>NZ_CABPSK010000001.1 GCF_902459645.1 Pandoraea pneumonica
GAGCGGTAGTTCAGTTGGTTAGAATACCGGCCTGTCACGCCGGGGGTCGCGGGTTCGAGCCCCGTCCGCTCCGCCAAGTAAGAAAGCCTGTTCAACGAAAGTTGGACAGGCTTTTTTCATTTCTGGACGCCATTTGGTGAATCTCTCGCTGCGTTTCCTCACTCTTTTGCAGCGTTAATTCTCGCTATCTCTGCTCAAAAATCCCCTTGCGGATGTTTCGCGTGATTTTTCGATATCACGCAATTCGCTCGCATTGCGACAGCGCCATGACAGGCGCTGCGCAATTTTTCGGCAAACCTCTCGTTTAGCGCACCAGACAAGGCCGCTTCGGATCGAATTTCCAGTCGGAAATCAGATACTGCATCGCCACGCTGTCGTCGCGCGCGCCCAATCCGTGTTCGAGATATTGCGCGTGGGCGGCTTCCACGGCATCCATATCGAGCGTGACACCCAGCCCCGGAGTTGTCGGCACCTGCACCTTGCCATTCACGATTTGCAGCGGTTTTTGCGTCAGATACTGACCGTCTTGCCAGATCCAATGCGTATCGATGGCCGTGATATTGCCGGGGGCAGCAGCAGCCACATGCGTGAACATCGCCAACGACACGTCGAAGTGATTGTTCGAATGCGAGCCCCACGTCAGCCCCCAGTCGTTACACATTTGCGCAACGCGTACCGAACCCTGCATCGTCCAGAAATGCGGGTCGGCGAGCGGAATGTCGACCGACTGCAATTGAATCGCATGGCCCATCTGACGCCAGTCCGTCGCGATCATGTTGGTGGCTGTCGGCAGGCCGGTGGCGCGCCGGAACTCGGTCATCACTTCGCGGCCCGAATAGCCGTTTTCTGCACCGCAGGGATCCTCTGCGTAGGCCAGCACATCGTGTTTGTCGCGGCACAGGCGAACCGCTTCTGCGAGCGACCACGCGCCGTTCGGATCGAGCGTGACGCGCGCCTGCGGAAAGCGCTTGGCCAGTGCGGTGACCGCCTCGATTTCGGCGTCGCCCTCGAGTACGCCGCCTTTGAGCTTGAAGTCCTGAAAGCCATACCGCGCGTGTGCCGCTTCCGCCAGTCGAACCACAGCCTCGGGCGTCATCGCGACTTCCGTGCGTACGCGCTCCCAATCGTCGCGCGCGTGGCGGTTGTCGTCGTAAGGCAGGTCCGTCGCATGACGATCGCCAATGAAGAAGAGATAGCCCAGCATCGCGACCTCGCTGCGTTGCTGACCTTCGCCAAGCAGCGCAGCGACCGGCACTTCCAGATGTTGGCCCAGCAGGTCGAGCAGCGCTGCTTCGAGCGCCGTGACGGCATGAATCGTCGTGCGCAGGTCGAAGGTTTGCAGGCCCCGGCCGCCGGCGTCGCGATCGGCAAACGCGCGGCGTGTCTGACCGAGAATCGCTTGCACGTTGGCGACGGATTGGCCGACGACATACGGGCGTGCATCCTCGAGGGTCTTGCGAATCGACTCGCCGCCGGGGACTTCACCAACGCCGGTGTGTCCGGCGCTGTCTTGCAAGATCACCAGATTGCGCGTGAAGAACGGGCCGTGGGCGCCGCTCAGATTCAGCAGCATGCTGTCGCGTCCGGCAACCGGAACGACGCGCAACGCAGTAACGATGGGGGTACGGGGCATGGCGAGTGAGACCTTGTCTGACGAAAGAATGGATGGGAGATACGGGGGAGATTCAACGCCGTTGTATGTTGTCAGACAACATTTTATGGAAAGTTCTTTCGAATGCCTTTTCGGGTATACCCTTTTGCACGCGAAATTCGGCGTGTTCGCGGGCTACATCCTTTGATTTGTAGCGCCACGTGGCGGGCCTGCGTCGTCATTTGCGAGGTGCGGCGAGCGGATGATTCCGTCTGCCCGTCATGTCGTTCACGACGAAATTGTTATCGTACAACGTGATGTCGCGAGCGGCTGCCAAGTCCGCCGCCGTCAATGTTCAGTTCTGTCTCGGCGGGGCCCGGCAGCGGGCATTACGTTATCCGCTGGATCAAGCGCTTTCTGCGGGCCGATGCATCGCATGCGGCCGGTTCATGAGCCAGTCGATGAACGTGGTCAGGCGGGCGTCGTCGTCGGTTCGATACAGGCAGTGATAGGGCGGGCCTTCGAGGCGTACCGTGTCGTCGAAGAGGGCCACCAGCCGCCCACGGTCCAGATCGTCCTGAATGACTGCGCGTGGGGCGAGACAGATGCCATGACCGCTCGACGCGGCTCTTAGCACCAGCAGAAACTCATCGAAGATCGTTCCGCGCAGCGTTTCGCCCACGCTCACCTGAGCGCAGTGGAACCAGTACTGCCAGCCTTGCGGAAGGCCTGCGTAGTGCAGCAATGGGGCGCGAAGCAGGTCCGCGGGAGTACGGACGTCAGCAAGCCCAGGATGGTCGGGCGCACAGACGGCGACCGCTTCGCTGCGTAGCCACGGTTTCGACGTGAAGCCCTGTCGACGTAGCTCAGGTGTGTATCGGCGAATGACGACGTCGCTGGTTTCGTCGATGTGCGCCACGTGCTGATCTGGCGTCGCGATGAGTTCGACATCGATGTCTGGATGATGCGTGCGGAAATCGGCGAGTTGCGGCAGCAGCCACGCATGGGTGAACGACGTGGACGCATTCACGCGAATCGGCAGGTGGGTGGTGCTGTCCAGCATCTGCTCGGTCGCTTCGGCAAGGCGGCCGAGGCAGGCGGTGACGTCGGTCCAGTAGTGGCGGCCACGCACCGTCAACCGCACTGAGCGACCATCGCGCTCAAATAATTTCTGACCGAGAAAAGACTCGAGAGCGCGAATTTGCTGGGCGACGGCACTTTGCGTGACGTTCAGCGCATCGGCGGCGAGCGTCAGGCTATTCAGACGCCCGGCGGCCTCGAAACTGCGCAGTGCGTTTAGGGGCGGAAGGCGGCGCATGTGGCGCGAGGGGCGCAGGGGGCGCATGGCAAAACCTTGTAGAACGGCTAATGCGTTGGCAAGAAAATGTCATTTGTGGCGGGCAATGCGGGTTCCTATTATAGGGGCGCTCTCTCGTCCTCCTAAATGCATGAATTCGATCAAACTACCGCAAATTTTTGTCCTGCCCGTGGTGGGTGTTGGGCTTCTCGTGGGACTCGCCGCGTGCGCCAGCCCACCGGCGAATGAAAGGGAGACGGGGAGCGGAGGCGACTTGGTGCGCTACAGTTCGCGGCAAGTCAGTGTCGACCTCACCGACGAGCAGCGAGAGACGCTGCGGCAATTGCGGGATCGACGTTTCGTCGGGAATGTTGGGAATGCCGGGACGCAGCAGGCGCGCATACTCGATGCCATCTCCAAAACGCTCGCTCAGCAGGGTTATGCGCCGATCTCCGTCGATGCAGACACGGGCGTGGTCGAAGCCGAGCGCAATACGGTGCTGGTGCCCAAGTGGCGTCAGATCGCGCGGGGCGTTCTGAAGGCGCGTATCGGCGGGCTGCCGGGGCGGCCCGATCACGAGCGGATGGCGGCAATCATTACGGTGCGCACCGTCGATGGCAAACAAGAGTTGCTGGTGCGTGTGCGATTCGACCGCACAGTCTGGGACAGCAATGGCGATGCCCGGACGGAGACCGTGATTCAGAAGGACGTCTACGACGGATTTTTCGGGGCGCTGGAGGTGGCCGTGCGCGCAAATTAGCCGAATGAGCCGAAAGAGCCGCGGCGTCCGGCAGTTTTCACTACCCTTTGGCGCGCGCCACCCAGCGCAAATAGCCCAGCAGCCCGAACGCTGCGACGGCAAGGCTCGCGCTGTTGGCGAACCAGAAGCCCTTAGCGCCGTGCAGCCATACCGGCGAGAGGCCCCAGCTGTCGAAGCCCAGCACGTAACCACCGCCCAGCCCCACGCCCCACAACGAAATGGCGTAGATGACGGTCGGAATGACGGCGACTTTCCAAGCGCGCAACACGAAGACGGCGCTCACTTGCAGCGCGTCGAAGAGGTGATAGAACGCGACGAACGCCAGCAGCGGGGTGGCTACGGCGGCCACCATCGGGTCCGTCGTATAGGCTTCGACGATCAGCGGGCGGCCGAGCCAGACGAGCGTAGCCAGACCTGCGCTGAGCATCGCGGCAAACGCGATGCCGTGCCGTCCGACGAGATGCGCGGCCTTGAAGTCGCGGGCGCCGATCGCTTGCGCGGTGAGCGTGGCCGTCGCAATGGCAATCGACATCGGTAGCATGTACACCAGCGCACCGAGGTTGGCCGCGATCTGATGCCCGGCGAGCGTGATGTCGCCCATGCGCGTGATGAAGATCGCCATGAACGAGAAGGCCGTCACTTCGATCAGATAGCTCAGCCCCATCGGTACGCCGAGTTTGAGCAGTGCGCGGATGGCGGTCCATTGCGGCCAGCAGAACTGCGAGAAGATGCCGAACTCGCGCAGCTTCGCGTGCCGCACCATGAGCGTGAGCCCCAGCGCGCACGAAACCCAGTTGATTGCTGTCGTCGCGATGGCGCAGCCGGTGCTGCCGAGCGGCGGAATGCCCAGACTCTCCACGCCGTAGATCAGCGCGAGATTGAGCGGCACCTTCAGTGCCAGCCCGGTGAGCTGAATCGCCATGACGATGCGCGGCTGCGCGACGGCCGTCGAGAGCGACGAGTACACGCGAAACAGCAACGCTGCGGGCAAACCGAGCGCGAGCACTTGCAGATAGGCGCTCGCGCGCGCTTCCAGTTCGGGGTTCGCTTCCGACAAGCGCAGGATGAACTGCGGATGCGTGAGCAGCAGAAAGCCGGGGATCGCGAGAAAGAGGGCGAGCCAGATAGCTTGGCGCACTTCCTCGCCGATCGCCGACCGCTCGCCCGCGCCAAAGAGTTGCGCGGCGATCGGTGAAAGCGCGACGAGAATGCCCATCAAGCCGACGTACACGGTGATGTAGATCGAACCGCCGAGGGCGAGCGAGGCGAGATCGAAGGCCGACGCGCGCCCGACCATGGCCGTATCCATCACACCGAAGGCGATGACGGCGAGTTGCCCGATCAGCACCGGCCAGGCGAGGCTGGCGATGCGCTTGATGTCATGCCACATGGCGGCGACCGATCAACGCGGACGCGCCGAGCGGCGCCACGGACGTTCTTGCAAGACGTAAAGACGGAATCGCTCGTCGCGGTCGGCGGCGCGCCGACCTTCCCAGAGCTGACGCCACTCGTACGGGGCGAGCGAAAGCGGCTCGCTGTAGTCTTGCGAATCTTGGCGCAGCAGCACGTCGCAGTCGTCGTTTGCCGAGCCAAAACGCATCTTGCCGAAGTAAGCGAACGAGGCGAGCTGCGCATCGCCCACGCGTGCGGTGCGAATGCAGGTGTAGTCCGCGGGCAGGTGCGCGGCAATCTGTGCGGCCACGTCGCGATACGTGCGGCCGTAGTTCACCACCGGCAGCCAGAGCGTCATGAGCAGCACCCACATCAGGGTAGTACCGCCCGACGAGAGCACGACGCTGCGCCACATGACCTTCGGGCTGCGCGACACGCGCCACGCCACGAGTGCCACCCATGCGCCAGTGACGGCCAGCGCGCTGATGAGCGTCACCCAACTGAATTCGGGATTGAAGCCGGGCACGAGGCGGCGCAGATTGCGCGCCGTCGATGCCGGAAAACCGGTGATGCCCGCCAGCCACACAATCCACACGAAGCACGCCAGCACGGTGAACGACAACACGGCAAACCAGTCGATCGCGTTCACCGTGCCGCGCTTGAGCGTTGGCAGGCCGAACGCGGCAATGATCGAAAGCGCGGGCAACGCGAGCATGAAGAGCTGGTTGCCCTGATGGGCTTGCAACACGATCAGCACCAGAATCGGCACGGCGAGCGCCAGCGGAATGGCGATGTGCGGTGCCCGGCGCATGCCGCGCCACGAATACAGCGACCACGCCGCCAACGGCCATGCCGGCCACGCAAACAGCGCCAGATTCTTGGTGATGTAGCTCAGCGAGTCGAGTGTCGGGCCGCTGAATGCGTCGATCCCGATATGCGCCCACTCCCGCAGCCAGCGCTGCGCGCCATCGGCAAATTTAAGCGCGGCGAGCGGCCAGGCGCAGGCGATGATCACGGCGACGGGCGTCGACACGATCAACAGCATGCGCAGCGGCACAGCGCGGCAGAGTACGCCGACGGCGATGCCAGCCACCCACAGCGCAAGCGTCATGAGCGGCGACGACGCGAGCGCCATGCCGCCCAGTGCGAGGCCGAACCACACGGCACCCTGACGCGGCTTGTCGAGGCTGCGCACCAGGCCGTAGATCGCCATGGAGATGAGCGTCAGTTGTCCGACCGTGGCGGTGGTTTCGTGGCCGCGTTCGGCCAGACCGAAGCAGGCCAGCAAAATGAGCAGTGCGCCATCGGCGAGCGTGCGGCCGTAGTCGCGCGGTTCCGGTTCGCCGCCGAAGGCATATTTGAACGGTTGCACTTCCGGGCGGCGGCCCAGCAAATAGGTGCCGTACCAGATGAACGTGCAGGTTGCGTAGAAGCACAGGCCGGTGACGATGCGCGCGGCGTCCGGCGCGTCGAGCCACGAGAAGGTGCGAATCGCGAGAGCGCCCAGCCAGGACACCAGCGGGCCGTTATCGTAGATGGGCTTGCCGGCGATGTTAGGCAGCAGCCAGTCGGCCACTTGGCCGTGCGCCATTGTCCACATGATGCCGAACCCGGCAGCATCTTCGTTCTTCCACGGATCGCGACCGAACAACCCCGCCAGCACATAGATGACACAAATGGCAAAAAGCAGCGAGCGAGGAAGCGCGCTGGTAGCGGAGGCAGTGATGCGAACTCGTTTCATAGGCCGGACGACGTTACCGGCCACTAGGCCGGTTCGCGGAAAAACAGGGCGCGAGCCAGAGATGGCTCAGGAGAAAATACAGGGAAAACCAGAAAAGCCGACAGTATGACAGTAACCCGGGGCGTAACGCTGGGCACACCCAACAAAAAGGGGCAGCCTGAGCTGCCCCTTTCCGATGCTTTCCAACGCTGGGGATTCAACCCCGAGATGTCGGCCCGTCGGACTTGCCGAGGGCGAGACTTCGCGTTGTGCGGCGCGTCGCCTGTAAAACTTAGGCGACCTTGCCGCCGGCGCGGTTGCCGAACTTCTTCTTGAACTTGTCGACGCGGCCTTCGGCATCCATGATGCGCGTTTCGCCGGTGTAGAAGTTGTGCGATGCCGACGACGTATCCAGCTTCACGAGCGGGTAGGTCGTGCCATCAACGTCGATCGTTTCCTTCGTCTGGATCGTCGAGCGGCTGATGAATTGGAAGTCGATGCCCGGGGTCATGTCCTTGAACACGACTTCGCGGTAATTCGGGTGAATGCCTTCTTTCATGATGTACCTATGGTTAAGTCGGTAGCCAGTCTGCGCGGGGGACCTCCCCGCTAACGCCGTCGCGCACGTGTGAACGTCTGCGACTGAAAAGGCGTCAACCACTTTCCGGGTGAGCAAAACGCGCATTATGCCACGAGAATCGCGAATTTCGCAACGATTTCATGGGCTTGGGGCCACTGGCGGGGCCTTGGGTGGCGCGGTTTCACCGCCTGCTGTCTGCGTTGCGGCCGGATCCTGCAAAAAATACCGAGAAAACAACGTGTAAAGCGCCGGATATTCGTTGCGAAACGCAACTGGTGCGACGAAAAACGCTTCTGCGCAGATCGCAAAGAACTCCGATTCGTGCTCCGTGGCGTAGGGGTCCAGCAGCGATGTCGAGGCGAAGGCTTCCCAGCGGGTGTCGGGTACGTTCGACACGTGATGGCAGAAGTCTTCGTAAGCCGGATCGAAGACCTCGCACCACGCCTGTTCGGTCAGGTCGCCGTGCAAGCGCCGGATGAGCGGCGGCACGCCGTTGGCTTCACCGTTCTCCATATCGAGCTTATGGACGAACTCATGAATCACTACGTTGTAGGCGAGCACGTCACTCGTTTGCACGTCTTGCCACGAAAGCATCACGGGGCCGCCGTCCCAGGCTTCGCCGCTGGCTTCCTGTGCCACGTCGTGCACGACACCGTCTTCGTCTTCCACCGTCTTGCGAATCAGAAACTCGCCCGGATACAGCACGATGCCTGTCCACCCGCGATAGAGCGCGGGCGGCAACTGGAGAATGGGCAGGCAGGCTTGCGCGGCCACCGACACCTGCATCGCTTGCGTGAGCGGTAGATCGTGTGCGGTGGAGAACTGTTTGCCGCCCAGAAAGTCGGTGGCCAATGCGCGCAGCTTGTCGAGATCGGCAGCGCTACGAGAGGCGAGAAAGGGCAGTGCATCGACGACTTCGCGCCACAGATCATCGTCGATGGCGGGGCTTGGCGCGTGCGATGGCATGAAGCGTGAGAGCAGAGCTTTGAGCATGACGGCCGAGGCAGCGAGAGCAGGAGCGCCGGTGCGCCCCGATGTCGTGGCGCGCCCTCCGGCGGGCACGTCACGATTCTAATTTAGCTGCTTCTGGAACGCTGCAAATATCGCGCCGCACAGGGCCACGATGGCGATGAAATGGAAGCCATCGATGAACGACAGAAAAGCGGCCTGCCGCTCGATCATTTGCGCAATCTGGGCGAGCGCCGCGCCGTGCGTTTGCGACACAGCAACGCCAGCGTGCGCGAGGGCATTGGCGAGTGTGTCGAGCGTCTGCGTGAAAACGGGGTTGTAGGGGTTGGCAATCTCCGTGAGGCGTGTGCGGTGCAGCGCTTCACGATGCTGGTCGAACGCCACGATGGTCGAGACGGCAAACGAGCCGGAGAGCTGACGCAGGATGTTTTTGAGCCGGTAGCCGTGCACGAAACTCTCGTGATCGAACGTGCGGAACGTCAGATTGGCGACTGGCAGCACGGTGAAGATGCCGAAGACTGCCTTGAGCGCGAGCACCCCATAGAGCTGGCTTTGCCCGGCATTGGGCGGCATCGCACCGAGCCAGAGACTCGTGGCGATGGTCATCACGAAGCCGCTGACGATCAGATATTTCTTGCGGGTGATGAACTTCGCGACCCGGAAGTACAGCATCAGCAGGATGACGGTGAGCAGCGCCGAATAGCCGAGCAACTGGCCGGTACGCTCGACCGTGAAGCCTAGCCCTTGTTCGAGCAGGCGCGGCATCAAATAGCTCTGCGTGTTCGCCAGATAGTAGTAAGCGGCGTAGAGCAGCAGACCGACCTGAAATTCGCGCCGACGCAGCGATTGCAGGCGAATGAAGGGGGCTGGGTGTTGCCACTGGTGATAGCCGAACCACACCAGCGCTCCTACGCCAGCCACGGTGAGTAGCGGCAGCCAAGGGGTTTGCAGCCAGAGGGTGTAGCGCATTTCCTGAAGCACGACCTGAAATGCGCCCATCGCGAGGGCGAAGGCCATGAACGGTGCAAACGGGTAGCTGCCGCCAGTGGCGCGATCGCGCAGGCGTCCGACGTCGGGAATGGCGAACCAGGCGAGGGCCGCGAGCAGCACGGCGGGTGGCGCGGTGCATAGGAAAAGCGTGCGCCACGTGTAAGCCGAGACGAGCATGCCGCCGATGAGCGGGGCGGCTGCCGAGCCGGTAAAGAGCAGCAGGGCAAACGTCTGCACTGTCTTGCCGCGCCGCTCGGCGGGCACGCTGACTTGCGCGAGGATGCGGCACGAACTCATCCAGCTACCGGCGCAAAACCCTTGGCAGGCGCGCGCGATCACCAGTTGCGTAACGCTTTCGCTGGTGCCCGCGAGTACTGCGCCGCAAGCGTAGAGAAGCAGGGAGGCGGTGAGGTATCGCCGGTAACCGATGCGCTCGACGAACCACTGCTGTTTGAGGATGGCGAGGACCGACGCGATGCCGTAGGCGGTCGTCATCCAGACGAATTCTTTGGGGGAAGCATCGACGCCGCCCGAGACATAGACGGCGAAGTAGACCAGCAGCGCGTTTTCGAAGAATTCCAGCCCGGGGATGAGGCCGAGCGCATAGCGATAGGCTTCGGCGCGCATCGGCCGCAGCGAGCCGCCGCCTGCGCTGCCCGAGCCGCCCTGTGCGGGCATCGCAGGCGGTGTGGGCGTGGGGCCGGTGGGCGGGGCGGCGGAGGTCATATCAGGCGGTGGGGAATTACGATTTGCGCCGTTTGGCGGCGCGCTCGGCCAGCAGGTCGTCGGCGGGCACGCCGCGCAGTCGCTGGTCGATATATTCGAGGTCGTGGGTCATTTGCGCTTCCATTTTTTCGGCTTCGCGCAACTCGCGCCGCACTTGGGCGGTGCGTTCGCGCAGCGTTTCGAGCTGCGAGTGGAGGGCGTCACGCACGACTTGCAGATCTTCGTCGTTCATCCGCGACTTGCCTGCTTCGACGAGTCGCATGGGGCGTTTGAGCATCTCCGTGATGGCGGCGATGGAGAAGCCGAGCGAGCGCATGCGCAGAATGCGGCCGAAGGTGGCGAGATCGGCCTGCGTGTACATGCGGTAGCGGCCTTCGCTGCGGGCGGGCACGACGAGATTGAGTTCCTCGTAATACTTCAACGTGCGCGCGGTGACGCCAAGCGCGGTGGCCGCCTGACTGACGGTGAGTAGGTCGCTGTCAGCGGCATCGTGGCGTGGGGCAGACGACGCCGTGTCGGTGGGATCTGTGGGCATGGGGCTGCCTCCGATCAAATGATGGGCAGCATATTAGCACAACATGTACGTGAACGTACAGGTTTGGGTGAAAGAAGGAAGACAGGGGGCGGGCGCCCGAAGGCGCCGCAAATTTAGCGAGCGGATTCGTTCGGCGCGGTTTCCCAGCGAATCGCGCGTACCCCTGGGGTATCGCCAAGGGATGAGACCAGATGCACGAGCGCGGCGCGTTGTCCGCGTTCGCAGCGCAGTACGTAGTCGAGTTCGAGCAGGTAGCCGCCTGAACGTTGGGTACGTGCGGCGGTTTCCAGCTTGAGTTGCTGCGATTGAAGGGCGGTGCGCACCTTGACGTCGATCGCGCTGGCTTTTGAAGCGAGCGTGAGCACGACCAGCCGGTATTGCGGCGACGTCGTGACGGTGGCCGGCGCGGCGGACGTGCGGGCGCGCTGGCGGCCGAACAGCGTTGGGATGAGCATTTGCAGCGTCATGTTGACCTCCTGAATCGAGGGCCCGAATCGATGGGCCTGAGACGGTGGATGCCGGGGCATGGCGGCGCGTGTCACGTTGGCAGCGCACGCGTGCAGGCGGATCGCCGGCGCACGTGACGGTGCTGCGGTTGGTGCAAACGCGCGAAGGTTACGCAAGCGTCGACAGGCTATGCGGGCAGGGCTTGCTGCCAGTGCGGTGGCGAGCAAACACGCGCATCAAGCGTGTCGTTCCCGAACGCGCGAGCGCATTCGGTCATAGCTGAACTGCGGTTGGAGGTGCTGGAAAACGTTGATCGCTGCCGAAAATCAGAGCCAGCCTTGAGGCTGATGATATTGGTGCGATCGATGCACTACCGCTGCGACATTGGGGCCGGCAGCGGCAGTCGAGAGGCGACTGCGGGTTACCGGGCCAACGCCTCGTCGGTCATTGCCGACGCTTGCGTGCTACTAGAGCAACTGCCCACGGAAAACTCCGTCGTAATTGGAAAGACGTGATTTTAGGGTTTTATGCCGCTTCTGTAAAGAAAACGGCCCGATTTCGCGGCGTTTTGTCGCGAAATTGACGATATTTTTACGGAGTTCGGCAGGTTTTCGAGTGAAAAGGCGCTGATACCTGGGTGCACGTCAGTCCGGCAGCACTTTCCCGGGGTTCATCAGGCCGAGCGGATCGAGGGCGGCTTTGATCTGGCGCATCAACGCGAGTTCGACGGGGGATTTGTAGTGGGCAGACGCGTCGCGCTTGAATTGCCCCAGCCCATGTTCCGCGCTGATCGTGCCGCGATGGGCATGCACGCTGTCGTGCACCGCCGACGTGACCGGTGCTTGGTAATCGCGCAGAAACGCTTCCGGGTCGGCCCCCGCCGGGGCCATCACGTTGTAGTGGAGATTGCCGTCGCCAAGGTGCCCGAACGTCACCATGCGGGCGCCGGGCGCGATCTGCTGCACGATCGGATCGGTAGCTGCGAGAAAGGCGGGGACTTGCGATACCGGCACGGCGATGTCGTGCTTGATGTTCAAACCGGTGGCCGATTGTGCGAGCGGAATGCTCTCGCGCAGGTGCCAGAGGGCGTTCGATTGTGCGAGGCTGGCCGCGACGATGGCGTCGCGCACGATGCCACGCTCGACGGCCGTGGTGAGCAGTCGCTCCAATAATTCGCGGGCGTGGGTTTCGCTTTCGTTGTCGGAGAGTTCGAGCAGCACCGCCTGCGCATGGGGTTCGCCAAACGGATAACGCTGCTGCGGGAACACTTGGGCAACGAGTTGCAGACAGAAGTCCGACATCAACTCGAAGCCGGTGAGCAGCGGGCCAGCCATCGATTGCGCAAGATTGAGCAAGGCCAGTGCTTGCGCCGGACTATCGAGGGCGGCGAGCGCCGTCATGCGGGCGGCGGGTTGAGCGAACAGCTTTAGTGTGGCTGCGGTAATCAGCCCCAGCGTGCCTTCCGCGCCGATGAAGAGGTCGCGCAGGTCGTAGCCGGTGTTGTCCTTGCGAAGCCCTCGCAGGCCATCCCACAACTCGCCTTGCGGGGTGACGACTTCCAGCCCCAAACACAGCTCACGGGCGTTGCCGTAACGCAGTACCGCTGTGCCCCCCGCGTTCGTTGCGAGATTGCCGCCAATGGTGCAACTGCCTTCTGCCGCGAGACTCAACGGGAACAAACGCTGTTCTGCCGCCGCCGCGGTCTGCACGTTAGCGAGCAGAACCCCGGCTTCTGCGGTGAGCGTCATGTTCTCGGCGTCCACCTGCCGGATGCGATCCAGCCGTCGCAGGCTAATGACGACCTGCTGCCCGCTTGTGTCGGGGGTGGCACCCCCGGCCAAACCGGTATTGCCGCCTTGCGGCACCATCGACACGCCATGCGCGACGCACAGGCGCACCAGGGCCGCGGTCTGCGCGGCGTCGGCGGGGCGCAGCACGGCGAGGGCGCGTCCGACGTAGCGCTTGCGTTGATCGATCAGATAGGGGGCGATGTCCGCGTCGTCGCGCAGCACATGGTCGCCGCCGAGGAGGTCGCGACAGGCGGTGAGAAAGGCGGTGTCGTTCATCGGAACTAATGCGTGGCTGCTGTTTGCCGACTGCGGGCCTTCGCCGCGCGTTTGAACGGGCGCAGGTAGAAAACGGTGGCGAAAAAGAAGATGGCCGATAAGGCCGTCTCAATCCACGCGAGCGTGGCGGAGGGGCCGGTGTCCGTCATGCCGCGTACCACGCCTTCTGCAAGAAACAGCAGGATGAACATGCTCGACCATTGCAGCGTGTACAGATTGCCGCGCAACACGCCGCGCAACGGCAACAGAAGCAACAGCGCCTTGAGTACCAGCCACGAGCCGCCCGGACGCAGCGGTGCGAGCCACAACTCCCAAGCGACCGATAGCGCAATTAACGCCAGCAGGCTGGCGATGCTGATGCGCCGCAGCGTGCTGGCGCTTGCCGGTTGGTCACGCTGATCGGCGGATTTTTGCGACTCGGGCGTCTCGGGCGGTGTTGCAGTCATGGGCTGTCTCGGTTGCCTTAACTACTGCTGCGTGGAGCGATATGCCTAGCGCGTCGCCTCTTCGTGCGCATTCGCTAGGCAATCACGCAAAAAACGTCATTCTGCCAGCTTGAGTGCCGCGCGTGCGAGGCGTGCGCCGAGTGCCGACGCCAACTGACGCTCGTCGGCCGACAGCGGATTGCCGTCATGCGCAAAGTGCGTCGCGCCGTAAGGCGAGCCGCCCGTGCGGGTGCTCGACAACGCGGGCTCCGTGTACGGCAAACCCATCAGCAGCATGCCGTGATGCAGTAGAGGAATCATCATCGAGAGCAACGTGCTTTCCTGCCCGCCGTGCAAGCTCGCGGAAGACGTGAACACGCAGGCGGGTTTGCCTGCGAGCGCGCCCGAGAGCCACTGCGGCGTGGTGCCGTCGAGGAAGTATTTGAGCGCGGCGGCCATATTGCCGAACCGGGTGGGCGAGCCGAGTGCCAGCCCGGTGCACTCTTCGAGATCGCGAAGTTCGACGTAGGGCGGGCCGCTGTCGGGAATGTCGGAGGCGCTGGCTTCACACACCGTCGAGACGGCGGGCACCGTGCGCACGCGGGCTTGTGCGCCGCGCACGCTGTCGATGCCGGCGGCGATGCACTGAGCGAGTTGGGCGGTGGTGCCGTGCCGGCTGTAATACAGGACGAGAATTTCGGTCATGAAATCGGAGTGAGATCGCGCGACCCGAGGCGGCAAACGGCCCGGAACCTTGGGTGTCGAGTGAAAACGGGGCAAAAAGTGCGGGTATTATAGGGCGTTCCTAAGCGAGTAACCTTGGCCGTGCGCTTGCGTGTTCTTGCCCATCCTTGCATGTTCTCGCATGTCCCCGTAAGGCCTTTCTCAAGGAGCCCGATTTGATCAAGCTGTCCCGCATCAACTGGAACAACGTTCGCCAACTGCTGAAGTACGCGCTCTCGCGTGCTCAGGACGATCGGATTCCCCAGGTGGCGGGTAGCCTCACGTTCACTTCGATCCTCTCGATCGTGCCGCTGTTCGCGGTCACATTCGCGCTGTTCACGGCGTTTCCGATCTTCAAATCGTTTCGCGATTCGCTGCAAGGCTTTCTCATCGAGCATCTGATGCCGGAGAGCGTCAACGCGCAAATCTTCGGCTATCTCAATCAGTTCGCGGCGAAGGCGACGAGTCTCACGGCGTTCGGCCTGATCGGTTTGCTGGTCACGTCGGTGCTCACGTTGATGACGGTGGAATCGGCGTTCAATGTGATTTGGCGCGTGCCGCGCCCGCGCCCGCTGGCTCAGCGGTTGTTGATCTATTGGAGCCTGCTCACGCTGGGGCCTTTGCTGTTCGGCGTGAGTCTGTCGATCAGTTCGTACATCTTCACGCAATCGATGTCGCTGGTGAGCACAATGCCGCCGGCCGCCGCGTCGCTGCTGAGCTTGATTCCCCCGGCGCTCACGAGCGTGGCGTTCATGCTGATGTATCTCTACATGCCGAACTGCAAGGTCGATTGGCGCGACGCGCTCGCCGGGGGTGTCGTGGCGGCGCTGGCCCTCGATCTGACCAAACGGGGATTCGGTTTGTACATTCGGCAGTTTCCGACGTACACGGCGGTCTACGGCGCGTTTGCGGCGGTGCCGATTTTCCTGTTGTGGATTTATCTCTCGTGGCTGGTGGCACTGGTGGGCGCGACGATCGCCTCAGTACTGCCTGCGCTGCGTTTGGGGCACTTTCAGTACCCGCAGTTTCCGGGGAGCGATTTGCTCGATGGTCTGACGCTGATTCACCTGCTCAATCAGGACCGCGAAACCGGCGGACGGGGCCGTACGACGATCGAACTTGCGCGCGCCATGCACACGAGTCTCGATCATGCCAACGCATTACTGCTGCGGCTGGAGCGCATGGGGTGGGTTGGCCGCATGATGATGCAGCCGCCTGCCGAGCGTTGGTTGCTGCTGGCGAACCCGCATACCGCGACGCTCGCACCGCTCGTCGGGCAACTCGCGCTGAACGTGGACGAACTCGCCCGTCAGATGGAGCGCCACGCACTCGACGGCGCGCACGTGGCCGAGATTCTGCGCGAAGGCAAATGGGATGTGCCGCTCATCGATGCGCTGCCTCGTGAAGTCGCTGATGAGGACGATGCCACGTCTGAGCCTGCGCCCGATGGGCGCGAGGGGCACGACGGGCATGACGGCACCGAAAGCGCTAGGGGGCAGGGAAGCGCTAGAGCTTGATGCGCCCGAGGCAGATGTCGCGAAACATCACCCAGTCACCCAGCAGGCTGTAGAACGGATGGCGAAACGTGGCAGGCCGGTTCTTCTCGAAAAAGAAATGGCCGACCCACGCAAACGCATACCCGCACACGACGGCCGCCGGTAGCCACCAGACATTACCCGTCACCGCAAACACCAGCACACACGCAATCACGCCCCACGAGCCGACAAAGTGCAGACGGCGGCACGTGGTATTTCTGTGTTCGCCCAGATAAAACGGGTAGAAATCCGCAAACCGCGTGAACGCGGGCGCGGCGTCGTGGGAATCTCGCATGGCAAGCCTCCTTTGCGAGTTGGCGCGCTGGATGTCGCGGCAATTCGCGCATTCAACCGCACACTCAGTCGCGCACTTAGTGGCGCAATGAGTAGCGTGCCTAGTCGCGCATCTAGTAATGCGTCTAGTGACCTATTTAGCGACGCACTTAGTGTCGCATGAATTGAATTAGCGCATCGAGCAACGCGTCGGGCTGTTCCGTCATGATGGCGTGCCCCGCGTTGACGGTTTTGACCGTGACCGGGACACCGCCTGGATTGCCTGTACCGCCCACACCACCCACACCACTCGCGCCTTCGGTGCCACACGAGGCGCTCGCATCACCCGCCCGCAGTGCGTCCAGCAGTGCTTTCGCCGAGCGTGGCGGTGTCATCAGATCGCGTTGTCCAAGCACCGCCAGCACGGGGCATTTCACCCGTGCCGCCGCCTCCCAGCCCTGATCGTAGCTATTGCAGGCTTCGAAATCGGTCAGAAACACTTTCTCTCCGGGGTTGCGTTTTGCGACGCGCTCCATCAGCCGCTGGTTACCGCCCCACGTCCAGAAACCGGGGCCGGGTGCCGAGGGTTTTGCGGCAAGCGTGCTGTGCGACCACTCGTTGACGAGCGCAATCGCTTCCGGTTCGCGCTGCGCAGCGGCTTCAAGCAATGCGTCGGAGACTTTCATCGGATACGCGGTGCCGACGAGCGCGATGCGCGACACGCGCGTTGGGTGACGGGCCGCCGCATCCAACGCAATCAGCGAGCCCATGCTGTGACCGATCAGCGCGGCGGACTTGACGCCCGCCGCGTCGAGCACGGCAACCACCCAGTCGGCCAGCGCGCCGATCGTCTTGAGGGGGGTGCCTGCGCTGCGATGGTGGCCCGGCAAGTCGAGCGCGAGCACGTTCATGCCGTGATTCGCGAGATATCGGCTTTGCAGTCCCCACACGCTGTGGTCGTGCTGCGCGCCGTGCAGAAAGACGACCGTCGGCTGCGACGGCAGAATCGGTTTGCCAGCGGTATAGGCGTAGACGGTGTTGCCCGCGACGTCGAAGTTCATGAATCGTGTCCCCTTTATCGTTTTGTCGATGCCTTCAGGCCGCGTTTGAGGTCTTGAATCAGATCGTCCGGATCTTCCAGTCCGATCGACAGGCGCACCGTCCCCTCGCCGATACCCGCGGCAGCCAACGCTGCTGCGTCCATGCGGAAGTGCGTCGTCGAGGCCGGATGGATGACGAGCGAGCGGGCATCGCCGACGTTGGCCAGATGCGAGAACAACTGCAACGATTCGATGAATCGGCGCCCGGCTTCGCGGTTGCCGTTCAGATTGAAGCTGAAGACCGCGCCAGCACCGCGCGGCAACAAGCGCTTGGCCAGCGCGTAATCCGGGTGCGAGGGCAGTTCGGGGTAGGCGACTGACGCGACCGCTTCGTGCCCCGCCAGAAACTCGACGACGCGGCGCGCGTTCTCCACATGTCGTGCCATGCGCAGCGGCAGCGTTTCGATACCTTGCAATAGTTGCCATGCTGCCTGCGGGTGAAGGCACGCACCGAAGTCACGCAAGCCTTCGCGGCGCGCACGAAGCAGGAACGGTGCGACGGAGCTTTCTTCGGCAAACACCATGCCGTGAAAGCCGTCGTAAGGCTCGGTCAGTTCGGGAAATTTGCCGCTGGCCTCGAAGTCGAACGTGCCGCCGTCGATCAATACGCCGCCAATCGTCGTGCCGTGTCCGCCGAGAAATTTGGTGGCCGAGTGATAAACGAGGTCGGCACCATGCTCGAACGGCTTGATGAGCCATGGCGTAGTGAACGTGCTATCGACCATCAACGGCACACCGGCGTCATGTGCGATTTGCGCGACGCTCGGGATGTCGAGCACGTCGAGCCCAGGGTTGCCGAGGGTTTCGCCGAAAAACAGACGCGTCTCCGGCCGCACGGCGGCTCGCCATCCGGCAATGTCGCCCGGTCGCACGAAGGTGGTTTCGATGCCAAAGCGGCGCAACGTGTAATGCAGCAGGTTGTGCGATCCGCCGTACAACGCGCTCGACGCCACGATGTGCGAGCCCGCCCCCATCAATGTGGCGATGGCCAGATGCAAGGCCGCCTGACCACTCGCCGTGGCAATCGCGCCCACGCCGTTTTCGAGCGCGGCCATGCGTTCTTCAAACACAGCGTTGGTCGGATTGGAAATGCGCGAGTAGACATGCCCGGCGCGTTCCATGTTGAACAGCGCGGCGGCCTGATCCGAATCGGTGAAAACGAAGGAAGTGGTCTGGTAGATCGGGGTGGCGCGCGCGCCCGTTGTGGGATCGGGGGCGGCCCCGGCATGCAGGGCAAGCGTGTCGAAATGCGGTACGGACATGTCGGTGAAGGCCTCGTAGCACAAAAGAGAACAGCGGGAGATCCAGCGGGAGCGTCGGCCGCTGCGTCGTGAATGTCTGCGAGAGAAGCGGCGGCGGTGTTACTTGACGTATACGGCAATGCTAGCACCACCTTCGGGCGCGCCGACAAGGTTTCGTGAAGGTGTCGTGGAAATTGCGGTGTCGTACGAGACATTGCATAGCGTGTTGTCCGAGCGGGAGGGGAGAATCGGCCGAAAACCCGCGCCACGCGGCGATGGACGCGTTGTCGCGCCTTTCCTTTTGAGATGCTTTCCGATAGCATCACTTCAACTAATTACAATTCAGTGCGGAGACGCTGGCAGACACGCCGGTGCTTCGCGTCGCTCATGAAGTCCGGCGGCAGGATCTGCGGTAGCGTTGTGCAGCCTGCGCCCGAGTCATACCAAGAGGAGTGTGTGCCATGCGTGTGTCTGACATCCTGAAGGTAAAGGGCAACACCCTTTTCACCGTGACCCCGGAAACGTCGCTGGCCGAAGCCGTCGACACGATGGCGGAGCACGACATCGGCTCACTCGTCGTGATGGAGTACGGCGATCTCGTGGGCATGCTCACGTTCCGCGAAATCATCAATACGATCAGCAAGAACGGCGGGACGGTCGGCACGTCCACCATTCGCAAAGTGATGGACGATCACCCGCTCACCTGCACGCCCGAGACGGATGTCAACGAAGTGCGCCGCATGATGCTCGAGCGCCACGCGCGTTATCTGCCGGTGATGGACAGCCGTACGTTGATGGGCGTGATTTCGTTCTATGACGTGGCGCGTGCGGTCGTCGAAGAGCAGTCGTTCGAGAATCGTATGCTCAAGGCCTACATTCGCGACTGGCCGGCCGAGGAAGCGGAAAGCACCAAGTGAGCCAGCCCAGCCAGCGCGGGGCACGCGGCGAGGGCCACCAATCCCGATTATTGAAAGAGCGTCGTTTCGCGCCGTTTTTCTGGACACAGTTCCTGGGCGCGATGAACGACAACGTGTTCAAGATCGCGTTCACGTCGCTTGTCACGTACCACGCATCGCTCTTCCAAGACGTCGACGGCAAGACGGCCGCGTTCCTGATTTCCGCGATCTTCATTGCGCCGTTCCTGCTGTTTTCTGCCACCAGCGGGCAGATTGCCGACAAGTTCGACAAGGCGCGCCTGATCCGCTTCGTCAAGACGTTGGAGATCGCCATCATGGCCGTCGGTGCGGCCGGCTTTCTCTGGGCGAGTGCGCCGCTGCTCTACGTTTGTACGTTCCTGATGGGGCTGCACTCGACGCTGTTCGGGCCGGCGAAGTACGCCTATCTGCCGCAACATCTCGGTGACCACGAGCTGGTGGGGGGCAACGGACTGGTGGAAATGGGGACGTTTGTCGCCATTCTGATCGGCACCATCATCGGCGGCGAAATTGCCGGGATCGGGGCATCGGCGTTGCCGTGGCTGGGCGGTGTGTGTGTCACGCTGGCCGTCGTGGGACGATTCGTTTCCTCGTGGGTGCCATCGACACCGGCGGCACAGCCGGACCTGAAAATCAACTGGAATCCGTTCACCGAGACGTGGCGAAACCTGCGCATCGCGCGTACCGAGCGGGCGGTGTTTCTCAGTCTGCTGGGCATCTCTTGGCTGTGGTTTCTCGGGGCGACGTTCCTCGCGTCGTTCTTCAATTTCTCCCGTGATGTGCTGGGTGCCAACCCGAACGTCGTGACGTTGCTGCTGGCGATGTTCTCGATCGGTATCGGTGTCGGCTCGATGCTCTGCGAGCGCCTATCGGGCGGCAAGGTCGAGATCGGTCTCGTGCCGTTCGGCTCGGTCGGTATGACGGTCTTTGCCGTGGATCTGTATTTTGCAAGCCGTGGCGGTGCACCCGGGGCAACGTTGCAGACTGTCGGCCAGTTTCTTGCACAACCGGGCCACTGGCGCATCCTGGCCGATCTGTTCCTGCTGGCAATGTTCGGCGGCTTCTACAGCGTGCCGCTTTACGCATTGATTCAAAGCCGGAGCGCTCCCTCGCATCGTGCGCGCATCATCGCTGCAAACAACATTCTGAATGCCCTGTTCATGGTGGTGTCGGCGCTGATGGCCATGGCACTTACGCGTGCCGGATTCACCATCGACCAGTTGTATCTCGTCACGGGCATTCTGAATGCGCTGGTGGCGGTGTATCTCTATACGCTGCTGCCTGAGTTCCTCATTCGCTTTGTCATGTGGTTGCTTCTGCACACCGTGTACCGCATCGATGTGCGGGGCGCCGACAGGATTCCCGACGAGGGGCCGTGCGTGCTGGTGTGCAATCACGTGAGCTTCGCGGATGCCGTCGTGATCGGCGCGTCGATTCGTCGGCCGGTGCGCTTCGTGATGGATCACAGAATCTTCCGCATCCCGGTGCTGTCGTGGTTCTTCCGTACCGTGAAAGCGATTCCGATTGCCCCCGCGCATGAGGACGCAGAAGCGCTTTCGCGTGCGTATGAAGCCATTGCGAAAGCGCTCGATGCGGGCGAGGTCGTGTGTATCTTTCCCGAGGGGAAGCTCACGGCGTCGGGCGAATTGCAGGCCTTCAAGCAAGGCGTGCGACGCATTCTCGACCGCTCGCCGGTGCCCGTGGTGCCCATGGCGCTTCGCGGGCTGTGGGGCAGCTTCTTCTCGCGCCATGGTGGCGCGGCGATGACGCGGCCGTTCAAGCGCGGCATCCTCAACCGACTGGAGCTCGTGATTGGCGAGCCGGTCACCGCAACCCAGGCTACGCCCGAGGTGCTGCGCGAGCGCGTGCTCGAATTGCGCGGCCCTTGGCCTGTCTGAGCGCGGCGGGGCGGGATCGCTGGCATAATAGGGCCTTCCCGTCTCACCCGAACCTGATCCCCGTATGTCTGGCAATACGCTTGGAACCCTGTTTACCGTCACCACTTTCGGCGAATCGCATGGCCCGGCCATCGGCTGCGTCATCGACGGCTGCCCGCCGGGAATGGCGCTCACGGAAGCCGATATCCAGGTCGAGCTGGATCGCCGCCGCCCCGGCACGTCGCGCCATGTCACGCAGCGTAACGAGCCCGATGCCGTCGAGATTCTCTCCGGTGTCTTCGAGGGCGTGACGACGGGCACGCCGATCGCTTTGCTCATCCGCAACACCGATCAGCGCAGCAAGGATTACGGCAATATCGTCGAGACGTTCCGCCCGGGGCATGCCGACTACACCTACTGGCAGAAATACGGCGTGCGCGACTATCGCGGCGGCGGCCGGTCGTCGGCACGTCTGACGGCACCGGTGGTGGCGGCAGGCGCGGTGGCTAAGAAGTGGCTGTCCGAGCGGTATGGCGTGCAAATTCACGGCTGCATGACGCAATTGGGTGAAGTCGAGATCCCGCAGACCGACTGGTCGCAAGTCTCACAAAACCCTTTCTTCGCAGCTAATGCGGACGTCGTGCCTCAGCTCGAGACGTATATGGACGACCTGCGTAAGGCAGGGGACTCCGTCGGTGCGAAGTTGCGCGTCGTTGCGTCGGGCGTGCCGGTGGGCTTGGGCGAACCGTTGTTCGACCGCCTTGACGCCGATATCGCCCACGCGATGATGGGGCTCAATGCGGTGAAGGGTGTCGAGATCGGTGCGGGCTTCCGTAGCGTGACGCAAAAGGGTTCGGAGCACGGTGACGAACTGACGCCGGAAGGCTTTGTCGGCAACAACGCCGGTGGCGTACTCGGCGGCATTTCGACCGGGCAAGACATTGATGTGTCGATCGCGATTAAGCCGACGTCGAGCATCCGTACGCCGCGCCGTTCGATCGACAAGGCAGGCGATGCGTCGACGGTCGAAACGTTCGGCCGTCACGATCCGTGCGTCGGTATTCGCGCGACGCCGATTGCCGAAGCGCTGCTGGCATTGGTGTTGATCGACCACGCACTGCGCCATCGTGCGCAATGCGGCGATGTGCATGTCGATACGCCGATCATTGCACCGCACGCGCCGGAATAAGCGTTCTGTAGTCGTCGTCGCTAGCGACGTTAGCGGACCGCCGTAAAGAAAAACGCCAGACGATGTCTGGCGTTTTTTATTGTGCTGAAGGGTTCACGACCTATTCTTTGCATTGCGTAATCGGCTGCTCACCCTTTGCGCGATAAAGGGTTCCTTCAGGCCCCTTGCTCCACCAGATCAGTGTGCGTCCCACATGCTTCTCGCCACTCGCCGCGCGCGTCGGCTTGAGCACTTCGCGCTTGCCCATCCAATAGAGCGTGACGTCGCCGCCCAGATTTTGATCGTCGTAGACCACGACCGCGACGTGTCCGTTTTCGCAAAGATAGCTCACTGTCTTTGCCTGCGCGCCGACGCTTGCCAGTAGTAACGCCCCGGTGAGCGCAGCGGTGCCGAGAGAAAACGTGGAGAACCGGGATGTTGAGGAAATCCGCAGCATGAAGCCTCCTTGCCTTTGGCGTTGAAGATGCGAGCCGTCACGAAATTGCCGGTGGCATGACTCGCGTCATGATCCGCGAGATGACTCACGTAATGACTCGCGAAATGACAAACCGCCGGGCGAACCGGCGGCTGTCGTGAATTACATGTTCGGGTAGTTCGGCCCGCCGCCACCTTCCGGCGTGACCCACACGATGTTCTGCGTCGGGTCTTTGATATCGCACGTCTTGCAATGCACGCAGTTCTGCGCATTGATTTGCAGACGTTCCGAATCGTCGTCGTTCTTCACGAACTCATACACCCCGGCCGGGCAGTAACGCTGTTCTGGGCCGGCGTATTCCGAAAGATTGATGCCGACCGGCACGCTCGGATCCTTGAGCGTGAGGTGAGCCGGCTGGTTCTCTTCGTGGTTGGTGTTGGAGATGAACACCGAGGACAGACGGTCGAACGTGAGCTTGCCGTCCGGCTTCGGGTAGACGATCGGTTGGCACTGCGAGGCCGGCAGCAGACACTCGTGATCGGCCTTCTTGCGGTGGATCGTCCACGGCATCTTGCCGCCCAGCAGCTTTTGCTCGATACCGGTCATCAGCGTGGCAACCGTCAGCCCCTTCTTGAACCACTGCTTGAAGTTGCGCGCCTTGTTCAGTTCCTCGTGCAGCCACGATTGCTCGAACGCCACCGGATAGGCGCTCAGTTCATCGCGTTGACGATCGGCGACGAGTGCATCGAACGCTGCATCGGCGGCCATCATGCCGGTCTTGATCGCGGCGTGACTGCCCTTGATGCGGCTGGCGTTCAAGAAACCGGCTTCGCAGCCGACGAGTGCGCCGCCCTTGAAGACGAGCTTTGGCAGCGAGAGCAGGCCACCGGCGGTGATCGCCCGCGCGCCATACGACACGCGCTTGCCGCCTTCGAGGAAGTGGCGAATCGACGGGTGCGTCTTGTAGCGCTGGAATTCTTCGAACGGCGACAGATACGGGTTGCTGTAGTCGAGGCCGACGATGAAGCCGACAGCCACTTGATTGTTCGGCAGGTGATAGAGGAACGAGCCGCCGTAGGTCTGCGAGTTGAGCGGCCAGCCGGCCGTGTGCACGACAAGCCCTTCCTTATGCTTGGCCGGATCGATCTCCCACAATTCCTTGATGCCCAGACCGTAAGCCTGCGGGTCGCGGCCTTCGTCCAGGTTGAACTTGCGCATCAACTGACGGCCGAGGCTGCCGCGCGCACCTTCCGAGAAGATCGTGTACTTGGCATGCAACTCCATGCCGAGCTGGAAATTCTCCGTCGGCTCGCCGTCCTTGCCCACGCCCATGTTGCCGGTGGCAACGCCCATCACCGCGCCGTTCTCGTCGTACAGCACTTCGGCGGCGGGGAAGCCGGGGAAAATTTCGACGCCGAGCGCTTCGGCCTGCTGGCCGAGCCAGCGCACCACATTGCCGAGACTGATCACATAGTTGCCGTGGTTCTGGAAGCACGCGGGCAACAGCCACAACGGCGTGGAGGTCGCGCCGGTTTCCGTCAGAAACAGGAAACGGTCTTCGCTCACGGGGGTATCGAGCGGAGCGCCGCGTTCCTTCCAGTCGGGGATGAGTTCGGTAAGCGCCTGCGGATCCATGACGGCGCCGGACAGGATGTGGGCACCGATTTCCGAGCCTTTTTCCAGCACGCAAACGGAAATCTCTTTACCGGCTTCCTGCGCGCGCTGCTTCAGACGGATGGCTGTGGACAGACCGGCCGGACCGCCGCCAACAATGACGACGTCGTACTCCATCGATTCCCTCGGGCCGTACTGCTCGAGCAGCTTGGGATCCATTGATGCTCCTGTTATAAACGTTAGAATTCGTGGGTGCGGCCATTTTCCGGGAATGGGGAACACCTCGCAACCGCATATTAATAGCACGATCGTTCGGTTTGCTAGGTAAGAAGCTCTAGCGGCGGGCCATGCGGCACTGTCGATATTCAATGCGCGTCCGGGCGCGAGGGAGATGAGGATGGGGCGTTCACTGAATCTGGAAGGGAAGGTGGCACTGGTTACTGGTGCGTCGAGCGGGCTTGGCATGCAGTTCGCCAAGGTGCTGGCACAAGCCGGTGCCAAGGTCGTATTGGCCAGTCGCCGTGTGGAACGGCTCAAGGAATTGCGCGCGGAAATCGAGGCGATGGGCGGGGCGGCGCACGTGGTGCCGCTCGACGTGACCGACTACGACAGCATCCGTGCGGGTGTGGCGCACGCCGAGACCGAAGCGGGGGCGATCGACATTCTCATCAACAACTCCGGCGTTTCCACGCAGCAGAAGTTGGTCGATGTCACACCGCAGGAGTACGACTACGTGCTCGACACGAACACGCGCGGTGCGTTTTTCGTGGCGCAAGAGGTGGCCAAACGCATGCTCCGCCGCGCCAAGGGCGATCCGCAGCGCCAGCATCGGATTATCAACGTGGCGTCGGTGGCCGGTCAGCGCGCGATTTCGATGCTCGGGGTGTATTGCGTGAGCAAGGCCGCCGTCATTCACATGACGCGCGCGATGGCACTCGAATGGGGCAAGTTCAACATCAATGTGAACGCACTGTGCCCGGGCTACATCGACACCGAGATTAATCACGACCACTGGCAAACGGAGGCGGGGCGCAAGCTCATTCAGATGCTGCCGCGCCAACGGGTTGGCGAACCGAGCGATCTCGACGGGCTGATTCTGCTTCTGGCGTCGGACGATTCTCGTTTTATCAACGGCTCGATCATGACCATCGACGACGGTTTGGCCGTCGGTTGACATTGATCGAGGATGGGGGCGAGGGGCGCGTACGGACACGTGGGTCGCGCGTCGCTTCGCCCGACGCCGTATGGTTTCGCCCCGATTGCGCAGGCTCGCTGCAATGCGGCAATCGGGGATTGTCCGAGGCAGTCAGCGTGATGGGGGCGGGCGCATAATTCTCCGATGCTCACGGGGTCGCACAAGGACCCCGAATCATCTCGAGGACACCATGCGTAATCCAGGCTGGCGGGGGCTCATCGGAGTCGCGCTTGCCCTCGCCGCAACGGCGTTGCCCGTTGCCGCTCAAACTTACAAAGCCGAGTACACACTGTCGATCGTGCCCGATGCGGGCACGCCCTGGGGCAAAGGCACGCAGCTCTGGGCCGATATGGTCCGGGAGCGCACGCACGGACGCATCAATATCAAGTTGCATCCGGGGGCGGCGCTGGTCGGCGGCGACCAGACGCGCGAATTCTCCGCGCTGCGTCAGGGAGTGATCGACATGGCCGTCGGCTCGACGATCAACTGGTCGTCGGCGATCCCTGAATTCAATGTCTTTTCTCTGCCGTTTCTGCTCAAGGGCTATCGCTCGCTCGATGCGCTCACGCATGGCGACGTTGGCCGGGAACTGTTCCGGCGCGTTGAGGAGCAGGGCGTGGTGCCGCTCGCCTGGGGGGAAAACGGCTTCCGGCAACTGACCAATTCCCGCCGCCCGATCCGCTCGCCAGACGACATGCGCGGCTTGCGCTTCCGTGTGGTCGGCTCGCTGCTGTTCAACGATATTTTCACGGCGCTGGGCGCGTATCCGACCCAGATGACGTGGAACGATGCGATTCGTGCGCTGCGCAGCCGCAAGATCGACGGGCAAGAAAATCCGATGACGATCTATAACAACGTCCGACTCGATACCGTTGGGCAGCGTTACGTCACCGTGTGGGATTACGTGGCCGACCCGATCGTTTTTGTCGTCAACCGGCAAGTCTGGGATAGCTGGTCGGCGCAAGATCGCGACATCGTGCGCGACGCGGCGGTGGAAGCCGCACGCTTCGAAGTGACGCTCGCGCGCGAGGACTTGCTCAGTTCCGGGCGCGCGATGTGGGAAGACTTGGATTCGCGCGGCGTCAAAGTTGTGCGCCTCACACCCGACCAGCGTCAACGCTTCATCGATGCGACCCGGCCGGTCTATCAAAAGTGGAAAGTGCTCGTCGGGCGCGATTTGGTGGAGAAGGCCGAAGCCGCCGTGAAAGGCGACGACGTCGTGAGCAACAAGACCCGCCCGGCAGTCAGTGCGCTGAAATAGGGCAGATGTCCGCCTGCGAGGCGGCCGGGGCCGTCAATCGATCGGACGCTTCCGGTCGCGTATCTCTCGTCATTCCGAAAACCTGGCCATCGAGGCCGGCCACTACGCCGCTGCTGCACGCCCAGCAGGCCAACGCGCTACACTTTGTCTCCATAACGCCCTGCCACCGCTCGGCAGGGCGTTGTCTTTTCACATGGAGAATTCGCAGTGTCGTCGCAATACAAGGAAGTCTTTCGCATGAGCATGCCCATTCGCTGGGGCGATATGGACGCGTTCGGTCACGTCAACAACACGGTCTACTTCCGCTATATGGAGCAGGTGCGTATCTCGTGGCTGGAGACGCTGGATGTCGAATCGGAGGAGCGCTCCGCGGGCGAGGGTCCGGTCATCATCAACGCGAACATGACGTTCCTGAAGCAACTGCGTTACCCGGGTGATATCGATTGCCGCATGTTCATCGGCGCGCCGGGGCGTTCGAGCATCGATACGCGTTTCGAGCTGCGTCGAGCAGACACCCCCGACGTGATCGTCGCTGAGGGCGGCGCAAAGATCGTGTGGGTGAACTATCAGGAAGAGAAGTCGGTGCCGCTGCCGGCGTCGATCCGCGAACTGGTGGAGTGATCTGGTGACGCGAGTCCGCGACGTTTAGTTGCCCAGCAGTCGCTGCACGAGTTCCGTCGCGGTGCCCGCACCGTATTTCTGCATTAGACGTGCACGGTAAATATCGACGGTACGCGGGCTGATTTCGAGAATCTTGCCGATTTGCTTGCTCGTCTTGCCCTGTACGAGTTGCGCAGCAATCTCGCGCTCACGGGCGGTCAGGGCGACGGCAACGCGTCGTGTCGCGGAGATGTCTTCGAATGTCCAGAGGCCAGCCGCGTGCGGGTCGTTCACGTCGAGCGAGCGGCCCGTGACATGGCACCAGAACAGCTCGCCGTTGCCTCGGCGCATGATGCGTTCGTCGGAATACACACCCTGCGAACTCATGATCGGCGGAATGCGCTCGCCAATGCGTTCGAACTCTTTGGGCGAGGGGTACAGCACCTGAAACGACTGGCCGATGAGCGTGGTGTGGTCGCAGCCGAAGATTTTGCCGAGTTGGCGATTGCAGTCCTCGATGATGCGCTGGCGAGAAATGACCAGTCCGACCGGGGCGATGTGAAAAGCTGTCTGGTAGTCGAACGTCGGCATGAGGGCAGGGCGGAGCGGGGGCTGATCGGGTCGGTCCTTGCGCTGGAGCGCCGCGTGCGGCGGCCCGGCACGCGGGAAGATATGTAATTTCACGTATTGTGCCCCATTTGCACGGCACCGTAAGCTCTATGATTGCATGAGACGCGTGGCTACCCGGTGAGATCGGGCCGCGTGAGCGACGCAACGCGCTAGCGCGCGGCATAATTTCAATTCTCAACCGAGGGAAAGGGACAAACGATGAACAAGGTATTCGCCAGCGCCAAGGAGGCGCTCGCCGGTGTCGTCGCAGACGGGCAAACGCTCGCCGTCGGCGGCTTCGGCCTGTGTGGCATTCCGGAGGCCCTGATCGCAGCATTGCGCGACTCGGGCGTCAAAGGGCTCACTTGCATCAGCAACAACGCGGGCGTCGACGGCTTCGGCCTGGGCCTGCTGCTCGAGACGCGTCAGATCGAGAAAATGATCTCGTCGTACGTCGGTGAGAACAAGGAATTCGAGCGCCAGTATCTGGCCGGTGAACTCGAGTTGGAATTCACGCCGCAAGGCACCCTCGCGGAAAAGCTGCGCGCTGGCGGCGCCGGTATCCCCGCATTCTTCACGAAGACCGGTGTCGGTACCGTGGTCGCCGAAGGCAAGGAAACGCGCGAATTCGACGGCGATGTGTACGTGATGGAGCGCTCGCTGCGCGCCGACGTCGCCCTTATCAAGGCTGCCAAGGCCGACCGCGCCGGTAACCTCGTGTTCCATCGCACCGCTCGCAACTTCAACCCGATGGCCGCCATGGCCGGGAAGGTCACGATCGTGGAAGTCGAAGAACTGGTCGAGACCGGTGCCATCGATCCGGACGACGTGCATCTGCCGGGCATCTTCGTTCAGCGCATCGTGCTGAACAGGACGCCGGAAAAACGCATCGAACAGCGCACGGTACGTGCCAAGTAAGCGCCGAGATCAAGGAGATAACCATGGCATGGAATCGTGATGAAATGGCTGCGCGCGCCGCGCGTGAGCTGGAGGACGGCTTCTACGTGAACCTCGGCATCGGTTTGCCCACGTTGGTGGCCAACCATGTGCCGGACGGGATGGAAGTCTGGCTGCAATCGGAAAACGGTCTGCTCGGCATTGGTCCGTTCCCGACCGAAGACGAAGTCGACGCCGACATGATCAACGCCGGTAAGCAGACGGTGACGACGCTAGCAGGGTCGTCGATCTTCTCGTCGGCCGACTCGTTCGCGATGATTCGCGGCGGTCACATCAATCTGGCTATCCTCGGTGCGATGCAGGTCAGCGAGAAGGGCGATCTGGCGAACTGGATGATCCCGGGCAAGATGATCAAGGGCATGGGCGGCGCGATGGACCTCGTGGCCGGTGTCGGCCGTGTGGTCGTGCTCATGGAGCACGTGGCCAAGGGCGACGCCCACAAGATTCTGAAAGCGTGCGATCTGCCGCTCACGGGCGTGGGCGTGGTCAATCGCATCATCACCGACTTGGGTGTGATCGACGTGACGCCGGACGGCCTCAAGGTCATCGAACTGGCTTCGGGTGTGACCAAGGAAGAGATTGCGCAGAAGACCGGGGCACCGCTCGATACGAGCGCTGTCTGAGGACTGGGCTTCGCGTCGGTCACGCTGACGCGTCACCTTGCTGAGGGCATCGGGGCCGTTGAACCCCGTTGTCGATGGAAGGCGAAACGGGCGGGGATATCCCCGCCCGTTTTGTTTTATTGGGCGACCCAGCCGCCGTCCATATTCCACGCCACGCCACGCACCTGCGAGGCGGCGTCGCTGCAAAGAAACACGGCGAGCGCGCCGAGTTGTTCGGGGGTGACGAACTCGCCCGACGGTTGTTTTTCGCCAAGCAGCGAGCGCTTGGCGTCATCGCCGGACAGGTTGTCGCGCGCAGCGCGAGCGTCAACTTGCTTTTGCACGAGGGGCGTCAATACGAAGCCCGGGCAAATGGCGTTGGCCGTTACGCCGTTTTGCGCGTTTTCGAGTGCCGTTACCTTGGTCAGACCAATGATGCCGTGTTTGGCGGCAACGTAGGCCGACTTGCCAGCCGAGCCGACGAGGCCATGCACGGAGGCGATGTTGACGATGCGGCCCCAGTTACGCTCGCGCATTTTCGGCAAGGCAAGTCGCGTGGTGTGAAACGCCGACGTGAGATTGATCGCGATGATCGCGTCCCATTTGTCCGTCGGAAAATCCTGAACTTCAGCGACGTGCTGGATGCCCGCGTTGTTCACGAGAATGTCGACACCGCCGAATTCGGTGTCGGCGTACTGCATCATCGCTTCGATTTCGCTCGCGCGGCTCATGTCGGCACCGTGATAACCGACGCGGCTCTCGCCGTGTCCCGCGTTGGCGGCGGCTTCGGCAATGGCTTTGCGCGCGGCGTCGGCATCGCCGAACCCGTTCGCGATCAGGGTGGCACCCTGTGCCGCGAGCGCCTGCGCCAGCCCCAGTCCGATGCCGCTGGTCGAGCCGGTCACGAGGGCGATTTTTCCTTTCAGCATTACGTCGTCTCCGTTGGCATATTGCGTGTGAATCTTGCTGCGAGCCACAAGCACCAATGCGCAATGCGGCCCATGAGTCGACCCATTCTAGCTTACGGTTTGCGACAAGCGCGGTAGAATTCGGGCTGTATACCGATCCGATGAGTCTGCCATGTCGAACCACGTGCCACGTCTGTCGAGCGTTCAATGTCTGAGCCCTTCCGGTCTGCATCGGATGGCCTACGCGGAGTGGGGTGACCCCGAGAACCCGCGCGTGCTGGTGTGTGTGCATGGCCTCACGCGCTGCGGCCGCGATTTTGACGCGATGGCGCGCGCCTTCGCCGACGACTATCGTGTCGTATGCCCCGATGTGGTCGGGCGCGGTCAGTCGGACTGGCTGCGTAACGCGGCAGGCTATGTGGTGCCGCAATACGCATCCGACATGGTCACGCTGATTGCGCGGTTGGGCGTTGCGACGGTCGATTGGTTCGGCACGTCGATGGGCGGCTTGATCGGTATGGGGCTGGCCGGGTTGCCCGACTCGCCCATTCGCAATATGGTGCTCAACGACGTGGGCCCGCATATCGACGCGGCGTCGCTCACGCGCATTGGGCAGTACGTCGGTATTCCGAAGCGATTCGCGTCGATCGATGAAGCCGTCGATTATTTGTGGTCGATCTCGTCGTCGTTCGGGCCGCACACGCGAGAGGAGTGGCGCGCGTTGAGCGAACCGCTGCTCAAGGCAGATGGCGAAGGGTATGTGCTGCGCTACGATCCGGCCATCGGTGCGGCGTTTTCGGCGGTGCCGGCGGAGGCCATTGCGGCCGGTGAGGCCGTGCTGTGGGCATCGCTCGCGGCGTTCCCCGGGCGGACGTTGATCGTGCGCGGCGAGCAATCCGATTTGCTCTCTCGCACCACGCTTGAACAAATGCTGGCACACGCACAACATGCGCGTGCCGTAGAAATCCCCGGTGTGGGCCACGCGCCCACTTTTGTGCACGACGATCAGATTCAGATTGCACGCCGGTTTTTTGACGGATACGCCGACTGATATTGGTGCCCATATCCACTGATATTCACTGATATGGGCCGGTAGGCGGCTGGTCCGAAGTTCCAAAAGAATACGAGGAGTCTTACATCATGGCAGTACAACGTTTCTACGTCGAAAAGCGCTGGTCGGACATGGCCATTCACAATGGCACCGTTTATCTCGCCGGCCAGACCCCCGACGACCGCTCGCAGGATATGGCCGGTCAGACGCGTCAGGTACTCGCCCACATCGACCGCCTGCTCGCGGAAGCGAACAGCGACAAGTCGCTCATTCTGTCGTGTCAGATATTCGTCTCCGACATGAAGTACTTCGGTGAGATGAATCAGGTGTGGGACGAATGGGTGCCGGCGGGCAATGCGCCGCCGCGTGCCACTGTCGAGGCAGCCCTCGCCGACCCCGCAATGCTCGTTGAAATTGTGGTCGTTGCCGCCCAGCGCGAAAGCTGAGCGCACGATCCGTACCCTGAGGGGCGCTGGCCGCCCCGTGTAACGACATGACCCAACATCAAGCGCCGACACCCGCTGCTGCCAAGGCAACGAACCCGTCGAATTCGAAGTCTGTGACGAATTCCACGGCAGGTGTGGGCGACGCTTCGCTGCCCGCCACGCTCGACGACGCGCTCGCGTTCGCCGCAGCGCTGTGCGGCGAGAACGTGCTCTCGTCAGGCGAACCCGTTATGGCGCATGCCCGCGGCATGCTTGCCATCCTCGACACGCTGCGTGTGGACGAGGCCACACATCAAGCCGCCGCACTGTTTTGCGCCGGCGAATTTCTCCCCGATACCCAAACCACGCTGACGCAGAAGTTCGGCGCGGAAGTCTCGGCACTCGTCATCGACGTTCGTAAGTTGCAGCGTCTTTCGGGCGCTGGCTCGCTGGCCGCGCACGCGATGCCCGCCGATGGCCGCGACCGCGATGCCTCGGAAGAGCGCAAGTCGCAAGTCGAAGCGTTGCGCAAGATGCTGCTGGCGTTCGCGCAGGACATCCGGGTCGTGATGATTCGGCTGGCCTCGCGGTTGCAATCGCTTCGCTGGTATGCCGCCGAGAAGAAGCCGCCGCCTGAGGACATGCCGCACGAGGTGCTGGAAATCTACGCGCCGCTCGCGAACCGCCTCGGGATTTGGCAACTGAAGTGGGAGCTCGAAGACCTTGCGTTTCGCTTCCTCGAGCCGGTGACGTACAAGCAGATCGCTAAGCTGCTCGAAGAGAAGCGGGTCGAGCGGCAGACCTTTATCGAAGGCGCGATCGAGCGGTTGCAGGACGAACTGGCGCGCGCAGGGGTGAAGGCCGAAGTATCCGGTCGGCCGAAGCACATCTACAGCATCTGGAAGAAGATGCGTGGCAAGGCGGTCGACTTCGCCGAGCTCTACGACGTGCGCGCGTTTCGCGTGATCGTGGACGACATCAAGGATTGCTACACGGTGCTGGGCATTGTCCACAACCTGTGGCAGCCGATTCCGAAAGAGTTCGACGATTACATCTCGCGGCCCAAGCCGAACGGCTACAAGTCGCTGCATACGGTGGTCATCGGGGATGACGGTCGTGCGTTCGAGGTGCAGATTCGTACGCACGAGATGCACCACTTCGCCGAGTACGGCATTGCCGCGCACTGGCGCTATAAGGAAGCGGGGCAGCGCGGCTACGGCGGCGCGTTTTCGGCGGGCGATGCTTACGACGAGAAGATCGCGTGGCTGCGTCAGTTGCTGGCGTGGAAGGACGACGTGGCGGACACGGTGGGCGCAGAAGGTGCCGCGCAGCCGTGGGAGCAACTCAAGCGCGCGACCATCGACGATCACATTTATGTGCTGACGCCGCAGGCGCGTGTGATTTCGCTGCCGCAGGGTGCAACGCCGATCGATTTCGCGTATCACCTGCATTCCGAGCTGGGGCATCGCTGCCGTGGCGCGCGGGTGGATGGCGCGATGGTGCCGCTCAACACGGGGTTGCAGAACGGGCAGACGGTTGAAATCGTCACGGTCAAGCAGGGCGGGCCGTCGCGTGATTGGCTCAACCCGCAACTGGGGTATCTGCAAAGCCATCGGGCGCGGCAGAAGGTGCGTCAGTGGTTCAACACGATCGATCTCGAAGAGACGATCGCGCATGGTCGCACGCTCATCGACAAGACCTTGCAGCGCGAAGGCAAGACGTCGGTCAATCTCGAAGAACTGGCCGCTCGGCTGGGTTTCAAGACGCCGGACGACTTGTACGCGTCGGTAGCGAAGGACGAGTTTAGTCTGCGGCATGTGGAGCAGGCGCTCTCGGGCAATTTGCCGGGGCCGGAGCCGCGCGACGAAGATACGCTGGTCGCCAAGAAGAGCCTGGATACCAGCGTCGCGCAGGGCGCCAAGAGCGGGGTGCTGGTTGTCGGCGTGGGCGCGTTGCTCACGCAACTGGCCAAGTGCTGCCGACCGGCGCCGCCGGACCCGATTGTCGGGTTTGTCACGCGCGGCAAGGGCGTGTCGATTCACCGGCAAGATTGCACCAGCTTTCAGGCGATGAAGTCGCGCGCTCCCGAGCGCGTGATCCAGACGGCTTGGTCGGGCGATGTGCTCGAGGGCCGAGGCGTTGCCGCTTACCCGGTCGATATTCAGATCGAAGCGACGGACCGTCAGGGGCTGCTGCGCGATATTTCGGAAGTGTTCTCGCGGGAGAAGCTCAACGTCACTGGTGTGAGTACGCAATCGCGAGGGCCGCAGGCGTTCATGCAGTTCACCGTCGAAGTGCGCGATGGCGGTCAGTTGCAGCGGGCGCTGGCACAGCTCTCAGGCGTGACTGGGGTGGTGTCGTCGCGTCGGCGATAAAAGGGGAGGGGGGGGCTGAGGCCTGGCGTTCAGGCGAGTGTTCGGTGGCGGGGGAAATGACCGCAAAGGGAGGCCCGGGCGGCGCGGTTTCTGCGCAGGGAAGTCGCCCGGAATCGCCGCCCGACGCGGTTTTTCGCGACCGGGCACAATAATCGCTTGGCGATGTGCGGAAACCTTGCTAGAATCTCGTTCTCTTGCAATAGGCTCGTAGCTCAGCTGGTTAGAGCACCACCTTGACATGGTGGGGGTCGTTGGTTCGAGTCCAATCGAGCCTACCAACGAATTTTGATGCATTACAGTCCGCGAGACCCCGCAGACACAGACGCTGGAAGAAAACACTCATGTTGAAGACGGCCCGAACTTTCACAGTGGTGAAGGTACGACGTTAGTCGAGGGTGTTTTTCGTCTGGATGCAAGGAATGAAGAGACGGCCTCGACGACAGTCGAGGCCGTTTTTTTTCGTGGTTTTGCCGCGTGGCGTGGGCCGCGTGTGACGTTTTAGCGCATGGGAGTGCGACATGATTTCGGTACGTTTGCCTGACGGTTCGCAACGCCAGTACGAAGCCCCGCTGACGGTGGCTCAGGTCGCCGGTTCGATCGGCTCGGGTCTGGCAAAGGCGGCGCTGGCCGGCCGCGTCGACGGCAAGCTGGTCGATACGTCCTTTCTGATCGATCACGATGTGAACCTCGCGATCGTCACGGACAAGGACGCCGACGGTCTGGACGTCATCCGTCACTCGACGGCTCACTTGCTGGCCTATGCCGTCAAGGAGCTGTTCCCCGAGGCGCAGGTCACCATCGGCCCGGTCATCGAGAACGGTTTCTACTACGACTTCTCGTTCCACCGCCCCTTCACGCCGGAAGATCTCGAAGCCATCGAGAAGAAGATGCACGAGCTCGCCAAGAAGGACGAGCCGGTCACGCGTGAAGTGCTCTCGCGTGACGACGCGGTGCGTCTGTTCATGTCGATGGGCGAAAAGTACAAGGCTGAGATCATCGAGTCGATTCCGGCCACGGATGAGATTGGTCTGTATCGCGAAGGCAAATTCGTTGACCTTTGCCGTGGTCCGCACGTCCCGTCGACGGGCAAGCTCAAGGTCTTCAAGCTGATGAAGGTGGCCGGCGCCTACTGGCGTGGCGACGCGAAGAATGAGCAGTTGCAGCGTATCTACGGTACGGCCTGGACGAAGAAGGAAGACCAGGACGCTTATCTGCACATGCTCGAAGAGGCGGAGAAGCGCGATCACCGCAAGCTCGGTAAAGCGCTGGACCTCTATCACATGCAGGAAGAGGCGCCGGGTCTCGTCTTCTGGCATCCGAAGGGCTGGACGCTCTGGCAGCAAATCGAGCAGTACATGCGCGGCGTCTATCGCGATAACGGTTACCAGGAAGTGAAGGGTCCGCAGATTCTGGACCGTTCGCTGTGGGAGAAGTCGGGCCACTGGCAGAACTACAAAGACAACATGTTCACGACGGAATCGGAGAGCCGCTCGTACGCGCTCAAGCCGATGAACTGTCCTGGTCATGTGTTGATTTTCAATTCGTCGCTGCATAGCTATCGCGATCTGCCGCTGCGCTACGGCGAATTCGGTCAGTGCCACCGCAACGAGCCGTCAGGCGGTTTGCATGGCCTGATGCGCGTGCGCGGCTTCACGCAGGACGACGGTCACATCTTCTGCACGGAAGATCAGATCCTCGACGAGTGCGTGAACTACACGGCGTTGCTGCACAAGGTGTACAAGCATTTCGGATTCTCGGACATGATTTACAAGGTCGCGACGCGCCCTGAGCATCGTGTCGGTTCCGACGAGAATTGGGATAAAGCCGAATTTGCCTTGATGGAGTCGCTGCGCCGCTCGGGCTGCGAATTCGTGATCGCCGAAGGCGACGGCGCGTTCTACGGTCCGAAGATTGAGTACACGCTCAAGGATGCGCTTGGCCGTCAGTGGCAATGTGGCACGATGCAGGTCGATTTCTCGATGCCTGAGCGTCTGGACGCCGAGTACGTCGCGGAAGACAACAGCCGCAAGCGTCCGGTCATGCTGCACCGTGCGATTTTGGGTTCGTTAGAGCGTTTCATCGGTATTTTGATCGAGCACCATGCTGGTGCAATGCCGACGTGGCTCGCGCCGGAACAGGTGATTGTGCTGAATGTCTCCGAAAAAACGGCCGATTACGCGCAGGAAGTGACGAAAAAGTTGAAAGAACAAGGGCTTAGGGCTCGGAGCGATTTGCGCAACGAGAAAATTAGCTATAAAATACGCGAGCACTCGTTGCAGAAAGTTCCCTATCTCGTGGTAGTGGGGGACAAAGAGCAAGAGGGGAATACGGTAGCCGTGCGTGCCCGTGGCGGCGTGGATCTGGGTGTGATGCCCGTTGACGCGCTCATCGAACGCCTTGCGCAAGAATGCGCATCGTTCCAATAACGCCTGTCGGACAGCGCGGCTAAATTTTTGACTTTTTTCGAGGATAAGCAACATCGCTACCGATAAGTCGCATCGCATTAACGGCGAAATTACTGCGCCCGAAGTGCGTCTAGTTGGGGTCGACAATGAGCCGATCGGCATCGTAAAGCTGGCCGAAGCGTTTCGTATGTCAGAAGAGGCCGATGTCGATCTGGTGGAAATCGCACCGCAGGCTCAGCCGCCGGTGTGCCGTCTGATGGACTACGGCAAGTTCAAGTATTCGGAACAGAAGAAAGCGCACGAGAACAAGCTGAAGCAGAAAGTCGTCCAGATCAAGGAAGTCAAATTCCGACCTGGCACCGACGACGGCGACTACAACGTCAAGTTGCGCAATCTGAAGCGGTTCCTCGAAGACGGCGACAAGACCAAGATCACGCTGCGTTTCCGCGGCCGTGAGATGGCTCACCAGGAAATCGGCGCTCGTATGCTGGAACGTCTGAAGTCCGATCTCGAAGAGTTCGGTCAGCCGGAACAGATGCCGAAGATGGAAGGCCGTCAGATGATCATGGTCATCGCGCCGAAGAAGAAATAAGCCGTGGCGGTGTCGAGTGACACCGCCGGGTTGTCAAGAATTGCCGCAGTGGCCCGAGAGGGCTGCCGCAGCGATGCAGGGTGCAGTTAGGCCCTGAAAATAAGTGATCCCGGGTTCTACAAGGGGCGCGATTTTGGCGTCACACCTGTGATCATGTTAAAAACCTCGGAGTTTTTCATGCCTAAGATGAAAACCAAGAGCGGTGCCAAGAAGCGCTTTCGCGTGCGTCCGGGCGGTACCGTTAAGCGTGGTCAGGCTTTCAAGCGTCACATTTTGACGAAGAAGTCCACCAAGAATAAGCGTCACCTGCGCGGTGCCGTCGGCGTTCATGATTCCGATCTGAACTCCGTACGCGCAATGCTGCCCTTCGCTTAAACCCCGACTTAGATAGGAGAGAAATATGCCTCGAGTCAAACGTGGGGTCACTGCACGGGCCCGCCATAAGAAAGTCATCGCAGCTGCCAAGGGTTTCCGCGGCCGCCGCAATAACGTCTTCCGCATCGCTAAGCAAGCGGTCATGCGCGCTGGGCAATACGCCTACCGCGATCGCCGTAACAAGAAGCGCGTGTTCCGCGCCTTGTGGATTGCGCGTATCAATGCAGGTGTGCGTCAGCACGGTATGACCTACAGCGTGTTCATCGCTGGTCTGAAGAAGGCCTCGATCGAACTCGACCGTAAGGTGCTGTCCGACATGGCCATCAACGACAAGCCGGCATTTGCCGCGATTGTCGCCCAGGTGAAAGCCGCCGTCGCAGCCTGAAGCTGTAGTTAGCGTATAGCGCGTTTTACCGCGCGCCATTCGCCAGGAGGGGGCTCTCATCGGAGCCCCCTTTTGTTTTTCGACTGCTTTTTTGCATGTAATGCGGCCATTCCGACCGCCTAACTTGAGCCTGTAGCATATGGATCTGGAACTTATCGTCAGCGAAGCGCAGCGTGCGTTCGCCGCCGCTCCCGACGCCGCCGCGCTGGAAAACGAGAAAGCTCGCTTTCTTGGCAAGACCGGCCAACTGACCGAGTTGCTCAAGGGCCTCGGCAAGCTCGATCCTGAAGCCCGCAAGAGCGAAGGCGCACGGATCAACGCGGCCAAGCAACAGATCGAAGGCGCCTTGCAGGCGCGCCGTCAGGCCATGGCCGATGCGCTGCTCGATGCGCGCTTGTCCGCCGAAGCCATCGACGTGACGCTGCCCGGGCGCGGCCTGGGTGCCGGCAGCCTGCACCCCGTGCTCAATACGTGGGAACGCGTTGAACAAATTTTCCGTTCCATCGGATTCGACGTGGCCGACGGCCCCGAGATCGAAACCGACTGGTTCAACTTCACTGCCCTGAACAGCCCGGAGAACCACCCGGCGCGTTCGATGCAGGACACCTTCTATGTCGAAGGCAATGACGACGCCGGCAAGCCGTTGCTGCTGCGCACGCACACCAGCCCGATGCAGGTGCGTTACGCGCGCATGAACAAGCCGCCGATCAAGGTGATTGCCCCGGGGCGCACCTATCGCGTCGACTCCGATGCCACGCACTCGCCGATGTTCCATCAGGTTGAAGGCCTGTGGATCGCTGAAGACATCAGCTTTGCCGACCTGAAGGGCGTGTACACCGATTTCTTGCGCAAGTTCTTCGAGCGCGACGACATTCAAGTGCGCTTCCGCCCGTCGTACTTCCCATTCACGGAACCGTCCGCCGAGATCGACATGCAGTTCGAGACCGGCAAGAACGCCGGTAAGTGGCTGGAGATTTCGGGTTCGGGCCAGGTGCATCCGAGCGTGGTGCGCAACATGGGTCTCGATCCGGAGCGCTACATCGGCTTCGCGTTCGGTTCGGGTCTCGAGCGTCTGACGATGCTGCGTTACGGCGTGCAAGACTTGCGCCTGTTCTACGAGAACGACCTGCGCTTCCTGCGCCAATTCATGTAATTGATGTCGACGGCCCTGTGCAGGCGCGCCAAGCCGCTGCCGCCGGGCTCTCGGATGTGAAGACTTAACTGCGAGCGAACTGATCCATGCAATTCTCTGAATCGTGGCTGCGTACCCTGGTCGACCCAGATCTGTCGACCGACGCGTTGGCGCACGCCCTGACGATGTCCGGGCTCGAAGTCGAGGAAACCGACGCTGTCGCCCCGCCGTTTACCGGTGTCGTGGTGGCGAAGGTGCTCGAAGTGGCCCGTCACCCGGATGCTGACCGTCTGAACGTGTGCCAGGTCGATGCCGGCACCGGCGAGACGCTCACCATCGTGTGCGGTGCGCCGAACGTTGCCCCCGGTATCAAGGTGCCTTGCGCCACCGTGGGCGCCGCACTGCCGCCGGCAGAACCTGGCGCAGCACCGTTCCAGATCAAGATTGGCAAACTGCGTGGTGTGCAAAGTTTCGGCATGCTGTGCTCGGCCCGTGAGCTCAAGCTCTCGGAAGACCACGCCGGTCTGATGATCCTGCCCGACGATGCACCGGTCGGCATGAACATCCGCGAGTATCTGGACCTGGACGATACCGTCTTCGTCGTGAAGCTCACGCCGAACAAAGCCGATTGCCTGTCGTTGCTCGGTATCGCACGCGAAGTGGCCGCGATCACCGGCGCACCGCTCAAGGATCTGCCGGGGCAGGGCGCGCAAGCGGCGTCGATCGCCGACACGTTCCCTGTGCGCATCAGCTCGCCCGAAGGCTGCGGACGTTTCGGCGGCCGCATCATCCGCAACGTGAATGCAGCCGCACCGTCGCCGCGCTGGATGGTCGAGCGCCTGGAGCGTGCCGGTCAACGCAGCATCTCGGCACTGGTCGACATCACCAACTACGTGATGCTCGAACTCGGTCAGCCGCTGCACGTTTATGACCTGAACCGTCTGCAAGGCGGCATCGACGTGCGCTTCGGCCGTGCTGGCGAAACGCTCAAGCTGCTCAACGAACAAACCGTGACGCTCGATGAGAGCGTGCTGGCCATTACCGATGCGAGCGGCCCGATTGGTCTGGCTGGCATCATGGGCGGCGACTCGACCAAGGCCGGTCTGGAAACGCAGAACATCTTCCTCGAAGGCGCGTTCTTCTTCCCGCAAGCCATTCAAGGCCGCGCACGCAAGTACAACTTCACGAGCGATGCGTCGCACCGTTTCGAGCGTGGCGTCGACTTCGCCGGTAACGTGCGCGCGCTGGAGCGTGCCACGCAACTCGTGCTCGAAATTTGCGGCGGGCAAGCTGGCCCGCTGGAAGATCAGGTCGCCCGTTTGCCGGAGCGCAAGCCGGTGACGATGCGCGTTGCCCGTGCCGTCAAGATTCTGGGCGTGCCGGTGAGCGAGCAGGAGATGGGTGAAATCTTCACGCGTCTGGGCTTACCGTTCACGCTGAGCAATGGCGTCTTTGAAGTCACGCCGCCGTCGTATCGCTTCGACATCGAGATCGAAGAAGATCTGATCGAAGAAATCGCACGCATCTACGGCTTCGACCGCATTCCGGCCAACCCGCCGGTGGCCGCTAGCGCGATGCGCCCGACGCAGGAAGGCCGCCGCTCGCAACACGCGGTGCGTCACGAGATTGCGGCGCGCGATTATCACGAGACGGTGGGTTTCAGCTTTGTCGACGTCGAGTGGGAAGCCGATTTCGCAGGCAACGACAACCCGATCAAGCTGCTCAACCCGATCGCGAGTCACCTCGCCGTGATGCGCTCGACGCTCATCGGCAGCCTGATCGCCACGACGCGCTACAACCTGAACCGCAAGGCATCGCGCGTTCGCGTGTTCGAAATCGGCCGCACGTACCATCGCGACAACACGGTGGCATCGGGCGAGCTGACGGTTGGCGGCTATCGCCAGCCGGTGACGGTAGCGGCCTTGGCTTATGGCCCGGTACTCGACGAGCAATGGGGTGCCGCATCGCGTCAGGTCGATTTCTTCGATGTGAAGGGCGATCTCGAAGCACTGCTCGCACCGCGCACTGCGCGCTTCGTGAAGGCTGAGCACCCGGCGTTGCATCCGGGACGCAGCGCTGCCATCGAAGTCGATGGTAAGCGTGTCGGATTCCTTGGCGAACTGCATCCGCGTTGGCAGCAGAAGTACGACCTGCCGCATGCGCCGGTGCTCTTCGAGATTGAAGCCGAAGCGCTGTTCGCGCGCGACGTGGCGAGCTACGAGGAAATCTCGAAGTTCCCGCCGGTCACGCGAGATCTCGCACTCGTGGTGTCGCAAGCGCAGCCCGTGCAACCGCTGATCGACGCGATGTTGGCGGCTCGCAACGACGATCCGGCATGCAGCGTGGTGCAGTCTGTGCAGCTGTTCGACGAGTTCCGACCGAAGGCTGGCACAGCCTCGGGATCGCTCGGCGCGCAAGACAAAAGCCTAGCGTTTCGTGTTACTCTGCAAGACCCCTCGGGTACCCTCCAGGACGAGACCGTCGAGCGCGCTGTCGCTGCGTTGGTACAACGGGTTGGAGACGCGTTCGGCGCACGTTTGCGCGCGTAAAGCATTGTAGAGTCTGGTTGCGAGTGGTTTATCGCACTGTCATCGCCATCGCGTGGGACGTATGAACGAAATGAATCCTGGTGAATTTGAAGCCATGCTCGCGGCGCAGCGTATCGCGCTGGGTCGTAGCGAAGTGAACGAAGTCGGAAGCGAAGCCCCGACGCTGACCAAGGCCGAACTGGCCGAGTTGTTGTTCGAGCACGTGGGTCTGAACAAGCGCGAGGCCAAAGATATGGTCGAAGCGTTTTTCGAATCGATCCGTGATGCCCTCGAATCGGGTGACAGCGTCAAGCTCTCCGGCTTCGGCAACTTCCAGTTGCGCGATAAGCCGCAGCGTCCGGGCCGCAACCCGAAGACGGGGGAGGCCATCCCGATCGCCGCCCGTCGTGTCGTGACCTTTCACGCCAGTCAGAAGCTCAAGTCGATGGTGGAGTCTGGCGTACTGAGCAAGTAAGTCCCCGGCCGCCGCTTTCTGTGGCGGCCGCATCCTAACTGTCGTTCAACACCGCTGACGCCGCGATGGATCACGTTGCCTTGCCGCCGATTCCCGCCAAGCGTTACTTCACCATCGGTGAAGTGAGCGAGTTGTGTGGCGTCAAGCCACACGTGCTGCGCTACTGGGAGCAGGAGTTCACACAACTGCGCCCGGTCAAGCGCCGCGGCAATCGACGGTACTACCAACATCATGAAGTTCTGCTGATCCGGCGTATCCGGGAACTGCTCTATGAGCAGGGCTTCACCATCAACGGTGCCCGCAACCGGCTTGAAGCCGATACCCCGCGGGGCGCGCGCAGTGCTGGTGGTGTGGCGGCCGCACGTGCCGCTGCCGACGCTGGCGCAGGTAACACCGATGCCGGGTTCGACATCGACGAACTTCGCCACCGGCTCGAAGCAGTCATCGACTTCCTGAAGTCCTGATTCGGGATTCTCCCGATGCGGCGAACGCCGAAATATCCGTAATCCGAGATAAGAGACGCCGTTGCGGCGGGGCGGTGCTCGCCGGTCGCCAGATCGTCATGAGACGCGTTTGCGTACACCAACGGCATCCTCCGATTGAGTGACGTGCAACCGCTTCCGGCGCCGCGCCGATTGTCATACACTTGCCGGAAAACATGGCGGTCATTCGATGCACCGCTCGTTGGATCCTCTGCATACTCCGGGCCAACACCGACCATCTCGCGGGGGCGAGGTGGCTCAAAGGATCTCGACCTATGGTGGAACCGAGCACGACGGGCGCGCGGCGAGGGCGTTGGACGACGTCCTATCGCTCGATCGTCGCGATTCTGATTTTCGGTTTCCTGATCCTTGTCCTTGTCTGGACAGCGGTGCTTTGGCGCATCTCCATCGAACACAAAGCGATCTTGCGCGACGCTGCCGCATCGGCATCGACCGTCGCCAACGCGCTCGAACAGCAGACCTTGCGAGCTATCCGTCAGGTCGACCAGATCACCCGCTTCGTCAAATACGAGTTCGAACATCATCGCAGCGAGTTCAACCTGAACGCGACGATGGATGCGGGCATCGTCGCCGACCGTCATATGGTGCTGGTGAGTTTGGCCGATGCCAAAGGCAACATCACGGCGGCAACGATTCCTGAGCGCAGTACATCCGGGGTGAGCATTGCTGATCGCGAACATTTCCGCGTGCACGTCGACGACACGAACGAGAGTCTGTTCATCAGTCACCCGGTCTTCGGCCGGGTATCGCACAAGTGGGTGCTGCAATTTAGCCGACGGCTGAATAATCCGGACGGCAGCTTCGCTGGCGTGGTCGTCGTTTCGCAAGAACCCAGTTACTTCACCGCAGACTTTTACACTAACGCCGTCCTCGGTCAGTACGGCCAGATTGCCGTCATCGCCGACGATGGAACGTTGCTCGCGCGCAGCACGGGGGCCAGTGTCGCCGTGACCGGTTCGGGCGAGTTGCCGCCGTTCCCTGCCGCGCAGCGTATCTCCGGCGTGCAACGCGACCCGATCGATGGCGTCGAGCGCGTCGTGGCTTACCGGCACCTGGGTGACTATCCGCTCGCCGTGCAGGTGGGACTGTCGATGGACGAGGAACTGGCCGAGTATCGGCACGTCGAGCGCGTCTATCTCACGATGGCGACGTTCGTGTCCGTCGCGCTGGTGGTGTTCTTCGGGCTCATCGCGTACCTGATGCAGCGCCTGATCGGCCGCGACCAGCAGCTCACTCGCCTTATCTCGTATGACGCCCTGACCGGTTTGCCGAATCGCTACGCCTTGATGGAGTCGCTGCGAAACGACCTGTCCGACACCGGCAGCGTGGGCAAGGTGGCATTGCTGCATATCGATCTGGACAACTTTAAGAGCGTGAACGATACGCTGGGGCACGCACAGGGCGACGAAATCATCCGGCAAGTTTCGGAACGGTTTGCCACGCGCGTGCCGCCCGAAGCCTTGCTTGCGCGCTTTGCAGGCGACGAGTTCATGGTGGTGTTACGCGGCGACGATGCCGTGGCGCACGCCGAGCCGCTCGCCGAAACCCTCCTCGCGGCGCTCAAGGCACCGATGGTGGCCGATAGCACCTCGTTCGCGCTGCACGCGAGTATCGGTGTCACGTTCTGGTCCAAACCGGAGGAGACCGAGGCCGACCTGATCAAGAAGGCCGATCTGGCGATGTATTCGGCGAAAGAGGCGGGCAAGAGCGTCGTGCGCGTGTACTCGCAGCAGATGACGTATCAGGCGCACCAATTGGTGGTGTGGGAGCGTCAGATGGAACAAGCGCTCGCCAATGGCGAGTTCTTCCTGGCGTATCAGCCGATCGTCGCGCTCGAATCCGATTGCATCTGTGGCATGGAGGCGTTGATTCGCTGGCGCCATCCCGAGCGCGGCGTGATCGCGGCGGGCGAGTTCATCCCGTTGGCCGAGACCACCGGGCAAATCGTCGCCATCGGCGAGTTCGCGCTGGCGCAGGCGTGCCGACAACTGGCGGCCTGGCGCGATACTCCCATGGCCTCGCTGCGTCTGGCGGTCAATGTCTCGTCGGTACAGTTTTGGCGGGGCGACATTTGCGAGTTGGTCGAGCGCTATGTCAAAGAGTACGAAATTGGTCCCAGCCTTCTGGAGTTGGAGATTACCGAGTCGGTCATGGTCAAGAACCCGGCGTTGGTGGAGTCGAAGATCAACCAGCTAAAACGCACGGGCGTGCGCATCGCACTCGACGATTTCGGCACCGGTTATTCGTCGTTATCCTATCTGACGCGCTTTGCCGTCGATACGCTCAAAGTCGACCGTTCGTTTGTCGAATCGATTCCCGACTCGTCGCGCTCGTGCCTGATGATTTCTAACATCGTGAACATTGCGCGCTCGCTGGGCATCGAATTGATCGTCGAAGGGGTGGAGAACGAACGCCAACTGGCGTGGCTGCGCCACTTCGTACCATTGGCTGCGCAGGGCTACTGGTTTTCCCGGCCGGTGGAAATCGAACAGATGGATTCGGTAATTGCGCGATTTGGTATTTGCGGATAAATGACCGGCCAATGATAAAGGCCGTGTTTTTCTAGTTAATAGATTAAATAGGGCTTCGTAATAAGACGGTGTTTTGTTAGTTTTGAGTTCTGATGGACCGTCGGAGTGCTATAGAATTACCGAAACTTCTCCAGATTAAGTGCGCGCGGGCAGGATGCCGACGGCGCAACGGAAGCAGACAACATGGAACATTACGGCAGACTGTCAACAGCCTGCAATTGTCGGGGTGGAGAATAGTTTGCAGCAACGATCCGAAGGCGCGGGGCGCGACAAGCCGAGGGTCGGGAACGGGGAAAACAGTTTGACGCGCAGACCAGAATTGGCAGGTATTTGCCGGCACAACGAATGCCGGTCGCGACCAGAACTTCTGTCCGGGGAAACGACAGAAGCGCGATCAAATCAGGCGAATCGCTTTGCCAACGTAACAAGTGAAAAATATTAGAACGAGCGTTTGATTTTCGGATGAGGATACGGCATTGGCTTTATGCCGCCTGCGTTGCGGTTGGCGTGCTGGTCGCCTGCTGGGTCGCGGCGGATCGGACCGCCACCTCGTTGGTTGGCGATAAGCTCGCGCAGAGCGTCGAAGCCGAGCAGACGGTGGCGGATCGCGTCGCCGACGGCATGATTCACGCCATCAACACAGATCTGGCCATGGTGCGGGCCATTCCTTCGACGCTGGCCGAAGTGGACTTGCTGCGCGACGTGCTGCGCCCGGCGAGTGGCACCGCGAACGCGCCGGACGTCGTAGCCCGTGCCAACGACTTTCTGCAATCGGCGCAGGGCTATTTCGGTGTCGACCGCGTGTGGCTCGTCGATACGCGCGGCGTGTGCGTGGCTGCCAGCAATTACCGCGACACGCCGTCACCCGTCGGTCAATCGGTGGCGGGGCTGCCGTACTTCACGAACGCGATTCTGGGCGCACGTTTCGAGAGCTACGCGGCCGGCTGGGAGCATCAGGCCCCCGGCCTTTATTTCAGCGCACCGGTCTATCGCGACGGCATCCTCATTGGCGTGGTGATGACCAAGATCGGGCTCGCGCGTTTGCGTCACTGGGTGGCCAACGGCGAGTCGTTTATTACCGATGGCAATGGCGTGGTCATCATGGCCAACGACCCGCGCTTCGAAAATCGCTTCATGCTCGACGGCAAACTCGGCGGGCTATCTGACATCGAGCGTCAGGCGCTCTATCAGCGCAACGATTTCTCGCGCATGCCCATCTTCCCGTTCAAGCGTGCACCGGGCCGCGCTAACGCTTGGGTGCCGCAGGAACTGCTCGACCAGATGTCGGAGTTCGACGAATTTCACAAGCCGTTCGTCATCACGCAGCGCGCGAGTTCGAGTAACGACCTGACGGTCTACGCGGTGGAAAACGTCGACGCGTGGGAAGGCCTCACGCGCCAGCATGCGAAAGATTTCGCGTTGTGCTTTTTGCTGTATCTGGGTGGCGTGATTATCTTGATCATGGCTGGCCGTATCTATTGGCGCGAGCGCAGGATGCATCGCCAGACGCTCCAGTCGAACGAGGAACTGCGCGCGGCGAACAATCAACTGGCGTTCGAGGCGAGTTACGACGAGCTCACGGGCAGCCTCACGCGCCGCTACTTCTTCCACCGCTTCGATCAGTTGCTGGAGAACGCCCAGCGCAAGAACGAGCCGATGAGTCTGATCGTGGCCGATCTCGATCACTTCAAGTCGATCAACGACACCTACGGGCACGCCATCGGCGATCAGGTCTTGTGCCGTTTTGTGCTCGTCTGTTCGTCGACGTTGCGAGGCGACGACTTGATCGGGCGTATCGGCGGCGAAGAGTTTGCCATTCTGCTGCCGGGCGCGAGCGAGCGCGATGCGCTGCGTGTGGCCGACCGGATTCGGGAGCGTTGCAAGCGCGAGTCGCTGGAAGGCAGCGAGCCGCCGCTGCGTTTCTCGGCGAGCTTCGGTATCACCGAATGGCAGGATGAAGATTCGGCGATGAACATGGTCGAGCGCGCCGATATGGCGCTCTACCGTGCCAAGCGCGCTGGGCGTGATCGCTGCTGGGTGTTCTGAACCCACGCGCCGCCCTTTATTCCGCTGGCGTTACCAATGTCACGTTTGGTAACCAAAGAGGGTGCACTCATAGTGCATCTTGCGGGAACCCGCCTGTCTAACGAGTAAGTGTCGCGCCGCAGTTCGCGGCGTGGCCTGAAGCACTTACGCGGGAGACATCATCATGAAACGCATACTCATGCTGGCGGGCGGCGCGCTCATCGCGACGCTGATGGCGGGTTGCGTCGCTGTGCCTTATGGTGGCCCAGCGTACGGCAGCGCCTACTACGGGACCGACGATTACAACTACTACGGCTATGGGCCCGGATACGCCGTGGCGCCTGCGCCAGTGGTGACCGTTGGCGTCGGCGGCTATTATGGCGGCGGTTATTACCGCGGTTGGCGTGGCCGAGGCTGGGGTGGCCGTGGCGGCGGCTGGGGCTGGCACCACTAAGCTGGCGTCTGGCCAGCTTGATCCGGATCGCTGATCAGAACTCCGAGAGTGCGAAGTCTTCTTTCGAGACGTCGCATTCCGGGCAGCGCCAATCGGCGGGCACATCGGCCCAGCGCGTACCGGGGGCGAGGCCGTCGTCCGGTGCGCCTTCGGCTTCGTTATAAATCCAGCCGCAAATCAGGCAGATCCAGCTCTTGAATTCGATCGGGGTATCCAGCGTGGTGGTCATAGCGTTTGGGTAACAGGGAAACTGACGCGACCCGCATTGTAAGACACGCGAGCGTCGAATTTCGGATCGCGTCCTCCCGGCCCGCAGGAAAGTTAATCCAGATCAAGTGAAAAGCGCCCGCACACAGCGATGTGGCGGGCGCTTTTCGTTTGCGTCCTGGCGCGGCCGGTCACGGCGCGCGCCAGGACCGAGGCAGGCTTACCAATGAATCGAATTGAGCAGAATCGGCGCCATTTGTGCCAGTGAATTGAGCAACGACATGGCGGTGTCCTTATTCGACACTTCCCGCCACAGTCGGCTTCGCTCGACGACCCGCTGACGGTCCTCAGGCGTTTTCACGTCGGGCGAGCGCAGTTCCTTGATCAGATCGATGACGGAGGCACGGTCGACCGTCTCGGTCACCGAGTGGTGCGCGAGCAGTTCGTCCAAATGGACGCGGTCGGCCTCGTTGGTGTTGTCGGTACTGGCCGTCGCCGGGGAGGGGGACGACGGTGCTACAGACGGCTTATCGGATTGGGTCATACCAGACGTTCTCCCGGAAGTTACTGAAGCGTCACGCCGCCATCGCGTCAAAAATGTTGCGCAAAGTGCGGCGGCTCGACTCCATCATAGGCCGATTCCCTCACGCTGCGAACCCTCCCACAATGGGTAAATTAGGGCACCGATGCGGGTTTTTCGTGACGAATTAACGCATGTCAAAGCGGTGACATCGACGCCCAGAAGCGGGGCAAATCGTCAAGCGCAAAAAATTTGCTCAAGGCTGACGCCGAAACGGGCAATCCTCTTGACAGCGTGGAACGACGGGCCTTTTCGGTGGGTGGTGGCAGGTTATCCAGTGGGTTATCCACAGAAGCTGTGGGTAACTTTCCGATATCCGCGCGGGGGATGATTACCGGAAGAGCGGGCGCAGCATCATCAACGCGAAGAACAGCGCGACGCCGACTGGCAGCAGGCCGGTGAAGAAGGCGGGCCACGGTCCGCGGCCCTTGCGCCGTGCACCGAACGACGAGATCAGACCAGCGCAAAGGCACAGCACGCCCACGGCCCACGTCGGGTTGGGGTTCTTCAACACCCAAGCGGCGGCGGCGAGCAAGCCGATCCATGCCAGTGGCGTTGCCCCGGGCGGCGGCGGTTTGACGGCGGAAGCAGGCGAGGCGGGAGGCGGGGTCTTGCGTGGGGTGTCGGTGGACATCGAAGCTCCGGAGAAAGCGGCGACGCGTGCGGGTGGGGGCCAGCCGCGCGCGGGAAAGCCGCAGCATAGCAAACGTCGACCGTCGACGCTCAGGAGGCAACCGACGGCAAGGTGGCGGGCGACGACGTCACGCGGGTGTGCGCGGTGCCGTGCGGGCCTGGCACCGCGTCGAGCGGCATGCTGACATACCAGACGGTGGTGGTGTCGGTATCGCGCGTGGGAGCGAATTCGGGAAGATTGGCGCACCGGTCGTCCAAATCGACATAACGCTTGAGCACGCGCTCGGACTGCCCCGAGACGATCGGCCGGACGCGTTTGGCCGATTCCGGCGTGCCGAGATCCGTTCGGCCGCGTATCTCGACGCAAGGCTGATGAAAGGGATCGGTGGGGGCATTGACGGCGGGCGGCATGCCCTGCGCTTGCGCGCCATGGGGAAATAACGTGCCCAGGCTGCTCAACAGACATAGCCACATAAGGGCGATCGCGCGCCGCCATGCGTGACATGAACGAACTGAGCGATCAGGGCAATGTGCGCGGGGTGTGGCAGGGCTCGGCGGCATGGCGGGCTCCGTCGGGACGAGCATGGAATCGACGTACATCGTCGGTGCCCCGCGACGCGGCGCTGGCACCTCTCGTCTGCCATAAGCCAATATCGTGCCGGAAGTGGCAAGCCAATGATTTTTATGGGGATTTCAGTGTTGACTGGTGTGCAGCGCTGCGCCAACCCACATCAAGTGTTGCAGTTCCGAAACGTGGGCCTGAGAATCGAACTCTGCGACGGGCGATTCTCCGATTCCGCGATTACTGTATATAATCACAGTATTCCATTCAACGGCGAGACCGAACATTCGATGAAAGCCAATTACTCCATCGCCGAAATCGAGCAGGCGATCAACTACTGGACCCGCCGTCAGGCGGCCGACAGCCATTGGGCGCTGTGTCCGTCGGCCCGCGTGCTGGCCGACGTCTACGGGGAGATGATTTACCGCCACGACACGAGCGTTGCTGCCGAAACGCTCAACGAGCGCCAGAGTCAGGCCATTGAAACCGCGTTACATCAGATGGAGTTAGGTCTCGCGCCGTGAGTGGCTTCCGTGCGCCGCCGGGCATCCCATCGCGCTAGCCACGGTTCCAGATCTTCGGCGCTGAGCGCGGGCGAAAACAAGAAGCCCTGTGCCACCTGATAGCCCTGTGCGATCAGCAGATCGCGCTGGGCAACGTCCTCGACCCCTTCCGCCACGACCGTCAGATGCAGGCTCCGGCCAATGCTGATGATGGCATTGGTCAGCGCGCGCACAGTTTCGTCGCGCGTCACGTCATGCACGAAGCTGCGGTCCAGCTTGAGCTCCGAGACCGGCAGGCGGCGCAGATAGCCGAGGCTCGAATACCCCGTCCCGAAATCGTCCATCGATAGCCGCACGCCCATGGCGTGCACGGCTTCGATGATGCGCAGCGTGCTCGGGTTGTGGTCCATCAGCACGTTTTCGGTAATTTCGATGGCCAGACACGTCGGCGGCAAATCGTTGGCAGCGAGCGTCTCGGCGATCATTTGCGGCAGATCGTGATCGTGGAAATTGGTCGGCGACAGGTTGACCGAGATGCTGCCGATCGCCACCCCGCGCCGACGCCACTCCGCTAGCTGCCGACACGATTCGCGCAGCGTCCACGCCCCCAATTCCCCGATGAGCCCGCATTCCTCGGCCAGTGCGATAAACCGCGTGGGCGATACGTCGCCGTATTGCGGATGCACCCAGCGGGTGAGCGCTTCCACGCCGCATACCGACTCGTCGAGCAGATTGATCTGCGGCTGGTAGTGCAGGCGCAAGGCGTCGCGTCGTAGCGCGTCACGCATCGCGGTCTCCAATTCGAGCCGCTCCTGCGCGTGGATATTCATGTCCTCGTGATAGAACCGCACGCTGCCCGGGCTGGCCATCTTGGCCTGATACATCGCCATATCGGCGCGTTGGAGCAGAATGTCGAACGCTTGCCCGTGATTCGGATAGAGGCTGATACCGAAGCTGCCCGAAGGCGTCAACGTCACGCCGTCGACCTGACACGGCGCCGTGAGCGCGCTGCGCATGCGCTCGATGGCGGCGTCCAGCCGGTCGGGGTCGCACTCGGTGAGTACGGCCACGAACTCGTCGCCGGACAGTCGCGCCACGATATCCGCACCGCGCAGCGACCGGCGCAGACGTTGCGCAATCGTGCGCAACAGCACGTCGCCCGCCTGATGGCCGAGCGAGTCGTTGACCTGCTTGAAGCGGTCGAGATCGAGGAAGATCACCGCCATGCGCGTATTGAGCTCATGCGCGCTGGCAATCGCCTGCGCGGCAAGCACCCCGAGCATGCTGCGATTGGGCAGGCCGGTCAGGCTATCGGAGAACGCCAACTGGCGAATGCGCGTGCGCGACTCATCGCGCTCGAACGCCAGTTTGCACAGATGTACGCACACGTCGACCAGCCGCTCGTGCAAGGCGTCGGGGCCGCGCACGGTACGGTAATAGAACGCGAGCACGCCCAGCACCCGGCCGTCGTTGGCGATGATGGGCATGGCCCACGAGGCGGCCAGCCCGTAGGTGGCGGCCATGTCGCGAAAATCGGCCCAGCGCGGGTCGTGAGCAATGTCGGTGACGATGACCGGGCGCGCCTGAAACGCAGCCGTGCCGCAAGTGCCGACATTGGGCCCGATGGCAATGCCATCGATGAACTGGTGATACTGCGCAGGCAAGCTCGGACCGGCCTGCGGGCGTAACCGGCCCTCGGCATCCACGCGCACCACCGAGGCCATAACCTCCGGGGCAATCTGTTCCAGTTCGCGGCAAATCAGCATCAGCACTTCCACGAGCGGCGCGTCGCGCACCATCGCGGCCAGTGCCTTGTGTTGCAGCACTTCCTGAATCTTCGATTGGGTGATGTCGGTGAAGAGCGCGACGGCATTCACGAGTTTGCCGTTCGCATCGAGAATCGGGTTGGTGACGATCGACGCCCAGAGCGGCTGCCCCTGTGCCGTGCGCACGAGCACTTCGCAGTGACAACTGCGCCCGTCGCGGGCCGACACGAGACAGCCCGTCAGGGCTTGCTGCACGTCGACGGCGGCCGAGCCGCTGGCGAATTCGTCGACCGGCGCGTCACCGAACGGGCTATGCCCCGGCTTGCCGACCACCTCGTCGGCGCGATAGCCCAGCATGCGGGTGAAGCCTGCGTTCACATAGCAGACGACGCCTTGCGCATCGGTGATCAGCACCGCGTTATCGGTCTCGTCCACGCCCAGCGAGAGCAGATGCAGGCGGGCATTGTCTTGAGCCTCGCGCTCGACGCGATGCGTCACGTCGGCGGCGAGCTTGATCACGTAGGCGAGTTTGCCTGCGTCATCGAAAACGGGGTTGTAAGTGGCCTCGAACCAGACCGTGCCGCCATCGCGACGGCGGCGGCGGACCTGCGCCGTGTGGGCGCGTCCGGTGCTGACCACGTGTGCCAGGGCGTCGCCGCAGGCGGTGTCGCCTGGGTCGCAAAGCGTGGTTTGAGGTTGGCCGACGAGTTCGTCGCGGGTGTAGCCGACCACGCCGAGCAGTTTGTCGTTGACGTCGACGATCACACCCTCGGGGGTGAGCGTGAGCATGCCGAGCGAGCGGTCGAGCGCTGCAAGCAGCGCGTCGGGCCCCGGCGCCGGCAAAGCGCCGGCGGTGGACGGTGAACCGGGCACGGCCATCGCAAGGGCCTCCTCAGACGACCTGCGGACTGGGTTGGGTGTTACGCGGGCTGACACACCAAAAACGCTTTCAAGTATAGCGACCTGCGAGGGCAGGCCGACATGGGAGAAACCGGGAGAGCGCACCCAAAAGTGCGCGCTTGGGGGAGGGGCGTTCGGTGCGCGTGCGCCGCCGGGTTTGTCGGGCTTACGCCGGGCTTCGGACGGTGTTCAGCCCGAACTTCTGCCAAGACGTCAGCCCGCTACGACGCGAATACGTATGCCGTCGAGCGAAACCGTCTGTCCGGCGCGGATTTTGGCGGTCTTGCGCGATTCCAGCTTGCCGTCGACGCTGACCAGGCCGCTTGCCACAAGCGCCTTGCCGGCGCCGCCGGAGTCGGCCACACCTGCCACTTTGAGCAGGTCGTTCAAGGCGATGAATTCGCCGGTGAGTTCAAAAGTAACGTTTTGCATGATGGACCGGATACTACGTAAAAACCCGATGCGCGTCGACTGTTGCGCGCTGACGGCTGGGATGCCCGTGCGACACGTGATCGGGCGGGTCCGTCAGCCTTCGATGACGTGTTCGATACGCCGGTCGGGAATCAGCCAGACGATGGCCACCAGCGCGTAGAGACCGAGCGATACGGCCGGCATCACGAACGCGAATGCAATGGCCAGTGCATAGCCGACGACGGAGAGCTTTCCCTTGGCATCTCGCCCGATCGCCGTCGCCAGCTTGACGTTGGCGCCTTCGCCGTGCACGGCCAACAGGGCGCGCGTGAGAATGTAGTAAGCGACGGCCGCCATGAAAAGCACGGCGCCATACAGGGCGGTCGGCCAGGCGGTGAGGTGATTCTCGCCCAGCCAATGCGTGACGAAGGGAATGAGCGAGAGCCAGAACAACAGGTGCAAGTTGGCCCAGAGCACGCCGCCCGAGACGCGCTGCACAACGTGAAACAGATGGTGGTGGTTGTTCCAGTAAATGCCGACGTAGATGTAGCTCATGATGTACGTCAGGAAGGTCGGCAGTATCGGCAGCAACTCATCGAGATCGGTGCCGTGCGGGGCTTTCATCTCGAGCACCATGATCGTGATGATGATGGCGATCACGCCATCGCTAAAGGCTTCCAGTCGGCTTTTGCCCATGGCGTTGGCTCTTGGTTTGAGGGGGGGGGGACAGCGAAACGCCGTTGCAATGTCAACGGCGTTCCTGAAAAACTAGGCGCCACGCCGATTCAGGCGATGGCAACGCGATTCCGGCCAGACTGCTTTGCCGTGTACAGCGCGCGATCGGCACGTTGCAAAACGGCCCCGAAATCGGCGTCGTCGGCGCTAAGGCTACCCACGCCGATGCTCGCTGTAAAGCGCACTGGCCCAGTGGCACCCGGCACGCTCGTATTGCCGATGGCCGAGAGCAACCGGTCGGCGGCCTGCATGGCGCGTTGTGCATCGGCTTCGGGCAGCAGCACGGCGAACTCTTCGCCGCCGAGCCGTCCCATGACCGTGCCCTTGCGCAACGTAGCACGCGCGACCAGCGTCAATTCCACAATGACGCGATCGCCGATCGCATGTCCCCAGGTGTCGTTCACTGCCTTGAAGTGATCGATGTCGATCATCAGCACCGAGAGCCGGCGGCGCTGCGCGCGCGCGTTGGCGAACGCTTGTTCGGCCTGCATGAGAAACGCCCGGCGGTTGAGCGCGCCGGTCAGGCCGTCGCGCATGGCCATGTCGCCAAGCACTTGATTGACGCGGCGCAGTTCGAGTTCGTCGACCACGAGCGCCGAGAGGTCGGCAAGTAGCGCGCGCATTTCCGGATCGAGCGTGCGCGGGCGGCGGTCGATAACGCACAGCGTGCCGAGCCGATGGCCTTCAGGCGTGCGCAGCGGCGCACCGGCATAGAAGCGGATGTGCGGGTCGCCGGTGACGAGCGGGTTGTCGGCGAAGCGCCGGTCGGCATGGGCGTCGGGCACCACGAGCACGTCGTCGCCCAGAATGGCATGCGCGCAGAACGCCATCGAGCGCGGCGTTTGCGTGGCATCGATCCCTTGTTTCGCTTTGAACCATTGGCGCGTCTCGTCGATGAGCGACACGAGCGAGATGGGCGCGCCCACGATGTACGAGGCGATGCGCACGATGCGATCGAACGCGGGTTCTGGTGAGGTGTCGAGAATATCGTAACGACGCAGGGCCGCCAGGCGGGCCGCTTCGTCGATGGTCGCGCCGGTGTTGGGCGAGAACGACGTCGGTCGCAGGCTTTGCAGAGACTCTTGCGGCACGGCGTGCGGTGAGGGAGCTCCGGGTGTAGTCATGTCGCGACGGGCTGGTGAGGCGTGGCGAGTGGATGACAACAGCTCCGTCACCGGCAGCATGGATGACGGCAACTGCATGAAGGGTGTGGCGCTCATTCTGCCGCGCATGTCGTCGCTTGGCAAATTCGGCGGCAGCAGCAAGGCTTCGCGCCAGAGGTCTTGGGCGGCGCGAATGGGATCGTCGGTGGCGGGCGTGGCAGCGCTGTGGGTCATGTCTTGACTTCGAAGGCTTCACCGGTCTCGAAGAAGTTGCCGCCGGCGATGTAGTGAATACTGCGCGACACGCCGGGCGCGAACTGCCAATGCCCGTCGCGAAACGCACGCGGATCGGCCCAGGCCGCAACGACCTCGCCGAGAAACAGATCGTAGCGATCCTGATTGTGCGGCTCGGGAATCACACGGCATTCGAGCCAAGCCAGGCAGCCGCCGATGAGCGGGGCCCGAATGTGTGTGCCGTCGAACGCCTCAACGCGGTTTCCTTCACCAGACTCGTCGCTGAATTTGTCGACATCGCGTCCCGAGACCGAGCCGACGGCCAACGTTTCTCGAGCGATGGCGCGGGCGGGGACGTTGAGCGAGAACTCGCCCGAGGCTTCCACCAACTCACGCGTGAGCGTATTGCGATCGATGACGACGGCCACTTTGGGTGGCGAGAAGTCGAGCGGCATGGACCATGCGGCGGCCATCACGTTACGGCGTTCGCCATGGGCGCTGCCCACAAGCACGGTCGGGCCGTGATTGAGCAGGCGATAAGCTTTCGGTAATTCAACGGGCAGGCGTTCGATGATTTCGGTCATGGCGGGCACTCGACAGCTTGGCTTCGGTAGAGCGGGTCATGATAGCGCGGCACGTGCCGCGGCGACGCTTGCAATAACGGTTATAGCGGCATCCGAAAAAACGGCCCGCAGGGTGAGCTGCGGGCCGATAAACGGCACGGTGCGGGGAGCGCGTGCCGGATCAGATGTGTAGGGTCTGTTCACATGACTTTCGGGCTCGTGAACGTGTTCTACCGGCTGGCTGGCAAGGCGCCCGTAGCGCCGCTTGGTCGCTCCAAGTAAGTTACGGGCAACGCCGCCAGACGGCCGGTAGGGCACGTTCCCTCCGGGTTGCCCACCCAAAGGGGCGATCGCCGCGTCATGACCCTCGCGAATATTTCCGATATTCGCTTCGGCTCATTCCTTGCGCTCGCCCCTTTGGCCGGGCAACACGAGCCCGAAAGTCATGTGAACAGACCCTAGTATCTAATAGCATCGTCCTAGTCCAGTCCCCACGAAGCGCGTGAAATCGACGGCTACGCGGTGCATGAAACGCGACACCCGGTCGGCAATGTGACGTTCTGAGAAAGGGGCGTGTATGAGCGGCAACGTATACGTAGGCACGGCATCGTGGACGGATAAGTCGCTCATCGCGTGCAAGCGTTTTTATCCGCCGGGGCATTCATCGGCCGAAGCGCGTCTGCGCTACTACGCGAGTCGTTTTCCGATGGTGGAAGTCGATAGCAGCTACTACGCGATGCCTTCGGGATCCAATGCGCAGTTGTGGACGGAACGCACGCCGCCGTCATTCCTATTCAACATCAAAGCCTTTCGCTTGCTTACCGGGCACCAGACGCCGCGCGTGGCGTTCCCGAAAGATTTGCAGGCGGAGTTGCCGCCGGGGCCGCGTGCCAACGTGTATTACAAGGACGTGCCTGCCGCGTTGCAGGACGAGATATGGCGGCGCTATCTCGAAGCCATCGCGCCGCTCGGGCGTGCGGGCAAGCTCGGTCTGGTGCATTTCCAATTTCCCCCGTGGCTCACTGGCGACCACGCGAGCCGCGCGCATATCGAGATGTGTGCGCAACGCATGACGGCATATGGCGTTGCCGCCGAGTTCCGGCATCGCCATTGGTTCGACGATGCCCACCGCGACGCCACGCTCGCTTGGTTGCGCGAGCTAGGCTGGGTCAACACCATCGTCGACGAGCCGCAAGGCTTCACCAACAGCATTCCGACGGTGTGGGCGAGCACCACGGCCCGTGCCGCCGTCCTGCGCTTGCACGGGCGCAATCACGAAACGTGGAACGTGCGCGATGCCACCGCCGCGTCGGATCGTTTCAATTACGACTATCGCGAAGCCGAACTTGCGGCGCTCATCGACCCGATACGTGTCATCGCCAAAGAAGTCGCCCGTGTCTACGTGGTCTTCAACAACAACTATGAAGATCAAGGGCAACGCAATGCGCTTGTCCTCATGAACCTGCTCGGCGATCTCGCCGCATTGCCAGGCGACGATCCAGAGTCTCTGCCGCTTGGCGCTTCAGCTTCGCTTCTCTGATTGGGCGGGGCGCTATTTGCAATGCTGACAATTTTTGACGCAGTAACATGTTTTGATAGCCGCAACATGTGCTCAACCTTGGAGGCAGGCGAACATGACGATCGACCGGAGAGTCACGTTTTTTCACGCGCCCAACACGCGCTCGACCGGCGTGCTGGTGCTGCTCGACGAACTACAGGCCGACTTCGACCTGCACCTCTTGCGCTTCGCTACCGGCGAACAACGCAGTGCCGAATTCCTCGACATCAACCCGATGGGCAAAGTCCCCGCCATTCGTCATGGCGACGCGGTGATTACCGAGCAAGCGGCGGTGTATATGTATCTCGCCGAACTCTATCCGGAGAAGGGGTTGTCGCCGCCGCCGGGCGATCCGCGCCGAGGCGCCTACTTGCGATGGATGGTCTTCTACGGCTCGTGTGTCGAACCTGCCGTGATCGACAAGGCGCTGGCACGCCCCGTGATGGAACACTCGCGCTCGCCTTACGGCGATTACGACGAAGTCATGTGGACGATTGAACGCCACCTGACCCATAACCCTGGGCCATGGTGGCTGGGCGAATCCTTTACTGCCGCCGACGCACTGTGGGGCAATGCAATGCAGTTCCTCACGCTCGTCAAGATGGTGCCCGCTACCCCGGCGATCTCAGCCTACGTCGAACGTTTTCGCGAACGCGACTCGGTGAAACGGGGGCACGCGCGAGACGCCGAACTGGCGAAAAGCCTTACCCCCTGAGCCAAGCGCGTTCTCGCCGTTAGTCGGGCAACACCTCGATGTGCGGCTCGCAGTCGATGGGGAAGTTGACCGAGTTGGCGACGTAGCACTTGGCATGGGCTTCGTGATGCAACTCGGCGGCGAGTTTGGCGTCGCTGCCCGCGCGCAGCGTCACATGCGGGCGCAGCACGATGCGCGTGAACCGACCCTCCTGCGGCGTATCGATCATGGTGCCGAGCGCATCGTCTTGGTACGCCTCGACACGAATGCCAGCGTCCGAACACAAGTGCAGATACCAGAGCTTGTGACAGGCGCTGGCCGAAGCGACCAGCAACTCTTCGGGGTTCCAGCGCGCGGCGTCGCCCCGGAAGGCCGGATCGGCAGACCCCGGAATCTCGGGCTTGCCGTTGGCTTCAATCACATGGTTGCGGCTGTACTCGCGATAGCCCGACGTGCCGGTGCCCTGATTGCCGATCCACTCGATGCGAACGCGGTACTGGTGTTCTCCTGATGCCATGACGTGTCTCTCTGCGAGAAAAGATGTGGGGGAGGTGGCGCGACGCGTCAGCCGCGCCGCGCGACATTCTTGCAGGCGCGCGTCTTGGCCGCTCGCCATTTTCGGCCATCAAATTCTCCGCGGTACCCGATGGCCGATGATCACAACCCGCTCAGGCAATCGGCTCTGTCGTGAGGGCGCGCGTGAGGCCATGCATGGGCCTACGCATGGCGACATCGAACGGATTGGTCTGCGGGCCGATCAGTTCGGCTTGACGGCGCAGCAACTCGACGACCATCGGCAGACGGTCTTGCGACAGACGCGCGGCCAGCGTGCCGATACTCAGTGCAGCGACGGCATGCCCCGTGCGGTCGAAAATCGGCACCGCGACGCCTGCCATGCCTTCGAGCACACCACTGTTGCTGCCCGCATAGCCGAGTTGCCGCACCCGTTCGATCTCCGTGCGCAAATACACTTCGTCGAGCACGCCATAACCGCGCAAGCGCGGCACGTTGAAGCGAATAATTTCCTCGCGTTCAGCCTCGGGCAGAAACGCCAGAATCGCCAAACTTCCCTGACCGACGCCCAGTGCCACGCGCCCACCGATATCGCCGGTGAACGAGCGAATGGGAAACGGGCCCTCGCACATGTCGAGGCACACCGCGTCGAAGCTGCTGCGCACCAGCAGGAAGATGGTGTCGCCAAGGCTGGCGCATAAGCGCAGCAGCGAAGGGCGGCAGAGCGTACGCATACCGCTCGGGTTGCCCGCCTGTGCGGCCATGGCGAAGAAGTCGACACTCAGCCGATACAGCTTGGAGGTCTCGTCCTGTTCCACCACCTGCTCGGCGATCAGGGCATGGAGGATGCGGTGAACGGTCGCCTGACTCAGCCCGACCGCCTTGGCGATATGCGTGACGCGCTCGCCTTCGGGCTTGGCCACGCCAAGGGCGCGAATGACCGCGAAAGTACGTTGCAGAATGCCCGCGCCTGCGGCATCGGCGGCTGCCGGGGCATTAGCGTCGCGAGGTGAATCGGAAGTGCGCATGAGTGTCTCTATTTATTCCGTCAAACGGAATACTAGCGCAAGCCGATATGAGTTGAAAACAGACGCAATGCGCCGAAACACGCGAAAACACTGAATAATCATCATAACTTAGGGATTATCCCGAGACGCTGTCGCGAAACGAATGGCATGCGCTTTCATTCATGTGTTCCGTCAAACGAAATAATCATAAAATTTATCTCGTTTCATGGAATCGTTATCTTGCGGCAAGGAATTTGGCTCGCTACTGTTCGATGCAATTGCATCAGATGCGGTGCTTACGCGCCCGAAGGTAGTGACCATGTCTTTTCTGACTCTGACGGATGTCTCCAAAACGTTCGGCGAATTGAATGCCGTCTCGAACGTCAATCTCTCGGTGGAGAAGGGCGAGTTCGTCTCGCTGCTCGGCCCCTCGGGCTGCGGCAAGACCACCACGCTCCAGATGATTGCCGGTTTCGTCGAAGCGACGACCGGGCGCATCACGCTCGACGGGCGTGACATCACGAACATGCGCCCCAACAAGCGCGGGCTGGGCATTGTGTTCCAGAGCTACGCGCTGTTTCCGCACATGACGGTGGCCGACAACGTCGGCTTTGGTCTGGAGATGCGCGGCGTCGACAAGGCCGAGCGCAAGGACCGCATTCGCGAAGCCCTCGCACTGGTGCGGCTCGATGCACTGGGGCATCGCTTCCCGCGCGAGTTGTCGGGCGGCCAGCGTCAGCGCGTGGCCATTGCGCGCGCTGTCGTCATTGCGCCGCCGGTGCTGCTGCTCGACGAGCCGATGTCGAACCTCGACGCCAAGCTGCGCGAAGACATGCAATTCGAGCTGCGCTCGATCCAGCGCAAGATCGGCACGACGACGATCATGGTGACGCACGATCAATCGGAGGCGCTCTCCATCAGCGATCGTGTCGTCGTGATGGAAGCTGGCCGCATCACGCAAGTCGATACGCCGTACCGCGCCTACGAGCGCCCGGAAAACCAGTTCGTTTCGCAATTCATCGGCAAGGCCAACATGCTGGCCGGGCGCGTGTCTGCGCGCGACGGTGAGCATTTGCATGTGGAACTCGACGGCCCGCGCATTGAAGACCGAATCACACAACGCGCACCGCTGGCCGACCTCTCGCCGCGCGAGCGCAGCGTGGCCGTGGGCGACGCCATCACCTTGTGTCTGCGTCCGGAAAAAGTGCGCTTGTGTGCGCCGAACGCGGGCCGCGTGTCTGCTACGGTGACGAGCCGCTTCTTCCTCGGCAGCCAATGGCTGTATCGCGTCGACAGCGCGCTGGGCGAAGTGCTGGTGTGCTGCCAGAACGAGGGCGGCGAACCGCTCACGGAAGGCGCACCGGTCGGCCTCGACTGGCACGCCGAAGCGGTGCGTTTCATCGCACCGGCGGCAGCAGGAGACCGGGCTCATGGCTGAAACCCTGCAAGTGACGCAGGCGGCACCGGCCGCGCGAGCGCGCGCCCCGTGGCACGCCTATCTGCCGATGTGGGTGATGAGTGCTCCGGCCATGTTGCTGTTCACGGCGCTGGTGCTTATCCCGCTGCTGATGACGTTAGCGCTCACCTTCTATCAGTTCGATCCGGCGAGCGGTCCGATCGCGGCGTTCCAGTTCGGCAACTACGCCGAAGTGCTGTTCGACGATTACTTCCACACGATCTTTTTGCGCACGTTCGGCATCTCGCTGACGGTGACCGCCGTTTGCGCGGTCGTGGGAACGTTCGAAGCCTATGTGCTCTCGCGCATGGGTGACCCGTGGCGCTCGATTTTCCTGCTGGTGATTCTCTCGCCGCTGCTGGTTTCGATCGTCGTGCGCGCATTCGGCTGGAGCATGTTGATGAGCTCGGGCGGCCTGATCAATCAGGCGTTCGCGTTCGTCGGCATGGGGCCGTACAAGATGGAGTACACAAACTTCGCCATCGTCGTGGCGCTGGTGCACGTGATGCTGCCGTTCATGGTGATTCCCGTGTGGACGTCGCTGCAACGGCTCGATCCGCAAACGGAGAACGCCGCGCTCTCGCTGATGGCCTCGCCCGCGACCACGTTGCGCCGCATTGTGCTGCCGCAACTCGTGCCGGGCATCTTGTCGGGCAGCCTGATGGTGTTCGGCTTGTCGGCCAGCGCGTTCGCGATTCCGAGTCTGCTGGGCGGACGCCGTCTGAAAGTGGCGGCTACCGCCGTCTACGACCAGTTCCTCAGTTCGCTGAACTGGCCGCTGGGCGCAACGATTGCCGTGCTGCTGCTCGTGGCGAACCTGATCGTGATGCTGACGTATTACCGCGTGCTTGAGCGCCGTTACGCGCGCAGCATGGGTTGAGCCGCCAGTCACCGCAGAACCGAACTCTACTGCCGCCATCATGCGTAAAAACAGTCCTCTGGCGCTCGCGTTCCACACGCTCGTCATCCTCTTCGTGCTCGCGCCGCTCATCATCGTGACGCTGGTTGCCTTCACGCCCGAAGAAACTCTCTCGCTGCCGACGCACGGTTTTTCATTGCGCTGGTTCCGCGCGATTCTCGACTATCCGGACTTCATCGCCTCGTTCTTCACGAGTTTGAAGCTTGCGTTTTTGTCGGCCACGCTCTCGCTGCTGATCTCGCTGCCCGCAGCGCTGGCCATCGGCCGTGCCCGCTTTCCGGGGCGCAACTTTCTCAACGGCCTGCTGCTTTCGCCGCTGGTGATCCCGGGGCTGGTGCTGGGTATCGCGCTGTTGCGCTTTTTCGCGATGCTCGGGGTGACCGGCTCGTTTGCGGCGCTGACGTTCGCGCACATGATCGTCATCACGCCGTTCATCATGCGGCTCGTGCTCGCGTCGATCAGCGGGCTCGATCGCAGCGTCGAGCATGCCGCGGCGTCGCTGGGGGCAGGCTCGTGGACCACGTTTCGCCGCGTCACCATGCCGATGATCTTGCCGGGCATCACGGGCGGCTGGCTGCTGGCGTTCATCAATAGCTTCGATGAACTGACGATGTCGGTCTTCATCACGTCGCCGCAGACGATCACGTTGCCGGTGCGCATGTACATGTACGCCACCGAGTCGATCGACCCGATGATGGCGTCGGTCTCCGCGTTGGTGATCGTCATCACGCTGGGCGCGATGTTGCTGCTCGACCGCGTCTACGGCCTGAACCGCATTCTGATCGGTCAGCACTGAGCGAGCGCTCACACGAGACTTTTCATGGCCCGCCTCATGCAAGATCTGCAACATTCTCCACAACTGGCGCGTCTGGCAGAAACCGCGCGCGCGCCGGTGACGTTTTATCTCGATGGTGCGCCGGTGCAAGCACTCACCGGCGACACGCTGCTCACCGCGATTCTCATGCACCAGCGGCATGTGCGCATCAGCGAATTCAGCGGTGCGCCGCGCGCGGGCTTTTGCCTGATCGGCGCGTGTCAGGACTGCTGGGTGCGCTGCGAAATGACCGGGGGCGATGCGGTAGAAGCCGATAGCGCTGCGCCGCAAGGGCAGCAACTCACGCGACTGCGCGCGTGCTCGACGCTCGTGCGAGAGGGGATGCGCATCGTCACCAGCGCAGCGGCCGCGCCGCAAATAAGCAGCGACGGCGTTTATTACGGGGGCGAAGCATGAGCGCCCGCCCGGAAGTGGTGATCGTCGGCGCTGGCCCTGCCGGGATTCGCGCCGCACAGACGCTCGTGGCCGCGGGTATCCGCCCGATCGTGCTCGACGAGAACGCGCGCTGGGGCGGTCAGATCTACCGCCAGCCGCCAGCCGATGCAGGCTTCGCAAGAAGTAAACAGACGCTCTACGGCTTCGAAGCGAAGAAAGCCGATGCCGTGCACGCCACCATGGCCGCATTGCTGCCGCAGATCGACTATCGCCCTGACACGCTCGTGTGGGCGTGCGACCCGGTGAGTACGTCGGCAGATATCGCGAGCACGACGGGCACCTCAGGCACAGCAGGCATCGCGGGGCCAACGAGCGCGACGGGCCATCGATACCGACTGCACACGATGCACGCGGGCCGTGAGACGGCGGTGCCGTTCACGCATCTGCTCATCGCTAGCGGCGCGACCGACCGCGTGCTGCCTGTGCCGGGCTGGACGCTGCCGGGTGTCTACACGCTGGGCGGCGCGCAGGTAGCGCTCAAATCGCAAGGCTGCGCCATCGGCGAGCGCGTGGTGTTCGCGGGCACGGGGCCATTGCTTTACCTCGTGGCTTATCAATACAAAAAAGCCGGGGCAAACGTCGTGGCCGTACTGGACACGAGCGACTTCGCTACACAAGTGAAGGCGACGCCGCGTCTACTGAATCAACCGGGCACGTTTGCGAAGGGGCTGTATTACGTCGGGTGGTTGCGCACGCATGGTGTGCGCATCGAACACGGGGTGACGCTCGCGGGGATCGATGGCACGGCTGGCGTGCGCGCCGTTCGTTGGCAGCGCGATGGACGTGAGCACACACTGGGGTGCACGGCGCTCGGGTTGGGTTTCGGCTTGCGTCCCGAGACGCAACTGGCCGACCTCGCGGGCTGCCGTTTCGTTTTCGATGCATTGAACCAATGCTGGTTACCCGAGCGTGACGCAGCGGGCCGCAGTTCGCAGGCAGGCGTGTATCTGGCCGGTGACGGTGCAGGTATCGCTGGGGCCGATGCCGCCGAGATGGCCGGTCGTCGTGCAGCGCTCGCGATGCTCGAAGACCTTGGCATTGCCGCGCCAGCCCTTCCCGACGCGCCGGACGCCGCCACGCTTGAGCGGCGTCTCGCAAGCATCCACCGGTTTCGTGTGGGGATCGAGCAGGCGTTTGCGCCGCCGTCGGACCCATCGGCCCAGTGGCCCGACGACATGCTGGTGTGCCGTTGCGAAGAGATCGACGCGCGCACATTGCGCGAATGCGTACGCTTTGACGGCGTTAGCGAAATCAATCGTTTGAAAGCACTCACTCGCGTGGGCATGGGCCGTTGTCAGGGGCGCATGTGTGGCGAGGCGGCTTGTCATCTGCTGGCCGAAGCGAGTGGGCAGAAGCTCGCCCAAGTGGGACGCTTGCGCGCGCAGGCGCCGATCAAACCGATTCCGATTGCACCGATGCTGTTCGACGACAACGTCGCCGCCATTCCCGAGGAGGCGCGCGATGAGTGACACCTTGCACTACGACGTGGTGGTGGCCGGTGGTGGGTTGGTGGGCGCATCGGCGGCCCGCGCGCTTGCCGAGCGAGGCCTGCGCGTGGCGCTTTTCGAGCGACGCTACTGCGGCGCACAGGCCAGCGGCGTGAACTATGGCGGCGTGCGCTGTCAGGGCCGCCCCGAAGAGCAATTGCCGCTCGCCATGCGGGCGCGTCGCCTGTGGGACCGCTTGCCCGAACTGATCGGCATCGACGGCGAGTTCGTGCGCTCGGGCCATCTGCGACTCGCGCGCCGTGAGAGCGATCTTGAGCCGCTCGATGCGTGGTCGGCGATGGCGCGCACGCATGGGTTAGAGACGGAAGTGTTGCGCGGTGCGGATTTCCGCAACCGCTTTCCGTGGCTTGGCGACGGTGCCGTAGGTGGTTCGCTTTGCCTGAGTGACGGCCATGCGAACCCGCGCCTTGTCTCGCCCGCCTTTGCGCGTGCGGCTCGGGCGCTCGGTGCCGATGTGCACGAGCGCACCCCGATTACCGCCATTGCGCACGACGGCGTGCGTTTTCAATTGACGGCGCAACCTTTTGAGGGCGACGCGTTGCGAGTGAGCGCCGACTGGTTACTCAACACATCGGGCGCATGGGCAAATCACATCGCGGGCACGTTCGGCGAGCGGGTGCCGATGCATGCCATCTACCCGAATATGTGGGTCACCGAGCCGTTGCCGAAGTGCATCGGCCACAACCTCGGCGTGTATGGCGGTGGCGTCTATGCGCGTCAGGTCGAGCGGGGCAATTGCGTGATCGGCGGCGGACGCGGCACCGGCAACGGCGAGTACGCGCAACCCTCGGCGGACACCACGCGCGCCGTCATGCGTGAAGCCTGCTCGCTGGTACCTGCGCTGCGCAACGCGCTGCTCATTCGCACGTGGAGCGGAGTAGAAGGCGAGACGCCCGACAACAACCCGATCATCGGCGCGAGCGGTACGACGCCGCGTCTGCTGCACGCGTTCGGTTTTTCGGGCGGCGGTTTTCTGCTGGCACCGGGCGTTGGCGAAGTGCTCGCCGACCTCGTCACGCAGGGCGAGACCGTCACACCGCTCGATGCCTTTTCGATTGACCGTTTCTCGCAAGTGCCGTCGAATACCGCGCTCGCTTGAAGCGTTGCGCCATTACGAATTACGTCATCACTCAACGTCAAAAAACGTCACTCACACGTTCCTTACCTCTCGAAACGCAAGGAGAACCACGATGAAGCTATCCAAGAAGGTCGTCATGTGCGCTGCGGCGCTGGCACTGGGCGCGAGCAGCGCCGCTTGGTCGCAGAGCAAAACGCTTTACATCGGCATGAACGGCGGCCCGATGGAAAAGGCTTACACGAGCCAAGTCTTTCCCGAGTTCGAGAAAGCCAACAACGTGAAGGTCGTGGTGGTGCCGGGCACGTCGTCCGACGTGCTGGCGAAGTTGCTGGCCAACCGTAACAGCCCGCAGATGCATGTCGTGTTTCTCGACGACGGCGTGATGGCGCGCGCCATCAGCATGGGCGTGTGCCAGAAGCTCGACGACTCGCCGGTACTCAAAGAGTTGTATCCGTTCGCGCGTGTGAAAGACGACATGGGCGCCGGTGTGCAACTCGGCATGACCGGTATCGGCTACAACACGAAGGTGTTCAAGGAAAAGGGTTGGGCGGCACCGACCTCGTGGACCGACTTCGCCGATCCGAAGTTCAAGAACAAGGTGGTGTTCCAGTCGGCGTCGAGCAGCACGTTCGGCCTGCACGGCTTTTTGGCGCTGAACCGCATCTGGGGCGGTAGCGAGACCAACGTCGAGCCGGGCTTCACCAAATGGGCGAGCACCGTTGGCCCGAACGTCGTCGAGTACATCCCGAACTCGGCCAAGCTCTCCGAAATGATTCAGACCGGAGAAGCGGCCATCTTCCCGCTGACGCCCACGGCGGTGAGCGACCTTCAGGACAAGAACATTCCGGTGGCTTATGTCGCACCGAAGGAAGGCGCGGTGCAGTTGCTGGTCGACCTGTGCGTGGTGAAGAACAGCCCCGATAACGCGATGGCGCAGAAGCTTGCCCAGTACCTGCTGTCGGCACGCGGTCAGACGCTGGCGGCCGCCGCCGGTGCGTACATCCCGACCAACCCGCAGGCCACCGTGCCCGCGGCGATGCAAAAGCGCTTGGGCAAGATCGACGATCTGGTCAAAGACATCAAGACCGTGGATTGGGACGCGATCAACCAGCGCCGCGCGCAGTGGGATCAGCGCTGGAATCGTCAAATCGAGCGGTAAGACAGCCGGGGCGGTGGGGTTGCCGTTCGGTAACGCCCACGCGGTCCCTAGGGTCGAATGTCAAACGCCGGGCACCTCTGAGGAGGCTGCCCGGCGTTTTGTCGTTTGCGGCAGGAAAGGGCTACATCGGGCTACATCGCGTCCGACTTCTCGGCGAGCGCGGCGAACGCGGCGACCAGGGCGGCGTGATCGGCGGGCATGACGAAAGCGCGCAGCGTGTGGGCGGGTTCGTCGAGCATCAGATAGCCCAGACTCCACGTCGGGAACGCGCCGGGCGTGCGCGGTGTGCCGTCGAGCAGCACCCGGATGTCGGAGTGGTGGCGTGACGCTTCGATGCGCTGGCGGGCATCGGCAAGCGGCTCGGCTGGGCCTTCGATGTATTGGTAAAACGTGACGCCGTCGTAGAGCAGCACACCGGTAATGCCGTACGTTTCATTAAAGCCCCGGGAATTGACGATGATCTTCGAGAGCATGAGCGGATCGAGGTCGGGCAGGGCACGGCTCAGGTACGCGTAGCACTCGGTCATAGGGTAGGTCCGGGAGGCGGTAATAAAGGGCAGTGTTAGTTGGGTCGACGCGCATTAGAATACATCAACTTCTCGCGAGGAAATCATGGGCATGTCGACGCGTTCGGGCACCCAACGTCTCCACACCTGGGCGGGCAAGCGCCTGCGGGTCATGGTCGAGAAGTTCGACCACCGGCCGGTCATGGTCGGCCTTGTCGGCACCGCCATCGCGCTGGCCATTCTGATTGGTGTGGCCATCTCGCTAGAGAACAATCGTGAAGCGAGGATAGAATCGACGCTCGACCGGGCGCAGAGCGCAGCGACGGTGGTCGCCACGAGTCTGGGCGGCAACATCGCCATCTACGACACGCTGCTCAAAGACATGGTGCGGGACGCCGAAAACCCGTCCACGCCGATGTTCACCGACCGGGTACGCGATCGCGTGCGCTTCGGCCAGATGCTGAGCCGCGACTTTCTCGACGACGCTTATGTGGTCGACAACACAGGCAAGATTGCGGCGCCTTTGCACCCGGATTCCGACAGGGTCGTCGATGTCTCCGACCGCGACTACTTCCGCTCGCATTTGGGCAACCCATCGCTTGGCTTGTATATCTCGCAGCCCTACAAATCGCGCTTGCACGGCGGTCTGTTGTCGGTGGCACTCACCCGTCGCGTGAGCGCACCGGACCATTCGTTTGCGGGCGTGGCGGTCATCGCGCTGCGTCTCGATCATTTCCAGAATCTGGTGGCGGAGGTCGAGTCGGAAGACATCAAGACCATCCAAATCATCGAGGACAAGGGCACGGTATTGGCGTGCGCCCCTTGTGGCGATGTACAGCCGGGGACGGTGGCAAAGCTGCCCGGCAATGCCACGCGCAATGGCAACCTGATTACGGCGTTGTCGTTTCCCGCCGGGGCGCGTTCGCACGATTACCGGTCAGTGCGTGTCCCGGGCGCGTCGTTGTTCGTGGTGATTACCCCGCTGACCGTTGGCACGATGCGCGAATGGCGTTGGAACGTGGCGACCTTCGGCTCGATCGCGCTGGCATGCGCGGCGACGCTGATCGCGGGGTCGTGGCTGCTCGTCGCGGCCATTCGGATGCGCGCCGCTGCCATGACACGGCTGGCCAGTCTGTCGGTGACCGACGGCCTGACCGGCTTGAACAACCGCCGCTCGCTCGACAGCAAGCTCGCGATGGAGTGGCGACGGGCGCAGCGCACGGGCGGGCCGCTCTCGGTGCTGTTCATCGATATCGACTTTTTCAAGCGTTTTAACGACGAGTACGGTCATGCCGTGGGGGACGACGTGCTCAAAGCGGTCGCGCAGCACATTGCGGGACATGTCCGGCGCGATACCGACATGGCGGCGCGCTACGGCGGTGAAGAATTTGCGGTGATCATGCCCGACACCCCAGCAGCCGGGGCGGCCAAGATGGCCGAGCAGATTCGGCTGGGTATCGAACGGCTGCACATTGCCCATATCGGCAGCGACGTCGGCACGTTGACGGTGAGCGTCGGGGCGGCCACGGGGGCTGCCAGCGAGTGCGAAAGCGCTGACGCGATCTTGCGCGCGGCCGACGAGCAACTCTTCGAGGCTAAGCAGGCAGGGCGCAACCGCACGCGCGCCACGGTACTGGTGGCTGCGTCAGGGGGCGAGCATGGCAGCGAGGCGTAACAGCTCGCCCTGACGATGGCAGCCGGTCTTGCGTAGGATGGCCGACAACTGGGTGCGCAGCGTGCTGGTGCCCAGTTGCAGCACGTCGCTGCATTCGCCGATGGTCAATCCCGCGACGAGGTGATGAAACAGCCGCGCCTCGGCTCGCGTCAATGCAAAATGTTCGCGCAGTGCGGCTTCGGTCGGCACGTTGAAGATGCTGCGCCGCTCCACGCGAATTCCCACTGCCGAGCGCAAGCCGTGGTTCATATTGTTGGCGAGTGGGCGCAACGTCAGGCGATACGCGTGTCCCCACGAGTCGGGGACGACCAGCGACGCCGCCAACCCGGTAGCACTCACTTTCGCTAGCGTCTCCTCCAGCCGGGATTGCCAGTCGGACTGCCGGTGCGTGAGGCGGCGCTGCTTGAGCACGAGTTGGCTGTCGTCGCTGCCGAGTAAAACGTCGAGACCGCCTGCGGCGTCGAGCATCCAGCCGTCGGGCGAAACAATCAGAAAGCCTTCACGGGTGGGGTCGAGCATTTGCCCGAGGGCGTCGAGGCTCATGCGCGTTGCGGCGCGCCGGGCGGCGAACGCGGCGGCCAGCATGCGTTCGTATTCGGCGATGCGGGCCGCGTGCGCGAAGTCAGGTTCGACCACGTGCATGCGCTGAATGCTGAGCGCGGTGAGCACGTCGCTGTCGTTGCAGATCACCACGCCGACCAGTTGTTGCAACTGGTACGGGCGCATGAATTCGTTCCAGAAGACACGGTCGTTAGGCGATTCGTGCTTGAGCGCGACGGATGAGTCGTACCACGTACCGGCGGGCGCGTCCCAGAAGCGCCGGGTCGAGTCGTCGTACTGATAGTAGTGTTGTGCGTATTCCTGAATCAGGCCGTCTTCGTGGCCGGACTGTTCGATGAAACGCACGGAGCGGCTTTGCTTGTCGTGGCAAAGGAACGTGGCGGCTTCCGCGCCCAGAAAATCGCGTGCCGTCTTTACGACGTCGAGCCAGTCTGCTTGTCCGGCACCGACCGCCTGCACGGCATCCGACGCCCGTCGAAAACTGATGTCGTCCGACATGGGATCCCCCGTATGACCTGCTATCCCGTGGGCCTGTGGCCCATTTTTTGCGCAGTGTAGCAGAACGGGCTGCCGAAAATGAGAGGGGGTAGCGATACTTCGGGATACCCCGAGATACCCCGGCAAGGCACCGTCAACTGTGATTAGTGCGGGCGACAAAGGGCATGTCGGCTGAGACAATGCAGCCATGTCGAAACCGCTGCCACAGAGGATTTCGACGCAACTGACAACTCAAACGGGGGCCAACATGAACCGTACCAATTTCCTTGCAGTCTGCCTGAGCACGGCAGCCGTTTGCTTCGCCACTTTCTTCGCAGGCCATGCGAGCGCGCAGTCGTATCTGGGCTCGGGCGACCTCAGTAGCATTCGTCAGACGAATCAGGCGGCACCTTCGCTGCATCCGTCGACGGGCCTCGTGGCTTCGGCGCCTGTCGCTGATGCGCAGTCGGCCAGCGCGGCCATCAACCGTGTGGCGAACGAGCGCAATGGCGCGCAACCGGGGCCGAGCGCACAGGATGTCGCCGCAACTCAACGGGCGCTCGATACGCGCGACTTGCAGCATCCGCGTCAGACGCGCACGTTCGATGCCATTGCGCGTCCGTCGCGGCCTGAATAATTCGATCGGTTAGGCATACAACGTCAGCCGTGTGATGCGCGTCACACGGCTGCGATATTTGGCATTCAGAATTTGTTCTGGATATCGAAGTATCGGTGTATCGGTGTTGCGGCCGACTATTCAGCGAGTGCCGGAATCGCGCCCTCCTGAAACAGAACGCGCGGCGAATCCATCGTGCCGGACTCGTCGTCGACTAGCACTTCATAGGCGGCGATACCGGCAAAACCGGCGGCCATGGCTTGTGCGATGCGCACGGCGCCGAACTCGGTACTGGCCTGACGAAGTTCGCCGGGTTGCAACGCGCCGTCCTTATTCTTGCGATAGGGCACGACGATAAATTTGACAGATTTCGGATCACTCACGATGCCTCTCCCCAAGGAACTTTGGTGAAAGGAAATGTAGCACAAGACACTGTACAAAAAAACAGTAATGTTTAAATGTACAGTGATTTTTTAGCGTGCTTCGTTCGTTGTTTCATTTTTCCTCGTTTTTTCCTCGTGCTTCCCCACCTCTCGCTCTGCCGATCATGGCTAATTCGATTCACATCGTTTCGTGGCGCGACGATCACGTGCAGGCGTTGCCTGCGCTGGCCAACAACCCGCGCGTGGCGGCGAATATGGCCGAGCGGTTTCCGTCGCCTTACACATTGCAGGACGCCCAGCGATGGGTCGCGACGGTGAGTGCGCCGCTGCTCGACCCGAACCGTCCGGCTTGGGCGATCGAGGCGGATGGGCAGTTGGCGGGTGGCATCGGATTGCGCAGGCTATCGGGCGCTGCGTCGCATTGCGGGGTGATTTCCTACTGGCTTGGCGAGGCGTTTTGGGGGCAGGGGATTGCGACGGCGGCGCTCAGGCAGGCGCTGTCGCATGGCATCGACACGATGGGGCTGGTGCGGGTCGAGACGACGGTGTTCTCATGGAACGTGGCGTCCGCCCGTGTGTTGACCAAGTGCGGGTTCGTGCACGAGGGGACGCTGCGTAAGAGCTTCAACAAGCTGGGTGCGCTCGTCGACCGGGACGTGTTTGCGTTCGTGTGCGAGCGCAATGGGTAGACGAGGTGAAGCGCAAGGATCGGTGTTTGCGGGCGCGTGTGGCGACGAGAAACTGAAACGCCGCGAGCCGTAGTTGAGAGCCCGTCGTTGTACGGGCTCGTCTGTTTTAACTGCCCGAGAGTTTCTTGGTCAGTGATTCGAGAAGACTGTGCAGATATGCGGCGTCGCGTTCACCCGAGGCGGCCGGGTCGGTCACGCCTTTCGAGCCCGTCAGAGGGATGCCTTGCGCCTTGATGAGTTCTTGGACGAAGGTTCTTGCAATTTGCCGAGCCTCAGGCAGATCGTATAGCGCCATGATATTTGGCTCCGATGTTGTGATGAGAGTCGGGATTGTGACACGGTGCGGCGCAAGCGCGGTTTATTCGAATCAAATGGCGTCGCATTCCGAGCCGTTAGAATTGGCTGGCAAACCGATTCCCTCGTGCCTTTATCGTGCTCTTAGTGAGTCTCGCCATGCCGATCAATTACTTGCGGGGTTTTACCCAACCAGCGCGCACGGATGCGGCTAACCGCCGATTGGGGTGTTCTTTAGCGTTCGTTGCGGGCGCTGCGAACGCCGGTGGATTCTTGGCGGTTGGGCAATACACGTCGCACATGTCGGGCATTGTTGCGTCACTGTCCGACGACCTTGTATTGGGGCAGTTGGTGTATGTGTTTGCCGGTTTGAGCGCGCTGCTTGCATTTCTCTTTGGTGCTGCGACGTCCGCAATTCTCATCAATTGGGGGCGACGGCATCAGACGCATAGTGCTTACGCCGCGCCGCTGCTATTGGAAGCGGTGTTGTTGCTGTGTTTCGGTTTGGTCGGAACGAACTTGGAACACCATCGATGGTTATTCGCGTCTGCGACGGTGGCATTGCTGTGTTACGTGATGGGGCTGCAAAACGCGATCATCACGAAGATATCCAAGGCCGAAATCCGCACGACGCACGTGACTGGGCTGGTCACTGATATCGGTATTGAGCTGGGGAAGATGATCTACTGGAACCGGCCGGGACTTTTAGCTGAACCGCAACGGGTGACAGCGGATCAAGCGAAGTTGCGCCTATTAGCATCGTTGCTCGGGATGTTTTTTCTCGGCGGCGTGGTGGGAGCGCTTGGTTTTAAACATCTCGGATTTGTATCGACGATTCCACTGGCGTTGATACTCATCCTGTTGGCGATTGTGCCGTTGCTCGACGATATTTCGCATCGAACGACGAGGTGACATCGTGCGGGTGCATAGGCCGCGCATGCTAGGATTGCGCGCCAAAATAAGAACGGAGAAATCACTTGATAAAGTGGTCTAGGGGAATCGGGGTACTGGTGTTTGCACTCACTTGTCTGAACGCGTATGGAACGACGTACTCGGGCACGGTGCGACGCGCTGATCGGGTCATCAAATTCAAATGCACGCTGGGTCCGCATGTTTACCCGGCGGTCGCCAGAGACCATGAACTCGAGGGGTCGGTGAATGTTCGGGCTGTCATCAACATGTCAGGCCGGACTGAATCAGCGGTCATTGTGAAATCGTCGGGATGGCAAACACTCGACGAGGTGGCGCTCAACTCAGTCAGAGAAACGAAGTGCGTTATCGAATCCACGGGTAAGCCGACGGAAGATGGCATTGGCGTGGAATTTCCTTTTGTATTTAGCTTAAAAGAGTGAGCGCCTGAGGGCGCAAAGGCGGCGCATGACGCAGCCGAATTTCCATAAATAAGCGCTTGCGAGCCACCGTAGCGCCAACTCAACGAAACGGAAAATTCACTTGAATATGTGGACCAAATTCGCAGGCGCGCTGGCCACCGTGGTACTTGCAACGCAAGCAAATGCGGACGTGGCGACGATAGATGTTGGGGGCACGCCAGTGACGATCGATTGTACGTTCACGAACGTTGAGTACCCTGCTCAAGCGCGGCGACTTGGTCTTGAGGGAACCGCTGTCGTTCAAACGACAATCGATTCGTCGGGCCGAGTTCGCGACCTTAAACTCCAAAGGTCATCGGGTCATCAGTTGCTAGACAATGCGGCGCTCAAAGCTTTTCGGGCTGCACAATGCAAGGTGGATGCACAGGGACTCTCACCAGATAGCATGATCGCGTTTTCCAAGTCGGCCACGTTTGCCCTTAATCCGAACTAATACATCTATGCGCAGCACACGGAAGTTGGTCGAAGTCGCGTTATCCATCACGGTGCTTTTTAGCACCGTATCTTTTGCGCAGTCGGTCGAAGCACCTCAGGACGCAAGCAAACTTGTGTCGGACTGCCGGCGTGAAATCGATGCCAAGCATTACGACACGATGAGCGACGTGTGCGAGCAAGAGGTGCGGCGCTTGAAAGAGGCGGGTGTTGCGCCCGGTGTCTACATGGCATTGGATGTGGTCCGGGCCGCGATGCTATCGCAATCGGCGGCGGCTTGGCAGCAGCGCCTCGATCGGGCGCTACAGGAGACGCCCCCCGCGGACAATGCGCGCTTGGCCGGGATCAACATGAATCTGGGCTCGGCATTGATGTTGGAGAAGGCGCCTCAGGCCGCGATCGCGCCGTTGACCCGAGCACTGTCGTTTGGTCCTGATGCCTTGGATGATAAGCAACGCGCTGAGACGGTTGCCTGGCTTGCCGATGCGCTGCTCCTGAGCGGCCAGTACAAGCAAGCCGCCCAACTCCTTGAGAGCCAAGTCGCGCCAGACGGTGCCGCAGTGCCGATGGGCCGCCGACTCAGCCTTCGCAAGGCGGAAGCCTATCTCGGTTTGCTGTCTGACCCTGCCAATATGCGCAGCGAAATGCGCCAGGTATGGCTGCAAAAGCGTTGGATGGCCTTGGAGAGTGCGGTTGGGGAGGGGCTTGCGTCGCGCGTGTCCCAGGTAACGCCTAAGGGAGAGGTCAAATGTATTCTCCCTTTCGCCGACAGTTTGCCCGGTGGTAGTGGCGGCCGGCGCGGCTTGCAAGGAAAAGCGGCGGTCGATTTTGTGTTGGACGCTGAGGGTTCGCTAACGGATGCCCAATTAGCATCGTCGTCGGGCAACGACAGGCTCAACGAGCGCGCCGTCAGGGTGGTCAAGCATGCGCAGTGCCGACCGAATCCAGCACTGATAGGAATGCGGGTCCAAGCACCATTCATTTCCGAGTGAGTCTGCAAGAGGCGCTACAGATGCGAAGGAAGAATCACTTGAGCCAGTGGTTGATAAGCAATGGTGTGTTGGCGATCGCTATTGCTTGTTTGAGTGGATGCAAGACAGGTGAGTTGAATAAGCCCGCGACGGGCGCTGAGTGAATCAGATACCCTTGCGAGAACCGATCGACATTGAGTTCGAAGATTCGTGTCTCGTATCCGCATTCCTTGGGGGATCTGACAAATGCGCAAACTGACGTTCCTATTCCTTGCGTGCACGATGTTGCTTGCGAGCTGTGCCGTGTATGTTCCCGATGACGGTCCTCGCGGTGGGCGAGGCGGTCCTGGCAATGATTTCTGCCCGCCGGGACAGGCGAAGAAGGGTAACTGCTAACCCGGTCGGTGTGACGCACACCGCACTTGGGCCAATAACGAAAAAACCCGCACAGCCAAAGACTGTGCGGGTTTTTCTATTCTGGTCGGGGCGAGAGGATTTGAACCTCCGACCACCTGCACCCCATGCAGGTACGCTACCAGGCTGCGCTACGCCCCGTGAGAGATGCATCGTTAAATGCATCGCTCGAAAGCAGGCGATTATAGCAGAGCTTTTCGCAGGAATGAAAGCGTCTGCGCGCATTCTCCGCATATTTTTTCTTCCGCCTACACCGCGCATCCATCTTGCCTCCCACCACGCACCGATCGCGCACCCACCGCAATCGCACCCGCAAACCCCATGATGGTTATCCCGAATGTCGTATTCGGGGGGCCTCACCATAATGGAATCCTGCCTATCGAGGCTTGGAGACAAGCGATGCCGCATATCCAGGGATTCGAGGCCGCACGCGACCTCTTGCTCGCGCAGCGCGCCCACTACGACGTGGCGTACCGTGACTTCCGCTGGCCCGTACTCACGCACTTCAACTGGGCCCTCGACTTTTTCGATCCGCAAGCACAAGACAATCACACCACCGCCCTCTGGGTCGTAGAAGAAGACGGTGCCGACACGCGTCTCTCGTTCTCGCAAATGTCGGCACGCTCGAACCAAGTCGCCAACTTCCTGCGCGCCCAAGGCGTCGCCCGTGGCGACCGCGTCCTGCTCATGTTGCCCAATCAGGTCGAACTCTGGGACCTCATGCTCGCCTGCATGAAGCTCGGCGCCGTCATGATTCCCGCCACCACGCTCCTCGCTGCCGCCGACCTCGTCGATCGCATCGAGCGCGGCCGCGTGCGCCACGTCGTCACCACCACACGCGACGCCCTCAAGTTCGCCAACCTCCCGGGCAACTACCAACGCATCGCCGTCGGCGACAACACGCCCGAAGGCTGGACCTCGCTCGCACCCGCTTACGCCGAACCCGATACCTTCTCCGCCGAAGGCACCACGCTCGCCACCGACCCGTTGCTCCTGTACTTCACGTCAGGCACGACCTCGCGTCCGAAACTCGTGCTGCACACGCATCAGAGCTATCCCGTCGGTCACCTCGCCACGATGTACTGGCTCGGCCTCCAACCCGGCGACGTGCACTGGAACATCAGCTCGCCCGGCTGGGCCAAGCACGCATGGAGCTGCTTCTTCGCCCCATGGAATGCCGGTGCGACGATCTTCATCTATAACTTCTCGCGCTTCGACGCGCGCGCCGCCCTCGAGACTGCCGCGCGCTGCGGTGTCACCACGCTCTGCGCGCCGCCGACCGTCTGGCGCATGATGATTCAGGAAGACCTCACGCGGCATCCAGTGAAGTTTCGTGAATTGATCGGGGCAGGGGAGCCGCTCAATCCCGAAGTCATCGATCAGGTGAGGCGCGCGTGGAACATCACCATTCGCGACGGCTACGGACAAACTGAAACTTGCTGCCAGATCGGCAACTCACCCGGCCAACCCGTCAAAGCCGGAGCGATGGGACGGCCGATGCCGGGCTACCGTGTCGTGCTGCTCGATCACGATGGCGTGCCCGCCGACGAAGGGGAAATCGCGCTCGTGATCTCGCCACGGCCCACCGGCCTGATGCAAGGCTACGAAGACGATCAGGAGAAAACCGCCGACGTGATGCGCGATGGCTACTACCGCACGGGCGACGTGGCGATGCGTGACGACCGCGGCTACTTCACTTATGTCGGGCGCGCGGACGACGTCTTCAAAGCGTCGGACTATCGCATCAGCCCGTTCGAACTCGAGAGCGAACTGATCAAGCACCCCGCCGTGGCCGAAGCTGGTGTTGTGCCAAGCCCCGATCCTGTTCGGCTCGCTGTGCCAAAAGCGTTTATCTCACTGCGCACCGGCTTCAAAGCCGACGACAAACTCGCGCTCGATATTCTGCGTTTCTGCCGAGATCACCTCGCGCCGTACAAGCGTATTCGCCGATTGGAGTTCTGCGATTTGCCGAAAACGATTTCCGGGAAAATCCGACGCGTCGAACTGCGCCGCACAGAAGAAGGGCGAAATCTCGACGCCCGCCGCGAACTTGAGTTCTGGGATGTTGATTTCACGGACTTGAAGTGATGGTGTGAGGGCGGCGCCCTCACGTCACCACACCCGCGCAGCGACCGTCTCATCGCAAATGCTGAATCACCAATTCAGCGCCCAGCATCGCTAGCCCAACGAAGAAGCAGCGGCGAAACACCGGTGCGCTCACGCGTCCTCGCACCCACTGCCCGAAGAACATCCCGCCCAGCGCCGGTGCCAGTGCCAGCAACGACACACCCATCGCATGACCGTGGAAGATGCCGTCGCGTGCCAGCCCCGCGGCGAGCGCCACTGTCGACACGGTGAACGACAACCCGAGCGCTTGCACCAGATCGTCCTTGTCGAGTTCCAACGCTTGCAGGAACGGCACGGCGGGAATCACGAAGACACCGGTCGCTGCGGTGACGAGTCCCGTCACCACGCCGATGCCGACCCCGAGCGCGCTGACTCTCCCGCTCGACCAGCCCGCCGGAATGCGCATACGCACTGCCGCGAGTCCCATCGCGGCGTACGCCAACAACGCGACGCCCAACGCAATACCGGGGGTATTGCCGCCACTCGCCAACCAGCCGCCGCCCGCCCACGTGCCAATGCAAATGCCCACGAGCATCGGCCAGAGCCGCTTCGCCAGCGCGATGAAACGCGGGCCGGCCAGCAATTGCCAAACGTTGGTCACAAGCGACGGCACGATCAGCAGCGCGGCTGCTTCAGCCGTCGGCATGGCTAGCCCGAGCAACCCGACGGCGACCGTGGGCAAACCCAGCCCGATCACGCCTTTCACAAAGCCAGCGAGCAAAAAGGTAACGAGCCCCAGCGAGAGCAGGCGAATGAGATCGGTCAAGTGTTGTGTATTCATCATGCTGCCCAGTATCGGTGCGCATGACCCCATCGCCAATGTGGCATTCGCACAGGGGCACTCAGCCTGACGCTGAGGCTCTTTTGACGCGCGATGGCGGGGTTTTAGGCGGCGTCCGACGCGCTTTGGCGTTTTCAGTTATGCTCAGGCCAAATTCGCGCCGTGCCGCGCCTGAAGTGCTTCCCGGAGACCGCTCCCGGCGAACCCACCGCAGGCCATCGGCACCCCGTAGACCACCGTACGCCTGCCGTGCCCTCGTCCGCTCATGGCTTCGCTATGACAGGCACCGGCGGCGACAGCCATGCCGTACAGCATCGCGCCTCACCAGAGGGATGGAAGTTGGAAAACAAGAATTGCCAAAACGAACGACGCGATGCGTCCTCCGCCGGTGACGTGCTCGATCGGCGTCTCGCACTCATCATGCAGCCCGCCCATCGCGCGCTGCTCGGGCAGGGCCTGTCCGGTATCGAGCGCGAAACGCTGCGCGTCGAAGCCGACGGCGCACTTGCCCTGACGCCGCACCCGCGCGCATTGGGCTCGGCGCTCACCAACGAAGAAATCACCACCGATTACTCCGAAGCGCTGCTCGAGTTCATCACGCCGCCGCAGCACGACGCCGCCGAAGTCATCGCCCGCCTCGACGAGATCCACCAGTTCGCCTACCGCAAGCTCGGCACCGAACTGCTCTGGAGCGACTCGATGCCGCCCGCGCTGCCGCCGGAAGCCATGATCCCCATCGCCGATTACGGCACGTCGCATATCGGCATGCTCAAGCACGTGTACCGTCGCGGCCTCGCGCTTCGCTACGGCAAGCCGATGCAATGCATCGCCGGTATTCACTACAACTTCTCGCTCGCCGAGCCCGTCTGGGAACTGCTGCGCGAACAGGAAGGGGTGACGGACACGTCGGCACGCGACTATCAATCGGCCCGCTACGTGGCGCTGATTCGTAATTTCCGCCGCTATAGCTGGCTGCTGATGTATCTGTTCGGCGCGTCGCCAGTGCTGCATGCCGAGTTTCTGCGCGGCCGCCAACACGGGCTCGAATCGTTCGACGAAGGCACGCTCGGTCTGCCGTATGCGACCAGCCTGCGCATGAGCGATCTGGGCTATCAGAACAGCGCGCAATCGGAAGTCTCGCCGTGCTACGACTGCCTGCCGAGCTATATCGATGCGCTCACGCAAGCCGTCAGCCAACCGCATCCGCCGTACGAAGCCCTCGGCACGAAGCGCGATGGCGAGTGGATTCAGCTCTCGACGAACTTGCTGCAAATCGAAAACGAGTTCTACGCGACGATTCGCCCCAAGCGCGTGACCTACAGCGGCGAGCGCCCGGTGCAGGCACTCGCACGTCGCGGTGTGCAATACGTGGAAGTGCGTTGCGTGGATATCGACCCGTTCCTGCCGGTCGGTATCGACGTGGATACGGCACGCTTCATCGACGCCTTCATGCTGTTCTGCGCGCTCGAAGACAGCCCGTCGTGCTCGAACGCCGAGAACATGGAAAACCGCGACAACTTCGCGCATGTGGTCAAGGAAGGCCGCAAGCCCGGGCTGGCGCTGCGCCGTGGCGGCGAGGCGATCACGCTGTTCGACTGGGCCGAGCAACTGCTCGACCGTATCGATCGCGCGGCCGCCGCCTTCGACGCCCAGCGTGGTGGCGCGCGCTACGCGCACACCATGGCCGTGCAGCGCGCCAAGGTGCAAGACGTGACGCTCACACCGTCGGCCCGTGTCATGGCGGCGCTTGAACCGTTGCGCGGCACCGCTGGCGGCGCGTTTCAAGCGTTCTCGCTGGCGCAGAGCAAGCGCCACGCACAGACGCTGCGCGAGATGCCGCTCGACGATAAAGTGGTCGAGCACTTCGAAACGCTCGCCCGCAAGTCGCTCGAGACGCAAGCGGAACTGGAGCGCACCCAAGTGGGTGACTTCGACGCGTTTGTCGCAGCGTATCGCGCAGGCACGTTGGGGACGGTGACGGTCTGATCCTGTCTCGATGCAAAGCAAAAAGCGCCCGAAAGGGCGCTTTTTTTATGACCGTAAGCGGCCGCGCAATGGCGGCTTCGTCAGCCCAAGATCCCGAACTGCCAGCCGAAGAACACGCCCAAGCCCACACCGATCGTGAGTAGCTGATGGCGCGTCGCGGCGCACACGGCAATGGCCGCGAGTGCTGCCGCCAACTGCGGATTGCGCCACGTCAATTCCAGGCCGTTACCGTGCGGCGCCAGCGTCATCGGCACGATGATCGCGGTGAGCACCGTCACCGGCACGAACGACAACGCTTCACGTAGCCATTCGGGAAAACGCACGCGGTCGCCCAGTACGAAGATCCCCGCTTTCACGGCGAAGGTCACGACGGCCATGCCGAGAATCGCGATCACATAATTCATCGTGCACCTCCCGGCGTCGACCCCTGCGTCAAGCCATTGCCTCGGCGGCGCAGATGCAGCGTAATCATCCCGGCGACGATACCGAGCGTCACCGCGACGAGCAGCCCGAGCTTGTACGGCAACCCCTGACAGAGATACGCCGCTGTGCCCGCGACGACGGTGGCAACCGCCCACGGCATGCGGGCCATCTGCGGCACGATGATCGCGATGAACGTCGCCACCATCGCGAAATCGAGACCGAGGGTTTGCAGGCGCGGGAAGGCCGCGCCGAACAGCAGCCCGGCCAGCGTCCAGAGTTGCCAGTTCAAATACATCGACACGCCGGAGCCAAGGAAATACCAATGGCCCATCGGGTCGTCCGGATGTTTGTGGAAATGACTGCTCGTCACCGCGAACGTCTCGTCCGTCAGGGTGAAGCCGAGCAGGCAGCGCCAACGCAAGTTCAGGTGCCGCACATGCGGCAGCAAGTTGGCTGCGTAAAGCATGTGGCGCAGATTCACGATCAGCGTCGTTGCCCAGAGCACCACGTAACCCACGCCCGTCGCAAATAGCCCGGCCGCGATGAACTGGCTGGAGCCTGCAAACACGGTCAGCGACATGAGTTGACCATGCCATGTGGCCATCGGCGTGGTGGCCACCAGCGCGCCGAAGATCAGGCCGAAGGGCGCAGCGCCGACAATCATCGGGAAGGTGTCGCGGACGCCAGCCGTGAAGCTGGCCGCGCGGGACGGGGCGGACATGATGGTGCGGACCTCGAATAACGCGAAAAAACGGTTGCGGATGGCTGCGAGCATAACGCGTTGTCAGTGCGCCTGACTTGTACGTTCTTGCGCATGGGGCGGGCGTGCGAGGCTCGTCGCCGAAAACCGGAAGCCAATAGGTTGCCCGCGCCTAAACAAACGGCCGCCCTGAGGCGGCCGTTCGGACTTGCATCGCTGCCAAAGCCATCGTGCGCTTTGGCAGGTGCCTGTCAGGGATGCTTGAACATATCGAGAATGCGCGCTTTCTCGCTGGCGTCGACGCCCCCAGGCGACGGCGGCTGACCGGCTGTCGGGGGCGGCGCAGCCGGGGCGGGCGACGGCGAATTGCTGCCGAAGAACGGCAGCGAGAAACCGCCGCCGCTGTTGTCGTCGATGCCGATGCTCGCCACGAAGCCGTTGCCCGGCAGCTTTTCGGTTTCATACAACTCGCCGTTCACGACGCTCACGCCTTCTGGCATCGTCATCTGTTGTTGTGGCACACCGTTCAACGCCACGCCCATGTACTTCGTCCACACCGGCAGAGCCAGTTGCGCACCGAATTCGCGGCTGCCCAGCGTCTTGGGCTGATCGAAGCCAAGCCATGCCACGGCCACCAGCGAATGCTGATACCCGGCAAACCAGCCGTCGAGCGCATCGTTGGTCGTCCCCGTCTTGCCCGCCAAGTCGTTGCGCTTGAGCACGTTCGTGCCCGAACCCGTACCGCGCTGCGCCACGCTTTGCAGCAGGCTGTTCATGATGTACGCGTTCGGGGCCGAAATCGCACGCGCCGCATTGACGCCCGCAATCACCGGCGTGGCTTTGTTCAGCACATTGCCGCGCGCATCGCGAATTTCGCTAATCAAGTAGGGCGCTACGCGATAACCGCCGTTGGCGAACACGGCATACGCTCCGGCCAGTTGCAACGGCGTGGTTTGACCCGCGCCGAGTGCCATCGGCAGATACGGCGGCACCTTGTCGGCGTCGAAACCGAAACGCGTCGCGAAGTCTTGCGTGAACTGCGTGCCCGCAAATTGCAGCAAGCGAATTGCCACCAAGTTCTTCGAGCGTTGCAGACCTTCGCGCACGGTCATCGGACCGCTGAAGGCGTCGTCATCATGCGGGTCCCATGCCTGTCCGCCGGTTTGTGCCGGGGGCAGATTGAGCGGGCCATCCATGACCATCGTGGCGGGGCTCACGCCCTTTTCGATGGCTGCCGAATACACCACCGGCTTGAACGTCGAGCCCGGTTGACGCCATGCCTGCGTCGCACGGTTGAACTTGCTCTGGTTGAAGTCGAAGCCGCCGACGAGCGCACGAATGGCGCCGTCGTCAGGCGAGAGCGACACGAGCGAGCCTTGCACTTCCGGCAACTGGGTCACGCGCCACTTGCCGCGCGCGTCCTTCATCACGCGGATGATCGAGCCCGGCCGAATGCGCACTTTCTCGTTGGCCTTGGCCGAGAGGGCGGGGGCGGCAAAACCGATGCCGTCACCGCTGATGGTCACCGCGTCGCCCGAGAGCGGAATCGCCGTAATTTGCGACGTGCTCGCCGCGACCACGACCGCCGCGACCAGATCGCCGTTGTCGGGGTGTTCGAGCAAGGCGTCTTCGATCGATTGCTGACGGTCGGGCATCGGCGCGGGCAACTCGACGAAGCCTTCCGGGCCACGGTACGAATGGCGGCGCTCGTAATCGAGCACGCCCATGCGCACGGCGTCGTACGCCGCCTGCTGTTTCTTCGAGTCGAGCGTGGTGATGACCGTCAGGCCGCGCGTGTACGCCTCGTCCTTGTACTGGTCGTACACCGCTTGACGCACCATTTCGGCGACGTACTCGGCATGCACGTTGTATTCGTTACCCGCCGTGCGCGTGCGAATCGGCTCGTGCAAAGCGTCTTCGTATTGATTGCGCGTGATGTAGCCCAGATCGAGCATGCGCTTGAGGATGTATTCCTGACGAATCTTGGCGCGCTTCGGGTTCACGATCGGGTTGTACGCGGACGGTGCCTTGGGCAGCCCGGCCAGCATGGCCGCTTCGCCCAGCGAAATGTCCTTCAAATCCTTGCCGAAATAGATGCGCGCCGCACTCGCGAAGCCGTACGCACGCTGCCCCAGATAAATCTGGTTCATGTACAGCTCGAGAATCTGGTCTTTGGAAAGTGCCGACTCGATCTTGTAAGCGAGCAGCATTTCGTAGATCTTGCGCGTCGCCGTCTTTTCACGAGACAGGAAGAAGTTACGCGCGACCTGCATGGTGATCGTACTGGCCCCTTGCGCGGCCCCGCGGTGAATCACGTCGGAGACGCCCGCCCGCAGAATGCCGATGAAGTCGACGCCGCCATGGTCGTAGAAGCGATAGTCCTCGATGGCGAGCACGGCCTTTTTCATCACGTCGGGAATCTGGTCGATGGTGACCAGACTGCGGCGCTCCTCGCCAAACTCGCCGATCAGCACGTTATCCGACGTGTACACGCGCAGCGGCACTTTGGGCCGGTAGTCGGTAATGACGTCGAGCGGCGGCAGGTTCGGGCGCATGACGATCAGCGCATAGCCGACGAGCAGGGCCCCGATAACGGCCAGACCGGCCAGTGCCGTCAGGATGACCGCAATCGTGCCGAAGCCGCGTTGGCGGTGCATCGCGCCCGACGGGCGAGCCGTGCGTCTGGTGCGCGCCGAATGAGCGGGAGTGGGAGCAGTAATGGAAGTACGGGAAGTACTGGGCACCGGATCAGACGGCGCACGAGGCGGCAAATAATGCTTCAAGGACATACCCAACGAAAATTGCAGGATGGGAACAGGCCGGCCGGCCTTGCGCTGCGTGGATCCCCGCCGCGCGGCGAAATTGGGAAATCGGAGAAGTATGCCACGCCGGGGCGGGCATCCTCTAAAAACTGGGGGGCGCTCAACGGCGGGCTTCTGTCGCCATGCGCAGCGCAAGCGCGCCGAGTACCCCGCCCATCAGCCAGCGCTGAATGCGCAGCCAGGCAGGACGTTGCGCGAAGAACTTCGAGATGGCCCCCGCCGAGAGTGCCACGCTGCTGTTGACCAGTACGCTGAGCACGATCTGCGTGGTGCCCAGCAGCAACGACTGCGTGAGCACGCTGCCGTGTTCCGGATGCACGAATTGCGGCAACAGCGCCAGATACAGCATGGCGATCTTGGGGTTGAGCACGCTCGTGAACAGGCCCATCAGGAACAATCGACGATTGCTGTCGCGCGGCAGTGCGCGTACTTCGAACGGCGAACGACCACCCGGCTTGAGCGCTTGCCAGGCCAGCCAGCCCAGATACAGCGCGCCGCCGAAGCGCAGCACGTCGTACGCGAACGGCACCGCGAAGAGCAGGGCGGTAATGCCGAACGCCGCGCTGATCATGTAGACCACGAAGCCGAGCGCCACGCCACCCAGCGACACCAGCCCCGCTGCGGGCCCCTGACACAGGGAGCGCGAGATCAGATACATCATGTTCGGCCCGGGCGTCAGGGCCATGCCCAGAGCGACGAGCGCGAAGGCTAACCAAGTGGCGATGGAAGGCATGTGGGGTGGCGAAGATTCAGTCGGTGCAGTGGAGGGCACAGGGCCGACGGGTGGGTAAACCAGCAGGCCAAAAACGTAAGCTGCAAGATACCACGTCAATGGCGTGCACGCCGGTTGGGTGACGCCAGGGGGCTGGCGGCGTGCGGGGAGAGCATTTCCCTCTCTCCAAAACGGGGTTCAGCCGAGCCGTTTCAGAAAGACCGTCATCTCTTTTTCCGCCTGCCGATCGCCGTGCGCTTGCGCGGTGGCAATGCCATGCGTCCACGCGTCGCGGGCGCCCTCAATGTCGCCCGCGCCTTGTCGTGCCTTGCCCAGCAGCTTCCACGCGGCGGTGTACTTGGGGTCGAACGCGACGCAATGCGTCAGGTGATCGGCCGCCACGGCGAAGTTTTGCGCGTCCAGATAGGCCTTGCCTAAGCCAAACCGAAGCAACGCATTGTCTTTGCCCGCCGCCAGCAACTTCTCGAGTCCTTCGATCATGATTCGAATAAATTATGTTGATATATAAAATATGACATATCATCAGGCCGGCTTTTTCGGTCTGTCGACACATTTCGTTGTTTCGATGCGCAAGACGGCCGCACGGAAGCCAGGCAAGCGTCACCGGTTGATTTGCATCAATCCCGGCGCGTGCCAACGGCTAGGCGCGTAGGCACGTAAACCCGCAGGATGCTCAAGTCCGGGGCGGGCCGCGCCGATGTCACAAGTATGACCGGCCCGTTAGAGGCCGGACAGGGAGAACGGCCACTCATAGGCCACCCATGATAAAGACGGAGACGACAGCATGTTGCGTAGCTTTTCGATTAAGGCACGCCTTGGCTTGACCATGGCGTTGTTGGCGGCATTGTTGATTCTGATGGGCGCGCTGGGTATCGCCGGGATGACACGCACGGGCGATGCGCTGCGCGAGACGTACGCAAGTCATCTAGCGGCAACCGTGGCACTCGGCAAAGACAACGCCACGCTGGCCCGCACCCGGGCCATTCTCGACCGGGTCGTGCTTCACCCCGATTCTCCCGACGTGGGCAAAGTGGTCAGCCGGGCACAGGGCATGCTCAAGGACGCCGACGCCGCATGGGCCGCCTATCTGGCCTTGCCGCGCGGCCCTGAAGAGCAACGCATGGCCGACGAAGTGGCCACCCGTCGCGCTACGTTCTTCGAAAAGGGCATGAACCCGATGATCGCGGCCATCAACGCGGGCGATCGCGTTGCCATGGACGACATCACCATGAACGCGCTGCCCAAGTACTACGCCGCGCTCACGACCGTCAGCGATGCGCTGGCGGCCTACAAGATGAAGCTCGGGCACGACACGTACGAAGCGTCGATGACCGAACTCGCCATTTTCCGCTGGGTGAGCGTGGGGGCGACGATACTGGGCGTGCTGCTCTCCATTGCCTGCTACTTCTCGCTGCGCGGCGCGATCATGCGGCCGTTGCACGACGCGCTTGCCCATTTCGAAGCGATTTCTGCGGGCCAACTCGACAACCAGATTGAAGTGCGCGGCAAGGACGAGATGTCGTTGCTCATGCGCGGTGTCGACGCCATGCAGTCGCGACTGGCGGGCACGATTCGCGGCGTGCGCCGCAGTTGCGATGCCATGGCGACCGCGACGGCGGAAATTGCCGCGGGCAATACCGATCTGTCGGCACGCACTGAGCAGCAAGCGGCGTCGCTGGAAGAGACGGCGTCGTCGATGGAACAGTTGACCGCGACGGTGAAGCAAAACGCCGACAACGCGCGACAGGCGAGCCAACTGGCGGTGAATGCGTCGGATATCGCGTCGCGCGGCGGGCAGGTGGTCGCGCGCGTGGTCGACACGATGCACGGCATCTCGACGAGTTCGTCGCAGGTGGTGGAGATCATCAGCGTGATCGACGGCATTGCATTCCAAACGAATATTCTGGCGCTCAACGCTGCGGTGGAAGCCGCACGAGCCGGGGAGCAAGGACGCGGTTTCGCCGTCGTCGCAGGCGAAGTGCGCACGTTGGCACAGCGCAGCGCCACGGCAGCGCGCGAGATCAAGGCGTTGATCGAAGCGTCGGCACAGAAGGTGGCCGATGGTTCGTCGCTGGTGGCCGAGGCGGGGCGCACGATGGACGATATCGTCCATGCGGTGCAACGCGTGACCGACATCATGGGCGAGATTTCGGCAGCGTCCGACGAGCAGAGCGGTGGCATCGAGCAGGTCAATCAGGCCGTCACGCAAATGGATACGGTCACGCAGCAGAACGCGGCGCTGGTCGAGCAAGCAGCGGCGGCCGCCGCGTCGCTGGAAGACCAGACGAGTGCGTTGCGCAGCGAGATGGCGCGCTTCCGGTTAGGCGATGAAAGTCATGCCGCCACGACACGGCGCGCGGCATTGCACGCGGTGCAGACGTCGCCGCTGACGCTGGCCGCGTGACGGCGTAGCGGTGCGATCGGCATGCGCACGAGGGGCAAGGTTAGGCGCGCTGTTGGGTGGCTTCGTGGCGGTGGCGCGCCGAACCGGGTAACATTCGGCATCTTTTGATTAGTTGAGGGTGTCGAGGTATGAAGCGAATGGCGCTGATGGCGGCAGTAGCAATCCTGGCAGGTTGCGGTCCGATCAACCAGATGTCCCGGCCCGATCCGGCGGCAGGGCGGTTGCTCGATCAAGGGACGTCGGCCGATCGCTTCATGGTGCTCAACTGCATCTATCACGGCTGGAGCGAACTGGCGCCGAACGTCGATTCGACGGGCTATGCGCGTGAGGGTGCCGACCGCGTGCGCGTCTATCGCGGACCGGACGCCAACGGCCAAGCGACTTACAACCCGTACGTGGACATCATGCAAGGCGGGTTCGGCGCCCGTGTGCAGTATTACGAGACGCCGGGCAGCAACCTGTCGCGCGACTACGAGAACACGGTCAAGCGCTGCATGGTGCCTTACTCGGGCAGCAACGACTGATCGACGCGCAAGCGTTCGAGCCAACAAAAAACGCGACGGGCAACCGTCGCGTTTTTGTTTTCAACCGAGCTTTCGTGGCGATTAGCCGTGGAAGTCCTCGCGGGCTTCGACCACTTCCTTCACCACGCCTTGCCGCACGAGGAAGTCGCCGAACTTCTCGCCAGCCTCGCGTTCCTTGGCATATCGCTGGAAGAGGGGCGTGAGCTCTGCCACGATCTGATCGTCGTTCACCGACTCTTTATACAGCTTGTTGAGACGCTGGCCGTGGAAGCCCGCGCCCAGATACAAGTTGTACTTGCCCGTCGATTTACCCACCAGACCGATTTCCGCCAGATACGGGCGTGCGCAGCCGTTCGGGCAACCGGTCGTACGAATGGTGATCGGCTCGCCAGCGAGACCCGTGTCGTCGAGCACCTTCTCCAGACGCGTCACGAGTTCGGGCAATGCGCGCTCGCTTTCTGCCAATGCCAGACCGCAGGTCGGGAAGCCCACGCAAGCCATCGAGTTGATGCGCAGCGCGCTTTGTTGCTTGCCGTCGAGCAGGCCAAATTCCTTCACCAGCGCTTCGATCTGCGGCTTGTTCGCGTCGCTCACGCGGCCGATGATCAGGTTCTGGTTGCCGGTAATGCGGATATCGCCGTCGTGCACCTTGGCAATCTCGCGCAGGCCGGTCATCAGGCGATAGTCGTCCCAGTCCTTCACGCGGCCATTCTGGATGAACAGCGTGAGGTGCCACAAATCGTCGGCACCCTTGAGCCAGCCGTACTGGTCGCCGTTGGTCGTGAACTTGAATTCGCGCACCGGCTCGAGATTCCAGCCCAGATAGCGGTTGAGCTCTTCCTTGAACCACTCCACGCCGCGATCGTCGATGGTGTACTTCAGGCGTGCATGCTTGCGGTTCGTGCGGTCGCCAAAGTCGCGCTGCACCAACAGCACTTTCTCGGCCACGTCCACGACGCGATCGGCCGGCGTGTAGCCGATGACGGACGCCGTGCGCGGATATGTGGCTGCGTCACCGTGGGTCATGCCCATGCCGCCGCCCACCGTCACGTTGAAGCCTTCGAGCTCGCCGTCCTTATTCACGATGGCGATGAAGCCCAGATCGTTGGCGTAGATGTCGACATCGTTGTTCGGCGGAATCGCAATCGCGATCTTGAACTTACGCGGCAGGTAGTGCTTGCCGTAAATGGGTTCGTGATCTTCCTTGCCCGCGCCCAGACGCTTGTCGCCCAGCCAGATTTCACGGTACGAGGTGGTCTGCGGCAGCAGATGCTGGTCGATCTTCAGGCACCAGTCGAGCGCGGCCGCGTGGGCCGGGGAGAGGTGCGGGTTGTTCGACACCAGCGTGTTGCGGTTCACGTCGCCGCACGCGGCAATGCTCGTCATGGCCACTTCGTCGATGCCGCGAATGAGCGGGCGAAGCTGATGCTTGAGCACGTTGTGATACTGCACGGTCTGGCGCGTGGTCAGGCGAATGGTGTTGCCGCCGTATTTTTGCGCGAGATCGTCGAGCTTGAGCCACTGCTCAGGCGTGCACACGCCGCCCGGCATGCGCAGCCGGATCATGAATTGATAGGCCGGTTCGAGTTTCTGCTTCTGACGCTCGGCGCGCAGGTCGCGATCGTCCTGCATGTACGAGCCGTGGAATTTCAGGAGCTGCGCATCTTTCTCGAAGATAGCGCCGGTGAGCGGGTCGGCCAACCCTTCGGCAATGGTACCGCGCAGGTAGTTGGTTACGTCCTTGAGCTTCTCGACGTCATTGCGCGCCGAAACCGGCACGTCGCTTCCTGCTTGAATAATGGTCTGCGTCATGTGGGCTGCTAGTCTACTTGTCTTGTCTGTGGGGCACTGGCTACTGACATGTGGGCGGCGTGCCGCTCAATACACGTCGCGCTGATAGCGCTTTTCGCGTTGCAGCGTCTTCACGTATTCGGCGGCGGCATCCGCTGCCAGGCCGCCATGCTCGGCGACGATGTCGATGAGCGCGGTGTTCACGTCACGGGCCATCTGGTCGGCGTCGCCGCACACGTACAGGTGCGCGCCTTCTTGCAGCCACGAATAGAGCTCCTTGCCCTGTTCGCGCATGCGGTGCTGCACGTAGACCTTGTCTTCCGTGTCGCGCGAGAAGGCCAGATCGATCTTGCTGAGTGCGCCGTCTTTCATATAACGCTGCCATTCGCGTTGATACAGGAAGTCGGTGCGGAAGTTGCGATCGCCGAAGAACAACCAGTTCTTGCCCGGTGCGTCGAGCGCCTGACGCTCTTCCACAAACGCGCGGAACGGGGCGATGCCAGTGCCCGGGCCGATCATGATGACCGGGGCGTTGGTATCGCTCGGCAGCTTGAAGTTGCGGTTCGCTTCGATGTAGACCGGCACCGTCTCGCCTTCGCGGGCGATGTCGGCCAGGTACGTCGATGCCACGCCACGGCGCGCACGGCCATGGCTGTCGTAACGCACGGCACCCACGGTGATGTGCACGGCTTCCGGATTGGCGGCGAGGCTCGAAGCAATCGAGTACAGACGCGGTTGCAGCGTACGCAGCGTGCCGACGAATTCGGCTGCCTTCACCTTGCGGGCCGGGAACTGGCGCACCACGTCGAGCACGTCGCGGCCATACAAATAGTCGCGCAGGGCCGTTTCGTTACCCACGGCGAGCAGCGCCTTGAGTTCGGTCGACTCGGCCAGTGCCGCGTACTTCTCGAGGAAAGCGCGCGAGAGCGTGGTGATGTCGTAGGCGCGCAGGAAGGCGTCGCGCAGCGTGAGCGTGCTGTCTTGCGTGGTGGTGGTCGCTTGCGGGTCGAGGGCGAGCGTGTCAATCAGGTCGTCGACCAGCTTGTCGTCGTTCTTCACGACTACGCCCAGCGCGTCGCCCGGTTCGTAGGTCAGGCCCGAGCCTTCGAGCGAGAGTTCGACGTGATGCACTTCCTTCGACGAGCCACGGCCCGAGAGCTTGATGTTCTCGAGCACCGTCGCTTCGAACGGATGCTTGCGGCTGTATTGGCTGGCGGTAGCCGCCGGAGCCACGCCACTGGCGAGGGCAGCGAGGCTGAAACCGTCGTTGCCCGCAGCGCTGCCTGCGCCAGCGGCCACCGGAGCGGCCACGCGCTTGAGCGCTTCGACAGATTCTTCAATCCAGCGCTCGGCGGGGGCGTCGTAGTCGACATCGCTGTCGACACGGTTCACCAGACGCTCGGCACCCAGCGCGGCGAGGCGGGCGTCGAAGTCTTTACCGGCTTGGCAGAACTTCTCGTAGCTCGAATCGCCCAGACCCAGCACGGCAAAGCGCGTGCCTTGGAGCTTGGGGGCTTTCTCGCCGTGCAGGAATTCGTAGAAATCGCGGGCGTCGTCGGGCGGTTCGCCCTCGCCCTGCGTGGAGACAGCCACGAGCAGCAGCTTGTCGTTCTTCAGGCGCGACGCTTTATAGTCACCCATTGCGAACAGGTCGACCTTGAAGCCAGCGGCGACGGCGCGTGCCTTCGCATGCTCGGCCACTTCCTGCGCGTGGCCCGTCTGGGAACCGTACAGAATGGTCAGTTGCGGGGCGGCGGCGCTGGCAGCAGCGGCCGGGGCCTGAGCGCCGGATTGCTTGACCGAGTGGTTGATGCCCGCGAGAAAGCCGCGCACCCACGCGAGCTGTTCGGTGGAAAGGCCTTGGACCAGTTGGCTGAGCAACTGGGCCTGCTGGGCGGTGAGAGGCGTCGTCTCTTGCATATCGTTGTTGGCTCCAGGGGCCGGACCAGCGCGGAAGCCCGGGCGGGTCTGACCCGTCAAGCCACCCCCAAGATGGACCGGCAAGGGGATAGTCGACACGATATCGGTCACTGATTAGAAATTAAAATAATAAAATTTAATTTCTATATATCCAATTTCCATATGAGCATAAAGCGCAAGCCGTTTCCCAAGGAACCGTGGCGTCACCGTCCTATGCGTGATGACGGCATGTTGACGACGCATTCGAGGGGAGGTGCCGCCATATCGGGGTCGGATAGCGGCAGTCAGTCGCGGGACGTGGACGCGTCAAACGGCCGTTTGCGGCGCTGACGGGGGTGCCCGGATGCGTAATGTGCGGTAACGCCGGTCAGCCCCGTGTGACGGCTTTCCAGCCCGATGACTGCGGGGAAAACGTGCTATGCTCCTCGCCGTGATTGATCAGGTCCTTCCAAGCACCACTTGATTCACGCAATCCGCTATCCGGTCAGGCCGTGTCGCGGAAGGTTTCGTAACCCGCTATTTCTCGAGATACTCGTAGAAAAGGTGAGCGCAAAATGAGTTTGATGGAACAATTCCAAGCGAACTCGTATCTCTTCGGCGGCAATGCCCCCTACGTCGAAGAACTGTACGAGTCGTATCTTGATAATCCGGCTTCTGTGCCGGACAACTGGCGCCAGTATTTCGACGCGCTGCAAAACGTTCCCGCTGTTGATGGTTCCAACGCCAACGACGTGGCTCATGCCCCGATCGTGGAGTCGTTCGCCCAGCGCGCGAAGGCCAATGCCTTCCTGCCGCGTGCCGGCGCTACCGACATGGCTGTGGCCCGCAAGCAGGTTCACGTGCAGTCGCTCGTTGCCGCTTACCGCTTCCTGGGTGCCCGCTGGGCCAACCTCGATCCGCTTAAGCGTCAGGAACGTCCGGCCATTCCGGAACTGGAACCGGCCTTCTACGACCTGACCGAAGCCGACATGGATAGCGTGTACTCGGCAGAGAACACGTACTTCGGTTTTGAACAAGCCAGCCTGCGCGACATCCTCAAATCGCTGCGCGACACGTACTGCGGCTCGATCGGCGCCGAGTACATGTACATCAGCGATCCGGTGCAAAAGCGCTGGTGGCAAGAGCGTCTGGAGAAGGTGCGTGCAACGCCCAACTTCACCGCTGAAAAGAAAAAGCACATTCTGGAACGCCTGACGGCCGCCGAAGGCCTCGAGCGTTACCTGCATACCAAGTTCGTCGGCCAGAAGCGCTTCTCGCTCGAAGGCGGCGAATCGTTCATCGTGGCGATGGACGAACTGGTTCACCACGCCGGTGCTAAGGGCGTGCAAGAAATCGTGATCGGCATGGCCCACCGCGGCCGTCTGAACGTGCTGGTCAACACCCTCGGCAAGATGCCGTCGGACCTGTTCGCCGAATTCGAAGGCAAGCACGTCGACGACCTGCCGGCTGGTGACGTGAAGTACCACAAGGGTTTCTCGAGCGACGTCTCGACGAGCGGTGGCCCGGTCCACCTGTCGCTGGCGTTCAACCCGTCGCACCTGGAAATCGTGAACCCGGTGGTCGAAGGTTCGGCCAAGGCCCGTATGGACCGCCGCGGCGAAGCTGACGCTGCCAGCGTGCTGCCGGTGCAAGTTCACGGCGACGCGGCCTTCGCAGGTCAGGGCGTCGTGATGGAAACGCTGAACCTCGCCCAAACGCGCGGTTACGGCACGCACGGCACGGTGCACATCGTCATCAACAACCAGATCGGCTTCACGACGTCGGACCCGCGCGATGCACGCTCGACGACGTACTGCTCGGACGTGGTCAAGATGATCGAAGCGCCGGTGCTGCACGTGAACGGCGACGATCCGGAAGCGGTCGTGCTGGCCATGCAACTGGCCCTCGAATTCCGTCAGGAATTCAAGAAGGACGCCGTGGTCGACATCGTTTGCTACCGCAAGCTGGGTCACAACGAGCAAGACACCCCGGCTGTTACGCAGCCGCTGATGTACAAGAAGATTGCCCAACACCCGGGCACGCGCGCTTTGTACGTCGAGAAGCTGGTCACGCAAGGCGTGATCACGGCCGAAGAAGGTAACGGCTTTGTTGCTGCTTACCGCAAGGCCATGGACGACGGTCATCACACCATCGATCCGGTGCTCTCGAACTACAAGAGCAAGTACGCAGTGGACTGGGTCCCGTTCCTGAACAAGGCGTGGACCGACAAGGCCGATACGGCCGTGCCGCTGGCCGAACTCAAGCGTCTGGCTGAGCGCATCACCACGATTCCGGCAAACTTCAAGGTTCACCCGCTCGTCGAGAAGGTCATCAACGACCGTCGCAAGATGGGTCTGGGCGAGCAGCCGCTCGACTGGGGTATGGGCGAACACCTGGCTTTCGCATCGCTGGTCTCGTCGGGCTTCGCAGTGCGCCTGACCGGTCAAGATTCGGGCCGTGGCACGTTCACGCACCGCCACTCGGTGCTGCACGATCAAAACCGCGAACGTTGGAACGACGGTACGTACGTGCCGCTGCAACACGTGGCCGAAGGTCAAGCCAACTTCACGGTGATCGACTCGGTGCTGTCTGAAGAAGCCGTGCTCGGCTTCGAATACGGCTACTCGACGGCTGAGCCGAACACGATGGTGCTGTGGGAAGGCCAGTTCGGCGACTTCGCCAACGGCGCTCAAGTCGTGATCGACCAGTTCATCTCGAGCGGTGAAGTGAAGTGGGGCCGCGTGTCGGGCCTGACGATGCTGCTGCCGCACGGCTACGAAGGCCAAGGTCCGGAGCACTCGTCGGCACGTATCGAACGCTATCTGCAACTGTGCGCCGATACGAACATGCAAGTGGTCCAGCCGACCACGCCGGCTCAGATCTTCCACCTGCTGCGTCGTCAGATGATCCGCCAGCTGCGCAAGCCGCTGATCGTGTTCACGCCGAAGTCGCTGCTGCGCCACAAGGAAGCTGTGAGCGACCTGTCGGAACTCGCCAAGGGCGGCTTCCAGACGGTGATCGGCGAAACCGATGCATCGATCGACGCGAAGAAGGTCAAGCGCGTGGTCGCCTGCTCGGGCCGCCTGTACTACGACCTGATTGCTCGCCGTCGCGAAGACAAGTCGACCGACACCGCGATCGTCCGTGTGGAACAGCTCTACCCGTTCCCGCACAAGGCGTTCGAGAACGAGCTGAAGAAGTACGAAAACCTCGCCGAAGTGGTGTGGGCCCAGGACGAGCCGCAAAACCAGGGTCCGTGGTTCTACATCGAACACCACCTGCTCGAAGCCATGAGCGCCGGTCAAAAGCTGGCTTACGCCGGCCGTCCGGCCTCGGCCTCGCCTGCGGTGGGCTACTACGCCAAGCACTACGAACAGCTCAAGCAGCTGCTCGACACGGCTTTCGGTCGCCTCAAGGGCGCGACCGTGGTGCAGTAACCGGTTAGGTCTTACAGCGGTCGTCCTCCCCCAGGGACGGCCGCTGCCGTATTTCCGAATTGAACGTTTATCGAATCCAGGATCCAGAAATGGCCATTGTTGAAGTCAAAGTCCCCCAGTTTTCCGAGTCGGTTTCCGAAGGCACGCTGCTCGACTGGAAGAAGAAAGTCGGCGAAGCATTCGCTCAAGACGAAACCATCATTGAAGTCGAGACCGACAAGGTCGTGCTCGAAGTGCCGGCCCCCGCTGCTGGCGTGCTCATCGAAGTCAGCGCCAACGCTGGCGACACGGTGACGTCGGAACAAATCATCGCCAAGATCGACACCGAAGCTAAGGCAGGCACCGCTGCACCGGTCGCCGCCAAGCCGGCAGAAGCCGCACCGGCCGCTGCCGCTGCTCCGGCTGCCGCTGCTGCTACCGGTGGCGCATCGGGTGGCATCGCCAGCCCGGCCGCCGCTAAGGTGCTGGCCGAGAAGAACCTGTCGGCGACCGACGTCGCTGGCTCGGGCCGCGACGGCCGCGTGACCAAGGGCGACGCCCTGGCCGCTGGCGCCGCTAAGCCGGCTGCTGCCGCGTCGTCGATTCCGGCACCGGCGCAACGCGCCGCGCTGCCGTCGGTTGCAGCCGCCGTTGGCCGCGACACGTCGCTCGAAGGCCGTCCGGAACAGCGCGTGCCGATGTCGCGTCTGCGCGCCCGTATTGCCGAGCGCCTGCTGCAATCGCAACAGACCAACGCCATTCTGACCACGTTCAACGAAGTGGACATGAAGCCGGTGATGGACCTGCGCAACAAGTACAAGGACAAGTTCGAGAAGGAACACGGCGTGAAGCTGGGTTTCATGTCGTTCTTCGTCAAGGCTGCTGTGCACGCGCTCAAGAAGTACCCGGCCGTGAATGCCTCGATCGACGGTAACGACATCGTCTACCACGGCTACTTCGACATCGGTATCGCTGTCGGCTCGCCGCGTGGTCTGGTGGTGCCGATTCTGCGCAATGCCGACCAGATGAGCCTGGCCGACATCGAGAAGAAGATCGCCGAGTACGGTAAGAAGGCTGCCGACGGCAAGCTGTCGATCGAAGAAATGACCGGCGGTACGTTCTCGATCTCGAACGGCGGTGTGTTCGGCTCGATGCTGTCGACCCCGATTATCAACCCGCCGCAGTCGGCCATTCTGGGCGTGCACGCCACGAAGGAACGCGCTGTCGTGGTCAACGGCGAGATCGTCATCCGTCCGATGAACTATCTGGCCATGAGCTACGACCACCGCATCATCGACGGCCGCGAAGCCGTGCTGAGCCTCGTCGCCATGAAGGAAGCGCTGGAAGATCCGGCGCGCCTGCTGCTCGACCTGTAAGCGTTAGCGCGCACTGCGCGGTGTTTGCCCGGCGACGCACGACGTGCGTTAGGCCGGCGCACCGCGCCTCCCCCTGCCGTCAACCTCACTGAGTCTCAAAATGGCAAACAAAGAATTTGATGTCGTCGTTATCGGCGCCGGCCCCGGCGGTTACATCGCCGCGATCCGCGCTGCCCAACTCGGTTTCTCGGTCGCTTGCGTCGAGAAGTGGACCAACCCGGCCGGCAAGATGGTGCTGGGCGGTACGTGCCTGAACGTGGGCTGCATTCCGTCGAAGGCACTGCTCGCCTCGTCGGAAGAGTTCGAAAAGGTCGGTCATCACCTGGCCGACCATGGCATTACCACGTCGGATGTGAAGATCGACATCGCCAAGATGCTCACGCGCAAGCAAGGCATCGTCGACAAGATGACGGGCGGTATCGAGTATCTGTTCAAGAAGAACAAGATCACGTGGCTCAAGGGTCACGGCAAGATCATCGCCAAGAACGACGCTGGCTATCAGATCGACGTGACGGGCGAGGCCAGCGAATCGGTCAACGCCAAGAACATCATCATCGCCACGGGTTCGAAGGCCCGTCACCTGCCGGGCATGCCGGTCGACAACAAGCTCATCTCGGATAACGAAGGTGCGCTCTCGTTCGACACCGTGCCGAAGAAGCTGGGCGTGATCGGCGCTGGCGTGATCGGTCTGGAACTGGGTTCGGTGTGGCGTCGTCTGGGTGCGGAAGTGACCGTGCTCGAAGCCATGCCGGAATTCCTGGCTGCCGCCGACGCAGGCGTGGCCAAGGAAGCCGCCAAGCAGTTCAAGAAGCAAGGTCTGGACATCAACGTCGGCGTGAAGGTCGGCGAAGTGAAGACCGGCAAGGACAACGTCACGGTCAACTACACCGACAAGGACGGCAACGCCCACGAGTTGGTCGTCGATCGTCTGATCGTGTCGGTGGGCCGCGTGCCGAACACCGACGATCTGGGTCTGGGCAACATCGGTCTGGCGACCGACGAGCGCGGCTTCATTCCGGTGGACGACCACTGCGCCACCAAGCTGCCGAACGTGTACGCGATCGGTGACGTGGTGCGTGGCCCGATGCTCGCACACAAGGCCGAAGACGAAGGCGTGCTGGTGGCCGAAGTCATCGCGGGCCAAAAGCCGCATATCGACTACAACTGCATTCCGTGGGTGATTTACACCTCGCCGGAAATCGCATGGGTCGGTAAGACCGAGCAGCAACTGAAGGCCGAAGGCCGTGAGTTCAAGCCGGGGCAGTTCCCGTTCGCCGCCAACGGCCGCGCACTGGGTATGGGCTCGTCGGACGGTTTCGTGAAGGTGCTGGCCGATGCCAAGACCGACGAAATCCTCGGCGTGCACGTGATTGGCCTGAACGCTTCGGATCTGATCGCCGAAGCCGTGGTGGCGATGGAGTTCAAGGCCGCGTCGGAAGACATCGGCCGTATCTGCCATCCGCACCCGTCGCTGTCCGAAGTGATGCGCGAAGCCGCCCTCGACGTCGAGAAGCGCGCGCTGAACAAGTAAGCGAGTTGCACTAAGTTGTGAGAACAAAGGCGAGGTAACTCGCCTTTGTTTTTTCCCGAATCCCGATCCACGTGGCGCTTGCTGCCCCGCTTTCTGCCCCGCTTTCTGCCCGCCTCCCGGCGCTGTACGCATGAACGTTCGCGAATACTACCAACAAGAATTGGCCACGCGCGGCTACAAGCCCGACGAAGCGCAGGAGCGTGCCGTCGACCGCCTGCAACAATGCTACGACGAATGGGCGGCGTATAAGGCCAAACGCTCGAACACGCTCAAGAAATGGCTCGTGCACCCCGATCTGCCCAAGGGCGTGTATCTGTGGGGCGGGGTAGGGCGCGGCAAGAGCTTCCTGATGGACAGCTTCTACTCGGTGGTGCCGTTGCAGCGCAAGACGCGTCTGCACTTCCACGAGTTCATGCGCGAAGTCCATCACCAGTTGCAGGCGCTCAAAGGCCTGTCCGATCCGCTGGACGAATTGGCCAAGCGCATTGCCAAGCGGTATCGGTTGATTTGCTTCGACGAATTTCACGTCTCCGATGTGGCCGACGCGATGATTCTGCATCGCTTGCTCTCGGAGCTGTTCAAGAACGGCGTGCAGTTCGTGATGACGTCGAACTATCGCCCCGACACGCTGTATCCCGATGGCCTGCATCGCGACCGCGTGCTGCCTGCGATCAAGTTGCTCGAAGAGAAGCTCGATGTGATGAACGTCGACGCCGGCATCGACTATCGCCGCCGCACGCTGGCACAGGTGCAGGTCTATCACTATCCGCTGGGTAACGAGGCGAACCGCGCACTGCGCGCGGCGTTTGCCGAGATTGCCGGGGTGCCGGACGAAAGCCCGTTACTGCACATCGAACAACGTGAGTTGAAAGCGCTGCGCCGTGCTGGCGGGGTGGTGTGGTTCGACTTTCATACGCTGTGCGGCGGCCCGCGTTCGCAGAACGATTACCTCGAACTAGCGAATCGTTTTCACACCGTGGTGCTGTCGGATGTGCCGCAGATGACGCCGCGTATGGCGTCGGAAGCGCGCCGCTTCACGTGGCTCGTGGACGTGTTCTACGACCACAAAGTGAAGCTGCTGATGTCGGCGGCCGTGCCGCCCGAGCAGTTGTACACCGAAGGGACGCTCGCCAACGAGTTCACGCGCACGGTGTCGCGTCTGGTCGAGATGCAATCGCTCGAGTATCTAGAGACGCCGCGTCGCGTGGTGGATACGTCGCTGACCTGATCAGCGGTTGCGGTTGCCCCGCTCGCGCGGCGGTGGCGGGGGCGGCGCCTGCCGTTGCTCGCGAATGTGATTGTAGATATCGCCGCGCAGGTCGCCTTGCGGGCGCACCTCTTGCGGCTGCGAGCGCGGCGGTGCGGGGCGTGCCCCGTTGTTGCCGCCGTTGCCATTGCCGCGTCCGTCCGGCCGCTCGCTGCCTTGCGCGAACCAGCCTGCAAAAAAGCGGCCATTCGATTGCGCCGTTGCGCCCATCGAAACACCGGCCAGCATGACAAAACACAGTATCGGGACAAGTCGGGTGTGACGCATGTTGCCACCTCCTTGTCGGTGAAGTTGCCGCACGATGTTGTGTTCTAGCGCACCGTCGGATGTGCTCGATAGTGCGGCCACGCTTCGAGAGTAAGAGGGCTGCGCCCCGGCTGCTGTAAAGATTTGTAAAGCAATGTAAGTCGGTACGCACATGACGTAATGTGCTACGTACCATGCCCTGTTTATGGTCGGAGTTTTCCCAATGCGTAAGTTGTGGATTGCCCTAGTGGCGTTGGTGGTGGTGCTGGGCCTGCTGTTCGGCACGCCGTATTACACGTTGTGGCGTGCACGCGACGCGGCGAACGCGCGCGACGCCGATACGCTTTCTTCGTATGTCGACTATCCGGCCGTGCGAGAGAGCTTGAAATCGAGCCTGCACGACCAACTTGCGCGCCAAATGGACAAACAGCGCGGCAACGCCTTGGGGGCGTTGGCCATGGCCTTAGGTGGCTGGGTGTCGGATCGGGTGGTCGAGGCGCTGTTGACGCCGGAGGCCGTCGCAGCGATGTTGCGCGGCGACAGCACCGGACTGCCGCCCGCGCCCGGCGCGCCCGCCCCGCAGGACGTGACGCCGCCGAATGCCGCCAATGACGCTGGCTCGGCGGCACCTGCCGCCCCGGCCACACCCACCGCGCCCGCACCCAGCAGCGCCGACGCGGGGGCTTCGGGGGCAGCCCCCGCGAGCGAAAGCCCGCGCACGCTTACTCGCACCGAGTTTCAGGACTTCAATCACTTCCTCGTGCACGTCTCGCGCAGCGATCGTCCGGAGCGCGTGGTGACCTTCACGCTCACGCGTCGAAACCTTGTGCAGTGGCGTTTGACGGCGATTGCCGTTCCGCCGCTGTAACGGTTCCTGTAGGGCTGCCACCCTTCGATCGCGCAATCCTGGTAAGCGCCGGAAATAAAAACGACGCAAAATGCGGTGACAATGCCTGGTTTCGGCCAACGGAATTCCCGATGGCGCGCGATCTCAGGGGTAGCACAAGGAACATCCCTTCAGTGGGACGAAGGTTAGTCTGATGCAGATTTTGAACACGACGTCATGGCGGCGACTGGGCGCGGGAGCGCTGCTGGCCATGTCACTCTTGGGCGGTGCGGCGCAAGCCGCTCATGCCGACGGCACGACGCCTGCCGGGGTTTGGCAGATCATCGACGACAAGTCGGGCGAGCCCAAGGCGCTCATCACCATCACCGAGAAAGATGGCGAATTCGTCGGCGCGCTGACGCGCAGTCTGGGGCGTCACGATGCCCTCGACCGCGTGTGCAGCGCATGCACCGATTGGCGCAAAGGTCACAAGCTTCAGGGCCTGCAAATCATCCGTGGCCTGCACAAAGAGGGCGACGAATACACCGGCGGCAAGATCCTCGACCCGGACAGCGGCACCGAATACGGTTGCAAGGTGCGGGTGGTCGACGGCGGTAAGAAACTCGAAGTGCGCGGTTATCTGGGTGTGACCCTGCTGGGCCGCACCCAGACGTGGGTGCGCGAAGAGTAACGCTAGTCACGCTAGGCGATCGCACCTCTCAATCGAGCAAACAACGCGTAAATCATCTGATGCATGCCGTGACGCTCGATGGCGCCGCGAATGCCTGACGGTGGTTGCCAATCCGAGGCCTTTGCCTCGGGGGAGGGCGGTGGCGATGGCGGCAATGCGATCGACTGTCCGAGTTTGCGCGGAATGCTCGCGTCGACCCATGGTTTGACGACGCCGCCAATGATCGGCAATTCCGACACAACGCGCGCAGCGGACTGCACCCACATTTGCACGACCGAAAGCGCTTCGCCTTCCACGTGATACGCCGTCACCCTACTATCGGTAAGCGCTGCGTCGTGCCGTGCCACTGTGCTGACGTGAACGCCTGCCGGATCGAACGTCAGCGCACGTGCCGACGGCACCACGGCGGCTTCTGCCGAGGCGAGGCCACCTCCCAGCGAATGGCCGGTAAAGATGAGACGTGGTGAGGCGTATCGTCGCGACAGTGCTTCGGCCCACTCAATGCCATGGTCATACTGGCTAGCGCGTAACCCCAACGCCTGCCGCACGTTTTGCTTCCAGTCGACACCCGATCTGCCGGCAATGCCCATTTCAGTGCCGCGATTTGCGGCAAAGACGTTGCCAGCTTTCTCATCTGAATAAAGTGCGCCGAAAAACCCAGATTGTCCCGGGCCGTTGTCGTCGTTCGTTTCGACACGGCGAACACGCTTAGGCAGAATCTGCGGAATCGATTCGTCGAAGTACACATCTTGATTGACGAGCGCAGCGGTGAGCGCCGTGCGCGTGTCCTGCAACGACGCATCATTCGCGGCGTCATCCGTGGTGTCGGGCGAGCCATCGATTGAGTCGAGGTGTTGCGCAATCGGCACCAACTGCGATGTTTGATACGCATAGGCGGTCGCCTCGGGTTCGTCCACGAGTGAGCGCATCTGTGTGTAGGCGCTGTGGTACGCCTGCGCAGCGGGAACAGCATTCATAAACGCGCGACGGAGATCGCTTCGTAAGCGTTGTTCGCGTGCATAGGTCTGCCAGTGATTCGACGCTGGGGCGTCTTGCTCGCTGTATTCGTCTCGCGACTTGGCAGACGCATCCGGCGCATCCGGCGCGCACGTGACGCACGTCTCGTTGCGCGACTCGGCAGCGGCTGGCTGTGGAAATTTCGGCATCTGCACTGTGCCGGTGAGGGTGCTTAGGGTGCCGATCATGGGGATGTGTATCTCGGTGAAGGAACGACGTGTAACGCTGTGTGCTCGCGTTCGACGCGCCTTGTGAGGCGTCGGGTCGCGTGAGGAGAAAGTGTGTGGGGACGAGCGCGGGAAGAAATGTAGAAATGGCTCACAAAGTGAGGAAACCGCTAGAGGACTTCCTCAGCACGACGTCACGGCTTTGGCGTACTCTTCAAAACGGCTGACGCGTGCGGCAGCATGAGACTTGCCGGCGAGTGGGCCCTATGAGAATCAATTCCGTATCTGGGAGGAAGACAATCATGATGCAGATTTCGAACGCAACGTCGTGGCGACGTTTGGGTGCCCGTGCACTGGTAGCGGTGGCATTGCTAGGAGGTGCCGCGATGGCGATGGCCGCCGACGAGATGAGTCCGGCGGGGGTCTGGAAGACGATCGACGACAACACCGGCAAGCCGAAGGCGCTCGTGACGATCACCGAGAAAGACGGTGAATACGTCGGCACGATTACCAAGGGCCTCGGCGAGAACGACGATCCCGAGCGCATTTGCACCGCATGTACCGACGCCCGCAAGGGGCAGAAGATGCTCGGCCTGCAAATCATCAGCGGCATTCGCAAAGACGGCGAAGGGTTCGACGGCGGGAAGATTCTCGATCCTGAGAACGGCAAGGAATACCGCTGCAAGATGACCGTGCTCGACGGCGGTAAGAAGATGGAAGTGCGTGGCTACATCGGCATCTCACTGCTGGGCCGCACACAAACGTGGATTCGTGAGCAATAAGTCGTCAGCGCGATTCGCGAGACGAAACAAAAACACCCGCTACGGCGGGTGTTTTGTTTTGACCTATGCATGTTCGCCAACGACAACGCCCGGACAGTGTCGCCACACTGTCCGGGCTCGCCGCCCACCCTAGCCCTGCCACAACTCTCTACACCCTCCACGCCCTTCACACCCCCAGCACTGCTTCCTCTCGCGAATCACGCACTACCGGCCCTGCCAACTTCGTTGTTCATTTCGCCAAGCCGCCCAGTCCGCCGAGCAGTCCGGTCACCGGCGCGAGCAGCCCACCGGCACCGCCCGCACCACCCGAGGGGGTGCCAGCAACAGACGTGAGCGGCGCGGTCACCGCAACCAACAACGTCGTGACGGGTGCTAGCGGATTGCTCGCGCTGCTTGATCCACCCGCGGCATTCGTTACGCCCCCGAGCAAGCCCGTGACGGCACCCAAAGGATTGCTTGCCGACCCGCCCGAGCCACTCGATCCCGACAGCCCGCCAAGCAGACCTGTGACGGCCCCCAACGGATTGCTGCCCGATGTCGAGCCGCCTGAACCTGTCGCCCCGCCGAGTCCACCCAGCAACCCGGTCAACGCGCCCAGCGGATTGGTGCCGCTGGCAGACGTCGGCGTGACCGTCGTGTTGCCCACGTTGGCGAGCACGGTGCCGAGCGCATTCGCACTCGAGCCACTGGTGCTGCCGGTCAGCAAACCGCCTGCGCTGGTCACGGTGTTACCCAGTGCCATCAACGGATTCGCGAGACTCGCGACGACCGCGTTCGGTGCGGCGCCCTTGACTTGCAGTCCTGCCGAATTCAATGCGCCACCCACGGTGCCGAGCAGGCCGGAGAGCGGCGCGCCTAATCCCGTGGTGTTACCCACGGTTTGCGTGGTGTTCACCACGACATTCGTAATCGGTGTGACGGCTGACGAGAGCGCCGTCGTGGCCTGCACGACAGGTGCGCTGGTGAGCGCCTGCGTTAGCACCGCGCCACCCTTCACACCACCCTGACCGACGGTGGCGACCACATTGCCGAGCACGCCCGTGAGCGTATCGACCGGCGTGCCTGCAAGCGGTCCGCTCTTGCCAATGCCCGCAATACCGCTCCCTAGCGATACGCCTGCATTGCCCAGATCGGTGACGACGTTGCCGGTGCTGGCCAGCGTGGTGCCCACCGGGTCGGTGCCGGATTTGCCGAGTTGTCCGAGGCCGTTGCCGACCCCGGTGCCCAAATCGGTCACGGCATTCCCCGTTTGCGTGAGGGCGCCGCCGAAGCCTTGATTCACTTGCGGCGAGACGCCGGGAATCGTCGTGCCCGACACCTGATTGCCGACCGCGCTCACCACCGAACCCACCGAGCTCACGACACCGTTGCTGCTGGTGGTGGGGTTAGTGGGGTTGGTCGGATTCGTCGGGTTTGTCGGGTTTGTCGGATTGGTGGGGTTCGTCGGGTTGGTGGCGGTCGCACCGCTGCCGCCTCCCGAGCTGGAGCAACCGGTCACGCCCACGACACCGGCGACGAGCGCGGTGAGCAGGGTAGGACGCAAAAGCTTCGACATGAGATGTCTCCTCAAAGGGGCAGCGCAAAGGGGCAACGCGTCGTGCAGCGTTAGCCGCGTACCGGGGCAGGGCGGCCGGTCGAAACCAGTCCGGCGATGTCCTGATCCGCTTCGAAGCGCAGACGGAACGTCTCGCTCTTGAGCGTGCGAATGCTCTGCACCAGAAAGTCGTGAATGGCAGCGAGTTCGTTGTGGTCGTACGCGGCACTCACCGCAGTGAGTTCGCGCGACACCGACGACAAGAACTGTTCGATTTGCGCGCAGCGCGATTCGATCGGATGAATCATCACCATGCGGCGATCGTGCGGGTTCTTCTCGCGCTCGACGAAGCCCGCGCGCTCGAGCCGGTCGATGACGGTGGTGATACCGCCCGAGCTCACGCCCATGAGTTCGGCGAGTTGCCCGGCGGTGATCGATTCGAGTTCGAGAATCAGATCGAGCGCGTTCAGATCGGTGACGTTCAATCCGAGTTGTTCGGCGAGCGCCGCGTGATAGAGCGCGGTGTACACGGCGAGCCGGCGTCCGAGCGAGCGGACGATGCCGGCGACGAGGTCGTTGCGATTCGTGTGTCGGTCGCTCATGGTGCCGTGCGTTCCGTTGAGCTGAGAGGCAGAAGACGTTGCCCCGTAAGCGGCACCGTGGTCGGTGCCGGAGGTGTTGTGCAAGTGGCTCGAAAACGTACCGTTGCCGGGTTCGCGCATTGCTGCCGGTTCGGTCATTTGCGTGGCGGACTCGCCATGGCCGCGCATCAAAAGGCCGGTGTCGGGAATGAAGCGGGCCATGGCATCTCCTTATCGATCAAGTGCGCAAAGCATCGGTGTCTGTTGCCGTTGCGCGATGGGTATGTCTTAAGCGTTCACTACGCGCTTTTACTACGCGTTACTTGGCAACCGAACCCACGCTGCCGAGCAGGTTGGTGACCGGCGCGAGCAAGCTGCCCAGCCCTGCCGTCGTGCCCGAACCCGTGCTGCCGCCAGCTGCGCCGGTGACGCCGGAGAGCAGATTCGTGACCGGGGCCAGCGGATTGCTGCTACCCGAACCCGAGCCGCCACCCGTGACGACCACCAGCAGGCTGGTCACCGGAGCGAGCGGGCTGCTGCCGCCCGTGCCGCCTGCGGCACCCGTCAGACCGGAGAGCAAACTGGTCACCGGCGCGAGCGGGCTGCTGCCGCCGCTGGCTCCGCCCAGACCGCCCAGCAGACCAGTGACCGACGACAGCGGGCTGCTGCCACCCGTCGCTCCGCCCAGACCACCCAACAGACCCGTCACCGAGCCGAGCGGGTTGCCCGACGTGCCGCCGCCAGCGGCCGTATTGCCGAGGTTGCCGAGCAGCGAGCCGAACGGGTTCGACGAGCCAGTCGAGGTCGAGCCGTTCACGAAGCCGCCCAGCCCAGACACCGTGTTGCCGGTGGCGATGACCGTGCCGCCCAGTGCGTAGACCACCTGATTCGACGAAGCGCCGCGCAGCGTCGTGCCGACCGTGCCGACCGTGTTACCCAGCGTGGTCAACAGGTTCTGCACCGGGCCGCCCAGACCCGTGGTGTTACCCACGGTGCGCGTCGTATCCGAGACCACGTTGGTGATCGGGGTGATGGCCGACGAGAGTGCCGTCGTTGCCGTCACCAGCGGGCCGCCGCTGAAGGCTTGTTTGAGAATCGCGCCGCCAGCGATGCCGCCCTGACCGACGGTGCCGACAACGTTGCCGAGTGCCGTCGTCAGCGTGTCGACAGGCGTGCCCGCAAGCGGGCCGCTCTTGCCGATGCCTGCGACGCCGCTGCCCAGCGACACACCCGCGTTGCCCAGATCCGTCACGACGTTGCCGGTGCTGGCGAGCGTGGTGCCGACGGGGTCTTTCGAGGCGCCGACCTGACCGAGACCGCTGCTCACGCCGTTGCCCAGATCGGTGACGGCGTTGCCGGTCTGCACGAGGGCGTTGCCCATGCCTTGCGTGGCTTGCGGCGAAACCAGCGGGAGGTTGGTGCTGGCGACCTGATTACCCAGGGCGCTGACCACGTTACCCGTGGAGCTCACCACACCGCCTGCGCCGGTGGCCGTCGTGCCGACCGCATTCGGAGTGCCGGTGGTGCCGGAGGCGGTGGCACCGCTGCCGCCACCGCCGCTGGAGCAGCCCGTGAGAGCGATGGCGCCGATGGCGGCAGAGGCGAAAAGCGTACGTTGCAGTGCGTTCGACATGATGTTCATCTCCCTGATTTTTCCTGTGTCCCGGCGGCGAGCCGCGCAGTGACGTTCTGTGGTTATGTCTTCGGTTGCTCGGTTACTTCCATTTCAGAAACCTGGGCCGTTCGCTCTGTAACCGTTGAAGCCTTGATGTACGGTTGGCACAGTTGAGACGAGCCGCGTTCGGGGCGGGCCGGACCCGGACCTTCTCGACCCGATGTGCGGACATCGGGAGGAGGGCCGGATCGCGGCGATCGCAGGCGGGTGGGGGAATCGCACGGGTCATGGTCTTGGCGCTCCAGTTCGCGATCTGCGCTTACTTCTTGGCGCCGAGCAGGCCGCCCAGCAAGCCGGTCACAGGAGCCAGTGCACCGCCGCTGGCGCCTGCCGAGCCGGTGGCACCGCCCACGGCACCGGTTACCGCGCCGAGAAGGTTGGTCACCGGGGCGAGTGCGCCCGTCGAAGCCGAGCCGCCCGCGCCTGCCGAGGCACCGCCCGAACCGGCCGAGCCGCCTGCCCCTGCCGAAGCCGTGCCGCCGAGCGCACCCGTCAGACCGGCGACGAGGTTGGTGACCGGGGCAAGCGGGTTGCTACCCGAAGCACCGCCGGCTGCGCCGCCGAGACCGCCTGTCAGGCCCGAAACCAGGTTCGTGACCGGGGCGAGCGGGTTGCTGCCCGAGGCACCGCCTGCTGCGCCGCTGAGACCGCCGGTCAGGCCCGAGACCAAGTTGGTGACCGGGGCAAGCGGGTTGCTGCCCGAGGTGCCACCTGCTGCGCCGCCGAGTGCGCCGGTCAGGCCCGAGACGAGGTTGGTAACCGGGGCAAGCGGGCCGCTGCCGCCTGCGCCGCCGAGGCCGCCCAGACCGCCGAGGGCCGACGTGATGGGAGCGAGCGGGTTGGTGCTCGTGGGCGTGCCGTGCACGAGGCCGCCGAGGCTGGCCACCGTGTTGCCTACACCCGCCACCAGGCCGCCGACATCGGTCGCGATCGGGTTGTTGAGTTGCGATGCCACCTTGGTGCCCACACCGGCGAGGCCGCCGCCGACTTGAGCCAGCAGACCGGCGACCGGCGTGCCCAGGCCCGTGGCGTTGCCAACGGTTTGCGTGGTGTTGGTGACGACGTTCGTGATCGGGGTGATGGCCGACGACAGACCCGTCGTGAGTTGTTGCACCGGTGCGCTCGTGATCGTGCTTGTGAGGCTGTTGCCGATTGCGACGCCGCCGTTGCCGACTGCCGTGACGACACCGCCGAGCAGCGTGGTCACGCCATTGATCGGGGTGTTGGCCAAGGGGCCGGTTTGGCCGAGGCCAGCCACTGCGCTACCCAGTTGCGTGCCGGCCGTGCCGAGGTTCGAGACCACGCCACCGACGCTGGCGAGCGTGGGGTTGAGCGGGTCGGAGACCGAACCCAGCTTGCCCAGACCGTTCGTCAGGCCGTTGCCGAGCGTTTGCACGGCGTTGCCCGTGGAGACGACCGCGCCGGACAGGCCGCTTTGCGTTTGCGTGCTGACCAGCGGCAGTTGCGTGCCGGCGAGCGTGGTGCCCAGGTCGCTGACCGTCTTGCCCACTTGCGTCACGACGCCCGTGCTGGCCGTACCGGCCACCGTGCCGATCGGGTTGGTGGAGGCACCACCGCTGCTGCTACCACCGCTGCTGCTACCGCCGCTGCTGCTGCCACCGCTGCTGCTACCGCCGCTGCTGCTACCGCCGCTGCTGCTGCCACCGCTGCTGCTGCCGCCACTGCTGCTACCGCCGCTGCTGCTACCACCGCTGCTGCTACCGTCGGTACCCGTGCCGGTGCCCGAACCGCCGCCGCTGCCGGTGCCGTCACCGCCGCTCGAGCCGGCGCTGGTGCCGCCGCCGCCAAGCGAGCCGCTGGTGCCGCCCGAGCCGGAGCTGGCGCAACCGGTCATGGTGACGAGTGCGAGAAGGCAGGCCGAAGCGATAAGGTTGCGTTGGATGCTGTTCATGATGGTGTCCTCTGGTCGTTTGTGTGTGATCAGGCGAGCGCTTCTTGCGCTGCCAGTCGGGTGTTCATGCGTTGTGCGATGAGTGCGAACAGAAGCGCCTCGACAGCTGCGCTGGTGGGGCCCGTCATCGCCAGGGCCTGATTCGTGCGTTGGGTGCCAGCCGTGTCGAACGGTGTGGCGGTGGCGCGTACGCCACCGCCGTCCTCACCGCTCCTCCCTGGGCTTGCGCCTCTACGATCGTCTTGGGCGGCAGCGCTGCGCTGCATGGCCCCGACGCGTTGCTGCGAGGCCGTAAGGCCTGCGGTGCTGAGCGTCGTTTGTTTGGTAATGCCAATGATCATGGTGTCCCCCGGTGATCTTTAGCGTTGCGATGCAGGGATATGCGCAAGAGGTGTGCCAACCTCTAAATCCGGGGTTGAGTAATCGCTCTAGTTTTCCGATCGATAGCCGCGAAAGCCTGTATTTATTTGCGTTTCGGAAAACAAGAATCTTTTGGATCGAGAGATCGACGACTGGCACGCCTGATCAAAAATCAGGGTTAACGAGATCGGGAAAAGGTGAAATGGCGACGAAATGTGGCGAATAACTGTTCCCGTTACGAGGGGCGTTACGGGTAACGTTACGTAACGTCGTGCCGTGTTTGTCCGGGTAAATACGCGGATAAAGAGGGGCCGCCCATATGCGTAAACGCAATTGCGATCGATTCTCGTGAGGCGCCGCCGGAGTACTTGGCGATACGAGGTAATTTTCCGAAATCACGTTACGCAAGCCGTTCGCAATGCGATGCGCTGCTCGCTGCGGCAAAGGTGATTGCCGCTCTGGAAAAGGGGGCTTGCCGCAGGCGAATAGGAGGTAATGCGGATGGAATTCGACGCGCTAATTCGGGCAGTATGGAAATGCCACGGATGGCGAAAGATTTCGAAAGATTAGATGGTTGCGCGGATGGCGGTGGAAGTGTCAGATATCGCCTGACGCCGTAACTGGCAAGGATTGCGAAGTCATCGGCGGAAGATGAGGCGCAATGAGGGTGTTGCGATGTGGTGCTGGCGGATGGATGAAAAGTTATTTAAATGTCCGCTGCATTTGAAGCGTTGTTTCGCTCACACGCACAGAATCATGGTTTTCCCTCGACGGTGTTGCATTGCTTAGTTTTGGAGTATTGTTTGAGCAACCCGTGTAACGTTTTCTTACATTCTCCGCGGCGATTGGTAGAAGTGCTCTAGTTTTTGCGTTTTAGTTTAAATTAGCATCGAAAAAAAATAGTGCGCCGTCCCAACGGTTACTTCGGCAGGCTGGGAAATAATGGCGTACAAAGTAAAAGAGGTTCGGAAGCCTTGCTGCGTATCGAACCCAGGGTCGAAGTCAAGAGTTGATAAGCGATATGGCGGGTTTGCGCCTTTCAGGTTTGCGCCTGAGTGTGACTCGCTGTGTATGCCAACGGGCGAAAATCGCCTTAATAGTGAGGGAGGGTGAGATGAAACTCGGCAATCGTATTCGACTGTTTGCGCGCGATGAACGTGGCGTAACTGCGCTGGAGTACGGCATTTTGGCCGCCATTGTCGCCGTGGTGATTGGGGTGACAGTTTCCTCGTCGTTGACGACTACCTTTACGCAGATTTTCAGCAAGGTTCAGTCCGTCATCACTTCTGCCGGCACTTGATCGTTTAGTCCTGGAGACGGCGTATGGGACACATGCGGCGTTTACAGGCCGTGCAGCGAAGCCGAAGGCGGCCTGGCGCGCGACGACAGAAAGGGGTGACGGCGCTTGAATACGGCCTTCTCGCCGCGATTGTGGTGTTGATCATCGGGACGACCGTCTATACCCAGTTGGGTGGGGTGATGACGTCGTTATTCAGCACCATGTCGTCGGCCGCCATCTCGGTGATTTCGCACTGAAACGAGGGCCATCGTGCTCACCTTGCTGTGGTTGCTCTGCGTGCCGATTATGGTCACCGATCTGATCGCACGCCGCATTCCCAACGTCTGGCTGCTGTGGGTGGGCGCACTTGCACTGGCGTGGATAGGGTGGCGGGCGTGGCAGGGAGAGCCTCGCGTCCTCTGGGTTCACGGTCTCGGTGCGCTGCTCGGATTGATCGTACTACTACCGTTTTGGTGGCGCGGTGTGATGGGGGCGGGCGACGTCAAGTTGTTCGCACTGATCGGTTTGATTGCCGGCTACCCGGCGCTGTTGCCGGTGTGGTGTCTGGCGAGCGTCGCGGCAGGTGTGCATGCCCTTGTGCTGCTGACAGGGCGCCTCGCATGGCTCAAGCGATGGCGTGAGCGAATGGCGGCAACCGCCACGTGGCAACGCGTGGAGCGATGGCGGGCCGGGCGTATCGGGTTGCCTTACGGGGCGTATCTGGCCGCGGCAGCGCTGGTGGTGCGGTAGCGGTTTGAACAGTGGGACGGGTATGTCGAGTGCCGCAAAAAGCGGCACCGCAAAAACGGGAGGCGCGGGCGACGCCGCGCGAATAGGCAGGACCAATGCGTCGCCAAACACGGCCTACAAGCGCCGTGCGCGACGGGGGAGTGTCGTCATGAAGCGGTACGGGACACCGATGGGATCAGGGCTGAGGCAAGCGCACGCGCGCGGTGTCGCCGCTCTGGAGTTCATGCTTATTCTCATCATCCTGTTGCCCGCTTTCTACGTCGCCGTTGGCTTCTCCATCAACATTCTTGCGCGTCAAATGCTGACGCAGGCGGCGTCGGAAGGCGGCCGGGCGATGTTGCGCGCCGGTACGCTGTCGCAGCGCCAGAGCTTCGCCACGCAGGCGGTGGGTAACACCCTGGCGTGGCCTGCATCGAGCGCGGTGACGACCAGCTTTGTGCCCGACACCACGTATCCGTGCCCTGCCTCCGGCGCGACGAGCTCCGCCTCGCAATGCATCGTTCACGTCAACCTCAGCCTGAATCAGCCGATGACCATCAATTGGCCGGGGCTGGGGAGTCTGGTGCCATCGACCATCAATGGCACCGCCGCAGTCACGCTCGACACGTCGACACTTGGCGGCAGCTAAGGGTTCGCGTGAGAAAGGATTGACCGACGTTGTCATGCCGCCGGCTCGCCGGCGCCCGAAATTTGTGACTGAACGGCCGCAGGGCCTCAAGCCATGAACAAAGCCACCAAGATTATTGCTGTCGTGCTGGTCATTGCCGGGGTGGTGCTGGCGATCTTCGCGCTGAAATTGGGTACGCAAAACGCGCCAGCCCCGGCGGCGACGCCGTCGGCGGTCACGCAAACCCTCACACAGCGCTACCCGGCCGTGGTGGCGGCCAAGGCGCTTTCTCCGGGACAGCCCATCGCCGCCGACGCCGTCAAGATCGTGCAGTTCGACGCCCAGACACCGGGCGCTTTCACCAACCCCGCCGATGTCGTTGGCCGGGTGCCGCTCGTGGCCCTTGCCGCCGGGGTGCCGGTCACGCAAAACACCCTCGCACGCGGTCTGGCCATGCAACTCGCGCCGGGGGAGCGCGCCGTCGCGTTGCCGGTCACCGAAGTCGTGGGGGTTTCCAACCGCATTCGCCCGGGTGACTACGTCGACGTGTTTTTCACGATGAAGACCAATCAGGCACCCGGTCCGGCCGTTGGGCTGGTGGACGACACGCAGGCCCGGTTGCTCGCGGCGCGTGTGCGCGTGCTGAGCTACGGCAATGCCTCGCTCGACGACGTCGCGCCGGTACCCACCACACCGGGTGTCGCGTCGACCGTGCAAGCGGCCACGACCACGGCACCGCCGCCGCCGCCGGCCAATGTGAATGTGCAACCGCCGATGCCCGCGACCGCCGCCGTCGTGGCTGTGCCGGTGGACGAGGTCAATCGCGTGGTGCTCGGCACGCAGCAAGGAAAGATCACGCTCGCGTTGCGCAACCCGGCGGATGACGCCAAACCCGATACGTCGCTCTTCCCGTCGCCGCCGCCGGTACTTGCCGGAAAGGCCGGGCTCAAGGGCGACGACAAGGCGGCACTCGACACGCCGGAGAATCAGGCTTACGCCGGTATCGCCACGACGGGGCTGGCCGGTGCGCCGGTGCGTCCGGCCGCTGCCCCGCGCCCTGCTGGCGGCGGGCATGGTGGCGGCGGTTCCATCGAGGTTGTGCGCGGTGCAGAGCGCACGACGGCAGCATTCTGAGCGGCAAGATCGTAGACCAGACGACGTAGAGAAGCGCTTGACCCAAGGCTTTCAAGTTCAATCGAAACAGTGACCGATACAGCCACGCCATGATCAGAAGCCAGGTTCGCACTGCCAGACGAGATGTCAGACGTGTCACGGGGACGCTGTTGTGCTTCGCCGCGCTGGTCGCGTGCGCTGCCACGGTGTCGGTGCGTCTGGCCGAAGCCGCAGACACCTCGCAAAGCGCGACGCGCTCATTGACGCTGGGGGTGCACGAGCAACGCGAACTGCCGTTGCCCGGCACCCTCGAGCGGATCGCCGTGGCCGACCCGGCCGTGGCCGATGTGGTCGTGTTGCGGGGTTCGGGCGGACGCAAAGGGTCGGTGCTCGTAGTCGGCAAGAAGGCGGGCACGACGCAGGTGTCGGCCTGGCCGCGCGGCGGCGAGGCCATGCGCTGGGAAGTGCACGTGACGGGCGATCTGCAAAGCGCCTTGGGCGATACCGGGACCGCGAATGTCGACGCACGCGGCGGCGCAGCGCTCATTCAAGGCCATGCGAATACGATGATCGAGCATAGCGGCCTGCAAGCGGCTGCCGTCGATGCGACGGGCAAGGGCGGTGTGGTGGTCGATCGCTCGACAGTCGGCGAGACGGGAGTCGTGCAGGTCGATGTGAAGATCGTCGAAATCAACCGCAACATCCTGAATCAGATCGGGGCGAGCTTCGCCGCGTCGAAGAAGAGCGGGTCGGGCAGCTTCGGGGTGGTCTCGCAACTGGCCGGGGCCTTCGGCGGGTCGGGCGGAACGGGCAGCGGTCAGGTCTCCAGCTTCGGCACGTTCTTCGGCTCGATCACACGCGGCGCGTTCACGCTCTCGGCGGCCATCGATTTGGTGCAGACGAACGGCTTGGGCCGAATTCTGGCGGCACCGACGCTCGTTGCGCTCTCCGGCCAAAGCGCGAGCTTCCTCGCCGGTGGCGAGATTCCGGTGCCGCAATCGGGCGGTCTGGGCACGACGACGGTGACGTATAAGCCGTTCGGTGTGGGCTTGACGGTGACGCCGACGATCCTCTCGCCCGGGCGCATTGCGTTGAAGGTGGCGCCGGAAGCGTCGGACATCGATTACACCAACGCGATCGTGACCGATTCGGTGCAAATTCCCGCGATCACGACGCGTCGTGCCGATACGACGGTCGAGTTGGGCGATGGTGAAAGCTTCGTCATCGGCGGGCTGATTTCACGTACGACGACCGCTTCGGTCGACAAGATTCCGTTGCTCGGCGACTTGCCGCTCATCGGCGCATTTTTCCGGGACTTGAAGTACTCGAGTGCAGAAAAAGAATTGGTCATCATCGTGACGCCGCATTTGGTCAAACCGGTTGCCGCCGGTGTGGCCATGCCGTTACCGGGCGATACGCGCGAGCAACGTCCCGGTCAGGTGTGGGGCGCTTACTTGATGGGCGGGGCAAGCGACAGTGAACTGCCGGGGTTCTCGAAGTAACGCTGGCGGAGCAGTAAGGAGTGCAAACATGAACGCACCGAACCGAATACTGGACACCATGACTGAGTTGCATCGCTTCCTCTTTTGCAGCGCGCACGCCGGCCACGGTCAGTGGCTCTCGGCTGCGCTGCGCGAAGAGGGCGTGTTGCTTCAGGAGGCGGGTCGGCCAGCGCAATTGCAGCAGCGCATCGGCGATCTCGATCCGCAGGTGGTGTTGCTCGACTTCTCGGGCGAACCGACGGGGCACGCCGATGAGCCGGCCGACGGCGGCATCGCACAGGCGGCCGAACTCGCGCAGATGCTCAAACGTGTGGCGCCCAAGCTGCCGCTCGTGGCGGTGGGGTCGATGGTGCGTGCCGACGGCATGAAGGCCGCCATTCGCGCCGGTGTGCACGATTTCATCGATATGCACTCCACGCACGAAGAGGCGCTCGACGTCATTCGCCGCGTCATCGATCAGACGCCGCCGCCCAGTGCTTCGGCACCTTCCCGGCACGGCCGCTTCGTGGTGCTGCTCGGCGCGCGTATCGGCGTGGGCTGTAGCACGCTCGCCGCGCACCTCTCCCAACTGTCGCAAGAACTCGCGGTCGGGACGCCTTCGGCGAAACCGGCTAAGGCGTCCGCGTCGAAAGACGATAAGTTCGACGCCGCGTTGCTCGGTCACGTGGCGCTGCTCGATCTCGGGCTGCCCTCGGGCGACGGTCTGCTGTATCTGAATACGCAAAGTCAATTCAGCTTCGCCGAAGCCGTGCAGAACCTGCGCCGCTTCGACGAGACGCTGGTGCACACGGCGATCTCCCATGCGTCGAGCGGTCTGGCCGTGTTGCCGCTGCCGCTCGATCTCGGCGATATGCGCAGCGTGGCGGCGGCCGACGCGCTCGCGCTCACCGACCGCCTGCGTTCGTTCTTCGATTTGATCGTGGCCGACCTGGGCGGCTTCTCCAACCCGGCGTTCGTGGCGAGCCTGGTGCGCGCCGCCGATGAAGTCTGGCTCGTGGTCGATCAGAGCGTGGGTGCCATCGTCTCGCTGGCGTCGCTGCTGCGCGATCTCGAAGAGAAGAGTGTGGAGCGCAGTCATCTGCAACTGGTGCTCAATCGCTACGACCCGCGTTACGGCATGGCAGCCGATCAGATCGCCAAACGCTTCGACGTGCCGCTGCTCGCCACGCTGCCCGACCGGCCGCTGGCGATGCTCTCGGCGACCAATCAGGGCAAGCTGATTCTCGACACGGCGCGCAGCGACCCGTACGTGCGGGCGTTGCAACCGCTTGCGGAACGACTGCTTGCCGCGCAGCACGCGGGCGCTGCGGCTCAACGTCAGGCTTCGGGCTGGCTTGGCCGCTTCATTGGAAAGCACTGATATGACTGACTCGATCGAATTTGCCGACGACAGGCGTGCATTTGCCAACTCGCAGCAATTTCAGGACATCAAGACCGCAGCGCACGAGCATCTGCTCGCGCGGATCGAGGAACTCGGCGCGGAATTCGGCCGTTGGAGCCGTGGCGCGATTCAGCAGTTTGTCGATTTGGAGATGGACGGCTTCGTGCGGCTGCGCCGCATTCCGATCAACGAAGCCGAACTGCGTCAGATCTCGGATGCGCTCACAAAAGAACTGGCCGGTTTCGGCCCGATCGAGGACTTGCTCGGCGACCCCGCGGTCGAAGACATTCTGATCAACGGCTACAACGACGTGTACGTGTCGCGCAACGGCGTGCTCGCGCGCGAGGCGTTGCGCTTCTCCGATAACGCGCATTTGCTGCGCATCGTGCGCCGCATTCTGGCGCCCATCGGACGTCGGCTCGACGAATCGAATCCGATGGTCGATGCGCGCCTGCCCGATGGTGGCCGCCTGAATGTGGTGATCGAACCGCTGGCCGTCGACGGCCCGGTGGTGTCGATCCGGAAATTCCGTAAAGACCCGCTCAAGCCGTCGGACCTGCTGGCGCTCGGCAGCTTTAACGAAGAGATTTACGGGCTGCTCGAAGCGGCGGTGCGCTCGCGATGCAACATTCTTGTGTCGGGCGGTACCAGCTCGGGGAAGACATCGTTGCTCAATGCGTTGGCTAGCTTCATTCCGGCCACCGAGCGTGTGGTGACGGTGGAAGATACGGCCGAACTCTCGCTCAATCACCCGCACGTGGTGCGGCTGGAGTCGCGCCAAGGCGGCTTCGACGGCTCGGGCGAGGTGACCATTCGCGACCTGATTCGTAACAGCTTGCGGATGCGCCCGGACCGCATCATCGTGGGCGAAGTGCGCGGCTCGGAAGTGCTCGAAATGATGCAGGCGATGAACACGGGGCACGAAGGCTCGATGGCCACGATTCACGCCAACTCGCCGCGCGAATGTCTCTATCGTCTCGAAATGCTGGCGGGTTTTGCGGGTTTTCAGGGCAGCGAAAGCAGCCTGCGCCGCCAGATCACGAGCGCGCTCGATTTCATCGTGCAGATCGGCCGCTTGTCGAGCGGACGCCGCCGCATTCTGTCGATCACTGAAGTCACGGGTGTCTCGGACACGGTGATTTCCACGCAGGAACTCTATCGCCACGAAGCCTTTGTCGGTCCCGACGGTGAAGAGAAAGACCGCTGGGTGTCCCTGGGTATTCAACCGCACTCGCCCAAATTGCAGCGCTACAAGGACCAGACGCGCAATGCGACGGCGGCAGCGCAGGGCAATACGCCGCCCGACTCGGGTGGCGGCGGCTTCTTCGGACGGCGTCGATGAACCCCGTCGTGTTGTGGATCTCGTGTGTCGCGCTGCTGCTCGTGGCCGCGGGGCTCGAGTTGTGGCGGCGCACGCATCAGCGTGCACGCGAGCAGGCGACGAGTGCTTTTATCGAACGGCAACTGGCCAACAACGCGCCGCAGTTCGCGGCTGCGGAAGGCGCCATCGCACGGGTGGCGCGCCGCAAAGCGCTGCCGTGGGAATTCTTCTTCGAGCGCGCGGGCGTGTACCCGACGACAGGCTTTTACGCGATGTTGATTGGCGGCGGGGTGGGGCTCGCATTGCTCTTCTTGCTGTGGCACGGGCCGTTCTCGGCGCTGATTGTGCTGATTCTGTATGTGATTGGGGTGGTGCTGCGCTACTGGTTGAAAGGCGTACGCCGCCATACCGAGATCGTGAAACAACTGCCGATATTTCTCGATGGCATGGTGCGCATGCTGACGGTCGGCAACAGCTTGCCTGCGGCGTTTCAGACGGCGTCGGGCAACGCGGATATGCCGCTGCGCGAACTGCTCGACAGCGCGGTGCGTCAAGTGCAGGCCGGGGTCGATCTCGATGTCGCGCTCAAGCAAATTGCGCGGGTGTATCGCGTCGAAGAAATTTATCTTTTCGCGTCGGTGGTCGATTTGTCGACACGCTTCGGCGGGCGCGCCGATCAGATTCTCGCGCGCATGGCGGGCTTCATGCGCGATCGTGAGCAGGCGCAGGCGGAATTGCATGCACTCTCGTCGGAGACGCGGATGTCGGCCTGGGTGCTCGCCGCGTTGCCGATTGTCGTGAGCGCATTTCTGATGCTGTTCAATCCGGCGTTCTTCGAGCCCATGTTTCAACAACCGGCGGGCCTGAAGATTATTGGCATCGGTCTTGGGCTGGAAGCCCTTGGCGGCTTCATTCTGTACCGCCTGGCCAAATCCATCTGAGCGAGAGGCGATCCCCTAATGAACCTTTCGTCCTTCACGTCGCTGGCCGCCGATTCGCATACCTGGCTGATGCTGGGTTTGCTGCTGGTCGCCGCCGGTCTGTTGCTCGCGGCTTCGGCCATTTTGCTGCGGGGGCTGCGTCAGGATCGAAGCGGGCGTGTGATCGATCAGGTGATTGCGAGTCGGCAACAGCAGGCGCTGGCGGCGCTTAGAGCGGCGACGGCACCGATGGGGAGTTCGCTTTCGCCAGCGCAAGAGGACGATGGGACCAACACCGGGGCGAAGGGCTGGCGCTCGCTTTTCGATCGTGCAGCGGCGCTCGGCAAGCGTTGGTCTGAGACGCGTCTGGGGCAGTATCTGATCGCGGCCGAAGATCGCTTGTTGCTCGCGCAATGCGGTTGGGACAGCGTTCGCGCGAAGTCGTTGTTCTTGTTTTCTCGCGTGGCGTTGGCCGGGGCGTTGCTGTTGTTCGTGTGGGTCTGGATGCCGGGTAACGGCGGTCTGGGCACGCTCTTGCGGCTGATCGGCGCGATCTGTGTCGGGCTGATGCTGCCGAAGCTTTACGTGCAGCGCCGGGCCAATCAGCGCCGTCGCGAGTTGGTGGAAGAGTTGCCGCTGCTCATCGACTTGCTCCGTCTGTTGCAGGGCGTGGGGTTGTCGATGGATCAGAGCTTGTATGTGGTGGTGTCCGACTTCCGTGAGGTGCTGCCGATTCTGTCGAAGGAATTCGAGAACGCGAATCGTCAATATGCGTCCGGGCGAGGGCGCGAAGCGTCGATGGTGCGCTTGCGCGAGGTGTACAACAACGACGATCTGCGCGCGCTGGTGCGCTTGATCGTGCAGGTCGAACAACACGGCGGTGCGGTGCAAGAGCCGTTGCAGCAGTTCAGCGACCGGTTGCGCGAGCAGCGGCGCCAGACGATGAAAGATCGCATCGGCAAGCTCACGGTCAAGATGACCCTCGCGATGATGCTCACGTTGTTACCCGCGCTGATGGTGGTGGTCGCGGGGCCGGCGATTCTCTCGCTGGCGAAAACTCTGGAGGGCCTGCAACAATGACACGTTCCGCTTTCGCAATGGCACGGGAAGACTCGCCGCAGCGCGCGCGTAAGCCCGTGGCGCGTTGGGTCGTCGGTGCGCTGTGCGTGCTGATGGTGGCCGGATGCGCGTCGAAGGGCGGCGGTTATGGCGCACCCTCGGCCGCCGCGCTCATGCGTGCACAACAGGATGACGAAGCGAAGGCTAAGACGGCCGCGCCCGATACGAAGGAACTGTATCTGTCGATGATTCGCGAGATGCAGGACCGGGGGGCTTACTTCGCCTCGTTGGCGCATATCGATCAGTTCCGAATCCAGTACGGCAGCTCGCCGGATGTCGACATTCTTCGCGCCGATGCATTGCGCGAGACCGGCCAACCCGACGCGGCCGAAACGACCTATCGAACGCTGCTTGGCAGCAGTGTGGCCGCCGCCGCATGGCATGGCCTCGGGCTAGTCGCGGCGCAGCGCAAAGACTATGCAGGCGCGACGCAAGCACTACGCGAAGCGGTGAGCCGGGCACCGACCGAACCGTTCTATCTCAGCGATCTCGGCTTTGCGCAGTTGAGCAACGGCGACACCGCCGGGGCACGCGTGCCGCTGGCCCAGGCGGCCGAACTCAAACCCGATAGCCGCAAGGTGCTGAGCAATCTCGCCGTGTATTTGCTGGTGACGGGAGAGACGACGCGGGCCGACCAGATGATGTCGCAGGCGAAATTCCCGCCCGCCACGCGTGAGGCGATTGCCAAGCTCGCGAGCGATATTCGCGCCCACGCGCAAGCTGCGCGCGCTGCGGCAGACGCGGCAGCGGCAAGGGCAGCGGCGCAGGCGGCAGCTCAGGCGGCGGCTCAAGCAGCGACGATTGTGCCTGCGGCACCGGCTGCGGTACCCGTCGCTTCTGCATCTGCTTCCACATCCGTTTCCCCATCCGCACCCGCTGGCGCTGTCGTCGTGCGCTTGCCGGAACCGGGTGCGCGTGCCGTGGCGGCGACGGCGGACGGGGCTCCGGCAACGGCTCCGGTCAATCGCGTGGCGTCGAACAGTGCCGCAAATAATGCGGTGAATAGTGCTGCGGATAGTGCCTCGAAGGGTGCCCCGAAGAGCGCCGCGAGCGGTGCGGACGCCAAGCTTGCGCGGGCCAACGATGTCTCGCGCAGCGATATGCCGACCTCGTTGCTCGACCGGTTCTCGAATTCACAATGATTCGCGGGGCAGCCCGCAAGCAGCGAAACGCATAAGTAGTCACGCAACTTCAGGGAGACGTGATGATGGCAGGCCAAATGCAACGATGGGAGCAAGTCTCCCCGCCGACCCGGGCGATGCATCGGGACACGTCGGCCCATACGGCACCGGCAGCGCAATGGCTTGCCGGTATCGCGCTGGCGTTGTGCGCAAGCTGGGCCGGTGCGCAAACGAGTCCGCCCTTGACGGGGCAAATGGGCGGCGCCGATACGCGTACGGTCGCACAGGCGACGGCGGAGCCGACCGCGCCGACAAATGCCGCCGTCGTCCAGCAAGTGCCCGCGCAAGCCCCGGCAGCACAGACGACCCAAGCGACCCAAGCGGCGCCAGTTTCGCAAGCGAGCCGTGTGCCGCCCAATACGGTGCGTCGTACCACACCGTTGCGCGTCGGCGAGCATGCCGCCGACGGCATGTTGGGCGACGAGACGGAGGCGTTGCTCACATTGCAGGCGAGCAATTTGGCCGCCGGGCGCGGTTTGCCGATGCTGGGGGCGACGGCCTCGCGCGCTTACCGGCGGTATCTCGAGAGCTTTAACTACGCGATTCCCGCGTTCTACCCGACGATGGTGCAAAGCGATAGCAGCACTGGCGGCGGCGGTGGCGCGGGCGGGGCGACATCGAGCGGAGGGGCTGGCGCAAGCCAGTGATTCGTCATGACACCCCGTGCGCGTGCGCGCAAAACGGCTTCACCAGCGGCATCGCAAGCCGCACCTTCTGCGTGCGCCGCATCCCGCGACGCACAGGCGACATGGCTGGGTAACCTGCGCCGCTTCGGTGGGCGGCAGCGCGGTTCCGTGCCGGTCGTCGCGTTTTCTTTTGTCTTTGTGGTGCTGCTGCTGTCGTTGGCCATCGACGCGGGCTATGCCTTCATGAAACGGCGCGACCTGCAACGCGCCGCCGACATGGCAGCGCTTGCCGGTGCACAGACGCTGCCGGGTTGTGCGAACGCCACCTCCTACGACACGGTGGCCCGTGCAAATGCAACGTCGAATCTGGGTGCCGACGCCGCCAAAACGACGATCACGACGGCGTGCGGCGTCTGGACCAACCCGACGGCAAGCGCCACCACGCCGGGTACGTTTGCGGCTGTGAGTTCAGGGAATGCAGCCAGCGGCAACGCTGTACAGGTGACGCTTACGTTGCCGGTGGTGTCGTTCTTCCAACTCACCGGCTCGCGCAATATTTCGGCAACCGCCATCGCCCGGAAAGCACCGGCGGTGGTGACATTCACCGTCGACTCCGGGCTGCTCGCGCTAAATGCGAATAACTCGATACTGGCGCCGTTGCTTCAGTCGATCGGGATTTCGCCAACGCTCTACGTCGGCGCGGCGCAGCAGCTTGTAGGGGTGAACATCACGCCGCAAGGGTTGCTGCAAGCGCTGGGCGTGCCTGTCACGGGCGACGTGTCGGTGGCGTCGCTCTCAGGCGTGGCGGCGGTCAAGAACCTGACGCTCGGCACCTTGCTTAGCGCGACGAATACTGCGCTGGCCACGCAGAACGGGGCCGTGTCGGCTTCGGTGACGGCGCTGAACAATCTCATCAACGTGTTCGGCAACAGCCCGGTGTTGAATCTGCCGATTCAGTTGCTCGGTACCGCGACGAGCCCCGGCATCATTGCCAATATCGATGCGGCCGGTGTGTCGGCGGCCAACGCGCTGACGGCCAATATCGGCGTGGCCGATCTGATTACGGCGGCCATCGTCGGTGCGAACGGGAATAACGCGATTGCGATTAACGGGCTGAGTCTGCTGGGCAACGCGGTGAACGTCAGCGCGAACGTGATCTCGCCGCCGCAGGTCGGCGTTGGCGGCGTCGGTGCGACGGCGACGACGGCACAGGTGCGGCTGTTTCTCACGCTCAACACGGCGGCGGCATCTGGGTCGCTGGGTTCGGTGGCGGGTTCGCTGCTGAACTCGCTGGGCACGACGTTGAATTTGCCGCTGGTGCTGGAAGTCGCCCAGTCGACCGGCACGGTCACGGCGGTGCAGTGCGGCGCGACACCGTCGACGACGATTCAGGTGAACTCCGGGCTGGTCAACGTCTGCGTGGGCGCGGCGGCGAGCGGTGTGAACGTGAAAACCAATCCGGCGAGTTGCACCACGCTCATGACCAATCGCGTGAACATCGCGACGCTGCTTGGACTGATTAACGTGTCGGGGAATGTGAATCTGTCGCTCGTCACGAACTCGCCTGCGCCGATTACCTTCAGTGGTCCATTCCCGCAGAAGGTCGGGCCGATTGGGTCGAGCGTGAACCTGAGCCAGATCGTGACGGCGCTGCTCACGGGGTTGTCGCTGGATGTGAGCGCGGGTGGGGGAACGTCTTCAACGAGTACGACCGCGGGTGGGCTGGTGGGCAATGTGCCGAACTCCGCCGTCGGGTTGTCGGTGACGACGGTCAACAATTTCCTTAGCTCTGCGGCCTCAGGGCTTCAGTCCACTGTGAACGCGCTCGGGACTACGCTTGGCGGCGTGCTGACGCTAAATCTTCCGCAAGTGCTGGGCGGTGTGGGTGGTCTCGTCACCGGGCTTCTCAACACGCTCGGTGGCATTGTGAACGGGCTGCTCAGTACGCTGACCGATGTGGGGTGCGACTTGCTCGGCAGCGGGGCAAATCAGTGCCGGGTCGATGCGGTGAAGAGCGGCCTGAGCACCAGCAACATCTCGCCCGTGCTCGGCAGCATTCTCTACACGCTACTCAACCCGTTGCTCACGCCGATCAGCACGTTGCTCAACACGTTGCTCAATGCGCTCGGCATCACGCTTGGCATGACGACGGTGACCGTGGACAGCATCAACTGCCAGAACGGGCTGGTGCAACTGGTGTATTAGCGAAGCTCACAAAAATAATTCGATAACTCGACGACAAAACTTCACCATGACGGACGCCCGGGGGCGTTCGGCGACCAGCGGATAAGCATGAAAAGCAAGCCAGTACGTGAAGACCTCGACGTGTACGTGTGGGAAGGCAAGTCCGACATTGCCGACCGGGTGGCGCATTGCCTCGCCAGCTTCGACATGGAAGTGATTCGCGCCGACGGGGCCGACCTCTCGCGCGAGCGCACCAAGACGCGGGCGTCCATCGCCGTGGTGAGTGTCTCGGTCATCGAAGGGGCATCGACCAACGCGCATGAGTGGCAACTCGGCCACGGCATGCCGGTGATCTGGGTGGCGACGGCACCGCGTGAGAACGATCCGCGCGTCTATCCGCCCGAGTACAGCAACATCCTGACGCTCGACTTCTCCGGCGCGGAACTGCGCACGCTCATCTTCAAGCTCTCAGGGGCGATTGCCGAAGCCGATCGCGCTCCGGCGCCGTCCGACCCGCTGGTGGCGCAGTCGAGCGCCATGCTCAATCTGCTGGCCGAAGTCGATGCGTTCGCCGATTGCGACTCGAACGTGATGATTCACGGCGAGACGGGTGTGGGCAAAGAACGCATTGCGCGGCTGCTGCACGACAAGCAGAGCCATTACGGGCAAGGACCGTTCGTCGCCGTGAACTGTGGCGCGATTCCCGACGGCCTGTTCGAGTCGCATTTCTTCGGGCATGCAAAGGGGGCGTTCACGGGCGCGCTGTATTCGCACAAAGGCTATTTCGAGCAAGCCAACGACGGCACGCTGTTCCTCGACGAAATTGGCGACCTGCCTCTGTATCAGCAGGTCAAACTGCTGCGCGTGCTCGAAGACAGCGCGGTCACGCGTTTGGGCTCGGCCCAGCCGGTCAAGCTGGACTTCCGGCTGGTGGCGGCGACCAACAAGAATCTGAAGTCGATGGTGCGCGACGAACTGTTCCGCGCGGACCTGTTTTATCGACTGGCTGTGATCGAGCTACATATCCCTAGCCTTGAAGAGCGCGGACCGGTCGACAAGCTGGCGGTGTTCAGCGCCTATCTGGGCAAAGTGGCGGGCGACCCGGAGATCGGCAGCAAAATACCGCCCTGGCTGCGCGAACTGGTCGAGGGCGGCGTGTTCCCCGGCAATGTGCGGGAGATGCGCAATATCGCCGAGCGCGTCGGCATCATCTACCGCCAGTTGGGCACTTGGGACGAGCGCCGCATCCGGGCCATCTTCGAGGCGCTGGCCACCGGTGTCGTGGTACGCAGCGATGACCCGGTACGCGGCGGCGCGCTCACCGACCGCGCGCGCTGGGACGCCACCGAGCGCACCCGCATCGTGGCGGCGCTCGACGCCAACGGCTGGCGGCGGCAGGATACGGCCAATGCGCTAGGGATCAGCCGCAAGGTGCTGTGGGAAAAAATGCGCAAATATCAGATTCTGGGCAACGACTCGGAATTGGCCAGCGAATATGAAAGCTGAGTGAGGGCTGAGCCAAAGCTGATCCGGTGCTGACCGGCCGACGACGGCAGCGGTACAAAATCCCGCCGGTCAGGCTTTCCGCGTACTGCGTAGTCCGTAGGTCTTTAAATCCCGCTCAATGCAGGGATTTGTCTGACACACAACTTCGGTTTAAGGGAAAACCTTCGGCTGCGGGGTTGCGCGTTATCAACAGTTGAATTTCTCCCGGCCCAATATTGCATTCCGCGCTTGGAAGAGCGCCGCGCAATGGATAGAATTGGCGGCTATTGTGAGCGTGCGGTGAATATCTGCCGGCAGCGCGGCGGCGGGACATGATGTCCGTTACACTGTCGTGGCAAAAAAACGCAGGTCTCAGATCCTCGGGACGGAGTCCGGGGGGGCGGAATGAATGCGACGCATAAGGGTCGTTGAACGATCCGGTCGATAACAGGAAAACAGATCAGATGAAAATCAGTGATTGCCGGGGGCGGTTTTGGTTGGGCGTGGGGGTGGCATGCCTGGCAGCCTGGGGGACGTCAGCGGGGGCCGCAGAAGCGGTCAAGGATGTGACCGGGTCGTCAACCCCGGGTCAGTTCGCCGCACCGGCAGTGCCCACGCAAGCCCCTTCGGGCCCGGCATCGGCCTCGGGCACGATTCAAGAACTGCGTGATCGCATTCAGAACAAGGAAGTCACCGAACTTCGCACGACGTACAACGGCCGCTACGGCGCCAGCCTGCTGTTTTATCCGCAAACGATGGGCTACTACGTCGCGCTGTTCCACGAAGGCCAGTTCTGGCGCGTGGTCAAGCTGAGCAACGAAAAGAAGGCCGAAGCACTGTACGGTGACTTCGTGCGTCAGACGCAAGTGCTGGCCGACGTCGAGATTCGCCGGATCAAGCTCGAAGCGCAGAAGGCTCTCATGGAGCGCCAACTGGCCGAGAGCGAATCCCGCCTGAACGCGGTGCAGAACGATCTGGCTATCCAGCGTCAGCAGGAACAAGCGCTGGCACAGAACCAGCAAGCCGTGCGTGAGCAGGCTTCGGCGCTTGAAACCGAACGCACTGCCGCCCGTCTGCGTTTGAACGACCTGCAAGGTCAGATTCGTTCGCTGGAAGCCGAGCAGAACAGCGCCGACTCCGATCTGGTCCGCTCGGTGAAGACCACCAGCAGCCGCAAGACGAAGCGTTAATTCGCCGTTCGCTGCCGTCCGCTTGTGAGAAAGCCGCCTTCGGGCGGCTTTTTTCATGCCCGATGCATGCCCGATTCGTGTCCGATCAATGGAAATCGAGGGCAATCAGGGCGTTTTGCGCCGCGATGCTGCAAACGGGCGGCATGCGCTACACGCAATCGCTGGGACTGTCGACTGGCGAATCGCTCATGTCTCGCATTTGCAACTCAAATGACGGCGCGATGCGCGTTGCCGCGGTGGGTTCAGGCGCGTGCGAGGGGTAGGGAAAACCGCGTCGCACCGCGCTGGTCATGGGGCGCGGCTGCAATTATCCTAGGCGAACGTGTCGTGTGTGGCGTCCGGCACTCGGGGGCCGTCCCGACTAGCTAGGGACTCGGCAGCCAGTTAGAATAGCGCCCATTTTGTGCAGCGCAATAAAGCGATTACCCAAACCTTATGACGCAAAACATACGACAGGGGCATCGCCCTCAGCCCATGCCTGCGCTGATGGTGGCAGCCATTGGCGTGGTCTTCGGCGATATCGGCACCAGCCCGCTCTATGCGCTCAAGGAATGTTTCGATCCGCAACACGGCATTCCGTTTAACCAGCAAGCCGTGTTCGGCATCATCTCGCTGCTGTTCTGGGCACTGGTGATCGTCGTCTCCCTCAAGTACGTGCTGTTTGTGATGCGCGCCGACAACCGTGGCGAAGGCGGCGTGCTCGCGCTCATGGCATTGAGCCTGCGCAGTGTGCGCGCGGGGAGCAAGTGGGCCTCTGTGCTCATGATGCTGGGGATGTTCGGGGCCTGTATGTTCTACGGGGATGCGGTGATCACACCCGCCATCTCCGTGATGTCAGCCGTCGAGGGGTTAGAGATCGCGGCGCCGTCGCTCACGCGCTTTGTGCTGCCCATTACCATCGTCATCCTGATCATTCTGTTTTCGATGCAGAAGTCGGGCACGGCCAAAGTGGGCCGATTGTTCGGCCCGGTGATGGTCGTGTGGTTCGTGATTCTCGGTGTGCTGGGCGTGTACAACATGTTCGCTGCGCCCGAGATCATCAAGGCCATCAACCCGTATTACGGCATCCATTTCATTCGCACACACGCCTTGCAGGCCTACATCGTGCTCGGCTCGGTGTTCCTGGTGCTGACCGGTGCCGAAGCGCTGTACGCAGACATGGGGCACTTCGGTATCCGTCCGATTCGCTTCGCATGGTCGTTCCTCGTGTTCCCGGCGCTGGTGCTCAACTACTTCGGCCAAGGCGCGCTGCTGCTGAGCAACCCGAAAGCGATCGAGAACCCGTTCTTCCTGATGGCCCCCGACTGGGCGCTGCTGCCGCTGGTGGTGGTGGCGACGGCCGCGACGGTGATTGCCTCGCAAGCCGTGATTTCCGGCGCGTTCTCGCTCACGAGTCAGGCAATTCAGTTGGGCTACGTGCCGCGCATGAAGATTCTGCACACGTCCGATCGCGAAATCGGCCAGATCTACATGCCGGTGATCAACTGGTCGCTGCTGCTGGTCATCATCTGGATCGTGCTGGCGTTCAAGTCGTCGAGCAACCTTGCGGCGGCGTACGGTATTGCGGTGACGACCACCATGGTGATTACGACGATTCTTGCGTGCGTGGTCATGGTCAAGGTCTGGAACTGGAACAAGTTCTTGGTCGCGCTGATCATTACCGGCTTCCTCGTGGTCGACTTCGCGTTCTTTGGTGCGAATTTGATCAAGGTCGAGGAGGGCGGCTGGTTGCCGCTGGCGCTGGGGGCGTTCCTGTTCTTCATGCTGATGACCTGGCACAAAGGCCGTCAGCTGCTGCGTGAACGCACCGCCGCAGACGGGATTCCGCTGGGCCCGTTCCTGCAAGGGCTGCTGGCCCATCCGCCGCATCGCGTGGCGGGCACTGCGATCTATCTGACCGGCGGCAATACGCTGGTGCCGGTGAGCTTGCTGCACAACCTCAAGCACAACCGCATCCTGCATGAGCGCACCATCTTCCTGACGTTCCGCACGGTGGATGTGCCGTATGTCGAAGACGACAAGCGCATGGAAGTGAAGGACCACACGGGCGGCTTGTACAGCGTGGTGTCGACCTTCGGTTTCAACGAAACGCCTGACGTGAAGGAAGTGCTGCATCTGCTCGAAGAGAAGACCGATATGCACTTCGAGCTGATGGATACGTCGTTCTTCCTGGCGCGCGAGACCGTCGTGCCGACGAAGCTGCCGGGGATGTCGATCTGGCGCGAGCGCTTGTTTGCGTGGATGCACCAGAACGCCGCCAAGCCGACGGACTTCTTCAGCATTCCCGCGAACCGCGTGGTCGAGCTGGGGACGAAGATCGAGATTTGATGCGGGTTTCGGGGCGACGGATAGGTCGCCCTAACGCTTGCATCGGCTTGCATCGGCACGCATCGCTTAGCGAGACGTCAAAAGAAAAGGCCCGCGAATCGGAAGATTCGCGGGCCTTTCTCTTTGCTTTGATGCAGCGTGCGGCTTAGCGTTTGAGCTTAGCGAAAGCGGCTGCCATGGCGTTCACCGTTTCCGGTTCGCGCTGACGGCCACCGCCACCACCGCTGCGGTTGCCGCCGTTGCCACCACCACGATGTCCGCCGCCGCCACTGCCTGCGCCCGGACGATCGCTCGCGCCGGCCACCGGCAGGTCGTCGTTCAGACGCATGGTCAGCGAAATGCGCTGACGTCGCGGATCGACTTCAAGCACCTTCACTTTCACGATATCGCCAGCCTTCACGACTTCGTGCGGGTCTTTGATGAACTTGGTCGACATGGCCGAGACGTGGACCAAACCGTCTTGATGCACGCCGATGTCGATGAACGCACCGAAGGCGGCCACGTTGGTGACGACACCTTCGAGTTGCATGCCCGGCTTCAGATCGGTGATCTTCTCCACGCCTTCCTGGAACGTCGCCGTCTTGAATTCAGGGCGCGGATCGCGGCCCGGCTTCTCCAGTTCGGTCAGGATATCCTTCACCGTGGGCAGACCGAAGCGCTCGTCGACGAACTCGTTGGCCGAGACGCTGCGCACGACCGAGCCGTTGCCCATCACGTCGCCGATGCTCTTCTTGATCTTCTCGAGAATGCGCTCGACGACCGGGTACGCTTCAGGGTGCACCGACGAGCGATCGAGCGGGTTGTCGCCGCCGTTCACACGCAGGAAGCCCGCGGCTTGTTCGAACGTTTTGTCGCCCAGACGCGGCACCTTCTTGAGCGCTTCGCGGTTGGCGAACGGGCCGTTGCTGTCGCGGAAGTCCACGATGTTCTTCGCGAGCGTGCTGTTCAGGCCCGACACGCGTGCGAGCAACGGGGCCGACGCAGTGTTCACGTCAACGCCGACGAAGTTCACGCAGTCTTCGACCACGGCGTCGAGCATGCGGGCCAGTTCGCGCTGGTTCACGTCGTGCTGATATTGGCCCACGCCAATCGCCTTCGGCTCGATCTTGACCAGTTCGGCCAGCGGATCTTGCAAACGGCGAGCGATCGACACGGCACCACGCAGCGAGACGTCGAGCTCAGGGAATTCCTTCGCCGCAAACTCCGATGCCGAATACACCGAGGCGCCGGCTTCTGACACCACGATCTTCTGCAACTTCAGTTCCGGGTGACGCTTGATCAGCTCGAGCGCCAGCTTGTCGGTCTCGCGCGATGCCGTACCGTTGCCGATACTGACCAGCTCTGCGCCCGTCGCGGCGACCACTTTGGCCAGACGTGCGAGCGAGCCGTCCCAATCGCGGCGGGGTTCGTGCGGATAAATCGTGTCGGTGCCCAGCAGCTTGCCGGTACGGTCGACGACGGCCACCTTCACGCCGGTGCGCAGACCCGGGTCGAGACCGATCACGCTCTTCGGGCCAGCAGGCGCGGCAAGCAGCAGGGCCTTGAGGTTGCGTGCGAACACGCGAATGGCTTCGCTCTCGGCGCTCTCGCGCATTTGCGTAAGCAGTTCCGATTCCAGATGCGGCTGCACCTTCACGCGCCAGCACCAACGGCACACGTCGGCCAGCCATTTGTCGGCGGCGCGGCTCTGATTGCGAATGCCGAAGTGGCCGGCAATGACGCCTTCGCACGGATGCGGGATCTGCGCGTCGAGTTCTTCGCCCAGCCCGAGCTTGACCATCAGAATGCCGAGGTTACGGCCACGGAAGAGGGCGAGCGCGCGGTGCGACGGCACCGAAGCGATGGGCTCGGCGTAGTCGTAGTAATCGCGGAATTTCTCGCCTTCCTCGCTTTCCTTGCCTTCGATCACCTTCGACGACACGACGCCCTGATTCCACAGGTAGTCGCGCAGCTTGCCGAGCAGGTCGGCGGTTTCGCCGAATTGTTCGGAGAGGATGTCGCGGGCGCCGTCGAGGGCGGCCTTCACGTCGGCCACGCCCTTGTCGGCGTCGACAAACTTGGCGGCTTCGGTTTGCGGATCGAGCGTCGGATCGGCGAGCAGCGCTTGGGCGAGCGGCTCGAGGCCGGCTTCGCGGGCGATCTGCGCGCGAGTGCGGCGCTTTTGTTTGTACGGGAGGTAGAGGTCTTCGAGGGTTTGTTTCGTCTCGGCGGCCTCGATGGCCGTGCGCAGCTCGTCGGTGAGCTTGCCTTGTTCCTCGATGCTCGCGAGGATGGCCGCGCGGCGGTCTTCCAACTCGCGCAGGTACAGCAAACGCTCTTCGAGCGTGCGCAGCTGCGTGTCGTCGAGGTTATCCGTCACTTCCTTGCGGTAGCGTGCGATGAAGGGCACGGTGGCGCCTTCGTCCAGCAGTTGCACGGCGGCGGCGACCTGGCGTGGCTGCACGCTGAGTTCGGCGGCGATGCGTTGAACGATCTGAAGGGCTACGTTTTGCGTCATGAGTGTTGCGAATTACCCAAGTGCCAGGAGCGGGGCATTTTGCCATAAACCGCGGGCGCGTCCGGGCAGGCAATGCTAAAATTTGGCATCACTCTGCTCAACCTCATGATTTCCTTCGCAAAATTGTTTTCGCGCGGTCGCGCTGGTACGTCGGTCGCTGCTTTTAGCGCGCTGTCGGCCGTGGCTGCCGCTGCCGTCGTTGCCATGCCCGCCGCGTCGTTCGCGCAGGGTCTCTCGGCCGTCGAAGCCGCGGGCCGTACGACCGAACAGCTGCGCGTGCCCCAAGTCCCGTTCGATGCCACCGCCGATCGCACGCCGTCGGCCGCCAGCAGTGCGTCTGCGGCGGCTGCCGCCGAAGACGACAAGCCGGTTGCGTACGACGACAAACTCGATATGCATCCCGCTGACGACGATTTCGCTGGCCGCCGTGCCGTGATCGACCGTCAGCGCGCGTGGATCGACTACCGCTTCCAAGAGGCGAAGTACGAATGCGCGTCGAAGTTCTTCGTGAACTATTGCATCGACAAGGCGCGCGACGAACAGCGTGAAGCGCTCAAGGCCGTGCGCAGTCAACGTCTGGTGCTCGAAGATGCCGAGCGTAAAGCGCGGGCGAAAGAGCGCGACGAGCGTCTGGATGCCAAGCGCGCCGAGACCGCGGCCGAAGCCCCGCAACGCGCCGCAGAGCGTGCGCAGAACGTGACTTCCTATCAGGAAAAGCAGGCCGAATATCAGCAGCGCGTGACCGAGCGCACCGGCAAGGCGCCGGAACGAGCGGCCAACGCCGAGCAGTACAATGCCAAGCAGGCCGAGCAGCAGAAGAAGCTCGACGAAGCGAAGGCGACCGCAGATCAGAAGGCTGCCGAGCGTGCCGAGAACGTGCGTAAGTACGGCGAGAAGCAGGCGGAAGCCATCGAGCGCCAGAAGAAGTCGGACGAGCGCCGTGCCCAGTCGCAGTCGGGCAGCACTCCGGCACAAAAGGCGTTGCCCGGACAGTAAGCGAGGCCGGGCCGGTCGGTTACCGGCGCCGGGATCACTTCAGCGTTGCAGGAGAGTTGCCACGATGCAGCACGATCTTCACTCCATTGGACGTCGCATCATCGAGTTGCAGATCGAACATCGCGATCTCGATTTTCTGATCGACAAGTTGCTGACGGAGCCGACGTACGATGAACTGCAAGTCACGCGCCTCAAGAAGCGCCGTCTGAAAATCAAAGACACCATTACCCTGTTGCAAGTGCAGCAAATGCCGGATCAACCGGCCTGAATTTGCTGCATACCGAGGCATACGGTTCGAACCGTATGCGCGACTTTTTTCATTGCCGGCGTCGCGAATCGTGCGTTATCGATTCGCGGCGCCTTTGAGTTTTATTTGCCGTTTTGATCGATTCCGCAGCCGCTGCCAGCGATTCTCCCGACGTCTCCACTTCCGCCGACGCGCCCACGTTCCACGGTCTCAAGCCCCTCGCCGCCAAGCGAGAGCGTGAGCTGGAGGAAATCTTCGGCGACGGCGGCATGTTGGCGCGCGCCATCGACGGCTATCGCTCGCGCGAACCGCAAACCGAAATGGCCCGCGCCGTGGCATCCGCCATGGATACGCACGACTCGCTGATTGCCGAGGCAGGCACCGGCACCGGCAAAACGTACGCGTATCTGGTGCCCGCGATGCTGTGGGGCGGCAAGACGATCATCTCGACGGGCACCAAGCACCTGCAAGATCAGATCTTCGCGCGCGACATTCCGACGGTGCGCCGCGCGCTCGCCGTGCCGGTGAGCGTGGCGATGCTCAAGGGCCGCTCGAATTACCTCTGTCACTACTATCTCGAACGGGCGCAGCAGGAAGCGCGCTTCGCGTCGCGCCACGAAGCCGCGCAACTGCGCGAGATCGTGACGTTTGCGCAAATCACGAAGAGTGGCGACAAGGCTGAGTTGGCGTCTGTGCCGGAGAATGCGCCGATTTGGGCGCAGGTGACGTCCACACGCGACAACTGTCTGGGGCAGGAATGTCCGCGCTATAAGGACTGCTTTGTGATGCTGGCCCGCAAGGAGGCGCAGCAAGCCGACCTCGTGGTGGTCAATCACCATCTGTTCTTCGCCGATGTAATGCTGCGCGACACCGGCATGGCCGAGTTGCTGCCCAGCGCGAATACGGTGATCTTCGACGAAGCGCATCAGTTGCCCGAGACGGCGACGCTGTTCTTCGGCGAGACGGTGTCCACGGGGCAGATTCTCGAGCTCGCGCGTGATTGCGTGGCCGAGGGCCTGATTCACGCACGCGATGCGGCCGATTGGGTCAAGTTGGGGGCCAATCTCGAACGCGCTGCTCGCGATGTGCGTTTGACGTTCGGGCCCGACAACACGCGGATGTCGGTGGCGCAACTGGCCGACGATCACGAGTTGTTCGGTGCGCTCGACGGTGTCGACGTCGCGTTGCAAGACTTGATCGAAACGCTGCAACATCAGGCTGAGCGTGCCGAAGCGCTGGGCGCATGCCTGCGTCGCGCGATAGAACTTCATCAGCAACTCGAGCGTTGGCAGATGGGCGTGACGCCGCCGACGCCGGGCGAGGCACCGTTGCCGCTGCTCGACCCCGACGCACCGCGTGTGACCGACGGCAAGCGGGAAAAGGCGGCCAAAGCTGCCGTGGCGCGTGAGGCCGAAGCGGCCCGCGTCGCTGCCGAGGCGAAAGCGGCTGCGCAAGGGCAAGACGGCGAGGGCGGTAAAGAGAAGGTCTACACGCCGCCTGAGACGGTGCGTTGGATTGAGGTGTTCTCGCAGGCGGTGCAGTTGCATCAGACGCCGCTGTCGATCGCCCCGATTTTCGCCAAGCAGCGCGCAGGGGCGCCGCGTGCGTGGATTTTTACGTCTGCTACGTTGTCGGTGAAGGGCAATTTCAATCACTACGCGGCGCAACTGGGGCTCGATTCTGAAAAATCGTTGACGCTGGCGAGTCCGTTCGATTACCCGAATCAGAGCCTGCTGTACGTACCGCGCGGTTTGCCGCAGCCGTCGTCGCCGGGCTTTACCGATGCCGTGCTCGATGCTGCGATGCCGGTGCTTGAGGTGAGTGGCGGGCGCGCGTTCGTGTTGTGCACGACGTTGCGTGCGGTCAATCGCGCGGCGGAGCGTTTGCGTGAAGAGTTCGATCGGCGCGGCTGGCCGTATCCGCTGCTGGTTCAGGGTGAGGCGAGCCGGACCGAGTTGCTGGACCGGTTCCGTGCGCTGGGCAATGCGGTGCTCATCGGGAGCCAGAGTTTCTGGGAGGGGGTCGACGTGCGTGGTGAAGCGTTGTCGCTGGTCATCATCGACAAGCTGCCGTTCGCGCCGCCCGACGATCCGGTATTGGCTGCGCGCCTCGATGCGCTGACCAAGAAGGGGCTGAGTCCGTTTGCCGTTCACCAATTGCCACAGGCGGTGATTACGCTCAAGCAGGGGGCCGGGCGCTTGATTCGCTCCGAACGCGACCGCGGGGTGTTGATGATTTGCGATCCGCGGCTGGTCGATAAGCCCTACGGACGACGCATCTGGCAAAGCCTGCCACCGTTCAAGCGCACGCGCGAAATCTCAATCGTGCGCGGGTTCTTCGATGAGATGGCGGCAGACGCGGAAGGTTAAGGGCGGGGCGCGTGCCAACGCGTAGGTCTTGCGTTGGCATGCCCGTGGCACCAGCACATCGATTCACGCTGTAACGCCCCATTTCGACACGCCGCCGATGCGGTTTCAGTGGGGCAGGGCGTCGAGCCAGCGTCCGACCACCGTGGGGGCTGCCTTTGCGAGTCGCGCCTGATGGCGTTGCGCATCCGCTCGCAATCCCACAGGGTCGATGCCAGCCGCGCCTAGCTCGCACGCATGACCCACGAGCCACGATTCGATGCGCGCGGCATCCGCTTCCAAGTGGAATTGCAGCCCGAGCGCATGTCGGCCCCGCGAAAACGCCTGATGCGCGCCGACGCTGGTACGTGCCAGATGCTCGGCACCGGCCGGAATATCGAATTGATCGCCATGCCAGTGCAGCACGGGCGTATCGCCCAGCGCTGCTAGCGGTGAGGTTTCGCCCGCAGCCGTCAGCGTAATCGGCGCATACCCAATCTCTTTCACCCCCAGCGAGTACACCTTCGCGCCGAGCGCGCGCGCCATCAACTGCGCACCGAGGCAGATGCCGAGGATCGGCGTCTTCGCGTCGAGACGCGCTTTCACTAACGCCAGTTCGTCGGCCAAAAACGGGTGGATCGCCTCATCGAATGCGCCGATCGGGCCGCCGAGGACAACCAGCAGATCGGGCGACAGGGCGTCGAGGCTGCGCAAATCGCTCACCGGCGCATCGACGTACTCGATGGCATAGCCGCGTTCGGCGAAAAACGGCGCAAGGATGCCGAGATCCTCGAAGTGCACGTGGCGCAGAGCGAGCAGGGTTTTGTTGGGGCGAGGGGCGGAAAGGGACGATTGGGACGAACTCACGCGACAAACTCCTTACGCAATATCCGGTGAAAACCACAATGTAAGCGGAAAACAAAAAGCCCTCGCATGCGAGGGCTTTTCGATGGTGCGGCAGAACAGCGAGGTTCGATGCCAGATCAGGGGCGAATTAACGCCAGATCTGCCACCAGGACTTCTTGCCGGTGCCGTCGTCGATACGATGGCCGACCGTCAGATAACCGCTGTTCGGATACGTCTTTTCCATCACGCGGCGGGTGTCGTCACGCAATTCGGTCATGCCGAGTTTGTCGTACGACTTGATCATGATGCCCAGCGCGTCTTCGAGGGCCGGGGCCTTGTCGAAGTCTTGCAGTGCGGTCTGGGCGCGGTTCACGGCAGCCAGATACGCGCCACGGCGGTAGTAGTACTCGGCGGCGTGCACTTCGTGGGCAGCCATCGCGTTGACGGCGTAACGCATACGCAGGGCAGCGTCGTTCGCGTACTTGCTGGTCGGATAGTGTTCGACCAGATACTTGAAGCTGTCATACGCCGCACGCAGTGCCTTCGGATCGCGCTCGCTCAGATCTTGACCCGAGAAGCGGCCGAACAGGCCCAAGTCGTCGTTGAAGTTGATCAGACCCTTGAGGTAATAGGCGTAATCGATCGACGGGCTATCCGGATGCAGACGAATGAAGCGGTCGATGGCGGTAAGCGCCTGAGCCTGCTCGTTGTCTTTGTAATACGAATACGCGGTATTGATCTGCGCTTGCTGGGCATGCGGGCCGAACGGATCGCGCCCTTCGAGCAATTCATAGTACTTGGCAGCCTTGGTGTAGTCGCCGCCGTCGAAGGCGTCCTTGGCTTCCGTATATAATTTGTTCGTCGACCAGCTGGCCGTTTCGTCGACTTTCTCCGGCAGAATGCCGCAGGCGGCCACGCCGCCGACCAGAACTACGGCCAGCGTAAGATGTTTGACAAGTTTCAGGGCTTGCATGCTCGTTGGCTTCACTTCTCGATGACCCGTTCAATAGTGCCGGATTATAGCGTAACCGCCTCATTTGCCACGGAAAATGCAGAGGACTCGTCTGACGACGACCTCGATTCGCTTCCCGCGGCTTTCCCCGGTGCTCCCAATCGCACCGACAATTCCGACACGGATTCTACCTCTGCCTTGACGGGCGCGGCCGAAAGTGCCGAACCGCTCAGGGCCACATTGCCCGATGCCCTCGCTGGCGAACGCCTCGACAAGGCCTTAGCACAGTGTTTTCCTGAATATTCCCGCAGCCGGTTACAGGCGTGGGTCGAAGACGGGCGCGTGACGCTCGACGGCGTGACAGCCAAAGTTCGCCAGAAGGTGGCCGGAGGCGAGGCGGTGGCGATCACCCCCGCAGCGCTCCCCGAGCAGCTGGCGTTCGCGCCGGAACCCGTGCCGCTCGACGTCGTATACGAAGATGCCGCGCTGGCCGTCTTCAATAAGTCCGCAGGGCTCGTGGTGCATCCGGCCGCCGGTAACTGGTCGGGCACGTTGCTCAACGGTTTGCTGCATCGCTACGGACAGGCCGCCGCTGATTTGCCGCGTGCGGGGATCGTCCATCGCCTAGATAAAGAAACCTCTGGCCTGATGGTAGTGGCGCGTACGTTGATTGCGCAGACCGATTTGGTACGTCAGTTGCAGGCGCGTACGGTCAAGCGGCATTACGCGGCGCTGGTGTGGGGGCGTCCGCCCTTGCGCACCGTGGTCGATGCACCGATTGGACGCGACCCGCGCGAGCGCACTCGCATGGCCGTGGTGCACGGACAGGGCGGGAAGCCCGCTCGCACCCGAGTCGTCACCGTGGCCACTGCCGAATGGGAGAATTCGCCGGTCTCGCTGGTGTTGTGTTCGCTCGATACGGGACGCACGCACCAAATTCGCGTGCATTTGGCCCATCTCGGCCATTCGCTGCTGGGCGATCCGCTTTATAAGCCTCGTCATCGGCGCCCGGCGCTGCCTGGCGAATTCTCGCGGCAGGCGTTGCATGCATGGCGTTTGGGTTTGATTCACCCGGACGACGGCCGTGCAATGCACTGGCAGGCACCGTTGCCCGACGATATGCGTGAACTCATGGCCGCGATTGGCCTCGAATTCGACTTCTCAACCCTTCCCGATTCGCTCGATGACTTCTTCCCTGCCTGAACGAAACCATCAGCACGACATCCCCGACGACTGGATCATTCCCGATTGGCCCGCGCCATCGAATGTTCGCGCGGTGTTCACTACGCGCGCGGGTGGGGTGAGCGAAGGGCCGCAAGCGACCTTCAACTTGGGTTTCAAGGCGGATGACGATCCCGCTGCGGTCACGACGAACCGTGCGTTGCTGGCGGCGCGCACGGGCGTGCCGTCCGCGTGGGTCGCACAGGTTCACGGCCCCCGAGTGGTCGATTCGCAGGATGCGCTCGACGCCGTTCGCGCTGGCGAGCCGTTACAAGCCGATGCGAGCGCGACGAATGCCGCTGGGCTGGCGAGTACGGTGATGGTGGCCGACTGCTTACCCGTCTTGTTGTGCGACGCGCAGGGGCAGGCGGTTGCCGCCGCGCACGCGGGCTGGCGCGGACTTTGCGTGGGTGTGATCGAACAGGCAGTGCAAGCGCTGCGCGCGCGTCTGCCGCAAACGGCGGGGGCGGGCGAGCGCGCGGAAGTAATCGCATGGCTCGGGCCGTGTATCGGACCGGCAACGTTCGAAGTCGGACCGGAAGTGCGGGAGGCGTTTTTGGCTGCGGCGACACCCGCAGAGCGCGATGCGACGCTGGCGGCGTTCGTCGCACATGGCGATCCGGAGGCAGGGAAGTCGCTGGCGGACCTGTGCGCGTTAGCGCGCCTGCGGCTTGCGCGCGAGGGCGTGACGAGTGTCTCCGGCGGGCAGTGGTGTACGGTTAGCGATGCGTCGCGCTTCTATTCGTATCGCCGTGATCGGACGACGGGACGGATGGCGGCGCTGGTGTGGCGGGTGGCGTAATCGACGGCGCGGTGAATGACGCTGTTAATGACGCCGTTGTGACGGTGGCGCCGGGTGTGGCGTAATCCGCATCTTGGGTACTCGGGCGAGTCTCATCAAGATCGATGCCGCCGGACGCAGTGCTATCGAGACTGTTGAGACTGGCGAGACGTTCTAGATGCTGCCGTCTGGCCCGTCGGATGCGTCCCCCAGCGATATAAAGCCAAAGCAGGGCAGGCGCGACACCGCCGCCGAGAAAGATGAACAGGCCGAGCCAGACCGAAGGGGCCGTGATCGCGACCATCGCGAGAACATAGAGCCAGCCGAGAACGATGATCAGCATCGGGACAAACGCGCATTTAAAAATGGTCGGGGCGACGGGAGAATTCCGTAGGACGTACACCGCAAACATTGACACGCCTGCGCTCGCACGCAAGAATGCTTTACAGGCGGGGCGCAACGCTCGCGAGGCGTAGCACGCCGCCGCGTTTCGGGCACTGGCCCGTGGACGCAACGGACGTGACACTCAGGCTATCATGAATCGCGCCAGTGCCAACTTCGATCCGGCTTCGTTTGCCGCCTCGTTTGCTCAGCAGTTTCCCTCCGCTTCGCTCTCCGCTCAGGACATGTCGCAGTGGTTCAGTGCCGCCCAACAACTGTTCGGCGCACTGCCAGGCGCTGCGGGCGCCAACGGCGCAGCGAATCCCGCCAATCCTTTCTCACATCTCTTCGAACTGTTCGGCAAGTCGGGCAATTTGCCGCAGCCGACGCCGTTGCATGTCGATCCTGCGCGTCTGAATGCCCTTCAGACGGAGTACGCGCGCGAATTCGCCGAGCTTGTCGCGAGTTTTAACCAACCCGGGCTCGATAACGCGCCGCCGCTGGGTGACCGGCGTTTTGCGGGCGACGGCTGGCGAAATCCGTTCTACGCGCTGCCCGCTGCGCTCTATCTGCTCAACGGCCGGTTTCTGATGCGCATGGCCGAGTTGGTTGACGCCGACGTGAAGACGCGCGAGCGCATTCGCTTCGCCGTCGAACAGTGGGTGGCCGCGAGCTCGCCCGCGAACTTCATTGCGACCAACCCGGACGCACAGCAACGTCTGGTGCAGACGCACGGCGACAGCCTGCTCGCTGGCATGCAGCACCTGCTCGTCGATATGGGTAAGGGCAAAGTGTCGCAGACGGATGAGGCCGCCTTCGAAGTGGGCCGCAACGTTGCCACGACGGAAGGGGCAGTCGTTTTCGAGAACGACCTCATTCAGCTCATTCAGTACAAGCCGCTCACCCCGACGGTGCATCAGCGCCCGTTGCTGGTGGTGCCGCCTTGTATCAACAAGTACTACATCCTCGATCTACAACCCGAGAACTCGCTCGTACGCTATGCCGTGGAGCAAGGGCACACGGTGTTTGTGGTGTCGTGGCGAAACCCCGATGCGTCGCTTGCACACAAGACGTGGGACGACTACGTGGGCGAAGGGCCGATTGCAGCGATCGATGTCGTGCGTGAAATCTCGGGCCAACCGCAGATCAATGCGCTCGGTTTTTGCGTCGGCGGCACGTTGCTCGCTGCGGCGCTCGCGGTGTACGCGGCGAAGGGCCAAAACGGCCGCAAGTCACCGGTGGCGAGTGTGACGTTGCTGACAACGCTCTTGGATTTTTCCGATACTGGCGTGCTCGACGTGTTCGTCGACGAGCCGCATGTGCAGTTCCGCGAGCAAACGATCGGCGGTGCGCTTGGACAGCCACCGGGGTTGATGCGCGGTGTCGAGCTGGCCAACACGTTCTCGTTCTTGCGTCCGAACGATTTGGTCTGGAATTACGTGGTCGACAGCTATTTGAAGGGCAACGCACCGCAGCCGTTCGACCTGCTGTACTGGAACGGCGACGGCACCAACCTGCCAGGCCCGATGTTCTGCTGGTACCTGCGTCATCTTTATTTGCAGAACGAATTGAAGCAGCCCGGCGTGGTGCAGACCTGTGGCGTGCCAGTCGATCTGGGAACGATCGATGCCCCGGCCTATGTGTTCGGATCTCGAGAAGATCACATCGTGCCGTGGACGTCGGCGTTCCGTTCGCTGCCGTTGCTGGGTGGCGAGCGCCGCTTCGTGCTGGGCGCGTCGGGTCACATCGCTGGCGTGGTCAACCCGCCCGTGAAAAAGAAGCGTAGTTATTGGCGTAATGACGACGTGGGCGTCGCGTCGGAAGACTGGCTCGCGGGTGCCACGGAGCATCCGGGGAGCTGGTGGACGGACTGGAGCGATTGGCTTGCCGGCTACGCCGGAAAACGCGTCAAAGCGCCAAAGGCGTATGGTAATGTTGCTTATGCCCCCATCGAACCGGCGCCCGGCCGCTACGTAAAGGCGAAAGCCTGAGCAGAAGCGGCGTAGCAGGGCAGCCCTTTGGTTCGACTTATTTTGAAAACGAGGAAAGAGACATGACGGATATCGTGATTGTGTCGGCTGCGCGTACCGCAGTCGGTAAATTTGGTGGTTCGCTCGCCAAGGTAGCTGCGCCGGATCTGGGCGCGATCGTGATCGACGAGGTCCTCAAGCGCGCCAAACTCAAGGGCGACGATGTCAGCGAAGTGATCATGGGTCAGGTGCTGACGGCCGGTTCGGGGCAGAACGTTGCACGTCAGGCTGCGATCAAGGCGGGTCTGCCGACGATGGTGCCGGCGATGACGATCAACAAGGTGTGCGGCTCGGGCCTGAAGGCTGTGATGCTGGCGGCCAACGCGATTGCTGCGGGCGATGCCGACATCGTGGTCGCTGGCGGTCAGGAGAACATGAGCGCCGCACCGCACGTGCTGCCGGGCTCGCGTGATGGTTTCCGCATGGGCGATGCGAAGCTCATCGACACCATGATCGTCGACGGTCTGTGGGATGTGTACAACCAGTACCACATGGGTATCACCGCCGAGAACGTCGCGAAAGAGTACGGCATTACGCGCGAAATGCAGGATGCGTTCGCAGCGGCTTCGCAAAACAAGGCTGAGGCCGCACAAAAGGCCGGTCGCTTCGATGCGGAAATCGTGCCGGTCTCCATTCCCCAGCGCAAGGGTGATCCGCTGCTGTTCAACACCGACGAATTCGTGCGTCATGGCGTGACCGCCGAATCGCTCGCAGGCCTCAAGCCCGCGTTTGCGAAAGACGGCACGGTGACCGCGGCCAACGCCTCGGGTCTGAACGACGGCGCCGCAGCGGTGGTGGTGATGTCGGCCAAGCGCGCCGAGCAACTGGGCCTCCAGCCGCTCGCGCGCATCAAGGCCTATGCGAATGCAGGCGTCGACCCGTCGGTGATGGGTATCGGTCCGGTGCCGGCGTCGCAGCGTTGCCTCGCACGCGCGGGCTGGGACGTGAAGGACCTTGATCTGATGGAAATCAACGAGGCGTTCGCTGCGCAGGCACTGGCAGTGAACAAGCAGATGGGCTGGGACACCTCGAAGATCAACGTGAACGGTGGCGCCATTGCCATCGGCCACCCGATCGGCGCATCGGGCTGCCGTATTCTGGTCACGCTGTTGCACGAAATGGCGCGTCGTGACGCGCGTCGCGGTCTGGCCTCGCTGTGTATCGGCGGCGGCATGGGCGTGGCGCTGGCGCTCGAGCGCGTGTAATGGTCTTGCAGCGAGTGTGGCAACGCACTCGCTGCTTGCTGTAGTAGAGCGGTAACCCACAACGAATCAAACCGGCGACGCCCGTGCGTGCAACGCGCGTGGGCTTGTTACCGGAGGCAGTCAGGAGACGGAAGGTTCGCGTGGGAACGCGCGGCCTGCGCGTCGGTCAATTGGCAGTCGCAACAGGCGGCAGATTTGCCGTTATTTAGGGGGAAGCGTTCCATGACTCAACGCATTGCATACGTGACGGGCGGGATGGGCGGTATCGGTACGTCCATTTGCCAGCGGCTGTACAAAGACGGCTTCAAGGTCGTGGCGGGCTGTGGTCCGAATTCGCCGCGCCGCGTGAAGTGGCTGGAAGATCAAAAGGCGCTGGGTTTCGATTTCGTCGCTTCCGAAGGTAACGTCGGTGATTGGGATTCGACCAAGGCTGCATTCGACAAGGTGAAGGCAGAAGTGGGCGAGATCGAGGTGCTGGTGAACAACGCCGGTATCACGCGCGACGTCGTGTTCCGCAAGATGACGCACGAGGACTGGGACGCCGTGATCGCGACCAACCTCACGAGCTTGTTCAACGTCACCAAGCAGGTGATCGAGGGCATGTGCGAGCGTGGCTGGGGCCGCATCATCAACATCTCGTCGGTGAACGGTCAGAAGGGGCAGTTCGGTCAGACGAACTACTCGACGGCGAAGGCCGGGATTCACGGCTTCACGATGGCGCTGGCGCAAGAAGTGGCGACCAAGGGCGTGACCGTGAACACGGTATCGCCGGGCTATATCGGGACGGACATGGTGCGCTCGATCCGTCAGGACGTGCTCGACAAGATCGTGGCGACCATTCCGGTCAAGCGTCTTGGCGAGCCGAGCGAAATCGGCTCGATCGTTGCCTGGCTCGCCTCGGAAGAGTCGGGGTTTTCCACGGGAGCGGACTTCTCGCTCAACGGCGGCCTGCACATGGGCTAAGCGGTGGCAGGGCGGAGGCGCACAAGCGCAGGGGGCGAACCACGGGTCGCCACCATTCCGCCGCGGGTTAGGGCTTTGCCGCATAGCAGCAAACGCCCTAAAATCGATAATATGTGACTAACCCCGACCGTCGGTCGGGGAAGTCCTTCATAAAAGCAGGAAACCCACCGCATGACCGCGAGCAAGAAGACTGACGAGCGCCTGATCAAAAAGTATCCGAATCGGCGTTTGTACGATACCCAGACCAGTACGTACATCACCCTTGCCGATGTGAAGCAGTTGGTGCTCGAGACCGAGGAGTTCAAGGTCGTCGACGCCAAGACGGGCGAGGACCTGACCCGCAGCATTCTGCTGCAAATCATTCTGGAAGAAGAGACCGGCGGTGTGCCGATGTTCTCGAGCGCCATGCTGTCCCAGATCATCCGCTTTTACGGCCACGCGCTGCAAGGGATGATGGGCACCTACCTCGAGAAGAATATCCAGACGTTCATCGAGATTCAGAACAAGCTGGCCGATCAGTCGAAGGGCATCTACGAAGGCGCAGCCTTCAATCCGGACGTCTGGGCGCAATTCATGAACATGCAGGCGCCGATGATGCAGGGCATGATGACCAACTACATCGAGCAGTCGAAGAACCTGTTTGTGCAGATGCAGGAGCAAATGCAGAGCCAGGCCAAGAACATGTTCAGCACGTTCCCGTTCCCGGGGGCGCCTGGAGCACCGGGCATGCCAGGGATGCCGGGTATGCCTGGAACGCCGAGCAAAGATCCCAACAAGAAGCCCTGACGTGGCTTGGCGCGCGTTTTACGCGTCGTTGGTGAGTGGTTAGTACGTGTGGTTGGTGCGCGAACGATGCGCACAGGTATGACGTTGCGGTGTGGCACGGGGCGCACACCGCAACGATAGTTGGAACGCACAACGGGCGAACAAGGTAAAATGCGCGGTTCTTCGCTGCGGGTTTGTCCGTGGCGCGAGTATCGGCAGGCGGGCAGGGCTCCCACGACGGCGAAATCGCCTCGTTGGTGCCACCGCACTCGCTGTCCGATCGTTACACCGTATTCACTAGATCAGGATTTCGCCCCATGTCCCGCCCATCGCCCGCCGGCACCCCTAAAGTCGGCTTCGTTTCGCTCGGCTGTCCCAAGGCTTTGGTCGACTCCGAGCAAATCCTGACCCAATTGCGCGCTGAAGGTTATGCGATTTCGGGCACCTACGACGGTGCCGATCTCGTGGTGGTCAACACCTGCGGCTTCATCGACGATGCCGTGCAGGAAAGTCTGGACGCCATTGGCGAAGCGCTCGCCGAAAACGGCAAGGTGATCGTCACCGGCTGCCTGGGCGCAAAGAAAGACGCCTCCGGGCAAGACATCGTGACCGCTGTTCACCCGAAGGTGCTCGCCGTGACTGGCCCGCATGCACTGGGTGAAGTCATGAGCGCCGTGCACACGCACTTGCCCAAGCCGCACGATCCGTTCAGCGATCTCGTGCCGGCGGCCGGCATCAAGCTCACGCCGCGTCACTACGCCTATCTGAAGATTTCCGAAGGCTGCAACCACCGCTGCACGTTCTGCATTATTCCGTCGATGCGCGGCGATCTCGACTCGCGCCCGGTGGCCGAAGTCATGCTCGAAGCCGAAAACCTGTTCAAGGCCGGCGTCAAAGAACTGCTGGTGATTTCGCAGGACACGAGCGCGTACGGTGTCGACGTCAAATATCGCACGGGCTTCTGGGCTGGCCGTCCGCTCAAGACCCGCATGACCGAACTGGTCACGGCGCTGGGCGAATTGGCCAAGCAGTACGGCGCGTGGGTGCGTCTGCATTACGTGTATCCGTACCCGCACGTCGACGAGATCATTCCGCTGATGGCCGAAGGTCATATCCTGCCGTATCTCGACGTGCCGTTGCAGCACGCCCACCCCGACGTGCTCAAGCGCATGAAGCGCCCGGCCTCGGGTGAAAAGAACCTCGAGCGCATTCAGGCGTGGCGTAAAGCGTGCCCGGATCTGACGATTCGCAGCACGTTCATCGCCGGTTTCCCGGGCGAGACCGAAGCCGAATTCGAATACCTGCTGGACTTCCTGAAAGAAGCCGAACTCGACCGCGTGGGCTGCTTTGCCTATTCGCCGGTCGAAGGTGCGAAGGCCAACGAACTGCCGGGCGCGCTGCCTGACGAAGTGCGTGAAGAGCGCCGTGCTCGCTTCATGGAAGTGGCCGAAGAAATTTCGGCTGAGCGTCAGATGCGCAAGATCGGCAAGACGATTCAAGTGATCGTCGACGAAATCAATCAAGACGGCGGCGTCGCCCGCTCGGCTGCCGATGCCCCGGAAATCGACGGTCTCGTGTACATCGAGCCGACCCCGAAGGCCGCAAAACGCCTGAAAGTGGGCGAGTTCGTGAACGTGACGGTCACGGGCGCCGATGGTCATGACCTGTGGGGTGAAGTGGTCTAACGCATGGGGCCCGATGCCGGGCCCCAACACGCGCATTGACCGCACCGCCTCCCGCCTACGCTGCCTTTCCCTTTCGACTCTTCCCCCGACGATCGAATCGATGACACAAGCACAATCGCAAACGCCGCAAGTGCTGGCCATGGGCGAAGCCATGGTCGAGTTCAACCAATCGCCCGACGACGCGCGTCAGTATCTTCAAGGCTTCGGCGGCGACACATCCAACTTCGCCATCGCAGCGCGCCGTCAGGGCGTGCGCACGGGCTTTGTGAGCGCGGTCGGTGACGATCTGTTCGGCCGCATGTTGCTGGACCTGTGGCGCGACGAAGACGTCGATACCTCGACCGTACGCGTCGACACGCAGGCACCTACCGGCGTGTACTTCGTGTCCCACGACGAGAACGGGCATCACTTCGATTACCTGCGCGCCGGGTCGGCCGCTAGCCGTTACCACGCGCAAGACCTGCCGCGTGACGCCTTGGCGGGTGCCAAGTTCCTGCATCTGTCGGGCATTAGTCTGGCGATCAGCGTGAACGCTTGCGACGCGGCTTTCGACGCCATGTCGAAGATTCGCGCCGCAGGTGGTCAAGTGTCGTTCGACACCAATCTGCGTCTCAAACTGTGGCCGCTTGCCCGCGCTCGCGCGACCATGCGTGAAGCGTTCAGCCTCACCGATGTTTGCCTGCCGAGCTGGGACGACGTGACGGCTGTGACCGGTCTGGAAGATCGCGACGCCATTCTCGACGAACTTCTCTCCCACGGTGTGAAGGTCGTGGCGCTCAAGTTGGGCCGCGAGGGTTGCTACGTCGCGACGCCGACGGAGCGCCGCATCGTCGCGCCGTATCCGGTGCAAGCGCTCGACGCGACCGGCGCAGGTGATTGTTTCGGCGGCGCTTTCGTCGCGCGTCTGGCGCTGGGAGACGATCCGTTCATGGCTGCGCGCTACGCCAACATTTGCGCGGCGCTCTCGACCACCGGCTACGGTGCCGTGGCCCCGGTGCCGCGTGCCGAGCAGGTGCTGGCCCTAATGGGTAGCTGAGGCCCCACCGAGGGGCAATTGAGGCGCAACTGAGGGACAAGCGTCAGCCAACTGACGTTTCCCTCCAATGCGCCTGCCATCGCGGTAACGCCTGCCCGCTGTATACTCGTTCGCAAACGTCAAACCTATATCCACCCGGAGAAGAGACATGCAACGAGAAGTGGTGATTGTCAGTGGTGTGCGTACGGCCATCGGTGATTTCGGTGGCAGTCTGAAGGATTTCGCGCCGACGCAGCTCGGCGCTATCGTTGCCCGCGAAGCCATGGCGCGCGCGAGCGTGAACGGCGAAGACGTCGGTCACGTCGTTTTCGGCAACGTCATCCATACCGAACCCAAAGATATGTATCTGGCGCGCGTGGCCTCTATCGAGGCCGGCGTGAGCCAGCACGCCCCGGCCATGACCGTGAACCGCCTGTGCGGCTCTGGCTTGCAGGCTGTGATCTCCGCCGCGCAGTCGATTCTGCTGGGCGATACCGATGTCGCCATGGCCGGTGGTGCCGAGAGCATGAGCCGCGCCCCGTACGTGATGCCGGGTGCTCGCTGGGGCACGCGCATGGGCGAATCGCGTCTGGTCGACATGATGCTCGGTGCGTTGCACGATCCGTTTGCCAACATCCATATGGGCGTGACGGCCGAGAACATCGCGAAGAAGTGGGACATCACGCGCGAAGATCAAGACCGTCTGGCCGTGGAATCGCATCAACGCGCCGCGCGTGCGATGGCCGCGGGTTACTTCAACGATCAGATCGTGCCGATCACGATCAAGTCGAAGAAGGGCGATATCGCGTTCACGACCGATGAGCACGTGCGTGCCGAAGTCACCATGGAAGACATGGCGAAGCTGCGCCCGGTGTTCCAGAAAGACGGCACCGTCACCGCTGGCAATGCTTCGGGTCTGAACGATGCCGCCGCTGCGCTCATCCTCATGGAGCGTGCCGAGGCAGAGCGTCGCGGTGCCAAGCCGCTGGCGCGTCTGGTGAGCTACGCGCACGCCGGTGTCGACCCGAATTACATGGGCATTGGCCCGGTGCCGGCGTCGCGTAAGGCGCTGGAGCGTGCGGGGCTGAAGGTGAGCGACATCGACGTCGTGGAAGCCAACGAAGCGTTTGCGGCACAGGCTTGTGCTGTCACGCGCGATCTGGGTTTCGATCCGGCCAAGGTCAATCCGAACGGCTCGGGCATCTCGCTGGGCCACCCGATCGGTGCGACGGGTGCGCTGATTACCGTGAAGGCTTTGCATGAATTGCAGCGCGTCGGCGGCCGTTATGCGCTGGTGACGATGTGTATTGGCGGCGGTCAGGGCATTGCCGCCGTGTTCGAGCGCGTGTAAGTTACACCCCGGGGGCCGGCGGTGTTGTCGGCCCGTGAGATCCGGAGCTGTGATGACGCAAGACAACCGCAAGCCCGCTGGGGCGCTCGATAAGCCTGACGCCAACGGCTGGCACTGGCAAACCAACATTCTCCACGCCGACACCCAGTTGCCGGCCGGTTTCGCCGCGATGCCCGTGCCCGTCGCCCGTGCGTCGACAGTCATCTTCCCCGACCTTGCCGCTATGCGCTCGCTCGACTGGAAGAACGACAGCCAGTGGCGCTACGGCCTGCACGCGACTCCCACCTCGATGGAACTGATGCGCCGCCTTGCAGCGCTCGAAGGCGGCAAGCATTGCTTGCTGTTTCCGTCGGGACTTGGCGCGATCTCCAACGTTTATTTCGGTCTGATTCAGACGGGCGACGACGTCCTGATTCCCGACAACGCCTACAGCCCGAACCGCGAACACGGCGACTGGCTGCAAGCCTCGTTCGGCATCACCGTGCGCTATTACGATCCGCTGATCGGCGAGGGCATTGGCGAGCTGATTCAATCGAACACCAAACTGATTTGGTTGGAAGCCCCGGGTTCGGTCACGATGGAAGTGCCCGATATCCCCGCGATCGCCCGAGTAGCGCGCGAACGCGGCGTGCTCACCGCCATCGACAACACGTATTCCGCCGGCATCGCGTTCCGCCCGTTCGATCACGGCGTGGACATCTCTGTGCAGGCGCTTACCAAATATCAATCGGGCGGCAGCGACGTGCTGATGGGCTCGGTCGTGACGGTCGACGACGACGTGCACCATCGCTTGAAGCAAGCCCGCATGCGCATGGGCGTCGGCGTATCGGTGGACGATTGCAGTCTTTTGTTGCGCAGTCTGCCCAATATGCAACTTCGCTTCGAAGCGCATGATCGCGCGGCGATGACGCTGGCAACGTGGCTCAAGACGCGTCCGGAAATTGCTGCCGTGCTGCATCCGGCGTTCGAAGACTGCCCCGGATATCAGAACTTCCGCCGCGACTTTACTGGCGCGGGCGGCTTGTTCTCGGTGGTGTTCGACGAGCGTTATTCGCAAGCGCAGATCGATGCCTTCATCGAGGCGCTGCGCTTGTTCAAGATCGGATTCAGCTGGGGCGGGGCGCACAGTCTGGTGGTGCCGTACCGCGTGCCGTCCATGCGCACGGCGATGCCGTGGCCGCACAAGGGCGCACTCGTGCGCTTCTACGTGGGGCTGGAAGACGTGCGCGATCTGCAAGCCGATATCGAGATGAGCTTGAGCGGGCACTTGACCGCATAAGCGGATCGTCGGCTGAAATAAAAAACACCCCAACCGATTGGATGACTATCCAGCGGTTGGGGTGTTTTTTTACAGGGGGGACGCTAATCGTCGGCGCGTCGTCGTGTTTTCAAACTGCGCCGTGTCGATTGGCTGCGAATTAGTCCGCGCGAAACAGCGACAGCAGCCCGTCCAGTCCCACATGATTGAACGCGACCGAAGCGCGCTCGCGCACCACGGGCTTCGCGCGGAACGCGACCGACAATCCGGCAATGGCCATCATCTGCAAATCGTTCGAACCGTCGCCCATGACAATAGCTTGCGACGGCGTGGCACCGAATTGCGTAGCGACTTCGGCCACGGTGCGGGCTTTCACTTCCGCGTTGACGATCTCGCCGATGACTCGGCCAGTCAGCTTGCCGTCGACGATTTCGAGCGTATTGGCGCGCGTCACGTCCAGATTCAGCCGTGCTTTCAGACGATCGGTGAAGAAAGTGAAGCCGCCCGAGACCAGCAGCGTCTTGATGCCCAACGCTTGCACGCCGCGCAACATGTCTTCCGCGCCCGGCGACAGTTGCAGGCGTTCCTCGTAGACCTTTTCGAGCGCGCTCGCGTCGAGCCCCTTGAGCAGGGCGACACGGCGGGTCAGGCTTTCGTTGAAATCTTTGATCTCACCGCGCATGGCGGCTTCGGTAATGGCCGAGACTTCCGCCTTCAGGCCGCAGTAGTCGGCGATCTCGTCGATGCACTCGATGGTGATGAGCGTCGAGTCCATGTCCATGGCCACGAGCTTGAAGTCTGCGAGGCGGCGGGCACTGTCGACCAGCACGGCATCGACGCCATGCGCTTGTGCGAACGCCGCCATGGCAGTGCGAAGTGCCGGAGTGTCGGTGACATCGGCGATGCGTGCCACGCCCGGGGCGAAAGTCACGGTGGCGCTGGGCACCAGCGCACGAATGGCGTCGGCGGTGGTGGACGGGAGCTGGGTGGCACCCAGAATGACGAGATCGTTGGCCATCTTGAAAGGGAGAGTCCGGCAAAGGTACGGCGAGCGCGCCAGTTGCCCCGCGTTTTGCGGCGCTTACCTCGGGCGCGACCGACATTCTACCGGGTGATGCCCCCCGACGCGACGAACTGGCTAACTGAGGGCGGCAGCGCGCGATGGCCGCCGCGCTTGGCTGGGCGGCACGGCATCGAACTTGTGCCACACCCGGCGCATATGACGCGCCGAGCCGAAGCCCGCGCGCTCTGCGATTCGTTCGAGATCAAGCTGGCTGTTGCCCAGCATTTCCCGCACGAGCGCGATGCGCAAACGGTGCAGATAGTCGATCGGGGCGATGCCGGAATGCTCACGAAAGAGCCGCGTAATCTGGCGTTCGCTCGTGCTCGCGATGTCGGCCATGGCGGCGAGCGTCCAATCGCGCGCGGGGTCGGCGGCGATGGCGTCTTGTACGCGGTGTAATGCCGGGTGTAAATGATTGCGGCCCTCGAGCCACGGCGAGAGCTGCGGGTCGGCGCCCGCACGGCGCGAATAAACCACCATCAGCCGGGCGACGGCCGCCGCGCAGAGCGGGCTGGTGACTTCGGCAATCAGCGTGAGCATCAGGTCGAGACCGGTGGTCACGCCAGCGCTGGTCCATACATTGCCGTCTTGGACGTAGAGACGGTTGTCGGCCACGCGCGCCCCCGGGGCGAGCGAGCGCAGTTCGTCGCAACTGCCGTGGTGCGTGGTGCAGACTCGCCCGTCGAGCAAACCGGCACGGGCAGCGAGCAGCGCCCCGGTACAGATGCACACCAGCCGGTGCGTCGGCCGAACGACACGCCGCAGCCACGCCACGGCAAGGGTTTCGGGATCATCCCCCGACGCCCGACTCGGCGCACGTTGTTGCGCCTCTCGCGCCACCTGCGCCACCTGGGCCGACTGTGCCGCCTGTACCGCAGTTGTGACGTTCCCAGGCACGATCGCGAGCGGCAGCGGTTTTTCCACCGTACCGGTCACCACCAGCCATGCATCGTCGGGGACTGCATCGGGCAACACCGTCAACGGCGAGAGTTGCAAGCCAATCGATGTGGCCACCGACGGCTGCGTGCCCACGTAATGCAACGTGAACTGCACGGCGTCCTGCTGCAAATTGGCCATGCGCAGCGCTTCCGCAGGCGCGGCAACGTCGAGCAGCAGCGCGTCGGGCATGACCAGCAAGTAGACGGGTTGGATTCGCGGCATCACGTAAGCGCCCCGGCAATGGCCGGGGCGAACAAATCAGCGGACAAATTCGGACAATTTCGAATGAGCCTCGACGTTACACCGCCGCGAGCGCTTCCTCAACCGTCACGATGCGTGCGAAGCGATCGACCAGCACGGTTTCGGTCCGTTCCTTGAGATCGGCAACCGACAATTCGCGGCCCGTGCGCGGATGCTTCATCGGGAACGTGAGCGTGGCTTCGGTGACGAAATCGACTTCGTAACCGGCGTCCGAGGCCGCGCGGGTGGTCGTCTCGCAGCACTGCTCGGTGCGAATGCCCGAGACGATCAGACGCGTGATGCCATGCTCCACCAGCCATGCGCCGAGCGTGGAGCCCGCCAGTGCGCTGTGCTTGACCTTATCGACCGTGAACACCGGCTCGATACGCAGCTCTTCGAGCGTGCGGACATAGCCCGAGGCACGCGAGAAGTCGCCCGAGTCGATATGGAAGACTTGCACGACGGGCACGCCGCGCGCCACGGCACCATCCACCAGCGCTTGCTGGCGCGAGAAGTACGTCGCCAGATCGTCCTCGCGCCAATACGGGCGCCGACGGAACGATTCCTGGGCGTCGATGACGATCAGGGCGGTGCGGGAGGCTTGGGACGTTTGGTTTTGCGACATGACTGACTCCGTAGGGTCGGGTGACGATGGAGTCATCTTACGGAGCTTCGCACGCAGGCAATAGACCCGGTGCGGACGGGAAGCGGACGGATTCGGACAAGATATCCGTCGCTGGGGCGGGGGCGATGCCGCTGCCGCCCCGAGTGAAGACACCCCAGAACGTCTACCGCTCCGGGGCCAAAACGTTAGATCGCCGCCCGTACGCCGATGGCCGAGCCTTGCGCCCGCTGATAAAGCGCGGCGGCGAGCGCCACATCTTGCGCGCCCATGCCCAGCGATTTGAACAGCGTGACAGCCTCGGCGTTACCTCGGCCGGGGTGGCGTCCGATGACCAATTCACCCAGTTCGGCCAGCAGATCCTCCGGACCGATACGGCCCTCGGCGGCCGCAGCCAGATAGTCGCCCGATTCGTTGATGGTCGACTCGCGGCGATCCACGAACAACTGGGCGCGTGCCATCAGTTCGGTATCGGCTTCGCGCTGGCGCGGCGTGCTGCTGCCGACCAGATTGACGTGCGTGCCCGGCGCCAGCCAGCCCGAGTGCAGCACCGGCTCGCTGGCGTTGGTGACCGTGACGACGATATCGGCATCGCGCACTGCGGCTTCGACGCTGTCGGCAGCCTCCAGCGTGAATCTGTAGTTCGGCTGTTCGGCATCGACGAACGCTTGCGCGCTAGCCCGCGAACGGCTTGCCACGCGAACGTGCGTCAGCCCACGCGCTGCCGCTAGCGCCGCAAGATGCCAATGCGCCTGATGCCCCGCACCGATCAGCGCAAGCCGCGTGGCGTCGTGACGGGCGAGCAAGCGCGTGGCGAGGCCGGTGACGGCGGCCGTGCGAATCCCCGTGATCTCAGCGGCATTCATGATGGCCAGCAATTCGCCCGTCTCGCCGCTCATCAACACGACGCAGCCTTGATGCGGATCTTTGCCCAAGGTGCTGTTGCCGGGGAAGAACGTGCCGACCTTCGCCCCATAGACCGGTAGGCTGCCGTCGCCTGCGATGAATGCAGGCATCATGCCCAGCAACCCCTTGGCGCCCAGCGCTTCGGGCGGCCTGACGATCTGGCGCAGGGGCAGGTGAATCTGCTCGCGCGCGAGCGCGGCAAACATATCCGACATCACGGGAATGGCGTCGGCAACGGGCATCAACGCTGCGACTTGCGCAGCGTCGAGCAACAGAACGGCGGGCGAGGTGGCAGTCATGGGCGATCAGCCGTTGGCTTCGGCTGCGAGCGCCGCGTCGATGTGACGCTGGAACGTAGCCGGATCGGTGTTCGTGCCGCACAACAGCACGCCCACGCGCTTGCCTGCAAGCTTCTCGCGCAACGGCCCCATCAGGGCAGCCGTCGCGGCAGCGCATGCAGGTTCCACGGCCAGCTTCAATTGTCGGAACAGCGTGAGCATGCCAGCGCGCATCTCGTCGTCGGTGACCGTCACCAGTTCGTCGATATTGCGGCGGCACAGCGTGTAGCTGTACAGCTCGGTGTGCGGGGCCATCAGGCTGTCGGCGATGCCCGTCATCGGGCCCATCTTGACCGGGCCGTTGGCGGCAAAGCTCTGTGCCATGGCATCGGCACCCGCCGGTTCCACGCCGTAGACCTTCACGTGCGGCGCAAACAGCTTAAATGCCGTTGCCACGCCAGCGATCAGTCCACCGCCGCCAATCGGCACGATCACGGCGTCGAGATCGGGCGCTTGCTGCGCCCATTCATACCCGAGCGTCGCCGCGCCCAGCACCGTGCGATAGCCGTTGAACGGATGCACGAAGAAGCGGCCTTCTTCCTGCTCCACGCGCTTCACCACGTCGAACGCTTCGTGCACGTTCTCGGCCAGCACGAGATCTGCGCCGTACTCGCGGCACAGCGACGAACGCGCCGGACTTGCCGTCTTGAGCATCACCGTCTTGGCGCTCACGCCCATGGCCTGCGCCGCGTAGGCGACGGCCACGGCATGATTGCCCGCAGAAACACACGTCACACCGGCCTGACGCTGCGCATCGCTCAGCGCGAGCAGGTTCGAGAACGCGCCGCGCGCCTTGAACGTGCCCGACGCTTGCAGCAGCTCGTACTTGAAGGTCACTTGCGTGTCGCCAAGCGTGGGGAAGTCGCTGCGCGTGAAGACAGGCGTCGTGCGCACATACGGCTTGAGTTGCTCGTGCAACGCGGCAATCGCGTCCTTGGTCGGGGCGGGCTGACCGTCGATGGTGTCAGCGTGCAGGGCGGTGTTGGTTTGAGTCACTTGGACGTTGTCTCCTGAGGGGGCGGCAGGTTGCCTTCGCTGGCTTAGCGCAGACCGATGCTGCGCACGCGCAGCAAGGCGGTAATGCTGATGAGGGCCGCAAAAATCAGATAAAAGCTCGGCGCAAGCTTGTTGCCGGTCGCGCCGATGAGCCACGTGATGATAAACGGTGCGAAGCCGCCGAACACGGTCGCCGCAATGTTATAGCCCAGCGAGAGGCCGGTCGTGCGCACCTGCACCGGGAACAGTTCGGTGAGCAAGGCGGGCAGCGCGCCGAAGTACGTCGTCATCAGCAAGCCCAGCACGATCTGGAACACCATCAGCGAGGTGAACGTCGGGTTCGCATCCAGGAAGCGGAACATCGGGTAGACGAGCACCAGCAGCGCGACGGCGGCGGCGAGCATCGGCTTGGTGCGGCCATGCGTATCCGACCAGTGGCCGACGATCGGCGCGACGATCAACTGCACCACGCCCGTGAGCAGCACTGCCGAGAAGGCGGCCGACGACGGAATGCCCAGTTGCTTGACGGCATACGTCGGCATGTAGAGCACGAGATACGTGGCGACAGTGGCCATGACCACGACACCGATGGCCAGCAGCAAGCGTTCTTTCTGGCTGGCAAACGTGTCGCGCAGCGGGCTTTGCGTGGGTTCGACGTCGAGGAACTCGGGCGTTTCGTCGAGGCGGCGGCGAATGTAATACGCGACCGGGCCGATCAACAGACCGAAGAAGAACGGCACGCGCCAGCCCCACGAGGCCATGGCTTCAGCCGACAGGTTGCCCGTGAGCAGTGCGCCGAAACCGGCGGCAAGCAGCGTGGTGAGGCCCTGGCTGGCGACTTGCCAGCTCGAGAAGAAGCCGCGGCGCTTCGGGGCGTGTTCGGCGAGAAACGCCGTTGCGCTGCCGAATTCGCCACCGGCGGAGAAGCCTTGAATCATGCGGGCGAGCACGATGCCGATAGGCGCCAGAATACCGATCGACGAATACGTCGGCATGATGGCGATGAGCAGCGTGCCCACCATCATCAGCAGAATCGAGAGCGTGAGCGCTGCCTTACGGCCGGCGCGGTCGGCATACACGCCGATCACGATGGCACCGAGCGGGCGCATGAAGAACGACACACCGAACGTGCCCAACGCGATCAGCAGCGACACCGTGTCGTTGCCGGTCGGGAAGAACAGTTTGGCGATGGTCACGGCGAAGAAGCCGTACACCACAAGGTCGAACCATTCGAGGGCGTTGCCGATCGAGGCCGATACGATCACACGCCAGGCGTGCGGGGAAGTCCGGGCGGCCGGGGCCGTCGCGTCGGGGGCTGCTGCGCTCATGTGCGAGATCTCCAGATCCTGTCGTGCGGTATGTATGCGTTAGGGCGACGAGACCCTAAGTGCTTGTTATCGTGCTTGATGACTGTCCTGCGCCCTTGCCGTAGTTGGCTACGAGAGGCGTCTGGTACTGCGTGGCGTGCCTGAGCGGAAGCGCCATGGCAACGGGCCGCATTCCAACGCGGAATGCGGCCCGGAGTTACGTCAGTCGATGCGTCAGCCGAAAGGGGCTTATGCGCCGACGGTGTTGCTGCGAATCAGCTTTTGCAGGAACGATTCGCACTGGGCGATCTGTTCGAGCGAAACGAATTCGTTCGGCTTGTGGGCCTGTTCGATATTGCCCGGGCCGCACACGATCGACGGCACGCCTGCCAATTGGAACTGACCGGCTTCGGTGCCATAGGCGACCTTGCGCTTGTCGGTGTCTTTGGTGAGTGCGCGCACGAGTTGCGTGATGGCGTCTTGTTCCGAAGCGTCGAGCGCCGGGGCAGCGGCAATCTTCTTGAACTCGATGCCAGCGTTCGGGTGTTCCTTCTGCATCTTCGGCACCAGCTCTTCGATGGCGTACTGCTGAATGCGCGCGAAGATGCCTTCGGCGTCGACGCCCGGCAGGTTGCGATATTCGAAAACGAATTCGCACAGTGCCGGAATCGTGTTCAGCGCGATACCGCCCGAGATCGTGCCCGTTTGCGCCGTGGTGAACGGCACGTCGAACAGCTCGTCGAACGGACCGTTTTGCTTGAAGTGGTCGGCCAGATCGCGGATGTAGCAAATCAGACGTGCCGCGTATTCAATGGCGTTCGAGCCCTTCGGCGTGAGCGACGAGTGCGCGGCATGGCCACGCACGCAGCACTGATAGGCGTTGATGCCCTTGTGCGCCACGATCACACGCATGCTGGTCGGCTCGCCGACGATGCAGCCATCCGGACGGATGCCGCGCTCGCGCAGTTCGGCGAGCATCACCGGCGCGCCGACGCAGCCGATTTCTTCGTCGTACGAGAACGCAAAGTGGAACGGCGTCTTGAGCTTGGCGTCGCGCATTTGCGGCAGCATCGTCATGACCGAGCCGATGAAGCCCTTCATGTCGCAGGTGCCACGGCCATACAGGTTGCCGTCGCGAACTTCCGGCTTGAACGGGTCGGTGTCCCACGGCTGGCCGTCGACCGGCACCACGTCGGTGTGGCCCGACAGGACGATACCGCCTTGCGTATTGCCGTCGGCAGCGGGCAGCGTCACGAACAGATTGGCTTTGCGTTTCGTGGCGTCATACGACAGCCACGGTTCGACACCGGCGTCCTTCAGGCTGTCGCGCACCGTCTCGATCAGGCCGAGGTTCGATTCGCGGCTCGTCGTGTCGATGCTGACCAGCTTCTTGATCCAGTCGAGCGATGCGGGCTGGGCGTCGTTCGTGGCTTGCGTCGCTGCGGTCAGGGGGGAAGCGCTTGTCATTCGAATCTCCGTGAATCTTTCAGTGATACGTACCGGGAAATGGTACCCAAAAATAATTTAGAGGTAAAAGATTGCTTACACAACCATTCTTGCTACGCGGGAATTCACCACAGCATGCGCGCGCCGAGGGGCATGCGCATGCGGGTTTGCCCTTGGTTTTCTCATGAGATAAGCGCGCGTCAGGCCGCACGAGCCCCCGGTGCGCCGATGGCACGCAACGTTTCCTTGATCGCGCGCACGCGGTCGGTCAGTTGCGGGTGTTTTGCCTCGATGCGCAACTTGTCCTGCCCGGCCAGCTTGATGTGGCGATGCTTTTGCACCAGTTCGATGATGCGCATCGGGTCGACGGCAGGCGTCGGCTCGAATTGCAGGGCGATGGCTTCCTCGCTGGCATCGATCTTGGTGATGCCCAGCGGCTTGGCGAGCAAGCGCATGCGGTGCGTCTCGATGAGCGCCTGCGCCTGCTGCGGCAGCTTGCCGAAGCGGTCGACCAGTTCTTCCTGAATCGTGTCGATGGCGTCGGCGTTCGTGCCGTTCGCGAGCCGCTTATACAGCGACAGACGCTCCTGCACGTCGCCGCAATAGTCGCTCGGCAAGATCGCGGGGACGTGGAAGTTGATTTCGGTGGTGACGGCCAGCGGTGCGTTCAGATCCGGCTCGCGACCCGCTTTGAGTGCACTCACTGCATCCGCGAGCATGTCGGTGTAAAGCTGGAAGCCGATCTCGTGAATTTCGCCCGATTGCTTGTCGCCGAGCACTTCGCCCGCACCGCGAATTTCCAGATCGTGCATCGCCAGATAGAAGCCAGCGCCCAGTTCTTCCATCTGCTGAATCGCTTCGAGGCGGCGCTGCGCTTGCTTGGTAAGCGACTTCGGATCGTGCACGAGCAGGTAAGCGTACGCCTGATGGTGCGAGCGGCCGACGCGGCCACGCAGTTGGTGCAACTGCGCGAGGCCGAACTTGTCGGCGCGATGCATCAGGATCGTGTTGGCGGTTGGCACGTCGATACCGGTTTCGATAATCGTCGTGCACAGCAGCACGTTGGCGCGCTGGGTCACGAAGTCGCGCATCACGCGCTCGAGATCGCGCTCGTGCATCTGCCCGTGGGCGACGACGATGCGCGCTTCGGGGACGAGCGCTTCAAGCTCCGCCTTGCGGTTCTCGATGGTCTCGACTTCGTTATGCAGGAAGTACACCTGCCCGCCGCGCTTGAGTTCGCGCAGCATGGCTTCGCGAATCACGCCGTCTTCTTCGCGCCGCACGAAGGTCTTGATCGCAAGACGCTTCTGCGGGGCGGTGGCGATGACCGAGAAGTCGCGCAGGCCTTCGAGTGCCATGCCCAACGTGCGCGGAATCGGCGTGGCGGTGAGCGTGAGCACATCGACTTCGGCGCGCAACGCCTTCAGGGCTTCCTTCTGGCGCACACCGAAGCGGTGCTCCTCGTCGATGATGACGAGGCCCAGACGCTGGAATTGAATATCGTTCGAGAGCAGCTTGTGCGTGCCGATCACGATATCGACTTGCCCCTCGTTGATCGCTTTCACGCTCGCGTTCACTTCCTTCGTGGTCTTGAAGCGCGAGAGTTCGGCAATGCGCACCGGCCAATCGGCGAAACGATCGGAGAAGGTTTGCGCATGCTGTTCGGCGAGCAGCGTCGTGGGGGCGAGCAGGGCGACCTGCTTGCCGTCGAGCACCGCGATGAACGCGGCGCGCAGGGCGACTTCCGTCTTGCCGAAGCCCACGTCGCCACACACCAGCCGGTCCATCGGACGGCCGCTCGTCATGTCGCCCATCACGGCGGTGATGGCGGCGGCCTGATCGGGCGTTTCTTCGAAGCCGAAGCTGTCGGCAAACTTTTCGTAGTCTTTTGGCGAGAGTTCGAACGCGTAACCCGAACGTGCGGCGCGGCGCGCGTAGAGGTTTAGCAATTCGGCGGCGGTGTCGCGAATCTGCTGCGCGGCCTTGCGTTTGGCCTTTTCCCACTGACCCGAGCCGAGCGAGTGCAACGGCGCGGTGTCCGGGTCGGCGCCGCTGTAGCGCGAAATCAGATGCAGTTGCGACACCGGCACGTACAACTTGCTCTCGCCCGAATAATCGAGATGCAGGAACTCGGTTTCGCCTTCGCCGAGGTCCATGCTGACCAGCCCCTGATAGCGGCCAATGCCGTGCTGGCTGTGCACCACCGGGTCGCCGACCTTGAGCTCGGCCAGATCGCGCACCATCGAATCGACGGAGGTCGCCTGTTCCTGACGGCGCTTGCCTGCGCGGCGCGCCAGCCCTTCGTACAGTTCGTTTTCGGTGATGAATGCGAGGTCTTCCGTCGGCAGCAGGAAGCCCGCAGCGAGCGGGGCCACGCCAATGGCGAAGCGCACGTCGGACGTCAGGAAGTCTTCGAGCGATTCAACCGAGACCGGACGCAGATCGTTGTCGTGCAGCAGTTGCAGCAACGTCTCGCGGCGGCCCGCGGAGTCGGCGAGCAACAGCGCTCGCGCCGGGGTGCGCGCGAGGTAGGCGCGCAGGGCCGCCAGCGGGTCGTCGGCGCGGCGATTGATCGCAAGCGGCGGCAACGACGTGGCCCAACTGCTGTCGCCGGGCTTGGCGAGCGTCAGGCGGGCAAACGGCTTGGCGAGCGTGAAGAAGTCCTGATCGAGCAGAAACAGTTGCTCGGGCGGCAGCACCGGGCGTTCACGATCGTGCGAGAGGAAGTTGTAGCGCTGGCGGGTGTCGTTCCAGAAGCGCTGAATCGCGCCTTCCAAATCGCCGACGAACACGAGTTGCGCGTCGGACGGCAAATAGTGGAAGAGCGTGGCCGTCTCTTCGAAGAACAGCGGCAGATAGTATTCGATGCCTGCCGACGGCACGCCACTGCCCATGTCCTTGTAGATCGTGCTGCGGCTCGGGTCGCCTTCGAACACTTCGCGCCAACGCCCGCGAAATGCGGTGCGCGAGGGTTCATCGAACGGAAACTCGCGGCCCGGCAATAGGCGCACTTCCTTGACCGGATACAAGCTGCGCTGCGTGTCGGGATCGAACGCGCGAATGCTGTCGACCGTATCGTCGAACAGATCGAGACGATAGGGCAGCGGTGAGCCCATCGGGTACAAGTCGATCAGGCCGCCGCGCACGCAGTATTCGCCGGGGCGCATCACCTGCGACACATGCTCGTAACCGGCGAGCGTGAACTGCGACTTGAGCCGCGCTTCGTCCAACCGTTCGCCTTGCCGGAAGTAGAACGTGTAGGCCGCCATGAAGCTGGCCGGGGCCATGCGGTAGAGCGCCGTGGTGGCGGGCACGAGCACGATGTCGCAGCGGTTCTCGCCGAGATCGTGCAACGTGGCCAGACGCTCCGAGATCAAGTCCTGGTGCGGCGAGAACGTGTCGTACGGCAGCGTTTCCCAGTCGGGCAGCAGGCGCACGCGCGCTTCGGGCGCGTACCACTTGAGTTCCTGCTGGAGCCGCAGCGCGTCGGTGGCTTGCGCGCAAACGACGGCGAGCAGCGGCAGACGGCCTTTGTTCTCTTCGAAGTAACGGGCGATGAGCAGCGCGTCGGACGACGCGTGGGCACCGGCGAAGGCGTAACGCTGTCCCGCTTTCACGAGCGGCACAGGCACGGTATTACGGGATATGGCGTTAGCGGATGACATAGAAAAGCGTTGCAGAAATGGCAAAGCACGGGGCTCCATGAAGATGGGGCCCCGTGACAATCAGCGTCTATTATAAAATCCCCGCTTTACCCTTACCTGCGTTTTATCGTGAGCGACCGACTTTTTGCTGTCATCCCCTGCGCCGGAGCGGGTGTGCGCGCCGGGGCCGACGTGCCCAAGCAGTACCGGAGCGTGGGCGGACGCGCCATGCTTCACTATGCGCTCGCCGCGTTCGACGCCTGTTCCGAGTTCGCTCAGACCGTGCTGGTACTGGCGCCGGACGACAATCACTTCGATGGCCGCCGTTTTGGCCCCCTGCGTTTTGCCGTGCGCCGCTGCGGCGGGGCGTCGCGCCACGCGTCGGTGTTGGGTGGCCTTCAGGCGCTGACCGAATTCGGCGCGCAGGACAGCGACTGGGTGCTGGTGCATGACGCCGCGCGTCCTGGCATCACCCCGGCCTTGATTCGCACGCTCGTTGAAGCCCTGCGTAACGACCCGGTAGGCGGCATTCTGGCGCTGCCGGTGGCCGATACGCTCAAGCGGGAAGCGGCGCCGGCCAGTGCCGGTACGTTGTCGAGCGTGGGGTCGACCGAATCGCGCGACGGTCTGTGGCAGGCGCAAACGCCGCAGATGTTCCGTCTGGGCATGCTGCGTCAGGCGCTCGAAGATGCGCTCGCGGCCGGTGCCGAAGTGACCGACGAGGCCAGCGCCATCGAGCGTATGGGCCACGCCCCGAAGCTCGTGCGCGGCAGTCTGCGCAACTTCAAGGTCACGTATCCCGAAGATTTCGCGCTGGCCGAGGCCTTTCTCGGCACAGCCCGCCCGGCGTGAGCCGGATTCTCTGCATTTGACGATTCCTTCATGACTGAACAAGCTGTTTCCTCTTCCTCGCTCGCTGCACTGCCCAAGATCCGCATCGGTCAGGGCTACGACGTGCATGCGCTCGTTCCCGGTCGTCCGCTGGTCATGGGCGGTGTGACCATTCCGTTCGATCGCGGCCTGCTTGGCCATTCGGATGCCGACGTGCTGCTGCACGCGATTACCGATGCCGTGCTCGGCGCGGCGGCGCTCGGCGATATCGGCCGTCATTTTCCTGACACCGATCCGACGTTCAAGGGTGCGAACAGCGTCGTGCTGTTGCAAGAGGCGATGCGTCGCGTGCGCGCGCAGGGTTACGAGATCGTGAACATCGATTGCACGGTGATCGCGCAAGCACCGAAGCTCGCGCCGCACATTGCGGCGATGACGCAGTCGATTGCCGATGCGCTTGGCATCACGGCCGGTCAGGTCAACGTGAAGGCGAAGACCAACGAGAAGCTCGGTTATCTCGGCCGTCAGGAAGGCATCGAGGCACAGGCGGCGGCGTTGCTCGTCGGCGTGTGAGGTTAGTGGGACTCGGGCGGCGGATGTCGTCCCGATGTCGATGCCGCTAATAGAAACGGCGCTGCGGGGATGATCCCGGCAGCGCCGTTTTGCTTACATGCGACTTAGTTTGCCTAAAGTCGCATTACTGCTTTACCGCCTCAACTGCATCAGCCACTTAGGCCGTTTCGGCCGCAATGACTTGCGCGGCCGCGTTGATGACGGCGGCGATACGGCCGACGTCACGCAGTTGCGCCGTGCTCATGCCTTGTTCGCTGGCGAGCAGATGGTAGTGCGACTTCACGCAGAAGTGGCACTTGCCGACGATCGACGCGGCGAGCGCGTACATCTCGAAGCGACGCTGATCCACGCCGCCACGGGTGGCGTAGGCGTTCATGCGCAGTTGGGCCTTCTCGTTCTTGAGGTCGGCGTTGTCGGCCATCTCAAGATACGGATACCAGGTGTTGTTCATGCCCATGAGCGCGGCAGCGGTCAACGCGCCTTCCAGCTCTTCCGGGGGCAGCACGCCCGATTCGCGGATAGCCTTGATTAGCGGCTGGCTCTTCGCGGCAAACGCAGCAGCCAGCGCGACGCCCACGGCGTCGGTGCCTTCCAGCGAGGAACGAGCGATCGTGCCGTCGAGGTTCAGGCGGATGTCCTTGGCGTAGTCGGGGATCTTCGCCTTAATCGCGTTCAGGAATTCCATAAATTTCTCCTATTGCGTTGGGCTGAAAAAGCCCGCTTGCGCGGGCTTCGAGACGATGCTTACAGCGTTGCACCGCCGACGGCGCGGTTGCACGGGCAGAGTTCGTCCGTTTGCAGACCGTCCAGAATACGCAGCACTTCTTCCGGGTTACGGCCGACGTTCAGGTTGTTCACCGAAACGTGTTGGATGACGTTGTGCGGGTCAACGATGAACGTTGCACGCAGGGCCACGCCAGCTTCCTTGTCACGCACGCCGAGTTGGTCGATCAGAGCACCGGTCGTGTCGCCGAACGAGTAGTGGTTCAGCTTGTTCAGATCCTTGTGCTCACGGCGCCATGCCAGCTTCACGAATTCGTTGTCGCCCGAACCGCCGAGCAGAACAGCGTCGCGATCGGCGAAGTCGTTCGCCAGCTTGCCGAATTCGACGATTTCGGTCGGGCACACGAAGGTGAAATCCTTCGGGTAGAAGTAAATGATCTTCCACTTGCCCGGGAACGAGGCTTCGGTGATGGTTTCGAAAGCCGACACGCCGTTTTCTTCATGGTTGTTGAAACCAGGCTTGGCCGCTTCTACCGAGAACGCTTCGAGTTTGTCGCCGACAGTTTTCATCGATTTACTCCTTAATTGATGCGGTTAACGTTGGATGTCTTCGAATACATCGCAACCTGCAACTACCCGGGTTCACGCGATCCCGGGCAACTAACGGATTATACGCTATCGAATAATCGACGGCAATAGTTAATATTTATGCGGGGGATAGTTAAATCAAATCCCGTCGATAGGATTTTGTGAGTTGCCCGGCAGCGGGGCGAGTGAAGAGGCCAATTTCCGCACGATACGCCTTATTTAGCAAGCGGAAATGACACGATGATTTCAAGCCCGGAGCCGGGGCGCACGTTGCGCAGCGATGCCTGTCCCTTGTAGCGCGAGGCAATGCGCTGCACGATCGCCATGCCAAGCCCCGTGCCGTCGGCCTTGGTGCGGGCGGTGTCCACACGATAGAACGGACGGAAGACCAGCGCGAGTTGCTCTTCGGGAATGCCCGGGCCGGTATCGCGCACGCGCAGTTCGACACGTTCGCCAAGCACGCGTGTCGCGATGTGCACGTTGGCGATATCGGTCTCGGCGTCGCGGCCGTACTTGCGGGCATTCTCGATTAGGTTGTTGAGCAGGCGCTTCAGATCAGTGCGCTCGGCGAGCACGAAGGTCTCATCGGACAATTCGACGCTGATGTTCAGATCCTCGCGGCCTTCGAAGGCATGCACGGTCTCGCGCACTGTCTCCGAGAGGTCGATGGTTTGCAATACCGTGCGTGACGCCGGGCGAGCGTAATCGAGGAAGCGGCCGATGATCTCGTCCATCTGCTCGATGTCGCTGATCATGTCGCGCTTGACCGATTCTTCCGACGGGCTCATTTCCGTCTCTAAGCGCAGACGGGCGAGTGGCGTGCGCAGGTCGTGCGAGATGCCCGCGAGCATTAGCGCGCGGTCGGCTTCCAGCCGCTCCAACTCTTGCACCATCTGATTGAAACTTCGGTTGGCTTCGGCCGCTTCGCCCATGCCGCGCTCCGGCAAGGGGTCGGGCCGGTGGCCGCCGCCGATGGCACGCGCGGCATGCGCCAGCCGGGCGAACGGGCGGTTCACCAGCGCCGTGATGAAGGCCGCGCCGATCAGCGACAGCGCCAACGCGAACGTCCCCCAGCTAAATAGCTGCAAGCCGGTCGCGGTGTCGATGCGGTCTTGTTCGATGGCGACCCAATAGTCGTCTTCATCGATCTTGAAGCTGATCCACATCGCAGGAATTTCATTGACCGAGGAGGCGATCACCGTATCGGTGCCGAGACGGCGCTGAACGTCGCGCGTGATGAGGTCGGTGACGACGCCGCCTGTCTGCTTCTCGATCTTGTCGACGGGTTCGCGCGGGTACACGCGAATGCCTTCGTTGCTCTCCAAGTCTTGCAACAGCGCGCGACGCAAGTCGGGTTCGGAATAGAGCAGGGCGGTGCGCGTGAGTTTGACGATCGAGACGAGTTGCTGCGCCACGCGTTGGGCGCGCGGCTCGCGCTCGATCACGCGAAAGCTCTGATACCAAGCGGCCAGACTCACGCCGATCAGCAGGGCAATCAGGAAGAAGGTACGCCAGAACAGACCGCCGAACAGCCCGCGTACCATCCGAATCGGATGCATGGGGTTGCTCCGTCTAAAGCGTAATGCGTGAGTGCGACGTCGTCCGGCGGGCCAGCGTGTGCGTCACACTGCGCCTCGTCAGAGGCGCTGCCGGATAAGACACGACGCCGGTGCGCGAAGAGGTCGCGACCGGCGTCGTTTTGATGCGTGAGACGTGAAGCCGAGGTATCACGCGCCGCCGTCCGGGATGAAGACGTAACCCAAGCCCCAGACCGTCTGAATAAAACGTGGGCTGCCCGGGTCCGGTTCGATCAGTTTGCGCAGACGCGAGATCTGCACGTCGAGGCTGCGATCGAACACTTCGTATTCGCGGCCGCGTGCCAATTCCATCAGCTTTTCACGCGAGAGCGGTTGGCGCGGATGGCGGGCGAAAACCTTGAGCACGGAGAACTCGCCGGTGGTCAGTGCGATTTCTTGACCATTCTTGGTGAGCGTGCGCGTGGCGAGGTTCAGGGCGAAGTCGCCGAACTCGAACGTCTCCATTGTTTCGCTAGGCGCACCCGGAAGTTCGGGCGGAGCCTGACGGCGCAGCACAGCGTGAATACGGGCGACGAGCTCGCGCGGGTTGAAGGGTTTGGGCAAATAATCGTCCGCACCCATTTCGAGGCCGACGATTCGGTCGACATCCTCGCCCTTGGCCGTTAACATGATGATCGGCGTGCGGTCATTGGCGCCACGCAAACGGCGGCAAATCGACAGACCGTCTTCACCGGGGAGCATCAGGTCCAGCACGAGCAGATCGAAGCGCTCGCGCACCCAAAGCTTGTTCATGGCCGTCGCATTTTCCGCAACGAAGACATTGAAACCCTGTTCCCCGAGGTAACGACGGAGCAGGTCGCGCAAGCGCGGATCGTCGTCGACAACCAGAATTTTGGAAGCGTTTTTATTTTCCATGCCACGTATCTTAGCTCGAAATGCCGCGAACTGAGGAGGCCGCCAAAGCGGGTTACAAAGGGTTACACAATTTACCCTACGGCTTGTGCAATGACCATAGGCAGTGGGTACACTTGCACCCCTGCCAGGGCGAAAACCTGCCGCGTGGCATGAAGGACATACGCAAAAGATGAGATGGGCTGCTGAGTTGACGCTACTGTTCGGGGGGATCATGCTCTGGGGACACCTGAGCGTGACGTACGCCCGTCCCGTGCCGCATTTCAGTGCGCAAACCCATGCAGCACCGAAGGTCGAGCGTGCTACCACGCCGCCACGCAACGCGCCAAAGAATTCACCCGCGAACGATCCGAATGCCGAGCGTCGTGCCGACGATCTGCCGAGTCCGCCTGCGGGCCGCCGTCCCAACGGCCATATGACCCCGGAAGATCGGCGCTTGCTTCGCGAGCATATTAAGGATGCAGTGCGCGAGTTGTATAGCCACTGACCGACGCGAAACCCAGCTCCGTTCGCCAACGTTGCCCCCTGTGATGCGAGCGTCTCATGAAGCCGAACCGAATCCAGCCAGCCTCGATCGACGCTGGCTTTTTTTGCGCCCGCCGTTCCTCGGTCATGACAGCCGCGATGATGGCGGCGCTGGCTTTGGTCACCGTACCCGCGCAGGCGGCGAGCGGCAAACATGCCGCGACGGCTTCCGGTAGCGCGCACCGCACGGCGCGCACGCCGACGACAGCCGATCAGTCCCAGCGCACGCTCAGCGAAAGCGATGCGCGCTATCTCCTCACCCGCACCGGTTACGCCCCCGACGCCCGGGAGCTTGCGCCCTTCGTCGGCCTGACGCGTGCCGAGGCGGTCGACCGGCTGCTTGCCGAGACGCGCCGCACCGCCGTGACGCCGCCCCTGCCGTGGGTCAACGACGCGCCGCTCTACGGTGCACCGGTCAAGAACATGACCGACGATCAGCGTCGCGAACTTAATCAGCGTCGCAACCAAATGGCGAATCAACTCGCTGGCTGGTGGGCACAGGAGATGGCGACGACGCCGTCGCCGCTGACCGAGCGCATGACGATGTTCTGGCATAACCACTTTGTCTCGAGCGACGACAAGGTGCGCGAGCCCGGGGTGCTCTATCGCCAGAACGTGCTGCTGCGAGCGAATGCCCTCGGCAACTTCGGCACGCTGTTGCACGCGGTATCGAAAGACCCGGCGATGCTGATCTATCTCGATGGGGCGGGCAGTCGCAAGGGCCATCCGAACGAGAATTTCGCGCGCGAAGTGATGGAGTTGTTCACGCTGGGCGAAGGGCATTACAGCGAACAGGACGTGCGTGAAGCCGCGCGTGCCTACACCGGCTGGAGCATCGACCGTCCGACGATGACCTACCTCTGGCGGCCGAACTTCCACGATACCGACAGCAAGACCGTCCTCGGCCAGACCGGCAATTTCGACGGTGATCAGATGCTCGACGTGCTGTTGGCGCGTCCAGAGACGGCCACGTTCGTCACGACGAAGCTTTGGCGCGAGTTCGTCTCGCCCACGCCTGATGCCGCACAAGTTGCCCGCGTAGCCGATGCCTTCCGGTCGAGCGGATACGACATCCGTGTTGCGCTCAAAGCGTTGCTGTTGACGCCCGCCTTCTGGGACGCACGAACGCGCGGCACGCTGGTCAAATCGCCATCGGAGTTCGTGACCGACACCGTGCGCGCGTTCGACATTGGCTATGACGATCCGGTGATGCTGGCGCAGCAAATGCGCGTGCTTGGGCAAGACCTGTTTCGTCCGCCGAACGTGAAGGGCTGGCCCGGCGGCGATGCGTGGATCGACAGCACGACGCTGCTTGCGCGTAAGCAGTTCGTCGAGCGCATGTTCCGCGCGACGGAAAACGCCAACGCGGGTGGCCCGGCGATGGCGCCGCAGATGTTGTCGGCGCGTCCCGGGGTGAAGCTCGCTGCGTTGCGGCCTGCGCAAGCGATGCCGCGTACGGTGGCAGGGGTGCGTTTCGATTTGGCGCGATGGTTGCAGCCGTATTCGTTGGGTCCGGTCGACGTCCCCGACACCGGCGCGCGAGACGCGTTGCAGAGTGCCGTGCTGCCGTTCGCCCCGGCCGCACCGCAGACGGCGAGCGATAACAGTGCCGCGTATTTGCAGGCGTTGTTGATGGACCCAGCCTATCAATTGAAGTGACTTGCAGTGAAGTGAGGTGTGACATGCATCGACGCGATTTTCTGACCTTCGCTGGCGGTCTTGGGGCTGCCTGGCTGACCCCGGCGCCGTTGCTGGCGGCAACGCAATCCCTTGCTGGCACGCTGCCGGGAGGACTCGCCAGCGCAAGCAACTACGGCAATTTGCTGATTCTGATCGAGCTAAAAGGCGGCAACGACGGGTTGAATACTGTGATCCCGTATGCCGACCCGATGTATGCGAGTCTGCGTCCGACCATCGGTATCAAGCGCGAGCAGGTGGTTCAACTCGACGAGCGCAGTGGTTTGCATCCGTCGCTGCGTGCGCTCATGCCGATGTGGCAGGCCAAGGAGTTGGCGATCGTGCAGGGCGTGGGGTATCCGCAGCCGAATCTGTCGCACTTCCGGTCTATCGAGATTTGGAACACCGCATCGCGCTCCGATGAATACCTGCGGGATGGTTGGCTGTCGCGCGCATTTGCTGAACACGCTGTGCCGACGGGCTTCGACGCTGACGGCGTGATCGTCGGCAGCGCAGAACTTGGGCCGCTGGCCGGAGGAGCACGGGCGGTCACGTTGACCAATCCGGCGCAATTCCTGCGCGATGCGAGCCTCGCGTCTGCCAATGCGGCGCAGGTGAGCAACCCGGCGTTGGCGCATGTACTGCGTGTCGAGAACGATATCGTGAAGGCCGCCGACGGTTTGCGACCGCGTCAGGGGCAATACGTGCTCAAGACACCGATGCCGCAGGGCGCGTTCGGCAACGTGGTGAAGACGGCGTTGCAGGTGGTCGCGGCGGCCGATTCGCCGACGGGCGTGCCTCAGCCGGGGCGCGGCGTGGCGGTGCTTCGCCTGACGCTCAATGGTTTTGACACGCACCAAAATCAGCCGGGGCAGCAGGCAAACCTGTTGCGTCAGTTGGCGGACGGGATGATGGCGCTGCGCGCGGGGCTGACCGAACTGAATCGTTGGCAGTCGACGATGATCGTGACGTATGCGGAATTTGGACGGCGTCCGCGCGAGAACCAGAGCAGCGGCACTGACCACGGCACGGTGGCGCCGCACTTCGTGGCGGGCGGCCGGGTGAAGGGCGGGATGTATGGCGACGTGCCGCGTCTGGACCGACTGGACGGGAACGGCAATCTGCCATTCGCCGTCGACTTCCGCGATGTCTATGCGACGGTCTTGCAGCGCTGGTGGGGGATGAATCCGCAGTCGGTGCTGGGCGGTCCATTCCGGCCGTTGGATATTCTGCGGGCGTGATTCCGTGGGCGTGATCCCGTGGGCGTGATGCCCGGAAGGTAAGTTCGAATGCCGCTGTCTTAGCGGCATTCGTTTCTTGGGGCTGATGTGCGGGCGTCGCGTCTTATCGAGCCCGCCAAGCGCGCCAGAATTTGCGCAGCGGCGTGAGATCGATGCGCTGGTGCAGCACCTGATAATCGCTCGTGGCTACCTCATCGAGTAGCGCGAGTTGCAGCGCGGCGAGGGCGAGCAACGGCTTTTGTTTGCGGCGGTCTTTCTTGGGAATCGCCGCCATCGCTTCGCGGATGGCCTTGCGCGCCCGCTCATCCTGAAACTTCATCAGCGCGACGAATTCGGGCGAATAGCGGCCATTCTGAATATCCGAAGCCGTCACGCCGAAGCGCTGCAATTCATCGATAGGGAAGTAGACGTAGCCTGCGCGCGCATCGACGCCTGCGTCGGTCACGCGCCGTGCGAGGGTGATCGCGTGCCCAAGCGCGCGTGCACGTGTGGGTGTTTGCGCATCTTCAAATCCGTACACATGCGCAGCGAGTTCCGCAGGCGCGCCACCGGCGGCATCGCAGTAATGATCGAGCCCTGCGAAATCCAGATACCGCATCTGCGATAGATCCATCTCCGCGCCGTGCAACACAGCGTCAAACGCGGTGCGCGACAGCCCGGTGTCTTTGACCACCGGCGCGAGCGCACGAGTGATTGGGTGCACCGGCTTGCCCGCAAAGAGATTCGTAATTTCCTGACGCCACCAGTCGAGCTTCACATGCGCGACGCCCGGATCGTGCACGGCGCTGTGAATATCGGCGATTTCCTGACTGAACGCGTGCACGGCGTAGGCGGCATCGCGCTTGGACGGCGGCAGTTGCAGCAGGGCGTAGTAGAGCGCCGATCCCGGCGGACCCGCTTTCTGGCGGCAATACTCGTTGGCCTGTGCGGGGCCGGCGGGGGTGCCGACGTTGTCGTCGGCGGTCTCGTGGGGTTGCATGTGCTTCGGGGTATCGGTCGGGTCATTGGCCCGAACGTCGGCGCGCGCTCGCGCAGCCGGGGCAATGCCATGAATTGGGGCGAATTCTAGCATTGCACCGCGTGAGGCATGGCATCACGTCGCACTTTCCTAATGCGGTGGCGCTTCAATTGCCGAGCGGCTCGCTCGCGTCGATGTCGACGCGATTGGGGTAGAACGCGACGTAGTTAGCGATGCTTTTGACGGCATCGAAGGGCGTCTCGTAAGTCCAGATTGCGTTTTCTCCAGCCTCACCCAAATCGGCGATCGAGTAGTACGAGGCGTCGCCTTTGTAGGGGCAGTAAGTCTGATGCTCGGTGCGGACCAGGCGCGACATCTCGACGTCTTCGCGTGGGATGTATTGCACGGGTGGATACGACGCTTCGCGCAGTGTGAGGGCATTGCGGGTGTCGGCAATGACGTGTCCGTTGGCGCGAACGACGACGCGTGTGGTCGAAGGGGTAACGGTGATCGGGTGATCGGCGGAGGGGGTGAGTTGCTTGCGCGCGGCGGGAGATGCGTTTGAGGGCGAGGCCATTCGAGGCTCCTGATGACGTACGGTTGAGCCAGTATCGCCATCGTTTTCTCGCGCATCAATCGACACGTGGGAAGACAATTGCCGCCGATTTTCACTTCGTGTAGAATGCTCGCCTGCTTTGACGCATGCAGCAGGGGCGGCGCCAGTCGCCCCTTTTCATGTCCGACAGGACGCATGCCGTCGACCCGATGCCGGGATGTCGACACCTTACCCAGGTGCCCGACACCCACGGGCTGCGAGGATGGCGAAATTGGTAGACGCACCAGGTTTAGGTCCTGACGCCCGAAAGGGTGTAGGGGTTCGAGTCCCCTTCCTCGCACCACGACTCTTTTTAAAATCAACGGGTTACGTTGTCGAGTTACCCATAAGTTGGCGGTAAACGACAACTTATGGTTCCTAAAATTCCCCTTGATTCTCATTCTGCGAGAAAGCTCGTGGCGACGAAAGCCGTGCTCAGCTTCCGTCGCGATATTTCGTCAGTTGCGGCTCGCCAGAGCGAAGCGTTTCACGGCCTTCTGTTGGAATTGATTGGCTTCTGTACGGTCATATCGGCATTCTGTGGCGGCAGCCAACACCTTGCGCCGTGATACCGAGCGCCCCGCAACTCTGGAAAGCCGTGCGTGGGTCTCAAGATAGTGGTCCCTGCGAACTGATACTCGAACGATTGCTTTATTGCGGATGCGCGTTTTCGTCCGTTGAAAGACGGCATCGCAAAGTTCGGGCAGTTCCTTTCTCAGAGTCCGCATCCCGATGCCGAGGGATGTGGCAATCTCCCCAAGGGTTCGCGACGACAGCGGATTCGCGAGGTCGCTTTCAATGGAATCACGAGTCGCGGCCCAATCGATAATTGTGCTCGCGTTGCGTCTTTGTCTCTCGACCAGTTCTGGGGCACATGTTCCCAGTCCCTGCACACACGTGTCTGGTTTGTTTCCAAGGATGGTGTCTTCCACTGGCACGTCGAAGAACTGAGAGAGTTTCAATAGTACCGGAAGCGAAGGCGTAGTTTTGGCATTGACCCAGCCATGCACATTCGATTTTGACTCGTCGAATTCTCGTGCGAATACACAGTACTTTCCTCCGTAGTGTGCCTTTATGGCGTGACTCAAAAACTGAGCGGTCCGGTCATGCCTCGGAGTGATGTGTTTGAACGCTGACGCAGCGTCGAGCAGTCTGGCGACTCTGCGCGCAACGTCGATTGAGCGAGCGTCTGCCGGCTCTGCAGGCGAAATAGCGAGGGGCTCATCGCAATGTCTGCATCGGCCGGGGGTGAAATACATGCGAGCCGCTGTTCGACCGCAGGCGCAGTAATCAAGCAGACGCACCTCATGAATCGGGCACGCGTTGACCATTGGAAGCGTCCAAAGCAAGCGGTCATACGGGCCCAATGGGGAGCTGAGGTCGTTCTCGACGCAGGCAGGGCAGTGACGCCCCGCACAAAGACCTAGTCGATATCCATGCAGCCAGGCTTCGAGAGGGAGTAGCGTCAACCGGTCTAGGTCATCGCGAACACAAAGCGTGTTCATGCCGTGCACCCATGCTTTTGCCATAGGACCGAATCCCGACATTGTTCCTTCCTTCCATCCATGCGAAAACGCGCTTCCGCCCATTCCTGGCATGTGCTTAACGATTGGCCACACTTTGTTCTCAGCGACCGCGTGCGGGTGAACGTAATGACTGAGCGCAATTCTGCACACTAAGCTGAAGAGGTTTTCACGAGTCGCACCGTCCACGCCCAGTGGGGCAACGTCCGGGAAGTAAGCGCGCGTTGGTATGCCTTGGGCCTCAAGAAGTGCTTCAAGCATTTGCTGCCTTTGCTTTGTTGGAGCGCTTTTCCCCTGTCGACGAGGACGCGGCCTCTCGCAGGTCCGTCTGGTAAGAAATGGCCTCCTCGTGCTTGGCGCGGAGGCGGGTCATTGCATCCTTCGCTGGCATTCTGAGAAAGGGCGTGATGCAGAGCTCACCCCTGATAGTCTCGTCCGAAATACTCGCGAACTCTTCGGGCGAAGGCATTGCCGCATAGACAATGTCGTCGCTCCATTCGCATGAATTGATGTCCTTCCCCTTGTTCATCTGTTCGAGAAGCCGGAGGGCCATCATAAGGATGCGGATGAATTGGCCAGTGATTCCAAAACTTCCCAAAAGTAGGTCTTTCCAAAGGTGCTCGAACTTCGCGCCTGCTAGAGGGAAGCGAGCTTGCACGGAAGCGACGACCGAGCGAAACGCCTTTACATCTTCTGGGGTATTTCCGTATCTGGGAAAATGAATAATGTCCGTTCGCCTCGCCAACTGTCCGCTCGCTCGAACAATCTCCTCCGTGCCGTATGCGCCGAGAAGTAGGAACGTAATCGACTTATTGTTGGCGAGCGATTTGAGGACGTTGCCCCAATCTTGGGATGAGTGCAACGCGTTTGCGAAGTGAATACACTCATCGAGGATGACGACTTTTGTTCGTCGTCTCGATAGGGCTTGACCTGCTACGTATTGAGCAAAATGTATGGCCGATTCCTCCCCGGGTGCTCGCGTTCCAAGGACGGAACTTGTTCCCGGTCGTTGCGAGAACTGAGCGGGGAGGTCCGCCTCGGGGACCATGAGTTCGTGCAAGATGGCTCTGTAGAAATCTCGCCAGGGAAATGTGCTCGACTTCGACTTGCAGGGCGGGACGTCAAGTTTAATGGCGGGGATAAATGAGGGGTCTGCACGCATTTCGTCCGCATATAGCGATATCGTGTCCTCGAGAATCTTTTCCCCAAGCTTCGTCTTGCCAATTCCGGGTGGCCCCACGACGGTTGTGAGGTTACCGCTTGCGAAGGGAGCAATTGACGTGCGAATGCGGTCGAGCGCGTCCATCATATTTCTATGAGGGAGGCGAATCGTGTCCTTCAGGTATTGCAGTTTGAGGTCCAGGCCTCCCTGCTGAGCCATTTCCAATGTGGGGCGAAGTATCATTTTGAGTCTCTCAGAATTGCTCCAGAATTTCGACGTCCGCATGGTCGTCTTTTTCTTCTCTGGCGGGTGGATGGGTGTCTGTCAGCGCGTCATCTGCCAGTGGTGTGTTCTCTGGCGCAGGCGTTTCGCTAATCTCATGCAGGTTGTTGTCCGGAGGCGGTGAGCGCCGATTCCTATTAGAAGGTGACGCGATTTCGTTCAGTCTTCCGTCTAGGTACGCGTCTATGAAGCGTTCAATTATTTCTAGTGTGATGACGCGGTTATTCACGCCAGACTTCTTGGCATCCTTGGTGACCACACGAATCGCGTCAAATACATACCTTAGTTCCCAGTGACTGAGCTTCTCCAGCTTCGCCGTGAGCTTGCAAACGCACTTGAGCCACTCTCCACCCAATGCTACGTAAATGTGCCCGCAGTTCCACGGGTCGTATACGGCGGGAAGCTTCATGCCGATGGCATGCGAGAGCTTTTCGTGAAAGTAGGGAATCTCGTAGAAGAGCACACCATCCGACTTGACCAGCCGCGCCCCGCCTCGAGTGAAAGGAATGCAAGTACGCAGGTAGAAATCCTCGTCATATTCGACCTGCTGATGCGGCCGATTACCCGTACGTTCGTATCCGAAAGCCAGTGCGTCTGCAGGTGATACATGCGTGGCGGAGTGCGGGGCGGTGTTGTAAACGTGGTATGCGTAGTAGTCCAGCAACGCATGTAGCACCGGGAAATCCAGCAGGTCTGCATTGAGCGGATTGACTGACTTTGTCATCGTTCGAACGTGCTTCGTTGCCTTCGTATTTCCAATCAGGTTGTGTATGCATTCGGTGTTACTTGTTCCAAACCAGCGCTCAAGTACGCTGCCAAAGCGAGGGTGATGCGCTGGCCGAAAGCGGAGATGGATGTTGAATGACACGCACCAGTAATGCATTGCGTCGGACCTGAATTCGGCGCCGTTGTCGACGATTAGAATGTCCGGTTTTCTGCGATGCCGGGACACCATTTCGCGAAGAACCATCATCACCGACGCGAAATTCGGCGGATGCGCCGAGATGTACAACGCCAGCACCGTCCGTGAATACGCATCGAAAGCGACGGTCAACCACGGTCGGATTTTTCGCTTCTCGCCATGGCGCGTCCGAATCACGACGTAACAGTCGAGTTGTGTGTGGTCGATGTGGACTACATGAAACGGGTGTAAGCCTTGAATCGAGTCTCCTCGCTCAAGGTTCAAGACCTGCGCTTGCAACTGATACGCGCGTCTGGCGCCGAGGCGAAGAGTTGTGTCCTTTAGCGCCTTACTTTGGTGGTAGTACCATTTGGTCGAAAGTGGCTTGAGTCCGGCCTTCTCGCAAGCCGTCACGTACTGCTTGTAGCTGAACTTCCCGGTGGGGTTCGTCGGAGTATTTCCGTCCGCTTCGACCTTGCTGAGGAGTTCGTCATGCGCCGGGTCATACCGCTTAGTTCGATTGCCGCGACGTACTTTTGGCAAAAGGGCGATGATTTGCGCGACATCGCTTGTGCCGGCGAGACGTATCAGTTGCGTCCAGCGCTGTAGTGAGCGGCGGCTTGCGGCGCCGACATTCTTCCCGAGTCGAAATGCATTGACTTGCAGGCGTCGATTCGTCGCTTGATTCAACTCTTTCACCGTGACGTGGCGCAGGGACTCTGTTGGAGAGTCACCGTCCTGACGCACTGGCCGAATGTCGGTGCCGAATCGCCTTGCAAACTCTCGACGAGAGATGGAGAGAGCCTTGCCGCCTTCGCTCACCAAATGCACGTCATCAGGACTTACCGTGTGTATTTCGAACGTCTCGGAATCGAGTTCGAAAATCGCGCCCTCTCTAAGCGCGAAGTCGACCTGCCACTGCACGAGGTGACGGGCTGGTCTCGAGCTTCGGAGGGCATCCAGGGCTTTTTGCGACAGGCAAACAATGGCCCGATGTTGCTCGCCAAAAAGGTCCTCTTCCCAGTCAGCCAGAATCTGCCTGTCCACAAGTGCTTTGTGGACGTGGTCGATGGTGAAGTACTGAACTTGCACGTGCTCACCCGATGCCGAAACCTCCAATCCGCATGAGCGCGACATGAGCTGCTCAATCGTCGTGGATTCCAGTGCGCTGTCTTTCAGAACGGTCAGGATGCATTCAAGGTTGGTTCCCGGCACCGGTGCTGCTTCTGACGCGATGTAGGTCTGAAGGTACTCGACGTTATCTCGAAGCGTTGGCGATATTTCCGTGTTCGCACGCAGCCGATAGGTAATCCCAAGCCTGCCAAACTCATCTTGGCGCTCCGGGCACTTCCAGACTCCCGAATCGTTCTGGTATCTGTATGGCTGCTTTGCTACAAGTGTCTGCAGTTCTGCCTCAGTCTTCCACTCGTCCACGAAGACTTGTCCGTCTTCCACGACGAGAAAGTCTGCCGTGTACTGGGTGGGGGAGTTGTAGGTGGACTCTCTGCCCTTCATCAAACGATGAACAGTTTGCCGATAGTGGATGGGCGGTGGTTGACTCGCGTAATAGTCCGTGGCGAGTGACATCTCGTAGGACATGGCCGCAGCGTACTCCACCAAACTCTCAGCCGTCTCGCTGACGTTGGTGAGCCGATTCACGTATTTGGTAACAACGTTACCTACCTTGGACTCGACCTTCCGCGATGGGCCTTCGTTAAGGATGCTCTGGCGCACGTAGTCCCTGCCTTCGTGTGTCAGAGCGAGAGTCTCCGTCATGCGCAAAAGCGCATCGGTGTCTATGTACTTCATGTCGATGCTCTGCAATGGCTCCCGCACGCCAAGACGCAAAAGGTCCTGACGTGCGGACGCCGTCCGCGCTGAGTCGGCTCGGCTTAGCGCGAATGACAACGGACACTAGTCGCTCACGAAGGAGGGCTAGTGTTACGACCTGTGGGGAAGGGGATTACAGTCGTCGGTGACGATGTCGTACGTTCAAAACGCGAACGCGTTGCGGCGGACGTGCTCGATGCGACGGCGTGGAGCGCGCGTGCGCAGGGCAGGGGGTCGGCTTACGGGGGAGAAAAAGAGGATGCATGATTTCGTCTGGTTAGCGCTTCCTACGGGCGAGCGCGGTCATTTGACCCGATGGACGAAATCTGCGAAAATAGCGGGTCATGGGCGCGGTTTCGCAAGAGATCGCCCAAAAGGGGCATGGTTGGAGATTCTGACCTTGCCCCTTTTTCTTTTTGCGGCCCGGATGCGTCTCGCGTTCTGGGTCGGGGGCAAGGTCATCAGAAACCTTTCTACGGTGGTAATGATATTTTCATAGGGTCCGAATCCTATCCGAAAAGTGCCCCCGCGTGCAAGCGTGATTTTCAACTTGATCGACGTTGCCGGATTTTGGGGTGGAGATGGGCGGAGATAAGTCGAAATTAACGGTATACTAATTGTGCGTATATTTACCTACTTCCAAGTCCATCGTGATCGCTCAAAAATATGTTTGACGTAACTTGTTAGCGCTAGGTGCGTTCGCGCTTCGCTTAGTCCAAAATATGGGTGCACCATGAACGTCCAGGGGATGGCCCAGTTGGGAATCGGCGTCCATGAGTGTTCAATACAGATAAGCAGACTTTCGGGGGCGGTTTTAACCACACTTAGTTCGTCTGGCATGCTCCAAAGATCATTTAAATGTTCGACGGACTGGGGCGTAAATCGCGCGGCCATAGAATCCGGTAGTTTCTGAAGAAGCTCTCTCAACGATTTTTCATTTAGCCGGCGCGTGTGAAGGCTCAGTTCTATCGATGGGAATGACTGAAGCGTTTTCTCTAGAATTCTTGTATTTGTAGCCAGAGTTCCAGCAGGGAACGCATCTGGAAGGTGATGGAGCGGTAGTAGTACACCTTCAATACAAACATGCATCGATAGCATTGTGTCAATTGAGTCCGCGCGAGCTCCTTGGCGACCTTTGGTCGTCCTATCTCGATGCCGGTCACCGTGGCGATCGGGGAGCAAAGTGAGGTTCTTTTGAGTCACGTACCTACTCCTTGGACTCGACTGGCATCGCGCTGCGTCCGCAGCATGGTGCTCCGTCAAGGCATGACGGTAGACGACCTGTTGGTCGCGTTCGAGACGCTTGGGATCATGCACTCGCGCCGAAGCCATGAAGGGCGGCTCGATCGTGGCACCTTTGATTGCGCGTACTTTCTTCAGGTCATGGTCGCCTCACGGTCGACGTTTCCTCCGTATTGGGCACCTGCGCTCTTGAATGTAGACCCCGATGTTTGCGACGCTTCCAGCTTCGATTGGGACGCCGCATGCGTCGAGATTTTTACGTTGGAATGCCGGGCTGCCCTCTATCGAGCCAAACTAGAACTAGCAAATAATCCGCTTGAGCGGCAGGACGTGATTAATCGCCTGCTTAATGAGGTCAAAGGGGCGAGAGGTCGAGTTCCATTTACGCTGCTAATGTATCTCGCGATGTTTGCACCAATGATTGGTTTTGATTGCTATTTAAGTCTGCGTGACGTGATGTTGGCTGAGCGAGAGTTGCCTCTTCGTCCGCCGTCTGCTCCATCACGCGACATGACCGATGAGCGACGAATGTCTGCGTCAGTAGGTCGACCGATCGGCCTCGCGCCGCGAAACGGCGGGTCTGGGCAGTAGGAATTTCGCCATTTAGGCTCGAAAAATCGGTCAAAAATTCGTGATCAGCGTCTATTTTGGTGAGTAATATTACATACAATAATAGGTCGTTTCCCTTGGGACGCAAGGGCTGATTTTCCAGACTTCTCCGCCTTCTGCCCCGGAATTTTGTCCGCTTATGGCGAGCGCCAGCGTCGACCCCGCGCTTTTTCGATACTCACCGGCGCCGTCGGCTAACTCGGGGGATGCCCGTTGTAGCATCCGAGTAGTCGAAATAGAGCAGTAAATTCATACCCACACGTTTCGCAAACGTATTCTTGGTGCACGGTGACACTTCCAATACCGCATGCGCCCATAGTGACGCTCTCTGAACCGCATTCAGGGCAGTGAGTCTTGCCTGTTGCGTACACACGGGATTCCCACTCGTTGGAGTTGCTTGCCATGATGTCCATCCTCTGAGGTCGGGAGGGGCTCGCCTCGCGTTCTTACGCAAATCGCCGATATCAGTGGATTCGCCCCGTATCCATGTTCCATCGAACACCGTAGGTCATCTTTGGTGGCTTCGCCAACGTTTTTATCGCGTGCTCTCGATCCAGTCGACAGAGTGATTCACGGCACTCAGCCCCTTTAGTGAATGCGCTTACGGCATGAACCTACGCCACGTCGTTTAGCCGCTGGTGGTTGAGGGCAGGACGTCTTCGTCTCCGAAGTCACAGCGACCTACCGCCCCAAAAATCATGGTCTCTCGATATTCCTATACTCCTTCGCGCTAATCGTTTGGCGTCGACTCACCTGCTGTCATTTGGCCGATTACGTCGCCTATCCAGGTGCCGGGCAATCGTCCATCAAGTGTGGGGGATAGGGGAGCGGCCATCGGCTTGCCCACGACTTATCACCTCTTTCGAAGACAGCGTGCAATCTCTAGCAAGGAGCATATATGCCAGTTCAACCGTATCTCGGAAAATACGTTGTATTTCAAGGTGTCACGCAGGAAACCGCGGCTTGGGCGCCGGACTTCCACCTTCTGTGCCCAACGTCCGGGCGCAGACTCGCAAATCGAATGCGAATCGAGGCAATTCCTGGCTATGACCGATACACGAAGGGTCTCGAAGTCGGTGCCATTTACTCCTGGAAAACCAAGCGCGAGGAAGCGGTGATAGATGAGGGGCTTGGCTTCTACTCGTTCCTTGCCAAGTTGGCTCTTTTGGTTGGGCACGACTGGCGCGCCGAGAATCCGCCGGGCAGGCCGGGGCCGTTCTTCGAGCTTCTACGCTATGGGCTGCAACGGGCGCACATGAGTAGTTTTGTCGCAAGGAAACTGCTCCACGATTTCGACGATTGGGAGGCGAGGGTGGAGGCTGTTGGTGACTCGGACTTCTTGGCTCAATACCGCAAGACGGAGGCGTTGATTTTCTCGGCGAGATTCGGCGCGTTGTATTTCGATGGCGTCCCTGAACCTGAACCCTACGATTTTCGCCGGCTGACGGGGCTGATTTTCAATGGCTGCGGGGACGACGACCAAATTTAACCGCTGAGCAAGCAAGGAGAATTTTGTGGCGACTTCGTACTATATCCATTCGTTGCGCAACGTCAGCAAGCGTTTGCCGGGAGCTCCGAAAGTTCAGTGCTGGTGGAAAGACTCGCTGATAGCGGAACTCGCTCCGGGTTGTTTGGATGGTCTCGCGGACTATGACCTTGGAGACGTCAAAGATGAGGATGTGGCCGTGTACAGGGAAAATCCTTCGCAGGACGGATACAGTTTCGAGCAATTCTGCGAAAGACTGCTTCTTATCCTAATCGAAGGAAGAGAACTTGAGCCGGCACGCGATGTTGGCGCGTGGTGCGACGAAATCGCGGAGATCGTAGAGCGACGGGGTGGCTGGCACGACGACGAGGGGCGTGGGCCGTTCTTCGAGATGTTCCGAGACTTGTATCGCGGGAGACCTATGGACGACGACGTGTGCAGAAAGCTTGTGGCGGATTTTGACCGCTGGGAAGCTCATGCACAGAGCATCGGGAATAGAAAGTTCTACGACTACTACCAGATGCTTCGCGAGTGCTTTCGGTTCGCGTCAAGTAACGGCGTTGTGATATTTCCCTACGAGTAGTCCGAGTCCAAGCAGTCGCACCTTCGGGCGCGGGTTGAGGGGCCGACGTAACGACGAAAGGAAACGAGCGACTCAACTAAAGGGAGGCCGACATGTCGGCCTCCTGCTGAGATTGCGTGACGGTGACTGCGTGTCCCTGTGGCACATCCTGAGCCGGAAGGCGCGCAGCGAGCATCGGTTCTGCCACTATTTTATGGATGATACGACCGAAATCGAGTGCTAGCATTCACCAGCGGCCTTAGTCAGCCATATCGGTTGCGGCACGTCGGAGGTGACGTGCCGGCCATCACCAGTTGTATTTCAATCCGGCTAGCACGATCCGGCCCTGACCCCAGTTACAGGTATCGCCGCTGCACGACGAGACGAAGCGCCGGTCGAACAGGTTGCTCGCGTTGAGCGAGACAAGCCAGCCGCGCATTCCCGGGAAGCGACGGCCCAAGTCGTAGCGCACCGACAGGTCGACGAGCGTAACCGAAGGCACCTGGAATGAGTTTGCCGCGTCGCCATACGTCGCGCCGACGTAGCGCACGCCACCACCGAATTGCAGCCCCGACAGATTCCCCGCCTTGACCGTGTAATCGGCCCACGCCGAGGCCATGTTGCGAGGAATGCCGACCGGCGACTTGCCCTGCACGCTGTTGCTCTGTGTGTTCACGAGGTTCGTGTAGGTGTAGTTGGCGATCAGTTGCAGGTTGTTTGTCAGGCTCGCATGCGCCTCGAGTTCGATGCCACGCGAGCGTACCTGCCCTGTCTGCACACTGAAGTTCGTGTGCGCGGGGTCTGCCGTCGTCACGTTGTCCTGGGTGAGATGGAATCCACTCACCGTGACGAAGCTGTTGTAGCCGCGCGGCTGGAATTTCACGCCGACTTCGAACTGCTTGCCTGTCGTTGGGACGAACGACTTGCCCGAAAAATCCGTGCCGATCTGTGGTGCGAACGAAGTCGAGTAGCTCGCGTACGGCGCAATCCCGTTGTCGAACTTGTACACGCCGCCTAGACGCCACGTAAACGCGTGATTGCTCTGCGATGTGGTGGCGCTGCCCGCCTTGTACGGCACGAATTCCTCGTCGGTCCAGTCTTGCCTAACGCCCGCGAGGAAAGTCCATCTGCCGACTTCGATCAGATCCTGCGCGTAGGCGCCGAGCTGGTCGAGCCGCTGAGCGCCGGACGTGCCGAACATGAAATTCGGATACGGAATCGATTGCCCGTACACTGGATTCGCGATCGAAAGCGACGGTGTGTCGTCGAAGCTCCCGAGGAAGTCGTGATCGTATTGCAGGTGCTGATAGTCGAGCCCGACAGTGACCTTCTGTGTCACCGTGCCGAGCGCGAATTTCGCGCTGAGCTGGTTGTCGAGCGTGTGCATGTTGACCGTGCCCGAGTTCATGTAGGGCGTGCGGTTGATTGTGGTCTGATCCGCCGACAGCGAGTCGTAGCTCACGTACTTCACGGTCTGTGTGTTGTGCAGGAACCGGTAGTTTTGCTTGAACGACCACACGTCGTTGAACGCGTGTGAGAACGCGTAGCCGATGGACGCCTGCGTCTTGCGAAAACTGTCGAAATCCGGGTCACCGATGTCGAGTCCACGCGGCAGCATGATCGCGCCGGGTTTGACCGTCCCTACGACCGGCACGAAGTTGTAGTTGCCCGCCTCGGGGTCGACCTGATAGCTCGCGAACACGGTCAGGCTCGTGTCTTGCGTGGGACGCCAAGTCAGGCTCGGCGCGATGGCGAAGCGCTTTTCGCGCACGTTGTTGGTCTGCGTGCCCGTGCGAAAAGCGTCGCCCGTGATGCGGTACAGGACCTTGCCGTCCTGGTCGAGAGGGCCGCTGAAATCTGCGAAGAGCTGGGCGCGTCCGTAACTACCGGTCTGGACGCCAATCTCATGCATGGGCGTGTCGGTCGGCATTTTGCTCTGGAGATTGACCACTCCCCCCGGCGAGCCCTGACCATAGAGTACGGACGCTGGGCCGTGGACAAATTCGATGCGCTCCAGCATGTACGGATCGAAGCTCGTGACGTTATAGCCCGCGATAGCGCCCGGCAATCGGAGGCCATTCAGATATTCCTCCACCTGAAAACCGCGCGCGTAGAGATATTCGAGCGAATCGGTGTTGGTGCCGCGCTGCTCGGGGTTGATGCCGGATGTGTAGCGGAGTGCCTGCGCCACGCTTTGAACGTTCTGCACATCCATCTGGTCGCGCGTGACGACGGAGATAGCCTGCGGCGTTTTGATGAGCGCGAGGTCAGTCTTGGCCCCTGCGCTGCTCGTGTTGGCCACGTACCCGATGGCCGGCTGATCACGCGAAGCGTCTGCCGTAACGTTGGTCGTCGGCAATTGCGCGGCCGTGTCGTCGGAGGCGCTGCGCTTGAGCGTGTAGGCACCGCTGCGTGAGACGATCACCTGAATGCCGGAACCGGCGAGCACACGGTCGAGTGCTTCGCGGGGCGTGAGGGTGCCGTGCACAGCGGGCGCGGTACGGCCCGCGACGGTGTCCTCATCGAACAGCACCTGCTGCTTCGATTGTGCCGAGAAGGCGCGCAGCGCGCTGTCGAGCGACTGCGAGGCAATGTCGAATGTGACGCGCGTCTGCTGTGCGTGTGCGCATGGTGCGCCGACGGTGAGCAACGCTGCAGCGGCCGTGACCGTGAGTGCCGCCGGTCGGAGCCCGAGCGACGCGCATCGCAAAACACCGGCTGACATCCATGTGCCGCCGCGATTCCCTGCTTTCATCCTGCTTCCCCGTGTTGTCATGAAACCGAACGATTCCGGCCTCTCAGACGTAAGACGCTGTTGGCAACGAAGTGGGAACCCAACGTGTGAATTATTTATTCGAGACGATGCGTACACCGCCGTCGGGCTGCGGTTGTACGCGCACGGGAAGTAGGTCGGGCAGCGACTCCACGAAGGCGCGAGGTGCGGTTGTCGTGGCGAATCCGGAGACGGGCAGGGCCCCTAGTACCGGACTGTCGAGCGTGACGGGTTTGCCGAGATAGCGGCTGAGTGTCTGGGCCACTTGTGAAAGCGGCGTGCGGCGGAATGCCAATTGCCCGCTGCGCCAGTCTCCAATATCGTCGGCGTGCGGCGAGAAGGCGACGGTCGCGCCGGTTATCGTGTCGACGGCGACGCCCCGATTCGCGGTAAGCACGATGACGCGGTCTCTCTCCTCACGGTCGGGACGGACTTCCACGCGGCCCTCTCGCACGCTGACGACGAGACTCGGCGGACCGGCATCGACGTTGAACATCGTGCCGACGACGCGCACTTCGGTGCGGCCGCTCGTCACGGTGAACGGGCGCTCGGCCGCGTGCGCTACCTGAAAATAGGCTTCGCCTTCGCGCAGCACGACTTCGCGTCGTCGGGGGTAGTAGCGCACTTGCACCTCGGTGTCGGTGTTCAGGGCGAGGGCGGATCCGTCCGGCAGTGTCACCGTGCGGATTTCGCCGTGGGCCGTGCGCAGATCGAGCCGGTAGCCGGGGAGGTTGTCATAGGCGATCCAGCCGCCGACACAGAGCACCAGACTGGCAAAGGCGAACGCCGACGCGAACCATGCGCGATGTCGGCCTGCCCCGCGGGTGCGGAGCGTGTCGCGACGCGGTGTGGTCGCGAAATCTGGCTTCGCGGCACTCTCGCTAGCGAGCACGGGGCGCGGTACCGCCGCAAACGCGTGCCAGGTCATGGCAAGCGACTCGAAGGCGGCGCGATGCGCGTTGTCGGCAGCGAGCCATCGGTCGAGCGCCTGCTGATCGGCGTCGGACCAACTGTCGTGCTGGGTTCGTATGCGCCATTCGGCGGCGACCTCGTGAACTGCCAGCGTATCGGGAGTGACGGGGTCACGCGGCGCGACGGGGGGAGTCTGCGCGGACGTCATGCTTCGTCCTCGTTGCGAAGTTCGGCGAGTGCGGGTCCCATCTGGTCGGCGCGCGCATATTGCACGCGCAGTTCGCAATAGGCGAAAGCGCGGCTGAGATGCTTCACGACCATACGACGGGAGATTTGCATGCGTTCGGCGACTTCGTCCTGAGTGAGACCATCGAAGCGATAGAGCACCAGCGCTTCACGTTGACGTTCGGGTAACTCGGCGAGTGCCTGTTGCAGACGTTCGAGGCGCTGGCGGCTCGCGGCAACGTGCTCGGGGTTTGCGTTACCGGGGGCGGGGAGTGCGTCGGCTTCGAGTTCGGAATCGCCGAACGATACCATGTGCGCCGGATCTTGCCGATCGCGATGCCGGTCGTGCAGAAGGTTGGCCGCAATCTGGAAGAGATAGGGGCGATGCTTGTCGGGCGCAGGCACAGGCTCGTTTTTGCCGAAGCGGGCGAAGAAGCGGGTGAACGACTCCTGCATGGCGTCTTCAGCCTCCGCACGGTTGCCTAGCCGATGCTGAAGGAATCGCAACAGCGGCAGGCGGCACGACGCATAGGCCTGTGCCACCCACGACCGCGAATCACCGTCCGAAGCCTCCACTGTGCGCCACCATCTCCCTAATTAAATGCAAATGAGAATCGATTGCAATTATAGGGAAAGAGAAACGAATTGGAAATCAGAAAATGCTGGTCGTTGTCTCGACAGGGCATCGTGTTGCGGTATGGAGTGGCGGAAACTATCGAGGTTGACCAAATCGACCGACGGGTGCTCCTGGCTCGGATCAATTGTCTAGAAGCCACGTTGACGCATGTGTCGATATGCGACCTGCGGCGATTGACGGTCTCGGACGCTCGGAGCGCAATTCCAAATATGCTGGACGCGTATCATTTTCTACTCGTGGGTCAATCAATCCAAGTCAGTCGTTTGCCGGCGTCGTCCTGCTCTGGTAGACTCCGCAGTCGAACTACGGAGATGGCATTCCTCCCGTAACCGCCCTTGCAGGGCTGATGATGCCTGCTGAATCCTGGATACAGGAGGATGCAGGACGCCCTTGCTCTCCTTTGTCCAGGTTTTTCGTGTCTGATTAACCTGGAAACCTCATGAAAATCCATAAATTGTCAGCTGCGCGAGAGCAACTGATGATGCTGCCATTCCTTGGGCGATGGGTTGCGTTAGCAACCGTTGTCGGAGGTCTGTCCGGTAGCGCTTCTGCACTTTTTCTGTGGTCGCTCGAATTGGCGACCGATACGCGCCTAGCTCACCCTTGGTTGTTATGGCTTCTTCCTGTCGGCGGATTCGTCGTTGGCTGGCTCTATCTACTCTTTGGACAGAGCGTGGAAGGCGGAAACAATCTTCTCATCGACGAGATTCATGATCCGAAGAAGGTAATTCCTCTTCGCATGGCTCCGCTCGTGTTCTTGGGCACGGTCGCAACCCATCTTTTTGGCGGGTCTGCCGGACGAGAGGGCACCTCAGTTCAAATGGGAGGCGCACTTGCAGATCAACTCACCCACTTTGTACGACTAGACAGTGAAGAGCGCAGGGTCATATTGATGACCGGCATCAGTGCGGGTTTCTCATCTGTTTTTGGGACTCCATTAGCTGGCGCAATATTCGGTCTCGAAGTTCTGGCGGTGGGGCGGCTGAGATATGACGCCCTGTTGCCGTGTTTCGTTGGCGCAATCGTAGGTGATTTGACGACTCGTGCTTGGGGTATCCATCACACAGAGTACGTCATTGCTTCGATGCCACCGGTCAACGCAGTACACATTCTGCTCGTGATTGCGGCGGGAGCGGTATTTGGCGTGGCAGGGATGCTATTTGCCGAAGGGACGCATGCAACTTCTGCACTGTTCAAAAAGGCTTTCAAGTTCGCGCCACTGCGCCCATTTGCTGGCGGTATCCTCGTCGCGCTAGCCGCGACACTCATTGGAACGCCTCAATATCTTGGGCTTGGTATTCCCACCATCGTCGACGCCTTCCACCATCAATTGCCTTGGTACGATTTTCTTGGCAAAGCTGGCTTTACGATTCTCACTCTGGGGTCGGGATTTAAGGGCGGCGAAGTTACCCCACTCTTTTACATCGGCGCGACATTGGGCAATGCCTTGTCGCACATTTTGCCGCTGGCGGCTCCAGTGCTCGCTGGCCTCGGGTTTGTTGCGGTGTTTGCTGGCGCCGCTAACACTCCTATCGCTTCAACGGTGATGGCAATCGAGATTTTTGGACCCCAAATTGGTGCGTACGCTGCTATTGCTTGCGTAGTCAGCTATTTGTTCTCGGGACACACGGGTATATACCGTGCTCAGCGCATCGGACACGCGAAGCGAATCTCTATTCCAGAGGGACTCAGGCTCTCCGAGATTCACGCATTCCGGCGTGATAGCGCGTCCCGCCCAGATACTTCGGCCGAACGACAGTAGCTCCGCCAAAACTCTCTATCGCATTCAGGATCACATCATCATGAGTAAACATTTCGCGCTTAGACTCTATTTCCATCACTCGGCTCGCGTTCGCCCCTCTCGTTTCTGGCATAAGGTGGCTCGACCGTCACTTGCTTCACACCTTCTCAAAAAGGCGAGCGAAGCGGGCATTCACCAAGTCGTAATGCACCATGTGAAGGCTGGTTACCTGCCAGGAGACAAGCTGAGCCACGACCATTCGGACGCGCGACCCCATAGGCTGCCTCACTGCATCGAGCTGATCGACCTTGAACATCGGCTTCGCGAGTTTCTGGCCCATCACGGGGAACATCTGGAAAACGTTCGAGCTGTGTTTTTTCCTTGCGAGATTAACGCTAAGGGGACTTGATCGAACCCTGACACGTGCGTGTCAATCGTACTCAGGCACGCGCGTGTCAATTTAGTCTAGTCACTCGTAGGATTGGCGCTCTGGGATTACGCCACGGACTCCGCCTTGAGGCCACGGTGTGTCGCCAACATATCGTGGAATGACATGGATATGGACATGCGGAATCGTCTGCCCGGATGCGCCTCCTATGTTCACCCCGACGTTGTAACCGTCAGGCTCGAATTGCTTGTCGAGGAATACTTTGACTTCGTCGACCAGGTCCCACATCGCACGCTTCTCATCTTCCGATAGGTCGAAATATGACGACACGTGTCTGGTGCTGAGGATAAGCATGTGCCCGGTTGTCACCGGGTTTATGTCATAGATGACTCGTGCATGAGCTCGGCGGAACACGGCCTTGCCATCGTCGAAGCAAAATGGGCATTCGCTATCGTTGGTGCGCATGACGCCAGACCGAAGGCGCGTGGTTCGACTCGCCTCCTCTTTGCGGTAGCTGTCGCGTACCAGGTTGACGATGTACATCACGCATAGCGCAAGCCCAACCATCGAAATCGTCTGTACCGTGGTCATGGAGTCCTCTTCATGATGAGATGCTGATCGATTACCGAACGACAAGAACTGGGCAGTGCGCGTACGCAACTGCGAGGCGTGATATCGATCCTAGAAGCCATCGTTCGAATACCCCGCGTCCCCTATGCCCAGTGACGATGAGATCGGCATCGAGCTCCTCTGCGAGAATGACAATTTGCTCGGCGGGATGACCGACGCGCACAGTGCATTCGATCAGGAGTCCAGCATTCGCTGCTCGCTGCCTTAGTTGCGCGAACGCTTCGTCGAAATATGTCTCGGCCTGTTCAAGAAGCGCCTCTGTTTCGACGTCCTCAGATATCTCTGGCGGTCTTGCTACGGCAATTATGTGCAGTACGGCTCGATATTTTGCAGCAATATCCAGCGCGTAATCGAACGCCTTAAGGGCGGCGGGAGATCCGTCGAACGCAAGAATGATGGTCTTAAACATAGCTACCTCCGCAATTACTCGTTCGTTCGCGTCGACTTGGCTGACGAGAGATCCAGCGATGACTCTGCCGTTCCTTCATCAGCAGCTTGCTTCCTGAGTAGATGCTTGGGGAGAAATGCTGCATTTGCGATAAGCGTCGGAATAATTGCACTTCCAATGACCGTCGCAATCATGAAGGAGTACTGTGCTTGATTGATGATTCCGTGCGATAAGCCAAATAGCGCCGAAATACTCCCAAACGTCAGTCCCGTGGACATCAGGAGGGTTGTGTACATTGACTCTCGTCTGGGAGACCCGTATCCGCGCGCTACCGGATATACACCGACACATTTCGTTAGGATTTTTGCCCCGAGCAGTACGAGAACCGGAATCGGCGCCGCGATGATGTCCGGCACGGAAACGAAGGACCCCGCACGAATGAAGTAGAACGGTGTCAACAAGCCGAAGGTCAAGGTGCGTAGTCGCCGAATCAGGACGTGGTCCTTCCCCACAGTTCCTGCCAACACCATACCGACGATGTAGGCGGGTAGAACCGCCTCACTGCCGGCCCACGTTGCTAATGCAGCCAGACCGAACAGCACTAACAGCAGAAACTTCGCCTCCAGTTCGGACGGTCGGTTGCCGTAGTGTTTGAAGAATCTGGGGGTTATCCACGGCAGTACGCAAAATGCCAGTGCGAGTCCGCCAAAGAAGATGAGTGTGCGCAGCGAGAAGGGCGAAAAAATGAAACCCAAGGCAAGCACGGTTCCGAGGTCGTTGACAAAACATGCAGCAAGCACGGTTTTTCCGTAGTTCGTAGCGTTTAGGCCGAACTCAAGCATGACTGCGTAGACGACGGCCACGGACGTCGTGGACAGCGCGATGCCGACCAACCAACTAGCCCGCCAATCCCAATGTAGTACGAAGAATGCGACCGCAAAGCAGCCTAGAAACGGGGCGAAGAAACCGATCAGCCCGACGGCGGAAGCTTCTTTCCATTTGAGGCGGAAGACCTGTGGGTCCAATTCGGCGCCGGCGAGGAACGTCAATACGATAGCGCCAGTACCCGAGAGAAACTGAATCCATCCCGAGTCGGTTTGCAGCACACTGGCACCGACAACGGCTCCGATGACCAATTGCGCAACCGTTCCGACGACAATCTCAGAGAGTGCCGTGGCGATCCGAAACCAAATTGAAAGCAGCGTCGCGATTAACGCCATCGCCAACCAAATAGACGCGAGGAACCAAACGTCCTTCATTTGGCACCCCCAATGACCGAGCAGATACTCACTCTACAGGGAGTGTGAAGAAGAAAAAGCCGGCCGAAATGGGAAGGAAATTTGCGGAAACTCACGTGTACCTCCGACCGAAAATCTCTGGATCTTCGAGCGGGGGCGCAGTAACGTCTGCGCACCCCGAACCCGAGTGAGCGCAGACATCATCAGCCGTTGCGGCGGTTGAGGAGGATGTCATCTCCTTACTACTATTGCCGAGTATAGAAGGTGGGAATTCCTTATTCAAGCCATCACGGTGGAACGGGCTCGTCTGTACTCGACGAGCCGATACAGACATTCTGCGAGAGTCCTGCCTGTCGCGCGCTTGCCGTTCTGGTCAATAACAAGAAACGCTTCGTCCGACGGCCGCTCATTGAAGCCAAACACAGATACATGCCCCAACTCGCGCATCGCCCAGTGAGTGAACTCAGTCTGTTCTTGTTCGATCGAGCACACCCCGAGATAGTCTGGCCAGCGAGCCTCCCTGATTGCTCGTAATTCACCGGCCGGTCGTCCCGTCTTCTCGCAAATCGTAGGGATCATCGCTAACGCAGTCGGCTCGTCGGCTACGTCGCCTGCCAAGATTTCGTCGTTGTTGTCCTTAATAACCCAACGCGATTTGGGATTTGCGCCCATCATCCGCCCGATGCGGGCGTTCACATCGGAAACCTGCACTTCCATTCATACTCTCCCGGTTTTGCTCTCGTACGTAAAAGTGCCAGAGACCACTCATACGTCTAAGCGTGTGGCTTGAACGCGGCTTGCGCTTCAAGGAGCTCTTTGCGGGCCGCGTCAATGTCGCCCCATCCCTCGAAGCGAACCCATTTGCCGGGCTCAAGGGACTTGTAGTGCTTAAAGAAATGTTCGATTCTGCTAAGAAGCGCTTCACCCAGGTCAGGCAGCACCTCGATACCAACACTGGCCGCACAGATCTTATCTATTGGGACAGCGATGACTTTTGCGTCTTCGCCAGCCTCGTCGGTCATTTTCATTAATCCGATAGGGCGGCATCGGACTAATGCACCGGTTTGTATGGGATATGGCGCTACGACAAGAACATCAACCGGATCCCCATCTCTCGACAGCGTGCTTGGGACAAAACCATAGTTCGCCGGATAGCGCATGCTGGTCGATAGGAACCGGTCAACACGAAAGAGGTTAAGTCCCTTGTCAGCTTCATACTTGACCGGTGAAGCGTCTGCGGGGATCTCGATAATGGCGTTGAAATCGTCCGGGATGCTGGTCCCAGCGGGGATGCTATTGAAGTCCATAGAGGAAGAGCCTTTTGGCAGGGGAAAGTCATTTTTCGCGCGGCGGAAGCCCAGCAGGCTAGGTATCACCGAGCATCTCGAAATCGATGGGGAAGCGCGTGTAAAAGACATGAACTCGCTCTGCTCGCACAACGTCGAGCAGACGTTCGGCCTCCTCGTCTGTTATTGCGAGCACAACCTCAATCGGTTGTTCGGCGAGTTCGAAAAATCGTGCGGCATGAAGCTTGCCGACGTGGTCGATTCCTTCTGTGCCGGCAATCATCGTCGCGCCACGAATGCCCAACCGGCGCACTTCGAGCATGAGCCATTCGGCTACCGTCTGATGGCCGTGCCGATGATTTTGCTGGGTATAGAAAGTGAGCTGACATCCTTGCATGATGACCTCCACGGGAGCCACGCGAGCGAAGTCCGGGCGTAGTTCCGCTAGCCCAAAGACAAATTCGTAGGATTTTTGTCTCGCATAGGTCCCTCCGTCAGCTTATATTTTTCGTGGTCGACGGGGACGAACTCCTACGCCCCGCGTCAGCGGTACGTAGGCATCATCAGCCAAAAGTGGCGGTTACAGGAGGAATGCCATCTCCTATCTATGTCTAATCTAGCATATCACGGTTCATTAGTGGCTACGATGTAGCCGTGCCAAGCGTAGCAACGGCTCGATCAGGGTACAAAAACAACTTCAATGCAGAATGGATAAGGCCAGTCACGATGTCGGCAGCCGCAATCGCTTCTGACGCTGCGCCTTCGTGTCCGATGACGGCAATCGACAGACGTGCGGCGTTGAACATGTCGACATCGTTTCGCCCATTTCCAATGGCAGCCACTCGCGGCGCTCCCAAATGGCGAACGTAGTCGGCCTTCATTACCCCTTGTTCCGCACCGTGTAGCGAAACCAGTTGCACAGGGAGATCCTTGGCTCGTTCGGCAATATCGCCATATACGTCCCCTGCGACCACATGTAACAGCACATCGCGTGAGAGGACATGGAGGAGGGGGGTGACTCCGGGAAGCACCACACCGTTGCGGCCTAACGTGCCATTGAAATCGAGAACAATATGTTCTAACGAGAGTTCCCCGAACCCTGGGATATCGATATATAGCATTAAGTCCTCCCCGTTTTCAGCTAACGTCTACTGAGGAAGTCACGGCAAATGCGTTTGGACCGGCGTAAGTGGCGGCATCTCCAAGCTCGTCTTCAATCTCGAGTAGGCGGTTGTATTTCGCGACTCGCTCTCCGCGAACCGGCGCTCCAGATTTTATTTGCCCGCAATTGAGTGCAACGGCCAAATCGGCTATTGCGGTATCTAACGTCTCTCCAGAACGATGCGAAACCATGCATCGGTACCCAGCGTGCAGGGCCATGCGCGCCGCATCTAGCGTCTCGGAAACTGTCCCAATCTGGTTCGGCTTGATTAGCGCGCAATTACAGCACTTTTCATCAATGCCGCGGCGTAGGTACGTTGGATTGGTGACAAACAGGTCGTCTCCGACAATCTGCACTCGGCCACCAAGCCTTTGTGTAATGTTGGCGAACCCATTCCAATCGTCGTCTGCCAGCGGATCTTCTAGGGAAACGATTGGGTATCTGTCGAGCCAGTCAGCCCAAAAGGAAATCAACTCGTCGGAGGTGAGTCGCATCGTTTCAAGGCGAAGGAAGTACTCATCCCCCTCGCGGAATGCACTCGCAGCCGGATCCAGGCCAATGACGACGTCAGTGCCCGCGGCATAACCGGCTCGCTCAATGGCTTCCATTAGGAACGTCAAAACCAGCTCATTGGTTGGTGCGCCGGGGACATAGCCCCCCTCGTCGCCGATGTTGGCCGTGTACCCGCGAGAGACGATGACTTTTCCTAGCTCGTGATAAATTTCCGAGCCGTATCTGAGCGCTTCTGCGTACGTTGGGGCGCCAACGGGCACGATTTTGTACTCTTGGATGTCTGTCCCGCCTGTGGCGTGGGCACCGCCGTTTACGACATTGAACATTGGCACTGGGAGTACGTGAGCGTTGGAGCCTCCCAGATAGGCATAAAGTGGTATTCGATGAAATTCAGCCGCCGCTCTTGCGCACGCCAGAGACGTCGCGAGTGCCGCATTTGCCCCTATGTGAGATTTCGTGGGGGTTCCGTCAAGGAAGATTAACAAGTTGTCGATTTCCCGCTGCCTGTCTACCCGTTTGCCGTGCAACGACGCAGCCAGGCGACCATTTACGTTCGCCATTGCGTGGCGTACGCCTTTGCCGCGATAGCGTGACGTGTCTTCGTCACGCAACTCTTTTGCTTCAAATGTTCCTGTGGATGCACCCGATGGACATGACGCGGTAGCTGTCACGCCGCCCGTGACTGTTACTGTGACTTCAAGTGTTGGGTTGCCGCGCGAGTCGAGAATTTCTCTGGCCTGAAGCGCTTCAACGAGGGGAATTGACTGCATGACGCTCTCCCGATGGGACATGCCGCATAGGGCACGCCGTTGCGAAATTCCGAGGGGCGAAGGCCCGTCGGTTCGTAGGCATCATCAGCCGGGAGGCGGTTGAAGGAGAATGCCATCTCCTATGTTGTTGAAGTCTACCCGAAACGCCATGAGGTTTCATCGAGAAGTTTTCGTCTCTCGACATTGCGGCGCCGGACTTGATAGACTAACCCGAAAGGGAGATGGCATTCCTCCAAAACCGCCGGGTAGCACGGCTGATGATGCCTACGAGGTTCGGCGTGCTGAACACGCTTTTTTCTTACCCCGGGGTTCGTCAATGTACACAGCCGTCTTAGCCGTCGGAATTGGAGGCGCACTTGGTTCACTGCTGCGTTGGGTACTAGGTGTTCGACTAAACGCACTGTTCATCGACCTTCCACTTGGCACCTTGGCGGCGAATCTAATCGCCGGCTACATCATTGGTGTCGCGATCGCGTTCTTCTCCAGATATCCGGAGATTCCTTCGGAGTGGCGGCTGTTTGTCATCACCGGTCTGATGGGCGGCTTGTCAACGTTCTCCACATTTTCCGCAGAGGTGTTCAACCATCTTCAGGCTGGGCACTACGCCTGGGCGTTGGGTGAAATCGGCATTCATGTCACTTGCTCGGTCCTTATGACAGCGTTGGGTTACGCAACTGTCGTCGTTTTTCAGTGACCGTCCCAGAGGGCGGAGAGTGGGCGTCGCATAGACTCATGGGAAGAACGCCATAAAAACAAAGGCGCAGCAGATGGTTGTGTGCAGTGACCCACGAAGTACCGAGGCACGTCCGGAAACAACAGTCAGGATTCCGACTACCGTGGTGAGCACAAGGAAGACCATTTCTTTGGGGCCGAGACCAAGTGTTAGTCGAACTTGCATGAAGTTCGCGGCCACGGCCACTACAGGAATGGTCAGTCCCAAACTAGCCATGGCTGAGCCAAGTGCTAAGTTAAAACTCACTTGTACTTCTCCAGCATGCGCTGCACGCATAGCCGTCAGCGTTTCTGGAAGAGCAACAATGATCGCAATCATGACTCCTACTGAGGAGATGGGAAGGTTGGCGTTCTGAACCATTGACTCGATGCTCGGAGCCAAGATTTGAGCGGCGAGAGTTATAGCAACCAATGCTGATAGAAGCAGCAGGACTGCGGGTACGGCATTAGGTCGCTTTGCGATTCGGATTGGCACGGCGTTTGATGCCGCTCGGCGTTCCGCATTGACGTACTCGTGTAACCAGCCAGTAGACTTCACCACATGGAGAACATAGAGGACGACTGACGCGCAGGAGGCGAACGTCAACTGTGCTGTATTGAATTGTGGGCCGGATGTGCTGCTGGTGAACGTGGGGAGTACCATCGAAAGCGTCGCGACCGTCGCGACCGTCGCGACGGTCGCGAAGGCCGCGCCAGTGATGAACGCATCAAACTTTACGATCTGTTCCCTGCGGGTGCTGACGAGAAGCGAAAGGCCAATCATCCCGTTGCAGCACAGCATGAGCGAAGAAAATACAGTGTCGCGTGCAAGGGTCTGAGTCGTCTTCGCGTCTGCAGCCATTACTGAAATTATGAATCCCGCCTCGATAACAGTCACTGCTAGCGCGAGGATCAGCGTTCCTAAGATTGGACCAAATCTAGCGGCAAGACGCTGAGCATAGTGCACGGAACATAATGCTAAGGCCGCAATCGTCAGCAACAGGGTCCACATACAAAAATGACCGACGGGCATGTGGAATGCCGAGATGACTACCCCCCATCCGGCGGCAGTTACGACGTATGGCCAACCAAGGGCTCCTAATCTCAGCCACCTGGTTTCGGGGTTGGGAATCATGGGCGACGATGGTTAGTCTGGGAGTGCCATCGAGAAGCGGCGTTTGGTGAGCGCTCCGTTGTCATAGATATATGAATGCGACGCTGACGCTTCTGCCGTCGGCGTCGCTGGCGTCAAGTCCCCGGAGGCCGGTGGTAGCCTCCCGCAACCCCTTTTTTGGAAAACACCCATTGCCAGAGCTGCGCCTCGCGAGATCTGAATAAGCCCGCACAGGACAGCAAGTAGTACTTCCACATGCGATGGAATTGCTCCCCCAACTGGTCACAAAACTGTGGCCAACCGCGCTCGAAATTTGCGTACCACGCCATCAGTGTGCGGTCGTAATCCGCACCGAAATTGTGAACATCTTCTGTTACAAAAAGACCGCTTGCGGCACCTGCGATTTGGTCCATGGCAGGAAGCTCGCCGTTCGGGAAAATGTATTTGTCTATCCAGGGATCGGGATGAGTGCCAGCTCGGTTCTTGCCGATGGTGTGGAGAAGAAAAAGTCCATCGTCGCTAAGACACCGCGACGCTACTTGCATATAGGTGCGGTAGTTCCTCGCGCCGACGTGTTCGAACATTCCGACACTTGCGATGCGGTCAAACGGTTCGTTTAAGCTCCGATAATCCTGCAGTCGGAATTCGAGAGGAAGCCCATCGTACCGGGACTTTGCCCAAGTCGCCTGCTCTTCAGAGATCGTGACCCCGACACAATGCACCCCATAGTACTCTGCGGCGAAAGCCATCAGGCTTCCCCAACCACAGCCGATATCGAGAAGGCGCATTCCGGGTCTTAGTTGCAGCTTTCTGCATATCAGATCCAGCTTGTCTTCCTGAGCGCTGTTCAGTGATTGTGCTCCGGCAGACCAATAGCCACAGGTATAGGTCATGCGACGATCCAACATGACGCTATAAAAGTCGTTGCCCAAATCATAGTGACGTCTGCCCACGTCCCACGCTCGGCGCACCGATTGTCGATTAAAGAGCTTCTCGCGCAGCGTTATGTAGATCAACTTGCTTGGCTGAATATGTTCGTCGAGACGTGCCCGCAGTGCTTTGGCGAAAAATTCGTCGAGCTCGTCACACTCCCAGCGGCCATTCATATATGCCTCACCGAGTGCGAGCGAACCTCCCGTCAGCAAATCGCGAGCTAGGGTATGGTCGAGTATCTTCATATCCCAAGGGCGGGGGCCGTTAATCTGTATGTCAGCGCCAAGCAGAATTTGCTCGATAAATTGACTCGCTGTGACACGAGCGTTTGTGGCAGTAGCCTGCTTTGATATCGTAGTTGATGTCATGCGCACTCTCCCTGCGGCTCGCGCTGTGCGCGTGACCTAACGATGCTGATGATCTTTAGCGCGGAAGAGTGGCGTAGCGCGAGGCTTGCCACGCCGATTGGTGGCCCAAACTGAAGGGGGGGCTACAGTAGCGGCGTTACAAGTAGCGGTACGCTTGGTGAGATCCGGGCGGAGCGGACGCCGGAAAATAGAAAGAGGGCGCATATATTCCACGTTTGCTGGGAACAAACCTGGGATGCTGCCAATAGACGGCCTACGATCTCCCACCCCAGGGATTCGTAGGCATCATCAGCCGATAAAGCGGCGGTTTCGGAGGAATGCCATCTCCATCGCAAGTTATTTTAGATCAATAGTTTGGAAAAGCGCAACGTGGCTCCGGCGGCCTGTTCTTCATTGTGCATCCACCTTCTGGAGGTGGAGCGGTGAACGTACTTTCTGGCGGTTCGCATCAACAAGGATCTCGTTCACAATCCCCTTCGAGTTTTTCCGGTAGCTATGAATCTTGATATGCGTCTAAGGACCTTGGCACGTGAGTCGGAGTGGTTTTGGGCCGCGTTGATGGCTGCCCGGCAAATGAACCTAGCATCATGGTGTATCGGAGCCGGGGCAGTTCGAAACCTCGTTTGGGATGCTCTACATGGTTTTGAAGTGCCTTCTGCGCTCCCGGATATCGACCTCGCTCACTTCGACGCGTCCGATTATTCACGGGAAAGCGATGCGGCAATTCAGCTTCGACTGTGCCGCTTACATTCGCGAGTTCGTTGGGATGTGACGAACCAGGCGGCGGTACACACATGGTACGAAGAGGTATTTGGCTATCCCGTATTGCCATATTCCTCGCTGGAGGATGCGGTCTCTTCGTGGCCGGAGTTTGCAACTTCAGTCGGCATCGCGTTGCGATGGGACGATTCGATTGACGTAGTAGCCCCGCACGGGCTTGATGACCTATTCGATATGGTCGTTCGGCGGAACCCCGCTAGGGTTAGCCTCTCCGCGTATACGGACCGGCTTGAACAGAAGAGATACCAAGACAGATGGCCGATGGTAAAGATCATTGCATTGGAGCGACAGACCGACGACGGGGGAGCCTGATTCTTGCAAAGTTTTGCCTGCGCTCGAGGTGTCGCCAAGAAATGGGCTCTCGTGTGCGTCAGCTTCTTGAGGGAGACCTATGATGCGACGGTCCATCTTTTTTGGAGGGGGATTTTTTACCGCAAATCCGAGTGTCGCGCAGGGTCAGCGCGCGACAGCCCCTTTTGCCCACACCCAAAGAAAGAAGGGCAGCGCGAGCAATTGACTACTCACACAAAAAATGACTGCTGACGTTTTTGACGCGTCGTAAAGGATGCCGATAGCCGAACTCCCTGCGAACCATGCCATTCCATAGCCCGCAGTGAATATTCCGAACGCAGTGGCTCGAGCAGACGGCGGAGCCATAGGAGACACAGCCGCCGGAATGATCGATTCATGGAAGCCCATGCCGATTCCCCAAACCAAGCCGCCGATCCACCAAACATGACTACCCCCAAGAAATACCATTGGCGCAAACAACGTGCTGAGCAGCGTCAGGCAGACAATGACCGCAAACCCGAATCTGTCGAATAGGCGCCCAAACACGAGGGCGCCTGCGCCGCTCACGGCCATCGCTGAGGCGTATAGAGCCGCAATGACCTCGCTGCCAATATGCGAGCTGGTCGATAGATGAAATGCGATCAATGGGTAATCAGCAAATCCTGCTGCGACCAAAGACGCACCTGCCAAATAGACCCAGTATTCCCTCGGCAGGGCTTTCCCACGGTCTCCATCCACAGATGGTTGCAGTGCGAGTGACACCGGATATAACGACCGGGCGATCAACACGAGGATGACATTGACGAGCGCTGGAGCCAGAAGAACCGTAAAAGCGAGTTGATAAGTGCCCTTGAGTGCAAGGATCACCGCAACCAGTAGCGGACCTACCATTGCACCGAATTGATCAAGTGCTTCATGGATGCCAAAGGCCCAGCCGTAGCCACCAATGTCCGAGGCCGCGTACGAAAGCATCACGTCTCTCGGCGGGTTTCGTATCGCCTTGCCTACACGCTCAAGCACGATCAATACCGCAGCCCAATGCCATGTGTGGACGAGAGCCAATGCGGGGACTGCGGACATTTGCACAACATAACCAATGATTGTGATGGGCCAAGGCTTCCCAGACATATCCGCCCAGCGACCGGAAGCGACACGAAGCGCGTATCCGAGCAACTCGCCAAAACCAGTGACGATTCCAACCACGGTCGCGCTAGCGCCAAGCCCCAGCAGAAATGGCCCTAGAATGCTGCGAGAGCCTTCGTAGGTGAAGTCGGCGAAGAAGCTAAGAATGCCAATCAGAATGACAAATCTAAGAGCTTTTCTGGATCTCACGCGTTCTCGCTGATTGGCCTGATGCGCAATTGAAGTTTCCACTTTTCCTCGCCGGTAGAAGTGCTTCGCGACAAAAGCATTCCTAAAGCCAATGCGATCTCACGAGAACGTGCCGAATGCGCCAACCGGGTCACTATCCGCCAGTCGGCGTAGCCTGGAAACTTGGGACATCAAAAGCGCATTGCGCGAAACGTGGTCGGGCTCAAGAATGAAAATCTCGGCGAAATGTTTCAGGCAAACAGTTCCTGGAGAAATCTTCTGGTGAAGACGATGAGAGGCCTTCAGAAGTGCCTTCATTTGGGCGATGGCTTCGGCGTCACAGGCGGGACATCCAGCATTTAGAGCCGGCGGGACATCGAACTCGATGTCTTCAACTTCTATAGAGGCGGGAGTCCGATCATCGGTTATGTCTTCATTAATAGGTGGAATATTCCAGCTCGCACTTCGGCGCAGGTGCCTCGCTGCCAGAGGCGATTTTCGCAACCGTTGCTTGAGGTTCTTCGTGAGAAAGGTCTTGTAGCTGCTCCACGCGGCATATTGGCAGGCCTCGCTTGGCGACATTAGCGCCTCAGCAACGTGAATTTCACATGTTGGACTTACTAGCCAAAGCGGCTGTTGCTGTGCGACCGCGCGAGCAAATCGTTCACGCCAAGAGGTGCGAGCTGATACCACCGCGTCGCAAATCACACAACCAGTGTTTGCCATGGAAAGTACTGAGCACTGATAGTCTAGGCGGACCTGGTCGCTGATCGAACGCTCGCGGACGTCGAATCGAAATAGCGCTTCGAAAAGTGTCGGGCGCTCCAAGTAAAAAAGATCAGGGATAGGAGCCAGTTGCTGACCACTCAGGCTCCATCCTCCATACCGCTCGTCAAGTGAGCGAATTCGGGACCGCGCGATACGAAGCGCCTGCGCAACAGACTCGACCGTTGGTGATGCTAGGGAGTCTCGCAAATGCTGGAGGCACAGTTGCGTTGACATCACTTGGTCAGACTCCTTCCTGCACTTGGGAAGAGCTCTGAAGAACCGTGCTAAGGCGTGTCCGTCGCGTTGATTGCGGTATGAGCAGGCGGGACATCGATGCCTTGCTCCGAAAACCATTGCGCGGACTTTGTCTGTGGTTTGCGGCATCGCAGAGAAAATCTCTTCGAACCAATCGACGGCAGTTTTCGCACGAGTCCGAAAGATGGAGTTCCCGGCAAGCTGCGCGGACAAGGTCGCAGTATGGTCACGGCAAAAGCCGAGAGTGTCGACGAGGGCTTCGCTTGCAGAGTCGCTACGCGTTTTCGCCAACAGTCTTGTGGATACGTATTTCGAATGGGCAACGCTAACGTCTGCGCAAACCTGGCAGGCACAGAAGTAAGGGGTGAGTGTTCGTGGCTCGCGGTGCTTAGCCGTGTGCTGCGCACCGTCCTTCTCGGATGCGAGTAACAGGCGTGATGTCAGGGGGGAGGGACTACTGGCGTGCGGTTGTGTCGTGCTCACGAATAACTCCCGTCGGCAACACTACAGACGCGTACCCTTGGGGTACGACCTGTAGGCATCATCAGCCTTGACGGGCGGTTACGGGAGAATGCCATCTCCACGGGGGAGTATAGCGCAAGGGGGAAAAAGCAGGGCACCGTTCCATTTTGCTCAAAGCATTTCCACGTGCTAGACTGGCCTCGTGGAGATGGCATTCTCCCTCAAGCGCCAAAATTTTGGCTAATGATGCCTACGTTTTCCCGGTGATGGGGTACGTAGGCTTTTTTATGCCCTGTTGCCATGAATGCGCTCAGCTAAATGGAAGGCAACATGGCACATTCCTCAATCAGTTCCGCCGCAGATCCAATGGCCCTGCAAGCCGCGGGCGCGCGCAAAAGCCTCAGTCATGGGGACTCGCCAGCAGACGAACGGCAGGTCGCGCCGAGTCTGCCGTCCGGCGGGAGCCGGACACCTGCGCCGAGCCTTCTTTACGAAGGCCCAGAACCAGCAGAGCTAAGATCTAAGGCGCCCCCTACGTTCGTTGACCTTCACCTCGGGTCGGTGATGTTGCACGTCAATACGAACGAGGCGGAATTCGACCTCAATCCCATCCTCAATACGCCGCTCCAACGCTTGGCGGATATCAGGTATCGGCAGGACATCGCAGGCGAACTGGAGTTGCCGGCCGTCATTGCTGCTGTCAATGAATTCGCCGAGTACATGCGTCATCAGCGAAAAAGCGAGGAGCGATCACTCAAAGCCTATTTCGGATATGAGAAGAAATTCTGGTTCCTTGATGGGGCACGCCAATACTGTGCTGCCGTAGATGGAGTGGCAGCGGCATTCGATGCGCTAGAGCTGAAGTCCGCAGGTCTTCAGCGAATGCGAGCGTACGTCACCGAATACGCGCACAGTCCAGAGTATGTCGCGCTCAAGAACGAAGTTCTCGCACTCATAGAAATGCTTGCCGAAGTTCGCTATTGCGTATGGATTGATGGCGGAGAGGTCACGGTGTATCCGTTTGGAGGCGAACGCGATTACAGTGAAGCGATACATGACACGTTCGCAAAGTTCCAAAAAAACGCCGTTCGCGATTATCGAGTCGCCTACAAGAATTCGGAGAGCATGAATCATGTCGAATCGTGGATCGTTGACCTCGTAGCGCGACGATACCCCGATAAGTTCTCCAAGTTGGATGCATTCGCGCAACGGACAGCCTATAAGGACGCCGGTGTAGTCAAGTTCGACCATGAGGCTACGTTTTATCTTGGCTACTTCAACTATATAGCGAGGTTCCGAGAGGTGGGGTTGCCGTTTTGTTATCCCGATGTCACTACGGAGAAGGGGGCAATCTTCGGAGATGGCATATTCGACCTCGCTCTTGCTGAGAAACTCGAGCAGAACGGCTTATCGGTGATTCAGAATGATTTTCGACTAGATGGCCAAGAGAGAATCATTGTCGTATCGGGCCCCAACCAAGGCGGAAAGACGACCTTCGCCCGCATGTTCGGCCAATTGCACTATCTGGCTGTGTTGGGGCTTCCTGTGCCGGCACGTGCAGCCAAGCTCTATCTTTCCGATGAGATTTTCACCCACTTTGAACGATCCGAGGACATCACGACGCTCCGAGGGAAGCTAGAGGATGACCTGTTCCGGATGCACGAGATATTAGACAAAGCGACGCCGCGAAGCCTCATCATCATGAACGAGATATTCTCGTCAACGTCTTTGCAAGATGCGATGAAGCTGGGAGCACGCATTATAGAAAAGCTGTCAGCACTTGATGCTTACTGCGTATGTGTCACGTTCATCGACGAACTCTCCACGATTAACGAAAAGACGGTCAGCATGGTTAGTATGATTGACCCGAAGAATCCTGCAGTGCGAACGTTCAGAGTCGAGCGTCATATTGCTGATGGGCTTGCGTATGCCCATGCCATCGCTGAGAAGTACGAGATTACCTACGAATGGTTGATGAGGAGGGTGCCGTCATGAATGCGTTTCTCATGCACCCGGATCGGGACTTCTCACCACCGGCCCAAGGGGCCTGGGATAGAGATGAGCTGGCTAAGGATTTGGCGTTGCCAACGCTTTGGCATGCCATGGCGATGGAGGACGAGTTCTTGTATGAGGTAGCGAAGCGCGCGACTTATGGGGCGCTGACCAACGATGCGGAGACCATTCGCCATAGGCATGCTGTTTTGCGAGACTGTCAGGCCCATGGCGAAGTTATCGATGCTATCTACCAACTTGCACTGAGTGCTATTGAGGAGAAAGGAAAGTCGTATTTCGGGATACTTTCTACGTACCCAAGCGCTGTGTTGCATGGTGCGCTCGAAGTGATGGAAATATTCGTCAAGAAGCTCAGAGACTTGCGGAAAATTGCTGAAGAAAGTGAGAGCACCTTCTCGTCCGACGCATTCAAGCGCCTTTTTTGCATGCTTAGAGAGGAGCTTTCTGATGAATACCTGAGCGAAGTTGAGCATCACCTCGCCATCTTGCATTTTCGGCGTGGCGTATTGCTAAGCGCTTCATTGGGCAAAGACGGTCGAGGTATCGACTATATCGTTCGACTCCCGAATGCCGACGAGCGGCCATGGTGGAGAAGACTCATCAAGCGGCGAAGATCGGAGTTTTCGTTTGAAATTCCGGAGCGCGATGATGCTGGTGCGCAGGCGCTTAGTGACATCCAGGGGCGTGGAATTAATGCCGTCGCAAATGCGCTCGCCCAATCGATGGAGCATATTCTTGGCTTTTTTGTGCTCCTGCGTACTGAACTCGCATTCTATCGAGCCCAGCTCAACTTGCAGAAACAACTTGGGTTGCTTGGCGCCAAACTCTGTGTTCCGACCGTTGCGCCATCGGGATCGCGAGGGCTCCGATTTGATGAGATGTATGACGTGTGCCTTGCCTTACAAATGCAGAAGGCTATTGTGGGTAATCGGGTCAACGCCACAGGGAAGTCACTCGTGATGATTACTGGGGCGAATCAAGGCGGGAAATCCAGCTTCCTGCGTAGCGTAGGCGTCTCCCAGCTCATGTTCCAAGCGGGTATGTTGGTTGGTGCGGATCAATATGAGAGCGAAATCTACCAAGGGATGTTCACGCACTACAAGCGGGAGGAGGATGCCGGGCTGGAAAGTGGAAAATTTGATGAGGAGGTCTCGCGAATGAGCCGGATAGCGCAAAAAATTGTTCCAAACTCGATGCTACTGTGTAACGAGTCTTTTGCTGCGACCAACGAGCGAGAAGGATCCGCAATCGCCCACGATGTAATCCGCGCCATGCTCGACAAAGAAATACGCGTACTCTTCGTCACGCATTTCTATCATCTGGCTCGGTCTGTTATTTCGTCGGAGGTCGGGAAGACCTTATTTCTCCGTGCTCCGCGTAATGAGGACGGGACGAGGAGCTTCCGACTTATCGAAGGGGCACCACTTGAGACGAGCTTTGGCGAGGATCTTTACAGGCGCATTTTTTGCGAGGATTTAGTGCTTAGCAGTCAGACGACCAAGGCCGATGTTTAAATGAAGCGAACGAAAATCTGATTGTTCGCCGTTGCTAAAGGGGCTTTGGGGACTCTGGCGATACCATCGAGCGCTGACATAACTCGCCGCGCATAGTACGAACTCAGGATGCCTGATAATGAGGGTGCTCATCGCCCTCTGGGATAGACGGCTGCGCGTCGACCCCCGGGCCTAGTCATCGCATTTGCGTTGCGCCCCCGGAAGCACGGCATTAACGAGAATTACGCGGCCGCTGGGATCAGCAGTCCGGCTCCTATCATTGGAGTGAATCACGCGAGCGTCAGAATTACAGTGACTGTGAGAGTTAACGCTAGCACTGTGCCGCGAGCATGGCTCCCGAGAGGAGCAACTTTAAGAGCTTCAGGGCGACATCAGATAGGATGTGCATCCACCCAGAATGAGGTGCTCTTTCCCGGGATTGCCTCGCTTACCTCTGAGCCCGTCTCGGTCCTGCCACGCATTCAGCCAAAAGAACGCTAGAGAATCTTCGATGCCGAGCTGTCGATGCCCGTATTCAGGTAACGGACGTTCCGGACGCGTAGTTTGGAGTCCAGCTCGTACACCATGGGTGTCGCATTTGGGATATCCATCTCGCAAAATGTGGACGGATTTGTGCCGTGCATTGCCGCGATGAGCATGCGAAGACTATTCCCGTGGGCACTGATTAGTACACAGCGTCCCAATCGGAGTAACGGGGAAATGGTATCTATCCAGCTCGGCTTAACTCTATTGAACGTATCCCGCAGCGATTCTGCGCGAGGTATGAATGGTATGGTGACACCGTGAGACCTTGATAGACGGTCTACCAAGGTATGAGCTTCGGAAATCTCCATTCGCGGGGGGCAATGAGCATAGCCTCTGCGCCACTGATGCACGGTGCTAGCGCCGTAGATTGCTTCGGCTTCTTGGCGGTCTAGACCAGTTAACGCACCATAGTGTCGTTCGTTCAATCGCCAATCGAGGAGGCAATCCCGATGTCTGACGGTTTGCACCATCTTCAATATGTGTGTCTGTGAATCAATCGCACGCCGAAGGCTCGAGGTAATAGCAACGTCAACGTGTAAGCCGGCATCCGCAATCGCCATTCCCGCGCAACTGGCTTGTTTTGCACCGAGCGCTGTTAGTTCAACGTCGGTCCACCCTGTGAAGCGTTGTTCGCGATTCCAGAGTGACTCACCATGCCGTACTAACACGATGGTCCTCAAGTCGTCTCTCCCTATATGCGGATTCTGCTGTTTGTGCCTATGTATTGTTTCTGATGACTCCGGCGGCGGTACTGGAGGTGCCGTTAGGTTCATTTGTGCAAGCACCTGTCAGCCGAGCCAGCGCATCTCGCATTGCCGATAGACGCATCGCAACCGAATTTCTCGGATCGGTCAGGCGAATGCTCTCGTTGTTCAGCCAGGTAAGTCTTGCGCGCGACCATCCCTGTGCTGATTCGTTAAGTATCTTGCTGGTGTCACATGTCCAACTTTCCAGCGTCTCAGGTACTTTAAGATTGGTCAATGCGCGCACTACGCGCGACTTGAGTGGTCTCCAGCGAGATTGGTGTGTTAGTTCATCGCAGAATCTTCCCGCGGTCAGACGTCCAAAATCAATCTCGGGTAGCTTGGGAACGCGAGGATAGGGGCCATCAAAGTCGGTATGAGTGTCTGACATTGCCTGTCTCGCATGTGCAATGAATTCGCGAAAGGCCGCCTCCCGCTGCCTCAACTGCTGCGTTATGCAATCAGCATCGGAGCTCACGCGACTTCGGATGGACGCTAGGATTAGCGGCGCCGGGTCAATTAATGCTTCGGGATCTCGTCGTGCGAGCTCTGCGATGTTCTCACTGGCTTCTGAAACGGCTTCGCGTATCGTAGACATGGACGTATTGCCGGTCATGCCAACGCAAGGGGGATTGTCAAGGCAATGGCTTGCGCGAGACAGCGCTTGATGGCAGCGAGTCGAACAGATTTCTAATTCCGCAGTCGAGCATTTCGATTCGAGGGATCGGATTTTTGCGTTCAATGTGGCAATTACATCACGCCTCAAGTTATTGATACGCCTGGATCTCACATCGCTCTTAATTCGCGGACGTTCGGTGACTCTTCCTTTGATGAAGCCGTCAATCCACAACGAGTTCATCTCCTTATGTTCGCCCTTGGCACTCGACAGATAGATTGCAGTATGTTTGCCAAGAGTGCGTCTTATGCTTTTGTCTGCATGTTCGAGGACTGACCATTGCTCGCGCAGCGAGAGCTGATCTGCCTTATTGATTAATACGGCGAGCTCACCACCCAGATCAACTGCTCGGCTCGCGATGCGTAAGTCCAGATTGCAAGGGCCGTGCGCATCGGTAACCAAAATGGCTAAATCGAAGTAAGGGGATGCTCGCCACCACCAGCCACCGGATTCGACCCCGTCGATGCCGGGTGAGTCGATAACAACCAGCCCATCACAAAGGTCTGCTCTCGGCAAGTCGACTGTCGCCAGCGCCACATGCTTGGAATTGTGCTTGTTCCATTGGAAGTTAAGAAATTCGTCAAGCTGGGTTGGCGGCGTCTCAGCGATGCTTCCGTTAGAGAAAAGGATTCGGACACAGGCCTTCTCTTTTGCCGATTCGACCAATGTTGTCGCGGCAGTGGTGGGGATGGGGCCAGTCGGTAGGTTTGCCGTGGGCGCCATAAGATTGGTGAGGGACGTTTTCCCAGTACAGGCCCTTCCGACCAGTAAGACATGCAGGGCAGACGAAGTACGTTGGTTGACAAGCACTTCCGCGCGCTCTTGCAATGAGCTAAATCCGAAGAGGGCGCAGGTGAGAAGCAACTCATCGAGTTGAGTCTCAGCAGGAGTGTCCGATGTGTCTTGAATGTGGTGTTTGTCGGCATGTGCGTAGGCAACCGACAGGGAACAACGAACGATTTCGACTGCGTCCTCGACTCGATCAATGAACATGGTGACGTGGCGCGAGAACTCTGGAAGGGACGGCGGCGACGCTCGGCGAAGTGATAAATCTAGCTGTGAGATTAAGGCTGGAATTTCATCAAGGCACGAGCGCATCGCCTGAAACGTGTCGCTTGAGTCGAGAGGAGGGGCTGCGCCGACGCTACTTATCAGGTCGAATATCGCGAGGCGGACGCGGTGAATTGCATCTAGCGTCGTATCCCTAACAAGGGCAGGTTCCTCGTCACAGTATTGGGAGAGGCGAAAATCCGCCGGTGATGTATCCAAGATGCTGCGGAGTTCGTCAAATTTCTCCAGAAGCCCTTGGAGTTGAGCTGCGATCTCGGGCGAAACGACATGCTGGGTGGATGCCATGTTGTTATTCTCCGCATCATGAACCACTCAATACCATGGTCAATAGCCAAGGTGATTGGGTAGGCATCATCATCCGATAGCGGAGGTTTTGGGGGAATGCCATCCCCGCAGTCGCAGTATCGTGTCGAATTAGTCTCCTCCGAGGTATCCGTACTCGATGGGAATTCGAGTATAGAAGAGCTTGACGCCACCGGCCGAGAGCGCAGCAACTAGCGAGTCGATCTTAGCCTCTTCCGCTACGACGGTAATTGCCACGGGCTCGTCCGCCAGTTCGAAGAATCGGGCCGCATGCAATCTGCCGTCGGCGCCCACTCCGGTGGACGCCTGTACGGTCGTTTGGCCGCGGATGCCCGTTTGTTCAATTAGCGACGCGATCCACGTATCGGCGTCTTGGCCACCCTTCTTCTGGTTCTTTGTGAAGTAGACCGTCAACTGGCTGCCTTTGGCCATGTGAACCTCTCCCAATGCGGGTCTCGGCCATAAACACGGAGAACGTGCAATAGCTGAGCGCTTATCGATCCGAAATGCGGGGAGTTAAGTTCATGCGCCTACATCCCGTGCGTCTCGGGCTCCGTAGGCATCATCAGTCGCGAACGCGACGGTTGAAGGAGGAATGCCATCTCCTGTGTGCCTTGATTCTAGCACTAAGCGCAAGGAACGTAATCTCTCCTTACGCCTCTTCAAGGTGGGCAGTATCGTTTACACGAAGGACGTGGACGCCGGCGGGTCCAACTTCAAACTCATTGATTGCGCAAGGTGATTGGGCTACTCGCCAATAAGACGAAAGTGGTTGGTCAAGTAGTTGCATCAGAAGAGCCCTATTTACACTGTCATGCCCGACTAGAACGATAGGGCGCTGTTCGGCGGCGTGCTTCTCGAGGATGTAACGCAACGCGTCGGCGGTCCGCTGCACTAGGTCCTGAAGTGACTCTCCCCCCGGAAAACGCACGAGGTGCGGATGAGTTAGCCACGTCTCGAATTGCTCCGGCCACTTTTGTTTTGCCTCGTTGTGTGTGAGCCATTGCCAGTTGCCATAGTCGAGGTCGTTCAAATACTCGAGGGTGGCGCTCGCTGCATTGCTTGCATTCGCGATGAACTCGCCCGTATCAACGCAGCGAGACATTGGGCTGGTGTAGACAAATGCGGGACGCGAGTGCTTTAGAAGTCTCGCCGCGAGCCTCGACGCCTGCATCTTGCCGGTAGAAGTGAGAGGTATGTCGACTCGACCTCGAAAACGTACGGGGTCTATACCTTCCACATGCCCATGCCGCACCAATAGAAGTCGTGGCATACAGGTATTCCTTGATTGGCGAGCTCGCAACAGACGCGCAACTCCGATGGAGTCTGCGGAGCAATCAGTTCTATCTAGGATAGTACTGCATTGGCCAATTGGGGGAGGCGGACCCTTTCGTCGAGGAAGTCCTGCATCACAAGAAAAAGGGCCTTTTATTGATTTCTTCGATGTTGAGCGTCTGGTCGTGATGCATGGGGGCACACCTTCGAAGCCAGCGTGTTGCGGACATCGAGCGGGGTCTGTTTCACCTCATGCAGTCTGGCCGGGCGCAGTGTTGCCAATATCGTTGCCGAGGCCTAATTGGCGCTCCTCTAAGCCTCAGTTACCCGAGACGTTACGAGGGACCATTGGACTGACGGAACGTATTGAACATGGCGTCGCGCCATCCCACCTGGAATTTGCAAATATCTGAGTTGAACATGAGAGCGCCTTCGATAGATAGAAGGACGTAGATCTGCGTTGGTGTCGGACGAAGCCACTACAGCCTCGGAGATAGGCGCGGCATAGCTGGCAACCGAATAGATAATGGAGGAGCGCGTCAGGCCTCACTGAGAGTCGTTGACGCGGAACGACTCCGAATTTAGGATCGGGAAGCTCATCAAAACGATGGTGTCGCCAAGATGGGGAGGACTACTGTGGACCTTTCAATATTTGACGCACGCAAGTTTGGGTCAATATGCAAGAAGCCCAAGCGTTTCACGTTCGCACTCATGATCGTCATGTTGTTCGTAGGACGGTCGGCGTGTGCTGGGACGCTTACCGAGCAGGAGGCACGGTCGATAGCGAAGGAGGCGGTGGTCTACGGCTTCCCGATGGTTGATAGCTATCGAATTCAATATGCCTATTTTGTCGATAAACATAACCCTGAGTACAAGGGTGCGTGGAACGAGGTGCATGGCAGCGCTCGCGTTTTCACTCCTGAGGATCGAGCCGTTCAAACGCCAAACTCGGATACGCCGTACTCAATGCTTGGTGCCGATCTGCGCAGCGAACCGTTGGTGTTGACGGTGCCGGCAGTTGATAAAAAGAGGTACTACTCGCTTCAGTTCATCGACCTGTACACACACAACTTTGCGTACGTGGGTAGTCGCGCCACTGGCAATGGGCCGGGGCGATATCTTCTTGTCGGTCCGAACTGGAAAGGTTCAAAGCCCACTGGCATCAACGAAGTCATCCGCTCAGAAACTGAGCTGGCATTGGTTGTATATCGGACGCAACTGATCAATCCTGCGGACCTGGAGAATGTGAAGCACGTCCAGGCTGGCTACCACGCCCAACCGCTCTCGCAGTTCTTGAACAAGCAATCACCGAATGCTCCAAAGGCCATAGAGTTCATTAAGCCACTCACCCCAGAGGAGGAGCGCACTTCATTAAAGTTCTTCGAGCAACTGAACTTTGTCTTACAGTTCGCTCCTGCTGTCCCGTCCGAAAAGAAGCTGCGCTCGCGTTTTCAGAAGATTGGGCTCGGCGTGAAAGGGGGATTCGATCCGAATGCCCAGTCGCCGGAAATCCAAGAAGCCATGAAGCAAGGAATGGCTGATGCCTGGGAAGAGTTTGAGGCGTTCAAACGCAACCAGATCGATACGGGAAAGTTCTCTAGCGCCGATTGCTTTGGAACGCGGGCGGCACTCAATAACAACTATATGGCGCGAATGGCAGGCGCGGTGCTCGGTATCTACGGGAACTCTAAGGCAGAAGCACTGTATCCGTTGTACTTTGCCGACGCGTCGCAGCGAAAGCTCAATGGGCAGCATCGCTACACGTTGCATTTTTCCTCGGAGCAGCTCCCGCCCGTCAATGCATTTTGGTCACTAACGGTCTACGAATTGCCTCAGAGTTTGCTGTATGCGAACGCTTTGAATAGATACTTGATCAACTCGCCGATGCTCCCCGACTTGAAGCGGGACCAAGATGGAGGTCTCACGATCTACCTACAGAATGAGTCGCCGGGTCCTGACAAGGAATCAAACTGGCTGCCGGTTCCTAAAGGCCCGTTCTCCGCCGTGCTGCGCCTTTATTGGCCGAAAGAAGCCGCGATTAGTGGAGCGTGGACTGCACCGCAGATTCAGAGAGTTGACTAGCATTACGGGCGCCGGGCCGAGAATTTAATCCTGGCCTGCGCTTACGCTCACCCTCAAGAGAGCAGCCCCGAGATTCCGGTCAGATGGGAGTATGGAATACGCGCCTTTTGGCGTCGCCGTCGGATCAGCTCACTTCAACGGTGGTGTTCGTTCGCTAAAACGACCGCTTGAAATATCAGCTCGAAAATATTCCCATCAACGTCCTTATGTGCGGACGAGAATCAGCGGCATAACTTCGGGGGAACGATCATGTTGGTGACGGTCAGAACGATACTAGGCGCTCTAGTCCCAATCGGTGTCGTAGTCGGTGCGGCTGGCTACTTCATGCCCTCTCACGGCTCGCGCGACGACGAGGATCACAACGTGCGAACAACGCTCATCGCTGGCGCAACGTCGGTTACGGTGCTGGCGATCCTCATTTTGTTTGGGTCGCACGTTCGCTGAGAGAGGCAGGAGGCCGTTTGAACCAATACGAACCACTAGCCTGGATAGCACTATCCGTCCTTGGGTCCTAAGTGGCGAGACGCCAATGCAGGGGAGGCTACAATCTATACGTCCCAGTCGCTGCCGAGCAGGAACGTCGATGTCCGGACACGCTATTCGCAGTTTTTTATCGCTATATGCGTACTGGTGACGGTCGGAAGCGTTTTCACAACACATTAGGTGCCGCACTCTGGCGGACGTCACGCCCGTCGGCGGCGAGTGAGGTACTCGTGATTTCACTGTTCGACGTTCATCGGGGGTGCGATATCAGAATCACCATTGGTGCTCATTGTTCGGCGTGGGTCATCACAATAGATGTTTGGCCCCGGGACGGTGTCGAACTCGTTGTACCTTTCGGACGTCGGAGAATGAGTGTGCCGAAAGAGGAGGCATTGCAAATTGTCGTCGGAGAGCTTCTTAGAGAGGTCAGGCTAGCGATTGATTACGACATAGTCGGGCGCTGATTGCAGTCGCGTTGCCATCGAAGCAGAAGCCTCAGCGTTTATCTCATTCCTATTAAGTCGCGAAAGGTGCTTCGTCTACTAGGTGATGCGATTGGCGGGCCGCGTGTCGAGACGGGAGAACGGCTCTCGAAATACTTCAAAGAGTTTTCATTTCGAGCCGGAGATTCAGCGGTTAGTCGACAGTACGATGCACGTCTACAGCGCAATCGCACGCTCTGCATGACGACAAGCCGTGCCTCTATAATGGGATTGCTTTCGAGTTCAGCTGTGACTTGGAAAACATAAACGCAATCGAAAAAAGGCGACGGATGGTTGGCGTCTCTCCAGGGGCACAGACGTCAATTGCAATTCCAGTTAGACGATCGAGAACTAAGCTTGAGGCCTTACGTCTGGAAAAAAAAGGTCCGGCTCAAACGCGCGGACCGGAAGCACTCCGATGAGGCCGTACGGAGCGGAAAATCCGACCTCCTGCTCAGGAGGGGGAGCGGGCAAGGCCGGAAGCCCGAGAATACATTGACACGATGCTGTAGAAGAACTCCAAACGAGCGACTGAATCGTATCGTCCACAGTTGTCGCCTTGCTAAATGAGGGGCATGCGTTCGGCGATTCCTGTCGCGCAGGTCCTGCCACACGCAGGTGGTCGTAACAACGAAGCTGCTCATGTGCGTAGACAAGGGCTGCCGCTTTCGCCGTGGAACGGTGTGCAGAAAGCTCGTGGCGGATTTTGATCGTTGGGATGAGCAGGCGCGGTGCGCCGAGAATGGGAAGTTCTACGAACGCTAAAAGATGCTTCGTTAATGTTTCCAGTCCTCAGTGAACAATGGGGGGGTATTCCCCTGCGTGCGAGCGGAGTCCAACGCGTCGTCCCGCCTGGAGCATCTTGAGGAATTGGCGTAACGACGAAAGGGAACAATCGGTTTAACTAACAAAAGCGACAGTCCGATGTAAGGGCGGTCGCTTTTTGCTATGGGGCCCACGATTCAAGCGGAATTGTACGTGTCTTCGTGGGACAGCCTGCAGAAGGGGGGGTAGATGCTCAGCCGCTATGGTCGTCGGCTTGCTCTGCTTCTATCAGCGCTCGTACTGTCCGTCGCTTGGCCTTGGGTAAGCGACCCCAGAGAAGAACAATCTCAGCGAGGCCGTCGTCCTCACAATAGAAATACGCGGTCGGGATATTTAGTGCGTCTGCCAGTTTTACTGCTATACCAAATGGCGGTTCGTGAACCCCCGTTTCGTACCGGCTTATCCGGGCACTGGCAGTCCCCTCATCCAACCCGATACGAACCCCGAGCAAATCTTGCGGAATATCCATTCGCCGTCGAGCTTCTCTGAGCCGACGTCCGAAGATGGTCGCGGGTTGCTGGGTAGTCATCCTACGATACTCGTAGAATTACCTTGCTCAATCTCTACGTAATTCGTAGAATTCGGCGAAACTCAAATGCTTGTTCTTCCTGAGAGCTTCGATGCCGTCGTGGTCACGTGCCGTCCCTCTGCATTCGCGCGTTCTGGAGCTGCTGTGTTCTCACATGCCTTTCCCTGGCTGCAAGGTGTGATGAACTTCAGCGGGCGCGCCGCTCAACCCAACGCAAGGATCTGGAAACAATGATGATGAGATTGACAGCCGCCTCACTTACCACAGTGCTCCTACTGCAAGCTTGCGCAACGGTATCGAAGGGGCAACCCCAGAAAGCGACGCAGGAGCTTGCTGATTCGCTGAGTGTGTATCCGGATAACAGAGTGGCCTACATCTATCAGAGTGGAATAATTTCCCCGAGGCATGTGTGGTTGACTGAAAACCAAGTATTGGCGATCAAGTTCCGGAATCGACTTATCAATACGAAGGACATTTCGTCGATTAACGCGTTTTCGCCGACGAGCGACCGCATGTACATGGCAGTGACGGTCCAACTCAGGTCGGGGGAGACGCTGACGGAGACCTACCTGAAGCGGGATGCGTACGAGAATGCGGGCCCGCAATGGGTTGCCTGCACGTTGAATAAGGTGTGTGCAGACCTTGTTCGCGCCGGCGTTTATGGCGTCCCGGATCGTTTTCCCGGGATGCCGCCATTCCTGGCGAACGTGAGCGAGAGCGAGGCAGAGCAGGCCGGGACTAACCGGGCGTCGAAGGACGCAGCGACCATCGCGGAAAACATGGTGGTCTCACGAGGCTTGAGTGGGGCGATTCCCAACTTCGCAATGAAGTACAACATCAAGTTTGGCGAGATTCGGGAAATCTCGAACCTTGAACCGTTGGTCAGACGGGCAACCAGAGCGTATGCTTCATCGCCAACTTCAGCAGCAAGGTGGCAACAGGAACACGAAGCTCAGGATGCGAATCGGAGGAGGGCGCTTATGCAATACGCAACCACCAAGCTACGCCAGTCTCCTTCGGTTGGTGCAGGAACTAACTGCGGGCCGATCTTTGAGATTCGACTTCCTAAGGTGGGAGTGATAACGGTCGCCGGGCCGAAATTCATCGCCCTTGCTGACCTTTACGCACCGGGCGTTGCCTGTTATATCGTTAGCGGGAAGTACGATAGCGTTCGGACAAAAATGGCCGTCGAAAGCCAATAGGTCGCCGCCAGGAGCAACGGGCTTCCAACATGAAGCCGTCACTACAGGCTCGTCGTTCCATTTCGGGAGTACGAGCGTAGATTGCCCACCGCGGCGGAATTACGTTTGCATGGCAGCGTCGAGGGTGCTTCGCGATTGCGTAAACCACTCCATGTCCGCTGTCTGTTGCTACGATTGTGCAACTCGCTAGCAATCAGCTTGTCGCGGATGATGTGGTGTTTTCTGTGTTTGCGAGTCGGGAGACTCCGCGGAATCCTTGGGGTTTAGCGCTCGTCAGTGAAAGACTTGGGCGGACGATCTGTTCAGCCCTTTTAAGCAATCAGTTCCTAAAGTTCTCGCGGAGTTGGCCAATCTATAAGAATATTTATGGAATCGGATTCTTAGTTATGCTTAGGATACTTCTTGCCGCTATCGCTGTGTTTACTGGTCTTGTTTTCGCCGTACGCGTTGTTCCTCACGATGAGTATTTAGGTGCGATTAGCCTTTTCCTAGCGGGCGTACTCGTAGCGTCAGCGATCATAATCGGTCCAGACTTGGTGCGTGACTATCGTTGGACGCTGGGTACGGCAGTTTTCACAGTCATTGGTATTCAGTCTGTATTGACGGAAACCCATGGATTCGACTTGGAGAGGCAAACACTCCAAACGGAAATCGCATTTGTTCTCGCGGAACAACTTACGCTACCAGGAAACCCTTGGCAGCTGTCGCAGGAGGATGCTCAACTTGCGCGAAGTACTATGAATGAATGCATGGTGCAAGGAGCGCGGGACCTGATGCAAAGCACAGTGGCATCAGGTAAGGCCATTCATTTTGGACCGGGCGCGACGTTGGGCGACGCAATGATCCAGGCTCTCGACGGCAACACTCCGGAGGAGCGTTGCTTGTCTGGTTTCGCGACTCTCCACCGGGTACGACCGCTCATGTTCACAAATGTCATCCAAGGCCATCAAGCGTGGCTAGAGAGGAATGGCATTTTTTCAGGTGGATGAGCTGGCTTTGGACTAGCAGCGCTGTAGGGTGGCTTCGAAAGTTGATCCAGGTACAACCAGTTCACGATTTCAAGCTGCCCGACTTAGGCGGAGAGATCGGCGAGACTCGTGAGTAGCCCGACGATTCAATATTTTGGATTGAGATGCACTATGTCTTCGCTAGAAATTTACTCAGATACCAAATTCGTCGGCACCCTTGCGGACCAGCGAGGCAGGCAGCTGAGCATTGAGTTCTTTGTGCGGATTGACAATGCTGGGGAGCTTCACCTGAGGTTTGAATCCATTTCAGAACCGGGTATTGCATTTGAACTAGTCGCGCACAATTTTGGCGCGGATGACCTGACGTTGTACCTGCACCTTATGGGGACATCCGACACCGGAGAGTTTTCAAGCCCCGATTTCTACTTGACCGGTAAGCGTTCGGACGGGGCTCGTTCTAATCCGATGCTTACATTGGCGGGGCGCTGTATGTCCGCGAGAATCACGCGAAAGAGCGAAAGGTCGGAGTTGCGCCCAGCGGCGGTGGCCTTCTATACGAACGGATTCAAGACGTTCACCGCGCTCAGAACTGAGAATGAGCATGAAAAGTTAAGGATGTTTGGTCACCAGTTCGGGGAAAAGCATGATCCGCCGACTGCCGGTCAAGTGGTTCTTGTTAGCAAATTGGAGGTCCCGTCCGAGGGGTGGTTCGATGGGGCTGTAAATTCGCTTCGACATGTCGCGCGCGTGATGTCGCTTGCCCTAGATGTATACATTGAACCTCGCGTTATTCTTGAGCAGTATCCTGATGTCGACGTGTTCAGTGTCGACGCGTTTGGCCCTTCGCCCCAGCCGCACGTAGCGCCATTCAGTTTTGTGCAGCTGCCCAGCATATTCGAACATGCATTTGCAATGACACGCGATGAACGCAGCGCGTTTGAGTCGTATGACTTGCCCATCCGGTGGTTGGTCGCCCCCAGCCACTACGACGAGGCGCGGCACATCGGAGCCATGACCGCTCTGGAGGCTATTCTTTCTCGCGTTAGCGGGGGAGTCTTGCTTGGTAAGGCAGCGTTTGCGCGACTTAGAAGAAAGCTCGCCGCGGTAATCAACGAGGAGGGGCTTTCAGACAGTTTGGTTGATTCGATGTGCCGAAAACTCCCAGAGTTGAATCGCCAAGCGCTGGGTGACAAGCTCAAAATCTACCTGATGGAACATGACGTACGCGTAGACGACTTCCCCATGGACGTGTTCGGAAGCATCATCCCCGCGCGAAATGAGGTTGTACACAGCGGTATTGGCAGAGATAGACATGAGGACATCACCCCATACATGTACGTTGCACGTGCGCTGGTAACGCGGATGATCCTCCGTGCAGCAAACTACCGCGGCCCGCTTCGGTGGCCCAATGGTGACGGATTTACTCAAGTGAACTTATGACCATTACGTCAGGGACTCGAGGAATTGACTCTCACGGTAGTCGTGAGAAGCTCCCCCAGGGACGAAAGGTATCGCGTGGGATTTCGACTTGAAGGGTACGCGCCGGGGCAGATTGGCTCGCAGGCGCTCAAGTAGGGCGGACTGGCCTAAGTGACCATTTAAAGCGGGTGGGGCGCGTGCAAACTCTAGACCGGCCAACCTTTGGTAGACATCTTCGCGCGATTTGCCACAATCCCGGCATTAGCTTGCGTTCGCTACTTTGACGCTTGGCGGGTTTGCTGCCGCCTCGCGGCTTACAACGGTTTGCGTCGAAGGTGCCACGTCAACTACGAAGCGCGACATTGAGGAACTCCTGCCAATGTTGCAAGGCATGAGGTAGCGTCGGGGCAACGCTGTCACGATTCAGATGGTCTCCTCGCCAATGGCCACATTTGCGCTCCCATAGCTCTAGCAGCGAAGCAGCATCCTTCTTCTCATTTTCAGTCGCGCCAGGAACCGAAGGGACTGCAAGCAAGATAGCAAGCGCCTGAGGGTCTCCAAACGGGCGAAAATTGGTTGCCACTTGTGTTTGAAAACCACCTCCGCACTGCGGGTGCTCTATGGCGATTCGCGCGCTTTGCAGTGCGCTTGAGATTTCCGACATGAGAAGCCTCCTGGGTCAAAGCATTGAAACTGCAATCGACTTTCCGCGACCAAGTGCGTCACTATTGGATTCGCTCCATTAGTGTGGCCCAAAGATACTCGGCTGCCCCAGACTCGGAGAGCTGACTTTCCGCGGTGCCGGACATGCTCATCATGGGTTTGAGGAATAGCTTCTGGCTGTCCGCCCCGACCGTGAGTGCCTCATTGAAGCTATTCGAGTAAGCCGAGATGTTGTTGGAGTATCGAATTTCGGCATGCCCTCGGCCATATCCACCTAGGGAAATGGCGCACTGAGTCACGCACTTTCCCTCCTTGTATATGCTCGCAGTGAAGCTGCGTGAGTCGATTCGCTCAAATCGGCCTTTGAAATCGGGATGACGCTCCTGCAGTGCTGATAGCGAGCCTTCAAAGAAGGCTGCCATAAAATTGAACGCATCAGCGATGTAGGTATCCCTCTCCAGTTCTGAAAAGTCTTTCCGTACGCGCAAGTTACTGGAGCGCGGAGTGGTCTCCGCCGGACGGATTCGGACCTCGTTTGCTGCGGAGGGCTTAGAGTGCATTGACCGTTTGAGCCCAGTGCTTTCAAGGCTTTTTCGGATTGCCTTTGCGATGTCGGTAAATGCCTCATCCCGGTTTGGCCACGACGTCACCGGTCGTGCATCTTTAGGTAGCGCTAGCATGTCAGCAAAGGGGGCCGTTTGCCAGTCACACTGGCGCAGAATCACGGCAATTGTGCGGGCTTCCCCGTTACGGCTACGCTCGAGCGCGCGGCTCATCTCCTTGGAGTAGCAATATGCCGAGTTGATAAAGTCGGCACTCACCAGAAGCAGAATAACGTCGGCTCCTTCCAACTGCTCAGAGATGCTGTTGTCGATGTTGTCTCCGGCAACAATCCTCCGGTCATGCCAAGTTTCAATAAGTCCATTGCGCTTCAACATCGACAGATGTACTTCGAGTTGATCTCGAAGATCTTCATCAGCGTGACAGTATGAGAAAAACAAAGAAGCCATTGTCAGTCCTGGAGTCGGCAAGAGTTTAAGTGGCACTCGCTAAGTTTGAACATTAGCATGAAGCCTGACTCGCACGACGGACAACGCTACTTGCTCCCACATTTCGAAATCGCCGCTCGCATTCGCGAGGATCATCTAACGGCAGAGGAACGATGTAATCCCTTACGCGGTTTCCCGATTCTAGTGTGGACCCGGGATTGGTCGAGTTTCGACGTGCGTATCGACGGGAACGTCTAGGTCAAATGTTCAAACACATGGCGACGACGGTTGGTGACGCGAACGAAGGACGATCGTCCGCTTCCCCTGAACATCAGGCACACCTGCCTGCACGCGACCGATTGAAAATGGTTTGGCCGATGGCTCACGCCTGTTTCTCGTGGAGGATTCCGGGGGCTCCGCGCGAAGTTGGCTCGGCTCCTGTCGCTTGGTGGTCTGCGATTGCCGTGCAAGCCTCGGATCGGCCGATCCAGGAGGTAAAGCAGGTGTTGCTTCCAGGCATTGCGTTGACACTGCTTATGGAATCCTGAATCCATTGCGGCAAACTTGACCGGTCGAGCACGCGAGGCCGCATAGACCTGCTTGAAGGTCCCAACGTCCGAGTATGCCCCTGGGGTGCTTGGTCGTGTTAGCCGCGATCATGAGCTTGCATTGGGAATTAATGCCTCGGTCATCGCAATGCTGGTGGGCGCTGCACTGAACTACTTCATTCCCGAGCAGGCAACTTTCCATTGAGCGAGGACGTATGTGGGGCGGCTCAAGGAGTCGATAATAGGCCGGCTACTGCTGGCCGGGCTACGTCTGATTCGCAATGGGCATGCAACGGCCGCGAACGGCGACGATACACATCAGCGTTTCGACCAAATGCGCCACTTTGGAAATTTGCGGACATCAATAGCGAAGCATGCCCACTGTGAAATTACCGACGATGAGCACCGGCCGAAGACTTGGTCCATTAATCAGGGCGCTCGCAACGGCGCCGGTGGTGCGGTGCCGGAGTCCAGTACTCACTGCGAGATATGAGACAAATTCCCTCGCCATCAAATTGGCGCGTGCATGCCTCGTTGCGAAGGCGAGAGTTTCCAGAGCGACGGAGTGCAATGCCCTACCTCGTTGTCAAAAAAATCGAGTAACATCCGACAGAAAAATACCCCCATTGTCGCATTCGATATGCTCTCCATGCCGAAGTCTCGGGAAAACGGGAGTCGAAATGTCGGAAAAAGCTGGCCGCATCTACGCCTTCACATGGCTCGTAAACACTGCCTTGGCTCTTGCTGATTGGACTTGGTCAAATCAGATAGGATTGCAGATTGATGGCAGCTACCTTGAGTGGGTAGCTCTGCGTTGTCTTATCAGTCTGGGCATCGCTGCCGCGCTGCGTGCCGCGGCGAATTCTCCTTGGTGCGCGCGGACGACTCGAGCGGTGCTCTACCGCAGCGCTTCCGCGGGAATCATGTGGATTGCTACGCTGGCCGTTTTCGCTAGCCTCGCCCTGATATTCCAATATCTCACTGTCACTCTTTCGTTTCCCGAAATTGCGTCCACCTTAGTGGCCGCTGATTCGCGTCTGGGGTTCGACTGGCCGGCTGCCTATTACTGGGTGAAGGCGCGACCGTGGTTGGATGCAATATTCTCAATGGCTTACCAGTCGGGGATATTCCAGCTCGCGTTGATCCCATTCATACTTATCGTCACCAATAACGTTCGCTATTACGCAGAATTCGTTATTCAGTTCATTGTTGCTTCTGCATTTGTAATATTCATTGCTACGCCTTTCCCCGCTGAGAGTGCATACGTCCATTTTAATATTCGTGACCTAGGGACTGCTTCAACGGTAGCCGACTTTTGGTTATTCAGAAGCGGTCGGTTCCACGAGCTTACGCTTCAATCAATGCAGGGGTTGGTCTCGCTCCCATCCTTCCACACGGTATTGGCCGTGTTGTTCGCGTACGCTGTACGTCACGTGAGAAGGGTTTTCCCTATATTTATTTTGCTAAATATTGTAATGATCGCGTCTACGCCGACTCATGGTGGGCATTACATTTGGGATGTTATCGCGGGGCTGGCGATCGCTGTGGCGGCCGTGTGGAGTAGCCACAGATTAATGAAAGCATTCGGCGGCGAAATTCAATTTCGTGATCGGCATGCGGTCAAGGTGGGCGTGCTGCCAGCTGTGCGGACAACTGACCTAAATTAAGTGGTTGGGTCGTAATTGTCGCCGAGCATATAGTATGGTGCCTGAACCACCTTGCTTAAAAAATTCGACAATCGCATTGTTTTCGTAGCGGCATCTGAATTCCCATCTTCCTCGACGAGCGATGCGCGCCCAGCTCTTGGATACGCTGCTGCTCTTGGGGGGCTTCGCTCTGAAGGGTAACGCCTCGTCACTTAAGCTGAAGCTGCTCAACCCATCGGCGCAGAACCGACTCGGCAACGCCGAGGGAGCGGCATGCATCCATGTGGCTATTGCTCTGTTCAAGAACCAGTGTGGCAGCATTGCGTTTGAACTCAGGGGGAAATGAAGGACGTTGTTTGGTCATCAAACACTATTTTCATGGCCAGCATTCTCGCCTAAATGAGTGTCTGGAGGGAACAGAACACTACCCCCCCACCTCTCCCCCTGTGATTTTCGAATCCGGGGCATCCTGTCTGGTGCCGCGATTCGGTATTGGCAGCCGTTTATCGGAATTTCTTCGGCTGCTGAGAGGGGGCGGCGGTATCGCCCCCGTGCTTGGAGGCCAAGGCCTGGACCCGCTCCTCGAGCGTCAGTCTTTTCGTTGGAAGCGGTTGAGGGAACAAGAGCAGGAGATTTCTCGCTTGTCCAATCGCCTTCAGGGCTCGCACGAAGGTTTCAAGTGAGCCATCTCCGTGGGACTCAAAGCGCTTGTAGGTCCTCAATGCTATCCCTGCGGATGCGGCGAACGATTTTTGGGACATCCTCGCCGTTCGACGCTCGCGGCGAATTCGAGAAGCTAGATATGTACGTATATCGCTCTCGCCAGCCTGCCGCAGATATTCAAGCTCTTGTTCGGGCGTCATTGTGGATAAATATAGGCCATATTTGGCACCAAACGTTGTGGATAACTATATATCCGAATCGAATTTGTGAAAAGTGCCGATATACTTTGCATAACTGATGAAGCGTTCGCCACACTTTTCCGACCACAATAAAGAACTTGCGTGGACAGCGGACATCAGCAACGCATAGCATTTCGACCAAGAGCACCGCGCCGCCTCTGAGGTCAACCGAGCGGAAGTCACAAATCAAGAAAGTGCGCCAATATCTTTGACGGACACGTAATGACGGGGGCTTTTTTTAACGTTGTTGTTGATGACATTGACCGAAAGCCGGCACTGACTGGCATCTGTGCAGGATATGAGCAGGGCTCGTGGAGGGTGCAACAGCTTGCCACCGTGTTATTCCGCTCTCTTCCGGACTTTTGTCTTCGTCACTCAGAATGCAGGGACATTTCGGTCGACAACGCGATGCAACTGATTTCCTCGGCGGCAAAAACGATGTATCAGACTGAGAAATTCAAGAGTCGGGGGGAGTTTGGAGAGCTGATTCTGCACGTCGTACTCAAGCAACTCTTCAACACACTGCCAGCGATATCGAAAATATTTTTCAAAGATTCCGTAAATAACACCGTGAAGGGCTTCGATGCCATACACGTGGTTCCCACAGCAACCGGCTTGCAGTTGTGGCTTGGCGAAGTCAAGTTCTATACGGATATTTCCAAGGCAGTCGACGACGTTTGTAAAGAGCTTGATGTTCACTTCTCTCGAGAGTACTTGCGCAACGAGTTTCTTCTCATCAACCGAAAAATAGACGACACATGGCCGCATGCGGAGCGCCTTAGAGCGCTGACTGCGGAGACCACGTCGTTAGACACGGTATTCGAGACGGTCTGCGTCCCCGTACTTCTCACATATGAAAGCTCGACGACAGCGAAGCACGCCGCACTAAGCGAACAATACAAAGCAGAAATGCTCATTGAACTAGAGAAGCATTATTCCCGCTTTGTCAGCAAGAACCGCCTTACGACAGTGACTATCCGGCTAATCCTCTTCCCGCTTCGGGCAAAAGCCCTGTTGGTTGATGAGCTCCACCGAAAACTGGGGGCTGCACAATGCCTCTGACCGTCGAGAGCCTTCGCAAACGCATCCAGTCGCTGGGCGACAATTCCGCCGGCGGAACCTTTGACCTTCTACGCGATATCGCCACTTACATAAATCGTGTCCGAGATACGTCTTCCGCACCGACGGCTCAAGAACTGGTGGTACGCCTGCTCGATGCCCGTACTCGCCTCGTGGGTTACGAAGACATTTTGATCGAGTTCATTCGTGACGCGGGCCTCTTTCCTTATCTCGAACCCGCGAAGCTTAGCCTGAGTGACACACTCGCTTATGAAGCTCACCGCCCAGGTGCCAACGCAAGGACAACAGTATTCCACCGGATGCAGGCAAAGGTGTTCCATACGCTTATGACCGGCCGAAGCGTTGTGCTTAGCGCTCCAACGAGCTTTGGAAAGAGTCTTATCGTTGATGCCATCGTCGAGTCGAACAAGCACACAAACATCGTAATCGTGGTGCCCACACTTGCGCTTCTCGACGAAGTCCGCCGAAGGCTCGCTCGGTTCTCACATTTGTACAAAATCATTACTCACTCGTCACAGACACCGGGTGTTCGCAATATTTTTGTCCATACGCAAGAGCGCGTGCTTGAGAATAAGAACATCCAAAATGTGGACTTCTTCGTCATTGATGAATTTTACAAACTGAACCCGAAGCAGGACGTTGAGCGTGCTCAAACCCTGAATCTGGCGTTTTACAAGTTGGCACAACAAGCTAAGCAGTTCTATATGCTCGGACCAAACATCGAGGGCATACCGTTAGCGTTCGAAAATCGCTTCGATTGCGTCTTCGAAAGAACCGATTTCAACACCGTTGCGTCCGAGGTTCATCGCATAAACGCTGATGACGATGTCGAGCACGCATTGCAGTTGTGCGCTTCCCTCCGAGAACCTACGCTGATTTATGTTCGATCGCCAGCACGAGCCAAGCAATTTTCTGCTCGCCTTGCGCAGGTGCTTGGACCACTAAATAACGGATTCGGCGCAATCCACGCAGCTGACTGGGTGAGAGGTAACTATCACCCGGAATGGTCGTTCGCCACAGCACTCGACCGGGGCATTGGGATTCACCACGGACGATTGCCACGAGCTCTGGCGCAAATGGTCGTTCGCGAATTCAACCAAGGCACGCTGAAATACCTTGTTTGCACATCAACGCTAATCGAAGGAGTCAACACGCGCGCGAAGAACGTGATCATTCTTGACAACAAAATTGCCTCGAAGAAATTTGACTACTTCACGTTTGCGAACATTCGTGGCAGGTCTGGGAGAATGTTCCAGCACTATATTGGAAACGTCTATTTGTATCACGAGCCACCGCAGCAAGAGCTGCCGCTCGTCGACATTCCAATCATCACGCAGACGGAAGATGCGAGCGATGCACTCCTCATCCACATTGAGCCCAGCGAGCTCACCGAAGCGTCACGCGAACGCGTTGCTCGATATTTAGAGAGCCCGCTCCTTGACATCGAATTGTTGAAGCAAAATGCCGGGATATCGCCAGAAGCTCAGTTAGCTGTTGCGCAAGCGATAGTTCGAGATTTGTCCACTTCCCACACTATGCTTGGCTGGAGAGGGTATCCGGAATGGGAACAGTTCAAATGGACCTGCGAGCTCATTTGGGAGCACTTTACGGACAGGCGCCGACGGAGTGGCGCGAGTAGTGGAGCTCAGTTGGCGTTCTTGCTTTGGAAAGTACTCGCCGCCAAATCATTTCAAGACGTTGTCGCGGTATTCCGCACGGATGGCATCCACATTGAGGATGCAATAGATTTGGCCCTAGACTTCCAGCGCCAATGGTCGGAGTTCAGGGCGCCGAATCTGCTTTCTGCGCTAAACCGAATTCAGCAACATATCTTTCGCCGCTTCAACCTGACGCCAGGCAACTATGATGCCTACATCGCGCACATAGAGAACTTGGGGAGGAGCCCCGTCGTAAACGCTCTCGATGAATATGGGCTACCGGTTCAAATCGGGGAGGTAATCTGGAGAGCGACCGGCGTTCCCGATTCGCTCGATGATGCGTTGTCTCGATTGCGACAACTTGACTTATCTACAGTCAAGTTGTCACCGTTCGAGTTTGCCCTTGTTCAAACAGTTCAGGCGACCCTGTAGGGCCTTGATGACTGCCTGAGCTCAACTTACTTGCCCCGGCAAACCAGCCATCGCACAGAATTCCCCGTCGTAATGAGGCCGGTTGCCTCCTCGTTATGAACCTAGCACCGATGTTGGGGCATCTGACGTGATGCTCTCGTAGCATCAGATGTTCACTAGGAAAAGTTCAATGATTCCAGGCAGGATAGCCGATAAGTTGGGCAATCGGTACGAGGCGAAGTGGTTAGTTCTCAAGCTGATAGGCCTAGTACTCGGGCAAGCTCCCATGCTTCGCTTCGAAGGAGCGGACCAGACATCATATTGCTTACCGGTGGCGCCGACGTCTACGCCGATTTTAGTAGCGCGACGATTATTGGATATGAGGAGGCGATTCCGTGGCTGGTATCCGGGAGGTCGCAATGAGTTGGCGACACCGAAGCCGACTCAATTGGTAGGCGCAGTTGAGCGCGTTTTGTGGCTCGCTGAGGCCGCAGTCAAGGATGCATCGTGGCGTAAGCCTGGTAGATAGATAAGCAACGCGGCGATTCTGGCGTGCGCGAAACAGGGATGTCAAAGAATATGACGTACTACGCAATCATTGAGCAGCGCTGCATCCAAAAAGACGGCAGTCAATCGGAAATCTATGAAAAAAATGTCGCCGAGCATGTTTGTGTTTTCAAGGGAATGTATCGTCTTGGTGAGGAGTTCGATAAGTGTGTTGAGGAAGCTTGTGCGGCGTTGTCTAAGGTCGCCAAGGATTTGCCGAAAGTCCTGGTGATAAGCGCTCACGGCCACAAGCTTTCTGGCGACCTCGAGATACCCGGGCGGATAGTCGATGGAGACGAAGTGTCGATCTCCCTTTTGCGCCATGCTAACGCGTTTCAATCTATCCCGGACCAGACCGTAGTTCATTTGAGCTCGTGCTTCGGGGCATACCCGAATGCGATCACAATTCAACGAGCACGGCATAGCGCTCCGCCAATCATTGGACCGCTTGTCAACATCAACTTCGATGATGCCACGGCTCTTCACACGGCTCTGCTGAATTACGTCAATGGGCGAGGGATTGGGGACGCTCAATTGCGCGCGTTCGTGGACCATCAACAACAAGCGCTTTCGATCCACGATCCTTACTGTGGACGCTATGTCATTGGACTTATTGACAGCACCGGAGCTCAACATCCGCAAGGCGCGGTCGGGGGACAACTGGCGGCGGAAGTTGAAACTTCTCGTATTATCTTTGTGGTAGATAGCGTCGACTATTCGACCTTGTCGGTGGAAATAGACTCGGGGAGCGGACGCGCCACGAATCGCGCTACGTATAGTCCTCCAGGCGATGTCGCGAAGGGGTTCTGGTTGGCTGTTCCGTCTGGAGGAAAGCATACGCGGCTACGCGTCCCTCTCAGGGCTTTGGCCGGGTTCATCGAAGGTGAAGGGTACGAAGCGATGCGAGGCAGGAAATTCTCTGCTCTGTATCAAGTCGCCGGCATCTACAGTGGTGACGTCTGGGCCGAGTTGCTCGAAGTGAGAGAGATCGGCAACAGTACAAACAACTCGTAGATCTCTGGATCAAAATCGAAGAGCTCCACGAGTTGGCAAACTTCCCCGGCATAGAGAAGAATCCGCGGCACCTCGAAGTTTGCAGACGGCGAGCCACTGACCTTGGAGAGCTCCAAATATGGCTAGGAAAAAGAGTTCGCGGTGTCGATGTCGGCGCGCAGCTTTGTTAACGAATCAGCAGGAGAAATGAAGGAATCATGAATCTAAGACTGACCGAGGCCGTAGCGTTCGAAAAGTTCGCGATGCGTTCAACCGTGCCGTTGTTTTTGAATTGGGATGGACGGGGAGTCGCTTTGGTCGGGACGGGAACCCTCTTTGAAATAGCGGGCCGGTTTTTCATCGTCACCGCGCTCCATATTTTCGCTGGCTTCGCAGAGGCGCATTTTCAAGAGCTCGCCTTTTCCGACGATCCGATTGACGGAAACCTGCATACGTTTGGCAGCACGACGATCGCGAAAAGCGTGCCGGATCATCACGACGTAGCCGTCGTCGAACTCTTGGACCAGACCACCATAGGGAAACTCAGGACTGGTTGGCGGTTTCTCACACTCGACAATGTTGGGTTGCCGACTTCGACCCTTCGTGACGGGGCGCTTCTTCTCGCTGGCTACCCGCGCTCAGACCATTCGCCTGAAGATGGGTGGGTAGCTAATGGGAAGGTCCGTGGCCGCTTCGTCAGTGCGTACAGCCAGCGAATCCCGACCATCCCCGCTAACGCTGACCAGCCCGCTGATCTCGGTATTGATATTTTCTGCGACTATGGACGGACGGCCACCACGTTGGACGTGGCGCGACATTGCCACACCGCCACTGCCGGGAGCCAGCGGGGCATCTGTGTGGGAATTCAACGAGTCGACGGACGGGATTTGGACGCCTGAATCGTCCGCTCGCGTGGTCGCTGTCCAGTCGACCTACCTCGAAGGCCAATACTTTCGTGCGAAAAGCTGGCGTGTCGTCGCAGAGGTGATGCGGCTTATAGACGCCGAACTGGCAGAAGCAATCAACGTTACCCTTAGGGTCTAAGTCGCAAGGAAAAGAGCATGAGTAACTATTGGGTTGTCATGTCCGGTGGCGGCGGTTCCGACACATTCATCTACAACGCTGGGTACGGCAGCTTGGAGATCCGGGAGGTCACGTCCCTTGGTGGGCAGGCTGTTTTGAAGTTTGGTTTTGGCATCACTCTATCGTCGTTGCGAGACACCTCGAACGGGGACTATCTCACCATCACGGACGGAATTGTCGGCGACAGAATCAGTGATGGCTCATGCCAAAGCGAAGGTGCGGAAGGGGCGTTCTGTACCGTACAGTGACCGACCGCGTACGTTGGTGATTCTGGGTCTCGGTCAATCGAAGCCAACTACACATAGCAGTTAGCGGGAGATGCGCTCCTGCGAGGGGAGGCACACCTATCCCCTTGAGAGGCAGCTGCGCGCCGGAGTGGTAGGGGGCCGATTATCGAGATCACAAAGATTAGGGAGGCGTGTCGGGGGCAAAATCTGCGCGACTTTACTGGGGATTTTCGGGAGTGTTTTCGCAGAAATACTGCGTACGGCAAGCTGGGCTACTATGAACGGCAAGTAAAACTACTACGGACGGCAAGTGAGTGGTGATGTATGTCACCAAATTTGCCAAAATCCACAGCTGCATCACCCGGGGCCCTTTCCCGTCGGCTCACTCTTCGTCTGACGCAGCAGAGTGGTAAGCCTCTATCCCGATTTGCTGGCCGGCTTGATATGCCAGCACCGAGTCGGTTCTCACAAGCCGGTTGCTCCCAGTTATATGGTGTAGTTTGAGCTTGCCTTGGTCGATGAGCTTGGCGACGTGCGTCTGGGAGACGAACAGCATCTTCGCTGCGTCCGCGATGGACATGAATTCGTCGTCCTCTCGACTCGACTTCTTCTTACCTTTCGACATCGTGGTGTCCTTGGTGGCCAATACACGATTTGAGCCTAGACTAAGCCACCTACAAAGACAATCGAGTAAGCGGAACCCGTGAGCTGCGGCTACGTATCGGGCAGGCAATCGTAGTTCATGCGGCATTGAGCCGTAGGGTCAGACGTAGTCGCGGATTATGCGGCTCCAATTGACGTGGCCTCGTATCTCGGTTGCTGTCGTCAACTGTCGATGATTCAGGCCGCGGCAGCTGCTAGACGCGCGGCATAGTCGTCCATTGCGCTCACAATGTTCGCTAGGAGAGGGTGGAAGCCAGCCCAATCTAGCTCTTTGGCTTGCTTCGCGACAAATTCGTAAGCGAAATCAGCCTTGCCCACCGACGTAGTCGAACTAGACTCTGATGAGAAGTCGAAGGGCTTCCCGTTAAGGCCCTTCGCGATGTCCACTTGTGAAAAGAGGTCCTCGATGCTTCGTTCTTTGGCGTTGCCTAGAGGAACCGGCACGATGTATAGGTTGGCGAACAGGTGGACGAAGGACTCGTCTCCAGTAATTGTTAACTTCAACGTGTCTTTGACCACCTTGAAGACTGTTTTGCCACCACTATCGTTGTCAACAATGAAAATGACCGGTTGCTTGCCCCCAGGTGACTTGAACTTCGCCAGTTCGCCATGATAGGCACGAATCAGGTTTCCTAAATTTGCCCCGCCGCCGCTACCGCCCCCCAAAATGGTGATGGTGGAGTAGTTGGGGAGATGCACCATCTTCTTTTTCTTGTGTTTTCGTGCGTACTTTAGTAGTTGAAAGGACAGCACGTCTTCCTTTTCGACATTTTTCTTTACCAGGCTAGGGAAGAGATTTTTGCTTTGATGTACCGCATTGCTGATATACACACCATCCGTCTTTCCCTCACACACTATCAGCGGTACGGTGTTCGCATAAAAGCGGGTGTATATGAGGAAACGCCGATAGATGGCCAAATTGCCTGTGGGCTTCTTTTCGTTAGCTTGCTGCCCTGGATAGTTGTATGGATGCCTTTTGATATCTGTACGAAAAACGCTGTCAACGGAATGGATAAAACCCAACATTCCATGAAGCTTCGCCGGCGTTCCTTCTTCCTCGAACGTCTGTAGTTTGCCATGCACGTCAGGGACTTGGCGTTTGACTGTGTATTTGCCGTTCTTGACAAGGGACGCCACGTAAGCCCGCACGAGATACCTATACTCGGTGCTGACGTTTACCTTCTTGTTCACGACGAGTCCCGTGACCTGTTGTCTGGAGTCTCGATATTGCATTCGGGTTTTCTTCTCGTTGATTGAGAAGCCGCTTCGCAAAATCAGTCGCTGGAGTTCTGCTCCGACGTGCCAGCTGTGTTCTTTGGAGTCATCACGATACGCAATCGCCGCGGGAAATACTTCCTTGTTCGTAGAAAACGTGAGGTCGTCGGCGTATCTCGTGTAAGTGCAACCGTGCATCTGGGCTAGCTTGGAAAGGTGCGCATCCAAGATTCCGGCAATCATGTTGGATATGACCGGTGAGCACGGGCTGCCTTGGGGAAGCACCCCATCTCGGCAGGCTATATGGGCGATGGTCGTGGCTACTTTCGCATCAAACGCAAAATATCTATCGTTGATGAGGAATCCTCGGATTCTCTGCCCCGAGATGCTCGGAAAGAAATCCTTGAGGTCAAGATTGAACACGTATCGCCTGTTGCGGTGTGCAGCAGCATTCGTGAGAATGCTTTTTCCCGGACGGAAGCCATGAGAAGCTTTATTAGTTCTCTTGGTCAGCGCGGCAATATCCACGAGACATTGTTCCAGCGCAGCAGCAAGTTTGCGTTGTAACGACTTTAACTCGGATGTGGGAGCACAAATATCCCGGCTGCCTCCGCTACTCTTGGGAATCGAAAATACGTTATACCTTTCAGGATCTTTCTTGACGTAGAGAAGGTACGTCAGGTCTTGGTGCTTGATGTCAAGAAGCATCGCGAGCTCTGCACGCGATTTGGCGCCTTGGAACCACTCAAGTGTATTTTTCGGAAGCATTTAGATAGAGAGCCCCGTAGACACTCCAACGCGTATTGGCTCCTGCTCCACATGGCGCCAATCAGGTTGATATCGATGCAGCATAGGTCCTAACATTGTTGTCAAGTGCCATGATTCATGGCAGAAATTCTGTCTACGAGGCGACTCCGATAATATCAAAGTGCTCTCCGACTCGACAGCAGCATCTCATCTCTTGCGTTGTGCTGTAGCTGCGGGAGTTGCGTTGGATTTGCTCTTGAGTTAGATTCGCTTCTGCGTCGCAGAACGTCGGCGCGCTGCCCACCCCTTGGGGCTTTCCGGCCGCAGTCAAGCTTTCGCATCGTTCCAAATCCAATCTTCAAAATATCTGAACCCGGTCTCCGGGCGTCAGAGAATTCGGGTGGGCGTCTCTGACGGAACTCTAAGGAGTGACGGAACGTGGACACATCCGATTTTCATTTTCTCGACGCCAAGCACAAGGTAGAGCGGCAGGCTCGACGTCTTCAAAAGCATCTAAACGTGCGTCTTCGTGTCGCGCGTGCCGTGCTGGCTGAGGGGCCGTACCAATGTAAGAGTTGGGAAAGCCTTCTCGCGCGACTCGCTTGTCCAACAACACATATCAGAATGTTGGCATCACTACCTGGTGACAACAGGGCCGAGCACTATTTGTCTGCAAATTTGGACGGCATTGCCCGGTCCATTGCCCAGCAAATAATGCCTAACACCAATCTTGCCGGCCTTTACGACATTGTGAGGAAAATGTTCCTCGCGAATTGTGCCCCGACAACGCTTGAGCATGTCGCGCCGTCACTCCCCCCACTTGCGTGGGAGCCTGCGAATCTTGGTCCCGATGCCTACGCGGTGATGTATGCAAATGCGAACGTGAACGGCAATGCATTCCGAGTAGTCGCTACGCGAACTTACCTGCCAGATTATCTCGACTTCGGCGCCGAAGTGGACCACCCGGAATTAGCCTATCCGGTTGGGAAGTTCAAAATTGTCTGGACTAACCCCGACGCGTGGCTGGATGCGGCACGAACTTATCTTTTTGCCCCCAAAGATGAGTGGGATGTCGATCTGGCTCTCCCGGAAGAAATTCTCGACGAACATATGGCCGCTCATGAGCGGTGGTTCACGAAAGCCCTGGCGACAATGCCTTACCGGGGCGAGTACAGTGAAGAACTCAACGAGCGTCCCATTCCATACTTTTACAGGGGGGACGCATACTTGCTCTTTGGCCTCCCCACGGTCGGGGGGGTGAACCGGAAGGCACCTAACCTCGAAGTAGAAATTTCGGCATCGGATGCCAACGGGGGCAAGCTGTTTTCCGTGGAAGGTGTGCCAATGTTGCTCGAATGGAGTAAAGCGCAAGCCGAATTGGGCGATGACATCGGAGAGCATCGATTGGCAAACACGTTTGTTGATGCAATCGCCTCGGACTCAATCAGTATGTGCTTTGATGTGGGGCGCACGGACGTTGGTCCCTCAATCCTCATGCGACCGGCATGCGGTACCGATATCCGCCTTGCCTTGAAGCTTGAGCTGATGCCAACTGCGGGAGAGGAGGCCTTCGTACTTCGGAGTGATTCCCCGGAACTTGCTGAGATACTCGTCGCGAAGATTGCTGCGCGGCAAATACTGGTCGATAGAACGGTTGCCGCTTGTCCCCGTTATGCCGTTGCGTTGAGGCTTCCGAGAAATGTAAGGGGACTTCTTCAAGTCGGTCTGGAAGTTCGGATGAATAAGGCTGAAGGTGTACGTTCGAATCTCATTCCGACAACATACATCGAGGTGATCGATGACGATTGGGCGATGGTCTACTTCCCTCTGGGCATCACTCTTCTGGCGTTACTCGAGGCACTCGGCAAGTGGGCGCTAATAGATGCTGTCGTTGACGGCAGGGTCATCCGGCGACCAATTGGTTTTGAGGCTAGCCTAGCGAATGAACCAGCTTGGACGAAAAACCTTCTAGACTCAGGCCTGAATTTCGACGCAATGTTTTGCGGAGGCAGGAAGATCCCTTTGGGTCGTACCGCCTACGAGTTGCTCCGAACGGCAAGAGTCACTAAGTACGCACGCGACTTCTACTGAACTGAGGGGAGATCATGCCCGAGCGTAAAGTCGCCAAAAATCAACAACGTTACGATGTCCTTGAGAGTGCCTACTGCTCGTTTACGGACGACAGGGAGAGGCGTAGAGCATTGATCTCGAGAGACATTCGCCTGGTTCTGATGCGTGCGCTTTCGATTTCGGCCTTATGTGTCGCATCCTTCTACGGCAAATCCCATTTTCCGTTCTAGGGCGTATCGCAGTGAGATGCCCGCTGGGGTTGGCGCTCCGGCGGCCATCGAGCTGCCAAAGGACGTGGCAATGCATCTAGCGCCGGTCGAACAAACGAGCCCATATCATTTCATTCAGGAGCGGGCAGCCTGACAACGTGACTGTGCGGTGAGTAATCGAAATTCATTGGCCGGTAGGGCGTTCGTTGTGCCAAGACGATTCGCCAAGCCGAACATCCAGTACCCGTTTCGTGGGTGCCTCGGTAAGCATCCGCTCTATACCTAGGGCAGATGCGGCAGAGTTTCCGCTAGCGGATGTTTGTTGGTTTGCCACGCGGTAGAACTCTTGATTGTTATGTCATCGCCTTTGCCGCCGATGGCGTTCCAAATACATCGAGTAATGCTTGTCGAGCGCGTCCGCAGCAGGTGCATCTTTGAAGCGCTCCGGCACAACCGCAAGTGACTTTCCATCGTACTTCTCATAGTCGGTCCCTCGGAGTTGTGGCGCGACATGGACGATACTTCGTGAGTCGATGGACAACAGATGGAGGTCAAACAGTGTATGAATGTCTGCTCTGAGCAGAAGTCCATTATGCACGTTGTAGTCCGTCAGACGCGAGTGTGGAACGATATGCGCCGCTTCCAGCAGTTCTTCAATCCGTGAACCGGTGACTGCACATCGCGTCCGATACGCGGTCAATAGGGCGCGCCGGAATTTAACCTGACCACGGCGTGTCTTGATGGCGCGATTCTGGACTTCGTCGTAGGTGCTATCTTCGTCGTCGGCTTGCTCAACGGTATTGTCTTCGAGCGTCTTTTCAATTCCACGTACGAGCACGCACTCTCCGTTGGAGAAGTCGTAAGAGTGCACATACCACTCCTGGCCATCCAGATAGCGCTTTTCAACCTTAGCTGCTTGTTCAGCCCGGTCTTCGCCCTCGGGCCGCCTTCCCGCCCCAACGATCACTCGCACCGGAAGTCGCCGCTCAAAAGACTCTCGGATAGCAACGTCCAGTGCTTTTCCACGTTGAGCTTGTGTCTTCGCTCGGTTGCGCACGTTTTTTTCTATCGCAAGGTCGGTGGCGATTCTGGTCCGCTGATCGCTCTCGGCGCGAGCGTTCCGGTCAAAATAGATCCAACCGTCTTCGTTGACCTTGAATTCGCTATGCCACAGACAAAGAACGAAGCCTTCGGTCACGGACCCGAAGCACCACTCGTAGCAAAAATTTGGATTCGACTTGAAGTCTTCATTCCAGCCGTCAATCGATACCCCCGCGTCTCGGAGAAGATCGTAAAGTGTGCCTTTCGATAACGGCTTGAGGCTCTCAAGTGACTCTGTAGGAGGAGCATCCGCGCGTCTAAACGTGACGAGTCGGTTGACTTGGTCAAGCCTCACCTGCCTCCAGCCGTATTCCATCCAAAATTGACCTGGGTGACCATCCTTAGTCCTTGAATTTGCCCAGAATGGCTTGAACCGATCAGCCGTTGGTGGCAATTCGTTGCCGATAATTTTCTCTATATCGGAAAACGAGAGTGTTACTTCACTGTTGGATTGTGCAGCCAAGTGAGCTGCAAGAGGCTGATATTTTCTCATTAGGTGCCTAGGCTTTATCGCGAGCCCGTGAAAATATAAGCGATTAAGTCAATGGTTCTGCCGGAAAGAATGATTTTAGGCAGTTCGCAGTTAACGTTGCAGCACATGACTAGTCGCTTTGGCTGAAGTTTCCGCTGGGCACTTCAAGCCACATGCAACAATTAGCCGTCTGATGCGAAAGACATATCGGGTCGCTATAGGTACTACGGGCGGGTTCGTTATGGGCGAGGCCCTGTTGAGGGGCCGGCCAAATCTGTTTCGGATACGTTCAGTTTGGCTAGTGTGCGTCGTCGTGGCGCGTATTCAGCCCGTATATGTCCATCTGTGCGGCAGCACTCCCGTCATTGAACAGAGGAGGCATCTTCGCCTCATGTACTGGCGTTGAACGTTGAGCGTCGTCGTCCAATCTCGTCACTGACCGACGCGACTCCACACGACCAAGGAGCACGAATACAAACATCGGAGCCAGAAAGACCACGATAAGTGCCATCAGCACTCGCCAGAGTACGGGATGGTCGAGCAGTTCGCGGGCGAACACGAGAAAGACAGTGAACAGGGCAGCCCCTACCAGCACGGATGCCCCCACAAGCATCTTAGCAGTGATTCGCATAATGACTCTGGATAACTATTTATCTATTTATGGCCGCGATTTGCGGCATTCCTTCAAATCCATTATATGGGCGATGTCCGAGCAACGGATAAACTATTACTCCGGGGTTTGGGCGCGTTCTATTGCGGAGTCGCCATTGCAGTCTACGTTTCGTCCCCAAATGCGGCTCCAGCTCGATACTCCGCGGAAACGTCACGTATCGACAGAACCGCATTGATATCGCACCATCTGGACCACGTATATGACGCGTCTCCATCCTCACTCGATGGACCCTCAAGTCGGTAAACGCGACCAGACCGCGTCCTACCTTCGCCTCGCGCAGCATCGAACTCTTGGATGGCCGAGCTCACGCGCCCGGCCATCCCCTCGATTGCCCATCCAACAAAGTGTCGTGTGAGGTCACTGGCCTCAAAGACACGCCAACGAACGAGATGGGTGACTGGCTCCGTGTCGACGGAGCGTGTTTTCCACATGGGCATGATGACCTCCTGCGAAACGCGTGAAAGCACACTCGTAGGCTAGGTCAGTTTCCCTCAGATGAAAGCGAGATTTTCGTGTTGCGTCGCCGCGCTGGGCTCTGCGCGCGAGAAAATGCGAGTGGCGTGCCTATACTGCTGCGAGAGCGACAAAATCCGGGGCGAGAAAACAGGGCTTTGCTCCGTCGCGAAAATTTGCGTTTGTGAATCAAGGTGTTGCCGAAAATAGTTGCGCCACCTCATGGGTGCGATTCACGGATTTGCGCCAACTTGTGGGTGCGCTTCGGGGTGGTGGGAGATGTGCGAAGTGCGGAAAGTGAGGGCATTAGGGTACGAGTCCGCCAACTCATGGGTCCGAAACGCGCCAACTTATGGGTAACTCGACATACGTTTTGATGCTGGCGAAAATCTAGCCGGTTTTTGCCCGTTTTTATTCGAAAATGCCATGAACCGTGCCAGCATTTTCTAATACTCGTTTTTCCAAAAATCGCTTTAGTCTGCGTTCGATCCTGGCGTGTCCGATCGAACCTATCAGATGTCGCAGCATTGCGTCGTCGTCAGGCTGAAGCTCCCCTTTAGTGCGCTCATGATTTAGTTCGGGTCGGAAGATCCGAATGCACGCTTCCTCATATGCTTGAAGATGTAGCAGGTCGGTTGGCACGAACATCACGTCATCGAACTCTTTGACATTGATGTGTTGGCCGAGTCGTTGGTAGATGTCTTCTGTCTTTCCTACGTACCTTATCCGCTCGCGCAACAGTAGGAAGTAAATTCCTCGCCGGTTTCGCAAAATCGGGATGTGCTTTAGCCCTGCGTCTTCAAGAAACTTTTTTTCTTGCATCTTCAATAGCTTGTTGTGAGTGGTTTCCGAACTTCTTCACGGCCTTATTCCCCGCTTCCACGTCCGCTGCCGGCATCCACCGTCCGTATACTCGCGCGATCATCGTCCAGTCCGCGTGCCCCATCTGCTTTGCAACCCACATCGGGTGTTCGCCCGCCGAAAGCATCATCGAAGCATAGGTGTGCCGGGTCTGATACGGATTGCGGTAGCGTACGCCAGCCCTTTTGAGAGCGGATTGCCAAATGCGCCAGATCTGATTGGCGCCGGTAAAGCGCGCTCCCGACCGATCCTTAAAAATTGCGCCGTCTTCTTCGGACAGGAAGGTCAGTGCCTTTTGCGCATGAAGGGCGGCGCTCGCTGGCTCAAGCAACCGGATGTCGCGCCGACCCGCCGCAGTCTTCGGGAATTCGGCGACGCCTTTCGCCTCGCGCGTCATCGCGCGACGTACGCGGACGTATCCTCCAACGAAATCGATGTCCGACCAGTTGAGAGCGATGAACTCCGAGGTGCGCATCCCGGTCCAGAGCGCAAACTGGATCAGATTTCGATTCCCTCCCGTCAGTTTATCGAGAATAGCGGCTTGCTCTTGAGGGGAAAGCGGATCGATCTCGTCTTCTTCGATTTCCTTCGGCCGTTCAGCGCGTGCGTAGGTATAACCTGCGAGTGGATTCGCCTCGATTAATTCGTCTCCTGACGCGTCGCCGAGCGCCGATCGCATGCAGCTTTGGATATTCGCCAGTCGCTTGTTGGAAGCCTTGCGCTCGCGGTCGTGGTCGATTCCGGCGAGCCAGTCTCTGATAGTCGCGCGCCGGAGATCCGAAAGGGGCAGCTTACCGAATTTCGGGATAACCCAATTGCTCACGATGTTTCGGTATCCCGTGAATGTTGATGCCTTGATCTCCATCTTCTTCCGGTCTAGCCACTTCTCGAAATACGATTCAACGGTTAGGACGTCACCAGGGCGTTCTGCAAATTTTGCTGCATGCTTTGAGTCCGGGAACGACTTCACATAGTCAAACTCGCCTTTCTCTATTGCGTGCAGAATCGCGGCCCGGAACTGCGTTATCTTGCGAGTGTTGGCAGGACAGGGCTTCGCTTTGATCCGCTCGCGGCACCGCCGCCCTTGGTAATGGAAGGTGATTTCATAGCTGGAGTCTGAAACGATGTCGACTCCTGTCCTCTTTCTAGCCATCGTTCATACCCCTCCATGTCCATTATGATTTTCTTAGTGCCGGGCTCGTACTTCCAGACCGAACCTTCCGGCCAGATGCCCTTGCACTTGCGGGTATAGACGGCTGCCGGGGTAAATCCGGTCAGCTCGCAGAATTTTGCGATAGTCACAAAACGTACCATCGGGACCTCGCTCTATTGATCGCCCGCGCGTGGCGCTCGGCGGTGAGTATTGCGGAGTTTGGCTTCCATTTTTCAGATCTCATTCTGTCGCGGTGTGCTTCTACCGTTCCTCCGTTCGCACGAAGGTGGTCGTGCTACGATTCCCGGAACCGATTCTTGATGTTCTCGAAGAGAGCGGATGCAGGTTGACGAGTGATGACGTAGCCCTTGATACGTTTATCCAGTGGAGGAGGTCGCTATGCCGGACACGCTTCTCGCAGTGGAACTGTTTGAAGACGGTGACCAGACCGGGGTGCGCTACCGGAATGGGGACCCGGACAAACCCGTCGCGATCGAGACGTTCGATCGGTTGATCGCCGTTCTAGGGGACTGCCGTGCAGCAATCGAGCCTCCAATAACAGCGGACCCTCCGCCGCCACATCTGAAAATGACGGCTGCATACGATCCCAGATGGCAGGTTGGGCCTGATCCTATGGGTGGTGGTGCTGTTCTCAAAATTCGTCATCCCGGCTTTGGTTGGCTCGCATTTGCGATTCCACTGCCAGAGGTCGAGAACTTCTGTACGGGCCTAGCGAAGATCGCTCAGGCAATGGCAATGGAAGCCCAAGACCACGGGCCAGCCAACTGACAGAGGGCAGGGGGAAGCCATGGTCCAATTGCACGAGACGTACAGAGGCTGTGAGATCGACATCGAGATCGGCGAGCGCACCATGCTTTGGGACATCACCATCACTGTGACGCCGCTTGATGGTGTCGAGCTCATTGAGCCGATCGGAAGTCGAAAGCTGAAACTTCCCAAGACTGAAGAGCTCGACTTAATCGAGCGAGAGCTGATGCACGAAGTTCGGCTCGCGATCGACCGGGACCTCGTTGACCCTTGAACCCGAGGGCTTTTCCCAAATCGTGGCGACAAACACTTCTTTCTCACATGCCCATTGGTAGAGTTTCTTTCCGTGGCGTTGCCCACTGATCTAACTGTCATAAAATGGGCATCCTCATGGATATCACCGATCAATACGAAGATCTGCTTTCGCGGGTTGAGCGCGCGTGCGCGGACGTCGAAGCTGCAATCAGGCAGTTCGGCGCAGGCCCCGACCGATTGCGCAACGCAACCGCTCACCGTAATGCTGTTCAGATTGAACTGGTGGAATTCATCCGGCGACTCGGGGCGGCGCAATCCGATCAAGGCTAATACTCGACTCATACGCAGGATCTCTTTCAGTGCTTCGGCCGTGGTCGGGTGGGTGGTCATGCTGGTTTCCACCTCCTGCGTCCGGGAGGGGGGGCACATAGGCGCGGCTTTGTCGACTACGATTTCCATAACGCTCATCACGCGCGCTCATGGAGAAACTTGAAATGAACCAAAAAACAAACAGTGGTACTGCCCACGTTTTGAAACTTACGCACGGCAGATACCAGGGTTACGTTCGGATCAGCCGTCCCGACTTTGGGGGGCAATCGACTATGCGTGGGTGCGGAGGCCCCCACTGTTCACATGTGGCCGCATTGGCTTGCGCGGTGGCGGCGCTTGTCAGACTGGGCATTCGTGCATCTCCAATGTGAGCTTCAGTACCGCGGGCTCGTGCATTGCACATTGACGCCTTCGGCTATCAGCATGGGCATGGTGTCGCGGCAGTCGCCCAGAATGATCTCGTTCTGTCTCATGCTAGGATTCCTCGAAACTTCGTGGAGAGGCCATGGAACGTGACAATCTTGGAGGAATGTCCGACGTCGCAAAGGAAGTTGCCGAGCACAAGCGAATGATGTGGAGGCAGGCGGATGCGCTGCTTATCGAAGCGTCGAAAGCCTGCATGCTGCTCAATGCTGGTGGAGTAGTCGCCATGCTGGGCTTCGAGCAAGCGCTACTAGGAAAGGATGCGCATTTGTTCGCCGCCTTTAAGTGGTTTGGTCTAGGTGCCGGAGCGCTTTTTCTGATTGGCGCGATGTTGACGGTATTCGCACACCAGGCGCGAGCCAGAAGTCGGATTGGAGTATTCGCGGGGGATGGTCCCCGTTCTATTGCGAATGGAAAGTACGCCGATCGTCTGATGCTTTCCTCTGCGATAGCGTTCGTGCTTGCTTCGGTAATCGCCGGAATCGGAATCGGTCGACTGGGTTGATACATCATCGTTTCCGCTCCTCCGCTGCCTGAGAGGCGGCGATGCCTTCCTTCGTCAGGAACCAACACAGCGCGGCCCAGCGGCTGTTATCTGAGCGCGTGCTACCAGCCAGCCCCCGACGTTCCAGCGAGTGCATAGCTGACACGACGGCGACGTTGTTGCTGCCGATCAGGTAGGCGAGAGACGCCGTAGAAATGGCGCCGAAACTATTCTTCGTGTTGAGCTTGCGGGCGCACCGAAGTTGGAATTCAGTCACGCATCCCCCTTCGCCTGATTGGCGGCAATGGCGGCTCGGCCTTCGGCGGTCAGGTGCCAGTACAAGGCTGCCCATCGGCTGTTCTCCGGCCAATACACGCCGCGCACCAATCCCTTTCGCTCGAGCGAACGCATCGCTGATGTGATCGCCACATTAGACGTCGCCAGTCGGCCTGCAAGGCGCGCCGTTGATGTCGTACCGGGCCCGTCATTTTGCACAAGAGATTTCATGCAGCGGTTTTGAAAATCAGTCACGCTTCACCCCCTGTGAGGCAATAATGGCGGCGTCGACGGCGGTGTCTAGATTGTCGTCATCGGATTCATCTTCGATGCGTGCCGACGTATAGAACGTAAGCTTCCAGATCGTTCCGTCTTCTTCATCAAGGCGTGGTTCTGCATACCAATCGTTCTGGTCCCGTAGCCACCGGTACCGCTGCGCATCCCGCTTGTCCTCCCTGCCATCCGCAGACAGCGCGGCGCGGGCTTGCCAGCCGTTCCATGCGCGTTCTTCATACGGCGCTTGATACTGCCCCCGTGTCTCGCCCCAGCCGGGGAATTCAATGCGCTTAAAGAGCCACACTGTAGACGGATACGTTTTGCGCATTTCTTGCTCAAACGCCTCCCGCTCATCCCCGCCTGCCTTTGCAGGAGACGTGAGGACGGGACTGGCGTACACGTCGAAATGACGGCCCATGCGCCAAGCGTCGTCGAGGGGCTCGAACTCGATATGCCCCTCGTCGATATGCACGCGGCCAACGGGCTGGCGTTCCATCGTGGCGATCGGCGACGAGGGATCGAGGACAGATTCCGCAGCGGCCCGGAACTGCTCGACGTTCGCAAAGAAGATGCTGCCGTCGGAAAGGACGTGTGCGCCTGCTGCCTTGATCGCGGCAAGCATCGCGGTTGTGAGTTCAGACATCTGTGTCTCCTGTGTCGAGAGGGCAATGACGGCCAGTCGCTCGCGGCTCGTTGTCGCGGATCTGCGGGCACTGGTCGTGGAAGCACTCGCCGTCGCGGGAAGCTGCGCAGTGCCGCAGAGATTTGAGCGTCTCCACCACTGAAGGCGGAGCCGGATCGGTATTCAGCCCTTCAGGGCGGGGGTTTTGGTAGTGGCTCATGTTAGGATTTCGCGAAACAACAGGAGACGGTAATGGCGATCACCATGCGCAACACCAAGTTCATCGATTGCGGGACGGGTATAAGCGCACCTGCCGATGCAGACCTGGATCTGGATCAAGTTGAGTTCAGTCGAGTGCAGACGGCACTGATGATTCGCCCCGGCGAGAAGTCAGAGGCCTTAATGGAATTGTTGGGGAAGCTTCCACCGGGACTTCAAGTCGATGACGTAATTGCCTTATTGACGCAGTTGCGTGACGACGGAGTGGACGGAAAGACGGCTGACGCAGGCGAGGTTATCGGGAAGAAGGTGTCTTTGTGGGCAGCGGCCAAGGATATTGCCCCTGAGGTAACGGCTTACCTAATCAAAACGGCGATCGAATATTTCAAGCTCTGATCGGTATTGCGTCTGATGCCGAGCGCGGTTCGATGTACCGCCGCGGGGCCTCGACGTACTCGCGCCAAGCCACCCATCCGTGGGGCGTATGAAAGCCCCAGTTGCGCTGCCACGGCCCCATGACGAATAGGGACCATGCCTCACCGCCGTCTGGGATTTCTAGGCGGTGGCGATCGGTTGCCCGTCGGAAGACAATCGATCCTGGACCGCGCCAGACGCGGCGATAGCCCTGCACCGTCGCTGCGTAGGAGCCTGAGCGGAAAGTCCTCTCGGGGCGGCTATCGAATCTTGGCAACTGATCCTGATCGGTCGGGATGACTTCCCAGTATCCACCGCGCAGGACAATCGAGACGTTCCACCATGGGTGATCGTGAAGATCGCGGCCCGCATCGCTTCGAATGGTCCGGTGAACGCGGGCGCCCCAACTGGTATCGCGTCGACCGTCCTCGGCGGCGCTGGCGTCGTGGCCTCGCGGCTTCTTGACCCACCAGCGCTGCATGTAGCCTTTCAGGTCAAAGTAGGGCGTTCGCTGGGCACGGGCGATGATTGCACTCGCGACGAACTTTGGTATCCAGATACGCATGATCAGGCTCCCGGGGCGGCGCTGATGTCGGAGTGCGCGGTGAGCAGTTCGCGCAACGCCTTCGCGCTCACGGAAACCTGAAAGTCAGTTTCGCTCTTCGTGATCGCGATGCGTTCAGCCTCGGGCAGCGTCGAGACGAAGGAGCCAACGCGCTCGACATATGTGTTGACGACCTTGCGCGGGTAAGACTTCCCCTTGATCGACCCGGCCGTGACCTTCTTTTTACCGCTTGCCGAAGCCTTCTCCAGTTCACCGGACAGGAACGTCCCGGCCGCCTCGCCGTGTTGTCGCACGGCGTCGGCGGCGACCGATGCCGAAGTTTTGCCTGCGAACACGAGGCGGTGAACGTCCGTGTTCGCGCCAGCCAACACGAGCATCTTTCCGACCCATTGGGGTGATACCTGGTCGCTCTCGGCGATTCTGGTGTTGTCCCAGCCAAACCGGCTCAGGCGCTGATAACCGAATGCCTTTTCGAGCGGGTGAAGCGGGCGGTTCTTGTTGCTCGACAAGATTCGAAGGGTTCGGTCGGCGTCGTTCCCGTCGAACGCGTCGATCCGAATCATCAACTCGCCGTCCCGATCCCGGAGGGGCGCGCCCGCAGCGTCGGCGCGACCGATGGTTACATGACGACGATGACCGTCGACGAGCCAGACGCCGCCCTCGGCGCGGGGCCGGACCTCAAGTGCGGGATATTGGCCGCCCGCCATGATGTGCTGAAACAGGCTTTCGTCGTCCGCCTTGGCCTGTTCGAGTGCCTCGCCTTCGAGAAGGTCGAGCGAGGCGCGCAGATTGAAGCCGGGTTCGATGTGGATATCGGCGTAGCGGATCTTCATTGCGTCCGCGCGGCGAATTTCCTTGTCGTTGATCTTCTGTTTGAAGGACGGTACGGTGGTCATTTCAATCCTCGTTCGCGGTCGACGGCGGTACGGATGTGTTCTCGGAATCCCTTGGAAGGGTGTCCGCCGTATGGGTAGAGAGCTTCGATGTGACGCCAGCGCGCGGCGTCCTCTTCGATGTCGTCACGGCGCTGGGCATCGGTCTTGATGTAGAAGGCGAGGGCAGCGAGCAGGACGTGAGAGTGAGTTTCCAGCGCCTCGGCTAGTGCATGCCGCGCTTCAATCTCTTCGTGATACCTGGCGGACCCGACGAGTGCGGGCCGGGGTGATCGGCCACGCTGCTTATTCACGAGCGGCCGGAGTGCTTCCCAAGCCCGCAGTGCTGCTGCCCTGTTCGGGGTATTGCTCATACGCCGTGCTTCCATCTCACATAGAGGCAGGCGACGAGAAGAACGCCCCAGATGGTCCATGCCGCCGCAGGATGGCGACGGATCCACCGATCGGTGCCGTTCACAGACCAGATGAGAAAGCGATCAACCATTTGCAGGCCTCACGACGATTCGCAGTGCGGAGGTGCCAAAGTGCTCGGCGGCAGCTTGTCCGAGTTCGCTCCAGGTGCGAGCGATACCATCGCCGCGATAGCGGCCACCGGCCGTATAGACCGTCACGATGAAGTGTTTCACTTGCGCCCCCTAGTGTTGGGAGATGAGAATGCTTGGCAGGAGCGCCACCGACTCTGACGGACGGCGCCTTAGGAGACGAAAATGAATCGTTCAATGCATGTGCAGATTGAGTCCACGCGCCATCGCGTCACATGGCGCTGGGCCGGCGAGCTTTGGATGAGCGGCCCTGAATGGGGCTGGATCTCAATCAACGGCGGTCCAGAGCAAAGCGCGGGATCACCCGAGGTTGTGTGGGCAGCCGACGAATCGTTTATGGCGTTCGTAAGCCTCAAGGTCGATGACGTGCCTAACCGAAAAGGGACAGAAGGAATGGGATTTCGAATCGGCCTCGTGCGCATGTCCGATGGCGTGATCCGATACTGTCTTGGCAATGTAGGCTTGGCGGATATCAGGCTCTCGACGATGTCAGCAGATTCGATTCAGGCGGTGGTCGAGGGGAAGGTCCGCACCATCCCCGTGGACAACATTTCTTGGGATTAGCGCGGACGAAGGGCTGCGGCTTTGACCATGTCCGCCATGGGCCTGTTAGCGCTCAGGCTCGCTCTACTACCTGTGAACTTTGGGCGCCGTCATCTGGCATAAAGAGGGCGGGCACTCCTCCAGCCATCGGGCAACTGAGATCCCGTGCCGCGTTACGTCCGGCTTCCACGCCGCTGGCGCGCAATTTTCTATGCAGGCTGGCGGATCAAATGGGCGCGTAGATTAACTAGCCGTAGTCCATAGGCACCGCCGGATTAGGTGTTGGTCGAATGCGCCTCAAGACCTGCCGGCCAAGGCGCGGGTACGCTGCCGCCCGCGCCCAGAGGAGCGGTAGCAAGATCAGGATGATCGGCATAGGGGCGTGTAAAGTCATCGACCAAAAGAAACCGAGGGGATCGAAATGGCCGGACGGAAAAGGAAGTATTCGCTAGTAATGCTGGCTCTGCTAACGAGCTCGCCCATCGTAGGCGCATCGGATTGGGGGAGTTTGTCGTGTCAACATTGGATGAACACGCACGAGACGCCTCCAAAGGCGGCCGGGGGGCTCACTAGCTACAGTGAGTCAGCAATACTTCACTGGGCGACCGGTTATGTCGCTGGGTTGACCGACGCGAACGGCTCATATGTTGATGTCGACCCGGTCAAGCTCACAAAGTGGCTGGAAGGCTATTGCTCGAATCGTCCGACCGACTCGGTGAGTGATGCAGCCCGAGCATTCGTGTCGTCTGTTGCGCGGCGGACGAAGTGACCCTGCGCTTCACCCTCAAGAGAGCAGACCCGAGATCCTGAACAGATCGGGGAAGTGGGATACGGGCTATTTAACGTCGCCGCGCCGACGCGGATCCGCTCACTTGAAGGTACGCCGTCGTAGAAATTTAGGACTACAGTCGGTAGAATTGGCGCGTCGAAACGCGTGATGCGCGTCTCTCAGAGGTGGCCTCCTGAGACTGATGATGACAGCCGGTATGTCGTACACGTTTGGCCCCCTTGGGTTCGGGGGGGATTTCGCTGTGAATGAAGTAATCGGTGTGTTGTCTACATTCAAAATGGAGGATATGCGTATGGTCAAAGAGGCTTGCTTTGCTAAAGTGAGAGAGTCAAAGACGTTGTCAGCCGCAGAAAGTGCTGTGAGGCGTGTCATCGCGTCTCTGGAGGCCCACCTTCCTTATAGGCTCAAGCCTACTGACGAGCTCGTGCAATTCGAGCGAAAAGGTATCTGAGATCCTATCGGCCGCACTCTGGCGGCCGTCACGCCTACGTCATCGGGGGCGTTCCCTCGCCGGGGAGGTGTCAGGTTTAGGTTTCGCCGACGAGAATCTCAACTGCTGAATCCGGCCAATAGGTATTGGCATTCCAGTCGGGTTTCTCCGACTCCATGACGAAGCAATCGATCACCTCTCCGTCCATATCGAGCTGCGGAGTTGCCCAGGTCGAGGCGAGATACGTACAGGTGTGGTCTTGCGGTACCGGTGCACCATTACGAAAGGTGTCTCCGCCCGTGTATTCCCAGTCGCCCGCGAGCCCAGCAGACGCACAGACAGGCTGATGTTCCTTGATAAGTTGCGCGGCCTTGTCCCAGTCGAACACCTTCATCTGATTGTTCCGGTTTGCAGACCCCATTGCGAATGCACTCAACGTGTCCATTGCATCTCCTCTGACGTATATGGCGCGACTCTCGAGAAGAAAGCCGCCTCAGATACATCACACGCAGTGCCCCGGCTACACCCGGCCAAACCGGCTCCGGGGTCAGCTGCGTTTTGTGTCGATTACCTCGCCATCGACACGATGAGTGGGCGCCGCGATGTACTGCGGGAGCCAGCCAAACCAGTTGGCCAACCATTTCCGCGTTTCCAACCGACTCATCCACGCGTGAGGGAGATGTGTGCGCATGGCGGCGCTATTGCCGCGTGACACCTTTTATCCGCCGAATTTTTAGAGAGCACCCGAGAGGTCGGGCGGGCAGCGATGTGTGCTGCGTTGGACTTAATAATCACATATGTGATTTGTTGATGTCAACACATTTGTGATTTTATGGTCCTGCCGAACCACATCTACTTCGCCTCGGCTTTCGAACAGCGCGAGTCATCGAGCCTCGGTGATCGGCTGCTATGCGATCGAGGGCGTATGACGAGTGATGGAGAAATTAGGTTGAAATTTTCACGTGTGCGAGGCTAAACTACTGTTCAAATATACAGTAGTCTTAACAAAAACTCTAAGAGGGCCTAGCTGTGACGGAAAGTGGGTCGTCCCAACTGCGATGCAAGCCAGGGGACTTGGCGCGGATTAATAAGGCTTGGAACGAGCTGTTGGAGGGACGGCTGGTGTTTATCCGCCGCGCCCACTCGTCGACGGAATGGCTCGTGTACCTGTTGGACGGCCCAGCGTTCTCTATAAGTGAGGACCGATGCCACATGGTGGTCGCTCGAGCAATGATCGCTGACGACTGGGCGCTGGATCCCATCGGCGGTGCTCGTGATGCGGCGTCGGACGAGGTTACGGGTTCAGACGACCAACCGGCTCATCGTCCGCGGGGAGCATCCGAAGCATCAGATTGAAAGTATGTGCGGGTTCCCCGGCCTGATCGGCGCGAAGAATCGCTTCGACAAGTTCGCGCGCGGCGTCGCTCGCGCCACTCAAAGCTGCGTCTAGATTGCCTGCGCTTTTCCCGCTTGATGTCTGCGGCCCCTTACCTTCAGCAAGCCACAGTGCATTCACCCCAAGGACTTCCGCAATCTGCGGCAAGCGCCTTGCGGTGCCCCGCGTCCCCGATTCGAGATTCCCGATTGTCGATTGAGTAACGCCAGCCTTTGTCCCGAGTTGTTCTTGGGAGAGGCCAGCTTTCGTTCGTGCCCATCGGAGGCGTTCGGCTAGGGTGTACATATCACAATCGTAATGGAGTGCGCCATTTCATTTGTGTTGACTTGAATAAACACAAATGTGATACTCGGCGCATGGACATTCGACAAGCAGTCTCCGATCTACTGGAAACCGGCCTCACGCAGTCTCAACTGGCGTTGGCGGCCAATTGCTCGCAATCGCTCATCTCGGCGCTGTTCTCCGGAAAGCGCGGTGTTCGAACGTCCTACGGAATCGCAAAGCGGATCGAGCAATTACACGCCGCGACGATCGGGACAAGCTCCGGCGGCGCTACTGGGGAGAGCGAATGAAACGACTGTACGCACGGCTTGTGCTGTGGCTGATCCGACCCGCGCTCGAAAAGGCACTCGAACCCGAAGGCTTGATCTGGGTGGAGTTTGAGCGCGGCGGAACCGGTGGCGAGGCACTCAGTGGACGGACGGTGATTGCTTCGATAGCAGTTCCAGTCCCTCCTGGAGCGCATTGATAAGCATCTGAGCAGCGTCCGGCGTCAGCGAGAAGTTTCGGCCGTCGTGCTCTTTGCCGTTGAAGAGAAATTTCGGTTCGAGAGTCAACTGGCCGCTCTCGGCGTCGCGCCCGATAGCAATGTTGGTCAACGGATAGAAAGTTTTCGTCGGCTGATCCGCCATGAGTACCCCGATGGATGTTGAGTTGTACGAAGTGAAGAGCGCACAGCTTAGCACCGTCGGGGGACTCGCCAAATTTAGAAGTTTTCATGAGGCCATCGTAGTGGCCCGAGAAGCAAATAAAAACGTTCGAGGAACACACAGATGAACATCACCGACGCAGCTCATGCCCTTGTGCACGACTATCCCGGCGGCAGCGAATCGCTCGCTCCGCGCCTGGGGATGTCCGCAGCCGTATTGCGCAACAAGGTCAATCCGAACAACGAGACGCATCACCTGAGCCTGAAGGAAGCGGTGAAGGCGGCGGACGTGACGAACGACGACCGCGTGCTTGAGGCTTGGGCTGCGTCGCGTGGTTATGCGCTGGTGAAGATTCCGAACATCGCCGAGTGCTGCGATTCGGCCATTGTCGAAATGATGGCGCGTGCATGGGAAACGCACGGTGCTGTTGGCAAGGAAATCGTGAAGACGCTCGAAGACGGGCGAGTCGAGTTCCAGGAAGTCGTGCGTGTGAAGGGCAGCATCTTCAATCACGCACAGGTCCTGTTCAACATCGCAGCACGTTTGGAGGGCATGGCCGAATGAATAACCTTCTCCAAGTTGCCGAAGGTGTGTGGCTCCGAATGGACGGTGTCTTGGTCGTTGACGAGGACGTATCGCCGGACTGTTTCAAGTCCGCAAGCACTGGGGCGCCCAAGACCTGTATTTCCTGTGGAGCACAAATGAACCAAAGCGGCACTCTGCCGTGCGACCACTGAGGCGACGCCATGAGCTCACATCGAGTCAATCAAGCGTGGGGCATCGAACTTCGCCACACCGAAAAGATCGTGTTGTTGGCGCTGAGCCACCACGCCGTTATGTCGACTGGCGAGTCATCTCCAAAGGTAAGCCGTCTTGCGCGTGACTGCGGCATGTCGGAATCGGCTGTGCGCGAGTCCATCAAGGCACTGGAAGCCGCGGGGCACATCACGACGACGCCGATTCGCCGTGGGGTAACGCAGTACCGTGTGGCTGTAGGGGGACGGCAGTGAGCGCAACCAAAATGCCATGGTTCCGTATGTACACGGACTTCCTCAATGATCCGAAGATGATCACGCTGGCCTTCGAGGATCAGCGCCATTTCATCGGACTCCTCGCCCTTAAGGGTGACGGCACTCTCGACAATCAATGCGACCCGGACCTCATGAACCGGATCATCGCACAACGACTCTGGATTGATTCCGCGGTTATCAAGGAGGTCAAGAAGCGCCTCGTCTTGGCGGGCCTGATCGACGATGACTGGCAGCCTCTCGCCTGGGAGAAGCGTCAGATGCGCTCAGATTCAAGCACTGAGCGTGTTCGCAACTACCGCGCCAAGTCGAAACAGGCAGGAAACGAAGCTGGTAACGATGGTGAAACGTTACAGAAACGTTCCAGTAACGGCCTAGAGACAGAAGAAGATACAGATAAAGAAGAGAAGAAGAAAACCAAAGGCGCGCGCGCTTCGCGACGCGTTGAATCGACGATCGAGCTTCCTGACTGGCTATCCGGAGAGGCCTGGGGCAACTGGGTGGCCTATCGCCGAAAGGGCAAAGCACCGTTCACCGATCACGCTGCCTCACTGTCGATCGAAGCACTCGACAAGCTTCGTGCAGACGGTCACGACCCTGTTGCAGTGATCAACCAGAGCGTGCTGCGTGGTTGGACCGGACTGTTCCCGGTCAAGGACGCTGCCAATCCACAAGAGCAGGGCGGTGCGACATCGGGCGCTGGCGCGATCTGGTGGGAAACGATGTCTGGCATCGAAGCCAAGGGGGCGGAATTGGGCGTTGAGAAGCGGCCTGATTGGAACGGACGCGCATTCATGATGCACGTCTTCCGCGCTGCTGGCCCCGGCCCTTGGATCGAGGCCGAACTCGCAAAGGCACAGAAGGCGAATCCGAACGAGTACGAGCGCGCATTTGCGTTCTTCCACGGTGTCTCGGCCACGAAGCTTGAGGAACTGCGCAAACGCGGCGCTGCATGACACAGGCCAAATGCTGGCGGCGCTTCGATGAAGCGGCAAGGGCGGCGCTAGCAGGGCGTGGCAACGACGCGAGAGCCTATTTCGCAGGTGTGAGGCGGCGCTGTGGTGACGAAGTGGCCGCTAGGCAAGAAAAGGAACTGAGGGCGTACATCGCCCACCTACGTGGAGAGCGGAAGTGAGGCAGGTCGAGTTTGTCGTCAACGGTAAGCCTGAGCCGAAAGGGCGCGCGCGCTTCGCGCGAATCCAGGGCCATGTGCGCACTTACACGCCAGCGAAGACTGCGGCATACGAGCGAGCGGTTGCAGCCGCTGCGTCTGACGCCATGGCGCAACAGCCAATCTTCGTCGGTCCAGTGATGTTGCAAATCGGCATTCATCTGCCGATCCCGGAGAGTTGGTCGAAGAAGCGACGAGGGCGCGCGGCGACCGGCGAAATCGCGGCCACGAAAAAGCCCGACGCGGACAACGTGTTGAAGGCGATCAAGGACGGATTGAACGGCGTCGTTTATGTCGACGACAACCAGGTTATCGATTTACGGGTGCACAAGCGCTACAGCGACAAGCCGTGCGTGACAGTCCTTGCCATCGAGACGGAACTGGAGCGGGCATGAAGCACGACATCCTTGAAAGCATGGATCTGGGTGTTTGGTATGCCTATGAGACTTTGGTGGCGCTCAGCGGTTTCTCGTTCTCGGGCGTCACGCGTGCCTGCTTGGAGCTCATCGAAGACGGCGTGCTTGAGGGCGAGATTTTCAACCACAAGAAGCGAGTACGTCTGGCAATGAGCCGACCGAAGTCGCTGCCCCGTAGATATGGATGTGTTCCAACCGTAGCCACGTCGCGGTTTGTGCCGCAGTGGTCGCCATTGAAGTCATACGACTCATACACGCACGGACTCAAAGCGCTCTGCGAGGTGACGCGTTGAGCCTGACGAGAAAGAAGCAGCTGCGTTCTACAACCCCGCTCAAGCGCTCGTCTTTCAAGTCGAAGGCCCGCAAGCGGGCAAAGAAAACCGAGCGTGAGTACATGGGGTTCGTCGCGGGCCTGTGTTGCATTGTCTGCCGCAACCTCGGGTTTGGAGACAGTCCGGCCGAAGTCCACCATGTGCGATTCCTGGCCGGAGGCGGGCAGCGATCAGCTCATACGGACACGATTCCACTGTGCCCCATGCACCATCGCGAAGGAGGATACGGCGTAGCGTTTCACGCTGGTCCCGCCGAGTTTCAGCGGCGATACGGCACAGAGGCTGAGTTGCTTGCGCAGACGCGGATCGAAACAGCACACCGAATCTTCGCAAGTGTCGCACCGGAGGTGGCCTGATGGCAGTTCTACCCGCGCACTTCTATCAGGATCCGGCAAAAGTCATTGAAATTGAGGAGAGCACAACATGCAAGGGCTGCTTACACAAGCTGACGCTATGGGGATTGGAGTATTGCGCCAAGGAGCAGACCAAGCCGGGTGCCAGGAACATGCGCCGCTGCAAACTGTACGAGGAAAAGTGATGACCACGAAACGCGACCTCAACGCACTTTGCGAGGACTGGGCGGCCTGGCACCGCACGCGGCGAATCTTCGTGCCACCGATGCCGAGTGGGGTGCTCGCTGGCATGCAGCCCCGTAAGGTTGGCCCTGAGCCGGACGCTATCTGCTCGTCGATGCTCAGCTTCTTCAACCTCGCAGTGCTATCACTACCCGAGAGCCCGGAGAAGGAAGCACTGTACCTGTTCTACATCCACCGCGTTTCTCATATCAAGCGCGTAGCCTCCGCGTTGGGGATCTCGCGCGATGCGTTTTATAAGCGCGTCGAAAGCGGTCGCTCGCAAGCGTATCGAGCATATTGCCGAATGGCCGAAAGCGCATAGCGCCACGCTATACATCTTCGGGCTATACAAATTCGGTAGAAAACGTATGATTTCGGAAAGGCTGAATCAGTGCATCCAAAGCCCGCAAAGTGAAAGCTTTGCGGGCTTTTTCGTTTATCCGCGCGCTTTCAGCATGGCGTCCGCGAAGCGATAGTAGAACTCAGCGCGCTTGAGTAGGGCATCGTCAGGCGCGTCGCTTCTCCAGGAATCGTCATTTGCGGAGTTGGCCGCGTCCCCAGCCATCAACTGTGCGGCGAAATAATCGCGAAGCGTCATTCCTTTGTTGGTTGGCACATGGCGATTGCCATGGACTTCGCACTCAGGAATAGGAAAAGCGTACGAATTTACGGACATTGTGTTGATCTCCTTAGTATTTCCGGGATAGGCCGGAAACCTATTCTAACCGCGTGTGAATCTACGGCTTATCTCGCAAATCTTTGATCTTGTCCTCGCCTCGTGGCGTTTGCCCGCGCCGCAATCGCGGTAGCGGGTCCATTCTTTCATGGCACGTCTAAAGACACTAGGTTCGCGTTTGCCTGCGCTGAAAAGCCGTGTGGCCGTAGCTGAGCCGATGTCATGGAGAGTCGGGAAGAATGGGAGCACGGCTCGTGGCTATGACTACCAGTGGCAAAGGCTACGCGCGAAGCACCTTGCAGCACATCCGCATTGCGTGTTTTGCCTTCGTGATCTTGGGATGCTAGGCATGCTGCCTACCGAGGTTGTGCTCGCATGCGCGTCTCGTTGCGTCGCGGAGCCGTTAGGCAATATCGGCGATCACATCGTGCCTCACCGTGGCAATGACCTGCTCAGGCTCGACCCGACCAACATCCAGACGCTTTGCAAACTGCATCACGATAGTGAAAAGCAGCGCGCCGAGCGCTCCCAATAGGGAGGGGGCGTCAAAAGTCTGAGCGTCCGCGGTGCCTAGACCGACCGTTCCCGCACGCGCAGAAAAAATCGCCGTTTAAACACTTCTCGGAAATCAAACAGGGAAATTCAAATGGCTGGTAAACCCAGTGGGCGCGGGGGTTCGCGACCGGGTGCCGGTCGTAAACCTAAGCCGCAAACCGACGAAATCAAACCTGCAAAGAATCAAACAGCAGGTGGTCGCGGCGGCGCCCGACCCGGAGCCGGTCGGAAGCCGAAGACCGACGCTCAACCGAAACCGGTCGCGCCGAGACGGACCGCAAAGAAGGAAGAGCTGGAGCCGCAGGCACACGGCGGCGCACTGAAGCGCACGAAGGCGACACCGGTCCGGCTCGACGATCGGGACATGCTGACGTTGATTCAAGACATCGCGCTTGGTCGCGTCGACGCAACGATGATTCAGGTCCGCGCCGCGACGGCGGCGCTACCGTTCCTCTATGCCAAGAAGGGAGAGGGCGGAAAAAAGGACGATCAAGCCAATCGGGCGCAGAAGGCGGCCAGCAAATTCGGTGCACTGGCACCGCCGCTGAAATTGGTCAACAGGAAATAGCACATGGAATGGTCGACAGCGTGTCTCGATTGGGCCGAACGGCTCAAGGCGGGGCAGTCGATCATTCCGCCGCCGATCTTTCCCGAGCAAGCCGAGCAAGCGCTTGGCGTGTTCAAAGAATTGAAGATTGTCGATGCGCCTGGCAGCCCGACGTTTGGTGAATCGTCGGCGCAGTGGGTGTTTGACCTGGTCGCCTCGATCTTCGGCGCGTATGACGCCGACAGCGGTCGGCGGCTGATCACTGAGTGGTTCGTCTGCCTGCCGAAGAAGAACTCGAAGTCGACGTTGGCGGCCGGGATCATGATGACGGCCATGATTCTAAACTGGCGGATGTCCGCCGAATTTGCGATTCTGGCCCCGACGATCGAGGTCGCGAACAACAGCTTTGCGCCCAGCCGGGACATGGTCAAGCATGAGGAAGAGCTTGATGACCTGTTCCAGGTCCAGGCGCACGTTAAGACCATCACCCATCGAACCATGGGTGCCACGCTCAAGGTGGTCGCAGCCGATTCGAATACGGTCGGCGGCAAGAAGAGCGTAGGCACCTTGGTTGATGAGGTGTGGCTATTCGGCAAGCAGCCGAACGCCGAGAACATGCTGCGCGAAGCGATTGGCGGCTTGGCCTCGCGCCCGGAAGGGTTTGTGATCTACCTGACGACGCAATCGGACGACCCGCCAGCCGGCGTGTTCGCGCAGAAACTGCGTTACGCGCGTGACGTGCGCGATGGGAAAATCCACGATCCGTGTTTCGTGCCCGTGATCTACGAACACCCGCCCGAGATGGTGAGGCGAAAGGAACACCTGCTCGCTGAAAACCTTGGGATGGTCAATCCGAACCTGGGTTACTCGGTCGACGAAGCGTTCTTGCTCCGCGAGTTTCGTAAGGCGCAAGAAGGCGGCGAGGAGTCCTTCCGGGGTTTCCTAGCCAAGCATGCAAACGTCGAAATCGGTCTCGCGCTTCGAAGCGATCGGTGGGCAGGCGCCGAATTTTGGGAGGCGGCGGCGCTGGCGCCGCACGTATCCCTTGACGAGTTGATCTCCCGTTGTGAGGTTATCGACGTCGGAATCGACGGTGGTGGCCTTGACGACTTGCTCGGCGGCGCAGCCGTCGGTCGCGAGCGTGGTACGCGGAATTGGCTCGCGTGGACTCACGCATGGGCGCATCCATCGGTTTTCGAGCGGCGCAAGGAAATCGCTGATCGCTTGCGTGACTTCGAACGCGACGGTGATCTGACCATCGTTGAGCAGATTGGCGATGATGTCGCTGACGTCGCAGAGATCGTATCCACCATCTATAAAGCTGGGTTGCTCGATATGGTTGGTGCGGACCCGGCCGGCATCGGCGGTGTGCTGGATGCACTTGCTGAGGCAGGTATCCCTGAAGAAAAGGTAATCGGCATTTCCCAAGGCTGGAAGCTGTCTGGCGCGATCAAAACGGCAGAACGGCGTATCGCGGCTGCCAGCGGTCGCCGAGTGCCCGATGGAGCGCAGACGTCCGACGGCATGCTAATGCACGGCGGTCAGCGCTTGATGGCCTGGTGCGTGGGCAATGCCCGGGTCGTGCCAGTGGGGAACGCGGTAAACATAACAAAGCAGGTCAGCGGGACGGGGAAGATCGACCCGCTGATGGCTCTCTTCAACGCGGTATCACTCATGGCGCTCAATCCACCGGCTCAAGGGCCGTCTGTGTATGAGTCGCGTGGTATCCGGTTCCTCTGAGGTGTGAATGGGTTTCTTCGAACGTTTCCGTCGCGATAGTGCGCCGGAGGCCCAGTCACGTCGCCAGGAACCGACTATCAAATCCGCACTGCCTACTGGCGATGCCGTGTTCACGGGGCTTGATGATCCTCGCCTGCTCGAATACATCCGCCGAGGTGAGTTGAACGGTGGCGTCGCTGCGCGAGAGGCGCATGCGCTCAGGAACACGGCGGTGCTTCGTTGCTGCACGCTGATTTCGCAGTCGATCGGCATGTTGCCGCTCAACCTGATCGCCAGCAACGACACCAAGCAGGTCCAGAAAGGCAACCCAGCGCACCGGCTACTTAAGTACCGCCCGAATAGCTGGCAGACGCCCCTGGAGTTCAAGAGTCTGCTGCAACTTCGCGCGATGCTCGACGGCCAGTCGTTCGCCCGCGTCATCTGGTCGGGAGACCGGCCCGTCATGTTGATCCCGATGGATCGTGGGTCGATCAAACCGCGCCTGGCCGACACGTGGCAGATGGTCTACGACTACACCTCGCCGGGTGGAAACCAGATCACGCTGCCTGCGCGTGAGGTGTTCCACCTGCGCGATCTGTCATTGGATGGGGTGAACGGCCTGTCGCGACCAAAGCTTTCGCGCGAAGCGCTTGAACTTGCAGAGCAGGCGGAGCGTGCCGCGTCGCGCACGTTCCGCACCGGTGTCATGGCCGGCGGCGTAATCGAGGTTCCGAAAGAGCTTTCCGACACCGCGTACAAGCGGATGAAGGAGTCTCTGAACGAAGACTACAGCGGGTCGGAGAATGCCGGCCGATGGATGCTCGCTGAAGAAGGCGCTCAGGCGAAGCAATTCACCTCGACAGCCGTGTCGGCGCAGCAGATCGAGACGCGCAATCACCAGATCGAAGAAGTGGCCCGCACCTACGGCGTGCCGCGCCCGCTTCTGATGATGGACGACACGAGCTGGGGCAGCGGTATCGAGCAGCTCGCGATTTTCTTCATTCAGTACACACTCGCGCCGTGGTTCGTCGCGTGGGAGCAGGCCGCCGCGCGGCTGTTTATCCCCGATGCGCTGCTCGACGCGATCCAGTTCAAGTTCAACGAAGGCGCGCTGCTGCGCGGCACGCTCAACGACCAGGCGACGTTCTTTTCGAAGGCGCTGGGCGCCGGCGGCCAATCGCCGTGGATGTCGCAAAACGAGGTGCGTGAGATATCCGACCTGCCGAAGTCGAACGACCCGCAGGCTGACCAGCTTCGCAATCCGATGACACAGCAACCCAAGGTGAGCGGCAATGAGCCTCCTCAAACTGCCTGAAATCCGAGCCGATCACCGGCTCAACAGCGCGCAATACGACGTGCGGCCCGATGCGCTGGAGCGTTGGGAGCCGGGCGTGCACGCTGCGGCCGGCGACGACTCTGCGTCGATCTCGATCTACGACTCGATCGGCGACAACTGGGAAGGCACCGGCATCACGGCGAAGCGCATCAGTGCAGCGCTGCGAAACATCGGTGCGCGCGACCTCACGGTCAACGTGAATTCGCCTGGCGGTGACTTCTTCGAAGGCGTTGCGATTTACAACCTGCTGCGCGAGCACAAGGCCAAGGTCACGGTGAACGTGATGGGCATTGCCGCGTCGGCGGCTTCAGTGATTGCGATGGCGGGCGACGAGATCCTGATGGGTGATGGCGCCTTCCTGATGATCCACAACGCATGGACGGTTGCAATCGGCAACCGGCACGACATCGCGCAGGCCGCCGAGGTACTGGCGCCGTTCGACGCAGCCATGGCGAAGGTTTATGCGCAGCGCGCGGGCATCTCGCAGGACGAAGCTGCCACGTTGATGGACAAGGAAACGTGGATCGGCGCGCAACAGGCCGTCGACGATGGCTTTGCAACTGGCCTGCTCGATAGTGCGAAGGTCGCCAAAGACACGAACGCGAGTGGCCGCAAGGCGCTTGCACTCATTGAGGCGTCGATGGCGCGCGCTGGTTATTCGCGCGGCGCTCGTCGTGACGCCATCAAAACCCTTTTCGACGGCACGCCGGGCGCTGCCGCTGGAACCGCCATGCCGGGCGCTGGCGAAGACGTTGCAGCCTCTCTGCAAAACCTCATCAACGCTCTTCAAGGATAAGTCCATGAGCAAGCAACGAATGATTTCCGCCCTCACGGCGGCCCTGGCCGGAACCTTCGCACCCGTGCCGCGCGGCATCATGTCTGTGCGCGCTGACACCGAAGTTAAAGCACTCGTCGAAGGCGTCAACCGCGCGTTCGAGGCATTCAAGGCCGAGCACACGAAGCAACTCGATGCCATGAAGGCTGGGCTGCCGGCATCGGACATTACCGCCAAGGTCGATAAGATCGGTGCGGATCTGGATTCGTTCCAGAAGGCGCTGGACGAACACAGCGTGAAGATGGCCGCGCTTGAAATGGGTGGCGCCGGCGGCAGTGCGAAGCTGCGCGATGCGGAATACACGGACGCCTTCAAGGCGCACGTGAAGAAGGGTGACGTTAGCGCGGCGCTGAATAAGGGCGCCGACGCTGAAGGCGGCTACCTGACGCCGATCGAGTGGGATCGCACCATCACCGACAAACTTGTTCTGATCTCGCCCATGCGCCAACTCGCGCAGGTGCAGTCGGTCTCGAAGGCGGGGTTCTCGAAGCTGTTCAACATGGGGGGTACCGGTAGCGGCTGGGTTGGTGAGACGGCGGCACGCCCGCAAACGAATACGGCCACTTTCAAGCCGCTGACGTTCACGTCCGGTGAGATCTACGCCAACCCCGCCGCAACGCAGCAGATTCTCGACGATAGCGAGATCGATCTAGAAACGTGGCTGGCGAACGAGGTGCAGACCCAGTTCGCGAAGCAGGAAGGGCTCGCCTTCCTCTCGGGGGACGGCACGAATAAGCCGACGGGCATCCTGACGTATGTTGCTGGCGGAGCGAATGCCGCCGTGCACCCGTTCGGCGCGATCAGCGTCGTGAACAGTGGCGGCGCAGCGTCCATCACGTCGGATGGCTTGATCGACCTGATTTACGACCTGCCGAGCGCCTTCACCGGTAACGCACGTTTCACGATGAACCGAAACACGCAACGTCTGGTTCGAAAGCTCAAAGACGGTCAGGGCAATTACCTGTGGCAGCCGTCGTTCGTCGCGGGGCAGCCGGCCACTCTTGCGGGCTATCCGGTGAGCGAAGTGCCCGATATGCCAGACGTTGCCGCGAACTCGACGCCGATCCTCTTCGGTGATTTCAAGCAGACGTATCTCATCGTCGATCGCATCGGCGTGCGTGTGCTGCGCGACCCGTACACGAACAAGCCTTACGTGCTGTTTTACACGACGAAGCGCGTCGGCGGCGGCCTGCTGAATCCCGAACCGATGCGAGCGCTTAAAGTCGCCGCTTCGGCTTAATCGCGAGCAGCATGCAGGAGATCGGGGGCTCCTTCGGGAGCCCTTCTCATTTTGCGAGGAAGACATGGCAAAGCTGATCAAGGCGTTTCTGGGGGTGCTGGACGGCGACATTTATCCGACCACGTTCGAAGCTGGCGACGAATGCCCGCCGGAACTGGAAGCTGGCGCGCGGGAGCTTGGAGCGCTCGGCGACGAGTCGCTGGCGCCCGAGGAAATGACTGCCGCACAAATCAAGGCAGCGCTGGATGCCAAGGGTGTCGAGTACAAGGCAAGCGCGAGCAAGGCGGAATTGCTCGAACTGCTGAACGGGGCCGGAGAGTAAAAGGTGCCGTTGGTTTCCATCGAACTTGCGACGAAGTTCGTTAAACAGGACCTCGGTGCTGATGACGACGTCGTGCAAATGGCGCTCGACGGCGCTACACAGTCCGCTATCGACTATCTGAATCGTCAAGTCTTCGAGACCGACGCCGCGTTGCAGGCCGCCGTTACGGCCGGTACGGCCGGTGAGAACCCGATGGTGGTGAATGCAGCGATTAAGGCGGCCATCCTGAAGACGACCGCTGAGTTGTACATGAACCGTGAGGATTCGAGCATTGGGACCGTCGCTGAACTGCCGTTCAACGCGAAATCGCTCTTGCGGCCTCACCGAATCATTCCGGGGGTGTGATGCGCTCCGGAACTCTCACTCGGCAAGTGCGGATCGAACGTCGGGGCGCCGGGAAGGATGATTTCGGCCAACCGTCCGACGGCTGGGTGCCGATCGGGCCGGTGCTTTGGTGCAACGTCCGTGTGTCGTCAGGCTCAGAAGCCATCAAATCTGATATGCCGGTCGGCGCGGCGGCCGTGAGCATTCGCGTGCGTTACCGCACCGACATCGACAACGGAATGCGTGCGGTCCTGATCAAGTACGTCGCCGGTCAGCCGGTGGACGACGAGATTTTCAACATCGAGAAGCCGTTGCCCGACTACGCCGGCCGGGAGTACACGGACCTCGTTTGCGTCTCCGGTCAAGGCGATGGCGGTTGATTGGAAGACGAGCGGTTTCAGCGAGTCTGCCGCGGCGCTCTTGAAGCTCGCCGACGATCTGGCCGAGTCCGCGCTACGGTCTGCGGCTGTCGCTGGCGGGACGATTCTACGTGACGAAGCCGCACTTCGCGCCCCGCAAGGCGAAACCGGAAACCTCGGTCGCGCGCTCTACCTTAAGTTCATCGAAGAGCGCTCGACAGAGACGAGCAAGATGTATTACGTCAGCATCCGGGGCGGGAAGAAGGGTGACGGCCGAAACGACGTCGCCTTCTACGGCCCGATGGTTGAGTTCGGACACTGGTATGTGCCACCGAAACCGAAGGGCGTGAGGTGGAAGTCTCACCGAGCCAACTCGGTAGGTAAGCATTGGGTCGCCGCACGGCCGTTCATCCGACCGGCTTGGGAAGCGCGCAAGACCGATGCCGTTGATGCTATGCGCAACAGGCTCAAAGAGAAGTTGATGGAAATTCACGAGGCGCGCGGCAAATGATCGAGCCACTCATCACGGGCGCGCTGGCCGGGGTTGCTGGTGGTCGGATATTCAACGCCACAGCGCCAGCCAACACGGCACGCCCATTTGCAGTTTTTCAAAAAGTTGGCGGGCAGGACGCGAGCTCACTAGAAGGTCTTGCCGAGCGCATGAACGCGCGCGTGCAGTTCGTTGTGTGGGCGGAGACCGCGAAGGAAGCGGCGACGGTCATGCGGCAGGTGATGACGACCGTCTGCGACGACGAACTGAAGGGTGTGTCCATTGGCGCACCCGTGGGGTTGCATGAGTCCGATACCAACTGGTACGGCGAGCGCCTCGATATTTCTTTTTGGTTCACCCCTTGATACATCAGGAGAACAGCTATGCCATCCCCGGCAATCTCGGCTCAGGGCAGCAAGCTCGAAATCGCGCCTCTGGGCGCCACGCCGACGTACACGCGCATCAAAGGCTTCAAGTCGTTCACTGGCTTTGACGGCCAGTCGTCGGAAATCGACACGACCGACTTGGACAGCACGTCGAAGGAATACCTGCTCGGCCTGCGTGACAACGGCAATTTCAACTTCGATCTGAACATCAACCGCACGGATCCCGGCCAAATTGTGCTCGAAGCTGCGCGGGCCAGCAGTGCAATGCATCTGTTCAAGCTCACGCTGCCGGACGGTCAAGTTGCGACGTGGAATGGCCTGGTAAAGAGCACGCCGCTTCAAGGCGGTGTCGACGCGGTGCTCACCGGTACGGTCAACACGCGTATCAGCGGTGACGTGACGTGGACGGAGGCTCCGTGAACGTACTTTCAAAAGAGCAGATTCTGACGGCGGACGACCGCAAGACCAAGGACGTATCGGTGCCCCAGTGGGGCGGTGCCGTTCGACTTGCGGTTATGTCTGGCGCTGAGCGCGACGCATTTCACTCTTCGCGTGAGCGCGGCACGGGCAGTCTCGGGGAGTTCGAAGCGAACCTCCTCGCGGCGACGATCGTTGGTCTCGACGGCAAGCAGGTTTTCACGGTGGAAGACGTCGAAGCGCTGCGCGACAAGAAAAAAGACATTCTCGACATGCTCGCCAATGAGGCCGCGCTATTGAATGGCATCGGTCGGGCCGCTCAGGAGAGCGCGGAAAAAAACTCCGTAGCCGCCCCGAGCGGCGATTCTGGTTCCGCCTCGCCCTCCACCTCGGAATGAGCGTTCGGCAGGCTCAGCGGGAGATTGATTCCGCTGAGTTTGCCGAGTGGTTGGCGTACGCCAGCATCGAGAATTTCGGCAGCCCTGTTGAGGATCTGCGGACCGGTGCGGTGGTGTCAATGCTGGCGAACATAAATCGGGATCGAAAACAGCGGCCCGAGCCTTACGGCCTTCTCGACTTCTTGCCGTGGACTGAGTCACCAGACACGTCACCAGACGAGCCGGTTCAGCTTGCCGATCCAAAGGCGCAATCGGACCTCATCCGCGCCGCGATTTTCGGTATCTCGCCCAAATCCCATTAACGCCCGCTGTACGCGGGCTTTTTCAATGACATCGCAATGAGTGACCTGATCGGAAAGGCCGTAATCGCCGTCGAGGCGAATACCACGGGCCTTAAGGCTGGCATGGCCGAAGGCGCTCAGTCGGTAAAGCAGCTTGAGGCCACGGCCACGGCGTCCGGCGCAAAGACGAGCGCGGCGTTTAAGGGCATGTCGGACGCGGCAACGTCAGGGGCTAGGGCTAGCGAATCGTCGATTCGCAGCTTCATGGCGTCGCTCGAACGCCAGTCCGTGACCGTCTCGCAAGGCAAGGCTGCATGGATGGAGATGCGCGCGGCCCAGCTCGGTGTCGCGGATTCGGCGGCGCCAATGATCGCGGCCATGAAGAAGGCCGAGAACGGGGCGCATGAAATGAATTTCGCGTCGGCCGCGGCGCGAAAAGAAATGATGGTGCTGGCACACGAAGCCTCTACTGGTGCCTGGAAGAACTTCGGTGGATCGCTTCTCGTACTCGGTGAGCGCACGGATGCGTTGGGAGCCATTATGTCCGCGACCGGCGTCACGGTCGGGCTCGTCGGCGCTTTCATCGGCGCATTTGCGCTTGCGGCGTATCAGGGAAAGAACGAGGCGGAGGCATTTGCAAAGTCTCTGCAACTGACCGGAAATGCCGCAGGTGTGACTCGCGACGCCTTCAACGCGATGACGCTAGGTATCGCGCAGGGCACCAAGTCCGGGATCGGCGCGGCGCATGACGCTCTCCAAGAGCTGATCTACACCGGCAAGTTCACCGGACAGAGCTTGCAGACGCTGGGGGAGGACGTCGTCAAGCTGTCCGACCTGACCGGCGCGAAGCTCGAAGATATTGTGGCCGATTACGCCAAGATGCCCGATGGCGTTGCGAAGTGGGCTGCCGAGCACAATCGCAGTATGCACTTCATGGATACGGCGACGTATGAGTACGTCCGATCCCTTGAAGAGGCGGGCAAGGTGTCCGACGCGGTTCGCGTCGTCTCCGAAGCACTCCATCGGCAACTTGTAACGGATGCCACCGACAAGCTCGGCACCGCAGCAAAAGCGTGGCGGGATTTTCGTCTCGAGATTTCAAAGACCTGGGCGCAGCTGAAGCAGGGTTTCAGCACCGGCCCCACGAACACCGACAAGATCGATACCCTTCTCAACGAGCGGCGCGATCTTGAGTCGATGGCAAAGCGTTCGGGTGGCGGTGGCGAGATGGCGCGAGAGCGCATCGCCAGCATCGACAAGCAAATCGCTTCGCTCCAATCGCTCAACATCGAAGAACAGCGCCTTGCCGAAGGCAATGCACGCCGCGCGCGCGAGGCTCAGGCAGGCATTGCCGCGACTGACGCCTTGCACAAGCAGCGGCTGCAATACGACAAGGGCTACGCGCGCCAGAACGCTCTCGATCAGTTTGACCGTCATATTTCTGACCTTCGGACGGCGAACCCGAACAGCCCCGAGCTTGATCCTAAAGCGCTTGCTGCGACCCGGAAGGGGATCATCGAGCAATACACGGACAAGAAAGGCGAATCGGACGCGCAGAACGCGCTAAACGCACGCCTCGAAGCCTTGCAGCAGCAGTACAAGGCCGAAGAGGATTCGCTGAAGTCGAATCTCACGCACATCAAGAGTCTTCGAGAGCAGGGACTGGTGTCGTTGCAGGACCAATTGCAACTGGAACACGACGCTCGGCAGCAGTCGCTGACGAAGCAGTTGGGCATTGTTCAGCAGCAGGAAGAGCTGGCGAAGGGCAAGAAGCAACTCGCGGCATACCAAAAGTACGCGGGCGAAGAGACTCAGATTCGGCAAAAGCTCGCCGAGAACGACCGTAAGTTTGCGGACGATTCCGCTGCCCTTCAGCAGAAGCAAGCCCGGGACCTTCAGGCTTACGTGACGTCGCTCGACAAGTCCCTGCAAACGCGGCGCGACGCGATCACGCAAAGCGTCGATTCGATCGGCATGGGCGATACGGCTCGCGACCAGTTCTCGCGACTTACCGCTGCGGCTAAGGAATACGACCAGAAGCTATCGGACCTGACGCGCTCGCGTATCGAGAATCGCATCGACCCGAGTCAGTACGACGCGGAGTTGAAGGCTTTACAAGACTTCTACGATAAACGAGTGGCGATGGAGTATGACGCCACCGACCGTATTCGCGCCGCACAAGGGAACTGGCTCAACGGTGCCCGGCGCGCTTGGGAGAACTTCAACGACAAGGCGCTCAACGTCGCGGACCAGGTCGGCACTAGCTTTTCGAATGTCTACGAAGGGTTGACGGACGCCGCTGCCAAGTGGGCCACTGGCACCAAGATGCGCATCGCGGATATCGGTTCGGCGTTCGCGCAAGAGCTGATAAAAATGTCGATTCGCGCGGCGGCATCACCAGTATTTGGCGCGTTGACTGGCTACTTGGGCAGCATGTTTGGCGGTGGGTATTCGTCGAGCAGTGTCAACGCAGGGCTGGCTGGATCGTATAGCGGTTCGTTCTCGTCGGGCTTAGGTGGTACCGGCATGTTCACGATGCCCAGTGCGAAGGGCAACGTGTTTGCAAGCGGCTCCGTCGTGCACGCCTTTGCCAAGGGCGGCACATTCACCAATCAGGTAGTCAATCAACCCACCCTCGCACCCATGGCCCTCTTCGGCGAAGCCGGGGAGGAAGCAATCATGCCGCTCAAGCGCGGGGCTGATGGCTCATTGGGGGTTCGTGCGTCGATCGACGTGGGAAGCGGCACACAGGTGCAGAACTACACGAACGTGGATCTGAACGTGCAGGCAACCGGTGGTGGTCCAGGGGGCTTTGACAGTACGGACGCGCGAGATCTGAAGCGAGCAGTCCAGGGTTGGATCGATGAGCGCATGGACAAGAAGATGCGGGGGCAGGGTGGTTATGCGTCGCAGATGAAATACGGGCGGCTGGCATGACCGATACGTTCATCTGGTCCCCTCGCACGAATTCGTCCGGCGATACCACCTTTTCAGTGCTCAAAGCTAAGTTTGGTGACGGCTATGAGCAGCGGGCCAATAACGGGCTGAACAATAGAGCGTCAAGCTACCAACTAACTTTCGTCGGGACGGAGTCGAAGATTTCGGCGATTCTGGCTTTCCTCGACGCCCACGCAGGCAGCAAGTCGTTTTTCTGGAAGCCCCCCTTACGGGAGCAGGCGCTTTTCGTCTGCGAGAAGTACTCCGGGCCAGTGAAGGACGGGGACATTTATACGATCTCGGCGACGTTCGACCAGACGTTCGCGCCGTGATCTAGGCCGTCCCGTTTCTTCATATCGACGAAAAAAACCGAAAATGAACCTCCAGCAAATCAATCTCGGCTCCACTCCTACGGGGGGAGACGGCGATACCGTTCGTTCTGCGTTCGCAAAGACTAATCAGAACTCGACGGACATATCCGAGAAGTTCACTGCCGTCGATACCGCCGTCGCGGGCAAGATGCCCGCGAATCCTGGTGGCGGCGTCGATAAAGTCGTGATGGGTAGCGGAGCTCTCGACAACGCGATCAACCCTCGCTGGCAGATCAAATCATCCAGTGGCCCGATGCTGGAGTTTCATATTCCCGGGTCGACAGCCCTGGGTAACTTTATGGATCCTGCTGGCAATCTGTATTGGGCCAGAACCGACGGCGGAGGGAGCGCCAGTGGTGCGGCACGAATGTACCTTACGCCCACAGGATCGCTTTCGATCCTGGGTACATTGAGTCAAGGCTCGGACTATCGGCTGAAGACGGACGTGATCGAGTTGGATCCTGACGACGTCCTTGAGCGGGTCATGCGCTTCAGAGGCGTCGAATACACGTCCATTTTTGACCCGGACGGTGGGCGCTTGCCTGGTGGGTTAGCTCATGAAGTGAGTGAGGCATTTCCGCTGCTCGTGCAGGGAACCAAGGACGCAGTAGAGGCCGCTCCAGACATCGATGGCAAGCCCGTGGCTCGGTATCAGCGAATGAACTACGTCGGACTAGTCGTTTACACGACTGTCGGCTTGCAGGCCACGGTTCGGCGTCTTGAGGCGGCGGAAAAAACGATTGGAAGCCTGGTCGGGCGAATTGAGGCACTTGAGCGGATGATGCCGAGTGAAGGCCAAGCGGGTCATGAGACCGGCGAATGAGCATTTATTCCGATATTCAGACGCTTGAGCCTGGTGCGCTGATCGAGATGTTTGAATTGGACGCGACAGCCCAGTCAGGCGACGTTCTGCGATTCCACGGATACATGCAGGCTGGTTCAATCTGGTGGCAGGGAAACGAGTACTTACCTTGGCCGATTGAGGTCGAGGGTTTCGCTCGCAGCGGCGATAGCCAACAGCCGACACCGACTTTGTCAGTAGGCAACGTGGACGGCTCAATCACCGCTTTGTGCCTGTATCTGGACGACATGGTCGGTGCGAAGGTTTCGCGCCTGCGGACATTGGGCCAGTACCTCGACGCCCGCAATTTCCCTGAGGGCAATCCGACGGCGGACCCCGACGAGCAGTTCCCGCCCGAGCTTTGGTACATCAACCAGAAGACGGAAGAGACAAACGAGGCAGTGACCTTCGAACTGGCAAGCGCGCTCGATTTCAACGGCGAGCAGTTGCCGCGCCGCCAGATCATCGCCAATGTTTGTATCTGGCTGACGATCGGTGGCTATCGCGGGCCCCACTGCGGCTACACCGGCACGGCCTATTTCGACAAGGACGACAACCCCGTGGCCGATCCAACGCGCGATCGGTGCGGCGGCCGCGTTTCGTCGTGCAAATGTCGCTTCGGCGAGAACAACGAGTTGCCCTACGGCGGCTTCCCGGCGGCCGACCTGGTCCGTACGAGCTGATGAAAGAACTAACGCTTAAGGCTATCCGCGAACACGCGGAAGCGGAGTATCCCCGTGAAGCCTGCGGCCTCATCGTAGTTCGAAGGGGGCGCGAGCGGTACATGCGTTGCCGGAATCTCGCGCAGGGAACTGAACATTTCGTCATGTCACCGGAGGATTACGCGGCGGCCGAAGACGTGGGGGACGTGGTTGCCGTAGTGCACTCACATCCCGACGCACCGGCAACGCCGAGCGAAGCCGATCTGGTGAGTTGCGAGGCGACTGGCCTGCCGTGGCACATTCTTTCGTGGCCGGCGGATGACTTCCGCACGATGGAGCCAAGCGGGTTTCAAGCCCCGCTAGTTGGGCGATCATTCGCACACGGGGTACTCGACTGCTGGTCACTAGTTCGTGATTTTTACGCCCGCGAATTGAAAATTGAGTTACCGGATTTCGAGCGGCGCGACGATTGGTGGGCACAGGGCGAAAACCTCTACATGGAGGGGTACCCGAAAGCCGGTTTCGTCCATCTGAATCAGGACGAGCCTGCGAAAGAGGGCGACGTGATCCTGATGCAGCGTCGCTCAACTGTGCCCAATCACGCGGCCGTCTATCTTGGCGACGGCCTGATGCTGCATCATATGCACGGGCGCCTGTCGACCCGTGAAGTGTACGGTGGCTACTGGCGCGAGATCACACGTTGCGTTCTAAGGCACAAGGACCTGTTCGGGTAATATTCGGCTTTTGACCAGTTAGGGAGCCGAAATGCGTGTGGCTATGTCTATCGGCGCGCTGTCTGTTTTGGTATTCGGCGGATGCACGAGCATTCAGGACGTCAAGCAGAGAGCGCCGGATTTCACGGCGGCATCCAGTAAGAAGCCGGCGAACGTAGGCGGTTGCGTCGCGTCACAGTGGCGCTCAAATGATGTCGACTTCCGGTATTCACCACTTGGAGATGGTGTTGAGATCGCGGTCGGGGACCCCGGCTACTATTACGCCGTTTTTGAGGCAACCCCGGACTCAAATGGATCGAAGGTGTCTTTCTTCAGCCGCTCCTGGTTTGGCAATGAAAAGATGCTAAGAGGCGTGAAGGCGTGTGTGTAAGGGCCATTTTTTGATGACTAACCCCGCTTAGGCGGGGTTTTTTTATGTCTGCCGCTATGAATGAACGCTTAAGGACGATCCGCCTTTATGGAAGCTTAGGAGCGCGATTTGGACGAGTGCATAGGTTTGTCGTATCAAACGCGGCCGAGGCGATCCGAGCGATGTGTGTGCAGTTCAAGGGCTTTGAGAAGGAGCTGATCGACAGCCGTCGGAACGGTGTGGCGTACGCGCTGTTCATTGGCAAGCGGAATATCAGTCAAAGCGAATTGTCCTTTCCTCCAGGTAAAGACGACATTCGCATTGCGCCGGTGCTGCGAGGTTCGAAGCGTGGGGGTTTGCTCCAGGTAGTGCTTGGGGCGGCGCTCATTGCCGCGTCTTTCATCCCCGGTTTGAACGCAGTCGCATGGTCTGGTGCATCTACTTTTCTTGGGATGACAGGAGCTTCCTTAGCACTTGGGGGCGTCGTCCAACTCTTATCGCCTCAACAATCTGGCTTGTCGGCGAAGGACAGTCCGGACAACGGCGCAAGCTACAACTTCAACGGACCAGTGAACACCCAGGCGCAGGGCAATCCTGTTCCTACGGGCCACGGTCGAATGATCATCGGTGGCCCAGTCATTTCTGCGGGAATCTACGCCGAAGACCAAATGTAATTGCCGAATCAACAGCAGTACCCAATAACCCCGCCTTGTGCGGGGTTTTGCATTTGTGGAGCCCATGAAACACATCATCGGTTACGGCGGCGGAGGCAAAAGTGGCGGAGAAAATCGCTCTCCCGTGGAGAGCCCCGACAGTCTCCACAACATCTCGTACGCAAGAATTCTGATTGCGCTCGGAGAAGGGGAGTTCGGTGGCTTAGTAAATGGCATGCAAAGTGTATTCATCGACGGCACGCCAATTCTCAATCCGGATGGGTCATCTAACTTCCAAAACGTCACCGTCGATTTCCGCCCGGGAACACAGGATCAACCGTACATCGAAGGTTTCCCTGAGGTCGAGAACGAGACGTCTGTTGGAGCCGCTCTTACCTCGGCAATACCGTGGGCTCGCAGCTTTACCAATTTGCAGCTTTCTGCGGTACGGGTCACGCTCGCGGTGCCTGCCCTTTCCCAGGCAAACACTAGCAACGGCGATATCACCGGCTATCGAATCGAGTATGTGGTGGAGCTTTCGACGGACGGCGGCTCGTTTGAGCCGATCGCCGCAACGGCTTTCGATGGAAAGACCACTTCGAAATATCAGCGTAATCATCGAATCAACTTGCCCCACGCGGTTTCCGGGTGGGTAATTCGAGTTCGGCGCATCACTCCAAATGCGAACAGCAGCACGGTTAACGATACGACCACCGTTGAGAGCTTCACCGAGATTATCGATGCAAAGCTTAGGTACCCGACCACAGCGCTTTTGGGGGTTCAGGTTGACGCCCGTCAGTTCAATCGAATTCCGACGATATCGGCTGATATGCGGATGCGACTCGCGCGAGTCCCATCAAATTATGACCCCCAGACGCGCACGTATGCTGGAACGTGGGACGGCTCATTTAAGTCGGCATGGACAGATAACCCTGCATGGGTTTTCTACGACTATGTCTTAAACGAACGCTTTGGCCTCGGGCATCGCGTTACGCCCGCACAGGTCGACAAATGGTCGTTGTACCTGATTGCCCAGTACTGCGACGAACTTGTCGATGACGGAAAGGGTGGGCAAGAGCCTCGATTTACCTGCAATAGCTACGTTCAGTCGCGCACCGATGCCTACAAAATTTTGCAGGATATCGCGTCGGTCTTTCGGGGTATGGCGTACTGGTCTAATGGCAACGTGATTGCCGTGGCCGACATGCCTAGCGATCCTGTCTACAGTTTCACGAATGCGAATGTAATCGACGGGACGTTTAAGTATGCGGGTAGCAGTTGGAAGGCTCGCAAGACGGTTGCCCTCGTCTCGTGGAATGATCCTGCCGACTTCTATAAGGCAAAGGTCGAGTACGTTGAGGATCAGGACGGCATTGCCCGTTATGGGATTCAGCAAACCGAAACTACGGCGTTTGGCTGCACGAGTCAGGGGCAGGCGCAGCGCGTGGGGCACTGGACCCTGCTGACTAGCCGTATTGAAACGGAAACGATTTCGTTTTCGGTCGGCTTGGAAGAGGCGATGGTATCGCCGGGCAGCGTGATCAGCGTTGCTGATGCCTCCCGTGCTGGGCGCCGTATAGGTGGTCGTGTCGCGTCGGCGATTGGGGTGACGGTGGTGCTCGACAAAGCGGATCAGATCACCCATGGTGATTCGCTGACGGTAATTCTTCCCAGCGGTACGCGGCAGACACGCACAGTGCAGTCTGTCAGCGGGAACGCGGTAACGGTTTCTGCTAATTGGACGGAGGCTGTTCGCGCTGAGTCGGTATGGACTGTTGAGAGCGCCAACCTCAAATCGCAGCTTTTCCGCGTGCTCAGCATTTCGCAAGGTGATGGTCTTACTTGGTCGATTACTGCGCTTCAGCACAACCCCGATAAGTACGACGCGATCGACAGTGGCACGCGCTTGCAGCAGCGACCAATCAGCGTCATCCCACCGTCAGTGCAAGCCCCGCCATCTGGCGTAATGTGGGATTCCTATTCGGTCATCTCGCAAGGATTCGCGACGACCACAGGCGTCATTAAGTGGACAACAGCTGACAAGGCAGTCGCCTACGACGTTGAATGGCGGCGCGATAACAGCGAGTGGGTGAAGGCTGGGCGCACCGGATCACAAAGCATTGAAATTCCGGGGTTGTTTGCGGGCACGTATGTTTCCCGCGTCACGGCCATTAGCGCCCTCGATACGCCGTCGATCCCAGCTTACTCGGTGGCCACGGAGCTCTCCGGAAAGACGACTCCTCCACCTACCGTCACCAGGTTTGTCACAACTGGCATCGTCTTTGGTATTCGCCAAGATTGGGGATTTCCTACGGGAGCGCTTGATGTCGAGCGCACCGAGGTTTGGTGTAGTCAGACAAGCGACCGAGCTGATGCGATCAAGTTGGCGGATTTTGCATATCCACAGAACACCAACACGATCATGGGAATGGCCGCCGGAGTGCGGCTATTTTTTTGGGCGCGTCTCGTCGACAAGAGCGGGAATATCGGTGAGTTTTATCCGACTGGCGCCGGTGTTCAAGGGCAGTCGAGTGATGATGCTGGTGAGATCCTCGACTACCTTGCCGGCAAGATCGGTTCCACACAGCTTGCGCAGGATTTGGCCAGCCGCATCGACCTTATCGATGCACCGCCGGGCGTAGCGGGATCGGTCAATCAACGGGTTCTCGAAGAGGCTGAAGCACGGCAGGCCGCGGTGAGCAGTGAGCAGTCGGCGCGGCAAGAAGCGGATGCGTCGCTAGGGCAGCGGATTGACACCGTCACTGCGGGTGTGGGTGGCAACGCTGCGGCTATTCAGCAAGAGGCAACGGCACGAGCCAACGGCGATACTGCGCTCGGCCAACGCATCGATACCGTTGTGGCGGGCGTGGCTGGCAACACCGCGGCCGTTACAGCAGAGGCAACAGCGCGCGCCGACGCTGATTCCGCGATGGCAACCCGCATCGATGGGGTGTACGCGCAACTGAATCCACCGATGGCCGGATCGACCGGAGATTACGCTGGTGCGACGACTGCTTTTGCGGGCGTGTGGTCTGAGCAGTCGGCGCGAGCGACGGCGGACATGGCGCTTGGAATTCGCGTCGACAACGTGCAGGCGACGCTCGACACCACGTCTGCACAGGTTCAAACAACGGCTCAGGCGCTCGTCGCGCTCGACGGCAAGGTCTCGGCTTCGTTCCAAATGAAAGTTGGCGTGACGGCGGGGGGACTTTATTACGGCGCTGGCATCGGTATCGGTGTAAGTAACGACAACGGCCCCATTCAAAGCCAGATCCTCTTCACAGCCGATCGCTTCGGATTCATCAATCTGATCAACGGAACGGTGAGTACCCCGTTCGTGATCGAGAACGGCCAGACGTTCATTAGCCAGGCGATTATTGGCACCGGTCGGATCACCAACGCCATGATTGGCGACTACATCCAGTCAAACAACTACCAAGAGGGGGTGTCAGGGTGGCGGTTAGATAAGGGCGGCAGCCTGTATATGAATGGCGTCAATGGCGGTGGCCGGGTGGTGCTCTCGCCGAATGGCCTGTACGTGTACGACGAGAACGGCGTCCTACGTGTGAAGTTGGGGAAACTCTGATGTTGGCGGGACTGGAGTTGGCTGGGCTGGAACTGAATGGCCCGAACGGCGAACCGGTGTTGCGGCTTTCTTCGCGGGTAGGTCGAGTCCTCGGATCGGTATACGTTAATGGAACCTCGGGAAGCCTTCAACATGACGCGCTAGCCTCGGGTGAAGCGTTCGCTTCGTTTCACCTACAGCAGCTCTTCTACGACGTCAGATCATTTCGCCGATTTCCGCGCATCTCGATCTCGGGCAAAACGCTCTCGTGGTACTACCCGGAGCCGCAGGGAAATCAGGTCACGATGGCTGGCTACATTACTTATGGGGTTCGCTAGTGGAATACGGATTTGTCGCTGAGAACGATGGCGGCATATTGCAGATCGACGGCACGTATGCGAACTACTCGCTGGCATTGAAGGGGGCGGTAACGCTCTCAGAGCAGTCTTTGTTTCTAGGCGGCTCCGGCGCGGGAAATGTTTACGGCACATGTTACGTTGCCGACGTGAGCTACACAGCGCCCGACCCCCTGTTTGTAATGGAGAACACGAGCGGAATTCCTGTTGTAGTCATCTCGACGGCCAGCGTCGGCCCGAACATGTGGCAAACACGACTGATGGCCTTGGCAGCCGTTTCGGTAACGTACTACGTGTTCTCTTCAAACGTGGTAGTTGCGGGTTCCGGGTGGGGCATGATTGTCTATGACGGTGTTGGGCAACCGGGTGGCACCGGCCGCCCAGTAGCCAGTTCGAACATGAAGTACCCGCTGATTCGCCAGGTGGTAGCAGGCAACGTGATCGGAGCAGGGCCGGATTACGGCCAGTACAACTATGCGGCAGCGACGAGCTTCTCGGCGACGTTCTCGCCTGGTGGTGGCCGCATCGGGGTTGGGGCGATTCGTACGCCTTCGACGCAATTCAACGGTAGCGTGCTCTCGGGGGCATGGCGAGGAAACATCGGCTTTGGTGGATGGATGACCGGCAACGGTGTGGCGACGTTCTCCACCTTCAATTGGCGTTTCGGGCCGAGTTCACCAAACCCTCCAAATTTCCAATATGACTACCAGTCTGCGCTCGACTACGGGGGCATTCTGATCGACGTGAGCAATCTGTGATCGCCAGCCACCTTCGGGTGGCTTTTTCATTTCCGGGGCAGGGCGCGGGGGCGCCCAAAGGACAAATCAATGGCAGAACCCACATCGAGCGCAGCAGCGGCCGCTTTGGCTGTGGTGGTGAAGGTGCTACCGGGGGCCGTGGGCTCGCTGATTGCACTTCGGTTCATCGGTGAAGGGCTGACACGAAAGCAAAAGGCGATGTCGTTCGCGGCCGGCGCGGCGATGTCGTACTACATCAGCCCATTGGTGGTGGTGTATTTCGCGATCACGGATGCCGGCGCGCAGCAAGCGCTTGGCTTTCTGTTGGGGTTGTTCGGCCTCGCGGTAGCGAAAGAAGTGTTCAAGGAAATCAACGATGCCGACTTTATCGGGGCTCTCAAGCGGCGATTTTTCGGAGGGCTGGAGAAATGATCACGCTTTTGGTTTGTTTGTTTATCGCGGCAAACATCATCGTTCTCGCCGCCAGTATTTGGATCTCACTCAGTGACGCTCTTCCGACAGGCTTTTGGGGCACGTTTGGCTTTGCCATGATCGGCCTTTCCGCGGCCATCAATCTTTCCAAGCCCATCTGGATGCGCGAAGCGATCGATGGCCCCGAAATCTTGATGCTGGTGGGCATGGCTGTGGTTGGTATTTGGATGATGGTTCGCAAGGTCTACTGGCATAACAAGGGAGGGCGGGATGACACGTATTGACCCAACAACGGCAGGCGGCCAAAACGTCTGCGCTTTCCTCGACATGCTCGCATGGTCGGAATTCACCTCGCGCATCGCAGGCTCGGATGATGGGTACAACGTTTTGGTCGGCGGCGGATTATTCCCGAGCTACGCCGACCACCCGCGAAAATCAGTGTGGATCAAACGCTTCAATGTCTGGTCGACGGCCGCGGGCCGGTACCAACTGCTCTCGCGGTACTTCGACGTGTACAAGAAGCAGCTGGGGTTGCCCGACTTCTCGCCGATCAGCCAGGACAAGATTGCTATTCAACAGATCCGCGAGCGTGGCGCGCTGCCGGACATCAAAGCCGGACAGATCGAAGTGGCGATATCCAAGTGCCGAAACATCTGGGCGAGTCTGCCTGGTGCTGGATATGGTCAGGTCGAACACGCGATCGAGCCGCTGATTCAGCAGTACGTGAAAGCTGGAGGTGCCCTGTGAGTTGGATCGACCCGCGTCTGTGGGGGGCTTTTATTCTAGCGATCGCGCTTGCGTGCAGTGCTGGCTATCTCAAAGGACGGTCGACCGGGATTGACGACCAGAGGGCTGAGCAGGCCAAAGAGGTGCAAGCGTGGCAAGAGAATGCCGAGGCTGCCTTCGGCATGTACCTCGAAGCCAAGGACAAGAAAGAAGTCCAGTACCGAACCATTACGAAGACTGTGGAGGCCGCCAAGAATGCGACGCCTGATATTGTTGATTGCCGCACTGGTGACGACTGGATGCGCCTCTACCGTGACAACGCGGCCATTGCCAATGGCACAGCCATGCCCGCCGGTGCTCGAACAGCCGTCGGGTCCGACGCTCGCTGACCTTCGGCAATTTGCGCTCGATCTTCAGCGCCAAGGGGGAGAGTGTCGAGATCGTCAGCAGGCGCTACTTCGATCGGTGACGAAGCGGGATTGATTTGATTGCGAGAGGGGCGTGCGATAACTGCATAATGAGTAAAACAGAGTTATCACATATGCAGCTATTCGTCGGCATCACCTAGTGTCGGCGATGTAGTGAGAAAAGAGCAGACCATCGACACCGGGGCCTTGTTGGATGACAATTTGGCTTATAGAGTCAGACACCAGTTCATCTGGCCGACTGTTCTAATTTCAACTACGTCCTTGCGGGGTATGGTGATGCGGCAGGAACTCGTTGATCTAATCCAACGGATTGCAGTGCGTGAGCCGTTGGTCAACTCGGACGATTCAATCTCTTGGCACGCTCTTCGCGAAGCGGAAAAACTCGACGACGAATCGCTAGTTGTAGAGATCGATGCATATCTGGCTCAGAAGCCTAGAAAGGAACAGCGCTCTGCTGCCTACTTCATTATCGGCAAGATCGGAAAGAACTGTTCAAGTGAAAAGTGTGCATCTCTCCTCATTGAATATTCATCCAAAGAGCATGATAAGTACGCACTGGCGGGCATACTTGACCGACTCGCTGATATTCCGAAGCCTGAAAGCGTCGACGTAACGCCACTGTTTCAGCACCTCAATGATGCTCGTTGGCTCGTAAGGCGTTCTGCAATAGGCTCGCTAGCGGGCTGTCACAGGGCCGAGGTGGAAGATAGGTTGCTTGATATTCTGGCGACCACATTAGATCCCTATGATGCAGCCTGTTGCCACTCCACTCTCAACAAAATTGGCACGCGTAAGTCTATCCCTTCGCTTGAGAAAAACCTAAAGTCCAGAAAACGTGACGTGAAGCTTTCGGCTCGTTACGCGATAGCGGCTATTGAGGCGCGTGAGGCCGGTCGGTCCTAAGTGCTGGCCTCTATGGTCGTCGATCGAAACCTGCCGCATTCGCTCACCAGGCGCGCACAAAGTTGCTTTTGCGCTCACACGTGAGCGGTTATCGCTTTCCCTTCGGCTTTTCCCACCACTCGTCAGCGTTGTACCCATGTACGCGCTCGCCCATCTTCGGTGCCCGCAGCAGTAGGGCGGGGCCGTCCATATCCGGGTTCATCGCATGCTGCGTGACCCGCGACCATTCGAACGCATTCCCCATCATTGTCCGGCTGGCGAGCGTGGTTCGCTCGTGCGGCGTTAGCCCCGGGTCCATCCAGAACCGCGCAAGTGAGCCGGGCATCGTGACCGGTACCCGCGGCGCAAGCTCTGCCAGTTTGCCGGGGGCTGGTGCGACGAGCACTGAAAAGCCGTCGACGGCAGACCAGTGAACCGGCGCACCCAGTGCGAGCAGGAACACTGGCTCGCCATCGCGCGGCCGGACGTGCCATGCTTCCCTTTCTGTCCCTCTGTTGCGAACGATCGTCCAGCCGCAAGCGCACACCAGATACCGATGGTGCAGCCACGCCTCGCTGAAATACGGCTTGTCCATGGCCGTCTCGACCTGGGCGAACGGCTGCGGGCCATATCGCTTACCTATGTCATTGTCGGGCGCAAAACCCCAGCGGGCGCCGTTGATACTCAGGCCGCTTTCTGGCCGCCGCATAGCCAAAGCACACAGTTCACCGGGAACATGGTTGTAGCTGGCCGTCGTATCGCCCTGAAAGCGCCGGTCTACCTCATCAACCTCACCGAGTGCGCGAGCGTAATCCACGCGGCCTCGCGCGCGGATGATGCGGATGTCCATGGCGATCTCCCCTGTAGTGCACTTTCGGGGAGGTAAACTATCACAAAATACTGTACAAAAACACAGTAAAAAATGATTGTATAAAGATTATTGCAAGCATAAAGAGAAATTCTTCTTGCAAATTTTGATCTCGCTGCAAATAATGCAAGCACTTTCTAACAAGGAGCTTGCGGTGACGAGCGAATCGAAGAATGCGCCGAAGAACAATGGCAAAAGCGCCGGCGGCAACGCCCGCGCGAAGGCGTTGACCAGTTCTCAGCGAACGGAAATTGCAAAGAAAGCCGCAGCAGCACGACACAAGGCACCTGCGTCGCCCGTTGCTACGCATAAGGGCATGCTGAAGATTGGTGAAACGGAGATTCCGTGTTTCGTGCTGGATGACGGCCGTCGCGTAATTTCCGGCCGGGGCCTTACCGCTGCAATTGGCATGAAGGGACGTGGCCAAGGTGTTGGCCGAATTCGGGCAATGAAGGCCGTAAACTCCTACGAAAACAATGGTTTACTCCTGGCCATCTCTGAGCCAATCAAATTCACTGGTGGGAGTCCCCGAGTAGGGGAAACCAGTGACGGATTCGAAGCAGCGGTTCTTCAGGATCTTTGCGAGGCATTGCTCCAAAGTCGCGACCTTGGTCTCTTGGTCACCGAACATGAAAAGCGCTATGCGCAGTTTGCGGATACGCTGATTCGGGCCTTTGCGCGAGTGGGTATCGTTGCCCTTGTCGATGAGGCGACGGGCTATCAGTCCGAACGCCCCCAAGATGCGCTTCAGGCGTATCTCGAAAAGCTCATCCAAAAGGACCTTGCAGTGTGGGTCAAGAAATTTCCGGACGAGTTCTACGAGAACATTTACAAACTTCGCGGTTGGGTTTGGCCGGGCATGCAAACAAATCGATACAGCGTTGTGGCGAAGTACACAACTGACTTGATTTATGACCGCATGGCGAATGGCTTGACAAAGGCACTGATTGAGAAGAGCCCAATGAACGATTCGGGTACGAGAACAAACAAACTTCACCAATGGCTGAGTCCGCAGGTTGGTGATCCTATGCTTGCAGCTCATATGCAGTCAGTTCTCACAATTCAGCGATTGTCTATCGCGAATGGTTGGGGGTGGAACAAGTTCCTGAAGATGATGGATCAGGTAATGCCCAAGAAGGGGCAAACGCTTGAAATCCCTTTGGACGTTGATGCCAACTGACACGGCGAAGTAGACACTCCAGGCGTCGGAGCGAACATATGTGCACGAACTACCGCGTACCTGATAGGCAGCTGTTCAGTGATATGTACGGTGTCACTGCTCCTGGGGGTGAATGGCGCGACGAGGTCTACAAGGACTATTTCGCACCGATTATTCGCAGGGACGGTGAGGGGCGGCGCTCGGACTTGGCGTCGTTCGGCATGGTGCCGCGCGAGAAGATCCCGCAGGGCGTGAAGGTGTTCGACACGATGAATGCTCGTGCCGAGACGGTAGGGGAGAAGCGGAGCTTTAGCGGCGCCTGGAAAAAGCAGCAGCTTTGTCTGATCCCGGCGCAGGTTTTCTATGAGCCGGATTACGAGACGGGTAAGGCGGTACGCTGGGCCATTGGCATGGCAAGCGGCGAGCCCTTCGCGATAGCTGGTATTTGGCGAGAGTGGGAAGGCGACGGCGGTCCCAGGCTTTCATTCACGATGCTCACGCTCAACGCGGATCATCACCCGTTGATGAAGCGATTTCACAAGCCGGGGAGCGAGAAGCGTTCGGTCGTGATCGTTCTGCCCGACGAGTACGATGACTGGCTAGGCTCACGAAGCACAGACGAGGCAAGATCGTTCATTGTGTTGCCGGGGTCGGAGTCGCTCTTCTGTGCACCCGCGCCGAAAGCGTAGGATTGCTTGCCAGATTTGACACAAACGTGTCACGGCAAACCCTGAAAGCTTTATGTGGCTGGTCCCCCCGACAGGAATCGAACCTGTGATCAACGTGTCCACAGTCTGCTTTCGACCCAATGCGGCCCTTTACATTTCCCAGGAGCAGACGTTCAGTTGGTCGGATCAAATGACTCGAGGAACGCCCGGTACCCTAGATGATCTCGTTTCTCCTTCGATCAATCGGTCGAGCATCAGTTCGAATTCGTTCGCCAAATGAAGCTGACCTCGCACGACTTGCATATATTCCGCCCGGCTCCTTATAGCCGCGATGGCTGACCGAATTGTGCGCAGAATTTGCTTTGACAAGCAATGTTCGTGCTGAAGTCTTTCAGCTTTCCGCCACAGATGATCTATCAGAGCGCCAAACGCAGCTTGATCGAAGGTATCGGCTTTGAGAAGCCTATCGACAGAGCGGCCGACGAGTTCGTCGAGGGTGGTATCAAAGTCATTCTCGGACATTGGCTTCCTTCGTATCATCGACGGCGAATTGTGAGCGATCCCATGTGTCCCGTCGAGTGACTCATTATGGCCGACTTCAGCCTTTCAAAAAAATCCCTTCGAACTGCATCAAAAATGGAGTAGGCGTGCCGGGGGCCAGAATCCTATAACCAATTAGATCAATAAGATATCTTCAATCGGTGCACGCTTGGTGCACCGATGCGAGAATTTTCACCGAGGGAAATTGGTCTTCTCGGATGACCGATTCCGACCCTGAAAAGACCTTCACCTTTCTCGTTAGCAGTCAGTCGCAAAGATCAATTCGCGTGCTCACTCGGCAGACGCGCGGAGGGGGGGCTTGAACCGACGATAAAGCCTGAAACTCGTCAATAATTCGCCCAAGCCTCTGAGCCGTTGAACGCATACTCTTCTTGTTCGCACATCGCATCTAGAATTGACGGCCATTCGATACGGGGATGGTAGATGTATCGCGGCAAAACGAAGTATCTGGAATGTCTCACGTCGATAATCGTCGTCAGCCTTTCGAATTTCTTTCTCATCCAACTGAAGGCAATTAAGTTCGAACATTCTGACATTGCGAACATGCTGCCCCATGCATAGCCGGGAAACCGGCGCCCGGCTATGGCAGCGACGTGGTATGAATCTCCGTGCGGAAGCTCACCGTCATATCGCAGCGTGATCTCATAGCTGCGATCAGGCGGAATCAGCACGTAATCGCCCATGCCTGCCCAGTGGCAAAGGCTATCCACCGTAAATTGGACCTTGCAAGGTTCCATCAGTCTGCTTTCCGTCGCGAATAAAGCTTGCTCACTCGATTGTCTGCGATTCGTGCAGGTATGTCGAATGGCCGAGAGTGGCCGACAGCCGCCATTACGTACAGAACCGGCACACAAACTGACCGAATGCCAGCATTGTGCCAGCGTATCGCCTGGAAGCCGCATCGAATAAGGATTGTGCTGGGGTTCGAGTCTCGCCTCAAGATACGTCACCAAAACATTGGAGCACTCGATCGATGGACACGGCGCGGTCTATTGTGATGTTGCCCGATACCGCTTCCATGCGCGCGGAGCCACAGCCGAAGCCCGCTACCTGACCTGCGCGCTGCCATTGGATATTAGGCAATCGCCTAATATTCCGCTGTACGAATCAACAGATTGACCCAAACGAAAAAACCCGCACAGCCAATGACTGTGCGGGTTCAATTCTGGTCGGGGCGAGAGGATTTGAACCTCCGACCACCTGCACCCCATGCAGGTACGCTCTCCCGAGTTGTACTGTCGGATGCGGTACACGCCCGAACCAGGTCTTTGTTACTTACCACGTCCAGCGCAGACCGAGCGTGGCGGAAACCGACTGCTGGCGCGTTGCGTCAAGCTGGGTCAGGTAGGCGAGCGTTGCATATACGCTCGCTGCTTTGTTGAAGCGACCGGCGACGCCGACGCCAAACTGGGCGGCGGTGCTATTGGAGTTGGTCACCACCGGGGTATTACCTCCAAACAGAACCCGACCATCGTTTCCGAAGGTGTGGATGAGATTGAATAGCAGGTAAGGGCGGAGCAGCCCGCGCGCACCGTCGTAGTTCGCTTCCAGCCTCGCGCCGATACGCGCAATCAAACTGTTGACGTTGTTGAACGCTACGCTGGAAATTCCATCATTGAAATCGTCAATGCTCTGTCTTTGCCAGATGATCTGTGCCTGTGGTTCGAGCGCCAACGTCTCCGACAGGTGAATCGGCCACCCCGTCTCCAGCGACGCGGCCAGGCCCTTGCCGTTGACGTTCCGATTGAGGCCACTTAGTGGCTTTGCTTGGTACTGCATCGAAGATGCGAGGACTACGGCATCCGTGTACGCCCCCCCTGGCATGGTGTGGGTCCAATAGAGGCCGGCACTGTACATATCCAACGCCAAGGAGCCTGCGTGAGTATCTGGCATGCCGAGCGCGAGACCTTGAACGTCACCCGACGCGCGTGTCCACCCACCGAGAATCCCCACGTGGTCGCCATGACCTGACTCGCTGCGACCTGCAAAGACGTCGTGCCCGATTTGAATGCCGCCAATGTTGCCGTCGAACTGAGGTGTGACATCACCTTTCGTACGCAACTGCTCGGTCTGTCCCCACACCCGAGCCCAGCCATCGGTCAGCCAGCCACGCTCGTCAAGCAATCCCTGCTGACCCTGCCGTTCGTGGAATGTGGCCATTTGGGCAAAACCGGCGGTTCTGCCTAGCTCCGGCATCATCGAGTAGACGGGCACCTCGATCCGATAGATGGGCAGTGGATCTTCGCCCGGCTCCAAGGTGGCGGTCGGCGGTGTGCCGATGCCAGGCGTGGGCGTAAGAATTTCGACCTCCGGCTCTCCGGTGACTGGATCTGTAACGGTCACCTCAACGGGGGCAGCAACCGTCGAGCGGAGATACCAACTGTTCGTGCTGTCGGCCGTCGTTCCACCCTTATACAAGTAATAGGTATAGGCGCCGGCACTCACCGACGAGCCGAGCGCGAAGGCTGACGCGGTCGACGTTGCGCCGCCGACGGCCTGCACCACCGGAATTCCGTTGCCCGTGGTCAAGTTACCGAGCCCGCCAAGATTATTGACGGCAACCGATGTGTTGCCGTTGATCGTGCCTCCGCTCACGGTTAGAGGGGCAACACGCGAACTGTCGTTGCCAAGCACAGAGTCAATTTTCAAGGTGCCGTTCTGCCCGGTGTAGTTGCCGACAATGGTCAGCGTGCCATTGCCGCTGCCGTCCCCCGGATGAACGATGCCCTGGTTCGTGACGTTGCCCGTGAGCGTCCCAGTCCCGGTAAGGGTTGCGCCAGAAGCCACCGTTGTCGTCGCGCCGCCAAGCGTGCCCGTGAGGTTGAACGTCCCGGTCTGCAACTGGGCGTTGTTGAAGTTGCCGCTACCACTCCATGTCCAATTGTCACCTTGAGCGAGCAGGGTGCCAAAATTCACGAATGGGTTGCTGGCGGTGCCTGTACCTTGCAGGATTAGGGTACTCACGGCGCTGGTGCCCCCGTCGGCCGTACCGATGATTTGCGACCCGGTTTGCAGCGTGAGGGTGTTCGATCGTGCGGCGGGGTTCATCGCGATGGCTGTTCCGGCGTTGCTCTGGATCAGGCCGGCATTTGTGATGGAGATGAAGCCGTTGACTGACCTAATACCGGTACCTTGCTGGCTGATGATCTGACCTCCGGCCTGATTGACAACGGTCCCGGTAAAGCTTTGCGCCGTGTTCACTACCACTGCGTCACTGTTGACACCTTGTGCTTCGACGTAGCCGCTATTGGTGAACGTGATGTTATTGCCCTGCATGTATACGGTGAACGAGCGGCCCGATGCAGTGCCCCCCGTGGTAATAAGCGATCCGGTGTTGGTAATCGTGCTTTGACCACCGGTGGCGCTTATCGCACGACTGCTAGATCCGGATGCGCTGATTGTTCCTGTGTTCACGAACGTAGTGAACTGACCGAGGGCAGTAGCCTGCCCCCAGGAGGCCGTCATTCCGTAAGAGTTGGGGCCGGAAAGTGAAATGGTGCCATTGTTCGTAAGCGAGCCATTATTGCCATTCAGGGCCATGGCGTCGTTGTTAGCACCGCTCGTCGTGATGGTGCCGGTCGACGTGTTGATGAGTGTGTTTCTGTCGTTCTGGCCGAGGAGCGCTGCTCCGCGACCTGTCGAGGACGATCCGGAAAGGCTGACACTGCCGGAATTGGAGATGGTGCTGGAAGTGTCGACTGAAATGATCGCGAGGTTCGGCGTGCCGCGTACCAAGGATACGGTGCTCCCGGGTGTCACATTCACCGTAACGTTGGTACTTCCGCTTTGTGCTAGGACCGTGCCACCGGTTCCCGTGCACGTGACCGTCGTGTTGCTTGCCGGATTTGTGTTGTCACATGCCGCGTGGGCAGTGCCAAAGGCACACAGGGAGAGTGCAATAAATATCGATCTTAGGGGATCAGAGAACGGACTGCTTAGGCGTTTCGCAGCATTCATTGAAGCGCTCCCAGGACGACGTTTCTAGACACAGAAAAAATCCCCGTGGGTAGAACTTAAGCGGTTGGCGTACCAATTTCAATTGCCCGATTGAGCTGTTGTGTCCTTGTAACAGATGTCTTGATGATCAAACGAATCGGGTGGACGAGAATCGACCCACATGGAAGTGCAGTCGGAGCGTGTGGGTTCGCCGTTCAACCGGAGTGCGGTACATCGTAGTGCCAGCTTTTTGCCAGCATGCTGGCTGAGAGGGCCGAGTTACAAGGAATTTGCTGGGGTTCGAGTCCCCTTCCTCGCACCAACTCCCCGTTTTGGCATCGGTTTTGTAGGTTCTACTTCTTCCCTGAAATTCGCGCGAAAGACCGTCTGGTAAGGCCCGGCGGGGGCTTTGCGTGAATTCCGATTGTCTTCCCCATCACCCAAAATCTCACCTGTTCACACCTAAAATCGGGGTGGCCTCCCCAATTTTTACCCGAGATTTCCCCACGAAATGGCATCCATTCAGAAGGTGGTGAAGGGCTGGCGCGCCCAGTTGATGGTCAACGGCGAGCGCGACAGCAGGACGTTTGATACAAAGGCAGCCGCGCAGGCGTGGTGTGCGCAGCGGGAGACGGAAATGCGGTCTATTGCTAGCGGGAGTGGCAGTAAGACGCTAACAGTAGGTGACGTTCTCAAAGAGTACGAGCTGAAGGTGAGTCCCACGAAACGCGGGGCTAGATGGGAGAAGCTTCGATTGCCGCTGATTGGCAGCAAAGTGGTCAATGGACGGAAGTTCGCTGATATCAGGCTGGCGGAGCTTCGGCCTAGCCATGTGGCGGCTTGGCGAGATGTTCGGATGCGTGAGGTATCGGGATCGTCGACTTCACGCGAAATGTCGCTGATGTCGCACGCATTTCAGGTGGCTCGGAAGGAGTGGGGCTGGTTGGTGACAGACCCGATGACCGAAGTGAAGCGACCACCGGAGCCTCCCGGGCGGGAGCGGTTGATTTCCACGGAAGAGATCGAAACGCTGCTGGCGAGCATGGGATACGAGGAGGGACTGCCGGTCGAAAAGCCGATGCAGCGAGTCGCCGTTGCATTTCTCTTTGCGATAGAAACCGCCATGCGCTCGAGCGAGATATTGACGCTCACTGTGCAGTCAGTGAATTACAAAGGCAAGTTTGCGCGGCTTCCGATGACGAAGAACGGGACGGCCCGGAGCGTACCGTTGTCGTCGAGGGCTATCGATCTGCTGAGGATGCTGCCGAGCGTACCAAAGGGTGAACCGTTGTTTGCTCTATCGACGTCTAGCCGCGACGCACTGTTCCGGAAGGCGAGGGATCGTGCCGAGATCCCGGACGTGACGTTCCACGACACGCGCCACGAAGCCATCACCCGCCTAGCGAAGAAGTTGCAGCCTCTGGACCTCGCCAGAATGACGGGCCATAGGAACATCTCAGAACTAATGACTTACTACAACGCTACCGCAACAGAGATCGCAGGGCGACTCGGCTAACGCGCGAGGCCCGTCGGTTGGTTGCCGCGCGGTCTCGAGGCAGGGCGTTCGCATGGGAAGAATCTGTATTTTTTGTATCCGCAAAAAACGAGATCGGCCACTTGGAAATGTCGGTACAATTACCACCGGAAACATTGCTACCCGACATCCATGGGGGTATCGCAGTGACAAAATTGACGTGCGCGATCAAATCTTCACCTGTGCGGTGGTGTTCGACCTGGCGGATCAGCATCGTTTGGTAGCGTGATTTTTTTGCGATTTACGGAGGATGCCATTTTGGAAGACTCGGATGGTCGAGAGTCCTTGGGCATGGTTGGCGACATAATCGAGAATCTTCGGATTAGACCGCGCGGACGCCCCAAGGCTAGTTCCCCGAAAGAGCAGATCAATATTCGGCTTTCGCCTGAAGTTCTCGCTTACTTTCGAGAATCAGGTGCTGGATGGCAGACACGAATAGATTTGGCGCTCAAGCAGTTTGTAGAAAGAAATAAACGAGCCTGACGGCAACCGATGGTCAGTTGTAGTTCCTTGGATTTTTGTTTGCTCAGAATTATGCCCACTTATTACGAGTTCTTTGCTGGTGGCGGGATGGCTCGTGCAGGCCTAGGCGATGACTGGACCTGTCTATTTGCCAACGATTTTTCCGAGCAGAAGGCAAGGTCATACAAGGCTAATTGGGGTGGTGAACACCTTGTTGTCGAAGATATTAATAAGCTGACCGCGGATCAGTTGCCGGGTCAGGCCAATTTGGCATGGGCCTCTTTTCCTTGCCAAGATTTGTCGTTGGCGGGGAATGGTGCTGGTTTGAACGGCGATCGCTCGGGGACGTTCTGGGGCTTTTGGAATCTCATTCAAGAGTTGAATTGGCAGGGAAGAAAGCCGTCGGCCATTGTTCTCGAAAACGTTTATGGCGTTCTAACATCGCATGATGGCAAGGATTTTGACGCAATCGCGAGATCCATCGCGGCTGAAGGCTATATCTTCGGCGCAATGGTTGTTGACGCAGTTCAGTTTGTTCCTCAATCGCGGCCGCGCGTATTTATCGTTTGCGTCGACGAGCGACTCACTGTACCTAATGAAGTCGTGTCCAAGCGTGCGCTGCCAAGCTGGTGTCCAGAGAAGCTGATTGGTGCCTACAACGCTTTGCCAAAGAAGGTTAGAAGTAAATGGCGTTGGTGGAAGATGGCCGAGCCGACGTCAGTATTGAAGACTTTAGACGAAATAATCGATTCAGAACCGTCAGGGGTGAAATGGCATAGTCGTGAGGAGACCGACAAGATCCTCGGCATGATGGCACCGACGAATCTTCAGAAGGTCCTGACGGCACAACAGGCCGGTCGAATTCACGTTGGGACGATTTACAAGCGCACGCGCGGAGGTGTTCAACGTGCCGAAGTCCGGTTCGACGGGATTGCAGGTTGTCTCCGAACTCCCAGTGGTGGATCGAGTCGCCAGACAATTATGATCGTTGACGGTCCGCTCGTCCGCACTCGCTTGATTAGTGCTCGTGAAGCGGCACGGTTAATGGGGCTGCCGGAAGAGTATGTGTTGCCTACTAAGTACAACGAAGCGTACCATCTGATTGGTGATGGGGTGGTTGTGCCGGTGGTAGCGCACATTAGCGAAAATGTCCTGCTTCCAATCATGAGTGCGCAGCCACAGGTCCAACTGAACGTTGCCTAGGGGCGTGAATGCCAGATTTGCCAGAACAATTAGAAATACTCGACCAACTTCCGATTCCTAACGATGCTACCTCTGATCTCCCGTTCGAAACGAGTGAGCTTCGGCGGCTGCTCGATTATTTTCTAACTCGCTCTGTTGTCAATCCGCTAACCGGGGCGGAAACGAAGATCGGAAACTTCCAGTGGGGTGTCTATTCTTTCTACGATTACGACGGTGAGCCGATCTACGTTGGTCAAACGAAAGAATCACTACGTGTGCGTATCCGTCGTCATTTGACGAATCAGCGTACGGACGCTGTCGCAATGAATGTTCTTGACCCGTTTGAAGTGCACAAAATTGTTGTGTACCCTCTGCCAGCGTTGGAAGGGAAGGCCGCTTCAGACAGCAACGCGAAGCGATATCTTGATGCGCTGGAGCACATGATCTACTCTCGCGCAATTGAGGCATCGAGGTTCGGTGCAATTCTCAACGAGAAGGAACCTCCGCAACCGACAGTGGACGTCGAAATCCCCTCGTCTTACGAAGGCGTTATTGTTTCCGATGAGGTGAAGAAGATTCGCGAACATCCAGATGTTCGCGTGGCACGCAGGACACAGACAATTTCTAGACTGGCTCAAGTGATTAGCGAGCGGAAGGTGCAAAAGGGACTTAGGCGAGTATTGCTCGTGCAGGCGCAGCGACTGGAGTGGCTTGCCCGCCGAAGGCTTGAAAGTGCGACCGATGTTGGTGGCGAGGATTGATTGTAAAGGGAGCCCCGCAAAGCGGGGCTTCGTCGCATTTCGTATCGTTGATCACTTGTCGGGAGTGAGAATCGGAGGCACCTTTTTGTTAGCATCCCTTGCCTGCGCGCGGCGGATGTTTTGATGAGACTCTGTCCAACGAATGACCTCGATTGCTTTCCAAAGGGGTTGCCCCGTTGCATTGCGTTGGGGGCGGCTCTCATCTGCTTTTGCTTTCGATCTAGTGGATGGTAGCCGGATTGGGGCAGGAAAATCAGAAAGCGTAACGACTCGTTCAAGAACCACTGCCGGTGAGCGTTGCAAGTAAGTTCCGATTGCCTTAGCGTTCCACAGCTGGATCGAAAGCGGCAACGGGGCTGCGATACGCTCTGCAATTGCCTTCGCTAGCTGATCCACGAGGTACAGTGCTTGCGCATCGGCGTCGTTCGGCGTTGAATCTAAATCTACTTTGTTCCCCATTTCAATTCTCCCTAGTTGCCAACCAAAGGCACCCTAGCTCCTGATTCCAGAACACTTGGCAGTAGTCCAATGTTGCGCCAGCAAGCTTGGCCGACTCGAATGCGATCACGATCGCATCTAGCGGATCGTCGTTGAGAAGGTGCGTAATGGAGTAGAGCTCGGGGATTTCGACGCCACGGCTCGTCCAGTAGCGCTTCTCGTTGATGGCGTGCTCCGCGAAGTCTTTGGTGATGTACTTGCTCAGGTAGGAGGCGAGTTTGTGGCGTAGACCCTTCTGCTTGAACGGGTTGCTTACTCGCACATAGCCGTTGTTGTTGCCAATGATCGAAATCCAGATCGAGCGCAACGTTCTGTAGTTCTGTCGGCCCTTGACCGCGATGTGCAGATGCCATGCCCCGCGTTTCTGGCGCTCTGCAACTGCGACGTACTGAAACTCCATCACCTTCCCGAGCCGACGGCGCAGGGCGTCGAAATGACGCCTCAGTCGGTCTTTGTCTTGCATGTTCTCTCGGTAGGTCAGCGTGATCATCCGATCCGCCCCGATGGCCTTACAACGCAATCTGACTTGTTGTTTGGCCCGTTTGGCCGCCACCAATTGGTTATCTTCCGAGTTTTCCGATTCGCCACGTTTGGCTCGCGGCATCAGATGAAGGCCCTGAGCGCCCATGTAGCGGTCGAATCGGGTCGCTGTGACCTCCACTTGACCATCCCCGAAGTTGCGACCTCTGATGACCCACTCACGGCGGAAGGGTGAATAGCCCTCTAAACTCTGTTCCTGCATAGCCACCTCCGGTTATGTATGAGAGCGTAGTCCTTGCCTCGACGGGTAACCCCGTCGGGGCTTTTTTTCTACCGTCGATCAAAGTGTTCCTGTCCTGGCAAAGCGGGGGGCGGTTTGGTACCTGTTTCCTTGATCGCGTACGTTAAGTGTTATTGATATAAATATAGGGGCGCGCTTCGCGCGCCCCGCCGTCCTCGGCCCTCCGGGCGGCGGGGCGTGCTCATCGCGCTTCCTCCAAAACGTCTACACCCCAGGCACTTGCACGCGGCAGCGCGGCACCACGGCCCGACTGTTCGGCAGTGAGTGCAGGTGCGCGGGCCGCCACGCCTTCGATCACCGTTGGCGGTGAGACCCGCTGCTCGGTCGGCGGGGTGGCCTTGTCGGCCGGAACCCGCAGTGGCACTGGCTTGCTGTTGCGCTTCAAGCAGGTATCTGGCGCGCCGACACTCCCGACGCTAGACGCCCCTACGCGCTCAACCTGGAGCACCAGAAGAATTTCGGTACTCGACGCGGTATCGGAGTGCGCATCTAGAAAGCGAGGCAGGAACGAGATGCCAGCGGTGTTGTCGGTCGACTTGTTGGTCGTCAGCCCACCCAATAGGATCACCTCCCCGTTCTGGAGGGTGATTTCGGTACTCACTTCGCGCGTATTGAGCGTTGGGGACGCGTTGACACCTGTTGTGGTCTTCACGAAATCGCTGATCTGCTGTGAGACGTGCAGATCGATTACCGATTCCTTAACCATCGGCCGCAGCTCGAAAATGACGCCTGAAGAGTGATACTCGACGGACTGGACCGGCTCGCCACCTCCCCGTGGATAGGAGACTGATTTCAGCACGGGGACCTTCTGCCCGACGGTAAGCCGTCCGCGGGCGCCTGATCGAATCCGCAGATTAGGGCTGTTGATCACGTGAAAGCGGGCGTCTTTCGACAGGGCCGAGAAAATCGTGTCGACGTTGCTAGTTTTGATGCGCAGCGTGTTCCCGACCACATCGCCAGCAATCGAGACGCTTAGTCCGAGACCTTTCGACAGTAGATCAAGCGCCAACTGGAAGGCCGATCCGCGCTCGTTGCTGCGTGAGACCTCGTACGCCGTGGCGCGTACCGACACTTCACCTATCGGCGTATCCACCTGAGGCAACAGTTCACACAAAGCGATGATTTCCTCGCGAGTGCCTTGGAACAACAGCGTATCGCCTTGGGCGTCGATCAGTGCCGCTGCGGATCCCTCGGGTGCATTCTCCTTGGCCCTGTTGGCTGCGGGCATCGATACTGCCCGGTTCACGGTGAAATGCCCTTGGAAGAGTGGACGGACTAGGCCTGCGAGATATGCGGTATCGCGGAAGAGAGGGCGGTAAACGATCGTCTCTTTGGTCGAGTTGGATGCCAACCCATTCGGATCTAGCTTGAACACGAAATCCACTCCTCGGCGGCGCTCGATGCCGAACCCGAGTGATTCGAGGAGCGTAGTCAGGAATGCTCGAAGATCGCCGGGTTTGCCCTCGTAACGTAGCGACACCAGACGATCATCTTGAAGAACGTCTGGGGCAATGACATAAGGCGTTTTGATCGCTTCACCATAAAGCAAGGACACGAGCTGCGCGACATTGACGAACTGGAAATCGAACTTGCCAGGCTGGAAGGGCAATGCGTTGGTTCGTGTGGATGACTGGTTTTTTTGCCGCGACGAAGTTGGGGGGCTAGGAATATCACGGGACTCGGGCGGGCCGTCGTCGTGCAGTGCCGGTCCAACGTAATCGATGGGGGCAGGGACGATGTAGGGCTCGTTTGCAAATGCTAACGACGAGAGCAGCAGGGTTGCGGTGGGCATGAGCAGCTTCATTTCCAGCCCCCATTTTTCCCGGACGTAGGCTTCTGGCCTGACCAAGTTGTGACGCGCTGCCCGTCTATCTCACCGATGCTCGCAATCCCATTGTTGCGGAAAGCAGATGGTGATTCGACTCGTAATCGACCCGCTGAATCGCTGACCACGACATAGCGTTTTCCGTCGATCAAATACTGCCCGGCGACTCGCCAATCTGAGCTAAATGCTTGTCGAGGTGACTGAGCAGCGGTAGCGTGCTCGGGCTTCTTCGTTGACGACCCTGGACGAGTCGCTACCGTCGGGGGCGATTTCTTCGGCGTATGGGGATGGAAGTACCGCCATAGGAAGGTGCCGACTGTAATCCAACAAACAATGAAACCTGCTGCTGTGAGCCAAAGCTTCGGGCTCTTCAACAGGTTTTGCCGAGTGTCGATGGCCCGCTCATGCCCCTTCTGCCCGGCGTAAGACTGGTACAGCGGGAAGACGGCTTTGTCGTACGTGGTCGTTGACGTCCCGAGGCGTGCGGATTTGATGGTCTTGCCGCCGCCAAACATCTCGATCCGATACCGATTGCGTAGCCCTAGCTCCTTGAGCTTCTTGGTGACGAACGTCACTTCGATGACGGAGCGCAGCTGCCGATGTAGATCCGTAATCGACTGGATCATCAACACAACGTCGCAGGCCAAGCCGCTTTCAGCATGTACGTAGTGACGGTGCATTCGAAAGAAACGCATGTGTTCCGGTTTGATCTTGTGAGACGTCGACCAGAATTCCCATGCCTCATCGATTGCCACCAGATCGCCTGCCTTCACCACTGAGTCGACGTCTGGTCGAGTTTCGTCGGGGAAGAAGTGCTCAGCGAGCACGTCGGCGTTCGCGACCGGGAGTATGGCTCCAAGTGCGTCCCGATCGGCGTTTCTGATGCTGACGCAGTAGTCATGAATGGCATCAGGAGAGATGCCGTCGATATTGGTCACCACACGCCGTCCTGCGAGAACGGCGGGCACGATGACGTTGCTCACAACCTCGTAGCTTTTACCCGAGCCCATTAGCCCTGTGTACGCGTTGATGGCCATGAATTACCCGATTACCGGCAAGCGGCGAATAATGAATCGAGTCGCGATAGCGCTGAGGATCATCGGCATTCCTTCAGACACGGCAAACAGTTCTAGCCAGAACCAGACACCGTCAGGGATCTTGGCGAATGCGTCGTCAAGCGATTTGGCTTCGGGGAAAAGGCGTGCCGACAACAGAAACTCGACGAATTCGGTGGTGATGAACCAGAGCGCGAAGAACGTTCCGAACTTCACCAATAGCGAGCGCAGCACAAAGCCGAGTGCGACGTTCAGTACGCTCGTTAGGATGGAAAAGAGCGGCATGATGACCTCAAGCAGAGAGAATGATCAGAGTCGCGAGCGCAGCAAATGCGGCGAGCATGGCAAGGCGAAGTTCCGGGCCAATGGCGTTCGCGATGTCGCAATAAGCTTCGACGGCAATCACGCTGCCAAAGACTTGCAGTTGTGCGCGCGGACACGCCCCGCCATGAGACGGTGCAGACCATTTCTTGAAGTCATCTAACAGGCCCAAAACGGGCTCAAGAATCATCTTGGCTGTGGGTGCTGACTCCAGCACGGGTGCCGCTACATCGGGTGCCGCACCCAGATCCACTTCAGCTTTTACCGTGTTACCGATGTCGACGATTGGTCGGTTGACGACGTTGACGTCTTGGACCTCGCTTGGATCCAGCTTTGGCTGGGCGATTGGATCCGTCTCCGCATCCGGCTTCTTGTTAGGTCTTATCGATGATGAAATAGGGACGGCTTTTTGTTCGGGAAGCGTGGCAGGTTCCATCACATCGCCGATTTGCGGCGTTGACTTTGGATTCTCTCGAATCCACGGCATCACCTCTGGCGCCGTGACTGGCTCAGTTACGGAGTAGGGGAGCCCTTGGTAATCGACAGATGATGCGGCCCGCTGCCACACTTGATCGACTATCTCGGCAAGCGTTTCGGCACTGAGGGGAATGGTTGAGGCTTCGTCGGCAATTTCGAAAATGGCGCTATCGAGGTTGGGATGCGAGGAAAACGTAGTGGTCCGTCGAGTTCGCTCAAATGCTTCGCGAGTGAGAACGTATTTGGATTCCAGAGGGACGGTTATCCAACTATAGGGAGTGCAACTTGGAGAGCCGGGACAGTTCATGTAATCGTGCCCCCAGTACCGGACGCCGAACTCTTTGAATTCGCCATCAGGACCGAACATCTCAACAATTGTTGGATTTGGGTCCGAGCCATCGTTGTTTCGCAACAGCACGCCAACGAGTTGCACAAACGCATGCATGGATGTTGCGACCACTTCGTAGCCGTGCCACCAGTTCTGCTGGCTCATTCCGGATGAGACGGAAGGTGGACTCGGCAGCGAGGAGCAAATGTACTCCCTATCCCCTACCGGGCAGTTGGGTAACTGGTAGGCGAGATACCCCCGCTCAAGTAGATCGTCGAGCCACTCATCCTCACCGGGAGTCAGGTTCACGTGAAAATTCTCAGACAACACGGGAGGAGGGCCTTGGGGACGGCTCGTTGATATCGTTAGCGTTCCGGCTTCGGTTGCCGTAATCGAGACCTCGGTGTCTCCCAAACGAGCTAGTAGCGCATTACCCGCCCCAAAGATGCCCAAACCGGCCAATATGGTCAGCCAGACGGGCGCACCCATGAGCGATAGTCCAAACCCGGCTCCGGTGGAAACGACGTTGAGTGCGGTGCTGTTCGATGAAATGGTCTCCAAGGTCGCAGCGATTCTCGGATCGTTAGCAGCAAAGCCTCTCTCCCTGGCAACACGCGTTATAAGTCCAGCGATGGCGCGATTCATTGCTAGCTTTGCGACGGGAAGTGCTTGTGGCATTGCGGGCTGCTGTGCGAGCAATGCGAGGAGAAGCGCAGTCATGACCGATCGTTTCATCGTTATCCTCGGAAGCCTTGAATTACCGCCCAGGCGCAAACCATTCCCCACACGAAGAAGGTCAAATTCCAGAGATCTTGGATTGGCATGTCGGCTCCCCTGGAGATGGCTAAGCGCTTGTTGGTGACCACGAGCCGAGCGCACAAAGCATGGGTTCGTGCGCTCGGCAAAACGGGGGATTAACCTCCCTTCAGGACGGAAAGCACGATCTTGGCCCCGCGTAATGTGGCGTACACGGTCGCTAACGTGATGCCGATGGCAAGAATCGCCCCGATGGTGGAATCCAAGCTGACACTCTTCGCCATCTCCGTCACGTCACTCTCTGCACGCGCAAGGAACGGCGCAGTGCCCAGTGCGACACCGCACGCAGCGTGTTTTCCCGCGCAGAAGATTCGTTGCAGGGTTACTTTCATGGGTATTTCCTCCAGTTGATACGCCGGGGAGCGCCCGACACGCTTGGTCAACCACGGCGGATGAAGCCGACGATTGCGCCAACCTGGGCACTCACGAACCAGAGTCCGATCACGGTTGCGAATGCCAATGTCCAGAAACCCGCCATCTGTGGGATGTCGAGCTGTGGGGATGTCATTGACGTCTGAGAGGGGGGAATGCTCACCACGGCAAACTGCTGATCGCCTTCGGGCGGGCACAGTTGGGTGTCAATCGCCGTGGTGGGAGTGCTCAAGTTCGTTGGCTGGCAAATGAGGATGCGGTGGGGTAGGGCGCTCACCGTGAAACCCCATACCGAATGCTGTGCAGAAGCTGCCATGCAAATCTCGAACTCGATGGCTGCGGGACGTCTTGAGCATCACAAATCAGGTCGAGAACGCCGGCCAGCGCTTCTACTGTTTCGTAAAGCAACGGGGCCGATTCGATGGTGCGGGAGAAGCGCGCAACGTCGTCCGAGAACAGGCCCCGTACCTGCGCAATGCAAACACATGTCTCGCCGGGAACGATGAACGTGTGCTCGATGACTCCAGAGGGCGGCGCGGTCATGCTGTCACCGTTGACATAGTCAGTCCGCACGGCAGGAGTTCATCTACCTGTAAATGTGAGGCCGGGGTAGCGCTGGAACTGGTGCGTGATTGAACTCGGGCGGGACAGAAGTCACCGAGTAGCAGAGAAGATCTTTGGTGAAGCATCGCAACCCCCAGTTACTCCAAGGCGAGTGAGCCAGACGGAGTGAAAAAGTGGCGGGGGGCCGGATTTGACGACAGAGCGTCGCCCGTAGATAAGCGACGAGACGTTGGGGATGATTACTTAGCGGGCTTGGTAGGGTCGCCCGCTCGGGCGCTGGGTGCGTAGGGTTGCAACGCTACAATGCGAGGGACAAGCTGGCCGTCAATCGACTGCGCAAAGGCGAACTCCGCGAGGTAGTCGCCTGGCTCGGTGTCTTTGAGCGCTTCAGGAAGCGTGACCGTGCCGACAACGGTCTTCACGCCTTCGCTCGTCGTTTGCGTGAGTGCGCATTGTGCGGTGCGCATGTCGTAGGGACGGCCGGTCTTCATGGAAATGCCTTGGCGTTGAAGGATGTCGAGAATTCTGAGCTTTGGTGTGGCGATCATGGGTTGTCCCGTTGTGAGAGAACGGAAGCCGGTGAATCCAAGCTACCGACGCCTAAGGAATAGGCATGCCTAAATTGTAGGCCTGCATGTCGAGAATGAATTTGGGGACTTTCCGAAATGCGCGAACGTGTCTGCGAACTCATTGAGCATGTCGCTGACGCGGATCGATGCTGGCGGGAAATGGAGGAGTTCACGGGCATCCCGTCCAAGCGATGGCAGAACGTCTCACGCGGTCTGCAACGCCCGACCTCTGAAATGATCGAAGCGATTGGCCGCGTATGGCCTCAGTTTGCGTACTGGTTGGTGACGGGACGCACAGATGAGGCAAGCGGCCACATCTCACCCACCCTGGAGCGCAGGGCTCGGGACTTAAACAAAATCCGGAAGGCTGGGTAGTCGCCGCCAAGGCAAATGCGCGTTGGTGGCAGCGGCGTTAGGTCGCGATAGCGTTTGTTGTTTCTGCTCGATCCCGCCGTTTGGCTTCGAAAGGGCGGGCAGCGCCTACTACGTAGATGTTGACGTTGAGTCAGACGCGTACGTTCTATGCGGTGGTTTCGCGAAGAGCGAGGCGATCAACATACGAACGACTCTCAGCAAAAAATTTTTCAAAAAGGCGGAAGTGGCATCGGGGGGCCAGTCAGGGCAGTGATGTTTACGCGACCAGTGCGTCTGGTTGGATCAGATAATTTAGATCTTCATCGAGGCGTCGGCACAAGTGATGTACCTCGCTCGAAATGTCGGTCATTTGATCGAAGTACGCCTCGTTGAACTGCTCGGGGATCGATGTTGAACGTTGGTTCGCACCAATCATAGAAAGCGCGACCAATCTTTCTGACAGCTCGCTCAGTCTATCGAGCGTGTCTCTTGAGGGAATGGACAGGGAGCAATGTGAAGTCATGCGAAGTTCCTCGTGCTTTACCAGGTTAATCCCGCCGCGGATTGCAGATGAGGGTGGGCGGGCATAGGACCGGGTTAGCAGACCGTAATGGATATGGTTTAACGGCACACCCGAAGGTGTCCCAATCCAAGCCCACCCATTGATGGATGCACGAAGGACGCCGCACACAAAGACCGCAGTGAAGTGCGGCCGTGTGCCCATAAATCCATTTTCAGGCTGCTAAACCTGATCACGCTTGGGGCGTGAAGATGGAAGTCTATGAGCATCCAAAGCGTGCGGCAAGGTCGTGCGTCAACAACTCTACTGTAAGGCTTTGAATTCGGAAGTTTCACACAAATATCTTGGGAAATTCCTATGTTTCGAAGGCTGGGTGCCAACTGTACTGGGCTTTTTGCCGGGAGGTATATAAGTAATTTGCCAAGACGCGCGTCGTGGCGAATATTTTCGCCGCGACGCTAAACTGACAAAAAATATTTTAATTTACGTGCGCGACATTATTCGGCCGTTTTGCCAGCGAAGACGCACGGTTCAACGTTCCCCGGGGCAACTAAAATCGGCCACCAAAATTTTTGTCCCATCCACCCTAATTCCTTGCTCCCTTCTTGTTGGAGCAGAATTAGTGCAGGTTGGCTTCTCGATTTTTCGGAGGCCAATTCGCGTAGTTTGGTCCCGAGTATGGAGCGGCCAGACTTATCGCCCGATTTTTCACGATCTAGTCTTCTACCGGTTTCGGCAAGTATCAGGAGGTCTTCTGTATTTGAGTTTCTAGCGGTCAAGTAGTACTCAATAAGACTGTGCATAGCATCCCAGTCAAACTGGATGTCACCGAACTTCATGGTATCTGCGGTGATGTCAATGATTTTTTGCGCCCGATGCTTGTCGATTGGATGAAAAGTGTCGGTATCACGCCAAGAGGAATCAATGAGTTTGTCAAGTTCGTCTTGAGAGGATTTCATGCCTTTCCCGGTGGCCGTTTGGAAGCCTGTCGGAAGCAAAAGGCCGTTTGGCTTTATGGTGACAACGTTACTTAGAACTATTTTGTTGGGGGCGCATGGTCGGACTCGTCGTTCTCTGTCTGCTTGGATGAAAACAATCCCCTTGTCATGAGCGCCAGTTTCAAAGGCTTCCCGTAATGCGTTCTCGAATCCGTTGATCGTTGATAGCCGATCATAGACGTCGTTAGAAGTATAAAATCTCGTTACCGCAATGTCGGGGCGGGCTCGATTGCCATACATCCGAGAGTGCTGTAGCACCGTGTCAGCTTGCATGGTCTTTGGATTTCTCCCGTAGTAGAAAGAAATAAGATTCGGAATTGTAATCCCGCGATCTAGAATATTACCGCCGACATAGATGTTAAATGGTGTTCTAAGTTTCAACTCCGCTTTATCGTCAAGAAGCGCCATGACATCTTTGTCAGAGTTGACCGTTTCACGCACGACATCGTCACTCTGAAGTGCATCGATAAACATATTGAACGCCGCTTCGCGGTCGGGCATTCTCCCCTTGTCTGCGTGAACCGACGAGGACAAATCTTCATACGCTGCATCGAAGAGTGGGCGTAGGTTCGTCGGCGATGATTCCGCCGAAGAGAGAATTGCTTCAAATATCCAGTCAATAACCTGATCCTGCCAAGCGTGAGCGGCCTTTTGAGTATCATTGTGGATAATCATCGCGTACTTCCGCTTTTTTTCCCCCGCCTGCTGCTGCTGCCAGCGACGAACGCAAACGGCTAATACAAAAGTTATGATTGCCCGTCGAAGTCCGGTGGTATTGGGACTAACCAATGCCGAAGTGGCGCGAATCTTTCTTTGATCTGGTTTTCGGAGTGCGTCCAATTCTTGTACTTGAACTCGTACTATTAAATAGTACCGAGGATCATTTTTGTCGTATCCACCGAAGTAGTCATCTCCACCAACGTATCCTCCGTGAATGGGGAGTAGTTCAGTGAATGCCGGCTTTTTCGGCTTGAATACATAGCCTGTTGAGGCCGTATCTTCGTAGTCTTCGGGCTGTAGATATAGTGAGTAGGGGGTGGCGGTCACTTGCAGAAATGCCACCTTAGTCATCATCTCACGCAACTGATCTATCTGTTCGGCTATTGTTCCTTGCTCCACATCATCTTGCCCTTTCTTCCGCACAAATCTTACGCTCGCTAGATCGGCCTCGTCGTCAATTAACAGAACGCGTCGTTCTTTCAAGGTGGAGTGACTGTCTATAAAATCTATCAGCCTCGACAGATTTTGCGCCTGCTTTTTTGCAACTATAACTATTTTTCGGCTGAGTTCACTTCGCGTTAGCTTTCCAGGCAGTTTCATGATGTCCAGAACAATTAATTCATCCTCCTCGATGAATTCAGTCAGGTCGTGACTAAGCCTGGCGACGGTCTGTGCCGAGAGCGTCTTTGTGCCTTTTGTTAATACTATTGCAATATCAAAATTTCTATCAAATGCTCTCGCAATGGCTCCAACAAAACCTCTGGTTTTTCCTGATTGAATCTTCCCTAACAGCATTCCAGGCCGATCGCTTGTGGTCGATGCCTCCTCAAGTTGATTGACAACGCGCTCAATGCATGCTGCCAATTCGTCGTCATCGCCTCTTTGATTTCGAAGTCTTGCATAGAATGAGTTCATTTTAATCTCGGTAGTACCTTGTGTGGATATTGCTGTCTACTTTTTGTGCGGAAAAACTAGGATTTCTGGGTGCGTAAGTTTATTAAATTTTTAATTGGTTTTTTGCTTATTTTGTTTCGTGTTGGTGAAGGTGATATTTATAAATTTTATTTGTGAATAATTCCGGGGATTGCTGTTCATGTCTGTAAATGATGAAAGTTACGTGGCATCGTATGCGTTCGGCTTAATTTCAAATTGCCGCTCAAAAAATTTTGCGATTTGACCTGCTGCTCCCTGACCGCCGAGGATCATCGCGTGACTGGCTTGAACCTCGGCGAAGGTGACGCTGTCCGTTCCTGCTGCTTCATATGGAACAGAAGTTTTAGAAATACTTACGCGACGCCCGCATTCATCTAGGCCAGCTTTTGTCAGAACCATCGCATTAGGATTGGTGCGCAATTGACGAATATGATTTCGTTTAAGCCATTCTGAGAGCTCGTGTCGTGGGATTAGGAATCCGAGTATCGAATATGCCATCGGCCTACCTACCTCAAGCAGATCTATTCCGTTGACGTTCTGAGCTACAAGAAGCGAAGCAAGTGTGTGCGCACTGAGCTCCCGTTGCGAGAATTTAAGTACTTCACTATGTCGATGGAGTCTCAACTGACCAACGGGTATTGCCTCATTGCCGTGCGCGTTACCGAAATCGAGTACGCGAGGCGCTCGAGCAACTTCGATTACTGCTCGCGAGGAACTAACGTGGCTGTTGTCTCCCGTGTTGTTCTGGATCAAGGACGCAAGTCGTGTATTGAGTTCGGCCCAGGCGGCATTTCCCATAATCCCGTTGCGAGTAATGGGGTTTTCCATTGCGAGATAAAAGGTTTGAAATTCCCGCCACTCTGTCTGCTTTCGGCGGCCGCTTGCGGACCGCGCCTCCGTTCTAACTTGTCCTGTCACGTGTTGGAGGATCTCGTCTTGAACGATTTGACTCAACCCAACAGCTTCTCGCATGCGCAGAAAATCGCGACCGTTAACCGTCCAACTGTCAATGTTGCCAGTCTGGCGTAAGGTAGCCGGGGGCCAGAGGATGCCGGCAAGGTCAGCGGGATGCGCCACGTGCTCTTCCCAGGTGGCGACGTTGAAGAGTTCAACCGCGGCGTCCACAAATCGAGAGGCACTGCCGTGGAAACTGACCACTAGCTCTGTCTTTGCACGCGTTAATGCCACATATAGTTTGAAGAGTTCACGAAACGACTCGTGTTCAGGCAAATCAGGGTGTGGGATCACTTGTCGACTGCAGTTCAGCACAATCATCAGATCAAATTCGAAGCCCTTCGTTTGCTCAAGGTCTGATAGGAAGAGTGACTTTGCCGATAGGTCTGTGTCGCCGGAGAGAGCAGGCAGACCTAAATTAGCCGCAAGGTGCTCCACTGCAGCGTGTGAGTAGCCACACAGTGCAATGCAGACCTTGTGATGGGGAGCGCTCCTAATATTCTCTAACGCATAGGAGTAAGCCATTGCGAGTTCATCAAAGACTGATGTGGCTCGCAAAAGTAGCGGCTTTGCGGATGTAAAGTTCGCGTACTCTGGTTGGAGGATTTCGAAGTCGACCGTCCCGCGGGGTATCGAATTGAAGGTGCGAGTTAGGACCTCGTACGCTGCCGCAAGAATTTGTCGACTATTCCGGTAGTTTTGATTTAACCGAATCCATCGCGCGGGTGGAACATCGATTTCCGCGTCCTTTAGGTTGAGATGTTTCGTGTGAACGGTTTGGGCAGCATCTCCACACAGGAAAAGATCGTTTGTCCCTGGTCGGGTTAGGCGCCGAATAATTCGTAATTCAAGGGTCCCAAGGTCTTGGACTTCGTCGACCAAAACGTGGTCGAACTCGTGTGAAAGGGTGTTAACGTGCGAGTACAGCGCGGTGACTATTCCTACATCGTCAATTGCACCAACTGCCGCCATTTTTCGTTCCGATCCCGCGAGTCCAGATAGCACCATTTCGCGATATCGTCGCTCCAGCGCCACAACCCGGCCGTCTCGTTGCATGTCGAGGTAGGTGGCTCGCTCTTCCGGTGCAAACGCGCTGCGTACATAGTCCAATTCCTGCCTCAAATAGTCTTGAGGTAAGACGTTGCGCGCGAGCAATGTTCGAATTACATCGAACAGGACTTCCGCATCGTGATTGTTTGCCTGGCAGTGAAAATACTCATCCCAGATATCGTCAATATGCTCCGCGGCGGCAAAGGCGTTGCGTTGCACAATACGTTTGCCGTAATAGTCGAGTTTGGCTGGTTCAAGTGCGATGAGCTTCTCTCGACACAACTCGAATACTGACCTCACCGTAAGGTTCTCGGGGCGTAGGGAACCACTTTCAGCATTAACTAGCTCACTGATTAGCTTCGCAAGCGCTTCGTTTAGTGTTAGAACGAGGACTTTTTTATCCGGTGCGCTGCGCGCCAACCGTAACGCACGATGAATGACAACGCATGTCTTTCCGGAGCCCGACACTCCGGCCAGACGAGTCGCTCCAACGTAGTCGTTGTCAATAAATTCTCGCTGTTGCGGATGAAGATAGAGCATCCATTGCTTGAAATCCGCCGTCTTGATGAAATGTTCGAATAGGATTGGATCAATATCCTGGACACGCACGGTCATCTCGCTTGACGCAATTCGACTGGCATCGTCTGCGGTCAAAGTACCGACCGGTTTCACTTGGTCGGTATAGAGGTCGACGCGAGACTTAGCCCCTTGCAGATCGCTGGACCGTAGCTTCAGCAGCACATCAAGGACTGTGTAAGCTAGCTCTGAGTCCGAGATGCCTTCCACAATCTCCTGTACCAAGTCTTCTGAAGTGTGTGACATAACATCACTGATTCGAGATTTTGTACTCGGATCCACATCTTGGAGAAGACGCTCCAAATATCGATCGGGCAACTGTTCGATGACTGGTCCGGTGCTCATCCAATCTACTTCGGATTGAATCAGGCCATCTTTTCCTTCAGCTCGATTCGATACGTAAACAGGTGTAATTTCGAGCCGAGTTCCTTGCTCTCTTGCGACAAAGTCCAGGCCCTTGTTGACGTTTAGCCAGCGGTCCACAGCGTCATGATCACCTGCAAATAGAAAAATGCAGACGTTGCTGCTGTAGGCGGTCACTAGCCGAGAAAAACCGGGAAGGTCAAACTTTCGGCAAAATGCGATGCGATTTTCACCGTTGTTGGTTAGGGGAAGCCCAGTGAAAACACCTTCGAAAGTGGTTTCTCCGGCGTTGGCTTTCCCCCAAGCCTGATAAGCTTTCTCTGCGGCCTTTTGATAGAGTCCCCCTTTGCGGAACAAAGTGCCCAGTGAGTCTGGAAACTCGGGACCTTGGATAAACTCGATCTTATTTTTCGCTTTCATCAACTTGAGAACCCCGTTTCTCGTAGATCTAGCCTTCGGAAGGTAAATTTATTTTTTGTTCCGCTATTTTCCCAAAATTCGAGGTTTACGCAACCTATGTTAACGTAGCACTACAAACATATTTTTGACCGCCCATTATGATTTTCCGCCACTGGATGAGTGCATATATCCGTGTTTTCAAGATTTTAGGTGGGGGGCGGGAGTTCGTTGAGGGAAATTGGGCGACCTGCGAGCAGATATTGGTGAACTCTTGTCAAATTTTGTATGGAACATATTCGCATACATGTGTCTTCACTGAGTCCGCCGGGAATCAAGCTCGAGAATCTGAACTCTTCTCACCTGTCTTTCATCTTGATCCTTCAATTTCGCCGCTATATGGAAAAATACAGCATCTAAATCTCTGGGAGGTTCAGGCAAAAAATTGAAGCATGCATCGGATGCAAATATTGGGAAATATGGGGACTCGCCTGACGCGTTTTGTCGGTGGGGTTGGAGCCTCTGAAGCTAATGCATCTCTCATATCGGTGATAGAGGGAGTTGGTTGATAGTTTTCTTAGCCTCAGAAGTACGGCCGTTGTTTGCGCCCGAATCATGCCTATTTTATTTGTGGGGTGTCGTGGGCAATACGGCTAACGAGTGCGGGGGTTCGAGTGCCCCGAGAGGACTCGAGCCCCCGCACGCTGCGGTCCACTACCCGTCCCCATCCTGTCCCCAAGACCCAGCAACTATATTGATTCCAAACGAATCACGTTTCCCCTTCCTCGCACCAACTCCCCGTTTTGGCATCGGTTTTGTAGGTTCTACTTCTTCCCTGAAATTCGCGCGAGGCTTGCCTGGGTCTACCCAAGCGGAGCCGCTGTCAAACGCGTCGTCGCGAGCCCAAACTCACCTCAATCACGGACTACACAGTCGTTTGAAACAAAACCACTCTCCGACGGTGTTCAGTGGTGTTATAAATTCGGCCCTTGAATAACTAGAAATAGAATCTCCAGTGTTTCGCACAAGGTCTTTTCGATTGTTTTCGCTTCAAATGAAGCGCTCGTGCGGGCGCTCTCCTTACCTGTCGTTGCCACTCGTGGAGGGGGCTGTATGCGAAGCTTTACGCGTTGCGTTTCCGCATTCGTTGTAGGCGTTACAGCGTGGTCTAGCGGTATTGCACAGTCCACCGATCCTCTCGCTGCCAATGCGACACCGAGTGCAGCAGAACTCACGTTTTCTCAAATGCGCTCGGTGAGTTCACCATGCATCGCTACGCGTGTTGCTTGGTCGCCAGACAGCCAGCATTTTGCCGTGCTGGGCAGCCAGCGAAATGTCTGCCTTCACGAACAGCGTGGTGCACGATTAATCCGCGAGATGCCATTACCTTGGGGGACGTTCCAAGGCGGTCTGGCCTTTTCCTCCGAAGGCGACCGTCTGTACGTGGGTGATGATCAGGTTCACGAATTTCGAGTTGTCGACGGCCAAGAACTCAAAGCATTTGGTGGCATAGCCATAGGGAGCGACAAGTTCGTACCTATCAAGCAATTAGCGCTCAGCCCTGACGGAAAAGCGCTGGTTGTCGACTATTTACCGCTGGCCAATTCGCAGATCCGCACTCCGGAACACTTGCTGATCTACGACGCAGCAACCGGAGCATCTCAGCGGGAGATCGACCTCAAGGGCGCAGGAATCTCGACCGCCGTAGTGTTTTCTCCCGACGGAAAGAGTCTGTACTTCGCCGGAAGCGATCAACTTCTCGATAGTCATGGTGTCAGGCAGGTCGGTGCCCTGGCGACGAGGACGCTTCTCCGGAAGGTGACCTTAATAACGGATCAGCAGCAGGACGTCGCACGCGACATACATGTGATGCGGCCGACAGCTTTGGCGACGAGTGCGTCAGATCGCTTTGCATTTACGGGTACCAACACCGGCGCGATAAGCGATGACCTGGATACAAGCTCGGGAAAATGGGTGCACACCGTCAATGCCGACCCGATCCGCATGTTTTCACTTTCGGACGGAAGCGTCCAGCAAACGTTCTCGCCGGTGACTGGACGGGTGGCATCATTGCTGCCAAGTGCGAGCGGCAACACGCTGGTGTCCTGTCAGGCTGATATGGCGTCGTCCCGAACCATTACTGTTTGGGACATTAAGCGCGGCATGCCCCGTTACTCGATCGAAACGCCTGGTAGCAATCGCGGGCCGACGATGTGTGCTCTGAGTCCGGATGAAAAGCATCTGCTGTACGCCGTCGGAAAGGACATTCGCATCATCGATTTCCAGTGACGGTGGATTTCCGGGTAACGCTAATTCGCGCATTCCACTCACTCAGCCACGTCTTCAGATCGATGACGGTCATTCCCAGTTTGCTGTTAAGCGTCTGATCTTTCGGCCACGCAACGCCATCTTTGCGCGCGAACGCGAGGCGGTATTTGCGCATCACGTCGTTGGGTTGCTCGGCAACATCGGCCCTCAGTTGCGGCACGCTCAAGCGTTCGCGCTTGAATGACCGACCCAACACAACCTCCAACGTATCGGCCAATTCGCTATACGTGAACGTGTCGCCAGCGACGTGAACAATCTTGTCCTCAAATTCACGCCGGTTCGCCGCGACAAAGGCATTCAGGCGACCAATGTCTTCCGGAGTGGTGACCGTCAATTCGTAATCCCATTCGCCAAGCGCGCGCACGACGCCGCGTTCTAGGTCCACGAGACCAAACGCAGGCAGAACCACAAAGCTTGTGAACATTCCCGTCGACACGATCGTCCAACGAACACTATCCTGACCACGCAACATATCGCGCACGTCGAGTTGTTCATCCCAGACATCCTGACCGCTGCCGCGACCTACAACGTCGTAATCCACACCGAACTGCCACGGGATGTAATGCGCGACGCCCGCGGCCAAAACAGCAGCAGTGATCTTCCGTTGAGTGCCAAGGCCACCGACAAATCCAGTGCAGCAGATAATCTGGTCGAATCCGGAGAAGATGGCGGCCAAGTCTTCTTCGCTGTCGACAGCGAGATCGGCTTCGACAATGGAAATCTGAAGCGCCCCCAGCATGGCAACGGTGTCGGCTCTGTGGGACGATGTCGCGCCAGCATCCGGTCGCAACAATACCGAAACGGCACCCACCTGTCCCGCGTCGCGAAATTTGGCAAGTTCTCGCAGCACGCACGCGCCGAGTTCTCCCGCGCCTAGCACGAGGATGGAATCGGACGGCGAATTTTGAATGGTCATTTGCAGCTCCTAGTGAGTTGCAAATCATAGGAGCGTTATGGACCCGCGAGAAGAAGGCACACCGGTGATACTGCCGCCGTCGCCGTCGTTTGAAGAGATCGTGCGACAGTCGCAAGAGGCTTGCGACGCCTTGTCCGCGGATGACGACGGACTCAAGCGCGAAATACTCGCGCACGCGGGAAATCGTTGGTCGTTAGGTGTCGTGCATGCCTTGGGTGTCGGCGGCACGTTGCGGCATGCGGAACTCGCGCGCCAACTCGATGGCGTTACGCAACGCATGCTCACGCGAACACTGCGTCAGTTGGAGCGCGACGGTTTGATCGCCAGAAAGGACTATGGCGAAGTCCCGCCGCGCGTCGATTATCGATTGACTGAATTAGGCCGCGGTCTGTTGGTCGGCATGATGCCGCTGTGGCGTTGGGTTATCGACAATGCGGCCGATTTCCGCGACGCCCGGAAGCGCTACGACGACACATCGTCCTGACTGGCTCGCACGCAACAACCTACAGCGCCTTGCGATACACAACAAACCCCGACTTCGTCGCGACTTGATCGTAAAGTCGCATTGCGGTCTCGTTCGTCTCATGGGTTTGCCAATAAACCCGCTCAGCGCCCGCTTTCTTAGCTTCGGCATAAACCGCTTCAATCAACGCACGTCCCACGCCTTTGCCACGCGCTGCCTGAACGGTGAAGAGATCCTGCAAATAACAGATGGGGCCAGCCATCGTCGTGTGGCGGTGATACAAGAAATGCACTAGCCCGAGGATTTGGCCATCCAATTCCGCGACCATGGCGTGCATCGGCTCATACCCATCGAAGAAACGCTTCCAAGTGATCTCGGTAATTTCTTTCGGAAGCGCCGTCGCGCCAACACGCCCGTAAAACTCGTTGTATCCATTCCAAAGCGGCAACCACGCATTGAAATCCGATGGCGCCACATTGCGCACTACCAATGACTCGCTCATAAATCGCGCTCTCAGTTGAACAATTGACCAGTTGAACCGAGTGTAAAAGCGAAGCGCCACATCACCGAGAGCCAGCGCGTTAGGGATTCATAGCGCCATGAATACGCTGATAAGCCGGACTCGTCACCCACGTCGGCAACCGCTTTTCAACGGCGATCGCGATTTTCGTCGCCCTTGACTTGTCGCGGCCCCAATTGCAGAGTGGGTGACGCTGCACCTACCCAAACCCACGCTATGCAGACTCACGAACCGCCATTTCGATTCCGGCAGGGCACCCGGCCGCTTCTGATCTCGATACCGCATGCGGGAACGTACGTGCCTCCAGCGCTCGCGGCGCGCTTTACTGGTGCAGCGCAGCAAGTGCCCGACACCGATTGGCATCTTGAGCGTCTTTACGACTTTGCCGATGAACTTGGCGCGTCCGTGTTGGTAGCCACGCATTCGCGCTACGTCATCGATCTAAACCGCCCGCCTGATAACGCGAGTTTGTATCCCGGCCAAAGCGTGACCAGCCTTTGTCCGATCGATATATTCGACAACACGCCGATCTACGCCAAACCCGGCGATGAGCCAGACGAGGCCGAAATCGACGACCGGCGTAAAACGATCTGGGAACCGTATCACCAGCAACTCGCGGCCGAACTGGCCCGCATTCGTGCGGTGCATGGCGTCGCCGGTCTCTGGGATGCGCATTCCATCTGCTCCGTCGTGCCGCGTTTCTTCGAAGGAACGCTCACCGATCTGAATCTCGGCACCGGCAAGGGTACTAGTTGCGCCGCAGCATTAGGCGAGCGCCTGCTCGCGGACGCCAAGTCAGCGTCCGGCTATACCAGTGTGCTCAACGGACGTTTTACCGGCGGCTATATCACGCGCCACTATGGCCAACCCGCCAACAACGTGCACGCCGTACAACTCGAAATGACGTGGTCGTGTTACATGGCGGAACACCCACCATACGAATACCTGCCGGAAACCGCAAAGGGCATTTCCCCGCATCTGCGCCGTATGTTGGAAACCATGCTGAATTTTCTAGAAGGACATTAAGATCGGCGGGCGCAGAGGTGATATAGACATGCATTATCATGTGAGCACAATTCAAGCGGGCTCCATTCATGTCTTCCCCGAAATCCAACGCCAGCGCCGTGCCGACCTCATTCTCTAGCGCTAAGCCATCTGCGCTTTATCAACAAGTCCGCGATTACATCGAAGGCAAGATTGCTTCCAAAGAATGGGTGCCGGGTGACCGCGTTCCGTCTGAGCAGGAACTGGTCGAGCAATTCGGCATTTCGCGGATGACGGTAAATCGCGCGTTGCGCGAATTGGCGAAAGAAGGGCGCGTCGAGCGTGTCGCAGGCGTGGGTACTTTCGTTGCTGAACCCCGCCCGCAATCCACACTGCTTCATATCGCGAATATCGCCGAGGAGATTCGACGTCGCGGGCATCGCTATCAATGCCACGTTATCTCGGTGGAAAGTGTGCCCGCGACGCCTGAAATCGCGGGCGCTATGGGGCTGCCGACCGGTCAATTGGTAGCGCACTCCGTCTGCGTTCACTTAGAAAACGAAGTGCCGGTGCAATTGGAAGATCGCTACGTCAATCAATTCATGGCGCCGGACTTCGTCAATCAAACGTTCACGGAGGAGACCCCGGCGGCGTTTCTGCTCAGAGCGGTCCCGGTCGACGAAATCGAGCACATCGTCGACGCAACGCTGCCCACGAAGAAGCAAGCCTCGTTGCTGCAAATGGACCCGACGCAACCGTGTCTGGTGCTGTTCCGCAGAACCTGGACCAGGGGCTCAGTCGTGACGATGGTGCGCTGCTATCACCCGGCCAATCGCTACGTATTGGGCAGCCGATTCCCCGCAGACGGCGCGACACGGTAGTCGAAGCGCCCCCCAGCCCTGACAAATCCCCCTCGACCTGCTAATATACGTTTCGTAGCTATTTCGTATATAAGAGGTCCGCAATATGGGTATCGTCAAGATATCGGAGCAGATGCACGAGGCGTTGCGCAACACGAGTGGCGCCCTTAGTCGCTCGATCAATGCGCAAGCCGAGCATTGGCTGCGCGTCGGCATGCTCGCCGAGCTCAACCCGACCCTGAGTTATGGCGAGATTTGCCGCCATCTCATCGAATCCGACGGCGCATCCGCGGCATCGGTGGCCCCCGCCACACTGCCAGCGACCGCCGTTTCTCCAACAACCGGTGCACCTGTCACCGCATTCAACAAGGTGGCGTAATGGTGCGCGAACACGTTGTTATCCGCTCGAAAGAAGAAGTCGCCCTCTCGCGTCACGCAGGCCAGTTGGCCGCCCAAGTGCTCGCCATGATCGGCGAACACGTCAAACCCGGCGTGACGACCGATGAACTCGATCGCATTTGCCACGACTTCATCGTCAATGAACTGAAGGCCGTGCCCGCCAACATCGGCTATCACGGCTATCCGAAGACGGTCTGCACGTCGGTCAATCACGTGGTTTGCCACGGCATTCCCGGCGACAAGCGACTGCATGACGGCGATATCGTCAACATCGACGTGGCGCTCATCAAAGACGGCTGGTTCGGCGACACGAGCCGCATGTATTACGCAGGCAAGCCGGGCATTCTCGCCAAGCGTCTGGTCGACACCACCTACGAAGCCATGCTCGCCGGCATTCGTGCCGTGCGTCCGGGCGCGACGCTCGGCGACGTCGGCTATGCCATTCAGACGGTGGCACATCGCGAAGGCTTCAGCATCGTGCGCGACTACTGCGGCCACGGCATCGGCACCACGTATCACGACGATCCGCAGGTGCTTCACTATGGCCGCCCCGCCACGGGGCTCACGCTCAAGCCCGGCATGATCTTCACGATCGAGCCGATGGTGAACGCCGGTAAGTCCGACACCAAGCAATTGGGCGACGGCTGGACCGTGGTCACGCGCGACCGCTCGCTCTCCGCACAGTGGGAACACATGGTGGCCGTGACCGAGACCGGCTTCGAAGTGCTCACGCAATGGCCCGACGGGCTGGGCGAATACGAACGCTTCGGCCCGCTGAGCAGCAGCCCGGCAACGGCCAACGCTGCCTGAGCCACGCGACAAGCACCTCTCAGCACCCCTCAGTGCCCCTCAAAACGCCCCCCATTCGGATGATGCGAATGGGGGCGTTCGCATGCTAGGATTTCTCGTCACGCAATATAGGACGGCGTGCTGACGCCGCCCGCGTGCGTACCGCGGACATCCCAGAGACATCATGAAAGTGATAGCTGACGAAGGGAATCTCGTGGAAACGGCAGCCTTGGCGCGCCGTTTCGCCCACGATGAGTTTGCCCGGACCATTGGCGTCGAAGTGCTTGCCGAGGGCGACATCGCCAACTTCCTGCTCGACCGCCTGGCGAGCATGCGCTTTACTCCCCATCTCACACCCGACCTCACTCCCCATCACAAGCCCAATGGCGCGCTCATCGTGCAGCGCGTGCACGCGTGCGTCTATGCCATGCCGATGGTCGTGCAACAGGGCGATGCGCAAGTCATCGAAGTGCGCCTGGCCGTCGTGCCGCAAGTGCAGCACGGACTGGCCACGCAACTGGTGATTTCGAAGGACTGACGCCGGTGCTCAAAGATCGTCCGGGGCGTCCTCGTAGGTGAGCAACTGATCGGCGTAACGCAAATACAGCCACGCATGCGAGGCCGATCCTACGGCGATGTAGAGCAACGTCACCACCGTGTGCAAGAGGAGGGCGCCAAGCACCGCCAACGTGACGGTTGGCCAGAGCGTCAGCACGAGGCCGAAGATGATCGTGACGATGACGCCGACCGCCATGAGCGGCAGCAACGTCGTGAAAACCGTCCCCCACAACGACCAAAAGTGTCCGCGCGTGTCGTGCCACGCGGCGCCCCAGCGTTTGCTTCTCCCTACGGCGATTTGCGTATATATCAGCGATAACCGGACGATGATGAATGCCGCCGCGCAGCCAAGCAGTACGAAGAGCGTCAGGATGGTGGCGCGAGACCCGCCAAGATCGGCGAGCCGCAGCGCGAGCACGATGACGACCGTGACGATGAACATCGCCACGAATGCCCCGCCGAACACCTGGATCATGGCCCACCAATAACGCAGAAGATTGCGGTACCAAGGGGTTTGGCGTGCGGCATCCGGGCCGAGTACCGTGTGGCGGTACGTGTGAACCCCCAACACCGTGTAGGCCACCAGGTTCACCAGCGCGACACATAACCCCACGCCCGCCAACGCCAGACGATGCTCCGGCGATTCACCGTTCTGCGCCATCACGAGCACCAGTTGCTTGATCGAGACGCTGACCGCATTCGAGACGAGCACAACGACGGCGACGGTCAGCGTCAACAACGGGCGACTGCGCAGCGCATTCCATCCGTCCCGCCATGCGCCCATGAAACACTGCTTGAACGTGATCGGTTCCATGATTCCCCTGAGCGTGTGTCGCTTCGTGATCCGAAGCTGTGCGGCAATAACGCGTCCCGGAGCGGCTGAGGAGCGCGGGGTGGTCGGCCGCAAATGCACCCTTGCACCCGTCACAACGCCGCCATTCTCACAGATCGGGGAATGACTGACAAATAGCGCACAGCAGGGGCAGGGCGTTTGGAGGGAAGCGTCGACACGAGCGGCCGACGTGTTTCGGTCTGCGAAAAACAAAATGCCGTCCAGATGGCCTCTGGACGGCATTTTTAATCGGATCAGGACGACGTCACATCAGGACGACATCACCTTACGCAGCACTTCTGCATGCGTAATCACACCGACGAGGCGCGCGGCCTCGTCGAGCACGGGCACCGTGCCGTGGCGCTGGGTTGCAAGCAGCGGGACGATTTCCGAGAGCGGCATGCTCGTCGTGGCTGACTTCATATCCGCCTGCATCATTTCGCGAATGGACGGACGTGGCCCGGCACTCAGGCCAGCACCGAAGCGCGGCCAACGTTGTCCGCGCGCACGACGCGCATGCAGATCGTGACGGGAAACCAACCCGATGACCCGAGCGTCGGCGTCGATCACAGGCAATGCATCGAGACCATGCCGCTGCAACAAGCGCCATGCGGTCGGTGCGATGTCGTGCGCGTTGACGTGCGCGACCGGCGGGGTCATCACATCGCCCACGGTCAACTCGCGGGCGCGTCGGGCATAGGCTTCGCGTTGCGTATCGCGCAGCAGGTCGGCCAGATCGTCCGCCGAAATGGAGAGCAGTTCGCTATGGCGGGCGAGGGCTTTTTCGGCATCGGCCGTGGTGACTTGAACGCCAGCACCATCGGCAGGGCGGGCCGGTGCCGCTTGGGCGCGTGCCACATGCGGATACCGGTGACCGGTGATCGCGTGATACGCGATGGCCGCCGCCAGCAGCGCGACAGACTGCACCGCGATCGGCTCAAGCAGGAACCCGTAACCGAGCGAGTGCACCGCCGGACCGCCGAGCACTGCCGTCAATGCGACAGCACCCGAAGGCGGGTGCACGCAGCGCAGCGTAAACATCAGCGCAATCGAGATACCGACCGCTGCCGCTGCCGCCACGACCGGCGACGGAATAAACATGGCGCACGTGACACCGACGAACGCCGAGATGAGATTGCCGCCGAGGATCGACCACGGTTGCGCGAGGGGACTGGCAGGAACGCCGAACAACAAGACTGCGGAGGCCCCCATCGGGGCGACCAGCCAAGGGATATAAGTCGCGGGGCCGAGCATCCAGAGCATCAAGCCACCAGTGAAGGCGATGCCGCACAGGGCACCCACCCCGGCGCGTAACCGCTCGCGCCATTGCACCGCCACCACGGCGGGCAGAAAACCGGTCAACCATTGCCTTACATCACGTTGCGTCATTGCCATGTCGTCCCCTCCGCCGACCGCACCGAGATGGGGCAATCGATTGATATTTTGTGCATGATATATCGTATATCGATGGATTGGGAGAGCATGAGCGCGTGATTTTAGTGCTGCGACGCAGCGAAATCCCGGCATTGCCCCACATGCTGGCAATGCGACGCACCAAAAGGTGGAAAACGAGACGATGTAGGGAGGATGTCAACAAAAAAGCGGCAGAGCTTTTGAGGCCCTGCCGCTGTTTGGCAAGTCAGCGGGAATTCGCTGTGTTCACTGGGGCGGGTGGCTAGCGTCCGCCGTTGACCACCATGTCTGCGATGACACCGCTGGCGATGGCCACGAGCAGGAAGTCACCGCCGACCCCAACCCATTGATAGCCGCGACGCGGCGGCGGCAGGTGGTAATCGCGATAGTTTTCGACGACGTACTGGCGATCGCGATACTGCTGCGGCATGCGGTCGCCCTTGCGCCAATCGGGATGCTGCCAGGTATCTTCGGCGGGGCCGCGTGGCGGCGGTCCGCCATGCTGCGGGCCGTGTCCCGGTGGTGGTCCGCCGTGTTGCGGGCCATGACCCGGCGGTGGGCCTCGGTGATCGTCCGGACGCCCTTGCGGCGGCGGGCCGCCCTGGGCGAGGGCGAGGGTGGATGACACCGCCAGACCGGCGGCGAGACACATCGACAACGTCTTGCGCATCTTCATTCTTGCACTCCTTTTCGTGAGATCGAGCGATCGCACGCGGGGGAAGCATTCGAGATGACTTGCCAGTAACGGCTGCCGGTCAGACGCACCGCATACGCAATACGCGTGAGGGCAACCGTAGGGCCATCCTACCATCGCAGCATAAAAAAGAGCCCGGGCATGTCGGACGTCAATTGACATCGGACAGACACCGGGCAAGCAGGGACGCAGGGAAGAAACTATTCGAAACGGGGTGCCGCTATACCCAACAGGGGAGCATCGAAACCGGCGGCGCGCATGGCGCGCAATGGGAGGGGGCAACTCCACGCGCCGCTCGCCTTGGGGGACACGAGGGCGGCCGCCGGCCCGATGCTTTCGGTTGGCTACAGGGCTAAATCACTTCACTTGCATTTACGACTTTTCATCACTTATCGAGCGGCGACGGTAGCGGGATTCACCACAGCCGCCACCGGCGCCGCTGCGTCAGGCGCAGGCTGTGCCGCTGGCACGTCACCCCAGCCGCCACCCAGCGCGCGGATCAAGTTGACGGTCGACACGGCTTGCGCACCGGCCAACTGCACCGCGCTGCGCTGCGCCTGCAACACCGTGCGCTCCGCATCGATGACATCCAGATACGCAATCGAGCCTTCCTTATATTGCGTGCGCGAGAGTTGCGCGGCACGGTTCGACGCCTTCACGGCATCGTCCTGAGCGCGCGTCTGCTCGGCAAGCAATCGCAGGTTCGACAGGTTGTCTTCAACGTCACGGAACGCCACGAGCACTTGCTGGCGATAGTTCGCGACATCTTCTTCGTACTGCGCACGGGCACGCGACAGATTGCCGCTGCGCGCACCGCCGTCGAAGATCGGCAGCGAGAGCAAACCGCCCACGGCCGGGCCGAGCAAGAACGTACGGCTCGACCAGTTGAACAAGTCGCCCAGCGTCGCCGCCTCAAACCCGCCCGAACCCGTCAACGACAGCGACGGGAAGAACGCGGCCTTCGCCACACCGATACGCGCATTGGCGGCTGCCATCGCACGTTCCGCTGCCGCGATATCCGGGCGGCGCTCCAGCAGGGCCGAAGGCAAACCGGCCGGAATCCGCACGTTCACCGGCACCAACGGCGTCGGCGTGTACGAGAACTCTGCGGGCGTCTTACCCAGCAGAATCGCGAGGCTGTGTTCCGACGCAGCACGAAGGCGCGCCACGGCTAGCGAATCCGACTGCGCCGTGGCCAACTCAGCCTTGGCGCGCGCCACGTCCAACTCGTCGATATCGCCTTCCGTGAAACGGCGCTGCACCAGCTTCAGCGCATCTTCACGAAGCTTCACGGTCTGCGTGTACAGCGCCTGTTCAGCGTCGAGCTCACGCAGGTTGAAGTAGTTCTGCGCCACGTCGGCTTGCAAGGCGAGCTGCACCGAGCGGTACAGCGCTTCGCTTTGCTCGGCGTCCGCGCGGGCGGCGGCCACGTTATCCGACACGCGGCCGAACAGATCCACTTCGTATCCCACGCTCGCCTGAGCACGCCACAGCGTGTACGGCGCGATGTTGTTGCCGTCCGGCTGCAACTGCGAGGCGGGAGAGATCTTCTGACGCGTCGGGCCGAAGCCTGCATCGAGCGTCGGGAAGAGGGCGGCGCGAGCCTGACGCTGCACGCCGCGCGCTTCCTTCACACGCGCCGCAGCAGCGGCCAGATTCTGGTTGGCAGCGAGCGCATCCTCTTCGAGCTTGTCGAGCGTCGCGTCGCCGAACACCTTCCACCATTCACCGCGCGCCACCGCTTCCGACGGCTGCGCGGTCTTCCACGTGCCCGCGTCGGCAGCCGACAGCGGGGCATCTTCCTTGAACGCCGTCGGCGTGCCTTTATCGGTCACCTTCGGCACTTCATACGTGGGGGCCATCGAGCAGCCCGCCACCACCAGCAGCGTGGCGAGCAAGCCCGAAACACCCAGACTGCGTTTAATCCATTGCGATTGCATGATTGGCATCCTTCAGACTTCGGCCTTGACGTTGGTGGGCATGGTCGACGCGTGCGCACTATGCAGCGGCTTCTTGCCAGCCAGCGTACGCAGCAGCACGTAGAACACCGGCGTCAGCACCAGACCGAACCCGGTCACGCCGATCATGCCGAAGAACACGGCCACACCCATGGCATGACGCATTTCCGAACCCGCGCCGGTCGACATCACCAGCGGCACCACACCCATGATGAACGCGATAGACGTCATCAAAATCGGGCGCAGACGCAGGCGGCTGGCTTCAATTGCCGCAGCCACGGCCGAGCGGCCTTGCATTTCCAGTTCCCGCGCAAATTCCACGATCAGAATCGCGTTCTTCGCCGACAACCCCACCAGCACCATCAAACCGATCTGCGTGAAGATGTTGTTATCTCCGCCCGTCAGCCACACACCGAACAGCGCAGACATGATGCTCATCGGCACGATCATGATCACGGCCAGCGGCAGCGTCAGGCTCTCGTACTGCGCAGCGAGCACCAGGAACACCAGCAGCACCGAGATCGGGAACACCCACAGCGCCGAGTCGCCCGCCAGAATTTGCTGATACGTCAGGTCGGTCCATTCGAACTTCACACCGCGCGGCAGGGTTTCAGCAGCAATCTTCTCGACCGCAGCCTGTGCCTGACCCGACGAGTAACCCGGAGCCGGACCACCGTTGATGTCAGCCGCCGTGTAGCCGTTGTAGCGCACCACCATTTCCGGGCCGTACGTCGGCGTGACCTTCACCAGCGACGACAGCGGCACCATGTCACCCGAGCTGTTACGCGTCTTGAGCAGACCGATATCGTCGGCGTGAGCACGGAACGGCGCGTCGGCTTGCACTCGCACTTGATACACGCGGCCGAACTTGTTGAAGTCGTTCACGTACAGCGAGCCGAGGTAAATCTGCATGGTGTCGAACACGTCGGTGATCGGCACGCCGAGCTGCTTGGCTTTGATGCGGTCGAGATCCACGTTCAGTTGCGGCACGTTGATCTGGTACGACGAGAACGTCGGGCCCAGTTCCTTCGTCTGCGAGGCCTTCTTGATGAACGCTTGCGTTGCATCGTTGAGGGCTTCGTAGCCGAGCGCGCCACGGTCTTCCACTTGCAGCTTGAAGCCGCCGAGCGTACCCAGGCCCATCACCGGCGGGGGCGGGAACACGGCGATGAACGAGTCCTTGTTCTTCTGGTACTCCGCATTCAACTTCGCGGCGATCGCACCGGCCGACAGCGACTTGTCCTTACGCTGGTCGAACGGCTTGAGCGTGACGAACACGATGCCTGCCGACGACGAGTTGGTGAAGCCGTTGACGGACATCCCCGGGAACGACACAGCGCTCTTCACACCAGGCGTCTTCAGTGCGATTTCCGACATATCGCGGATCACCTTGTCGGTGCGATCGAGCGACGCGCCGTTGGGCAACTGGGCAAACGCGATCAGATACTCCTTGTCCTGCGCGGGCACGAAGCCACCCGGGACCACCTTGCCGAGCAATACCGTGATGCCGATCAGTACCGCGAAGAGCGCCATCATGACGGCCTTGCGACCGATCACGCGGGTCACACCCTGACCGTACTTCTCCGAGCCGCGATGGAAGACGCGGTTGAACGCACCAAAGAAGCCACCGAGATAACGGTTCATCTGACGCGTCAGCCAATCGGGCTTAGCGTGATGGTCCTTGAGCAGCAGGGCGGCCATGGCCGGCGAGAGCGTCAGCGAGTTGAAGGCCGAGATCACCGTCGAGATGGCGATGGTCATGGCGAACTGCTTATAGAACTGACCCGTCAGACCCGACATGAAAGCCAGCGGTACGAACACGGCCACGAGCGTGAGCGCAATCGCGATAATCGGACCGCTCACTTCCCGCATGGCCTGATACGTCGCTTCCTTCGGTGAGAGTCCGGCCGCAATATTCCGCTCGACGTTTTCCACCACCACGATCGCATCGTCCACCACGATACCGATCGCGAGCACCATCCCGAACAACGACAACGCGTTGATCGAATAGCCGAAGCCGAGCAGCAGGGCGAACGTACCGACGATCGACACCGGCACCGCGAGCAGCGGGATGATCGACGCACGCCACGTTTGCAGGAACACGATCACCACCAGCACCACCAGCGCAATCGCTTCGAGCAGCGTGTGCACCACGGCCGAGATCGACGAACGCACGAACTGCGTCGGGTCGTACTCGATGCGGTATTCCACGCCCGGCGGCATATCTTTTTGCAGATCGGCCATCGCTGCGCGGACGTCGTCCGAGATTTGCAGCGAGTTCGCACCCGGCGATTGGTTGATACCCAGACCCACGGCGGGCTTGTTGTCGAGCAACGAGCGCAGGCTGTACGACGACGCGTCGAGCTGCACGCGGGCCACATCGCCCAGATGCGTCACCGCACCGTCAGGCGAGGTCTTCAGGATGATGTCGCGGAACTCTTCTTCCGTATTCAGTCGGCCACGCGCATTCACGTTCAGTTGCAGCGGGGTATTCGGGCCAGCAGGGGTTGCGCCGATCACACCGGCAGCTACCTGCACGTTCTGCTCGCGAATCGCCTTCACCACGTCCGAAGCCGTGAGGCCGCGCTGGGCAACCTTCGCCGGGTCGAGCCAGACACGCATCGAGTAGTCGCCTGCGCCCCACAACTGCACTTCACCGACGCCCTTGATACGCGAGAGGCGATCCTTGACGTTGATGAGCGCGTAGTTGCGCAGGTAGGTCATGTCGTAGCGATCGTTCGGCGAGATCAGGTGCACCACCATCGTGAGCGTCGGCGACGACTTGATGGTCGTCACGCCAAGGCGCTGCACGTCGTCCGGCAGGCGCGGCAGCGCTTGCGAGACACGGTTTTGCACGAGCTGCTGCGCCTTGTCGGGGTCGGTGCCCAGACGGAAGGTCACGGTCGTGGTCAGGTTGCCGTCGCTGTTGGCTTGCGACTGCATGTACAGCATGTTTTCCACACCGTTGATCTGCTCTTCGAGCGGCGAAGCCACCGTCTCAGCGATCACCTTCGGGTTGGCGCCGGGATACTGGGCGTGCACGACGACCGACGGCGGTACCACTTCCGGGTATTCCGAAATCGGCAGCTGGAACACGGCGATTAAGCCTGCCAGCAGCGTGATGACCGAGAGCACCCCTGCGAAGATAGGTCGGTCGATAAAGAATTTTGAGATGTTCATTACGAAACTCTGTGGTGTCGTTCAGCGTGTAATTCGTGACGGTGCCAAGTCAGCCAAGTCAGCATTACGAGCGCTTCGCCGTCGTGTCGGCCGAAGCCGATTTAGCGGCCGGTTGAGCGGCTGAATGCGCGGCTGAATTCGCCGCCGCGGCCTTCGCCGGGGCTTTGGCGTCGTTCTGCGAAGTCGTCTGCGGGGCGGCGTTCACTGCGCTGGCCGGGTTGGCGGCCAGGGCCGGTGCCACGATGTCGTGCGCGTCGCCGGTGTCGCCAGCCATCTTCACGGCCTTCGGCGTGACCGGGTCGCCCGGGCGCACGCGTTGCAGACCGTTGACGACAATGCGCTCGCCTTCCTTCAGACCACCGGCAATCTCGACGAGCCCGCCATGGCGCTCACCCAACTGCACGTCGCGGTACTGCACCTTGTTGGCGTTGTCGACCACCAGCACGAACTTCTTGCTCTGGTCGGTGCCGACGGCGGCTTCGTCGATCAACAGCGCCGGGTGCGGCTCGCCGCCACCGACGCGAATGCGTGCATACAGGCCCGGGACGAGCGCGCCATCGGCGTTGTCGAAGCGAGCGCGCACGCGGATCGTGCCCGACGTGGTGTCGAAGCGGTTATCGACCGAGTACACCGTGCCTTTACGCGAGAAGCCCGACTCGTTGGCGAGACCGAGATCGACCGGCACGCTGCTGGTTTTGGCCGTGTCGCGCGAGAGGTAGCGCAGGTACGTCTGTTCATCCACATCGAACGAGGCGTAGATCGGCGAGACCGACACCACCGTGGTCAGCGCAGGCGATTGCGCGCCCGCCGACACGGTGTTGCCCACGGTGATTTCCGCACGCGAGACGCGTCCGGCCACCGGCGCCACGATCTGCGTGTAGCCGAGGTTGATGCGTGCGGTTTCCAGTGCGGCGCGCGCGGCCTTCACGTTGGCGACGGCTTCACGTGCCGCGTTTTCCTTCTGATCGAAGTCCTTCTTCGCGATGGCGTTATCCGCGATCAGTCGGTTGGCACGGGCGAGGTCGGTGCTGGTGAAGACGTCGCGCGCTTGTGCCGAAGCCAGTTGCGCTTCGGCGCGATCGACTTCCGCCGCATACGGGCGCGGGTCGATGGTGAAGAGCGCGTCGCCCTTCTTCACGAGCTGGCCGTCCTTGAAATGAACGGCGGTGATGGTGCCTGACACGAGCGGCTTGATATCGACGCGATCCACGGCGTCGAGGCGGCCGGAATAGCTTTGCCAGTCGGTCACCGTGCGCGAGATCACGCTGGCAACGTCGACTTCGACAGTCGGCATGACTTGGGCGGCCGGCGGCGTGCTGGCATCGACACGCACGACAGTGAGCGTGCCGATAGCCAAGAGCGCCAACGTAGCGGCGGCGGCGATGATGACGGGTTTGCGAGCGAGGGTGGTCATTATTGAAATCTCCGGAACGGATGGACTCACTGGGTAGAGCCAGCGGCAGGCGGTGCCAGCCGGCGTGTCAGGAAGGCGGCTACCTCGCGTAGTGCAGCGGGCAAGGCGGCCAGGCCGTGATGGGACGCGCTCAAATGGCGCGTGACTTGCGTCGGCACGCCGGCCGCGATGAGTTCGGCAGCGTATTTTTCAGCTTCGACGTGGAGCAGGTCGTGTTCGGCAGAGGCGATCAGCGTGGGCGGCAAGCCCCCCAGGCGACGCGATTCGAGCGGCGCGGCATACGGATGCAAGCGCTGCGTGGCATGCGGCAGGTAGGCGCGATAGCACTTGGCGCATTCGCTCGCTTCGATGTCGCTGGGCGTGCGGGCGTTGGCTAGGCGCGTCATGCTCGGGTCGAGCAGCGGGGCGAGCAGGGCTTGCGCCGAGATCGTGACTTCGCCGCGGTCGCGGGCAATCATCGTGAGCGACGTGGCGATGTTGCCGCCCGAGTCGTGACCGGCCACTGCCAGACGGCGCGGGCTGGCACCATAGCGGCGGGCGTGGCGTTGCACCCAGAGGGCAGCGCACCAAGCGTCTTCCGGCGCAGCGGGAAACGGGAATTCGGGGGCCAGCGAATAGGCGACCGACACCACCAGCGCAGGCACGTGCGTGGCGAGGTAACGGGCGGCGGCGTCGCCGTCGTCGAGCGTGCCCGTGCAAAAGCCGCCGCCGTGGAAATACAACACGGTGGGCAGGTGCGCTTCTAGCGGCACGACGACGCCGGGCTCGCCCGTCTGGGCAGGATGGCTATCTTTCGCAGCTTTCGCCGACTTCCCGGGCTTCGCCACCGGACGGTACAGGCGCAGCGTCAGCGGGCCGACATGGCCGGCAATGCTGACATCTTCGATGCGCAGTCCGTCGCTGGTTTGGCTGGCGTGGCCCGATTGCGACTTGGCGTTAGCAGACATATTGGCTTCGGGCTCGCGTGAGCGACGCCCCTCTGGTGACTTTCGATGGAGCGAAGTCTAGAGGCCACGCACATTGGGATAAACGCCTATAATTTGGCAACACTGTTCGGTCAGTTCGACTAATCGGCGCCTGCCTTGTGGTTATTGGCTTATGCCGCCGACCAATATGCTTATATTTTTGCGATTGGCGCGAAAACGTCGGCTTGACCAGTGCAACAGCGTTTTCACTGGGGAAAACATCATGGATCGCTTGCAAGCGATGCAGGTCTTTACGCGGGTGGTCGAAGCGAACAGCTTCTCGCGCGCTGCCGACAATCTCGGCATGCCGCGCACTTCCGTGACCACCATCATCCAAAATCTCGAGGCGCATCTGGGCACGCGGCTGTTGCAGCGCACGACCCGGCGGCTCAACCTCACCCCCGACGGCGCGGCGTATTACGAGCGCTGTCTGCGCATCCTCGCCGACATCGAAGAGACGGAATCGTCGTTCCGAGAGAGCAGCCAGCGCGTGCGTGGCAAGTTGCGCGTCGACATGCCGGGCTCGCTCGGCAAGCTCGTGGTGTTACCGGCACTGTGCGAATTTCATGATCGCTATCCCGAAATCGAACTGATGGTCGGCATGGGCGACAAGCCTGTCGATCTGATTCAGGAAGGGGTGGACTGCGTGCTGCGCGTGGGCACGTTGCAGGATTCGAGTCTGGTGGCGCGGCGCGTGGGGCTGTTCCAGAGCGTGACGTGTGCGTCGCCGACGTATCTCGAACGCATGGGCATGCCGCATACGCTCGAGGATCTGCAACGGCACACGGCCGTGCATTACTTCTCGAGCCGCACGGGTCGGGTCATGGACGAGCAGTTTCTCGTCGATGGCAAGGAAGTCGACGTCCAAATGCAAGGCTCGGTAGCGGTGAACGATGCCGAGGCGTATCTGCAACTGGGGCTGTCGGGCTTCGGCACGGTGCAGTTGGCGCGCTTTATGGCGCTGCCGTATCTGCAATCGGGGCAACTGGTGGAGATTCTCCATCAATGGAAACCGCCGCCCATGCCGATTTCGGCGGTCTATCCGCATAATCGCCATTTGTCGCCTAAAGTTCGCGTATTTGTCGACTTCATCGCCGAACTGTTTGAGCGCTGCCCGCTGCTGCAAGGGCTCGACGAGACGGCTGGCGTGTGCAAACCGACCGTGGCGGCACCCGATGCGGATGTTCGTTGGGCAACGTCGTACGGCACTGAAATGGCGCCGCAAGAGGTCGTGGTTTGACGTTGTCGGTGACGCCATCGGCGTCGTCAATCACCGTCGTGAAGGTGCGCCCGGCGACGCTTGCCGACGCCGAGGCGCTGCCCACCATCGACCGCGACGCGGGGCAGGTATTCCGTCGGTTTCCTGAGCTTGCGTGGCTCGCGGACGGTGAAGGGATGCCGGTCGAGCGTCACCGGGCGTTTATCGAGAAGGGCGCGGCGTGGGTCGGCGTTGACGAAAACGATACGCCGGTCGGTTTTCTCGATGCCGAAGTCGCGGGCGACGAACTTCACGTGTGGGAAATGTCGGTGCATCGCGATTGGCAAGGGCGCGGCCTTGGCCGTGCGCTGATGGCAGCGGCAAGCGACTACGCGGCACGCACGGGACTGGCGGCGCTCACCCTCACGACGTTTCGCGACGTGCCTTGGAATGGGCCGTTCTACGAGCGTCTAGGGTTCGCGACAATCCCGTCAACCGAATTGAGCGCAAGGCTCAAGCGAGTCTTGGTGGACGAAGTGGCGGGCGGGTTGCCGGAAGACCGGCGCTGCGCCATGCGGCGCATTCTGTAGAATCACTTTCCCCAAAAGTCTTTCCCGTGGTGCCGCCGATGGATCTCGACAAATTTCTTGCGCAGGTCACATCGGACGGAGCGATCCCGGGCGTCTCGTTAGCGACCTTGCGCGCAGGCGAGCGGCACATCGAGTGCTATGCAGGCATTCGGGGTGCTCACGACGGCGCGCCCGTCGATGCGCAGACGGTGTTCGAAGCTGCCTCGCTCACCAAGCCGCTCGTTGCCTACATTGCCTTGCAACTGGTCGACGAAGGGCGGTTGGATTTGCATCGCCCCCTCGTCGATATCTGCGGCGAATACGTCCCGGAAGATCCACGCTCGCACCGCATCACGGCGTTCCACGTCCTCACCCACACCAGCGGTTTACCGAACATCGTTCGTAGCGACGCACCGCTTCGTACCTACTTCACGCCCGGCGAGCGCTTCAGCTATGGCAGCAGCGCGTTCGCATGGCTTCAACGGGCGATGGAGGCGGTGAGTGGCGCATCGCTGGAAACGCTCGCGCGCCGCCGCGTGTTTGAGCCTCTCGGCATGCTTCGCTCAAGCCTGCATTGGCAAGATCGCTTTGCCGACAATCACGCGCAGGGGCATGAGTTGGACGGCACGCCTGCATTGAAACGTCGATTGACCGAGGCGCAGGCCTCGTGGTCGCTGCTCACGACGGCGTCCGACTACATCGCGTTCGTTCAGGCGGCGCTCGCTGGCCGAGGGTTGTCCGACACGAGTCACATGGCCTGGTTTGTGCCGAGGGTCAACACGCGACAGGTCGAAGTCGAGGATTTGCGCGGTGAATTCCCCATCGATCCGGCGGTCGGCTGGGGATTGGGCTGGGGCATCGAGATCGAGCAGGGATGCGGCTTTCACTGGGGGAACAGCCCGGGGTTTCGCGCGGTCGTGTTGGCCAATCGCGAGACGCAAGATGCCGTTGTCTGGTTCGCGAATGCCGCCCGAGGCTTGCGTCTCGCGCATACCGTCGTGCCACTGACGGTGCCCGGCGATCATCCGTGCATCAAGTGGCTGAACATCGGACAGTTGTGATATTCAGCACCTCGAAGCTATCAAATCTAAGAGGCTTTCGACGCCGACCCTAAGTTCTGACGTGGCATTGCCGATAACGAGTGGGCGATACAAATGTTCACGGAGACATCGGCAATGCTTCGCTTCAAACTTGCTTCTGCATTAGCGGCGGCCTTATTGGTGAGCGCCTGCACGTCCACGACCATCGTGCCCCTCGGCAGGGGACTGGTCTTTTACGATCGGACGACCTTTGCCGAGACGCTTAAGCGCGACATGCCTGGCGTAACGGGCGAGGTGGTGCAGCAAGGGCGCTGCCAGGTGTATGTCTCGACGCCGGACAACAACGTGGGGCTAGATAAGATGTGCGTCTTCGCGCTGACGAAGGACGCTGTCTATCTGGCGTCGTGGAACCCCTTCGCCGCCAAGTACGAAAACCTCATGACGATTCCGTTCAAGGGCGTTTCGCAGGTGGCATTCACGTCGTTTGGCAGTGTTAAACAAGTGCAACTGACCGAGGACAAGCGTCTCGTCGGCATTGCCATGGTGAACGACGATGCCACCGGGATCGAGCCTGATGGCGCGGCAAAAGCCTTCGAGTTCATCAAGACGGCGGGCGTACCGGAAGGGAAGTCCATTCGCGGCGTCATTTTCTCGGCTTCGGCGATCTCGTACTACACGCCCACGCAAATCTACACACAAAAGAAATGAGACAACACAAACACATCGCGCTGGCGGCAGTCTGTGCACTGGCATTGACGATCACGGGCTGCGCCAATGTCCCGTCGTCGCCCGAGACGCTGGCCGGGCTGTCGGGATCGTACGAAGTGGTGGATCAGGCGGCACCCAAAGCGCTTGAACTCACGCAGATCGACGTGCGCTTCGTGCGTGACAAAAGCGGTATTGCCTTCGCGAACGTTCGATTGACGAACGGTAACTATTGGCAAGACTTCACGTATCTGAATTGCGGATATCCCGGTGATCGGATCGCCAACAGCTTTGCCCAGAGCGACAAGCCGGGCGCCAGCGAAGTCATTCGCTGTCAGGTGCCGCAGCCGCGTGGGCCGGTGATGTTTATCGTCAGAAGCCTCGATGGACACCCGCTCAGCTTCGGGCGCGGTGGCGGCCTGATTTCGGCCATTATCAACAAGCCGGTGGTGTCGACCACGGGGATGAAGATCGTGCTCAACTGGGGGCCAGATACCTCTGCGGGCTTTGCTGTGCGCCGCATTCCCGACGCCGTGCCGAGCCCGTTCGGGGACGTGCTGCCGACGGCTGAGTGAGAGGGCGGGCGGCGCTATCAGCGGTCAACTGCCGGAGAGCGCTTTCGGCACGTGGTACTGCGCGCCGTCGTACTCAAGCGTGACGTTGGCGCTTTTCGACGTGCTCTCTTTGCTCGCGCAGTCGTTGCGCGAGGGCTTGTTCGTCGTGGTGACGGTCTTCTCGCTGACGATCAACTTAGCGTAACCGACTTTCCCTTCCGGGCCGACGGAGACAGCGCGCGACGTGTCGGAGAAGCTGCCCGCGCAGTTGCCATCCCACTCGCCGCCGCCTTGCTGCGTGGACAGATTGTTGACGACCTTGCGCAGCTTCGCGCCATCGACAACATACAAGCTCAGCGTGGTCTGCGAATACGGATTCACGCGCGACGACCCTTCATAGGTCGCGCGAACACCGAAGGCGAGCACCTGCGGCGTGAGACGCCAAGGGGCTGTGTCGAGCGAGAGGCTGCGCAGTTGCACGGCATCCGACGTGATCGCCGAGCGCTCGAAACTGTGCGCAATGATCTTGCCCGTCTGGCTATCGGCTACCAGCACTTCCACGTCATAAACCTTGTCGTCATCTGTGCTGCCCTTTTGCGGCAGCGGCAGGATAGCTAGCGTTTGCGCGGGGTTCGCAGGCCAAACCTTGCAAGCGGCGACATCGGCATCGACCGTGCGGCCGGGCTGCAACGTCTGCGCCCATGCCTTGAAGTTGTCTTGGCAATCGGCGTGCGCGAGCAACGGTGCGCAGAGCAGGGCAGAGGCAAGGAGGGTTCGCATAGGTGTCGGCAGCCGGACGGTGACGTGAGAAAGGTGGCTAATTCTACTGGCGCCCGCTATCCACGACTACCGCCGCAATCAGCCCCTTACCGCCGCGCGGAAGGCTGCCGATAGCGCAGCGATGGTTTCGCGGGCAGGGCCATCTTTGATGCGCGTGTGCAATAGCACCGGTAAGCGCGGCAAATCGGGCAACCCGAGGCGCGGGCCGACATCGATCGCACCGAACGGCAGCATGCGCGGCGCCAGCGCGGCGACGCCCAATCCGGCCATGACGGCCGCCGTGACGGCAGCCACACCACCGCCCACGAATATCTCCGTCCAAGGCACACCAGCCGCATCGAGCATCTTGCCAGCCATCACGCGCACACCGCACGGCTCGGCCAGTGTCGCCACCGGCAGTGGCTCGTCGCTCCGATGCTGCCAACTGGGCGCAGCAAACCAGCCGAATTTCTCTTCCGCGAGCACTTCGCCATCGCTGCGTCCGTCGTGCAGGCGCACGATCACGGTATCGAATTCGCGGCGGTCAAAGCTCTGAAGCAGATCGCAAGACGAGCCGATGCGTATTTCAATCAACAGCTTCGGGTCTTGCGCGTTCATGCGCGCGATCAGGGCGGGTAATTCCGGGCCAGCGACGTGGTCGCTGATACCGATCGTCAGACGCTGACGTGTGCCCGCGACCGACGACAGCGCCCGGTCGTGCACCTTAAGCAATTCACGCGCATGCTCCAGAAACGCCGCGCCTTGCACGGAAAGCTCAACATACCGGGGCGTGCGCTCGAACAGACGAAAGCCCAGCCGGTCTTCCAGCCGCTTGAGCTTGAGGCTCACGGCGGCCTGCGTGGTCAGCATCGCTTCGGCGGCCCGCGTGAAACTGCCAAACTCGGCAATCCGCACGAAAGCGTCTACGGCATCGAGGTCCAGCGGGCGTCCAATCATATCCAATGCTTATCAATGAAATAATTGGCGATAGCATATCAAAATAGATAATCTGACGTTGTTCCCACCGCTCATTTCACAGGAGCCAAGACATGCCACTCGTCAGCATTTCCCTTCGTGCAGGAAAGCCGGAAGCGTACCGTCAGGCTATTTTCGACAGCGTTTATCAGGCCATGCGCGAAACGTTTAACGTGCCCGAGAACGATCAGTTCATGACCATCAGGGAACATGACGCCGCCAACTTCCGGTACGACCCGACCTATCAGGGCGTTTCGCGTAGCGACGACGTGATGTTTATTCAGATCACCGCCAACAACACGCGAACGCTGGAGCAAAAGAAGGCGTTTTACCGACGCTTGGTCGATTTGCTAGGCGAGCGCCCCGGTGTGCGGCCCGACGATGTGTTTATCAGTCTTGTCGAGGTCGCGAAGGAAAACTGGTCGTTCGGTCACGGACTCGCGCAATACGCGTGATGCCCGCAGGCCGTGCGCAGGTGAGGGCGCTTATAGTGCCTGAAGCCAGTCGTGCCCCGGATGCAGTGTCTCTAGCCATTGCCGCAGATCGTCTCTCTCGGACGGCAGCAGTTTAGGTAATGCAAGACGGAAATCGCGTTCGTCTTTCTCGCGGCGGTGCTTAGCTTTGAAAAGCAGCACCGCCGCTGGGCACAGATAGGGCACGCCGTCACCGGTGTGCCGAACCATCTCGGCGCGATGACGCCGCAGTGACGGCGCGCGCTTATACACCCACGTGTCTCGCGTGCCCTGCGTCTCGACCATCATGTCGACACGCCAGCAACGCTCAGCCAAATCCCCGCCCCATAACTGTGTGATGTCTGCCGCCGGAGGCTCCGACGCAGGCAGGTGCTCGACCACGCCATCGCGTACGGTGAAGAACACCAGCTCCGCCAGCGCTTCCCGGAAGTAACTCACGTCCTCGGGCAGCACGGAAAACTCCAGATCCTCATGCTCACGCGTCTGCGTTCCGTGCCACAGATCCAGCGCCCATCCCCCCACGACATACCAGTCAGCCGACGTCTCGCCCAATCGCTGCGCGAGATCGTTGGGTGTCCATGCGTTCCAGGCGTCGTCGGGGAAGGGGGCAATCGGGGCAATTGGGGGAACAGGGAGCATCGCGTGGTCGGCAGAAATGGCGGATCCCGCATCTTGCCCGAGATCCCGGAAAACGGAACCCCTGGCTATAACCAATCGATGATGTGCATCCCGAAAGAGTGATATGTATTTTATTTTTTTACAATGTATTCTTTTGTAACGATACGTATACATAAAAAAGTCACAATTCAGCGGTTCCGCTGTTGGGGGATCGCATTTTTTGAGGGGTTCACCATGAAATTCCGCGCTGTCTTCAGCGTTGCACTCACGCTGAGCGCGTCCGGCATGTTCGGCGTGCTGACGAATACGGCAACCGCTGCGCCTTCGGCCAGCGAACAGTCCTGCCGCGCTTGCCACGACATGAACGACAAGAAGGTGGGCCCCGCGTTTCGCGCGATTGCGGCGTCGTATCGCGACGATCCGGCGGCGCTGGCGAAGATCAAGAAAAGCATTCTCGAAGGCAGCCAAGGCAAGTGGGGTTCGATCCCGATGCCGCCGAATGCGCTCGCCGAAGGTGAGGCCGATCGTTTTGCCGCTTGGGTCATGAGCCTCAACAAGTAGTCCTCGCGGGCACGCTACCCCGCGTCGCCCCAGCGGTATCCCACACGAACGAACACCGCTCCGGTCCCCGCACACACGTTGCCGGGCCACCGGACCGCCGTGCCCTGACGCTGCCCGCAACACCCACAAGGCGGCGCTCGCACAGGAGGAGACATGTACAAGAAGGCTTGCACTGCGCTGGTTCTCGCGCATTGTTCCGGCGCGTCTTTCGCGCAAACCGGACCCACGCTGTCCGGTGTTGTCGATAGCTACTTCGAAACCATCCGCGCCCAAAACCAAACCACGCCCCGCATGCAAAGCGGTGGTCTGCAAACATCGCGCTTCGTCTTTCGCGATGTCGAGAAAATTACCGACACGCTCGAAGCGCAGGCGGTACTCGAATGGCGTTTTCGCGTGAACAACGGTACTCAGCCGGTGCCGCCTGCGCGTGACACTTACGTGGCGCTTAAGGGGGATTTCGGTCGGCTGTTGCTCGGTCGCATGCGGGTGACGTCGGCGACCACTTACGGCCGGATCGACCCCACGTACACCGGTAATTACAGCGTCATCACTAACGTCATCGCCTCGTACGAGCGCTGGCTCGAGAACAACACCGTCAAGTACGAAACGCCGAAATGGAACGGCTTTCAGGTGATCTCCTCACTGTCGCTGGGCAAGCAGGGCGAAAACCTTCAGACCGGCGAGCGGAAAACCAGCGGGCAGGGCACCAGTACCGGGCTGCGTTATTCGACGGGGCCATGGTTCGCATCGCTGGTCTACGACAACTTCAATAACGCCAAGCCCGGCGAAAGCATGCAGGACGTGTGGCTCGTCGGCGAATACTGGATTCACGGGCATTACAAGATCACCGCGGCCGTGCACCGTTACTCAGGCATCTACACGACAGGCAAGCCGTCGCAGCAGGGCTTCGACTGGCAACTTGGCGGGCGCTACCAATTCACCGCCACCGACGAGCTCGTGGTGTCGCTGGTCAATCGCAACGAGAGCGGCGGCTCGAACGGCGACGCGACCGGGCTGTATGTCGGTATCGAACACAGCCTGTCGAAGCGCACGCGACTCTATGCAAGCTATGCGCGCATCAACAATCGCGGCAACAGCCGGTACGCGCTGGCATTCGATATGACACCGCTGCCCGGCGAGAACACGAGCGCCGTGGCGTTGGGCATCAGTCATGCCTTCTGAGGGGAGCCTGAGGATGAACGATTCAATGATCCGGTGCGGTCGGACGATGCGCACGGCGGTGCCTGCCACGCTTAGGGCGATCAAAGCGCTTAAGGTGTTGCCGTATGCTGTCGCAGCCTGCCTGAGCGCGAGTGCATGGGCCGCTCCGGCGCAGCGCCCGAATATCTTGATGATTCTCGCCGACGACCTCGGGTATTCCGACGTCGGTGCATTCGGTGGAGAAATCCGCACGCCGAATCTCGATGCGCTCATCGCGTCGGGCCGGATTCTGACGAACTTCCACGTCGCGCCCAGTTGCTCGCCCACACGCGCCATGTTGCTCTCGGGGGCCGATCACCATTTGTCCGGACTGGGCACGATGGCCGAGACGTTGCAGATTTATCAGGTCGGACAGCCCGGATACGAGGGCTATCTCAACGAACGCTCGCTCTCGATTGCCAGCTTGTTGCGCGATGGCGGTTATCACACGTATATGGTTGGGAAATGGCACCTCGGGCTCACGCCGGGCCAAAGTCCGCAGGCGCGTGGCTTTGAATCGTCGTTCGTCCTGTTGCAAGGCGGCGCAGCGCATTTCGGGCCGACGCCAGGCAAGATCACTTCGGCGGATCGTGCGTCGTATCGCGAGAATGGTTCTATCGTGCGGCTGCCCGAGAATTTCTATTCGAGCACCGGCTACACCGACAAGCTGATTAATTACATCGAGCGCAATCGCGCTGACGGCAAACCGTTTTTTGCCTACGCCGCCTACACCGCGCCGCATTGGCCGCTGCAAGCGCCGGACGACACCATCGATCACTATCGTGGCCGTTATGACGCCGGGTACGACGTCATCCGCAACGAGCGCCTGGCGCGGCAGAAAGCCTTGGGCATCGTGCCGCGCGATTTCAAACCGGCCGCGCAATTGCCGGTGTCACCGGCGAACCCTGCGTGGGAGCAATTGACGCCTGATCAGCGCAAAGTCGAAGCCCGGAAGATGGAGGTGTACGCCGCGATGGTCGAGAGTCTCGATGCCAATATCGGGCGGCTCATCGACTATCTGAAAGCCTCTGGTCAATACGACAACACCTTTGTGTTTTTTGCATCGGATAACGGCCCGTCGGGAGAGCGCGTGGATGTGTTTTATCCGGACGGTCCCGATAACGACAACAGTTACGCGAATCTGGGCCGCCGACGCTCGAACATTGCGTTGGGCACGCGTTGGGCCGAAGTCAGTGCGACGCCGTTCCGGTTGTTCAAGGGGTATCCGGCGGAAGGGGGCGTGAGCGTGCCCGCGATCGTGCGGATGCCAAGGCAGCGGGACGCGCAGGGGCAGGCCTCGCAACTGACGTCGGTACTCGATCTTGCGCCGACGTTCCTTCAGTTGGCAGGCGTCGCAAACCCCGGCAGCCGCTATCGCGGCGAGGCGGTCAATCCGATGACCGGCACGTCGTTACTGCCGTTGCTGACCGGCACCAAAGCCACGCATTTGCCCGACGATGCGCTGGTCGGCGAGGAGTTTGCCGGTAACCGGTACATCCGCGATAACCGCTGGAAATTGTTGTCGGTTCAGCTCAAGCAAGGGCCGCATCCCGTGTCTGGACCGCCTGATTGGAAGCTCTACGACATGTCGGCGGATCGTGGCGAGACGAGCGACGTCAGCGCCGAACATCCCGATGTCGTGACCCGCCTGAAGCAGGGATGGCGCGAGTACATGACGCGCGTCGGCGTGGTGCTTGCGCCGGGGTTGTCGGAGTGAGGGCGATCAATGTGGCGTGGCTGGCGCCGCTCGTCGGCGTGCTGCTGGCCGCCGGTGCGGGAGGGTGGTTGTCGGCACGTGGCGACACGCCGCCCACCGGCCCGGTCGTCCCGCGTATCGGCGATGGCCGCGATGGCCCGGCGCGCATGGCATGGATTCCGGCGCAGCGTTTTGTCATGGGCACAAACAGTCGGATCGCGGAGCGCAACGAGCGCCCGGCACACGACGTGACGGTCAGCGGATTCTGGATGGATGTGCACGATGTGACCAATGCCGAGTTCGAACGCTTTGTCGCCGCGACCGGTTACGTCACAACCGCCGAGCGCGCGCCGCGCTGGGATGACCTGAAGGTGCAGTTGCCACCGGGTACGCCGGAGCCGCCTGCGAGCACGCTTGTCCCGGGGGCGATGGTGTTCGTCGGCACGGATCGGCAGGTCTCGCTACAAGATGCCACGCGGTGGTGGCGCTTCGTGCCCGGCGCGAATTGGCGGCATCCGCAAGGGCCGGGCAGCGATCTGACGGGCAAAGCCGATCATCCCGTGGTGCAGGTGTCTTACGACGATGCGTCGGCATATGCCGCGTGGGTGGGGAAGCGTCTGCCGACAGAGGCCGAGTGGGAAGTCGCGGCGCGCGGCGGACTGACGCAAGCCGACTACGCATGGGGCGATAAAAAGACGCCGGATGGTAAGCCGATGGCCAACATCTGGGACGACGACAAGCAACCGTTTCCCATGACCAGCACCACGAAGATCGAGGTGGGCACGCGCCCCGTGGGCAGCTTTGCACCGAATGGTTACGGGCTGTACGACATGGCGGGCAACGTCTGGCAATGGGTCGCGGATTGGTACGGTGCTGATTACTTCGCGATGCAGGCCAAACGCGGCGGCCGAATCATCGACCCGCGCGGTCCGCTGGAGAGCTTCGACCCCGATGACGGTGCGACGCCGCCCAACGCGCCGAAGCGCGTCACACGCGGCGGTTCATTTCTTTGTACCGACACCTATTGCAGCGGCTACCGCACGAGCGCACGGCGCGGCACCGACCCGCTTAATCCGATGTCGCATATCGGTTTTCGGCTGGTGATGACGCCCGAGCAATGGGCCGCGCGTGCGGTTGATAAGCACGAACGGCCTACCGTTATGCGCTGACCTGCTCGCGCATTCGACGTGCTTCGTCGCGCAGGAACTGCTGGTAATCGTCCAGATCGCCGTCGAAGGGTTCGACGCCGCCGTTCGTGACCAGCCAGAACTCGTCACATACGGCACGCAGCAGCGCGCGGTCGTGGCTGACCAGCATCACCGTGCCTTCGAACTCGTTGAGCGCCACGGCCAGCGCTTCGCGTGTGGCCAGGTCGAGGTGGTTGGTAGGCTCGTCAAGCAACAGCAGGTTAGGACGCTGCCACACGATCATGCACAGCACGAGTCTCGCCTTCTCGCCGCCGCTCATCGTGCCCACCTTTTGGTGAACCATGTCGCCGCTAAAGTTGAACGTGCCGAGGAAAGTGCGAAGCGATTGTTCGGTGCCACTCTGGCCTGGGGCACGCATCTGTGGCGGCGTGTCACGTGCGAGGCGAATCATGTGTTCCATCGGCGTGTCGAGCGGGCGCAGCACGTCCAGTTCCTGCTGCGCGAAGTAGCCGATGTTCAGCCCCTTGCCTTCGCTGATTTCGCCAGCAATCGGCGTCAGCGCGTGCGCCACTGTCTTCACTAGCGTGGACTTGCCTTGGCCGTTGGCACCCAAAATGCCGATGCGCTGCCCGGCCAGAACGGAACGGCTGATGCCTTGCACGATGACCGTGGGCGGTGTGCCCGGAGGGGCTTCGCTCGGGGCAGGGTAGCCAAAGCTTGCGTCCAGCATCGACAACAGCGGGTTCGGGACGTTGAGGGGTTCCTTGAACTCGAAGTTGAACTCCGCTTCGGCAAGCACGGGTGCCACTTTCTCCATGCGTTCGAGCGCCTTGACCCGGCTCTGCGCCTGTTTCGCCTTCGATGCCTGAGCCTTGAAACGGTCGATGAATTTCTGCAAGTGGGCGATCTTTTCCACCTGCTTGGCCATCGCTGCCTGTTGCAAGACGAGTTGCTCGGCGCGCATGTCTTCGAACTTGCTGTAGTTGCCGCCATAGCGCACGAGCTTGGCATTGTCGACGTGCACGGTGACTTGCGTCACCGCGTCGAGAAATTCGCGGTCGTGGCTGATCACTACCAGCGTTCCCTGGTAGCGTTTGAGCCACCCCTCCAGCCAGACCAGCGCGTCGATGTCGAGGTGGTTCGTCGGTTCATCGAGCAGTAGCAGGTCTGACGGGCACATGAGCGCGCGCGCCAGTTGCAGTCGCATGCGCCAGCCACCGGAGAAGCTGTTGACCGGCTGATCGAGTTGCGCGGCACTGAAACCGAGGCCCTGAATCAGCGCTTGGGCGCGGGCGGGGGCGTCGTGCGCACCGGCGTCATGGAGGTTCATATACGCATGCGCCATGCGCATGCCGTCGTCGCTAGCCTCGGCTGCGGCGACTTCGGCGTACGCGGCCAGCAATACGGTGTCACCCTCGACGACGAAGTCGGTCGCTCCCTGCTCTGTCTCGGGCATGTCCTGCGCGACCTGACCCATCTTCCATGAAGCGGGGATCGAGAACTCGCCGCTATCTTCGTGCAGCGTGCCATTGAGAAGGCCGAAAAAGGACGACTTGCCTGCGCCGTTGCGGCCGACAAGGCCAATCTTTTCGCCCGGGGTGAAGGTGACGGATGTGCTGTCGAGCACGACGTTTACGCCGCGACGCAGCGTGAGATTGCGAACGGAAATCATAAGGACCAACTGCGGAGAAGACTGGCATGATAGCCCACCAGACGTGCAGGGCTGGAATCTTCTACGCCACACGTGCCAATCTTTATGGCCAGCGCCCTGTGGAAACTGCTGGGATGACCTCGGTTCATGAAGCACGGCGCATTGCTATACTTAGCCGTTCTTTTTCCGCCACGCCGGGCACATTGGCTCAGCATCGGTCGGTAGCTTTCCTGTTTTCTGTCATGTGCAGCCGTGCGCCGAATGCTGGCGCAATGATAAGGAATCGAAGCCATGCCCCGATATGCCGAGAAACGCGAACCACCGAAAACCAGTGCTGCAACGAATGCGCATGGCGCAGTGCAACGAGCACGCACACCGGTCTTTCAACTCGCCAATAACCGCCCCGACGCGCGTGTGCAGCGACAGGTGCAGCGCATGGCCGACAAGGCACGTCCAGCCGTGCTTCAGCGCAAGGTCGAAGGCGCGGATGCCTACGATGCCGAGTTGCGCGAGATCATCGGATCGCTCACGGCAATGCTCGACACCAAGGACGTGCAGGCCGATCCGCAGGCGCGTCAGGAAATCACGCACTACATCAAGACGGCCTCCGACGTGCTCAATGGCGACGATCTGCAAGCGAAGCGCGTGCTTGTGGAGAGTGCAACCACCGGCAGCAGTGGGGGTGGCGGCAGCGAGCCAACGCATACTCCCGGGGCGAGCGTACAGAAGAAGGCGGACGATGCCGCGCCTGTGCAGCGTGTCGTCGGCCTGGTGGTCGGCGTTGGCGTACTGCTGGGTATCGGCTACGGCATTTATCGTCGCCGCCAACAGAACCAACAGCGGGTCGCGAGGCCGCCGCTCGCGCGTGGCGTCGTACAAGACATTCCGACGACGCGGGCCGCCTACGGTGAAACGTTGGCGCTTGGCGGGCTTTCGACCCGCGAGCGCACCAATGAGGAAATTCAGCAGGAAGTCATCGCCAGAACCACCCACAATCACAACGTGCTTTATCAGCAACTGATCGCGGAACATGGCGACCAAGGTGTGACCGATATCGCCCAACTCATTCAAGGCGTCAGAGATAACGAAGGGCTGTGCCCGGGGGCGCTGTGCCACGACCTCACGCGCTATTTAGTGCAGCAGCGAACGCAGGTGCGGCCGAGGATCGAAGAGTTGAGCCGCCTGACCGGGGCGACACGTGTCGTCTATGATTTGAACGGCGATGTTCCGCTAGAAACCGTATTGCAACACCGGCCCCCCGGAACCAGCGTCTATCTGGGATCGGCTAATGCGCTGAGCGGGCACACCTTTACAGTTGTCGGCGAAAACCGGGGACGCGTCATTGTGGCGGATCGACAACCCGCCAATCCGGTCGCGTCGTTGAAGTATGCGAGTACGGTGGAGGCGGAAGCGCGGCTGAGTCGCAACCTCAATCCCGGTCAACAAGGCGACATCGATCGGGAGTTCTCAGGGCAATTGCTCATCAGACGCTTCGGTCACTAAGACCGTACGCAGAAAAGAAAATGCCCCCGAAGCGCTGACGACGACGCCAGACTTCGGGGGCATTTCCATGTTGGCGATATGTCGCGCGTCGAGCGACGCGCGCATTCGGCAACCCTTCGATCAGCGCGCCGCAGCTTCCTTCACGCGCTTACCAATGTGCTCCAGCGCTTCATCCACTTGATCGATCAGAATCAAGCACAGGTCGCCCGGTTGCAGACGCGCCAGTGCCGTATCGATCGCAGCAAATTCGCCGCGAATTTCGTCGATATGGCTGGTGCGTCGAGCATCCACGAGACCTTCGCGCAGCAGGCCCAGCACTTCGCCGTCTTCACGGCCGCGCTGGCATTGATCCTGATACAGCAGCACATCGTCGAAAGCGTCGCCCAGAATTTCCGTCTGACGGCGGATGTCTTCGTCGCGACGGTCGCCCGCGCCCGAAATCACCACCGAGCGGCGCTTGGCCGGCATCGTTTCGACAGCCTGCGTGAGCGCGGCAATCGCGTCCGGGTTGTGACCGTAATCGGCAATCACCGTCGCACCCTTGTAGTCGAACACGTTGAAGCGTCCCGGTGCCGTGCCCGCATCGTTCACGAACGTGGCCAAACCCGCGCGCACGATCGTCGGATCGATCGCCAGTGCCCATGCCGCACCAATCGCTGCCATGGCGTTCTCGACTTGGAAGCCGATCGCACCACCACGCGTAAGCGGAATTGCCGACAACGCATAGCGCGTTTCTTCGCTGCCTTGCGCCGTCACGATATCGCCGCCTTCGACGAACACCACGCGCTTGCCCTTGGCGCGGTGCGTGGCGAGCACCGGATGCGATGCGTCCATGGCGAAATACGTCACCTTGCCCGGGCAAGCGTCGGCCATGCGAGCGACCATCGGGTCGGCGGCGTTCAGCACAGCCATGCCGTTCGGCGCGACGTTGCGCACGATCACGCTCTTGAGCACGGCCAGATCTTCGACCGTGTTGATGTACGACAGGCCAAGGTGGTCGCCCATGCCGATGTTCGTCACCACGGCGACGTCGCAACGGTCGTAGGCCAGCCCCTCACGCAGCAAGCCGCCACGTGCGGTTTCGAAAACGGCGGCGTCCACGTCCGGGTGCAGCAGCACGTTACGCGCGCTGCGCGGACCGCTGCAATCGCCCGTGTCGATACGCTGACCGCTCACGTAAATGCCATCGGTGCCGGTCATGCCGACACGCAGGCCACGCTGGGCGATCAGGTGCGCAATCAAACGCACCGTCGTCGTCTTGCCATTCGTGCCCGACACGGCCACGACCGGAATACGGCCGTCGTCGCCGTCTTCGAACATGGTCGAGACGATGGCTTCACCGACCGCACGGCCCTTGCCGTACGACGGTTGCAAGTGCATGCGCAGGCCGGGTGCCGCATTGACTTCAACAATGCCGCCTGCCTGATCTTCGAACGGACGAATGACCGTCTCGCACACAGCATCCACGCCCGCGATATCCAGACCGACTTGCTGCGCAGCAGCTACGGCGCGTGCGGCGATTTCCGGATGGACGTCGTCGGTCACGTCGGTGGCGGTGCCGCCCGTCGACAGGTTGGCGTTGTTACGCAGCACGATGCGCGCGCCCGCTTCGGGCACGGAGTCGGCGTTCAGTCCTTGCTTGGCGAGCGTCGCAAGTGCGATGTCGTCGAAGCGAATCTTGGTCAGCGACGTCGCATGGCCTTCGCCACGGCGCGGGTCGGCGTTAACCGTTTCGACCAACTGACGCACGGTGTGCACGCCGTCGCCGGTCACTTGCGGCGGATCGCGGCGTGCCGCAGCAACCAGCTTGTTGCCGATCACCAGCAGGCGGAAGTCGTGGCCCGGAATGTAGCGCTCGATGATGACGTCGCGGCTGATATCTTGCGCAGCTTCGAACGCCTTCTCGATCTCTTCGCGCGTGCGCAGACGCACGGCTACACCCTTGCCTTGGTTGCCGTCGCGCGGCTTGACCACCACAGGGGCGTCGATTTCCTGCACCAGCTTCCACGCGTCTTCGATGTCGCGCACGGTGCCGCCCAACGGCACCGGCACGCCGGCCGCGTGCAGCAGCGTCTTGGTCAGGTCTTTGTCTTGGGCAATCGATTCCGCGACAGCCGACGTGCGGTCGGTTTCGGCGGCTTGAATACGGCGTTGCTTGCTGCCCCAGCCGAATTGCACCATCGACCCTTCGGTCAGGCGGCGATACGGAATGCCGCGCGCCACCGCCGCGTAGACGATCGAACCGGTCGACGGGCCGAGGCGCACGTCTTCATCGAGGTCGCGCAAGCGGTAGAGGGCGTCGGCCAGATCGAACGGGCTGTCTTCGAGCGCGGCATTGATCAGTTGCTGTGCGAGTTCGAACGCGAGACGCCCAACGGGCTCCTCGGTGTACTGCACCACCACTTGGAACGTGCCCGGCTCGATGGTTTGCGTCGTTTGGCTGAACGTCACCGGGCATCCGGCCGCCGCCTGCAAGTGCAGGGCGGTCGTGGCGAGGGCGTCGGCGAGCGACACCGGACGCTCTTCCGCATCGGGCGTGAGGGCCGTCAGTTCCGGGAAACGCGCACGCAGACGCGCTTCGAAACCGGCCAAATTGCCGATCGAGTACTCGAGATCGGTACACGTCACGATGGCCTCGATGGCCGTGTGACGGCTCCAGAGGTTCGGACCGCGCAATGCGCGGATGCGGGAGACTTCCATAAATTGCAATCCCTGTCTGTCCACTTCGCGTCCCTGTATGGCTGGTGGTTTGCGAGAAAAACGACTGTGGCTTGGGTATTCGGTAACTATCTATATAGAGCAGGCGGCATTTAACTTCCCCGAACGCCGCCTGTCTTCATTTCATCGCTGCTGTCTGTGGCGGGCGCTCAGGCGGCCAGCGCGCGCATCGGTTGACCCATCCACAGGTGCACGAGGTCGAGCATGGCCGCCGCACCGCCTTCATCGGCTTGCAGCACCAGCACGTCGCCCGGCACCAACTGGGCCAAGGCTTCCTCGGCAGCGCTACGGCGCTCGCCAGCGTCAGCCACTTGGACCTTGCGGCCCGCCGCATCGATACCGGCACGCAGTTGCGCCCGCGACTCGGCCGACTCACGTTTGCGCGACACGCTTTGGTCGTCGCACAGCACCACGCGATCGAACGTCTGCGCGAGCAGCTTGCCCTCGGCTTGCAGGTCTTCGTCCATGCGGTCGAGGCCCGGGCCGTAGACGGCAATGCGGCGCTCGCCCGGCAACGTGGCCAGTGCAGCCGCCAGCGCGGTCAGCGCCGGGGCGTTGTGAGCGTCGTCGACGATGACCGTCGCGCCTTGCTTTTCGAACAGAGTGAAGCGGCCCGGTGCGTCAACCTGACCCACGTCGAACGTGGTCACGCCAGCACGCAGGATGTCGAGCTTCACGCCCATCGACCACGCAGCAGCCACAGCGGCCAGCACGTTCTCGATCTGGAAGGCGACGCGCCCGGCGTAGGTCAGCGGCATGTCGGCGGTAGCGGCCACAACGCTTTCTTCTGCACCCGTGGCGAGCACCACGCGACCATCGCGCACGAACACCACACGTTTACCGGCAGCGCGATGCGCCACGATGGCAGGCAGTTGCTCGTCCAGACCGAAGAAGATCACGTCGCCGTCGCACAGATCGGCCATTTCGACCACGAGCGGATCGCGGGCGTTGAGTACCGCCACGCCTTCGGGCAGCACCACGTCGATCTGCGTACGCAGCACGTTGTACATGCGGTCGACGTCTTCAACGAAGAACTGGCCCAGATGGTCCGGACGGTCGATGTTGGTGACGATGCCGACCTGGCAGCGGTCGTAGGCCAAGCCTTCGGAGAGGATGGCGCCGCTATCGTTCTCGAACACGGCAGCGGTGACGCTGGCGTTCATCAGTACGCGGTGTGCGGCGTCCCAGTTGGCGCGGTCGCCGCTTTGCACGAGGCGCTTGTCGAGGAACAGGCCGTCGCTGCATGCGAGGCCGGTATGTTCCCCAGCCAATTGCAGCAAATGCGTGAGCAGGCGGGCGACAACGGTCTTGCCGTTGGTGCCGGTGATGCCGACAACCGGAATACGGCCGGCATCGCCTTGCGGGAACAGGTGGTCGACGATGGCGCGGCCTACCGGGCGGGCTTCGCCCGACGCCGGCTTCAGGTGCATGAGCAGGCCGGGGCCGGCGTTGACTTCGACGATGGCGCCGCGTTGGTCGGCCAGCGGGCGGGAGATGTCTTCCGCCACCAGATCGACACCGGCGATGTCCAGCCCGACGATACGGGCGGCCAGCGACGCATGGGCGGCCACGCTCGGGTGCACACGGTCGGTGACGTCGAACGCGACGTTGCCGTTGCGCTGAATCAGGACGTTCTTGCCTTCGGGCGGCACGGAATCGGCGTCGAAACCTTGACGCTTGAGCTCCAGCCGGGCCGACGAGTCGATGCGCACGCGGTTGAGCGGCTGGTCTTCCGCGCTGCCGCGACGCGGGTCGCTGTTGATTTGCAGCTCGATGAGTTCCGAGACGGTGTGCTTGCCGTCGCCGACCACCGAGGCCATTTCGCCCATCGCGGCGGCGACCACACGGCCACCCACCACGAGCAGGCGATGCTCCAGCCCTTGCACGAAGCGCTCGACGATCACGCCGTTGCCTTCTTCGAGGGCGACGGCGAACGCCGTGGTGACTTCTTCTCGCGTGGTGAGATTGATGAACACGCCACGGCCATGGTTGCCGTCGTACGGCTTGACCACCACCGGCAGGCCGATGTCTTCGGCGGCTTCCCACGCGTCGTCGGCGCTCTCGACCAGACGGCCTTCCGGCACGGGCACGCCGCACGATTCCAGCAATTGTTTGGTGAGGTCTTTGTCGCGCGAGATGCTCTCGGCGATGGCGGGGGTGCGGTCCGTCTCGGCGGTCCAGATGCGGCGGGCGGCAGCGCCGTAGCCCAGTTGCACCAGATTGCCGTCGGACAGGCGGATATGCGGGATGTCGCGATCGTCGGCCGCATCGACGATGCAGGCGGTGCTCGGGCCCAGGCAGTGCTTGTCGACCAGACCGCGCAGCATTTCGACGGCAGCTTCCACGTCGTACGGGCGGTCTTCGATGGCAGCCATGACCAGATCGCGGGCCGCGAACAGCGCGGCGCGGGTCACGTCTTCGTGCCAGGCACGCACGATCACCTTGTAGACGCCGCTGATCGGGGTCTCACGCGCTTTGCCGAAGCCGCCGGGCATGCCCGCGAGGTTCTGCAATTCCAGCGTGACGTGTTCCAGAATGTGGCCGGGCCACGTGCCTTCGCGCAGGCGCTGCAAGAAGCCGCCGCGCTCGCCGATGCTGCAACGGTGCTCGATGAGCGTCGGCAGCCACGCGGACAGCCGCTCAGGAAACCCCGGGATCTTGTTGGACGGGAACTCTTCGAGTTCGCCGATATCGACCCATGCCTCAAGCACCGGCCGATATGTCCACATATTCGGGCCGCGCAGCGACAGGACATCGAAAATCTCAATGTCTTTCTTTTTCATCTAAGGCTAATTCACGCGTCAAGGCTGGATTCGGTGAAGCCGGCAAGGCCGATTTCGGGCGGCACAGCCGGTCGCGCTTGTACAGTTAACTGGTTACTTAACGTGAAATCGGGCAATCGGTTGACCGGCGCAACAATATTTCAATGTTGCGGTGTGTCATCGGGGAACTCCCCGCCGCAAAAGGCGTCGCTGTGGTTATACTTGCGGCAAATTTGCGGGCTGACAGGGAAAGCTCGCGTCGATTTCTCTCCGTTTGCCTCGATGTCCGCCCCTTGAGGACACGCCCGCCGCAGCAATGACCGACACCGCCTCCGCCAGTCCCACCGCCGCCTCCGACAGTCGCCCGCCCGCTGCCGCTCCCGCTTCCTTTGCCGCTTCTGCCCGCAGTGCCGCCGCCGAGTCCTGGTACCCGGACGCCGCCGCACAGTTGGCCGACGGCGAGGTCGTGCTGGCCTGGCTGACGATCGATCTCGACGCGCACCTGCACTTTGCGCGCGGCGTGGTGGTGGCGACCGACCGCCGGATTCTGGCGCGCGAGGCCACGGCAGGCGGGGCGTCGGCGCAAGCCGGGGGCTGGCAGACATGGGCGTATCGGGCGGATTTGTCGCTCACGCATACCGATCACGCCGGCGTCGGCGCGCTGGAGTTGTGCGACGCGCACCGCAAGCTCGCCAGCTGGCGCTACACGCTGGGCCATAACCCCGCCGCCTTGCAGTTGATGGATACCGTGGTGCGCATGCGCGACGCCACCGTGGCGGGCCGCGTGGCGGCAGACGAGGTCGCGGAAGTCGGCACTTGCCCGATCTGTCTGGCCGAACTGCCGCCGGGCGTCGACGACTGCCCGCAATGCAACCCGGAAACGGAAGCCCCACCGTCGACGTGGGCTTTGCTGCGCCTGTGGCGCTTTGCGCGGCCGTACCGCTTTCAGTTGCTCGCCGGTTTCTTGCTCACGCTGTGCGCGACCGGCGCCACGTTGATCCCGCCGTATCTGACGATGCCGCTGATGGACAACGTGTTGATTCCGTTCCAGAACGGCAAGCCCATCGATTATCATCTGGTGGGAATGTATCTCTCGGGCCTGCTCGGCGCAGGCGTCGTGGCGTGGGTGCTGGGCTGGGCGCGCACGTATCTGCTCGCCAAGGTGTCCGAGCGTATCGGCGCCGACCTGCGCACGGAAACGTATTCGCACTTGCTGCGTCTGTCGCTGGAATATTTCGGCGGAAAGCGCACGGGTGACTTGATGGCGCGTATCGGCTCGGAGAGCGACCGCATCTGCGTGTTCCTGTCGCTGCACTTGCTCGACTTCGCCACCGACGTGCTGATGATCGTGATGACCGCGGTCATTCTCATTTCGATCAACCCTTGGCTGGCGGTGGTTACGCTCGTGCCGCTGCCGTTCATTGCCTGGCTGATTCATCTGGTGCGCGACCGTCTGCGTCATGGCTTCGAAAAGGTCGACCGGATCTGGGCCGAAATCACCAACGTGCTGGCCGACACCATTCCGGGCATTCGCGTCGTCAAAGCGTTTGCGCAGGAAAACCGCGAAGTGGCGCGCTTTAAGGAAGCCAACCGTCATAACCTCGTGGTCAACGACCGCGTGAACCGCGTGTGGTCGCTGTTCTCGCCGACGGTGACGTTCCTGACCGAAGTGGGCCTGCTGGTGGTGTGGATCTTCGGCATCTGGCAAATCTCGAAGCACGAGATCACGGTCGGTGTGCTCGCCGCGTTCCTGACTTACATCAGCCGTTTCTATACGCGTCTCGATTCGATGAGCCGTATCGTCTCGGTCACGCAGAAGGCCGCCGCTGGCGCCAAGCGTATCTTCGACGTGCTCGATCACGTCTCGAACGTACCGGAGCCCGTCAACCCGGTGCATCTGAAGGAAGTGAAGGGCGCGATCGATCTGCGCGACATCGGCTTCCGTTACGGCAACCGCTCGGTGATTCGCGGCATGGACTTGCGCATCGCCCCGGGCGAGATGATCGGCCTGGTGGGCCACAGCGGCTCGGGCAAGAGCACGCTGGTGAACCTGATCTGCCGCTTCTACGACGTGGCCGAAGGCTCGATTCAAATCGACGGCGTGGATATTCGCGCGCTGCCGGTCTCGGAATTCCGCCGCAACGTGGGGCTGGTGTTGCAGGAGCCGTTCCTGTTCTTCGGCACGATTGCCGACAATATCGCCTACGGCAAACCGAATGCGACGCGCGCCGAAGTGGTGGCCGCCGCGCGTGCTGCGCACGCCCATGAATTTATCTTGCGGTTGCCGCATGGTTACGACTCGCTCGTCGGTGAGCGCGGGCAAGCCCTCTCGGGCGGCGAGCGTCAGCGTATTTCGATTGCGCGCGCACTGCTGATCGACCCGCGCATTCTGATTCTCGACGAGGCCACGTCGTCGGTCGATACGGCCACCGAGAAGGAAATTCAAAAGGCGCTCGACAACCTCGTGCAAGGCCGCACGACAATTGCCATCGCGCACCGGCTCTCGACGCTGCGCAAGGCCGACCGGCTGGTGGTGCTCGACCGCGGCAAGATCGTCGAAGTGGGCAACCACGATGAACTGATCGCGCGCGAAGGGGCTTACTACAAGCTGTATCAGGCCCAGCAACGCAACGTCGATACGGACATCGACGAAACGCTCGACACCGCCGAAGCCGCCGCGACGATCGCCGCCGTGACCGCCGCCCCCGCACAGCCGCTCTCGGCCAACTGATCGACGCGAGGACCTTATGCAAATCGATTTCACGCTCTCGCGTAACGCGTTTGGCCGATTGGTGCTCACCGACAGCGCCGGTATTTCGCACGAAGGCGTGGTGCCTGTGCGCGCCTTTCCGATTGCCGCACCCGACGACGGGCTGGCGCTGGTGAGTACCGAAGGGCGCGAGTTGGCATGGCTCGACTCGCTCGACGTGCTGCCGGTGAATATGCAGACGCTGGTGCGCGAGGAGTTGGCGGCGCGCGAATTCATGCCCGAAGTGCAACGCATCAAGGGCGTGTCGACGTTTGCCACGCCGAGTACGTGGACGGTGCAGACCAATCGCGGCGAAGCCTCGTTCGTGCTGCGCGGCGAAGAAGATATTCGCCGTCTCGGCGGCCAGACGCTGCTCATTACCGACAGCCACGGCATTCACTTCCTCATTCGAGACTCGAGCAGTCTCGACAAACCGAGCCGCAAGATCCTCGACCGATTCCTTTGATTTGTAAAGTCGGTCGCGTCGCCCATCGGGTCACTGGTAAAATCGCTCCTTTTGCTTTTTGCGGTGATGCCGATGTGGTTCAAGAATCTTCAGTTGCACCGAATTCCTGCCGGTTGGTCCATGAGCGTCGCGCAAATGGAAGACGCGCTCGAGAAGCACGCGTTCCGCGAGGGCGGCAGCCTCGAAATGCAAGTGCAGGGCTGGGCGGCGCCGCGTGAAGGCGGCGAGCTCGTTCACAGCATCAATCGTCAATTTCTGCTGGCCTATCGTGCCGAGAAGAAGCTGCTGCCGTCGACCGTCGTCAATCAAGTGACGCGCGCCAAGGCGGCCGAACTCGAAGAGCAGCAGGGCTTCAAGCCGGGCCGCAAGCAGATGAAGGAACTCAAGGAGCAGGTCACCGACGAACTGCTGCCGCGCGCCTTCGGCATTCGCCGTGACACGCGCGTGTGGATCGATCCGGTGAATCGCTGGCTGGTGATCGACGCTGCGTCGCCGACGAAGGCCGACGAAGTGCGCAGCCTGCTGCTCAAGACGCTCGACATCACGCTCGAGAACATTGAGCTCAACGAGGCACCGGTCGCTGTCATGACGTCGTGGCTGGCCGGTAACGAAGCGCCGGGCGGCTTCACCGTCGATCAGGACGTGGAACTGCGCTCGAATACCGATGAGAAGGCTGCCGTGCGTTACGTGCGTCACCCGCTCGACGGCGCGGATGTGCGTCAACACATCGAAGCGGGCAAGCGCTGTACCAAGCTCGCGATGACGTGGAACGACCGTATCTCGTTCGTGCTCACGGATGCCTTCGCGATCAAGCGCGTGACGCCGCTCGACATCATCAAAGATGCCGCCGATCCGACGGCCGAAGGCGAGGCCGAGAAGTTCGACGCCGACGTGGCGCTGATGACCGGCGAGCTCGCCAAGCTGCTCGACGATCTGATCGAAGCCGTGGGCGGTGAGCGTCAGATGGATAAGGCGGCCTAAGCTGGTTTAGTCGCTCAAGTCGCTCAAGCGGCTTTAGGCGAAAAAACGCCGCGATCCCGATATGGGTATCGCGGCGTTTTTCATTGGTGCGCCGCTGGCCTGGCTTAGTGCTGCTCCGATTCCCGCGCGGGGTCGAGCAGGTACACGCCTTGTGAGAGCGCTTGCTTCACCTCGCGCGTGCGTTCGTCCACGCTCACTTCCTCTTCACCCGCTTCGATCGCCGCGTAAGCCTGACGCACAACGTCGGACGGCGCGAGTTTCTCCGCTTCGAAGCCGCGCGTGAGATCGGTATCGATGAAGCCCGCATGCAGCCCGACGACTTGCGTGTTCTGCTCACGCAGCGCCAAGCGCAGGCCGTTCGTGAGCGACCACGCGGCCGCCTTCGAAATCGCATATTCGGGAATGACCGACGAACTGATCCAGCTCACGATCGACAGCACGTTGAGAATGGCGCCGCCGCCATTGCGGCCCAACGCTGCACTAAAGGCCTGCGAGGTGGCGAGCATGCCGAAGACGTTCGTCTCCAGCGTGTCGCGCAGCAGCGTGTCGGCACCGGGGCGCGTCAGGCCTTCGCTCACTCGGGCAATGCCCGCATTGTTGATGAGCAGCGTGACGTCGCCTGCCAGCCGGGCAGCGGCGGCGACTTCGTCGGGATTCGTCACGTCGAGCCGCACGGGAATCACCCCCGGCAGGGTGACGTTGGCCGGATCGCGCGACCCGGCGTAAACCTTCTTCGCCCCGAGGGCGAGCGCCTGTTTGGCGAATTCCAGTCCAAGGCCCCGGTTGGCACCGGTGACGAATACGACAGCATCTTTGATCTTCATGGCAACGCTCCAGTGCAATGGGTTGGCCGCGTTATAGGGTTCAACGAGGGCTCAGCGGCTCGGCTTCGGCTATACTTCATGACAATTGTGATCGCCATCGTCATTGGGGTGCATTGTGCCGACAGGCTTTGATTCTTGTCAATGGTGATCAACATTGTCATTTTCGATCGCAATGATAGGGGCGATGCGTTCGGCGACGTGCCGAGGGAGCCAAATATGGGAATTTCGAGGGAAAAGGCAGCGGAAAACCGCGAGGCCATTGTGGCCGCCGCCGAGCGGCTGTTTCGCGAACATGGCGTCGACGCGGTGGGGCTGACGGCGTTGATGAAAGAAGCCGGGTTCACGCAAGGCGGTTTTTACAACCATTTCAAGTCGAAAGATGCGTTGGTCGCTGCGGTGATGGCGCGGGCGGTGTCAGGTTCGAACGGGGTGCTGACCGGCGGCGATGCCGCTGCGCAGGCGGCGATGTCGCCTGAGGCGCGTGTGGCGCGTTACTTGTCTGCCACGCACCGCGACGACGTGGCGTGCGGTTGTCCGATGGCCGGGTTTGCTGGCGATGCGCCGCGTATCGGTGCCGAAGCGCAAGCGTGTTATGCGCAAGGGCTCGCGGAGCTATTGGCGAAGCTGACGGCCGCCGGTGTCGAGCAGGGGATGAGCGAACACGACGCTGCGCAGGCGGCGATGGCGCGCTTTTCGCAGATGGTCGGCACGCTGGTGTTGTCGCGTGCCGTGGCCGCGTCTGATCCGGCACTCTCTGATGCGCTGCTGGCCGCAGGGCGTCAGGCGCTCACGGGGGCGGCGCAAGGGTAAGGGCCGTCACCAGATTCATTGCTGTGGCCATCGCCATGCCGCGCGAAGCCGGTCGCGCAGAAAGTCCACGAAGGCTCGCGTGCGCGGGGCGAGATGGCGGCTGTGCGGATAGACGGCGTGCAGCGGCGATGCGGGAATTGGCAGGGCGGGCAGGACGCGCACGAGGCGTCCGGCGTTGATGTCGTCGCCGACATCCCAGATCGATTTCTGTGCGATACCGGCCCCGTGCAGCGCCAGTTCGTGCGCGGTGTCGCCGTCATCCACCACATAAGTGTTCTGGACTTGCACGCGCAGCGTTTCCGATTGCCACACGAAACGCCAGTCGCCATGCGCCGCATGGCCGAACAGAATGCAATCGTGCTGCTGAAGATCGCTCACTTCGCTCGGCGTGCCGCGGCGCGCCAGATACTCGGGCGAGGCCACCAACACGCGATAGTTCGGCGCCAACTCCTGCGCGACGAGACTGGAGTCGGGCAGGGTGCCCACGCGAATGGCGACATCGATGCCGTGCGCCACCAAATCGACCCACAGATCGCTCAATTCCAATTGCACTTTGAGATCGGGATGGCGCTCGCGAAACGCGACTAAGAGCGCTGCGAGATGCCGCCGTCCGAAAGCGCGCGGGGCGCTGATGCGCAGCACGCCGCCGACGGTGCCCGCCTGTGTCGTCATCAATCGCTCGGTCTCGGCAATTTCCGCAATAATTCGCTGGCAACACGCGTGAAAGACCTGCCCCTCCTCGGTCAGGGCCTGACGGCGCGTCGTACGGTTCAGCAGCCGCACGCCGAGCCGCTGTTCTAGTAACCCCAGCCGCTTGCTCACCACGGCCAGCGACAAGCCCAATTCCCGCGCCGCTGCGGACATGCTGCCCGTGGCAACGACCCGGTCGAACAAGGTGAGGTCTAGCGTTTGATCGATCATCACGAGCAGATTCTCAATATTTTGAAGAGAGTCATTCAGTTTTTCCGGGGATTATCTTCTTTCTGAATGAGGACGACAATGCGTCCATGACGTCGCGTGACGGGGCACTACCAAGTACCGACGCCTGCTTCTTGTTCCGTTCCTATTGCTCTCCGGGAGATTCAGCATGTTCAACTTCGAAGGCCAGCGCGTGCTGGTGATTGGCGGCAGTTCAGGCATTGGCCGCGCTGCGGCGCAAGCGTTTGCGAAGGCGGGTGCGGCAGTCACGATCGCGTCGCGCAGTCAGGCCAAGCTCGATGAGGCGCTGGCGACCATCGGCACCACCGCGCGTGCTGTCGTACTCGATACGGGCGATGCGGCTGCGGTGGAAAAATTCTTCGCCGATCACGCACCTTGGCAACACGTGGTGATTTCGGCGGCGCAGACGCCGACCGGTGCGGTACGCAAACTCTCGCTCGACGACGCGCACGCGGCGTTCGACAGCAAGTTCTGGGGGACGTATCACATTGCCCGCTTCGCGCGCATTGAGGACGGCGGTTCGCTCACGCTGACGTCCGGCTATCTGAGCGTGCGCCCGAGTACGGCATCGGTGGTGCAGGGCGCCATCAATGCAGCGATTGAAGCGTTGGGGCGCGGGCTCGCCCTCGAACTCTCGCCGGTGCGCGTGAACACGGTGTCGCCGGGGCTGACGGTGACGCCGCTGTGGAACAAACTGCCGGAAGCCGATCGCGAAGCGATGTACGCCAATGCTGCGCAGCGTCTGCCCGCGCGTCGCGTCGTGGCGGCCGAGGACGTGGCGAACTCGATTCTGTATCTGGCAGGCACGCCCAGCGCGACGGGCTCGACGGTGCTTATCGATGCGGGTGGGGCGATCGCGTGATTTCGCGATTGCATCCCAATACCGACTGGCGGGAGCAGGCAGCATTGCACCGCCAGTTGTCCTAACGAATCACGCTTTGGAGTTTTCCGTATGTATATCGACTTGAAAGAGAAAGTGGCGTTGGTGACGGCGTCGACGGCGGGCATCGGCTTTGCCATTGCTCAAGGGCTTGCGGCAGCCGGTGCGACGACGATCGTCAATGGCCGCTCGAAGGCCAGCGTGGACGCCGCCGTTGCGCGGTTGCGTGAAGCGGTGCCCGGCGCACAAGTGAGCGGTGTGGCTGCCGATCTTGCGACGGCTCAGGGATGCGATGCGTTGGTCTCCGAGGTGCCGGATGTCGACATTCTCGTGAACAACGCGGGGATTTTCGGGCCGCAGGACTTCTTCGAGATTCCGGATGCGGATTGGGCGCGCTTTTATGACGTCAACGTGATGTCCGGCGTGCGGCTATCGCGGGCGTATCTGCCGGGCATGGCGGCGCGCGAGTGGGGGCGGGTGATCTTCATTTCGTCGGAGTCCGCACTGAATATCCCCGAAGACATGATTCACTACGGCATGACGAAAACGGCCCAATTGGCGGTCTCGCGCGGGTTGGCTAAGCGCATGCGCGGCACCGGCGTGACGGTCAACGCCGTGCTGCCGGGGCCGACGCTCTCGGACGGCATGGCCGAAATGCTGCATCAAGCGGGCGTGCCCGCGGACGCCGATATGGAACAGGCCGCAGCGGCCTTTGTGCAGGAGCATCGCCCGAGTTCGATCATCGGCCGTGCCGCGAGCACGACGGAGGTCGCGAATATGGTGGTGTATGTTGCGTCGCCGCAGGCATCGGCCACAACGGGCGCTGCGCTGCGTGTGGATGGCGGTGTCGTCGATTCTCTCTAACTATGCGTTGGAAGGGCAGCGTCAGTGGGCGGTCAGGCACGCGTCATGCGTGCGCCAAAGACCGCGCTGCTGCGCTGCCGCAAGCGATTGGCCGCCATCGGGTAGATTGTCCGGCGACCGGCTGACGCGGTATACCCGAATCACTTTTAAGTACCTTTTGCGATAGAGATTGCCTAGAATCAAATCGTGCCATCCCGCCATTACGAAGTAAGGAGGCCACGATGCTGACAGGGAGCCTGATTGCAATGTTGGTGATAGTGCTGGTCGTCGGAGTTGCCGTCGCCTGGCTGGCGGACCGTAACTGGTGCCGCGAGCATCCGGCTGCGCGTCACACCTGGCGGCGTCATCGCAGGGATATCCGGCACGGTTAATTCACCCGTATGGACCTCGCGGCGCGCAACGTGCCGCTTAGGACTGGAAATATAAAAAGCCCGCCTTTCGGCGGGCTTTCTGTTACTAGACACCTTACTTGCTAGCTGGGCGCTCAGGCGACGGCCTGAAGGACATATTTGCCCTGGACAGTCAGGCGCGGGGACTTCACACCCGGCGCCAACTCTTCCCATTCAATGAGCTTGCTCTCGAGCAGCGAATTGAGGTCCGGGCGGTCGAGCTCCACTTGCTCCGGAGCGTCCTTGACCAGCATCAGGGTGGCAAATTCATGATGACTCAGCATCTTCGTCTCCCGGTTTTGCGGTTCAACAGGGGTCCCACATCAAGGGACTTTAAGGATAGGTCACGAATATGGCACTTGCGCGACAGAATTCGCACTTTCGATGCTGCTTTGCAGCATTTCTTGTATTGGACTTTCCCAGAGCCAGCATAGGCTTTTAGAATGACACTCGTGTGTCATTCAATACGTTAATTGCGGATGACAAATGCATTGATTTGCTGCGATGCAATAGTGACCAAAACCACCCGAATCGCGAGGTTCGCCCGCTTATTTTGGGTTTGCTCAGCGCCGAGGGACTGTAGAATGGCCCAATTTGCCAGCAACACGCTGCCAGCAACGCGCTCAACGACCTGACATGCCGCAAAAGAAAACGCCGTACTTCGAGTTACGCAGCGGTGCTGTAGATACCCTGCATTTCGTAGTCAAGACGCCTCAACTGGATACGCTGCGCACCGAATTGGCGCAACGTTTCGAGGCCACCCCGGAGTTCTTTGCGGGCGACACCGTCGCGATCGACGTGCGCCGCCTGACGGGGACCGAGCGAGTTGCCGTGCCCGCGCTGGCCGAAATGCTGGCGGAATTCCGGATGAAACCCATTGGCGTGGTCGCCAATGCCGAACAGACCGATTGGGCCGTGGTGGATGGCCTGCCGCGTCTGGATAGTCATGAGCGCCGTGCACCGCGCAATGCCCGCGACGACGCGCGCGAAAGCGACAGCGAAGCGTCGGGTGAAGCCGCGGCAATCGTCGCGGCAGCGGCCGCTGCGAGCGCAAACGCGAGCGCGCCGGAGCCTTCCGCCATCCCCTCGACCATCATCGATAAGCCCTTGCGTTCAGGCCAGCAGGTCTATGCCAAGGGCGATTTGATTTTGCTCGATCTCGTGAGTTATGGGGCCGAGGTGATCGCCGAAGGTAATATTCACATTTACGCGCCGCTACGGGGGCGGGCACTGGCAGGGGTGAAGGGCAAGCTCGACGCGCGCATCTTCTGTACCTGTCTGGAGCCTGAGCTGATTTCCATCGCCGGTATTTACCGTACCGGCGAACATGCGCTACCGCCCGATGTTCAAGGGCGTTCGGTGCAGGTGCGGCTGGTAGACGACAAACTGATTTTCGAGCCCCTCGGGCTCAAATGATTCGTAGCTAATTTCATCCTCAAGTTTGGGAAGGCATCGACAGATGGCAAAAGTGATTGTGGTGACCTCTGGCAAGGGTGGTGTCGGTAAGACGACAACCAGCGCCAGCTTTTCCGCCGGCCTCGCCTTGCAGGGGCACAAAACGGCAGTCATCGATTTCGACGTCGGTCTGCGCAATCTCGATCTGATCATGGGTTGCGAGCGCCGCGTGGTGTACGACCTGATCAACGTGATTCAGGGCGAAGCAAATCTCAATCAGGCGCTCATCAAGGACAAGTCGACCGAGAACCTGTTCATCCTGCCCGCGTCGCAAACGCGGGACAAAGACGCGCTCACGCAAGAAGGCGTCGAGAAGGTCATCAAGGACCTCACCGACATGGGCTTCGAGTACATCGTGTGCGATTCGCCGGCCGGTATCGAGTCGGGCGCATTGCTCGCCATGCACTTCGCCGATGAGGCGCTCGTGGTGACCAACCCGGAAGTGTCGTCGGTTCGCGATTCGGACCGCATTCTCGGCATCCTGTCGTCGAAGACGAAACGGGCCATCGAAGGCAGCGAGCCGATCAAGGAGCACCTGCTGATTACCCGCTATAACCCGAAACGCGTGAGCGACGGTCAGATGCTCTCGCTCGAAGATATTCAGGAAATTTTGCGTATCAAGCTGATCGGCGTGATTCCGGAATCGGAATCGGTGCTGCATGCGTCGAACCAGGGTACGCCTGCCATCCATCTGGAGGGCACCGACGTGGCCGACGCGTATCGCGACGTGGTGAGCCGATTCAAGGGCGAAGACAAGCCCATGCGCTTTACCGACTATCAAAAGCCGGGGCTGTTGCAGCGCATTTTCGGCTCGAAGTAAGGAGCGCCCGCCCATGTCCTTCCTGTCTTTCCTCCTGGGGGAGAAGAAAAAGACCGCCTCCGTCGCTAAAGAGCGCCTTCAGATTATTCTGGCGCACGAACGCTCGGGCTCGTCGCCGCCTGCCGATTATTTGCCGGCACTGCAACGCGAGTTGGTCGCTGTCATCTCCAAGTACGTCAAGATCGCTCAAGACGACATCAAGGTCAGCGTCGAGCACCAGGACAACCTGGAAGTGCTCGAAGTGAAGATCGAACTGCCGCAGACGTGATTGCCACGCGCAATCGCTAATCGTCGGCCGTAGTCTTCAGGGCGAAAGCCCGCCACCCCATGACAGGGTGGCGGGCTTTCGTCGTTGCTCGCGCAGTTTGTTGCGAATCGCTCAGAACTTGTAGTCCGGGTTCTTCGGATCGAACGTGGTGTCGCTCCACTGTTCGCGGCGCACCTTCTCGAAGCGCATTTCTTCGGTCTTTTGTCCCGAGGCGTCCCACGCTTCGATGCCGCGCGGGCGACCGGTCTTCAGATCGATGAGCACGCGCGATTTGTTCGCATAATGTTGCGGCGGCCCGGATGGGGCGTCCCATTCCAACGCCAGTACGCGTACGCCATTCACTTCGGATACCGACATTCTTGCGGGTTTCTCGGGCAGGCCCGCTGCGCGGAAGCTGCGGCCATCGTGGGCAATTTGCTCGGCGATGAACGCAAAGCCGAGATCGCGCACGGTGTGGTTCGATTGCGAGCGCGCCAATGTGCCGTCGATGCTGCTCCAGATCGACGTGAAGCCGAGGATGCCGCCCAGGTGGCCGTACATTTCCTTCGGATTCTTGGTTTCGTCGTAGATGATTTCCTGACCCGAATGCGCGCCGTCCGGCAGCCACTTCGCGTAAATCTGCAACGGCTTCTCGCGAATCTTCACGATCATGCGATCGGGCGTGGTCTGCCACTGGTTGTTGATGCGCTCGTGTCTCGTGAGCTCGTACTGGTACTCGGGCAGGGCGGCGGATTCCGCTTTGAGATAGCGCACCAGCGCTTCGGGATTGAGCGCTTGTATGCGCGCGACGATGGCTTCGTCGCCCATCTTCGCGAGGTCGCCGCTCTTGATGGTTTGCGCGAGCCACTGCGTTTGCTGCGTCACGGGCATGGCGGCGAGTTTGGCGACGTCGGCATCGTTGGTTGCCGTAGAAGGCGCGGCGGAGAGCGCGGATGCAGTAACCGGTGCCGACGCATTGCTTTGCGCCTTGGCATCGGGCGCGCCGAGCAGGCCGACGGCCAGCGCGAGGGGCGCAAGGATGAAGCCCAGTGCAGCGCTGGCGTGCGGCAGTGGCGTGCCTGCGGGCTGGGTTTGTGCCGGTGCCGGATCACGCAGTTCGCGCCGCAGGATCTTACCCACGGTTGTCTTGGGCAGTTCGCCCTGACGGAATTCGACGATACGTGGCACCTTGTACGCGGTCAGATGCTGACGGCAGTGCGCGAGCATCGCCTCGGCAGTCAGTTGCGGATCTTTTGCGACCACGACGAGTTTCACCCGTTCTCCAGCGACCGGATCGGGCACGCCCACCACCGCCGCTTCGCGCACGCCAGGGTGCAGCATCACCACGTCTTCGATCTCGTTCGGATACACGTTAAAGCCGGAGACGAGAATCATGTCTTTCTTGCGGTCGATGAGCCGCACGAAGCCGTTCGCGTCCATCACGCCGATGTCGCCTGTGAGCAGCCACCCGTCGGCATCGAACGTCTTCGCCGTGTCTTCTGGGCGCTGCCAATAGCCGCGCATGACCTGCGGGCCGCGCACGCAGAGTTCGCCCGGCTCGCCGATATCGGCCCACGTGCCGTCTTCGCGCTTGAAACGCACCTCCGTCGAGGGCGCAGGCAAGCCAATGGAGCCGGTGAATTCCATGTCGTCGATATGCGCAAGATCGACCGGATTCATTGTGACGATGGGCGAGCACTCGGTGAGCCCGTATCCCTCGATGATCGGCTTGCCCGTGACTTGCTTCCAGCGCTCGGCGATGGCCCGCTGTGTGGCCATGCCGCCCGCGAGCGAGAGCTTGAGCTTCGAGAAGTCGCGCGCCCGAAACCCCTCGTCTTCGAGCAAGCCATTGAACAGCGTGTTGACGCCTGCCACGCCGGTGAAGGTCTCGTTGCGGATGATGTAGACGACTTTTTTGACGTCGCGCGGGTTGGCGATGAGGATGTTGCGCCCGCCCAGACTCATGAACATCAGGCAGTTCACCGTGAGCGAGAAGATGTGATACATCGGCAGCAACGACAGGTTCGTTTCGATCTCGTCGGTAAGTTGGTCGGCAATCCACGCTTCGGCTTGCAACAGGTTGGCTAGCACGTTGCCGTGCGTGAGCATGGCGCCTTTCGCCAACCCGGTGGTGCCGCCGGTGTATTGCAGAAAGGCGAGGTCGTCACGCGTTAGCGGCACTGGCGTAAGCCCTTGTGCGCTGCGTGCTTTGGCCCCGTCGGCCAGTGCGCGCTTGAGCGGAATGGCTTGCGGAAGGTCGTAGGGCGGCACCTGCTTCGCCACGCGCCGCATGATGAAGTTCACCAGCCGTCCCTTGGCGTTGAGCCCGTCGCCGAGCAAGTCGCCGATTTGCGTGATGACGACATCGCGTACGTCGGTGCCCTGCAGGGACGCCTGCAATGTCTTGGCAAAGTTCTCGAACACGACAATCGTGCGCGCGCCACAGTCGCGCAACTGATGCGAGAGTTCGCGCACGGTGTAAAGCGGGTTGACGTTGACGACGACCGCCCCGGCGATCAGCGTGCCGAACAGGCAGATCGGGTACTGGAGGCAGTTGGGCATCATGAGGGCCACGCGGTCCCCTTTGCGCACGCCACGCGATTGAAGCCACGCGGCGAAGGCGCGCGCCTGCGTTTCGACTTGTGCGTACGTGATGTCGCTGCCAAGACTCACGAACGCGGCGCGCTCGCGATACTTGCCGATCCACTCGTCGAAGGCCTGCACGAGCGATTCATAGCGCGTGACGTCGATCTGCGCCGGTACGCCCGGCGGATACGCGCCCAACCAGACGCGGTCTTGCTGAACAGCTTGGTCCATCGTCTCCTCCCAGAGGTTGTTTCCGTCGCGTTGCCCTTGCGGTTCACCGGCGGCCATTTTTGGCTCTATCGGCAACGAACGCGCTGCGTAGACGCGACGAGTCTTTCGCGTTGAAGCGAGTTGGTAATTCGTATCGAGTGGTTCAGCGCTCCAGAATGGCGACCACGCCTTGACCGCCAGCCGCGCAAATCGAAATCAAACCGCGTCCGCCGCCGCGCTGCGCGAGTAGCTTCGCCAGCGTGGCGAGAATGCGCCCGCCGGTGGCAGCAAACGGATGCCCGCACGCGAGCGAGCTGCCGTTCACGTTGAGCCGTTGACGATCGATGCTGCCCAGCGGCGCGCTCAGGCCTAGCTTGTCGCGGCAATACTCGGGGTCTTCCCACGCCTTGAGCGTGCACAGCACCTGCGCGGCAAACGCTTCATGAATTTCGTAGAAATCGAAGTCTTGCAACGTGAGCCCGGCCTGCGCCAGCATGCGTGGCACGGCGTAGGCCGGTGCCATCAACAAGCCTTCGCGTTGGCTTTCATCGGGGTTGAAGAAGTCGACGGCGGCCGTTTGCGAATAGGTCAGATACGCGAGCACGGGGACGTCGTGCGCGCGCGCCCAATCCTCGCTGGCCAGCAACACGCACGACGCGCCATCGGTCAGCGGCGTGGAATTGCCCGCCGTGAGGGTGCCCGTGGCGCTGCGATCGAATACCGGTTTCAGGCTTTCGAGTTTTTCCAGCGTCAGATCGGGGCGCAGATTGTTGTCGCGTTGCAGGTTGCGAAACGGCGTCATCAGATCGAGAAAGAAGCCGCGGTCGTACGCCGCTGCCGCGTGTTGATGACTGGCGAGCGTGAGCACGTCTTGCGCCGCGCGTTCGATTTGCCAGCGCTTGGCCATCAACTCGCAATGCTCGCCCATCGACAGGCCCGTGCGCGGCTCGCCATTGCGCGGCAGCGAGGGACTGAACAACATGCCCGGCCGGACTTTGGCGAACGCGCCGAGCTTGCCTCCGGTGCTGCGCTGGCGATTGGCTTCGAGCAAGATTTTGCGAAGGCCTTCGTTCACGCCGATCGGTGCGTCCGACGCGGTGTCGACGCCGCCAGCAATGGCGACGTCGATTTGTCCGAGAGCGATCTTGTTGCCCGTGAGGATGGCAGTCTCAAGCCCGGTGCCGCAGGCCTGTTGCACGTCGTAGGCCGGTGTTTGCGGCGCGAGCGTGGTCGAGAGCACGGATTCGCGCGTCAGGTTGAAGTCGCGTGCGTGCTTGAGGACCGCCCCCGCGGCGACTTCGCCAAGGGTTCGGCCATGCAGCGAAAAGCGATCGACGAGACCCTGGAGGGCCGCCGTGAGCATGTCTTGATTCGACGCCGTGGCATAGGCGGTGTTGGCGCGGGCAAACGGAATACGATTGCCGCCGAGAATGGCGACGCGGCGCAAGGCGGGGGCGGGCGCGGCGGGTTTGAAGGCGCTCATGAACGGTCCGGGTCGAAGGTGTCGGTAGAAAGGGGATCGGTGGCTGCTGGGGCGTCGAACGACTGCCAACGTCCGCGCAGATGGGGCACGGTGCCGGTCGCATCACGCAGCTCGAACACGTTGCCCGCGACGGGCAGCGGCGGCGTGGGCAAGGCGTTCAGCGCGCCCAACGGCAGGGTGGGCGGCCTGGCGTTGCTGCTGGTGTTCGGCGTGTCGACGGTACTGATCCACTTGCCGCGTTTGCTGTCGTGCGCGTCACGCTCACGCCAGAGCGTCGCTTCGCCGGGCAGCCGCAGCGGCGTTTTGAATTCCACTAGCAGATCGAGTTGGTCACCGGCCTGCGCAGGTAATACCGTTGCCAGCGAGCGCGCGAAGCTCCACATGCCATGAACGATCGGCCGCTCGAAACCGAACAGCTTCGCCGTGAGCGGCCAGAGGTGAATCGGGTTGTAGTCGCCGGAGACGCGTGCGTATTGGCGTCCGAGATCGGCGGGCGCCAGAAATTTCTCGGACGTGACCAACGTCGCGTCGGCCCGCAGTTCGCTTCGATACGGCGCGCCAAGCGGGTCGGTGACGCCTGTGCGCAAGTAGAGGCTTTCCCCTGTCCAGACGATGTTGCCGTCGCGGCGCGCGGTCGTCAGCACGGTGAATACCTGCCCCTTGTCGTGCGCATACATCGCGCCGCATTGAACATGCAAATCGAGTCGATCACCGACCGACAAGCGGGCGAACTGACGGTTGTGATTCGCCAGATGCACCATGCCGAGCATGGCGAACGGAAACGTGCGATCGGTCATCAGCAGCATGTGCTGCGAGAAGGCTAGCAGGTGCGGCCAGGTGGGCGGCACCCCGTGGTCGGGCGAGAAGCCGCAAAGGCGGGCGTAGCGAGCGATGGCGTCGCCGTCGAGCGGCACGTTGCGGCGCTCGAACGCCAGCGACGGCATGGGCTGGGCGCGCGCCGGTTTGCGTGACGACATCAAGGCGCGCAGATAGAGCGCGATGGGCGACGGCGGGTGTGCGATCTGGCGAACGTCCTGCGCGGGCGGTGTGTTGGGCCAGATGGCGGACCACAGCGTCTCGGGCGTGAGCTGCGCGGGCGAGCCATGCCCGGGCGATGTGCTGGCGCGTGGCTTGGCGGATGACTGGGCAGGCGTATCGGGTGTATCGGGTGTATCGGGCGTGTGGGCCGTGGAAGAGACCCGCGAAGACGGCGAGTCGGTAGGTGAATCGGTACGTGAAGCGACAGCGACTGGCGACGACAGTTGGTTGTCCGGCATGGTCACGCTCCCAGCAGACTTTGCCCACACACGCGCACGACCTGTCCGGTCAATGCCCCCGATGCCGGGTGCGCCAGCCACGCGATCGTCTCCGCGACGTCGACCGGCAGGCCCCCTTGTCCCAGCGAATTCATGCGGCGTCCGGCTTCGCGAATGGCGAAGGGCACCGCCGCCGTCATTTGTGTTTCGATAAAGCCCGGCGCGACGGCGTTAATGCTCATGTGCCGTTCGGCGAGCAACGGCGCCCATGCCTCGACCATGCCGATCACCGCCGCCTTCGACGCGGCGTAATTCGTCTGACCCCGGTTGCCCGCGATGCCGCTGATCGACGCCACGCCGACAATGCGCGCTTTCTCGCGCAATACCTTGGCTTCCAGTAGTGCCGCGTTGAGGCGCTGCGGTGCGCCGACGTTGATGTCGAGCACGCTTTGCCATTGCGCCTCGCTCATGCGGGCGAGGGTCTTGTCGCGCGTGATGCCAGCGTTGTGCACCAGAATGTCGAGCCCGGTGGGGGCGATGACGGCCAGATGCGCGATGAGGATGGCGGCCGCGTCCGGCGACGCGATGTCGCAACTGAGCGGGCTCCCGCCGAGCCGCGTGGCGACCGCGCTCAAGGTGTCTTGCGCCGCGGGGATGTCAACGCAGACCACATGTGCGCCGTCGCGGGCGAGTACCGTGGCGATCGCTTCACCAATGCCGCGCGCCGCCCCCGTGACGACAGCCGTCTGCCCGGCAAGCGGGCGTTGATCGCGCATGGGCGGCGTTTCGAAGACAGGGTCTTGCAAGGTCGCGACTTGACCGCTGACGTAAGCCGCGCGCGGCGAGAGAAAGAAGCGCAGCGTCGAGTGCAACGATTCGCGGGCTTTCGGGGCGACATAGAGAAGCTGCGCCGTCGCGCCGCGTTTGAGTTCTTTCGCGAGAGAGCGAACGAAGCCTTCGAGAGCGCGCTGGGCAATGCTTGCTTGCGGTGTTGCGCCCAGATACGGCGGCAGGCCGAAGACGAGCACACGGCCGCACGGGGCGAGCGATGGGAGGGTGTCGTGGAAGAACGTGTAGAGCGACGTAAGTTCGTCGGTGTTGGCAATGGCGCTCGCGTCGAAGATCAACGCCTTCGGACGCACACCCTCGGCCGGGTTGAATCGGCCGCTCATCGTGCCCGCTTGATTCGCGCGTGAGATCCAGTCGAGGCGCTCGGTATGCGCAAGACTGGGCACGCCTAGCCAGTGCAGCTCGCGGGCCAGTGTGGGCAAGAGCGGGGCATCGCCTGCGCCGCCAACGACGGCGAGTGGCGGCGGCAACGACTGCGCGGCGGCTTCAGCATCGGGGTCGCCAAAGGGCGGCATGCGCTCGAGCGGCACGGGGCGCGGCAACCCCAGCGCATTGGCCAGCCGGCTGCCCACGGCGGAGTTGGCGAAAGCAAGATATCGGTCGGACGTCGTCACAGGCATAGGTCCTTGATGCGGTGGGCGGGGGGCGCTTATGTGGCGACTTCAGGCGTTGCCGCTTCGTCGGCGTTGTCGGTCTGGCTCGCGTGGCGCATGTCGGCGGCACGGCCGAAGTCCGCCGGGAAGTCGTCGACCGCAACCGCCCGCGCGGCATAGTCCGCGTATTGCGCCAGCGTGCCTTGCTCCTGCGCGGTGATGAGTTGCAGCCGCGCCGCACCCTCCACCCACGCCGAGAATTCCGGCAGGCTCTGCGGCATGGTCGGCAGGCGTCCCTCTTTCACCGCTGTGCGCAAGCGTTGTTCGATGACGGTGACTTCCGGTGTCATCTTGAAAACGATCTCGCCGTAAGCCAGTTCGTCGATCTCGGGGCGCGGGGAGTAGCTGCCTGCGATCAACCGTTCGCGTGCATCGCCCGGCGTCTGCATCAATTCCGCCACTTGTGCGGCGAGGGCGTCGGAGGGCTTCGCGTAGGGCAGGCCGAGCGGAGTGAGCTTCCAGCGCATCCACCAGGCGACGCCGCGCGACGGGTAGTTCGCCAGTACGCCTTCGAATGCTTCGCGTGCTTGCCAGAGGGCGTCTTGGGCGGCCCAGTGCACCAGTGGCAAGTCGGCCTCGGGACGGCCTTCGTCTTCGAAGCGCTTTAGCGTTGCGGTGAGCAAGAAGAGTTGCGAAAGAATGTCGCCCAGACGCCCGGTGATGCTCTCGCGGCGCTTGAGCGAGCCGCCGAGGACGGCCATCGAGACATCCGAGGCGATCGCCAACAGCGTCGACATTTGGTTCGCGCCGCGATAGTAGGCGTGCAGTTCAGGGGCAGCCTTGGACGGCACCGACGAGAAGCGAGAAAACGTGATGCCTTGCAGTGCGCCGCGCACGATGTTGCTGGTGACGAAGGTGAGGTGCCCGAAGAGGGCGTCGTCGAAGGCTTGCACTGCGGCGTCGTGGTCTTCCGTTTGCGCGGCAGCGAGTTCCTTGAGCACATACGGATGGCAACGGATGGCGCCCTGACCGAAGATCATCAGGCAGCGCGTCATGATGTTCGCGCCTTCGACGGTGATCGAGACCGGTATCTGTTGATAAGCGCGCGCCAGAAAGTTGTTCGGGCCCATACAGATGCCTTTGCCCGCGACGACATCCATGCCGTCGTTCACCACTTTGCGGGCACGTTCGGTCACGTGGTACTTCGCAATGGCCGAGATGACCGAGGGCTTTTCGCCAAGGTCGACGGCTAGCGCTGCCATGCGGCGTGCGGCGTCCATGGCGTACAAATTCCCGGCCATGCGAGCCAAGGCTTCTTGCACGCCTTCGAACTTGCCGATGGGGGTGCGGAATTGACGCCGTACCGCCGCGTAGGCGCCGGTGGCGCGCACGGCAATCTTCGAATAGCCAACATTCGATGACGGCAGCGAGATGGCGCGTCCCGCAGCCAGACACTCCATGAGCATGCGCCAACCCTTGCCGACTTGCGCTTGTCCGCCGATCACCCAGTCGAGCGGAATGAAAACGTCTTTGCCCGAGTTGGGGCCGTTCTGGAAGACCGCGTTAAGCGGCCAATGACGGCGACCGATGATCACGCCGGGATGATTCGTGGGAATCAGCGCGCAGGTGATGCCGGGTTCTGCGTCGGTGCCGAGCAGGTGATCGGGGTCGAGTGCGCGGAAGGCAAGGCCAAGTACGGTGGCGATGGGGCCGAGCGTGATGTAGCGCTTGTTCCACGTCACGCGAAAGCCGAGCGTTTCGCGGCCCTCGAACGTGCCGCGGCAGACGATACCGACGTCGGGAATCGCCGCGGCGTCGGATCCGGCGTACGGGCTGGTCAGCGCGAAGCAGGGGATTTCGTCTCCCTTGGCTAAGCGCGGCAAGTAGTAGTTCTTTTGTTCTTCGGTGCCGTAGTGGAGCAGCAACTCGGCTGGGCCGAGCGAGTTCGGCACCATGACCGAGACGGCGGCGGCCGAACAACGCGAGGCAAGCTTCATCACGACTTGCGAGTGTGCGTACGCCGAGAATTCGAGGCCGCCGTAACGCTTGGGAATGATCATGCCGAGAAAGCCCGCATCCTTGGCGTATTGCCACGCTTTGGGCGGCAGGTCTTGCCAGACTTGCGTGCTTTCCCAGTCGTTGGACAGGTCGCACAGATGCTCGACCTGGTTGTCCATGAACGCTTGTTCTTCGGGGGAGAGTTTGGGGGCCGGGAATGCGGCGAATTTCTGCCAGTCGGGGCGGCCGGAGAACAGGTCGGCATCCCACCAGACGCTGCCCGCTTCGATAGCGTCTTTTTCGGTGTCCGACATTTCCGGCATGATCGTGCGGAACTTGGCCAGCATGGGCGCGGTGATCCACGCGCGGCGCAGCGGGCCGATGCTTAGCACGAGGGACGGCAGGATGAATACGACGGCAAGAATGGCGGTGGTCACCGGGCCGATGAGATCGCCGGCGGCACCCGCACCGACCCAGAGCACGCTGGCGATCAGCCATTGCCACGCATGCGCACGGTAGAGGAGCAGCGCGCTCACTCCGACGATAAACGCGAGAATCCATAGGACCATCATGTCTTCCTCCCTTTCGGTTCAGCCGTCGTGCGGAAATGGCCCCGCTTGCGCGGGCGCTTTCGCGCGTGGGCTTTCATCATGGCGCTGTCTGGCGACGAGATGGCGTCGCCGACGGCTTATTGTGTGTAGCCGGGGTTGGCCCCCGGTTTTGCAGGCGATCAGACGTTTGCGAACGATTTGTCGCTATCGCTTGGCGTGCCCGGCGAGCCCGGCGTGCCCTGTGTAGGGCGGCCGTCATGTGCCGAGTCGGCGGTGTCGGGGCTGGGCGTAATGTGGCCTGCCTCGCGTGGCGGCGTGACGTCGGCGTCTTTCGCGAGTGCGAAGACAGCGGCGAAACTCGCCAGTTGTTCTTCTCCCGGCATCGGCGCTTTGAGCGCGGCCACCATCAGGGCGGTGAGGCGCGCAACCACTTGCAGGTCGCCCATCGGCTGCCCTTGGGCAAAGGTGTCGATTAAGCGGGTGGTATCGCCGCTGGCAAGAACGCCCGAGAGCGCTTGCAGGGCGAAATGCAACCGCCAGCCCAATTCTTGACGCGGCAATTCGGGCAATGCGCGCGCAAAGGCTTCGAAGAAGCGTTCGAAGACGGGCGCGTAGTGTTGTTGCAGATAATCGCGGATGAACGGCGACGGATCGGCATACACGCGCCCGAGCAGGCGCAGAAACGCCGGGCCACCAATGTCGCGATGATGCGAGATCGCCAGCGCGGGGATGAACATGGCACCCAGCACGTGCTCGCAGGTGAGCTTCGGCGCGGGCCATGCGGCCTCGGCCCGGGTGAGCAGGGCGAGACGCTCGTCGTTGAGTCGGTCGAGCCGACGCGACAGCATCGCTTGCAGCAGCGTTTCCTTGCTGCCGAAGTGGTAGTTCACGGCAGCCAGATTGACCTCGGCACGCGAGGTGATCTGGCGTAATGACATGGCCTCGTAGCCATATTCGATGAAGAGATCTTCTGCGGCATCGAGGATGCGCAGTTTGGTGTCGCCGGCTTGTCGGCCGGCCGAGAGGCGAGGGCTCACGACGAACCTCCAGTGAGAGGCGGCCCGCTATCGAGCCGCCTCGGTGAACTTTCGTTTCATTCAAACGTTCGATTGAATCCTAGGTGGCGCAGGCCCATCCCCCCAAGATCTTTTTCTGGGTGCGGCCCTCTAATGTTCAGTCCTTGGCCGTGCAAAGGCGCGCAGACAAAGGCGGATGCACATGGAGGAGGCCCGAGTGGCTGGTGCCATCGGTAGCGAAATCGGCCATTTGGCTCGTTTTCTCCGATTTCGGGCCGAAAGTCTGGAGACGTGGCAATAGTTTGCTAAAATGTCCCGCTTTATGTGCAAGACCGTTTGGCGCTACCCCGATTCGTCGGGGTCGGAGGGAAGCCGGCGATATCGCCGGTTCCGGCCCAAGGTTGATTAACTGACTGGGTCCGCTTGCGGCAATTCCCTCGCCGCAACACAGAACGACCCTCTGGATGGAAGAATTTCCTCATGACTATCGTTGTTGAAAACCTCGGCAAGCTCGAGCGTCGCTTTACCATCGCCCTGCCCAAGCAGGAAGTCGAGAAAGAAGTCGCAGCCCGCATTCAAAAGCTGTCGAAGACGGTGCGTATGCCGGGTTTCCGCCCGGGTAAGGTGCCCCTGAAGATGGTCACCCAGCAATACGGTGGTCAGGTCGAAGCCGAAGTCGTGAGCGACAAGGTCGGTCAACAATTCTTCGAAGTCAGCAAGGCGCAAGACCTGCGCGTGGCTGGCCAGCCGCGCTTCGCACCGAAGGCTGACGGCGCCGACACCGAATACGCATTCGACGCAACGTTCGAAATCTACCCGGAAGTGAAGATTGGTGACCTGGCCACGGCCGAAGTCAACCGCACCACGACCGATGTCTCGGAAGCCGAAATCGATCGCACGATCGACATTCTGCGCAAGCAACGCGTGCACTACCACGTGCGCGGCGAAGCCGGTGCCCACGGCGACGGCGGCACGGTGGAAGCCAAAGACGGCGACCGCGTGACGGTCGACTTCGTTGGCAAGATCGACGGCGAAGTGTTCGCTGGCGGTTCGGCCGAAGACTTCGTGTTCGTGCTGGGCGAAGGCCGCATGCTGCCCGAGTTCGAGACGGCCACGCTGGGTCTGAAGGTCGGCGAGTCGAAGGAATTCGAACTCAAGTTCCCGGACGAGTACCACGGTAAGGAAGTCGCCGGTAAGACGGCAACGTTCACCGTCACGCTCAAGAAGGTTGAGTGGGCGCACCTGCCGGAAGTCGACACCGAGTTCGCCAAGTCGCTCGGTATCGCCGACGGCAGCATCGAGAAGATGCGTGCTGACATCAAGGAAAACCTGTCGCGCGAAGTGAAGCGTCGCACGCAGGCTCTCCTCAAGGATCAAGTGATGAACGCACTGATCTCGGTGTCGGAACTCGACGTGCCGAACGCACTGGTCGAACAAGACCAAGAGCGTCTGGTGGCGATGGCCCGTCAAGATCTGGCGCAACGTGGCGTGCCGAACGCCGGCAACGTGCCGATCCCGGCTGAAATGTTCAAGGAACAAGCCGAGCGCCGCGTGAAGCTGGGTCTGATTCTGGCCGAACTGGTCAAGCAAAACGACCTGCAAGCGAAGCCGGATCAAATCAAGGCCGAAGTCGAAGAGTTCGCGAAGAGCTACGAAGACCCGCAAGAAGTCGTCCGCTGGTACTATGGCGATCAGCAGCGCATGGCGGAGATGGAAGGTTTCGTCGTCGAGAACAATGTCGTTGAGTTCGTCCTGGGCAAGGCCAAGGTCACGGACAAGCAAGTTAGCTTCGAAGAGCTGGCTGGCAACACGCAAAACTAATCGACTGCGTTACATCGTCTGACCCGCTGCGGCCGAAAGGCCGCAGCGGTGCTTCCAACCGGCCTTTTCGGGCCTCCTCCCTGCGGCGCGCAAAACCATCTCGATAGAAGGGTCGAACCGTTATGATTACCCGTTCCGAATTGCTCGCCCAACTCGCTTCCCCGACGCACAACTCCGCTCTCGAATCGCAGGCCCTTGGCCTCGTGCCGATGGTCGTCGAGCAAAGTGGTCGTGGCGAACGCGCATACGATATCTACTCGCGACTCCTCAAGGAGCGCATTGTTTTCCTGGTGGGCGAGGTCAACGACCAGAGCGCCAACCTCATCGTCGCCCAGTTGCTGTTCCTCGAGAGCGAAAATCCGGACAAGGAAATCTCGATGTACATCAACTCGCCGGGTGGTTCGGTTTCGGCCGGCCTGGCGATCTACGACACGATGCAGTTCGTCAAACCGGCTGTCTCGACGCTGTGCATGGGCATGGCAGCGAGCATGGGCGCGTTCCTGCTGGCCGCTGGCGAGAAGGGCAAGCGCTTTGCGCTGCCGAACGCCCGCATCATGATTCACCAGCCGTTGGGCGGTGCGCGTGGTCAGGCGTCGGACATCGAAATCCACGCCCGCGAAATCCTGCTGCTCAAGGAGCGCTTGAACAAACTGCTCGCCGAAAATACCGGGCAGTCGCTGGAAGTGATCGCGCGCGATACCGATCGCGATAACTTCAAATCGGCGGCGGATGCCGTCGAGTACGGGTTGATCGATCGCGTTCTCGAAAAGCGTCCCTAAGCCGGTCGCCGGACGCGGACGCGGACGCTAACGGCAAAAATATTGGCGCGACATCGGGTTTTGCGAAGCGAAAGTCCGGGTGTTCGCGCCAAGTCTTTGTCGTAAAAGGGAAAATACGGCTGTCGCGGGTGGGCCACACGCCCGCGCGGCATGGCGTTACAATGGAATTCACTATGCCGCGTTTGCCGCCCCCATCGGGGGACGACCGGGGCGCAAATTGCTAGCAGGCTGACACAGATATGGTGGATAAAAAAAGCACTTCCAACGGCGAAAAGCTGCTCTACTGCTCCTTCTGCGGAAAGAGTCAGCATGAGGTCAAGAAGCTCATCGCAGGTCCGTCCGTGTTTATCTGCGACGAGTGTATCGATCTGTGCAATGAGATCATTCGCGACGAGGCCGCTGCGGCCGAAGACGAGAACGGCAGTGGCGGCAAGTCTGACCTGCCGTCGCCGCAGGAAATTCGCGAGAGCCTCGATCAATATGTGATCGGCCAAGACCGTGCCAAGAAGATTCTGGCCGTAGCGGTCTACAACCATTACAAGCGACTCAAGCACCTTGGCGACAAGCGTGACGAGGTTGAACTCTCCAAGAGCAACATCCTGCTGATCGGGCCGACCGGCTCGGGCAAGACGCTGCTCGCGCAAACGCTCGCCCGTTTGCTGAACGTGCCTTTCGTGATTGCCGACGCCACCACGCTGACCGAAGCCGGTTATGTGGGTGAAGACGTCGAGAACATCATCCAGAAGCTCCTGCAAAACTGTAACTACGAGATTGAGCAGGCGCAGAAGGGCATTGTTTATATTGATGAAATCGACAAGATCAGCCGTAAGTCGGACAACCCGTCGATTACGCGCGACGTGTCGGGCGAAGGCGTTCAGCAAGCGTTGCTGAAGCTGGTCGAAGGCACGATGGCGTCGGTGCCGCCACAAGGCGGGCGCAAGCACCCGAACCAAGACTTCATTCAAGTCGATACCACGAACATCCTGTTCATCTGCGGCGGCGCTTTTGACGGTCTCGAAAAGATCATCATGAACCGCACCGAGAAGACGGGTATCGGCTTTGGTGCGACAGTCAAAACGGGCGAAGAGCGCGACGCCGGCGAGCTGCTGCGCGATGTCGAGCCGGAAGACCTGATCAAATTCGGCCTGATTCCGGAACTGATCGGTCGTCTGCCGGTGGTTGCCACGTTGGGTAAGCTTGACGAAGAAGCGCTGGTGACGATCCTGATCGAGCCGAAGAACGCGTTGGTCAAGCAATACCAGCGTCTGTTCGCGATGGAAGGTGTCGAGCTGGAAATTCGCCCGGCCGCCTTGCACGCTGTGGCACGCAAGGCCATCAAGCGCAAGACTGGCGCGCGTGGCTTGCGCTCGATCATCGAGCAGGCGCTGCTTGAAGTGATGTATGAATTGCCGTCGCTCAAGGGCGTGACCAAGGTCATTCTGGACGATAACGCGATCAGCGGCGACGGTAAGCCGCTCTTGATCTACCAGGAGTCGCCCAAGGTTGCCGGCTCAAACTGAACGGTCAACTCAGTGATACCCAAAGCCGTTCATGGAAACATGGACGGCTTTTTTTCCTTCATACTAGTGCCACGGGCAATGAAACCCCGAGTGGTGCACCTTACCGGCAGAAGGGCGAATTAACCCCCCCTTGTAATTCCTGCCGGCGGCCTCAATTAGCTGGAACACAACGGTATCGTTAATTATGGGGAACGAGATGTCAGGCACCCAAATCCTCCCGCCCGAAGCGATTCAACTGCCCCTGTTGCCTTTGCGCGACGTGGTCGTGTTTCCGCACATGGTGATTCCCCTTTTCGTGGGGCGTCCAAAGTCGATTAAAGCGCTTGAAACCGCCATGGAAGGCGGCAAGCACATCATGCTGGTCGCTCAGAAAGCGGCGGCCAAGGATGAGCCCACGTCCAAGGATCTCTATGAGATCGGCTGCGTGGCCAACATCCTTCAAATGCTCAAACTGCCCGACGGCACCGTGAAGGTGTTGGTCGAAGGCATTCAGCGTGCACGCACGATCAGCGTGGACGAAGAAGAGACGCAATTCACGTCGGAAGTTATGCCGCTCGAACCGGATGACGGCAATTCGCCGGAATCCGAGGCGCTGCGTCGCGCCATCGTGGCGCAGTTCGACCAGTACGTGAAGCTCAACAAGAAGATTCCGCCGGAGATCCTGACGTCGCTGTCGGGCATCGACGAAGCGGGTCGTCTGGCTGACACCATCGCTGCGCACCTGCCGCTTAAGCTCGAGCAGAAGCAGAAGATTCTCGAAATGTTCCCGGTGATCGAACGCCTCGAACATCTGCTGGCGCAACTCGAAAGCGAGATCGACATTCTCCAAGTGGAGAAGCGTATCCGCGGCCGTGTGAAGCGTCAGATGGAGAAGAGCCAGCGCGAGTACTACCTGAACGAACAGGTCAAGGCCATTCAGAAGGAACTGGGCGAAGGCGAAGAAGGTGCGGATCTCGAGGAGCTCGAGAAGCGCATCAAGGGCGCCCATCTGCCTAAGGAAGCCAAGAAGAAGGCCGACGCTGAACTCAAGAAGCTCAAGCTGATGTCGCCGATGTCGGCCGAAGCGACCGTCGTGCGCAACTACATCGACACGCTGGTCGGTCTGCCGTGGCGCAAGAAGAGCAAGGTGAACAATGACCTGGCGAACGCCGAGAAGGTGCTCGACGAAGACCACTTCGGTCTTGAGAAGGTCAAGGAACGCATCCTTGAGTATCTTGCTGTGCAACAGCGCGTGGACAAAGTGAAGGCGCCGATTCTGTGCCTCGTGGGGCCCCCCGGTGTCGGTAAGACTTCGCTTGGTCAGTCGATCGCTCGTGCAACGAACCGCAAGTTCGTGCGCATGGCGTTGGGCGGCGTACGCGACGAGGCCGAGATTCGTGGTCACCGCCGCACGTACATCGGGTCGATGCCGGGCAAGATTTTGCAGAGCCTGTCGAAGGTCGCAGTGCGCAATCCGCTGTTCTTGCTCGATGAAGTGGACAAGATGGGCATGGACTTCCGTGGCGACCCGAGTTCGGCGCTGCTCGAAGTGCTCGATCCGGAACAGAACCACACGTTCTCGGACCACTACGTCGAAGTCGACTTCGATCTGTCGGATGTGATGTTCGTGGCGACGTCGAACTCGCTGAACATTCCGGCGCCGTTGCTCGATCGTATGGAAGTGATTCGTCTGTCGGGCTACACGGAAGACGAGAAGGTCAACATCGCCCAGCGTTATCTCCTGCCGAAGCAGAAGAAGAACAACGGGTTGAAGGAAGGCGAAATCGATCTGACCGAAGCCGCGATCCGCGACATCATTCGTTACTACACGCGTGAAGCCGGTGTGCGTTCGCTCGAGCGTGAAATTTCGAAGATCTGCCGCAAGGTCGTGAAGATGTTGTTGCTCAAGAAGGTTGACGGCACCTCGATCAAGGTCGACGCCGGCAACCTCGACAACTTCCTCGGCGTGCGTAAGTTCGACTTCGGTCTGGCGATGAAGGAAAACCAGATCGGCCAGGTCACGGGTCTTGCGTGGACGGAAGTGGGCGGCGATTTGCTGACCATCGAAGCTGCGCTGATGCCGGGTAAGGGCAACATCATCCGCACCGGTTCGCTGGGCGACGTGATGAAGGAGTCGGTCGAAGCGGCTCGCTCGGTGGTGCGCTCGCGTGCGCGTCGTCTGGGTGTGACGGATGAGCAGTTCGAGAAGAAGGACATCCACATCCACGTGCCCGAAGGCGCGACGCCGAAGGACGGTCCGTCTGCCGGTATCGCGATGACGACGGCGCTCGTGTCGGTGCTCACCGGCATTCCGGTGCGTGCCGATGTGGCGATGACCGGTGAGATCACGCTGCGCGGCGAAGTGCTGCCGATCGGCGGCCTCAAGGAAAAGCTGCTTGCAGCGCATCGTGGCGGCATCAAGCTGGTGTTGATTCCGGAAGAGAACGTGAAGGATCTCGCCGAGATTCCCGACACGGTCAAGAACGCGCTGGAAATCATGCCGGTGCGCTGGATCGACAAGGTGCTGGAGTTGGCGTTGGAACATGCGCCGACGCCGCTGCCCGATGAAGAGCCGAAGGCACCGGTGACGCCGAATGCCGATGCAAGCGGCAAGCAGGATGTCATCAAGCACTGACGTTAGTGACTGACGGCGAACGGCGAGAAACGATTTCGATCGCTATCGCGTTCGCCGGACAGAAAACGACGTAAAAGCTCGGGGTTTTCCCCGGGCTTTTTTTATTCACGCATAGTGCTCGAAAATAGCGTCCGGAAGCGAAGACTCAGGAGTGCTTCCGAAGCCGCCAATACAGCGCAAAACGGCTTGACATCAGGGTTTGCGGCTTGTCTAATGGCAAAGCCAGCGGACCTTCGCAGATCAATGTCAAGGCGCGTGAAGAGCGCCTCCGCGGCTCAATCGCCTACTATCCTTGCAAGGGGGTTACAGTGAATAAGACGGAACTGATCGATCATATCGCGGGTGAGGCAGACATTTCGAAAGCGGCTGCCGGTCGAGCACTTGATGCATTGGTGGGTGCGGTAAAGAAAGCGTTGAAGAAGGGCGACGATGTGACGTTGGTGGGCTTTGGCACGTTCCACGTGACGAAGCGTGCAGCGCGCACCGGTCGCAATCCGCGCACTGGCGCAGCGATCAAGATCAAGGCAGCAAAGGTTCCGAAATTTCGCCCTGGCAAAGATCTAAAAGATACTGTAAACTGACTGACTTTCCTGCTTCGGCGGGAGCAGTAGTAAGAACAAAACTAGAATCGGGAACGGGTGCTTAGCTCAGTTGGTAGAGCGGCGCCCTTACAAGGCGTAGGTCGGGGGTTCGAGCCCCTCAGCACCCACCAGTTCCAGATCTTGGGGAGCGGTAGTTCAGTTGGTTAGAATACCGGCCTGTCACGCCGGGGGTCGCGGGTTCGAGCCCCGTCCGCTCCGCCAAATTGTGAAAAGGCGAACTTCGGTTCGCCTTTTTTGCCATATGGACGTCCAAAAGACGCATCCTGACGACTCTTCCGATTTCGTATGTTCGACTTCATTCGGCGCCACCAACGATTGGTTCTTATTTTCCTGACGGTGTTGATCGTGCCGTCGTTTGTGGTGTTTGGCGTTCACGGCTGGCAGGAATATGCCTCGGATGCGAGCACGATTGCCAAGGTTGGCGATCAGACTGTGACGCGTCAGGAGTACGACAGCGTGCTGCGTGCCCAGACCGAACGCATGCAGCAAATGTTCGGCGGCGCCGTCGATGCAAGTCAGATCAACACGCCGGAAATGCGCAGTGCAGTGTTGGACAACCTGATCCAGCAGAAGCTGCTCACGCAAGAAACCCTCAAGAAGAATCTGTCGGTACCCGACGCGCAAGTGCGCGACGCACTGCTCGCGATTCCTGCGATTGCCCAACTGCGTCGCGCAGACGGGTCGATCGATCAAGCCGCTTACGAGCAATTGCTCGCTGCGCAGAACCTCACGCCGCAGCGCCTCGAAGCGCAAATTCGCTACGAACTCGCATCGAACCAATTGCCCGCCAGCGTGCAGGCAAGCGCGATGCTGCCGAAGGCAGTGCTCGATCGCTTTGCACAACTGCGCGCACAGCAGCGCGATGTGTCGGCGTTGACGTTCCCGGTGACTGACTTCGCAGGCAAGATCACGCCGACGCAAGAACAAGTGCAGGCCTACTACGATGCGCACAAGGCTGCCTTCCAGACGCCCGAGTCGGCCGAGATTCAATACGTCGTGCTCGATCCGAAGGCCATGCCGACGTCTGCCGTCGCCGCACCGAGCGATGACGCACTGCGCAAGCTTTACAACGACAATCTGAAGCAATACACGACGCCGGAAGAGCGCCGTGCATCGCACATTCTGATTGCTTCGCCTGCCGACGCCTCGCCTGCGGACCACGCCAAGGCGAAGGCCAAGGCCGACGAGTTGCTGGCGCAGCTGAAAAAGAACCCGAACGATTTTGCCAAGCTGGCGAGCCAGAACTCGGAAGATCCGGGCTCGAAGGCTAATGGCGGCGATCTCGGTTTCTTCACGCGTGACGCGATGGTCAAGCCGTTTGCCGATGCCACGTTCGCCCTCAAGAGCGAAGGTGACGTGAGCGACGTGGTGAAGAGCGACTTCGGCTATCACATCATCAAGCTCACTGGCATCAAGCCCGCGACGACCAAGTCGTTCGACGACGTGAAGGCGCAATTGGCCGATCAGTATCGTCAACAGGAATCGGCGAAGGCCTATGCCAAGTTGGCCGATCAGTTCACCAACGCCGTGTATGAACAGCCGGACAGCCTGCAACCGGTTGCCGACAAGCTGAACCTCAAGGTGCAGACGGCGCAGGTCACGCGTACGCCGAACCCGGCGCAAGCGCAAACGCCGCTGGGCAACGACAAGCTGTTGAAGGCTGTGTTCGGCGACGAGTCGCTCAAGAACAAGCGCAACACCGAAGCCGTGGATGTGGGGCAGGGCGTGCTGGTGTCGGCCCATATCGTGAACTACCATCCGGCCGCAACGCCGCCGCTCGCGCAGGTGGAAGCGCAGGTCAAGCAACAAGTCGTGGCGGACCTGGCCGCACAGGAAGCGAAGAAGGCTGGCGAGGCCAAGCTCGACGCGCTGAAGAAGGGTGGCGATGCCGCGTTCGGTGCCACGCAGACGATTTCGCGTGATAACCCGGGCAAGCTGGCCCCGGCCGCGCTGACGGCAATCTTCGGTGCCGATACGGCCAAGCTCCCGGCTTATGTTGGCGTTGATCTGGGCGAGGGGCAGGGCTACGCCGTGTACCGTATCAGCAAGGTCACGCAACCGGCCGAGCAAGACGCGCAACGTCTGGCCGCCGAAGCCCAGCAGCTCAACCAGTTGGCTGCGCAAGCCGAATGGAATGCATGGCTGGGCGATCTGCGTGCCCGCTCGAAGGTGAAGGTGGTCAGCGACGTCACCAAGTCGGGTGCCTGATCCTACGGATCTGACGCACGACTGCCGGTGCAAACCGGTGTCATAGAAAAGCGCGGCTCGATGGCCGCGCTTTTTTTTTATGTCTGCCGATGTTGGCGATCAGCCCAGTCTCGCAAGACCTGCGATCATGCCCCCGGTTTCGAGGTCTTTCCGTCAGCGGCTCTCGGTGGGGTTTTGCCGTCGCGTTTGAGCAGTGGCGCGACACTCGGCCAGACATTTTGCAGAATCGTCGGATGGGCTTTGGCGAGCGGATGAATCTGGTCCTGTTGAAACCAATCGGAATGCTCGATCACGCCGTTGAGCAGGAACGGCACGTAGCCGGTCTTCTCCTGCTTGGCCAGCGTGCCGAACATGTTGAAAAACTGCTCGCCGTACTCCGTGCCGTAGTTTGGCGGGATGCGCATACCGACCACAATCACCCGGCTTCCGGCTTTGCGCGACGCCTCGATCATCTCGCGCAGATTGGCGCGTGTGAGATCCAGCGAAATGCCGCGTAAGGCGTCGTTGCCGCCGAGTTCAAGGATCGTGATGGCCGGGTGGTACCGATCGAGCAGCGGGGCGAGACGTGCGCGGCCACCGCTTGTCGTATCGCCGCTAATACTGGCGTTGACGACGTTATAATCGAACCCACTTTGCGCAACTTTTTGTTGCATGAGGTTCACCCAGCCAGCACCGCGCGCGATGCCATATTCCGCGGAGAGGCTGTCGCCCACGACCAGAATTGTCGGCGCACCAGAACTTGCAGCGTACGCCGCGGTCCCTGTCAGCATGCAGCAGCCCACGAGGGCTGAGGCGGCCAATTTCAAGAACTGTCTTCTTGCCATGTCGTTTTCCGAAAACGTAATTGAAGTGCGGGGTCTGGGCAAACGGTTGCGCGACGCTACCGGTGAGCTCGTCATTTTGCAGGATATCGATTTTTCCGTCGCGAAAGGCCAGAGTGTGGCGATTGTCGGGGCCTCCGGTTCGGGCAAATCGACGCTGCTGGGCCTCATGGCCGGGCTCGATACGGCGACCGACGGCCGGGTCACGCTGCTCGGCAAGTCGCTTGGCGATCTCGACGAAGAGGGCCGTGCTGCGCTTCGCCGCGGCGCTGTCGGTTTCGTCTTCCAGTCATTCCAGCTCATGCCGCATCTGACGGCGCTCGAGAACGTGATGCTGCCCCTCGAACTGCTGGGTGAGACACGTGAAGTGCGCAATCGTGCCGTCGAATTGCTGGAACAGGTCGGCTTGGGCTCGCGCCTCACGCACTATCCGAAGCAATTGTCCGGTGGAGAGCAGCAACGCGTGGCGCTTGCCCGGGCATTCGTCACGCAGCCTGTCGTGCTGTTTGCCGATGAACCGACGGGCAGTCTGGATACGGCGACGGGCGAGCGCGTCATCGATCTGATGTTCTCGCTCAATAAAGCGAGCGGCGCCACGCTTGTACTCGTGACGCATGATCTGGCGATTGCCGAGCGTTGCGATGCCACGGTGCAACTCGCCGGTGGCCGTTTGGTGGACGGCGAAGCCGCCTGATCGACCAAAACGCTGTGTGCCGGTATTTACCGGCACACATGTCTCACTGAGCGCGCCGAGTGGCTAGTGCTTGCGATTGAGCGCTTCACCCGCGAGGCGAATCAGCGATGCCGTCGAGGCATCGTGCGCATCGGGTGTCAGCGTGGCCGGATCGACCAGTTCCGGTTCGATGGCGCGACTCAACGTCTTGCCCAATTCCACACCCCACTGATCGAACGGATTGATGTTCCAAATTGCCGCTTGCACGAACACCTTGTGTTCGTAGAGCGCGATCAGTGCACCCAGCCGTTCCGGCGACAGTTTGTCGATCACGACCGTGTTGCTCGGACGATTGCCTTCAAAGCGCCGTTGTTCGCCCAGCGGTCCGCCTGCCTGTTCGGCCGTTGCCATCGAGCCGCCTTGCAACAGGGCTTCGCTCTGCGCAAAGCAGTTGGCCAGCAATTTGCGATGGTGATCGAGATAGGCGGGCTTCGTGTATTGGGGCAGCAGCACGGCGATGAAATCCACCGGCACGAGCGTGGTGCCCTGATGCAGCATCTGGAAGTAGGCGTGCTGGCCGTTGGTGCCGGGCTCACCCCAAATGATCGGTGCGGTTTGCCATTGCACCGGGGTGCCGTCGACTTGCACCGACTTGCCGTTGCTTTCCATATCCAGTTGCTGCAAATACGGCGGCAGCTTCTGGAGTGCGTCGGTGTAAGGGGCGATCGATAGGGTTTGCGCGTCGAAAAAGTTGCGATACCAGATGCCCAGCAGCGCGAGCAACACCGGCATATTCGCTTCGAGCGGCGCCGTGCGAAAGTGCTCATCCATGGCGTGCGCACCGGCGAGCAGTTCTTCGAAATGCTGGGCGCCAAGGTACAGCATGATGATCAGTCCGACGGACGACCACAGCGAATACCGTCCGCCAACCCACTCGCCGAATTCATAGACGTTATCGCGACAGATGCCGAAGCGCGTCGCTTCTTCCACGTTCGTCGACACGGCGACGAAATGCTTGCCGAGCTCGGCTTCGGGAATGCCGTGCTCGATGAACCAGGCGCGAATCGTGCGCGCATTGGTCATCGTCTCGAGCGTCGTGAATGTCTTCGAGCAGACAACCACGAGCGTCGTTTCCGGATCGAGCGCAGGCAACGTGCGCGCGAGTTCGGTCGGGTCGATGTTCGCGATGAAGTGTGCCGTCAGATTCGCGCGGCCATAGGCGGCGAGTGCGTCGCACACCATGCGCGGGCCGAGATCGGAGCCGCCGATGCCGATGTTGACCAGATGGCGGATACGTTTGCCCGTGGCACCGAGCCAGCGCCCGTCGCGAACGTCGTCGCTGAACTTGCGCATGCGATCGAGGGTGGCATGCACGGTGGTGCTGACTTCGCCGGTACCGTTGCGAAACGTGACACCTTTCGGCGCGCGCAACGCGACATGCAGCGCGGCGCGATCTTCGGTGACATTGACGTGCTCACCGGCCCACATGGCGTCGCGTTTGCCAGGCACGTCGCATTCACGGGCGAGGTGCGTGAGCAGCGTGCGAGTCTTTTCAGTAATGCGGTTCTTCGAGTAGTCGAGATACAAACCGGCGGCGCGCAGCGAGAATTGTTCGACACGCGAGCTCGCGCCGGCACCGGCGAACCAGTCGCGCATGTGCTGACTGGCGATCTCATCGCGATGCTCGAGCAGGGCGCGCCAGGCGGGAGTTTGATCCAAACGAAAGGACGGCTTCGACGACATGTGCAATATGTTCTTTTCGGTAGGACGAAGTATAACGGGAGTCTGACGCGAAATTACGCCCGAAACCCGTTCCTGCGAGGGTTTGCGAGCCGATTTGTCATGGTAAAGGGGCTCGCTTGAGGCACTGCCCCAGTTCGTTGCGCATTGCCGGTAAAAGTTCAGATGCCGTTAATCCGGCGGGGCCGGTGCCTTCGCTCACACATCGCTCGGCAGCGCGGCCATGCAGCCACACCCCAGCGAGCGCCGCGCTCGTCGCGCTCATCCCTTGTGCGAGTAACGCGCCGATCGCCCCGGTGAGCACGTCACCCGTGCCCGCCGTCGCGAGCCCCGCGTTGCCGGTGGTGTTGATCCACGCACGCGAGCCGTCGTCGACGACACTGCCGGAGCCCTTCAACACCACGGTCGCGCCGAAATGTCGGGCCAGCGCCCGCGCCGACGCGAGCCGGTCCGATTGAATGCGCTGCACGTCGCATCCTGCGAGTCTCGCCGCTTCGAGCGGGTGAGGCGTGAGCACGGTCGGACCCGGGCGGGCGCGCACTCGCTCAGCGAGCGAGGGTTCTGCGGCGAGCAAGTTGAGCGCATCGGCATCGAGCACCAGCGGCGTGTGTTCCATCGCAAGAACGCGCGACAGGCACGCGGCCGACGCTGCCGACGTGCCGAGCCCCGGGCCGATAGCGACGGCTTGCATGGCAGCGAGATCGATGCCTTCAGCGTGACGCAGCATCAACTCGGGGTGAACCGGGTCCCAGGCGGGTGCATCGTGTGCGACGAAACCGACGTAGACGCGCCCGGCACCATGCATCAACGCCGTACGCGCCGAGAGAAGCGGGGCGCCGATCATGCCGTCGTAGCCCCCCAGCACGGCGAGCGAGCCGTAACTGCCCTTGTGCGTCGCATGATGCCGCTGTGGCAGATCGGCAAGGAAGGCATCGGGGGCGCTAGTCGATAAACACGCGGTCGCCGCTGCCGTTACCAGGGCACTGTCCGCCCCCAGTGTCGCGACGACGACACGGCCCGCGATATCGCGTCCCCCGCCGGTGAATAGCCCGGGGCAGGCGCCCAGCATCGCCATGGTGACGTCTGCACGAACGACCGGGCCGCTCACTACGCCGTTAGCGGCCCCCAATCCACTTGGAATGTCGATAGCCAGCACCGGGGTGCCCTGCGTATGCGCGTACCCAATGTTCTCCACGAGGCGGCCCGCAGCGCCATCGAGCGGGCGCGACAGGCCGATGCCGAACAGGCCGTCGACAATCCACGCATAGGCGGAAGGCGCGGGCCACGTCTCGGGCGCAGGACGGATGGGTACACCGGCCGCGGCAGCCTCAGCGTGCGCCCATTGCGCGTCGCTGGCGGTTGGCGGCGCGAGTTGCCAGACATCGACGAGCACGCCCCGGCGATGCAATTCGCGGGCGGCGACATAGGCATCGCCGCCATTGTTGCCGGGGCCTGCGAGCAGTAGGACAGGCTGGCGTCCGGCCGTCGCGAGCGCGGGCAAGTGCCCGTACAACCAATCGGCAACGGCAGCGCCCGCGCGCGCCATGAGCATATGCGGCGGCAACTGCGCGGCGCTTGCGCGTTCGATGTCGCGCAAATCGGCGGGCAAAAACAGTGGGAGCGAGGTATCGGCGAGCGGCCTGTCGATGATGCTGGACGGCCCAGCCGTGCGCGCGGGCGATGCGAGCGGACTCGGCGTCGCGGGGGCGGCGGCGGCGGCGCGCTGGTGAACGGTCATGACAGTCGGAACTCCCGGAAGGCACGGGCACCGTCGAAGCTTCGAACGGGTGCGGTAATTCGACGATTATGCCGCGATTGCCGCCGTGTGCCTGCCAGCGCATTCCCCGACGTGCCGTCGGTATTCACTGACGGCCGAAGCCATCAGTGCCACGGTCATGTGCGCAACCCGTGGATAAGTGGGGGGAATCAATGTGATCGGTGCGATCAGTGGGAATACCGCGCGAGCGTCAGCCCGTTGAGATCGATATCGGGCGTTTGGCCGGAGATGACGTCGGCCAGGATGCGTCCTGAGCCGCAAGCCATCGCCCAGCCGGTCGAGCCGTGGCCGAGATTGAGGTAGATGCCGGGCAAATGCGTCGCGCCGAGCAAAGGCGGGCCATCGGGCAGCATCGGGCGGGCGCCGACCCAAGCACGGGCTTCACGGTACTTGCCTGCACCGGGGAACCAGTCCGTCGCCACTTTGTAGAGCGTGGCGATGGCGCGCTCGCGCAGCACGAGTTGCGTGTCACCCAACTCGGCCGTGCCTGCGATACGCAGCCGGTTGCCTTGCGGCGTGATCGCCGTTTTGTACGACTCGTCCATCACCGCGATGCGCGGGCTGAACAGTTCGTTTTTCACGGGGACGGTGAGCGAATAGCCCTTGATCGGCCAAAGCGGCAGATCGATGCCGAGTGGCCCGAGCAGCGCCGTACTTGCCACACCTGCGGCGATGACGACGGCATCCGCTTCCAGAATGGCGACTTGCAGCGGGTCGGCCGTGCTGGCGGTCTCGACGCTCACACCGGCGCGGCCCAGATTCGGCCGCACGGCGAGCACCGTCGTCTCGGTGGCGAGCGTCACGCCCATGTCGCGCGCGATTTGCGCGAGACGCTTGGTGAACAGGGGGCAGTTGCCGGTTTCGTCGCGCGGCAGATGCAGGCCGCCCGCGAGCGGCGCGTCGGTCGAAATCGACGGTTCGAGCTTGCGGCACTCGTCGGCGGTGAGCAGACGGTGCGGCACCTCGTTCTCGGCGAGCATGGCGCGCGCCGGTTCGTTCATCTTGATGTCGCGCTCGGTGCGGAACAGTTGCAGATAACCCTGCGTGTGTTCGTACTCGAAGACATGCTGTTCGCGCAGCTCATGCAGGCAGCGCTGGCTATAGAACGCCAGACGTTGCATACGCTCGCGATTGGCGCGATAGCGTTCGATCTTGCATTCGCGCAGCCAGCGCGCCGCCCAGCGCCACGTACCGCGCGACAGGCCGGGACGGAAAATCAACGGGCTTGCCGAACTGAACATGTAGCCGAGCAGTTTGCGCGGCATGCCGGGCGCGGCCCACGGCGTGACGTAGCCGGGTGCGATGACACCGGCGTTGCCGAAGCTGCTTTCCTGCGCGACTGTGCTGTTGCGCTCGACGAGCGTAACGGTATGCCCCGAGGCGGCCAGATAGTAGGCGGTGCATGTGCCGATAACCCCGCCGCCGATAACGATGACCTTCATTCCCAACCGTCTGGTGTGTGGCAAACGCCCGTACGTTCGCTTGTTAGTGTCGTTCTGTATTGCCTGACTGAGTCGCGCGCATGCCGAAAAACTTGGGCCGCGTGTGCTCGTCACGGGGCGCATAGGTTACCAGAGAGCGGCCACGGCAGGGCGCCTCGCGGGGAGAAGGCCCGTGCGACAAGGGTTTGCGGGCAGAAAAAGTGGGCGGGTGCCCAGCTTGAGCCGGTCCCGAGGCGTTGGCAAAGCCCCCGTGCCGCCCGGTTCCTATGGCCGCGATCGCCCTGAGTTTGGCGTTCCGGCTTGCAAAATCGGACAACGCGCACTCGGGTATAACCCCGGGTAAGCAGGGTATAATCGCGGTTTGTCGTTCCCCCGCGTTTTGAACGCCTCGCCTTCCGTCCTTCCATGACTCACATTGCCTGCTTCGCCGGCGCCTTGGCGCTCTCCGAATTCCGCCAGCAACGTCTTTTGCAGACCCTGCAAGCCATCGACAGCTCGATCGTGCGTATCGACGCGCGCTACGTGCACCTGGTGGCCAGCGCCGCGCCGCTATCGAGCGACGACGTGGCCCGTGTGGCGGGCCTGCTGACCTACGGTGAGCCGGTGCGCGAAGAGCCGGTGGGCGACCAGTTGCTGGTCATCCCGCGTCTGGGCACGATCTCGCCGTGGGCGAGCAAGGCCACCGATATTGCGCACAACTGCGGTATCGCCGACGTACGCCGTATCGAGCGCGCCGTCGAATACACCGTTGGTGTGAAGTCGGGCCTGCTGGGCGGCAAGAAGTCGCTGTCGGCCGACGTCCTCGCACGCGTCGCGGACGTGCTGCACGACCGCATGACCGAGACGGTCGTCGCCACGCGCAAAGATGCCGAGGCGCTGTTCGTCGAGTTGCCCGCTAAGCCGTTGCAAACGGTCGACGTGATCGGAGTGGGCCGCAGCGCGCTGGAAGCCGCGAACCGCGAACTGGGTCTGGCGCTGGCCGAAGATGAAATCGACTATCTGGTTGAAGCGTTCGTCGGCCTGAAGCGTAACCCGACCGATGTCGAATTGATGATGTTCGCGCAGGCCAACAGCGAGCATTGCCGCCACAAGATTTTCAACGCGCAGTGGACGATCGACGGCGAAGCGCAAGACAAGTCGCTGTTCCAGATGATCAAGAACACGCACCAACTGCACCCGCAAGGTACGGTGGTGGCGTACTCGGACAACGCGTCGGTGATGGAAGGTGCCGAGGTCGAGCGTTGGTATCCGCGCGGTGCCGATGCCAAGTACGGCCGCAGCGTCGAGCTGACGCACACGCTGATGAAGGTCGAGACGCACAACCACCCGACGGCCATTTCGCCGTTCCCGGGCGCGTCGACGGGCGCGGGCGGCGAGATCCGCGACGAAGGCGCAACGGGCCGTGGATCGACGCCGAAGTCGGGGCTGACCGGCTTCACCGTCTCGAATCTGGCCCTGCCGGATGCACGCGAGCCGTGGGAAAACGACCGCGACGTCGCGGTGCCGCTCACGTTGCGCAAGCCTGACGACACCGGCGCCGATTACGGCCGCCCGGATCGCATCGCGTCGCCGCTGCAAATCATGATCGACGGCCCGCTCGGCGGCGCTGCGTTCAACAACGAATTTGGCCGTCCGAACCTCGGCGGTTACTTCCGTGTTTACGAGCAGAATGTCGGTGGCCGCGTACGTGGCTATCACAAGCCGATCATGATTGCCGGCGGGTTGGGCAATATCGCGGCACAACACACCCACAAACACGACCTGCCGGCCGGCACGCTGCTCATCCAGATCGGCGGCCCGGGCATGCGCATCGGCATGGGCGGCGGCGCTGCCAGCTCGATGGCCACCGGCACCAACACGGCGGAACTCGACTTCGACTCGGTGCAGCGCGGGAATCCGGAAATCGAACGCCGTGCGCAGGAAGTCATCAACTGGTGCTGGCGTCAGGGCGAGGCCAACCCGATCCTGTCGATTCATGACGTGGGCGCGGGCGGTATCTCGAACGCATTCCCCGAATTGGTCGACGGCGCAGGCAAGGGCGCGCTGTTCGATCTGCGTCAGGTGCAGCTTGAAGAGTCGGGCATGTCGCCTGCCGAGATTTGGAGCAATGAAGCGCAAGAGCGCTACGTGCTGGCGATTGCGCCGGACAGCTTCCCGGCATTCCAGGCGGTTTGCCAGCGTGAGCGTTGCCCGGTCGCTGTGGTCGGTGTTTCGACCGAAGAACGTCAACTGAAGCTGGTCGACCCGATGCATCCGGAGTCGCCGGATCCGGTCGACATGCCGATGGATGTGCTGCTCGGCAAGCCGCCGCGTATGCACCGCGATGTCACGCGTGTCGCGGCGGAACTTCCGCCGGTCGACGTGACCGGTCTGTCGCTCGACGAAGTGGCGCGTGCCGTGCTGCGTCACCCGACGGTGGCGAGCAAGTCGTTCCTGATTACCATTGGCGACCGTACCGTGGGCGGCTTGACCGCACGCGATCAGATGGTCGGTCCGTGGCAAGTGCCGGTGGCCGATTGCGCGATTTCGCTGATGGATTACGCCGGTTTCCGCGGCGAGGCGATGACGATGGGCGAGCGGACTCCGCTGGCCGTGATCAACGCCCCGGCATCGGGCCGCATGGCCGTTGGTGAAGCGATTACCAATATCGCCGCCGCGCCGATTGCTTCGCTGGATCAAATCAAGCTGTCGGCCAACTGGATGGCAGCGTGCGGTACCGAAGGCGAAGACGCTGCGCTGTTCGATACGGTCAAGGCTGTGGGCATGGAACTGTGCCCGGCGCTGGGGCTGTCGATTCCGGTCGGTAAAGATTCGTTGTCGATGCGCACCAAGTGGGAAGACGCTGGCCGCAGCAAGGACGTGGTGGCACCGGTTTCGTTGATCGTGTCGGCCTTTGCGCCGGTCGAAGACGTGCGTGGTCATCTGACGCCGCAACTGCGCTCGGCCGCCGAGGTGGGCGAGACGGTGCTGATCGCTATCGATCTGGGCCACAACAAGAACCGTTTGGGCGGCAGTATCCTCGCCCAAGTGACGCAGCAGATCGGCGACGTGGCACCGGATCTCGACGATCCGATGGACCTCAAGCGCTTCTTCGATGCGATTCAAGCGCTCAATAGCGACGGCAAGCTGCTGGCTTATCACGACCGCTCGGATGGCGGTCTGTTTGCCACGGTGGCCGAGATGGCGTTTGCCGGTCACGTGGGCGTGTCGCTCAATGTCGACATGCTTACGCTGGACGAAGGCTTCGAATCCGATTACGGCGACGCCAAAGACTGGGCGAAGCAGACGGTGGGCCGTCGCGAAGACAAGACGCTGCGCGCGCTGTTCTCCGAAGAGCTGGGCGGCGTGATTCAGGTGCGCGCGAGCGATCGCGACGCGGTGCTGCAAGCGCTGCGTGAAGCGGGTTTGTCGGCTTGCACGAACGTGATCGGCAAGCCGAACACGAACGACGTGATCGAGATTTATCGCGATGCCAAGAAAGTGTTCGGTGCGCCGCGTGCTGAACTGCAACGTCTCTGGTCGGAAGTCAGCTGGCGCATTGCGCGCCTGCGCGACAACCCGGCGGCTGCCGATGCGGAATACGAAGCGCTGAACGACACGAGCGATCCGGGCCTGTCGCCGAAACTCACGTTCGACGCGAACGAAGATATCGCGGCACCGTTCATCGCAACGGGTGTTCGCCCGAAGGTGGCGGTGTTGCGCGAGCAGGGTGTGAACTCGCACCTGGAAATGGCCTACGTGCTCGACAAGGCCGGTTTCGAAGCGTACGACGTGCACATGAGCGATCTGCTCGCTGGTCGTCAGGCGCTGGCCGACTTCAAGGGCTTTATCGCCTGCGGCGGCTTCTCGTATGGCGACACGCTGGGCGCGGGCGAAGGCTGGGCGAAGACGATTTTGTTCAACCCGGCGCTGGCCGAACAGTTTGCGGGCTTCTTCAACCGTGCCGATACGTTCGCGCTGGGCGTGTGCAACGGTTGCCAGATGATGAGCAACTTGTCGAACCTGATTCCGGGCGCTGCGGCTTGGCCGAAGTTCACGTACAACCAGTCGAAGTACGAAGCGCGTCTGACGCAAGTCGAAGTGCTCGACTCGCCGTCGTTGTTCTTTAAGGACATGGCGGGCTCGCAACTGCCGATCGTGATCGCGCACGGCGAGGGCTTCGCCAACTTCGGCCAGCAGGGCAACATCGATCAGGCGATTGCCGCGATGCGCTTTGTCGATCACCGTGGTCAGCCGACCGAGCAGTATCCGTTCAACCCGAACGGTTCGCCGCGCGGCCTTACGTCGGTGACGACGGCCGATGGCCGCTTCACGGTCATGATGCCGCACCCGGAGCGCGTGTTCCGCACGGTGCAAATGAGCTGGGCACCGGCGCAATGGGGTGAAGACAGCCCGTGGATGCGCATGTTCCGCAACGCACGCCGCTGGGTCGCGTAAGTCTGCTTTGTGAAGTATTGGGCGACGCCTCGGCGTCGTTGACGAGAAACCACCTGCCCTGTGATGGGACAGGTGGTTTTTTTATTGGACGCGCTGCGCGATGCGATCGCCCAAAGAAAAACCCGCCTCGCGGCGGGTTTTTCAAGTCAGACAAGACAGCGAAGATGCTTACTGAATCTTGGCTTTCTTCTCAAGACCGTCGATGAAGTTTTGAAGCTTCTCTTCTTGCATCTGTTGCACGAGTTGCGGCTTGACGTCGGCCAGCGGCGGGATCTGTGCGTCACGCATGTCGTCGAGCTCGATGACGTGATAGCCGAACGAGGTCTTCACCGGGGCTTGCGTGTACTGACCCTTTTGCAGCTTTTGCAGGGCATCGGCGAACTCCGGCACGTACGCATTCGCCGGCGACCAGTCGAGGTCACCACCGTTTTGCGCCGAACCCGGGTCCTTCGAGTACTGCTTGGCCAGATCGGCGAAACTTGCACCGCCCTTGAGCTTGGCAATGATGTCGTTGGCCGTCTTTTCATCCGGCACGAGGATGTGGCGAGCGTGGTATTCCTTGTCGCCGAATTGCTTCTTCAACTGGTCGTAGCGAGCCTGCAAGTCGGCATCGGTGACCGGCGAGGTCTTCTGGAAGTTGGCGATCAGCGCGCGGATCAGCACGCCTTGCTTAGCCAGTTCGACCTGAGCCTTCACGTCGGTGTTGCTTGCGAGGCCTTGACGCACAGCTTCTTGCGCGAGAATTTCGCGCTTGACCAGTTCTTCGCGCACTTGCTGTTGCAGTTGCGGCGAGTTCGGTTGGCCCTGACGAACCATTTCACGCACCATTGCGTCGGCACGCGAAACGGGCACCGGCGTGCCGTTCACGACGGCAACATTCTGGGCAAGGGCGGGGAGGGAGACGGCGGTCAGCGACACGGTGGCGGCAAGCGCCAAGGCCGTGCGGGCGAGTTTCAATGCCATGCTGTTTTTCCTAACGAATGACGAAGGCAAGGTTAATCGACGGGGGACGCGTCGCACGCGTTCTTACGCTTCGCCTGGGGCGAGCGCGACGATGGCGAGGGCGTGAATGCCGTTCTGCATCAAATCGGCAAGCGCATCATACACCAGCCGATGCCGCGCCACGCGGTTGCGGCCGGTGAAAGCGGCGGAGACGATACGAAGGTTGTAATGCCCGCCCGACGCCGCACCGGCATGGCCGGCATGACGCGCGCTGTCGTTCTCGAGCGCGAACTCGGTGGGAGCGAGGGCGGCAGTCAGACGCGCCTCGATTTGCTGTTCCATGGTCATGAGGGGGCTCCGGAGCGAATTAGTCGTCTTGCTTGATGTACTTCGCGAGCCAAAGGCTCTGCACGACGATGAACACCACCATGAGGCCCATGCCGCCGAACAGCTTGAAGTTCACCCAGACGTCGGTCGAGAACTGATAAGCGATGACCAGATTGAGCGCACCCATCGCGAGGAAGAAAAGCGCCCAGCTGAAATTCACGGAGCGCCACAGGTGCTCGGGCAAGGCCATTTGCTTTTCCATCATGGCGCGAATCAGGTTCTTATCGAACATGAGTTCCGCCACGAACAACGTCACCGCGAACAGCCAATAAAGCGCGGTGGGCTTCCACTTGATGAAGGTGTCGTTGTGCAACAGGATGGTGGCACCGCCGAAAACCACGATGATGCCGAGGCTCACCCACTGCATAGGCTCGACCTTGCGGTGGCGAACCCACATCCAGATGACCTGCGCGATCGTGGCGGCAATCGCAATGCCCGTGGCAACGTAAATGCCGGCGAACTTGAAGGCGACGAAAAACAGAATGACCGGTAACAGGTCGAACAGAAATTTCATGGGGTCTCGACTTGGGGGCTGCGGGCTTGCCAGTCTGAAGCATTCACGCTGAATCCGCGCTCAGCGCGCATCGGTGAATCCCGTCGAGCGGCAAACCCGCATTATATTTCAAAGCCCCTGCTATCAGAATGTGCGCTTAGCGAACGATTTCGAGTCGCTTCACGTCGATGTCGCTCGGACGATGACGATGGCGATCCACTTCACCGGTAATGCGCACGCGGGTCTTGTCGTCGATCTTGACGCCTTGCGGCCAGTACTTGTCGTCGAGCTCGATTTCGATGGTGTGGCCGGCGTCGTCGCGGAACGTGTAGTGCTCGTGCTTGATGCGGTTGACGATGAAGCCTTCAATGATGGCTTGCGAATCGTCGGGGGCGGAGAGTGCCTGCTGAACGTTCGTCACGCCGGGCATCACTGCCGGGCCGATCGTGCTGCCGGCGGCGGGGGCACCCGGGCCCGTGTACTGCGCGCTGGCCGGCGTAGCCGACAGCGCCGCAACGGTGGTGGCCGCTGCGAGAAGCAGGGCGAAGCGAGACTTTTGCACGGACATGAGAGGCGTTCCTTGTTTTTGATAGAGGAAACCCAGCATAGCAGAATACCAACCGCCAATCGGTGACTTCCCTGTATCGCTGCGGCGAGCCCATCGGCTCGATGGGACTCGCCAAACCAGGCGCGTTCGTCGCTTTAGTCGCCTTTTTCGGTCTTGCTACCGGCTTCGGCTTCGCCCGGTTTGTCGTCGAAGTTCAACGACGCCGAGTTGATGCAGTAACGCAAACCGGTCGGTGCGGGGCCGTCTTCGAACACGTGGCCAAGGTGCGCGTCGCAGTTATGGCAACGCACTTCCACGCGCACCATGCCGTGGCTGTAATCCATCACCTGATCGACACCCGCGCCCTCGATCGGCTTGCTATAGCTGGGCCAGCCGCAACCGGCGTCGAATTTGTCCGTCGATTGGAAGAGCGGCTCGCCGCAACAAACGCACCGGTAAGTGCCGTCTTTCCAGTGATCCCAATAGCGCCCGGTGAAGGCGCGTTCGGTCGCGGCGTTTCGGGTGACTTGGTACTCGACATCGTCGAGCTGGGCACGCCACTCGGCATCGCTCTTTTCCACTTTGCTCATGAAAACTCTCCTGACTATTTCCAGACCCGTCGTTACCCGGAATTCTACGTTCCGAGTGTCATCTGACGAGTCACATATTGGGATAATTCCCGGATTCGCAATGCGTCGCAACGTGTCAGTTACGACGAGCAGCTCACTTCCAATTGACCGGCCCAGTCGGGCGGCAGTTCGGCGTAGCGCGCAAACTCCGGTTGCTCGTCGTACGGGCGTGACAGCACGCGCAGCAACGTGTCGACTTCCGAAAAATCCTTCACTTGCGCTTGTCGAATGGCGACTTCGGCGAGATGGTTGCGCAGCACGTATTTCGGATTGACCAGACGCATCGCAACAGCGCGCTTCGCATCGGTGCTGGCCTCGTGGCGCAGACGTGCCCGATAGTCGACGGCCCACGCATCGAACCCCGGACGATCGATGAACATGTCACGCAGCGGTGCGTCTGCCGCTGGGTTATCGAGTTGCAGCGTCGCCAGCGAGCGGAACAGGTGCGTGAAGTCCACGCGCCCCTCATGCATCAGCTTGAAAAGACGGTTGATCAACGCCTCGTCATCGGCGTGCGACTCGCGCAGCCCCAGCTTGGCGCGCATGCGCAGGTCGATTTCCTCGGCAAAGCGTGTCTTGAAGACGGGCAACACCGATTGCGCGCGCTCGATCGCCTCATCTCCTTCACCGAACAGCGGCAGCAGCGCTTGCGCGAGACAGAACAGATTCCAGTACGCCACGTTGGGCTGTGCCTGATAGGCGTAGCGTCCCTGCGTATCCGAGTGATTGCAGATGTGATGGGCGTTGAATGCGTCGAGAAAACCGAACGGGCCGTAATCGATCGTGAGGCCCAGAATCGACATGTTGTCCGTATTCATCACGCCATGGCAGAAGCCCACGGCTTGCCAGTGCGCAATGAGTTCTGCGGTCGCGTCGCAGACGGCTTCGAGCAGCGCGAGATACGGATTGTCGGCGTCGCGGCAATGCGGGTAATGGTGATCGATGGTGAAGTCGGCGAGTTGGCGCAAGGCCTCGTGCTGACCGGCCGCCCAGAAGTGCTCGAAGTGCCCGAAGCGGATGAAGCTGGGCGAGAGGCGCGTGACGACGGCCGCCGTCTCGATCGTTTCGCGGCGCACCGGCGCATCCGAGCCGATCACGCAAAGCGCGCGGGTCGTCGGCACGCCGAGATGGAACATGGCTTCCGAACAGAGAAACTCGCGAATCGACGAGCGCAACACGGCGCGGCCATCGCCCATACGCGAGTACGGCGTGAGGCCGCCCCCTTTGAGCTGAATTTCCCAGCGCCCGCCGGCGCCATCGGCTTCTCCGAGAAGCAGCGCACGGCCGTCGCCAAGCTGACCGGCCCAGACCCCGAACTGATGACCCGAGTAGACGCTGGCGAGCGGATCGCCGCCTGGCAACGGCTGATTGCCGGCGAACGTTGCCAGAAACTCCGGATCGCGCGCAGCCTCGGGCGACCATCCGAGCAGGCGTGCGGCGTCGGCAGAAAAGCCGACGAGATAAGGCTCGGGCAACGGCTGGGGTGAGAGGCGGGTGTAGAAGTCGGGGCCGAGCGTCGCGAATCGGTTCGCCAAATTAAGGGTGCCGAAATTTTTGAGCGAAGAGGACGACGCGGGGGACGACGCGGGGGACGACGCGGGGGCCGACGCCGAGGAGGCGCTTGCGGGGCGGTCTGAAGCCGACATTGGGGACGTTCCTGATGGTGAACAAACATTCTACTTGAGGTGTCCTGTGCCTGCTGCCGCTTGGCGAGGCAGCGAGGAGCCATGGTGCAGGGCACTTTGCTGGTGTTTCGCGTGGAAGGCCAGCAGGCGGGGGATGCCGCGCTTGCTGCGCCGCACAAGCGATCGGCGTTGACCGGCGGCCCGGGCGCGTCAAGAATCGGAGTGCGTGGCACCATGAATGCACGCATGAGACGTGCCAGCCTGCCACGTGCCGTGTTTCATCCCAGCCGTAGCCCAGACGTATCCCGATATTCCGGTAATCCCGACTTTTCTGGAGATTCGACGCATGGCAACACCGCTCCTCGGCCAGATGATGGCCGCGCCGCTGCTGATTTCTTCGCTACTCACGCACGCTGCCCGCCATCATGGCGACACCGAAATCGTTTCGCGTCGCGTGGAAGGCGACATTCATCGCTACACCTGGCGCGACGCCGAGCAGCGAAGCCGGCAACTGGCCCAGGCGTTGCAACGGCTTGGCGTGGGCGCGGGCGAGCGGGTGGGCACGCTGGCATGGAACGGTTATCGCCATCTCGAGCTCTACTACGGCGTCTCGGGCATGGGCAGCGTCGTGCACACGATCAACCCGCGCCTGTTCCCCGAGCAAATTGCCTTCATCGTGAATCACGCCGAAGACCGCTACGTGGCCTTCGACATCAACTTCATGCCGCTGGTCGAAGCGATCGCGCCGCAATGCCCCGGGGTTCAGGGCTGGATCGCCATGACCGACCGCGCGCATCTGCCCGCGTCGACGCTGCCGTTGCTGTGCTACGAAGACCTGCTCGCGGCCGAGGACGCCAACGCTTACCAATGGCCCGAGATGGACGAAAACACGGCCTCCGGGTTGTGCTACACGTCGGGCACCACCGGCAACCCCAAGGGCGTGCTCTACAGTCATCGCTCGACGGTGTTGCACGCATTTGGCGCCTCGCTGCCCGACGCCATGGCGATGTCGGCGCGCGACGCCGTGCTGCCCGTCGTGCCGATGTTCCATGTCAATGCGTGGGGTATGCCGTATTCCAGCGCGCTCGTCGGTGCCAAGCTGGTGTTCCCCGGCAAAGACCTCGACGGCAAGTCCCTCTATGAATTGTTCGAAGCCGAGGGCGTGACGTTCTCGGCGGGCGTGCCGACCGTCTGGCTCGGTTTGCTCACGTATGTGAAGTCGATCGGCGCGCGATTCTCGACGCTGGAGCGCACGGTGATCGGCGGCTCGGCGTGCCCACCGGCGATGCTCACGACGTTCGAGCGCGATTACGGCGTGCGCGTCATCCATGCCTGGGGCATGAGCGAGATGTCGCCGCTCGGCACGCTTTGCCACCTGCGCAAGCATCATCGCGACCTGCCCGAGGACGCCCAGCAACACATTCTGGAGAAGCAGGGCACGGCGATTTATGGCGTCGATCTGAAGATTGTCGGCCCCGAAGGCGAAGAATTGCCATGGGACGGCAAGGCATTCGGCGACCTCCACGCTCGGGGTCCGTGGGTGCTCGACCGGTATTTCCGTGGTGAGTCGTCGCCGCTGGTGGATGGCTGGTTCCCAACAGGCGATGTGGCGACGATCGACCCCGAGGGCTACGTTCAGATCACCGACCGCAGTAAGGACGTGATCAAGTCGGGCGGCGAGTGGATCAGCTCCATCGATGTGGAAAACATTGCAATGGCCCACCCCGAGATTCACGAGGCGGCGTGCATTGCGGTTCGACATCCGAAGTGGGAGGAGCGCCCGTTGCTGGTGGTCGTGCGCAAGCCCGGTTCGTCGCTCACCCGCGAGGACGTGTTGGCGTTCTACGAGGGCCGCGTCGTGAAGTGGTGGATTCCCGATGACGTCGTGTTTGTCGACGAGATTCCCCACACCGCGACCGGCAAGATGCTCAAGCTCAAACTACGTGAGCGATTCCGCGACTATCAAGCGGCGTCATAAGCTACGCAATCACCGAACGTCTGCCGGAATTGTCTGACGGGACAACCGGCAGTGTCTCAAAAGCCAGTCGCGACGCGGATTCAAGGCAGATTCGCCGTGAATCCGGCGGTCGGCGGCCCCTATAATGTCAGCCAGATTTTCGTTCGACGCGGCGCAGCGCCTGCTCGCTGAATAGGCGCGAGTTGCCGCGTCTTTCGTTGGCATCGACACAAGACATTGACCAAGGAGTCGCAGTGCATTTTCTGAGCGCCACGGCTGGCCTCATCCTCGTGAACGGCGTGAGCTACGGCTTGCTGCTCTTCATGTTGTCGAGCGGGCTCACGTTGATTTTCAGCATGCTCGGCGTGCTGAACTTCGCGCATGCCAGCTTCTACATGCTCGGGGCGTACTTTGCTTATGCGTTGTCTTCGGCAATCGGTTTCTGGCCCGCACTGATCTTCGCGCCACTGATCGTAGGCGTCTTCGGCGCCGCGTTCGAGCGTGGCATCTTGCGGCGCCTGCGCTCCCGAGGGGCATTGGCGGAACTGCTGGCGACCTTCGGTCTGGCGTATCTCGTGGTGGAACTGGTGCAACTGGTTTGGGGGCGCGGGCCTGTCGACTACGTCGTGCCAGCAGCGTTCGAGGGCGTGCTGGTCAATGTGATGGGCGTGGCGGTACCGGCTTACCGGCTGTTCCTGATGGCGCTCGCGTGTGCGGTTGCGTTGCTGGTGTGGGTCGCGTTTCGTGCCACGCGTGCCGGGCTGGTGCTACAGGCGGCGTTGGCGCAACCGGCCATGACGCAGGCCCTTGGCTATAACGTGCCTGCGCTTTACACGGGGGTGTTTGCTTGCGGCGCTGCGTTGGCGGCACTCGCGGGCGCGGCGGGCGGTAACGTGTTGGTCACTGAGCCGGGCATGGCCGCGACGGTTGGCAGTGTGGTTTTTGTCGTGGTTGTGGTGGGCGGACTAGGTTCGTTGAGTGGCGCATTCGTCGCGTCGCTGCTGATCGGCGTCTTGCAGACATGGGCGGTGACGAGCGATGCGAGTCTAGCGCCATGGTGGCCGCAGGCCACGCAGAGCGCGCTGCTCGATGCGCTCGCGCCGCTCTCCCGATTGACGTTGTCGCAGTTGGCACCCGCCGTGCCATATCTGCTGATGGTAGCGGTGCTGTTGTGGCGGCCACGCGGTTTGCTCGGCGTGCGGGAGGGGTGATGCTCGACGTACCCGACAACGCATCTCGCAGCCACATTGATCCTCTTGATCCCCTTGGCCCCGTCGGCCCCATCCAGCACGCCGATCGCAATGACCAGCGTGCGAGCGCGGCGATTTGGGCGGCATTCGCGATGCTGCTCGTCGCGTTACCGCTGTGCTTCCCGTCCGACGCTGCGCTCACGCTGATGACGCAGATGGGGACGGCGGCCATTCTTGCGCTGTCGTTCAACTTGCTGCTTGGTTCGACGGGCTTGCTGAGTTTTTGTCACGCGACGTATGCGGGCATCGGTGCGTATGCGGGGGTCTGGTGCATGAATCGCATCGGTGCCGGGGCGTTGCCGGTATCGATGATCGTCGTGCCGCTCGCCGGTGCGGTGGCAGGAGCGCTGGCGGGGGCGACGCTCGGTTTTGTCACCACGCGCCGCGCGGGGATGACGTTCGCGATGATTACGCTGGGCGTGGCGGAATTGGTCTGGGTCATGGCCGCGATGTTGCCCGAGTGGTTCGGCGGGGAGCGCGGCATTGCCACCGACCGCACGCTGGGCGCGCCATGGCTCGGCCTGACCTTCGGTTCCCAGCGCGAGGTCTATGGTCTCGTCGCCGTCTGGCTCTTCGTGTGCGCGGCGTTGATGTATGGCGTGACGCGCACACCACTCGGTTTTCTCGCGCGTGCGGTGCGCGACAACGCGGCGCGCGTCGCGTTTCTGGGGCAGTCGCCTGCGGCCGTACGTTACCGGATGCAGATCATTGCCGCGGCGTTTGCCGGGGTGGCTGGGGCGCTCGGTGCGCTCAATTTCGAACTGGTCAGCGCAGACACCTTCAGTCTTGAGCGCTCCGGCGTCGTGTTGGTATTCACGGTGCTGGGCGGCACGGCCTACTTCGCCGGTCCGATCGCGGGTGCGGTCATCGGCGTTTTCGCGACCGTGGTGCTGGCAACGCTCACGAGGGCGTGGCAGTTGTATCTAGGGTTGAGTTTTCTTGCCGTCGTGGTGTTTGCGCCGGGCGGCATCGCAGGGCTGGCCGCTGCGCACGTGCGGGCGCTTCGAGGGCTTCGCGCGCAGCATCGTGGCGGGTTACGGCATCTGTGGCGTCCGTATCTGGCCGTTTGCGCGGGGTGCGCGCTGTTGGCGGGCGGACTGATTGCCTTGGTGGAAATGACTTACAGCGCGCGTCTCGCCGTGACCGCTACGGCCGAGCGCGGACCGTCGTGGCTGGGCGACATGAGCGCACCTCATGGATGGCATGTTTTGGTACCGTGGGGCATTGCGATGATCAGTCTGCTGCTCGGTGTGGCGTGCCTGCGCCGGGCGTGGCCCCGCTTGTGCCACGTTTCGCGCCAAGTCGCGCGCTCGGCGATCAAAGCACCCGGAGGGCAGCCATGACGCGCGCAAACAGCGACGCACGCGTGTCGTCACAGCCGATCCTCAGCGTGCGCGGGGTCCGGAAGTCGTTCGGGCGCACGCAGGTGCTCGACTCCGTCGACCTGACACTGGCGCCGGGCGAGCGGCTGGCGATCATCGGCCCGAATGGCGCGGGCAAGAGCACGCTCTTCGACGTAATCTCCGGGCGTACGACGCCTGACCATGGCCGCGTCTTACTCGGCGAGCACGATGTGACAGGCCGGGCGCCCCATGTCATCAGCCGTCTGGGCTTATCGCGCAGCTTCCAGACGTCGCAACTGTTTATGGAGACGAGCGTCGTCGATCATCTGCGATGTGCGGCGTTGTGGCCGAGCGGGCACCGCTACACCTTCTGGCGACGTATGCGCGGGTTGCGCGACGTCACGGCCATCAGTGAGGCGTGGTTGGTGCGGCTCGGGCTGGATACCCGCCGCGATGATCCGGCGGGCGCACTTAGCTACGCCGAGCAACGCGTACTGGAGATCGGCCTGTGTGCCGCGGCTGCCGGGCAGGTGATGCTGCTCGACGAGCCGACGGCAGGCATGAGTCAGTCCGAATCGGCCCGCGTCGTTGCGCTTATCGCCGAGCTTAGCCGTGGCCGGTCGCTGTTGATGATCGAGCACGATATGCGCGTCGTATTTTCGCTCGCCGACCGGATCGCCGTGCTCGCGCGCGGAAAGATTATCGCGTGCGATGCGCCGTCGCGGATTCGCGAACACCCGGATGTCCGCACGGCGTATCTAGGCGAGTATGCCGATGCCTTGGGCGCGGCCTCTGCCGGAAGGGGGCGCGATGCTTGATCTCGTCGACGTGAAGGCTGGCTATGGCGGCGCTCGCGTGCTCAACGGCGTCACGTTGCGTGTGGAACCTGGCGAAATCGTGGCCGTGCTGGGGCGCAACGGCGCTGGCCGGTCCACGCTCGCGCGCGCCATCATGGGACAACTGCCTCGGCAGGGCGAGATTCGCTGGCAGGGCAAATCGCTCGTGTCGCTGGCCCCGCACGAGATCGCCCGGCTCGGCATCGGCTATGTCCCGGAGACGCGTGACGTTTTCGGCCCACTCACCGTGACGCAAAACCTGCTGCTAGGTCAGCGAGGCACGCACGCGCCCAGCCGGTGGTGGCAGCGAGCGGGGCGTCGCAGCGAGCCGGAACAGGCGGGACAGGGGGTGCAGGGGCAGGCGTCGAGGCCCCGAGCGCTCACGCTGGCGCAGGCCTTCGAGCGCTTCGAGGAACTGGCACCGCGCCGGGACGCCCCGTCGGCGGCGCTCTCAGGCGGCGAGCAACAATTGCTGTCGCTGTGCCGCGCGTTAATGGCCGGTCCCGATCTGCTAATTGTCGACGAGCCCACCGAAGGGCTGGCGCCACGCGTGGTCGCCCGTATCGGGCGCATTCTGACGGAGCTGCGCGCGTCCGGCGTCGCCATCTTGCTCATCGAGCAGAAGCTGTCGCTCGCGCTGAGTTGTGCACAACGCGTGGCGGTCATGGGCCGCGGCGCACTGGTATTCGAAGGCACGCCGGGCGAACTGGCGGGCGCAGACGACATTCGTGCCGAATGGTTGGAGGTCTAGCTGCGCTAGAATCGAACGATCGTTCTGCCGCAGTCGACGCACTGACGGCACCCCCAACGGCACCACAATAAGGAAAGAGACAACGATGAGCACGGCATATGAAGTCCGTGACGGCGTAGCCGTCATTACGCTGGAGAATCCCCCGGTCAATGGGCTGGGGCACGCGACGCGTACCGGCATTGCCGAGGGGCTGACCACGGCGCAGGCCGACGCACAGGTACGCGCCATCGTGCTGATCGGCAGCGGCAAGGCGTTCTCGGGCGGTGCGGACATTCGCGAGTTCAATACGCCGAAGGCCACGCAAAGCCCGCTGCTCGTCGATGTGATCAATGCGCTGGACGCCTGCGCGAAGCCGGTGGTCGCTGCCGTACACGCTGTCGCGATGGGCGGCGGGCTGGAACTTGCGCTGGCGTGTCATTACCGCGTGGCGTTGCCGGGCGCACAAATTGCCCTGCCTGAAGTCAAGCTCGGGCTGCTGCCCGGTGCGGGCGGCACACAACGGCTGCCGCGCGCCATCGGCGTGACGCGCGCGCTCGATATGGTGGTGACGGGCAAAGTCGTGAAATCGGAAGCGCTGGCAGGCTCGCTGTTTGCCAAGATGCTCGAAGGCACGCATGACGATCTTCTGACGGGCGCTATCGCCTTTGCGAACGAAGTCGCCGCGCATGGAGAATCGCTTCCGCGCTTGCGCGATGTTGCGATCGAAGACGCCGATGGTTCGGCGCAGGCTGCCATCGACGCGGCGCGCGAGAAAGTGCAGCGCGAGCAACCGCATTTCCCCGCGCCGCAAAAATGCGTGGCAGCGGTGGAGGCGGCGCTGCTGCGTCCGTTTGACGATGGCGTGAAGTTCGAGCGTGAATGTTTCGTGTCGCTCGTCACGTCGCCGGAATCGAAAGCGCTGCGGCATGCGTTCCTCGGTGAGCGTGCAGCGGCCAAGATTGCGGACGTGCCCGACGATACGCCGGTTCGCAACATCGAGCGTGTGGCGGTGATCGGCGCGGGCACGATGGGCAGCGGCATCGCCATGACGTTTGCCAATGCCGGAATTCCCGTGACGCTGGTCGATACCACGGACGCGGCGCTCGCCCGGGGCTTTGAGGCGATGCGCGGCAATTACGCACGCGCTGTGACACGCGGCAAGATGGCCGCCGACGAAGCACAGAAGCGCCTCGCGCGCATTCACGGCAGTTCCGACTTCAACGCCGTGGCAAACGCCGACCTGATCGTCGAAGCCGTCTTCGAAGACATGGCGATCAAGCAGGTGGTGTTCCGCGAACTCGACAAGGTGGCAAAGTCGGGCGCGATCCTCGCGTCGAATACGTCGACTCTCAATCTGGATGTGCTCGCTGAAACCACAGGACGTGCGCAAGACGTGATCGGCATGCATTTCTTCAGCCCGGCCAATGTCATGCGGTTGCTCGAAGTTGTGCGTGGTGCCCATACCGCCAACGATGTGCTGGCCACGGTGATGAAGCTCGCCAAACGTATCGGCAAGCTCGCCGTTGTGGCGCGCGTGTGCGACGGTTTCATCGGCAACCGCATGCTCGAACCGTATTTCAAACAATCGCAATGGATGATCGAGCAGGGCGCGTCGCCCGCGCAAATCGATGCTGCCATCGAGCGGTTCGGCTTTGCGATGGGGCCGTTCCGGACCAGCGATCTGGCGGGTAACGACGTGAGCTGGGCGATTCGCAAGCGTCGGCATGCCGAACAGCCGGGGCTGGTGTATCCGAAGATTGCCGATGTGCTGTGCGAAGCCGGTCGCTATGGTCAGAAGACCCATGCCGGTTGGTACAACTATTCCGATGGCGACCGTACTCCGCATGAGTCGGCCGAGGTCGAGCGGATGATCGACGACTATCGCCGCGAACACGGCATCGTGCCGCACTCGTTCACCGATGCCGAAATCGTCGATCGGCTCGTCTATGCGCTGGTCAATGAAGGTGCAAAGGTGCTGGCCGACGGCACGGCGGCGCGCGCGTCGGACATCGATATGGTGTATCTGAACGGTTACGGTTTCCCGTTATGGCGCGGCGGACCGATGCTCTACGCCGATACGGTGGGGCTCGACAAGGTGCTGGCGCGCGTACGCGAATTCGAAGCGAGTGCGCATGGTGAAGATTGGACGCCTGCGGCACGCCTTGTCGAATTGGCCGAGAGCGGGAAGCGTTTTAACGGGTAATGGCAATGCGCGGCAGCGGGTTCGCCGCGCGACAAGCGGGCAGGAGAATGCAATGAAACCGATGGACGAAGTCTTGCTCGTGATCGACGTGCAATACGATTTCATGCCCGGTGGCGCGCTTGCGGTGCCGCATGGCGACGAGGTCGTACCGGCCATCAACGCGCTGGCTGGCGGCTTTTCGCACGTGGTACTCACGCAAGACTGGCATCCGTCGGGGCATGTCTCGTTTGCCGAGAATCATCCCGGACGGCAGCCGTTCGAGACGATCGCGCTGCCCTACGGCGAGCAGGTGCTGTGGCCGGCGCACTGTGTGCAAGACACGCGCGGCGCGGCCTTGCACGACGCACTGCACATTCCGCAAGCGCAGGCCATAGTACGCAAGGGCTATCACCCTGCGGTGGACAGCTATTCCGCGTTTCTCGAGGCCGATCGAAAGACGCCGACCGGACTGACCGGCTATTTGCGAGACAAAGGTGTCCGGCGCGTGCATTGCGTGGGGCTGGCGACCGACTTTTGTGTGGCATGGAGCGCACTCGACGCCAAGGCGGCGGGCTTCGAAGTTTGCGTGATCGAGCACGCTTGTCGTGCCATCGATTTGAATGGCTCGCTGGCCAAGGCGTGGGCGTCGTTGTCTGACGCGGGCGTGGCGCGCGAGTGAATGATTTAACCGGGACGCAGCCGCTGTGGACTGCGTCTCATGCTGAAAATGACGGAAATGTTTTACCCAATGCCTTATCGACACGACAGCCGCCGTTGCGGCGCATCCCATTTGAATCACTGGAGCCCGCGATGAGCACGTTATCGATCCGCTCCGGCTTTATCGATCACCTCGGCATCGAGCTTTTGCGTGCCGAAGGGGGCGAGTCCGAACTGCGTCTGAATCTCGCACCCCAGCACTTGAACAGTTGGGAAGTGATGCACGGGGGCGTGACGATGGCGCTGCTCGATGTGGCGCTGAGTACCGCGAGCCGCAGTGCCGCACCGGAGGGCAGCGGTGTCGTGACCATCGAAATGAAGACGAGCTTTATGCAACCGGGGTCGGGCGAGATGCGCGCGTTTGGCCGCGTGCTGCATCGCTCGACGACGATGGCGTATTGCGAAGGCGAAGTGCGCGACGCCGACGGCAAATTGGTTGCCAAGGCGATGGGCACGTTCAAATATTTGCGTCGATTGGCGGTGGGCCGCGAGGTTCGCCAGCAACGACGTCCCGACGATCCGCAAGGCGACTAACCGGAGCGTAAGTCATGACGATCAACCGCCAAATTCTGTTGGTTTCGCGTCCCAAGGGCGAGGCCACGCTGGACAACTTCCACCTCGCCGCGCCCGAACTGCCCGAACTCGGCGACGGGCAGGTGCTGGTGCGCAATTTCTATCTGTCGCTCGACCCCTATATGCGCGGCCGCATGAACGACACCAAGTCGTACGCGCCGCCGCAACCGCTCGACGCCGTGATGGTGGGAGCGACGGTCGGCGAGGTCATCGAGTCGCGGCATCCCGACTGGCAGCCCGGCGACGCAGTGACGGCGATGTTCGGTTGGCAGGAGTACGGCATCTCCGACGGTAGCAACTTGCGCCGTGTCGATGCGGTGCGGGTGCCGATGAGTGTGTATCTCGGTGCGGCCGGTATGCCGGGGGTGACGGCGTGGTACGGCTTGAACAAGATCATCGCGCCCAAGGCAGGCGAGACGGTGGCCGTGAGCGCGGCGTCAGGCGCGGTAGGCAGCGTGGTTGGCCAGTTGGCTAAGCGTATGGGATGCCGCGTCGTCGGTATCGCAGGCGGGCCGCAAAAGTGCGCGTATGTCACCGAAACGCTAGGGTTCGATGCCTGCGTCGACTATAAGGCGGGCAATGTGTACGAGGCATTGCGTGCTGCGGCGCCCGACGGTATCGACGGGTATTTCGAAAACGTGGGAGGCGCCGTATTCGATGCCGTGCTGGGCAACATCAACGCCCATTCGCGCATTGCGTTGTGCGGCATGATCGCCGGGTACGACGGGCAACCCGCGCCATTGAAATATCCGGCGCTATTGCTGACGAACCGCGTGCGGCTCGAGGGCTTCATCGTTACCGAGCATCTCGATATCTGGCCGCAGGCACTCACCGAACTGACCGACGCCATCGCCGCGGGCGAATTGCATTATCGCGAAACGATGACGCAAGGATTGGAGAGTGCCCCTGCGGCGTTCCTCGGTTTGCTCAAGGGCGAAAACTTCGGCAAGCAGATCGTTCGGCTGGTGTAACCGGGCGCGCGAATAGGCCGATACGGCGCAGGATTTTTCTCGAATTTATCAAGTACCCCTGAATTTCAGGGGGATAGCGCTTCGCGTCCTTTCCATGAGATGAGGCAGTTGGCACAATAGCGGGATTCCATTCAATAAACCGCCAGAGCGGTACCCCGCTATTGTGACCAGCGCTGCCAATCCGTCTTCCCTGTCATCCGCCAAGGCGTTCGTTCCCGAAACCCGCTTCGGAAATTGGTTCCTCAAGACCTACACATGGCGTCATCACGTGTTGCGTGTGGCGATCGAGGACTTGTTGCAACTGGCGCGCGGTACCGTGCCGCCTGCACCCGTCGTACTCGACGCCGGTTGCGGCCATGGGCAGTCGCTGCCTCTGCTGCATCGTTATTTCGTACCCTCGCGTCTGATCGGGGTGGATTGCTTCGCGCCGGCGCTCGACGATGCCCAAGCGCATGCGCGCGCCGCCGGGGTGCCGGTCGAACTGCATTCGGGGGATTGTTCGGCGATTCCGCTGCCCGATGCCAGTTGCGATATCGTCTTCTGCCATCAGACGTTCCATCATCTGGTCTATCAGGAGGCCGCGCTGGCCGAGTTCTATCGTGTCCTCAAGCCGGGCGGTCTGCTGTGCTTCGCCGAGTCGACGGAGGCCTACATCCGATCATGGGTGATCCGATTGCTGTTCCGCCATCCGATGCACGTTCAGCGCAGCGCAGAGGGTTACCTCGACATGATTCGCGAGGCGGGATTCACGTTCGAGCCTGAGAACGTTTCCTACCCCTACTTGTGGTGGAGCCGGGCCAAGGACTTCGGGCTGCTCGAACGCATGAAGTTGCAGCGACGCCGAGTGTTCGGCGAACGCGAAGAGACGTTGGTGAACGTGGTCGCGAGAAAACCGCTGGCGTAACCGCCCTTAGATGCGCGCCAGTGTGAGCGCGCCGTAGGTGCCACCAAAGCCGAACGTATTGATCAACGCGCTGCGGGCAGCAGCGTCGCGGCTCTCTCTCCAGATCGGATAAGCGGCGGCTTCGGCGGGCAGGCTATCGATGTTGGCCGCGCCCGGGACGAAGCCCTCGTGCATCGCCCAGATGGCACAGGCAATCTGCATCGCACCGGCCGCGGCGACCGTGTGACCAGTGATGCCTTTGATCGAAGTGATGGCCGGTAGCTCGGACACACCGCCGAAGGCATCGGCCAGTGCTGCCAACTCCACGGTATCGCCCTCGACCGACCCATTGGCATGGGCGCTGATAAAGCCGGGCGGTGCCGGAATATCCTGACAAGCGGCTTTGACGACATCGCTCATTGTCGCGATATCCACACCGAACGCACGCGAAGCGCAAGTGCCAACACCCACCCCTGTAATTTCGGCGAGCGCTCGGGCACCGCGTGCTTCGGCATGTGCGAGGGTTTCCAGCACGACGATGGCGCCACCGCCTCCGAGCACGAAGCCGTCGCGCTCGGCGTCGAACGGCCGGGATGCCTTGTCGGGTGTCGCATTGCGCGCGCGGGAGAGGACGCCCATCGCATCGAAACACATCGCGGCACCCCAAGGGGCTTCCTCACTGCCGCCCGCGAGCATCACATCTTGGCGGCCGAGACGCAGCAGATCGACCGCGTGTCCGACGCAATGAATCGACGTCGAGCATGCCGACGAAATGGCATATCCCACGCCGCGCAGATCGAATAGGGCAGATAACGCGGCTTGCGCCGTGCTCGACATGGCGCGTGGCACGACGTAGGGCAATACGCGTGTCGCACCACTTTCTCGCGCGACGTCCAGCGCCTCTTCGAAGTCTTTCATCGCCCCGGTACCGGAGCCGACGACGACACCGCATCGTCCGTTGCTCAGTGTCGCGGCGTCGAGTCCGGCGTCTGCCACGGCGCGCAGGGCGGCGTGGCTGGCATATAGCGCCGTGTCGCCCATGAACCGCCGCAGCTTGCGTGGTAACGCCGCGTCGTCGAGCGATCCGGCGTGCGGCCGCCCGGTGACGGTGCTGCGCAGGCCGTGTGCGACGTAATCCGGTGCCTCATGCACGCCGCTTTTCTGCTGGCGCAACGCGTCGACGATCACCTCGCGCGAATGACCGGCCGCGGAAACCATCCCGAGGCCGGTGACGACCACCCGAGCCAATCCGTCGGGGCGATGAAAGCGAGACATCAGAGGCGGCGCAGTTCCGCGTTGATGTCGCGGATCAGCGTGTCGACCCAACGGTTGTAGTTGGGGTGAATCATCGGCGTATTGGCGGGCAGCGCGGTGTTATTGAAGTCTTCGCGGCGTGAGGAGGCCGCCGGTGCGCCGGAGAGAGCGTACTCGAGATTCGTGCTGTCGCGGTAGGACACCGAATACGCCGTTTCCGTGTACTTGATGGTCACCGACGCGTAGTGCTTGTTGCGCACATTGATCGAGGCAACGAGTTCGCCCGGCTTGTCTTGCGTGGTGGCCCAGTCGTGCCCGGCGGCACCGCGCGTGATAGCACCACGGATCTCTTCGAGCGACAACGGTTTGCCGCTGCCCGAGACGATCGGCATGTTGTCGTGCGGCACGATCGGCACGGCGGGACGGGCGGCGTGTGCGGCAGGGGCGAGCATGGCCGTCAGGGTGACAGCGAGCGAGGCGGCGAGCAGGCGTCGACGAGTCTGCATGTTTTCTCCATTGCGTTTGTGAGCGACGTTACTGGGTATATCGCCGGTTAGGCCCGGCGATGACCCCGTTGCGTCATTGGGTTACCAACGTGTTGCGTAATTGATCGCGTTCAATCCACAAATCGTTGAAAGATCAGCGACGTATTGATGCCACCGAACGCGAAGTTATTGCTCATGATTCGCTGCGTTTCCAGTTGACGGCCAGCGGCACCGCCGATGTGGTCGAGTGAAGCGCAGGCCGGGTCTGGGGTATCGAGATTGAGCGTGCCGGCAAACCAGTCGCGACGCATCATTTCGATGGCCCACCAGGCTTCGATCGCCCCGCAGGCACCCAGCGTGTGACCGAGGTAACTCTTCATGGCGCTAATCGGTACACCGCTTCCGAAGAGGCTGGCGGTCGCTTCGCTCTCGGCGATATCGCCCCGGTCGGTTGCGGTGCCGTGGGCGCTGATGTAGTCGATGGCGTGCGGTGTCAGCCCGGCATCGTCGAGCGCCAGTTGCATGGCACGCGCCATGGTGGCAGCGGTAGGTTGCGTGACGTGATTGCCGTCGGTATTACATCCGAAACCGACAATTTCCGCGAGAATCGTGGCGCCGCGCGCCTGCGCGTGTTCGAGCGATTCGAGCACCAGCGTGGCGGCCCCTTCACCCACGACGAGACCGTCGCGTGCCGCATCGAACGGGCGGGGCGTGAGCTGCGGTTCGTCATTGCGCGTGCTCGTCGCGTACAGCGTGTCGAACACGGCACTGCCGGGGCCGGACAACTCTTCGGCACCGCCGGCGAGCATCACTTTCGTGCGGCCGAACCGGATGGCCTCGTAGGCGTAGCCGATCGCCTGACTGCCCGAGGTACATGCGCTCGACGTGGGAATGATGCGGCCTTGCAGTCCGAAATGCACGCCGATGTTGACGGCCGTCGTGTGCGGCATCATCTGGATGTAGCTCGTCGAGGTGACGCCCGCCATCGATCCCGTTTCGACCATCACGCCAAACGCTTGAATCGGCGCGATGCTGCCGGACGACGAACCGTAAGCTACGCCGATATCGCCCGGATCGCCCGCCGTCACGTCGAGCCCAGCATGGGCAAGGGCGTGTTCGGTGGCCCGAAGCGCCAACTGGGCCACGCGCCCCATCGAGCGCAGTTGCTTGCGTGGCCAGTGGGGCGGCGGCGCGAAGTCTTCTACGGGACAGGCGAGACGCCCGTTGAGCATTTCGAAGTAGTCCCACTCCGGCATGCGGCGCACGGCATTCCGGCCGGCGCGCAGTGCAATCTCGATATCTTCCCAGCGGCTGCCTAAGGCCGTGATGCCGCCGTATCCGGTAACCACAACACGCGTCATCAGATGATCCCTCCATTGACACCGATCACCTGACGCGTCACGTAGCTCGCGCCGTCAGACATCAAGAACGACACCACGTGCGCCACCTCGTCCGGCGTGCCGACGCGATTCATCGGCACCATGCGCAGGGCTTCGTCCAGCGCTACCCCTTCGAGCATGCCCGTGTCCACCAGACCGGGGGCGACGCAGTTCACGGTAATGCGGCGCGATGCGAGTTCGGCCGCCAGTGCTTTAGTGGCGCCGATCAGGCCCGCCTTGGCAGCGCTGTAATTCACCTGCCCGCGATTGCCCATGACACCGGAGACCGAAGCCACCGTGACAATGCGCCCGCCGGCGCGCAGGCGCACCATCGGCATGCTGAGCGGGTGAACGACGTTGAAGAAGCCGTCGAGACTTGTATCGAGCACGCTGTCCCAATCGTCGTCGGACAGCGCGGGGAACGCGTTATCGCGTGTGATGCCTGCGCCGCAAACAATGCCGTAATAGGCGCCGTGTTCGGCGACATCCGCTTCGAGGGTCTCGCGGCAGGTCTGCCGGTCGCGCACGTCGAACTGCACGAGATGGGCGGTACCGCCGGCCGCGCGAATTTCGGCCACGGTGGCCTCACCGGGGCCGACTTGTTCGCGGCAATGGACGGTGACGGCAAAGCCGTCCTGAGCGAGGCGCAGGGCAATTGCCCGCCCGATGCCCCGGCTGCTGCCGGTGACGAGAACGCGTCGGGTCATGATAGATGCTCCAACAAAAATGCAGAAAAATCGGTCGGCTGATGAACCTTGATCGTGGCGCTGGCAACGGCGTCGCCGTCGATGTCCACGCGGCAGTCGTAAGCTCCGTTGCCAGTGTCGTCGCGCAGCACGCAGGCCGCGCGCACCAGCACCGGCACGCCGGCGCGCAGCGACGCGACATTCGCTTCGAGCCTGCGCGTACCGAGCAACACGCCGGGTGCCGGTGGCAGGCCGCTGTTGCGGCGTGTGAGCGCCTCATGCGCGGCAATCGCCTGCGCCATGAGTTCGATCACGATATGAACGGGCATGTTGCCGCTCGCGTCGGCGTACCACGCATGCGCGTCGGGCGTTGCCTGAACGCAGATCGACTCGGCATCGTATTCGCAGACGGCGTCGATCAACAGCATGGGCGGCCGGTGCGGTAGCAGGGTTTCGATGGGCGGCCATGGCGTCGACGCGGTCATTGCCAGGCCTCCGCACGCGAGAGAATCACACTGGCGTTGTTACCGCCGAATGCATACGCGTTCGTCATCACATGACGGGGCGCGCGGCCCAGTGTGGTGCCGACAGGGGTGAGACGTAACGGGCTGAGTGTCTCATCGGTAGCGCCGTCCCAGACGTGCGGCGGCAAACGGCCGCCGGCTTCTAGCGTGAGCCAGCAAATGCCGATGCCGGTGGCGCCTGCGGCACCGAGCAGATGGCCTGTCATCGGCTTGGTGCCACTCACCCAAGGCGAATGCTCGAAGCAGGTGTGCGTCGCGAGACTTTCCATGGCGTCGTTCTTCGGTGTGCCCGTGGCATGCAGATGCACGTAGTCGATTTGCGCAGGAGCGAGACCGGCGTCGCGTAATGCGGCGCGCATGGCATCGATGGCACCGCTGCCGTCAGGGGCCGGCGCCGAAATGTGATGGGCGTCGCTCGAATCGCCAATGCCGGAAAAGACGATGTTCCCGGGCGTGCGTGACATCAGGCAGAGCATCGCCCCTTCGCCGATGTTGATGCCGTCGCGATGACGGCTCATGGGGCGCGACAGACCTTGCGCGAGCGACTCGAGCGCGCCAAAACCACCGAGCGTCAGCGCACACAGGGCATCTGCACCACCGGTCACCACCGCATCGCACACGCCGCTATCGATGAGACGGCGAGCCGCGCCAAACGCCTTTGCACTCGAGGTGCAGGCCGTCGAAATGGTGTAGGCGGGGCCATGGACCCCCAGCAGTTCGGCAAGGAACTGCGCCGGGGCGCCGAGCGCCTGCTGCCGGTAGTGATAGTGGCCCGGCAATGTGCCGCTGGCGGCGAGTGAGCGCAGTGCCGCTTCGCCTTCTGCGATACCCGAGGTACTCGTGCCGATGACCACGCCGATGCGCGTCGCGCCATGGCGTTGAATGTGTTCTGCCAGCACGGCACGCAAGGGTTCGGCGGCGGCAACCAAAAAGCGGTTGTTGCGGCAGTCGTAGCGCTTTAGCCGGTCGGGAAGCGAGGGAAGTTCGTGATCGGGAAGGCGCACCGCACCGACCACAGGCGCCGAATGCGTACCAGCGGCATGCCATTGGCCGTGCGCCTGCATGCCCGACGTGTCGCCGGCGAACAGACGCTCGGCGATATCGGGCAGATCATGGCCCAGCGCATTGATCATGCCGAGCGCGTGGAGATAGACAGGGGACTTCATGAACGCAATTCCGGAAAACGCAAGCTGTAGGGCGCAAGCAGTAGCGCGAGCGCGATGCCGATCGTCAGCGTCAGGCCGAAGGCTTGCAAGCTCGGCATGCCGCTAAAGGCGAGCAAGCCAAACGACAGCAGCGTGGTGGCTGCCGACATCAGCGTACCGGCCACCGCAATCGCAGCCATCTGTTCATCGTCACCCGCACGCAGCTCACCCTCGCGCAGAAAGATCGCGTAGTTCACCCCCACGCCCAGCACGAGCATCAAGCCCATCTGTGCGAACAACGTGAGTGGCAAACCGAGGTAGCCGAACGCGGCGAAGACGGCGGCTGACGCGAGTAGCGTGGGCATGAGGGTGGCAATGGCGCCGCGCCACCCATATCGACGGGCGAGCAGAACGGCCACCACCGCCAGCGCCGCGCCGAACCACAAGCCGCTCGCGTGCCGATAGCGCGCAAACAGATTGGAAATGGACGCCGCTTTATCGACGTAGGTCACGCCGGGCAAATCGGCCGCCACTTGCGCTGCCGCCGCGCTGTCACGCAGCCCCAGCGGGCGCACGAGGCTGGCGAAGCCGTTGGCGTTTGCGTTTGAGGTCCCGGCGTGGAGCGTGGCGATCGCGCCGACCTGTCCCATCCAGAGCATGCGGTACGGCGTCGAGCCGGGCCACGCGAGCCAGTCGCCGATGCGAAGCGGCGGCGTGTCGCTCTCGGTCGCAAAGGCATTGGCGTATTGACGCGCGAAGTCGGCACGGAACCCGGCACGGGTCATGGCAGCCGTCAGTGCGTCGGGCGAATCGAAACGGGCCGCACCGAAGAGCGCGCGATTGTCGAGTTGACGTTGCATGGAAGGCACAAACTGAGACACGCCCGTCCAGCCAGTGAACGGCGCGTCTTTGCCGCTGGCAACTTGATCGAGACGCGCGCCAAGCTGCTCTTCGCGACGCAGCAACGCTTCGTCGCTATCGGCTTGCACCAGCCAGAACTGCGTCGCGCCGTCGATACCGGTGATGCGCGAGATCGCTTGTTCCTGTGCGACCAGCGACGGTTCACGGGAAATCAGGCGGCGGATGTCGTCGTCGACACCCAGCCGCCACCATCCGGGCAGGCATGCCAGCAGGATCAGGCAGCCGATAACCGTGCCTTTGCGGCCCGCGAGTGCCGCGCCCCAGACCCGAAGCCAACGGTGCGCCAGCCGGATGACCGGTGCGCGCAGCGGCGGTACGTTTCGCGGGAGGAAGGCCGGCAACGCCCAGACAACGAAGGTATAGGACGAGAGTAGACCGGCAAGTGCGAAGACGGCGATCTGGCGCAACGCGGGGAACGGCACCGCGCCGAGAATTGCGTAGCCCAGCACGCTAGTGGCGAGCGCGATACGCAACGCCGGACGAATCACGGGCAAGGTTCGCTGCGCGGCGTCGCGCGACAGACCGCCGACACCGACGAAGTACTGGATGGCGTAGTCGACCGTCTCGCCGATCAGCGCGGCGCCAAAGACGAGCGTGAGCAGATGCATCTCGCCGAAGATTGCCAGCGTGGCGACCGCCGCGCACAGGGTGCCGAAGGCGACGGTGGCTAACCCCATGGCAAGCAAGCGGCCCGAACGGAACGCCCAGAGCGTGAGCAGTGCAATTCCTAGTGTTGCCACGATGCCGATGCGGTGCAATTCCCGCTCGGCTTGCGCTCTCGCGCTCGCCGCGTGAAAGACGGCGCCGCTGCGCAGCATCTCCACGCCCGGCGTGGCTTCGACGATCTGCGATTGCGCGGTCTCGAAACATCGCGTGACACGTTGCTGGACATTGCTCTCGAAGGCGGCGCCACGCGTTTGCAGCAGCACCAGCACCCACGTCTTGTCGTCATGACGGGCGCTGAGCCAGCCCGCGTCCGGCAACATGCGAAGCTGACCGAACGGTAGGCGAATGAGCCAGCGGTCGAGCCAGCCGAACGGATCGTCGGCGGCATCGGTCAGGCCAAACGGTGAATTGGTCAGCGATAGCGACGGCAGTGACGTGTTGGAGGTCGGCGCGTCGTCTACGGCGCTGGCTGGGTGGCGTCGCAGCTCGGCTTCAAGCGCCGCGCGGTCGTCCTGCGAGAGCAGCTGGAAGCGGTGAGGGAGGTAAAAATTCGAGAGAAACGCGGGATCGAACGGCGGGATTTTGCCCTGCACGTTGGAGAAAGCATCGCTCTCGCGTGCAAGCGCATCGAAGCGCGCCGCGGCCGCGCGCGCCGTGCTGGCGTCCTTGGCCCCGATCAACACCACCACGCGATCGCTCACGCTGCCCGCGAGGTGGTCGACGGCTTGCTCGGCTACGGGGTTTCTCTCCGTTGTCGGCAACAAGGCCAGCACGTTGGTCTCAAGCGGCAGATGGCGCACGGCAATCAGCCACAGTCCCAACAGCACGACGCCCGTGGTGAAGGCGAACGTGAGTGCACGGCGAAGTGCCCGGATTCGTGGCGTCATTCGACTGTTCGCAGCAAACGTTGCTCGTTCGCATCGAGCGCGTCGCCCGTGCGCACCTTCTCGAACTGCCATCGCACGGACTCGCCACGCCGGGTCTCGAGCGCGACACCGCGCACGACGGTATCACCGTTGAGCGTGAGGCGGCGCATGGCCTGCGCAACCTGCGGTTGCGATGGCGTCAGCACGATCTGCCAGCGGTTCACGGTGCCTGTGACGGCGACCGAGAATTGCGACGCTAACCCGCTGGTGTCGCCGTGCATGAATGCGCTAGTCCACTCGTTGATTTGTTGCGTGAGCGCCGACGCTTGCATGTCGAGCGACAACACCGTGCCGTCGGCATCGAGGCGGGCGCTGCGCTGCCGGCCGTAGACATACCCTTGCGGCTGGGGCGAATGCACTTGCCAGACCACCCCGCGTTCACGCGCGAATACGAGCGAGCCGCGGGTGATCGCCGGCGCTGAGAGTAGCGGCGACGTGCGCGTCTGGAGAAAATCAGCGTGCACGACGGGGTAGGCGCCGATCTGCGCAAGAATGCGCTTGAGCAATGCCAGGTCTGCCGCCGCAGAGTCTTGTGTCGGCACCGGCGCGGACTCGACGGCCACAACCGCAGGCGCCGCGGACATACCGATGAGCGATAGCACGACGGGAAGCAGTGCGCTTGCCGCGCGCTGGGTCAGGCGGCGGCCCATGCGGCCTCCAACTTCTCAACGACCACAGGCGGACTCACGAATTGCAGTTCACCGTTGCGCGCATCGACGGCAACTTGCACGGTGTAGCCCTTGGTGATGCGTTCTTCGGTGGCGATATCGTGAATCTCATACGCAATACGTAAGCGGTTCTCGTACTCGGTGAGCGACGCGCTCACGCGCACGCGCTGTCCGTAACGCGCCGGACGGACGTATTTGAGATGACACTCGACAACCGGCCACACGTAACCGGAAGCCTGCATTTGCGGATAGTCGTAGTCGAAGCGGCGCAGCAGTGCGCAGCGAGCGAGTTCGAAGTATTTGACGTAATGGCCGTGCCATGCGACTTGCATCACATCGACGTCATGGAAGGGAATCTCGACGTCGGCCGTCGCAACGAGCCACGGTGCCTTTTCCGGCCGGCGGCCGACGGTGTCAGTCGTCATGGGGCAGGTCGCCTCCTTCGGCAATCCACGCACGTACGGTACGCAACTCGTGTTCAAGCGCGCGATCTTCGTCGACGAACGGCGACCGAGCGGCGACGCTATCGAGCCACTGGCGCAACGTGTCAGGCAACGGTGCGCTGTCGGGCGAGAGGCGTTCGCGCAGTTTTACCGCTTGCGCGACGGCGAGCGTGTGGGCGGCAGCCACCTGCTCGGTGAGCATCAGTACGCGCAGGCAATCGCGCGCCGCGATCGTCCCCATGCTGACCTTGTCTTGGTTATGCGACTCGGTGGAGCGTGAGAACACGCTGGCCGGCATGGTGTGCTTGAGTGCCTCGGCGGTCCACGCCGACGCGCCGATCTGCACCGCCTTGAAGCCGTGATTGATCGGGGCGCGCGGTCCGGTAGCGCCGCTGAGATTGCGGGGCAGGCCGTTGTTGAACTTGTCGTCCACGAGCAGCGCCAGTTGGCGGTCCATCAGGTCCGCGATATTGGCGACCGCCGTTTTCAGGCTGTCCATCGCGAACGCAATGTGCCCGCCGTAGAAGTTGCCGCCGTGATGCACTTCACCGGTATCGGGATCGATGAGCGGATTGTCGTTGGCGCTGTTGATCTCGTTCTCGACGTCGCGACGCACCCAACTGAGGGCATCGACGAGCACCCCGACGACGTGCGGCGCGCATCGCAGCGAGTAACGATCTTGAATCCGAGCTTCTGGCGGTTCCATGCGGCCGGCCAGATCGTCGCGAATCCAACGGGCGGCGTCGCGTTGCCCTTCGTGCGGCTTCGCGTCGAAGAGCGTCGGGTGGAAGTGTGCTGCGCGGCCGTCGAGCGCCACGGTCGTGAGTGCCGTCAGGCGGGACGCCAGTCGCGCCAGTGAGCGGCTTCGCGCGAAAGCGAGGCTGGCCAGCGCCGTCATGACGGCCGTGCCGTTCATCAGCGCGAGGCCTTCCTTGGGGGCCAGGCGAATCGGTGCACCGCCCGTGGCGGCCAGCGCTTCGGTGGCAGCGCACAGGCGGCCGCGATACCTGACGTCACGCTCACCGATAAGGGTGGCTGCCACGTAGGAGAGCGGTGTGAGGTCGCCGCTGGCGCCCACGGAGCCTTCCGCCGGAATGCGCGGCAACACGTCATGTGTGAGCAGGTGGACGAGCGCCTCGAGCAGTTCCGGACGGACCGCCGAGTATCCCTGGGCAAGCGACGCCAGACGGCAGGCGAGCACGGCACGTACGGCGTCGTCGTCGAGCCATTCCCCCATGCCGCAGCCGTGATAGCGGGTGAGTTGGGCGGGCAGGGCTTCGATGAGCGTGGCTGGCACGTCGACGACGCAGGCATCGCCATAGCCGGTAGTCACGCCATAGACGGGGCGTCCCGCCGCGAGATGGGCGTGGAGTGCGTCGACGCCGCGACGAATGCGGTCTCGCCACGCAGCGTCGGTCGACAAACGCGCGCGACGGGTGCGCTGCGCCAGCGCCAGAATGTCTTCGATCGTCAGCCGGTCGTGACCGAACACCACGGCCGACGCGTCGCTGAGGCGGGCATCGGGCACAGCATGGCGAGCGGGGTTGCCGGTGCCGTCGAGGGCGCCGGAGAGTGAAATCGGGAGTTCCATCATGACTGTGGCGACTTGCCTTGCCAGAAATCGAAAAAGTTGAACCACTGCGTCGGGTATTGCCGGCAGTAGTGCTCGAGACGTTGCGCGTACTGCTCGGCGTAGCTGCGCAATGCCGCTTCGCGTCGGGCGCGTGGCAATGTCACCGCATCGGCGAACCGTTCGAAATACAGCCGGTAAATATCCGTGCCGCGACGTTTGTTAGGGCCTTTGTCGCGCAGGCAGAAGAGCAGATACACCGGACATTCGAGCAACGCGGCAAGAATGAACGGGCCTTGGGCAAAGGGGGCGGGTTCGCCGAAGAAGGGCACCTGCACCACGCGTCCACCGTCGGCGGACGGCACGCGATCGCCCACAATGACAAGCCAGTCGCCACGGTCGATGCGCTCGCGCAGCATGATGGCGGTGGCGGGGCCGATGTCGTCGACTTCGATCAGGTTGTGCGCAAAGTCCTGATTCGTCCCGGCGAGCATGGAACGGAAGCGCTGCGCGTGGCGGGTGTAGACCACCGCGTGAATGCGATCGATGCCGCGCGAACGGGCGAGTGCCCGCGTCATCTCCAGATTGCCGAGGTGCGATCCGATCACGAGCGCGCCACGGGCATCGTTGGCGGCGGTGTCGAGCGTTGCGTCGTCCTCGACCTGCACGTGGCGCTCACCGAGCAGTCCGCGCCAGGCGGCGAATTTGTCCAGTGCGGCGTTGGCGAACGCGAGTAGATGCTGGAACGTGCGCCAGCGCGTCGGGGCTGCCCAGCCAAGTTCGGGGGCCGCCGTGCCAAGCCGCTGTTGGTAGTCGCGCGAGGCGGCACAGGCCTGCGTGTCCTTCAAGGCGAAATAGGCCACCACCGGGATCAGGCAGACGCGCGCCGTACGCAGGCCAAACCATCGGCAGGCAAGCGCCAGCACGCGCATGCCTAGCAGACTACCGCGCTCGGGGCGCCGCCACCAAGCGAGGTTGGTCGTAGCGTCGGGCGCGTCGGGCGTGGGAAGTGAGGCCGGTGGTGTTGCCGATGTCCGGCACAGCTTGCGCCATAACAATGCCGGTATGCGGGGCAGCATCGCGCAAACGAGCCGCGTATGCATCCACGAAATGCCCACGTTGTCGCGGAACATCTGGAAGTGCGATACCCCGTTGTCCGGATAGACGACGCGTGTGCGCCGGTTCTGCACGGGCACCCCTTGCCAGTACAGGCGCACCAGAATGTCCGTGTCGAACGCCATGCGCGGTGGCGGCCGATGCCGTGCGAGCAGGGCGGCGGTGGCGGCTAGCGGATACACGCGAAACCCGCACATCGAATCGGCGATATCGAACGACAGCGTCTCGACCCACACCCAAAAGTGCGTGATATAGCGGCCGTACAAACGCCCCTTGGGGACCGACGCATCGTAGCGAGGCGTTCCGCAGATCACCGCATCGGGGCGCTGACGTGCGTCATCGAGAAAGACGGGGACGTCCGCGAGATCGTGCTGACCATCGGCGTCGACTTGCAACGCGTGCGTATAGCCAAGCGTATGCGCCCGACGTAATCCGTGGGCGACCGCGCCGCCTTTGCCGAGGTTGCGCGGCAGGCGTTCGAGCGTCACCGTGTGCGGATGCGCAGCATGAATGGCATCGAGCACGGCCCGCGTGGGCGCATCGCTGCCGTCGTCGACCAGCAGAACCGGCAGCGCTTGGGCGAGCAAGGTCTCGACGATGCGCGCGATATGCGCCGGGTGGTTGTACACCGGAATCAGAATGCAAGGCCGGAAGGGCTGGCAGGGCTGGCAAGGCGAAGCGGCATCGGGCAAGCGCTGGGCATCGAGGCGTGCGTTCATTGCGGCACATCTCCGGCAACGACGTCCGCGGAGGCGGACGGCGCGGGATATGCGAGATAGCCGGTGGCGGCCGTGCCTTTCGCCCCTTCGTAGGCGTAGTGCACGCGGCAGCGGGAAACATCGTACGTCAGCGAGAGATCGAACCGTGTCCCTGGCAATACAGGGGCAGAGAATTTCACTTGCTGCAACGTGTTCGGCGCGCTCACCCACGCACCTAGCGCGGGGTCGGCCGACGCATGTTCCGCGGCGAATCGGGTGGCCCAGTCGATGAGCACGACGCCGGGCAACAGCGGCAGTCCGGGGAAATGGCCTTCGAAATGCGCCAGATCGGGCGGCACGCGCAATGACAGCACGACCGCGCGCGCCTTGTCCGGCAGCGTCCCGGTGCCATTCGCCTCGTCTGTGTCGTTCAGGCGAACGCCCATCACCGACGGCAGCCACGGGGAGGCCGGTGAGAAGAGCGCGGCCACGTCCGCAGCCGTGCGCTTACCCCGATCATTCAGGGGAAGCGCCGCGAGAAAACGCCAGCGTCTTGGGAGCAAGGTCGCATCGAACGTCTCTGCCAGCGAGTTGCGCATAGCGGTGCGTACCGCACCCAGCGATTGTTCGCGCCATGCACGCCGACCGGCGCGGCTCAACACGACCGCAGCAGCAAGACGTCCGGCAATCACTACCGTAGCTGCGTCGTCGACCCATGCATGGCGCAACAGCGCCGCTTCCACCGCCGGTAACGAGACTCGCTTGCCTTCGATCTTCACCGTGCGGTCGAGCCGCCCCGTCATGACGAACGAACCGTCTGGGTTCACGATGGCCCCGTCGTCGGTCGGCCACCATTGCCCGTCGTTCACGCGCGGCGAACGGATTTCTAATGCGCCATGGTCCGAGACTCGCACCGTCGTGTCGTCAAACGGCGTCCATTGCGATGTGCGGTCTTGCTGGCGCCACGCGATGCCGCCGGTCTCGGTGCTGCCGAAGACTTCGACCGGCGCACAGGCATCGCTAACCGAGGCCGCCGCGCGCGACACGCGTGCGAGGCGGGCGCATTGCAGTGCAGCGTCAGCCGGTAGCGGACCGCCGGAGGAAAACGTGAGGCGCGGGGCGTCGGGCCAGGCACCGGCGCTGTCGCTGATGTCGACGTCGACACCGAGTAGCGCCGGCCAGCGCGTCAATTGGGCGGGGCCGGCGATCCAGACCACGGCCGGCCACGTGCGCCATGCCACGGCTTGCGAGGGCTCTGCGAAGGTGTGGCGGGCGAACGGAACGCCAGCGGCCAACGGCCACAGCACACGGAACCACAGCCCATAAATGTGATGACACGGCACACTGGCGACCACCAGCGCGTTCTGAAGTTGTGCGCCCCAATGCCGGTGCAGTGCCTGCACTTCATCGTCGAGCTGTGCCAGCGTTTTCGTGATCGCCTTCGGTTCGCCGCTGCTCCCCGATGTGTAAATGATCAACTGACAGGACGCGGCGAGCGCCTCGTGCGGTGTCGACGTTTCACTCTGCGTCGCAGCATTCGCGGCGTCGTGGCTTATCGCGTCGCACGCCAATGTTTCGGCATCGACGGCCTCGTCGAAGGCGAACGCGAAGTCGCGTCGCGTCTGAGGCAGCGCGTTGGGCAGCACGACCGGCGTTTTGCCCGCCGACCAAGCGGCGAAGAGCGCACTGCTCATGTCGAACGGATCGTCCAGACAGAGTGCGAGACGTTGCGCGGGTCGCGCGGAAAAAGCGATCCGCAACAACTGAACGCGGGCATGCCACGCGTGCGCCGTCAGTGGAGCGGCGTTGTCTGCGGGCGATCGGCCGTCCACGCAGACAACAAGTGTCGGCGCACGCGGCCGACACACGATCTCGGCCAGCGGCGTGCAGCCTAGGGCTTGCTGTGAAACGGGATTCACACGACTCATGCCGATGCCTCCGGCGGTTGCACGTGCCCGGCTTTGGCGGCGGCCTGCTTTGCAAGCATGCGGCGGCGCCAAAGCCATTCGGCAGCGAATAGCAGACCGATCAGGACATAGGCGATACCGCCGTTATAGAGGGACCAGACTTCGCGCGACGCCCAAAGGGCCGTGGCCAGCGCGACGGCGCCATTGAAGACGAAGAAGCCAATCCATACCCGCGTGACCTTACGCAAATAGGGCGTGGCGTCCGCCGGCAAATCGGGCTGATGCAGCCGGGCAATACGTTCGACCATCGGCATCGGCGAGCGCAACGACATGGCGAACGTCAGTCCCATGCCGACATTGACGGCCACCGGGTAGCAGCGCAGCAGCAGTTCGCTGTTACTGAGCGCCGTGGCGCAAGCGAGGGCAGCCAGTCCACCGGCAACGGCCCATTCGACCGGCATGAGCAGACGGTGAGACTTCAGATTGCGACGGTAACGCAGGTAGATCCCGACGAGCAGCAGTAACGCGAGATAACGCGGCGCGAGCAGCGAGATCCCGGCGAGTATCAGCACCGGGTAGGCGAGCGCCGCGATAACGGACTGCCAGCGCACTCTCGCCTGCGTAGCGTGCGGCAGCGAGGCCGCGGCATCGGCATGAAGTCGGGACATACAAGCGAATCAGCCGTTGAGCAGGGTACGGACGGCGGACACCACGTCAGCGACGGTGCGCACGCTCTTGAATTCTTCAGGCTGGATGCGTTTGCCGGTCATCCGTTGCAACTGGATGGCGAGATCCACCGCATCGATGCTGTCGAGATCCAACTCTTCGAACAGATGCGCCTGCAATGTGATGCGCTCGGGCGCGATCTCGAACGTGTCATGCAGGATGGTACGCAGACGCGACAGAATTTCGTCGTCGGACAGGGGTAACGTCAAGGTGCTCATCGCTAGGGTTCCTTACTGGGCGCAACCGCGCTCGCGCAACAACTGCGCCAGGGTGGCAACGCTGCGGAACTGCGCGCGCGCTGCCTCATCGTTCGCTTCGATCTGCAAGCCAAAGCGCTTGCGCAGGGCAATGCCCAGCTCGAGCGCGTCGATGGAGTCCAGGCCGAGGCCGTCACCAAAAAGGGGGACGTCGTCGACGATGTCGTCCACGCCGATGTCTTCCAGTTCAAGTGCCTGGACAATCAATTGCTTGATCTCAAGTTCTAGAGAAGCCATGTTGAGAAATCTGATCGATGAAGAAATGTTCGGCGAGCGTGGTCAAACGTCTCGCTGCCAAAGGCATCTGTGTGCCAATCGTTTCGCCGCTCGCGTTGCCGGTTGTAACGACGCTTGCGTCATGCCGAGTCGGGCTCGCCGGCGACTCGGCGCGGCTGCCGTGCGGTTGCGCGACAGCGGGGCTCAGGTCGGCATCCAGAACGCGAATGCGCAGGGTCGGCTGAGCGGCGGGTACGGAGTACCAACGGTGTTGTTTGGTGTAGGCGGGCGGGTCGCAGTCGATCAGCACCGGCACGATCGGACAGTCATGCGCCAGCGAGATATGCGCGAAGCCACGTGAGAACTTGCCGAGGCGGCCCCGCGACGGACTGCGCGTGCCTTCGGGAAAGACGATGAGCGGCACGTTGTCGGCCAGTGCCGCTTCGCTGGCGCTCACGAGCGACGGACCCCCGTCATTACGCAGGTAGCCGGCCGAGCGCACGATGCCCGCGAAGAATGGGTTACGCCAGTGGCGGCTCGTGACGATGCAACACGCACGCGGCATGAGCGCGAGCAACACGGCCACGTCCAGATATGACGGGTGGTTGGCGATGACGATGACGCGCCCCAAATGGCGCAGTCTGTCGGCATTCTCGATCTCGAACCGCATGACACCCAAGGCGCGGCACGCCGCGACCAGTGATGCAAAACAGCGATGCACCATGGCCATCGCATAGCGCCGACGACGACGCACGGACACCGGCAACAGGAGCAACGACGGGAAGACGATCAGCGAGAAGACCAGACCGCCGACGGCAAAGCAAGACCAAAGGAGCAGCGAAGCCGCCCGGCGGTGCAACGGTGCGCCCCGGCGCAGGATGTCAGGCGCACGCATGCTGAGTCTCCTCCTGCCATGCCCACTGCCAGTCATGCCGCTCGCCGCGCCAGATATCGCTGCCGCCGCCCATGAGCGACGTGAGCAGGCTGCTGCTTTGCGAGCGCGACTCGGCGCAGGTGTCGCGCCCGGCGGGCAAATGCATCGTGCAGGTCAGGCGCGCGGTCGCGTCGGCCGAGATCAGCAGCGCAATGGCATTGGCACTGTCGTCGGGTTGTCCTGCCGTGGGGCCATAACAGGCGGGTGGCGCATCGAACGCGAAAATCACCAGCAGCGGCGTGTCCGGCGTTTCGCGATGCTGCGTCCACGCGTCGAGCAGGGCATAGCCGAGCGTGTCGTCGGCGGCCGAGACGGCGTTGATGGCGGAGCGGTCGTGACGCGCAATGCTGAGCACGCCTGGCGTGGCATTGAGTACCGACAGGCTGAACGCGGTAGGCGACGGCGGTTCGCGCCGCACCAGCGCTTCTAGCATTTGCGTGGTGCGTTGAATTTCGCCGTGCTGCGATGCGTACACCACGCGGCAGGCAGGCGGCAGCGGGCCGCAGGCGACGGCAGCCGACAGCGCGAGCCGCGCGAGGGGGCTCAGACGGCGGCGCAGCATGGGGTCGATGTCGCCGACGTCCGGTTTGCCGGGCGTCGCCGCATTCAACTGACGATAGGCCCAACGGCGCACCGGCAGATCCCAGCGCGCAACGGGGCCCGCCAATGCGGCAGCCGCCGTGGCTTGCTCGGATATCGCCGGCTCCGGCGCGGATTCCACAATGCTGACTTCCCCCGAAGCCCATTGCGGCGCGCGACGCATCGTTTGCGCGTCGATGTTATCTGGCATGGCTAATTAGTGGAAATGAGGCGATTGCCGCTTTTGCTGTGCCACGCGCTATTTCCGTCTTATGCGTTTTCTCGGCCGCTTTTCAGTACGGCCGGATATGGCGAGAAGGCCGACGCTGTCTCGCGTCGTGCATTCCATAGCACCCCCGAAAGTTTCGGCGTGCAATTATAGCCAAATGTAAGAGTGTGAAATGTTTGTATGACGAAGAATGTGGCGTTTTTGCAGGAAAGCGGAAAATGCCTACTGGACAGATTCGCCGAACGTTGCTTGCTAACGCGCAAAAAATGCACGAAACAACGCGAAAAGCAAGGCGCCACAACACGCCACGGGATTGATTCCCAATTTAAATGCCGAAATTGGGAATCGTGTGAATGGCCTGGGGAAATACGGCGGGGTGCCGCTAATTGCGGAGTGTTTCGACGGTGAAAGCGAAACTGCGTTGATCGGAGAGTTCGCTGGGTGACTGCCCGGGGGTGACGGTCGCCTCCACCATATCGACGCGGCCGTCGCGATGGTAGCGAAGCAGCGTCGTACAGCGGGTGCCGTAGGCTGGCGACGCGATGAACGCGGCGGAGAGCGTCTTTTCCCACGGATGGGGCACGCCGGTTTCCGGTAGCGCGTCATCGGGTGCTTCGGTGGCGTCGCGCATCAGGCGTAGCAACGTGGCGTCGTCGGCATTGGCGGCGTTGTCGGCAAGGGCGGCGGACAAGGCATTGCGCCGGCTCACGAGCTTCGGCCAGGGCGTGTCGAGCAAGGCATTCGATAGGCCATGGACGCCGGGCGCGATGGCATGCGCGATCGGTAGGCCCACCCCGGCGGGCAACGTCACGGCGGCACCATTCATGCGAACGTGATCGCCCGCAGCACCGTCGCTGCGGTCGTCAGTGCTGCCACGCTGATCTCGATTCCCCAGCCAGAACAACTTCCTGCCCGGTAAATCGCCAGCAAGCAGATTGAAGCCTGCGTAGTCGTGGGCGTGCTTTTCCACGCGCGCAAGATCGGCGTCGAGCGGTGTGTCGTCGAGCATGGCCGAGACGAGCAGTCCGCGTGAGGGCGCGTCTTTGGGTGCCATGGGCGCTCGCCCGTCACGGAAGTTGGTCAATGCGGCGAAGCGTCCGGCCCGGTTGATCCCCATCCACGTCCCGCCACCGCGCAGATCACGCCCGGCGAGGACTGAGGGGCGGTCTCGCCACCAGTGCATCGGTTCGGCCGCGCGTTCGAAGAACTCATCGCGATTGGCGAGTAGCACGAGCGGTGTCTCGGCATCGGGCTGCCACGAGAAGACGATCAGGCACATGGCGATGGCCTATCCACAAAACACTCCACGTGACGCTCACCGTCGATGAGCGCGGGCAGGCCGCATTGCGTTGCCATGTCGGGCAACGCCGCTACGAACGCTGGCGTTGCGCCGTCGTAGCGCTCCATCCATGTCGTAGTGGTCGTAGTGGCCAAGGGGGCCGCGCCGCCCCGCGCATCGGCCTGTTCATCGGCCCGCTGTTGCAGGCGCGCCGATACGCCGAAGCGTGATGTTGCTAATGCGAAGAGGCTCACGACGGCCTGAGCCGCCGCGGCCTCATGCGTGGATGCGACACGGTAATAGACGTAACAGTCCATTCAGGATGCTGCTGCCGCCGATGCCGACGAGGCCGGTGCTTCCGTCGGATCGAAGATCTCGTATGGCAACTCGGAGAATTGCAGCGCGGGGCCGTCGGCGCTGCCAAGACGGACGTCGTTGGCTTCGCGGGCGGCGAGTTTGAGTTCGACGAGGAGGTCGTAGCCGCCGTTCGGTGCGGTGGCCGCTTGCACGACCATGCCGCACGGTTGGTCTGGATCGCTCACTTCGACCAACTCCTGTGCAGGCACTGGTGCGGCACCGCCTTCGGCCACATGGGCCAGATGCAGGCGGCGCTTGATCGTGCCGCGATACTGGCTGCGGGCGACGACTTCTTGCCCGGGATAGCAACCCTTGCGGAAGCTCACGCCGCCCACAACTTCCCAATTCACCATTTGCGGGACGAATTGCTCTTGGGTCGCGGTCACGATATTGGCCACGCCGCTGTGCACGTCGAGCCACGCCGTGAGTGCGGAATCGACCACGACGAGGCCGGGCGAAGCCTGCAACGCAGCCCACACCTGCGCGGCCTGTGCGACCGGCACGCTCCAGAGATAACGGGGCAGCGCGCGTGCCGAGCCAGCGTCAGGCAGGCGCACGAGCGTGGTCGGGGCATCGCCCAGCGTGCCATGCACGGCGGCTAGCGACACGGCGGGCAGTGCCGCGAACGTTTGCGTCAGCACCGCTTCGGCAGCCGGGCCGCCCACTTGCAGCAAGACATGCGTGGCTGTCGCATCGGTCAGCTTGGCCTTTGCACGCAGCACAAACATCGACAGCCGCTTTTGCACGGCGGCCTGAACGTCGGCGGCACCGGCCAGATAGATCGTGGCGTCGGCGGTAGCGTCCCGCCACATCAGGAACGTGGCGAGCAACCGGCCCTTGGCCGAGCAATAGCCGCTCAGCCGGGCTTGCGCCGGCTTGAGGTGTTCCACATCGTTGGTCAGTTGTCCGTGGAGGAAGCTTTCGGCATCGGCACCGGTCACGGCGATGAGGCCCGTGTCGTGTGCCAGCGCGGCGAAGCTGCCCGATTGGAGCGCAGCGAACTGCGCTGCCCGCGCTTGCGCGTCGGAAGAAGATGCGGCTGCCGCTTGCGGCAGAAGTTCACGCCATTGGGAATTCATATACGGGAGTGCCTGTCTATCTTTGAGGGTTCGGCAAGTCAAAGTATTATATTGGGTCTTCCGCTTGGGCGTACGAGCCCGGTTTGGCGCGCAAAACGCGCAGCACGAACCGCCCCGTCATACTAGCCCGGGTAGACCGAGTCCCCCGAACCCGCTGCCGTCCACGCGCGACTTACTCTGCAATTCATGTCCTTCATCAAACGCCTGTTCGTGCTGTTGATCGTCGTAACGCTAGCGGCGGGTGGCGCTTTCTATTACTGGGCTCAGGCCCCGATGCAACTCGCCAAGCCCACGCTCGACGTCACCATCAAGCCCTACAGTTCGGTGCGCAGCGTCGCGACCCAGCTTCACTCCGGCGGCGTGCCGGTGCACCCGCTGTTGTTCAATCTGCTCGCACGGATCATGGATGTGGGCACCAAGCTCAAATCCGGTAATTACGAGTTTGCGACCGGCGTCACGCCCGTCGACGTCATGGAGAAACTCGCGCGCGGCGACGTCAATCAGTACGTGGTGACGATCATCGAAGGCTGGACCTTCAAGAAGATGCGCGCCGAGCTCGACCTCAATCCGGCATTGCGTCACGACACCGCCGGGCTGCCCGACGCCGACATCATGCAGCTCGTCGGTGCCGATCGTGCCGAAGCCGAGGGCATGTTCTTTCCGGACACCTATCTCTTTCCGAAGGGCACGAGCGACGTCGATATCTATAAGCGCGCCTATCGTCTGATGCAGAAACGTCTGGACGAAGCCTGGGCCGCGCGTGCGCCGGGCCTGCCGTACACCACCCCTTACGAGGCGCTCATCATGGCGTCGCTCGTCGAGAAGGAAACGGGGCAGGCCGTCGAGCGCGGGCAAGTCGCCGCTGTGTTCGTGAACCGCTTGAAAAAACGCATGCTGCTCCAGACCGACCCGACGGTGATCTACGGCATGGGCGATCTGTACACCGGGCGCCTGCGCAAGCGCGACTTGCAAACCGATACGCCGTACAACACCTACACGCGCGCCGGGCTGCCGCCTACGCCGATTGCACTGCCCGGCGTGGCATCGCTGGCTGCCGCGCTCAATCCGGCACCGACCGATGCGCTCTATTTCGTGGCGCGCGGCGACGGCACCAGCCATTTCTCGACCAATCTCCAGGAGCACAATCGCGCCGTGGACAAATACCAGCGAGGTGATTAATGACGCAACCTAACGCTGCACCGGCGGCGGTGCCGGGCAAGTTCGTGACTTTCGAAGGCATCGACGGCGCGGGCAAAAGCACGCACGTGAACGCTTTCGTCGAAACGCTGCGTCAGGGGCTCGCCCGCGTAGGCCGTGACGTCGTGGCCACGCGGGAGCCGGGCGGCACGCCGCTGGGCGAGGCATTGCGCAAGCTGGTGCTCGACGAGCCGATGGATATCGAAACCGAAGCGCTGCTGATGTTTGCCGGGCGCCGCGAGCATCTGGTCAAAGTCATCGAGCCGGCGCTCGCGCGTGGCGACTGGGTGGTCTCCGACCGCTTTACCGACGCGACGTTCGCCTACCAGGGCGGCGGGCGCGGCCTTTCGCTCGACAAACTGTCGGTACTCGAACAGTGGGTACAAGGCACGCGCCAGCCCGATCTGACGATTCTGTTCGACCTCGATCCGTCGATTGCCGCTGCCCGTCTGGCCGGTGCCCGCGCGCCGGACAAGTTCGAGCGCGAGTCGGCCGCCTTCTTCACCCGCGTGCGCGAAGAGTACCTGCGCCGTGCGCAGGCCTCGGCAGGCCGTTTCGTTGTGATCGACGCGGCCCAGAGCATCGACACGATTGCGGCGGAGCTCGCGGGCGTGTTCGCGCGATTGGGCTTGCCAGGGCACTAATCGCGCGGCTTGCGCCAACGTGTGACGAATGGGGCGATAATCGCGCTATCCATGCGTTTCGGCGCACTTTCAGGCCAAGGAGTCCCCATGCTGTATCCGTGGCAGTCGCAGGACTGGACACGCCTTAACGATCTGCGCAGTCAGATGCCGCACGCGCTGCTGTTGCAGGCCGTGCCCGGCATCGGCGAGCTCGCGCTCGCGCGCACGTTCGCGCAGGGCTTGCTCTGCGAATCGCCGCGCGACGATCTGTCGCCCTGCGGCACGTGCAGTGCCTGCCAGTGGTTCGCAAGCGGCAATCACCCGGATTTTCGTGCGATCTGTCCGGAAATCATGGCCGACACGCTGCCTGGCGCCGATGCACGCGCCGAGGCCGATGCCGACAAGAAAACGAAGACGCCCAGTAAAGAAATCAAGATCGAGCAAGTGCGCGAGGTCATCGATTTCGCCAGTCTGGGCTCGCATCGTCAGGGGCGCCGCGTCGTGCTGCTGTACCCGGCGGAAGCGCTCAACGTGCACGCGGCCAATGCGCTGCTCAAAACCCTTGAAGAGCCGCCGGAAGGCGTCGTCTTTTTGCTGGTGACCACGCAACCCGACCGCCTGCTGCCGACGATTCTGTCGCGTTGCCGCCGCGTGGTGCTCACGCGCCCCGACGACAAGCAATCGACGCAATGGCTCATGGGCGACGCAGGTCTCGATGCCGCGACGGCTGCCGCGGTGCTCGCCGAAGCCGGCGGTGCACCGCTTGCCGCCCGCACGTTGGCAGAACCGGAAGAGCGTAGCTGGCGCGACTGGCTGCTCGGGCAGTTGGCGCAGGGCGGAGCGGTCGACGCCTTCGCTTGTGCCGAACAACTGCACAAGGGCAATCTGCCGGGCATTCTGGAAACGCTGCAACGCTGGTGCTTCGACGTGCTTGCCGAACGCATGACCGGCAAACCCCGTTTTTACCCGGCCCATGCCAAGGCGCTGCGCCAATGTGGCGATGCCACCGACGACGTGCGGCTGCTCGGCTTTCTGCGCGAACTTGCCCAGCAGCGCCAGGTGCAGAACCACCCGCTTAACACCCGCGTGCTGCTCGAAGCGCTATTCCTGCAATACAAACAGTTGTTCGGCGCACCGGCGTCGCTCTGAACACCGACACCGGACACCGATCGTTCATCATGTTTATCGATTCACACTGTCACATCAATTTCCCCGAGCTGGCCGAGCAGATGCCCGACCTGCTGGCGCGTATGCGCGAGAACAAGGTCAGTCATGCCTTGTGCGTTTCGGTCGATTTGCCCACGCTGCCGCAAGTGCTGGCGATCGCCGCGCAGCACGAGAATGTCTATGCGTCGGTGGGCGTGCATCCCGATTACGAAGACACGCCCGAGCCGAGCGTCGACGATCTCGTGCGTTTGGCGGCCACGCCCAAGGTGGTGGCGATCGGTGAGACCGGGCTCGACTATTACCGGCTCGAAGGCCGTTCCATCGAAGACATGGAGTGGCAACGCGAGCGCTTTCGCACCCACATTCGCGCGGCGCGCGTGACGGGCAAGCCGCTCATCATCCACACGCGCTCGGCGGCCGACGACACGTTGCGTCTGATGCGCGAAGAAAACGCGGGTGAACCGGCCGGCGTGATGCACTGCTTCACTGAAAGCTGGGACGTGGCGCAAGGCGCGCTCGACCAGAATTTCTACATCTCGTTCTCGGGGATTGTCACCTTCAAGAGTGCGCGCGACTTGCAGGACGTCGCGCGCCGCGTGCCGCTCGATCGCATGCTGATCGAGACCGATTCGCCTTACCTCGCCCCGGTGCCGTATCGCGGCAAGCTCAACCAGCCCGGCTATGTGCGTCATGTGGCGGAGTTCATTGCCGATTTGCGCGGCGAGCCGGTGCAGAAAATTGCCGAAGTAACGACGGAAAACTTCTTCCGGTTGTTTGCTACGGCGGCCCACTGAGTCCTAAGGAAACCGGCGGCATAGGCCGCGCGGTCTCATTGTTTTTTCTCCAGTTTTCTTAATTTCAACGGACTACCGACAGGAGCCCACCGATGCGCAAATTTCCGATGATCCGAGCCTGGATGTTGCTCAGCGTGCTTTGGCTGACGGCATGTGCCACGGCGGCAACGTCGAATACGGCACTCGTGAAGGCCGTCGTATTCAACGATACGAAGGCGGTGGCCGAAGCGCTCAAGGCCGGTGTCGATCCGAACACGCGCGACGAGAAGGGCAACCCGCTGCTGGTGATCGCCCTGCGCGAGAAGTCGGTGGACGTGGCGCGTTTGCTCATCAACAACGACAAGACGGATCTCGACGCGACCAATGCGGCGGGTGAGAACGCGCTGATGATCGCGTCGCTGCAAGGTCTCACGCCGATGGTCAAGCTGCTGATCGACAAGGAAGCGGAAGTCAACAAGAAGGGCTGGGCGCCGCTGCATTACGCCGCAACGAATGGCCATGACGATATCGTGCAGTTGCTGCTCGATGCCTCGGCCTATGTCGATGCCGAGTCGCCTAACGGCACCACGCCGCTGATGATGGCTGCGCGCGGTGGTCATATCACCACGTGCAAGGTGCTGCTCGATGGCGGCGCGGATGTACGTCTGAAGAACCAACTGGGGCTCACCGCCATCGACTTCGCGAATCAGTCGAACCAGAAGGAAATCGCCGATGGCCTGCGCAAGCGTCTGGAGCAAGTGCAGCAGTCGCGCCCGGCAGGCAAGTAACAGTTAGCAACGCTCATTCTCGCGGCGCCCCGTGGCGGCCCGCGCCGCTGAGGAAGGCGCGAGCGCCTTCGAGCCCCTCCGAGAACACCACGTCGTGACCCGCTGCGCCTTCCTGGCGCAGCGCTTCTTCCAGCGGTAAGTCCCACTGCGCATAGGCCGCCCGGCGGTCGGCGCGCAATGCTCCCTGCGGCAGTTCGGCGAGTTGATGCGCCAGCGCAACCGCCCCCTGAAGCACCATGCCTTCGGGCACCAGCCGATTCACCAGCCCAATCTCGAACGCTTCCTGAGCCCCGACGGCACGCCCGGTCAGAATCATGTCGAGCGCGCGGCTCATGCCGATCAGGCGTGGCAAGCGTACCGTCCCGCCGTCGATGAGCGGCACACCGAAGCGTCGGCAGAACACACCGAACGTCGCGGAAACATCGGCGACGCGCAAGTCGCACCACAGCGTCAGTTCGAGACCGCCCGCGACGGCATGACCCGTCACTGCGGCGATCACCGGTTTATCGAGATGTCGGCGCGTCAGCCCCATGGGGCCGTCGCCGCTGCCGTCCGGCGTGACGACGTTGCGCCGTTGTGGATCGTCGAAGGCCGAGAGATCGGCGCCGGCGCAGAACGTCGAGCCTTTGCCACACAACACCGCAACACTTGCCTTGTCGTCGCGCTCGAACGCGAGCAGGGCGTCGCGCAACGCCGCGGCCATGTCGCGGTCGACGGCGTTGCGCCGTGCGGCGCGCTCAAGCGTGATGATGGTGACCGGCCCGTCGTGTTCGACGCTCACGCTCGGTGCCGCACGATCCTCCTGACGTTGGCTCATGACATGTCTCCTTGCGAGGTTGACGGCACCGGTCGCGTAGTGCGCCTGCTCCTGCGCCTGCTTTTGCTTAGGTCATCAGGCCGCCGCAGGTTGAACGCAGCGCACCAGTGCCGGGGTGGTGGGCGTGGCAGTGACGGCAGGCTCGCGAAGATCGTTCATGAACCGGTCGCGCCACGTCGACAAATTGTGCTTGCGCAAGGTGGCCATCATGCCTTCGTAGCGCGACTGGCGTTCCGAGAGCGACATATTGAGCGCCGAACGCAGCGCTTCGGCCATTTCGTCGATGTCGTACGGATTGACGATCAGCGCACCGTCGAGCTCCTGCGCCGCGCCCGCGAAGCACGACAGCACCAGCACGCCCGGGTCGGCAGGGTCTTGCGACGCGACGTATTCCTTGGCCACCAGATTCATCCCGTCGCGCAACGGCGTGACATAACCCACTTGCGACGCCCGGAAAAACGACATTAGCACTTCGTGATCGTAGCGCTTGTTGATATAGCGCAACGGCGTCCAGGCCAGGTCGGAGAAGCGGCCGTTGATGTGCCCCGCCTCGGTTTCCAACTGACGCCGGATCTCGCCGTAACCCGCCACATCCGAGCGGCTAGGCGGCGCCACCTGCACGAAACTCACGGTGCCTTGCTGGTTCGGCCAAAGCTCGAGCAGGCGCTCGAACGCGCGAAAGCGCTCGAGCATCCCCTTCGAATAATCCAGCCGGTCCACGCTCATGATGAGCTTGCGTTCCTGCAACCCTTGTTTCAGATCGAGGATGTGTTTGACGGTCGCGCGCGCGGTCGCTTGTTGCTGAATTTCGTCGGGATACACGCCGATCGGATACACCCCCGTGCGGATGGTGCGGCCATAAACGGTGACCACGCCGTCGTCATGCAAGGTGCCGCCCCCATAACGCACCAGATAGTCGGTGAACGCCGTGCGGTCGTGCTCCGTTTGAAAGCCGACGAGGTCGTACTCGCACATCGCGCGCACGAGCGCCTCATGCGGTGGCACGGTCATCAACACTTGCGGCGACGGAAACGGGATATGCAAAAAGAACCCGAGCCGTTGCTTGATGCCGATTTGCCGACACGCCTGCGCAAAGGGGAGCAAGTGGTAGTCGTGCACCCAGATCAAGTCGTCGGGGCGCAGCAGCGGCGCGAGCAGCGTGGCAAAGCGCGCGTTCACATGGCGGTAGCCGTTGTAGTCGTCGCGCTGGAATCGCGTGAGGTCGTCGCGATAGTGGAATGTCGGCCAGAGCGTGGCATTGGAGAAGCCGCGATAGTAAGTGTTGTAGTCGCGGCGCGTGAGCGGCACGGTGGCGAACGTGACGTTGTTGCGATGCGCGATGCTAGGGGCCGAGGCCGGTTCCGCATCGATTTCGCCATTCCATCCGAACCACATACCACCCGTGTTCTTGAGCGCGTCGAACACGCCGATGGCGAGCCCGCCAGCGGTGGGCTTGCCCTCGGTGATCGGGGCGACCCGGTTCGACACGATGACTAAGCGACTCATACGGCTTTCTCCTGTGAGGGCGGGCGCAGTGTCAACAGCCAGGCTGTGAGCGCCTCGGGGGACGGCAGGCGGTGACGGGCGCAGGTCTCGCCTTCGCCAATCTTGATGGTGATACCGCCGTGCGCATTGACATCGGCAAACCCGGCTTCGTCGGTCAGGTCGTCGCCCGCAAACAGCGGCGTGCGGCCAGCGAAGGGCGGGGTTTGCATGAGAAGGGAAATGGCGCGGCCCTTGCTGACGTTGCGAGGGCGCAATTCGAATACCAGCTTGCCGGGTTGCAAGGCGAAGGTGTCTGCGTGGAGTTCGGCCAGCGCGCGCATGGTGTCGCGCGCCACCCCCGCCAACTCCGGTGCACCACGATAGTGCAGGGCCAGTGCGCTGCCTTTGTTCTCTAGTAGCAGCCCCGGATGTTGATCGACCAGCGCTCGCAGCGGCGCCACCATTGCGGCAATGCGGGCCGTGTCGTGCGCCACGCCGTCCGCGCGTTGCAAATCGTCGTTGGCATAGCGAATCTCTGCGCCATGCAGGCCAGCGGCGCTCACATGTAAGGGGGCGAGCAGGCCGTCGATCTCGTCGATGCGGCGGCCGGACACCACCGCCAAAGCGCCCTGGGTCCGCTCTTTCAGGCGGGCAAGCACGCTGGCAGTGTCGCGCGGCAGCTTTACGGCGTCGGGGCGGGCCGCCAGCGGGGCCAGCGTGCCATCCAGATCGAAGAAGAAGGCCGTGGTGTTCACGTCGACGACACAGGTGTCGGCGGGTGTGGTGGCGGGCGGGGCTAACGTTGGTTGTTCCATGGCACTCCGTCGCTGTCGTGCCGAAAGGTCGAATCCAGATCCAGGCGCGGGGCCAAACTCAGGGCCAAACACAGAGGCGTTGGCGCAGGGGAAGGGAGGGGTACGACGAGACGGCGGTTCGGTGGGGCGGGAGCGCGAACTTCCGCGCGGGATAAATTCATCCTAACCGCTCAAAAAGCGACAGGGCGTCGTCCGTTCTATGAAATTCTTGTGGGATATCGCTGACAGGGCGCTGACAGGGGCCGAAATATCGGCGCCTGAGGTAAAGATTGAAATTGAGAATCGTTTGCAATAACATTCGACATTGCCGCAAAGCATCTTCACGGGAATTGCGGCATGGCACACCGGCATTGCGCGTGGCGGGATGGCAGGGTTGAGGCGCTGAAAACCCGCAATCCCCGAGACTTCCGCGTGTGCCGCCAAAGGCGCCCAGAGTTGCGCCGGACAACACAATGATGAAAAGACTGTGGTTTCAACTGCACTGGTTTTTCGGCATTACCGCCGGGCTGGTGCTGGCGGTGGTCGGCCTGACCGGCGCGCTTCTCTCCTACGATGACGAACTCACGCGAGCGTTCAGCTCCGGCGTGATGACCGTGCCTGTGCGCGATAGCGGCCGTCTGCCCCTGCCGGAACTGGTCGCGCGCGTGCACGAGGCCGTGCCGGATCGCCGCATCTTGCTGATGACCGAGGTGCGCACGCCGGAAGATGCCGTGGGGGTGCGCCTGTCGACCGGCGACGGCCCGCGTGGCGAGACCTACTTCGTCGATCCGTACACCGGCGAGATGCTGGGGCGCTCCAAAGCCGACGTCGTCTTCCGTTTCATCATGGATATCCACCGCTTTCTCACGGTGGAAGGCATCGGCAAGCAGATTACCGGCGCGGCTACGCTGCTGCTGTTCCTGCTGGCGCTGAGCGGCTTGTACCTTCGCTGGCCGCGCCGACTGGGCAACTGGCGCGCGTGGTTCCATATCGACTTCAAGAAGAAGGGCCGACCGTTCCTCTGGAACTTGCACGCGGTCATCGGCACGGTGGTGCTGGTGCCGTACCTGCTCTCGGCCACGACCGGGCTCTATTGGTCGTACGACTGGTGGCGCGGCATGCTGTTTTCCATTGCTGGCGTGCAGCAGCCCGTACGTAACAAACCGGCACCTGCGCCGAAGATGGCGAAGGGCGAGGGCGGGCAGAAGCGGGGCGGCGCCGAGGGCGGCGAGCGCAAGAAGCCCGCGCTGCCGAACCTGGCCGACACCGACGTGAGTGTCGCCTGGGACGCCTTCAAGGCCGAAGTGCCGAACTACACCAAGGTGTATCTGCGCCCCGCGCAGAAGCCTGGCGGTCCGCTCCAGATGACGTGGCTCGACGACACCGTGCCGCATGAGCGCGCGTTCAGCCGTCTGGACGTGGACGCGGCGACGGGCAAGGTCAGCAACGTGGAGCGCTACGGGCAAAAGACGCTCGGCGGCCAGTTGATGACGAGCATTTATGCGCTACACCGTGGGAGCTTCTTTGGTCCGGTGGGCATCGTCGTCATGATGCTGTCGAGCCTCATGATGCCGGTGTTCTTCGTCACGGGCTGGATGCTCTATCTCGACCGCCGCAAGAAAAAGCGGGCGTTGGCTGCCTCGCGGCCTGCGGTCGCGGCGAACGGCACGACGGGTGCGAACGGAGCGAACGGCAAGCCAGGCAAGTCGCCTGCTGCGGGATCGTTGGCCGACGAGGGCGTACTGATCGGGTTCGCCAGTCAGAGCGGCGTGGCGGAAGGGCTTGCATGGCAGACGGCCGGGATGTTGCAGGGCGCGGGCGTGCCTGCACAGATTCAGCCGCTCGCCCGCATTGGCGAAGCGCAACTGGGCACGGCAAAGCGCGCGCTCTTCATCGTCAGTACCTTTGGCGACGGCGAACCGCCCGATAGCGCGCGCCGTTTCGCGCAGCAATTGATGAATCAGGCCATGGCGCTGCCGACGCTGCGTTTCGCGGTGCTCTCGCTGGGCGACAGCCATTACGACACGTTCTGCGGCTTCGGGCGCAAGCTCGACGGCTGGCTGCGCGCGCAAGGCGGCGTGGCGGCGTTCGAACCGATCGAAGTCGACCGGGGCGACCCGGGCGCATGGGCGCGTTGGCAGGAGCGTCTGGGCGAATGGCTGGGGCGACCGTTGGCCACCGTCAAACCGGACGGCGCGGGCAATGCTCCGGTTTTCCAGTCGTGGCAACTGGAGGAGCGCGTGCTGCTCAATCCGGGCAGCACCGGTTTGCCCGCTTATCACGTTGCGTTCACGCCCCCTGCGGGCGCTAAGTGGGTCGCGGGCGATTTGGTCGAAGTGCTGCCGCGTCACACGCAGGCGCATATCGACGCGTGGCTCGCAGGCAGCGTCTGGGCATCGGACGTTCGCGTGACGGTGGCCGGTCGCGAAGCGACACTCGGTGAAGCGTTGCGCGAGCGTGTCTTGCCCGAGGCTGCCCCGCCCGCAGGGGTGGACTTGCAGGCGTGGCTCGAACCGCTGGCCACGTTGCCAGAGCGCGAGTATTCGATTGCGTCGACGCCTGCGGAAGGGAAGCTTGCACTGCTGGTTCGGCAAACGCGCAACCCGGATGGCACGCTCGGCCTCGGTTCCGGCTGGCTGACCGACGGCGTGGCACTGGGCGAGGACGTGACGATGCGCGTGCGTCCGAACCCCGGTTTCCATGGCCCGCAGGACGATCGCGGCATGATCTTGATCGGCAATGGCACCGGACTCGCCGGATTGCGTGCGCATTTGTCCGAGCGCGTTGCGCAAGGGCATCGCCGCAACTGGCTGATCTTCGGTGAACGGCAAGCGGCGCACGACGCCTTCCACGACACCACGTTGCGCGAGTGGCAAGCGCAAGGCGGTATCGCCCGGCTCGATCGTGTTTATTCGCGCGATCAGGCGGCACGCATCTACGTGCAAGACCGTGTGCGCGAAGCCGCTGCGGACATCGCCGAATGGGTGCAGCAAGGCGCGTCGATTTACGTCTGCGGCAGCCTTGCAGGCATGGCCCCGGCCGTCGATGCAGCGCTCGCCGAGGCGATCGGCGCCGACACGCTGCTCGATCTGTCCGCACATGGGCGCTACCGTCGCGACATCTATTAAGCGTTCACGCGCAGTGTGCTAATTTGTTGTCAGGGCCTGATTGTCATCAGGCCCTTTTTCCATGAAACCGGCCTTGCAGGAGGGGGAATGACGACAACGTGGCAAATCATCGTGCATGGGGTGGTGCAGGGCGTCGGCTATCGCGCCTCGTGCGTGGTCGCGGCGCGCCGGATTGGCGTGAGCGGCTGGGTGCGTAACCGGCGCGACGGTACGGTCGAAGCCATTGCGCAAGGCAGTGCCGATCAGTTGCTCGCGTTTTGCGAATGGATGCGGCAGGGGCCGCCGGGGGCGCAAGTCACGTCTTGCGAGGTGGATAAGGCGTGGGTCGCCGAAATGGCGGACGCGCCGCTCAAAGGGTTCGAACAGCGCGCGAGCGTCTAATGAAAAACGGGCGGTCGAATGACCGCCCGCTTGTTGTTGCCTAGGCACTGCCTAGCTGCTGCCTAGCGCACTTTGCCGATCAAGCGGCCAGCGCCAACGTCCCGTGCGACGGTGCGGCGGACATCGCAGTGGCCGTGCCTGCCGAAGCGTGGGCCGAATCGTAAGACGACAACCGGAACAGCGCGACCGACTCGCGCAGGCGCGCCGCTTGCGATTCCAGCGCGGCGGCGGCGGCCGAGGCTTCCTCGACGAGCGCCGCGTTTTGTTGCGTCATCTCGTCCATCTGCGTGACGGCCCCGTTGACTTGCTCGATGCCGCTGGATTGCTCGACGCTGGCGGCGGAAATCTCGCCCATGATGTCGGTCACGCGTTTGACCGACTGCACCACCTCGATCATCGTGGCACCCGCGCGCTCGACCAGACGCGTGCCAGCTTCGACACGGCTGCCCGACGCATCGATCAATCCCTTGATTTCCTTAGCGGCTGCCGCGCTGCGCTGCGCCAGCGTGCGCACTTCACCGGCCACCACCGCAAAGCCACGACCCTGTTCACCGGCGCGGGCCGCTTCGACAGCCGCATTGAGCGCCAGGATGTTGGTCTGGAAGGCGATGCCGTCGATGACGGTGAGAATGTCGTTGACCTTCTGCGAGGCGTCCGAGATGTCGCGCATCGTCGTCACCACTTCCTGCACCACTTCACCGCCGCGCGACGCGGTGTCGGACGCCGTCACGGCCAGTTGGCTCGCAGCACGCGCGTTTTCGGCGTTTTGCTTCACCACAGCGGTCAACTGCTCCATGCTGGCCGCCGTTTGTTCCAGCGACGAGGCTTGCGACTCGGTGCGTGCCGACAGATCGGCGTTGCCATCGGCAATTTCGCGTGCGCTGCCGTGAATGGCTTCCGTGCTCTCGCGCACGGTGCCGACCGTGCCCGCAATGCCGTCGCGCATGCGCCCGAGGGCGCCGAACAATTGGCCCATTTCGTTATTGGTACGCTGCTCCACGCGTTGGCTGAGGTCGCCCGCGGCCATGCGCTCGAAGTGCCCGATGGCTTCGCGAATCGGGCGCAGTACGGCGCGAGCGAGCATGGCGCGGCCCCACAGCGCCACGAGCAGTGCGATGACGAGCGTGACGCCCAACGCAATGCGCATCACGTTATAGCGCTGCTGCGCCGCCTCGAAGCGGTCTTTCTGACGCGCGATCTGAATGTCTTGCAACTCGCGCATGGGAGTGTCCAAGGCGTTATAGGCCGCCGGGGCGACACGCGCCTGAATCTGGTGGAAGCCTGCCACGTCGCCCTGTTTCAGCGCATTCATCGCGGGGGTGATGACATTTTCGAAGAAGGCGCGGCGTTTCACGTCGGCGGTTTTGGCCAACTCCGCTTCTCGCGGATCGTCCTTGGGACGATTCAGATAATCCTTCCAGAGCGCATCGGACGCGGCGATGTATTGATTACCGCGCTTGAGCACCTTTTCCGATTCGTCGGGGTCGGCGCCGAGGCTGACATACGAGGCGAAAGTCGCCATCGAGAGCCGGGTACGAAGCATTTGTTCGCCCGTACCTTTGAGCTCGGCCAGGGCGGGGGTATCGTCCGTGGCCATTTTGCTCAGGGACTCGTTGCTGGAGCTGAGGGCTTGCAAGCCCAGCACGCTAACGAGGACGAGAACTGCACCAAGCAAACCAAGAACCAGTGTCAGGCTGGTCCGAATCGTCATGTTCTTATACATATTTATCGATGGAATGTGTGCCCGGGTCGCGGTGTGTGAGCGCGCGGCCTCCCCCGCCGGATGCTTCGAACAAGGCGGGTCATAGGGATTATCGGCAGATGAGACGCGGAACTTGAGCGGAATCGTCCGGGGGAATCCGAAAGCGTCCGCGCGCGCAAAAAAGATCGGAATTTGCGCAGTCTCAAGACGCTCGCCAAACGCCAGACTCGGGGCTGTTTCCGTTTATCAGTACGCCGAAGCGCTCACGGGCGCGATGAGGCGTCTTCACACGATGACCCAGGAGAATCTCCCCGATGATGCACACGACCGTTGCCGCGACGAAGGGGCCGAAGATGCCGTCGACACGTTTCGTTTAGCGCTGGTGCACGAATTGCGCGCGCCGTTGCAGGTGCTGCAAGGGCAATTGGAGGGGCTGGCGGGAGACGCGGGCGATGGCGTGCGTGTCGATACCATGCGCGAGGCGCTGGATGTTTTGGCGCGGGTCGTGGACGATGTCCTGCAATTAGGGCAGGGGGGCGAGATGCAGTTGCCCCTTGCCGCCGAGCCTTTCGAGGTGCGGGCCAGCGTGGATGGTGAAGTCACGTTCTTTGCCGCGACGGCGCAAGCGAAAGGCTTGGCGCTGCACTGCGACATCGACGACGAGGTGCCGGTCATGCTCGTGGGCGACGCCACGCGGTTGCGGCAGATCTTGCGCGTATTGCTGGCCAACGCACTCAAGTACACGGACGCGGGGGCGGTCCATGTACGGGTGTCGTGGCGAACGGCGCAGGCGCAGTTGATCCTCGACGTCGCCGATACGGGACCGGGCATTCCCGCCGAGGCGCAGAAAGCCATTTTTCGCGCGTTTTTCCGAGCACATCAGGATTCGGCAGGCACGGGGCTGGGGTTGTGGATCGCGCGCCGGTGGGCACACCGCATGGGCGGCGTGCTGGTCGCAGAGTCGCCAGTGAGCGGGGCGCATTTCCGTCTGTCGTTGCCGCTGCCACCGCATTCTTCGTTGCTGGTGGCGCCGCTGGCACATGTGGCACATGCAGCAGCCGTAGTCCCAATCGACGTTCAGCAGGGGTTGCGGGTGCTGGTGGTGGACGATCATCCCATCAACCGCCGTGTGCTGTGCGATCAATTGAGCGCACTAGGTTGTATGGCCCATGGCGTCGAAAGCGTGATGGAAGCCCTAGCGCATTGGACGTCGTGCGAAGTCGACGTGGTGCTGACCGATGTGCAGCTTGGGGAAGCGACCGGGCTCGAGTTGGCGGGGGAATTACAGCAGCTGGCTGCTGTTCAGCATCGGCAGGTGCCGGTTGTGATCGCCGTCACCGGCTCGGTGATCGACGCGCGCTTGGCACGAGACGCTGGCATCGATGCCGTGCTGACGAAGCCGGTGTCGCGAGAACGCCTGCGGCAAGTACTTGCGGCGCGTTGGCCAGCGTTCGACGGTTCGCCGCGAGGTGTGACCTCCCCACTCAGCCATGCCGCACCAGCCTCGGATAGGCCGTGCAAAGCAGCTCAACCGCTGCGCGACGATGCCCAAGCCCGGGGCATCATGCGCAAAGAAATGGCAAACGATATGGCCAGCTTTCGGCGTTTGCTCATGCGGCGGCGCGAGGGCGATCTTGATGCGGCGCAGCTGTTGCTGCATCGGATGCAGGGGGCTTGCCGCATGTTCGGCGATCCCGAGTTGCTGGCACTTTGCGAGGTGCTTGCCGCAAAGCTGACTGCCCGCCGCGCGAAGTCATGAGCGCGATGTCGATCACCGTGCAGCCGACGAAGTATCAGGCGCGTTTCGACCCTTGGCGTCGCAGCACCATGTGCGAGGCCTTTTCCGTCGGCACGAATTCGGCGCATTCGTATCCCAGCGCGCGCAAGTCGATGCCTTCGAACAGCGGTTCGCCGCGACCGAGCAGAATCGGGGAAATGGCGATGTGGAGCTCGTCGATCAGCCCTTCACGGAGAAATTGCCGGATCGTGGCTGCGCCGCCGCCGATTCTCACATCCTTACCGGCCGCCGCTTCGCGCGCACGCTCGAGGGCCTCGTGAATACCGCCGGTCACGAAGTGGAACGTGGTGCCGCCTTCCATCGCGAGGTCGGGCCGCGCGTGATGCGTCAAGACGAAAACGGGAACGTGATACGGGGGGCTGTCACCCCACCAGCCTTTCCATGCGTCGTCGGGCCAATCGCCGCGGATCGGGCCGAACATGTTTCGGCCGAGAATCCAGGCCCCGACGTTTTCGAAACTGCGCGCGGCGAAATCGTCGTCAACCCCGGTAGTGCCGCCGTCTTTGCCGAACAGCGACTTCTGGAACGTGCGCGTTGGCACGAGCCATTGGTGCAAGTCTGTCCCGCCGATGCCGAGCGGGTTGTTGAGGTCTTGATTCGGCCCGGCGCCGTAACCGTCGAGCGAGAGGGTGAAGCCATTGACGCGAACGCGTGTCATCCGTTGCCTCCGTTCTTGCGACTAAATACCGTCGCCGTCGCTACCTCGGTTACCGCTGCCGGTAGACTCCGGCAGGGGCGCTCAGAGGTAGCGGCAGACGGCGAGGTAGTGGCACGCCGTGCCGCCGATGGCGAACAGGTGCCAGACGAGGTGCCCGAACTTGATGTGTCCGTCGAGCGAGTAGAAGATGGCGCCCACGGTGTACGCGACGCCACCGGCGTAGAGCCAGCCCGCGCCGGGCCCCGGAATAGCCGCCAGCACCGGTCCGGCGACCAGCACCGCCACCCAGCCCAGGCCGATGTAGAGCAGTGTCGAGACGAGGGGCCGATCGAGCAGGCCGAGGGCTTTGGCGATCAGCCCCGCGAGCGCCATCGTCCACACGCCGGTGAGCAAAGGCCAGCCCCACGGGTCGTGCAGAATTTTGACGGTGAACGGGGTGTAAGTCCCAGCAATGAAAAGAAAGATGGCGCAATGGTCCACGCGCATGAACACGCGCTTGGCGCGTCCGTCGGGCAGACCATGGTAGAGCGCAGACGAGAGGTAGACCACCACCATCGTGGCCGCAAACACGCCGATGCCGATCTGCTGCGCTACCGTCGGCAACGACGTCAGAGGCGCGCGGACTGCACCGAAAAGAAAGGGAATGGCCGCCAACGCCGCCAGACACGCGAGTCCGTGGCTGATGCTGTTGGCGACCTCTTCACTGCGAGTCTGTGCGCGTGCCTGAGCCTTCATGCCGGATGCGCTGCGCGCCACTTACGCACAGCTTCAAGCGTATTGGCCACGTGTTTGTCCGGATCGAGACTCACGTAGCTGTAAATGATCTTGCCGTCGGGCGCGATGACGTACGAGACGCGGTTGGCTAGATCGGGCTTGAGCGCGAGCACGGCGTCGTAGGCGCGCATGATGTGCTGGTCCGTATCGGCCGCGACCGCGAACTTGCTGCGGCATTCCGACACCGAGAATTTATTGAGCGTCTCGATGTTGTCGTGCGACACGCCAATGACCGTGGCACCCATCGACTTGAACGTATCGGTGGCTTCGGCGAAGTCGTGTGCTTCGATCGTGCAGCCCGTGGTGAAGGCGGCAGGATAGAAGTACAGGACGACCGGTCCCTTCTTGAGCGCATCGGCCAGCGAGAACGAGAACACTTGCCCGCCAAGCGATGCCTGTGCGGTGAAGTCCGGCGCGCTGGCGCCATTCTTCAAGGCCGCGTGCGCGGGGATGAAACACCAGGCCGTCACGCCAAGAATGGCGGCTGCGGCGGTCATTCCGAACCAACGTTTCATGCAAGGCTCCCGGAACACATGTGAAGATTTTCTAAGAATAGAGGCTTGCGCAGGCACTGTCCAACGGATGTGACGCGGGTGACAGTCTACTGTCGGGTTCGTGACACGAATGGGGCATTTGGCGCTCAGGCTCAAGTGGCTCAAGTGGCTCAAGCGCCTTGCGATCCGATCGGCAACACGGTCGTCGATTTGATCTGCGAGAGGGCGATCATCGAGTTCACCTCCTGCACCATCGGCAGCTGCGACAGCCGTTCGAAGAAAAAGCGCTCGTAGGCCTCGACGTCGCGCGTGACGATGCGCAACAGAAAGTCGACGTTGCCCATGAGCACGTGACATTCGAGTACCTCGGGAAAGTCCTGAATGGCCTTCGAAAACTCGGGGAGGGCGTTTCGGTTGTGACCGGCCAGCTTCACGTGGGCGAACAGCATCACGTTCAGGCCGACTTTCTTGCGATCGACCAGGGCGACACGCCGCTCGATGATGCCCTCGGCGTCGAGCCGGTCGATGCGCCGCCAGCACTGCGACTGCGACAGGCCGATCTGCTCACCGATCTGCGCCGCCGACAGCGAGGCATCCTTTTGCAGGATTGCGAGAATTTTCTCGTCGAATGCATCTAGTTGCATGATCGATTCCTCGTAATTTGAATTTAAGAATGAATCATGTGAAATTGATGCGATTCTGTCAATGTTACGCGAAGCAATTACCCGCGCCTCGCTTTAAGCTTGAGGCTAGTTTGTTGCCGCTATTGCAACCGTTCGTCTGAAACTGCCGGAAAACCACCCGCCCATGAAACTCGATCTGTCTCTGCCTGCCGCCGAAACTGCCACCGGCGCTGTCGCCCAGCCCGTCGCCCCGTTGTCCGCCAAAGGCGCGGACCTGATTGCGCGCACGCTGGTAGAGATTGGCGTCGATACGGTGTTCTGCTACCCGGGCGGTGCCAATCTCGAGATGCTCGATGCGCTCTCGCGCGTGTCGATCACGTTGGTGCGCACCGAACACGAGCAAGGCTCGGTCTTCGGCGCTCAGGGTTATGCCCGTGCCACGGGCAAGCTCGGCGTCTGTCTGGCCACCTCGGGGCCGGGCGCCACCAATCTCGTGACCGGCATTGCCGACGCCGCCAGCGACTCCGTGCCGATCCTTGCCATCACTGGCAACGTCGCCACCCATTGGCTCGGTAAAAACGCCTTTCAGGAAGTGGATATCGTCGCCATCACCAAGCCGGTGACCAAGCTCGCCCGCCAAGTGCGCGAAGCCCGTGACATCCCGGCGGCGCTGCGTGAAGCCGCCACCTGCGCGTTGGCGGGCCGCCCCGGCCCTGTGCTGGTGGACTTCCCGAAGGACATTCAACAGGCGCGTCCCGACCAGCCGACCGACAAGCGCTTCACTGCGCCCGTCCCGGCGGGGATGAGCGATGAGACGGCCCAGCGCATCGCGGCCTTGCTCGCCAAGAGCGAGCGCCCGGTCATCTACGCCGGTGGCGGGGTGATCGCCTCGGGGACCAGCGACCGCCTCAAAACGTTGGCCGAAGCCCTCAACTGCCCGGTAGCGCTCACGATGATGGGGCTGGGCGCCATGCCCGACGACCATCCGCTGCTGCTCGGCCCGCTGGGCATGCACGGGGCATATGCCGCGAACGTGGCCGTGAACGAAGCGGATCTGGTGCTGGCGCTGGGCGTGCGTTTCGACGACCGGGTGATCGGCGATCCGGCATCGTTTGCGCGGCACGCGAAGATCGTCCATATCGACGTGGACGCGGCGGAAATCGGCAAGAACAAGCCGGTGACGCTCGGCGTGCATGCCGACTTGCGCGATGCCTTCAGTGGCTTGCTGGCGCATGCCACCCGGCGCGACGTGCCGGATTGGCACGCCTATCTGCAAAATCACCGCGCCGCGCATCCGCTGCGTGCGCCGGTTGCCGCCGTATCCGCAGAAGACAGCGACGCAGGCGTGCTCACCGGCGTGGACGTGATCGCAGCCTTGGCGGCGTTGCTTCCGCCCGAAGCCGTGGTGACGACCGGCGTGGGCCAGCATCAGATGTGGGCGATGCAGCATCTGCGCCTGCGCGAGCCGCGCACGTTCCTGTCCAGCGCCGGGTTCGGCACCATGGGCTTCGGCCTGCCTGCCGCCATTGGCGCGAAGGTGGCCTTGCCCGATGTCCCCGTGATCGATATCGACGGCGATGGCAGTCTGAATATGTCCGTCAACGAGCTTTCCACCTGCCGCCGCTACGGGCTGGGTGTGAAGGTGCTGGTGATCAACAACCAGTGGCTCGGCATGGTGCGTCAGTGGCAGGACATGATCTATTCGCGCAACCGCGTCGCGTCGTCGCTCGCCGACCCGAATGCGCCGCAAGGCGCCGACGACGGCCGCCCGTACCCCGATTTCGTGACGATTGCCGCGGGCTACGGCGTGGCGGGGGCCCGCGTCACGCGTGCCGAGGAACTGCCGGCGGCGCTGGCCCGGATGCTGGCCGATCCGAGCGAGCCGTATCTGCTCGACGTGCTGGTCGCCCGTGAGGACGACGTCTACCCGATGATCCCAGCCGGAAAGTCGTACCGCGACGTCGTGTTCGGGCCGGGCCAGAGCGCGGGTCCGATCGCGGCAGGGGCCTTCTGAGTCACGGCTGGTAGGCATTCCCGTGGGGTGGGAATTGACTGCCATGCGCTTGCCACGTCGCGAGAGCGCAACGAGAAAACCCGCTACGGCGGGTTTTTTTCGTTTCGAGGGCGCCGAGGAGTATCATTGCGAACTTTTACGAATTCTCGCCAAGGAAATCAACATGTTGACGAAGCGCCTCGTGCTGGCCGCCGCCTGTTTTCTGACGACCTTCGCCGCGGTGCCGGCAGTTCAGGCCGCCGATCCCACGTACACCGTGGGTGCCGGCGGTACCTATCGTCCGTTCGAGTTCGAAACGCCGCAAAAAGAGCTGGTCGGCTTCGATATCGACGTCATCAAGGCGATCGGCAAGGCTGGCGGGTTCAATGTGAAGCTGGTCAGCACCCCGTGGGAAGGCATCTTCGCCACGCTCGACCAGGGCGATCGCGACATCATCATTTCCGGCATCACCATCACCGACAAGCGTCGTGAAATGGTCGACTTCTCGGCCCCGTACTTCCCGGCCGATCAGGTCATCATCACGTCGCCGGGCTCGAAGGTCGCCAATCTGGCCGATCTGAAGAAGCTGCAAGTGGGCGTGGTCAATTCGAGCACTGGCGACATCGCCGTCTCGGAAGAACTGGGACGCGCCAGCACCTCGATTCGCCGCTTCGACAACACGCCGCTCATGCTCGAAGAGCTGTATCGCGGTGGCGTCGACGCCGCCGTGGGCGACGTGGGCGTGATCAAGTTCTATATCAAGAGCCACCCGGAAAAGCCGTTCAAGCTCGTCTACGACAGCAAGTTCAAGCGCCAGTACTTCGGTATTGCCGTCAAGAAGGGCAACAAGGTCGCGCTCGACAAGATCAACACGGGTCTGAAGAAGATCGTGGCCGACGGCACCTACGCCAAGATCTATAAGCAGTGGTTCGACGCGGACGTGCCGACGCTGCCGCAACAATAAGTAACGCGTGTAAGATTCGCGCCACGCGCGCCAGACATCTGGCCTCTCGCGGCCCGTGAGCTGATCGTCGAACCCTCGACATCAACCCCCGGGCCGCGAGCGTTTTTCTGCCGGCAAGCCGGTTCGTTTCATTTTGTATAAAGGTGCTTCATGGGTGGGTTCCAGTGGAACATCATCAGCGAGTACATGCCTTTGTTTGTCGAAGGCACGCTGATGACGCTCAAGTGCACGGTGATCTGTGTGATCGCCGGCACGTTACTCGGGCTTGTGCTCGGCGTCGGCCGTCTGGCCGAGGCGCGTCATGGTTTCTATAAGTACTTCCTGCGCTATGCCGTGCAATTGCCGGTGCGCTTCTACGTCAGTTTCTTCCGCGGCACGCCGTTGTTCGTGCAGATTCTGCTGATCCACTTCGCGCTCATGCCGATGTTGATCAACCCGTCGGGCGGTCTGCTTATCAGCGGCGATCTGGCACGTGAAATTCGCTCGCAATACGGCGCGTTCATGTCCGCCGTGCTGGCGATCTCGCTCAACGCCGGTGCCTACGTCTCGGAAATCTTCCGCGCGGGTATTCAGTCGATCGATCGCGGTCAAGCCGAAGCGGCTCGCTCGCTGGGCATGACTTACATGCAGACGCTGCGCAAAGTGGTGCTGCCGCAAGCGTTTCGCCGCATGCTGCCGCCGCTGGGCAACAACGCCATTGCCATCGTGAAGGATTCGTCGCTCGCGTCGGCCATTGGTCTCGCGGAACTGGCGTATGCCGCACGGACCGTGTCGGGCGCCTATGCTCGGTATTGGGAGCCGTACCTGACGATTTCACTCATCTACTGGGTGATTACGCTGGTGCTGTCGGCATTTGTTCAACATCTGGAAACGAGGTACGGGCAAGGTGATCGTCGTTAACAACCTGCAAAAGCAGTACGGCGAGACGCACGTGCTGCGCGGCATTACCTGCCGAATCGAAGAAAGCGAAGTGGTGTGCGTGATCGGGCCGTCGGGCTCGGGCAAGAGCACGTTCCTGCGCTGTCTGAATGGACTGGAAGACGTGAGCGGCGGCGAAGTGCTCGTCAACGGCTTTCACGTCGAAGACCCGAAGACCAACATGAATGCCATGCGCGCGAGCGTGGGCATGGTGTTCCAGCGCTTCAACCTGTTCCCGCACATGTCGGTGCTCGAGAACCTGATTCTCGCGCCGATGCAGGTCAACAACCTGAAGCGCGATCAGGCCGTGGTCGTCGCCGAGCAGTTGCTGCGCAAGGTCGGGCTGATCGAGAAGATCGACGCCTTCCCGAACCAGCTCTCCGGCGGTCAGCAACAGCGCGTGGCGATCGCCCGCGCGCTGGCGATGCAGCCCACCGTGATGCTCTTCGACGAACCGACCTCGGCACTCGACCCGGAACTCGTGGGCGAAGTGCTGGAAGTGATGAAGTCGCTCGCCGAAGAAGGCATGACGATGGTGGTGGTTACGCACGAGATGGCGTTTGCGCGGGAGGTTTCCGACCGCGTGCTCTTCATCGATCAGGGCGTGATCATGGAAGAAGGTCACCCCGAGCAGATCTTCTCGGCCCCGAAGCACGAGCGCACGCGCGAATTCTTGCGCAAAGTCTTGTAATTCTCGTGATTGTGATGCGCGCGACGGTGTATCCGCGCGCCGCATCTGATTACAATGCGAGGGTACGCGCGTCGAGTGCCACCCGGCACCGGCGCGACGCCGGCGCCCTGAGCCCCCAGCCAGGTCTTTTCATAGGGCAGTGACCGTTGTCCGGGACTGCTCCGCAATCGCAGATTGCACCCAGATTTCACGAGGTAGTCATGAGCCAGCCAATCGCTGTGACCCGCCAGACGTTCGACGACGTAATGGTGCCCAATTACGCCCCTGCCCAGATGGTGCCCGTACGCGGCGAAGGCTCGCGCATGTGGGACCAGCAAGGTCGTGAATATGTCGATTTCACCGGCGGTATCGCAGTCAATGCACTGGGCCACGCCAACCCCGAGCTGGTGAAAGTCATCGAAGAGCAGGCACGCAAGGTCTGGCACATCGGCAACGGCTACACCAACGAGCCGGTGCTGCGTCTGGCCAAGGCGCTGACCGAGGCGACGTTCGCCGACAAGGCGTTCTTCTGCAATTCGGGCCTCGAAGCCAACGAAGCCGCACTCAAGCTGGCGCGCCGCTACGCGTTCGACCACGCTGCCGAGCGCGGCGGCAAGGATAAGAGCGAGATCATCTCGTTCTTCAACTCGTTCCACGGCCGCTCGCTGTTCACCGTGAGCGTGGGCGGTCAGGCGAAGTACACCGAAGGTTTCGGACCGCTCCCCGCTGGCATCATGCACCTGCCGTACAACGATCTGAAGACGTTCGAGGCGACCATCTCCGACGCGACGGCCGCCGTCATCGTCGAGCCGGTGCAAGGTGAGGGCGGTGTGCTGCCGGCCGATCCGGCCTTCCTCAAGGGCCTGCGCGAACTGTGCGACAAGCACGGCGCGCTGCTGATTTTCGACGAAGTGCAGACCGGCGTTGGCCGCACGGGCACGCTCTACGCTTACGAACAATATGGCGTGACGCCGGACATCCTGACGACCGCCAAGGCGCTCGGCAACGGTTATCCGATCGGCGGCATTCTGACCACCAGCAAGATCGCGGCAAGCTTCTCGCCGGGCACGCACGGCTGCACGTACGGCGGTAACCCGCTCGCTACGGCCATCGCCGGGCGCGTGCTGGAACTGATCAACACGGCAGAAACGCTGAACGGCGTGAAGGCGCGTCACGATCATTTCATCAAGGGCATCGAAGCGATCAATGCGCGTCACGGTGTGTTCGAGCATGTGCGCGGTCTGGGCCTGCTGATTGGCGCGGTGCTCAAGCCTGCCTTCTCGGGCCGTGCCAAGGAAATCGTGGCCGAAGCCGAGAAAAACGGCCTGATGCTGTTGATCGCTGGCGGCGATGTGGTGCGCTTCGCGCCGTCGCTGAACATTCCGTTTGCCGACATCGACGCTGGCCTCGCTTCGCTGGAGAAGGCGGTGGCGGCATTGGCAGCAACGGCCAAGGCAGCGTAAGTACGCGTAGGAAGGTCGACAGTGTCCGCATATGTCCGCATATGTGCGCACCGTCGACCGGTATGACTTCGGGCTGGACCGACACCCGTGGGTAGCCACGGGAATGTCGCTCCGGCCCTTATTCCAGCTAACGCCAAGCTGAGTCGGTCCACGGAGTTCTCCATGAACGACATGTCTGAGGCTGCATCGTTGCCATCGTTGCGTATTGTGCGTCTGGCGCGCCGTGAGGATCTCCCCGCACTGCTCAAGCTGGCTGCGCTTGCCGGGCCGGGCATGACGTCGTTCAAGCCCGATCAGGCGGCGCTCGAAGCGCGGCTCGAGCGCATTACCGCCACGCTCGACGACCGGGCACCAACGGCCGAGCAGGGCTATCTCTTCGTGATGGAAGACGCGGCCACCGGCACGATTGCCGGGGTCTGCGGCATCGAGGCGGCGGTAGGGCTGGAGCAGCCGTTCTATACGTATCGCAAAGACACGATCGTCCATGCGAGCCGCGAACTTAACGTGTGGTCGCGCATGCTCACGTTGTCGCTCTCGAACGACCTGACCGGCTATAGCGAGTTGTGTTCGCTGCTGCTCGATCCGGCGTGGCGTGGGCACGGCAACGGCGCGTTGCTCTCGAAAGCGCGCTTTCTCTTCATGGCGCAGTTCCCCGAACGATTCGGTCCGCACGTGTGTGCCGAACTGCGCGGGTTCTTCGATGACAACGGGCAGAGTCCGTTCTGGCAGTCGCTCGGACAGCACTTCTTCAAGATCGATTTCGATCAGGCCGACTATCTGACGTCGATCGGCAAGAAGTCTTTCGTCGCCGAGTTGATGCCGAAGTATCCGATTTACGTCGACTTCCTCTCGCCCCAAGCCCAGGCGGCCATCGGCGTGACGCATCGCGACACCTTGCCTGCACGACGTTTGCTGGAGCAGGAGGGGTTGCGCTCGGGCGCGCACGTGGACATTTTCGACAGCGGCCCGGTACTCGAAGCCCGAGTCGCCGACCTGCGTGCTGCACGCGACAGCCGGTATCTGAGCGTGAACGTGGCCGCGGACGACGCCACTGCGCCGCCCATCGCGAATGCGGAACCGTATCTGGTGGCGTGTCTGGGGCTCTCGGGCTTTCGCGCCACGCTAGTGACGGGACGCCCGGAACGGCGTGCGTTCACGCTCAGCCCCGTGGCCGCCAAAGCGCTTGGCGTCAAGCAGGGCGATCGGGTGCAGGTGCTGCCGCTCAAGCCGCCACGCGCGGATGTCATGTGAAAGGCCAGCGGGCCGTGCCGCCGCTTACACGCGTTTGCCGGATGGTGTCGCCGCAATCTTCAGAATTCAGAACTGAATCGTCGCCGTGACCGTATCGGTGTAGACCCCCGGCGCGGGTGTCGCCTGCGCGGGGACTTGCGCGTAGATGGGCACTGCCTGCACGAAGCCCGTGCCGATACCCGTGAGTTGCGACGTGCCCGCCGTGCCATCCCCCCAAACCGCGCTGTAGCCGCTGTCCAGATAGAGTTGATAACTCACGCGCGACGCGGTGAGCCCGGTCATCGCGCGCGCTGTCACCGTGCCCACCAGTCCTCCCGACAAGCTGATGCGAAACGCATCGTTTTTCGTGCATTGCACGGTGAGCATGCTATTGCCCGTGACGGGCTTGCCGAGCGTCGACTGGGTCGCGAAGGTGATGTTCATGGCGGCAATCGTGCAGTTGTTGATGACGGTGACATTCGCGTTGAATGGCGTGCCAGCGGCCGCCGTCATCGCGCTGCCGCACGCGGGGGCGGGCGAGAGGGCGGCATACGACGCGTATTGCAGCGTCGCGTCGGTCGCGGCAAACGCGTGCGTGTAGACCGTGTTGCCGTTCGACGACGTGGGCACAGTGTTTTGGGCGGCTGCAATGCGTGCGTAGATGTTGACGTTCTGCGTGACCGTGCCGCCGAGCAGGTTGCGCGCCATGGTCACAGCGATGACGTTGGCCGTGCTGTTGCCCCACGCGGTCGAATACGCCGGGTCGATGAACAGCCCGAAGTTGATGGCATTGCCTGCATTGACCAGCGTGAGCGGCTGGCTGGCATTGAGGGCGAGGCAGAGTTTGACGTTCGGATTGCCGCCGAGCAGCGGAAACGTGCACGACACCGGGATCGTGCCGGTGGCCGAAAGGGCAGCGCCAGAGATCGGGCTGAACGCAGAGAACGCGAGCGTGGGCGTGCCGATCGAGCAGGTCTGCGCTGCCGCCAGCGGGCTGAACACGCTCAGACATACCGCCAGCCATACGCGACGTCGACCGCAGCGTGCGGACGGCTCGGATCGTTCTGAGCGCTCAGAACGCTCAGACCGCTCGGATAGCTCGGATAGCTCGGATAGCTCGGATAGCTCGGATAGCTCGGATCGCGCGTGCATCGCTAACGTGGGCAACGTCATGACCCGTCTCCTTGGCTCTGTGAAGCAAGCGGTGTGCGCCCGCGCGTCGGCTTAGGCTCCTCTGCCAGCGTACCGAACGCAATGCACACGACCGGCCCGATGCGCGCGATTTCGCCATCGGGCGGCGCTTGCCAGTCGAACGTCGCGCGGCAACGTTGCGCGCCATCGTGCGATTCGAGTGTGTTGCGCGGCGCGAGTGTGTCGATGAACGCTTCGCCGTCGTAACCCACGACGGTGACGAAGCCGCTTTGCAAGTGCCGCACCGAGGCGCCCGGCCGCAGCGGCTGGCCCATCGCGCTCACCAGCGTGATCAACGCCGCGCGATAGCGCCGCACGGGGAAACGCACGAGGACCCCCGCGCCCGATTGCGGCGCGATACGGTGCTCGGTCGTCACCACTTCCAAATCGGCCGGTAGGCGCATCGGATCGATGCCGATACGGGCACGCTCGAAACCGTTCAAATCAGGCACGAGAAAGTAGCCGCGCGCGTCGGTCTGTCCGATCGGCACCGACTCCCGCAGCACCGGCACATCGGCCTGACCGTCCGTACTGACAAGCGCGAACGCGTCGTAAGTGCGCCGTGTCGCGTGAAGGCTCTTGTCCATGACGACGAGCGCACCGGTCATGCCGACGGCTGCCCCGCGTTGTTGGCCCACCTGCTGCGCCAGCGCCGACACTTCGCCATGGCGGCCGAGGTAGCGTAGTTCCCCTTGTGCCGTGCGCTGCGAGAACGCGTGGCCGCCGAGCACCTGCCAGCCCCATCCGCCGCCGTAATCGGGCGTGCGGCCAGCCGATGCCCACGCTTGCGTTTGCCCGTCCTGTTGCGTGACTGACGCGCTGCCCAGCACGCCATTGCCCAGCAGCAGGCTCAACATCGCAAACACGCCATGCGAACCGCGTCGCGCAAGGTCGCGAAAACCGCCGATAGACAACATGCCGCGCGAACTGGCTGGCACGTTCAGGCTGGCGGACAGCACGCGCGTGGCCCGCTGGCGCGGCGTGCGTTGCCCGAAGTACGCCAGCGATGCGGTGCCGCCTTTTCCCCAGGGCACGGATACGCTGACGCGCTCGCTGGCGGTTGGCGCAGGCGCGCCGTCGAGCGATGCGAGATCGCGGTAGCGGCCTGCCGTGCGGATGATCTGCGAGTCGACGCTCACGTGCCGCGAAATGTACTGATAGCCCACGCTCCACTGCGCGCCAGTGCGACGCCCTCCCGACGCGGCCATGGCAGCACTGACGACACCGGCACGGCGCAGTGCCATCAGCGCCCCGGCACCCGCCATGGCGAGACGCTTTCCCGTCTGCGCCTGGGCCTCCACGGTGAGCGTATCGGTTACGCCGTACCGTGCCGCCACCGACGCTACCGGATGATGCCGATAGGAAAACGAGCGCACGCCGTAGTCGTCGCGCGGCAAGCCCGCCTCCAGAGAAAAGCTCGACAGTCCCTTCGCCAGCAGCCGCGGATCGATGTAGAGCGGCACGGTCGTGATTTGCTCGCGCCCGAGCGCATCGCGCGTCACCAGACTCGCCTGCATATCGCCCGTGAGACCGGGGGCTTCCTGAATGACGAACGGCCCCGGCGGCACGCGGCTGCCGAAGCGCTTGACGCCGTCGAGATAAAGATCGACGGACGACGGCACGACGGCGCTGCCGCGCAGGGCAGGGACCGGGAAGGTGACCAGATCGGGCCGCAAGCTGAAGTTGCGCCGCCATTGCAGCCCGGCGATTCGCACGGAGCGGGTCCATGCAAGCGAGCCGGTGATCAAGTCGCCTGTGGTCCAACTGGTCAGCGTGGCGGGGTCGTTGCGCTGCCACGCGGTGTCGTAACGAAGGTAACCGCGTCGCCAAGGCGAGTGCTCGACGAGGCCCGTCTGCGAGAGCGTGGCGCCGGACCAGAAGCCGCGCACTTCACTCCACACCGACGCGCGTGTCTGGTAATCGCGCTGTAAGTAGCCGTCGTAGTTGACGATCAGGCCGGGGTCGGCCGTCGCATCGATGGGCCCGGGGAGTTCATCGCTAATGCCACCGATGCCACCCACGCGGTAAGGCGTGAGCCAGGCGTCGCTCACGCGCAAATCGATGTGCTGGCGGGTGGCGTGATACGTGGCGTGCACGCCGTCTAGCGTGTCGAGATCGATCTCGCGGGCGTCGTAGAGCGTGTCTTCGTCGTTGTCATCGCGGTTGTCATTACCTGGCAGGGTGCTCGCGGTAAGGCCCAGCTCGCGTAGGTCGCTTGCGCGGATCCACCAGTGGTTGTTGCGTCGTACGAACGGCGCAAGGCGTCCGGTCGGCTCGCCGTTGATCGACACATCGAGCACGTAATGTCCGTCGGGTGCCGCCCGAGTCGATGCCGACGATGCCAGCGATGTCCTTGATGCGACAGACGCCCCAGCCTCGGGCATCGCCACAGGTAACGTTGCCGACGTTGCCAAAGCCGCCGACGCGGCTGCGCCCACTGTCATCGTCGACACAATGACGCTCGCCGCAGCAGCGGGGGCGAGGTACACACGGCCACGCCTAGCGCTCGCCATCCGCCGTGGGGCTGGCAGCAAACCGCGTCGGCACGGTATCGATGCGCGATTCCACGGTGAACGGGGCAATCGGCGGGGCACCGGCTGGCCAGCTCACGGCGAAGCGCCGCGTTTGCCCGGCGAGTACGTAACCGAGCAGCCCGCGCGTGAGCTCGACGCTGCGGCCCGTAGCGTCGACCACACGCGTGGCCCCCAACTGAGCATGCCGATCGCCGTCGTTGTGCACGGCGAGCTCGCCTTGCGGCATCTGCATGTCGAAGCGCAACGACGGCGTATGCGCATCGCTCGCCTGCACGAAAACGGGCAGCGAGTAGCGCAATCGAATAGTCACGCCCTCGCTGGGCGCTTCGGCCACCGCAGGCAATTCGTCGACGAGCAGCCGGTAGCTCTGCTCGCCTTGCGCGGGCTCGGGTGTCAGGCGCACGAGTCGCACGATTTGCTGCTCTCCCGGCTCGATACGCAGAATCGGCGGGCTGGCGATCATCGCGTCGGTCGGGGTCAGCACGTTCTCGCCGTCTTGCTGGGTCCACGCGTACACACGCAATTGCCCGTGGATCGGCAATTCGCCGGTGTTGCCGAGTGTGAGGGTCGTGGCAGGCTGCGTCGTTGCAAGGTTGACGATCACCGGCGAGACCTGAAGGCTCGCGCCGTTCCCATCGGTCACGCACAACGTCAGCAAAGCGACGAACGCGCCGCCCGCCGCGCGAACGGCGTGTCGGCAAGCGTCGGGTCTCGTGAGGGTAGTCATCGCATTGGCCTCAGAAATAGACAGTTGCCGTCACGCTCGACGTGTAGACGTCCGGCGCGGGCATCGTGGACGACAGCGAGGCTTGTCCATAGACGGTGTAGGTCTTGACCACGCCGCTGCCTGAGTCGCCGAGCGTATTGGTGCCTTGCGTGTTGCCCCACGGCGTCGCGTGTCCCGAGTCTTGGTAAAGCCCGAACGGAATGGTCGTGGTGTTGCCGGTGAGCGTGCCCGCCAACAGGCGGTTCGTTTCGGTCGAACTGGCCGTTGTGCCAGCGTTGAGACCGATGTTGTAGCCCGTCGACGAGGTGCAGATGACCGAGAGGGTGGATGTGCTGGGGATAGGGCCGGTGGCGGAGCCCTGCACGGGCGTGAACGTCATCGGCGTGGCGGCAATCGTGCAGCCGGGCAGAATCGTCAGCGACACCAGCATTGTTGCCGTGGCTGAGCCGTTGGAATAGGTAGCGCCTTGCGCGGTACCGCCCAGCGCGAGCAAGCCGACAGCCCCGGTCAGGGCAAGGCATAGCAGCGATTTCTTCATCGTCGTTCTCCTTTGGAGTCCTACTGGAAAGTGGGGCGATACGAAGCGCGCTTTTGGCACTACGCAGTCAGCGTGAATGGCACTCGTTTTACGGACGCTGTCTACGTAGTTTAAGAAGGCATTTGCATGAAATGCGCGGCGTGCACGGGCTTTCGGAATGTTCCCAGTTGAGCGACGAAATGCCGCACTTGCCGTCTCTGCCGGATACGCGCAACGCGCACGTCAGGGGACGACGCAGTGCGCACGCGCGACGGTGGGCGTTGACGGATGGTTTGTGTCCCGAGGGCCGTGCGACGCCGTGTCGCAGGGCAAAGTGACGGCGATCAAAGCGAGGGCATGCGGCACAAGCATTCGCGCATATTTCACTTGCCCTCGTTACGTCGCCGTCTCTAGAATGACTTCTTGACGCGTATCGGGCGTCGTCGGCGCTACCCGCGCGACACAGCGCCTGCGATACGTGTTAAGGGGCCGGGTTCTCAAGCCCCCATTGCCCGCGGATATTTCACGAGAGGGATGCCATGCTCAGACTTCTGTCGAAATACTGGTGGTTGCTCGTTTTACGCGGTGTGCTCGCCGTGGTCTTCGGCATCGCGGCCTTCGCGCTGCCCGGCGTGACGATTGCCGTGCTGGTGCTGTGCTTCGGTGCGTTCTCCTTTGTCGACGGGGTCTTCTCGCTCGCAGGTGCCTGGAGTGCACGCAAGGAACACGCTGAATGGTGGCTGCCACTGTTGCAGGGCGTCGTCGGCATCCTCATCGGTGTCCTGACTTATCTCAACCCGGCGTTGACCGCCGTCGCGTTGCTTATCTATATCGTTGCCTGGAGTTTCGTCACCGGTGTGCTGCAAATCGCGGCCGGTATCGCGTTGCGCCGCGAGATCAAAGGCGAGCTGTGGATCATTCTTTCCGGTGTATTCAGCATTCTGTTTGCCGTGTTCATCATGTGGCAGCCGGGCGCCGGTGCGCTTGCGCTCATCTGGGCCATCGGCGCATGGGCCATCGTCTGGGGCGTATTGCTCGTGATGGCAGGCTTCAAACTGCGCGGTGTGGCGCATGACGGCTCGCCAGCCGTGTCGCACGGCGCGCATTAAGTCTTTCCCTTCGTCCGCACCGGGGGCTTCGGTCACCGGGTGCCGGCGGATTCCTCCCCCGGCAGCCGCTGCGCTGCCAGACGTCAGCAGGAGTGTGAAATGGCTCTGAACCATACGCGTAACACCCTAGGTGAAAAGATTCGGATCGAATCGGTCAATCTACTCAATCGGGGGTTGATCAACGGCATCGACGTGCAGCGTCAGGCGAAGCAGGCGCATTGGAACGTGCACGGCCCGGGCTTCATCGAACTGCACTTGTTGTTCGACGATGTTTATAACGCCGCGATCGAGTGGGCAGATCTATGCGCCGAGCGTCTCGTGGCGCTGGGCGGTGTCGCCGACGGCCGCGTGCAGACGGTGGCTAAAAAAACCGAGTTGCCGGAGTACAAGAACGAGTTCAAGCGCGGGCTCGATCACGCGGCCGCGCTGGCCGAAGCTCTGGCCGCTTACGGCGAGATCATTCGCGGCTTGATCGACTCCTCGGCCGAGATCGGTGACGCCACCACGTCGGACGTTTTCACCGAAATTTCGCGCGGCGTCGACGACCATCTGTGGAAGGTGGAAGCGCACCTGCGCGGCGAGTAAATCCACGCGGCCGTTGCCCGCTACCAGCGGCCGATTCATCCGATCCATTGCTAATGCGCGCACCGGCGTTGTCTCGGTGCGCGCATTTGTCGTCCATCTCTCACGCACCTCGCTAGCTCGTTCCCCTCGGAGCCGTTATGACCACCCGCAATCTGAGCCAAATGTTCCAGCCGAAGTCGGTCGCCGTCATTGGGGCGTCCAACCGCGAGCGTCGTGTGGGCACGACCGTGCTGCAAAACGTCATCGATGGGGGCTTCGAGGGCGCGATCTATCCGGTGAATCCGAAGTATTCGACCCTCGCGGGGCTCAAGTGCTATCGCGACGTTGGCGACTTGCCGCAGGCCCCGGACCTCGCGGTGATTTGCACGCCGCCTGCGACCGTGCCGGATCTCATTCGCGATCTCGGCGAGCGGGGAACGCGGGCCGTGGTGGTGCTCACATCGGGGCTTGCGCGCGAGCGTGATCGTCACGGCGTTACGTTGCAAGAGCGCATGCTCAAGAACGCCAAGCCGCATGTGCTGCGCATTCTCGGGCCGAACTGCATTGGGCTGCTGAGTCCGGGCATTGGGCTCAATGCGAGCTTCGCGCATATGGGGGCACGGGCGGGGAAACTCGCGTTCGTCTCGCAATCGGGGGCGCTCACCACCGCTGTGCTCGACTGGGCCGACGCGCGAGAAATTGGCTTCTCGCATTTCGTCTCGATGGGCGATAGCGCCGACGTGGATTTCGGCGACATGCTCGATTACCTCGCGAGCGACCCCGGCACCGATGCGATCTTGATGTACATGGAATCGATTCGCGACGCGCGCAAGTTCATGTCGGCGGCGCGTGCAGCCTCGCGTAACAAGCCTGTGGTCGTCATCAAATCGGGGCGGGTGCCGGAGGGCGCGCAGGCTGCGGCATCTCACACGGGGGCGCTGGCCGGTTCGGACGATGTCTACGACGCGGCCATTCGCCGCGCGGGCATGTTGCGAGTGAATACGACCGACGAGTTGTTTGCTGCCGTCGAGACGCTGGCGCGACTGCGACCGTTCTACGGCGACAAGCTCTCGATCATGACCAATGGCGGCGGGGCTGGGGTGATGGCGACCGATGCGTTGGTGCTCGATGGCGGCAAGCTGGCGCATTTGTCCGACAAGACACAAGCGGCGCTCGACGCGGCACTGCCCAAAACGTTGGGCCGCGTGAACCCGGTGGATATCGGCGGCGATGCTGACCTCGAACGTTACACAGCGACGCTCGCCGCGTTGTGCGAAGACCCGGAGACGGCGGCGGTGTTGTTTATTCAAGCGCCGACAGCCGTCATGCCCAGCGTGGATGTGGCGGGCGCATTGGCGGCGTTGCCCAAGCCGCCGAAGAACGTATTCACATGCTGGCTCGGCGGCGAGACGGCGGAGCGGGCGCGTCGCATCTGTCGCGAGGCGGGGCTGCCGACCTACGACACGCCGGAGAACGCCGCGCGCGCCTTCCTCGAAGCGGTGAACTACCGCCGCAATCAGTCGCTGCTGATGGAAACGCCGCCGTCGATTCCGCCCGGCTTCGCGCCCGATGTGGCGCGGGTGCGCGCCATCGTCGGCGATGCGATGCGCGAAGGGCGCGAGTTGCTCTCCGAACCGGAAGCCAAGGGCGTGCTGGCCGCGTATGGCATCCCCGTCGTCGAGACGGTGGTGGCCGACACGCCCGAGCATGCCGCCGAACTGGCGCAGGGGCTCGGCTTCCCGGTGGCCGTGAAATTGATCTCGCCGGACATCACGCACAAGTCGGACGTGGGCGGGGTGGTGCTCAATATTGAAACCGCCGAACAGGCGTTGGAAGCGGCGCGCCAAATTCGCAAGCGTGCACTGGCGGCGAAACCCGACGCGCGCGTGACGGGCTATTCCGTGCAGCGCATGGCGAATGGCGCCGAGGCCTTCGAGTTGATCGTCGGTGTGGCCACCGATAGCGTGTTCGGCCCGGTGCTGCTGTTCGGGCAGGGCGGCACGGCGGTGGAAGTGATTGCCGATCGCACGATCGGTCTGCCGCCACTGAATTTGAATCTGGCGCGCGACATGGTGGCGCGTGCGCGTGTGTCGAAGCTGATCGCGGGTTATCGCAATCGCCCGGCTGCCGATCATGAGGCGATCTATCTCACGCTGGTGAAGCTCTCGCAACTGGTGTGCGATGTGCCTGAAATCACCGAGTTGGATATCAATCCATTGTTTGCCGATTCGCACGGCGTGCTCGCGCTCGACGCCCGTATCGTGGCGCGCGCGCCGAAGGCGCCCGGACATGCCCGCTTGGCCATTCGCCCGTATCCGCAGGAACTCGAGAGCACGGTGGACGCAGGCGGCAAGCCGGTGCGCGTGCGGCCCATCCGCCCGGAGGACGAGCCCGCGTACAACCAGTTCTTCCACACGCTCACGCCGCAGGATGTGCAATTCCGCTTCTTCGGGCTGATCAAGGAGTTGTCGCACTCGCAAATGGCGCGCGTCACGCAGATCGACTACGACCGCTCGATGACGTTCGTCGCCACGGAAAAAGACGAGGAAGGCAATACGCGGTTGCTAGGCGTGGTGCAAGCGTTGGCCGATCCGGACAATACCGTCGCCGAGTTCGCCGTCACGGTCAGCCCCGCCGCGCAGGGCAGGGGGCTGGGGCGGGCGTTGATGGAGCACATCATCGACTACAGCCGCAAGCGCGGCACCGGGGAACTCATCGGCTATGTACTCACGGCAAATACGCGTATGCTGACACTCGCCCGTCATCTCGGCTTCAAGGAAGACAAAGAGATGGAAGCGGGCATTCTTCATATCCGGCTGCCGCTGCAACAGACGGCGCAGGCGTAGGTGTCACGGTTCGCGCTGCCGGTCGAGGGCGGCGCGAGCGCAGTGCCTGGCGCCCGCGCACCGGGCAGGGCAGCCGCCTCGACCAAGGATACGAATGCTAGTGAACTGCGTGGCCTATGAGGATGGCCGCAAGATTGCCGATCTGCATCCGGACGAAATTTCGGACTATCTCGAACGTCCGCATTGCTTCGTCTGGGTGGCGCTCAAAGACCCCGGTCCGGGAGAACTCGCGCAAATGCAGCACGAGTTCGGCCTGCACGATCTTGCCGTCGAAGACGCCCAGCACGGCCACCAGCGCCCGAAGATCGAACAGTACGGCGACTCGCTCTTTGCCGTGCTTCACGTGCTCAACAAGGACGAAGACGGCGATTTCTCGATCGGTGAAGTCGCCATCTTCGCAGGGCACAACTACGTGCTCTCGGTGCGCTCGAATGCGACGCAAGGCTTGGGCGCGGTGCGCGCGCGGGCCGAGAAAGAGCCGCACTTGCTCAAGCAAGGGTCGATCTTCGTGCTGTACGCGTTGATGGACGCTGTCGTCGACAGCTACTTCCCCGTGTTCGACGATCTCGAAGCGCAACTCGAAGCCATCGAGGCGCAGATTTTCGTGCGCAATGAACCGGCCAAGGGGCGCGAGATCATCGAAGATCTGTACCAACTCAAGCGTCGTCTCATCACGCTGCAACACGCTTGCGTGCCGCTGATGGAGGCGGTGAGCAAACTCTTCGGCGCGATGGCCCCGAAGCTGTGCGGCGGTATGCAGGAATACTTCCGCGACGTGTTCGACCATTTGCAGCGCATTACGAAGAACATCGACATGCTGCGTGAAATGGTGACGACCGCGCTCTCGGTCAATCTCGGCATGATCTCGCTCGCAGAGAACGAAACGACCAAGCGGCTCGGCTCGTTCGCAGCGCTCTTCGCCGTGCCCACGATGATCGCGGGCATTTACGGCATGAACTTCGCCGATATTCCCGAGCTGAAATTTCAGTACGGGTATCCGGTTTGCGTGGGCGTGATGATCCTCATCGATCTGTTCCTGTTCCTCAAATTCCGCAAGGCAGGTTGGCTGTGATGTGTAGGGGTGCGTAGGGTATCGGGCAGGGCGTTCGGGCACACGAAAGGGCACGTCAAACCCCTGTTTTTGCGCAGTCTTTCGTGTCATCCGGATGTCGCTGCCGCCCTGCGCACACGGTGCTGTTGCCCGGTGGCAACGGGGCGGTTACCCCTCCTTTTTTCCGCAGTGACCGGCGTGGAGTAATTGCACTAGAATGCGTCAACGCCGCGTCAGACGGTTGCCAAGGTTGAGAACTACAACAAACACCAGGCAAATAGGGGTCAGATATTGAACGCACCACTTACGGGGATCCGCGTCATCGAGTTCTGTCGGGGCGCGGCGGGGGCTTATTGCGGCATGTTGCTGGCCGACATGGGCGCAGACGTCATCATGGTCGACGATCCGGTCGACGAACTTTCCAACGATAGTCACGGCAGCGTCGGTAGCCACGGCCCGCTCGGTGCGACTGCGCACGCGGGTTTGCGTCGCAATAAACGGTCTGTTGCGCTCGATCTCGGCACCCTTGAAGGCCGCAGCCTAGCGCACACGCTGGTGCGCGGCGCGCAAGTCGTCATCGAGTGCTTGCCAGCGGGCACGCTCGTGCGCGCGGGGCTCGGCTACGACGCCTTGTCGGTCGTTCAGCCGCATCTGGTCTACGTCTCTATCTCCGCATTCGGTCAGGATGGCCCGCGCTCGGCCGGGCATCCCGGCGTGCCTGCCATCGATGCGTTACGCGGCATGCTCGGGACCACGCCGGGACGGCTCGAACCGCCGCGCGATTTGCCCGTGGCCGATTTGGCGGCCGGGTTGTATGCGGCGTTTTCCGTATCGGCGGCGTTGGTCGCCGCGCAGCAGCACGGTCGCGGGGTTCACATCGATGTGCCGATGCTGGGGGCCACTCTGGCCATCGCCGCGTTGCGCGCAGGCGAGGAGAGTGCGAATGGCGCAAGCGGTGCCGTTGGCAGCGCTGGCGCGCCATCGAGCGATGACGCACGCTTTGGCGGCCCGGCGGCACCTTGGCCGACGTTCCGCGCAAAAGACGGGTATTTCGGCATGGATCTGGACGGTCAAGCGCATTGGCGGGCGATTTGCGCGCTCGTGCACCGCGTCGATCTGCTCGACGATTCGCGTTTTGCCAACGCCCGCGAGCGTGCCCGGCATCAGGCCGTCTTGCGCGATGTGCTGGAGGCCGTTTTCATGCACGACGACCGGGCAGTCTGGCTTGCCCGTCTGAGCGCAGTGGGCGTGCCGTGCACGGCCATCAGTACCTATTCGCGGGTGCTGGCCGACCCGCAGGTGGCGCATATGGGCTGGGTCAGGCCGATGGTGCTGCCCAGTGGCGAAACCACGCATACGATCGTCTCGCCGGTACGGTTGAATGGTCACGGGCCGGTGACGCACCGCGAACCGCCCGCACCCGGCGAACATACGGGCGACATTCTGGCCGAGCTCGATGCTGTGTCTGTGGCGATGTCTGCGGCCGCGAGTGCCGAGTCGGTGTCACAGAGTGACGTTGTGCAGACTTTGCCGCCTCAGAAGCGCTGATGTGGCAGCACGGGCGCCTCGATGAGGCGCTCGTTATCTTCTTCTCCCCCTCGGTTTTCCCCTGGCCTTTGCGGCCCATAGCGCCTCTTTTCCCTTCGGTCTAGCCCCTCCCGCCGCATTCGTCGCTGACGCCACAGTTGTCGGTTTTGCTGCGCGAAATATTACAAATCATTTGCAACTGGTGTTAGAAATAGTAATAATTCGCATTTACGAAATACGATCCGAGGTCGGTATTGCACTGATTCGATGGCTGTAGCTGACGATGGGCAGTGGATGTGGCGGGATGACGCAATGTCACGCGCCTTGAAACACCAGGCAAGTACAGAACAACGACAGAGTAAGACTGGGGACGGATCGCAGACAAACCGGCGATCTCCAGGGGGGAATCCAAGATGCAAGTGGGACCGATGACGCTGCGTCGCTCGCAGTTGAGCGCAGCATTGGTGGGAATTTTGAGCGCGCAAGGCGCCATGGCCGCAGACGCCGACGCCAAGAGCACGTCGGCCGACGTGCAACTCCCGACCGCCAATGTCACGGGCGATCGCGACAGCTTCAAGGCGGATTACTCGTCGTCGCAAAAATTCACGGCACCTATCGTCGACACGCCGCGCTCGGTCACGGTCATTCCCGAGCCGCTGCTGCAAAGCACCGGTTCGAGCACCCTCACGGAAGCGCTGCGTACGGTTCCCGGCATCACGTTCGGCGCGGGCGAGGGCGGTAACCCGCTCGGCGACCGTCCGTTCCTGCGCGGCTACGACACGCAAGGCAGCTTGTTCGTCGACGGCATGCGCGATGTGGGCGCCACCACGCACGAAATGTTCAACACCGAAGCGGTGGAAGTCGTGAAGGGCGCCAGCGGTGCCTACGGCGGCCGTGGCGGGGCGGGTGGCAGCGTCAATATCGTCAGCAAGGAAGCCAAGCTCGGCACCTTTGCCGAAGGCACGGTGGGCCTGGGCAACGCCAAGTACAAGCGACTGACGGCGGACGGCAACTGGCAGATCGGCGATCACGCCGCATTCCGCATGAACTTGATGGGGCACGACGCTGGTGTGGCCGGTCGCGATGCGATTTACGACTCGCGCTGGGGTATCGCGCCGTCGGTGGCGTTCGGGCTGGGAACGCCGACGCGCGTGGTCGCAAGCTTCTATCACATGCAATCGGACGGTCTGCCGGATTCGGGCATTCCGTACAACTACGCGCCGGGACGCCGCACGGGGCCGGCTTCGGTCGATCCGAACAACTTCTACGGGCTGGACGATCGCGACTTCCGCCGCACGTCGTCGGACATCGGCACGATCAAGATCGAGCACGACATTACGCCGACGCTGACGGTGCGCAACATGACGCGCTACACGAAGTCGTCGCAGAGCTATATCTGGACGCAGCCGGACGACAGTCAAGGCAACGTGGCCAACGGCAAGGTCTGGCGGCGCGCGAATACGCGTGACAGCAACGTGTGGAGCATTGCCAACCAGACCGAATTGTTCGGCGAAGGTCACACCGGGCAGTTCAAGCACAGCTTTAACGTCGGCGCGGAGTTCTCGCGTGAATCGAGCCGTAAAGATGCTTATACGGTGGCGGCCGGTAGCGGCTCGGGTACCGGTAACTCGTGCCTGCGCGGCGTGGGCGCGGCGTCGGGCTACAACTGCACGAGCCTCTATAACCCGAACCCGTACGACCCGTGGACCGGCAGCATTCGCCTGAACGACGATCCGGCATTCCAGCGCACGTTGACGGCGGCCATCTACGGTTTCGACACGATCGATATCTCGAAGGAATGGCAGATCAACCTCGGTGCTCGCGTGGACCGCTATTCGACGGACTTCACCGATACGCGCGCCAACGGCGGCAAGTCGGTGTCGCGTGACGACACGCTGTTCAACTGGCAGGCGGGCGTGGTGTACAAGCCGTTGCCCAACGGCAGCATCTACGCGTCGTATGCGACGTCGTCGACCCCGGCCGGCGCGTTGTTGGGTGAAGGCAGCGAGACGCAAGGTCTCACGCCGGGTCGCGGCGGTGTCGGTCCTAACGCTGCGGATCTCGCACCGGAGAAGAACCGCTCGTATGAAATCGGTACGAAGTGGAACGTGCTGGGCGAGCGTCTGCTGCTGACGGCGGCGCTGTTCTACATCGAGACGAGCAATGCCCGTGTGACGATGGCCGACAACACCTACGCCATGGTAGGCGGCAAGAACGTGAAGGGCCTGGAATTGGGCTTCGCGGGCAAGCTGACCGACAAGTGGCAGGTCTTCGGCGGCTACACGTACATGAAGAGCGAACTCACGGATAACGGTAGCGGGACCGCCAAGTCGAACAACGGCAACCAGTTCCCGAACACGCCGCGCAACAGCTTCAGCCTGTGGACGACCTACGACATCATCCCGTCGGTGACCGTTGGCGGTGGCGCGTTCTACACGTCGAGCGTGTTCGGCGATCCGGCTAACTTGCGTGAGATTCCGTCGTACTGGCGCTTCGATGCGATGGCGTCGTGGCGCGTCAATAAGCATCTGTCGGCGCAGCTCAACGTGCAGAACCTGTTCAATCGCCGTTACTTCGATCAGGCCTATCCGGCGCACTACGCGTCGATGGCACCGGGTCGCAGCGCGATTGTCTCGCTCACCGCACGGTATTGATGGTTGACGATGCGAATTGATCCGGCGCAGATTGCGTCACTCACGCCTGCGCAGGTTCGCGACATCCTAGCGGGACCGCCGGAAACGGCGGCCGTATGGCTGGCCGCGGCTTCGCAGGCGGGGCACGTCGAAGCGCAAGTGGTCTATGCGCAGTGGCTGCTCGATGGACGTGGCGTGGCACGCGATGCCGAGGCGGCGCTCGATCTCTTCAAACGCGCGGCGCACGGCGGGCACGGCATGGCCGCGAACATGGCCGGGCGTTGCTACGAGAACGGTTGGGGGGGGCCTGCCAGCGATGAAGTTGCGCTGTACTGGTATCGCCAATCGGCGCGGCGCGATGAGCCTTGGGGCATGTACAACCTCGCCACGCTGCTCACGCTGGGGCGTGGCGGTCCGCAAGACAGACCTGCGGCGCTTGCGTGGCTGGAGAAGGCGGCCAGCCTCGGACACGCGAAATCGCAGAATCTGCTCGGCGGGTTTTACGAGGACGGATGGGAAGTCTCGCGCGATGTCGCGTGCGCTTTCGATTGGTATCGCAAAGCCGCTGAAGGCGGCGATTTTCGCGGTCAGTTCAACGTCGCCCGGCTGCTGATCGGGCAGGGCGCTTGCGATCAGGCACTCGCTTGGCTGGTCCGCGTGCCGAATACGGCCACACCGGCATTTCTTGCCAAGGCCGCTGAATTTCTCAGCGAAGCGCCTGATATGCGCGTTCGCGCGCTCGCGGCGCAATGGGTTTCCATGGCGCAATCGACCGGGGCAGTGCCTCGGATGTCTTCCTCTGCTTAGTCCGGTTGTTGAGTGCAGCCGCTTAGTGCCGTTGCTTAGTGGAGTTGCTTACTGTGGCCGCTCCACGTCGCCGGACTTTCCGCTCCGTCGTCAGTTCTATATAATCATTGGTCATAAGCATATGACCAATAGTGATTTGGATTGGATCCAAGTCACGTGACGCCGGAAACCCTACCCCATGCTGCTCGCCACACTAAGTTCGTCGCCAACGGCCGCCGTTCTGGGCGCCGCCGTGGGGCTCGTTCTCGGACTGACTGGGGCTGGCGGCGGCATTTTCGCGGTGCCTGCCCTGGTTTTCGGGCTCGGATGGGGGGTGCCGCAGGCCGGGCCCGTCGCCTTGCTGGCCGTCGGGGCTAGTGCCGCGGTCGGCAGTGCGCAAGGGTTGCGCGCCGGTCTGGTGAGATACCGGGCGGCGCTGCTCATGGCCGGTATTGGCGTTTGTGTCGCACCGCTAGGGACTTGGGTGGCTCACCGGCTCCCGGAACACTGGCTAGTCGGTCTGTTTGCGTTCGCCATGCTGATCGTCGCGACGCGGATGTATCGGGCCTCGCGCGGTAAGGGAGGCGTAGCGGGCAGTGCCGTGATTCAGCCGCCGTGCCGTCTCGATCCGGCCACGGGGCGACTTCACTGGACGCGGCGTGTGGCCAGCACACTCGGTGCGATCGGGGCTGTCTCGGGCTTCGCTTCGGGCTTGCTCGGCGTGGGCGGCGGTTTCGTCATCGTCCCCGCATTGCGCCGGTTTTCCGATATCACCGTCCACGGCATCGTCGCGACGTCGCTGTTCGTCATCGCGTTGATCTCCGCCGGTACGGTCGCGAACGCCTGGTGGCACGGGATGCACCCGGGCACGCAAGGGTGGCTCTTCGTTGCCGGGGCTGTGGTCGGGATGGTGATCGGCCGCATGCTCGCCCCACGCCTTGCCGCCGCACGGCTGCAACAACTCTTCTCGGTGCTGATGGCGCTCGTCGCTGTCGGCATGTTCTTCAAGGCGTTCGGCGGCTAATTCGCTTAGTCAATCTGGCCGACCAACGCCGCTAGCTGGGTCGTGCACGCCCGTTGGCATCTCATTGCTTATACATATCTCGAAAATCGCAACGCTTTTCGAGTGAATTTTTGTTGGCGCGAAGCGACGCCTCATCGGCGCACGCCTATGGCGATTCTGTCTCGTGTAGTGCGGCAAAGTGAATCTTTGTGGCGCACGTGTGTCAATCACAGCGTCCGGTAAGCACTTGCGCTACGTGGGGTGCGTCATTGCCGCATCGGTTCCGACGCACAGTGCGGGCTTAATTTGGACGTCGCGGGGTTGTCCGCCTATTTGGCCTTGGGATGTTTCCTATAACTAATGCTAATGCGTCCGAACAATGTGGACTTATCCTATATTTCTCCCGGTCGTCGGATGGTGCAAAAGGTGAGCAACCTGATGACGGCACGACGGGGGAGTGAATCGATGGCAATGACGCAACGCCGCGGTCTGGTTTTCGCGGCAAGTCGTCGCTCAGACCGCCACACAGATCGCCACGCAAATCATCACGATTTCTCTGCGCCGATTCGGCGCAGGCTGACGTGGTTGACTGGCACGTTACTGGTTGCGGTCCTGACCGGCTGTAGCGAGTATCAGCCGGCGGGTGGCAATCAGACTCACGCCGATACGGATGCGCTCGACGGGGCCACGCTGGCTCGCGCTGAGACGGCACCGCGCGAGGTGACGGCACGTATGCGGCCGGTCGCCGCAGCGGTCGGCATGAGTGGTACGCCGCAAGTGGGGCGCGTTGTCCGAGGGACATATCGCTGGATGGCGGACTGGCCCGAGACCGAAAGTGTGCATCTGTGGGAAGCCGCGGCCGGGCCGACACGTATTCGCGTTGTCGGACGAGCGCGAGACATGATGCCCTCGGCGGGTTTGCGGGGCGTACGCATCCGGTATTGCGTCAAGCCGGTCATCGGCGATGGCGAGATGCGACTGACGGGACACAAGACATGTTCGTCGTGGACGACCGTCGATGGCGCGTCTCCAGCTTCAGCCCCTGCGGCGGTAACCGCCGGGTAGGCGCGACGGCGTCTGCCGGCACGCTTCACCCCCGTCAACAGTATCGCGGTGACGCTTCTGTGATCTGTTTGTGTGCCGCTTCGTCACACATTCCTCTTTTGGGAAGCCATGACGCGTTGACACGCGGCGTTCGATCGCGCGCGCCCACGGCTGACTTCTTTTAAAAGGATTGCGCTCATGATGGTTAAGATTTTGATTGCCGACGATCACCCGATCGTCTCTTCGACACTTCGCGAGATGCTCGCCCCGGACCCCGGCTTCCACGTGCTGCCGCCGGTGGCCAACTCGACGCAGTTGTTCGATGCCCTCGAGACGAATTCCGTCGACGTCCTGATCACTGATTACTGCATGCCCGGCGGCGTGTTTGGCGATGGTCTGGGCATGATCAAGCGAGTTCGCCGCAAGTATCCCGATATCAAGATCATCGTGTTCACGTCGATCGAACAGCCGGCCATCATCCATGCGCTCAACGATTGCGGCGTGCTCGGCGTGATGACGAAGTCGGACGATCTGCGCGAGATCACCGTTTGTGTGGAGCGCTGCCGCCGCGGTATGCGCTATCTCGGCGGGCGTGCCGAACAGATTCTCGAAGAGCAATCGCGCCGCAAGCCGACCACCCGCCGACCGCTCTCGCCGAAGGAAATGGAAGTGCTGCGCATGTATCTGAGCGGCAATAACGTCTCGGAAATTGCAGAAGCCCTTAAGCGTTCCGCCAAGACGATCAATAACCAGAAGCGAATGGCCATGTGCAAACTGGGGTGCCGCAACGACATGGAACTGTTCCAGTTGCATGCCTCCAGCCCGCTGCAACTCACGCGCGACGGCGAAGTCGACACGCCTACCGCTGCCTGAGCGCGTGCGACGTCGAGCGTTCGCCACCATGCCTGCCCAAACGATGACGCGTGACATTGCCGTGGCAGGCCGCCTGCTGCGTATCGGAGGCGTGCTGGCGCTGCTCTTCGGATTTTCGGTGTGGGCAGCGGCAATTTCCTACGCCATGTTCGGAGCGCTCTGGCAAGGCGGTCAGAAGACCGAGTCGTTCTTCGCGGCCGTCTCGCGCGAAATTCGCGATCTCGAAGTCTTCAACGAGCAGGCGCGCTCGATGTCGCGCACCGTGCAGGCAAGTTCTGCTCCCCCTGGAGGTACCACGCGCTTGCTTGGCGAGCGCGTGTTGCAACCACTCAACGCGTTGAAGCCGGGCACTGCCGTTCGCATCGGTGGGGTGGCGTGGGACGGCGATTTTGAAGTCGTCAAACTGGCGGAGATCACACCTGAGCGTGCACAGGTGCTGGCTCGCCTGACCGCGCGGCTGATGGTACTCGACGCCGACTTCTGGAGTCCGTTCGACTCGCAAGATGAAACCTTCCTGATCTCACCCGATGGGGCGTTTGCCGCCTATCGTCCTTCGCTCGGACGCGAATCGTTCAGTGCTGCCGACCTGGAGCGCGACACGCGCATGATGCTCGCGGAAATGAACAAGGTTGAGCGTTATCAGGCGCGCGCGCTAGGGCAGGAAGACGGTCCGTTCTGGACGTACAACTACGAACACCCCGTGACTCACGTGAAGACGGTATCGAGCTTCGTGCCGATCCGCGATCTCGAAGGGCACGTCATTCTGTACGTCGGCACCAGCATGTCGCCGGAACTGATTGTGCCGCCGCGCATGCGCAATCTCGATAAGACGCGCGAGACACTTCAACTCGTTTCCGTCGAAGGCATTATCGTTGCGAGTGCCGGCACACCGCTGCCGACGCCTCGCCATATGAAGACGCTCGCAACGCTGCCGTTGTTCGGTGGATCGCAAATGACGTTGCGCACCGATGGAAAACGGATCGTCTTCGAGCGTCACCTCCCATTCAATCCGTGGTTTGTGCGCTATGCCGTGTCGCCCGCAGAATTGCTGATGGGCAACGCGACGCTTTTGATCGTTGCAACGCTTTTGCTCCTGTTTTACGCGGGCGGTGTTTTCGCTGCCATGCGCTACATCCGTAAGCGCGTTATCGACCCCGCGCGCAAACGCACTACGGCGCTGCTTGAGCGCGATGCATTCACACAAACGCTGATCGAAACGGCACCCGTTGGCATGGCCATCATCGACCCGTTCGAACCGGCGGTCGTCATGAGCAATCCGGCCTACGCGGGCACGGTCGATTTGCTGCGGCAGTTGGGCGACGGAGAACTGACCCGGATGTATCGCCAGTTGCACAGCGGTGTCGTCGCGCGTCCGGTGCGGCGCTTGCTGAGCGTCTCGGACGATGCCGGTGAGCGCCATTACGCCGTGAGCTTTGTCGATACCGTGTTTCGCGAACAGTCCGTGCTGATCGGCACACTATCGGATGTCACCGAACAGCGTCGCTTCGAGTTGGAACAGCGCAAGGCGCGACTGGCGGCCGAGAGCGCCAACAAGGCCAAAGACGTGTTCCTCACGACGGTCAGTCATGAAATGCGCACGCCGCTATATGGGACGCTCGCGTCGTTGGAACTGCTCAGCGCGCAAAAGCTTGGGGACGAGCATCGTTATTACGTCGATGTGATGGAGAGCTCCACGCGCAATCTGCTCGATCTGATCAACGACTTGCTCGATTATTCACGCATGCAGGTGGGGCGTTTCGAACTGAATTCGCGCGACTTTTCGCTGCTCAAGGAGCTGGAGGCGGTCGGTCTGTCGTTTACCGGCCGGGCGCGTTTGCAGGGTCTCACGCTCGACTGGATGATCGATCCGCAATTGACGCGTGCTGTGCATACCGACGCCCTCCGGCTTGGCCAAGTGGTCACGAATTTGGTGGGTAACGCGATCAAGTTCACGACGCAGGGCTTCGTCGCGTTCAGCGCTCAGGTGGAACGCGCCGATGCGCAAGGGTGCGACGTGGTGTTCTCGGTGAGCGACAGCGGCGCAGGGATTGCCGCCGGGGACCTGCCCGATCTCTTCCGCCCGTTCGGTAAGAGCACCAACGAACCGGGCATGCAGCACGGTACGGGTCTGGGGCTTGCGATCTCGCATCAGTTTGTCGCCATGCTCGGCGGAACGTTGCAGGTCGACAGCGTGGAGGGCCGCGGCACGACGATGCATTTTTCGCTGCGTTTGCCGTGGGCGCCGAACACCGAGGCACCGGCCGTCGTGCAGACCGGTAAGACCTTTGCTTATGTCAGTTCGCTTGCGCGGCGACATCGCTATCTCGAATCGCTGATCCGTTTCGCCGGATATGCGCCGGTGCGCTACGACGACGCGGTCGCCTGGTCGACCGGCGATGGCCGTGCGCGCGATGCCGGTTTGCTGATGTTCGCGGACGAATGGCCGGTACGCGGCATGGCGGGCGCCGAAGTGTATCTCCTGCGGTCGACACCGCAAGACAATCCCGCCGCCAAGGCAAGCGCGTGGCCTCGCGATATCGCGTTGCTGCATCAGGCCGCGCTTTGGGACGCGCTGGGCTACTCGCCCGCACCCGGTCTGGCCTCGTCGGCCGATCTGCCTCGCAGTCGCAGCGCGCAACCCGGGGCACGCCCGTTAGCGGGTTGGTACGTGCTGGTGACCGACGATCATCCGATCAGCGGCATGCTGCTCTCGCGCCAGTTGGAAGGTCTCGGCGCGATGGTCGATTGCTACAACGACCCGCGTGAAGCGCTCGACGCCTTCGACAGCGAATCGCACATGCTGGTGATCACCGATGCCAATATGCCGCATATTTCGGGGCATACGCTGGCCTCCGAAATCAAGGCGCGGGCGCCCCAAGTGCCGGTCATTGTGGCGACGGCCGACGTCACGCTTCGCATCGATCGTGAGCCGAAGTCGCCCTTCGACGCGGTGGTCTACAAGCCGGTCGACGCGGGCTCTCTGCTGCGTGTCATCGATATCATCCGTGCCCGTTATCCGTCGCTGCGCGATGAGATCGAGCCGTTGCCTGCGGTCGTCGATTCGTCGGTGACGTCGGATGAATCGGCCGCCGCTGGGTTTGTGAAAGATGCCGGTGTCTCGCTTGGCGACATGCTCGATACCTTCGTTCGCGTCACCGATCAGGACATCGAAGACTGCCGCACAGCACTGACGGATTTGTCGCGTGATACGTTGCGGCATTCGGCACACCGACTGCGTGGCGGGTTCATGTCGTTCGGACTGGCCTCGTTGGCGTCGCACGCGGCACAACTCGAACATCTCGCACCGCAGGCGTCCGCAGGGCAAATTCGCGCATCGTTCGACGTGCTGGAAACCGCATGGAACGATTGGCTGCGTGCGCAAGGGCACGCGATTACCAGCGACGCGTGAACCCGACCGTTCCCGCTATTCCACAAAATGCTCCGACACGAGTTGTCGGAGCCATTGATTGCCAGCGTCCTGATGGTAGCGGCGATGCCAAAACACATTCGTCTGTAATGCCGGTAAACGCACAGGTGGTTTGACGAAGCGCAGGCCGAACGGTGCGGCCGCGCGCTCCGCGAATTTCTGCGGCACGGTGACGACAAGGTCATTGACACTCACGACGTACGGCACGGCGATGAAGTGCGGCACCCAGAAGTTGGCATCGGCACCGAAACCCGCTTGCGCCAGCAACTGATTGACCCGCGCGTACGGGTTGTCACCCGTGGTCACAAAGAGATGCCGCGCCGCCTGAAAATCCGCTAAACCCGCCTCGGGACGGTCAAGCGCATGGCCGACGCGGAACATGCTCACATACTGTTGGCGAAACAACCGCCGTTGGTAAAACGGACCGGTCAGGTCGTCGAATGCCCCGATGGCAAGATCGATGCGCCCGGCCGCCATGGCTTCCTTGAGATCGGGCAGGGCGGCACGCACGGTGCTCAATCGCACGCTTGGCGCCAACTGGGTGCACAGATCGATCAACGTCGGCATGAAATACACCTCGCCGACATCGGTCATCGCCAGCGTGAACTCGCGCTGACTGGTGGCCGGATCGAACGCTTCACGGTGATTGATGGCCCGCGAGATGCCCGCGAGCGCAGCCGAAACCGGCTCGGCCAATGCCTCCGCAAACGGCGTGGGCTGCATGCCATTGCCGGTACGGGTGAACAGTTCGTCGTCGAACGTCTGACGAAGGCGCGCAAGCCCGTTGCTTACGGCCGGCTGCGACAACCCCAGTTCGCGGGCCGCCTGCGAAATGCTCCGATGCGTGAGCACCGCATGAAACACAACCAGCAAGTTCAAATCGACATCGCGCAAGGAAATCATAGTGCCTGGATAATATTCGCGTTATGAATATAGTGGATTCACCTATTTATATCGCAAAATATACACGCATGTCGGAAAATGGCGGCATTCGATAACAGGAGACGAGGCATTCCATGGATTCCATCCATTCCCTCCCGAAAGCCAACCAGATTCAGGGGGAGCTGGGCTATCTGTCTGGCTTCCTCAATGAGTTCGCGACCGAGGCATTGCCCGGCGCGCTGCCTGTCGGGCAAAACTCGCCGCAGCGTGCCCCGTACGGTCTCTACGCAGAACAACTCTCCGGCACTGCCTTCACTGCGCCGCGCGGTCACAATCGCCGCTCGTGGGTTTATCGCATTCGTCCGGCAGCGATGCACAAGCCGTTCACGGAAATTGAGCAGTCGCGCTGGCTGAGCCGCTTCGACGAAGTGGCCGCGCCGCCCAATCAAATGCGTTGGGACCCGCTGCCGATGCCGTCCGAACCGACCGACTTTGTCGACGGCATGGTCACCATGGGGGGCAACGGTAGCCCCGACGGGCAACGCGGTTGCGGCATTCACTTGTATGCCGCCAACCAGTCGATGGAAGGCCGCTTTTTCTATAACGCCGACGGCGAATTGCTGATCGTGCCGCAGGAAGGCCGTTTGCGTCTGGCGACGGAATTCGGCGTCATGGACGTCGAGCCGTACGAGATTGCGGTTGTGCCTCGTGGCGTGCGTTTTCGCGTCACGCTGCTCGACGGCACGGCGCGCGGTTACGTTTGCGAGAACTACGGCGCGCTTCTGCGTCTGCCCGATCTGGGCCCTATCGGTTCGAACGGGTTGGCCAATCCGCGTGATTTCCTGACGCCCGTGGCGGCCTACGAGGACGTCGAAGGCGATTTCGAGTTGGTGGCCAAGTTTGGCGGCGAACTCTGGCGCGCCGATATCGGTCACTCGCCGCTGGATGTGGTGGCGTGGCACGGTAACTACGTCCCGTACAAGTACGATCTGCGCCGTTTCAATACGATCGGCTCGATCAGCTACGACCACCCGGATCCGTCGATCTTCCTGGTGCTGCAATCGCAAAGCAACACGCCGGGCGTGGACGATATCGACTTCGTGATTTTCCCGCCGCGCTGGCTGGCGATGGAAAACTCGTTCCGCCCGCCTTGGTTCCACCGCAACATCGCGAGCGAGTTCATGGGGCTGATTCACGGTGTGTACGACGCGAAGGCCGAAGGCTTTGTGCCGGGCGGCGCGAGTCTGCACAACTGCATGTCGGGCCACGGTCCGGATGCCGACACGTTCGAAAAGGCGTCGGCAGCCGACACGAGCAAGCCGCACAAGGTCGACGCCACGATGGCGTTCATGTTCGAGACGCCGGCCGTCATTCGCCCGACGCGCTTCGCGTTGCAGACCAAGCAGTTGCAGGACAACTACTACACCTGCTGGCAAGGTCTGAAAAAGCACTTCAACCCGAATCAGAAGTAAGCGGACCCGCACCGCAACTTCACCCAACCTCGAGACGGCCCACGCCGCGCACCGTTGTGCGGCTGTGGGCCTGCGCATTACCACGAACAAGGATTTCTTCATGTCTCAACTCCTGCAAAGCTGGCTCGCGTCCGCCAACACCGGCACGACGGACTTCCCGCTCCAAAACCTGCCGTACGGCGTGTTCAGCACCCCGTCCCAGGCCGCATTGCGCGTCGGTGTCGCGATCGGCGATCAGGTGCTCGATCTCGCTGCCCTCGAAGCCGCTGGTCTCTTGACGCCGGGCAATGGCACCGCGGTGTTCTCGCAGCCGTCGATCAACGCCTTCGTGGCACTCGGCCGCCCGGTATGGCAAGCCACGCGCGCTCGCCTCACGGCGCTGCTCGCCGCCGATGGCGACGCCGCATTGCGCGATAACGCAACGCTGCGTGCGCAGGCGCTGGTGCCGCTCGCAGACGCGACGCTGCATCTGCCGGTGCAAGTGCCGGGTTACACCGACTTCTACTCGTCGAAAGAACACGCCACGAACGTGGGCACCATGTTCCGCGATCCGGCCAACGCGCTGCTGCCGAACTGGCTTGAAATTCCGATCGGCTATAACGGCCGCGCGAGCTCCGTGGTGGTGAGCGGTACCGAGATTCATCGTCCGAACGGGCAGATCAAGTTGCCGGATCAACCGCGCCCGATCTTCGACGCGTGCCGCAAGCTCGACTTCGAACTCGAAACTGGCTTCATCGTCGGACGCGAGACGGCGCTGGGCGACACGCTCGACGTCGAAGCCGCCGAGGCCGCGATTTTCGGCATGGTGCTGCTCAACGATTGGTCGGCCCGCGATCTGCAACAGTGGGAATACGTACCGCTTGGCCCGTTCAACGCGAAGACGTTCGGCACGTCGATCTCGCCTTGGGTGGTGACGATGGAGGCGCTCGAACCGTTCCGCGTCGCTGGCCCCGAGCAGACCCCGCAACCGGTGTCGTACCTGCAACAGCAGGGCAAGCACGCGTTCGACATCGAACTCGAAGTGCTGCTGCAAGCCGAGACCGACACGCAGGCGACGACGATTTGCCGCACGAACTTCCGTCATATGTACTGGAGCATGGCGCAGCAGTTCGCCCACCACACGGTGTCCGGCTGCAATGTGCGTGTGGGCGATCTGATGGGCTCCGGCACGATCAGCGGTCCGACGCCCGATTCGTTCGGCAGCCTGCTCGAACTCACGTGGAACGGTAAGAACCCGCTCACGCTCGCTGGCGGTGCGAAGCGTACCTTCATCGAAGATGGCGACACGGTGGTCATGGCGGGCTGGTGCCAGGGCGACGGTTATCGCGTCGGGTTTGGCGAAGTCTCCGGCAAGATTTTGCCGGCCAAAGCCCGCTGAGCTTGCGCGGCTGCGGCGAGTGCCTCAGCCGTTGGCAGACGCTCCCACCAAGGGTTGCGGCGCATGGGGATGCCGCTTGCCATGACTCGGCAGCGTGTTGGCGTGTATGCCAGTTCGTTGCCGACACGACGCAGTAGCGGCATATCGCCCAGACGGGCTCGCTTTGGCACGCGCAACGAGCGCTTTGCTGGCGGCTTGGTGGTTTGGGTGGCGGGCTGCGAGGGATGCGGAAGAGTGTGGATCGGCGCGGCTGGCGTGGCGTGGGACATTGGGTGACTCCCGAGAACGGATGATGGAAGTCATTTAGCCACGCAGGCGATCGTTGCGACAGGTGAAGCCGTCCGAAAAACCGGTGACTCGAGCGCCGTTACCCCGAGTGAGCCCGCAAAAGAAAAGGTGCCGATCGACCCGCGTCGACGGCACCTTTTGCATTTCTTGCGCTTAACGCATTTCTTGCGTTCCTCACACGCCCTTATCGGCGTCGGCGGCAGGCACGTTGGTTGTTTTGCCCGCTGGGGCATTAGTCGACGTACTGACACCTGACGAAGCGCTTGCGGGCGTGGTCAGCGGCGCTCCGCTGGGGGCGGTGGCCGGGCGGTTGAGCCCCTCGTTGATCCACGCCATCAACAGCGTATAGGTCACCGCTAAAATCACCGGGCCGACAAAGAGGCCGACGATGCCGAAGCTGAGCATGCCGCCCAGCACACCCGCCAGAATCAATGTCATCGGCAGATCGGCGCCTCGCTTGATCAGCATTGGCCGCATCACGTTGTCGAGCATGCCGATGATCACAGACAGCACCAGCAACAACGTCGCAAGCGTCGGACTGTCTTGCCAGTAAAGCCACGCCACGCTCGACAGCAGTACCGGGAACGGCCCGATTTGCGCAATACAGAGGACGAACATCAGCGCCGTGAGGAAGCCAGGCAACGGTACGCCGGTCACCCAAAGGCCGATGCCGCCCAGCAACGATTGCGTCACTGCCGTGACCACGATGCCCAGTGCCACGGCGCGAATCGACATACCGGCGAGCCTCACCGCCTCTTCGCCCCGATCGCCCCCTAACCGGCGCGCAATGCGGATCAGCGCGCGTCCGGCGCGTTCGCCTTGCATAAAGAGGATGGCCGAGATGATGAGGGTCAAGCCAAGGTGGACGAACAGCAGACCGACTGAGCCGAGCTTCGAAAACGCCCACGTAGCGCCTTTCACGGCATACGGCTGAATCTTGGCCACGAGCCCGCCGGGGCCCGCCGCCGCCAGCGCTTGCCATTCTTCGCTAGCGCGTTCCCCAATGACGGGGATATGCGACAGCCAGTCCGGCGGCATCGGCAGGCCACGCTCACCGATGGACTGCACTTGCTGACTGATATCGGAGGCATGGCCGATGAGTGTGCCGACTGCGGCAGTGAGCGGCGCGACGACGATGATCAACATGCCGAAGATCATCACCGTAGTCGCCAACCAACGGCGTCGCCAGAGGCGGCGTTGCAGGCCGATGAGCAGCGGCCAGGTGGACGCCACGATGGTCACTGCCCAGATGAAGGCGGGCAGGAACGGCAGCAGTACCCACAACGTGCCGATCATCAGCAGGCTGAGTACCAGGATGATCAGCAGATTTCGGGCGAGTTCGCTCGGCGTCATGGATAGCATAAGCACTCCGGAAGGGGGAAAGCGGGCCGTGCCGCGAATCGGGCACGGCGGTCGAACGCAGAACGTACGTCTCGCAAGCAAGATGCCACGCGGGCGAAGGTACGGCAAGTGCGTGGCTTCCTTGTGACGTGGCGCCAGTCTACCGCGCCTCGCACCACCACGGCGTGAGGTGGCCCAATGCGCGATCAGTGATGCTGGCGGCGATCCGGCAAGGGCTGGCCATCATCAGGCAGTGAATCGGACACGGCGGTGACGGCTTCCGGCAACGGGCCAAGGTGCTGTTTCTTAGAAACGCTTACGCGTCTTTTATGACCCATACGGTTGGCTGGCGCAAACGGAGCGGCGTCGGTTGGCCTCTGATGAGGTGGCGTCTCCGGCGGGGTGCTCGATGGCGATCCGAACACGGAGTCAGCCGAAAAACTGGCCCGGTGCGAAGGGAATTGCCACGGTTCACCGCCGTGCTGCCATGCCATGTTTTGCAAATCGCCCTGGGAACCGAGAATTCCAGAGTCTCGCGAAATGACGCTAATTCGGGGCTGTTTAGGCGAACCCCGGGTGACAGCAATTGCGCCTCGTTCTACGTTGGCCGTCGGTGTATGCCGTTCGGTTTCGCGCCGCTGGTCAGCCGTTGAGATGGCAAGGTTTCGCGCACTGCTCGCTATTATTTGAAGCAGGACGCCAATGATTCCATAAACCCAAAAAAAGTCCAACAGATTCAGAAGTATTCGCTCCCAGATGTTGGTGTTTGCGCGGTCCGTAACATCGCTGCCCCACTCGATCCACGCAAACGCGGCGATGAGCAGACCGCAGAGACTGGCAGTTGGTAGTGAAAAGAAACTCTTGGAAAAGCGCGCGCGAAACGCTGCGAATCGCGACACTTCGCTAGCGTCGGCGGCCGGGTCATTCGTCAGTAAATCCGCGAGGTTGTCTTGCAGCAGAATTTCTGTGGCTGCATTGTTCTCCGACATGCGTAAGTGGTCGAGGCACGCGCGAAGCGGCGCGCCCACAATCGCTAGCGGGACTTCGAGGGCGGCGTGCACCATGTGTCTAGCCCCGCCCGACATGATGTCATTGGAAATGAGACATTCGAAGAGAAGCCGAAGGGGATTGCGTACCATGCCATACAAGCCCGCGAACGAGAAAAATGATACGGCGCATTCTCGGGATAAGTTGTGAATCGATGCATTCAGATGTTCCAATCCGGGGGCAGGTGTCGTTTGTGGCAACTTGTCGCGCAGCGACGGAAATAAGGTCTCGAGAAGGGCCGCGCCAGCGGTATTGCCAAGCATGATAACGATGCCGCTCGCCACGCAAATTGGAATCCTCCAGATGAGCGACGTCACGGCGCCGACGGCCTTGGCAACTTGTTCTGCGCCCGTCGCGAGCAGCGACGCGGCGAACGAACCGATGGCGAAGGGAAGCGCATCGCGAACACCGCCTCGGGCTATGCATGCCCTCAACTTGCCTGAACGCACGTCCGCCAGAAGCGCCTGAAACCTACACTTCACTTCCGCAAGGTTGATGCCACGCGCTACCAACGTATCCGCGGTTTGCCGCAGATGTTTGCTGAAATCGTTCAACCAAGGCGGCTGTCGGCCTGGCGTGGTGGAAGGCACGGGAGTCGTGTCATCCAAATGCTGCTGAACGTAGCCCCAAAAATACTGAAAAATTCTACCGGCTTCCGCAGACCTTGCCTGCTCGGGCGTAAGCGACAACGCCTTGAGTATTGGGACTTCGGTCTGATCTAGCGTCGGGGGAATGTTCCGCGTTTCTCGCAGATCACCGGAAATGGTCGATGCGGCGGGACTTTGGTGTGAGATGGTGTTTCGAGCATCGGTGCGTGCCGTGATCGCTGCGTGGGGAGTTTGCGTCGAAAACGTATTAGCGGGCATGAAATCGGCGGCCGACGCCACCAGCGCGACCCCCTTTGGCCGAGCTGGCCGTCAGGCCCTGTCAGAGTCAAGAAGCGGGCGATGGTACGTGCAACCGCTTCTCGCGACGACAGCCGGACAGGCGTTTGAAGCCGTTACTTCGCGTGTGTGCGTAGTGGCGGCATTGCACCGCCCGGCACCGTCACGCCGGTACCACCATCACCCCCGCGCGCAACCCATTTGCCACGTTCGGATTCGGGAAGACGATGCGCTCTACGGGGTGCGACACCGTGTAGGTGTTTTCGCCGTCGCGGGCGAGCACGGTGCCTGCCGTGTACGGCGTGAAATTCGGTGTGTCGGCAGGCACGTCGAGCACAAAGGCGTTCGTGCGGCGAACGATCTCTGCGGCCACGCGAAAGCGCTCCGCACGTTTGATTTCCCCGTCATCGCGCGCCGCCATCTCGCCGCCGGATAACCAGCGCCGCAACGCGGCATCGATCCCTGCGAAATCCTCCAATCGGTTTTGCCCGAACGGCTCGACCTTGCCCAACTCCAGCGTGCAACTCTCGGCACCGAAACGTGCACAAGTGAAATACGAGAACGTGACCGACGGCTGGTCGGTGAGCATCACGGCCTCGATGTCAGCCGCCGCTAGCGTATCGATCCACGCGTCCGACTGTGTCGTTTCGGCCGTATTTGGCACCACCGCAAAGCGCTGGAAAAGCGAAGGGCGAATCGCCGTATGCATATCGACATGGCGACGCAGGCGACGCGCAGGTTTGCCGTCGACGTCGGCATCGAAATACTGGGCGACGATCACTTCGAGCTCACGCGCTCGCTGCACCGCAGGCGACTCGGCGCGCTTGGCATGTGCGCCCTGAAACAGCCGGTTCAGATCGTAGTCGAGGTAGCGCTTGCCCGCGCGCACGGCATCGGGGTTGCCGAGAATGACGAGGACACGCTCGCGTAGCGTGAGCTTGCCATCGGCGATATCGCGCAAAATGCCGTCCACAATTTCGATCGGCGCTGTCTCGTCGCCGTGAATGCCACACGAAAGCACGGCATCAAAGCGCCCGGCGTTCGTGTCGGCAGGGGTGAGTTCAAGCACCCCTTCGGCGTGCCGTTTCCAGCGCACACCACAAGCGTCGATGCCTTGGGCGGTGTCGCCCCCATGGTTCGAATCGTGCCCATTGCGGTTGGCATCGCGAACATCGCTGAGCCAGTGACGCAGGGCGGAACGGTTGGCATCGGTCATCGTGAAAATCTCCTCGGTAGCTACTTAAAGCGCACCGAAAGCGGCCAAAAAAAGCGCTATCGGTGTCATTCAACTTCTTTCGGCCTTTCTTTAGACGTGGGGCGGCCGAATACAGCTTCGTATTCTATGCGTGACGCTTGCGTGTTCGCAGTGTGACATTGCAAACGCCCGTGGGGCGCGGCTTTGCGCGGCGTTGTGTGCTGCGCACATTGTTCCGGCTGACGAATCCGTGTCATCATGAGCCGCATCGAACGCCGCACGATGGGGCGTTGCCTCGGGGATTGTCGCTCATGGCCGATTTGTATCTCGACGGTGTCTGGCGTGCCGGTAACGGCGCCAAATTTCAATCGCTCGATCCGATGTCGGGCGATGTGGTCTGGCACGGCAACGCGGCTGACCGCCACGACGTCGATGCCGCTGTGCAGGCCGCTCGCCGCGCGCAACGCGACTGGGGCCGACTCAGCGTCGACGAGCGTTTGGCGGTGCTGCAACGCTTCGCTGCCAATGTCACGGCCAATACCGAAACGCTCGCCGATGCCATTGGCCGCGAGACGGGCAAGCCCTTGTGGGAAGCGCGCACGGAAGTCGCCACGATGGCGGCAAAAGTGGGCCATTCGGCTAAGGCGTATCAGGAGCGCACCGGCGAACGGCGCAGCCCGGCCGCCGATGGCGAGAACGTGGTGCGCCACCGCGCGCACGGCGTGATGGCGGTCTTCGGCCCATACAACTTTCCGGGGCATCTCCCCAACGGCCATATCGTTCCCGCGCTGCTGGCGGGCAACACGGTGGTGTTCAAGCCGAGTGAACTCGCGCCGGGTGTCGCACAGCGCACGCTGCAATGCTGGATCGACGCGGGGTTGCCTGCGGGTGTCCTGAATCTGGTGCAGGGCGGGCGCGACACCGGTGTCGCGCTGGCCGCCCACGACGGCATCGACGGTTTGTGTTTCACAGGCAGTTCGGCCACCGGGCGCGCGTTACATCAGCAGCTCGCGGGTCGGCCGGACAAGATGCTGGCGCTGGAGATGGGCGGAAACAATCCGCTGATCGTGGAAGTCCCCGCCGACGCAGCGCGCCAGGACGCCGCCATTCACATCGCAATTCAGTCGGCATTCCTCTCGGCCGGGCAACGGTGCACGTGTGCCCGGCGTCTGTTCGTGCCACGGGGCGCAGCGGGGGAAGCCTTCATCGAGCGCCTGGCGTTTATTACGCGTCGTATCAGCGTGGGCCGCTACGATGCGGAACCGCAGCCGTTCATGGGGGCGGTGGTCTCTCTGCAAGCCGCCCGCCGAATGACCGCAGCGCAAGCGGAATTGATGGCCTTGGGGGCGACGGCCATTTTGCCGCTGGCGCAACCCGACAGCCGCACCGCGCGCCTCACCCCGGGGCTGATCGATGTCACGCCGCTCGCCGCTCGCGACGCCTTGCCCGACGAGGAGTACTTCGGCCCGCTGTTGCAGGTGCTGCGCTACGACACTTTCGACGAGGCCATCGCGCTGGCCAATCGCACGCGTTACGGGCTCGCCGCCGGGCTGGTATCGGACGATCCGGCGCGATATGCGCAGTTTCTCGCCGAAATACGCGCAGGTATCGTCAACTGGAATCGGCCGACGACAGGGGCGGCGGGGGCCGCACCGTTCGGTGGTGTCGGCGCTTCGGGCAACCACCGGCCAAGTGCGTGGTACGCCGCAGACTATTGCGCGTATCCGATCGCCTCGATGGAGTCGCCGGGCGCGGCGCTCCCCGAGCGGCTGAACCCCGGGCTGGACTTCGCGGCGGCATGACAGTGCCAACGCAACGCACCAGCGCGATCGCCTCGCGGCGCTACCTTCTCTCTCTTTGCCTCTTCAGGATTTGCTCATGACGCGTATTGCCATCGAAGCCAACTTCGACGGACTGGTCGGTCCCACGCACAACTATGCAGGGTTGTCGTTCGGTAACGTGGCGTCGGCCAACAACGCGAATCGGGTGTCGAACCCGCGCGAGGCCGCGTTGCAGGGGCTTGCCAAGATGAAAGCGCTCGCCGATCTCGGCTATGCGCAGGGAGTGTTGCCGCCGCAGGAGCGCCCGTCGGTGGGGTTGCTGCGCACGCTGGGGTTTTCCGGGGACGATCACGCCGTCATTCGCGAGGCTGCGAAAACGGCCCCGGCGCTGTTGGGCGCGGCCTGCTCGGCGGCGAGTATGTGGACGGCCAACGCCGCCACCGTCAGCCCTTCAGCGGATACGGCAGACGGCCGCGTGCACTTCACTCCGGCGAATCTGTGCAGCAAGTTGCACCGGGCGATCGAGCATGAAACGACCTCGCGTGTGTTGCGTGCGGCGTTTCCCGACACGCGCCGTTTCGCGCATCACGACGCGCTGCCGGGCTGGCCGTCGTTGGGCGACGAAGGTGCCGCGAACCATACGCGTTTTTGTGGGGCGTATGGCGAGCGCGGCGTCGAATTCTTCGTCTATGGCCGCGACGATCTCGCCAGCGCGCCCGCGCCGCAGCGCTTTCCGGCGCGTCAGACGTTGCAGGCGAGCCAGGCCATCGCGCGGCGGCACGGGCTGGCAGACGACGCGGTCGTGTTTGCCCAGCAACATCCCGACGCCATCGATGCGGGCGTTTTTCACAACGACGTGATTGCCGTCGGTAACGGCAACGTGCTGTTCTGCCACGAACAGGCGTTTGTCGATCAACAAGCGGTGCTGGCGACGCTTCGTGAGCGTCTTGCCGCGCAAGGCAGCGAGCTTCAGGTGGTGGAAGTGTCGAGCGCCGACGTCTCGATCGAGGACACGGTCGGCTCGTATCTGTTTAACAGCCAGTTGCTCGCGCGTTCGCCCGAGGCGGGCGGCGGCATGCGGCTGGTGGTCCCGCAGGAATGCCGGGAGCGTCCGGCCGTCTGGCGCTATCTCGAATCGCTGGTGGCGAGTGGCGGTCCGATTCGCGAGTTACAAGTCTTCGACTTGCGAGAGAGCATGCGAAATGGCGGCGGTCCGGCATGTCTGCGACTCCGTGTGGTGCTCACCGAAGCGGAGCGCGCTGCCACCCATCCGGGGCTGTGGATCGACGATACGCGCTATGCGGTGCTGACCGAGTGGGTCAAGCGTCACTATCGCGACCGTCTGGCAGTGGCCGATTTGGCCGACCCGGCATTGTTGAACGAGTGCCGCACAGCGCTCGACGAACTCACCCGGCTGCTGGGGCTGGGCAGCCTGTATCCGTTCCAACTTGGCGGCTGAGGCGCGACGCGACGGCTGCCTCATCCGCTGCGCTCGATTTGTCGCTCTCGTCCATCTCGTCTATCTGGTCCATTTCAAGGAGTCGTGCTCATGACCACTATCGTTGGCGTGTCTGGAAGCCTGCGCAAAGGTTCTTACAACACCGCATTGCTGCACGCCGCGAAAGCGGCAGCACCGGCGGGCGTAACGCTCGAAGTTCACACTCTGCACGGCATTCCGCTGTACGACGGCGATCTGGAGGCGAGCGATGGCATTCCCGCCGCCGTGACCACGCTTAAAGACGCGATCGCGCAAGCGGACGGCCTGTTGCTGGTGACACCGGAGTACAACAACGGCATGCCGGGGGTGTTCAAGAATGCGGTCGATTGGCTATCGCGCCCGCCTGCCGATAGCGCGCGAGTGTTCCGCAACAAGCCGGTTGCGCTCATGGGCGCGTCACCCGGCGGGTTCGGCACCATCCTCAGTCAGAACGCTTGGTTGCCGGTACTGCGCACGCTGCAAACTACGCCATGGTGGCAAGGCCGGATGATGGTGTCGCACGCGAATCAAGTCATCGATGCCGACGGCAATTTGCAGGACGACGCCGTGCGAAAACAACTCACAGAATTCCTTGCAGGCTTCGTCGCGTTTCTGAACGAGGCCAAGCCTAGCAAGTGAACTGGGGCAGATAGTTACGATAAATCAGGGAATTATGTTGATGATTTAATGTAACTGCTGCAATTGACACGGCGGGCGAACCTTCCTAAATCGGAATTGACGAACCGATAAGCGAGACGTTTCGCGGATTGGCCAGCGATGCACTATGCTGGATGCAACGTGTCGGCCGACACGTCAATCGCGTCATTTCGCTAACTAGGGGTGCCGCCATGCCAATTCATTTTCCGGAATACGGCCCCGTGTTCAATTGCGAAGATCTGACGATCGAGTTCGCCGTGCGCGTGAACGGTCGACACATCGATTGCGCGGTGTCGGCTGAGGCGCTCGAAGACCACTTCGGCGCCTATTCGGCCCGGGCTGACGACTTGTTGCACGCGTTCGAACACGGTCGCAACGACATCGAAGCGCTTGCCCGGCGCTACCTCTCCATGGGCCTTGCCGGCCCGGTGCTGCTGCGCAGCGGCCATTTCCGCTGGGTGAGGGAAGCCAAGCGGCAAGAAGCCCGTCGCTAACGCGCAGCGCCCCACGTGCCGTCGGTGCCGAAAACGGCGACCGGCGGCCATCTCGCTTGATCTCCGTCAAACTCCGATTTGTGTAGGCGTACGACTGAATAGGCGTGGCTTAGGCTTCGGCGTACACTGGTGTTGCCGCTTTATGAGTGACACGCGAGTGACACTCGCGGCACCATCGCCGATAACTATAAGGAGTCGCCATGGGTTCGGAATTCCGTGTCGTCATCGCCTCTATCGCGGCCTTCATGACGCTTGGCGGGGCATTCGCCACCATTCACGGTTTGCTCTACGATCGCTCGCACGTCATGCACGGCGGCGTCATCACCGTTCTGTTCGGCATCCTCTTCATCGTCGTCATGCTCACGCCATGGCCACGCGACGAGGAACGAGAGAAGCAGGGGTAGGGCGCTCGTCTTCGGTCCATCTGCCGAAACCGTCGGTCATCGCCAGCAGCCACTGCTTTCGCTGATTCCGCAGACTCGTAAAGTACGGTTAACCATTTAGCGTTGCGCGTCCTACACTGAAATCGAGGGACGCCGACGGAGCTCGGTTGCTGCGCTTCGCAACGGTCGTGGACTCGCTGTGAGGTGACGTATGTGCTCCGATACCCGCGTCGTCATTGCCGCTATTTCGGCTTTCGTCATGCTAGGCGGCATGTTCGCAACCATCCACGGTCTGCTCTTCAATCTGCCCGATGTCGCGCACTACGGCGTGGCCGCCGTCATCGTCGGTGCAACGCTCATGGCCACCATGCTCATTCCATGGGGCGCCAACGAAGAACAGCCGAAGTCTCGTTGATCGATCATCTACTTGCTAAGGCGCGCCCGCAGACACATAAACGCGGGCACCTGCGAAAGTTCGTCGTAAAGCCGCTTGTCGACCGCCGCCATCTCCGGCAGCGGCAACGGTTCCACCATGCGCTCGAGCTGCCAACCGGCATCCGCCGCCGCATTGAGAATGCCCGCCAACGGTCGCCGGAATGATTCGACAAACGGCTTCGGCTCGCCAAAACCACTCCAATACATGCCGAATTTGGTGATGTCGAAGTAAGGCCGGTTGCGCCGCGTACGCTCATCGATCCAGTCGCGCATGGGATGCCCCATCGACCACACGAGCGTCGCCCCTGGTTTGGCCACCCGTGCAAACTCCTGGAACGTCGGCCCCAACTCTTCGACATAGTCCAATGCCAGTGCGCTGACAATGGCATCGAATCGGTTTTCGCTCAGCGTGACAAATGGCGTGCCCAGATCCTGAACGTCGAACTCGGCGGATAGCCCTGCGCATCGCTCGCGTGCCAATTCGATCATCTCCGGCGTGACATCGATGCCATGCACCGTGGCGCCTTGCTCGGTGAGCCATGCGCTGTTGATACCGGGACCGCAACCCGCGTCGAGTACGTGCATGCCCGCCACCGGTCCGAGCAATGCCCGCGTGGCCGGACGCTCGTAAAGCGCGTTGTGCGGCTTGGTGACGGCAATGTCTGCATAACGGCGAGCGAAGCTGGCGTAAGCAGTACGTCCCATGGACGTTTGGTCGTCAGACGGCATTCGGGGGGCTCCTCTGGAGGGTGGTTGAAAGACGTGATTATGGGACAATGCCGACCTTTGCCGCACTGCGCGTGCCATCCTCCCACTCGCTACCTGACTGATTCCGCATGACCGCATCCGCCGATCCGACGACCGCTTCGTCGACCGCTTCTTCGATCACTTCCCCGACGCTCCCGGCCGCTGGCCCGCACGCGACCGATGCCGCGTCGGCGCAAGCGCATGCCGTGGACGTCGCGGTGATCGGTGCGGGCCCGGCTGGCTTGATGGCTGCCGAAGTGCTGTCCGCCGCAGGCTGGCGTGTCGACGTGTACGACGCCATGCCGTCGGTTGGCCGCAAGTTTCTGATGGCGGGCAAGGGCGGTATGAATCTGACGCACGGCGAGCCAGCGGAGCAGTTTGTTGGCCGCTATGGCCCGCGTGCCGATGCCGTCGGTCAATGGTTGCGCCGCTTTAACGCAGACGACGTGCGCAGCTGGGCGCACCGGCTGGGCATCGATACGTTCGTCGGCACCTCCGGACGAGTATTCCCCGTCGACATGAAAGCCGCGCCGCTCTTGCGTGCATGGCTGGCACGCCTGCGTGCGGCGGGCGTGCGTTTGCACGTTCGCCATCGATGGCTGGGTTGGCAAAGCGGTGTGGAAGACACCGTCGGAAATGCCCCGCAGCGACTGCGCTTCGCCACGCCAGACGGTGAGCATGTCATCAACGCCCGCGCCGTGATATTGACGCTTGGCGGCGCTAGTTGGCCGCAGTTAGGGTCCGACGCTGCATGGGTGCCATGGCTGCGTGAGCGTGGTGTCGACGTGGCGCCGCTACTGCCCGCCAACACAGGCTTCGAGGCGGACTGGACCCCCCATATGCGCAGCAAGTTCGCGGGCGAGCCGATCAAGTCTGTGACGATGACGTTGCCTGACGGCACCACCCGTCAAGGCGAATTCGTGATCTCGGAACACGGCGTGGAGGGCAGTCTGGTCTACGCGCTGTCGGCCCCCATTCGCGACGCCATTCTCGCGAACGGCAACGGGCAGGGGACGCAGGTGTTCCTCGACTTGCTGCCCGACTGGCCAGCACAACGTGTGGCCGACGAAGTGGCGCACCCGCGCGGTTCGCGCTCGATGGCGAGCCATCTGCAAAGCCGGTTGGGGATTGCAGGCGTGAAAGCGGGATTGTTGCGGGAGTGTCTGGCGCGCGAGACGTTCAACGACCCGGCGGCGCTCGCGGCCGGTATCAAACGGTTGCCGCTCACGTTGCTGCGCACGCGCCCGATTGCCGAAGTGATCAGCAGCGCAGGCGGGGTCCGGCTCGAAGCGCTCGACGAGCATCTGATGCTCCGCGCGGTGCCCGGTGTGTTCTGTGCAGGGGAAATGCTGGATTGGGAAGCCCCGACCGGGGGCTATCTCTTGACGGCCTGCTTCGCCAGCGCTTGCGTGGCGGGCGACGGCGCCGCCGCGTATCTGGCGGCGCTGCCTTCGTCCTGATGCCGCGTCCTGATGTCCTGATCGCGGCACGTTAGCCGGATCAGGACACAACCTTCGGGAGCGAACTTAGGCCGGGCGCGCGCCCAGACGCCACAACGACGTCACTTCCACGCGGCGTGCGGCATGCAGCGGATCGTTGGCATCGGCGGCCTTCTGGTGTTGCGGGCGCACGTCGTGACGCGCGAGTACCACCAGACCGGCGCCATGAATCCACGACAGCAGCGTTTCGCGCGTGCGCAGTCCCAAGTGTTCTGCCAGATCGGAGAGCACCAGCCAGCCCTCGCCACCCGGGCTCAGATGCGCGGCCAACCCGTTCAGGAAGCCCTTGAGCATCTGGCTGTCCGGATCGTAGATCGCATGTTCGATCGGCGCGTTCGCCTTGGCCGGTACCCACGGCGGGTTGCAGACGACCAGCCGCGCACGGCCTTCCGGGAACAGATCGGCGTCGACGATCTTCACCGAACGCTCCAACCCGAGTCGCGCAATGTTTTCGCGGGCACAGCCCAGCGCTCGAGGATCGCGATCGGTGCCGATCACTTGTTGCACCCCGCGACGGGCCAGCAGCGCGGCGATCACCCCGGTACCCGTACCGACGTCGAAGGCCAGCGAGGTGTTCGGCAGCGGCGCTTGCTCGATCAACTGAAGATATTCCCCGCGCACCGGCGAGAAGACGCCGTACCACGGGTGAATGGTCGAGCCCAGTGCGGGCACCGACACGCCTTTCTTGCGCCACTCGTGCGCACCGATCAAGCCGAGAATCTCACGCAGCGAGGCAACGCTCGACTGGTCGTCCGGCGCGCCCCATGCTTCGGCGCAAGCTTCTCGTACGTCCGGTGCGCGGCGCAGCGGAATGCCGTAGTCGGCGTCGAGCGGCACGAGCACCATGCCAAGAATGCGGGCGCGCTGGGCCTGCGCCATGCGGTGTTTGTGGAACGCATCGGCGGGGCCAGCGACGACGGGCGCGGCATCTTTCGACGGCTTACGGCGCACGCGCTGCGGGCGGTCGACGCGGCGTGCCATGGCCAGCATCAACTGGCGGGCGTTCTGGTAATCGCCGCGATACAGCAGGGCGGTACCGCCGCAAGCGAGGTGATAGGCGTCGTCGGCGGTAATCGTGTCATCGACGACTTCGACGCGGCGCGGCGGCATCACGCCGGCTTCGGAGCGCCAGCGGGCGGTGACGGGGCGACCGTCTTCGGTCCAGGCGAGCGTCGGGGTAGTGTTCATGCGTAGTCTTCTGAAAGCGTGGCGGCGCGCGAAAGGTCGCGCTGGGGGGTATCCGAGGGCGTCCGCGTGTGCGGACAGGCGCTGTAGAACGTCGTTCGAGTGCGTCGGGTTTCTCACGCAATTGCGCGCCGGAAGTGCGCATTATGCCTGTGTTGGCGTCGCGCAGGGCAAAGCGCCGTGCCACCGCCAGGGGTTCAAGGGGCCGCGTGGGGTGTGGAGCGAGGCGCTTCACGCCCGTCGTCAGCCGCCCCAAACAGCAAGCCGATCGCCTCGCGCAGTGCTTCGTCGAGCATGCGATCGATGCCGGGCACCGGTGGCGCAGGCAGGTCGGGTGCCGCGCCGCCGTGGCGAAGCGCTGCCGCCATGTGCGTGAGGACGGCCGCCGCCGGATGTACTGCCGCATCGTGATCGTCGCCATGCGGCACGGTATCGGTAATTGCGTTGGCCACGCGTTCGAGCGAAATCAGCGCGGGCCACCAGCGTGCCGCACGACGGCTGACCAGCGGCGGCTCCGACAACGCCCGTTGCAGCGCGATACGGGCATCGTCGAGCGCCTTATAGCTCGCCCGCCGCGCGGCAAACGCCGCGTCGGCATCGTGTGTGTCGGCCAGCGCCGCGTAACGGCCTAGCGCATCGAGCGCAATGGCGACGCGCTCGTCGAGTTGCCTACGTTCCCACTTCGCCCATGGCAAATACCCCACGAGCAAGACGATGGCGCATGCCGCCACCGCGTCGATGAAGCGCGCGAGCGCAATATCCTGACTGCCGGGCTGTAGCGCGCCCATCACGAGCATGAGAATCGGCAGCAGCAGGGCACTGAACAGCCCGTAGTTACGGCGCAAGGCCCAGGGCAGGCACGCTGCCAGCGGAATCAGGGCGACGAAACTCACCAGGCCATTGCGGTCGATGGCGACCACGGCCGCCGACAACGCGACGCCGATAATGCTGCCCACACCGCTTTGCAGGGCACGCGCGAACACCGAGCCGTAATTCGGCTTGAAGATCACCACGACGATCAGCGGCACCCAGTACGAACGGGGCAACGCGGTGACGGCGATGAAGATTTGGGCGACGAGTACACATAACCCGATACGCACGAGATAGCGCCACACATCGGGCCACGGCCACTTCGGCATCCAGCGCGGGTGCGCGGGGGCGCGCGCTTGATGGCGGGCTAGCGCTACCAGCGGCGGCTCGGCAGCGTGCACGGTCCCAGTCAGCAAGGGTTCGGCGCGATGTAGCGCGGCAGCGAGGGCGGGCGCATGGTTATCGGTCGCAGCATCGGCGGCGGCGCTGACGTTGATCGGATGGTCGCGGGCAATGCTGCGGGCCATCGCGTACAGGGCCCTGCCGAGCGGCGCAGGCAACGGTTGTCCGACCTGTGCCAGCCCGATGACGGCCGCCGTGACCGGTTCGGCGGCCAGTATCTGCGCGGCACGCCGCTCCAAGACATCCCAACCGCTGGCCGTGCTGGCGCGCGCGGTCAACAAGGTGTCGTAGGCCGCCGCGATGGCGTTTTCGAGCGAACGGCGGGCGAGCCGGACCCGAGGCGTGCCGCTGGCATCGAGGACGTTCGCCAACTGCTGATAGATGGCCGCCACGGCGTCGCGCTCGGCAGCGCCGGGGTGCCGCAGCCAGTGAATCGCCATGAGCATCACGCTGAAGATGCCCCCCGCAGCGAGCAACAGCGGGGCACGCCATTCCGGGGGCGGCAGCGCGAGGCCCCAGCCGACGATGAGATAGACAGCGCCTTGCAGCGTCGCCGCCGATGCCACGTTGCCGAACGTGCCGATAAAGCTCAGCAGCAGAATCGCCAATTGCAGCAAGACATGGGCGAGCCAATGGCTTTCCAAACCGACGGTATGGATGAGCATGCCCGCGTAGAAGCCTGCGACGCCGGTGGCGACGGTCAGCAGAATCGAGCGCGCCCGGGCGCGGTAAGGGCCGGTGCGGTCGCCTGTGATGGCGGGCAGGGCGCCCAGCGCAAAGAGCGACGCATTGGCCCCCTGACCGATGGCGACGCCGACGACGGTCGGAATGGCCACGGACAAGGCGGCATGTAGGGCATCCCAGCGGGAGAAGGCGACCGGCTCCAGGCGCGCGAGCCGTGAAATCCACGCCACACGGCGGCTGGGTTCAGGTGTCATCGGCATGGGCGGGCACGTCGCAACACGATGAGACGTTCAGGACGCGCGCGGCGCGTCATCGTCCATGAGCGGCATGAGCTTGCCTTGCCCGCGAATCCAGGCGTGGTCGGCCCGCTCGGCCATTTCCTTGTCGCCGCGGCTGTCGCCATAGGCGAAGAGCACCCGGGGCGGCGCGTTGCCCCACCACGCTTCGAGACGTCGCACCTTTTCCGGCCCCCAGCAGTTCGGCTTGGCGAACTGCCCGGCAAACCGGCCATGGGCGTCGAACGCGAGCTCGGTACTCAGCACGGCATCGAAGCCGATCGATGCCGCCCATGGGCGCAAATACAAGCCTGGCGAGGCGCTCACGAGCACAACGCGATGTCCCATGGCGCGATGCTGGCGCACCCGCGCGAGCATTTCGGGGCGCACGAGCGCGGGCAGGCCGTCATCGACGAAGCGCTTGGCTTCGGCGTCGAGTTGCGTCTGGGGGCGTGCACCGAGCGTGGTGCGAAGGAAATGCGCTTTGGCCGTGCCGCGATCCAACATTTTGAGCGCCGCGCCAACGAGCCATGGCGACGCGAGCAGCGCGCCGAGGACAAAGCGCGGCGTGCCCACGGTACGGCGCACGAAGACGCGCAGGCTATCGGTCGTGGAAATCGTGCCGTCGAAATCGAACGCGGCAACGACGGAAGCGTCTCGCATGCCGGGTCAGCTCGCGCTGAGCGATGAAGGTGACGCGGGGACGGAGGGAGACGGCGATGCGGGTGACGCTGAAGGATCTGAGAGTGACGAGCCAGCCGAAGCCGCCTTCGAAACACGCGAATCGGTGAAGGCCACCAGATGCGGCCAGCGAGCGCGTGCTTGCTGCGCCCCGACCACTGCCTGTTCGTCGCGGTAGACCGGCAGCACGTCGAAACCGATGGTCTCGCGCAGTCGATCGATGTCGGACGGGTTGCGCCGCTCGATGAGAGCGTCGGCCGCATCCGGCATTACGGTGGAGGGCGAAATATCGTTCTGGCTCATGCCGGGCATTCTATACGGTGCACGCGCGCCACTGCAATTACCACGGCAACCGGTCTGCCGCGTTGACCAGCCGTTGTACCCGCAACACGACACCCGGAGGCTAACGCTCGCTTGATACCGGCTGCGAGGCAGGCTAGCATGACGCAACGTGCCATTTCCAGAAAGACGGGCTGCGCTGTCCCGCCAAGACCCCGGCAATCCGTAGTAGTCGATGCGGAGAGTTCGAAAGCGACGTAGAGGGAGACGTCGGGTCGTCAGGGCGAGGCTCGTTGTGAGGTGGCGATCACAAGACAAGAAACAGATGAGGCATCTAACATGCAGCTTCGAAGGTCTTGGTCGCGTCGTTGGAAAGTCTCAGCCATCGGTTTGCTCGTCATGGCAGCCATGGATCCCGGTGGTGTCACGCTCGCGGGAGCGGCCCCCACCGCGGTAAAGGGCAAAAGCACCGCATCGCCCGCTGCGACAGCATCGCCGCCTACTGCTGCCTCGGGCGCCACGGCGAGTGATGCCACGGCTTCCCCGGTCGTACTCACCCCCCCAGCGCCGGGCATCAGCGAGCGCACGGTTACTTTCGCCCAGTTAGGTCAAACGACAGGGTTGCGTCTACGCGGCACGGAAGGCTCCGGCGACGTAAATTTCGGAATCCGACTCGATCAGACGGTCGCCTCGGCGCTTCTCCGGTTGCGTTACACCTATTCGCCCGCCCTCATTCCCGATCTCTCGCAACTCAAGGTTTATCTCAACGAAGAGCTGATCGCCACCCTACCGTTCAACAAAGAAGAGGGTGGTAAGAACCTGGTGCGCGAGATACCGCTCGACCCGCGTCTGCTCTCCGGCTTCAATCGCGTGCGGCTCGTGCTCATCGGTCACTACACGATGGAGTGCGAAGACCCGACCCATTCCAGCTTGTGGGCCGACATCAGCCCGCAAAGCGAAGTCGTCACGAGCACGCAACCGCTCACGATTCGGAACGATCTCTCGACGCTGCCCACACCGTTCATCGATCGGCACGACAACCGCGATCTCGCAATTCCGTTTGTCTTCGGCGCACCGCCGTCGCTTGCCGTCGTGCACGCCGCCGGTGTGGTTGCCACGTGGGCGGGTGCGTTGGGCGACTACCGCCGCACGCGCTTCCCGGTCGATGTGAACGAACTGCCGAACAAGCATGCGATTGTCTTTGCGACCAATGACACGCGTCCGGCCGCGCTAAATCTGCCAGCGGTCGATGCGCCGACGTTGCGCATGATGTCGAACCCCAACAATCCGTCGCTCAAGCTGCTTGTGCTGCAAGGGCGCGATGCCAAGGATCTAGAGACGGCCGCGCTGGCGCTCGTCTCGGGCCGTGCGGCGCTCTCGGGGGAGTCGGCACGTATCAATGCCCTCGAACCTCTGCCGCCGCGCCAGGCGTACGACGCGCCGCGCTGGGTGCGCACCGATCGTCCGGTGAAGCTGGGCGAACTGGTCGACAATCCATCCGACTTGCAAGGCAGCGGCTACATGCCGTGGCCGATTCGCATCCAACTCAACCTGCCCGCCGATTTACTGACGTGGCAAAACACGGGGGTGCCGCTCGATCTGAAATATCGCTACACCCCGCCCGTGAAGCCCGACGATTCGTCGATGAGCGTGGCGATTAACGATCAGTTCGTGCGCGCGTATCGACTGCGCTCGGCGGGCGCGAGTACCGACAAGAGCCACATGCTCGTCGAGTTGCTCTCCGACGGCACCATGGCCGACCGTAAGGACGTGCGCATTCCGGCGTTCCAGGTGGCGTCGCGCAATTCGCTGTCGTTCCAGTTTGCGATGGAACCGCACAAAGAAGGCATTTGCGCGCAGACGATCACCAACGCGGCGCGCTCGGCCATCGATGCCGACTCGACCATCGACTTCAGCGGACTGCCGCACTACGCCGAGATGCCGAATCTGAGCTTCTTCGTGGGCAGCGGTTACCCATTCACCAAATATGCCGACCTGGCGCAGACGGCCATCATCACGTCGAAGACGCCAGATGCCTCGGAACTCGAGACAGTTTTCTCGACACTTGGGCAGTTTGGCCGCTCGACCGGCGTTTATGCCGACCGGTTCGAAGTGCTCGACACGACGCAAACCGACCGCTTCAAAGACCGCGACCTGTTGATCGTGGGCGGCAAGGACGCGGGCGATCTGCTGGCGAAATGGGGCAAGAGCTTCCCGCTGCTTATCGACCAGTCGCGCCGCTTGATGACGAGTCAGCCGCAAGGCTATCGCGGCGACGGGGCCACGGGTTCGGCGCTCGCGGCCAGCCGTGTTGGGCCGGCGCGTATGGACGCCCAGTCGGACGGTGCGCTTGCAGCGCTGGTCGGTTTCGAGTCGCCCGTGAGCAGTACGCGCTCGGTGGTGGCGATTAACGCGACGAGCAATAAGACGCTGCTTAACGTGGTCGATGTCGTCGATGACAGCGTGCAGCGCGCCGAGATTCATGGCGATCTCGCCGTGGTCAATGGCACACGCGTGGAATCGTTCCGGCTGGGGCAGACGTATTTCGTTGGCGATGTGAGTTGGTGGACGCGCATTCGCTATCACCTCTCGAGCCATCCGATTCTCGTGGGTATCGTGGCGTTGCTGGCGGCGTTCGCGATCGCACTCAAATGCTTTGGGTGGTTGCAGCGTCGCGCCGCGCGTCGGCTGGAGAAGTAAATGAAACGCCCCGAAGCTCACGGCCGGCGCCGACGCGCCGTGCTGCGCGCGCTCGCGGCCGGTGGGGTAGCGCCCGTGCTTCCGCTCGTCGCGGGGTTATCGGGCGCGGCCAGCGCAGCACCAGCCAAACCTGTCCGTGCGGCGAGCCCGTCAGCGTCTGCGGCCAGCGCCACGCCGCAAGCGACAACGTCGCCAGCGCGTGCATGCCCGCCGGTCGACTGGCCCGAATGGACCCGCTTCAAGACGGCGTTCCTGTCAGACGACGGCCGCGTGATCGACCACAGCGAGGCCGATCTGCGCACCGTGTCGGAAGGACAGGCATATGCGATGACGTTTGCGCTCATCGCTAACGACCGCGCCGCGTTCGACAAGATCGTCGACTGGACCATTAACAATCTCGCGCAGGGCGACCTCACCGCGCACTTGCCTGCATGGCTTTGGGGCAAGAAGGACGACGGCCAGTGGGGCGTGCTCGATAGCAACCCCGCGAGCGATGCCGACATGTGGATTGCGTACGCGCTGGGCGAAGCGGGGCGCTTGTGGAACGTGCGGCGCTACACCGCGCTCGGTGCGCTCGTCGCCCGGCGCATTGCCGCCGAGGAAACCGATTTCGTCCCCGGCCTTGGCCGCACGCTGTTGCCTGCACCGGTTGGCTTTCATCCGGAAAAGGACTTGTGGCGGCTCAATCCGAGCTATGTCCCGATGCAAGTGGTACGCCGGTTGGCGGGACTGTTCCCAGAGAGCGGCTGGCCGCAACTGATTGCCTCGTCGCTCAAGCAAATCACGTTGACCGCGCCGCCGTTGGGTTTCGCGCCGGAATGGGCGATGTACCGCGCGGGCCACGGTTTCCAAATCGATCCGGAAACGCAGGGCGAGGGCAGTTACAACGCGATTCGTGTCTATTTGTGGGCGGGCATGCTGGCCCCGGGCAGCGACGACTTCCACGCGTTGCAGCACACATTCAGCGGCATGCTCAAGTACGTCGCCAGCCATGGCGCGCCGCCTGAGCGCGTCAACACGCGCGACGGCACCGCCAAGCAGGACGGCCCCAGCGGCTTTTCGGCGGCACTGGTGCCGTTGCTTCAGACGCTCGGCGACACCGCAGGCGCGCAAGCGCAAATCGCGCGTGTGCATGCGCTGGACGCGCAATCGCCCCCGGGGTATTACAGCTCGGTGCTGGCGCTGTTCGGTCTCGGCTGGCAGGCCGGACACTATCGTTTTGCCGCTGACGGCACGCTGCAACTGCCATGGGAGGGCGCTTGCGCGACACGCTGATTCGTTCCGCCTGTCTGGCCTGTCTGCTGATGGCAGCGGATGCCGGTGTGCGCGCCGCACCCGCCGCCGCCCCGAGCAATGCGGGCAAAGCCCCGCCCGTGGCGGCCAATCGCGACGTGAGCAATCAGATCGCGAGCGCTACGCTCTGGCATTCGCGTCACCGCAACGATCTGGCGCGCGCCGCGCTCGAGAAAGCGCTGCTGGTGCAACCGGATCAACCCGACGCGCTGTCGCTGCTCGGCCAGATCGAGATTGAAGAGAACCATCCCGCCGAGGCCAACAAGGCATTGCAGCGCTTGCGCGCGCGTTATCCGAATTCGCCTGCGACCAAAGCGCTGGCCGACGTCATTCGTATCAACACGACAGACAAGTCGCGCATTGCTCGCGCGCGTCTGTTGCAACGAAGCGGTCAGGCAGACGCGGCGTTTGCCGAGTACCAAGCCCTGTTCCCCGACGGACCGCCCACGGGCGATCTCGGCGTGGAGTATTACCGCGCGCAGGCCAATGCCACCAACGGCTGGCCAGCCGCCCAGCAGGGGCTCGCGGGGCTCGCCAAGACCTCACCCAACGACACTCGCGCTGCGCAATCGCAGGCCGAACTAATGATCGACCGGCCGTCGAGCCGTTTGGCGGGCACGCGCATGGTGGCCGAACTTGCGGCGCGCCCCGATGCCGATCTGAACGCCTTGCTGCCGCTCTGGAAGCAGGGGTTGTCGAAGGCCGACGGCAATCTGGCGTGGCTGCCGTTGTATCAACGCTATCTCGCGCTCGCGCCCAACGACGCCGACATTCGCGCAGACTACGACAAGCTGAACGCCCAGCAGGCGGCCCGACAGCGCATGCTCAACGATCCCGCGTACAAGGCTCGTCAGGCAGGCATCAAGGCGCTCGATCAAGGGCGTTTGTCCGATGCCCAGAAGTCGCTCGACGCGGCGCGCGTCAAGCGGCCGAACGATGGCGAATTGTTGGGCTCGCTCGGTCTCGTGAAGATGCGTCAGGGCGACCACAAAGGCGCACAGGAGCTGTTCACGCAAGCGCTGCGCAAAGACCCCGAGAACGCGGGCAAATGGCGCAGCCTTCTCAAGACCTCGCAATTCTGGGGCGCGATGTCGGACGCGCGCGATGCCCGCGACGCGGGGCGTCTGGACGAGGCTGACCGGCTAGTGCGTAGTGCGTTGGCGGCCGATCCGGGCAACCCGGACGGTATCGCGCTGCTCGGCGACATCGCGCTCGACGCCAAACGCGACGACGATGCCGAGCGCCTGTTCCAACAGGCCTTGAAGATCGAGCCGGACAACGACACCGCCTTGCGCGGCATGATTACGCTGTACTCGCGGCAACAGCGCCGGACCGAACTTGCCAATCTGCTTGGGGATCTGCGGCGGCGGTTTCCGCAGGACAAGGCACGCTTCGACAAGGCCGAAGCGGCCGCGCTGTCCGACGACGCCGATCGGCTCATTGCCGAAGGCAAAAACGGCCCGGCACTGGCTGCACTGGAGCGAGCCGTTTCCCTCGACCCAAGCAACGCGTGGACGCGTTATTCGCTGGCCAGCCTGTATCGCAAGCTGCGCTTGCCGCAAATTGGCCGCGAGGTGATGGCCGAAGGCTTGCGTCAACCTCTCTCCGCCGACGACAGCGCACAGATGCACTATGCGCAGGCGATCTACCTGAACGTGATCGACGACGAAGCCGGGGCCCGCGCGGCACTGGCGCAGATTCCCGCCGCCGATGCGTCGCCGTCGATTCGCCGGATGCAGACGACGCTCGCCATTCGCGACGCCGCGCGCCTCGCCCGTGAAGCGCACGCCGCAGGCAACGAGGAAGAGAGCGAGCGCCAGTACCGTGAAGCGCTTTCGATGGCAGGCGACGATCCCGAACTGATCGGGGAAGTCGCCCGTGCACGTGTCGCGGCAGGGCAAGCGGACCAAGGGCTTGCGCTCATGCGCGACTGGCTGGCCGCGCACACCGACAAGCCGCAACCCGATGCACAACTGCGCTACGCCGAACTGCTCAACACGGCCGAGCGCGACACTGAACTCGGCACCTTCCTCGCGAGCATCGATCCCGCGACGCTCGGCGCAGACCAGCGCGACGAATGGCAGGATTTGCAGGATCGACTGGCCTTGCGCACCGCAGATCGTGCGCGTGCACTGGGCGACTTCGATACCGCGCAGAAAACCCTTCAGCCGCTTCTCGCACGCAACCCGCCCGACAAACGTGCGCTGTCGACGCTGGGCGATATTTACTTCGACGAACGGCGGTACGACGACGCGCGCAAGATCGCGGAAGACCAGATCCGCCAAGATCCGACCAACACGGATGCGCGGCTCTCGCTCGTGCGGGTTCTCTACGAAATGCAAGACGACGACGCGGCGAATCGCGAACTCGACCGGGCACTGGCGGAAGCCCCGCCGGACGATGTCTGGACGCAACTCTCCGCCGTGCGCCGCTTGACGGCCATGGAGCGCTACGACGAAGCGATTGCCCTGAACGACAAACTGCGTGGGCAATTCCCGGATAACCCGTCGGTGACCGTGCAACGCGGGCGCATTGCGCAGTCGCAGCGTCACTACAACGAGGCGAAGGGCTGGTACGACCAAGCGCGCAAGGAAGAGATCGTGCAAGGTGCGCTACCGGGCTACGACGGCATGACGTCGGCCGAGTCGGGCATCGACTCGCTCGAATCGCGGCGTAACAGCTACGTGGCGGCGGGTTACGAAATCGACACGAAGAAAGGCGACGGCGGCATTTCGATGTTCAACGCGCGCGCCGTGCCGCTGTACGGTCAGTACGCCGTCGGTTACGACGGCCACGTGTTTGCGCAGACCGACTATGTCAGTGCCGATTCCGGCGATTTGCCGCTTAACGGCACGTCGGAGTTCGGCACGTTGCCGCTGCTGGGCAACACGCCGTTCCGTACGGCCAACCCGGGGTTGGCGACCGATTACGGCAGCAAGCGGCAAAAGGCACATGGCCAGGCGCTCATGCTCGGCTACGAGAACGATTGGATTCGCGCCGATATCGGCCACACACCGATCGGCTTCCCGGTGTCTTATGTGACCGGGGGCGTGCGGCTATTCGGTAATCTTGGGCGCTACAACTATTGGGTCGACGTGTCGCGCCGTCCGATGACGGGCAGCATGGTGTCGTACGCCGGGTCGTACCTGCCGTTGCCCGAGATTTTCGGCGACGGCAAATGGGGCGGCGTGCGGCGCGACGCGATTACCTTCCACGCCTCGCGCGACTTCGCGAAGTGGGGCGTGTTCGGTGAAGCCAGCGTGGCACGGCTCACCGGCGAGAACGTGTTGAACAACTCCGAAGTGTCGGCGCGCGCGGGTATCGATCTGCCGTTGATCTACAAGCGCGACATGCGCATGAACACCGGCGTGACGTTGTTCTTCGACAGCTTTGCGCAGAACGAGCGCTTCTACACATACGGCATGGGTGGTTACTACAGCCCGCAAACCTATGTGTCGCTCACGCTGCCGCTCGAATGGTATGGCCGTACGCAGCGCTGGTCGTACTACCTGCGCGGCTCGGTCTCGTTCTCGCAGAGTCAGGAAAAGTCGATGCCGTACTTCCCGACCGACGGCGGACTTCAGGCCGCCAGCGGCAATCTCACTTACGGCTCGGGTGGCGGTTTCGGCGTGGGCTTCTCGATTCTCGGGCGCGCCGAATATTGGGTTAACCGCCATTGGGTCATTGGCGGACAGGTGCAGTTCGAGCGTTCGGATTATTACGCGCCAAACCGCTTCCTCATCTACATGCGCTACCACTTCGATGCGCGGCGTGGCGATGTGCCGATGCCGCCGTCGCCGGTGCGTCCGATCTGGAGCTACTGAGCCATGGCCAATTTCGTTACCGATCACCCTGTGCGCGCATTGGCCCAACCGACGGCGAAGGAGGCGGCATGCTGACGCTCATCGCGATCGTCTCCAGTGCAGGCGGCGCGGGCCGCAGCACGGTGAGCGCGCATCTCGCCACACAACTGGCGCGCGGGGATCACCCCGTGGCTTTGCTCGAACTCGATGCGCAGAACAGCGTCGGCGCGCTGCTCGGACTTACGACTGCATGCCAGACGGGCGTGCTTACGGCAGGCGATGCGCCAAACGGTTGGCAGCCGCTCGTGTGCGAAACCCCAGCCAACGTGCCGCTGCTGCCCGCAGGCCCGGCCAATGCGGCACAGGCCGCAGCGTTTGGCGACTGGTTGCGCCGGGATCCTGCCGGGCTGCGTCGTCAACTCGACGCGCTGGGCCTCGCGGATGGCACGCGTGTGCTTATCGATACCGCGCGCTTACCCAATGTCGCGTCGCAAGCGGTGATCGCGGCCGCCGATCTGGTGCTGGGTGTCGTGCCAGTCACGACGACGGGCTACGTCACACAGCCCGACCTGATGGCGGCTGGTGGTCCGCAGTGTCAGATGGTGGCGAACCTCGCGGCAGCGAATTCAGCGCTCGGCAACGATTTGATGCAGATGATTCAGGCGCGCGGTGGCGATGCGATCGTGCCGGTGCGCATTCATCGCGACGACGCGGTCGGTGCGGCGGCTGCCAGCGGCAAAGCGTTGCTCGAACACACCGAAGGCTCGCAAGCCGCGCTCGACATCGTGCACTTGGCCGCATGGGTGTTGCGCGCGACGGCGCGCCCGGGTGAGGTGATTGCCGACTCGGATGCCTCCCCCGATGCCGTTGACCGGCAGGAGGGCAGACCATGATCGGCGAATCGCTGCAAACCCTCTACCGGCTGGGGCGCGAGATGCTCGCGGCGCGTCTGCGGCTGCCGCGCCGCCCCGACGGCCGCCCGCCGGGCACCCTGCAATGGTTGCTGGCGGCCGCATTTCGCTCGCCGCAGCACCGTTTGCGCCTGTCGCAGCTGTCCGACCATGTGGTCGCGCGCCTGGCCATGCGGCTCGACGTGCGCCAGCTCGATCAGTGGCGCGACTGGTGGCTGCGCATACTGTTTCAACCGGCGCGTCAGGGGCGTGCCGACTACTTTGGCCGTGCTTTCGCTTGGGCGAACGAGCGGTTGACGCAGCGTGTCGGCGTGCCTGCCGATGCGGGGTTCTGGCAACTGGTTCGGGCGTCGCTCTGGCGGCGCGCCGACCAGCGCCCGGCGTTCCCGCCCTATGTCGCGTGGATTGCTTTCCGGAACAACAACGAGCGCATGCGGTTGTGGCTCGTGCAGACGCTGTTCGGTATTCCCCCCGACACGCCCGCGCAACTGGCGCATAAGTTCGACGAGCGGCTCGAGCGCGTGATGCAGTGGCGCGTTACGTCGGCGGTGCTGGCGTTGCTTGGTCTGTTCGGGGTGTTTTGGATCGTGACCACGCCGTTCGATCCGTTCGAACAACTGCTGTTCTCGATTTGCACGCTCACGCTGGCACTGGTATTTCGACGGCTCGACAGCCAGTACTCGGTGCTGGTGCTCATCGGCTTGTCGTTGATCTCCACGGTGCGTTACGTGTGGTGGCGCCTCACGCAGTCGCTGGCCTTCGATACGACGGAAGAAGCCTTGGCTGGCTACATCCTCGTGGCGGCGGAAATGTACACGTGGCTGATTTTGCTGTTCGGCTACCTTCAGACGGTGTGGCCGCTGCAACGGCGCATCACGCCGCTGCCTGCGGATGTTCGCTTGTGGCCCACGGTCGACGTGTACATCCCGACCTACAACGAAGGGCTCGATGTGGTGCGCCCGACGGTCTACGCCGCGTGTGGCATCGACTGGCCGCCCGAGAAGATCAACATCTATCTGCTCGACGACGGCCGCCGTGAGGAGATGCGCGAGTTTGCCGAACAGGCGGGAGTGCACTACGTCACGCGCCCCGACAATTTCCACGCCAAAGCGGGCAACATCAATCACGCGTTGAAGAAAACGACGGGCGACTTTATCGCGATCTTCGACTGCGACCACATTCCCGTGCGCTCGTTCTTGCAGACGACGATGGGCTCGTTTCTTAAAGACCCGCGTTGCTCGCTGGTGCAGACGCCTCACCATTTCTTCTCCGACGACCCGTTCGAGCGAAATCTCGCCACGCGCGGGGCGGTGCCCAACGAAGGGCGGCTGTTCTACGGTGTGGTGCAGGATGGCAACGACTTTTGGAACGCCGCGTTTTTCTGCGGTTCGTGCGCGGTACTGCGACGCACGGCGCTAGACGAAGTAGGCGGCGTGGCCGTCGAAACCGTGACCGAAGACGCGCACACAGCGCTCAAGATGCACCGTCGCGGCTGGAACACGGTGTACATCAAGGTGGTGCAGGCGGCCGGTCTTGCCACGGAATCGCTCTCGGGCCACGTGGGCCAGCGCATTCGCTGGGCGCGCGGCATGGCGCAGATCTTCCGCGTCGACAACCCGCTGTTCGGGCGCGGGCTGAAAATGGGCCAGCGAATTTGCTACGCGAGCGCAATGCTGCACTTCTTCTACGGCATTCCGCGCATCATCTTCCTGCTTGCACCGATCTGTTATCTGTTCTTCGGCTTGCACATCGTGCAGGCGGCGGCATTGAGCATCTGCGCGTACGTGCTGCCGCACATTGCGCACGCGAACATCGCCAACTCGCGCATTCAGGGCAAATACCGCCATTCGTTCTGGTCGGATGTTTATGAGGCGGTGCTGGCGTGGTACGTGGCGCTGCCGACGACGGTCGCGTTTATCAACCCGCGTTACGGCAAGTTCAACGTGACGGCCAAAGGCGGGCTGATCGAGCAGAGCTTCTTCGATTGGAGCATTTCGAAGCCGTATATGGTGCTGCTGGGCTTCAATGTGCTCGGCTTCCTCGCGGGCATATTCCGCTGGTTCTACGGGCCGGCGCACGAGACCAGCGCATTGGTCTTCAATCTGGCGTGGGTGGCGTTCAATCTCGCGGTGCTGGGGGCTGCGGTGGCCGTGGCGACCGAAGTGCGGCAAGTGCGCCGCACCCATCGCGTGACCATGAGCATTCCGGCCGTGCTGTATCTACCGGATGGGCGAACCATCGCGTGCCATACGCGCGACTTCTCCGGCGGCGGGCTGGCATTGGCGTTGCCCGCGATGGTCGACCTGCCCGTCGGCACCGAGGCGCAGGTGGCGCTCTCGCGTGGGGAGAACGAATACGGCTTCCCGGTGAGCGTGGTCAATTCGCGGGCGAACGACCTTTTCCTGTCGTTCCTGCCGCTCACGGCGGAGCAGGACAAACATCTCGTGCAGTTCACGTTCGGCCGCGCCGACGCGTGGCGCGACTGGGACGTCGAGCGCACGCGCGACGAACCGATCAAGGCGCTGTTCGAAATGCTGGCGATGGGCCTGCGCGGCTATCAGGTGCTGGCGAACTATCTGTTGAGCAAGCTCGTGACTCGTTGGCAGAACCGGCTGCGCGGCACGCGAACGCGTTCGCACCAGAGCACGCCGCAGGCGTAGCCGGACGAAGCAAGAACTAAGGGACGGAACCTGACAATGGGCATCTGGAATCTCTACTTCATTTTGAAACTGGTGCTGCTGTGGGCCGGCATCATCGGCTTTCACGTGCTGCCGAACTTCATCTTCGCGGTGTTGCTGGCGATCCGCTTGCGTCCGCGATGGGCGCGTATCTTGCGCCAGGTGATTGCCATCCCGGTGGGAGCGGGGCTGCTTTACTACGACTCGAACCTGCCGCCGTTCGCGCGGTTTATCGAACAACTCCCGGCGCTGCTGCAATTCCGCTTCTCGTACATCATCGAATTGCTCGGACGCTTCGTCTCCGCGCGCGATTGGCTGCTGCTCGCGATTCTGGTGCTGGCGTACTGGATCGTGAACCGCTGGGTGCGCGTGACCACGTTCGTATTGCTCGCGCTGTTGATCGTGCCGGGCGTGCTGAGCGTGGGCACGCTCGTGTCGGTGGCGCCGGTGGTCGCGGCGCAGGGTGATACCCCGGCGGTGGCGGCAAGCGGTGCCGCAAGCGGCGGAGCGCAGGCTAGTGCGGGTAGCGACGGAGTGGTGGGGGATGGCGAAGTCCCGCCGGGGGCGAACCCGAATGCGGCGCTCAACTCGTTCTATGCGCGCGAACTGACGCGCTCGGTGTCGTTGCCTACGCAGGCCGGGGCAGGGCCTGACTTCGACATCATCTTCCTGCACATCTGCTCGCTCGCGCAGGACGATCTCGATGTCGACAATCTCGACAATCAGCCGCTGCTCTCGCGCTTCGACTTCGTGTTCAAGAACTTCAACTCGGCGGCGAGTTATAGCGGCCCGGCGGCCATTCGCGTGCTGCGAGCAGGCTGCGGTCAGCCGACGCACAAGGCGCTGTACGACCCCGCAGGCCCGCAGTGCTACGTGATGAGCGATCTCAAGAGCCTTGGCTTCACGCCGACGTTGGCGATGAATCACGACGGGCACTTCGATAACTTCATGCAGGAAGTCAAAGACAACTTCAACGTGCAGGGCATCACGCCGTACGACAACACGCGTACGCGCGTGTCGATGCGCGCCTTCGACGAAACGCCGATCCATTCGGACGGCGACGTGCTGCAAGGCTGGTGGAAGCAACGCACCGCGATGCCGGACAAGCGTGTGGCGCTGTACTACAACACGATCTCGCTGCACGACGGCAACCGGCTCGAAGGCTCGAAACTCACGAGCGTGCAGAGCTACCCGATTCGCGCGAAAACGATGTTCGACGACTTCAGCCAGTTCATCGACACGATTGCGAAATCGGGCCGTAAAGCCGTAGTAGTGTTCGTGCCGGAACACGGTGCCGCGCTGCGCGGCAGCAAGCTGCAAATTTCGGGCATGCGCGAAATTCCGCTGCCTGAAATCACGCATGTGCCGGTAGCGGTCAAGCTGGTTGGGTTCGGTGACAGCGCGACCGCGGCCGGTGGCACACACACGCCGGTGACGATTTCCACGCCGACGAGCTATCTCGCGCTGATGACGCTGGTCTCGAAACTGGTCGCGACCAACCCGTTTGCCGGGACGCCTGACCTCGCGCAGTACGCGAACGATCTGCCGCAGACGGCCTTCGTGTCGGCCAACGAGCAGACCACCGTGATGAAGTACGACAGCAAGATGCTGATTCGCGGCGCAGACGGCGTGTGGCTCGACCTCAAGTCGCTGGAGTGACCCCGGACCCAGACACGTTTCGATGGAATCGCGCATACTGTGCGACGTGCCCGTTTAGGGGGGACCGACCCCCAGCGGGCAGCGCAGTCTCGCGTCACCCATCGAACCGATGCTTCCGGGAGTTACCGTGCAATACACCAAATTTGGCCGCACCGGCCTGAACGTTTCCCGCCTTTGTCTGGGCACCATGACCTTCGGCCTGCAAACCGAAGAGGCCGCCAGCCACGCGATTCTCGATCGCGCGACCGAGGCGGGCGTCAATTTCATCGACATCGCCGACGTCTATCCGCTGGGCAGCGACGAGTCGCTGGGCGGGCGCACTGAGGAGATCGTCGGGCGCTGGCTAAAGAGCGAGGGCCGCCGCAGCCGCTACATCGTCGCCACCAAGGCGTGCGGGCAAATGGGCCCGTCGCCGTGGGACAAGGGCGCCTCGCGCAAGCATTTGCTCGACGCCATCGACGCCTCGCTGCGCCGTCTGGGCACCGACTACGTCGACCTCTACCAACTGCACTCGGACGACACCGAGACCCCCATCGACGAAACGCTCGAAGCGCTCGACACCATCGTGAAGTCGGGCAAGGCGCGCTATATCGGCGTCTCGAACTATCTGGCCTATCGGCTGGCGCGTGCGCTGGGCCGTGCCGACGTGCTGCGTGTGGCGCGTTTCGTGTCGGTGCAGCCGCGGTACAACTTGCTGTTCCGTCAGATCGAACGTGAGTTGCTGCCGCTGGCCAACGAAGAAGGGCTCGCCGTGATCCCGTACAACCCGCTGGCAGGCGGCCTGCTCACCGGCAAATACCAGCACAGCGCTGCGCCCAGCGAAGGGCGCTTCACCGCGCAGGTCGGCAAGGCAGGTGCGATGTATCAGCAGCGCTACTGGCACGAGCGTGAATTCGCGACCATCGAAGCGCTCAAGGGCATCGCTAAGGAATCGGGCGAATCGCTCACGCGCCTCTCGCTGGCTTGGGTGCTCGCCAACCCCGTCGTCACGTCGGCCATCATTGGCGCGAGCCGTGTCGACCAACTGACCGAAACGCTCGGCACCATCGACTACACGCTCGATGCCGAACTCAAGGCGAAGCTCGACGACGCGTCGCATGCCTACCGCTGGGGCGATGCGGCACGGTGACGCACCCGCCCCGGGTGGTCTTTGATACCCATCGGGCGGTATAGTGGAGGCAACGTTGCGCGGTTCATCTGTTGAAACGATGACAGCCGCGCAGCGTTCCCCTCACTCTCCATGCGAGGCTGATCATGACGAAACGCATTCTGCTCGCCACCGATGGCAGCGAGTCGTCGCGACGTGCGCTGCGCGAGGCAGCGGCCTTTGCCCGTAGCGGCGATGCCATCCGCGTGATTCATACGGTGGAAGATCCCGTCAATTTGCTGACGTCGGCCTTCGGCAAACTCATCGATCTGGAACAAGTGCGTCGCGACATGCAGCGCGAAGGCGAGGAGCACATCGCACGCGCGGTGCTTTATCTGCGTGAAGAAGGGTTTGACGCGCAGGCTCATCTACTCGATCTGCGCACGACCGGCGAGACGGTGCCTGAAGCGATGTCGCGCGAAGCGCTCGAATGGGCTGCCGACATCATCATCGTCGGCACGCATGGGCGTACTGGCGTGCGGCGAGCCATGCTCGGGAGCGTCGCGGAACAGATTCTGCGCAATGCGCTGGTGCCCGTGATGTTGGTGGCGGGCGAGGCGAGAGCGCATCAACCGCTGCGTGCCGGTGGACATTACGAACGCGTGTTGGTGGCGCTCGACGAGAGTGAGACGTCGCGCCGTGCGTTCGACTACGCCTTAGCGCTAGCGCGTACGCACGGGGCGTCGTTGCGCGTCGTGCATGTGCTGGACTTGCCCGGGCCGTTTTTGGCTGGCTTCGACCCCGTCCCGCTGATCGAGGCCGTGCGCGCCGTCGGCGAGCAGATGCGCGCGTGGGCTACGCAGCGCATGCGCGAAGCCGAAGTGCCGGGCGAGGTGGAAATGCGCGAGATTGCGCCGGTGGGCGAAGGCGTGGCCGATCAAATCATCGCAGCGGGCAAAGAAGCCGATGCCGATGTCATCGTGCTGGGCACGCATGGCCGGCGCGGATTCCGGCGCTTTACGCTGGGCAGCGTCGCAGAAGACACGGCCCGCCACGCGGGCAGGCCGGTTTTGTTACTGCCAGCACAAGCGCCGCATGCCGAAGCAGCGAAGGGCTAACCCGGCAGCGGTGCTTGATGTCGATTGATATCGCTGGATGCTGGTTGATGCCGATTGCGGCTCGCTGGCGAAATTACGCGTTACCCAATTCCGCTACCAGCGTCTTGAGCGGCGTGGCGGCGTCGGCCAGACGTGCCGGGTCGATCACGGCGCGGCGGCCGACCAACTCACGAGCGGCCAGGAATTCCTGAGCCCGGTTGATGCTTGCCGCTGCGACCACGGCGCCGTCGCGCAGGTAGAACAGCATGAACACGGCGGCACCTTGGGCATCGGGCAAGCGGCGCTCGACAACCGCGTCGTGACCGTCCGTCATTCCCACCATCTGCAACTTGGCGTTGAATTGATCCGACCAGAACCACGGTGCGGTTGCGACCGCCTTCGGGGCATCGCCATGCACGACGCTTGCGGCCACCTTGGCCATCTCGCTCGCGCTCGGCACCGATTCCAGACGAATACGACGGCCTAGTGCCGGATGCTCGTGATGCGCGCAGTCGCCGATGGCCAGAATGGCCGGGTCGCTCGTGCGGGCGAATTCGTCGACCACAATGCCGTTGTCGACGGCGAGACCGGCGGCTTGTGCCAGTTCGGCGTTCGGCAGCAGGCCGATGCCAACTACGACGACATCGGCAGGCAGGTGCTGCTCACCGGCCACGACCGCCACGACCTGACCGGCCGCATCGAGTTCGAGCGCGCTGACACCGACGCCAACTTGCACGTTCACGCCGTTTTCACGATGGAGGGTTGCGAAGAAGTCGGCCAGATCGGCTTCGGCCACGCGTGCGAGCAGGCGCGGGGCCGCTTCGAGCACGGTGACCGTCGTACCGGCCTTGACGGCGCTTGCCGCCACTTCCAGCCCGATATAGCCGCCGCCGACCACGACCACACGCTTGCCCGGGGTGAGGGCTTCGCGCAGGCGCTGGGCGTCGGCAATGTTACGCAGATAGAAGACGTTCGGCGCGTCGCCGCCCGGCATCGGCAGGCGGCGCACGCGTCCGCCCAGTGCCAGCACGAGGTGATCGTAGCCAAGCGTCTGGCCATCGTCGAACGTCACGGTGCGGGCCGTGCGGTCGATGGCGGTGGCGGTCACGCCGAGGCGCACGTCGATTTCGGCCTTCTCGTAGGCGTCGGCCGGGCGAATGAGCAGGCTGGCTTCGTCGGCCTGACCGGCGAGGAATGCTTTCGAGAGCGGCGGGCGGCGGTAGGGCAGGTGCGTCTCGCTGCCGGCGAGCACGATGCGGCCGGTGTAGCCAAGCGCACGCAGCGCGAGCGCGGTTTCGCCGCCGGCCTGACCGGCGCCGAGGATGACAGTGGTGGGAGTCATTGCTTCGGACATGTGGAAGTAGCGTTGGAGTTCGGCCGCCAGTGTAATGCATTGCATCGCCGCCGGGCCGCGCGAAGCCGGTAAGATGGCATTGCATCGCTTCATTGCATCACTTTTCGGAACAGGCCTCAGGAGCCGCGATGACAAGTGAGAGTGCCCGCCGTGCGCTGTTGTCGAAGCATCCCGAGCTTTCTGCGCCGCAGGTGTACCTGTTCGCGTTTGCGCTGGGATGTTCGACCGGTGTCGATTTCGTCGCCTCGTCGATGATGGGGATCGGCGGCACGCATATTCGCGGCGGAGTCCACGCGTCGCCCGAAGATTTTCTCTGGAGCCTGACGTCTTACGCCGCTGCCGCGACGGTTGCCAATCTGGTGCTCGGGCGCATCTCACGCGACCTGAGCTATCGCGGTTTTACGCTGCTCGGGCTCGTCATCGCCGCCATTGGCGCTGCGCTGTGCGCCGTCAGCAATACCCCAACAGAACTCGCGCTCGCCAAGGCCGTGCAGGGCCTCGGCGCAGGCGGGCTGTTTTCCGCGTCGCGCATCATCATCCAATTGGCGGCCGAGCGCGAAGAACGCAAGCCGCTCTTCATGGGCTTCAACACGGGCGGCATCGGACTGTCCGCGCTTGCGCCGTGGGTCACGTCGATGCTGATGCAGGACGTCAGTTGGCGCGTCATCTTCGTGGTGCAGGTGGTGCTGGCACTGGCCACGCTGGTGCTCGTGGCGCTCACCTATCCGAGACGTCTGGAAGCGTCGCTTGCGCCGTGGCAGCTCGACGTGGGCGGTATGGATTGGGTGACCGTCGTTTTTCTGGGGGCGGGCGCACTCGTGCTGCTGCATGGGCTCGGGGATTTGCGTTTCTACGAAATTCGCAGTTCACCGTCGGTGGCGCTCACGCCCATCATCGGTATCGCGTTGATCGGCTGCGTGTTCTTGCATCAGCATCGTCACCCCGATCCGTGGCTCGATCCCAAGCGGCTCATCGGGCAGCGTTATCTCGTCGGGCTGGGGTTCTACGCGCTCTATTACTTCCTTAACGGGCTATGGAGCTACGTGATGCCGACCACGTTGCAGACGGGCCTCGGCTTCACCTTTCAAGCGACGGGAACCGCGACCACCGTGGCGGGGCTCATCGGCTTCGCCGCGATGACGGCTTTCACTTACGGTAATCAGCATCTGGTCGGTCAGCGCCGGTGGATTGCGCTGGGCTATGTGATGTTCGCGCTGGCGGCTTGGCTGGTATCGCAGCGCTTGATGCCGGGGGTGTCGCTGCCGCTCGTGCTCGAAGCGATGGTGCTGCAACAGATGACCACGCCGTTCATCCTCGCGCTTGTCGCCGGTCTGACGTATCGCGAATTCACCGTCGACGATTTCGCTCACGCCTATCAGTTCAAGAACATCGTGCGGCAGATCGTGACGGCGGGTGGCACGGGCGTGGCGAGTCTTTGGCTGCAATACGGCGAGGCGATGGCACGCACGCAACTGGTCGCCAACGTGACGCCATTCTCGATGCCGCCCGACACCGACGCGGCCGCGCTCGCGCGACTCTCCCAAGTCATCGATCAGCAGGCACTGCTGCTCGCGGCAAGCAACTTGTTTGCGTTGCTCGCGTTCGTCTGCGCGGCAGTGGCGATCGTCGCTGTGGTGCAGCGCGCGTTGCGATGAGGCGACAAAAAAACGAGACGAATTGCTGCGCCGCACACTAAAACGTTACAACAGATGAAACCCCCGTCAAGTAAGGCAGAAGCCAGTATTCATGCGGGTTTCGAGGCAACGCCTGACCCCTTCCGCACGTCCGCAAATTGAGGAGTAGAGTGGGTTCGTCGCACACATTGCCGCCGACGAAGGAGACACCATGGCCTGGACGAGTCAACAGAAGCATGTGGTAACGGCAAGCTACCTGGGGTGGACGCTAGACGCGTTCGATTTCTTTTTGATGGTGTTCGTGTTGAAGGACATCGCGAAGGAGTTCAACACCGAACTTGGCAGTGTGGCGTTCGCGCTGCTGCTGACATTGGCGATGCGCCCCGTTGGGGCGCTTATTTTTGGGCGGCTAGGCGATCGGTTCGGCCGACGTCCCGCGATGATGGCAAGTGTGCTGCTGTATGCCTTACTGGAATTAGCGTCGGGCTTCGCGCCGAGTCTCACGGTGCTGCTGATACTGCGAGCGCTCTTCGGTATTGCGATGGGCGGTGAATGGGGCGTAGGGGCGGCGCTCACGATGGAGAGTGTGCCGACGCATTCGCGCGGCATTGTGTCGGGGCTGTTGCAGGCGGGGTACCCGAGCGGTTATCTGCTCGCGTCTGTCGTGTACGGCCTGTTCTACGAGAGCATCGGTTGGCGGGGGATGTTCTTCGTGGGGGTGCTTCCGGCGCTGCTGGTGTTCTATATCCGCCGTCATGTGCCCGAGTCGCCCGCGTGGCAGAAGGGCACCACACAAGCTGCCGCGCCGCGTGCCAACTTGCTTCAGGTGTTGGGGCGCGATTGGAAATTGGCGCTTTACGCCATCGTGCTGATGACGGCGTTCAACTTCTTCTCGCACGGCACGCAGGATCTTTACCCGACCTTCTTGCAAGTGCAGCACAAGTTCGCGCCGCACACCGTGAGTTGGATCGCCATCACGTACAACATCGGCGCGATTATCGGCGGGCTGTTCTTCGGGGCAATTTCGGAGAAGATCGGCCGGCGGCGCGCCATCGTGATCGCGGCGCTCATCGCGTTGCCGGTGCTGCCGTTGTGGGCGTTCTCTAGCGGTGCAGTGATGCTCGCGATCGGCGCGTTCCTGATGCAGATTTCGGTGCAGGGCGCATGGGGCGTGATTCCTGCGCACTTGAACGAACTCTCGCCGGACGAGATCCGCGCGACGTTCCCGGGGCTGGTCTATCAACTGGGTAACTTGTTCGCATCGGTCAATGCGAACTTGCAGACAACGATAGCAAAGGCCCACGACGGCAACTTCGGCCTGGCGATGGCGATCGTCGCAGGCACGGTGGCCGTGGTCATCGCGGTGATGATTACGTTCGGTCGAGAGCGGCGCGGCGAGGTGTTGACCACGACCGCGACACCACCGGCCGATACGTTGCCACCGGGGGCGGCGGTGCGCTAGCGCAGAACATCGGAGGGCGGCTCGGCTTGCGACGTCCTCCGATGTCAGTACCCCACCCAGTCAAGTTCTTCGTCGAATTGCCGATATTGAGGGAGTCGCGCGCCTGCAAGGCGTGTCTCTCTTGGCTACAACAACAATCGACGTCAATGAAGAACGCCTTCCATCGTCACGCCGCTCGCGCGTGTCTCATGCTTTGTCTCGGCACCGTTGCCAACCATCACTCGCCAGTGTTCGCCGCAGACCCGCCGGTCCAATCGCTGAAGCAAGCCAATCCGGCGGGGCAGTGGGCAGTCGGCGAAGTGATGGAGACGCTCAAATTCTGCCCGCGCGCCGGCGAAGCGTTGATTGCGGGCCGCATCGACGACGCGACGAGCGATGTGAAAGCATGCAGCGACGCGCCCGATTTGTCGGCCGAGGCGCGCTCGCAACTGTTCGAAACGCTCTCCGGTTTGTATCTGGCGTCGCGCAATGCGCCGGCTGCCCTCGATGCGATGCGCAAAGCGATGGCGTTGATACCGACGCCGACCGACCGCCATTGGATGTCCCTCGCCATGATTTATTTGGCGAATGGCCGCCCCGACGGGAGTCTCGCCGCACTGGACCGAATCAAAGCCGCGCATTTGGTGGCAGGCGATCTCGACCCAGCATCCGACATCGCCCCGGCCTACTACATGACCCGAGGCACGGCCTACTTGGCGGCGCGAAAATATCCCGATGCGGTAGCCGCCTTCGATAACGCCGTCAGAAATCGACCCGGAAACGCCATCGTCTACTGGTACCGAGCGATGGCCTACGAGGCGCAGGGCAACACCGGCGCGGCACGTTCGGATTATGTCGAGTTCGCCCGCTGGGCACTGGACGCCCAAGTCGAACCAGCGATGGCGGACACGCTCGCGTCGCTAGGCATCGACCCGGCGCAGGAGCGTCGTCATCCGTTTGGCGAGGCGAACCCGTTGCAAGCGCGGGCTCAAGCCACGCTCGACGTGGTGCGTGAGGCCATGACGACCGTCACGACAACACAGGGCAAGGCGTTTGCTTACGGTGCATTGTCGACGGCGCTCGACGATCTGGGGCAACGACAGGAAGCGCTTGCAGCCATTGATCAGGCGCTCGCGCTCTTGCCCGACGATCCGATACTCACCCAATCGAAAGTCACGACACTCTTCGGCATGGGGCGGATCGACGAGGCAATTCGCATGGCGAAACCATTTAGCGACCAAATCGCCAAGTTGGATGCGACGAAGGCGAAGCCCGCGGCGTACAGCGAGTATGCGGAAGTGGCGCAAACGCTCTCGAGAGCCTATCGCAGTCAGCGCAAATGGAAGGCCTCGTTCGACGCACTGGCGGCATACGCCAAGGGGGCTGACGTTGCCGAGCGGGACTACGCCGCAACAACCTATCTGTACTTGCGCGCAAAAGCGGGGGACAAGGCACCCGTCAATGCCGATCTCGATGCCTATATCCGCAACAACACGACGCAGATTCCGACGAGCTATCGACGGGGCCTGTTGTTGTACGTGCAGGGCAAAATTCCCATCGAACAGGTCTACTGGCAGGCTGTGCTTAGCGGCGATGCGGTGTCGATCCACAACGCATTGGCCGAAACCTGGTTCATCGCGGCGGCCTATCAGCGCTACGTGAAGCATGACGAGGCGGCTGCACAGACCTACTTGCAGCGGCTCGACGACCTTCAGCCGATCGGCACGTTGGAATGGATTTACGCCAAGAACAACGACGTGTGAGCGTCAGGTCTTGCCCGGCTTTGCCGTTGGCGGAGCAAAAAACAGCATCTCCACCTGATTGATCAGCGCCGGACCGAAGGCGTCGCCGCCGACTTGCGGCGCGATCAACTGCATCAGGACGGGCGAGCCGGGCGGCGGATGCAACGCGTGCACGAGCAGGCAGAAGTACATGGCCGGATGCTCGGCACGCACCACGCCCGCTTCCATCCCCTGCACGATCAGCGGCTCCATGCAATCGTAGACGGGCATCACCAACTGGCGGTGCAGCGTTGCGCCGCGCTCGCCGGTTTCCGCCGCGTGCTGCGCAATGAACTGCTTGTGCTCGGGGTGATTCAGCGCATGCGCGCCGATGATGGCAATGGCGTCTTTCAGCCGGTCGGTCACCGGGCGCGACGTATCGAGCGAGAGTGCCCGCATGCGCTCGGCAGGGTCGGCTAGGGCGGCTTCGAGCGTATCCACGCACGCGCGCCACAACTGTTCCTTCGAACCGAAATGCACGCGCACGAGGCTGGCGTCGACCTTCGCCGCTCGGGCAATGCCGCGCAGATTTGCGCCGTCGTAGCCGAGTTGGGAAAAGGCCTCAATGGCGGCGGCAAGCAGCGCCGCGCGGCCATCGGGCAAGTGTTTGGGGCGTCGGCCCCGCGTAATGGGTGTGGCAGTCATCGTCTCGCAACGTCTTGCGACGTGCGTGCCGGACCCTTGGCTTCGTCCACCGTACCCGCCTTTGCCCCGTCCACCGTGGCCGGTGAAGTGGGGGTTTTGGCGGTGTCGGCCGTTGGCTCGGGGGGCACGCCCATCGCATAAAACAGGAGCGCAGTATCCGACAAACGCGCGCCGGTTGCACGCACTGTCGTCATGTAGGCGTTCCAGTACTGCTGCTCCCGTGCCCGTGCGGCGGACGTGGGCAACGCCCCCAGACGCACCCGGGCCGCCGTGTCGCGGTACACCTGCTCGGCCGCCGCACTCGCATTGTCGGCGTGCAGCAGCGACGTGTTGTCCGCTTCGAGCGACGCGAGCGTATCGGCCACATTTTTGAACGCCGTGAGCACCGTCTGCTTGTACTGATCGACCGCCGCCGCATACGTGGCCTGTGCCGCACGTCGTTGGGCGAGCAGCGCGCCGCCGTGGAAGAGCGGTTGGGTGAGCGACCCGGCGATGCTCCACAGCGACCCTGCATTAGACATCACCGTCGGCCAGTTGAAGCCGCCTTTTCCCATCGATGCCGTGAGCGTCAGGCTCGGGAACATCTGCGCGGTGGCCACGCCGACTTCCGCCGACGCCGCTTTGAGCGCCATTTCCGCCGCCTGAATATCGGGCCGCGTTTGCAACAACGTCGACGGCACCGCCACCGGCAATTGTTGCGGGACGCGCAATTCGCCTAACGGCAAGTCGTCTGGCGCCTGATCTGGCGTGCGCCCCAACAGCACGGCCAGCGCGTGGCGGGTGGACTGCCATTGCGCGCGCAAGCCCGGCAGGGACGCGGCGAGCGACTCCGCATTCTGGGCGGAGGAGAGCGCGTCCGAGCGCGACACGGCCCCAAGTGCTTCACGGCGTGCCATTTCATTGGCGTCAGCTTGGGCAAGATCGACCAGACGCTCAGTCGCCTTGACTTGCGCGCCGAGCACCGATGCGCCGATGGCCCCCGACACGATGTTGGCCGCCAACGCCTGACGCGACGCTTCGAGCTGGAACGCCTGCTGATCGACTTGTGCCGCCAGCGAAGCGTTCGCGAAGCGCGACGCGCCAAAGAAGTCGAACGTATAACGCGCCTGAATCTGCCCCACGAACATGTTGTAGAGCGCCGTGGGCGGACCGAACGTCGGAATGCCGAGGTTGCGCTCGCGCGCCGCCTCGCCGCCGATATCGATGGACGGGAACAGCGACGAGCCGATCTGTGCCTTCAATTGCTCTCGGGCCGCTTGCAGCGCATGATCGGCGGCCGACAGGTTCGGGCTGTTGCGCAAGCCTTCGTCCACCAGCGCGTCGAGCTTGTCTGAACGGTACGCGTGCCACCACGCCTTGACCGGCGCGGCCCCCACGTCGAACTGTTGCGACGCGCCTTGCGCGATAACCGTGCGCTCGGGCAAGGCGTTCGTGCCGTAATGCGCGGGCGAGGGCATCGCGGGCGGTTTGTCGCTCGGGGCGAACGAGCAGGCACCGAGCCACAGCGGCAGCAGCGCGGCGAGGGGCGCATGGCGACGCAGTGCGCGGCGCAGCAATGAGCGCGCAGGTGGGCGCACAAGAGGGCGCGAGTGAATGCGCGGGGTCATGGGCGGTCTCCTTGCGGAATGCCGTTGTCGTGCCCACCGGCGGACGGCGCGGACGGGCCACTCGATCCATCGGTTCCCTTCGGGGCATGCGAGGCTCGCTCGTCATGGCGCACGCGGAACGCCGTGGCATACAACGCCGGCAGGAAAAACACGGTCAGCACGGTGGCGCTGGTAATGCCGCCCATCAGGGCAGTCGCCATCGGGCCGAAGAAGTTACTGCGCAGCAGCGGGATGAGCGCGAGCACAGCGGCAGCAGCGGTGAGCGTAATCGGCCGGAATCGTCGCACCGTGGCGCTGACGATGGCATCGAACCGAGGGTGACCGGACGCTACGTCTTGCTCGATCTGGTCGACCAGAATCACCGAGTTGCGCATGATGATCCCGAACATCGCAATCACCCCCAACATGGCGACAAACCCGAACGGCTTACCGAAGAGCAGCAGCGTTGCCACCACACCGATCATGCCGAGCGGGGCCGTGAGCACCACCAGCATGGTGCGCGCGAAACTCTGAAGCTGAATCATCAGCAGCGTGAGCACCGCAATGATCATGATCGGCATCTGCGCCATGATCGACGACTGGCCCTTGCCCGACTCTTCCACCGAACCGCCGATCTCGATGCGGTAACCCACCGGCAGCGCTTTACGAATGTCGGCCAGCTTCTTGTAGACAGCTTCCGTCACGTCGATGCCTTGCTTACCAGCCCGCACATCCGAGCGGACGGTGATCGTCGGCTGGCGATCGCGCTCCCAGATCACGCCGTATTCCAGATCGTCGACCACATGACCGAGGGTGGCGAGCGGCACCGGCCCGTTGGGCGTCGGCATCGCCATCGTGGCGAGCTTGGCCGGGTCGACGCGTTCGTTCTTCGGCGCGCGCAGCGTGATCGATATCAACTTGTCGCGCTCGCGATACTGGCTCATGTCATAGCCGGTGAGCGTCATCGCGATGAAGTTCGAGATGTCTGCCGAACTCACGCCCAGTGCCCGCGCCTTTTGCTGATCGACTTCGAAGCGCACCGAGCGTTGCGATGGCTCGTCCCAGTCGAACTGCACATCGACCGTGTCGCCGTTGGCGCGCATCACGTCCGCCACTTGCTCGGAGATTTTGCGCACCGTGCCAATGTCGTCGCCGCTCACACGGAATTGCACCGGAAAGCCGACCGGCGGCCCGTTTTCCAGGCGCGACAAACGCGTGCGCACGCCCGGCATGGCCTCACGCAGCTTCGGTTCGAGCCACTGGGCCAGCGCTTCGCGGTCTTCCACCGATTTCGCCGTGACGACCAATTGCGCGAAGTTCGGCGTCGGCAATTGCTGATCGAGCGGCAGGTAGAAGCGGGGCGCGCCAGTGCCCACAAAACTCACCGTATGGTCAATCTCCTTGCGGCCTTCGAGAATCTTCTCGAGACGCTCGGTTTCGCGCAGCGTGGCCTGATACGACGCCCCTTCCTGCAAGCGCAGATCGACCATCAGTTCAGGCCGGTCGGAACTCGGGAAAAACTGCTGTGGAATCAGCGAGAAGCCCGCCATCGCAATCAGGAACAGCACCACGGTGATGACGAGCACGACGATCTTGCGCTCGATACACCATGTCAGCCAGCCGCGCAGGCGGTTGTAGAACTTCGTGTCGTAGACCTCGTGCTCGTGATCGTCGCCGTGGTGCGCTTCCCGTTTGCGCTCGGGCAGCATCTTGTAGCCGAGCAGGGGAATGAGCACCACCGCAGCAAGCCACGATGCCAGCAGCGCAATGGCCGACACTTCGAAGATCGAGCGCGTGTATTCGCCGGTGCTCGACTTCGCCAGCGCAATCGGCAGGAAGCCGGAGACCGTGACGAGCGTGCCGGTCAGCATCGGGAACGCGGTGCTGGTGTACGCGAACGCGGCAGCGCGCTTGCGATTCCAGCCCTGCGCGAGCTTCACCGCCATCATTTCGACGGCAATGATGGCGTCGTCCACCAGTAGGCCGAGCGCGAGAATCAGCGTGCCGAGCGACACCTTGTGCAAGCCGATGTCGAAGATGTACATGAACAGCGACGTGACGGCGAGCACGACCGGAATCGAAATCACTACCACCATGCCGGTGCGGAACCCGAGCGACACCAGACTCACGATCAACACGATGGCCACGGCTTCGGCCACCGCTTCGAGAAAGTCGTCGACCGAGTGCGATACCGACTGCGACATGCTCGCCACTTCGGTGAGCTTGAGCCCCGAGGGCAACTGCGCGCGCAACTCGCCCATCGTGTTCGCCAGCGCTTTGCCAAGGTGAACGACGTCTTGCCCCTTCTGCATGGTGATGCCGATACCCAGCACGGGTTTGCCTGCAAAGCGCATTTCCGTGACAGGCGGGTCGACGTAACCGCGCTTGATCGTGGCGATATCGCCCAGCCGGAACGTGCGGTTGTTCACCCGGATGAGCGTATCGGCCAGTTCGTTCACATTGCGGAACTGTCCGCTCGGGCGCACCACCACGCGATCGTTGGGCGCTTCAATCGTGCCCGCAGGCGAGACGGCATTCTGACCATTGACCGCTTCAGCGATCTGATTCGGCGAAATACCCAGGCGCGTGAGTTGCGTGTTGCTGATTTCGACGTAAATGCGCTGGTCTTGATCGCCGAAGTAATCGACTTTGGACACACCGGGCACGCGCAGCAGCACCGTGCGCAGCGCGTCGGCGTAGTCGCGCAATTGGGCAGGGCCGAAGCCGTCGCCTTCGAGCGTGAAGATATGGGTGTAGACGTCGCCGAACTCGTCGTTGAAGAACGGTCCCTGCACGCCGGGGGGCAGCGTGTAGGCGATGTCTCCCACCTTTTTGCGCACCTGATACCACTCTTCAGGCACCTCGCTCGCGGGCGCGGAGTCTTTCATCGAGAAGAACAGCAGCGACTCGCCGGGGCGCGAATAGCTGCGCTGGAAGTCGATGGACGGCATCTCCTGCAACTTGCGGGCGATGCGGTCGGTGACCTGCTCCTGCACCTGCTTGGCGGTGGCACCAGGCCAGAAGGTGCGGATCACCATCACGCGGAAGGTGAACGGGGGGTCTTCGGACTGCGCGAGGCGCGAGTAGGCAAGAATGCCGAAGATCGTCGCCATGGCGATGAGGAACACCACGAGCGCGCGGTGTCGCAGCGCCCACGCGGAGAGGTTGAAGCTGCCTTCCTCGTGGCGATAGTCTTGCGGCTCGGCGGGTGGTGCGGTGTCTGGCGTCTGGGGCACGGGCGGCTTCCCGTCCTGCGCGCTCATGACGCGAAGTCCTCAGGGTGCAGAGGAGCGATGACGCGGACCTTTTCGCCAGCGGTCACCGTGTGCACGCCTTGCCACACGATGCGCTCGCCCGGCTGAATGCCCCCGGCCACGGTTACGGTGCGCTCGCCGTAGCGGGCGACCTTCACGCGGCGCAAGACTAGCGTGTCGTCTTGCTTGACCACCCAGACGGCCGGTTGATTGCCATCGTGGAAAAGGGCCGTCGACGGCAGGGTAATGGCGGGGCCGGCAGCGATCGCGGCGCTTGTGCCATTTGTGCTGGCCGGATCGTTCGCGGCGGCGGCGGCGGCAACGGCAGCGCTGGCGGGGCTGGTAGGGGCCGGTGCGGCGGCAACCGGCGCGGACGCCGCCGTGGGCACCGCAATGGTGCCCGGCAGCGGTTGGGCAAAGGCCACGTTGGCCGTCATGCCCAGCTTCACGTCCGGGCCGGGCGAGAGCAGCGAGAGTTTCGCGCGATAGGTGCGGCTTTGCGGATCGGCTGCCGGGGCCACTTCGCGCACCTTCGCCTGCCATGTCTTGCCGGGCACGGCGGGCAACGAGACAGTCGCCATCTGGCCGATACGGAACGCACCGAGCGCCACTTCGGGCACATCGGCAACCACATCGACGTCGCCCGTCCACGCGAGTTGATACACCGGCTGTCCGGCGCTCACGTTCTGTCCGGTGTCGGCCTGCTCGGCGGTAATCACGCCATCGCGGTCGGCCTTCAGGCTGCCGTAACTCAACTGGTCGCCCGCCAACGCGGCTTGTTGCGTGGCTTGATTGCGCTGGGCGAGGGCGCTGGCGTACGCGTTCTCCGACTGCTCCAGCTGTGCCGGGGCGATCAAACTTTCTTTCGCTTGCGCGCGGTCGCGGGTGACGGTCTGCGTCGCGTAATCGAGTTGGTGCTGGGCGGCGTCGAGTTGCGCGCGCGCACTGGCAGCATTCTTCGATAAATCGGCCGGATCGAGCCGCGCGACCACCTGACCGGCCTTCACCGCATCGCCCAACCGTACCGAGCGGTCAATGATCTTACCGGCCACGCGAAACGACAGCGGCGTGGCGTAACGGGCTTCGATCTGAGCGGGGAGCGAGGCAATCGGCGTCTGGTCGGCGGTTTTCGCCGCCATGGCGACCACCGGACGGGGCGGCGGCTCGGGCGGGGCTTTGCGCGAACACGCCGCGAGGGCGGCGACAGCAATGGCCGTGGTGGTAAGCGCCAGCGAGAACCGGCGGCGACGTGAAGCGTTGGCAGGCAAGGAAGGCAACATGCGCGCGAGACTCACAAGATGGGGAATCCGGGAAGGTCCGAATTAAATCTACGGGCGATGATATATGGATTGCGCACGTGCCGCAACGGGCGTTGATGTCCCCTGTGACTATCGATAGGGAGCACCCATTGGGAATGTTGACCGGGGCCGGTGAATGCCTTACCGGCGAATTATTTTGGAGTACGATCACTAAGGCGCGGTCACTCATCGTATGCAAAAATTCGTGCGATGGCGAGCCGCCGCAATGCCCCCAAGAGGGCCCCGGTTCGGGACAAATTGTCACAATCGAGGAACGTTGTCACACACGTTGAGTCGCACTCGAGCCAGTTGCAACGACTGGTGACGTCACGAGAAGCGACGGTCCGGCGAAATCGAAAGACCGGCACGCCAAGAGGCCGGCAGCATCGCTCGCGGTGGTAGGCGAACTTGAGCGAGGTCAAGCACAGGGCACGCGCAGGCGTCGAATGCGCCAGCGGGTCGGGCTTTCCGACTATGCTGAATGTATCCGAAGTTTAACGATCGACAACGTTAACGTGAGACGGATAGCTATGACTAAACGAATTGCATTGGTCACAGGCGGTATGGGCGGATTGGGTGAAGCGATCAGCCTGCGTCTGGCAGACGCCGGATACCGCGTGGCCGTGACCTGTTCTCCCCAGAATCACGATTGCGAAGGCTGGGTTTCCCGCATGCGCGAGATAGGCCGGGAGTTCGAGGCTTATCGCGTCGACGTGGCCGATTACGCGTCTTGCGAGGCTTGCGTGAAAGCGGTGGAGTCCGATACCGGCCCGGTGGACATTCTCATCAATAACGCGGGAATCACGCGTGACAGCACGATGCGCAAGATGACGCCGGAAGATTGGCAATCGGTATTGCGCACCGATCTGGACAGCGTATTCAACATGACGAGGCCGCTCTTTAGCGGCATGGTCGCGCGCGGCTGGGGCCGCATCGTCAATATTTCATCGGTCAATGGCAGTCGCGGCGCGTTTGGTCAGGCGAACTACGCGGCGGCCAAAGCGGGCATGCATGGCTTTACGAAGTCGCTGGCGCTCGAAGTGGCGAAGTCGGGCGTGACGGTCAACACGGTGTCGCCCGGTTATCTCGCCACGAAGATGGTCACCGCGGTGCCGCAAGACGTGCTCGAAGCGCGCATCCTGCCGCAGATTCCGGTGGGCCGTCTCGGGCGTCCCGATGAAGTGGCGGCGCTGGTCGCCTTTCTCGTGTCTGACGACGCGGGCTTCATTACCGGCAGCAATCTGGCAATCAACGGCGGTATGCACATGGAGTGAGTGGCGAACTCGCCATGGTCGCGCTCACAGGTGTTTTATTCAGGAGAGTGAAGATGTCCAAGGAAACGAATCCGGCATTGGCATTGGTCAAACTCAGCACGGCAAGTGCGCTGGGGGCTTACGGCATCATGCTCGAAGCCGCGCAGCGCATGCACCAATTGCAGGCACAGCGCGATACCGAGTTGCTCAAGGCGCATTCCGATGCGGCCAAGTCGCTCGGTGGCGCGCAAGATTTCAATGCGCTGTTCACCGCGCAACTGCAATTGCTCAACGGCCAGCTTGCGCAGCAAAACGAGTTTTGGCGCGAATGGCTGGCAGTGTGTGCGAATAACCAGATGCTGTGGGCGGAGCATTGCCGCACTACCGGCGAAGAGTTGCAGCACGGCATGGCTGGTGCGATGACGTTGCCGGATCTGATTGGCGCGGGCACTGCCGCTGGCGAGGCCGCGAAGGCCGCAGAAGCGCCTCTACAGAAGTGGTTCCAGGCATTCAACGAAGCCACGCAGGGCACCATGGACGCGTGGCGCCGCATGTCGGCGGAAGCCCAGCAGGCGACCGAGGCAGCCGTCTCGAGTCAGTCGCCGCTCAATGGGCGTGTGCCACCGAAGCGCGGCGGCCACGCTCACCGTTCGAGCACGTAAGTTCCTGGCGCGTCGCCAAGATCGCGCTCCGGCGGCCAGGGCGCGGCGACTTGCTCGCCGCTGCCCTGGCCGCCCTGCGCCAGCAACCAGGCCTGCCAGGCGGGCCACCACGAACTATCCATCGCGGGCGTGCCCGCCACCCAATCCTCCGGATCCCGATAGCCTGAACCTTTGGCGCGCGTTGCCTTTCCGACGTGTCGCGCACCGCTGCGCAGCGATTAGCGCGCCCCAGCAGGCGCCAAGGGCGTCGAATTGTTGCCGGGGGTGGAAGAGGGTGCGATCGAGGGTGTGACCGGCGGCACGACGGGCTTGCGCGCCTGCCAGCTTGCCCGTCGGAACGGATGCTCGCGACCCGACAGGTTCAGCGCGATATGGGTAATCCAGCGCTGCGTCGGTACGCGCTCGCCGTGCAGCCACATCACGAGGATGAAGAGACTCGCGGCCATCGGCAGCGTCTTGAGATTCGGGGGCTCGTCGTTGCGTGTGAGCCAGGCGAACGCTGCACAGACGGCGAAGCCCACGGCACAGCCTGCCACCGCTTCGGACACCGAGTGCGCCGAGAGCGCCACGCGCGACACCCCGACGGCCACACTGCCGACGCTGGCGAGCATCATGCCGAGCGCGCGCCATGGCCACGCCACGCGGCGCAGCAACAGCCACGCGATCATGGGATAGACGGTGGAGGCAAGCATCGTGTGGCCGCTCACGCCGGTGAAGTCCAGCTCTCGCACGCCGAGCCCCCAGCCGAGAAACATGACTTTGGTGATGGCAACGAGCAGGGCGGCACCGCCGAAGAGCGCCACCCAGATGAAGGTCGTACGCCACGCGCGCGCCGCGAGCAGCCAGACGGTGAGGGCGGCTGCCGCAGGCACGGTCACTGCGGCACTACCGAAATTGGTGATGGTGATCCAGAAGTTCGACATGACTACCAAAAAGCGGCCCGAGAGCAGGGGGCCTCGGGCGAAAACATTATCTTACGCGTGACGCTGCGCTCGGACCACAGTGCTGCCGTCAACGGCCGCATGCTTCGCGTCCGACCCGGGGTGTTCGGAATCGTTCGGAATCATTCGGACTTTCGCTGCCGATGACTTTGTCGATGGCTTTGCCGATTGTCAGGCCACGCAAGTTGCCAAGGTTACGACGACCATCGAAAGGCGCGTCGTAACCTGACGGATCTGATGGGTTTTAGTGCATTCGCGGCCATAGTACGATGGCCGCGGATGTGGCCCCCCGACACGTCGAATCTGGAGACTTCATGGTGTTCAACCCGACGGGCAAGATGCCATTGCCCGTGCCCCCCGAGCGCGCGCTGCCGCAGCGCGGTCGCAACGACGGGATCGACCTGCTTCGCGGCCTGTCCATTCTGTTTGTCGTCGTGCATCACCTCGCGCTCAGGTTCCGCCTGCCGCTGGGGCCGAGCCTGCTGGGCGACATCCTGCCGAAACGAATCATCGACGGCCTGAGCTTCAATGGGTACGAGGCGGTCTTCGTGTTTTTCGTCATCTCCGGCTTCGTGATTACGCGCCGGTCGCTCGAGCGCTACGGCTCGCTCGACGCGTTTCGCTGGCGCAATTTCTATGCGCTACGCGCGGTGCGAATCTTTCCGCTGCTGCTGCTCTTGCTCGCGATACTGGCCGTGATGCATTGGCTCGCCGTGCCCGGTTTCGTCATCAACAAACCGGGGCAGACGCTGGGCGGCGCGCTGCTCTCGGCGCTCACCATGACACTGAACTGGTACGAAGGCCGCACCAATTGGCTGCCCGGCGCGTGGGACGTGCTGTGGTCGCTATCGATCGAAGAGTGTTTCTATCTGGCGTTCCCGCTGTTTTGCCTGGCCGTGCGGGGGCCGTGGCGTGTGATGGCGTTGATCGTGCTGGCGCTCTCGCTGCCGTGGACACGCGCGGCATTACAAGGCAACGAGATTTGGCAGGAGAAGGCGTACCTGCCCGGCATGGCGGCGATTGCGTGGGGCGTGTTGACGGCACTGTTCGTGCAGCGCGTGACGTTGCCGCGCCAGTTGGCGCGTGGGGTCGGCGCGGCGGCGGTGATCGGGTTGCTCGCCGTCGTATTCTTCGGCGACGTGTTGGGGCGGTGGCTGCACGATTTCATCATGCTGCTGCTTTGCGCGAGCGCCGCGTGCTGGCTTGCCGCGGCACACGGTTCATGCCGCACCGTGCCACGCGGGTTTCGCTGGCTGACGGCGATGGGCCGCTGGAGCTATGAGATTTATTTGAGCCACATGTTCGTGGTGCTGGCCGTCACGCCGGCGTATCTCGCGCTCTCGGGCGGCGACATGCGCTGGACGTTCCTCGTCTATGTGCCCGTCGTGGCCGTCTGCACCGTCCTTGGCGCGGCGTTGCACCGCTATGTGAGCGGTCCTGCTGCGCGCCGTTTCCTCGGGCAATCCCCGAGGCGGGTGGCTTCATATTCGCAATGAAGCGGGCCAATGGTACATTTTCGGTTTCCGCATTTTTGATGAACAGGAAACGCAGTGACCCAACCCGTTGCCAACGTCATGCCTGAGAGCGCCACGCTGCTGGAGATCGTACGTGCGCAGACCGAGATCGCCAAGCTGGGCCTCGATTTGGGAGGTGTGATGTCGTTCGTGGCCGAACGTGTGCAGCACCTGACACAGGCCAACGGTGCCGTCGTCGAGTTGGCGGAAGGCGACGACATGGTGTACCGCGCCGCGTCGGGCGTGGCTGCCAATCTGCTGGGCATGCGGTTGTCTCGCGACGGCTCGCTCTCTGGGCAATGCGTGAAGACGGGCAGCATTCTGCGCTGTGACGACTCGGAGACAGACGCCCGCGTCGATCGCGAGGCGTGCCGTCGCGTCGGGCTACGCTCGATGATCGTCACGCCGCTGCGGCATCTCGACACCACCGTCGGGGTGTTGAAGGTTTTCGCGCCCACGCCGAGTGCGTTTCCCGATGCCGATGTACGAACGCTCGAACTCATGAGCGAGCTCATCGCCGCCGCCATGTTTCACGCAGCGCGCTACGAGACGAGTCAGCTCTATCTACAAGCCACGCATGACGCGCTCACGGGGTTGCCCAACCGTGCGCTGTTCTACGACCGACTGCGTCAGGCGATTCATCTGGCGTTGCGTTCGTCGCAGCGGCTCGGCATTTTCAATATCGACATGGATGGGCTCAAGCCGATCAACGATCGGTACGGTCATCGCGCGGGCGATGCGGCGATTCGCACGGCCGCTGAACGCATGCATGCCGCAGCGCGTCGCTCCGATACGGTGGCTCGCGTCGGTGGCGACGAGTTCGGGATGATCTTGCCGGGTCTGCACTCGCGCGAGGACGCCGAAGCTCATCGGCAGCGTCTGACGCAAAAAGTCGGCGCGCCGTTCGAATTCGAAGGCAACGCCCTCGAACTCGGCGTGAGCGTGGGCATTGCCATCCTGCCGGACGACGGCACGGAGATGACGCAACTGATGGATCGCGCCGACGAGGCGATGTACGCCGTCAAACGCACACGCCCCACGACGCGAGGCTAATTCAGTCACTCATCGCGCGCGAATTGTCCCAAAACCTCACGAAAGGCACGCAAGTTGCGTGCCGTTTGTGCTTTTTCCCATCTTTTTGCGTCGATAGGCCTCGTAGACTGCGTTGCTCTTGATCTGGTAACGCACGCTATGTATTTACGACCGCTTTGTCGTTTGGCCGCGGGCTTTGGGTTATGCGCATCGCTCCCGTTGCCGGGTGTTGCGATGGCGAGTGCAGGCGACATTCCCGCGATGCCGTGGCATCAACGGCTCACGGCGCTGGCGGCGGCGTCGGCGCCGCCGCACACCTCCGCACCCACTTTGCCGCACCGGGCGACGCTCGCCTGCCACAAGGCGATGTCCATGTTCTTCGCACCGCAGGCGTTCGCCACCGGCCATCAACGGGGCGGGGCGGCGGCGTCGTTCCAAAAGGCGCAAGCATCTTCAGCAGGCAAACAGTTCACGATGCCGGTGTCGTACGTCCGGGTGTCGTCGGCGTTCGGTTACCGGCGTCATCCGGTGCGGGGCGTTTGGCATGGCCACGCGGGTGTCGATCTGGTGGCCCCGACGGGCACCCCCGTGAATGCGGCGGCGCAGGGCGTGGTGTCGTTCGTGGGCTTCGATCGTCGTGGCTACGGGCGCTACGTCGTCATCAAACATCGCTACGACAGCGAGACCATCTACGGTCACCTGTCGTCCACGGTGAGCGACCTTCGCGTCGGGACGGCCGTCAACGCGGGCCAACGCATCGGGGCGGTGGGCAGCACGGGTATGGCGACGGGGCCGCATCTGCATTTCGAGCTGCGCCGTCATGGCCGGTCGGTCGACCCGATGCCGTTGTTGCGCGAGGCCGTGGCCGACGAGCAAGACCATATGCCGCTGCGTCCGAATGGGGGCTGTCTGGAAGTCGGGTTTGGCCAGACGCCGGTACCTCACAGACACGGTTTGCATGGCCCACACCACGCAGGCGCCGCAGCGTTGCTGCCCGGCGTGCCAGTGACGCCGGAGCGCCCCGGGCGGCCCCATGGCGGGGCCCGATTCTTCGATGAAGGATTTTCGGGAATAAATCGACGCGTCAACCCGTAATACAAGTACCGGTGCTTGCGAACGTTCGTCGCCGTGACGGACGCGCCCCGGCCAGTATTGCGAGGGAGGTGCGTCATGGGCGGTCGAACGACGGACGAAGCAAAGCACGGGGGCGGCAGCGGTGAGGTGCCGGAACTATCGGCGCAGTACCGCTCGGAGGGCGAGAGCACGCCAATTGATGCGCGGCCGGATGCGGCGCACGCCGAGGCGGCACCCGGCACATCGGGCATGTCTCGACGCCGCGCGATGGCGTGTCTCGCGTGGGCGGGCGCGGGCATTCTGTGGACACTCGACGGCGGCGTGCCGCGAGGCGTGTCATTCGGAACGCAGGCGCAGGCGGCAACAACGGCCCCATCGGGTAACGCGTTGTCGTTCGTGCAAATCAGCGACAGCCACATCGGCTTCAATAAAGCCCCCAATCCTGACCCCGCATCGACGCTGCAATCGGCGATCGATCGCATTCGCAACGCGCCGCAGCGCCCCGCGTTCATGCTGCACACGGGCGATGTAAGCCATCTTTCGCGCCCCGCAGAATTCGACACGGCGCAGCAAATCGTGACCGGTGCTGGTCTCGAGACCCACTATGTGCCGGGCGAGCACGACGTCATCGGCGACGACGGCCGCGCCTTCTTCGCGCGCTTTTCCCCCGATACCAAGGGCCTTGGCTGGTACAGCTTCGATCAAAACGGCGTGCACTTCGTCGCGCTCGTGAACGTGCTCAACCTGAAAGCGGGCGGCATGGGGTATCTGGGCGACACCCAGTTGGCGTGGCTCGCCGACGATCTCAAAGCGCGCTCGCGCAGCACCCCGATTGTTGTCTTCACCCATATGCCGTTGTGGACCGTCTATCCCGCGTGGGGCTGGGGCACCGACGACGGCGACCGCGCGTTGGCGCTGCTGCGCCCGTTCGGCTCGGTGACCGTACTCAACGGGCACATCCATCAGGTATTGCAGAAGGTCGAGGGCAACGTGCGTTTGCAGACGGCGATGTCCACGGCGTTTCCGCAGCCCGCACCGGGCGACGGACCGGGGCCGGGGCCGAAGCAGGTCGACCCGTCGCAGTTGCGTCAGACGTTGGGTATCCGCCGCGTGGACTTTACTGCGCTCGACGGCACGCCGCTGCTGGCCGATACGACGCTGGCGTCGTGAGATGCCCAGCCGACCGATTCAGGAGAGACATCATGCCTTTGCCATCTCATGCCGTCCGCCGTTTTTGCGCGGGCCTCGTCACCGTTTGTGCTGTCGTCGGCATGCCCGCGAGTCCCGCATTCTCGGCGGGCAGCACGGGGGCGAGCGCCGAGCCCAATACCGTGCGCATCGATAACTTCACCTTTGCACCGGCGACGCTGACGGTTGCCGTCGGCACCAAGGTGACGTGGGTCAATCACGATAACGAGCCGCATACGGTGACCAGTCAGTCGAACCCTCGCGAGTTCGCGTCCAGCGCGCTCGATACCGGAGACACCTTCGTGCGCACTTTCGATAAGCCGGGCACTTACGCGTACTACTGCGCGATTCATCCGCACATGACCGGCACCATCGTTGTGAAATGAACGGCGCACGCGCGAACACGATCGAACCCGGTGGCCGGTGCGAGCCAGACAGGATTCGAAGATGCGCGCGCGCGCAAGTGTGTTTCAATGGGCGTCATCAACGCGATTCATCCGATGCAGCAGTTTGCCAATGCGGCTAACCCGGGCACGTCGATCATGACGCGCGTGCCCGCCTTCGGGAGACCCCGGTGAGCGACGCTCCGCACTCCGATTCCGACCCGTCAGCCCCGCCATTCGTCCCTGATGCGACGCTCGCGGGACGATTCGAGGTGTTGGCATTGCCGCATCTCGACGCGGCGTACAACCTTGCCCGTTGGCTCTCGGGCAGTGCGAGCGACGCCGACGACATCGTGCAGGAGGCGTATCTGCGCGCGTTGCGGTTCTTCGACGGTTTTCGCGGCGAGAACGCACGTGCATGGTTGCTGGCCATCGTGCGCAACACATGGCTCACCGAATGGCGGCGGCGCTCCGATGCAGCGGACGGCACGCCGTTCGACGAGACGCTGCATGGTCTGCACGGCGACACCCGCCTGCCGGGATGGGACGACGCCAGTGGCACCGACCCGGAGTTGCTGGCCGTGCGGCGCGATGAGTGCGCGATGGTGCGCGACGCGCTGGCCACATTGCCGGTCGTGTTTCGCGAGGTACTCGTGTTGCGAGAGATGGAGGATATGAGTTACCGGGAGATCGAAACCATTGTCGGCGTACCGGCCGGCACCGTGATGTCGCGGCTTGCGCGCGGTCGGCAGATGCTTGCCGCTGCCGTGCGCGCGAAGCAGGATGCCGGACGCACGTCGGTGCCAACGTCGACGGCACAGGTCACACGTCTGCCTCTGGGCGGCAATCCACGCGGAGGACGCGATGAACAAGCCTGACGATCCCAAGCATCCCAACGATCCCCAACAACCTGATCGTGACGCGGATTCGCCACGTGCCGCCGCGCCTACCAGCGTCACGCCGACGGCATCTACGTCGACCGGCGCGCCAGTCGCACCGACGGCCGCAGATACCACGCTCGGCAAGGTGTTGCGCGACGGTTCGCTGCGGCACGATGCGCCTGCCTCGCTGCGTGCGCGCATTCAGGCCGACCTAGCGCATGCGGAACAACGCGCCGGTGGGCACACGCCGTCACAGTCTTCACAGGCCCCACAGACCACACAGCCCCCGCAGACTTCACAGCCGCGTGCGAAGCCAGTGCGCGCGAAAGAAACTTCATCCGACGCTGGGTGGGGTTCGCGGCTTGCGCCCTGGTTTTTCGGCGGCGCAGGCGGGGCGATTCTCGGCGGCATGGCGGTGGCAATGGCACTGCTTGTCGCGCGTCCGCCTGCACCGCCGGAGACGGCTAGTGTGCAGGCGACGACGGGATTGCAACCACAGGAGATTGTCGCGAGTCACGTGCGTGCGTTGCTCTCGCAACATCCGATTGATGTGATCTCCACCGATCAGCACACCGTCAAGCCGTGGTTCAACGGCCGCCTCGATTACGCGCCGCCGGTGGTGGATCTCGCCGCAAAGGGCTTCCCGCTTGCGGGCGGCCGACTCGACTACGTGGGCGGCCGTACGGTCGGCGTGCTCGTTTATCACACCGACAAGCATCCCATCGATCTGTACGTTTTCCCGTCGCGCGATAAGGCGTCGACGGCGCCGAGCCTGACGGGCGTGGATGGTTACACCATTGCGCGCTGGCGTCGCGACGGCATGACGTACTGGGCGATTACCGACGCCGAGGCCTCGCACTTGCGCGTGTTCGTGGAGGCAATGCAAGCCGCGACCTGATATCGTGACGACCTGTTCTCTGTGTTCCTGAGGGAGTGAGTCATGACGCAAGTGCCGTCGTCTAACGCGCCAGTGAATCCGGCGTGGCAAGCCTCGCAGTACGTAAAGTTCGAAGATGAGCGCACGCGCCCGGTGCGCGACCTCGTTGCTGCCATTCCTAATGCCGAAGCGGGCAAAGTGGTCGATATCGGCTGCGGCCCTGGCAATTCGACCGAAGTGCTGGCAGCGCGCTATCCCACGGCCGATGTGCTGGGCCTCGACAGTTCGCAAGACATGGTCGATGCCGCGCGCAAACGTCTGCCGCAATTTCGCTTCGATGTGGCGGATATCGCGGGCTGGGAGGACGGCCCGTTCGACGTAATTCTCGCCAATGCCGTGCTGCAATGGTTGCCCGATCACGAGACGCTGTATCCGCATCTGATCGAGCGCTTGGCGCCGGGCGGCTCGCTCGCGGTGCAAACCCCTGACAACCTCGACGAACCGGCGCACCGACTGATGCGTGAAGTGGCCGCCGACGGCCCGTGGGCGGCAACGTTGAAGGGTGTAGAGCGCACGGCGCGTCACGGGGCGTCGTTCTATTACCCACTGCTCAAGGCCACGTGTTCGCGCGTCGATGTGTGGCGCACGACTTACCATCACCCGCTCGCGGGCGGGGCACCGGCGGTGGTGGAGTGGTTCAAGGGAAGTGCGTTGCGTCCGTTTCTGGCCAAGCTCGACGATGCCTCGCGCGAAGCGTTTCTTGCGCGCTACACCGACGAGATTGCGAAGGCTTATCCGGCGCTGGCCGACGGTACGGTGCTACTGCCGTTCCCGCGGCTCTTCGTCGTGGCCACGCGCTGATCGATCCAACGTGCCGTGCATGCGGCACCGGCAACGGCCAGCAGCATCGGTGCAAGAAAGTCTTGATTCACGTGAGTGAATTCAAGCGCGAGCACCACGGCCGTGATCGGCATGCGCATCGAGACGGCGAGAAATGCGGTGGCACCGACGAGTGCCGCCGCGCCCAGCGGCACGGTCATCGCGTCGGGCAATGCGCCATTCCACACCCCGCACAACACCACGGCGAGCAACGCACCGTTGGCGAGCCCCGGCGTGAGTAAGCCACCGGCGGCACCGGCACGCAGGCTGCTCCATGTGAAAAACACCCGCAGCGCAAGCAATGCAAACGCGAGCGCAATCGTGAGTTCGCCATTGAACGCCAGCCCTGCGGGGCCTTTGCCGTTACCCGGTAACTGCGGATACCACGCAATCACCAAACCCAAGACCATGAAGTTCGCCAGCGCGAATACCGGCAGACGCCAATCGCGCGGTGCGTTTGCGCGCGCTTGTTCGGTGAGGCGTGCGTAGCCCCAAGCGGCCACGCCGACGAGTGGGCCGCAGACGAGCGCCCAGCCGATGAGCGGTGCGCTGACGTCGAAGACGGGAATGGTGTACTGCTGTTCGGCACCCATGCCGATCCATGCGACGGCGGCGGCGATGGCCGACGTAGCGAAGGCGGGCAACACCGCGCGCCACGCAAACGTGCCGAGCAGCACTTCGAGCACGAAGATCGCGCCGCCGAGCGGCACGTTGTAGACGGCGGCCAAACCAGCACCTGCGCCGCAAGCGACCATCAGACGGCATTGTTCCGGCGTGAGGTTGGCGCGGCGAGCCAACTGGTCACCGATGAGCGAGCCGAGCTCACGCGGAGCGACTTCGCGCCCGAGTGGCGAGCCGAGCGCGACGGTCACGATTTGCAGGAGCGCGTGCGCGAGCGTGCTGCCGACTGGCATGGCACGTCCGCGCGAGACGGCGTCCTTGATCGAGACGAGCTTGGCACCGAAGCGATATACGGCGAACCAGCCGAGCCCGGCGATGACACCGCACAGCGTGAGCACGGCAAAACGCCGTTCGGGCGAAGCTTCGGCCACGCCGCTAAGAAAGCTTTGCGCACCGAACACGGTGTCGGTGGCATAACCGAACGCAAAGTGCTGAACGATATGGAGCAGGGCCGCGAGCAGGGTACCGGCGACACCGGCGCCGACGCCGGTCAGCAGGGTGACGACGGCAAGCGTGACAATCGACGGCGCAACGGCCTGAGGTGAGCGTTCTGCGACCCAGTCAGCGGCCGAAGACGGCGTGTGGACGGGCTGTTGGGGGACTTGCTTCGAATTCATGATGCTGCGGTTTCCACTCGGAGATCAGGGAATACCCGGAGTGTATGGCGCGGCGCAGCATAAGAGAAATGAATGTTGCGTTGTAATTTATGAATATTTCGTATGTATGTTCGTCACGCGGGTTTGCCGCCGCGCCGTCCAGCAGTGAGGCTGCTGGACGGCGCGGCGAGGCCGTGAGTCAAAACCCGAGGGCCTGAGGGGGTTACGAGACCTTCTTGATCGGCGGCAGGTATTTCCCCAGCGTCTTTGGATCGCGTGCTTGCGGTTGGGGGAGATAAATGCGGTAGTTCAAGCGAAAGAGACCGCTGGGCGGCGACGGCAGCCAGTTGCTTTCCTTTCCTGCGGGCGCCGTGTGTTGAATATAAATATCGAGCGATCCATCGTCGTTTTTCTTTAACCCGGGCGTTCGATCCCCGATGGAAAACCGATTGATCGGGTTCTTGACGAGTTGGAAGTTCGACCCATACATCGTGATCGACCAGAAGCCATTGTCGGCAACGGGCGGCAGCTCATCCTTGTTGAAATGCAGTACGTAGCGATTCTTGCCGTCGAGCAATTGCGCGTCGCCTGATTCGTAGGTGCTGAAGTACTCGGCTTCTTCACGGTCGTGAACAAAGAGCCCCTCCAGTGCACCGGCAGCGCGATCAAAGTAATCGACGCCGTAACTTCCGGGGCGAAGATTGTTCCAGCGCGTTGGGTACGGCGTGCCTCTGAATTTCACCTTCCATTTCATGATCTTGGGGCCATCGACGGCGGCACGGGCGAGTCCGGCTTTCATTGGCGCGCTTAACTGATCGACTTGAAGCGGCTGACCGACTTCGATGCCACCACGGTGCAGCAGGACGACAGCCGCGGCGTCTTCCTTCGCGGGCGGGTTCTCGATCAGGAGATCGGCCAACGTCTGATAAAACGCCAGATTTCCCGAATACACGGTGCGCGTCTTCGGCGTGGGCACATCGGCCATGCCGTGCTTAGATGGGTCGCCCCAGTTTTTCAACGAGGTTAGCGAGAACTGCTCTTGAAGCGCGTTGACCTTTTTGAGGTCGCTGGCATCCCCGGGGAGCACGCCGATGCGAATCGCGAACATGATTTCGTTCGTTGGCATGCGATGCTCGACCACCCCCGCCGGAAGGGTTCCCTTCCAATCCGGGCCGACGAATGCGTGATTGCCGCCCTTACCGCCGGTGGCCCGTGTGCCGATGTAGAACGTGTTGTTCGTATAGGCGTCCGCCACTTCGACCGACCAATATCGATCGCTGATGTCGGGTGCAGTGAGAATAACGGGGCCGTCTCGCAGGTCCAGTAGCGACCCGCTGTACACGGTGTCGTTGTTGGGCGTGTAGGGCATGACGTCGTCGGCGGTGGCGAGCGTCTTCATATGCCCAATCTGATTGAGGGGGGCAGCGGGTGCCACCTTCTTAGCCTTTTCTAGCGCCGCAGGATTCAGCCGCAGTGCCCGCTCGCGCTCATAAATGGTGAGAGGCAGGCCAAATACATAATTCTGAATGCCGACCGAATAGGCCCATGCCTCTTCGGATTGCGCGTCCGTTTTGCGAATATCGGCGTCGCTAGCAGAGGTAGTGGCGCGCTTCTGTTCGCCGAAGGCAGGCGTGCCTACGCTGGCGTAGCCCAAGACCAATGCGCAGCAAACAAGAGACAATCTCGTCCGGTTCTTCATCTCTAGATCCCTCGAAGAGGTAATGCAGCCAGTTCACCCTGCGGCACGGTGCATCGACGTCTTGCCGCGCATCGATTCGATGTCGGATCGGTCTAGTTTTGTATAGAACCCGGTGTTCCACCATTGAGGTTTCGGGCAAACCAGGTTGCCCGGAAGGGCAATCTGGTTTGCCCGTTCATCCCGGCGGGTGAGGGGGCAGGTTAAATACCGGGGAGGTGTTTCGCCCCATGATACGATTTGCCCAAATCAAAGAAAGTGGGGGCCTGCAACGGGCGCCCCTATTCAAATCGCGGGTTCGGGGGAGTTCGCAAGAATGTTCGATTGGTTAAAGAAGAAAAAGAATAATTCGTCGGATTCGACGAGTGTGTCGACGGCCTTAGCTAAGCGCCAACAAGCAGAAATCAACGCGCTATATGAAGAAGGGAATTCGCTGATCGCACGCGCAGAGCTGATGCCCGCATTCGAGCGATTCTCCCAGGCGCTGGCTCTAGTCCCACAGCCCAGAGAAGAGTGCGATATGACCGTGCGCATTCTTGCGGGGTTGGGCGACGTCTATTTCTACTCCAAGAGTTTCCAGCAATGCCTCGAGGTAATGAGTGATGCCATGCATTGCGTGGGCGGCATCGGCAATCCATTTCTGCACTTACGCCTCGGGCAATGCCAGTTCGAGCTCGGAAATTTGGATCGCGCGGCCGACGAGCTGGCGCGCGCCTATATGGGCGCAGGAAAAGAAATTTTCGCTGACGACGATCCGAAGTACTTCGATTTTCTGAAGACACGATTGCACCCACCGGCAGACGGGAATTGGTGAGCAGACATCGCCCAAATGGCATACTCACGGCAGTCCGCAGTCCAAAGCATCTAAAAATAGAATGGATCAAGAAGCTCGCAGCATCATCGGGGTAGATTTAGGTACGACGAACAGTCTCGTGGCCATCTGGCGTAACGGTCGCGCAGAGCTCATTCCCAATGCGTTGGGCAGTGTGCTTACGCCGTCGTGCGTGAGCGTGCTTGCCGACGACAGCATCATCGTCGGCGCCGCAGCCCGCGACCGTCTGGAGTCGCATCCCAAGGCCACGGCCGCCGTGTTCAAGCGCTACATGGGCACGCCGCGCACGACGCAGCTTGGCTCGCGGACGTTTCGGCCGGAGGAACTCTCGGCATTCGTGCTCAAGTCGCTCAAGGCCGATGCCGAAGCGCATCTCGGCCACCCCGTAACGGACGCCGTGATCACGGTGCCTGCCTACTTCAGCGACGCCCAGCGCAAGGCGACCCGCGCCGCGGCAGAACTCGCCGGTTTGAACGTGGCGGGCCTGCTCAATGAGCCGACCGCCGCAGCGCTTGCCTACGGCCTGCACGACAAAGACGAAACCAGTTTCCTTGTGTTCGACCTCGGCGGCGGCACGTTCGACGTGTCGGTGCTGGAGTTGTTCGAGGGGATCATGGAAGTCCGAGCGACGGCGGGCGACAATCTGCTCGGTGGCGAAGACTTCGTCGATGCGCTGCTGTTCGCCTTTGGCAATGCCAGCGGTCTGATCGAGAGTCTCAAGGCGACCGAACCGGCCAAGTACGAGAAGTCGCTCGAAATGTGGCCCGAAACGCTGATCGCAGAATTGCGGCCGCAGGCGGAGCGTGTCAAGCGCGCGCTCACGGACAACGCAAGTGCCGCGATGCAATGCGAGTGGCAGGGCCGTGTGTATCAGTGGACCGTCACGCAAGAGGCCTTCGCCGAACATTGCGAATACCTGTTGGAGCGATTGCGAGGGCCGGTGGAGATGGCATTGCGCGATGCGCGTATCCGACCGTCGGCGTTGGACGCCGTCGTGCTGGCGGGTGGCGCCACGCGAATGCCGATGGTGCGCCGACTGGTCAGCCTAATGTTCGGCAGGTTCCCGAACGTCGACCTTGATCCGGACACCGTCGTTGCGCTGGGCGCTGCGGTGCAGGGCGGCCTCAAGGCGCGCGATGCGGCGTTGTCCGAGCGGGTCATGACGGACGTCGCACCTTACTCGATGGGGATCGAAACCGCCCTTGAGGTGACGCCGGGCCAGTTTTCCTCCGGGCATTACAGCCCGCTGATCGAGCGCAACACGACAGTACCGGCGAGCTATGCGAAAACGCTGGTGCCGTTGCATGACGATCAACGCGAAATCGAACTGCGGGTGTATCAGGGCGAAGCGCGGCACGTCGCGCACAACATTTTGCTCGGCAAACTTCGTATCGACTTACCCAAGGGTTCAACGCGGGAGAGTGGGAAGGTCGAGGTGCGTTTTACGTACGACGTGAATGGCATTCTCGAGGTTGAAGCCAAGCTGCTTGCCACGGGGAAGATGCACAGTTTGGTCATCGAAGAGAACCCTGGCGTCATGACGCCCGAGGAGATTCGCGAGCGCCTTGAGGCGCTGTCGCGCATCAAGGTGCATCCGCGCGATCAGACCGAGAATCAGGCGCTGATCTCGCGAGGGGAGCGCCTTTACCTCCAGGCCCGCGGCGATCTGCGCAATGCCATCGACACTGCGCTCACACAGTTCCAGTCCACGCTAGAGGCGCAGGACGAATCGCGCATTCGCGAGATGCGGCCGCAGATCGCTGGCTTCTTTGATCGCATCGACCAGGACACCTGGCGATAACGCTTGTTTTGATGACGTCGCACGCCCGCCTGATGGGCGCGCGCGTCATCCCTCCGTTCGACGCCCCGACGCTCCTTAACGACATGAATCGACCAATCACCTTTTCAGAGTGGTGGCAGGTATTGCAGATTGCGCAGACGGACGACGTCAAGCAGATTCGCCGCGCCTACGCCGCTCTGGTCAAGCAAACGCGTCCCGAAGACGATCCCGAGGCGTTTCAGCGTCTTCGCACGGCCTACGAAGCGGCCATGGCATGGGCGAGTGATCGGGCAGACGCACAATCCGCATCCGGAGAATCGGGCTCTGGCGGCTATTCGCCCAGTGCCGAGACCACGGCCACACAACGCGCGGCGGCAGACACCGTGGGGTCGATCGATCCAGTGGCTTCCGGCGAGAAGCAGGGGAACGACGCTGGGAGCGATATCGGCGAGCAGGCATTCCAAGCGTTTGACACGTGGCTGCGCGGCTTGCCAGAGGATGTTTGGCACTACCGAATCTCGTCGATGGGCGATCTGGCGTCGGGCAACGATCTGCGGATCGTTGATTCACTGACGAAGCTGCGTTTGTCGACGGCATTCGTGCATCTGGAGTTCGCAGATGCGTTCGAATATCACGCACTTCGCTATGCGGCGCACCAGAATGCTGCACCGGCAGTGCGTTTGGCACTTGCCGAAGTGTATTCGTGGGATAGGGACGTCCGCACTGCGAGCCGGTTTGGCCAAGATTTGGCGCGAGATGCGCTGTGGCTTGCGTCGGCCGACTTCGAGATGGCGAAGTTCGTGCACGGCCGGCGAGGGTCTCCGGCGACGTCGTTGCTGCTTGAAGGGAAGCGGCCTGCTGCCGCATGGAAGCCTATCGCTTCAGACGTGCTATACGACATGCGCAAGGTACTGACCCGCCTGGATGGCGAACTGCGCTTTCTTCGCGACCGGATGTTCGATCCGGTGCTGCTCGATGCGTGGCGCGATGCGGTGCTCCGTCCGCGCATCACGCAGGGCAACATCGCGAGCATCGCCGCATTCGCCATTGGCGTGATCACGTTGGGCGGACTGGCGATTTCCGGTGCCGGGAACAATGCGTTGCTGACGTTTTTTAAAGCCCACGAGATGCTCGGCTTGCTCATGGTGCTCGGGGGCGGCGTGTTGGTTGTCGGTACGGTTTGCGGTCTTCTACTCGGCGCGACCTACCGATTCGGTCCGGGGCTGTCGAAATCGATCCGAGATTTCTGTAGCACGTTGGAGGTCACTGTTGGGCGAAAGCCGCTGGTGGTCTACGGGTGGTATGGGCTGGCGGTGTTGGGATGTGGGGTGTCCATCGTTGGCGGCGGCGGGCAGGTAGCGACGGTCATTGTCGCGGTGCTGTCGCTAGCCGGTTCTGGCTGGGCGCTGTTAGTGAATCTGCCGTACATCGTGCGGAGTCAGTCGGGCTTGCTTTCGTTCATGTCTTTCCAGACGATCTTTGTGACGGGCATGTGGATGGGACTGGTCAATAGGATGAGCTATTGGGACCTGCTCAACTGCGCGACGATCGCATTTGGCACGATCCGGATGCTGCTGGAGATCCGCGAACGAATGCGCAACATCCATGAGATGGTGCCGCTCTGTGCGCTGGTGGTGTTCTTTGCACTCGGCTATGCGGGCGTGAAGATTTCGCCGCCGATGGGCGAACATGTGCCGACCTGGCTGCTTGTCGTTACTTGCTTGTGGTTTGTGCTGCTCAATGTTGTGGTGAGTATCTTCTTTGTGGGTTATCTGACGCACTGGTTTTTCTGCTTTCCCCTGTGGGCGATTTTGGGGACTATGACAATCGGCATGTTGAATGCGCTTCCTCGCTACGATGCCTCTGTCATCGGTGTCATGCTGCTCATCGGAATGACGGGAATTTTTGAGTTGTGGCGTCTCTGGATGTTGAGAGAAATGGGCGGCCGCAGGCCTGCCGTCTGATAGGGACTTGTTCACGCGATTTCGAAAGACATCGATGGCGGAGGTATTTCGGTGGATTGGAGCCAGGAGGGGATCGATGCTTTGTCTTTGGAAACGTTAACCAAGGCGTTTCCCGAGTCGCTTCGCTCCGAAGTCGGCGTCGTCTCGAATTTGATGCGAAGTTACAAGATCGGCAGTCATGGATTGGCCGTCATGGTTGGAGGCCAATCTCTCCAAATTCCGTATCGCGTTTACTACGCCCCGGATGAATCGCTCTTCGCAAATCTGAACGACGTCCAATCCGTCATGTACGCGTGTATGCTGACGCGAAATCCTGATGGGTATGTTCGCCAACGCCAGGTGCAACGGCTAGCCGAATCGTCGGCGCCATGGGTGGCACCGTTCGTCGCACAACTCTGCGGCGAGTACGTGATAGAAATTCTCAGCGCAGTCGAAGCGAGCATTCCTTCGATGGATCACGCCGTCTACGGCGCGTTCTTCCGTGAGAATCCGCAGTTTTTCCGGGCGACGCGCGATCGAATGATTAGCTATTGGGACTGTTACTACAGGTCGCGTTACCAACGTGCATCTGATTACGTTGGCTTTCGATTGTTCGACCAGTTCAAGAACTGGGCGGATAGCGCCGCGCTTGGTACCACCACCCACTGAGGCGACAAAATGGTTGATTGGTCTGCGATTGTTACAGTCTTTACTGTCTATGCGGCTGCCGTCGTCATACCCGGGCCGAACTTCGTCGCTATCACTCACAAGTCGGTCACCGGCACGCGCGCCGATGCGCTTGCGCTCGTCGCCGGAATCGTGGCGGTGAATCTGTTCTGGGCGACTTGTGCCGTCCTTGGTATCGGCGTGGTGTTTGCTATGTTCCCGTGGCTCGCTCTCGGCGTCAGGCTTGCGGGCGCGGCCTATCTGATCTGGTTCGGACTGCGGCTCGTAGTGTCGGCACGGGCAACCCCTTTGGCAGCAGGTTACGCACCGAAGGCGCCTTGGCTTCGCGGCGCGTTCCTGCAAGGTGTCGCGACCAATATCGCGAACCCGAAGTCCATCGCGTTTTATGCGGCGGTGTTTTCCTCAGCGGTGCCCACCCACGTTTCCACGCAGACATTCTTCGCGCTGCTGGCGACTGTCGGCGCGTCAGCAACTTGCTGGTACGGAGCCGTCGCGCTCGTTTTATCTCACGCAACCATTGCGAAGGCATATCGCCGCGCAAAGGCGTGGATCGACCTCACCTGTGGCGGGTTGATGATCGCGCTGGGAATCCGGCAGGCATTGCGTTAACAACCCGCCCTGCGGATTTGTTTGAACGTCGCCTTCGCACCCACACCGCATAAACTCGCCGATCAACGTCCCCCAATTGAGGCATGGATCTTCCTGAATCTCGTGACTAGAATCCGTTCAGGCATTCCACCTTTGGGGCTCACGTCATATGAACGCATATCTGCTGCGGGTGTTAGCTGCGCTGGTTTTGTCTGCCGGACTGAGTTTGTCCGGTCAAGCTTGGGCGGGCGCCACTTACGGCGTCGATGACGCGGGCATTCTTGCGCAGATGGATCAAGGCTGCACCAGCCCCAACTGCGAAAGAAACACCATCCTGCCTATCACCAACAGCACGGGCGAAGCGGCTGTGTGCATCCAGCCCAGCACGGAAAGCGCGAGCTATCTGTACACAGGCTCGAACCAACTCATTTTCGCCTACGGGTATCACAATGCTTGCGCGTTCCTCACCTTCGTCTGGGTGAAGCACCAAGGGCAATGGCATATGGCTGGTATGGCACAGCCGCGTCAGAATGTGGCCGTCGGCATCACACTCGACACCCCGCAAGGCAACCCGCCCAACGTCATCATGTTTTGCCGCAGCGGTGGGGCACCCCGCGACGATCTGCATTGCCAGTGAGCATGCGTGACGCGTGAACGTCGGGAGCGAGCGATGAAGAAGTACCTGATTTCCTTTCCAGCGAGTGCCATGAACGTCTCCGCTGAGGACTTGCCAGCCGTAGGCGAGGCCGCACATGAAGTCATTCGCGAAGCGAAGGCGGCGGGCGTGTACGTGTTCGGTGGGGGCATCAACGGCGAGGTGGCACCGCTCATGGTCGCCGCGGACGGCACGGTTACCAACGAAACGTATCCTCAGACGAAAGAGTTCGACGGCGGCTTTTGTGTCTTGGCGCTGCCGTCGCACGAAGCTGCGATCCTGTGGGCTGCCAAGATCGCCAAAGCTTGCCGATGCTCACAGGAACTGCGCGAGTTCGGGGACGATCCCGAGAGCTGACAGGCAGGTCACACACATCACGTTGATTCAATCTCGCACGCGGTAGCCTTGTGCCGTCAATCGGCGGCGAAGCCATTCACCGCCACGCTTAGCGCAATAGAAGTTCTTGGCTAGCACCAACGCTAAAGCCCCCATGGGGTAGTCGATGGAGACGAGAAGACTAGCGCTCGCGTCGACGGCGACCATCCGCGCGCCTTGCGTCGTCAGCCCCTCCGAATAGGCCCACAGCGTGCCAAAGATTAACGCCGACAAATTGAAGCCCAGTTCCACCCGTCGCTCTGGCAGTCTCGGGTGAATCATTAAGAGTGAAGACACGTTGCGGTCCATCGATCGTAGTTGCGATACGTCAGTTATCGGCCCGATGGTTGTGTTCCTTAGCCGCTCGGCAGAAAATCTCCCATTACCGAATGCGTATTAAACAATCGCCCCCCAATGAAGCTAACCTTTCGCCCGACAACGCAATCTGACGCGCAAACGTTAGTCGACATTCGTATCGCTGCCATGCGCGAGAGCCTTGAGCGAATTGGGCGTTTCGATCCACAACGCGCCCGGACACGCTTCTTAGATGCGTTCGAGCCGACGCTATGCCGATTCATTGAAGTTGATGGCGTGTCGGCAGGTTTTATTCTGATTCGTCCGCAAGCAGACCACTGGCTCTTAGACCACTTCTATCTCCTGCCGGAACACCAAGGCAGGGGTGTCGGCGCGGCAGTGCTGCGCGCGGTGTGCCATGACGCGGATGCCAATCGCATGCCCATCCGGCTGGGTGCGTTACGTGGCAGCGATGCAAACCGCTTTTACCAAAGGCACGGGTTCACGCCGACCCACGAAACCGAGTGGGATATCCATTACCTTCGTCAACCCGTTCGAGATTAAACGCTACCAGCGCATTTAACGCGCGAGATGCGACAGGAGGACATATGTCTGAACACGACACTAAGCTCCAAGGCACTTGGCAGTTGGTTTCTTTTGAAACAGAACTTCAAGACTCGAAGGAACGCAGTCAACCGTGGGGCGCAGATCCGAATGGACGCATCATTTTCGGCGCGGATGGTCGAATGATGGTGCTGATGACGGCCAACGCGCGAGCGCCGGGAAATTCCGACGAGCAACTTGCCGCACTTTTCCGAACGGCGATGGCCTATACGGGGCGGTACCGGGTGGAAGGGGAACGATTCATTACAAAGGTCGACGCCTCTTGGCACGAGGCTTGGAACGGCACGGAACAGGAGCGTTTCTACAAGCTCGATGGAGACACCCTCGTCGTCCACACCGCATGGATGCCGAATCCGTTAGTGCCGGGAAATCCCATCGGGCGAGGGGTGCTCACGTTTCGGCGCGAATAAGGTCTCAGTGCGTCACCGGCCCATCCACGGGCAAGCTCAACACCGCGCGCAGCCCACCGCCCGGGCGGTTGGAAAGCATGAGCGTGCCGTCGTGGGCCTGTGCAATGGTGCGGGCGATGGCAAGCCCCAGGCCGACACCATCGACGCCATCGACACCTTCCGCGCTCTCCGGGCTATCTGGCCCGAACGACGCGGCCTCCACGCCAGAACTCGCACCGCGACGCCCCCCACCGGCACGCACGAACGGTTCGACTGCCGCACTCAATTCCGCCTCGGGAATGCCCGGCCCGCGATCCTCCACCACCACCTCCAGATGCGTCCCCAGCGGCGACAAGTTCGCCGACAGACGGCAACCGCCCGCATACCGCACCGCGTTATCGACCAGATTCTGCACACAGCGCCGCAACGTGCGCGGATACCCCCGCACCAGCGCCACGTCTGCCGCCACGCTTTGCTCACGCACGCGCACATCGCTGCCGGTTTCGCGAGCATCTTCCGCCACGGCCCGCAGTAACGCGTCGACATCGATCTCTCGCAGCGCTTCACCGCTCGGTACACCGCGCACGTGATCGAGCGACGCCGCGATCATGGCTTCCATCTCCATCAGATCGTGACGAAATCGCTCGCGCTGCGTCGGCTCGGCAAGCGTCTCGGCGCGCAAACGCAGGCGTGTGAGGGGCGAGCGCAAATCGTGCGACACCGCAGCGAGAAACGCCGTACGCGCTTGCATCGCGTCGATGAGACTGCGCTGCATCGCGTTAAACGTATGCGCGGCCCGCTGCACTTCCGCTGGCCCCGTCTCGTCGAGCGGCGGGCTGTGAATGTCCCGTCCAAGCCGATCAGCCGCATCCGATAGCCGTGCGAGCGGCCGCAATGCAATACGCACGGCGACCACGGCAATTAGCACCACCGCGAGAATGCGCATCAGATAGATACGCACGAAGTAATCGGCAAACGCCGCGCCTGGGCGCAGATCCAGCCCGGCTTGTCCGGCCACAACCGCGAGCGACAACCACTGACCGTCGCGTAGCTGCACGTCGGCAGCCAAATGCGCCGTCGGGGCATTCGCGCGCAGCAGCGTCGAGAGCGTCAGCGGCTCGCTGGCGTCGTCATAAAGCACGACCGGGCGCGCGACAAACGGATGCTCGTCACCCAGTTGCGCCCGCAGCACCCCGTCGAACAAATCGTCGGAAAAATGCTCCATCGTGCGCGCCGGGGCCGGTACGCCAATCGGCTGCACGTCGATCCCTGCGGCTCGCAAACGCGCCATCAGCGCGGCACGCTCGGTCACAGGCACCACATCGAAAAGTTTGACCGCATCGGCAATGCGCGCGCCGCCCGTGCGCACGGGCACTTCGGCCACGCGACCGTAACGCGCATCGAACCAAACCGTGCCCGTCACCAATTGCGTGGCAAGCATGCCGACGACCAAAATCAGCGCGAGCCGTCCCGAGAGCGTGCGCGGCCAGCCAAGCCAGCCGAAATAGCGGCGCGTGCGCGACGCCCGGTCGCGCTTAGTGGTGTCGAACGGCACGTCAGGCACCCGCACTCACCACATCCGCCGCAAGCATATAGCCCTCGTTGCGCACCGTGCGAATGAGCGGCGACGGTCGTGCCCGCGTATCGAGATGCGCGCGCAGACGGCTGATACAGACATCGATCGCACGGTCGTTGGCGGCACCATGCCGCCCGAAGGCACAGTCGAGCAGAAAGTCGCGCGAGAGCGGGCGATGCGGATGCATCACCAGCGCTTGCAACGTGCGGTAGTCAGAGCCGCCCAGCGTAATCACGCGACCCTCGGGAGAGATCAGTTGACGCGCCAATGTGTCTAGCCGCCAGCCGTCAAAATCGAAGAACGCCGGCTGTGCACGCTGCGGCGTGGCGGGCGGGGCAGGGTGGACCGGCGGTTGCCGGACGCTGCCGACGCCTGCGCTTCCCACCGGCGGCGGCAACGGCGAACCACTGGCCGCGCCCCCGGCAGGCAAACGAGGCCCGCGTCGCAGAATGGCCTTCACGCGCGCCAGTAGCTCACGCGGATCGAAGGGCTTAGGCAGGTAGTCGTCGGCCCCGACTTCCAGTCCGACGATGCGGTCGAGCAGGGTGCCGCGCGATGTCAGCATGATGACCGACACATCGCCGCGCGCATGCAACTGGCGACATAGCGACAAGCCGTCTTCGCCGGGCAGCATCAGATCCAGCACCACCACGTCGACGCTGGCCTGTGCGAGCTGCGCCCACATTTGTTGACCGTCGGCAGCCGTGAGCACGTCCAGACCCGATTCGCGCAGGTAATCGCTAAGCAGATCGCGAATTTGCGGATCGTCGTCGACGACCAGCAAGCGGGCGGCAGGGCGCGGAATTGCGACGGGAGCGCTGGAAGCGCTAGGCGGTTGGGCGGAGGACATCACGGCGACACGGCAAAGCATGGCAGTCTACCGGCGCGCGCCGTCTTTGCGCTCGCCGCCCATACATCGATACATCTCAATACAAACCAATACATAACGACATCCCGTCAACACGAAGCCAACACACCCCGGCGCTACATTTTAATGGAAATGAGAATTGTTATTAATTCAACGCCGGGTGTCACCGTTATGTGGAAGTTTTCGTTGGAATTTAAGCGCTCGCTGCGCGTGTTGTCCGTGTTACGTGCGGCAGCCGGTGCGCTCGTCACAGCGCTCGCGGCAATCGCCATCGTTTCACCCGCGCACGCCGGTGAAACCGTCACCGACATGGCGGGGCGGCAAGTTACTCTGCCGGATCACGTCAACCGCATCCTGCTGGGTGAGGGGCGCTTGCTTTATGCGGTAGCGCTACTCGAAGGCAAGCAGCCGCTGGCGCGCATCGTGGGCTGGCAGGGCGAATTGCAGTCTCTCGATCCGCAGACGTGGCAGCAATACGAAAAGGTTTTCCCGCAAATCGACACGATTCCGAAGATCGGTCAATCGTCAGAGGCGACGGTCAGTGCAGAGAAGGCGCTGGCACTCAAGCCCGATCTCGCAATCTTCAGCATCGGCGGCCATGGCCCCGGGCGTCATAACGCCCTCGTGAAGGAGTTCGCCGCCGCAGGCGTGCCGGTGATTTTCGTCGACTTCCGTCAGCAGCCGCTCGAAGACACCGTCCCGAGTCTGCGGTTGATGGGCAAAGCGATGCAACGCGAAGCGCAGGCCGAAGCCTATATCTCGCTCTATCAATCGCATTTGAAAGCCGTGCGCGATGCCGTCGCGACCATTCCCACGAATGCACGGCCGAAGGTCTTCGTGCAGATGCTCGCAGGCGTCTGGCCCGGCTGCTGCCATACGGTCGGACGCGGCAATATCGGCGAATTCGTCGATGCCGCCGGTGGCGAGAACATCGCGCGCGATTTGCTGCCGGGGGTGATCGGCGACCTGAATCTTGAGCACGTACTGGCATCGCAACCGGACGTCTACATTGCGACGGGCACACGCGGCAATGCGAGCCAATTGCGCATTCACGTGGGCGCCGAGACGACGCAAGCCGATGCGCGCGCTTCGCTCGACGCGTTCGTCAAGACACCGGGCATCGCGTCGATCAAAGCGGTGCGCGAAGGCCGCACGCACGGCTTGTGGCACAACTTTTACGATTCGCCGTACAACATCGTGGCTGTCGAAGCGATGCTGAACTGGTTCTATCCGGGCCGGTTCCCGCAGATCGACGCCAACGCCACGTTCACCGAGATCCATCAACGCTTTCTGGCAGTGCCGTATCACGGCACCTACTGGGTCGATGGAGACAAGCCGTGAGTCTGGCGGGCGACATGCAAAACGTAACCCATGCGAGCGCTGCGCCGCACGCCGCGACCGCGCCTGCCTCGTCGGCCAAACTGGCCGCCGAAGACGCGCTTCAAGCCGGTGTGGCAAGCGGCTATCGTCAACTCAACCTGCGCCGCGCGTTATGGCTGGTGGCGTTGGCCGGGTTGATCGTGATGGCGCTGGCGATGGACTTCACGCACGGGCCGTCGGCACTTGGCTGGCGCGAGTTATGGCGCACGCTCGTCACGCCCGCCGCGGCCAGCCCGGACGCGCAGGTGATCGTTTGGCAAATCCGTTTGCCCTATGCGCTGATGGCCGTACTCGTCGGTGGCTCGCTCGGACTGGCGGGCGGCGAGATGCAGACCATTCTCGATAATCCGCTAGCCAGTCCGTACACATTGGGCGTATCGGCGGCGGCGGCATTCGGTGCGGCGCTCGCCATTGTGCTCAATTTGCATGTGCCCGGCGTGCCCGATAGCTGGGTCGTGCCGGTCAACGCGTTTCTTTTTGCATTGGCGTCCGCGCTGATTCTCGATGGCGTCGCACGCTGGCGCGGGTTGCCGACCTCGGGCGTGGTGCTCATGGGCATTGCGCTCGTGTTCGTATTTCACGCGCTGGTCTCCCTGATGCAATTCGTTGCCACGGAAGATGCCTTGCAGGGGCTGGTGTTCTGGACACTCGGCAGCCTCACGCGCAGCGACTGGACACAGGTGCGTGTGCTTGCGGCCGTACTCGCCATCATGGCCGTCTTCGCGTGGCGTCAGTCGTGGGCCATGACCGCATTGCGGTTGGGCGAGGAGCGTGCGGCGAGCTTCGGCATTCGTGTTGGGCGCCTGCGGTTGATGACGCTCATGCGCGTATCGCTGCTCTCGGCGCTGACGGTCTCTTTCGTCGGCACCATCGGCTTCGTCGGATTGGTGGCGCCGCACATCGCGCGCGGGCTGTTCGGTGAAGACCACCGCTTCTATTTGCCGGGCTGCCTGATCGTGGGCGCATTGGTCATGTCGCTCGCGTCGATCGCCTCGAAGACATTGCTGCCGGGCGTAATCATCCCCGTGGGCATCGTCACGGCACTGGTGGGCATTCCGTTCTTCCTCGTGATCGTTGTGCGCGCCAGCGGGAGGTCACTATGAACGCCCAAACCACCCAAGCGACTCCGCTTGCGCTTTCGGCGCGCGGCATCGATGTGTCGATCGGCCGCCGTCACATCTTGCACGGTGTGTCGTTGCCCGCATTGCCTGCGGGATCGGTCACAGCGCTGCTCGGTCCCAACGGCTCCGGCAAATCGACGCTGCTGCGCACATTGGCTGGGCTGGTTGCCGGGCGCGGCGAGGTCACGTACGGCAACGACGTTTTGCATCGTTGCACAGGCCGTGCACCCGCACGCGACGTGGTCTATCTGCCGCAGGCGCTGCCAGCGGGCGTGCATTTGCGCGTGCTGGAATCGGTACTCGCAGCCGGGCATGGCGCGCGGCATGCGTCGCGTGATTCGACGAGCGCGCTGGCCCCCACGCCCGCCGTCGTCATGACACTGCTCACACAACTCGGCGTAGAAGCGCTGGCGATGCGCTTTCTCGATGAACTCTCCGGTGGCCAGCGGCAACTCGTGGGGCTGGCGCAGGCGCTCATTCGTGCGCCGCGCATTTTGCTGCTCGACGAACCGCTCTCGGCGCTCGATTTGCACCACCAGTTCCAAGTCATGCGCCTGATTGCGCGCGAGACGGCGGCGCGTCAGATGGTCACCGTGGTGGTGATGCACGACTTATCGATCGCGATGCGCCACGCCCATACCGCCGTACTGCTGCGCGAAGGGCGCGTGGTCGCGGCAGGTGGCGTCGACGACGTTCTCACCGCACAGGCCATCGCGCAAGTGTTCGACGTGCAGGCCCGCGTGGAGCGCTGCTCGCGCGGGCTGCCGCAACTGATCGTGGATGACGTCGTGACTCCGGTCTAGACGCACTCCGTGACCCCGACACGGCCCACCGGTCTCTCGCACCGGTGTGCCCAGCCATAGCGCCACGCCGGCCGCGTCGGTCTTTCCTGTCTGTCCAACGTTGACCCTTGGGGTCAGAAACCCGCCAGAAACGCTTGAAACCCCTCAAGCGCCGCTCGCGGGCGGGGACGTTTTTTGTCTGTTCATCTCATAACGCACAACACCAGATGAAGTACCTGAACCCGTCGAATTCCCGTCTGAACACGCGACTGACCTTGGCGGCGGCGCTTGCCGCAACGTCGCTTCACGCTGCGGCGCAGACGTCGCAAGTGCCGCCATCGCCGCAGGGCGACAGTGGCACGAGTGCGTCCACTTCGGCCGCGCCTGCGGCATCTGCCGCACCCGCCGCAACGCTACCGGCAACCGTGGGCGGCGTCATGTTGCCCACCACCTCGGTCACGGCCACGGTCGACGCGCCGTACAAGGCCGAGACCGTCTCGTCGTCCAAGTACACCGCACCGCTGCGGGACATTCCGCAAAGCATCACCGTGGTGCCCAAAGCGGTGCTCGACGAGCAGAACGCGCAGTCGCTCCAAGACATTTTGAAGAACGTGCCGGGCATTACTTTCATGTCGGGCGAAGGCAATCTGGGCTGGGGCGACCTGTTCTCGATTCGCGGCTTCTCGGGCGAGCAGAGCATCACGATCGATGGCGTGCGCGACGCGGGCCTTTCCAGCCGCAACGACACTTTCGATATTGACCGCGTCGAAGTCTACAAAGGCACCGGCTCGGTGGAATCGGGCGTAGCGGCGCTGGGCGGTTCGGTCAATCTCGTCAGCAAAGAGGCCGAGCTGGGCAGTTTCTACCGCTCGTCGTTCGGGCTGGGCAGCGACAACTACCGGCGCATGACGGCGGACCTGAATCAGCAACTCGGCGATTCGAGCGCGCTGCGCCTGAATCTGATGTCGCATCACAACGGCGTGGCCGGACGCGATGAGGTGAAGAACGACCGCTATGGCATCGCCGCGTCGCTCGGCCTCGGCTTGGGCACGAGTACGCGCGTGTTCCTCGACGTGTTTCATCAGAAGGACAACAACGTGCCCGATACCGGTTTGCCGATTCAACGCGGCACGGGCGGGCAGGTCATGCCGGGCGTGAAAACCAGCAACTGGTACGGCGCTGCGGGCATCTACACGCAGCAGACGGAAAGCACGTCGCTGTCGGGCCGCGTGGAGCACGATTTCAACGACACCACGCGTGTGCGCAGTCAGTTGCGTTGGCAGCAGACCGACAACTTCTCGGTGCTTTCGCCCGCCCGGTTCTTCGCTGCCAATGCCGACGGCAGCAAGACCTGTACCGGCACGCGTTGCGCAACGCTGGGTTACAGCGGTGTGGGGCCGTTGTCGAGCATCGGCGGCGTGAATGCCTATACCAACTACGGGTTGACCTCGCCGGGCTACGGCATTCTGCGCGGCAGCAACTTCGGCAACTCCACGCGTTATCAAATTCTCGACAACCAGACCGACTTGCGCTTCACCGCCTACACGGGGCCGTTTAAGCACGACGTAGTGACCGGCTTCGAGTTGTATCGAGAGACCTACGGCGGTTTGCCGCGCGCGGCGTACGTGCCTGCGGGCGACATGTTCTTCAATATGGCGAATCCGTCTAACGCGTTCGCAGGCACGTGGACGATGGAGGGGACGAACCAGGCGCGCTCGGTGGTCAACGACGCTGCGCTGTTTGCGAGCGACACCATCACGCTCTCGGAGCATTGGCAGGTATTGACCTCGCTGCGCTATGACCGCTGGCGCGCCGAGACGACGGCCGCTGGCGGCGGGGCGACGACCTCAAGCACCGACGGGGCGTGGAGCGGGCGGGCAGGTTTGGTGTACAAGCCTGTCGAGCCGGGCAGCATTTACGTGTCGTACAGCCGGGCGACGCAGCCCACGGCCATTGGGGCGAGTACGAACAACCTGATTTACGGCACTGCTACCACCAACAACTACACGCCTGCCACGTCGCAAACCTACGAACTCGGTACGAAGTGGGATCTGGCCGGTGGCGCGTTGGGGGTGACGGCGGCACTCTTCCGCACGGAGCTGAGCAATTCGTGGGAATACACGAGCGACGACACGTCACCTGTGCGCGCGTTGCCCGCCAAGCGTGTCGACGGTATCGAACTGGGCATGCAGGGCAACATCACCGACAAGTGGTCCGTCTTCGCGGGGGTGACGCGCATGTGGAGTCGCATCACCAAGGGGGCGAACGAAGGCGCGCAAGCGGCCAATGTGCCTGACTGGAGCGGGTCGCTGTGGACGTCGTACAAGGTCACGCCGGACTTGTCTCTGAGCTATGGCGTTCAGTACGTGGGCCGTCGCCGCTACACCGACAACGCCTACGTGGGCGGGCAGAACAACAACAGCAGCTACGCGCAGGGGCCGTCGGGCGTCTATGCGATCTATGTGAAGGACGGCGAAAAGGCCCCGAGCTATTGGGTGCACAACTTGGCTGCCCGCTATCGCGTGAACCGGCACGTGCACGTCAACGTGAATCTCGACAACGTGTTCAACAAGTTCTACTTCTCGCGCATCGGGGCGTCGCTCGACGGCTTCCAGTTGTACGGCGTGCCGGGGGCAGGGCGCACGGTCACGGTGAGCGCCGATATCGCGTTCTAAACACGTAGCGATGGCGAAGGCGTCAATGCCAATCGTGACGCCTTCGCGCAGGGCTTAGCAGGAGTAACCCAAGATGATGATTGAGATCCCGGGCGTTTTCAGCCCAGATGAGGCGCGCCAGTTGTGCCAGCAAATGCAGGCGCAGTCGTGGGTAGACGGTAAGGCGACGGCCGGTATGCAATCGGCGCAGGCCAAAGAGAACCGGCAACTGGCTGAAGACGACCCGTGGGCCCGTCGCATCGGTGAGGAGATCCTTCGCCGTCTGAGTCAGAACGCCGTATTCATGTCGGCGGCACTGCCGCGCCGCATCTATCCGCCGCTGTTCAACCGCTACGAAGGCGGCGAAGCGTTTGGGTATCACGTCGATAACGCGGTGCGTGGCATCAAGGGCGTGCGCGAGCGGGTGCGCACGGATCTGTCTGCCACGTTGTTCTTGGCAGACCCCGACAGTTACGACGGCGGCGAGCTTGTCGTGCGCGACAGCTTCGGTGAGCGCGCCGTGAAGCTGCCCGCCGGGCACATGGTGCTGTATCCGGGCACGAGTGTGCACAAGGTGAACCCGGTCACACGCGGCGTTCGGCTGGCTTCGTTCTTCTGGATCGAGAGCCTGATTCGGGACGACGCGCAGCGCAGCGTGCTCTTCGATATGGACATCGCCATTCAGCGGCTGACGCAACGGGGCGCCGACAACGATTCGCTCGTGCAACTGACCGGCAGTTATCACAACCTGCTGCGGATGTGGGCCGACGTTTGACGGCGCGAAGCGTCGGAATGGTGGAAATGGTGGAAATGAGGAGGCGACGCACTCCGGTGTAAAGTAGCGAAATGGATTTTCGCTCCGTTCCCCCCTCCCGGCCGACCAAGCCGTTTCGTAACGCCCCGGTCTACTGGCGCTCGTCGCTCGTGCCCGATGGCGATATGGTGACGGCCGAGTACAACGACCATACCTTCGCGCCGCACTGGCACGATGCGTATACGTTCGCGTGCATCGTGGCGGGCGCGGAGCGGTACGACTATCTAGGCGGCGAGCATGTGGCCGACGCCGGGTCCGTTGCCATCATCCATCCGGGGGAATTGCATACCGGCGCGCGTGAGACTGACTTTGGCTGGCGCTACCGGGTGTTCTATCTGCCGGTTGGCTTTGTGAAGGGCGTGCAGCAGCAACTGACGAGCCCGCTTGCCGGGCTGGCCGCCCCCGACGAGGCGCTGCCATGGTTTGGCGAGAACGTCGTGCGCGATCCGCAGGCGATGCAACGGCTGCTGGCTGCGCACCGTCTGCTCGAAGCGCAGGCCGATCCGCTGGCGGCCGAACATGCGCTCGTCGATGCGGTCTCGATGATGCTGGCGCGTCACGCGCAGCTTCGCGTGCCGGTCATGCCGGTGCATCGTGACGCCGTGCGCGTCGAGACGATGAAGGCGCGCCTGTCTGCCGACCTCACCGAAGCCCTGACGCTAACCACCTTGGCCGAAGCCGTGGAGCTCTCGCCATTTCACGCGGCGCGGTTGTTCTCGCGTGAGACGGGACTTGCGCCGCACGCGTGGCGCAATCAACTGCGCGTCGCGCGCGCGTTACCGGCGCTGCGCGGCGGCGCGTCGGCGACGGAGGTCGCGCTGGCGCAGGGGTTTAACGACCTGTCCCATTTCACGCGATACTTCCGGCGCGCCTTCGGCGTGTCGCCCGGCAAGTGGCGCGAAGGCGACGGCACCTGAAGTTCAGGCCGCGGCGTCGTGAACCCACGACAGAAAATCGTGCAACGGTCGTGACTTATCGGCATCGCGCGGCACGAGCGTGACGTAAGTCGCCCCTCCTGCCTGAATCTCCGGGAACGGCATGACGAGCCGCCCGCTCGCCAACTCCCGGTCCAGCGTCGGCGTACACCCGATACCGATCCCCAGCCCGTCGATCACCGCTTGCAAGCTCACGTGATAGTGATCGAAGCGGTGAAAGCGCACGGGCCGCACGTCCGGAACGCCCGCTGCACTCAACCAGTCTTCCCATGCCCCGACACGCGTTTGCGTGGCAATGAACGTGTGTTTCGCAAGATCCTTCACCCGACGCAACGGCAGCGCTTCCAAAAGCGATGGCGACGCCACGACTGTCGCACGCTCAGTGAATAGCGGCGTTTTTTCGTAAGGCTGCCACTCGGCGCCCGGTGGCGGATCGCGACGAATGGCCACGTCGAAGCCGCCCCGGAACGCAGGATCGGCGCTGCTCGACGTCGTCACCACGATCTGCACGTCGGGGTGTGCGGCGTGAAACGCGGGCAACCGCGCCATCAGCCAGTGCATCGCGAGCGTGGTTTGCGCATTCACGCGAACCGTGCGGGTTTGCGGGGCCTTGCCGAAGCGCAGGGCGGCATCGCCGATGCGGTCGAAGGCTGCGCTGATTTCCGCCGCGAAAGCCCGTGCGTGATCGGTGGCGACATTGCGTTGGCCCTGCCGCACAAACAACTGCTGACCGAGCCAGTCTTCGAGCAGGGCAATCTGGCGGCTCACCGCGCCATGGGTAATCGACAGCTCCTGCGCCGCCGCGCTCAGGCTTGGCGCACGCGCGGCAGTCTCGAACACACGCAAGGCATTCAACGGCGGTAAGGGGCGACGGGGCATGACGAACTCACAAAATGGGCAGCCATTCGGCAGAACTGTGATTTTTTATCACAGAAATGCTGTCATTTTGTCGATGGTGTGACGATTCATCATGCTTTATCGTTGCCACATTGCGCTAACCGCACTTAACAAGACACGGGCATGTTCGAAGGACTGGTGGCTGGGCACGCATGGGGCATGGTGATGGTGGCGCTGGTCGGTACCGCTGCGGGCGCGGTCAGCGGCGTGGTGGGCACGGGCTCGTCGATGATGCTGTTGCCTGTGCTGGTGTACACGTACGGTCCCAAGCAGGCGGTGCCGATCATGGCGGTGGCGGCCATTGTCGGGAATGTCTCGAAGGTGTTGGCGTGGTGGCGCGAGATTGACTGGCGCGCCGTGCTGGCCTATTCCTTGCCGGGTGCACCGGCGGCGGCACTCGGCGCCCGCACGCTCTGGAGTCTGCCCGCCACCGCCGTCGACATTGCCCTCGGCACCTTCTTCATCGCCATGGTGCCGGTGCGTCATTGGCTTCGTCGGCGGCAGTTCAGATTGGGCGCGTGGCAAATGGCGATCGTCGGCGCGGTCATTGGTTTTCTCACCGGCATCGTGCTGTCGACCGGGCCGTTGAGCGTGCCCGCTTTCGCTGCGTATGGCTTGTCGGGCGGTGCGTTTCTCGGCTCGGAAGCCGCCAGTTCGATGCTGATCTACGTGGCGAAAGTGCTCATGTTCTCCGGCCTTGGCGCGTTGCCGCCACAGGCGTGGGCCAACGGCTTGATCGTGGGCATGGCACTCATGGCTGGCACGTTGCTCGGCAAGCGGTTCGTGTTGGGCCTGTCACCGCAGGTGTTCCAGCGCCTGCTCGACACCATGCTCGTGGTTTCGGGCGGGGTGATGCTCAGCGCAGCGTGGCGATAAGCGCTACGCCGCCACACCGGCGCGCCGTGCCGCGATCAAGTTGACCACCAGAGCCAACGTCATCGCGGCACTGCCCACGATAAACAGCAACGCATAGTTGCCCTGTGTAGCCGCAAACAGGAACGACATGCCGTAAGCCGCCCCGGCTTGCAATGTCGCGAAACTGGTTGTCGCCGTGCTCCATGCGCCCTTTTGTGCAGAAGGATGGTGCGCAAGTAGCTCGTTCACCCGGCCCAGCACGAGCGGCACGATACCCGGCGTGAAAGCCCCCATCACCAGACTCGATACGATGAGCCCCGGCAGACCGAGCCCCAGTGCGGGCAGCACCACCGCGACGGCTTGCGAGACATAAGCGACCCGCAGCGCGCGACCAAACCCGATGCGGTCAGCCAGATGCCCGGCGAAGATCGGCCCGAGAATCGCGCCAAGCCCGTACAACACCCAGAAGTGCGCCCCGGCGTCCACGCCCTTGCCCAGGCCGCGCGCCACGTAATCCACCAGAAAGATCATGTGCGGCACGAGCACCACCGCGTTGAGCGCGTATTCCAGATACAGCGCCCGCAAGGTGAGCGGACTCGCCGGGTGCCGATGCGCATGCGCAGGCGAGGCGGCGGCCGCCGGTGTGCCCGACGGCCAGCCGCGCCATCCCACAACCGTGAGCGCGAGCGAGACGACGCCCAACCCGATCCACGTCTGCGACAGCCCTTGGCGCAGTAACAGCGGCACCAGCGTGCCCGACGCGGCAATGCCCAACCCGATACCTGCAAAGATGGCGCCGCTCACAATGCCACGCCGCGACGGCGGTACATGGCCGAGCACCGACGGTGCTGCGAGCACCATCAGCACGCCACCGGCAAAGCCCGAGGCAAAGCGCCATGCGAAAAACCAGAGAAACGAAAGCGGCCACGCGCACGCGAGAAACGCGACAGCAGCGAGCAACATCATCGCCCGCAGAATAGTGACCGTCGGCGCGAAACGCGCCACCACCCGTGCACCGAGCGCTCCTGCGAGATAACCGCCAAGATTGGCGGCACCGAGATACGCGGCCGTCGATGCGGCGAACCAGTGGGCGCCGATGATGGCGGGCAGTAACGCGGTGTAGGCGAAGCGAGCGAAGCCGATGCCGATCAGGCTGGCACTGGCGGCGGAGAGCGTGGCACGCCACGCATTGAAAGGCGCGGCAGAGCTGCCGCTAAGTGCTGCATTTTGCATGAGGACTCCGGGGCGCACGCGGTTCAGCCGCGAGGGGGCTGGCGCGTGCAAAAGCGATGGAGTCAGTTTAGGAGGCAAGCGGGCCAGGGAGAACGGCCATGCCCCGGAAGTCATTCTTCCGCGCGGCGTACGAATCGCCCCCGCCGCGTCGGCGCAAAGCGCGCTCAGCCTTTCTCCGCTACTTTGCTGACCCGCGCAAAATGTTTGCGCAGTCGCGGCACCGCGAAGTCGACGAAAGCCCGGACCTTCGGCACGGCGAGGCGTCCTTGCGGGGTGATGACGTGAACGGGCATGGGCGGATGTTCGAAATCGCGCAGCACGATGCGCAGCGAGCCGCGCTCGATCTCATCGACCATGTGATATGTCAGCATGCGCGCCACGCCGTGACCGGCGACTGCGGACGCAATGGCCGCGCGAATCGAGTTGACGATCAGGCGCGGCGTGAACTGCACGACCTGCGGCACCGATGCGCGTCCGCTCGGCGGAAAGCGCCACGAGTCGATGCCGAAGTACGTCATCGACACGATCTGGTGTTTCGAGAGGTCGGCGGGGGTCTCGATGGGGGCATGCGCGGCGAGATAGTCGGGCGACGCGGCGATCACTCTGCGCACTTCACCGACTTGTGTGGCAACGAGCGACGAGTCGGGCAGATGCGCGACCCGCAGCGCCACGTCGATGCCTTCGTCGATCATATTGACCGGCACGTCGCTCAGCGCAAGCCGCACGGTGACCGTCGGATAGCGCTCGATAAACGCTTCGACAATCTCCCGCATCAGCGTTTCGCCGGCGGCCAGTGACGTCGCGACCGTCAGCAAGCCACGCGGGGCCGAGCGCTCACCGGCGGCAAGCACATCGGCTTCGTCCAGATCGAGCAGAATGCGTCGGCAGGCCGCAGCATAGCGCTCACCGGCGGCGCTTAGCCGAAGGGTGCGCGTGGTGCGATGGAGCAGGGCGGTGCCGGTATGGGCTTCGAGATAGGCGATGGCGCGGCTCACGGCGGCGGCCGAGCGTCCGAGACGGCGGTCGGCTCCGGCAAGGCTGCCTTCGTCGAGGGTGGCGACGAACACCTTCATCGCATCGATTCTGTCCATGAGCGGGGCGGGAGTAGCGTGTTGGACGCGGCCGACAGTGGGGCGGCCAGGGGATGGGCAAGATTACCCCGAAACCTGCCAATACGGCGACAATGGCGATCGGATCAACCGCCGGAGTCCGAACGTATGATCACCGTCCATCATCTGAACAACTCCCGTTCGCAGCGCGTGCTTTGGTTGCTCGAAGCGCTCGGTTTGCCCTACGAGCTCCGTCACTACCAACGCGACCCCAAAACGATGCTCGCGCCGCCGGAACTGCGGCAGGTGCATCCGCTCGGCAAGTCCCCCGTGGTGACCGACGGCGATCTGACGCTGGCGGAGTCGGGCGCGATCATCGAGTATCTGGTCGACAAGTATGGCGAAGGCAGGTTGGCCCCGCCGCGCGACACGCCGGAGCGCTTGCGATGGACGTACTGGCTGCATTACGCAGAAGGCTCCGCCATGCCGCCCTTGCTGCTCAAGCTCGTGGCGCTGCGCATCGCCAGTGCCCCGATGCCGTTCTTCGCTCGTCCGATCGCACGCAAGATCAGCGCGACATTGCAATCGAGCTTCGTCGACCCGCAACTCGCGCTGCATTTCGGCTATGTGAACGATGCGCTCTCGAAGACCGGTTGGTTTGTCGGCGACACCTTCAGTGCGGCGGACATTCAGATGAGTTTCCCGCTGGAAGCCGCCGCCGCGCGTGGCGATGCCAAGGGCCGCTGGCCCGCTATTGAAGACTTTCTCAAACGGATTCATCCGCGCGACGACTATCAACGCGCGCTCGCACGTGGTGGTCCGTACGAACTCTTGAGTTAATCGGGCGGGACGTTGCGGCCACGCCAGCCGCGCCCCCGGTCGATGATTGTTTTCGCAAACGCTTTCACCTGCATTTCACCTTCGTTTCACGCTACACACGACATCATGAAAACCTTTGTCGCTTCGTTGTTTGCCACTGCCGCCGTCATCATGACGCCCGTCACCCATGCCGCTGAAGGCATGCCGCCCGTGCCCGGCGCGGCCTTGTCGGCAGCTGGTGCCGAAGGGCTGAATCCGTCCGCCGCGCCAATGTCCACGGCATCCGCCGCGCAGATGGCCGCGAACAAGCAGGCCGTGCTCGCGTTCTACGAGGCGGGGCTTAACCGCAAGGACTTCGAGGCGGCGCGGCAGTATCTGGGCGCTCAGTACATCCAGCACAACCCGAACGCGGCAGACGGCGTGGAGGGCTTCGGCAAGTTTCTCGAATTTCTTCGTAAGAATCAGCCGGATTCGCACAGCGACATCGTGCGAGCGTTTGCCGACGGCGACTACGTGATCTTGCACGTGCGTAAAGTGCCGCACCCGGGCGATGCACCCATTGCCATCGTCGATATCTTCCGGCTCGACAAGGGCAAGATCGTCGAACACTGGGACGTGTCGCAGCAAGTGCCTGCCAAGACCGTCAGCGGCAACTCGATGTTCTGAGGCTTTCCGCGCCTTTCCACGCATTAGGCAGCGCGCTTAGGCTTCGCCCGAGAGCACGCGTTTGCAGTGTTCGAGATAGGCGGCCTCGTGTTCGCTCATCAGTTGCACGACGCTGTTCCAGAGCCACACAGGCGCGTCGATGGACTTCGAGCGGTTGCGTTGCAACTCGGTCAACCATGTGCGGCAGGTGGCATCGTCCATTTGCCGCGCATGCGCTTGCCCGACCACGTGGGCGAGGTAGTGCGCGACTTCTGACGCGTCGTTGACCGTGAGCGTTTCGATACTCAGTTTGAGATCCTGCGGCAGCAGTTCGCGAATGATGATCGAGCGATCCATCATGCGCGCGGCGCGCATACGGTCGCCGAGAAATGGCGACAAATGCTGCGCCCCTTTGACAACCCGCTCGGCGTTATCGCGCGGCATGCGCACCCCCGGATAACGTGGGGCCGCCGCTTTCACCCCTTCCTTCAAGTCCATCAGGCAGAGGTCGTCGCCTTGCACGACACCGCCATCGACGTCCAACAACACCGCGTATCGCAACCGGCCCAACGAACTGCACCCCTTGACCCAGTAAGCGGCGTCGAGCACTTCGACATGGCCGTCGTCGGGGCGTCCGCGCAATTCGGTCGCAAGGCGCGCGATGGTGTCGCGTTGGAATAGCGCGTCGATCTCGTGCTTTTCGGTCTTGCTCAGCGGCCAGAAACGGCGGCCTAGCGGAATCGTTGGGCGGATATCCTCGATGCGCTCAAGCGCGAGATGTTTCCACGACCGCTTGGTGGCCTGCCGCATGATCAGATCGACGACTTTCGGGCGCGTGTATTCGTCTTCGTCGGGCGCGCTCTTCTTGCGCTTGGCAGCCGGCTTACCGTTTTTCTTGCCGTTGCGCTTGCCGCCGTTCGATGCATCGTCAGCGTCGTTGCCCTCGCGCTCGAACGCCGACTCATAGCCGTGCGTGAGCGCTTCGAGCATATGGATGATGGTGAGGCCGGACAGAGAGGAGCCACGTGCCGCGCTGGCCAGCGACAACGCGAGTCGCACGAGGTCGTGAACCGGGTTGCCGATGACCGTCTGGTCGAGATCGCGAATATGGATTTCGACGTGGCCGCGCGCGTTGGCCAGCGGCCCGAGATTGCCTGTGTGGCAGTCGCCGCAGATCCAGATGGCCGGGCCTTGCGGCAGGTTGACGTCGGCTTCGCTCAGCCATTCGTAAAACCGGATGGTACTGCCGCGCACGTACGCATGGGGTGAGCGCGCCATCTTGCGTGCGCGCTCGCTGCCCAGGCGCGCTAGCCGCGCATCTGGCGTCGCCCACTTATGCTTTTTCCGGTGCTTGCCGTTTGCCATGTCGTCAGCTCCCTGAAGGCACACCGCGCGGGCATGGCGTTCGCCATGATCCCGCGCAGCGTTGCAGTGCCGCCAGTGTCGGCCAAATGACGACTCAGTGGCAAGCCGCGAGCGAGCGCACTACATCGATGAGCGGCGTCGTGCCCTGACGCGGCGTGCCTTCGAAGGACAACCAACCCGCATTGAAGCCATCGAGCATCTGCATGCGCGGCGTGGGATTGCGCATGCCTTGTGCCCGAAACCGCGCTTCCCACCCATCACGCGGCAGGGCCACGGCTTCGACCGGCCGCCCGAGCACAAGACGCATTGTGCTCGCCAGTTGCTCAGGCGAGACAGGGGCCGGGCCGCACAATTCGACCACGCGTTTGCCTTCCCATGTCTCGTGCAACAAGTTAGCCGCTGTGCTGCCGACATCCGCCGTAGCCACCATCGGAATTGCTCGAGAGAGCGGCGTGAGATAGCTCTCCAACACCCCGTCGGTGCGCGCGCGAGCGATGTCCCACGCGGCATTTTCCATAAACCACGCTGCGCGCAAGAACGTGATCGGCATCGGGAGTGCGCCGAGCTTTTCCTCCAGCAGGGACAACTGCGACAGCAAACTGGTTTGCGTGGCTTGCGCGCCGACCGTCGAGAGGCAGACGACGCGCGAAGGGCGGGCGGCGCTCAACGCTTCACAAATCGCGGCAATGAGCGTGCGCGACTCCGCAAAGTCAGGCGACGGGTCGAACGTGGGCGGCAGCAGCACGAACACCGCTTGCGCCCCGGCAAAGGCGCGGGCGAGTGCGGCGGCGTCGGACATGTCGGCAAGTGCAACGTCGCAGCCGCGCGCCTGCCAGTGCGCACCCTTCGCGGCATCGCGCACGACGGCACGCATCGGTGCGCCTTGGGCGAGCAACGTTTCGGCGAGGGCGCAGCCGACTTGTCCGGTAATTCCTGTAATGGCGTACATCTCAGTGTTCCTTTGGAAACGGCGGTCCACACCGCACTGGGCGCTAGTGTGGGCATCGGCGGAACATTTCGCGATAACATGAGTGGCATTTCATTAATGCCAAAATGGCATGCAACGAACGAGGGACGATATGAGCGGATTCGACGAACGCATGCTCAACGGCATGAGCGTCTTCGTGGCGATCGTTGAGGCGGGGAGCTTTGCGGCCGCGGGCGAGCGGCTCGAGATGTCGCAGCCGGGTGTGAGCCGGGCGGTGGCGCGGTTGGAAGCCCGGCTGGGCATCCGGTTGTTCGACCGGACGACGCGCGTGGTCTCGTTGACGGATGAGGGGCGGCGTTTCTACACGCAGGTCACGCCGTTACTGGCCGGTCTGGAAGACGCTGCGGCGACGGCCTCCGGCGGTGCCACGGCCGTGCGCGGGCGGCTGCGGGTGAATATCGATCCGTTCTTCTCGCGGCTGATCCTCGGCCCGAGTCTTGAGGCGTTCCTCGCCCAACATCCGGAGTTGCGTCTCGAACTGATCACTCGCGACAGTCTTGGCGACCTGATTGCCGACGGTTTCGATCTGGCCGTGCGCTTTGGCGTGCCGCCAGACTCTACGCTCGTGGCGCGAAAATTACTCGATACGCCGATTCGTACAGTCGCGGCACCCAGCTATTTGAAGCGTTGTGGTCGACCGCTCAAGCCTGAAGACCTGTCGGGAGACGCGCACGCGTGCATTGAATTTCGCGATCCGCAAACGGGGCGGCCGTTTGCCTGGGAGTTTCATCGCAAGCGCAAAAGGCTGGTGGTGCCCACTCACGGACGACTCGTCGTCAACGATGCCGGGACGTTGCTCAGCGCCTGTCTCGCGGGATACGGCATCGCGCAAGTCATGGCGTTCGGTACCGACGTGTTGTTAGCCGACGGGCAACTGGTCGACCTGTTTCCCGATTGGCCCGACGAACGATTTCCGCTCTACGCCTACCATCCGTCGCGACATCACCCACCCGCCAAGACGCGCGCCTTTCTCGATCTGGTGGCGTCACTCACCGCCACGCTGTAAAAGCGTTCAATCGCCATCGCCACAAACTTGCGCGATGCGTTCACGCAGCCAGCGATGCGCCGGGTCGACATCGCGCCGGGTATGCCACACCGCCTGAAAGGCAAACGGTGGAATCGGGAAGGGCGGCGCGAAACGGCGCAACTGCCGGTCGTGCCGTAAGTGAGCGACGGCGCGCTCGGCGACGGTCAGCACGAGGTCCGTGCCCGCGATCAACTCGGTCGCCACGCTCCAATGCGGCATCGCCACCGCGATACGACGTGTCCGGCCCAGGTCGGCCAGCGCCAGATCAATTTCGTTCACGGTGTCTGGGCGCATCGCCACCAGCACGTGAGGTCTTGCCAGCCACGTGTCGAGCGTCAGTGCGCCGCGCGCGGGCAGCGTCGCCCGATCGGCCACGCAAACAAACGATTCGTCGAACAGCGTCTGCGCCTGCAACTCGTCCGGCAGATCGTGAAAAACCCCCAGCGCCAAATCGATTTCCCCATCCAGCAATTGCGTGACCATCGCCTCGCGGCTGGTCTGCGAAATGGCGAGATCGACGCCCGGGGCTTGTTCGCGCAGACATCGTGTGAGCGCAGGCAGGGCGACGCGGGCGCCGTAATCCGACAACGCCAAACGGAAGGTACGTTTTGCACGCCGCGCGTCGAACGCCGGGGCGTGCAGCAGCCCCTGCAACTGCACAAGCGCATCGTCGAGCGGGCGTTGCAACTCTTGCGCGCGAGCGGTCAGACAGAGCGCGCCGTCGCGCCGCACCAGCAGCGGGTCGTCGAAGATCGTGCGCAACTGTCCAAGGGCGTGGCTCACCGCTGGCTGGCTGCGATGCAACCGCACGGCGGCACGCGACACGTGACGCTCGGCGAGCAACGCGTGCAGCGTCAACAGCAGATTCAGGTCGATCCGGCGCAAATCATCCATGGGCTATCCATCGGGTGAATAGTTTGTGTACGAATTTCGAATTTCCATTATTGAAATGGATGATGCACCCTGAAGGCAAGTCATGATTTACGCCAAAGGAGGTCACTTCATGAACGCCTCGTTCACTCCCTCGCTCTCGCCGACGGTGTTTCTGCCGCTGGTCGTTGCCATGTTGGCAGGTGCAGTCGTGCCGTTTCAGGCAGGCAGTAACGCGGCACTGGGCCGCGCACTGGGTCATCCGTTGTGGGCGACGGTCGCGTCGTTGCTCGTGAGCTTGATCGTCATTACGCCCGTGCTGATTGCCATGCGCGCTGGCACCCCCGATCTTGGCCGGGCGGCCAGCGGCCCATGGTGGTTGTGGATCGGCGGTATTGCCGGGGTGGCCTACATCACGGCGGCGCTGATCCTGACCCCCCGGCTCGGTGCGGCGAATTTCATCGTCTGTGTGGTGGCGGGGCAGGTGGTCGCGTCGCTCGTCATCGATCACTTCGGTTTGATGGGACTCGCGCAGAAACCCGCCAACTTGGCTCGCATCGCAGGTGTCGCGCTGATCGTCGCCGGCATGCTCGTCGTGCAGTGGGGCACGAGCGCGCCGGTGAAGTCGGTCGCGGGGCAAGCCGTCGGTTCATGAGCTTGCCCGCGTGGCGCTAGGCCGCTGCCGTCAGGCGGCACTCGCATTCATCGAAGCATTCGTGGCGCCCGCCCCGAATTGCGCATCGACAGCCGCAACGGCGTCGACCAACTGCTGGGCCAGCGCGGACGAAGCGCTGGTCATCGGCGCGCGCAGAACATCGGCAAGCAAGCCTTCCCGGGCGAGCCATGCCTTCACCGGGCCCGGATTCGCCTCCGCGAAGAGCAGCCGCACCACCGGCATCAACGCGTGAAACAACACGCGCGCCACGTCCAACTGCTGCGACTGCACGGCACGGTACAGCGCGACGAAATGCGACGGGCGGCAATGCGACGACGCGATGATGGCGCCATGCCCGCCCATCGACAACGTCGAGAGCAACTGATGATCTTCGCCCGCCAGCACCGACAGGCGCCCGTCGGCGATCAGCGCCTGCGTGGTGTTGGCGTTGCCGCCGCAATCCTTGATACCGCGAATGTTGTCGTGCCCGGCCAGCGTCAGCAGCGTATCGAGCGTAAGCGTCGAGCCGGTGCGATACGGAATGTCGTAGAGCACGAGCGGCGCGCGCGAACGATCGGCCAGCGTTTGGAACCACTGCGTCAGGCCCGCTTGCGATGGGCGAATGTAATACGGCGCAGGCGTCAGAACACCGGCAAGCGGCAGCGCATTGAAGGCATCGAGCCGCGAGAGGGTGTGATTCAGATGATTGCCCGCCAGCCCGGCGATCACGGGCAAGTCGCCCGCTTCCGTCAGCACCGTGTCGAAGACCGCGAGCTGTTCGGCCTCGTCGAGCGCAGCGGCTTCGCCAGTGGTGCCGCAGATCACCAACCCTGCAATGCCCGAGCGGCGATAGTGGACGACGAGCCGACGCAGCGCGGCATGATCGACCGGCGCATCGGCGGTGTTCGCGCTCCCGGGCAAGAACGGCGTGACGAGCGGCAACCAAATCCCGCGAAATCCACTCGCTTGGCCCCGCGACACGAGTCGGGCGGCGGGTTGTGTGGCGGCATTCGGCGTGTGCGACGGTGTGTTCGATGGCGTGTCCTGCATGACTGTCTCCCTGTCAGAGCAAATTCGTTCGAAAGCATCGAAAGCGACGAACGTGTGATGACCTGTACGGCAAACCGTTCAGTTGGGCGACGCGAATCGTGTGACGCGTGGGGAGCTACAGGGCAGGCTGGCGAGATGCGCAGGGCGCGGGTGGGACTGCCGGGTCCACGTGGCTATTCCGTCGCTCAACTGACGGAACAGCACGCTCCGGTCAGTTGAGCGACTGTTTTTTGGCTTTGACGAACGCGCCCGGCTGCTGCGTGGCAGCAACGTTCTCATCATGCGAGCGAAGGGCGTTGAAATTCATCATGCGGTGACTTTATACGCTGTGCGTGAGTGACGTCAAGCGCGTTGTCCTAAAAGTGTCATGCTCCGGCGTTTCGGCATTGAAATTTCGTAGTGGATCGAGGCAACGCATAGGAAAGTTCGATGGCATCGCGACGAACGGGGCCGCAGAGCACGTAGTCGAACGACCATCTGTCACCGTTGTCAGCCACCTTGGGAGGTCGAAATGCAAACCCGACACACCAAAATGACCGGCGTGTGCTTGAGCGCCGCAACCCTGTTGTTCAGCGCGTGGACGTTTGCGCAAGAACTCCCGAAAGGGGAGCCCGCACAAGGCGGTGGTGACGAAGTCGGTATCGCCGGGGGCGGCGTGGATGTGACGCATGCCGCGGCACAAGCTCAGCGCACAGCGCAGCCGACCGCCGGAGTCGATGCCGAGTTTGTCGACAAGGCGCAGCAAGCGGGCAAAGCGGAAGTACAAGCCAGTCAGGTCGCTGTGCAGCGCTCCACCAACCCAGCGGTAAAGCGATTCGCGCAGCAGATGGTCACCGACCACAGCAAGGCCAATGAAGCGCTGCGCCAGCTCGCGGCAAAGAAGGGCGTGAGCGTGCCCAACGACGCTGCCGTGAACCCCGATATCGAAGCGCTCAAGCAGAAGAAGGGGCGCGAGTTCGATGTGGCTTATATGGCGCTGGCGGGGCCGGATGCGCACGAGCAGGCCGTGCAACTCTTCTCAATGGAAGCGGATAAAGGGCAGGACGCAGACTTGCGCGGATTCGCGCGTCAGACGTTGCCGACTATTCGCCATCATCTGAGCGAAGCGCGCGAAGTTTCCGCGAAAGTCGAGATGGGGAAATAAGGCCGCGTTGATGTCATCGCCGCCGCGCGCGTCGGGTTCAAGCGTCCCGAGTGGCGGCCAGCAACTGCTCGCACAGACGCGTTGCCATGTCACCGCTGACGATGTTCGTAAAGCCGAGGAGCAGGCCGGAGCGCGCCGCAAGACCGGCACCCGACGCGCGGCGCATTTGCCACTGACTCACCGCCTGTACTGCCAACCCTTGTTGTTGCGCGGCGGCGGCGAGCGCTTTGTCGTCGCGCCCGCGCGGCAAACTCGCCAACGCATGAATGCCGCCCGCTTGCGGCGCAACCTTGAGCTCGCCATCGAACGCCTGCGCGAGCGCCTCCACCAGAAAACCTCGCCGTTCGGCGTACAGCGCGCGCATTTTGCGCAGATGCCGGGCGAAGTGTCCCTGCGCCATGAAGTCGGCAACGGTGGCTTGCAGCAAAATCGACCCCGGTCCGGGAAGGTGTCTTGCCGCCTCACGGAACCGATCGATCTGCGAGGCGGGCACCACCAGATACGCCAAGCGAAGACCGGGGAACAGCACCTTGCTGAACGTGCCCGTGTAAAGCACGCGGTCGTCGCGGTCCAGACTCTTTAGCGCGGGCAGGGGGCGGCCGTGATAGCGAAACTCGCTGTCGTAGTCGTCCTCCACGATCCATGCGTCGTGCTGCCCGGCCCATTCCAGCAGTTCGAGGCGGCGCGGCAGCGATAGCGTGACGCCGGTCGGGCTTTGGTGCGTAGGCGTCAGCACGGCGAAACGCGCATTTGCCGCACGCTTGCGCCCGGCCGCCACGTCGAGGCCTTCTTCATCCACGGGCACCGGTGTCAGTTGCATCCCGGCACGTTCGAGAAAATGTCGTGCAAACAGGTAGCCGGGGTCTTCGTACCAGCCGGTGTCCCCGGGGCGCAGCAGGGCGCGGCATACCAATTCCAGCGTGCCCAGATGCCCCGCCGTGACGAAAACCTGTTCGTGCGTGCAGGCAATGCCGCGAGAGATCCCGAGATACGTCGCAATCGCGCGTCGCAACGGATCGTAGCCGGTGATGTCCGGATAGATCAGCGCAGCCGTGTCCATGGCCCGGGCATTGCGGCTGGCGAGCCGTGACCATGTTTTGCGCGGAAATGCGTCGAGCGCAGGCAGGCCGAGCTGGAAAGGGCGCGGCATTGCCGTGGCTGGCGTACTCGGCGGCGCTGCAACGGTAACGGATGGCACGGCAATGGTGGGCGTCGCCTCGCCAAGACTCTCCAGCCGTGGCGAGACAAACGTGCCCGCGGCGCCGCGCGCGGTGAAATAGCCTTCGCTCGTCAGCATCTGATAGGCCAACTCGACGGTGCCCCGCGCCAGATTCAATTCGCTGGCAAGACTGCGCACCGAAGGCGCGCGCTCGCCGGGGCGCAGTTTGCCCGACACAATGGCGTCGCGATACCGTCGGTAGAGTTGCAGATAAATCGGGGCGTCCTGCGCCCGGCTGGGCGTGAGCTCGTGCAGTTCCATGCGCGATGTCCTATTCGATCAGTCAATTCTTGTATCTGTTCGATGGGACATGATTTTCCTAAAGTATGGCTTCCGCGACAAGCAATTCTCAACTGGAGTGAGTGATGAGTACCCTTCGTTTGCCGTATTACACGCTGTCCGTCGAAGCCTATCAGGGGTTTGCCGCCACGAAGAAGGCGCTGACCAAAAGCACGCTCGGCAAGCCGCTGGTCGAGCTGGTCTACCTGCGCGTCTCGCAGATCAACGGCTGTGCGTTCTGCCTGGAGATGCATTCGAAAGCGCTGCGCTCGGACGGCATGCCCGACGCTAAGATCGACAGTCTGGCCGGATGGCGCGTGAGTTCGCACTTCGACGCGCGCGAGCGTGCCGCGCTGGCGTGGACAGAGTCGCTGGTGGACGTGGCGCATACCCATGCGCCCGATGAAGACTTTGCGCCGCTGAAGGAACACTTCAACGACGCCGAAATTGCCGATCTGAGCTTCGCCGTTGCGCTGATGAGCGCATTCAACCGTTTAGCGATCGGCATGCGCCAGTGAGCGTTGGCCAGAGGCGCTGGCCGCTGGGGTTCATCCCAACGTCTGCGTGGGCCAGACCATTTCGATCTCGACGGCGATAGAGCGCGCCAGCCCGTCGAGATCGGGAAACAGCGATGCGTTGGTGACGTTCATGCGGTACAGCCATTTCATGGCTTCCGCACGCAGGGCGACGGGCAGCACGATCTTGCGCAGCAGCGGTTCTTCGCTTTCATAGCCATCGAGAATCCGGTGCAGCGGGCGGTCGATCACACCGGGCACGACGAACGTGCCCGATTGCGCAATCAGCCGCCCGTCCATTTCTTCCGGCTCGCCAAACCACACCACCTCGTTGTCGTTGCTGAGGAAGTACTTCTCCATATTCCCTTTCACACGCGGGTCGATGGTGTCGCGCGTGAGCCATGGCGCATGGCGCGGACGGGCACTGTCGTCGTAGAGGGCGGGGGTGTTCAGGGCGAAGATGGCCGCGTCGCTGGTCGTTCGCTCCAAGGCGAAGAAGGCGGCCACGAACGGCGACTTGGTGAAGTCCAGCAGGCGTGTCGGTGCGCCGTGGTGCTGCATCAGGCCGAGGCAGCGCAGGTCGTCGCGCAGCACCTCCGGCCCGGTCACGTGATTGAGCGCCTTACGGCGAAAGATGCGAATCGCGCGCGCCTCACGGCTGCGCCATTGTTCTTTGTCCGAGACGTACGCGTGCAGATAGCGCGACAGCGAGCTCTGAAGATGCCAGCGGGAGTCTTGCTGTCCGCGAAAGGCCCACCCTTCGAAGCGGGAAGACAACTCCATGAAATCCTTCCAGCTCGAAATGACGGTGGTTTCCATGGGGCAGCGATTCCTTTTTTAGTGGCTTTGACATCGGGGTGATGCGCCGTACTCGCTCAGCGAGATAAGCGAGACATGGCGTCGGCCACTATAGTACGGCGCGTGTGACAGCTCAAGCGCGTCGCCTCAATGAGTACAGCACATTCCCGTCAGTTTCCCGCCATCGTCGCGACCAGACGTGCGCCGAGATACAACCCGATGCCGAACACGCCGTGCGTCATCAGGCTGCGCAATCGCATCCGCGTGGGCGTTGGCGTGTTGGACGCAGCGATGCCCGCGCCAAACGCCGGCTGCATCACGAAGAACGGCACCACGACGGTGACGATGCCAAAGGCCAAGGCGGGCAGGATGGTCGGCGTGTGCAGCCAGCCGGGGCCAGTCAATGTCACCAGCCCCGCGGCAAAGGCCACGCCGATGGCGTAATGCGCGAACCAGCCCAGCGCTCGTTCACCGGCGACGGGCGTAGCGTGTGCAATGCTCGGATGAGCGAATCGGCCGCGCGGCATATTTCCCAGCCAGCGCCCGACCATCGCATAGTCGAGCGACGCCATGCCGAATAACCGGCTCAGCAGCCACGCCCATAAATCGATGGTGACGGTGGCGATGACGCCGACCGTGGCGGTTTGTACAGCAACCAAAAGTAAAGTCATATCGAAACGCTCGTGTGCTTTGAAGCGGCAGCAGACGCACCGCGATTGAGGCACTATACGAATTCAAGTCAACTTGAAGTCAAGCGCCGAGGCGGAAATGACACTGGACATTGGGGACGTGGCCGCGCGGGCAGGCGTGCCGACATCGACCTTGCGGTATTACGAGGAGAAGGGGCTGATCGCCGCGACGGGGCGAAAGGGACTGCGGCGCCAGTACGACGAATCGGTACTCCAGACGTTGGCCCTCATCGCGCTGGGCCGGACGTCGGGATTCTCGCTCGATGAGATTGCGGGCATGTTGATGCCCAAGGGCAAAGCCAGCATTGACCGCGCGCGTCTGCAAGCGAAGGCCGACGAGATCGATCGCACGATCCGGCAGTTGAGTGCGCTGCGTGACGGCTTGCGCCATGCTGCGCAATGCCCGGCCACCGAACATTTGGCGTGTCCCCAGTTCCAGCGGATGCTGAAATTGGCAAGTGCACGGCGCATCGTGCATGAAGCGCCGAGCGCACCCATCACCCCACGCGCCAATTCGCGCAAGGCAGGCAAAGCCCCCGCACGCAAGGCGGGTTAGCGCCCTGCGTTGGGCTTATTGCATCGGGCAAACGTTGGCAAGGCTACCCGGGGCATCCGGCGTCGCATGCAGCGCGGTTTGCGTGGCCGGAGTCCCGATGAGCGCCATCAGTCCGCAGGCCAGCGACCCACGCCAGTGGAAGTAATCGTGTCCGGTCGGCGTCGACGCGTACATCACGCGATACCCTTTCGCGCGCAACACGTCGCGCATGTGCCGCCCCGAGGTGCCGATGCCGATCGGGCCGCGCCGGTCTTCAAACTGTCCCGACTCCAGATAGAACGTCACCGGCAGGCGTGGGCCGTTGGCATATTGACGAATCAGCCATCCCGTCTCGCGCGTGGCCGCATCGCCCTGTGACGGCGACCACCAATACGACCCCGACTGCGAGAGCACATTCCCGAACCACTGCGGCGCTTGCGATGCCGCCCACGCCGAGGCCAGTCCACCATAGCTCGACCCCGCGACCACCGTGCGAGCCGCCGGAGCCGACACGCCTTGCGCTTTCGCCCAGGGCATCAACTCATCGGCGAGAAAGCGAGCGAAGGCCGGGTTGGGCGGCAGTTCCTTGCCGCGCGTGTTCCCATCGATGACCCCCACGATGAGTGCGGCCGTGCGCGGAATGCGACCTTCGGCGATCAAATTGTCGAGGATGACGGGCGTGGGCACGGTATTCACATACGCGTGCGCATCGAACACCACGAGCAGCCCCTGCGCGTCGTCATTGGCGCGGTAGCCAGCGGGGCGATACACATAGACGTCGCGCGTATTGCCAAGCGCTGCGCTGGTAAATCGCGTCGCCTGTACCGTACCGGCGGGCACATTGTCGCGCCGGGCGATCCACGGCTGCGGCGGTGCGCCGGGCAACGTGACCGAAGACTTCACGTTGCGTTTGCCGTCAAAACTCTCGACCTCGAACGGATGGCGATTGAGCGGATCGACCTGCAACGTTTTCAGGATGGCGCGGCGGCGCTCCATCGCGGTGCCTTCGATCTCGGGCACGTCGGGTGCCAACTGGTACGACAGTCGCGTGCTGGCGGGCACGACGTAGCTGCGATACCAGACGTCGCTGTTGCCGAGTTGTCGCATGTCGTCGTAGTCGCCCGACGGCGCGCCGAGGATGCGCACGCTGCGCGGGTGGCCGCGCCAGAGGAACGTGACGAGCGAGGTGTTTTCGGTCTCGCGTCCGAGCAGCGAAGCGGGTTCATCGCCCGTGACCGAACCCGGCGGCACGGTCTCGATCATCGGCGTGCCTTCGGCGCTCACGGCCTGCCAGAAGGCGTCGGTATTGCCCCCCGCACAGAGTGTCGTGTTTAGCGCCAGCAGACGCGGGCTGACGAGACCCAGACGGTATTGGGGCGCTGCCGGGTCGCCCACACATGCGCCTTGTGGCGTGACTGGCGTGACCGGCGCAGCTTGCGCCGCATTGGCGGCAAATGAAATGAATAGCGTAACAACGGCAGCACGGACGGCCGACGCGGCACGCGGCATTTGACGTGTCATGTCGGGCCTCAGAAGTCGATGCTCGTCGAGAGCTTGAACGTGCGCGGTGCGTTTTGAATCACGTAACCGTCGTTGAACGTCCCCGACCACGCAATGCGATTGGTCACGTTCTCGACGGCGGCGCGGAACACGACGGCTTTGCCATAGACGCGCGTGGCGTAGCGTGCGCCGACGTCGTAACGCGTCCAGCCGCCGATACGTTGCGTGTTCGACGAGTTCACGTACTGGGCGCTGGTGGTAATCATGCGACCCGAGAGCGTCACACCCGGCACCCAGGGTAAGTCCCACTCGGTGCCGAGGTTGGCGGTCCACTTGGGTACGCCGTACGGGGTGTTGCCGTTGTAGAGATTGCCCGCCGTCTTGGTCAACTCGCCGCGTGTGTAAGCCACGCCGCCCAGCACACGCCAATGGGGCGTGAACTCACCGAACAGATTCCATTCCACGCCGCGATTGCGTTGCTCGCCGTCGGGGTTGTAGGTATTGGTCGCCACGTCCTTGATCATGCTCGGCTTGGTGATCTGGAAGAACGACAGCGTGTTCGAGAAGCTACCGGCGTCCCACTTCACACCGACTTCGGCCTGTTTGCTGCGATACGGCGCGAAGACTTCGCCATAGTTGGCGGCGCTCACGTCCGTGACCATGCCGCCTTGCGTGAGCCCTTCGATGTAGTTCGCGTACAGCGACACATTCGGGCCGAAGGGCTTGAGCACCACACCGAACGCCGGGGTGATGGCGTTCTCGTCGTAGCTCGATGTCTGCTTGCCGGTCGCGGCGGCGAACGCTTGCGCGCGCACGCGTTGGCTGCGCACCCCGGCGATGAACGTCACGCGGTCTTGCCAGAGCGAAATGGTGTCGGCCAGACCGAAGCTCGAGAGTGTGGTGCCCGACGTCTTCGGGGCGCTGCCCGGGTCTTTCGCCAGCGCGGGGTTGACCGGCGAGTAGATGTTCGAGTTGTAGTTGGCGCTGGTCGTGAAGACGTTGCCGCTGGTGATATCCAGCGACGTCGCCGAGAGGGTCAGCTCGTGTTTGAGCGGGCCGGTGCGGAACTTGGTGCGCACCCCGGCGTCGAGCGAGAACGTTTCGGTCCAGCCGCGTTGGAAGTAGGTCGCACCCGTGTAGCTGCCGTCCGGTTTGATCGGGCCGGTACGCGTACCGGTGATGAAGCCGGAATAGCGATAGTTGAGCGCGCCGATGCCCGCGTAGGCCGTAATCGCGTCGGTGACGTCGACTTCGCCGCGCAGTTGCACGCCGTTGCTCTCCAAGTTGCCGAACTCGCCGCGCAGCACGTTGGTGCCGGGTTTGGGCGGTGCGACGACCGTGCTTGCGAAGGTTGCCATCCACGGGCTGCCCCCGCTGAACTTCTCGGTATCGGTATAAGCGTCGAGCCCGAAGCGCACGCGATCGGTCTTCAAGTCGAGCGCAAGCGAGCCAAACTGGCGCTGTTTGTTCTGCCCGTCGAGGGTGGTGCGTCCGTCGCGTAGCGAGCCGTTAAAGCGAATGCCGAACTCCTCGTTGGGGCCGAAGCGTCGCCCGAGATCGGCTTGCACCCCGAATTGCGAGTCGGACATATAGTCGGCAGTGACCCGGGCCAGCGGCGTGCTCTCGGCCTTTTTCGTCACTACGTTGATGGCCCCGCCAACCGCGCCCGAGGGCGACATACCGTTCAGTAGCGCATTCGGCCCTTTGAGCACTTCCACGCGTTCGATGAATTCAACCGGCACGTGGCCGTAGGGCGAGAGGCCGTACATGCCGTTGAGCGAGACTTCATCTGCCGTCAGCGGGAAGCCGCGAATGCTGAAGTTCTCGTACATGTGGCCGCTCGACGTGGTGAAGCGTACCGAGGGGTCGTTATCGAGCACATCGGCCAGCGTGGTCGACTGCTGGTCCTGAATCGTCTTCGCGGTGTAGGACGTGATGCTGAACGGCACGTCCATATAGTCTTTGTTGCCGAGCAGACCGAGGCGTCCGCCGCGTGCCACCTGTCCGCCGTCGTAGGCTTCGGGCAGCGCGATGGCCTGCGCGACCACGTTCGTGGTGGGCAGCACCACGGCACCTTCTGTGCCGAGCGATGCGCTAGCTTGGTCCTGCGCTGATGGGCGCAGCGTGTACACCCCGTTGCTGCCGCGCATCGCTTGCAGTTGATGCGGCGCGAGCAAGTGATAAAGCGCCTCGTTAAGCGTGTACTCGCCACGGATACCCGAGCTTTGACGCCCTTGCGTGAGCGAGGCGTCCACCGCCAGTTCGATGCCTGCGGCGCTCGCGAAGCGATTGAGTACGGCGTCCAACGTGCCGGGCGCGACTTGCCACATACGGCGTGCTTCGGCGGCGCTTTGCGCCGAGGGCTCAGTGGCAGGGGCTGCGCTCGCGTGTGTCGCGGCGCTAGCGGCGGCGAGCGCAATGAGCAGCGCAATCGCCGGGCGCAGGGCAGCGGCAGAGGCGGTGGGACGCAAGGAAACGGCTTCGGAAATCAACACCATCGGAATGCCTGTCGGTTCGGATCAAGGGATACCGGTGAGCGCAGAGATGACCCGTGCGCGCCGGTGCATGCTTGGTATTCCGAACGAGATCGACAAACCCGCAATCGAAAATGAAAAAAAGTAGAAATTTTTTTGGCGAGGGTTCTGGCGCCTGCCTCGACCCCGGATTACTTCGCTTTGACGGTGACCCAATAACGCGTGCGGTACACCGTTTCCACGGGCAACCCGATGGTCAGGCTGGCCAGTGCGCGGTCGGTATCCGCGAGCGAGAACACGCCACTCACGCGCAGATCGGCAACCGCCGCATCGCATCGCAACACCCCCCGCCGGTAACGGCTGAGCGCGTCGACAAGGTCGCCCAGTCGCATGCGCTCGACAATCAACTGCGCCCGCGTCCAAGCGTCAGCGTCGGTATTGGCGGTGCTTGGCGGGTCTATCGCTGCGGATGAGAAGCGCGCGAGTTGTCCGGCGTCGAGCCGCTGTGTGCGCCCGGTCTCGGCGGTGCGCACGAGCACGATGCCGTCGTAGACGGCGACCTGCGTGCGATCGCCTTCGTCACGTACTGAGAAGCGGGTGCCGATGTCTCGGATCTCGCCTTGGCGCGTCGCGACGACCAGCGGCGATGGCGCGGTGCCGGGGGCGGTTTCGATGCAAATTTGTCCGCGCCGCAACGTAATGTGCCGCTCGCCGGGCGTGATGCGAACGTCGACTGCCGACGCGGTATCGAGCCAAAGGCGCGTGCCGTCGGCGAGCACAAGGCTGCGCACTTCGCCGACGCCGGTGGCGTAATGGGCTGCGGCGGACTCCCAAACGGACGAGCGTTGCAGTGCATAGCCCGCGCCTGCGAGCGTGACGACGCCGCCGAAGACCCGCAGCGCGCGGCGTCGGCTGGCAGATGAGACGCGCGGCGTGGCGCGGGCCGTAAGCGTGTCGAAGGCGACACGCGGCGGTACGGGATGCAGGGCGTCGAACTTGCGATCGATCGCCCCGAGCCGTTGCCAGGCGCGCTCGTGATCGGGGTGTGCAGCACGCCAGCGTTCGCACGCGGCGACATCGTCCGCACTGGCCGAGCCCGACCACAGCCGCGCCAGCCAAAGGCTGGCTCGTTCGATGACTTCAGGGGCGAGCGGTGCCTGTGCTGCCGAGGCGTCGGAAGAAGCGGGGCGTCCGGCGCTCACGTGTCGCTCCCGTATTGCACGGCATAGCACTCGCGCAACGCATGCGCGATGTACTTCTCCACGGAAGACACCGAGACCTGTAATCGCTCGGCAATCTCGCGGTATTCGAGCCCTTCGAGCTTGCACAACAAGAAGGCGGTGCGGGCTTTCGCTGGCAGACGAGCGAGCAGCGTGTCGATTTCGATGAGCGCTTCAAGCACGAGGGCACGTGTTTCGGGTGAAGGGGTCATCGGCTCCGGCAACGCGGCCAGCGTTTCACGATAGGCGGCCTCGATATCGCGGCGACGGAACAGGTCGATGACGAGACAGTTGGCAATGCGGGCGAGATAGCGTCGGGAGTCTTCGGGCTGCGGTGCACGTCCACTCGAGAGCACGCGTAAATAGGTGTCGTGCGCCAGATCGGCGGCATCGAACGTACTGCCGAGTTTCTTGCGCAACCACCCACGCAGCCAGCCGTGATGATCGCTATAGAGCGCGCTCACCTCGCGCTGAAAATGACTTTCCATGATTCCCCGTGTTCGCATGGCGCGAATTCCACGAACCACGCGTGAGCGTGCGAGACCCCACCTGATACGTGCGGCCTACGAGGGATAGCGCTTCTCTGCGAATGATAATGATTCTTATTTATTCTAAGCGGGAATGATGAGGTGACGCAATAGGCGTGACGGGTGCCGTGCGAACGAAGGGACGAGCTTCAGGGGGACACGTCAGGGGGCGATCAACCCGAGTCCGATGGCGCGAGCTACGGCGGCGCGGCGATTGGTGGCACCGAGCTTCTTGACGGCGTTGGTGAGATGGAAGGTCGCCGTGCGCTCTGAGATGGCGAGAATGCGCGACGTCTCCCATGCCGTCTTGCCCGCGGCGGCCCATTGCAGGCACTCGGTCTCACGCGGCGTGAGATGGATCGCCGATGATGTGATCGCTGCCGTGCCGATCATGTCTTGCAGACGCACGAGCGTGAGGAGGGCGAGTTGGGCGAGGGCGACGACCGGGGCGTCGGCCGCATCGGGGTGTTCGCGCGACAACGCGACGATGGCTTTGTCGATGGCGGTGTCGAGCAGACGGTATTGGGGCTGTTGGCGAAGGGACTTGCGAAGGCCGTCGGTCATGGTGTCGCGCGCAGAGAAGGTATCGATGCCTTCTATTCGGAGCGACGGGGGAAAAGCGGGAGATTATTTTTCCGGGCAGGGCACTTCGGCGCCTATGCCGCCCGCGCCGGTGCCAACTGCCGCGTGAGCGTGGCGAGGGCGTCGTCTTGCGTCATCTCCGAGGTATCGACGGTGACATCGGCCAGCCGATACAGCGCTTCGCGCGCATCGAGCATGCGGTGAATGTGATCGAGTGCTTCCTTGCGCAGGGCTTCCGTGGCAATACGCGCATCGTTTTGCTGCATCACACGCTGAAAGTGGACTTCCGGGCGCGCGCGTAGCCACACGGTTCGAAACGTGCGCAGCAGACGCTCATAGGTCGCGGCTTCAGAGACGATACCGCCGCCGGTGGCGAGCACCACGCGTTCGTGCTCGGCAACGATCCGCTCGATGCACTGGCGCTCGATACGCCGCATGGCCGCTTGACCGTACAACGTGATGACTTCGCCGATGGCGATGCCCGCTTCCCGTTCGACTTCCTTATCCAGTTCAATAAACGGCGCGCCGATGGCCTCGGCTAGCCTCGGCCCGAGCGTCGACTTGCCTGCGCCGCGCAGGCCGATGAGCGCGATGCGATGGCCGCGTGCCGTGGCACCCGCCGCACTGGGTGTCACGATCTGCCGCCGCAAACGCGAGAGCGTCTCTGGCGATTGCTGCCGCAGGTATTCCACGAGGATGAGCAGATCGCCGTCGTACGCCGTGCGCTCGGCAACGAGCGTTTCGACCGCAACATTCAGGGCGTCGGCCAGCTTGTGCAACACCGTGAGCGACACGTTGCCGGTGCCAGCTTCCACGCGTGCGAGATAGGGCAGTGACACGCCCGACTGCGCGGCGAGTTGCTTACGGGTCATGCCGCGCTGCGCGCGCAACATGCGCACGCGCTGCGCCAGCGAGTTCAGCCGGGAGGCGACTGCGGCATCGAAGGTTTCGGCAGGCTCGGCCGCATCGGACGAGGGGCGATTGACCATAGTGGGTAACGAAGAACGGCGTCTTTGAAAGATGTCGATAAATATACTATGAGATATCGAGCGCGCCATGGGCATTCTTACGAGACGCCACGACTATCGCGGCATTAAGTGCAATAAATTGCCTGATATGCCAAATCATCCCTGTTAACCCTGAATTGCATTGCACAAGCCCCGCAACGTGAAAAATATCTTATAAGATACTTTTCACGATTTGGAGCCAATGCAAAACATGACCTATCCCCATCTGCGCGTGCGTGTCGACGACGGCATCGCGTATGTCGAACTCGACCGCGCCGACAAGCGCAACGCCCTGTGTAATGCCGCCATCGATTCGCTTGAAGCGGCATTCCGCGACTTCGACGACAGCGTGCGAGCGGTGGTGCTCACGGGGGCTGGCGAACACTTCTGCGCCGGACTCGATCTGGCGGAGAACAGCACACGCGACCCGCTCGACGTTCTGCGTGTTTCGCAGCGCTGGCACAAGGTGTTTCACGACATGCAGTTCGGCGGTCGCCCGATCGTGGCGGTGCTGCAAGGCGCGGTGATCGGCGGCGGCCTCGAACTCGCGCTGGCCGCCCATGTGCGCGTCATCGAGCGCAATGCCTTCTTCCAACTGCCCGAGGGCAAGCGCGGCATTTTTGTCGGCGGCGGTGCCTCGGTACGCGTCGCGCGTATTCTTGGCCCTGACCGGATGACGGAAATGATGCTGACCGGCCGCCGCTACGACGCCGTGGACGGCGAACGGCTCGGCCTCGGTCACTATCTGGTCGACGCAGGGGCGGGTCTCGCCCTTGCCACGCAACTCGCCCGCGAGACAGCGGCTAATAGCCCGCTGTCGAACTGGGCGACGATTCACGCGCTCTCGCGCATTCACGATATGTCGATGGCCGACGGCTTATTCACCGAGTCGGTCACCAGTGCACTGATGCTGGCCACCCCCGAAGCGCGCGATCGCATGGAGCGGTTTCTTGGGGGCACCCAGCGCTGACATGGGGCGTATGCGCAGGGTCCGGACCGAACGAAATTCAGGAGATGAACGTGAAATACGACAGCATTGAACAGGTCGCCGTCATCGGCACCGGCGTCATCGGTGCGAGTTGGGCGGCTTACTTCCTCTCGCGCGGCTTGCGCGTCACTGCATGGGACCCGGCCCCGGGGGCTCGCGAGCGCTTACGCGAGACGGTCGATGCCCACTGGCCGACGCTGGTACGCATGGGCCTCACTGCCGATGCCTCGCGCGACTCGTTGACGTTCCACGACACGCTCGAAGGCGCGTTGCAAGGCGCTCACTTCGTTCAAGAGAGCGGTCCCGAGCGTGAAGACCTGAAGCAGGATCTTTTCCGCCGGATGGACGCGGCACTGCCGCCGTCGGTGGTGATCGCATCGAGTTCTTCCGGGCTGCTGATGAGCCGCGTGCAGTCGGTGTGCGAGCACCCGGGGCGCGTGGTGTTGGGCCATCCGTTCAATCCGCCGCATCTGATTCCGCTGGTGGAAGTTATCGGCGGCGAGCAATCGTCGCCCGATGCCATCGCGAGCGCAATGCAGTTCTATCTCGCCATCGGCAAGCGGCCCATTCACGTGCGCAAAGAGGTCAAGGGCCACATTGCCAATCGCTTGCAGGCAGCGCTCTGGCGCGAGGCGATTCATCTGGTCGATACCGGCGTGGCATCGGTGGCCGATATCGACGACGCCATCGCCTACGGCCCCGGCTTGCGCTGGGCGGCGTTCGGTCCGTTCCTGAATCTGCACCTCTCTGGCGGCGCGGGCGGCATCGGGCATCTGCTCGACCATCTCGGCCCGCCCATCGAGTCGTGGTGGGCCGATCTCGGCGCACCGACGCTCACGGACGAGCTCAAAGCGCGCATCGTGGCCGGTGTCGACGCTGAGCTTGCCGGGCGCGGTAACGCACGTATCGAAGCGCAACGCGACGCCGTCATTCTCGGCATTCTCGCGAACAAGCCGTAAGGCACCTGTCACAGGTCATTCGTCGTCGGGGAAGCGGCGGGGGTGGTGTCAATCCGCCCTCGCGCACCTACACCTCAGGAGACAAGCATGAGCAAACCGAAGGTCATCGTCACCATCGCGCCCACGGGCGGCATGGCATACAAGTCGCAAAACCCGCATCTGCCCACGCAACCCGACGAAATCGCGCGCGACGTCTACGACTGCTACAACGCGGGGGCCAGCGTCGTCGCCATTCACGCACGACGCCCGGGCGACGATGGCGCGACGTGCGATCCGGCGATCTATCGCGACATCAATCGCCGTATTCGCGACAAGTGCGACATCGTCATCAACAACTCCACCGGCGGCGGCGTGCACGGCGACATGATCGGCCAGCGCGACAGCGGCTACTGGGAGATTCTCTGGGAGGAGCGTCTGAAGGGCATGGACGCCGGGGCCGAGATGTGCACGCTCGACGCCACCACCATCATTGCGAGCTTCGGTGGCAAAGAACTGCTGATGCACACATCGCCCGAGCGCTCTAAGCACCTCGCGATCGAGATGAAAAAACGCGGCATCAAGCCGGAGTGGGAAGTGTTCAGCCCGACGCACATCGTGCAGGACTTGGCGACGCTCACCGCTGCCGGGTTCGACGACGAGCCGTTCTTCGTCAATTTGGTGCTGGGGGTGCATCGCGGCTTCCAGAACGCCATGCCGTACACGCCGCGTGTGTTGCAGTCGATGGTCGATCTCTTGCCCAAGGGCAGCATTTTCTGCGTGAGCGGCATCGGCCCGGCACAACTGCCGTCGGCGATGAACTCGCTGCTGCTCGGCGGTCACGTGCGCGTGGGGCTGGAAGACAACCTGTATTACGAACAAGGTGTGCTGGCGACGAACCAGCAACTGACCGAGCGCATCGTGCGCTTGGTGCGCGAGATGGGCTATGAGCCAGCGACGCCTGCCGAAGCGCGGGAAATCATGGGTCTGCCGCGTAATCGCGAAGTGCTGCCGGAGTTTGCTGTGCGTTGATCGACGCTCGCGCGTCGCAAGCTGTACGGCCCCAAAAATACAAGACAAGGAGACATGTCACATGGCGGCAAACAGGTTCACACGCAGTTTCACGTCGTCGTTGCGCTCGGTGAGTTTGCGATCGGCAACCTCGGCACTTTCAGCGCTCTCGGTGCTCTCCATTTGCGCCGCGGTGCTGATGGCACCGTCACCGGCGCGGGCACAGCAGGGCGCCGTCACCATCGGCGTGACGTTATCGACGACGGGGCCGGGCGCGTCGCTGGGCATTCCCGAAAAGCAGGCGATCAGCATGTTGCCGCAGACGCTGGGCGGTTTGCCTGCGCGCTACGTCGTGCTCGACGATGCCACCGATCCCACGATGGCGACGAAGAACGCGCGCCGTCTTGCGACCGAAGATAAAGCCGATGCGATCATCGGCTCGTCCACCACACCGGCGTGTCTGGCCGTGGCGGCCGTCGCACTCGACACGCGCACGCCGCAACTGGGGCTGTGCCCGTTCGTGCCGAGCGCGGCGCAAATGCGCTATGTGTTCTCGCTACCGCAATCGGTGGCGGTGATGGCCGATGCCGTGCTCGACGACATGAAGGCGCACAAGGTCAAGACGCTCGGCTTCATCGGCTTCTCCGATTCGTACGGCGAGGCGTGGTTGAAGGACATTCAGGCACGGGCAGCGGCACGGCAGATTCAGGTCGCGCCGGTCGAGCGCTACGGCCGTAGCGATCAGTCGGTGACCGCGCAGGTGCTTAAGTTGCAGGCCGCCAATGTCGACGCGGTGATCGTCGCCGCGAGCGGAACGCCCGGCGCGTTGCCGATGAGCACGTTGCGAGAGCGCGGCTACAAAGGGCGCATTTACCAGACGCACGGCGTCGCCAACAACGACTTTCTGCGTGTGGCGGGCAAGAGTGCGGAGGGTGTGATCTTGCCGGTGGGCAACATCCTCGTGGCCGAACAGTTGCCGGGCAGTCATCCGGGCAAGGCCGTCGCAACCGACTTTGCCAAGCGATACGAAGCGCAGTACGGCGCCGGGTCGCGCAATTTGTTCGCGGGCTATGCCTACGACGCTTATCTGGTGCTCGATCATGCCGTCGCGATTGCCGCTAAACAGGCGCAGCCGGGCACGCAAGCGTTCCGCGACGCACTGGTCACCGCCATCGAGCAGACGAAAGGGCTGGCCGCCACGCACGGCATGATCAACATCAACGCACAAGACCACTCGGCTTATGGCGAAGACGGTCGCGTGCTCGTTACGGTGAAGGGCGGCAAGTGGACCATCGACTAAACGGCGGAGGCAACATGGGGACGGCACTGCGGCGTCTCGCCACGCCCGATATCGAACGGGAGATGCGCGCCGACGGGAGCTTCGTGATCCGCTCGCGCGCCACGCTCGGCGAGTTTTCGCGCAGCCCGGCCGATTGGCTGGTGCAATGGGCCGAGCGCACGCCGGAGGCCGTGTTCGTGGCGGAGCGCTGGCGCAGCCCCGACGCGGGCACCGGCTTGTGGCGGCGCGTGACCTACCGCGAAGCGCTTGCGGCGGCGCGTGGCATCGGTCAGGCGTTGCTCGATATGGACGTACCGCGCGAGCAGCCGGTTGTCATTCTCTCGGACAACAGCGTGAACCATGCGCTGTTGGTACTGGGCGCGATGATGGCCGGGCGGCAGACAGCGATTGTGTCTTCCGCGTACTCGCGCGTGGCTCGCGATATGAGCAAGTTGCACGGCATTCTCGCGCGGCTCGACCCGGCGTTGGTCTATGTCGAAGATGGCGAGACGTATGCCCGAGCCCTCGATGGCGCGCCGATTCGCTGCCCCGTGGCCGCCACACATAACGTGCGCGATGGCTGGCTGTCGTTCGATGCGCTAGCCGAAACGCCTGCAACGCCCGCGCTCGACGCGGCCTTCGCACAAGTGACGCCCGACGATACGGCCAAGCTGCTGCTGACGTCGGGCTCGACCGGCAAGCCGAAGATCGTCGTCAACACGCACCGCATGCTCGCTGCGAATCAGCAGATGATCGCGCAGTGCTGGCAGTTCATCGACAACGCGGCCCCGGTGGTGGTGGACTGGCTGCCGTGGAGTCACACGTTCGGGGCGAATCACAACTTTCATATGGCGCTGCGCAACGGCGGGGCGTTCTACGTCGACGATGGCCGCCCGGTGCCCGAGTTGATCGGGCGTTCGGTCGAGAACCTTCGCGACGTTTCGCCGACGCTGCACTTCAACGTGCCCAAGGGGTTCGAGGCGCTGGCGCCGTATCTGGAAAGCGACGACGAATTCGCGGCGCGTTTCTTCGACCGTCTGCAAGTGTTGTTCTATGCGGCGGCGAGTCTGCCGCCTGCGGTGTGGCAGCGTTTCGAACGGCTCGCGGCGCGTCATTGCCGGGCGGGCAATGCACTGCCGTTCTTCACGTCGGCGTGGGGTGCGACCGAAACCGCGCCGCTCATTACGAGCGTGCATTTCCCGATTCCGGGGGCCGGAAACATCGGCGTGCCCGCACCGGGCAACGAGCTCAAGTTCGTGCCTAACGGCGACAAGTTGGAAATGCGTGTGCGGGGTCCGTCGGTGTTTCGGCGCTACGCGGGCGATCCGCAGGCCACGGCAGCCGCGTTCGACGAGGAGGGTTTCTATCGCACGGGCGACGCCGGGCGGCTGTGCGATGCGGCTGACCCGAATGCAGGCGTCATCTTCGATGGACGCGTGTCGGAAGACTTCAAGCTGACGAGCGGCACATGGGTGTCGGTCGGCGCGCTGCGCTTGCGTGCCGTGAGCGCGCTCGCCCCGTACGCGTCGGATGTCGTCATTGCCGGGCATGACCGCGACGAGATTGGGCTGCTGATTTTCCCGTCACCGGCGCTACGTCAGACGGCGGGCGACGCAACGGCACAGCACTCGGGGCAGACATTGGCGTCGCACGATGGCGTGCGTGCGTTAGTGGCGCAGGCGCTCGCCCAACTCGCCGAGGATGCCGGTACGTCGCAGCGCGCCGCGCGCGCCGCCATTCTTTCGTCGCCGCCGTCGTTGGAGCAGGGGGAAATTACCGACAAGGGTTACGTCAATCAGCGGGCGGTATTGAATCTGCGCGCCGACGACGTCGCGCGGCTGTATTCCGATTGCACGTCGGTCATTCGTCTGCCGGTCTGACGCAAGTCAGGCGCGGTCGGAGGAGATTGTTGGGGGAAGTGGGGCAGAAGCGGGAAAGAAGCGGGAAAGAAGCGGGAAAGAAGCGGGAACAGAAGCGACAGCGCGCCGACGGCAAGGATTACCGTCGGCGCGCGAAGTCGCGTGGGGCACACGATCAGGCTAATGCTTCGCCGTGACTCTCCGGCAAGAAGAAGTAGACGATGATGGCGGCGAGCAGGAAAAACCCGGCGGTCGCGCCAAGCGCAGCGCTCACATTTTCACCGCGTGAGAGCAAACCGACGGCCGCAGGTGCCAGTGCGCTAGCGGCTCGGCCCGTGTTGTAGATGAAACCCTGCGCCGTGGCACGGACTTGCGTGGGGAACATCTCCGCGAAGGTCGGCGCAAAGCCGCTGTAAAAACCGGTGCCGAAGAACGCCACGACCGGCCCGAATGCGAGTAGCAGCATCGGCTCTCGAATCGCCACGTAGAGCGGCACGGTGACCGCCGAGACGAGGAAGAACAGCAGGAACGACTTGCGGCAACCGATGCGGTCGGCGATATAGCCGAAGCAAATGAAGCCTGCCGCCGCACCGATCTGCATGATGACGATCCATGTCGTCGAGCGCATCAGGTCGAACCCCGGGCCGCCTTGATCGATTGGCGTGGACAGGTACGCGGGAATCCACGTGAACAAGCCCCAGTAACCGCACATCGCGGCCGCCGTGAAAGCGAGTCCGACGATGGTGCTGCGCGCATAGGGACCAAAAAGCATGCCGATCGTCTGACCCAGCGTGAGACGCACGCGTTGTTCGCGCCAGATGGCCGGCTCTTCCACATGGCGGCGCACCCAGAAGGCGAGCACTGTCGGCAAAAGACCGAAGGCAAACACCCAGCGCCAGCCGAAGTGGGGCAGGATCACCGCCGCGACGATAGCCGCCACCGCATACCCCACGGCGAACGCGCTCTGCACCCACGCCATCACTTTGGCGCGGTGCTCGGCAGGCCACGTTTCGGTAATCAACGCGGCACCCGCCGACCACTCGCCACCGATGCCCAGACCCAGCAGAAAGCGGAACACGAGCAGTTGCGTGACGGAATCGGCGAAACCACACAACGCCGTGCCGATGGAGTAGCACAGAATCGAGAGAATCATCGAGCGCGTGCGGCCAATGCGGTCGGCAAGAAAGCCGAAGAACAGCCCGCCGAATGCTGTCGCCAGCAACGTGAGCGACGCGATCATCCCCGCCACGCCCTTGTCGAAGTGCAGATCGACGCTGATGTAGCGAATCACCATCGCAAACAACATCAGATCCATGATGTCGAGCATCCAGCCGATGTAGGCCGATCCGAATGCTCGCCATTGCGCCGGGCTCGCGCCGCGATACCACGCCCGGCCCGCTGCGCCCGCCGGTTTGAGGGCGGTCGTACCAGTGTCCATTCTTGTCTCCTTCATGGAACCCATCCTATTGTTATTCCTCGTGTATCGACTATCGATACCAATGGGAATAATTTCGTTTGAATGTTAGCAGGTCATTGCGAAGCGGTGTCTTCTGGTAAACCATAAATAGTGCTTTGCGTATCGATGATCGATACTCTGTGTCGAGATTGTCTCGACACATCGGTCCGTCGAGATTCGGAAGCCTTTGATGCCGCGCAGGCATGTCGTCCTGCGGGCGGGTTTTAGGAGATTGAGAAGTGAAGCCGTTTCAATTGCGTTTGTATGAAGATGTCATCGCCCCCAACCACGCACCGGTTTATTTGCCGTCGGCGCGCCGGGCGATCTATGTGGTGCGTGGCGATGTGGCGATCGAATTCGATACTGGGGCGCAGCATCACGTCGCACAAACTGCGTGGCTGGGCGAGGACAATGTTGCCCTCGTCGCGGGTAGCGAAGGGGCGACGTTGTGGCGTTGGGAACTGATGTCGGGCGACGCGCCCACGTCCGGCGAGATCGCTTGCGCACCGGGTGCGTCGTCGACGCTGAAGCTCGCAGCACCGATTGAATTGGACCCGCGCCAACACTGGCTCATGCGTTGCGACAAGGTACAATTCCCCCCCGGCGGCGTCGCGCATACGCACGTGCATCAGGGGCCCGGCGTGCGATGCACGCTCGAAGGCGAGATCACGATCGAGACACTCGGCGCATCGCACACTCACGGGCCGGGCGAGGCGTGGCTCGAACTGGGGCACGCGCCCGTGCTGGCGCCGACGACCGAGGCACGGGACACGACGTTTATCCGTTGCTTCATCCTGCCGCGTGCGTGTCGCAATCGGAGTTCGATTCGTTACGTGCACGCTGAGGATGCGAACAAGAACAAGCCGCAGCGCTACCACGTATTCGGCGAGCGTTTCATCTCGCTCGACGCGCAGTAGCCGCTAGGCGACAGTGACAAAGGACATGCAGTGAAACGATCGAAGGACACTCCGGCAGACGTTATCTTGACGCCGCAACGCGTGGCATCGGCAAGCGCCCTCGAGCAGGGTGGTGCGATGGCGGGTGAGAGCGGCGCAGATGAACCCAACACGTCGTCGACTTCGGTCATTTCGCTGCGCATTCTGGAGTTGCTGGCTGAGCGCAATGCGGAGTGCGGCGTGACACATCTCGCCGCAGCACTCGGCGTACCCAAAGCCCGTGTGCACCGGCACCTGACGGCGCTGCGTCAGGAAGGGTACGTGGTGCAGAACCCAAGTACGAGCCGTTACCGCATCGGCTGGCGTCTATTTCTGCTGGGGCAGAAGCTCGTCAAGCAATTCGATGTGATCGGGCTCGCCCGTCCGGTGATGGAAGAACTGCGCGATGCCGTCGGACAGACCATTGTGATCAGTTCGTTCACTGAAACCGATGTGGTCGTGCTCGACGTGATGCGCGGGCGTAGTCCGTTAGAGATTTTGTTGCACCCGGGCACGCAGTTCAAATTGCACACGGTAGCGCAGGGCAAGATTGCGCTGGCGTTCGGCGCGCCGGCGCGGCGTGAGGCAGCGCTGGCAGCGCCGCTCGATGCGTGCACACCACACACGATTACCGATGCGATGCGGCTCTCGCACGAGTTGGCCTTGGTGCGGGAGCGTGGTTGGGCCGATGCGCCGGAAGAGGTGTTTCTCGGGGTGAACGCGTTGGCGGCGCCCATCATGCAAGACGACGGCTCGTTGTTCGGCACGCTGGCCATTGTCGGCTCGATTCACTATCTGCCCGCACACCCGAACCCGCAGACGGTTGCTGCACTGACCGATGCCGCCAAACGCATCTCGCGCTTATTGGGTGCCGAGCGCGGCGGCTGAGCGAAACGCCGACATGCGCAATGTTTTGCCGATGGCGCCAGTCGATGCGCGAACGCGTCGGTAAATAAGGCGAAGGAGACTACTAAACATCTGCATGGATGTCACAGAACGACGAGAACCGAATACGATGCGCTCAACAACTAGAAGTAAAAAGGGGGGCGACGATGGTTTTCTCGCGGGTGGCTTGTATGTTGACGGCCGTCGCTTTGATGGCGGCGACGAATGTGTTTGCGGACCCGGCAGCGGACCAAGTGAGTCGGTCCAATGCCGCGACGAATCTATTCATGGAGTTCTGCATTAAGTCGAACGGCGACTATAACCAGCTTCGCGGTATTGCGGCGCAGCATCACCTGTTGCTGGTTAGTCCGGAGTTCGCACCGCGTTTTCTGGCAGGTAAAGCTGGCCGCGTGTGGGGCGCAACGAGTTCACTGGGGGAATTCGTCATCATCGGCACCGAAGACAACTCGTGCCAGATATGGGCACGGCGAGCCGACGCGGAGACCTCGATTCAACACTTCAACCGCATTATTTCGGGCGTAGCGCGCCCGGGGTTGGTCGTTAGACGCTACAAGGACGATCCACTCGAAACCAAGGACGGCACGTATCGCATGATCGTGTACATGATGCGGCGCGAAGATCAGGAGGTTGGGATGCTCGCGAGCATCATCGCCAGTCAATCGAGCACGGCGGCCGTCCAAGTGCGGTTGAAGCTTGCCCCGGCGGCGGATCGTTAGCGATCGAAGCGCAACGTGTCGATCACGAGCGAGAGTGCAGGGGAAAGCTGGCGACGGTGCGCATAGTAGAGGTGATAGCCGGGCAGGGTAGGCCACCATTTCTGAAGCACCGGCACGAGTCGACCGGCTTGGATATGCGGCTCGATGAGATCGAACGGCACGTAGGCCAACCCCATGCCATCCAACGCGGCTTGCAGCATTAGAAATGTGTTGTTGAAGATGGTTTGACCGTCGACGCGAACGTTGATCGATTCGCCGCCCTTTTCGAAGTCCCATGCGTAGAGACCGCCATGCGTGGGCAGTCTCAAATTAATGCAGCGATGGGTCGTCAGGTCGCGCGGCGTGAGCGGTATTTTCCTGCCCGCCAAATAGTCCGGCGACGCGGCGACGGCCATCTGAAAGTCGGGGCCGATGCGCACCGCAATCATGTCTTTATCGACTTGGTCGCCGACGCGCACGCCCGCATCGAAACGATGCGCGGCAATGTCGGTGAGCGCATAGTCGACACTCAATTCCACGCGGATGTCGGGGTAGTCGTGCAACAACGATTTCAATCGCGGCCAGAGGGCAGTGACTACCGCGTGGTCGTGTGCGGTGATGCGTACGCTGCCGGCAGGCTTGTCCCGCAACAACATCAATGACGCCAGCTCCGCCTCGATTTCGTCCAGCCGCGGTGCGAGCGTCTCTAGCAACCGTTCGCCAGCGTCAGTCGTCGAGACACTGCGCGTGGTGCGCGTGAGCAAACGCACGCCCAGCCGCGCTTCCAGCGCCGACATGGCATGACTCAAGGCCGAGCGCGAAACGCCCAGATGCGCGGCGGCGCGCGTGAAACTGCGTTCTCGCGCGACTAGCACGAAGGCCTGTAAATCGTTCAGATTCTCTCGTTGCATTGGTGAGCTATTTGCACCATCGTGTGCAGATATTACCGTCTTATCAAACAATCGATGCGCTTATACATTGTGAGCATGCGCAAAGTGGCCAGCCCGAGCGGGGCGGCCTAGCGTGAATCCGACATGAGCGAGGAGTGAGTTATGGAACTGAAGCGCGCTGGATCACAGCCTTCCGTCAAAGGCCCGGCCGAGTTTTTTACCGGCACCGTCCGTATCGATCCGTTGAGCAATCCGCCGCCGCCCGCGCGCGTATCGTGCGCCAGCGTCACGTTCGAGCCCGGTGCGCGCTCGGCATGGCACACGCATCCGCTCGGCCAGACGCTTATCGTCACAGCCGGTTGCGGCTGGACCCAGTGCGAAGGGGAAGCCATTGTCGAGATTCGTGCAGGGGATGTGATTTGGTGCCCGCCGGGTCACAAGCATTGGCACGGCGCGACACCGACGACTTCGATGACGCATATCGCCGTACAAGAAGCCCTCGACGGCAAGAACGTCATTTGGCTGGAGCACGTGACGGATGCGCAATATCTGGCGGGGCCTTCTGCGCCAAACACCCCAACCCTTTGAGCGTCGCATGCACGGCTTCGTCGAGCGGCGTATGCGGCTCGCGCCCAAGCACGTCGAGGAGCCGCGCGTTGTCCATGCGTACGGGGCGCGACCAGAGATAGCGCATTTCCAGCAACTCGCGCAGCGTCGTGACGAAAGGCGCTGCGGCCCACACCACCCACCACGGGAAGCGCCGTGCTTTGACGGCGACGCCTTGGCGTTGCATCACACGCGTGATCGCGCCTGCCATTTGCGTGCCATCGTTGTCCCAATGCCCCGCCATATGAAAGTTAGAGAACGGCGGTAACGTGTCGCGTCGCTCGACGAGCGCCACCATCGTGCGCGCTACGTCGGGAAGATACGACCACTGATGCCCAACGCCGGGCGCATTTGGCACCTGCACCACACGTGCCGTTTGTCCGGGCTTCACCAGCCCCTGACCGAACCAACTGTTGCCCGCTTGCGGCCCGAAGAAGTCGCCAGCGCGAACGATGATCGTCTGCACGCCTTGCGCACTGGCGGCACGCAGACGCGATTCCATTTCCACACGAATCTTGCCTTTGCGCGTGACTGGGCGTTGCTCGGCATCTTCGTGCAACACCGGGAACGCGTCCGGCCCGAAGTTGTACACCGTGCCGGGCAGCACAATCGTCGCACCGTGCGCCTTAGCGGCTGCAATGGTGTTGTCGAGCATCGGCAGTACCACCTTCGGCCAATTGCGGTACCCCGGCGGATTGACGGCATGCACGATCACGTCGCAATTCTCTGCCGCGGCGAGCACGTCGCTCGCATTCATCGCGTCGCCATCCGTCCACTCGATGCCGATGTTCGGCGCATCGGTACGCGGTGCGCCACCCCGTCGCATGGCCCGCACGCGCCAGCCCGCGGCCAGCAATTGCAGGGCGACTTCACTGCCGATCCCACCCGTGGCGCCCAACACCAGTGCGCGTGATACGTTTTCGCGGTTCATCTTGAAGCTCCCAACACGTTGTCGATGGGGGCATTCTCCGCGCGACCGACTTCAAATAAAATTGCCTAAAATCTTCCATCGGCTATACATTTTTGTATGACTTCAAATCTCAGTTGGGATCTCTGCCGAACCTTCCTTGCGGTGTTGACCGAAGGGTCGCTCTCAGGCGCCGCCCGGGCGCTCGGCATCACGCAACCCACTGCGGGCCGCCACATTGCGGCGCTGGAGGAGGCGCTGGGCCAAACGTTGTTCACCCGCTCGCAAACCGGGCTGATGCCGACCGACGCGGCCGAGTCGCTGCGCCCACACGCGCAGGCCATGCAGCACACGGCATCGGCCTTCGAGCGGGCGGCGGCCAGCCGAGACGACGGCGCGAATGGTGTCGTGGGTGTCGTGCGAATTTCCGCCAGTGAAGTCGTCGGTGTGGAAGTGCTGCCGCCGATATTGACCGCGCTGCGCCGCGCCCATCCGCTGCTCTCGGTCGAACTGGTGCCGACCAACCGGATACAGGATCTGCTGCACCGCGAGGTAGACATTGCCGTGCGCATGGCACCCCCACAGCAAGATGCGCTGATCGCACGCCGCGTCGGCAGTGTCGATATCGGTCTGCATGCGCGCGACGACTATCTGGCCCGTTACGGCGCACCGACCACGCTGGCCGATCTGGCCAACCACGCGCTGATTGGCTTCGACAGCGTCACGCCGTTCATCCGGGCAGCGACGGCAGGCGTGCCCGAATGGTCGCGCGATAGCTTCGCGTTTCGGGCCGACAATGATCTGGCCCAACTCGCGATGATCCGAGCAGGGTACGGCATCGGGGGCTGTCAGGTGCCGATCGCTCGCCGCGACCCGCGACTCGTGCGCGTACTGACCAACGCCTTCCGTTTCAAACTCGTCACGTGGGTGACCATGCACGAAGACCTGCGCCAGAGCCCGCGTTGCAAGGCCACGTTCGACGCACTCGTGGCCGGATTGTCTGCCTACATGGCCGTTTGAGCCCAAATATCGCGTGTCAGCCGTTAAATTTAGTGATATACAATATATCAATAATTTTAACGATCACGAGACACTCACTGCGCCATGTTCGATCCCGCATTGTTCGGTCGGATGTCGCCCGGGGTATTCACGCCCGGGCGTTCTTTGTTACCCCTTGAATCGCAACAACCGCCGCTCGCTGCTGGCCGTCACCCCCTCGGGTTGAGCGACACGCGCGACGCGGTGCTGTATGTGCCGCCCAATTTGCCGGCGGATAAGCCGGTGCCGCTGTTCGTGATGTTCCACGGCGCGGGCGGGTTTCCCGAGAAGGTGCTGCCGTTCATCGAGTCGCATGCCGACAAGCATGGGTTTCTCGTGCTTGCGCCGCACTCGACGTTTCCGACGTGGGACATCGTGATCGGCGGCAACGGCCCCGATCTCGATCGCTTACAACAGGCGCTGGGCATCGTCGCATCGCGCTATGACATCGATACGGCGCGCGTCGCGTTTGCCGGGTTTTCCGACGGTGCCAGTTATGCGCTATCCATCGGCGTGACCAATGGCGATATCGCCAGTCATGTCATCGCGTTTTCCGGCGGCTTCATGTCGATCTTCGTGCAGGAAGGGCAGCCGCGCGTCTTCATTGCCCACGGGCTGATCGACGAACAATTGCCGATTGCCACGAGCGGGCGTAACAACGCCAACAAGCTCAAGGCAGTGGGCTATGACGTCGAGTATGTGGAGTTCGACGGCTTACACATCATCGAGCCGAGTGTGGTGGCGCGCGCCATCGACTTCTTCCTTGCCTGAACGTACGCGGCCGCGAGGCCATGCGTGCGCTGGCGTTACGTATCACGGGGAGTGCCATCCATGGATTTCGAAATTCCTGAGTCGCTGATTCATCCGTTGCTGCAACTGATCGGCACCGACTCGCCGCTCGGCAAACAGATGACGGCGTATGGCGTGTGCCGCGGCAATATGCTCGTGTCGAGCGAATGGTTCGATGCGAAGTCGCTCAACACGCTCTACGTGCTGTGCAAATCGCAGAACGAGCGTGCCTTGATGTTCCAGATGCTCGCGCTCGACAACGTCTACAACGCGCCGCAGGCGCGCGTCATTCCGAGTCTGGACAAACTCGTGCCGGGGCTCGTCGCGTATCTCGCCCGCGACGTCATCGACGGCTGGCTGTACCAGCGACATCGGGACGGTGCACTGCTGCCGTGGCTCGTGCGTCGCTTGCGCTATGTCGAGCCGGAGCAGGGCTCGCCGTATGTCGTGATGGACATGCTGGCCAACACGATGCAGTCGGCCAATTTGAGTGCGTCGGAGCATCGGCCGCGCCGCTCAGGCATGACGACGTCGCTGGTATTTACGCGCGACGACATCGCCAATCGCACGATTCCTGAGTTGCTCGCGGAGTTCGGTTTTTACAAGGAATGCGCAGAGTTCAAACACGAATACGAGCAGCACGCGCAGCGCTTTCTCAAGGTGCAACGTGCGTTCGGCGCGCAGTTCGTGATGCGTCGCGCGGCATTCTCGGTCGATCCGAAGGGGGCGACCGAACTCGTGCGCGTGGTCGACGGCACGACCGCCAAATGCGTGAACGACGAAGAGCGTCTGGAGCGCAATTTCGAAATGGCCTGCGATGCCGATTTCTGGCGCAATGCCGAGATTGGGGCCGCCTTCGAGACCATTCCGCTGCACTGTTATGTGCATGTGTTTCATCTGGATTGGCATCGCAACTTGTGGGTGCACGTGCAGAACATCAGCGAGTACGCGTACCAACCGGCGCTGCGCGACAAGCTGGTATTGCCAGCTCATCATCACGATCTGATCGACATCCTGACCTCGAACATGGACTCGATGATGCCCGACTTCGTACCGGGCAAATCGGGCGGCGCGACCATCCTCTGTCAGGGCGCACCGGGGCTGGGTAAAACGCTTACCGCCGAGATTTATTCGGAAGTCGTCGGCAAGCCGCTGTATCGCGTGCATTCGGGGCAACTCGGCACGACCGCCGCATCGGTGGGTGCAACGCTCATGAGCATTCTGCGTCGCGCGATGCGCTGGAATGCGATCTTGCTGCTCGACGAAGCCGACGTCTACATTCGCCGTCGCGACAACGATCTCGAACACAATGCCATCGTCGCGGAGTTTCTACGCTCGCTGGAGTATTTCCACGGCTTGCTGTTCATGACGACGAACCGTATTGGCGACGTGGACGACGCGATTCTCTCGCGCTGCATCGCAACGATTCATTACGAAACCCCGTCGCCCGCCGATGCCCGCCGCTTGTGGCGCATGCAGGCCGAGCAGGTCGGCGCGTATCTCGATGACGGATTGATCGAAACATTGGCCAGCCGCTACCCCGACGCAAGCGGGCGCGACATCAAGGAATTGATGAAGCTCGCAAGCCGCTACTGCAAGGTCAGGGGGCTGCCGTACACGGAGGATGTATTCCGTCTGTGCGGATTGTTCCGGGGCTATCCGGGCTAAGGGGGCTAAGAGGGCTAAGCGCGCAGCCATCCAATTTCCAAATACCACCCAACCAAACATTTAATTTCCCAATTCGAAACGTCCTGCCCATACTCCAAATCGCCAACACGCATTCAGCAGGGGAGGCAGAAAGACTGCGCCGATAAGCGGTCCGCCGACCCTGCTTCATTCAAGGAGACGATGCGGATGCAATTGGATGTTTCGAACGACGTCTTGGGCGCGATGCCCTCGACCGGGCAAGCGCACGCTCATGCCCCCCATTCCCCAAACTCTCACGGGCTGAGCCCGAAGTTGCACAACACCGATCTGGCGCCGACGAAGTCGGAAGGGCGGCGCTGGGGGCGGTATAGCATCTTCGCGCTCTGGACCAACGATGTGCACAACATCGCCAACTATTCCTTTGCCATCGGCCTGTTCGCATTGGGTTTGTCGGGCTGGCAGATGCTGGCGTCGCTAGCGATTGGCGCGGCGCTCGTGTATTTCTTCATGAATCTCACGGGGTACATGGGCCACAAGACCGGTGTGCCGTTTCCCGTCATCAGCCGCATGAGCTTTGGGGTGTACGGCGCGCAATTGCCTGCAATCATCCGTGCCGTCATTGCGATTGCGTGGTTCGGCATTCAGACCTATCTCGCCTCGGTCGTATTGCGTGTACTGCTCGTCGCTGTCTGGCCCGCGCTCGACGCCTTCGATCACAACGCCATCCTTGGCCTGTCGACGCTCGGCTGGGCAAGCTTCGTTGCCATCTGGCTCGTGCAGATCGCCATCCTGGCGTACGGCATGGAGATGGTGCGCAAGTACGAAGCCTTCGCCGGGCCGATCATTCTGGTTACCGTCACGTCGCTAGCCGTATGGATGTACCACCGTGCGGGCGGCCACATCGCCATGTCTATCGGTGAGCCGCTGACCGGCGTAAAGATGTGGACGAAGGTCTTTGCGGGCGGGGCGTTGTGGCTGGCGATCTACGGCACGCTGGTGCTCAATTTCTGCGATTTCACACGGGCGTCGCCCAGCCGGAAGGTCATTCGCACGGGCAATTTCTGGGGCCTGCCGGTCAACATTCTGATCTTCGCCGTCATCAGCTTCGTGCTGGCCGGTGCGCAATTCAGCCTGAACGGCCAGATCATCCATAGCCCGACGGAAATCATCGCGACCATTCCCGACAAGACATTTCTCGTCCTCGGCTGTCTGGCGTTCCTCGTCGTGACGGTGGCCGTGAACATCATGGCGAACTTCGTCGCGCCTGCGTTCGTACTGACGAGTCTCGCGCCGCATCGTCTGACTTTCCGCCGTGCGGGCCTCATCAGCGCCACGATTGCCGTGCTGATCCTGCCATGGAATCTCTATAACAGCCCCATCGTGATCGTGTACTTCCTGTCCGGGCTCGGCGCGTTGCTCGGGCCGCTTTACGGCATCATCACCGTCGACTATTGGCTGCTTCGCAAGACCTGTGTGCACGTGCCGCATCTCTACACGGAAGCGCGCGACGGCACCTATCACTACGCCCGCGGCGTGAATCCGAAAGCGATCATCGCGCTCGTGCCGTCGGCGATCACCGCCGTGACCGTGGCGCTCGTGCCCGCGTTCAGCGCACTCACGCCGTTCTCGTGGCTGCTCGGTGCGGCGATTGCCGGTGGCGTGTATTACGCGATCTCTGACCGGCGCCAGCCGTTCGAAGACTGCTCGGGCGAACACTTCGCCGTCGACAGCGCCGCGCACTGAATTACCCCCAAGGAGTGCTTCATGAAAATACTGGTCGTGAACGTCAATACGACGACCGCCATCACCGACGCCATTGCCCAGCATGCACGCACGGCAGCGTCGCCCGGGACAGAAATCGTCGGCCTGACGCCACACTTCGGCGCGGAATCGGTCGAGGGCAATTTCGAGAGCTATCTCGCCGCCATCGCCGTCATGCAGCGCGTGCTTAGCTACGATCAGCCCTACGACGCCGTCATTCAAGCGGGCTACGGCGAGCATGGCCGTGAAGGCTTGCAAGAGCTGCTGAACGTGCCCGTAGTCGATATCACCGAAGCCGCCGCGAGCGTCGCCATGCTGCTCGGGCACCGCTACTCGGTCGTGACCACGCTCGACCGCACCGTGCCGCTGATCGAAGACCGTTTGAAACTCGCCGGACTCGACGCGCGGTGCGCTTCGGTGCGGGCAAGCGGCATGCCGGTGCTGGAACTGGAGCGTGACCCGGTGCGTGCCGTGGAAGCCGTGGTGCAGCAGGCGGAACGGGCAGTGCGCGACGATCACGCCGAAGTCATCTGTCTGGGCTGTGGCGGCATGGCCGGGCTCGACGCCAAGATTCGAGAGCGCACGGGCGTGCCGGTCGTCGATGGCGTCTCAGCAGCCGTTGCACTGGCCGAATCGCTGGTTCGGCTGGGACTGCGTACGTCGAAGGTGCGCACGTACGCGACGCCGCGACGTAAGCAAATCGTCGGCTGGCCCGAAGCACTGCTGCGCTGCGCTTGATCGCGAGACCTAAAACGCGCCTGTTCCATCCTCCGTTGCGGCCCATAACGAGAAATCATGAAGCGCCGCAACAACCCGATATGCGGGAAAACTAGAGGCGCGCGCCGCCGCCGGTCTGGATATATTGAAGCCAGACCGGCGCCGCCATGAGGGCGGCGCAGTGAGAAGACGGAGTGGAGACGCAGTGGAAACGCATGGCGAACTGCACCGGGCCATTCTGAACAACATTCCCGATCAGGCGTGGCTCAAAGACACCGAGTCGCGCTACATCCTCGTGAATGACGCCTTCATGGCCGCCTGCGGCCGATCCGAGAAGGAAATCATCGGCAATACCCCCGACAAGGTCTGGTCTTCCGACTGGGGCCGCGTCTATCTGTCCACCGACCGTGCCGTGGTCGTGAGCGGCAAGCGTCGGCGCTACGAAGAAAGCCGCCCTGGTGCCGATGGCGCGCCGCGCTGGTTCGATACCGTCAAAATGCCCGTGCGCGACGCCAACGGCCGCATCGTCGGCACCGTGGGCATCTCACGCGACATCACCGATCGCAAGCGCTCCGAAATGGCGCTGCTCGACTCTCGCGCGCAACTGCGGCAGCTCTCCGCTTATCTGCAATCGGTGCGTGAAGCCGAACGCACCCGGCTATCGCGCGAACTTCACGATGAACTCGGACAATGGCTCGGTGGCTTACGCCTGGGTCTGAATTACCTCGAAGCCCAGCCGGGCACCGTGCCGCCCGATCAACCGGCGCACGTGCAGATGCTCAAGGAGCTGGTCGACGCGACAATCGACGCGGTACACCGCATCGCCGCCGATCTACGCCCGGCAGTGCTCGATGAGCTCGGCCTGCATGCTGCGCTGGAATGGCTCACCGAATCCTTCACCCAACGGCATGGTTTGCCGTGCGCGTTGCATATGGCCGAAGACGTCACCGTCGGTCTCGACAGCGAGTGCAGCACGGCCATCTTCCGTATCGTGCAGGAGTCGCTCACCAATGCGAGCCGCCACGGACAGGCGACGCAGGTGACGGTCTCGCTGGACCTGCGCGACGGGTACTGCCACGTCACTATTGCCGACGATGGCCGTGGCATGGACACGTCGCGCGCAGGGCACGGCCAGCGCTTGGGCCTGATGGGCATGCGCGAGCGCGCGTTGATGCTCGGCGGCGCGTTCGAAATCGAGAGTCAGCCGGGGCAGGGCACGCGCGTGATGGCGCGCATCCCGCAGCATCCGGCGGGCGCAGACGGAGCGCCGCAATAATGCGCATCATGATTGCCGACGATCACGCGATCATTCGCGACGGCCTGAAGAAGATCATCTCGACCTCGCCCGACATGTGCGTGGTTTCCGAGGCCGTCGATGGTACCGACGTGCTCAATCGTTTGCGGCTGACTACGGTCGACGTGCTGCTGCTCGATATGTCTATGCCCGGCAAGAGCGGCATTGCGCTAATCCAGCAAATCAAGGCCACTTACCCGGCATTGCCGATTCTCGTGCTCAGCATGTACCGCGAATCGCAATACGCTGTGCAGGCCATTCGCGCAGGCGCGGCGGGGTATCTGACGAAGAACGCCGAGTCGGAGCAGTTGGTCGGGGCGATCCGGCGAGTGGCGCGCGGCGGCACGGTGGTGTCGCCATTGGTCGCCGACAAACTCGTGCGTCAGTTGCAGCAGCCCGCCGAAGTGCTGCCGCACACGCGGCTCACGGCGCGAGAGTTCCAGATCTTCCAGATGCTCGTCGAGGGCAGCGGCATCAACGACATCGCGCGTTGCCTGTCGCTCTCGAGCAAGACGGTCAGCACTCACAAGGCCAATATCCTGACCAAGATGGACATCGCATCCACCGCCGGTCTCGTGCACTACGCCATCGAGCACGGGCTGATCGTCGCCGGTACCGACGCTTAAGCGCGCCGCGCTAGCGCGCTTGTCACCGATTCTCCAAACGCTGAAGCCGCACGCCGAGCGCCCTCGGGGGCGGCTTCACGTCTGCACGTCCGTGTTTTCCCGCACGCATTCCCTTGTGTTGGCGATTGCTGCACCGCGTCTAGGGAAATTCTTAGACGAAAACCAGCAAATCCCGATGCCCCGGTCGCAGGCACTCCCATAACCTGAATTTCAGCCCCACTCAGTCCGACTTACGGGGCAATGCCGAATGCCACCCCGGCCGCCATCGTAGCCAAACGCAATACAACGCACTTCAACACAACAACATCGACATCATTCGAGACCCTAGGAGACGGCACCATGCATGTGGACTTGCTGATTAACAACGTGTGCGTGCGCGATGAAGCGCCGCTCGTGGATATCGCCATCAAAGGCGGGCGCATCGTGGCGCTGGAGCCGGGCATCGACGCTTCGGCCGACGAGATCATCGACGCGCAAGGGCGCGCCGCGATTCCCGGTCTCATCGAAGCGCACTTGCATCTGGACAAAGCGCTGCTGCATCGCCGGTTGCCTGCGCGCTTCGGCACCTTAGACGAGGCCATTCGCGTCACCGGCATTCTCAAGAGCAAGCAGGAGCGCGAAGACGTGCTCGACCGCTCGCGTCAGGTGCTCGACATGGCGGTGAAGCACGGCACAGTGGCCGTGCGTGCGCACCCGGACGTCGATCTGATTCAGGGCCTGATCGGCGTGGAGACGCTGCTCGCGCTCAAAGACGAATACAACAGCCTGCTCGACTTGCAGATCGTCGCGTTTCCGCAAGAAGGCATTCTCAAGTCCAAGGGCACGTACGAGTTGATGATCGACGCGCTGCGCATGGGCGCGGACGTGGTCGGCGGGTGCCCGTACAACGAGTTGAACTGGGACGACACCAAGCGCCATATCGACATCGTGTTCGAGCTGGCGCAGCGTTTCGACGCGCCGGTCGACATGCATGCCGACTTTGCGGACGACACGGCCGACCAGCGTTTTGCCGCGATCTCATACATCGCGCAGAAGACGATTGAAACCGGCTACCAAGGCCGCGTTTCGCTGGGGCACGTGACGAGCCTCGGCGCGCTCGATGCCGACACACTCGCCCCCGTCATCGAACAGATCCGGCTGGCCGGTATCAGCATCGTGACGCTGCCCGCGACCGATCTCTATCTCGGCGGGCGCAAGGATCAGCAGAACCAGCGCCGGGGCCTCACGCCGGTCAAAGCGCTGCACAGCGCGGGCGTGAACGTGGCCTATTCGTCGAACAACGTGCGCAACGCATTCACGCCGTTCGGCAAGGCCGACATGCTGCTCATCGGCAACCTGCTCGCGCACGTTGCACAGTTCGGGGTGCCGGAGCATCAGCAGGCCATTCTCGACATGGGCACGCATAACGCCGCGCGTGCCATCGGGCTCTCGCACGACTACGGCATTGCCGTGGGTAAGCAGGCCGACCTCGTCATTCTCGACACCTTCAAAGTTGCCGATGCGCTACTCGACATCCCGCCCCGTGCGTGGGTGATCAAGCGCGGGCGCATTACGGTGGTGACGCAGCATCACTGCGAAATCCATCGGCATTCATGTTGTTGTGCGCAATGAAGTTCCAATAAAACTCAAGGAGACAATCATGAAGAAGCTGCCTGCGGAAGTTGTTGCCTCGTTACTTGCTGTCACGACCATCCCGATTGCCATGCTGCCGCTGCACTTGCCGCCGTGGGCGATCTTCATCAGTTGGGCCGCCACGTTTGCCATGGGCGGGCCGACCTTCGTCAACCTCAAACGCATCTGGGCGACGCTGCCCGTCGGCTCGTTCTTCGCGTTCCTGATCGTGCTGGGGTTCAAACAAGCCTCGACGCAATTCACCGGTAACACGCTCGTGCTCGCCGAGATGGTCATTCTCTTTACCGGCAACGGCACGATGATGGCGCTCGCTCGCGTGTTCCCCGGCCTGAACTTTATTCCGGGCATGTTCTTCGGCTTTGCCACGTATTTCGCCACGCTCTTTGGCGGCTTCGGCCCCGTGCCGCAAGACCCGATGGCGGCGCTGGGAGCGGCTGTGGCGATGAACGCTCTTGGCCCGGTCTACGCATGGGTGAAGGAGCGCTATTCGGCCCCGGAAGTCACGCATCACCGCAACTGGAAGGGCTGGAAGGCCGAAGTCTAAGCCGATTTTGCAGGGCATGACATCGCATAGAGCAGCGGGGCGCTTGCCAGTGTCGGGCGCGCCCCGCCGCGAGAAAACACCACGCAGGGAGGCGGTATGACGTTCGCAGGAAAAACGGCCACAGGGCCGTCGACGACACAACTTGGCACGACAAGAGACGGCGGTACCACGCGCCGCGATTTTCTGATGAGTACGGCGGCGCTCGCGAGCAGTGCGGTGCTGCCTGTGGCAACGGCAGAAGCTGCGGGCGTCGCCGACGCGGTCGTGGCCGTGCCTGCCTCCCGTGGCGACCCTCGCTTGGCGCAGTCGACACGCGGCATGGTGACCAGTCCGCACGAGTTGGCCAGCGAGGCCGGGCTGGAAGTGTTGCGCGCCGGTGGCAACGCTATCGAAGCCGCTATCGCTATCGGCGCCGTGCTTGCCGTGACGTATCCGCATTTCACCGGGCTGGGCGGCGATGCCTTCATGGTCATCAGCGACCGTGACGGCAACGTGCGCACGCTCTCCGGTATCGGGCAGTCGGCGGCCAAGTTGCCGGCGTATCAAGGAGAGATTCCGGTGCGCGGCCCGGGCGCTGCGTTGACGACCGCGGCCACCGTCGCTATCTGGGAGAAAGCGTACGAGTTCGGCCGCACGCAATGGGGCGGCAAGCAGGCGTGGTCGTCGTTGTTCTCTCGCGCCACGGAATACGCCGCCAATGGCTTTCCCGTCACGCCGTCGCAGCATTTCTGGCAAACGCTTCGCGCAAAGGAATTGGCGAGTTGGGAAGGGTTCGCCTCGGTGTACATGCCCAACGGCCGCATTCCGCAAGCAGACGAAACGTTCGTGCAGCCCGCATTGGCACGAAGCCTCGATAGCATCGCCACGCATGGCGGGCGCGAGTTCTACGAAGGCGATTTGGCGGCGCGTGTCGCGGCGGGGTTGAAGCGAGTCGGCTCGCCGCTGACGCTAGACGATATCGCTCGCACGCAAGCCCGGGAGGAAGTGCCGCTGCGCGTGGCGTATCGCGATGGCGAGTTGCTTGGCCTGCGTCCGCCCACACAGGGCGTGACGACGCTGGAGATCATGGGAATTCTCAATCGCTTCGATCTGGCGTCGATGCCGGAGGGGAGCGCGGATTACTATCACGTGCTGGTCGAAGCGGTGAAGCTCGCCTTCATCGATCGCAACCGCTACGTGGCCGACCCGGACTTTGTCGACGTGCCGCTCGATCGCATGCTCTCGAGTGCGTCGCTCGATGCGCACGCGCGCAGCATCCGCATGGATCGTGCGATGCCGTGGCCGCATGTCTACAAAACGGGCGATACCGTCTATATCGGCGCGACGGACGCCGCAGGCAATTGCGTGAGCATGCTGCAAACGGTCTATTTCGACTGGGGCAGCGGTGTGGTGCTGGGCGACACCGGTGTGTTGTGGCACAACCGTGGCGCGTCGTTCAGTCTCGATGCGCGCAGCCCGAACGTGTTGCAGCCCGGCAAGCGACCGTTCCATACGCTCAATCCGGGCATCTATCTCAAGCAAGGGCGCCCGAGCCTGCTGTACGGCACGCAAGGTGCCGATGGCCAGCCGCAGACGCTCGCCGCAGTGCTAACCCGGTTGATCGACTACGGCATGGACCCGCTGACGGCACTCGGCCGTCCGCGCTTTCTGCTCGGCAAGACGTTCTCGGATAGCCGCGATAGCCTCAAGCTCGAACAGGACGCTGGGGCCGCTGTGTTCACGGAATTGGCCGTTCGCGGGCACGAGATGAGCGCATTGCCTGCACAAAGCCAGCTTGCCGGGCACCCCGGGGCAATTCGCATCAGCGCGCAAGGGCAGATGAGCGGCGCGCACGACCCACGCAGCGACGGGCGGGCATTGGGTGTGTGAGCGTGTGACATCCGCAAACGTATGACGATGTGCCCGACAACGCCGGAAACCCCAGTTGTCGGGCACTCGTCGTGCGTGATACAAGATCCACTGCCTATCGATAAATCAAATAGTGACTATGGCTGGCAGTGCGAAATCGAATCGACCGCTTTTCGATCTGGATCTGTTGCGCTCGATCATCATGGTGGCCGACTGCGGCAGTTTCACCACGGCGGCCGCGCGCCTTCACTCGACGCAATCCACCGTGAGCCAGAAGGTGCGCCGTCTTGAAGACATGGTCGGCCACAAGCTGCTCGACCGGGGCAATCGCGAAGTGCACGCCACCGACGCCGGTGAAATGCTGCTCGGCTATGCCCGTCAGATCCTGGCGCTCAACGATCAGATGTTCGAGGCGCTTTCCGGCGCGGTGGTGGCGGTGACGGTGCGTCTGGGCGTGCCGGAAGATTTCGCCACGGGCGCGACGACGCAAGTGCTTGCGGGCTTCAATCGGCAGTATCCGCAAGTCAAACTCGAAGTCACGAGCGGGCTGAGCCGCGACTTGCTCGGCAGCTACGATCACGGCGAACTGGACCTCGTGCTGGTCAAACAGCGGCGCAACAGCCGGGAATCGGTGGCGTGCCGACCGGAGAAGCTCGCATGGATCGATAGCGCGACGCACCCGTCGTTCGCCCTCGACCCCGTGCCGCTCGTCACGTTTCCGACGCGCGGCCTTTACCGCGACGACATGATCAATGCGCTCGAAGCGATGGGGCGCAACTGGCGCATCAGCTTCACCAGTTCGAGCCTGAGCGGCATTCAGGGGGCGGTGGCCGACGGCATGGGCATCAGTCTGGTGCCGCCGCGTGCGGTGCTGCCTGGCCATGTCGTGCTGGGGCGTGCCCAGGGGTTGCCCGTGGTCGACACGTTCGAGTTGGCGATCTTTCACCGGCCCACGGCCGACCCAATGGTCAAAGCCTTAGCGAAGGTGCTGGTCGGTATGTTGGAGTCGAAGACGCGTTCAGCGAAGTGACGCCTCGGTTTTCCAAGGCGCAAAAAAGCCGGTGCGGCGTATTGCCGACCGGCTTTTTGTATCGAAGCTCACGCACAGACGCGTGAGACTTCGCCTGGCTTAGCGCGGTTGTGCGCCCAGCGTCAGGTTCATGTGACGATTGACGTCCTTGTACAGCAGGTAACGGAAGGGGCCGGGGCCGCCGGCGTAGCAAGCTTGCGGGCAGAACGCGCGCAGCCACATGAAGTCACCGGCTTCGACTTCCACCCAGTCTTGATTCAGACGGTAGACGGCCTTGCCTTCGAGCACATACAGGCCGTGCTCCATGACGTGCGTTTCGGCGAACGGAATCACGCCGCCCGGCTGGAACGTCACGATGTTCACGTGCATGTCGTGGCGCATGTCCTGAATGTCGACGAAGCGCGTCGTGACCCAACGGCCATCGGTGCCCGGCATCGGAATCGGTTCCACGTCCTGCTCGTTCTTCACGAACGGCTCCGGATACGGCAGACCTTCCACGGCTTGGTAGTGCTTGCGAACCCAGTGGAAGCGCGCCGTGCTCTGGCTCTGGTTGCGCACTTGCCAGTCGGTAGCGGGCGGGATGAACGCGTAGCCGCCCGGCGTCAGCTTGTTGGCCTTGCCTTGAATCGTGACGGTGATTTCGCCTTCGACGACGAACAGCACGCCTTCGGCCTTGTCGTCTTGCTCGGGCTTGTCGCTACCACCACCGGCACCGACTTCCATGATGTATTGCGCGAACGTCTCGGCAAAACCCGAGAGCGGACGGGCCAGCACCCACAGACGCGTGTTGTCCCAGAACGGCAGGTGGCTCGTCACGATGTCGCGCATCACACCCTTCGGGATGACGGCGTACGCTTCGGTGAACATCGCGCGGTCGGTGAGCAGTTCCGTTTGCGCCGGATGCCCGCCGTGCGGTGCGTAATACGTTGTCTTCGACATTCCATTGACTCCTGATGACGCTAGTTTTTCTCCCCATCGTTCGTCTTTGATTGCCGTGGTTACACGCTGCGCTTGGGGGCGCGCACAGCGGGCTTCACCTCGGCGCGACGAACGCTAGCGACGCCGTGACCTCGCGCAGGCCCGGCATCGCGCATGACAGTCAGGTCGGGGTGGACCCTGCTGTGTCCTTCAATAGGGCGGGGTCGAGCGCAAGCTGCGCCGGGCCGCCCCAATAACGTCCGTGACGAATCACCGCGCGGGCCGCCGGCGCGGCAGCTACGGCAGCGGCGGCATTCGGTGCATCGAACACGACGAAACTCGCTTCGTTGCCTTCGCGCAGACCGTAATCGGCTTTGCCGATGACAGCAGCGGCCGCATGCGTCGCCATGTCGAGCGCGACTTGCAGATGTTCGTCGGTATAGAAGCCTGAGCGATAGCCGATGAGCATCGCGCGTTGCAGCATGTCGCCGTTGCCGTACGGCCACCAACTGTCTTGAATATTGTCGTTGCCGGTGAACACGCGCACGCCCGCTTCGCGCAGACGCAGAATCGGTGGGAACGCGCGGTCACCAGGGGCGTTGGTCATGATCGACACACCGGCATCGGCCAGCGCACGCGCGATCACGTCAAGTTCCGCGAGGCCGATATCGCCCAGTCCATACGCATGGCTTACCGACACGCGGCCCTGCAAACCAGCGGCCTGCGTGCGCGCCGCGATGCGGTGCAATTGCGCGAGACCCGTCTCGCCGGGTTCGTGCAGATGAATATCGATCTTCGTGCCGTGCTTCTCGGCAATGCCGAACACCACACTGAGTTGTCCTTGTGCGTCGCCGTCGAGCGTCGTCGGATCGATGCCACCCACGACCTGCACGCCTTCGCGAACGGCGGCTTCGAGGACTTCGGCAGTTCCCGGGCAAGTCATCACGCCTGCCTGCGGGAAGGCCACGAGCTCGATGTCGAGCAGGTCGCGCCACTGGTCGCGCATGGCCATCACGGCATGCAGGTGCGTCAGGTTCGTGCTTGCGTCGACGTCGACATGGCAGCGCATGGCAACCGTGCCGAAGGCGACGCATTGACGCATGAGGGCGTCGGCGCGCTGTGTCATCGGTGCGGCAGCAGCGATCTCTTCCTTTTCTGCGGCCAGCCGATCACGCAAGGTGGCTGCCGGGCGATGCGGGCGCCAGCGGTCGCCGAGAAAGCTCTTGTCGAGGTGAATATGACCATCGACAAAACCGGGCAGGACCAGCTTGCCTTGCAGATCGATGACTTGTGCGCCGTGGGTTTCCGGTGCCTGAGGGCCGACGTAGGTGAAGCGTCCGTCGCGCGTGGCGAGGTGGAGGGGTTGGCCGTCGGCACCAACGGCGCCAACGAAAACACGGTGAGTCATGGAGCGGCCTCTGTGCTGCCCGGGGCCTCGCTGGCGCTGCCTGCCTTCCCGTTGGATAGCGTTGGCTAGGGTTGGCGCAATGGCGCCGCGGGGTCTCGTGGGGTAATGAACTGCGGGGAAAGACTTACAAGATAGCGAACGGACCGCACATCGACAAATTAAATATCAGAATGGGCGGCATTGGATTTCTAAATACATGAGCAGCACTCAGATGTCGCGGTAGATGAGTTCAGCTGACAACAATGCTTAGTGGCCATTCGAACGTACCGGCGATTGCCGCGTCGCGATCCGTCACGATGGCCTGAAGCGTCAATTCCACGCTGCCTTCGGCGGCAACGTCGAGTTGCCAGAACGCGTCGTGTGCCGGTTGCGCTTCGAGTTCGGCGGGCTCTCCCATCTGCGGCACGCGGACGATGGCCGCCGGATTCGTTTGCATCGTTAGGTTCGCGAGCACATCGTCACCAGCCAACTGCACGTTAAGCAGTACCGTCTGCTCGCCGCGCACTGAGGTCGGGGACCAACGCACGCGCACTTGTTCACCGGGCAAGGCATTCAGGTGGAGTTGTCCATCGTTGCGGATCAGCAGCGAATCCATGCCCGTACACAGCGCGTAGCAACAGGTGGGCTCGGACTCACCGGCGAGCAGCGCCGCAGTATCGATGACGAGCAATACCGAGGCACCGGCGGCGTTCGATTCACAGGTGTGAGGCGGCTGGTCTTTGGACATGGTGCATTCCTTGCCATGGGGCGTGGGGTTTCGCGATCCACCAAGCGGCGGATCGCGAACTGATGGGACTTAGTCGTTACGAATGCTGATGAACGGATCCCATTGATAGCAGCCGCAGAGATTGCCGCTGCGATCCAGAATCTGGAACTGGAAGTGGTACGTCACGCGGCCGGTCTTGAGCGTTTCGCAAGACCAGAAGTAGTTCGATACCTGTTGCTTCTTCGGATGGGACGGGTCGTCCGGATTCGGCACGGGAATCTTGACTTCGGCTTCGCGCGGCGACGGATCGGAGATCAACTTGACCTGACTGCTCACGAACTTATAGAAGATGCACGACTCTTCAAAACCCAGCGAGAGGGAGTTCTCGCGCCAACGAATCACGTCGCCGATGCGGGCGGCAACATCGAGTTCGCCCCCGGCTTGGCCGCTGACGACGTTCTTCTGCGTGACGATCATGAACACGTGCTTGGCGTCGATGAGCGGCGGGTTCGACATGCTGCTGTTCCTGCCATACCGATCGAGAACGGCTTTCGTGTCGATCGCGACGAGGACATCAGTAACTTCAGACATATGAGTCTCCACAAAAGGGTAGAGCGAGATGCCGTCAATCTGAGAGACGACGGGCGCGGCGCGGGGCAAAAAGCGATGCCTCGCGTTTCATTTGTGGAAGCTAGAAGGCTGGAGAGCGTGCAACAACCTATCGGCGTTGCACTGCACTGAGACTCATAGGCGACGTTTGCGGGCAATACGTGGTGAACGTTGGCTTCGCAAGTCGTGGCGGGACGTCTGTCGAACACTACAAAACGGCGGATTGAAACGACGCCGCCCGGACTTGAGCGGTCCGGGCGGGTATTTGGGGAGGCTTACGTTGCGCCTTACGGCTTATGGCTTGCGGCTGTGTTGCAGGCGGTCGAGTACGTGAATGCTCAACCGCGCCGTGTGGCTGCGCATGGCGTTATAGGCGCCTTCGGCATCTGACGCGAGTACGGCTTCGACCACTTTTTCGTGTTCGTCGAACGAAACGGTGAAGCGCTCTTCGACGTCGGACTGCGCGGCCCGGAACGGGGCCAGCCGTTCGCGATGATTGTCGATCAGGGCCATCAGCGTCTTGTTCTGCGTGCCCGCGCTCAGCAACTGGTGAAACTCGCGGTTGAGCGCGAGATAACCGGCTTCGTCACCGGCGTCCATGCATTGCTTGCTTTGGACGTGCAGCATTTCCAACTGCTTCTTCTGCATGGCGCTCATACGCTGCGCGCTCAGGCGGCAGCACAGCGCGTCGAGTTCGCACATCGCTTCGAGCATGTCGGACAGATCGTCGACGCTGATGCTGGCGACAACCCCGCCCTTGTGCGGGGTGAGTTCGATCAGGCCGCGGGCGTTGAGCTCGCGCAGCGCTTCGCGAATGGGCGTGCGCGAGGCTTTGAAGCGCTCGGCCAGCACAACTTCTTCCAGCTTGCGTCCTGGCGGCAGACGACCGTCGATGATCTCATCGGTCAGCTCCCGGCAGATTCGTGCGGCAATGGTTTCGGCCATGGTTAGTTATCTCGCTCCGTGGACGTGCATTTTTTTTCTTGAGTTGGCTCGGATTGTATACATGCGGATTATAAGGGTATTTTTTCCCGGATTTGTGGCCTGACGCCGCATTCCAAGGGAATGGACCGGAGATTTGTTGGGGGTTGTGATGTTGTTGTATTCAAAAATGCATTTTGGGATGCAATTTGCTGAGATAGTATACATGTGAGTTTGCCGACGTTCGGCAAACCCCATTTCGTCACAGCTGTGACCTATCCATCAGAAGGAGACATTCCATCATGGCCAAACTGCGTCATATCGCGCTTTCCGTACCCGATCCGTGGAAGGCGGCCGAGTTCTATATGCAGGCGTTCGACTTCAAGAAAGTCGGTGAAACCGATTCGTCGCTTGCCCGCGGCGTGTACCTATCGGACGGCGTCATCAACCTCGCGCTGCTCAACTACAAGAACGACGAAGCCGCGGGCGACCGTGGCCGCGAGTTCGTGGGCCTGCACCACATGGGCATTTGGGTGGAAGACGTCGAAGCCGCGCGCGCGAAGATCGAAGCCGCAGGCGGGCGCTACTACATGGGCGAAGTGCCGGTGAAGAGCAACATCTTCTACGAAGTGAAGTTCTTCGATCCGAATGGCGTGATCTTCGACGTCACCGCACACGGCTGGGGCGGCGCTTCTAAGGACGGCACGGGCAAGGACGACGCGCCCAAGCTTCGCCACGAAGGTCTGCAAGCCGACCGCAAGGGGCTTTGATCCGTACGACGCGCCGCCATCGCCGGGGCGCAAACTCCCCGCCGGCCAGCACGTGCCGGCGGCGGCCACCGTATATCAGGGGTAACCCGCTATAAAAAAATAGCCCGTTTGTATAAGCAAATAGCGGTAGAAATTCAATTTCTTTGCTATGTATAATCATTCGAAAGATTGTATACATACAACGGGCGAGCGGCAGACACCCAGCAAGGGGCGCCGCAAATAAAACGAGAATTCTCAGGAGACGGCATGAAGAAGCGAGTGTTATGTGCATTGCTACTGGGCGCAATGCAGGGGGGCGCCTACGCGCAAGCATCCGGAGGCGTCACGCTCTCGGGTTTTGTGGACTTGAACATCGAGCAGTTGTGGCAGTCGGGCGCGAATGGCGGCAAGGTCACGCGCATGTCGAGCGGTGGCTTGAACAACTCTCGCTTCAACTTGAGCGGCTTCGAAGAACTGGGCGGCGGTAATCGCGCCTTCTTCACCTACGAGCCGATGTTCTCGGCGAACAACGGCACGCAGTCGGCACAGGCGCGTCAGTCGTTTGTCGGCCTTAAGGGCCCGTGGGGTGAAATTTCGCTGGGCCGTCAATTCACGCCGTCGTACTGGATTGCTGGCTACGCCGACCCGAGCTGGGCGGCCGACTTCAGTATGGTCAACAACATGGAGTTCTTCTACGCGTCGTACCGCGTCGACAACTCCATTCAGTACAAATCGCCGACCTTTTACGGCCTGACGGCACGCTTCATGGCGACCACGGGCGTGGGCGATACCACGCGCGCCGGGCGCTTCCTGTCAGCCGCGCTCGAATACCGCAACGGCGGTGTTTTCCTCGGCGCCGTGAGCGAGTTGCAATACACCCGCGACATCTACTCGGCGAGCCAGATCCATTCGTCGCGCGATAACTACTTCGCTGCAACGTATAAGTGGGGCAGCGTCGAGCCGACCTTGATTTATCACACCTACAACGGCTACTACGCCTACCCGCCGTACGTCGCATTCAATGTGCGCGGCTGGGACGTGCAAGCCGGTGTGCGTTACGCACTGACCGATCGCCATCGCTTCTACGCGAGCTTTGTCCATCGTCAAGACGACGACAACAAGGCGCTCTCGAACGCCAACGGCTTCGTGATCGGCTACATGTACGGCATGTCGAAGCGCACCACGCTCTACGCGACGTTCGCTCACATTCAGCACAGCAACGACACTACGGTGCATTACCCGGTCACGTTCCAGGTCACGCCGCTGGGCAACCAGAACCCGTCCGGTCTGCAACTGGGTATCCGGCACGCCTTCTGATCGCACTACCTGAATCCACGCCGCCGGCACGCGTAGTGCCGGCGAGAAGACTTTGAAACGAAGGAGGAAGACATGTTTCGCAAGCCCACACTCAGCGTATCGCTCACCGCCACGGCGGTACTCGCTGCGCTGACGATGACGCTGGCCGCTCACGCATCGGCACCGGAAGCCACGCCTGCTGCCGCACCGGCAGCACAGCCCGAGGCACAACCGACCGGCACCCCCGGTACGCCGAACGTCAAAGATCCGTATCTGGCGGGATGGTTGAGCCTCACGCCCGATCGTTCACCGAAGCCGCTCAAGCCGGGCGTCGACTACGGCATGGACCCGGCGACTGGCAAGTTCATCTGGCCGAAGGCCACGCCGGAAGTGCACACCGGTCAGAAATTCCCGGGCGAACTGCCGTACTGGGATAAGAAGAGCTACACCAAGAACGTGAAGGTGCTCGCCTTCTATCCGGGCGTCGATTCGCCGTTCCACGCGTGGAACAACATCGCCGACTTCAACGGTAAGCGCTATCTGTACATCCATGACCGCGATTACCTGCGCATCATGGATGTGACCGATCCGGCCAACGGCAAGGTTGTGTTTTCGAAGGGCGGCGTGTGGGGCCCGAAGGGATCGAGCGAGAAGTTCGACCCGAACAACGTGCACGACTATCTGGGCGGCGCGACCATCGTCTGGAGCAAGAAGCTCGGCAAGCCGATTCTCGTGGCGTCGTTCGAAATCGGCCGCTACGGCCTGATGACGGACAAGTCGAAGCAGCCGGATAAGGTTGCCGCACAGCGTAACTACAACGATCTGAAGGGCTTCAAGGTGTTCGAGATGGATGGCCCGCTGCCGTCCGACTGGAAGCTGATCGCTACGCGCACCACCGATTACACGCGCCCGAACGCCCCTGTGGGCGAACAGCGCGGCTCTGGTTCGCTCGACTCGCCGGAGTTCTACGGCGGCAAGTACATGATCTTGTCGGCTGCACCGGACGATAGCTACGCGCTCACCGAATACCCGAACTATCTGTACTCGCCGGGTTATCAGGTGTGGGATATGTCGGACCCGGCCAACCCGAAGTTCGTCTCGCAAATTTCGGTCCCCGGCCAGATTCTCGGCAACACCGAGCATGAACAGGCGTACCTCCAGAACGCCCGCGCAGGCAACCGCACGTCGTGGATGGGCTCGCGTATGCCGATCTTCCTGCCCAAGCCGCTGGAGCAGGGCGGCAAGGTGGGCTTCGGCGCGATGGGTGGTTTGGGCCTGTGGTCGTTCGACCTCTCCGACCCGGCACATCCGAAGGTGATGGGCAATGTGAACACGCCCCCGAGCTTTGCCGGTACCGAGTACGACAACGCGGACGTGAGCCAATACGAGCGCACCGGTTACGTGCTCACGAGCGGCTACCCGATGAACCGCGACTGCTACGAGCCGTACAAGGACATCTTCGTGGTCGACGCGCGTAACCCGGCCAAGATGAAGGTCGCAGCCAAACTGCCGGAGCCGGCGATTCCTGAAGGCGCGCCGTTCACCAGCTTCTGCCAGCGTGGCGGCAACTACGGTCCGAAGCGCTCGAACTCGATCGGGCAGCCGGGTACGTGGCGTCAGGGCATCGTGCCGTACTCGTTCTACAGCGCAGGCGTGCAGATCTTCGACGTGAAGGATCCGGCCAAGCCGACCATTGCCGGTTACTTCGTGCCGGGCCTGGCCGACGAGACCGAATTGCCGGTCTACACGCTGGGTAAGGGTGTGTTCGCGATGTACACCGAGTACGACCGCAACATCATGTGGGCCTTCACCGAGAACGGTGCCTACGCGCTGTCGAGCCCGCTGCTGGGCGAGCCGGTGATGGGGGCCCCCGCAAAGCCTTGGCCTGCACGGTAACTCTTACGTGCGATTTAGCGTGACGTGGGGCACGCACCGGCGAAGACCGGCAATGCGTGCCTCCACCGCTGACGACTTCACAGGGCCTCCAAAGTGAAGTGTTAAGGCGGGCAACCTCCGATGGTCTCCCGGTTGCCCGCTTCTTTTTTTATCCGAACGTTTTGTTGCTGTGAACGGGAACGATGGCGTTCACGGCAGCGGGTAACGGCTCGCCGGCGAGATGGGCGCGCACGTTGCCGAGCAGGACATCGATCTGGGCTTGCAACGCCGCAGGCGAGCGGCCGGACACGTGCGGTGTGAGCACCACGTTTTCGAGCATGCGCAGCGCCGACGGCACTTCGGGTTCGGTCTCGTACACGTCGAGCGCGGCACCGGCAATCACGCCGTCGCACAGCGCTTCGATCAGCGCCACGGTATCGACTACGCTGCCGCGCGCCACGTTCACGAGAAACCCCTTGGGGCCGAGCTGGACCAGCACGTCGCGATTGACCAGATGGTGCGTGGCCGGTCCGCCGGGGCAGGCCAGTACGAGAAAGTCGCTATCGCGCGCCAACTCGGCGACGTTGCCGTAGTGCTGCCATGCACAGTCCGTGCGTGCCGAGCGCGTGTGATACCCGATCGACATGCCGAAGCCCGCTGCGCGCAGCGCAATGGCCTGACCGATGTTGCCAAGGCCCACGATGCCGAGCCGTGCGCCGTTGAGCGTCGGGCGCGGCGAACGGTGCGATTCCCAGCCCCCGGCTTTGACGGCGCGGTCGAGCGTGACCAATCCGCGTGCCACGGCAAGCATCAGCGCCAGCGCGTGATCGGCCACCGTCTCGCCGTTCGTGTTGGGGGCGTGCCCGACAGAAATACCGCGCGCCGTTGCCGCGGCGACGTCGATGTTCTCGAACCCGGCGCCGAAAGCGCAAACGAGTTCGAGCTGCGGCATGGCTTGCATCTGCGCCGCCGTCAGTCCGGTCGTGCCGTTGGTGAGCACCAGACGGGCTGATGCGAGGGCTGCCAGATCGACAGGTTCGATCGATGGCCGGCGCAGGTCGAGGTCGTGCAAACGCACCCCGGCGGCAAGCAGTTGCGCACGTGCCTGTGGGGCCAGCGAGATGAGGTTGAGCATCAGGGGAGCATCGGTCATGGGTGCCTTAATCGCTACGTAGTGAAGGATTGAAAAATAAAATACAAATCATTTGCCATGTATACATATGCTATGTATTGTATGTTCATAGAGCAATAAGAAAGACAACCGATGTGTGTTATCGACATCGAATCTGAGTAAGAAGACAAGGAGATAGGCGTGACTTGGTTTGGTATTGCAACTTATGAATCGCTGGCCCCGGGCGCCGGTGCTGATCGCCGTACGGCGCTGGTGCAACATGGCCGTCTTTATGACCTGGAAGCGGTGCTGCGCCACACGGGCGCGGGCAACGACGATGGCCTGCTGGCTGCGCAGGATCTGACGGCGTTGCTCTCCGACTGGTATGTCCATGGCGAGACCGTGATGACGGCCGTGCGTCAGGCGCTCGACGCCGGGGTGGTGAGCAAAGTCGGCGCGCTGGAAACGAATCAGTACCGCCTGTGCGTGCCGTATCAGCCGGGTCGCATCTTTGCCACGGCGTCGAACTATTACGAACACGCGGCAGAAATGGGCACGAAGCTCGCGCCACGCAGCGAAAGCTCGCCGTACATGTTCATGAAAGCCGAGACGAGCGTGACCGCCACCAACACCGACGTGGTGCTGCCGCCGCATGCCGAGCGCGTCGACTGGGAGGTCGAACTGGCCGTGGTGATTGGCCGTCCGGGCCGCCACATCTCGGTGGAGCAAGCCCACGAGTGGATCGCCGGTTACACCGTGATTAACGACGTGAGCGCCCGAGATCTCAACCGCCGCACCGACTATCCGTTTACGCACGACTGGTTTCGCGGCAAGAGTTTCGATACCTTCGCTCCTCTGGGGCCGTGGTTTGTGCCGCGCGACGTCATTCGCGATCCCCAGAACCTGCGCATGACGCTGTCGGTCAACGGCGAGTCGATGCAGGACGACACGACGGCAGGGATGATCTTCAACATTGCGGAGCAGATCGCTTACCTGTCAGGCATCCTTACGCTCAAGCCCGGCGACCTGATCGCCACGGGCACGCCGACCGGCGTGGGCATGGGACGTGGCGTGTATCTCAAGGCGGGTGACGTGATGGTGGCGGGTATCGAGGGCATTGGCGCCATCGAGAACCGCGTCGTGGCACAGCGTCAATAAAAAAGGCCGCTCGAGCGGCGGCCAGGAGGAGGCAGCAATGCAGCAGTGGCAGTGGGCTAAGCGCTGGTGGACGGCGCTCGCATGTGTCGGAAGCATCGGAGCTGTGGGCGTGAGCGCCCTGTGGGCGACCCCCGTCGCCGCGCAGGAGAAAGTGAAGTTCAACCTCTCGTGGCTGCCGCAGGGCAGTACCGGCGGCGTGCTGGTCGCCATCAACAAGGGCTTTTACCGAGAAGCCGGGCTCGACGTCTCGGCCGTGGTCGGTCATGGCGGGCAACGCACCGTCAACGAAGTCGATCAGGGCTTGTTCGATTTCGGCTATGGCGACCCGATCAGCGTGATGCTCAATCGCGCGCAGGGCGGCAAGACGGTGATGGTCGGCTCGGTCAACGTGGCGTGGCCCGGCGCCATCTGTTACCTCGTCAAACCGGGGCGCACCATTGCCAAACCGGCCGACCTCAAGGGCTTGACGATGGGCGGCGGCGGGGCATCGCCGTTGCAGAACATCGTCCCGGCGTGGCTCAAGGCCAATGGCCTGCCGCCGACGTCGGTGAAGTTGCTGCGACTCGATCCGTCGACCATCAACCCGTCGTTCCTGCAAGGCCGCGTCGATCTGACCGAATGCTGGGAAGGCGCGAACCTGCCGGTGCTGCGCTCGCTCGCGGCGAAGCAGGGCCGCGAGATCGGCATGCTGCGCTACCGTGATTTCGGGCTGGATATGGTTGGCAACGGTCTCGTGACCACCGAGACGATGATCAAGCAGAAGCCCGACGTCGTGCGCCGCTTCGTGCAGGCGACGTATCGCGGCTACGCCTGGTTGCGTGAGCATCCGGAAGAGTCGGCTGCCGTCATCGCATCGCAGTACCCGATGCTCGATAAGCAGGTGATGCTCGAACAGGTCAAGCAGATCAACGGTCTTGAGGGCGACGCGGAAACCAAGGGTCACAAACCCGGCTGGCTGCCCGTGCCGCGTATGGAGGCAACCGCGAAGTTCGTGCGCGAAGCCTTCAACTTGCCCGCAACGCTCAAGGCGACGGATATCTACACCAACCAGTTCGTCGAGTGAGGCACCCCGGTAATCCTCGCGTAATCACGTAATACCCCTCGCAAGCCCCCGAATAGAAGCAAAGCAAGGAGTGGAGATGACAAGCCTCAAACCCAAGCGTCTCGGCCATCTGGTGCTGGTCGTGCGCGATATCCAGAAGTCGGTGAAGTTCTACACCGAAGTGCTGGGCCTGACCGTATCCGACTGGATCGACGATCAAATGGTGTTCCTGCGTGCCGGCACCGATCACCACGATCTGGCGCTCTCGCAAATTCCGAAGAACTCGCCCGACATCGACGATCTGCCGCGATACAGCCGTCCGGGCATGGAGCACTTCTCGTACCTCGTCGAGAGTGTGGAAGAAATGGAGAAAGCGGTCGACGTGCTGCGTGCGCACAACGTCGAGATCGTGCGCGGCATTGGCCGCCATGGCCCGGGGGCGAATTACTTCCTCGTGTTCAAAGATCCGGATGGCAACAACGTCGAACTGTATTGCGAGATGACGCAGATCGACGCCGAGCATCCGTACGAAGCCAAGGTGTGGGAGCGCAACATCGAGAGCTTCGACCGGTTCCGTTTCGAGCGTTTCGTGGTGCCGCCCCCGCCGGGGATGGTCAAGGATAAGTCGGGCGGCAAAGCATAACGCGCCGGCGATCTGGAGGAGACATCACATGAAACGCATCGCACAGACGATCGTATTTTGGGGCGTGCTGCTCGCCCTGTGGGAACTGGCCGTGTCGTACTTCAAGGTGCAGTCGTACCTGATGCCGCCGCCGTCAGCGATCTTTCGCGCCGCTTGGGAAGTGCATCCGCAGATGCTGTCCGACACGTGGGTCACGACCGTTGAAGTGCTCACGGGCTTCGTGGCCGCGGTCGCCGGTGGCTTGCTGATCGGCGTGGTCATCAGCTACAGCGCTTTTGCGCGCCGCACGCTGTACCCACTGGTCACGGCGCTGCAAAGCATGCCGAAGATCGCGCTCGCGCCGCTCATGATCGTGTGGTTCGGCTATGGCTTCGCGTCCAAGCTTGCGTCCACGTTCCTGTTCGCCTTCTTCCCGGTGGTCGTGGCCACGATGGGTGGTCTGGCGTCGGTGGCACGCAACCTCGACGAGCACTTCCGCGCGTTGGGGGCTAGCCCGTGGGACACGTTCTGGCGGCTTTATCTGCCCGCCGCGCTGCCCGCGTTTGCCGACGGGCTCAAGATCGCCATGCCGCTGGCGGTGATCGGTGCCATCGTCGGTGAGTTCATCGGCTCGGAAGAAGGGCTCGGACACCTGATCGTGTTCGCGTCGGCGGCGGCACGCACCGACGTGATGTTCGCCGCGATTTTGATGGTGACGTTGCTGGCCGTGGTGCTGTATTGGGGAATCGAGCGCCTCGCGCGCATGGTTTGGTGGCGAGGGATCAACGTATGAATACCGTGACGAAATTGCACACGGCGGCGCAGGCCGCCCATTCGGCAAGCACCGAGCGCGCGCCGTCGGCGCAGACCGGCGACGCGATGATCGAGATTCGCCACATTGATAAGACGTTCGCAGGCAAGGCGCGCAAGTCGGCCCCGGTGAAGATTCTCGACGACGTGTCGCTGTCGATTGCCGATCAGGAGTTCGTGTCGATTCTTGGCGCGAGCGGCTGCGGCAAGAGCACGCTGTTGCGCATCGTGGCGGGGCTGGTGCCGCACGACGGCGGCGAGATTCGCGTGGCCGGGCAGCGCGTGTCGCGTCCGGTGCCGGAGATCGGCGTGGTCTTCCAGACGAGCAACATGCTGCCGTGGCTGACTGTGCGGCAGAACCTGCTGCTCGGCACCAGCCTGCGCAAAATTCCGAAGGAAAAGAGCGAACCGCGCGTGGCGGCGCTGCTCGACATGCTGGGGCTGTCGCAGTTCGCCGACCATCATCCGCATGAGTTGTCGGGCGGCATGCGCCAGCGCGCGTCGATCGGCCAGATCCTCGCGCTCGAGCCGAAAGTCTTGCTGATGGACGAGCCGTTCGGTGCCCTCGATGCGCTCACGCGCGACAACCTGAACGTCGAGTTGCTGCGTATCTGGCAAGAGCATCGGCAGACGGTGTTGCTGGTCACGCACAGCATCGAAGAAGCCGTGTTCCTGTCGGATCGCGTGATCGTGATGTCGGCACGCCCGGGCAAGATCGTCGAAGAAGTGACGATCGACCTGCCGCGCCCGCGCGCACCGCAGACGATCAAGCAGCACCCGCGCTACGCCGGGTATATCGCCCAGCTTTCGCAGCTGATGGGAGTGTATTGATGTCGCCGGTAACGTCTGCTGCGACGGAATGGCAAGTGGTGCGCGAGTTGATGCGCGCCCTCGGGCCGGTGTGGGCGAACGACATTGGCGCCGGGCGTCGCGCCGTACTCGACGCGTACACGCCGCTGCTCGCGAAGTCGAGTACCGACGGCTATGACGTGGTGCGCGATCTCGCTTACGGTGCGCACCCACGGCACCGGCTCGACGTGTACCGGCCCAATCCGTTACCCGATGCTCCGATGCCTGTCGTGGTCTTCGTGCACGGCGGCGGGTTCGTGCGCGGAGACATGAACGCCAACACGCAGATCTACGGCAACGTGCCGCGCTACTTCGCGCGTCACGGTTGCATCGCGGTGAACGTGGAATATCGTCTTGCGCCGGAAGCAGCTTTCCCCGGCGGTGCGCAGGACGTGGCCGACGCGATGCGCTGGGTGCGTCAGCACATTGGCGAATATGCGGGGCAGGGCGGTGCTGACCTGTCGCGCATTCTGCTCATCGGCCATTCCGCGGGCGGCTCGCACGTGGCCAGCTACTTGTGCGACCCGCGTTTGCGTCCTGCAACGCCGGAAGTAGCGGGCACGGTACTAATCAGCGCGCGTTTGCGTGCGGATGTGCTGCCCGACAATCCGAACGCGCCCGGCGTGGTGGCTTATTACGGTGCGGACGCATCGCGTTATGAGGCGGACGCGCCCATGGCCCATGCCGACGCGCTGCCCGTGCCGGCGATGGTCGTCATCGCCGAGTTCGAGAATCCCCATCTCGATACGTACGCGCTCGAGTTTTGCCATCGCGTGTCGCAGCGCGACAAATGCGCCCCGCGTCTGGTGCAGGTGCGCGATCACAACCATACGTCGGTGGTTGCCCATATCGATACGGGGGACGACGCCCTCGGTCGCGAAATTCTGCAATTCCTGCACGAACTCAACCCATCGCCTTGATGCGGTCCGCGCCTGCCTGATCTGAACCCATTTCGGACATCAGGCAGCGCAACACCTCTTTCCCTACCTCCAAGGAACTGTCATGGTCGATCAAGCATTGACCGGGGCGTTTGCGCCCGTCGTCACGCCGTTTCACGCGGATTTGACGCCGGATGCCCCCCGTTTTCTCGCGCATTGCGAATGGTTGCTGTCTCACGGCGTCGGTCTCGCACCGTTCGGCACGAACAGCGAAGCGAACTCATTGGGCACGCAAGAGCGTATCGGCTTGCTCGATCATCTGATCGACGCCGGGCTGGACACGCGCCGCATGTTGCCGGGCACCGGCTGTTGTTCGCTGCCGGAAACCGTAACGCTCACGCGTCACGCCGTCGAACGCGGCTGCGCAGGCGTGCTGATGCTGCCGCCGTTCTTCTACAAAGGCATTACCGACGACGGGCTCTACAGCTACTACGCGCGGGTGATCGACGCGGTGGCCGATGCCCGTCTGCGGCTGTACCTGTACCACATCCCGGCACTCTCGGGCGTGCCTATCACGCTGCCAGTGATCGAACGATTGATTCGCGACTTCCCGGGCATTGTCGTCGGTATTAAAGACAGCTCCGGCGATTGGCAGAACCTGAGCGCAATGCTCGATGCGTTCCCGGGCTTTGGCATTTTCCCCGCATCGGAGTCGCTCGTGTCGCGTGCTTCCGCGAAGGGGGCGAAGGGCTGCATTTCCGCCACCGTGAACATCAACCCGGCCGTAATCGGTCAACTGTGTCGTGATTGGTCGGCTGAGAACGGCCCGGCGCTGCAAGCACAGGCCGACGCGGTGCGTAGCGTCGTGCAGTCGTTCCCGATGATTCCGGCGCTCAAGGCGGTGCTTGCCTCGCAGCGCGACGACGCAGCGTGGGCACAACTGCGCCCGCCGTTATCAAAGCTGAGCGACGCACAACACACGGCATTGCACGCGCAGTTGGCGGCGTGCGGTTTCGCGTTGCCGGGCTGACCGGCCATGCGCGGCGCGTTGCGGTATCAAAGTGGACATGGGCGTCGGCGCGCGGTGGCTCGGCGCGCCGGGGCACGTGTGCTGGGTGTCGTGCTTGGCATGAGCGCGTACGAGATGTCGCACGCGCAAGTGCAGATTTACGGCTTGCTCACGCCCATGACCGATTGGGTCAGCGTGAGCGGACGCCATGTCCCGGCGGGGACGCCGCGTCCGACGCAGGCCCCGGCGGGTGCGATCAACGTCGGGGAGGCGAGCAGCACCCGCATGCTGTCGAGCATTTCGTACTTCGGCATGCGGGGCAAAGAGGATCTCGGCGACGGGTACTCCGCCATCTGGCAGATCGAGACGCCGGTGTCCATCGACGGCAAGCAGTCGGGTGTCGCCATCGCGGGCCGCAACACGAACGTGGGGTTGGCGGGGCCATTCGGCACGGTGTTTCTGGGCAACTGGGATACCCCGTACCAATGGTCGACGCTGTCGGTCGGCTCGCCCGTGCGCAATCCGTATACGGGCGATCTGAGCACGATCTTGAGCAACCCCGGGTTCAATGTGCCGAACACGACGACGCTCTCAGGCCGCACCAACACGTCGGCCGACGCGACGTTCAACCGCCGCCAAGGCAACAGCATTCAGTACTGGACGCCAGACTGGAATGGGCTGCATCTGCGGTTCTCTTACTCGCCATCGAACGGCAAGGTGGCAACACCCGCCGGAGACATCTCGCCGCAGGTATTCGGTGCAGGCCTCGAATACCTGAACGGGCCGCTGCGTGTGCGCTACGCCTACGAGTTGCACAAGGATTACTTCGGGTTGGCTTGGCTGGGCGCCCCCGCATCGGGCAACCCGTCCAACGCCGGTTCAAAGGCCACCGGGTCGAGCGATGACGCACACAAGGTGCTCATTACGTTCACCTATGCGGGAACGAAATGGGTCGCGGGCTGGGACCGTCTGACGTACCGCACCGACGACGGCACCGTCGGCAACTTGAATCGCTATCGGCGCGACGCCGTCTACGCGATGGTGCAGCACTGGTTCGGCGGCGGGCGGCATTCGGTGTGGATTGGCGGGGGCTACGCGATGAATGGGGCGTGTTCGCGCACGGGTGGGGCAGCGTGCAGTACCGACGCGCTGGGCGCGACGCAGATGAACCTTGGCTATCGCTATGACTTCTCGAAGCGCACCGACGTGTACGTCGCTTATTACCAAGTGATCAACCGTGCATGGGGCAGCTACGGGTTCTCGCCGCGCCCGATTTCCGGCAACGGCGGAAACGCGCCGCCGGGCGTGCATTACCGAGGCGTGGGCGTCGGCATGGAACACAGTTTTTGAGTGCGGGTTTTATGCGCAAAAACGGCTGACGTCAGCTATTCCCAAACCCCATACCCACCGACGATTTGTTGATTGTACAGAGCGAAAACGGCTGACTAGACTTGCCATCACGGTAGTGGACGAATTTCATTCGCATTCCTTATCGATGATGCGATGGCCCGCCACGCAGCAACCTGACGCCGCACAGGCGTGAGTACCGAAAGACAGAAGAACAGGAGACGAAATTGAGTACAACCAAACCGGGCTTCGACAGCATTGTCGAGCGCGAGAAGGGCCTGCATCGCGGCCTGACGAGCGGCCAGTTGTCGATGATCGCCATTGGCGGCGCGATCGGCACGGGGCTGTTTCTGGGCAGCGCCTTTGCCATTGGCTTTGCTGGCCCGAGCGTGCTGCTGAGTTACGCCATCGGTGGCGCCATTGCCTTGTTGCTGATGGGCTGCTTGGCGGAGATGACGGTAAAGCACCCGACGTCGGGTTCGTTCGGCGCTTACGCAGAACACTACATCGGGCCGCTGGCGGGCTTTCTGGTGCGCTACGCGTACTGGTCGTCGATCGTGTTCGCGGTGGGCACGGAAGTCACGGCCATCGCCGTGTACATGAAGTATTGGTTCCCGGCGGTGCCAGGCTGGTATTGGATCGTCGGTTTCTCGGCGGGGCTGATCGGCATCAACGCGGCGAGCGTGAAGGTGTTTGGCGCGGTCGAGTATGCGTTCTCGATGCTCAAGATCGTGGCCATCGTGGCGTTCCTGATGCTCGGCGCGTACGTGGTGTTCCGTGCGCCGGCTGAGAGCGGCATCGGTATTGCCAACTACACGTCGCACGGCGGTTTCTTCCCGAAGGGCGCGTGGGGCATGTGGGTGGCCGTGATCGTGTCGATCTTCAGTTATCTGAGCATCGAGATGATTGCTGTGGCCGCAGGTGAGGCACAAGACCCGCAGCGCGCGATCACGCAGGCGTTTCGCGCGACCATGTTCCGTCTGGTGTTCTTCTATCTGCTGACGCTGGCGCTCACGCTGGCCATCGTGCCGTGGAGCGCGGCGGGCGAAGACGGCAGCCCATTCGTGAAGGTGATGGCGGCGACGCACATCCCGGGCGCAGCGGGCGTGATCAATCTGGTGATTCTGGTTGCGGCGCTTTCCGCCATGAACAGCCAGCTCTACATCACCACGCGCATGATGTTCAGCCTGTCGCGTGCGGGCTACGCGCCGCGCCGCTTCGGTGAAGTGAGCCGCAATGGCGTGCCGGTCGCGGCGCTGTTGCTGTCGACCATCGGCATTGCCCTTGCCGTGGCGCTCAACGTCATGGCACCGCAAGCGTCGTTCACGCTGATGATGTCGGTTTCGATGTTCGGCGCGATGTTCACGTGGTTGATGATCTTCGTGACGCACCTGTACTTCCGCCGTCGCCACGAGGCGAAATCGCTGTCGTTCCGTATGTGGGGGTATCCGTATGCGAGCCTGACGGGCGCATTGCTGATGCTCGCGACGCTCGTCACGACGTACTTCACTGACGAGTTCCGCATGACGCTGGTCTACGGCGTGCCGTTCATCGTGGCGCTGTCGGTGGTGTATTTCGTGTGGTACCGCAAGCGCGCCGTGGCCGCCACGGCGGGTGAAATGCAAGGGCAGGGGAACTGACGCGCGGCGTCGCTTTCCCCCGCTGTTTGAAGACCCGGCCAGTCTTACGAGATGTTGGCCGGGTCGATTTCCAGTGCCGTGCGGGATTGAACGGCCTGACGCGCCGCATTATCGGTGGTTGCCTTGGCGTTGTCGCTCGCCGACTTGCCGATTTCCTGCTGCATGGCCGACTGCAAGAGCGTCATGAGATTGCTGACGTGCGAGGCCGAGGCGGGCGTGGTGACGTCGCTCACAAGCTTGGCCAACTCGTAGCGCTTGACGTTCATCGACTGGCTGGCCGAGCGGCTCACTTGGGCGTTCGCAAGCAAGCCGTCGCGATAGCCGATGTTCGTGGTGCTTTGCGCCGAATCCTGCACTGTCACGTATTCGTAATTCTGCGACTTCGGATCGGTCGTGAGATTGAGCGGCACGCCGGGCCAGAGCGAGCGGTGATAACTCGCGCTCAAATCCGCCCGCGTCTGCTGCGAAATGGTGCGGTTGAGCCAGTCTTTGCCGCCGATGGCCGTCTGCTGTGAAATTCGATAATTGAACCCATCGACCTCGCTAGGGCGCATCGGATTCGGTGTGCTGTTGGCTTGCGAGATCGATGCCGAGAAGTCGGCCAGACCGCTGAGCGCCGTGCGGTCGGCACCGGAAAGCGCAATGCGCGGCATGGAAGGTGCTGGCGGGTAATGACTGTTCAGCGCTGTAAACGCCGACTTGAACATCGTCATCAACGACGCGTCGCCATTGCCGCGTGTTTGCGCGCTATCGAAGCGGGTTAGCCATGCGTCGAGCGCATCGGCCTGTGCCTGCTTGCTGCCGATGACTTGAAGATCCGACAGATCGACGCTGACGTCGAACGTGCCGGTCGGGCCGCTTGCGCTCAGCGAGCGCACCGTGGCGTCGGCATGAAACGCGAACGTTTGCGGTGCGGTGCTCTTGTTGGCACCCAGCGTGGCGTTGAGATCGACCGACGTCAGGACAGACGTATCGAAACCCGTCAATTCGCTGAAATCCACCGTGGGCGGTTGTTTCGCCAGCCCAGTGATGGCGTTCTGGAACGCATCGGCGAGTTGGCCGATGGCGTTGCGTTCCGCGTCCGTCAGCGTGCCTTTGGCGACGGAGAACGACGCTGCCAGGCCGTCGTCGCTACTCCCCAGACTGATGTTGACCTTCGCGCCACTTGCCGTGGTGATCGTCAGTGCGAACTGATTGTCAGCGTGAGTTTGCAATTGCGCTTGCTGCACGGCGAGTTCGGTGCCGGTCGCTGGGCCAGTCAAGCCTGAACGGAGCACTGTCTGGTTGTACGAGGCGCTGCCGTTCGCAATGGCCGTCAACAGACCGGAGCCCAAGTGTTCGAGACGATTACCCAACGCGGAGGTTGAGACGTTGCCCGACATCAACAACGACAGCGGATCGGACAGGGCGTGCTGCCACGTGAGCGTCCCACCGTTGAGCGTCGGTTGGCTGTAAGTGGGCCAGTTGGCGACGACAGGGGCGGGCGAGAGCGTGACGCGTGTCGACTCCGGAACGGATGCGTTGTCATTCTGAGTGGCCGTCGGCACGGCGCTCGCAGCGGCAGCGCGCGACGTTACCGCACTGTTGTTCGCGCTGGTGATCCCGCTACTCAGGACATTCAGGGTATTCAGACTCGTGAGATTGGTCAGCGACGTCATCGGGGGGATGGCGGCAGGCGCGTATTCACGCGCGTCGCAGGAATGGTGCAGTTCGTGTAAGCCCCGGTAAGGAAATGGGGCGCCTGAAAGGCTTAACGACATCTACCAGTCGTTATTTAGGGCGCGGTCGATGAAATCGACTCACTTGCGCGTGAATCGGATGCGTTCGGGGCGGATGGCGTGCTTGTCATAGGGCGGCCATGCGTGGCATTATGCAACATCGAAAGTTACGTAAACCCGATGCCGAGGGCAAAAATGGATCACAAAGCCAATCAGGAAGCGACGATTGCGATGTTCGACCAACACGCCGCGAACTACGACGACACGTGGCGCGCAATGTCGCCGCTGCGCGATGCGCTGCAACTGGTGATCGGCAATGTGTTCGCCGGGTTGCCGGCGCAAGCGCATGTGTTGAGCGTTGGCACGGGAACGGGGGCCGAGATTTTGTACTTTGCGCAGCGCAATCCGGGCTGGCGTTTTACAGCCGTCGAGCCGTCGGCACCGATGCTCGACGTGTTTCGGCGCAAAGCCGAGGCGGCGGGGATTGCCGATCGGTGCGTGTTTCACTCGGGCTATCTGGACACCTTGCCGCCGAGCGGGCCGTTCGATGGCGCGACGTCATTGCTCGTGTCGCAGTTCATTACCGACCCCGCTAGCCGTCGCGGCTTCTTCCGAGGTATTGCCGAACGGTTGCGCCCGGGGGCTTATTTGGCGAGCGCCGATCTGGCATGCGATATGGCGTCGGAGACGGGGAAAAGCTTGCTCGACGTGTGGTTCAACATGATGTCGGTCGCGCCTGAAATTCGCGATCGTTCGCGGGAGATGTATGGCCGTCAGGTGGCCGTGGTGCCGCCGGAGTCGGTGAGCGAGATCATCGCCGCGGGCGGTTTCGACGCGCCGGTGCGCTGCTTTCAAAGCGGGCTGATCCACGGTTGGTACGCGCGTCAGGCATTGGTGGCGCAAGCGGCGTGAGGGCACGATGAGAAGCGATAGCCGACTCTCGCGCATGCTGCACGTGCTGCTGCATATGGCGCGACACGATGCGCCGTTCACGTCCGAGCAATTTGCGCAGATGCTGCGCACCAACCCCGTCGTGGTCAGGCGCACCATGGCGGGACTGCGCGACGCTGGATACGTGCGCTCGGGCAAAGGCCATGGCGGCGGTTGGTCGATTGCTTGCGATCTGCAAGACATCACATTGCTGGACATTCACCGTGCCGTGGGCGGTCCACATCTTTTCGCCATCGGCGTGGAGAGCGACAACCCTGAATGTGCCGTCGAGCGCACGGTGAACGCGGCGCTCGACGGGGCGTTGCGAGAAGCGGAGGCCATTCTGATTAAGCGTCTCGGTGCGATTACGCTGGCCGATCTGGCGCAGAACTTCGACGCGATCTGCCGAGACGCGGGCTTGCCTCACGCCTGAGCGCTGGCGTGGCGCACGACTACTGCGCCGCGCTCAGTTGCGCCTTGATGGCCGCCTCGGTCTTGTCGTAATCGCCTTCGCCGAAGTGCGTGTAGACGATCTTGCCGTTCTTGTCGACGAGATAGAAGCCCGGCCAATACATGTTGTCGTAGGCCTTCCACGTGGCGTAACGATTGTCTTGTGCGACCGGGTAGGTCAGGCCGAAACGGCGAATGGCATCGCGCACATTGCCGGTGTCGCGCTCGAAGGCAAACTCCGGCGTGTGCACGCCCACGACGACCAGCCCCTGATCTTTGTACTTCTGATACCACTGCTGCACGTACGGCAACGTGTGAATGCAGTTAATGCACGAGTACGTCCAAAAATCGACGAGCACCACTTTGCCGCGCAGTTGCGACAGCGTGAGCGGCGGGCTGTTGAGCCACGTCTCGATGCCGGTGAATTCCGGGGCGACGGTGGTGCGCGCGGGGGCGGCTTGCGAAGGGGCGCTGGCGGCAAGGCCGGTGAGAGCGAGGGCGACAAAGGCACTTCTGATCAGCGTAAGCATGGCGTGAGTCTCCGTGGGTGATGGGGTCGCTGCCGCGATGGCGGGCAGTGAATCGATTCGGTTGAATCAGTGACGCCATTTCACCCCTCGGGCGTATCCGGCATGTGTGCGCCACCCCCCATTCCTGCAATGTCATGTATCGGCGTACAGGCCAGATACACAGTGATACAAACGGGTTTTCTGTTTGGGCTATAAAGCAGACATCGAGAGCGCCAGCGGCGCATCTTCCCCAATCAAATAAGGAGGCAAACGATGTCGTCCCAACCGTTACAAGGGTCCTGCCACTGCGGGGCTGTCCGTTTTGAAGTGCAGACGCCGGTGGAGCCTGCCGCGCGCTGTAATTGCAGCCTCTGCCGCCGCAAAGGGGCATTGATGTCCCCAGCCTTTCCGGCGGAAAACCTGCGCATTCTCAGCGGCGAAGACGAACTGACCTGCTACCAGTTCAACACCCGCGTCGCCCGCCACTACTTCTGTAAGCATTGCGGTATCTACACGTTCCACGCGTCGCGCACGTCGCCCGGCATGTGGCGGGTGAATATCGGCTGTCTCGAGGGGATCGATCCGTATGCCATCGACGCATCGGTGGCCGATGGGCAATCGTTGTCCGTAGTGGAGGACGCATGAGACGCCTGCTGAGCCTGATTGCCTTTCTGGCGGGTGGTTTGTGCGCGGAAATCACGCATCCGTTGCAATGCAACCTTGCTTCCGCAAGCCGGGGGATGCAGCCGGTGCCGGAGCGTGGACGTCGTCGTACGCCGCAAGATCCGAACGGTAAACCTGTTAAAGACTCGTCGCTATAATCGCCCGCATGGACAAAATCGATCATGTGTTGATCGTCGACGACGATCGCGGTATTCGAGAGCTGCTCGCCGATTATCTCGAGAAGAACGGCATGCGCGTGAGCGTCGCCGCCAATGGGCGCGAGATGCGCGCGGTACTGGCGGACGGCGCGCCCGATCTGATCGTGCTGGATTTGATGCTGCCCGGCGACGACGGTTTGGTGCTATGCCGTGAGCTGCGCGCGGGCAAGTTTCGCGCGGTGCCGGTGCTGATGCTCACAGCGCGCAGTGAGGAGACCGATCGCATCGTGGGCTTGGAAATGGGCGCCGACGATTACCTCGCCAAGCCGTTTGCCGTGCGTGAGCTGTTGGCGCGTATCAAGTCGGTGCTGCGCCGCACGCGGATGTTGCCGCCGGGGATGCAGGTAACGGAGACGGCAGAAGTGCTGGGCTTTGGCGAATGGCAACTCGACACCACGGCGCGCCATTTGCTCGATACCGACGGCACGCAGGTGGCCCTGAGCGGTGCCGAGTATCGCCTGTTGCGTGTATTGCTCGATCATCCGCAACGGGTGCTCACGCGCGATCAGTTGTTGAATCTCACGCAGGGGCGGCAGGCGGATGCGTTCGACCGATCGATCGATTTGCTGATTAGCCGTTTGCGGCAACGGTTGCGCGATGGTGCGCGTGAGCCTCGCTATATCAAAACACTACGCAACGAAGGCTATGTGTTTTGCGCGAACGTGACGGTAGTGGCGGCACCGGAATGAGCGAGTCGACGACGATTCGCCAGACGTTCTGGCATTGGCCGAGGTCGCTGTTCGCGCGTCTGGCGATCATCCTGTTTATCGGATTGGCGTTGTCGCAGGCGCTCTCGTTCTGGCTCACCATGACCGAGCGCAATCGCGTCACGTCCAGCATGATGAGCATCTACATCGAGAGCGAAGTGGCAAGCTCCGTGGCGTTGCTCGATCATTTGCCTGCGGCCGAGCGAGCGCAGTGGCTGCCGCGTTTGGCGCGCCGCAGCTATCGGTTCGAACTCGGGCAGGGCGTGCCGGGTGGTCATCCCGATTCGGCGCTGGCGATGCAGGTCGCGACGGTGATCAAGGATGCGATCGGCGTGTCGTATCCGTTGACGGTCAACAGCGTGCCCGGCGACCCTGACCGGCTGCAAGTGCATTTGCGGCTGACGGATGGGTCGCCGCTCACCATCGACGTGTTGCCGATGCCGACGCTGCCGTTGTCGGGTTGGCTTCCGGCTGTGCTGGTGTTGCAACTGTTGATGATTGCAGGTTGCTGCTGGCTGGCCGTACGTGTGGCGACGCGACCGTTGAATGCGCTGGCGAAAGCGGCGGATACGCTGGGGCCGGATCTGCGCGCCGAGCGGTTGAAGGAGACGGGGCCGTCCGAAGTGGCGAGAGCCGCGCGCGCGTTCAATGCGATGCAGGATCGTATTGGCAGTTACATGACCGAGCGGATGCAGATTCTGGCGTCGATCTCACACGATTTGCAGACGCCGATTACTCGCATGCGCTTGCGCGTCGACACGATGGATGACCAATCGTCCGCCGTGCGCTTGCAACAGGATTTGCGCGAGATGGAAACGCTGGTCAAGGAAGGCGTGACGTATGCGCGCACGTTGCATGGCGCGTCGGAAGCGCCTTGTAAGGTCGATCTCGATGCGTTGCTGGAAAGTCTCGTGTACGACTATGTGGATGCGGGGGAACCGGTAACGCTCACTGGGCAACTGGGCAAGCCGATGGTGACGCGTCCACAGGCGTTGCGCCGTATCGTTGGAAATCTGGTGGATAACGCGATCAAGTACGGCGGCGAGGCAGCGATGGAAGTCTCGACGCACGCGCGCGGTGTCGACATCGTGATCCGCGACAAGGGCCCAGGGATTCCTGACGATATGCTCGAAGCGGTGTTTGCGCCGTTTGTCCGCGTGGAGACTTCGCGCAATCGCAATACTGGCGGCACCGGATTGGGGTTGGCCATCGCCCGGCAGTTAGCACAGGCGATGGATGCAACGCTTACGTTGCGCAATCGTGAAGGGGGAGGGCTGGAGGCGCGGCTTTCGTTGCACTAAAGCACACGAAGATTAGCGCTTGCCGCGGCCACCTGCGGGTTTGGTCGCGGGCTTGCCTGAACCCGCTGTCTTGCTGGCGGGCTTGTTGCGCTGCTTTTGCGCCGCGTAGCCGAAGGGATTGCCGGGGGCGCTTGCGTTGTTGGCTACGACGGTTGTGTTATTGCCTGTGGCCCCAGCCCGCTGCGTCGCAGGTTTGCGTTTGTTGCCAGCATTCAGCGTGTTCGGTTTTTTGCTGGGCGCATGCGGGGCACTTGGCGCGCCCTGGAACACCTTCGGTTTCTTAGGCTTCTTGGGTTTCTTGATGATCTGCCCCGTCGCGCTGGTTTGCGGCACACGGTGTTCGGCTTCAAAACCCGGTTCTTCCTCGCGGGTCAGCGTCTGCCCGATCAATGCTTCAATCGCGGCCAGCTGCGGCGCTTCGTCGGCGCACACGAGCGACACCGCAACGCCACTCGCGCCTGCACGGCCGGTACGGCCAATTCGGTGCACATAGTCTTGCGCCACGATCGGCAGATCGACATTAATCACCAGCGGCAGATCATCGATATCGAGCCCGCGCGCGGCCACATCGGTGGCGACCAGCATCCCGACTTCTCCGGCTTTGAAACGCTCCAGTGCGCGCAGGCGCGCGGGCTGCGGTTTGTCGCCGTGAATGGTGTCGACTGAATACCCGGCTTCATCCAGAACGCCCGCCAAATAATCCACGCCATTGCGCGTTTTGACGAACACCAGCGCGTGCGTCCATTTGTTCTCGGCCACGAGGTGCATGAAGAGGTCGGGCTTGTTCTTCTTGTCGACGGTCACGACCCACTGCTTGATCTTGCTGGCGGTGACGTTGGGCGGGCTGACGCTGATATTGACCGGGTCGCGCAGAATCCCTTCCGCCATCGCGCGGATATCGTCGGTGAACGTGGCGGAGAAGAGCAGCGTCTGGCGCTTGGCGGGCAGGGCGGCAAACACGGCGTTGAGTTCGCGGGCGAAACCGAGATCGAGCATGCGGTCGGCTTCATCGAGCACCAGCGTTTCGACTTGATCGAATTGGACGGCGTTCTGGCGATTGAGGTCTAGCAAGCGGCCCGGCGTGGCAACGAGGACATCGACGCCTTTGCGCAGCTTCATCATTTGCGGATTGAGACTCACGCCACCGTAGGCTGCGAGAAATCGCAAGTTGAGACCTTTGCCGTATTCAACAAAGCTTTGCAGCACTTGCTCGGCAAGCTCACGCGTGGGCACTAGCACGAGCACTCGGGCGCGGTTGCTCGAGACTGCCGGGCCTTGCTGCACGAGGCGCTGCAATAGCGGCAGTGCGAAACCAGCCGTCTTGCCGGTGCCCGTCTGCGCTGCGGCCATCACGTCTTTGCCACTCAGCACAACAGGAATCGCCTTGGCCTGCACCGGCGTAGGTGTCTGGTACTTGAGGTCCTGCAAGTTGCGCAGTAACGGCTCGATCAGGCCAAGCGAGGCAAAAGACATGGGGCGTGTTCCGGCGAAAAACCGTCATTTTAACGGCGACTCGCGAGTTCTCAGCGGGAACTTGGTTTGGTATGCCCGGAAGGGCAATCGGGTTGCCCAAACTACCAATCGTCACGGCCCTGTTTTTCCGAGAGACTGACTGCCGGTTTTCAATCCATTTAAGGCAGTGGCGGCCGAGCAGTCCGCCAGATCGTCATACCGGAGCGCACCATGCCAATGATGAAGCGCCAGCATCGTCGCCTAACGGGACTGGCTGGCATTGCGGCGCTGGCCTTGTCGCTCACGCCCTCGATTGGGCATGCGCAAAGCGACCAGGATCTTGCAAAGCAGTTGAGCAATCCTGTCGCGGCGTTGATTAGCGTCCCATTCCAATTCAATTACGACGACAACATCGGCCCGGGGCGAGACGGTCACAAGTTTCTGCTCAATTTCCAGCCGGTCATTCCGTTCCATCTGAACGAGGATTGGAACGTCATTTCACGGACCATCGTTCCGATCACATCGCAAACCAACATCTCTCCCGGTTCGGGAACGCAAACGGGGCTGGGCGATGTGGTCCAGAGCCTGTTCTTTTCGCCGCAAAAGCCGACGGCGAGCGGCCTGATCTGGGGTGTCGGCCCGGCGTTTTTGGTGCCCACTGGCACGTCTGCGCTCTTGTCGAGCCGGAAATGGGGCGCGGGGCCCACCGGCGTGTTGCTCATGCAGTCGCATGGCTGGACATACGGGTTGCTCGCCAATCACATCTGGTCCTTCGCAGGCGAAGGCGATCGCGCATCGGTCAGCTCCACGTTCTTGCAGCCGTTCCTCAATTACACGACGAAGGACGCATGGACGTTTGGCCTCGACACCGAATCGACTTATGACTGGCCGCGCAGGCAGTGGACGACGCCACTCAACTTCACCGTGACCAAATTAATCAAGGTCGGTGGACAACCGATCAGCGTAGGCGGTGGGGTGCGCTACTACGCCGCCAGCCCGGATTCCGGGCCGCACGGCTGGGGTGCGCGGGTGATTGTGACGTTCCTTTTCCCGAAATAAGCGGCGCGGGCTATGGCGTGCAGGAGCGGCAGCTTATTGACGCTCCATGAGGCAGACGGCGCAGCCGCCGTCCTTGTTGCACCAGTGATCGGTGAGCGTTTTGCCATCGGCCGATAGCGTCATCTGATGCGAACTACCCACACTGCTTTGCAGCTTTGCTCCTTCGGCTACCGAGGCACCGGAAAGTTGGGCTGTGTAGCTGTAGGCAGCACTGTGTTCGTCGAGCGTTCCCACCACCTGTCCGGCCCGGAGCGAAAGCGATATCGTCACATCTCGAGCCGGGCCGCCGCTGCCCCACCACCCCGGCGCACCCGGACAAGCGGCAGCGTGCCATTGCCCGTCCAAGCCATTGGTTCGCGCGGGTACCGGCTGGGCTGCGGGGGCGCTACGGGGAGTCGTCGAGGCGCAAACGTGGCAACTGATCGACGAGACGTTTTCCCGTGAAATCGGCTTTTGTCCAAAGACGCGGTCTTCACCTGTGTTTCCTTGATTCAGGATGGTGAAGTAGGGCGTTCCATCGACAAAATAATCGACCTTGGAACAAGTTGGCGCAGTCGATGTAATCAAGAGGTCCGCGCCATAACTTCCCTTTTTCGCGTCAGTCGGTACGACCCGGACGGACGCGGCACATGCGCCGACAATTTGCTGGCAGTCGCAATTGCTGCTTTGTGCCATTGCCGGACCGGCAAGCAGCAGCACCAAACACACGAATGTTGCTCGCATCGACACCCCCCAGGTTTCGTGCACGCAATAGAACTGCCTAAGCGACTACCGAGCATTCCCGTGATGTAACGAGAATGCGCCTGTCACGGCAGGAAGAATCAATCCTTTATCGCATTGGGTGCCGACAGCACTTGAGCGCAAATCGAGTTCCAAACGACTGCGTCGAGCGGCATGACGGTCGACCACTCGATGCTTCCCACCAAGGCAGGATGTGGGGCAAATCCATAGAATTGCCCGACACCCCGGGTGACCCCTTTTTCCTTCAGCAGGGCGATTCCCACAGTGAGCAGATTTTGCTCTTGCCATTGTTGGGAATTCATCAGACCCGCAAATTCGCTAAAGCTATTCGCTACGCGATGGAGGCCGCCTTCGAGGACATCGATCTTCTCGACTTCCCCAGATCGTCTCTCCAGGAATAGGTTGCCAAATACAGATGCGCCTATCGGCCGAACCTGACCGGTGACAAGTCCGGGCCACTGTTCCAACAAGGTGGCGAAATCCAAGAGTGCGGCATCGATAAAAATATCAGCCCAAGTCAGTGAGTTCATTGGCGTTGGAATAGCGTTGAAATAGTGATTTTTGCTATGTGAATACTTCTGATTCGACCTAAACCGCGACTGATTGCGCCAAATTCTAGCAGGCCCCGTTGCGCAATACTCTTTACTGGCAATGAATTTGTATCGCCACGTATCTCCAACCTCATCTGCTACGCACGCATACACCCGCCCCCACCTCAGACAAACCCCAGATACCTCCGGACGGTGTAATGGCTTCAACGGCGGATCGATGCAGACGCATCGGAAATCAACCCAATATCCGCGCGTTGTGAATCCTGAAACCTTTTGGAGAATCACCATGAAAGCATTGATGATTGCAGTTTCGCTCGCCGCGCTTGGCACCGCTGGTGCAGCTTATGCCGCTGGCACTGACGCAGTTTTGACGAGCGCGGGCAATGCCGTTCACGCTTCGCACTGGACGCCGGAAAGTGGCCCGGCGCTTAGCGCCTCGCAGGTACATAACCAACTCGTGACGGCCGAAACGTCGGGGCAGATCGACCATCTGAACATGACGTTGTACAAAGGCGCGTGAGCGGTCGCAAGGAAGGCAGGTGGTTGCGGCAAACGCGGCAATCACCCGCAACCACCAAGAACGCGAAAGGGCGGGGCGACATGAAAACAATGTCGTCCCGCCCTTTTTTCGCAATCGCGCCGTAAAGAAATTGTCCGGTGCCGCCAATCCCTTTGCGCACACCAGACAACCCTACATCGCCCCTACATCAGGCCAGCGTAATCGTCACGTCAATATTGCCGCGGGTGGCCTTCGAGTACGGGCAGGTGTTATGTGCGGCGTCGATCAACGCCTGCGCCGTATCACGCGGCACGCCCGGCAGATTCACCAACAAGCGAGCTTGCAATGCATACCCGTCACCGATGCGCCCGAGATCAACCTCAGCGTCGACCGACAGATCCTCCGGCAACGTCACCTTCGCGGCCTGCGCAGCCAGCCCAATCGCACCAATGAAGCACGCCGACCAACCCGCTGCGAACAACTGCTCCGGATTGGTACCCGCGCCCTTAGTGCCGGGGGAGGAAAGCGCAATGTCGAGTCGACCATCGTCGCTGCGTGCCGAGCCGTCGCGGCCACCGGAAGTCGTGTGAGTCCGGCCGGTATAAAGAACTTTATCGAGTTGGGTCATGCGTTGCCTCTGCTGGGTAATGCGCCGTGTGCCGACGCGGGAAACGATGTCGATGCCGGAGCGTCCGGCGTGTGCAACATCGACTTCCCGCATTGAACTAAGCGGCTGTATCGCAGATGTGTCGGCTTAGCGCTCGCAGGCAACGCTTTGTGTCCGCGCCAGCGTTAGATACATAGCGATACAAACCCAACCCTGAACCCAATCGCACTCACAACAAATTAGTCACCTGCGGATGCGATTTCACCGGCGAAAACTCGATCACCCGGTAATCGGCCAATCCATGAATATGGAACGGATCAAGCGCAATGCGCGCGTCCAATTCCGCACGAGAGACTTTCCCGGACACAACAATCACACCCCCATCCCGTGGGTTTTTGGGGCCCGATGCAATAAACAGACCGCGCTCATATTGCGTCGCAAGAAAAGCGCGATGTGCCTCAAGTTGGGCGTCGATCGCGCTCATGGGTTGCAGATAAGTCAGTTCGACGATGTACATCCTTTAAATCCTGTCAAAGATTGGGGGACACGACGAGGGGGATTGATTCGTACGCCTGACGAGTGTCCCGAAAACCAGTATCACGGCGAACGAATGATCATCATAGACCGTCATTTGCTTGCCAAGATTTTTACTTTCCCCTACGCTCCCTCCGCCGTCATTGGTTTCATACGGCGCAACCGCGTTCGCGCGACCCGCTCCCGATTTGCCCATACCGGACCCCCTTAAAGGCTCCGTTGCGTCGCTTCGCGTCCGGCATTTCGCGCGACCATCGTTATATAAGTCGCTATATAGCGACGAACAACAAGACGAAGAAGGGGACATAGCAGTGCGTTTTACGATGAAGAAGTTGTCCAAGCGTAAGCTCCCGCTGGTAGTCGCGGCAGCGATGTCGTCCACCGTCGGCTATGCCGCAGAAGAGCCGGTCTTCGAGCTAGGCCGCGTGGATGTGACCGCCAAGGCCGACCGCATCCCGGTCGGCACCCAAACGCTCGATGCCGAGCAGATCGAGCAGGCCAACCGCGTGACGGTCGGCGCCGCCCTGGACATGCTCCCGGGCGTGAACATCTCCAAAGTCGGCCCGCGTAACGAAGAAATGGTCTACGTGCGCGGCTTCGACATGCGACAAGTGCCGCTGCTCATCGACGGCATCCCTGTCTACGTGTCGTACGACGGCTACGTCGACCTCGCGCGATTCACCACGTTCGACATCGGCACCATCGAAGTCCAGAAGGGCTACAGCTCCGTGCTGGCAGGCCCGAACACACTGGGCGGTGTGATCAATCTGGTGAGCCGCCGCCCGCAGAGCAAGTTCGAAGGCAACATCGGCGGTGGCCTCGTGTTCGACCGCCAGTTCGCCAACAACGGCTATCAGGGCAACTTCAACATCGGCAGCAATCAAGGCCTGTGGTACTTCCAGATCAGCGGCTCGTATCTGGAACGCGATTTCTACACGTTGTCCGACGCCTTCAAGGGCACCTCCGCTCAAGCCCCGGGGCGGCGCAACAACTCGGACAATCGTGACAAGAAGATCAACGTCAAGATCGGTTTCACGCCGAACGCGACCGACGAATACTCGCTGAACTACATCAATCAGGTCGGCGATAAGGGCAACCCGCCGTACGCCGGCACCGACCCGACGCAAAACATCCGCTACTGGCGCTGGCCGTACTGGGACAAGGAAAGCCTGTACTACATCTCGCGCACGCAACTGGGCAGCGACAGCTATTTGAAAGTGCGTGCCTATTACGACCGTTACAAAAACGGTCTGAGCATGTACGACGACGCCACTTACTCGACGCAACTCAAGAAGTCCTCGTCCAACTCGTCTTACGACGATCACACGTGGGGTGCAAGCGCCGAAGTGGGCACGAAGCTCTTCACGGCCAACACGCTGAAGTTTGCGGCGCACATCAAGAACGACTATCACCACGAAATCAATCCGGGCAAACCGGATCAGCATTTCGAAGACGCCACGCTGTCGTTCGGTCTGGAAGACACGCACGAGTTCACCGACAAATTCTCGGTGCAAGGTGGCGTGAGCTACGACAAGCGCATCACGCGCCGTGCTGAAGACGTGAACGCCGCAAACCAGATTGTCGGCTTCCCGAAGGACAACGTCGACGCATGGAATCCGCAACTCGGCATGGTCTATAAAACCTCGCCGAGCGGCAAGTTGCATCTGGGTGTGGCTGAGAAGAGCCGCTTCCCCACGATCAAAGATCGCTACTCGTACCGCATGGGCACGGCGATTCCGAATGCGGGTCTGCGCCCGGAACACGCCACCAACGTGGAAATCGGCTACAGCGAGCGTATTGCCCCGGGCACCATGGGCACGTTGAACCTGTTTTACAGCGACATCCGCGACTTGATTCAGGCCGCATCGATCCCGGCCAGCGCTTGCAGCAGCCCGCCTTGCACGCAGATGCAAAACGTTGGGCACGTGGTGGCGCAGGGCATCGAGGCATCGGTCAATACCCAGATCGGCGACGACATCGAAATCGGCGGCAACTACACGTACATCAATCGTCAGAACCGCAGCGATCCGTCGATCGTGCTCACGGACGTGCCGCGCCACAAGCTGTTCCTGTACGGGAAGTGGAACATCACGTCGAAGGTCGCCGTGAGCGGCGACACGGAATTCACCTCGTCGCGCTTTAGCTCCAGCGACGGGCGACGCGTGGCAGCCGGATTCGGTATCGCCAACGCGAAGCTCGCGTGGAAGGTGGTGCACAACGTGACGGCCGAATTTGGCGTGCGCAATATCTTCGATCGCAACTACGCCTATACCGAGGGGTACCCGGAACCGGGCCGTAACTACTACGTGAATCTGAATTACGCATTCTGAATCAGGTAACGAGAAGGAGCAGGGCATGCAGGCAGTAGCAGGCAAGACGATTCGGGCGCTCACGTCGGCGGTATGGGTGGCACTGGCGGCACAGGTAGCGCTATCGGGCGGGGTAGCGCCCGCTATCGCGGCAGACGCGCCAACCACGGCCGCCGCGGCGAAACCGGCGAGTGCAACGCAACGCGAGACGCTCACGGTGCTCACGAGCTATCCGGAAGAAGTGGTCGCCACCTTCGAGCGTGCGTTCGAGAAACAGCATCCGGAGATCGCGCTGCAAATTCTGTGGCGTCAACATCGCGATGCCTACGACTACCTGCAAGGCCCGAAGCAGGGCGGGGTCGATGTTTATTGGTCTCCGGCTGTGCGCAACTTCGCCGATCTCGGGCAAGAAGGCTCCTTACGCAAGCTCGACGTCGACCTTACCGGCCTGCCGTCTCATGTCGGCAAGTTCCGCATTTCCGATCCGGACGGACGTTTTGTCGCCTCGGAAATCGCGGGCTTCGGCTTCATGCTCGATCCGGCGGCGCTCGCTCGTCAGGGGCTGCCTGCGCCTAAGACGTGGCAGGACCTCACGCAGCCCAGGTATCGGGGACACATCATGTTCCCGGTGCCGAGCCGCGTGGGGTTCTCGCCCACGCTGCTCGACGTGGTGCTGCAAGCCGACGGCTGGGACAAAGGCTGGGCGCTACTCTCCGAGGCCGGCGCGAACTTTGTGTTTGCCGAGACGGGCGGTGCGTTCGCTAGCTTGTCGCATGGCATGCGCTCACCGATCTCGATTGCCGTCACCATCGATTTCTTTGCGAGTTCAGCGATTGCCAACGGTGCGCCGCTGACGTTCGTGTATCCGCCCAACACCGGATATTCCCCCGCGCATATCGGCATCTTGCGCGATACGCAGCATCTCGCCGCCGCCCGCACGTTCGTCACGTTCGTGCTGTCCGATGCCGGGCAGAAGCTGTTGTTTGCGCCGGACGTGCGCAAGCTGCCGGTGCGCCCGAGTGTGTATCGCGATGCGCCGAAGGGCACCTACGACCCGTTCGCGGCGAATGCTGCAACGGCTGGCGTGACGTATGAAGAGACGCTGGGGCTCGCACGCTACTCGCTCGATAACGCGTTGTTCGACGTATTCATCACGCGTCGCAAAGCAGAGCTCACGGAGGTATGGACGCGCTGGCATCAACTGGCCGGAACGGAAGGCAACGGCACCCCACGCCCGGCCGTGAATGTTGACACCGCGTGTCTTGAGAAAGCCCGCGCCCTGCTGACACAAGCCCCGATCGACGCCAACACCGCAGCCGACCCGGCATTACGCGCCACGTTCGACCGTCGGCGCCAAGACCCGAAAGCGCAGACGCAAGCCACGGCGCTCGAGGCCACGTGGTCGCAGACATTGAACGGCCGCACGGCACAAGTGCGTGAATGGCTGGCCGATGGGGTGGTATGTTCGGGCAAATAAAGCGGGAGAGCGCACCGAAGCGGACGGTACGGCTGGCCGCATTCACGATGAGCGTGGCTGCCAGCTTGCTTTCGCCTGTCGCAATGTCGCAGTCGATGACAGCGCCCGTCACTCCGCCTGTCACACCGCCTATCAAACCGCTCGTCACGCGTGACGCCTTTGGCATGCCGATGGCGTTCGTGGCAGACGATGACGCGGCGCTTGCGCAGTTCGCAGAGGGTCGATCGCTGTTTCGGCAGAGTTGGGTGGTCTATCCGTCTGCGGACCGGCGTATCGCTGGCCTCGGTCCGGTCTACAACCAGATTTCGTGTATCGCCTGTCACGTGAAGTTCGGACGTGGCAACGCACCGCTCGGACCCGACGAAGCACCACGCGGTCTGCTCGTACGGCTAAGCGTGCCGGGCAGCACGCCAACGGGGGCGCCGCGCGAGCATCCGAACTACGGCGACCAACTCGGCGACAAGGCCATTCCCGGGGTGCCCGCGGAAGGGCAGGTGCGCGTGCATTACACCGAGCGTGTCGAGCGGATGGCGGGCGGCGAGACGGTTCACTTGCGCGCACCGCAATTGGTGTTCAGCGATCTGGCATTTGGTCCGCTAGGGCACGGCACGATGACGTCGGCCCGCGTCGGCTCGCCGGTCTATGGTCTTGGCTGGCTTGAGGCCATTGACGATGCCACGCTGCACGCATTGGCTGCGCGTCGTTTGCCGGACGGCGTGCGTGGGCGCGTCAATCGCGTTTGGGATGTGGCGACGAAACGCCAAGTTGTCGGGCGCTTCGGCTGGAAAGCGAATCAGCCGTCGATACGGCAGCAGATTGCGAGTGCCTTCGTGGGCGATCTCGGCATCACGTCGCCGCTGTTTCCACACAAGACTTGCCCGGCAGCGCAGACCGCCTGCCGCGCTGCGCCCACCGATGGGCAACCCGATCTGACAAGCCCCCAACTCGACGCCATCGAGTATTTCCAGCGCACGCTGGAGGTGCCACCACGCCGCGACGTCGAGGACGTGCAAGTTAAACGTGGCGAGCGGCTGTTCGCGCAAACCGGCTGCGCGGCCTGTCACACGCCAAGCCTGCGCACTGGGGCGTTCCCGCCGCTGGCAGCGATGGCCAATCGCGATATCGCGCCATACACGGACCTATTGCTGCATGACATGGGGCAAGGGCTCGCGGATGGTCGCCCCGACTTTCTCGCGGGGCCACGCGACTGGCGAACGCCGCCGTTGTGGGGGCTGGGGTTGGCGGCGCTGGTGAATCCCGACGCGACGTATCTTCACGACGGCCGCGCACGCACGGTGCAGGAAGCGATTCTTTGGCACGGCGGCGAAGGACACGTCGCACGCGAGCGTTATCGCGCAATGTCGCCGCAGGCCCGCGCAGACCTGCTGCGATTCTTAATGTCGCTTTGACAGCTGGGCGACTGAAGTAGCCAATGCGTCAAATACGCTGGGTGCACGTTGTGGGCGTTATGCGCCAGCAGCGGGCGCCCGGTTCGCCTGTGCCATTTCCATCGACACGCTTTTCGCGACGTCGATGAATGCGCGCAGTGCGGCGGGCATGCGCACGCGGCTCGGGTGGTAGAGATAAAAGCCGGGCGTGAGCGGCGACCAGGCTTCGAGCAGCGGCACCAGACGCCCTGACTGCAAGTGGGGCTTCATCCAGTCTTCCGTCCAGACGGTCACGCCCAGTCCATCAAGCGCGGCTTGCAACGCGACGGCACAGTCGTTGACGATCAGCGTGCCGGTGACGTTGATGTCGAACCACTGCCCATCCTTGGCAAATTCCCAGCTATATACGCCGGTCTGCCCGGCGCGACGCCAGTTGATGCACTTGTGGCGATGCAGGTCGTGTGGCGTTTCCGGACGGCCGTATTTGCTCAGGTACTCGGGCGAGGCGACGGCAATCTGCCGCAGGTCGGGGCCGACGCGCACGGCGACCATATCCTGATCGACGTGTCGGCCCAGCCGAATTCCGGCGTCGAATCCGCGCGCGACGATATCCCCAAGGCTTTCGTCGCTCGTGAGATCGAGCACCACGTCGGGGTATTGCTCCTGAAACACACCGAGCATCGGCTGGAGCAAATGGATGATCGCCATTTGCGGCGCGCACACCTTCAGCGTGCCCGCTGGCCGGTCGCGATAGTGATTCACCTCATCGAGCGCCGCACTGAATTCCACAAGCAACGGCTGCATGCGTGCGAAAAGCGCGTTACCGGCGTCAGTCAGGCTGATGCTGCGGGTGGTCCGGTTGAACAACCGCACCCCCAGACGTTCTTCCAACGATCGAATCGTCTGACTCAGTGCTGAGGGCGAGACGGCCAGTGCATTCGCCGCGCGCGCGAACGCGCCTTGCTCGGCGACCGTCACGAACGCCCGGATATCTGCAAATTCGCTGCCTCGCATTATGTATCCCCAGCTTCACAAAGTATGAGGAGTATAGGAGATTGTTGGCGAACACGCCGGTCTTTACAGTGAACCCTGTCGCCAATGCGGGCACCGAATGACAGTCGGTAATGCCCGCCGTTAAAGGCAGAAAGGCGTTTCACGACCGGCAGCACGCCATACCGCACCGATGGCGCAGCAGCCTGACGATGACATCGCTGTCCCGCCGATTATTCGATCAGGAAGCATAATGTCAGCCAATTTGTACCCTTCGACGTCGTGGGACAGCCTGCGTCAAATCGTGGCACCGCTTGCGCCGGTGCCTAGCCATCAACGCTTGCTTATCAAGGGCGCCGCCGTCGTCAGCATGGACCCCACGGTGGGCGATCTGGCGCGCGGCGATCTGTTGATCGAAGGCAGCCGTATTGCCGCCATCGGGCCCGATTTGAGTGCTGACTTGGTGGACGGTGCCGAAGTCATCGACGCGTCGAACATGATCGCGATGCCGGGCTTCGTCGATTCCCATCGCCACGCTTGGGAAGGCCAACTGCGCCGCCTCGATCCGAACTCCCCGACGCTGCTCGACTATCTACGCTCGACCCATTTTTCCGTGGCGACGCACTACCGCCCGGAAGACATGTACGTCGGCAACTTGCTGACAGCGCTCGGTGCGCTCGACGCGGGCGTCACGACGCTGGTCGACAACTCGCATAACGCGCGCAGTCCGGCGCACTCGGATGCGTCCATCGACGCGCTGCAAGACGCAGGACTTCGCGCGGTCTATGCGCCCGGCAAACCGCTGGCGGGTGAATGGGCGCAGCACTGGCCGCAGGATCTGGCGCGGCTCAAGCAAGAGCGGTTCGAGGAGAACGACGACGCGCTGGTGACGATGGCGATGATGTCGCAATGGGATCGCGAGACGTGGGCGGAGGCGCGCCGCCTGGGCTTGCGCATCGTCACGGAGTTTCTCGGTGCGGACATGGGTAAGTTGTTGCCTGAACTGAAAGCCGACGGCCTGCTCGGGCCGGACAACATCTTCAATCACTGCACGGGCCTGACCGACGCGCAGTGGGAGATTCTGAGAGACACCGGCGTGAGCGTAAACGTTTGCCCGCGCTCCGATGCGCAGTACGGCCTGGAGGAAGGGTTGACGGTCTTCCAGCGCGCCGTCGATCACGGCATCGCGCCTGCCATTAGCATCGATGTCGAAGCGTCTTACGGCGGCGATATGTTCGCTGAAATGCGCGCGGCGTACGTCATGCAACGCGGCTTCGCGCAGCATCGCCGGTACCACGGCGATGTGGCGGCACCGGCCCCCGTGTCGGTGCGCAGCATTCTCGCGTCGGCCACCATCGATGGTGCCCGCGTCGCCGGACTGTCTAACGTGACCGGTTCGCTCAGCCCCGGCAAACAAGCCGATATCGTGCTGATTCGCGCCGACGACATCAATCTCTATCCGTCGAACAACGCCATCGGCACCATCGTCCACGCGGCGGAGCGTAGCAATGTCGACACGGTCATCGTCGGCGGGCGGATTCGGAAGTCTGGTGGCAAGTTGCTCGGCCTAGACATGGGCGCACTTAAGCAGGCAACGGAAGCCTCGCGCACACACTTGTTCGCGCGCGTGGGCTACGCGCCGGACCTCTTCGCCGATGCGCCGCCCCAACTGGCGCAAGCGTGAGCGTCCGCCGAACGAGGCCATGACCATGAACTTCATTCTGTTTGCGCTGGCGTTTGCCGCCGGTTCTGCGATTTCGGTGCAGGCTGCCGTCAACAGTCAGTTGGCGGGCGGACTGGGTGGCAACGTGGTGGCGGCGGGACTTGTCTCGTTTGCCATCGGCACCGTTGCACTGGCCGCAATCGCTATCGGGAAGGGCGGCTTGGCGGCGGCCATCGCGAGTGTGCCGGCGCAGCCGGTGTGGCGTTTCGCCGGTGGGCTGTTGGGCGCGGGTGCGATCTTCTGCACGGTATTGCTCGCGCCGCGTATCGGGCTGGCGAACATGCTGGCGCTCGTGATTGCCGGGCAACTGCTGTCGTCGCTTGCTATCGATCACTTCGGGCTGGTGGGTGTCGTCACGCGTCAGGTGTCGGCGATCAAACTCGCCGGGGCGGCGGTGATGCTGTGCGGCGTGTCGCTCACGCTCTTTGGTAACACGTTGGTGAAGGCGTTGGGTAAGTCATGACAGGGGCGAAAGGCTGTCGTCCCTGTCTGACAACCGCCTTTCGCCTATGCTCGCTTAGCGCTCCAACCCCGCCCGGTGCTTCTGATACTGAATCGCTGAAACGATCGCCACACGCCGGATCGGTTCAGGCGGCAGCCAGGAGGGGCGCTCGAAGCCAAGCGCGTCGGCAAGCTCCGGCGATTGATGTCCGCAAGCCATTTCACCGAGCAGCTTGCCGAACATGCTGCCCTTGAGCACGCCCGCGCCATTGCAACCGAGCGACGTGTACAGCCCTTTGCGCACCTCGCCGAAGTACAGCGCGCCGTTGCGGGTAAGGGCCGTGACGCCCCCCCACACATGCTCGAACTTGTGCGATGCCATCTGCGGATAACGTCGGCGATAGGCATCGGTGAGCATCGCGGTGATGTCGGCCATCGGGCGCTCTTTCTCATACGAATAGGCGCTGCGCACGACGAAGCGGCCGCCGAGGGTCTTGCGCAGCGTCGTGCCCAGACGGTTCGCCGGAATCACGCCCCATTCTTGCGCCGGGCCGAGTTTGGCCAGTTCGTCGGAGGCGAGGGCGGGCGTCATCGCCGCATAGGTATAGATGGTGAAGACGCGGTCGCGCGCGAGCCCCAGTTTGCGAGCGAAACCGTTGTTGGCCACGATCACCTGCCCGGCACTCAACTCCGCCGTGGCCGTCGTCACCTTGAACGGCCCATTGCCTTCCAACGATACGACGGGCTCGTTTTCCCAGAGGCGCACGTTCGTCGGCAGACTGTCCGCCAGACCTCGCACCAACGCCGCCGGTTGCACGAAAACGTTGTTATCCGAGTGATATCCGTAGCCGTAGTAGTCAGTGCCGATCTCACTTTGCAGCGCATCGCGCGACAGTTCGCGAAACGACACGCCCCACTCGCGATACTGCGCGAGCGTGTCGCGCAGACGCTGTTCGCCGTCGGGGGTAGCGGCCGCGTGGTACTTACCCACGGGGTTCCAGCCGCAATCGATACCGTGCGTGGTGACGAGCTCGTGCAGCCACTTCAACCCGATGTCATAGAGCCGGATCTGCTTGCGCGCCACCTCCACTGGGCTGCCGTGACCGCCCATGCCCGTGTTATGCGGCAGGTTGATGAGAAAGCCTGAGTTGCGCCCCGAGGAGCCATTGCCCGCCGTAGTGGCATCGATCACCAGCACGCTGGCTTCGGGGCGCAATTCGGCCACGCGCCGCGCCGCCGCCAATCCGGTGAAACCGGCACCGATCACGATGACGTCGAAACTGCGCGCAATGGGCGGCTGGGTGCGCGGCACTCGGGCAGGAAGCAGGGCGTTCCATCCTGCCCCGGCCTGATAGGCGGGATAACGGCTGCGAGCCGCGCGAGAGGCGTTGACTTGATTAGACATAACGATACGTGTGCTGACGTGCATAGGAATTCTCGCGGCAGACCGGGTTAGCCGGTAAGGAGCGTGCGCGACTTACGCGGCGCGACTCTCCAGACTGCGCATGACCTCCGTTTGCACGGTGTTCCAGATTTGCGATTTGAGTTCGTTGTAACGGGGCGATAGCTGCACTTGGGCGTTGCGCGGCATCGGCAGATCGTTCGGCAGATCGCACGCCACGCGCCCGGGGCGCGCGCTCATGATGACCATGCGCGTCGAGAGCATCAGCGCCTCGTCGATAGAGTGCGTGATGAACACGATGGTCTTGCCGCTCTTCTGATAAATCTGCAAGAGCTCTTCCTGCAACACCTGTCGTGTCATCGCGTCGAGGGCGGCAAACGGCTCGTCGAGCAGAATGACGTCGGGGTCGTTGGCCAGCACGCGCGCAATCGATACCCGTTGACGCATACCGCCCGAGAGCGCCTTGGGGTAGCGATCTTCGAAACCCGTCAGGCCGACCATCTCGATATAGCGGCGCGCCGTCGCGTAGCGCGTGGCCTTGTCGAGGCCCTTCATCTTCAGACCGAACGCCACGTTATCGAGCACGCTGAGCCATGGGAACAAGGCGTATTGCTGGAAGACCATGCCGCAGTGCGGATCGATCCCCTTGACCTCGCGGCCCGCGACCACGATGCGCCCGGTGGTCGGTTCGTCGAAGCCGGTAATCAGGTTGAGCAGGGTCGATTTGCCGCAGCCCGAGGCCCCGAGCAACACCACGAACTCGCCGCGTGCGATGTTCATGTCGACACGCTCCAGCGCCTGAAAGTCGCCATAGCGCTTCGAGATGCCTTCGATGGCAATCATCGTTTCCCCTTTGCCGTTGGCGGGCGACGCGTGGGTCGCGGAAACTTGCGAATCGATGCGATCGTTCATGCCTGCCACCTCAACACTTTGCGCTCGATGGCGCGAAACACCACGTCCGTCACCAACACGGTGACGCTGATCATCACCATGCCCAGCACGACAACTTCCGTCTGGAAGAACTCCTTGCCGTTCATGATGAGAAAGCCCAGACCTTCGCGCGCTGCCACCAGTTCGGCGGAGATCACACACGTCCACGACAGGCCGAGAATGATCTTCATCCCCGAGAGAATCTGCGGCAGGCTGGCGGGCAGAATCACTTCGCGCATGACTTGCCAGTTGCTCGCCCCCAGATTCTTGGCGGCGCGAATGAGCAGCGGATCGACGTTGCGTGTGGCCTCGATCACATAAACGAGCGCCGGGGCGAAGGTGCCCATGAACACGATGCTGTACTTCTGCGTCTCCGAAATACCGAACCACAGCAACGAGAGCGGAATCCAGCTCATCGACGGCAAGGGGCGCAGAAACGACAAGATGGGGTCGAACGCCGCACGGGCATAAGTCGACGTGCCCAAGATGATGCCAAGCGGAATGGCAACAATGGTGGCCGCGATGAAGCCGGTCATCACACGGCGCGTGGAAGCCAGTACGTTGGCGACAAGCGTGCCGTCGCTGAGCATGGCCAGAATGCGCTCGCCCACGGCCGACGGGGGCGGCAGGAACAGGGGGTCGATGGCCCCGGTACGACAGGCGGCTTCCCATGCGAGCAGGAAGACGACGATGGACGCGAACCCCACGCCAAGCAACTTGGCGCGAGACGGTTGACGATGATTCACAATCAGACTCCTCGATCTTGCGCCGGTCCCATGCAGAACTTTGTGCGGCTATGGACACCGGCGCGACGGCAATGCCGCAGGGCTTACAGATACGACGTGTTGATCCACTGGCGAACAGCCGGGGCCTTGTCGATCTGCTTGTACGTCACGAGCATTTCGGCCAGCCGCTGAAGGCCATCGACATAGTTGCCCGGCGATTTGAGCAACTGCGTTTGCTGCGCGAGGCTGTACCACTCCGCGCCCTTGATCGTCTCGATCTGGTCGAGGGCCGACATGCCGGTCAAGCCGATGAGCGAGCGGGCGGCTTCATCGGGTTTATCGTGCAACGTCTGGCACGCGTCGAAGTAGACCTTGAGGTACTTGCGCACCACGTCGCCGTTCTTCTCGGCCCAGGCATTGCGCACGATCAGCACGTCCGGACCCGGCGTGACGTTGTAGCGCTTGTAGAGCGAGAACTGCGTGTCGTCGGCGAGCAGCTTCATGCCCGACATCGCGCGAACGCGGTTGAACTGCGGCGTCCAGGCGGCAGCCGCGTCGATTTGGCCCGACTGGATGGCGCCAGGAATTTCCGGCGCGGGCACGTTGAGCACCGTCACGTCGTTCGACAAACCGGCATTGCCCAGCAGGTCGAGCACGAGCAAGTGCGCGCTCGATGCGAACGTCACCCCCAACTTCTTGCCCTTGAGGTCTTGCAGCGAATTCACGCCCTCACGCACGAACAGCCCTTCGACCCGGCCGAAGCTCTCCGGCACCGCCACGATCGAAAAGTGCTTCGAGCCGCGCGCCATCAACGCCAGTGCCGAGACGATGCCCGTGCAAGCGATGTCGATGCCGCCGGAGAGCACTGCGCTCATGCGCGCCGACGACGTGCCGAACGATTGCCATTGCTGGTCGATGCCAGCCGCGGCGAGCGCGCCCGACTTCATCGCGAGATAGGCGGGGTAGTGCCCCAGCCATGCCGAACCGCCGTACTGCACGGTGGCCGCATCGGCAGCGCGGCCGATACCGGGCACGCTCAGGCCAGCGGTCGCGGCAACGGCCGACATGGCGGCGCTGGTGTGAAGGAATTTGCGTCGTGACGGGTTCATGCGTGTCTCCTGTTGGATATATGTTTTTTGCGGCGGATGTCAGGCATCGAGAAGCGCGCTTCAGCACAAAGCGAGTCGCTCGCCCAGCCAAGGCATGAGGCGGTGCAACTCGGGAAATGCCTCTTGCGCCAGCGCAAGCCGCCCGGCGAGAAAGCACTGCGAGGCCATCTCCGAGACTTCGCCTTCGCGCGAGACCTGATAAATCGTGCGTGAGAGCGCAGGGCCGGGGAGCGGCAGGGCAGCCACTTGCGACAACGAAGCACGCCCCTGCAACAGACAGAGCGGCGTGGCGATGGTGAAGCCCAGATCGGCCGCGACCATCGACATCACCACGTCTGAGGTGTCGATTTCCAGATGCATGCGCGGTGAATGGCCCGTGCGGCGCAGATGGCGCTCGATGACCGCGCCGAAGTGCGAGCGTCCCGAGAATCGGATGAGCGGCAAGGTGCGAATCAGGTCGGTCAGATCGGCTTGCGCGAGTTCAGCCTCGCGCGCCTTGGGCACCACGACGATGAACGGCTCCGTGAAAATCGGGCGGCGCACCAGCCGTTCCATGTCGTGCATGGGGTCGCTGGTGACGATGAGATCGAGTTGGCGGGCGAGCAGCGCTTGCGCGTGGCCATTGGCGAGCCCCGACCAAAGCAGCAGTTCGCTCGTGCTGCCCGACATCTGCCGCACGATCGACGGGCCGACCGTGGCGGCAAACGAATCGATCATCCCCACGCGCACCGCGGCACGGCTCGCGACATCGGCGTCTTGCACTTGTGCGATCAGCCGGTCCATGTCGTCGACGATCTGTCGCGCGTGACGGGAGAGTGCTAACCCGGCGGGCGTGAGCTTGAGCGGGCGGCGCGAGCGGTCGAGCACTCGCGTGCCGACGGTTTGTTCGATCTGGGCGATCGCTTGTGAGATGGCCGATTGCGTGACGCCCAGTGTGCTGGCGGCGCCCGAGAGGCTGCCCGCCGACGCGACGGCCTCAAAAATGCGCAACGATCTGACGTCGAGGTCTGCTCGCTTTTTCATCGGCCTGTCTCCGGTCGGGTGGTGCGTGCCGGAAGCGCGAGTGGGCGCTTTCCGGTGCGCAGCGATGCATCGATATAAGAATTTGTGTGGATTGTAGGGATTGGGGCGGCTAAAACGAAAACAAATTAAGTAAAACTAATACTTTGTATTAGGGCGTGAGAAACGGCGTAGGGGAAACTGCGGATCGAGCGGGGGACGATGCCGAAAGTCGGTTGCGACAGGCGTTCGGGCAAATTTCTCTCGATTGTCGAGAGATGTGTGGCGAAACGCCGACAGCGCGACGGTCCCGTGCAATGGGAGCGCCAGGCGGGTGCTGGCTCCGCGGTGCAGATGAATCTCGTGAGGGCGGGGGTTGAATCAATCTATTTTTTTCCGATTCACGCCCGTAGGAATAATTCGACCGGACTCACTCTCACCGACTTCTTTTCGCCCCGCGAACTTCATGAACGCACGGATCTACTTCGCATTGATCGTCAGTGCACGCACCCATCACACCCTGCCACGCTGTGCCGAAGCGCTACTCGCGGGCGACTGGCCGCGTGCCTATACGGCGGCTTGTGGCCCTGCCGATCAAAACGAAAAGCACTGGCAAGACACCCAAGGGGCGCATCTCTGCGCTTTGGCCGATGTTCAGCTACTGCGTGAACTCGAAGAGGAAGCCGAGCAGAGTTATGCACGCGCGCAACGCAGTTGCCGAGCAGGTGGCGATGCGCTTCGGCTGATGTCCGCGCGCAATGCGGGTTGGCAGGCATTAGTGCGTGAGCGGATGGCCGTCGCACGAAACTGCTTTATCGACATCATTCGCGACCGCGCCGCCGACGCTGCCCAAGCGATCGAGGCGCGCATCGGGTTGGCGATCGTTGATCATCGGCTGGGGCGTCCCCACGCGGCGATGCAAGTGTTGTTGCAGATTGACCGCTCGGCAGCGGACGTGCCGCCGATCTGGCCTAGCATCGTCACGCTACTGCTCTCGGATATCGCGCTGCATACGCAAATTCGCCGCTCGTCGGCGTTGGCCGATCACGTGTTCTGGCAGTCCGCTTGGCTAAGTGCAGAATCCGCGCCCGGTGTGCCGAGTCAGTTGGAGGCGACCGACGGTCTCGATGTCTTCGGCAATCGACTCTCGTCTGCGGACGAGGCTCCGGCGGCCGACGGGTTGTTGGTTCGCCGTTATCGGGCTTACATGCGGCATCTGGTGGAATTGTCGAAGGGCGCGCGGGCTAACGCGGGCGCCTTGACCGATTTGTTCGACGCACTGCGTTCGTGCGCTAGCCCGCAGGTATTGATGCACCTACGGCTCAATGCCGTCCTCGCTGCGTTTGCTGGCGGACAAGGCGACCTCGCGGCCCGGCTGTTCGACGACATCGCGGCACGCGACGTGCATCATGCCGCGCGGCATTCCGATCTCGAGTGGCTCTATGTAAGCGCGAAGCTGGCCTTTCAACGGGGACAGGTTCAACAAGGCCTGTCTCTCTACACACGCTATTCATTGCAGGCATTGTTCTGCCTTCGCTCGCAAATCGTCCCCACGCGCAGCGTCGATCCGCAGGCGGATGCGGCGCACATGGCACGCAGCGACGATATCGCCACACGCCTGCCTGCCAAGTATCGCAAAGCGTATCGCTACATCATCGAGCACCTTGGGCGCAGCGAACTGACCACCCGTGAGGTCGCGGCCCAAGTCAATGTGACGGAGCGCGCGTTGCAAATGGTGTTCAAGCGCTCGCTGGGGATGTCGCCGGGTGCGCTAATTCGCAAGCTCCGTTTGGAAGGCATTCGAAGCGAGTTGATGGACGACGGCCGGGTGACCGGGTCGGTGCTCGGCACGGCGAACCGCTGGGGGGTGACCAGCCGCTCGGCATTGGTGAAAAGCTATCGCAAAGCCTTCGACGAATCGCCGTCGGAGACGATTAACGCTTGATAAGCGCCTGATAAGCGCCTGAGACGTTCTGCGATGACACGGCTTGCGCCGAGATTCGGTAGGGAGCGCCGGGGTTGCACAACGCATGGCCACCCCGGCGTTTTGCTTTACAGCAGACGGTAGGCGAGCCGCGCAGCCACTCGCGCGCCCAAACCTTGTACATCAAAGTGCGGGTTGTATTCCGCAAGGTCGGCCACGCGCAGTTTGCCGGAGCGGCGCACGTGCGTGGCAATGGCCTCGATCACCGTGATGGGCACCCCATAAGCCGCCGGTGCCGACACGCCCGGCATGACCGGTGCGGGCAGCACGTCCAGATCGATGGTGAGGTAGACGTGCGCGACGTCGGCCATCAACGCATCGATTTGGGCGAGGCGGGCATCGAGATGCCTGTCCTGCATGTCGGTGTCTTCGATGTACGTCACGCCCAACTCGCGGGCGCGCTCGAAAAGCGATGCGGTGTTGCTCAACCGGCTGACGCCGAGACACGCGTAATCGAAGCGCAACCCCGCTTGCTCGCTGGCTTGCGCAATCTGATCGAACGGCGTGCCCGACGTGCCGGGCCGAGCAGTTCGCAAATCGAAGTGGGCGTCGAGGTTGAGAATCAACACACGCTCGCGGTCGTTTTGGGCGTCGAGGTGCGCGCGCAGGCCTTGCCACGTTCCCCACGCAATTTCATGACCGCCGCCGAGCACGACCGGGTGTGCGCCCGCATCCAATTGACGCTGGACTGCGGCGGCGAGCGCCGCTTGCGCGGCTTCGAGCGCGTCGTCTTCGCAGGTTACGTCACCGGCATCGTAGAGCGGGGCGATGTCGTGAGCGGGCAGGTTCGCAAGCGCGCGACGAATGGCCTGCGGCCCTTCGGCAGCGCCCACACGCCCCTGATTACGTTTCACACCGGCATCGCAGGCGAAGCCCAGCAGAACCGGCGCACCGGAAGCCGCCGCGTGTGTCGGGCCGTCGAGCACTTGCACGACGTTGAAAAGCCGTCGCGTGTCGCCGCGCTCGTTCGCGTCGGTGCGGCCTTGCCAGACGGTCGGCAGGGCCGTTGGCGCTTTTAGGGCTGTCGCTGAAGTGGACATGGGGAGCGGGTGCAGTGAAGGAGTTATGCGGCGTTATGCGACGACGGGCGCGTCGCGCCATTGCCCGTGGCGAATGGTGCGGCAAGGCAACTCGCCGCCGAGCCAGTAAGCCAGTTCGGCAGGCCGTTCAATCTCCCACGCGACGAAATCGGCGGTCTTGCCCGCTTCGATCGTGCCGTGGGTGTCGAGCATGCCGAGTGCTTTGGCGGCATTGCGTGTCACCCCTGCCAGCGCTTCTTCCGGCGTCAGACCGAACAAGGTGCAAGCCATGTTCATCATCAACCGCAGCGACAGGGCAGGAGAAGTACCCGGGTTCAAGTCGGACGCCACGGCAATATCCACACCGTAGCGGCGCAGCAGATCCACCGGCGGGCGGCGCGACTCTTGAAGCATGTGGAATGCCCCCGGCAACAGCACCGCCACCGTGCCTGCGCGGCCCATGGCTGCGGCGTCTTCTGCCGTCATGTATTCCAGATGGTCCGCCGACAACGCGCCCAGTTCTGCGGCGAGGCTGGCACCGCCCAGTGGCGACAGTTGTTCGGCGTGCAACTTCACCGGCAGCTTGAGCTTCTGCGCCCGCAGCAGCACGCGCATGACCTGGGCGGGCGAGAACGCAATCGTCTCGCAGAACGCATCGACCGCATCGACCAGACGCTCTTCGGCGAGCGTGGGCAAAATCTCCGAGCAGACGTAGTTCACATACTCGTCGGCTTTGCCCGCGAACTCGGAAGGCACGGCATGCGCGGCTAGACACGTCGTCTTGACCGTCACCGGCAGCGCTTCGCCAAGACGCCGCGCCACGCGCAGCATCTTGCGCTCGCTGTTCAGATCGAGCCCGTAGCCGGATTTGATTTCGACGGTCGTCACGCCATCGCGCATGAGCGTGAGAAGCCGCTTGCGGGCCGACTCGAAGAGGGCGTCTTCGGTGGCGTCGCGCGTGTGCCGCACGGTGTATTTGATGCCGCCGCCTGCCGCCGAGATTTCGGCGTAGCTCACGCCTTGCAGACGTTGTTCGAATTCAAGACTGCGATTGCCGCCGAAGACCAGATGCGTGTGGCAGTCGATCAGCCCGGGCGTGACCCACGCGCCTTGCAAATCGACGCACTCGTCTGCCGCTGTGACCGGCCGCTCGCTGCGCGGCCCGACCCATTCGATGTGCTTGCCGAGCGTGACGATCTCGGCGTCTTCGATCGCGTGGTAGCGGCCGTCGCGCATGGTGGCGACATGGCAGTGCTTCCAGTGGATACGTTTCATGAGAGGCTCGTTTGGCTTGCGTCGTCGCGCATTTCGCGCAACGCCTTGGGTTTGACGCCGAAGCAATACGCCGCCGACATCAGCGCGATCCAGCCCGCGCCGACATACAGGGCGACACGCGTGTCTTCCATATAGCCGAGTACGCCGATCACGAACAACATGAACGCGATGGCGAGTGCCGGACCCACCGGCCACAACGGCACTTTGAACTTGAGCGCTGCGACTTCGTCAGCCGACAAGCGACGGCGCATGGCGACCTGCGAGAGCAGAATCATCAGCCAGACCCAAACCGTGGCGAACGTGGCGATCGACGCAATGATCAGGAACACGCCTTCGGGAATCAGGTAGTTGAGCACCACGCCGCCGAGCAGGGCGGCCGTCATCACCAGCACCGTCACCCAAGGCACGCCGTGACGCGACGTTGCGGAAAAGGCGGCGGGTGCCTGACCGTGTTCCGCCATACCGAACATCATCCGGCCAGCGCCGAAGATGTTGCTGTTGATCGCCGAGATGGCTGCCGAAATCACGATGACGTTGAGGATGGCTGCCGCCGACTTGATGCCGAGGCCCGAGAAAATCTGCACGAACGGACTGCCTTGGCTGCCGATGCCGGTCCACGGGAAGATGGCCATCAGCACACACATCGTCAGCACGTAGAACAGCAAGATTCGCAGCGGCACGGCGTTGATCGCACGCGGAATCACCTTCTCCGGGTTCTTCGCTTCGCCACCGGTAATGCCGATGATTTCAATGCCGCCATAAGCGAACATCACCACCGCCAGCGACGCCATCAAACCGCCCCAGCCATTCGGCAGGAAACCGCCATGCGACCAGAGGTTGCTCACAGCCGGTGCATGCTCGCTATGTAACTGCATGCCCGTGAAGAGGATCACGCCGCCGCCGACGATCATGGCCACGATGGCAACGATCTTCACGAGTGCCAGCCAGAACTCCATCTCGCCGTAGACCTTCACGTTGCACAGATTCAGGCCGGCGATCAGCATGACGATGCCGAGCACCCAGATCCACTGCGGAACATCGGGAAACCAGAAACCCATATAGATGCCGAAGGCGGTCACGTCGGCCAGACAGACGATGACCATCTCGAGGATGTACGTCCAGCCGGTGAGAAAGCCGGCGAGCGGGCCGAGGTTGTCGCGGGCGTAGCGGCCGAACGAGCCCGACACGGGTTGGCGCACCACCATTTCACCGAGCGCGCGCATGACCATGTAAACAGCGGCGCCACCGATGATGTAAGCGAGGATGACGGCCGGACCGGCCAGTTGAATGGCCGACGCCGAACCATAGAAGAGACCGGTGCCAATGGCCGAGCCGAGCGCCAGAAAGCGGATGTGCCGCGCGCTCAGATTGCGTTGCAGGTTTTTCAAGCTGTCTCCTGAATGCGGAATATGCGTAACTCGATGCGCGAACTACCGCGCAAATTGCGTAATGAAATGGCCTGCCCAAGCGGACAGGCGGTCTCACGATCAGCCGGGTTGCCGGTGCGCGAATCGGCGTTCGCTTCGCACCGGCAGGGCACGAATCAAACGCGAATCAAACGCTCGGCAGGGTGCCGGACGGCACGAGGGCGCTCAGTTGGCGCTGCGCGATCAATGCGCTGGCGCCTTCGATGTCCGGTGCGAAATAGCGGTCCTTATCGTAGAACGGGACGGCGCTGCGCAACAGGGCACGGGCGCGCTCCAGCACCGGGGTGCTCTTCACGCCTTCGCGGAAGTCCAGGCCCTGACAGGCGCTGAGCCATTCGATCGCGACGATACCCTTGACGTTATCGGCCATCTCCCAGAGCCGCTTCCCGGCGTTGGGGGCCATCGAGACGTGATCTTCCTGATTTGCCGAGGTCGGGAGACTATCAACGCTGGCCGGATGTGCCAAGGCCTTGTTGTCGGAGGCGAGGGCGGCGGCCGTGACCTGCGCGATCATGAAACCGGAGTTGACGCCGCCGTTGGCGACGAGAAATGCCGGCAATTGTGACATATGTTTGTCCATCATCAGCGAAATGCGGCGTTCGCTCAACGCGCCGATTTCCGCCAATGCCAACGCCAGATTGTCGGCGGCCATCGCCACCGGTTCGGCGTGGAAATTGCCGCCGGAGATGACGTCGCCCTGTTCCCAGAACACCAGCGGGTTGTCCGACACCGCGTTGGCTTCGACACCCAGCACCTCGGCGGCTTGACGAATCTGCGTCAGGCAAGCGCCCATGACCTGCGGCTGGCAGCGCAGCGAATACGGATCTTGCACCTTCTCGCAGTTGGCGTGCGACTGGCCGACTTCGCTGGTCTCACCAAGCAGATGGCGATACGTCGCGGCGGCGTCGATCTGGCCGCGCTGGCCGCGCGCGGCGTGAATGCGCGGATCGAACGGCGCACGCGAGCCGAGCATGGCTTCGACGGTCAGCGCGCCGCAAACGCTGGCGGCGGCGTACAGGTCTTCGGCTTCGAACAGACCGCGAAGTGCGTAGGCCGTCGAGACTTGCGTGCCGTTAAGCAGTGCCAGCCCTTCCTTGGCGGCGAGCGTGAGCGGTTCGAGCCCGGCGACGGCAAGCGCTTCGCGAGCGTCGAGCCACTGACCGCGATAACGGGCGTGACCTTCACCCAGCAGCAACAGCGACATATGCGCGAGCGGCGCCAGATCGCCCGATGCGCCGACCGAGCCCTTGAGCGGGATGCGCGGATAAACCTCAGCGTTGACCAGCGTGACCAGCGCGTCGATCACCTTGCGGCGAATGCCCGACAGGCCGCGCGCCAGGCTGTTGATCTTGAGCACCATGATCAGGCGCACCAGCGCGTCGTCGATCGGTTGGCCCACACCGGCGGCGTGCGAGAGCACCAGCGAGCGTTGCAGGTTTTCCAGATCGTCGTGAGCGATACGCGTTGAAGCGAGCAGCCCGAAGCCCGTGTTGATGCCGTAAGCCGTGCGGCCTTCGGCAACGATGGCTTCGACGCAAGCGACGCTTTGATCGATGTCGGCATAGGCCGCTTCGTCGAGTTTGACCTTCGTCGGTTGTTCATAAACCGCGCGCAACTGGGCCAGCGTGAGCGTGCCGGGCGTGACGAACAGGGAATTCATGGGGGCGTTGTGTTGATTCGTCATGGTGAGATTCACTTCGAGGTGTTCAGCATCGGCAGGTTCAGGCCGTGTTCACGGGCGCAGTCGATGGCGATGTCGTAGCCGGCGTCGGCGTGGCGCATCACGCCGGTCGCCGGATCGTTGTTCAGTACGCGGGCGATACGGGCAGCGGCGGCATCGGTGCCGTCGCAGACGATCACGACGCCCGAGTGTTGCGAGAAGCCCATGCCGACACCGCCGCCGTGGTGCAGCGACACCCATGTCGCGCCGCTGGCGGTATTGAGCAGGGCGTTGAGCAGCGGCCAGTCGGACACAGCGTCCGAGCCGTCGCGCATGGCTTCCGTCTCGCGGTTGGGGCTGGCGACCGAACCGGAATCGAGGTGATCGCGGCCGATCACGACCGGTGCCGAGAGCTCGCCCGAGCGCACCATTTCGTTGAACGCGAGGCCGAGCTTGGCGCGAAGGCCGAGGCCGACCCAGCAGATACGGGCGGGCAGCCCTTGGAAGCTGATGCGCTCGCGGGCCATGTCGAGCCAGCGATGCAGATGCGCGTCGTCGGGGATCAGTTCCTTGACCTTCGCGTCGGTCTTGTAGATATCTTCCGGGTCGCCGGAGAGCGCTGCCCAGCGGAACGGGCCAACGCCACGGCAGAAGAGCGGGCGGATGTAAGCGGGCACGAAGCCGGGGAAGTCGAACGCGTTCTCGACACCTTCTTCCATCGCCATTTGGCGGATGTTGTTGCCGTAGTCGAACGTCGGCACGCCCATCGCCTTGAAATCCAGCATGGCTTTGACGTGAACGGCCATCGATTGCTTGGCGGCCTTCACGACTTCGGCGGGTTTGCTGCGGGCGCGCTCGCGGTACTCGTCCCACGTCCAGCCGATAGGCAGATAGCCGTTGAGCGGATCGTGCGCGCTCGTCTGGTCGGTGACCATGTCCGGGCGCACGCCGCGCCGTACCAGTTCCGGCAGAATCTCGGCCGCGTTGCCGCACAGCGCGATGGACACGGCCTGACCCGCCGCCGTGTACTTGGCGATGCGGGCCAGCGCATCGTCGAGATCTGTCGCTTGCTCGTCGACATAGCGCGTGCGCAGACGGAAATCGATGCTGGCTTGCTGGCACTCGATGTTCAGCGAGCAGGCACCGGCGAGCGTGGCGGCCAGCGGCTGTGCGCCGCCCATGCCGCCGAGCCCGGCGGTCAGCACCCAACGGCCCGCGAGCTTGCCGCCGTAGTGCTGGCGACCGGCTTCCACGAACGTCTCGTAGGTGCCTTGCACGATGCCTTGGCTGCCAATGTAGATCCACGAGCCAGCGGTCATCTGGCCGTACATGGCGAGACCCTTGGCGTCGAGTTCGTTGAAGTGTTCCCACGTGGCCCAGTGCGGCACGAGGTTGGAGTTGGCGATCAGCACGCGCGGCGCGTCGGCGTGAGTCTTGAACACACCAACGGGCTTGCCGGATTGCACCAGCAGCGTTTCGTCGTCGGCGAGGGTCTTGAGCGTTTCGACGATCTTGTCGAAGCATTCCCAGTTGCGTGCAGCGCGGCCAATGCCACCGTAGACCACGAGCGCATTGGGGTTCTCGGCCACGTCCGGGTCGAGGTTGTTCATGAGCATGCGCAGCGGCGCTTCGGTCAGCCAGCTGCGGGCATTGAGTTGGGTGCCGCGCGGTGCGCGGATCGTCACATCGCGGTATCGGGTGGGGTGGCTCACAGCATTCCTTTCTTTCAGACCAAGTAATGGCCTGTACAGTATTGTATAGACAGGTAAAGCTGTATTAGGGTTTGTACGAATCTGAGCGCTTCTGCGGCGTGAGCGGGACGGCGGGAAGGTCAAACGAAAAAAGGCACGCCATCGCACGAAACAGCGTTGTGCGGGGCGTGCCAAGGGTGAGCCGGTCCGTTGCGCGAATTACGCAGTGCCCCGCCATGTCGAGGCAGTGCGCAAAGTCCCGGTTCTCGCGAAGTCTCCGAGATGAGACCGATGAAACGTAAGACATCCCCTCGGCGGGCGAGGGGGGGCTACCCAACCGTTAGAACGTCTGGCGGATACCCATGCGTACCAGCGTCTGCGTCGAGGTGGCCGACGAGATACCGTTACCTACGTCGCCGACCGAGGCCGTCGCGGACACCACATTGCCAAACGTGTCGAGCGTGTTGCCCGATGCCTTTTGATAGCCCACGAGCGCGTACAGCGACGTGCGCTTCGACAGCGCGTAGTACGTGGCCAGGTTGATCTGGTGGTACTTCGGACCGCTGGCGCCCTTCACGTCGCTGCCTTGCGTGAAGTTGTAAGCCGCCGCCAGACGCAGCGCCGGTGTCCACTGATAGGCCACCGTGGCACCGATCGAGTTGAACGTCATGGCGCTTGCGAACGTCGAGAACGAGCCCGGCGTGTAGTGCACGTTGCCGTACGATAGGCCGACCTGCGTGTTGCCGAACGTGTACGTACCGGCGGCAGCAAGAATGCGTTGGCTGGCGGCCGAGGCGAAGCCCTCGTTGATCGACGACGCGAACGTGCCGTCGTACGCGCCGTTCCACGCACCGCCCGTATTGCCGTAAGCATTGGTTGCTTGCAGGTAAGCCACGCCGAGCGCGAGCGGGCCGCTGGCGTACTGACCGCCGAGACCCCACGCGTTTTGGTTCTTCACGCTGCCCGGCTGGCCGCCAAAGCCATAGATCGCGCCGAACTGGAAGCCGCCGTACACCGGGCTCGCCCACTTCACCGAGTTGTTCACGCGGGCTTGGTTATCGATGTTGTCGATATCGCCCGGGTGCGCGCCCATGCCCGTGACGAACGTGCCTGCACTGATCGCCCCGACGTAATCGACGATCGGATCGTATTGGCGGCCAAAGGTGATCTTGCCGAGCGTGGCGCTTTGCAGCCCCAGCCACGACTGACGGCCGAACTGGCGGTTGCCTTGGCCCGATTGGCCATTGCCGATGTTGAACCCGTTCTCGAGCTGGAAAATGGCCGAGTTGCCGCCCCCCAGATCTTCCACGCCTTTCAGACCCCAACGGTCGCCCGACCACGTGCCGCTGGCAAAGCCCCAGTTCGAGGCGTTGCTGTAGACAATCGGGTTGCCTACGCTGCCTTTGGTCGTGGCGGTGCGTTGACCGCTGGTGTAACCCACGCCGGCGTCGACGATGCCGTATAGCGTCACGTTGCTTTGTGCGTGTGCCGCGATGGCGAAGCCGCCGAGCCCGAGTGCCGCGAGAAAAATACGCTTCATAATATTAGTAATCCTAAATATATGTGACATCAACGTCACGAGAACTCGCCTGCGATCCCCGCCGTTCCCTGTGTGGGGCGGGAACGGGTGGAGAAGCGGGGTGCCGCTGGCGTGGCTTACCGGGGGGCGTCACCTCCGGGAAGTCCGGTGACGCTCAGCCAGGTCGCAACCGCCACGACCAGCGCGTCGATATCGTCGAAGTTCTCGGCGCCCGGCACGGCCGGTGCATCGAGTACCGTGAACACGGGCTTGCGCCATTGCAGGCCAAGCGCGATTTCCGAGAGCGTGCCCAGTCCGCCGCCGATGGCGACCAGACACACCGACGCGCGTGCGATCAGTGCATTGCGCGTGATGCCGAGACCCGTGGGCAGGGCCACGCTCAGGTGTGGGTTCGCCTCGTCGGCGTGGTCCTCTGGCAGCAGGCCGATCACGATGCCGCCTGCGGCAGCGGCACCGGCGGACGCCGCTTCCATCACGCCGCCTTTGCCGCCGCATACGAGCGCGACACCGGCGGCAGCGAGCGCTTCGCCTACGCAATGCGCCGCTTCGAGCTGCGCGGGCGACGCCTCACGCGGGCCGATCAAGCCGACCGGAGTCACGTGCCGATGCGTGCTTTCCTGACGCGCAGCCAGTTGATCGAGGGCGTGGCGGGCCGCAGCCGACCACTCATTGAGGATGACGCCGTACAAGACACTCTCCGAGAGCGAGCACACCGCTGCATACCGCCATTAAAACGAGCGACAGCGCGGCGGCTTGTGGGAAATCCGTTTGCCCGTCCGACATCTTGAGGAACATGAGCAACGGCAGGATGTTGATTTGGGTACCGGCCAGCGCGAGCGCGGTGCCGTACGTGCCCATGGCAATCGCGGTGACGAGGCACCACGCCGCGGCCAGCGTCGGCCAGAGTTCGCGCAGCGCCACGTCGACGAGCGCGCGCAGCGGATGCGCCCCGAGCGTGAGCGCAGCTTCGAGCGGACGGCGGTCGAGGTTGGCGATCGACGGGTAGACCATCAGCGCCACGCGCGGAATCAAGTAGTACGCGTACGCCGCGATAAGACCCGGTGCCGTGTAGATGAGCGCACCAACGCGTGCCGGGTCGGCCCCGAGCGACGCCAGCCCGAGCGTGACGAACCCCGCCCGGCCGAACGCCAGAATGAATCCGTAAGCGATCACGAGTCCCGAGAACGCTAGCGGCACGCCCATGGCGGCGAGCCAGAAGCGGCGCCGCCGAGGGGTTTGCCGTGCGAGGGTGACGGCCAGCAGCGCGCCGACGAGCAGCGACACCGTACCTGCGCCGACGGCGAGTGCCAGCGAGTTCACCAAGGCGTTGCGCACCAGCGGATCGATGGCGATAGCGAGGAACGCCTCGCCACGGCCCTCGAATGCGGCGATTACCAGCGCACCGAGCGGTAGCCCGAAGCCCAGCGCGAGCAACGCGGCGGCGGGCAAGCCGCCGAAGCGGCGAACCCAACCGCGCGGGGCGAGCGTCCCGCGCGGGCGGCGCGGGCTGCGCTCGATTGCCTCGATGGCGGGGACCGGGTTGGCGCGATGGGGCGTCATGTCGTGCGATCTCACTTGGCGAGTGCGGCGGCGGCCCACAGGCGGTCGACTTCGGCCTTCTGCGCGGCGGCACGCGCTACATCGAGCGGATGCACTTGCGGCGCATCCGGCATGCGTGCGCGCATCTCCGGCGAGAGCGGCACGCCGGGCACGGCGGGGCGCACGTAGCCTTGCGCAAAAAGCGCCTGACCGACCGGGCTCATGATGAGGTTGAGCCACAGCTTGGCGGCGTCCGGGTTCGGGCCGTTCTTCACGAGACTGATGGCATAGGGCGCAGAGACAGTGGCTTCCTTCGGAATGACCACCTGCGCCGCGTCGCCCATGCCGTCGGTGTACTTCGCCTTCAGACCGTCGTTTTCATAGCCGATCAAAATCGGAATCTCGCCCTTCACGAACTTCGCATAGGGGGTCGTGCCTTCCACTCGCATGACGTTGCCAGCATCGCGCAACTTGCCGAAGAACTCGGCACCGGGCTTCGGGTTGTCGACGTTGCCGCCAAAGGCATACGCGGCGGCAAACACGGCGACTTGACCCTGCCCCGTCGAACGCGGGTCGAGGTACACCACGGCGTTCTTGTACTCCGGCTTGAGCAGGTCGGCCCATGACTGCGGCACGTTTTTCACCAGCTTCGTGTTCACGAGAAACGCGATGTTGAGCGAATGGATGGTGAACCAGCGGCCATCGTTATCGCGAAACACCTTCGGCAACGTGTCGAAATTGATGGGCTTGAACGGGGCCACCACGTCTTTCTGCACCGCGTCGAGTGCCGAGCCAGCGAAGTAGTAAGCGGTATCGGCTTGCGGGCGGCGGCGCGACTTGTCGAGCGCGACCACCGTGGCCGCCGAGCCGATGTCGTTGTACGTGATCTCGACCTTCGGATAGCGCTTTCGGAATTCGGCAAACAGCGCCTTCCAGTTGGCCCACTCCGGCCCGGTGTCGAACGACACCACGAGACCTTCTTCTGCCGCTTTGGCGTAAAGCTCCGCTTCACCGGGGTAGAGCGGGGCACCCGCTTGGGTTTGCGCGTGTGCCGCAACGGTGGTGCCCGCGAGCAGCGCGAACGAGACGGCCAGCGTGGAAAGCGCGGGCAAGACGGCACGAGACAGCAGCGAAGGGGTAAAGCGAGTCATCGACAGGGCTCCATCGGGGGCATGGGGTAAGGGCATTTTGGAAATCGGTTCACTTATTTCGTTGACGGCGGCAGCACGCGCAGATGCGCCGGGTCGAGCGCCACGGCATGCGTCGCGGCACGCCGGTGTTCGCCCAACAGCGGGGTAGCGGCACCGTCCGGAAAGAAGTCGTAGCGGCAGGTCGCACCGAAGAAGCGCACGGCCCCGGCGCGTCCGGGCAGGCGATTGATCGCATGCATCGGCGGATCGGTATCGACGTGCTCGGGCCGCACCAGCACGTTCACGGCGTCGCCAATGCGCCATGCGCCGGTGTCGGCGAGCAGTTCCGCGAACCCGACGTCGACCGCGCCGGGGCGTACTACGCGTGCGGGCAGCACCGTCGACAGGCCCGTGAAGCTGGCGACCGTCGCACAGGCGGGGGCATCGTAAAGGCGCTGCGGCGTGTCGATTTGCAAGAGGCGTCCGCTATCGATAACCGCCACACGGTCGGCCAGACTCAGCGCTTCGTCGCGATCGTGCGTGACGATCAGCGTGGTGGCACCGCTCGCTTGCTGCAACGCGCGAATTTCGTCGCGCAATTGCTGGCGAATACCGGCATCGAGGGCAGCGAGCGGCTCGTCGAGCAGCAACACGCGGGGCGATACGGCCAGCGCCCGCGCCAATGCGACGCGCTGCTGCTGGCCGCCCGAGAGCGATGCGGGACGCCGCCCGGCGCAATCGGCCAGCCCCACTCGGGCGAGCATGTCGAGCGCCGTGCGCTGACGCTCGGCGGCGCTCACGCGACGCATGCGCAGCCCGTAGGCCACGTTATCGAGCACGCTGAGGTGCGGGAACAACGCGTATTGCTGAAACACCATGCCGACTTGACGCCGCCAGACGGGCACACCGGCAACGTCTTCACCGCCGATGGCGATGCGTCCGCGATAGCCGTCGAGCAAGCCCGCGACCAGCCGCAACACGGTCGACTTGCCGGAGCCGCTGCGGCCCATCACGGCAAGCAGCTCGCCCTGACGCACTTGCAGACTGACGTCGTCGAGACCCTGCGGTGCGCCTTGGTAACGGAAGCTGACGTTTTCGAGCGTAAGACTCATGAACTGACCTTCTGACGAGACGCCGCAAAGATCGATACGCCGGTCGCGACCAGCGCGAGCACAAGCAGCACGACCGTGGCAGCGCACGCAAAACCGGTGGCGCCGTAGAACGCCTGAAGCAGCACGACCGGATAGTTGCGATAGCGGAAACCCGCGATGAGATTGGAAATTTGAAATTCGCCGATCGATAGCGCGGCGACCATCACCAGCCCCGCGACGAGGCTATGTGTGAGGTTGGGCACGGCGACGGTCAGAAACTGTTTGAGCGGCGAGGCACCGAGCGTTGCCGCGCAGTCTTCGAGCCGCGCGATGTCCAGATGACGCAGATCGGCGAGCAACGTTTGCGTGAGATAGGGCAGCGTGAGTACGGTATGGGCGAGCACCAGCAGCCAAAGCGAACCGAGCCACGGCAGCGTGTCGCCGCTGAAGACAGCGATGTAGCCGAAGCCGAGCGTGAGCGCCGGTACGGCCACCGGCAGAAGCGTGACGAGCCGGGCGACGGCACCCCGCGCGGTGCGCGCGCCGTGATGCAGGGCATAGGCGAGCGGCAGTCCCACGATGGCCGTCATCACGCAGCAGCTCAGTGCGACGATGAGGCTCGTGGAGAACGCGCGCCGGAACGACGGATCGCCTGCCAGTTCCGCAAACCACTGCACGGTGAAGCCGGTCGGCAAGACGGTGTTCGTCCATGCCTGCCCAAAGGCGCCCACGAGCAACAGCAGCACCGGCAGACACAGATAGATGAGGAAGAGGGCGGCGACCGCGCGCACGATCCAGAGCAATACGCCGGTGCGCGCACGTTGCGGCGTCTGCCCCGCCTGATCTGCATCGGCAGGCGCGGGGCTGTGCCGGGATGGCACAGCTAAGGCGAGGCGCTCGGTAGGGACGTCGGACATCGGGAGAACCTGATCGGCAATCAATGACAAAGGAGGATCTGCGCCGCCGGGGCCTTGATTTTCCTGGCAGGAAAAGGCTGGCCGCAGGTTTTGCATTGGGCGCCAGTGTCGTGGTGCGGCGTGTCATCGTCATGAAGAAAACACACAAATCGGGCATCGTGCTGTGCGAAAACGGAACAGTCGATGGCCGCACACCCGTGCCCGTCGTTGCCCGAAAACCCCCGTCGTTCCTATGCCTGCGCTACGCCACTGTTATCCCAATACCGCTGAATTGCTTGCCTTCGTCAGCGCCGCAAGGCACTTGAATTTTTCTCGTGCTGCCCGTGAACTGGGTCTCACGCCGAGCGCGGTGAGTCGCCAGATTGCGGCGCTCGAAGCGTTGGTCGCAACGCCGCTCTTCGTGCGCGAGGGGCGAAATTTGACGCTGACCGATGCCGGGCGCCGCTATCATGAGCGCGTGGCCGAGCCGCTGCGCGAGATCGGCAACGCATCGTTGGAATTGATGACTTCGCGGGGGGAGAGCGACTTGCTGACGATTGCGAGCGTGCCGACATTTACGACGAAATGGCTCATCCCTCGTTTGCCGGATTTTCTCGCGCAAACGCCGGGCGTCACGCTCAGCTTTAGCCGCCACTTGTCGCACGGTGATGCCTTTCCGTTCTCGCTGGATGCCGCCATCCGTTATGGCGACGGGGAATGGGAAGGGGTGGTGAGCGACTATCTCGATGGGCGCAGCTTCGTTCCTGTTTGCTCGCCGTCTTTCGTCGAGCGTTATCCGCTCGCGGGCGTGAGCGACATCGCACGTGCGCCGCGTTTGGTGCACAGTCAGGCGGAAGATGTCTGGGGCACATGGGCTCGGCGCTACGACGTGGCAGAACAAGCGCAGCGCACGGGGCCCCGCTTCGAGCAGTATTCGGTGCTGCTACAGGCGGCCGAAGCGGGCATGGGCATTGGTCTAGTGCCTGCGTTTCTCGCCCGAGAGGCGATAACGGCGGGGCGGCTGGTCGAGCCGGTGGACGCCGGGGTCGATGTGCCGCACCACGGTCACTATCTTTGTTACCCGCGCGAGCGGTTGCAGCAGCGTGCAGCCTTGCGCCAGTTCCGCATGTGGATGTTGGCGCAGGCAGGGCAAGACGTGAAAGGTTAAGCGACGCATGACACACCAACGTATCAGTCAACGACGCCTGTTCATGACGGCGATCGCAGGCGTATTCACCATGACACTGCAACTTGCTGCGGCCGCGGCGCCGCACGAATGTCCCGCACCGCCTCCGGGAAACCCCGACATTCGGGCGCTGGGCTACTACACGGACGCGGCAAAGTCGAAGATCGATCCGCAATTGCAGGCGCAGAACGCCGCAGCCGTAAAGCCGCTAAACGATTTCACCGCGCAAATCGCCAAGATGACCGACGCCTATGCCCACGCGGCAGGCAAAGGCGGCGAGGCTGACGGGCGTTGCACGCTCGCGTGGCTTGAAGCGTGGGCCAGCAGCGGGGCGATGCTTGGACAGATGATTCACGTGAACAACGATCAGTCCGACTACATGCGTCAATGGACGCATGGGGCCGCCGCCATCGCCTATCTGCGAACGCAGGCGTTGGCCACGGCGCAGCAGCGGCAAGTCATCGAGGCGTGGTTGCGTCAACTGTCGAGCGCAAATCTCGCTTACTGGGGCAACCCCAAGCACAAGCGCAACAACCACTACTACTGGACCGGCGTGGGCATCATGGCGACGGCCGTGGCCACGCACGACAGCGCATTGCTATCGACGGCACAAGGCATCTACCGCACGGGTATCGACGCCATTGAACCCGATGGCAGCTTGCCGATGGAGATGGCCCGCAAACGCCGCGCGCTGCATTATCACGACTACGCTACGGCCCCGTTGGTGTTCATGGCAGAACTCGCGCGATTGAATGGCGACGACTGGTATGCCTATCGGCAAGGTGCCATCGAACGACTCGCCGCACGGGTGGCCGATGGCTACCGCGATCCTGCGTGGTTCAACGCGCAGTCGGGCGTGGCGCAGGAGACTGCACAGCCGCACGGATCGAGCGGCTGGGTGGAGTTCTACCGGCTGCGTTCGCCACACCCCGAGCGGTATGACGCCATGCACGCCTTCGCGCCGTTTAAAGACCCGCGCATGGGCGGCAACCTGACATGGATGGCGGAACACGGCATCGTGCCGACGCGCTGAGCTTCCATCGCCTAGCATCCATCGCACAACATCAACCACGCGTCGTGCTCGCGACGATCAAATCGTAGAGCGCCTGAGCCGCGGGCGATAGCTGCGCACCGCGCCGCGTCACCAGCACCAGCGTGCGGGCGATCACCGGTTCGACCAGATCGACGACGCGAATGTGCGGATACGCGCCTTTCTGAATCGCCAAACGTGGCACCACGGCTGCCGCCACACCCTCTGCCACCATCCCCACAGCAGTGGAACTGCGCTGCACTTCGAAGTGCGGTTGCAGATTCACGTCCGCTAACGCGCCGTCGAGCAACGACCGGTTGGCGCTGACTTGCCCGGCAAAAATCAAAGGATAGGGCGCGAGATTGCGCCACGGCACGCGCCGGCGGCGTGCCAGCGGATGCGTCTCGTGACAGATCAGCACGAATTGATCTTGCGCGACGGGTAGCCCCACCAGATCGCCGTGGCCCGGCCCCGCGATGTGAATGCCGAACTCGGCTTCACGCCGCAGCACCGCATCGGTGACGGCCACCGACGAGTGATCGAGTACGCGCACACGGTTGTGCGGAAAGCGCTGCGCATAGGTTTGCAAAATGCTCGGCAAAAACTGCACCCCGGCCGTCGGCACACACGCAATCGACACGTCGCCGCGCGCAGCTTGTCCGCTCTCTTTGATTTCGGTGAGTGCGTCGGAGAGCTCATCGAGCAGACGGCGTGCCTGTGGCAGAAAGTCCCGCCCGATTTGGGTGAGCGACACGGAGCGCGTGGTGCGCTCGAAGAGCATGACGCCCAAATAGTCCTCCAGTTTACGCAACCGCTGTGTGATCGCGGTTTGCGTGACCGAGAGCGCATCGGCAGCACTCTGGAAGCCGCCACGATCGGCAATCGCGACAAACGCCTGCACGCCGAGGATGTCGATTTTCATAAGAAAAATTGAGTAATCGGACAGATAAATTCATTTTACCGGAGACAAAGACGGTTCCAGAATCCGTCCTGCGATCGCACCCATCCACCCCACAAATGCTTTCAGAAGAGTTTAGAAAAGGAGTGATCGATGTCCCAATTCATTTCGGCGCAGGCGCTTACGCGTCTGTATGCGGCCATGGACGACAAGCTTGCCGTCGTCCGCCAGCGGCTTGGCCATCCGCTCACGCTGGCCGAGAAAGTGCTGTTCGGCCATCTTGCCGACCCTGAGAATCAGGCGCTGGTTCCGGGGCAGAGCTATCTCGCGCTCATGGTCGACCGTGTCGTGTTTCAAGATGTGCTCGGCCAGACCGGCATGCTTCAGTTCATGCAAACGGGCCGTGACCGTGTTGCCGTTCCGGCGAGCATTCACTGCGACCACCTGATTCAAGCGCGTGTCGAGGGACGCGCCGACTTGCGCGCTTCCATCGACGAGAATCGCGAGGTCTATGCCTTTTTGCGCAGCGCGGCCGCCCGTTACGGGCTGGGCTTCTGGGAGCCGGGCGCGGGCATCATTCATCAGGTGGTGTTGGAAAACTACGCGTTCCCGGGCGCCCTCATCATCGGCACTGATTCGCATACGCCCAATGGCGGCGGGCTGGGTGCCTGCGCCGTCGGTGTGGGCGGTGCCGATGCCGTGGAGGCGCTTGCCGGGTTGCCGTGGGAAGTGCTGTATCCCAAGCGCATCGCGGTGTATCTCACCGGTGAGTTGAGCGGCTGGACGGCGCCGAAGGACGTGATTCTGCGCGTGGCCGGTGAGCTCACGGTCTCGGGCGGTACGAACGCCATCGTGGAATACATCGGCCCCGGTGCGCGCACGATCAGCGCGACGGGCAAGGCCACCATCACCAATATGGGCGCAGAGCTCGGCGCGACCACGTCGATGTTTCCGGCGGACGAACGCATGCTCACGTATCTGCGCGCCAGCGGTCGAGCCGATCTCGTGCCGGTGATCGAGGCCAATCTCTCGTTGCTCGCACCCGACCCGCAAGTCGAGGCGAATCCGGAGCACTTCTACGACCGCGTGGTCCGTATCGATCTCTCGACGCTGGAGCCGCATGTCGTCGGCCCGCACTCGCCGGACCGGGCCCGCACCGTCTCGCAGTTGGCGGCGCAGATGAAGCAGGCGAAGCCTGGCGACGGGCTGGCCGCGCACGACGTGGAGGCCGACACGTTATCGGCGGCGCTGATCGGCAGTTGCACGAACTCGTCGTATGAAGACATGAGCCGCGCTGCCGACGTGGCGAAGCAGGCCCATGCGCATGGCGTTAAGGCGGCGGTAGCGTTCATGGTGACGCCGGGGTCGGAGCAGGTGAGAGCGACGATCGCTCGCGATGGGCAACTCGATGCACTGTCTGCGATGGGCGGCACCGTGCTGGCCAATGCTTGCGGGCCTTGCATCGGACAGTGGCGGCGCGAGTCGGCCGCTGTCGCGACGCCGAATACCATCGTGACTTCGTACAACCGCAATTTCCCGCGTCGTAACGACGGTTCGCCCAACACGGTCAATCTGATTGCCAGCCCGGAAATCGTGACCGCTTGGGCGTTGGCAGGTCGCCTTTCGTTCGATCCGCAGCACGACACGCTCACGGGGGCCGATGGCAAGCCGTTCCGGCTGACGCCGCCCGCCGTGGCGCCCGAAGTGCCACCCGACGGTTTCACCCGAGGGGCGACGCATTACATCGCGCCGCCCGACGACGGGACGCGAGTCGAAGTGAGTGTCGATCCGAAGAGCGAACGCATTCAGGTGCTCAAGCCGTGGCCAGCGTGGAACGGCAGCGATCCGACGGGCATGCCGGTGTTGATCAAGACGCGGGGCAAGACCACGACGGACCACATCTCACCGGCCGGGCCGTGGCTGAAGCTGCGCGGTCATCTGGAGCGCTTCAGCGACAACCTGCTGTCGGGCGGCACCAATGCATACACCGGCGCAACCGGGCGCACGATCGACCTGTTGAGCGGGGCGCAAGACGTGACGCCCGCGCAGGCCGCACGCGCCTATCGGGCCGCTGGGGTGCCGTGGGTCATCGTGGGCGACTTCAACTACGGTGAAGGCAGCAGCCGCGAACACGCCGCACTGTCGCCGCGTTTGCTCGGCGGCATGGCGGTCATCGCACGCAGCTTCGCCCGCATTCACGAGACGAATCTGAAGAAGCAGGGGCTGTTGGCGTTGACGTTTGCCAACCCGGACGACTACGAACACGTGCGGGCCGACGATCGTATCGACCTGCTGGGGTTAGCCAATTTGGCCCCGAAGCGCGATGTCGAATGCGTGCTGCACCATGCGGACGGTAGTCGTGAAACGGTGTGGTTGAAGCATAGCTACAGCGATGTGCAGCTTCAGTGGTTTAAGGCGGGGTCGGCATTGAACGTCGTGCCGAAGTCGAGCAAGTAATACGGCAACGCTGTCGACAGCGATGCGGGGCATGCAGCTACCACGGCGGTGGTGCATGCCCCGAGTCGATTCGATGCGCTCGGCAGTTGTAGACGGCTAATGTCTCAACGCGCAGCCGTCTGACGGGAAGGCTGGCCCTGCGCTTGCAGCACTTGCCCAAATGACGTGTCGATGACCTTGCTGACGTCGAATCGGGTCGGCAACGCGCCCGTCTGCGTCAGAAAGTCGCTGGTGCCTTGATAGTCCGCGACGGCTTGCTTGTCGATGGCCTCCACGGTCATACCGGCTTGTCCGATCCAGTGGCGCGCGACATCGCGATCGAGTCCGGCCTTCTTCGCCCATTGATCGGCATACGCCTCTTTGTGCGTCTCGACCCACGCACGCGCTTTCTGCAAACGCACGAGAAAGTCGGCAATCGCCGCACGCTTTTCTGTGACCGACGGCGCATAGGCGGCCACGCTGCTCAAGCCAGGCATCAGGTTGCGCGCCGTCAGCACGGGCCGCGCGCCGTTATGCACCACTTGCTGCGAGATGTACGGCTCCCACACGGGAAACGCGTCGATCGCGCCGTTGGGCAACGCGACCGCCGCATCTACCGGCATCAGCTTCACGAATTGCACGTAGTCCGTCGGCAAACCGGCCTTTTCCAGCGCGCGCAGGGTCAACTGTTGGCTCCACGCGCCGGGCCAATAGGCCACCTTCTTGCCTTTGAGATCCTGAATCGTTTTGACCGGGGAATCTTTCGGCACGAGTAGCGCGATGGTGTCGGGGTTCTGTCGCGACACGGCAATCAGCTTGACCGGTGCGCCCTTGGCGGCGAGAAAGAGAAAACCGGAATCACCGAGAAACCCCAAATCCAGTGCCCCGGCGTTGAGCCCTTCGGCAACCGGGGCTGCCGACTGGAAGTGCTTCCACTCCACTTGGTAGTTCGCGCCTTCGAGTGCGCCTGAGGCCTCGATGGAGGCGCGCACGTTGTAGTAGTTCTGGTCGCCGATGCGCAGGGTGACCGGTGCGGCCGTCTGCGCCGTGGCGGCAGACGTGTGCACTGTGGCGAGCAGGGTGAGAGAGAGGGCGGGCAAGGTAAAGCGGGCGCGGCGAATCCAACGCAACAGCATCATGACACCTGTGTAAAACGTGAACGAAAGAGACAATCAGGCCGCGCGGCGTACGCCGCCAAGACCCGCAATGTGACGGCGAATGGCGGGAATCAGCGATTCGCCGTAACGAATCGTGTCGCCCAGCGGGTCGAAACCACGAATGAGGAAGGTGTCGACGCCCAGCGCGTAATAGCGCCCAAGGGCGTGCGCCACCTGTTCGGGCGTACCCACGAGCGCCGTGGAATTCCAGCGCGCGCCCGTGGCTTTGGCGACGCCCATCCAGAGACGTTCGTCGAGTACGTTGCCTTGTTGCGCCGCTGCCAGTAGCCGTTGTGATCCGACGTTCTCGGGGGCTTCGACTTGCAGGCCGAGGCTGGCCCGCGTGGCTTTCACTTGTCGCAACACGTCGTCGGCGCGTGCCCACGCTTGCGCTTCGGTGTCGGCGACGATCGGACGGAACGAGATCGAGAAGCGCGGCGTGCGGCCATATCGGCGCGCAGCGCCCCGTACGCGGCCAATCAATTGCTCAACGGCATCGAGCGGTTCACCCCACAACATATAGGTGTCGGCATGGCGTGCGGCCACGTCGATGGCGGCGTCCGACGCGCCGCTGAAGTAAATCGGAATATGCGGTTGGCGCCAAGTTTTCACGGCAGGCGACGCTTGTTCGAAGCGGTAGTGCTTGCCTTCGAAATCGACGGGCGCATCGGCGGTCCAGATGCGCTTCAACGCATCGAGATACTCGTCGGTGCGCGCGTAGCGTGCGTCGTGTTCGAGGAAGTCGCCATCGCGGCGAAGGTCGGCGTCGTTGCCGCCGGATACCACGTTGAGCGCGACGCGTCCGCGCGAGAACTGATCGAGCGTGGCGAGTTGGCGGGCAGCAAGCGGGGCAGCGATCACGCCTGGCCGATAAGCCAGCAGAATGCCGAGGCGTTGTGTGGCTGCGGCGACATAGCTGCTCACAATCGCCCCTTCCGGGCCGTTGGAAAAATAACCGATGAGGGCGCGGTCAAAACCGGCGGTCTCGTGCGCTTGCGCCATGCGGGTGACGAAAGCCGGGTCGACGGCCGCCCCGGTGGGTTGGTCGACTTCGGAGCCCGGGGCTGCCGTGATCATGCCGATAATTTCTACGCTCATAGGTGCGCTCCAATGCAAGCGCCTAGCGTAGCGGGCGTAGTACCGCGCCGTGAACGAAGCAAATCGGGATACGTTATGCCGCATCAAGGCATAAGCATCCCGATGCGCTTGGTATCACCACCCGTGCAGACGAGACCACGTGCCGGTATCGGCGTCGGGGTCGATGGCGTGATAGTCGGGGAACTGGGCGCCGGTGGCGCACGCGTGGTTCGGCAGAATGCGCAGGAGCGTGCCGATCGGAAAGCGCGACACGATGTCGGGATCGGCCTCGCCTTCGCGCGAGAGCACGCCGTGTTCTTGATTGGCGCCGCTCAGGACATAACCGGGGACGACGGTGCCGTCGACGCGGCACACTTGCCCGTAGCCGAAGTCGTGCTTCTGCTTTTGCGTGCCCCGATCGCGGCTCATCGCCATCCAGCCCGCGTCGACGATCGCCCAGCCCTTGTCTGCCTGATGGCCGATGACGGTCGTGAGCACGCTGAGCGCCACTTCGTCGGTCGTGCACACGCCGATGTTGTGCATGACGAGATCGAAGAAGACGTACACGCCCGCCCGCACTTCGGTCACCCCTTCGAGGTGCGTGGCGGCCAGCGCGGTCGGTGTCGAGCCGACGCTCACGACGGGGCAGGGCAAGCCCGCCTCACGCAGCCGGGTGGCGGCGAGCACGCACCCGGCGCGCTCCTGCTCGGCCATCGCCGCGAGCGCTTCGGGGGTATCGAGCTCGTAACTGGAGCCGGCATGCGTCATCACGCCGCCCAGCGTCGCGCCCCCGTCGTGAAGCACGCGCGCAACGTCGAGCAGGGCGGCTTCGTCCGGGCGAATGCCGGAGCGATGACCGTCAGTGTCGATCTCGATCCACACTTCAAAGGTTTCGCCATACTCCGCACCGAACGCCACGATGGCCTGCGCCGAGGCCACGCTATCGGTGATGATTTTCAGATCGCAGCCGCGACGGCGCAACGCCAGCGCAGCGGGCAACTTGCTCGCCACCATGCCGACTGCGTAGAGGATGTCGGTGACCCCAGCGTCGAAGAAGTGCGCCGCCTCTTTGAGCGTCGAGACGGTGATGCCCGCCGCGCCCGCTTCAATCTGCGCGCGTGCGACTTCCGTACATTTGCTGGTTTTTACATGGGGGCGAAAGCGTACGCCGAGCGCATTCATCCGATCTTGCATGCGGCGAATGTTGTGCTGCATGCGCGGGACATCGATCACGGCAGCGGGGGTTTCCAGCGTTTGCAATGTGAGCATCGTTTGGGTCGGCAGGTCTTGCATGGCGGTCATGGCAGGTCTCCTCAAGCGTGATTGCCGAACGTGCGCAGCCACGGCAACGCGGTGTCCAGTGTGGGGGCTTCGCGCTCTGGCGCCGGGGCGCCTTCGGGCAACGACAGTCCGATACGGTTATGCCAGAACGTGCGCATACCGACTTTCGACGTGCCGAACAGGTCGTAACCGGAGCCTGCGATGAAGGCGGCCTCGTTTGCCGAGACGCCCAACTGCGTGAGGGCCAGTTGGTAGGGGCGCGGGTCAGGTTTGTAGAAACCCGCTTGCTCAGAGGTCACGACGACATCCCAGTCGATACCGAGCGATGCGGCGGCCTGCTGCCCGAGTTTTTCCGAACAGTTGGTGACGACAGCCAGCTTGCAGTGCGGGCGAAGCGCCTGAAGCAGTTCACGAGCCCCATCCCAGGCGGGCAACGTCGCCCATTGCGCTTCCAGCGCTTCGGGGGCCGATGCGGGCAGACCGACATGTGCTGCGGCCTCGCGCACCAGTTGTTCGTAGCTCACGTACGCACCGCAACCGTAGGTGCGGCGCAGGTACTCGGCGCGCCAAGTGCGTCCCGCCGTTTCGCTCCCGGCGGCGGTGTTCCATACGGTCCACGAATTGAGTAACGCGGTGAGCAGATCGAACAGAACGGCGCGAGGCCACGCGTCGGGCGTGGCGATAGCGGTAGGTGCGGAAACGTCATGCGTGGGCATCTTGGGGCCTTTTGTCGGTGCGGTGTCTGGGGTGAATCGTCGAGGAAAGCAGGCGTCGCCGCATCCTCACAGGCCTTCAGTGTAGAAACGATATCGTTAGCCGTGGTTAAATCTTGGAACATCAATGCTTAAGCTCAGATTAATGATCCAGATCGAAGACCTACGGCTCGTCGAAGCGCTGGCGCAGGCCCCATCGCTCAGTGCGGCTGCGCGCTTGCTCAACGTGACGCCGCCCGCCTTGTCGGCACGGCTGCGCAAGCTCGAAGCGACGCTGGGGGTGGCGCTGGCGACGCGCACGTCGCGGCAGTTGAGTTTGACGGCGGAAGGCGAGCGCCTTGCGCGGGAGGGAGCGGCGTTGCTCGCGCAGCTCGATGCGCTGCCCGAATCGTTTCGCCGCGACGACCACCGATTGACCGGCACGCTGCGCGTGGCGGCGCCGTTCGGCTATGGCCGCCATCACGTCGCCCCGGCGCTGGCGCGCTTCGCGCAGTTGCATCCCGATCTGCATCTGCAACTCGACTTGCGCGAAACGCCGTGGCCGGACAAACACGATTCCGATGCCGTCATCCATGTGGGCGCGGTGCGCGATTCCTCTTGGATCGCCCGGCCGTTGGTGCCGAATGAACGCTGGTTGTGCGCGAGTCCCGCGTACCTGCGCCGCTTCGGCACGCCCGCCGAACCGCACGATCTGCTGCGTCATCGTTGTATCTGTATTCGGGAGAACGACGAGGACGTGACGCTATGGCGCTTTCGTCGTCCAGATGCCGCGAAGAAGGCACCCGCTCAACGCACGAACGCCCGCGACAGCGTGCGTGTCGTGCCCGCCTACACGAGCAACGACGGCAGCGTGGCTCGCGAATGGGCGGAGCAAGGCCTCGGGCTGGTACTGCGCTCGGAGTGGGACACACGTGATGCCGTCGCTGCGGGCAGGTTGGTGCGCGTGCTGGCGAATTGGACGTTCGACAGCGCGCCGGTGACCTTACTGGTTCCGACGCGCCGTGGCCGAACCGCGCGTTTGCAAGCGCTGATGGCTTTTCTAGGTGAGACGTTAGGCGGGCCGTTGCGGCGCTGATTGCCTGTCGTCGATTCTTACTGAAGGAGCGAAGCCGGGCCGGTGGCCTTGGTGTCGGCACCGTTTCCGGCGGCGGCGGTACGCGGGGCAACCGCGCGCTGGCCACCGGGAAGCGCGGAGAGTTCGACCATTTCGTTGATCTGCACGAAGGGACTGATGCTTTGCGCCTTCATTCTCACCACGCGGTTGATCTGCGGCGAATACCAGAGCGTCGCTTTGTAAGCGGCGCTCTGCTGCGAACGGCCCTGATGGCGCGTCGGCGTCTCGATCAGGTTGCCTTCGTATTCGATGCGTTGGACATCGAACTTGCCTGCGGCGGTGTTGATGGATTCTTCCTGCACGACGCGTGCGCTCAGGTTGAGCGTGCGGCCCGGCGTGCCGGGCGGCGAGTATCGCATGTCCCACGTCTGACCCGGCTTCATATTGGGTTTGATCCAGCCGCCAGCCGGCATGGAGGCATCCATTTCACCGAGAATCGGCTGCGACATCTCGAGCAACTTGCCGTCCGCCATCTCGACACGCCCGCCGTTGTTCATATAAAGCTTGTCGCCGTCGATGCGCTCGACAACGAGCGCCACGCGGCTCTTTACACCGGTGAACAGGTCCGTAATGGTGTATTCCCAGCGTGCGCCCACCGTGCCTGCGGCGGCTTCCCGGGTTTCAGTCGCCCGCTTTTCGGCCGCTGCACGGGACGCCGACGTCTCACGCGCCGCCAATGCCGCCTTGCTGCGGGCGGGGAGCTCGTCCAGATAGCTCGCGGGCAGGGCGTAATTGAGGTTCTGATTCAGGTGGCGCGAATCGGCGAGCATCAGCGTGGTCAGGCCCAGCAGTCGGCCATCGACGTCGAACAACCCGCCGCCGCTCGAACCCGGTGAGATGGGCGCTGACGTCTGAATCAACTCGATGCGATCGGCACTGTCGTGGCGCAGGGACGAGATGATGCCATCGGAGAGCGTGAGTTCTTGCCCGCTCGGGCTGCCCAGCGCATAGACCTTCTGGCCCACCCGCAGCGAGTTCATGGGGGCGCGCGTCACGGGCGGCGCCGACATGTCTTCGACCTTCAACTGACAAATGTCACGCTCCGGGTCGACCAGCTCCAGTTCGGCCAGGTGCGTGGTGTTGCGCCGTTGCACAACCACCTTCACGGCACTACGAAGCACATGGCAATTGGTCGCGAGACGCTGGGGCGCCACGACGACGGCACTGCCTTGCCCGACGCGCTTACCGTCTTTGGTGAATGTGTTGACCACCCAGATGCTGGGCGAGACTTTTTCGTAGAGCTTTTCGGCATCGAGTGCCAGCGCCGGAACGCTGATCGTGGCCGCGAGTGTTGCAGCGAAGAGACGGTTGAGCATGAGCGAGAAGCGCCGTTCTGTGTCGGCTGTCAAATAATCATGGCGTTGCGCACGGTTGCGCAAACACCCGGTGGAATCGCGGCGCTCGGCTTGGAGCGTCCCCCTGTGGCCTCTGTCGTTGTGTTGCCACGCTGGCGCGGCAGCAATTCCATACGTGAGTCGCGTGCCAGCTAGCGAAGTGTACCGAAACGCGACCGTGGCGGCAAAATGCGTCACTAAGGTATGCTATGCGGCACAAAAAATACTCATAGAACTGCGATGAAAAAACCACAACACGGGGGATGGGGGCGCGTTGCGCTTATGTCGGTCGCTGCGCTCGCGCTGGGGGGCTGTGCCATTTCGCCCAATACTCAGATTTCGTCGGTGCGCTCGCCGGATTACAAGGCTCCGCACGTGCTGCGGGTTTTCGTCGTTTATGACGAAGATATGCGCTTCGGGAAGGAGTTTGGCGACGGTTTCCGCAAGGAAATGACAGGGCGGCTGGCGTCTTGCGGTATCGAGTCGAAGTTCGGCGTGATCAAGACTTTGACGCTCGACACCCGCGACGTGCGGCGCGAGATGGAGCTTTTTCAGCCTCAGATTTCCTTGCGCGTGCAGCCCAATGGCGGCGTCGTGCAGGGCAGTTTGCCCTTGCGCGTGGACTTCGTGACCGATGCCATCGATAACGCCCGCGATGCGACGGTTTGGCGCGGCGTGTTCCAGGTGCATCACGTCGGTACGCTGTACGTGTCGTACTTCGAACGGGGCGGGGTGTTTGCCACCGAATTGGTCAACCGTCTGATTACCGACAACATCATCGACGCCTGCCCGATTCTGCCGCTGGATCCGGGCAACCGCCTGCCGAAGCGGGGCACTGTGACCGGGGCGCCTACCTCGCCTACCACGCCCGCCACGGCCAAAGCGCCTACCGTGCCTAGCGCGCCGAACGCGGCTAACAGCGCCGCTGGCGCCCCCACGCCACCGAAGGCGCAAGCGCCAAAGGTGGCTGGACCGGCGGCACCAACGACACCGCCGACGCCATCGGCGTTGCCTGCGGTACCGGTGAAGCCTGCTAATGCAGCCACTCCGGCAGCCCCTCCGGCAACGGCGAAAACGGCGGAACCGCCGCCCCCGCCGCTCGCTGACGACACCCGATACCTGCCCAAGCGCGCCGTGTCGATCGATGACCTGAAGGGCTTGTTGCCACCAGCGCAGTAAGCGGCGTGCGTCAGAACGGCTTCGACAGGGCGACGTAGAAGGTGCGCCGCGGCCCGAACTGCGGCGCGCCTACGCCAATGCCGGTGCCGTCGCGCAGTTCATACACGCGGTCGAACAGGTTGATGACGGAGAACTTCGCATCGAACCGGCCCAGACCCGGCAGATTGATCTTCTGTCCGACACCGAGGTTGACCTGAAAGTACGCGGGCAGATGCTCGCTGTTGGCAAAGCCGCTGCGCAGCCCCGAGCCGAACAGCACATCCGACGAGAGCAGGGTGGCGCCCCATTGATACGACACGCCAGCCGACGCGGTCAGTTGCTGGTCGTGATCCAGATGCACCCAGTGGCTGTTGATGTACGCCAACTCGTCAGCGTCGAAGTTGAACTGCCCGGTTTCGATGCCTTCGCCCATGGCGCGCGACACCGACACGTTCAGGTACGCGCCAAGATTGCCCTGATGGTAGTTCACCGTGCCTTCCACGCCATAGATGCGGCCCTTGTCGTAGTTAAACGTGGAATAGATCAGCGCATTGCCGAACTGACCTTCGTCCTGAAGGTGGCGGACATGCCGGTAGTAGGCGTCGAGACCCACCGTGATTGACGAGGTCAACTGATGCGAAATACCGACGTCGAAATAATCCGAGCGCTCCGACTTCACGGCGGTATTCGCGTCCGACGGGAGCGCGTTCGTGGTGTTCAGGAATTTCGCGACCGAAGTCGTATCGATCTTCTCGGTGGCCGGCGGCGTGAAGTAGCGCGCATAGCCGGCGTGCACCCGCGTGCGGCTCGACAGGTCGTACGTCAGTCCCAGACGGGGCGATAGCTGCCCCTCGTCAGTCACCGTGTTCACGTGGTCGTAACGCGCGCCGTAGTTGATCGTGAGCCGCTCGGTGGCCTTCCATTCGTCTTGCAGATACAGCCCGTAGGTCGTGCCCCGGTCGCTCGAATTGTCCACGATGGTGAAAGGCGTACCGCTCGTCTGCTGGCCGTCGAGCGCCGGAAACACGCTCGACGTGTTGTTCACGCTGAACTGTTCCTGCTGGACGAACAAGCCGAAGCGCAGCGTGTGCCGGTCGTTGAGCTTATAGCTGCTGTCGGCTTGCACGCCGTATGCCTCGTTGCGGCGCGTAATGTCGGCGGCAACGCCGTTGTAGGCGAGATCGCCAATCGGGTCGGGCGTGTAGTCGACACGGCTCGTGCGATGGAATAGCGAAATTTGCGTATCGAGCTGTGGCGACAGATGACTTTGCCAAGACAGCACCTGAAAGTCATTACGCTCTTGCTGATTGGCGTTCAGGCTTGCCGAGTCGGGAATCGCGCCGCTATCGAGCGTGAATGCCGGGGTGACCCCGGGGAGATTCGGGATCTGGAACCGGTTGTTGGACGTACCGAACATGAACGACACGCGGTTATCGGCATTGAGCAGATACGACATCATGCCGAACGCGTTGGTCTGGTTCGTGTGATCGTGAATGGCGTTGCGATCGCCGGTCGGGTTTTCAATGCCTAGGTCGTTGGCCGACACGCGTGCGCTGAAGTAATACGACAGCGCGCCTTTGGTGCCATACAACTGCGTGTTGACTTCGCGGTCGGCGTGGCTGCCGAACACAACACCAACTTCGCCGCCGAACGCTTTAGGCGGCTCGGCACTGTCGTCGGCTTCGCCCGGTGAGCCTTTCGTGTGGATGTCGACAATACCGGCGGTGCGATAACCGAACTGGGCGGGCAACGCGCCGGTAATCAGGTTGATTTGGGCGGCGATGCGCGCGTCGATCGCCTGACCGAAACCGCTGATTGCCTCGGGAATGATCACGCCGTCGATGCGGTATTGCAGATTGGCGTGATCGCCGCGCACGTGCAACTGCCCGTAGGAGTCTTGCACCACGCCGGGGGCTTGCAACAACACTTGATTGAGCGGCGTGTTCGCGCCAAGCGGCAGCGTTTCGATATCGGTGCGATCGAAGTTATAGACCGAGCTGCCGGTGTCGGGCGACAGGGCATTGCGCGCAGCGTCCAGGCGCTTGGCCGAGACAGTGGTGCTCGAAAGCGATGTGCTGGCGTCGGTTGCCGCCACTGCATTGCTGGCCGGTGCCGGGGTGCTTTGTGCGTGAACGTTGATGGCGAATGCCGATGCTGCGGCGGCAGCAAAGGCGTGGCGGGTGAGCGCGGCGACCCGCGTATTTCTGGCGATGGCAATCATGCCGGTCCTCAATGGGCTTGACGTGTGGACGCCATACGGTCGAGCGCGGGCACGGGCAGATGCCAGAGCGGCATGCCTCACGCGATCGACGACGGCGAATGTTCTGATTCAGGCAAGCAACACAGAGAGGGCGGGCGGATCGCGATTACGCGTGGGCCCAGGAGATACCGAGCGCGCATACACCGGCGGCGCTGGCGGGTAATGCCAGCCGCGTACCGCTGCAATTCGCGGTACGACGGGCAGGGTCGTGAGTGCGACGTCGACGGCGACGAACGCCAGACATTCTTCACAGACGCCGTCGTCGTGCGCCTTGTCATGGGCACCGTCATCTTGACTGCCCGCAGCACTGACACCCAATGCGGCGGCGGTATGCGCTACCACATGGCGTGCGAGTGCCGCCTGCGAAACGAGCAGGCAAACGACGAGCCATAAAGGAAGCCAGCGGCGGAGCATGATCCGGGGCGCGCAATCGCGAACGAAGTCGGTGACAGGACGGCGCTACCCGATAGGGCAGCACGAGAAAATGCAACTCAATTGCAATGCAACTGAGTTGCGAATTCTGTCACACTCGCGCTGGCTTTGCCAAGTGGAAAGCCGCTTAACGTATGGCCTTACCCGAGCGCGGCAGGAAGTGTCGCATCGGCGACACGGATCGGGCGGGGGATCAGTTTGAGTTGCAGGAAGGTATCGGCAATGCGCTGTTGCGCTTGCAGTACCGGTTCCGACACGGGTTTGTAGATATGGGCGTAGTGCCGCAGTCCCTTCTCGATGATCTTGGCATCGAGCCCTTGAATCGGTGCGAGTTTGGCGGCAGCCCCCGCGTAGTCGGCACGAATCTGCTGTCCGGTCTCGCTAAGCGAGTCGAGCGTGGCTTTGATGACATCGGCACGCTTTTCCGCGAACGTACGCTGGCTCAGGAAGAACTGGTGGTGATCGGCCGCCCCTTCAGCGTTGGCAAGTAGGCGCACCGGGCTTTGCTCGAGCACGGCAGAGAAGAAGGGATCCCAGATGGCCCAGGCGTCGACCGAACCGCGTTCAAGTGCGGCGCGGGCGTCGGCCGGGGCGAGGTACACCGGCGAGATATCGCCGAAGTCCAGCCCGTGTTTGCGAAGCAGGGCGATGAGGAACCAATGCACGTCCGAGCCCTTGTTGAACGCCACCTTGCGGCCCTTGAGGTCGGCGACCGTCCTGATCGGTGACGTGTTGCCGACGACGACGCCCTCGGCCAACGGCGTGGGAATTTCGTAAGCGCTGTAGACGAAATCGGCACCGGCCGCCTGCGCGAACACCGGCGGCGCTTCGCCTACGTAGCCGAAGTCGATGGCACCGACGTTGAGCCCTTCGAGCAACTGCGGCCCGGCGGCAAACTCGGCCCAAGTGACTTGCACGCCCAGCGGGCGCAGTTTGGCTTCGAGAGAACCGTTCGCCTTGGCGAGCACGAGCGTGCTCGCGGCTTTCTGATACCCGATGCGGAACTTGCCTGCTTCAAAGGCGGCGCGCGCCGGTAGCGCGAATGACGCCGTGCCGGCTGCCGCGCATGCGCCGAGTAGCGTGAGAAATTGTCGACGAGTCGGATTGCCGGAGTGCGCCATATGCGTTGCCCGTATCGGAAGAGACTGTGGACGTCCGATTATCCATACCGGTCTTGCCCGGGCAACGAAGCGATTGTGCTTTAGATATTCACGGCTGCGGGGCAACGTAGGCGACGCACATCGGTACCGGATCGCCGTTGCCGTGATACGTGAACGGCACCGTCTCGTAGGCGTCGATTTGCAGGTCGGGCCATTGCACCAGCGTTTTGCCGAAGCCCGCGCGGCGGCACGGTTTGCCCGGGTGCCCGAGCAGCATGACGCCTTGTTGGCGCACGTCGGCGGCGTCGATGTCCTTCGTATAGATATTGGGCCGGTGTTCCGTTGACCAGCGACTGAGCAGATGCGGATTACCCGGCGCATAAAACGTCATCCATGTAGCGACATTGTCGTGCCCGACATAGCGCAGCGGCGTGTGATACCGCGCTTGCCAGCGCTGTTCGAGCGAAACGCTTGCCTCTTTGAGGCCGACGAATTTCTGCCCCGCGTTACGCACGTTCGCGCTTAGAAAACCGGCGTAACCGAGCAACACCAGCGCCCCGGCGGCAGGCAGCCATCGCGCGGCGCGCCATAGCCGCGCATGACCGCCGGGACGCACGCAGGCGACGAGGAGTGCAGGGGCGGGGATGGCGAACGGTTGCAGCCATTCGGAGATGCGTCCGCCTTCGTGCCAGGTGAAATAGACCAAGATCGGCAGCAACGGCGGCAGCAATACACAGGTAACGATGACGACGGGGGCGCACGGCGGGGCCATCCCCTGCTGCGAGGCTGTCGGAACTTGCCACGGCCACGTCAGGCGGCCGCCGGTCACGCGCACGATCAACGCGAGCACGATCAGCGGATAAAACGCGCTAAGCGCCCCGCGAAGCGCGCGCGAATTCAGATGCGGTTTGATCTGATCGTCGACCCATCGAAACGCGGCGAAGTCGTGGTGCGCGAGCCAGACGATATTCGGCACGAGCATCGCCACGAAAATGACCAGACCCAGCAGAAACGCTGGATGCCGGTAGTGGCGACGTGCCTGCGGCGTCCAAAGCGTCACGATAAACATCATGCCGAGCAGGGCGAACGTCGAATACTTCGTCATTGCCGCGAGACCTGCGACGACGGCGAACACCGGCCACAACCGTGGCGTGTCGAACATCGCACGGATGAAGAGCCACAGCATCCATGGCCAGAGCATGACCAGCAGGAAGTTATCGTTGTACGGGAGGATATCGATGTTGATCGCGCCCGACAGATGCAGGCTCAACATGGCGACCCATGCGAGACAGCGGTCGCCCGACAAGCGGTGTGCGAGATGCCAGACACCGAGCAGGCCGCCGGCCACGCCCGCGAAATGCGAGAGGTACCAGTAGGCCGCCAGCGCATTGCCATGCAGCCCGAGGGCAGGCCACAGGGAGAAACCGACGAGCCACGGGTTCTTGGGCGTGCCCCATTCGACGTTGCGCGCCCAGTTGTACGCCTCGACAGCATCGAACGGCACGGTTGGGTCGAGCATGGCGCTCACCAACGACCAGATCAGCGCGTATAGCGTGACGTAGGCGGCAGGCGAGCGCCGGGCGGCGGCGACAAATCGCCTGACGTGCTGCGTGAGGCGCGTCGTTGGCGGCGCATGAGACAAAAGATCGCCTGCGCCGTTGGCAACGAGTCCGGTGGCCAGCGACGCAGGGGGGAAGACGGCGTTCGGGGCGGAAGTATCAGTTTTTCGCATGGGCGCTTGGATTCAACGCGCGCGAAGGTGTTCGTGCAGTTATGTTGCAGTCCGAACCAGATAAGTTGGCTTAAAAAACGGGGGGAGCGCGTTGTTCTAATTGGATTTTTAGCGCTTTAATTCGGCAGAAACTTGCGGTTTTCGCTCATGCCCGTTCACAAACGAAAACACATCAAAACGAATGAAAACCGATAGACACAATTCTGCGCCGGGCGGCGCCAATCGTCACGCAGAAATTCAGCTCGCGTCTGCGGCGGCGTCGACAATCAGTGCGGGATCGAGCTTGCGAACACGCTGATCGACGAAGTATCCGCCACCTTCCTGATATCGCAGGTAAAGGCGCCCGCAGTCGCGGCATCGGCACACATTGCAGCGGTTGTACGGGAAGTAGCGCGGCGCGATGGGCGCTTCGGCCGCCCAGTAAGAGGTGCCGTCCGGATGGTATTCGGCGAAAGTCGGTTCGTGCGTGTCGTCCGGTGCCAGGAGCGTTGCCACGGGTTCCAACTGCGCATCCGGCAGCGAGTTGGGCAAGGTCGCCCAGCCATCCAGCGGCGTACGTGTGCACGTGCACGATGTGGCGTCAGCAGTAAGGGGAGCGTTGGATTGGGCGAGTGCTAGTAATGCCGTGTGATCGAGATACGGTAGATCGCTCATGACAGTCTGATATATGATATTCGTTATATAACCATCTATATAACGGAGTTCCGGCTGTGAAGAAGTGGATTTCTGCGCGCGTCGTCGCGACGGTGAAGCATACCCTGTGTCTCGCGGCGGCGGCGCTGGTTGTCGCACACGCCAAGGCGGACGACACGTTTCGCGTGGCCTACGCGGGGTCGATGGGCGTGGTGATGGATAAAGCCTTGGGGCCGGCTTTTGCCCAGCGCGAGCATGTCACGTATCAGGGGCAAGGCGAGGGTGCCTATGGGTTGGCCCGCCTGCTCGCCTCGGGGCGTTCCAGTGCCGACGTCTTCGTATCGATCACCCCCGGGCCGATGGCCATTCTCAAAGATGCCGGTCTGATCGACGACGCCGTGCCGGTCGCCAGCACACGTATGGTCATCGCGTACAACCCGAAGGGGCGCTTCGGCGACGCGCTGCGACTGGCCGGTAGCGACGCATCGCATCCGGCGTGGTGGCAAGTGTTGCAAACACCGGGTTTGCGTTTCGGGCGGACCGACCCTGCGACCGATCCGCAGGGCCAGAACATCGTGTTCACGATGTTGCTCGCGCAGAAGTATTACCACCAGCCGGGGCTCGCGCAGTCGGTGCTTGGCGATATTCGGAATCCGCAGCAGGTGTTCGGCGAAGGCGGGCTGCTCACGCGGCTGGAAGCGGGGCAGGTCGATGCGGCGTCGGGGTATGAGAGCGCCACTCGCTCGGCGAAGCTGCCGTATATCGCCTTGCCTGACGAGCTCAATCTGAGCAACCCTGCCTTCGCCAAGGCTTGGTACGACACCGTTGACTTCTCGCTGCCCGGCGCGGACGGCAAAACGAAAACCGTGCGACCGCAGCCGCTGGTGTTCTATGCGGCCAAGCTTAAAAACGCCGCCCATCCCGAAGCCGCCGATCGATTCATCGCGTTCATGACGTCGGCCCAAGGCCAGCAGTTGTTCGATGCGAACGGCTACGGCCAGCCAAAGGGCGAGCCGCTGTATCACTGAGGGCGGTTGAGGCGTGTTGAAAGGGATGCGTGATGCGTAGCGCGCACAAGGCGCTTAACTCGCGTAAGGCACCGCGCGCCGTGGCAGGAGTGGTGGCGCGCTTAGGCGAGGTCGTGACTTGGGCGCTGCTCGCGATTCCGTTTGCCGCGCTGGTGGCGGAAACCCCATGGCGTCATTTCCGGCTCGCATACGGCGATTGGGACGCCATTGCTGTGTCGCTCGGGCTGTCGTGTCTGTCGATGGCGATCATCGTCGCGTTGGGCACGCGCGTGGCCTTTTGGCTGGCGTCGACACGGTCTCGCGCGGCGCGCGTCGCAGAGGTGCTGGTGCTCGTGGCGCTGATGACCCCGCCGCTCGCCATGGGCATCCTGCTCGCCACCGCCTATGGGCCGGTCGGCCCCTTCGGCACGTTGCTCTCGCGCGCGGGCATCCTGCTGGGTAACAACGCGCCTGCCTTCGTTCTCTCTCAGGTCTACGGCGGGTTGCCGTATTTCATCCTCGCCGCGCGTGCCGCCTTCGAGGCCGTACCCCCGGTACTGCCGATGGCCGCCAGTACGTTAGGCGCGACGCCGTGGCGCGTCTTCCGACATGTGACGTTGCCGCTCGCGCGCGGCGGCCTCACGGCGGGTCTTGTCATCGCGTGGGTGCGTGTGATCGGCGAGTTCGGCATCGTGATGATCTTCGCGTACTTTCCGCAGGGCATTCCGGTCAAGCTGTACGTCAATTTGCAGAACGATGGGTTGGGGGCTGTCTACGCGCTCCTTTGGTTATTGCTCGTGGTGGCGTTGCCGCTGCCGATTGTCGTGCTGATGCGAGCACGGCGCGGTGACCGGCGAACCGTCGGCGACGATGACACGGTGTACTGAACATCGAATCGATACCCTGAAAATCATTTCAAATGTTAATCTTTCGGGCGCCCGGCATTCGCTGCCGGGCGTTGTGAATAACGAGACAATGATTTTCCCCCAGGAGGGTATGTGTTCAAGATGTTTGGTCAAAGCGGCGCGGCATTCGCGCGGCAAGTTGCAACGGGTGTGATCGCGGCTGCTGCACTCAGCAGTTCGTTCGCCAACGCAAGCGAAGTGCTGTCCAGCGAGGTGTACAGCAAGAATCTGGCACGCCCGCTCACGTACAACGTCTATCTGCCGACCGGCTACGAGTCATCGGGCAAGACCACCTATCCGGTGCTCTACCTGCTGCATGGCAACGACGGCGTGCGCAACGACTGGGTGGTCAAGGGACACATGCAGTCGACGATGGATAAGTTGATCAGCCATGGCGACATCCCCCCGGCCATCGTCATCATGCCGGACGCCAACACCAACTGGTATGTCGATCTGAAAGAGCGCATGGAAACGGCGTTCTTCAGCGACCTGATTCCGCACGTCGAGAAAACCTATCGCACGATCACGACCCGCGATGGCCGTTTGATCGGTGGCCTGTCGATGGGCGGCTACGGGGCGCTGCGGTATGTGCTCAAGTATCCGGAGAAATTCAAGGCCGCGGCGCTGCTCAGCCCGGCCATTTACAACCCGGAGCCGCCTAAGGATTCGTCGGCCCGTTTTGTGAAGGTGTTTGCCGAGCCCAATACCGGCGGCGAGTACAGCGCGCGCGTTTGGCAGGCGAACAACTATCCGGTGTTCTTCGATGCGTTCCTGAAGAAGGGCATCAAGGTGCCGATGTACATCAACTCGGGCGATGACGACGACTTCAATATCGAGTCGGAAGCCACGCGTTTTTACGAGTTGCTGCGGGCGAACAAGCAGCCGGCCGAGCTTCGCATCGTGGATGGCAAGCACGAGTGGCCGGTCTGGTCGAGCACGCTCCCCGACGCGCTGAAGTACATCTTCCGCGACGTGCAACGCCCGCAGCGCCAAGACTAAGCGGCTGGTAGGTTAGGCGCGCAGGGATCGTTCGATGGCCTGTTCCAACAGGGACAGGCCAAGATCGATTTCTGCCTCGCTCACCGTGAGCGGCGGTGCGATGCGGAACACGCCGCCCATGCCCGGCAGTTGCACGATGTTCATGCTTAGGCCGAGGTTCATGCATTCGCGCGTGATACGCGTGCCGAGACCGTCCGCAGGTTCTTTCGTGCGGCGGTCTTTGACGATCTCCATCCCGAGCAGCAGGCCGCGTCCGCGTACGTCGCCGATGCACTCGAAGCGCTCCATCAAGTTCAACAAACCGTTTCTCAGACGCTCGCCAATGACATTGGCTCGGGCGACGAGGCCATCGCGCGCGACCACGTCGAGCACACGCAGGCCGACCGCTGCGGGCAACGGGTCGGAGACGTGCGTCGTGTAGAACAGATAGCCGCGCTCGTGCGCGCGCTCCTCAATTTCCGCCGATGTGACGACCGCTGCGAGCGGCAAACCGGCGCCGAGCGTTTTCGATAGCGTCAGGATGTCCGGCGTGACGCCGTCGCGCTCGAACGCGAACATGGTGCCCGTGCGGCCCACGCCGGTCTGCGCTTCGTCGAGAATCAGCAGCATGCCGCGCTCCTCGCACTTGCGTTTAAGCGCAGCGAGATACCCCGGCGGCAGGTCGATGATGCCGCCCGAGCTGAGAATCGGCTCCGCGATGAAGGCGGCGAGGTTGCCACTCGATTGCCGATCGATCAGATCGAAGGCGTAGTCGAGTTCCGCCAGATAGTCGTATTGCCCGTCGCGCAAGAAACGCGGGCGATAGGTGAACGGCGCCGGAATCGCGAACGATCCCACTGCCGCAGGCCCGACGCCTTTGCGGCCCGCACTGTAGGTTGCCGAAGCCGCCGCGCCGGTCATGCCATGCCAAGACTGCGCAAAGCCCACGATTTCATACTTGCCGGTGACGAGCTTCGCCATGCGAATGGCGGCTTCGTTCGATTCGGCGCCGGTACTGAGCAAGAGCGCTCGGTCCAGACCGGGCGGCGTGATGTCAGCCAGCCGCGTCGCCAGATCGACCACCGGGCGCGAGAGCATGCCGCTGAACAGGTGATCCAGCTTCCCGGCATATTCGGTCACGACCGACACGATGTCGGGATGGCTGTGTCCGAGCACCGCACTCATCTGCCCCGAGGTGAAGTCGAGAATCGCGCGGCCGTCCGCGTCGTAGACGAAACTGCCTTGCGCCCGCTCGATGATCGCCGGCTCAAACGTCCCGCCGTAGCGGATCAAGTGCTGTTGGGCGTTGCGCCAAAAGGTGGGGTCTTGGTTCTTGGACACGAGGCGTCTCCGAAACGAGCGGCGAAATGTGAAAGGCGAAGTTGAGGGAATGACAGATCAATCGCTTGCAGTCTAAGCAGCGCTCTGTTTTCATAGAAGCGAATAATGCTAATGAAAGATAGAAGCCGAGCTAATACCTTGAATCTCTCACTCGATATCGATCTCCTGCGCTCGTTTGTGGCGATTGCCCAGGCGGGCTCGCTAAGCCGGGCCGCCCAGCGCATCGCCCGCACCCAATCGGCGCTGAGCCAGCAGATGAAGCGCCTTGAAGAGATCGTCGACCAGCCGCTGTTGCAGCGCACCGGACGGGGTGTGGTGCTCACGAGCGGCGGAGAACGTCTGCTCGGCCACGCACAGCGCTTATTGCGGCTGCACGACGAGGCCATGGCGGACATGACGGGCAAGGGCCTGAGCGGGACGATCCGCTTCGGCTGTCCCGATGACTATGCCGCGGCGTTCTTACCCGACTTGTTGCGCCAATTCGCCAGCCAGCACCCGCAGGCGCTTGTCGAAGTGATTTGCGAGCCTACGCCCCGATTGCTGGAGCAATTGGCACGTCACGCACTCGATTTGGCGTTGATTTCGCTGGCGGACGCGTCTGGCGATGGAATCATTCGCCGTGAGCCGTTGGTCTGGATTGGCACGCCGGGGCTTGCCGCCGCGCTATTCGATCCCGTGGAGGCTCTGGAAGCAGCGACATCGCGCGAGCCCATTCCACTGGCGCTGTCCGACCCCGACACCCTCGACCACATGGCCGCGTGCGAGGCATTGCAAGCGGCGGGGCGGCCCTACCGCATCGCTTATGCGAGCAGCAATCTGGCGGGGCTGACGGCGCTGGCACGTTCCGGTCAGGCGCTGGCGGTCATGACACAGACGGCGGTGCCGCCAGACCTGCACGTGCTGACCGGGGCGCTCGGGTTGCCACCGCTGCCGTCGGTCGGGATTACGGTAAAGTTCGATCGCGCCCGCCCGAATCACCTGTCGCTGGCGTTTGCCGAGCACATCCGGCACACGCTGCCGATGTTGTAACCGAAGGTAAAAAAAGCCGGTTCACGCCCTTGCATGGGGCAAATTCATCGCCCGGCGACTGGCATTTGATAGACAATTGCGGGTTGCTTCGGCGTGCGCTGGTGCGTCTGGCCGATGTTGAGAAGTGCGGGCGTTCGTTTTCCGGACACTCGTTCCCCATCCGTTTCTTGTATCGAAGAGGTCGATATGCTGTCGCGTTGCCTGGCGTTTTTCTTGTTGGTCGGTTCGTTGCTCGCGCTCGCGGGCTGCAATACGGTGGATGGCGTCGGCCAAGACATTTCGGGCGCTGCGCGCACGGTGAAGAAGGCGCTCTGAGCCACCTTCGTTCACGCTTTACGTCGCTAGTTGTATCTGGCGAAACGGATTCGGCCAACGTGAATATGTTAATGAAAAGCCGTTGGTTCCGTTTCGCTGAACGCATGCCTATAGTCGCTGCCACGGTTGTGTAGACGAATGCGCAGGCCCGCCGGGTGCGGGTAGCGAGCGTCTTGCTGCCGGCATCGGGCCGCCCGGCCCGGTGAGCTCACCGACGGCAGACAAGATGGCAAAACGCGTTCGTCTCAATCTGTTCATTCACGGTCGTGGCCACCACGAGGCCGGTTGGCGGCATGCTGGCGCAACGCGCCTTCCGCTCACTGATATCGACTACTTCGCCGGTCTGGCACGCACCGCAGAAGCGGGGCGCTTCGACTCGGTGTTTCTCGCCGATGCGCTGGCGCTGGCCGAAGCCGCCGAGCACGTCGCGACCGCGCAACTCGAACCCATCACCACGCTCGCCGCACTGGCCTTCGCCACGCGGCATATCGGATTGATTGCCACGGCGTCGACGACCTATACCGAGCCGTTCAATCTCGCGCGCCAGTTCGCTTCGCTCGACCACATCACCAAAGGCCGTATCGGCTGGAATATCGTCACGTCGTGGGTCGGTGCGGCGGCAAAGAACTTCGGCCTCGATCAACCGATCAGTCACGCCGAACGTTATGCCCGCGCGAATGAATATCTCGAAGTCGTGACCGGCCTTTGGGACAGTTGGGCCGACGACGCCATCGTCGACGATGCCGCCGCAGGGCGTTTTGTCGATCCGAGCAAGGTGCGCAGCGTCGATCATCGTGGTGACTACTACCGCGTAGCCGGGCCTTTGAATCTCCCGCGTCCGCCGCAAGGCTGGCCCGTGTTGGTACAGGCCGGTTCTTCGCCCGACGGCCGAGCGTTCGCGGCGCGTTTCGGCGAAGCGATCTTTACCGCTCACCTGACGAAAGCGTCCGCGCGCGAGTTCTACGCCGATCTGAAGTCGGCGGCACAGGCGCGCGGACGGCGCGCCGATCAAGTGGTTATCCTGCCGGGCTTGAGCGCGGCGATCGGGGCGACCGATGCCGAAGCGGCAGCTTTGCTCGAAGAACTAAATGGGTTGACCGACATTAGCGTCGGACTGACGCGACTGTCCGACCGTTTCGGCGGCTACGATTTTTCGCGTTTGCCACTGGATCAACCGCTCTCGGTCGACGACTTCCCGAACCCTGCCACCGTGCAAGCCGCGAAAAGCCGGGCCGAAGTCATCGTCGGGCTCGTGGCACGTGAGCGCCCGACATTACGCCGTTTGCTGCATCAACTCGCCGGTGCGCGCGGACACTTCACGCTGGCCGGCTCGCCCGAGCGTATCGCCGATGTGATCGAAGACTGGGTCGACGACGGCGCAGCGGACGGCTTCAATCTCATGCCCCCCGTATTGCCAGCCCAACTCGACCTTTTCGTCGAGCACGTGGTGCCGATTCTGCAACGCAGAGGCCGACTGCGCACGGCGTACGACACCGACACGTTACGCGGCCACTATGGACTCGATCGTCCGGAGAACCGGCACTTCACGCGCTGAATTGACGATTCGGCACCGCATCCCCCAACGCGCTCGACACGCACTCCTAGGTTTGACATGGCTATTTCCCGACGTACCGCGCTCTCCCGGCTGGGCGCACTTGCCGCTGCAACGCTTGCGGTATCTCACGCACCGCGTGTGCTGGCCGATGCCGCATGGCCTGCCGCCATCCGTATCGGCATTCAGAAAGGCGACCCGCTGGTGGCGCTGCGCGCGTCCGGCAAGCTCGAAGCGGCACTGCGCCCGCATGGCGTGGCGGTGAAGTGGATCGAGTTCGTTTATGGCGCACCGATGGTCGAGGCAATCAACGCGGGCGACGTCGACGTGGGGGTGGTCGGTTCACCACCGCCGATTCTCGCGCAAGCGGGGGCGGCGCCGTCCGTCGCTTATTTGGCGGCGGGTAGCCGTTATCAGAACGGCTACGCCATCGTCGTGCCTTCCAATTCCACCGTGCGCACGCTCGCGGATCTACGCGGAAAGAAGATTGCGTTCGCGAAGGGCTCGCAAGGACATTTGTTCGTGCTGCGGGCGCTGGCCGATGCGGGCATTGCTCCCTCCGATGTGCAATTCGCCTACCTCTCGTATAGCGATGCGCGTGCGGCCATCGAGCGCGGTTTTGTCGACGCGTGGTCGGTGCCCGACCCGCGCTACGCCGATGCTGAAATCGCCAGCCACGTGCGCACGCTTGTGAAGATCGGCGACCTCTCGGTGCCGCAATACGCGTTCTACATCGGACCGCGTGCCTACGCCGAGAAATACCCGGCGGCGCTGCGCACATTGTTCGATACGTTGAGCGCAGACATCGCCGCGCGCTTGGCCAAGCCGGACGAGACGGCCGAGTTGCTCGCGCAGAACACCGGCGTGCCGTTGGACGTATGGAAACGCGCCATCCCGCGTCTGGAATGGGGCGTGCAATACCCGATCACTGCCGACGTGATCAAGGCACAACAAGCGAACGCCGATCTGGCGTTCCAGACCCGTCTGATTCCCCGCGCGGTCGACGTGCGACAGGCGGTCGTCGATATCCGTAGGGGCTGAACGGTGCTTGCCGGTGGCCACGGTATAGCGGTGCCGACGTGGTGCTGCCTGTGTGAATTTGCTTAGCAGATATTCGAATTTGTCATCAGGCAGCCGAACTCTATACTGGGTTGCGATTGTGTGCGAGGCGGTGTTTGCCGCCTGCGCCGCAGTCAATGTGGTCCGGGAAGACGACTGAGCAGGCGCTGCCAACGAAGTTACCCGCGCCGGTCTTTGACTTCGTTTTCCCGAATACCTCGCATGCCTACGAATGCCCCGCGTCAAATGAATCTGGCCGCCTATGTCATGGCGGGTCCGGTTTCCGGCCATCACGGCGGCTGGCGTTATCCGTCAGCCCAGCACGACATTCTCAACGTCAAGTTCTATCGCGACATCGGGCGTCTGCTCGAAGCCGGTAAGTTCGACATGATCTTCTTGCCGGACATTCAGGCACTGCCGCGCCGTCTGGGCGACAGTCTCGATTCGCAACTGCGCCACGGCGCGCTGGGTGCATTGCGCCTCGACCCGCTGGTCGTGCTCTCTGCGCTCGCGGCCAGCACCGATAAGCTCGGCTTGGCGGCCACCATCTCAACGTCCTACTTCACGCCGTTTCACGTCGCCCGTGCGCTGGCGTCGCTCGATCACCTGAGTGCCGGGCGTGTCGCGTGGAATATCGTGACCTCGTTTCAGGATGCCGAAGCGCGCAATTTCGGTCTGGCCGAACAACTCTCGCGCGAGGACCGTTACGATCGCGCCGACGAGTTCGTCGAAGTGGCGTGCAAGCTCTGGAATAGCTGGCACGACGATGCCTTGACGCTCGACCGGGCCGCACCGCAATTCGCCGATCCGTCGCGCGTGGCACCGATTGCTCACCACGGTAAGTGGTTCGACGTAGAAGGGCCGCTCAACGTGAGCCGCCCGCCGCAGGGCCGCCCGGTGTTCATTCAGGCTGGCGCATCGAGCCGCGGCAAGGACTTTGCCGCGAAGTGGGCCGATGTGATCTTCGTCACGCACTCGTCGCAAGAATCGGCGCAGGGCTTCTATCAAGACATCAAAGCGCGCGCCGTGCAGCACGGGCGCAACCCCGGCGACGTGAAGATCTTGTTGGGCATGGTGCCCGTCGTTGGCGAAACCGACGCGATTGCACGCGACAAGCAGGCGCTGCTCGACGACTTGTGCGATCCGGAAGCGGGGCTCTCGACGCTGTCGTATCAACTGGACATCGACCTCTCGCCGTTCCCGCAAGACGGCGTGCTGCCGGATTTAGAAGTCGGCGGCGTGCAGGGCCACTACAAAGAGGTGGCCGAACTCACACGCAAGCAGGGCTTGTCGCTGCGCGAGATCGGCAAACGCTACGGCATCGGGCCGTTGCGCGACTTCAATGGGTCGGGGGCCGCCGTGGCCGACACGATGCAGCAATGGTTCGATGCCCGCGCCTGTGACGGCTTCATGGTGCAGATGCCGTATTTGCCAGGCGGTGTCGAAGATTTCGTCCGGCTCGTCGTCCCCGAACTGCAAGCGCGCGGCAGCTTCCGCGCCGAGTACGACGGCGAGACATTGCGCGACCACCTCGGTCTCGCGCGCCCGGCGCACTGAGCGCGCTCCCAACACACACATAACAACGACTTCTCGCACACTGCCATGCCTACCCATTCTTCATCGCCCAATTCGTCGAGCCAAGTGTCGACCCACAGCCGCCGCAGCTTTATCAAGCAGGGGGCGGCCGTGGCCGCTGCCTTGTCCTTCCCGATGATTGCGCGGGCGGCACCCCCCGTCATTCGCTATGCCAGTGCAGGCGTGGTCGGGCCGGGCGAGTTGGAAACCGTGATCTTCAGCGATTGGTTCAAAGCCAATGTACTCAAGCGCCACGGCAAGGACTACGTGATCGAAACGACGACCGCACGCGGCACGCCCGGCGTGGCCACGCTGCTCGCTGCGGAGCAGGCGGATCTGGGCACGCTCGCGTTCACGAGCCTCGCGACGACGATTGCACAAGAAGCCGTACCCGGCGGCGTGACGGCGATTGCCGAGATTCATCGCGATGCCGTGCAAGGGTATGCATCGAATCCGTTCGTGGTGCTCTCGGACAGCCCGATTCGCACGATTGCCGATCTCAAGGGCAAGTCGGTGGCGGTCAACGCGTTCAACGGCAGCGTCGACATCATTCTGCGCATTGCGCTGCAAGCGCACGGACTCGACCCGCGCAAGGACGTGCGTGTAGTGGAAATGCCATTCGGCAACATCGGTCCGGCGTTGCGTCAGAAGCGCATCGACGTTGGCGTCTTGGCAATGCCCTTTCAGGTGGACGAAGCGAAGAAGGGCGGCATTCGCACGGTGTTCGATGCCGTGGGTGTCGTGCCGCCGTACCCCGTGTTGTTCCAGAGCGCCCGCACGCGGTTTCTGAAGTCGCAGCCCGCCGCCGTGCGCGCGTGGCTGGCCGATTACGTGGACGCGCAACGCTGGATCTACGATCCGGCAAACCGTAAGCAGGTCGTGGCGCTCACCGCCGATTTGGCGAAGACACCCGCGGCGTCGCTCGACGAGTATTTCCTGACGCCGAAGGACTTCTATCGCGATCCGAACGCGACGATCTCTGCCGCGAGCTTGCAGCCGCCCATCGACGCTATGGCAAAGCTGGGACTGTTGCCTAAGCCGGTGGCGATCGCGCCGTACGTCGACGCGTCTTATCTTCCGCATCGCGCATGAGCCACACCGCCTCTCACGACATCGCCCCGGCCATTCGCGTCGCGGGCTTGTCGAAATCGTTCGACAAGCGCGGAGCATCCAGAGAATCGGTCCTCGCGCTCGACCGCATCGATCTCGATGTGCCCGAGGGCAAGCTGGTGTCGCTCGTCGGGCCGTCGGGCTGCGGCAAGAGCACGCTGCTCTATATCCTCGGCGGGTTCGTGCAAGCGTCGCAGGGGGCATGCTCGACGTTCGGCACACCCATCACCGGTCCGGGTGTCGACCGAGGCATCGTGTTTCAGGAATACGCCTTGTTTCCGTGGCTTACGGTGTTCGAGAACATCGCCTACGGCTTGCGTCGCAAAGGGGCCGATGCCGACACGGTGACCCGGACGGTCGAGCGCTACATCGCGTTGATTCATCTCAAGGGCTTCGAACACCGCTTTCCGCGCGAGTTATCGGGCGGGATGCGTCAGCGTGTGGCATTAGCCCGCACGTTTGCGAGCGATCCGAAAATCCTGCTGCTCGATGAGCCGTTCGGTGCGCTCGACGCGCAGACGCGCGAGTTCATGCAAGACGAGTTGCTGCGACTCTGGTCCGACTCAGGCAAGACGGCTGTTCTCGTGACTCACGATATCGACGAAGCCGTCTATCTATCGGACACGATTTACGTGATGTCGCGCCGCCCGGGCCGGATCGTGAAACGCATCGATGTCGATCTGGACCGCGCGCTCGGTCGCGAAGTGACGATGCTATCGCCGCGCTTCGCGCAGTTACGCAACGACGTCTGGCTGACCGTGCGAGAACAGGTGCGCGGGGCTGAGTACGAGGCGACGATATGAGCAGCCGTGCGTTGCCAGCGCTCGCCGTGCGGCAATGGCCCGGCGCGAAGGCCGCGACCGGGGCCGTGTCGGTGGGACTGTTGTTCGTGCTCTGGTATGCCGCGACGCGATGGCAATGGTTGCCGGAAGGCTTCGTGCCGCCAATGACCGACGTATGGCGTGCAACGACGCATTTGGCGCGCACCGGCGAACTGTGGAGCAACCTCGTCGCCACACTTCGTGCGAGCTTTTGGGGGTTGGCTGCCGGGCTGTTGATCGGCGTGCCGACGGGCTTGCTGATGGCAACGTCGGGCAGGTTCGAGCGCATCGTGGCGCCGGTGGTGCGCTCCACGTACGCGTTGCCGAAGACGACGCTGATCCCGCTGCTCGTGCTGTGGTTCGGCGTGGGCGGCATGACCAACATCGTGGTCATCGCCGTGACGACCACGCTGCCGCTCATTGTCTATACCCTGCGCGGCGCGCATGAGGTTCCCCACGTGCTGCTGTGGAGCGCACGCTCGCTTGGGACTTCCCGCACGGGGCTGCTCTGGCGCGTGGTACTCCCCGGCGCAATGCCGCAGATTCTCACGGGCGTGCGCGTGGCGTTCGGTTTCACGCTGCTCGTGGCGATTTCGTGCGAAATGATCGTGGCGAATCAGGGCATCGGCAAATTGATCTCGCAATATGGCGATCAGGGCAGCTACGACTATCTGTTCGCCGCACTGCTGGCGACGACGGTCATCGCGTATCTGGCCGACCTTACGCTGCGCAAGGTCAGTCAGTTCTGGCTGCGGTGGCACGAAACGACACAACATCATGACTAAGGCCAATGTATTGAACGGCGCGCAGGCGCCGCGGGCCACCGATTCCGCAGTCGCAAAGCGGACATCAGATGGGCTTCGCTGGGTCGAGCGATGGGTGGCGCTCGCTGTCTTGCTGACAGTCTGGCAAGCGGCCACGTATTACGGATGGGTGAGGGCGGTCTTCCTGCCGTCGCCAGCGGTTGTGGTTCACACGTTGTGGCAGCTCGTCGGGACGGGGGAGTTGTTTGTCACGCTGGGCACGAGTCTCTGGCGTGCGTGCGCCGGTGTTGCATTGGCGGCGTTGGTAGGGATTCCCGCTGGGCTGCTGATGGCCGAGTCCCGGTTTGCGCGCTGGTGGTTGTCGCCGTACATCGCGTTTGGTTTTCCATTGCCCAAAATCGCGTTGATTCCCGTGTTCACTGCGTGGTTCGGGATGGATAGCCTGTCGAAAGTCGTACTCGTGTTCGCCACCTGCGTATTTCCGTTTATCGTCGCTGCGCACGCGGGGGCCGCACTGATCTCGCAGAAACTGCGCTGGGCAGCGCTCTCGCTTGGCACGACGCGTGGCGAGTTGTTCCGCTTGATCTTGCTTCCCGCGACAGTGCCGTCGATGCTCTCAGGGCTGCGTATCGCGCTGCCGATCGGACTCATTACCGTATTCACCGCCGAGATGGTGACGGGCGGGGGCCTCGGCGAAGCCATCGTGCAAGCGCAGCGATACTTTCAATCGCCACAGGTATATGCCTATGTGATCGTCACCATGATCGTGGGGTATCTCGCCGATGCGGGCATTGCGGCGTTGCAACGGCGCTTTGCCGCATGGGCCACCGAATGAACGAATGGCCCACTGGGGCCGTGTTCAGATTCTCAAATTCAAAATGACAGCCAACGCCTCTGCCTCTACGCCGGTGATCGAGCCCGGTTTTCTCGTCAATACCGAATGGCTGGCGCAAAACCTGCACCGCCCGGATCTGCGGCTGTTCGATTGCAGCGCCACGATGGTGGTGGATCCCGTTATCAAGCAGCGTGTGCAGCCGGAGCGAGCCGCCTTCGAGGCTGCGCACATCCCGGGCGCGCAGTTCATCGACATCGATGCGCAACTGTCCGACCGGCATCACCCGATTCATCTGATGTTGCCGCCCCCCGATGCGTTCAAGGCGGCGGTGGAGGCGCTGGGCATTCGTCGCGACAGCATCGTCGTTATCTACAGTACCGGCACGCCGTGGTGGGCCACCCGCGTGTGGTGGATGTTGCGCGTTTATGGTTTTACGAATGCGCACCTGCTCGATGGCGGCTTGGCAAAGTGGCAGGTGGAAGGGCGGGGCGTCGAACAAGGACCCGTGGAAGCGCCCGCACCGGGCGAGTTCAGCATTGCGCAGCCGTTGCCTTATGTGGCGGCACGCGAAGATGTCGAACGGGCACTGCATGCGCCGAAGGTTCGGCTGATCAATGCGCTGCGCCCGGCACAGTACAGCGGCGAGGAAATGCCGCGCAAGGGGCGTCCGGGCCATATTCCCAGCAGCGTCAACGTCCCGGCGGCCAGTCTTCTCGACGGCGCGTCCGGCGAGTTGCTCGACGATGCCGCATTGCGAGACCGCTTCGCTGCGGCGGGCGTTGGGCCGGAGCGCGCTGTCATTGCCTATTGTGGCGGCGGCGTTTCGGCGAGTCTGGTGGTCTTTGCGCTCATGAAACTCGGTCATCCGGATGTGCGGCTCTACGACGCCTCGCTGGGCGAATGGGGGAGTGCGCCGGAACTGCCGATGCAGGTCGAAGGCCGGTAATTTCGCGATCACTTCGCGTAACCGGCTGTTTTCTCAAGTTTTTCACGTTTGCGCCGTTGGAGCCCTTAGGGGCCATTGCGGCCCTTGAACCTGTCATGTCAGCCGGGGGCAACGAGACTGTTGCGCGGCAAGCCCAGACAACCGTGACACGCGTGCGTTTGTCATGCATTTCGGGCAGCATGGCGGGCGGCGACCTCCGGGGCCGGAGGCCGCTCTCCCGAAAGAAAGGCGAAAGCGCAAATGTTGAAGAATTGGACGATTCGTTGGCGGTTACGGTTTGCGGTGGCGGGGCTTGCCACGCTGGTCGTGGTGGTGGGCGGCCTGACCCTCGCAGGGTTGCGTGAGACGGTGGGCAGTCTGCGCGAGGTTTACAACAAAGAACTGGCCAGCACACGGCTGCTCGGGGAGTCCGAAATTCAGATCGGCCGCGCCCGCGCGGTGGTCCTCAGAGCGCCGCAGGCGCCCACGGCGGAACTCAAGGCCGACGACATCAAGAAGGGCACGGTCTACTGGGGTGAGTCGGAGAAGGCATGGCAAGCCTATCTGGCGTTGCCCGCCGACGCTGACGAGCAACGTCTGGCGGCGCAGGTGACCAGTGCGCGGCAGGCGTTGAAAGATGCCTTCACGCTGGTGCAGAACGGTATTTCCTCCGGCCAGACCGACGCCTATTACGAGCAGGCGGCGGCACTGGGCAAGCGCTATACGTCCTATGTGAATGCGAACGACGCGCTCAAGCAGCTTTACGACGGGCGGGCCAAGACGAGCTTTGAGTCGGCCGAGTCGGCTTACGATCGGCAACTGATCTTGACGCTTTGTGCGATTGGGTTTGCCGTCATTGCCGCGTTCCTGACGGCGCGGGCATTGAATCGCGCCATTACGCGGCCGTTGGACGACGTGCTCGAACACTTCCAAGAAATTGCCGACGGCAACTTGCGCCGCCCCGTTCACATTACGTCGACGGACGAGATGGGGCGGTTGCTGGAGGCGCTTGCCGCGATGAAGGCGCAGCTTGGCGACACGGTGGCTAAGGTGCGCAAGAGCGGTGAGGCCATTGCAGCGAGTGCGCGCGAGATTGCCGCCGGTAATTTGGATCTGTCGTCGCGTACGGAGCAACAAGCGGCGTCGCTTGAAGAGACGGCGGCGAGCATGGAGCAGTTGACGGGCACCGTGCGGCAGAACATGGAGCATGCGCATCAAGCGAATCAGTTGGCGCGTCAGGCGAGCGAGCAGACCGGCGCCGGCGATAGCGCGATGGCGCAGGTGACCGACACGATGCGTCAGATCGATGCGGGATCGGCGAAGATTCGCGAGATTATTTCGCTGATCGACGGCATCGCGTTCCAGACGAACATTCTCGCGTTGAACGCGGCTGTGGAAGCGGCTCGCGCGGGCGAGCAGGGCCGTGGGTTTGCCGTGGTGGCTAACGAGGTGCGCACCTTGGCGCAGCGCTCGGCGAGTGCGGCACGTGACATCAAGACGTTGATCGAAACGTCGGCCGAGCGCTCGGCAGCGGGCAGCCGCATCGTCGGTGAAGCCGGGGCCGCGATGCAGGAAATTGCGGGCAGCGTGCGTCGGGTGACCGACATCATGGCCGAGATTTCGGCGGCATCGGAAGAGCAAACGGCGGGGATCGATCAGGTGGCGCGCGCGGTCACGCAGATGGACGAGGTGACGCAGCAGAACGCCGCGCTGGTCGAGCAAGCCTCGGCAGCCGCCCAGTCGCTCGCGGAACAGGCCGAGTCGCTGAAACAAGCCGTGGCGGTGTTCCAGTTGGCACAGTCAGATGAGCCAGGCATGCTGGGTTTTAACGCGCTTGGTCAAGCCCCTGCGGCAACCGCAGCCACGGCACGGGGGCGGTTGCATTCGGTGGTGTCTTGAGTGGGTAATGTCGCGGGGTGAGGCAAGCCGCAAGGTTAGGCACGATTCAGTTGCCGCCCACCCCAGTCGCCACGCCGCCCGACATCGAACGTCGCAGCAAACTCCAGCGCCGGCATCGGTTTCCCGAAGAGATACCCCTGTCCTTCGTCGCAACCCAGCCGGCGCAAGTTGTCCCGCTGTTCTGCGGTCTCGACGCCTTCTGCCGTCGTGCGCAAATCGAAGCTCCTCGTCATATCGACGAGCGCCCGCACGACTGAGGCGTCTCGCTCCGATTCCACCATCGCCTGCACAAACGACCGGTCGATTTTGATGCGGCTCAGCGGATAACGCCTGAGCAAGCTGATCGACGCGTAGCCCGTGCCGAAATCGTCAAACGCTATGCCGACGCCGTAATCGCGCAGGCGCCGCAATGCATCGAGCACTACGTCGTCGTCAAGCACGATGCTCTCGGTTACCTCCAGTTCGAGCGCCTGCGGTGGCAAACCGTGCCGGTTCAATACGGCAATGACTTCGTCGACGATGCTCCCAATGCGGAACTGCAAACCGAACAAATTGACGCCAATGCGAAACGCCGGTGCCCCATTGCGCCGCCAGAACGCCGCTTGCGCACACGCTTCATCCAGCACCCATGCGCCTACGGCCGCCGCTAACGGCCCGCGCTCAAGCGCAGGCAAGAATGCCGCCGGGGACAACAACCCGCGCTGCGGATGCCGCCACCGGATCAACGCCTCAGCGCCGGTCAGCGATCCATCCGCGAAATCGACCTGCGGTTGATAGAACAGCACGAACTCGCCGTCGTTGACCGCCCGGTGCAGCTCGATGTTGTACACACGACGCTCGACGGCCTCCATGCGCAACGTTTCCACAAACACGAACACCTGACCCGGCCCGTGGTGCTTCGCGCGCGACAACGCGAGGTCGGCATTGCTGATCAGGCTAAGCGCCTCGTGCGCGTGCTGCGGCGCGACGGCGATGCCGCAACACGCCGTCACGCGTACATCGAACCCGCCGATCACCATCGGCTCGGCAATGGCCGCCGCAGCGGCATCGGCAATCAGTCGCGCATCTGCCGTGTTCGTCACCCCGGGCAGCAGCAGCGCGAACTCGTCGGCGCCAATCCGTGCGACGGTGTCGTCCGCTCGCACCATCCCGCTCAACCGCCGCGAGACTTCGCAAAGAATGCCGTCGCCCACCGCGTGCCCGAGCGTGTCGTTCACATCCTTGAAGCCATCGAGATCGATGATCACGACTGCCGCACCACTGAGGCACGCCGACGTGACTTCGGTGTTGCGATAAAAGCTTGCGCGATTGGCCACGCCGGTCAGCACGTCGGTGCTGGCAAGCCGTTTGAGCGCATCTTTCTCGTCGCGCAACGTACTCAAGTCATGGACATGGGCGTTGAACGTCAGCACGCCATTCTCGCGCCAGCAGAACAGCGACGCGCTCAACATAAACTCGGCCCCATCTTTTCGCAGCCCATAAACGACTGACGGCATGGTCAGCCCATCGACCGAGCCCATGGTGACCACTTGTGCGATTCGGTCACGCAGTGCGGGGCGGCCGTGCTCGGGCACCAGCGCTTCGATAGTCAGGCCTAAGGCGTCTTGGATGTCATATCCGTAGAGCGTGGCCGCAGCGAGATTCCAGTCGAGGATCTTGCCGCTCTCGTCGAAGCGGATCATCGCCGTGGGCGAACGCCGCTCAGGCTCAGCAAAAGTGCGCCGGTCGCGTTCGACAAAGAGCTCGACGCGACGTAATTCGAGCCGGTCGGATGCCATTCTCGCTAGCTCGCGCAAACGCTCGCAATCGACCGCTGAAAAATCGTGCTTGGGTTTGTTGTCGATAACGCACAGCGCGCCAAGCGCATGCCCACCGACCGACATGAGAGGCACGCCCGCATAAAAGCGCACCTGTGACTCGCCAGTGACAAGGGGGTTGTCGTGGAAGCGCTCGTCGCGTGTCGCGTCGGGCACGACCAGCACGGCGTCCTGAAGGATCGCATGCGCGCAGAACGATGCGTCGCGGCTCATGTCGACGTCGCAGCCCGAGAATCCCGTCGCGGCGGCAAAAAACACGTGATCGCTGCCGACCATATTGACCGCTGCCACAGGGACATCGAACATGTGCGCCGCGATGCGAACTACGACATCCAGACTCGGCAGCGGACGATCGCTGCCCAGCCCGTATTCCGCCAACGCGGCAAGCCTCTCGGTATCCATCGGCAATACAGGGGGACACTTCATCAGTGGTCTCCTCGCCTGAAAGCGGCGCTATCGACAAACTTCGGGAAGCGTTTGCATGCGTGCAGACACGAAGCGTATCGCGGTCAAATAAGACCGGAAGTACGTTCGAGCAAGGGAAGCCCCGTGAGTGACGCTTTGCGTTCTATCCGCCGGATATGCGTCCGGCTGAATTCGGATAATTCGTCCGATTGAGCGGATTATAGTGCGAAGTTAAGCACTTATGTATTCAGGCTAATTCGGGATGCCAATTGTATTGCAATGGCGTATTGGGAAACGCGTTTTCATACTTGCGTTTGAAGCGTAGTGGTTAGGCCAGTAAAGCCAGCGCATCCGCGAGTGTCAGCACGGTAGTTCTCGATTCGAACGCCGTCGCGAAAAGATGATCGTGCACGAGCTGATCCGGATCGTAGCAGCAATCTTTCACGGTGAATAACCGAAAATCGGCATCGCTCGCATAAGCGATTGACGACAACATCACGCCCGTCGATGCGATGCCCACCATGATCAACGTGTCGATGCCACGGGCGGAAAGCCGCACCTGCAAATCGGTGCCATAGAAAACGCTGGCACGATGCGCGACGACAACCGTTTCGTTCTCTCGCCGCCCCAATTCAGGCGAGACAGCGTCTTCAACGAATAGCCCCAATTGCTTGACGCCTTGCCCATTCTTATTGAGCGGGCTGACTTCCGGATAACCAGGGCTAAAGTGAAACTTGGCGAAATAGATATCAATGCCTTTAACGCGGGCGGCGTCACACAATTGACGTGTGTTCGAAAGCAGCTCGGGGGCAACTGAAGGAAACAGCGCGAGGATATCGGTCTGATAGTGCATGACCAACAGTGCTGTTTTCTCGGAATGGATGTCCGAAATCGGCATAGTCGTTGCGCGCAGGGGGCGTTCATAAGAACGATCAGCGACTCTATCACGCGCTATGCGAAGCAAAAAAGCAAAACGGGCGCCGAAGCGCCCGCGCGAGTTCTCTTAGCTCTGCGATCCAATTAAATGGACAGCCGCCCCAGCCATTCGCGAACGTGATCGCCGCGTTCGGCACGAGGCTTCACTTCGGCATCGGCAGGCGGGGTGCCGACGAACAGGAAGCCCAGAATTTGTTCATTCGGCTCGAAGTCGAGCACCTGATGCAGATCTTTGTCGTAAGCGTCGGGGCCGGTGGCCCAGAACCCGCCATAGCCAAGAATGTGCAACGCGTTGAGCATATTCATTGTGGCCGCGCCAACCGACAGTAGTTGCTCGCCCGCCGGTACATTCGTTTGCGTCGATACCGACGCGGCAATCACGATGATGAGCGGTGCCGCAAAGGCTTTGCGACGGCGTTGCTCGTGGGCCTCGGGCCCTGCGTCGGGATTTCGTTTGGCGGCAATCTCAACCAGCGCTTGGCCCAGATCTTCGCGCGCTTCGTCGCGCACGACGACAAAGCGCCACGGACGCAACCGGCCGTGGTCCGGTGCACGCAGCGCAGCATCGAATACCAGATTGAGCTCAACATCGTTCGGTGCTGGTTCAGACAGCGGCCAGTGCGACTGACGCGAGAGCAGGGCGTCGAGCGCCAACTGACGCGATGCATTCACCGGGCTAGCAAAATCAGTGGTCGTACCCATCAACATGTCTCCAGAAACAGATGAGCCATCATCCGCGATTCTTCTGGAAAAATCAAAATGATTCTCATTTGCGATAATGTCTTGCGTTTTTTGCAAGATGACGTGTCGCGCAAGTCATTTGAGAAAGCTTGTAATCTAGCGCTTCGCCCAACTGCCAACGCAAAGGCCTATCTCATGAGTCAGCAAGCCCCTGTTGAATACGCAAACGCCACGCCGGAAGTGAAGGCCGTCTTCGATGACATCAAGACGACACGCGGCGTGCCAGACGTCAATAATTTCTGGAAATTCATCGCGCAACACCCGCCGACGCTCGCGCGCACGTGGGACAGCGTGAAAGATGTGATGGCACCCGGGGCGCTCGATCCGCTGATTAAGGAATTGATTTATGTCGCGGTGAGTGTGACCAACAATTGCGGCTACTGCGTGGCAAGCCACACGGCCGCCGCCCGGCGCGCGGGCATGACCGATGAGATGTTTGGCGAGTTGCTCGCCGTGGTCGGTATGGCGAATGAAACCAATCGGCTGGCAGTCGGCTACCGGGTGCCGATCGACCCGGCGTTCGAACTGCCAGCCAAATAAAACGGCGACGGCGTTATTGCGCGGCGCTACGCGACATCCACCGCCGATAGCGCCGCGTTTGGCAGGCCGTCGCGAGTTGTTGCAGGATCAACGCCTTGAGCGGCGACACGTCAGGTTTTGTCGCGCGTCCGGCGCTCAAGCGATTGAGTTGGAACTTGACGACAGCCATGTTCGCCAGCGAGCCGAGTGCCTTGTTCTTCCACGTGATGGGACGCAGGTTCGGCTCGCTGTGTTTGCCGTCGCGCCAACGTGCGGGCAGCGTCGGATCAATGGACAGGGCGGTGGCAATGCCAACCATGGCCACGCCATCATTGACGACCTGTTCGGCGACGGCTTGGCGGCGGATACCGCCGGTAACCATCAAGGGCATGCGCGCTGCCGTTGTGATCTCGCGGGCAAATTCCAGAAAGTAGGCTTCCCGCGCCAGCGTACGGCCATCGCGCGCTTGCCCTTGCATCGCGGGTGCCTCATAGCTCCCGCCTGACAGTTCGACCAAATCGACGCCCAACGGGTTGAGCAATTCGACCACGCGTTTGGCATCTTCAGCGCTGAAACCGCCACGCTGGAAATCGGCGGAGTTGAGCTTCACGGCCACGGCAAATCCCGGCGAGACCGCTTTTCGCACCGCTCGGACGATGTCGAGCAGCAAGCGGGCACGGTTTTCCAAACTTCCGCCCCATGCGTCCTGACGCTTGTTCGTCAGCGGGGAAAGGAACTGACTCAGCAGGTAGCCGTGCGCCGCATGAATCTGCACGCCCGTAAAGCCGCTGCGCTCGGCGAGTTCGGCGCTGCGTACGAAGCGTGACTGTACGTCAGCGATGTCGTCGGGCGTCATTTCTCTGGGCACGGCAAAGCGTTTGGACAAGGCGCCAAGGTCGAGCGCGACGGCCGACGGGGCGACGGTGGGTTGTCCGAGGGCGGACTGCATCTGACGCCCGGGGTGGTTGAGCTGCATCCAGATCTGCGCACCCTGCGAGCGTGCGGTGTCCGCCCAGCGCCGAAAGCGATCCAACTGCGCGTCGTCCTGCAACACGACCCCGTTGGGGCCGGTCATGGCTTGCGCGTCGATCATGACGTTACCCGTCAGAATCAGGCCCACGCCGCCGCGCGCCCAAGCGTCGTAGAGACGGAGCAATGCATCGGACGGTGCGTGGTTGGCGTCGGCCATGTTTTCTTCCATGGCGGCCTTGGCCAGGCGGTTCGGGATTTGGGTGCCGTTCGGCAGGGTAAGGGGGGTGAAGAGCGTCATTGTGTCGCCTCCTCAGTTGACGATGAGGGGACGATAACCTTAAAGTTCACTTTAATGTCAAGCGCTGTGGAGGCGGACGATGAAAATTGGTGACCTGGCGAAAGTCAGCGGCCTGGCGGCGTCGAAAATCCGCTTCTACGAGGCACAGGGGCTGTTGCCCGATGCGCAGCGACAGTCCAACGGCTATCGGGAGTACGGCGACGATGCGCTCACGCGGCTGGATATCATCCGCCGCGCGCAGAACGCCGGGTTCTCGCTCGATGAAATCCGGTCGATCCTGCCGCCCGATCTCAGTGCGTGGCCCCACGACACGTTGCTTGAAGTGTTGCGCCGTAAGGTCACGGAGATCGAGCGTCTCGAGCAAAGTCTGGCGCAAAGCAAACACAATATTTCGGCGCTGATCGATGCGATTGAGCAGCGCGGCGAGGGGGAAGGGTGCGGCGAGGCGGCCCAGCGCGTGCTGACATCGCTGCGCAACACCCCGGTGGACCCGCCGCTCACCAACGGGCGGGCGCGCAAACGGGGTTGATGCCCGCCTCGACGGCTCGCCTTTATTCCATCGAAACCCAGCACTCGTTGCGCGCTTTGTCATAGAGCACGCCATGCCCTTTGTACTCGGTCGCGCAGGCGGTGCCACGGAAGCGCACATCGCTGGGCGACTGGGCGCGCATCCAGCTTTCTTCCTTACTGCCTGCGGCGATATCGGCGGCGCGATCCGTCGGCTTGCAGCCTTTGCCCTCGCACCAGTGCGCCTGCACCGCTTCGCCGCAGGTATTGGCGATGCCGTACCAGTACATGTTCTTGACCGTGTCGTCGAGTTTGACGTCGACGATCTTCAGGCAGCTTGGGTACTGCTTGAGGACCAAGCGCTTCTTACCGGCGCCGACGTTGCTGTCGAGCGCCGCGGTCGATTTTGCAGTGATGTCGTCGAATTTGGTTTGATGGGTGCGGTCGATCGCATCGGCGCTCCAGCCCAACTCGTCCAGACGCGCCGCGATGGCACCGGCGACGCATTGGTTGCCCTGCTTGCTGTCGATCATCGAGGGATCGGCCATGTCGCTGTTCAGCTTATGGAGACGCTCGCGCAACCGCGGCACGTTGGCGATGTTGATATCCCGATAGTCGGTTTCCCAGAAGCTACGTGCCAGATCGGCCAGCCGCGCACTCGTCATGTCCGGGCGCGAGGCGACTAACGACGCGCGCAGGGAGTCTTCGCAGTTGTAACCGGCGTTGGTCACCAGTGCTGGCTTTTGTTGAGCGGCGGGCTGGTACGTCTGGGCAGCCGGACGTGGGGTAGGGGCTTGATATGAGGGCGTCGGATCGTCATTCTGCTGCGCCGGTGCGTTCTGCGGTTTTGACAGCGCGTTGAGCGTGTTGATCAGAATCTGCGTGTTGACGTTGGTGTTGCTGTTCCCGCTCGGCTTGTTTGAATTCGACGGTGCGGAGGTCGGCGGTGCCTGCGTGGCAGCGGTGGTGGCCAACCCGGCAGCGAATGTGACGCTGACGGGCGCGCAAGTGAAAACCGTGGCCAGCGCCGCAGCGGTGACCACCTTCGTCATTGTTGTGTGCATTTTTCCTTCCCCACTAAAACGGTGTTCAACGCTGTATCGCGAGAATCGGTTGGAATTACAGCACAAGGGGGTGAGCTCTCCATCCTTCATTTGATGGATATCCGGCGCGGGTGGTCGAAGACGCTGCGTTGCCGTATTCTCAACAAGCATTGCAATATCTGCACCGGAAATGGGTGTTCCGAACATCGACTATCACGGGGAATCCATGCAACTCGACATCGAGCAGGCTAAGGCATTGGCGCGCACGGCAATCATGGCGGTGGGCGCCGACGCACCGACGGCTGCGTCACTCGCCAATGCCACGGTCGCCGCAGAACTGTCGGGCCACGGTTCGGTAGGTTTTGCACATCTGCTGGATTACCTGAGAGGTTTCTCGAAGGGCCAAATTGCGCGGTCGGCGCAGCCCGACATCGCGTTTCCCACGCTGACGACGATCAAGGTCGATGCAAAACACGGCATTGCGCAATTGGGTTTCGATCTGGCATTCAACGAGCTTGTCGAACGCGCGAAGCAGTATGGCGTTGCGTTGTTTGCGCAGGCCAACAGCTACACCGCTGGGGAGTTGGGCTATTACACGCGGCGGTTGGCCGACGCCGGTTTGATCAGTCTGGCGACATCGAACGGCCCGGCGCTCGTGACCACGCCACAGAGCCGCCAGCGGGTATTCGGCACCAATCCGTTGTCGTTCGGCGCGCCAATTGCCGGGGGCGCGCCGCTGGTGATCGATCAGGCGTCGAGCGCTACGGCATTCGTCAACATTCGCGAAGCCGCCGCGAAGGGGCATGCCATTCCGGAAGGCTGGGCGCTAGACGCCGCAGGTATGCCCACAACCGACGCGAACGATGCCTTGACGGGCATGCTGCTCGCTTTTGGCGGCGCACGAGGCGCCAATATTGCGTTGATGGTCGAAGTCCTGTCGGCAGGGCTAACCGGCGCGAACTGGTCGTTAGATTGCCCGTCTTTTGAACATGGCAACGCCTCACCGGGTGCCGGGCTATGCATCGTCGCCATCGCCCCGGCGGCGCTCGCTCCGGATTTCGCCACCCGATTGGCGCTTCACGTAGAGCGCTTGTCTGCCAAGGGTATTTACGTGGCGGGGCGTGGCGATCGCCCCGACGTGATCGAGGTCGCGCCGTCAGTGCTATCTGAGATCGAACGCTATTGCGCACACAACCTATGATGAATAAGAACCCAATCATTCAGCACAATCAGGGTGCTGACACATAGCCGCAGAAGTCAGGCGTAAGGATGGCCTGCCTAAACCGGGCGGGCATCCGTTTCGCGGGTGGACCGATACCAAAAGTGATGACGAGACGCCCGCAGGAGGCGTTTTTTCATGAACCCGATCACATCGTTTCTCGTCTTGGTCCTGTTGTTGCTGGGCGCGGCAGCAGGCGTGTATGTCAACCCTTATCTGGCGCCTTGTTTTCTCGTCGCTGCGATGTTGCTGGCGTCGATGTTGAAGATGGCCAACGCTTGGCAGAAGTTCGTCATTTTGCGGGCCGGTAAGCTCCAGAGCGTCAAGGGGCCGGGGCTGTTCATGATCTTGCCGGTCGTCGACAACGTGACAGCCATCATCGATACCCGCATTCAAACCACGGCATTCAATGCAGAACAGGCGCTTACGAAGGACACGGTGCCGGTGAATGTCGACGCCATCATCTTTTGGCATGTGAACGACGCGGAGCGGGCGGCGCTTGCGATTACGGATTACCGGCAGGCGATCGACCGCGTAGCGCAGACATCGTTGCGCGAGATGATCGGCGCATCGATGCTCTCGACGTTGCTGTCTGACCGGAAGGCGTCCGACGAGCAATTGCGTGCGGATATCAGCGCCAAGACTGCCGCGTGGGGGATTGCCGTGATTTCGGTCGAAGTGCGGGACGTGGCGATTCCCGTGGCGCTGCAAGATGCGATGTCGCGGCAGGCACAGGCCGAGCGGGAAAAGCAGGCCCGTATGATTCTCGGCTCTGCGGAAGCGGTGATCGCGGCGCGCTTCGTCGAGGCGGCCACGATCTACGAAGGCCATCCGCAGGCGTTGCAGCTGCGCGCGATGAACATCATCTACGAGACGACCAAAGAGCGAGGCGCCACCATCCTCATGCCGTCGTCGATGGTCGACAGCATGAACCCGGCGATGCTGGCGTTTGCCGTGGGCGGCGCAGATCCAAGCAATGCGATGTCGACATTGAAGACCGCGGCTTGATCGAACTGAAAAGGCTCGCTTGATAGGCGAGCCTTTTCGTTATCCCAATCGATAAACCTTCGACACTGTCTCTCTGAACAGTGCGGCCCGCTCGGTCGGGCTGGCCTGTGCCGTGAGGCGCTTGAAGGCGTTCCAGCCGTTATTGAACGAATACGAGCCTTTGTCGACCGGGAAGTTGCTCTCGAACATGCAGCGGTCTGCCCCGAACGCCTCGATACAGGTGTGCATCCACGGCTTCCATGCGTCGGCGAGCGCCTGTGACGTGGGCGGCCGTTCTCCCTTTTCGAAGTCGAAGCCGTTGATCCGCATCCCCAATCCGCCCACTTTCACATAGACGTTCGGCAACTGCGCCAGCTCGCGCATTGAGCGGGACCACCGGGTGAACACCTCGTCGCGCGCATTCTCGTAGCTGGCAATGCGCACCACGCCGCCGCAGTGATTCACGATAAAGGGCGTCTGCGGATATGCCTTGGCCAGATCGAACAACTCCGGCAGTTGCGGGAAAAACAGCCACGCGTCGTACGACAAACCGAGCGACCCCAACTGCGCCACGCCTGCGCGGTAATCCTTGTCGAGCAACAGCCCACGTGGTGCGGCCGACAGCGGATTGACGAGCGTCTGATCGGCATCCCAGGTCACCAAATGACGCACGCCTTTGAACCGGCCTTGTCCCGCTGCGAGGTGTGCCTCCAGGACGTCGCGCACCGCTGCCCCCCGCCGCAAGTCGGCATACCCGACCATGCCCTGCGCGACGCGCGGCGACGATTGCTGCAACGGTGCCGTGATATCCGCCACGAACTGCGTCTCACCGACCGGCCGCAGTGCTTCGGGACCCGACTGCCGGTAGCGAGTAAGCGCCTGCATGAACACCGACGCCGTGATGTTGTGCCCGCCGCGGGCATCTTCCAGATACTCGTCGAGCAGATAAATCCAGCCCGGGCGCTCGTAGAAGTGATGATGCGCATCGATGATCGGCATCGCCGGTTCAAGCGCGGATTCATTACCCGATGCCAGCCATTCGGCGCGCACGGGCAGATAGTTGCTAGTCGCCGTCATGGGACGGGATTCCTCCTTGGCAAAAACGCGCGTGGCCGACAGCGCTGCCGATGCCGCAGCCGCCTGCAAGAGCTTGCGGCGCGACGGTGATTGAATACGGCGCATTATTTCTCCTCCTGCGGGAAGGCGAACAGAGCGAGCGTGAGCAGCGTGGTCACACCGAGTACGACGGCCAGACCCAACATGCCTGCCGTGAACGTACCGAAACTGTCTTTCAGATAGCCCACGAGATAAGGGCCTGCAAAGCCACCCAATGCGCCAATCGAATTGATCAGGGCGAGACCGCCTGCCGCCGCCTGTCCGGAGAGGAACCGTGCAGGCAGCGTGAAGAAGATCGTGCGGCCCGCGATGGTGCCGATCAGGGCAAGCGTGATGCCGGTCATCGCAGGCACCAACTGGTCGAAATAGGTCGACACGCCTAACGCTACGGCACCGATCAACAGCCCCGCCGCCAAATTCGCAATGTGCCCGCCGCGACGGTCCACACGCTTAGCCCACCAGAGCAGCGCGATCGTGGCGAAGAAGTACGGCACCGCGGAGAGCCAGCCCGTCTGCGTCACGCTCATGCCGTGCGCTTTGAGCATTTGCGGCAACCAGATGCCAATGCCGTACGAACCCATCGTGAAGCCGAACGAAATCGAGGCAAGCAGATAGACGCGCACGTCTTTGAGGGCCGCGCGGAAGTCCTTCTTTTTCTTGGCCGAACTGCCTTCACGCTCGAAGGCCTGTTGCAGCGCCTGACGCTCGTCGGGGGTGAGCCACTTGGCATCGGCGGGCTTATCGGCAAGCAGCTTCAGCACGAGATAACCCAGCAAACATGCGGGCAACCCTTCGATGATGAACATCCACTTCCAACCGGCAAGGCCGAACACGCCGTCCATTTGCAGCAGCCACGTCGACAGCGGGCCGCCGATAAAGGACGACAACGGCGTCGACACAGTGAACCACGCGAGCACCCGCGTGCGGTAGTTCGCAGGGAACCACACGGCAAGGAAGAAGATCACGCCGGGGAAGAAACCTGCTTCACCGATACCGAGCAGCAGGCGAATCGCGTAGAAGCTCATCGGCCCCACGGCCAGCGCCGTCGCTGCCGCAAAGATGCCCCACGTGATCATGATGCGGGCCAGCCAGCGCCGTGCGCCGAAGCGATAGAGCGCGAGATTGCTCGGCACTTCGCAAAGGCAATACCCGGCAAACATAATGCCCGCGCCCCAGCCGAACTGCGTGGCCGTCAGGCCGAGGTCGCGGTTCATCGTGAGCGCTGCAAACCCCACGCTGGTACGGTCGAGATAGTTAAAGAAATAGGCGAGGGCAAGCAGGGGGATGAAGCGCCAGGCGGCTTTTTGCACCGCGCGTTGCTCCAGCGTGCCGCTCGCGGGCAGTTCCGCTGGCGTGGTCCGGGATAACGAGGTCATGGTTGTCTCCTGCATATTGCCGGGCGCGCTTGCCGTTCAACGGGTGGCACGCCTCGGCGTTCTTGTGTGTGACTTACGGATTCGATGGATTCAGTGGACTTGCGAAATTCAGGCGCTCGCTAGCTCCACGGGGGACGGCTGCGCCGCGCCATCGACTGCCTGCGCTGCCGCGCAACGCACGACACCGGCATCGGCTAGGCCCGCAATCTCGTCGGGCGTATAGCCGAGTTCAGCGAGCAAGGCCTGCGTGTCCTGACCCAGCGACGGCGGCGCTGCGCGCAGCGGCAAACGCTCGCCTGCCAGCGTGATCGGCAGCAGTGCGGTGCGGGTGCTGACGGCTTGTCCTGCCGCACTCGCGTCGGCGGGCAACGTGACTTCCGCCAGACCGCCCGTGGCCAGCAGATGGGGATCGTCGAACAACGCTTGCGGCTTCGTGATCGGCGCGTAAGGCAGGCCGGCGCGCTCGAAAATTTCTCCGATATGGGCGGCGGTGAATGCCTCCATGTGATGCCGAAGCTTCGGCATCAGCCATTCACGCGCTTGCACGCGCAGGTTGTTGGTGGCGAGCCGTTCGTCTGCCTTGAATGCTTGCAAACCGAACGCATCGCAAAAGAGTGCCCACTGGGTATCGGATACCACCGCGAGGAAAATTTGCTCGCCGTCTTTGACGGTAAAAACGTCGTACACCGCCCATGCGGAAATGCGGCTCGGCATCGGCGCGGCGGGGCGACCGGTGACGGCGAACTGCATCATGTGCTGCGCCATCAAGAACACGTTGTTCTCGAAGAGTGCGCTTTGCACTTCTTGCCCTTGCCCGGTGCGCTCGCGCTGGGCCAACGCGGCCATTGCACCTATTGCGCCGAACATGCCACCCATCACATCGTTGACGCTCGCGCCTGCGCGCAGCGGCTTGCCTTCCGGTCCGGTCATGTAGGCCAGACCGCCCATCATCTGCACGACTTCGTCGAGCGCAGTGCGATGGTCGTACGGGCCGGGCAAGAAGCCCTTGTGCGACACGTAGATGAGGCGCGGATTGAGGCGCGACAACGTTTCGTAGCCGAGCCAGAGCTTGTCCATCGTGCCGCTCTTGAAGTTCTCGCTGAAGACGTCGGCATTCGCGAGCAAGCGGTGCACGATCTCCACGCCGCGCGGGTCTTTCAGGTCGACGGCCAGACTCTTCTTGTTGCGATTGAACGTACTGAAAAAGCCCGCGCCGGAACCGCGCAGTTGCCGTGTGCTGTCGCCAGTCATCGGCTCGACTTTGATGACTTCTGCGCCCAGGTCGGCCAGCACCATCCCGCACGTCGGGCCCATCACCATGTGCGTCATTTCGATGACGCGCACGCCGCTGTAGGGCAAGTCACGGTTGCCGTGCACTTTGTTTGTCGCCTCGCTCATTGCGCGTCTCCCAGCAGGCAACCTTCCGGTTGCGGGGCGCTAGGGGCGCGTCCATCGGCGTAGCGAAAGCCTTTCGGCAGACCGGCGTCTTGCACGTGGCCGTAAAGCGCTTCGCCAGGCAGGGCATCGGCAAGCACGGCGCGCGCAGCGGCGAGCGCATCGACATCAATGCCGGTGTCGTGACCCATGGCTTCGAGCAGGAACACCAAGTCTTCCGTGACGATGTTGCCGGTTGCGCCGGGCGCATATGGGCATCCGCCGAGTCCGGCCTGGCTCGCATCGATGGTCGTCACGCCAGCGTCCAGCGCCGCGACTACGTTGGCTAGCCCCTGACCGCGGGTGTTATGGAAATGCGCGCCGCCCGCTTTGCTGCCGAATTCGGCCTGCAAGCGACGGAACAGGCGGCGCACCTGCACCGGGTTGGCGTAGCCGCTGGTATCGGACAAACCGATTTCATCGACGCCGCACTCCGCCATGGCGAGGCACATGCGCATCGTCTGGTCGTCGGTCACGGTGCCCGCAATCGTGCAGCCGAAGGCGACCGATACCCCGGCTTCGATCTCGATGCCAGGGAATTGGGCGTCGCGCAGCGCCACGATGGCGCGCACTTCTTCGATCATTTGCGCCGTGGTTTTGCGGATGTTGGCCATCGAGTGCTCGTCGGTCACCGAGACGGGCAGCGTCAGCTTGTGCACACCGGCTTCGAAGGCCGCCTGCGATCCGCGCAAATTGGGCGCGAGCACCGCGACGCGCAGTCCGGGAATCGACAGCGCGTGGGCGACGACGTCGTGAATGTCTGCCATCTGCGGCAGCAACTTGGCCGGTACGAACGAGCCGACTTCAATTTCTTTGAGACCGGCGGCAGCGAGTGCGGAGATCCAGCGCAGCTTGGCGGCGGTCGGCATCACGCGCTTCAGACTTTGCAGTCCGTCGCGCGGACCGACTTCGCTCACCAGTACTTGCGGGGCGGAGGATTGGGTCATTCGAAAGCTCCTGAAGTTCTATCAGAAAGAACTATGTTCTGTTTGATAGAACTATACGAGCAACTTCACGCGCATTTAAGTTGGGTAAACCCGTAATTCACTCATTTTGTGGAACTTGTGTTCTGTCCCGTAGAACTGTAGAGTTGCCGGACACAATGAAACGCACGACAGGAGAGCCGAGTGGGCCAAGAAGAATTCAGTGCTGAGGGACAAGCCGCCGAAAGCGCCGGTAACGCCGATAGCGGCAGCGGCAGCGGCGTCGCAGTGCTCGATCGTGCGTTTGCGATCCTCAACGCGTTCGGCCCTGCCGAAGATGGGCTGACACTGACCGAAATTTCGCTGCGCACCGATCTGTACAAGAGCACGGTGCTGCGCTTGCTCGGTGCGCTCGAACACGGGGGATTCATTCGCAAACTGGGCGACGGGCGATATGCCATCGGCCCGCAACCGTTGCGCTTGGCGGCACGTTATCAGCGGTCGTTTCAGGTGGGGCCCGTGATTGAGCCGGTGTTGCAGCAGTTGAGCCGCGAACTGGGCGAAACCGCATCGCTGTATGTCCGTCAGGGCGATCAGCGGTTGGTGCTCTACCGGGTGGAGCCTACGCGCGCGGTGCGGGTGTCGATTCGTATCGGTGAAGAATTCCCGATCGCGAAGGGCGCGTCGGGCAAGGTTTTACTCGCCTTTACTGAAACCGACGACCCGCGTTGGGCCGATGTGCGAGAGCGTCTCTGGGCTGTCTCGTTCGGTGAACGAGACCCCGAAACCGCGTCGGTTTCGGTGCCGGTGTTCGGTGCGAGTGGGGAGTTCGTCGGTGCGCTCACCCTGTCCGGGCCGAAGGCGCGTTTCGACATGGCATCGGCAGTGAAGCAGGCATTGGCCGCGCTACTCGACGGTGCACGTCGCGCGACCGTTGCACTCGGTGGCATGGGGGAGCGTTACGACGCGAGCCTTGCCGCGACACGCCAAGCAGGGTTCACAGTGCCGGGGCACGACGCGGGCACGTAAGCCATGCCGGGCGAGTCATTTCAAGTGAGTGATGCACGCCGCGTCAGTATCACTCGCCCTTGCGAATGGCTTCCGCCACGACGGTCAACACCTCAGTGGCCGTATTTTCCGAGTGTGCCTTGAGCACATCGCCCAAGCGAGGGCGCCCGTCCTCGCGTAGCGCACGCATGATCTGCTCATGCTCTTCGTGCGATTCCTGCCAACGTAAATGATCGGCATTTGCCGCGCCACGCGCGCGGTGCACCTTACTCATCAGCGCCGCGTAAATCGACGACAACACCGGGTTAGCGGCGCCATCGACGATCAGTTGATGAATCTCCTGATTGATGCGGAAGTAGTCTGTGCGATGGCCTTTGCTATGCGCATCGAGCATCTGCAAATGCTTCTTTTCAAGGGTGCGCAGCGCGACATCCGTCAGCCGCGACGCGGCCAACTCGCCTGCCAAACGCTCCAGCCCATGCAGCGTTTCGAACGTCGCGCGCAACTCCGCTAAATCCAGCGGGGCAACGCGATAACCGATGTACTGCCGGTGCAATACCAGCCCTTCGGAAACCAGCGTTTTTAGCGCCTCACGCAACGGCGTCTTCGAGACATCGAAAAGTTCGCAGAGCGCTTTCTCGTCGATGCGCTCGCCCGGGGGCAATTCGCCTTCTTCGATCATGACGCGAAGGCGGGCTGCAATCTCGGCGGACATACCGAGTGTGCGGAGTCTGGGGGACTGCTGGAGGGGAAGGGCCACGTTGTCTCGTTATCGATTATCAGTGTCGAAAAGATCCTACCATATAGGGAAATCCCTACGTATCATCCTAATAAAATCAATTATTTACCAGCGTTGTAATTACAGATTACAGATTCTATACTCACTCCCAAGTTGCGCGACGACGGTACTCAAGTCATCTAATCGGGAGATTCACCATGCAGTCGACAAGCAGGGCCGCAACGCTAACCGGTGCGAAGAGCACGGTTCGCTGGAAGATCTTTTTTCTGATGCTGTTTCTCATCGCCGTGAACTACATCGACCGTGCGTCGCTGTCGGTGGCGATGCCGTTGATCTCGAAAGAGTTCGATCTCACGCCAGCGATGGAGGGGCTGATTCTGAGCGGCTTCTTCTGGACTTATGCCGTCATGCAGATTCCGGGCGGCATGCTGGCCGACAAGTACAAGCCACGCATCGTCATCGCACTGGCCACGGTCTTCTGGGGCCTCTTTCAGGCGGCCGCCGCGTTTTGTACGAGCGCCACGACGCTGCTCCTGACCCGCTTCGGGCTGGGCGCTGCGGAAGCGCCGATTTATCCGGCGGGCGGCAAACTCAACGCCATCTGGATGACGCAGAACGAACGCGGACGCGGTGCCACGCTGCTCGACGGCGGTGCGCCGCTCGGGGCCGCGTTGGGCGCCATCATCATCACGTGGCTGATTACCGTGCTGGGTTCGTGGCGGCTGGCCTTCGTGGTGGCGGGTGTGGGCACGATGCTCGCGGGTTACGTCGCATGGCGTTATATCCGCAATGCACCGCGCGAACATCCGGACGTCAACGAAGACGAAGCCAATTACATCGAAATGGCGCAGGCGTCGGAGCATCGCGCCGAACCGGAAAACTTGTCGGGCCGTTCGCTGGATTTCTTCAAATACCGCTCGGTTTGGTGCATGGCGCTCGGCTGGATGTGCTTCAACACCGTGTTCTACGGGCTGCTGACGTGGATGCCGAACTACCTGCACAAAGTGCACGGCTTCGATATCAAGCAAATGGGTGGTGCGAGTTTCATCATCTTTTTCTGCGGCTTCATCGGTGAGCTGATCGGTGGCTGGATCGGCGACAAATGGAAAGCGGCTGGCGGCGCACCGAACAAAGTGATGCGCACGCTCTTCGGCATTGCTGCGGTCATCGCAACGGCCTCGATTTTCTCGGTGGCATACGTCACCAGCGATGTGGTCACGGTCGTGCTGCTGTCGTCGACGCTCTTCTTCCTGCGCTGGTGCGGCCTGTACTGGTGCATTCCGTCGATCCTCGGCACGCGTAACAAGATCGGTTTCCTCGGCGGCGTGATGAATCTGGGCGGCAACATCGGCGGCATCAGCGTGCCGTTGATCGTCGGCCTAATCGTGCAAACCACCGGCTCGTACTTCCTTGCGCTGATGTTCTTTGCTGCCGCTGGCGTTGGGTTGTTCGTGTGCTCCACGTTGATCGATTACGAACGAAAACTCCCTGTCTGATTTATCGATTTACCTGACCGGCACGCGCTCGCAGCGGCCGGTCGCTGTCCTTTGCTTTTGGTATTGGAACGACAATGACAAAAAACTCCCGCACTTTGCTTGGCATGCTCACGCCGTCCTCCAACACCGCGCTCGAACCGATTACCAGCGCGATGGTGGCGGGACTGCCGAATGTCAGTGTCCATTTTTCGCGTTTTCGCGTGACCGAAATTTCGCTGGGGTCGACGGCGCTCGGCCAATTCGATCTCGACAAGATTCTCGACGCGGCCAAGCTGCTCGCCGATGCCGAAGTCGACGTCATCGCTTGGAACGGCACGTCGGCAGGTTGGCTCGGTTTCGAAACCGACGAAGCGCTGTGCCGCCAAATTACCGAGGCGACGGGCATCCCGGCGACCACCTCTGTGCTGGCGCTCAATGAAATTCTCGAGCAGACCGGCGTCAAGGAGTTGGGGCTGGTCACACCGTATCTCGACGACGTTCAGCAGCGAATCATCGCGAATTACGCCCGGCGCGGTATTCAATGCACGGCCGAGCGCCATCTGGACTTGCGCAAGAACTTCGAGTTCTCCGAAGTCGACAGCGATACGCTCACCCGTCTCGTGAACGAAGTGGCCGTGCAGCGCCCGCAAGCCATCACCACGTTCTGCACCAACTTGCACGCCGCACCGCTGGCGCGCGCGCTCGAAGCCCAAACCGGCATCCCTGTGTACGACACGATTTCCACGGTGATCTGGAAATCGATGAAGCTTGCCGGTCTCGATACGCGCGCGTTGTCCGAGTGGGGACAACTGTTTGCGCGAGGGGAGTGATGCCATGACGAATGCATTTGCAGGCGCGCAGCCCTTCGATCTTGTGATTCGCAACGCGGATGTCGTGACGGCCTCCGATCGCTTTCAGACCGATATCGGCGTAAGCGATGGCGTCATTGTGGCGCTGGGCCGCCGCCTCGGTCCGGGGCGGCGCGAAGTCGATGCCACGGGCCTGCTTGCCATGCCGGGCGGCGTTGACGGTCATTGCCATCTCGATCAGCCAATGCCGGACGGACTGCGCATGGCCGACGACTTCTTCACCGGCACACGCGCTGCCGTGTGTGGCGGTACCACGACCGTGATCCCATTCGCCGCGCAGGAGAAAGGCGGCTCCTTGCGCGCGGCGGTCGAGGATTACCACCGCCGAGCGAACGGGCGCGCCGTGGTCGATTACGGCTTTCACCTGATCGTGGCCGATCCGACGGAAAAGGTGCTGAAAGAAGAGTTGCCGCAACTGATTCAGGAGGGCTACACGTCGTTCAAGATCTACATGACTTACGACGATCTGAAGCTCTCGGACAGAGAAATTCTCGAAGTGCTCTCGGTGGCGCGCGAGCATCGTGCACTGGTGATGGTGCATGCGGAGAACTCGGATTGCATCGCGTGGCTGACCGACAAACTGGTCGGTCAAGGGCGCATTGCGCCGAAGTTTCACGGGTTGGCGCGCCCGGCTGCTGTGGAGCGTGAGGCCACGCATCGGGCCATTACGTTTGCCGAATTGGTCGACGTACCGATTCTGATCGTGCACGTATCCGGCAAAGACGCCATCGGGCAAATTCGCTGGGCGCAGGGCCGCGGCATGCCCATTCTTGCCGAGACGTGTCCGCAGTATCTCTATCTGACGGCTGACGACATGGGGCACCCCGGCGACGACGGTTATGCCGGTGCCAAATGCGTGTGCAGTCCGCCGCCGCGCGATACCGATAATCAGGAAGCCGTCTGGAAAGCGCTCAAGCAGGGCGTGTTCTCGGTGTTTTCATCGGATCACGCGCCGTTTAACTACGACGATCCGCAAGGCAAGAAGCCCGGTGGTGAAACGCCATCGTTCGAACACATTCCCAACGGCATTCCCGGGATTGAAACGCGGCTTCCGTTGTTGTTCGACGGTGTGCGTCAGGGACGGCTGTCGTTGCATAAGTTCGTCGAACTGACGTCGTATCGCCCGGCACGGCTGTACGGTCTGTACCCGCGCAAAGGCACGATCGCCATCGGTGCCGATGCCGACATCGTGCTGTGGGACCCCGACGCGCAGGTGCAGATCACGAACGATGCCTTGCATCACGCGGTCGACTACACGCCGTACGAGGGCAGGGAAGTGACGGGGTGGCCAGTGCATTGCTTCTCGCGCGGCGAGCAACTCGTGGCCAATCGCAAGTATCTGGAACCGGCGCCGGGGCGCGGGCAGTTTCTGCCCGCCGATGCGCCGTCGCTCGTGTAACGCACTGACAAGGAGACGTTGCGATGCGCTTGCTCGTGATCAACCCCAATATTTCCACCAGTGTGACGGCACTGATCGAGGCGGAGGCGCGCCGGGCGGCGTCGCCGCAAACGTCGCTGTCGTTCGCCACCGCGCAATTCGGCGTGGCGTATATCGAAACTCGCTTCGAGGCGCTGACCGGCGGCTATGCGACCGCTTGTGCGGCGGCAGAGCGGGCGGGCACGTTCGATGGTCTGGTCGTGGCGGCCTTCGGCGACCCCGGCTTGGGTGGCATCAAAGAGTTGTTCGACGTGCCCGTGGTCGGCATGACCGAAGCGGCACTGGCCAGCGCCTGCCTGCTCGGCAACCGGTTCTCGATCATTGCCATTTCGCACCGCATTCAGGCGTGGTATCGGGAATGCGTGGCGGCGAACGGCTTGTCGTCGCGGCTTGCCAGCATTCGCAGCCTCACCTCACCGCTGCGAGACATTGCGACGGTGCAGGAAGACCACGCGGCGCGGCTCGTGGAACTCAGTCAGATGGCGGTGGAGCATGATGGTGCCGACGTCATCATCGTGGCTGGCGCGCCGCTGGCCGGATTGGCGCGCCAGTTGCGGGGGCAGATTCCGGTGCCGGTTGTCGATGGCGTCTCCAGCGCCGTCAAGCACTGCGAATCGTTAATGGCGTTGCAGCCGGGGGCGGCGACGGGCGGCAGTTTTCAGCGTCCACCGAGGAAAGACAACGCCGGGTTGCCACCGGCATTGCAGGCGCTGCTCGACTGAGGACGCGATTCAGCACGCTTAGCTGCTACTCGAGTCGCAGAAAGATTCGGTAAGGCCGGCGCGGAAACGTTGCCGGCCTTCGTTTTTCTATCGCCGCGCCAATCACTGTGCGCATGTGCTACAGTTCCGCTGCCAAAAATGAAAGCCAGATGCCGAAAACGCTCAGGAATGCCGAGCGTTGCGTTTCGGCAATCGAGACGGTGTAGGAATAATTACGACAAAGCAGTACCGGTAGTCGCTAGTGTTGTACCGAATCAGATAAGCAATTGGATTGCGAACGGTATCGGGGAACCATGATTAACGCTGCTGTGGGCCACCTAGCGGGGCGGCTCAATGAGTATTTAAAACAAGCCTACACACTCACCGAAGACATCGTGACGATGTCCGGTCTGGTGGATATGCACGGCCATGCCGTTGCGGACACGAACAACCGTTTGGTGGTGTTCCTCACGCATATCGAACGAGACACGGGGCCGTATCGTCAATCGCTGCCCGGTGAGGCAGGCGCATCGCGCGCGACGACCACCGTCGCACCGCTTTATCTGAATCTCTACGTCATGGTGGCCGCCAATTACACCGGCGGTAACTACGAAGATTCGCTCAAGCTCATCTCTGGCGCGATCACTTTCTTTCAGCGTTATCCGGTCTTCGACCATCAGTCTTCGCCGTCGCTCGACGCGCGCATCGACCGACTGGTGCTCGAGATCGAAAATCTCAACATCCGCGAACTTAGCAATCTCTGGACGATGCTTGGCGGCAAGTATTTGCCGTCGGTGCTGTACAAGGTGCGCCTAATGGCCCCCGATACCGGCGATATCGTCGGTACCGTGCCGACGGTGCGCACGCCTGTACCGGCGCTCAATCACTGACCCGGCCCGGAGCGCGCCCGATGTCCGCCACGTCCAACGGGGCCGCTGTGTCTGGTTACACGCGGCTATTCACCGTCGATCTCACTCATGCGTACTGGTCGCAACCGCACGCATGGGTGCGCCACGCGCTCACGCCTGCGACCCTCGATTGGGCGCGGCGCCGCGACTTGCTCGTGCGAGCGCATCGGCAGGGTGTTGCCGTATTTTGCGATGCGGCGCGCCGTGACGCGCTGCTGGGCGATCTCAAACCGGGCGAGGCCGTGGCCACGATCAAGTGGTACGCCAACGACGAACATTTCTCTCGCTATACCGCGCCAGTTCAGAACAGTGCTGCCGTCTACTTTCTGCAAAGCGCGACGAGTGTGCCGCAGACCGGCGAGAACCCGAATGCCGCTGTGCTGACGCAACGTCTGCACGCAGGCAATGCTATCGATGCGTCGAATGCGGTGCCGATCACCGCACCGCCATTGACCACCCATCTCGAGCGCGCCGACCGGCTTTCTCCGCCGGTGTTGGTCGTGCAGATCGATCTCGCCGACCACGTTGCCAGTGCTTCAGCGAACCAGATCTGCGTGGACTACACGGTGCATTTCGACGTGCGCGCGACGCGCTGGCGCTACTACTACGTTTGCGAAGCCAGCAACGATGCTTTAGCCATCGTCGATCTCGACGAGAAGGTCAGTTTCGTGGCGTCCGGCAGTGAGCCGCGCAGCGGCGGTCGCTGTGCAATGGTGTTCGAGAGCGAGCAGGAAATTGCAATGCAGCAGCAATATCCGCAGCGATTTCAGCTGCGGGAACGGGGCCGGTCGGGTGAACGCGTGTTGATCCGAAGACTGCCCAATGCCGAAGTTGGCAGCGTGATTCAGCAGGGGATGGAGACAAAGCAACGGCAGGAATGGCAGGAAGCGGCGCAGAGCCGGGCAGTTTGGGTGTCCGAGATCTACATCAATTGATCGTTGACCGAGGTGAACCATGGCGCAATACAAAACACCAGGCGTATACGTAGTCGAACAAAATGCATTCCCCAATTCCGTGGTGGAAGTCGCCACGGCCGTGCCGGCATTTATCGGCTACACCCAGTTCGCCGATAACAAAGGCACCCCGCTTGCCAATACGCCCTGGCGTATTAGCTCGATGGCGGAGTTCCTGACGTACTTCGGCGGGGCACCGACGACGAGCTACTCGCTCGACGCAGTGCCGGCAGCGACGGCACCGGCAAAGGACGCGGGTGGTGCCGCACCGGCCGCCGATGCAGGCGGTGCCGCGGCCCCGCAACGTCCCGCCGTGACCGACCTCTTTGTCGGCCCGACCGGCGCGCGCAAGCCGTTCAAACTGACCGCGCAAGGCACCGAGTACTTGCTGTACTACAGCATGCTGCTGTTCTTCCAGAACGGCGGCGGGCCTTGCTACGTGGTGTCGGTGGGCACGTATGCCGACAATGAAATCGATCCGGGCAAGCTGACCAAGGGCATCGACACGCTCATCAAGGAGCAGGAGCCCACGATGGTCGTGGTGCCCGAAGCGGTGCGTCTGTCGGCGCAAGACTGCACGACCGTGCAGCGCGCCATGCTCATGCACTGCGGCTACACGATGCGGAATCGCTTTGCGATTCTCGACGTGTTCGACGGTTACTGGGATCGGCAAGCACCGGGCGGCGATGCCATCACGGCATTCCGCGATGCCGTCGGCTCCGAATTCCTCGACTTCGGTGCCGGGTATTACCCGTGGGTGAATACGTCGATCGTGACCGAGAAGGATCTCGACTTCACGAAGATTTCGAACCCCGCACAACTGCAAACGCTGATCACGGCGGAACTCGACCCGGTGCTCAACCCGGTGCCGTCGTCGCCAGCGGCACAGGCGAAGGCCGCGCAGGTTAAGGAAGTGCTGGCGAAGTTGGCCGGTGGCGCCGCACCTGCTGCGCCCGCCGCTGCCGCGCCCGCGGGCGGAGATACGCCGGCGGCGGATGCACCTGCCGGTGGCGATGCACCTGCTGCCGCGCCTGCCGCTGCCGCGAAACCCGCAGCGATGTCCGCCAACGACATCGAGACGCTGCACAAGACGCTCGCCGCCCTGAGCAATGTCTACGTGCAGGTGCTGCAATCGTTGCAGAAGAAGCTCAACTTGCTGCCGCCGTCTGCCGGTATGGCTGGCCTGTACACGCTCGTCGACAACACGCGCGGCGTGTGGAAGGCCCCGGCAAACGTGAGCCTGAATGGTGTGGTGTCGCCGAGCGTGAGCATTTCGAACGCCGACCAGGAAGACCTGAACGCGCCGACCAACGGTAAGTCGGTCAACGCGATTCGCAGCTTCATCGGCGAAGGCGTGATGGTGTGGGGCGCCCGTACGCTCGACGGCAACAGCCTCGACTGGCGTTACCTCAGCGTGCGCCGCACGATGATCATGATCGAAGAGTCGTTGCGCCTTGCGTGTAAGGCCTATGTGTTCGAGCCGAACACTGCCAACACGTGGGTCACGATCAAGAGCATGGTGCGCAACTTCCTCACTAGCGTGTGGAAGCGCGGCGGTCTGGCGGGCGCAAGCCCCGACGACGCGTTCCAGGTGTTTGTCGGGCTGGGCGAGACGATGACGGGCGACGACATTCTCGAAGGGTTGCTCAAGGTGTCGGTGCTGGTGGCGGTGAGCCGTCCGGCCGAATTCATTGAACTCACGTTCGAACAACAAATGCAGAAGTCCTGAGGCCGTTGGCCTGGCACAGCATTTTTCGCATCCAATCTTTAAACGAGGTGTGTGATGGCAGACGACGGCTCGAAACAATCCACCACAGTGTGGCCGCTTCCCAAGTTCTACTTTCAGGTGAAGTGGGACTCGCAGGTCATGTCGTTTCAGGAAGTCAGCGGTCTGGACGTGCAGTCCGAAGAAATCAAGTATCGCCACGGCGACAGCCCCGAATTCTCGGTCATCAAGATGCCGGGTATGAAGAAGTACGGCAACGTGACGATGAAGAAGGGCGTGTTCAAGTCCGATAACAAGTTCTGGGACTGGTTCAACCAGATCAAGATGAACACCATCAAACGCGTGCCGGTGACGATCAGCCTGCTCGACGAAGCCGGCAAGCCGACGATGGTCTGGACGCTTGCCAACGCGTGGCCGACCAAGATCACGGGCACCGACTTGAAGTCCGAAGGCAACGAAGTCGCCATCGAGACGATCGAGATCGTGCACGAAGGGTTGACCATCGCCAATAGCTAACCACCGGTCACCGGCATCGGCGCGCTGGCAAAAGCGCGTGCCGATGCCGGCCCGCGCACGTGCCCGACATGCCGTCATCGCCTTTCGATCCGTACCCGCCTGCTGCCTTCCACTTTCGCGTGATGTTCGCTACGACGGGCGGTGCCGTCGATGCGTCGTTTCAGGAAGTCTCCGGCATCAGCACTGAACTCGACACCGAATCGGTCCCCGAGGGTGGGGAAAACCGCTTCGTGCACACGTTGCCAAAGGGGGTGAAGCATCCGAACCTCGAGCTCAAGCGGGGCGTTGCGTCGTTCTCGTCGCCGCTGGTCATGTGGTGCCGCTCGGTGTTCGAAGGCGAATTCATCGTGCCGATACGGCCGCAGTCGTTGATGGTGCAGTTGCTCGATGAAATGCATATCCCGATTCGCATCTGGACGTTCGCCAATGCGTATCCGGTGAAGTGGGAAATCGAAAGCTTCGGTTCGACGAAGAATGAGGTGGCGATCGAAAAGATCGTGCTGAGCTACACCTACGCCAATCGTATGGAGTGACCCGATGTCGATTGAAATCGGTCAATTGAGTATCAAGTCGAATGTGATACAGCAAGCGCCAGGCGAAGGCGGCCCATTGCCGGTACCCGCCGATGCGCCGGAAGGCGAAGCCGTGTTCGATGCGCAGGCGCGCGCCGACTTGCTCGCCGAATGCCGTGCACTCGTGCTCGATTTGCTTGAACGTGCGAAGGAGCGCTGATCCGTGGCGGCCAGTCTGAATCGCAGAAAATTCAACATCGCCCCGTGCAAAGTCTCGGGCGGTCAGATTTCGGTCGACACGAGCCGCAGCGCATTCGAGGCGCTGATCAACCCGGTGGGTTACAAGCGCAAGCTGAGCATCGAATACAACAAGAAGCAGACGCTCGGACAGCCGAGTGCGACGCCACGTTTTAGCGCAATCCGGCCGGAAACCATCACCATCGAGAACCTCGTGCTAGACGGCACGGGGGTGGTCGACGGCACGGGGTCGCGTAGCGTCAAAGACATGATCGATGCGCTGCTCGCCGTGATTTACCAATACGACGGCAAGAAGCACGAACCGAACTACATCCGACTGTTGTGGGGCACGTTCATCTTCTTTGGTCGGGTAGAGTCGATCGCGCTCGACTACACCATGTTCAAACCGACCGGTGAGCCGCTGCGCGCGCGCGTGACGCTTGGCATCGTCGGCTGGATGAGCGCGACCGAGAGCGCGTTGCGTGCGAATCTCAGCTCACCCGATTTGAGCCATCTCGTCGAGGTGACGGCGGGCGACACGCTGCCGCTGTTGTGCAATCGCATCTATAACGACCCGTCGTATTACCGCGAGGTCGCGCGTATCAATAACTTGACCGGTTTTCGCAAGCTGGAGCCGGGCATGGTGCTGCGCTTTCCGCCGCTCGTCTGACGCCATGGCCGATTCTCCCGCCCTCAACGCCAATGGTGTGCTGACGCTCTCGATCACGAGCGCAGGCAACCCCATTCCCGACACCGCAGGCGTGATCTCCGTCGAGATCGACCGTGCGGTGGGACGCGTATGCAGCGCACGCATTGTGCTGCGCGACGGCGACATGCCCGACGACGATTTCCCGCTGAGCGACCTGGAAGTCTTTGTGCCGGGCACGGCCATTGTCATCAGTGCCGGTTACGGCGGCACTACGAAACCGATTTTCGACGGCATTGTCGTGCGGCACGGCATCAAGATTCACGGCAACAACGACGCTCGACTGATTGTGGAGTGCAAACACAAAGCCGTCGCCATGACCATCGGTTGCAAGAACGCGAACTATGTCCAGCAGCAGGACAGTGGGATCATCAGCCAACTGATTTCCAATGCCGGACTCACGGCCGATGTGACCACGACGCAGACGCAGCATCAAGAGATCGTCCAGTTCTACAGCACCGACTGGGATTTCATGGCGCTGCGCGCTGAGGCCAATGGCGCACTCGTCATCGCTGACGACAACGGCACGGTGAGCGTTAAGCCGCCGCAGACCAGCGCAGACGCCGTGCTGAAGGTGACCTATGGCATGGACATGATGTCGTTTTCGGCCGATATCGACGCGCGCACGCAGTTGCAGAGCGTGGTGGCGGCTGCGTGGGACCCGGGCACACAGGCGATGGTGCAGCAAGCGGCACCCGCCAAAGCGCTTTACGAGCAGGGCAACCTCACTCCGGGAAAGCTTGCGCAAGTGGCCAGCCCGTCCACGTTCCGGCTGCAATCGACGGTGCCGCTCATCAGCGACGAGCTGAAATCGTGGAGCGAGGCGCGGCAGATGCGCGCGGCGCTGGCGTGCATTCGCGGCCGTCTTTCGTTTCAAGGCAACGCGTCGGCGAAGCCGGGCGTGATGATCGAGCTCGCCGGTGTTGGCAAACGCTTTAGCGGCAGCGTGTACGTGAGCGCGGTGCAGCACCGCATTGCCGACGGCAACTGGATCTCCGAAGTCGAGTTCGGACTGTCGCCCGAGAGCCACAGCGAGCGCCACGGCGCGGGAGACGTAATGGCATCGGGGCTTGTGCCGGGCGTGGGCGGTCTGCAAATTGGCGTGGTCACCAAACTCGATGCCGACCCCGAGGGCCAGTACCGCATTCAGGTGGCCGTGCAGGTCTTGGAAGCGGAGGCGGCAGGCGTCTGGGCGCGGCTTGCCAGCTTCTACGGTTCGGCGGGCGTCGGGGCGTTCTTCATTCCCGAGATCGGCGACGAAGTGATTCTGGGCTATCTCAACGGCGACCCCTCGCATCCGATCGTGCTGGGCAGTGTCTACAGCAGCCAGCACAAGATGCCGTACGAGCTAACGGCCGACAACTACACCAAAGCGTTGTGGACGAAAGGGCTGCTCAAGATCATCTTCGACGATGACAAGAAGGTGATTACCGTCATCACACCGCAGAAGAACACCATTGAGATGAGCGACGACGCCAAGTCGATCTGTCTGACCGACCAGAACAACAACAAGATTCAGATGACGCCGGATGGCATCACGCTGGACAGCCCGAAAGACATCGTGATCAACGCCAAGGGCAAAGTCAGCATTACCGCGGTGTCGAACATCGAACAAACGGCGCAGGCCGATATCAAGAGCGAAGCGCTCAACATCAACAGTACGGCCAAAGTCGGCATCGTCGCGAAGGGCTCAGCGACGGCTGAACTGTCTGCCAGCGGCCAGACGACGGTCAAGGGTGCACTGGTGATGATCAACTGACGCACCGTTGTACGACGCCCATCGCGATACGAGACACGCAACAAGCAACAAGGAGACCTGACCATGCCGTTGGCCGCACGACTCACCGACATGCACCTGTGCCCGATGCAGACGCCGGCGTTCCCGGCGCCGATTCCGCACGTGGGCGGCCCCATCCTCGGCCCTTGTGTGCCGACGGTGCTGATCGGCAAGCTGCCTGCCGCCGTGGTGACCGACAACTGCTTATGCGTGGGGCCGCCCGACTCGATCGTGATGGGGTCGACGAGCGTGCTCATCGGCGGCAAGCCCGCCGCCCGAGTGGGTGACACGTGCGCGCACGGCGGTTCGATTTCGATGGGGTGTCCGACGGTGCTGATCGGCGGTTGAGCGCGAACGCCGCAGGACAAGCGGCAAGACGATCGACAAAACAAGCGACAAGACGAGCGACAACGAGCGAAACAAGGGGAAAGCACGCGTGAGCACCGACAAATCGTTTCTCGGCACTGGCTGGGCCTTTCCGCCGCGCTTTGGCGATCACGCGGCGCAGGGGCGCACGCAAATGGTAGAGGCCGAGGCCGACATTCACGAGAGCTTGCGCATCATTCTCGCGACCGTGCCCGGCGAGCGGATCATGCAGCCCACGTTCGGCTGCGGCATCAAGACCTACGTGTTCGACGAGATCAGTGAAAGCGTGCTCACCGAAATACGCGATGCCATCGAGCGCGCCATTCTGTTTTTCGAGCCGCGCATCACGGTCGAGCAGATCGTGATCGATTCGTCGGCGGCTATGGAAGGACGCATCGACGTGCTCATCGATTACACGGTGCGGGGGGCGAATACGCGCAGCAACATGGTCTATCCGTTTTATTTCCTCGAAGGCACGAACTTGCCCGATAAGCAGATGCCGCGCTGATACGGCAAACGACCCGACGACGAGACGACGACCCGATGTACAACCTCATCATTCGCGATGGCACCAGTCAGGCGATGCGGGCACTGCCCGCGTTGCAGGACGGCTATTTCCATCTCGATGAGTTGTCGTTTCACGAGTTGCTGGCAATCGTGACGGAGTTCGCCGCGCTGGTGCGGTTTCATAACGCCGAGAACGTGCCGGAAGGCGACTGGACGCCGTTCTTTCGCGCAGACGAAACGGTGGTGATGAGCCGCATTCTGGCGTTCGATCTCACGCGCGAGACCGCGCATTTCGCGCAGTGGTGGCGCAACACGCCGGAACACATCGGGGTGAGCGCGGACGGCGAGAGCTCTGGGTGGACGCTGGAAGCTTCGCCCGTCGCGGAGCTCGTCGCGACACTGAACGATTGGTATGTCGCGCTGGCGCAAGCGCAGAGCGATAACGGGCTAGGCCTGCGGACCGTACTGCGCGCGGTGATCGTGCAATTGAGCGTCGACCGGTCGGGCATTCTCGGGGCGTTACGCACAGCAGGTGCTTCGCTTGCACTCGACCCCATTTGGTCAGTCGACGTGACGGTGCCGAATGCCGACGGCATTGCCCGCGCAGGCGCCCATCTGACCAAAGCCGACGTGCGCACGGACTTCCACGCGTACATGAAGGCTATCGAAATGGTGCGTAAAGAGGCGCTGGCGCGCTTGCCTGCGTCGCTGCACAACGGCATCCACGATCCCGCCATCGGCTTGTTGATTGCCTTCGTGCAGCAGTTCCAGAAGCTGCAAGGCAAGCTGAATGGTTACACCCGTCGCTTTATCGATTTCTATTACGACCGCATGCTGGGCAGCACGCCGCGCTCGACGGTGCCGGATCGCACGTGGCTGGTGGTCAAGCGCACGCCGGACGCACGCGACGTCGTGGTGCCGGCGGGCACCGAGTTTCCTGCCGGTGTCGATGCGCAGAGCCGCGACATTCTTTATCTGGCCGACAACGAACTGCGCGTGTCGGATGCCGTGGTGAGTCAGGTGCAGACGCTCTACCTCGATCACAACGGCTACAGCGCGCCCGAGAACTTGCTGGCCGAAGACGACAACGCGGCACCCGGCACACCGGTCACCGGGCGGACATGGGCCACGGCAGCATGGTTCCAGGCGGTGTCGGTTGCGCCGCCGGGGGCGGTGCACACACAGGCTTGGCCGATGCTGGGCGCGCCGAAGGCGGGCATGGGCAGCGGGCCGCATCGGGATGCCCGTATTGGCTTTGCGCTGGCGAGCAAGGTGCTTCTGCTCAAAGAGGGCGAGCGCCGCATCAGTGTGACGATCACGTTCGCCGACGACACGCTCATGCAACGGCTCGACAAGGTGGCCGACGCGATGCTCGGCACGCCGGCCGCGCCGACAGAGGTGGCTGACGCATCGGACATCGATAACGGAAGCGCCGAAGCGATCGCCAAGCGCGACGCCCGCGCGCTGGAGCTGCGTCGCAACGACATCTTTCTGAAGATCTTTCGCAGCATCTTCGTCGTGGGTCTGACGGGGGAGTTCGGCTGGATCGATATTCCGGGCTACGTGCCGTTCTTCAAAGACAACGTGCTGCGGTTGAGCTTCGAGCTGCCTCCCCAGTCGCCGAGCGTGGTGGCGTACTCGCCAGCGTTGCACGGTGAGCAGTTCGACATCGAGACGCCGATGCTGCGTTGTGTGATCAATCCGGGTGCGTACTTGTTTCCGTACGGCATGCTACGCGATCTCGCGGTCACGGGAGCCCGCATCGACGTCGAGGCGCGAGGCTGCCGCGACCTGGTATTGCACAACAACATCGGGCAACTGAGTGCCTCGACGCCCTTCGCACCGTTCGGCCCGCTCGCCCGATTGGGCAGCTATCTCGTTGTCGGCAGCACCGAGATGGCGTCAAAGCGCATCACCGATTTTCGGGTGGAGATCGAGTGGGCGGATTTGCCGCGCACCACGGGGGGATTCAGCACGTGGTACGACGGCTACGACGTACGCGTGGCCAATGAAGACTATCTGGCCACCGTCGCGGTATTAGCCAAAGGGGTGTGGTCGCCTGCCAGCGAGTTGTCGCGCCCCAGCGTGCCGTTGTTCCAGACGCGCGTGCAACCGGGGCAGGGCGAGCGCATCGACAACCGGATCGTTTGGCGCGCAGGTCAGTTGGCGCATTTGTTCGAACCCGATGCGGGCGTGAGCGCAGCGCAGCCGCTCACGTGGGGGCCGGGCGCGAAGAACGGCTTCTTCAAGTTCACGTTTGCGGCCCCGGCGTTTGCGTTCGGGCACGAGACCTATGCGCAGGCGCTCTCGACGACGATGATGACCAACGCACGGCGCCGTCGCTGGCGTCGGCCGAATGCGGTACCGCGTGCTCCGTACACGCCACTCATCAATGCCATTTCCATCGACTATTGCGCGACCGGGGCGATCAGCGTCGACCGGCTGCCGAACGGCGACGACGACGGCCGCTTTCTGCACCTGTTCCCGTCGGGGTGGGAAACGCTAGGCCTCACCAGCTACCCGGCGCCCGCCTTGCTGCCGCGCATCAACGCCGCTGGCAATCTGTACGTCGGCATTGCGGCGGGCGACCTGGGCAAGACGCTGACGTTGCTCTTCGAATTGCGCGAAGACTCCCAACCAGTGCCGCCGACGGACGAAGATACCGACGAAGGCCCCGCCAATAGTGCCGGGCTGCATTGGAGTTATCTGACGAACAACGTGTGGAAGCCGTTGTCGCGGCGCGCCATCGTGGCGGATGGTACCCATCACTTCATGACCTCCGGCATTGTGACGTTGCGCGTACCGGCGGACATCGGGTGCAGCAATACGGTGATGCCCGACGGACTGTACTGGTTCCGCGTGAGCGCCGATCGCGACATGGAGAAGTATTGCAGCCTCTATGCGGTGCATGCGCAGGCCGTGCAGGTGACCCGAGGGCCGGACGTACCGCCCGAAGTGCCGACCGTGCTACCTGCCGCATCGATCACGCGCAGCCGCCGCCCATTGCCGGGCATTACCGGCATTGTGCAGCCGCTGCCGTCGTGTGGCGGGCGTGCGGCGGAAACGCGCGATCAAATGCGCACCCGCGTTAGCGAGCGGCTGCGGCACAAGCAACGCGCCATCTCTCCGGCCGACTACGAATCGCTGATTCTGGAAGCGTTCGCCGAGGTCTATAAGGTCAAGTGCTTCGCGAATCTGACCTCGTCGAACGGCCCCTTCGATTGTGTGCGCCCGGGCCATGCGTTGATCGTCCCGCTGCCTTACTGGCCCGCAGTGCAGGCCGATGAGCAGATGCCGATGCTCGACGGCAATCTGATGCAGGAAATTGCGGCGTTCGTGAACACGCTGTCGTCGCCTTGGGCGCATGTGTCCGTCGAGAACCCCGTGTACGAGCGCATTCAGGTGCGTTGCAAAGTGCGCTTTTCCGACGTGTCGGGCAATGGCCGCTATATCGCCATGCTCAACGCTGCCATTTCGCGCTACCTCACGCCGTGGCAAGACGATGTGGGCTACCGCACGCACTTCGGGTGGCGGATCCGGCAGCACGATCTGGAAGCGTTCATCGGCGCGCTGCCTTACGTGCAAAACGTCTCGGGATTCTCGATGCTGCGCATTGCTGCGAAGCCGCCTGCGATGTCGGCGGCGTCGTCAGAAACGACGGCTGCGCCCAGCCCGGTGGTGTGGGCGTCGGCGGATGTGCAAACGTATTCCCTGTTCGACACGGCTAACCCGGCTGACTTGGGCAGTTCCGTGCTTGCGAAAGGGCAAGCCGACATCACGCCGCTCTACCCGTGGAGCATTGCCATTCCCGTCGCGCGTCACGCCATCGAAGCCGTCGACGACGGCATCGACTATCCGGGCGTGCGCACCACGCTCAGTCGCCTTGAAATCGGCGCCACTTTCATCATCTCGGACGACTCCAATGACCAATAAGCCCATGGCTCGCCGCAATCGCGACACGCTCCGGCGCAAGTTCGGCAATGGCGAGATGCCGTCGGCGACGGCTTTCTCCGAACTCATCGACTCGATGCTCAATATCGTCGACGAGGGATTCGACAAGACACCGGTGGACGGGCTGAAGGTCTCGCAACTCAATCAAGGCAAGCTGCTCAGCTTCTATCAGAACATCGATGTGAAGAGCCCCATCTGGTCGGTACAGCTCGACGGTCCCGGGGGCGGATTGGCGTTTGGCAACGAGAACAACCCCACGGTACTGACATTGCGTCAGTTGCCGGGGCGGCCGGTTACCCAAACGTCAGGGAAGTCAGACGCCGCTGCCGACTTCGAACTCGACTTGGCCGGGCGCATCGTGGCCGATGGCCGACGTGGGCGGCCCGGCAGCCGCAGCGTACCGGCCGATGGGAAATGGCACGACATTACCGACACGCTCACCGGCTGCAATGCGTTCGAGATCATGGCCGGGGTCGGCAAGCGAGGTAGTGGCAAGTACGCGCTGATGCACGCATACGCCGTCATGGCGTTCAACGGCAAAGGCGACATCGACTATCGACAGTCTCACTTCGGCAGCAAGTGCAACCGGCTGCAACTGCAATGGGTGGACGCGCCAGACGGCGCGAAGCATAACTACATTCTGCAAATGCGCGTCGGCTGCCCCTACGACACCACGCGTGACGCGGCCGGTGCGGACCGGACGTGGGTGACCTACTACCTGACTAACCTCTGGTTCGATCCGGATATGCAGACAAGCGCGATCGATCCTGAGCCGAAGGTGCAGGCATGAGCACGCCAACGACGTTCGACATCGTGTTCGAGGCGCAGGACGCCCAACAGGTGATGGCTGCGCTCGCGGAGTTGCCGTTCAAGCGCGTGTACGAGCTGATCGGCACGCTCAACCGGCAAGCCGTCGATGCAAACGCTGGCGAACCCATTACCTGTGCGCTCGACGCGCAAGCTTTCGCGTTGATCGTGGAAGCGCTTGGTTATTTGCCGTATCACCAAGTGCATGGGCTGATCGACGCGATGAAAGGGCAATTGCACAGCGCCCGCATGGCGTTGGCCGAGACGGGTGACGACGTGCCGCGCGCGAGCGGTATTCGAGGTGTGGTCAGCCGATGAGCGCCCCCGAGTCGATCGCCCGGCTGGCCCCCGATCCGAATGGGCTGGATTTCGATGCGCTGCGCCGCGCAGGCATTGCCACGCTACAAGCCCTGTGCGGAGAGCGTTGGACCGACTACAACCTGCACGACCCGGGCGTCACGATTCTTGAGCAGCTTTGCTATGCGATCACCGAACTGGCCTACCGTTCGGATTTCGCGCCCGAAGACTATTTGGTCGGCCCAACGGGCATCATCGATTACCGTCGCCATGCGCTACATCCGGCGGACGAGATTCTGCCGAGTCAGGTGCTGACGGTCGATGACTATCGGAAGCTGTTCTACGACTCGATTCCCGAACTCGAAGATGTCTGGTTGAGTTGCGAGCCGCAAGCGGGGGAGTCGGCAAGTGGGGTGCGGGGGCTGTATCGCGTGCTGGTCAAGCTTAGCGAGACATTGTCGGGGGAGTTGTCGGGAGAGGCGCAGGCCGCGATGGAGGCCGACGTGCGCAAGCGCATCTTCGAAGTCTTCAATGCGCATCGCAACCTGGGTGAGGATTTGGCCGACGTGCAGGTCGTGCCCGCGCAGGCGGTCTATCTCAGCGGCGACGTACAGATTCACAGCGAGCGCGATCCTGCGTCGATCTTCGCCGACATCTATTTCCGTTGCGCACAGGCGGTGCTCTCGGGGTTTCAGGTCGAGCGGTACGTCAAGGCATTTGCCGCCGGGGTGCCGCTCGATATTTTGTTTTCCGGGCCTCGCACGGTGCACGGATTTATCGCTAGCACTGGCGCGCAGGCGCCCGGCTCACCGATTGCGATCGCGAAGCTGGTCGGACTGGTGCAGGAAGTGGACGGTGTAGCCCATGTGCACCGGCTGTCGTTGTGCGACGCCGACGGCAACCCGGTGGGCGCGGACATGGCCAAGCGCGCTGTCCTGCGATTACGGTTCCCGGGCGATGCGCAGAGCGGCTTTTTGCGGCTGCACTTTGCCAGCAGCGCGGTCGGCGGGGACGTGGCGCCGGTTGCGCACGCTGTCGAACAGCGGCGTGAAGACAAGGCACGGGTGGTGCTCGACGACGCGCGTGTGGCGCTGGCCAAGGCGCGGTTTGAATTCGATACCCTGCGCAACACGCCGCAATCGGTTGCGGGCATCGTGCCCGCCCCACAGGGCGAGACGCGCGAATTGCGCGACTACTTTTCGATTCAGCATCAGTTTCCGGCGATTTACGGCATCAATCACTTCGGTGTGCCGCCGTCGGCACCGCTTGAGCATCATGTGAGTGCGAAGCAGTTGAAGGCTTATCTGTATCTGGCCGAGCAACTGATGGCGAACTATCTCGAGAACCTGCAATCGGTCGGCCGCATGTTCTCCGTCGACGATTTGCACCAGACGTATTTCTCTCAATGGATCGGGGACGAGGCGTTGCCCGATATCGAATCGCTATACGTCAACGCGCCGGACGATGTGCGCAGTGCGCTCACTCGCATCGTCTCGCGCAAAGATCGGGCCGAAGACCGGCGCAGCCGATTGCTCGACGTGCTGCTCGCGATGTATGGCGAGACGTTTTCGCAGAAGTCGTTGCGGCGTTTCGACGATTACCAGGACAAGCACGCCACGCATTGGCTGGTGAATAACAAGCTTGAGTTCTTGCGTCATATCGCGACACTGTCGCGCGACCGGGCGACGGCGTTCGATGTGGGCATGCCTGACGTTCGGGCCGACAAGCGAGCCAATGTCTCTGGCGTGCATGCCAAGATTGCGATCTTGCTGGGGTTGCCCGCGCAGCCGGACACCAAGCCGTTGAGCGAGGCGCTGTTGCGTCGGCGACTTCGCTTGCGAGCGGACAACGTCGCCACGGCGGACGACTATGAACGCGCGGCGGCCCGCTTAGTGGTGCTGGCGGGGCGCAGTGCGTCGGGGGCCGATGGCGGGCGGGACGATGCCGCGCGCAAAGACGCTCACGAAGACATGCTTCCCGTTGGGCTGCTCGTGCATGGCGTGCGGTTGGAAAACTACGTGTTGGAGCAGCATGGCGAGGAAGTGCACGTGCATTTCCAGACCCACGACGATCGGCTGGGCAACGTGCGTCTCGCGAAGTTCAGACGGGCAGGTGCGGTGACACACGCCGACCGGTATGTACAGACGCTGCGCGAATTCCTCTGTCAGTTGAATGTGCAATCGGAGGGGTTTTATCTGGTCGAGCACGTGTTGCTGCGCCCTCGGAAGCAAGACGCCGACGCTGTGGATGATGCGTTTTTCGACGCGCGCGTGAGCATCGTATTCCCGGCGTGGTCGGCACGATTCAGTGATCCGGACTTCCGCAATCTGGCGCAAGAGACGGTCTGTCGCAATCTGCCGGCGCATCTGTTGCCGGAATTTCATTGGCTGGATTTTGTGACGATGCGCGACTTCGAGCATCGCTACGACTTGTGGCGTTCGCGGTTGCGCGAAGACGTGACGCGTGCGGACTCCCGTCGGCTGGATGCCAGCAGCGCGAGCCTGGTGTCGTTGCTCATGCGCCAGCGGCGCGAGCGCAACCTGACCTTGTGGGTATAGCGATGAATACGCGCCATCGCATCGACCATCTGGCATTCGACCTGACGTTCACGGCAGGCGGGCTGGACATGTCGCAAAGCGATGCGCTGCGCTCACTGGTCGTCGACAGGCTGTTGCCGGTGGTGTCCACGGTTTTCGATAACCGTGCGCCTGGCGAAGGCGTGATTCGTATTGATCGGCTCGACATCGATCTGGGCAGCGTCCCGGTGGCCGATTTGCCGGAAGCGCTTGCGGAAAGCTTGTCCGACGCGCTGGAGCAGGCGTTGGCGGAGCGGGGTGGCGACGTGCCCGGACATGGCGCACCGGTGGTGACACGCTTCGAATCGGCAGTCGATGCCGACACGGCTTCGCTCATGGGATTTCTTACGTCCGGGCGGTTGCCGGATCGGCTGGCAGCGGTAACCGATGCCGGGCGAGCTGTGCGTGGTGACGTTCGTGCCGATGAGGGGCAGGGGCGGCGGCAAGCCGCACGCAAGAGGCCATGGGAGGAATCGCGGCAGGAAGTGGGGCAGGAGGTGGGGCAGGAGGTGCGGCAGGACGCTCAGGCTGATGTGGAAGCCGACACACAAGGCGACACGGAGCGCGACACGCGTTCCGACGCGCAAGGCGAAACGCAGCGCGACACACGTTCCGACGCACAAGACGAAACGCAGCGTGCCGCGTATTCCGACGCGGAAGCCCTATCGCGGTCCGACAGGCAATCCGATGCGCAAGGCCAAACGTCGCCCGATAGGCAATCCGATGCGCAGGGCCGAACGCCGCCCGACAGGCATTCCAACGCGCAGCGCCAAACGCCGGACGACGCGCAATTCGACGAGCCGAGTGAAACGCAACATGACGTGCAATCTGCCGCGCAAACCCATGTATCTAACGCACCTCTGGAGGCGTTGCTCGCCAGGGTGCTGGCGGGAGATGTCGAGCCGATAAGACGACTGCTGTTGAGCAGTGCTTCACGCGACGTACAGATCGCGCGATTGGTGCGGCAGTTTCCAGAGGCTCAGATCGAGGCAATGCTTTACGCGCTCCGACCTGCGGAAGCGCAGCGCTGGTTGGCAGACTTAGATGCGATCGACGAGACGCTTGCCGTCGCAGGGTGGACGGCGAACGCGCGCGAGGCGGCACAACTCGTCGCGCGAGAAAAACTGTTGGCGATCGGCCTGACCCCGCTGAGTGCCGGAGGACTGCAAACGCCGTGGCACGAGATCTGGCAAGCGGTCTTGATCGGCGAGCGGGCAGGTCTTGGCACGCAAAACACGGCGAAAGCAGGTCAGGACATCGCAACGCGAGCAGCACAAGTCCTTAGGCAGGTGGAACTTGCCCAACTCGCTCCCGCGCCCCTCATGTTGGCGGTGTTGCGCCGATTGGCCGGAACGAGTGCGCATGGGCGAGCGGCCGTTATGGATCGACCGATATCACCCGGTACGGCGGCTAACGTGGGCGACGTGAACAAAGTGGTCAACGTCGACGATATGGCCGACGTTACCAACGCGGCCGATGTGGTTGATTTGGCTAATGTCCCCAATGTCCCCAATGGGCTGCCTTTCGCCGAAATAGATATAGCCGATGGCGAGGGTCGAGAGGTGGAAATCGCCAGCGAACGTCTAGTGGCGAAAGCCGCGTCGCGTGACGATAGTGTTCCCCACAAATTGACGAAGGAAGCCGAGGGAGAAGCGGGGACGGAAGCATGGACGAGAGCCGCTGACGCAAAAGAAGAAGATCGTGCAACCGCCGAGTTGGCGACGATGGGTGGCAACAGCGTGGCACAAGGCGATTGGCGTGGTGCTAACGAAACGCTGACCGAAACGCCGTATTCAGCCCACTTACTTGCGCGGACGCGAGTGCTGTTGGCAAACGCGTTTGCGCGAGGGCAATCGCAGGCGCTCTACGATGTTTGGCCGCAGTTGATGCGCGAAGCACCGACGCTGGTGAGGGATGCGCTGCGTCACTATGCGGCCTATCCCGATTTACGCGACAGGATGGCAATGTCGCTTCCAGTGTCGTTGTTGGAGGACATGCTGGCACTGCTTGCGGCGCAAATGCCGGAGAGCCAAAGCGAGCAAGCGGCGCTCACCGGATGGGCGCGTCGTCGCGCATGGTCTGAAGCCGTCGCGGCTGCGTTTTCAGGAACATCCGCAGAGATCGAGGGGGAAGAGGGCAGCGACGGTGCCTCGCCATCGATGTTGGTAGATGAAGCGTGGCGTCACATGAGCGCGGATGCCGCAGTCGTTGCAGCAGACGGCACACCTGAACCGACGAACTTGGCGACGCCACACGTCTCAACCGCCGAGGCGCAGTTGCACGATGAGGTGGTGCGCCCGGGCTCCACGTTGGAGACGAATCCGGCGCTCGTTGCGCATTCGGGAACAGTGGCGGCGAGTGTCCCAGACGAGTCTGCCTCACCAAACGATGGGGAATCGACCCCGCGCGTCAGCCATACCGGCGCGGCCGGTGAACGCGAACAACAAAAATCGGAATCGCCTGCGGAGGCGATGCCCCCGTCACCCGACATCGCAGACGAAGCAATGATGTCGGCTGCCGCAGGGAGGAACCCGGCTGCCGCACGCCCTGCGCAACCGATTGCGGGCAAGCCGAGCGACGAGCAATCGGCTATTGAGATATCCGTAGCCCCTGACCCCGACAACGAATCGGCAGTTGCCAAAGTGGAAGCCGGGGCTACTGGCGGGCACGTCGGTGAGCGTGGCCGGTTGATTGAGGCGTTACTCAGTGGCGAGTCGGCGCCGCTGTACGACGATTGGGCGGACTGGCTGTCGACGCGCGGTGAAATGTTGACCAGCGCGTTTCGGCATTACGGACGGCGGGACGAGGTATTGACGCGAATCGTCGCGGGTTTTCCGGAGAACATGCTGCTGGATTTGGCGACGCTGTTGCACCCAGCGAGCGCAGTGTATTGGCGATCGCTCCGGGCACTTGCCCGAGAGGATGCGCTGCCGGAGCGCCCGGTTTCCGTCCGTGGCGAGCCGAAGGCCGACGATATAGCGGCCAATGTGCCGTCGCATGACTCGATAGCGGCGAGCGCGTTGCCTTCCGCGCTGCCGACGAACGGCACGGATTTACCGTCACACGCGTCAGTCGATGTGTGGAGGCGGGCGATCTGGAAGCGAGTGTTCGAATGGTTGCTTCAGACGTCGCCTGTCCAGCCTTTGACGCTCGACGGAATGCGGGGTCTGGCGAGTGCCGAGCGCCTCGCTGGTTGGCAGCTTCGGTTGATGCAAGTCTGGGAATCCAACGCGCTTGGGCTTGCGACCGAGCAGGGCGACGTCAGAAAGCCGTTGATCGCCCCGACTGGGCGCAGCGACTCACCGAATTCGGCGGTCACGCGTGATGCCTTCGACGACCCGACGCAACACGGGATTAGCGCCCGCGATGCCGTTCCAGATGCCGAATCCTCGTCAGCGTTGGAGGGGGGCGAGTCGCTTGGCGAACGTGGCGCTTCGAACGAGTCCGGCACGGCAGTGGCCAAATCCGAAGTCTCAGGGGGCTCTCAGGCCGTCTTAGTACCCCGCACAACAAGCGCATCCAGTAGCCCAGCCGTTTCTAGCAAGTTCGCTGGTTCAGTGGAGCAACGTGGGCCAGATAGCGATATCGCTCCGGAACAAACCGGTGTTGCCGTTGGCGCCAGTGATGCCGTTGCTGCCGTTGATACGGTTGAAGCAGTTGACGTTGCTGATGCGACTGAAACCACTGATGCCGTTACCGCTGCTCATGCGAACGACGTCGGTAACGCCAGCGCATCGGATGCATTGCAGCGGCTATTGCAGGTTCACCGAGAGATGACCTCCCTCGGCGCGTCGTTGGTCAGTCGCACCGGGGGGCTGTCGCAAGAAGCGCGCGCTACGTTACAGCGCGACCTTGGCCTGAGCCGCGCAATGCTGATTTCCGGTGTCGGCACGCTCGCACCGCAGGCTTGGGCTGCCGTGGCGGATATTGTTGTCTCCGTGAGCGAAGCGATTCCCGCCGCTCATCGCGAATCGTTTTACGACGCCATCGTCAAGCACACACCTGTCGCGTCACCGGAGGCATCCCTCGCCGTTGCGCGCTATTACGCCAGTGTTGTCGCCGCATTGCTGGAAGGCTCGACGCTGGACCTCGAAGCGTTGAGCGAAACGGCATCGATGAATAGGGCGCTCGATGAAGACAGTGTGCACGCCACGGAGCATCGGGATAACGCGGCATCACCTGCCAGTTCCGCATCGACGCTCTCAACAAAAACTGACGCACAGCCTGACGCACCCCATCACTCTGCGGACACAGCCTCGCGTCCCACACCCGATCAGACGTCGCGCCGGACTTCGTTTCCCGAGTCGACTGCGCGCCAGCGACCGGCCCAACATCGCTCTCAAGAAAGTGGCCCCGATATGGCATCCACGCAGCCTACCGATTTTCTCGACTACGTCGCTTCATCGGACTTCCGCAATGGGCGCGGGACGCATCCACCAGGGTTGTCCGTCTGGTTGCATCAGGCGATGCAGACGGGCGCGGCAGCGCTGCGTCAGGTCCTCACGCCTGCCGCTATCGACGACGATTTGGCCGGACGTTGGCTCGATCTCGTGCCGGTTGACCTGTGGCCCGGCTTTGCCCGCCTGTCGTCGCGCGACACCGCCGAGATTGACCGAATGCTACGTCTGTCGGCGGATATCACCGATCTCTTCGTGCTGAGTCTAGATACACACCCGGGAGCACATCCGGCCGCGAACACGCCTGCAAAGTTGGCGCGCGCCCGATGGCTAACGCTCTTCGGATGGCTCTTTGCGCCACAGCGCGCTTACGCAGGCGCAACGTTTGCCTCTGCGCTCGCCACCCGGTTGTCCAAAGCGACGTCCCGTGAGATGTCGCCCGTGCTGGCAAGCCGGATACGGGAGCAGACCGGCATCGACATTGCGGTGCCGAGCGCCAACTCGAGCGACCTATCGCAAACGCCAACTCGGGTGATACATGCCGGTGCCGTGCTGCTGTGGCCGTTTCTTTCGCGTCTATGGGAGGTGTTCGATCTCATGGAAGCGTATTGGGAAGATGGGCACCGGCGCAGCCGTTTTGTCAGCGATGCTGCTGTCGAGCGGGCGGTCTTGATGCTTCACTATGTCGTGAGCGGACGCACGGAAGCGCCGGAGTATGACTTGGTGATGCACAAGCTGCTATGCGGCCTGCCATCGAGCGTGCCAGTCGCGCGGCACATCGAGGTCACTGCGCAAGAAGACACCATCATCAATGACCTGCTTCGCTCCATGATTCAGCACTGGTCAGCGATAGGCAGCACATCGCCAGAAGGGCTGCGAGAGGCCTTCTTGCAGCGGGCAGGCGTGTTGTCACTGGGCGAAAACGGCTGGCATCTCAAGGTGGAACGGACTGCCTTCGACGTGCTGCTCGAGCGTCTGCCTTGGGGAATTTCGACTGTGCACCTTTCGTGGATGCCACAACCGTTATGGGTGCAATGGGTATGACCGACACCATCACCCCACTCACGGCGAACGCCGAGAGCTTGTCGCGCGAAATCGCGTGGTTCAACGCGGTACTCGAGACGCGCATGCATGCCTACTTCATGCACGAAGGCGGCCCGCACGACATTCACGCGCACACGCCGCCGGACTTGACCGGCGACCCGTCGCCATTTGCCAAGACGCTACAGGCGCTGGGGCTGGCCAAGCATTTCGACGCCCGTGTGGTGCTCATGCTTGCCATGCTGCCGCACATCAGGCCGCAGGCGCTCGATTTGCTCTTCACGCAGAACAAGAACACCGAGCGACAGTTCACCGAATTCGGCGGCTGGCGCGGCCAGCATCACAGCGGCTTGCTGCCGACCTGCGAAACGGCGGCCTTCATACTCGCCGGTGACGACCTCGCGCGACGGTTCGAGATTCTGCAACTGTTCGACGCGGAGCATACGTTTGCGCGGGAATCGATCTTGCGGCTAGAGCGCCGCGCCGAAGGCGAGCCTGCGCTCGCCGCTGCGCTGCACGTCGAGCGCGACTTTCTCGAACGCTGCACGTCCGGCAGTGAACACAAGCCCGATTACAGCGCGGGGTTTCCGGCCAAACGCATCACTACGCTGCGCGACTGGCACGACTTGGTGCTAGCGCCGGACGTGATCGACGAGATCGACCAGATTCGGCAATGGCTCGATGGCGGCGAAGCCGTCATGCAACGCTGGCAACTCGATCGAATGGTCAAACCGGGCTTCCGGGCGTTGTTCTACGGGCCGCCGGGCACCGGCAAGACGCTCACGGCGTCGTTGCTAGGCAAGGCGGCGGGCGTCGATGTCTACCGGATCGACCTGTCCAAGATCGTCTCGAAGTACATCGGCGAGACCGAGAAAAACATGGCGAATGTATTCGATCAGGCGCAGAACAAGCGCTGGATTCTGTTCTTCGACGAAGCCGACGCACTCTTCGGCAAACGCACGGAAGGCAGCAGCGCCAACGATCGTCACGCGAATCAGGAGGTCGCCTATCTCCTCCAGCGGATTGAAGACTACCCCGGCGTCGTGCTGCTCGCGACCAATCTGAAGGGCAATATCGACGAGGCCTTCGCACGGCGCTTCCAAAGTGCCATTCACTTTCCGTTGCCCGATAGCGAACAACGCTTGCGCTTATGGAAGAGCCTGTTCCCGAAAGGGAAGGGCTTGGGGCCCGACGTCGATCTCGTGACGCTGGCCGAAAACCATGTGCTCTCCGGTGGCGCACTGCTCAACGTTGCCCAGCATGCGGCCATGCGCGCCGAGCGTGAGGGGCGCGATACCGTCAGCCATGCCGATCTACTGCGCGGAGTGCGGCGTGAACTCATCAAGGAAGGGCGGACGATCTGATATGACCATCCTGTTCTCCAACTCTAAGCGCACGTGTACACGGATCGTCACGATGTGTGCGGCGCTCGCTGGCCTGATGCTGCCCATACCGAGCCATGCGACGGCCTCGGCGGTGAGTGCCCCAAGTGCGCCAAGTGCCGCGTCCGCTCCCAAGGCAAGTGCGGGCGCGCCGGACTCAGCGCCCGCATCGACAGCGCCCGCTAGCGTCCCAGTCGCTGCTATCGCCCCTGTAGCCCCTGTCGCTTCTTCGGCAGCCCCGGCGATGGCATCCACGCCGGTCGCGCCGCGACAGGCTGCACCGACGCAGTCGCCGCCACCAACGCCCACATCCGTGCCGACGGAACCGGTTGCCGCGCCTGCTGCACCGGCGCCCGTCATTCGCACGACGAACATGGCGCCGCCGATGGGCAGCGATGGCAAGCCGATGACGCCGCAAGACGCGCTTCGTATCGTGAACACGGTACAGGTGGCGCCGGAACCGACGAGCGGCGTGGGGGCGGTGCTGATTTCCGCCGATGTGGTGCGTCACCTGCCACCAGCTACGCGCCGCGCGATTCAGCAGGCGTTGCTGACGATCTACTCGGATGATCCGGCGTATTTGCAGGCGTATCGCGAAAGCACACGGCCGTTGTCGGACAATTTGGTCGGCCCGATTACGCTCTCGTGGCTCAACCGATTCTGGCTCGATTTCAAGATGCAACCCGTCGGCAACCTGACCAACGCATCGGTACAGGCGCTGCTGAAGTTTGCGAGCATTGTGCGGGCCCATCCGCAGTGGAAGACCGATCTCGTCAGCGCCGATCTGGGCCGTTGGATCGACAGCTTCGAGCCGCGAGAACAGGCGCGCTATTACCAGATTCGGCTCGCGGGCACCGACGATGAAATTGCAGCGATGCTTTGGCTTTATCACCTCGATACCGATGGGCGCCGCAACGCAGGCCCCGACCCGGATCGTGCGCTGCTGACGATCTATAACTACACGCTGGAGGCGAATGACTTCCGCCTGCTGGCGTCGAAGTCGAAAGTGATCGACAAGCTCTCGGCGCTTCAGGACAAGGTTTATCTGAACCAGCCGTTGTTCGACGCGGCGGTGCTCGACGCGCTGAAGGATCTGGGCACGCAGGCCGACGCGTATTTGCCCGAAGCGCGTGCTGCCGCTGTCACCACCACCTACCAGCTGACCGATATCTCGGTGCAGCAACTACGGCAAGCTGGTCGCGTGCCCGCGCCGATCATCGATGCCGTGTCGGGTCTGACAGAGGAATACGCCAGTCAGGCCGACTTCAACGAGGCGATTCTCGATGCCACGTCTGACGTGAAGATCGCCGTCGACGCGTACGTGCCCGACATCATGCGCGCGGCGCAAACGCAGACCACTTATGTGCTGACGGCGCAGGCACTGGCCGAACTGGCCGCGAGCCGCCGCAACGAAGCCGTGCCACCGGTGATTCTCGACATGCTCAAGGGCTTGCAGGGCCTGCAATATCCGCAGTTGTGGCTGTTCGATCACGCCGTCATGGCGCGCTTGCGTCAGGGCGTGGGGGCGTGTCCGACAGGCATTCCGGGCAGTGTGGCCGATGCCCGCAAGATTTCCGCCGAGCAAATGCAGCAGCTCTCGGCGGTGTTGAAAGATCCCGCGCTATTCGCCCAGCTCGATGCGCTGTGGAAGAAGGGCGATTGCAGCAACGTGGACGTGCTGACGTTGCCGCAACTGATGCAAACGCTGTACGACCGGTTCCGGCCGTCGCTCGTGGCCACGGCACGCAAGCGCCCGGCGTTCGATCCGACGCAACGCGTGCAATGGAGCGGTGCGGGCTGCGGCTGTGTGCTCGACGCCTTGCAAGGGGAGGTCTACGGTTTCTTCCCGTTCTGGATGGCGGGCCCGAAACAAATCGTCGACTTCAGCACGATTTCCCGCGTTGGCTATTACGGCGCAACGTTCGACGACAGCGGCAAGCTACAACAGGCGAACGACGGGCGCAGTTTTGTCGACCTTGCCCAAGCGAGCGTCGGTCTGCCCGACGATTTCGTCAGCGTCGCGCAAAGGCACCAGAGCAACGTGCTGTGGGTGATTCAGCGCAACGATTGGCGGACATGGGCGCGGCTGGAGAAGAATCGCAAGGCGCAAGTGCTGGAGCGCGTGAGCGACGACATCGTTCGCCTGCTATCCACGCGGCTGAAGAACTGGACGGCCGAGGTATCGAACCACCTGCCGTTCGGTGCGCGCTTTGCACCGACCAATGGTGGCGGTGTCGTGATCTTCTTCGACGGCTATCCGGACGACCCGGTGTCAGTGCAGATCTTCAATCAGTTCATCGACAAACTGCGCACCGATTTGAGAAAGGCCGGGGCGGGCGACCGAATCGACATCATGATGCGGCACGACCGGGTGGGGCACGGCGTGTATGACTACGGCAATCTTTTCCGGCTGATCATGGAGAACGACCGGAATCCATCGACCGATTTGCTCGCGAAGGTGACGCGCGAGCGGAATCGGCGTCCTCACTTTTTGGTGCTGCTCGACGAGCCGACCACCGACTCGAAGAAAGCGCTTCGCCTCTCGGTGGAGGAGGGGTTGCACGGCGAGGAGCGTCAGATCGTGCTGCGTCAGATCGTGCCGGTTATCACGTTCGATCACGACAACTGGCAGCAGCTACAGGACGACATCGTTTACGCGCAGGACAACTTCGGCGGCATCGGTTTCTGGCCGATACAGTTGCGCAGCGATGGGAAAGCGGCAGAGGGCGGGAACAAGGCGGGGGGCGCGAGTGGGGCAGATGCTGTTATTGCAGCGGTCGACCCGACGCCGGGCGTGCAGGAATGCACGGTCACGCGAAGTGTGAGCGAATGTCTGGCGGACTATTACCAAAAGCCCGCCGGTGCGCAGTCGTCTGCCGTATGCAAGACCGTGTGCGAAAACCTATACGCGTTCCGGCTCGCGACGAAGATCATGTTGCTGCTGCTGGTCGGGTGCGGTGTGGCGTACTACGTGTCGTGCCGCTGGCGCGAACTGATGGCGCGTTACTACCATGCGCCCGCGCTCGTGGTGGCGGCCGTCTGGCTCTTGCTCTCGCTGGCTTTGCTCTTCTGCGACCCGTTCCTGCGATGGCTTGCGCGCGGCTACATGATTCCGATCTTCCTCGTGCTGTTCATCATCGCGCTGATCGCTTGGTATCAGTACCAGTTGAAGGCGCGAGATGAACAGCCCTAGACCATCGTTAGCCGCCCTGCGACGCCTTAGTGCGTCGCAGCGTGCAGACGGGCGGCGACCTGCGCCACGCGCGCCGCATAGCGCTTGACCGTTTCGAGGTCGCCGCTGGAGATTTCCTCCGTCGTGGCATCGGCGGGCGACTGCACCAGTGCGCCGACCGAGCCGCCCAGATTGTTCACGTCTTCGCGCGTCGCGGCTTTGGTGTTCGCGGGCAGCAAGCCGAGGCTGACCCAGATGCCGCCGTGTTGCGAGGCGAGCGTCTGCAAATAGATCAACGTGACTTGCTTGTCGCCGTTCAGGCTCGCGCTGTTCGTGAAGCCACCGAACACCTTGTCTTGCCAACCGCGTCCGAACCACTGCTTGGACGACGCATCGGCAAATTTCTTGAACTGCCACGGCACCGAGCCCATGTACGTGGGCGTGCCGAAGATGATCGCCTGCGCTTGCGCCAAGGCCTCCCAACCGGCATCGCTCACGTTGCCGTCTTCACTGATTTCGATCAGCTCGGCACCGCTGCCTTGCGCGGCCGCTTCGGCGGCCCGCTTCGTATGTCCGTAACCCGAAAAATAAACGATGGCCGTTTTTGCCATGACAACTCCTTACACACCGAGAAATGCCGGATTGGCACTGGAGCGTCGATAGTATATTTTGTATAGCAGCCTAACAAGAAGTTACCTGGTGGTAACTGGTTACCGGAGGGATATCATGCCGCGCAATGCCGCATTGGCGAGGACTGACGACGTCGCGAGTCGTTACAACGTCTATATGGAGGGCTGTCCGGCCCGGCTTGTATTTAGCCGATTGGCGGACAAGTGGTCGCTGCTGATCGTGAAGATTCTTCGCGACGATGCGCAGCGATTCAATCAATTGCGCCGTGAAATCGGTGGCATCTCGCCCAAAGCGTTGAGCCAGACGCTGCAAAAACTCGAGCGTGACGGGCTGGTGCATCGCGAGGCGTTCGCCACGGTGCCGGTGACGGTCGAATACTCGCTCACCGAGCTAGGCCGCACGCTATCGGAACTCGTCGACCCGCTGGTGGCCTGGGCGGAAAACCATATCGAGGAAGTCTTGCGCTCCCAGAACCGTTTCGATGATCATTGACGTCAGATTGACCAACCCATCCATAGATTGGAAATTCTGATGGCAACGAGCAGCACGGAAGTCGATGAACTGCGCACCACGCTGATTGGCAATGGCGTTGAACTGCATCCCCTTGAGGTCCACCATCGCTCGGCACTTGTCGACGCGGCTGCCGACGGCGAGTTGTGGAATCTGAAATTCACCGTCGTGCCGGGGGAAGCCACCATCGACGGCTATATCGACAAAGCGTTGAAGGGACGGCAAGACGGCACCGTGATGCCGTTTGTCATTGTGCGGCGCGATACCGGACGGGTGGTGGGCAGCACGCGTTTCTGGAAAATCGATCGGGCGAATCGGAAACTGGAGATCGGCCACACATGGCTGAGCGCGTCAGCGCAGCGTTCGAGCATCAATACCGAAGCCAAGTATTTGCTGCTGACGCATGCGTTCGATGTCATGCAATGCGTGCGCGTGCAGTTCACGACCGATGAAACGAACGCAAAGTCGCGCGCAGCGATTTTGCGCATCGGGGCCACGCAAGAAGGCATCGTTCGACACGAGCGCATCATGCCCGACGGCCGAAAGCGCAATTCGGTGCGTTTTAGCATCATCGATAACGAGTGGCCGGACGTGAAGGCCATGCTCTTACAGAAGCTGGCCGCCTCTCACGCCAGTTAAACCGATACTTAACATATCAACGGTCGGTGAATTAATTAACCGACCGGTCGGTTTTTGTTGTGATAACGTCAATGGTCTCTATCCATAAGAACTCCGGAGACATTGATGACTTTGCTCACTCGCTCGCCGCGCGTGCTGGCGGCTGCGTCCGCGCATTCCTTCGCCAACGCAACACACCGTGATCCGCGCCGTTTGTCGGCCGCACTGGCGGTGTCGCTCCTGAGTCTCTCGCTGGCGGGGCCTGTGGCGGCAAAAACTGTCGAAGGTGGTCAGTCGACCGTGGCTGCACAAGGCACGGCGAACCAGGCGAGTCAGGCGATCCCTGGGCGTACCGACGTCACCATCAAGCGCGATGAATTCGGCGTGCCGCACATCTATGCCGCGACGACCTACGCGCTGTTCTATGGCTACGGTTACGCCGTGGCACAAGACCGCTTGTTCCAGATGGAGATGGCGCGGCGCAGCACGCAAGGCACCGTGGCGGAAGTGCTGGGTGAGAAGTTCGTCGACTTCGACAAATCGATCCGAGGCAACTACTGGCCCGCATCTATCCGCCGCCAGTTGGCCGATTTGCCACAGCGTGAGCGCGATATCCTCGAAGGCTATGCCGCCGGCATGAACGCCTGGATTGCCCAAGTGCGCGCGCAACCGAACACACGCATGCCGAAGCAATTCAACGACTTCGGTTTTCAACCCGCGAACTGGGATGCCTTCGATGTCGCCATGGTTTTCGTGGGCACGATGGCCAACCGGTTCTCCGATGCGACCAGCGAAATCGACAATCTCGCGTTGGTGACGGCACTCAAAGACAAGTACGGCGCCGACAAGGGCATGGCCTTGTTTAACGAACTGAAGTGGCTCGTGAACCCCGATGCGCCTACGACCATTCCGGCATCGGAAGGCGTCTATCCGGTCAAAGTGGGGCCGTTGTCCAGCAGCAAGACGGCCGCGTCAGGACAACCGGCAGACCTGGCCTCGACGATGCAACCGCTGGCTCGCTATGACGGCCCGGCCCCGATGCTGGCGCGACTCGCACGCGGGGTCGACGGCGCGTTGCTGCATCAGTCCACGGACGATAACGCCGCCACGATGCTCGCCCAGTTTGCGCAATATGGTCAGCCCGGTCCTGCCGGTTTCCCCACCACAAGCAACATGTGGATCGTCGGGAAAAACAAGGCTCGTGACGCTAGCGCCATCATGCTCAACGGTCCGCAGTTCGGCTGGTTCGCCCCGGCGTACACGTACGGTATCGGCTTGCACGGCGCGGGCTTCGATCTCGTCGGGAATACGCCGTTCGGCTACCCCTGCATTCTGTTCGGCCACAACGGCAAGATTTCTTGGGGATCGACGGCGGGTTTCGGTGACGACATCGACATGTATGCCGAAAAACTCGATCCGGCGAACCCGAATCGCTACTTCCACAACGGCCAATGGCACGACATGGAAAAGCGCGTCGAGATCATTCGCGTGAAGGGAGGCGAGCCTGTCGTGCAAGAGGTGTATCGCACGGTACACGGCATCGTCATGCAGCGCGACAACAAGCAAAACATTGCTTACGCCAAGGCGCGCGCATGGGATGGCCTCGAAGTGCAGTCGTTGCTCGCGTGGACGCATCAAGCGCAGGCGCAAGACTGGAAATCGTGGACGGCGCAGGCGGCGCGCCATGCGCTGACGATCAACTGGTACTACGCCGATACGGCGGGCAACATCGGCTACGTGCACACGGGCGCGTATCCGGATCGCCGCCCCGGCCACGATCCGCGTTTGCCGGTGCCCGGCACGGGCGAGTGGGATTGGAAGGGGCTGCTGCCGTTCTCCACCAACCCGAAGGTCTACAACCCGAAGCAAGGCTGGATTGCCAACTGGAATAACTCGCCGCAAAAGGGCTATCCGGCAAGCGACTTGTTTGCGTTTGTGTGGGGCGGTGCCGATCGCGTCGTGGAAATCGACGAGCGCATCAAGGCGCAAGACAAATTGGGCGTCGACGACATGTGGCAGATCCTGAAGCAGACGAGTGCGGTCGATGTGAATCGCCGTCACTTCCTGCCATTCATCGAGCGCGCAACGGCCAACCTGCCCGCGACCGATGCGCGTCGCCAGCTCGCGCTGCAATTGGCGAAGTGGGACGGTTTGAACCGCGATCCGCAACACACCGGTCATTACGACACGGCAGGTCCGGCCATCATGGACGCATGGCTTAGCGCGATGCTCAAGCGCACGCTTGGCGAAGTGGTGCCTGCGCCGTACGACAAGTGGTTCTTGGCCAGCGGCTACGCCACACCGCAGGACGGGCCGACGGGGTCGGCCAACATCGGTAACGGCAGCAAGGTGCTTTACGAAGGCCTGCGCGGCGACAAAGCTGGCGTGCCGCAGACGTTCGACATCTTCAATGGCAAGCGCCCGGACGACGTGATTCTTGCTGCGCTGGACGATACGGCGAGCGCATTGAAGTCTAAACTCGGCCCGGACATGGCGGCATGGCGTGCACCGACGGTGCCGCTGACGTTCCGCGCCAACAACTTCTTCGGTGTGCCGCAGGCCAATGCCGGTGAAGCGGTGCGCACGCCGGTGTACATGAACCGAGGGACAGAGAACGATCTGATCGTCTTCGGCGCGCCTGGTACGCGCGGCAAGGTGACGGCCTACGACGTGGTTGCGCCGGGGCAGAGCGGTTTCGTTGCACCGGACGGCACGCCGTCGCCGCATTACGCCGATCAGGTGGAGATGTACACCACCTTTGGCCGCAAGCCTCTGTGGCACGACAACGCGGACGTCAATCGCGCGGCAAAGTCGGTCGAGCGCTTGAAAATTGAGCGTGAGGCGGTCTCCCAGTAAGTGCCTTGATCCTGCGCACGAAAACTAATATGATTAGGAAATTAACTTAATCAATTAGTTTTCGTGCGAGGTCGCGGATGGTCCGAGTTGGGCTGACAGTTGAACGGCTGGTCGAGGGCGGTGCCGAGTTGGCTGACGAGATTGGCTTCGAGCATTTGACCGGGGCCGCATTGGCGCGCAAGTTCGGCGTGAAGCTCGCCAGTCTCTATTCCCACCTTAAGAATCTCGACGATCTCAAATCGCAGATAGCGCTGCTGGCCCTGCGCCAATTGGCGGATGCCACGGCGCAGGCAATGGCGGGGCGCGCCGGTAAGGACGCCTTGATTGCACTGGCGAATGCACATCGAGACTACGCGCTTCGCTGCCCGGGCCGTTTTACCGCCGCGCGCCACCCGTTGTCCCCCGAGATGGCTGCCGCCAGTGCGGGGCCGCAACTCGCTCAGCTAATGCGAGCGGTGTTGCACGGTTACGCTGTCCCCGAGTCTGAGCAAGTCCATGCGATTCGTTTTCTCGGTGGCTTTTTCATGGGTTACATCACGCTCACATCATCGAGTGCGTTCGCCCATAGCGCACCGGATGCCGACGTCTCGTGGCAGCGTTGTTTAGACGCGCTCGATACCTCACTTCGGCAATGGCCTGCCACTCCGCCGCTTCCCACCGGGAATCATTGAATCCTGTCATGACCGATGCCATTGACGGCGTGCGCGTACCCGCGCGCGTCATTCCTTTTCCTCGCAGTATTAGCCCGCAGGCGCTAGCCGCGTTGCGCCGCTGGGTCAGCGCTGACGGCGAGCCGTTCAACGCGATGTACACAGCACCGGCGCCGAACGACTTCGACGGTTGGATGCGACTCAAGACGGACGCCGATGCGCAATACGGCGCAGCCATGGCGCAGGTAGCGGGTGAGTTGAACGCGAAAGTGGAAACCCGCGTGATCGGCGGCACGACGGTACACGTTGGCACACCGGCCGATGGCGTCGACGACGACGACGTCGTCTATGTCGACCTACACGGCGGCGGGTTGGTTTTTGGCGGCGGAGAGGTTTGCCGTATCGGCGCGCAGATGCAGGCCGCGCAGTTAGGTATGACGTGCTGGGGTATCGACTACCGCATGCCCCCAGTACATCCGTATCCCGCAGGGCTGGACGACTGTCTGGTGACGTACCGTCGATTGCTGGAGACGTATCCGGCAACTCACATCGTGATCGGCGGCCGCTCGGCTGGGGCCAATCTCGCGGCTGCGATGGTACTTCGCGCACGGGACGAAGGGCTGCCGATGCCCGCCGCGCTAGTGTTGCTGTCGCCGGAAGTCGACCTGACCGAATCGGGCGATAGCTTCGAAATCAATCAGCGTGTGGATGTTTTGCTCCCGAAGTCGCTGATGCCCAACAACGCGTTGTATGCGGGGGATGCCGATCTTGCGCATCCCTATCTTTCACCGTTATTCGGCGATTTCTCACAGGGTTTCGTGCCGACGTTCATCCAGAGCGGTACGCGCGACTTGTTTCTCTCGAACGCCGTGCGAATGCACCGGGCATTGCGGCGAGCCGCCGTCCCCTGCGAACTGCATATTTTTGAAGGGATGCCGCACGGCGGGTTTATGGGGGCGCCGGAGGATCAGGAGCTTCGCGCGGAAGTGGCGCGGTTCGTGCATGCACATCTGCCGAGGACGGCATCGGCAGCCGGATAAGCCGTCACATCCCGAATTCGCGCAACCCCTCAAGGTCGAGAATCGTGAGGACACCGTAATCGACCTTCACCAGTCCGGCCTGCTCCAGTACCTTGAGCGCCAGATTCACGCGTTGGCGCGATACCCCGGCGAGATAGCTCAATTCTTCCTGTGAAATCTGGATCGTCGTGTCGTCGCTCGGGTAGAGATCCGGATTGAACATCGACGACAGCGAGCGGGCCACACGTGCGTCCGTGTCGAGCAGACGTTCGTGTTCGACTGCCGCGATGAACTGGCCCAGCCGCTCGTTGAGTTGCAGGGTCAAAAAGCGGTTGAACGGAATGCTTGTGTCGAGCAGCCAATCGAAAGTGGCGATTGGCATATGCGCGACGACCGAGTCGCGCAACGCCAGTACGTCGTACTTACGAATCTCGCGCTTGAGCAGTGAGCCTTCGCCGAACCAGGCCCCCGCGGGGACGCCGGTGAATGTCACCGACTTGCCGCTCGCGGACGCGGTCGCGATTTTTACCAGCCCTTCGATGACCCCAAACCATGCGTGTGACGGGTCGCCTTTGCGGCACACATAACCACCGTTCTCGACCGGCCGCACTTGAATCTCCGCCGTCACGCGTTCGCGCTGCGCTGGCGTGAGTCCTTGTGCCCATACGCTGCGCTGCAACAGGGTCTCTAACGACATATAGGGACTTTCCCTTGATTGTCATCCGGGTGACAAATCCGTCGTGGGTCATGGGGTATCTTCGCCTTGCCATGCGCAGGGTGAGACAAGCATCCACGGTGTTGCTACACGACGCCGAAGCACAAGTATAGAAGCTGCCTGCCGCGCGGCAAAGCGATCGTCACTGCACTACAAGCCAACCAAGAAGCGCCACGAAAAGTGGCGCCAGCAGGATAGGGCGCGTTAATAAGCGTGATTGCGAATTATTGCGCGCCCGCCGACCGAGCCACGCCACGTCCCCCTCGACAATTGTCGAAACGTGGCGAGACACAGGAGACAGGCATGCAGGAGCGGACCACCTTCCCGCGATTGTTGTTGGCACACGCCGCCACACGTGGTGCCAGCACGGCGTACCGGGAAAAAGATCTCGGGATCTGGCAAAGCTGGAGCTGGCAGGAAGCGGCGGTTGAAGTGCGCATGCTTGCCTGTGCACTCGCCGCTGCCGGATTCTCGCGTGGCGATAATCTCGCCATCATCGGCAATAACCGCGTACGTCTGTACTGGGCCATGACGGCAGCGCAAGCGCTCGGCGGTGTCGCCGTGCCGTTGTATCAAGATGCTGTCGCGGCAGAAATGATTCACGTGCTCGAAGACGCCGAGATCAATTTCGCCATCGTCGAAGATCAGGAACAAGTCGACAAGCTGCTCGAGTTGCGCGAGAGCGTGCCGCATCTGGCGCACATCATTTACGAAGACCCGCGCGGTCTGCGCAACTACGATGCACCGGGTCTGCAATCGTACGCGTCGATGGTAGAACAGGGGCGTGCGTTCGACGCACAACATCCGCGTTATTACGACGACGCCGTGGCAGCGGGCGACCCCGAAGATACCGCCACGATTCTTTACACTTCGGGCACGACCGGAAAGCCGAAAGGCGTCTGTCATTCGCACGCGGGCTTGATCGGCGCGGCGCATCACGGCAGTCAATTCGACAAGCTCGGCCCGGGTGACGAAGTGCTGTCGTATCTGCCGATGGCATGGGTGGGCGACCATCTCTTCTCTTACGCGCAGGCGCTGGTGGCAGGATTCACCGTCAACTGCCCGGAGTCGCCCGAGACCGTCGCGACCGATATGCGCGAGATCGGCCCGACCTATTACTTCGCCCCGCCGCGCGTGTACGAGAACGTGCTCACGCAGGTGATGATTCGCATGGAAGACGCGAGCGCGATCAAGCGCAAACTCTTCTCACATTTCATGAACGTTGCGCAGCGCTGCGGTGCCGCCGTGCTCGATGGTCAGCCCGTCTCGCTGGTGGACCGTCTGCAATATGCGCTCGGCAACCTCTGCATCTACGGGCCGCTGCGCAACACGCTCGGCATGAGCCGCATCCGCACGGCGTATACCGCCGGTGAAGCGATCGGCCCCGATCTGTTCAAGTTCTACCGCGCCATTGGCATCAATCTGAAGCAGTTCTACGGACAAACGGAGACGTGCGCTTACGTCTGCCTGCAACCTGATCGTCAGGTGCGCTTCGACAGCGTGGGTCCCGTCGCCCCGGGCATGGAAATCAAGATTGGCGAGAGCGGTGAAGTGTTGGTGCGCGGCGTCGGGTTGCTCAAGGAGTATTACAAGCGCCCCGATGCCACGCGCGAAGCCTTCGACGAGAACGGCTATTTCCGCACGGGTGACGCCGGCATCATCGATGCCGACGGGCATCTGCGCATCGTCGATCGCGCCAAGGACGTGGGCAAGCTCGCGTGCGGATCGCTGTTCGCACCCAAGTTCATCGAGAACAAGCTCAAGTTCTTCTCGTACATCAAGGAAGCCGTGGCGTTCGGCGATGGCCGCGACAAGGTGTGCGCGTTCATCAACATCGACATGGATGCGGTCGGCAACTGGGCGGAGCGCCACAACCTGCCGTATGCGGGCTATCTCGATCTGGCGGGCAACGAGCAAGTGGCCGAGCTGATTTTGGGCTGCATCGAGCAGGTGAATGCCGATCTGGCGAAAGAATCGGCGTTCGCCGCCGCGCAGATCCATCGCTTCATGATTCTGCATAAAGAGCTCGACCCCGATGACGACGAATTGACGCGCACGCGCAAAGTGCGTCGCGCCTTTATCGCCCAGAAGTACGACGTACTGATCGACGCGTTCTACACGGGCAAGACGGCGCAGTTCATTGAAACGCGTGTGAAGTTCGAAGACGGGCGGGAAGGCAGCGTGAGCGCCACGCTGACCATTCACCCCGCACGGGTGCTCGGCACTCGCGCCCCTGTCGACGACCCTGCGCCTGTGGGCTTGCGCTGCGCCGCATAGTTGCGCGTACGGCGGGCGCACCGGGCAAACACGTCATTCACAACGTCATCCGAATTCCGCAGGAGCAGGCATGAACGACAAACGCAAGGCCGGCGACGTGTTGATCGACTTGCAGCACATCAGCTTGTCGTTCGGCGGCGTCAAGGCGCTGACCGATATTTCGTTCGATGTGCGCGAGCATGAAATCCGGGCCATCATCGGCCCGAACGGCGCGGGCAAGAGCTCGATGCTCAATGTGATTAACGGCGTCTATCACCCGCAGCAAGGCACGATCGTCTTTCGGGGGCAGGTGCGCCAACGCATGCACCCAACGTCTGCCGCGCGGCAAGGGGTGGCGCGCACGTTCCAGAACATCGCGCTGTTCAAAGGCATGACCGTCCTCGACAACATCATGACGGGCCGCAACACGCGCATGCGCTCGGGGCTGCTTGCCAGCGCCCTGTGGTGGGGCCCGGCGCGCCGCGAAGAGACCGAACACCGCGAAAAGGTCGAGGAGATCATCGACTTTCTCGAAATTCAGCATATCCGTAAGACGCCGGTCGGCCGCTTGCCGTATGGCTTGCAAAAGCGCGTCGAGCTGGCGCGCGCATTGGCGGCCGAGCCGGAACTGCTGTTGCTCGACGAGCCCATGGCGGGGATGAATCTCGAAGAGAAGCGCGACATGTGCCGCTTCATTCTCGAAGTCAACGAAGAGTTCGGCACGACGATCGTGCTCATCGAACACGACATGGGCGTGGTGATGGATATCTCGGATCGCGTTGTCGTACTCGATTACGGCAAGAAGATCGGAGATGGTTCGCCCGCGCAAGTCAAACAAGACCCCGAAGTCATCCGCGCCTATCTCGGATCGGCGCACGGCGTACCCGCTGCGGCGTGAGCCTTGCCGCGCACGGCCACGCATTTGCGACTTGGAGACATCGATGCAGTTCTTTCTAGAAATTCTGATCGGCGGGCTGCTCTCGGGCGTGATGTATTCGCTCGTGGCGCTGGGCTTTGTGCTGATCTTCAAAGCGTCCGGGGTATTCAACTTTGCACAGGGCGCGATGGTGTATTTCGCGGCGCTCTCGGTCGTCGGATTGATGGAGCGAGGATTGCCGCTGTGGGCGGCGGCGATCGGCGCATTCGGCGTCATGGTGCTCGTGGGAGCTGCGACCGAACGGTTCGTCTTGCGCAAGCTGGTGAACCAGTCGCCGATCACGCTCTTCATGGCGACCATCGGGCTGTCGTTCTTCCTCGAGGGCTTGGCGCCGCTGCTCTGGGGCAACGAAGTGCGCCCGTTGTCGTTGGGCATTGTCGACGAACCGATCGCGTCGATCATGGATTCGACCGGGCTGCTGGTCAGCAGCTTCGATCTTGCCGCGGCCGGTATCGCGGCGGTACTCGTTGCACTGCTGGCGTTGTTCTTCAAGGCCACGAGCATCGGCCGGGCATTGCGTGCCGTGGCCGACGACCATCAGGCGGCGCTGTCGCTGGGCATTCCCTTGCAGCGCATCTGGGTGGTGGTTTGGAGCGTGTCGGGTTTTGTCGCGCTCGTCGCGGGCATGCTCTGGGGTTCGCGCAACGGCGTGCAGTTCGCCTTGACGATGACGGCGCTCAAGGCACTGCCGGTGTTGATCCTTGGCGGCTTCACGTCGATTCCGGGCGCGATTGTCGGCGGACTCATCATCGGTGCGGCGGAGAAGCTTGCCGAAATCTATCTGCCGCAGTTGCTGCAAAGCCAGTTCGGAGGCAACTTCGGCGGTATCGAGGGCTGGTTCCCGTATGTCTTTGCGTTGCTGTTCCTGCTCGTTCGCCCTGAGGGGTTGTTCGGCGAGCGCCATATCGACCGTGTCTGACAACTCACCCAGAGGCCAACTATGTTCTATCGCGAAGCGGGTCAGTTCAAGACATCGTACGTCGCCGACAGTCAGATTTTCCCGATCCGTCAGGACCGCCTGACGGTTAGTGCAGTGCTGGTGATCGCCTTTGGCGTGCTGCCGTGGATTGCCTCGGAATATTGGCTCACGGCCATTCTCGTGCCGTTCCTCGTGTTCTCGCTTGCCGCGCTCGGCCTTAACATTCTCACGGGCTACGCGGGGCAGTTGTCGCTGGGTACGGCGGCGTTTATGGCGGTGGGGGCCTACGCGTCATATAACTTCCAGCTGCGCATCGAAGGCATGCCGATTCTTGCGTCGTTCGCAATGGGCGGCGTATGCGCGGCGCTCGTGGGCATCGCGTTCGGCCTGCCGTCGCTGCGCATCAAGGGCTTCTACCTCGCGGTGGCGACGCTCGCCGCGCAATTTTTCGTGCTGTGGGTGCTGACGAAGTTTCCATGGCTCTCGAACAACAGCTCGTCGGGCGTGATTACGGCGCAGAAGATTTCGATTCTCGGCGTCGACGTCAACACACCGGTGCGCAAGTACCTGTTCGTGCTCGGCATCGTATGCGTTATGGCGTTGATCGCGAAGAACCTCGTGCGCTCGCACATCGGCCGTGCATGGATGGCCGTTCGGGACATGGACGTAGCGGCCGAAGTCATCGGCATTCCGCTCATGCGCGTGAAGCTGCTGGCGTTCGCGGTGAGTTCGTTTTACTGCGGCGTTGCTGGTGCGCTGTACGCCTATTGCTACCTCGGCTCGGTGGAGCCGGACGGCTTCTCGCTCGACCTGTCGTTTCGCATCTTGTTCATGATCATCATCGGCGGCGTGGGCAGCATTTTGGGCAGCTTTCTCGGTGCGGCGTTCATCTTGCTGCTGCCGATCTTGCTCGACTTCACGCTCCCGCCGATTGCCACGTTCCTCCACCTGCCGTTCACCAACGCGACGGTCTCGCACATCCAGTTGATGCTGTTCGGTGGCCTCATCATCTTTTTCCTGATTGTCGAGCCGCACGGTCTGGCGCGACTCTGGCAAATCACTAAGGAGAAGCTGCGCATCTGGCCGTTCCCGCACTGATTTCGATGTATTGACGCACCGGCAAACGGGCGTTGGCTGACCACGTATCGCTATCGAGAAGACCACAAGGAGACACAGCATGAACACGAAACAACTGGCGGTATCGCTAGGCATGAGTCTGGTGCTCGGCATGGGCTCGGCGGGCACCGCGCTCGCCCAGACCAACGATCAGTTCATCGCGCTGGCCGACTATCGGGTGGGCCCGTACGGGGCCAACGGGCAGTCGTTCTACGGTGGCTTCATCGATTATTTGCAATACGTGAACATGAAATACGGCGGCGTGAACGGTGTGAAGCTGTCGTGGGAAGAGTGCGAGACCGAATACAACAACGCCAAGGGCGTGGAGTGCTACGAGCGGCTTAAGGGCCGCAACCCGGTCACCAAAGGCACGGCGTATCACACCATGGCCACCGGCATTTCGTACGCGCTGATCGACAAGACGGCGACCGATCAGGTCCCGCTCGTGATGATGGGTTACGGGCGCACCGACGCGGTCGATGGCACCGTCTTCCCGTGGGCCTTCCCGCTGGTGACCACCTATCAGATGCAGGCCTCGGCGATTATCAAGTTCCTCGCCGACAAGAATGGCGGCTCGCTCAACGGCAAGAAAATCGTGTTCCTGTATCACGACTCGGCCTATGGCAAAGAGCCGATCGTCGCCATGCAGGCAGAGTCGAAGATCAACAAATTCAACCTGATCGAAATTCCGGTGGCCCACCCGGGCAACGAACAGGGTGCGCAATGGCTGCGCATTCGCCAGGAAAACCCCGACTATGTCGTGTTCTGGGGCTGGGGCGTGATGAACCAGACGGCGCTCAAGGCGGCGCAGAAAGTCGGGTATCCGCGCGAGAAGATCATCGGCAGTTGGTGGGCCGGTTCCGAGGAAGACACGATCCCGGCGGGCCCGGCGGCCAAGGGCTATATGAGCGCGACGTGGAACGTGGCGGGCAAGGGCGTGCCGCTGATCGCCGATATCGACAAGGTGGTGTACGGCGCGGGCAAGGGCAATATGCAAGACCCGTCGAAGGTCGGCTCCGTGCTCTATAACCGTGGCGTATCCGCCGCCGTGGCGACCGTCGAAGCGCTCAACACCGCGCAGAACAAGTTCGGCAAAGGCAAGGTCATGACCCCGGTGCAAGTGCGCTGGGCGTTCGAGAACCTGAATATCGACGGGGCGCGCCTCAAGACGCTTGGCGCGACCGGCCTGCTGCCGGATATCAAGACGAGCTGCCAGGACCACGAGGGTTCGGGCAAGGTGCGTATCCAGCAGTGGGACGGTGCCAAGTGGGTCATGGTGTCGGATTGGATCGAAGGCAACCGCCGCCTGATTCACCCGCTGTTCGAAGCCTCGGCCAAGCAGTACGCCAAGGAAAAGGGCATGACGCCAGCCTGTTATCAGCAGATGTAATCGGGTCTCGCTTGCGCGTCGCGATGTGCGGCGCGCAAGTGAGCCTGTAAGTCAGCCGATAAGCGAGCCAATAAGCGAGCCGAAAACAACGATTCCGGAGTCACGCGGCATGGAAGCGAGTTTGCGCGTCAACAATATCGAAGTCATTTACGACCACGTCATCCTGGTGCTCAAGGGTGTGTCGCTGGTCGTGCCTGACGGCAAGATCGTGGCACTGCTCGGCGCGAACGGCGCGGGCAAAAGTACGACGCTCAAAGCCATCTCCAACCTGCTTCAGGCAGAGCGCGGCGAGGTGACCAAAGGCACCATCGACTATCGCGGCGAACGCGTGGAGAAGCTCACGCCTAACGGGCTGGTCAAGCGCGGCGTCATTCAGGTGATGGAAGGCCGACACTGCTTCGGGCATTTGACCATTGAAGAGAATTTGCTCACCGGCGCGTATGTGCGTCATGCATCGCGCAGTGCGCAGCAACATGCGCTGGAGCGCATTTACGCGTACTTCCCACGCTTGAAAACGCGCCGCAAGTCGCAGGCCGGTTACACGTCGGGCGGCGAGCAACAGATGTGCGCTATCGGGCGGGCCATGATGGCGCAGCCGTCGATGGTGTTGCTCGACGAGCCATCGATGGGGCTCGCGCCGCAAATCGTGGAAGAGATCTTTGCGATCGTGCGCGATCTGAACGAACGGGAGAACGTTAGCTTCTTGCTCGCTGAACAGAACACCATGGCGGCCCTTCGCTACGCGGACTATGGCTACATTCTCGAGAACGGGCGTGTGGTGATGGATGGCGACGCGGCGTCGCTGCGCGATAACGAGGACGTCAAGGAGTTTTATCTGGGTATCGCCAAAGACGGTGCGAGTAGCGAGGGAAGCTTTCGCAACGTGAAGAGCTATCGGCGGCGCAAGCGCTGGATTGCGTAAGCCTGTCGCAGAGCGCTCACCCGGCTGTCAACCTATTCAGTCCCTCCGTCTCTATGAACGATTACTTCGACGCGCTTGAAACCCGTGCCCCGGAAGCTCGCGAGAAGGCACTGCTGGCCGCGTTGCCGGCACACGTATCGCACGCCCGCGCGAACGCCTCGTACTTCACCGAAGTGCTCGGTGGGTTCGACGCGCGCAGCATCGACTCTCGTGCTGCGCTGGCGGATTTGCCAGTGACGCGTAAATCCGATCTGTCGGCCTATCAACTCCGTGTGCCACCGCTGGGCGGATTGAACGCGACGCCCGTTGGCGGGCTGGCGCACGTTTATCAATCCCCGGGGCCGATCTACGAGCCGGATGGGCGCGGTAGCGACTGGTGGCGCTTTGCACGGGCTTTGCACGCGGCGGGATTACGTTCCGGCGATCTCGTCTACAACACGTATTCGTATCACTTCACACCTGCGGGCATGATGATTGAGACGGGGGCCGCGCGCTTGGGGTGCTGTGTATTCCCCGCGGGGGTGGGACAAACGACGCAGCAGATCGAAGCGATTTCTCACCTTCAACCGGGTGCGTACACCGGGACGCCGTCGTTCCTGAAGATTCTGATCGAGAAAGCCGAATCGATAGGGGCCGACATCAGCAGCATCCGGCGTGCGTCGCTCTCGGGTGAGGCGTTGCCGCCGTCGCTAAGGCAGTGGTTCAACACGCGTGGGATCAGCGCGCGCCAGTTGTATGGCACGGCGGATCTTGGCCTGATTGCGTTTGAGAGCGATGCGCAAGCGGGCCTGATCGTCGACGAAAACGTATTGGTGGAAATCGTGGAGCCGGGCGGCACGAAGCCGGTGGCTGAAGGCGAGACGGGCGAAGTGGTCGTCACGAACTTCAATCCCGACTATCCGTTGATTCGTTTCGCCACGGGGGATTTGTCTGCGGTCGCCGAAGGGATCAGTCCGTGCGGGCGCACTAATATGCGCCTGAAGGGCTGGCTGGGACGCGCCGACCAGACGGTAAAGGTGCGCGGCATGTTCGTGCACCCCGGGCAGATTGGCGAGATCGGCAAACGGTATCCGGAGCTGGGGCGCATGCGTCTACGCGTCGAGGGCCGGGTGGGCGACGACCGTATGACGCTGTTGTGCGAGACGGCCGCAACGCCCCCCGAGGGGCTTGCTGCGCGCTTGCAGGAAACGCTGCGCGACGTGACGCGCTTGCGCGCCGAGATCGACTTCGTGACGACTGGCACGCTGCCCGATGACGGCAAGCTGGTCGAAGACGCACGCGCGTACGATTGAAAGCGATGGAAGCGCCGGTAGCGGAGCGCATCGCTGTGCGCTCCGCGCTCAGATCGGCAGATGTTCGATGATATGGCGCACCTCGGCCAGCACCGGACCGACACGCGCCAAGGGCATCGAACTCAAGCCCAGCCGCAAGGCGTGTGGCGCGTGCGGTGTCGTGGCATAGGCTTCGGCCTTCGACGCCGCAATACCTCGCGCGGCCAACGCCGCGACGACCTGATCCATGCGCAAGCCCTCGGGCAACGGCAGCCAGAGGAATTGCGACGACGGATGGGCCACCATTCCCATGCCATCTAAGACCTCGCGCGCGACGGATTGGCGCTGGCGTGCGTCGTCGCGCTGAAATTGTTCCTGTTGCGCGACCGTACCGTTAGCGATCCATCGGGTCGCAATCGCCGTCACCAGACTCGGCAGGCTCCAGTAACTACCACGAACCACGCTTTTGACACGGGCGGCATAGTCCTGCGGCACCACGACGTAGCCGAAACGCAGGCCCGTGGCCACGCTCTTCGACAGGCTCGACACGTAGATCGTGCGCTCGGGGGCGAGCGTGACGATGGGCGGTGCTGCGTCGTCGACGAGATAGGCGTAGGTGGCGTCTTCGATGATGAGGCAATCGTAACGGCGCGCCAGCTCGGCCAGTTGTCTGCGCTGCGTTGCGCTTAGCACCCAGCCAAGCGGGTTATGCAGTGTGGGCATCACATAGATGGCGCGGATGACGTTACGGCGGCAAAGCGCGTCTAGCGCGTTCAGGTCGGGGCCGTCGTTGAGGGCGGTAACGGGCTTGAGGGCAAGGGACGACAATGCGGCCGCCATCTTGAAGCCGGGGTAGGTGAGGGCATCGACCGCAACGGCGTCATTGGGCTGAAGGCAGGAGCGAATCGTGACATCCAACCCTTGTTGCGCGCCACCGACGAGGAAGACTTGGTCGGCCGTTGTTCGCATGCCGCGTGCTTGCCGCAGATGGTCTGCAACGATTTGCCGCTCATGCAGACGCCCGCCCGGTGGTTGCTGATGCATCAGCGCGCTAACGTCGCCGGACGATGCGAGTTCTCTGAGCGTTGCGCGTAACAGGTCGCTCTGACCCGCCCACGTCGGATGATTGAATGAGAGATCGACGGATTGCGAACTCAGCCGGGCCTCGTCGTCGGCGTCCCATTCGCGTTGCAATGGGCGATCGCGCACGAAGGTGCCGCGCCCGACTTCTCCAACGACTAGCCCCATGGCCTGCAATCGCGCGTAGACCTTGCTCGCCGAAGCAATCGCAATGCCGTGCTGGGCGGCCAACTTGCGATGCGTCGGTAAAGCGGTGCCGGGTGGCAGTACGCCACGGCGGATTTCGCTGGAGAGATGCTCGACCACTGCGGTGACGGGGGATTCGGCCATGATTGTACGTAGGACAATTTCTTGATTGTCCGATTCTAGGCAGACAGACTGCGCAGAGCAATCTCTGAACGAGGTCCCCCTCTCTGCCATGTCCGATACCGCGAACGAATCGACCGAATTGCCTGTGTTGAATTTCCTGCGCCGCCAGTTGGCTGGAACGCTGCGCGCGGAAGACAAAACGCATATGCGTTATCCGACGGCGATCTCCAACCTGTTTGGCTTTCGCATCGTCTCGATCGACGAAGCCACGGCGGTCATCGAGCTGGATGCGAACGCGGAAATTCACGGCAATCAGCAAGGGACCGTGCACGGCGGCTTGCTGTGCGAGTTAGCCGACGCGGCCATTGGCACCGCACACTCGACGCTGATGCGCGAAGGGGAAACCTTCACGAGCATCGATCTCAAGGCGACATTTCTGCGCCCGGTTTGGGTGTCTCGGCTTGAAGCGCATGCGTGGGCGACGCATCGCGGGCGCACGGTTTCGCACTATCTATGCGAAATCAAACGTGACGACGGCAAGGTGGTCGCCCGTATCGATAGCGCCGTGATGACGTTGAGAGGCGAGCACGCCACGGGGAGGTGACGGCAATGCGCTCGCTCACAGCGCGCCGTCGTTCCCTTCGCCGATGGACTTGAGCAACGTCTCGCGCAAGGTGTCAGTCAGGCGGGCGTGCTTGTCGTACGGTTTGTCGAGCGCGACCATCAGATACCAGAAACGCGGACCGCGCTGCACGATTTCGAATTGCATGCGCAAATCGGCATATCGTCGCGACCTTGCGACGCCGACCCATTTCGATCCCATACCTGCCCGCACAATCCGGCCCGCGTCCTCAAAGACATATCGGTCGCTGTTCTGCTTCACGAAGTTCTGCGCGTATTGCGCCAGACTGGCCTTGCTGACTGTGTCGGTGCCAAGAATGATCTGTGCACCGCCGTCTTCGGTTGAGAACAGGGATACCCGGTCGCCGGTGCGATTGTTCGCTTCGGTATAGATCCACGCACCGTCGATGCGCACGGCAGTCTGCGTGACCGGGTTGCGCCAGATGAACGAGGCGTCGACGGGGGGCGAGGGTGATGTGGCGGCTGACGCTGGGGCTTGTGCATCACGGCTCACGGGGCGCGATACAACGGCCTTGGCTCGCTCGTCGGCAGAAACGCGGTGGGCGACTTGGGTTGCGAAGAACCAGAGCCCGATGGATGCGACGGCGGCGAGCACACACCGCGCGATTTTCCCGGCTGAGACGGGGCGCCCTAGAACACGGCCATTGATCCAAACGTCATATACGGTAGGTTCACCACGTTTGACGCGGACGAACTGCCAAGCTTGCGCGGCGATCCCGAATATGCCAATTCCAAAGCCGGTGGCGAATGAGCCAACGAGCAAGTTGCGCAAAAAATAACGCACGAAGGACAGCGGTTTCCCACGACCATCGATGACGCGAATGCCGAGCAGGGCCTTGCCGGGCGTATTGCCGAAAACGGCTGCAATGAGTGCGTCGAGCAGTGGTTGGCTGCCCGTGATGACGATGGGCATGAGCCAAGGGTTGTCGGGAAACGCCGACATCGGCGACGTGCCCATATACAAGGCGAATATTAGGCTGTACACGGCGCCCGACAACGTGAACACGAATACGATATCGACGAGACGTGCCAAGTACCGGGGGCCGCCGGTTGCCAGACGCACCGCTTGCCTTAGTGCGGCCAACTCCGGCACCGCATCCATTCGAATCCAGTCCGACATGCCGCTGCGCCACACCAACGTGTCCGGGGTCACGTCGAGCGCCAGCACATGTGCGCCAAGTTCATCGGCCGTCACGGGGCCAACACGGCGACCATCGCGCTCGAACCACCATACGGCAGCAGGCCCGGTGGTGCCGCTCAGATTTGTCGCAGTGACAGTGGTGTCCATCGTCATGGCTGCGGGCGCCCAAGAATCGTCTGCGCGACGCGATCGCGCAGATCCTTCAATACTGGCGATTCCTTCGAGGCTCCTACGCGGTCGATAGCAATCAGGAGCCAGTAGTCATTGTCGTGATGGTAGATGTTCACAATGCGAGGCACTTTGTCGGGGCGGCTGACGGCGTGCGCCGTCCACCGCTCCCAGGCCGGTCCAATCGTGTCGAATGTGCCGCCGTCTTCGAACTCGACGTGCGATGCATTGGCGTCCCGATATGCGCGAGCTCTGTCCTGTGTGGTCGAGTGGGGCATGGTGAAGCGATAGAGCAGCACGCCCATGGAGCCGTTGCCATCTTCGAGGGCGGCAACGGGGGGCAGGCCGTCGGTCGTTGGCGCCACCTTCGTCGTGTGGTCGAGCCAGCGGTCCGGCATCTCGACAGAGTGTTTTGTGACGGGATTGACCCATGAGTGCGTAATTGGCCCGATGTCGTCGGAACTGTACTGCCGCATGCTTTTCCCGATATTGAGCAACAGGCCTACGCCAGCGAGAATGAACGGAATGGCGGCAAGGATCTTGCCGACGGTCGTCAGCCGCGCATAGATGCGCACACGCGTACCCCGCTTGACGTCGTACGTCGCAGGTTTGCCGTGACTAATACGCCACAACTGGATGAGCGGCATGATCATGTTGAACATCCAGGCACCGCAGCCAAAGCCCGTACACCACAAGTACACATTTCGATTGAAGTAATCTCGTGTGGACAACCGCACGCCGTCTCGGTCGACAACTTCTAGTTTCAACACCTTCTTACCTAGCGTGTTGCCGAACACTGCTCGGATGGTGCCGTCGACGAGCAACGCGCTGAGCACGAGTGCGCAAGACAGCAAGAGGGTGATGAAGAATGGCGGGGCGACCGTCCAGGAGGCGGGGGATATGCCCGGCAGGGAAGATGCGACGAACGTGGACACCGCAATGACAGTCCATGCCGCTAGGCTTTGATCGATGAACCGGGCACCGAAACGGCGCATGGCGCCCGCGTCGTCGGTTTGGTCGGTAGCTTCGGGGGCCGCAGGGCGGGGCGGTAAGGGCGGCGGCCCACCCGCCAAACGAGGTTCGGCAAAAGCCGGTGTCGCGACCGAGTCGGGCAACGGCGGAGGGCCGCTGCCAAAAACCGGTTCTACGCGGCCATCGCCCGCCCCGTCGCCTGGCGCCACGTAACGGACGCCGACAAGACTTTTCCACCACCCCGAAAGTGCCATGTGTGCCTCATTTTGGTGGCGTCTATCGCGCCCGCCAATGATGTTGTGATCGCAACCGTTATGACCGGCTGTCGACGCTTCGTTTTACTTATGAATTAGGTAACGCGTTTCGAGCGTGTCGATTTTACGGGATGAAATGGCACTCACGCCAGCGGGTGATCCGCACCGGTCTTGCATCCGCAGGCATTAAGCACAAACCCTAACCCGCAGGAGCATTGACAGCGCTAATTTGTCGACCGATGGTATACAGAATACTGAAACGGGTTCCCCACCATGACAGATTCCTCGGTCGACACTCGCAACGCAGATACGCTCTCGGCATCGGCGGCGGCACAAACGCCGTGGCACTACGCCTCGATCACGGCGGCTCAGGCAGCCCTAGCGGGCAATGAGACGACCTCGGCTGTGCTCGTCGCGGCCTGCGAAACCGCGTGGCACCGGGAGAATCCGCGCCTGAACGCCGTGGTGCTCAGCGATTTCGACCGGGCGTATACCGTTGCGCGCGCCCGTGACGCGGAGCGCCGCGCCGGGCAAGTGCGAGGGCCGCTGCACGGCGTGCCTTTCACGATCAAGGAATCGTTCGACGTCGAGGGGTGGCCGACGACCGTTGGCGATCCGGCGTTCAAAGGCAATGTGGCGGCGCGTCACGCGAGCGTTGTACAGCGCCTCGAAGACGCCGGTGCCATCTTGCTTGGCAAAACGAACGTGCCGATTTGGCTGCGCGATTGGCAGAGCTACAACGAGGTGTATGGCACCACGCGTAACCCGCACGACATCACACGTACACCCGGCGGGTCGTCTGGAGGCAGCGCCGCAGCCGTGAGTTCCGGCATGGCGTTCTTCGACGTCGGCTCGGACATCGGCTCCTCGATCCGCAATCCGGCGCACTACTGCGGCATCTTCTCCCACAAAAGCACGCACGGGCTGGTTCCCCTCGACGGGCATGGCCTGCCGGGCGGCGCTACGTTTCCCGATATCAATGTGGCTGGCCCGCTCGCGCGCAGTGCGGGTGACTTGGAATCGGTCCTCACGGCCATCGCCGGGCCGAGCGCTGATGCCGCGTGTGCCGTGCGTTTCGATCTGCCGAGATGTCAGGCGGGCGATCTGCGCGAGATTCGTTTCGGCGTTTTGTCCAACCATCCGGTCGCAGAGGTCGATGCCGAGGTGGAGCAGTGCATCGTAGCGCTCGGCAAAGATCTCGAACGGCGCGGTGCCCGTGTGCAGTGGGACGCCCGCCCGGCGCTCGATGCGGCCGAATTGCTACGCGTCTACATGCTGTTGTTGCGGGCTGCCACGAGCGGGTATCTCGGTGACGAGGCTTTCGCTGCGTCGGTTTCGAGCGCTGCGGAGGTCGCCGAAGACGACCTGCAATACGCCTCGCTTCAGCACGTCGGGGCGGTCATGCGCCATCGCGACTGGCTGAAGCTCCAACCCTTGCGAGAGCGCTTCGCCGCCGCCTGGCGGGCGCTGTTCGAACAAGTCGACGTGCTGCTGTGCCCGGTCGCCGCGACCGCCGCTTTCCCGTTGAACGAGCAGGGTGCGCCGTGGCAGCGCACGCTCGATGTGAATGGGCGGGCGCAGCCGCTCACCACACAACTTTTCTGGGCCGGACACTCCGGCTTGTGCGGTTTGCCCTCGACCGTGGCCCCCGCCGGGCGCACGGCTAGCGGGCTACCCGTGGGCGTGCAGATCGTGGCTCCGCTGTATCACGATTTGCGCGCCATTCACGTAGCCAGATTGCTTGAAGCCGCCGGCTACACCTACGTACCACCCCGCTGAAACGCCGACATCAACGCCAACAACTTTACTCACTCACAAAACCCACGACACCTAAGGAGGACACCGCTATGTCCTGGCTGAACTCACTGTCGAAGAACGAGAAGCGTGCCTTTGCCGGCACGTTCATCGGCCACACGGTCGACGTCTACGACTTCATGATCTATTCGTTTCTCATCCCCGTGCTGCTCACGACCTGGAGCATGAGCAAGGCAACGGCAGGCAGCATCGTGACGTACACGTTGATTGCTTCGCTCGTGGGCGCTATCGGCGCGGGGCTGCTCGCCGACCGTTATGGCCGCGTGCGGATTTTGCGCTGGACCATCGCGTTGTTCGCCCTCGCGTGCTTTGCCTGCGGCCTGACAAATTCGCCGACGCAACTCGCCGTATTCCGCATCATTCAGGGGCTGGGTTTCGGGGGCGAATCGTCGTTGTGCATGGTGCTCGTGATGGAAACCATCCGTAATCCGGCGCATCGCGGCAAGTTCTCGGGCTTCACCGCAAGCAGCTATTCGTTCGGCTGGGCGCTGGCAGCGATTGCATACAGTGTGATCTTCAATTGGTTGCCGCCTGAGTGGGCATGGCGAGTCTGCTTGTTTATCGGCGTGGCGCCTGCGCTGCTCGTGTTCTGGCTGCGTCGCAATCTTGAAGAACCGGAAGCCTTCACGCGGACGCTCGCCGAGCGCGGCGCGACGAGCCCGCTCAAGACGCTGCAAGGGGTATTCAGCGGGAAGCTACTGGCGCGCACGTTCTTGTGCAGCTTGCTCTCGGGCGGCATGCTCGGCGCTTATTACGCCATTGCAACGTGGATGCCGACGTGGCTCAAGACGGAACGCGGCCTCTCGGTGACCGGCACCGGCATGTGGCTCGCGATCACCATCGTCGGCTCGATCGTCGGCTACGCCGTCGGCGCATGGTGTACGGACAAACTGGGTCGCCGCCCGACGTACATCCTGTTTGCGCTCGGCGCGTTCGTCATGAGCATCGCCTATATGCTGATTCCGGCCCCCATGCCCGTCATGATGGTGCTCGGCTTCCTCATGGGCGTGTTGATGCAGGGCACTTTCGCGGGCGTCGCCGCCACGATCTCAGAAACCTATCCGCATGAAATTCGCGCCACCGGCTACGGCGTGGCATATAACGCCGGGCGTGTCATCGGCTCGTTCTTCCCGTTCATGGCCGGCTGGCTTGCCACAGGGCACATGACCCTCACGCTCGCCATTCCCATCGTTGCCGCAGTGGGCTACGGCATGGTCATCGTTGCTGCATGGCTGCTGCCCGAAACGAACGGCATCGCGCTCGACGCCATTGAACCCGCTCATGCCGGTACGGCAAGCGTTGCATCGTCGTCTGCCATGGCTCACGCCGTGCCTGTCTCCGTCCGAAAGGCGGCCGAATAAGCTAACCGTTTTCGCGGGATCGCCCCGCACACCGTAATTCACTGCATTGGCATTTTCGTAAAACCTGTATACAGTGTACAAAAATGACAAAACGAAGCCCGGCATCTTTCGATGCGCAGGCTTATCCACTTGAAACCAAGGAGTCTGAAATGGCAGAGCTGATGGACCGCGAGACTTTCCGTGCGGCACTCGAAGAAGCAATCAAGGGCAAGAGCGCGAACAAGGCACCGTTCAGCGTGGCGTGGGCCAGCGGCAAGCTGACGCGCGAGCACCTTGCCCGCTGGGCGGAGAACCACTACCACTACGTCGGGCCGTTTGCCGATTACCTCGGCTATCTGTACGCCCGCACGCCGGACCACATGACGGAGGCGAAGGACTTTTTGCTCGCCAACATGTACGAGGAGGAAATCGGGGGCGATCGCCACACCGACCTGCTGATCCGCTTTGCCGAAGCGTGTGGCACGACGCGTGAGCGCGTAGTCGACCCGGACAACATGTCGCCGACCACGCGAGGCCTGCAAAGCTGGTGCTACGCCGTCGCCATGCGCGAAGACCCGGTGGTCGCAGTCGCGGGGCTGGTCGTCGGGCTGGAATCGCAGGTGCCGTCGATCTATCGCAAACAAACGCCGACGCTGCGCGACACCTACAAGTTCACCGACGAGGAAGTCGAGTTCTTCGACTTGCACATCGTCTCGGATGAAATTCACGGCGAACGCGGCTACCAAATCGTGCTTGAGAACGCCAACACGCCGGAGCTGCAACAACGCTGCCTGAAGATTTGCGAGATCGGTGCGCAAATGCGTTTGCTTTATACGACGGCGCTGTACTACGACTACGTCGAGCAAGAGATTCCGCTGCCCGAATTGGGGCTTGCGGCCTAAGCGATATCGGCAACCCAGCGGCAACCCCGCGCCGATACGGCGCGGGTCTTCCCGCCAATTTGTAGGACTGTTGCATTCATGACAACCGTGCCCACGTTTCTGAATTACATCGACGGCGAATGGTGCGCGAGCCGCTCGGGCGCCACCTTCGAGAACGTCAATCCGGCCGATACGCGCGACGTCGTCGGCCAGTTTCAGGCCTCGGGTGAGGCCGATGCGCAGGCTGCCGTTCGCGCCGCTGCCTCGGCATTTGCCAACTGGAAACGCCTCTCGCCGGGCGCACGCGCCAAGATACTGTTGGCCGCGAGCGCCTATCTGGAACAGCACGCCGAGCGTTTCGGCGAAGAACTCACGCGCGAGGAAGGGAAGCAGAAAAACCTCGCGGTCGACGAATTCATGCGCGCGGCGCAGACGTTGCGTTACTACGCCGTCGAAGCGCAGTCGTACGGCGGCGAGACTTTCCCCAACGACGATGCCGACATGGCGGTGTACACGGTGCGCGAGCCGTTGGGCGTCGTGACGGTGATTTCGCCTTGGAATTTCCCCGTCTCGATTCCCGCGCGGAAGATCGCTCCGGCGCTGATCTGCGGCAACACGGTGGTGTTCAAACCCGCGACGGATGCCCCGCTGAGCGGATTGCGCCTGACGGAAGCATTCGTGCAGGCGGGTATCCCCAAGGGGGTGCTGAATTTCGTCACAGGGAGCGCTTCTGCCGTCGGGCCGGTACTCGTGGGCGCGCGTGAAGTGAAAGCGATTTCATTCACCGGATCGACCTCGGCGGGAGAGCAAATCCACCGCGCGGCGTCGATGTCGACGCGCACGCAAATGGAGCTCGGTGGCAAGAACCCGTTGATTGTGCTCGACGAAAAAGACATCGATCGCGCCGTCGATCTCACGATCAAGGGCGGCTTTTCGCTGACCGGCCAGGCATGCACGGGCACAAGCCGTGTGCTGGTCGCGCGCGGGATTCGCGCGGCGTTCGTCGAGCGTCTTGCTGCCCGCACGACAGCGCTGAAGATTGGCAACGGTCTGCAACCGGGTATCGATATCGGCCCGCTGGCAACGGCAGGGCAGTTGCGCACGGTACTCGACTACATCGAGATCGGCAAAAGCGAAGCCACGCTCGTTTGCGGCGGTCAGCAACTCACGCAAGACGCTTATGCCCACGGCTATTTCGTCACGCCGGCCATCTTTGCCGACGTGCCACGGAATGCCCGAATCGCACGCGAAGAGATCTTCGGCCCGGTCATCGCGGTGATCGATGTGGACGGCTACGACGACGCCATCGCGGTCGCGAACGACAGCGACTATGGTCTTGCCGCCTCGCTGGTCACTCAGGACGTGCGGCTGATGCACCGGTTCGCCAACGACATCGAAGCGGGCACCGTCAAGATCAACCGCACCACCACCGGCAATCTCATCAATGCCCCGTTCGGTGGGCTCAAGCAGTCGAGCACGGCGACATTTCGCGAGTCGGGCCGCGACGGGCTCGAGTTCTATCAACAGATCAAGACGGTTTACCGGGGCGTCTGACGCCCGCCAACTCACGACATCTCTCATCAGCCATGAAGCCATTTTTCAAACTTGAACTCGCCGAAGCCCGCCACATGATCGCCGCCGCCGTGGCGCGCTCGCAGGCAATCGGCGTCCTTGAATCGATCTGCGTGGTCGACGAAGGCGGATTTCCGCTGGCGCTGGAACGCATGGACGGCGGCCGTATCACCGGGCCGCAAATCGCATGGAATAAGGCATTTACCGCGGCCGGGCACAAGCGTTCGACGCACTTGTTCACCACGCCGCCCAACGGTCCGGCGCTGCCCGGCAACGAGGCGTTCGGTATCCAGTGGAGTTTCGAAGGGAAGTTTGCGGCGTTCGTCGGCGGCTTCCCGATCGTGGTCGACAAGCAAGTGGTTGGGGGGATTGGCCTGTCTGGCGGCAACGGCGAACAAGACACACAGGCTGGGCTCGCAGGTTTGGCCGCGTTGCAGGAGTTGCTGCGCGAGAGCGGGCGCGAAGTGCTCGTTCAGGCCGACATCAAGCTTTGACCGGAGGTTGCACGTGAGCTATCGAATCACATGGCTCGAAGCCCAGCGAAGCTTCGACGCCGCGCCCGACGAAACGGTGCTTGAAGCGGCGCGGCGTGCGGGCGTGGCGCTGCCGTCAGAGTGTGAGTTTGGCGGTTGCGGCACGTGCCGCGTCAAGGTGCAGCAAGGGCATGTACAGTACGACGAGCGTCCGATCGCGCTTTCGCAAGAAGAAGCGGACGCCGGGGAGGCGCTGATGTGTCAGGCCCGGGCGTGCACGGACTTGGTCATCAGTACCGAGCGCATGCTGGCTGCCCCTGCGCCGTCACGTCGGCGCAAGGCGCACGTGCTGCACACGGAGGCACTAAGCCGGGACGTGACACGGCTCGTGCTGACGTTCCCCGACGGCGAGCCATGGGTCTATCGTCCGGGGCAGTACGTCAACGTGCTGCCGGGCGACACGGGGCCGCGGAGTTTCTCGATTGCCTCTCGCGTTGATGCCGTAGGCACAGAGCAGACGACGAGCGGGCCAGTCTCGCTCGAACTGCACATCCGGCGTATCGAAGGGGGCTACTTCACGCAGACGCGCCTTAGTGCGCTGCGCCCCGGCGATGCGCTCGACGTCGAAGCCCCCTTGGGCGGTTTCGGATATCACGAGGACGACTACCGGCCGATCGTGATGGTCGCCACTGGCACGGGCATCGCACCATTGCGCAGCATGTTGGCCGAAATGCTCGGCAGTGGCGATACGCCGCCGGTGGATTTGTACTGGGGCGGCCGTACGCAAGAGGCGCTGTATCTGCACGAAGAACTGACCCAACTCGCGCAACAGCACGAAGATTTCCGCTATGTGCCTGTGTTGTCGCGCCCCGACGCGGCGTGGCAGGGCGCGCGCGGCTATGTGCAGGACGCCGTGCTGGCAGATCATCCCGACCTGTCGGAACACGCGCTGTACCTTTGCGGTTCGCCGGTCATGATTGGCGATGCGCGCCGGGCTTTCATGGCAAACGGTGCCAGCGTGCGTTACCTGTATGTCGACAGCTTCACGTTTCAACATTTGCCGGTCGAAGTCGCAGCATAAGCCCTCGTAGGGAAACGACTCGTTGCTGGGTTGGTAAATTAACGGTATACAGTATACGTAATAGTGATTCAGTCTCAGGAGGATGCATGCCAGTCGTCGTGTTCCATCGCAACGGGCAAACGTACCGGGAAGAAGTGAAAGCCAATACCAATCTCGTCGTGCGTGCGGGCATCAAGCAGTTCCCGTTTCCGCATCTGCGTTACGAGTGCGGCATGGGCAAATGCGCGCGCTGTGCTTGCCGGGTACTGGCCGGGGAGGCGCATTTGCCAGCGCCCAACTGGAAAGAGAAGAAGCAATTGGGCGAGCGGCTCGATGCGGGGTACCGGCTGGTCTGCCAACTGTGGATTGAGCACGACATCGAACTGGAACAGGCCGACGACCCGCCGGCAGCGCTTTGACGGTTGCGGGCAAGCGCGCATCTGTAACGAGGAAATCGAATGTACATCGTACTGACAAGCCGGCCGGGCGAGTATCGCAGCGAACCGACCCCGGGGATTACGCCGGTGGAAACGCATGACTATTACTACGGCGCACGCCATGTCGCGGCATTCGTCGTGGCGAAGCTCGATGGTGCGGCACGGGTGAAGATCATTGAGGACACCCCGCCGCACGGCGAGAATCTGGTGCCGACCAAGTTCTTCGAGAAGTTTTCGACGGCTGCCGAAGCACTGGCATCGCTCGAAGCGCTGGTCGGACGCGACCACGCGCAGGCCCGGCTTAGCCGTCGCGAGCCGTCGCCGCCAGCCGCAACCACGGTGCAGATCACATTTCTTAGCAATGGCGGCAAATGCGTCGAGGCACCGCCGAACAGTAATTTGCTGCGTGTGTCGTTGCGCGAAAAGGGCGGTATTCCGTTCAAGTGCGGCGGCGGGCTGTGCGGCACCTGCCGCTGCCGGGTCGAGACGGGTCGCGAACATACCGATGCGGTCAAGCCGAAGGAGCGGCGCCACCTGAGCGCGGAAGATCTGGAAAACGGCTACCGAATGGCCTGCCAGACGTTTATTAACGGCGATGTGAGCGTGTCATGGTGAACGACGTTCGCAACTATTCAGCCCCGTTTGGTGCATTGCCGCCCGAGCAACGACGTCAGATGCTCGATCTCGGTCCCCGCTGGAACGACGACATCATTGCGAATCGCAAGGCGGTCATCGACTGCTATTCGCCACTGCTCGCTGCGGCCCCTAAGAGTCCGCATGTCGAGCGGAATCTGGCGTACGGCAGCCATGCGAGGCAGGTGCTCGATGTCTTCGAACCCGTGAGCGAGACAGCGCGTGTGCAACCCGACGGCTTACGCGACGCGGTGCTGTTTATCCATGGCGGCGCATTCGTGCGGGGCAGCAAGAGCGTCAACGGTGAGGTCTACGACAATGTCTGCCACTGGTTTGCGCGGCAAGGCGTTGTCGCCCTGAACGTGGAGTACCGCCTGGCTGCCGACGCGCAGTGGCCGGGGGGCGCGCAGGATGTGGCGATGGCCCTCGAATGGGTGCGGGAACACGCCGCCGATTGGCGAATCGACCCGTCGCGCATTTTCGTGATCGGGCATTCGGCGGGCGGCACGCACGCGGCAGGGTGCTTGTTCGACCCTGCGTTGACACCGTATTCAACACCCGCGCAGGAGGACGTGGCCGGGCTGGTGCTGATCAGCGCGCGGCTATTCGCCGATGTCGATCCGCGCAACCCCAACGCGAAGCCGGTGCAGGCCTATTTCGGCACCGACGAATCCCGCTATGCCGAACGATCGCCGCTCACGCACGCTGCGCGCAGCGCGGTGCCGACGATGATCGCGATTGCCGAGTACGAGAACCGGTTTCTCGACGACTACGGCGCAGCGTTCTTTCAACGGTTACTGCGTCATCGGGGCGTCGCGCCACGGTTCGTCCAACTTCGCGGTCACAACCACACGTCGATCGTGGCCCACTTCAATTCGGGAGAGGATTGGCTGGGACGGGAAATTCTGGCGTTTATGGCCTCGGTGCCGCGCCGCGCCTGAAACCACGGGCATACCCTGCATCGTGTACAGTCTACAAAATGCCGTGCGCTGCTAGAATGCGGCGGTACAACGTCGTAACGACAGGTTTGTGGAGATTGGAATATGGTGCGGGGAGCCACAGGGGCGAACGGACGCGAGCCGATCATGCATCAGCAGCTTTCGGATCTGGTGATCAGCCGTTTGCGCGCGTCCATTACATCGGGCGAATACAAACCGGGCGACCGGCTTGTCGAAGGCCGCATTGCCGAGGAGCTCGATGTCTCGCGGGTGCCCGTTCGAGAAGCGCTTCGCGCGCTCGCCGTCGAAGGCTTGGTTGAAGTGCGGCCGCGTCACGGCGCGGTCGTTGCGTCGTTCGACCCCGCGTCTGCGCGCGAGTTGGTGCAGATTCGTGCCACGCTCGAAGGACTGAACGCACGTCTGGCTGCGGAGCGTTGCACCCCCGAGCTGGTGCAACGTATCGAGAAAGTCTTGCAGGAGGGCAACGCGAAAGTTGCCGCAGGCGAGACCGCCGGTTTGCTCGAACTCAACGCACGTTTTCACGATTTGCTCTACACCGCAGGCGCGAATTCCATGCTCGCTGACCTGATGCGATCAATGCGCGATCGCTCGCGCATGCTTTTCGTCAACGCCAACGACGAAGAAGTGCGCATCACGTGGGAAGAGCACGCAGCCATTTTGCGGGCAGTTCAATCGGGCGATGCCGCGTTCGCCGCGTTGCTGGCAGAGCGCCACGTGACCCGGGCAGCCCAGTACTACCTCGATCACATGGCGCGTTGAGGGGCCGGGCAACGTCAATGAGAATGAAAAGGTATTTCCGATAATTAAAATAATCTCATTGGCGTTTGGCGGTGGAATTCCTTGCTATCTAAAACTACAGCACCCTAGAATCGACCTTGATTTCAAGGCATTGGCGGAGATTTGTTAATTAGAAGTCTTAATTAATCGTCTCTGTTAATCGCATCTTTTGGCAAGGCGTCAAGGGGGCTGCGTCATGCTCGTTCGTACACGAGGTATGTCAACCGTCCGGCCGCTCAAGCCGTCCGCTATCGCGCTGGCATGTCTGTTGTGCGTAGGGCTGGCTTCAGGCCAACTCGAAGCGCAAACGTTGCCTGCGACGGCATTGAGCGTGGGCAATGGTAGGTCACTGACTTACACCGACGGCTCGATGAATGTCTCGACGGCAGTGCGTGTGTCGTCCACCGGCGGCAACTCGGCATCGCTTACCTTCGCTCCCGCGAGCGCGATGTCGGTTACCAGTCCCACGAATACGGCGATTCAGGTGGGGGCGTCCGGCGCTGGATCGTTCTCGAGTTTCACCATCAATTCCTCTAGCGGATATGGCGTTGCCATTGCCGGTATCGGCAATTTCTCGTTTGGCGTCGTAGTGAGCGGCACGAACGGGGGGCAATCGACGGCCGATCTTGGCACCGGTACCACGATCACCACCAGCGGCGGGTCGGGCGGTGCGGGGCTTTGGGCCACCACTGGCGGCACGATCACGGGCAACGCCGTCACGATCAACACCATGGGACCATCGGCACAGGGGGCAGGGGCGGTTGGCGGCGGCGCCATTTCGCTCACCAACGCGTCGATCACGACCACGGGGGCAAGCTCGTATGGGCTTTTGAACCGTGCCAGCCACGGCGCCTACGAGGGCACGGCCGCGCTGTCGTATCGAAACGGCACCATTACCACCAGCGGCGCGTCGGCGCATGGCGTGGATGCGGAAGGCAACGGCGGCACGGTATTGCATAACACAACGATCTCGACGAGTGGCAACGGTGCCTACGGGATTCGGCTCGTGGATTCCGACTTCGGCAGCGTGTCGACGGGCAGTCCCGAGGTGACCATTTCGTCCGACGCGGGCGGCACACCGTCGACGGTCACGACCTCGGGTGCCAACGCGCATGCTGTCATGCTGGTCAATCTCTTTACGGGCGATACCGCCACGCTAACGGCCTCGGGCACTACGTTTCACGCACAAGGCAGCGGTGCCTATGGCATGTACCTCACCGGCGTGACGGGCTCCAACGAAATCGTGACGCTCAACGGTTCGACAGTGCGCAGCGACCAGTCGGATGCCATCCACGTCACAGGCCCGAACGGCACGATTACCCTCACATCGGGTGCATCGCTAATTGCCGGGCCGGGCGCGTCGGCCCTCAATGTCAATGCAGGTGGCACGTCAGCGGGCAACGTGGCGTTGTCATCGGACGCATCGACGTTGACGGGGACGATTCTCACCGACGCCGTAAGTACCGCGCAGGTGGCATTGCGCAACGGCTCGGTGTGGAACGTTACCGGCAACTCCAATATGACCACGCTGGAGAACACGGCCAGCATGATCAAAGTGCTGTCGACGGCGGGACAGACGAGCCAGCCCACTTTGGCGTCGTCATACTCGAGTATCACGACGACAGGCAATTACACCGGCAACAACGGCACGCTGGCGCTTAACACGTACTTAAATGCAGGCGGCGCGTTGTCGAATCAATTCACCGATCGCCTGTTGATCGGGGGTAACGCTACCGGCACGACGCTAGTCGACGTGCGCGCGGTCGATGCGAGTCCGGGGCCGGTAGCGACCTATCAGGCCCATCTGAACCGGGGCTTGCTCGGCGCACCGCCCGCGCATTTGTTCTCGGCGACCGACGGCATTTCGATCATTCAAGTGGCGGGCACGTCCAGTCAGAACGCCTTCGTGTTGAAGAACGGCTACGTCACGGCGGAGAACTTGCCGTTCCAGTACCACTTGTACGCTTACGGCCCGGGGTCGGAGTATGGCGCGGCGAGCCCGGGGCAATCGTTGGTAGGCGCGACGGGCACGTTCTGGGATTACCGATTACAGACCGCGTTCGTTGACCCGGGCGGCGAAGTCGAGCCGGACCCGGACCCCGTCGATCCCAGTGTTCCGGAACCCATTCCGCCGAATGCCCGGCCGGAAGTCGTGCCGCAGGTCGCCGCGTACTTGAGCGCGCCGATGGCACTGCTGTATGCCGGATTAGTCGACATCGACACGCTGCACCGCCGGTTGGGCGAGATTCGGGACGACCGCGACCTTGGCCGCGACAGCGGGGATAGCGAAGCGTTCGTGCGCGTCTATGGCGGCCATTTCAATTACCGCAGCAACCGAACGTTCCAGCAATACGGTTACAACGCCGATGGCGACTACAGCGCCGTGCAGTTCGGCGGCAACCTGTTTAAACGACGCAACGAAGACGGTCTGTGGCGCTTCGGCGTGGCGGGCGCTATCGGGTGGTTGCACTTCGAGCCCGATGCCGTCGACGGGTATAGCAGTGGCGCAGGCAATACCTATCGGATATCGGGCTATGCGACGTATCAAAGCACACAAGGCTGGTACGTCGACAATGTGCTGTCGTTTGGCTGGTTCGACGGCCGGGTGAGTACGAATGCGCATGCCACGGCCTCCGACTTGAAAGGCCGCGACGTCGCGTTGTCGGTGGAAGCGGGGTACCCGTTCGGCATTGGGGCAGGGTTGCAGCTTGAGCCGCAGGTGCAACTCGTGGGCCAGCATGTCGGCTTCAACAATCAGGTGGATGCAGACGATTTGGCGGTCAACATCGGCAGCCAGAATCAGTTGCTCGGGCGAGTCGGCATGCGCTTGACCCGCGCCTTCGAAGTCGGCAAAGGGCGGGTGACGCCGTACGTAGCCGTGGATTACTTGCACGCGTTCACCGATGGCACGCACGTCAATGTGGGCGGCGTTGACTTCATCAGCGGCAAGCTTGGCGATGCCGTGCGCTTATCCATCGGTGCCAACGCGACCATGAGCGAGCGCATGTCGCTCTATGGGCGAGCCTCTTGGTCGAAGGATATTGGCAACGCGGGCATCCGCGGCTGGCTGCTGAATGTGGGCGCGCGGTTCCTGTTCTGAGCGCCATTTTTTTGTCACCGGCAAAAGCACGGAATCCTCGGTAAGCTTGCACGCCAGAACAACATCAGGAGACAAGAAAGATGACAACCGAAAAAGTTAAAGGCCCCGCTTCTTACTTCCCGTCGATTGAAAAGACGTATGGCAAGCCGATCAGCCATTGGTTGGCAGTGCTGGACGGAATGAAGGACGTGAAGCACATGGAGCAGGTCGCGCGCCTGAAGGCTGAGCATGGTCTTGGTCATGGGCATGCGAACGCGCTGGTGGCCTACCAACGCTCGCAAGCGGCGAAGTAGGCTGATCCATTAAGATAAGCGCGTCAATCAACTTATGACGCGGGGAAGGAATGAGCAGAGACAAGCAGTGGCGGCTGGTTGCCGATCGATTCGGCTTTCCGGTGGACGACGATATCAAGATCGGCGGGAAATACACACCGGTGCTGATCGACGGCGACACGGCCTACGTTGCCGGGCAGATCCCGAGAATTGGCGAAACCGTGCACTTCATCGGCAGCGCCGGCGACATGATTCCACTGGAAGACGCGCGTCAGGCGGCCGGGGTATCGGCCTTACGGGCGCTGACATTGATTCACCGCGCCTGCGGCAGTCTCGATGCGATCGTCGCCGTCCCGCGCATTAGCGTCTTCGTGCGAAGCGCGCCAGGGTTCACGATGCAAAGCGAAGTGGCCGACGGCGCCTCCGATGTCCTCTTCGAAGTGCTTGGCGATGCTGGCGTCCACACGCGCACGTCGGTCGGCGTGCTTCAACTACCCAAGGGAGCAGTCGTCGAAGTGGACTTTATCTTCAGAATTAAAGGCGTTGCATGACGCCGATATTGCCGGTTCGCCGCCCGAGCAGCGAAATGCCAGAACGCATAACCAAATCCATATCGCTGCATAGCTAAGTGCGATTAGCACCGCGCGCCATCACGCTCACAATGCAAGCAGAACAATGCAGATGGGGGCGACGATGGATTCGGTGTATCTGGTGGTGGTGCTCGGCACTGTCGTGGCGGGCTTCATTCAAGGGCTGTCGGGTTTTGCATTCGGGCTCGCCGCGATGTCGTTCTGGGCGTGGGTGCTCGACCCGCGGCTCGCCGCCACACTGGCTGTGTTCGGCGCGCTGTCGGGGCAAATACTCGCGGCCGTTACAGTGCGGCGTGGCGTCGACCTCAAGCGCTTGCTGCCGTTCGTATTAGGCGGCTTGCTCGGCATTCCACTCGGCGTCGCACTGCTGCCGCGACTGGATATGGATTGGTTCAAGGCCATCCTCGGGACGCTGCTGGTGGTGTGGTGTCCCACGATGTTGTTGGCCCGGAACTTGCCGAAAATCTCGTCCGGTGGCCGCGCAGCCGATGCGCTGGTGGGCATGGCTGGCGGTGTACTCGGTGGTGTCGGCGGCTTTGCCGGGACGCTCCCGACGCTTTGGTGCACGCTGCGTGGCGTCGACAAAGACGTGCAGCGCGCCGTCATTCAGAACTTCAATTTGTCGATGCTGCTCGTCACGATGGGCACCTATCTGGCCACCGGCATCGTCACCCGCGAGATGCTGCCGTTCTTCGGTATCGTCGCGATCGCCATGCCCATCCCCACGTTGCTCGGGGCGAAGCTCTACATCGGTATTAGCGAAGCGCGGTTTCGACAAGTGGTGCTCGGGCTGCTGACCGCATCAGGCGTGACGCTGCTGGTGTCTGCTTTGCCAAGGTTGTTGGAGCGAGTGCAGTAGGGTGGCACTCGCCCCAAGGGCCGAACGTACGCGACGGACCCGCTTAGCAATCGAAACCGGGGCCTCCCGCACCTCCCGCACCACCCGCACCTACCGCCGCTCCGTGTCACGTCGGCCCGGGCCGACGGCAAGCACTTCGCCCTGATCCGGTTTTTCTGCGGCGCTCTCGGGCAGCACGATGCCCGAAGCGGTCTTGGTCTCTTGACTGCATTTGCCCGCACTCCCACTTGCGCGTGATTCTGGCTTTAGAAAATCGAGTGCTAAAGCTAGACCGCAAACAGGCATATGCATACCCGTTTTGCTTCGTAGTAACGGCGTGTCCGTGAGGTTTAAATAGCGTTTCGGCGCACGCAACGCCAGACAACAAACGCTCTCTTCCACACGTCATCTGTTCCCGGAGTTATCCATGAAGTTTTCCAGCCTGTTTCTCGCCCCGCTGGCGGCACTCGTCATGTTCAACGCAAATGCAGCCGACAAGCTGCGCATCGGTGTCATGGCAGGGGCCTATGGCGACTCGATTGCCGTCGCGGCCAAAGAGGCCAAGCGTCAGGGCATCGACGTCGATGTGGTCGAGTTCACCGACTGGACGACGCCGAACATCGCGGTAGACGCAGGCGATCTGGACATCAACTACTTCCAGCACCAGCCGTTCCTCGACAACGCGATCCAGAAGAATGGCTTCAAGCTCGCCAGCGCAGGCACCGGCATTCTGGCCAACGTGGGCCTGTATTCGCTCAAACACAAAACGGTCGCTGAAGTGCCGCAAGGCGGCAAGGTCGGCATTGCCAACGATCCGGTGAATCAAGGCCGAGGTTTGCTGCTGTTGCAAAAGGTCGGTCTCATCAAGCTCAAGAGCGGCGTCGGCTTTCTGGGCACCTTGAACGACATTACCGAGAACCCAAAGAAGCTGCGATTCGTCGAGGTGGAAGGGCCGCAACTGGTTCGCATTACGGGCGACGTCGATATCGCACAGGGGTATCCGCACTTCATCGTGTCGTCGAAGGCGTTCGATCCGTCGAGCGGCTTGGCTTATTCGGGCATTGAAGACTCGCGTTTCGCCATTCAATTCGTCGTCAAAGCAAACCGCACGCAAGACCCGGTCGTGCAGAAGTTCATTCGCATCTATCAGAACTCCGACGCGGTAAAGACGACGATTCTCCATTCGTTCAACGACGACAAGCGTTTGTACACGCTGGCTTGGGTCAAGCCGTAATTTATCGCCGGATCAAGGAGCTTCCCGATGGGAGTCACCGTTTCAGCAAGGCAGCCGCTGGCGAGTGCTGCCGTTCGGGAAACCGATGACCGAGGGCCACAAACCGTTGCGTCGCATGCGCCTGTGCCATTCAACGAGAAAGGCGCAGTGGCGTTCCGAAACGTGGCAAAGACCTATGCGTCGGCCGCCGGTCCAGTCGCAGCGCTCGACGGCATCACGCTCGACGTCGCGCCGGGGAGCATCTTCGGCATCATCGGTCGAAGCGGGGCAGGCAAATCCAGCCTGCTGCGCACGGTCAACCGGCTGGAGCGGCCCACGAGCGGTCAGGTGCTGGTCGACGGTATCGACATCGCCACGCTCGACGACGCGCAACTGGTGCAGCTTCGCCGCCGCATCGGCATGATCTTCCAGCACTTCAACTTGCTCTCGGCGAAAACCGTCTTCGACAACGTGGCGCTGCCTTTGCAAGTGGCAGGCGTGCCGAAGGCGCAAATCGAAGCGCGCGTGCGCGAACTGCTGACGCTTGTTGGGCTGCAAGAGAAAGCGGGGACCTATCCGGGGCGCCTATCGGGCGGGCAGAAACAGCGTGTCGGCATTGCGCGGGCGCTAGCGACTGGGCCGGAGATTCTGTTGTGCGATGAAGCGACATCGGCGCTGGACCCGGAAACCACGCAGTCCATTCTGCAATTGCTCCGCGACATCAATCGAAAGCTCGGCATCACGGTCATTCTCATCACCCACGAGATGAGTGTGATTCGCGAGATTGCCGACAAGGTGCTGGTGCTGGAAAAAGGGCGTATCGCCGAATTGGGCGACGTGTGGCAAGTGTTCGGCATGCCGGTGCACCCGGCCACGAAGGCACTCCTTGCGCCGTTGCAACACGGGCTACCGGACGATCTCCAGCAGTCGTTGCAGACCGAGGCGCCGGTGGGCGATCACGCGCAGATTTTGCAATTTACTTATCGCGGCGCGGACGGGCTGGAGCCGGACTTACCCCGCATCTCCCGCGCGTTGCAAGGCGACGTACGGCTCTTGCACGGCGGCGTGGACCGTATTCAAGGGCACGCGCAGGGCCAATTGGTCATCGCATTGCGCGGTGCCGTTGCCCGGCGCAACACTGCCGAATGGAAAACACTGACGCAAGGGCCCGAAGCCATTGCGCATGACATCAAGGTATTGGGATATGTCGCTGACGCTGTCCATCCCCATTGAACGCTACGGCAACGCGCTGATCGATACGCTGATGATGGTTGGCGTGTCGGGTGGCATCGCGTTCGTCGCGGGCGTCCCGCTGGCCGTGCTGCTCATCGTTACCGCACCGGGCGGCTTCCTCGCTTGGCCCCGGGTCAACCGGGTGGTCGGCAGCGTCATCAACGGGTTTCGCGCCACGCCGTTCATCGTCTTGCTGGTGGCGCTGATTCCTTTCACGCGACTCGTGACGGGCACCACTATCGGCGTGTGGGCTGCCATCGTGCCGTTGGCGGTGAGCGCCACGCCATTCTTCGCCCGCATCGTCGAGGTGTCGCTGCGCGAAGTCGACCCGGGGTTGATCGAAGCCGCACAGGCAATGGGCTGCAAGAAGTGGGACATCGTTCGCCACGTCTATCTCCCCGAGGCACTGCCCGGCGTGATCGGCGGCTTCACCATCACGCTGGTGGCATTGATTAGTGCATCCGCCATGGCGGGCGCCGTGGGCGCGGGTGGATTGGGCGATTTGGCGATTCGCTATGGCTACCAGCGCTTCGACACGCAGGTGATGTTGATCGTCATTGCCGCGTTGATCGTGCTCGTGAGCGTGGTGCAGGTCATCGGCGACAGATACGCCCATTGGTTGCGCACCCGCTGAGGCAGGCGCACCGAATTTCCCGACATTTGATTCCGCTATGACCCAAGCCACAAAGACACTGGATGTTCACGAGCCCCCACGGCCTCGTGTGATCGACCGGCTACCGTTGCCGCCAAGCGCGCCATACCGTATTTCCAGCGAAGCCGAGGCGCTACAGATCGCGGCGACACTGGCCGAGGATTTCCGCATAAGTGCGGCCGAGCGCGACCGTAACCGTCTTCTGCCGTGGGACGAAATCGAGCGCTACACCGCGAGCGGGCTATGGGCGATCACCGTGCCTAAGGCCTATGGCGGCTTGGGCGCCTCGTATGAAACGCTGGCGCAACTGTTCGTGACGGTATGCGCTGCCGATCCGTCGTTGGGCCAGATACCGCAGAACCACTTCGCGGTGCTGCAAAACCTTCGGGACATGGGCAGTGAAGCCCAACGGCAGCGCTGGTTTGCCGACGTGCTGGCCGGGCATCGCCTTGGCAACGCTGGACCCGAGCGAAAAGCGAAGGCAGCGCATCTGTATGCAGCCACGGCGCGCCTGCATCGCGACACCGATGGCGTGTTGCGCGTGAGCGGCACGCGGTTTTATTCGACCGGTTCCGCGTTTGCCCACTGGGTGCCTTTCCGGGCGCTGGATGAGGAAGGTCGTGCCGTGCAGGTCTGGGCGCGCCGCGATGCACCGGGCGTGACGATCTTCGATGATTGGGACGCCTTCGGCCAGCGCACCACGGCGAGCGGCGGTGTCGTTTTCGATCGTGTCGTTGTGACCCAAGCCGATGTGGTGCCGGTATGGCAGTTCGAGAAAGTGGCGACGTTATCCGGCCCGGTATCGCAACTGATTCAGGCGTCGATCGACGCGGGTATCGCCCAAGGGGCGCTACGCGATGCGGTGGCATTTGTGCGCGAGAAGAGCCGTCCGTGGATCGACTCTGGGGTACCTAGCGCCAGCGCCGACCCTTACATCATTCACGAAATCGGCCAGTTGCAGATCGAGGTGGATGCCGCGCATGCCGTGCTGCTCGAAGCGGCACGCTATCTGGATGCCTTGGCGCAACATCCGCTCGACGAACACCTCAGCGCTCGCGCCTCGGTCGCCGTGGCCGAAGCCAAGATTCTGACCACGGAAGCCGCGCTTCTCGCCAGCGAGCATCTATTTGCGCTAGCCGGGTCCGCCGCGAGCCGCGCAACGCACAACCTCGACCGCCATTGGCGCAATGCCCGCGTGCACACGCTGCACGATCCAGTGCGCTGGAAATATCACTTGCTCGGCAACTACGTGCTCAACGGTGCGTTGCCAACGCGCCATCAGTGGAACTGAGCGGCCGATTTTCAGGAACTGGCATGACGCAAGCTTTGATACAAGCCTTCACGAACGCCTCGACGCAACACGATGCCGCCAGCGGTGGCGGATTCGGCACTCAACCGACACCTGCCGCCTTGCCACGCGAACCCGCACAGATCATTCGCGATGAAACTCAGGCTTTGGATGTGGCGGGCGAGTTCTCTCGCGACATTGCGCAAGGTGCCCGCCAGCGCGACCACGACCGCCGCCTGCCATGGCGCGAGGTCGAGCAATTCAGCCAGAGCGGCCTTTGGGGCATTACGGTGCCGAAGGAATACGGCGGCGCGGGAGTCTCCACCGGAGTGCTGACGCAAGCCGTTAGCCTGATCGCGGCATCGGACGGCAATTTCGGCCACATCCCGCAAAATCACTATTACTCGCTGGAAGTCTTGCGCGTGGGCGGCACCTCAGAGCAGAAGGCGTTCTTCTACGACCGGGTGCTGCGTGGTGAACGTCTGGGCAATGCGCTGGCCGAAGTCGGGCAGCGCGATTTCAAGCGCCGCACGCAGCTATTGCGTGAACCCGATGGCTGGTTCATTCAGGGCGCTAAGTTCTATTGCACCGGTGCGATTTACGCGCACTGGATTCCCACCCTCGCCGTTGCGCAAGAAGCCTCGGGAGAGCGCGCGTACCTCGTATTCGTGCCGCGCACGGCGCCGGGGCTGACGATTACCGACGATTGGGACGGCTTCGGCCAGCGCGTAACCGGCAGCGGCTCAGTGCAATTCGAGCGTGTGCGGGTCGAGCCCGAATGGGTGGTGCCGTTCACCGCCTCGTTCGAGCGGCCAACGACCATTGGCCCGTTTGCACAGATCATTCACGCGGCACTCGATGCCGGTATCGGACACGGCGCGTTGCAGGCGACATTGCCGTTTATCCGTGAGCACTCGCGGCCGTGGATCGACGCGGGTGTCTCGAGCGCCTCGCAAGATCCGTTGCTGCTCTCGCAGATCGGCAACGTGCACGTCCGTCTGCGCGCGGCCGATGCGCTGATCGCACGCGCCGCGCTCGCGGTGGATGCCGCACAGCGCCAGCCCGACGAGGACAGCGTGGCCGCCGCCTCGATTGCCGTTGCACAGGCCAAAGCGCTTAGCACCAGCGCGAGCCTGCTCGCGAGCAACAAGTTGTTCGAACTGGCAGGGACAGGGGCGACATTGGCGGGCCTCGGGCTCGACCGGTTCTGGCGCAACGCGCGTACCCATACGTTGCACGATCCGGTGCGCTGGAAGTACCACGCCGTCGGCAACTACGTGCTCAATGGCGTGCGTCCGCCGCGTCACGGCGCGCTCTGAGCGCAAGAGGACGACATCATGACGCAAGCCAAGCGGCACATTCACGTCAACGCATTCAACATGAACTGCGTGGGGCACATTCATCACGGGTTATGGACGCACCTGCGCGATCGCTCGACGCAATACAACACGCTGGAATACTGGACGCATATCGCGCAAGTGCTGGAGCGCGGCCTGTTCGACGGTATCTTCATCGCCGATGTGATCGGCTATTACGACGTCTACCAAGGCAGCACCGACCTGACGCTTCGTGAAGGCATTCAACTGCCTGTGAACAATCCGTGGCTGATCGTCTCCGCCATGGCGGCCGTGACGAAACACCTCGGTTTCGGTCTGACCGCGTCGGTCAGCGCGCATCACCCTTATACCTTCGCTCGCGACGTCTCCACGCTCGATCAGCTCACCAACGGCCGCCTTGGCTGGAACATCGTGACGGGCTATGTCGACAGTGGCGCACGGGGGCTCGGACAGGGCGGGCTCGCGGAACACGACAGTCGATACGACCGCGCCGAAGACTTTCTCGACCTGTCATACAAGCTTTGGGAGGGCAGTTGGGATGACGGCGCGGTGGTGGCCGACAAAGCGCGGCGCATTCATACGCTGCCGGAGAAGGTCAGGCCCGTCGTGCACGAAGGGCCGTTCTACCGGGCGAACGCCATCCACATGAGCGCACCGTCGCCGCAGCGCACACCGGTGTTGTTTCAGGCGGGAACGTCGTCTCGCGGGCTGCGCTTCGCGGGCCAGCACGCCGAGGGCATCTTCATCGGCGCGAATACGCCGGAGGCGGCGCGGGCCGCGTCGCGCAAGCTGCGCCAAGCGGCGGTGGATGCCGGACGTCGGCCGGACGACATCAAGATCTACGCGGGCATTGCCGTCGTGCCGGGTCGAACGCAGGCCGAAGCGCGCGAAAAATATGCGGAGTATCTCGTTCACGCCAGCGCGGAAAGCGGGCTGGCCCACTTTGCGGCGAGTACCGGCGTGGACTTCGCCCGGTATGGACTGGACGACCCGATTGACTTTGGTGCGGGCAACGCCATCCAATCCGCGACCAAAACGGCCCAACAGCAGGGCTGGACCACGCGGCGCAAGTTGCTGGAGCAGTTTGCCCTGGGCAGCCGCTATCACACGATTGTGGGCGATGCGGCGCAAGTGGCCGACGAGCTTGAACGCTGGGTGGACGTCGGCGAAATCGACGGCTTCAACCTGACCCGCATCGTGGTGCCCGAAACTTGGGAAGACTTCGCAACCCTTGTGGTCCCTGAACTGCAAAACCGCGGCCGCTATCGCACCGAATACGCGAGCGGCACTTTCCGCCAGCAATTGTTCGGGCGTGGCGATCGCCTGCCTGCGCAGCACGCAGGCGCGAGATTCCGCCGTGACACAACGACAGCGTGACATGGCCGAGACCTACGACAAGCAACGCCGCACTTCATCATGAATCCTGAAATCTTTTGGTTTCTGCCCACGTCGGGCGACACGCGCTATCTGGGTAAGTCGGATTTCGGCCGGCCAGCGACGAATGCCTATATGCGTCAAATTGCGGAAACGTCGGAGCGGCTAGGCTTCGACGGTCTGCTCATTCCTACGGGCAGCTCGTGTCTTGACCCGTGGGTCACGGCGGCGAGTCTGGTGCCGGTCACACAACGCATCAAGTTGCTGGTCGCGTTGCGCACCTCGCTCGGCAACCCCACCGCATCGGCTCGGCAAGCGGCAACGTTGGATCAGGCGCTAGGCGCAGGGCGTTTGTTGCTCAATGTCGTGCCCGGGGGCGATGCCACCGAGTTGGCCGCTGACGGCGTGTTCTACGCCCACGACGAACGCTACGCGGCAGGCGACGAATTTTTGACGATCTGGCGGCGCTTGCTGCAAGGCGAGACAGTCGATTTCGAAGGGCAGCACCTGAAGGTGGCCGGTGCGCAAAACTTTTTTGAACCTGCGACGCTTCCGCATCCGCCGCTTTATTTTGGTGGATCGTCGGCGGCTGCGCACGCGCTGGCTGCGAAGCACGTCGACGCTTATCTCAGCTGGGGCGAGCCGCCGGAAGCGGTTGCGGCGAAGATCGCCGACGTGCGCAAGCGCGCCGAAAAGCACGGACGTACATTGCGCTTCGGCGTTCGGCTGCACGTGATCGTGCGCGAGACAAGCGACGAGGCGTGGGCCGACGCCGACCGCCTCATCAGCCACCTGAGCGACGATGACATTGCGGCGGCACAACGCAATTACGCCGGGATGGATTCGGTGGGGCAGGCGCGCATGGCCGCTTTGCATGGCGGGCGGCGCGACCAACTCGTGGTGGGGCCCAACCTATGGGCGGGCGTGGGGCTAGTGCGCGGCGGGGCGGGCACGGCGCTAGTGGGCAATGCCGAGGAAGTGGCCGCGCGGCTCAAGGAGTACACCGATATCGGCGTCGACACGTTCGTCCTTTCCGGCTATCCGCATCTGGAGGAAGCCATTCGATTTGCGGAACTGGTCTTCCCGCTGATACCGGGCAAACAGCCGGTGACGTTGCGCGATCGCACGTTGACCGGTGGGGCCTTTGACGTGCGCGCCAGCCGCTAGATCACACAGATCGCGCGGATCACGCGGATCGCAAGGCCGCGCAAAGCGTTTGAAGCGTCCGCCGGGCTTGTCCATCGCTGAGCCCGGTGTGCATCACAACGTCCCGTATCGGCAGCGCGGGCAGGCCGAGCCGCTGGCCGACGTCGACCGTTCCGGGCGGCGCCACGCGGTGCGCGAGGGCGGCGACGGCTAGCCCGGCAGATACGGCCGCGCCAATCGTGCCGACCCCACCACCGACGAACACTTCATGCCACGCGATACCGGCTGCGTCCAGCGTGCTGACGGCCATCGCGCGCACGGCGCACGGCTGCGCTTGTGTAGCGAGTGGCAGACCACCTGCGGCGCGTGGTGCGAAGTCGGACGCCGCCATCCAGCCGAACGATTGCGCCATCACATGCTCTCCATCGAGACGCCGCGTGTCGTGGCGCAGGACGATGCACGCATCGATGTCCGTCGCATCGTAACTTTCAAGCAGTTCTCGGGAAGGGGCGACGCGTAGCTCGACAATCACGCCGGGGTCGGCGTCGTGCATCCGGCGCAGCAACATGGGCAGGTTCGTACCGACAAGATGATGGCTGATGCCGATCACCAGTCGCCGGGTTTGAGTGCTGAACGCTTGCAGTGCGTTTTCGTGTGCCGCCACGAGCGCCCGCGCCGGGGGCAGGAACGCAAGCCCGCTCGCCGATAACCGCACCTGACGCGGTGTGCGATCGAGCAGCCGATGGCCCAACATGGCTTCGAGCCGCTTGATCTTCACGCTCACGGCCGATTGCGTGGAGTTCAGCACTTCAGCGGCGCGCGTAAAACTCTTGAGTTCAACGGTCAGCACAAACGCGCGAACCGCGTCGATATCGAGCGTATTCATGATCGATCATTCGATTTTGTCATCATTGAAATATGCTGCCATGTGCTGTTCGAATGGTCGAGCGCTAATTACGATGGCTCCATTCAAGGAGCTAAGCGATGTCGCAATGTCTGAAGCGCGTGGAATCCAAGCAATCGGGAAGGGAGTTTGTGACGGCCCATATCGTCAGTCTCGCGGGCGTCGCGTTCGCCGTTGCGGCGCTGACCACCCTGTTGGTGGCGGTGTTGCGGTAGGGGTCAGGATAAAAACAACCGCTTGCGAATGATGGCGTGTACGCCCCAGTTGCCGTTCACGACCTGCGTCACACCGAAATCGACGCCGACCGAAAGGATGGCGTTGGCCTCGTCCTCGGTCAGGCCGTGAACTTGCATCAGGAACCGGCGCGCCTTGTAGAAGGCGTCGCGTAAGGCGCTATCCAGCGTCGATTTCATGTAGATCTGGCTCTGCGCCTTCTGGCCCAACTCGGCGAGATGGTTGGGGGAACTGAAGCCGTGCACGATCCACTCGTTCGCGGTTTCCACCAACGGATAGGTCAGATCGGCGAATGGCGCGTTGGCCGCAATGGCGGCCTTCTTGTGCAAGATCAGTTGAATGTTGCCTGTGAGCGAACATTCGATGGCCGTACCGCCCAGTTCGGCATCGCCTTGCGACGCATGCGGGTCGCCGATCGACAGCAACGCGTTGGGCACCGCCACCTTCAGAAACACGCTGGATCCGCGCGTGACCCGCCAGTTGTCCAGATTGCCCGCGTAACTTGACGGCGGAATGGAGTCGATCAGCCCGTCTTGCGCAGGGGCCACCGCGAGTACGCCGAAGTGCGGTCGCAGCGGAATCTCAATGTCCTTCAGCGCACGATGATTCTTGGTGATCTTCGTGTGGTCGACGGGCACGCCGGGGTAGTCGATCGTCGCGTGCACGACGCCGAACGGGTCGCGCTGCGGCGTCCAGCGAAAGCTGTAGATCGCGCGTGCCACGCCGTCGTTGCGTTCGCAGTCGATCTCGAAAACGGTGACGACTTCACGCTCGCGCGGTGCCGTGAGCATGTCTTGATAGTGAAAGCCCCACCATGCCGACGCGTGTGCGCCGAACGCCTTACCCGCATACGCCGGGTTGGCACTGGGGCGCGGCTGCAAGTCGAGAATTCGGACTTCGAGGACGTCGCCAGGCATGGCGTCTTTCACGGCAATGGGGCCGGTGCAGATGTGGACACCGAAGCCTTCTCCGGCGCCGCGCCCGTAGACCGATGCGTCCATTGGGCCAGCACCGCGCCGGTCGACGTTCTTCTGCGTGGCGGTCCAGTGAAATACGCTCTCGGCCCCGGGGTCGCCTTGCACCATGCGCTCCCAGTCGTCGGTAGCGTGCTGGGTCAGGGTTTCGATCGTCACGGTGTCGCCCGATTCCACCGTCAACACGGGCGTCAAATCATGACTCAGATACCCCCAGTGCACCGACTCGCGGGTCGCGCGCAGATAGTGGTGCTGTCCCGTGTGATCCGAACCGTCGTTGTGAACATCGCTCGAATCGTGGGCTTCGGCGTGCAACTGGAGTGCCGCACGCCGGGCGCCGGTGCGCGCCGGGTCTGCCACTGAACCTGCGCTGCGTTGCGACCCGGTCGGCGGAAAGTCGGGATGGCCGCGCGATATCCGCGCTCGGGCGGGCAGGCTGCGCGCTTGCACGCTGAGTTCGCGATAGGCCTTTGGCGACACCCCGAACCGCTCGCGAAAGGCCTGACTGAAATACGACGGATCGTTGAAACCCCAGCGATAGCAGATGTCCGACACCGCTAGCTGGTCGTAAGCGGGGTTCGCGAGATCGGCGTGGCAACGCTCCAAGCGGCTATTTCGCAGATAGGTCGAAAAGCTATGACCGGAGTCTTCGAACAGTTTTCGCAAATAGCGATCCGAGACATGTTCGTCGCTGGCAATGGCTGAGAGCGACAAATCGGGCTCGGCAAGACGCGCCTGTATGCGATGGCAGATCCGTGCGAACGCGGTCGAGCGCGATGATGATAGCCCCGACGCGGTATGCGGTTTGGCGCTCGCGAGGGCCGAAGCCAGCAATTCCAGGAGCACCCCTTCGACCGGTTCAAGCGCCTGCCCATCGGGCTCCGGCATCGCATCGAGCTGATCGGCAAGCGTGCGCAGCAGACCGCCGAACAATCCGCCGACTGAAGGGTGCAGCTTGCAAGTACCGACGAGCGGCGCACTGGCCAATCGGGGCGCGATCAGCGCGTGCCGAACGTGCAGGGTGACGATGCGAAACGGAGTGCGGGCAACGAAATCGACGTTCTCCATGCCCGGAATGCAGACGATCTCACCGGTCGAGAGCGGTTCGTCGATCACGCTGCCAGTGAGTTCGGCTTGCCCGTCGAGCAACATGATCAGCAGATAGCCACGCTCACCGCCAGCACGTGCGGACACAATCTGCGGCGTTGCAGCAATGACGGAAATTTCGATACCGGCCGGCGTGCGATGCGAGAGCAACGTGCCGTGCAGCGGTTGCGCTAGCGCAGGCGAGCGGAAGTGCAAGCGGGCGTCGAGCAGCTTGGCTTGCCACGCAGGGCCTCGCTGGTCATGCGCGTACGACTCGGTAGAAAAATGCGCGCGATCCAAGGCCTGCCTCCTGCATAAGTAACGAAAGCCCGGGCCAGCGTGCTCAGTACGAACACTGGCCCGGGACGTGCCGCTAACGGGTTGTCGACGTTCGCGTGTGTCTAGCCGATGTGCAACTGGCCCCGCATGGCGGCAACGAGCACGAAACCGACGAAAGTGCCAAAGATAGCAAAAATACCACCGAGCACATTGGGCGCGGGAATCGGTGCCCGTACGCTCGTGTAGACGATGCCGGTGACCAGCCCGACAGCGGCCGCCTGAAGTTCAGTGGCGCCTAGCGTGAGTTCTACCATGACGCACTCCTCAGGATGACCGGGCTGGCCGCGCAGGCGGCAGTGCCTCGGCGGGCGGACGGCCGAACGTGACCGAACGCCGCCACGCCTGCACGATCAGATAGCCGAGGTACGTGAACACGATGGCAAAAATGCCACCGGCGACATTCGGCGCGGGAATCGGCAGGTTGAGCCACGAGTACAGCGTGCCTGTGACCAGCCCGACAACCAGGGCGACGATTTCGTTGCGCCCGACATAGACGTATTGCATGGCGTGGGCTCCTTACGGCTTCGTTAATTTCGAAGCGGCTTCCATCGCGTCGGTCGGCTCCGGCGGGAAGAGGCTGCGCGGCATGGTGCAGTGAATCCCTTGCGTGCCGTCGACCACTTGGGTGACGCCAAAGTCTGCTGCGACGCTCATCAGCGAGTAGGCGTCGTCGCGCGACAGTCCTTGCTGCTCGGTGAGCAGTTGCACCATGTCGCGTGCGGCGTTCTTGCCCGCTTCGTCGAGATCGGGGTGGAAACCGTGGACGATCCAGCAGTCAGGCGTTTCCAGCAGCGGCGACGGGAACTGGAAGTCCTTACGCAGCACGATCTGAAACAGCACGTTGAGCGATGCTTCGATGGCGGTGCCGCTGATCTCGCCATCGCCTTGCGAAATATGCGGGTCGCCAATCGAGAACAGCGCACCGTCCACTTGCACCGGGTAGTACATGGTGGCGCCCGCGCCGATACGCCAGTTGTCGATATTGCCGCCGTGCAGCCCCGGCTCGACCGTGGTCACACGCCCCTTGGCGTCGGGGGCGACCCCAGCGGTGCCCAGATGCGGGCGCACGGGCACGCGTACGCCAGCCAGCGCCGGTTGTTTGCAGCATTCGCGATGATCGACCACCTTGCCGGGCGTGGTGAGCTTGCCGGGATAGTCGAAGGCAAAGAGAGCGTGTGCCGTGTTCGAGCGGTTATCGAGCTCGTAAATGGTCACGCGTTCCTTCTTGAAGTCCTCGTAGAGTTGCCCCCAATGCGCGGCCACGTTCGCGCCGTAGCGAAAGCGCGGAATCATCTGGAGGTAGCGCACTTCTAGCATGTCGCCCGGCTTCGCGTCTTCCACAAAGATCGGGCCGGTCATGATGTGCACGCCGGGGTTGCGGTCCTCATGGGGAATCGTGTCGTAGATGGCGCGCACGGCGGCGTCCATCATCAGATCGGGGGCGTCGCCCGCGTGGTGCGTGACAGCTTCGGCGCGAATCAGATCGCCGCTTTTCACGGTCAGCGCGGGACGCTGGGTGGCGTCGAAGTAGCCCCAGTGCACGGTTTCCGGCCGTGCGGGAAGGTCGTGAAGCATGCCATGTCTCCTGATATTTCGTTTTAGGGTGAAGTCATGGTAGTGCCCGACAAAACCCGACGATTAGGAGCGTTTGACACGTTCTCTGTTGCTGGAAGGAACTAACGTTAACCCCGGTCTATGGGGAATGCCCGGTGCCGTTGACGGCGCGCCGGGCATGACATGGTGGGAAGTGCTCAGCGGCTGGCGAGCGTCGCGGCGGCCTCATCGACGAGCGCGGCAACCTCCACGGGCTTCGATGCCAGCGACGCATGGCTGGCCGGGAGCGTGATGACTTTCTTCGCGTTCAGCCGCGCCGCCATCATCGCCTCGTTTTCCGGGGCAATCATCCGATCGTCGCTGGAAATTTGATACCACGATGGTTTCACTTTCCATGCGGGGGCAGAGATGGTGTCGCCAAAGGTCGAGGCGAGGGGGGCTTTTTGCGTGACGGCCATCACGAGACCTTCCTCTGGCGTCAGGTCCTGACAGAAGCTCTCGTGGAATTTGTCTGGCTTGATCCACAGATAACCGTCGCTGTCCGGTGCCAGATTGGGAACGGCGACGGGAGGGTGTTGTTCGGTAATGCCGCCGGGGCTCTCTCCTGCGTCGGGCGCAAACGCGGCGATGTAGACGAGTCCTACGACGTTTGGCTGATTGCCCGCTTCGGTGATGACCGCACCGCCGTAGGAATGTCCCACCAGCAGAACGGGGCCGCGCTGCTGCGCGATCATCTTGCGCGTACGCTCTGCGTCGTCGGCAAGCGATGTCAACGGCAACTCGACGGCGTGAATCGACCTATATCCTTTGCGCGTCAGTTCGACGATGACCTTCGCCCAGTGCGCCGCGCCTCCCCAGAAACCATGAACCAGAATGACTGTCGGTTTATCGCTCATGCTCTGCTCCTAGTCGATACCCTTCGTCGGCGCATTTGCGATGCATAGCCTGCCGACGAGACGAGGCTATCCGGCGTCCCGGAGTAACGACTATAGGTGACGAATTCGTCGGGCGTGAGACAAGTTATGCCGCTTCGATGACGTGTTTCGATGACTCGTTCGATGAATGTTAAGCACGCATGACAAATAAGTAATCCGCGCTTCATGTTGTTGTTTGCCGCAGCTTCTTACGATGGTACCCAACAGTTCCACAGGGACTGACGTCTTCCCGAGTCATCTCAACTTAAAGGGGTATCACCATGATGAAACGCGCATTGCTTATCTCCACTTTTGCCACCCTCAGCGCCAGCGCCTTGATGTCGATGTCTGCACAGGCCACGGCACGCTACGACAACAACATGCCGCCGTTCGAGTCCGCTACCGGGTCGACGGTTGCCCGTGACGACGTCGCCAAGCAATTGAACGAGGCACATGCCAACGGCGTGCCGGTGCCGACCACGCTCAAGGCGCTTCAGGCGACCCAATCGCCGTCGAAGATGACGCGCGAGCAAGTGCAAAAGGAGTTGGAAGCGGCTGCCTCGCAGGGCCTGCTTAACCAGCCCGATTCGGTGTATCCGAAGTTGCCGCAGGTGGACTGACGACATGCGTCGGCGTCTCCTGTCTCTCGCGCCCGCCGTTGGGGCTGCATTCGCAGTCGTGCTGGTCACCGCTGGCACGGCGCAGGCCAACGACTTAGTGCCGTGTCGCTGGTTGGGTAAGCCATCGCAATGCGTCTCGGTGCCACTCGAAAGTGTCGACGCCGATGCGCAAGCGAAAGCGTTCTCACCGCCGCCGTCCGATGTCGCCCGGGTGTATCTCGTTCGCCAGCGAACGACCGACCCTCGCCGCGTGACGCCGGTCGACGTGGGCGCGGCACACGCAGGCGATCTCGCGCCGATGACGTATCTGGTGCTCGATCTGCCGCCGGGGGAACACCCGTTCACCGGTCAAGCCGATGGACCCTTCGGGCGGCGTCTGCGCCTCGACGGGGGGCAGACTTACTTCGCTGAGTTGCGCCTCACGCAATGGCTAAACACCATGTATGGCGCCATCGAACCGATGCCGGAAGCCGATGGACGGCGCGCTGTCGCCGCGTCTCGACTCGCCCGAGCGGGGCACGGGAGCACGCATCCGTGACAGCGCACCTCATCGGAAGATGACAAAAATGTAATCCCCGTTTCATGTTGCTGATCGCGGCCGGTCCTTAGGATGCCCGCTGACCGGTGCTTCACGAACGGTTTCCCCTTTCCTTGTCCGGCCGCGCTGGCAGATCGGCCACGATCTCCCCCCAGCCAGCGTGCCGGTCCTCTTTGCGCCCATGAAGATCACCCTCTATGCAACAGGCGTTGCCATGCTGCTGCTCGGCACCGCCACGGCAAGTGCACAGCCTGCCGTGAGTCCGGCGGATAGTTCATCCGGCCCCTTGGCGGCGCTCACGCTGGCGCAAGCCATGCGCAGCGCACTCGAGAACAACATCGGGCTGAAGGTGGCGCGACGAGAAATCGACGCGCAGTCGGGGGCGCTGCTTCAGGCGAGCGCACGTCCGAACCCCGAGCTCTCGGTCCTACAGGAAGATTTCCGCAGTACCACGCGCACGACCACGGCACAACTGACGCAGCCTATCGAGCTGGGCGGCCAGCGTAAATGGCGGGTCGAAGCCGGTTCCGCTGCGCAGCGTGCCGCCGAATTGGATGCCCAAGCCAGCGAAGCCGCTGTGCGCAGCGAGGTCGTCGCCCGCTACTACGAGACGCTGGCGAGCGCCGAGCTCGTCGACCTTGCGACGCAGACGGCCAGCATTGCGCAGGAAACCCACGCCGCCGTGCAGCGCCGGGTGAAGGCTGGCAAGGTCTCGCCCGTGGACGAAGGCCGCGCCCAGATTGCCGCGAATAACGCCCAGATCGAACTCGCGAGCGCCAATGCCGCGCGGGACCGCGCACGGGCGCGGCTCGCGCAGGTGCTCAGTGTCGGCGAAGCGCAGTTGCCCGGCACGCTCTCGGGCAGCCTCGACGCGTTGCCGTCACTGCCGGAATGGTCGCGTCTCGCGGCGGCGCTCGACATCACGCCTGCGGTGCGCTCGGCGAGCGAGGAGATTCAACGCCGCGACGCCCTCGCAAAACTGGAAAGCGCGCAGCGGATCCCCGACCTGAGTGTCACGTTGGGTTTGAAGCGCGTGACCGATGGCGGGCGCACGGATAACCAAGCGGTGGTTGGGTTGTCGATCCCATTGCCGATTTTCGACACGCGTCGCGGTGCCACGCTGGAGGCCGTGCAGCGTGCCGATATCGCGCGCGATGCCTATCTTGGCGTTCGCCAGCAACAACAGGCAACGCTTACGAGCGCGTACGCCGAATTCACCGCAGCACGCGAGGCAACGCGTCGCCTCAGGGACGACATCTTGCCGCAGGCGCAGAGCGCCTACGACGCGACGCGCCGCGGCTTTTTGCTAGGCAAGTTCGGCTTCCTCGATGTGCTCGATGCCCAACGCACGCTCGCCCAGGCGCGCTCCCAATACATCACGTCCGTCGCCAGCGCCTACAGCGCCTACGCCACGGTCGGCCTCGCCGTCGGCGGCAGTGTCGACGGCGTATCGCTGCTATCCCCCGAGCTTCTGACCCAATCGAAAATTCAGTGAGGAATGGTCGTGCAACGAGCAAAAAAGTGGATCGTTCTGGGCGGCGTCGCCGTGCTTTGCCTTGGTGCGGGCGCGAGCGTCATGTTGTCGGAAGGGCGGCGCGCCAATGCTGCGCCGGAGAAGAAGGTTGCGAAGGCGGAGACCGCCGACGGACACGCCGATCATGACGACGCTGGCGAGGCCGGGAAAGCTGACGATAAGCACGCACCGGGCGAAGCGGATCATGACGCACACGAAGAGAAAGCTACGGGCGAAGAACGTGTAAGCCTCACCGAGGCCCAGCAAACGGCCGCGGGAATCGAAATCAAAGTGGCGGGACCGGCACAAATCTCCGAGCAAATGGAATTGCCCGGCGAGGTTCGCTTCAACGAGGACCGGACGGCACACGTTGTGCCGCGCGTGCCCGGCGTGGTCGAGCGTGTCAACGTGAGCCTCGGGCAGCAGGTCAAACGGGGCGACGTGCTGGCTGTGTTGTCTAGCACGCAGGTGTCCGAGCAGCGGGCGGAATTGCTCACCGCGCAGGAACGCCGCAGCGGCGCGCTTAAGACGTACGAGCGCGAGAAGATGCTGTGGGAAGAAAAAATTTCGGCGGAGCAAGACTTCATCGCCGCCCAACAGGCGCTGCGAGAGGCCGACATCGCGCTTCGCAACGCACGACAGAAGCTCAGCGCCGTGGGCGCGGGCGCCGGTAACAGCGATGGCTTGAACCGCATCGAATTGCGCGCGCCGTTCGACGGGACGGTCGTCGAGAAGCATGCGGCGCTGGGCGAAGCGGTCACCGAGACGGCCAACTTGTTCACGCTCTCGGACATGGACACGGTGTGGGCGGAAATTGCCGTCCCGGCGCAGTCGCTGGGTGCGGTACGCGTCGGCACGCCCGTGACGGTGCGCTCGACAGCGTTCGATTCGCAAGCAAAGGGCACGGTCGCCTACGTCGGCTCGTTGCTGGGCGAACAAACGCGTACCGCTAAAGCACGCGTGTCGCTCGAGAATCCGGAGCGCATGTGGCGTCCCGGTGTGTTCGTGAACGTCTTCATCGGCACGAGTCAGGTCAACGTCCCCGTGGCCGTCACGGACGCCGCCATCCAGACTGTAGAAGGGCGCACGGTCGTGTTTGTGAAACGCGAGCAAGGGTTTGTCGCGACGCCGGTGCAGACCGGCCGCAAGGACGGCGCGTACGTCGAAATCGTCAGCGGACTGGCACCCGATACCCCCTATGTGGCCGCCAACAGCTTCGTGCTCAAGGCCGAACTCGGCAAGAGCACGGCCGAGCATAGCCACTGACCGCGGGAGCCTCACGCATGTTCGAACGCATTATTCAGTTCTCGATCGCGCACCGCTGGCTGGTGCTGATCGTGACCCTCGCCGTCGCGATTGCCGGTGTCTTTGCCTATCAACGGCTGCCCATCGACGCGGTGCCTGACATTACCAATGTGCAGGTGCAGATCAACACCAACGTACCGGGATACTCGCCGCTGGAGGCCGAGCAGCGCGTCACCTATCCGATCGAGACGGCTATGTCCGGCTTGCCGGGGTTGGAGCAAACGCGCTCGATGTCGCGCTATGGGTTGTCGCAAGTCACGGTCATCTTTAAAGACGGTACGGACATTTACTTCGCCCGCCAACTCGTCGGAGAGCGCATCGCGCAGGCGCGCGAGAAGCTGCCCAGCGGCATCAATCCGGAGATGGGGCCCATTTCCACCGGGCTAGGGGAAATCTATCTCTGGACGGTCGAAGCGACCCCCGACGCGCGCAAGCCGGACAACACGCCTTACACGACCACGGATCTGCGTGAAGTGCAGGACTGGATCATCAAGCCGCAACTGCGCAGTGTGCCGGGTGTGACCGAGATCAACACCATCGGAGGCTTCGCCAAGGAATATCAAATTGCCCCCGACCCTGCGCGTCTGATGGCGTACGGTCTGACGTTTGCCGATGTAGTGCGCGCACTGGATCGAAACAATGCCAACGTGGGTGCCGGGTACATCGAGCGGCGCGGTGAGCAATATCTGGTTCGCGTGCCCGCGCAAGTGGAGAACGCCGAAGATATCGGCAATGTCGTGCTCAACAATGTCACCGGTGTTCCGGTACGGGTGAAGGACGTCGCGGAGGTTTCCATCGGCCGGGAACTACGCACCGGTGCCGCCACCGAAAACGGCCGCGAGGTCGTCCTTGGCACTGTCTTCATGCTGATCGGAGAAAACAGCCGGACAGTGTCGCGAGCGGTGTCGGAGAAGATGATCGCCATCAACAAGAGCCTGCCGCCCGGTGTTTCGGCCATTCCGGTGTACGACCGCACCGTGCTGGTGGAAAAGGCCATTGCGACGGTCAAGAAGAACTTGCTCGAAGGCGCGGCGCTGGTGATCGCCATTCTCTTCTTATTCCTCGGCAACCTGCGTGCGGCGTTGATCACCGCGCTGGTCATTCCGCTCTCGATGCTCATGACCTTCTCGGGCATGGCGGCCAGCCGGGTCAGTGCGAACCTGATGAGCTTAGGCGCGCTCGACTTCGGCATCATCGTCGACGGTGCGGTCGTCATCGTGGAGAACTGCGTGTTGCGGTTGGCGCATGCACAGCGTGCCCATGGCCGTGCACTCACGTTGCAGGAGCGGTTGCACGAGGTGTTTGCCGCTGCCCGCGAGGCTAGACGCCCGCTGTTGTTCGGGCAGGCGATCATCATGGTGGTCTATTTGCCGATCTTTGCGCTGACCGGCGTGGAAGGAAAGATGTTTCATCCGATGGCGATGACCGTGGTGATGGCGCTCGGTGCAGCAATGGTGTTGTCCGTCACGTTCATTCCTGCCGCGGTGGCAGCGTTCATCGGCAACCGTGTCGACGAGAAAGAAAACCGGATCATGGGGGCCGCACGCCGCCTGTACGAGCCTGCGCTCGACTGGGCTTTCGGCAATGCCCGCATCGTGTTGGCCGGTGCGGTGATCGCGGTACTCGCGACGTTCGCGCTGGCGTCGCGATTGGGCAGCGAATTCATGCCCAATCTCAATGAAGGCGATTTGTCGATTCAGGCACTGCGCATTCCGGGCACCAGTCTCACGCAGTCGGTGCAGATGCAGCAGCAACTGGAGAAGGCCCTGGTCGCGCAACTGCCGGAAGTGGAGCGCGTTTTTGCGCGTACGGGGACTGCCGAGGTGGCCTCCGACCCAATGCCGCCGAACATCTCTGACGGCTACATCATGCTCAAGCCGAAAAGAGCTTGGCCGGATCCCAACAAGTCGCGCGAACAGTTGATCGAGGAAGTCACACGTATTGCCCAATCGATTCCTGGCAGCAGCTATGAATTCTCGCAGCCGATTCAGCTTCGTTTCAACGAGTTGATCTCCGGGGTGCGCAGCGACGTCGCGGTGAAGATTTTTGGCGACGACATGAACGTGCTCAACGAAGTCGCGGGCCGCATGAGCACGCGATTGCAGGCGATCCCGGGGGCGACGGAGGTGAAGGTCGAGCAAACGTCCGGCTTGCCAATGCTCACGATCAACATCGACCGCGCGAAGATCGCCCGTTACGGCATCAACGTCGCGGACGTGCAAGATACCGTCGCCGCAGCGCTCGGCGGGCAAACGGCAGGCACGCTGTTCCAAGGCGATCGCCGTTTCAGCATCGTGGTGCGCCTGTCGGATTCGGTGCGCGAAAACATCGACGCGATCCGTCGGCTGCCGATTGCGTTGCCAGCGGCAACTTCGGCCACGGGAGCCACGGGCAGCACGGGAGAGGCGTCGATGCTGCGGGCGGCGTTTATTCCGCTGTCTGAAGTGGCGACGTTGGATCTGAGCCCGGGCCCGAACCAGATCAGCCGGGAGAATGGCAAACGCCGCATTGTGGTGAGTGCCAATGTGCGGGGCCGCGATCTCGGATCGTTTGTCGAAGCGGCACGCGCCGAGATCGAACAGGTGGCGTTGCCCGCGGGCTACTGGACGGCGTGGGGCGGCCAGTTCGAGCAACTGCAATCGGCGTCCGACCGCCTGAAGATCGTCGTGCCCGTGGCGCTGTTACTGGTGTTCGCGTTGTTGTTCGCGATGTTCAATAACGTGCGCGATGGCCTCATTGTGTTCACCGGCATTCCTTTTGCGCTGAGCGGCGGGCTGGTCGCCTTGTGGCTGCGAGGCATTCCGCTCTCGATCACTGCGGCGGTGGGCTTTATTGCACTCTCGGGCGTGGCAGTGCTCAACGGATTGGTGCTGATATCCTTCATTCGCAATCTGCGATACGGCGGCAGCCCGCTGGATGTGGCCGTGCGCGAAGGCGCGTTGACCCGTTTGCGGCCGGTGCTGATGACAGCGTTGGTCGCATCGCTCGGCTTTGTGCCGATGGCCATTGCCACCGGCACGGGCGCAGAAGTGCAACGGCCTTTGGCCACGGTCGTCATCGGCGGCATTCTGTCTTCTACAATGCTGACGTTGCTGGTATTGCCGGTGCTCTACCGTGCGGTGTGCCGGCGCGAGTCGCAGGGCGGCGTTCCCGGTGGATGGGCTGCCCGGATCGGACGGAAATTGCGCCGCAAGGCATCGTCACGCAACGCCACTTAGGCGCCACTTAGGTTCCAATTAGGCATCGGGAAAGGATCGGCATGCGCATTCTTGTCGTCGAGGACGAGCACAAGACAGGGCAGTACTTGAAGAAGGGGCTGACGGAAGCGGGCTATGTCGTCGACCTCGCGGCCGACGGCGTGGACGGCCTTCATATGGCGACGACGCTCACCTATGACCTCGTCGTGCTCGACGTCATGCTGCCGGGCAAGGACGGCTGGCAAGTGCTTTCCGAACTGCGCGCGCAGCGCCATACGCCGGTCCTGTTCCTGACCGCCCGGGACGATCTCGACGATCGTATCAAGGGCCTAGATCTCGGCGCGGACGACTACATGACCAAACCGTTCGCGTTCGCCGAGTTGCTGGCGCGTGTGCGGACCATCTTGCGGCGGGGCCGCACCCGAGAGCCGGATGTTCTGCAAATTGGCGATCTCGAACTGAATTTGCTCGGTCACAAAGCCATTCGCCAAGGCACGAGCATCGCGCTGACCGCCAAGGAGTTTCTGCTCTTGGCGCTGCTGATGCGACGCCATGGCGAAATTTTGCCCAGAAGCCTGATCGCCTCGCAGGTGTGGGACGTCAACTTCGATAGCGACACCAATATTGTCGATGTGACGATGCGTCGGCTGCGCGCAAAGATCGACGATCCCTTCGCGACGAAAATGATCCACACCGTGCGCGGCATGGGCTACGTGCTGGAACTTCGTGAGCCGCGCGAGTCATGACGAAGACCGTAGAGTCCGCGCAGCGCGCGCGGTCCATGCGCGCGAGACTGACGTTGTTCATCGCCGGTTGCATGTTCTCGGTGCTGGCGCTCATGGGCTTGTATCTGTATTTCGCGCTCGCCGAGCAATTGCGGGCGCGCGCCTATCAAGACTTGCTGGGCACGGTCAGCTCGTTGCGCTCGGAGTTACGCGGCATTACGGACAAGTCGGAGATAGGCGCAAACCCACGCCGGTGGTACGACGCGACGCACGGCCATCAAAATCTGGACTTCGCCGTACTCGACGCCAACGGGAAGACATTGATTGCGAGCCGTGGCTATCGTGCCCCGGCGACGGCGCTGACTTACGTCGACAGCAAAAACATTCCGCACGAGCGTCATGTGCAGAAGATCGCCAACCCGGAACTTGGCGTGCGGCTGCGCTATGTCGCGGCAGACGATGTGATCGGTCAGGGCGGGGAGCACGTCATGATCGTGGTGCAGCTCGACCCGAGAGATCAGGTCAACGTGCTGGCGAGCTTCGCCCTCACGGCCTTGCTGGCGTTGATCGTGGGCACGGTGTTGGTGGCGGCGATGGCTTACTGGCTGGTCACGCTAGGGTTGAAACCGTTGCGCACGCTCACGCAGGCCGCTGAGCAGGTGTCGAGCGAGCGTTTGGGGCAGCCGCTGACCGATGACGACACCCCGGCGGAATTGCGAGACTTGTCGCACGCGTTCAATCGCATGCTTGGGCGGCTCAACGAGTCGTTCACACGGCTATCGCAGTTTTCGTCCGATCTGGCGCATGACCTGCGCACGCCGCTATCGAATCTGATGGGCGAATCGCAGGTGGCGCTCTCGCGCGAACGCACCCCGGCGGAGTACAAAGCGATTCTCGCGTCGAATATCGAAGAGTGCGAGCGTCTGTCGCACATGATCACGTCGATGCTGTTTCTCGCACGCGCCGACGCCGCGCATACGAAGCTGCAACGTGAGCCGACGGCGTTGCACGAACTGGCGGCGTCGATTGCTGACGACTTCGCGCCCATGGCAGAGGAGGGAGGTTTGACGATGACGGTGAGCGGCAATGTCGTCTGCCCCGTCGACCGGGGCTTGGCACGCCGGGCGCTCGCCAATCTGCTGACCAACGCGATTCGGCATTCCCGGCCGGGGACAATCTTGTCGATACGATGCTCACCGACCCTAGACGGTGCGGAAATTGCCGTGCACAACGTCGGCGACGTGATTCCTGAAGTGCATCTGCCGAGAATCTTCGACCGGCTATATCGCGTGGATCCGTCGCGTCACAACGCCGGGACTGCCCGCACGACGGGTACCGGGCTTGGGCTGGCCATCGTCAAATCGATCATGGATCTGCATGGCGGCTCGGTCACGGCCAGTAGCGATGCCGTCAACGGCACCGAGTTTCGTTTGCACTTCCCCGCGAAACCCGGAACTTAAGCCAATGTCACGTTCGCAACGCGCGCCTGAAGGGCCTGTAACGCTGGCTCATCCGCCGCTTGGCGATTCGTGATGAGCTGGTCGATTTTCGCGCTCGGGCAATAGCTGACTCGGCTGCAAAGCCCGACCTTGCTGTAGTCTGCGAGGATAAACGTTTGCGCTGCGTTGTTGACCATCGCACGTGCGACCTCGGCCTCCTGACGGTCAAAGCTCGACGCGCCGTAGTTGGCATCCACGCCCACGGGCGAGAGCAGCGCGATGTCGGCCCGGTAGCGATGCAGTTCTGCGATGGTCGTGTCACCGAACGTAGCGGGCAAACTCGCGCCCAGCGCACCGCCAAGCAGATACACCTGATTGCCGCGCCCCTCGTCGCTCGCGCGCTGCATATTCAGGGCGACATCGAACGAGTTGGTGATGATGGTCAGTCCTGAGAGTGCGGCGAGTTCCTCCGCGAGGATGGCGGTGGTGCTGCCTGCATCGAGAAACAGCGTTTGTCCGCTAGTGACCAGCGAGACGGCACTTTTTGCGATGGCCCGCTTGTATTTGATACGGGTGTTGGCTCGCTCGGCAATCGGCGGCTCGTCCTGAATGAGGACTGCGCCGCCGTGCACGCGCTTGAGTTCGCCCAGCGCTTCAAGTTCGAGCAAGTCGCGTCGCACGGTCTCGCGAGACACGTCGAGATCCGCGACGATGCGGTCTGTCGAGACGCGCGTATAGGCCGAGAGGAGCGCCCGGATGCGCGAAAATCGTTCTTCCTGCCACATGATGTCTATCCCTTCACACCAAGCCTCGGGCTCAGTTTTCCGAGCGCGATGCGCATGATCAGCAATGCGCCGGCCACCACAGCGATGATAATCGTCGAGAAGGCGGCAGCCTGCGACACGAAGCCCGATTCGTCAAGTCTCATGACCGACACCGATGCCACATTCAATGTCGGCGTGACGAGGAAGATCACCGCCGAGAGCGTGACCATCGAGCGCATGAACAGAAAGAAAAAGACCGATAGCACCGTGGGCACCATGAACGGCAGAACGGCGTCGCGCAACACCTGACCGATATGGCCGCCAAGGCAACTGGTCACTTCTTCAAGCGCTGGCGGCACCGCGCGCATGCCGGTCACCATCGTGAGAAAACCCTGCGTGTGATAGTGATAAAAGTTGCACAACGCGATGAGCACGGCGCTGCCATAGAACCAATAAAGCGGCGTGCCCGGGACGTTGAACGCAAAAATATACGACAGACCAATGACAAGCCCCGGCACCCCGACGGGCAACACGGCGAGCAGATAAACGGCCTTTGACAACCCGCCCGGCAGCCGCTTGGTGCCGAACGCGAGCGAGAACAACAAGACCACGCCAATCACGGCGGACACCACCGACAGTTGCAACGACGTCCACAGCGGCGTGTAGCCATCGGCGAGCGTGATGTTGTAGTTCGCCAGCGTGAGCGTCATCCGATATGGCCAGAGTTTGACGAAGCTGGCAAAGATGACGGTGCCGACCAGCCCGACGATCAGCAATGCCACCAGCCATGCGAAGGCGCCGAAAGCGCCGTCACGCAACTTTGACGGCATGGGCTTAACGGGGATCAAACCCTCCGAGACGCTGCCGAACTGACGCTGCGCCGCCACGCGTTCGATATAGATTGAAACGAGCGAAGGCAGCAGCAACAGGATGCCGACGACCGAGCCCATGCCAAAGTCCATCTGTCCCGATACCTGACTGTAAATCTCGGTGGCAAGCACCCGGTAATCGCCACCGATGACCGCGGCATTACCGAAGTCGGTCAGCGTCACGATGAACACGACGAATGCCGCGCTGAGTACGCCGAATTTGCAGTTAGGCAAGGTGATGTCGAAGAATTGACGCCACCCCGAAGCCCCCATGACTTCAGCGGCATCGTAGTAGCGGGCGTCGGCATTTCTGAGCGACGCCTGCAAGATCATCACGGCTTGCGGCAGCGCATAGAAGACGTCCGAAATCAGCAGCCCCCAGAACCCGTAGATATTGATGTCCCAGCCGGTCCATTTGTGCACGAGTCCGTTGCGCCCGAGCACAAACAGCAGGCCAAGGCCCTGTACGAGCGATGGCGCGAGCAGCGGCAACGTGAGCGCACCGCGAATCGCGCGGGTACCACGCATGCTTGTGCGCTCCAAAGCAAACGCGACGAGAAAGCCACCGACCACGCAGACGGCTGTGGTCGCAACACTGACGGCAAGACTGTTGAGCGTCGCCGTGACGATGCCGGGCGTACTGGACAGAGCGGCGTAATTACCTAGCCCAAACGAGCCGTCTTTGAGAATCAGGCTGTGCCATGCAATTGTCAGCAGCGGATAAACGAAGAACAGCATCAGGCCGAGGAGCGGCACCAGCACCGACACGGTGACGAGCCATTGCTCGGCGCTTCGGCGGCTGGAGCGCATTAACTCGGGCGTGGGGCGGGGCAGACTGGCGGGCGTGGCACTCATACGCTCACCCATGCACAGGCGTCGTGATCGGCTTCGATGCGCACCGCGTCTCCCGGGCGAGCGCCCACGTATCGATGGCATTCCGCGATCAGATGGCGGCCACGCCAATCGATGCGCAACCGGCTCAAATTGCCAAGATAGGTGATGTCGCGCACTCGTGCGTCGGCACCCGTGTCGGGGCGGACGATCAGATGTTCGGGCCGAATGCACGCTTCGAACCGGGCGTCGTCACCATTGGGCCGGTGCTGCATCAAATGCGGTAAGGCCTCACGCACCCAATCGGTGGGTAACAGATTGCTGATGCCGACGAAATCCGCCACAAAACGTGTCGCGGGCCGGGAATAGAGTTCTTGTGGCGTGCCGATCTGCTCGATACGTCCGTTGTTCATACAGACGATCTTGTCGGCCAGCGTGAGTGCCTCTTCCTGATCGTGCGTGACCATGATGGTGGGAATGCCCAGACGGCGCTGCACCTCGTGAATCTCGGTACGCATTTCTGTGCGCACGCGGGCATCGAGCGCCGAGAGCGGTTCATCGAGCAAGATCAGTGCGGGATCGACGGCCAGTGCGCGAGCCAATGCCACGCGCTGCTGCTGACCGCCGGAGAGTTGCCACGGGTAGCGGCTCGCCAGTTGCGGCAGCTTGATGAGCGTGAGCAGTTGTTCGACGCGCTTGTCGATGCCCTCGCGCTTTTCTCCACGAATGCGCAAGCCATAGCCGATGTTCTCGGCCACCGTCATATTGGGAAACAACGAGTACGACTGGAAGACGATGCCAAAGCCGCGTTTCTTCGCAGGCACCGCGCCCAAGTCGCGCCCGCCTAGCGTGAGACGGCCACTGTCGAAGGGGAGCAGCCCGGCAATGATGCGAAGCAGCGTGGTCTTGCCGCAGCCGCTCGGGCCCAGCAGACAGACAAACTCATGCTCGTCGACCGAGAGATTGATGCGCTCGAGCGCGACAAAGTCGTCAAAACGTTTGCAGATGTCAGTGATTTCAAGCGACATGTCGGCGTCTCCTGGTCCACGGCAATACCACAGCAATTGGGCTTGGCGGCTTCCGGCGCATCGTTGACGTGTTCGCCGGAAGCCGCCCGGTAGGCGACGAAGCAGCGTTTAGCGCTTCATCGACGCCTGCCATGCTTTGATCGTGCTGTCACGATCCTCCGCCGCTTGCGGGAAGTTGACCGGATACAACACCTTGGTCACATCCTTTGGCAACCCGGCGGCGACCGATGCCTCGGACGGCGTCACGCCCGGCACCGTCACAATCTCCTTATATTTCTTGTATAGCGACGTGACCCCGCTCGAGATCGTCCAGTCGAGAAACCGCTTGGCATCGGCCTTGTTCTTCGAGGTTTTCATGAGCCCCGAGGCTTCGAGTTCGTATCCGTCCCAGTCAGTCGGGATCACCATCTTGACCGGATACCCAGCCTCGATCGACTGCATTGCCGGGAACGCGAACGACGCCCCAATGGCGTACTCACCGGTGCGCGCCATCTTGCAAGGTTTCGAACCCGAGTCGGTGTATTGGGCGATGTTCGTGTTCAGTTGCTTGAGGAATGCCCAGCCCTTGTCTTTGCCTTGCCCTTGCAGGATGGCTGCAATCTGAAGGTAGCCAGTGCCCGAGGCCGCAGGGTTCGGCATCACGATTTCACCCTTGTAGATGGGCTTGGTGAGATCGGTCCACGACGTTGGCATCGGCAGGTTCTTGGCTTTGAGCCGCTCGGTGTTCACGCAGAACGCAGCCATGTAGCCAGTCGCGGCAAACCACTTGCCGTTGGCATCTCGATACTGCGCCGGCAGCGTGTCGACGCCTTTGGGCGAGTAGGGTTCGAGCAGCCCTTCAATGCGCTTGTCGAGCATGTTGCTCACCGCAAATCCCCAGATCACGTCGTTACGCGGATTGCTGGACTCGGCGAGCAGGCGGGCACCGAGATCACCCGTCGACAAACGCAGAACGTGCACCGTGACATCGGGCATGGCCTGCTTGGCCGCGGCCAGATACGTCGCGATCTCGTCGTCCTCGAGCGCCGTATAGACGGTGATTTCCCCTGCATGCACTTGGGCACTGGCCAGTACACCGAGGGTGAGGGCAAAAGAAGCAGAAACGGCAAGTTGCTTGAAACGTCGCATGGCGAACTCCGGTTGATGTTTTCGCAATCGACGGGGCGGCGCAGGGTGCAAGATTGCCGTGTTCGCCGGGGGCCCGTGTCCCATTAGTCGACAACTTATTTTTGTTATTTTGTGCATATTTGCAAATTTGTGTATCTGTGTCTAGACTAAAAAAAACATTTTTCGCGTGTCATCAAAGCGACTCGAAACGACGCTAACGACACGCGCATCAGCCGGTTCTGCCACACTGTCGACGCGTCTTTGCACGCGTCGAATCACATGGGAGTTTGCGAATGCCGAATACCCCGGGCGTCGTCTTCGAACCCTCTTTGCAAGCCCTGTCAGACTTTGCTGAGTTGTTGGCCGACGAAGTTCGGCCGCTGTCGCTGGGGTGGTTTCGACGCCGTCTCGACATCGACGTGAAGGCCGATGAAAGCCCGGTCACGATTGCCGACCGGAATGTGGAGCAGGCGTTGCGCCGGCGCATCGCCGAGCAGTTTCCCGAGCACGGCATTCTGGGCGAGGAATTCGGTGCGGCACACGCGGATGCGGAATTCGTGTGGTCGATCGATCCGATCGATGGAACACGCAGCTTTATCTCCGGTTTCCCGCTGTGGGGGACGCTGCTGGCCGTCACTCACCGCGGCACCCCTGTGGTTGGCGTGATCGACATGCCTGTGCAGGCAGAACGCTGGGTCGGGCGGCTCCGTCAGGGCGCTTGGCTCAATGGCAGCGCCTGTCGAACCAGCGACGTCACGCGGCTCTCCGATGCCACCGTCTACGCCACGTCTCCCGATATTTTTCAGGGTGCAGAAGCCGATGCCTTCGCCCGGCTTTCGCATGCCGTGAAGACGCGGCGCTTCGGCGGCGATTGCTACTGCTATGCGTTGCTCGCGAGCGGGCATATCGATCTGGTCATGGAAGCCAGTCTGCAACCGTACGACTACCTTGCGCTGGCACCGGTGATTGAAGCGGCAGGCGGCGTGATTACCGACTGGGACGGCCGTGCGCTCACGCTTAACTCGCGTGGTCGAGTGCTGGCCGCTGCCAACGCCGAATTGCATCGCGCAGCGCTGGCGGTGATCGGACACGTGGCGCCATAGCGCTTCGCGCCAGCGGCGCAACAGTTTTTGCAAGCGGGTGCGCTGCGGCAGCGCACGGGTTCACAACAACGTCTAGTGAGTAGAACGATGCAAGAACGCGCGGTGAAAACGGTGGCAGATGCGGTAGCGCTGGTCGAGGCAAGTGCGCTCACGCATATCAAAGTGGGGCTGTCCGATATCGATGGTGTCATGCGCGGGAAGTATCTGCGCCGCGACAAATTTCTGTCGGCGCTTAAATCGGGCTTTGCCTTTTGTAACGTCGTGCTGGGATGGGATCTCGACGATCACCTGTACGACAACGTGCAATACACCGGCTGGCATACGGCCTATCCGGATGCCCAAGTGCGCATCATTCCTGAAAGCTGCCGCCGATTGCCGCTGGAGTTGGGCCCGGAGGGCGAGCCGATGCTTTTCTTCCTTGCGGAATTCGATGGCCCTGCCGCCGAGGTCTGTCCGCGCCGGCTGTTTCATCGGGTGCTCGCACGGGCCGATAAACTCGGTTTTGACGCCTATGCCGCGCTCGAATATGAGTTCTTCATGTTCACCGAGACCCCGCAATCGGTGCGCGAGAAGGGCTACCGCAATCTCCAGAACTGGACACCCGGCAACTTTGGTTACTCGGTGCTGCGCAGCACCGTGGCATCGGAGTTCTATCGGCAGTTGAACGAGATGTGCGAAGCGATGGACATGCCTATCGAAGGACTGCACACGGAAACCGGACCGGGGGTGCTGGAGGCCGCACTGGCCGTAGATGTCGCCGCCAACGCGGCGGACAAAGGCTTCCTCTTCAAGACCTTCACGAAGGCGCTCGCCCAGCGCAATGGCCTGATGGCGACGTTCATGGCGAAGTGGTCGCACGATCACCCGGGGCAAAGCGGGCACATTCATTTGTCGCTGCGTAATAAGGCCACCCAACGCTCGGCGTTCTACGACGAGAGCCAGCCGTTCGGCATGAGCAAGACGCAAGCGAGTTTCATGGCAGGTGTACAACGCTACTTACCCGAGTTCATGGCGATGTATGCACAGACGGTCAATAGCTACTCGCGGCTGGTGCCGGGGTACTGGGCACCGCTCGACGCGACGTGGGGCATGGAGAATCGCACGACGGCGCTGCGGCTCATTCCTGGCAGCGAAAAATCGCAGCGCGTCGAAGTGCGCATCGGCTCGGCCGATGCCAACCCATACATCGCACTGGCCGCTGCACTTGGGTCGGGGCTATATGGCATCGAAACCGGGCTGGAACCCGAGCCGATGGTGCAGGGCAACGCCTATGCGCAGCAGTTCTCGCCGCACCTGAAGTTGCCGAACACGCTCTGGGACGCCGCGCAACGCCTGCGCAGCTCGACGGCTGCCACCACGCTTTTCGGTGCCCCGTTCGTCGAACACTTTGCCGCCACGCGAGAGTGGGAAGAGCGCGAATTCCGCCGCCACGTCACCGACTGGGAATTGTCACGATACTTCGAAATCATCTGATCCGCGACGGGGCAACCCTTCCCGACCGTCCGAACGCATCGAACTCACTGAACCATCCATCAGGCGCTCATGAAACAGGAACTCATCACCATCAGCCCCATCGACGGCCGCGAGGTCGTGCGCCGTCCCTACGTCGACGAAACCACGCTCGCCGCCATGCTCGAGCGAGCGCAAGCGGCGCAGCCCGCGTGGCGCGCCCGCCCATTGAACGAGCGCAAGGCACTCGTCAGCGCAGCGGTTGAGCGATTTGTCGCCATGCGCGACGAAGTGGCTCACGCCATCACCCTTCAAATGGGGCGGCCGCTGCGATACACACCGGGCGAGGTGGACGGCTTCGCCGCGCGGGCGCGGCACATGATCGACATCGCGGACACGGCCCTCGCGCCCGTGGCCGTCGCGCCCCAAGCCGGATTCACGCGCTACATCAAACGCGAACCGATTGGCGTCGTGCTCACCATTGCGCCGTGGAATTACCCGTTGCTAACCGCCGTGAACAGCATCGTGCCAGCGCTGGTGGCGGGCAACGTGGTGATACTCAAGCACTCGGAACAAACGCCGTTGTGCGCCGAAAGGATGCACCGCGCATTCGTCGAGGCAGGGCTTCCCGCCGATGTATTCCAGTTCGTTCACGCCAATCACGAGATGACGCAGCGGCTCATCGCGGCGCCAGAAATTGGTTACGTCTCGTTCACGGGCTCAGTCAATGGGGGCCGCATGGTGGAGCGCACGGCAGCCGGGCGTTTCATTGGCGTGGGGTTGGAGTTGGGTGGGAACGACCCGGCGTACGTGCGCGCCGACGCGAAGCTCGATCACGCCGTCGAGACGCTCGTGGACGGCGCGTTCTTCAACTCGGGGCAGTCGTGTTGCGGCATTCAACGCATTTACGTGGCCGACTCGATCTACGACACGTTTGTCGAGCACGCCGTCGCATTGACGCAGCAATATGTGCTCGGCGACCCGATGCTGCCGGAGACGACCCTCGGCCCACTGGTGCGTGTATCGGCTGCGGACGGCGTGCGCGCGATTTTGGCCGATGCCGCTGAGCGAGGGGCGCGGAATTTGATCGACGCGAAACGCTTCGCCGCCGATCGCGATGGCACCGCTTATTTGGCACCGGCGCTACTGGTCGACGTCGATCACAGCATGACGCTGATGAACGACGAATGCTTCGGTCCGGCCGTCGGCATCATGCGGGTGAAGGACGACGACGACGCGATCCAATGGATGAACGACAGTCCGTACGGACTGACGGCCGCCGTATTTACGCGCGACGAAGACGCTGCGGTGCGCATTGGCGAGCGCGTATCCACCGGCACGTTCTTCATGAACCGATGCGATTACCTCGATCCTGCGCTGGCATGGACTGGCGTGAAGAACACCGGGCGTGGCGCGTCGTTGTCCGTGATCGGCTACGAGCATCTGACACAGCCCAAGTCGTTCCACCTGCGCTCCCTCTAATGCCGCTTTAATGCTGCCTCTGCATTCACCTCTGAACGATTGCCAAGGAAGACACGATGAAGCCTGCTGCCGTGAATTGGAACTACCCGACTGCCGTGAAGGTCGGCGTTGGACGCGTGCGAGAGTTGCCCGATTGGTGCAAGAGCTTGGGCATGAAGCGGCCGTTGCTCGTCACCGACCCGGGGTTGGCCGCGATGCCGATGCTCACGCAGGCCCGCGCAGCGTGTGAGTCTGCCGGTCTGGCGTGTGGTCTGTTTCACGACATAAAAGGCAACCCGACCGGCACCAATGTCGACACCGGCGTGCGCGCATTCCGCGACGGGCAACACGATGGCGTGATTGCGTTCGGCGGCGGATCGGCGCTCGACGCTGCCAAGGCGATTGCGCTGATGGCCGGCCAGACGCGGCCGCTATGGGACTTCGAAGACGTTGGCGACAACTATCTGCGAGTCGATGTGGCTGGCATGGCACCGGTGGTTGCAGTGCCGACGACCGCTGGCACCGGTTCGGAAGTGGGACGAGCGTCGGTCATCACTGACGAGGCAGCACACGTGAAGCGCATCATCTTTCACGCCCGCATGTTGCCGAGCGTGGTGATTCTCGATGCCGAACTGACCACCGGACTTCCCGCCAAGCTCACCGCAGCGACGGGCATGGACGCGCTCTCCCACAATCTGGAAGCCTATAGCTCACCGTTCTATCACCCGATGGCATCGGGCATCGCATTGGAGGGGATGCGGCTGATCAAGGACTATTTGCCGCGCGCAGTGAAAGACGGGACGGACCTCGAGGCGCGACAGCAGATGCTCGTCGCATCGAGCATGGGGGCCACAGCGTTTCAGCGCGGGCTGGGTGCCATGCACGCGTTGGCGCATCCGTTGGGCGCTTTGTACGATGCCCACCACGGCATGCTGAATGCGATTTTGATGCCCTACGTGCTGCGCGCCAACGAGACGGCGATCAGCGAGCGAATTGCCGCATTGGCCCGCTATCTCGATCTTCCGTCTGCGAGCTTTGAGGGTTTTCTTGACTGGGTGCTCGCCCTGCGAGATTCGATTGGCATACCGCATACGCTCGCTGAGATCGGCATCAATGCGCACGAGGCACAGCGCATTGGCGAGATGGCGGTGGCCGATGGGTCCGCTGGCACGAACCCCATCGCGTTCGACGCACCGGCCTACGCACGCTTGTTCACGTCGGCTGTACGCGGCGGCTTGTAAGGGCGAGCAATGGCGCGTATCGGCATTGGTGGTTTTCTGCACGAGACCAACACGTTTTCAACGCAACGCACGCGCTTGGCAGACTTTATCGCTGCCGACGCGTGGCCGGGGTTGTTGTCGGGCGATGAGATGTTCGATGCCTGTGCGGGGGTGAATTTGGCGTTGTCAGGCTTTGTCGACGCCAGCGCCGCACATACGCGGGTACCACTCGTTTGGTGCTCGGCAAACCCGAGTGGCCCAGTCACGGAAGATGCGTTCGAAGCGGTGGCGCTCATGCTGGCGCTCGCGATTCGGGATGCCGGACCGCTCGACGCGCTATTTCTCGACTTGCACGGTGCGATGGTCTGCGAGCATCTCGACGATGGCGAAGGGGAGTTACTCAAGCGGCTGCGCGCACAAGTCGGGCCCGGCGTGCCCATTGTGGCTGCGCTCGATTTTCACGCGAACATCAGCGACGCGATGGTGTGTCACGCCGATGTGTTGGTGCCGTACCGCACCTATCCGCATGTGGATATGGCGGATACCGGGCGGCGTGCCGCACAAATTATGGAGCGTCTGCTCGCTGGGGAAAAGCCCTCGAAGGCGTGGCGGCGCCTGCCATTCCTTATTCCGATGCAATGGCAAAGCACGCTGATGGCGCCTGCGGCGTCATTGATGGCGCGCACGATCGACGCGAGCGATGCGCCGGGGATAACGTTGGCCGCCTTCGCGCCGGGATTTCCGCTTGCCGACGTGCCCGATTCAGCGCCAAGTGTGTTGGTTTATGCGCAGGCACCCGAGGCGGCAGAGCAATTAGCGGATGATCTCGCCAGCGCCGTCGCACAGTCCGCCGACGCGTTCAACGGCACGCTCTACTCACCCGTGGACGCCGTTGCAACGGCCTGCCGTCATGCGGGGGCTGGCGTCGTGATTCTGGCGGACACGCAAGATAACCCCGGTGGCGGAGCCAATGGCGACACCACGGATTTGCTTCATACGTTGGTGGCGGCGAATGCACAGGCGGTATTGGCCGGCGTTGTTTGCGACCCCGTCTTTGCCGCCGCTGCGCACGCGGCGGGCGTTGGCGCGACGTTGCGTGCCGGATTAGGCGGCGCCAGTGGCATCGGTGCCGGGCCGTTGGTCAGCGAGTTCGACGTGATCGCATTGGGCGACGGTCAATTCACCGGTACCGGCCCGTTCTATCTGGGCTGTCGAATGGATTTGGGGCCGATGGCGCGTGTGCGCGTGCACGGTGTTGAAATTGTCGTGTCGAGCCGCAAGCAGCAGGCGGCCGATCAGGCGATGTTCCGGCATGTTGGGGCGAACCCGTCGGACTACCGGATACTGGCGCTCAAGAGTTCGGTCCATTTTCGTGCCGACTTCACCGAACTGGCGGATCAGATCCTGATGGTCGCGGCACCCGGCGTCAACGTTGCCGACTTGCGGCAACTGGATTATCGGCATCTTCGCATCGAGATGCCCAAGTAGCGCAACGAGGCACTAGCCGTGCGCGTTATTCCTTTCCGACATGCCGTTCGAGCAAGTCGATATCGTCGCGAAGCCGTTTGAGAATGCCCGCAGCATTCGGCGAGTGCAATTCCCGTCCGGCATCCTGACCGACGGCGCGAAGCGCCATGTCGGCTATCTGCTCGGCAATTTCATCCACCTTGCGCGTCCCGGTCGGCGTGAACCACCACGCCGTCCAGTTACACATGCCGATGATCGAAAACGCGGCGATCTTGGCGTCCATTACTCGAAAGTCGCCGCGCTCGATCCCTAGCTCGATGGCGTGCCGAAACTGTTCCAGCACGGCGCGACGCGATTGCTCGGCCAGCGCGCGCTGCTCGGGCGGCAAATTGTCCTCATTGCGCTCGACCACGCGAAACGCCAGCGGGTGCGTCAGGATCAGGTGCGCATGCCGCAGCACCAGATGCCGCAGCATGGCCGCAGGTTCCCGTGTGTCGCTCGGCAAAGCCTCCGAGGCCAGTTGTCCGGCTGCGCGCGTGACCACCGTGGTCAGCACTTCGAGAATCGCTTCCTTGCTCTTGAAGTAGTAATAGAGCGCCGGGCGGCTCACGCCCACCACGTCGGCAATGTCATTGAAGCTGGTGCCGTCGAACCCGCGCTCGATGAACAGCCGGGTGGCCACTTCCAGAATGTTCTCGCGCAACGTGTCGCTTTTCGTTTGTGCCTTCGTCATGGCCGTTCCTCCGGTCGTCTTTTGACGCAAGCGTCAGAAAGCCCCAACGATAACGAAAATTCACCGGCACGCAAAGGCAATAGTGACGCTCACCGACGCGATTTTACACATTCGTCAAATTTTCATCGAAATGTTTACTAATTCGTAAAAAAATGAACTAGGATGTTGAAAAAGGAGGTGACGACATGCATCAACAGCATCAGCCAGCGCCGGGTCATACCGGGCGCGAGAGCCCGACGGCGGGGTTCCTGAATACCGACTGGAATCCGCGCGACCTGCCGCCGAACACGACAACACGCAACGTCGTGTTGCGCACGGCCGATGGTGCGGCGACGAGCGGCTCGCTTTACGTGCCCGACGGCTCGCCCGATACGGTGGTGTGCATCATGCATCCGCGCGAATTCATGGCGTGCCACTACCTGATTCCGGACATCGCCGGCGCGGGGTATGCCGCGTGGACGCAGGCACCGCGCTCCGTCGGCAACGACATGCGTCTGGAGCACGAATTCGCGCTCTACGACGTGGCGGCTGCGATCAAGCATCTGCGCGACATCGGATTCAAACGCGTGGTGCTCGTTGGGAATTCGGGCGGCAGCGGGTTGTATGCGCTCTACGTGCAGCAATCGAATCTCGCGCCTGAATCGCGTATCGCCCGCACGCCCGGCGGACGGCCGACGAAGCTGGCCTCGCTCGACATGCCGCCCATCGACGGCATGGTTTTCGTGGCGCCTCACCCGGGGCAAGGCGCGTTGCTGCAAACCTGTATCGACCCGTCGGTGACGAACGAACACGACGCCCTGTCGGTCGACCCGGCCTTGGACCCGTTCGATCCTGCCAACGGCTTCGCGCTGCCACAGCGCCGCACGGCAGACACGTCGCCCGCTGCATCCACCGCCTATCACGCCGATTTCGTCGCCCGCTATCGCGCCGCTCAAACGGCACGCGTTGCCCGTATCGATGCCATGGCGCGCGATCTGATTGCGGCGCGCCAAGGGGCTCGCGAGCGAATGAAACACGAGGGCGCAGCACATGACGCGCGTCTGCGTCGCATGGCAGCGCACACACCGTTGATGACGATTTGGCGCACTGACGCCGATCTGCGGTGCTTTGATCTGACACTCGACCCGTCGGATCGCAAATTCGGCTCGTTGTGGGGCAGCGACCCTTTTGCGTCGAACTATGGGGCAGTGGGGTTTGCGCGCGTGTGCTCGCCTGAGGCTTGGCTCTCGACATGGTCGGGGTTGTCGTCGAACGCGTTGCTCTCGAAGACCGCCGCCGCGATCGAACAGCCCACCTTGCTCATCGAATACACCGGCGATCAGGCGTGTTTCCCCAGCGTGATCGCAGACATCTATCAGCGCGTCGGTGCCACGCACAAGACCCATCGGCGCGTGCGCGGCGACCACCACGGGCGCGCGCTGGCCGAAGGCGAGGAGGCCGGGCGCTATATCGCTGGCCGCCTGCTTCAAGACTGGCTGCGCGAACACTTCGCCCAATGACGATTCTCTTTTCTCCGAACCCTAAAGTCTCGGGAGACCCGACATGAAGTTGAACGACATTCCCGCCCCGGATCTAGCCCTGCGTTTGCATGGCGTCGATCACACGGCACGGCCCACGTGGCGCCTGCGCGAGACGGTCGAGTTTTATCGCGACATTCTGGGCTTGCCGCTCATCCACACGATCTCAGCCCGTGGCTGGGGCCCGGCAACGCACCCCGACTTCCTGCATTTCTTCTTCGACAGCGGCAACGGCAGCACGATCGCGTTCTTCTACTACCTTGGTAGCGAGGAGCCTGAAGCCCTATCGACCCGCCCGGGCCGCGCGCCGCTGCCTGACGATCATGTGTTCGACGCCACCCACACGGCGTGGCTCGTCGACACGCAGGAGGACCTGCTGCGCTGGAAAACCCGGTTGCAAGCGCGCGGCGTGGAGGTATCGGCCGAAACAGCGCATGAAGTGATCGAGTCGATCTATTTCCGCGACCCGAATGGCTACTTCATCGAGATTACGCGGAAGTTGCGAGCGCTGGATTCGACCGATGCCCGCGACGCGGCAGCGACGCTGGAGGCGGCCATGGCCATCGAGGATGCGGCGCGCGCTGGCGGTGAGCCTTTCAAGTGCATCGACCGCGTGTGGCAACGCAAAGCCGCCCAAGCCAATAAGGCTGCGGCGACACTGACGGCAAACGCAGCAGCCGAGCCGACGAAGGCGCTACACATCTATGTGCTGAATGTGCCTGAGTTCTCGTCGTTGATCGATGCCGCGCGAGCGATGCCCGCGTGCCAATTGGCCGTCACCGGCGACTACACGGTCATTTCCAGCGAAACACCGGTGGCTTTCGAGCGCCGGGCGCTGGGACTCAAACCGGCGGTTTGGTATGGCTTGTTCACCGGCGGACTCGATGGCCGGATCGAAAGCTTCGAGCGCGATGTCGTGCGAATTGCCCCGCACGCCTAAGTCGCGCCGACAAAAAGCAGGAGACACCATGAGCGGTATTTTTCATCGAATCGACGGGGTGACGTACTGTCCGCCCGATCTGGCGCAGCGCTACTTTGCTTCGAACGCTTGGGTCGACACGACCTTGGGCGATGCCTTGCGCGCGACGGCTCGCCGGGTGCCCGATCGTCCGGCGTATCTGAGCGACGAGGCGTCGTTGACCTTCGCCCAGCTCGACGAGCGCAGCGAACGGTTGGGCGCAGCGTTGCTGACACTGGGCCTTCGGCCCGGCGACAGGGCAATCTTCCAGATGGGGACGACGGTCGACACCGTTGTCGCGCTGATGGGGGCGTACAAGGCTGGTGTCGTGCCGGTGTGTGCCGTGCCCCAATACCGGGAAGTCGAGATTGGCCAGCTCGCGGCGCAATCGGAGGCGCGCGGCTACTTTGTGCAAGCCGATTTCTCGTCGTTCGATCTGGTCGCCTTCGCGCGGCAGATGATGGCGCGCTATCCCTCGATCGAGCATCTGCTCGTGGCACGAACTGGCGAGGCCGGTAACGCGCAGGGCGGCCATGACATCGACGCACTCATCGACGCCATGTCGCTGGAGCGTGCCCGCGAGTTGTTGGCAAGCATCCGCATCGGCAGCGAAGACGTGTTGAGCTTCCAACTCTCGGGCGGCACGACGGGGGTGCCGAAGATCATTCCGCGCTTTCATGCCGAATACGTCGGTCACTCGCTGGCTTGGATGCGACATATCGGCATGACGGAGCACAGCCGCATGATCTGGTCGCTGCCGTTGCTGCATAACGCCGGGCAGCTTTATGTGCTGGCCTCGACCGTTGCGACTGGCATGACGACCGTCCTGATGCCGCGCGTCGACATTGCCCGGATGCTCACGCTCATCGAGATGCACGGCGTGACGCACGGCTTGTCGATCGGCCCCGTGGCGCCGCAGATGATCGCGTACAAGGACGTGGCGCGTCACGACCTGTCGTCGCTGCAACTGTTCGGCACCATGAGCCGTGCCGACTCGTTGGAAGACCACCTCGGCGTGCCGTGCTTCAACCTTTACGGCACGACGGAAGGACTGCTGATGGGCGCCGGGGCGCATTTGCCGCCGACGGTGCGGCATCACACGCAGGGTCTGTCTGGCTGTGCGGACGACGAGATCGTCGTGCTGTTTCCCGGCACCGACATGCCGGTCGACGAGGGAACGCCCGGCGAGTTGTGTTTCCGGGGACCGTCGAGTCTGCGCGGATACTACAAGGCACCCGAGGCGACGGCCCAGACGCTCACCGCCGATGGCTTTGTTCGCACCGGCGACATGGTGACGCGCAAACGTATCGACGGCGTGGACTGCTTCGCGTTCGAAGGACGGCTGCGCGACAACATCAACCGTGGCGGCGAGAAGATTGGTTGCGAGGAAGTCGAGGCGTTCGTCAGTCATCACCCGGCCGTGGCCGACGCCAAACTCGTCGCCATGCCCGATCCGCTTTATGGCGAGAAGGGTTGCGTCTATCTCATCTTGCGGCCCGGTCATTCGGCGCCGTCCGTCGCTGAACTGGGTGGGTTCCTCGTCGGTCACGGGTTGGCCAAATTCAAATGTCCGGAACGCATCGAAGTCGTCGACGAGTTCCCGGTCACGCGCGTAGGCAAAGTCGATAAAGCGTCACTGCGCGCGGCCATTGCGAGCCGCCTCGCCGCCGAAACGGTCAGCGTCGCCCCTGATGCCCCCGATGTCCCTGAAGTGCGGGCCAAGGAGGGCGTATGACCAGCACGGAATACGTGGTGAGCGAGTCGCCCTTTACCGTGCGCCGCATGGTGCGCTGGGGCGAATGCGATCCGGCGGGTGTCGTCTACACGGCGGCCTTTTCCGACTACGTCATCTCGGTCGCGGAGTTGTTCTACGGATCGCTGTTCGGCGGGACGCCGCAGGCGGTCAAGAACCATCATGGCTTCGGCACACCGACGCGAGCGCTCGATTTCGATTTTCGTCGCTCGCTCTGGCCTGACGACATCTTCGACGTGCGCGTCGACGTGGCCGAGATCCGCACGCGGACCTTTACGTTGCTGATGACGGCGCGCTGTGCCGACGGCGAGATCGCCTTCATCGCACGACTCACGCCGATCTGCATCCGCCGGGGCGAGCGTGCCTCGGTCGAGATGCCAGCGGTCTTGCGGTCCGCCCTTGAACAATACCGAACCCGTTGCGAACCCCACGAAAGCGTCGCAACGCGCACACCGGCAGGAGACATGCATTCATGAAAACAACGCCCACAACCCCCGCGCAACTCTTTCGCATCGGCCAGATCGTCCCTAGCTCGAACACGACGATGGAGACGGAAATTCCCGCCATGTTCCGTGCACGCGAGCAGATGTTGCCGGAGCGGTTCACGTTCCATTCGAGCCGCATGCGCATGCATCGTGTCGTGAAGGAAGAGCTTGAAGCCATGAACCGGGAAGGCCTGCGCTGCGCGGCTGAACTGGCCGACGCGCGCGTGGACGTGATGAGCACGGCCTGCCTCGTTGCGATCATGGCGATGGGGCCGGGCTATCACCGTCAGGTCGAAGCGGACTTGCGGCGCGTGGCGCGAGAGAACCATTGCGAGGCGGCGGTCATGACGTCTGCCGGTGCTTTGGTTGCCGGACTGAAAACACTCGGTGCCCGCAAGGTCGCCCTGATGGCCCCGTATATGAAGCCGCTCACGCAGGCGGTGGTTGAGTACATCGAACATGAAGGCATCGAAGTGCTTGACGCACTGTCGTTCGAGATCCCGGACAACCTCGAAGTCGGCCGCCGCAACCCGATGCAACTGCTTGATGACGTGAAGCGGCTGAACACCGCCAATGCCGATGCCGTCGTGCTGTCGGCGTGCGTCCAAATGCCGTCGTTACCGGCGATTCAGCTTGCGCAAGACCGGCTGGGGCTGCCCGTCACGTCGACGGCGGTGAGCACTGTGCGTCAGATGCTCGATCACCTCGGCCTTGCTCCCGTCGTGCCCGATGCAGGGGCACTGCTGGCGCTCGACGCCGCCCAACCGCAGGCCCGCATCGCCTGAAATTCCCGACACAGGAGACTCTCATGAAAATTGCCGTCATCGGTGGCGGGCCCGCTGGCCTGTACTTTTCGCTGTTGATGAAACAGCGGCATCCGGAGGACGACATCGTTGTCCATGAGCGCAACGCTTTCGATGCCACGTATGGCTGGGGTGTCGTGTTTTCCGACATTGCGCTCGCGTTCCTCAAGGACGCAGATGAAGCCTTCTTCCGAAAATTCACGGCGCATCACACGCGCTGCGACTATATGGAAGTCGTGCATCAGGGCGTGCCGGTGCGCCTGAGCAATAACCATTTCTCTCGTACGTCGCGCATCGACATGCTGCGCGTGTTGCAGCAGGCCTGCGCTGACGCGGGTGTCGATGTGCGCTACAACAGCCACATCGTCGACCCGGCGCAGTTGCCCGATGCCGATGTGGTGATCGCCGCCGACGGTGTGAACAGTGAAGTGCGCACGCGTATGGCCGAGCATTTCCAGCCGACGTTTGACGAACGCCGCAACAAGTTCGCGTGGTACGGGACATCGCAGGTATTTCACCCGGTGTCGCTGATCTTCCGCGAAACACCGCATGGCGTATTCATTGCGCATGCTTACCAATACAGCCCCGATCGCTCGACGTTTCTCGTCGAAGTCGACCCCGAGACGTGGCAGCGCTGTGGGCTGGATACGGCCACGGAAGACGAGAGCCGCCGCTGGTGCGAGCAGGTGTTTGCCGACGATCTGGCAGGACACGCGCTGTTGACCAACCGTTCGAACTGGTTTCAAGCGCGCGTAGTGAGCAACGCCCGCTGGTCGCACGGCAACGTGGTGTTGCTTGGCGATGCGCTGCGCAGCGTGCATTTCTCGCTGGGTTCGGGCACGCGTATGGCGATGCAAGACGCCATCGCGCTCTTCGAAGCCTTGTGCGCGAATCGCAATGACGTTCCGGCGGCCTTCGCAGCGTTCGAGCAAAGCCGTCGCACGGCATCCGACCGGTTTCAGGACGCGGCCAGAAAGAGCCTCGACTGGTACGAGTCTGTCGACACCCGCATGCACCTCGACCCCGTGAGTTTCGCTTACGACTACATGCGCCGCACAGGGCGCGTCAGTCACGAAGATCTTCGCCAGCGCGACCCCGCGTTCATCGCGCAAGTGGAGCAAGCCGCAGCACCTTCGCTGCGGGGCCACGCGGCGTAATTCGCGTTGCCATCGACACCTCAATAAAAACAAACATGCCCTATCAGGAGACAGCCATGGACCAGCAAGGCACCCGGGAGACGTCAGTAGACGTACGGGACTTCATCAATGCGGCCCCCGTGTCGCGCTTTCAGATCATGATCAGTGTGCTGTGCTTTCTGATCGTGGCATTGGACGGGTTCGACATTGCCATCATCGGGTTTATCGCCCCGCATATTCGCAGCGAGTGGCAATTGTCGATGGTGTCGCTCGGGCCGTTGTTCAGTGCCGGGCTGCTGGGGCTGATGGTCGGTGCATTTTGCAGCGGGCCGATGGCCGACCGTATTGGGCGGCGTCACGTGTTGATTCTGTCGGTGGCATGGTTCGGTGCCGCGAGCGTGGGGGCCGCGTTTGTACCGAATGTCGAATGGTTGATTGCGTTGCGGTTTCTGACGGGGTTGGGGTTGGGCGGTGCCATGCCTAACGCCATCACGCTAACGTCTGAATTCAGTCCTGAGCGCCGTCGAGGCACATTGCTCACGCTGATGTTCTGCGGCTTTTCGCTGGGCTCGGCGCTTGGCGGCGTGGTGACCGCGTATCTCGTGGCAGGGTTTGGCTGGCGCGGCGTGTTGGCCATTGGCGGACTGTTGCCGCTGGCGCTGGTGCCTGTGCTGTGGCTCGCGCTGCCGGAGTCGGTGCGTTTTCTGGCGATTCGAAACGGGACGCAGGCGCAGATCGCCGCCATTTTGCGACGCGTCGCACCGGGCCGTATTGCGGCAGGGCAGACGTATTCAGTGGCAGATGAGCGCTCGCCTGCGTCGCCCGTCGTGCAGTTGTTTCATCGCGACTACCGACGTGGCACGGTGCTGCTGTGGCTGGCGTTCTTCATGAGTCTGCTGTTGCTCTATCTGCTCATCAACTGGTTGCCGATTCTGGCGGAGCGTAGCGGGCTCACGCTCAAGCAGGCGTCGATGTTTGCGGGCTTGTTGCAGGGCGGCGGGGTGCTTGGCGCGATTGTGCTGGGCATGCTCATCGACCGGTTTCATCCGTACAAGGTCGTGGCGGCAGCGTACTTGTTGGGTGCGGTCGCCGTCGCATCGTTGGCGGTGGCCGATGGCGCGGCGTGGCTGGCGCTTGGCATCTTTGTGACGGGCTTTTGCGTGAGCGGTTCGCAGGTTTGCGCGAATGTGCTCGCCTCGGCGTATTACCCGACGTCCAATCGTGCGACGGGGGTGGCGTGGGCGCTGGGCATCGGCCGGGTGGGGGCTGTCGTCGGCTCGTTCGGCGGTGCGTTCCTGTTGAGTGCCGGGTGGAGCAACGCGGGGTTGTTCGCCATTCTCGCCATTCCGGCGATGCTTGCCGCCATGAGCATCTTGCTCGTGGGCGTGCGGCCGGGGCGGGCGATCATGGCGACGGGTCCGTCGGCTTCCCGCGTATGAGCGCTTCGGGATGAAGCTGGAGGTATTCGGCAAGCGCCTTGAGGGAATTCAAAGTGGTGTTGAGTTCCCGCACGGCCCCGCGGACGTCCTGCTGCATGGGGGCGTCCTCGGAGAGCGTCTTTTCCGCACTGCCGAATGTCTTCTTCGCCTCGCTCAACGCAGACTTCGCTTCGGGCGCGAGCTCAGCGTCGAGTTGTTTGAACAGTCCTTGCGCGCTATCCATGGTCTTATCGAGCTTGCGCAAGGAACTGTCGAGATTCTGTCCAATCTTGTCGAGCGGAATCTTATTGAGTTTCGCCGCGATGTCGGCCACCTGAAGCTGCAACTGATCAAGCGTATTCGGCACGGTCGGAATCGTGGTTACACCGTCGATGCGCGATGCTTGAGCCGGCGCGGCATTCGGGAAGAAATCCAACGCGATATAGAGTTGCCCGGTCAGCAGATTGCCCGTTCTGAGTTGCGCGCGCAGACCGTGAGCGATGAGCGCGTCAAATACCTCTTGCCGCTCGTGCTGTTCCAGCGGCAATTTCCCCGTCGAGTCGCGCTTGCGCAGGCGATCCGGATAAATGACCGCCGTCACCGGCATGACCAGCCGCTTTTCCTTCGCGTCGAACTGGACACCGATCGACGTGACCTCGCCCAGCGTGATCCCCCGGAAATCGATCGGCGAGCCGACCGATAGCCCCCGTAACGACTGTTGGAACGTGAACACTGCGCGCGCCGGTTCGGCGTCGGGGACTTTCATCGCGCTCGCCTCGTCTTCGGCGAGGAAGAACGCTTGCCCCGGTTTCGCCATCACGCCCGCGCCACTATCAGGCGGCGCTTGAAAGGCAATGCCGCCGATAACGACGGAGGCAAGCGACTGCGTGTTGACCTGAAAGCCGTTCGAATCCAGACGCAGGTTGATACCGCTGGCGTGCCAGAACCGCGTATTGCTGCCGACATATTGATCGAACGGGGCGCGTACGAAAACGCGCAGAGTCACGCCGTTGCCGTTGGGGTCGAGCGCGTACGTCTCCACCTGGCCTACCTGAATCCGGCGGTAGTAGATGGGAGAGCCACTGTCCAACGAGCCGATTTCTGCGCTATGCAGGACGAATGTCTTCCCGGCTTGCCCGCTGGAGATGACCGGCGGGACTTCCAGCCCGACAAAGTGTGTCGCCGCGTCGCGCGATTTTCCGGCGTCCGCGCCGATATAGGCACCGGAGAGCAGGGTAGATAAACCGGAGACGTTGCCGCCAGCGATGCGCGGACGGACTACCCACCAAGTGGTGCCCTTGGTCGCGAATCGCTTGGCGTTCTTGGTCAGATCGACCGTGACGTGAACCGAGGTGAGATCGGCCGATAGCTCGATATCTTTGACCACCCCGATATCGACTTCTTTGAACTTGACCTTCGTCTTACCGGCTTCGAGGCCGTCAGCACTCTTGAACTCGATGGTGACGGTCGGTCCGCGCTCCAGCATTGTTCTTCCGACAAGCGTTAGCCCGATTAGCGCCGCGATGAGCGGCACTAACCAGACGAGCGAAACCGACCAGGGCTTGCTCACTTGACCGTGTATCCACGGCCTTCCATACACGCGCCGTACGCGTGCCAGTAAGTCGTCATCTCCGAGCTTTGTGCGTTCTGGGCGGCCTGCGCTTGTGCCGCGTGTTGGCGCCGCGATCGCGCGCCGCCCGCGACGGCACCGGCTGCGGCACCGACGGCGGCACCATGACCGGGATCGTCGTGCGCTACATCACCGATGACGGCACCTGCGGCTGCGCCACGTGCTGCACCGCCAACGCGCGCACCCGTCGGGCCTTGCGGGGGCGGGGCTTGTTGCGCAACAACCGCCGGGTCGACGCCGGTATTTTGCTTGGCCCACGCGTAGCAAGCACCGTCATCGCTGCTCTGCTTATCGGCGCTCTGACCGTGCGCCGGGTAGACCGCTGGTTTTTGCGCGAATACCAGTCCGGCAAAGGCCAGACCGGCAACTAGGACGATGGTTTTCATGCGACCTCCCATTGCGGGCAAAGGGATTGCTTTAGATTCAGAAGATGAGCGTCGCCGTCGCCATAAACGTCGCCGTGCTGTTGAGGCGGTTCGTACTCGTCACCGTCGGCACCCATCGGGCGGAAAAGGACAGTGGATGTTTGCCGTCGAGCTTGGTGTCGTAGGTGACGATAGGGCCAAGGGCGATGTCGTGTCCGCGAAAACCATTGAGTTGATCGGCGGTGGGACCACTATCGTTCCCAAGCTGCTGTACCGTCCCGACGATCAGGCCCACGCCCAGTCCATTAGAAAAGCGCTTGAGCCCCATGACGTCCAAGGTGAAGAGCGGCGCATTTTGATAATTCGTGGCGGTATTACGCGTATAAAACTGAACGCCTGCCACCACATCGAATTCGAGATCGTAGGCGGGCAGAATCTTCGTATAAGCGACTTGCGGAATAAACGTCCAGTTGTTCAGGCTGGGGTTGGCGAGCGCATTCGGATCGTAACGCCCGGTAGGCGCCCAAACATTGACCGAGAACGCAATATGCTCGGTCTTCGAGAAGTGATATCCGGCAATCAGCGGGGTAAAGCTGATATCGAAAAGGTTGGACGCGTTTTGCGAGGTCGTCGCACTTCGTCGATCAGTGCCCAGCGTTGCAGACACCTTTGTCCAGATGTACGGCAGCGTGAAGCTGGAAGCGAAATTCCAATTTCCCGTGCCCGTATCCCACGTCTTCAGAATGGTCGCCAGGGTGAAGGCAATTTCGCCATCTAGCCCCAGTGAAGTCTTGCCCGCGATAGGCACAGACTTGCTGCCTCCGATGCTGCCGTCGAAATAAATCTCAGCGAAATTGACCGCCACCATGGGCGAAGGAGACACGACGCCCGCATCGGGTTGCACGCCTGTCCCGCTGATCGGACGTCCCAGCCCACCCTCGACGGCGAGCGCCGGAGCACAACTTAAACCCTGCATCGCAACGCACAACAGAAGAGTCTTGAAGCGACGTTTTGCCATGGCGATTGTTTTCCAATGCATCGACAGATTTATTGATTTATTCGAAATTCAGTAGGCCAACGCTGAATTTATGCCGAGCCCTCCACTGCTGTCGAAAAGTCTATAGGGAACCCTTTGGCAACTCAATAGACATCCTGAATATATGTTCACGTTATTGTTTGACCAATTGGCAAAAACTAACTTATTGTCGCAAAAAGACGTCGAAACACATTTCATTAATTGTTGATTTGATAATTTAAATTATCGTTGGAAATATAAATATTCCTAACTTTCAAACCGATTCATTGTTTATCCCCGAATACGTCGCTGGCTAGCGGAGAGAACGTGTGGTCGATTCTCAAGCACCTCAAGCACCTCAAGCACATCAAGTACCAATATGCAGTGGATTGAAGGTTGTTTGGAACGGGGCTGCGGTGTTCGTATTAGCTCTCATGGCGTGGCCAGCGGCATCCGCTGCGCAGTCGGATGCCGATGCACAAGCCACCGAGTCGTCGAGTACGCAGGAAGCTAAGCCGAGCAAGCGCAGCGTGGTCTGGCGCGACCCTGAAGACGGAAAATTCGATGCGAGCGACTTTCTTCTCAATCACAAAGGCGCGCTACCCGTGCCGGTCGTTATCACGGAGCCCGCGATCGGATACGGCGGCGGGGTGATGTTGATGTTTTTCTCGGAGTCGATGGCGGAAGCTGCCGAATCTGCGAAGACATCGGGCGAGATGGCACCCCCGAACATCACAGGCGTCGGTGGCGCCATGACCGAAAACGGAACGTGGGGCGCTGGCCTCGTCCATTTCCACACTTGGGGCGGCGACGCCATCCGGTATCTCGGCGGTCTCGCCAAGATCAATATGAAGACCGACTACTACGGTCTGAGCAACTATCCGCGCTCTTACCAGCTAAACGGATGGCTGACGATTCAGCAGTTGCTGTTCCGTATCGGCCATTCTCATTGGTATATCGGGCCGCGCTACACCTATTTCGACTCGAATACGCACTTCACCGGACAGGCGGCACAGGAACTGGGCGTTCCGGACGTAGGACGGCGCGTCGGCAAAGTAGGGCTGGTCATCGACTACGACACGCGCGACAACATGTTCTTCCCGAACCGGGGCAGTTATGCGGAGCTGGAGTTGCAGGCGGCCAGGCCTTGGGCGGGGAGTTCGCAGTCGTTTGAGACGTACAACGGCCGGGGCTATACGTGGCTGCCGATTTCGCACCAATGGGTGCTCGGCTTGCGGCTCGATGGCCGGTTCTCCAGCGGCGACGTGCCTTTCTATGAGCAGCCCTACGTCAAGCTGCGTGGCGTGCAGCAGGGGCGGTATCAGGATCGCAATGCAGCGATGGTCGAAGCCGAGCTGCGCTGGAATGCCACGCCACGATGGTCGATTCTTGGCTTTACCGGGGCCGGGCGGGCATGGGGGCGTTGGAAGTCGTTCTCCGAGGCGGATGCCGTCGTTAGTGTGGGCGCCGGTGTGCGTTACCTGATTGCGCGCAAATTGGGCTTGGCTGTCGGTATCGACGTGGCCCACAGCAAGGGGGAGAACGCGTTCTACATTCAGGTGGGCAGCGCATGGAATTGACGCGACTGCTTGCCGCAATGGCGCTCTCGTCGGTATGTTCCTGTGCTTTGGCATGGACGGCGGGCGGTACCGGCGCGACGGTAGTCGCCCCCACGCCCGCCACGGCACCCGACGGCACCGAAACGCCTTTGACAGAGCGGCAGGGGTGGTATCGCGGCATTGTCGGGCCGACGGCGACACCCACGGACGCCAAGTCGGTCGATCTAAAGGTTCCCGACGATCAGGCCGATGCCAAACCGGCCAAACACTGGGACCGCGCTTTGCCGTTTTTTGCCCAGCGAGTGATTGACCGGGGGTACGACCTACCCAATCCGTATGACGTCGGGTACTCGTACTTCAACGGCACGCAACGCTACCAAATGTCGAACCTGATGGTCGGTGCCAACGGCAACGGCCTTCGCTCCGCGGACTTCGTCCAATTCGATCAGTCGCGCATTCGCAGCCAGTCGAATCAGTTTCAGTTGGGCGCGTGGCTGTTTCCGTTCATGAATGTCTACGGCATCGTGGGTAACGTACGCGGGGGCGGCGATATCGGTATCAGCTTCTCGTCGCTCACGGCGCTCGAGCAGTTCTTCGGCATCAATATCGGATGCGGGGGCAGACGGCCCGGGCCGGACTGCGCGAAGCCGATCCGGTTGCCGACGCAGCAGGCGAGCTACAGCGGCACCACGTATGGCGCGGGTTTTACGCTCGTCGGAACCTACGGCAACGTGTTCTTTTCGCTGCCGGTGACCTACACCGTGTCGAATATCTCAATGTCCGACAGCAGTATCCAGTCGTGGAATATTGCGCCGCGCATCGGGTGGAATTTTCACCTGAGCGGGTTTGGCATCCTCACGCCGTATATCGGTGCCACTTGGTTTCGCACGCACGCCACCATTACCGGGCACTTCGACATTCCGATCGACGCGGCGGGCGGGCAAACGCAGCGTCTCGATTACCGGATCGACGAGTCGGTGGTCGGCGCATGGAGCGGCATGGTAGGCGTGAGTTGGGCGGCAAGTAAGCGTTTCGGATTGTTGGCGGAAGTCGGCTTCGGCTACAACCGCAGCGACGTCATTCTCACGGCTTTTCTGAGGTTCTGAGGCGCCGATGGCAAATTCGACGCGAACCTTTCGGGACGAACGCACGCGCACGACGCGCGCCACGGTAGGCCTGTGGCTCAAGGCGGGCGTGCTGGCGTTGGCCAGCGTTGCCGGGGCGGCGTACGGCGCGCCAGCAGCCGACCCGCCGTCGTCATCGGAACCATCGACACCCACGGCCGCCGCGCCTGCTGGATGGCTCGACCGCCTGCTGGCCAAGCTGGGCGCCGCCGATAAGGTGGACGTGAGTCACGGCATGGATTGGGGTGTGATGCCCGGTCCGTTCTACAACCCTGAGATGGGTTTCGGGATCGGTGCTGCCGCCGTCGGGTTGTACCGGACCAAGGATGCCCTAGAGACCACACAACTCTCCACACTGACGCTGCACGGCTTTTTCACGGTCACCGGCGCGACCGGCATCGGTGTGGAGAACACCACATTCTTTGGCGACGACGGCCATCGGTTTGTCTTCGCCGGAGCACTCGTGAATATGCCAACGCAGTACTGGGGCGTGGGCTATGACCGGGCGAGCGACGACGCGAATCGGGAAAAGTACACCAAGCGCAGCATTTTCATTCAGCCGAAATTTCTGTGGCGGGTGGTGCCGCAAACGTATGTCGGCATCGGGCTCGACGCGCACTACGACTCGGCGGTCAATCGGGACAAAGGCGACGCCAGTGCGTTTCTCACCGACCCTGGCGGTCCGTATGTTCGCAGCGTCGGTATCAGCGCCAATCTCTCGTACGACACGCGCGACTTCCTGCCCAATCCGTACCGGGGCCAGGCGTTCATCATGACCGGGACTGTCTATCGGCAGGCGTTCGGCAGCAGTACGGCGTTCGAGTCGCTGGAATGGACTTACGACCACTACACACGCTTTCGTGAGCGCGACGTGCTGGCACTCGACGTCTACGGCAAGTTCAGTTGGGGCGACGTGCCGTGGAGCATGATGCCGACCTTCGGCGATGGCAAGCGCATGCGGGGCTACTTTCTGGGGCAGTACCGCGATCGCAACATGCTGACCGTGCAGTTGGAGTACCGCGCCCATCTGGTCGGCCGTCACGGCATGGTGGTGTGGGCGGGCACGGGCGCGATTGCCAGCCAGCCCGGCGACCTGACCTCGGCGCACTGGCTGCCTAACGCAGGCGTGGGTTATCGATTCGAATTCAAACCGCGCGTGAATGTGCGCCTCGATGTCGGCTTCGGCAAGGGCACACGCGGGGCCTATTTCCAGATCAACGAAGCGTTTTAAGTCTTGACCCTCGGTGCGTCGTGGCCCCTCGATCACGACGCACCGGCAGCGAATCAGATGGCAAACTTCCCTTCGATAAAGAAGGTTCGCCCCGCATACGGGTGATACACGAAGTAACGGGTATCGAACAAGTTATCGACGCCGATACCGATCTGCGTGCGTGCCGTCGGTTTGAACGTGAATTTGGCGTCCACGACGGTATAAGTGCTAGTTCCGCCAAACGTATTCGGATTGTTATCGGTGTTCGTGAGCGTGTTGTATTGGCGCCCCGAGTACCGAATCGCACCCGTGATCGCCGTCTTGGCGTCGAAGCGGTACGTGGCGACCAGATTGGCTCGCCACAACGGAATGCGATAGAAATACTTGCCGACCGACGCGGGGTTGTTGGTATTCGCAAGAATCTTCGACTGGGTGTAGGTCACGCCAGCCGCGATATCGAGCCCTTGGATGAACACGTCCTGACCGTCGAAGCTTGTATCGAAACCGCGCGACCGAACCTTGTCGATGTTCTGGAAGTTCGTGACGTTGGGGAACACCGTGGTGTTGGTCTGGCTGAAGATGGTGTTCTTCACGTCGTCCTGAAACAGCGACACGCGCAGCTTGCCGACGTCCAGCATCCACTCGGCGCTAAGTTCCTTGGCAAGATCGTCCTCCGGGTGCAGTCCTGGGTTGTTATTGACGATATTGGTGCCGGTGATCGACCCCTGAAACAGTTCAGAGACCGTCGGGAAGCGGTAGGCACGCCCGATCGACGCACGTAGCGTCAGATCCTGCGTGGCCGCGAAGGCGAGCGAGACCTTCGGTGAGAAGTGACTGGCCGACGCTCCCGCATACGGCACCGTGATCCCCCCGAGCGTGCGGGCGCCCGAGTACGCGCGCCAGTCCTCGTAACGCAAGCCCGTCGTGAGCTTCCAGCGTGGCAAGAACTGCCACGTATCTTGCGCGTAGAGGGCCTGGGTCAGCGTGTTGCCGCCAAAGGCATTCGCGAGCGATGTTCCGTTCCCGTCGATCCACGCCGACGTATTGAATGTCCGGTTATCCAGAAAGTAGGTGTCGAAGTGGTAACCGAAGGCCAACCAGTGCGCGCCTGCGCCCACTTGCGCCGGGGTGTAGGTGCTTCGAAGGTCGAGCGACTTCCACCCCGTGCCATCCCCGTAGGTCAACGTGCCCGGGCCGTTGCCCGGCGCCCCTGAGCTTGCCGTTCGCGCTTCGCTTTGCGAGATGTCGAAGTACGACGCAATGGCTTCCCAGTTCCATCCCGTCTTGTTGCGTGTTTTGAGCGAGAGACCGTAGAGCAGGTTTTCGCTCACGCCCTGACTGGGGGCGAACGCCGCAGCGGGGATGTTGTACGTATAGCCGTTGATATTGACCGGCCCCGAGTACACGGGATTTCCATTCGCATCGCGCAAGAACGTGCTGGTCTGGCTGTTGTAGTTCTGATGCCAGTAGCCAAAAGTGAAGCCGCCTTGCAGCGTTGGCGTGAAATCGTACGTGGCCTTGAGCTTGAGCTGGTCTTGCGTGACGCGCTCGATCCCTTCGCCATTCACGCCCATGACTACACCTGGCGCGCCATTCTGGTCCCGATACTGGTAGGCACCGCTCACCACGGTATCGGTTGCCTTGGCGGGTGTCGTCGATTGCGACGCCGTGTAGAACTGAAGCGGTTGCCCGGTGTTTTCCATGTGATCGACACCGATCAGCAAAGACAGCCCGCCGGACTTATCGCCCACGCTCGCGCTCACGTTGCTGCCGGTGAAGCTGCGATTCACTCCGAAGAGGTCGAAGTGCTGCGTAAACCCCTGCACCTTGGCGTCGGTCACGAATTTGTCGGGCATGCGCGTCGTCATGAGGACCGTCGCTCCGATCGAGTTGCCGGGATACAAGGCGGAGAAGGGGCCGTAGATCACATCGACCTGGTCGATCTCCTCGGGAAACACCATCGACCAACGCGGTGCGAAGTTAAACGTGTTGCCCAGGAAGTTGCTCAGCAACAGCCCGTCGGCATAGACGAGGCCGCGCGCCGTTTGGGAATTGCTGGTGCCGCGCACGGCGATGGTGGAATTCAAATCGCCGATGAAGCGCCGGCGTACCGCCATACCGGGCATGTAGCGCAGCGCGTCTTCGGTCGTCTCGACGTTCTGGTATTGCAACTGGTCCGCTGTGACGGTGGCACTGGACGATGGCAAGTTGGGGTCCAGTACTCGTTTGGGCACCTGAATGGCGGAGGCGGTAACCGAAGTCGTTGCGAGCGCTGCGGCGGCGGGTTGCGGGGTGTCGTCCGCAGCGTGCGCGAACATGGGCATAACTGCGGGCAACGCCGCAGCCAGCGCGAGCGCCAGCGGCGTCTTGCGCATGAAGAGGTAAGACATGATTTTCCTGAATGCGATGAGCGAGTGACAGCCGGCACGCCTATCGCGTGGCGATGGCGCGCCTGACACGAGAGAGCATCAGGAAAAGCGGGGCGGTGCCCGGGCGGGCGGGAGATAGGCGAGTTGGACGAACTGGGGAACGGCAAATGCCGTGGGCCCGGCGCGAGCGATCCAGACGAACGACACCGCGCCGGTGCCGTGCGGCATGACCAATGGCGGATGGTTCGCTAGCAACGAGCAGTAATCGCAAGCGTCGCCATGTGCGCCATGCTCGGACGCCTGCGCGTGGTGCATGCCGCCGTGTAAATCACCCAACCCGGTGTCGCTAGCTACGGCCTGCGCCAAACCGGCGACGGTGCAAAACGCGGCATCGATCTGCGCGTCGGCGCTGCGCTGTGCAGCAAGCCATTGGCTCACGACGGGCACGCCTAAGGCAAGGCACATGGCCAGAAGGCCAAGCCATGCACCAAAGCGTTTGCGCGAGCGAATCAACATCGTGAAGGCGGGTTGAATTGATTTGATTGAGCGGGTCACAGTGAGCCATTCAGGGCGAAAGCTCGCGTGACGGCGCACAGACCGTAAATCTAACGGCGGCGGCCCGTGTTTGACACTGCCTTCGTTGCGGCATTTTGACGCAGGGCACGGCATCGCTTCGGCCCGCAGCTGGGTCATCCGGCTCGATGGCTTCCATCGAATGAAGGATGTCCCGGGCTGCCTGCCTCGCCTAGAATGCGCGGAAAAATACGCCTTCCGGTGGCCCAAATGAAGCGCACGCGCCTCGCATTCCTTCTCCTGCTGGCCGCACTCGCGACGCCAGCTGCTGCGCAACCTGCCGCCGATGGACTTGGCGGCGTCTGGGGTTTCTCACCCGTCCCAAGTGACCGATCCACGCGTGGGCCAGTGCAGGAGGTGACTAATTTGCCGCCGGTGACCGGTCAGGGTGCCCTTGGCATTTGCTTCGCGCACGTCGCCTCTACGATGCTGACCGCTGAGAATTGCCGAAAGCTGAAGACCGACTGCACGACGATCGCCGACGCCGAAGTTTTTTCGCCATTGGCATTGGCAAGCGCCTGGCGGCGCTCGGAGCGCAAGCCCGAGACGCCTGACGCGTCCGCCAGCCCGGCACCCACTGAAGGACTTTTGGTCGACGAAGGCGGCAACGCGGCCATGGTGCTGCAAGTTGTCGCCTACGACACCGGTTCATCGCCTTCGATCGAGTGTGCCTCCCGACGCATCATGACGCCGGACTACACAGACGAGACTGCGACCGACCGAGAGTTGGCGATGTGGAACCGGACCAAGGCGATATTCAAGCAATTGCACGACGAAGCCAAGGCGCTTGACGTGGATTGCACGGCTTGCGTTGCCTCATTCGAATCCTCACATGCGGCCGACGTGGCATTTCTGACGGAGACGTTTCCGGCAATCGGCCCCAAAAAGGGCAGGTCGGTGAGCGCGTTGGCCCAGCCCGATTACGGACAATTTCTGTATCGACTGGCGGTCCCGGCGCAGTGCGCCAGGCTAAGCCGACAGGTGCAGTTCGAAAGCATGCACAAGGTCCGCGTCAAGTTTTACCCGCAACCACCGGCGTCCACCGACACCGCAGCGAACAAGGGCAAAGCCGCACCAGCGACGGGAAATTATCGGCAGGCGATCGAGTTCATCCGGACTTCGCTCGCCGATCAACGCCCGTTGGCCCTAGGCCAGATATGTCTGGACAAAATTCCCTCGGCCAACAAGTGCAAAAACTCGCACGAAGTCGTTATCGCAGGTTTGAAAACCACGTGCGACGCGAAGGGACGGTGTGCGGAGGCGATCAAGGTCGTGAATAGCTGGGGGATGGGCTGGCAAAAAGCCAATAGCGACGGCTGGGTCGACGCCAAAACACTCATCGACCGAACGTTCTACCAAGCGCCGATATTGACGTGGTTTGTCGATGGGCAGTAGCGCGGAGTCGCACCGTAGTCCACTCGGACGATGACATCCGCGTTTCCGGCAAGCACCTTAGCGACTTCGATTCAAGGGCGTTTGCGGAGCATACGATGGGGCGACTGGCAGGCAAGGTGGCGCTGGTGACCGGCGCGAGTGGCGGCATTGGACGGGCGATATCGCATCGGCTCGCCAACGAAGGCGCCCAACTCGTACTCACCGATATTGCCCCGCATCCGCAAGACGAAAGGTGCGGAAGGGCCACCGAATCGGCGCTGTGTCTTCACCTTGACGTGTCCAGCGAGGCCAGTTGGAGCGATGTCGTCGACGCCTCGCTGAAGCACTTCGGCCACATCGACATTCTGGTGAACAATGCCGCCGTCATCGCCGCGGGCAACATCGAAGACACCTCGCTTTCCCAATGGCAGGCCGTGCAGCGCGTGAACGCCGACGGGGTTTTCCTTGGCTGCCACCATGCCGTGCGGGCAATGAAGAGGAATCTACGTGGCGGCGCTATCGTCAATCTCGCGTCGCTGGCGGCCGTCACCGGATTGGGCCGCTACTGCGCCTACAGCGCTTCCAAAGGGGCGGTGGCGGCATTGACCCGCTCCGTCGCCGCGCACTGCCGCGACGCCGGATACCCCATACGCTGCAACGCCATCGTTCCCGGCGCGGTACTCACTCAAGCGATTGCCGCCACCACCGGCGGCATTTCTGCCGACATGGCCGACTACTGGCACGACCCCCGCACCCGTTATGCGATGCCCGAGGACATTGCCTCGTTAGTGGCGTTTCTCGCCTCGGACGATGCGCGATTCATCACCGGCTCGGAAGTGCGCATCGACAACGGCCAGTTGTTCGTTCAGTAAGCCGTAGGCCACAGACACAAAGAAAAATGGATGACATGGAATCGCAGCGCCGTTGGGCAGGGCTTGAGCAAACGGTCGCAACGCTCGCAGACGAACTGGCGATCTACCGGCTAATCGCCTCGTACGGCCCGCTGGTGGACAGTGCGACAGATTCGGCCCGTTGCCGGGAGGCCGCCGAATTGTGGATGCAGGACGGCATATACGATCTCGGGCCGGGGGCCGTGGCGAAGGGCCATGCGGAGATCGCGGCGCTCTTCGAACATCCGATTCATCAGACGTTGATTCGCGAAGGCGGTGCGCACGTGATGGGGCTGCCCCAGATCCGGCTCGATGGCGATTGCGCCACCGCAGTCTCGTGCTCGCGCGTCTATCGGGCGGACGAGACTGGCTTTCACGTCTGGCGAGTAGCCGCCAATCGCTGGGAGCTTGTGCGCGCAACGGCAACGGGTGCCGCGACGCCGCAATGGCGTATTGCCCGCCGGATCAATCGGCTATTGCACAACAGCGCCGAGGCGCGTGAGTTGATGCGGCTATAACGCGGAGGGGCAGGGAGCAAAGGTGGCGGGGCTGGTTGTCCTGTCAGGCTCCGCTGCCTCGATTGCTCAGCGGACTGCCATGCCGCACCGCGTCATCGAAGCAAGTTTGGTAGCCGAGTTTCCAGCCGTCCTGAGTTTCGGCACTCGCGTCCTTCGGCAGACGGCTCTCGACCATCGTCGGTTCCACTGCGCCGCGTCCGGCAGTGCAGCCGAGCGTGTAACCCGCGCGGAATGCCGCCGACGATCCAGCGGGCGGGCGGTCCGGCGAGGCCAGTGGGCTGCTGCAAGCGGCCAAGCACAGCGCCGTTGCCATTGCGGCGGTGTACAGCATGCTGCGGGTTGTGGACGCCATCTTGTGTCTCCCTGCCAATGAGCCCCCGATGGGCGTTGCGCCAGTCTACGGGCGGGCGAATGTGGGGTAATCGTCCAGTTGGACGATTACGCCCGATTTTCTTCCCGCTATGGTCGCCGGTGACTTACCGAATCTACCTTGACCGACGACAGGAGCAAGTTGATGGAGACGCCCCCGAACTACCGCCCGCCGCTGGCGGACCAAATTGCCGTCGTAACCGGCGCGGCCAACGGCATCGGCCGTGCCACGGCGCTACGCTTTGCCCGCGATGGCGCCCATGTCGCGCTGCTCGACCGCGATGTCGCGGGGCTGGCCTCGCTGCGCGATGAGATCGAAGCGCTTGACCGCCGCGCCTATGCGCTCGCGCTCGACTGCACGCACCAAGGCGACGTTCGCGACGCTTTCGCTGATATTGCGGCGACGCTCGGCCCAGTGGACGTGCTGCTCAACAACGTCGGTCAAGGGCCGCGCGAGCGGATGTCGAGCTTCGTCGACGCCAATATCGAGACGCTCGACTTCCTGCTCGACATCAATCTGAAAACGGTCATCGTGTGTTCGCATCAGGTGGTGGCGGGCATGTGCGAGCGGCGTCGCGGCAAGATCGTGAACATCACGACCGAGGCGGCGCTCAATGGTGCACTGCGGTGCTGGGACTACGCCGCCGCAAAGGCCGGGGTGATCGGTTTTACGCGCGCGTTGGCCCGGGAGGTTGCCCCTTATGGGGTGAACGTCAACGCGATCGGCCCCGGCGCGACCCGCACGCGAGCGCTGGAGCAAACGCCGAAAGACCAACTCGACAAGGTCATCGCAGGCATCCCGATGGCCCGCATCGGCGAACCGGACGACATCGCCAACGCCGTTGCCTTTTTCTCCAGCGCGCAAAGCAGCTACGTGACGGGCCAAACGTTGCTCGTCAATGGCGGAAATTGGATGGTGTGATCAATCGGCTCGCCAGCGCATTGCGCTAGTCCGATTGAACGATGTCCCGGCGTCAGCGCGCTGCCAGTATCAACTGCGGGCGCGTGATGGCGCGCAGCAACCCAAAACAAACGATAAACGGAGACACCATGAGCAGAATCACGAGGAGCGCGATCCGTCATGCCGCCACAGGCATGCTGGCGCTTGCCGCCGCCATTGCAGCGGGCGGCGTCTGGGCGCAAGGCACCGAGCCGGTCCGGCTAGGGGCGATCTATTCGATTACCGGGGCCGGTGCGGCGACGGGCTACGCGAGCCTTACCGGCACCAAGATGGCCGTCAAGGAGATCAACGCGGCGGGTGGCATCTTGGGGCGGCAGATCGAACTGTTCGTCGGCGACGACGCGTTCGATCCGACGCAAGCCGTCGCTGAAGTGAAGCGGCTCGTCTCCAAAGAGAAAGTCCAATTGTTGATGGGCCCGACGATCAGTCAGGTCACGCTGGCAATCGCTCCGGTGCTGACGCAGGCTCGCGTGGCCAGCGTGGCGCTCTCCGGGTCCACGTCGCTCACGCCGCAGGTCGCGCCGTACACCTTCAGCATGTGGACGTCGATCGAAGCGCAGGGCGAAGCGATGATCGACTTCGCAGTGAAGCAACTCAAGGTGAAGACCGCCGCGATCATTGCCGATAACGGCGCACAGGGCAAAGCAGGCACGGCCATCTTCCAGCGCATGCTTGCCGCACGCGGCGTCAAAGTCACCGGTGTTCAAGAGCACGAATCGCGCACGTCCGACGTGACCGCACAAGTGCTCGCGCTCAAGCGAGGCAATCCGGATATCGTTTTCCAAATCAGCACCACTGGCGAAGATTCGGGCGTGGTGTTCCGCACCATGCAGGATCTGGGCTGGAACACCAAAGTGATGAGCATGGTTGCCGGTGTCAGCGCGCCGCTGGTCATTCGTGCGAGTACCCCCGACGTGTTCAAGCAAGGCGATATCTACGCGACGATGCTCAAGGCGTACACGTATTGCCCGAAAGATCCGGTCGGTCAGACGGAGTTCGGCAAGTTCGTGACGCGTCTCAAAGCGTTTGATCCGAAGAATGTCGACAAGCTCAATGCGCAGGTCGTGAGCATGACCTACGACGGTGTCTATGTGCTCAAGGCTGCGGTTGAAGCGACCAAGTCGTTCGATGGTGCGACGTTGACGTCGTGGATCGAGAAGAATGCGTCGTCGATTCGTGGCCGCGTGAACGGTTCGCTCTCGGCGACCCAGCTTAGCCACTTCCTCGTCGGAGCCGATGCCATCACGATGGTCAAGCGCCCGGACATCAAGCGCGAAGACGGTTTGGTCGAACGGCTCGACTGCCATTGATTCGACGCCCCGCTAGATTGTCCTAATCAGTCAGCCCCGTGGCCCGCGCGAGCGGGCCATGGCGCATCTGCATCAATCTCTTCTGCTCAGGAGCCCTCCGATGGAGATGGATCAACTGGCCCGGCGTATCGACCGGCTCGAATCGATTGAGGAAATTCGCATGCTCGCCGCCAAGTACTCGCTGGCGCTCGACATGCGTGACCTCGACGCATGGGTGAATCTGTTTGCACACGACGTCGCAGTCGGCGAAGGCAAGACCGGGCGTGCCGCGCTCAAACGCTGGATCGATCGCACGCTGCGCGAGCAATTCACGGTCACATCGCATCACATCGGCGGTCACATCATCGAGTTTCAGGACGCCGATCACGCGTGTGGCGTCGTGTACTCGAAGAACGAACACGAGACCGGGCCCGAGTGGGTCATCATGCAAATGCTCTATTGGGACGACTACGAGCGCATCGACGGGCGGTGGGTCTTTCGACGCCGCTTGCCGTGCTACCTGTACGCGACCGATCTGAACAAGCCACCGATCGGCGATCAGAAGATACGTTGGCCGGACCGCCCGCGCGAAGACGGGCACTGGCACGACCTTTGGCCGTCGTGGCAAAGCTTCTGGGCCGAGAAACCCGAGGGGCTGCCTTCGGTTGCCGCCCCCGCGCCTTTGAACCAGTTTCTCGCCACGATGCGACGTGGCAGCGCGCCGCCTAAGCTTCGCGTGAGTTTTGTCGAGGGGGCGAGCCGTGAATAACTTGGCCATGTCGCCCGAGCGCAGCGATTTGTTCTCGCCAGTAAGTCTGGGCGAGATTTCCCTTTCCAACCGCATCGTCATGGCCCCCATGACGCGCAGCCGGGCCGACGAGAATGACGCGCCGACCGACTTGCATGTCGACTACTATCGCCAGCGCGCCACGGCAGGATTGATCGTCACGGAGGGCACGTATCCGTGTCTCAACGGCAAAGGATATTGCCGCACGCCGGGCATCGTGACGCCGCAACAACTGGCGGGATGGCGGCGCGTGACCGACGCCGTGCACGCGCAAGACGGACGCATCGTGATGCAGCTGATGCATGTGGGGCGCGCCGCGTCGCATCACAACAAGTCGGGTGCGCGCACCCTCGCGCCATCGGCAATCCGTGCCCAAGCGCAAATCTATACGGACGCGGCCGGATTGGTCGACACGGATACGCCGGAAGCCATGACGGCAGCCGAGATCGTCTCGACCATTGACGCGTATCGTCAGGCGGCCCTCAACGCGCGCGCAGCGGGCTTCGACGGCGTTGAGCTTCATGCCAGCAGCGGCTACCTGCCTATGCAGTTCTTGCTGGAATGCAGCAATCGCCGCGATGACGGCTACGGGGGTGGGCTGCACGCCCGCGTGCGCTTCACGGTGGAGGTGCTTGAACACATGAGTCAAGCCATTGGCGCCGCACGCGTGGGGCTGCGTCTGTGCCCCGGCAATCCGTACAACGACATGCATGACCCGGCGCCCGAGGCGACCTACAGCGCGCTGCTCTCGGCGATCCGGGGGCTGGGACTGGCGTATGTCCACGTGAGCCGTTCGCCGCAACCGGCGCTCGACGCCTTCGCGCTGGTGCGCCGTCATTTTGACGGCCCGGTGATCGTGAACGATGGCTTCGACGGCAATTCGGCCCGCACGGCCATCGCCGACGGCATTGGACAAGCCGTGTCGTTTGGTCGCCATTTCATTGCGAACCCGGATCTGGTGGCACGTTTGCAGCGCGGCACCGCACTCGCTCGCTTTGATCGCCACACCCTCTACACGGCCGGGCCGCAAGGCTACTCCGATTACCCGAGTGCCAACTGAGCCAGTTGATCGAGGCGCTTCCATAGTCCTGATGGACGATGCGGCGTGCGGGCGTGAAATCGAGAATCGATTCTGAATTCACGAACAAGCGCTGTAAATCGCGCAGCACCTCAATCGAGGAGACAAGGACACCATGGCAGACGCATACCTCATCGACGCGCTTCGCACGCCCACGGGCAAGCGCGCAGGCCGGCTGGCAGCCGTACACCCGGCCGATCTCGGCGCACACGTCCTGCGCTCGCTGGTCGAACGCAACGCCATCCCCGCAGACGACTACGACGACGTGATTTTCGGCGGCGTCGATGCGGTCGGGCCCAACGCTGGTGTCATCGGTCGCACGGCGTGGCTCGCGGCTGGACTGCCGATGCATGTGCCGGGCACGGTCATCGACCGCGCTTGCGGGTCGTCTCAGCAGGCACTTCACTTCGCGGCGCAAGCCGTGATGAGCGGCACACAGGACGTCGTGATCGCCGGTGGCGTGCAGAACATGAGCATGGTGCCCATTGCCTACGCGATGACGGCCGGGCAGCCGCTGGGCTTTTCCGATCCCTTCTCGGGGAGCCACGGCTGGCGTGAGCGCTTTGGCGATCAGCCGGTGAATCAGTTCTACGCGGCGCAACGCATCGCCGACCACTGGCAGTTGTCGCGCGCCGACATGGAAGCGTTCGCTCTGGAAAGCCATCGCCGGGCGCGCCATGCGATTGCGCAAGGGCATTTCAACCGCGAGGTGGTCCCGCTGGCGGGCCTCGAAATGGATGAAACCACCCGCGAGACCACGCTGGCGAAGATGGCCGGGCTGGAACCCGTGATGCCGGAATACCCGTCCATTACGGCGGCTGTGTCGAGCCAGACGTGCGATGCCGCCGCCGCGCTGCTGATCGCGTCCGAGGCGGCGGTAAAACGCTACGGCCTCAAGCCGCGCGCCCGCATTCACCACATGAGCGTGCTCGCGGACGACCCGATCTGGCACTTGCGCGCACCGATCCCGGCGACCGAGGCGGCGTTGAAGAAAGCGGGCATGACGCTCGCAGACATCGATCTCGTCGAAATCAACGAAGCCTTCGCGTCGGTCGTGATGGCGTGGCTGAAAGAGACGGGCTATCCGCACGCGCAGACCAACGTGAATGGCGGCGCCATCGCGTTGGGGCATCCGCTGGGCGCCTCGGGCGCAAAGCTCATGACCACGTTGCTGCATGAACTGGAGCGCACCGGTGGCCGTTACGGGCTTCAGACGATGTGCGAGGGTGGCGGACAAGCCAACGTCACGATCATCGAACGCCTGAATTGATCGCGGCGAACAAGAACCTACCGATAACGTGCAGGAGCAGGAGAACTATGGGAATTTGTGATCAACGCACCGTCATCATCACCGGGGCGGGGGGCGGACTGGGCCGCGCGTATGCGATGGCGTTCGCGCAAGCGGGGGCGAACGTCGTCGTGAACGACGTGCGTGCCGAAGCAGCGGCGGACGTCGTGAGCGCGATTGTCGAGCAGGGCAGTCGAGCCATTGCCAGCGCGCATGACATTTCCCGACTCGAAACGGCGCAACGCATCGTCGACGACGCTGTGAGCGCGTTCGGGGAGGTGCATGCCCTCGTCAACAATGCGGGCAATCTGCGTGACCGCATGTTCGTGAGTCTTTCCGAAGACGATTGGGACGAAGTGATGCGCGTGCACCTTCGCGGCCATTTTTGTCTGTCGAACCTTCTCGCGCGCCACTGGCGAGATCGGGCCAAGGCGGGTCAGGCCATCGACGCCCGCATTATCAACACGACGTCGGGCGCTGGACTGCAAGGCTCGATCGGGCAGTCCAACTATGCAACGGCCAAGGCCGGTATCGCCGCGCTCACGTTGGTGCAGGCCGCTGAGTTGCAGCGCTATGGCATCACCGTCAACGCGCTGGCCCCGGCTGCGCGCACCCATATGACCGAGTCGGCCATGGCGGAACGTGTTCGCAAGCCGGAAGACGGCAGCTTCGATTACTGGGATCCCGCCAACGTGGCATCGCTGGTGGTGTGGCTGGGCAGTGCTGAATCGCGCGATGTCACTGGCCGCATCTTTGAAGCCGCAGGCGGGCAGATTTCGATTGCCGATGGCTGGCGTACCGGCCCGATGCAAGACAAGGGCAGTCGTTGGGAGCCCAGCGAAGTGGGTAACGTCGTGCGCGCATTGATCGAGCGCGGCGTGCCTGCGCAACCGGTGTACGGCGCATGAACGCCTCGCCCGAACTCATCGACTTCTCGCTAAGCGAGGAGCAGGCCATGATTCGCGACGTGGCGCAGGACTTCCTCGCCGAACACAGCGACTCGGCGGCGGTGCGCGCCGCCATGGAGAGCGACACCGGTTTCGATCCGGCGCTCTGGGCGCGTATCGCACAGGAACTCGGCTGGTGCGGCATTGCGATTGCCGAGTCCGACGGCGGGCTAGGCTTGTCGCGCGTCGCACTGGCGTTGCTGCTCGAACAAATGGGTCGCCGTCTGCTGTGCTCGCCATTCTTTGCGACCGTGTGCCTCGGCGCGACCTTGCTACAGGAAGCCGCAGCCGTCGACTCGGGCAGTGCGGCAAAGTCTGCGGCAACACGGTTCCTGCCGCGCATTGCGAGCGGCGAGCTTTCTGCCACGCTCGCGCTGGACGACGGCACCGATGCGACGCACGGCGTTTTGGCCGAGCCTGTGGAGGGCGGATTCCGGCTATCGGGTGAATGGCGTCACGTGCCGGATGGCGCGCACGCTGAACTGCTGCTGTTGCCCGCACGCCTACCGGACGGCTCGCTTGGTTTGTTCGCCATTGAAGGCGACCCGACTGGCCTCACCCGTACGCCACTGCGCAATCTCGATCTCACCCGCCGTGTCGCCGCGGTGCGGGCGAGCGGCTTGCGGATCGACGCGAGCGCCTGTCTGTCGCAAGGCGACGCCGCCGTTCGCGCGCTATTGCGCACCCGTGCCCTCGCGGGTCTTGCGCTGGCCGCAGAGCAGGTCGGCGGTGCGCAGCAGTGTCTCGACCTCACGCTCGCCTACGTGGCCGAGCGCAAGCAATTCGGTCGGACCATCGCCAGCTTTCAAGCCGTCAAGCATCGTTGCGCGGAAATGATGGTGCGCATCGAAGCCGCGCGCTCAGCCGTATTCGGCGCGTTCCACGCCACGGCGGGTGGCCTCGACGACGAGGCGCTCACGCTCGATAGCGCCTGCGCAAGAACGTTCGCCTCGGACGCGTTCGTTTTCTGTGCCCGCGAGGCGATCCAGTTGCACGGCGGCGTGGGCTTTACGTGGGAATACGACCCGCACCTGTACTTCAAGCGTGCGCAGGCGGGCAGTCAATGGTTCGGCGACGCGTCGTTGCAGCGCGAGCATGTCGCGCGCGCGCTACTGGGTTAGCAGGAGAGCGACATGAAGCGAGAGAGCAATTTGCAGGACGACGCGTTTCGCGCCGAGGTGGCGCAGTGGATGCAGGCCAACTTGCAGGGCGAGTTCGAGGTGCTGCGTCATCGCGGCGGTCCCGGCGATGAAGATGCGTTTCCGGCGTTGCGCAAAGCGTGGGAGCAGCGCATGGCCGAAGGCGGCTGGACATGTGTTGGCTGGCCCACGAGCTACGGCGGTCGCGACTTGTCGGTCGCGCAGCAAATCATCTTCCACGAGGAATACGCGCGCGCCGGTGGCCCGGGGCGCATGGGGCATCTGGGCGAGACGCTGCTCGGCCCGACGTTGATCGCGTTCGGCACGCCTGCGCAGCGCGAACGCTTCCTGCCCGGCATCGTCGCGGGCACCGACTACTGGTGTCAGGGGTATTCCGAACCGGGCGCGGGTTCCGATCTGGCGAATGTGCAGACGCGCGCCCGGCTCGATGAGGCCACAGGCAACTGGATTGTCGACGGCCAGAAAGTCTGGACATCGCTCGCCCACGAATCGCAATGGGTGTTTGCGCTTGCGCGTTGCGAGCCGGGTTCTGTGGGGCACAAGGGACTCATTTTCCTGTTGATGCCGCTTGACCAGCCGGGGATCGAGGTTCGCCCGATTCGCCAGATGACGGGCACTAGCGAATTCAATGAAGTGTTTTTCGACGGCGCCATTGCGGCAGCCGATTGCGTGGTCGGCGTGCCGGGCGAGGGCTGGCAAGTCGCCATGGGGCTGCTCGGCTTCGAGCGCGGGTTGTCGTGGATTGGCCAACAGATGCACTTCGAGCATCAGTTGCAACTGATCTGCGACGCCGCACGCGCGAACGGCGCAGACCGCCGCCCGGCATTGCGCGAGCGTATTGCGCAGGCCTGGATGGGCTTGAAGGTCATGCACTACAACACGCTGCGCACGCTCTCGGCCGGCGGCGACGGCAGTCTGGCGCGAGAGGGCTACATCGCCAAGTACTACTGGTCGAACTGGCACCGCGATCTTGGCAAGCTCGCCATGGATGTGCTCGGACTCGATGGCGATATCGTCAGCGACGATTTTTCGCGCACGCGCCTGCAACAAATTTTCCTGTTCAGCCCGTCGGACACGATCTTCGCCGGGACGAACGAAATTCAACTCAACATCATCGCCGAACGCGCGCTGGGTATGCCCCGCGAACCGCGTGCGCGCGCTTAACCGGGGAATCGCCTGCGATGTCCGCCATGATCAACACTGTTCCGCAAGTTCCACAATACCCGGCCGGTCACGGCCTGCTCAAAGACAAATCGGTTCTTGTCACCGCTGCGGCGGGCGGCGGTATCGGCTATGCCACCGCGCGCCGTTGTGCCGAAGAAGGTTGTCGCGCGCTCATGATTTCCGATATTCACCCGCGTCGACTGGAGGAAGCCGTTGCACGCCTGCGCGAAGAGACGGGGCTTGGCGCCATCTATGGCGTCGTATGCGATGTGACGCAAGAGGATCAAGTCACCGCGCTGGTGGCACAGGCTGAGACGGCGCTGGGCGGGACTGACGTGCTGTTCAACAATGCCGGACTCGGTGGTCAGCGCGCCATTACGGACATGAGCGACGCCGAATGGCTGAAGGTCATCGATGTATCGCTCACGGGCACGTTCCGGATGACGCGCGCCATGTTGCGCGTGATGCAGCCGCGCGGGCGCGGTGCCATCGTGAATAATGCGTCGGTACTCGGCTGGCGTGCCCAAAAGGAACAGGCGCACTACGCCGCGGCGAAGGCTGGCGTGATGGCACTTACGCGTTGCAGCGCCCTTGAGGCCGCCGCGTACGGCATTCGCATCAACGCCATTGCGCCAAGCATCGCGATGCACGACTTCCTCAAGAAAAGTGCGGACGAAGCGCTGCTCGATAAGCTCTCGTCGCAAGAGGCCTTCGGCCGTCCGGCAGAGGTGTGGGAGATGGCCAACATCGTCGTGTTTCTCGCAAGCGACTATGCGTCCTATCTGGTGGGCGAAGTCATTTCGGCGAGCAGCCAACGCGCCTGATGCGTCAAAGGGGCGCTAAGGCAAACAAGTGAATAGCAAGATATCAGGAGATTTCGCGGGTATGGCAACCGTTATCGGCAGTGCGGCGCAGATGCTGGCGTCCGTTGGCATGATGCTTGGCGTGAGCGAGTGGGTGACGATCGATCAGCACCGGATCGACCTGTTTGCCGAGGCAACGGGCGATCACCAATGGATTCACGTCGATCCGGTGCGCGCTGCGCAGGGGCCATTTGGCACGACGGTCGCACACGGCTACTTGACCCTTTCGCTCACGAACTACTTTCTGCCGCAGATTCTCCTCACCGAAAACCTGCGCATGGGCGTGAATTACGGTGCCGACCGTCTGCGCTTTCCCGCGCCGGTGCGCGTGGGCAGCCGGTTGCGGGCGCAATGCGAACTGGTCAAGGCCGAGGCATTAGGCGAGGGCGTTCGCGCTACGCTGCGCATGACCGTCGAGATCGAAGGGGAAGCGCGTCCGGCGTGCGTCGTCGACAACGTCAACGTGTATTACTTCGACGCGGCGCCAGCGGCGCAATAGCAGGCTGCGGCGCTGGCTGGTGAAAACCCTGAGCGCCAATGCAGGCGCGGGTTAGCGGGCTGCAAGGTATGATCTGGTCTCGTTCCGACAACAGAAAAAACAAGAACGACGATGTTTTTGACGAAGGTGCGGTAGGAGACAAATTGATGCTGGCAGCAGTGCAGGAAACGATACCCGGGCAGGTGCCGGGACTATCGCCGAACGATATGAGCGAATTGCTCCATTTGGTGTACCGGGGCGCGCTCGACGAAGTGCCGTGGCACGACGCCCTTCAACGTGTGGGCCAATTGCTCACGGCGAATTGGGTCACCTTGATGGTCCGCCCGCCAGTGGTCGACCGGGCTGGACTGATCTTAGTGGCGAAAACCGGCCGCCCGGTCCGCGCGGCAGTGGCGTATAGCCAGTACGGCTACGCGCTCGACCCGTTCGTCAAACTTCCGCTCGATCAGGTCATGTCGCTCGATGAGTTGATGGAAGAGGCGGAGTACAAGCGCGGCGAATTCTACAAGCAGTTTCTCGCCCCGGCCGACGTGGAATATATGCTGGGAACGGACTTTCGCACGTTAGATGGCGTGGATTGCCATTTCCGCCTGTGCCGTTCTCGTGAGGCGGGACCGTTCACGAAGACCGATCGCGCGTTTTGCGAAATGCTGCTGCCGCACTTGAAGCTCGCGGTGCACATGCATTCGCTGCTCGACGTCAAGGAGTCGGAGCGCAAGCTCTATGCGGGCGCGGTCGACCGTATGGCGGTGGGCACGGTGATTCTCGATGAAACCGGCGCGATCGTCAGCACGAACACGGTGGCCGACGAGATTTTTGCGGAACGCGACGGCATTCGCCTGACGCAAGGCACTATCAAGATCGAGTACGCGCACGAAGAGCGCGAGTTCCAGAAGCTACTGCGCAAGACGCTCGCCGTACCGTCGGAAGCCGGACCGGTCATGGCGGAGGCGATTTCGATCACACGTCCGTCGGGCAAAGCGAAGCTGGGCATGGTGCTGCGCACGGTTGCGCTGAGCGAGTGGTCGGAAGGCAAGCGCCGGCCCGCGGTGGTGATCTTCCTTCGCGACCCTGAGCGCAAGACGCAGGCATCGCAAGATATCCTGCAACAACTCTTCGATCTCACGCCTGCGGAAGCCGCACTGTCGATTCTGCTGGCCAATGGCCTGAATCTCGAAGAGGCCGCCGACGAGCTCGACGTGCGCAAGAACACCGCGCGTGCGCATCTGCGCTCCATCTTCTCCAAAACCGGGGTGACCCGGCAGACCACGTTGATCCGGCTGGTGCTGAGCAGCGTCGCTCAATTGGGGTAACCGCATTGCGAAAGCAAAAAAGCCCATCGAATTTCGATGGGCTTTTTGCATTGGCGGGTGCGCTCGCCCAGCCGGTCAATCCTTATTGACGTTGGCCGCATCGAGAAACGCGGGCCGCTCGCCGCCACCATGCACCAGCAGATCGGTCCCGCTGACGTAGGCCGCTTGCGGCGAGCTCACGAAGACGCACGCATTGCCGATATCGGCCGGTGTCGCCATTCGTTGCAAGGCGATGGTCTTGGCGACGGCGGCAATGCCCGCTTCGTCGCCGTAATGCTGGATCGACTGCTCCGTGTTCACGTAACCGGGGCTGACCGACACCACGCGCACGTGCGGCGCCCATTCGACCGCCAGCGACTGCGTAAGACTGAGAATGCCAGCCTTGGCGGCCCCATAGGCGGCCGTGCCCGGCTGCGGACGGCTTGCGCCAATGCTGCCGATAAAGACGATAACGCCCCCTTCGGCCTGCTTTTGCATGATGTCGTTGGCCTGCTGCGCCATCTGCAAGGGGGCCAGCAAGTTCAGACGAATAATCGATTCGTGGAACTTCGGCGACGCTTGCGCGGCTTTGACGAACGGCGTGCCACCGGCATTGTTGACGAGCACGTCGAGCCGCCCGTGGGCTTGCATGATTTGCGCGAAGAGGGCGATCACGGCCTCCGGGTCGCGGACATCGCACGCATGAAAGACCGCACTACGGCCCTCAGCTTCCGGCAGCGGCGTCTCGGGGAGATTGCGGCCGCAAACCAGCACGGTGGCACCCGCAGCGAGGTAGCACTCGGCAATGCCGCGCCCGACGCCCTTGGCGCCGCCGGTCACAAGCACGACCTTACCGGCAAACGACTGATTCGAACTCATTCTGTGAAGCTCCAAACAAAAGTGAATGTTGAAGATTGTTGTCGCGGTATGTGCTGCCTATCGTCCCGATAATTCCCGCCTACAGCCCATACCCGCCAGCGACTGCGATCTGTTGCCCCGTCACGAACGCCGCCTTCGACGAGGCGAGAAACACGACCGAGTGGGCAATTTCTTCCGGACGGCCCAGTCGCTTGAGCGCCTGATTCCGGTAAGTTGCCTCGATCCATGCGTCGTCGAACACCCCCTGACGGCGCAATTCCAAAAACATGCCAGCCTCGATGACCCCGACCAGCACGCTGTTGGCCCGGATACCGTAGCGACCTTCTTCTCGAGCTACGCCGCGCACCATCGCTTCGATGGCCGCTTTGGGCACGATCGACAGCGCGTCGCGATTCGCCCATCGCACGTCGCCCGCCGACCCGAGATGCACGTAGCTGCCGCCGCCTGCCGCTTTCATCAGCGGCAGCGAGGCCTGTAGCACGTTATAGAAGCCCGTGACTTCTTCGTCCAGCGCACGCTGCCATTGCGCACGATCGATCTGCGACAGGTAAACCTGCTCGGTCACGGCGGCGGCAGCAAAAACAATCGTGTGAATGCGGCCAGCCTGTGAGGCGACGGCGTCGATCACCGAGCGCACCTGCGCGTCGTCGTGTGTCGACATCGCGTGGATGCTCGCCGTGCGTCCCATGTCGCGAATGTCTTGCGCCACAACGGCGGCGCGCGATTCGTTTCGATGATAGGTCAATGCCACGTCGCTGCCTGCGCGCGCGAGTTCGCGGCAAATCGTACTCCCGATGCCGCCGCTACCGCCGATGACAAGGGCGGTGCCCGACGGGAAAAGCGGTTCGTGCGATTCGTTCATAGCATCTCATCCTTGTTTAAGGGTATCGGCGTGATACATGGGGCCACCGAGGTGCGCCGGAAACCCGAGGCCGTAGACCGCAGCGACATCGATGTCGGAGGCGCGCACGGCAGTACCTTCGTCGAGCAAGCGTTTCCCCTCGTTGACGATGGCCAGCAGGCAACGCGACTGGATGTCTTCGTCGCTCACCTCGCGATAGGGGCTACTTGCTCGCGCTGAAATTTCCGCGTTCGTGGCTGCCGCCAGCATTCGAGTCGCGATGGAGCCATCGCCCGCGCGACTGACGATGGGCGCTTTGCCTAGTCGTTTAGCAAACTGCATGAGAGTGGCGACGACGGCCTTGTCAGTCGCCGAAGTGCGAATCACTTCAACGAGTCGTCTCCCCTTTGCGGGAGTGACGACGTGCAGGCCCGCAACGTTGGCCGGGCGCGCCGTGGCGTCCGCCAGTCGTTCAATATTCAACGATGACGTGCCGCTCACCAGCATGGCACCGGGTTTGCATATCGCGTCAAAGCGTCGGAACAGCGCCTGAGTCTGCTCAAGCTCGTCCTCGATCGATTCGATCACCAGGTCGCAATCGTGCAAGGCCGTGATGGCGTCGTTCCGTCCCAGCAGGATGACCGGCACACCGGCCTTGATGATGGCGGCGGCAGTGGCGTTGGCAGTCGTTCCCTCGCCGACAATGCCCACGCTAGCGATCTGACGGACTGGCCAACTGGCGGGGTCGCTGGGCAGACCGTCGATTTTCATCGCCTGCCGCTCGGCAGCAAAGATATGTCGCAAGGCGCGCGACTGCGCCGAGTTCATCAGCGTCATGCACAGCGCGTACTCCGCGCGCAGCCCGTCGGCGAGCGGCATCTCGCAGGCAAAGCGCACCGCGCGGATGCAAGCGAGCGGGGCTTCGACGCCGGGCCGTTCACGTCGAACATCGGCCTCAGCCTTTTCAAAGACCTCGGGGTCGGTGCATGCCACAGGCGCGTCGTTTTGCAACTTCGGTGGCGTACCCCGCGCGACCACTTGCTCGGCAAATCGCACCGCGTCGTCGATTAAATGCCCCTCCACGACGGCGTCCACCGCGCCAAGTTCGAACGCGCGATTCGCGTCGATGGGTTCCCCGGTGACGATCATGCGAAGCGCAGCAGGCACGCCAATCAGGCGAGGCAAGCGTTGCGTGCCCCCCGAGCCGGGGAGGATGCCGAGCTTGACTTCGGGAAGGCCGATGCGCGTTGTCACGGCAGCCACACGAAACTGGCAGGCCATCGCTAATTCGAAGCCGCCCCCGAGCGCCGTGCCGTGAAGCGCCGCGACCACGGGCTTGGGGCTGGCGGCGATGGACTCGATCACATCGCCCGCCAGTGGCGGAAGCATCGGCCGACCGAACTCGCGGATATCGGCACCGGCGATGAACGTGCGGCCACCGCAGGCAATCACCATCACATCGACGTGGCTGTCGGCAAGCGCCGCTTGTAACGCCGCCATCAATCCCGCGCGCACACCGTGCGAGAACGCGTTCACGGGGGGATGCGCCACGTGAAAAACGGCAACACGTCCTCGCTTCTCCGTAGTGACTGGTGCCAGTGCCGTTGCCGGGGCAAGCGTGCGTCCTTGTCTCTGATTGCCGTCGCTCATAGCCCTTCCTAGCCCTTCGATTCGGTGGATGCCTGCCGGGAAGGGCGAGGCGTTGTCGTGCGGGTCGATGCCGCAGCCAAGGTAGCGCGTACCTGCGGGCCGGGCATCCTACGTTTGGACTATCCGTCGAACGAACCGGCCGCTGCGGGGTATCGCTTCACTAGTCCCAATGGACGATGCTTCGGCAATTCGTCGCCACCAGAATGACCCGACCGATCGACGAGCCCGGTTGCACAGCATTGGCCCCGGGTATCGCGACATTCTGTGGAGTGAGGACATGGACAAATTGATGACGGCGGCGCAAGCGGTAGCGCATATTCAAAGCGGCATGACGGTGGGCGTGGGCGGCTGGGGGCCGCGTCGCAAGCCGATGGCGCTGGTGCGCGAGCTGCTGCGCTCGGACGTGCGCGACCTGACCGTCGTGACGTATGGCGGCCCGGAAGTCGGCATGCTGTGCGCGGCGGGCAAGGTCAAGCGGCTGGTGTACGGCTTCGTGTCGCTCGACGCGATTCCGCTGGAGCCGTACTTCCGCAAGGCGCGCGAAGCGGGTGCCGTGGAAGTCTCCGAGCTTGACGAAGGCATGTTGCAGTGGGGGCTGCGGGCAGCCGGGATGCGTCTGCCGTTTCTGCCGACGCGCGTCGGCCTGGGGACCGACATCGTCACCCATAACCCGCACATCAAGACGATTCGCTCGCCGTACCCCGACAACGAACTGTTGCTCGCCATGCCGGCCATTGCGCTCGACGTCGCCATGCTCCACGTGAATGTGGCCGACAGGCTCGGCAACACGCAAATCCATTCTCCCGATCCGTTCTTCGACGACTGCTTTGCCCGCGCGGCCGAACGTTGCTTCGTGAGTTGCGAGGAACTCGAGGCGCGCATCGATCTGGCCGACCCGGCACGTACGGGCGATCCGCGCGCCAATGGCTTCGAGCGATTCTGGGTGACGGGTGTCGTGCATGCCCCGGGCGGCGCGCATCCGACGTCGTGCGCCCCCCAATACGGTTGGGACATGGGGCATTTGAAGGCCTACTGTGCCAGCGCGACCGAGACCGGTGGTTGGGACGCCTACACCGCGAACTTCCTGCAAGGCAGCGAAGCGGATTACCAACAACGCGTCGGCGGGCTGGAAGCTATCCAAGCCTTGCCGCAGGCAGCGATTTGACGGCAGGAGCGCATCGAAGATGACCAACGACAACCAAACGACGACCCCGGAATTTACGCTGGCCGAATTGCTGATCGTGGCCGCCGCCGAAGCTTGGCGGGGCGATGGCGAGATTCTCGCCTCCGGCATTGGCACGATTCCGCGACTGGCGGCGGGACTCGCGAAACTGACTCACGCCCCGGATGTGCTGCTCACCGACGGTGAGGCGTGTCTGGTGGAAACGCCGGTGCCGCTTGGCCCGCGTGGCGAAAACACGCCGCGCCCCTCGGGTTGGATGCCTTACTCGCGCGTGTTCGATTGCGTATGGAGCGGTAAGCGTCATGCGATGGTCGGCCCGACGCAAATCGACCGTTGGGGGCAGGGCAATATCTCCTGCCTCGGTGACTTCGCGCGCCCCAAAGTGCAGATGCTCGGGGCACGCGGTTTCCCCGGCAACAGCCTGAATCATGCCAACTCGATGTTCGTGCCCGCGCACAGCAAGCGCGTATTCGTGGCGGGCGAAGTGGACATGGTGGCGAGCGTGGGCTTCAATCCGGCGCGTTGGCCCGATGGCGTGCGTCGTGACCTGATGTCGCTGCGCTTGATCGTGACGGATTTGTGCGTGATGGATTTCAACGGTCCCGATCACGCTATCCGGGTGGTGTCGTTGCATCCGGGGGTGTCGTTCGACATGGTGCAGGAGGCGACCGGATTCCCGCTGGTACGCGCCGATCATCTGGGCGTGACGGCTGCGCCGACGGCTGTCCAGCTCGAGATCATTCGCCGCCTCGATCCGCACAACATGCGCGCCAAGGTCCTCAAGGACAACCCGCCGGGCGTTCGGGTAAGCTGATCCGACATTATCAAAAGAACAGGAGACACCCGGACCATGGTGAGAGTCTTTGAGATCGATGGCGTAGTCCCCGTGGTGGATCCTGCCGCTTTTGTGCACCCGCACGCGACGCTGATCGGCGGCGTGGTCGTCGGCCCCCGTTGCTACGTTGGCCCAGGTGCGAGCTTGCGAGGCGACTTCGGCCGAATCCGGATCTGCGCGGGGGCCAACATTCAAGACGGTTGCATCCTGCACGGTTACCCGGGTAAGGAAACCGTCGTCGAGGAGGACGGCCATGTGGGCCACGGTGCGATCCTGCACGGCTGCCACATCGGCCGAAACGCGATGATCGGGATGGGCGCCATCATCATGGACAACGCTGAGGTCGGCGAATCGGCCGTGGTCGGCGCGGGGTCTTTCGTGAAGACCGGCATGGTGGTCGCACCGCGCACGCTCGTCATCGGTTCGCCCGCGCGATTCGTGCGTCGGCTCTCCGACGACGAGGTGGCGTGGAAATCCGATGGCACACGCGTCTACCAGCAACTCTCCGTGCGCAGCCTGCAAACCATGCGCGAAGTCGAGGCATTGACCGACCCGTCCGCTCAGACGGGCAGGCTACAAGTCGAAGACCGCTCGCCTGACGACCGCAAACGTTAAGACAAACGTTAATACCTATCACCCGATAACGACCATGCTGCCTGTTAATCCCACCATTCCGAGCGTTCTGGCCCAGACAGTCGCACGTTGTCCCGAGAACATCGCCATCGTCGAAGACGGGATGTCGCTCAATTATGCCGAACTCGAACGCCGGGCGTTGCGCGTCACACGTGCTCTCATGGCACAGGGCATCGAGGCCGGCGATCGCGTGGCGCTCTGGGCGCCCAACAGCGCTGCGTGGATCATCGCCGCACTCGGCATTCATTTGGCCGGGGCCGCACTCGTACCCGCCAACACCCGCATGAAAGGCGCCGAGATCGGCTATATGCTCGGCAAGAGCCGCGCGTCGCTGATCTTCGTCGCGGGCGATTTTCTCGGTACGTACTATCCCGATCTGCTCGACGGCCATACCCCGGCAACGCTGCGCAAGATCGTGGTACTCGACGGCTTTGCCGCGCGGGACGCCGCATCGGCGTGGGAGGCGTTTCTGGCCAGCGGCGACACGGTCTCCGAAGCCGCGGCCCGCCAACGCAGCGAAGCCGTCACGCCCACGATGCTCTCGGACATCATGTTCACGTCGGGCACGACCGGCAACCCGAAGGGCGTGATGACCACGCATGGTCAGAACCTGCGCTCGATTCACGACTGGGCCGTCGAGATGGGGCTGCACGAGGGCGACCGCTATCTGATGGTCAACCCGTTCTTCCATGCGTTCGGCTACAAGGTCGGCTGGCTGGTGTCGGTCTATATCGGCCTGACGATGTTTCCGCAGCAGATCTTCGAGGCCGATTGTGTCCTGGAGCGTATCGAGCGCGAGCGCATCAGCGTGCTTCCGGGGCCGCCGACGGTGTTCTACAGCTTGTTGGCATCGCCGCAACTGGCGAAAACGGATCTGTCCAGCCTGCGGGCCACGATCACCGGCGCGTCGACCATCGCCCCCTCGCTAATCGCCCGCATGCGCGAGGCGCTAGGCTTCGACATCGTGTTGACCGGCTACGGGCTGACCGAGTGCTGCGGCACGGCAACGCTCAGTTCGCCGGGCGACGATGCGCAGACGGTGGCGACCACGTCCGGGCGGGCCGTCAAAGATGTGGAAATCCGTGTCGTCGATGCGGCGGGTCAAGCCCTGCCGGCGGGCGAACCGGGTGAAGTGCTGATCCGGGGTTACAACGTGATGCAGGGTTATTACGACGATGACGCTGCGACGCGCGAGGCGATCGACGGCGATGGTTGGCTGCATACGGGCGACGTCGGTTATCTGGATGAACGCGGGTATCTGAAGCTGACCGACCGGCTCAAGGATCTCTTCATCGTCGGGGGTTTCAACTGCTACCCGGCCGAAATCGAGAAGTACATCTGTGAGCACCCGGCGGTCGCGCAGGCGGCGGTCGTCGGCGTGCCCGACGAGCGCATGGGCGAAGTGGGGCGGGCGTACATCATCCTGCGCCACGGTGTGACGCTGGACGGCGAGACATTGCAGGCCTGGTGCCGAGCCAATATGGCGAACTACAAAGTGCCGCGTTATATCGACTTCGTGACGAGCTATCCGACCAACGCGTCGGGCAAAGTGCTCAAGCGCGATCTGCGAAAACTGGCACTGGCAGCGGTGGACCCGGCCTGCGTCGCTTTGCCGGATAACGCAACGACGCGGCCCGTGGAGTCACGGCGCGTCGCTTCCTAAGCGCGTAACACCCTCCCGGGGCGGCTGCGGTCTGCGCAGCTGTCCCGGCACCCCTCGCAATCCTCCCGTCGCGCGCAACACCATCCCCTCGAAAAATCGCAAAACGCTGTGTTCGTTTAGTCCCATTGGACGATGTGCGGGCTTGTGCCGGTCATGAAAATGGCATCACGGGTTGGACACGTCCAGCCGATCTTCTACGCAACCGGACACAAGAAACGACATGGAAACGCAAGACCAGGAGGTGGTGTTGTACGAGGCCGCGCATGGGGTGGCCACCGTGACGATGAACCGGCCCGAGTATCACAACGCGCAGAACTCGCAGATGACGTATGCGCTGGACGCCGCGTTTCGTCGTGCGGCCGATGACGATTCGGTGCAAGTCATCGTCCTGCGCGGGGCGGGCAAGCATTTCTCGGCTGGGCACGATATCGGCACGCCGGGGCGCGATGTCGACAAAAGTTTCGCCCGCGCGTCGCTGTGGTACGACCACGTCAACAAGCCGGGTGGTGAATTCTTGTATGCCCGCGAGCAAGAGGTCTACCTGGGCATGTGCCGCCGCTGGCGCGAAATTCCCAAGCCGACCATCGCGATGGTGCACGGGGCATGCATCGCGGGCGGCCTGATGCTCGCTTGGGTGTGCGATCTGATTGTCGCCTCTGACGATGCCTTCTTCGCCGACCCGGTCGTGCGCATGGGCATCCCCGGCGTCGAATACTTCGCGCACGCCTACGAATTGAACCCGCGCATCGCGAAGGAGTTTTTGTTCCTTGGCGAGCGGATGAATGCGCAACGGGCCTACGAGATGGGCATGCTCAACCGCGTGGTGCCGCGCGCCGATCTCGAAGACGCGACCTATGAGATGGCCAAGCGCATCGCCAAGATGCCGCGCATGGGCCTCGTGCTCACGAAGCAGGCCATCAATCATGTGGAAGATCTGCAAGGCAAACGCAGCGCAATGGACGCCGCCTTCGCATGGCATCACTTTGCTCACGCCCACAACGAACTCATCACGGGCAACCGGCTTGGCGGCTTTGATGCCCGTTCGATGGCGGCGTCGCAACGTGCGGGCGAGGGCGCTGCCGACGGGGTTGGCGACCGGGTTGCCGACGGGGCTGTCGACCGGGTTGCCGACGTCTCGCAGGCAAAGGCCGCTGAAGCCGAGGGGCGCGCATGAGCCAGCCCAGCGCACTTCATACGCCGCTTTGCGATCTGCTGGGCTGCCGCTATCCGATCGTGCAAACCGCGATGGGCTGGGTGGCCGACGCGAGGCTGGTTGCCGCCACGTGCAACGCCGGGGGCTTTGCCTTCCTCGCGGGCGCGACCATCGAGCCGTCGCAGTTGGAGGACGAGATTCTTAAGGTGAAGTCGATGACCACGCGTCCGTTCGGCATCAACTTTCACATGTTTCAGCCCAACGCGGCACAGGTCATCGATTTGGCGATTGCACATGGCTTGCGCGCCGTGAGCTATGGCCGAGGGCCGGACAAAGCCGTCATTCGCCGCTTCAAGGACGCAGGCGTGCTCTGCATGCCGACGGTCGGTGCCGTCAAGCACGCGGTAAAGGCCGTGGAACTTGGCGCAGACATCGTCACGATTCAGGGCAGTGAAGGCGGCGGACATACGGGCAGCGTGCCGACCAGCATTCTGTTGCCGCAGGTGCTCGACGCGGTGAAGGTGCCTGTCGTTGCGGCCGGTGGCTTCTTCGATGGCCGGGGGTTGGCAATGGCGCTCGCGGCTGGGGCCGTCGGCATCGCGATGGGCACGCGGTTTCTCATGTCGAAGGAATCGCCCGTGCCGCCGCAGACATTGGACCGTTACGTCGCTGTGCGCGATCCGGCACATATCCGCGTCTCCAGCGTGATGGACGGACTGCCGCAACGCATGATCGACAACGACTTTCTCTCGCGGCTGGAGCAAGCCAGCCCGCTGCGCCGTGTGTGGCTCTCATTGCAGAGTGCGCGCCGTTGGCAACAGCACACAGGCATGAGCACCGGCCAGATGTTGAGCGTCGCGTCGCGTGCACTGCGCGAAGACGGCGCCGCCGTGGCGCAGACCCTCATGGCGGCGAACGCGCCCATGCTGATTCAACGCTCCATGGTCGAGGGCCACCCCGACGAGGGTGTTTTACCGAGTGGTCAGGCGGCTGCCGCCATCGCGCAGCTCGATAGCTGCGAAACCATCATCCAGCACATCGTCACCGCAGCCGTCGAGCGTCTGAACGGGGTGCGTCAATTTACCGAAACGGGAGTCCCCGCATGAATCAGGCAAGCAACGCCGGACACTCTCCGGCTTTCAACGTGGCGATTGAACAAGGCATTGCCGAAGTCGTGATCCAGCAGCCGCCGGTCAACGCGCTCGACAGCGACGCGTGGCTGGCGCTCGCCAGCGCCATTGACTCGCTCGGCACTCGCGACGACGTTCGCGTGATCGTGATTCGCTCGGAAGGCCGTGGGTTCTGCGCAGGCGTGGACATCAAGGAACTGGCGGCACACCCCGAGCGCATCGTCAAAGTCAACGCAGGCAACTATGCGACGTTCCGCGCGATCCATCGCAATCCGGTGCCGGTAATCGCCGCCGTTCATGGCTTCGTACTGGGCGGCGGAATCGGCATGGCGGGGGCGGCCGACATCGTGGTCGCGTCGACCTGTGCGACGTTCGGCGTGCCGGAAGTCGACCGCGGCGCGATGGGCGGTGGTGCTCATTTGCAGCGACTGTTCCCGGTGCAGAAGGTGCGTCATATGTACTTCACCGGGCTGCCGATCGACGCGCAAGAAGCTTGGCGGCTCGGTGCGGTCGAGCGTGTTGTGCCGCGTGAGGCATTGCGCGAGACAGCCATGGAGATGGCGCGCGTCATTGCAGAGAAGAGCCCCGCGATGATTCGTCTGGCCAAGGAGTCGCTCAACGGCATCGAAGACGGCAACCTTGAGGACAAGTACCGCTGGGAGCAGGGCTTCACGCTGGAGGCCTACATGAGCCCCGACTCGTCGGAAACGCGTCAGGCGTTCGTCGAGAAGCGAAGCGCGGCGTTTTGAGCTTGCCCGCCACACACGACACGACTCATACGACATCACCATGAAGCTTGGATATACGGATAAACAACGGGCCTTCCGGGCCGAAATTCGCGAGTGGCTCGCCACGCACGTACCGAAAACGCCGCTGGCCAGCTACGACACCCCCGAGGGCTTTGCCCAGCATCGTGCGTGGGAGCACACCCTATTCTCGGGGCGCTGGAGCATGGTCACGTGGCCTGTCGCACTGGGCGGGCGCGGCTGCGACCTGATCGAATGGCTGATCTTCGAGGAAGAGTACTGGCGCGCCGGTGCGCCGCTGCGCGTGAATCAGAACGGCGTTTTCCTGCTGGGCCCGACGCTCATGGACTTCGGCACAGAGGAGCAAAAGCAGCGCTTTCTGCCGCGTATTGCCTCCGGCGAAGCGGTTTGGGCGCAAGGCTGGTCGGAGCCGAATGCAGGGTCCGATATGGCGGCTATTCGCTGCAAGGCGACGCGTGTGGGCGACGAGTACGTCATCAATGGCCAGAAGATCTGGTCGACGCGCGCGGTGTGGGCTGATGGTTTGTTCGGCCTGTTTCGCAGCGACCCCGACTCGCAGCGTCACCACGGTCTCACGTTCCTGCTGGTGCCGTTGCAGACACCCGGCGTCACGATTCGGCCGATCCGCCAGTTGAACGGACAAGCGGGCTTCGCAGAAGTGTTCTTCGACGACGTTCGGGTGCCCGTGGCGAACCGTATCAGCGAGGAGGGTGCCGGTTGGCATGTGGCGATGGCGACCGCGGGCTTCGAACGCGGTCTGATGCTGCGCTCCCCCGGCCGCTTCCAAGCCACCGCACACGCACTGGTGAACCTCTATCGCAAAAACCGTGTGAAAGCCGATCGCGACCCGGCTGTGCGCGACGCGGTCGTGCGGGCATGGATGGATGCCGAAGCGTACGCGCTTGCCACTTACGCCACCGCGAGCCGGATTCAACGCGGCGGGTCGATCGGCGCGGAGGCCAGCACGAACAAGATATTCTGGTCCGAACTCGATCAGCAAATGCACGAAACGGCAATGCACATTCTGGGCGCTGCTGCGGAATTGCTGCCCGAAGCGCCCGACGCGGGAGACGTCGGGCACTGGCTCGACGGCTTTCTGTTCGCGCAGGCCGGACCGATTTACGCGGGCACCAACGAGATTCAACGCAACATCATCGCCGAACGCATGCTCGGCATGCCGCGGGGTTAAGCACGATGGATTTCAATTTCACGGAAGACCAAAGCCTGCTGCGCGACACGATGCGCAGCTTCTTCATGATCGAAGCCACGCCGGAACTCACGCGTGAGTTGTGGGAGACCGAAACCGGCAGAAGCGAAGCCCTCTGGCAGAAATTCGCGCAACAGGGGCTGACGGGACTCTCGGTGCCAGAGGCGCATGGCGGCATGGGCTGCGGCGACCTCGAGTGGGTATTGATGGCCCATGAGGCGGGCTACTACGCGTTGCAAGACTCATTGCTCGATACCGCTTATCTCGCCGTGAGCGTGCTGCGTGAGCTGCCAGCGGAGCATCCGCTGGCGTTGGAATGGCTGCCCCGCATCGCGCAGGGCGAGGCCCGCGTTGCCATCGGGGCGCCTGAGCAGACGCTGGTGCCCGATGCCCATATTGCCCAGTTGCTGTTGCTCCACCACGAGGGCCAGTTGCACGCCGTGCCCAGCGAGCGGGTGGCGTTGAGTTTCAATGCCAGCGTCGATCCGTCGCGCCGGTTGTTTCGCGTCGACTGGATGCCCGGCGCGTCGACCCTCGTCCTCGACGCCAAGGCCGCTGCGGCTGTCTGGCGCAAAGTCGCGCTGCGGGGCGCGCTGGCCAGTGCCGCCCAGTTACTCGGGCTCACGCAACGCATGCTCGATTTGTCGATCGACTACACCGCGCAGCGCAAGCAGTTTGGCAAGGCGATCGGCAGCTTTCAGGCCGTCAAACATCATCTGGCAGACGTGGCCGTCAAGCAGGAATTCGCCCGCCCAGTGATATCGCGCGCGGCGTACGCCGTGGCGAACGACGATCCGTTGGCGTCCCTGCACGTTTCCCACGCCCGATTAGCGGCAGGCGAGGCGGCATGGCTGGCGGCGAAGCGGGGTATTCAAGTGCACGGCGCGATGGGCTACACGTGGGAGATGGACCTGCAAATCTTCATGAAACGCGCGTGGGTGCTCGATGCGGCATGGGGCGATCGCGCTCACCACAAGCAATGTGTGGCGCAAGCCATTCTCGCGGACGACGCTCGGCTTGGCCCCGGCGAAACCTTTGCCGGTGCTGCTGCGCCGGTCTGAACATAGAACAGGAGACACCACAACATGGAAGAAGCCGTCATTGTTTCTACGGCGCGCACGGCGATTGGCCGCGCGTATCGGGGCGCATTCAACGACACCGAAGCGCCGGTGCTCGGCGGACACGTGATTCGCGCCGCTCTTGAGCGCGCCGACGTCGCACCGGGCGATGTCGACGACGTCGTTCTTGGTATCGCCGCGCAACAGGGCACGCAGGGGTACAACCTCGGCCGACTTTGCGGGTACACGGCGGGTCTGCCGATCAGCGTCCCCGGCATGGTCATCGATCGCATGTGCGGCTCGGGGCTGATGGCCATCGCCTCCGCTGCCAAAAGCATTTCGTGCGGTGAGTACGACATTGCCGTCGCCGGCGGACTCGAATCCATCTCGCTCACGCAGAACTCGCACAAGAATACTTACCGTGCGCAGTCGCAAGCGGTGATCGCCGCCATGCCCACGGCGTATATCCCGATGATCGAAACGGCGGAAATCGTCTCCGAGCGCTACGGCATCTCGCGCCGGGCCCAAGACGAGTATTCGCTACGCAGTCAGATGCGCACGGCCGATGCGCAGCGCGACGGCCGGTTCGATGCCGAGATCGTCCCGATCACCGTGCAGAAGGCATTGCTCGACAAGACCGGACGCATCACCGGGCACGAGACCGTGACACTCACGCGCGACGAAGGGAATCGCCCGGACACCAAGCTCGAAGGACTGCAAGCGTTGGAACCCGTCTGGCGCAGCGGGGAATGGGTCAAAGAAGGGCGCTTCATCACGGCGGGCAACGCCTCGCAGCTCTCCGACGGCGCGAGTGCCACGGTGATGATGAGCCGCCGCGAAGCGCAGCGCCGAGGTCTCAAGCCGTTGGGCACTTATCGAGGCATGGCCGTCGCGGGCTGCCAGCCTGACGAGATGGGTATCGCCCCCGTCTACGCGATTCCCAAGCTGCTCGCCCGCCACGGTCTCTCGGTGTCGGACATCGGTCTGTGGGAGATCAACGAGGCGTTCGCCTGTCAGGTGATTTACTGCCGCGACAAGCTGGGCATTCCCGACAACCTGCTCAACGTCGATGGGGGCGCCATTGCGATCGGACATCCGTTCGGTATGTCCGGCGCGCGCATGGCGGGCCATGTGCTGCTCGAAGGGCGGGCGCGTGGCGTGAAATACGCAGTCGTCTCGATGTGTATCGCGGGCGGCATGGGCGCTGCGGCGCTCTTCGAACTGGCCTAACCGGCGTTCTGAGCAGTCGCGTTGTACCTCACCGCGCCAGCCAAAGCGCGGTGACTTCCCCACGGGTGACGGTCAGTTTGACGTCACCCGTTCTTCGTTTGTAGCGCCCTGATTTCCCGTCGATTTCACTGCCCGTGTTGTTGCTTAGTCTCATTGGACGATGTGGCTCGAATACCGGCTCCATAGACTGCGTCGCAATGGACGAGATTGTGTCGTGTGCGCAAGTCGTCCGAGAGATCGGGCGAAAGACTCGATCCGTGTAGTCGTGACGTTTTGACAAAAAAGACGAGACGAGTCAGGAGACGAAAGGTATGAAGGCTCAGGCAAAAGTGTTGGGCGTGGTGCTCGGAATGGCGGCAGTGGCTTCGCCGGTCGCGCACGCAGATCAGTTGTCCGACTTGCAAGCGCAAGTGCAGGAACTGATGCGAAAGATCGACACGCTCCAGAACAATCAAAAGCAAATCGAAGCCAAACAAGCCGCCGTGGACGCTGCGGCACAAGCCGCTCCTAAAGCGGCACCGGCGGGCGCCGCCGGGCAGGGCGGTGCCGCACCCACGGTGGTGGCGAGCACCAACCCGATGGCCTCGCAGCCGGGCTGGTTCATGATTCCCAACACCGATACCGCGATCAAGTTCGGCGGCTACGCGCAGTTGCAGATCATGGACGACCTCAAGGGCAATCTCGGCAACAGCCAGACGGTGATTCTGCCGTACACCGCAGGGTTTGGTGGTGTGCCGTACGACAATACGCCGCAAGCCAAACGCGGTGGACAGGTGCAGTTCGAAGCGCGTGAGTCGCGCCTCAATATTCAGACGAGCACACCGACGATGTACGGCCCGCTCACGACGTTGATCGAAGGTGACTTCTACGGCGCGGGCGGTTCGAAATTCACCACCAACTCGGTGTCGCTGCGCCTGCGTCATGCGATGGGAACGATCGGCCCGTGGATGTTCGGGCAGTACTGGTCGAACTTCGGCGACCTCGGCCAAGGACCTGAAGTATTCGACTTCGGAGGCCCGGTGGGTCTGCCTGCCGTCAATCGTCAGCCGCAGATTCGCTATACGAAGTTGATCACGGACAATCTGCAAGCCTCCGTCTCGATCGAAGAGCCGGTACAGGACTTCACGGGTGCCGATTCCGTTGCGTTCATTGCTGGCGGCAACAACATCAGCACCAACTCCATCGACCAAACGCCTGAACTCACTGCACGCGTCACGTACTTCGATACGTGGGGACGCCAATCAGTCGGGGTGGTCGGGCGCAAGCTGATGGCGAACGACGGCGTGGCGCTGAGTTCAGCGGCGTACGGCTACGCGGTGAACTATCAAGGCACGTTCAACCTTCCGGGCCGCGACAAGATTTACTACGACGTGGTGTGGGAGAACGGCGGCGGACGCTATCTGACGCAAACGCCGACGTCGGCATTCCTCATCAACAACAACCTGTACAAAGTCTCGGGACTGGGCCTGAACCTGACCTATCAGCACTGGTGGGCACAGAACTGGCGCTCCAACATCAGCATTGGCCGCGACAAGATTTATAACCCTGCCGGTGTGCCCGCCACGTCGCTCGCAGAGACGCAATCGATGCACGCCAACCTGATCTGGTCGCCGATCAAGAGCACGTTGTTCGGTCTGGAATTTATCTACGCCCGAATCAAGAGTGAATCGGGCATCAAGGGCAGCGGCAGCCGCATCATGTTCGTCTCGCAGATGGGTTTCTAAGCGAGACCGGCAGGTCCGGCGCGTGACGATACGCTGCCAAACGCCGGACCTGTCTTTGTACCGCAGTGGATTAGTTGAACGACTGGATGACTGAAGGAGACGACAAATGCTCAACGAGCTGGCGATCATCATCGTGCGCGGTGTAGGTCTAGGAGCGATTTTTTCGCTGATCGCGATGAGCATGAACATCGTGTACGGCGCGACCCATATCCTCAACTTCGCGCAGGGGAATATGTTCGTACTGGGCGGCTTTCTGGCCGTGCTGCTCGCGAACTGGGTCACCGGCGTGCCGGTTTGGCTCGTACTGATCGTGGTCGCGGCGATCATCATCGCGTTCATGCTCGCGGCACAAGGGTGGATCACGCTCTTGCCGCTGCGTCACTCCGTCGAACAGAACTCGTGGCTCATCACGACCATGGCGGCGTCGATCATCATCAGCTCGGTGATGCTGCTCTCGCAAGGCCCGTGGGCGTCGTCGGCGCGCAGCCCGATTCCGCCCGTAGCGCTATTCGGCGCACGCACGCCTGCCCCTTATCTCGGGGCCATTGCACTGGCCGTGTTCTGGTATTTCGCGTTGCGCTGGTTTCTCACGCGCACGCTCACTGGGCTGGCCATTAACGCGCTGTCTCAGGATATCGACGCCGCTCGCGCCGCCGGTTTGCGAGTTCGCCGCCTGCAACTCATCGCCTTCGGTATCAGCGGTCTGATGGTTGGCTCCGCTGGTTTTGTCGCTGCGCCGATTGTCTCCATCGCGGCCGACACAGGCGTGCGTTACGTGCTCAATGGCTTTATCGCCGCCATTCTCGGCGGGATGGGCAGCAACCTTGGTGCGCTCATCGGCGGGCCGCTCGTCGGCATTGTCGCGATGGTCGCCACGTATCAGGTCGGCGGCGAATTCCAATCGCTGGTCTCGCTGGCGTTGCTCGTTGGCGTGCTGCTGATTCGCCCCGAAGGCATCTTCGGACGCGCGGCCGGGCGCCGCGTTTGAGGCGGCCGCTTCCCTGCAACACGCTGGGCACATACACGACACAGGATCGCTAACTCTGTCATGACGATGCAAACTCTTTCTTCCGATGCCCGCCTCCGGGTGCGCCGTACGCGCTGGGCTCCCGACAACGTGCAGCTATTGCTCGGCTGCGTGCTGGTGAGCGTGACGGTGCTCGTACCCGACTGGCTCGGCAATGCGTACTGGACCCATAGTTTCCGCATGGTCAATCTGCTGATTGCCGTGGCGGTATCGCAAAACCTATTGCTGCACGACGCCGGGCAGACGTCGTTCGGTCAAGGCGCCATCTTCGCGGTAGCGGCTTACACGGCCGCGATTGCCACGGGAGTGCACGGGCAGCCTTACGCGCTCGCCGCCGTGCTCGGTGTCGCCGGGGCGTTGGTCGCCGGGTTGCTCTATGCGCTCCCTGCGTTGCGCGTGCAGGGCTACTACCTTGGCTTCGTCACGATGAGCGCGGCCACGGTATTGCCCGAGATGCTGGTGGCGTTCGACAGCTATACGAACGGGGTCAACGGCATCACGATGGACTTCTCGTCGTGGCAGACGCGCACGTCGTTCGGCGTCTCGCCGCTGTCGATCGCGCTGGCGTTGCTGGCCTGTTTTGCGCTGGCGGCGCATGTGCTCATTCGCCGTACGGCGTTCGGCCGCCGCTTGCGTGTGGCCGCCGCCAGCCCCGAAGCCGCACAGTCGCTCGGCACATCGCCGGGCTGGATTCGCTGCGTCGTGTTCCTGATCGTCTCGCTTATCACCGGCGTGGCGGGTGTGCTGTATCCGCCCGTGGTCGGCTTCGTGAGCCCGGCGGCCTTCAGTCTCGACTTGTCGATTCTGTTCTTCTTCGCTGTCGTGGTCGGCGGGCGCGGGCAGATTCTCGGCCCGGTCGTCGGGGTATGGCTGTTATATCTGCTGCCGAACATTTTGCTCGCCGATCTCGTGCAGTACCGGCTGCTGGCCTACGGTCTGGTCGCGTTGCTGGTGATGCTGGCGTTTCCGGATGGCGTGGTCGGCACGTTGTTGAAGTGGCGCCGTGCACGTATGGAAAACGGCGACCGGTTGGTGCTGCACTTCCGATCGTTGCTCAGCGCCATCGAGCCGTGTGCGCGAGTAGCAAGCCGTACCGGCGAGGTTTCGCCCGTAGCCATCAGTGTCGAGGGCGCCCGCAAATGCTTCGGCTCGGTGGTGGCGGTCGATGGGGCCGATCTCGTTGTGAAGCGCGGTGAGATTCATGGCCTTGTCGGCGCAAACGGTTCGGGGAAAACCTCGCTGCTCAATGTGCTGTCGGGTTTCAGCCGACTCGATGAGGGTAGCGTTCGACTCAATGGCGTGGAAGTCTCCCGCCTGCCGGCCACGCGTGTGGCCCGGCTGGGGCTGGGGCGGACCTTCCAGAAGCCGCGCATGTTCGAGACGCTGAGCCTTTGGGAGAACGTCTGCATCGGACTCGATGCCAACCGTGACCTTGACCCCGGTCAGGCGCGAACGATGACGGCGTTACGCGATACGTTGGAAGGGCACGGCGTTTCGCTGGTGCCGCACGGGCAGCGGCGTCTCGTCGAGGTGATGCGCGTTGTGCTCAAGGGCGCGGATGTGTTGCTGCTCGACGAACCGGCAGCAGGCTTATCGCCAGCCGAGCGCGAGGATCTGAAGTTGCTGCTGCAACGCTTGCGCGACGACCTCGGCAAGACCGTTGTCATTGTCGAGCACGACCTCGATCTGGTCTGGAGTGTGGCCGATCGTATTTCGATGCTCGAAGCGGGCAAGGTGATTGCCAGCGGCAGTCCTTCGGAATTGGCGGGCAACGCCATCGTGCAGAAACTCTTTATCGGATCGACCCATGCTTGAGATTCAGGGCTTGCACGCCGGTTACGGCAACGTGCCGGTATTGCGTGACATTCAGTTGTCGGTGGCGCCGGGCGAGATTCTTCTCGTGGCGGGCGAGAACGGTGCCGGGAAATCGACGTTGCTGCGCACCATTGGCGGCTTCATCAAGCCGGAGCGCGGGCAAATTCGCCTGAACGGGCGGGAGATTGGGGGATGCAGCCCGGAGGACAACGCCCGGGCTGGGTTACGCCTCGTGCTCGACGGGCATCGCGTGTTTCCGGAGATTTCAGTTTGGGACAACCTGCGGCTCGGCGGCGTGATCCAGCGCGACAAGCGGGCCTTCTCGCAAGCCGTGGAGGAAGTCTTCTCGGTGTTTCCCGCGCTGCACCAACGGCTGGATCAGCCTGCCCGTAATTTGAGTGGCGGGCAGCAGCAGATGCTGGCGTTAGGGCAGGCGTTCGTCGCACAGCCCAAGGTGCTGCTCAGCGACGAACCCTCGCTGGGGCTTGCGCAAGCGCTATTGCCGCCGATTCTCGATTTTCTGAAACGCTGGGCGGCGCGCGGCACGGCGATCGTCATCGTGGAACAGCACATCGACATCGCACTGCCGGTGGCGGATCGGGCGCTGGTGTTGGAGCGGGGGCAGGTCAAGCTCACTTGTCCGGCCAACGAACTCAGGGCGCGGCTACAGGCCCGGCAGCCTGTGAGCGTGGAGTGAACGTCCTATAATGGCCTTCGCGAGGGTGCGCGGCCGGTGCCATCCGGCCCAGCCGTCCCGACCTCGCAGGAGGTCAAAAAATGTTTGGAAAATCACTTCCCCAAGTACGCCGCTTGCCTTTGTGCGCGGCGTTTCTCGTCGTATCGCTGACCGGTTGTGCCGGTCTTCAGACTAGCGATACCGCATCGTCTGCCAATGCGAGCGTTACCGCCGTCGCGCAAGCCCCCTCGGCGCGTACGCTTCAGGTGGCTGCCATTCTCGGGCAGCAACGCGATCTGGAACTCAAACGACTATCGCCCTGAGCAGGGCTAGTTAGCGGGGCGTGGATAGCGCTATATCGCGGCCGAGCACGTCTGTGCGACGGCTGCCGATGCGCCATCCGCCTTCCGAACGTACTGCACGACACCTTGAGCGCTGCACTGGCGTTCGACCCATCCCCGGTAGAACAGATATTGGAGATGTGACGCCGCTTCGCCCAGTGCCAGCACCAAATCGTCTCCTTCGAGCTTGCGCGCGAAGAGGATTGGCATGGCGTCGACGGCGGTCAGTGGCGTGTCGCAGGCGCTGAGCAGCCGCAAATTCCGTTCGTCCAGCTTTTCGCGCAGCACCTGACGCCGCTCCGGCAGCCCACGGAACGCTTCGCCGTGCGCGGGCAGCACAAGTGTGTCTGCGGGCAGATCGGCGAGCATGTCGAGCGCGTCGAGGTAGTCCTGAATCGGATTGGCGTCGGGTGCGTGCATCGTGACGCTGAGATTCGGCGAGATGGCGGGCAGCACCATGTCGCCCGAGATCAGCACGTCTAACGCAGCGCAATACAGCAGCGCGTGGTCAGGCGAGTGGCCGCGTCCGACCAGCACGTTCCACTGGTGCGCACCGATCTGAAGCGTTTGCCCGTGATGCAGCGCCCGCGTGCGTTCGGGCAGCGCGCAGCGATGCGCACGAAACGACGCGCACCGCTCGACTAAGTGGGCAAGCAACTGGCCGGTGGCGCCATTGGCGCGGTAGAACGTCTGCGCAAGACGATCCGCATCGGCCTCGTGCATCACGTGGGGGCGTTGAGCGTCTTCAAGCTCGCCCGGTGTGATGTCGACCGGGATGTCGAAGCGCTGGGCAAGCCACGCCGCTTGTCCCAAATGATCGGGATGGCAATGGGTCACGACGATGCGTGTGATCGGGCGTCCCAAAGATCCATCCGCAAGCAAGCGCTGCCAAACCTCACGCGTCTCCGGCGTGCCCATGCCCGTATCGACCAGCGCCCAACCTGCACCGTCCTCGATGAGCCACACGTTGACATGATCGAGTGCGAACGGCAGCGGCAGGCGCAGCCAGCAAATGCCGGGCACGACGGTGACGGGCTGCGAGACGGGTGGCGCGGGCAGGCAGCGCAGTCGGGGATCGGGTAACGGCATTGAGCTTGGCGGCCTTTGGCGACGGAACGGGAATAGTCAGGTGCCAACGTACCGTGCCGGGCCTGCCGGGGCATCGTCCGCTTGGACGATGCTTTGCATCGCGGTGCCTCGCATTCTCGACAAACATTCATCGAGGAGGCGCGTGACATGCAGGGAACCCAGGACTTGCAGGGGAAAGCCATTGTCGTGACCGGCGCGGGCGGTGGCATTGGCGAGGCTTATGCGAAACACATCGCGGCGGCAGGCGGGCGCGTCATCGTCAATGACATCGACGTGGCGATGGCCGACCGAGTGGCGTCGGCCATTCGATCGACGGGGGCTCAGGCGGAAGCGGTGGCTGCCGACATCTCCGATTGGCACGAGGCAGGACGTCTCATCGACGCTTGCGAGCAGACCTTCGGCCGCATCGACGGTCTCGTGAACAATGCGGGCGTCTTCCATATGGCGTTGCCCGAAGAGCAAGAGGAAGCGGCGCTGCGGCGCTTGGTGGAAGTCAACGTATTGGGCACGGCCTTCTGCGGAACGCATGCGATCCGGCGGATGTTGGCACACGGCAGTGGCGCGATCGTCAATGTGACGTCGGGGGCGCAGACGGGAATTACGCGGCTGTCGGCTTACGGCGCAAGCAAGGGCGCTGTGGCTTCGTTGACGTACGGCTGGGCTGTCGATCTTGCCGACAAGGGTATCCGCGTCAACGCCATTTCACCGATGGGGAAATCTGGAATGTCGGCGCGCGTGCAAGCCTACTTCGCGACGCGAGATGAACCGGCTTGGCCTGAATTGGCGATTCCCGCCGAGAACAATGCCCCCGTCGTCGTGTACCTGCTTTCTGATGCCGCCGCGCAGGTCAACGGGCAAGTCGTGCGTATCGATGGCGCGCAGCTCTCGCTGATGTCGCATCCGGCCGTTATGGCACCGGTGCACGAGTGCGAAGCGTGGTCCGTCGAAGGGGTGAGGGCGGCGTTCGATACCAGCCTTGCAAAGCAACAGGCCCCGTTGGGTGTTGTCGTGGCTTGATTGCCTGGGCGCTTGAGCGGAGGCGGGCGAAAGCCCGCCTCGCGTAGCCCCGTTACAACTGGCGCGTCAGTTCGGGGACTTCCGTGAACAAGTCACCAACCAGGCCGTAGTCGGCAACAGAGAAGATGGGGGCATCGGGGTCTTTGTTGATCGCGACAATGACCTTGGCGTCTTTCATCCCGGCCAAGTGCTGAATTGCCCCGGAGATCCCCACCGCGACGTACACCTCCGGCGCCACGATCTTGCCTGTCTGGCCGACCTGATAGTCGTTGGGCACATAACCGGCGTCGACCGCTGCACGCGAGGCGCCGAGTGCCGCGCCGAGTTGGTCGGCCAGCGGCTCCAGCACACGCTTGTAGTTCTCTCCCGAACCCAAGCCCCGGCCGCCGGACACGATGATCTTGGCGGAGGTCAACTCCGGGCGGTCCAGCTTCGTCACTTCGCGACCCACGAAACACGCGAGCGAGGAATCCGGAACCGCCGGAATTGATTCGATAGACGCACTGCCTCCCGTTGGTGAGGCGGCGTCGAATGCGGTGGCCCGTGTCGTGAGGACCTTGATAGGGTCGGCGCTGCGCACTGTGGCAATGACATTGCCCGCGTAGATCGGCCGCTCGAACACGTCACGGTCTGTAGCGGTCGTGTCGACCTTCGTGATTTCCGAGATTTGCGCGACGTCGAGCAGTGCGGCCACGCGCGGGGCGATGTTTTTGCCGTATGCGGTGGCTGGCGCCAGGATGTGCGAATAGTTGCCAGCGATCGACACCACTTCGTCAGCGATGTTTTCCGCCAGACCATCGGCGAAGTACGGCGCGTCAGCAAGCAGCACCTTCTTCACGCCAGCGATTTGTGCAGCGGCGTCAGCGGCGGCCTTGGCATTGCTGCCAGCCACCAGCACGTGCACGTCGTCACCACATTGCAGTGCTGCCGTGACCGTGTTCAGCGTTGCCGCTTTGATCGATTGATTGTCGTGTTCGGCCACGACCAAAATCTTTGCCAGAATGCTCATCTCGTCGTCTCCTTACAGGACCTTGGCCTCAAGCTTCAGTTTGTCGACGAGCGTTGCCACGTCCGCCACCTTCACCCCTGCGCTGCGCTTGGGCGGCTCGGCCACCTTCAGCGTCTTCAGACGCGGCGTCACATCCACACCCAGATCGGCAGGCTTCACCGTCTCCAGAGGCTTCTTCTTCGCCTTCATGATGTTGGGCAGCGTCACGTAACGCGGCTCATTCAGGCGCAAGTCCGTCGTGATGACGGCAGGCAGCGACAGCGAGATCGTTTCCAGACCGCCGTCGACTTCACGCGTGACTTGAGCGCGGTTATCCGCGACAGTCACCTTCGAGGCGAACGTCGCTTGCGGCAGCTTGGCGAGCGCGGCGAGCATCTGACCGGTTTGATTCGAGTCGTCGTCGATGGCCTGCTTGCCCAGGATCACCAGTTGCGGTTGTTCCTTGTCGACGATGGCCTTGAGCAACTTGGCCACGGCCAGCGGTTGCAGGTCTTCGTCCGATTCGATCAGGATCGCGCGATCCGCACCGATCGCCAGCGCCGTGCGCAGCGTTTCTTGCGATTGCGCCACACCTGCCGAGACCGCAATCACTTCCGTCGCCACGCCCGCTTCCTTCAGACGCACCGCCTCTTCCACCGCGATTTCGTCGAACGGATTCATCGACATCTTCACGTTCGCGATATCGACGCCACTGCCGTCGCTCTTCACGCCGACTTTGATATTCGCGTCCACGACGCGTTTGACTGCCACAAGAATTGCGCTCATCTCCGGTTCCTCGAGTGATCGGGCTCACCGTGGCCGAGAGTGTTTGGCGGCCACGGACATCACGACAATGGGGAGATTTTTAGGGAGCGCAGGCGCGAACGCATCCTGCATTCAGACTAGGCTTCGTGTTGCACGAAGCCGGAAACGCTTACTGAAGTTCGATGCCGCTAACGGCTTCTGCGCGGGCGGCAGCGGCGGCGAGCCGCTGGGTGTCTTCGCCATGAATGCGCAGCAGTACATCGCCCGAGCGAACCGATTGGCCGATGGCACAACGAAGATCGACGCCTGCGGTCATGTCGAGCGGCGCACCGGCATCCCGCGCGATGCCCGAGATTTCCCAGCCGTCGATCGCCGTCACCAGGCCGTCCGCTTTCGCAACGATGTCGATAAAGGCGGAGGAGGGCGCCGCAAAACGTTTCCGTCCCTGTGCGTCCACAATCCGCTCGAATGCACGTCGCGCCTCGCCGCTAGCGAGTGTCTGTTCAGCGACCGCGCGCGCCTTGACGAGATCGCCGCCCAGCGCCGGGTCCCACGACAGGATGCGTGCGGCAAACGTCAGCGCTTTATTCCGCAGATCGGCAGGGGCAGCCGCGTCGTTATCGAGTACCTGGAGCACATCGCGCAATTCCAGTGCTGGGCCAATGCCGCGTCCAATCGGTGCCCGGCCGTCGGTGGCAAAAGCTTGCACCGTCATACCCAACGCAGCACCAACGCGCTCGAACAATGCGCCGAGTTTGCGTGCCTCAGGCTCATTGGCCATTTTGGCCTGCGGTCCCCAAGGCAGATCCACCACGACGTGCGTGGCACCTGCACAGAATTTCTTCGAGAGAATGGAGGCGACCGACCAGCGGCGCGTGTCGAGCCGTAACGGCCGCACCATTGCGTTGGTGACGTCGTCGACGCGCGAGTGATTGAGCCGCCCGTTCCAGACGATGCAGCCACCGGCTTGCTCGACAGCGGCCCGCACTTCCGTCGCATCGAGGTCGACGCGGGCAGCGGCTTCCATCGCATCGGCAGTGCCTGCGGCCGACGTGATGGCGCGCGACGAGGTCTTCGGCATGCACAACCCGTAAGCGACCACGAGCGGCACGACGATCAACGTAATACGGCTGCCGGGCACGCCCCCCATCGAATGCTTGTCGACGACCATCGGCCGTCCCCAATCGATGCGCGGCATCAAGCGGCTGCGGGCCCGCGTGAGGGCGACGATCTCATCGTCGTCGATGTGTTCGATCAGCGATTTGAGCAGCGCTTCGCCCTCGTCCGGTGCGAAGCGATCGTGCATCAGGTCGTCGAGCAGTTGTGCCCACGAGGCTTCGTCGAGCGAGACACCTGAACGCTTGGCCTCGATCAACTCGCCACTCTTGGGGGGCGCAACACACGCTTGCAGGGTCGCGATGAAGCGTGCAATGCCAACCTCGCTAGTGCTGTCGTTCGACACCCGCAGCAACGGTATCCCTGGGGGATACGCCGTGACCGTGCGTGCGAGGCGTGCGGCGATCTGTTCGGGCGTTTCGCGCCCGCGTCCGGCGATGCGTGCCGCGAGCACTTCCACCGGCGCAGTGACTTCTACGATCACCAACCGCGGCACCCGCCCGATGAGTTTGGGCAGGATCGCGCGGGATCCGTTGGCGATGACGTGGCGCCCTTGCGCGAGCACATCGCGCAGGCTGGCGTCGAGCCCGTAATGCAGCCCGTGCGCCTGCCACGTCACCAGAAACGCACCTGCCGCGTCGCGCTCGGCGAATTCGGCTTCGGTCACGCCGATGTGCGCTTCGCCCGGCGCACCATTCGGGCGCGTGATCGTGCGTGTTGCAAAAACGTAATGATCGCGACGATCGCTCTCGGCCAGGTGCGCACGCGCCCCGTCGATCAGCGTGTCTTTGCCGGCCCCGCTGGGGCCGACCACGAAGAAGAAAATGCCGGAGCGCGTCATCGTCGATTTACCGGGGATCAGGCTTCGTCCAAACCAATGTCGACGGCAGGGGCCGACTGCATGATCTTGCTCGTCGAAATGTAGTCGACGCCGGTCTCGGCAATGGGGCGAATCGTTTCCAGACGAATGCCGCCCGACGCTTCGACTTTGCACTTGCCGCCGATCATCGAAACCGCTCTCTTCATGTCTTCGACCGACATGTTGTCGAGCATGATGACGTCGACATCCGTCTCGAGCGCCTCGGCCACCTGATCGAGACGGTCGCACTCGACTTCCACCTTGGTGAGCACCGGCACGAGCTTGCGCGCACGCGACACGGCGGCCTTGATGCTGCCGGCGACCGCGATGTGGTTGTCTTTGATCATCACCCCGTTGTCGAGGCCGAGTCGATGGTTCAAGCCGCCACCGCAGCTCACTGCGTGCTTTTCCAGCATGCGCAGGCCCGGCGTGGTCTTGCGGCTGTCGAGCAGACGCGCGCGGGTGCCTTCGATCGCCGCAACGTAGCGCGCCGTCTCGTTGGCGATGCCGCTCATGCGCTGCACAATGTTGAGCGCAGTGCGCTCCGCCGTCAGAATGCTGCGAGCATTGCCCGAGACGTGCAACAGAATGGCACCTTTCGAGGCGTGTTCTCCGTCGCGCACTTTCACGTCGACTTTGAGGGTTGGGTCGTAACGCTGGAAAATGCGCGCGGCAACCTCGATACCGGCAACGATCACCGGTTCGCGAGCATTCATCACAAAGGCACCGATAGCAGATTCGTCGATCATCGTCTGCGCCGTGAGGTCGCAGTAGCCGATGTCTTCGGTGAGCCAAAGGTCGATCAAGCGGTCAACAGCAAAGCGGTCGTACATGGCGGTTCCTCAGTGGTGACTCGGAAGGGTTGATTCGTAGCGTACACACTTAATATTTGCGCTTCAAGGAAAACAATTCCTTTGATCGATAGAGGAAAACCCTAGGGCTATTGTTTGTGGTTCGTTCCCCGCCTTGATGGCACTAGATAATGGCAATCGCATCGCGTTTTTCGGTCTGTTTTGTCACTTATTTTTCTAGCGCATACGCTTTTTATTCGTGCTATACATCCGTCAGTGCCGAGCGCACACGCCCGAATTTTCGCCGGGCGGACGATCGACCCAGACACTCATGCCACCGGGAATCGCCATGTCCTACATCTCTACGCCAGACCTGGCCACGCAAGCGGCCGCGTCGACCACCGAGACCGATGCGCTCTACCGCAAGGTCACGGTTCGCCTGATCACGTTTTTCTGTTTGTGTTATTTCGCGGCTTATCTCGACCGGATCAACGTCGGGTTAGCCAAGTTGCAGATGCTCAACGCGCTGCAATTCAGCGATACCGTCTACGGGCTCGGTGCTGGCCTGTTTTTTGCCGGTTACATCCTCTTCGAAGTCCCCAGCAACCTCATCTTGCAGAAGGTGGGCGCGAAGCTGTGGATTGCCCGCATCATGATTACGTGGGGGCTGATTTCAGGCGCAACCGCGTTTGTGACGACGCCGACGCAGTTCTACGTGCTGCGCTTTCTGCTCGGCGTAGCCGAAGCCGGGTTTCTGCCGGGCGTGCTGTTGTATCTGACGCGCTGGTATCCCGACGAGCGCCGTGCGCGCATCATCGCGCTGTTCATGGTGGGGTTGCCGCTTTCGAGCATGATCGGCAGTCCGTTGTCGGGCTGGATCATGCAGATGTTCGACGGTGCGCACGGCTTCGGCGGCTGGCAATGGTTGTTCGTGATCGAGGCCATTCCGTCGGTCGTGCTCGGCGTCGCGATTTTTATGTATTTGCCGAACGACATCGCATCGACGCGCTGGCTCACGGCGCAGGAGAAGGCGATATTGCTCGCCAATCTCGACAAGGATTCGGGCGTTCATAAGCGCCACAACCTCGGGGCTGCATTCACCGATTTGAAGGTGTGGGTGCTGGGCCTGGTCGATTTGTGTGTGTTGCTGGGTCTGTATGGCGTGAGCTTCTGGCTGCCGACGATCTTGAAAGACACGGGCGTGCGCGATCCGTACACGATTGGCTGGCTGATGGCGATTCCGAACGCGCTGGCGGTCGTTGGCGTGCTCGTGTGGGGTACGCGCTCAGACCGTCTGCGCGAGCGCCGTTGGCACATCGTGCTGCCGTTCCTGCTCTCGGCCGTGGCGATGTTCATCTTCGCGGGTGGCACGCATGGCACGGCAATGACCGTGGTGTTGTTCTCTCTGATCAACTTGGGCGCTGCTGCCGCGATGCCGGTCGTGTGGGCGTTGCCGTCGACGTTCCTTAAGGGCTCGGCGGCTGCGGCGGGTATTGCGTTCGCCTGCTCGCTGGCGAATCTCGGTGGCTTCTTCAGCACGTACTTTATCGGCTGGTTGCGCGACACTTTTCATACGCAATCGGCAGGTATCTACGGCTTTGGCGTGTGCATGGTGATCGGCTGTGCGCTCGCGCTGTCGTATCCGAAACATGTGGTGAATCGCTAAGCGCAGCGCGGGCGCCGGACGGTGCCCGTATTGCGCAGACGATAAAAAAGCCGGCGGAAGCCGGCTTTTTCTATGGTGCTGCGATGTTTGAACGAAAACAGCTTAGCCCGCAAGCGCCTTACCAGCTTGCACGTCCATCAACGACATTACAGGCAGTCGATGGCGGCGTGCTGTCAGCTCGGCGACAATCGACACGGCAATTTCAGGGGGCGTGCGCCCGCCGAGGTGCAAACCAACCGGGCCACGTAGACGCGAGAGCGCAGCTTCCGTGACGCCAAAAAGCCGTAACCGCTCGCGGCGCTTGTCGTTGTTCACGCGCGAGCCAATCGCGCCGACGTAAAACGCCGGAGACATCAGTGCTTCCATCAACGCGAGATCGTCCAGCTTCGGATCGTGCGTGAGCGCAACCACCGCCATGCGAGCATCGGGGCGCATGCCGATGACGGTGTCGTCAGGCATCGTACGCACCAACGTCACGCCGGGCATCTGCCAACCCTCGCGGTATTCCTCTCGCGGATCGCACACGGTGACGGCGTAATCGAGCGTCAGCGCAATGTTCGCGACGTATTGGGTGAGTTGGCCCGCGCCGATCAATAGCAACCGCCATGTCGGCCCATGCGACGTCACGAGACGTTCGCCATCGAACATGCAAGCGTCGCCGTCGAGATGTTCGGCTAATGGCGTCAACGTGACACTGCCTGTCGCCATATCGAGCACGCGCCGCATTGCGCGGCCGTTGCACATCGCTTCGATGAGGCCGGGGAGCGCACTGGCGCTGGAGAGCGTCTCGCGCACTAGTCGCATCGTGCCGCCACACGGGAGCCCGAAACGATGGGCCTCGTCGGCGCTCACGCCATATTCCACAAGTTCAGGGTGCGGATTGGGCGGACCATCTCGCCGCAGGCGGTCGATCAGGTCGTCTTCGATGCAGCCGCCGGACACCGAGCCGACCAGCCGCCCGTCGTCGCGAATCGCGAGCATCGCGCCCGGCGGGCGCGGTGACGACCCCCATGTCGTGACCACGGTGTAAAGCTGTACGCCCCGGCCTTGAGATAGCCAGCGTGAGGCGGTTTCGAGAACTTCACGATCGACGCTGTGCATGGGCGGGGGCTCCGTGCCGAATTAGTGCGGGTGGGCGACGCGGGCCCGCGCAGCGGCGGCGTCTAGGTCTTGCCAAGCGGGTTGGTCCGGTGCATAACGCGCCCGGATGTATGAAGCCAGCTCTGCGATCTGGCGATCGTCGAACGCCTCGCGAAACCCCGGCATGTAGCCCAGCGCCTCAGTAGCGGGCTGATTGATGCCATTCATCAGCACATGCATGAGGTTGTCCGGGGTGGGCTGACTCACGCTCGTATTCAAGCCCATCAACGGGCGCACGCCGAAGTGTCCGACACCGCCGGATTCCGTATGGCAGACGGCGCATGCGGCCTCGAAGGTGCGTCGGCCGTTTTCAAGGCCAAGCGTCGTGGCGATGTCGACACCCGCGGCGCGATGACGTGCGAGCTCGGCCACTTGCGCGGCATCTTGTTGTGGCGAGAGCGACGCAACGTAATGCGCGATGGCGCGCACATCGGTTTCGGGCAGCGCGGCTAGGCCAGCCACCACGGGCGCCATGGGGCCTGCGGCAACGCCGTGTTCCGGCGAAAAGCCTGTGCGCAAGTAATCGAACAGCGCGGCCTCGGTCCATGGAACGGGCGCGTCAGCAGACGCGACAAGCGGCGGCGCGCGCCAGCCTTCCGCTTCGCCGCCGCGCAGATAAAGTTGGGTGCGCTCGGCACCGAGCATATTCCGCGGCGTGTGACACGCACCGCAGTGACCCGCGCCGTCGACGAGATAGCGTCCGCGATTCCAAAGCGTCGATTGCGCTGGGTCGGGACGATATTCGGCCGTGTCGTGATAAAGCCAGTTCCAACCGGCTACCAAGCGCCGCTGATTGAGCGGGAAGGGCAGTTCGGTCTTGGGAGGTGTGTTGGCGACGGCCGGTTGCGACATCAGATAGGCGTACAGCGCGAGCATGTCAGGCTCGCTCATCTTCGCAAACGAGTTGTACGGAAACGCCGGGTAGAGGTGCGAGCCGTCACGTGAAATGCCCTCGCGCATGGCGCGCGCAAAGGCCGCGTACGACCATCGGCCGATGCCGGTTTCGGCATCCGGCGTGAGATTGGTCGAATAGACGGTGCCGAACGGCGTCTCCAGAGCGAGGCCGCCAGCATTGGTCGCGCCGCCTGCGGCCGTGTGACAAACGGCACAGTCACCGGCTAGCGCGATTTGACGGCCGCGCTCGAGCGTCGCCATGGACCAAAGTGAGTTGTCCGGTGCCGTGATGGGGGCAATTTCCGCCGCACCGGGCAGCATGGCGCAGGCGAGTCCAATCAACCCGCCCACCACGCCGCCGATACCACCACCGGCTAACCAACGGTGCCACCGTGGCGGACGCCGCCGTTCGGCGGGGGCATCGGCCGCCGAGACGGAGCGAGGGTTGCGAAGGGCATCGCGCAAACTTGCCGGATCGAACGGCGGCTGGCGCAGACGCACACCGGTCGCATCGAAGAGTGCATTGGCGATCGCCGCAGCGGCGGGCGCTGCGGATCGCGCCAAACGCTCGGCATCGGCGCGGGATAACTCGTTGGGTGAATCGGCGCCGTCGGGGGCTGTCGCGGCCTGCGTCAAGGCGCGTCGCAATGCGAGCGCCGTTGCCGCCTGGTCGCTGACTTCTGCGCCAGTCTCGTCGTGCGTCGGCTCAGCGTCCCATGCCATACCCAGCGCACGTTGCATCGCATCGGTGATTTGCCACGCCGGTAGACCGGCAACGTGCGGCGCATCGCCGGGCTCGCCTGTGGCCTGACCGGCCACCACGCGCCGAATGGCGATCTCACCGGTTTGCGGATTGACGTCGAGATCGACAACCCATGCCGACCATGTGTCGGCGGCATCGCCCGCGTTGGCGTTCGAGGCTTCGCCATCGAAGGCGAAACCTCGTCCACGCTGCCAGCCGTCCGGTGCGCTAACGGTCTCGGCGCGCTCAGGCAATCCCCACGCGGCCCGCTGCGCCACCATGCGAATGACTTCGCGTGCGCCTGCGTCGCGTTCTGGGTCGAGATGATAGAGGCGATAGCCGACCGGATCCTGCGCCGCTTCGGTCGCGACTTCGTCCATGAACGATTCGCGCGCGAACGTATGCGCTTGCGGCGGAATACGGTGCCCGGCATCGCTGACTTGCACGGCGCTTTCATCCAGCCGATACAGCGACGGCGGCAGGTCCGCGCCGTCTAGCGGGGTTGCTGCGGGCGGCGACGCTTCGCCGGGCGTGGCATCGCTGCGAACGTCTGCGCGGTAATGCCAAGTGCGTAATGTGCCGTCGGGATAGGTCTGCGCTGCAATTTCGAGGTGGGCTCGCGCATCGCCGTCACGGGTGGGCCAGCCATAGTTGGCATGCGGACCGTCTGCCGCCACAGGCACGTCAACGAGTCGCGTCATGTTGCAAATATTGCGCCGCACGATGCACGGCTTTGACGATTTCGTAGTGCGTGCCGCAACGGCACAAGTTGAAGCGCAGCGCGTCGTGAATGGCAGCGTCGTCGGGAGTGGGATCGCGTTCGAGTAAGGCCTTGGTGCTCATGATCATGCCGTTCAGGCAGTAACCGCATTGGGCCGCCTGTTCATCGATGAAGGCGCGCTGAATGGGGTGCAGATCGTCGAGACTGCCGAGCCCCTCCAACGTGGTGACCTCGCGCTCGCGCGCCACGCTCGCCGGCACCACGCACGAGCGCGTCGGCTGACCGTCTACCAATACCGTGCAAGCACCACACTGGCCCAGCCCGCAGCCGTACTTCGGGCCATTGAGGGCCAGATCGTTACGCAACACATAGAGCAGTGGCGTGTCGGGGGTGGCGTCGGTCACGGTGTGCCGTGTGCCGTTCACGCACAGCGTGAGGGGCCCCGCAACGGTATTCGATACAACCATGGGTAGGCTCGCAGATGAAGAATCGGGGTGGCGGCATCCGCGCCGGACGCACCACCCCGCAGGTTCATGCAAGTCCCGTGCCCGCGACTCAGGCGGCGGCCGTCAGCGGCGGCGCGACTTTGTGCGAGGCGGCGGGCACGAGAGGAATCTCGAACACATCGTAGCCGAATACCCAAGCCGGGTCCTCATTGGTGCGCAGCCACGTATTGTTGTGGGACACGCGTTGCACCTCGGAGGCGCGTTCGGCACGGTTCGATTCGTACAGTGCAAACGCGTTGCCGTAGTCGGTCACGCCGACTTCGTTCAAGCAGCGCGTCAGCATGGCGGCATCTTCGATCGCCATCGCTGCGCCCTGCGCCATGTGCGGTTTCATCGGATGGCAGGCATCGCCCAGTAGCACCAGTCGGCCGCGGCTCCACAGCGGCAGCGGGTCGCGCTCCAGCAGCGGCCACTTGGTAATCGTGGGCGAGACTTCGATCAGATGCTGCACGTCGCTGTGATAGCCCGCAAACGCTTCGAGCATTTCTTCACGGCTGCTCGGCAGCATCGAGACGCCCTCCGGCCATTCCTTCTGCGGCACACCGGTCACGTAGTAATACTCGTCCTTCTTCTCGGTCACGTAATAGACCATCATGTGACGATCTTCCGACCACCACTTCACGCACATGTCGTAAGGCTTGTTACCCAGCAGCGATGCCGGGAATACGGCACGGTGCGCGACATAACCGGTGTAGCGGGGCGGCTCTGCGCCAAGCAGATGCTCGCGAATCTTCGAGTTGACGCCGTCCGCACCGATCACGATGTCGGCCGTCTCGACCGTCCCGTCGGTAAACGTCAGGCGCACTTCGTTACCCACGTCTTCCACCGATTGCAGGCACTTGCCGAAGCGGATGGTGCCCGGTGCCACGGCCTGTGTCATCAGCGCGTGAAAGTCGCCACGGTGCACGGTCAGGTATGTCGCGCCGTAAGTCTTCAGCGCGAAATCGCCGAGCGGAATCTGCGACAGCGCTTCAGCCGTCTTCCAGTCGCGGCTGTACCAGAAGTCGGGATGCGAGCCCATCACATTGAGCGCGTCTTCGATGCCGAGGCGGCGCATGATCTTCATCACATTCGGCCCCAGGTGGATACCCGCGCCCAGACGCGAGAACGCCGGGGCTTGCTCGTACAACGCGACGTCGTAGCCGCTGCGTTCCAACAGGCCGGCGGCGGCGGTGCCGCCCAGGCCTGCGCCAATGATGGCGATGCGTGGTTTGCTCATGGAGGCTCCTGATCGTACGCCCGGTGCCGTCGTGGACAGGGGAGAGGTCCGGGCTGGTTGAGTTCGGTGATTCGTAGCGTACACACGATAAATTTCGTTCGCAAGCGGAAAAATACGCTCTCGGTGTTAACCCCAAAGTTAACGAATATTTTTCCGATGGCATGCGGGTTTGTGCGGAATTTACGGCGTTCGTCATGTTTTTGGATCGTGTTGCGAAAATTCAATGTGTGCGCTAGAGTTTCTCGCACCTTGACCGTTTGTGGTGTGTGCACGACATCGTGGCTCGCACACCCGCCGGGTCGTCCACCCCTTCGGGAGAAATCCGTCATGAGCAAGCGTTACCGCATCGGCCAGATCGTGCCGAGTTCCAACACCACCATGGAAACCGAGATTCCCGCGATGCTGCGATTGCGCGAGGCGATCCGGCCTGAACGGTTCACGTTCCATTCGAGCCGCATGCGCATGAAGAAGGTGGTGAAGGAGGAGCTGGCCGCCATGGATGCCGAATCGGATCGCTGCGCACTGGAGTTGAGCGATGCGCGAGTCGACGTGCTCGGTTACGCCTGTCTCGTCGCGATCATGGCGATGGGGCATGGCTACCACCGCGTTTCGCAAAAGCGCCTGACCGAACAAACCATCGCCAACGGCGGTGCCGCGCCCGTGCTGACGAGTGCGGGCGCGCTGGTCGATGCGCTGCGTGTGATCGGTGCGAAACGTATCGTCGTGGTGGCGCCTTACATGGTGCCGCTGACCGAACTCGTGGTCGACTACATCCGCAACGAAGGCTTTGAGGTGATTGCGTATCGCGCGCTGGAGATTCCGGACAACCTCGATGTCGGCCGCCACGATCCAAGTCGTCTGCCGGACATCGTCAAAACGCTGCCCTACCAGGAAGCGGATGCCATCGTGCTCTCGGCTTGCGTGCAAATGCCGTCGTTGCCAGCCGTCCCACAGGTGGAAGCGATGACGGGCAAGCCCGTGATTACCGCCGCGATTGCCACCACGTACGCCATGCTGCGCGAGCTCGATCTGGAGCCGATCGTGCCGGGCGCCGGCGCGTTGCTCTCGGGCGCGTACTGATGCGCCGGCCTTTCTCGTTTGACGCCCTGATCTTTGCGAGGCCCGTGCTATGACTTCGACATTCCAATATGGCGCGAACGTCGCCGCCAACGGCATTCGCCAGCATTACCTTCGTTACGGCGGCACCGACGGCGCGCGTGCCTCCCGCCCGGCCATCGTGCTGATTCCCGGCATTACGAGTCCCGCCGTCACGTGGGGATTCGTCGGCGAAGTGCTGGGACGCGAGTTCGATACCTATGTCCTCGACGTACGCGGCCGCGGCCTGTCCAGCGCTTCCCCCGATCTCGATTACAGCCTCGACGCACAAGCCGACGACGTGGCAGCACTCGTGGCAGCGCTTAAGCTCGAACGCGTCATGCTAGTGGGGCATTCGATGGGCGCCCGTATCGCGGCACGTGCAGCGATGCGTGAGCCGCGCGGTCTCGTATCGGTCGTGTTGGTCGATCCGCCTGTCTCCGGCCCGGGACGTCGCGAGTATCCCGGCAAGTTGCCTTGGTATGTCGACTCGATGGCGCTCGCACGCGCGGGCACCGATGCCGAGGGCATGCGGGCCTTCTGCCCGACATGGACCGAAGCCGAGCGTGCGTTGCGCGCCGAATGGCTGCACACCTGCGACGAACGGGCTGTGTTGGCTTCGTATGAAGGGTTTCACGCCGACGATTTCCATACCGATGCTGCGCGCCTGCAAGTGCCGTCTTTGCTAATGACGGCGCAGAACGGCGACGTGGTGCGCGACGAAGATGTCGCCGAATTGCAGCGCGCCACGCCTGCCATGCGACATGTACGCGTACCGAACGCCGGTCACATGATTCCGTGGGACAACGCAGCCGGTTTCTATGCGGCCTTCGGCGACTTTCTCGGCGCACCGGTAGGTGCCCCGGCAAGCGCCTAACGCTACCCGACACAGGAGTCAAACCATGGCCATCAGCGATTACCAATTGATCGAGGCGTGGAAAGAGGTGCTAACGCTCTCGAAGCTCGAGCGCGGTCAGACGGTCACGATCCTGACCAGCGCCTCGACGCACCCGCAAACGCTGCAATGCGCAATGATCGCCACGCAGTCGATGGGGGCGATCGTCAATCGGCTAGACCTGCCGCCGGTCAATGGCGAAAAGGCCTTTAGCCGCGATTCGCTGTCATATCTGGGCACGACGCCACTCACCGGCAACCGCGCCGCCATTGCCGCACTGAAAGAAAGCGATCTCGTGCTCGACCTGATGACGCTGCTGTTCTCGCCGGAGCAGCACGACATTCTCAAGAGCGGCACGAAGATCCTTTTGGCCGTCGAGCCGCCGGAAGTGCTGGCGCGCATGGTGCCGACACAAGCCGACAAAACGCGTGTGCTGGCGGCGGCAGCGAAACTCGGCGCGGCACGCGAGATGCGCGTGACGTCGCCCGCCGGTACCGCCTTGGTGTGTCCAATGGGGGAATTCGGGCCGACGGCCGAGTACGGCTTCGTCGACGAGCCGGGGCGCTGGGACCACTGGCCAAGCGGCTTTGCGCTGTCGTATCCGAACGATCACACGGCGCACGGCACCATCGTGATCGACCGTGGCGACATCCTGTTGCCGCAAAAGCGCTATGTCACCGAGCCGATCGTGCTGACGGTCGAGAAGGGCTACGCGACCCGCATCGAAGGTGGCGTGGATGCGGCGCTGCTGCGCGACTACATGGAGACGTTTCGCGACCCCGAGGGCTATGCCATCTCGCATATCGGCTGGGGGCTTCAACCGCGCGCCCGGTGGTCGACGCTCGGCCTTTATGACCGCGAGGCGACCATTGGCATGGATGCACGCGCTTTCGAAGGCAACTTCCTGTTCTCGCTCGGCCCGAACAACGAAGGCGGCGGCAGCCGCACCACTACGTGCCATATCGATATTCCGCTGCGCAATTGCACGGTGATGCTCGACGATGCCGTGATGGTGAAAGACGGTCGCGTGATTAACGAGTAAATCCAACGAATTCTGCCAAGAGAACATCCCTATGAGCGATACCTCACAACACGCCGAAGCGCAGGTCTACCAGCGGCAAGGCTTCGGTACGCCGCTGCCGGTGCACGGCAACATCGGCCTGTTGATTATCGATCTCGTGGTCGGTTTTGCCGACCCGAAGACCTTCGGCGGCGGCAATATCCCGCAGGCCATCGCGCGCACGGTCGACGCGCTGGCACTGGCGCGCAAACACGGCTGGCCGGTCGCGCACAGCCGCATCGTCTATGCGGACGACGGTAGCGACGACAACGTGTTTTCGCTCAAGGTGCCGGGCATGGCGACCCTGACCGAAGATCATCCGAACAGCGCCATCGTGCCGGAACTCACGCCGGCGCCGGGCGAGCTCGTGGTGCGCAAAGTGGTGCCGTCGGCATTCTTCGGCACTCAACTCGCGCCGTGGCTGTCGCAGCGCGCCGTGCAAACGTTGCTCGTGTGTGGCGCAGTCACTAGCGGCTGCGTGCGAGCGAGTGTGGTCGATGCGATGTCGCACGGGTTCCGGCCGCTGGTGTTGTCCGACTGCGTGGGCGATCGCGCCATTGCGCCGCACGAGGCCAATCTATTCGATATGCAGCAAAAATACGCGGCGGTGATGCCGCTGGCGGATGCCATCGAGGCCATCGAGCGGCGAACTCGCTGATAGCGCGGTGGGCGTTGCAGCGTAACGCCTGCCAAATCGAGGGGAGGGTGGCGAGCGCGATGGTTGACGCGCCAATATTGGCCCTCTAGCGTGATGACTGACATGGCGCGATGGCGCCTGCCGAACCACAGGAATCTCCGCTCGTGAACCGCACTGAATTGCTGGCGCGCGAAGGCTGCCTGACGGTGATCCGCCAGCCCGCCGCGCCCATCAAGCCTGCTCCCGGCCAGCCCGGCAGCCATTCGACGTTCGTGCCCGCCGTGCCCGAAGTGTTCGTCGCTGTGCTCGACGATGGCCGCATTCTCGCCTTCAACGGTCACGTCGATCTGGGTACGGGCATTCGCACGTCGCTGGCGCAGATCGTGGCGGAAGAGCTCGATGTGGCGGCGGCACAGGTCGAAATGCAACTCGGCCATACCGATGCAACACCCAATCAGGGGCCGACCATCGCAAGCGCCACGATTCAGATTTCCGCGATTCCGTTGCGATGCGCAGCCGCGCAAGCGCGTCATGCGCTCATCGAGCTAGCCAGTCGCCGCTTCGGCATGGCTGCGGCGCGGTTGCACTGTGACGGCGCTCGCGTCTTCGGTGAGACCCCAAACGGCGACGAATGCAGTGCGTCGTTCGCGGAACTCGTCCAAGGCGAACGCCTCGCGCTCACACTCGATTTACAGACCCCCGTCAAAGATCCGGCGACTTATCGTGTCGTCGGCAAATCGTCGCGGCGCGTCGACCTGCCCGCCAAGGCGAGTGGGCAACTCACGTTCGTGCACGACATGCGCGTTCCCGGCATGCTGCATGGCCGCGTGGTGCGTCCGCCCTATAGCGGTGTCGATACCGGCGCATTCGTTGGGACATCGTTGCTCTCGGTCGACGAGGCGTCGGTCTCCCATTTGCCGGGCGTCAAGGCGGTGGTGGTGATTGGTGACTTCGTCGGTGTTGTCGCATTGCGCGAGGAACAGGCCATTCGCGCCGCGCGCGAACTGCGTGTGACATGGAAGCCGCTGCCGCCACTCCCAAGCATGGACAATCCCGCCACGGCAATTGCGTCGGCACCGGCCAAGCGCCGTGCGTTGCTGGAAGAAGGGGATGTCGACGCCGTGTTCAACCGCGACGACGTCGTGACGCTCGAGCGAACGTACGTCTGGCCCTATCAGATGCACGGCTCCATTGGGCCGTCATGCGCGCTGGCCGACTATCGCGCTGCGGGCGAGGGGCGAATTACCGTTTGGTCGGGCACGCAGAATCCTGTGTCGTTGCGCTATGACCTCGCGCAATTGATCGCGCGCGACGAAGCGGACATCGATATTGTTCGCATGGAGGCCGCAGGCTGCTACGGCCGCAATTGCGCGGACGATGTGTGCGGCGATGCGCTGCTGCTCTCGCGTGCCGTTGGGGCGCCGGTGCGCGTGCAGTTATCGCGTGCCGACGAGCATCTTTGGGAGCCGAAGGGAACGGGGCAGGTGGTGAGTGTGCGTGGCGCGGCAACGCGCGACGGCGAACTGCTGGCCTATGATTTCGCCGCGCGCTACCCCTCAAACGACGCGCCAATTCTGGCGTCTTTGCTCACTGGGGTCGTGCCGCCGGTGGGTGGCGTCTTCGAAATGGGGGATCGCACGGCAGTATCGCCTTACGAGAGCCCGAACCGCCGCTTCGTTTGCGACGATATGGCGCCGCTGGTGCGTGCGTCATGGCTTCGCGGCGTATCGGCGCTCCCCAACTCGTTTGCGCATGATTCATTTGCCGATGAAATGGCGGCAGCCGCAGGCGTCGATCCCTTGGCGTTCAAGCTCCATCACTTGAAAGACCCACGTGCGATTGAATTGCTGGAGGCCGTCGCGACCCGCGCGGGCTGGACGCCACGCTCGCAAGATTCGCTTCGTTGGGACACTGATCAACGTTATGTGCGAGGGCGCGGCGTTTCTTATGCGCGCTACGTACATAGCCGCTTCCCGGGATTCGGTGCGGCGTGGTCGGCGTGGATTGCCGACGTGCTGGTCGATCGCATCACCGGCGAAGTCAAGGTCGAGCGCATCACGGTCGGACAGGACACTGGCACGATGATCAACCCCGACGGGGTGCGCCATCAATTGCACGGCAACGTCGTGCAGGTGCTTAGCCGTTCGCTAAAAGAGCGCGTTCGCTTCGTCGACGGCCGAGTGGCAAGCCGCGAGTGGGGCGGCTATCCGATACTGACTTTCGCTGAATTGCCTGCGCTGGACGTCGTCCTCATGCCACGCCAGGGCGAGCCGCCGATGGGGGCGGGCGAATCTGCGTCGGTGCCGGGCCCTGCTGCGCTGGCCAACGCGATCTACGACGCGACAGGCGTGCGTATCGTCGCACCGCCATTCACGCCCGAGTCGGTGCGCGCCGCGTTGGCGCAAGCCGGGCGGCTACTCCAGCCCGAAGCGCACGCGGCCTCGCCCACGTAAGCCACGTAAGCCACATTAGCGATGTGAGCGTGCGGCGCGGCGCACGCTCGTGTCATTCCACGGCTTCGGCATCCATCATCTTGCGCAGCAAAAACAGCAGCGCCACGCGCTCACCCGGGTTCAACGTGCCGTAGGTGCGCTCAGTCACTTCTTTGGCGAACGGCACGGTGCGGTTAATTAGGGCGAGACCATCTTCCGTCGCCTGCACGAGCAATTTCCGGCCGTCGTTCGGGTCGGCATTGACCTCGATGAGCTTGCGCGCTTTCAGGCGTTCGACAACGCCGCGAATGGTGGCCTGATCGATCGCCGTCGTCTTGACGATGTCGTTGAGCGAGCACGACTGCTTTTCCTTGACCGTGCACAGCGCGACGAATTGCGCCGCCGTCAAATCGGAATCGGGAATGGCGTCTTGAAAAATAGCGACGTGACGCTGATAGGCGCGCCGTAGCAGATGACCGATCTGGTCGTGGAAGTCGTAAGAGTCTTTGCGCGACGTCATGAGGCGATGCCCTGATGGAAGTGGGTGAAGTGTACACCCGATAAACGTAAAGACCGATGCGCCGATAAATCGCGATTTACGCCAATTTGCGCCACATCAAACGGGTGACGTCGCTGCAAATCGCGCCGCGCCATTGGGGTGCATGGCGCGTCTCGCGGCACCAAACCCGGGATGTCATGCACGGCAGTGTGGCGTAGGCGACATTTTATAACGTACACATTAATTTTCCGATCGAAAAATGCGCGATGATCGAGTCACGTTCTGCGCATCGGAAGTTTTCCGCAATGCGTCTTTATGCCTTTATTTACATAGGTTTTATGATGGTGCGGCGCAGCTGAGTGCAAACCCCTAGGCGATGGCATGAACATTGCGTTGCAATGATAATTTGAGTGTCTACAATGTATTTTGCGTGAGCAGCATGCGCGCAAAGTCCGACGAACCTTTTGCAAGTTTGACCCGGAGCTGAAGATGACGAATCTGTTCAAGCGCGCTTGCCTGACGTTGGGCGCTGCGGCCATGTTGTTACCCGCGGCGCGCGCGGTTCACGCCGAAGAGATCTCGGTGACGCAGTGGGGAAACAGTCTGTACGGGCTACCTTACGCGGTAGCGATGGACAAGGGCCTGTTCAAAAAGGCCGGTATCGACATCACCGGCATCCTTAGCTCGGGCGGCGGCGGCACGACGGTGCGCAACATTCTCGCCAGCAAAACACCGTACGGCGAAGTCGCAGTGTCTGCCGCACTTGCCGCAGCGCGTCAGGGCATGGACGTCGTCATCGTCAATGTCGGCACGCGCAGCGTTGCGGAAGCGTCGATGGTGACGATGCCCAATAGCGATGTGAAATCGATCAACGATCTGGTCGGCAAGAAAGTAGCGATCACGTCGCCGAAGAGCGTGTCCGAAATGCTGTTTCTCATGGCGCTGCGCGACAAAGGCATCGATCAGGCCAAGGTCACGCGCGTGGCGTCGGGCGGCTATGTCAACGGCATGACGATGCTCGAACAAGGCGCCGTCGCCGGTGCTGTGGCGATCGAGCCGCTGTCGATCGTGCGCAAAGACAAATATCGCGTGGTCTATCGCGCAGGTGATCTGCTGCACCCGATGACGACATCCGTCGGCATCACCACGCGCGAATTCGCGAAATCCCATCCGGAAGTTTTGCGCGCGATTATCGCTGGCCGCCGTGCCGGGGTTGAGGCGACGTACGCCGATCCGGCAGGGGCCGCAAAGATTCTCGAAACCAGTTTCAAGCTCACACCGGCGGTGGCCAAGGAAGCGGTCGACAACATGGTGCGCTCGCGGATGTGGAGCACGGGCGAATTCGATCGCGCCGAGCTCGATCGCATGGTCGACGGGCTCAAGCTTGTCGGCGAAATCAAGGACAACGTCGACTGGTCGAAGTTGGTCGATAAGGACTTTCTGCCTGCCGATCTGAAGACCAAGGGGACGCTATGAACCTGCCGTACGGGAATACCATGCTGCACATCGTCGAAGGATCGGCTGCACGCGCACCCGTCGCGGTCGCGGCGGCGCAGCCCGAGCCGCATGCCGTGCTCACCGGCGTGACGCGCTACTTCAACAAGCCCGGCGAGCGTGAGTTGTTTCACGCACTCGGCCCCATCGATCTGACGTTGCTCAAGGGCGAGTTTTTTTCGGTGGTCGGCCCGTCCGGCTGCGGCAAATCGACGTTGCTCGATGCGCTGGCCGGACTCGCCAAGCCCAGCAGCGGCACGGTGACGTTCGAGGGACGCGAGATTAAGGGCGTACCCGACGGCGTGGGCGTCGTCTTTCAGGAAGACGCTTCGTTCCCGTGGCTCACGGTGCGCGACAACATCTCGTTCGGGTTGCGCATGGCCGGTGTCGACGGCGCGGAAGTGAAACGCCGCGTCGACTACGCGATGGGCTTCATGGGCCTGCGCGATTTCGCGAACGCGTATCCGGCACAACTCTCAGGGGGCATGCGCCAGCGCGTGTGCATCGCGCGCACGCTGGTGATTCAGCCCCGGCTGATTCTCCTCGACGAACCGTTCGGCGCGCTCGACCAACAGACGCGCTTATTGATGGGCGACGAATTGCTTCGCCTTTGGCGCGAGACGTCGGCCACCGTGCTCCTGATTACGCACGCGCTCGACGAAGCCGCCATGTTGTCGGATCGCGTGGGCGTGATGTCGTCACGCCCTGGGCTGTTCATCGACATCGTCGAGACCGGCTGGGAGCGCGATCGCGATAGTCAGGTCGTGTCGACGCCGCGCTTCGGTGAAATCACGTCGCGTCTTTGGGAAAAACTGCGCATCGAATCGCTCAAAGTCATGGGCGCTGACCGCGCGGCGCATTGACGCACGAGCTGCCAGGAGTCGAGATGAACCTACGAATGATCAAGCGGGAAACCGCGTGGCGCAGCGGTGTGGTGATCGGCTTTGTGCTGCTCATCGAAGTGCTGTGCCGCGCAGGGGCCATACCGGCATCGGTGATGATCGCCCCAAGCGCCATGGCAACACATGCCATCGAGATACTGCGCGAAGGGCGTTTTATGCACGATATCGCGACGAGTTTCGTCAATATCGTGGCGGCGTCGATTGTGGCGGTGGTGCTCGGTTTTGTCCTGGGGCTTGCCATCCACGTGGTGCCAAGTGTGCGCCGGGCGATCGAACCGATTATGGCGAGCTACTACGCGGTGCCGACGTTTATTTTTTACCCAGTCTTTATCGTGTTGTTCGGCGTGGGCTCGCTGCCCATCATTGCCATTGCCGTCATGCTGGCCGTGGTGACGATGATTACGGCCACGCTGACCGGTCTTGATCGCATTCCGCGCTCACTGACGAAAACGGCCAGTGTGATGCGGCTCTCGCCATGGCAGTCGGCGTTGCGCGTCAAGCTGCCCGCCGCATTGCCGTATCTGTTCAGCGGCGTGAAGCTGTCGGTAGCGTACGCGTTCATCGGCGTGATTGCCTCCGAGTTCATCTTGTCGGGGTCGGGCATTGGGTACGCGATCGGTTACGCCTACAACAACTTCGAGAACGACGACATGTATGCCTTGATGCTGATGGTGCTCGTCGCCGTCACGCTCATCAACGTGGTGCTCAATCGTCTCGACACGCGCTTTCAGGCGCGGCGTCAGCGCTGAGCGCAGAACGGAGAATTCGCATGAAGAAGCTGATCGGCCCCTTGGGCGTCGTGCTTGTGGTGGTGCTGGCTTGGGAGGCGCTGCATCTTGCAGTGGGGAGTGCGTCGCTAAGCTCGCCCGCACAGACCGTCGCGGAACTCTGGCAAATGCTCGGCACGGAGGCGTTCTGGGACAACGTGGCCGAAACCGGCCGCGCTTTGATCTACGCGTTGGTGATTGCGGTGGCTGGCGGCATCGTGCTGGGGGTGCTGCTGGGCATCAACCGGATGGCGGGCACGGTCGCCGAGCCGTTGCTCGTCAATCTTTACTCGCTGCCGAAGGTCACGCTATATCCGCTGGTGCTTCTGATCTTCGGGCTCGGGTTGTCGGCCAAAGTGGCATTTGGCGTCATGCACGGCCTCATTCCTATCCTCGTGTTCACGATGAATGCGATCCGGCAGATGAAGCCCGTTTATTTGCGCGCCGCCCACACCATGCGCATGCCGTTTCGTCAGATTGTCTGGCGCATTGTGCTTCCGGCGATCTTCCCCGAGATTGTGGCTGGCATGCGGCTCGGTTTCTCGCTGACACTGCTGGGCGTGTTGATCGGTGAGATGTTCGCGTCGCAAAAAGGCTTGGGCTACCTGCTCACCAATGCGATGAACCTCGGTGACATCGGCACAATTATGTCGGTAGCACTCTTCCTCACGTTGTTCGCGCTAACGTGCAATGGCCTGCTCATGGCAGCCGACAAGCGTCTGAAACATCGATAAGGCATCCGGCAATTTATTCGCTGATGGCGGGCAGCACGGGATACGGCTGCTCCGCTATCGGCGCCGGTTGCGCACAGGCACGGCGTTCGTGCATATATTGCCCGGGCGGCGCGCCAAAGGCCTTTTTGAACATCACGATAAAGGCCGCCGTCGATTCGTATCCCAGTGCCAGCGCGACTTGCTGGACACTGACCCCCGCCGATAAGTCGCGCAACGCGACCACCAGTTGAAGCTGCTGGCGCCATCGGCCAAAGCTCAGACCGGTCTCCTTCATCACCAGACGATCGAATGTGCGCTCGCTCATCGCAACGGCCTTTGCCCAATCGGCGCGCGAGCGCCGGTCGGCCGGGTTCTCGATCAGCGAGTTGCACACGTAGCGCAACTTCGGGTGCGACGACAGCGGCAGCGTGTGGTGTTCTGCCGGGGCACCGGACAACTGATCCAACAACACCTGACAGAACTGTGCATAACGCGTGGCGTCGGGAAACGCATCGCCATGATCGGCCAGATGAATCACCATCTCGCGCACGACTGGGCTTACCGATAACAGCGAAGGGCGCGAGGGCAGCACCAGCGCGTCGGGCTCGACAAACAGAAAAATAATCTGCGCGTCCACGCTGGCATGGTTGCTATGCGGCAAGTTGCCCGGAATCCAGACTCCAGCATGCGGCAGCACCATCAGCAGCGCATTCGACACACGGCACGTGACGCTGCCGCGCAATGCGAACACCAGCTGTCCCTTCCGGTGTTGGTGAACCGGTTGCTCGTCCTCCGCACCGACGACGTTGACTCGCAACGCAACGGTCTGGCTGGCAACGTCGGGATCGAACTGCACGTACGACCCGCTTAACGACTTCGTGAATGACATGGGCTGATTCTCGGGGACATGCGTAGTGATTTATCTACAGTCAACGACCCGTGTCAACGAATCAAAATACGGTGAAACCCTAGCATCTAGGCCCCAAAACCGGGCAAATGGGGCCGAACTCACGGTTGGCGGTTTTTGATAATCGATTGGCGAACTTGAAGAACGACAAGCAAAAATTGGTTCGCAATACTGGCGCCACGCTGATCAGGAGACTCAGCGATACACGCACCAGCATCCAAGCGAGAACGACATCATGAACGCCCCAACCGAAATGAAAGTTGTCCCGATCACCGCCCTCGACGGCTGCCAGGACCCCGTGCTCTTGAACGAATGGCACGTCGTCGGCTACGCCGATGAATTCAAGGCGGGCACCATTTATCCGACGCGCCTTCTCGAGCGCGACCTGATCGTCTGGCGTAGCGAATCCGGAGAGATTCACGTCTGGGAAGACCTCTGCATACACCGCGGCGCACGCTTGTCAAAAGGGTGGATTACCAACGATCACGTGGTTTGTCCGTATCACGGCTGGGAGTACGACTGCACGGGCAAATGCACGCGCATGCCAGCCGCGCCTGACGAGACGCCGATGAAGAAAGCACGCGCTTTCCCTTACACGGCACAAGAGAAGTTTGGGTTCGTGTGGGTATGCCTCGGCGAGCCGCAGTCGGACATTCCCGACTTTCCGGTGTGGCACAGCGACCAGTACATGAAGGTGCACTCCGGCCCGTATGTCTATAACGGCAACGGGTACCGCGCCATCGAGAACTTCATCGACGCGTCGCACTTTCCGTTCGTCCATGCGGGCTTCAACGGCGTAAAGGAGAATGCCGACCGCCTCGAACCCTACACGGTTGACGAAGTGGAAACCGGCTTGCGCTCGTCGGAAGTGCGGGTCTTTCAACCGATCGGCGATGCGACGGGCCACCCGCTCGTGGCCTATTACACGTATCACGCGTTCCGACCGCTCATCGCTTACTTCAGCAAGCGCACGCAGCGCTCGGACGACAAGGGCAACCCTATCACCGACCATTCAGATACTTTCGGCACGCTGTTCACCGTGCAGATGGTCGACGCGACGCATTGCATTGTGCGTGTGTGCGCAGGACTCAACGTGACGCCGTCGCCGGACCCCGAAGCCGTGCGCGCACGCGCCGACATCATCTTCAATCAAGACAAGGACATCGTCGAGACGCAGCGCCCCGAGCGCATTCCGACCGAGCTGCGCTACGAGCTTCACCACCGCACGGACCTGATGGGGCAACGCTACCGCATGTGGCTGCGCAACAAGGGGATTTCGTATGGCGTCATCTAAATCCACCGCCGACATCGCGGTACGCCTTGATGGGGTCAGCTTCGGCGCGGCCGGTATCAATCTGTATCGCTTTTGTTCGCTAGACGGCTCGGCACTGCCTGCTTTCGAGCCCGGCGCGCACATCGATGTCCAGATCTCGGCTGAACATCGCCGCCAGTACTCGTTGATTTGGCCTGCGCCGTCGGCCGACAGCTACGTCGTCGCGGTTCAGGTGGCAGAAGCGGGGCGGGGCGGCTCGAAGGCGCTGCACTACGAAAGCGTGGTGGGATCGACGCTTCATATTTCAGCGCCGAGGAATCACTTTCCGTTGCAGCCGGGCGCAGACAGTTATGCCTTGTTCGCGGGGGGAATCGGCATCACGCCGATCGTCTCGATGTTCCGGCATCTGAAGAGTGCTGGGAAACGTGTCGATCTGTACTACTGGTCAGCCAACCCGAATCGGACGTTGTTTCACAAGGAACTCGTCGATGACCCGTGCGTACACCTGATGTTCGAGACCAGCCCCGGGCAGCCGCAAAGGATGATTACCGACGTGATTCGCAGTCTGCCTGCGCACGCACATCTCTATTGCTGCGGCCCGGCAAGGATGCTCGACGAGTTCGATGCCATGGCCACGTCACGGGCGGAAGGCTCGACGCACCGGGAACGGTTCAGCGCACCGGTGGAGACGTTGCCGCGTGGCGTCTTCAAGGCCTATCTGAAGAAATCGAACAAGGTGTTGACGGTCGGCCCGGAGGAGACGCTTCTGCAAGCCTGTCTGGCGAGTGGCGTGGATGCGGCTTACTCGTGCGAAGAGGGCGTCTGTGGCGCCTGCGAGGTAGCCGTGCTGGAGGGAAAGGTAGATCACCGTGACAGCGTTTTGACACCCAGCGAACGAGAGGCGGGCCGAAAAATGATGATTTGTTGCTCGCGGGCCAAGGACGAATCGGTCGTACTCGACCTTTGATCTGGCCGGAAACGCTGGCAGGCAACAAACAACACTGAGAAATAGGTGGCTACGTGGTGAGCGAGATAGCTGCGTCTATAAGTAGTACACCGAATTAAGGAGTCAACATGAAAGTCGGAATTATTGGTGGCGGCATCGGCGGTGCGGCACTGGCACTTGCCTTGAATCAGCAGGGCATCGATGCCCACATCTTTGAGCGTGCACCGGCCTTTGGCGAAATCGGCGCCGGGGTGCAGATGACACCGAATGCCGTCAAAGTCCTCAATGCCCTTGGGCTGGGCGGGGAATTGCAGAAAGTCGGCTTCCTGCCCGAAGCCATGGTGGGCCGCAACTGGGAAGACGCGCGTCAGTTGTTCCGCACGCCGCTCAAAGCCGTCTGTCCGACGCTCTTCGACGCGAACTTCTACCACGTTCATCGTGCCGATTTGCTCAGCCTCCTGTGCGAGGGAATCGACGCCGACAAAGTCACCTTCAATGCCGCCTGTACCGGCGTCGAGCATCGCAACGGTCGGGCCGTCGCGTCGTTTGCCGATGGGTCGACTTTCGAGGCGGATCTGATCGTCGGCGCCGACGGCATTCACTCGGTCGTTCGCAATAGCCTCTGGGGCAAGACACCGGCCAGCTTCACCGGGCATATGTGCTGGCGTGCGCTCGTGCCGGTCGATCAGCATCCGTTGCCGTTCGTCAGCCCGGACGCCTCGTTCTGGATGGGCCCGAAGTCCCACATCGTCACCTACTACGTCAAAGGTGGCGCGGCGGTGAACATCGTCGCCGTGGCCGAGAGCGACAAATGGGTGGCGGAATCGTGGACCGAGCCGAGCTCGCGGGAAGAACTGCTTGCCGCGTTCACCGGGTGGCACAGCGACATTGTCGATCTGTTCCGAATGACCGACTCCGCCACGACGTTCAAGTGGGGGCTGTTCGATCGCGACCCGATGCCTCAATGGTCGAAGGGCGCAGTCACGCTGCTCGGCGACGCCGCGCACCCGATGTTGCCGTTCCTCTCGCAGGGCGCAGCGATGGCCATCGAAGACGGATATGTCCTCGCTCAGGCGCTCGCTCATTTCGACGACTTGCAAGAAGCCTTGTCCGCCTACGAGGAAGAGCGCCGTCCGCGTACCGCGCGCGTGCAACTGGAGGCCCGCGAACGTGGGCGTACCTATCACCTTGCGACCCCCGAGGAACTGGAAAAGCGCGACCGCGAAATGCGCGAGCAGCAGAAGGCCAATCCGAATGCGGTCGGCATCAAGGCCGAATGGGTCTACGAGTACGACGCCCGTCGTTGCGTCGACCGTTTCCGTCAACCGGCCTGACTAGCGATAGCTCGCCAAACCAGAAAATATCGAGGGAGTCAGGGCATGACTAAGCACTATCGAATCGGACAGATCGTCCCTAGTTCGAACACGACGATGGAAACCGAAATTCCGCAGATGCTGCTCGCGCGGCAGTCTATCCGTCCGGAGCGTTTTACGTTTCATTCGGCGCGTATGCGGATGAAGAAGGTCGTCAAGGAGGAGTTGGCGGCTATGGACGCGGAATCGGATCGCTGCGCAACCGAGTTGAGCGACGCGCGCGTTGATGTGCTCGGCTACGCGTGTCTGGTGGCGATCATGGCCATGGGGCACGGCTATCACCGGGTTTCGCAAGAGCGCCTACGTGCCCGAACGGTCGAGAACGGCGGGGCAGCCCCCGTGATTACCAGCGCCGGGGCGCTTGTCGATGCACTCAAGGTCATTGGTGCCAAACGCATTGTGGTGGTCGCACCGTATATGAAGCCGCTCACGGAACTCGTGGTCGATTACATCCGCAACGAGGGCTATGAGGTGATCGACTATCGCGCGCTCGAAATCCCAGACAACCTCGACGTGGGCCGACACGACCCGGAACGGCTGCCGGAGATCGTCAAATCGCTGAACTACCGCGATGCCGATGCCATTGTGCTGTCGGCTTGCGTGCAAATGCCCTCGCTGCCTGCCATCGCGAAAGTGGAAGCCATGACTGGCAAGCCCGTCATCACCGCGGCTGTCGCCACGACTTACGCGATGCTCAAACGGCTTGAGCTCGAGGCCGTCGTTCCCGGTGCCGGGGCGCTGCTTTCCGGCGCGTATTGAACCGACCGCTTCGCGAGGCATTCATGCAATCCACCTATCGATATGGCGGCCATGTTCATGCGAATGGCATCCGTCAGCATTACCTGCGGTTCTGCGCTGCCGAGCCGCGTGACAGCGGACTCGACCCCGTGATTATCGTGCCGGGCATTACCAGTCCTGCGGCGACTTGGGCCTTCGTCGGCGAGCGCTTCGGCGCCACGTTCGACACCTATGTCCTTGATGTGCGCGGACGGGGGCTGTCGTCGGCGGGGGACGATCTTGACTACAGCCTCGATGCTCAGGCGGCCGACTTGATCGCGTTCGCCGCGGCCTTGAACCTCGATCGCTACAGCGTCGTGGGGCACTCCATGGGGGCGCGCATCGGCATTCGCGCTGCCGCCAAGCAACCTGCTGGGCTCAGACGTCTTGCGATGATCGATCCCCCGGTCTCGGGCCCGGGCCGACGAGCCTATCCCGCGCAACTGCCGTGGTATGTGGACTCGATTCGGCAGTCGCAAATCGGCATGAGCGGTGACGACATGCGAGCGTTCTGCCCGTCGTGGACGCCAGCGCAGCTTCAACTGCGCGCGCAATGGCTCCCTACCTGCAACGAACTTGCCGTTCGCGCCAGCTTCGACGGGTTTCATACCGACGATGTGCACGCGGATCTTCCGAAGCTGGACATCCCGGCGCTGCTCATGACGGCCGAGCGCGGCGACGTCGTACGCGACGCCGACGTGACGGAGATTCGCCAGGCGATGCCGCACCTCGACCACGTGCGTGTCGCCGACGCGGGCCACATGATTCCGTGGGACAACGAGGACGGCTTCTACGCGGCGTTCGGCGGCTTTCTCGGCGCGCCGCTCGACGCGTCTACCGACCGACATCTCAACCCGATTGCGCACGGAGGCTCCCATGCCCGTCAGTGACTATCAGATGGTGGAGGCGTGGACGAAAGTCCTCAAGCTGTCGAAATTGGAGGCGGGGCAGACCGTCACCATTCTGACCAGCGCTTCGACGCACCCGCAAACGCTTTCCACGGCATTGATCGCAACGCAGTCGATGGGCGCGATCGTCAATCGCCTCGATCTGCCGCCGGTCAACGCCGAGAAATCGCTCAGCCGCGATCAGTTGGCCTACCTCGGCACGACACCGCTGACCGGCAACCGGTCAGCGATTGCGGCGCTCAAGGAAAGCGATCTGGTGCTGGATCTGATGACGCTGCTGTTCTCGCCCGAGCAGTTAGACATTCTCAAGTCGGGCACCAAGATCTTGCTCGCCGTCGAGCCGCCCGAAGTGCTTACCCGGCTGGTGCCGAGCGAATCGGACAGAACGCGGGTGCTCGCCGCACGCAAGCGCATCGCCGAGGCGAGAGAAATGCACATCGTCTCGGCGGCGGGCACGGACTTTCGTTGTCCGCTGGGCGAGTTCGAACCCATTGCTGAATACGGTTACGTCGACGAGCCCGGCCGCTGGGACCACTGGCCGAGCGGCTTCGCGCTGACGTTTCCCAACGACGGCCAAGCGTCGGGGCGCATCGTGATCGACCGGGGCGACATCCTTTTGCCTCAGAAATCGTACGTCACCGACCCGATCGAACTAACGGTGGAGGGCGGCTACGCGATCGAGATCAACGGCGGCGTCGATGCGCAGTTGCTTGCGAACTACATGGCGACGTTCGAAGACCCCGAGGCCTACGCCATCTCGCACATCGGGTGGGGACTGCAACCCCGGGCGCGCTGGTCGACGCTGGGGCTGTACGACCGGGAGGCCACGATCGGCATGGACGCGCGTGCGTTCGAAGGCAATTTCCTGTTCTCGCTCGGACCGAACAACGAGGCCGGTGGCAGCCGCACGACGGCCTGTCACATCGATATTCCGCTGCGAAATTGCGACGTCTATCTGGACGGTGTCGCCGTCGTCAAGCGTGGCGTCGTCACTGACTACCTGGGGGATAAGCATGACCGATGACCTTGAGACCTACCGGCGCCAGAGCTTCGGCAATGCGCTCACACCCGTCGCGCCCTTCGGGCTGTTGATCGTCGACTTCGTGAACGGCTTTGCCGATCCGGCGGTCTTTGGCGGCGGCAACATCCCCGACGCCATCGCACGAACCGTTCCGTTCCTGGCACACGCCCGCGACATGCAATGGCCCGTGGCGCATACCCGCATCGTATTCGCCGATAACGACGCCGATGCCAACGTCTTCACGCTGAAAGTGCCGGGCATGCTCAAGTTGAAAGAGCACGACGCGAACAGCGCCATCGTGCCCGCACTGGCCCCGCAGGCGGGGGAACTCGTCGTGCGCAAGACGGTGCCGTCGGCGTTCTTCGGCACGGGCCTCGCCGCGTGGCTCACGCAGCACGGCGTGCGCACGCTATTCGTCGCCGGGGCGGTCACCAGCGGGTGCGTGCGCGCCAGCGTGGTCGACGCCATGCAATACGGATTCCGGCCGGTCGTGTTGTCCGATTGTGTCGGCGACCGTGCCCTTGGCCCTCATGACGCCAACCTGTTCGATATGGCGCAGAAGTACGCCGCCGTGGTCACGCGCGATGAGGCTTTCTCTATGACCGAGAGGAGGCAAGCGCAAGCGTAGTCGTATCTCTAATTAGAAGTCGTTCGGCACCCACGAAACGACGCCCCGGGTTGACAAAGTTTTGGAGATTTTCATGAGTTCGACTTCCGCAACGACGGATGCTGTTGAGATCCGTGGAGAATCACTACGCAGGAACGATGTAAAAACGCTGGCGCTAGCGTCCTTAGGCGGTGCGCTGGAGTACTACGACTTCATCGTTGCCGTTTTCTTTACCAAACTGCTCGCCACCGTTTTCTTTCCGCCGCAAACGCCGGAATGGCTGGCGCAACTCGAGTTGTTCTGTATCTTCGCGGCGGGTTATCTGGTCCGACCGATTGGCGGCATCTTCTTCGCGCACTTTGGCGATCGCATTGGCCGCAAGAAGATGTTCGCGCTCAGTCTGTTCCTGATGGCCGCGCCAACGCTGCTGATCGGTCTGCTGCCCAGCTACACCACGGTGGGCATGGCGGCGCCGTTGCTGTTCTTGCTGTGCCGGGTGCTGCAAGGGCTTTCTGTCGGCGGCGAAGTTCCGGGCGCATGGATCTTCTGCGCCGAACACGTCAAGCGCGACCGCGTGGGCCTCGCGTGCGGTTTGCTGATGGGCGGCTTGTGCCTTGGCATTCTGCTCGGTGCCCTGAGCGCCAAGTACCTGATGGGCAACTTCGCGGCAGAGGACTTGAAGAGCTGGGGCTGGCGCTTGCCGTTTATTGCCGGTGGTGTTTTCGGGCTGGTGTCGGTCTACCTGCGCCGGTATTTGCATGAAACACCGGTGTTTGAAGCGCTGCGGGCGAAGCGCGCCGCTGACGCGCGTCTGCCGCTCGCCGTGGTGCTGACGCAGCATCGCCGTGCCGTGGTGTATTCGATGCTGGCAACGTGGGTGTTCTCCGGCATCTTCGTGATCTACTTTCTCTACACGCCGACGTTTCTTCAGACCCAGTTCCATCTGGCACCCAACGTGGTGTTCGCCAACAACTCTTGGTCAATCTTCGGTCTCATTCTCGGCAGCATTGTGGCCGGATGGGCGGCGGACCGCATCGGTGGTGGGCGGGCTTACGCCATTGGCTGTGTGGCGATGTTTATCGTGTGCGGCGCGTTCTATCTGGGATTGCAGCGTGACGGCACGGCCATCTGGTCGCTCTATATCGCGGGCGGATTCCTGATCGGCACGATTACGCTGGGACCCTACATCATCATCAAGAGCTTCCCGCCGAGCGTTCGATTCACGGGCTTCGCACTGTCGTACAACACGGCCTATGCGGTGTTCGGCGGGACCGCACCCGCTATCGCGTCGTTCTTGGTCGGTAAGCAAGGCATCACCATGGCGCCCGCTTGGTATGTCGCCGGGTTGTGTGTTCTGGGCGCCGTCATCGGCTTGGTGTGGCGCGCGCCCGCCGAAGACGCGCTCGAGTAATTAGGCCGCGCAGTCTTGCCGTCCCTGGTGGTTGGATTCACGGCACACGGGGACGGCCAACGAGCGGGGTGTTTTCGCCTCAATACGTCAAGTCGTCGCCGTAGGCTCCCATGTCCACACAGAACACCGCTACCCTCGCGCCCGGGCGTGCCTTTGCGCTGTACTTCACGCTCGCGCTGGTGGCCGCCAGTTTTTCCGCGACGGGACCGGTCGTGATTATTATCTCGGCCGCGCAGCAAGCGGGGCTTAGCGGCCATCAGACGTCGTCGTGGATATTCTCGGCGTTGGCCGTCAATGGCCTCGCCAGTTTGCTGATCAGTTGGAAGACACGGCAGCCGCTCGTCTTCCTCTGGACCATTCCCGGGACGGTGTTGGCCGCCCCCGTCATTGCGCATTACGGACTTGGCGCCGCCATCGGCGTGTATCTCGCATGCGCGGCGGTGCTGGTGCTACTCGCGCTCACGAACGCGATTGCGCTGCTCGACAAGTGGGTGCCGATGCCGATCGTCATGGCGATGATCGCAGGACTCTTCATGCGGTATGCGATCGCCATCGTGACGCAAAGTGTCGCGGCACCGGTTTTAGGTGCCGCCATGGTGCTCGCGTTCTTCGGCCTGCTGTGGATGAACCAGTTTCGCAACCTCTGGCTGCCGCCCATCATCGGTGCTGCTGTGGCGGGGGCCGTCGCGCTCGCGCTAACCGGCTTTCATTGGCCGTCTTCGAGCATCGATAGTTGGTTTGCCACGCCGCAGTTGAGCGCGCCGGTGTGGAACGGCAGGGCGATGTCGGAACTGCTGGTGCCCATGCTTGTGACCATCCTGTTCGTGCAGAATGCCCAAGGCATCGCGGTGGGGCGCTCGGCGGGGTATCCGGTATCGACACGCCTCGTCACCTATAGCAGCGCCATCCTGACGTGCCTCACCGCCCCGTTTGGCGGCTGCCCGTCGGTGCTGGCCGGTCCGTGCAATGCGGTACTCGTGTCTGACGGGCCGTCGGGACGGCATTGGATCGGTGCCGTGACGGCGAGCGCTTTGTTTGTGGGCATCGGGTTGCTGTCGTCCGCCTACGCCAGCCTGCTCACGAGTCTGCCGATGGCGTTCACCGCCATCCTCGCGGGGCTGTCGATGCTGGGCGTCATTCAGAAGTCGCTGGTGAGTGCGTTTACGTCGGAGGTTTCGCTAAGCGCCTTGGCAACGCTTGTCGTTACGCTAAGCGACGTCACTGTCTTCGGTATCGGCAGCGCCTTCTGGGGCATTGTGATCGGGTGTGTTCTCGCCTTGCGCGTGAAGTAGCCGGGACGATCAACCGGGTGCGGTTCGCCAAATCCGCTTGCGGTTGAGCAGCAATGGGACGGCACCGATGGCAATGCCGCCCATCCCGACGATGTTGGTCACCCAGTCGAAGGTCGGGATGCTGTATAGCGCAATGAAGAACAGGAACACGCCGCTGGCGACCGGCCAGATGACATGCGTGACGGCCACCCACGGCCCTTGCGTCAGCACTTTGCGGTAATACCAGCCGCACGCAAAACCCGTCAGCCCGAGATAGAAGCAAATCTGGAAACCGATGGCGGTAATCGAATCCTGAAGGATGACGTTGATGGTCGGCAGATACGACGACATCAGCAGCAGCACCAGCCCGGTGATCCAGATGAAGAAGATAGCGACGTGCGGCGTGCGCCAAACCGGATGCAAGCGAGCGTAGCGGTGGTGCAGGGCGCCGTCGCGGCTTTTCGCGAACAGGGTGCGCGTGAACTGCAACATCTGCGTCTCGACCGTGCCCACCGTGCTCAGCAATACCGCGATGATCGCGACGTAGCCCCACGTCGGGCCGAACAACTTCTCGGCGATGGCGAAGATGATGTTCGTGTTGTAGTGCTGGATCTCGGCGTCCGAGAGCCCGAGCAGCGCAATGACGATGAACACGAGAAAAAACACCATCAGAAACACCATCGACCAGAACGCGGCACGACCGGGCGTGCGATTGGCGTCCCGCGTCTCCTCGCTGAGATTCATGGTCACGTCCCAGCCGTAAAAGAAGAAGATCGCCACCAGTGCCCCGTTGGCAAACAGCTTTGGCGTGAAGTCGAACGGCCAGAACCATCGCCACGAAAACGCGTGCTCGGCCGCGTGCGGGAAGATGAAGAAGCTCGCCACGATGATCACCAGCAAGATCACGCCTTCGACGATCGTCATCAGCACCTGCACGTAGCTTGTGAGCTTGATCCCCTTGACGACCACCGCGCTGACCACCGTGAGCCACGCGGCAGCGATCAGTGTCACGTAGTGCACGTTGTTCATTAGGGGGCGATCGAAGATGAGCAAGGTGGCATTGGCCGCCGGAATCATGGCGGACACCATGAAGACACAACAGAGCACCAGCAACGCCCAGCCTGCAAAAAAGCCGAGCGCTCGCCCGAAGACCATGCTCACCCACGAGTAAGACGTGCCCGCGCTGGCCAAGGCGCGGTTCATGTTGATAAACGCGTAGGCGATGCCGAACATGATGAGCCCGCATACCAGAATGCTCGCGGGCGAGAGGGTGCCGGCGGTGCCGATGATGGTGGAAGTGGTGATTTCGATGCTGTAGGCGGGCGCGGTACCGGCGATGCCCATGATGATCGATTCGACGATGCCCAGCGAATCAGCGTTGAGCTTGGCGGGTTGATCCATGGGCGCACACCTTGCGGTTGACGTCGGTGGATCGACTTTTACTCCGCACCGGTGCAACAGACAAGTCTCGTTGTCCCGCTGACGCCAATTTTGCCAAATTTCAATCAGAAAGAAATTTCACCGAAAAACGGTCAATAATTTCATGTAGGTGAAATCTCTAATATCGATGTCGTTTTCGGCTGCCCAGAATGCAGACTCAGATCATTGCAATGTCTCGCCCTGGAAGGTCGCATATGTCTACCACCGAAATCGGCTGTTACACCGCACGGCAACCCCGCAAGGGCAATCGGACCCGCGACGTGATCGCGGCGAACTTTGGCACGTTCTTCGAGTGGTTCGATTTGCTGGTGTACGCGATGTTCGCGATCACCATTTCCAAGTTGTTCTTCCCGCAGGGCGATCCGCAGTCGGCGCTGCTGTTCAGCCTGATGACGTTTGCGAGCTCATTTCTGATCCGGCCGGTCGGTGCCGTCGTGCTCGGGATCATGGCCGACAAGGTGGGCCGCCGTACCACCTTGAGTTTCGCGGCAATGCTGATGCTCGCAGGCACCGTGCTAATCGCCGTCTCGCCGACGTATGACGTCATTGGTGTTTGGGCGCCGGTCATTCTGGTTACCGGCCGCTTGCTGCAAGGCTTCTCGGTCGGCGGGGAGTTCGGCACGGCGAACTCGTATTTGACGGAGCAGAGCGCCTCGCGCAAGGCATTCTTCGCGAGCCTGCAATTCTCGGCGTCGGGCCTCGCGGTGCTGGCTGCGTCGTTATTCGCGTATTGCCTAAACCACTTTCTCACGCAAGACCAGATCAATTCCTGGGGCTGGCGTGTGCCGTTCCTGTTCGGCTGCTTGATCGGACCGGTTGGCTTGTACATCCGCTCGAAGATCGAGGAGACCGCCGATTTCGAGCAGGTGAAGCGCACGGGTGCCACGGTGCAGAACCCGCTGGCCGAGACGTTCAAGTCGCACAAGCGTTTCGTGCTGATTGGTGCAGTGGTGGCGGCGGCCGGTGTGGTGGCGAGTTTCCTGAACCTCTACATGCCGACCTTCGCGATCAACAATCTCGGGCTGACCAAAGACGACGCGTTCATCGCCTCGATTTGCAGTGGCGTGGTTTGTACGATCGTCCCCATGATCGGTGGCATTACTGCTGACCGTCTGGGTACCGTCAAAGTCATGCGCACCGCCCTGATCCTTGGGGTCATTCTGGTGTTCCCGCTGTTCCAGATGCTCACTCGGTCGCCGTCACTGCTCACGCTGGCCGTCTTCCAGTGCACGCTGTCGCTGGTGTTCTACAGCTTCTACTACGCGCCGATCGGGTCGCTGCTCTCGCAGTTGTTCCCGACGTCGTGCCGCACCACGGGCGTTTCGATCGCCTATGTCATCGCCCAGACGTTCTTTGGCGGTATCACGCCGCTGGTCGTCGGCTTCATGGTCAAGGCGACCGGCAGCGTGATGGCCCCCGCGTACTACATCGTGATCATTGCTGCCTTCGCACTCATCGGGCTGTACGCCAGCCGCAAGCACGTGACGTAATGACCTGAGTAGTGACCCGAGTAATGACCTGACAGCGCAACGCGGGGCTCGCCTCGCCGTTGCACCGACAGCGTTCGCGCCCGACAGGCCCATCAAGGCCGTCGGGCTTTTTGGCCTTGGCAGCTTGCCCCGCATCGATGGGTTTCGGTGCGTCTACCGTATGCAGAAACTGCAATGACAACGCTTATTGATGTCATTGTCTGCAACCCGGCGCTACGCCAAGATGATCTCACGGTCGCGGGAGACATCCCGGGGCCGCCCCTCTGGAGTTCACGATGAACATTCGACAACTGGAAGCCTTCCGCGCCACCGTCATGGCCGGCACCGTGAACGGTGCGGCGGAGACGCTCGAGACGTCGCAATCGACCGTCAGCCGGTTGATCGGGCAACTGGAACGCTCGCTCGCGCTGCCGTTGTTCGACCGGGCTAACGGCCGACTGGTCGCGACGCCAGAGGGGCAGTTGATCTTCGAGCAAGCCGAGCACGCCTTCCGCTCGTACGAGCGCATCCGTGAACTGGCCGCGGATGTGAAGCAGAACCGCGTTGGGCATATCGCCATCTCGTGTATGCCCGCGTTGGGGCTGAGCTTTCTGCCCGGTGTCATTAAGGCGTTCTGCGAGAAACACCCGGGCGTGCATATCTCGCTAGAGATTCAATCGTCGGCGCGCGTCGAAGATTGGATCGCGGCGCAACAGACCGATTTTGGACTGGCCGAACTGCCGTTTGCGCGCGCCGACCTGGCCGTCGACGAGTTCTGCCGTGTGCCGTATTACGCCATCGTGCCGCCCGGGCATGCGCTGGCGGCTAAGCACGAGTTGCAGCCGCAAGATATCGACGGGCTACCGTTCATCTCGATGACCAACGTCTGTCAGGTGCGTCACCACGTCGACCAGTTCTTCGATGCGCACGGCGTGCGCCGCGTGACGTCGCTAGAGACGTCGTATTTGCAAGCGGTCAGCGAATTCGTCCATCTGGGCATGGGCGTCGCGCTGGCCGACCCGTTCACGGTGCACGCCAACCTCGACCGCGTGGTGGCGCGCCCGATGCGGCCCAGTCTCGATTTCGGCGTGGGCCTGCTGTACCCGCGCCGCCGCCCGCTCTCGAAGGTGTGCCGCACCTTCCTCGCTTTCATGCGCGAGTCTCGCGACCGGTGTTTCGCCGACGTCGCGGCGCGCTGCGGTGTTTAGCGCCCACGCCGAACGCTGCCCCCTCCATCCGTCAGCCTTTGAAGAGACACCCCATGACGACTGATCGCAAAATGAAACTCGGCCTGTCGATGCGCTACCTCGGCTATCACGTCGCTGCATGGCGTCACCCGGACGTGCCAGCGGGCGGTGCGCTCGACTATCGCTACTTTCTCGCCAATGCGCAGAAAGCCGAGGCGGCCAAGTTCGACATGATCTTCTTCGCCGACGGGCTGGGCATTCGCGCGCAGGACAACCCGCGCGGCGCGCTAGCGCGCGACATGCGCAACGCCGAGCTGGAACCGCTCACGCTGCTGGCCGCCATTGCCGCGCACACCTCCCATATCGGCCTGATCGCCACGGCGTCGACGACCTACAACGAGCCGTTCCACGTCGCTCGCAAGTACGCGTCGATCGACCACATCAGCGGCGGACGTGCGGGCTGGAACGTCGTCACGTCATGGTCGAACGAGGAGGCTCGCAACTTTGGCCGCGACGAGCATCTGGGTTACGAAGAACGCTACGAGCGCGCCGACGAGTTCGTCGAAGTCGTCAAATCGCTCTGGCAAAGCTGGGAAGACGATGCTTTCTTACGCGACAAGGCGAGTGGCATCTTCTACGACGAGGCCAAGCTGCATGTGCCGAACCATACCGGTAAGCACTTTCAGGTGCGCGGGCCGCTCAACTCGGCACGCACGCCGCAGGGGCGTCCGCTCATCGTGCAAGCGGGCGCATCGGAGGCGGGGCGGGCGCTGGCCGCACGGGAAGCGGACCTCGTCTACAGCAATTCGCACAACCTTGCGCATGCGCAGGCGTACTACCGCGATCTGAAAGGCCGTCTCGCCGCATACGGCCGCGCGACCGACGAGTTGCTGATCATGCCGGGCATCACGCCGTTCGTTGGTCGTACCCGTCAGGAAGCGCAGGACAAGTTCGATCAGTTGCAGGCACTGATCGACCCGATCAGCGGGCTAGCCAGCCTTTACGACGCCTTGGGCGATCTGTCGGGTTACCCCGTCGACGGCCCCGTGCCGCAGGTCGAGCCCAGCCGCAACATCCGCAGCATTGCCGAGAACCTGCTGGCGATGGCCCGTGAGGAGAACCTCACGATTCGCCAGCTGTATCAGCGCGTGGCGGCCACGTACACGGTGCGCATGGTCATCGGCACACCGGCCGATATCGCCGATCAGATGGAGGAATGGTTCCGTAACGAAGCCGCCGACGGTTTCAATATCTGCCCGGCCACATTGCCGCACGGCATCGACGACATGGCCGAGCTGGTCGTGCCCGAACTGCGCCGCCGTGGGTTGTTCCGCAGCGAGTACGAAGGCACGACGCTTCGCGCGAACCTCGGGCTGAAGCCGTTGACGTATCGGCAAGGCTGAGCGCGCAATCCAAACCACAAAGGCCGACTTCATGACTTCCACCGTACAAATTACGGACTTTCAGCAAGCGATGGCGTCGTTCCCGGGCGGCATTACTGCCGTGACCACACGCAGCGCCGACGGCCCCATCGGCATCATCGCGACGGCGGTGTGCAGCCTATCCGCCGAGCCGCCGTCGATTCTCGTCTGCGTTCACAAAAGCGCGTCTGTGCATGACGCCATTCTCGAGACTGGACGGTTTGCCGTGAATTTGCTGTCGACCGAGCATCGGACGCTGGTCGCGCGATTTCAGCAGCAGCGCGGCGCGGCACGCTTCGAGCCTGCGCAATGGACGGCTCTACAAACGGGGGCGCCCATTCTTACCGACGCTGCCGTGGCGCTCGACTGCACGTTACTCGACACCCACGATGGCTACTCACACACGATCATCGTGGGCGCGGTTGCCGCGACGAGGCTCGGCAATACGCCGGACGCCGGTTGTCTGCTCTGGCACGACCGCACGTACGCTCGCAGCAGTCCGTTAGCGGCATAGACCGGCATAAGGCGGCATGGGGGAAGGTACCGGATTGACGCTATATCGAAATCACTCTAAGCTTTTTGAAGTGTGATTGAAATTCGTGAGGCGTACGTTTCACACGTCTCGTTTGCGTCTCCTCGTGTCCCCGATGCCTGCTCGCCATGCCACCGAAGCCGAAAACTGTCACCGCCACACCTTCCACGATGCCAACGGCGCTCGCCGAGGCTGAGTCCGCTGAACGCTTGAAAGACGACCCACCGGTGGATCCTGCCGTGCAGGCCAGCGACATGGAATTGGGCATGCGTTTGCGTGCGATGCGCACGGAGCGCAAGTTCACGCTCAAAGACCTGGCGGCGCGCACCAATATGTCGATCGGCATGCTCAGCCAGATCGAGCGCGGCGTGAGTTCGCCGTCGATGCGCTCGCTGCGTCAGTTGTGTCATGCGCTGGGGGTCGATGGCGCCGCCTTGTTCGCCTCGACGCCCGCCATGGCCGAAGACGCCCCGAACACGTCGGAACCCAGCGAGTTCGTCGTCTGGGCCAGCCAGCGCAAACCGCTGCGCTTGGCCGGGTCGGGCGTGACGAAAGCGCGCATTACGCCGTCGAACTGCGCGTCGCTCGAAGCTTTCATGATGGAGCTCGAGCCGGGCGCGGCATCCGATTCGAATCTGCTGGTGCAAAGCGGCGACAAAGTGGGCTACGTACTGTCCGGCCAGTTGCGCGTGTTCATCGACGACACCACGCTAGTCCTCGGCCCTGGCGACACCTACGGCTTTACCGGCAACCGGCCGTACCGCTGGGAGAACGCGTGGGACGAGCCCACCGTGTTCATGGTCGTGAACAGCAACCACTTCTACGTCTGAGCGCGACTTGCGCGCTGACCTTCGTTTTTTCCTCCAATTGTCGATGGGTAATTTATGGCTAGCGTTCTCCCCAAGCAGGTCGATGTCGCGATCATCGGGGCCGGCATTATCGGAATGAGTACGGCATGGGCGCTGGCGAAGGCGGGCTTGCGCGTCGCAGTGTTCGAGAAGGGTGTGATCGCAGGCGAGCAGTCGTCGCGCAACTGGGGCTGGATTCGCACGGTGGGCCGCGATCACAAGGAACTGCCGTTGGCCATGCAGGCGATCGGACTGTGGAAGGAGATTCAGGCGCAGCACGACGTGGGTTACCGCCAAACGGGCGTGGCGTATTTGGCCGAATCGCAAGCCGATATGGACGGCTACCGTAAGTGGCTCGACAAGGCGCTGCCGCTCGGTGTGCCTGCGCAATTGCTGGCGCGCGACCAATTGCCCGATCTTTTCAAGTCGCGCTCGGCACGTGATTGGGTCGGTGCACTGCATTGCCCCGTCGATGGCGTGGCGGAGCCGGAGCGCGCAACGCAGGCGATTGCAAAACTCGCCATCGCCGCCGGGGCACAAGTCTTCGAACAGACGGCCGTGCGCTGTCTCGACCGCGCAGGCGGACGCGCAAGCGGCATCGTCACCGAGCAGGGGCGGGTAGCGGCGGACGCCGTCGTGCTGGCCGGCGGCGCTTGGTCGCGTTTGTTCTGTGGCAATACGGGCGTGAACTTCCCGCAACTGAAGGTGCATGCGTCGGTGCTGCGCACGACGCCGGTGGATGCCGGGCTGGATCTCGCGATCAACGGCAAAGACTTCACGTGCCGTAAGCGCGCTGACGGTGGCTATTCGGTATCGCAGTTAGGGGCATCGGTGGCCGATCTCACGCCAGACAGTATTCGTCTGTGCCGTCAGTTCTTCCCTGCGTGGCTCTCTGAGAAGAAGTATTTGAAGCTGCGCGTAGGCAAGCGCTTTCTCGACGAATTGATGATGCCCACACGCTTCGGCGCCAGTGACACGACGCCGTTCGAGGCGCATCGCACACTCGACCCAGCGCCGGGGATGAAGTCGATCGGCGTAGCGCTGGACAAGCTCAAACAGGCATTTCCGGAGTTTCAATCGGCACAGGTCGCGCACGCATGGGCGGGCTTTATCGACGTGACGCCCGACGCGATTCCGGTGATCTCCGGTGTCGACAGCGTGCCTGGTTTTTATTTGGCGTCCGGTTTCTCCGGGCATGGCTTTGGCATCGGCCCGGCCGCAGGCGCGCTGATGGCGGACCTTGTGCAGGGCAACACGCCGTTAGTCGACCCGCACGCCTTCCGTCTGACGAAGTACGACCGACATTGATTCCATCACGTAACGAGGTGAGTTGTGGCAGAAAGTCATTCGCAATTGGTGCGCTTTAGCGCGGGCCCGCTGGTCAATCCGGAGATCGGTAAGCCGCGCCGTCCGATGGAGGGCGACACCGTATTCCGTAGCATGACCGGCTTCGAAGGCAACGGCGGGCGGGCATCGTCGGGTATCTGGGAAAGCACGGCAGGCAAGTTTCGCGCGGATACCACCGGGTACATCGAATTCGGCTACATCCTCGAAGGCGAGTGCCGCGTCGTCGACCCGGACGGCACCGTGCATGCGTTACGCGCAGGCGACCCGTTCGTGATGCCCGAAGGCTACAAGGGCCATTGGGAAGTCGACGCGTTCGTGAAGAAGGTCTGGTTCGTGTCGCTGACGAACTAAGCCATACCTGCACCAACCCCTGTAACGATCACCTGATCTCGACGCGGGCGGTCTACGGCCATCGCGCCGTGGCGCCCGCGTCCGACCGCCTCAATCCGCTTCCGACGGGTTCCTTCCCCCAGATCCGACCGCCTGTTTGGCCGGGATTCGAAAGTCGCACGCGCTGCTTCCGATGCGGCGACGCACTCGCGCGTTAACCCCGACGTCCAACCGTTTGACCGATAGTCAATTTGAAAACCATAATGCAAACGTTTGCATAAAGGCTTTCATCGCATTGCAGAAGCGATCGACTCTGCACATTGCGAGCGGCTGACATAGGGCTATCGACGGTTTAGGAGACGGAATGAGACGACGGACGATCGGGCACGCAGTCATGGTGCTGGGGGGCATGGCAGTTGCTGGCACGGCTTGCGCAGACGAGGTGCAAATCTACGGCAGGTTGTACACAACGCTGGAATACAACTGGCAAAGCTCCGGCAGCAGCGCCCCGTCCACGCCGAGTACCACGCGCATGACGAACGACCGCTCCGTTTGGGGCTTGCGCGGCAATGAGAACCTTGGCGGCGGTTACCGCGCCATCTGGCAAATCGAAAGCGACCTGACGCTGCCGAACGGCACGGGCGGCATGGCCTCGCGAGACAGCCGCGTCGGCCTCGACGGGCCTTTCGGCACGTTCTTCCTCGGCAACTGGACGACGCCGTTTACCGAATCGACCAAAGCGTTCGATCCGTTCTATCCGACCACCGCCGGGTACATGTCGCTCATGGGCAACGGCTCCGCGCCGTCGGCGGACAACGTGAGCAATACGACATCGTTCGATCGCCGCCAGCAAAACTCGGTGAACTACGTCTCACCGTCCTGGCGCGGACTGTCGGCCGCCGCGCAATGGGGCGTGAATCAGGAGCGCGTCGCGCTCTCGCGCAACCCGATGCTCTTGTCGTTCTCGCTGACGTACACGGCGGGGCCGCTTGTCCTGACGGCCGCGCAGGAGAATCACCGCGACTACCAAGGCAATCACACCGAAGACAACGGCACGAAGATCGGCGCGTCGTACCGGCTATTCGCGGGCACGGTCGTGTCCGCCGCTTACGAGCGCTTGCGCTACCAGACGCCAACGACAGCGGTGCGGCGCGATGCCTTCTACCTGTCGCTCGTGCAACGGCTCGGCCCCGGCAACTTGATGGCGGGCGTCACATGGGCGGGGAACGGCGTGGGCAATACGAAGACGCCGATCGGGTACATCTCCAGCGGCGCTGAGACCGGCGCCATGCAATACACCATCGGCTACGACTACGCGCTGTCGCGCCGTACGTCGCTGGTCGCCTTCTACAGCCATATCAGCAACGGTTCACGCGCCTCTTACAACTGGGCGATCAACAGTGTCCCGAACGTTACCGGCGGCAGTCTTTCGCTCGTCGCCCTCGGCATGAAGCACGCCTTCTGAGGCGTTCCTTCCGGAGAAACAACATGATGACCCAACCCGATCACGTGCTCGATGCACCTGTCGCGGCGCCCAGCCGCAAACCGTGGTATCGCATTCTCTACGTGCAGGTGCTGATCGCCGTGGCGCTCGGTGTCGCCCTTGGCGTGGCATCCCCCGCGCTGGCCACGCAAATGAAGCCGTTTGGCGATGGCTTCATCAAACTCATCCGCATGGTGATCGGCCTGGTCGTCTTCTTTACCGTGGCCACCGGCATTGCCGGTATGCGCGATATGAAGCGGGTCGGGCGCATTGGCGGCAAGGCGTTGCTTTACTTCGAGATCGTCTCGACGCTGGCGCTGCTCTGCGGCATTGTCGTGGCCCATTGGCTCAAACCGGGCAGCGGGTTCAACGTCAACCCGGCAACGCTCGATGCGCGCGCCGTGATGAACTACGCGACGCAGGCCAAGGCGCAGAACGTCACCGACTTTCTGCTGCACATCATCCCGAACACCGTCATCGACGCGTTTGCCACTGGCGATATTCTTCAAATCATTCTAATCGCCGTGTTGTTCGGGCTCGCGCTGTCGATTGCGGGCGAGCGATGTAAGCCGGTTGTCGAGGTGCTCGACGGCGTTTCGCAAGTCGTCTTCGGCATGGTGAACCTGCTGATGCGAGCCGCACCGTTGGGTGCTTTCGGCGCGATGGCCTTCACTGTCGGCAAGTACGGCTTCGCCGCGCTGGCACCGCTCGCGAAGCTCGTCGGGGCGTTTTATCTCACCTCGGCCTTCTTCGTGTTCGTGATTCTCGGCCTCATCGCATGGGGTGCCGGATTCAGCATCCTTTCGTTCCTGCGCTATATCCGTGAGGAAGTGCTGATTGTGCTGGGCACCAGTTCGTCCGACCCGGCACTGCCGACGCTGATGAAAAAGATGGAACGCCTGGGCTGCTCGCGGCCCTTGGTCGGACTCGTGGTCCCCACCGGTTACGTGTTCAATACGGACGGCAGCAGCATCTATATGACGATGGCAGCGCTATTTGTGGCGCAGGCCACCAACACGGAGCTCACACTCACGCAGGAGTTGATGGTGCTCGGCGTGGCGATGCTGACTTCGAAGGGCGCGAGCGGGGTACAAGGGGCATCGTTCGTCGCGCTGGTCGGTACGTTGGCCGTTGTCCCGGCGATCCCGGTGTCCGGCATGGCGCTGATCCTGGGCATCGACCGGTTTATGAGCGAGGCGCGTGCCTTGGTCAACGTCATTGGCAACGGTGTCGCCACGCTTGTCATGGCCCGCTGGGAAGGGGAGATGAGCCGGGAGACGCTGCGCAAGAATCTCGAGACGGAACTGGCCGCAGCCGCAGCGCCCGTGACGCGGTAATCAAGGGCACTCAGGCAAGCTTCGGCGTGAGGCCAACATCGAAAAATGCAAACGTTCGTCTTCAATATTTTCACTTTGCCGATTCCGGATCCATCGTATGCTGCACGCACACTTTGATTAAACCGGCAAAATTGCGAATTTTTATGCAAACGATTGCATTTTCTCCCGAGCCAAACCTCACCAGCGACGGACGTTTCCTGTTCGTTGCCGAGGGCGGTGTGTGGCTGCGAACTGGGCGGCGGGCGCATTGCGTGATGAAAGGGTGGGGCGCCTGGATTCCGCCCGGCGTACTCACCACGGTCTGGGCGCTGGGCGAACCGGCGGCGGTAGAGCTTCATCTCGCCGGTGACGCGTGCCTCGAACTGCCTGACAACGTCACGCTTCTGCACGGATCCGAGCTATTGCGTAGCGTGTTTTCGGCCTACGCGGCGGGCGAGACCAGCGACCATGCCAAGGAGGCGTTGAGCATTCTGCTCGTGCCCGAATTGCGCGCCGCTCCGGCGAGCCCCTTGGCGCTGAGCGTCGACATGCCGTCGCAAAATAGCCGCCTCGGGCCGTTGTGCGATGCCGTGCTGCGTGAGCCGACCCGGTCCCACACGCCCGTGGAAGCAGCGGCAGCCGCGGGCATAAGCACTCGGACCATGAGCCGGTTGTTCAATCAGGAGCTGGGGGCGTCGATGGCGAATTGGCGTCGTGACGTGCAGATCGCGACCGCGCTTTGTGCGCTTGAGAACGGGCAATCGGTCTCGGACGTTGCCGATGCCTTGGGGTTTCGGGGGTCGGCATTCTCGACCTTCTTCAAGACCAAACTGGGCTGTACCGCGCGTGCCAAACGCAATCAGGCCGCCGCGCAGACGGCCGATCGCGATCGACGAAGCCATGCGGCGACGGTCGGGGGCGTCTAGCCCCACGAGTTTGCCGCCTTAGATTGCCAACTTAGTTTTCGCTAAAAATCACTCTCACTTTGAACGTATGCAGCGCGCCTGCCAGATTGGGCGGGGGCGGCGGCATTGCCGCGCGTTGCACGGCCGCAATGGCGGCTTGGTCGAGCGTCGCGACGCGACCTGGCCGCGTGACGTGCACGTTCGACACAACGCCGTCCTTATAGCCGAACTCGACGTCGATGTTGGCTGCCAGCCCCATACCCTGTAGCGCCATCGGATAGACCACCGCCGCCTGCACCGCCGCACGCAGTTTCGCGATGAAGCGGTCGTCCGGTCCCGACGATGCACTCACCGGCGGTATCGCGGGTTCAGGCGCAGCCGCGGCCGACGGCGCAGGCGGGGCATCGGCACCGGCAACCGTCTTTATCGGCGGCGCCTCGGCATTGACCGGCTCACGTGTGTGCGAGGTCTCGGGCTTCGGCGCCAGTTCATGCCTTACCGGCGCCACGGGTTTCACTGGCGTTGCTTGCTTGATCGGCGCCTTGACCGGCTCGGGCGGTTTGACCGTCGGCGCCGGAGCAGCAGCCGGTTCCGGTTCGACCATCGAAAGCATCACAGGCGAGTCGTTGCGAACGGGCTTCGGTGCCGGGGTACTGCGAGCGAGCCAACCGGCCGTGACGCCAAGCAGAATGGCTTCCAGCGCCAGCGCCGTTGCCATCGCGCGCCATGGCCAACGCTCCGACGATGCTGCGACGTTACGTCCGCGCAACGCATGCTGCACGTCAACGGGCTTGGGCAGGGCCTGCGACTGCAAAATCGTCGTCATGGGGCCTCTTTTGCGGCAATGCCGATCTGCGTGACGCCAGCGGTACGGCAGGCATCCATCAGTTGCGTCAATTGCTGCACGCTGGCCGCCTTGTCGCTCGCAATGGTGACGACCGTATGCGCCGGGTCATGCGCGCGCAACGTAGCGCTCAGGGCGTCGAGCGTGATCGGATGCTGGTCGGTTTCGATGCTGCCATCGGCATGTAGCGCGACGAGCACCTTCGGGTGCGGCAGGTCCTGAGCGGTCGAACTGCCGGGCAGTTTGGCCGACATGCCCATCGACGGGATCATCTTGAGCGTGATCATGATGAAGAACACCAGCAAGAAAAACATGATGTCGATCATCGGCACGACTTCGATGCGGGCCTTCTTCGTTTCGAAATATCGCATCGCAGGTTCTCAAGCCGAAGCGCGTTCGTGACGCAGCACCACGCCCGTGGGCTCCGTCGCCTGTTGCGCGGCGGTATGGCGATTGAGCAGCAGGCGCTTGAGCGTATCGAGTTGATGCACCGTCTGACGCACGGTGTCTTGCATGCCATTGAAGAACCACAGATGGCTCATTGCAATCGCCAGACCGCAGGCCGTGGCGATCAACGCTTCGGCCACGCCCGAGGTGACTTGCGTGGGGTCGCCACCGGCTGCGCCCAGCACGTCGAAGGCGTGAAACATGCCGACGATCGTGCCGAACAGCCCCAGCAGCGGGGCGACCGTAATCACCGTGTCGAGCACCCAAAGACCGCGATCGATGCGGGGCACTTCCAGATAGATCGCTTCGTCGATGGCGGCTTCCATATCGCCGTGATGCACGCGCTTGAGATTGTGTGCGTAAGCGTCGAGCAAACGCCCATGCGGCAGGCCCAAAGCGGCGGCACGCAGTTCGTCGGCATCGTGGGCGTCGATCACCGGCAGTGCGCCGACGGCCGTCACGATACGCGCCCCGGCGCGAAACGCGCGGCGCAACCGCAGCCCGCGATCGACGATGACGGTAATGCCCACAAACGCCAACAACACCATCAGATAGAGCGTGCCGCCGGACGACATCGCCAGTTGATTGAATTGACTCAGATCCATACAAATTCTCCTTTCGAGGTAACGCGCTCCGGCCCCAAGTGCACGGGGCCGGTGGGTCGTTGAAACAAGCTGCCGGTCAGATCTCGGCGCGAAGGTTGACGTAGAAGCTGCGCCCCGGCACGAAGTAGTAGAGGAACTGGTTCGCATCCGTCCCCTTGCTCGTATCGGTTGCGGCAGGGCCGAGGTTGTCGGTAATGCGGTGCGTGTCGAAAAGGTTGTCGATGCCGAACGACACGCGCACCTTCTTGAGCACCGAGCTCAGGTTGGTGAAGTCGCGCGCGATCATCATGCTGGTGACGCTGTAAGGGCCAACTTTGTAGATCGAGCCATCCGCTGCCCCGTTGCTGCCCTGGTACATCGAGCCGACGAACTTGGTGTTGATGCCAGCGTGCCACGGGCCTTGATCGAAGTTGAGCGCGACCGCCGCCGTGTACTGCGGCACAAACGAAATGCGCTGACCCGACTTCCAAATCTGCGAGCCCGTGCCGTTCTGCGTGTAGGTCGCGTTGTTGAGCGAGCCATTGGCGTAGAACGAGAAGCCGCTGCCCAGCAGCACGTTGCCCTCGGCCTCGATACCGGTGTAGCGCACGCCGCCAGCATTGAAGTAGGTGGCGTTTGCCCCCGAGCCGTTCTTGGTGATGTAGTTGCTGAACTCGATCAGGTACGCGTCGGCATTGAACGTGAACCGATCGGCCTTGAACACCGTGCCGATCTGATAGGCCATCGAGGTTTGCGGCTGGACGTTGTTGTTACCCGACGGATTGGCCGAGTACATCGTGTTCAAGTTCGGCCCGAGCGCGCCACGCGACACTTGTGCGTAGCCCGACCAAAGCGACGTGAAGCGATAGTTGACGTCCAGACTCGGCAGCACGCTGTCCCACGACTTGCTGGCCGACGTGCCGGGCAGGTTGTTCTGCAAGACGCTGGCCGACAACGAGCGCTCGAAGTGCTGATAGCGAATGCCCGGCGTGACGGTCAGGGCATTGGTCGCCTTCCACGCGTACTGTGCGAACGCTTGTGCCGTGTTCACCTCATCGACCATGTCGTAGTAGGTGTTGCCGTACGTGGCGTTTTGCTTGACGGACTGCCCGGTGGTGGCGTCGTAAGCGAAGCGATTGCGCGGGTTGCGCGTGTGCTCGAACCAGAAGCCGCCCGTGAACGTGCCGTACGCATCGGTATGCGTAGCGGCCAACGTGTCGCCGTAGGTGCGGTACTCGTTGAGCTTGAGCGCGCCCGCAATGTCGGTGCCCGACTGGCCGGGCGCGAAAGGCTTGGCGGCGCTCAATGCCGAGAGGGGCGACGACGTGTTGTCGCCGTTCAGTTCGTGGCTCAGGTTGTAGTAGTAATACGTGTACAGCTTGTTGCTCAGGCCCCAGCCGTTATCGAAGTTGTGTTTGACATCGATATAGGCGAACTCGGTGTTCTTGTCCTGATAGTTGTAGCCCCAGTAATTCGGGCTTTTCGGGTCGGCATTCAGGCCGTAGTTGTAGCCGTATTGGGCGACTTGATTGAGCGTGGCACCGCCCGGGTTGTTGAAGTGAATCTTGTCGTAGGCGTAGACCCACGTCACCAGCGTGTTGCTGCCGATGGGCGTCACGCCCTTGAGGAAGATGTTCGTGTTACCGACGCCACTGTTGCTCAAGGCGCCGTTCGAATCGGTTCGCTGAATATTCAGGAACACATTCGAGTCGAGCAGCCCGGGCATGATGCCGGTGGTAATGCCGAGGTTTTCCTGCCATGTGGCATGCGAACCGATGGTCTGCGAGTACTCGATCTTGCGCTCGGGGCTCAGCGTCGGTGAGAACAGGTTCACCGAACCGCCAAAGGTGGCATAGCCCAGCGTGGTGGCGTTGCCGGGGCTGCGATCGATGGTCACACCGCCAATGGTGGCTGCGGGGAAGTACGACGTGGTGTGGTGCGAGAAGTCGTTGGTGTCGCCGAACGGAATGCCGTCGTAGGTGACGTTGAACTGGCCGTCCGGAAAGCCACGCAGTGTCTGGTTTTTGGCTTCCGACAAACCGAGGCCGTTGGGCGACGAACTGCTGTAGCTCGGCGCGATACGCAGAATCGTGCCGTAGTCGGCCTGCGGGTTGACCTGATTGGCGATGTAGTCGCTGCTGATCTGCGTCTGGGGCGACGTGGCTTCGAGCGGGGCCTGCGTCAGTGCCTTTGCTGCCGCTTCGGTCGGTGCCTTGCGCGACTTGGCAGCCGTGGCATTGGCCGGTGCGCCGACGTCCGATGCCGAGACGTCGCCGATATCGGTCGTCGGGCTGGTTTGGGCATTTGCTGCACTCGCCAGCACGGCAAGCGCGATGGCAGTGAGCGTCAGATGCGGCCTGCGCATCGAAAGGCTGGCAACGGTGCGGGTGAGGTGCGGTGCATGCGTCGTCTGAGGTTTCATGACTTGGGTTCGTTCTCTTTGGAAGTTGTGCCCGCCGGGTATGGCGGGCAACCCTGATTTGTCGTGCTGACGGGTGCTAAATCGTGACGGGCCGAAAGGTCCGCTCAGTTCGTGGGTTTGTGGAAATTCAATCCCGGGAGTGAAGCCGTGCCTTCGCTGCGCACTGCGTCGAGCGCGGTCGGCTTGAGCGCCAGCGCTTGCAGCAGCGTCGGGGCTACCTGACGCGTCGAGACCGGCGAGTCGATTTCCTGCGCGGCGATGTCGGGACGGGAGATCAGCAAGGCGACATGACGATCGTCGTCGTGGAACCCGCCGTGCTCGGCGACCTTGCTGCCACGCGTGTAAATCACGCCGTATTGCGTTTCGATGGCGATGTCCGGCACGTGACTATCGCGGCCGACGCGCCCCCAACCCGGCGGCATGTCATTCCCCGCGTAGACGTGTTCGATGCCAAGCGCGTCGGCGTTTGCACGCAGGGCGTTGACGACAGCCTGCGTGGCGCGCGGTTGCTTGAGCCACAAGAGGCCAACGTCGTCGAGCGTGGCTTTGGCGAGGGCATCGGGCGCACTTCTCGCTACCACATCGAGCACGTGCTTGCCGTCGATACGACGCAACTGCCCCGGTGCAACGGGCGACTGGCCATGTTTGGCCGCAATCACGACCAGCGTCGTGGTGTCGAGACCGCGAGCCACCAGTGCATCGAGCACACGTCGCAGCGACCCGTCGATCTGATCGAGTGCGGTGGCAATGGCGACGCCAGGCTTCGCGTGCGCGTCGAGATAGCCGTCGCCAGACTTCTGCGCCACGCTCAATTGCTGAAAGTTCATGCCGAACAGGCGCGGCACCCCCGGCGTGGCGTTGCCGCCGCTGTCACGGCCATCGATTTGCCGAAGCAACGCGTCGACTTTCAGGTTGTCGTAGGCCGGGAACGAGGTGATTTTTTCGCCGACGGCAGCAATCTCCGGCGTGTAGAGATCGTCGACACCGCGTCCGCTCGGGCCGTGCACAAAATCGTAGGCGAGATGTTTGTCGGCCCAAGCGGTGCGGCCACCGGCAGCACGTACCACGTCGAAGACCGTGTTCACGCGCAGGTAGTTGTGCGGATAGACCGGTGCGCAATGACGGGCCGGGTCGCGCGGCAGTCGGGCCGCGTCGATGGCACCGCCGCCGTCGATGCGCTTCGGATCACGATCGATCGATTCGTCGAAGACGACCTCTGCGCCCAGACTCGCCTTCGCGTGCTTTTCATCGATGCAAGCGGCACCGGCTGGCGAGAGGCGGCGGTCGAAACTGTCGTCGTAGTACACGCCCGACGTCACCGGGCTCGCGCCGCTGATCAGCGCCACCATGCCAGGGAATGAATCGGACGGCACCGGCGTGCGCGCATTGCGATACATCACACCGTGCTGCGCGAGGGCGGCAAGCGCAGACGTCGGATGCGACGCAACGTACCGGGCGAGATCCTGCTCATGCATGCCGTCGATGCTGATGAGCAGCACCCGCTCAGCCGGTGCGACGGGTGTGATGCGGGCCGGTTGGCCTGCAACGGCGGCGGCCGTCGCAGCCAGTACGGCGCAAGCCAGCGCGAACCGCGGGGCGAGGCGAGGGGAAATCCGGGGGACGGGGCGGAAAGTCTTGAGCTTCATGGAGAAGATGCATCCTCGGCGCGGTGCGCTCGGTTGAGTGGACCGGCCTGTCTCGCCGGTGATCAGCGAGGCGAACTTTATGCGCCACCCGTGATGCACAGATGAAGCAAAACTTGCCAACATGAACAGATCGGACATCGAGCGATGCTGCGGATGGCGAATCTGTCTGAATGGAAAGGTTTGCGCCTTGGGCGGGTCATAGGAGGCTCGTAGCCTCCATCCGTTTATTCACCCAAGCCCCGTTCTTTTGAGGAACCGACCGATGTTTTCTGCTTCTCCCCGCGCCGCGCGCACATTCGCCGCAGCGCTGCTGCTCCTGAGCGCCTTGCATGCCGCGCACGCCGCAGATGCTGCCAACCCCGACTATTTGCGCGGGACGGCACCTGATCTGACCGTGCTGGTCGCGCCGCCCCCAGCCGCAGGCAGCCTTGCCGCCGCGGACGATTTGCGTCAGGTGCTGGCGTTGCAGCAGTCCCGTACCCCGGCACAACTGGCGTTGGCTGACGGCGATACGCATAAGAGCGTGTTCCGGTTTGCGGACGTCGTCGGCTCAGACTTCCGCGCCGAGCGATTGCCCTTCACCGAAGCGTTCTTCAAGCGTCTGGCGAAGGAGGGCGCGGGTCCACTGAAGGCGGCCAAGGATTACTGGAAGCGCCCGCGTCCGTATAACGTCAGCCCCGAAGTGCACCCGGGCATCGTCACCGAGGGCACGACGCCGGGTTATCCGAGCGGACATGCCACCTTTGCCTACTTGAGTGCCGTGATTCTGGCGACGATCGTGCCGGAGAAGCGCGCAGACATCTTTGCGCGTGCGGAGGCTTACGCACAGGGGCGCGCCATTGGCGGCGTGCATTACGTGAGCGATGTCGAAGCAGGCAAGGTGAGCGGTACGGTCATCGCAGCCGCCATGCTCGCCAATCCGGCATTTCGTGACGATCTTGCCCGCGCGACGCGCGAGACCCGCGAAGCGCTTGGCTTGCCAGCGTTGCGATAACCCGTCAGGCACTCGCGACGCCGGTCGCCTCATGGCGGCTGGGTGTCGCGTCTTGGCCTTCGGGCATTGTCTGCGAAGGCGGTACCGCAGCGAAGCGCAAGGCAACACGGCAGCCGGGTTCGGCATCGTCGATGCGCATGACGGCGTTGTGAATCCGTGCCGTCGCCGCGACGACGCTTAGCCCCAGCCCGTGGCCGGGCGTCGGCATACCGCTCACGCTTGCGCCGCGATAGAACGGCCGCAGCACGGCGTCACGCTCGACGCTCGCGATTCCCGGCCCGGTATCACACACTTCCACCACGGCATGCTCCGGCGTTGCCAACACACGCAAACACACGGTGCCCCCGGCAGGCGTGAACTTCAGCGCGTTATCGAGCAGGTTCTGGATAGCGCCAAAGATCAAATCACCGTCGCCCAGGACCGGCGCGCTGCGTTGGGTTTGTACCGACAGCACCACCTTTCGTTCTTCGGCCAGCGGCTCGTACAGATCGACAACGTCTTCGACAATGCGGGCCAGATCGACCTGACGAAACTGTTCGCGGCGGGCATGGGCGTCGATCTCGGCAATGCGCAGCAATGCCGAGAAACGGTCGAGCACGTGGTCGGTCTGCTCGAGCGCGCGCTCGACGGCGGCGTCGTATTCCTGCGCACTAGCCGCGCCCCGGCGGGCACGCTCCAACCCCGCGCGCAAGCGCGTCATCGGCGTGCGCAAATCGTGGGCAATCCATGCGCAAACCCCACGTAATTCCGATACGAGACGTTCGATATCGTCGAGCATCGTGTTGACGAAACCGACGAGCAAATCGATGTCGTCTCGTCGCCCACGCGTCGGGAGGCGGCGGGTGAAGTGGCTGGAGATAATCTCCTGACACGATTCCCGCAGTTGCCGAACCCGTTGATTGGCGGCGCGGTGCAGGGCGTATCCGCACAAGGCGCCGAGCAGAATCGTCGCCAGCAGCCCGCCGATGGCGACCCGCACCAGCATGTGGTCGAAGCGATCAATATCGTCGACGGCCTGCCCGACGATCACGCGGTTACCGTCGGGCATGGTGGCGATCATGGCGCGATAGGGGCGTGCCCATGAGTCGCCATCTTTGTCCGTGACGATCTGGGTGTAGCGGTAGGCGTGCCAGTCGGGTTGGTGTTTCGGCAGGACTTCAATATTGCCCGCCAGCCGCTGTCCGTTCGGTGTGAACAGGCCATAAGGGCGCATATTGGCGGCTTCGCGGCGGCTGCGTTCGGAGATGTTGGCGCGTGCGTCTTCCGGGGTGCGACGGATCAGTTGGGTGCTTTCGCGTTGAAGGCGGGCATCGACGAGATCGGTCAGATAGCTCATCGTGAGCCAATAGACGACAGCAAACAGCGAGACGACCGACACGATGAAGATGCCGAAGATGGGCCCGGCACCCCACAGGCTGCGCCAAAAGCTGCGCTCAGTCATTGGCGTGGAGAACATAGCCAGTCCCGCGAACCGTGTCGATCATCGCCGAGTAGGTGCCATCGAGCGAAATCTTCTTGCGCAGCCTTGCGATGTGCACGTCGATGACATTGGTCTGCACGTCGTGCTGGTACTTCCACACCGATTCGAAGAGCAGGGCGCGCGTGACGACTTGGTTGGCGTTGCGCATGAGGTATTCGAGCAAGCGCATTTCGCGCGGCTTGAGTGCGACCGGCACGCCGGCTCGGGTCACCGTACCGTTCTCGCGGTCCAGATGCAGGTCGCCCACGCGCAGGCTAGCGCCGGTATCGGTGTCGCTATGCCGACGTAACAGCACGTCGATGCGCGCGGTCAACTCGTCGAAGCTGAAGGGTTTGGTGAGGTAGTCGTCGGCACCGTTGCGCAGGCCGCGCACGCGTTCATCCGTTGCGCCAAGCGCGGAGAGAATCAACACCGGGGTTTTGACGCCGACGTTACGGGCGGTGGTGAGAATCGACATCCCGTCGATCTCCGGCAATAGGCGATCGAGGACCACGCAGTCGTACTCGCCGTGAAGCATCCGTTGCAGGCCTTCGCCCCCGGCGCAGGCGAGATCGACGGCAAAGCCATGTTCACCGAGCGCCGAGACAAGTTCATGGGCGACCTTGGCGTCGTCTTCTACCACCAGAACGCGGCTGGCGGTCGCCAGAATGCTCGCGCCAGCGGGTTCAACGGGAGTCATGCGCATGGGGTCGTCTCAGCTCGGGTAGTTGGCCGCAGACTTTATGGCAATTGTGTGACGATCCCGTGACGGATGTTCTATGGTTGGTTCATCTTGGCCAGATGGAGCGCGCGGCCCACCCTCGCGCCAATCAAACAATGCTGCGATGTTGCCCACCTTGCGACAAGCGCCAGCGCACGAGATCGTCCGCCCCCGGACCGGCTTCGATAGTCAGGTCCTCGGGGCTCACTGGCTCGCCTGTCGCCTGATCGATGAAGGCCCACCGGACGGGGGCGCCGGTCTTCCGGTTCAGGAATGTCATGGGCGGTGCCGAAGCCCCCAAGGTATCGCCAATCTGGGCGAGTACCGGCATCAATGCGCCGACCTCGCGCCCGCTGCGCGTCAGGAGATATTCAAATCGCTCCGGGTTTTGCTGATACGCCCGCCGCTCGATGAGACCACTGGCTTCAAGATGCTTAAGGCGATCGCTGAGCGTCGCATTGGTCACGCCGGACGACTGGCGGAACTCGTCATATCGGCGCAGCCCAAGCACGAGATCGCGCAGGATCAGCAAACCCCATCGGTCGCCAATCGCCGCCATGACATCCGCGATTGAACACACCATGCCATCGAAACCCTTTGAGCGCATGCGCCGTTCTCCGTCTGTGTTTCTCCGGCAAGCCGATCGAAAGTGCTTGCCGAGTCGAATTAGTGACTCTTATTATAAGAGCAACACGTCGTCCCCGTGAAGCGAATTTCCCGTGCGGGTGTCGGCGCCACATCCGTTTCAACAAATTCGAGGGAACCACGATGTCTTCGCAACCCATCTCCAAGATTTTCGTCATTGGTGGCACCGGTGCACAGGGCCTGCCCGTCATCGGTGCGCTTGTCGCCGACGGGAAATATTCGGTCCGGGCGTTGAGCCGTAATCCGGACTCCCGGCGCGCCCGTGCGCTGCTAGCACTGGGCAACGTTTCCATCCTTCAAGGCACGTTTGCCGACGAAGACGTGCTGCGCGAAGGCTTTCGCGGGTGCGACGCCGCCTACGTCAACCTCGACGGGTTTAACACGGGCGAGAAGACGGAAACCTATTGGGCGATCCGATGCTACGAAATTGCGCTGGAGGAGGGCGTCAAGTTCTTCGTCTACGGCAATCTGGATTACGCGCTCAAGAAGGCCGGATACGATTCCCGTTTTCGCGTCGGACACTATGACGGCAAAGGCCGCATCGGCGAATGGATTCTGTTTCAGAACCAGACGAACCGGGACCGCATGGGCGCGGCGGTGTTCACCACGGGACCGTATATGGAGATGGCTATCTCGGCGATGACGCCGATGATGCCGTTCGTGGAAGACGGCGTGCTGACATGGCGTGTGCCGCTCGGCGACGGCACGGTGCCTCACGTTGCGCTAGACGATTGCGGCTACTACGCGCGCTGGCTGTTCGACAATCCGGAGCGCGCAAACGGTATGAACCTCGAAGTGGCGATCGAGCAGGTCGGCTATGCCCAGCTTGCCGAAGCCTTCGAGCGGGTGACCGGGCACCCCGCGCGTTACATCGACACCGATCTTGAGGCCTATTGGAATGGCCCGCTCAAGACCGCCGCGCAACGGCCTGCTGGCTATAACGCCGACCCCGCCGACAAAAGCACGATGAGTTTTCGCGACAACTTTACGGGGTTCTGGAACGTGTGGAAGCACAACGTGATTCAGCGCGACTATCCGCTGCTCGATGAAATTCATCCCAATCGCATCAAGACGGTCGAGCAATGGCTGCGCCGTGAGGACGAACTTGGCCGGCAGCGAGGGGAGGGAAGCCTTTGGGAGCGCGTACAGCCGGAAAACCTGCTCAAGTCGCCGCCGTTGCTCAAGTTGCTCGAAGACGGCGGGAAGGGCGAATTGTAAGGCGGCCGCGATGTGAACGCGCGCCGAATGTTTGATGCATTCGGCGCGCGGCCGTGCGTATACGACTTGCGCGGCTTCTCAGCGTTTGGAGCGTTAGATATCCAACTTGGTGATCTTGGTCCCAGACAGCGACAGGTCGCCCATCAGCCCGCTGTTGGTGAGGACAAAGACTTCCACCGGGTGGGTCGACGTCGTCGTATCGACCTGGCCGTTTGCGCCGACCTTCACCAGTGCGACCGAGGCGTCGCCGCCCGCCGACCAGCCGTTCGAGCTACGGAATTTGTCGAGCGCGTCCTGCGTCATGAACAGGTACACCATGTCCTTCGACTGCATCCCCAGTTGCGCCCCGAAGGACGCCGACGAGACGCTGTAATAGCCCGCCGGACTGCCGCCGACGCGCAGCACGCCGTCGCCATGCTGGCCGCCGACGATCACGCCCGCCTGAATGACGCCGGAGAACACCAGTACACCGCGTGCCTTGCCCACCAATTCACGCGAACCGGGGACTGTCGAGAACAGTCGGGAAAGCGTGCCGTCGGCGGCGGCGTCGATAGATTGCTTACGCGAGGCATTGGCCTCTGGCGTGGCGGGGCTGTTCCCCGTCGTCGAACATCCGGACAGCGCCACTACAAAAGCCCCGGCAGCAACAGCAGCCGTGAAGAACTGACGACGTGTTTGCATGTTTGTCTCCGCAATGTGGATGAACTGCCGAATGAGTGTCGGATTTGTGACGTCACATCGCCATAGGTAGTTGGGGCAACGCCGTTTGCCCCGTGGTGCACCCGAAACCGTCCCACGTCCTCGCTACGCCCCGGCAGCCGGATCAGGCTTGCTGTCCTTCGCAGCAGGTTCCGGCGACCACCCTTCGCGCGGGATGACGATCTGCGTTTTCGGCTGTTCCTCGAAATGCGGCGACATGATCTGCACGCCATACTCGTTGAATACGTCGACGATGCTGCTATGCAACTCGCTCAACATCACCAGACGTTGTGCCGGGTTGACCGGCGCGACGTGCAGGTCGTATTCGATATAGAAGTCCGAGAGCGAGCGCTGCAACACAAACGGCGCAGGCGTTTGTGCAACCTTGGAGGTCCGCGCCGCCGCCAAACACAACATGGCTTGCACCTGACGCCAAGGGGTGTCGTAGCCAATCGTCACAGACGTAACGACCAGCGCCGGCGCCTTGCCATCGCGGCTTGAGAAGTTATGGACGATGGCACCAACCACGACGGCATTGGGAATGGTGACTTCCTCTTGCCGCACGTTCGTCAATTTCACCGACAACGTGTCGACACTCACGACGACCCCCGCCGTATCGCCGATTTGCACCATGTCGCCCGCTTGGAAGGCGCGGCTATAGGTCACGACGATGCCGCTCATCAACTGATTGACGATCCCGGCAGAACCCAACGAGACCATCAACCCCAGCAACACGCTCAGCCCCTTGAACACATCGCTTTGCGCCCCGGGGAAGTAGGGATAGGCGAATGTCAGGGCAAGCGCCCATACGACGATCGTCACGATGCGCCGGGAGGCGTCGGCGGTGTCGGGGTGCATTCCCGGCACGTTCAGGTGTCGTTGGCGTATCGCGGCGAAGACGTTGTTGATCAGGTTTTGCAGGGCACGCGTGAGCAAGAAGATCACGATGACCGCGATGAGCCCCGGAATGGCATTGACCACACCGAGGGCGAACGTATTGATCAGCGTCCACAGGAAGCCACTGAGACGCTCGCCCATCGGCTGGGAGACGGGAAACCGCTCCAGCACATAGATCAGATAGACATAGATCAGCGCCGCGACAAAGAAGAGAAACAGTAGTTGCACGATCTGCCGCGCCAACTGGAAAGCCGAACCTGTCCAGTCGAACGTTTTGGACGTGCGGCGCAAGACATGTGCTTCGACGGCGTATTGAATGCGTGTCTGGAGCCGGGTCTGCAACCGTCCTGCCAGCCAAACGAGCGCTGCCAAGATCACCGTCGCCAGCAGGGAGTAAAGCACGCCCCGAACGATATTCGGCCAATACAGTTGCGCCTGGCGTGCGGCGAGCGCGGCATCGAGCTGCGTTTGCACTTCTTTCGCGATCACGTCGAACGGGCGGTTGTCAGCTTGGTCGACATCGCCTTCGAGCAACGCAAAGAGAATACGGTCGCCACGACGGAACACAACACCGCGAGCGTCGCCCATCGACGCCTTCACCGCGACCGTAGGGAGCACGAGAATGCTTTCGGGCAGCCCGTCGAGCACCGCGAAGGAGCGATCGGCGCGCTGTTGTGGCGACGCGCCGGTAAGCGATGCACGAAAGGTCGTGATGGGCCGATCCATGAATCTTAGGTCGGCGGCAGGCGGGCCGGACACTGCCACCGCCGGTGCAGGCGCGGGTGCCGGTTGCGCCCATGCGAAGGTCACGCTCAGAAGCATCAATATCGTGGCGAGCACGACGGATAGTTTTTTTGTCAGTGCGATGCGCGTCATCATGGCGGCTCCTGGCGGGAATGCGCGGCAGCTTGCAGGCGATTTTCGCGCGAACCGGCGTGCCCCATGGGGCAAAATCGTTGCCCGAAACCCCGATGGTGTGCGAGGCCGTCCAGCGCAAAACTACGATCCTACTTCGATTCGACGTTCGTGCCGGCTAGGAGACACTCATGGGAAAAGACGTTCCGGTGCCGGGCACGGAGCCCCCGGGTGATGGCGTCACGCCGAATGACGATATGTCGATCGTACACGGCGACGTCGGTTTCCACCTTCAACGGCGGATGCGGCTCATCCCAGACGGCAACATGGGCACCGTGCGGCGCGCGCTGATCTTTGCCGGGGTTAGCTGGCTTCCGCTCGTGGTGTGGGCCATCGTCACAGGGCGCCCACTACACGGTGGCGGCGACGACACGCTTGCCGCTCACTTCGGCATTCACGTGCGGTGCCTGGTTGCCATCCCATTAATGGTCATCGCTGAGGGCGTCGCCCAGAACCTGATCCCGCCGTTGCTCAAGTACTTTGTCGACTGCGGCATCATCACCGAGCAGACACTCCCCGAGTTCCGCCGCCAACTGGCGCGTTTTGCCGCCATTCGCGACCGCGTCTTGCCTTGGGTGGTGATCTTCGGCGCAACCCTGGCCTGGTCGACGCTCGGCGCGCTGATCGGCCGTTCAGAGGACATGACCTGGATGAATCACGGCGATACCCTCGCCGATATCAGCTTCGGCGGCTGGTGGTTCGTCCTTGTCGTCCGCCCGCTTTTCACGGTGATGCTGCTGGCATGGCTCTGGCGCGCCTGCCTGCTCTTCATGCTGCTTTACCGAATCGGCAAACTCCCGTTGGCGCTGGTGCCGTCGCATCCCGATCGCGTCGGCGGGCTGAGTTTTGTCGAGCGGATGGCCTTTATGTTCAGCCCGGTCGCGTTTGCCATTTCGGCGGTGGTCGCGTCGTCGTTCGCGCATGAAGTGGCGTATCACGGGGCAAGTGCCGTGCAAATGAAAGGGCTGCTGATTGCCAGCGCGGTATTGATTTCCGTGGTCTTTCTGATCCCGCTTCTCCCGCTTGCGCTGCCGTTGGGCAAGCTAAAGCGCCGTGCCGCGTTCGAATACGGCAGTTTGGTCGCGCATCACGACCGGCTCGTCCATGAGCGATGGATTCAGCATCGGGACATTGGCGAACCGGCCATACTCGATGCCCCTGAGTTGGGCCCCGTGGCGGATATTCATGCCATCTATGACGCGGTGGTTCATATGCGATCGATCCCGATCAGCAAACTGTCGGTGGCTGCGATCGCCATTCCAGCCGCATTGCCGATGCTCTACGTCGCGGCAATGCAGTTACCGTTGTCCGCCATTTTGGGGAAGGTCGCTAAGGCGCTGATTTGAGCAGGGGGAGGGCGTTTCGTCAGAAGCTCATGGCAAAGCCGAGCGACACGCCTTGAACGTTATGCCCGAACACGTAACGAGCCATCAAACGGGTGCGGGTCACGACCACCGGATACTTGCTGCTGTCGAGTTCTAGCCCGACGCCGAGCGACGTCAGGTTATTGAAGCCGAGCACGCCGGCACTGTCGCCAAAGTACTGAGAGTAGGCCGCTTCCAGCACATAGCGCACCGGACGGTCGAGTGCTCTGAGGCCCGTAGGCGCACGCCAGCGCGACCACAAACTCAGTTGCTGTGCGTTAGCGCTGCCCTGAACGCCCGCCGACGAACCGCCAAAACTGTGCAGGTGGATATCGGTCAGCCGCAATTCGACATCGATCTCATAAGCTTCCCGGTAGTGCTCGAAGTCGAGCATCAGCGAGCCGCCCAGACCATAGGCATTCAAGGCGCCATTCTCGAGAAACTGGAGATTGACGTCGGCCGCCCGGTTGACCAAGGTCTCGCCGATGCGCAGATCGCTCGCCACGCGCCCAACGCTGCCATTGAGAATCGGGCGCAGCACGAGTTCATCCGCAAGGCGTATATCCCAACCGATACCGACGGTCGTGCTCAGCGTATTCCAGCGCACCGGCAACGTGCGATGCTCTGTGCCGTCCGACGCTACGAACGTCGGGTCGTAGCGGCTGTACGCCAGGGTGCCTTCCAGATAGAGCGGAAATGAGCGGCTGAGCGTGAACCCGCCGCCCAATTGGGTCTGCCAGAAGCCGGGGTTGCCCGTCGAGCCGTTGTTGATCGAGAGCGAGCTTGTCGTGACATCGGGCACCGTGGTGTAGCTCATGATGGCGAGCACGCTGTTGGCGTGACTTTTCACGTCGCCGCCCACGCGCAGCCCCGGCGACTGGCCGAATGCCGCGAACGGGGCCACCGCGAGGCAGGACATCACCAGCCAGCGGACATGGCGGGTCACCCTGCGATTGGCTTGCGTTCTCGTGCGTCCGTTGAAAGACATACCCAACTCACGTCGTTGATATCGCGATTGACCGGCCATCGAGCGCCATTGTCGTGTCTGCGACCGGCGCGAACTATTAGTGTCGGGGGCAACGGAATTGCCCCACTGGGCAAAGCACTTGCCCACACTCCCGATAGCCCCGCGCGCCGATAACGAAAAGAATGGGGACGCGCTAGCCTGGGGCCTGCGGGACCATGAATTCGCCCAATACTTCACAACCTTCGTCACCGACATCGAGCGCATGGTTTGGCGCGCTCGGCTTGACGCTCGCGGCCGCGATATTGGCCGCGGTGATCATGATCGGCGTACGCACGGCCTTGCTCTATGAGGGCCGCGTCGCGGTACGCGATGACGCGCGGGAAGCGAACCAGCGCGTGGCGCTGCTGGCTGCGCGCGTGGCGGGCGACGATCTCTCGGCCTGCACTCGTGCGCTCGACGCCCTTGCGGTTGCCGGGCGCTCGGACCCAAGTCAGCAACTCTCGAACTGTCTGGAGCGGTTCCGTCCATACCTTCCCACCGCCCCATCGTCCGGCGCAGAACCGGCCGCAGATGCACAAGCCGTGATCGTCAACGAGATGGGGGAGACGGTCTTCGAAGCACTGCCTTCGACGACCTGTCTCGATCTGCCTCTCGTTCAACGAGTCGTCGCTGCGCACAAGCAGGCCAATCGCAATGGACTCTCGGTGTCTACATCGGTGCCACTCTGCTCAGCCGCCCCCGGGGCGGCCAGCGGCATCATGCTGGCCCAAAGCATCCACCGCGACGATGGCGCGTTTTCCGGTGTCGGCATCGTCACGATCGACGCCAGATACTTCGCTCGTCTATTTAGCGGTCTGACACCCGGCGACCATGGGGTGCTCTCCCTCCTGCGCGATGACGGTACCGTGCTCATCCATACGAATGCCGGGAGCACGGACACGACACGCGACGCAGTGCCAGCGACGATGACGGTACTTCCTGTAACGGCCTCGCAAGTCGGGGCAAGCGCAGGTGCCGACGGCGATTATCTCTACGTACGGCAGTCCATCGACGGACTGCCGCTAACCGTCGATATTCGCGCGCCGAAGAGCGAAATCTATGCCGAGTGGCGCAAGCGAGCGTATTGGGTCGCCGCAATGACCGCTACCCTCGCCGTGTCGTGCCTGATCCTTGCCGTTCTGCTCAGGCGTCAGCGCAAACGCCGACAGGTCGCCGAACTTGCGTTGCAACGCATGGCGAGTACCGATCCGCTCACGGGGCTGGCCAATCGCCGGTCCTTGGACGAGGCCTATGACCGGGAATGGCGGCGGGCCTTGCGCGAACGAACGGCGCTGTCGCTACTGTTTATCGATGTCGATCACTTCAAGCAATTCAACGACCGATACGGCCATCCGGCGGGCGACGAGGCATTGATTGCCGTCGCGCGCGCCATTTCGCACTCGATTCGGCGCCCCGGCGACTTCGCGGGGCGTTACGGCGGCGAAGAGTTCATGGTGATCCTGTCGAACACGGAAGCCATGGGGGCGCGCGACGTCGCCGAGCGCTTGCGCGTGGCAGTGCACGCGGCAGCCATTGCCCACGAGGACAGCCAGCACCGGCATGTCACGGTGAGCATCGGCGTCGCATCCACCGGGCCCTTGCCAACTGGCACGCCCGAACGGCTGCTGCAATCGGCCGATGAAGCGCTTTACGCGGCAAAACAAGAGGGACGCGATCGCGTCCGCATTCACGCAAACTCTGGAGGTGACCCATGCCCAGCGATCTGACGCTCGACCAACGTAAAGCCGCAGGAAAACTGGCCCGTGAACGTGCGCCTCGTTCGAAACAGAACGACATCGGCAATGTCGACCGCGATCCCGTCGCGCTGTTGCGGCAGAACAGTGCAGGGCGTGTCGATGCCCTTGTCCCGTTGCGATACGGCCGGATGTCGGTGTCCCCGTTCACGTTCTACCGCGGCAGTGCGGTTCTCCAAGCGCACGATCTGGCCAGAACCACGACGACCGGGTTCACCTTTCCCATCTGTGGCGACGCCCACCTCATGAACTTCGGCGGGTTCGCCACCCCGGAACGGCAACTCGTCTTCGATCTGAACGATTTCGACGAAGTGGCACCCGGGCCCTGGGAATGGGATCTGAAGCGGCTTGTCGCGAGTTTTGCGATTGCCGGGGAGCACATGAGCGTCGATCGCAGCACGATCCGCGATATCGTCGCGACGGCGGTGCTTGAGTACGGCAAGCGGATGCAGGAGTACGCCGAGTACAGCGCGCTCGATCTCTGGCATGAGATCGTCACGTTCGAGCGCATGACCGAAGCGGCCGTCACGTCGGAAGGGCGCCGCATGATTCGCAAGGCGGCCGAGAAAGCCGCTGGCCGCTCGCACGAGGCCATGCTCGACAAAATGGCAAAGCTTGAGAACGGCCGATGGGTCATCCAAGACGCGCCGCCCGCGCTATTCCATCCTGCCGGACCGAATTCCTTGCTGGGGAATGCCCACGCATGGTCGAACACCGAGGCGTGGCAGGGCAAGCTGGCACAGGCGTTCAACGAATATGTGGGTACGCTGCCGGTCGACCGACGCGCTTTGATCGATCAGTTCACGCTTCAGGACATTGCCTTTAAGGTCGTGGGGGTGGGCAGCGTCGGCACGTTCTGTCTGGTGATGTTGTTTGTCGATGTGCACGGCAAGCCTTTGTTTCTACAAGTCAAAGAGGCGCGCGAGTCGGTCATCGCCAGGTACTTCCCGACGGGGAAGGTGCATCAGCAAGGATTGCGCGTCGTGGCTGGGCAGCGGCTGTTGCAAGCGGCCAGCGATGCGTTCCTGGGCTGGACGACGGGACCGAACGGGCGGCACTTCTATTTCCGGCAATTGCGCGACATGAAGATCTCGGCCGAGGTCGAGCGCATGAGCGACACCATCTTGCAGGGCTATGCGCGCCTGTGCGGCTGGACACTCGCCCGGGCGCATGCGAAATCGGGCGGACTTGCCGTGGAGATTTCGTCGTATATCGGGGATGGGAAGCGGCTGGCCGACGCCATGACGGATTACGCGCTGGCTTACGCCGTGCAGAACCAGAAGGACTACGACACCTTTATGCGCGCCTGCCGCTCGGGCAAGCTCGTGGCGCGCAGCGACGAGGACATGGCGGCGGACTTTCGGATTTAACCGCGTAGGGCACGTGGGCGCGCGGGCGCGTCAATGCGCGACCCGCGTCGCCCGTTCGATGGCACCAAGCAGGTCGCTGCCGAGGAAGGGCTTGGTGAGCAACTCGCTGGCCCCCACGCGAGTCACTGCGGCTCGCGTTTTCTCGCTGTCATGGGCCGTGACGAACACCACGGGCGGACGCGGCTGCGCCAACGCCTCGTAGAACGCTGGCCCGGACGTTCCCGGCAACTCCACGTCGACGACCATGCAATACGCGATCGTCACCGACTCGATCACGCCAAGCTCGTCGGTACTGGCAAACGAACACGTGCGGTAGCCCGAAATACTGAGCAGCCGCTCGACCGCGCGACGCATTCCTGTGTCGTCCTCCAGAATCGCGATGAGATTCTTTGAAGTGGTCATGAAATGCCCGTGTCCATATGCCTGCATTCTTCTTTGGATTGGACGCCATACGCCATCGGGAGTTGGGGCAACACCGATTCCCCATCGGGCAATTTGGGGCAATGGTCTTTGCTTCGCCGGGCTGGCCCGCTACATTGGTTCCAGGGTGCCGACACTGAATCGCGCGTCTGACGTTGGCGCATCTCGACACCTTCCCGCCATGGAAATCCCCTTGAATCGAGGCACAACGATGAGACGACAGGCGTTAGCCGTTTTGATGCTGCTCACGACAGGTGCAGCGTCGACAGTGACGAGCGCATGGGCGCAGGGTGCACCCGCGAGCGCTCCTGCCGCGCAGGCCGCACCCGCCGATGCCGTAGACCCCGAAGCCGTGCAGGCATTGCGCACGATGGGGACCTACCTGCAAACGCTCAAGCGTTTTCGGGTCACCACGGATCTGACGGGCGAGCGCGTACTCGCCGACGGGCAGAAACTCCAACACAGTGCGAGTGCCACGCTGGATGTCGACCGGCCCAACCACATTCGCGCGGTGATGAAAAGCGCGCGTAACTCGCGCGAGATCATCTACGACGGAAAAACCGCGACCCTGTATTCGCCCGGGCAGAAGTACTACGCCAGCGTGCCGTATCAAGGGACCTTGGCGCAGCTGATTGGCGAACTCCGTGCGCGCTATGGCGTAGAACTTCCGCTCGCCGACATGTTCCTTTGGGGAAGCGACGAAGCCAAGACGCCGCAGTTCAACTCGGCGATGTATGCCGGGCAAGACTACATCGGCAACGACCTCTGCGATCACTACGCCTATCGGCAGGCGGGCGTCGACTGGCAGATCTGGATCACCAGCGGTGACAAGCCGTTACCCCGCAAGGTTGTCATTACCCGCACGGACGATGACGCTCGCCCGCAGTCGGTGTCTCTCGTGACATGGCAGACCGGCGCGCCGATCAAGTCCTCGACCTTCGAGTTCAAACCGCCAGCAGGTGCGAAGAAGATCGAAGCCGTTCAGATGCCTGCCAATAAGGGGTGACAACATGACAAATAAGCTCTCCCCTTGGCTTACCGCTTGCGTGGCGGTCACGGTACTCAGCGCTTCTATCGCCGCGATGTCGCCATCGATGGCCGTCGGCCGCGGCGGCGGTGGAGGCGGGCATGGTGGTGGCGGGCATATGGGCGGTGGTGGTGGCGGCGGTGGCGGGCATGCGCGCGCCCAAAATGCCGGACAGCACGCCAACGTCGGTAACCGGCAGCCCGATTCCCGCACGCGTAACGTGCGCAACACCAGCTCGAACAACGTCAACGTCAACAAAAACGTGAACGTCAACGTCGATAATCACGGCGGCTATCACGGTGGATGGGACGACGACTATCACCCGATCGCCACGGCGGCGGCAGTGACGGCCACGGTGGCCGTGACGTCAGCGGTGGTTGGCTCGATCGTTCGCTCGGTGCCTGCCAACTGCGTCCCGGTGAACTACCGGGGCATGATCTATCAGCAGTGCGGCAGTACGTGGTATCAACCGCAAGGCAGCCAGTTCGTGGTGGTGACTGCGCCGTACTGAGCGGGGAGTGGGGAGCGAGCGTCAGACGCTCGCTTCCTCACTCACGCGGCGACGCTGCGGTTCAGGCATCGCCGGGGCTAGCGGCAACCAGAGGATAAACTCGGTGCCTTTGCCCGTTCGGCTGCGTGCAGAAACGCTGCCTCGATGCGCCTCTGCAATGGAGCGCACAATCGACAAGCCGAGCCCTGTGCCGCGCTCCTTCGTCGTGTAGAAGGCCTCAAATAGCCGGTCGAAGTTCTCTTCCGCAATGCCGGTACCCCGATCGGCGACGACAAGCTCGACACCATCGTCGGCAAACCGCGTGCTGATGACCAACTCGCGATCTTTCTGCTCCGCGTCTTCCATGGCATCCATCGCATTGATCGACAGGTTGAGCAGCACTTGCTGCAACTGCACCTGATCGGCCAGCACTTCGGCGTCTTGCGTGCCGAAGACGGTTCGCAAGACGATACCGCGACGGCGCGCCTCGGGCCGCACAAGCGCGGTTGCCCGTTCGAGGACCGCATCGAAGACTACCGGTGTGAACGTAATCGCCTGCTTTTGCAGCAGCGTGCGTAAGCGCACGATGACGTCGTTGGCGCGCAAAGCATCGCGTCTGACATCGCTCAAGATTTCCTGAAGCTCGGGGTCGCTGTGCCCCGCACTCTGCATCATGAGATCGGCGGCATCGACATTGCTGAGAATCGCCCCGAGCGGCTGGCCAACCTCATGCGCGATAGACGCGCTGAGTTCGCCAACCGTAGCGATACGCGACGCGCGCGTGAGATCGGCGCGGCGTGTGGCGGCTTCACGCTCGGCGGCGCGTCGCTCCCGGCGCTGCCTGAGCATGGCAAAAATGGTGAACGCCTGCGCGCCGATCACAAACAGAATGACCGCGATTTCCTTCCAATACTCCCGATACGGCGGCAGGGGCGCATTCAGCCATTTACAGTCGGGCCCGAGCGAGCGCTCCGAAATGCCCAGACGCTTCAGAACCGCAATATTGGCCATGCATCGTGCTGGCAGCGCCGGCCCGGACATGGCGGAATGGCGGGACTTGTCGCCCGAAAGCATGCGTGCCGCGATCATGCCGGTCATGCGGCCGTTCTCTTCAAGATCGTATACCGCACCTGCCGCCGCGCCCTGAATCAAATAATTGGCATACCAGCCATAGATCGGCACCGGCGCGTCGCCCGCAATCTTGTTGACCACTTCGAAGGGGAAGTAACGCCTGCCGTCGCGGTCCAGATACTGCGTGCCATAGAGTACGGCGCTATCGCGCTTATCTAGCTTGGCCAGCCGCGCGCGTAATTCCGGCACCGACAACCCCTCCCAGCGCTCGATAGCACTCCACCGTCGGTCGCCGGTTTGTGCCGCTTCGACGATTTCGTCCGAGAAGTGCTTGTCTAGCACGGCACTCCCGCCGATGACGATTAGCCGCGTCGCGCCGGGCTGAAGCCGCCGCGCGATGGCAAGCGTTTTGTCGATCTCGATGCGGTAGGGGATAAGGACGAAGGTCGACGGGAACGCGCCGCTCATCTTCAGCCACGCTTCGGGCACGCTCGTGACAATGACCGGCGTGTCGGGCCAGATCGCGTCGTGGTGGGCGCGCGCGAATTCGGCGGCATAGTTGCCGATGGCGATGACCAGATCGATGTGCTGACCTTCGTATTTCTTGCGGAGCAGCGCAAATAGCTCTGGCGTCAGCAAATCGACGCTGAAGCGGTGGCCGTCCACACTATCGAGAAATGTTTCAGCGCCAAGCGGCAACTTTTCGTTCAACACGTTGCGAATCGCCTGGGTCTGCATCAGTACCGCGGCCTGCATGGGGTCGCCGCCCGTGAGCAGCACAACTTTGGGCGGCTCAGCACTGCTTGCTGCGGGCGCAACGAGGCCGTAGGCGGCGAAGACCACCAGCGCGACGGCCCCTCGAAGCCTACGGGCGAGTCTGCCGCTCACGACATCTGTGCAGCAGTGGATGGCGTCTGCCTGTCGGCGTTACGGATCAGTTCTGCCAGCGATGTGGCACTGAACTTGCGCATGAGCTCTGCTCGGCAAGTCTTGATTGTGCGTTCGCACAAACCGAGCTCCGCCGCGATCTGCTTATTGCGCAGTCCTTTGGCGATGCCTTGCAGTACCACCTGCTCGCGACCGCTGAGCGCCGATTCCGCCGGGTCGGCCACAGGGGTCGCCGACGGCCTTTGTACGAGACTCAGCGCTGTCTCCACCGCGCCGACGAGCGAATCTCGACCGAACGGCTTGATGAGAAAGTCCACCGCGCCGGCCTTCATCGCCTCGACCGAACGCGCAACGTCGCCATAGCCGCTCATGAAGACCACAGGCAGGGCCGGTGTCTGACGGCGCAAGGCGCGCTGCAAGTCGAGGCCGCTTGGCCCGCCTAGCTCCAGATCCAACAGTACGCACCCGGGGCGCTCGTCCGGCTCACTGACCAGAAACTCTCCCGCAGACGCATATTCCTTTGTGTCATACCCCGATGCGACCAGCAGGCGCGTGAGCGCTGTGCGCAACGAGGCGTCATCGTCGACAACGTGCACTACCGATTCACGACTGGCGTTCATGGCTTCTCCGCGTAGTACGCGATTCGTTAAGAAACTCCCCCGGGGTATGTTCTGAATTCCGTCGATTTGTAGGAATAATTCCGCCGTGAATAATTTAAATTACGCACTTAAATCAATTAAATAACTATTTCTCAATAAATCACCCTTGTTTTTCACTCTCATTTAGATTTACCGGCAATGTCAAATTGATAGCACTTTCGAATACCTTCGTAAAGCCAATTTTCTTTTAATTTGCCCAAAAGGGGCGTGCCCATTGCCCCAAATCCCTATGTCATCGAATGCCCGTGGTGTTGAAAATGACTCCCGTACGTTTTTCATACGTTGCATCACGGATACAACGCTCTTGCGGAGGGCTCGATGAAACGCACGTCTGTCTTTGCCGTCTTAACGCTGGTTGCCGCTACCCTTAGTGGGACAGCGGTACATGCCCAGTCATCTCCACCACAACCTGCCGACGCGACGGCCGCCACGCGCGACGCAAATCAAAAGCTGCTGGACTTTCTCCCCTTCGCGAACAAACAGGATTTCGAAGACATTCAGCGTGGGTTTATTGCCGAGTTGCCGAATCCGGTCGTGAAGGGCAGTGCGGGCAATACGGTCATCGATCTGACACAGTACGACTTCCTCAAGAAGAACATGGGCGGCGAAGCCCCGCCAACCGTCAACCCGAGCCTCTGGCGCCAGTCGCAATTGCTCTCGGCGCAGGGCTTGTTCAAGGTGGTGGACGGCATCTATCAGGTGCGTAACGTCGACCTCGCCAACATTACGTTCGTGCGCGGTAAAACGGGCTGGATCGTGATCGACCCGCTCACGTCGGTCGAGACGGCGAAAGCTTCGCTCGATCTGGTCAATAGTAAGGTCGAGAACCTGCCGGTGACCGGCGTGATCTTTACGCACAGCCACGTCGATCACTTCGCCGGCGTGCGCGGTGTCGTGGACGAAAAGGATGTGCGCTCCGGCAAGGTGCCGCTCGTGGCACCGGAAGGGTTCATGGAGGAGGCCGTCAGCGAGAACGTGTTCGCGGGCACGGTGATGAGCCGTCGCGCCTCGTACATGTACGGCAACTTGCTGCCGAAAGACCCGAAGGGGACCGTCGGCGGTGGCCTCGGTTTAACGACGGCGGCCGGTACGATCACCTTGTTCGAGCCGAGCAAGCTCATCAAGAAGACCGGCGAGACGATCAATATCGACGGCGTGGACATCGTTTTCCAGATGGCGCCGGGCACCGAGGCGCCTGCGGAAATGCTGTTCTACTTCCCGCAGTTCAAGGCCATCGATCTGGCCGAGGACGCGACGCACACCCTCCACAACATTCTTACGTTGCGCGGCGCCAAGGTCCGCAGTGCGCAGAAGTGGTCGCACTATCTGGACGAAACGATCCGCCTCTGGGGTAAGGATGCCGTCGTGTCGTTTAGCAGCCACCATTGGCCGCAGTGGGGTAACGAACGCGTTGTCGAGCATCTGGAAAAGCAGCGCGATCTGTATCGCTACATCAACGATCAAACGCTTCGCATGGCCAATCAGGGCATGACGATGCACGAGATCGCCGACAAGTTCGTGCTGCCGGATTCGCTCGCCAAGGAGTTTTACAGCCGTGGCTATTACGGCAACCTGAAGCACAACGTGCGCGCCACGTATCAGCTTTACCTTGGCTGGTGGGACGGTAATCCTGCCAACTTCGACCCGTATCCGCCGACCGACGAGGCCAAACGCTACGTGGAGCTGATCGGTGCGGACAAGATGCTCAAGGGCGCTAAGGCCGCCTTCGACAAGGGCGACTATCGCTGGGCGGCGGAACTGACGAACAAAGTCGTCTTTGCGCAACCGACCAATCAGGCCGCTCGGAACCTCGAAGCAGCGTCACTGGAGCAGTTGGGGTATCAGGCGGAATCCGGCCCGGCGCGCAACTTCTACCTGAGCGGCGCACAGGAGTTGCGCGGCGGCGTGAAAAAGGTCGCAACGCCTAACACCTCGTCGCCCGACATCATCCGTGGCATGACCACCGATATGTTCCTGGACTTCCTCGCCATTCACTTGAACGGACCGAGGGCCGCAGGCAAAGCGTATGCGTTCAACGTCAACTTCCCGGACACGAAGGAGAAGTACGCGTTGACCGTCAAGAACGGTGTCATGAACTACACCAAGGATGCGCAGTTGCAGAAGGCTGACGCCAACATCTCGCTCAATCGTTCGACGCTCGACGACATTGCGCTGGGCAAGCTCAAGCTGGGCAATCTGGCTGACAGCGGGCAAGTGCAGTTCGACGGCGACCGGGCCAAGTTCAAGGAAATGCTCGGCCTGTACGACAAATTCGACTTCTGGTTCACCATCGCGGAACCCTGATCCGTGGTTAGCGTAGTTGCGTAGTGTGTCTCCGGTGCCCGTGTGCGAATACGCATACGGGCTTTTTTACCCGCCGGAGGCACTGGACAAGCGTCGTCCCAAAGGAGAACCGCCATGGCGAATCGATTCCGCAGTGCGCTTACACGGCACCGAACCCTCGCGCGCTCGTTGGCGGCCGGATGGCTCGTCATCGCGCTGGCGGGTTGCGCAACTCAGCAAAGCGCCGCCCCGCCTCAGGACGTCGGGGCGAGCACCGCCGCACCGGAGGTGCGCTCGGTCGCGCCGCTCGCACCCGTTGAACCCGTGGCGGCATCGCTGCCGTCATGGCGCGATGGCGCATCGCGCGATGCCATTCTCAAGTTCGTGAGCGATGTCACCCGGGTGGGCGCACCGACGTTTCTGCCCGTCGAATCGCGCATCGCCGTGTTCGATAACGACGGCACGCTTTGGAGCGAGCAGCCGATACCGTTCCAACTGATCTTCATGATCGATCAGCTCAAGGCCGCCGCGCCGGAGCATCCGGAGTGGAAGAAGCGACCGGCGTTCAAGGCACTGATGACCAACGACGTCGCAGCGCTGGCGGCCAACCAGAAGGACGCGTTCGCACTGATCGCCGAAGCGAACAGCGGCATGTCCACTGACGTTTACGACGCGTCGATTCGCGATTGGCTCACACGGGCGAAGCACCCCAAGTTCGGCCGCGCTTACACGGATCTCGTCTACCAGCCGCAGCGCGAATTGCTGGCGTTGCTGCGGGCGAATGGCTTCCAGATTTGGATCGTCTCGGGCGGCACCGCTGAATTCATGCGGGTGTGGGCGAGCGACGCCTATGGCATTCCGCCTGAGCGCATCGTCGGCAGCGAAGAAAAGCTCCAGTACCGGGTCGCCGACGGCAAACCCGTGCTGATTCGAAAACCTGGCTTCGATGTGTACAACGACGGCCCCGTCAAACCGGTCAGCATCTTCCGGGCAATTGGACGCAGGCCTGTCCTCGCGGTCGGTAATTCGGATGGCGACAGAGAAATGATCGAGTACACCACGAGCGGCGATGGCCCCTCGCTGGGCGTGCTGATCCATCACGACGACGGCGCGCGTGAATTCGCCTACGACCGCGCGTCAAAGACCGCGAAACTCGACAAAGCATGGGATCAGGCCAAGCAGGCAGGGTGGGTCGTCGTGAGCATGCAAAAGGATTGGAAAACGATCTTTCCTTTCGAATCCGCCCCGGCACCGAATAAATGAAGCGCAATTCAGCCAGCCGATACAGGCGTTGCCCGAAAGGGCAACGTGGTTGCCCCTCCCACCAATTGCGCCACCCGGGTGATGAAAAGATGATGCATTCACCGGGCTGTAGACACCGTCCGCCTTCACTTTGAGGTGCTGAATGAAGCCCTATATCGACGCTAATCGCAGCGGGTCGACCTCCCGCAAGAAATCGTCACGTCCGGCACCTTCGCCAAAGACGGTTGGCACACCAAAGGTTGGCGCCGAGCGAGGAACTCCCCCTCGTCGGAAGTTCATCGTGCTGGCGGCCGTCGTGATGGCCGCCGCTGCCGTTACCGCAGGCACCGTCTGGAAAGTCCGCACGGCAGCCCCGGCAGTGCCCACGGTCGTGAGCGGCGACGGCGTGCGCGGGCCGATCGGCATGGTGCACGTCCCGGGCGGTCAGTTCCTCATGGGCAGCGACAGCCGTCTGGCGCAGGCCAATGAGCGTCCAGCACATCAGGTGCGCGTGCACGGCTTCTGGATGGACACGCACCACGTCACGAATGCCGAGTTCCGCAAATTCGTCGAAGCGACGGGCTACGTCACGACGGCAGAACGCAAACCGGACTGGGAGACGCTGCGCGTACAGCTCCCGCCGGGCACGCCGCGCCCGCCAGATAGTGCGATGGTGGCCGGTGGCATGGTGTTCGTGGGCACGTCGGCACCGGTGCCGTTGCAGGATTACTCGCGTTGGTGGCGCTATATGCCCGGCGCAGACTGGCAGCATCCGGGCGGCCCGCGCACGTCCATTGCCGGTAAAGACAATCACCCCGTCGTGCAAGTCTCGTACGAGGACGCACAGGCTTATGCCAAATGGGTCGGCAAACGCTTGCCGACCGAGGCGGAGTGGGAATTTGCCGCGCGCGGCGGGCTGGAGCAAGCCACCTACGCCTGGGGTGACCAGTTCACGCCCGACGGCAAGCAAATGGCCAACGTTTGGCAGGGCCAGCAAAACCGTCCGTTCCCCGTGGTCAGCCCGAAGGCCGGGGGCGCTGTCGATACGAGCCCGGTCGGTACGTTCCCGCCCAATGGCTACGGACTGTCCGATATGACCGGCAACGCTTGGCAGTGGGTCGCCGACTGGTATCGCGCCGATCAATTCCGGCGGGAAGCCGGGCAAAAGCAGGCCATCGTCGATCCGGCCGGACCGCTCGCGTCGTGGGACCCGAGTGAGCCGGGCGTGCCCGTGGACGCCCCGAAGCGCGTGACGCGCGGCGGCTCCTTCCTTTGCAACGTCGACTACTGCCTGAGCTACCGGCCCAGCGCCCGGCGCGGTACCGATCCCTATAACAGCATGTCGCATCTGGGCTTCCGCCTCGTCATGGACGACGCGCAATGGGCCGCCGTGCGCCGCGGCACGGCAGTTGCCAGCCGCAGCGGTTCGGCGAATTAAGCGCGGTTATTAAGCGCAGTCATTTAGCGAAGTCAGCGCGAGAAGGGCAGACGGACGAACGAAAACGGGCAAGTCAGCACGTTCCGGCGGCCATTGGCCGCCACAACTCCTGTGGAGGCGGTAATGATTCCAATGCGAAGCTTCAGTGGGTACGCGCGTATGCCGCGCGGCACACTGGCCATACTGGCGCTGGCAGTCGCAGTGCTGGCCGGGTGCGGAAAGTCGGATGAACAGAAAACCCAAGCGCCCCAAACGTCGGCCGCGCCAGCCCCTGCTGCCGCGCCCGATACCTCGGCAAACGCCAATGCGACACCGGCTCAGCCGCCAGCAGAATCGAATACGCCTGTAGCGGCAGGGCAGACATCCGGGGCAGGCGCCTCGACCACCACGGCCAGCAACAACGGCGCGAAACCCAACATTCTGGTGATCTTCGGCGACGATATCGGCCAGACGAACATCAGCGCGTACAGCATGGGGCTGGTGGGGTACCGGACGCCGAACATCGACCGGATCGCCCGCGAAGGGATGATGTTCACGGACTACTACGCCGAAAACAGCTGTACGGCGGGCCGTTCGTCGTTCATTACGGGCCAGTCGCCGCTGCGCACCGGTTTGTCGAAAGTCGGCGTGCCGGGCGCCCCTGTCGGCTTACAGGATCGTGACGTGACCATGGCGCAGGTGCTCAAGTCCATGGGCTATGCGACCGGGCAATTCGGTAAGAACCACCTTGGCGATCGCGACGAATACCTGCCGACCAAACACGGCTTCGACGAGTTCTTCGGCAACCTGTATCACCTGAACGCCGAAGAAGAGCCGCAGCGTCCGTATTGGCCGAAAGACAAGAACGATCCGATGGTCAAGGCGATGACGCCGCGAGGCGTGCTGCACAGCACGGCCGACGGCAAGATCGAAGACACCGGCCCGCTCACGACCAAGCGCATGGAGACCATCGACGACGAGACGACGGCCGCAGCACAAAACTTCATCACGAAGCAAGTGCAGGCGAACAAGCCGTTCTTCGTCTGGATGAACACCACGCGTATGCACATGTACACGCACGTGCGCGACTCGATGAAGGGGCAAAGCGGCATGCCCGGCAACGAGTACGCCGACGGGATGCTCGAGCACGACGGCGACGTCGGCAAGCTACTCAAGACGCTCGACGACCTGAAGATTGCCGACAACACCATCGTGGTGTACACGACCGACAACGGTCCGAACCAGTTCTCCTGGCCCGATGCGGCGACGACACCGTTCCGCAGCGAAAAGGACTCGAACTGGGAAGGCGCGTTCCGCGTGCCTGCGATCGTGCGTTGGCCGGGCAAGATCAAGCCGGGTACGGTCAGCAACGAGATGTTCTCTGGTCTCGACTGGTTCCCAACGCTAGTGGCGGCTGCCGGTGACACGGGCATCAAGGACAAGCTGCTCAAGGGATCGTCGGTGGGCAGCACGACGTTCAAGGTCCATTTGGACGGCTACAACCAGTTGCCGTATCTCACGGGCCAGACGAACAAGGGCGCGCGTGACGAGTTCTACTACTTCAACGACGACGGCGTGCTCGTGGCGATGCGCTTCGGTGACTGGAAGCTCGTCTATTGCGAGATGAAAGCCCCGGGCGGGTTCGCTGTCTGGCAGGAGCCGTTCACCTGCCTGCGCGTGCCGAAGCTCTTCAACCTGCGAATGGACCCGTACGAGCGCGCCGACGTCGTCTCTAATCAGTACGACGATTGGCTCACGAAGAACGACTATCTGGCGTTCCTCGGCACCGCCAAGGCCAGCGCGTTCCTGCAAACGTTCGTCGACTATCCGCCGAGCCAGCGCCCGGCCAGCTTCAGCATCGATCAGGTGCGTGAACAGGTCGACAAGCAAATCGCAGCAGCGACGGCCAAGAAGGCATCGAAATAACGTAGCGCAACGCATCACGTCGTAGTTCCCGGGCGGACGGCCGATTGTTTCGGTCGTCCGCCGCTCTACCAAGGCAGACCTATGCGAAGCACCCCGGCAGTTCCTTCATTGCCTACGCCGTCCAAAGCGGCATCGAAGACGGTTGTGCGCGCACAAGAGAATGCTGGGCGCCAAGCCGCATTCGTCGCCGCGACGTTGCTGTTCATGTCCGGCGCGGCGGGACTGATCTATCAAATTGTCTGGATTCGACAACTCTCCCTCGTCGTTGGCGTCGATGTGCATGCCGTCGCGCTCGTCGTGGGGGCGTTCTTCGGCGGATTGGCGCTGGGCGGGTGGTACTTCGGCCGCGTGGCCGACCGGTTGCCGAACCCGCTGCGGCTATACGCGCAACTCGAATGCGCGGTTCTGCTGCTCGGCGTGGCAGCGACGTTTGCGCTCCCCTATGCCGCCGCACCCTTTGCCTGGATGGACGCTCACCTTGGCGCGCTCGCGTGGGGGCTCCCGCTCGCGCTGGTGATCGTCCCGGCGATCGGCATGGGCGGCACCTTGCCGGTCATCATGCGGTTGGTGGCGTCGCCCTCGGACGGGGTTGGACGCGCTGGCGGGCGGTGCTATTCGGCGAATACTGTCGGCGCTATCGTCGGTACGCTGCTCGTGGGGTTCGTCCTGATTCCTTCGCTGGGCATGACCGGCAGCGCGCTGGTGGCGGGCGGGCTGAATGGCCTGGCCGCGTTGCTGGCTTGGCGACTGGCGCCTCGCGTTGCTCCCCGATTTGCCGGGGAGAGCGCCCAGCCGGAAATGCCGAACACGCTCACTCAGGACGGCACCGCCGTGAGTCAGGCACGGCTCGCGCTCGCGCTGTATGCCGTCGCGGGTGGTATCGCGTTGGGTTATGAAGTCGTCTGGTCGCAGAGCATCGTGCAGTTCATGAGCACGCGTACCTTCGCGTTTTCGGTAGTGCTTGCGACCTATCTCGCGGGTTTGGCCATCGGCAGCGCCGTTGCGGCGCGCTATGCCGACCGCGTACGAGATCCGTGGAGCGCGTTCGGTGCGCTCGTGAGCGCCGCCGGGCTCGTGGCATTGCTCGAGACGGTGCTGCTCGGCGGGTGGCTGATTCGCACACAACTGGCGCTTCAATCGTGGGTGCTGGCAGAAACGTCGCAGACCTCATGGGCCATGTATGCGAGCTTCGCGCTTGCTGCCGTCTGCATCGTCTTCGTACCGACGTTGCTGCTGGGTTCGGCTTTTCCGTTCGTTCTGCGGATCGGTGTCGACCGTTCCCGTGTGGGGACCGATGTCGGGCGCGTCGTCGCGTGGAACACCCTTGGCGGCATCGCCGGCTCGGCGCTGGCCGGGTTCGTACTGGTGCCCTCGATCGGGCTGGTGCGCACGCTCGCGGTGTTGGCCGGGGGCGCATGTGTCATCGGCATGCTAGCCGTGTGGCGGGGCCAAGGCACGCGCACGCGTTCGCGCTGGGTGGTGCCCGCGCTCACCGCTGCGGTCGTAGTGGCGTCCCTGGGAGCGTCGCCCGATCGCTTCGCCTCACTGTTGACCCAGTCGCGCGGCGGCGACGCCGTGTTCTATGAGGAAGGCCGAGGGGCCACGGTGGCCGTCCTCGAACAACGCTCGTCGTCGAACACCTTCCGCCGCCTCTATATTCAGGGCGTGTCCAACTCGGGCGACGCCATGACGTCGCTTCGCTACATGCGATTGCAGACACTGCTCCCGCTGATTGTGCACAACGGCGAGCCGAAGTCTGCGCTGGTGATCGGACTTGGCACGGGCATCACGGCAGGCGCCATGTTGGCTTACCCGGGCCTTCAATACCGGGTTGTCGCAGAGTTGCTACCCGCGGTGGCGAGGGCCGCGCCGAACTTCTCGGGCAATTTCGACGTCGCGTCCAATAAGCGCGTCGACATTCGACTGCGCGACGGCCGCCGTGAGTTGCTGCAAAGCCAGCAGACCTATGACCTGATCACGCTGGAGCCGCCGCCGCCGTCCGCCGCGGGCGTCGCAAGCCTCTACTCGACGGACTTCTACCGTCTGGCGGCCAAGCGACTCCAACCTGGCGGTCTGGTCGCGCAATGGTTGCCGCTGCCCACGCAGAACGACGAAGACACGCGATCGCTCGTGCGCAGCTTCCTCGATGTGTTCCCTTATGCCTCGCTGTGGACCACCGAATTGCATGAAACCATGCTGATCGGCTCTCTCACGCCGTTGGATCTCGACGTGCAGCGCATACAGCGCCGCTTTGCCGAGCCGAAGACGCGCGAGGCGCTTCAGGCGGTTGGCGTGCGCTCTGCCGAGGCCTTGCTCGCCACGTGGGTGACCGACCGCGCAGGGCTGGAATGGTACGCGGCCGATGCGCTGCCGGTCACTGACGACCGTCCCCGCATCGAATACGCCGGATGGGTGAAACGCGACGCCTTCCCGAAGACGCTCACCAACCTGATGGCGCTCCAGAACGACCCGCCGTTGCGCGGCGCGGATGACGCGATGTGGCGCAGCATCCGGAGCGAGCGGGAAGTGCTGCATACGTTCTACCGCGCGGGCCTCGACGCCTACCGGGGTGATCGCCAGGCATGGGCGGAGCATATCGCCGCAGCAGTCGGCGCCGATCCTGACAATCCGTATTACGCGTGGTTCATCGGCCGATCGGCAACGCGCCAGACTGAACCGCAGGCGGCTTCTTCGAAGAGAACCGGCACATGAGCTATCACGACGACGTTCTTGCCCTTCAACAAGCGATGGGCGAAGCCATCGTCGGGCAGCAGACCATGATCGAACGGCTGCTGCTGGGCATGCTCGCCAACGGTCACTTGCTGGTCGAAGGCTTGCCCGGACTGGCGAAGACACGCGCGATCAAGGTGCTGGCGCGGCATCTCGACGCGCGGTTGTCGCGTATTCAGTTCACGCCGGACTTGCTGCCCTCGGACATTACCGGCTCGGAGGTCTATTTCTCTGAGGGCGGCAAAGGCGAGTTCCGGTTTCAGGCTGGGCCGATCTTCGCCAATCTTGTGCTGGCCGACGAGGTCAATCGTTCACCGGCCAAGGTACAGGCCGCTTTGCTCGAAGCGATGGAGGAACGGCAGGTCACCGTGGGCGGCGTTACGCACAAGCTCGATCCGCTGTTTCTGGTCATGGCGACACAGAACCCGATCGAGCAGGAAGGCACCTATCCGTTGCCCGAAGCACAGATGGACCGCTTTCTGATGCACGTCAGCGTGAGCTATCCGGCGCAAGAAGCCGAGCAGGCCATCGTGCGCCTGGCTCGCTCTGAAGAAGGCGAGACGCCAGCGACGGCAAATGTCTTGCGGCTCGCCCCGGCGGTCATTCTGGGGGCACGCGCAGAAATTCATGAGGTACATGTCAGCGACCCGGTCGAGCGCTATCTGGTCGCGCTGGTTCAGGCAACACGCGTCGCCAGCACGCTCGACGACGAACTGGGCCGGTGGATTCAGGTGGGGGTCAGCCCGCGCGGGGCCATCGGACTCGACAAGGTGGCGCGCGCCTATGCGTGGCTGAAAGGCCGCGACTATGTGACACCCGAAGACGTACAAGCGATCGTGCACGACGTATTCCGTCACCGCGTCATTCTCTCGTACGAAGCCCACGCGGCAGGCGTCGACGCCGACACCGCGATCGACCGGCTCGTCGAGCGGGTTGCGGTCGCCTGATACGGCACGCCGATATGACCACGGACCCGACCTCGGATAACGCACTGCCGGGCGTAAGCATCGACATGGCGGCACTGGCTGCGCTGGAAGGCGCCGCGCGCGATTTCCACTTTCAGCCGGGCCAGCCGGTGCATAGCGTATTGGCGGGGCGGCATGGTTCGCGCGTGCGGGGCCGGGGGCTGGCTTTCGAGGAACTACGCCGATACGTGGCGGGCGACGACATCCGCAGCATGGATTGGCGTGTGACTGCACGAACCGGTAAGCCCTACGTGCGGGTGTACACCGAGGAAAAGGACCGGCCGGTGGTGCTCGTGGTCGATCAACGTATCAATATGTTCTTCGGCAGCCGCCGCGCCATGAAGTCGGTCACCGCAGCCGAAGCCGCAGCGTTAGCCGCCTGGCGGGTGCTGGCGGACGGCGATCGCGTCGGGGGCGTCGTTTTCGGCGACACGGCGATCGATACCTTCCCCCCGAAACGCAGCCGTGCTGCCGTCGAACAGCTGCTCGGCGGCGTGGCCCGGCACAATGCCGCGTTGCGCGCCGATATGCCCGCGCGGCGTTCGGCCGGGCAACTGAATCTGGCGCTTGAGCGATGCGCACGCATGGTGACGCACGACAGTCTTGTCATCGTCATTAGCGATTTCGATGGCCATGACAAGACCACACGAGAGCGCCTGCTCGGCATCGCCGCACGCAACGACGTGCTCACGGTGCTGGTGCACGACCCGTTTCTTAGCGCACTGCCCACGTCGGGCAATCTCGTCGTGAGCGATGGGGAATTGCAAGTGGAGCTCAGCTTCGGCAAAACCTCGCTCAGACACAGCATCGCCGACTTCTTTACCGCGCACGGCAAACATCTGGTGGATTGGCACGAGGCAATCGGCGTGCCGATGCTGCCCCTCTCGGCGGCGGAAGATACGACGGCACAAGTGCGGCGCTTGCTGGGCGGGCCGCCCGCCTACGGCAATGGCTTTCGGCGGGCTAAGGCCGGGGCAGGGCGATGACGGCGGCAACGGCGATAGCGGCAGTCGCGTCTGGCGCGTCGTCCGCCCCGGGCGCCACCGACATGCCGACGCTGGGCGCGCTGGCCGATGTCGTGACCCCGCCCGCGCCCTCGTGGGCACCGCAAACGATCGGCTGGCCGATCGCGGCGGTGTTGGTGGCCATTGGGTTGATTTGGTTCGCGTGGCGAACATGGCGGCGCTATCGTGCCAACCGGTATCGCCGAGAGGCCTTGGCGCAGTTACAGCAGTGGGCTGCTGCGCTGGGCATGCCGAAACCGAACGTCGCGGCGGATGCTGGGACCGCGCAACGCGCGCGAGCATTGCGTGAAATTGCGGCGCTGCTCAAGCGGGTAGCCCTGAGCGCATGGCCGCGCGAGGCGGTCGCCAGCCTGACGGGTAATAAGTGGGCGGCCTTCTTACGGGCAAGTCATGACAACCGGGGCAGCGCGGCCGACACGATCGCGGCGCTGGTGACCCGTGCCGAATATCAGTCCGACGAATCGCTGTGCCGCGAGTGGGATACCACACGCGCGACGACGCTAATCAAAGCCTGCCGCGACTGGATCGAGCGCCATCATGTTCCAGTTTGAATATCCGTGGGCCTTCGTCCTGCTGCCGCTGCCCTTGTTGCTGTGGTGGCTGCTGCCGCCGTACCGGGAAGAAAGCCCGTCGGTACGGCTACCGTTTTTCGGTGAAGTGGCTGAGGCGGCGGGCCTGCGCCCGGCATCGGGCGCCGTAGTGCCCCGGCGCAACTGGGTGCAACACGTCATTGCGCCGGTGGCATGGGTACTTATCGTCACCGCGCTTGCACGCCCGCAACTGCTGGAAGCGCCTATCGAGAAGATGCAACCGTCGCGCGACATCTTGCTCGCGTTAGACCTCTCCCAGTCGATGGATACACCGGATTTTCCGGATGCGTCGGGAAAGCGCATCGCCCGCGTGCAGGCGGTCAAACAGGTGGTTAGCGACTTCGTAACACAGCGCCCGGACGACCGCATCGGTCTGGTCATCTTCGGCGACGCCGCCTATCCGCTTGCCCCGTTCACGCAAGATCACGATCTCATCCACACGCTGCTCGACGATATGATGCCGGGCATGGCAGGCAACAGTACGGCACTGGGCGATGCGGTCGGGCTGGGCGTACGGATGTTCGAGCACAGCGACGCGCCGCAGAAAGTGATGATCGTACTGACCGACGGCAACGACACGGCGAGCCGCATGCCGCCTGATCGCGCGGCAGACGTCGCCCGCGAGCAATCGGTGATCGTGCATACCGTGGGCATCGGTGATCCGGCGGCGCAAGGCGAAGCCCGTGTCGATCTGGGCCTGCTACAGCGCATGGCCAAGGTCACCGGCGGGCGGTACTTCTTCGGTGCCGACCAATCGGCGCTGGCCGACATTTACGACACGCTCGATCGCATCACGCCGCACGATCACAAAACACTCTCGTGGCGCCCGCAACGCGAGCTGTTCATGTGGCCATTGGGCGCGGCACTCATCATCGTGCTGCTCTACGAAATAGCGCTCGCGATCCATGCTGCCTACGTGACGCGTGCGACGGCCGCCGTGACAGAGCGGGCGGAGCGGACCGAGCGGACGCAGGGGACGTCATGACGGGCTTCCTCTCGAGCCTTGCCGACTTTCACTTCCTGCGCCCGCTTTGGCTGTGCCTGTTGCCCGTGGCCGCGTGGCTGCTCTGGGCCGTGGGACGGCGCACGGATGTACGCCGGCGGTGGCGCAAGACCATTGCACCGCACCTCCTCGATGCGCTGATGATCCATGAGCGGCGCGGGCTTCGGCTGCGGCCGGTGCATCTGATTGCACTGGTGCTCGTGCTAGGGGGCATCGGTATGGCAGGCCCGGCATGGAAGCGCGAGCTGCCGCCGTTTCTCGACGACAAAGCGCCGCTTGCCATCGCCATCGACCTCTCGCCCACGATGGACGCGGTCGATGTCACGCCGTCCCGGCTGGAGCGCGCGAAGCTGAAAGTCAAGGCGCTGCTCGCACGGCGCGAAGGCGCGCATACCGCGATATACGCCTACGCGGGCTCAGCCCATCGGGTCATTCCGCTCACCGACGACCGCGCGTTGCTGCAAACCTATGTCGACGCGCTGCAAACCAGCATCATGCCCGCGCCCGGACGGGACATGCGGCAAGCGTTGAAGGTCATCGAGAACGACCTGCGGCGCGAACCCGTGCCCGGCACAATCCTGTTCATCACCGACGCGGTCGATCCGAGCGCCGCACGCGCGTTTCACGACACCGCCGACGCGCGGGCTTCGAGTCAACCCATCGTCCTTGCCATCGGCACGCCGCAAGGCGGGCCACTGCGTAACCCGGACGGCAGCTATGTGGAGCGCGACGGTGCGCGCGTATTTGCACGTCTGGATGAGGCAGCCCTAAAGCGGTTTTCTCAGGATAGCGACGTACCCGTTGCGACCTTTACGCCCGACAGCGACGCCGATATCGACTGGGTGCAACGCCATGTGCAATCGCACCTGGAGCAATCACAAGCCGGAACGACGGCGCGCTGGCGCGACGAGGGCTGGTGGCTTACGTTGCCATTGGCTTTGCTGGGCGCCCTTTGGTTTCGCAAGGGGTGGACGGTTCGGTGGGTGGTCGGGCTGCTGCTGGCCGTCTCGCTGCACGTGCCGGTGGCACCGACTTATGCGCAGACACTCACCAGTGCCACGGCGTCACAAGACACGCCGGATGCATCCGACTCCCCCCGGCGATGGCGCTTTGCCGATCTGTGGCTAACGCATGACCAGCAAGGACGCCTCGCTTTCGAGCGCGGAGACTATTCAACCGCCGCCGAGCGCTTCGACGATCCGATGTGGCGCGGTATAGCGCAGTATCGGGCGGGGCAGTATGCCCAAGCCGCGCAGAGTTTCGCACTCGTGGATTCTCCGCAAGCCGACTTCAATCAAGGCAATGCGCTCGCCCGTATGGGCAAGTACGAGGCCGCGCAGGCCCGTTACACACAGGCGCTCAAGCGCGCGCCCAACTGGGCGGCGGCTAAGGCCAATTTGACGCTAATGGGCAAGCTCATTGCCGCCTTGCCGAAACCGCCGGAAAAATCGGGCGATGACGAGATTCCGCCGGATGTTGGGGCTGACGAGATCAAGTACGACGCGAAAAAGCCGACCGGCCCCGGCGAACGCTCGACGAAAGTCGGCCCGTCGCTCGAGACGCAAGCGTGGATGCGCACGATCCAGACGACGCCTACCGCCTTGTTGCAACGCGAGTTCGCGTTACAGCACGGGCAGGGCACAGGGGGAGGGCGCACACCGTGACTTCAGCATCGTTCGGGGCCGCCGCGATACGTTTCGCCGGTCGATGGCGTCGCGCCTTGCTATTGATACAGATGGGGTTTTGCGCGATCTGGCTGCTGATGCTCGGGCAGGCGATGGCGGCACCCGCACCGATGGCGCGCGTCGAAGTGACGGCCCAGCAGCCGATTCGCGCGGGGCAACAGGTCAACATCGATGTGATGGTGTTGGCTCCGAACTTCTTCATGTCAGCACCGGCATTTCCGGCGCTGGAGGTGCCCGGTGCCATCGTGACGTTGCCAGACGCGCGGGCGTTGAACGGCAACCAGACGATCGACGGCGTGACCTACGCCACGATCAGCAAGACCTATGCGTTCGTCGCAGCAGAAGACGGCGATTTCGATCTGCCGCAGGCAACGATTGCGCTCACCTACGCCCGAAACGACGGCGCGCCCCAACAGGCCACGGTCACACTCCCGGCGACGCGAATCCGCGTCGGGGCAGGAGGCGTACCTAAGGTCTCGTCGAGTGGCACATCGAATGGCGGGGCGTTGCTGCCGGTGGCAGCGCTGAACGTTACGCAAACACTCTCACCACCGCCTGAGCACGATGTGGTGCAACTGCGCGTTGGCGACACGTTAGTGCGCACGGTGGCCACGTTCGCGCCGGGCACGCAGGCCATGCTGATCCAGCCGCCGAAATCGAATGCCCCTCGAGGCGTGCGGGTGTTCGCGGCCGATCCGAAGTTATCGGACGGTGTATCGCCGAACCCGGGAAGTCCCACGGCAGGCGGGCTGCGCATTGACACCTTCTCGTATGTGTTCGAGCGCAAAGGCACTTACACCGTGCCAGCGATCACGCTCGACTGGACCGATCCCGCGACGGGCCACGCGTCGCACTCCGATGCGCCGCCAATACGCGTTGTCGTAGCGGCGGGGGCATCGGCCGGAGACCTCGCTCCGTCGAGCAGTGGATTCTCCATCCCTCAGGACGCCGAATCCATCGGTGTCGTGTTGGCTGGCGTGGCCGGGCTGGGCGTACTCGGGCTCGTGATTTGGCGAAGCCTGCCGCTCTGGCGCACGCTGCGTCATCGATACCGTGAGCGCCGCTCAAGTGCACGCGCGAATGCGAAATCCCTGCGCAGTGAAGTGTTTCAGGCGTGCCGCTCGAACGACGCCGCTGCGGCATACCGCCTGGCGCAGCGTTGGAGCCGCGAGGTCACAGGTGCCAGGCTTACCGAGTGGGCCAGCGGGACCGGCGACGCGGACTTGATCGACGCGGTATCGGCGCTGGAGACGTATTGCTTCGCCCGCACGGACACTGCTTCCGGCGCGGCTGAGCCCCGCTGGAATGGGGCACCGCTGGCCTCCGCATTCGAGCGGTGCGCTTCCACTGCAAGCCCTGACGCGGCACATGCCTCGGCAATCCCGGCGCTCGCGCCATTGAATCCCTTTTAGCGACTGCGGCTTCCCAGCGCACGGTAATCGGTCTGCGTTACAATCCGCCCTTCGCGTCACTCGGCATTTGGCATTGCATTTGACCCGCCGACCCTATGACGCCCGCTAGTTCTAGACGCTACGGGCGCATGTGAGGAGAACGCTTGTGAGAGGAGATCGGTTGTCCCCGGGGCTTGTTGGGCCTGGAGACGCAACACAGAATTTTTGAAGGTGACTGATTTACATGGCTCAAACCGACAACAAGCCGGCGCCTGCGGGCGGCCGCAAGCCCTTCTCTCGCCGCAAGTTCATTGCAGCCGCAGTAGGTGCAGCAGCGGTCTACGGCGGATACTCCTACCTGTTCGGCAGCCAGTACCGCGCCGCGAAGGCTGACCGCAAGGTCGACGTGCTGCTCATCGGTGGCGGCATCATGAGCGCAACGCTTGGCGTCTATCTGTCCGAGTTGGAGCCGAACTGGACGTGCGAAGTGTTCGAGCGTCTGGACAAAGTCGCAGAAGAAAGCTCGAACGGCTGGAATAACGCAGGCACCGGGCACTCGGCGCTGTGCGAGTTGAACTACACCCCGATGGACGACAAGGGTAACGTTCACATCACCCAAGCCATCAACATCAACGAGAATTTCCAAATCTCGCGCCAATTCTGGTCGCATCAAGTGCGCAAGGGCGTGCTGGGCAATCCGCGCGAATTCATCAACTCCACGCCGCACATGAATCTTGTCTTCGGGCAAGAGAACCGTGAGTTCATCACGAAGCGTGTCGAGGCACTGAAGGCGTCGCCGCTCTTCGCTGGCATGGAGATGACGACCGACCCGGCAAAGATCGCCGAGTGGATTCCGATCATGATGGAAGGCCGCAAGCCCGACGAAGTGGTCACCGCCACGCGCTCGCCGCTCGGCACCGACGTGAATCTGGGCGAGATTACGCGCCAGTTCTATAAGCATCTCAACGGTAATGCGGGCGTCAAGGTCACGACGGGCTACGAAGTCCGTTCGATCACGCGTAACGAAGACGGCTCCTGGCGCGTGTCGGCGTTCGATATGAACGACAGCTCCAAGATCCAGACCGTGGACGCGCGTAACGTGTTCATCGGCGCTGGCGGTGCGGCGTTGCCGTTGCTGCAACTCTCGGGCATTCCCGAAGGCAAGCAATACGGCGGTTTCCCGGTCGGCGGCGAGTTCCTCGTCACGGACAAGCCCGAGATCGCTTCGCGCCATCTGGCTAAGGTCTACGGTCTTGCCGATACGGGCTCGCCCCCGATGTCGGTGCCGCACTTGGATACGCGCGTGCTCGACGGCAAGAAGGTGATCCTGTTTGGACCGTTTGCCACATGGTCGAGCAAGTTCCTCAAGAACGGCTCCTATTTCGACTTGGCGAAGGCCACGACGCCGTCCAACGTGATTCCGCAATTGCAGGTTGGCGCGCACGAGTTTGCACTGGTGAAGTACCTCGCCCAGCAATTGGCGTTGTCGACGTCCGAAAAGATGGAGGCGCTGCGTCATTACATGCCCGAAGCGAAGGACGCAGACTGGCGTCTGTGGGAAGCCGGTCAACGCGTGCAGATCATCAAGAACGATCCGAAGAAGGGCGGCATCTTGAAGCTCGGCACGGAAGTTGTGGTATCGGAAGACCGTTCGGTGTCGGCGCTGTTGGGTGCGTCGCCGGGTGGTTCGACCTCGCCCGCGATCATGCTGTCGCTGTTGGAGCGTGTCTTCCCTGAGCAAATGAAGACACCTGCTTGGCAGCAGAAGATTCGCGAGATCGTGCCCAGCTACGGCAAGAAGCTCAACGAAAATCCGGACCTTCTGGCCAAGGAATGGGCCAGCACGGCCGAAACGTTGCAGCTGGCCATTGCGCCGCCGAGTCTCGATGGCGTCGTGCCGAACACTGCGCCGGTTGCCAACCCGGGTGTGGTGAAGAAGGTGCCCGATATGGCGCTGTAACTTCAGTGCGGCCCCGGAACATCGGGGCGACTGATGAAAAATCAAAGGGTTACGATTAATTTCGTAACCCTTTTCTCGTTTTGGCGACGCGAACTTACGGCGTCGCACAGACCTCACGCACCAGCGCACGCAACCAGATATGCGCCGGATCAGCGTCCATGCGCGGGTGCCAAAGGAGCGAAACGGTGAGCGTCGGTGTCGTTACCGGCAGCGCGAAGCTATGCATATCGGCTCGCAGGCTGTTCGTGTGGCGCTCGGGCACACTCGCGATCAGGTCGGAGGCACGTGCTATGGCCAGTGCGGCCGAAAAACTGCCGACGACAGCGACCACGCGGCGCCGCAACTGTAGGGTGTCCAGCACATCGTCGATCGGGCCACGCTCCAGCCCGCGACGCGACACAAGCACGTGATCGCCTGCGGCGTAGCGCTCCGGCGTGAGCTTGCCACGCGTCAACGGGTGCCCTGCGCGGACCACGCCGATAAAGCGGTCACGAAACAACGCCTGCGTGCGAACTTCCGGCCCAGTGTCTTGGCCGACGACCCCCGTCTCCAAATCCACGCTGCCATCGCGCAACGCGGTGCTTTGCTTGTCCGGCTTTGGCACGAAACGAAGACGCACGCCCGGAGCGATGGTACCGACCCGGGCAATCAGTTGCGGGCCAAAGGTTTCGACAAAGCTCTCGTTGCACCGAAGCGTGAAGCGGCGCTCCAGTTGCGTCGGATCGATTTGACTGGCCGGGCGCAGCACCGTGGTCGCATCTTGGACCAACTGACTGACTTGATCTCGAAGGGCGAGCGCACGCGGCGTCGGGACTAATCCACGCCCAGCCCGCACCAGCAACGGGTCGCCCGTGGTCTCGCGCAAGCGGGCCAGCGCGCGACTCATTGCAGACGGGCTCAGTTGTAACCGACGGGCGGCGCGGGCGACATTGCCCTCGGCCAGCAAGACGTCGAGGGTATGCAGCAGATTGAAGTCAGGTTTTTGCATGGTCGAGACGTGATGGGGGTGACCGGAGAGTCAATATATGGCGTCAGATGCATTGATAAAGTGCAAATGCTGCGTCTTCCGCCATATCTTAGGCGTCGATATGCTTTATTGCATCGTCAATCTGATCAAGAACCGACCATGCAATCCGACAACGCTATTCCATCCGCCTCCATCGTCGCCCCCATCAGTACCAGCACGCGTATGGCATTGGCCGCCTTATCGCTGTCGATGCTCATGTCGTCGCTCGATACCAGCATCGCCAATGTGAGTCTGCCAACGCTGGCGCAGACGTTCGGCGCGAGCTTTCAGGCCGTGCAATGGGTCGTGCTGGCGTACTTGCTGGCGATCACGTCGCTCATTGTCAGCGCTGGGCGACTGGGCGACATGGTGGGTCGCCGCCGCTTGTTGATCGGCGGTATCGGCTTGTTCACGGTGGCCTCGATCGGCTGCGGGCTGGCACCGAATCTGCCACTGCTGATTGCGGCGCGTGCACTGCAAGGCGTCGGTGGCGCGGTCATGATGGCGCTGACGATGGCACTGATCGGTGCTGCCGTTCCTAAGGAGCGCACTGGCAGCGCGATGGGGTTGTTGGGTACGATGTCGGCCGCCGGTACGTCGCTCGGTCCGTCGTTAAGCGGCATCGTGATCGGCGCCGTTGGCTGGCGGGCGATCTTCCTGATACAGGTGCCGCTGGGATTGCTGGCCGCTTGGCTCGTGTACCGCTATCTGGCACCGGATGAACGCCGCTCGGCACCGCGTACGGGCTTTGACCATGCTGGCACGCTGGTACTGGCGTCGACGTTGGCGGCCTACGCCTTGGCGATGACGCTCGGACGAGGCCATTTCGGTCCCTTGAATGCGGCCTTGCTGGTGGCGGCATTCGCGGGCGTGCTCGTGTTCGTTTGGTCGCAGCGCAGGGCGCGGGCACCGTTGGTCCAACTGGCGATGCTGCGGCAACGGCTATTGGTGACCAGCCTGATCATGAGTTTGCTGGTCGCCTGCGTGATCATGACGACGTTTGTGGTCGGGCCGTTTTATCTGTCGCACGGCTTGGGACTGACGGCGACGCTGGTCGGGCTGACGATGTCGGTAGGGCCCTTGTCGGCGGCGCTCTCGGGGGTGCCGACCGGACGTCTGGTGGATCGTTTCGGTGCGCAGCGCATGGCGGTCGTGGGGTTATGCGGCATGTCGCTGGGTGCGGGTTTGCTGGCGATCATGCCATCGCGTTTTGGCGTACTCGGCTACTTAACACCGCTGGTTTGGATGACGGTCAATTACGCGTTGTTCCAAGGTGCGAACAATACCGCCGTGATGCGCCACGTCGAGGCCGCGCAGCGGGGCGTCGTGTCCGGCATGCTGAGCCTCGCGCGCAACCTGGGGCTGATTACCGGGGTGTCGGTAATGGGCGCGGTCTTCAGCGCCGCGACGGGTGCTGCGGCGTTGGAGCAGGCTTCAGCACTAGCGATCGGCGGCGGTATGCGGGTGACGTTTGCCGTGGCGGCGGCGCTGTTGTTCGGGGGCGTGTTGATCGCATGGCGGTCTGGCCGCATCGCAAAGTAGAACGAAGCAAGACTGTGAAATGCAACGGCAGGCATTGCCGCCGCACAATTAGGCAAATTCGCACCGGGCGACCTGTTACACTGCCCGGGCTCGCGAGTCACCCCAGTATCGGTATCGGTCATCTGTTGATCAGCGCCAACACTGCGCAATTCGCGTTCAGCCGCTCCTGCGAAAGCCTTCCCACGAAGCAGTGATCCGCAATGGGTCGCCAGCCTGGCAATCGAATTCGCTTCGTAACTTCACCCTCTATAGGGAAGCCACCTTGAAACGCCTCAGCTTTTCGCTCGTCGTGGCGTTGCTACGCGTATTCTCCGTGCTGCCGTACCCACTGGTCGCAAGGCTCGGGATGGCTGTTGGCACGGTACTGTTTGCACTGCCGAGCCGCCGCAAGCACATCGTCCTCGTGAACTTGCGCCTTTGCTTCCCCGAGAAAACTGCCCTCGAACACCAGCAGCTCGCCAGAACGCACTTCCGCCATGTGGTGCGCAGCTATCTGGAGCGAGGTATTCAGTGGTTTGGCAGCGCGAAAGCCATTCAGAACATCGTCCAACTCGATAGCAAAATCGATCTCGACGATCCCGACGCGCCGCCGACGATCTTCATGGGGTTTCACTTCGTGGGTATCGAGGTGGGCTGCATGCGTTACTCGACGCATCTGCCCGTGGCGTCGCTGTACACCCGCATGTCGAGCACGTCGCTGTGCGACTTGGCCAAGCGGCAACGCGGCCGGTTCGGGGCGGAAATGATCGAGCGTGCCACTAGCGCCAAGAAGATCATTGCGCTGCTGCGCTCCGGCAAGCCGGTGATGATCGCAGCCGATATGGATCAGGGTGTCGACAATTCCGTGTTCGTGCCTTTCTTCGGCGTTCCCGCCTGCACGCTGACAGCGGTATCGCGTCTGGCGAAGCTTGGGCGCGCCCGCGTCGTGCCGTTCGTGACCGAGGTGCTCCCGGACTACCAAGGGTACAAGTTGACGATTTTCGAGCCGCTCGCCGACTTTCCGTCAGCAAGCGACGAGGTCGATGCGCGCCGCATGAATGCGTTTCTTGAAGAGCAGATCGCCAAGATTCCCGAGCAGTACTACTGGGTGCACCGCCGCTTCAAGCATCGACCGGCGGGCATGGCATCGGTCTATTGACCGACGTGTGACGCGATCATTTCTCGGTCATTTCTCAGTAGTGGGTTGAGCAAGCGCTGAGTCGGGATCGCCGTCATGCGAGATCAAGATCGCCAGCCACCGGCTGCTTTGAAACTGCGCGGCGATCACCATCACGAGTACCGTCAGCGGCGTCGAGAGAATGGCGCCCGGCACGCCCCATATCAGCGTCCAAATCCCCAGTGCAAAAATACCGACCAAGGGGTCGGTATTGGTGCTTCTCGCCTGAAGCTTCGGTTGCACGATGTTGTGGGCAATCTGGAAGATGGCGAGGGTGACCAAAAACACGGCCAACGGCACAGAAATCGAGTCGCTATGGAGCGCGGCAAATAGGGCAGGGACGACGCTCGCCACGAACGGCCCCACGACCGGCATAAACGCGAGCAGGAACACGGTCACCGCCCAGAACGCCGTATTGGGCAATTCAGCGACGCGGAACACCAAAGCAGAGATCACGGCAATCGCCAGATTGATCGCCGTTTGAGAGATCAGATAAGCCTGCACGCCGTGCACGATCTTGTTGAGCACGAGACGCTGCGAATTCGCCCTGGCTTCGCTCGTCGTGATACGCAGAATCTTCGGATCGGCGTTTCGCATCGACCCCAGCAGCATGAACACCAGAAACATCAACGTGAGAAACGCCATCGATACCGCGTCGCCCAGCCAGGCCGCGATGGTGTGTTCGAAATGGGGCAAATCGATAAGCGCCAGCACCGTCGCCAAATCGAAACGCCGCCCGAACCCGACCGTGGCCGTTCGGATGAGTCGGTCGAGCTGGCCGGGGAGGTCGGGCGATTGCTTGATGAGATCGCTGATGCCTTGAAGCGTGACGATGAAGATGCTGTAGGCGCTAAAGCCCACGATCACGACAGTCGCCAGCAGGATCAGCCATTTTGGTGCCCGTGGCAGCAGGCGCACGACCACGGAGACGATGCCCGAGATCAGAATTCGCAGGAGGACGGCGAGAAAGAACGGGATGAGTACCGGGCGCAGAAAATAGAGGATTGCGAGGCCCGCAGCAACGCCCGTCGTGGTCTGTCCAACAGACCCAGGTGTGGAAGTCATCGATCGATATTCTTAACGGTAAAGGCAAAGGCGCGCCGTGGATTGCGCGCCTTTTGACCGCAAGAATATTACTCCATTGCCTCGATTTCGCCCGGCTTCCACGTCTTGTCGAACCACGCTTCGAGCGGACCATACAGCCGCAAGATCGTGAACCAGCCTTTGCCCGGCACCGTCTGCATCCAATTGGCTTCGCGGCCTTTGGGGGCAACGGGGCCGAAATACAGATCGACCGAACCGTCGGCATTGGCGATCAGCTTGTCGCGCTTGTTGTTCTTACTAGGGAACGGCTGCCCCGTCTGTAGCTCGGAGCGGGTTTGCGGATCGTAAATGACGACCGACCAGAAGTCCTTAGCGGGCACGTTCGCGGGAATGCGAAGCCGGTATTGCTTTGCGCCGTCGAAGGGCTGCCCGGTGGCATCGGCGCTGGAGAGCGCATATTGCGAGCCCTTGCCGATTAATTTCGCTGCCATTGCGGGCGTATTGACGGTGGCGACGTAGAAGAAGCCCGTGCGAGCGTCGAGGTCGCGGCCTGCAGTGCCGTCGCCGCCCAGCCAACGGTAGTCGTCACCAATGAAGCCCACGCGCCATTGGCTGTTGGGATAGAGCCACGCACGCGGATCGCGATTGCGGAAACTGATCGCTCTGGCGGTGGCGTTGCCGACGGCAACCGCTTCGGTGAGCGTTTTCGTCATGCGCGCATCGGGGGCGAAAGGCTTGCCCTTGCGAATGCCGATCGAGGCGACAAGTCCCCGCAGTTCCGGATCGATAAAGTCGACGGGCTCCTTCTGGATGACGTGATCCAGTTCCTTGAAGAATTCGAAGTTGTTGGCATGCACCGTATTGAATGCCTGCTTCGACGAGTTGATGAATTCCATCGTCGGCGGGTGTTTAGCCTGACTCAGCGAATAGACCTTGAATCCTTCGCGGAACATTTTCGACGCGACGTCGGGCTTGCCATCCACCAGAAAGCCGCGCAAGACGACGATGTTCACATACGACGGCGAGCGTGCAATGTAGTACTCGCCGCCATCTTTCACATCCTTGGGGAGCTTGCCTTTGTAGCCGGTGGGCACGATCAGGTACTTGCCGCCCTTGCCGCGATCCGGCCCGGGCACGCCCATGTCGACGACAAAGCGGAAGAACGCGTCGTTGACGGTGCCCGGCCCGCTGCCCGGCGGCACTTCGACCACGGTCGGGCCATCGGCTTCGAGGTCGAGCACACCGAAGGCGTAGACCGTGTCGGTGTTGGCGGTGAGCAGCAGCGGATTGGAGTCGGCGAGTTGATCGTAGATCGTGGCCTGATGGCTCTTCGTTGCGCCAAGCGCCACGCTCGAGCGGCGGATGGCTTCGATGCTCGCCGCAGGCATAAGGTTGAGGAAGACTTCCACACCGCGCAGGAAATCGAGGTTGTCGAACGCTCGGTCGGCCGTATCTTTGGTCGGAACGCCATCGAAAAAGTCGAGCTTGCCGATACGCGTCTGAACCGTGTCGGGCGTCAGCACATCCGCTGGAATGTAAGTGTTGAACCCCGTCGTGGGCGGCGCCCCTTGCGGGGCCTTCTGCGCGTAGGTGGCGGGGGCGCACAGCGCTCCGATGAGCGTGGCGGTCATGAGGCCGCGGGTGCGGTTGAAAAGCATTCACTTCTCCGTCTTAGGGCAAGGGCTCCCGGAATGTACGCCGGGGCCGCTTGCGAAAAACGGAGGTGATGATGACCTGAGGCAAAACGACGTCAGAAATGAGACGAAACTTAGTTGCCCCGATAGGTCGAGAAACCGTAAGGGCTGATAAGTAGGGGGATGTGGTAGTGCGGAACCGTGCCATCCGCATTGAAAATCACTGGGATTTCAGGGAAGAAGGTGGGCGCATTGTGTTTGGCGAACCACGCACCGGTTTTAAACGTCACCCGATAGGTCCCTTTTTGAAGGGATTCGCCCTCCGGGTAGAGCGCCGTGATGCGACCCTGCTGATTCGTTGTCGCGGCGTTGAGCATCTTCCACTGCGCTTTCTCTTGTTTCTCCAACGTGACTTCGACGCCAGCAGACGGCAGACCGTCTTGCAGGTTAAGCACATGGACACTCAATGGGTTAGATGCAGCTAGCGCCAAGCGGCACGCGCCCAACAGCAACAGACCGGTGAAGCAACGTTTGATTCCTTTCAAAGCTTCCTCCTTTTGAACGCAGTTTGCGTACTGCGCGTATCACTTTATGGAGGCGTGATCTGTTGGGATATCAGAAAACGATCAAAATCACCGGACCCATTCCAGGGTCCGCACGACTTCACCAAGCCTCATGCCAACGGCATCGCCAACAACACGGCAACCGGACTCGCCGAGAGGTTCTTTAAAGCACGCGCCTCCCCAGGTGCCAGACGGCACGAATCGTTAGCCCGTAAGACTTCGCTGCCGGTCTCGGTCTCCACGGTCAACTCGCCCGATAGCACGACGTAATGCTTTTCAAGGGCAGACGCCGAGAGTGTCGTGTGCCCGCCTGGCTCGATCGTCGAGACGCCGAGCCAGAGCGACGTCGACTCCCCGGCTTCATGTCCCTGCAATCTCACGCAGCGCATGCCGAAGTGATTCTCCGGGAAGTATTCCGGCGCCGACTCGAATCGCGTGATGTTCATGGCTTGAGCAGAACCCGGTTGGTGCTGCCGCGCAACACCGCCTGATAAGCCGTCGCGGCATCGTCGATCGAGAAAATCGCTTCGCTCAGAATCGGGTACGGCTTGTAGGTGCCATCCACGAACAGCGGATACAGCTGATCGAGAATCTGCGCGCCATCGGTGCTGTCGAGTGCCAACGAATCGATGCCGAGATACGTGTGTTGGCCGCGGAAGAACGTGAAGATGTCGAACGGGACGGCGCGCTCGAACGTGGAGATAAAAATCTGCGTGCCGCGCTTCGCCATGGCGGCATTAGCCTGCTCGAAGTAGGGGCTGCCCACCGTGTTGTAGACGATGTCGGCGCCATGCCCGCCCGTCATCTCGCGCACCACGTCGGCGATACCTTGAGACGAGGCGTCGATCATGATCACTTCGCCGTTGGCATGCCCCAGATACCCTTGCGCGGTGCGCTCGACGCCGAACACCTTCGCACCGGCGTGCGTCGCCATCTGAACGACCGCCTGACCGACCTTACCGTTAGCGCCAAGGACCAGCACCACATCACTCGCCTTCACACCGCCCGCACGACGCAACCCCTCGAATGCGGTCACGAACGGTACACCAATCGCACCGGCTTCTTCCATCGTCAAATTGACCGGCTTTTTCCGCACGCCACCGACCGGCAGGCTCAGGAAATATCCGTGCGATCCGTTGCGTCGAATGCCCAGTTCGCCACCGCTTCCCCAAACTTCCTGACCGACCAGATCGGCCGGGCCATCGAGCACCACACCCGCAAAGTCGCGGCCAGGCGTGCGCGGCCATACGGCGTGGGGCATGGCACCAAGTACGGCCTTCACGTCGCTCGGATTGACGCCGGCGCTCAGCACCTGCACCAGACATTCCCCTTGGCCGACGGCCGGAACCGATTGGGCGGCGATGCTCAGGTCGAGGGCATCCAGACTGGCGCTCGGCGCCGTGACACGAACTGCTTTCATGCTTGTTGCTCCTAGAAAGGCAAAGTAACGAATTGGTTGCGCCGATAGCGCTCGATCAGTGCGACGTAACGCGCGCTAGCGACACCCAGCCCAGCGCGCTCGTCGTCGGTCAGCATCCGGAGCAGACGGGCCGGATTGCCAGCCCACAACTCGCCGGTGCCGACCACCTTGTGCGGCGTCAGCACCGCACCCGCCGCCAACATGCCTCCCGATTTGACGACGGCACCGTCGAGTACGCGGGCACCGAAACCGACGAACGCACCGTCTTCCAGCGTGCACGCGTGAAGAATCGCGCCGTGGCCGACGGTGACGTCATCACCGACGATCGTCGGCAGCCCATTGGTGGTGCCGTGAACGATGGTCCCGTCTTGCAGGTTGGAGCGCTCGCCAATCGCAATGGGCTGCACGTCGCCACGCAACACGCAGTTGAACCAGATCGACGACTGAGCACCAATCGCTACGGCGCCAATCAGTTGCGTGCCTTGGGCAACGAAAGCACTGGGGTCGACCCATGGCGCGAAAGGCGGGGAGGGCTGGGAGGCGTGGGGCTGGTTCACCGCGTCAGCCCCAGTTGTTCACGGGCTTCTTGCGCGCTCGCCAGCTCGCCGCCGAGCGACTCCACGATGTCGCGGGCCCGCTTTACCAGCGCCGCGTTGCTCTCGGCAAGTACGCCCTTAGAGATGTAGATGTTGTCTTCAAGCCCCACGCGCACGTGTCCACCGGCAAGCCACGCTTGCGCGACGATCGGGAACTCGAAGCGCCCGATGCCGAAAGCCGCCCATTGCGCACCGGCGGGTAACAGACTGCGGGCGTACAACAGCGTTTCCGGCGAGGCGGAGAAGCCGTACTTCACGCCCATCACGAAGGTCCACAGGCCCGGGCCGTCGAGAACGCCGGACTTGATCAGATCGAGCGCGAGGTGCATGTCGCCGGAATCGAAGATTTCCAGTTCGGGTTTGACACCGGCTTCACGAATGACTGCGGCCATACGCGTGACGTTCTTCGGCGTGTTGATGACGACGTCGCCACCCGAATTCATCGTGTTCAGATCGAGGCTGCAAATGTCCGGACGCAGCGCAAGAATGTGTTCCACACGATCTTCCGGGCGCATCAACGTCGTGCCCGGGGCTGCAACTTTGGGGTCATCTTCGCTAGGAATGAAGCGTCCGCCCGGGCCGGTCGTCAGATTAATGATGACGTCGGTGTTTTCTGCGCGAATGCGTTCGATGACGTCGCGATACAACCCAATATCCATCGACGGGCGGCCCGTCTTGGGGTCGCGCACGTGAATGTGGACGACGGCGGCACCGGCGCGGGCGGCATCGAGCGATGCCGTCGCGATTTGTTCCGGCGTGACCGGCAAGCCCGGATGCTGCTCGGGTTTGGTCAGATTGCCGGTCACCGCGCAGGTGAGGATGGTCTTGCGTGAATGCATGTGAGGCTCCGGAATGCGTTGGCGTTAGCGTTGACGATTGCGTTGGCGTTAGCCCAGACGACGGCCGCCATCGACGACCAGCGTCACGCCCGTCGTGAATGTCAGATGCGTGGCGCAGGCCTCGATGGCCGCAGCGATGTCGTCGGGCGTGCCGATCCGGCCGAGCGGCGTTGTTGCCGCTACCTTGTCGTTAAAGTCGGCACCGCGTCCCGGCACGAACGTCGTGTCGACGACGCCGGGCGACACATTGACGACGCGAATTTTCGGGGCCAACGCGCGGCCCAACGACGCGGCCATGATGTCGATGCCAGCCTTCACGGCGCAGTAGGCCACGTTGCTGCCGACTCCCGTTGTTGCCGAGATTGACGACACGTTGACGACGAGCCCATCGCCGGAGTCGGCGAGCAAGCCGCGAAACGCCCGGATCGCAGCGAACTGGCCGCGCCAGTTCACTTTGAACATGTCGTCGATCAGTTCGTCAGTCAGGGCGTCGAGATCGCTGTGTTTGATCGGCTTGGTGAAGCCCGCGGCGTTGACGAGAATGTCGGCGCGGCCGTAGCGTTCGCGCACGGCGACGGCGAGCGCGGTCAGGGTCGCGCTGTCGGTAATCGACGCCAGCAGTGCGCTATGCCCTGCGCCGGGAATTTGCTGAACGACCGCTTCGGCCTGGGCAATGTCGTCTTGGCCGACCACGACGACGCTCGCGCCAGCCTGCGCCAAGCGATTCGCCGTTGCTTTGCCTATGCCACCCGTCCCGCCGATCACGACGGCAACCTTTTGATCCAATGCGTTTGTCATACGAATCTCCTATTTGATGGGCGGTGTCGGGTGCGTGGGCACGCCTTCAGCGAGTACGAACCGGCAGTGCAGGGTGTAATACGGCACCGTTTGCTCGGCGCGCGGACCGGTGCCAGCCTCGTGGCGCTCGAACTTGCCCACCAGATCACGGGTCACGCCGAAGACGACGTCTGAGTCCAAATACTCGGCATCGTCCGCAAAAATCTGCGAGATAAGCGTCGTGCAGCCTTCGGCAATCACCACGAAGTGCAGATGAGCTGGGCGGTAAGGATGGCGATGCTGCGCGCGCAGCAGATCGCCAACTGGCCCGTGCGTCGGCACCGGATAACCGGCGGGGCGCACGCTGCGAAAACGGAATTCGCCACGCGCGTCGGTAAAGAAGTGGCCGCGCAGATTCATCTCCGGCTGGTCAGGGTCCTGATTCTCATAAAGCCCCACCGGGGACGCCTGCCAAACGTCGACTTTCGCGTTGGGAATCGGCTGCTGCCGAATGTCGAGCACTTGTCCGCTCACGAAGATCGGTGCGCCGGGCGCGTCGTCTTGCACGATGGACGCCCCCAAGGCGTAGTGCGGCGATCCGCCGCGAAAGAACGGGCCTAGCAGCGCACCGCCCGAGTGTTCGTCATTCATCGAGTTATTCAGCACCTTGACCAACGTCGACATGCCGAGCACATCGGCCAGCAGCACCACTTCGTTGTGGCTGTCGTTGCACGTGAGGCCAACCCGGCGCAGGAAATCCAAGCCTTGCTCGAACTCCTCATCGGTGAGCTTCACCTGCTTGAGGAAGGCATGGCCATGTACGACGAGCGCGCCCAATATCTCCTTGAGCCGCGGATCTTCGGTCTTGCTCATGGCAGCGAGCACGATGCCCGTTACCGACGCAACATCGCTGACGATGCTGCCGCTTTGTCCAGATTCCATTTTCATTCGCCCTTTCATGCAAACGTTTGCATAGTATTCTCTGATTTTTCGTTTGTCAAAGGCTGTTTATCCTCAGTAATGACTAAGGCTTCGGGGGCTATCGAGGGAATATTTCAGTTATTTGCCGCAAACGTTTGCATTTTCGTTGCGTAAAAAGCACGCTGCATCAGGCAACGAGGCACAGCAAAAAGGGGGAGATTGGAGCGCGGCGGAAGAGGCGGGGAGGGCGCGGCCGTGAGCCGCGCGAAGGGATGGACTATCGCGCGATCGTCGATTCGCGCACGACCAGTTCGGGACGCATCACCACGTTGATTTGCGTCTTCGTGCTGGCGTCGAGGCTTTCGAGCATCAACGATGCCGCCCGAACCCCCATTTCGTAGAGGGGAATGTGCACCGTCGTCATCGGGGGCCAGACAGAGTCCATGAGCGGCATATCGTTGTGCCCGACGACGGAAATGTCGTCCGGGCACTTCAGGCCGCGCGCACGAATCGCGTCATAGCAGCCGAGGGCTAGCAAGTCGTTCGCGGCGACGATGGCCGTCGTGCCGGGATGGCGGTCTAGCACGGTATCGCACGCTATGCGCCCCTCGGCACGTCCGAATGCGGTGGATTCGACCACAGGGCAGTGCGTCTTTTTGAGGCCTTGCGCTTTGAGGGCGTCGAGAAAACCGACCTTGCGCTCGTACCCCGTCGATAAGTCGGTCGGGCCTGCCACGTGCGCGATGGCCGAATGACCGAGCGCCACGAGATGCTTGACCGCCAGCAGCATCGCCAACTGGTTATCGCTCACCACGCACGACGCACGGCCACTGTCTTCGCTGCGATTGACCACCACCACCGGAATGCCCTCTTCGAGGCAATGTTCGAGGATAGGGTCCTTCCGGCCGGACGTGGCGAGAATCAGGCCGTCGACTTGTCGGCCCGCCATTTGATCGATCACGAACCGCTGCCGCTCTTTTCCACCTTCCGCATTGGCAATCAACGGAATAAAGCCCTTCTTGGCGAGCTCGTCTTCAATGCCGCGCAAAATCGGCGGAAACACCGGATTCCCGATGTCCGGCAGCACAACACCAATGATGCGAGAGCGCTTGGTGCGAAGTGCGGACGCTACCCGGTTAGGCGAGAAATTGAGTTGACGCGCGGCCTTGAGCACTTGTTCGACGACGTCGTCGCTGATCAGATGCCGGGTCTCGGGGTTCATCACCCGCGAGATCGTGGACGAGTGAACGCCAATCGATTCGGCCAGCGCTTTCAAAGTCGTCCGTTTCTTTTGCGTCATATTTTTGGATGTGGCGGCATTGCGCACCGCACGCTAACAGGGCAGATGCGTATTTTACTCATGAGGCAAGCGGTATCGACGATTCTCCCCGAGCGTTGCGAGCCTCTCATCGATCCGTAGACACCCGAATGTAGCGCACAAACGGCGACCGGAGTAACGTATCCGCCTGCACAATAACGCCGGCGCCGATCCCCCTTCGGACGCCTCCACGATCAGGAGACATGTGGTGCACAAGAAAAGAATTGCTGGGTTCGGGCTGTGCCTGATGACGATGGTTTCCGTGCCCGCCTTGGCGCAGAGCGCGCCCAATAGCACCGCATCCGCCGCGACCGCCTCTATGGCTGCGACGCCCCAGCGCGATGCGTTCTTCTGGTTGGGTGAAATTAACAAGGCGTCGTTGGTCATCAATACCCGCCAGGGATTGCTGGATAAAACGCTCGCACCGCGCATCGCGACGGGACTGGACACGGTACTGCGCGCAGGCGACCAGCCCGGCGGTGCACGCCCGGACTTGGTCATCACCTTCGAGCCCTTGCTGATCAAGGCGGCGGGCGTCGAGGCGACGCTGCTGCATGCCGGGCGCTCCAGTCAGGACATGTTGGCGACGGTGCGCGCCGCGATGTACCGCGACCGGCTGCTCGTTCTCGCTGCGCAGTTGCGCACCACGACGGCAACGCTTCGTCGGCTGGCGCAGCAGTATGAAGCGACCATCGTGCCGAACTACACCAATGGCGTGGCGGCGCAACCCAACAGCTACGGCCATTACTTGCTGGGTTACGTGGCAGGACTCCAGCGCGATTCGCAACGTTTGCATGAGTTGTATGCACGCGTCGATCTGTCGCCGATGGGCACAACGGTGCTCAACGGCACCAGTTGGCCGCTCGATCGCGACAAGATGGCGCATGCGCTCGGCTTTGCCGATAAGGTGGACAACGCCTACGATGCGTCGCAGATCGCGGCAACCGACTTGCCGGTGGAGATCGGTGCGCTGGCGACGAGCATCGCGCTGCATACATCGGCTTTCGTGCAGGACGTGATGGTGCAGTATGCGCAGCCGCGGCCGTGGATTTTGCTGCGCGAAGGGGGCGGCAACACGTATGTCTCGAGCGCCATGCCGCAAAAGCGCAACCCCGGCTTGCTCAACGACACGCGCACCGCCGCCTCGATGGTCGTGACGCTCGGCGTGGGCCGTGTGATCACCGCGCATAACATTCCCCCGGGCATGAGCGACGCGAAGCATATCGATGAAAACATGGCGGTCCTCGACCGGACCACGGCGTTGCTCAAGCGTTGGGATCGTGTGTTGAATGCGCTGGTCATCGACCCGCAGCGCGCGCTCGAAGAACTCGACAGCGACTGGACGGCATCGCAAGAGGTTGCCGACGTGCTGATGCGCGAGCATGGCTTGCCGTTCCGCGTGGGACATCATTTTGCGTCGGAGATCGTCGACTATGCGAAAGCCCACGATCTTCGCCCCAGCAACTTCCCCTACACGGAAGCGCAGCGCATCTACAAGCAGACGCTCACGGAGATGCAGGTTAGCGGGGGCGAGTTGCCGATGACCGAAGCGCAGTTCCGCGCGACGCTCGATCCGACGGCGATCGTGATGCATCGTGCGACGTCGGGCGGCCCGCAACCGGCGGAAATGAAACGCATGCTGGCGCGCACCGATGGTGAGCTCGACGCCGACGGCAAGTGGATCGACACGCACCGCCAGACCATCGACCGGTCGCTGGCGTCGCTCGATAGCGATTTCCGTCGATATTTGTCGGCGAACTAGGGCAGGGTGGGGCTGGGCTGCATGGCTCGGCCCGCCTTGACCGGGTCGATATCCCAGGCATAAGGTGGTGGCCATGCGCCGCCCAATTCAGACGATAGGAGAGCCTCATGCCGCAGCCGCCATCGACACTCAGCCCCGACTTCATTGAGCAGCAGCGCAAGCGCTTGGAAGCCATGCGCCGACAATTGCTTGGCGGCGAAGAAAATACGATCGCCGACGAGGCGTCGCTGCAATCCGAGCACGGCGACGAAGCCCACGAATTCGAAGACGATGCGCAGGATCTGGCACAAGACGAGGTCAACCAGAACCTGCGCAACGTCAACGACAACCGTATCGCGGATATCGAGCGGGCGTTAGAGAAGATTGCGGAGGGCACCTATGGACTCTCCGATGAGAGCGGCGACCCGATTCCGAAGGCACGACTTGAAGTCGCGCCGGAGGCCGTCCTGACAGTGGAAGAGCAAAGCCGCCGCGATGCCCAGTCGGCGCGATAGGTTGAGAATCCGTCAGGGCTAATGGGCAGCGCCTAATCGGATATCGGATATCGGATAGCCGACGTTAGCTCTGAGCAGCGGCTTCGGCCTCGGTCTGCTCGATGGCTTTGATGATGATGTGCAGCGTGGCGTCGAGGTGATCTACCGTGTGACGCCGGGTCGCTGCGATATCGCGGGCACGGTACTCGTCGAGCATCTTCTGATGTTCTTTGTTGCTCACGTCGACGTGCACAGGACGCATGTACAACGACAAGGCAATGTACGGCCCCGAGGCGTCGCGCAAGGTCTTGATGAGGTGCGCCAGACGCGAATTGTCTTGCGACGCCCAGAGCGCCGCGTGAAACGCCTGATTCAACTCAGTCCATTTGACGACGTCCGTCGTCGCAACCATTTCGAGGTGCAACGCCTCGGCATGCGCAATATCCTCTTCGCGAAGCGTAGCCATCGCTTGCTCGGCCATCATCGGTTCGAGTGTCTTGCGCAGGTGGTAAAGCTCGTTGACGTCGTCGATCGTGAGACCGCGCACCACGGCACCGCGGTGAACGTCGAAAAACACCAATCCCTCGGAAACCAGCGTGCGCAACGCTTCACGCACGGGCGTCGTCGACATATCGAGACGGCGCGCGAGATCGTCTTGCCGAAGGCGGTCGCCCGCCTTCAACTTGCCTTGCAGAATCTCGGTGCGGAGTGTCTCGATGGCATATTGATATGCCGTGAGTCGACGACGGCCAGACGAGCCGGACGCGCTGGCAGATGCAGAGGACATGCTTTTCAATGGGGTGCCATGTGAAGATTATTGACGCGTGAGTTTACTCCAATTTGCCAGCGCTTCTCCTACCGCTGCGGGCGCAACACCCGAGGCAAGCAACGCCACAACGAGCAATCGTGACTTGAGCGCAGACAGCCAACCGGACAGATGTGCGCCACGCCGTGCGAGATCGATTTCGGCACCGACATAACCGTAAGTCTGCGATGCCGTCGACCCACTCGCCGCACGGCTGGCGATCACCACCGGCACTTGCGTCGTAAGTCGGCTAATGCGCTCGGCGAATCCGAACGAGACGTGGCCCGCACCTTGCGCGGCAATCACAACCGCTTCATAGCCACCGTTGACCGCCATTTCCGCCAGCTCACCGTCGTCGCCCAGCACTGCCGTCACGAGCGCAACTTTGGGCCAATCACGCACTGGGCGCGCCAACGGTTGCGGGCGAGCAGGCTTGGCGTGGAAAAACGTCGGGCGTCCCTCGACGATGCGCGCTGCGACACCGCCGTCGTGCGACACGAATGCCTGCACGGCCAGCGCGTCGCCCTTGCTGACCCAACGCGCGTAGTGAGCGGTGTCGTTCATCAGCACGAGTACGCCGCGTCCCACGCTGTCGGGATGCGCCGCCGTGCGCACCGCCGCCAAAAGATTCGCGGGACCGTCGGCGCCAGCGGCTTGGGGCGCGCGCATCGCGCCCGTCACGATCAGCGGTTGCGGCAGCTTCCAGAACAGATCCAGCAGGAAAGCGGTTTCTTCAAGCGAATCGGTGCCTTGCGTGAGCACGACGCCGCAGGCGCCATCGGCAATTTGCTGCTCGGCCCAGGTGAGGGCGGCCATCAGATCGCCGTAACCCAGCGACGCGCTCGGCAATTGGCGCAACGCTGTCGCCTTGATGTTTGCCACGGAGGACAGGCCGGGGACCGATTGCGCCAACTGCGTGGCGTCGAGCGTAGGAACGACGCCGCCGGCAGCGTCTGACGGCGTCATGCTGATCGTTCCGCCAAGGGAGGCGACGGCGACTACGGGAAGCGAGTTGGGCATGGTGGATAAGGTGGGCAAGGTGGAGAGGTTTTTGATTTCAGTTGATATGCATTGTGCATTATATATAATCGACAATCGTTTGCGAAGGGCATCGGGCGCTTTGCAGAGAAATCAACACCTAGGAGACGTCATGGAACCAACAACAGCAGGCCACCCGGCTGCCCCGGCGACGCGATATCGATTCGCGATATTCGCGCTGATCGTGGTGATCGCCCTCGTGAACTACATCGACCGCGGCGCTATTTCATACTCGGCGGCGCAGATCACGTCGGAATACGGATTCGACCGGGCAGGGTGGGGCGCAGTCCTTGGTTATTTTGGCTATGGCTATATGTTCGGCGCGCTGTTCGGCGGGGCACTGGCAGACCGCGTGGGCGCGAAGACGGTGTGGGTGATCGCGGGTATTGCGTGGTCGGTGTTTGCCATTGCGATGATTTGGGCGGGCGACCTGGGTATCGCGGTCTTCGGTGGCTCGGCATTGACTGGCTTCGCCACGATTCGCGTGCTGTTTGGTTTTGCGGAAGGCCCGGCGTACTCGATCATCAATAAGACGATGGCAGCGTGGGCTTCGCCGTCGGAGCGTGGTTTTGCGGTGTCCATCGGGTTGTTGAGCACGCCGCTCGGCGCGCTGCTCACGGCACCGGTCGCGGTCGGTTTGCTGCTGCTCACCGATAGCTGGCGAACGATGTACGTCGTGCTCGGCTTGGCGGGTTTCGTGCTGATTGCCTTGTTCGCACGCGTCTATACGAACCGCCCGGAGGACAACCCGCGCGTGAACGCAGCCGAAGCGGCGCTGATTCGCGCTGGCCGTCCGGCGCAGATTCCGTCGGCTGCCTCAGCCGCTGGCGACATGCCGTGGTGGAGCTTCTTTAAGAGCAAGACGCTGGTGTTCAACTCGATCGGCTATTTCGCGTTCGTCTACGTGAACTTCATGCTGCTCACGTGGACGCCGAAATACCTCGCCGACGAGTTTCATTTCACCCTGTCGTCGCTTTGGTACATCGGCATGATCCCGTGGACCGGCGCATGCGTGACGGTGCTGCTCGGCGGACGCATTTCCGATTGGCTGTATCGCAAGACGGGCAAGCTGGTCATCGCACGCAGTTGGTTCGCCGCAGGCTCGCTGCTGTGCACGACGGCGTGTTTCCTGATGGTGTCGCAGGCAACGAGCGTGTGGGCCGTGATTGCGCTCATGACGCTGGGCAATGCGCTCAACGCGCTGCCGAACTCCGTGTACTGGGCAGTGGTGATCGACACGGCACCGACGCGCGTGGGGACGTTCAGCGGGTTGATGCACTTCATCGCGAACATCGCCGCAGTGCTGGCCCCGACGCTGGCCGGTATTTTGTCGGCGAAATACGGATATTCGTCGATGTTTGTCGCCACGGCGGTGGCAACGGCGGTGGGTGTGTTTGCCATGCTGCAAGTGCGTCCGGGTGTGGGGCCGAACACTGGTGGGCGTGACGCGAAGACCGTATCGGTTTGAGCGCGAGGGCACATCACGCGTAAGTTTCGATGGATTGTGGTGGGTGCTTGCCACGTCCATCGAGAACCTAGCGTGGCGGGTACCAGCCAATAGACTGTTGTGTCCGTGTGACAGGGCTCATGCATGCCATGACAAATGGCAGCCAGTGGGTGCGAAGGCGATTTATGATCCAGAAAATTGCCCGGGAAACGACATGAGCACGCGTTCAAGAGCTGAGCCCGTTCAACAATCCGAGCCTCATCCCGCCGAGAAGGGAATGGTTAGCAAAGCGCCGTCGGACCGGGGTTGGGTCGACGGCCGGGCGGTGGCCGCGACGCAACGCAAACTCGCCGGGACGATCAATGAAAGTCCGCGTGTCGTGCAGCAGCAAGCACTGCGCGATGCCATCCGCAATAGCCCGCAGGCGAACAGAACCGGCGTGCTCAAAGGGAATGCGTCTCACGCCCCCGTGCAGCGTGTGCGTTTTGCCAATACCAACAGCTTCTATGGCCCGCAGCATCCTGTACTGCCGTTACCCTATGAGTTGCGCGATGCGCTCGCTGATACCTACACGGGCCGTGACGAACGCAAAGAAGTGATGATCGCCCTGACTCATGCGGGGCAGCAGTGGCTGGGCACGCATGCGCCCATCCCCGGAGGAATTGGGGCACTTTGCTGGGCAGAGATTCTCGACACGGACTGGCGGCAGTTGGGCAAGGGCATGCCGGCGATCGAGGTGGCCGATACCAGCCAGGAGTTCTTCGATCATCAAGTCGATCTGATGAACGACCTCGGCATTAAGTACCAGCAGGATCTGACCAACCATCCGGGCCGACCGCTGCGCGTGGCGAGCTTTGTGATGCAAACGGACGACAACAGCATCCTCGAAACCGCTCACACGGACAAACCGATCGAACCACTCGTCGCGCCGTCCATCGAGGCGCGGTTCGTGGCGGGGGATGACCCGTTACGCGATCGAATTAAGTACAACGTCGATTCCACGCTACACAGCGCGGGCCAGTATCAATGGATATTGGCCAACTGGGCCAATATCAGCCAGACCCACGACGTCTACATCGATGTCGATTTCTATCCCAACCGATTGCCTGACAGTGGCGGAGCGCTCCACAAAGACTCGGTCGGTGAGACGCTTTTCGTCAATCTGACCTACAACAACACACAAGCGGGCGCGTCTCCCGAATACGTGTACGACCATCAGGGCATTCAGCCGTACGAGCAAGACTTCCCGCAGAGCGCTCACGCGTTGCTAAAGGATGCGCGTCGGGCCAATCAGGGGCAGCCGAATAAGATCGAGGGTGTGGATCTGCCGCCGCGCGGGCGTGTCAGTTTCATGGACCCGGCGATCTGGCATGCCACGCCGCTCTATGGACACAGACTCGAGTTGCCGTCCTACGATTACAACGAAACCGTGACCTTCGATAAGGTGCGAGCCGATATCAACAGCAACGTTCCAGAGACGCATCGCGCCGAAGCATTGGCCGTGATTGAAGGCAAGACCGGAAGCGTCACGGGCGCCGAGCTCAAGTTGATGTACCGGAAGAAAGAATCCCTGCGCATAGGGACGACCGCGCATGGGGATTCACGAGATACCGCGCTGTTCGCACGACGACCGCGCGCGCGCAGCGTGGATCTGACGGACCACCCGGAGCACCTTCAAGCGTTGCAAGCGCAGAAAACCCAACCACGCTCGTTTATCCGTACCTGGATCATCTTGCGCCGTAAGCCGCAGCAGCCCACGAATCAGTGATGAAATTGCCCGGTTGCCGACTGGCGCAGTGGCGTTTCGGCCTCCCGCGACGTTCAATTCCCACGTGATAAGATTCGCCGTCACTTGCCTAGCGGCGACGCCGCCCTGACGACATGCAGGAGTTCGCCCAGCAGGTTCCAGAGCAAAAGGCCGAGACCCACGTCTCGACAGACGCACGGGGCAGCGCCCCCACGAGTGCGCTGGCCGACCAACGTCCGGCTGCGCTGGTGCAACGGCAAATCGGCGCGTTGTCGGGCGACAGTCCGCGCGGCCAGCAGCAAAGCGCACTCACTCGCCTCATCGACGGCAGCCCCAGAACCCAGCAGCATAAAGACATGGCGGCCGTCATCGATCGCGGGTCGGCATCGCCAGCCCCCGTCCGCTCGGCCATCGTCCAGCGCCAAGCCCAGCAAGGCGTTATCCAACGCGCAGAACCGGCAGGCATCGAGAACCGGGCAAACGACTGCTTCCTCAACGCGTTAATCCATTTGATCGGCGCTGGCTATCGAGATCGATTCGACCCGGCGGTACGACGCTGGGCGGATCACCACGACGTTCAGGACGAACTGTGGCGCGTCATCCAACAGGTCAATGCTGGTGGTGACGACGTGCCGAGCGAGACGATCGCAGCACTGCGCGATCACTTGTACGAGATTCCGGTCGGAAGGCGCGGGCGCGTCGTCCCGAGCAAGGGGGGACAGGAAGACGCCTCCGAAGTGCTCCAGCACCTGCTGGAGTTGACGTTAGGCGCGCAAGATCAGGTGGTCGTCGAAGAACAGCGGGAATACGCCAAGTCCGAACGCGACGCGGCTTATACCGGCAACGTTGAACAACTGCAAACGTATACCGACAAGAAGGCCCAACAAACGACGCGGACGTCGATGATCGGTGTCGATCTCGACCAGTACGTGAGCTTCCACGACTTCCTGTATCACGAGTTCGGTGCGGGCAGCGTGGCCACTGAGTTCGACGCTAAGAATCGCTATGCCATCCGGGTCAGCGGCGAAGTTCACCGCGTTGGCGCGGTATCCGTGCGGCGTAGATTCGTCACGCTGCCACCGGTGCTGACCTTCCATCTGCATCGTTTTCGCATCGGGGCCGATGGCGGCCAACAACGTATCAACCGACGCTTCGACATGCCTCAGGAACTGGTGCTGCGAAGCGGAACACCGGACGCCCCTCGCTGGGAACGATTCGAGCTTCATGCCTATGTCGTACAGCACGGCAGCCTATCCGGCGGACACTATACGGCTGAGCGCCTGACGGACAAAGGTTGGTTGACACGTGACGACGCCAGGGCGTCCAAAGCACGCAAAGTGCCGGAGAACATCGACACCGGTTATCTCTACACCTACCGCAGCGCCGGTCTCTTACCGCTCGCGCCCGACACCTCGCTGCAAGACAAAAAGCCCGAAATCGTGCGGCGCGACCTCGGCGATGGGCTCGAGAGCGCGGAAGTGTCGGGCCGTGCGACGCGCAGCGATGTGCCCGAGGGCAAGCCGAGCAAGGCACGTCTCGGCCTGCCCAACGTAAGCGGGCACGATTGCTTCATGAACGTGGCGCTGCAAATGATCAGCGGACCACTGCAAAGCGTGTTTGCCAGCCGGCGCAAACACGCCGTTCTGGGGCCGATTCTGACGTTGGCCGACGATATCGCGAAGGGGGGTGACGACGCTATTGAAACGGCACGCATCACACAAATGCGTGCACTGCTGCTCAAACACAAGCTCGTGGAAAGCGATACGGCGCAGGAGGATGCGTCTGAACTGCTTTTACGCCTGCTCAACCTCGCGGTTCGTGGAAAAGACCAGATCCACGCCCAACGCGAGCGTAGCTTCGAAGCGAGCGACCGTCACGACTGGACCGGCGAGCGGCCTAAAGGGCCCGCCGAGTACACCAATCGCAAGAGTACGGAAAAGACGGCGCCCGCCAACTCGATTCCAATCGACATCATTCATTTCGACACACTTGAGCAGTTTCTGGCCAAGCGCTTCTACGAAGGCCTCACAACGTCTTACGACGAATCCAACCGCCCAAAGGTGAAGCAGAACGGTGCATACCATGCACTCTCCGCGGTGAAGGAAAAACATACGTTGCTGCGCTTGCCCGATGTACTGGTCTTCGTGCTGAACCGCAGTATTCAGGACAGTCGCGGCTTGCGTCGTCTCGACAAGGCCTTCTTCATGCCGCCGACCTTTACGATTGCCCAGCCGGGCAAGGACGAGGGCCATTTCCGATATCGACTGACGGGCGTGGTTATGCACACGGGCTCGCGCGACGAAGGACATTACCGGGCGTGGATGCAGCAAACCGCGGGCGGTGAATGGCTACAGGCAAACGACAGCACGGTGACTTCGCATGAGGACCCGGGCGCGGAGCAGCACCAGGGTTATCTATATACCTACGCCAAGATCGACAAGCCGACCGGCCCGCTCGACACGCCAGTTGAAGAGCTCGGTGAGCTGACGGCCAGCGCGCTGCTGATCAAGCAGGTAAGGGCGGGCAATCGCCGCGCCGTTCAGCAGATGCTCGACTCAGGCGGTGTCCGTGTCCAGACGATCGACGCCGCCAGCGGCAAAACGGCCCTTCATGCGGCCGTGGAGGCCGACACGGCCGACGAAGAAATGGTTCGAATTCTGTTGCGGCGCGGTGCCGACCCGGGCGCACACGACGCCCAAAACTACAGCGCGATCGAACGCGCGGATGAGCTAGAACGCGAAGGTATCGCCAAGCTGATGCGCCAGCCAGGCATCCACGACGTCGGCTCGCTGGCCAAAGCCGTGAAGGGATTCACAGGCACCAACCGTAGCGAGCTGCAACATTTGTACAGCCGATTGGGCGACCTGAGCCTGACGATCAAGGGCTATTACGACAACTTGCTCGGCAAAGACAATGATGGCGCGGCGCTGATGGCCAATCTTGAGCACCAGCTTCATCAAATTCGCCACGATCTGAATCGACGCGCAGGCGCGATTCACGGCGTGCATCTGGGCGGTGCCGGAGGGCGTCCGGACACGCACAAAGTCTTTACGGATCCGGACGATGCGGATCTAGGCACCTATCTCAACCAACTGGACAAGCTGAATAGGGGGGCAAAAAGCGCCTATCAGCGTTGCCAAGAGAAAGCCTCGAAGAAAAAGACGGCCGATGCCAGCAAGCCAATTTCGGAGAGTCTAACGGCCGCTTACGCTCAGTCGACGCCTGGGTTCCGTAACATCGGACCGTGGACGGGAGGAGGGGACCTTGAGTACAACGTTGACGGCGTCGGCTGGGATCAGAAGGCCCTGTACGTAGGCAAAGACGAGGGATTCCAGGGCCGATTGCATCATACCCAGACCAAGAGCAGCGGTTCGACGGCTAGTGAGGAGGGCGGTGCCCGCAACGGATTGTTGCTGGATGCCACGGTGAGCGACCCACGCAATTACGAGTTGATTTGGGAGAAGCTTTTCACATCCATCAATCTCGAGGAACTGAACCCGAAAATGATCCGTGAGGTTCAGTCGCCGCTCAAGTCGGCGCTGAAGTCAGCGCTCGTCTTCGATATGAGAGCCGAGGACACCGTCTGCAATGATCTAGATTTCAATCCCAAGGCTGTCACCGCCGTGACCGAACTCGATCGGCTCGGCGGCAAACCAAGCGACGGCATTCGCAGAATCGTGCCGCCTGGGTGGCTCGCCGCTGTGGTCCGGCAGATTGATGCGGGGTCCAGAGAAGCGTTCAGCTTCCATAAGAACGACCGGTATTGGTTACCGGGTGGTCATCTGTATTACGAAGCGTCGGCCAGTCGCAGCAGCAAGGTCAAGGTCGTGTTCAATCACGAAAAGTCGCATTTCTACGTCACCCCCACACACTACGCGGGATATTCGATTCGCGAGGTCGCCGGCCTGCGCTTTTGCCATCCGTTCTACGAAATCGACACGACAGGTCTTCTCGGCGTCGGCGCTGCGGCGACGGAGACCGCAAGCGACACGTCCGAAACGGAGACGCCTACGCGCGACAAGTCGCCGCCGGCCAAGGGCGGCAGCGGTGCGAAGAAAGGCACCGCTGAACCGGCTAAATCCGTCAAATCCGGAAAAACCGGCAAGCAAGACGATGCAAGAAAAAGCCAGCCAACGGGTAAGCAAAAGCAGCAACAGACGACACCGGGGAAGGGGAGGAAGAAATAACGGGGTCCGTTGAGCGAAGGGCTGGACGGTTGTACTGACGATTATCGATCGAACGTCGCTTTTCGATGCACCAGAACAAGGAATTGGCTGAAAATGGCTGTTCATGGCACCATATAACGCTTCATAGGCATCTACAATCATATCAAATGATCGACACCACGCTATTGGGTGTTGATTTTTCGAGATCCATCGCTATCATATGAGTGCAGGCGAGTGCGAGCAGCACATACGCAAGGAGTTGAGTCGATGTTGTCGCAAACCGCGTGGCCGAAGCGCCAGTTTTTCTCCGGCGGCACCAACCGACTGGAACCCGTCCCGGGTTGCTGATCCAAGAGATGAGGAGGGGCGAGCATTTTCCGACCTGACTGTTTGGGATTATGTGGCAGACCTTTTAGACCAAGGCACTCCTGTTGAAGTCATCACGCTAGACAAACCTCGCGGCAAAACGGGGTACGTCATGAAAGTCCCTAGTCCTGGCGGGGTAATTTATATCAAGCTTCAGCTGAGCCCCCCCGGCGTTCTCGGACGTAGCTTTCATTACAGTACGAACACATTCCATGCCAAATGAAATCAAGGGTACGGACGTTCCGCGTCAAGCTGATGTGGGCCATGTATGCCCCAGTTGTGAGTTAGCATCCGTGGAAACCCGATACGAGTCGCACGCGTTCGAGTATTTACACAATGGCGCGACCGTCACGCTCACCGCGACGATTCCGGTGCACTACTGCCAAACTGCAGAGTGTGAAGAGGTGTTCTTAGGCGAACGTGCGATGGAGATTCGCCATGAGGAAATTTGTCGCTATCTGGGGCTCTTTTCCCCAGCGGAAATCAAAGCGATGCGTACGCGATTGGGCGCGTCGGTTGATTCATTCGCCGAGGTGACGGGGATTGGCGTTGCTACGATTCGTAGATGGGAAGCGGGGCAAATAGTCCAAAGCAAGAGCCAAAATAATTATTTGAAGTTGCTTGGCCTAAGTGGGAATTTTGAATTCCTGAAGGACGAGAAAATTCAGAAACAAGCGACAACACGCAATGTCGCCAAATTTTCATCAATTTCTGCGCGAAAGCTCCCAGATTTGCGCGAAGCGCAAAGTGCATTTCAGCTACATCAACTCGAACAGCGCGTCGCATAATGCACGTCGTCACTTTTTACTCATTCAAAGGCGGTGTAGGCCGATCAATGGCCTTGGTCAATGTGGCAGCTCACATTGCCAGCAAGGGAAAGCGCGTGTTGCTGGTCGACATGGACCTGGAAGCACCTGGTCTTCGCTCGTTTGCTTTCGAAATAACTCGACCGGACACGCCTGGAGTTGTTGAGTACATCTCAGATTACCTTCGCACTGATGAAGTGCCTGATTGTCGCGACCACCTTTATCAAGCACATTCGTTTCCCGAAACCGATGGATCACTGTGGATCATGCCTGCAGGTGTGCAAGACGCAAGCTATGAGCAGCGATTTTCTGCGATCAATTGGCAGGAGCTCTACGCCAAACGTGATGGCTACCTGCTTCTTGAAAATTTGCGGGAGCAGTGGGACGAAGCATTGAGTCCTGATTACGTCTTCATTGACTCGAGAACTGGTTTCACTGACGTCGCGGGAATTTGTACTCGCCAATTGCCAGATGCAGTCTGCTTGGTGTTTACTCCAAATCCACAGAATTTGTTCGGACTGACCCAGGTCTGCAACGCAATCAACGTTCAGAAGACATTCCCGACGTTGCGACAGCCACATGTGCACTTCGTTGCATCAAACGTCCCCAATCTTGATGACGAAAACGAAGTGCTTTCGAAAACGCTTGATCAATTCAGTCAAGAGCTGGGCTATCAGCGCCTGACCGCCACGATCCACTACTACAACTCGCTCGCGATTATCGAGCAATCACCCTTTATCCTCGGGCACCCCAAAAGCCGCCTATCTCGGCAATATATGTATTTGGCTGATCAGATCGCCAAGCACAACCCCGAAGACAAAGAATCGTCAATTCGATTTTTGCAAGCAGTTGCACGTGATTACCCAGATGGCGGAGAAAATTACACTCCCAAAGATGTTCAGCTAAAAATCGACCAAATTCTTTCGTCCATTGAGCAAGATAACGACATTCTTTTTTGGGTTTCGCGTGTTTATCGCGCATCTGGCAAATGGGACGAGTGCAGAGTCTTGCTGCAGCAAGTTATTTCATCTGGATACAAGGAATACCGGGCAAAACTTGATCTTGCTGCCATTAAAATTCAAGGCACTCCAGAGGATCAATTGTCAGCCGTTCAAGATCTCCTGGAGTTCTTGAATTTGGACGTTTCTATCGTAACGTCCGATATCATATTTGCCATACAGGTTCTGATTGAGCAGAGGAACATCGATCTCAGCGCCATCGCCGACTCCAAGGCCATAAAATCCCTTTCCATCGAGGATATTGTGTTTTTGGCCAGCGAATTGATGAGATCGAGCGCCAGCGTTCAGCTTCGGCATGAAATCCTTAAAAAAGCCTTGTCGCGCGATGAGGTTTCAAACAGCGAAAGAAGAGATTTAATAGGCGCCCTCGGCATCACACTAATATCCCTCGGACGGCTCGAGGATGCATCTGATGTACTTCATCAAGTCGCTGGCGACCCAAACCATGCAGACATCGCGGATGCCTTCAACTACGGCTTCTCCCTGTATTGGACGCATAGCTCACTTTCCGAGGTTTACTTTAAGCGCTTCATCTCATGCTCGACCAGTGACTACGAAAGCATACCGTCACTCAATCACCTGCAATGCCTATCATTTGCCCACTGGGCTCTCGGTAATAGCGAGTTGGCCAAACGGGTGCTGAGTCGCACAAAACAACTTGCCATATCGCAATTTCACGCATTTACGTTCAGTTGCTGGCGCTATGCGGAGGTCGTCTTGCCGCAATTCCTTAATGATCTTGAAGATCTGAACGAGTTGTACTCGGGGGAGGCTCTGACGCCGGCTCTAATGCGACAGAAACTCGACGGCCCGGCCCCCTAAACGGCGGACGGTGTCAATTGTGGGACGGTTGCGCTCACCGAAGCTAGGAGTGCGTCCGTCTTCGCTGCCGGGCGTCAAACTCATTGAAATGTGCCGCCCCGTGAGCTCTGCATCGAAGCGGCCGGCCGCACAGCACGAGGCCGAAAAGTAGTCAATGGCTGTTGTCTGCGTTCCGTGCTGCGCGGCCTAGTGTGCCGAGGAGCAAACTTTCACGCGAAGGTCTACTCGACGACCTAATTTATATCTCACACTATGGGTTCAATTCTATGAGCCGTGAAGCGGGCAGCACTGGACAAAAATAGGGCACGGATTGCGAGCTCAACCGGAGACTCGCGCGTTCCGTTAGTCATGTCGCGCTTGTGCGACACCGAGCGGATCCGCAAGCTGGTCACGGCATACCAAGATCGGTAGACGGCGCCGAGGTATTCGGTGAAGGCGATGGCGCTGATTTCGTCGATATTGCCGCCGCGATCTGCATGGCCGCGTCTTGCAGGGGTGGAACGAAGCGTCGCACGGCCTCTGCGGGACTCACCGCCTGATCGAGATAGATCACATTCAAACTGGCGAGCACACGACCTTCAGATGGGATCGCGACTGCCACGGCACCGATCTTTCGCTGGTCGTGCCAATCGCCGTGATTCGAGCCAAAGCCGTTCTCGCGCGTTTGCCGTACGAGGTTACGGATAAAGGCGTCGTCGCTAGCAAAGCGCTTCTGCAACTCACCACCGGCCCCCGTGCGCAGCAAGTCCAGAATGTCTTCGCGCTCCATGTCGGGACACATGCCGAAATAGGCGCGTCCGGCTGCGGTGAACAACATCGGCAGGCGACGGCCGACCATCGCACGGTGAAACGATAGCGGGCTAAAGCGGTGTGTTGTCTCGCGAATGATCATGGCGTCGCCATCGGGGGTGGTCAGATCCGACGGCCATACGACGCGCTGCATTAACTGCCCCATGATCGGGGGCGAGACGGTCGCGACCCGCTCGTCATCGGTAAAGCCTTCACTGAGCGAGCGCACGGCAAGCGCGAGTCGGAACGTGTCGTCCGACGTGCTGCGTCTCACGAACCCATCCTCCAGCAAGGTCTCCAGCAAACGCCGCACGGTCGTGCGATGCAGGCCCGTCGCTTCGCTCAGTTGCGCTGGCGTGGCACGCCCCCGCTCCATGACGTTCATCGCTCGCAACACCAATAGGCCGCGCGACAGTCCCCGCACGTTCGGATACTTGCTCATAAAAATCCCATGCAAATCAACGTTGTGCATTCTATGCACATTTCGGCGAAATTGTTGAGCGCATTTTGCGACCTGCCTAGACTCCTCAGAAAATCAGAGCACTAACGGAGACACCGTCTTAATCCGTCCGAACGACATTTGCCGAAGGCACGTCGTTCGAGCGCGGATCCCGGCCCGACCCGAGCCAACGAAGCGAAGACAAGCGGACATCACGATCCGCCACCGATTGACCTACAGCAGCACGCCATCAGTACGCGCGAGACAGGCGCGGGGGCGCGCTTGCGCCTAAAAAAAGTAAAGGAGCGAGACACATGACTGCATCCGTCAATGCGTCCAATACCGTGGCCGACGTGACTACCGACGTCGCCATCGTCGGCGCCGGCCCCGTCGGGCTGATGATCGCCAACATCCTCGGCCTGCAAGGCGTGCGCGTCACAATCGTCGAGAAGCTCGATCAGCTCATCGACTATCCGCGCGCTATCGGTCTCGACGACGAAGCATTGCGCGTGTTCCAGGCAGTGGGCCTCGCCGATGCCTTGCTCCCGCACACCACGCCCGATCACTGGATGCGCTTTCTCACGCGTGACGGTCATTGCTTTGCGTCGATTGAGCCGCGCACCGACGAGTTCGGCTGGTCGCGTCGCAATGCGTTCATTCAGCCGATGGCCGACCGCGTACTGTTCGATGGCCTGGCGCGCTTCGCGCACGTCCAGGTGCTGTTCGGTCATGGCGTGGAGGCATGCACACAGGACGCACGCGGCGTCACGCTCACCACGCGCCTTGCTGATGGTGAAACGCGCACCGTTCGTGCGGCTTACGTCGTGGGCGCGGACGGTGGAAATAGCCAGATCCGCCGCCTGCTGCAAGTGCCGTTCGAGGGGCGCACCAAGCCGAACCAGTGGATCGTGGTCGACGTGCGTAACGACCCCGTGGGCACCCCGCATGTCTACCTGCATTGCGATCACAAGCGCCCCTATGTATCGGCCGCGCTGCCGCACGGCATCCGTCGTTTCGAGTTCATGGTGATGCCGGGTGAAACCGAGGAAGAACTGTCGAAGCCGGAAAATCTGGCCGCGCTGATCCGCAAGGTGGTCGCGTATCCCGACAAGGTCGACTACATCCGCAAGCGGGTCTACACGCATAACGCGCGGCTGGCCGAAACCTTCCGTGTCGAGCGGGTGCTGCTCGCGGGCGACGCCGCGCACATCATGCCGGTGTGGCAGGGGCAGGGCTACAACAGCGGCATTCGCGACGCCAACAACCTCGGATGGAAGTTGGCGATGGTGGTGAAGGGGCAATGCCACGGCGGGTTGCTCGATACCTATACGGCCGAGCGCCGGGCGCATGCGCGCGCGATGATCCATCTGTCTGAAGTGGCGGGCGACATTTTCGCCCCGACCACGCGCTTCGGTGTGCGCTTTCGCGACACCTTCGTGCGCAGCTTCAACTGGTTTCCGTCCGTCAAACGTTACTTCGTCGAGATGCGCTTCAAGCCGATGCCGCGATACGAAGAGGGGGTGGTTCTGCTCCCGCCGCCGACGAGCACCGGTAGATGGCTCGCGCGGCTGCTTGAGCGCTCAGGCAATTCGGCGCCGGGCCGACTGCTCGGTCTGATGAGCCAGAAGCGCGAGTCCTGGCTGGGACGGCTGGTGTATGGGCGCGATCCGTCGGTCAACTCACCGGTGGGGCGTCTCTTCATTCAGCCGCGCGTGCGGACCATCGATGGCGAAACAAAGCGGCTCGACGACGTGATCGGCAATCACTTCGCCGTAATCGGCTGGGGCGCCGATCCGACATTCGGAATGACGCCGCAGGCACGCGCCATCGCACAGAAGCTCGGCGTTCGCTTCGTGCTCGCCAAGCCGGATACCCAACTCGTCTATACGGACGACGTGCCGGAGGGCGTGATGGCCATTGGTGATGTGCAGGGCCGTCTCAAGGACTGGTTCGCCGCGCGCGCTCACTCCGTGGTGTTGATGCGCCCGGACCGTTTCATTGCGGGCGTATGCGCGCCGCAGGAGGTCTCGGACTCGCTCGCGCAACTCGCTGGCAAGGTGGCGCTCGCCGACGACGCGATCCGTCTCGTGACGAACGGGCCTGCGCCGGTGCCTCGTCGCACCGAAAACGACGTTGCCCTTGCCAAAGTTTCCGGAGCCTGAGTATGCCGATTCATCTCGAATGCCTGTCCCACACACCGCTGCATGGCTATTTCGATCCCGCCGATGACGTGGTGTCGGAAGTGGCCCGCGTGCAGGCGGCTGCGCGAGCGCGTGTGCGCCAGTTCGATCCGGAGCTCGTCGTCGTGTTCGCGCCCGACCACTTCAATGGTTTTTTCTATGACGTCATGCCGCCGTTCTGTATTGGCGCACAGGCCACGGCTATCGGTGATTTCAAGAGCCTTGCGGGCAAGCTGCCTGTGCCGTCGGACACCGCGCACGCACTGACAGAGCACGTCTTGTCGAGCGATGTCGATGTTGCGCTGTCGTACCGCATGCAGGTCGATCACGGGTTCGCGTACGCGCTGGAAGTCCTGACAGGCAGTCTCGACGCTTATCCCGTCGTGCCTGTTTTCATCAATTCGGTCGCGCCCCCCATGGCAACGCTTCGCCGCTCGCGCCTGCTCGGTGAGGCGATCGGCCGCTTCTTTGCGTCAACGGACAAGCGCGTGCTCGTGGTCGGCTCGGGCGGCATTTCGCATGAGCCGCCCGTGCCCGAGCTCATCGGCGCGACCGAAGAGGTCGCCGAGCGTCTGATTGCAGGACGCAACCCTTCGGCCGAATCCCGTGCGGCGCGTCAGGCGCGCACGGTCGCGGCGGCGAAGGCTTTCACGGCGGGCGAGAGCCATATGCATCCGCTAAACCCGCAATGGGACCGCGATTTCTTGCAAACGCTGGCAGACGGCGACTGGCGCACCGTCGACGCGATGAGCAACGACACCATTACGCGAGACGGCGGCAAATCTGCGCACGAGATCCGCACGTGGGTCGCCGCGTTCGCGATGCTCGCGGCTTACGGCGAGTACCACGCGAGTCTCGATTACTACCGTCCGATTCCCGAGTGGATCGCGGGCTTTGCCGCCATGCATGCGGCGTCGCAACCGTCGCTGGCAGCCGCAGCCTGATGACGAAGCACGAGACCAGACAAGAGGATTTTCCGATGCCGAATACCCAACTGATTCAGACGCTTGCCGACCGCCTTAGCCAGGCGGAAGCCTCGCGTCAAACGATTGCCCCCGTACGCGGTGAGATCGCGCTGGACGACATGGCCACCGCCTACGCCGTGCAGCAGCGCAATGTCGATGCGCGTGTGGCCAACGGTGAGCGTGTCGTCGGTCGCAAGATCGGACTGACGTCGCTTGCCGTGCAAAAGCAACTCGGCGTGGACCAACCTGACTTCGGCGCGCTGTTCGCGAGCATGGCGTACGGCGACGCGCAACCGATGCCGCTTGCCCACCTCATCCAGCCGAAGGTCGAAGCCGAAATCGCACTCGTGCTCGAACACGATCTGACGCACGAGAAGCACACATTTGCCGACATCCTTCGCGCGAGCGCCTACGCCGTGGCGGCCGTCGAGGTCGTCGACAGTCGTATCGAGCAGTGGAATATCCGCTTCGTGGATACCGTGGCCGACAACGCGTCGAGCGCGTTGTTCGTACTCGGCAGTCGTCCGGTAAAGCTCTCCGATGTGGACCTCACAGCGTGCGCAATGACGCTTTCGCGCGACGGCGAAGTGCTATCGCGCGGCAACGGCGCGGCTTGCCTCGGTAATCCGCTAAACGCGGCCGTCTGGCTCGCGGACCGCATGGCACAACTCGGCACGCCACTGCGTGCGGGCGACGTCGTGCTCACCGGTGCGCTCGGGCCAATGGTGCCGGTCACGCAAGCTGGCACGTTCGTCACCGAGATCGAAGGGCTGGGCAGCGTGCGGGCCGTCTTCGCGTGATTTCGTCAACACCATGACCGCCATCAAGAGCGGATCTCGTAATAACTATGGAGACTTAGCAATGAACGCATCATCCCAACGCGTCGCGGCCCCGAAGGGCAGCCTCGCGACGATCGGTTTGTGTTTGGCCATCGCGTTACTCGAAGGCCTCGACTTGCAGTCGGCTGGCGTGGCAGCACCGCGCATCGCAAAGGAATTCGCGCTGAGCGTGGCGCAAATGGGGTGGGCGTTCAGCGCCGGCGCCATCGGGCTGTTGCCTGGCGCAGCGCTGGGCGGACGCCTCGCCGATCGCTGGGGACGCAAACGTGTCCTGATGTTGTCTGTCGCGTTGTTCGGCATCTTCTCGCTGATCACGGCGCACGTGTGGAACTTCGAGTCGCTATTGACGGCGCGCTTTCTCACCGGTCTTGGTCTGGGCGCCGCCATGCCCAATCTCATTGCGCTGTGTGCGGAAGCTGCGCCGCAGGGGCATCGCAACAGCGCCGTGGGCGCCATGTATTGCGGTATGCCGTTCGGCGCGGCGCTCGCGGCCGTGATCGGCATCGTCAGCCCAAGCGAGGAGGGCTGGCGTCACGTGTTCTACGTCGGCGGTTTCGGTCCGTTGTTGATGGTGCCGCTGCTTGGGCTGTGCCTGCGCGAGTCGGCGCAGTTCGTCGAGACGCGGCTTGCGCGGACATCGAACGCTGCACTTTCGGACGCAACACCCGGTGTGACCCACGCGCTGTGGAGGGAAGGGCGCATGCGCACAACCCTCGCGCTCTGGGTCAGCTATCTCGGCACGCTGATCGTGCTGTATTTCCTGATGAACTGGCTGCCGTCGATGGTCGTCGCCAATGGCTTGTCGCGGGAGCAGGCGGGCGTGGCAATCATGATGTTCAACATCGGTGGGGGCCTCGGTGCCATTGGCATTTCGAACGTGATGGACCGCTTTTCGCCTCGCCTGACGGTGATCGGCATGTATCTCGGCATTGCGTTGTCGCTGGCTGGGCTGTCGAGCGCCATCGGTGCGTTGACGATGGCCTGCGGCGCGTTCTTCTGCGGTCTGTTTCTCGTGGGTGGGCAGTCGGTGCTGTATTCGATGGCGGGTCAGGCGTATCCGACGGAAGTGCGCGGCACGGGCGTTGGCGCAGCGGTGGCGATCGGTCGGCTCGGATCGATTCTCGGACCGCTGGTCGCAGGGCAATTGTTTGCATTGGGGCAGAGCGCTTCGATGCTCGTGTCGTCGAGCATTCCGCTCATCGTGATCGCCGCGATTGCCGCGCTGACCGTCGTGAGCACGTTCGCACCGCGCATCGTGGCGGGCGTCGTCCAGCCGGGACGCTGATCGAGCCTTGCCTGATGTTTGCGGTTTGCAGGTTTTGAGTTCTTGTGTTTCCGAGTTTCCGATGCTTCGGGTCTCAGATTTTGATAAGGGAAAGTCATCATGACGGCAATCACTGAAGCGTCGACGAGCCGCTTCATCACGGTTCGCGATGCAGACACCGTATTTCGCATTCATTACAACGACACCGGCAGCGGCAAGGAGACGGTCGTGATGCTGCACGGCTCGGGGCCTGGCGCGACGGGCTGGGCCAATTTCAACCGCAATGTCGAGCCGCTCGTCGACGCGGGTTATCGCGTGCTGCTCGTCGATTGCCCGGGTTGGGGCAAGAGCGATCCCGTCGTCAACACAGGATCTCGCTCGGAGCTCAACGCCCGTGTGCTGAAGGCGGTACTCGACGGGCTGGACATCGAGCGCGTGCACATCATCGGCAACTCGATGGGCGGTCACAGCACGGTGGCATTCGCGTTGGCGAACCCGACGCGCGTCGGCAAGCTGATTCTGATGGGCGGGGGCACCGGTGGGCCGAGCCAGTTCGTGGCGATGCCGACCGAAGGCATCAAGCTGCTCAACGGCTTGTACAAGGAGCCGACCATCGAGAATCTGAAGCGGATGATGAACGTGTTCGTCTTCGATGCAAGTTCGATCACCGACGACCTGATGCAGGCGCGGCTCGACAACATGCTCGCGTCTCGCGAGCATCTCGAGAACTTCGTGAAGAGTCTCGCTGCGAACCCGAAGCAGTTCACGGACTACGGCGCACGTCTTGGCGAAATCGCCGCGCCGACGTTGATCGTCTGGGGCCGGGAAGACCGTTTCGTGCCGATGGACGTCGGTCTGCGCCTACTGGCAGGGTTGCCCAACGCCCAACTGCACGTGTTCAATCGCTGCGGTCACTGGGTGCAGTGGGAACACGCCGACGCGTTCAATCGCATGGTCCTCGATTTCCTGGCGCATTGAATTTCGGCGCGTCAGCGTAGGCGGCTAGCGGTTTTTTCGATTCACAAAGGGCGGGGTCACGCCGATCGCGATCCCGCCTTTTGTTCAAATACACGATTTAACATAATGTACATTATGCGAATGTCAGCTGAGTGGAATTGCCTGAGCGGACGTACAAAAATGATAATGTTTCAGGACGTTTGCGCCCGTACTATGAGTCGTATGACCATCAAGGTAATCCTATCGGTGTACATCCGAAAATGATTGATGGCTTGCCTGTTGATTCGCTGCATTACCCGCCTACTTGAAGGGAGCTGGGGCGATGAGTTACACAAAAATGATGTTTGGTCAGGAGCTTGAGGTTTTCCTTTCCGAAGAAGTTCTGGATTATCCGAAAATTGCAAATTGGGCATATGCAACTAAGTTGAATAACGTGCGTGATATCGACGCTGATGTGGATCGCTGGCTTGAAGAGTTGGGGGCGATGGATATGGGGAGGGAGTTTGAATTTAGTTTGGATGAACTAATGAATCTAATGGCAACTGCAAAGAGCTGATAATAAGAAAAAAATGAGCGAGTGCCGCATCCGCCTGACGCCGAATACCGCTGAGGGCCAACCACCCTCCTCGCCCATAACAACGCGCCGTACAGCGGGCGCTGCGCCCGCCGCCAAGTTCATCGATTACATCGCACCCGGTTGCGTGAACAGCAACGACGTGCGATCGACTTGCTTGAACTCCTTGATCAGACCCGGCTTCGGATTCAATCCAAGCCCCGGCGCTTGCGAAACGTGCAGATAGCCGTTCTCAGGCTGCGGCACGTTCTCGAAGATCGCGTTGTAGGCCATCCATTTATGGAAGTGGTATTCGACCAGCCCCCCATTGGCCAGCCCTGCCTGCAACGCGATGTTGTGCGGCCCGCTCCCGTTGCCGTGACTAATGCCGCGTCCAAACGCCTGCGCCAGCATGCCGATCCGCAAGCCCGCGGTATAACCGCCGTCGTTCGTCACGTTCGGCTGGAGCACATCCACGGCGTTGTTCACGAGCAAATCGCGCGCCGAATACTTGTGATTCTCGGCAGCCGCCACGGGAATGGACGTCTTCTCGCGCAACTCGCGCAACTGCACCGGATCGTTGTCGATGATCGGCTCCTCGATGAACGAGATGCCCAGTTCTTCCGTCATCTGACACAACCGCGTCGCTTCAGACACCGTCATGCGCGCATTGCCGTCCATCGCCAATTTCACGTTCGGGCCAACGGCCTCGCGCATGGCCCGCATGCGCCGATAGTCGTCCGCCGGGTCCGGCACCTGCTGACGGCCCACCGTGTTCTTCAAGTGCAGATTGCCCAACTCGGCCAAATGCTTGGCTTCCGCTGCCAGCTCCTCGATGTCGTACACCGGCGCGCCACCATAGGCAGCACCGTGTGTGATGTAGACCTCGACCTTGTCGCGCGAGCCGCCCAGCAACTTGTGAACCGGCACACCGAGCGCCTTGCCGCGCAAATCCCAGAGGGCAACGTCGACCAGCCCAAGTGCCGACAGATAGGCGCGCCCCATGAAACGCACAACGGAGTGGCGATCGAAGCGGGCCGTCACGCGATTGATACAACTCGCGTCCTGACCGACCATCAGGGCCGCCGCGTGGTTGTTCAGGAAGTCGACGATGACCGGATGGGTATAGCCGCCCATCGCATACCCAATATGACCATCCGAAGTTTCGATTTCCAAAATCAGCGCGTGCTCAACGTTCGGCAGCTTGCGGAACGGCGGTGGCTGAATCGGAATATTGGCTAAGTGGTGAGCTTCAAAACGTACGATTTTCATGAAACGGGTCCTTTGGTGTTGTTCGTGCGCCAACCTGTCAGGCAGCACGCAGGACCCTAGCGTGACGCAATTCTATTGATCTGATAATCGCAAAATTTCCACCGATTATTCATTTTTTCAGATCACGCAATGCCGCGATCAGAGCGCGTCCGCACGCCCTACCCGCTCGCGCACCAGCGCCAGCAATTGCTCCGCCGTCGGCGACAACGGCCGGCCACGCACCGTGCTCACGCAGATGTCGCGGCTCAACGCCGGTTCGACCAATCGCAGCAACTGCGTCCCCGCCGGCGGGCCATCCACGATCACCGACGCTGGCAAAATGGCCGCCCCCAGCCCGGCAGCCGCCATCGACACGAGCGTTTGCATCTGCATGCACTGATAAGCGCTTTCGATGATCAACCCGCGCGCACTGGCTGCCGCCTCGATCATCTGGCGCATGGCCGTGCCGCCCGCATGCATCACCAGCGGCATCGCCGACAACTCGGCCAATGAAATCGTTTTACGGAAGTTGGGAAGCAAAGCCCGGGGCACGAGCGCGACGATTCTGTCTTCATGAATCGCCTCAAATCGAATGTCGTCACCGGCCGTGGCCACGCGCGGCCCAATGCCGAAATCGGCGTTCCCTTCACGCACCGCCTTGAAGATTTCGTCTGAATGCAGCTCGAGCAAAGCGATGCTGACCTGCGGGTGCATGGTCTGAAACGCCGACAGGATGTGCGGCATCTGCGTCGCAGCCACCGACGGCGAGCACGCCAGCGAAACCCGGCCACGCCGAATGTCCGCCGACTCCCGAATCTTGCGCAAACGCTGATTGACCTCGTGCATGGCAAGTCGCGTCCCCGCGAGCAACTCCACGCCCTCCTCCGTCAACTCGACGCTGCGCGTTGTCCGGTGCAGCAGCGCAATACCCAGTTGTGCTTCCAGTTGCTTGATCTGCGTGCTCACCGCGGATTGCGAACGATGCGTCTGCTCCGCCGCCTCACGAAAGCTCAGGGTGTTACCCACCAGCATGAAAGTCTGGAGCAGCCGCAAGTTGATTTCGGTAATCGCCCCCGGCAACGGCTGGGTCAGCTTGGTTAGTTTGGTCACGGCGGCTTTCCTATTAATCTGAAAAACAGAAGAATTACGTCGATAAATGCGTTTTACGGATGTCGGAAGTGTCGCTAATGTTCGCTCTAAGCGCAAGCAATGCGCATCAACACAGAGGGACAACAGCGTATGGATTTGGGAATTCAAGGCAAAACGGCATTGGTGCTAGGGGGCGGCGGCGGACTCGGTTCTGCCGTCGCTCGGGCACTCGCCAGTGAAGGCGTTCGCGTGGCGGTGGCAGATCTCGACCCGGCAGCGGCCGATCGCACCGCAGCGTCGATTGTGTCCGGCGGCGGCACCGCACTGCCGTTGCAATGGGACTTGTCCGACCCGTCGATCACGACGGCGCGGTTGGAGACGATCGCCGCACGACTTGGCCCCGTCGACATTCTGATCAACAACACCGGCGGGCCGCCGCCCACCCCTGCACACGGTCAGTCGCGCGAGGCGTGGCAGCAATATTTTCAATCGATGGTGCTGTCGGTCATCGGCATCACCGACGCCGTGTTGCCCGGCATGCGCTCGCGCCGATGGGGCCGCATCGTCACCAGCACGTCGTCCGGTGTCATTGCACCAATCCCGAACTTGGGCATCTCCAATACGTTGCGCCTCTCGCTGGTCGGCTGGTCGAAGACGCTTGCCCGAGAAGTCGGCGTCGACGGCGTGACGGCCAATATCGTGCTGCCGGGACGCGTGGCAACCGACCGCATCCAGTTCCTCGACGAACAAAAAGCCGCTCGGGAAAACCGCCCAATCGAAAGCGTACGCACCGAAAGCACGGGAGCGATTCCGGTAGGCCGCTACGGCTTGCCGGAGGAATACGCCGACGCCGTGCTGTTTCTCGCCAGTCAACGCGCTGCCTACATCACGGGCACGACGCTTCGTGTCGATGGCGGCTTGATCGCCAGCATCTGAGCGCGGGAGACCTCCAAATTATGTTGATTCAATGGGATGACCTGCCGCAAGGCAGCGCGCCGCGCCCCGGCATGTCGCGCAAAACCGTCTGCGGCGAGCAAATGTCGGCCATGTGGGTCGAGACCTCGCCAGCCACTGTCTTCGATGGCCGCCTACATCACCACCCGCACGAGCAAATGTTGCTGGTGATCGATGGAACGGTGTCGGTCCAAATCGAAGACGACGTGGTCCATGCCGAGCCGGGACAGTTGGTCTACTTCCGCCCGATGAGCCGCCACGCGGTCGTCGGCGTCGGCCCGCAAGGTGCCCGCTATTACGAATTGTCCGCGCCCGCGCGCATCGACCAATTGCCGGGCTGGGTCGCCGGTTCCGCCCTGCGCTATTAAGGAGACGCCATGTTGTTGAATGCCGACGCCAAGGGCGTCTTTCCCATCGCGCCTACGCCGTTCTTCGAGGACGGTGCCATCGACTACGCGTCGCTGGATCGGTTGATGGACTTCTATCACGCGTCGGGCTGCACCGGCGTAACCGTACTTGGCCAGCTCGGTGAGGCCGCCAAGCTCGACGCCGCCGAAGCACTGCAAGTCGCTTCACGTGCGGTGGCCCGCAGCCATGGCATGCCTGTCGTGGTCGGGGTGTCTGCGCCGGGCTTCGCCGCCATGCGCGCCCTGACCCACGACGTTATGGCACTCGGCGCGGCCGGCGTGATGATCGCTCCACCGAACACGCTGCGCACCGACGACCAGATCGTCACGTATTACCGGCAAGCCGTCGAAGCCATCGGCGACGATGTCCCATTCATCCTGCAAGACTATCCGCTGACGTTTTCCGTGCAGATGTCGGTAGACGTCATTCGCCGCATCGTGACCACGCTGCCGTCGTGCGTGATGCTCAAGCACGAAGATTGGCCGGGGCTGGAGAAGATCAGCGCCCTGCGCCGCCTTGTCGCCACCGGTGAGATGCGCCATATTGCGATCCTTTGCGGAAACGGCGGCCTCTTTCTCAATCACGAACTCGAACGCGGGGCCGACGGCGCGAACACCGGTTACGCATTTCCCGACATGTTGTGCGACACCGTCCGCCTGCATACCGAGGGTCGCCGCGACGAGATGCACGACCTGTTCGACGCGCACCTGCCGCTGCTGCGCTACGAGCAACAGCCAGGTGTCGGATTGGCGGTGCGCAAATACGTGCTTGCCCGTCGCGGCCTGCTCTCGCACGCCACGCAACGGCGTCCCGCGAGCCAATTGACACCGGCCGCGATGGCCGAAGTCGAGGGCCTGCTGTCGCGCCTTGCGCAGAAAGATCCGCGCGCGTTACGCGTCGAAGTTTAAGGCTGTCCGCGAGACGACGCCTTGACGCGTCGGCCGCGAAAACAACAAGTTGGAGGAGACAATGCAAGCGAACTCTCAAGTCGCCGCTATCGAGCGGACGACGATGCGCAAGGTGATTTGGCGCCTAGTGCCGTTTTTGATGCTGTCGTATTTCATGGCGCTGCTCGACCGCGTGAACATCGGTTTCGCCGCCTTGCAGATGAATGCCGATCTGGGCTTGTCGCACGCCATGTTCGGTTTTGCCGCGAGCCTGTATTTCTTCGCGTATTTCATTGCCGAAGTGCCGAGCAATTTGGCGCTTGAGCGCGTCGGCGCTCGGCGCTGGATCGCCCGCATCATGATCACGTGGGGCATCATCTCGTCGCTGATGGCATTCGTCACGGGGCCGTATTCCCTGTATTCGATGCGGTTCTTGCTGGGCTTGGCCGAAGCGGGCTTCTTCCCCGGCGCCATCCTTTATCTGACGTATTGGATGCCGAAGGTCTACCGTGCCCGCGTGCTCGGCATTCTCACGACGGCGAACGCGATGGCCAGCCTGATCAGCGGCCCGTTATCGGTGGCGCTGCTCAAGATGCACGGCATCGGGGACCTGCGCGGCTGGCAATGGCTGTTCTTGATCGAGGGTATTCCGGCCATTCTGCTCGGTATTGCCGCGTTGTATGTGTTGGTGGATCGCCCATCGAAGGCTCGTTTCCTCACGACCGAAGAGCGCGAGTGGCTGGAAACCACGCTGGCCCGCGAGCGTGCGCAGACCAGCGCCGTGGGTCACATCGGGTTCTGGGCGCTACTGCGCAACCGGTACTTCATGATGATGGCGCTGCTGGCCTCCGTAGCCTCCGCCACCAGCAGCGTGCTCGCCGTATGGCAACCCCAGTTTCTGAAGTCGTTCGGCCTGACCAATGCAGAAACGGGCTTCATCAACTCGGTGCCTTACGCCATCACGATCGTGGCAATGGTGCTGTGGTCGCGCCACTCGGACAAGACCGGCGAGCGCCGAATGCATACCGCTGTGCCATTGCTCCTGACGGCCGCCGGTTTTGCCGTGATCAGCTTCGGCCCGTCGTCGCTGGCACTGGTGCTGGTTTGCCTGACGTGCTGTTTGGTTGGCGCCTATTCGTTCAAAGGGCCGTTCTGGGCGATGTCTGCGCAAATCTTGTCGCCGGGCACCATGGCCGCAGGGCTGGCCGGTATCAACGCCACGGCCAATCTGGTTGGCGGCGGGCTGATGGTGAACGCCGTCGCGCAGATCAAACAGCACACGGGCAGCTATTCCACCGCGATGACGCCGCTGCTGTTTCTGGCAATTACCGCCGTCACCTGCATGCTCTACATGACCCGCAAGGGAGCATTGGCCACTTCGGTGAACGCGTCGAACGCCCCGGCACACCCACAACAACAATCATGAAAAAAACCGTCATGCTGACGCTCGCGGCAACGCTCGCGCTCGCGTCCAATGCTCGTGCACAGTCGAACGTTACCCTTTACGGCATCCTCGACGAGGGGGTGAATTACAACAGCAATGCCGGTGGCGCCCGCTCGGTGGCGGTGCAAAGCGGTGTGATGCAAGGCAGCCGCTGGGGCATGCGCGGCTCGGAAGACCTCGGTGGCGGCCTGAGCGCCGTCTTCATGCTGGAGAACGGCTTCGATCTCTCGTCGGGCAAGGCGAGTCAAGGCGGGTTGCTGTTCGGACGGCAGGCTTACGTGGGCTTGCAGAACAGCTTCGGCACGCTGACCATCGGCCGACAAAACGACAGCGGCGCAGATTTCGTCGGCCCGCTCGAGTCAGGGAATCAGTGGGCGGGCAATATCGGCGCCCATCCGGGCGATTTAGATAACCTGAACAACACGGTGCGCACGAACAACGCGGTCAAGTTCCGCAGCCGCTCGTTCAACGGCGCATCGTTCGGTGCAATGTACAGCTTCGGGGGCGTGCCGGGCAGCCTTGCGCGCAATCAGGTGTGGTCACTCGGCGCAGGGTACGACGGTGGCCCAGTGGCGTTGGCCGTCGGCTATTTGAATGTGCGCAATCCGAACGTGGCGTTCTTCGGCAATGCCACCACCGGCACGCCATCGGCGACGGTTGCGAATAGCAGTTACCCGATCTATAGCGGCTACCTGTCGGCGAATTCGTATCAGGTCTTTTCCGCCGGTGGACGCTATACGTTCGGACCTGCCACCTTCGGCCTCGTCTATGCCAACGTCGGCTTCGACGGCTTGGGCAGTGCGGTCAACGGACCGAACCCGGCCAAATATAGCGGCAGCGCCTATTTCAATCTTGTAGAGGCAAATCTGCGCTATGTGCTGACACCTGCCCTGTCGTTCGGGCTGGCCTACACCTATACGTCGGGAAGTCGCGTCGCGAGCGCCACGGGCACCAACAACGGGGCGATCTATCGGCAAGTCCAGGCCGGAGCCGATTACCTGCTGTCGACCCGCACCGATGTGTATGTCATCGGCATCTATCAACAGGCGTCCGGCACGGATTCACGCAATTTTCCCGCCGTGGCGTCGATCAACAACCAGTCGTCGCCATCGACGACCGGAAGCCAGACGTTGGTGCGTCTGGGCATCCGGCATCGGTTCTGATGGGTTCCGTTTGACTCGGCTAAGCGTCTCAATGCCCGCTGGGCGTTGAGACGCTCCTCACTATTGCGAGATGCGCTTGACGTCGTCAGGCTTCCACGTTTTATCGAAGAACGCCTGCTTCGGGCTATACAGTCGCAGGATGATGAAGTAGCCCTTGTCGGGCACGGTCGGCACCCAGTTGGCTTCCTTCCCGGCGGGTGCCTTGGGGCCAAAGAAGATGTCGTATGAGCCGTCGGCATTCGGCGCGGGCTTATCCATCGAATTGAGGGACGGCAATGGATGCCCGTTGTCCAGTCCGGACGCCGTAATCGGGTCATAGACCGTCACCGACCAGAAGTTGGCGGCGGGCACGTTGGGCGGCAAGTGCAGTTGATACGTCGCGCCGCCTTGCAAGTAATTGCCGTCCGAGTCACGCCACGTCGACGGATACTTGGCGCCCTTCTCGACCATGTCCACCACCATGCCCGGGCTGGCCGCATAAGCCGTCGTGAAGTAGGCATTGCGCTGAATCAGGTTCGTGAACGTGCCGCTCGCCTGAAAGTTCGGATTCTGGCCCGCAAACACGTTCTCCCACTGTCGGTCCGGATAGTAGCGCCCGCCCGGCTGCGTGCTCAGACCATCCCAAATCTCCGTCTTACTCATCTTGAACGCCGTGCGGGCCGCCTTGTCCAGCAGTTCCCGTTGCCGCGCCGTCGGCTGGAACGGCTTGCCCTTCTGAATGCCGATCGCCGCCATCATGCCGCGCCAATCCATGTCTGCCGGGTCGACACGCTCCTGCTCGACAAAGCGCGCCAGCATGTCGAAGTACGCACCGTCATGCGCGAACAACATGTCGGCCGGGTCGGTCGAGCCGTTGGGGAATTTCATCGCCGTGGCGGTCTCCCGTTTGCCATACGGGTAAATGCGCGCGGCGGCAACCAGGTCGTTGGCTGGCTTCAAGTCCTTCGGGTCGGAGAAGAAAACTCGGAAGAAGACGAGCACGTTGTCTGTGCGCGTCCGATAGAGGTAGTAACCCTTCGGCGTCGGTCCCTTGTAGTCCCACGGCACGATGAGATATTTGCCGCCCTTGCCGCCATCAGGTCCGACGAAACCGAAATCGCCGCTGTACGCTTTGCCAGCGATGGTCGGGCCGGTCAGCGGACGCTGGAAAAAGTCGTCAAGAATGCCCTGCGTCTTGGGCGGAACCTCCACGACAATCGGGCCGTCCTTCGCCACGTTCACGTACCCCATCGCATAGAGGCAATCGGAATTCGGCGTGGTCACCTTCGTCTTGGCGTTGAGCCGCTGCTTCCACACCGGCAGCACGTTGTATCCGGCGCCGTATGTCTTCTCCGACCCCTCCTTCATGGCATACAAGTTCACGGCAGGCAGCGACCATAGGTAGACCTGCACCGCGCGCTGATAAAACAACTCTTCGCTAAGTGCCTTCGCCGATTCAGCCGTGGGGAAGTCGCCCGCAAACGGGGCGCTCGCCAGCGCGTCACGGCTCGATTCCAACGTCTGCGAGAGCTGGCTCTGTGCCAAAGCGCTACCACCGTAGGTCGCCGCGCTCGCCACAAACGCAGACATGACGCAGCCCCACAGATGCGACATTCGGAGCTTATTCGGATTCATTTGTTCACCTCGTCGAAGTCGAAACGCTTTACACCAGTTGAAAATCGTTGAGCTTGAACGCCTTCGTGTTCAGCGCCTCGGTCGGCCCATAAAGTCGCATCGCCGGCATCGGGCGTCTGCCCGATGTCGGAATCCAGTTCGACTCCAGCCCGGACGGCGCCTTGGGGCCGACATATATCGTCACGCCGCCGTCGGCATTTTTCGTCATCTTGGGGAGATCGTAGGACGAGAGCGTCGTCCGGTTGGACTCGCTGTAGATGAACGCGTTGGTTGCCCGGTCATAGACGGTGAGCGCCCAGAACTGCTTTACAGGCATTTGCGCGGGCACGTCGAGCTTGTACGTTTTTCCCGCCTCGAGGAGTTTGCCGTTGCTGTCCGCCAGCGCCATCAGATACTGCGTGGCAGGGTCGGGGCCCAGCACTTGCGGCATGTAGGTGCACCAGAAATATTCGGCGGCGCGATTGATCAGATCGATCCGGTCGTCATAAACGAAGGTGAACCGCTTGTTGTCATCGGCCAGGAGCAGTGAGGCGTAGTGCCGGTCGGGCCAAAACAGCTTCTCCTTCGGAAAGTGGTCGAACCAATATTGCAGATAGAACCACGCGTCGATTGCCGCTTGCCGCATGGCCTTCTTCGTGACGTCGTCCGGCGCAAACGGCTTGCCCTTCTGAATGCCGAGCGAGGTCAGCATGCCCATCATGACCTTGTCGTGCGCGTTGACGGGCTCGACGCTCATGATGGCGTGCATGTCGTCGAAGTGGCGTTCGTCGAAGAACGGTAACGTCGGGTAGCGCTCGGCAATAGGATTGATGAAGCGCTGCTTCGGCGGGTTGGCGGCTTCCGACAAGTAATACATGCGCAGCCGCTGTGCGTAGCGATAGGCGTCAGTTGCGCTCTTGCCCGGCGCTGGCACTGAGCGGAACGCTAATGCGATTCTGAAATTGGGCGAGGCAACGTGGAGATAGCCCTTGGGAACGGTGCCCTTGTAGCCGGGAGCCGTGAAGAGAAATTTCGCCCCTTTGCCTTTGTCCAGCCCCGACGGCCCGACGTCTGCAATCGTGAATTGCCAAGCGTCGACCACTTGACCGTAAACGCTCCCCTCGGCCCCGGCGGCAGGCACCTCCAACACGACAGGCCCCTTTCTCAGATCGGTAAAGGCCGTGATGTAGGGCGTGGTGCTATTCGCCGTAATGGCTTCGAGCTTCGGCGTGGCGGGCGCGGAGTACGAAATGATGTCGTTGTCTTTGACGCCCAGATTATCGAAGGCTGCCCGCCGGAAGCTGTAGATGGCGATCGCGGGCATGTTCCAGAGCACCGCTTCAAACGCGCGCTGGTACTTGATCTGGTAGTCGAAGTCTTTGATCGATGCGGACGCGCCCGCGGGCGGCTGACCGCCAAGGGGCTGCATCGCACTGCCCGCCCCGATCGTCAGTGGCGTTGATCCCGCGTCGGCGTTCTCGGCCGTGGCGTCGGAGACACTACCTGCGGTCGCAATGCCAGCGACCATTGCCATGCTCGCTCGATGAAAGTCTCTGCGTGAAATTGTCATCGTTTTGCCCTTAAAGCCGTTAGTCCGTCATGCGTCGGGAATGCCGCGCTCCGCGCTCGTCACGCAGCCATGAAAGATTCGGATACTTCAGCGCAACTGACTACTAGGGGTTGGGGCAATGCCGTTGCCCTGTCGGGCAATACCGTGACCTGATCGTTTGTGGTCACAAATCGAGCGCTCAGACTGGCCGGTTTATCAACCGCCATATCGGTCGAATTTGGTGCGCTCGCAGGCCCGAGCGCTATTTTCGGTAAACTAGCGGTTTGCGGGACGCCAGACGTCCCGCCGCTTATACCGCCCGCCCATGTCGAATACCCACGAAATCCGCCCCGGCCAGTCGATCGAGCTGCTCAAGGAACTGCATATCCTGACGCGCGACGGCAAGATGAATCAAGACAGCCGGCGCAAGCTCAAGCAGGTGTATCACCTGTTCCAGTTCATCGAGCCATTGCTCCAAGAAGTCAAAACCGAAAAGGGCCGCGTGACGCTGGCCGACCACGGTGCGGGTAAGTCGTATCTCGGCTTCATCCTCTACGACTTGTTCTTCAAAGCGCTGGCGGACGATTCGCACATCTACGGCATCGAAACCCGCGAGGAACTGGTCAAGACCTCACAAGCATTGGCCGCTCGGCTGGGCTTCTCGGGCATGTCGTTCCTCAATTTGTCGGTGGCGGATTCGATCACTTCGCCCGCGCTGCCGTCGACCATCGACGTCGTGACCGCACTGCACGCGTGTAATACCGCCACGGACGATGCCATCCGCTTTGCCCTCGCCAAGCAAGCCCGCCATATCGTGCTGGTCCCGTGCTGCCAGGCCGAAGTGGCGGGTGTCCTGCGCAAGCACAAAGGCAAGCAATTGGCGGGCAACGCGCTGACCGAAATCTGGCGTCACCCGCTGCATACGCGCGAGTTCGGCAGCCAGATCACCAATGTGCTGCGCTGCCTGCAACTGGAGGCGCACGGCTATCACGTGACCGTCACCGAGTTGGTGGGCTGGGAACATTCGATGAAAAACGAGTTGATCATCGCGCAATACAAGAACTTGCCCCGTCGCCGTCCCGCCGAGCGTCTGGAAGAAGTGCTGGCATCGCTCGGACTGGACGAACTGCGTGAGCGTTTCTCCACCGAGCCGGTGGCTGTGAGCGCCTAACACTCGGGGGGATAGCACTCACGAACGCGGCGATATCGTCCAACACGGTCGTGAACTTCCTGAGCGGCAAGCCGAGCGCCCCAAGCAACAGCAGGTGCCCGACGCCATATCGGCGCACCTGCACGTTGCCGCCCATGTCGCGTATCCGGTCTGCAAAGCGAAAGGTATTGCCGGGATCGACCAAAGTGTCACGCGTCCCAACGCCTAACCACATTGGCGGCTCGTGTCCGGACACAAACCGGATCGGTTGACTCTCGTCGCGCACGGCCTGCGGGAATATTCGTCGCAATACATCACTTTGCAGCGGCAGAAAGTCGTACGGCCCGGCAAGCCCGATCACACCGGCAATCTCGCCCGGATCAACTGCAACGGCACACAGATATCGAGGGTCTGTGGCCAGTAACGCCACGATCTGCGCGCCAGCCGAATGTCCCATCAGAATCAAACGGCTCGGATCGCCGCCAAACGCTTGGGCATGGTCACGCGCCCAATGCACAGCGAGCGCTGCATCGTCCATGAATGTTGGAAACACCACTTCGGGATACGTCCGGTAATCCGGCACCACGACGAGATATCCGCGTGAAGCAAGCGCCTCACCCACAAAGCGATAGTCATCGCGCTCGCCGCTCTGCCAGCTTCCGCCGTAGAAAAACACCACCACGGGACGACTCGCGTGGCCGATGGCCGGTTTTGTCGGGACGTAGACGTCGAGCTGTTGCCGGGCAACGTCTCCATACTTAACGCCCGTCGTCACCTGATAGGTGGAACGCGGTGTCCACGCGTTCACGAGGTGCGCAGGACTGCATGCGCCAAGCGCCGCACCCAGCGTGCTCACCAGAATCGCCCTGCTGAACAAAGCACCCGGCATATGGCCTCTCCCTTCGCCATTCGGATTGAGGGATGTGCCGAAGGCATCTCATGCCCTGCACCGGTGAACGTACGGCTGCCGATGGCGATTGGATGCAAGGCGAACGCGAATTTTGGTCGGGCGCTGCATCCAATGCGCCCCGTTTTTCGTATAGAGGACATTGCGCCCCTGATCCGTCGACGGAGCCCGTATGTTGGCCAAACCCACCACAATGTCCCGCCCGTTGTTCTCAGCCAAAGCGGTCGTTGCGGCCGTTTCCCTTATCGCAACGCTGCAATTGGCAGCTTGCTCTGGGGCACCCTCCAACCAAAATCCGCGTGCCGATGTGCCGCTTCAGACCGTCCCGGTCGACCTGCCTCGCTATATGGGGCGCTGGTACGTCATCGCCAATATTCCGTACTTTGCCGAACGCGACTACGTCGGCAGCCGTGCCGAATGGGTACTGCGCGAAGACGGTCGCATCGACGACCATTTCTACGGTCGCAAGGGCGGCTTCGATCAGGACGAGCGCCATTACGAGTTTATCGATACGGTAGTGCCGGGTAGCGGCGGCGGGCACTGGCGAGTGCGGCTCTTCTGGCCGATCTACGTCTCCCAGCTCACGCTGTACGTCGACCCGGATTACCGCTACACCCTTCTCGGCTATCCCGACAAATCACTGGGTTGGATCTTTTCGCGCGACCCCGTCATGGATGACGCGACATACCAAGCGCTACTCGCGCGCTTCGGCGCGATGGGCTATGACACGTCGCGTTTCCGGCGTGTCCCGCAGATGCCGAATCAAATCGGTCGTCCGGGCTTCGCCAGTCCCGGCCAGCACTAGAGTGCTTTTTCGTGTGCTTTGGGCGCTTCTGACGACAAATCAAATACCGACGCGCTGGTAACCCGGTTGTTCGAATGGATGCGCCTGCGCAAACTCGGGCAGCTTGAAACACTGCTTGCCTAGCGCGGCGACCAGCGGATACGCGACGAGATCCATGTCGTACACATGGGCCAGCGCAATCTGTCCGGCGATACCGATATCCGCGACGGTAGGTACGTCACCCAACGCGAACGGCGCTGCGGGACGCTGGGTCAGCAATCGTTCATACGTCGCCAGTCCTTCCCTCACCCAATGGCGGCACCACGCTTCGATGGCCGCGCTGTCGGCGTCAAACGCCTGCGCGAGGTGCTTCCGAACGCGCGGCACGGTCAGCGGGTGTGCATCGGCGATCGACACGAACGCCAGTGCCCGCGCATAAGCACGGTCTTTCGCATCCAACGGCAATAAGCGCGGCTCGGGGTACGTCTCGTCGAGATATTCCATGATCGCCATCGACTGAAAAATACGATGGCCATGGTCGACCAACGTCGGCACCACGTGCTCCGTGTTGACCTGTGCGTACGCCGCGTCAAACTGTCGCCCCGACAAAATATCGACCTCAATTTCCTCGAACGGCAGTTGCTTGAGCGCAAGCGCGACACGAACGCGAAACGCCGCATTCGATCGCCAAAAACCATAGAGCTGAATTGTCATCGGATCGGTCCTTTTTAACGATTGCATTTGCAATCGAGCGCATCATGCCATCGCACAATTGCAATTGCAACTCACTCGAATTGACAGGCTCCACGCCCTCGACGAACGAGTTCTTGACATTAATTGACTTATCAAATACTGTTCAGGCAATTAAATATTGGCGACTGGGTCTCACGTGACGCATTACGACCGCAACAATTTCCATCTGACGCAAAGTGTCGGGTTTTACCTTTCCAAGGCGCGCAACCTATTGGCCGCCGAGTTGGATCAGGCGCTCAAGCCGCTCGACATTACCGGGCCACAGATGGGCATTTTGCTGACGCTGGGGCTCGGGCAGATCTCAACACCGCTCGAACTGAGCAAGATGCTCGCCATGGATTCCGGCTCGACCACCCGCATGCTCGATAAGCTGGAGACCAAAGGCCTCATCTCCCGGCATCGCAGTACCGACGACCGCCGCGTCGTGAATCTGGCGCTGACCCCGGCAGGCAAGGCGGTCACCGAGCAGGTTCCGGACATTGCGCCGGGCGTTCTGAATCACCGTCTGGCGGGCTTCTCCGCCGAAGAGTTCAAGCAGTTTCTCAACTTGCTCAAAAAATTCACGGGCGACTGATCCGCGAGTTTTTTTCGGAATTTATCTGACATGTCAGACATTGATAAGGCAATCACCCCATCACCCGGGCGGACACCTGTAGCACGCCCAGCCGCAGAGCTTCCCCCGCTCAAGGGCGGCAAATTGGCGTTGGCCAGCTTCGCCGTGGCATTGGCAACGTTCATGAACGTGCTGGACTCCTCCATCGCCAACGTCGCCATTCCGACAATCTCGGGCAACTTGGGGGTCTCAGTCGACGAAGGTACTTGGGTCATCACGCTCTTCGCGGCGGCTAACGCGGTGTCGATTCCCCTGACCGGCTGGCTGACGCAACGGGTCGGGCAAGTGCGCCTCTTCGTGATCTCGATTCTGTTGTTCGTCTTCTCGTCGTGGCTATGCGGCATTGCGCCGAACTTGCCGACGCTGCTCGCCGCGCGCGTGCTGCAAGGAGCCGTGGCTGGTCCGATGACGCCGCTCTCGCAAGCCATCCTGCTCGGCTCGTACCCCAAACAGAAAAGCTCGACGGCGCTCGCCCTGTGGGCCATGACGGCCACCGTCGGGCCGATCGCAGGCCCGGCGCTCGGGGGATGGATCACCGACAACTACTCGTGGTCGTGGATCTTCTACATCAACATTCCAGTGGGCCTTTTCGCCGCTGCGGCGACGTGGTTTATCTACCGTGACCGCGAGTCCGAGCGCCGCAAGCTGCCGATCGACGTGGTGGGCCTGTCGTTACTGGTGACTTGGGTCGCGGCGTTGCAGATCATGCTCGACAAGGGCAAGGACCTCGACTGGTTCCACTCGCCGGTGGTCGTGGTGCTGGGTCTGGTCGCCGTGATCGGCTTCGCGTTCTTCCTGATCTGGGAATTCACCGACGCCCATCCGATCGTGGATTTGCGACTGTTCAAGGGCCGCAACTTCCTTGCCGGTACCGTTGCAATATCAGTGGCTTACGGCATCTTCTTCGCGAATCTTGTGGTGTTGCCGCAATGGATGCAGCAGTACCTTGCCTACCCTGCGCTGCAAGCTGGCCTCGCCACCGCGCCGCTCGGCGTGTTCGCCGTGCTGCTCACGCCCGTGCTCGGACGCCTCATCCCGAAGAGCGACCTGCGAATTCTCGCGACGTTGGCCTTTCTGGGCTTCGCCGGTGTGTTTTTCATGCGGGCGCAGTTCACGACGGGCGTCGATATGCGTTCGCTGGTGTTGCCCACGTTGTTGCAGGGTATTCCGACTGCGCTCTTCTTCGTGCCGTTGACGGCGATTCTGCTCTCCGGCCTGCCGCCCGAGAAAATTCCTGCGGCGGCAGGCTTGTCGAACTTTGTCCGCACGTTCTGCGGTGCCGTCAGCACATCGCTTACCGCGACCGCATGGAGCGACCGGACCATCCTTCACCATGCACGTCTGACCGAGCAGATTGTCGTGGGCAATCCCTCGGTGCAAGCGACCCTCGACACATTGCAAACCGCCAAAGGTTTTAGCCCCGCGCAGGCGCTGGCATTCCTCGAAAACAGCCTGAACTTGCAAGCCGTCATGCTCGGGCTGGACGACATCTTCTGGATTTCCGGCGTGATCTTTATCCTCATCATTCCCTTGATCTGGCTTACCAAGCCTGACCGGAATGCCGCGAGTGGTCCTGTGGCGGCACACTGAAATCCCCCATCGCTGCGCCCTAGTTGGCAAATTTCCATGTTTCGACTATATTCGAAACATGGAAACAAATAACGCCCTTGAAGCGCTTGCTGCGCTCGCGCATCCCATTCGCCTGTCGGTCTTCCGCTTGCTTGTGCAGGCGGGCCCCGACGGCTTGCCCGCTGGCCGCATTGCCGAGTCGCTCGACATGCCCGCCTCGTCGCTGTCGTTCCATCTCAAGGAATTGCACCGCGCCGAATTGCTCGCCAGCCGCCAAGACGGTCGCTCCATCATCTACATGGCGCAGTTCGAGACCATGAACGGCCTGCTCGGTTATCTGACGGAAAACTGTTGCAGCGGTGTGGCCTGCTCGCCCGATTTCGCCTGCAAACCGCCGACACTGCCGAAGCAACCGAAGCCATGAGCACACTGCCTTCATCTGCACCGGCCGCCCAGCCAGCGGCCATCGGTGTCTTCGAACGCTATCTAACCGTGTGGGTCGCCCTGTGTATCGTGGCGGGCATCTTGTTGGGCCAGTGGCTCCCCGGCATGTTTCACGCCATCGGCACGATGGAAGTGGCACAGGTCAATCTGCCGGTGGGCGGGCTGATCTGGGTGATGATCATTCCCATGCTCATCAAGATCGACTTCGGCGCGATGGGACAAGTCACTCGGCATTGGCGCGGCATCGGCGTCACGCTGTTCGTGAACTGGTTCGTGAAGCCGTTCTCGATGGCGCTGCTCGGGTGGCTCTTCGTGCGGCATTGGTTCGCACAGTGGCTGCCCGCTGATCAGCTCGACAGCTACGTCGCAGGTCTCATTCTGCTGGCGGCTGCGCCCTGCACCGCGATGGTTTTTGTCTGGTCGCAACTGTGTAAAGGCGATCCGTACTTCACGCTGTCGCAGGTCGCCCTCAACGACGCCATCATGATCGTGGCCTTCGCGCCGGTGGTTGCGCTGCTGCTCGGGCTGTCGTCGATTACGGTGCCCTGGGACACGCTGATGACCTCGGTCGGTCTCTATATCGTCATCCCGGTGGCGCTGGCGCAGATCATTCGCAGGGCGTTGCTCGCGCGCGGCGAGGCGACGTATCAGCGTGTCGTCGGCGCAATGGGGCCGTACTCGATCATGGCGTTGCTGGCCACGCTCGTCCTGCTCTTCGGCTTCCAAGGCAACGCCATCGTCGAGCAGCCGCTGATCATTGCGCTGCTGGCGGTCCCGATCCTTATTCAGGTGCTGCTCAATTCCGGGCTGGCTTATTGGCTCAACCGCAGGCTGGGCGTTGCCCATTGCGTCGCGGGCCCGTCCGCGCTGATTGGTGCAAGCAATTTCTTCGAATTGGCCGTCGCCACTGCGATCAGCCTCTTCGGCTTTCAGTCAGGCGCCGCACTCGCCACGGTGGTGGGTGTGTTGATCGAGGTGCCCGTCATGCTCCTCGTGGTCGCCGTCGTCAATCGCTCGCAACGTTGGTACGGAAGTTAGTAAAAATCACCATGACCGTCACGATCTATCACAACCCAGCCTGCGGCACGTCGCGTAACACGCTGGCCATGATTCGCAACGCGGGTATCGAACCCACGATCGTCGAATATCTCGTCACGCCGCCCGACCGGATCACTTTGCAGCAAATGATTCGCGATGCCGGGCTTACCGTGCGCGAGGCCATTCGCGAAAAAGGCACGCCATACGCGGAACTGGGCCTCGACGATACGTCGCTGAGCGACGACCGGTTGCTCGACGCCATGCTCGCGCATCCCATCCTGATCAACCGCCCGTTCGTCGTCACGCCGTTGGGTGTGCGGCTTTGCCGCCCTTCCGAACTCGTGCTCGACATCCTGCCGTCACCGCAGCAAGGGGCGTTCACCAAAGAAGACGGTGAAGCCATCGTCGACTCGCAAGGCAACAGAATCCGATGAAAACCGAAATGCCCAATGTCAGCGGTTCGGCACTCGACGTGCCGGACCTTCGCAAGCTCGAACCCGCCACCGTCAGTACGCATGCGCCGCGTATTCTTCTGCTCTATGGTTCGTTGCGCGAGGCGTCTTACAGCCGGAAGCTGGTGCTCGAAGCGCAGCGCATTCTTCAGCACTTCGGCGCGGAAACCCGCGTCTTCGACCCGCATGGTCTGCCGATGGCGGACAGCGTCCCGGCAGATCATCCGAAGGTGGTCGAGTTGCGGAAGCTCTCCGAATGGTCAGAGGGACAGGTGTGGTGCAGCCCCGAGCGGCACGGCACGCTAAGCGCCGTCTTCAAGAATCAGATCGACTGGCTGCCGTTGGAAATGGGCGGCATTCGTCCGACACAGGGACGCACGCTTGCCGTGATGCAGGTTTGCGGCGGCTCGCAATCGTTCAACTCGGTCAATGCCCTGCGGGTGCTCGGGCGGTGGATGCGCATGGTGACGATTCCGAACCAATCGTCGGTGGCGAAGGCGTACCTGGAATTCGACGAGAACGGCCGGATGAAACCCTCGCCGTACTACGACCGAGTGGTCGACGTGATGGAAGAACTGTTCAAGTTCACGCTGCTCGTACGGGATCGCAGCGACTATTTGACCGACCGGTATAGCGAACGCAAGGATGCCTTGCCGGCACAAGCGACAGCACTCGCGGCGGCAGCGATGGCCACGAACTAAACGGGGTCGCAAAGCTCGATGTCGGGCAGCGTTCGTGAGCTGGTTTCCTTGATCAGCGAGATGAACTCAGCAATGTAGGGCGTGCGACTCTGATCGCCCCGAGTCGCCGCACAAATCTGTGCGGACAATCCCGTCGAAGTGATCGGCAGTGCCGTTACGTATTGCCTTTGCAGATAGGACTGCACCGCCCACCGAGGCAGGACCGCGATGCCGCGAAGTGTGGATACGAGCATCAGAATTGCCACAGTCAACTCGGTGGTGCGCCGGGGCGGCGAGATGCCCGCAGGCTTGAGTAGCAACTGAACAATATCGAGTGCGTCGTCTTCGACCGGATACGTAATGAGGGTCTGATCGCGGAAGTCGTCCGCGCCAAGGTAGGCCTTCTGTGCAAACGGATGATCGTTGGCAACGAGCGCGACGAGTTTGAACCGGAACAGCGGTTGAATCACGATGCCCGTTTCCGGCTCGGAACATGAGACCAGTGCCAGATCCGCCTTGCCTTGGTGGAGCAATCCAACGGGATCGGACTGGTATCCCGAGACGAGATCGATCTCCACTTCGGGCCACCGGGCCCGGAACGCGTCCACCGCGGGAATCAACCAGTCAAAACAGGTGTGGCACTCGATGGCAATACGAAGACTGCCGGTCGTCCCCTCTTTCATCCGCACCAAATCGCGGGTCGTCTGATTCAGCAACGGCACGACCACGTCCGCGACCTCCAACAGCCGCCTGCCCGCTGGCGTGAATACCACCGGCGCCGACTTTCGCACGAACAACGGCAGGCCGTAGAAATCTTCCAATGCCTTGATGTGGTGAGAAAGCGCCCCTTGTGTCAGCCGCATCCAAGTCGCCGCCCGCGAAACACTACCGCTGTCGCGCAGTGCAATGAGCGTCTGTAGATGGCGCACGTCGATCGGAATTCTGTCCATTAATAAATTTGAGATTAACCAAGCGAACAATTGATTTGAATAATAGTCGTGGCGCTCGCATACTGCAACGGCGTTGAAACTGAACCCCTAACGGTATGAAGCCCACCACTGACATCACGTCGCTTCGAGAGATGAAGCGGCAAGTGCTACTGCTTGCCATCGCGCAGGCGCTCTTCCAGACGGCATCCGTACTCGTAATGACCATCGGGGCATTAGCCGCGGCAAACATCTCCGGTGACCCGGCGCTGGCGACCGTGCCGATCGCCGCCATGTTTCTCGGCACCGCTGTCCTGATGTTCCCGGCGTCTGCGGCGATGGCAAAGTTTGGCCGCCGCGCCGGATTTGTCACCGGCGCGTTACTCGGCACTATCGGAGGCGTGGTCGGTGCAGCGGGCATCTATGTGGCTTCGTTGCCGCTGCTCTCGCTCGGGACGTTTCTGGTGGGTGCTTATCAGGCGTTCGCACAGTTCTACCGTTTTGCTGCCAGTGAGGTTGCGAGCGACGCTTTTCGCCCGCGCGCCATCTCCCTCGTGCTTGGCGGCGGCATTGTCGCGGCACTGCTCGGCCCGACGTTGGCCCGCTTCGGTGGCCCGCTGCTCGAGACACGCTACGCCGGTTCGTTTCTGATCCTTGCACTGCTTTCGCTAGCGGCGGCCGGCGTACTGCTTGCCATTCGTGGCAATGAAAAGCATGCGCTCCAGCCCGATGTCGCCAATGGACGCCCGTGGGCCGAAATCGTGACGCAACCGGCCTATCTGGTTGCCTTGTTCGGTGCAGTCACCGGGTACGGCGTCATGATTCTGGCAATGACCGCTACGCCAATCGCGATGATGCACCATCACCACGAACTGTCCACCGCGTCCACGGTGATCCAGTTTCACGTGCTCGGCATGTTCCTGCCGTCCTTCTTCACTGGGTCGTTGATCGCACGCTTTGGTACGCTGCGCATCATGCTCACTGGCCTGCTCCTGCTCACAGCGCATGTGTTCACGACATGGACCGGCACGGGATTCAACTCGTTCGCGCTAGCGCTGGTCTTGCTCGGTGTCGGATGGAATTTCTTGTTCATCGGCGGCACGTCGCTCCTGACCACCACCTACACGCCGGGCGAGCGAAGTCGCGCACAGGCCACCAACGACATGACCATCTTCGCTGTTGGCATCGCATGTTCGTTCGGCGCAGGTCCGCTGCTGCAACGGTTCGGCTGGCAAACGCTCAATGGCATGCTGCTGCCTTGGTTGTTCGCCGCCGTGTTGATGCTGCTTTGGTTCGCGGCACGCGAGCGACGTGCGGCCAGAGACGTTGCGGCGTGCTCATAGCGTATCGATGCGAGCCACCTTGAACGTGCCTGCGCCGCATTCGCGGCGCGACTATTTAGCGCAACTTTTCATATCCGCCGGCTTGCCATCGACAAAGCAGCCTTTCGTTTCGGTGCCGCCTTTGTAACTGACCGAGAGGCCGTCCGGCTTGCCGTTGGCGTCGGCCTGATCGACGGAAATCAACGTCGAGCCGATGTAGAACGCCTTCTCGAGGCGCATGCCGTGCGCCGTCTTCACGGGCTTCTTCAAGAAGATTTTTGCGCCGTCGGCGGCGACGAGAATCGTAGCGCTATTGATAAAGCTGCCAACCGGGGTTTCGGCGCTGCTGGTGATCGCCTTCGTTGGCACCGGCATCGGCGCGCCGTCCGCTGGCACATCGACCGACTTGCGCAGTTCCAGACGGTGCGTCAGTTTCCCGTCGGTCATCTGCGCGACCACGCGCCCTGTCTGCTGAGAACGCCCGCGATAGCCCGGGCCCCATGCCTCGCGTAGCGCCTCGTAGACCACTTCGACCTGTCCATCGAGCTTGCCCTGTTTGCACGTGGCCATCACCGGATGAACACTCACGTTGCTGTAGCGATGCCCATAGCCTGCCGGGCCATCGCCCGCCGCGTAATCGGTAGCACCGGTCAGCGACGTCAACTGCGCAGCCGACACCGGACAAGGCCATTCGGTCGATTTCGCCGGGTCGACGTAGAAGAACACCTCCTGCGCATCCGCATAGCGTTGGTACTGAGCATCGGCCTCGCGCAGCAACTGCATTTGCGCGGCATCTTTCACCGTGGGCAACTGCAATGGTTCGGCCTGCGCACCAGCGCTTGCGAATAACAAGCCCGCCGCAAACGCCCCCACCACCTTTCGTGCCACATCGCATCGTTGTACTGGCATCTCACACTCCCTGTGGATTGACCTGCGAACTTACGAATTTCGGCCCGGCTACCGGCGTGTTGTCGTCCGCCGTTGGTTCATCACACTACGAAATCGCAGGCGCACGCGCAATGCTCGCTTTCCGGGGGATGGGGTTGACCTACGCACATAACGGACTGCTATACTCCGCACGATGAAATTCCTGCGGATTTGCTGCCTCTTTCTGCTTTGTGCCGTGCTGCCCATTAGTGGGCTGGCGGCCAGCGGCTTGACTGGCGCTTGTCCGATGCAGATGTCGCCGTCGGCAGACGACGGTGCAATGGCCATGGACATGGCCGGCTGCGATTCCATGAAGGCCCCCGACGGCGCAAAACTCAAGGCGCCGTTCTGCAAGGCAACCGTCCAGTGCCAACTGGGCAGCCTCTACCACCCCGTCGATCTTCCCTCGGCCAACCGGCCCTTCGGCCCCATGACGTCCGTCACGTTCGCCTACGCAGACTCGCTCAGCGTTCGCGCACCCGACGGCCCGTGGCGCCCACCCACTTCGCTCTGACCCCAGCCAGTTGTTAATCAAGGCTCGCCGCGCTTAGCCGGCGAGGTTGCTCCATACGGAGCGCGAATCCCTATGGGGTTCGTCGATTCGGGGTTTTACCATGCATCCGACACCCGGTGCGCCTATGCCATGGCGCACCCGGACGCCTATGTGCGTCCTCTTCATTGCGCTGTCTCTGATCGGCGCGAGTGCATCCCAAGCATTCGCGCAGGAGACCCGCACCCCATCCGCCGCCCCGTTCACGCTCGAGGCCGCGCTTCAGTCTGCGCTAACCCGCTCGGCGAGCATGCAGGCCGCGCAAGCGTCTGTGCGCTCAAGCTCGGAAGCTGCCGTGAAGGCCGGGCAACTGCCCGACCCAACCCTCAAAGCCGGTATCGATAACCTGCCCATCAACGGCGACCAGCGATTCACCGTCGGGCAAGACTTCATGACGATGCGCCGTATCGGCATCGAGCAAGAATGGGTTTCATCCGAGAAGCGCCAACTGCGCACTGCCCTTGGCAATCGCATGGTCGATCGCGAGCGCGCGGCGTATCTGACGCAAGTCGCCAACGTCCGGCAGCAGACCGCCACCGCGTGGCTGAACGCCGCTTACGCCAAGCGAGCCGTTGTATTGCAGCAAGCGCTGGTGATGCACATGACGCACGAGCTCGGTGCGACCAAAGCGTCGTATCGCGGTGCCAAGGCGTCCGCCGCCGATGTGGCACAAGCGCAAGCCATGCTCGCGCAGGCAGAAGATCAGCGTCTCAAAGCGCAGCAAACACTCCAATCCACCCTCTTCGCCTTGTCTCGATGGACGGCAGCCCCCGTCGCCGACGTGCTTGGCGACCCGCCCGCGGCCGACTCGGCCGTGCCATCGCTCCCCACCGATCAGCTGGATCGCGTCCAACCCGCGCTCATTTCAGCCGAAGCGGACATCGCCGCGGCTGACGCCGACACCTCGGTGGCACGCAGCGAGCGCACGCCCAATTGGAGTTGGGAAGTCGCGTACCAACAACGCGGCGGCCAGTACTCGAACATGGTGTCGGTCGGCGTGAGCATCCCGCTGCCGATCCATCGCGGCAGCCGGCAAGACCGCGACGTGGCCGAAAAAGCTGAGTTAGGCACGCGCGCCCGCCTCGTGTTCGAGGACACGCAGCGGCAAGTGCAAGCCGACATCCGCGACCTTGCTACGCGCATCGAGAACGGCCGCGAACGTCTGGTCAACCTCAACGGCACGCTGCTCCCCGCCGCCGACCAACGGGTGCTGTTGGCCACTGCGGCCTACCGGGCAGGCACCGGCGCACTGATCGACATTTTCGCGGCCAAGCGTGCGCAGCTGGACGCGCAGTTGCAGCAATTGGATGTGCAACGCGATGTCTCACTGGCATGGGCACAACTCGAATATCAGGTGGTTCCGCCCAGCATGGCGGCTGACCAATGAGGCAAACGAAGATGAGAAAACAACGTCTAGTCATGGCAATCGGCGGTCTCTTTGCCGCATCGGCACTACTCGGCGCAGGCTACCTCGCGGGCAAGCGCGAACCCGCGCCAATGCTGGCGAACACCGCACCGTCGGTTACCACGGCGAACGGTGCCGTGCAGCGCAAAGTCCTGTATTGGCACGACCCGATGCAGCCGAACCAGCACTTCGACAAGCCCGGTAAATCGCCTTTCATGGACATGCAGTTGGTGCCCGTCTATGCCGATGAAGCGGCGGCAACCGGCATCAAGATCAATGCCGATCTCCAGCAGAATCTCGGCATTCGGTACGCCACTGTCCAGCGCAAACCGGTGAGCGAAAGCTTCGAGGCAGTGGGCAGCACCCAGTTCGATGAGTCGCAAGCGGACGTCGTCCAGTCGCGCGTCACCGGATACATCGACCACCTGTATGCCAGTGCCCCCATGCAGCGCGTCAAGCAAGGCGCGTCGATTGCTTCGATATATGTCCCCGACTGGTTGGCGCCGCAGGAGGAATACCTCGCACTCAAACGCAGCCATATGGACGACACCCTGTTGTCGGCGGCCCGTGCCCGCATGCGGGCGCTGTCCATCCCCGACGCGGTGATTTCGGCGTTGGATCGAACCGGCACGGTACAGACACATATCGTCCTGCCATCGCCTCGCGCTGGTGTTCTCACGGAATTGAACGTTCGTAACGGCGCGATGGTCGCGCCGGGCCAGACACTCGCGAAGGTCGCCGGGCTCTCGACGCTCTGGGTCGTCGTGGACATTCCCGAGGCCTTGGCCGCGCGCGTCCAGCCGGGCATGACCGTCGACGCCACCTTAGCCAGCGACGCGTCACAGCATCTGACCGGCCGCATTCGCGAAGTGCTGCCCGGCATCAACCCGAGCAGCCGCACGCTATCCGCCCGTCTGGAAATCGATAACGCCAGCGGCAAACTCACCCCCGGTATGTGGCTTCGGGTCCGGGTCAGCGGACAAGCCCCGGTATCTCGCCTGCTAGTACCGTCGGAAGCGGTAATTGCGACCGGCAAGCGCACGGTCGTCATCGTGCAGAACGGCGACGGCCGCTTGGCGCCGGTCAATGTCACGATCGGGGAAGACTTCGGCGGCGACACGGAAATTGTCAGCGGACTCAACGAGGGGCAACGCGTTGTGGCATCGGGGCAGTTCCTTGTCGATTCAGAGGCCAGTTTGAAATCGGTGCTGCCCGCTGCCGACACCACGCCAGTCACGACGCCGGACAAACCTGCCAGCGCGGCGTCGGCATCCGCGCCTGCCGTAGCGGCGCAGATTTACGAGACGACTGGCAAAGTCGAGTCGGTCACTGCCGACGGCATCACGTTCTCGCATCAACCGGTGCCCGCCCTCGGGTGGCCCGGGATGACGATGTCGTTCGGTAAGCCATCGCCTGAGGCTTTCGCAGACGTGAAACCCGGTCAGACCGCGCACTTCGCCTTCCGGCAGACCGATGACGGGTTCCAGTTGACGAAGGTCGAGCGCATGAGCGGAGGCCAGCCATGATCGCCCGCATCATTCGCTGGTCGATTCGGAATCGCTTTCTGGTGTTGTTGGCGACCGTACTCGTGGCGGCTTGGGGCGTGTATTCGCTCGCCCGCACGCCGCTCGACGCCCTGCCCGACCTGTCGGACACGCAGGTCATCATCAAGGCGTCGTATCCCGGCAAAGCCCCGCAGGTCATCGAAGATCAGGTGACCTATCCGCTGACGACGACGTTGCTCGGCGTACCGGGGGCGAAGACGATCCGGGCGTACTCGTCGTTCGGCGACGCCTTTATCTATGTGCTGTTCGACGACAAAACGGACCAGTACTGGGCGCGCTCGCGCGTGCTGGAGTATCTCAATCAGGTACAGAGCCGTTTGCCACAGGGGGCGACGGTCGCGCTGGGGCCGGACGCGACCGGCGTCGGCTGGGTCTACGAATACGCCCTCGTGGATCGCACCGGCAAACACGACTTGGGTCAGTTACGCACCCTCAACGACTGGTTCATCAAGTTCGAGCTGAAATCGGTGCCCGATGTCGCTGAGGTGGCGTCGCTTGGCGGCATGGTTCGCCAATATCAGGTCGTGCTCGATCCGGACAAGCTGCGCGCCTACGGCATTCCCCACAGCACCGTGATCGACGCCCTATCGAAGGCCAATCAGGCGTCAGGCGGCTCTGTCGTGGAAATGGCGGAATCGGAGTACATGGTTCGTTCGACCGGTTATCTGCAAACGCTCGACGACTTCCGCCACATTCCGTTGCGCAGCGACGAGACCGGCACGCCCGTGATGCTCGGCGACGTGGCACGCATCCAGGTCGGCCCGGAAATGCGGCGCGGTATTGCGGAACTCAATGGCGAAGGCGAAGTGGCGGGCGGTGTCATCGTGATGCGCTCGGGCAAGAACGCGTTGACCACCATCGAAGCCGTCAAAGCCAGGCTGGCGGACTTGAAGAAGTCGCTGCCGCCCGGCGTCGAAGTCGTCACGACCTACGACCGCTCGCAGTTGATCGAGCGCGCCGTGGACAACCTCAAGGACAAGCTGCTCGAAGAGTTCATCATCGTCGGGCTCGTCTGCGCGGTGTTTCTGTTCCATTTGCGCAGCGCCTTCGTCGCCATTCTGTCGTTGCCGCTCGGCGTGTTGGCCGCGTTCATCGTCATGCGATATCAGGGGGTGAATGCGAACTTGATGTCGTTAGGCGGCATCGCTATCGCCATCGGCGCGATGATCGACGCCGCCATCGTCATGATCGAGAACGCGCACAAGCATCTCGAAGCCTTCGAGCACGCGCATCCGGGCGTACCGCTCGTGGGGTCTAAACGATGGCAGTTGATTGCCGAGTCTGCCGCCGAGGTCGGACCGGCGTTGTTCTTCTCGCTGCTCATCATCACGCTGTCGTTTATTCCGGTGTTCTCGCTCGAAGGTCAGGAGGGCAAGCTCTTCTCGCCGCTCGCCTTCACCAAGACGTACACGATTGCGGCGGCGGCCGGACTGTCGGTAACGCTGGTGCCGGTGCTGATGGGCTACCTGATTCGCGGGCGCATTCCCCACGAGGCGTCGAACCCGATCAACCGCGTGTTGATTCGGCTTTACCGGCCACTGCTGGAGCACACCTTACGGCGCCCGTGGGTCACCATCGGCATCGCCGTCGTCGCGCTGCTGCTCACCGCGATCCCGATTTCGCGGCTGGGCGGCGAGTTTCTGCCACCGCTCGACGAGGGCGATCTGCTCTATATGCCCACGGCGTTACCGGGAATTTCGGCGGCCAAAGCAGCGCAACTGCTCCAGCAAACCGACCGTTTGATCAAAACCGTCCCGGAAGTCGCCACGGTGTTCGGCAAGTCGGGGCGCGCCGACACGGCCACCGACCCCGCGCCGCTGGAAATGTTCGAGACCACCATCCAGTTCAAGCCTCGCAGCGAGTGGCGCCCGGGCATGACGCCGGAGAAGCTCGTCGATGAACTCGACCGTACGGTCAAAGTACCGGGGCTGTCGAACGTCTGGGTGCCGCCGATCCGCAACCGGCTCGACATGCTTTCGACCGGTATCAAGACTCCCGTCGGCGTGAAGATTTCCGGGCCAGACCTCACGCAGATCGACAAGATCGCCACGCAGGTGGAAGCGGCCGTGAAACCTGTGCCGGGCGTGACATCGGCACTGGCCGAGCGATTGAACGGTGGCCGATACATCGACGTGAACGTCAACCGGCAAGCGGCGGCCCGCTACAACCTCTCGGTGGCCGATGTCCAGTCGGTCGTGTCGTCGGCGATTGGCGGGGAGAACGTTGGGGAAGTGATCGCGGGCCGGGAACGCTTTCCGATCAACGTTCGGTATCCACGGGAGATTCGCGATTCGCTCGAGTCGCTGCGCCAACTGCCAGTGGTGACTGACCGAGGGGCACAGATCCGGCTAGCCGACGTGGCCGACATTACGCTCGCAGACGGCCCGCCGATGATTCGCAGCGAGAACGCCCGCCTGTCCGGCTATGTGTATGTGGATATTCGCGACACCGATCTTCAAACGGCGGTGACGGCCATGCAGCACGCGGTCGCTGGGCAGGTGGTGTTGCCACCGGGCTATTCGATCACGTGGTCCGGGCAGTTCGAGTATCTGGCGCGCGCCGCGGCCACGTTGCGCACAGTGATTCCGGTGACGCTCGCGGTCATTTTTATCTTGTTGTTCCTAACCTTCCAGTCGGCAGCGGACGCGGCATTGCTCATGCTGACGGTGCCGTTCGCGCTGGTCGGCGGGTTCTGGCTTATCTGGATGCTGGGTCACGCGGTCTCGGTCGCCACATCGGTCGGCTTCATCGCGCTGGCGGGCGTGGCGGCGGAATTCGGCGTCGTCATGTTGCTGTATCTCAAAGGCGCACTCGACCGGCGACTCGCGTTGGGCGAGCCCATGAGTGAAGCCATGCTCAGAAACGCCATTCGCGAAGGCGCGGTCCTGCGGGTGCGCCCGAAAGCGATGACCGTGGCCGTCGTGCTTGCCGGTTTGGTGCCCATCATGATCGGTCACGGCACGGGGTCGGAGGTCATGCAACGCATTGCCGCGCCGATGGTCGGCGGCATGGTCACGGCGCCCCTCCTGTCGATGTTCGTCATTCCGGCCGCGTGGTTCTTGCTACAGCGCCGACGCTTTCATCACCTTGAACGGGCAGAGCCCGGCACCCCTGAAACCCCAACCCCTGTGGTTACTTCCGGCACGCAAGTGCCTTCCATTCCCTCTGGAGAAATGCAATGAAGATGAAGTCGATGACGTTACTCGCACTGGCCGCGCTCGGCACCCATGCCACGTTGGCACTCGCAGCGAGCGACATGGCAAACATGCCCGGCATGGCGATGTCGCCCCCTGCGCAACATGCGAAGCCCGCAGCGGGCGCACAACTCACGGACGCGGTGGTGAGGAAAGTCGACCCGGCCACCGGCATGGTGACGATCAAGCACGGGCCGCTGGAAAACGTGGGCATGCCCGCGATGACGATGGCCTTCAAGACCCGAGACGCAGCGATGGCCGCGCAGGTGCACGAGGGCGACAAGGTCAAGGTGCGCGTGGAAAACGTGAACGGCACCATGACCATCGTCAGACTGGAAAAGCAGCAGTGATCGATTGACTGCGGTCGATTGATAGCGATCGAATGAATCGGCAGCGGCGTCCCGCAAAGGGGCGTCGCTGCCGGTCTCAGGAACGATTAAGCCGCGATCAGATCCGGTCGCACTCGTCTTTCGGCGATGATCCGGCTTCGCTGCGCGACTTGGCCTGCGTGATGTTGCTGTTAGGCGGCACGTCCTGCGTCAGCCAGACATTCCCGCCAATGACCGAGCCCTGACCGATGGTCACGCGGCCGAGAATGGTCGCACCCGCATAGATGACCACGTTGTCTTCCACGATCGGATGGCGAGCCAGACCCTTGCGCGGGTTGCCGTCGTCGTCCGCCGGGAAGCGTTTGGCCCCAAGCGTTACGGCCTGATACACCCGCACGCGCTGACCCAGAATGGCCGTCTCGCCAATCACCACGCCCGTACCGTGATCGATGAAGAACCCTGCGCCGATTTGCGCGCCGGGGTGAATATCGATCCCCGTTTCCGAGTGCGCTTGCTCGGCGATGATGCGCGCGAGCAGCGGCAATTCGAGCCGATAGAGCTCATGCGCCAGCCGATGGTGAATCATCGCCAGAATGCCCGGATAGCACAGCAGCACCTCGTCGACGCTGCCTGCCGCCGGGTCGCCCTGATAGGCGGCGAGCACGTCGCAGTCGAGCAGTTCACGGATCTGCGGCAAGCGTTCAGCGAATTGCTGAACCGCCGCATGGACACGCTCGGCGACAAGCGCTGCATTGACGTCGGCGTCGTGCCGGTCTTTGTAGCGCCATTCCAACCGGGCCTGCTCGGCCAAACCGTTTAGCGCAGTGGCGAGCGCATGGCCCACGTAATAGTTCTCGCCCTGCTGATGGAGTTCGAGCGGGCCGAGGCGCATGGGGAACAGCACGCCTTTGAGCAACCCGACCACATCGGCGAGTCGCTCGCGCGAGGGGAGATCGCGCCCGCCGGGCTCGAGAAAACGCCGCTGCCGGTCACGCCAGCGAACGCGCGCGGCGTGCAATGAGGTCACGACGTCGTCAATGTCAAACGCTGCCACGAGTGAAGCTCCTGCTGATGGAATTGCCGTCCATAGTAATGAAAAAACGAATAACGCGTCGGCCGCCCCCTGGGCACTCGTCCCGCGGCAACGGCCGCGAGATGATCGATTCCTGGCAGACCGTAGAGGGCGACGCCCCTAAGCTGCAACCATCTTTTTGATGACTTTCCCGGCGACTTTTCAGCGTCTGCGTCTTGACAAGCGCACGGCATGCCCCACAAAGCCCCCGCTTTCGCCCCCACCTTCTCGCGCTCATTCTTATCGCCTATGCTCGTCTCCCGCGCTGGCTCTCCAGGCCCGGCCTCTTTGGCGTCGTCGCCAGTCACTTCCCCGAGTACGTCGACAGCTTCCCTCGACACATGGACTGACGGGCCCTTCGCGGAGCCGCATCTCACAGGCGAAACGGCGACGCGACACGTAGCGTTGGCCCTGCTTGAAGAAGCCGCCAATTTTCCGTCTGACGACGCAAGCGACGCACAGTCGTCGACAGACGGCGGGAGCGATAGCGAGTGCGATGGAATGCCGGAGATCCATCTGCACGATCGTCTACGAGCGCACGCGCTGCGCAACGCGCATCCGCTGCCCCAGGAAGTCAGCATCGCCATTCCGGAGACACCCAACGTTGTCGACGAAAACCCGCGCGCCCGCTGCGTGATCGGGCTTGCCGGTGCAAGCGGCGTCGTCGACGGTATTGCCGCCACGTTGTCAGCCGTGTCGTCGCAGTTGACGTCACCCGCTGCCGCCACGATGACCGCCGGTTCGAGCACTGTCCTCTGGAGCACTGGCGCGCTGCTTGCAGAAGCCGGTAACTGGGCTGCGTCGGGCTACGACAAGCTGGCAGGCGTGACCAATTGGCTCTCGTTCAGTGCCGGAGCTGCTGGCTTCACGGCGACTCGCACGTCAGGCAACACGGCGTCGTATGCAGGCTATGCCTCGTCGGCCCTCTGGGGCATGGGGGCGATCGCCAATACGGCACAGGCCGTGGCCGACTCCGCCCGCAACCCTTGGAGCCGCGGCTTTCAAGTGGCGAGCGGCGCCCTCAACCTTAGCGCTTCCGTGCTGTCTGGCATGTCCGTGCGCGCCGCCGACAACGACGAGTCCGACTATGCCGCTTGGTATGCACTCGGCTCCTCGATCGCGTGGGGGGCCGGGTCGGTCATGACGCTGGCGTCCGGATCGCTGGCGTCCGTGTCGATGTCTTCCGTACCGCCCCCGCAGGCGTAACCCCGTCCAAAGTCATATCGGTGCTATGCGTAGCAGAAACTACGCATAGCACTGTCCCCTTGGTGACAGATCGTCACCGCCCCCCGCTTTCACAATGGCTTCGTCATCTCTGCATGCCGGACGCCCTCACTGATCTCTCTGAGCATCTCCAAATCGAGCAGCGTGATGCGCCCGTAGCGAATGCGCACGAGTTGATGATCGAGAAACCAGCGGAATTCACGGTTGAGGTACTGGCGTGAGGCCATGAGCAGCGCGGCAAGGTCCTCTTGCGACAACCGCAGGCTGAGCGTGATACCGGCGGCCGTGCCATCCGCCTCGGCAGCTTCGGGTACCCCGTAGCGCTTCGCGAGCGCCAGCAGTTGATACGCCAGACGGGCGCGAAACGACGTGAGGCTATGACGGCCCAGCCGGTCGTGAAGGCCACGGGCACGGCCCGCGATCAACCGCAACAGCGAGGCATTGAGTGTCGGATCACGCACGAGTTGGGCATTCAACGCATGGGCAGGGATATGGAACAACCGCGTGAGACCGCGTGCGCGCTGATTGTGTACGGCGGTCTCGCCGGTCAACACGGCAATGAAATTGGCGACTTCGCCGGGCGGGATGAAGTCTTCGACGGCGCGTCCGCCCTCGGGGCTCGACCACTCCCATTCGAGCACGCCGGAAAGGATGACGTGAATGTCCGCACATGCCTCGCCAGCCGCATAGATCAGCGTGCCGTCGGGATACGTACGCAGATGGCCCGCCCCCACGAGGGCGGCGAGCACGCCATCGGGCCAGTCGCGCAACCCCGCGTTGTTGCGAAACGCGGTCCAGACGATGTCGCGCTGCTGTGCTGTCAGGTCGCGCCCGCTCGACTGCAACGGGAGCAGGCTGGCCGCCCGATGCGAGATCTGCTGGCCGGGGTTGGCGTGATCGTTGGGAGCGGGCATGGCGGTGAAGAACGGCGAAAGCGGTGAGAACGGTGAAAGCTGCGAAAGCTGCAAAAGCGGCACGAGCGAATCGCCCACCTTACCGCGTTTGGCCTGCGCGCCAAGTGACGAATCGGCATATGGAAATTCGTGGCAACGGGGTAGCGATATGTCGCCCTCGCCCACTTCAGACAGCACCCATGAGGAGGTCGTGCAAATGAGTGAAGGCAATGCACAAGTGAGAAAACCGGCGAACGTCGTCACCGACGCGTTTGTGGGCAAACGTCTCGAAGCCGATGTGTTGGTGATCGGCGGCGGCCCGGCGGGGACATGGGCGGCCGTGAGTGCCGCAGCGAAAGGCGCGAAGGTCGTGCTGGCCGATAAGGGCTATTGCGGCACGTCCGGTGCCACGGCCCCGTCGGGCACTGCGGTTTGGTACGTGCCGCCATCGGGCGATGCCCGCGAACGGGCCAAGGCTAGCCGGTTCGACATGGGCGGTCAGTTGGCCGAACACGCCTGGATGGACCGCGTGCTCGAACAAACATGGAGCAACGTCCAGCAACTCGCGCAGTGGGGTTATCCGTTCCCCGTCGACGAGTTCGGCGACGAGCAGCGCACCTCGGTGCAGGGGCCGGAATACATGCGCCTGATGCGCAAGCGGGTCAAAGAAGCCGGTGCCCGCATTCTCGATCACAGCCCAGCGCTTGAACTGCTCGTGAACGACGATGGCGCGGTGGCGGGTGCATCCGGCGTCAATCGCCAGACGGGCGAGACGTGGCTGGTGCGCGCCGGTGCGGTGGTTATCGCCACGGGCGGCTGCGCGTTCCTGAGCCGTGCGCTTGGCTGCAATGTCCTCACCGGCGACGGTCAATTGATGGCCGCCGAAGTGGGGGCGGAGCTCTCGGGCATGGAATTTTCGAACGCCTACGGGCTGGGTCCCGCCTTTGCGTCGGTCACCAAGTCGATGTTCTACAAGTGGGCCACGTTCTATGACGAAGACGGCGTGAAGATCGACGGCGCGGGGTCCGCACGCGGGCGCGGCGTCATCGCCCGCGAGCTTCAGTCGCGCAAGGTGTTCGGCTGCCTCGACCAAGCCGACGACCAAATTCGGGCGTGGATGCGCACCGCCCAGCCCAACTTCTTCCTGCCGTTCGACAGGCTGGGTATCGATCCTTTCACGCAGCACTTCCCCGTGACCCTTCGGCTAGAAGGGACCGTGCGGGGCACGGGCGGACTGAACGTGACGGGCGACGACTGCGCCACGTCGGTGGCTGGCCTCTATGCCGCGGGCGACGCCGCCACGCGTGAGTTGATCTGCGGTGGCTTCACCGGCGGCGGCAGTCACAACGCCGCTTGGGCGATGTCGTCGGGTTTCTGGGCCGGTGCAGGCGCGGCGGCCCACGCGCGGGCACACCGCGCCACGACACCCGCCGCGCGTAAGGTGTACCGCGCGGGCACGGTGGCACTGGGTACGTCGACGTCGCATACACCGATCACGCCGATCGACAGCGAACAAATCGTCAAAGCCGTGCAGGACGAAGTGTTTCCGTACGAGCGCAACTGGTGGCGCAGCGCCGATGGCTTGGCAGACTCGCTCGGGCGGCTCGACGCCCTGTGGACGCAACTGCGCGCCAGCGCGCCTGCACCCACGGCGGCGTATGCCGTGCGTGCGCGCGAGGCGGCGGCGATGGTCGCGACGGCACGGTGGATGTATCGATCGGCAGAGCAACGCACCGAGACGCGTGGCATGCATCGCCGCGTCGACTTTACCGGCACCGACGACGCACAGCATCACCGGCTGATCAGCGGCGGCCTCGACGACGTCTGGGTGCGTCGGCATCGCGCGAAGCACGACGCAAAGTACGACGCGCTCACCCCGGCAAAAGAAGGAGCTCTCGCATGATCGAAATCGTGAACGAAGCGCGCTGCACGGGCTGCAACATCTGTGTGCACGCCTGCCCGACCAATGTCTTCGATGCCGTGAAAGACGGCATTCCGAAAATTGCCCGGCCCGACGACTGCCAGACCTGCTTCATGTGCGAGCTCTATTGCCCGGAAGACGCCCTGTTCGTCGCGGCCCATGCAGACAGCCGCGCCACCGCCGACGAGGCGCGCGTGCTCAAGGAATCGTTGTGGGGAAGTTATCGCGATGCCGTGGGCTGGGGGCCCGGGCGGCGCTCTACCGCAGCGCTCGACGCAAGTTATGTTCTGTTGACGAAGGCACATTGATGACGCAAAACAAATTACTTCCGCTCGCTTCGGCGAATGTGGCGAACGCGACGACTGACGACGGCGACACCGACGGCACGGTCTTTACGACCCGCCGCACCTTATTGAAAGGCGCCCTCGCCGGTGGTCTGCTGCTCGCTGGCGGCGCAGCACGCGCGGCCACAAATAACGGCAAAACGCTGCGCTTTGGCGTGATCGGCCCGGCCCGGGCGCCTGCCGCACCGACCGGGTATGCGCTCTCGCGCGGCTACTTGCTGCGCGAACTGGCCCCGCTGGGCTTTACCGACGTTCGGTTCGACATGTTCCAGAATGGGCCCGATCTGAACGAAGCGTTCTTCTCCGGCACGCTCGATGTGGGCATTTACGGCGACACGCCCGCCGTCGTCGCTCGGTCGCAAGGACTCAAAGGGCGGCTGATCGGCTTCGAAGAAATTGGGTTGGCAAGCTGGCTGCTGACGCCGCGCGGTGGCGTACGCAGCATCAAGGAACTGGAGGGGAAATCGGTCGGGGTGCCGCTGGGCTCGTACATTCACCGCTATTTGCTCGGTGTGCTCGATGGTGCTGGGCTTACCGGACGCACGCGGGTAGTGCACATGCTGGGGCGCGACGCGGGTGCGGCATTGGAGCACGGCTCGCTCGGGGCCTACGCGGCGCAATCTGATCTCGGACCGACGCTCGCGGCGCAAGGCTATCCGGTGATCGATCGGGCGACCGACCACCCCGAGTTGTTGGGATCGTCTGTCATCGTGGCGTCGTCGGAGGTGCTGGCGCGCGCACCACAGTTGCCCGCTGCGTGGAACCGTGCCCGTCGGGCCGCGCTCGCGGATATCGACCGCGACCCGCAGGCGTATTTCAACTTCCACAAGCAAACGACCGGTATCGCCGAAGACGCCATCCGGATCTCGCATCCCATCTCGAACTATCCGGCCGACCCGCTGCCCGCGTCGGGTATTCAGATACTCGACGGCGTAAAGCGCTTCCTGCTGAACGGCAAACTCATCCGAAACGACTTCGCGTTGCCGCAGTGGCAAGCCTAAACGTTGGAACGACCGGGGCGGCAGGCATGGCATCCACACGATGCCATACTTGCCGCCCCAAGCCGTATCAAGCCGGATGGATCGCGCCGGTCGCGACGACCGGTCCGGTCGGCTGGCCCGTCGGCGACCCGCCCGGCGGTTCGATCGACACCGCAAACACGGCCTGCGCATCGATCTGCGCCAGGATGGCCGGGGCCAGTGTCATCGACGCGGGCTGGTCGGACGCGAATACCCCCAGCGGAATCGGCTTCGCATTCGGCGGAATCAACCAAAGTTCGGTCGCGCGGTCGGCAGCAATCGCGGGCTTGTCGGCCGGCACCACCACCATACGGGCATTGCGCACATCGACCGTCGCCGTCCAATGGGCCACGCCATCGGCACGTGCGAGCGTCGAGACCAGATAGGTGCTGGCGACCGTGGCCACCGGCGGCTGCGGGGCAAACCGCGTCGTGAGATTGACCGCGAGCAATGCCAGCGTGGCGACACTCGCCCCGACGCCAATCCAGCGCCACAGCGCCAAGTTGTTCCACCAGCTTTCATAGGTCGGACGGTTGGCGGGCGACTCGGCGGCCCGGTCGACCCGGAAGCCCAAATCGCTGCGAATGCGCAGCCAGACGCGCGGCGGCACCTCCTGCGGTGACACGTCTTCGATCAACGGGGCAAAGTATTGCTGCCAACGTTCCAGGGCCGCTTGCAACTGCGGATCGGTGCTCGCCGCCTGTTCCAGCGCACGGCGCTCTTCAAGGTCGAGTACGCCCAGCACGTATTCTGCGCAGCGCACTTCCTCATCGCGGTTGAGGGGCGTATTCATTGTTCGAGGCACACCTTCAACTGCATCAGACTGCGGCGAATCCAGCTTTTCAGCGTGCCCAGCGGTACGCTTAGGTGCGCCGCCAGTTCGCTATAGGTCGCACCACTGAAAAAGGCCTCGCGCACGGCAGCGCGCTGTTTGACCTCGAGCTTTTCCATACACGCTTCGAGCCGCTGGCGGTCTTCGCTGGCTTCGGCAAGCGCTGCGGGCGTGGGGTTGTCGTCGGGAATATCGAGAGACTGCTCGTCGTCGAGCGCCGATTCGCGGTGCTGACGAAGGCGATCGATGGTCCGGTTGCGTGCCAGCGCAATCAGCCACGTCATCGCATTGCCGCGGGCGGCGTCGAAACCGTCGGCGCGGCGCCAAACGCTCACGAACACGTCTTGCAGCATGTCTTCGGCTTCGGCCCGATCGCGGACCATGCGCAGGATCACGCCGAACAAGTGCGAGGACGTCAGCCGGTAAAGGTCGCCAAAAGCCTCCTGACTCCCTTGCCCGACGCGCAATAGCGTCTGGTTCAGATGCTCGCGCCGCGCCTCCGTTGGGTCAGACACCCCGGGGCGGGGTGTCTCGACATCGCCTGGCCGTCCAGTGGAATCTGGTATGTCAGTCATGTCGTGAAGGCGATGCAAGTCGCCGTGACGTGTGGGTTTCCGGAAATATAGCACCTTCGCACCGGACTGCCGACGCCGGGTGCGGCTCGCTAGCGGACTGGGTGGCAGAAGATCGGGCATGGTCGTCGGGCATCGTGGCAATGCCATATCTACGTGCCAGATGTCCGTTCGGATGCAACCGGATCGATGCGTCAGGTTTTCCTGCAAAGCCGGTCCATGTTCACCGGCGGCTCCTTAAGCATGCGGATGTTGCGCGCCACGATTTCCAACATGACCACGTTGGGATGCTGCTGCGCGATGGCGTCGCCGTCGAGCTCACGCCCCAGCGCCGACCAGGTCGTCGCAAAGTCCTCGCCCAGAAACGGCAGCAACTCTGCCGCAAACGAATCCCGGTACATCACCAAGTGCCCCTTGCCTGCCGCGTTGGTCGACGAACCGGCAAGCTCATCGCCCTGCCATACCGCTTGCCGCTCAGGCTGCCGCTTGAAACGCGGGGCGTAGTCCTCGAAATACCCGGGCAGCGACAACAAGTTGACGGCGATATCGCCCTTATCGAACTTAGCTTGCGTCACCGTCCAGTTCGACAGTTGCGTCCATCGGCTAGGCGACGCCACGCGATCGGCGGCCAGGCGCTGCATGATCGCTTGATAGCCGTAAAACGCGCCGAGCGAATTCCAGTGCGTGTCGGTACGCATGTACAGGTCGTACGGTGCCTGCGCCTTGGCGTTCTGCACGACGCCGCGCAAATCGATGATCTTCAGCGCCGGTGCCGCCGTGCGAAGCGACTCGATGAGCTGATCGGCGTTCGACTTGGCATCGGCGGGTATATGGATGCCGAGTTTTTCCGGGTAGATGGCTTGCTTATCGGGCGCGACCACGAAATAGAACGGAATGCCGCAGGCGGCGAGCGCCCGATCGGCCTGAATCACGTTATCGGTGGCGAGCCGCAGTTGCGAGGCGGATAGCGGGTCTTTCCCCAGCGTGTCGGCAAAGTGCGGACGCCCCGGCACGTAGTACTGATCGTAGAAGAGCCACTTCGACGGGCCGATCACCACATCTTGATTCGATGGCGTGCCCGTACGCGCCATTTGCAAACGCGAGCCGTAGTAGACCAGCGCATCGCGCATCCCGAACCGGTCGCTGAACCACCGGTCCGTTTCTTGAAACAGATGAATGGAGAGCGCCGGCGCCGGGGACATTTTCCGATTCTCGTGCAACGGCGCTGGCGCAAAACTCGTGCGGCCGAACCATACGGCCGGCAAGGCGATCAGGGCGAGAAATACCGCAACGACCGCATAGCGGTTGAGTCTGGCCGCGAGCGACTTTGTCTCGCTGGTCGTAAAGGTCGAATTCTGGAGCATCCCCGAGACTCAGAAACGGAAATAGATGAACGGGTTGTACTGGCCCAGCGCGATCGACATCGCCGAGAGCGTCAGCGCAGGCGCCACGAAGGCTGCCGCCACAAAGCCGTCCAGATTTCGGGCCTGCAATGCCGCCCAGACGTTTCGAAACGCCGATTTCGCCATCGGAAACGCCCCCAACGCCAGAATGACGGCAAGCCCCAACAGCCAAGCCAAATGGGGCGTGAACAACGCGGAGAACGTGACGTCTGCCGGTGCCGTGCCGCCCACGCCGAACAAAGCCGCGTAGAAATCGCCCGCGTGCGCCACGGTGTCGGTGCGGAATAGCACCCATGTCAGCATGACCGCGAGCAATACGTAGGCATGCTTGACTGCTACGAGGGCCACGACGGCGCGCGAACGGATACGTGCGCTATCGAACAAACGCTCGAACGTCAGCAGCGCCCCGTGCGCCGCCCCCCAGATCACGAAGTTCCACGTTGCGCCGTGCCAGAAGCCGGTCAGCAGAAAGACGATCCAAAGATTCACTAGCGTGCGGCTGGGCCCCTGACGATTGCCGCCGAGCGGAATGTAGACGTAATCGCGAAACCAGGTCGACAGCGAGATATGCCAACGGCGCCAGAAGTCCTGCATCGACTTGGCCGTATACGGATAGTTGAAGTTCTCCGGAAAACGAAAGCCGAACATGCGCGCCAGCCCGATCGCCATGTCCGAATAGCCGGAAAAGTCGAAATAGATTTGCAACGTATAGCAAAGCAACGCCAGCCAAGCGACCGACGCTCCAAGGTGCCCGGCGGGCACGCTGAAACCGGCATCGGCAACGAGCCCAAGCTGATTGGCGATCAACACCTTCTTCGCCAGCCCCATCGTGAAGCGCAAGACCCCTGCCGTCACATCGTCGAGCGACGCGACGCGTGCGCGCAACTGCGCCTGTATATCCTTGTAGCGAATGATCGGACCGGCAACTAGCTGCGGGAACAGCGTGATGTAGAGCGTGTAATCGACGATGTTGCGGTTCGGTTCGGCATTCTTACGATAAATGTCGACCAGATACGAGATGGCATGGAACGTGTAGAACGAAATGCCAATCGGCAGCGGCAGCGGCCGGATTACGAGGGGATCAAGGCCCGCAGGCACGAGCAGCGCATTGAGGTTGTCGGCAGCAAAGCCGCTGTACTTGAATACGCCGAGCAAAAACAGATTGATGGCGACACCGATGCCCACCACCCGGGCGCGGTTTTTCGCGCGCCCGATGGCAATAGCCATGCGGTAATTGATGCCGATCGACACCAGCATCAGCAGCAGAAACCGAGGCTCGCCCCATGCGTAAAACACAATGCTGGCGAGCGCGAGCGTGAAGTTGCGCCACGCGCGCGGACTGAGGAAGTACGCCAGCAATGTGAGTGGGAGAAAGAGCCCGAGAAAGGCAATGCTGCTAAATACCACCGTCGACCCTCTGCCTGAGAAAGTTGCTATTGCCGGACAAACGCGAAATGGTACCCCAAAGCCTGCGGATACCGCCGCGTAGATTCAGCAAAAAACGACCTGTCAGGCCCCTGCCGTCAGAGCGTCGCGACCTCCAGAATGGCCTCGGCAAATGCCTTCGGCGCTTCCTGCGGAAGATTGTGGCCGACGCCATTGCCGATATCGCGGTGTCGATACTTGCCGGTGAATTTCTTGGCGTAGGCGGCAGGCGGCGGATGCGGCGCGCCGTTCGCCTCGCCTTCGAGCGTGATGGTCGGCACGGTAATGACCGGCGCACCGGCCAATCGCTGTTCGAGCGCGTCGAACCGGGCCTCGCCCTTGGCCAGCCCCAGCCGCCACCGGTAGTTGTGAATCACGATCGCCACGTGATCGGGATTACGAAACGATGCCGCCGAGCGCGCGTAGGTCGCGTCGTCGAAATGCCACTGCGGCGACGCCGTTTGCCAGATCAGCTTATTGAAGGCGTCGGTGTTGGCGGCATAGCCCTGCGCGCCGCGCTCGGTGGCGAAGTAGAACTGGTACCACCATTGCAGTTCGGCCTGCGGCGGCAACGGTTGGCGGTTGGCTTCCTGACTGCCGATCAGGTAGCCGCTGACCGACACCAGCGCCGTCACCCGCTCCGGCCACAACGCAGCCACGATGTTCGCCGTGCGCGCGCCCCAGTCGTAGCCGCCGAGAATCGCCTGATCGATCTTCAGGGCGTCCATGAGCGCGATGACATCGACGGCAACGACGGCTTGCTGGCCGTTTCGCGGGGTCGCCGCCGACAACAGACGCGTGGAACCGTAACCCCGCAGATACGGCACGATCACGCGATAACCAGCCGCTGCCAGCAACGGCGCCACATCGACGTAGCTATAGATGTCGTACGGCCAGCCATGCAACAGGATGACTACCTTGCCGTCCTTCGGGCCCGCTTCGGCATAGCCGACGTTGAGGTCGCCCGCCTCGATCTGGCGAATGGCCTCGAACGAGGTGTGGCCACCGGCCGGAAGGCCCGCGATTGACGACGACGTTTGCGCGGTCTGCGCACGAGCCAGTTGGCTAAAACCGAGATCGGCAAGCGTGACGCCTGCAAGGGTGGTGCCGAGAATGCGACGGCGGCGAAGGTTCACCGGATTCGACATGACTGATGTCCTCTCTGATTGGGGTGTTGGAAGCGTTCCGCGTATCGCGTACGGCTGTCATCGACTTCCACGAGGGCCGTCGAGGCGTGCCGTCATGCGGTTGGAACGCTTGGACAGAGTTATATCCGGCCGAGCCCGGGCATTTATGTCCGAATGTATCTGCCGCCGCCAGCGACACACACGAATTCAAAAAAGCCCGCCGTGGTAGCATGCCCGCTTTCGATGGCACCCACTTTGGGCACCGTCCCTTTGGTAACGAGTGACGCGTTGGTGACGTGCGTCACGCTCCGGCACGTACGCCCTGACCTCGCCTGATCCACGCCTGATGATTAGCACTTCACGCAGACGCTTATACGCATGGCTCGGCCTCGCCGCCATGTGGCTGGCCGTCTGCATGCCTGCGATCAGTCAGGTGCTCGCGGCCCATCGTGCCGCCGCCGACCGGCCCATCGATGTGGCGTTCTGTACGGTCGACGGCAAGACGCAGACCGTTGTGCTGACGTCGTCGAATGTGTCGTCGAATGCGTCATCACATACGCATGACGCCGTCGGCGCTTCCGCGCAGCACGATCAGGCCGCCCACGCCGCGCACGCGGATCAGGGCGATGTTTGCGGCTATTGCTCGCTGCTCGCGAACCATCCGCCGCTCACGCTGCCCGCGCTGTCCGGCGCCGTGTCGTTCGCGTGGATTGCTCGCGCCGGTCCGTCGGTCGGTGTCGCCCCCCTCACCTCCCGCATTGCCGTCGCGCCACCTGCGCGCGCGCCCCCCGTCCTTTCCTGATATCGCGTCATGAACGGCCCTTCACCGGCTTCGGTGACGGCGCGCCGTTCCTTGAGTGCGCCCGGCCGCGCTGCGTTTGGCGGCGGCCCAGCGTGTCATCTCGGCAATGTCATGGAATCGTCTGCTCATGCAAGTCTCCTATACCCCGGCTCGCGAAGCCCAATCCACCGGCACGGCCGGTCAATACCGCACGCTCTGGCGCTGGCATTTCTACGCTGGCCTGTTCGTCATGCCGTGGCTCATGGTGCTGGCCATTACCGGCACGCTGTATGTCTTCCAGCCGCAAATCGAGTCGTGGCTGTACCACGATCGCCTGATCGTCACGGCCCAAAACACGCCGCGCTTGGCTGAACAGACACTCATGGAACGCGCGGCGGCGGCATTGCCGACGGGCGCGCAAATCAGTTCGGTGGAGGTCAACCGCGACCCGTCGCGCAGCGCCGAGTTCATCTTTCGCCTGCCGGGCGGCGAGCGTGAAAGCGTCTACGTCAACCCGTATACCGGCACCGTGCTCGGCACGCTGAGCGTACAAAACCGGCTGATGGCACAGGTACGCCAACTGCATCGCTCGCTGATGCTGGGCAAACCCGGTGAGTTGCTGATGGAGCTGGCGGGTTGCTGGACGCTCGTGATGCTGGCGACCGGCGTCGCCCTCTGGTGGCCCCGCGCGGGCACCTCGTGGGCCAATGCGTTGCGTCCCCGTTTGCAGTTGCGCGGGCGGCCTTTGCTGCGGAATTTGCACGGCGTGGCGGGTTTGTGGCTGGCGGCGGGCGGGCTGGCGTTCGTACTCACGGGACTGCCGTGGTCGGGATCGTGGGGCAAACAGTTCAAGGCGTTGGCCACGCAAGCTGGCATGGGTTCGCCCCCCGGGGCATGGGGCGAAGCGCCGGTGCGCTCGCAACTGCCCGCCAAGCCGATGAAGATGGACGACCTGCCGCTCGCCCAAATGCCATGGGCCGTAGGCGATACGAACGTGCCGACGTCAGCTCACGCGGGACATTCCACGCACGAAGATCACGCAAATCATTCAGGCCATGAAGGCCATGCCGGACACGAAGGCATGAGCGCGATGGGCATGTCGCCGACGCAGTTACGTGCCGAAGGGGCACTGCCGATCGATCGCGTCATCGATATCGCCGCCAGCAATGGCGTGACCAGCGGCTACAGCCTTGTCGTCCCGTCGCGCCCGGACGGCGTCTACACGGTGTCGTATTTCCCTGCCGACCCGCGCGTCGAGCGCACGCTGCACATCGATCAATACAGCGGAAAGGTGCTGAACGACATCGACTACGACGCTTACGGCGGCGTCGCCCAAGCGATCTCGTACGGCACATCACTGCACATGGGGCGCTTTTTCGGCGCGGCCAACCAGTGGCTGTGCGCGCTGATTTCGATGGGGCTGTTCGCGATCGCAGCAACGGGGGCCGCGATGTGGTGGATTCGCCGCCCTGCTCGCACGCTGGGCGCGCCCACGCGCAGCCTGACGCGCCCGCCCATGCGCGGCTGGATCGTCAGCATGGTCGTGCTGGGCGTCGTCTTTCCGTTGATGGGTACGACGATGCTGCTGGTCTGGGCGGTCGACCGCGTGATCGTCAGGCGCCGACGTGCGGCTACGCCGCCGAGCGCGCAATCGTCGTAATCGTTGCCGTCGAGCAGGATGTCGAGCGCCGAGGCTCAGGTGTCTTGCGATGGCGGCACACCCACGTAAGCCGCGCGCGGCCGGATCAGGCGGGTGCTTTCGCGTTGCTCTTGGGCGTGAGCAATCCACCCGATCGTGCGGCCCAACGCGAACAGGCCGAAGGCTGCGCCCAGCGGCAGTTGCAAATGACGTCGTACCGCCACCAGGGCGAAATCGAGTGACGGGCGCCGGCCGATCAACGTGTCGGCCGCGTCGATCATCGTTTGCCACGCGGGATGCATCGGCAGCACGCGCGCCAGCATTGCGCTCGCCCGCACGTCGCCTGCGGGATACAAATGGTGTCCGAAACCGGGCAGCTTCTCGCCACGCGCCAGCCGCTCGCTCATGCGCGCCGCAACGTCGATTTCGCCAACTTCGTCCCACATCGCCTCATTGCGCGCGGTCGTGCCGCCGTGGCGGGTGCCGGTGAGGGCCGCCAGCCCGGCAATTACCGACGCACGCAGGCTCGCGCCGGTCGACGCGACACATCGCGCTGTAAAGCTCGACGCATTCAGTTCGTGGTCAGCACACAGGACCAGCGTCATGCGGATCAAATCTGCGCCATCGGCATCGTCGATTCCCCATGCACGTGCGCACTGTTCGTGAATGGGCGCGGTGCTTGGCGGCGTGCCCAGCAGACACGCCGTCATCACCCGCAGCAACGCGCCGCTGCCTTGGGCGACGCGCACCGGGTCGCGTTGCCAGATGGCCGTCGATGCATCCTCGCTCGCCACGGTGAAACACGGCAGCAGCGCGGCCTCTGCCCGCTGCCCCCGGTAGCGCTCCAACGTGAGCACCGGCCAGTCCGATGCCTTCGGTAACCCGACATCGCCAAACGCGGTGCACTCGTCGCACTGCCATAACCATGCGGCGATCGCTTCGACGGACTCGGTGCGCGCCATCGTCAACGCGTCGCGCCCCCGGTAGTAACACCGGCCGTCATCGATCAACGTGATCGCCGATTCGAGCACCGGCGTCCCCCAATCGAGCGCGGCCTTCACCACTTCCTTCGGCTTACGGCCCCGCGTGCGTTGCGCTGCCAAGCGCTCGACTTCGGCCACGCGGTAGCGCCGCTCGCGATGCGTCTTGCCCGGTTCGGCATGCAACAGCCCCCGGCTCACGTAGGCATATAACGTCTGCAACGAGACGCCCAAACGTTCGGCAGCTTGTGTCGCAGTGAAATAGTTCGTCATCTTATCAATGAGTTATCTGTGTTTTCGAAGGTATTGCCCGAGAACAAAACGACAACAGATTGACTAAGTTAATCAATATTGACAATAAAATCCATCGGCATAAGCTTCAATGCGCCGGCAGTTTCGCATCGCGACTGATTGCGATGTTTCCACCGATTCATTGAGGACTTCCTCATGCGTGTTACTGACCCCCGCGAACTCGACGCGGTACCGCTCGCCGACGACAGCACTTTCGCTGCCGACTATTTGCGCGAGATGCTTCAAGCCATCGACCACGGCGTTACGGGCAACGCTGGAGTGCCCGCACTGGATACCGCCGCCGTCACGCTCAGCGGACACGCCGCGTTGCCCTGCGCGTTCCCGTTCACCGATTTCGCCACCGCCTCGATTGCCACGGCAAGCCTCGCGATCGCCGCGCTTGCCACCGGGGAAGCCGGTGGCTATGGCCTTACCGGCGGCATAAAACTCCCCGCCGTGAATGTGGACCGGCGATTGGCGTCGTTCTGGTTTCAGACCACGTTTCGCGCGCAGGGCTGGACGTCGTCGCCGTTGTGGGACCCGATTGCTGGCGATTACCAGACTTCCGACGGCTGGATTCGTCTGCACACTAATGCCCCGCATCACCGCGCTGCCGCACTCGCCGTCCTTGGCGTGCCGGGCGAACGCGACGCGGTGACGCGCGCCGTGGCAACGTGGCAAGCGGATGCGCTGGAAACAGCCGTCGTGTCTCAGGGTGGTTGCGCTGCCGCCATGCGAACCCTCGCGCAATGGGACGCGCATCCGCAAGGCTTGGCCGTCGCCGCTGAGCCGTTGCTGCACTGGCACACGTTCGATGCGGGCGCAGACGCCGCGCGCGACACCGCAGCGTGGCGTCCGTTGCCGGGCCGCCCGCTTTCGGGCATTCGTGTGCTGGATCTCACGCGCATTCTTGCCGGGCCGACGGCGACGCGCTTTCTCGCGGGATTTGGCGCACAAGTGCTGCGCATCGACCCGTTCGGCTGGGACGAGCCCGGCACTGTGCCGGAAGTGGTGTTGGGCAAACGCTGCGCACGTCTGGATTTGAAGCGCGAGGCCGATCTCGCCACGCTCGAAGCACTGCTGCGCGACGCCGACATCGTCGTTCATGGCTATCGGCCGGATGCATTGGAACACCTTGGCTTTGGTGCCGCGCGCCGCCGTGAGCTCAATCCGGCACTGATCGATGTGTCGTTAGATGCCTACGGCTGGCAAGGTCCTTGGCACGCCCGGCGAGGTTACGACAGCCTGTTGCAGATGAGCGCCGGAATTGCCGATGCGGGCATGCGCGCCGCCAACGCGGCACGGCCAGTGCCGTTGCCCGGGCAAGGCATCGATTACGCAACGGGATATCTGATGGCGGCGGCGGCCGTGCGCGCGCTGGCACGGCGTCAGACGCAGGGGCTTGGCGCGACGATTCGCGCTTCGCTTGCCCGAACCGCGCGTTTGCTGGTCACCCATCGCACGCAGGCCCCACCCCCGCCGCCCTTGGCTGCGGAAACCGCCAACGACCTGTCGCCGCGCATCGAAGACACGTCTTGGGGAGCAGCACGGCGCGTGGCGACACCGATGACGATTGCCGGAGTTCCCGTCGATTGGGCTTTGCCCGCGATGGCGCTGGGTACTGCGGCACCGGTGTGGCCCTGACTACGAGGGCCGAAAACGCTGGTGTTCGATGTGTTGTCAGACGCGTCGACATCAAAGTCGGCCCGGGGGCGGCGACGCCCCTTTGCGTTAGTCGATGCTGTGATGCCCCGCCGCCCCCGCCTGCCGGGCCGCGCGCAGTTCGCGTTCGGCCTGACTGAGCAGCGCTGAGATGTCCGGCACGGCCGACGATGCCCCGTCGGCCGCGTCTGCCTCGTGGGCCGGGGCGCTGTCGACGGTCGCCGGTTTGGCCATGGCGATGCCGAAACTTGCCGTGATCGTAAGCACCGCGCCGTCACCCAACGGCAACGTGCTCGCTTCGATGCGCCCGCGTAGCAGTTCGGCAAATTGTTGTGCGCGAGACTCATCGAGCACGCGAGCGAGTACCACGAAGGCGTCCGCGCCCAGACGACCAACGACGTCCCCCGGCTGGCAAGTGTTCAGGCACACCGCGCTCACCCGGCGCAAGAGATCGTCACCGATGTGATGGCCCCACGTGGCGTTGATTTGGGTGAAGTTGTCGATATCGAACTTGATCAACGCGACGCGTCCCGGGGCGGGCATCGCGCACAACGCCCGCGCGTGACGCTCGAAAGCGCGCCAGTTCAAGAGGCGCGTCAGCGGATCGGTGTCGGAGAGCATCTCGAGTTCCCCCACCAACCGTGCCCGCTCGCGGCGCAGTTGCATCAGCTCGATGCCGCTCAACTGCAAGATGCGCAGCGCCTTGAACATCGTGCGCACTTCCGGGCGATGCATCGACGGCGCTTCGCTGATCGGTGCCATATGCGGGTCGCCCTTAGCGAGCGCATCGATCACGCCGGCGGCCGTTTCCAGCGGATACACCACGTTGCGCCGGAAGTTGCGCATGACCAGATAAATCAGCAGAACGACGGTGATCTCGATCACCGCAGTCGCAATGAGCAGCCGCAGCGCATACGTTCGCCGCGCCTCGACTTCCGCTTGCGCCAAGTTCAGCATCTCGTCGCGAAAGTCGGTGATCGAGCGCATCGTCGGCACGTATTGGCGGGCAAACGTCGCGGTCGAAAACGGAGCGGGTTTGGGCTGGCTGGCCAGCGTTCGCACCGTCGCTACATAGTGCAGGCCTGCGCCGAAGTACTGCGTGTTGAGAGCCGCCACAATGCCGGGGCGCAATGCCGACGGGTCGGATAGGCGCGACGTGATCATCTCGCGCAACTGTTCGATGCGTCCGAGAATCCGTTCGATGGCGCGTTGATCCGCTTCGGTCAGCGTTTGGCCGGTGGTGAGCGATGCGGTGAATTGCGAGCCGAGTTGCCCCGCATATTCACGCAGGTCGGCCGCCAGACGGGCAAGAATGATGTAGTGCAGCGCTTCGGGTGCGCCGCGTGCGACGACGTCGATCCGGGTGGAGGCCACCGGCGAGAAGTCGGCAATCACGCGGATCATGCGGCTCACGGCGTCTCGCACTGCGGCGTCGCTACGCAGCTCGCGCGGGCGCTGCACCAGCAAATCGACGTTGGCGCTGGCGGCGGCCAAATCCAGTCGCGCCTTTTCCACCGCACGCAGACTGGTGCCGCAGCTCTCGCAGTGGTCGGACGAAAGGACGTAAAGGAGTCGATCAAGTTGTGCGTTCGTGGCTTCTCGCGCCGCTCTGAGCGAACTGACGGCCTCCTGCGGCAACGGCAGATCGGCACCGAGCACCGCATTGGCAGGTCCGCGCTCTGCGGACGCTTTTTCCATAGCCAGCAACGTGGCTCGCAAGGCATCGAACGCCTGATCGGCATCGCTGGCACGTTGATACGAGCGCCAGGCCAATGTCAGCAATCCGGCGCAAAGCACGATAACGACAAACACAATGGCCAAATTCTGCAAACGCAGACGGCCCGTAAGCGGCGAGGCAGACAGTAAATAGCGCTTCATTCAGGATCACGCCGTCGGCCAAACGGCACGTATTCCCCTTGGAACTGTCACCGGCGGCAAGCCTGAAACAGCAGCAAACAACGGCTGACGGCGACAACGCACGCCCGGCACTTGGCGTTCAAGCGTTGACGCCGCGAACGCCCCGGAACGGGGCATTCAGCGAGACGGCGCATTGTCTCATAGTGCGTTTCGCCATCGAGGACACATCCCAAATCAACGGGTATTACAGGTCCACGGCAAGCTCGGTTCCCTGCTTGATGGCGCGCTTGGCGTCGAGCTCGGCGGCGACATCCGCCCCGCCAATCACGTGCACACGAGCGCCGGCGGCTTTCAGGCCCGCTTCGAGTGCGCGCAACGGCTCTTGTCCGGTACACAGCACGACGTTGTCGACCGGCAGCACATGGGGCTGGCCGTCCAGCATGACGTGCAGACCGTCGTCGTCAATGCGCTGGTACGTCACGCCCGGAATCATTTCGACGCCACGGTGTTTGAGCGACGTGCGGTGAATCCAGCCGGTGGTTTTGCCTAGACCGTCGCCAACTTTCGAGGTCTTGCGCTGCATGAGATAGACCTTGCGCGGCGACGCGTCGAGTTCAGGCGCGCGCAGGCCGCCCGCGTGGGCGTAGGTCGGATCGATGCCCCACTCCGCGTAGAACTTCTCCGGCACCAGCGTGGCGCTCTCGCCCGCTTGCGTCAGGAACTCGGCGACGTCGAAGCCGATGCCGCCTGCGCCCAGCACGGCCACGGTCTTGCCGACCGAGGCGCCGCCTCGCAGCACGTCGATATAGCTGAGGACTTTCGGATGGTCGACGCCGTCGATCTCGGGAGTACGCGGCACGACGCCCGTCGCCAGCACGATGTCGTCAAAACCGCCTGCGGCCAACGACTCGACGCTCGCCCGGGTGTTCAGTTGCACCTTGACGCCGGTAGCTTGCAGTTCGTGACGGAAATAACGCAGCGTCTCGTAGAACTCTTCTTTGCCGGGAATGCGTTTGGCCATATTGAATTGGCCGCCGATCTCGCTATCGGCTTCGATGAGCGTGACGTCGTGCCCTCGGCGAGCCGCCACGGTCGCGGCGGCGAGCCCGGCAGGACCGGCGCCGACCACGGCGACGCGACGCACCCGGCCAGTCGGCTCGATGCGCAATTCCGTTTCGTGGCAGGCGCGCGGATTGACCAGACACGAGGTGATCTTGCCGCTGAACGTGTGGTCGAGACACGCCTGATTACAGCCGATACAGGTGTTGATGGCGTCGGCCTGGCCGGCGGCGGCTTTATTGACGAATTCCGGATCGGCGAGCAGCGGTCGGGCCATCGACACCATGTCGGCCTCGCCGTCCGCAAGAATGCGCTCCGCCACGTCGGGCATGTTGATGCGGTTGGTCGTGATGAGCGGAATGCCGACGTGGCCTTTGAGCTTGCCGGTCACCCAAGCGAACGCCGCACGCGGCACGCTCGTGGCAATGGTCGGAATGCGGGCTTCGTGCCAGCCGATGCCAGTGTTGATGAGCGTCGCGCCCGCGGTTTCGACCGCTTTGGCGAGTCGCGCCACTTCGTCGAAGGTGGACCCGCCCTCGACCAGATCGAGCATCGAGAGCCGGTAGATGATGATGAACTCACGCCCCACGTGCTCGCGCACGCGGCGCACGATTTCCACGGGGAAACGGATACGGTTCTCGTAGCTGCCGCCCCACTCGTCGGTGCGATGGTTGGTGCGTGCGGCGATGAACTCGTTGATCAGATACCCTTCCGAGCCCATGATTTCGACGCCGTCGTAGCCTGCGCGTTGCGCAAGCGCGGCGCAGTTGACGAAGTCGTCGATGGTCGCCTCGACGTCGGCACTCGAGAGTTCGCGCGGCTTGGCGGGGGTGATGGGGGCCTGCAACGCACTCGGCGCGACGAGATCGGGGTGATAGGCGTAGCGGCCGAAGTGCAGGATTTGCAAAGCGATTTTGCCGCCCGCAGCGTGCACAGCTTCGGTGACCACGCGGTGCTTGTCAGACTCGTCTTCCGTGCTGAGTTTGGCGCCGCCCGCATACGGACGGCCTGCGTCGTTCGGTGCGATTCCCCCGGTGACCATGAGCGCCACGCCGCCGCGGGCGCGTTCGGCATAGAACTCGGCCATCCGGGCGAAGCCGTTGCGCGCTTCTTCCAGCCCGACGTGCATGGAACCCATGAGCACGCGGTTGCGCAAGGTGGTGAAGCCCAAATCAAGGGGTTGCAACAGGTGGGGATAGCCGCTCATCGCTGTCTCTCTCGCTTTTCGGCAGGTTTTGGGGGTGCATCCGGGAAGCATAGGACACGTCGGTGCGTGTTTCAGTTATGCAACCAGTTGCATAGTTTGACGGCGATTCTAAGGCGGCAGCGAGCACTATGCAACGGGTTGCATAGCTGGAATAGAGTACCTACACTGCCGGGCATGCCGCTCGCCCACGCCTTGATGACCTCGTTACTGGAGAAATCTTCTTCGGGATACGACCTCGCCCGCCGTTTCGACAAATCGATCGGCTTCTTCTGGCACGCCACGCATCAGCAGATTTACCGGGAGCTCGCCCGGATGGAGGCGGCCGGCTGGATTGTGTCGAGTGCTGCACCGGATGGCGGGCGCACGCGCAAGCGGGTGTATCGGGTGGTGGATGGCGGGCGCGATGAATTGCTCGCCTGGGCGGCCACGCCCACCGAGCCGTCGGATTTGCGCGACGACCTGATGGTGCGCCTGCGCACCGACGCGGCCATGGGGCCGCTGGGCTTGCAGCCGGAGTTACGGCGCCGCGCGCAACTCCATGCGGACAAACTCGCGGCTTACCGGGCCATCGAAGCCCGCGATTTCCCTGCCGGTGTTGCGCTTTCGCGCGAGCGCGCGTTGCAACGGCACATCCTGATGCTCGGGGTGAAATACGAACAAGGCTGGCTGGACTGGACGCGCGAGGCGTTGGGGTTGCTGGAAAAGTGGGATGGGGTCTAACGACCTACCCCACCAGATTGACGGCGGCACGCATTTGCGAATTCTCGAACGCCGGTGCAAAGGCGGTTAAATCCAACGCCTCCATACCAACGATCGGAGACACGGCAATCTCCCGCCATTTATTACTAATCGCTCACATATGGCGCTTTATTAAGCTTAATCGCGCTGTTGTGGGCGTTTATATCGCCACGAGATCGCGACACCGTAGACCTCACCGACCGGCAACGCCGTGAAAAGACTCAGAGGATCCCCACGCCGTGTCCTCTCCCTTTCGTCCCATTTTCTTGTCAACGGCCCGGCGCGCTGGCGCGTTTACGTCTCAAGTCGGCGTCCCGCTTACCGGCGGAGCGTCACCGTTGTCGGCTTTGTATTCGCCTCACCCTACGGCATTCATGGTGTTTTCTTCCAAGCCTTCCAAGTTTTTCCGCGGCGTACGCGCCCTGGCGTCCATTTCGGCACTGGTTGTAGGTGGTTTCCACCTCTCGCCAGCCCTGGCCAGCACGGTCATCGTGCTCGACTCCGGCGCCGCCCAACTCTCCTTGATCGATCAGGCCACGCATAAGGTCATCGGCACCATGCCTACGGGCAAAGAGCCGCACCACCTGATGATCACACCCGATAAACGCTCGCTCATCGTCGCCAACTCGGTCTCGAACAGCCTCATGTTCCTCGACCCGACGAGCGGCAAGCTCCAGCGTCAGGTCGCCGATATCGACGACCCGTACCAGCTCGGCTTCTCGCCGGACCGTAAATGGTTCGTCACCGCCGCGCTGCGTCTGGACCGGGTGGACCTCTATCACTACGACGGCGAAAACGTCACCGTCGCCAAGCGTATTCCGCTGGCCAAGACGCCCAGCCACATGACCTTCTCGTCCGACAGCAAGACGGTCTTCGTCACGCTGCAAGACTCGGGCGAACTCGTCGCGATCGACCTGCCCACGCAGACGGTCAAGTGGCGCATGCCGGTCGGCAAGACGCCTGCCGGCCTGTGGATGACGCCGGGCGATAAATACCTGCTCGTCGGCATGACCGGCGAAGACGATGTGGCCGTCGTCGACTGGCGCACGCAGAAAGTCGTCAAGCGCATTCAGACCGGACGCGGCGCGCACAACTTCCGCTCGCTCTCCGATGGCCGCCACATCGCCGTGAGTAATCGCGTCGAGAGCACGATCAGCATTCTCGATTACGAATCGCTGACCAAAGTCGCGGACATTACCGGCCTGATGCCGGGTCCCGACGACATGGAACTTTCGGCCGACAAACGCTATCTTTGGGTTACGTTCCGCTTTGCCCGCCACGTCGGCGTGATCGATCTGACCACGCGCAAACTGGTCGACCGCATTGCCGTGAACCGTTCGCCGCACGGTATTTTCTTTGCCGATCGAGCCCCTGTTCTCTCGCCGAATCCGGACTGACGAGGCCACCCGATGATTCAGGAAGCCATCAATTTCGTCGACAGCGGCATCTCGGCCGTGCAGACGCTCATCTATGTCGATGTGATTCAGCCCCTGCTGTTTCACTTCAACTTCATGGGCTATGACGACGATATTTACGACGCGCTTTATTTCGTCCTCATCGGCGTGCTGCAAATCGGCGTGTCGTATGCGTTGCTGCGCCCGCTCGAAGCGCTGCGCCCCGTGGAGAAGTGGCAAGACCGCCGCCAAGTGCGCGCCGACGTGATCTACACGTGGATCGCCAAGCTCGGCATTCTGAATCTGCTGTTCTTCGTGGTGCTTCAGCCGGTCTTCAACGAATTGCAGAGTCAGATGGTGATCCACGGTCTGCCGAGTATCGACCTCGACGGCCTATACCCCGGCGTGACCGACCTGCCGCTCGCCTCGTTCCTGATCTATTTGGTCGTGCTCGACTTCGCGGGTTACTGGTATCACCGCTGGCAGCACCGCTTCGGCGTCTGGTGGGAACTGCACGCCGTGCACCACAGCCAGCAACAGATGTCACTGTGGTCGGACGACCGTAACCACTTCCTCGACGACGTGCTGCAAGCCGCGTTCTTCGCGGGCATCGCGCTCTTCATCGGTGTGCAACCGGCGCAGTACGTGGTGCTGGTCGCGGTGAGCAACTTCCTGCAAAGCGTGCAGCACGTGAATGCCCGCCTGCCGTATGGCCGGGTGCTGGAACGCCTGATCGTGAGCCCGACGTTCCACCGCCGCCATCACGCCATTGGCTACGGTCACGAAGGCACGCGTTACGGCTGCAACTTCGGCGTGCTGTTTCCGTGGTGGGACATGGTGTTTCGCACCGCGTCGTGGGAACGTGCCGTCGAGCCGACCGGCATTCGCGACCAATTGCCCGCCCCGGAAGGCCGGTCGCGCCGCTACGGCATGGGCGTGATCGCGCAGCAAGTGCGTGCCTTCGGTCGCATCGCCCGCCGTCTGGCACCGCGCCGCGCCGCTGGCCGCACGACGGCCTAACGCTGCATCCGGGCGCAGATCCGGCGTCTTACGCCGGATGACATTGCGCATTGCGCAGTAACACGATGTAACAGGGGGCCTGTCACTGGCCCCCTGCTCATCCGCCCCCTCCCCACCCCCTGATTTCCGCACGAATTCCCCTGTCGTTACAGGCGTTTACGCATGCCCGCGTCAGGCGTCAGACCGTGTACACAGGTAAGATGCCGTAACTTCCAGCGCCTGTTCGGCCCGCCAAAACGGGCACCCCCGTCGCTAGACTGCTAAACGTGGCAACCCGGGCTCTTCCCGGGGGCATGGGCGGCGCTCGAGCGTCGCGCTGGAGGCAGATATGGAAGCAGCACCCGATACCGAATCGCAGCCGCCCAAGAAGCGGCGTCGCACGGCCTTATGGATTGCCCTCGTCGTACTCGTGCTCGTGGCATGGGTGGGCTGGCACCTCGCGCATCGGCCCAACACCAAGCGCGGCGCACAGCCGCAAATCGTTTCGGTCGCGCAAGCGGCTTACGGCGAAATGCCGGTGACACTCACCTCGCTGGGCACGGTCACCCCCGAGGCGACGGTCACGGTCCTGCCGCAGTTGAGCGGCTACCTCACGCAAGTCGGCTATCAGGAAGGTCAGGAAGTCACCAAAGGCCAGTTCCTCGCGCAGATCGACCCGCGTCAGTACGAAATCAGCAAAGAGCAGGCGCAAGCCCAACTCGCCAAAGACCGAGCCGCGCTCGCCCAAGCCAAGGCCGACCTCGCACGCTACACGCAGCTTCATCAGCAAAAGTCGATTGCCGAGCAAACGTTCGCCGATCAGCAGTTCCTCGTGGCGCAGGACGAAGCCGCCGTCAAAGCCGACTTGGCGAGCATCGCGCAATACGAACTCGACCTGACCTACTGCCGTATCACCGCGCCGGTGGCGGGCCGCGTCGGTCTGCGTCTCGTCGACGCGGGCAACTACGTGACGGCGACCAGCACGACCGGCATTGCCGTCATCACCAGCATCAAACCGACGACCGTCGAATTCACCGTGGCGCAAAACGCCTTGCCCGCCGTGATGAAACAGTTCCGCACCGGCAAGCCCCTCACGGTGACGGCCTTCTCCAGCGATAACAAAGAGCAACTGGCCACCGGCACGCTGTACGCCGTGAGTAACCAGATGGCCACCTCGACGGGCACGGTTACGCTGCGCGCACGGTTCGCCAACGACGATGAGGTGCTGTTTCCGCAGGAATTCGTCAATGTGACGCTGCTCGTCAACACGTTGGACCATGTCGTGCTTGTGCCCACACCCGCCGTGCAAAGCGGCGCGCCGGGGGAATTTGTCTACGTGGCCACGGCGAAGAACACGGCGTCGCTGCGCAAAGTCACGATCGGGCCGAGCGACGGCAAGCACACAGTCATCACCGCCGGTCTCAACGCCGGAGAAACGGTCGTGACCGACGGGATGGACCGCCTGAGCGACGGCGCGCATATCTCGCTGCCGACCCCGGCCAGCGGCGCGGCAGCGGCCACCGACGGCAGCCCGGCTTCGAGCGCTGGACATCGTGGCGGCCATCGCGGCGCTGGGGCTTCGGCCCCCGAGGCGACCGCCCCGGCGTCTGCGGCAGGTACTCAATAACGCCATGCCTGCCCGCACGAGACCCCGCATCCCCGGCGCCCGCTCATGAATTTCTCCCGCATCTTCATCCTGCGCCCGGTCGCGACCTGGCTGCTGATGATCGCGCTCGTACTCGTCGGTCTGGTGGCCGTACGCGTGCTGCCCGTCTCATCGCTGCCTAGCGTCGACTATCCGACCATTCAGGTGCAGACGTTCTACCCGGGGGCCAGCCCCTCGGTGATGGCAACGACCGTCACCGCGCCGCTCGAAGTGCAGCTCGGCCAGATTCCCGGCTTGCAGCAAATGATTTCGTACAGCGCCGAGGGCTCATCGGTCATCACGCTGCAATTCGATCTCGCGCTCAACCTCGACGTTGCGCAGCAAAACGTCCAACAGGCGATCAACGCCGCGAATAGCCTGCTGCCCAGCGGCCTGCCCGCGCCGCCGACGTACGCCAAGGTGAACCCGGCCGACCAGCCGATCATGACGCTGGCCGTCACGTCGAAAACGCTCTCGCTCACGCAGTTGCAAGACGCCGCCAACAACCGCCTTGCCGCGAAGATTTCGCAGGTGGCCGGGGTTGGCGTGGTCACGCTCGCCGGGGGCAACGTGCCCGCCGTGCGCGTGGAAGCCGATCCGCAGAAGCTTGCCGCCTACGGCCTGAACCTCGACGATCTGCGCACGCTGCTCGCCAACGTGAACGTTAGTCAGCCGAAGGGCAACTTCGACGGTCCCGAGCTCGATTACACGCTCGATGCCAACGACCAGATCTCCGATCCGCAAGACTATCTCGACACCGTCATCGCCTATCAGAACGGCTCGCCGGTGTATCTGCGCGACGTCGCCCACGTCGCCAAGGCGGCTCAAGACGTAGAGCGCGGCGCATGGTTCAACAAAACCCCGGCCATCGTGCTCAACGTGCAACGCCAGCCGGGTGCCAACGTCATCGCGACGGTCGATCAGATCAAACGCGCGCTACCGCAACTCGAAGCGACGCTGCCTGCTGGGATGGAAGTGAGCGTGGTGTCCGACAGCACGGGCGTGATCCGCTCGTCGGTGAGCGACGCCGCCTTCGAACTCGTGCTCGCCGTCGTGCTCGTGGTCGCGGTGATCTTCGTGTTTCTGCGCAACGTGCCCGCGACGATCATCCCGAGCATCTCGGTGCCGGTCTCGCTGATCGCCACGCTCGCCGTGATGTACGAGCTCGGCTACTCGATCGACAACCTCTCGCTCATGGCGTTGATCATCGCCACAGGGTTCGTGGTGGACGACTCCATCGTCATGATCGAGAACGTCGTGCGCTATCTAGAACAAGGCATGCCGCCACTTGAGGCGGCGCTAGCAGGCGCCGGGCAGATCGGCTTCACGATCATGTCGTTGACGATTTCGCTCATCGCCGTGCTCATCCCGTTGCTCTTCATGGGGGGCGTGATCGGTCGGTTATTCGGTGAATTTGCCGTCACGCTGGCCGTCACGATCGTGATATCGGCCATCGTGTCGCTCACCGTGGTGCCGATGCTCTGCGCGCGTATCCTGCGCGCGCAGGAAGACCGCCATCCGAGCCGCTTCGAACGCGTGAGCGAGCGGCTGTTCGACAAAACGCTCGCCGCCTACGAGCGCGGCCTGCGCTGGGTGCTCGATCACCAGTTGCTCACGCTGATCGTGGCGCTCATTACGGTCGCCCTCACGGTGGTGCTCTACGTCGTGATCCCGAAGGGGTTATTCCCCGTGCAGGACGTGGGCGTGCTGCAAGGCATTACGGTCGCCGATAACTCCGTCTCGTACTCGGCGATGGTCAAGCGTCAGGCGGCGCTGGCCAACGAGGTGCTGAAAGACCCGGACGTCACCTCGATCACGTCGTACGTGGGCATCGATGGCATCAACACCACGCTCAACAACGGGCGCTTCCTCATCAACCTGAAAGCCCGCGACGACCGCTCGGAGACCGCCGCCGAGATTGGCCGCCGCCTGCAACAAGCGACGGCGGGTGTGCCGGGTATCAAGTTGTATGTGCAACCCGCGCAGGATCTGACGCTCGATACGACCGTGTCGCCCAACCAGTACAAGTTCGTGCTGCGCGGGCCCGATCAGGCCACGCTCGCCAAGTACGTGCCGCCGCTCATCGCCCGCATGAAGAAGATCACGTCGATCACCGATGTGGCGAGCGATCTGGACACCAGTGGCCTGTCGATCCAAGTCGAAGTGAACCGGCAACTGGCCGCACGCTACGGTATTACGCCCGCGACCATCGACAACGCGCTTTACGACGCACTCGGTCAGCGCATTGTCTCGACGATCTTCCAGCAGTCGGCCCAGTACCGCGTGATTCTGGTGGCCAAGCCCGAAAGCCTGACGACCATCAACTCGCTAGGCACCATCTATCTACCGAGCCAGACGAGCGCCAGCGGTCAGGTGCCGCTCTCGGCCATTGCGAATCTGAAGGTCATCAGCACGCCGCTTGCGATCAGCCACTTGCAGCAGTTTCCAGCGGTGACGGTGTCGTTCAATCTGGCCCGCGACGCCTCGCTCTCCAGTGCGGTGAAGGAAATTCGCGCGGCACAACAGGCCGTGAATCTGCCGCCGTCCATTGCCTCGTCGTTCCAAGGCGCGGCGCAGGCGTTCGAAGACTCGCTCTCGAGTGAGGTCTATCTGCTGATCGCCGCACTCGTGGCGGTGTATATCGTGCTGGGCGTGCTGTACGAGAGCTTCATCCATCCGGTCACCATCCTCTCGACGCTGCCTTCGGCGGGCATTGGCGCGCTGCTCGCGCTGATGATCACCGGCAGCGATCTCGATGTGATCGGCATTATCGGGATCGTGCTGCTCATCGGTATCGTCAAGAAGAACGCCATCATGATGGTGGACTTCGCGCTCGACGCCGAGCGCAATCAGCACAAGCCGCCGCGCGAGGCCATCTTCGAGGCGTCGCTGCTGCGGTTCCGGCCGATTCTGATGACCACGCTCGCGGCCATGCTGGGCGCGCTGCCCATGCTGCTCGGCACGGGCACCGGCTCGGAACTGCGACGCCCGCTGGGTCTGGCGATCATTGGCGGGTTGATGCTCAGCCAATTGCTCACGCTGTTCACCACGCCGGTCATCTATCTCTACTTCGACCGCATGGCGGCCCGCGTGCGCGAGCGCCGGGAAGCCCGTCGGCTGAAACGCGGCGGTACGCCACCGCAGGGTCCGCAAACACCGAAGGCGCCGGATGAGCCGCCGACGGGAGATGCGCCGTGAACATGTCGGCGCTCTTCATCAAGCGCCCGGTCGCCACCACGTTGCTGGCGATCGCGGTGCTGCTGTCTGGCATTTTGGCGTACCTGCGCATGCCGGTGGCACCCCTGCCTAACGTGTCGTTCCCGGTGATCGCCGTGCAGGCAAGCATGGCTGGCGCCAGCCCGGAGATCATGGCCTCGACCGTGGCCGAGCCGCTTGAACGGCGGCTCGGCACCATTGCCGACGTGACCGAATTAACCTCGACCAGTACCGTCGGCTCGGTGTCGATTCCGGTGGTGTTCGGCCTGAACCGTGACATCGAGGGGGCCGCGCGCGACGTCGAAGCGGCCATTCAGGCCGCCCGAGCCGACCTGCCGACCACCCTGCGCAGCAACCCGAGCTATCGCAAGTTCAACCCGGCCGACACGCCGGTCATGGTGATTGCGCTCACCTCAGCCACACTGACCACGGCGCAACTCTACGATTCGGCCGACTCGATCATCCTGCAACAACTCTCGCAGGTGGATGGCGTCGGCCAGATCACGGTCGGCGGGGGTGCCCTGCCGTCGGTGCGTGTGGAACTGGAACCGGGCAAGCTCAATAGCTACGGTATCGGGCTGGAAGACGTGCGCGCAGCCATCTCGGCGGCCAATGCCAATAGCGCCAAAGGCCATCTGGATCAGGGCGATCAGCGCTTCGAAGTCACGTCCAACGACCAGATCAGCAAAGCGGCGGGCTATCAAAACCTCGTGGTGGCCTACCGCAACGGCGCGCCCGTCATGCTGCACGACGTGGCGCTCGTGCGCGACAGCAACGAAAACATTCGCAACGCCGGGCTGTTCAACAACAAGCCGTCGGTGCTCGTGATCGTCTACCCGTCGCCGGGCAGCAACGTGGTCAAGACGGTCGGACAAATTCGCCAGATTCTGCCGCTGGTCGAAGCCACGCTGCCGAGCGACATCAAAGTCAACGTCGCCCTCGACCGCTCGGTTTCGGTGGAAGCTTCGCTCAAGGACACCGAGCGCACGCTGATGCTCGCGGTGCTGCTGGTGATCGGCGTGGTGTTCGTGTTTCTGCGCTCGCCGCGCTCGACGCTGATTCCTGCCGTAGTGCTGCCGCTGTCGATCATCGGCACCTTCGGCCCGATGTATCTGCTCGGGTACAGCCTCGACAACCTATCGCTCATGGCGCTGACCATCGGCACCGGCTTCGTGGTGGACGACGCGGTGGTCGTGATGGAAAACATCGTGCGCCATCTAGAGTTGGGCGTGCCGCCGAAGGAAGCCGCGTTGCAAGGCTCGGCGGAAGTCGGCTTTACCGTGCTGTCGATGAGCCTGTCGCTGATCGCCGTGTTTCTGCCCATCTTGCTGATGCCGGGCATCGTCGGTCTGCTGTTCCACGAGTTTGCTGTCACGCTCTCGATCGCCATCCTGCTCTCGCTGGTGATCTCGCTCACGGTCACGCCGACGTTGTGCGCCTACGTGCTGACGCGGGAATCGGCCACATCGGAAGCGCGTTGGTCCGTGTGGGTCGGCCGTCAGTTCGACCGGTTCCGCGACGCTTACGCGCGCTCGCTCTCCGCCGTGCTCGATCATGCCGGGCTCGTCGGGCTGGTGATGATCGCGCTGCTGGTCGGCAATGTGTTTCTGTTCCGGCTATTGCCCGCGACGTTCTTCCCCGAACAGGACACCGGCATTCTGATCGGTCAGATCATGGCCGACCAGAGCATCTCGTTCCCGGCCATGCGCAAGAAGCTTGAACAGCTACAAACCATCGTGCAGACCGACCCGGCGGTGGCATCGGTGGCGGGCTTCACCGGCGGGCGCTCGCTCAATTCCGCCACGGTGTTCGTGCAACTCAAGCCGCTGGCCGAGCGTCATCTCTCGGCCGATGCGGTCGTGAACCGGCTGCGCCCGAAGCTCAACGCCGTCTCTGGCGCGCGCCTGTTCCTGCAAGCGCAGCAGGACTTGCGCGTCGGCGGGCGTCAGTCAGCGGCCGAATACCAATACACGCTCACGAGCGACGACGCCGACGCCCTGTACAAATGGGTGCCCAAACTCGTTGCCGAACTGAATAAGCACCGCGCGACGATGCTCGACGTCAACACCGACCTGCAACAAAACGGCTTGCAGATGTATGTCGAGATGCACCGGGCGACGGCAGCCCGCTTCAATCTGCAACCGAATCAGATCGATAACGTGCTTTACGACGCGTTCGGGCAGCGCACCGTCTCGACCATCTACAACCCCATCAATCAGTATTTCGTCGTGATGGAAGTCGCGCCGCAGTATTGGCAATACCCGAATTCGCTCAACCAGATTTACTTGAGTACCGCCGCAGGCAACGCGAGCGGCACGGCGCAAACGCAGATGTCCGGCAAAACCGTGAGCGGCGTCACGACGAAGACGACGGCCTCGGGCACCAACCCGCTCAACGCCAACGCGGTTGCCAACCAGCAGAACAACGCCATCGCCAACAGCCGGGGTGGCAATTCCAGCGGCAGCGCCGACAGTACGGCTGCCGAAACCATGGTGCCGCTCTCGGCGCTCGCCACCTTCTACCCACGGCACACGGCCACGCAGGTTAACCACCAGGGCGGCATGGTCGCGGCGACGGTCTCGTTCAACCTGCCTGCGGGCGGCTCGTTGAGTCAGGCGCAAGTCGCGATCGACGACGCCGCACGTGCCATCGGCATGCCCGCGTCGATCCACGGGGCGTTCGCGGGCGCCGCACAAGCGTTCTCGCAGTCGATGGGCACCGTGCCGTTGTTGATTCTCGCGGCGCTGGGCGTGGTGTATATCGTGCTCGGCGTGTTGTACGAGAACACCATCCACCCGCTGACCATCCTCTCGACGCTCCCGTCCGCAGGTATCGGCGCGACGCTTGCGTTGCTGATCTTCGGCACGCCGTTTTCGGTGATCGCCATGATCGGGATGATTCTGCTCATCGGGATCGTCAAGAAGAACGGGATCATGATGGTCGACGTGGCGATTCAGTTGCAGCGCAATCAGGGCATGGACGCCAAGCGCGCCATCCACGAAGCGGCCGTCGTGCGGCTGCGCCCGATCATGATGACCACAGCCGCAGCCGTGCTGGGCGCGGTGCCGCTAGCGATTGCGCTGGGGCAAGGGGCGTCGTTGCGTCAGCCGCTGGGGGTGACGGTCATGGGCGGGTTGCTGCTCAGCCAGATCTTCACGCTGTACACGACGCCCGTTATTTATCTGTATCTCGACCGGCTGCGCGAGCGCGTCGCGCGCTGGTCGAAACACCTGCCCTGGAACCGTCGCCAGAGCACGGAGGCTTGACCATGAAACCGATGACACCACCCGCTAACGCATCGCCTCCCGGGGCAGCCATGCCCTCCCCGCGCCGTTTTTCACGCAACTTGCCGCGCCTGACGTTCGCTTGCCTGGCCAGTCTGGTGTTGCTCAGCGCTTGCGCGGTCGGCCCGGACTATCAACGCCCGGCCGTCGCCATGCCGACGCAGTTCACCGAGCTGGAGGGCTGGACGCAAGCCAAGCCGGATGCCGAAGGCCCCAAGGGCGAATGGTGGAAAGGGTTTCACGATCCGCTGCTCGACGAGTTGATGCCGCAAGTGGAGGTCTCGAACCAGACCGTTCGACAGAGCTACGCCAACTATCAGCAAGCGCTGGCGGAAGTGCGCGTCGCGCGTGCGGGGCTGTTCCCGTCGGTCGGCATCGACGGCTCGGCAACACGCTCGCGCGGCAGCGGTAGCGGTGCCAGCACCAACGCGGCGTTGGCTTCGCGCGGCGCGACGATCGTCAATGCGGCCTCCGCCGAAGGCACGGTCAGTTGGGCGCCAGACATCTGGGGCCAAGTGCGCCGCACCATCGAACAAAGCAGCACCACCGCGCAAGCCAGTGCTGCCACGCTCGCCAACGCGACGCTCTCGGAGCAGATTGCCCTGGCGAATGCGGTCATCGACTTGCGTATCACCGACGCGAACATCGCGCTGCTCAAGCAGACGGTCGACGCCTATACCGAGTCTCTGCGCGTGGTGGCGGATCAAGACCGCGCCGGAACCGTTCCGCCATCCGACGTCATCACGGCGCGCACGCAGTTGGAGAATGCCCGCTCGAGCCTGATTGCGCTCGGCGTATCGCGCGCGCAGTACGCGCATGCCATTGCCGTGCTGGTCGGGCGCAATCCGGAATCGCTGACCATTGCCCCCAACAACGCCCTGCCGACACTGCCCGACGTCCCTATCGGCTTGCCGTCCACGCTGTTACAGCGCCGGCCGGACATTGCCGTCGCCGAGCGGCAGATGGCGGCCCAGAACGCGGCCATCGGCATTGCCGTGGCGGCCTACTACCCGAACATCACGTTGTCGCTGTCCGACGGCTTCTCCGCCGCGCCGGTGGCCGGGCTGTTCAAGATTGCGAACTATGTGTGGTCGTTGGGGGCCAGTGCTAGCGAGACGATCTTCGACGCCGGCCAGCGCAGCGCCAAGGTGGATGCGGCGAAAGCGGGCTACGACGCTGCCGTGGCCAACTATCGCGGCACGGTATTGAGCGCATTGCAGGGTGTGGAGAACGATCTGGCGTCGCTGCGCATTCTGGAGCAGCAGTCGCAAGTGCTCGACTCGGCGGTGAAGGACGCCGCCGATGGCGCCCGTATCGCGCTCAACGAATATCAGGCGGGTACGGTCGACTACACCACCGTGGTGACGGCGACGACTACGCAACTCAACACGCAGCAGAGTGCGCTAAACGTGCACGAATCTCGCCTGCTGGCGGCGACGGCGCTCATCGGCGATCTTGGCGGCGGCTGGTCGGACACCCAGCTCTCGGACAACGACGCGCCGAAGAAGTAGGCTATACGGCCTCGCGCGCCAAGCGCTCACGCAACCAGCGCAGGAAATTGTCGAAGTCCGGCGGCGGTACGCCATCGCCGGGCAGTGCCATCAAGCCGAACGGCAGTTCCAAGAACCCCCATGGGGCGATCAACTGCCCTTCGCTGAGTTCTTTTCGCACCAGACGTTGCTCGACGAGCGCGACACCCAGCCCCGAGAGCGCGGCCTCGATGCAAAGATGCGTATGCGGAAACGCGATCTCCCCACCCGTGCCAATCCTCTCTTTCGACTGACCATCCCAATACGTCCACGCACTCGACGTGAAGTCGTGCGTAATGCGGGTGCCGGACGCCGCACGGCTCGCATAGCCGGGCGCGCACACCGGCCCGAAGGCCACAGGCGCCAGCCGGATCGCGCGCTGGCGATCGGCTTCGGGGTACGACGTGAGATCCCAGGCGATCACCAAGTCGGCCCCTTCGCTGCGAATGCCGCGCGCGGAGGTCATGGACAAGCGAATGCCGATGTCGGGGTACTGACGATAAAAATCGGCCAGATTCGGCACCAGCCAGCGCATCGCGAACGTTGCGCTGCAAGCCACGTGCAATCCGGCGCGCTGCACCTGCGTGCGAATCCGGGTGTAGCCCTGTTCCAACTGGTCGAAAACCGAGGTGACGAGCGCGTAGAGACCATGCCCATGGGCGTTGAGCTTCAAGCCAGTGCCGTCCTTATCGAACAAGGGGGCACCGACGTGCTCCTGAAGCAGCTTGAGTTGACGGCTGATCGCCCCGTGCGTTCGGAACAACTCCTCTGCGGCCTTGGTGACCGACTGGTGCCGGGCCGTGGCCTCGAACGCGCGAAGCAGCGATAACGGGGGTAGATCCCGCATGACAACTTCCTTCGTTAAATAAACTAACGGATATGACGAAAAAACTCGATTTTCGAAGTGTATCTCACGCCCTATCCTTTCTCGTCATGTACTGTTTAACAACACCGGAAGGGGTAGCGTGAATGGATAAGCGATTTAACGATGGAAGTGCTGGCGATGCCAACTACGGCACGATCGGCATGGGTTACACCAACTACCGGCAACCCGAGCCGCATATCGAGGCGTTTATCCGGCAGGCCTTGGGCGACGCGCGGACCGTGCTGAACGTTGGCGCGGGGGCTGGCTCGTACGAGCCTGTCGACCGTGAAGTCGTCGCCGTGGAGCCATCCGAGTCGATGCGCGCGCAACGCCCGGCGCACTTGCCCGTCGCCATCGATGGCGTGGCGCAGCGCCTGCCATTTGCCGACGCGACCTTCGACGCCAGCATGGCGACGTTCACCGTGCATCAATGGCCCGATCTCGCTGCCGGATTGCGCGAAATGCGACGCGTGACGCGCGGCCCGGTGCTGATTCTGACCTGCGCCCCCACTCGCCTGCATCTTTCGTGGCTGGCCGACTATGCGCCGGACATGATCGCCGTCGAAGCCCGCCGTTATCCCACCATCGCCGCCATCGAGGAAGGATTGGGTGGGCGCGTGGACGTGCAGCCCGTGGAAATTCCACTAATGTGTACGGACGGCTTCAGCGAAGCGTATTACGGACGCCCGGAGCGGCTGCTCGAACCGGGTGCGCGCCGCGCCAATTCAGCGTGGAGTTTTGTCGAACCCGGCGTGGAAGCGAAGTTCGTCGAACGCCTGAGGCGCGATATCGAGAACGGCCTGTGGGACAAGAAGTACGGGGCGCTGCGCACACAGCCATTCTTCGACGGCTCACTGCGCTTGATCGTCGGCCATCCGTAATTACCCTTTCCTAGTAGACCGAACTTCGCTTATGCTTCGCGGGAGTCACCCTCGTCTCGCCGATCCCTGCGGTATGTCGTGACCCGGTCACGGCAGCCGCCGTACCGAGGTCTCCTGATGCAACGCGACGACAACGCCCCCCCGCAGCATCCCTGGCACACGCTTTCGGTCGAACAAACGCAACTCGAACTTCAGACCGGCCCCGACGGGCTGGCCAACACCGAAGCCCAATCACGTCTTGAACGCTACGGCCCGAACCGGCTGACAGAACCCGCCCGGCGCGGGCCGCTCATGCGGCTGCTCCACCAGTTCCACAACATCCTGCTCTACGCCATGATGGGCGCCGCCGTCATCACGGCGATACTCGGCCATTGGCTCGATACGGCCGTTCTGTTGGCCGCCGTGATCGTCAACGCCCTCATCGGCTTCGTGCAGGAAGGCAAAGCGGAATCGGCGCTCGCCGCCATTCGCGGCATGCTCGCACCGCACGCCACCGTCATGCGTGGCGGCCAACGCAGCGAGATCGACGCCACCACGCTCGTGCCCGGCGACATCGTCGTGCTGGCCTCGGGCGACCGCGTGCCCGCCGACCTGCGACTGATCGCCTCGCGCGAACTGCGTGTCGACGAAGCGGCCTTGACCGGTGAATCGGAGCCAGTGCAGAAGGAACTCGGCACGGTCGCGGAAGACGCCGCCCTCGGCGACCGCTGGTGTCTGGCCTTCGCGGGAACGGTTGTGGTCTACGGCCAAGCGACCGGCATCGTCGTCGCTACCGGCGCGCACACCGAGCTTGGTCGCATCAACCACCTGCTCACCGATGTCGACAGCAGCACTACGCCGCTATTACGCCAGATCGACCGGTTCGGCCACGGGCTTGCCGCCGCCATTGCCGTCGTCGCCGTGCTCACCTTCTTGCTCGGCTGGCTTTGGCGCGGGGAACCGGCGGGCGAAATGTTCATGGTGGTGGTGGCGCTGGTGGCCTCGGCCATTCCCGAAGGGCTGCCCGCCATCATGACGGTCATCCTCGCGCGCGGTGTGCAACGCATGGCCCGCGAGAAAGCGATCGTGCGGCGTTTGCCCGCGGTCGAAACGCTGGGTTCGGTCACCGTCATCTGCTCGGACAAGACCGGCACGCTCACGCGCAACGAAATGACCGTGCAACGCGTGGTGACGGCAGGCCTCGTCTACGACGTGAGCGGTGCGGGCTACGTGCCGACGGGCGAATTCCGGCTGAACGGGACGGCGGTCGATTTCGCGCAACACCCCGAACTGCTGCTGACGGCCCGTGCCGGTGAGCTTTGCAACGATGCCCGCCTGCTGCAAGACGATGAAGGCCACTGGCGCGTCGAAGGCGACCCCACCGAAGGCGCGCTGTTGGTGCTGGGCAGTAAGGCCGGGCTCTCTCGCGAGACGCTGCAAACCGAATGGCCGCGCCGCGACACCCTTCCGTTCGAGTCGCAGCATCGCTTCATGGCGACGTATCACACCGACCGGGACGGCAGCCCGTGGATCTTCGTCAAAGGCGCGCCGGAGCGCATCTTCGACATGTGCCGCGACCAAATCCGCACACCGGGCAGCGAACCCGTCGGGCCGGTCGATCTCGATTACTGGCGGCGCATGGTGACCGACACGGCGGCGCAAGGCTTGCGCGTACTGGGCATCGCGTACAAACGCGCGGCGCCTGCTGGGGATCGCATCGAATTTAGCGATGCCGAGAGCGGTTTCACCTTGCTGGCGCTGGTGGGCATCATCGATCCGCCGCGCCCTGAAGCCATTGCCGCTGTCGCCGAATGCCATCGCGCCGGCATCCGCGTGAAGATGATTACGGGCGATCATGCCGAAACCGCCAAGGCCATCGGCGCGCAACTCGACATCGGCGTGGGCAAGCCCGCGGTGACCGGCGCCGAAGTGGCGCTCATGGACGACGCAGAACTGCGCCGCGTGGCGTTGGAGATCGATGTTTTTGCTCGCGCCAGCCCCGAACACAAACTCCGCCTGGTGCAAGCCTTGCAGGACGACGGTCAGGTGGTCGCCATGACCGGCGACGGCGTGAACGATGCGCCCGCGCTCAAGCGGGCCGACGTGGGCGTGGCCATGGGCTTCAAAGGCACCGAAGCCGCCAAGGAAGCAGCGGACATCGTGCTCACCGACGACAACTTCGCGAGCATCGCCAAGGCCGTGCGGCAAGGGCGTGGTGTCTACGACAACCTCAAGAAATTCATCTTGTTCATGCTGCCGACCAACGGCGGCGAAGCGCTCGTGGTCATTGCCGGGGTCATGCTATCGCTTGGCGTGGTGCCGCTCACCCCGGCACAGGTCTTGTGGATCAATATGGTGACGTCCAGCACGCTCGGTATCGCATTGGCCTTCGAGCGAGCCGAGCCGGGCATTATGGAGCGCGCGCCACGACCACCCGGCACGTCGCTGCTGTCGTGGTTCTTCATCTGGCGCGTCACGCTCGTCTCGGTGCTCATGATGATCGGCACCTTCGGCCTGTTCTATATAGAGTGGCGCAACGGCGCGAGCATCGAGTCGGCCCGGACCATGGCCGTCAATGCCCTGGTGGTCGCCGAAATGTTCTACCTCCTCAACAGCCGTTCGATTTTCCGCAGTGCGCTCACCGCGACGGGACTGTTCGGCAATCGTGTTGCGCTAATTACCATCGCCGCGTGCATCGCTTTGCAGATGATCTTCACTTACACGCCGTTCATGCAGAATACGTTCGGCTCTGCACCGCTTAACGGGCGCGAATGGCTGGAAGTCATCGGGGCCGGACTGCTGGTATTCTTCGGGGCCGAACTTGAGAAATGGGTCGTACGCCGCGCCGGCTGGGCCGAGCGGCTAGCAAGACAGTAAGGTTTCCGATCAGCAAAACATGGTGCAACTGCAATCCCACGCCGGCGACGCGCTCGCCGGCCATCACATTGCGTGGTACGTCTACGTGCTGCGCACCCTCCTCGCCCTGATCGTGCTGGGCGCCTGCGCCTGGGGCGCCATGGCACTGGCCTATCAATGCCCCGGCCCGGCCGTCGTGCGCTACGCCGTCATCGCCCTGTGGGTCGTGCTTGGCGTCGCGGCGATCGTCGCGCTGTTACGCGTGCGCGCCGGTGCACTCGGTGCGCCCGGTGCGACATTACGCGGTTGGCCGCTCGCGTTCTTGATTGCCGCCGTACTGCTCATCGCTTGGTGGCAAACGCTACGGCCGTCCAACGACCGCGATTGGGCCCCCGATGTCGCCCAGTTGCTCGATCCGCATTGGAATGGCTCGCAGGTGACGCTTGGCAACGTGCGCGATTTCGAATGGCGCACCGAAACCGACTTCACGCCGCGCTGGGAGACGCGCCATTACGATCTCGACAAACTCGTGAGCGCCGATCTCGCGCTGTCGTATTGGATGGGCCCCGCCATCGCCCATACGCTGGTGTCGTTCGGGTTCTCGGACGGCCAGCGCGTCGTGTTTTCCATCGAGATTCGCAAAAAGCGCGGACAGTCTTTCTCGGCCGTCGGTGGCTTCTTCAAGGATTTCGAAGCCACGCTGGTGGCCGCCGACGAGCGCGATATCCTTCGCGTGCGCAGCAACGTGCGGGGCGAGGATGTGCATCTGTATCGGCTAAACATCCCCGCCGAGCAACTGCGCAAGGTGTTCATCGGTTATCTGGAACGCGCCCGCGACCTGCAACGCACCCCCGAGTGGTACAACACGCTCACCAGTAACTGCACGACCATCGTGTTCGAACTGGCGCGCATCATCGCGCCCGGACTGCCGCTCGACTATCGCTTGCTACTCTCCGGCTACTTCGCCGAATACGCTTACGACCAGGGCGGCCTCACGCCCGGATTTACTTACGAACAGTTGCAAACGCGCGGCGATTTCGTCAAACGAGCACTGGCCGCGGGCGATTCGCCCGACTTCTCGACACTGATCCGCCAGGGCGTACCCGGCGACGATCCTAAGGTGACACCGTGATCGTTGCTGTGCATTCCCCGTCTATTTCCGCGACACCGGCACCGGCTGCCGCCGCCCGAACCCTTTGGCAACGCCTGCTGCCGCTAGCCACATTGGTGGCGAGTGCCGTGTGGCTCAGCGGCTGCGCCATGGTGGAAGTGCGCTCGCTCGGCCCAGATCAGTACATCGCGATGAAGCGCGGTGACATTTTGTCGACCGGCAAGCTCAGCGCGTCGACGGACGAGACGATTCGTGTGGCCGGTCTGGATGAGACGATTTGCGCCAAGCCGTCGCTCGATTGCATCGATGCGCTCGGACGGGCCAAGGAAATCGATATCGACCGGCGTCTAGCGGCCATGGCCGAGATGTCGATGCAGTTGGCGATCGCGCAAACCCCCACGGGCGACACGCTCTGGAACGACTCACAGTTCGATTTGTGGCTGCGCACGGCGCGCTACGCCTATGCCTACCTGTTTTATGGCGACCGGCCGTCCAGCGAGCGCGCCTTCGAAGACCGTCAGACGCAGGTGCGCGACTACTACAACTACGCGGTGCAGATGTTCTCGGTGGCGCTTTTCCGGCGTGTGCAACGCACCGGCAGCGACAAGATCGCGGGCTGGACGCTGCCGGTCGACGCCAGCAGCGTACGCTTTGCCGATAACCGCACCCAGCCCCGCGAAGTGCTGCCCGCATCGACGCTGCGCTTCGCGGGCCTGCGCAGTCCGTACCGTCGCGACGGCTTCGGCGCGGAACTGGTGGCCGTGCTCGACGAAAAGTCGGCGGCAGACGCCGTCGTTGCCGCTCGCCGCACCCCGGCACCGCGTGGCGACGCCTCGACCGGCCCCGACAACGACGGTGTTTATTCGCCCAACCCCAGTGACGACCGGACATCCGGCAGCCGCGTGCGCACGAACCGTGAGAGTCAAGCCTCGCGAGACTTCCATCGTGCGACCGATCCGAACACCGGCCCGCAGTTCAGCGAAATGTCTTCGCCGTCGCTGACGCTGTTGCTGCGTTTCGACGGCATCACGCTCGATGAGATTCTGTCCACGCACGTCGCCACGCTCGTCGTGTACGACCCTTACCGTCAGGCATCGGTCGAATTGCATGGCCAAACCGTGCCGCTGGCGGGCAATTTCACGGCGGGCTACGGCTTGTGGCTCGCGCGCTCAGGCTTCGCCGAACAATCGCTGCGCACGCTGTTCGGCCGCGATCGCGGCATCGACCGGCCACATATCTATTTGATGCAGCCGTTCGACCCGAGCCGCCGGGTCATCTTGATGCTGCACGGGCTGGCCAGCAGTCCGGAAGCGTGGGTGAATCTGGCCAATGAAATTCAGGGCGATGCGACGCTGCGCGAGCGCTTCCAGATCTGGCAGGTGTACTACCCCACCAACGCGCCGCTGCTCGTGAACGCGATGGCGATTCGCAACGCGTTCGATGCGACGCTCAAGCACTTCGATCCGGATGGCCTATCGGCCGCTTCGCACGATGCCGTCGTGATCGGGCACAGCATGGGCGGCGTGATCGCCCGGTTGATGGTGTCGAGCGCCAACGATGAACTGTGGAACGCGTTTCAGGACGACTACCACCTCGATGGCGACCAGTTGGAGCGCGCCCGCAACCGGCTCGATCCGCTGTTTCACTTCGGGCCGGTGCCGCAGTTCGAGCGGGCGATCTTCATTGCCGCCCCGCATCGCGGCACGCCGTTCGCGCGTAACCGGATTGGGCGCTGGATATCCAACCTCATCAAGCTGCCCGTCACGCTGCTCTCGGGCATCGACGACGTGCTGCACTATGCGACGGGTTCGGAAGACAACCCGTCCGAGGGCAAGACGCGCTACGTGCCCAACAGCATCGACCAGTTGCGCGACAACGACCCGTATGTGGTGGCAGCCGCTGGACTCAAGATTTCACCGCAAGTGCAATACCATTCGATCATTGCGCGACGCGACGCCAAAGGGCCGCTCAACGAGTCGAGCGACGGCGTGGTGCCGTATTCGAGTGCGCATCTGGATGGGGCCGCCTCCGAGCGCGTGATCGTCTCGGGCCATAGCGTGCAGGAGACGCCGCAGGCGATTCTGGAAATTCGGCGCATCCTGCACGAGGATGTCGACGAACTCGATCCGGTGAAATCGCTCAAGGGAGTGCGGGCGTTTCAAACCATCAACCCGCCGCCGCTGCTTGCGCCGGCGCTCCCCGGTGCCCCGGCCAAGGCCGTCGCGCCGGGCGCAGCCACTGCCCCAGCGCAGTGACCGCATGTCAGCACGGTGCCGCTCAGGACACCGCGTTCACCTGAATGTGATACACGCCCCACGGGCACAGCGTGAATTGTTCCTTGAGCGGCTTGCCAGCCAATGCAGGAATGGCGGCCGGATCGTAGACCGCCCACAACGGCCCGAGGCCGCCCAGCGCGAGCGGCTTGTCGTCCATATGCGTGGCGAGCAGGAATTGATAGTCGCGCAGTTGCCCGAGTGTCGTGGCGATGACGTAGCCGTCGAGTGCGCGCAACAAAATCTGTGTGGCGGGGTTCGACGGCATGACGGTTTGCGCAGGCATGCGCGCGAGCGTGCCGAAATCAAATGTGTACGCCGCCTCGAACTGCACCAACTGCTTATGAAAAAGCTGATCGAGCGCCGGATCGACCGGGCCACGGTTGTAGCGCGCGATAGAACCACTCACGGTAATAAGCGGCGTGGTGCCGGATGCCGGGGCGGATACCTGGGGTGCTGCCAGCACTGGGGCCGAGACGCCAAGCGCAACGGCGCTGGTCAGGAATTCACGTTTCTTCATACGAGGTCGTGACGAAAGATGAGCAGGCGATAAACCGAGGGGGCGCAAGGCAAACCGGAGACGTCCGCCCGCTCCCCCTCTTGATGGAGTCGCACGAGGTTAGCACGCAAAGTCATGCGACCCCGTGCAACTTCACGCTAGTCCAGACGCATCAGTTCCGTGACATCGACGTCGGCCACTTGGAACGCCACTTTTCCGTCGCGACGGGTCTGGGCACCGTAGGCGTGCACGGCTTGCCCGCCATTGAGAAGATACGAACTCACGATCCGCTCGAAGGCAAGTCGGTTGTGTGCGGTCATCACACCGACCTCGGGATCGTAAAGCATGAAAGTCGTCGTCCCCGGCGAGGACTGTCTCGCGCCAAACAGGACGGCGTGATTGACCGTCTGCGCGACGAGGAAGGCGTCTTCCCTGCGAGACGGCCTGAGCTGGTCGATGATTTCCCCAACGCTGAGCAAATCGGGCCGGACCGAGATGACGGCGTCGATGCTGTCGCGAAGCTGCTTCAAATCCGCCCTCACCGCTTTGTGCCCCTCACCAGCGATTTGCCTGTCGCGCGCGATAGCCTCGAAACTGCCAGGCTCGACGTTCTCCTTCACAAAGAAGGCGTCGGGCAGCTTTCCATCGACCAACGCGCGCGCGGCAACCAAGCACAACGTGGTTGGCCCTCTGCCCGCTAGCTTGCTCATCTCTCTACGACTATTCCAGGAAACGGCACGAAACGAGTCGAGTCCGGGCTGACTTTGCAGTCGTTGCGACAGACGGATGAATTTCTCCAAAGGCTCGCGGGCTTCTAAGGCTTGAACGCCTTCCCACAAATCGCCCAGTTCATCGGGCGACACGCCCTCGTTAAACCCTTTCAAGAAGGCGAGACGATAGGACGTCAACGTCGCATTGCGCGGCAGCGGGCGCGAAGCATCGTATCGATTACCGAACGAAAAAGCCTCGGCCACGCTGTCGTCGGCGTTGAACCGCAGTTGCCTTGCCAATCTGTCGCAGGCACGCGCCAAGTGGAAATTGGTGCGATCGTCGACGTTAGGCAAAATCGCTTCGGCGTCGGCAAAGGGAATCACCTCCCAAGCGGTCGAGTTCGGCCGTTGTGCAACGCGCGGGCCGTCACGGCTCACCTCTTTGTCCATACACAGGCGCCAACCCTGCATTTCATCGTCGAACATGACTTGCAGGTAGTGCCCGTCCTGCCCTTCAGCGAGCCATCGCCCTTGCGAAAGATATAGGCCGGGCATGACGGTGTTCTTCGGCACCATGCCCATAAACGGCTCGACGCCGTCCATCTGGTCCGCCAACGTCGGTAGTCCCAAGACCGGGCCGGGGTAACTCAACGCCACATCCGATGAGAGCGGTATACGCATGCTGTTGTGACGATCGAAAGCGCCCGGGGCAATCGGCAGACCGCTGTCAAGGCTGCGCACGATCGGCTCCGCGCGTGCAAACAACGCCTCCGCGATCCTTGGGCCATAAGCCGCATCCATAGAGGATCGGGAATTCAATGCCGCTCGGTCGAACAACGCGGTTTGCACCGCCGCCATTTCTCCGAGACGCGACGCGACATTTTTTGCCATTTCTGCGGGGTAGTAGAAGTACTTCATGATGGTGGCATCACGGTCTTGTTCCCACTCCTTATAGGGCCAATCGTCGAATCGGGTGAGCAAGAGCGCTTGTGCACGGTCCCATAGCTCAGTAAATGGTCCGGCGCCGCGCGCGAATGCTCGCGTGTTAATGCTGAACTCTCCCAGCGGTCGGCCACGAGCCATGGAGGCCATCGGCACGCCGTCAAAACGCTCTGACTCAGCGCTGTAGAACCGTTGTGTCAACGCGTCCCTTTTGTTCACATCGCCGGATGCCTCTTGGTACCAAGCCCTCAATGCGGCTTCGTCTCTGAATTCGCGAAACTTCGTGACGGGGTCCAGCGCATCGTAGGTCACGATAAGCGCGTTGGCATCATCGGCACGGCGGATGGTCATGATCGTCGATTGGAAAGTGCCGGTGTCCAGCCAACCAACTTCGGCCCCGTTGGAAGGCCACGCATCCACGTCCATACCGGAAAGCTCGATGCCGTCTGAGGACGTCTCGCCACCGACGGACAACAGCACCATATTTTTGGCGAGAAGGCTGAGGTCCCCCGAGTTTGCGGCTTCATACGCCGAGACAACGAATCCGCCCTTGAGCGCGCGAATCGAAGTCAGTTCATGTTGCCCCCAATCTAAGATGCGCTCCCGTCGATCGCCTATCGACCATTGGTCTTTTCCTTGCGGCGCGTGGCCCGCCAACGCCGACTCGGTCCGCATGTCGGCCAGCTCGCGCAGCTTCCGGGCACCGCTGCGACCGATGCGAATTTCTGACGATCCGGGCGGCAGACCCACCGTTGGGCTGATCGTCGAGAGGGGCGGCGGCGCGTACCTTGCCACCCGGCCGCCTTCCTCAAGCGTCTGTCCGCTAAGCCATGCCCGCCGCGCCGATGGCGCAATACCCTCGGCTTCGAATTTGCTGCGCGTCATTTGGTACCGGTGCGTGGGCACCATGATCGTCGCCGCAGCACGGGTCATGTCCTGGAAGATGTGCCCCTCGCTTGGCGCCAACGCCAGCGAAATGGTGACGCCTTCCCGGCCAAGATCAATGTCCGGAAACGCTTGCGCCAAGCGGATACGCATCGCACGCGCAATGTCGTTACCCTGCAAGAAGTCGGTTTCGGTACCGGCAGAGTGCCGATACGCGTAGAGCGCCCCTTCGATGTCTTCAAGACGGTATTCGCTAAATGGCTCAGGCGCGCCAACGGCATACATCACAGCGCCTTCATCGTCCTCTGGCGGAGATTCGGGTGTTGCACGCGAGGCCACCATTAGGCCGGGCATCATGCGCTCGCGCGAGCTCACGTCCCCCTCTTTCCCCGGTACGGTAACCAGAGCACGAACGAGATACGCGCGCGAGCCGCGCATCACATCGTCGCCTTTGAGACGCGCCGCGCCTGTCGGAACTCGGCAAACCGCCTTCAATGTCAGCGCCCCCGCCTCGCTCAGCCGCCCGGCGGCATATTCGCTGTCGACGCGTTGCAAGGCGGCCTGTGCATACAACCGCCCATAGGTCGCCATCTGACGGCCGTCGGTATTGAGGAGTTCTTGTTGGCAACTTATTTCTCCCTTCTCTGCGATGTGCCGATAGAGTTCGGCGACGCAGTCACCGGCGAGATTGCCGAAGCTGAAATAGGCGCCATTCTCAAGGCGGCTTTCCAAAGGCTTCGATGACGCGGAACGTTCGTGCTTCAGGTGGTAGGTGAGATCGAGCTTCTCGTCGTCAAACACCTGATCCCCTTTGAGACGACGCAATATCATCTCGTCCAGCGCGCCTGACAGGTCACCCGACGGCGACCGTGCCAATACGATGATGTCGCTCAGCCGGACATTCGTATTCAGACCGAGCTGCTCGAGAATCGTTGGGCGCGTACGCTCAAGGAAATCAAATACAACCTGGTCGTGCGTTTTGATATTGGCGAAGTGGGTGCCAAGCAGGCTCTCATCGATTTCCGGCGCGAGTTGTTTCGCGACAGCGGCATCTAGCTTCTCGTGAAATGTCTTTGACGCTTCGGCGCTTGCCGACAGACGTGCGGGGTGATCTGGCGCGATTTGCGCGGCCCCCGCTGACGGAAACCGAAGCGGATCGTTCGGCTGCCAGCTTGCAAGATAATCCGTCAATTGCGAAAGATAGCCGTCTGACGGAATTTCCACGCCTGCCGGAGTGATCGACTGCGCTGCCGTGGCTTGCGCGTCGAACCCAAGTGACGCGGGTGGCCCGGATTGCGTCAGTCCCGAGCTGGCGTAGAGCGCGAGCAGCATCCGTTGCATCGGTGTTTCCGCACACGACTGGCTGGCCTTTGATTCTGCCGCCGCCCGCGCGTGCTTTTCGTAATCGACGCCATGCCGGTAATCCACGCCGGAGCCCGCCCAGCGGAACTGCTGCAATTTGTCATTCAGCGTGAGCCAGGCGCCGGTCAGCAGTGCCCCCAACCCCGTCACCACCGGCCGCACCCAGCCGTTCGTTTCCTCGTCGTGGAACGCTTCTTCGATGCTGGGGCCGAATACACCGTGATAGTTAGTCCATCCCTCATCCTCGGCGTGACTATCGAAATCCTCCGCCCAGCAATGCTCGCCTATGTCGGCAAATAGCGCCGCTAGCCACTGTATCTCCGGATCGATTTCCGACTGCACGTCATCACGTCGCAATGTCGCCAGCATGAAGCGCACCGTGCGCTGCGAGACCCCTTTGCGCTGGGCGAGTTCAAGCACGGCGTTCTCCACCATGCCCTCAAAACGCTTGAGCTCGTGCTCGCACAGCACCGCCTGCGTAACAGCCTGGTCGTGATGGGCTGGCGTAAATCGATGTTCCATCGTTGATGCCGTGATGACGATCTGCCTCATCAGCTCATGCATCGTCTCGATGTATCTGCGCGGCAGGTCGGCGGATTTACTGCCTTCCTCGGTGTGAATCGCCCGCACGGAATCCGTCGACGCCGGGTTGCCCGCTTGTGCACCGTCTGCGTGCGTCGACGCTTCAGTGTTAGGTGCATTCACGGTCTGTTGTGCCGCCAACAGATTGTTGACAGACGACGGCCCCGCACTATGAATCTGCCCGATCATGTCGATCTCCTTGAGACTTGGAAAATTAACGTTGCCGCCAAAGTCCCGGAGAATCGCCTTGATGGCGTCCAACCCGTGTTCGCTCTCCTCCACCTGTGGACTCTCGACAACACGCCGATCCTGCGCGTGCCGCCGACTTGCCACTTACACGATTCGCCAACTCACGACCTTCGCCGCAACGACACCCGGTTTTTCCGGTCCGGCCCATTCACATTGAATGGCACGGTCCCAAAGGCCAAGCGCCATCTCCCGAAATGGCTAAGCGCCACCTGACGTGGCTAGTCCCGACGCATCAGTGCCGCCACATTGACGTCGGCGACCTGGAACACCACGTCTGCGTCCCGACGGGTATGGGCGCCGTAGGCGTGCACGGCTAGCCCGCTATCGAGAAGATGCGAAGTCACAATCCGCTCGAAGGCGAGCCGGTTGCGTGCTCTCATCACGCCGACTTCGGGATCGTAGAACACGAAAAATTGCGCCCTCGGACCGAGCCGTATCGCACCGAACAGGATGGCGTGATTGGCCGTCTGCGCCACGATGAAGCGTTTTCCCCCGCGAGACGGCCTTAGCTGATCGATGATTTCCCCGACGCCGATCATCTCGGGGCGGCTATCGATGATGCTGTCGATGTTGTCGTGAAGCCGCTTTACATCCGCCCTCACGGCTTTGTACCCCGCACCAGCGACTTGATTGTCTTGCGCGACGGCGTCAAAACTTCCGGGCACGACGCCTTGCTTCACGAAGAAGGCATCGGGCAACTTCCCCTCGACCAACGCGCGCGCGGCACACAAGCACATCGTGGTAGGCCCTCGGCCCTCTAGCTTGTCCATCTCCCTTCGGCTATTCATCGACACGGCACGAAAGAGGTCGAGCCCAGGCTGACTTTGCAGACGTTGCGTCAGACGGATGAACTTTTCGAAGGGCTCGCGGGCTTCTAAGGTTTGAATGCCCTCCCACAGATCGCCCAGCTCCTTGGGCCTGGCGCCCTCGATAGACCGTTTCAAGAAGGCGAGACGATAGGACGTCAGTGTCGAATTGCGCGGCAGCGGGCGCGCGCCATCGTATCGATCGCCGTGCGAAAACGCGTCGGCTACGCTTGCATCAGCATTGAACCGCAGTTGCCTCGCCGCCCTATCGCAGGCCCGCGCCAAATGAAAATTGGCCCGATCATCGACATCAGGCCAATCTGCTTCGCCCTCGGCAAACGGAATCACTTCCCAGATGGTCGAGTTTGGGCGTTGTACAACACGCGGACCGTCATGGCTCGCATCCCCGTCCATGCACAGGCGCCACCCGCGCATGTCATCGTCGTACACGACTTGCAGGTAAGACTCGTCATGCCCTTCGGCAAGCAGTTTTCCCTCCGAAAAATGCAAGCCGGGCATGATGTTGAACTGCGGCACCATGCCGTACGCGTCTGCATCGATGCCGTCTGCCTGCGCCAACAACGTCTGCCGCCCCATCACCGGACCGGGATAATTCACCGCGATATCCCACGTGAGCGGAATACGCATACTGTTGTGGCGATCGAAAGCGCGCGGCATCACCGGATTGCCGCTATCAAGGCTGCTCACGCTCGGCTCAGCGCGTGCGAGCAACACGTGTGCCATCCGAGGGCCGTAAGCGGCTTCCATGTAGCGTCGGGAATTCAACTCCGGCCTGTCGAACAACGACGATTGCACCGACGCCATTTCACCGAGACGCGACGCGACATTGCTTGCCATTTCAGCAGGGTCGCGGAAGAACGTCAGCAGTGTTGCCTCGGGGTTCTTCTCCCAAGCCTCAAAGGGCCAATCGCCGAATTCGGTGAGCAAGAGCAATTTCGCACGGTCCCACAACTCGGCAAACGGGCCAGAACCGCGTGGGCCTGCACCGCGAGCGGAAGCCCGAGTGTAGGGGCCGATGAACTCCCCCAGCGCCCGGCTGCCGACCTTCGAGGGATTCGGGATGCCGTAATCAAGCTCCGCCTCATCGCTGTAAAACCGTTGCGTCAAGGCATCGCGCTTACTCTCGTCGTCGTACACCCCTTGGTACCAAGCGCTCAATGCGGCTTCATCGCTGAATTCGCGAAACTGCGTGACAGGGTCCAGCGCATCGTAGGTAACGGCAAACCAATCGGCATGATCGGGCCGGTGGATGATCATGATCGTCGATTGGAAGACTCCGACGTCCAACCAGTCGACGTCGACCCCGTCTGAAGGCCATTCATCCGCGTCCAAGCCGGAAAGCTCGATGTAATCCGCGGCCGTCTCGCCACCCACGGACAACAGCACCATATTCTTGGCGGCCAGCCCGAGGGCTCCCGTGCGTGAGGCTTCATGCGCCGAGATGACGAATCCCCCCTTGAGCGACTTAATCAACGTCTGTCGATGGCGCTCCCACTCAAAGAGGCGTTCCCGTTGCTCGTATATCGACCACTTGCCGATTCCTTTCGGCACATGGCCCACCAGCGCCGACGTGGTCTGCATGTTGGTCAACTCGCGCAACCGCTGGGCACCGCTATGGCCGATGCTCGTCGACGGCCAGCGAAGCGACGCGGCACCATCCATCGCCCCGGCGGGGTCGAGCATCGACAGGCTCGGCCGCGGGTACCTTGCGACCTGACCATCTTCCTCGAGCGTCTGTCCACTCAGCCATGTCTTGCGCGCCAATGGCGCCATGCCCTCGGTCTCGAATTTTTTAGCCTTGATGGAGAGCCAGTGCGTGGGAGACCGCATGTTCGCCGCAGCGCGGATCATTTCCTCGAAGATGTGCGCCTCGTTCCTCACCAACGTCAGCGAAAGGGTCACGCCTTCTTTGCCGAAGTCCACGCCCGCAAATGTTTGCTCCAAGCGGATACGCATCGCACGTGCAATGTCGCTTCCCTGCAAGAAGTCGGTTTCGGCACCGGCAGAGTGCCGATACGAGGAGAGCGTGGTTTCGATGTCCTCGAGACGGTGCTCGCTAAATGGCTCAGGGGCGCCAACGACAAAGATCACTGCGCCTGCGTCGCCCTTTCGTGCATCGGCAGTCGTGGCACGCGAGGCCACCATCAGGCCGGGTATGGTCCGTTGACGCGAGCGCGGCGGCCCGCCGTCCTTTCTCGCTGTGGTCACCAGGGCATGAACGAGATACGCGTGCGAGCCGCGCATCACATCGTCGCCGTTGAGACGTTCCGTTCCTATCGGGACTTGGCACACGGCCTTCAATGTCAGCGCCCCCGCCTCGCTCAGCCGCCCGGCAGCGTATTCGTTGTCGACGCGTTGCAGCGCAGCCTGAGCGTACAACCGCCCATAGGTCGCCATCAGACTCACGTCGGAATCGAGGAGCCTGAGTCTGCATTGAGATTCCGCCAGCATGGCGTTGTGCGGCCCGGCCATGGTGTCGGCAGCGAGATTCCCTAAGCTGAAAGCGGCGCGATCCGGGTCATCGGTAAGGCGGTGCTCCAACGTCTTGGATGACGTGGGGGCTTCGTGCTTCAGGTGATAGGTGAGATTGAGCTTGTAGTCGTCGAAGACCGGATGCCCTTTGATATGGCGCAAGACCATGTCATCCAACGGGCCAGACAGATCGCCGGACGGCGACCGTGCCAGCAAGACGATGTCGCTCAGCAGCACACTCGGCGGCAGACCGAGCTGCGTCAGTACTGTTGGACGCTGAAGTTCCAGGGAATCGTGGATGGACTGGTTGTACGTCTTGATATTGCCGAAGTCGGGGCCCAGCAAGCTTTCGTCGAGCTCCGGCGCGAGTTGCTTCGCGACAGCGGCATCTAGCTTCTGATGGAATTTCTCTGACGCATCGGCGCTTGCCGACAGAGGTGCGGCGTGATCTGGAGCGGCGGATGGGTAGGCAAATCGGCTTGCATCGAAAGCATTGGGAAATCTCGACTTGATTGACGCAGCGCCCGCCGACGGAAACCGGAGCGGATCGCTCGGCTGCCAGCTTGCAAGAAATTCCGTCAATTGCGAAAGATAGCCGCCTGACGGTATCTCCTGGCCTGGTGGCGCGGACGGCTGTGCTGCCGTGGTTTGCGCAGCTAACCCAAGCAGCGCGGGTGGCCCAGCTTGTGTCAGCGTTGACGAAGCGCACAGTGCGAGCAACGCCCGCTGCGCTGGCGTTTTCGCACAAAACTGGTTGGCCTTCGATTCGCTTGCCGCCCTCGCATGCTTTTCGTAATCAACGCCACGCCGGTAATCCACGCCGGAGCCCGCCCAGCGGAACTGCTGCAACTTGTCATAAAGCACGAGCCAAGCGCCGGTAAGTAGCGCGCTCAGGCCCATCAAGGCAGGCCGCACGCTGAAACCCGGTTCCTCGTCGGCCTCACCCGCGAATGCCTCCTCGATGTTGGGGCCGAATACATCTCCGCCATAGTCCGACCATGCGCGACTCTCAGGCCGTCGCCACCCTTCGCGCGCTATTGCCGCCGCCCAACGACGCTCACCCACTGCCGCAAAACCGTCTGCCACCCACCGTATTTCCGGAGAAATTCGCGACTGCACGTCGTCGTCGCGCAACGTCTTCAACAGGTAGAGCATCGTCTGCTCCGGAACACCGTACTGCTCGATAAGCGTATTGACGGCGTTCTCGACAATGCGCTCAAGCGACGCGCAATCATTCGCCGGCGCTTGTGCAGCCGTCGTCAGCCGCTCGCGCCTCTCGGGCAGAAAAATCTCATCCATGCGCAATGCTGTCCCGATGATCTGGGAGAACAACTCGCCCATCGCCGCTTCGTAATAGCCCGGCAGCCCCGCATCGTCGGCTGCCGCCTGCGCTTCACTTACGTTCGCGGATTCTGTCGCTGTGGCTTGCGTCCACACACCGCCGTGCCCCGCACCTTGCACATGACCCAACATGCCAACCTCCTGAAGACTTGAATAGGCAACGTTGCCGCCGAAGTCCCCCGAAGTGACGAAAGGTCATTCAAACCATGGGCTTTCCCGCGTCGGACTCCCGGCAACACGCCGATCCTCCGCACCCCACCACTACGCAACTTTCACGATTCGCCGACACGCGTGGCTCGCCACGAGAGCCCTCGGCTTTTCCGGCTCGGCCTAGTCGCGCGCTATGACAAGCGCCCAAAGACACAACGCCATTTCCCGAACTCCGGCTTGCGTGGCCATGCGTGAAGACCGGGCCGGTCATCGTCGGCCCGGTCACGTACTGACGGTTTATTTCGCTGGCGATGCCGCCTTTTGGAACGTGAACTGCACACGCCCGTCACGAATCGGCAGGATATCGGGCCGGTCTTCGCCGACTTCGGCGTCGAGCCGTTCGTTGAGACGCGCATTCATTGCCATCAGCAACTCGCCATTGCCACGGGCATCGAGCGCGAGATTGCGCGACTCGGTCGGGTCGGCGTGCAGGTCGTACAGCTCGACATCGTTGTTCGCGAACAGCGCTTCGAGCGACGTCGGCCGGTTGAACTGCGTCGGCGAGAAGTAGCGCGAGAACCGGTAGCGCCCATCGAACACGCTGCGAATCATGCCGCGGTGTCGGAAGTCCGGCTGCCGCGCCATCACCCGCCGATGAATCTCCTCGATCGGGACGCCCTTCTCGCGCAACGTGGCGTACTCCTGCGCGAGCCATTCGCTGTCGTAGAACAGCAGCATCGCGTAGTTGAACAAGGCTGCCGAGCGCACGGCATCCACCCCCTGCTTCTCCGGTGCCCGCAGCAACGGCGTCAGGTTGTGACCGTGCGCCGCCTCGCCCGCGATGCGTGCGATGCCAGCCGCGTCCAACCCCGTCAGACCGAGCAGCGTGGGCGTGATATCGACGTGCGAGCTCAACGCGGCACACTGCTTGCCGCCGGGATACGCCGGATGGCGAATCACCAACGGCACATTGTTTTGCTCGCGATAGGTCGTCGGCCCTTTGCCAACAAGCTTGTGCGCACCGACGTGATCGCCGTGATCGGCACTCATCACCACGATGGTGTTCTTGTCGATGCCCAGTTCGCGCAGCGTATCGAGCAACGTCACCACGTGCGTGTCGCAATCGCGGATGCAGTTGAAGTAATAGTCTTGATAGACGCGCAGCCGGGCGTCGTCGATTGGATAGTCGCCCACCAGCACGCCTTCTGCCGCGTTGTACACGCCATGTGCGGCGGGGCGTCCCGGCGCGTCGTAGGCCTGTTTGCGCGTGGCGGCGAGCGGCACGTCCCAATGGGCGTCGTACAGCGCGTCGCGCGGCGGGCGCGCGTTGCCGAGGGTGGGCGGCTTGGCGTTTTGCTGGTTCACACCGACCGGGTCAGTGTTCAGGAACATCGCGTCATGCGGATTGACGAGATTCACCGCCATGAACCAAGGCTTGTTCTCGCTGCCAAGTTGCGCCCCCCGCCCCCGCAGCCACGAGACAGCCGACGAGGTCGTGAGGCCATCGTACGTGTAGCCGCCGCGCACCCGGCCAATCAGATCGCCCACGCCGAAGTAATCGTCGAACCCGTACGACTTGATGAGTTCGTTGTACTCCTGCGTCGGCGTGTCGTAAGGCGTGTGATTGTGGTGCAGCTTGCCGCTCAAGTGCCACTTGCCCAGATAGGCCGCGTAATAGCCCGCGTCTCGCATCATGTCGCCGATGGTGCGGATGTCGGGCGACATATCGGGCTGCCACGGAATGCCGCAGTTATCGAACACGCGAGTGTGCTGAATGTGCTGCCCCGTGTAGACCGTCGAGCGCGACGGCGAGCAGACACACGAGGCAATCTGGTGATTGACGAACGTCACGCCTTCGCGGCGCAGGCGTTCGCGCCCCGGTACGGGGAACGGCCACTTGTCGAAGTGCCGCTCCTGATCCGTGAGGATAAAGAGGATGTTGTAACCCTTGGGCGGTGCTGGCGGTGCCTCGGCGGGCATCACGTAGCCGTCGTCCGGCGACGCCGTGCCGCGCGGTGCGGCGGCGGACGCCGCCACGGCCGACGAGGCCAGTCCGGCGGACGCGACAGCCGCGCCGGCTTGCTTCAGAAAGTGGCGGCGAGAAGGTTTTGCAGTGCTGGCGGGAGTCCCGGCATTCAATTCATCGTTCTTGTCGATTGTCATTTGATGTCACGCATCGGGCGGTAACGGAATCCCATTATTTGACAAGATTCAGCACCCATCGATGAAAAGTGACGCTATATTCATAACCCTAAAGACATCAATAGTGCGTTGACGCACGCTATCTGTTCGAGACATGCCGACAGCCCCTGATACCCCCATGCAAAACGCAGGACATAACGGACAAGTCGACGACCCGGTTCGGCTGTCTCGCCAAATTCCCGCCGTGCTTCGTAAGTTGCGTATCCGCGATTTGGAAACGCTGCGCTGGCTCGGCCGCACGCGAAGTTTTGCGCGCACCGCCGAAGCGGCAGCGATCACGCAACCGGCGTTGTCGAAATGGCTGAAGGAGATCGAGGAGGCGTTGGGCGTGTCGCTGTTCGAGCGCACGACGCGGCGCGTGAGTCCGACGCCGTACGGCGAGGCGCTGCTCGAACGGGCTGAGCGCATGCTGACCGATTTGGCGGGGGTCGCGCCCGCGCTGCAAGCCTTGCGTGACGGACTCGGGCAACCGGTGAACGTCGGCATCTTGCCGGGCATGGCCAGTGTGCTGATGCCGCAGGCCCTTGCCCTGCTCGAACGAACCGGTCCCGCATTACGTATCAACTTGTTCGAAGAAACGCTGGACCGGTTGCTGCCAAGGGCTCACTGGCACGAAATCGATCTGCTGGTTTGCCGTCTCGATGCGTCCGCAATGAATGCTGGCTTAGGCGTGGTGCCTCTGTACGACGATGATGTGCGAGTCTTTGGCGCGCACAACCATCCGATGACGCAGATCGCGCTGCCGACATGGGCAGACGCCGCTCGTTATCCATGGATCGTGCCGCCACCGGGCACGCCAATGCGGCGCGCCATCGACACTGAGTTCGCGCACCAAGGGCTACCCGCGCCTCGCGTCATCATGGAATCGACCACGCTCATGACCAACGCCAGTACCGCGCAGGCCATGCCGTGTCTCTTCCTCGCCTCGACACTCGGTGTCGCCCGCTCGCCGCTGGGTGGCAGCCTGCATGACTTCGGCTTGCGCTTCAACCATGTGGCCCCCACCGTCGGCGTGCTTTACGCGCAAGCACCAAACGCCGCAGCGTTGGCGCTTATCGAGGTGTTGCGCGACGTGTCGCGATCGCTGGCGCCGCCGTCGTCAGCCGCCCGCCCTTCAGATGAACAAAATTAATATCACCGTGAAATAACACCATTTTTATTCATGACTGGATGTCCCTATGATCGTTGTCACCATTCCACTCATCGGGCGGCGACGTCACTAGAGACTCATGGCGAAAACACACAATCTCGGATTTCCGCGCATCGGCGCGAAACGCGAACTGAAGTTCGGTCTGGAAGCGTATTGGAAGGGACAGTCGTCGCGTGACGCGCTAACGTCGCTGGGTGCCTCGCTGCGTCGGCGTCACTGGCAAGATCAGGCGGGCCTGGACCTCGTACCGGTCGGCGACTTCGCCTTCTACGATCAAGTGCTCGACATGAGCTTCACGTTGGGTAACCTGCCCGACCGCGTACGGGACTTCCATGGCAACGCACTCGACAACTACTTCCGCGTCGCGCGTGGCCGTTCGGCGCAAAGTGCCGAAGCACATGCCGACTGCTGCGGCGGTGTCGCCGCCGGTGAAATGACGAAGTGGTTCGATACGAACTATCACTACATCGTCCCGGAATTCTCGGCGGCCACGACCTTTTCGCTCGACGCCTCTCGACTGATTGAACAACTGGCTGAAGCCCGCGCCGCTGGCGTGAAAGCCAAGCCGGTCATCGTCGGCCCGGTCACCTACCTGTGGCTCGGCAAGGCCAAAGACGACAGCGACAAGCTTGCGCTGTTGCCACGCCTGCTCCCCGTCTACGTGAAGCTGCTCGAAACCCTCGCCGCACAAGGCGTGGAGTGGGTGCAGATCGATGAGCCGATTCTCGTCACGGAACTCGGTGCCGACTGGCAAAAGGCCTTCGAGACGGCCTACGCCGCACTCAGCACTGCGCCAGTCAAGCGCCTGCTCGCGACGTACTTCGGCGAATTGATCGAGAACCTACCGCTGGCCTGCCGTCTGCCAGTCGACGGACTGCATCTGGATGCCGTGAACGCCAAGGCAGAAGTCGCCAAAGTCATCGCGGCGCTGCCCGCCGACAAAGTCGTTTCGCTAGGCGTGATCAACGGACGCAACATCTGGAAGTCGGATCTCGCCGCCGTGCTCGAATGGCTTGAGCCAATTGCCAAATCACTCGGCGACCGTCTGTGGATCGCGCCATCGTGCTCGCTGCTGCACGTGCCGGTCGATTTGGAAAGTGAACAGAAGCTCGACGGTGAAATTCGGTCGTGGCTCGCCTTCGCCAAGCAGAAGTTGGCGGAAGTCGACGTCCTCGCACGGGCCATCAACGAAGGACGCGACGCCGTGGCGTCCGAGTTGGCGGCGAACGCTGCCGCCATCGCCAGCCGCCGCGCATCGCCCCGCGTGCACAACCCAGCCGTCAAAGCCGCCGTAGCGAAGATCGAAGCGTCGCTGGGCCGTCGGCAGCGTCCATACATCGAGCGCGCGCCCAAGCAGGCCGCCAAGCTGCACCTGCCGCTATTCCCGACGACCACGATCGGATCGTTCCCGCAAACAGCAGAGATACGCGCGGCCCGCAGCCAGTTCAAGGCCGGGGAGCTCGATCAGGCGGGCTATGTGGCGGCGATGCGCACCGAGATCGAGCGCAGTGTGCGCGAGCAAGAGGCGCTGGGGCTGGACGTGCTGGTACACGGCGAAGCCGAACGCAACGACATGGTCGAATACTTTGGTGAGCAACTCGAAGGCTACGCATTCAGCCAGTTCGGCTGGGTGCAGTCGTACGGCTCACGCTGCGTGAAGCCGCCCATCATGTTCGGCGACATCAGCCGTCCGAAGGCGATGACGGTCGAGTGGATCAAGTACGCCCAATCGCTGACCAGCAAGCCAATGAAGGGCATGCTGACCGGCCCGGTCACGATCCTGAACTGGTCGTTCGTGCGCGACGATCAACCGCGCTCGGTATCGTGCTTCCAATTGGCGCTGGCCATGCGTGAAGAAGTGCTGGATCTGGAGCGCGCCGGTGTGCGCGTGATTCAGATCGACGAAGCTGCTCTGCGCGAGGGCCTGCCGCTGCGCCGGGCGCAATGGCAGACGTATCTGGATTGGGCGGTGGCATCGTTCCGTATCACGGCGAACGGCGTACAGGACGACACGCAGATTCACACGCACATGTGCTACTCGGAGTTCAACGACATCATTGCGGCCATTGCCGACATGGACGCCGACGTAATCACCATCGAGACCTCGCGCTCGGATATGGAACTGCTCGACGCGTTCGATTCGTTCCAGTACCCGAACGAGATCGGCCCGGGCGTGTACGACATCCACTCGCCGAACATTCCGACGCAAGAGCACATCGTGATGCTGATGCAAAAGGCCGCCGAGCGGATTCCTGCACAGCGCCTGTGGGTCAACCCGGACTGTGGACTGAAGACGCGTCAGTGGGCCGAAGTCATCCCGGCGCTGCAAAACATGGTGGCGGCGGCGCAGACGCTGCGGGCGCTTTGAGCCAGTCATCGCGCTTTCGGTCGTCGGGGGCGCCCCGTCAACGTCATGGACATTCGACGTTGACGGGGCGCTGACGCTATTGGCGTCGAGTTACGTGGGGCTGGGGTAGCAGGTATTCAGCCAGAGCGTGCTTGGCGCAGTAGCGATGGCAGTCGGTCCCGCAACGCTTAACGCGTGATGAAGCGGCACGGACGAGCCAGCGAGCAGCGAGATCGGCGGTACGCCCGACGGTCCTGACGGTGCGTGTTGAGACTGGTCGATTCGTCCGGCGCGCTCGGGATCGATGCCTCGGATGCCTCGACTCGGATCCACACCGGAGCCTGCCCAGCGGAAGCGCTGAAGCGCGCTGACCACAACGAAGCCGAGATCGGCGAGCCACATGGGCAATATTTCGCCTAACGACCTGCGGTCCGGGAGATCCAAGACATCCAACTCCGGGGCACTGAAGGCGTCTTCAACCTCTGGACCGAATAAGTCCCTCTCGTAATTCACCCATCCCTCGTCTTCAAGCGCGGCAGCATCGGTAGCAGCCCGCAGCGCTGCCAATTTGCGCTCCCCAATTTCCGCAAGTGCGTCCGCCAGCCACATCACTTCGGGATGCAATCTCGCGCGCACCCGCTCTTGCCTGAGGCTCAGCAACGCTCTGGCCGTCAATCGCTCTCCAATCGGAAACCTGGCGTGGGGCAGTTCGAGGCTTAGGGAGGCTTCGACCACGCGCATCAGGTCTGCTCGCTCCGCGTCGTCCATATAGGCGGGCACGACCATCGCATTCGCCGTCTCGGCATCTAGGGTGTCGACGCGGTTGATCGCCCCCACGATGTGAGAACAAATGTCGCTCACCGTTTGCTTGTATCGAATCGGGATTCCCGTTCGTGTGGTTTGGGGTTGAACCCCCGTTGCTCGTGCCGACGATCCAGCACCCTGTTGGGCCTCCTGCGACTGCTCCATGACTTGCCACTGTGATGCCGCTGGGCTTAGTCCATACGAGCCACTAATCATTTCGTCCTCCTTGATCTTTGAATTGCGTTGAATTGCGGTGACTTGCCGCGTCAATCTTCCCCGCGCGGCATTTAGGCGACTTCCAGGTTTCGCCCCGCAAAACAACGGCAGATCGTAGGCAACTTCAAATAAACCCTCTAAGTGTTTGTTTAATTGCGTCAATTCATGGCATAGTCGCGCCGGCACGCGTCGACCTTCACTAAGTTTCTCCTAAGTTTCGCGCGCTATCGTGCGCCTCAGTGGTTCAATGGGGACCACCGTGATCTGGCGCACGCCCAGCGTTGCGCTGCTGGAATTTCGGAAAAACATGCGGATATTGCTCGTAGAAGACGACGACATGATCGGTGAGGCCATGATGCAGGCGCTCAAAGACGCCTCGTATGCCGCCGATTGGTGTCGCGACGGCGAGGCAGCGCTCGCGGCGCTGGCCGCCCACACCTACGACCTCATGCTGCTCGACCTGGGCCTGCCCGGGCGCGACGGCTGGGACGTGTTGCGGGCCCACCGTGGCTCGGGCGGCCGCACCCCGATCATCGTGGTGACCGCACGCGATGGCGCGGAAGACATCATTCAAGGGCTGGATCTCGGCGCGGACGATTTCGTCGTCAAGCCTTTCGAAGTGGGTGAACTGCTCGCCCGCATGCGCGCCGTCATCCGCCGACAAGCCGGTGTGGCCGTGCCGGTGCTCACCAATGGCGCGCTCTCGCTCGACCCGGCCACGCACGAAGCCACGTACGGCGACAACAAGTGCGTGCTCTCGGCGCGTGAGTACGCTCTGCTGCACGCGCTGATGCTGCGCCCCGGCACCATTCTTTCGCGCGACGCGCTGGAGCACCGTCTATACGGCTGGGGGGAGGAAATCGAGAGCAACATGATCGACTTCCTGATTCATGCCATCCGCAAGAAACTCGGCGCGGACGTCATCCGCAATATTCGCGGCGCCGGTTGGCTGGTGCCCAAGGCATGACGATGCGCTCGTTGCAGTCGCGTCTGGTGGTCACGCTCTCCGCTTGTGCGGTGGCGCTGGGCATCGTCGCGGGGCTGGTTTCCTATGCGGCCGCCTTTCGCGAGGCGTATCGCTTTCAGGACGATCAGCTACTGCAACTGGCGGCACTCGTCGATACCAACAACCTCGCCGGTGCCGACGAGGCCTTTCATGCCTTGCCGATTCAGGACCACGATTACCGGCTGACGGTGCAGGCGCTGGGTCGTACGTTTCCCGTCACGCTGACCGACGGCTTTCATACGGTGGACCCAACCACACGCGGCGACCATACGTGGCGCGCTTACGTGCGCACCATCTCGCCGGATTTGCGCATCGTGGTCGCCCAGCCGACCGAGGGCCGCAATGAGATCGCCCGTAACAGCGGCCTGCGCACTGCACTGCCCTTCATCGTTTTCGTACCGCTGCTCATCGGCGCAATTTTGCTGACCGTGCGCCGTGCCTTCCGGCCCCTACAACAACTGGCCGAGGGCGTAGATGCCCGGCGCGACACGGATCTGCGTGCCCTCGATACGGCGGGTGCCCCCAAGGAAATCGAACCGTTCCTCGTCTCGATCAACCGACTGCTGGCACGCTTGGCGAAAGCGCTCGATGAACAACGCCGCTTCGTCGCCGACGCCGCCCACGAGATGCGCTCGCCGGTCACCGCCTTGGTGATTCAATCGGAAAATCTTGACCGTGCCCTCGCGCCGGTCGCACTCGACACCGAGACGCGTGCGCGGCTGACCAAGCTCAAGAGCGGTTTGCAACGCACACGCGGCTTGCTCGAACAGCTACTCACGCTGGCGCGCGCCCAGAGCGCCCGCACCGCCGAGGCCGCGCCGCTGGCGCTGCTGCCCGCAGTGCACGAGGCGTTGGAAGACGTATTCGTGCTGGCCGACCGCAAAAACATCGTGCTCGATCTGGTCGATGCGGCCCCCGGCCTGCGGGTGGCGGGGACCAAACGCGAGATTGTCACGCTGCTAAGTAATCTTGTCGGCAATGCCGTGCGTTATACCCCAGCGGGCGGCACGGTATCCGTGCGGCTATCGGCCACGGGGGCCGAGGCGGCCCTCGATGTGATCGACTCAGGCCCGGGTATCGACGCCGACAAGCGCGAGCGCGTATTCGACGCGTTTTATCGCGCCAATGAAGTTCGTGAGCCGCAGGTGGGTGGCGTGGGCACGGAAGGCACGGGCTTAGGCCTCGCCATCGTGCGCGCCATCGTCGACCGCCTGGGCGGTCAAGTGCATTTGAAGGACGCCAGTCAGGTGGCGCCGCGCGGGTTGCATGTGCGCGTGACGCTGCCGAACCCCGATGTTTCGCAACCCCCGTTCCATTAATTCAACAAGACCGGAAAGTTTCGCATTCATGTCCACACGCCCTCAACGTGACGCCGGATTAGAACCCTGGCCGATCTCTCCCGCCGCCCTCCTCTGGCTGCTGGCCGTCTTCGCGCTGGTCTGGTTCGGCCTGCTCAACTGGCGGCACCTGATCCCTAGCGACGAAGGCCGCTATGCGGAAATGGCTCGCGAAATGCTCGTCACTGGCGATTGGGTCACGCCGCGCTACAACGGCTATCTCTACTTCGAGAAACCGCCGCTGCAAACGTGGATGAACGCACTCACGTTCATGGTGTTCGGTCTGGGTGACTGGCAAGCGCGCCTGTGGACGGCGCTCACCGGCTTCGGCGGCGTGCTGCTGGTGGGCTACACCGGGCGTCGGGTGTTTGGCGCGCGCGCGGGTCTGTTCGCCGCCATCGCGCTGGCGAGCGCTCCGCTGTGGGCCTTGCTCGGTCACTTCAACGTGCTGGACATGGGCCTGTCGTTCATGATGGCCATCGTGCTGTGTGCGCTGTTGCTGGCGCAACGCCCGGGGCTGACGGACACGCAGACGCGCAACTGGATGTGGCTGTGCTGGGCCGCCATGGGGCTGTCGATTCTGAGCAAGGGCTTGATCGGGATTGTGCTGCCGGGCGCGGTGCTGGTGGTCTACACGCTGATCGCGCGCGACTGGGCGCTGTGGAAGCGTCTGTATATTGCGAGCGGGCTGATCGTGTTGCTGGCGGTGACGGTGCCGTGGTTCGCTGCGGTGATGGCGCGCAACCCGTCGTTCTTCGATTTCTTCTTCGTGAACGAGCACTTCAATCGCTTCCTGAAGCCGGATCACCATCGTAATGGCCCGCTGTATTACTTCGTGCCGGTGATCATCGTGGGATTCCTGCCGTGGCTGTCGATGCTGCCGCGTACGATTTCGGCGTCGCGTGCTGCGCCGCGTCAGGCGAACGGCTTCCGTCCGGTGACGATGCTGTGGGTCTGGGCGATCCTGATCTTCTGCTTCTTCTCGGTCTCGCACTCGAAGCTGATTTCGTATGTGCTGCCGATTGCACCGGCGCTCGCCATGCTCATCGGTCTCGGGTTGGCTAGCCTGACTCGTGAGACGCTGCGTAAGCATCTGGTGATTTCGGTAGTGCTGTTCGTCGCGACGATCGTGACGTGTCTGGTGTTCCTGTCGCACCACTCGGACAGCCGTAACCCGGTCGAGGCGTATCGCGAGTTTTCGTACTACTTGTATGCGGCGAGCTTTGCTGGGCTGATCGGGATTGGCATTACCTACTGGCTGGCCAAACGCAGCACGAAGCAGGCGTTGATTGCCTTTGCAGGCACGTGGCTGGCCTTCACGATGATCGGCGGCTCGGGGCATGAGGCGTTCGGTCGCGGCAGTTCGGGGATCGATCTGGTGCCTGCGGTGCGTGCTGAGATGCAGCGTCTGGGCCCGGATACGCCGTTCTATTCGGTGGGCACGCTCGACCACACGATGCCGTATTACCTGCAACAACCGATGACCATGGTCGCGGTGCAGGATGAGTTGGAGTTCGGCATCTCGCAAGCCCCGGATAGCTGGATTCCGACGCTCAACAAGTTTGCCGATGTCTGGATGGCAGCGCCTAAAGCGCTCGCGCTTGTCGACCCGGAGAAATTCACGGTGCTGGAAACGCTCGGCTTGCCAATGAAGGTGATTGCGCGCGATAACCGTCGCGTGATGATCGAGAAGCCGATGGTCGGGGATGCCCCGCCTGCGGCACCTGCTGCACCGGCGGCCGAAAAGTAAGCTTTCGCGCAGTTGGTGGTTTGTTGAAGATGGCCCTGTTTATACGGGGCCATTTTTTTCGCTTACCGATACGCCGAGGGTCGCGCTCACCTGTCAACGTTGACAGTTGTCGGGCCTTCACTCGCCGTGGGAGATTGAAAGCGACGTACCCACCCTGCCGTGCCATCGTTACGCACTCGACGTCACCACATGCCTTTCTCGTACTTTTTGGGAGTGAATCATGGACACGCCGGAGAAATTCACCGAGGACTTCACGTCGGATTACGTTCACCGCCTCCTCGACCGCTTCATCAAAGACCCTGTGTTTCTCGCATTTATGGACATCACGGTCCTTTCGGGCACGATCGGGTTCAGTCGTGCGTCCAGGTGGAGAATGGAGCTACCTACCCGGGGAAACATACTCGCGCTTTCGCCGAACTCGAAGGCCAAGTTCCAGTTTGATTTTTCGGTGCGTAGCGTGCGTTTCGGATGTGCTGCCGGTGACTCGTCGTGCGAGATCAACTACTTCGATTTCGATGGAAGACTGCTGCACACAGCTCGCCCGCCAAAAAACAACGAGCCAGATCGGTGGGTCGACTACGCGCGAGATACGGCAGACATTAGGTCTGTCGTGATCACCGACGGCGGCACATTGACGGAAGTGGACCACTTTATCGTGCAGACGTGAATAGAAAAGGGCTGAGGACACCGCACAAACGGTCCTCAGCCCTTCTCTTTCCACTCCAGCGACTAAACCGCCTTACTTCGCCTTAGCCGTCTTAGCCGCCACACCCGGCGCCACCGACACACTAGCTTCAGCCGTCAGCATCAGGAACGTAAACGTCTCTTCCAGATACAGCCGCACCGTTTCAGCGTTGTGATCCAGATAGCCGATCGACAGGTCTTGACCGATGTGCATTTCGTAGTCACCGCCGCGCGTCGACACAATCGCGCCACCGTCGATGGCCGGTGCCCAGATGATCTCGCCGCTCACGATGTGGCCGATGTGTTCGAGAATCGGGTAGCCCTGATCGTTGGCTTCGGCCACAGCCGTGTACGCGTCAGCGCCCAGCAGCACGCTGTACGGACCGTCGACACCCTCCAAGCGCAGTTGCTCCAATGCCTTGGCAATCACCGTCGGATAATCCGCGATGTCTTTCGGCAGCGGCAGCACCGGGTTCGACGTGCCTTCACGCACGCCGATGATCTGCGCAGCCTTATAACCGTCGAAAATCGCGCGGTCTTCGGCATAAGCCAGCTTGATCGCGGCGTCCTTCGCCGGTTGCCAGTCGGAATCGTTCGCGCCGCGCTCAACGTCGTCGATTGCTTCACGCGACAACTCGAACGGCACGCGCAGCACCACCAGCGGCAGCACCTGACGTTGACGCGCATCCACGCCCTTCAACGGCGACGCAATCGACTTCTGATGACCGGTGCCCACGCCAGCCAGCGCGAGACCGCCCGGCCCTTTCACGTCGACCACGCGGCGCGCAGCCACCGTGCGCTTGAACGTACGCGCGACTTCTTCTTCGATCTGCTCCCATGCGGCGTTCGAAATGGGGGCCAGTTCGCGATGCAGGTTATTCATGCCTGAGAAACTCCTTTGAGCGATCCGATATTCAACGAGCCTGCCACCGGGGCAGCGCTCGCATTACTAGGGGAGGAAGCAGTAGCGTCGAGCACCGCCGTATTAATCGGCTGCGCATCGATCAATGTCTTGATCACCGGCGACTCAGTCGCAGCCGCCACCGGCTCGCGATCCGCCAATTCTTCCAGCAACGACGCCGACGGCACGAAGAACAACCCGCCCGTCACCGCCGTACTGAAGTCGAGCAACCGGTCGTAATTACCCGGCGGCTTGCCGACAAACATGTTTTCCAGCATCTGCTCGATCGGCGCGGGCGAACGCGCATAGCCGATGAAAAACGTGCCGAACTCGCCGGATCCGGGACGGCCGAACGGCATGTTGTCGCGCAGAATCTTGATTTCCTTGCCGTTTTCTTCAAGCGTGGTCAGCGAGCTATGCGAATTGCTCGGCTTCACGGCTTCGTCGAGCTCGACGTCCGAGAGCTTGGTGCGCCCGATGATGCGCTCCTGCACTTCCACCGGCAGCGCATTCCAGCCAGTCATGTCGTGCAAATACTTCTGCACCAGCACGTAACTGCCACCGGCAAACTCGGGGTCTTCGTCGCCCATGACGGTGAAGTCGACGGCTTCCTGACCCACTGGGTTCTCGGTGCCGTCGACAAAGCCGACCATGCTGCGCATATCGAAATAGCGGAAACCGTGCACTTCATCGACCACAGTCACGGCATCACCCAGCTTGTTCAGCATGAGCGTCGCCAGATCGAAGCAAAGATCCATCTGATCGGCGCGAATGTGCAGCAGCAAATCGCCGGGCGTGGCCGGGGCATGCCGCTTACCCGCGCCGAATTCACGGAACGGATGCAGTTCTGCCGGGGCCGGGTCGCCGAAGAGGCGGTCCCACGCGTTGTCGCTGAAGCCGACAACGCACGAGAGGTTGCCGGACGGCACGCGCTTGCCCACTGAGCGCACGTACGCGGCGGCATCGGCGCACCAGCCACGTACCGTCGCATGCGCGGCGGCATCGTCGCGAACGGTCGCCACGATAAAGATCGCGCTGCGGGTGACGGTGCCGGACACCGGTTGAGGTTCGGGGGGAGGAGACGTCGGACGTTCAGTCATTGCTTTCCTGCGTGGGGCTGGGGTTCTCGACTGCGTCGCACGCCGTACGCTATCGGGCGGCGACTTTTGGTGTGCCTAATATATAACGCAACACACCGTAATATGCCACTCCCTTTGCAATCGCCCCGCGCAAAGCCTTATCCGACGGGCTTCTGCGGGGTGCGCTCCGCTATATGGCAATTCCGCCATTTTGGCGTCATTTTGGCGTTGGCAGTGCGCCACTACTATGGCGGCGTTCCGGGGCCCATGCCGCGGGTGCGTTGTCATGCGCACCGACACATCGGCAGACCCTAGCCCGGACCGACGCCACCGGCCTACGGGCCACGGCCGTCGACCGGCCCTTGTCTGTACGTCTAGCTGCGACTGCGCCCGAGCGCGTCTGAACCATGTGGATTGTTAACGTTGCGCTCAAACGGCCCTACACGTTCATCGTGATGGCCATCATGATTCTGCTCGCCACGCCGCTCACGCTCATGCGCACGCCCGTGGACGTGCTGCCGGAAATCAACATCCCGGTCATCAGCGTGATCTGGACGTACACCGGCTTGTCTGCCCAAGACATCGCCGACCGGATGATCTCCGGCAACGAACGCGGCCTGACGACCACCGTCAACAATATCGAGCACATCGAGTCGCAGTCGCTGCCGGGCATCGGCATCATCAAAATCTTCCTGCAACCCACCGCCAACGTGCAGACCGCCATCGCGCAGGTCGTGGCCGTGGAACAAGCGCAGGTCAAGCAGATGCCGCCCGGGGCCACGCCGCCGCTGGTCATCAGCTACTCGGCCTCGTCGATTCCCGTGATGCAGTTGGGCCTCTCTAGCCCGAGCCTGTCGGAACCGGCCCTCAACGATACGGCGCTGAACTTCCTGCGCCCGCAACTGGTGACGATCCCCGGCGCTGCGGTGCCCTATCCGTACGGGGGTAAGACGCGCCTGATCTCCGTCGACATCGACTCGCGCGCACTGCTCGCCAAAGGGCTGACGGCGCAAGACGTGGTGGCCGCGGTCAACGCGCAGAACCTGATTCTGCCGACCGGCACGGCCAAGATCGGTCCGCGTGAATACAACGTGGATATGAACGGGTCCCCACCGACCGTCGAGGGCCTGAACAATATTCCGGTGCGCACCGTCGGTGGGGCCACGACCTACCTGCGCGAAGTCGCCCACGTGCGCACGGGCTTCTCGCCGCAAACGAATATCGTGCGTCAGAACGGCCAGCGCGGCGTGCTGATGTCGATCATGAAGACCGGCGACGCCTCGACGCTCTCGGTCGTCGATTCGCTCAAGGCCATCCTGCCGGAAGCCCGCGCCGCCCTGCCCGCCGATTTGAAAATCTCGGCACTGTTCGATCAGTCGGTCTTCGTGAAGGCCGCTGTGCAAGGCGTGGTGCATGAAGCGCTGATCGCCGCAGCCCTCACGGCCGCGATGATTCTGCTGTTTCTCGGCAACTGGCGCAGTACCTGCATCATCGCGATCTCGATTCCGCTGTCGATCTTGTCGTCGCTGCTGGCGCTGCACGCGCTCGGCCAGACGATCAACATCATGACGCTGGGCGGGCTGGCGCTGGCCGTCGGTATTCTCGTGGACGACGCGACAGTGACCATCGAGAACATCGAGCGGCACTTGCACATGGGCACACCGCTACACGAGGCCATTCTCGAAGGCGCGGGCGAAATTGCCGTGCCCGCACTGGTCTCGACGCTGTGTATCTGTATCGTGTTCGTGCCGATGTTCTTCCTGACCGGCGTGGCGCGCTACCTGTTCGTGCCGCTGGCTGAAGCGGTGGTGTTCGCGATGCTGGCGTCGTACATCTTGTCGCGTACGCTTGTGCCCACGCTCGCCATGCTGCTCATGGGCCACGCGCATCACCCGGACCCGAATGCAAAGCCCGGCGTGTTCCGCCGTATCTACCTTCGGTTCGATGCCGGTTTCGAGCGCATGCGCGGTGCTTACATCGTGGTGCTCTCCAACCTGCTGGTGCGTCGCCGCGTCTTTGCGCTGAGCTTCCTGGCGTTCTGCGTGCTGTCGATGGGGCTGGTGTTTGCGCTCGGTGCGGACTTTTTCCCGACGGTCGATGCAGGCGACATCCGCATGCACATGCGCGCGCCCACCGGCACCCGGATCGAAGAGACCGCCCGGCTGGCCGACGAAGTGGAAAAGGTGGTGCGCGAAGTCGTCCCCGCCAACGAGTTGGAGACGATTCTCGACAACCTCGGGCTGCCGTATAGCGGTATCAACCTGTCGTACAGCAATGCGGGCACCATCGGCACGCTCGATGGCGAGATTCAGATCGCGTTGAGCCAAGACCATCACCCGACGGCTGGTTATATCGACAAGCTGCGCGCGATCTTGCCGCAACGCTTCCCCGGCGTGGAGTTCTTCTTTCAACCCGCCGACATCGTCACGCAGATTCTTAACTTTGGCCTGCCCGCCGCCATCGATATTCAGATCAGCGGCAATCAGCAACTCGCCAATTTCGACATTGCGACGAAGTTGCTCAAGCAGGTGCGGCAAGTGCCGGGCACGGTGGACACCCATATCCAGCAACGCGTGAACGCCCCGACGCTGCATCTGGACATGGACCGCACACGTCTTCAGCAACTGAACCTGAATGCCAACGCCGTCGCGCAAAACGTGCTGATCTCGCTCTCGGGCAGCTCGCAAACGTCGCCGGGCTTCTGGTTCAACAGTCAGAACGGCGTGGAATACAGCCTGTCGGTGCAGGCCCCGCAATATCGCGTGAGTTCGATTGACGATCTGCTGCGCACGCCGGTCGCTGGCACGGCCAACAACGGCCAGCCGCAATTGCTCGCCAACTTCGTGAAAGTGGTGCCCAAGGAGCAATTCGCGGTCGTTAGCCACTACAACATCCGTCCGGTCATCGACCTGTACGTGAGCGTGGAAGGCCGCGATCTGGGCAGCGTGGCGGGCGATATCAACAAGCTCGTCGAGAAAGCCCGCAAAGACTTGCCGCGCGGCAGCCAGATTGTGGTGCGCGGTCAGGTCAGCACGATGCAAAGCTCGTATCTGGGGCTGGGCGTCGGCGTGGCGATGGCGATCGTGCTGGTCTATCTGCTCATCGTGGTGAACTTCCAGTCGTGGGTCGACCCGCTCATCATCGTGAGCGCCCTGCCCGCCGCGCTCGCCGGCATTGTCTGGATGCTGTTCCTGACCGGCACGCGACTGTCGGTGCCAGCCCTCACCGGCGCCATCATGACCATGGGGGTGGCCACCGCGAACAGTATTCTCGTGGTCGCCTTCGCGCGGCAACGCATGGAGTCGGGGATGGCCCCGCTCAAGGCGGCACTGGAAGCCGGTGCTGGCCGTATCCGCCCGGTGCTGATGACGGCGCTCGCGATGATTATCGGGATGGTGCCGATGGCACTGGGCCTAGGCGAAGGCGCGGAACAGAACGCGCCGCTGGGCCGCGCCGTGATCGGTGGCCTGATGTTCGCCACGGTTTCGACACTCTTCTTCGTGCCGCTCGTGTTCGCTGGGGTGCACTCCCGGCTCGCGCGCCGCAAAAAAACTGCTTCTTGATGGGTTGACTGACATGACCGAGAAACATCACGCCGAACTGGCCCTTCCCGAGCACGACCCGGCCGACGGACGGCAGTTGCCGCCGCGCAAAGGCGAATTCCGCCGCGCCAAGATCGCGCTGATCGTCGTGGCCGTGCTGCTCATTGCCGGTGCCGCCCGCACCACCGTATCGAACGCCCTGCAACGTCGCGACGTCGCCAACGTGACGGTGGAGAACGCCAAACAGTATGTGAGCTTCGTCACGCCCGAGACGACGTCGGCCAGCGAAACCCTGCTGCCCGCCACGTTGCGCGGTGCCGTCGAGTCGCCGATCTATGCGCGCGCCACCGGTTATCTGCTGCGCCGTTATGTCGATATCGGCGCGCGTGTGAAGCAAGGCCAGTTGCTGGCCGATCTCGATACGCCGGAAATCGATCAGGAACTCGCGCAGGCCATCGCCCAGCGCAATCAAATCAATGCAAGCCTCGGGCTGGCGAAGTCGTCGCTCGATCGCTGGCAGCAACTGCGCCAACGCGACGCCGTCTCGCAGCAGGAACTCGACGAGCGTCAAAGCACTTACACGCAAGGCATTGCCAACTTGGCCGCCGCCGACGCCAACGTGAAGCGCCTGCAACAACTCGAATCGTTCAAGCGCATCGTCGCGCCGTTCGATGGCGTGATTACGCAGCGCAATGTCGACGTGGGTGACCTGATCGACGCCGGCAGCGGCACCAGCCGCGCCCTGTTCTCCCTCGCCCAGACCGACCCGCTGCGCGTCTACGTGCAAGTGCCGCAGGCGTATGCGCAAGGCGTCGCCGTGGGGCAGCCCGTGGTGGTGACGCAGGCCGAACTGCCCGGTGAACACTTCCAAGGCAAGATCACGCATGTGTCTGGGGCGATCGACGTCGCAACGCGCTCGCTCCAAATCGAAGCCTCGCTGCCCAACCCGGATGGCAAGCTGCGCCCTGGTGCTTACGTGCAATTGGCGCTGCCGAGTGCGGCTCGCGCGCATTTGAGCGTGCCGTCCAATGCGCTGCTGTTCCGTGCCGAAGGCCCGCGTGTGGCCGTGGTCGACGATCAAGGCGTGGTGCATCTGCATAAGATCGTGATCGCACAGGATCTGGGGCAGTCGCTGGAACTGGCCGATGGCGTCTCACCGACCGACCACGTCATCATCAACCCAAGCGACTCGATCGACGACGGCGATCACGTGCAGGCCAAGGCGCTGGTGACCAAAGCCGCTCCGGGGGCTAAGCCCAGTGCGAAGCCTGATACAAAGCAGGAAGACGACGCCAACAACGGCCGCGCGCAAGGAGCGCAATCGTGAGCGGGAGCGTACGCGCTGGTTCGACCGCTGGGTCGTCTGCCGTTGCGGCAGTTGGCGCCCTTCGCCGTGTATCGAACGGCGCGAATGGCCGCGGCCTCCGGCTGGGTGCCGTCGTCGTGGGCGTCGCGTCGCTGCTGAGTGCCTGCGCGGTCGGGCCGGACTACCAACGGCCTGAAGTTTCGACGCCGCCCGATTGGAAGACGGATAGCTATTGGCGGCTGGCTCAGCCGTCACACGCGCCGTTGCAGCCCGACTGGTGGACGTCCTTCCACGAACCCGCCCTCGACGATTTAGAAAAGCAGGCGCTGGCGCAGAGCCAGACGCTGGCCGCCGCCGTCGCGCATTACGAACAGGCACAGGCCACGCTGGCCGGTACGTCCGCGCAGCGCATCCCCGAAGTCGATGCGTCGTTTGGATTGGCACGCCAGCGCATTTCCGCCAACCGGCCGCTCACGAGCTATTCGTCGTCGATGATGTCGACGGTGCAGAACAACGTGCAGCTCGGCCTTGGGGTGAACTACGACACCGACCTGTTCGGGCGTATTCGCCGTCAAGTCGAAGGCGCGCAGGCTTCAGCCGAACAGGCAGGCGACGACCTCGCGAATGCCCGGCTGGTGCTGACCACCCAACTCGCGACGGCATATTTCCAGTTGCGCGCGCTCGACGCCGAAATCAAGGTGCTCGACGAGTCGGTCACGTTGCAGCAGAAAGCGCTCGACTACGTGAGCGCCCAGCACGATCTGGGGGCGGTGTCCGGCCTGGACGTTCTGCAACAACAGTCGGAACTCGACACCACGCGCGTGCAGGCCAAGCTGCTGCATCAGCAGCGCGATCAATACGAGCATGCGATTGCGGCCCTCGTTGGCGTTCCCGCCCCGGCATTTTCGATTCCGGCGGGCGCGCTGACCGATACCCTGCCCGCCATTCCGCTGGGCGTGCCGAGCGACGTGCTGCAACGACGCCCCGACATCGCCTCGGCCGAACGGGCCATGGCAGCGGCGAACGCACAGATCGGTGTGGCTAAGGCGGCCTTCTTCCCGAGCCTGATGCTCAACCCGTCGATCGGCTGGCAAGCCACGGACTTCGCCAATTTGCTCTCCGCGCCCAGCCTGCTCTGGACGCTGGGCACGGCGGCCTCGCAAGTCATCTTCGACGGCGGGCGCCGCCGCGCCGGCGTGGATTACGCCAGCGCCGGGTATCGCGCGGTCGAAGCGAATTACCGTCAGACCGTGCTCACGGCGTTCCAACAGGTGCAGGACGGCGTGACCGGCCTGTCGGTGCTCGATGGTGCCGCGCGCGAATCGCATGCGGCCGTGGTCGATGCGCAACGCCTGCTGAGCCTCGCGAACGACCGCTACTCGGGCGGGCTGACCGCCTACCTGAGCGTGATTACCGCGCAGCAGAGCCTGCTCGCGAGCGAGCGTCAGGATGTACAGATTCGTGGCCAGCAACTCGTGTTGTCGGTCGCGTTGGTCAAGGCGTTGGGCGGCGGATGGCTGCCGTCGGATCTCTCCACTGACTCGTATAATGCGCAAAGGTGAGGTGACGACATGAAAGTATTGATCGTTGAAGACGAACACAAGGTAGTGGACTATCTGCGCTCGGGGCTAACCGAGCAAGGCTGGGTAGTCGACGTGGCGCTCGATGGCGAAGAAGGCACGCATCTGGCGCTGGAGTTCGACTACGACGTGATCGTGCTCGATGTCATGCTCCCGAAGCGCGACGGCTTCGCTGTCCTCGGCTCGCTGCGTGAGCGCAAGTCGACGCCGGTCATCATGCTGACCGCGCGCGATCACGTGAACGACCGCGTGCGCGGCCTGCGCGAAGGCGCCGACGACTATCTGACCAAGCCCTTCTCGTTCATCGAACTGGTCGAGCGCCTGCATGCTCTCGCACGCCGCACCCGCGTGCAGGAGTCGACACTGATTTCGGTCGGCGACCTTTACGTTGACCTGATCGGCCGACGCGCCACCCGCGACGGCCAACGCCTCGATCTCACCGCCAAGGAATTCCAACTGCTCTCGGTGCTCGCGCGCCGTCAGGGCGATATCTTGTCGAAGACCGCCATCACCGAACTGGTCTGGGACGTCAATTTCGACAGTCATACCAACGTGGTGGAAACGGCCATCAAGCGCTTGCGCGCCAAGCTCGACGGTCCATTCCACACCAAGCTGCTGCACACGGTGCGCGGCATGGGCTATGTGCTGGAGGTGCGCGAGGCGTAAGCCGAGCGCGCTCACGCGAACCCCGCCATGATGAAACACTCGATTTCCCGCCGCCTCGCCGCGATGTTCGCGGTGGTCGCGCTATCGGTGTTCGCGCTGGTGGGCACGGCGCTCTATATGATGCTGCGCGTGCAGTTGGAGCGGCACCTGCGAGAGTCGCTCGACGACCGCGCACAGATCGCCCACATCATCGTCTATCACGGGGGCACGCCCGAGAAGTGGCAGATCGTGCGCGAGAAGCTCAGCGACATGACGCCACGCGACGGCACCACGACGTATGCCGTGTCGAGCGACGACCCGCGCTTCACGTTCGGCACGCCGGTGGGCGGCATGTTCGTCAAACGCTTATCGAACGGTTATGTGCGCTTGCAGCCCGATGGCGGCGGCGACGACATGCTGACCACGCGCGAAATTCTGCCGCCCTACGGCTCTCGCCCAGCCGTCACCCTTCAGGTGGCCGCCAGCTATTCGCCCAACGAGCGCACGCTGCGCGCGTTCGGCCTGGGGCTTGCCGCCCTGTCCGCGCTCGGCGCTCTGGGCGTGCTGCTGCTCAGCTATTCCGTGACACGGCTCGGGCTGGCACCGCTAACGCGACTCACGCGCGAAGCGTCGCAGATCAGTCCGGACAATCGCTCGCAGCGACTCGACACGCGCTCGCTGCCGGTAGAACTCGACGACCTTGCCCACTCGTTCAACGGGGCACTCGCCCGGCTCGACGGGGCCTACGAGCGCCTGGAATCGTTTAACGCCGATGTCGCCCACGAACTGCGCACGCCGGTGACCATTCTGATCGGCCAGACCGAAGTGGCGCTCACGCGCGACCGGCCGGTGGAAGATTTGCGCGCGCTGCTGCAATCGAATTTGGAAGAACTGGGGCGCATGCGCACGATCATCAACGACATGTTGTTCCTGTCGCGGGCCGATCAGGGCGAGCGCGCGACCGGGCTCATGGGCGTGTCGATTTCTAGCGAAGCCGCCCACACGCTGGAGTTTCTCGAAATTCCGCTGGAAGAAGCGCAGGTCACGGCGCGACTGCATGGCAGCGCGTTCGCGCACGTGAACAAAGCGCTCGTTGGCCGCGCGGTCGCCAATCTGGTGATGAATGCCATCGAGCATTGCACGCCCGGTGCCACCATCGACGTGCGGATTTCACAACCGGCACAGCCCGCCCACGACGCCGATCAGGTCCGCATCGAAGTCGCCAATCCGGGTCAGCCCATTCCGCCCGACGTCTTGCGGCATCTGTTCGATCGCTTCTACCGCGCCGAGCCGTCGCGCACCAACAGCCGCGAGAATCACGGACTGGGGCTGGCGATCGTCAAAGCCATCGCCGAAATGCACGGCGGCACCGTGTGGGCACACAGTGCAGGCGGTCTCAATACGTTTGGATTCTCGGTGTCGCGGGGGCCCGCGGCACCTGCCGAGCCGTTGGGTTCCGGCCCGGCAAGTCCGTCGGTGGGCGGATCGTCAGATGCCCTGCCGACCGTGGTTGCCCGAGTGCGGTAGATGAGGCAACGGCTGGGGGGTGTACCCCGTCAGCGTTTCACCCAACGCTTCGCGCGCGTAGGCAGCCGCCACGGTCATCTGGGCGAGCCGCGCCCGTAGCTCCAGATTTTCCCGTTCGAGATGCTGTACACGACGCATGGCGTCGGCCACTTCGGCGCTCGCGTGCCCCGTAGGCAAGTGCCCGTCAGGTAACGCATCGAGCAACGTCATAGCCCGCGCCAGATTCTGCTCCAGTTGCTGCGCCCAGAGGGCATGGGCATTCGTTGGCAACGAATGCGATGCCATTGGCATTTCATAGGCGGCGCGTGCCCGAACAATGGCCTTTTGAACCGTACCGGCGCTCGGGCGGCGCGCGACACCTGCCAGCCCCATCAACTTCAGATAGGTTTGCGCACCGTAAATGCGATGCGCGGCGCACCAGGCGTCGTGCAGAAAGGCATCGAGGAACGCGGGGTTGTTGTGGGGGTTTGCCGTATCCGCATCGCGGGCGGCGGCGAGCAATGCGGCGTATGTCGCATCGTCGAACTTCAGAGCGGACCGTGCCATGACGACCTCCAGTCGTGGACGCTTGCCGTTTGGGGGGCTCGGTCACCGGTGCGTGAATGAGGTGGTGCACCGGTGAGCGAAATTCAAACCGACTGTCCGCCGCTTGCCTTACGGCTTAGGTGCCGGCGGCGGGGGCGGCGGGGCCCACTTGCGTTTGGCGTCCGGATCTTGGGTCACGGCGACAGCCACCGCTTCGGTGTAGTCCACGTTGACCGAATCGCCTACCTTCACACCGTTAAGCAGCGACGGGTCTTGCACCGCGATATCGACTACGCGCTTCGGCCCGCGCAGGGTGATGACGTTCGCTGAGCGGTCGATCTTCTGCACCGTCGCAACCACCTTGATGTTGCGCGACGCATCGGCCGCCGGACGATTGCCCGGCGTGGCGCGGTTGGCGTCCTCGGTCACGACACTGCTGCGAATGCCGTTACCCGGCGCAACTGAAATAGCAATGGCGCGCTCGTAGGCCACCACGACCTTGTCGCCCTTGCGCATTTGTTCGAAGTTTCTGACTTCGGGGCCAACGACAAACGTCACCGGCTTGCCGTGATCGTCTGCAACTTGAATCGTGCGGTTTTTAGCGTCGACGCCGAGCAGCGTCGTACGGAACTCAACGACGCCGCCACGCACGATCGGTGCAGGCGGGGGAGCCGTCTGCGTTTGCGCATAGGCAGCCTGCCCCAGCGACAACAGGCCGGCCAGAATCATCGCTTGCGTGAGCTTCATGGTGTGTCCTTTTTGTTATCGTCAAATGAGAATCCAACACGCGAATTCTGCAAATAGTTAAGTATCCGAAACAATTTTCAGTTGTCAGGTGGTGCGCACCTATTACTGAATGTTTCCCGGCGATAGTAACAAAATAATTCACTCACGCAAGATATTTTTGTTTTGCATACCAAATGCCAAAGAAGGTTGAGTAATTAAAATTACTCTCGCCCCCGCAACCCGCAGCCCGCTGACATCTAGCGGTCATTTAGGTACGCATATTCCACTGAGTTCTTTTGATGCCGATCAATAGTTAATTCCCGTCGATTCAGCAAATTTCCCCCAACTATTCACGCTATCAGAAACAACTTGTTACAAATACACTCATCCACGTTAAGTAATTCTTAATCCATTTGGATGATGGTTTTTCGTCTTGACAGTTTGCATTCCGAATCACTAATCTAGTTCCTCCTCTCGCGCTGGCTCACTGCGCTCGTGCACGTTGTCGTTGTCCCGTTCAAACCATTGCTTGGAATGAGGTCACACAGTGCCATCTATGTCTTCCCGACGTTCGCCTACACACTCCCTCATCCGTTCACTGACATGCGGCATGGCTGCCGCCATCGCACTGTCATCACACGCCGTACTCGCACAAGCCCCTGCCTCGGACAGCACCCTTCCGGTGCAAGGCATGCCCGAGAAGCAGCAAGGCGCTGTCGATGCGCTGACGAAAATGAGCCGCTATCTGAGAACCTTGCAGCGCTTTCGCGTGGAGGGGGATACGGTCACCGATGCGGTGCTGAGTACGGGCCAGAACGTCGGCTTTCTGCATCACACCGATATGTCGGTTCAGCGCCCCAATAAAGTGCGGGCGGTGGTCATTGGACAAGATCGCAATCGCGGCTTTGTCTATGACGGCAAGACCTTCACGCTCTATGACGAGACGCAGGGCAAGCGCTTTTACAGTCAGGTCGCCGCACCGCCGACCATCGATGCGCTCGTAAAAGATATCGATGCGAAATATGGCATCGGGCTGCCGCTGGCCGATCTCTTTTATTGGGGCATGGATCCCGACGACGTTTCCGGGTTGCGCTCGGCCTTATTCATTGGGCTCGATCGGGTGAATGGCGAGTGGTGCAATCACTACGCGTATCAGCAACCCGACGTGGATTGGGAGTTGTGGATTCGAACCGGGTCGCGGCCGCTGCCTTGCCGCTTTGTCATTACCGATACGTCGCAGCCGTCGCGGCCGACGCATGCGGTCAATTACCGGTGGGATCTCAATCCGAAATTCTCGGCGGGCACGTTTGCCTACCAAGCGCCCGCCGGCGCCCAACGCATCGAGATGCGCCCGCCCGGGCCGCCGCAAGACGCACTCCCTGGCCAGCCGGGCCAGGCAGGTCAAGCAGGACAAGCGGCCGGGGGGAAACAATGACACGACTGACTTCCCAGCCTTCATCGGCAACGTCATGGGCGTGCCTTGCGGTCGCCGCCGCGTTTGCGCTCGCCTCCACCCAAAGTTTTGGCTTCGGATTCCACGGCGGTGCGCGCACCAGCCTGCATGGCAGCGGAGCCTTCCACGGTGGCGGCGCGGCACCAGGCGGCGGCATGCAACATGGCGGCGGCCCTGGTGGCAACACGCCGATGCACGCCAATACCGGTAGCCCGGGCGGCGGACCGCAGCACGGCGGCGGCCAACCGCCGGGGCCCGGCCCGGGACCGAACCCGTCACCACAACCCGGGCCCGGCCCGCACCCTGGACCCGGACCCGGACCTGGGCCTGGGCCTGGGCCTGGGCCTGGACCTGGACCTGGACCCGGGCCTGGACCTGGACCTGGACCTGGGCCGCACCCTCCGCCACCACCGCCGGGGCCTGGGCCGGGGCCGGGACCGCATCCCCCGCCGCCACCGCCTCCGCCTCCACCGCCCCCACCGCCTTATTGGGGTTGGGGCGGCGGCTGGTATGACCCGGTCGCGGCGGCGGTCACGATCGGTGTGTCGGCCGCCATCATTGGCTCGACAGTGAACAGCATTCCGCCGAGTTGTGTGAGCACCATCGTGGGCAACGTGGCCTATCAGCATTGCGGCTCGACGTGGTATCAGCCCGTGTATTCGGGCACTACCGTGCAGTTCGTGGTCGTAGCGCCGCCGCATTGAGGTTGCTCATTGAGGCTACGTTCACTCGCCCGTTCCCGACGGCATCGCGCCAAGCGGTGCCGTCGGAACACCCCCTGATCCCGAAAGTCTGTCCCGACGTGCAACGGCACGCTTGTGAGCGGCACGACCGGGACGTTATGCTTGCCGCATGAACCGCCGCATTCTCATCGCCCCCGAAGACGTCGAACTCACCGCCATGCGCGCCCAAGGCGCCGGTGGCCAGAACGTCAACAAAGTCTCCAGTGCCATCCACCTTCGCTTCGACGTCATGCGCTCGTCGCTCCCCGATGAGGTCAAAGCGCGCCTGCTCTCCCGCCTCGATAGCCGCATCACACAAGACGGGGTGATCGTCATCAAGGCCCAGCAACATCGCTCGCAGGAACTCAATCGCGCCGATGCAATGGAACGCTTGCAGGCGCTCGTCGATGCCGCTGCCGTCCCGCCGCGCCGCCGAATTCCGACTCGCCCCACACTCGGCAGCCAACTCCGGCGGCGAGACGCCAAGCAAGTCCGCTCGCGCGTCAAAGCGTCGCGCGGCAAATTCCACGACGACTAAGTGATGCGCCCAAAAAGATAATATTTGCTATCTTTTTTCATATTAAGATTACGATAGTTATCTTTTTCGGCAAAACTTGCGATGAGCTGCTAAGATAAAGCATCATTTCTTAGAAAAAGCACATCAAGATGAGCTTTATCGACACTCTCATTAGCGCTCGCAAAGACGCAGGACTCACGCAGTCCGAGCTTGGGGAGCGCGCAGGCCTGTCTCGCATGACCGTTCAGAAGGCCGAGTCCGGCGCACTCGACCCGCGCATGTCGACGGTGCTGGAAATGGCGCGCGCGCTCGGCCTCGAACCGATGCTCGTCCCCGCCAACTTGCGTCAGGAGGTCGAAGCCTTTCTGCGCTCCGGCGGTAAATATCTAGCGCAGCCCAGTGGGGTGTCAGCGCCGCCGTCCATCGTCGAAACACTCGCCTCTGCCGCTGCACCTTCGCGCCTGCCGCCCTCCCGCTCATGAACATCAAGTACCTGCGCGCCTATCTGCATATGCCCGACGGCAGTCGCCGTCCGGTCGGCTATCTCTCGCAATACGGTGACATTCTGCGCATGTCGTTCGACGACGATTACATCGCCGACGCGCGACGGCCCACCCTGTCGCTCGCCTATCGCGGGGCCAATGAAAACGCGACCCGCGACATTCTCACGTCGGCGCAAGATGCCCGTCTGGTGCGCACCGACGGTCGCTGGCCTGTGTATTTCGAGAATTTGCTGCCCGAAGGCCATAACCGCGAGCGACTGGCCGCTGAGCGGCGGTGCAGCCCGGACGATGAGTTCGAACTACTCGCTGCCGCAGGCCACGATCTGATGGGCGCCTTCGAAGTCGAGCCCGTGCCGCCACGCGAAGGCGTGCCCGATGTCGTGCATCGCTGGCATACGGCACTCGGTCTCGAAATGATCGAGCCCGGCTTTGTCGACACGCCGGTCGAAGACGCTGCATCGCTGCCCGGCGTGGTGACGAAATTCTCCGCCGTGCGCGACGGCCGGCGTTATGTCGTCAAGCGTCAGGGCCGCGCCGGTTCGGTCATCCTCAAGCTGCCGACGACGCGTCACCCCGATTTGGTCGAGAACGAATTCACGGGCTACCGACTGTGCGAGGCACTGGGCCTCGATTGCGCAAAGGCCGAGATCATCTCGCGCCGCGACGCCGATCTGCCGGAACAAGTGCCGTTCGAACACATTCTGGCGGTGCCCCGCTTCGACCGGCTGCCCGACGGACGGCGCGTGCATATGGAAGAGTTCGCGCAAGTGCTCCAGTACCCGCCGCGCAGCAAATACGGCCGCGGGCTGGACATCGACTACAGCACGATGCTGCGTGTACTCGACCAACTCTCGGCGCAGCCCGTGCAAGACGTCAGAGAATTCATGCGCCGTCTGATCGCCTTCATCCTGCTGGGCAATACCGATGCGCACCTCAAGAACTGGGCGCTGATCTATCCCGACGCCCACACGCCGCAATTGGCGCCGGTCTACGACCCGGTATGCGTCGCCGCGTTTTTCCACGACGTGCCCGCTTCGCATTACGGCGTGAACCGCGCCATCGACAAAACGCTGCGCGCGTTCGATTGGTCCGCTCTCGAAGCGCTGCTGAAAGGTGCCGGGCTACTGCGCGTCGGCCGCATGATGACGATTGCCCGCGAAACCGTCGCCGAAGCACAGGCTGCCTGGCCTAAGCTGCTCGACGATGCACCCGGCGCGGTACGCGCCACCGTGCTCGAACGGCTCTCAGGTGGCGTGGCACTGACGGCCTGATCCACGCGATCTCAAAATTTATTACCCGGGTAATATTGCAAATCAAATAACACCCGGGTAATATTCGCCGGTACTGAATCGATACCGGAGATATTCCCGTGGCCGTCACACCCGCTTTTGCCCCCGCCTACACCGTCTTTCGCGGCATGCGCCGCATTGCCTCCGGCTCGCTCGCCGACGCTGCCATTGCGTATCAGCAGGCGTCGCTCGTCGATGCCCACCTGCCCGTTCTGATCTTCGACGACCTCACGGGCGACACGCGTGACGTCGACGTCCGAGGCACAGCTGCGGATATTCGCGAACGTTATTGTCCCGTCGTCGTATCGGCTTCCGTCGCGGATGCTGCGATAGACGCTATCGAAGCCACTGAAGCCACCGAAGCGCCCGCCAAGAGCCGTGGCCGTCCGAAGCTGGGCGTGGTCGCCCGCGAAGTCACGCTGCTGCCGCGTCACTGGGACTGGTTGGCCGATCAACCCGGTGGCGCGTCCGTCGCGTTGCGCAAACTGGTCGACGAAGCTCGCCGCAAATTCGCCGACCGCGATCTGATGCGACGTGCGCAGGAGCGCGCATATCGCTTCATGTCGACCATCGCGGGCGATCTTCCGCAGTTCGAAGAAGCCTCGCGCGCCTTGTTCGCCAATGACTTCGACGCGCTCAATGCCCGCATCGCCGAATGGCCGGAAGACGTGCGTGAGTATCTGACGCGCTTGTCGTCGACCGACGATCTCGCCGCACTCATGAACGAGTAACCCACCGGGCGCGCCTGCGCGCCCACCCCCTTTTGATTCCCGCTCACCGGTCGGACCGCCGCACCGGAGGGCCCCCCTTTGCCCGGAATTTCCCGGCAAATCTGCCTTGAGATAACCATGACTAACGAAATCAAAGCACCTCCTCCACCGCCTCCACGCCCTTTATGGCGTACATGGCTTCTAATCGCCGTCCCGATGATGCTGACGAATGCGCTGCAATCGATCGCGGGCACCGTCGACGGCATTTATCTGGGACACCTGATCGGCACGCAGGCCATCGCCGCCGTATCCGCGTTCTTCCCGGTGTTCTTCTTCTTGCTAGCGATCGTCATCGGCCTCTCTGCGGGCGCCACGGTGACGATTGGACAAGCCTGGGGCGCGCGCGACCTGGTGCGCGTGCGAAACATCGCCGCGACGGCGCTCTTGATGATGCTCGCTGCGGGCCTCGTGACCAGCGTGCTCGGCGGCTGGCTCGCCGCGCCGCTCATGCGTGCGCTGGGCACGCCATTGGAAGTGATCGACGACGCCACGCGGTATGCGCAATGGATGCTTATCGGCATGCCGATCGTCTATTTGCTCTGGTTGACGACCTCGATGAGTCGCGGCACAGGCGACGCCGTCTCCCCGCTGTTCACGTTGCTGATTGCGACCGTGCTGGCCGTTTGCCTCACCCCCGCCTTTATCTTCGGCTGGGGGCCACTCCCGAAGCTGGGCGTGGCAAGCGCCGCCGCCTCGACGCTGCTCGCGTTCTCGATCGCCTTGATTTGGATGGTGCTGTACTGGCGCCGCAAAGCGCACGCATTGGCGCCGGGTGCTGGCTTGTGGCGCAACGTGCAATTCCGACCGGACCTTGCGCGAGGCATCTTGCGCATCGGTGTGCCAGCTGCGATGCAGATGCTGACCATGGCCATCGCCGAAATCGCGTTACTCGGTATCGTGAATCGCCATGGTGCGAATGCCACTGCCGCTTACGGTGCCGTCACGCAGGTCATGAGCTGGTTGCAGTTGCCCATCATGACGTTCGGCATTACCGCGTCGATCCTCTGTGCCCACGCCATTGGCGCAGGCCGTGGCGAGCGCATCGGTGCCATCGTGCGCACGGGCTTTCTCTGTAATTTGGGAATGACGGGCGTGTTGACAGGGTTGGTCTGTCTGGCAGCGCCGCTGATCATGCGCGGCTTTCTGACCGACCCCGAGGTGCTGGCGCTCGCGACGCATCTGCTTTACGTCACCGCGTGGAGTGTGCCGGTGATGGGGTTGACTGCCATCATGACCGGCGCCATGCGGGCGGGTGGAAAGGTGTGGGTGCCGATGGCGTTAGGCGTGATCGGGCTGCTCGGCATTGAAGTGCCGGCCGCCCTGATCTTCGAGCGAGTTGCCGGACTGACCGGCATCTGGTGGGCGTACCCGCTCGCCTTTGTCGCGACGTTCGTGATGCAGGGGCTGTGTTATCGGGCCTTCCGGCGTGCGTCGTGGCGTGCCCACAAGAACATGAGCATACCCGCGCAGGACAGCAAAGCGCCGACCCAGCCGGTGGAAGTCCAACCGTAACCGGCAGTAATCGCCACGCCGCCGAGCCATGCGCCGGCGGCGTTGGCCATATTGAAGGCAGAGTGATTGAGCGCCGCCGCCAACGTTTGCGCTTCACCGGCCACATCCATCAAACGAATCTGCAACGCCGGGCCAATGATGATGATCGTACCGATGGCCAGCACGTTGATACCGGCGAGCCACGGGCTAGCCGCAGTGAAAGTGAACGCCCCGAGCAGCAGTGCCGACCAGATGAGCGTGCCGCCAATGGCGCGCATCAGCGACGTGGCACCGACGAGGCGCGGTCCGATGATGGTGCCGCCGACCATCCCAATACCGAACAGCGCGAGATAGAACGGCACCCAGCCTTCGGGCACACCCGCCACTTGCATGAGCGTCGGTTTGATATAGCTGAACACGGCAAACATGCCGCCAAAGCCGATGGCACCAATTCCGAGCGTGAGCCAGACCTGCGAACTGCGCAGCGCCGCCAGTTCGCGCAGCGGACTCGCGCCCTTCGGTGCCGGGACATTGGGCACCCAGCGCCAAACCAAGACCGCAGTGAGCGTACCGATCGCGCCCACGAGCACGAAGGCGGCACGCCAGCCCAGCCATTGGCCGAGTCCGGCAGCAAGCGGCACGCCGAAGAGCGTTGCGAGCGTGAGGCCGAGCATCACTTGCCCCACGGCGTGCACACGCCGGTGAGGCGGGACGAGCGACGCACCGACCAACGCGGCCACGCCGAAATAGGTGCCGTGCGGCAAGCCGCTCAAGAAGCGCAGACCGATGAGCGAGAGATAGCCCGGTGCCATTGCACTCGCGAAATTGCCGATCGCGAACATCGCCATCAAGGCAATGAGGAAGGCACGGCGCGGCAAGCGTACACCGAGCACCGCGAGCAGCGGCGCACCGATCACTACGCCCAGCGCATACGTGCTGATCGCATGACCGGCTTGCGGGATGGTGATATTCAGACCACGGGCGACATCAGGCAGCAGGCCCATGATGACAAACTCGCCCGTCCCGATCGCAAAGCCGCCCATCGCAAGCGCGACGAACGAGAGCCAGACGGGAATGGACGACGGGGGCAGCGCTTCGGCCGCATCGACAGAAAGGACTTGGGGGGAACTCATAGCGGCCGATTTTACGTCAATCCGCCTAATCTTGCCGGTCGTGCGCTGCAATGCAGCAACCCTAAAACTTCATCAAACCGGGCAATTTCGACATTAACTCCCCGATTTGCCTTGCAATGCAAAATGACGCATCGAGGTCCGCACCACCCTCGGTGCCGTGCGCGGCGGCGGCACAAAAAAAGACCGGCCCATGGGGCCGGAAAAGTACGATGGATCACTGGCTGCGGGGGCCGGAACCATCGTATTGGGGGACAGCGCCGGGTCGGTGGTGCGAAGGCTTCGCGTGCCACCGACCCGACGATTCAACTGGCTCGTACCCTCCGTCAGATGTGTCCCATCAGGACAAGAATCAGCACGATGAGTACGACGAGACCGATACCGCCGGACGGGTAGTAGCCCCAGCCGCGACTGTGCGGCCAGGTCGGCACGGAACCGATCAACATCAGAATCAAAACAATCAACAAGATGGTGCCAAGCATGACTTTTCTCCCTTGCCGGGCTGGCGTTACCTAACCAGACCCTCTGCACTGATGCTGGCGACGTACTTGCCGGGCGGGCGCAACGGCGGCTCCTCCACGGGCGGGTCAAGCGGTCGGTCAGGCGGGGGCATCGGCGTCGGCTCGTCCTCTCTCGGAGGCGACTTCGGCGGCGGTGTCCCGGGCGGTTTGCTCGGGTCGAAAGGCTCGGGCAAATGCGCGTACAGGCGGGGGGCCTGCGTCAGCCGGCGGGTAATGGGTGTAATGGCGGGTGTAACGAATGTGCGCGGCATGAGCAGGTCGCCTCCCGGCTCAATGCCAATACGGGTCGACGGTGTAGTACGTGTGGACTTGTTCGGCCCAATGCAGGTCGCCCATGCTGGGCCAGTGGTCTTTGTCGAACCCCGGCGCTTTCTTGAGCACGTCCTTATCGATGTTGAGAATGAAACGTTTGTTTTCGACGTCGAGCTGCAAGGCGTGCCAGGGAATGGCGAACAGCTTGTCGCCCATGCCGAGGAAACCGCCGAACGACAACACCGCGTAAGCCACGGTGCCGCGCTGCACGTCGAGCATGATGTGTTTGACTTTGCCGAGGCTCTCGCCTGCGGGGTTCACGACGTCTTCGGCGTCGAGGGTGTCGGCGGCCATCACCGACGGGCCCGGTCCATCGGGCAGCTTAGTGGCGGCACCTACGATGCGGGCGCCTGATTGGGGCGCGGGGCCCCGAGTTTGCATGGTCATGATGTCTCTCCTTGTCTTCCGGTGAGGCCGCAACGGACTCGAGAGTCTCGTTGCGACGCCTATGTCACGGATGTCACGGATCTACAGCAGATGCAGCGGCGATGCTTGCGCGTTTATTGCGCCATCACCTTGATGTCGTCCTTCACGTCGACCACGCCATCGACACCCTTGACGGTATCCACGACGAGCGTGCGTTGGGCCGATTGCGGCACCGAACCCGTGAGGTGAACCACACCGTGACGGGTGGTCACGTGTACCTTTGTCGAAGGCACGTCCTTCTTGGCCAGCAGTTCGGCCTTGACCTTGGCGGTCAGCGCCGAGTCATCGATCTTGCGGCCCGTATCGCTCATGACGCCGCTCGCGCTGGCGTTGTCGGCAATCTTGATGATCCCGCCCTGATCCAGCGCGTGGGCTGCGATACCGGTGGTGGCGAGTGCGCCGGCCATGATGAGCTTGAGCAGATTGGCTTGTTTCATTTGTTGACCTCCCAAAAGAGTCTCTTGTGGATCCCCTCGCCCGGGGACTCGTTCTTGCTTTCGCTTATGTCGTCTGACTTGTTGAAACCGATTGTAGAGAGGCGTTTTCGCCCGGCGAATCGGCGGAATCTGAAAGACGTGTAGGTGAATGCTGGCAAGAACGGGGGAAACGCGGAGGTGGTGTAACGTCTCACCAAAAAGACATGCAAAATCAATTGATTACAAAACCAATCGAAAGTGACGTCAGATGAGGGAAATTCTGAAGAAATGCGCAGAAAGCGCGCCCGGCATCGGAGGAATCCTACGAAGCCGGGCGAATCGAGCGTGAGTTACGCGTCGGGCGGTGCGACGGTCACGCGATTGCGCCCGGTGGACTTCGCCTGATAGAGCGCGTCGTCGGCCGCCTTCACCAGTACGTCGACCGACTCGCGTCCGTGCGGGCGGCGCGATGCCACACCGACACTCACGCTCACATGACCGAAGTCGCTCGCGGCGTGTTCGAGATTGAGCCGTTCAACGCGCAAGCGAATCGCCTCGGCCACGCGTTGAGCGCCGTCCTCGTCGGTATCGGGCATGACGGCAATGAACTCTTCGCCCCCATATCGTCCAGCACTGTCGGACGGCCGTTGCAGCGCCGCCCCGATGGCACTGGCGACGGCCGCGAGCGCCGCATCACCCGCCTGATGCCCATGGGTGTCGTTGTAGCGCTTGAACCAGTCGATATCGACGAAGGCCACCGACATCGACTGCCCGCCTCGGCGCATGCGCCGCCATTCGTTAGCGAGAATCTTGTCGAGCGAGCGGCGATTGGACAACCCGGTGAGCCCGTCCGTGCGGGCGAGCAACCGCAATTCACGCTCCGCGCGTAAGCGCCGACGCAACTGCGCCGCGAGCAGAAACGACGTGCCGACGAAACCCGCGATCAGCACCACGAACAGGCCGCCGAGCTGGACGACACGCTTATGCCACGGGGCAAGTGCGTCGTCGCTCGACGTCACCACAATCAGCGTGAGCGGCGCGTTTTCGAGAAACTGCCGAGACATCAGGCTTGGCCGCCCTTCAAAGCGGATGGGATAGATACGCTGGTTGTCGCGGCCCGGCGGCAGGGCTTCGTATCGCCCCGTCTGGGCCATGGTCTTGCCGATGACCGCCGCGTCGTAAGGCTTGCGCATCAAAATCGCGTCGTCTTTGCCGAGCAGCAGGATCACGCCCTGACGCCCCAGCTCGATGTGATCGAACAGTTGCCGGAAGTACTCGATATCGACCGAGAGCGACACGATGCCGCCAAACGAGCCATCCGGCTTGGATATACGGCGGCTGAGCACCATCGTCGGTGCGTTATTACGCAGCCGCGAGTGGATGAAGCCGCTCACATAGAGCCCCGCGTCGGGATGATCGCGATGCACGGTGAAGTAGTCCCGATCGCCGAGATTGGTGGCGCGCGGAATCTCGCTGGCGGCGTCGATCACCACGTTCCCCTGGGTATCGAGCACCACCAGCGAGCCGATGTGGCGCGACGCGCCCGCGCGCTCGAAGATCAGTTCACGGCGCAGCGCAGGCGGCAGCGCGTCGATATCGGGCCGCGCGAGCAGCTTGACCACGGCGTCGAGCGACGCCTCATAGAGTTGGAAGTTGAGCTCGAGGTCGCGCTGGAGCACCTGCGCGATGTTGCGCTGGTTGTCGGCGGCCCGTGCGAGCACCAGCACCCGCCCCTCGTAGAGCAAAGCGGCTGCCACGGCCATGAGCAGCACGGAAATCGCGACACCGCTCCAGACAATGAGCGTCGGCGTGCGTGACACCCACCGCACAGTCCGGCGAACGGCAAGTAAGGTACGTGCCCATAGGCGTTGCGTCGGTGATCTCAAGCGGCACCCTCAAGCGAGCTGATCAGGCAGCAAGTTAAGCAAGCCAATCAAGCGGCAAAATCGGCAGCCATATCGGCATCGGTGCGCGCTTCGAGCCGCCCGTCGCGACACGCCTTGCGGAACACCTCGTAATCGCGCTCGACCTGATCGGCGTAGTCGGTGGCGTAATGAATCAGGGCTTCGCCAAGCCGAATACCCTTGCCCACGTAGCCGACTTGCTCCGCCGCACACCCTCCCGCCTTCGCGTGCGCCCGGGCAAGCACCCAGCCGCACAGGGCCGCGTACTCACGAAAACCGTCTGCCCGGAACAGCTCGAACTGCGCCGACACCTTCATGTCGCGCAGCTGCCGCCCGTAGATGCAACGCCCAAACGGTCCGCTCCCCCAACCGAGAAATGCGTCCGAGGCCGCTTGCATGAGGCGCTGGCCCTCGACCACGCGGCGGCCATCATGCTTGGGCGTCACGTTCTTGAAGAAGCGCGAGACCACCGACTTCGACGCCTCTTTGAACTGGAGGAACAGCGGCTGCTCGTGCGCATCCATCATCATCAGCACCAGACACCGCGTGCCGACGCTGCCCACGCCCACCACCTTGAACACCAGATCTTGCTGGGTGTAGTTGGAGAGCATGCGCGCCCGATCGGGCGGCAGTGAGCTCACATAACTCTTATAGACAGGGGCAAACAGGTTGCGCCAGTCGCCAAGCCCCAGCCAGTCGTCCTCTGGGCCGAACAGCGTGGTGGCCCCGTGAACATGGAAAACGGTCGGCGGCGTGTCGCGAATTTGCCAATGGTCACCGACCTGCTGGGCAAACTTGGGCAGCACGTTTTCGTGCGTGCGGCCGGTCGCGCGGGCGATGCCGCGTTTGACGCCTTCACGCACCCGGTCGGTCTCGGCCAGATTGAGCATGCGATCGAACGTGATCTGCTCGTGCCAGAGCGCAATGGTCGACATGTGCGCGTATTCGTCCAGGCGCCGGGCATAGCTGTCGACGGCGGCGCGCACCATCTCCACCCCGAGGGTGTCGCCGAACCCGAATTGCCGGGCCGCTAGCACCAGACTGACCACCAGCCGCTTGAGGTCCCACTCCCAAGGCCCTGGCGCGGTTTCGTCGAAATCGTTCAGATCGAAGATCAACGTGCGCTCGGGCGTCGCAAACCCGCCGAAGTTCGCCAGATGGCAGTCGCCGCAAATCTGCATGGTCAGACCCGAGTGCGGCGTACCGGCCAAGTCGTGCGCCTGCACGATCGCGCTGCCCCGGTAGAACGCAAACGGCGAAGCGAGCATGCGGCCATAGCGCAGCGGGACCAGCGAGGCGACCCGCCCTTCGCTGCTCGTGCGCAGGAGTTCGATCACGTCGCGATCGGTATTGCCCAGATGCGACTGGCTGCTGCGCGGCGTTTTTTCGCGCAGCTTGCGCCCAGCGGCGACGCGCGTCTCGAACGGAATGACGGGTGCTGCCGGAATGACGGGGCCGGTAGTGACCAACTCGGTATTCTCGGTATTCCCGGCATTGGCCGCCGCCGTGCTCGGCGAGACAGGCGGCTTCGGTGCGGGCGATTTAGCGGCCATGCGATTGCTCATATCACGGCTCCTGCGGGCAAGTTGGCCATCAAGATTGATGCAGTGCGAGGAAATCCCACGGAAATCAGGCAAAATCGAGGGCTGTCGAATTCTGCCCCCGATTTTGCAGCCCCAGCATGCCGCCGAGGGCGCATGTGTCCGGCATCGGGTCGATGACGGTCGATGGCACCTGCGTCGGCCGCATCCCCCGGCAACGTCGGGTGGGGGCGGGTATGAACGGATTATTCACTATGGCATGGGGACTGTCGAGATCGGCGCAGGACGCCGTTCTCAGGCCGATCCCCCGGCGCCCGTCGCACTGGCATGGACGGTTAGCACCGTGTCAGAAAATTTCTGACGCGCGCCCTCAACTATCGGCCGAAGTTGCCGATAACCAGATAAGCGGGACTTTTCGGTCGGTTTTCTTATGTCGAGTTCGTACAGTGGTTGGCTCGTTGCGCTATCGCTCGCGGTTGCCGTACTGGCGTCGTTCACAGCGCTCGATCTCTCGGGGCGTATCTATCTCCTGACCCACCGTGGCATGCGCCACGCGTGGCTGGCTGTTGGCGCGACCGCCATGGGCATTGGCATCTGGTCGATGCACTTCATCGGCATGCTCGCGCTTTCGCTTTCGCCGTCCTGGTCGCCCCTGACGTCGCATGCCGCCATCCCATTGGGCTACGACCCGGCCATTACCGCCGGGTCGCTGGGCATTGCCATTCTCATCTCGTGGGCCGCCCTGTGGCTCGTCGCCAACGAGCGCTTTACCGCCTGGCGACTGGCCGGCGCTGGCGTCACGCTCGGCGTAGGGATCGCCGCCATGCATTACTCGGGCATGGCCGCAATGCGCATGGAGCCCGGCATTCAGTACGATCCGTGGCTCTTCACGGCGTCGGTGCTGATCGCCATTGCCGCCGCGACGGCGGCGCTCTGGATCGCGCAGACCTTGCGCGACGGCAGTCTGCGCTACGTGATGGCCAAGCGCATCGGTGCCGCCGTGGTGATGGGGCTCGCCATCACCGCCATGCATTACACCGGCATGGCGGCAGCGAACTTTGCCCCGGGGGCCATTTGCGGTGCTGCCACGTCGGTCAGCTCGCCTTGGCTGGTCACGACGGTGAGCATGTTCACGTTCCTGATTCTGGTGACCACCCTGCTCGTGTCGCGGCTCGATGCGCGCACCAGCTTCCTCGCCAATTCCGTGCTGCAACTCAACACGCAAATCGCTCGCATGGCGACGTACGACGCCCTGACCGATTTGCCCAACCGCCGCGCGCTGCATGACGCCGCCGCCCGCACCCTGATCAATTCGCGCCGCGATCAACGCCGCTTTGCGGTGCTGTTCATGGATCTGGACGGCTTCAAGACGATTAACGACTCGCTCGGCCACAACGTCGGCGACGACGTGCTACGCGCCTTTGCCAAGCGGCTGCGCAAGAACGTGAATGGCGACGACGTCGTGGCCCGCCTGGGCGGTGACGAATTCGTGGTGCTGCTCGGCTCGCTGTCGTCACCGGAAGTTGCGGGGCGCGTGGCCCAGCGCCTGCTTGACGACATGCGCGACGGGCTGCGCGTGGGCAACCAGTCGCTGCACGTGATGCCGAGCATCGGCGTGGCCGTGTATCCCGACGACGGCGAGAGCATCGACATTCTGCTCAAGCACGCCGATACGGCGATGTACGAAGCCAAACGGGCGGGACGCGGCATTTTCCGCTACTTCGAGCCACGCATGAACGCGGCGGCCCAGCGCACGTGGGAGATTCAGCAGGCGCTGCACGACGCGGAACACGAGCAATATTTCTCGCTGCACTTCCAGCCGAAGTATCGCGGCGACACCGAGGCGCTCGCGGGTGCGGAAGCGCTGTTGCGCCTGACCCATCCGCAGTTCGGTGAATTACAACCGGTGGACTTCATTCCGGTGGCCGAGCGCACCGGACAAATCGTGCAGATCGGTTATTGGGTGGTGCGCGCCACGTGCGAACACATCCGGGCATGGGACGCCGCCGGGCTGCCCCGGGTGAAGGTCGCGATCAACCTGTCGCCCCGGCAGTTGGCACAGTCGGCGCTGGTCGAGAACATCGTGGCCATCGTGGAAGGTGCGGGCATTGCCTGCGACCGGCTGATGTTCGAGATTACCGAGACGGTGGCCATGTTCGACGCGCAGCACACGATCGACGTGATTCGGGCGTTTCAGGATCGCGGCTTCGAAGTTGCCATCGACGATTTCGGCACGGGATATTCAAGCCTCGCGTATCTGCAACGCTTCCGCGTCAAGCAATTGAAGATGGACCGGTTCTTTACCAACGGTCTCGACACGCATGGCCGCGAAGGCAGCGCCGTGGTGTCGGCCATCATCGCGCTGGCCCACTCGCTGGATATGGATGTGGTCGCCGAGGGCGTGGAGACCGACTCGCAGCGCGCAGCGCTCAAGACGCTGGCGTGCGATGAAATGCAGGGTTTCCTGCTTGGCAAACCGCTGACGAGTGAAGCCTTTGCCCGACTGCTCGCGTCGCCGCCATCCCCGGCGATGGCCTAATCTCGGAATTTCGGCCAGACTCGCCGGGGCTTAATTAGCGCTCGGCAGTGGTGACGGTGTCAGTATCGGCAACGTCGGCCGCCTCTGGCATTGGCTTGCCGGTGGCAAAGGCCGCCGCCCGCGCCAGTCTTGCGCGCATCCCTTCGTTGGCCATCGGCCCGGCGCTCGGCACATGCCGCTTCGGATCGAGTCGCGCGCCCGTCACGGCATCGACCACGACCGGCTCAACCACCTTACCGGTCTCCTGATCGACCAGTTGCGCCGAGATCCCTTCGGGCGCGAAGTGGCGATTACCCCATGCCAGCAAGGCCCACAGCACCGGCCGAAAATCCCGTCCCGCATCGGTCAGCACATACTCGAAACGCGGCGGACGATCGCAATACTGACGGCGCTCTAGCAGCCCTTCTTCAACCAATGCATGAAGTCGGCGGGTGAGCATATTCGGCGCGATATCGAGCCGACGCTGGAAGTCGTCGAAGCGCGTCGTCCCGTAACCGGCCTCACGCAAAATCAAAATGCTCCACCATTCGCCCACGCGCTCGAGGCTGCGGGCGATGGGGCATTGCATGTCGCGGAAAGTCTTTCGTTGCATATCGGGTCCTCGCGAATTCTTCACATCCGGCATGCCGGGAGATGACCGGCGCTGCCTATTACCATGCAAGTGAGCATAAGCGCGTCGACGCCGGCGGGCAAGTTGGCCAGTGTTTTCGCCCTCAATGCGCGTCGGCACTGGGCGCTTTCGGCGGGGCGACCCGGCGCATGAGCGGCACCATCAACGTCACGGCAAAGAACATCAGGGCCATGCCCCCGTAGATATCGCCGAAGGTAATGGTTTGGGCTTCCCTTAACGTCAGCAGCCAGAGTTGCCGCAGCGCCGCCGTTTGCGCGTCCACCGCATCGAGCCCGGAAGCGCTCATCCGCGCGCCCACGCCAGCGAGCCACGCGCCGACGTTCGGGCTGCCCTCTCCCAACTGCTCGGCAAGCCGGAAGAAGTGAAGATTGGTGCGGTCGTTGAGTACGGTGGTGCACACCGCAATGCCGATCGCGCCACCCAAATTACGCATGAGATTGAACAGCCCCGATGCGAGTCGCAGCCGGGCGGGCGGCAGGCTCCCCAGCGTGAGCGTCACAATCGGCGCCACGGCAAACTGCTGCCCAGCCCCACGCAAGGCTTGCGGCAACATCAGTTGCGCCGCGCCCCAGTCGTGCGTAATCGGCGAGAACTGCCACATCGACAGCGCAAAGGCGCCGAGACCGCCCATCATCAGAATGCGCAGATCTACGCGGTTGGCGAGCATCGCATACAGCGGAATCGACATCAGTTGGAAGATGCCGGTGGAAAACACCGCTACACCGATTTCAAATGCGGAGAACCCTCTCACCCGCCCAAGAAATACGGGCGTCAGGTAGATCGTGGCGAAAATGCCAATACCGGTCGCGAACGAGAAGAAACAGCCGAGCGCAAAGTTGCGTTCCTTGAGCGCCCGCAAATCGACCACGGGCTGCGCGTACGTCAGGCTGCGCCAAAGGAACGCGGCGCCGCACAACCCGGCGAGCCACGCCGTCGTGCGAATGGTCGCGTCGCCAAACCAGTCCCAGCGCGGCCCCTCTTCCAGCGTGTATTCGAGACAGCCGAGAAACACCGCCATTAACGCCATACCGAGATAATCGGCACCCCGCAACAACGACCAGTTCGGGCGATCGATACGCACTAGCAGCGGCACCATGACCGTCACGAAAATGCCCGGCACCAGATTGATGAAGAACAGCCAGTGCCATGAATAGTTGTCGGTAATCCATCCACCGATGGTCGGCCCGAGTGTCGGCGCAAGCGACGACAGCCCGCCGACCACGGCCGCGGCCAGCACGCGCTGCGGTCCGCTGAAAAATGCAAATGCCGTCGTGAACACCAACGGAATCATCGAGCCGCCCAGAAACCCTTGCAGCGCACGGAACGCGATCATGCTCTGGATATTCCAGGCCGCACCGCATAACAGGCTCGCCACCGTGAAGCCGGCCGCCGAGGCAGCAAAAATCCAGCGCGTCGACATCACCCGCGACAACCAGCCCGAGAGCGGAATCACGATGATCTCGGCGATCAGATAGCTGGTCTGCACCCACGCCGTTTCGTCCGCCCCCGCCGATAGCCCGCCGCCGATGTCCCGCAGCGAGGCCGACACAATCTGAATGTCGAGCAGCGCAATGAACATGCCCACGACCATCGTCATGAACGCGATGACCTTGGCGCTGGTCGTCATGGAATCAGCGGAGAATCCGCCGCTCGCACCGCCCGAACCTGATGGCGCACCTCCCGCCGCCACGTGTGGCACGGGGCGTACGTCATTGGTGGACTCTTTGGTGGGCTGATTTGGCCGTGGCGGTACGTCGACACCACCCTCGTCCGACGGCCTTGGCAGCGGCAGCCCCACCGGCTGCGCCCCGCCGGTATGCGCGGCGCTCATCGTGCCGCCACCTTGGGAGCCGACGGGACGCTCGCGCCGTCATCGCCGCGCGCGTCCACTTCCGCTGTCACCGACAAGCCGGGGCGCAACGTCCCCAGTCGCCCATCCGCATCGTCGAGCTGCACGCGTACCGGCACCCGCTGCACGATCTTCGTGAAATTGCCGGTCGCGTTCTCCGGCGGCAGCACGCTGAACTGTGCACCGGTCGCCGGGGCCAGACTGGCCACGTGACCGTGGAAGACTCGCCCAGGCAATACATCCGCCTCGATCTTCACCGGCATCCCCGGACGCAGGCGGGCTAGCTGACCTTCCTTGAAGTTGGCATCGACCCAAAGGCCATGCGCCGGCACGAGAGCGAGCAGTTGGGTGCCTGCCGAGGCATACGCCCCGGCACGCGCACGCCGGTTGCCGACCGTGCCGTCGACCGGGGCACGCACGACGGTATCTTCTAGATTGAGCTTCGCGATGTCGCGCTCGGCCACCGCCTGCGCCAACGCGGCCTGCGCCTGTTGCTTCTGCGTGGCAATGACATCGAGCTGACGCTCGGCGGCCACGGCCCCGGCTTCCGCCTTGTCACGGTTGGCGGCCAGTTGCTTGTAATCCGCGTCGGCCTTCTGCGCGCTCTGCACAGAAACGGCGGCCTTGGCGACGAGATCCTGATATCGCACCTGATCGTCACGGGCACGGCGGGCATCGGCCGCCACCGCCACGACACTCGCTCGCGCCTGCGCAATGACCGCCGTTTGCAGTCGCGCCGTGGCATCGAGGTTGGCCAGCAACGCCTGCTGCGCGGCCACAGCCCCTTCGGCCTTGGCCAACGCAGCGCGGTAATCGCGGTCGTCAAGCCGCACCAGCACGTCGCCCGCATGCACCGCCTGATTGTCGGTCACGAGCACCTGCGCGATGTAGCCCGGCACCTTCGGGCCAAGCACCGTGACGTCGCCCCCGACATAGGCATCGTCCGTCGATTCGAGAAACCGTCCCGTCGTCCACCAGTGAACGCCGTAACCGAGCACGGCGATGGCCGCCACGACAACCGCACCGCGCAGCACGAGCCGCCCTCGTGCGCCCTTGGACGGCGGCGCCGCAGATGACTGATTGGCCGGCGTGGCTTGCGGGGCGGCAGTGCTCGGGGAAGTCATGGAGGTCAGTCCTTCTTCGTTTGGAGTGAGATCGCGACGTCGAAACGACATCGCCAACAAAGGGTTGCTTTCAGAATGAAAGTGAGTATAGAGTTGCAACTATCATCTTGCAAGTAACTCAGTGTTTTTTGCCATTCACCCGCCGCCACCCCTGCCAAACATGAACAACGCCTCCCCAACGCACGCCCATATGCCCGCACCCACGCCGCCCACAACGTTGCGATATGTATGGTTGGCGGCGGCCGTCAGCATGCTGGCAGGTTGTGCCGTCGGGCCCGATTACGTTGCGCCCGCCGTCGACTTGCCCACGCATTTCGCCACTAGCGAACGCTTGGCCCAGCGCGACGCCGCGCACAAAACGGTGAATGGCGCCCCTGATGCGCCGGCGTTAGACGAGTGGTGGACGGGCTTTCACGACCCAGTACTCACCGGCATCGTGCAGCAGGCGTTGGCGCAGAATCTCGACTTGCAGGCCGCCATGGCGCGCGTCGAACAGGCACGCGCTCAAGCCCGGCAGGCCGGCGCCCAGCGATTGCCGTCGCTCACGCTCGACGGGAGCGTCACGCGCGAGCATCAGTCGCTCGACAGCCCGCTTGGTACCGTGGCGCGCACCCTTCCCGGCTACAACCGGAACATGACGATCTACGACATTGGCGCAGGTGCCAGTTGGGAACTCGATCTGTTTGGGGGATTGCAGCGCTCGGCACAAGCCGCAGGCGCGTTGGCGCAGGCCGCCGAAGCGCAGCAAGACGGCGTGCGGGTTAGCATCGTTGCCGAGGCGGCCGATGCTTACTTTCGCGTGCGTGCCGCGCAGCGCCGCCTGGCCATCGCCGAAGATCAGATCGCGACGGATGCGAGGCTCGTGGAAATCGTACGTTTGCGGCTGAAGGACGGTCTGGCGACGGCGCGCGAAATGGCGCAATCGGAAGCGCTGCTTGCACAGGCACGCACGACACTGCCGCCGCTTCGCATCGAGCGCGAGACGCAACTCAACCGGCTCGACGTACTGATGGGTGCCGCCCCGGGGACATACGCGCGGCGCATGAGTGCCGCCACGCAGGACGACGATTTGCACGCCCGCCCGTTGGCCATTCCCGCGATTGGCGATGCGAGTGCGCCCGCCGACTTGTTGCGCCGTCGCCCCGATGTCATAGCGGCGGAACGCCAACTGGCGGCGTCCAATGAGCGCATTGGGGCGTCGCTCGCCGAGTACTACCCGAAGCTGTCGCTATCGGGGGTGCTCGGCTTCGATACGCTCGCGGGTGGGCGCGTGCCGAGCGTGGCGACCTTTCAGCCGTTAGCGGCGCTGGGTCTGCGCTGGCGCTTATTCGACTTTGGCCGGATCGATGCGGAAGTGGCCCAAGCGCGTGGTGCGAATGCGCAAGCACTCGCGCAGTACCGGCTGGCAATGCTGCATGCGACGGAGGATGTGGAGAATGCCGTTGTCACGCTCGTCGAACTGGAGCAACAACGCAAAGATCTAGCGAGTGCCGTGCAAGCGCAGACGCGGGCGCGCGACAGCGCACAAGATGCGTATACAGGTGGGACGGTCAGTCTCTATGAGGTGCTAGACGCCGACCGCCAGTTGCTCACGGTGCGCGATGCCGATGCCCGCGTGCAAGCGGACAACGCCCGTGCTGCGGTCGCAACGTTCCGGGCGTTGGGCGGCGGATGGGAGGCGCCGACACCAGCGCTAGCGCAAGTGAAATAAGACTACCCGGCCCTGCGTGAACGGCGCAGCACCGATGTGGCTGGTGCCGCCGCATGGCTCGCGCGGCGTTTTCGCCCGACCAGCGTGCCCGTTGCGCTCAAACCGCCGGCCGTTGCAGGCACCGCCGCCAACGAGGCTTGATACATCGACACCAGCGCCTCCTGCGCAGTGACCTGCTCTCTCAAGCGCGCGATCAGCGAATCTTGTACCGCCTTCGATGCTCTCAATTCATGCTGCGCCTCTGTGAGCGCCGCAAGTTCGCTCTCGGTGTCCTGCAACTGGCGCTGGCTTTGCTTGCGTTCCTGCTGGAGTCCCTTGATCGACTCGCGTGCCGTATCCAACTCCAGCAACAGACGGCGCTCGTTGGCCTCAGCACGTTCGCTCAATCGTTGACGCTCGCCATCCCATTCCGTGCGCTGTTGCGCATGCGCTTCGAGCGTGGCCTGCGCTGCCAGGCGAGCGTCGGCCAATGCTTGACGCGACGTCACAGCGTCCGCCTGCGCATCGATCAACAACGCTTCAGCGCGGCGAGCCTGCGCTTGCGCTTCGTCGCGGGCCTGCCGCGCGTCGGCAGCGGCCACTTCAGCCGAGGCCACGCGCTCGTGCAGCACAGCCCTCGCCTGTTCCAAGGCTTCACGCTCCGCCGCGAGCTCCGCTTCGCGGGCATCCAATACTGCGCGCCGCGCCGCCGCTTCTTCGGCCAAAGCCTCACGGCCTTCGTGCAGCGCCAGCGACCAAAGGTCCAACGCGGCCCGCGCGACGGACTCCGGCATGGCAACACCTTCCGGCAGTCCGCCAACACCGGGCATTACCCCCTGCAACCGTGCGCCCAACCCCGCAAACCACGCGTCCAGATACGGGCTCACCGTATTGGGCGAGCCTCGCCCCAACTGCTGTCGAATGCGCTCAATGGTTGGCCGCTGGCCCGCCATCAGCAGCGTGTCGGCCGCCGACCAGACGTCCTGCTCCGAAATACCGCGCCCAGCCGAGCGCGGTGATGGCGCGGGCATGGCGTTTTTCGGTGACATGGCATTCATAGGGGCTCCTTCATTCGTCTGGATGCTGAGTTGCTGCTTTATCGGACACGGAAACAACGTCATTGCCAAATAACCCACGATAAGTGAAGATTATCGCTAGTTATTTATTGCATACGTTATATTTTCTACATATTACATATGAAATCATATGTTCAGTAGAAAAATTACATCTCACGTCCAATTCAGCACCATGCCGCCCCTGAAATCGAATCAGCCAAACTTGCCCGCGAAGGTAACGGCGTCGCGCCTGCCCGCGCCGCTCGATCCGGCCAAACTCGACGCCGCTGCCCGCGATGCGGCCCGCGCCCTTGTGCGCGAAGGCGACTCGCCAAATACGCGCCAGAGCTATCAGTCGGCCATGCGGTACTGGTTGAGTTGGTATCGGCTGCGTTTCGGCATAGCGGAAACCTCCTCCGCGGCGGCGGCAAATGCAGGCGATGCCACGGCGCCGTTAGGTCTGCCGCTGCCGCTTCCCCCTGCCGTCATCGTGCAATTCGTTGTCGATCACGCCATGCACCAAGGCAAACACGGGCTGACGACCGAGATGCCGCCTGCACTCGATGCCGCACTCGTCTCGGAAGGCGTCAAGGCACGCCTCGGGCCGCCAGCGCTCGCAACGTTGCTTCACCGGGTGAGCGTCATGGCCAAGTTGCATACTTCGCGGGAGCTGCCCAACCCGTGCGCCGACCCTGCCGTGCGCGAGCTACTCGCCAAAACACGCCGTGCCTATGCCAAACGAGGCGTTCGCACGACCAAGAAAGACGCGCTGACCCGTGAGCCGCTGCGGGAAATGCTCGCCACGTGCGACGACTCGCTACGGGGCAAACGCGATCGCGCGCTGCTGTTATTCGCGTGGGCGAGCGGCGGACGCCGCCGCTCGGAAGTTGTGCGGGCGACTTGCGAAAACGTGCGCCGCACAGGCCCCGAGAGTTATGTGTTCACGCTCACGTGGTCGAAGACCAACCAACGCGGCGCCGATCTTGCTGAAAACGATAAGCCCGTGACGGGCGCGGCGGCGGCGGCACTCGCGGATTGGCTCGCGACGGCGGGCATTACCGAAGGGGCGATATTCCGGCGCGTACGGCGTGGCGGCCATGTCGGCGAACCGCTCTCGGAAGCTGCTGTGCGCGACATCGTGCGCGAGCGCTGCCAACTTGCTGGCCTCGAAGGCGATTTCTCTGCGCACTCGCTGCGCTCCGGGTTTGTCACCGAAGCCGCCCATCAACAAGTGCCGCTTGCCGAGACCATGGCGATGACAGGGCACACCAGCGTCGCCACGGTCGTTGGCTACTTCCGCCGCGCAGACATGACACGGTCGCGGGCCGCCGATCTGATGGGAGCGGTCGACGTCACCGACGATCAAGCCGAGACATAACCCCACTGGCCGGTCGTTCACTTACCGCGCACTGCCCGCACGTCGATGCGGCCAGCAAATCCCGTCATGCCGCGCATCGGCTACCCCGTGATTTCAGAGGGGGCGCTGGCACAAAGATGCATTTCAGTGATATCTTTTATCGCATTGGGCGTGTGCCATAGTGGACATTCGCCCTGCGTTGTCGGCTTCATCCCCGCAGCTCCCCCGGCTGCCGCCCCCACTGAACCCACCGACCCTTGAAAGGTGCAGATCGCCATGCGTAGCTCCCCTGCCTCTCATCCGCTCACCGAGCGTCTCGGCTTGCTGACCCCGATCATTCAGGCGCCCATGGCTGGCACCTCCACGCCCGCGCTGGCCGCCGCCGTCTCGAACGCGGGCGGTCTTGGCTCGCTGGGGGTGGCCGCAGGCAACGCGTTGACCGCCCGCAAAGCCATTCAGGATACGCGCGCCCTCACGCGCAAGCCGTTCAACGTCAACCTCTTCTGCCATGCTCCGGCGAAACTCGATGCCGCGCGCGACGCCGCCTGGCTCGCCTATCTCGCGCCCGAATTCGCCCGCTTCGATGCCGTACCGCCCGCCACGCTGAGCGAGATCTACACGAGCTTTGTAGCCGATGACGACATGTTCGAGATGCTGCTCGCAGAGCGCCCTGCCGTCGTCAGCTTCCACTTCGGCCTGCCGTCGCAGGCCAAGATCGATGCGCTGCATGCGGCCGGTATTACGTTGTTTGCCACGGCCACCAATCTGGCAGAGGCCCGCGCGGTCGAAGCCGCCGGTATCGACGCGGTCGTCGCACAAGGTTATGAAGCGGGCGGGCACCGCGGACGCTTCGAAGACCTCGGCGACCGTGTGCCCACCGACGACGAACAACTGGGCACGCTTGCGCTGGTGCGCCTGCTGGTGACGCACACCTCGCTGCCCGTGATTGCCGCCGGCGGCATCATGGACGGCGCTGGCATCGCTGCCGTGCTGGCGCTCGGCGCACAAGCCGCGCAACTCGGCACGGCATTCGTCGCATGCCCGGAATCGGCCGCCGACGCCGCGTATCGCGAGCGGCTCACGAGCGGCCACCCGCCGCGCACAGCGCTCATTCGCGCCATTTCCGGCAGACCGGCACGGGGCTTTGCCAATCGTCTTTATGAACTGGAAGAAGCCACCGAGCGTCCGCTGCTGCCCGCGTACCCGGTGACTTACGATGCGGGCAAAGCACTCAATGCCGCCGCCAAAGCCAAGGGCAACAGCGACTACGCGGCGCAATGGGCCGGTCAGGCCGCACCGCTGGCGCGGGCCATGCCTGCCGCCGAACTGGTCGGCGTATTGCGCGCCGAATTGCACGAGACGTTCGACGCACTGCGCGAACTCGCCATCACGCTTTGATCGCTGGGTTGCCCCATGACCACACGCCGCCTCACTGAACGCCTCGGCCTGAGCACCCCCATCATTCAGGCCCCGATGGCTGTCGCCTCGACGCCCGCGCTGGTTGCCGCCGTCTCCAACGCGGGCGGGCTCGGCTCGCTCGCCGTCGGCAATATGGATGCCAACGCCGCACGCGACGTCATTCGCCAAACGCGCGCGCTGACCGACCGCCCGTTTAACGTCAATGTGTTCACGCATGTCCCGGCCAACGCCGATGCCGCGCGCGAAGCCGCATGGCTCGACTATCTGGCCCCCGAATTCGCACGCTTCGATGCCAAGGCCCCGACGTCGTTGCGCGAGATCTATCTGAGCTTCGTGGAAGACGTGGCGATGTACGAGATGTTTCTCGAAGAACGCCCGGCCGTCGTCAGCTTCCACTTCGGGTTGCCGTCGCAAGACTGGATCGACGCCTTGCAAGCGGCGGGCATCATGCTGTTTGCCAGCGCGACCAACGAGGACGAAGCCGCCGCCATCGAAGCAGCAGGCATCGACGCCATCGTTGCGCAAGGCTGGGAAGCCGGGGGGCATCGCGGACGCTTTAACGACGAAGGCGATCGCCAGCGCACGCAAGACGAGCAGTTGGGCACCTTCGCGCTGGTGCGGCGGCTGGTGACGCGCACGTCGCTGCCGGTGATCGCGGCGGGCGGCATCATGGACGGCGCGGGCATTGCCGCCGTGCTGGCCCTCGGCGCGCAAGCCGCGCAAATGGGGACGGCATTCGTGCCCTGCCCGGAATCGGGCGCTGACGCCGCCTACCGTGAAGCACTCACGCGCGCCGAGCCGCCACGCACCGCACTGATTCGCGCCATCTCCGGACGCCCCGCGCGCGGTCTCGCCAATCGGTTCTGGGAACTCGAACAAGTGCCGGGCCGCCCGGCGATTCCCGACTATCCGATCACGTACGACGCGGGCAAGTCGCTCAACGCCGCCGCCAAGGCACACCAAAACAGCGGCTATGCGGCACAATGGGCCGGCCAAGCCGCGCCGCTCGCGCGCGTCTTACCTGCGGCGGAATTGGTCAAGGCGCTGACGCGTGAAACCCGTGAGGCCATTACCGCGATGATGGCGGTGACCGCCGCGGTCCGAGGGTAATCACGACAGCGACGGCGGCCCCGGCAGCCACAGATCACGGCAATCTTCCATTGGCAGTGCAAGGTAGCGAAGTTCCCCCCTTCAGCTTCGGAGACTCCAAGGCATGTTCAACGCGATTTTGCTGACGCAATCCGACGGGGCCACGCAGGCCGCCGTCACGGCTCTAGACGAAGACACCCTCCCAGCCGATGGCGACGTGCTCGTTGCCATCGACTACTCCACGATCAACTACAAAGACGGCCTCGCGATCACCGGCCGGGCCCCGGTCGTACGCACTTGGCCGATGGTCGCGGGCATCGACGGCGCGGGCACGGTGCTCGAATCGTCGCACCCGGCATGGCAGAAAGGCGACCGCGTCGTGCTCAATGGCTATGGCGTCGGCGAGACGCATTGGGGATGTCTGGCGCAGAAGGCCCGCCTTAAGGGCGATTGGCTGGTGCGTGTGCCCGAACGGCTGAGCACGCGCGACGCCATGATCATCGGCACCGCCGGTTACACGGCCATGCTCTCGGTGATGGCGCTCGAGCGCAGCGGCCTCGCGCCGCGTCACGGCGACGTGCTGGTGACGGGCGCTTCCGGGGGCGTGGGGTCGGTCGCGATCGCACTGCTGAGCTCGCTTGGGTATCGCGTGGTGGCATCGACCGGCAAGCTTCACGAGGCCGATTATCTGAAAGCACTCGGCGCGGCTGAAGTTGTCGACCGAAGCCTGCTCTCAGACCCCGGCAAACCGCTTCAGAAGGAACGCTGGGCGGCGGTCGTCGACTCCGTGGGCTCGCACACGCTGGTCAATGCGTGCGCCCAATTGCGCTACGGCGGTGTCGCGACCGCATGCGGCCTTGCGCAAGGGATGGACTTTCCCGCCAACATGGCGCCGTTCATTCTGCGCGGCGTCACGCTGCATGGCATCGATAGCGTGATGTGCCCGCAAGCGTTGCGCGAACAAGCGTGGCAGCGTCTGGCGCGAGACCTCGAACCGCAAAAACTCGGCGGCATTTCGCACGACGTAGGTTTGCACGACGCCATCGGCATCGGGCAACGCATTGTGAAGGGGGAAATTCACGGCCGAGTGGTCGTGGATGTGAATCGCTAAGTCGCTAAATCGCTCATTCGCTAGTTAGCTAGCGAATTCGGCGAGACAAGACGGGCAGCCCTCACGGACTGCCCGTTTTGACGTTCAGTGACCGCCGCCGAGATACGCCGCGCGCACGGCGTCGTCGTTGCGCAGACGCTCGGCCGGACCATGCACGGAGATGCGGCCGTTTTCCAGCACATAGCCATAGTCGGCCACCGCGAGTGCCGCCGCCGCGAATTGCTCGACGAGCAACATCGTGACGCCTTCGGACTTCAAGTTGCCGATGATGCGAAACACCTCGTCGACCAGAATCGGCGCGAGGCCCATCGACGGTTCGTCGAGCAACACGATGTCCGGGCGCAACATCACCGCGCGGGCCATCGCGAGCATCTGCTGCTCGCCGCCGGAGAGCGTGCCCGCCAACTGATTGCGGCGCTCTTTCAAGCGTGGAAACAAATCCATCGCCCGTTCGAGATCGGCGGCGACATCGCCGCGCGGGCGGCTGCCGGTCAAGCGAGGGAAAGCGCCGAGACGCAGGTTGTCGGTCACCGACATGGTGGCGAACACGCGCCGGCCTTCCGGCGAATGCGCCAGACCGAGCTTGGCGATGCGATGCGAATCGAGCCCGTCGATGCGCTTCTCGCCGAGCGTAATTTCACCCGAAGTGGGCTTGATCATGCCCGACACGGCACGCATGGTCGTCGTCTTGCCCGCACCGTTCGACCCGATGAGCGTGATGACCTGGCCGCCCGGCACATCGATATCGATGCCGTGCAGCACCTGCACTTTGCCGTAGCCGGCTTGCAGATTACGAATGGAAAGCATAGAAGTTCCGTGAGTTCGTGGCTGCCTGATATCTCGCGAATGCCGACCCCTGGCACCCGCGAGATGGCGCGCGTCAGTGAGTCGTCGTTGCGCCGCCCAGATAGGCTTCGATCACCTTCGGATCGGCCTGAATCTGTGCCGGCAGCCCTTCCGCAATCTTCTGCCCGAAGTCGAGCACGGACACCGTCTGACACGTGCTCATGACCACGTCCATGTGGTGCTCGATCAGAATCACCGTGATGCCGTGATCGCGAATCTTGCGGATGATCGTGAGCAACTCGCGAATATCCGGTGCGGTCAGGCCAGCGGCGGGCTCGTCGAGCAGCAGCAAACGCGGATCGAGCGCCAGCGCGCGGGCAATTTCGAGCAGCCGCTGCTTACCGTACGGCAAGTTGCGCGCCTCTTCGTCGGCCAACGACGCCAGCCCCACGAACTCCAGCAATCGCATGGCCCGCGCCCGTGCACCGCTCTCTTCGCGCTTGTAACGCGGCAGCCGCAACGACACATCGACCAGCGTCGAGCCGAACGTGTGGTGCAGCCCGACGAGTACGTTTTCGAGCGCGGTCATTTCACCGAACAACTGCACGTTCTGGAAGGTACGTGCCACGCCCGAGAGCGCGATGTCCGCCGAGGTACGCCCAGCCAGCGATTGCCCGGAGAATTCGATGCTGCCCGCCGTCGGCACATAAATGCCGGTGAGCACGTTCATCATCGTGCTCTTGCCCGAGCCGTTGGGGCCGATCAGACCGTGAATCGTGCCGCGTTTGACGGTCAAGTCCACTTGATTGAGCGCCTTCAGCCCGTCGAACTGCATGAGCAGTTGGCGTACCTTGAGCAACTCTTCCGGGCCATTGGCCGCTGCCGCCAATACCGGATCGGTGACACTGGCAGCATCGTCGATCTGTGCGGCCGACACGGTGTGCGCACGGCGGCGGTTCATCACCTTGGCACGCAGGAAACCGATGATGCCGTCGGGCAAGTAGTACACGACGAACAAGATCATCAGCCCGAAGATCGTCAGACGCCAATCGGTAATGTTGTCGCGCCACCAGGTCACGCTCGCCAGCGCAATCGTGCCGACGATCGGCACGGCAGCTTTGGCGAGACTCGTGCGGCCCCGTGCAATGCCCGTGACCGCGACGCCCGTGGTCACCACCGCAATGGCGGTCGCCACGATACGGAAGGTGCCGATGTCGTCGAGCAACTGCGGCAGCAGCACGATGATGGCCGCCCCCAGCAGTGAGCCGCTGCGCGTCTTGCGACCGCCCATGATCACGGCCAGCAAGAACAGAATGGTCAACTCGAAGTTGTACGTGTTCGGCGAGATGTACTGCTCGGAGTACGCGTAGAGACTGCCCGCGAGACCCGCGAAGCCCGCGCTGATCACGAACGCATACACCTTGTAGCGATACACCGACACGCCCATACAGTCGGACGCCACCGGCGAATCGCGCAGCGCCTCGAACGCGCGGCCAAGATGCGACTTCAGGATGCGATGCGCCACCAGCATGCTGACCAACAGCAGTACGGCCACCAGCCAGTAGTATTCGACTTCGTCGATCGGATGCCCACCGATGAGCGGCTTGGTGAGCTTGATGCCCAGCGGCCCCGAGGTGAGGAAGTCCATCTCGTTGATGAGAATCTGGATGATGGTGCCGAACGCCAACGTCACCATGGCCAGATACGGTCCGATCACGCGCAGCGCAGGCAACGCGAGAACCGCGCCGAAAGCGGCCGTGATCAGAATGGCGGCGGGCAGCGCCAGCCAGAGCGAGAGCCCGAGCTTGGCGAAGAACACGCCTGCGACATAAGCGCCAATGCCAAACAGCCCAGCGTGGCCGAGCGACACTTGCCCCGTATAGCCCACGACGATATCCAGCCCGAAGAGCAGGATCGCGTAGATCATGATCGTCTCGATCATGTGGATGTAATACGGGTTGCCGACAGCGAGCGGAAAACCGAACAGCGCGAGAATGCCCACGATCGCAGCGAGCTTCGTGGTCATGCGCAGGCCGCCGAGATCGCCGGCCTCGCGGGAGGTGGAGGTCTGTGCGGTCATGATTACACCTTCTTAATTGCGGTCTTGCCGAACAGGCCCGCCGGCTTCACGGCCAGCACGAGCAACAGCAGCACGAGGCCCGGCACATCTTTGTAACCGGTAGAGACATAGAACGCCGTAGTCGTCTCGGCAATCCCGAGAATCAGCCCGCCGACGAGCACGCCCATGCCGCTCGACAAGCCGCCGATAATCGCGACGGCGAACGCCTTCAGGCCGAGCACGGCGCCCATCGTGGCCCCCGTGAGCGTGAGCGGTGCGACGAGCACGCCCGCAAACGCGGCAGCCATCGACGACAGCGCATACGAGAACGTGATGACCAGACTCGTGTTGATCCCCATCAGCCCGGCAGCGTCGCGGTCATTGGCGGTGGCCACCACGGCCTTGCCGTAGATCGAGCGGCGGTTGAACAATTCGACGGCCGCCATCATCAGCAACGCGCCGACAACCACCAGCATTTCCATGGGCAGTACGTTCGCGCCGAGCAGCTTGACGGGGGCTTCAGGCAACGGCGACGGGAATTTCAAATCGTCGCGGCCCCAGACGTTTTCGGCCACGTTGCGGAAGATGATGCCCAGCGCAATCGTGGACATGATCCAGCCGAATTCGGATTTGATGCGTAACGCAGGTTTCACGCCGATACGCTCGACGAACGCGCCCTGCACGAGGCCGAACAGGCACACGATCGGGATCATCAGCCAGTAATTGAGACCGAGGGTGTCGACCAGGGTAAGGCCGACCAGTGCGCCAAGCATCAGCGCCTCGCCCTGGCCGAAGTTCAGGGTGCCGGACGTCGCAAACGTCAGTTGGTAACCGAAGGCGATCACGGCGTAGATCATCCCCAGCGCGATGCCGCTGTAGATGAGTTGAATCAGGATGGTCATGCGGTCCTCTCTCGCGAGTGCGAGCCTACGAGTGATGCACGGGAGGCATACGGATCACGCGCCTGGCGCCAGTCCCGAGTGCCGGCGGCAGGCAGCGGGTGTGGTAACGGCGCGCATGCCGGACCTTCGGCCCTGTATTTCCCCGTGGGCTTTGGTCCTGCACATCGCGCGCCGTCGGTCACCCGTCAAGGCTGCCTGCCGTTTGGCGGCAGCCTGTCGAGCACAAACCGGCTTACTTGCCAGCCACCTTTTCACGGACCTTGCTACCGGCCTTCAGATCGGTGTCGTAGGCATACACGACGCGCCCGCCCTTCACTTCACCGAACACCGGAATGTTGGCCGTGATGGCGTCGTGGTCGTCATGCGAGAACGGACGGTCGTAGGTCGTGACCACGCCTTCCACCGGTGCCTTCAGGTCTTCCAGTGCGGCGCGCACTTTCGGGCCATCGGTGCTGCCAGCTTGCTTGATGGCAGCGGCCAGCAGGTACACCGAGTCGTAGCCTTGCGCTGCCGAGACCGCCGAGTCGATGCGGTTGTTCTTCGGCTTGAACATGGCCAGATAGGCGTCGATGAAGGCCTTGCGCTTCGGCGTGTTCGGCTCTTGAATGAACGTCTGCGGCATACGGGCACCTTCGCCGTTAGCGCCCGAGTTGTCGATGTAGTTCGCCATGGCGAGCGTCCAGCTACCGATGATCGGCAGCTTCCAGCCCAGCTTGGCCATACCGTTGGCGATCTGCGCCAGTTCCGGGCCGATGCCGTAAGTCAGAATCACGTCGGCGCCGGCCTGTTTGGCCTTGAGCAACTGCGCCGTCATGTCGACGTCTTTAATGTTGAATTTCTCTTCGGCGACCGGCTTGATGCCCTTGGCGGCCAGCGCTTTTTCCAGATCCTCGCGACCGAGCTGACCGTAGTTGGTGGAGTCGGCAAGAATGGCCGGCTTCTTGAAGCCGCGGCGCGTGATCGCTTCTTCCACGATCATCGGGGCCTGAATGCTGTCCTTGGCGGCGTTACGGAAGACGTAGTTGTCCGGATATTGCGGCGCCTTGAACTGGTCGGTGATCACCGTGCCCGTGGCCACGTTGTTGAACACCGGAATTTTGGCGTCCTGATAAAAACGCTGCGAGGCGAGTGCGACGCCGGTGTTGATGTAACCGACGGTGGCAACGACTTTTTCCTTGTTGATGAGTTCTTGCGCGATTTGCACGCCGCGCTCGTTCTTGGCTTCGTCGTCGCGCTCGACCAGCACGATCTGACGGCCCATCACGCCGCCCGACTTGTTGATTTCGGCCGCAGCCAGACGCACGCCGTCGCGCATGGAAACGCCCATCGACGACGAGCCGCCAGTGAACGGCCCGGACACGCCGAGCTTGATCGGGTCGGCGGCGATGGCCAGCGATGCGGTGGTAGCGGAGATGGCGAACGCGACTGCGCCTGCCATGAGCTTGAATCGGAATTGCATAAGGGTCTCCTTCGGTGCGATGCGTTTCGATATGACGCTTTCTTTCGGCGCTTATCCATGTCGCAGGCCCTGCCGTGGGAGGCGCGATTCACGAGTTCGTTATGACCCCGCCGCACCGCCCCGGTCTTGTAATTCGTGTCAGGGCGATACCGTAAAGCACGCTTCGAACGACCAACCTAGCGGGCCGATTATGTGACCCCTGAGTTTCGCCCGCAAAGGCGGGAATACCCCTACGGGGATGCGGGTTTGCGCGAAGCAAGGCCCATTTCATGCGGGTTTTGAAGGGGTTTTCTCTGCTACGCCATGTACGGCGCGTGTCCGCAGAATCAGCACGGAGTGCGAAAGAGTTCGACTCGAATGACGGGTCGTAAGGTAGCTGTAAGCGACGGCGATTAGCGATGCGCTGCGGCGAGCTTTTGCACCGTATATGGGCACGGTGGCGAGGGGAACGATGCAACAGATGAGCGCACTTGGCGCCCATCTGTTGCAAGGTTATTCGGCACCGCCTGGGGCTAGCACTTCGCGCGTGCCGTTGCGGCCCATCGGGGTGACGAGCCCGGCTGCTTCCATCTGCTCGATGAGACGCGCAGCGCGGTTGTAGCCGATGCGCAATTGCCGTTGGACGGCGGAAATCGACGCGCGACGCGTGTTGAGCACAAACGCAGCGGCTTCGTCGTAGAGCGGGTCGGCCTCGGCATCTGCCGGGGCTTCGCCGAACAGGTCGGCGGACGCCGCATCGGCAGGGTCGCCCGCCAGAATCGCTTCGTCGTACTCCGGCTCGCCGTATTGCTGCCAATGCTGCACAACGCGATGCACTTCATCGTCGGCAACAAACGCCCCGTGCACCCGCTGCGGGTAGCCGGTGCCAGGCGGCAGGAACAGCATGTCGCCCTGCCCCAGCAGCGATTCCGCACCCATCTGATCGAGAATCGTGCGCGAATCGATCTTCGACGACACCTGAAACGCCACGCGCGTCGGAATGTTCGCTTTGATCAAGCCGGTGATGACATCGACCGACGGACGTTGCGTCGCCAGAATCAAATGGATGCCTGCGGCGCGAGCCTTTTGTGCCAACCGCGCAATGAGTTCTTCGATCTTCTTGCCCGCGACCATCATCAGGTCGGCCAATTCGTCGATCACCACCACGATGAACGGCAGGCGGTCGAGTGGTTCGGGCGCGTCCGGTGTGAGCGAGAACGGATTGCTCACCTTCTCGCCCGCCACGCGAGCGTTTTCGATCTTTTCGTTGTAACCGGCCAGATTGCGCACGCCCAGCGCCGACATCAGGCGATAACGTTTTTCCATCTCGCCGACACACCAGTTGAGGGCGTGAGCGGCCTGTTTCATGTCGGTGACCACCGGTGCCAGCAAATGCGGAATGCCGCCGTATACCGACAATTCCAGCATCTTCGGGTCGATCATGATGAGTCGCACATCGTCCGGCGTCGCCTTGTACAGCAGCGAGAGAATCATGGCGTTCACGGCCACCGATTTCCCCGAGCCGGTGGTACCGGCCACCAGCAAGTGCGGCGCACGTGCAAGGTCGGTCACGACGGGCTCGCCCGTGATGTCTTTGCCCATCGCCAACGCGAGACGCGAGGGATGCGCATCGAAGACCGGCGCGGCCAGAATCTCGGACAAGCGAATCATTTGACGCTTGGCATTGGGCAACTCCAGCCCCATGCACGTCTTGCCGGGGATCGTCTCCACGACACGAATCGACGTCACACCCAGCGCACGCGCCAGATCCTTCATCAGCCCGACGACTTGCGCACCGCGTACGCCGACCGCTGGCTCGACTTCGAAACGTGTAATCACCGGGCCCGCCGAGGCACCGACCACGGTTACGGGCACCTTGAATTCGGCCAGCCGCTGTTCGATCAACTGGCTGACGGCCGCAAGGGCTTCTTCCGATATCTCGTGTGCGCTGTCGGTTACGGCCACCGCAGGCGTCAACTGATCTAGCGACGGCAGATCGTAGTCGACGGCTACGCGCGGCGGCGGCGCGACGTATGGCGCGTCGTCGGCAAAATTCGCTTTGGGCGGCTCAGCGGCAGTTCGCGCCGCAAACGACGGAATGGCGGGTGCCGAAGCAAAACTCGGCACAACAACCGGCGGAATCGTCGGTGACGACGCCTGATATGCCGTATGCGTGACTTGGGGTAACGGTTGCCAGTCGCCGGAATTGAGGGGGACGTTACCCTCGTCCGGGTCTTCGGTATCGAATGGGGCGTCGTCGGCGTCGATAGCATCGGCGGCGTCAGTGCGCGCCCAAGTGCCATCGGCACGCAACACGTAATGCGGTTTGTGTGGCGGATTGGATGCGTCGTCGATCTGCGTATCAACCGGCATCGCGGGTTCGAGCTTATCGAACGTATCGAGTGCTTCGGCAGCGCTCTCGCCCTCCCCCGCCACCGCAGGTTCGATAACGTCGACGACGTCATCCTCCTGCGCGTCGCCAGCTTCAATGCTCGCCAATACGTCTGCGAACACGAACGGACGGCTTGGCATGGTCAATGCCGCTGTCGGCGGAGCTTGCACAGCATCGGCAGACGTCGGGGCGATGATTTTCGGCGCGTCATCGGATGTCGATACGACGGTTTTCGGCGCGTCGGCAGGCGTCGGTGCGACAGCATTCGGCGCATCGGCAAGCGCCGGCGGCTCGTCATCGGCGAGCGTCTGCGGTTCGACGTATCGTCCCTCAGGCGTGGCAGGCAGCGTCTCTGCAACATTGCCAACGACATCGTCGGCATCCCGCATGGGAATGTCTTGAGCAGCTTGCGCACTTGCCTGCGGTGCCACCGCGCTATCGCTCGACGACCAGGCGCGCAAATCGCGCAACAGCGCTTCCGCTTCTTCGCGCAATGCGACGAGCGCCTGTTGGCGCGCCACTTCCGCAGCGCGCGCAGCGGCTTCGCGGGCAATCATCTCGGGCGTCGGGCCAGCGGGGACTTCCGGTAATGCACTGGGTGCGTCGATCTGCGCAACGGCGTCGGTGCTGCCGGACAACGGCAGCGGGGAGAAATCGGAGAAGTCCGACGAAATCGGCGTAGCAGCGTGTGCTGCCGCCCAAGCCGCAGCCCCCTGCATCGCCGGAGCGGCGGTGGTCGCAGTGCTTGCGGCGGTTGCCGCGATTGCGCTTGGCACAGGCGTTGCCACCGGTGCCGCAATGGGTACCATCGCGGGCGGAGGCGTCTCTACCGCCTTCGGGGCGGACACCCCAGCACCTTGACTGACAACAGGCGCCGGTTGCGCACCTCGCGGCGGCATATCTTCCAACCCCAACTGCGGCTTGCGGAACGGGCTGCGCACGATCGTGCCCTGCAAATGCGCAGGTGCCGTGCCCACTGGACGGCGATAACCGGTCGACCCGCCAATAGAAGTGGAATGCAATGCCGCTTCGGCCGCGCCTGCTGATGCTGCTGATGCGGCGGCGGCTGCCCCCGTTGCCCGTGTCACTGCGGCAGGCACAGGCGGCATTCCCAGGGGAGACGCCGGACGGCCCTGCCCTTGCGGCCGGTTTTGCGCGCCGGGTTCTGCGCGCACGAATTCCGTCATCCGAAGCGTGTCGCCACGGCTCGTTCCCGAGGCGTAGGCGCCGCGCGGCAGTACTGGACGCGTGCCAGCCACGGCACTCGGTGCCGCTTCACCGGCAATGCCGCCCGCCGCCGCAACGCGCGCGGCGATGGCTGCTTTGCCTGTCATGCGTGGCGCGTTGACCGGGCGACTCGGCGAAGGTGACGGTAATGAGGGTTGAGGCGACGGACGGAACGACGGCTCGGCCCGCGTCGCACTTCGCGGCGTAGGAGGCGGCGGCTGCATCGCATCGAGCCGCGCGCGTTCTTCGTCGGAAAGCTTCCACGGCGGCTGCGCGGAGAGCCCACGGCGACGCGGCACCAGTTCTTCGGTCAGACTGCCGACGTTGTGATGGCCCTGCCCGAGCGTCGGCGTGAAACGCTCGCCACGCTCCGAACGATCTGAACGTTCAGCGCGATCCGGCACGTCGAACGACATCTGCGACAGACCACGCGTCGGCTCGCTGCGCACGCCAAACCCGCTCTCGTGGCGCGAACTCTCCCCCGCATCGCGACGAAGAAAGCCGAACAGCTTGCCACGCGGGGCAGCGTCGTCTTCGTCGTCCTCATCGCTGTCGCCCGCGGGAAGCACGCGCGCAAACAGGCCCCACCAAGTGGTGCCAAAAACGAGCGGAAGGGAGAACAGCAGAACGAAGCCAGCAACACTCATCGCGAGCGTGCCGCCTAATGTGACTTGCAAACCGTGGGAAAGCGATTGACCGATGCTGCCGCCAGCGCTTTGGCTGTCGCCGCCGGTCAGCGCGGCCAGCGTCGCGCTCGATACCATCGCGAGCGGAACACCAAGGAGCATGCGCAGGGTGCCGGGGCCGAAGAGTCGAATCTCACCGCCAAGCAGACCCCGTACGCCAGGCCAGCACAACGCCAGCAACCAAAACGTCGACAGTCCGAACCAGCCAAACCCCATAATCGCTCATGCTTCAGGAAAACCCGGAGTGCGATTGTAGCAGGTAGACCGTGGCCTGGCGGCCTTCTTAGCCCGATGTCGTCATGATTTGTGTCATCGCGATGACACCGTGACGACGCGGCGTGGCACGACAGCGCGGCACATCCCGCGCCGCGCGTCATTTGTGACCGTGCGTCCCCGTCGGGCGGAACGTCGGCGTTGCAGGCACGCCGACCACATCGACAAGCGAAGCCGGTACCGCGTCGCCCGGCACCACCAGACTGAGATTGCGCCGACGCAGCGAGCGCCAGTCGACCTTTTCGAAAATATCGTCACCCAGCGCACTCTCGCGCGACAGGTTCTCGACACGCACGCCGCGCGCACGCAACACTTCCGAGGCGCGCCGGAACGACGGCTCGATCAGGCTGGCGAATTCGACATCGAGACGCGTCGGTGCACGCGACTGCATCGTTTCGTAGAAACGCGGCGTTTGCGCAGCGTCGCGCAGATCTACGCCATGCAGATACAGTTCCGAAAACCCGAGCCATGTCGCCACTTGCAGCGCGAAGTACGCCACGGTGCCGCCGTGGAAGAAACCGTTGTCGATATCGAAGCTGTAGCCGAGGCGCCCGTCGCCGTCGAAAAACGCAGCGCTGGCCACTACGCGCGCGTTGGCGCGCAGTTCCACGGGGGAGCGTGCGGCTTCCATGCCGCGCTTGAAAATATCGTCGACCAGATAGAAGCGGCAGCCGAACGCCGACATCGGGTACATCTCAAGCAGCCGGGCCAATACGACCGGCGTGACGAACAACACGAGATCGCGCGCCACGATGCGACGCGCCAGATCCGGGCGCTGACGCACAAACCCGGCGTCGAGCAAGCAGTAATAGTTGAACTTCACCGGCGCGCGGTCGACCAGAGCAATCGCCCCGTTCACGCCCATGACGTGATGCATCGGCAGCGCGTTGTAATCGATCTCGGCCACCGACGGGCCGCTCGCGATGATATGGCAAGGCAGTCGGCGCAATTGTTGGAGTTCGGCGCGGCGTGCCAGCGGCACGTTTCGGCCGCGCCATGTGAAGCGCTCGATCACGCCCGTTGCGTCGCGCACGATCTGCGCGTGCGGCCACAGGCGCTCGTTGTGCCGCCACTTCGCCGAATGGCTGTGACGGTACAGAAGTTTGAGCAGTGTCGAAATCATTGTCGTTTTTTTGGTTAGGTCTACTAGTCGCGCCGCAAACATCTCGTGGATGCACTCGGTCCTAACCCCGTTTCCCATCGCGCGCCGGTCATGTCGCCAAACACCGGTGCCGTGCAACTCCGCGCCATCCCCGCCCGCAGAAACCGTCACCGGCGCGCCGGATTTGTCTCCAGCCGCGTCGATGGACAAATTCTGCCACCCGTTCTTTACGGGGGACAAGATTTATTCCAAGTGGAATTCTTACGTTGGGTTACGCCCTGATGACGATTCGATGGAGGTGGCTTGACAGCGAAAAGCCCTGTATTTGTGGGGTTTCGCGACAATCGGCGCCGTGCGCAGACGGCCGAATTGAAATTTCGTGAGAAATAGAGCATTGCGCCAAATGCAGGCAATGGCGACAGCAAACACGCTTCATACGCGCGCTTGCTGCCGTCATGCCCGTATCTAGTGCAGCGCTGTGCTGCCGCGCTCGCTGGGGTAATACGCCTGCCCCAGTTCCACGAGCAACGCCGCCAGTTGCGGGTCGCGCACGAAGCTCGCCGCCGACTCGGCAGCGAGTATCGCTTCGGGCGTCTGCGGGCGTGCAATCAAGAAACCTTGCACATAGTCGACACCCAGTTCGGAGAGCGCTTCGAGCGTGGCGGCGTCCTCCACCCACTCGGCCACGCTGCGAATGCCGAGATTCTTGGCAAGCGCCACAATCGCTTCGACGATGGCCAGATTGGCCGGATGCGCCGCCATGCTTTTAACGAACGCCCCATCGATCTTGATCGCGTCGACGGCGAGATCCTTGAGATAGGAGAAAGAACTGAAGCCCGCACCAAAGTCGTCGAGCGCGATACGCCCGCCCATCTGGTGAATGCGGTCGACGAACCGGCGGGTGTTGTCCAGATCGTGCAACGCCACGGTTTCCGTAATTTCGATGCACAACAACTCGACGGCCCGCTCGTGCGCCGCAAGCGTCGCAAAGATATCGCGGATGAAATGCTCGTCGTTGAGCGAAGCCCCCGAGAGGTTCACGCAAACGAACTGCGTCTTCGACAGGCGCTCGCGGTTCAGATCGATCCACGTGAGCGTATTCGTGAGCACCCATTTGTCGATCATGCCGATGGTGCCGTTTTCCTCTGCGGCACTGATGATCCGCGACGCCGGGACGATATTGCCGTCACCATCGCGCATGCGCAGCAACACCTCGAAGTTGAGCGAACCGCTGGGGGCCGCCATCTCCATGATCGGTTGCATTTCGAGAAACAACGTGTTCGGCGTGAGGCCCGCGTCGAGCGCATCGATGAGCCGCAGCTCCGCCAGCCGCTCGCGAAACGCCGCTGCGCCACGCTCATAGACCACCAGTTCCCGACGGCTCTTCTTCGCCTCGCGGCACGCACGGTCGGCCGACGAGATCGCGTCGGGCACCCGCATGTCGGTCGTCAGTTCGATCACCCCGGCCGATGCGCGCACCTGAAATGCGCGCTCGCCTATCTGATACGGCTCGCCGGCAATCGCATCCACCAACCGGCGCGCCACCGCAGCCGCCTCCTTAATGGTGGCGTCACGAAATACCACGATGAATTCATCGCCGCCGGTACGGCCAACACTCTGGTCGGCCGACAGACGCGCGCGCATGCGATCGCACGCCTGACGCAACACTTCGTCGCCCGCCGCGTGACCGAACAGATCGTTGACGAGCTTGAAGCGGTCCAGGTCGAGATAGGCCAGCGCCGCCGGGCGGGAATCGGACAGCGTGCGAATCGCCTCACCGAGCGACTTCTCGATGCCGCGCCGGTTCGAAACCCCAGTCAACGGGTCGTTCTCGGCCAAATAGCGCAGTTGCTCCATCGTCCGGGCGCGCTCGGTAATGTCCTGCAACGAGCCCTCGATACGGCCGTCCGCGAAGATCGCCTTCACGAGATACCGGCTCGTGCGGCCGTCGTCGCGCGGCAGCGACAGAATTTCCAGTTCCGATTCGTCGCTGTGCTGCGCCACGTCGAGCAACATGCGCCACGTGTTGTGACCGAAGAATTGATCCCACCGGTACGACCGCCCTTCCGTGCTGGGAATGCCAAGCATGGTGTGCAGTGCGGCGTTGCCCCGCACAAACACGCCCTCGTCGTTGAGCGTGAACAGGCCAACCGGCGTCACGTCGTAGGCATTGCGCAGTTCCGCCTGCGCTTCGAGCTTGCCCTGGTGTTCTGCGCGCATTTGCTCGGCAATGGCGAGCGCCGCCATCAGGCTCGAGAACAACGCCGCCGTCACGCTATTGAGCGCGGTCGACAGCGCCCGCGCGTTGAACGCGGCGGCAATCACTTCCGAGAATGTCGCAAACAGCACGATGGCGAGCGACGCGCTGTACCAAATGGCCACCCGCGAGCGCGTCACCACGAGAATGCGCACCAGCAGGAACAACACGATCACGATGCCGAGCGCCGCGACCGCCCACAGCACCGGAATGAAATGGGCGTACGGCAAGGCAATGGCCGCGCAGCACAACACCACACCCGCCCACTGGAGAATCATCACGAGCCACTTCATGCCGATGCGGAGCAGCTCGCGTTTGAAGAGTTGGGTGAACAGCGAATACGTGAGGACGTAATAGATAGCGAACGTCGCCTTGCGCACCAGCGCATCCCATTCGGTCGGAATCGCGCGCTCCAGCCACTGCGTGTCGGCGCCAAGCGAGTTCGCGGCGAGCCGCAAATTCCCGATCAGCCACGCGGCGAACAGCACATATAACCATTCCTTATTGATGATGGCGGTCACAAGCACAAACGCCGAGAGCGTGAGCAACCCGCCTTCGAGCAGCCCGTTGCTGCGGTGGAATTCCTTTTCCGACACGCGCAGTTCGCTGGCGGGCCAAGCGGTGAGCGTCAGGTGTGCGGGGCCGGAGAAGGTGCCCTCGCAAAGCAACGTGACAGGCGCGGTAAGTTTGCCCAAGTCGATGGCAAAGCCCGCTTTCGATACCCGGAAGGCACCGCTCACGTCGCCTCGGTCGGCGCGGCCGATGGCGGGCGCGTCCGGATTTCGCCAGCACGAGAGCGTTTGCGCGTGACGCGACGGAAACTCGATAACGGTGTGTTGCTCGTCGTCGACCGGCGGCACGCTCACGCGAAACCAAACCGGCGCTTCAGATAAATGGGTGCTGTATTGACTCACGTCGGGCGCGTGCTCGAGGGCGCTTTGCACCATCGGCGGTCCCAGCGTGGCGGGCAGATCGCCCTGCGCCTGAAAAGTGAGCGGCACAGCGCCGCGCACGGCGTATTGACTGTCCTGAAAGAGCAGCACGATGCCCGAGACGAGCATGATCGCCACGGGTACGGCATACAGAGAAACGGTTCGAAACAGCTCGTCGAGACGCGCCGTTACACGCCAACGACGCCGTGGGCTGCCAAAATTGGCTAGCTCGTCGGCAAGATCGTTCGCATGGTGGCCGTGATTGTCACGCTCGTTGCCGAGATCCCCCGCCATATGCCTTTTGTGCCCTTATTTCGTTGGTCGCCCCCGCGTGGTACGCCGACAAGGCGAGCCCCAATGAGCCCGCCTTGCCAGCCGGGTCGGCCCCTGTCCCATGCCGGCCCATGGATATGGCCGGCATGGGCAGGCGTCTCGCACCCGTCCTGCTCGCCACCGCCGGCCGCGTCGACATCGCGTCGAAGCGCAAACCGGGGCAACGTTAGTTGAAATAACGGCATTACACCGCCAGGCTGTAGCCTGTTGGTACGCATCCTACCGCGTCGGCACCAAAAGATAAATCCCGCAAATGCGCGCCAACACTGGCTTCGCCCGGTGCTGCCCCCATTTCCGAGGCAAGGTCATCCATCTCCGGCATCCCCAGACGCAAGTCCGGATGATGGGTGAGGCACATATAACCGAACAACGGATGACCGGCGGCTTGCCAGCGCGTACGTGCATTGGCCACATCGAGCGCCAACACCCGGTGACCGATGCCGCCCACGTGCGCCATCGGAATCAAGGCCTGCGAAGGAAAAACGTCGACGAACATCAGCGCTTCGTACTGACGATGCAGCGGCGGACGCGCCGTGATCACCATCCAGTCGATACGCGACAGCAGGCAGTACTGATAGAACGCCTTGAAGAGCGCCGTCTTCACCGCCCGGCCAACCGGCCCTGCCACCACGCCCAACCGGGTGGCTTCCGCCAGCGCCGCGTCGCCCAGCCATTCAGGCAACGGTGCCGAGTCTTCCAAATGCAGTGCCTGATAGCGATTGGTCTGAATGCGCATGGTGCCGATGACGGCGCCGTCCAACCGGGCGCGCGCCACGAGCACGATGGATCCGGGCTCGCGATCGCTCGTTTCCGGTTCGCTCAACGTCGCGGCCAGGTCCGGCAAATGACGGCCATACGCCGCCTGACGCATTGCTACTGCGTCGCGCAAAGCCGTTTCGTCACTGGCGATGGTGACGATGAACGGCAGCGACTCCTCGCGCATACCGGTCAAGTCGGCGACGCTCGACGGCATAACACGGGTCTTTTGGTCTGCCACCGAACTGGCCGGCAGGCGGTGAACGGGCGAATCGTTGGCTTCGGTAATCGAGAGGACGTCGGAAGCTTGTGAAAGGTCAAACATGATTGACACTCCTTAGGGTCAAAAAAGGGCTAGGTGCCACGCTATGGCGCTCACGCCTAACGCATCGCACCATTCCTTTCTTGTTCCGCCGAAGCAATGTGTCAAGTGCTTATTTTCCTTACACTTTTTACGCCTTCGTTGGTTGACCGTAATACCCCGCAGTCGCCGCCCCGGGAACGCCCGTCGCGCCGAGCGAAACGCGCCCCGCACGCCCCTGCCACGGCCATCGCGCCGTCCACATGTCACCTATTTGCCACAGTTGCCGCTCGATGAGAGTCTCTGGCAAAATGATAAACGTGTTTATCAATTTATCTGCCGGTGGCGTGCTGCCGGTGTGAGCCTGCAATGCCGAAAATCGATTGGTCGTCCCGCTTCGGAACGCTCGTGCACGACGTCGCACGGGTGCACTCGCGCCTGTTCGACCGGCGCGCCCGGGGCAATTTCGACCTCACCCGCGCGCAAAGCCGAGTGCTGGTCATGCTGCACCGGTATGGCGTACAGACACAGGCCGAACTGGCCGAACGCATGGAGTTGACCCCGATGGCACTCGTCCGACTGCTCGACCGGCTCAGAGAAAAGGAGTTGGTGCGGCGTGAGCGCGACCCCAACGACAAGCGCGCCCACTTGCTCTATCTGACCGAGGCATCGGAAGCCAAGATCGACACCATCGTCGCCTTCGCCACCATGGTCGAGCGCGATGCCATGGCCGATCTCACGCCGGCCGAGCGCACCGAGCTCGCGCGCCTGCTAGGCAAAGTGCTGACGAATCTGACGCGCGCGGAGGCGGCCTGCCCGCCTTCCACACCGTCCGCGGCGAGACAGGCGGACGAAACGACGGAATAAGGATTTTTTGAGGAGTTTCAGGAATTTCGAAGGAGCCGTGAAGGAGACCACCCGCCGAAGGCCGACATTCGGCGGGCCAACGCACCGCACGCGGTGCCAAAACAACAAAAGCGACAACGCATTCCACCCGAGGTAATACCGTGTCTTCCCCGCAAAGCGCTGGCGACGCCAACAAGCATCGCGCGCTCGTCAGTATTTCCGTCATGCTCGCCACGGTGCTGCAAACGCTCGACAGCACCATCGCCAACGTTGCCCTGCCCCATATGCAAGGCAGCCTGTCCGCCTCGCAGGACTCGATTACCTGGGTACTCACGTCCTACATCGTCGCCGCCGCCATTGCGACGCCGCTGACCGGCGCGCTCTGTGCGCGCTTCGGGCGCCGCCGCGTGTTCCTGTGGTCGGTGGCGGGCTTCACGATCGCTTCGGCGTTGTGCGGCATGGCGCAGTCGCTCACTGAAATTGTGGCCGCGCGCCTGTTTCAGGGCATTTGCGGCGCGGCGCTCGTGCCGCTCTCGCAGGCGACCATGCTCGACATCAATCCGCCGCACAAGCATGGCTCGGCCATGGCGGTGTTCGGCATGGGGGTGATGGTTGGGCCGATTCTCGGGCCGTCGCTCGGCGGCTGGCTCACCGACAGCTATAACTGGCGCTGGGTGTTCTATATCAACCTGCCGATCGGGTTGATCGCGTTCCTCGGTATCGCCGCGTATCTCAAAGAACCGCCTGAGCAAAAAGCCGGGAAGTTCGATGCGATGGGCTTCGTCACGCTCGGGTTGGCGATCGGGCTATTGCAGTTGCTGCTCGATCGTGGGGAACAGCAAGACTGGTTGAGCTCGACGGAAATCTGGCTGGAGATGCTTGGCGCGATTATTTGCTTCGCATACTTCATCGTGCATACGTGGACGGCCGACGAGAATTCGTTCTTCAACCGCGCCTTGCTGCGCGACCGCAACTTCAACACGGGGGTGATCTACATCTTCGTGGTCGGCATCATTCTTTACGCGACGCGCGCCCTGCTCCCGCCGATGTTGCAAAGCCTGTTCGGCTATCCGGCGATTCTCACCGGGCTGGTGACGGCGCCGTCGGGCGCGGGCACGATGGCGGCGATGCTGATCGTCGGGCGGCTCGTCGGCCGGGTCGACGTCCGCTATCTGCTGGGCTTCGGTTTTGCGCTGACCGCTTATTCGCTGTATCTGATGGCCGGGTACACCACGACGCTGAGTCCGTCCGACATCGTCTGGCCGGGCGTCATTCAGGGCTTTGGGCTGGGATTCGTGTTCGTGCCGCTCACCACGGTGACGTTCGCCACGTTGCCCGGTGCCCTACGTGCCGACGGTGCGGCGATTTACAGTCTGTCGCGCAACATCGGCAGCAGTATCGGCATTTCGGTCGTGCAGACGCTGCTCACGCAGAACACACAGGTCAATCACGCGGTGCTCTCGGAGCACATCACGCCCTTCACGCAAGGGCTGGAAGCGTACGCGCAAACGTACGGCTCGGCGGCCATCGCCGCCATCAACGCCGAAGTCACCCGGCAGGCAGCGATGATCGCCTATCTGGATGACTTCAAGCTGATGATGATTCTGACGCTGCTCGTCATGCCGTTATTGCTGTTTATTCGCATGAAGAAAAAGCAGCCGGGCGAAGTCGAGGAAATGGTTCACGTGGCCGCCGACTGATCAGGGCATGAGCACTTTGTCGACGACGTGAATCACGCCGTTGGACTGCATGACGTTGCCGATGGTGACATTGGCAACGCCACCCTTGTCGTCGGTCACCGTGAGATGGTTGCCCTTTTGCATCACAGTGAGCGAATCGCCTTCGACCGTCTTGAGCGTCGCGCGGCCACCGCCGTCGCTCACCGCTTTCATCAAATCTTGAGCGGTCAGCCGACCGGCCACGACGTGATACGTCAGCACTTTGTCGAGCGTGGGCTTGTTTTCCGGCTTAAGTAACGTATCGACCGTGCCTGCGGGCAGCGCCGCGAATGCCTCGTTGGTCGGCGCGAAGACCGTAAATGGGCCAGGGCCGGAGAGCGTGTCGACCAGCCCGCCCGCCTTGACTGCCGCGACTAACGTCGTGTGATCTTTCGAATTGACGGCATTCTCGATGATGTTCTTCGACGGGTACATCGCCGCACCGCCTACCATGACGGTCTTGTCACCGTCCATCGCCGCCGATGCTGTCACGGCTTGACCGCCCATGACAACGGCGATCGCAAGCACAACACCGGTCAGCCCGGATACTTGAAAAGTCTTCATTCCTTCACCCGATTCGTGGCGCTTCGCACGTTGGAAGCACTAGGACATACGGGTGGGTGCAGATGCCGGATGCATGCCGCGAAAGAAATATCCGCCGCCTACGTTTTCTTCTTTGCCGATTTTCGTTTGCGCGGTTTTGGCTCGACGCCGATGCGCGCATCGCCTGCCAACACCAACGCCGTCAGCGTGTGAGCGGCGGTTTCAAAATCCGGGTCTGATTGCGGCACGTATAACCACTTCCCCAGCACGGGATGCGTGCGTAATGCGGGAATTTCCGCGATCAACGCGGCATGGCGATCTTGCGACGTGCAAACGAGTAAGCCACTCCACGGCGGCTCGCGATCCGCCGCAATCAGACACAACAAGCCGCCGACATACGCCGCATCACTGCCGAACATTCGCTTGTGAATGAACGTCTCGTCGCGCTCAAAAGCATCGAAAATCCAAAGCAACGAATTACGCACGGACGATGGCATATACGTTGAACTCCTTATTAATTTATTAAATATTCACATAAATTTATTAATAATACGAACGGTTTTCATTCATACAATATTTAGAATTTCTTAACGTAACAACTCCTTACAATTCGTACTAACAAAACAACAAGAAATTTGTAATCGCCTGTTTTTCAATATATTTTCCAAACACTCGGATGTTCCCATGAATTAAAAAAATACTGCGGGAGTGCGGAAAATGAAAACATCAATAAATGATTCCGAGAAATGTAACGCTGCGCATTGCCCCTTCCCTCGCAAGCCAGTGATATTGGCAATATCGCTGCTTTGCCTGATCGGCAGTGCTAAAGCGGCGTGCGATAACGTCAACCCTGCTAGCGGCACAACGGTCACCTGCACCGGGACCGACGGCGTCGTGGCTGCGCAGACCGGCAGCACCAACGTGACGGTCAATGTGCAGCAAGGGGCCACGATCTCGTCAACGCGGACCACGCCCAACGTGGCGACCATTACCGTCGACTCGTCGAGCACGATTTCCAATTCAGGCACCGTGAGCATCGTTGGCACGGCGGCCTCTGGACGCGGCGCGGCAATGCTGGGCAATCACGATTACAACACGCTGATAAACACCTCGACGGGCGTCATCACGGCGAACGGTGCGTCAGATGATGGCATGGCCATCAACGGCAATCACGGAACGATGACGAACAACGGCACCATAACCGTCTCCGGCCCAAATGCGGACGGCATGACCGTGGCGTGGGGGCAAGCCTCGGGCCTCGGGCTGTATAGCACCGTAGTCAACACGGGCACTGTCACGGCCAACGGCAGCGGCAGTCGCGCGTTGAGCGTGGTGGGCGGACAAAGCACGGTGACGAATTCCGGCACGTTGCTCACGACCGGCGGCACCGCGTCGAATCGCTCGTTCACGGTGTTCATGCAAGGGAATAACAACAACTTCACCAACAGCGGCTACATCGAAGCCCGCGGCGTTAACAGCGACGCCGTCGTCTCGAACACTGCGCTGGGGTTCACCTCTTCGATCGTGAATCAAGCGGGCGGCCAGATCATCAGCCAGCAAGGTTATGGCATTCGCACTGTGAACGGCACGATCTCGATCACCAACGCGGGGTTGGTGCAGAGCAATGTCGGCACCGCCATTTACATGAACCCCGCCGCAAAATCGAACACGCTCACGCTGCAAACCGGGTCGCAAATCGTCGGCACGGCAGACGGCGGCGCGAGCGCGGTCAGCAAGCTGATTCTGCAAGGTACCGGCACGGCCAGCAACGCGTTCGTCAACTTCGGCACCTTGCTTGCCCAAGGCGACAACTGGACATGGAGCGGCAGCGGCAACTTCACCACCGCCCAACTTCAAAGCGGCACGTTCAACCTGACCAGCACACTGGGCGGCGCGACTACCACGATTGCGTCGGGCGCGACGCTGACCGGCACCGGCACGCTCACCGGCAACGTGACTAATGCAGGCACGGTGCACCCGGGCGATGGCAGCGGCAACGGCACGCTCACCATCGTCGGCAACTATACGGGCAACGGCGGCACGCTCGCGATCGATACGGTGTTAGGCGACGACACGTCGAAAGTGGCCCCGCTCACGGTGAGCGGCGGTGTCATCGGCGGCAATACGTCGATCAATGTGAACAATATGGGCGGGCTCGGTGCGCTCACGACCGGCAACGGCATTCCGATGGTGAGTGCGGTGGGCGGCGCGACATCGTCGGCGTCGGCTTTTGCGCTGGGGGCGCCCGTCTCCGTGGGGGCATACACGTACATGCTCTACAAAGGCGGCACGACGGCAGACAGTACGAATAGCTGGTATCTGCGCTCGACCGTGCCAGTGACCACGACCGTCACGACGACCGACCCCGTTTCGGGGGCCACGGTCACGGAAGTGCTTGCGCCGGTGGCGGCCAGTCCGGGCGCGCCAGCCGCGCTCCCGGCCGGCGATCCGCCCGCACCGATCTATCGCGTCGAAGTGCCGGTGTATTCGGTCATGCCGGATCTGGCCCGTACTGCCGGGTTTGCGCAACTCGCGACGTTTCACGAACGGCAGGGACAGCAGGGGCTGCTCGATGAGCGCGGATGGCTCACCGATGGCTGGGTACGCGTGTGGGGACAAACGGAACAGCTGCGCTCGAAAGGCGACGTGACACCACAGTTCGACGGCAACATCGGTGGCGTGCAACTCGGCCACGATATTTTCGCGCGCCACTCGGACAGCGGCCATGGCGACCACGTCGGCATTCTGGGTGGATGGACGCGCGCCACTGGCGACGTGCAGGGGTTTGCGCTCGGCACGAACGATACGGCGGCGGGTTCGCTGTCGCTGGATATGTATAGCGCCGGGTTGTATTGGACTCACGTGATGCCGGGCGGCGCCTACACCGACGCCGTGGTGCTGGCATCGGCGCTGCAATACCAAACGCGGCCGATCAGCGGACTCAATCGCGACGTGAACGGCAAGGCCATTGCAGCCTCGCTGGAAACCGGCTGGCCGATCCCGCTGACCGCTACGCTCTCGCTCGAACCACAGGCGCAGATCATCTGGCAGCATCAGTCGATCGATAATTTCAACGACAGCATTTCGAGTGTCGCGTTCGACAACACGAATGCGTGGCTCGCGCGTATCGGCGCACGGCTCGAAGGCAACTACGACGGCGCGCGCGGACTGCTGCGCCCTTACCTGCTGTTCAACCTCTTGCACACGTTCGGTAGCGACGGGCGAGTTGTCTTCGGCGGCACCACACCGATCGTGACGAATGCAAACAGCACGTCGGCACAATTCGGCATCGGTGTCGCCGGGCGCTTCAACAAATCGGCGAGCGTCTACGGCACGCTGGCCTACCTCACACAACTCGACAACACGCGGCAACAAAGCGTTTCTGCCACGCTGGGGCTGCGCTGGACTTGGTAACCCGGAATCTCGGTTTGATCGCCGCCGCAGCGAGATATGCCGAAACTGGCGACTTATTTAAAAACGCCTGCGCGGGCGTCCTGTTCGAACTGTATCGTCCAGGACGCTTCGCCGACTAGCGACCGGTAGTGCCGAATGCGGCGCATACCGCTCACGTAGACATCGTGAATGGCCTGCGCAAGATCGCCCTCGCCCGAATAGCTGGTTTCCACCGTCACGATTAAACGCTTCACGTTAATACCACTGGCGAGACATGCCGCGAGAAAACGTTCGCGTTGCTCGTCGGGAAGCGCTTCGATTCCCTGATTTTTGCGATCCATTCTGATCTCCCGGCGCGGTTGGGCATACGCTGCGCATTCAGCCGCATTAAGCCAGCTTGCCAACGCGCATCAAAACATTCTGACGCCGAACCCTGTCGCTTGTTAAGCAACGGGCCATAAAGATTTCGAGCAATGCGGCGTCATAGCGCGCATACTCGTTAAAACGGCGGCATCAGGAGAAAAACCATGCTTTCGCTCACTAAACAAGCCATTGCGGCCGCGCTCGCACTGATCGCGAAAGGCGACGAAGCACCGTCAGACGCGGTCATCGATGCGCTACTCGCCCGGGAACTGGTTCGCCGGGTCGGCCAACGCCTCGAAGTGACGCCGTACGGCAAATCTTACTGCCGATCGATGCACACCCCAGCATGGCACTGAGCTTCTGAAATACGTTTAGCGGGCACGTATGCCCGCTAAGGTCAGTGCGAATGACCGCATAGGCTTTGCGTCCAGCGGCCCCCGCCGATGCGCTCGAGGGGGCTCGAGTCTATCCGGCCTCGATTAACGCAATTAACGCGATTAGCGTGATTAGCGCCAGGCCGGCGCACGCTCTGAGCGGCAATACGAGCGCCCAAACTGGGTGAGCTCGAGCCGTTCGCCAACGCGGCAAATCAACTCCCGCGCCAGTAGCGCATTGATCACAGCTTCGGAAGGACGCGTCTGCCCGGTATCGGCAATGCGTTGAATGGCGGCCACGATGGCTTGCTTCGAAAGGGTCAGCATTCTTGAATCCTCAGCGGTCGGTCAATGACAATGATCGACGATCACGGATGGTTCGTTGTGCTCGTGCGATTTAGTACTGGCCGCAATCGATCACGCAGGATCGTGCAGCCTTATTGAATATTCACGGCATTCAACACGCGCGCCTTCACCGGCACGGGCAGCCAGCGCGCCATGCGCGAGCGCTGCACGAGATCGCGCGCCGCGCCACGGTAGGCACGGTAGCGCAGCCTCATGACAAAAGTCATCGCGGCAACGGAAAAAAAGCGAGTACGGTCAGGGGGAAGATAGTCCGCATACAGAAACCAGCTCGGGTTCGGATGCATGTCGACCTCATAGGGCAGGCGTCCCGCTGTCAACGAAGTTATCGACCAGTGCCTGAGCGTAAGCATTGCCTGCACGCCGTGCTTCCCCGATGGAGTCGAACGGAAGGCTCTGGAGCCGGTAGACCTGTGAATCCCCCGATGGAGTGAGATCTTCGAGCGTGGTGCGGGAAATCTTCACCGACACGCCAAACGTCCGATCGTGTTTCCGCTCTGTCGAATCGGGGTCCTGCTCGCGAAACACCAACGTTTCCAGGCGGAAACCCTTGTAATACGGAGTGACGTAGGCCATATTGCCCCCGACGACCGCTGCACCGCTCCCTGGCGTCGATTACGCGCCCGAGCAGGCACAACGAAAGGAAATGAGATCAGGAGGGTTTGGTACTGGAAGTCTGCAACCCCTTCGGACCGCGGGTGATGTCGAAGGACACCTGTTGAATCGGTGACGGACAACCAAGAAATTCAGAGATCGGAAGTGTCTCGCAAAGATCGGTAGGATCGACGCTCGATAAACGTCAGACTTGATGTTCGATTGAACACTTATACGCGGTAAACCTTGGCGCCGCAATGGATTTCTACCCCGTGGCGCGCAACGGTGTGCGCGCTTCGGTCATCGTAATTGCCGTCTCCGGCGCATATCGCACGCAGCGGTTACGCCCCGCTGCTTTGGCCTGATAGAGTGCCCGATCGGCGCGTTGCACCAGCGACGATAACTCGCCGCGCGCTCGCTCGTCGCAGGCCACACCGATGCTCACCGTTGCCGCCACCGCTTCGCCCTGCACGGTGCGCCCCGCCCGCTCGAATGCCTCACGCACACGCTCGGCAATCGTCAACGCCTCTGTCACGCTCACGCCCGGAAGAAACAGGGCGAACTCCTCGCCGCCGTAGCGCCCGAAGATATCGTCGGAGCGCAGTTGCTGCGCTGCCGTGCGCGCGAACAGCAGCAGTACGGTGTCACCGAACGGGTGTCCGTACGTATCGTTAATTCGCTTGAAGTGATCGAGATCGAGCAGCAGCAACGCCACCGGGGTGCGTGCCGTGCCATGGCGGCGCATCTGCTCGCGCGCAAGCCGGGTAAATTCCGGCCGGTTGAACGCTTGGGTCAACCCGTCGCGCGTGGCCGCCCGATGCAACGCAATTTCAGAGCGCTCTTTGCCGAGCGACACCATCAGGAAGCTCGCCACCACGATCAGTACCAGCATCTCGGTCGTCGCCACCTGCGCACCGAACCATGCAAGAAACTGCGCATCGGTGGGGCCGAGCCAGACGAGCGCGACGGCGCGCGCCGTGTAAAAGCTGCCATGCAACACGGCCACCACCGCCAGCACGATGCTGCTGGGAAGCCGTGTGCCCGACGCCTGCCAAAACTCCTTGGCGGCCATCAGGCTGTACAACGCCAGCAGCGAGAAGAACAGCACCCCGCCGCTCCACGCGTCGAGCGGACGCGCAAACAACCACGTCCCCCACAGCAACACCGCCGGGCCGCCGAACACGGCAACCCACTGGACACTGCGCCCATAAAAACGCCGGGCGCCGCTCCACACCATCGCGAACGCGAGCGTGGCCACCGCATTGCCCAACGGGTAAAGCACGGCGAGCCGCCCGCTTCGGGCTGCCAGCAAATAGAGGATGGGAGAAAAGGTGGCAAGCAGGAACGCCAGACTCCACCAGCGGGGAGACTCGGCCTCGTCGCGACGCAGCGCATCGAGCATGAACAGAATGCCCGTCGCAATACTCAGCAAGAAAGTGACGAATTGCAGCGTCGGCAGGTCCAACGCAGGCAACGACAACCCCAGAGCCATAGCTCCATTCCCCGGTGTGCGCTGCCGTGTCGGGCACAAGCGGGCAAAAAGCGAACAACAGCCCTGACACGATGCAGACGCGCGGATTGAAGGCGCGGGGGCGGCGGCAATGGTGCTTTGCACCGCCTGTGAGTTGGGATGGTAAGCACCGCAGCTGCTTGCGCGCCTCGTTTGGCGCACCGTCTGGCCGCCCCGGTTCGGCCATCGGTTTCTCTAGAGGTCTTCCGACACCGTGGCGCAATCGGCCGTGGCGTATCACGCACTTCCCTGGGCGCCCCGTCGATATGCGGTGGCAAGCCCTGCGTGGTATCTCGGAATCCTTGGAATTCAGCCCTGCTCCATACCCATGGGGCGGGATTCTAGCACGCCAGTTTGAGACTTCAACCGGTCGGCCAGTCGACTGGCTGAAGCGCATGTGTGGCGCATCTCAGCGCGCCTTACATTGCCTCACACAAGCGCCCAGCGTCTGCTCCGCCTTAATCCTGACGCCGACGTGCCGACAGAGCCCCCGCCGTTTGAATCACGAGATCGGCAAAACGGCGCTCGTCGCGTCCGGCGTTCCAGCGCACGCGCGGCACTGCGATATTGATGGCACCGATGGCACGGCCGTCGAGGTTGACCACTGCCGCCGCCGTGGAAATATCGCCCATGAAGTACTCGTCTTCGGTGTGCGCGTAGCCTTGCTTGCGAATGCGTGCGAGACGCTCTTTGATCTTGCGAGGCTGCCAGACGGTGGCTGGCGTGAACTCCACCAAATTCGTTCGCGCGAGGATGTCGTCGATCTCGGCGTCGTCGAGCGTCGCGAGCATCGCCAGCCCCGGCGCCGTGCAATATGCGGGCAACCGCGAGCCGACGATCACGTTGGCATTGAACACACTTCGGCTCACGATCCGCAGCACGAACACAATGTCGGTATCGAGGCGCACGGTCAGGTTGGTCGCTTCTTCGGTCTCCGCCGCCAACTGCTGAAGATACGGCGCCGCACGGCTCACCAGCTCGTTCGAGACAAGATAGTGATACGTGAAGTCGAGCAGCTTGGGCGAGAGTTCGTACTTCTTGCTCTGCGGATCTTTGAGCAAATAGCCGAGTGCCGAGAGCGTGAACGTGAAGCGCTGCGCCGCGCTGATGTCGAAGCCAGTAGCGGCCGCAATTTCGGACAGCGAGAGATGGCGCTTCGAGCCATCGAACGCGGTGAGCACCTTCATCGCCTTTTCGACGGACTGCACGTACAACGTCGATTCGCTCGAAGCGGCCGCCGGCATGTCGTCGGCGGCTGCCGTTTTGGCACGGGTACGGGGAGTTTTTTGGGTAGCCACGATCGTGATGGAATAAGGCAATCAGGCGAGAATTATCTCATAAAAATAACAGTCTATTTTATGCCGATAACTCTAAAATTCCCGCTCCCCCCCCCGTCATCCCGTCACTTCACCGACGATTGATCCCATGCCGACGACGTGTCGCGCGACAGCAGATGCTTGCGAATGCGCTCCGACGGCGTGGTCTCGAAACGTTCGGTTTCGCGATAGTAGCGCGGGCGCTGATAACTGGCGAGCTTGTCTGCGGCCCATGCGCAGAGGGTCGGCCAGTCGACGGCCTGCCCGTCGCGAAACTGCACATAGAGCAATACGTCCTGCTCACCGATTTCGCTCGCGACACCGATCGCGGCACACGCTGCCACGGCCGGATGCCGCGCGAACACGCGCTCGATTTCCCACGCCGACACGTTCTCGCCGCGCACCCGCATGCTGTCCGTGCGACGGCCCACAAACACCAGACTGCCGTCCGGGCTGCGGCGAGCGCTGTCGCCCGTATAGAGCTTGCCGTCGCGCAATGCCTTGGCGCTGGCTTCCGGATTGTCGAGATAGCCGGGCAGGAACACCCCTTCGACATCGCTCGACAACACGATCTCACCGAGTTCGCCGTCGGGCACCGGCTGGCCGTCGTCGTCGAGCAGTTCGAGCGTGAGCCACGGCAGTGCGCGACCGATCGAGCCCGGCGTATCGGTATCGTTGAGCGTGGCGAAGCTGGAGCATTCCGTCATGCCGTAGCACTCGCGCAAAGCACACTGCAAACGCTCGCGCGTTGCCTGCCAAGCGCTTGCCGCAACGCCTGCGCCCCACGCGACACGCAGACTGTTCTGCGCCGGTTGAGCCTCACGCGGCAACTGCATCAGGATGTCGAGAATGCCGCCGAGATAATGCAGATGCGTGGCCTGTGCGGTCTCGCACTGCTGCCAGAAGCGGCTCGCCGAGAACCGCTCCACCACATGCATTTCCACTTCGGCCAAAAACGGCAGCAGCAGCATTTGCGCACCGCCGATATGGCACAACGGCTCCCACAAGAACAGACGATCGCCGTCACCCGCATCGGCCACCTGCATCGCGGCCTCGCTGGCGATACGCATCATGCGGTGCGTGAACAGCACCCCCTTGGGCGCACCCGTCGTGCCCGACGTGTAGATGATGCACAGCACCGACGCGGGCGTGACCGGCGCAGCGTTCAGTGCCGCCCCATCGAACGCGGCGGCTTGTTGCTGCACATCGCTCAGCCAGTGCCGGACCACGCTCGGCCCGTGATGACCCGGCTGCTGTTCGGCGAGCACCAAGGCCGCGTCGAGCACCTCGCCAAACGCAGGCTCTGCGATCAGCAGCTTCGGCTTGGCATGCCCCAACAGATATTCGAGGCCGTCGCCCTTGAGGCGGGTATTGACCGGCACCCAGACGAGCCCCGAGAGCATTAGCGCGTAGATCAGCGCCACCTGCGTGGCGCTATTGCCGAGCATCACGGCCACGCGATCGCCCGGCACGAGGCCCTGCGCGGCAAACCACGCTTGCATCGCCGCCACTCGCCGGGCCATTTGCGCCCGGTCGATGGCGTCGCCTTCGTAGACGACGACAGGACGCGTGACCGACGCCGCCTCGCGCCCCCCGGCGAGACCGGCCATCAACAGCGGTACGACATCGAGCCGGTCGCCTTTCGCGCGTTGGGGAAAGTAGCGGGTGTACGGATGGGTGTTCGACTCGGTGTTCGAATGTGATGGCGCATTCATCGGCGCAACTCGGGCAGCGTTAGACATAGACATACGGAAATCCGCGGGAATCAGTAGCTCTTACGTTTGAACATCGAAGACAGCCAGACACAGAACGCCATCAGGAACACCAGCGAGGTGGCTACGGCGGCCAGCGTCGGCGTGACGGCCAGTTGAATGTCGTCCCACATTTGCTTGGGCAGCGTGGTGTTGATACCGCCGGAGACAAAGATGGCGATGGTCAGGTCGTCGAACGAGACGATGAAGGCGAACAGGAACGCCGAGCCGAGGCTGGCCGCCAGCAAAGGCAGCAACACGGTGCGAACGCGGGTGAACGCCGACGCGCCGAGCATCTTGGCCGCGTCGTCGAGACGCCAGTCGAAGCGCTTGAAACTTGCGCTGAGCGTGACCACCACATACGGAATCGCCAGCACCGTGTGTCCGATGACGAGACCGGCATTCGTGCCCGCCAACTCCCAGCGCGCGAACAGATACAGCAAGCCGACGGCGACCACGATGCGCGGCACGATCAGCGGCGCGATAAACACCGCGAAGAGCGGTTTGCGCCAGCGGCTAGGCAAGCGCACGAGTGCGAGACTCGCGCCAAAGCCCAACACCAGCGCCAATGCCGCCGTGGCAAACCCGACGCCCAGCGAGCGCAGCAGCGCCGATTGCCAGACGCTCGATTCCAAGAACGCCACGAACCATTTGAACGTGAACAACTCGGGCGGGAACGCTACGAACGACTGCTTGGTGAACGCGAGCGGCACCACGAACGCAATGGGCAGCACCAGCGCCAGCACGATGACCCACGCATAGGCTTTCAAGCCGACGCCATGCCCAGCGCGCCCCGAATTCGGCACGAACTTGCCTGCGATGCGCCCGACCGCCAGCAGCACAGGCAACAAACGGCCGCCCTGCCCGCCTGCACGCTGCGGCGCTTCCCCGGCGAGCGACGACAGGCCGACCACACGATCATAGACATAGAACACGACGATCGAACACAGCAGCAACACCGTCGACAACGCCCCGGCAAAGCGCAAATCGAAGAGCTCCAGCACCGACGAGATGACCAGTTGCGCCACCATCGACTCACGCGGCGAACCCAGCAACGCAGGCACGATAAAGAAGCCCAAGCTGGAGATGAACACCAGCAAACCGGCGGCCGCAGCCCCCGACCCCGACAACGGCAGGAACACCGTGAAGAACCCTGTCGCGCGATCGGCCCCGAGCGTCTCGGCGGCCTGCACCAGTTGCATGTTGATGCCGCGCATGATCGGCAGCATGGTCATCACGGCGAGCGGCAGCATGGCGTGCACCATGCCGATCAGCACACCGGTCAGCGACGGCGCGAGCGTACTCGCGTCGTCGATCAAGCCCAGATGCGTCGCCACGATGGTGAGCAAGCCGGTCTTGGAGAGCAGCAGCATCCACGCATAGGTCTTGACGAGATAGCTCGTCCAGAACGGCAGCACGATCCACAGCAGCCAGCGCTCGCGTGAGCGGCTCGACAAGCGCGCGAGCAGATACGCCACCGGATAGCCGAGCGCCACCGAGAGCGCGGCGGTGAGAAATGCGATCCAGAACGTCGAACCCAGCACCTTCACATAGACGGCCGAATGCGTCATGCGGGCGAACTGGGCGATGGAGAGCACGCCGTCGGCATCGTACAGACCGCCTTGCAGAATCTCGACGACCGGCACGATGAAGAACACCGCGAGGAAAAGCAGCGCGGGCAAAGCGGGTAACCAGCCTTGCAAGCGCTTCGGCCAGGCAAAGCGGGGCCCCGCCTGAGGCAGGCGTTGAACAAGCCACATGGCAAAAAACTCCTTAGGCGGATGCCTTACGGGATATCGGGAAGCGCCTCATCACAGCGAGTGCGGCGAGTGCAGCGTGAGCGTCTGCGTCAACGTGTGAGCAACGTGGCACGGCTGTCGTCCCACGACAGGCCGACGTGCTCGCCCACGCGCGGCGACAATTCGCGCGGGCACCGCACCGTGAACTCGGACGTCTCGGTGCCTTCGGCATGGTGGCCGAGCGTCACGATGGCGCGCGTGTCCGAGCCGAGGAACACCACTTCGCGAATGGTGCCCGCGAGCGCACCGTCGCCCGGCGGCGTAAGGCGTGCCGCTTCCGGGCGCACCAGCAAACTCGCCTCACCGGCTGCGGGCAAATCGGCACTCGGGCCAATGGGCACGAGCGTGCTGCCCACGCGCAACGCGACACGGCCGTCGTGCAGGCGTTCGACCACACCGTCGAGCAGATTCGAATGCCCCAGAAAATCGGCGGCAAAGCGCGTCGCGGGCCGGTCGTATAACTGCGCCGGGGTGCCGATCTGTTCGATACGCGCTTGATTCATCAGACAAATGCGATCCGACAGCGTGAGCGCTTCGTCCTGATCGTGGGTCACGTAGATAAACGTCGCACCCAGCTCCTGATGTAAGCGGCGAATTTCCAACTGCATGTGCTCACGCAGCTTCTTGTCGAGTGCGCCCAGCGGCTCATCGAGCAGGATGATCGACGGACGGAACGCGAAGCAGCGGGCGAGCGCGATACGCTGTTGCTGCCCGCCCGAGAGCTCCGACGGAAGCCGCTGCGCGAACGCCTGCATCTTGACCATGGCCAGCGCGGCGTCGACGGCCGGACCCAGTTCGGCCTTCGGCAGCTTGCGCATGCGCAGCCCGTAGGCCACGTTTTCCCACACGCTCATGTGAGGAAACAGCGCATAGCTCTGGAAGACCATGCCGATACCGCGCTTGCCGGGGGCGTCGCGCGTGGCGTCGCGCCCGTCGATCAGCAACTGTCCCGACGTCGGCTCGACTAGCCCCGAGATCATCTGCAACAGCGTGGTCTTGCCGGAGCCCGAGGGCCCGAGCAGCGTGAGGAATTCTCCCGCCGCGACCCGCAGGTCGGTCGGCAGCAGCGCGGGCGTCTCGCGATACGTCTTGGCAAGACCGACAGTTTCCAGTTTGGTACTCATGTTCGACTCATCCGGCAAGGTGCAGCTAACGACATACGGCAAACGACAAACAGCGTGCGACCCACAACGTGTGGCTTACGACAGCAGCCATGCGTTAAAGCGCTCGGTCGCCTTGGTGCGGTTTTCCGCCCACCACTGCGGGCTGGGCAGACGCATGCCCTTGAGGTTGTCCGGCGCGGTCGGCAACAACGGGGCGCGCTCTTTCGGAATGGCGTCGAAGGCCTTCAAGTTGGTCGGGCCGTACGCGAGGTCCTGCGTGATGAGCGCCTGACGCGCCGGGTCGCCGCAGAAGCGCACAAACTGACGCGCAAACTCGGCACGCGGCGTGCCCTTCGGAATGCCCCACCCTTCGATGGAATACAGCCCTTCGTTCCAAACGATCTTCACCGGTGCCTTGTTGTCGATGGCGGCCTGCGCGCGGCCATTCCATGTGGACATCATGTCGACGTCGCCGCTCTGAATCGCTTGCATCGCCTGCGCGCCCGAGGTCCACCACAAGTTGATGTGCGGCTTAATCCGGTCGAGCGACTTGAAGGCGCGGTCGAGATCGAGCGGATACAGCTTGTCGATGGGCACACCGTCGGCCATCAGCGCTTGCTCCAGCGTGTCGAGCGGACTGCGGCGCAGCGAGCGGCGGCCCGGGAAGCGCTTCACGTCCCAGAAGTCGGCCCATGTTTTCGGCGTGTCTTTGGTGAACTTGTCGGTGCGATACGCCAGCACGGTCGAGTACACATCCACCCCCAGCCAGTCGGGCGTCACCGCCTCGGGCATGATGCCGGGGAAGTCGGCCGCCTTCATGCCGATGGGCTCGAGAAAGCCCTTCGATTCGAGATACGGAATGTCGGCCGACAGCGTGAGTGTGGTCACGTCCCACACGAAGTTCTTCGTCTGCACCATCGCCGCGAATTGCGCGACCGGCTGCGAATCGCGGGCCACGCTCACCACTTTGATACCCGTGGCTTTCTCGAACGGGTCGTAAAACGCACGGCGATACGCCGTGGTGTACGGACCGCCCGGGTCAGAGACGATCAACTGACGCGCTTGCGCATGCGCACCGCGCGACGCGACGAGCGGCAAGGCGCTGGCCAGTGCCACGGTACCGGCCGCTTGCAGCAAGCGGCGGCGCGAAGGGTTTTGCGGGTCGTGCGAGAAAGACATAGGTAACTCCGCTAACGTGTGGGGTGTGCGCGGCGCGTCAGGCCTTGGCGGCTTGCGCCTTGGCTGCACGCTTTTCGAAGAACGCGGCCATCATGCGTGCCGGTTCGCCCGATTCGTACGACTCGCGCTGAATGCGCATGCCGGCTTCGATGGCATCTTGGAACGTGCCTTCGGTCATTTCGCGGAAGCGCTGCTTGTCCAGACGCATCGCCACCGGCGGCTTTTCGGCCAGTTCCGCCGCGATTTCCAGTGCCTTCTCGAACACCTTGTCTTCCGGCACGAGGTGATGAATCAGGCCCAAGCGATGGCACTCGTCGGCTTCCATCAGACGCCCGGTCAGCGTGAGCTCGATGGTGCGCGACAGACCCAGCATGTGATTCATGATCCACGGGCCGGTGGTGCTGGCGATGCCTGCATTGATTTCCGGCTGGCCCATGCGCACACCCGGGTGACCCACGCGGATATCGCCCAACAGCGACACCTGAAACGCCGAGCCGGCGGCCGTGCCGTTCAGGGCCATCACCAGCGGCTTCTTCAGACTGCGAATCACGTCGTAGTAATGCTCCCAGCCCTTGATCCACTCGATCGCGGTGTCGCCGTCGAAGTGCTTCGCCTCACCTAAATCCTGCCCTGCCGAGAAGGCGCGCCCTGCCCCCGTCATGATCACGGCCGCCACGTTGTCGTCGGCATTGAAACGCTCGAGCGCCGCGATGATCAGCTCGCGCATGGCGATGGTCCAGGCGTTGAGCGCCTGCGGACGATTCAACGTAATCACGGCGACTTTTCCGACCTGCGTGAAGAGAACTTCCTGCTCCGGCTGCTTTGCTGTCTCGCTCATTTCAACTCCAAGGGCACTCACATGTGCATTGAGGTGGCGGTCGTGCGGACATCGCACTTCTCGCTAAACAGTTATCTCACTGCAATAACTGTTATCTGAGAGCAATATAGTTTTTTAAAAATAATGGCGCAACCGGAATCGCCTCGGGGTTTACGTGAGGCGGTTGCACCCGGTGATGCCAGGCGCATCGCGTAAGCGCGCGGCATACCCAAACCTTGGCGGTCGGTATCGATGGAACGTTGTGCGAGATCGTGTTGCGCGTGAGCACGGGAGACATCTACCGGCTTGCGCATAAATTCGCCCATGACAATGGGCGACAGTATGGGCATGCAGTCGGTCAGATTGGTCTATGACGACACCAATGACCGAGTGCCCTATTTGGAGGAGATGGAGGTACGGCCGCGAGCGACGCCGTCAGCGCGCGTCTTTATGTTTTTTTAAGCGCCGGATAGCCTGCAACTGTGCGACCGCTTCGGCCAGTTCGGCCTGCGCTTTGGCGTAGTCGATGTCGCCATGCTGATCTTCCAGCAGCGCCGCTGCCTCCTCGCGGGCACGCTCGGCGCGCGCCTCGTCGAGACTGTCGGCACGCATGGCCGTGTCGGCGAGGATCGTCACCCGATCGGGCTGAATTTCTACGAAGCCGCCGGCGATGTACAAAAACGTCTCCGCACCATCCCCGGCTTCGATACGCACGGTGCCCGGTCGAATGCTCGTGAGCAGCGGCGTGTGGCCGGGCAACACGCCCAACTCGCCCGCCGAGCCCGGCACCTCGACGAAGCGCGCTTCCCCGGAAAATATCGCTCGCTCGGTGCTCACCACGTCGACCTTGAGTAATGCCATGTTCTTCTCTTCTCCCAATTTCGCTTAATACCCTCCGGCCTGTCTCGAAAGACAGGCCGGAGGCAGCCCAACCCACAGCGAATGCTTACAGCGTACGCGGCGGTGCCACGTTCAACTCGCCCGCCATCTTCATCAGCGATTCCCAGATGGGCGGGGTGAGATCGACGTGATCGTGATGCTTCTTGCGGTTCTCGGCCTCGTACTCGCCGGGATACTGCACCCGGTCGAAACCGGGCTGCGGCGGGCACGACGTCAGATAGTCGATAAATGCCTCGACCTCGTGCGAGCGCCACGTCGCCGCAAAGTCGACCTGCGGGTTGAGCACGATCGCGAACATATTGTTCGTGGCCACGCCCGCGCGCGGATGTTCCGGCTGAATCGTACCGCCGCCCGATAGCACACCCGCGAGCAACTCGGTCACGATGCCGAGTGCGTAACCCTTGTGTCCACCAAACGGCAGCAGCGCGCCAAACGGCTCGGTGAACAGCGCATTCGGATCCGTGCTCGGATTGCCTTCGCCGTCGATCAGCGACCCCGGGGGCGCCTGCTTGCCCTCGGCCGCCAGCACGCGCGCTTTGTTGATGGCGATGGCACTGGTGGCCATATCCACCACGAGCGGCGGACGGTTATTCGGCAGCGGCCCCGCAAAGCACAGCGGGTTCGTGGTCAGGCGCGGCTCGGCACCGCCGAACGGGGCCACCATCGGCTGACGATTCGTCACGTTGGTGAACGCCATGAACACGAGGCCCTGTAGCGCCACCATCTCGCCGTACTGACCCATGCGGCCCAAGTGGTGACTGTTACGCAGGGTCAGAATGCACACCCCCTTATCGAAGGCGCGCGCAATCGCGTGCTCCACCACGAATTTGCCCACGTGCTGCCCAAAGCCGCGGTTGCCCTCGTACAGCAACAAATTGCCGTGGTCGGTCATCACACTCGGACGGCCGGTCGGGTTGACCTGACCGTCTTCAAGCACTTTGCGATAGGTCGGCAGAATAGATAGGCCGTGGCTCGCATAGCCCACGCGGTCGGATTCGACCAAATGTTGCGCAACGTCGTACGCGATATCGTCCGGCACTCCCTGCGCTAGCAGCAGTTGCTTGCCGAAGTCGATGGCGTCTTTGACTGGAATTCGCATGGTGACTCCTTATGACCTCTTGCAATGGTTCTCTTTACAGCCAGCCCAGCCAGCGCCAGTAGGTCGCGGCAAAGAGCATCAGCAGCGCGTAACCGACGATGGTGACGATGATCCCCACCTTGGCGAACTGCTTCGCGGTGAAGGTGTCGGTGCCCAGACACACCATGTTTTGCGGCGCGTTGATCGGCAGGATGAAACCGAAGCTCACGGTGAAGCCGAGCAGCATGGTCATGCCCAGACGGTTGAAGTCGCCCGGCAGCGTTTGCAGCACGGCGATCAGAATCGGCAGCATGGCCGAGGTCAGCGCAGTTGCGCTGGCGAAGCCCAGGTGAATCAGGATCAGGAACGCCGCGAGCACGGCGAAGATGCCAAGTGTCGAGAGCGAGTCGAGACCGGTGGCGGCGACCACGTGGTTGCCGAGCCACTGACCGGCTTGCGTGGTCAGGAGCGCCGTCCCCAAGCTGATACCCACCCCGAACACGATCACGGTGCCCCAAGGAATGCGCGTCTGCACTTCTTTCCACGTCATCACACCGAAGCGCGGCAACATCAGCACGACCAGCCCGACATAGGTCACCGACGTGGTGTCGAAGCGGTGCAATTTGCCTTCCGTCGCCCAGAACAACAGCAGACCGATCGACACGGCGAGCAAGCGCTTTTGCGAACTCGTCATCGGGCCCATTTCACGCAACTGCGCTTCGACGGCCTCTTTGCCCCCGGCGATGGCGTCGGCTTCGGGCGGCATCAGCTTGAGCACGAGGACGACGAGCACCACCGACATGATGATGGCCCACGGGGCACCTGCGACCAGCCATTCGGCCCACGTAATGCGGTCGCCCAGCATCTTGTCCATGAAGCCGACGGTGAGCAGATTCTGCGCCGCTGCCGTTTGGATACCGACGTTCCAGATACTGGTGGCCTGCGCCACGATGATCATGATGCCGGCAGCGATGTTCGAGCGCTTGTCGACACCGAACGCGGCAATCACGCCCATCATGATCGGCACCACACAGGCGCTGCGCGCCGTGGCGCTCGGCACCACGAGCGAGAGCAAGATGGTCACGGCGATAGCGCCGATCATCACCCGACGCGTGCTCGTGCCGATTTTGGACAGCGTGACAAGCGCGATGCGGCGATCGAGCCCGGTGAGCGTCATCGCCGCCGCGATGAACAGCGCACCGGCCACCAGCGCCAGCGCCGAGTTTGAGAAGCCCGCGAGCGCCATGCTGATGGCACGCGACGTGCCGTATTCGACGCTTGGGTCTTGAATCGTGGGCGCGGTGCCCACGAGGAATGCCATCAACGACGTAATGATGATGGCGCTGGCTTCATACGAAACGGCTTCGGTAATCCACACCACCACGGCGAACGCGAGAATCGCGAGCATGCGGTGGCCAGCGACCGGCAGGTCATCGGGCATGGGGATCAGGAGCACGGCAATCAGGACGACGACACCCGCAATCAATCCAATGGGTATCGCTTTCTTCTGCTGGGGAGGGCTTTGCACAGAGACTTCAGGCGTGCTCATAAGGGGGCTCCAGAACGGAATGGCATGCCGGCAGTCGGCATGTCTTGAGTAACTGCCACGCGTGAACTGCGGGTTAATCCTAACCGCATTGATCTTGGCGAGGCAAGCGCGAGACAAAGTGAGAAGCACGTACCGATTTTCCCGAAACGCAGGGCCTGCGCGGCACCTGGCGACAAAGCCAGTCGAGGGCGTCGGCGAATCGGGGCGGCCGGTGGCGTTGCAGGGGATACAGACGGGTCAATGCCTCGGTGAGCGCGGCACGTGCGAAGGCCGGTGCGGGCAAGCGCACCGTATCGGTCGGTCGAGGGGATTAGAAATGCAGTCCGAAGTACTCGGGCGATGCAACGAACATTTGGGTGCTCTGCACCGGCCCCGACAAGGCGCGATGCCAGACCGTCTGGTACAAGCCCGTGAGCCCGGCACGCGGTCCGGTAATGACAGTGTCGACGTGCCGCGTCACTCCGGCGTTGGCCAGTGTGCCGCCCAGCGTCGAGCCGCCCACGATGATCGGCTCCGCAGCCCACTCGCCCGCCTCCCCGAACACGTCGTTCCATGGCGGAGGCACCACGCCGACCAGAGCGGCCGGGGGTGCGCCCGGCGGCGCGTGCGTGGGTGCGCGAGCCGAACTGCGGGCCACACGCTTCGAACGTGTGGCCCGCGCCGGCCGGGTACCGGTGGTTGCGCTGGCCGTGCTGCTCGTCGCTGCCACCGAGTGATTCGGTGCAACCGGCGGCGTGGCGGCATGTGCCGATGCCGACATCCACACGAACAACAGCAACGCCAGCGCAGGAGCGGCGCCCAAGGGGCGGGAGAGCGACTTCGTCATGACATCCTCGTGTGTCGGCGGTCAGCCCCGCCTGTCTTGTCAGACATGGAGCAACTTCCGGACCACGAGAAACAACTTGTTGATTCTTATGCACTTCTATTTTCACCAGTCGCGTGATGTCGGCGCGTTTCTTCAGAAGTGTTTCATTTCAGAAACGTCCGGCAGCCGCGATTGCTTCAACGTTGAAACATCGGACACCACCTTGTGGGCAGGCGCCCTACTTCACCCATGAAGCATTTATCGACTTTCGACACCCTCGATTCTGGGCTGGCGTTTCGTCTGGCGCATTGATGTAAATCAAACAAAGCGAACGACCGTGCGAAAACCCGAATTGACGGACGGCATGTCCTATGGCTCGCGCACGCGCCCGACGGCATAAAGACAGCATAAGGCCGCGCGTCGGCTGACTGCCCCCTCAGATGTATCCGAAAGTGCGGCACGGCCGACGACGTGTCCGGCGGCTCTCTGGCACAATCGCTCAACGCCAGATGCGACTGGCAATGCGTTGCACACCTAGCCGGTGTACCAGCGTGCGGGCCGGTCGCGTCGCATGACAACCAGGAGTCAGCAATGCCCCAGTTCGATGTGGATTTGTTCGTGATCGGTGCCGGTTCCGGCGGTGTGCGTGCAGCACGTGTCGCCGCGCAATATGGTGCGCGCGTGAAAGTGGCCGAGGAGTTTCGCGTGGGCGGCACGTGCGTCATTCGCGGCTGCGTGCCGAAAAAGCTCCTGGTGTATGCGAGCCGCTTTGCCGACGAATTCGAAGATGCGGCTGGGTTTGGCTGGAACGTGGGCACCCCCACGTTCGACTGGAATACGCTCATCGCCCGCAAGGACAGCGAGATTGCGCGGCTCGAGAACATCTACCGCACGAATCTGGAACGCGCCGGCGCGGAGCTCATCGAGGCCCGCGCCGTCATCGAAGGCCCGAACACCGTCGTGCTGCCCGCGACCGGCGAGCGCATCACGGCGGGTCACATTCTGATTGCGACCGGCGGACGACCCGCCGAGCAGCCACATTTCGTCGGACGCGAGCACGCGATCTCGTCGAACGAAGTGTTTCATCTGGATCAGTTGCCCAAGCGCATTACCGTGATTGGCGGCGGCTACATTGCGGTGGAATTTGCCGGGGTGTTCGCCGGGCTCGGCTCGAAAGTCACCCTGGTGCATCGCGGCCCTCACCTGCTGCGCGGGTTCGATGAAGACGTGCGGACGTCGCTCGAAGCCGCCTATCGCGAGCGCGGCATCGATGTGGTGCTCGATCGTACAGTGACGCGCGCCGACAAAGGGCCGGACGGTTTGCGCGTGACGCTCTCCGACGGCACCACGCATGAGACCGACGTGCTGCTCAGCGCGGCCGGACGTGTGCCGTACACCCAAGGGCTTGGGCTGGCGGCGAGCGGTGTCGCACTCAACGACAAAGGCGCGGTGATCGTCGACGAGTTCTCACGCACCAATGTGCCCACCATCTTCGCCGTGGGCGATGTGACAGACCGCGTCAATCTCACGCCGATGGCGATTCGCGAGGGTCAGGCGTTTGCCGATACGGTGTTTGGCGAGCGCACGACGCGCGTCGATCACAAGCTGATTCCGACGGCGGTGTTCAGCACTCCGGAGATCGGTGTCGTTGGACTCATCGAGAGCGAAGCGCGTAAACAATTCCCGCAACTCAAGGTGTACAAGGCCGTCTTCCGGCCGCTGAAAGCGACGCTCTCCGGTCGGCAGGAAAAAGTGCTGATGAAGCTGCTTGTGGATGGCGGCACCGACAGAATTGTCGGCGCGCATATGGTTGGCGATCACGCGGGCGAGCAAGTGCAGTTGCTTGGCGTCGCGTTGTCGATGGGTGCCACGAAGGCGGACTTCGACCGCACCCTCGCCGTGCATCCGACGGCCGCCGAGGAGTGGGTCACGATGCGAACGCCGGTGGCTTGATCGCGTTGGCTTGATCGATTAGAAGCTCTGGTACCAGATACCGAGAATGGCCAGCGGCGTGAGCACCAGCAAGAGCAGCCGCCACACCGGGAGGAACCACTGCGCACGTGTGCCTTCAAGCACCGTGCGCGCCTGCGGCCAGACACGTGCCCCGACCAGAATCGCCACGCACAGACCGCCCGCGGGCATGAGCATGTGGATCGTCACGAAATCCATCAAATCGAAAATCGTGCGGCCGAACAGTTTCACGTCGGACCATATGCCGAACGAGAGTGCTGCGGGCGCCCCTAGCGCGAACGTTGCGAGCAGCACCGCGATGACTGCCGGGCCGCGTCGCCACTGATACTCGTCGATCAGAAACGCCGTGACCGGTTCGAAAAGCGACACCGCGGACGTCAACGCGGCAAACAACAGCAGCAGGAAGAACGCTACCGCCACTAGATGACCGAATGGCATCTGCGCGAAGATCGCGGGCATCGTGATGAACGTGAGTCCGGGGCCTGCGTTAGGCGCAACGCCAAAGGCAAACACGGCAGGCAGAATCATCAGCCCTGCGAGAAAACACGCCAGCGTCGCGAGCGTGGCCACCCAGACGGCGGACCCGGCCAGCTTGGCATCTTTGGGCAGGTACGAGCCGTACACCACAATCATCCCGGCCCCCAAGGACAGCGAGAAGAACGCCAACCCCAAGGCTTCGAGCAGTGTCTTGCCGCTGATCATCGAGAAGTCGGGTTTCAGAAACCAGATCACGCCCTCCATCGCCCCCGGCAACGTCAGCGCCCGCACGATCACCGCAAGCATCAACAGGAAGAGCGCGGGCATGAGCCACTTGCCCGCGCGTTCGATGCCCTTTTGCACGCCCGCGGCAACAATCAGCGCCGCGAGCCCGAGAAAGGCGCCCATGTTGGCGAGCGATGCCCACGGGTCGGCAATGAACGCGACGAATTCGGCTTCGAGTCGTGACGTGTCCGGCGCGAGCACCGAGCCTTTGAGCGCTCGCAGCAGATACGCCACCGTCCATCCGCCAACCACGACGTAGAACGACAGAATCGCAAACGCATTGAAGGTGGCGATGCGGCCAACCCAAGCCCAGCCGCGTCCGCCCAGTTCACGCATGGCAGTTGTCGCGGACTTGCCGGTGAGACGTCCGATCGTCATCTCCGCGAGCAGCAATGCGACGCCGAGCGTCAGCACACACCCCAGATACACCACCAGAAACGCACCGCCGCCGTGCTGCCCCACCACGTAGGGAAACTTCCACACCGCGCCGAGCCCGACGGCCGAGCCAGCGGCAGCCAGTACAAAACCCAGCCGCGAGCCCCAAGTGGCGCGGCCGACGTCATTCGACACAGGAGAAGTGCTGGAGAGAGAAGCGTCGGGGGAATTCGTCGCTGTCGGCGTTGCCGAGGGCGAGATGGGCAGATGGGACACGTGTCTCCTCCGGATACGGCCGTGCACGCGCTGCGATACCCGCGATAGCCGCTTGGCTCGACAGCACGACACGACACTTGTCATGGGATGGCGTCAGGCAGGGTACGGGCGCGTACCACCATGGAAGGTGGGCCCGCCAATCACGTCGCCCGCCATACGCGAGCCGACGTGCGACGCCATTAGGATGGTCGAGGAGTCTACGCGGGAAGAGGCTCTACCCGGTTTAGGAAACGGCCCAAAAAGGAGCGATCGCCCAGCGGTGTGGGCGAGAACGAGACAGGCCTGCCGGGATCAGTGCCCGAGCGTGACTTCGCCAGCAGAGGCCGAGCGAGTCCCGGGCGTCGGGGGATTGCTCTCGCCGCGATAGGCGAACACGACCGAGAACTTCGTGGTATCGCCCTCGTTGCGCCCGGCGGCATGGAACAAGCCGCTGTGGAACAGCACCACGTCGCCCTGCGCCAATTCGACCTGACGGCCCCGCGCGACGAGCGGCTGATTGTCGGGTTCATCAGGACGCAGAAAGTCCAACGCGTCGAGCTGATGGGCACCCAACTGCTCGCGGTGCGAGCCCGGGATAAAGCGAAGCGCGCCATTCGCCTTCGTCTCGGGACCGAGGGCCAGCCACACCGAGATGAGGGAGTTTTGCGGGAACGACCAGTAGCGGATGTCACGATGCCAACCGGTGGCGGTGCCGAAGTGCGGGTGCTTCGTCATCACGCAGTTGTGATGCGCCAGAGTCAACACAACGTCTTCGCCGAAGATTTGCGCCAGCGACTCGATCAGGTCCGGCCGCGTGGCCCAGCCGCGTAGCGCGTCGCCACGGTCATAGGCCTTGAGCAGGCGGCGCACCGTTTGCCCGCCTTCCGCCTCACGTGAGGTGGGCGCACCGGCATAACCGACATCGGCCTCGAACTCGAGCGGCAGCGTGGCGGCGGCCAATTGCGCTCGCGCGTCGGCCAGAATGGCCTCGCAATCGGCCTGCGACACATAACGCGGCAGGATCAGATAACCGTCTTCACGGAAAGTCTCGAGTTGCGATGCGGTGAGCGCCATGATGGTCAGCCGGACAGGCAAAAATCGGTGTTTTAGGGGGAAGTTCTGTGGCGTTACGGGGTGAATCGAAGCGACTGAGCGACGCGGGCGGTGACTGAGTCCCGGCGCGCCGCACACTCAGGCGGCGCGTTTGCGTCGTCGGGGCGGGAGTTCTGCGGCGGGCTTGCGTTCGAGTTTCGGCTCAGGCTGCGGCACGTCTGTCCCCGGCAGCGAAGGCTGCGGGTTACCGGCCGGGCGCGGCGTGTCGACCACGCTGCGCAGGCGATCGAGCTCGCGCGTGAGCTTCGCCAATTGATATTCGAGCTGGCAGTTCTTGCGATACAACGTGCGCATTTTCTGGCTGAGCGCCTGCGTCTGTGTCCAGTACTCCGGATACATGACGAAACGCCCATCCGGGCGCTCGACGACGCCCAACCCGCTCTGCCCCATCACGTCGATGGTTTCCAGAGCGTAGCGCCGAACCTTTTTTACCGTACCTGCCGCCATTTATTTCCTACAGTCCCAGCCTGAGAGAGTCAGGCGCGGCATTTTGCCATGAATTCGGCCCGGCCGGGCAGCAAACCCGTACCGGGCCGGAGATTTATTTTCGGCTGGCGGCCCCGCCAGGCGGGGCTGTGCACGCAACGCACCGCGATTGGCGCGCAACGCCCGCGCATTGTTACGGCTTTGGCGTCTTACCGGTGTCGATCGACACCGGGTCGCTCGCCGGAAAGGTCTCTTCAAGCCCCTCGTCGAGACGCTTTCCCGTCGACGTTTTGTGCGCCGGAACTCGCCGGGGCTCAGACACATCGATGGAGACGGGATCGCTCGCCGGGAACGTTTCCTCAAGGGCTTCGTCGAGATCGCGTTCCACCTCATCCTCTTTGTGAGGCTGCTGTGGCTTGGGCTTGCGCGTGGGGGTATCGCTCATCAAGTCCTCCGCTTCGGAGGCCGCGCCGGTGCGCGACCGTCACCGTAACTATACCGCTAGCTGCGTAGGCTCGCGTTCACGTTCCCGCGTCGAGCGCCGCCCCGCCGGTGTAGACCACGCACTGCTCGCCGCGCACGAACCCCACCAGCGTGACGCCCGCCGCCGTCGCGGTGCGCACGGCAAGCGCCGTCGCTGCCGAGACCGCCGCCACCATCGGAATTCCGACTTGGGCGGCCTTCTGCACGATTTCGACACTCGCGCGGCTGGTCATCAGCACGAACCCCGCATCGAACGCCTGCCCTTGCCGCGCCAACGCCCCGATGAGTTTATCGAGCGCGTTATGGCGGCCCACGTCTTCACGCAGACAGAGAATCTCGCCCGTCGGCGCGCACCATGCCGCGCCGTGCACCGCCCCCGTCACCGCATTGAGCGATTGATGCGCTGCCAGCCCTGCATGCGCAGCGGCGAGCGCGGCATGCGACACGCGCAACGACGTGCCTGCCGAAGGTAACGGCCGCAGCACCTGATCGAGGCTCTCGGTACCGCAAAGCCCGCAGCCCGTGCGGCCGGTGAGATTACGGCGTCGCTCTTTGAGTCCCGCGAACGCACGCGATGAAATCTCGACGTGCGCCGTCACGCCGAGCGTCGTGGCCGACACGTCGATGCCGTAGCACTCGCTGCGCTGACGAAGGATGCCTTCGGACAACGCGAAACCCAGCGCGAAATCTTCGATATCCGCAGGCGTGGCGAGCATCACCACGTGCGAGATGCCGTTGAATTCGAGCGCAACGGGGACTTCTTCGGCCAATTCGTCGCTCGCCTGCTGCCAGCCGCCATGCCGGAAGCGACGCACGTCAAAGCCAGCGTGTGTAGCCACGCTCGCCGGATCGATGGCCACCGGCGCGACATCGCACACCGGGCCGTTGTCACTCTCATCGGCGGCAGCGTCGGCACCGGGCATTACCTGCCCGGTGCGCAGGGTTTCAGACATCGTCAAACTTTCGCTCCAGTGGTCGTTGCTATCTGTCAATCGTCAATGCCTCATACGCCCTACTCATGCGCCCTACTTCACCGGCGCCGCTTCGGCGGGCTTTCTCGCCGCGTCGAGCAACTCGAGCTGCTCGCGGTTGAACGTCGAATACTTGGCCTGCCACGCCGACGGCTGCACCACCGGCAACACTTGCACCGCGGTCACCTTGTACTCAGGGCAATTGGTCGCCCAGTCCGAGTTGTCGGTCGTAATGACGTTCGCCCCCGACTCCGGAAAGTGGAAGGTCGTGTACACCACACCCGGCTGCATGCGCTCGCTGATCACCGCCCGCAACACAGTCTCGCCCGCACGGCTTCGAATGCCGACCCAGTCGTCGTCCTTGATGCCGCGCTCCTGCGCGTCGTGCGGATGAATCTCCAGCCGGTCTTCGTCGTGCCAGTGCACATTGGGCGTGCGGCGCGTCTGCGCTCCGACATTGTATTGCGAGAGTATCCGCCCAGTAGTGAGCAGTAACGGGAAGCGCGGCGTCACCTTCTCGTCGGTCGGCACATAGCGCGTGATGATGAAACGTCCCTTGCCACGCACAAACGTGTCGACGTGCATGATCGGCGTGCCATCGGGCGCATCGTCGTTGCACGGCCATTGCAGGCTGCCAGCCTCGTCGAGCCGCGCGTAGCTCACGCCATGGAAAGTCGGCGTCAGCCGAGCAATCTCATCCATGATTTCCGACGGATGCGCATACGGCATCTCGTAGCCCAACCGCTTGGCGAGTGCAATCGTCACCTCCCAGTCGGCCATCCCGGGCAGCGGGGCCATCACGCGGCGCACGCGCGAAATTCGGCGCTCGGCGTTGGTGAACGTGCCGTCCTTCTCCAGAAACGTCGTCCCCGGCAGCAGCACGTGCGCATACTTCGCGGTCTCGTTCAGGAAGATGTCCTGCACGACGATGCACTCCATCGCGGTCATGGCTGCGGCCACATGCTGAGTGTTCGGGTCGGACTGCACGATGTCTTCGCCCTGACAGTACAGCCCCTTGAAACTGCCATGAATCGCCGCGTCGAACATATTGGGGATGCGCAGCCCCGGCTCCGCTTCCAGCGCCACGCCCCAAGCCGCTTCGAATTCCGCGCGCACGGTCGTATCCGACACGTGCCGATAACCGGGCAACTCGTGCGGGAACGAGCCCATGTCGCACGATCCCTGCACGTTGTTCTGGCCGCGCAACGGGTTCACGCCGACACCTTCGCGCCCCACGTTGCCGGTCGCCATCGCCAGATTGGCAATGCCCATCACCGTGGTCGAGCCTTGCGAATGCTCCGTCACACCCAGTCCGTAATAGATCGCGGCGTTGCCCCCGGTCGCATAGAGCCGGGCCGCGCCGCGAATGGCTTCGGCAGGCACGCCTGTGGCCACCGACACGGCTTCGGGCGAATTTTCCGGCAGCGCGACGAACTCGCGCCACTGGGCAAACGCGCGATCTTCACAGCGCTCGGCGATAAATGCCTCGTCGAGCAACCCTTCTGTGACGATGACGTGCGCCAGCGCGTTGACCATCGCCACGTTAGTACCGGGGCGAAGCGGCAGATGGAATTCGGCCTTGATATGCGGGCCGTTCACGATATCGATGCGGCGCGGGTCGATCACGATCAACTTCGCGCCTTCGCGCACGCGGCGCTTGAGCCGCGACGCGAACACCGGGTGCCCGTCGGTCGGATTCGCCCCCATGACGAGAATCACGTCGGCGTGTTCGATGGACTTGAACGTTTGGGTGCCTGCCGACTCGCCGAGCGTCTGCTTCAGGCCGTAACCGGTTGGCGAATGGCAAACGCGTGCGCAAGTATCGACGTTGTTGTTGCCGAACGCCGCACGCACGAGCTTCTGTACGAGATAGGTCTCTTCGTTGGTGCAACGCGACGACGTAATGCCGCCGATGGCATCGCGCCCGTACTTCGCCTGAATGCGCCGGAACTCCGACGCCGCGTAATCGAGCGCCTCATCCCATGACACTTCGCGCCACGGGTCAGTGATCTTGCTGCGAATCATCGGCCGCGTGATCCGCTCTTTGTGCGTCGCATAGCCCCACGCAAAACGGCCTTTCACGCAGGCGTGCCCCTCGTTGGCACCGCCATCCTTGTAGGGCGTCATCCGAACGATTTCGCTGCCCTTCATTTCCGCCTTGAACGCGCAACCCACACCGCAGTACGCACACGTCGTGACCACCGCGTGCTCGGGCTGTCCCATGTGGATGACGCTCTTCTCCTGAAGCGTCGCCGTCGGGCACGCGCTCACGCACGCGCCGCACGACACGCACTCCGAGTCCATGAACGGCTGATCCTGCCCGGGCGACACACGCGATTCGAAGCCGCGCCCCGAGATCGTCAGGGCAAACGTGCCCTGCGTTTCCTCACATGCCCGCACGCATCGGTTACAGACGATGCATTTCGAGGGGTCGTAAGTGAAATACGGATTCGATTCGTCCTTGGCGCTGGTGAGGTGGTTGTCGCCATCGAAGCCATAGCGCACTTCGCGCAACCCCGTGACACCGGCCATGTCTTGAAGCTCGCAGTCGCCATTCGCCGCACAGGTCAGGCAATCGAGTGGGTGATCGGAGATATACAACTCCATCACGTTGCGGCGCAGATCCTGCAATTTCGGCGACTGGGTGCGCACCTTCATGCCCGCTTCGACGGGCGTCGTGCACGACGCGGGGAAACCACGCCGCCCTTCGATTTCCACCAGACACAGGCGGCACGAGCCGAATGGCTCTAACGAGTCGGTCGCGCATAGTTTGGGGATGTTGACGTCGCTCAGCGCCGCCGCTCGCATGATCGATGTGCCGGCTGGCACGCTCACTCGCTGGCCGTCGATCTCCAGCGTGATTTCCTGACTGGCTGTGCGTTGCGGGGTACCGAAATCGGGGCCGTGGCCCGGTTCAACCTGACGAGGCATCGCGCGTCTCCTGTGAGGATCGGGCATCGCCTTATATGTTCGTCAATTCATATGAATCGACGTGACTGCAACGACGTCCCGGCTTCGACAGTAGTCCATATTTCCCGCGCTGGCAAAATTCGGGAAAACATTACCGGCGCAATTCAGTGGGCGAAAACGCCGAACGGCGCATAGGTATCTCGTTGCATATGAATCAAACGACATCGCCTGCGCATGCCACCAACGCACGATCAACCGAGCGACGGAAACGCCTCTGCCAGCGCCGCCACGCGCCCCGTGTGCGCATCGGCATAGCCGGGAATGGCGTGCACCGCCTGCTTGTAGGGCGCACTTTGCAGAATGTCGAGCAGCGCCCGCACATAGCGATGCTCCGCAGCGCCATCGGGGAAAATCAGGCAATAGCGTTCGGTCAGGATCGGCAGGAAATCCAGTCCGAACTGGGTCGCTGCCGCTTCGATAGCGAGCCCGGCATCGGCCCGGCCGCTGGCAATGTAGGCGGCAACGGCGGCGTGCGTGAGTTCGATGTTTTCCGTGCCATGAATGGTTTCCGGATCGAGTCGCGCCTGCTGCAAGAGCAGATCGAAAATCATGCGCGTGCCCGAGCCGCGCTCGCGATTGGCAAAGCGCGCGCCCACGCGCGGCAAATCGGCAATCGACTGGATATGCAGCGGGTTGCCACGTGCGACGAGCAACCCAAGCCGACGCGACGCCACATCGGCCACGCGGTAGGCCTTCCCTTTGAGCAAGGGTGCGTACTGCGCCAGCACCGGCTCCGCCAACGCGCCTTCGGGCACATGAAAGCTCGCCATCTCGCATTCCTGTTTCGCGAGCGCCGACACCGCCTCGATGCTGCCCCGATAACTCACCTCAAGCGGCAACTCGGCCTTCGCGGCGAAATCGACGAGTGCCGCCACAGCTAGCCCGTGACTCGCGAAAATTCGCAACTGATCGTTATCGTCGTCCGCCAGCAGATCGTCCAATTCCGTCTGCAACTCCGAGGCCATCGTCTCGAGCAACGGCCCCAAGCGTGCCTGCAATCGCTTCTGCCCCCATAGCAAACGCCGTGCGAGCGGCGTGAGTACCGCACCTCGGCCACGCGCCATCGTGAGCAGTGGCGCGCCGAGCGCCGTCTCAGCTTCCTTCACGTGCCCCCATGCCCCGCGATACGACAAATTCAGCGCATGACTCGCCGCTTGCAGATTGCCCAGCGTATCGACATGCGCGAGCAGTGAAATCAGCTTGTCGAGCGGCACGTCGCTGCCGTCATGGCGAAAGCGAAGTTGAGGGGCAATTGAGATCCGCATGGGGCCATCCATATGTGAATTGATTCATAAATCCGCTCGATCAAGATCCGTTCAAATAACACGAATCCCTTTCCCACCAACGAAATGGCGCCACTTACGCGGCCGATCGGAACGGATGCAGCGGAACAATTATGCACATTCTTACCTATCCAGCCCATCGAAAATCGCCCGAAGGGTGCATTTATCCACGACGTGCCGCCAACGCATCGAAACCGGGACGTTACGCAGAGCGTCATATGCTATTCATTGCATAATGTAGCTCATGCAATTTGCTGATAACATGCCGTAATTCGACGATTTATCAGGAACCAAGAGCATCACACTTGGCTCTCACGATGGAACATCAACGTCGATTTATGCATTTATTTGCCAATGATGGCAAACAAACACCCCCCGGATTCACGCGCCACGCGCACCGCATCATGACCACACCGAAGATCGCCAACTACACGCGCCCCGCCGGTGGTTGGGGCGCCCTCAAAAACGTCGCCATCCAACTCGTCTCGCAAGGCATTCCGCTCAAGGGTGCGCGCACGCTGCTCAGCGCGAACCAGCCCAGCGGCTTCGATTGCCCGGGCTGTGCGTGGCCAGACCGCGAGCATGCGTCGACGTTCGAGTTCTGCGAAAACGGCGCCAAGGCCGTGGCCGCCGAGGCTACCAGTCGGCGCGTCACGCCCGCATTCTTCGCTGAACACACCGTCACCGATTTGCTGTCACTCGACGACTACACCCTCGAAGGCTACGGGCGTCTCACCCATCCGATGCGCTACGACGCGGCGACCGACCGCTACACGCCGATCGAGTGGGATGCCGCCTACGCCCTCATCGGCGAGCACCTGCGCGCCCTGCCCGACCCCGATCAGGCGGCGTTCTACACCTCGGGGCGCACCAGCAACGAAGCCGCCTTCCTGTACCAGCTCTTCGTGCGCCAATACGGGACGAACAACTTCCCCGATTGCTCGAACATGTGTCACGAGCCGACCAGCGTGGGCCTGCCTCCGGTCGTCGGCATCGGCAAGGGCACCGTCACGCTCGACGATTTCGAACAGGCCGACACGCTGCTGCTCTTCGGGCAGAACCCCGGCACCAACCACCCACGCATGCTCGGTGAATTGCGCGAAGCTGCACGGCGCGGTGCCACCATCGTCTCGATCAACCTGCTGCATGAACGCGGGCTGGAGCGTTTTGCCGATCCGCAAAGCGCCGCCGAGATGCTGAGCATGGGCGGCACGGCGATCAGCGGTCATTACGTCACGCCCGCGAGCGGCGGTGACTTTGCGTTCGTCAAAGGGGTCATCAAGCATGTGCTGGAGCGCGACGCCGAGGCCCGCGCCAACGGTGAGGCTGCGTTGCTCGACGACGCCTTCATCGCGGAACACACCCATGGCTTCGAGGCGTTTGCGGCAGACGTGCGCGCCGAGCGCTGGGACGATCTCGTGCGCGCCGCCGGGGTGTCGCAAGCCCAGATGTGCCAGATTGCCGACGTCTACTTGCGCGGCGAGCGTGTGATTGCCACGTGGGGCATGGGCATCACGCAGCACAAGCAGGCCGTGGCGACCATTCAAATGATCACCAACCTGATGCTCCTGCGTGGCAACATCGGCCGCCCCGGTGCGGGCCTGTGCCCGGTGCGCGGTCACAGCAACGTGCAGGGCGATCGCACGGTGGGCATCAACGAGAAGCCGAGCGCCGCGTTTCTCGACCGGCTCGCTCAGGTGTTCGACTTCGCCCCGCCCCGCCGCGAAGGACTCGGCGTGGTCGATACGATTTCGGCCATGCTCGAGGGCCGCATCAAGGTCTTCATCGGTATGGGCGGCAACTTCGCCATGGCCACCCCGGACACGCCGCGCACGTGGGAGGGGTTGCGTCAGTGCGACCTTACCGTGCACGTGGCAACGAAACTCAATCGCAGCCATCTCGTGCATGGGCGCGACGCGCTGATTTTGCCCTGCCTGGGGCGCACCGAAATCGACATGCAAGCCGGTAGCGTGCAAGGCGTGACGGTTGAAGATTCGATGAGCATGGTTCACCTCTCGTACGGCATCAACGCCCCCGCGTCGGAACACCTGCGCTCGGAACCCGCCATCGTCGCCGGGATCGCACAGGCCACGATGGGCCGCGCGCTCGCCGGGCATGACGACTGGCATTGGTATATCGAAGACTACGACCGCATTCGCGACGCGATCGCCGCAACGTTCGACGACTTCGACGGCTTCAATCGCCGCGTGCGCCATCCGGGCGGCTTCCGTTTGGACGTGCCGCCCGCCGAGCGCCGTTGGCTCACGGCGACGGGCCGCGCCAACTTCACGACGCACCCGCTGCCGACGGAACTGCCGATCGACACGGCGCGCCGTCAGGCGGGCGAGCGTGGGGCCGAGGTGCTGCAACTCGCCACGATTCGTTCGCACGATCAATACAACACCACCATCTACGGCTTGAACGACCGCTATCGTGGCGTGTTCGGGCAACGCCGCGTGGTGTTTGCAAACGTGGAAGACCTCGACGCACTGGGCTTTCGCGTGGGCGAGCGCATCGATCTGGTGGGGGTGTGGAACGACGGCATCGCGCGCCGCGCCGACGATTTCCTGCTCGTGGCGTACGACATCCCGCGCGGCAGCATCGCGGCCTATTACCCGGAAACCAACGGCCTCGTGCCGCTCGATGCAACCGCCGATGGCGCGGGCACCCCGACGTCCAAATCGATCCCCGTCATCATGGAGCGCCGCCGTGCCTGACGGCACCCTCGCCCCCAACGCCCCCAACGTCGGTAGCGATCCGATCTCGAGGGCCGAGCAGGCGCTGGCGCGGCTGCTGTTCACGTTGGCGCAAGGCCGCCAGGGGGGCCATGAAGCGGGCCGCGACGCGTTTTCGCTCGCGCGCCTGGCCAAGCGCAGTGAATTGCCGATGAGCGATTTACTGCGCTATCTCAGCGTGCTGAGCGAGGCGGGTTGGGTCGACATCGAAGACGGCGAGCGCGGGCTGCGGCTCGTGCGACTCACCGACACGGGACGGGCGCAGTACAGCAGCCTGTTGTAATTGCGCGGCGGCATCCCGAGGGGGCATCCCGAGGGGGCACCTCGCGGGGGCATCTCGCGAGAGTCCTTCCGCGAGGGCAATCCACCCTGTAAGGCCGTGGTATGACAATGCCACGCGACTGACATATTTCCATCCTGACGGGCGACATACACTCTTGTCGCCACGAGGCCGGACCGATTGCGTAAGATGGCGCTCAAACGCGCTGGCACTCGAAATGGCACCCCACGTCACGGAGACTCTATGGAGCATGTCGTCGCATCCCCGGCGCAGTTGGACACCGACTCATCGCTGTCTTCTCTAGCTTCGCCGGCGCTCTGGCGGCATGCCCGCCCGTCACGCTGGAATCCGTGGCTGATTGCGCTTACCGGCCTCGCCGGGCTCTGGCAATGGTTCGGACTCGGCTGGGCGATGCGTCACTGGGGACCTGCCGCCGCGCTCTCGCTACTGCCCGTGTTGCTGCTCACGCCGATGCACTGGGGCCTGATCCACGAATCGATTCACGGCCAGTTGCGACTCAAGCCCCGCGCAAACGAGCGCACCGGCCGGATGCTCTCGATATTGCTCGGCCTGCCGTTCGAAATCATGCGCTTCGGCCATCTGCTGCATCACCGGTTCACACGGCAACCGTTCGACCGCCCCGATATCTCCACGCTTCCTCTTAACGCCACCCCGCCCGCACGACTGCGCGCCTGGCTCGGCTATCAATCGCGCTTACTCGGCGGCATGTGGCTCGCCGAAATTTTTGCGCCGATCATTGCGTGTATACCGACGCGCCGTCTCCCCGCGCTGGCGATCGGCGCGCTCGGCACCGATGCGCAAGACGAAGACGTGCGCCGCCGCGTGGTCATGTTCGGCAGCGACCCGATCCGCCGCCGCCGGATTCAGCGCGACTTTCTCATGACGCTGGCAGTCCTCTCGCTCGCCCTCTGGGCCTACGGGCCGTGGTGGCCGGTGTTCGTCGTGGCGTTCGTCGCACGCGGCATCTGGCTCTCGATTGCCGATAACCTGCCGCACTACGGCGTGGCCATGGACGAACCCGCCCGCGCCCGCAACTTCCACGCCCCCGCACCAATCCGCGCTTTGCTGCTGAACGCGAATTTGCATCGCGTCCATCACCTCTACCCGACCGCGCCGTGGCATCTGCTGCCGGAGATTAACCGCGCACAACCCACGCCGGGCCCGCAAATCCCTTACCTACAGGCCGCACTGCGGCAGTTCGGCGGCCCGATCGCGGCCAGTGCCGCGAACGCTAGTGCTCCCGCAGTTACCGGGCACTGATCGCGCACAGTTTCAAGACGCTGGCTTAAGACGCCAACTCAAGACCCCGACCTAGGACACTGACTCACGCACTGACTCAAGACACTGACTCAGGAAGCTGACTCACGACGCTGACAACGGCCCGCCCGGTGCCGTTGTCGCAAAACAACGACTGCGTGTCGCGAATCTTTCCCTGCGCCCGGGAATCTTTCGGAATTTGCCCAAAACATGATATAAATGCGAATCGTTTTCGTTAACGTTCTCATCGGCCCGCATGCCGTGACGTCGCCTGAGGGCGGCGTTTTTGCTTGTGCGCCCTCGTTTCTCTTCGATTCCTAAGCATGTTGATTGCATTGGCTATCGCGCTGGCCTGGCTTGCAGGCGGCGTCTGCTATCTGACATCGGTGCATCAGCGTTTGCGTGCGCAACGCCTGAGCGCCCAGCCCGCACGCGCACTGGCGCTCGCGGCGGCCATCGCCAGCGTGGTGTGCTGGCTGACAGTGACCGGTGCGTCGGCCGGTATCGCTGCGGCGTTCATGTCGTTGTGTTTCGGCCTGCTGTTTTGGCCGTATGCCGCCGGCGGCTGGCATTGGCTGCGCGGAGATGCCCATGTGGAGTAGAACCGTTGCCGGTCTCGTGCTCGGCTTCTTCGCTGCCATGGCGTTGTGCGGGGCCATCGCGTACATGACGCCGGCCGGCTGGCACACCGCCGTCATCCCCGTCATCGCCCTCTTCCCGCTCGTGTGGCTCGGCCTGTTCGCCGTGGTCTACGCAAGCCGAACCGCCACGCGCGCATGGATCGGCATGGGTGCCACCACTGTCGTCGCCTGGGTCGCGCTGTGGTTGGCGCGCGCCGTCTGGTAAGGATTTTCCGATGCGTGCCCAAACGCTACGTCAATATCTCAGCGTCCACACGTGGGCCGGCATCGTGGCCGGCTTCGCCCTGTTCATCGCGATGCTCGGCGGTGCGCTGACCGTTTTTCAACACGAAATCGAGCGCTGGGAACAACCCGCGACGCGCCACGCCCCGCTCACGCTCGCACAGACCGAAACGCTGGCCGAACTCGTGCGCGCGAAGTATCCGGCCGCGCGCGAGCAGATGGGCGTGGTACTGCCCAACCACTCGCCGACACCCTTCGCCTATTGGCAAGAAACCGATGGCGAGTGGATGCAGGCGCGCTTGCGCGACGCCACCGACGGGGGACAGCCATCGCTCATCGTCGGCAATGCCCGCCCCGGCCTGTCGGCCACGATCAATGCGCTGCACTACTCGCTGTCGATTCCGACCTACGGCCTGTATCTGATGGGCATCGTGTCGCTGTTCTATGGCATGGCGTTGATCTCGGGGGTCATCGTGCACTTGCCGCGCGTAACGCGCGACATCTTCGCACTGCGCCCGGGGCGCAACCTCAAGCGCTTCTGGCAAGACGCCCACAACGCCATCGGCGTGCTGAGCTTGCCGTTTCACATCGTCTTTGCGCTCACCGGTGCACTGCTATGCCTGAGCTTGCCGCTAATGATGGCGTTCAACGTCGTCACGTTCGAGAACAAGCTGATGGCGCAGATTCCGCAGGTGACCGGCTCGGTGCCCGCGAAAATCGCCCCGGTCGACGGCAAGCCGCTGGATTTGGCCGCCGTGCTCGCACGCGCCGAACACGCGGCGCCCGACGTGGAAGCGACCGCCGTCGCGTGGACCGGTTACGGTAAGCCCGACGCGGTGGCGGAAGTTTATGGCGAAGCCGGTGACTCGCTGGGGGTGTTTGCCGCCGTGGCCGTGCGCCTGAACGACGGCGCGATCGTCGGTCAGCACAGCCCGGGGGTTCGCGACACGAATCACGCGGTGATGAGCATGATTTACGGCGCGCACTTCGGCAATTTTGCGGGCATTGGCATGCGCTGGGTCTACTTCGTCCTCGGCCTGATGGGCGCCGTGCTGGTCTACAGCGGTAACTTGCTGTGGCTGGAGTCGCGCCGCAAACGCAACTCGGCCATTCAACCGGCCAATCTGCGCTGGATGGCAAAGGCGACCGCGGGTGTGTTCCTCGGTACTTGCCTGGGGCTCGCTGTCGCGTTCTCCGGCGCGTTGCTCTCGCAAGGCACGACGGCGCTGTCGATCTTCGTCGTCACCGTTGCGCTGTCGCTGCTCTTTGCGGCACTGACGCCGCCTGCCGTCGCCGCCACCGGGCTGCTCGCCGCCACGGCGCTCGCCTGTCTGGCCATTCCTGTGCTCGACGCCCTCGTCACGCCGGACAGCGTGCTGCACTCGATTGCCGCTGGCGACTGGGTGCTCGCGGGTGTCGATCTCGTGGCCATCGTCTGCGCCGTCGCGTTCTGCTTGTTCGCCCGCGCAACATGGCGCCGCGCTCGCCACGGCGATCCGAACAGTGTGTGGGCAAGGCCCGCCCTGCCGACGGATAGCGCGACACAGGCACAGCGCGAGGCGCATACCGCCAGCTAAGGATTCGCCCCGGCGAGGCATTCGCCGGGGAAATAACAGATTTGGCGCACCGACGCCATCGATCCAGCACAAGACACTTAGTCAATCACACAGGGAGATGTACCCAATGCAGCAAACTCGCTCCGTCACGGCGCGCGGCCTCGCTCGCGCCGAAGTTTCGCGTCGTGCTTTGTCGCGCACCTCGCCCCGCGCTTCACTCATTGCCCGGGCCACGTTCGCGCTGATCGCAACCTACGCCGCATTGGCGGCTTCGCAGGCTTACGCGCAGAGCGCCACCACCGCCACTCCGGCCGCGACCGGCACCACGTCGACCGCTCAGGAACCGACGGCGCAGTTGGCGACGACGACGGTCGTGGGCGATCGCAGCAACGACACCGATCCGCTGTCCGTGAAGAACGTGACGTCGGGGGCCCTCGGCACGCGCAAGGCCGTCGACACGCCCTTCTCGACCACGACCGTGACGAACGAGCAAGCGCAAGACTTGATGGCGACGTCGATCAACGACGTGTTCAAGTACGACCCGTCCGTCGCGCAGGTCATCAGCAGCGCAACGGGTGAAAACGCCGTGTTCAGCGTGCGCGGTCTGGCTATCGACATGCTCAACGGCATCAAGGTCGACGGGCAGAGCTTCCCGGTGTGGGACGCCGATCTGGCGCTCGAACCGTTCGAAAAGGTCGAACTGCTCAAGGGCGCTGGCGGCTTCATGTATGGCTTTGCCACGCCGGGCGGCATGCTCAATTACGTGATGAAACGCCCGACGGACGACCCGTACCAGTCGGTAACGGTCGGCTACACCTCGGCCAACATCTGGGCGGGCAAGATCGACGTGGGCGGCCGTTTCGGTCCAGACAACCAGTTCGGCTATCGCATGAACGTCGTCAACGAGGAAGGCAACTCGTCGGAAGCGAATCAGCACATTCGCCGCAAGGGGGCGTCGCTGGCGCTCGACTGGCGTATCACGCCGGACCTCACGTGGTCGGCCGACGTGATGTATCAGGATCGCAAATCGACGGGCACGATTTTTGGTCTGGGGTTCTATGGCGTGACGCAGATTCCGTCGGCCAAGAGCGTCAAGGATTTGTCGCAACCGCAGAACTGGTATGAAACCGAGTTTCTGTCGGTGGGCACCGGCCTCGACTACCGCATTTCCGACGACTGGCGTGCCAGCGTGAAATTCCGCTTCGCAAAGGAAAACCGCTACAACTTCGACAGCTTCATCGCGGTGAACGACAACGCGGGCAACTACACCAACACGCTGTACGCAGCGCTCACGCGTTACTACTACCAAAACTACGACGCCATGCTGCAAGGCAAGGTCGACACGTGGGGCGTGAAGCACGACGTGGTCGTCGGCGCGAGCTACATGAACCAGTGGAAGGACTACGACGCGGGCGAAGGCTGGCAAAACGGCTACAACCTCGGCAACGGCAACCTGTTCTCGACCACGTTGCTGACCAACGCGCAAGCCGGTATTTCCGCAGACCTGTATCGCGCAGGCCGCATTACGCAAGCGGCCATCTACGCGAGCGACACGGTTCACATCACGTCGCGTCTGTCGGTGCTGCTTGGCGCGCGTTACACGCAGTATCACGACTGGAGCTACAACATCGACGGCAGCCAGTCGGCCAATTACTCGGCCAACCCGGTGTCGCCGACCATCGCGTTGATGTACAAGACCGACGCGAACTCGACCGCCTACGTGAGCTACGTCGAATCGCTGGAAGAAGGGGCGTCGGCCGACAACCGCTATGCCAACTCCGGCACCACGTACGGCCCGCTCAAGAGCAAGCAGTGGGAAGTGGGCTTCAAGACGGATAACCGCAACTGGGGCGCCAACATCGCCGTGTTCCAGTTGCGCCGCGGCTATTCGTACGCCGACTCGAACAACAATCTGGTGCAGAACGGCATCATGCGCTTCCAAGGGCTGGACGCGAGCGCATGGGTCAAGCCGGTCAACGACTGGCGCCTGATGGGCGGTGTGCTGTTGATGAACTCGAAGGCCGTGGACATCGACGACCCGAGCGTCAACGGCAAGCGCGTTTATGGCGCCGCCAAGTTCATCGGCACGGGACGCATCGAGTACAACCCGTCGTATCTGCGTGAGCTGACGGTCGCCTTCGGCGGCAAATATGTGGGCGGTATGGCCGTGGATGCAGCCAACACGCAGTTCATTCCGGGCTACACCACGTTCGATCTCAGCGCGAAGTATCAGACCCGCATCAGCGGCAAGGACGTCGTGTTCCGTGCGGGGATCAACAACCTGTTCGATCGCAAGTACTGGACCGAAGCCTGGGGCGGCTTCCTGTTCCTCGGTGCCACCCGCACGTTCGTGGCCAACGCGACGATTCAGTTCTAAGTTACCGCCCCCTCTCTGCGGGAGGGGGCTAACCGTCGGGCTAGACGACAGGCCAGACGACAAAAACCCCACGACTTTCCAGTCGTGGGGTTTTCGTTTGATGCGGTACCGCCAGTCGACTTAACCGACGAACGCGCGCTCGACGAGGTAGTGCCCCGGTGCGTGGTTGTGGCCTTCGACGAAGCCGCGCTTTTCCAGCAACTCGCGGGTGTCCTTGAGCATGGCCGGGCTGCCGCACAGCATGACGCGGTCGTTTTCCGGCGTGAATTCCGGCAGGCCGATGTCCTGGAACATCTTGCCCGACTCGACCAGTTCCGTAATACGGCCCTGGTTCTCGAACTCTTCGCGCGTCACCGTCGGGTAGTAGATCAGCTTGTCGCGCACGTACTCGCCGAGATACTCGTGTTCCGGCAGATGCTGCGTGATCAGATCGCGGTAAGCCAGTTCGCTCGTGAAGCGGCAACCGTGCACGAGAATGATGTGCTCGTAGCGGTCGTACACTTCCGGGTCGCGAATGATGCTCATGAACGGCGCCAAGCCCGTGCCCGTCGAGAGCAGATACAGGTTCTTGCCCGGCAGCAGGTTGTCGTTGATGAGCGTGCCGGTCGGCTTGCGGCCAACGATGACCTTGTCGCCCGGCTTCAAATGTTGCAGACGCGAGGTGAGCGGACCGTCCTGCACCTTGATGCTCAGGAACTCCAGCTCTTCCTCGTAATTGGCGCTCGCCATACTGTAGGCGCGCAGCAGCGGCTTGCCTTCGACTTCCAGACCAATCATCGTGAACTGGCCATTGACATAACGGAACGAAGCGTCGCGCGTGGTCTTGAAGCTGAACAACGTATCAGTCCAGTGGTGGACTTCCAGCACGGTCTGTTGATTCTGTGTACTCATATTGGCGGTCGGTAATGCGGTAATGGCCCCGTAGCCCGGGACGGCGGCGCGCAAGGTGCACGCACTATCGGTCGAGGGCGGGAAAACCCGACTATTTTACCTTAATTGGGAATGGCTTTCATTTGTCCCCTGCCCCCCATCGGGGTTTTTCGGGACGATTATTGATATCCGTCAGGATTCTGGCGCTGCCAGCGCCAGTGATCGGCGCACATGCGCGCCAGATCGTACTGCGCTCGCCAGCCCAGCAACGCCTGTGCTTTGGCCGGATTGGCGTAGCAAGTGGCGATGTCGCCGGCCCGCCGGGCCACAATCTCGTAGGGGATTTCGCGCCCGCTCGCGGCCTCGAAGGCGCGCACCACGTCCAGCACGCTTTGCCCCTGCCCCGTGCCCAGATTGACGGTGAAACCCGTCTCGAGCGCACGCAGACCGGCCAGCGCCGACAAATGCCCCTTCGCCAGATCGACCACGTGCAGATAATCGCGCACGCCGGTGCCGTCATGCGTCGGCCAGTCGCCGCCGAACACTTTCAGTTGCGCCTGCTTGCCCACCGCGACTTGCGCCACAAACGGCATCAAATTATTCGGCACGCCGCCGGGGTCTTCGCCGAGCAAGCCGCTCTCGTGCGCCCCCACCGGATTGAAATATCGCAGCACGGCACAGCGCCAGCGCGGATCGGCCGCCACCGTGTCGGCAATCATCTGTTCGGCCATCAGCTTGGTTTGGCCATACGGATTTGTCGCCGATAGCGGGAAAGTCTCATCAATCGGCACTGAGCCCGGGTTGCCGTACACCGTTGCCGACGAGCTAAATACCAAGTCGAGGACGTTGTGACGCGCCATTGTCGCCAGCAAAGTGACGAGGCTGCCGAGGTTGTTGCTGTAGTACCGCAGCGGCTGGCTCACCGACTCGCCCACGGCCTTGAGCGCCGCAAAGTGAATCACGCCATCGATATGGTGACGGGCAAACACGCCGTCCATCACCTCTGCGGAGCAGACATCGCCCTGCTCGAACACCGGCGCACGGCCAGCAATACGCTCGATGCGGGAAACCGCTTCGCGGTGACTGTTACTGAGGTTGTCGACGATCACGACGTCGTAGCCGCTCGCTAGCAGCTCGACACACGTATGAGAGCCGATATAACCGGCGCCGCCGGTAACGAGAATGGTGCCCTGATTGCTCATGAAAATGCCTTGGCGCCGCCTTCCCGGCGCGCCCGGGGTCGCGCACGTTGCGCGAGGTCACGCATCTTACTCCACCGTTGCAGGCTTCGCCAATTTGCACGGGCTTACATCGGCTGACGCATGTAGGTCTCGTACTCGAGCGCGCCCAACCGGCGCCCCAGCCAGACGATGCCCAGTATCAGCACGCAGAACAGCGCCAACGCAAACCCGTAACCGTACCAGTCAGGCCCGAGCCGCAGACTGACCCACGTGAACACCGCGTTGAGCACCACCAGCGACGCGGTAATCACCAGCACCTCGCGGCGGCGATCGAGATAGAACAACACGTTGAGCACGCCGAGCAGCAACACCTGCATGCCAGCCGCGATGACATCCACACGCAACAACGGCTGCCACGCCGCAGGCATGCCGACCAAACGCAGCATGTCGTCACCGAACGCGAAGACGAGCAGCGTGACCACCGCCTGCACCTTCAGAATTTCGTACAAACCGGTGCGCACCGCCCGCGTCATCATGTCGCGCGCCGTTGCAATCTGCCGCAGCGTGCCGCCGTGCCGCACCGCGTCGAAGAAGCTCGTATAGGCTTCGGCAAAATCCGTCTCGATGCGCAGCAGAAACACCGCCATGCCGGGAATCACGCACATGTACGAGAGAAAGACGGGCAAATCGTAGACCGGCGACGCGCGCAACGGCCCGATGATCGTCATCCCCGTGGCGGGCGATGCCCAAAACATCAGCTTGTCGATCCACACCCCGAGCCCGAAACACACGCCCACGCCGATCAGCGAGACGTAAAGCTCCTTCGGCGCGAACACGTCCCACGATAGCCACGTGTCGGTGCGGTACTGGCGCACAACGATCGCCACCAGTCCGAGCAACAGGCACGCATGGCCGATGACGAACCCGCCGAGTAACCCGACCAGACCGTAACGCCCCAACAACACGGCGCTCACCACGCTCAGGCTGTAGCCGACGCAAAAGACACCGAGAATCGCGCGGTACTGTTTCACGCTGGTGAGAAACAACACCACGATCCACAGGTTGCCCAGCAACACGAAGCCAATCCACATCAACCACCGGTAAGCGAGTGGTAACGCGGCGAAAAGCGTTTGCGACAGCACTAGCCCGATGCTGCCCAGCACCACGGTCGTGACCAACGCCACCGCACCCAGCGCAGGCATCACGGCCCGCGATTCGCCCGCGAACAACCGGTCGCTCAAATGCCGCGTGAAGGCCAGTTGCACCAGCCCGGTCACGATCACGCTCGCTGCGATCAGGTACGTCGCCGACACTTGAAACTGCGTGAGCACCGCTTGCGGCTGCACGTTCGCGAGGCTCATCAGCCCCACCAGCACGACACCCACCATCGACAACACGAGCGGGCCAGCGCTGATGATCCCCGCGTAGCTATACGCGACAAGCGTGCCCGACAACGTGTCGCTACGGAGCAGGCGGCGCAATTCGAAACCGATACCTGCCATCAGTCAGCACTCCCCGCGAGCAGGCGCCGGTAGAGCCCGCGATAGGCATCGCACATGGCGTCATGGGTGTAGTAACGCTCGACTCGCGCCATGCCTGCACGGCTCGCCGCGTGCCACACGTCAGGCTCCAGCACGTCAACGATGGCCGCCGCAAGCGCCTCCGGGTCGGCAATGGGCACGACGCGGCCTGCATGACCAAGCTCGCAGTCGCCTTCGAGCGTGGCGTCGCCCTCGATCAGATGGCGGCAGGCGCCGACGTCGGTCGTCACCACCGGCACACCGGCGGCCGCCGCTTCCAGCACGACGAGCGGCAAGGCCTCCGAGACCGACGACAACGCCAGCACGCCGATGTGCGGCAACACCGTCTCGACCGGCCGATAGCCCATGAACCGCACCTGATATTCCATGCCGAGACTCGCGGCCACGTCGCGGCACTCCTGCGCGTAGGCCGGATCTTCCGTCTCGGGCCCGATGATCCACCCCTGCACGTCGGGGCGATGGCGATAGGCGATGAATATGGCCCGCAGAAACGTCTTGATGTCCTTGACCGGCACCACCCGCCCGACGAGCGCCACTACCGGGGGGATGTCGGCACGGTCCGCGTCGCTGGGGTCGCCGGATGTGCCCGATACGCCCGATACGCCCGATACGCTCGATGCGCTCGATGCGCTCGACACGCTCGACACGTCCGATGCGTCCGATGCGTTCGGGTCGCCACGGCGCCGCACCCGCAGCGCCGCAAATCGCGCCACGTCGACACCGTTCGCAATGTTGCGCGTCTTGTGCGCAGGCGCGCCGTCGGCCAGTTGCCGTTGCCGGTTGCCTTCGAACAGCGCCACGATATCGTCGGCCGCGTCGTAACACACGCGCCCGATGGTCTCGAAGAAGCGCATCCAGAGATTCTGAAAGTAGCCAACCTGCGAGATGTCGCGCTCCAACACCCCACGGTTATCGCGCAGCCATTCGCTTTGGAGCAAATCGAGCTTGCGCTCCTTGGTGTAGCTGCCGTGCTCGCTCACCAGCAGCGGCCGCCCGGTCGAGAACCGCAACAACGCACCCAGCAGGCCCGCATAGCCCGTGGACACCGTGTGATACATGCGTGCGGGCGGCATGGCGTCGGCAATGCGCGCAAGTTGCCATAGCGGCTTATGCATCGTGCGCACGGTCCAGAAGTAATCGGTGAACGATGGGTCGAGGCAGTGGCGCTCGTAACGCTCGGTCATGAAGTCCCACGCGGCGCGGCTGTGCAGAAACTGGGGCTGCGCCAGTTCGCGGCCCTCGCGCAGCATCGGCAAGAGATTGGCGAGCATCTGCCGCAACGCGTCGTTGCCAGTCCCTCCGGTCCCGCCCGTGCGCTCGTCCCCTGCGGCGTCGCGGCGGCGCATCAGATCGTGCATCTCGCCGACCTGTGCAAACGCCCGGGCGTCGCCCTCGGTATGGAGTGCGCCGTGATGGCTTGGCGTCGCGGTGTCGTCTTGCGACGCCGTTTCATAGAGGTAATGCGCCTCGAAGTGCGTGACATTCGGCGGCAAGTCATACACCGGCGCGCCGTAGTCTTCGCGGCGGCTGCCGATGAACACCACGGCAAACGTCTGCTGAGGAAACGCGCGGATCAGTTGATCGACCCACGATGACACTCCGCCGCGCACGTAGGGAAATGTGCCTTCGAGCAGCAACGCCACGTCGGCCACCGGCGCGGACATCATCGCGTCCAGAACCGCACGGCGGGCTGCACCGTGGGCGAGACGGCCGCCAGCGCAGCGTGACCGCCTAGCCCGCCAAGCAATTGCGTCACGCGGTCGTAGCGGCGCTTCTGAAATGCCGCCTCGGCCAGCCACGGCAGCAGCCGTTCGCTGGGGAAACTGTGGAATTGCGCATGCCGCAGATACATCTCTGCGGCGTCGGGCGCATGACGCAGCAACGAACACCGGCCAAGCAGGTACCACATCGACGCGTCGTCCTCGTGCTGCTCCAACGTGGCGTGCGCGAAGAACTCGACGCGCTCCAGCGTGAAGCGCAGCACCTCGCCGCGCACCAAATTCTGATAAATCAGCTCCCAGTACAACTGGGCCAGCCGCCGGCTGGTGTCGGCGCGCTCGTCTTCATCCTGCGCGGCCTCATGGCGGTCTCGCATCTGGAAGATCTGCTGCATGATGCGTTTCTCGAGTCCATCGAGAATGCCGTACGCCAGCAGACGCACTTCCTCCACCGGATCGGCGAGCAGATCGCGCGCGATTTCACTGGTCACGCGAGACGGCAGCGCCTGCACCGACACGAGCGCGGCCACGCGGTCATCGCGTTCGCCGTTCACATTACGCAGCCGGGCGCGCAGGCGCATGCCGGTGCCGTGCCGCACGCGTGCGACCAAATGCGTGACGAACCCGGGCGACGCCACCTGTACGGTCTGCGGCACATCGCGCGGCATCGGGAACAGATAGCCGATCAACATCACGCCGAACAGTACGAACAACCCCACGCCCGGCAAGAAGAAGCAGATCAGCGCGGTGTGCCACCCCGTACCGCGCCGATGGCGATAACTCGCAGGCAAGGCATGCGACATGAACACACCCGCCAGACAAGCCGACACCACTTGCCACGCCAATACGAGCCACAGCGGGTCGGTCATGGCGAGCGCGTGACTGGCACCGGCCACCTCGGCGGTGCTGTTCGCCACCCCGTTGGCTATGCCGCTAAGCGTCGAAGGAAACAGAACGATTTGGGCCGCCTGCCATTGCGCCGCCATCGCAAGGCCAGCCACGGCGAGCAGCACGCTCCAGCGCAACGCGTTCGCCGCACCGCGATGCCCGGGGCGGTGCCAGCGTGGCGGCACGTCGTCGCGCGATGTCGATTCAGCCATGACCGGTACACCGTTCGACCAGTTTGAGCAGCCCTTCCCCCGGGGCGTCGGCGTCGACATGGGCGCTGTGAATCGCAATGTGGGCGCTCTGGAAATCGACGTCGTATTGCTGACGTAAAAGGTTTTCCACGCGCAACAAATAGCCGTCGATACCGTGCTCGTCGGTGATCGGCATGAGCGCAATCGCGATCTGCTGACGCGGCGTGCCCAATGTCCATAAGGCGTCGAGTGCACGCCGCTGGCGCACCGTCTGCTCGAACAGCGAATCGCCGCGCGCCCCGCGCGGGAACACCAACGCGACGAGCGACGACTCGATGCCGCTGCCACGCTTTAGCCGCGCCAGGCGTCCCAATTCGAGCGCGAAATCGTACGGCGCTTGCGGCACCGATGCCCGCACTTCGGCCACGAGCGGCTGTTGCGCCACGCCGTCGGCGTAATACGCGAGCAGCACGAGCAACAACTGAAGGTTGTCGTGATTGAGGGCGAGAAACGGCATGCGGCGCACGATGAGCACGCTCACCAATTGCCCATCGGCGTCGACGAGGGGCGCGCACGCGAGATAGGGGCTCGTCTCGCTGGCAGCGGCATCCGAGCGCACATGCGTCAAGGTGCCTTCGCGCAGGCAATGCTGGACCAGCGGGTCGTCGGTAACGGGCTCGAAACTCTCGCCCACACGCGCGAGTGCCGTCGTGCCGAGACGCTCGCCTCGTACCGGAAAGAGCGATGCCACTTCGATCTGGCAGGTGAGCGCGGCAAACTCGAGCATCGGCTGCGCATTCGGTAACGACATGCCGCCGCTTAGCTGCCCATCGCCCGCGCGGCGCACGGTCAGATCGCGCAAGCGCGTGATGGCGTCGCGCAACGTGACAGGACGCGCGAGCAAATCGCGCTCCAGCCGTTCATGCGAGACGCGGAGCAAATAGTGATTGTGGGTGATGGCGACCAAACGGTCGTTCAAATAGCCGTTGATGCTGTGCGCGCGGCGCGTACGGTAGGACCAGACGTCGCAAAAATGGCCCGCGACGAGTACCGCCGTCATCCCACCCGCGAAATAGCCAATCGGAAACGCCTCGCCGAACCGGCCGCTCAGCAGGTACCAGGCGAGCGCGAGCAACGCGCCGCTGCCTGCCCCGGCCAGTGCGCCGTAACGCAGCGCCGTCACCATGGCGATGAGCCACAGCCAAGGAAACTGCGCGGTTCGGAGAAGCGGATCTTCCGGACGGAATTCCCATGCGACAAAGATCGCGAGCGCCATCACGCCCACGATTTCGAGCGCGGCAAACGGACGCGCGACCGCAGGCGCCAGCCAGCGCCCCCACACGCCTAGATTGCCGAGCGGTTGCGAGCGACGAACGCGCGCCGATGCATGGGCATCGCGTGCCGGTTCGGCGTCGTTAGGCGTGGCGGTTGTCACGTGGCGCTCGTGAAAAAAAGAATCAGCCGGGTCGGGTGGCCTGCGGGCTCACGCACCGACGCTTCGGTATGGCGTCCGTGCAGGCATTGGCACCTCGTGACGGACAACGGCTTTCGCGCGGAACCGGCGCGAGACGGTAATTTGGATCCCCGGCGCAGCCCATGACTGCTGATCTGAAGTGACTTCTTATGGTTGATAGGACCGCACTCTACACATCGTCAGTCCTACTATCGTCCCCATTTTTGACACGGCTGCGCGCCCTGTGACAGCCTCGTGACAAGCGGAAATACAGGGGGCGATACCGGGGGTATGCAACCTTCAGGAGACCGACTCACCCTCGAACGTGTACGGCCCTTCAAAGGGTCCGACATACGCCAAATGCGTGCGCACGCCAGCGCCCGGCGTCCAGAGATGAAGCGCGAACCCGGGCGGCTCCAGCGTGATCGAGCCAGGGGCATCGGGTGCAAGCCCGAGCGAGATTTGATGCGCGGTCGACACACAGGTACTGGCCATCACACCAGGCGCCCCCGCCACCCCGGCCTGAATGCTGCGATGTAGATGTCCGCAGATCACGCGCTCGATGTGCGGGTAACGCGACACCACCGCTGCAAAACCTTCGCGGCCTTGCGACGAGAGGCCCAGTTCATCCATGAACTCGATACCCGTATCGAACGGCGGATGGTGCATGGCGATGATCGTCGGGCGCCCCGCGCAGGCCTGTAGCTGAGCGTCCAGCCAACTGAGCCGCGCGTCGCACAAATGACCGCCCGCGCCCGGCGGCGACTGCGTGTCGAGCGCCAGCACGGTCACGGGACCGATGTCTACGCGGTACTGCACGAAGCCGTCGCCGCCGCCCGGGTGGCCGCCATGAAGATAGGTGTGCTCGGGAAACGCCGCCCGCAAGCCCGCACGATGATCGTGATTGCCGACCACGAGGTACAGCGGGATTTGCAATTCGGCGAGGCACTCACGCAATACTTCGTATTCCGATGGATGTGGTGTATCGACGAGGTCGCCGGTGGCGATCACGGCGTCTGGCCGTGGCGACCAGCGGTGGATCGTGGCGATCGCTTGGCGCAACGCGCGGGCCGTATCGACGCGCTCGCAGGCGAGCGCACCGGGACGCGCGACGTGAAGATCGGTGATCTGGCAAAGCAGCATAGAAGCGAATCCTTGATGAGCGCACCGGTGCGGCATCGTGTGCTCTTTAGTGTAGGCAGTAGCAGGCGCCGCAACGCTAGGTGTCGCAAATGACACTGGGATGACAGTTGGCGAGACACGAGACAGGACGAGGCGACGCCAACCAAAAGTCGGGCGTCAGCGCAAGTCCTCCCGCGCTAGGGAAACCCCCAAAGCCCGCCCAGCAAGGGATTGCGCGACGCTAAGCCCGCAGATGACCGCAGTTACCGGGGTTTTACCACCAAGAACGAGAAAGTACGCGGCATTGCGCAACAAAATCGCCGCAAACCGTTGCCAGGACTGGCCCACAGGCCGCCGAAGGCTCTATAATGCGGCTGCCCGGCAAGTGCCGGCGCCCTCTCGTCACGTCACGAGACGCGATCTCCGGATCGGGTTCTTTCGATGTGCCGCGAAGGCGACATTCTGGCGCGCGCCGCGTGCCTTATGGCGCGGATACAACACCGACACTCGTCAAATGGCGAAAGTGTTAGAGTTGTCGCCGGTATTCACCACCTCTCAAGGGAAACACACATGAACAAACAGGAACTGATCGACGCCGTCGCTGGTGTTACGGGTGCAAGCAAGGCTCAAACCGGCGAAACCATCGACGCTCTGCTCGAGACCGTCAAGAAGGCAGTCGCAAAGGGTGACGCGGTTCAGTTGATCGGCTTCGGCTCGTTCGGTTCGGGCAAGCGCGCTGCGCGTACCGGCCGCAACCCGAAGACCGGCGAAGCGATCAAGATCCCGGCTGCCAAGACCGTGAAGTTCACGGCTGGCAAGGCGTTCAAGGACGCTGTGAACAAGAAGTAAAGCCAGTTGCGCGCAGGCCGGCCTTCGGGCCGGCCTATCTTTTTTGCCTGCGCTGCCGGTCTCCGGTTTGCAGCAAAAAGATACGTCTCACGTCACCCTCTCGCGAGGACCACGACTGATGTGAGCTGCGCGCCTCGCGGGTGTCCAGCGCCGAATCACTTCGGGAACCGGGCGCCCGCGTTAGCACTGCCGCCGCCTTCCCTGGCGATACCCGATTGCCCTGCCCCACGTAATATCTTCCGACTCTCTTGGCCTAGCGACCTATGCTATGGTGCGTGACATGACACGCGAGACGTCTGCGGCCAGCGCCGCCACCCCCGAGAATTCCTCGCAATCTGCGCGACCTGCTGCGGACATCGGCTCACGGCTCGATACCGGACAGATGCGCCGAATGCCCGCGTCACGCCTGCTCGTCACACTTGCCGCCGAAACGATCGCCCAGTGGCCGACGCTCTCGACTGCTCATTCAGCTTCAACTCGTGGTGGCGACGTCATCGCACCCGAGGCCATCCATCATCTGCGAATTGCCACACGTCGCCTGCGCGCGCTCATCGATGTCTTCGCGCCATGGCTGAAGCCTCGCTGGCATCGCAAGCTCAAACAAGAATTGCACTGGCTGAGTCATGCCATGGGACCGGCGCGCGATGCCGACGTCCTGGCCACGACCACGTTGCCCGCGTTGCGCACAGAACATCCCGACATCGACTGGCCTGCGGTGGATGCCTACGTGGCCAAGCTACGCAGCGACGCCCACAGCCAAGCCGACGAGGCACTGCTAAGCGAGCGTCAGGTGGCGTTGCATCGATTGTTGCGACGCGCGTTCGGCATCGACGAGCAGGGATATACGGATGTGCAGGCGGCCAAAGCGCTGCGACGCCCGTCGCGGACACCGGGCAAGCGGCCGCGCGCGATGGCCAAGCACGCACGTGACGTGATTCGCGTGCGCTACATTGCGTTATTTCCGGATTGTCGCCAGTTGGCGATGCTCGACACCGATCAATTGCACGCATTGCGCGTGCGGATCAAAAAGGCCCGTTACAGCGCCGAAGCGTTGACGCCGTGGTTGCGCAAGGCAATACGCACGCCCTATCAGGACACCTTGCGTGCCGCGCAAAACTTGCTCGGCCAACTCAACGATGCGGTGGTCGCGCAGCAGGCCTGCGAGGCGATGCCGCTCTCGCAAGCCCAGCGCGACGTACTGACCGGACGCCTCGACACCTTCATCGTGAACGCGACGAGTCGCGCCGCCCACGTGCTGTGCCGACTGCCCGATGCGGAATCGCTCGAGCGCGGCATTCGCAAACGCTAACGCTCAGAGAAAGGCGAAACGCCGCCGGGTTTCCCCGTCGGCGTCGGCCCTACCAGCTACCGGCAGCACATCACTGCGCGGTTCGCGCACGCAGCAACCGCATGCCATTGGCAATCACCAGCAGGCTCGCGCCCACGTCGGCAAACACCGCCATCCACAGCGACGCCGCCCCCACCACCGCCAGTGCGAAGAACACCGCCTTGATGCCGAGTGCGATCGCGATGTTCTGCTTGAGTACCGTCGCCGAGCGCCGTGAAAGGGCCAGAAACGCGGGCAATTTGCGCAGATCGTCGTCCATCAGGGTGACGTCGGCGGTCTCCAGCGCGCTGTCGGTGCCGGTGACGCCCATCGCAAAACCCACATCGGCGGCGGCCAAGGCCGGGGCATCGTTGATGCCGTCGCCCACCATACCGACGTGGCCGAATTCCGCACGCAACGCCGTAATGGCTTGCCACTTGTCTTCCGGCAGCATCTCGGCGCGCACGTCGCTCACACCGGCTTGCTCGCCGATGACCTGCGCCGTCGCCCGGTTGTCGCCGGTCAGCATCACCGTACGAATGCCCATCTTCGCCAGCGCTGCCAACGCTTCACGGCTTTCTTCGCGCAACGTATCGGCCACGGCCAGCACTGCCAAGGCTTGTGTTTCGCTCGCCAACACAATGGCCGTGCGTGCCTGCGCTTCGAGACGGGTCAACTCCGCTTCGACCGTCGCATTGCACACGCCAAGCGACTCGATGAGGCGATGGTTGCCGAGGTAGTACAGCGTCTGCCCGATGCGGCCTTTCACGCCCATGCCCGGCAACGCTTCGAAATCGGTCACCGCAGGCAACGGGCCCAGACCTGCGGCTTGATAGCCGTCGACCACCGCGCGGGCAATCGGGTGCGTCGTTTGCGCGTCGAGCGCGGCGGCTAGCGTCAGCACGTCGTTACGCGCCGTATCCGTGGTTGCGCCGAGCGGCACCACATCGGTTAGATGCGGCTCGCCCCGGGTGAGCGTTCCCGTCTTATCGAGCGCCACCGCGCGAATCAGCCGACCACTTTCCAGAAACGCCCCACCCTTGATCAGAATGCCGGCGCGCGCGGCGGCGGTCAGACCGCTCACTACGGTGACCGGCGTCGAAATCACCAGCGCACACGGGCAAGCGATCACGAGCATCACCAGCGCTTTGTAAATCCACGGCGTCCAAGCAAGTCCGAAGGCCAACGGCGGCACGATGGCGACCAGCAGCGCGCAGAGCACCACGACCGGCGTGTAGATGCGCGAGAACTTGTCGACGAAGCGCTGCGTCGGCGAGCGCTGCTGTTGCGCCGTCTCCACGATGCGAACGATGCGTGCCAGCGTGGTATCGCCCGGCGCCACGCTCGTGCGGTACACGATCAGGCCGCTTTCGTTGATGCTGCCTGCGAAGACGTCGTCGCCAACGGTCTTGTCGACGGGAACGCTCTCGCCGGTGATCGACGCCTGATTGAGGGCCGAACTGCCCTGCTCGATCACGCCGTCGATCGCAATCCGCTCGCCCGGACGGGCGCGCACACGCGCACCGATGCTCAAGGCAGCGACAGGTTGGTCGGCCCAGCTGCCGTCTGGTTGTTCAACCGAGGCCACGTCCGGCGCCAAGCGCATTAGCGCTTCGACGGCACGGCGGGCGCGCGTGAGCGACGCCGCTTCGAGTTTCTCCGAGATGGCGAACAGCACGATGACCATCGCGGCCTCCGGCCATTGGCCGATGGCGAGCGCGCCGATCACAGCGAGCGACATCAAGAAGTGGATGTTCAACGTGAAATGGCGCAGCGCAATCCAGCCCTTCTTGAGCGTGGGCAGACCGCACAACGCGATGGCTGCCACGACGATGGCACCGACCCACGGGCTGTGTTCGGGCACGCCCGACCAGACGGCCGCTTCACTGGCCGCAGCCAGCACGCCCCCGGCGATCAGCCGTGCGACGTCGCCTTTGCGGCTTGCGGGCGGCGGTGCAGCATTTGCAGCATCGCCGGTGAGCGGCACCGGCGTCATGCCGAGCTTACGCAGGGTGTCGGCCACGGTATCGCTCTGGCGGCTGACTTCCGCCTCGGACGCCTTGGCACCGAACACGACCGTCAACTCGCGCTTGAGCAGGTTGAAATACAGGGTGTCGATGCCCGGCTGGCGCTCCAACTGGTCGCGGATGAGGCGCTCTTCGGTCGGGCAATCCATCTGATCGATGCGAAAGCGCGCCTGCGGGGCGTCGGTCGCCGGGGCCACCGCCTGAGGCATCAAGCTGGCCGGGTCGGCGCAGCACGCCGAGGCGTCATGCGCGTGGCCGTGATCGTGGGCGTGCGAATGCGCGCCAGCCGCCGTGTCATGGCGGTGATCGTGTCCGTGATCGTGCCCGTGGTCGTGAGAATGGTCGTCGCGACGGGCCTGAGCCCCATGGTTGTGCGTCTGCTCATGCGCATGGGCGTGGGCGTCGCGCTTTCCGCGCCCATGATCGTCATGCGAATGGGTATGCTCGGGGCCGTGCGCGTGGTCACACACCGCCTCCGGGGCCGCCCGGCGGGCCGGATCCGAGGGATTGGGCATGTTCACTCCTGGTTACGTGATTCGTGTTACTCTCTATTCAAAACCCTGTAGTCACTACGGAGTCAAGCATGAAAATCGGTGAACTGGCGCGTGCGGCCGAGACCGACGTCGAAACTATCCGTTATTACGAGCGGGCGGGCCTGTTGGCCGCGCCGCCGCGTACTGACGGGGGTTATCGCACCTACGGCACGGAACATTTGGAAGCGTTGCGCTTCATCCGCCATTGCCGCTCGCTCGATATGCCGCTGGCCGACGCCAAACGGCTGGGCGAACTCGCGCACGACACGACCGTGACCTGCGAGGACGCCAATCAGTTGATCGAAGCGCATCTGACGCGCGTGCACGCCCGCATTCACGAATTGCAGGCACTCGAGCAACAGTTGTTGCATTTGCAGGCCCAATGTCAGAGCCGTCACGACACGAGCGATTGCGGCATTCTGCGCGCGCTGATGCAAGGCGCGCATGGCGAAGCTTGCGCCTGTCACAACGACACCGATCCGATCGCGGTCGAGTGTGAGCACGATCACCAACACGCGTAATCGTGTTTGCCGCGTTTGCGGCGTCTCCCGCCCTCCCGCCCTCACCTCACGCCACTTTGCGCGCACAACCGGCACCGTTTCGACGCATGCCGGTGCGCGCATTGCGTTGAACGCCGCGATGATTGTGATGAATCGTGGGTTTGCAACCTGAAACACGGGCAAACCTGCATGTTTTCTATACAATGTCCCGGCACGTTTCACGCAGCTAATCTTTCATAGCGTTTTAACGACGTTCGTTCACTGTTTTAAAGACGTGTCGATATGTCGTAATCCGTCCTAATTTTTCCCATTTGCCGGAGACCTTATGTCCAGCGACGTATCCGCTACGCCTACTCCAGTGACGGAGCACAGCGCCGACATCGTCATCATGGGCGCCGGCGCAGCAGGCATTTCCGTGGCAGCCAGCCTGCGCCGCCGCCGCCCGTCGCTCTCGATCACGATCGTCGATCCGGCCGACACGCATTACTATCAGCCCGCCTGGACGCTCGTCGGCGCCGGTGAGTTCGACCAGGCGCGCACGGCACGCCCCATGGCGAGCGTCATCCCGGAAGGTGTCACGTGGCTGCAAGCCGCCGTCACCGCGTTCGCCCCCGATCATCAGCAAGTCTTGCTCTCCGATGGCCGCCGTCTGGCTTATCGCTATCTGATCGTCGCCCCGGGTCTGCAACTGAACTGGGAAGCCATCGACGGCCTGAGCGAAACGCTCGGGCGCAATGGCGTCACGTCGAACTATCGCTTCGACCTCGCCCCTTACACGTGGTCGCTGGTGCGGGAATTCTCCGGCGGCAATGCGCTGTTCACGCAGCCGCCCATGCCCATCAAATGCGCCGGTGCCCCGCAAAAAGCGATGTATCTGTCGGCCGATACGTGGCGCTCACGCGGCGTGCTCGATAAGACGAAGATCGAGTTTCACCTCGTCGCCCCGGCACTCTTCGGCGTGAAGGACTACATCCCGGCGCTCATGGAATACGTGAAGCGCTACAACATCTCGCTCAATCACCTCTCGCATCTGCGCGCCGTCGATGGCGAGCGCCGTGTGGCGCGTTTCGAAATCTTCGACGCCGACGGTCAATCGCAATTCGTCGACAAGCCGTTCGATCTGCTGCACGTAGTGCCGCCGCAAAGTGCACCCGACGTGCTGCGTGCGAGCCCGCTGGCCGACGCCGCAGGCTGGTGCGAAGTCGACCACGCGACGCTGCGCCACCCGCGCTTTGCCAACGTCTTCGGATTGGGCGATGCCATCTCGGCCCCCAATGCCAAGACCGCTGCCGCTGCCCGCAAGCAGGCGGTGGTCGTCGCCGAAAACTTGCTAGCGGCGATGGATGGCCGGCCGCTGCCCTTGCATTACGACGGGTATGGCGCGTGTCCGCTCACGGTCGAGCACGGCAAGATCGTGCTAGCCGAGTTCGGTTATGGCGGCAAGCTGCTGCCGACGTTCCCGATCGATGGCACGCACGCCAACCGTTTTGCGTGGGTTTTAAAGAAATACGTGCTGCCCAAGGTGTATTGGGATTACATGTTGCGTGGCCGTGAGTGGCTGGCGCAACCCAGCCGCCCGGGCCATAGGTGAAACCCGGACTTAATTTTTAAAGTCAGGTGCCGTTAAAGGTCAAAGGACCCGGTTTTCGCAGCCGGGAACGAGCTTCTAGTCGGGCCACGCCTTGCGCGCGGTCTGCCGGAAACCGGGGGGTGCCTCGCATGGGGCTGCCAATGCATCGCCCGTCACCGGCCGACACATTTACGCGTCTTATGCAGAACATGATTCAAGGGTTTTCTGGCGGCACGACCTGTTCGACGCGTGGGTTTCACCGGCGCGCAAGCGCGACACGCGAGAATGACTCACGTTCAACCGTACGGGCGACGTCTGCCTGCCTGCCGAGATGAACGATACCAACGCGCTACGCCGGCAAGTCGTTCTGGCCGATCTGTTGCTGGATCGCCAGCGGCTCCTGCGCGCCCTCAGTCTCGAGCTGCGCACACCCAGCCCGCCCGGCAGCCACAGTGCCCTCGTGGTGCTGCATGTCGGGCGCGGTCAGCGCACCGCCACCAACCAGCACGCCATTTCCGACGCCGATCTGATGGCGACCGTCGCCTTTCGCATCGGCTCGCGCATTCGCCGTCGCGACCTGATCGGGCATATCTCCGATCAGCAGATTGCCGTGCTGTTGCGTGACCTCGGCAGCCGCGAAGCCGCCGTGCAGATCACCCGCCGTTTCATCCGTGCAGGCGAATCGCCGGTGCCGTGTGGCAACGGCTTGCTGTACCCGATTGTGTCGGCGGGGGTCACCCACCTGCCGCAAGTGCCGGTGTGGCCGGCAACGTTGCTCGAACATACGTCCGAGGTGGCCGATCAGGCCATTCGCGAGAGCGCCGCACGCTTTCTCGTGACCGACGCCCCAAGCGCCCCCACCGAGATCGTCACCCCGCCGGACGACGCCGGTAACGAGCACTATTGGCGCAACGCGATTGGCCGCGCGCTCTCGAGCTCGGAATTCCGCCTGCACTATCAGCCGCAAATCGACATGCGCACGCACCGGTTGACCGGTCTCGAAGCGCTGATTCGCTGGCAGCGCGACGACGAACTGATCATGCCCGGCGAGTTCATCCCGGCCGCAGAGCGTTGCGACGTGATCGGTCCGATTGGCGAGTGGACGTTGCACGAAGCCTGCCGCCAACTCGACCAATGGCAGACAAACGGCGAGGAATATCCGCGCGTCGCGGTGAATCTTTCGGCCCAGCAGATGCGCGTGCAAACGCTCGAAACCGTGCGCTACGCGCTCAAGCACCACCGCGTCCCGCCCGACAAGCTGGAAATCGAGATCACGGAATCGTCGTTGATTTCGCATCTGGACGAAGCCGCCACGCTGATGAACGAGCTCGTCGCGATGGGGGTGCGTCTGTCGCTCGACGACTTCGGCACGGGCTATTCCAGCTTCGTGCGCCTGAAGCGCTGGCCGTTCGGCACTGTGAAGATCGACTATCAGTTTGTCGCCGGTGTGCTGCTCGGCGGCTACGATACCGAGTTGATTCGCGCCATCATCGCCATCGCCCGCAAACTGGAAATCGAGACGGTCGCCGAAGGCGTCGAGACGAGCGCGCAACGCGATGCGCTTGCCCAACTCGGCTGTCACGCATGGCAGGGGTATCATTGCACACGGCCCTTACCGCCCGGTCACATCGAGACGTTCATCCGAGACTGGCACGGACGTCTGTAATCGTTTTTGCCGTTGCCCAACGCCCTTTTTTCCTCCCGCCGCCGCGCCGCGCCTTTGATTGTCCGCGGCATCGTCATCCTCCTGTGCATCGTTGCCGCGTGGGGACTGGCGCGCTTCGCCGCCGATCAATTGGTGGCGAACCGTTCAGCGCGTCTGCTCGCCGAGGAACGTAGCGTCGCGACGCGGCTCGCGCGCGGCACCGTTCACACGGTGAATCAGGATTTGATCCTCATTCGCGGCATTCCGCAGGTGCTGGCGCAGATCGCGCAAATCCAGAATGCCGCCGCCGGGATCGCCGACCACCCGCTGACTGAACTGCCGCATGAGGTGGCGCGTGAACGGTTACTCGCCAATCCGGCGCTCAAACCGGTCAACGATCTGCTGCGCGCTGCTCAGTTGTATTTCGGTGCCGATCTCGTTTGGCTCGGCACCCCGGACGGGGTAACCATTGCGTCGAGCGACGCCCGCGAGCCCAATCCGCTCGTCGGCGACAACTATGGCGACCGAGCGTACTTTCAATCGGCCATCCTCGGCACGGCGGGCCAGCAGTATGTGATCGGGCGCAAGACCCGCTTGCCGGGCATCTACTTCACCGCGCCCGTGTATCAGGAAGGCCGTCTCGTCGGCGCGATGGTAGTTAAGCTCGGGCTGCGCAGGCTGTCGCATTGGGTCGATACGGGCGCCTCGTTCATCACCGACGTCAATGGCGTGATCGTGCTCGCCAACGATCCGACGTTTACCGGCCTCGCAGTCCCCGACGCCCCTGTCTTTAAGATGACGCCGGCCGAGCGCCGTCATCTTTATCAGCAGGAAGACTTCACGATCGTGCCCATCGAGAACTACGATCCTTCGCCGGGCACGCCGTTTTTCCTGATGTCGAATCCGAGTGACGAGCCGGGGGCCAGTCAGGGGGCTAATCCGGGGCATGAGGCGCATCACGCGCCCGAAGAGGCCGATCTGGTGCGCGTGCGCCCTGACAATCAGCCTTATTTGCTCGAATCCGCACCGTCCATGGACAGCGAGTTGGTCATCTACACGATGAGCGAGGTGCCCACGCTGCGCAGTCTCTTTATCGAGCGCCAGCGTTATACGTGGCTCGTGTTCGGCTTGCTGCTGACCTCGGCTGGCGCCCTCTTCCTGCTGATTCGCCACCTGCGGCGCGGAAAACTTCAGTTGTCCGACACGCTCGCGAAGAACGCCGCGCTCGAACACGAGGTGAAGTACGACGCCCTGACCGGCAGCCTCTCGCGCGGCCACTTCCTGAAACGTCTGCGCAGCGAAGTGCATCAGGCCAATACGACCGGCGTGGCGGCCTGCATCATCCTCGTCGACCTCGACCATTTCAAGCAGATCAACGACACGTGGGGCCATGCGCTCGGCGACACCGTATTGGCCACGTTCGTGCGGCTTTGTCACGATTCGTTACGCGAAGAAGACATCTGCGGTCGTTTGGGGGGCGAAGAATTCGCTATTATCCTGAGTGGCGCCACCGAAGCCCGTGCCTTCGATGCCGCCGAGCGCTTGCGCGAAGCCGTTCGCGCGGCGCGCATCAATGTCGACGGACGCGCGCTTCAGTTCACTATCAGTGCCGGTGTAGCGCAGTGGCACACCGGTGACGACGATAACGCGTGGCTGCAACGCGCTGACGCCGCACTGTATCTCGCCAAATCTCGCGGGCGCGATCGCTGCGCACGCGAGTCCGACCTCCGGGTGCTCACCCGAGGCGGCTCGTAACTGACTTCGGGCTCGCCGGCCCGGGGTCGCCAACCCAGACCGGACCGATGCTCAAGACGAATCTCGCCAAGTTCGCCAAGTCACCTCCCTTGCGCCTGCGCGCCATGCAGATTGGTGCCGCCCTCTGCCTCGCCGCCAGCCAAGCCGCTCACGCCGATCTGTCATTACTGCAACCGCCCCGCGCCCTCACCGGCGGTGCGCCCTTGCAACTCACGCTGCTCGTGACGCAAGACGCGCCGGGCCGCAAGACCATCAAGCTGCCGGATGAAATCGTCGTGCGCATCTCCAACGACGATTTCAAACCGACGCTGCTGCATCTCAAGCGTGCCGCCGTCGTCCCCGCCCAAGTGACGCTCTCGAACGGCCAGTTCCGCCGCATTGCCTACGCGGCCGAATTGCCCAAGGAATTGCGCGGCACGGTGCGATTGGAGCCTGTCGATTGGGACGCGTCGACCACCACTATCGTGCTCAATCGCGCTGCCCCCGCCGAGCCGATGGTCGCCGCAGCCCCGGCGACGGCAAGCAGTGCTGCCGCCGCTGCGGGGGCTGCTGGCACCGGAGGCACCGCGATTGCCGCTGCGGCCGATGCCGCCAACGCCGCGAACGCAACGGCAACCCCCGGTACTCCCGGTACCTCGGCGGCCCCGGCCAGCGCTGCCGCCGATGCTGCGGCGCCGACGGCCGACACCGAATTCGCGCGCATCTCATCCAACGAGCCGATGTACATCGGGTTCGGTAAGAACGGCGATGCCAACGCGCGCTTTCAGTTGAGCTTCAAGTTCCACATTCTCAAGCCCGATAATCCGTCGTCCAAGTCGTTCCTCGACAACCTGTACTTCGGCTATACGCAGTTGTCGATCTGGGATCTGGAAGCGGAGTCTGCGCCGTTCCGCGATTCGAACTACCGGCCGAGCTTCTTCTATTACGTGCCGGATACCGGCGTGCGTGCCGGCTGGTTCTCGTCGCTGGGCGTGGCGGCCGGTATCGAACACGAATCGAACGGCAAGGCGGGCCCGGACTCGCGCAGCATCAACTCCGTCTTCGTCAAACCGATCTTCACATTCGGCAATCCGTCGGAATATCACTGGACGGTGGCCCCCAAGCTGTACGCGTATCTCGAGAAGGCCGACAACCCCGATATTCAGGACTATCGCGGCTATATGGACTTGCTGGTGCTGTGGGGCAAGCCGAACGGCTGGCAGATTGGCGCGACGTTGCGCAAGGGCATGAAGCGCAACTACGGCAGTGTGGATTTGCAGATCACGTATCCGCTCGGCAAGTTGATTCCGGGCACGGGCGGCTACATCTGGATTGGCTATTTCACCGGATACGGCGAAGACTTGCTCGACTACAACCGCCACTCGCCGTCGCAAGTGCGCATCGGTTATAGCGTGTTCCGCTGGTAATCGGCATCGGAAATGGCCTCGGTGGCCATCGTTCGACGGCCACCGAGTGCGCGCTCCGGATCAGAGCACCAGCACCAGCGCGCCCGCAATGATCAACGCGCCGCCGAGGGCTTCCTTGAGCGAGAACGGTTCGCCAAGCACGACCCAGCCGATCAGCATCGCCATGGCCACGCTGAGTTTGTCGAGGGGTGCCACGCCCGACACCGGGCCGAGTTGGAGCGCTCGGAAGTAACACAGCCACGACAAGCCTGTGGCGACCCCGGACAGCACGAGAAACAGCCACGTGTGCGAGCTCAGGCTCGTGGGCCGCTGCCATTCGCCGCGCATGCCGACGATGGCGAGCGTCACGGCGAAGATGATCACCGTGCGGATCAACGTGGCCATGTTCGAATTGACTTGCGCCACCCCGAGCTTGCCGAACACCGCCGTCAATGCAGCGAAAAACGCCGAACCGAGTGCGAAAAGTTGCCAACTCCGCAGCATTTGCAAATCTCCTATGCGCGCCCGGATGGTCCCCAGACGCTTGAGCGTAATCATTCCGTGATGGCCGCCGTCGCCGATGCGATAATGGCGCCTGTCCCACCAACGTGAATCCCCCTGACATGTCCGAACTGCACGACCGTCCCGACAGCCCCTGCATTGGCGTTTGCTCCACCCTGTTCGACGAGGTCTGCAAAGGGTGCGGCCGCACCGCGTCCGAAGTGTCGAACTGGGTGTTCTTCTCCGAAGACGAGAAGCGCGCCATTTGGGAGCGCATCACCCGCGAAGGCACGGCGATGCGCTTTTGCGACGATACCGTTACTTCTCAGCCTTCGCAGCCCTGAATTGCAGCGACTTGTATTCGAGGAATTCTTCGAAACCGTACACACCGTTTTCGCGACCGTTCCCCGATTGCTTGAAGCCCCCGAACGGGGCTTCCACGTTGAACTCCCCGCCGTTGATGCTCACCTGTCCCGTGCGGATCTGACGCGCCACGCGTGCCGCACGCGCCTCATCGCCTGACCACACACCGCCCGCCAGCCCGTAGATCGAATCGTTCGCGATGCGCACGGCGTCGGCTTCGTCCTGATACGTGATGATCGAGAGCACCGGGCCGAAGATTTCTTCGCGCGCCACGGTCGTCTCCGGCGCCACGCGGCCAAGCACCGTCGGCTGCACGAAGAAACCCGCTTCGAACCCTTCAGGCACCGCATCGCCGCCCGCGATCAACTCGGCCCCTTCTGCCAAGCCTTTGCGAATGTACGACTGCACGCGCTCGCGTTGCGCCTCCGAGGCCAGCGGCCCGAGGCGTGTCGAATCTTCGCGCGGATCGCCCAGCGTGAAACGTGCGACGGATTCCTTGGCGAGTGCCTTCGCTTCGTCATAACGCGTCGCGGGCACCAGCAAGCGGGTGTGCGCTGCGCACGTCTGGCCCGAGTTGAGATAGCAGGCATTGAGCGTGCCTTTGACAGCCGCTGCCATGTCGGCATCGTCCAGCACGATCGAGGCCGACTTGCCACCGAGTTCCAGCGCCACACGCTTGACCGTTTGCGAGGCGACTTCCGAGACACGCTTGCCCGCCCGCGTCGAGCCCGTGAACGACACCATGTCCACGTCGGGATGCCGCGCGAGCATTTCGCCAGCGACAGGCCCCAAGCCGGTCACGAGATTGAACACCCCCGCAGGCAGGCCAACTTGCGCGATGACTTCGGCAAGGATGAACGCGTCGAACGGCGCGACTTCCGAGGGTTTGAGCACCACCGTGCATCCTGCCGCCAGCGCTGGAGCGACCTTCACCGTGATTTGATTGAGCGGATAGTTCCACGGCGTGATCGCACCGACCACGCCCACCGGTTCGCGAACCACGAGCGAGTTGCCGACGCGCGCCTCGAAGACGAACGTTTGCGCCAATTCGGCGTAGTGACGCCAGTGCTGAATGGGGGCCGCTACCTGAACAGCACGCGACACCCGAATCGGCATGCCGGTCTCGCCGGTGATGACCTGTGCCAACTCCTCCGCACGCGCCTCAAGCCCGGCCGCGATCTTGAGCAGATAGTCGGCGCGCTTCGCTGGGGGCGTCGCGGCCCACGCATCACGCGCTTTGACCGCGGCCGCAATCGCCGCTTCGGTGTCGTCGGCAGCGCCTTCCGGAATACGCCCCATCAGCTTGCCGTCTGCCGAGTGAAAGACGTCCAGCGTGCCGGCGCCGATCGGCGCGACCCACTCGCCGCCGATATAAAACTTGTCGTAAGTGATCATGCGATGTCTCCTGCGGGCATGGTGCAACAAACGTTAATTGTAGTCGCGCGCGGTAAACGCAAACAGGGCGCCTGCCATGCAAGCGCCCTGTTTATCTTGTCGAAACTTCCGACGCGTTACGTCAGACTTCGACGCCCTGGCTCGCCAGATATTCGTCGTAAGTCCCGGCGTAATCGACCAGCGTACCGTCGCTCTTCACTTCGATCACGCGCGTGGCCAAGCCCGACACGAATTCACGATCGTGCGACACGAACACCAGCGTGCCCGGATACTTGTCGAGCGCGATCTGAAGCGATTCGATCGACTCCATGTCCATGTGGTTGGTCGGCTCGTCCATCATCAGCACGTTGTGACGGCCGAGCATCAGCTTGCCCCAGATCATGCGGCCCTTCTCACCGCCGGACAGCACGCGCACCGACTTGCGCACGTCGTCGCCACCGAACAGCAAACGGCCCAGCGAGCCGCGAATCACTTGATCGTCGTCGCCTTCCTTGCCCCACTGCGTCATCCAGTCGGTGAGCGTCAGGTCTTGCGGGAACGCTTCCGAGGTGTCCTGCGGCATGTAACCGATGTTGGCGTTCTCGGCCCACTTCACGTTGCCCGCATCCACCGGCAGCTCGGCCATCAGGCTGCGCAACAGCGTCGTCTTACCGGCACCGTTCTCACCGATGATCGCCACGCGCTCGCCCGCACGCACTGCGCCGGTGTAGTTCTTGAAGATCGGACGGTCGTATGCCTTGCTGATGCCCTCGAATTCGAACGCGAGGTTGTGCAGCTTCTTCTCGTATTCGAAACGGATGAACGGGTTCTGACGCGACGACGGCTTGACGTCTTCCACCTTGATCTTGTCGATCTGCTTGAGACGGCTGGTCGCCTGACGAGCCTTCGACTTGTTTGCCGAGAAGCGGCGCACGAAGTCTTGCAGGTCGGAGATGCGTTCCTTGGCCTTGCTGTTGGCAGCCATCTGACGCTCGCGGGCTTGTGCCGACGCCAGCATGTAGTCGTCGTAGTTGCCCGGGTAGACCGTCAGCGTGCCGTAGTCCATGTCGGCCATGTGCGTGCACACGGCGTTCAAGAAGTGGCGATCGTGGGAAATGATGATCATGGTGGAGTTGCGCTCGTTGAGCACGTCTTCCAGCCAGCGGATCGTGTTGATGTCCAGGTTGTTGGTCGGTTCGTCGAGCAGCAGCACGTCGGGGTTCGAGAACAGTGCCTGTGCCAGCAGCACACGCAGCTTCCAGCCCGGCGCGACGTTGCTCATCGGCCCTTGATGCTGATCCGTCGGAATGCCCACGCCCAGCAGCAGTTCACCGGCACGCGCTTCGGCCGTGTAGCCGTCGTACTCGGCGAACTTCGCTTCGAGTTCGGCGGCGTGCATGTAGTCGTCGTCGGTGGCTTCCGGGTTGGCGTAGATCGCGTCGCGCTCGCTCATGGCGGCCCACATTTCCGTGTGGCCCATCATCACCACATCGAGCACGCGCATGTCTTCGTAAGCGAACTGGTCCTGCTTGAGCTTACCGAGACGCACGTTCGGTTCGAGCATGACGTTGCCGCCGCTCGGCTCCAGATCGTCGCCAAGAATCTTCATGAACGTGGACTTGCCGCAGCCGTTCGCGCCGATCAGGCCGTAACGGTTGCCCCCGCCAAACTTGACGGAGATGTTCTCGAAGAGCGGCTTGGCGCCGAATTGCATGGTGATATTGGCGGTAGACAGCACGGGCGGTATCCGGGAGATGAGGTGCGGCGGCACGAAATTGCGCCACGAAACCGGACATTTTAACACCGATACGTGTCGCTCGCCTCCTCGCGCGTCCATTGGGCGCGCACGCCTTGGTCATCCTCCCAAAGTGAGCGCGGCGCGTGGGGACGCCATTTATGGCGCTCTACGCTTGCCAGCGCATCGTCATCACCAAGGATGGCGTGCGCCCCCCCCCCAACTTCGAGAGATCGACCGCTCAATGACATCGCACATTGCCCGCAACCCTCGCCTTAGCCCCCTTAGCGCCCTTAGCCCCCTCAGATTCCTAATTTCCCGCCCTCGCGTTACCGCCTTCGTCACGCGCCTTGCGTATGCCGCCTTGGCGATCCCCGCATGGCTCTGGCTGCCTGCCACCGCCAACGCGGCGCCCGAGACCCCTGGCGTGCGCGTACAAACGCTCCTGAAAAGCACCACATCGTGGGATAAGACCGGCTACACGGCCTACCCGTCCGGCACGCCTGAACTGGCGGTCCTGCGCATCACCATCGCGCCCAACACGACGTTGGGCTGGCATACGCACCCGATCCCCAACGCGGCCTACGTCGAAACCGGTGAACTGACCGTCGAGCGGGCCGATTCAGGTGCCTCGAAAACATACGTGGCTGGGCAAGTGCTGCCTGAGTTGGTCGACATCGCCCACCGGGGTATCACGGGCGACAAAGGGGCCGATCTCATCGTGTTCTATGCCAGCACGCCGGGCAAACCGCTGGCTGTGCCAGCCACTGTTCCGTCGGCCCCTGCCTCACTCAAAGCCGCCTCGGAATAAAAAAACCGCCGGCCCGACATCAAGTCGGCCGGCGGTTTCATTCGCCTCAAACCGGCGCGAACCGGGGTGATACCGGTTCGGCCATTGGCGCTGCCGAAGCGTTACTGCTTCGGCAGCGTGCCTTCGACACCTTCGACGAACCAGTTGATCTGGTGCTTCTCGTCGTCGTTGAGCGTCTTGCCTGCGGGCACGATTTCCTTGCCGTCCTGCCCCTTGAGCGGGCCGGTGAACGGATCGTACTTGCCATCGCGAATGGCGTCGTGACGCTCGGTCACAGCCTTGCGCACGGCTTCCGGCACGGCCTTGTCGTTGATGGCAACCAGGTTGATTTCGTCTTCCTTGATGCCGCCCCAGACCGGGGTGTTCTTCCACGAACCCTGCATCACTTCATCGACCGTGCGGATGTAGTACTTGCTCCAGTCGATCGCGGCCGACGCCAGGTGCGCGTTCGGGCCGAACTTGCTCATGTCCGAATCCCAGCCGAACGCGTGAATCTTCTTCTCTTCAGCCACTTGCATCACCACGGCCGAATCCACGTTCTGCATCAGCACGTCGGCGCCCTGCCCGACCAGCGACTCGGCGGCTTGACGTTCCTTGCCCGGATCGAACCAACTGTTGATCCAAACGACCTTGACCTTCACCTTCGGGTTGGCTTCGCGCGCCGCGATCGTGAACGCATCGATATTGCGGATCACTTCGGGAATCGGCACCGACGCCACGTACCCGATCACGTTCGTCTTGGTGACACGGCCACCGACCACACCGGCCAGATGCGCGCCTTCATACGTGCGCACGTCGTACGTGCCGAGGTTCGGTGCGGTCTTGAAGCCCGTGGCGTGTTCGAACGTCACGTCGGGGAAGTCGGCAGCCGTCTTGACCATCGAATCCATGTAACCGAACGACGTACCGAAGATCAGCTTGTTGCCCTTGCTCGCCAGATCGCGGAACACGCGCTCCGAGTCGGCACCTTCCGGCACGTTCTCGACGCGGGTCACCGTCACCTTGTCGCCATACTTGGCTTCCACGGCCTTCGCGCCTTGCTCGTGCGCGAACGTCCAGCCGGCATCGCCCGGGTTGCCGATGTAGACAAACGCCACGCCGAGCGGGCCCTTGCCTGCCGGCGCTGCCGAGGCAGCCGAAGCGTCGGATGCTGCGGCCGGCGCGCTGGCCGTGTTGTTCTCCTGCTTGCCGCAGGCGGAAACCAGCATGGCGGCCGCCAGGCTCGCCATCGTGATCAGGACTTTACGTCGCATCGACTTTCTCCTCAGTATCGATTGAATTAAAACTGACTTAACTTAAGACCCAGCAAAAAACGGTTTGCCCAGCGAGGCCGGTGCGTTCAGGCGAATGGTCTGGCGATTGCGCGAAATGATCACCAGCACGACGATGGTCGCCACATACGGCAGGCTCGCGAGCGCTTGCGACGGGATACGAATGCCCATCGCCTGCGCCTGAAATTGCAGTGCCATCACCACGCCGAAGAGCAGCGCGCCCAGCACCGTGCGCCCCGGACGCCACGTGGCGAACACCACCAACGCCAGCGCGATCCAGCCACGCCCAGCGGTCAAATTCTCTTGCCACAGGCGCAGATACCCCACGGAGTAATACGCGCCCGCCAGCCCCGACATCGCACCGCCAAAGAGCGTGGCCAGATAACGAATACGCACCACCGGGTAGCCGATAGAATGCGCCACCGACGGCGCTTCACCGACCGAGCGCAGCACCAGCCCGGCACGCGTGCGATACAAGAACCACGCGATGGCCACCAGCAACACCGCAGCCAAATAGCCCAACGGATTGAGCGAGAAGATCGAAGGCCCGAGCACCGGGATCGACGACAGGCCGGGAATCGGCAGATCGCGCAGCATCGGGATCGTGGCGTCCGTGTACGGGCGGCCCACATACGCCGACAGCCCCACGCCGAAGATCGTCAGCGCGAGCCCGGTAGCGACCTGATTCGCCATCAACGTCAGCGTGAGCCATGCGAACACCGCCGACATCGCCACGCCCGCAGCGATCCCGGCGAGCACGCCGAGCCACAGGCTGCCGGTGACCACCGTCACGGCGAAGGCGCCGATAGCGCCCATGAGCATCATCCCTTCCACGCCGAGATTGAGCACGCCCGATTTTTCGGTCACGAGTTCGCCCAAGGCGGCGAGCATCAGCGGAATGGCCGCGATGACGGCACTCGCAGCGAGCGGCGTGAGCAAATTGATCCAGTCCATGCCGCGCTCCTCAAACGCTCTGCGCGTGCGCACGGGCGCGACGACGCAGTCGGTAATTCACAAACACGTCGCACCCCAGCAGGCTGAACAGCAGCAGCCCCTGAAACACGCCGCTGATGGCCTTGGGCAGTTGCAGCGAGGTCTGCACCGCCTCCCCGCCCAGATACAGCAACGCCATGAGCAGGCTCGCGAGCACGATGCCCACCGGATGCAGCCGCCCGACGAACGCCACGATAATCGCCGTGAAGCCGTAGCCCGGCGCCCACGTGGCCTGCAACTGACCGACCGGCCCTGCCACTTCGCCCGTGCCTGCCAGCCCGGCAGCGGCCCCGCCGATCAACAGCGCGAGCCAGACGGCGCGCGGTTCCGAATAGCCTGCGTAGCGCGCAGCGAGCGGCGCAAGGCCGCCCACTTCCATGCGATAGCCCGCGAAGCTCTTCCGCATGAAGAACCATGCGGCAGGCACGGCCACCACGGCCATGAATACCGAGGCGTTCAGACGCGTGCCGCGCCACGGTGCCCAGTGCCAATCGCCGAAGAAGCGCGGGAACAGCGCATCACGGCTGAAATTGATCGACTGCGGGAAATTCATGCCGTGCGGGTCTTGCCAAGGCCCGCTCACCAGATAGATCAGCAACTGCGTCGCCACGTACGTGAGCATCAGGCTCACGAGAATCTCATTGGCGTTGAACTTCACGCGCAGCAGGGCCGGAATGGCCGCCCACAGCATGCCGCCCACCGCGCCCGCGACCATCATCAGCGGCAGCAGCCACGGGCCGCCATGCCCATCGAAATGAATGGCGACGCCTGACGCGAAGATCCCGCCCAGCAGCAACTGCCCTTCTGCGCCGATGTTCCACACATTCGCGCGGTATCCGATGGCCAGCCCCAGCGCGATGAGGCAAAGCGGCGACGCCTTGAGCAGCAACTCCGACCAGCCGTTCAGGCTACTGATCGGCGCGAGGAAGAACGCGGCCATGGCCTGCGCCGGGTTCTTGCCGAGGAAACTGAAAATCAGCACGCCGCCCGCCAACGTGATGAGCGTGGCCACCAGCGGCATGGCGAGTCGCATGGTGCGAGAGGGACTTGGCCGTGGCTCAAGCGTGAAATCGAGCATGATGTCTGGTCTTGATGAAAACGTTGTCGTGTCCGCGCGGGCGCGGGCTACCCACGAACTACCCGCGGGCTACCGTTAATGCAGGAGGTTATGCGGCCCGCTGGCCGGGGCCACCGGGGAACATCCCCGCCATCCACAGGCCGATTTCGCGCGCGTCGGTCTGCTCGGGCTTGCGCATCGGCGACAAGCGCCCTTGCGCGAGCACGGCAATCCGGTCGCAAATTTCGAACAACTCGTCGAGCTCTTCCGAGAGCACCAGCACGGCCACGCCGCGCGACGACAAGTCGAGCAATTGCTGACGGATGAAACTCGCCGCGCCGACGTCCACGCCCCACGTCGGCTGCGCCACCACGAGCACCTTGGGCTCTTGCAGGATCTCGCGCCCCACGATGAATTTCTGAAGATTGCCGCCCGACAGGCTTTGCGCCGCCGCGTCCGGGCCGCCCGCCTTCACGTTGAAGCGCTCGATGCACAGCGATGCGAAGCGCCGCAGCGCACTGCGCCGGACCCAACCACCGCGCAGCAGGCCCAGATGCGCCGTGCCCGACGCGCCAAGCAGCGCGTTATCGGTCAGCGACATGCTGGGCACGGCGCCCCGCCCCAGCCGCTCTTCCGGCACGAACGCCAGCCCGAGGCGGCGGCGTGCGGCCGCGCCCATGCGGCCGACGGCACGGTCGTTGAGTTTGATCGAATCCGGGTGATCCGAGCGCGCCTCGCCCGACAACGCCGCTAGCAATTCCGCCTGACCATTGCCGGAAACCCCGGCAATGCCGACGATTTCGCCCGCATGCACGTCGAGGGTCACATCGTGCAGCGATGTGCCGAAAGGGTCTTCACTAGCGAGCGACAGGTGCTGCATCGACAGCAGCACGTCGCCGGGCTGATGCGCGCGACGCTCGATTTGCGGCAACGCGCGCCCGATCATCATCTGCGCGAGGGTCTCGGCGGTTTCTTCTCGCGGCACCGCATGACCGGACACTTTGCCCGCGCGCAGCACCGTGGCGCGATCGCACAGATCGCGAATCTCGTCGAGTTTGTGACTGATGTAGACGATGCTGCACCCTTCGGCCGCCAGGCGGCGCAGCGTCGTGAAGAGCTTTTGGACCGCCTGCGGCGTGAGTACCGACGTGGGCTCGTCCATGATCAGCAAGCGCGGGTTTTGCAGCAGACAGCGCACGATCTCCACGCGCTGACGCTCGCCGACCGACAGGCTGTGAACGTGGCGCGCCGGGTCGACTTCCAGCCCGTACTGCGCCGATACCTCGCGAATGCGGGCGGCCAGCGCCTTCAGGTCGTGACCGGCATCGTCGAGCGCGAGCGAAATGTTCTCGGCGACGGTCAACGTCTCGAACAGCGAGAAATGCTGGAACACCATGCCGATGCCCAGCTTGCGTGCCGCGGCCGGGCTCTCGATACGCACCGGCTGGCCTTCCCACAGAATTTCCCCGGCATCGGGGCGCACAGCACCGTAGATGATCTTCATCAGGGTGCTCTTGCCTGCGCCGTTTTCGCCAAGCACGGCGTGGATCTCGCCGGGTAAGACGTGCAACGCGATGTCGTCGTTGGCCACCACGCTCGGATAGCGTTTGGTGATGCCGGTCAGCGCCAGGCGTGGCGTCGATTGCAAAGGGGATGTCACGGGCGGAATTCTCGGTCCTGGGCTTGGGCGGTCCGAAAATACCCAATTCGCGGCGAAATGTCGAGCGCGTGTCAATAACATGGCAGTTTCCCGAAGCGAACCAGCTATTGTGGTGGTAGGGGCTTTCCGCTATAGAGTCGGCCGGCGCTTATGCCTCATAATGTTTTACTTATGCAATCCCGGGTCCGACATATTCGGATCGTTATATTAGTCATGAGCCAAAATCGCGAACCGATCGATACTTATTTGCTGCGCGTCTTGCACACCTTGCTGATCGAGCGCAGCGTCACGCGAGCGGCCGTCAAGCTGAACCAGTCGCAGCCCGCGATCAGCGCCGCCCTGCGCCGCCTGCGCGATATCACCGGCGACCCGCTGCTCGTGCGCGGCAAGTCGGGCATGGTGCCTACCGAATACGGTCAGTCGCTGCTTGAACCGACCCAAAACGCCCTGCGTGAAATCGAGCGCATCACCGTTCAGCAGTCGAACTTCGATCCCGCCACCACCGTTCGCACGTTCCGCATCGGCTCGCCCGACTATCTGAACACCCTCTTCGTGCCGACCGTCGTCGAGCGTTTTCGCCAGCAGGCGCCAAACGCCCAGCTTGAACTTCACTCGCTCGGCCCGGCGTTCGACTACGAGCACGCGCTCGAAGACGGCAAGGTCGATATCGTCATCGGTAACTGGCCCGAGCCGCCCGAGCAGCTTCACCTCTCGAATCTGTTCGTCGATCAGATCGTCTGTCTGGTGCGCAACACGCACCCGTATGCCAAGCGCGGTCTCACGCTCGATCAGTACCTCGCCAGCCCGCACCTTGCGCCCACGCCCTACTCGGTCGCGCAGCGCGGCGCCATTGACATGCATCTGGCCCGCGAGCGCCTCAAGCGCAATGTGGTCGTCACGATTCCGTACTTCAATCTCGCGCCGTACGTGCTACTCAAGTCGGATCTGATCTTCACGACCACCCGCCTTTTTGCCGATCACTACGCCGAGTTCCTGCCGCTGACCGTGGTCGAAGCGCCCATCGACTTCCCGCCGATGCAGTACTACCAGCTGTGGCACGAACGCACGCACTACTCGGACGAAGTGCGCTGGCTGCGCAGCGTCATCTCGGATGCCACGCGGACGCTGCTCGAGACGCGTAGCCTGCCCTAAATCTGTCCCTAAATCTGTCCGTCAGTTTGCCGGTGTAGCGGCTGGCGAAGTTGCCAGCAACGCTGCCGTTTTTACCGGCGGAGCGGCCCCCACCGCTCCGCCGAACCGCAAGGCGGCGTCCCCCATGCACGAGAACACCGCTTAAGACTTCCCGACATTTATTGCCACGCTCGGCGACACACCATGAATATGTGGCCGGTGTGGCAACGCGTTATCGGGAAGCCTCGGCCAGTTGCCGCGCCAGCGCGTTGTGACGCGTGACGAGTGACGGCAGGTCGAGCGTCGTCAGACGCCCGTCGCGCACCACCACTCGTCCGTTCACCACGCTGTACGCAGCTTGTCCGGGATTACAAAACACTAGCGCCGCCACCGGGTCGTGCAGGCCACCGGCCATGCCGATGCCACGGGTATCGAACGCTACGAAGTCGGCCGCCATGCCCGGGGCCAGCACGCCGATGTCGTCGCGGCCCAGCACACGCGCGCCGCCGATCGTCGCAATCTCCAGCGCTTCGCGCGCCGTCATTGCATTCGGACCGAACCCCACACGCTGCAACAGCAACGCCTGACGCACTTCGTTGATCATGTTGGCGGCGTCGTTCGAGGCCGAACCGTCCACGCCCAGCGACACCGGCACGCCCGCGTCGCGCATGCGGCGAATCGGCGCAATACCTGAAGCCAGTCGCATGTTCGAACACGGGCAATGCGCCACGCCGGTGCCCGTCTTGGCAAAGAGCGCAATACCGGCATCGTCGAGCTGCACGCAGTGGGCATGCCAGACGTCGTGCCCGACCCAGCCCAGATCCTGCGCGTACTCGGCCGGCGTCATGCCGAACTTCTCGCGGCTGTAGGCGATGTCGTTGACGTTTTCCGCCAAGTGGGTGTGCAGCGACACGCCATAGTGACGCGCCATCGTCGCCGACTCGCGCATCAGATCGCGGCTCACCGAGAACGGCGAGCACGGCGCCACCACCACGCGCAGCATCGAATAGCGGCCCGCGTCGTTGTAGCTCTCGATCAGGCGCTGAGTGTCTTTCAGAATGTCGGCCTCGCGCTCGACCACGCGATCGGGCGGCAAGCCGCCCTGGCTCTGGCCCACGCTCATGCTGCCGCGGCTTGCGTGAAAGCGCATGCCGATCTCACCCGCCGCCTCGATGCTGTCGTCGAGCTTGCAACCGTTCGGATAAATGTAGAGGTGATCGCTCGACGTGGTGCAGCCCGAGAGCAGCAACTCGGCCATGGCCGTTTGCGTCGAGACACGGATCATCTCGGGCGTGAGGTTGGCCCACACCGGATACAAATTCGTCAGCCAGTTGAACAGTTCGCCGTCCTGCGCCGCCGGAATGGCGCGCGTGAGGCTTTGGTACATATGGTGGTGCGTGTTGACCAGACCGGGAATCACGACGTGCCCGGTCATGTCCAGCACTTCGTCGGCGGTGGCGGGCAGCGAGTCGCTGCTGCCCACGGCCACGATCCGGTTGTCTTCGACGTAGATCCCGCCGCGAGCGATCTCGCGGCGACCGGCATCCATCGTGACGACGACTTCGGCGTTTTTGACGAGCAGCGTTTTCATCAGTGAGCCTCCAGCCCCATGCTGTTACCGCTCTTCTCGCCGTGGCCGTTCGCAGCCGGCGCCTTGAAGCCGTTGAAATAAGCGTTCAGGATCACCGCCGAGAGCGTGGCCAGCAAGATGCCGCTATGGAGCAACGGGGCGAGCTGTTCCGGCATCTTCGCGAAGAACTTGTTCGAGGCGACCGGAATCATTGCCATACCGATGCTGATGGCCACGATGTACAGGTTGTAGCGATTGTTGTTGTAGTCGACCTTGGTCAAGATCTTGATACCGGTCGCGAGCACCATGCCGAACATCACCACACCGGCACCGCCCAACACGAATTGCGGAATCGACGCGACCACCACCGACATCTTCGGAATCAGGCCGAACACCAGCAGAATCACACCGGCAGCGGCGCACACCCAGCGGCTCTTCACGCCGGTCACGCCCACCAGACCGATGTTCTGCGAGAACGACGTATGCGGGAACGTGTTGAACAAGCCGCCAATCACCGTGGCCACACCGTCCACACGCAGGCCAGCGACCAGCGCCTTCTCATCGACCGGCTTGCCGACGATTTCACCCAGCGCGAGGAACATGCCCGTCGATTCGATGAACGTAATCAGAATCACGATCGTCAGCGTGGCAATGGCCCACGGATCGAACACCGGCATACCGAAGTGGAACGGCAGCACCACGTCGAACCACTTCACCTGATCGAGACCGTCGAAGCTCACCTTGTGCAGCATCAGCGCAATGCCAAAGCCGAACAGAATGCCCAGCAGCACGGCGATATTCGAGAAGAAGCCCTTCACGAAACGCGTGATCAACAAGATGAAGATGAGCACCGCGAACGACACGCCGAGATACACCGGGTCGCCGTAATCGGGGTTGCCCACACCGCCAGCGGCCCAGTTGATGCCCACGCCGATGATCGTCAGGCCGATGGACGTAATCACAATGCCCGTGACGATCGGCGGGAAGAACCGCAACAGCTTGCCCACCAGTGGCGCAATGAGCGTGCCGATGATGCCCGAGGCGATCGTCGCGCCGAAGATGCCGGGTAAGCCCAGCGCCGGGTTGGTGCCGATGGCGAGCATCGGGCCCACGGCAGCGAACGTCACGGCCATGATCACCGGCATACGGATACCAAAGCGGCCAATACCCACGCTTTGAATCAGCGTGGCGATACCACAGCACATCAAGTCAGCAGAAATCAGGAAAGCCACCTGATCTTTGGGCAGGCCAAGCGCGCCCCCAATGATCAGCGGTACAGCGACCGCACCCGCATACATCACCAACACGTGTTGCAGGCCCAGCATGAACAATTTTGCGATCGGCAGTCTCTCGTCGACTGGATCGACGGTTTTCGTTGTCACACTCATTGCGTCTCCATCCCAGGGGGGCTGTTTGATTGATTTTTTGGGGTGGCTCAATGTTGCAGGTCGACGCCTTTTGCGGCAAGACCACCGGGGGCTATAGTGTTTTTTTCATAGAACATATGCATGAATGCTTATCTTGAGTTTCGGGTTTTCCCCAAGAATGCACGCTGCCATTGGGCTTTCCGGGCGGATCACCGCCCGCCGTGTCCACGCATCATGCGGATACTGTTATGCCCCGGATAACCGAAACCCATAGTGGTCCAAAAATTCCTCGATCCGGTGCATGCTGAGCGTGCTTGCCATCTTCAGGCAGTCACTTGATGCGCGTCATCTTTTTGTCAGGCGTGACATGGTATGTGCGCGTTTTTATCTTTGGTATTGCGCGCGTTGCCGGGCCGCCATCTCCCTACAATGCAGCCATCCATCACAGGAGACACCATGGGACGACTGACCACCCACGTACTTGATACATCGCACGGCAAGCCTGGCGCGGGCATCCGTGTCGAGCTGTGGCGCGTAGACGGCGAACGCCGCTCGCTGCGCGACGTGCAGACCAATAACGACGGCCGCTGCGATAAGCCGCTGCTCGAAGGCGAAGAGTTTGTCGCCGGCGAGTACGAGCTGGTTTTCCACGCAGGCGACTACTTCGCGGCACAGGGCGTCGACGTGCCTGCCCCGCGTTTCGTCGATCGCGTTGTCTTGCGCTTCGGCATTGCCGAACCTTCGCAGCACTACCACGTGCCCCTTCTGGTGTCGCCGTGGAGCTTTTCCACGTATCGCGGTAGCTAATAACCGCGGGCGTGAATGTCAGGCAGTTGAGGAGAACATAAGATGGAAGCGTTTATTACCGACTGGGTCAATTTGCTGTTGCGCTGGCTGCACGTGGTGGCCGCGATTGCGTGGATTGGCGAGTCGTTCTATTTCGTGATGTTGGATAACGGTCTGAAGCCGCCCAAGGCTGCCGAAGACAAGCAAAAAGGCGTATTCGGTGAGATGTGGTCGGTACACGGCGGTGGTTTCTACCACGCCCAGAAGTACCTGAACTCGCCGCCGCAGATGCCTTCCGACCTGCACTGGTCGAAGTGGAAGTCGTACACCACGTGGCTCTCGGGCTTTGCCCTGTTCTGCGTGCTGTATCTGCTGCAACCGCAGACGTATCTGATCGACAAGAACGTGATGGACCTGCAACCGGGTCAGGCCGTGGGCATCGCCGTGGCGTTCCTGATCGGCGGCTGGTTCGTCTATGACTTCCTGTGCCGTGCGCTGGGTAAGAACGAGCGCGTGCTGGGTATCGCCGTGGCGCTGTTCGTGGTGGCCGCGACGTTTGCCACGACGCACATCTTCGCTGGCCGTGCCGCCTTCCTGATCGTGGGCGCCATGATGGCCACGTCGATGTCGGCGAACGTGTTCTTCTGGATCATTCCGGGCCAACGCAAGAGCGTGGATGCGCTCACGAAGGGCGAAGTGCCGAACCCGATCTGGGGCAAGCTGGGCAAGCAACGCTCGGTGCACAACACGTACTTCACGCTGCCGGTCGTGTTCATCATGATCAGCAACCACTACGCGTTCACGTACAGCAACCAGTACAACTGGGTGATCCTCACGATCATCATGGCTGCCGGTGCAATGATTCGTCAGTTCTTCGTGCTGCGTCATGCAGGCAAGAATCTGTACGCACTGCCGGTTGCCGGTGCTGCGCTGCTGGCTGGCGTTGCCGTGTTTGCCGCCCCGCGCCCCACTCCGGCCCCGGCCGCCAGTGCGCACGGTGAAGCTGCCGCGCCTGCCGTGAAGCTCTCGGAGATTCAGCCGATCCTCACGCAACGTTGTGCCACTTGCCACTCGGCCAAGCCGACCATGATGGGCAGCGCACCCGCCGGTGTGATGCTCGATACGCCGGCCGAGATTTCGCAGAACGCCCAGCGTATTTATCAGCAAAGCGTGGCGCTCAAGTCGATGCCGCTGGGTAACGTGACCCAGATGACCGACGAAGAACGCCAGAAGATTGCCGCGTGGTTCAATGGCGGCGCACAACAATAACGGCTGACACCGTCTTTCTTGCTGGACCCATGTTGGGGCGCTTCGGCGCCCCTTTTTTATGGGCGCGCGTGACAGCATGCCCGCAAGCCAATGCCCACGAATTTATAAAAATCAAACACTTGGGAACTTTGTCACGCGAGTGCAGGTCTGTTCTACGCGCCCGGCAGTCCGGGTGTGACGCTCAGAAGGTATCCAATACCGGGAACCTCCCCGTAACCTTCCAACGACGTCAGAACACCGGCGCGATGCCTTTCACGGCAGGCGCGTCACGCACAAACACCATGAATTTCCTTCTGTTCTCCGATTCACGGCAAGGCGTTGTCTGGGTGCATTTGCACCAGGCCATGTTCCCGCCGTCCTTCCTGCCGACCCGATAACGCCACCGCGCCAGCGTGCGTTACCTCGGGCGGAGCGGGTGCGCCATCGCTTGCGCGCTACCCGGTTTCACTCCCCATCTCGCAGTACCTGATGTGCAAGCCACGGTGAGCCGCGTCCCGACACGACGCGGCGTATGTCATCGAGGGGATCATGTCCAACATGTCTCATTCCATTTCCCATTCGTCCACGCAGGGCGTGAGGACGCCTGCGTTCCAACAACTCTTCAAGCAGTTCGCTGCGCTCGCCGTGCCGACCATCCTTTCCGGTTGGGTCTACACGATCTATACGCTGATCGACGGCATCTTCATCGGCCGCTACGTCGGCCAACAAGCGCTCGCCGCGCTTAACCTCGTCGTGCCGCTGCTGTATGTGCCCTACGCCTTCAGCGTGATGGTCGGCGTCGGCGGCGCGACCCTGATCGCCCGTTTGCTCGGCGAAGGCCGTGAGGCGGATGCCCGCCGCGCGTTTTCGCAAGTGCTTTGGGCCATGCTCGCTTTCGGTATCGCGATGAGCGCCGCGGTGCTGATCTTCAAGCACGACATCGCCGCGATGCTGGGTGCCGAGGGCGCGATCGCCACCGACGTGGTGGCGTATCTGTCCGGCTGGGGCTGGTTCGTGCTGTTTGCCAACGGCCTGTACGCGATGGAATTGTTCCTGCGCGTGGAAGGCGCACCGGCGGCCCGTTTCGGCCTCTATGCAATGTTCCTCGGCGCGCTCGCCAATGTGGCGCTCGACTACTGGTTCATCGCCGTCAAGGGCATGGGGATGTATGGCGCGTCGCTGGCGACCGGGCTGTCGATGATGGTATCGAGCAGCGTGATGCTGGCGTATCACTTCGTGCTGGCCAAGCAGGTCGTACCGGCCCGCCGCGCCTTCGGCAACGGCGAATCGTATGTGGGCCGTGTGATGTACAACGGCGCGTCGGAATTCCTCGGCGCGATTGCCCCGGCGATTACGGTGTTTGCGTTCAACCGGGTGATTCTGTCGAACTTCGGCGAATCGGGTCTGGCGGCCTACGCCATTCTCGAATACATGACGCTAGGGGCGACGGTCACGATGGTGGCGCTGGTGCAGAGCATGCAGCCGATGATCAGCTACTATCGCGGCGCGCGTGACATGGCCGCGCTGAAGGGCTCGTTCAAGCTCGGCGTAATCGCGGTGATGGGCTTCTCGGTGCTGGTGGCGATTGCCATGGCGACCCTCTCACGTCCGCTCACGTTCCTGTTTCTGCCGGAAGGCGGCAGTGCATGGGCGATTCTGGAGCACGCGGTGCTGTGGTACGCGGTGGCGTTCTTACCGGCCGCAGGCAACCTGATCGTGGCGGGCTTTCTCACCGCTATCGAGGCCCCGGGTCCGTCGGCCGTGATCGCCGCGTTGCGTAGCTGGGTGTTGCTGCTCGGCTTGCTGTGGCTCTTGAACGTCTCGTTCGGTGGCGCGGCCATTTGGTACACGCTGTTGATTACCGAATTGCTGACGCTGGCCGTGAGCGCGTGGCTTTACTGGCGCACGGTCAACGGTGGCGAGTTGCTTGCCCCGCAGATGCAAACCTGATGGCGCAACGTGCCAATGAAAACGGCGTGACTTTTCGGTCACGCCGTTTTTTTATGCTGATGCGATTGCCCTACCCCACGCGGTCAGGACGGCATCTTGAGCTTGAACGTCTGCGCGAGCGATTGCACGGCACCCGGCTCGGTTGCGCCCGGCACGCCATCGGGCGGCGTGGCGAGCGGCGGCAGCCCGGTCGGCGTCTCCGGCACGGTGGCCGCCCATTGCGGTTCGGGCAATTCGTCGAATACCTGGCGAAGCCGTTCGCCCCACGTGTCGTGAATCATCTTGTAATAGACGTTCTCGTCGTTGAGCGAGGCAAAGCGCGTCACGCGTAACGTGTCTTCTTCGTACACGAGCAAATCGAGCGGCAGCCCCACGGACACATTCGAGCGCAGCGTCGAATCCATCGAGATCAGTGCGCACTTGGCGCCGTCGTCGAGCGATGTGGCTGGCGTCACGAGCCGGTCGATGATCGGCTTGCCATACTTCGATTCGCCAATCTGGAAATACGGGTTCACCGACGACGCTTCGATGAAATTGCCCGCCGAATACAGTTGGAACAATCGGCTCGGCGCACCGGCAATCTGGCCGCCCAGCAGGAAGCTGCAATTGAAGTCGACGCCAAACGCTTCGAGCGCCTTGGCGTCACGCTCGTACACGTCGCGAATGGCCTGGCCCACGACGCGCGCCACGTCGGTCATGGTCTTGGCGTTCCAAAGCGTATTGGCGTCGCGCGCTTCCACCAGATGCTGCCGCACCGCCTGCGTCACGGCGAGATTGCCCGCCGAGAGCAGCACGAGCACGCGCTCGCCCGGGCGCTCGAACACCAGCATTTTGCGGAAGGTGCTCACGTGATCGACGCCCGCGTTGGTGCGGGTATCGGAGAGAAAGACCAGCCCGGCATCGAGCTTCATGGCCACGCAATACGTCATGTCGTTCCTGTCTTGCAATGCGGGGCACCGTCCAATTCGGTGCCCCAGCGAGTGATTCTTGTGATGTTGCTGCTAAAAGTCATCAATCAACGCCCATCGGCTATTGGTCGAGCGGTGCCGCGTCGACCTGCACGGACACGTGCAAGGCTTCGGTCGCTCCGCCGCTGCGCATGCCGCGCACGGGGGCGGCAGACTCGTAGTCCCGCCCAACCGCCAACCGGCAGTAATTACCACTGGCGAAGCACGCGTGCGTGACGTCGATGCTAACCCATCCGGCCCCGTCGACCCATACGTCGACCCATGCGTGGCTTGCCGCGTGCGGCACGTCGCCCGGGTCGATGTAGCCGCTGACGTAGCGGGCAGGCACGCCCCGCGCCCGGCAAATCGCCAGCATCAGGTGCGCGTGATCCTGACACACGCCCCGCCCCAGCGCCAATGCCTGTGCGGCGGTGCTGGTGACGGCGGTGATCCCCGACTCGTATTCGACGTTGTTGCAGATGATCGACGCCAGTGCCAGCAGGTCGTCCGGGGTGGTGAGGCCGGTGTCGGCGGCCATGGCGTCGATGGCGTCGCTACGGGCGGTCAGCGGGGTCGGGCTGGCGAAGGATAACACCGGTACGGTGTGGGCCGTCTCGCCCAACCGACCATCGACCAATGGCGTGGTTTCGATTTCGCCTTCGGCAAGCAGGTGAATTTCGCTATGCGGCTGGTGCAGCACCAGCGTGTGCATGTCGTTGCCGTAGGCGTCGCGCGCGGCAGTGAGTTTGCCGGGCGCGTTGAGCCGCCAGTTCACCACACGCTGCACTTCCGAGGACGGCGGCGTGAGCCGCAGTTGCTGGATGGTGTAGCGCACGGGCGTGTCGTAGCGGTACGTGGTCTCGTGACGGATAGTCAGGCGCATGGCATCAGGCCGCGAGCGGTATCAGGAACGTCTGGCTGATCTTGTTGCCGAGCACCGACACGCGCTCGAGAAACTCGGTCAGGACCGGGTGCAAGCCTTGCTGCTGAACCTGTTGGATATCGGTGTATTTGAGTTCGGCGTGCAGCTTCCCGGCATAGCGTTCGACATCGCCGGACTGCGCGTTGGAGAGCGTCGCGAGGTTTTCACATACGCCCGTGAGCGAAGCGAGCAACGAGCGCGGCATATGGGCATTGAGCATGAGCAGTTCGACGACGCGCTCGGGCGTAATCACGTCACGATACACCTTGCGGTAAATCTCGAAACCGGACACGCTGCGCAGCACTGCCGACCAGTAGTAGAAGTCGGTCGGATGCGACGCATCGGGCCCTGCGCGGTCGGTGCGCACCGCCTCGTGAAAACGCACGTCGAGGATACGGGCGGTGTTGTCGGCACGTTCCAGAAACAGGCCCAGACGCGTGAAGTAAAAGGCATCGTCCTGAAACAACGTGCCGAAGCTCACGCCGCGCGAGAGATGCGAGCGCACTTTCACCCATTCGAAGAGATGCGCCGGGTCGTGCTCGAGCAAGTCGAGCATGCGCGGAAAGTCGAGCCATGTGCTGTTGACGGTTTCCCACAACTCGGTGGTGAGCGTGCCGCGCACGGCACGCGCGTTCTCGCGCGCCGCCGCCAGACAACATGCGATGCTCGACGGGTTGTCCCGATCGCGCACGACGAAGTCGAGGACGTTGGCCCGCGTGGCCCGGCTGTGCTTACGGTTGAACGCCGGTTCGAGTTCGGAAATGCGCAAGGTGGCACGCCAGCCCGCTTCGTCGTTGAGCCCGGCGAGCGAGACCGGCGCGTTGTCGTCTTCGTCGTCGATCACGTCTTGCGGCAGCAGCAGGTTCTGCAAGTTGACGTCGAGCAAACGCGCGGTGTTTTCGGCCCGCTCCATGTAGCGGGCCATCCAGAACAAGTGGTCGGCGGTACGGCTGAGCATGATGGCTTCCCGGAGGTATTAACGTAGTTCTGGCGATCGGTTCATTTACTTCTCAAGCACCCACGTGTCCTTGGTGCCCCCGCCCTGCGACGAATTGACGACGAGCGATCCCTCGGTGAGCGCCACGCGCGTGAGGCCGCCGGGCACCATCGTGATGTTCTTGCCGGAAGACAACACGAACGGCCGCAAGTCGATGTGTCGGGGCGCAATGCCCGCTTCGACGAACGTCGGACACGCAGATAACGCCAGCGTGGGTTGCGCGATATAACCGTCGGGTTTGGCGAGCAAGCGCTGGCGAAAAGCCTCGATCTCGGCTTTGGTAGACGCCGGGCCGACCAGCATGCCGTAGCCGCCTGCCCCGTGCACTTCCTTGACGACGAGTTCGCTCAGGTGATCGAGCGTGTAGGCCAGATCGTCGGCGCGGCGGCACTGGTACGTCGGCACGTTGTTCAGGATCGGCTTTTCGCCGAGATAGAACTCGATCATGTCGGGCACGAACGGGTAGATGGACTTGTCGTCGGCAACGCCCGTCCCAATGGCGTTGGCCAGCGTGACTCTGCCCGCGCGGTAAACGCTCAACAGGCCCGGCACGCCCAGCGTGGAATCGGCACGGAAGGCGAGCGGATCGAGGAAGTCGTCGTCGATGCGGCGATAGATGACGTCGACGCGCTTCGGGCCGTTGGTGGTGCGCATATAGACGAGGTTGTCTTCGACGAACAAGTCCTGCCCTTCGACCAGCTCGATCCCCATCTGCTGCGCCAAAAACGCATGCTCGAAGTACGCAGAGTTGTAGATGCCCGGCGTCATGACGACAACGGTCGGGTCGTCGACGCCCATCGGAGCGACGGCGCGCAGGTTGTCGAGCAGCAAATCCGGGTAGTGTTCGACTGGGGCGATGCGGTTCCTCGCGAACAACTCGGGGAACAGACGCATCATCATCTTGCGGTTTTCCAGCATGTACGACACGCCGGACGGCACGCGCAGATTGTCCTCCAGCACATAGAACACGCCGTCGTCGCCGGTGCCCGCCCGTACCACGTCGACCCCGGCGATGTGCGCATAGATGTTTCCCGGCACATCGACGCCCTGCATTTCCGGGCGGTACTGCGCGTTCATCAACACCTGCTCGGCCGGAATGACCCCGGCGCGCAAGATGTCCTGATCGTGATAAACGTCGTGAATGAACCGGTTGAGCGCGTCAACTCGCTGGCGCAACCCGGTTTGCAGGGTCTGCCACTCGTGCGCTGGGATGATTCTTGGGATGAGATCGAACGGGATCAGCCGCTCGGTGCCCGCCTCGTTACCGTAGACGGCGAAGGTAATCCCCACCCGGCGAAACGCGAGATCCGCCTCGGTTCGCTTATGGTGCAAGACGTCGTCGGACTGACACTTGAGCCAATCGTCAAATCGACGGTAGTGCGAGCGAGTCGTGCCTGTGATGCTCGCCATCTCGTTATAGCTCTCGACCATACGCTTCTCCGCAGATTGCTGTGTCGAGATCGAGCAATATCCATGCCCGAGCTTTTTTGATCGCTTTCGGCACGATTCCGGTGCGCTTTCCTCCAGCACGCACCATGCCGGTGATTCTGAGTATAGGTCGGGGCTTCCTTGGGCACCGGGTTTCGCTGTTTACACCACGTAACATCACCCGCCAAAACGAAAACGCCGGGCATTCGCCCGGCGTCTCCGTGTCTCCTCGCTCGCTTATCTTGCCGCTCAAGCCGCCTTCTGCGCGCCCTGAACTTTGTCCAACTCGGCTTGCGTCAGCAGGTAGGTCGTCGGCAAATCCTGCTCATCGCAGTTGTGCCCCTCGCCGCCACGGTCCACGACGATGAAGTCGCTCACCTCGTGCAACGCCAGCAGCGGGTGATGCCATACGCCACGCGCATAGTTCACGCCCTGCCAGCCGTCCGAGACGAACGCGCGCATTTTGCTCACGTCCAACTCGCCTGCCGGTGCCACCACCACGAGATACGGCAGCGTCTTCAACGGGATGAACGCCTGACTGCCCAACGGGTGACGCTCCAACATCTTCACCTCGTACGGCAACTCACGCGGCTGGCCCCGGAAGACGTTCACCAACGTGCGGCCACCCTCCGGCCCCAGATCCACCGTCGCCAGATCGTGATACCGCTCCGTCGTCCCGCCATTGATCGCGAAATGCTTCGCCCCCGCCAACTCGATCACGTCGCCAAACGCCGCAAACGACTCACGCGTCAATCGCTCAATCTTCAATGCCGGGCCCGCCATATCACTCTCTCCCTCTTGTTTTTTCATTCGCTCACCGCCCGCGTGCTGCCAGACGGTGAGTCGCTTCGTTGTTTGCTGCGCTCGCTGACTTACTTCTTCGCTTACTTCTTCTCGCCCAACCGGCCCCACAGACGCAGGCGCGACACGCCGCCGTCCGGGATGATGTTGAAGCGAATGTGCGTAATCGCGCCCAGCTTCTGAATCTGCTCTTCGAAGAAGAACTGCTTGTCCATCGCCAGCTTCTGCTCAGGCAGCAACACCGGCCAGAACATCGATTGCGTAATGAGCGACTGCTCGGTACCGCCCGTCACATACGCGCCCTGAATCGAGCAGCGGTCCGGGAAGTTGCCCTTGAAGTGCGCGGTGTCGACTTCGATCTTGCCAATCTCGCCCGGCTGCGCCAGCGCGATGATCGCCCAGTCGTTACCCGGTTCGCGACGGCGGCGCGTCTCCCAGCCATCGCCCATGTTCACGCCACGGCCCGGCATCAGCAGGTTCGAGGCCAAACCGAAGTGCTGGTTGTTGGCCGCGACCACATAACCACCGTTTTCCATCGCGATCAGGTCGATCAGCTCGTCGCGCGAACGGTTCGCCCAGTCGCTTTGCGGCAGACCATACAGACGCAGACGCGCCAAACCGCCGTCCGGATACAGATTCACGCGCACGTGCGTGGCCGGGCGCTGGGTGGTGATGTCGTGATAGTGGTGCGAGTTGCCTTGCAACGTCGTCGAGGCGAGCAGTTCGAACCACTCGGCGTTGGCCGACGGGGTGCCGTCGGGGCTGTAGCAGCCTTCGAGCGACGCGGCGGGCGGGAAGTTGCCGGTGAAGTGGCTGGTGTCGAGATCGACGCCGAACAACACGCCCGGGCGCGCCAGCTTGACGATGCACCAGTCGTAGCCGTTCACGCGCTTGCGGCGCGTTTCCCAGCCGTCCATCCACTTGCCGTTGTCGTCGTACTTGCCCGGGATGAACACCGCCGGGTCGGGGTTGAGCATGCGCTCTTTGGCCGCGAAGAACTCGTCGCTGGCCTCCAACGCCTGGGCACCCAGACGCGGATCGGCCAGATTGACGTAGCGGCGCACGAATTCCGGTGCGTTCGGATCTTGCGGGACGAGGGCCATGCCAACTCCTAAATACTTTGTAGTGTCTGAAACCGTCTTGCTGATGCTTACTGATGCCTGCTGCCCGGTCGCTTAGTCGCTCACCAGATCCTGCAAGCGGAAACCGGCGATGCGGAAAATCTGACGCAGGCACTCTTCGATTTCGTCGGCACGGCTGTTTTGCAGGCGCGTGCTGAAGTTCTCGATGATGCTGCTGCGGGTATGGCCGCGCACGGCCAGGATGTACGGGAAGCCGAACTTGGCCTTGTAGTCGTCGTTCAGCTTCGTGAGCTGAGCAAACTCTTCGGCGCTGCATTGATCCAGACCGGCGCCGGCCTGCTCACGGGTCGACTCTGCCGTCAGTTCGCCACGCACGGCGGCTTTGCCAGCCAACTCCGGGTGGGCACGGATGAGGTCGAGCTGCGGGCCTTCACCGGCATCGATGACGGCTTGGCACATGGCGTCGTGCAAAGCGGCCACGGTGGCGAACGGACGGTCTTCCCAAGCGGCTTCGGCCACCCACGGGGAATGCTCGAAAATGCCGTCGAGCGCCGCGATAAATTCGGCACGCGGCAAGTCCGACAACGCGGCAACGGTACGTTGGGTCATAGGCAACGGGGCGTTCATTTACTGCTCTCCTGGAGAACAAGGGTGGCGCCCCGCCGCGCTTTACTTGCGCGGCCCGATGACGCCTATCGGTTCTAGATTAGTGGATGACTCAGCGGGTTTATGCCGCCACAAACGGGTGACGCTCCTGCCAGTGGCGCGCCACGTCGATACGGCGGCACACCCACACCCGGTCATGCTTCTCGATGTGATCGAGGAATCGCTGCAACGCAGCAAAACGACCCGGGCGGCCCAGCAAGCGGCAGTGCATCCCGATCGACAGCATCTTCGGTGCCTCGTCGCCCTCGGCGTACAGCACGTCGAACGCGTCGCGCAGGTAATGGAAGAAGTGGTCTGCCGTGTTGAAGCCCTGCGGCGCGGCAAAGCGCATGTCGTTGCTGTCGAGGGTGTACGGCACGACCAGATGCGGCTTCACTTCGCCGCTGCTCGTCTCGACCTTCGTCCAGAACGGCAGGTCGTCGCCATAGTTGTCGGAGTCGTAGACGAAACCGCCCTGCTCGACCACGAGACGACGCGTATTGGGGCTGTCGCGTCCGGTGTACCAGCCAAGCGGCGCGCTGCCGGTCATCTCTTTGAAGATCTCGATGGCGATGCGCATGTGCTCGCGCTCGGTCGCCTCGTCCATGTTCTGATAGTGAATCCAGCGCCAGCCGTGGCACGCGATTTCGTGCCCCAGTTCCTGAAACGCCGCCGTCACTTCCGGGTGACGCTGCATGGCCATCGCCACACCGAACACGGTCAGCGGCAACCCGCGGCGCTCGAATTCACGCAGAATTCGCCACACCCCGGCACGCGAACCGTACTCGTAAATGGACTCCATGCTCATGTGACGGGCCTCAAACGCGGCCGCGCCAATGATCTCGGAGAGGAACTGTTCGGACGCACGGTCACCGTGCAGCACGCAGTTCTCGCCACCTTCTTCGTAGTTCAGAACAAACTGCACGGCGATGCGCGCACGGCCCGGCCAATCGGCAAACGGCACGTGGCGGCCATAGCCGATCAGGTCGCGGGGATAATCCTTGGAGCTTGCGGTATTGCTGGCAGGGCTGCTGGCCATGATGTCTTGGCATCCTTGTGACGGCGAAACGATCGAAGCAGTGTAGCCAAATCCACTCCGGCAAAACATAGCCGTACACAGATATTCAAGCTGCGCCGTGACATATAGTCGCGTCGTCTCATGCCTGCCCACCGGGCCGCTGCCCTGCCCCAACCGCCGCTCGGGGAGCATTCAGCCCACAATCAATCTCCCGCCATCTGACCGCGATTACCCTCGTAAATCGCAGAAATCACCACCGATCTGCACGAAACGCAAAAAACAACGCCGGGCCCGAAATTCGGCCCGGCGTGCGTTGTGAAGCGTCGGTGTCGCGGTGTTCTCAGACCTCACACGGCCTTATAGGGATATCCCGTAAGCGTGAGCGTCACGCGCTCTCCAGCCGTCTGCAATCGCGCCTGACCACCCACCGGGAGGGTCAGCTTGTCGGGACAATGGCCGAACGGCAGCCCCGTGACGATAGGAATGCCGATGACCTTGCGCATGCTCGCGATCATGGTGTCCATGTCGTAGCCGTTGTCGTAATCGCTCACCCGGTACTCGGAGAAATCGCCCAGCACGAGCGCGCGCTGACGCCCGAGAATGCCCGTCTGATGCAACTGATACAACATACGCTCGACGCGGTACGGCGGCTCGTTCACATCCTCGACAAACAGCACACCGCCGTCGATCTCCGGCAAATACGGGGTGCCGATCAAACTGCACACCATCGCCAAATTGCCGCCCCACAGGGTGCCCGCCACATCGATGTCGCCTGCGCCGCCGTCGCCGGTCCATTCGGCCACGTGCTGCGGCGCGCTCAGAATCGACTGGAAATGGTTCAGCGTGAAATCGCTCAGCGTTTCGGCCCCGAAGTCGGCCGTGAGCATCGGGCCGGAGAACGTCGTCAGATGCGCGCGCGCCAGCAACGCTAGCTGCAACGCCGTGAAGTCGCTGTGGCCGACGATGGCCGCCGGGGTGCCCGACAAGCGCCGGTGCAGCCCCTCGTAATCGAGCTGATCGAGCAGGTGCACCGCGCCGTATCCGCCGCGCACGGCCAGAATGACGTCCGGCACCGGATGGTCGCGACGGGCGAGCGTGTTGATCTCGGCAATGCGCTCGGCATCGGTGCCCGCAAAGCGCAGATACTGGCGCGCGAGCGCCTCGCGGTTGCCCACGGTATAACCAAGGCGCTCAAGCGTTTCGACGCCGCGTGCCGCCACGTCAAGACTGGCCGGATAACCGGAGGGAGCAATCAGTTCAAGCAGCTTCGTTTGGGTCAATTCGGTTGTCCCGGAATAGGCGTTGGGGGAACGTCTGAGGCGGCATCGGGAGCTTCGGCCGCAGCGGCAAGTCGCCTTGTCCGCGCCGCCGCCCGACGCTCACTGAAGAAACGTTGCAGAATGCCGACGCACTCATCGCGCCGCACACCACCGACGACTTCGGCATGGTGATTGAGCCGCGGTTCCGCAAACAGATCGACCACGCTGCCGCACGCGCCCGTCTTGGGGTCGGCGGCACCATACACGACACGTTTGATACGCGCATGCATGATCGCGCCCGCGCACATCACGCAAGGCTCGAGCGTGACGTACAACTCGCATTCGGGCAGACGGTAGTTGCCGAGCGCCTGCGCCGCGGCGCGCAGAGCCTGCATTTCTGCGTGAGCCGACGGGTCGTGGCCGCCCACCGGGCAGTTGTGCCCGACAGCGACGACTTTCCCTTCGCAAATGACGACGGCCCCAACAGGCACTTCCCCCTGCAACATAGCGGCGCGCGCCTGTTCGAGCGCCAGCCCCATGTAGGTGGCATCGGCACTCGCTTCAGGCGTGCTTTGGAGGGTCGGGTCGGGGGGAGCGCCGGGACTGTCGTCCGAGGCGGGTAAATCTCGATTCATGTAACGCTGACGGAAAGCCGCTGCGCACCGCCCAGCCCTTTCGGCCAGACGCCACGCAGCGCGATGGGCCGCTTTGGCAATGCGACATTCTCGCACAGCGCCCCGTCAGAACGTCACGCCATTGCCGCGTTGGTCGCCCCGCGTTTGCGATACAGCACGAGCGTGGCGATCAGACCGCACACGGCCGCGAAGGTCATCCACCAGCCGGGCGCGGCCTTGTTGCCGGTCAGGCCGATCAACCCCGTCGCGACAGCAGGCGTGAAGCCGCCGAACAACGCCGTCGCCAGACTGTAGGCCAGCGAGAAGCCCGCCGTGCGCACATCCACCGGCATGATCTCGGTCAGCGCCACCACCATCGCCCCGTTGTAGCTCGCGTAAAGGAACGACAGCCACAACTCGACGATCAGCATCTTGCTGAACGTGGGCTGCACCACCAGCCATGCCATTGCGGGGTACGCCGTCAGAATGGTCAGCACGGTAAACACGATCAACAGCGGCCGCCGCCCGATACGGTCGGACAGCGCACCCATGATCGGCAGCCAGATGAAGTTCGAGACACCGACACAGAACGTGACGACCAACGCGTCGGTCGTCGAGAGTTTGAGGACGGATTTGCCGAACGTCGGCGTGTAGACGGTGATGAGGTAGAACGAGACGGTGGTCATGGCCACGAGCATCGTGCCCGCGACGACCAGCCCCCAGTTCTCCAGCATGGAGCGGAAGATTTCGCGCGTGCTCGGGCGATGCTTACGCGCGAGAAACGCTTCGGTTTCCTGCAACGAACGACGAATGTAGAAGAGCACCGGCACGATCATGCAGCCGATGAAGAACGGAATGCGCCAGCCCCAATCGGCCACCTGCCCCGGCGTGAGCCATTTGTTGAGCAAGTACCCGAGCAGCGCCGCCACGATAATCGCGACCTGCTGACTCGCCGATTGCCAACTGACGTAGAAGCCCTTGTGCCCCGGCGTCGCCATCTCGGACAGATAAACCGACACGCCGCCCAACTCCACGCCTGCCGAGAAACCCTGCAACAAGCGACCAATGAGCACGAGCAACGGCGCGGCATAGCCGATGGTCGCAAAGCCGGGCACGAACGCGATCAGGATGGTCCCCATCGCCATCACCGACAAGGTGACGATCAGCCCGCGCCGCCGCCCGATCCGGTCGACATACGCCCCGAGAATGATGGCGCCCAAGGGCCGCATCAGGAACCCGGCGCCGAACGTCATGAACGTCAGCATCAACGAGGCAAACTCGTCGCCCGACGGGAAGAACGTGGCGGAGATGTAGGTGGCGTAGAAGCCGAACAGGAAGAAGTCGAACATCTCCATGAAATTGCCACTCGTGACGCGAATCACAGTGGCAAATTTCGACGGAGGCGGTTGGGACACAGCAGACTTTGCGGGTTGGGCAGCCATGATGCGTACACCTCTGTCGGGGGACGATGTCACTCAAGATAGCACTTGGCGCGACACTTGACATCATGGCTTTCACTTCGCCCTACACGCGCTTGTTACACGGTATTGCTTAGTCCCACGCCGGGGCCAGCGAGGCCGGGTTGGCCTGACGGTCGTTGCGGTCGAGCGTGGCGATTTGCTGCATGTCGTCGTCGCTCAGGCGCAGTTCGCGAGCCTTCATATTGCTCGCCAGATTCTCGCGCTTCGTCGACGACGGAATGACCGCGTAGCCCTGCTGCATCGCCCACGCCAGGGCGACTTGCGCCGTCGTTGCGCCATGCGCTGCGGCAATCTTCACCAGCACCGGGTCGGTGAGCACCTTGCCGTAAGCCAGCGTCATGTACGACGTCACCGGCACCCCTTGCGAGCGGGCGAATTCAGCCAGTTTGCGGTTTTGCAGATACGGGCTCAGTTCGATCTGGTTGGTCGCCAATTGGCCCGGACCGGCAATCGCGATCGCCTGTTGCAACAGCGCAATGGTGAAGTTGGACACGCCGATGGCCTTGGTCAGCCCTTGCTTGCGGGCTTCGAGCAAGGCACCGAGATACTCGTCCATCGGCACGGCATTGGCCGGCGACGGCCAGTGGATCAACGTCAGGTCGACGCTGTCGGTGCCAAGTTTCGACAGGCTGTCTTTGAGGCTCGGAATCAGCTTGTCTTGAGCAAAGTTGTCGACCCAGATTTTGGTCGTGAGGTAGAGATCGTCGCGCTTGACGTTCGATGCCGCCAACGCACGGCCGATATCGGCCTCGTTCTCGTAGATCTGCGCGGTATCGATCGCGCGATAGCCCAGATCCAGTGCGTTAGTGACGGTATCGACAACGGTTTGGCCCTTGAGACGGAAAGTCCCGAGACCGAAAGCGGGCAGCGTCATGAGTGGTAGCTCCTGTCAGAACGTTGCGCCGGAAAAATCAACGACGGTTGAATGGCGCAACGCGAAAACGACAGTGTGGCCCAATCGGCCAGCCGCCAAAAGCCCAAGCTGCCGCACAAGATTCGTGACGCTGATTCACAAATCTGCGCGACTTAGGTGCTTGTGTTCGAAAATGAGGGTGGCGACCGGTGACGACCGGTGGCTAAGCGAGGAAACTCACGTCCTCGCGCGCCATCGCTTTGATTTCATTGCGGGTGGCGAGAATGTGCGCTTCGAGCAAGGCCACGACACCGTTCACGTCGCGACGTCGGCACGCGGCGAGAATTTCGTAGTGATCTTGCTGGGGCTTCTCTTTACCGGTGGCTTGCGACATCGCCAGATGCGAGTGGCGCTCGGTATTGAGGCAGTACTCTTCGATGAGCATGCGCAGGCGGCGATTGTTGGCCGGTGCGCACAACGCCAAGTGGAAGCGCCGGTTGTACTCAGCCCATTCCGAGACGACTTCGGACGCGGCGTAGTCGGTGAGGATCTGCTCCATCACCTGAAAATCGCGCTCGGCCATATTCGGTACGGCAAGCTTCGCGGCATGGCATTCAAGCGCCACACGGATGTCGAGCAATTCGCACAACTGCTCGAGATTCATGCTCGCGACTGTCGCGCCACGGTTGAGATGGTGCGTGACCAACCCTTCCGCCTCTAACTGGCGCAACGCTTCGCGCACAGGTACCCGGCTCGCGTGGAATCGTTCGGCTAACGCTTCTTGCCGCAGTTGGTAGCCACCCGGGAGCACGCCGCTCAAGATCTCGTCTCGGAGCGTGTCGCGGATTGCCTGATGAAGTGCTTGGGGACCGGGGGTTCGCATGGCGCGATTAAAGCATATTTCGGGGGGAGATTGCGATTCTGGATCCAATCACGTTTTATTGGATCCAATATACGAAACTATATTTTTTCGATATATATCGCATGCCCTAGCACTCGAATGCGCCGGGGCATGCGGGTGAGGCTCACTTCCCGGCGCGGGCTTCGGCAAGCGCGATGGTCAGATGCGCCACCTTCTTTTTCAGCGCATCGCGCTCGGCGGTCATCGCCTTGAGCTCTTTCGCCAGACGCGTCATTTCGTCTGGATACTGCGACGGGTCGAGGCTGGTGTCCCATGGCGGCGTGCCGTCGTCTTCCATTTCGCTCTCGTCTTCATCCTTCTTCTTGCGCGGCTTGACCGGGCGCGCCTCGCGCACCTGACGCGCCAACTCGCGCAGCTCCTGCTTGCCTGCGACGACAGCGGCAACCTGTGCGGCCTGCGGCAACGTGGAAACCGCCGCGGCGGCGTTGATCGACACTTCGCCGCGCTTGACCGCGTCGACCAGCTCCGGCGCGGCTGCGTTGTGAATCTGTTCGATCTGGCCCAGCGTATTGCTCGACAGCTTTGCCGCACGCGCGAGCGCCGCGCGCGTCAGCGCCAGCGTGTGAGCGGGAATCAGCGGGTTCGACGCCGCAGCCGCGTCTTGATCGCTGCCAGCGGTCGGTGCGCTCGCCGGGGCTTCATCGGCCGTGGCAATAGCGGCGGTACGGGCTTCGAGAATCGTCTTTTTGCGCAGCGCCAGCACGCCGCGCTGGTAGTCCGACACGCTGCGGCGGCCCAGGTGGTTATCGATCATCCAGAGGCGCACATCGTCCATCGACTTGAACGACGGGTTTTGTGTCGTGCGGAATTCGATGTTGTGCTTGCTGCAAATTTCGTAGCGGTTGTGGCCGTCGACGAGCACGTCGCCCCACAGGACGAGCGCGTCGCGGCACCCTTCGGCCAGCAGGCTCTGTTCGAGCGCGGCGTATTCGTCCACGGTTAGCGGATCGATGTACGCCTTGAGTTCTTGGTTGATCTGGACTGTCATGGATTGTCGTTACGGTCGCGCCGCACAGAGGGTCGTCCCGGGGTCATCACAGGACGAAGCGGCGCGTGAGAAGAAACTTGGCAGGCGGCATTATCGCCGATCTGCTGGCGAGCCGACCCAAGAGAATGCCGTGAGCGTGTTAAGACAACACGCCGTGATCGGTCAGAAACGCCTGAATACGGGCCAGACGAGCAATCGGATCGTCGATGCCGAGCAACGTCTCTTTTTCGTGCGCGGGCAACGGCAGCAGTTCTGCCCAGCGGTCCGCCACCCAGCCGCATTCATCCAGCCGGTAAGGCGGCGCGAGCGGCAGTTTGGCCGCGCGGGCCGGGTCGCGTTGCAGCCCGGAGATCAGCTTACCGAGCGTATCGGCACTGATTTGCAGGGTATCGGGAATGGCGACGGCGGCATCGTCGGGGAGCATCTCGGCTTCGCCCATCCACAAGCCATATTTAGCCAGTTCGACGGATGACAGCCGGAACTTCGTGGTCCCCCGGCAGACCAGTTCGAGCAGCGCCGGCATGGGCGCGCGCCAGTCGTCGATGCGCGCCATGGTGCCGATCATCGCCGGTTCCTCCTCCGCGTCCGGCAGGCGGACTTCGCTGCCCTGACGCAACACGACCACCCCGAACTCGGTGCCATCCGCGAGACACCGTTTGATCATGTCGAGATAGCGCACCTCGAAGATGCGCAAATGCAGCACCCCAGCGGGAAACAGGGCGTTGCCGAGCGGGAAAAGGGGGATTTTTGCCATGGCATATGATGACATGAAGTCACACTTGGCAGCGGTCGACATTCGGCCAGCGTGCGGTCTCTTGTGCGAATCGTTCGATCAGAAAATCGAGCAACGCGCGCACTCGCGGCACCATGTAGCGCGTGCGATGGCGCACGGCATACACGCCCGGCTCCTTCGCAATGTAATCGGTCAGCAGAATCTTCAACCGCCCCGCGCGCACGTCGTCGGCCGCATCCCATAACGTCTTGCGCACGATGCCTCGCCCGTCCAAGGCCCAGCGTCTGGCCAGCGTGCCGTCGTTCGTCTCCCATGCCTGCGCCATCGGCACCGTGAACTGCCACGTCGCTTCGTGCTTGCGAAAGTGGAATTCATTGAGCGGGCCGGACGACGTCACCAACACGATGAATTGATGCTCGGCCAACGCTTCGGGCGTGTGCGGCTCGCCATGCCGCGCCAGATATTCCGGCGACGCGCAGAGCACCCGGCACATCGGCGCGAGACGCCGCGCCACCAGCGCGCCATCGTCAGGCTCGCTAAAGCGGATGGCGAGATCGACGTCGTCCTGCACGAGATGCGATATCGAGTCGGTCAGCGTCATCGACAAGCGCACCTCAGGATGCCGCGCCGTAAATTCGTCGAGCCATGGCGTGAGCGTGTGCAGCCCAAAGTCCGTCGACGCCGACAACCGAATCTTGCCGCGAATGGCCGCACACCCGGCTTGCAGCGCCGCCTCGCCATCGTCGATGGCCTGCAATGCCACGAGGCAATGCGCGAGATAGACACGCCCCTCATCCGTGAGACGCAACTGCCGCGTGGTGCGCACAAAGAGCCGCGTCTGCAACGACGCTTCTAGCTTCATCAGCCGCGCGCTCGCCGCCGCAGGCGAGAGCCCCAGCTTGCGCCCCGCCGCCGACAAACTCCCCAGCGTGGCGGCTGTCGTGAATAGGCGCATATCGCCCAGCTTATCCGTGGCCATCTGCCCTCACCGCTCCATTTGTCGACTGGATTTGAAAGTCATTCAATTTTTTGACGAATTATCAAATATAGCGCGGGTTGGCAGACTTCGTCGTGTTGTCCCTTCAGGGGACGTTTCGATGCTCGACGAATGACCATGCCCTCCCTCGCCCCTCCCGCCATCCCCACCGCAGACGCCGTCGACGCAACGCCTTGGGCCTCGATGGTGGCGCTCATGCTCGCCACTTTCATTGCCGCCGCCAACGAGACGGTGCCCGCAGGCTTGCTTCCGCAGTTGGCTGAAGGCTTCCACGTCTCTGAAGCGTGGGCCGGTCAGTGGGTGACGCTTTGCGCACTCGGGGCGGGCCTTGGTGCCGTCCCGCTCACAATGCTGCTCCAGCGCTGGCCGCGCCGCCGCGTGCTGAATACGGCCTTGTTTGGCTTCTTCCTCTGCAATTTGGTGACGGCGCTCTCCAGCCATTTCCTGCTCACACTCGGCGCACGCTTCGTTGTCGGGCTAGCGATCGGTCTGGCGTGGAGCGAGATCGCCACCTACGCACGCCGCCTCGTGCCGCCCGCGCGTCAGGGGCGAGCGTTGGCTATTGCCATGCTCGGCGTGCCGTTGGCGCTAGCCCTGGGCGTGCCGATGGCCACGTGGCTCGGGCATTTGATCGGCTGGCGTTGGGTGTTCGGCGGGCTGTCGGCGTTCTCATTGATTTTGATGGGATGGGTGCAACTTATCGTGCCCGACGTCCGCGCCGAGGCAACTGGATCGCGTGCCCGCATCGGCCATGTGCTGCGCTTGCCGGGAGTGCGGCCGGTGCTGGCCGTGGTGATGCTGTGGGTCATCGCGCACTACACGCTCTACACGTATATCGCGCCGTTCTTGGCGTCTGTGGGCAGAGAGGATCGGCTCGCCACCATGCTCTCGACGTTCGGCATTTGCACGCTCGTCGGCCTGTGGGGCGTGGGGATGTGGGTGGATCGCTGGTTGCGCCAACTGGTGTTGGTAGCGCTGGGGACCTTTGCGCTGGTGATCGTCGCGTTCAGCGGATGGGGCGCGTCGTGGCCGGTGCTTTGTATCGGCGCGGTGTTCTGGGGCCTGAGTTTCAGCGGTGCCCCGACGCTACTGCAAACCGCGCTGGGCGACGCGGCGGGCGAGCACGAGTCTGTCGCGCAGTCGATGCTGGTGACCGTGTTCAATCTATCGTTTGCGGTGAGCGGCGTGCTCGGTGGTGCTGTGCTCGAAACGCTCGGCGCGACAGCCATGCCGTGGGTCTTGCTCGGGCTGGTCATCGCAGCTTGGCTGATTGCCTTCGCGGCCCGACGGCATGGTTTCGCGCAACGGGGGCGGCGCGTCAGTCGGTAGCGGCGACGGCACGCTCGAGCGCGGCGATATCGATCTTCTGCATTTGCATCATGGCTTCCATAGCCCGGCGTCCTGCAACGGGATCGCTGCCGCCGATGAGATCGAGCAAGCGCTTGGGCGTGATTTGCCAAGAAAAGCCCCAACGGTCTTTACACCAGCCGCAGTCCATCGCTGCCCCGCCATTGCCGATGATGGCGTTCCAGTAGCGATCGGTTTCCGCCTGATCGCCGGTCTCCACCATGAAGCTCACGGCCTCGTTCGGCTTAAAATTCGGCCCGCCGTTCAGGCCGATGAAGCGGCGGCCCAGAACAGTAAAGTCGACGGTCAACTCGGGCCCGACGCCCACGCCCGGAATAGGCGAAACGTGACGGGCATCGACACGGCTATCGGGAAACGTTGCGGCATAGAATTCTGCGGCCTCACGGGCCTGACCCTGATCGAACCAAAGCATTGTGACGAGCTGTGTCATGCCTATCTCCTATTCGAGTGATACTGCTCGCTGATGATAGTCCCGTCGTTATCGGCGGTCTTTGGCAATCCCAAATTTGCAACGCATATCCGCTGCCGAACCGCCAACGATGGAAAAATTTGACATCAAGAAAGCGTTGAAAACGCTCTACACCGGCCCGGTCGGCGACTTCGCCGTCGTGGAGGTGCCGCCGCTCGCCTATTTCATGGTCGATGGACAGGGCGATCCCAATACCGCACCGGCCTACCGCGAGGCGGTCGAGGCACTTTACGCGGCGTCTTACACGCTGAAGTTCATGAGCAAGGCCCTTGGCAAGGACTACGTCGTTCCTCCGGTTGAAGGGCTTTGGTGGTCTGACGACATGGACGATTTCGCGGCACGCAGAAAAGACCGCTGGTCGTGGACGCTGATGATCCTGCTGCCCGCCTTCGTTGCCCCAGCGCTCGCCGAGCGCGCAATTGCCGCGGCACGACAGAAGAAAAGTCTCCCGGCACTTGCCCGCCTGCGGCGCGAAGTCCTGAGCGAAGGCCGGTGTGTGCAGACGCTCCACATCGGCCCCTACGACGCCGAAGGGCCGATTCTCGCGCGCCTGCACAACGAATTTCTCCCAGACAACGGGCTGATCGAAACGGGCAAGCATCACGAGATCTATCTCAGCGATCCGCGCAAAGTCGCACCGGAGAAGTGGAAAACGATTCTGCGTCAGCCCGTCGTCGTCGCCGCCGACGCCGACGTCGGTCGCATGCCGCCGAGAGGATAAGCGGCATCACGTCAGCCTGCGCACCACCGCGATGGCCTCCTCACGCGTCGCCACGGCCTCATGCGGGATGCCGAACGCTTTCACGGCGGTTTCCCCCATGGCCTTGACCATTGCGCGCTGCGCGGCGTCCGGCTCGATGCTCACGAGCGCCTTGCACACTTCGGCCAACGCTGCCTTGTTGTGCTTGAGCCAAACCGCGCGCTGCTTGCGGTCTTCGTGCGATTCGTCCGACGTCAGTTGGTCATAGACCACCACGAATGGCTCGCCGTTGTTGACCAACGCCACCATTTCCGCCTCCCACTGGCGCGCATAACCCGGTTGCGCGGCCAGTTGATTGAAGACGACATATGGCAACTCACGAATGTCGTGCACCGAAAACATCTTGGGATCGAGCGTCATCAAAAACTTCTCCTGTTTAACTTACGAACCGACTTACCCATTCGCCCACCCTGCCCCGAGCGATTTATATAGCGCGATAGCGCTGCGCACTTCTGCTCCCTGACTCAACGCAAGCGCGTCGCGCGCGTGGTTGGCCGCGCGTTGCGCCGTAAGCACCGGCAAGTACCCGCTCAAGCCGCGCTGATACAACCGCGTCGCCCGATCAAGCGCGAGTTGGCTGTCTTGTACCGCTGCCGTCAACGCAATCTGCCGCGCCCTTTCGCTGTTCAGCCCGGTCAGCGCATCTTCCACGTCGCGCAAGGCCAGCCGTACGTCGCGCTCATAGGCCAATCGCGCGGCGTCCGCTTGCGCTTGCGCCACCGCCACACCCGCACGCGCGCTGCCGCCGTCGTAGAGCGTCTGACTCGCCTGCAAACCCGCCGACCATGCAAGGCTCGCGCCCGAGAACAGGTCGTGGATCAAGCTGGCCGTCGTCCCCAAACTCAGCGGAATGCTGAAACGAGGAAAGCGTGCCGCCTCGGCCACGCCGATGCGTGCCGTTGCCGCAGCGAGCCTGCGTTCCGCGGCACGCACGTCGGGGCGCTGACGAATTACTTCCGACGGCATCGACAGCGGCAACGAAGGCGCGATGGGCCACTGACGCGACGGCTGCGCCAGTGCGTCGCGCCAGTCGCCCGAGAATCCGCCTGTCAGCACGCCGATGGCATGACTAAGCCGCGCAATGTCGGCGTCTAGCAGCGGCGGCAACGCCTGCGCCGTCTCGCGCTCGGCACGCGCTTGCGCCACGTCGGCCGACGTGCCAAGCCCTTGGGCAAGCGCGCGCTCGGCCAAACGTTCCCCCTCCAGCAGGTTGCGAATGTTCTCTTGGGCGATGGCGCTGCGTGCCTGTGCCGTGCGCAACATCGCGTAATCGGCGGCCAACTCGGCTAGCAAGCTGACCTGCACGGCATGCGCGTCGTCGGCTACCGCCTCGATATGCGCGTCGGCCGCCTCAACCGCACGTTGTGTGCCGCCGAAGATGTCCAACTCCCAACTGGCGTCGAATCCCGCGCGCCACGTTCGCGATTCCCCAATGCCCGGCGGCCAGTCGAGCCGCTCGCTCGAGCGCAGTGCTTGCCCCATGCCACCGACCGAAACGTTTGGCCCCAGCCCGGCCGCGACCTGTACGCGCTCCGCTCTCGCCTGCGTCAGCCGTGTACGGGCAATCGCAAGATCCTGATTCCGTGCCAATGCGGTGTCGACAAGCCGATCGAGCACCGGGTCGTGAAAAGCGCGCCACCACGTACGCAACGCCGCTTGCTGTGTGGCGTCGTGGACGGCGCTCACCTTCGACGCCTCGTGCCACTGCGACGGCACATCGACGCGCGGCGCGTGATAGTCGGGGCCGAGCGTCGTACAACCGCTCATGAGCAGGGCGAGCGACGCGACGAGGGCCGATTTCCGATGAAACAAATGAAATACGCGGACCATGACTTACATCCACCGCATCAGCAGACTGGCCAGCCGCCCTTTCGGCGTACCGTCTTGCCCCGACGGACCAACGTCGACACTGCACGTCATCCCAGCGGCCAGCACGATCCCCGGCGGCACGCGGTCGATGGCGACCCGCACCGGAATGCGTTGCGCGAGGCGTATCCAAGTGAACGACGCCTCGACGCTTGGCAGCCCTTGCGCGTCGGCATGTTCATTGGCGTCGGTGATGCCCCGGCCAATGCTCGCGACGTGGCCATCGATCAGATCGTCGAAACCCATCAGCCTCACGCGGGCCGGCGCACCTGGGCGGATGCCGCGCAGTTTCGTCTCTTCGAAGTAGCCGGTGATCCAGAAACTGTGCGCGTCGAGCAAAGCAATATTCGCGCGCCCCGCAAGCGCGTAGTCGCCCGGACGAAGCCGCAAATGCGTGACATAGCCGTCGACGGGTGCACGCAATTCAGTGCGCGCCAGATCGAGCCGTGCGACGTCGAGCGCGACCTGTGCGCGACGCTGTTCCGCCAGCGCAATGGCGACGGCTTGCCCGGCGCGCTGAATCTCTTCGCCTGGCACCAGATCGTCCATGCCGCGACGGCGCTGCACGTCCTGACGCTTTTGCTGCAACACCGCGCTCGCCGCACTCAACTGCGCCTCGGCCTGCGCGAGCGCCAGTTGAAAACGTTCAGGGTCGACGCGATACAACACGTCGCCACGCCGCACGAACTGATTGTCGCTAACGGCCACGGCTTGCACCGTGCCGGAGATTTCCGGTGCAATGCGCACCACTTCGGCACTGACGCGGCCGTCGCGTGTCCATGGCGCGAGCACGTACGCGCGCCAAAGCGCCACCACGAGCACTACCGCGAGACCTAGGAAGAACAACGTGCCCGCCGCTTTCGCGACCGGCCTAAACCACAACGCACGATTAGACATAAAGCATCAAGAAAGCAACCAGACAGAGAGAAATGGCGAACTCGAAGAGCGCCGGATGCCAAACGCGCCGCAGCACGCCCGTGCGTGCGAGGACATAACGCACGCTCAGAAACACCGGCACGGCAACGCAGGCATAGACGAAGAACGGCGGCAAATAGATGCCCGCCACGGCAACTTCAGTGAGCATGAGAACCAACCGGTGATGGTGAAGAGTGAGACGAGCTGGATGAGGAGGAGAAGTAGTCCGCGTGCGCGTCGAGCAAGTCGGCAATGTCGACCCGGGCGGCGGCGACGCGTGGCGACTCGCCTTCGTCATGCCGCGACCACTCACGCAGGCGCAGCACAGCGCGCCCCAAGTGCAGACTGGCTAGCGCGTGCGCAATCTCGCGGTCCATGACTTCGGGCTGCGACTTGAGCAGCGCCCCGAGTTGCGCAATACGGTGCTGTTGCCGCCATTGCCATGCGCGCGCGTTAGCCACATGACGGTCCCGACCATGCTTGCCACGCATCAGCCGCATGGCATCGTCGCGAATCAGCGCCCGCAGGCGTGCGATGTCCCGAGGCAACTGACGCGGCAGAAACAACCGAAAGCCCATCCACGCGAACAGCGTCCCGAGCACCCACGCCACTGACCAGTTCAGGAACAGCGCGAGGTCGTAGTGCATCGGGTTGTCGGCCCCCGTAAGCGTGTTGAAGCCAACGAGATAAGCGAGTGCGGCGAGTCCGTGTTGCGGCAAGGTCGTCGCCACGATGCCCGGCAACCAGAACAATGCCAACACCACCAGGAGCAAAGGCAGACCGTCGATATGCGGCAGCACGACGAATGCGCAGAGGAAGGCCATCGGCACCGCGATCACAGTGCCTTTGACGAACTGAAACGCGCCTGCAGCCGGATTCGGGGCGGTGGCAAGCAGTGCGCAATACGGCGCGACGATCAACAGCATCATGTCGCCTTGCGGCCAGCCGGTGGCGATCCAGAACGCGCCCGTGCAAACGAGTGTGAGCATGGCCCGCAAGCCGTTTTGCCACGCAGCGCGAATGTCGCGATGGAAATGCACGGGTGGCACCGGCGTCGACGTCGTACCGGGACGTGAGCGACGCAGTGAAGCCAGACCCGCCAACGCCGCGAGGTAGTCGTCGAGTTGTTCGATCAGGCGATCGACAGCAATGTAAGTCGCGGGATGAATTGCCGGGTCGGACGAGTCGGAAGAAGCGGACGAGTCAGACGACGCGGCAGCACCACGCGGCGATTCGAGTACCGCCGCCAGACGGTTACGCGTATCGCGCAGGATGCCAACGGCACGCGGCACGCCTGCGGCACCTTCTGCCGTCGCTTGAGCGGCGTCGCGCCACGCGCTCGCGAGCATCGGTGACAGGTCTCGCCAGACAGGCGATGGCGCGGCGTCCGGCCCGCTCAGTTGCACGCCCGCCGCACCGCCCGCCAACGCGGCGAAAAGCGACGCCATCGCGTGTCGCACCGCGCTCGCGCGGTGTGCCAAATCGGACGATTCGGCCTTCCCCAGCGCAAGCAAGTCGTCGACGCCGTAGATCTCGGCCATGAGTTGCCGCCGGGCAGCCGGGGGCACTTCGTTTGCGTGAGTCGCTGTATCGCCGCGAATGCTACTCACATCGTGTTGACTGGCAATGGCATCGGCAACATGCGCCGCCAATCGGGCCAGCACCGCTTCGAGCTTGCCGTGCACACCGCGTCGGCTGAACAGCGCCGACACCAGCCCCAGACTCACGACGCCGATCATGACGGTCGAGCCACGGCCAATCACGTGCTCGAACGTCAGTTGCGGGTGGCCAAGCGCGCCAAACGTCGCCAGCCCGACCGTATAGCCCGCGACGACGACGCCCGATGCGCGAAAATGCCGCAGCATCGTCATGCCCGCCACGCACAGGCCGAGCCAAAGACCGAAGCCCAATAAGAACAGCCACGGCATCTGCGCGAAAGCGCTCATCAGCAGCACGGACACGACCATGCCGCCAAGCGTGCCGAGCACACGCCACGTGCCCTTGCCAATCACGACGCCCTGTATGGGATGGATGACCAGCAAGACCGTCGATGCCGCAGAGAACGGCATTTCCAATTCCAGCGCATACGCAACGATCAGTGCGAGCCACGCCGCAAGAATGGAGCGCACGACGTAAGTGGCGCGAGGCGATGTGAGATCGAACCGGCCGAGTAAGGCCAGTAAGGCCAGCAGACGAATGCTCAGGCGGCCCGGCGGTGTTGCCGAAGCGGCTGCCTGCGCCTGCGATGATGCGGATTGCACGATGACCCTTTACCGAAGTGATGTCGATCACCACTGTAGGGGCCGTCGTTACGCTGCGAAAAGTGACTTGATTGGAATTCAGGCGTGCGTCATACGCAACGATGGATCAGGGGCTCGCGGGCGCGTCTGCACACAATTCTCGAATCGTGCGGCGCAGCCATTGATGGGCCGGGTCGGCCTGAAACCTCGGGTGCCACGCCTGCGTTAACACCACGGTTTCGAGCGGCACGGGCAAATCGAAGGGGCGAATGCGCATGCCTGCCGCGATCGCGCTTTGCGCCAGATCGGAGGGCAACGCGAGCAAGAGATCCGAGTCCTGCAACGCAAACAGCGCGGTGAATGGCGTCGATACCACCAGGGCCACATGACGGCGAAGGCCCAAGGCATCGAGCGCGGTATCGATCGGCCCGGCAAACTTCCCCCGTCGCGACACACCGATATGCCCCCACCGAGTGATGCGCTCGGGCGTGATGTCCTCGTCGAAGATGGGATGATCGTCGCGCGCGATGCCGACAAAGCGCGTTGTGAAGAGCGACTGCACACGAATCTCCGGCCCGAGTTGGCGCGACGCGCTGATGAACAGATCGATGCGGCCGCTTCGCAGTGCTTCGTCGTCGATATCGTCTTCTTCTGGCGCGAACCGCAACATCGCGCGCGGCATTTGATTCGCCATCGCCTCGAGGAGCCGCCCGGAATGCAGACCGACGAAGATGTCGTTCGCGCGCACGTTGAAGCGCCGTTCTAGCGTCTTCAGGTCGACTTCGGCACTGGGCGTCAACACTTGCGTGGCCTGCTCGACGGCGCTGCGCACTTGCTCGCGCAATGCCAGCGCACGAGGCGTTGGCACTAGCTTGCGGCCAGCTTGCACGAAGACCGGATCGCCGAGGGTTTCACGAATACGGCTCAGCGTGCGGCTCATCGCCGGTGGGCTCAGATGCATACGCCGGGCCGCGCCGACGACGCTCCCCTCCTCCAGCAAAACATCGAGCGCGTGAAGCAAATTCAAATCGGGATACGCCATGGCAAGTCGAAGTCGTTGATTGCGCCTGGCGAAATCCTAACTCGTCATGCGTGCTTGCTGCAAAAGCCAGTCGCGCACATTGCCGACTTGCCCGGCGTGACGCTGCCGACGTGGCGACACGATGTAAAAGCCTGCGCCGGTGCGCAGTTCGGTGTCGAAGAGGCGAACGAGCCGTCCGGCTGCCACATCCGGCGCGATGAAATCCGTATGGGCCAGCGCCAGCCCCTGCCCTGCGACGGCTGCGTCGATGGCGAGGGCCGTTTGGTTGAAGCGGATGTTTTTTGCGGTGGACAACAGGGCTTGCGCAGTCGATGGCAGCGACGCATGCGGCATTGCCCGTTCGAGGAACTGCGGCCATGCGTTGTGGGCATCGTGCAGCAACGCGTGGCCACGCAGCGTGCCCGTCGCCGCGGGATGGCCAGTCGCGGCAATGAGTTGTGGGCTGGCGACGGCCACCTGCACTTCGTCGAACAACAACTCGGTGCTGAGCCCGCCGCCAAAGGGCGGGCGGCCGTAGCGCACCGCGAGGTCGACCGCATCGGCTTGAAAATGCGACAACCGGTCGGTCGCGAGAATGCGCAGATCGATATCGGGATGTGTCGCCAGAAACGCGGGAAGCCTCGGAATCAGCCATTTGGCCGCAAAGGTCGGCGTGACGCTGATCGTCAGGCGAAGCGGCTCGGGACGCAATGCCTGCGTGGCCTCGGTGAGCAATTCGAAGGCACGGCGCACGCTGCCCGCGTAACGTCGGCCGTTCTCCGTGAGCGAGAGCGTACGCGGATGGCGCTCGAAGAGCTTCATCCCGAGTTCGGCTTCCAGCCCTCTGATTTGCTGCGCCACCGCGCCCTGCGTCACCCCCAACTCCTCGGCCGCTACCCGGAAATTCAAATGACGGCTCGCGGCCTCGAAGGCCCGCAAGGCATTGAGCGACGGGAGACGGCCAAAGGCTTCGGTCATGGTGTAGTTTTTCTACTGTATCTAGCGTTGAAATCTAGTGCATCGGCGAGCGCGGGCGATGTTACGCTTTCACCCATGAATTTCGAGAGTCGGCGCGCCATGGTGGCGGCAGCTGACGCTTCCGGAGGATATCAGGATGACTGTAGAAAAAGTGGCGTTGGTGACGGCAGGCGGCAGTGGCATGGGTGCGGCAGCGGCACGCCGGTTGGCGGCGGACGGTTACAAGGTCGGCATTCTGTCGTCGTCAGGAAAAGGCGAGGCGCTGGCGGCCGAGTTGGGCGGCGTGGGCGTGACGGGGTCGAATCAGTCGGTGGAATCGCTTCAACAACTGGTCGATGCGGCGGTCTCTCGCTGGGGGCGCATTGACGTGTTGGTCAATAGCGCCGGGCACGGCCCGCGCGCACCGATTCTCGAAATCAGCGACGACGATTGGCATCGCGGCATGGATACGTATCTGATGAACGTGATTCGTCCGACGCGTCTGGTGACGCCGATCATGCAAAGCCAACGCTCGGGCGCGATTATCAACATTTCGACGGCGTGGGCGTTTGAGCCGAGCGACATGTTCCCGACGTCGGCCGTGTTTCGCGCGGGTCTCGCGTCGTTCACGAAGTTGTTCGCCGACAAGTACGCGAAAGACAACGTGCGGATGAACAACATCCTGCCGGGCTGGATCGACAGCCTGCCGCAGCAAGACACGCGCCGCGACAGCGTGCCGATGCAACGCTACGGCAAGGCCGAGGAAATTGCCGCGACGGTGGCCTTCCTCGCATCTGAGGGCGGCGGCTACATCACCGGCCAGAACATTCGAGTCGACGGCGGGCTGACGCGCTCGGTTTAGGTTCGGATTAGGCTCGGTTTAGGCGCGGTCTCGATTCGATTCAAGCGCGCTTGCGCCGTGAAAAAGCCCCGCTAGGTCTTGGACCAGCGGGGCTTTTCCATTGGCGGCTTTCGATACCACCCAAGCCATGTGGGCCAGAACAACGCGCTCAGCTTTTCGAATGGCCGCTTTGATAGAATCTGCCGCATTCCACGCGCGATGAGAGACCTTCATGATCGACCGACGCCAGTTTGTCCGCTATGGGTTAGGCGCCATGGCTGCCGCATCGATGTCCCCGTTCGCCCACGCACAGGACGCGGATAAGAAGGTCTTTCTCGATTACACGCAGAAACAGTTGGACGACGCCTATACGCAGACCGTGTGGGCACCCAACGCCAAGCAAGTCATCGAGGGGTACACACGCACGAGTGAGGAAGTGCGGCAGAAGTTGCCGCCTACGACCTATGCGTATGGCAACAAGCCGTCGGAGAACCTCGACGTGTTTGCTCCACAGGGCGCACGCAATTTGCCGGTCATGGTGTTTATTCACGGTGGCGCGTGGCAGATGCTCTCTAAGGACGATAGTTCCGGTCCGGCACCGACGTTCGTTGGCGCGGGCGCCATTTATGTCGCTATCAATTTCGACAACATGCCGGGCAACACGCTGCCGGGCATGGTCGATCAGTGCCGTCGTGCGCTGGCTTGGGTCGGTGCCAATGCACGGCGTTTTGGCGGCGACCCCGAGCGAATTTATGTCTCGGGGCATTCGTCCGGCGGACATCTCACGGCGGTGATGCTGACGACTGACTGGAAGGCGCATGGCGCGCCGGCGCAATTGCTCAAGGGCGGCGTGGTCATGAGCGGGATGGGCGACCTTGCGCCGGTGGTGCAGTCGGTGCGCGGGTCGTATGTGAAGCTCAGCGCAGCACAGGTGGTTGAATTCAGCCCGATCAAGCAATTGGATAAAACCAATTGCCCGGCGCTGGTGGCTTGGGGGACGTTGGAAAGCCCGGAGTTCAAGCGCCAGAATCGGGAGCTTGCCGATGCCCTGGCCGGTCGCGCGCGCCTCGCGGGGGTGTTTCAGGTGAGAGGCGCGAACCACTTCGAAGTGGTCAACGAGCTGAATCGGCCGGATTCCGAGCTGTCGCGGGCGACGTTGGCGTTGATGAATATTTGACTCGGCATTTGGCTGAGTGGTTGGTAATCCCTGAATTCTGATTGAGATACGGATGCAGACAGTTGCAGTGCTTGACTTCGAAACCACCGGGTTGTCGCCGACACAAGGCGACCGGGCGACCGAGATTGCGGTGGTGTTGTGGCGTGACGGTCACATCGTCGATCGCTATCAGAGCCTGATGAATGCAGGACGGCGAATTCCGTCCGACGTCGTGGCGTTGACGGGGATCACGAACGAGATGATTGCGTCGGCTCCGCCCGTGTCGAAGGTGATGCGCGAGGCGGTGGCGTTTGTGGGGAATTGCCCTGTCGTCGCGCACAACGCGGGGTTCGATAAGCGGTTTTGGCAGGCTGAGCTGGCCTTGCTCGGGGCATCGGCCAATCACGCGTTTGCTTGCACCATGCTCACGGCGCGCCGGATTTATCCGAACGCGCCGAATCACCGGCTATCGAGCCTGGCCGCCCTGCTGCAACTGCCGCAAACCGGACGCGCTCACCGCGCTATGGTCGATGCGGAGATGACGACGCATCTTTGGCAACGGATGCAAAGCGATATCTCACGCACCTACGGCCTTGCGCACGTCGATCACGCACTGATCTCGCGAGTGCAAGTCACGAGTAAGGATAAGGTGGCGGTGATGTTGCGGGCGTTGGCGGCGGGCGGGTGACGGTTAATCCGAGTGTGGCTGTTCGCCTCACGCTCAGAAAGAAAAACGGCTTGGCAAATGCCAAGCCGTTTTTTCGTTCAAACCGGGACGGTTATTCCCACTCAATCGTCGCAGGCGGCTTGCCCGAGATGTCATAAACAACTCGGTTCAGACCACGCACTTCGTTGATGATGCGGTTCGATACCTTGCCGAGCAGGTCGTGCGGCAGGTGCGCCCAGTGGGCCGTCATGAAGTCTTGCGTTTGGACCGCGCGCAGTGCCACAACCCACTCATACGTGCGGCCATCGCCCATCACGCCCACGCTCTTGACCGGCAGGAACACGGCGAACGCTTGGCTCGTCAGTTCATACCAAGTCTTGCCGCTGTTCGGCTCGACCGTGTTGCGCAGTTCTTCAATGAAAATCGCATCCGCACGGCGCAGCAACTCAGCGTATTCGAACTTCACTTCGCCCAGAATACGCACGCCCAGACCCGGGCCCGGGAACGGATGGCGATACACCATATCGTGCGGCAGACCCAGCGCCACACCCAGCTCACGCACTTCATCCTTGAACAGGTCGCGCAGCGGTTCCAACAGCTTCAGACCCAGCGTCTCCGGCAGACCGCCCACGTTGTGGTGGCTCTTGATCGTCGTCGCCTTCTTCGTCTTTGCGCCGCCCGACTCGATCACGTCCGGATAGATCGTGCCCTGTGCCAGCCACTTCGCATTCTTCAGCTTCTTCGCTTCCGCCTGGAACACTTCCACGAACTCGCGGCCGATGATCTTGCGCTTCTGCTCCGGATCGGTCACGCCCTTCAAGTGACCCATGAACTGCTCCGAAGCGTCCACGTGCACCACCTTCGCGTGCAGACGGCCCTGGAACATCTCCATCACCATCTGGCCTTCGTTCAAACGCAGCAGACCGTGATCGACAAACACGCACGTCAGCTGATCGCCAATCGCGCGGTGAATCAGCGCCGCCGCGACGCTCGAATCGACACCGCCCGACAGACCCAGAATCACTTCCTCATCGCCCACTTGCTCGCGAATGGCCTTCACGGCCTCTTCGATGTGGTCGCGCATGATCCAATCCGGCTTCGCACCCGCGATCTGGAGCACAAAGCGCTCCAGCAGCTCGCGGCCCTTCACGGTGTGCGTGACTTCCGGGTGGAACTGCACCGCGTAGTAGTTGCGCGACACGTCGGCAATACCCGCGATCGGGCAGCTCGGCGTCGATGCCATCAGCTCGAAGCCCGGCGGCAGCGCCGTGACCTTGTCGCCGTGGCTCATCCACACCTTGAGCATGCCGTGGCCTTCGGCCGTCCGGAAATCCTCGATCCCTTCGAGCAGCGGCGTATGCGCATGCGCACGCACTTCCGCGTAACCGAATTCACGATGATCGCTGGCTTCGACCTGACCGCCCAACTGCACCGTCATCGCGAACATGCCGTAGCAAATGCCCAGCACCGGCACGCCCAGATCCCAAACGGCCTGCGGCGCGCGCAGATCCTGATCTTCGTACGTGCTCGCATGGCTGCCCGACAGAATGACGGCCTTCGGATTGAATTCACGAATGAATTCGTCCGTCACGTCGTTCGGGTGAATCTCGCAGTAGACGTGCGCTTCGCGAACGCGGCGTCCGATGAGCTGGGTGACTTGCGAGCCGAAGTCAAGAATGAGGATTTTGTCGTGCATCGTGAGGTACGGATGAAGTGGATTCGTTGGACGTCGGCGCCGTGGCGGAAGGCACGGGCGTGACAATGCCGGTGGCGCCCACAGGCGCGACCGGCGTGGCGGGGTTGGAGCCACCGTGAGGCGTCTCCATGCGCGGCTCAGCGCGCGTGCCTCGGGCCTCATCGGCCCGGGCATCGGGGTAGTCGTACTGAGCGGTGTCGCGGGCATCGCGTAAATCACGCCGTGCGCCGTCGGTCACGACGCCGCCACGCACCCGCTCATTGGACTGCTGTGCCGCCTTCACACGCTCTTTCGTGCGTACGCTGGAGGCCAGCTTGACGAGAATTGCGCCAATCACGAGCAACACGCCCCCCAGCGCTGGCATCAACAACTTGCCACCACCGGTGACGGGCAACTGCCCGGAAATCAGCCAGCCCAGCACGAACGCACCGATGACCCAGTTGATATGCCCCGTCACTTTCGCAACGGTGGACGTCAACTGGCCATTCACGGTGGCGTGCCATTGCAGCCAGGCCACACCGATGAATGCCACGCCAAGCGCCTGCGCATAAAGCACGGGCGATGGCGCAGGCACCTCGATGGCTGCATACAGCGAGGACCAGAACGACGCAATCAACAGCACGCCAAGTGCCAGATTCAACGCCGCATCGAGGAACAGTACCGTACGCAACATGGCCTTCATGGGCAATTACTCCACGTGGTAGTTGGGGGCTTCCTTCATGATCTGAACATCGTGCACATGCGACTCGCGCATACCGGCCGACGTGATTTCCACAAACTCCGCACGGTTATGCAGGTCTTCGATCGACGGGCAACCCAGATATCCCATCGACGAGCGGATACCGCCAGTCAACTGGTGAATGATCGCCAGCACGCTACCCTTATACGCCACACGGCCCTCGATGCCTTCCGGCACGAGCTTGTCGGCGTTGTTGGCCGGGTCTTGGAAGTAACGGTCGGCCGCGCCATCCTTCATCGCGCCCACCGAACCCATGCCGCGGTAGCTCTTGTACGAACGCCCCTGATACAGGAACACTTCGCCCGGCGCTTCTTCCGTACCGGAGAACATGCTGCCCATCATCACGGTGTGCGCGCCGGCAGCCAGTGCCTTGGCGATGTCGCCCGAGTAACGGATACCGCCGTCCGCGATCAGCGGCACGCCAGTGTCCTTCAGTGCTTCGGCCACGTTGGCAATCGCAGTGATCTGCGGCACGCCAACGCCTGCCACGATACGCGTCGTGCAAATCGAGCCCGGACCGATACCGACCTTCACGGCGTCTGCGCCATGCTCGACCAGCGCCAGTGCGGCACTTGCCGTGGCGATGTTGCCGCCGACGACTTCAATTTGCGGGAAATGCTTCTTGACCCATTGCACGCGGTCCAACACGCCCTGGCTGTGGCCGTGAGCCGTGTCCACCACGATGACGTCCACGCCAGCCGCGACGAGCAGCTCGACGCGCTCTTCGTTGTCTGCGCCAACGCCGACGGCCGCGCCAACGCGCAGCTTGCCGTGTTCATCTTTGTTCGCGAGCGGGTGTTCGGTTGCCTTGGTGATGTCCTTGACGGTCATCAGGCCGCGCAGCTCGAACGCATCGTTCACGACCAGCACGCGCTCAAGGCGGTGGCTGTGCATCAGATGTTCGGCATCGGCCGGCGACGCACCTTCAGGCACCGTGATCAGCTTGTCCTTGGGCGTCATGATCGCGCGCACCGGCTCGTCCAGGCGCTTTTCAAAACGCAGGTCGCGGTTGGTGACGATACCGATGAGTTGCGCGCCTTCGACAACCGGGAAGCCGGAAATGCCATGCTGGGCCGACAGCGCCATCACGTCGCGCACCTTCATATGCGGCGGAATCGTGATCGGGTCGCGCACCACGCCAGACTCGAAACGCTTGACCTTGGCGACTTCGCGCGCCTGCTCGGCCGGCTTCAAATTCTTGTGAATAATGCCGATACCGCCTTGCTGCGCCATGGCAATGGCCAGACGCGCTTCGGTCACCGTATCCATGGCGGCCGACAGCAAAGGCATATTCAAGGTGATGTTGCGCGTGAGCTTGGTTTTCAGGCTGGTGTCGCGCGGGAGAACGGCGGAGTACGCCGGGACGAGGAGCACGTCATCGAAAGTGAGTGCTTTTTGGATCAGACGCATGGCAAATCCTATAGGCGCAAAACCGAATTATACAGAAATCGCGCGCGGGATGGCACGTCTACCCCATATGTCAAGGGGCTTTTTCCCCGATCAAATGCCAACGCCCGCCGACTGCCGGATTCCACAATCGGCGCCCGCAAGCCCCATGCTATTCTTGCGCCCTCTCGGATGGTACGAATCACGCGAATTTCATGGGCCAAGGCATTTCTTTCGGACTGGCGGCAGGCGCCCTGTGGGGACTGGTGTTTCTCGCCCCCCGCCTGCTCCCCGGCTTCTCTCCCCTGGAATTGTCGGCCGCGCGCTACGTGCTCTACGGCCTCGTATCGGCGCTGCTGCTCGCCCCGCTTTGGACGCGCCTGCGACATTCGGTCACGGGCAACGACTGGCGGGCGCTCTTCCGCCTGAGTTTGGTCGGAAATCTGATTTATTACCTTTTTCTGGCCGGTGCCGTGCAAATGGCCGGTATTGCCCCGGCCTCACTGATCGTTGGCGTACTGCCCGTGACGGTGACGCTGGTCGGCAGCCGCGATCACGGCGCCCTGCCCCTGTCGAGGCTCGCAGGCCCGCTGGCGCTGGTGGCCGCAGGCATCGTCTGCATCAATGTGGATGTGTTTGCGCATGCGTCGGCCAGCGGTGGCGACTGGCGGCTTACGCTGCTCGGTATTCTCTGTGCCGTCGGCGCGCTGGTGAGTTGGACGTGGTATGCGGTCGCGAATGCACGCTATCTGGCTCGATTCGGCCATTTCACCAGTCAGGAATGGTCGCTGCTGACGGGGGTGGCCACCGGCGTGTTGGCGCTCGTGCTGGCCGTGCCTGCGGTGCTGCTGCCGCACCCGGTGGCCGCCGACGTGCCACGCGACTGGCAGATGTTCATCATCGTGAACATTGCCGTGGCGATTGGTGCCTCGACCATCGGGAATGCCTTTTGGAACGCGGCCAGCCGACGTCTGCCACTTACGCTGTCCGGTCAGATGATCGTGTTTGAAACGCTGTTTGCGTTGGTCTACGGCTTCATCTACGAGCACCGGCTGCCGCGTTTGCTGGAATTGGCGGCCGTTGTCCTGCTGCTGGCCGGGGTGAGCGCGTCCGTGCGGCTGCATGCTCGGGGTTCCGCGCACTGAAAACTACGGCGCTCGGGCACCGATGCCCCGCCCCTCGCGTACCCGCGCACTGATTGGCGGGCAGCGAAGCTAGCCGGACGCCCTGATTTAGCTGCCGCGGCGGCTGCCGAGCCACTTCTGGCCTTCCCGGCTGCCTTCGTTGCGAACTTTATCGACACGCCGCTGACGGGCGAGCTTCGGATCGGCCTTGAGCGGACGGTAAATCTCCACACGATCCCCGGAGTGCACCGCGGCATCGAGCGCGCGCACTTTGCCGAACACACCGGCTTTCATGCGCGAGAGATCCAACTCGGGGAATTTTTGCAGCAGACCGCTGCGCTCGATGGCCTCGCCCACCGTCGCGCCCTGCGGCAACGTCAGCGCAACGATCGTTTGCGCATTGGGCAGCGCGTAGCAAACTTCGACGGAGAGCTCAGCTGACATAAACCGCCTCCGCGCGTTTGACGAAAGCGTCGACGAAGGTGTTCGCGATATGGCTGAAGACAGGGCCGATGACCTTTTCGAGCAGGAAATTCGCAAACTCGTAGTGCAAACCGAACTCGATCTTGCAGGCGTTCTCGCGCAGCGGCGTGAATTTCCACGTCCCGTGAAAACGCTTGAAAGGCCCCTCGACGAAGGTCATCTGAATGGAGTGCGGACGCTCCTGAATATTGCGCGTCGCGAATGAGTGCTTGAGCCCCTTGAAGTCGATGATCAGCGACGCCTCCATGCTGTGCTCGTCCTGATGCCGAATGTCGACACCGCCGCACCAAGGCAGAAATTTGGGGTAATCGGCGACATTGGTCACCAGATCGTACATTTGCTCGGCAGAGAAATGCACGAGAACGGTTTTGCTGACTTCGGCCATCGTCTGTCGGGCAAGGTGTGCGTATGCGCGAAGCGTATCGAATCAAAATCAGAATCGGTACGTATGCGTCGTGGGCCGCCCCTCGCCGAGACTCTTTGTTAAAATCGCTATTTTACCCGAGCCCGACTCACCGAGTCCGACCAAGTTACCCGCCAAGGATCCATGAGCATCATTGACAACAAGAAAGCCTTCTTCGACTACTTCATCGAGGAGCGATACGAAGCCGGGATCGTGCTCGAAGGATGGGAAGTCAAGGCGATTCGCGCCGGGCGGGCGCAGATCAAGGAAGGCTACGTCGTCGTCAAGCACGGCGAAATCTTTTTGATCGGGGCCAACATCAGCCCGTTACAGACGGCCTCCACGCACATCAAGCCCGACCCCGTTCGCACGCGCAAACTCCTGCTCAAAGCCGACGAGATCAAGAAACTCATCGGCAAAGTCGAGCAGCGCGGCTACACGCTCGTGCCCCTGAACTTTCACTACAGCAAAGGTCTCGTGAAATGCGAGATCGGACTGGGCAAGGGCAAGAAGCAGCACGACAAGCGCGAGACCGAGAAGCAGCGCGACTGGGATCGCGAGAAAGCCCGCCTGATGCGTACGCCGACGCCTGCGCGCGATTGAGCAAGACCCCGCCCCCTTCTGCGAAAACATCCGCACCAAAGAAAAACGGCCCCTAGGGGCCGTTTTCGTTTTCACTCGCGTGCGCGTATCAGCGTATGTGAGCGTCCCAGCATGTGACGGTGAAAATCAGCGGCGAACGTTGGAGCCGCCAAAGCCCGCGACCCCGCCCGAACCACCCGAACCGCTAGCGCCACCGCTGCCACCCGAGCCACCGGTCGTGCCGCCTTCTGTACCACGCACGATCTTGAGCGCCGACGCGATCATGCCGCTCATGTCCGTGAGGTTGCCCGGCACGATCAACGTGTTGTTGGTCTTGGCGAGTTTGCTGAAGGCGTCGACGTATTGCTCGGCCACCTTGAGGTTCACCGCTTCCATCCCCCCCTGCGTCTGAATGGCCGTCGCAATCTTGTGGATGGCTTCGGCATTGGCCTCGGCCACCGCGAGAATTGCCGACGCTTCACCCTGCGCCTGATTGATCGCGGCCTGCCGCTCGCCTTCCGACTTCTGAATGGCCGCTTCCCGTGCGCCCGAAGCGAGGTTGATCTGCTCCTGCTTCTTACCTTCCGACGCCGCAATCAGCGCGCGCTTTTCACGCTCTGCCGTGATCTGCGCCTGCATGGCGTGCAGAATTTCCTTAGGCGGAGTGAGATCTTTGATCTCGTAACGCAGCACCTTCACACCCCAGTTGGACGCCGCTTCATCCAGCGCATTGACCACGCTGTGATTGATGTACTCACGCTCTTCGAACGTCTTATCGAGCTCCAGCTTACCGACCACGCTACGCAGCGTCGTCTGCGCGAGCTGGGTAATGGCGACGATGAAGTTGCTCGACCCGTACGACGCCTTCATCGGATCCGTCACCTGGAAATACAAAATGCCGTCGACCTGCAACTGCGTGTTGTCCTTGGTGATACAAATCTGGCTCGGCACATCGAGCGGAATTTCCTTGAGCAAATGCTTATACGCCACGCGATCGACGAACGGCACGACGATCGACAAGCCCGGCGTGAGCGTGGCGTGATACTTCCCGAGACGCTCGACCACCCATGCGTGCTGTTGCGGCACGATCTTGATCGAGCGCGCCGCGATGATGACCGCAATGATGAACAGAATGAACGCGACGTTGGATAGAGCGAACATGGTTTCCCCTGAAGCGCCGGCGGACACTGCCGGCTAGTTCCCCGTTACCCGTAAACACGGGGCGTGTATCGTACCGGTCAACGCAGCGTTTGCTGCCGCAAGCCAGTAAAACAACGATTTTTCCTACGCGACTTCGTGCACGACGAACAATCGGCTGCCACGCACTTCGCGAATCACAAACCAACCCGCGCTCGCCGCTTCTCCCGGCAACAACTCGACATCCCACTCCGCGCCACGGTATTTCGTGCGTGCACTGCCATCGGCTTGCCAAGCTTCGACATGAAGCCGCTGCCCGATATCCAGATTCGCATTCGGATCGGCCGTCACATCCACCTTGATACGGCGCCGCCCGAACTTACTCCGCCGCAACAGCCACACCGCTACCGCCGCGACCACGGCCGCCGCCACCAACTGCCCCGGCCAACTGACACCCAGCAACGCGGCAATGCCGCCCGCGAACATGCCAAGCGCGACCATCAATAGATAGAACGTGCCGCTGGCAAGCTCCAGTACCACCGTCAATCCGGCAACGCCGAACCACAGCCAAGCCTGCTCCATTGTTATTCCCCAAAAAGCAAAAACCCCGGTGTATTACCGGGGTTTATAGCATGAAACCGTGGCAATCAGCGCACGTGTCCCATGGGGCTCGCAAGCTTTTGGGAGCCGTCCGACGCGAGCGCCGGACGCCACCCAATTCGGCCGTAATTACTTAGCCAGCTTGGCGAGTTGCTGCCACGTCTCGACAACCGTATCCGGGTTGAGCGACATCGACGCAATGCCTTCCTTCGCCAGCCATTCGGCCAGATCCGGATGGTCCGACGGACCCTGCCCGCAAATACCGACGTACTTGCCCTTGGCCAGACAGGCCTTGATCGCGCGGCTCAGCATGAAGCGCACGGCCGGATCGCGTTCGTCGAAATCCTTGGCCAGCAATTCCATACCCGAGTCGCGGTCCAGACCCAGCGTGAGCTGCGTCAGGTCGTTCGAGCCGATCGAGAAGCCGTCGAAGAACTCGAGGAACTCGTCGGCCAGAATGGCGTTCGACGGCACTTCGCACATCATCACCAGCTTCAGACCGTTCTCGCCGCGCTTCAGACCGAAGTCGGCCAGCATGCCCACCACGCGCTCGGCCTGGGCCAGCGTACGCACGAACGGCACCATGATTTCGACGTTCGTCAGGCCCATCTCGTCGCGAACGCGCTTGAGTGCACGGCACTCCATTTCGAACGCTTCAGCGAAGTCTTCCGAGATGTAACGCGAGGCGCCACGGAAGCCCAGCATCGGGTTTTCTTCATCCGGCTCGTAACGCGAACCGCCGATGAGCTTCTTGTACTCGTTGGACTTGAAGTCCGACAGACGCACGATCACGCTCTTCGGGTAGAAAGCCGCCGCAATCGTGGCAATCCCTTCGGCCAGCTTGTCGACGTAGAACGCCTTCGGCGATGCGTGACCACGAGCCACCGACTCGACCGCCTTCTTCAGGTCGGCATCGATATTCGGATACTCGAGAATCGCGCGCGGGTGCACACCGATGTTGTTGTTGATGATGAATTCCAGACGGGCCAGACCCACGCCTTCGTTCGGCAGTTGCGCGAAGTCGAAAGCGAGTTGCGGGTTGCCGACGTTCATCATGATCTTCACCGGGATCTTCGGCATTTCGCCGCGCTGGATCTCGGTCACTTCGGTCTCGAGCAGGCCGTCGTAAATCTTGCCTTCATCGCCCTCGGCACACGACACCGTCACCAGTGCGCCGTCCTTGAGCACGTCGGTCGCGTCGCCGCAGCCGACCACGGCCGGCACGCCCAGCTCACGCGCGATAATCGCGGCGTGGCACGTACGGCCACCACGGTTCGTGACGATCGCGGCAGCGCGCTTCATCACCGGCTCCCAGTTCGGGTCGGTCATGTCGGCCACGAGCACGTCGCCCGGCTGCACACGTTCCATTTCGCTCGGATCCATGATCACGCGCACGGGACCGGCACCGATCTTCTGACCGATGGCGCGGCCCGTGGTCAGCACCGGTGCGTCGCCCTTGAGCTTGAAGCGCTGCTCGACCTTGCCGGCCGCCTGGCTCTTCACGGTTTCCGGACGTGCTTGCAGGATGTAGATCTTGCCATCCTTGCCGTCCTTGCCCCACTCGATGTCCATCGGGCGGCCGTAGTGCTTCTCGATGATCAGCGCGTACTTGGCCAACTCGGCGCAATCGTCGTCGGTAATGGAGTAGCGGTTACGCAGTTCCATCGGCACGTCGACGGTCTTCACACGGCCCGGCTCGCCCGGCTGCGTGAATTCCATCTTCAGGAGCTTCGAGCCCAGCGTGCGGCGGATGATCGGGTACTTGCCGGCCTTGAGCGTCGGCTTGAAGACGTAGAACTCGTCCGGGTTCACGGCGCCCTGCACCACCGTCTCGCCCAGGCCATAGCTCGACGTGATGAACACGACGTCTTGGAAGCCCGATTCGGTATCGATGGTGAACATCACGCCCGATGCGCCGCTGTCCGAGCGGACCATGCGCTGCACGCCCGCCGACAGTGCGACCTCGGCGTGGGTGAAGCCCTTGTGCACGCGGTACGAAATGGCGCGGTCGTTGTAGAGCGACGCGAACACGTGCTTCATGCGATCGAGCACTTGCTCGATGCCGACCACGTTCAGGTAGCTTTCTTGCTGACCGGCGAACGAGGCGTCGGGCAAGTCTTCGGCGGTGGCCGACGAGCGCACGGCGAACGACGCGTCCGGCTGATCGGCCGTGATGCGTGCGAATTGCTCGCGGATGTCTTTTTCGAGCTGCGGTTGCAGCGGCGCGTCGACGATCCATTGACGGATGTCGGCACCGGCTTCTGCGAGCGCCTTGACGTTATCGACGTCCAGACCCTCGAGACGCTTGGCAACGCGCTCGGTCAGATTGTTGTGTTGGAGGAACTCGCGGAAAGCGAAGGCGGTCGTGGCAAAACCACCCGGCACGCGCACGCCGGCGCTGGCCAGTTGGCTGATCATTTCACCAAGCGATGCATTCTTGCCGCCGACCGATTCGACATCGGTCATGCGCAGATGCTCAAACGGCACCACGTAGGCGCCGTCGTGTGCTGCGTTAGTCATAAAAGCCCCTAAGGTAAGAAAAAAAATTCTCGGCGAATCGGCTGGGACTAACATCGGCCGACTGACCTGTTGGATAAGAAATCGCGCCTTGGCGATGTCGAGGACCAGGGGCTAGCTCCCCAACAACTTGCCCAAACCACCCGAACTTCCCGGAGCGCCGCATCGGGCGGGCTTCTGACGGGGGTTCGCGCGATGGCCGCGCAATTGCTTATCCAACAAGTTGCCGCTATTCTACCGTGCAATGCACCAATTTGCGATTCTGCGCATGAGCGAAGCCTCTACTCCCCCGAATTCCCCCGCAAGCCCCGCCGTTGCTGCCGATACGTCTGCCGCAGCAGCCAAGCCCGTGAACATCCGTCCGGTCTTTATCGTGTCCGACGGCACGGGCATTACGGCGGAAACCTTCGCGCATTCGATCCTGGCGCAGTTCGAGATGCGTTTTCGTCAGATTCGCGTGCCGTTCGTGGATTCCGTCGATAAAGCCTATGAAACGGCGCAACGGATCAATGAAATGTATCGGGTCGACAATGTTCGCCCGATTATCTTCAGCACGCTGGTCGACGCGCGGGCCAACGAGATTCTGCGCAACACGCAGGGCGTGATTCTCGACATGTTCCAGACGTTCATCGAACCGCTCGAACACGAACTCGGCCTTAAGTCGATGCACGCCATCGGCCGCGTGCACCAGAACGCAGACAGCGAAGCGTACAAGAACCGGATCGAAGCGGTGAATTTCTCGCTGGCGCACGACGACGGGCAGTCCAACAAGAATCTGAAGAGCGCCGACGTGATCCTCGTGGGCGTATCGCGCAGCGGCAAGACGCCGACCACGCTGTATCTCGCCATGCAGTACGGCGTGAAGGCGGCCAACTACCCGCTCATTCCCGAAGACTTCGAGCGCGAGAAACTGCCCTCCACGCTCGACCAGTTCAAGGACAAGATCTTCGGGCTGTCGATCGACCCGCAGCGCCTGTCGGAAATTCGTAACGAGCGTCGTCCCGGCAGCAAGTACGCCTCGCTGGAAAACTGCCGTTACGAAGTCAACGAAGCCGAAGCGATGATGCGTCGCGAAGGCATCAAATGGCTGTCGTCGACGCATAAGTCGATCGAAGAAATCGCGACCACGATTCTTCAGGAAATCAAGCTGGAACGCGACGTGTATTGATCGAACGTTGCAGCCAAGCGTGAAAAAGGGACGCTCAGTGAAACACTGGCGTCCCTTTGTTTTTGGCGGCACGACTTGCGTCAGTCCGCGCGTGCCACGCGCCACACCTTAATCCAACCGCTGACGCACCGCCTCGAAAAGGCAGACGGCGGCGCAAGCAGCCACGTTGAGTGACTCCATGCCACCCGGTTGCGGAATGCGCACCGGCGTCTGCACGCGCGAGAGCCAGTGCGGCGACACGCCCGCGCCTTCATTACCGAAAATCCAGGCCACCGGCTGACGCAGATCCTCTTGATAAAGCGATGTCTTGGCTTGCAGGCTCGTGGCCAGCAGTGGCACCGCCAGTCGCGGTGCCAGCGAATCGGGCGTGCAGTGCTCGACGATATTGAGCGAGAAATGCGCCCCCATCCCGGCACGCAGCACCTTGCTCGACCAAGCTAGCGCGGTACCCGACATGCAGTACACGTCGCGCACGCCAGCCGCTGCCGCGCTACGCAGAATCGAGCCGACGTTACCGGCGTCCTGCACGGCATCGAGAATCACACAATCGGCCGTTTGCGAGGCGGGCAGATGACCGCTCGGCATCTCGACCACGAACAGCAGCGGCACCCCATTCACAAGCGTCGAGAGCGGCTCGAACAACGCGTGCGGCAGGCACACCCGGCGATCCGGTTCAACACGCGCCCAAATCGCGGCAACTTCGTCGTTATCGAGTGCCTGCTCTGCCGCCACGCAAACCAGAGGTTGCCCCAGAGCGTCGAGATAGGCGTCGGCCAGATGCACGCCTTCGAGCAGCGTCTGCCCGAGCTTGCGGCGCTGCTGATTCGACTGCGCGAGCAGCTTGAGCCGTTTGTAGAACGGGTTGTCTTTGGAACTGATCAGTTTCATGACGAACGGGCCATGCGTGAGACCGTGAGCGTGCCGAACAACGCAAATGCCTCACGCACCGGCGCAAACGACTGGCGGTGGTGCGGGCTCGGCCCGTGCGTGCGCAGGGCTTCGAGATGACGTGGCGTGCCGTATCCCGCATGCACGTCGAAGCCGTACTGCGGAAATTCCTCATGCAGCGCCACTAGCTGACGGTCGCGCGTGACCTTGGCAAGAATCGACGCAGCGGAAATCGCGGGCACTTTGTCGTCACCCTTGATGATCGCCTCGGACCGCATCGGCAAGACCGGGCAACGGTTGCCGTCGATGAGTGCCAGCGTCGGCACACGCGGCAGGCCGTTCACCGCGCGCTGCATCGCGAGCATGGTCGCGTGCAGAATGTTCAGCGAATCGATCTCGGCAACACTGGCTTCGGCGATGTGATACGCCAACGCGCATTCAATAATCTCGTCGTACAGCGCTTCACGGCGTTTTGCGGTGAGCTTCTTCGAGTCGGCCAGTCCTTTGATCGGACGAGACGGATCGAGAATCACGGCGGCAGTCACCACCGGCCCTGCCAGCGGACCGCGCCCCACCTCATCGACACCGCAGGTCAGGTCTTCAGCAGCATCGGCAAACAGGTCGAAGGCCATCTGCGGCACCGGCGCCTTAGATGCACGCGTACGCGGCTTGGCAACCGACGACGGTACATCGCCCACCCCCTGCCCCCGCGTGGCGCCACGGCTCGTTCGGCCCGTGCGGGCGACGTCTTCGCTCATAGTCGCCCCTTTTCGCGCAACACACGCTCGATCACTTCCGCCGAACGCTCGGCCGTGTTCTGGCGCAATTGCTCGTGAATTTTGGTGAAACGCGCCTGCAACGACTCGCGCAATTCAGGGTCGGTCAGTTGCTTCCACACGGCATCGGCCAGCGCTTCTGGCGTGGCGAAATGCTGCAACAACTCCGGCACGACAAACTCGCCCGAGAGAATGTTGGGCAAGCCCACATACGGCAGATAGCCCTGACGCTTCATGATCTGCGCCGTGAGCCAAGGCACCTTGTACGAAATCACCATCGGCTTCTTGTACAGCGCCGCTTCGAGCGTGGCCGTCCCGCTGGCGAGCAGCACGCTGTCCGAGGCTTCAAGCGCCAGCGGCGCCTTGCCGTCGGTTACCGTGAGATTCAGATCGCTGTGCGCGTCGAAGATCGGCTTCATCATCGTGCGCAGGCGCGGCGTCGCTGCCGGCAGCACGAAGCGAATCGAGGGATCGCGCTGGGCAAGCAAACGCATCGCGGCGAAGAACACCGGCGCGAGCCGCTGCACTTCCGACGTCCGGCTGCCCGGCAGAATCGCGACGACGGGGGCATCTCCCGCAAGACCAAGTTTCGCGCGGGCACCGGCAACGTCCGGCACCATCGGAATCTTGTCGGCCATCGGGTGACCGACAAAGGTCGCGTCGATACCTGCCCGGTGGTAAATCTCCGGCTCGAACGGAAACAGGCAAAGCATGTGATCGACCGCACGCTTGATCTTCTTGATGCGGCCACCGCGCCACGCCCAGATCGACGGGCTCACGAAGTGAATCGTCGGCACACCGGCTTCGCGCAGCTTGATTTCGAGATCGAAGTTGAAATCGGGGGCATCGAAACCGACGAACGCCATCGGCTTGTCTGCCAGCCAATGCTCGCGCAGTTGCTTACGAATCGAGAGAATTTCGCGCAGATGCTTGATGACTTCCACGTACCCCATGACCGACAGCTTGTCGATCGGCCAATAGGCGTTAAAGCCCTCTTCGGCCATATGCGGGCCACCGACACCTGCATACGCGATGTCGGCGGGAAGTCTCTGCTTGAGACCGGCAAGCACGTTGCCGGCAATGAGATCGCCAGACAACTCCCCGGCCACCATCGCCAGGGTTCGCTGGCCGGTACCGGGAAGGGTCGGCGGCATAGGTCAGCGCACGATACCGCGCGTGCTCGTATTGAGGAAGTCCAGCAGTGCGATCACCGAGCTGTGCACATCGGCAGCTTCGGTGGCGGGCGCAGCCGCCGTATTGGCTTTGTCGAACGCGTCGATCTGCGCCTTGGCTTCGTCGAGCGTCAGGCCGCTCTTGTAGAGCAACTTGTACGCATCGCGCAGCGCCTTGATCGCATCGGCGGAGAAACCGCGGCGGCGCAACCCTTCGACGTTGATGCCGTAAGGCACCGCGCGATCGCCCGAGGCAATCACGAACGGCGGCACGTCCTGCACGAGGACCGACGCGCCACCGACCATCGAATGCGCACCGATGCGCACGAACTGATGCACGCCGGTCATGCCGCCGATGATGGCCCAATCGCCAACATGGACGTGCCCTGCCAACTGCGCATTGCTCGAGAACACCGTGTGGTTGGCCACATGGCAATCGTGTGCGATATGCACGTAAGCCATGATCCAGTTGTCGTTACCGACGCTGGTCAGGCCACCGTCCTGCACCGTACCGGTGTGGATGGTCGTGAACTCGCGGATCGTGTTGCGATCGCCGATGATGAGCTTGGTCGGCTCACCGGCGTACTTCATGTCCTGCGGGGTACCGCCGATCGACGCGAACGGGCCGATCTTGTTGCCCTCACCCAGCGTCGTGTGACCGTCGACAATCGTGTGCGACAGGATCTGCGAACCTGCGCCGATCGTCACGTTCGGACCGACGATCGCGTACGGACCGACGACGACGTCGTCAGCCAGTTGCGCCTTGGGATCGACAACCGCGGTGGAATGAATATTCGTCATGGACGTCTCGGTTCCGGTTATTCGCCGTTTTTCTTGACCATGCACATGAACTCGGCTTCCGCCGCGAGCTTGCCATCCACAAGAGCCTTGCCCTTGAACTTGTAGAAGCCGCGACGCTCATTCAGGAAGTCGACGTCCAGGATCAGTTGGTCACCCGGTTCGACCGGACGCTTGAAACGAACGTTCTCGATGCCCACGAAATAGTAGAGCGTGTTTTCGTCATGCACCGCTTCTTCCGAGAACGTGAGCAGCGCAGCAGCCTGGGCCAGCGCTTCGACGATCAGCACGCCCGGCATCACCGGACGCTGCGGATAGTGCCCCGTGAAGTACGGCTCGTTGATCGTGACGTTCTTGATGACCTTGATGTTCTTGTGCGGCTCGAGTGCGATCACGCGGTCCACCATCAGCATCGGATACCGATGGGGCAACAACTTCATGATCTTATGGATGTCGAGCTTGCTGACGTCGATATTGGTATTGGTCTCGCTCATTTGTCTTGCAGGTCCTTGACCTTCGCTTCAAGTTGACGCACGCGGTCGCGCATCTTGTCCAGATTGCGCATGATCGCCGCGTTTTTATTCCATTCGGCGTTCGGAATTGCCGGAAATGCGCTGGTATACGTGCCCGGGCCCGGAATCGACTTCGACACGCCCGATTTGGCCGTGACGATGACTTTGTCGCCGATGGTCACGTGACCCGCGACACCCACCGCCCCGCCCAGCATGCAGAACTTACCGATGGTACTGCTACCGGCAATGCCCGTGCAGGCGGCAATGACGGTATAGGCACCGACGCGCACGTTGTGCGCAATCTGCACCTGATTGTCGATCTTGCAACCGCGCTCGATCACCGTATCGGCCATCGCGCCACGGTCGATCGAAGTCGATGCGCCAATTTCGACGTCGTCTTCGATCACCGCACGGCCCACTTGCGGAATCTTCACCCACTCGCCGCCAGCGGCAGAAAAGTCGGGTGCAAAACCAAAGCCGTCCGAACCAATCACCGCACCTGCGTGAATGACGCAACGCGCGCCGATCACGCTCGTGTGGTACAGCGTGGCGTTCGGATAGACGAGAACATCGTCGCCCAGCGTCGTGCCACGGCCAACGAACACGTTCGCCACCAGCCGCACGCGCTCGCCGAGACGGGCACCAGCTTCGATCACGACATTCGGCCCGATCACGCAGGATGCGGGCACCACGGCCGACGGATCGACCACGGCGCTCGGGTGAATCCCTGCCGCCGGTGCAGGCGCCGCCGCGTCCGCGAACATCTGCGCCACGCGCGCGAAGTAAGCGTAAGGGTTAGGCGCAATGATCCACGCACGGCCGTCGTGCGACGGCAGTTTGTCGAAATCGGCTTGGGAGAGAATGACGGCCGCCGCGCCCGAATCGGGCACTTCGGCGAGATATTTCGGATTGGACAGAAACGCGAGGTCGCGCGCGCCGGCACGATCGAGCGGCGCCAGACCTGCGACGGTCACCTCGCCGTCACCGACGAGATTGCCGCCGAAGCGGGCGACCAACTGAGCGAGCGTGACCGACATGGAGCGCGCGCCCGTCACTTGCCGCCGGTGCTGCTACCCGAACTTGCGTTCAGCGTCTTGAGCACCTTGTCAGTGATGTCGATGCGCGGGCTCACGTAGACCGCTTCCTGCACGATCAGATCGTATTTGTCCGTCTCGGCAATCTGCTTGATCACACGGTTCGCACGATCGAGCACCGCAGCGAGTTCTTCGTTGCGGCGCTGGTTCAGATCCTCACGGAATTCGCGCTGTTTACGCTGGAATTCCGTGTCGGCCGCCGCCAGATCGCGTTGACGCTTGGCGCGCTCGGCGTCGGACAACGTGGCGTTGTCCTTGTCGAGCTTGTCCGACATCGCCTTGAGGCGTGCTGCCATGGCCTGAAGGTCCTGATCCCGCTTGGAGAACTCTGCTTCGAGCTTGGCTTGTGCGGCCTTGGCCGGTGCCGAATCGCGCAGAATGCGATCCGAATTGACAGCGGCGATGCGCGCATCCTGGGCCGATGCGGCAAATGCCGCTCCGGCCAGCAACGCCGCGGCCACGCCGCGCAGGCAATGCTTACGGATACCGTTCAATGTATTACCCCTTACAACGATGAAACCTTCGGAACCGGTCGAGTTGCCGTCGTTAGAACGACGTACCGACCTGGAACTGGAATTTCTGATACTGGTCGCCCGTCTTCTTGACGAGCGGGAAGCCCATCGAGAGCTTGAGCGGGCCGATCGGCGAAATCCACGACAACCCGAAACCGTAAGAATAGCGCAGGTTATTGAAGGTAATCGCCTGGCCGTTATCGAACACGTTACCGCCGTCGAAGAACGTGAAGATCCGCAGCGTGCGGTCATACCCGGTGCCCGGCAGCGGGAACGTCAGTTCGATGTTACCGATCAGCTTCGATGCGCCGCCCAGCGGTTCGCCGTTCGTGTCCTTCGGACCCAGCGAACTCGGCTCATAACCACGCACCGAGCCGATACCGCCCGCGAAGTAGTTCTTGAAGATCGGGAACGGCTGACCGCCCATCCCGTGACCGTAGCCCACTTCACCGTTCAAGGCCAGCGTGAAGCCTCGGCTGACCGGGTAGTAGTACTGGTGCTGGTAGTACGCACGGAAGTACTTGGTCGTCCCGATCGGCGTGCCGATTTCGATGTTGGCCTGCTGATAGTGACCGCGATTCGGAATCAGCGCGCTGTCACGCGAGTCGCGCGACCAACCCACCGTCAGCGGGTAGTTGTTGCTGACATAGCCGAACTGGTTCGCGTAATCGATGTAGCGTTGCGGCGTCGTACCGTCGCTCGTCAGGTGCAGACGCGTTTGTTCGAAGCCGATGCCGAAGAACACCGTGTCGACTTCCGAGAACGGCACACCGAACTTCAAGTTACCGCCGAGCGTGTTGATACGGAAATCCGAATCGCTGGTCAGCAACAGCGGCTGATACGTACGGTAGTACACGTCGGTAATACGGCTCACGCCGTCGACGGTGAAGTACGGATCGACCTGCGTCACGGCCAACGTACGGTACGTCTTACCCGTGTTCACGTTCACCGACAGCGAGGTACCCGAACCGAACACGTTGTCCTGGCTGATACCCGCTTGCAGCACCACCTTGTCGGTCGACGAGAAGCCGGCACCGACGTTGATCGTACCGGTCGGCTTTTCTTCCACCTTCACTTGAAGGTCGACCTGGTCGTTCGAACCGGCCACCGGCTCGGTCGTCACGTTCACGTCGGTGAAGTAGCCCAGACGGTTGATACGGTCTTGCGAGAGCTTCAGACGGTCGGCGTCGTACCACGAGCTTTCCAGCTGGCGCATTTCGCGGCGAATCACTTCGTCACGCGTGCGCGAGTTGCCCACGATGTTGATCTTGCGCACATACACGCGGCGGCCCGGATCGATCGTCAGCGTCAGCGCCACGGTGTGATTGTTGCGATCGATGGTCGGCTGGGCGTTCACGTTGGCAAACGCGAAGCCGTAGTTGCCGAGCAGGTCCGAAATGGCCTTCGTGCTCGCTTGCAGTTTCGCGGCCGAGAACGTGTCGCCTGCCTTGAGTTGGATGAGCTTCTGGATGTCGTCTTGCTTGCCGAGCATTTCGCCCGACAGCTTCACGTCCGACACCTTGTACGGCTCGCCTTCGTGCAAATTGATGGTCAGGAACATCTCGTCCTTATCCGGCGTGATCGAGACGTCGGTGGAGTCGATGTTGAATTCCAGATAGCCACGGTTCAGGTAGAACGAACGGAGTTTTTCCAGATCGCCCGTGAGCTTGTCCTTCGAGTACAAGTCGTTCTTGGAGTACCACGACAGCCAGTTCGGCGTGCCCAGTTCCATCTCGGCGGTCAGGTCAGACGACGAGAACGCCTTGTTGCCCACGAAGTTGATCTGCTGGATCGTCGCCTTGGGGCCTTCGGTCACGGCAAACTGGATACCCACGCGGTTGCGTTCGAGCGGCGTGATCGTCGTCTTCACGTCGGCGGCGTAGTAACCGCGCGTGAGGTATTGACGCTTGAGTTCCTGCTCCGATTTGTCGAGCAGGTTGCGGTCGAAGGTACGGCCTTCGGTCAGGCCGACCGAGCGCAATGCCTTCTTCAGACCGTCTTTGTCGAATTCCTTGATGCCGAGGAAGTCGATGGTCGCAATCGCGGGGCGCTCGTTGACGTGCACCACCAGCACGCTGCCTTGCGCTTCAACGCTCACGTCCGAGAACAGGCCCGTGGCATAAAGGGCACGAATTGCTTCGGTGCCCTTATCATCGTTGAACTTGTCGCCCGGCTTGACCGGCAAGTAAGAGAACACGGTGCCGGGTTCAATACGCTGCAAGCCCTCCACTCGGATATCCTTGACCACGAACGGCTCGACGGCGCGTGCCAGGAAACTGTGTGCCGCCAGAACCGCAATCACCAGGGTCTTCGGAACAAGGTGGTATTTATTCGACAACTTGCTTCCCCAAGAAACAATTGAATCGTAAAAAACTCGGATTTGCCTGCGACCGGCAGGCACGTGACGCTGTCAGGGTCAAATCGCCCTAATGCAACAACTTTGACAGGTCATTGAAAAGTGCTACGGCAGAGAGCGCAAGGATGCAAACGATGCCCACTCGTTGCAGCGCGCCCTGCCACCGCTCGGAGACTGCCCGACCGGTTATCGCTTCGACCGCATAATATAACAGATAGCCACCGTCCAAAACCGGAATCGGTAGCAGATTCAATACGCCCAGGCTGATGCTGACAAGGGCCAGAAAGGCAACGAAATAATCGAGACCGAGTCGAGCCGAACGCCCCGCGTAGTCGGCGATCGTGACCGGGCCGCTCAAATTCTTGAGCGACGCTTGCCCCGTGATCATCTTGCCGAACATCCGCACGCTAAAGGCCGTGACATCCCAAGTGCGCTGCGCACCCCGCCCGATCGCCTCGAACAAGCCGTAACGCACCGTCACCGTGTCGACCTGGCTGGCCAGCGCCGCGCCGATTTTGCCCACGCGTGCGGCCGCAGCGCCACCGCCCGACTGCTCGGCGTCGACTTCGGCACTCGGCGTGAGCGTAATCTGCTGCGTCGCGCCGTCGCGGCGAATGGTGAGCGTCAACGGCTTACCCGGATGCGCGCGCACGGCGTCGACCAGCGCTTTGGCAGATACCACCGCAAGCCCGTCTACCGCCGTAATCTCGTCGCCTACGCGCAAGCCAGCCTTCCCCGCCGCGCCGTCGGGCAGCAACTGCCCCACCTTGACGCGCGCCGACGGCACCAACCCCAGACGCTGCATGAAATCCTGTTCGCTGTCGGCATCGAAATGCTGACCGGCAGCGTCCAGCATGTACTCGGCCCGTCCATCACGGGTGCGCGCAACGAGCGTGACGCGCTGACCGTCGATCATCGGATCGACCAGGCGCCAGCGCAGATCTTCCCAGGAACGCACTGGGCTTTCGTCGCCCACCGCCTCATCCGGGCTGTTGCCGTTTTCACGCACACCAGTAATGAGTTCACCGCCCGCCAGACCGGCACGCGCGGCCAGCGTCCCCGCTGCCGGTGCGGCAATGCGGGCGACAGGCTCCGTCACGCCCGCGAGATTCAAACCGGCGTAAAGGGCAATGGCAAGCAAGAAGTTGGCGATCGGCCCGGCCGCCACAATGGCGAAGCGCTTGTAGACCGACTGACGATTGAAGGCGCGCGCCCGATCCTCGGGATCCACCACCTGCGTCTCGTCACGCTCATCGAGCATGCGGACGTAGCCGCCGAGCGGCAGCGCGCACAGGGTCCATTCGGTGCGGTCGCGCCCCATCGTCCATTTGACGACCGGCGCCCCAAAGCCCACCGAGAACCGCAGCACCTTCACGCCACACCATCGCGCGACGGTGTAGTGGCCCAACTCATGGAAAACCACCAGCACACCAATGGCGACGGCGAAGGCGAGCAACGTGGTGAGCAGAGTCATGAGCGAATTCGGGCCGCGATGGCGTTACGACAACATAGAAGAAAGCGTCACGACGACGATGCCGCCGGGGCCGGCAACTTGGCCACGTAGGCCGTCGCCAGTTCGCGCGCACGGCGGTCGGCTTCGAGCACGACGTCGAGCGACGATGCCTCACCCACAGCCTCGCTCTCGAGCACGTGCTCGACAACCTGCGAGATGGCGGTGAAGCGGATACGGCCTTCGAGGAACGCTGCGACGGCGATCTCGTTCGCTGCATTGAGCAATGCACCGGCGGTACCGCCGCGATGCAGCGTTTCGAAAGCGAGGCGCAGGCACGGGAAGCGGCGCAGATCAGGCGCTTCGAACGTGAGCTTGCCGATATCGGCGAGGTTCAGCCCTGCGACACCCGAGGTCACGCGATCCGGGAACGCCAGTGCGTGCGCGATGGGCGTGCGCATATCGGGGTTACCGAGTTGGGCGAGCGTCGAGCCGTCCGTGTAGGTAACCATCGAGTGAATCACGCTCTGCGGGTGAATCAGCACTTCAATACGCTCAGGCGGCATATTGAACAACCAGTGCGCCTCGATCACTTCAAGGCCCTTATTCATCATGCTCGCCGAGTCGACCGAAATCTTTCGGCCCATCACCCAGTTCGGATGCGCACACGCTTCATCGGGCGTCACATTCTCGAGCGATGCCAACTCGCGCTCACGGAACGGACCACCCGACGCCGTCAGCACCAGCTTCTCAACCCCGCGCGTGGAAATGCGATTCTCACCCGCCACTTGCGGCAGGCATTGGAAGATAGCGTTGTGTTCGCTGTCGAGCGGCAGCAGCGTGGCACCGGCACGTTCGGCCGTCGCCATGAACAGCGCGCCCGAGAGCACGAGCGACTCTTTATTAGCCAGCAGAATGCGCTTACCGGCGCGCGCCGCGGCGAGCGTCGATTGCAGACCGGCTGCCCCCACGATCGCCGCCACAACCATCGTCGCCTCACCGGCTTCTGCGACATCGATCAGGGCTTGCGGACCGTAGGTCACGTCGATCTTCAGCCCAGCATCAGCCAGACGTGCCGCCAGTTGACGGGCACCGTCGGCGTCGGCCACCACGGCGACTTGCGGGCGGTGCGCGACGCACTGCTCGAACAAGCGCTCGAGGTTGCGGTGCGCGGTGAGCGCGTAGACGGAGAAACGGTCGGGATGACGCCCCACGACATCGAGCGTGCTAACGCCGATGGAACCGGTAGAGCCGAGAATGACGAGACGTTGCGACATGATCAGACGAAGAGCAGAGCCAGTGGCAGCACCGGCAGCAAGGCATCGATACGATCGAGCACGCCACCGTGGCCGGGCAGCAGCGCGCTGGAATCCTTCACGCCGGCTTGCCGTTTAAGTTGAGATTCGAACAGGTCGCCGACGACCGAAAAGGCCACCAGCACCGTGAGGGCGATCACACCGAGCGCAAGGCCGAGCGTGTTAGCAAGATGCGAAACGATCGTCGGCGCCTGAAGGCCGCTCGCGAGCACCGCACCTGCCACGACGAGCACCAGCAACCAGCCACCGATGGCCCCTTCCCACGATTTACCCGGACTGATCGACGGTGCCAGCTTGCGGCGTCCGAAGGCACGCCCGGCAAAATACGCGCCGGTATCGGCGAGCCAAACGATGACGAGCACCGACAACAGGAACGCCACACCCTGCTCGCGCGCCAGACACAACGCCTGCCACGCAGCAATCAACAGCACCGGGCCGGCGACCAACAGCAGACCGCGCCATGAGCCCTTGGTGGCGGGCTTGCGCATCAGCGTATAGGGACCGGCGAGTACCCAGAAAATGGCGGCCGGTTTCAGCCAGATATGCGTGAGCGTCCAACCGCCCGCCCACGTCATGCCCACACCGAGCAGTGCGAGCGCGCCGTAAAAGACTGCGCCCGTGCCGTTCAGACCGACCAGACGGCCCCATTCCCAACCCGCCGCGGCAACGATCACAGCGGCGAGCAATGCAAACTGCGCCGGCGTACCGACGAAGATCACGGGCAGAAGAATGGCGAGGAGTACGACAGCGGTAATAACGCGTGTCTTGAGCATCAGGCGGATTGTCCCGAGGGGTTCTGGACTTGCGCGCTGGTACGGCCAAATCGGCGCTCACGTTGCTGAAACTCGGCAACCGCGCGCTTGAGCGTATCGGCGTTGAAGTCCGGCCAGAATTCTTCGGTGAAATACAGTTCAGTGTACGCCAGTTGCCAAAGCAGAAAATTACTGACGCGCTGATCGCCGCCGGTGCGGATGAACAGATCCGGCTCCGGCGCATAAGCCATGCTCAGATAAGGCGCGAGATCGTCTTCGGAAAACGACGTCTCAAGCCCCGCGGCCCCGCCTTGCGCCACACGCGTGGCGGCAAGCTTCTGCGCGGCTTGCAGAATGTCCCACCGGCCGCCGTAATTTGCGGCAATGGTGAGCGTGAGGCCTTTATTGTCTTTCGTGCGTTCCTCGGCACGGCGCACCAGTTCCTGGATGCGCGGCTCGAAAGCTTCGAGCGCACCGATCACGCGAAGACGAATGCCGTTGCTATGCAATTTGCCCACCTCGCGCTCCAGCGCCAGGATGAACAGTTGCATCAGCGTCGAGACCTCGTCCTGCGGACGGCGCCAGTTCTCGGAACTGAACGCGAACAACGTCAGGTACTCGACACCGAGCTCCGCGCAGGCCGTGACAGCCTCGCGCACGGCATCGACGCCGCGCTTGTGACCTGCAACGCGCGGCAATTTACGACTGGTAGCCCAACGCCCGTTGCCATCCATGACGATGGCAACGTGGCGCGGAATACTTGCTGTTTCAGGAACAGTAAGCGTGGAGTTCAGAAAACCCATTGAGATACGGCGCGGGAGTCAGGGCGCGAAGTCGGCGAGGAATCAGACGGCAAGTGCTTACGCACTCACACCGTCATGATCTCGGCGTCCTTCTTTTGCACCAGCTCGTCGATCTCGACGACGGCCTTGTCGGTCAGCTTCTGAACGACATCGTTGCCACGGCGCTCGTCGTCTTCCGAGGCTTCTTTTTCCTTGACCAGCTTCTTGAGTTGCTCGTTGGCGTCGCGGCGCAGGTTACGCACGGCAACCTTGGCGTTCTCGCCTTCCGACTTGACCAGCTTGGTCAGTTCGCGGCGACGCTCTTCGGTCAGCATGGGCATCGGCACGCGAATCAGCTCGCCTTGGGTGGCCGGGTTCAGGCCGAGATCCGCATCGCGAATCGCCTTTTCCACCACGGCAACCATCTTCTTTTCCCACGGCTGCACGCCGATCGTGCGGCCGTCGACGAGCGTCACGTTGGCGACTTGCGAGATGGGCACCATCGAACCGTAGTAGTCGACCTGCACGTGGTCGAGCAGGCCGGTATGCGCGCGTCCGGTACGAATCTTCGCGAGGTTACCCTTGAACGATTCGATCGAGCTCTGCATCTTCTGCTCGGCATTCTTCGTGATGTCAGCAACGGTCATGACAACCTCCAAACCTAGAATTGATACGCAAACAAACGTAAATGATACGGCGTCGGCGCGCCAATGCGCGCGGACGCCGCAATTTGAACTCAAACGTGGACGAGCGTTCCCTCGTCTTCGCCGAGGATGACGTGCTTGAGCGCGCCCGGCTTCACGATCGAGAAAACGCGCACCGGCATCTTCTGATCGCGGCACAGCGCGAAAGCCGTCGCGTCCATGACCTGCAAGTTCTTCGAGATGGCTTCATCGAAGCTGATGGTCGAATACTTGACGGCGTCCGGATCCTTCTTCGGATCGGCCGAGTACACGCCATCGACCTTGGTCGCCTTGAGCACCACTTCGGCACCCACTTCCGAACCACGCAGCGCAGCGGCCGTATCGGTCGTGAAGAACGGGTTGCCCGTGCCGGCGGCGAAGATCACAACTTTACCTTCTTCCAACTGACGGATCGCGCGGGGGCGGATGTACGGCTCGACCACTTGGTCCATACGCAGCGCGGACTGCACACGCGCTTCGATGCCGGCGTGACGCATTGCGTCTTGCAACGCCAGGGCATTCATCATGGTCGCCAGCATGCCCATGTAATCGGCCGTTGCGCGGTCCATCCCGGCGGCACCGCCTGCCACGCCACGGAAAATGTTACCGCCGCCGATCACGACAGCCAGTTGTACGCCAAGGCGAACGACTTCGGCAATATCGGCGACCATGCGTTCGATGGTTGCACGATTGATGCCGAACGCATCGTCACCCATGAGGGCTTCACCAGAGAGCTTGAGAAGTACGCGTTTATAAGGAGTAGACATGGCGGTCCCTAAGAAGTCTGGTCTGGCACTGTGAGGGTATTCTGGATGAAACAACGGGGACGGCACCGCCGCCCCCGGATACTACGGTACTGCGCGAATTACGACTGCTTAGCGGCGGCCACTTGCGCTGCCACTTCGGCTGCGAAGTCGTCTTGCTTCTTCTCGATGCCTTCGCCGACCACGAACATGGTGAAGCCCTTGACCGTGGTGTTGTTGGCCTTGAGCATTTGCTCGACGGTCGACTTGTCGTCCTTCACGTAAGCTTGGTTCAGCAGCGTGACTTCCTTCAGGAACTTCTGAACGCTGCCTTCCACCATCTTCGCGACGATTTCAGCCGGCTTGCCCGATTCAGCAGCCTTCTGCGAAGCGACGCTGCGCTCCTTCTCGATCAGATCGGCCGACACTTGGTCTGCCGACACCGACACCGGCTTCATCGCGGCGATGTGCATGGCGACGTTCTTGCCCACGTCGGCATCAGCACCTTCGAACTCGACGACCACGCCGATACGCGTGCCGTGCAGGTACGCGGCCAGCTTGCCAGCCGTTTCATAACGCTGGAAGCGGCGGATGGTCATGTTCTCGCCGATCTTGCCGATCAGGTCCGTGCGCACTTGTTCAACGGTCTTGCCGTCGAGCGGCAGCGCGCCCAGTGCAGCCACGTCGGCCGGGTTGTTCTCAGCGACGAGCTTGGCCACGTCGTTGGCGAACTTCAGGAAGTCGTCGTTCTTCGAAACGAAGTCGGTTTCGCAGTTGATTTCGACCACAGCACCCTTGCCGCCGTCGATGTACGTAGCGATCACGCCTTCGGCCGTGATGCGGCTAGCGGCCTTGCTGGCCTTGCTGCCCAGCTTGACGCGCAGGATTTCTTCAGCGCGTTCCATGTTGCCTTCGGCTTCGGTCAACGCCTTCTTGCATTCCATCATCGGCGCATCGGTCTTGGCGCGCAGTTCGCCCACCATCGCTGCAGTAATTGCCGGCATATCGTTACTCCTGTATATCGAATCAGTCGGGCGGATGGCACCCAGGCGGCCGCACTGCCCTGCCCAGGCGCCCCGCGCACCCGACGCGGGGAAATCGGACTAAAAAAAAGGGGCGCCACAAGCAGCCCCTTTTGTTACGCAGCGGTGGCCGCTTACGCCTCTTCGTTCACTTCGACGAACTCGTCGCCATCGCCGCGCACGGCTTCGACGACTTCCTTGACGGCGTTTGCACGGCCTTCGAGGATCGCGTCAGCAACGCCTTGCACGTACAGTTCGACGGCCTTGCTCGAATCGTCGTTACCCGGGATCACGTAATCCACACCTTCCGGCGAGTGGTTCGTGTCGACCACGGCGATCACCGGAATGCCCAGCTTGTTGGCTTCGGTGATAGCAATCTTGTGGTAACCGACGTCGACCACGAAGATGGCGTCGGGCATGCCGCCCATTTCCTTCACGCCGCCAATCGACTTTTGCAGCTTGGCCATTTCGCGATCGAACAGCAGCGCTTCCTTCTTGCTCATGCGCTCTTGCTCGCCGGCTTCCAGAGCCTGCTCCATGTCCTTGAGCTTCTTGATCGACGACTTCAGGGTCTTGAAGTTCGTCAGCATGCCACCCAGCCAACGGTTGTTGACGAACGGCTGGCCAGCGCGGCCTGCGGCTTCTGCCACGATTTCACGCGCTTGACGCTTGGTGCCCACGAAGAGGATCGTGCCGCGGTTTGCAGCCAGTTGGCGCACGTACTTCAGCGCGTCCTGGTACATCGGCAACGTCTTTTCGAGGTTGATGATGTGGATCTTGTTGCGATGGCCGAAGATGTAGGGGGCCATCTTGGGGTTCCAGAAACGGGTTTGGTGACCAAAGTGGACGCCCGCTTCCAGCATCTGACGCATAGTGACAGACATGTGATTCTCCGTAAGGGTTGGGTCTTAGACCGGCTGCCGTACCCGTTTCGTCAGACTGCCATACAGCTTTGCATGACCCGCCTGCGAAGTTCGGGCACCCTGGGTGCGCCGGCCCGCGATTTCAAAGTTTTCTAAGCCGATGACAAGTTTCGCCACCCGGCACTCCGTCGGAAGCAGCGCGAATCAAACGATTTGCACCACCGCGGGGCAGAAAATACCCCAAAAACCCAACAGAAGCCATTGAATTCCAAGGGAAAACCCTTGGGTTTATTGACAACTCGTCCTCGACTTAGCCCGAGATTATAGCATCGCACTGTGCTGGTACTCAAGCGACGCGTGAACTTCCCGTGACATCCCGTAAATCCCCGGTTTGCGCGGCTTTCCGGCGAGTTCGGAACACCGACATGCGCCACTCGCCAAGCTGCCCGGCAACCGACTCGCCAATTGACGCCCAATCGGCCGGAAATCCACGCCGTACGGGGCAAGCACCGGCAAAAGCGGGGGCGAAAACCGAAGGTTGGTGCGATAATGCGCCATTGTTCCAGCGATATGTCCGATTTCCCAATGGCCATCACCATCAAGAATGCCCACGACGTCGAAATGATGCGCGTCGCCTGCCGTCTGGCAAGCGAAGTGCTCGACTTCATTACGCCGCACGTGCGTGCCGGCGTCACCACCGGTGAGCTCGACCGCCTGTGCCACGAGTACATGGTCAAAGAGCAAGGCACCGTGCCCGCGCCGCTCAATTATCAGCCGCCGGGCTACCCGCCCTACCCCAAAGCCACCTGCATTTCGGTCAATGACGTGATCTGTCACGGCATTCCGGGCGACAAGGCGCTCAAAAACGGCGACGCGCTCAACATCGACATCACTGTCATCAAAGACGGCTATTTTGGCGACACGAGCCGCATGTTCATCGTCGGCGACGGCACCATTCTCGCCAAGCGTCTCGCCCAAGTGACCTACGAATGCATGTGGCTCGGCATCAACCAGGTGCGCCCGGGTGCGCGCCTTGGCGATATCGGCCACGCGATTCAGACGCACGCCGAAGCCCAGGGCTACAGTGTGGTTCGCGAATATTGCGGCCACGGCATCGGCCAGGTGTTTCACGAAGACCCGCAGATTCTGCACTATGGCCGCCCCGGCACCGGGTTGGAGTTGCAGGCCGGGATGATTTTCACGATCGAACCGATGATCAACGCCGGCAAGCGCGAAATTCGCACGATGCCCGATCAGTGGACGGTGAAAACGCGCGATCGCAGCCTGTCGGCGCAATGGGAGCACACGTTGCTGGTCACGGAAACGGGCCACGAAGTGCTCACGCATTCGGCCCTGACGCCGCCCCCGCCGCCGGGTTCGGCCTATCTGGCGTCGTTCGCCGCTGCCGCTTGAGTTTTTGAGTTTATGTGTCCGGCCGCCCCCCCCCCAGGCGGCCGCCCAGCCTGACCCTGTCTCTCCACGCCCAGGAAGCCGCCATGCACGCGCGCGCGCACGCCCCTTCTCCGCTACGTCAGGCCCTCAAAGAACGTAAGGCCGAACTCGTCGAACGCTTTGCCACGCACGGCAAGATCGACGTGTTGCTGCATGGCCTTTGCCACGCCGTCGATCAGGCTATGCGCGAAGCGTGGGCCAGTTGCGCGATGCCCGACGATCTCGCGCTGGTCGCCGTGGGCGGCTACGGGCGCGGCGAGTTGTACCCGTATTCGGACGTCGACATCCTCGTCTTGCACCGCCATAACGGTGGCAACGGCGGCGACGGCGAATGCGACGGCGCACTCACCTCGCACGTCGAGCCGTTCATTGGCTTTTTGTGGGACATCGGGCTGGAAATCGGCTCCTCGGTGCGCACCGTCGACGAGTGCATTGCCGAAGCGCATGCCGACGTCACGGTACAAACCAGCTTGCTCGAAGCCCGCCTGCTCACCGGCAACCCGGCGCTCTTCGAGGAATTCGAGCAACGCTTCTCCGCCGATCTCGATCCGCGCGCGTTCTTCCGCAGCAAGCAGTTGGAAATTCGCCAGCGCCACGCGAAGTATCAAGATACGCCGTACAGCCTCGAGCCGAATTGCAAGGAAAGCCCGGGCGGTCTGCGCGATCTGCAAGTCATTCTCTGGATGACGAAGGCCGCGGGCCTCGGCAATAGCTGGTCGGAGCTCTTCGCGCGCGATCTGCTGACCGATCGCGAACTCAAGGAATTGCGCCGTAACGAGCAGTTCCTCAAGGGTTTGCGCGCCCGCTTGCATCTGATCGCGCGCCGCCGCCAGGACGTGCTCGTCTTCGACATGCAGACGCCGCTCGCGCAAAGCCTCGGCTTCGAGGCGACCAGCACCAAGCGCGCGAGCGAACAACTCATGCGCCGCTACTACTGGGCGGCCAAGGCGGTTTCGCAACTCAACACGGTGCTGTTGCTCAACGTCGAAGCGCGGCTATTCCCGCAGAGCAGCGGCATTACGCGCGTGATCAACGAGCGTTTCGTCGAGAAGCAAGGGATGATCGAGATCGTCGACGACGAGCTCTATACGCGTCATCCGAACGCCATTCTCGAAACGTTCCTGCTCTACGAACAAGTCATCGGCGTGAAAGGTTTATCAGCGCGCACGCTGCGGGCGCTTTACAATGCGCGCGAGCTGATGAATGCCCACTGGCGGGCTGACCCGGAAAATCGCCGCACGTTTCTGGCGATTCTCCAGCAGCCGCAAGGCATCACGCATGCGTTGCGGTTAATGAATCAGACGAGCGTGCTGGGCCGTTATCTGATCAACTTCCGCCGCGTCGTCGGTCAGATGCAGCACGACCTGTACCACGTGTACACCGTCGATCAGCACATTCTGATGGTCGTGCGTAATATGCGCCGCTTTGCGGTGGCCGAGCATGCGCACGAATACCCGTTCTGTAGCCAGTTGATTGCCAACTTCGACCGGCCGTGGGTACTGACCATCGCCGCGCTCTTTCACGATATTGCGAAGGGCCGCGGCGGCGATCACTCCACGCTGGGCATGGTCGATGCGCGACGCTTTTGCACGCGTCACGGCATCGACAAGGAAGACACCGAACTGATCGTCTGGCTCGTGGGCGAGCATTTGACGATGAGCACGGTGGCGCAAAAGCAAGACACGACCGACCCCGAGGTGATTCGCCGCTTTGCGGAGAAAGTGGGCAATGAACGGCGTCTCACAGCGCTGTATCTGCTCACGGTGGCCGATATTCGCGGCACCAGTCCGAAGGTGTGGAACGCCTGGAAGGGCAAGCTGCTCGAAGACCTGTACCGCCTGACGTTGCAAGTGCTGGGCGGCGCGAACCCCGACCCGCATGCGCAGTTGAAGACACGCAAGGAGGAAGCCCTCGGCCTCCTGCGGCTTTACACCGTGCCCGAGCGTGCACAGGAGGCGCTCTGGAATACGCTGGACGTGGCGTATTTCTTACGCAACGACCCGGCGGACGTGGCTTGGCAGACGCGGCATCTTTGGCGTCATGTCGATAGCGCAACGCCGATCGTGAAGGCGCGGCCATCGCCCATTGGCGAGGGTTTGCAGGTGATGGTGTACGTGCGCGATCAGGTCGATCTGTTCGCACGCATTTGCGGCTACTTCGAGCGCAAGGGCCTGTCGATTCTCGACGCGAAGGTGCACACCACGAGCCATGGGTTCGCGCTCGACAGCTTCCTGCTGACGGACCCGGGGCTCGACACGAGCTACCGCGACATCATCAGCCTGGTGGAGAGCGAGTTGGTGGCGTTGCTCACACGAGCCGAGCCGCTCGCTGAGCCGAGCAAAGGCCGGTTGCCGCGCCGTTCGCGCAGCTTCCCGGTCACCCCGCGCGTCGATCTGCGACCGGACGATCGCGGTCAGTATTACCTGCTGTCGGTGTCGGCCAACGACCGCACCGGTCTGCTTTACGCGGTTGCCCGCGTGCTCGCGCGTCATGGCGTGAGTGTGCGCACCGCCCGCATTAATACCCTCGGCGAGCGTGTTGAAGACACGTTCCTGCTCGATGGCAGCCGTTTGCAGGACAACCGTCTGCAAATTGCCGTCGAGACCGAATTACTAGAAGCACTGGAACCATGAGCGATACCCCGCGCGCCAAACTGGGCGCCAAACACCCCCGAACTCTCGACAAGACCCGCTCGCCGGTGCGCTCGTCTGGCGCGCTGCGCCGTCCGACGAAAGCCGTCCCGGCGTCGCAGCTCGCTGGCAGCGGCGTGAAGAAGAAGCCGACTGGACCGCGGCCTTCCCGTCCGCGTCCGGCAGGCGACGACTTCACGCAGTCGGCTGGTGGCGCACGCCGCCCGGCGGGCCCGGCAGGTGCGGGCGCGGGGGCACCGCGCAAGCCAGCGGGAACGGGAGCGCCGTTCGAAAAGCGCCCTTATGGTGAGCGCCCTCCGGCGCGTGGTCAGCGCGAACGCGTCGCTGGTGCGCGTCCGGCACGTTTTGACGACGAGCGCCCGCGCCGTTTCGATGACGACCGTCCGCGCCGCGCCCCCGAGGGCGGTGGCCGTGGCGATCAAGGCCGTCCGTTCAATCGTGGGGCCGACGACCGCGCGCCGCGACGTTTCGACGAGAACCGTCCGCGCCGCGCGCCGGAAGGTGACGGCCGTGGCAATCAAGGCCGTCCGTTCAATCGTGGGGCCGATGACCGTGCGCCGCGTCGTTTCGACGAAGACCGTCCGCGCCGCGCGCCTGAAGGCGATGGCCGTGGCAATCAAGGCCGTCCGTTCAATCGCGGTGCCGACGACCGCGCACCGCGACGTTTCGACGAAGACCGTCCGCGCCGCGCGCCCGAAGGCGGTGGCCGTGGCGATCAGGCACGTCCGTTCAATCGCGGCACCGAAGGCGCACCGCGTGGCCGTTTTGCCAACGACGACCGTGGCGCACGCCCTGCGCGCGCTGCACGTCCGACGCGCGTCGAGCGCGATGACGACGACGATATCAAGGTCCACAACGACGCCGCAGGCTCGCTGCGCCTGTCCAAGCGCATGTCGGAACTCGGCCTGTGCTCGCGTCGCGAAGCCGACGAGTGGATTGCCAAGGGCTGGGTCCGTGTCGACGGCAAGGTCGTGACCGAACTCGGTACACGCATTCTGCCCACGCAAGAGATCACCGTCGTGCAGGCCGCCCGCAAGGAACAGGCCAATCGAGTGACCATCATCATCCACAAGCCGGTGGGTTACGTCTCAGGTCAGGCAGAAGACGGCTACGAGCCGGCGATCGTGCTGGTCAACCGTGAAAACCACTGGTCGGAAGACGACGCTGGCGTGCGCTTCTCGCCGTCGCATCTGCGCAGTCTGGCCCCCGCGGGCCGTCTGGACATCGACTCCACCGGCCTGCTCGTCCTCACGCAGGACGGCCGCGTCGCCAAGCAACTGATCGGCGAAGACTCGGACATCGAGAAGGAATACCTCGTGCGCGTGTCGTTCAACGAACATGAGCAGAACGTGCAAGCGCATTTCCCCGAGCATCGTTTGGCGCTGCTGCGCCATGGCCTCGAACTCGACGATCAGCCGCTCAAGCCTGCACAAGTCGAATGGCAGAACCCGGAGCAACTGCGCTTCGTGCTCAAGGAAGGCAAGAAGCGTCAGATCCGCCGTATGTGCGAGCTGGTCGGTCTGCACGTCACAGGCCTCAAGCGCGTGCGCATGGGCCGCATCACGCTGGGCAATCTGCCCGCGGGGCAGTGGCGCTATCTGCGTCCCGGCGAAGAGTTCTGATTTCGCCGCCTGCGTAGGCAACGCCCAATGAAAAAGCCCGCTTCTTGGAAGCGGGCTTTTTTTATCCTGCGGCGAGTGCCGTTCGGCGATCAGTCGTCGCTTTGCGGATCGAGACCGGGAAAGAGAATCTCGGTGAATCCGAATTTGCTGAAGTCGGTAATGCGCATCGGATACAGCTTGCCGATCAGATGATCGCACTCATGCTGCACTACACGGGCGTGAAACCCTTCGGCGATGCGGTCGATGCTCTTGCCGTACTGATCGAAGCCTTCGTAACGCAGCATCGAATAGCGGCTGACCATGCCGCGCAGCCCGGGCACCGACAGGCACCCTTCCCAGCCTTCCTCCATATCCTGCGTGAGCGGCGTGATCACCGGGTTGATCAGCACCGTCTCGGGCACCTCAGGCGCATCAGGATACCGGTCGTTATGCTCGAAGCCGAAGATCACTACCTGCAAGTCCACGCCGATTTGCGGCGCGGCGAGCCCGGCGCCATTGGCATGTTTCATGGTGTCGAACATATCGGCCACCAGTTCATGCAGCTCCGGCGTATCGAAGTGCTCGACCGACTTGGCGATACGCAACAGCCGCGGGTCGCCCATTTTCAGAATGTCGCGAATCATCGATTGGGTCCTCACATCAAAGCGCGGCCAACATGGTCCGCATAGCGTCCTCATCGAGCACCGGAACTCCCAATGCCTCGGCTTTCGCCAGCTTGCTGCCGGCTTCCGCCCCCGCGACCAGATAATCGGTCTTCGCCGAGACGGAACCCGCCACCTTCGCGCCCTTCTCTTCGAGCATCGCCTTCGCTTCGTCGCGCGAGAGCGTGGGCAAAGTGCCCGTGAGCACGAACGTCTTGCCTGCCAGCGGCAACGGAGCCACCGCCGCCGGTTCGGACTCCGGCCAGGTCACGCCCGCCGCGCGCAATTGTTCGATAACTTCGACATTATGCGGCTCGGCAAAAAAATTGGCGATGGACTGGGCCACAATCGGTCCGACGTCCGGCACGGCCAGCAGTTCCTCGGCATTCGCCGCCATCACGTTATCGAGCTTGCCGAAATGACGCGCCAGATCCTTCGCCGTGGCCTCGCCCACATGGCGAATACCTAGCGCGAAGATGAAGCGGGCAAGCGTCGTATGCCGCGCCTTCTCCAGCGACGCCACCAGATTGGCCGCCGACTTGTCGGCCATCCGGTCGAGCGCCGCGAGTTTGGCCACACCGAGCTTGAACAGATCGGCTGGGGTGCGAATGATTTGCTGATCGACCAATTGCTCGACGAGCTTGTCGCCCAGCCCTTCGACGTCGAGCGCACGGCGCTGCGCGAAGTGCAGCAACGCCTGCTTACGTTGCGCCGCGCAAATCAGCCCGCCCGTGCAGCGCGCGATGACTTCGTCGGGCAGCTTCTCGATGGCCGAACCGCACACCGGACATTCGGTCGGCATGACAAATGCACGCGCGTCCGCCGGACGGCGCTCAACTACCGAGCCGACCACCTCGGGAATCACATCGCCCGCGCGTCGCACGATGACCGTATCGCCGATCATCACGTCCTTGCGGCGAATTTCGTCTTCGTTGTGCAGCGTGGCGTTGGTCACCGTCGCGCCGCCGACGAACACCGGGGCGAGACGTGCCACGGGCGTAATCGCGCCGGTGCGCCCCACTTGCACCTCGATATCGAGCAGCGTCGTGAGCGCCTCTTGTGCCGGGAATTTATGGGCGAGCGCGAAGCGCGGTGCTCTGGAGACGAAGCCCAGACGATCTTGTTCGTCGCGGCGATTCACCTTGTACACCACGCCATCGATGTCGTAAGGCAGCGACTCGCGCGTCTCGCCAACGGCCTTGTAGAACGCCAGCAACCCCGCCGCCCCGCGCACGACCTCGCGACGGTCGTTGACGGGGATACCGAGGTCGACATACCAGTCGAGCAGCGCCGAATGTGTCTCGGGCATCGGCACGCCCACAAGCTCGCCGACGCCATAAGCGAAGAACGACAAGGGCCGCTTCGCCGTAATTTTCGAATCGAGTTGACGCAGGCTGCCAGCCGCCGCGTTGCGCGGGTTGACGAACACCTTCTCGCCAGCCGCTTCCTGTGCGCGATTAAGCTTGTCGAAGTCAGCGCGGAACATCAGCACCTCACCACGCACTTCCAGCACTTCCGGCGGGTGATCGGTGGACAAACTCAGCGGAATCTTCTTGACCGTGCGGATATTGGCCGTGACATCTTCACCCGTCGTGCCGTCACCGCGCGTGGCCGCTTGCACGAGCACGCCGTGTTCATAACGCAGCGCAATCGCCAGACCGTCGAATTTCAGTTCGGCCGCATATTCCACCGGCTCGGCGCCATCACCGAACAAATCGCCCGTAGGCGCAGCACCGGGCGCGCGCAAACCATCGGCTACCCGGCGATCGAACGCTTCGATATCTTCATCGCTAAAGCCGTTATTCAGCGAGAGCATCGGCACGCGATGCACCACCGGCGCGAAGCCCTCGACGGCCTTGCCGCCCACGCGCTGTGTGGGCGAGTCGGGACGCTGCAAATCGGGAAATGCGGTTTCCAGCGCGACGAGTTCGCCGAAGAGGCGGTCGTACTCAGCGTCGGGAACAATCGGGGCGTCGTCTTCGTAATAGGCGCGGTTGAGCCGCATCAACTCGGCGCGCAGTGCAGCGGCGCGCTCGGCTGCTTCGGCAGCATTGGCGACATTCACAGGGCTGGCGGCCGTAGCGGCGCTCGCGCCCTGGCCCGGAGCAGAAGTTTGGGACATGCGTGGGAACTCGGGATTCGAGAAGTCAGAACATTATGCCTTCGACGCGCCCGGCTTGGCGCGCTCGAAGGTTCGGCAAAACTGGGAAAGTCCGGGCATCGACCACGAGGAAGCCACGGGAAGAAAAAACGCCGTTCACCCGACGGTGAGCGGCGTGCATCGAATGCTGCGCTGCGCGATTGCCCGCAAGCGCTGTTCAGCCAGTGGCAGCGAGGCTGCCCCGCTGGCTCGCCACATCAGCAAGCCAGCCGGACACCCCGTCCGGCTTATTGGCTGAACAGGCGGCGCGTGACCGGCGAGCCTGCCGGCAACCCGCGCGCTTCGAGACGTTCATAAAGCTTGAGCAGCTGCTTGTCGACGTTTTGCAGTGCGGCATCGGAAAGCGGCCGGCGTTGATCGTCCACCACTCGCCCGCCAATGCGCTGACCGACGGAACGTGCGTAATCGCACATCAGACGGAACGGCAGCAAGTCTTCATCGGCCACCGGCACATCGAGCAGCATGGTGATCAAATCGCCGCCCTTGTACGTCAAGTCGTCGCGCAGGAAATTGGTGTCGCCGAATTGCAGCATGAACACCGGATTCTGACGCGTATCGAGCTTCACAAAGCGCATGCCGTCGCGCGAGAGCAGCAACCCGTCTTGCGTGGCCACCGCCTGCACGTAGTTGGCCGACCAAGGCGCGCCGTCCGAGAGGACGTTGACCGACAGTTGCGCATCGCACTGGGCAGCAAAGCTGTCCAGTTCGCGGCCGCGTGCCACCGTCTCCATCATGTCGGGCAGTTCGGGCAACGCATCGACGGCGTCCGCCAGCGTCTGCACCAGATTCGAGAACTCGGAGAACTCGACTTCATTAAGCGGGCCCGCGCGATTGGCCAATTGCACGGCCATGCGCAGTTGGTGATAGCGCCCGCCCGTACGGATGAGCTCCCACGGCGAATGTTCGTCGGCACGGCCTTCGATATTGACCGGCTTGCCCCCGGCACGGCGCATGCGCACGGTCAACGGCATCAGGCGTTCAGCGGCAATGACGTTCGCCAGCGGCAGTTCGACGATGCAATCGATGCGCTCGTCGATCACCGGCGGCGGACCGCTCGGCACAGCGGGACGCGTCGCAACGGCCGCCTCGGCAGGCGCTTGCTGGGCGCTCGGCGCCGGGGCAGCCGCCGACGCGGCTTGCGGCGCTTGAGGCGCTTGAGGCGTCTGTACAGCGGCGTCCTGGGCACCTGCCGCAGCGGCGACGGCCCCTGCGGCGGCAGCGTCTACGGTGTCGTCGGCAGCCAGTTCGGCGTCCACGCGCGCCACCATGCTGGCGGTCGCGGCTTGTTGTTCATCCTCAACTTGGGCTGCGTGCGTCGCCACTGCGTCTGCCGAAACATCGACCGATGCTTCGACCGGCACATCGGCGACTGCCGCCGCGGCACCCAACGTCGGCTCGACCGGTTCGCCGGCCTGTTGTGCGGCCTCCTGCGCAGCACGCTTGCGTGCGGCGGGCGGTGCATCCCAGGCGTCTTCGTTAATGGCAAAGGCGTCTTGCACCGAGGTGCTGGCCGCCGTGGCGGGCCCAAGCGTGGGTTCGCGGCGTTCGCCGGACTGCGGCACGCGTGGCGGCGAGAGCGTCGGTTCGATGAACGGACGCTCGTCATCCGGATCGGGCACGCCAGCCGTGGCGTCGATACCCGCCCCGTCGACCGGCATGCGACGCGGAATGCGCCGGCGGGCTTTGCTGCCCTGCCACGCGTTATAAGCCACAACCCCCAGTAGTACCACTACCCCTGCGGCAATCAAGCTCAGCTGCAGTTCATTCATGCGCGGCGTTCCTCTCTCTTCTCCATCGTGGGCATGGGGTCAGGCTAATTCGGCCAGATTGATCGCGGATTCCATGTCCACCGCCACAATCCGCGACACCCCTTGTTCCTGCATGGTGACGCCGATGAGCTGATTGGCCATTTCCATCGCAATCTTGTTGTGTGAAATAAAGACGAATTGGGTACGGTCGGACATGCGCGCCACCATCTTGGCGTAACGCTCGGTATTCGCGTCGTCCAGCGGTGCGTCCACCTCATCGAGCAAGCAGAACGGCGCCGGGTTCAACTGGAACATACCGAACACGAGCGCAATGGCGGTGAGCGCTTTCTCTCCACCCGACAGCAAGTGAATCGTGGAGTTCTTCTTGCCCGGCGGTTGTGCCATCACCTGCACACCAGCGTCGAGAATTTCGTCGCCGGTCATGATGAGCTTGGCTTGTCCGCCGCCGAACAGCATTGGGAACAGTTCACCGAAATGCTTGTTCACTTCGTCGAACGTGCCTTGCAGCAGCACACGCGTTTCTTCGTCGATCTTGCGAATCGCGCCTTCGAGCGTTTCGATGGCGTCGTTCAAGTCGGCCGACTGGGCGTCGAGGAAAACCTTGCGCTCGCGCGCCGTTTCCAACTCTTCCAAGGCGGCCATATTGACCGGACCCAGCGCGTTGATCGCGTTGTTGATGCGCGTGACTTCGCCTTGCAGATACGACGCCTTCATATCCGGCGTGAGCTTGGCCGAGAGCGCTTCCTCGTCGACTTCCGCGTTCGCGAGTTGCTCCACGAACTGCTCGCCGTTCAGGCGCGCCGCCTGCTCCTTCAACTGCAATTCGGTGATGCGATCGCGCAACGGCTGCAAGCCGCGTTCGGCCGCGAGCCGCTCTTCATCGCTCTGGCGCAGTTTCTGCGTGAGCGCGTCGAGTTCGATGCGCGCGGCGCCCAGAATCTCTTCCTTTTCGGCGCGCAATTCCAGCGCGTCTTGAAGGCCGTTCTCGGCAGTCTGTTCGGTAATTTGGGCGAGTTCGGCCTGCGCCTGCTCGATCGACACCACCAGACGATCGGCCTGCTCCAGCGCCGTCTGAATGCTGCGGCGATGCTCGTCGATCTTATTGACGATGCCCTTCTGACCGAACGCGGCCTCTTGCGCCAAACGCTCCATCTCACGGGCGCGATTGCGCGCGTCGGAGAGTTGGCTATCCAGCGATTCGAATTCGAGCTGACCGTCTTCGAAGGTCGCCTGCAATTCGGCCAGACGGGCGTCGTTCTGTTCGAAATTGGCTTCCGACTCGACACGCAGGGCACGCTGCTCTTCGATCTGCGCCGCAATTTCACGCAGTTCTTCGTCGATCTGCGTGCTACGCGCGTTGAAGCGCTCGTAGGCTTGCGTGAGCTTGAGCACGTCGAGCTGCAACGCATGCACGCGCTGCGTCGCGCGCTCGGCGCGGCCCCGCACGTCGGTCAATGCCTGCGCGGCCTGACTGTAAGCGGCTTCGGTGCGCACGGCAGCCGATTTCGCTTCGTCGGAGAGCAGGATCTGCGCACGCAGTTGTTTGCCGAGGTTTTCGATTTCTTGCTGACGGGCAAGCAGACCGGCTTGTTCCGAATCTGCCGCGTACAACTGCACGCCAACGCGCGTGACCTGATGGCCAGCCTTGACGACCAGCGACGTGCCTTCGGGCAATTGCGCGCGCAGCGTCATTGCCTGCGTCAGGTCGTCGGCAACGAAGACGTGACCCAGCCACTCCTGCAACACGGCACGCAGGCCCGGGTCATCAATGCGCAGCAGCGAGAGCAACGGCCGCAGCGATGCCGGCGCGTCGAGCGGGCGTGCGGCCGGCGGCGGCGAGTAGAACGCCAGCTTGGCCGGCGGCGCATCGCTCGCAAAGGCTTTGACCCAGTCGAGATTACTGATTTCGAGCGCAGCCAGACGCTCACGCAGCACCGATTCGAGCGCGTTTTCCCAGCCCGGCTCGATATGCAGCTTTTTCCACAGACGCGGCAGTTGCGCCAGCTCGTGCTTGTCGAGCCACGGCTGTACCTTGCCTTCGGTCTGCACGCTTTCTTGCAGTTGCTTGAGCGCCGTGAGGCGGGCTTCCAACTGCGCGATCGTCGCGGCTTCGGACTGCACGCGCGCCTGCGCTTCGCTGCGCTCGGCTTCCAGACGCGGCAAACGCTCTTGCGCTTCGGCCAACTCGGCCTGTGCGTCTTCGAGCATCGCCTGATGTTCGGCCAGATCGCCGCGCTGCATCTCGAGTTCGGCTTCGTCGGGCTTATCGAGCCCGCGTGCTTCACCCTGCAAACGCTCCTGACGCTGCTGCAACTGCTGCAACGCTTGGTCGGCGTTGCGCTGATGCGCCGCTTCGAGCTTCAGGCTCTGTTCGACCTGCGCGATTTCGCTGCGCTGTTCGTTGAGCAGGTTCTGCGCATCGCGCCAACCGCTCTCGAGTGCCGGGAGCGCGTCGTTCTGATCGGCGGCCTGATCCTGCGCCGTCGCCGCGCGCTCTTCGGCAATGATGAGTTCTTCTTCGGCCAGCGCCAGCGCTTCTTCCGACTGCGACGAGCGGGCCTGCCACTGTTCGCGCTGAGAAGTGAGCGCCGCCAGTTGCGCCTGCACGCGATTGCGCGACTCGACGACGTAGCGAATCTCAGCTTCGAGTCGGCTCACTTCCGAGTTCGCCTCGTACATGGCGCTCTGGGCAGCCTGCACGGCGTCGGTGGCGGTGTAGTGCGCGGCGCGCAGCGTTTCGAGATCGGATTCCGACCCACGCAGCCGCGCCATTTGCGCTTCGAGATCGACCTGTGCCGATTCGATGGCGCGTTGCTGGCGCTCTTGCTCGCTTTGCGCTTCGTTCTTGCGCAGCAGCCACAGCAATTGCTGTTTCTCTTCGCCGTCGCGATGCAAGTCTTTGAATCGATTGGCGACGACCGCCTGCGATTCGAGCTTTTCGAGATTGGTGCCGAGTTCGCGCAGGATGTCTTCCACGCGCGTCAGATTCTCGCGTGTATCTTGCAAGCGGTTCTCGGTCTCGCGGCGGCGTTCCTTGTACTTCGACACCCCGGCGGCTTCTTCGAGGAACACGCGCAGTTCTTCGGGCTTGGCCTCGATGATGCGCGAGATCATCCCCTGCCCGATGATGGCGTAGGCGCGCGGCCCGAGGCCAGTCCCGAGGAAGATGTCCTGAATATCGCGGCGGCGTGCCGGGAGGTTGTTGATGTAGTAGCTGGAGGTGCCATCGCGCGTGAGCACGCGCTTGACGGCGATTTCGGCGTACTGGCTCCACTGCCCTGCGGCGCGCCCGGCGCTGTTGTCGAACACAAGTTCGACGCTGGCGCGGCTCGCCTGCTTGCGGGCGGTCGATCCGTTGAAAATCACGTCCTGCATCGATTCGCCGCGCAGCTCGGAGGCGCGCGACTCGCCGAGCACCCAGCGCACGGCATCGATGATGTTGGATTTGCCGCACCCGTTCGGGCCGACGATCCCGACCAACTGGCCGGGAACCGCGAAGTTCGTCGGGTCGACGAAGGATTTGAAGCCAGCGAGTTTGATGGAAGTCAGACGCACGGCAGGTTCGCTTTATCGGTCATTGAATGATGGGAAAGACACAGACGCGCTTAGCTGGTCCTGTCGGGCCACGCGCACGCTGGCGTGCGCGGGCCGCTCACACCGGGCGAAGGCTTCGCTTAACACTCTCGCGACGCCCGTCACACCGGTATGACATGGGTACGCATCATACCATCGCATCCCCTGGCGTCGTGGATTTACAACGCTTCGATTCGGGCAAAATTCCGGACAAGATTCCGGCGGCCACGATGCACAATCCGCCGACGATTTCACGCGTGCCCAGCCCTTCGCTGGCCAGCCACCACGACGAGATCGCCGCGACCACGATTTCGAACAGCATGATGAGCGCCGCCTGATTGGCCGGCACCCGCGCCAGACCGAATTGCACGATGACGTTGGAGATCGCAATGGTGCAGCCCAGCGCAATCACCACTGCCGCGGCGGACGGGCTGGACGTCAGCGCCGAGAGCGCCGCCGCACCCGACTGAATCCCCCCATCGAACGGCAGCACCAGCAGGCCGCCGGTGAGGCAGCCCAAATAGAGGGTCCAGCTACGCATTTCCGGCTTGACGTCAGGCAGTTCGAGACTCACCCGGCGCAACAGCACGTTATTGAGCGCAAACGCGGCCCCGGCGACCAACCCGGCCCACTCGCCCGGGTTATTGGGCACCGGCCAGCCCAGTTCCGGCGACCAAAGCATCAGCCCCGCCCCGCCGAGCGCCAGGGCGATCAGGCCCGCACCACGCAGCCCGACGCGCTCGCCGAGCAGCCAGTTCGCAAAAAGCGCCGTCCATACGGGGGTCAGATAGAACAGCAGCAACACGCGCATGACATGCCCGTGCGTGGTGCCCCAGACAAAAGCCACATTGGTGAGACCGCCCGCAAAGGCCACGCCCGCGAGCAGCCACGACCAGCGCAGCGTGCCCAGCGAGCGGCGATAGACCAGGGAAAGCAGTAATAAAGCGATGGTGGCCGTGCAGGCTTGGGCCGGCACGGCGGCGACGCCCCACTGGGCGAGAACACGGTAAGGGAACCAGGCGAGACCCCAGACGGAAGAACCGATGAGGATGGCCAATACGGGGGCCGCCCGCGCGCGCAGCGTGGCGCCGGACAAAGCGTCCGGGCCTGGCGCGCCGTTGCCGGCTACGGTCATACATGCTCCTGAAAAACCTGAGATACTCCGCAGACTTGCCCCACTGGCGCCTCGGAGTGTGCTGAATTACGCAGCGGTTCGCGCTTTGTGCGCGCCGTGACGGTATAATTTTCGCTTTACCGATCTTGCCATTCTTGGGCGCGTCCGGGAACCCCTTCGTGTGATGTGGCCTATACACCGGCGCGCTACCCTTTGCCGGGCCGCGCGTGTCAACATCCGATGTTCCCCCGGCACGAATCCTGCACCGGATGCGCCGAAACCTCGCGAAAGCGCCTCGCGAGCCCTAGCCCTGAGTCTGTTTGAATTCTCGTGAACCCATTACTCGACAAGCTCCAGCCCTATCCCTTTGAACGCCTGAAAGCGCTCGTGGCCGATGTCACGCCCGCTGCCGCGTACAAGGCCATCAGCTTCGGCATCGGGGAGCCCAAGCACCCCACGCCGCAGTTCATCAAGGAAGCCTTGATTGAAGGGCTGGGCGGTCTCTCGAACTACCCGGCCACGGCCGGTGGCGAGCCGCTGCGCGCGTCCATCGCCGCCTGGCTGGAGCGCCGCTACGCGCTACCGAACGTGAACCCGGCCACCGAAGTGCTGCCGGTCACCGGCTCGCGCGAAGCCCTGTTCTCGTTTGCCCAGGCGGTGGTCGACGGCAGCAAGCCCGGCGCCCGCGTACTGTGCCCGAACCCCTTCTATCAAATCTATGAGGGTGCGACGCTGCTCGCTGGTGCTACGCCCTACTACGCCGACAGCGATCCGGCGCGCAACTTCGCCCCCGACTACGACGCCGTCCCGGCGGACGTGTGGCGCGACGTGCAGCTCGTGTATCTGTGCTCGCCGGGCAACCCGACGGGTGCCGTGCTCAATTTGGCCGACTGGAAGCGTCTGTTCGAACTCTCGGACCAGTACGGTTTCGTGATCGCCTCCGACGAGTGCTACTCCGAGATCTATTTCGACGAAGAGCGCGCGCCGCTGGGCGGTCTGGCAGCGGCCCACCAACTGGGCCGAGGTTTCGAGCGTCTGGTGGTGTTCTCCAGCCTGTCGAAGCGCTCGAACGTGCCCGGCATGCGCTCGGGGTTCGTGGCGGGCGATGCTGCCATCCTCAAGAAATTCCTGCTGTACCGCACCTATCACGGCTGTGCCATGAGCCCGGCAGTGCAGGCGGCGAGCATTGCCGCGTGGAACGACGAAGCGCACGTGCGCCTGAACCGCAGCAAGTACCTGAAGAAGTTCCAGACGGTCACGCCGATGCTCGCTGAAGTGCTCGACGTGCGCCTGCCGGACGCCGGTTTCTACCTGTGGGCCAAGGTCGACGAGAAAACCGGCCTGTCGGACACGGAATTCACGCGCCAGTTGCTGGCGCAATACAATGTCGCCGTACTGCCCGGGTCGTATCTGGGCCGCGCGGCGCACGGCACCAATCCGGCCGAGAACTATGTCCGTATCGCCCTCGTGGCCGATGTGGATGAATGCACCGAAGGCGCACAGCGCATCGTGCAGTTCTGCCAATCGCTCAGCCAATCCCGTTAATCCCTTTTTTGCTTCACATTCTCGCCATGTCGCAACAACTGCAAACCACCATCGACCAAGCTTGGGAAAACCGTGCCGAGATTTCGGCCAAGTCGGCACCTGCCGACGTGCGTGAGGCGGTCGCTCACGTCATCGCCGAACTGGACAAGGGCGCCCTGCGCGTGGCCCAGAAGCAAGACGGCCAGTGGATCGTCAACCAGTGGATCAAGAAGGCCGTGCTGCTGTCGTTCCGCCTGGAAGACAACGCCGTGATGCCGGCGGGCGGTTTCAGCCAGTTCTACGACAAGGTGCCGAGCAAGTTCGCCAACTACACCGCTGAAGACTTCGCCCGTGGCGGCTTCCGCGTGGTGCCGCCGGCGGTTGCACGCCGTGGCTCGTTCATCGGCAAGAACGTGGTGCTGATGCCGTCGTACACCAACATCGGCGCGTACGTCGACGAAGGCACGATGGTCGACACGTGGGCCACCGTCGGTTCGTGCGCCCAGATCGGCAAGAACGTTCACCTGTCGGGCGGTGTCGGCATCGGCGGCGTGCTCGAGCCGCTGCAAGCCAACCCGGTCATCATCGAAGACAACTGCTTCATCGGCGCGCGCTCGGAAGTGGTCGAAGGCGTGATCGTCGAAGAGAACTCGGTCATCTCGATGGGCGTGTATCTGGGTCAATCGACCAAGATTTACGACCGCGAAACGGGTGAAGTGCATTATGGCCGCGTGCCGGCCGGCTCGGTCGTCGTGCCGGGCAACCTGCCCTCGAAGGATGGCAAGTACAGCCTGTACTGCGCTGTGATCGTGAAGAAGGTCGACGCACAAACGCGTGCCAAGACCGCCATCAACGACTTGCTGCGCGGCGAGTAAGCCCCCTCACCTGCGAGGCAAGTCGGTTTCCGATTGCCTTGCAGGCGATATCGATATCAGGAGTTTCAGGCGATGACGGCAGTGCTGTACGGCATTCCCAACTGCGATACCGTGAAAAAAGCGCGCACGTGGCTCGACGAGCATGACGTGGCGTACAACTTTCACGACTTCAAGAAGGCGGGCGTGTCCGACGCACTGCTCGGCACTTGGCTGGCCCAGGTGCCGCTCGCCACGTTGCTCAACCGCAAAGGTACGACGTGGCGCAAGCTCACGCCGGAGCAACAGGCCGCGGCCGCCGAAGAACCGGCGGCCCGCGCGCTGATGATCGAAAACCCGTCGCTCATCAAACGCCCCGTGCTGGTGGCCGACGGCAAGGTTTCAGTGGGCTTCACGCCCGACAGTTACGCTTCACGATTCTGATTTCATGACTTCCTTCCAAGGCGCCACGCTGGCGCTTACCGAGCAACTGATCGCCCGTCACTCGGTGACGCCCGAAGACCGCGACTGCCAAAGCATTCTGGCGCGCCGCCTCGAAGCGATCGGGTTCGCGTGCGAGACCATCGCATCGAACGGCGTGACGAACCTGTGGGCCGTCAAACGCGGCACGCGCGGCACCGACGGCAAGCTGCTCGTGTTCGCTGGCCACACCGACGTGGTGCCGACCGGCCCGGTCGAGCAATGGCATTCGGACCCGTTCGCCCCAACGCATCGCGATGGCATGCTGTACGGGCGCGGCGCGGCCGACATGAAGACCTCGCTCGCCGCGTTCGTGGTCGCTTCGGAAGAGTTTGTCGCCCAACATCCGGACCACGCCGGCGCTATCGGCTTTCTGCTGACGAGCGACGAAGAAGGCCCGGCCACCGACGGCACCATCAAGGTCGTCGAAGCCTTGCAAGCCCGTGGCGAGCGTCTGGACTACTGCGTGGTCGGTGAGCCGACGTCGAGCCAGAAGCTCGGCGATATGGTCAAGAACGGCCGTCGTGGTTCGATGTCTGGCAAGTTGATCGTCAAGGGCGTGCAGGGTCACATTGCCTACCCGCACCTGGCCAAGAACCCTACGCATCTGTTTGCCCCGGCGCTGGCCGAGCTGACCGAGACCGTTTGGGACAACGGCAACGAGTACTTCCCGCCGACCACCTGGCAGATTTCGAACATCCACGCAGGCACCGGTGCCACGAACGTGATTCCGGGCGAGCTGATGGTGATGTTCAACTTCCGGTTCTCGACGGCCAGCACGTCCGATGGGCTGCAAAAGCGCGTGCACGAATTGCTCGACCGTCACGGCCTGACGTACACGATCGATTGGTCGATCAGCGGCCAGCCGTTCCTCACGCCGCGTGGCGACCTGTCCGACGCGCTCGCGGGCGCCATTCGCGAAGAGACGGGACTCGACACCGAGCTCTCGACGACGGGCGGCACGTCCGACGGCCGATTCATCGCGCGCATTTGCCCGCAAGTGATCGAGTTCGGGCCGTGCAACGCCAGCATTCACAAGATTGACGAACACATTGCCGTGGCCGACATCGAACCGCTCAAGAACATCTATCGTGGTGTGCTGGCGCGTTTGGTTGCCTGACGTTATCGGAGCCTCGCCATGAGCACCCAACCTGCCGCCCACGCGGCCCCCCATCCGTTCAAGACCCTGCGCGATTTGCTGCGCTACGCCGTGTCGCGTTTCACCGAGGCCGAACTGGCCTTCGGTCATGGCACCGCCACGGCTTACGACGAAGCAGCGTATTTGCTGCTGCACACGCTGCATCTGCCCATCGACACGCTCGATCCGTTCCTCGACGCACGCCTGCTGCCCGAAGAAATCGAACGCGCGCTGTCGGTGATCAACCGCCGTGCCGGTGAGCGCGTTCCCGCGTCGTACATCACGAACGAAGCGTGGATGCACGGGCATCGTTTTTATGTCGATGAGCGTGTCATCGTGCCGCGCTCGTTCGTCGGCGAACTGCTCGAAGACGCGTTGCAACCGTGGGTGAACCACGCCGAAGACGTGAACGATGTCCTGGAGTTGTGCACCGGCTCCGGCTGCCTCGCGATTCTGGCCGCCGAAACGTTCCCTGCTGCGCAGATCGACGCTGTCGATATTTCCCCCGATGCCGTCGACGTCGCGAAGATCAATGTCGCCGATTACGCACTCGATGACCGCATCGCGTTGCATCTGGGCGATCTCTACGCGCCGCTGCCGAAGGGCAAGCGTTACGAAGTCATCCTGACCAACCCGCCCTACGTCAACGAAGGGTCGATGCAGGTGCTGCCCGCCGAGTATCTCCACGAGCCGCGTCTTGCGCTGGCTGGCGGCGACGACGGCATGGATGTGGTTCGCCGCATCATCGCCGGGGCGCGCGAGCATCTGACGGACGATGGCGTGCTTGTCGTTGAAATTGGCAACGAGCGCCACTTCGTCGAAGCGGCCTTCCCCGACCTGCCGATGACCTGGCTCGCCACGAGCGCGGGTGACGACATGGTGTTCCTCGTGCAGGCGGCTGACCTGCCCTAAATCGCCAAGATCGCGCGGCCCGGGTACACTCGGGTTCCCGAGTCCGCGCGACTCCCGGTTTGGAGGAAGGCAGTCGGTCATGACGTTCAATTGGCTCGATGTCGGCTTTGCCGTCGCCTGTCTGCATGCACTCGGCGTGATGGCAGCCATTCACGCCGTTCTGACGGTACGCACCTCGCAGGGTGCCGTGGCATGGGCGGTCTCGCTCGTGACGATGCCGTACCTCACGCTGATCCCCTATCTGTTTCTCGGCCGCTCGAAGTTCATCGGCTATGTCGAAGCGCGCCGTGCACGCAATGAAGTGTTGCAGTCGCGCATGGGCGAGACTGAGCGCACCGGCGAGCCTCCGGTGGCCGTCGAGGCGCATCCGGAATATCGCGCGCTAACCTCCATCACCGGCATGTCGTTTGTTGCGGGCAATCGCGTGCGGCTGCTGGTCAACGGACGCGCCACATTCGACGCCATCTTCGCCGCCATCGACCGCGCGCGCGATTACGTGATCGTGCAGTTCTTCATCGTGAAGGACGATGCCCTCGGACGCGCCCTCGCCGCCCGATTGCTCGCCCGCGCCGCGACCGGCGTCAAAGTCTATTTCCTCTACGACCGTATCGGCAGTCACGATCTGCCGCGCAGCTATTGCGAGAAGCTGCGCAGCGGCGGCGTGGAAGTGCACGAGTTTGCCGCCGCCAAGCGCGGCATCTTCGTGAACCGATTCCAGTTGAACTTCCGCAATCACCGCAAGATCGTGGTGATCGACGGCAACGAAGCGTTCATCGGCGGGCACAACGTCGGCGTGGAATATCTCGGCGAGAAGCCGCCGCTGGCACCGTGGCGGGACACGCACATTTCGGTGCGCGGCCCGGCGGTCGTCGGCATTCAGCGCGCATTTGCCGAAGACTGGCACTGGAGTACCGGCAACGTGCCGGAGCTCCATCGGCAGCCTGCCGCCTCTGGCGAAGACATGCACTGTCAGGTGGTGCCGAGCGGGCCAGCCGACCGCTTGGAAACGTCGTCGCTGTTCTTCGTGACATTGATCAACGCCGCCCAGCATCGCGTTTGGCTCACGACGCCCTACTTCGTCCCGGACGAGGCGGTGTTCTCGGCGCTGCGGCTCGCGGTGTTGCGTGGCGTCGATGTGCGCATTCTGATTCCCGACCGCGCCGATCACCGGGTGGTGTTCGAGGCGACGACGTCATATGCGTTCGAAGCCGCGCGCAGCGGTATCAACGTCTATCGCTACCACCAAGGCTTTATTCATCAGAAGGTCGTGCTTATCGACGACAGCGCGGCAGCCGTGGGCAGCGCCAATCTCGACAACCGCTCGTTCCGGCTGAACTTCGAAATCATGCTGCTCACAGTGGATCGGGGCTTTGCCGACGACGTCGCCTATATGCTCACGCACGACTTCGAGCAAGCGACGCTGCTCGACAAAGACGATTTCCGGAAGATTCCGAAATGGCGTCAGATTGTCATGCGAGTGGCGCGTCTCTTTGCCCCGATCCTTTGACGGCCTAACGGGCCACTTTGACGATCGACACATCGCGCAAAGCCACCGGGGAGTCGCCGTCGTCTTTGTCCCGCGGAATTGCCGGTTCAGGGCCTTCACGCTCGAACGCCATGTTTTTGTAGCCCTCCCGAGCGGCATGCGATACCGATGCGGCATCGGGTGGGCGTTTCGCTTCGTTCTGGAAAACGAGTTCGAACTGCTGATTCTTCCGCCCCTCGATCGAGAACCGGTACGCGTGCTTCACCCAAGTGGACGTGGCAACAGACGGCACGATGAGGACCCGGCCGTCGCCCAAACCGTCAAATGGATGGATCCACAGCAGGACGTTCACGATGCGCGTCACTCCCGGCACTGCGTTGCCGTTCGCGTCGGACGTCCGAAGCCAGAACCCGAAGACGTACTCCCCATCCGAGCGCTCGCGATCGATCAGTTGCCCGAGGTGTTGTCTGTCGGCATACGGAGTCGGCTTGAGTACGCAGCGCTAAGCTTTGAAAAGCGTTACGTCGCGAATGGCGAACGGGCAATCGTCAACGTCGGGTTCGTCGTTTAGGCGGCTCGCGCCGCCGCCCGCTTCCGGCACGATCACCGTTTGATAGCCCTCGCGACCGGCGGGCTTTGCCAGCGCACCGACGGGCGCCTTTCGCTCATTTTGGAAAGTGATTTCGAAGTCCTGATTCCGCCGCCCCGTAATCGAAAATCGCCATGTGTGTTTGATCCAAGAGGACGTCGCCACGGCGTAAAAAGGGTAAAAGATTCCTTCTCCCAAATGGTCGCGCGGGTGCACCCAGAAATGCACAAACGCCCGACGTGTCACGCCCGGCACAGCGTTGCCGCGCTCGTCCGACGTGCGGAGCCAGAATCCGACGACGTAATCGCCATCCGATCGCTCACGAACGACCAACTGTTGCAGGTGAATTCTGGTGTCATAGGGAACTGGCATTAGCACAGCGACATGCCCGCCCTCCTGCGGCACGACAGACATGTACGCATTGCTCCCGTGCACCCAGCCCGTAAAGTCACCCGTCGCGAAGTCACCGTTGACGACCAACTCGCCAGAATTTTGTTTTTCCGTCATCACAGCCTCCGAACGAGTCGCTTGCTTACCGATGTCACGGCCAGAGCATGCGCCCGCGATATGGGGACGTCACCTGACAACGTTGACAGGTAGCGTGGCGCGTCAGGCCAGCGACCTTCCCGCTGTCTCACGAGCCGACGGCATCATCCGATGCGTACGGTAGATTCAGCCGCAAATCCGCCTCGGATCCCCCCAAATCCGCCAACAAATCCCCCAACAAATGCCGCGCACTCGCCACACCCGGTAAAATGGCGGCTTTGTTGCGCCTGACTCGGCGTCACTTGCCACGTTTTTCGCCCTTTTTCCAGATTTCGCCTCCCCTTTCGCTGTGATCCGATTCGAACACCTCACCCTCGCGCGCGGCACCAAGCAGCTTTTCGAAGACATCTCCGTCACGCTCAATCCGGGCGAGCGCGTCGGCCTCGTCGGGGCTAACGGCGCGGGTAAGTCGACCCTGTTCGCCCTGCTGCGCGGCCAACTGCACGCCGATGGCGGGGACGTCTTCATCCCGGGAGCGTGGCGCATCGCGCACGTGATGCAGGAAACGCCCGCCGTTGATCGCACCGCGCTCGACTACGTACTCGACGGCGACACGCGCTTGCGCGATATCGAAGCCCGCATTGCAAAGGCCGAAGCCGCCCACGACGGCCACGCACAGGCCGAAGCGCACACCGCGTTTGCCGACGCCGACGGCTATACCGCCCCGGCACGCGGCGAAGCGCTGCTGCTCGGCTTAGGTTTCACGCTCGCGCAGACGCAACTCCCCGTCGCCAGCTTCTCCGGCGGCTGGCGCATGCGCTTGAATTTGGCACAGGCGCTCATGTGCCCGTCCGACCTGCTGCTGCTCGACGAACCGACGAACCACTTGGACCTCGACGCCATCGTCTGGCTCGAAGATTGGCTCAAGCGCTACCCGGGCACGCTCGTCGTGATCTCGCACGATCGCGAATTCCTCGACGAAGTCTGTAACGTCACGCTCCATATCGAGAATCAGCAGATCAAGCGTTACGGCGGCAACTACAGCCAGTTCGAAATCACGCGCGGCCAGCAACTTGCGCTGCAACAGAACGCGTTCGAAAAGCAGCAGAAGACGATCGCTCACCTCGAATCGTTCATCACGCGCTTCAAGGCCAAGGCGACCAAGGCACGTCAGGCGCAAAGCCGCATGAAGGCGCTCGAGAAAATGGAGCGCATCGCGCCCGCGCACGTGGCGTCGCCGTTCACGTTCGAATTCCGCTCGGCCGACAGCGCCCCGAACCCGATGCTAGTGCTCGAGTCCGTGCGCTGCGGCTATCACCTCGAAGACGGCAGTGAGAAGGTCATCCTGCCGCACGTGACGATGTCGGTGCAGAACGAGCAACGCATCGGCCTGCTCGGCGCGAACGGACAAGGTAAGTCGACGCTGATTAAGACGCTGGCGGGCACACTCGCGGCGCTCGCGGGCGATGTGAAGACCGGCAAGGGCTTGCAGATCGGCTACTTCGCGCAGCATCAGGTCGAGACGTTGCGTCACGACGATTCGCCGTTGCAGCACTTGCAGCGGCTCGCGCCCGACACACGCGAGCAAGAACTGCGCGACTTTCTCGGCGGCTTCAACTTCCGTGGGGAGATGGCAACGTCGTCGATTGCGCCGTTCTCCGGCGGCGAGAAGGCGCGCCTCGCACTCGCGCTTATCATCTGGCAGAAGCCGAATCTGTTGCTGCTCGACGAACCGACGAACCACTTGGATCTCGAAACGCGTCACGCGCTTACGATGGCGCTGGCCCAGTTCGACGGCACGCTGATTCTCGTCTCGCACGATCGGCACCTGCTGCGTGCGACGACCGATCAGTTCCTGCTGGTGGCAGGTGGCGAAGTCAAGCCGTTCGACGGTGATCTGGACGACTACCGCGACTGGCTGCTGCAACACGCCGCCGATCAACGTACGGCTGCACGCGAGACCGCCGACACCGACGACAACGGCGTGAACCGCAAGGACCAGAAGCGCGCCGAAGCGCAAGAACGGCAGCGGCTGTCGCAACTGCGCAAGCCGTTGCAACGCAAGATCGAGAAGTTGGAGCAGTCCATGGCCAAGCTTTCGGATGAGAAAGCCCGGCTCGACGCTATCCTCGCCGACAGCAGCACCTATGAAGACGCCAACAAGGCACTGCTCACCGAGAGCCTCAAGCAACAAGTCGAGGTCACGGCAAAGCTCTCCGATATCGAAGCCGAATGGCTAGAGGCGCAAGAAGCGATGGAGCAGATCGTCTGATGACGAGAGGCGGACTGCCCACGAAGGCGCAGTAACGAAAAAGGCCCGATCAGTGAAAACTGATCGGGCCTTTTCAATGCTCGCTCGGCGGCGTGAATCGGCACTGCATCAACCACGATTAACGCCGGTGCCTACCGGCTCAATACTGCTGAATACCAATCCAACACCGGAATCGACGCGTCACCGAAACCCTTCGGCTCACAACCCCGCCACAACGGAAATCGCCTGCTCCAGCCGATCCACGGCGTGCACTTCGAGACCGTCGATCGGTTGCTTGGGCGCGTTGGCCTTCGGAATAATCGCAATCGAGAAACCGAGCTTGGCGGCTTCCTTCAAACGGTCTTGTCCGCGCGGACTCGGCCGGATCTCGCCCGCCAGCCCCACTTCGCCAAACGCGACGATGCCGCGCGGCAACGGCTTGTTACGCAGCGACGAATGAATCGCGAGCAACACGGCCAAATCGGCCGCCGGTTCGGTAATCTTCACGCCACCCACGGCGTTCAGGAACACGTCCTGGTCGAAGCACGCAATGCCCGCGTGACGGTGCATCACAGCGAGCAACATCGCCAGCCGGTTCTGCTCCAACCCCACCGCGAGACGACGCGGGTTCGGCACCTGCGCCGTATCGACCAGCGCCTGCACTTCGACCAACAGCGGCCGCGTGCCTTCTTGCGTCACGAGCACGCACGAACCGGGCACGGTTTGTTCGTGTTGCGACAAGAACAAGGCCGACGGGTTGGCGACACCGCGCAACCCCTTCTCCGTCATCGCGAACACACCAAGCTCGTTCACGGCACCGAAGCGGTTCTTGAACGCGCGCACCAGCCGATACGATGAATGCGTGTCGCCTTCGAAATACAGCACGGTATCGACAATGTGCTCAAGCACACGCGGCCCAGCAAGACTGCCTTCTTTCGTCACGTGACCGACCATGATCACGGTCACGCCACTCTGCTTGGCACAGCGTGTCAGTTGTGCGGCACACTCGCGGACCTGCGCAACAGAACCGGGTGCCGAGCTAAGCGCCTCGGAATAGACCGTCTGGATCGAGTCGATGACAACGACGTCGGGCTTTTCCGACTCGATGGCACCTAGAATCTTTTCCAACTGAATCTCGGCGAGCAAATCGAGATCGCCGCCACCGCCGCCCTCGCCCGCCGCGCCCAATCCAAGACGCTGCGCGCGCAACGCGATTTGCGCCCCCGATTCTTCGCCGCTCACGTAGAGTGCGCGACGCTCGCGCGACAAGTGCGCCAGCGATTGCAGCAACAGCGTCGACTTGCCGATACCCGGGTCGCCGCCGATCAGCACCACACCACCGGCCACCAGCCCGCCGCCGAGCACACGGTCGAACTCACTCACGCCGCTGGAAAAACGCGGTACGTCGGACGCTTCGATTTCCGCGAGCTTGCGAATCGGCGTGCTCTTAGCGAGCGATTGATAACGGTGGCCGCTCGTCGTCTCCGGCACGGATTCGACCAGCGTATTCCAGCCATTGCAGTTCGGGCACTGGCCAGCCCACTTCGGGCTCTGGCCACCGCATTCGGTACAGATATAGACAGTCTTGGGTTTCGCCATGCGCTCGCTCAGTTCGCGTGCACCGGCACGCGGCGCGCCACGGCACACATCAACTCGTAGCCGAGTGTGCCAGCCGACGCCGCCACCTCGTCGATGCCAAGGCCGCGGCCCCACAGCGTTACCGTGGTACCGACGCGCGCTTGCGGCACTGGCGTCAGGTCGACGGCCAGCATGTCCATCGAGACGCGGCCAACGATACGCGTACGTACGCCGTCCACGAGCACCGGCGTGCCCGACGGGGCCACGCGCGGATAGCCGTCGGCGTAACCGCAAGCGACCGTGCCCACGCGCATCGGCGCATCTGCCGTGAAGAGGCTGCCGTAACCCACGGTGCCGCCCGCAGGCACTTCCTGAATGCCGATCAGCTCCGATTCGAGCGTCATGGTCGGTTGCAAACCCAGTTCCGATGCCGGGACTTCCAGCCCCTTCGGCGACGAGCCGTACAACATGATGCCGGGGCGCACCCATGCAGCGTGCGTCTGCGGATGGAAAAGCGTGGCGGCCGAGTTGGCGAGACTGCGCTCACCGGGCACATCGCGGGCACCACGCTCGAACGCTTCCATCTGGTGTTCGATGCCGCGCGGACCGTCGGCGTCCGAAAAGTGCGTCATCAAGACGATCTGACTCACCCCCGGAATGGCACGTGCACGCTCCCACGCCGCGCGATAACGCTCGGGCGAGAAACCCAGACGGTTCATGCCCGAGTTCATCTTCAGTTGCACGTTGAGCGGTTTGGTCAGACGCGTGGTCTCGAGCATGCGCAACTGGTCGTCGCTATGCACGGTGGTCGTCAGACCGTATTTGTCGACGATGGCCAGATCGGACGGCGTGAAGAACCCTTCGAGCAGCAAGATCGGACCAGCCCAGCCGAGTTCGCGCACGCGCACGGCTTCTTCGAGATCGAGCAAGCCGAAACCGTCGGCATCGCGCAATCCGGGATAGGCATTTTCAATGCCATGCCCATAGGCATTGGCCTTGACCACGGCCCAAACCTTGGCGTTGGGGGCGTGGCGACGGGCGACATCGAGATTATGGGCAAGCGCTGCGGTATGAATCGAGACTTTGATCGGACGAGGCATGGCAGGATTGAGAACAGAAGAGAAGCGCCACCGGGACACCGTTTCAGAACCGGCGCGGGCACGGGTTCAAACACATGGCATTGACACGCCCGATGCGAATTGGTGCGATTTCGCGCGACGGGATGTGAAGCCTGGTGAACCACACCGTTTCAGGCATGCCTGAAGGTGCCGGTGGCATAACGCATCGGCATATTTTCGTGTTATAAAGCCGTGCGCACAACTTGTTTTGCCGAAATCTTTATCCCGACAACAATATCGGTCAAAGACCGAGGGCGACCGGGCGCCCGACACGGGGGCTTCAAGGCCGAAAATACGGCCCATTAGCGACATATGCATGCTTGATGCGCGCAGATACCCCTGTGTTTAAGCCCGGTTTCATCCCGTTTGGGTGCCCGACGCGGGCACCGCGGATTCCGACAACCGAGACACGCAAGTTTTACGCCGCACGGGATCGACTCAAGTACCGATGAAGAAAGGCTTTTACACCATCATGGCCGCGCAGTTTTTTTCGTCGCTGGCCGACAATGCATTGCTTATCGCGGCAATCGCACTTCTGAAAGATCTGCATTCCCCGCAGTGGATGACTCCGCTGCTCAAACTCTTCTTCGTTCTCTCGTACGTCATTCTGGCAGCCTACGTCGGCGCTTTTGCGGATTCCATGCCCAAAGGCCGCGTCATGTTCATCAGCAATACGATCAAAGTGGTCGGCTGCATGATGATGCTGTTCGGATCGCACCCGCTCATTGCGTATGGTGTTGTCGGCTTTGGTGCCGCCGCGTACTCGCCTGCGAAGTACGGCATTCTCACTGAACTGTTACCTGCGGAACGATTGGTCGCGGCCAATGGCTGGATCGAGGGGCTAACCGTCAGTTCGATCATTCTCGGCACGGTGTTAGGCGGCGCGTTGATCAGCCCCCACGTGTCCGACTGGATTTTGCATCGCACGCCCGATGTCATCAGTTCGCCGGCCATGGCCGCGATGGTCATCATCATGGGCATTTATGTGATCGCTGCCCTCTTCAATCTGCGTATTCCCGATACCGGCGCCCGCTATGCGCGCCAGGAACGCAACCCGATCAAGCTCGTTTCCGATTTCGCCGACTGCTTCGTTACGCTGTGGCGCGACAAGCTGGGCCAAATCTCGCTGGCTGTGACCACGCTCTTCTGGGGTGCCGGTGCCACGCTGCAATTCATCGTGCTGCGCTGGGCCGAAAAAGCGCTCGGCATGACGCTCTCGGAAGGGGCGATCTTGCAAGCGGTGTCGGCCGTGGGCGTGGCCATCGGTGCCATCGTCGCAGCGTCGCGCATCCCGCTCAAGCGCTCGCTGTCGGTCTTGCCCGTGGGCATCGCCATGGGGATCGCCGTGATGGCGATGGCCTTCTTCTCGAAAGACTTGCTGCCGTTCGGCCAACACTGGAAGGTGCCGCTATATCTGATCATCGCGTACATCTTCTTGATCATCGTCGGTGCACTCGCGGGCTTCTTCGTGGTGCCGATGAACGCGCTGCTGCAACACCGCGGTCACGTGCTGCTCTCCGCCGGCCACTCGATTGCCGTGCAGAACTTCAACGAGAATCTGTCGGTGCTGATCATGCTGTGCCTGTATGCGCTGCTGATCTGGTGCAACGTGCCGGTGGGCATCGTCATCGTTCTCTTCGGCTTGTTCGTGTCGGGCACCATGTGGCTCGTCATGAAGCGCCATCAGGCCAATCAGCGCGAGTTCGATTCGCTCTCGCTCATTGGCGAAGTCAAGCATTGATATGAATTCGCAATCGTCGCACCCGGCCACCGGCACGTCCGGTGCCATTCCCATCGCACTGACCATCGCCGGCTCGGATTCGAGCGGCGGTGCAGGCATTCAGGCCGACCTCAAGACCTTCTCGGCACTCGGCGCGTACGGCGCGAGCGTTATCACGGCGCTCACCGCACAGAACACGCGAGGCGTGACGGATATCCACACGCCGCCCGCGAGTTTCGTCACGGCGCAAATGGACGCGGTGTTTCAGGATCTGGACGTCGATGCGGTCAAACTCGGCATGCTGGCGAACGCGGATGTCGTGCGTGCCGTGGCCGCTGGCCTGCGTCAGTACCGGCCCCGCTTCGTCATTCTCGACACGGTGATGATCTCGAAGAGCGGTCACGCGCTGCTGCAACCGGATGCCGTCGCCGCGTTGCGCGACGAACTGCTTCCGCTGGCCGACCTGATTACGCCGAATCTGCCCGAAGCGGCTGCATTGCTAGGTGTCGCCGCCGCCACGAACGAAGACGAGATGGAACAGCAGGCGCAGGCGCTGCGTGCGTTGGGTGCGCGCAATGTGCTGGTCAAAGGCGGGCATCTGGCCGGGGATCAGAGCCCCGACTGGCTGGTCAGCGAGGAAGGTGTCGAGCGCTTCAATGCGCCGCGCATTGCTGCGCACAATACGCATGGCACGGGCTGCACGCTGTCGGCCGCACTCGCGGCGTTGCGGCCGCGCCGCAGCGATTGGTCGAGCACCGTGCGCGATGCTAAGGCCTACTTGAACGGTGCGCTCGCGGCGAGCGACGAACTCCGCATCGGTCACGGCATCGGGCCCGTGCACCATTTCCACGCTGTTTGGCCGAAGACGTAAGCCTCACGTCACGTCGGCGCAGTGACTCCATTGCGCCGAGGTCATCTCGCTGGGGTCATCCCACTGAGGCCGCCAGACGGCTATCGCCACGCTAACGTCCGCTGACGTCACAACGACGGCGCGCCATCGTTGGCACTTTCCGCCAATGCACGGCGCGCGGCCGCCTCCGCTCTCCCCGCCAATTCCTCGATGCGATGCCGCGCGCGCGGTGCCCAGTAGTCGGGCACGATGAAACCGCGCGTGCGCTCGATCCAATCGCCCTGCGCCGACGCAGGACGCGTGAGCGATACGACCAACAGCGGTTCCGCAACGCCACGTTCGCGCCAGTGCGTCTCAATACGCTCGCGCATAGCGGAAAGCGAGAACACGGCATGCTCGCCAACCCGCGCGGGTGCCAGCCACCGCGCGCGCGGCAGAATCGCCCACGCCTCGTCACCTACTCCTGCGCTGGACGATGCGTCGCCTTGCACCGACAGCGTCGCCTGCGCCTGCACCCACCACTCGTCGAGCGTCGCCCACCAGCCGCGGCCGTGGGTCTCGGCAGCCACCTGAGGCAACGCAGCGGGTTGCGTGAGCGGATGGAACAGCCACCCCTTGAGATACACCTGCGGCAGCCACGGCCCGGCGGCGGGCAGCGCGCTGCGCACGGCCTCAAATGTGGTCAACCGCAATTGATGGCCTAGCAGTCGCGCCACCTTGTCGGCGAGACTATCGGCCAAATTCGGCCCAAGCCAGTGGAATTGGAGAGAGCGTTCGTCCAGCGGAGGCACCTGAGCAATCGGGCCAGCAGGAGGAACGAAAAGGTAGAGTTTGACGGCCAGTTCCCAATGCAATAACTGACGGTCGGCACGCCGCTCCAGCAGAAAATCGCATTCGCCGAGCGTCATGTTGCCGCGTCGGACGTCACGGACTTGCAGCCCCGCCGCCAGCAATTCGAGCGAAGGGCTATTGAGCAGCGCGAAGTGCAGCAACTGTTCGGCGTAGCGCCCGAGCCGGTTGCTTTCGCCTTGCTGCACGATGAATTCACGCAGTGGCGCGGCGTCGGCGTCACACGCCAGCAGCCAGTCGTGCAATGCTGCCGTCACCGCGTTTCCGGCATCGAGATGCGCCAGCGCTGCCGGGAAACGCGCAGCGCTGAGCAAATCGTCGGACAACAGAAGCCACGCGAGGTCCCGTACCGGCGGCTCGCGCAGCGTAGCGATCAGTTCGCGATAGGCTTGTTGGCCGGAGTCGATTCGCACACCGCCTCGTAAGTGGCCCGCGCCAAACACCAATCCGTCCAGGCTTTGGCCTTGTCGGGCAGACTGCGTAACAGATAGGCCGGATGGTACGTCACGATCACCGGCACGCCCTCATACTCATGCACCCGTCCACGCAAGCTCGCGATGCTGGCCTGCGTACGCAAGATACTCTGCGCCGCAAAGCGCCCCATCACCACGATCACGCGCGGCTTGAGCAGCGCGACCTGACGCTTGAGATACGGCTCGCAGCTCGCCACTTCATCGGCTTCCGGGTCACGGTTACCAGGCGGACGGCACTTGAGCACGTTGGCGATATACACGTTCTCGCCGCGCTTGAGTACCGACGCACGCAACATGTTGTCGAGCAACTTGCCCGCCTGGCCCACGAACGGCTCGCCCTGCAAATCTTCCTGCTGTCCGGGGGCTTCGCCCACGAGCAGCCAATCGGCTTCGCGATCGCCCACGCCGAACACCGTCTGCGTACGCTTCTCGCACAACCCGCACAAGCGGCAATTGGCGACACGCTCGGTCAGCGCTTCCCAATCGAGCGTCTCGACGGCGGGCAACGCCGGACGTTGCGGTGCATCCGCCTCGCCGCCATCGCGCACGATCGACCAAAGCGCCGCATCGGCGGCAGCATCGCCGTCGCCGTAACCCTCGCTGTCGAGCCACATCGGAATATCGTCGGGCGGCAGATCGTTGGCCCGGCTTACGGCGCCGGTACGGTTCGGCGTCGCCGGACGCGGGTTGGTGGCACGCGCGACGGGCGCCGGTTCACGGTACTCGGTAGCCACCGGCACTGCCGTCTCGGGCGCAGCAACTCGCGCAGCCGGACGAACGGCAGCAGCCGTTGCCACCGCCGCAGGCACATCCCAAGGCGGCAGATCGTCGGCATTCACGGCAGACGCATCGGCAACCTCTAGCGTGGCCACGTCGCTCTGTGCGGCGCTGGCCGCTGCGGCCGCCGCATCGTGCGACATCCATACCGGCCAAAGGCCAAACTCTTCCAGAATTGCTTTAGGCCACGGCACGATCGGTCTCCCACGACAGGCGCATTACGATGGCGTCTTCGCGACGCCCGCTAGCCGGATAGTATCCTTTGCGCCGGCCGATCTGCTCGAAGCCAAAACGCTCATAAATGCGCAGTGCACGCGAATTGGACGGCCGCACTTCCAGCAGTACGCCGCCCATGCCCTGCTCGCGCGACGTGCGCACAATTTCTTCGAGCAGCGCCACACCCAACCCATTGCCCTGCATTTCGGGGACGACACACACGTTGAGCAAGTGCGTCTCGTCGACGACGGGCATGAGCAAGAAATAGCCCAGCAGCGTGCCGTCGACAGCGCGCAGACACACGCCTTGGTGCCCGGCATCGAGCGAGTCGGCGAAATTCTGACGGGTCCACGGAAACGGGTACGCCCGCACCTCGACCGCGATGACTTCATCGAGGTCGGCCAGCGTCATCGGCGAGAAGTGATTCGGGCCGGTCTGGCGCATCAGGACGCCTCCTTGCCACCGGCCTGCGCCGCCGCCTGCTTAATGGCTTCGCGCTCGGCCGTCGTCTGGGCCACTTTATTGCGGATGTAGACCGGCATGGCCTGATCGGCTGGAATGGCCTCACCGCGAGCGAAGGCACGCGCGGCCAGCGTCGCGACATAGCGCGCACGCGGCATGGCGTCGGCCAGCACCGCCTGCGCTTGCTGGGCAGCGATCAGGCGATCGCCGAAGGCGACTGCGGCGTTGCCCGCTACGACAAAAGGCGTATCGGGCGCACGCACGAGTTCGGCAGCATCGAGCGATGGCGCTTGCGACTCGCGCCAATCGCCGGAATCCCCGGCGGCGTCATCCCATACGTAATCGGCCCAATAGGCTTCGTTCATGCGGGCATCGAGGGCAACGAGCACACGCTGCGTATCGACCCGTGCGGCGCGTGCCGCTTCGGCACAGGCGAGCAGTGTGCCGACCGGCACGACCGGCAAACCGGCACCGAAGGCGAGCCCTTGGGCCACGCCGCAGGCCGTGCGCAAACCGGTGAACGAGCCTGGCCCGGCGCCGAAGGCAATCGCATCGCAATCGGCAAGGGCGAGACCAGCCTCGCGCAAGACGTCGCGTGCGGCGGGAAGAATATGCGTACTGGAGACAGGGCCGGTGTCGAGGTGGCGCTCGACGACGAGCGCCGGCGCATCGCTGGCAGGGTCATGACGATACACGGCAACCGAACAAAACTCGGTCGAAGTATCGAGGGCAAGAAGCGTAATCGAAGACATGGCGCTATTGTAATCGGGCGCAGCGCGAGCCACCTAGCGGATCGACGCAAGAAACAGCCCACCCTTCGCGACCCGCCACCACCCGCCGCCGCCCGGGCGCCAACCACCGCGCGATGGGGCTTTTTCACCCCGTGTAAATGCCAACGTGCATTTCCCAAAAATATCAGGTATAATTCGCGCTTCGCTTTTCGGGGCACCATGTTGTACCCCATCAAGCGACGAAAACCGCGTTTTGCCCCAATCCTGTGATAAGCCGTTGTAGTAGTTCTTGCCGGTACTGGCGTTCTTAACCGAACGACCCGCCACCGTCCCCTGGCTTACGATACGGATTTCGATCCGCTTTCTGCCCCATCCGCGATTTGCTTCCTGCTTGCGACGAATTGGGTTTGCCGATTGGCGCCAACGCCCCAACGTAACCCTATCAATCCGCAAGAGGATTCATGGAACAGACATCCAAGATGTCTGCGCTCGCGCAGACCTATTTCCCTTCGTCCGAAGAAAACGCAATCGACGCCGCTCCGCAAGTTGAAACTGCGGCTGCTGTGGTTGCTGACGGCCCCACGTTCGCCGAACTCGGCCTGAACGAAGCCATTCTTTCGGCACTCAACACCGCCGGCTACACCAGCCCGACCCCCGTGCAGCAGCGTGCAATTCCCGCCGCGCTCGCCGGTCGCGATCTGCTGGTCTCGAGCCCGACCGGCTCGGGCAAGACCGCCGCTTTCATGTTGCCCGCCATTCACCGCTTTGCCGAAATGCAAGCCAGCGGCGATCTGGGCAACCGTGCCCCGGCAGCGCATCCGCGCAACCAACCGGCTGCCCCGGGCGAAAAGCCCCGCAAGGGCCAACGCATTCGCCGCGTCGCCGCGCAACCGCTGCTGCTCGTGCTCACGCCCACGCGTGAACTGGCTCAGCAGGTTTCGACCGCTGCCGACACGTACGGCAAGCAACTGCGCCGTCTGCGCACGGTGAGCATTCTGGGCGGTATGCCCTACCCGCGTCAGCTCGAAATGCTGGCCAAGCAGCCCGAAATCATCGTGGCAACGCCGGGCCGTCTGCTCGACCACATCTCCAGCGGCAAGATCGATCTGTCGCAACTGATGATGCTCGTGCTCGACGAAGCCGACCGCATGCTCGACATGGGCTTCATCGACGACATTCAGACGATTGTCGACGCGACGCCGGAAACGCGTCAGACGCTGCTGTTCTCGGCAACGATCGACGGCCGCCTGAGCGAAATCACGCGTCGTCTGCTGCGCGATCCGGAAACCATCGAGATCACGCGTAGCAACGACCAGCGCACCAACGAAAACATCGAACAGATGCTGCACTACGTGGACGACCGCTCGCACAAGGATCGTCTGCTCACGCACCTGCTCGGCAACGACTCGCTCGATCAAGCCATCGTGTTCACGTCGACCAAGCGCGACGCCGACCTGTTGGCCGATCAACTCGAGCAAGCTGGTTTCGACAGCGCCGCCCTGCACGGCGACATGCCGCAAGGCGTGCGTAACCGTACGCTGCGTGCACTGCGCGAGCGTAAGGTGCGCGTGCTGGTCGCGACCGACGTTGCCGCACGCGGCATCGACGTGCCGGGCATCACGCACGTGTTCAACTACGATCTGCCGAAGTTCGCCGAAGACTACGTGCACCGCATTGGCCGTACGGGCCGTGCCGGTCGCCGTGGTGTCGCCGTGAGCTTGGCCGCACACGCTGAAGTCGGCGCCGTGCGTCGCATCGAGCGTTACACGCGTCAACCGCTGCCGGTCAACGTCGTGGTCGGCTTCGAGCCGCGCCGCGCTGCACCGAAGGCCGGTGCTGGCACCGGTGGCAAGCGCCCGGGTCAAGGTCGTGGCGGTCCGCGTCACGGTCAAGGCGGTGGCGGCGGCCGTTGGAGCAACAACGGTCCGCGTCAAGGCGGCAACGGTGGTGGCGGTTATCAAGGCGGTCAGCGCTTCGGCGCAGGCAAGCCGGCCGGTGGCGCTTTCGAGCGCCGTGAAAACAGCGGCTACCAAGGCGGCGGTTACCAAGGTGGCTATCAAAGCGCCGGCGGTGAAGGCGGCAATGGTGGTAACGGTGGCAATGGCGGCTTCTCGAACGGCAGCGGCACCGACCGCTTCGAGCGTCGCGCACCGCGTCCGTTCGAAGGCAACCGTCAAGGTCAGGATCGTGGCACCCGCTCGTTCGAAGGCAGCGGCGGCGGCTACCGTCAAGACCGTGGCACGCGTAGCTTCGACGCCCCGCGTCAAGATCGCGGCGGCTACGGCGGCGGCAATCGTAACGGCGGCAACGGTGGCGGCTTCAAGCGTCGCGGCGACTAAATACTTGCGGCGCCGATCGTATCGGTTGGCGCCACAGGTCATGCGGTCGCGCTCGTCTGAGCGCTAAAGCATTCAACAACACCCCGGTAAGGTCGGACATCTGTCCCGCCTCCGGGGTGTTGTCTTATGGGGAAACCACCGGCTCCAACGGCAACAACGCGCGCAGCATGTCGACGCCCCGAACAATGTCCCCGTCCCGCAAGCCCTCCTCGCGCTGCGGATGCAGATTCTCCCGCGTCAACCGATTCGCGGTTTCCTCCGTAATCAGGTCGTAGACCGCATCGACGCCCTCGCCACAGTCGTCTCGTCTGAGCAGACACCACCGGACACGCTTACCCTGCTCAAACTTCTCGAACGATACGCAATCGCGTTCGAACTTGAAGTAGAGCGTCCCCATCTGCGTTCTAATGCCTGTGGTTTTCAGCGGAATCAACTTGGCGGCAATTTCGGATTCGAACGCCCGCCAGAGCACGCCGTTGGATCGCTGCTGCCGCATCGTCGATCCGGCAACCCCATCCCCCACGCTGCCGCCGTCACCCGGTACCTGCCCATATTTGTCGACATACGCACGGAACTCGTTAACCTTCAGGCGAATTTCCGCCGCGCGTGACACTCGGCCGTCCTTTTCGCAAGCCTCGGCGTACTGCGCACATGCGGTCACAACATCTGCACCGGTTTGCGTTGCCGCAAAAACTTCCCGCGACGCGGCGAGACACCGAAGCACTGCCGTTTGCCGGTCAGCGTCGGCAAATGCCCTAATCGCGCGGGCATAGCGCTCGGCCGCAATATCGACATACCCGGCTGCGGCATAGGCAGACGCGTCTTTTTCGTGGGTGCGCGCCAAGCTATCGAGTTCATTGCGATCCAGCGACCGGTAAGTCAACGCCAGCCAATCGCGAATCGACGAACCGGCCGTGTGTGCGCCATCCATCAGCGTTTCGTATTCGTGAGCGCTGATAGCACCTTCGCCTGCCCCGAAACACTCCGGCATCAATGGCAAGCGCAAGTCGACCCCCGGAATACATAACGTGATCAGCCCGCAGGAAAAGACTTCCGGCCGCTGTTTGAAAGGGGTATCCGACGACGGTCCAATCATGGCCTGCCGAACGTCCAAGGGCAGCTTTTGCAACAGATACAAGCTGCTCGCACCTGTCTGGCGCGGGTACTCCCCCAACTCGCGTAAGTGACGACGACCCAACGGGTTGGATGCGATATGACACCGGGCAAGCGCATCCAGAATCAATCGCTTTTGCGCGCCGTTCGTGAACAGGTCGGTGGCGCAATCCCGCAGGCCCATATGAGTCAGGTCGCATCGAAAACGCTCGAATGCCGCCCAGATTCGAAACGCGTTATCCGAGTGATCGCGCATCACTAACTCGAGCGCATCGGCATTTTTGCGCAACGCGTCGGCACGCATTTCACTTAACGCGCCACCGGGATACCCCTGCACCGGAAGACTTCTCGAAGGAATGGGTCGCATTGTCGAACCTCGGCTCGGTGGGCCTTCAGAACAGTAAGGGGGAGTGGAACGCGGCCAGCATGCCTGCCGCCGACACAATGTCGTCCTCGCACAAAGGCGCGCCCTCGGGGTGCATACGGCGTTTCTTCAGTGCGCTCGCCGTGTGTTCGGTGATCAGGTCGTACGCCAGCCCAGAGGCGATGTCGCGGCCGTCTCGCTTGAGCAAGCACCAGACATCCGTCGTCTCGGTCCCGAACGTCGCCCCTGACACAGGGTCGCGCGCCTCGGGGAAGTAAAGCGTTCCGAGCCGCGTCCGAACGCCCGTCGTTTGCAGCAACGACATGTGACAGCGAATCGCAACGTCGATGGCCTTGCGCAGGATGCCACCCTCCTTCGCGTCTTCGCACGAGAGCCCCAGCCTGAACAGACTCTCGTCGGCACTCGCCTCAGCCAAACATGCTTCATCGCGTTTGCCGAGTGACGCATACAGCCGCGCGATCGCACGCCCGACCATTTCCGCCTCGAAATGCCGCCCATACGGCCGACAGTTGTCGGCGTACCGCTGGCAGCGCGCGATGAGATGCGATGGATCGCCCGTCAGGGCAAAAATCTCGGCGGCGCGCGTCAGGCACCGCACCAACGCCTCTGGATGGGGAAGACCGGCAAAGACTTCGACAGCCTGCTCCAGCAACTGACCGGCAAGGTCGGCATGACCGGCCAATTGGTAGGTGCGCGCGTCCGTCTCGTGCTCGCACGCGAGTGCCACGCATTCGGCTTCGGTGCGTTGGTCGTGACGCTCGCTCAGGTATTGCCGGATGGACTTTCCGCCCGGGCCGCGGCCATCCATCAGCCATTCGAGTTCTTCGTCGGTCACCGCCCCTGCACCATTGCCGAAGCAATCCGGCATCAGCGGCAGGCGAAGCCCGATACCCGGAATCCACAATTGAATCGGCGGGCCGGACGCCGCCAATCTCGGCGGTTCTTCGCACAAGTTGTCCGGCATGGGCATCAGTGCGACCGAGCGCACGTCCTGCGCCAGCATGCGCAGCAGATACAAGCTGCTCTCGCCGGTACGCAGCGGATACTCACCCAAGTCGCTCAAATACCGGCGGCCTTCCTCGTACGACGCGACGTGACAGCGTGCCAACGCGTCGAGAATCGTTCGCTTATGAGAGCCGCACGTGAAGATGTCTTTGATGCAGTCCCAAGGCCCCATCTGCGTCATGGCAGCGCGGAACCGATCGAACGCGGCATGAACCACTCGCGGGTTGCCTGCCGCCTCGACCAGCGCATCGTCGATCACGCAAACGGCGTCGCTAATCGAATCGGCGCGCACGCCGCTCAACTGTTGCGCGGGATACCCCTGCACTTTCAAGGGCACAAACGGGATAGCGGGACTGGCCGGCATGGCAATGCCTCCGACGGAGCGAACACGGTGAAGGGCCGGTGTTCGACACCATCAGAGGCTAACTACGTTTGCGCTAGCCTGCCGTCGATCGCCGGAATGTCAGCGCCTCGACTATCGCGCCAGTCGTCGCACCAACATTCCAGAATTCGCCAAATCCACGGCGAGCCACTTCCCAACTACGCAAACCGGTCCGTCGCTTCAATCAACCAATGCAGAATCGTGGGTTCGTTAAAGGCGTGTCCCGCGTCTGGCGCCCAGAAGAAATCGGCTTCGGGCCATGCCTTGTGCAACTCCCATGCGGTGCGCGCAGGCGTCGCCACGTCGTAGCGCCCCTGCACGATGACACCGGGAATATTGCGTAACCGCCAGGCTTCGTCGATCAACTGATTGGGCTTGAGAAAGCCGTCGTGCACGAAGTAGTGGTTTTCGATGCGCGCAAAGGCAATCGCGTAGTGCGGATCGCCAAACGCTTCGGTGAGCGCGGCGTCGTGCAGCAACGTGATCGTGCTGCCTTCCCAAATGCTCCATGCCCGCGCCGCTTCGATCTTTGCGGCTTCGTCGCTGCCGGTCAGCCGTTTGCGATAGGCGCGCATCAAATCGCCGCGCTCTTCGAGCGGAATCGGCGCGAGGAAGGCATCCCACCGGTCGGGGAACAGCCACGACGCCCCCTCTTGGTAGTACCAATGCAGTTCCTCGCGGCGCACGGTGAAAATGCCGCGAACGATCAGTTCGCTCACCCGCGTGGGATGCGCCTGCGCATAGGCCAGCGCCAACGTGCTGCCCCACGAGCCACCCAATACCTGCCAACGGTCGTAACCGAACTTCTCGCGCAGCCGCTCGATGTCGCGCACGAGATCCCACGTGGTGTTGTGATCGAGACTCGCGTGCGGCAACGAGCGCCCGCAACCGCGCTGATCGAACAGCGTGACGCAATACTTTTGGGGATCGAACAGACGCCGCTGGTCGGGCGTGCAACCGCCGCCGGGGCCGCCGTGCAAGAAGACGGCGGGCTTGCCGCGCGGGTTGCCGCATTGCTCCCAGTAGATTTGGTGGCCGTCGCCCACGTCGAGCATGCCGCTCGCGAACGGGGCAACTGGCGGGTACATCTGCCGCAAACGCTCGGGGCGCGCTTCTGTGACACTGCCAACGCGGCGCCAGGCGGGTGACGCTGCCGCCGTCTCGGCAAGCGGAGTGCGGTGTGCATCGAATGGGGCGTCATCGGGAAAATCGGCTGGCATCGGCGTCCTCGCTTCCATCGTTCATGGTCAAAATGACGATGTTCAGTGTAGCGCGGCAACTTCGACAAGACAAAGCCGGTCCCAGGGGCACGGCAGCGACGCTACGGCGAAATTACGGAGACTCGCAGCTAACGAGCAATTCGAGCGCGGCGGCACTGCGTACGATATCGCCGTTCACCAACGGGTCACGGCGCAGCGGATGCATACCCCGCGCTTCGAGTTGCTTGGCCGTGGTCTCGGTGATGATTTCGTAATTGCGCTTGCCGTCGCGCGCCGCACGCAGCATCAGGCACCACCGCTCCCCTTCCCCAGCGTCGAATTCCGTCGCGGAAATCGAGTCGCACATATCGTCCATGAAAACCGTATGTACACCGGCAGACAGCCCTGTCGATGACAGCGCGTCGCGATTGCGCCGAATCACGGCCTCAAGCGCAGTGGCGACAGCGCTGTCGTCGGCAACGTCAGCAACGTCTTCTGCGCGCAGCCCCAAACGTCCCAAGCGCTCGTCCGCCCGCGCGCTATATTCGTCGGCCATCGCGCCCCTGCCGGCTTTCGCGTAGATGTCGGCAACGCCCTCATAAAGCGCGCCAGAAATGGCGTACTGCCCGGTCAGATCGCACGCGCGAGCGGCATCGACGACAGGCGCCGCGATCAGATGACTGTCTTTGCCCGACGGTTGGCAACCTCGCGCCAGATGCAAACACCGCAACGCTGCACCGTACTGACGGCCTTTGGCATAGTGCGCCATCGCCCGGTAGAACGCCGTCGCCGCTTCGTCGCGGCAGCCGCCCCGAAAGTAAGCCTCTCCCAAGAGGACGTCTTGCACGGCAACGTATGGGCGCTGTTCCTCCTGCACTGCCGAGTCTTTGCGCGCCATCGTTTCACGTATCGTCAGGCCGTTCTCCGACTCGATTTCCATGAGTTGATCGGTTTCATACTCACTCAACGCGCCATCGGCAGCGGAGAAGCACTGCGCGAGTAACGGCATGCGAAGCGGTGTGCCGGGAATACCGACCACGATCGTCGAGAGGCCGGACACCACCGGCGGACGATCTGGCGATGGTCCCAGCAAGCTGGCGCGTGCCGCGGGCGTGAAACGCTGCAACAGATGCAAACTTTGGTTTCCAACTTTTACCGGGTAGTCGCCTTTGTTGTGCAAATACCGCCGGCCGAATGGGTAAGTCGCGACATGACACCGTGCGACGGCTTTCAGCGTCTCGCGCTTCTGCGAGCCGCCTTGAAACAGGTCCACCAAGCGATCCCAGAAGCCCATGCGCGTGACTTCGTCGATGAACTTTTCGCATGCCTCTGCGTAGTTCAATGGCTCAGGCCCGCTTGTCATTGCAACGTCGAGCGTTGCGACACGCTCGGCAATGAGTTGCGCGCGTTGATCGCTGATTAGCTGACCGGGATATCCGCGCAACGGTAAGGCGGTTGCATCGATGAAATGACTCATTCGTGATCTGTGGGGTTGTGCTGAGGCGGTACGGAGCAAGCCGAACACCCTCAAGTCTCAGCGCAACGAGCACGCGTGAATTTCAGGTTTCGCCCAAGGCGTTGCAGCCAAACACGAAATGCTTCGCCCGAAATGCAAAGCGGGACGATGTTGTCATCGTCCCGCTTGCGCTTTCGTTTTCGCTTATGCTTGAGCCCCTATCCTTCAGACTCGTTCAGCCGATTCAACCGGCTTCAAACCTCTTCGTAGAGCGGCAGCGTCAGGAAGTCGACGAAGTCGTCGCTCGTGCTCATCTTCTCGAAGATCACAGCAGCGCGGTCGTACGACGGCGCCACTTGCCCGACCAGTTCCTTCACGTTGGCGAGCTCTTGCGGAATCAGTTCACGCACCAGTTCAGCGGTGACCTTGCGTCCGTCGTCGAGCTTGCCCTTCGGCGAGCGAATCCATTGCCAGACCTGCGAGCGCGAGATTTCGGCCGTGGCCGCGTCTTCCATCAGGTTGTGGATCGGCACGCAACCGTTGCCGTCGAGCCACGCGCCCAGATAGTGGATGCCGACGTTGATGTTGTTGCGCAGCCCCGCTTCGGTAATCGGCGCTTCCGGCTTGAATTCGAGCAGGTCGTGGCCCTTCACCTTCACGTCGTCGCGTTGCTTGTCGATCTGGTTCGGGCGATCGCCCAGCACCTTCACGAACTCTTCCATGGCCACCGGCACGAGACCCGGGTGAGCCACCCAGCCGCCGTCGTAGCCATCGGTCGCATCGCGTGCCTTGTCGCCGCGAATGCCCGCCATGGCCTTCTCGTTCGCTTCCGGGTCGTGCTTGATCGGAATCAGCGCGCTCATGCCGCCAATGGCCGGGGCGTTGCGGCGATGGCAAGTCTTGAGCAGCAACAGCGCATACGCGCGCATGAACGGCACCGTCATGTTGATGCGGCTGCGATCGGCCAAACAGAAGTCGGCGTCGACCTTGAACTTCTTGATGCACGAGAAGATGTAATCCCAACGGCCCGCGTTCAGGCCCGAGCTGTGTTCGCGCAGCTCGTACAGGATTTCATCCATTTCGAAGGCCGCGAGAATCGTCTCGACGAGCACCGTCGCTTTGATGGTGCCCTGTGCCACGCCGAGTTCGTTCTGCGCGAGCACGAACACGTCGTTCCACAGACGCGCTTCGAGATGGCTTTCCAGCTTCGGCAAGTAGTAGTACGGGCCAAAACCGCGTTCGAGCGATGCCTTCGCGTTGTGGAAGAAATGCAGACCGAAGTCGAACAGGCTGCCCGACATGCGCACACCGTCGACCGTCACGTGCTTCTCGTCGAGATGCCAACCGCGCGGACGCACGATCAGCGTGGCGACCTTGTCGTTCAGCTTGTAGTGCTTGCCGTTTTGTTCGAGGCTGATCTCGCCACGCACGGCGTCGCGCACGTTGATGTGGCCTTGCAACTGGTTGTGCCAGTTCGGCGTGTTCGAGTCTTCGAAGTCGGTCATGTAGCTGTCCGCCCCCGAGTTCAGCGCATTGATGATCATCTTGCGCTCGACCGGACCGGTGATTTCCACGCGGCGGCACTGGAGTGCGGCGGGCAGCGGCGCGATACGCCAGTCGGCGTCGCGAATGGCTTGTGTTTCCGGCAGAAAATCAGGCACTTCGCCAGCGTCGAGGCGTGCTGCGCGCTCGACACGCGCGGCCAGCAGTTGTTGACGGTGCGGCTCAAACGCACGGTGCAGTTTGGCGATGAACGCGAGCGCGTCGGGGGTCAGAATCGCTTCGTATTCAGGACGAACATCGGTGTTAGCGTCGACATGCAATTGCATGCCGGGGGGCAACGTCAGGGACATCAGGGATCTCCAGCTAGCTCGATTTATATAAGGGCGTGCGCCGCAAGGAAAAACATCAGGGGCTTTGCACAAGTGGCTTAACGCGCCATGCCGTTTTCTACGGCTATGAGCGTTAAGCGCGCCCGCCCGTCAGTGTCTCGACAAAACGCTGCAAGTCGCGCATATCGCGCCCCATCCCTTGCGGCGTCACGCCGAGTTGTTCGACCGGCAGCCCAGCACGATTGACCCAAAACGTCGGGTAACCGAACCAGGTGGCACCGGCCGCGTCCCAGCCGTTGCTGGAAACGAAAACGATGGACTCGACCGGCAAGCCGAACGCGGCCGGGCCAAGTTGATAGGCCTCAGGGGCCGTTTTGTATTTGCGTACCGCGTCGACCGAAAGCACGTGATCGAACAGGTCTTTGATGCCCGCGCTCTTCAGGCCGATGTCGAGCATCTGCGGATTGCCGTTGGAGAGCACACCCAGCTTGAGACCTGCGGCGCGTAAGGCGCGCAGCACGGGTGGGTTTTCGGGGAACACGGACAAGCAGGTGTACTCGTCCATCAAACGCTTCTCCGCTGCGGGCGTGAGCGTAAGGTTCAGTCGGGCGGTGGCATAGCGCAGCGCGTCGACGGTGATGTCCCAGAACGGGCGGTAACGTTCGCCCTGCGGCCCCGAAAGCGTACGCAATTGCGTGTACTCGATCTGCTTGGTGCGCCACAGTTCGGCGAGCGCCGCCCCGCTGCCGGGAAACTGCTGCTCGGCGGCGGCCGCGACGGAATAAACGTCGAATAACGTGCCGTACGCGTCGAAGATCACTGCCTGAATTCGGGAAGCCATAGGTATCACCTGTCTTTGCGGGTCGATTGTATTATTCATACCGAACGTCATAAAAGAGCCAAAAAATCACTTTATCTTTGACTTTTTAGTACATAATCGCCGCGTGGACCGCTTCAAACAAATCGAAACCTTCGTCGCCGTGGCCGCCAAAGGCAGCCTGTCGGCGGCTGCCGCCATGGAAGGCGTGGCCCCGGCCGTGATCGGTCGGCGTATCGACGCGCTCGAAACCCGTTTAGGGGTGAAATTGCTCGTGCGCACCACGCGGCGCGTGACGCTCACCTTCGAAGGGTCGGCCTTTCTTGAAGACTGTCAGCGCATCCTGCACGAGATGCACAACGCTGAGAGTGCGGTGTCTGCCGGGGGCGTCAAGGCCAGCGGGCATTTGCGCCTGTCGGCACCGGCGGGCTTCGGCCGACGTCACGTGGCCCCGTTGCTGCCAGTATTTATCGAAACGCATCCCGACGTGACGGTCACGCTCGATTTGTCCGACCGGCTCGTCGATCTGGTCAACGAGGGCTTCGACTGTGCGATTCGGCTGGGCGAGTTGCCCGATTCGAGTCTGGTGTCGCTGCGGCTTGGGGAAAATCGGCGTGTCTGCGTCGCCGCGCCCGCCTATCTGGCCAGACGCGGCACGCCCGAATCGCTCGAAGCGCTCGCCCGTCATAACTGCCTCGCCTTCGGCTCGACCGCCAACCAGCAGCGTGGCTGGACCTTCTCGCAAGACGGCAAGGTGGTCACCATCCGCGTGAACGGCACGATGGAATGCACCGACGGCGCGGTGCTACACGACTGGTGCCTAGACGGCTACGGCCTCGCGTGGCGGTCTTGGTGGGAGGTTGGCGACGACATTCGCGCGGGCCGCCTCGTGACCGTGCTCGACGCCTTCGCGGCCCCGCCTATCGGTATTCACGCCGTGTTTCCGCAGCGCCGCCACTTGCCGCTACGCGTGCGGCTGTTCATCGATCACCTCAAGCATCACTACAGTAGTCCGACGTACTGGCAGGACGAGCGCGTCGATTCGACGCAGGCGGCAGAAGGAACGTTTGTCACTTAAAGTGCGTCCGACGCATAAGGGGTAGCATCGGGTTTGCCCCCGTTGTTGCGCCGCGCCAAAGCCATAGAATCGAAGCGAAGGGTCCATCGGGGATGTCGGTTTGGCCGGGTTGCCACACCGAACGAACCGACGGACTGGGTGCAAGACCGTAAGACCTGCGCGAGCCTGTGAACGCGTGTTCAGCAACGCCAACTGCGGGAGGTCATATGTTGTTTACCCATATCCTCATTCCGACCGACGGCTCGGAGCTATCTCAAAAAGCCGTCAACGGCGGACTCGAACTGGCACGCGCCCTCGGCGCAAGAGTGACCGGTTATTGTTGTCTCGCCGAATATCCCTACTCCCCATTTAGCGAATACGTCCTCGAAGCGCCGGCCACGTTCAGCGAACGCATTGCTGAAGAGGCGTGCTCGCATCTCGACAAATTGGCCGAATCCGCCGCGGCGGCTGGCGTGCCATTTCATCGCGACACTTCCACGTTCCCTGCCCCGTACCTCGGCATCATCGACGCCGCCGCGCGCCATGGGTGCGACGTCATCCTCATGGCGTCGCACGGCAGGCGCGGCCTCTCGAGCCTGCTGCTCGGCAGCGAGACGCAACGCGTGCTCGTGCATTCGAAAATTCCCGTCATCATCTATCGCTGACGCTGCGGCGAACATGAAAAAAGGCCCGTGAGCGGGATAAGCTCACGGGCCTCTTCTCGTCTGGCGTGCACTGCAACCCTGACGACGACGGGACACGCCGTCAAAGCCGCCCCGGTCGGATAGACCGGGATGCGCGGTCGAAGCGCGGCGACGTTCCGCTCACGACGATGTGCCCCCACGACGCATCCTCGCTGGCGGGCGCCGCTGCGCCCTCCCTCAGCCCGATCAGGCTGCTTTGACCTGCGCCTTCTTTTCGTCGAAGAACTGTTCGTCCTCCGTCGAACCCTTCAGGGCCGTGGTCGATGCGTCACGCTCGATGGTCTGCGTAACGGCGTCGAAGTAGCCCGTACCCACTTCACGCTGGTGCTTCACTGCCGTGAAGCCCTTGTCGGCAGCGGCGAATTCCGCTTCCTGCAACTCGACGAAAGCGCTCATCTGACGGCGGGCGTAGCCGTGGGCCAGATTGAACATCGAGTAGTTCAGGCTGTGGAAACCGGCCAGCGTGATGAACTGGAACTTGTAGCCCATGGCACCGAGTTCCTTCTGGAACTTGGCGATGGTCGCGTCGTCGAGGTTCTTCTTCCAGTTGAACGACGGCGAGCAGTTGTACGACAGCATCTTGCCCGGGAAATGCTTGTGAATGCCTTCGGCAAACTGTTTGGCGAACTCGAGGTCCGGCTTGCCGGTTTCGCACCACACCAGATCGACGTACGGGGCATAGGCCAGACCGCGCGAGATGGCCTGATCCAGACCGTTACGCGTGCGGTAGAAGCCCTCGACCGTGCGCTCGCCGGTGCAGAACGGCTGGTCGATCGGATCGACGTCGGCGGTGATCAGGTCAGCGGCTTCCGCGTCGGTACGGGCGATGAGCACCGTCGGCACGCCCAGCACGTCGGCCGCGAGACGCGCAGCGACCAGCTTGGCGACGGCTTCGCGCGTCGGCACGAGCACCTTGCCGCCCATGTGACCGCACTTCTTCACCGAGGCAAGCTGATCTTCGAAGTGAACACCAGCGGCGCCCGCTTCGATCATCGACTTCATCAATTCGAACGCGTTGAGCACGCCGCCGAAACCGGCTTCAGCATCGGCCACGATCGGCGCGAAGTAGTCGATATAGCCTTCGTCGCCCGGGTTCTTGCCTTCCTGCCATTGAATCTGGTCGGCACGCGTGAACGTGTTGTTGATGCGGCGCACGACCTGCGGCACCGAGTTCGCCGGGTACAGCGACTGGTCGGGGTACATTTCGCCCGCGAGGTTGGCGTCGCCGGCCACTTGCCAGCCCGACAGGTAAATGGCCTGAAGACCGGCCTTGACCTGCTGCATCGCTTGGTTACCCGTCAGTGCGCCCAAGGCGTTCACGAACGGCTGCTCGTTGATCTGGGTCCACAGGCGCTCGGCACCACGACGGGCCAGCGTTTGCTCCGGCTGGATCGAACCACGCAGACGCACCACGTCTTCTGCCGTGTAGCCACGCTTGACGCCTGCCCAGCGCGGATTGTTCGCCCAGTCTTGCTCGAGTTGCTTCACTTGTTCTTGACGCGTCGTCATGGTGATCTCTCCTGGTTTCTCAATACAAATAAAAGAGGGGTATCTCTTTGCTGCCCTATTTCCGCTCGGTCGCTGTCACTGGCAGTTGACCGCTTTTTGCGTCTCCGGATCGGCAGGTCTTGTATAAGAGTTTAGGGATTCTTCACGCATCGCAACAGAACGAATTCCGCACTCAAAGCATATTTTTAACTTATATAAATCAAATAGATAACAAAATATTTTTGCGATATGAAACGATATTTCCCTTCCTGAAATCATCCCGTTGTGCCAAGCAGCGCAAATTTTTACGCACCGCAACCACATTCCACATCATGAAAAAAGGCCGGTAACGCGAGTTACCGGCCTTGGCGATTCAGTAATGAAGGTGTCAGGGCGTAGCGCGACTCGCTGCCGGGACGGCTTTGGGCGGCTTGCAGACGAGCCACACGGCCAGCGCAATAAAGCAACCGCCGACCAGGTGGGCATAGGTGACAGCTTCGTTGAGGAACAGTGCACCCCACAGCACGCCGAACGGCGGAATCAAGAACGTGACCGTGAGCGAGCGCAACGGCCCGAGATCGGCAATCAGCCGGAAGAACAGCACGTAGGCCAATGCGCTACAAACGAAACCCAGCGCCGCCATGGCCGCCCAGACGCCGCCCGTGGCCGGTCCCGGCATACCGGTCGTGGCCGAGACATAGCCGAAGAACGGCAGTAGCACCACGGCGGCACCCAGTTGGCTGCCGAACGCCACGAGCTTGGCGTCGAGACCGCCACGCTCGGTGATCCAGCGCCGGGTCAGATACCCCGCAAGCCCGTAGCACGACGTGGCAACGAGACACGCGAGTGCGCCCATCACGACCGGCCCGGACATCTCCACCGGCCCGGTGCGGGTGAGCACTGCCACGCCGATCAAGCCGAGCAGCACGCCGAGCCCTTTCGCGCCGGTCAGTCGCTCGCGGAAGAACACCACACCGATGAGCACGCCCATCAGCGGCGTTGTCGCATTAAGAATGGAGGAGTACCCGGCAGGCAGCACCCGTGCGGCCAGACAGTACATGACGAACGGGATGCCGGAGTTGATCACGCCGAGCACCATCGATGCCCCGAGCAACCCCTTGAACTGCCAGCGCACGCGCAGGACCAGCAGAATTACGGCCAGCCCCAGCGCCCCGAGGGAGACGCGAAAGAACGCGGTCGGCAGCGGCCCGAGTGCTGGCACGATGATGCGCATGAATAGGAAACTCGCGCCCCAGATGGCGGAGAGCGTTAGCAAACGGGCAATGTCGGACGAACGCATCGTATGAGAAGCGGCGCATGGGCCGCTTATGGCTATCAGAATGCGTGAATGCTCCCACAACCGCCGGTGCTTGGCTGGTCATAATCGGACATGGCGGCATGGAGCTCATGGGAAATTGCCGTCATGTCGTGTGTCCCCGCGGTATTTCGGAATCAACGCATTGAATGCCCCCGCGCCCCTGCGTTAAGTTCGACCGTCGAACTTTCGGAAGAGACCCCGCCCCATGATCACGGAATCCAAGGCTGTACCGCCCCTCCACCCGCTATCTCGCGCACGCCTGCGCAGTGCTCAGAGGCACGGTACCGGTGCTCGCGAAATGCGCGGCTACGACCTCTGGAACGACTATGAAGTCGCGTGGCTGGATATGCATGACAGACCGCAAATCGCGGTGCTAGAGCTCGTAATTCCCTGCGATTCGCCCTTCACATTGGAGATGTCCGACGCACGGCGATATTTCTCGACGCTGCGCGAGCAGCAGTTCGAATCGACGGAGGCGCTTGAAGCCCACGTTGCCGGTGAGATAACGCGCTGTCTGAATGCCTATGTCCTTGTGCGGGCGACACCTGTTCGGCAAGCGGTGCGCGTCACCCGCCACGGCGATCCTGATCACGTAAATCTCGACACCGAACCGGTGGGCATCGTACGCGGCGGCGTGCAGCCTGACTTGCTGCGCAACACGTATGACGTTGGCGATACCGGCACGGGGCTGGCGCATGAATGCCTGAGTTCCGATCTGCTAAGTTCACGTTGCCCGCTCACTGGCGGTATCGACTACGGCACCATTTGGGTCGATTACACTGGCGCCCCGATATGCCGTCGATCGCTGCTCGCTTACGTGCTGTCGTTTCGGGACAGCGAGATGTTTCACGAGCAATGCGTAGAAACGCTCTTTCACGATGTACTCGCCCGTTGCGCGCCCACTAGACTCACGGTCGGCGCACGGTTCACGCGCAGACACGGCCTCGATATCAACCCTGTGCGCTCGACACATGCCGCGTCCATTCGTAACGTCCGCACCATACGCCAATGACCGAACTTTCATCAGGCACGGAATCCGACGCGGTACATCTGCCGCCGATCGCTCACCGGCCAAGACGCGATCAAATGAAGCAAGCCACGCGCATCACGCCTGCCGTCATCGGTCTGGCCATCGCGTTCGTGAGTTTCTTGCTGATCTCCAATGCGCTGGGGGCGCGCGTGTGCGAAGTCGTGTTGCCCTGGACGCTCTCAGGCGAACCATTGCGCCTGACATTTTCGGCGGCCCTTATTAGCTTTCCCTTTGCCTACCTGTTTGCGTCGGTACTCACCGAGGTGTACGGGTATCGCATTAGCCGAGTGGTGATCTGGAGCGGACTGGCCGCCAATTTGATCCTCGTGGGCTTTCTGTGGCTGATGTCGCTGTTGCCCACGCAGCCCGAATGGGCCGCACAGACCGGGTTCACCGACGACGTGCAGCGGCATTGGTTCGAAGCCGTCGCGCATATGTTCGTGGCTTCGGTATCGGCGTGTTTTGTCGGTGAGTTTGCGAATGCCGCCACGCTCGCGCGCATGAAGGTGGCAATGCATGGCCGCTGGGCTGGCCTGCGCATCATGACGGGCAGCGCACTGGCGGCATTCCTCGATACGCTCGTTTTCGTTTTGATCGCGTTTGCTTACGTGCTTGATACCGACGCCATGGTCCGCATGATCGGCCTTGAGTTCGTCTTCAAGTGTGGATTGCAGTGGCTGGTGTTGCCGCTCACGGTGGGGCTGGCCCGCCTGCTCAAGCGCCTGGACGGTATCGATCACTACGACGTCGGGACGTCGCTCAATCCGTTTGCGCTTCGGGTGCGAGACGAGTAGACAAGGCCACGCCCCCGTCAGACCGCGCTGGGCTCCCGCGACTTCCGGTAATTCACCCAGTCGCCGCCAGCAATGCGAGGCAGCCCTGCCACCGCTGCCTCGTTCACGGGATAGACGATGCAGCGGTAAGTCTGCCCATCGCAATCCACGTCGTGCAGTTCACGCACAAATAGCCCCGCTTCGCCCGGATAGACCTCTTCGATCTCGTCGAGCACGGCGACCAGCGCCGCCGGAATGCGGTAGATGTCGCCCACCGTTTGCTCGCCTGCGTTCGCCGACAGGACCATGCCCGGATAACGGCCGAAGTCGTAGAGCCGCCCGCCCAGTGCCGACGTGCCCACATACGCCGGTGCCGGTAGTTGGTGACGCTCCGCCGCCCGCATCATGTCGTTGATCTCGCCCGCGCGCAGCGTGCCGTAGACGAACACGTAGATCGCCGCGTCGTTCGCGCTTACCGTGTCGGTCGCGGCTTCCGTCATCGCCGTGCTCGTGGTGCCGTCGATATTCTGCTGCGTCATACCAGCGCCTCCGTCGAGACGAGAATGCCGTCGATGTCGCTATAGATCCATTCACCGGGACGGACCAACTCGCCCGCGATATCGACAATCAGATCCGTCTGACCCGCGCCGAGCTTCACACTCTTGCGCGGATTCGTCGCGAGCGCCCGCACGCCGATGGCACAGGCTTCGAGTTCCTCGGTATCGCGTACGGCGCCGTTCACCACAATGCCCGCCCAACCATGCTTCTCACCCAGTTGCGCGAGATTGCCGCCCACCAGCGCGCAACGCAGCGAACCGCCACCATCGACCACCAACACCCGGCCATTGCCCGGCGTCTCGAGCGCCGCACGCACGAGCGAGTTGTCTTCGAAAACCTTCAGCGTGGCCGCAGGCCCCGCGAAGCGGCGGGCCTGACCGAGCAACAGGAAACCCGGTTGCAATACGCGCAGACGGCCGTCGGCCAGCGCATCTTCATGGGCATCACACAAATCGCAGGTGGCGAAATTCATGGCAAGTATCCGATTTGAAGGGTCTTGAGAGAGGGATTGCGATGGACGAACGTGCGATGTCCGAACGACAAGCGCGTCATCGGCGAAACGAGCATTGGCATCGATCATAGCGCCTCGGCTAATCGGAAAGCCAACGCGCCGATCACGCACTCGAGGTTTACCTCGATGTGACATCCGCCAACACGATCAGACGGCTGAATTACACTTATGGCACACGAATTGTCGCGCTTACGCCATGCCAAGTTCTTTGCGCTTTCCGACTGACCTGCCTAACTCTGGATCGGCGGGACCGGCACTACCCGCTACGGCAGCTACGCCTGGTACGGGTGCTACGGACGCCACTGCCGCCACGGCCGCCAACGCAGCCACGCCAGCGAAGCACGTCGTCCCGCCCGAGTACGCTCCCACGCCCGAGCGGCCGGTGCGGCTGCGGGCGCGACCGATTCCCGACAATATGTACGTGCCGGATCACCGCCATGCCTGGGCACAGGTGGCCTACACACCGCGTGGCGTCATCCAGATTGCCGTGTCCGATGCCGCATGGATCGTGCCGCCGTCGCGGGCGATCTGGATTCCGCCCGATGTCGAACACAGCTTGCAGGTCAACGAGCCGTCGTATCTGCGCACGCTCTACGTGCATCGCGACTTTATTCCGGCGGGGCTCGACCACTGCCGCGTGGTGGAAGTCTCGGCGCTGCTGCGCGAGTTGATTGCCGCGATCGATGTGCCCGAAGACGAACTCGACGCCGCTCGCGAGCAACTGCTCGGCGGCCTGATTCTCGATGAATTGCGACGTGCGTCGCCGCTTCCGCTGGAAGTGCCGCTGCCGCGCGACAAGCGTCTGCTGACGCTGTGCAACGCCATGCTGGCCGACCCCGCACGCGCTTGGACGCTCGACCAATGGGCCCGCTACGCCGGTGCCAGTCCACGCACGATCGGACGCCTGTTCCGGCAAGAACTCAATATGAGTTTCGTGCAATGGCGGCAGCAAGTAATTCTGGCGCAAGCCATTCCGCTCGCCTCGAAGGGCTACCCGCTCGCGCGCATCGCACGCGAGTTGGGTTATCGCAGCCAGAGCGCGTTCTCGGCCATGTTCAAACGCACCTTCGGGCGCACCCCGAGCGAGTTCTTCGCGACCGCACCGGACGCTACATCTGCCGGAACAGGTGCGCGTACTGACGACTGACTGCGACGCGGTCTTTACGCCGCTTTAGTTTGAGTGTGAGGCGGCCCAGCGGCGTGTGCTGGGCACTCACCACTTCGGCAACGTTAACCACAGTGCTGCGGTGCACTTGCCAGAAGCGCGACGGATCGAGTTGAGGCAGCAGTTCGCGCAGACTCGTGCGAATCAGCAAATCGCCGTCCGTCGTCGCGACCACCACGTATTTGTCCGCTGCTTCGAAGAAACACACTTCCTCCACCGGCACGATGCGAATCTCGTCGCCCACCGACGCACGCACGAAGCGAAGGTACTCGCCGCTCGAAGACAACGGCGCCGGTGGCGCGTCAGTCGTTGCATTCGCCTCGGGGGATCGATGGGTGCCGTTGGCCCCGTCCGCGAGCTGAGCACTGCGTGCCCCGTTCGCGCCTCCGCCCTGCCCAGCCTCATCTTCCAAATGCGTGCGAAGCGTGGCGAGTAACTGCGAGAGCGTGTCGTTTTTCGGTGCTGCGAGCCGTTCGCGCAACCGGGCAACGGTACGCGCGAGACGGTCGGGTTCCACCGGCTTGAGCAAATAGTCGATGGCCGCCGCGTCGAAAGCATCTAACGCGAAGCGATCGAACGCGGTGACGAACACGATTTGCGGTGGCCGCGTGAGCCGCGCACAGGCGCGCGCCACGTCGAGCCCCGTCGCGCCGGGCATCGCAATGTCGAGAAACACCACGTCCGGCTGTTCCTGCGCAATGGCGGCAATGGCCGACGTACCGTCGGGTGCCGCCGGTAACACACGCAAGTCGGGCCACGCCTGCGCGAGCATGGCACGCAGGGCGTCGGCGAGTAACGGCTCGTCTTCGGCAATCAGGGCGACGGGGGATGTCATGCACTCCACTCTCGGGGAACCAAAAATCTATGCCGTTGCCCGCCCGGACGACTCCACGGGCAAGCGCAACGTTGCGACGACACCCTGCGGCACACCCTCGGCGAGCGTGAGACGCGCCTTGTCGCCATAGAGCACGCGCAGGCGCTCTCGAATATTCGTCAGACCGATACCGTGACCGGCGGCCTCGTCCGGGACAGGCGATGCCGGAGAGGCCGACATGTTGCGAAACCCCGCGCCGTCGTCGCTCACCTGCAACACCACAAACTGTGTACCTGTCTCATCCACTTCGCCATGCGCACTCACCCGCACGGTGCCCCCTTGGCTGCGCGGCTCGATGCCATGTTTGATCGCGTTTTCGACCAGCGGCTGTACCAGCATCGGCGGCATCTTCAGCGCGCGGCAATCGTCGGGCAGATCGAGCGAATAGCGCAGACGTTCGCCAAAACGCACCTGCTGGATCGCGAGCAACGCGTCGAGCAACGCGAACTCGTCGGCCAGCGAAATCGTCTCGGCGCGTGTGGCGGCCAGCGATGCCCGCAAGAACCGATTCAGATGCCCGAGCAAGACGCGCGCACGCACCGGGTCGCTGGCAATCAACGAATCGAGATTGGCCAGCACGTTGAACAGAAAATGCGGTTCGAGTTGCGCCTGCAACGTCTGCAACTGTGCGCGCACGAGTTGCTTCTCGGCCGCCGATTCGCGCAGCGCCTGCTGTGCCGCGGCGGCGCGTAACTGCGCAAGCCGTGCACGCGACCAGCCGTGATACGTGCCGATGCCCGTCGCCAGCAACGCGATGAGCAAGACGATCGGCGTGGTGTGGCCATTCAACGGACGCCACAGCGTCATGGGCAGCCCCAGCAACAGCGTGCCCAACGTGATGCCGCCGACCAACCCTGCCGAACAGCCGAACGCCACCAGCAGCAAGAACGGCACGATGGGTGGCTCGCCGCTACGCCAAAGCGCGCGCCGTCCGCCATCGATCAACACGGTAATGGTGATGCCGATGCACTGGCTGAACACGAAGTTCTGCCACATCGTGCCGCCGAACCCGATCAGCTTGAGTATCAGGGCGATGGCGGTATTGAAGAGGATCACGCCGACCAATTCGCGAAGAAACGTCTGCCAAAGCCCGCGCGCCGGTTTGGTGGTGGCTGGCTGAGTCGTCTCGACGGGTTGCGGTTGTCTCATCATCGTTGTCATTATCGTGTGCCCTCCCCGCTCGCCATGCCCTGTCGCATCGCAACAGACACGACGCCGTGCCCCCACTGGGCGAGCGTCTCATTGAGCACTCTACCCGGTAAGGCCACCGCCGCAATGCCAGCCGCGATCAGGCCGACGTACAAGCCCAGCATGCTGCGCCGGTGCACCGCCACGTCGCCACGGCGAATCGCGGCAATGGCGAGTACCAGACTCACCAATACCCACGCCGCCAACGCATGCAGCCACGACAGGTGTCCCGGGTTCAACTCGCGAATGCCGAAACTCGACAGCGCCGTTGCCGCCATCGTTACGGCCCACGTACGGCCCATCCAGCGATGACGCGGCGTGCCCCGCCGCACCATCAGTATCGCAATGCCCAGCATGACGGCTGCGACAGCCGCCGCCAGGTGAATTACCACTATTGTCGTCATCGCATCCTCTCGTTGTGTTGACTCGTGACGCAACGATAGGAAGCGGTTGCAGATGGTGCACTTGCCTTGCGATGAACCCCCGTTCATGTGTCGCGAACGGTGATTGCACAGCGCGAACGACAGGCGCTTACTCAGATTTCTGCAAACTTCGCAGATGTCGCCGGGACCGGCTGCCCCTGGGCCCGCCGGTCGCGCCTCGACGCGTTTGCCCACGTGCCGCGTGCCCGGCCGCGCATTCTCGCCGAGGATTGTGACACGACGATGCCACGCGCGAGCACCGTCGCTGCCGAGCCCCACCGGCTGGCCTTCCGAGGGTTGGGTCGGACGACAGACGAAAAAAAAGCGCGGCCGAAGCCGCGCTTTGCTACCTGCCGAGGCAAACCCGCCGCCTCACGAAAACCCGTGGCTTACTCCGCCGCGGCTTCCGTTTCCTTGTTCACCTGCGTGGCCGTAGCGCCGTCGAAGGTGAACCGACCGTTTTGCCAGTCGACCGGAATCGTGTCCTTCGGCCCGAACTTGCCCGCCAGCACCAGCTTGGCGACCGGGTTCTCGATCTCCTGCTGAATCGCTCGCTTGAGCGGCCGTGCCCCGAACACCGGGTCGAAGCCTTCGCGCGCCACGTGCATCAACGCCGCCTTCGTGACATCGAGCTGCATGTCGAGCTTGGCCAGACGCTGGCGCAGAATCTCGATCTGAATCGACGCAATCGACTCGATGTGCTTCTGGTCGAGCCCGTGGAACACCACGACTTCGTCGATCCGGTTCAGGAACTCAGGACGGAAGTGCTCCTTGATCTCGGTCCACACCGCATCCTTGATGCGATCCTGCGGCTCGCCGACCATCGACTGAATCATCGACGACCCAAGGTTCGACGTCATCACGATCACGGTGTTCTTGAAGTCCACCGTACGGCCCTGACCGTCGGTCATGCGGCCATCGTCGAGCACTTGCAGCAGCACGTTGAAGACGTCCGGGTGCGCCTTTTCGACTTCGTCGAGCAGGATCACGCTGTACGGCTTGCGACGCACGGCCTCGGTCAGATAACCGCCTTCCTCATAACCCACGTAGCCCGGCGGCGCGCCAATCAGGCGTGCCACGCTGTGCTTCTCCATGAACTCGCTCATGTCGATGCGGATCAGGTGATCTTCCGAATCGAACAGGAACATCGCGAGCGCCTTGCACAGCTCGGTCTTGCCCACGCCCGTCGGGCCGAGGAACAGGAACGAACCATACGGACGGTTCGGATCGGCCAGCCCCGCACGCGACCGGCGGATCGCATCGGCCACGGCGGTAATCGCCTCGTCCTGACCCACCACGCGCTCGTGCAGCTTAGCTTCCATGTTGAGCAGCTTTTCGCGCTCGCCCTGCATCATCTTCGAGACCGGAATACCAGTGGCGCGCGAAATCACTTCCGCAATTTCTTCCGTGCCCACTTGCGTGCGAAGCAGACGCGGATGCGCTTGCTGGCCAGCCGCTTCGGCAGCCGCAGCATCCTTCAACTGCGCTTCGAGTTGCGGCAGCTTGCCGTATTGCAACTCAGCCACTTTGTCGAGCTTGCCTTCGCGTTGCAGCTTGGCAAGCTCGGCACGCACGCGATCGATCTCTTCCTTGACCTGCGCGCTGCCCTGCACGGCCGCCTTTTCCGCCGTCCAGATTTCTTCGAGGTCGGCGTATTCGCGCTCCAGACGCGAGATTTCTTCCTCGATCAACGCCAGACGCTTTTGCGACGCTTCGTCGGTTTCTTTCTTGATGGCTTCGCGCTCGATCTTCAACTGGATCAGTCGACGGTCGAGCTTGTCCATCACTTCCGGCTTCGAGTCGATTTCCATCTTGATCTTCGACGCGGCCTCATCGATCAAGTCGATGGCCTTGTCCGGCAGGAACCGGTCGGTGATATAGCGTTGGCTCAGTTCGGCCGCAGCGACGATCGCCGGATCGGTAATTTCCACACCGTGGTGCAGTTCGTACTTTTCCTGCAAGCCGCGCAGGATGGCGATGGTCGCCTCGACGCTCGGCTCTTCGACCAGCACCTTCTGGAAACGACGCTCCAGGGCGGCGTCTTTCTCGATGTACTTGCGATATTCGTCGAGCGTGGTCGCGCCAATGCAATGCAACTCGCCGCGGGCGAGCGCGGGCTTGAGCATGTTGCCCGCGTCCATCGCGCCCTCGGCCTTGCCGGCACCGACCATCGTGTGAATTTCGTCGATGAACAGAATCGTGCGGCCTTCGTCCTTGGCGATATCGTTGAGCACGCTTTTCAGGCGCTCTTCGAATTCGCCACGGAATTTCGCACCGGCAAGCAGCCCGGCCATGTCGAGCGCAAGCACGCGCTTGTTCTTGAGCGACTCGGGCACTTCGCCGTTGACGATACGCTGCGCGAGACCTTCCACAATGGCGGTCTTACCCACGCCCGGCTCGCCGATCAGCACCGGGTTGTTCTTCGTGCGGCGTTGCAAAATCTGGATCGTGCGGCGAATTTCATCGTCGCGACCGATCACCGGATCGAGCTTGCCGAGCGCGGCACGCTCCGTCAGATCGAGCGTGTATTTCTTGAGGGCTTCGCGTTGGCTTTCGGCATCTTGGCTATTGACCGACTCGCCGCCGCGCACGCCGACAATGGCGGCTTCCAGCGCCTTGCGCGTGAGACCACGGGCGCGAGCAATCTTGCCCGTCTCGCCCTTGTCGTCGGCCAGTGCCAGCAGGAACATTTCGCTGGCGATATAGCTGTCGCCATGCTTTTGTGCTTCCTTGTCGGCCTGATTGAGCAGGCCCGCGAGCTCGCGGCTCACCTGCACGTTGCCGTCGGTGCCTTGCACCTGCGGCAGCTTCGAGAGGGCCGTCTCGATGTCGTGGCCCAACGGCTGAACTTGTACGCCCGCGCGTTGCAGCAGCGAGCGTGCAGCGCCTTCGGGTTGTGCGATAAGCGCTGCCAGCAAGTGCAGCGGCTCAATATATTGCTGGTCGCGACCGACGGCCATGCTTTGGGCATCAGCCAGCGCTTCCAGGAACTGCGTGGTGAATTTGTCTTGTCGCATCGGGTGCTCCGGTAAGAAAACTTTCTGGATCGGATGTGCGGACAATCCCCTAAGGTTTCAAGGGCATTTGCGCTTAATGGTTGACATTTCGCGCGAGGCCGTGAGGCGGCCGAGGGTAACGGGGAATTAGGGCTGTCGAACGATGGGTGACACGATGGAAAAGAGACCCAGGACGCGCCCGACGTTGAGGGTCATAATAGCTATTTTTAGCACGCCGCACCATGAGTCAACGCGACCGCCGGACGACCGGAATACCGAACGGACATCACGCCGATCACGCGACATCGGGCGACGCGTCCGCGCGCGGCATGGCCGCCGATATCGCGCTGGAAAACGGTCTCGGCGCCATCACCGAATTGCCCGCCAAACGCTTCGCGCAAGTGGACGAAGCGGCCGTGCAACTGCTCGTGCATACGTTCTACGGACGCATTCGCGACGACGATCTGTTGGGTCCGGTGTTCCGGCAAGCGCTCGAAGGCCGCTGGGACCTGCATCTAGATAAGATGGTCGCGTTCTGGAGCAGCATCGTGCTCGGTGCCAAGCGCTATCGCGGCAATGTGACGCAGGCGCACCAGCCGTTTGGCCACCTCACCGGCGAGCATTTCAGCCGCTGGCTAGTGCTCTTCTTCGATACGCTCGATACGCTCTTCGAACCGGAGGCAGCCTTCGCCTTCGCCGAACCGGCGATTCGCATCGCGGAGAGCCTGCAATTGAATTTGTTCGGATGGGAGTACGCGTTGCCACCGGCGCAGCGCGCGTTGCTGGAAAGCGTGAAACGCGCACGGCCTGCTCGACCGCATGAGTGAGGGGCTGGAGAAATTACCCTCACTTCGCCGCAGTTCGATGATTTTTTAGTCGTTTTTGCCGGACTTAAGCGGCGTTTCAGCCAGATTGCCCGTCCACCGCTCGCGTGCCGCCGTATCCGTCTCGCGCGCATCGACCCAGCGCTCGCCTTGCGGCGTCGATTCCTTCTTCCAGAACGGCGCTTCGGTCTTCAGATAATCCATGATGAATTCGCACGCCGCGAACGCATCGCCCCGATGCGCCGAGGTCACCGCCACCAGCACGATCTGATCGCCCGGCCCCAGATCCCCATAACGATGGATAACCAGCACGTCGAACAGGCGCCACCGCTCGCGGGCCTGCGCCACGATGCTCTCCAACGCCTTTTCCGTCATCCCCGGGTAATGCTCGAGCGTCATGCGCGAGACACCCTTGCCGTCGTTCAGATCGCGCACGGTGCCCACGAAGCTCGCCACCGCGCCCACGCGCAGGTCGCCCGCACGTAACTGGCGAATCTCCGTCGACAGGTCGAAGTCTTCGGTCTGAACGCGGATCGGCATGGTCGGCTCTCGCAGGTCGGGATGAGGTCAGTTGGGTGACGTCGCAGAGGCGTCGAGTGGCGTCGGGGCGCGTCGGATGGCGCTCAGCCGCCCGTCACCGGCGGGAAGAAGGCCACTTCGCAGCCGTCGGTCAGGCGCGTGGACGCCGGGACCATCGTGTGATTCAACGCCATACGCAGCAGGCGCTGCTCACCCAGCGTCTCGGCCCACACCGGCCCGCGCGCACACAGCCATTGGCGCACGTCTCCCACGGTGGCAACCCCGTTGGGCACTTCGACGTGTTCCTCGGCCACATTGAGGGCCTCGCGAACGCTGGCGAAAAAGCGAAGATCGATCTGCATAGCGGTTTGCGCCTGCCGCGCGTGGCACGGCAGGCCTGTCTCTCAATATAGAAGGTCGGAAAACGGCAGGAACGCCACCGTCTGGCCCGCCTCGATACGGTGCCCGGGCGGGTTGTCGATCAGGCCGTCGCCCCAGACCGTCGACGTCAGCACCGCCGAACTCTGATTCGGGAACGCCTCCAGACCGCCGTTGGCATTCAGGCGTGCGCGCACGAACTCGTTGCGGCGGTCGGCCTTCGTCTGGGTGAAGTCGGCGCGCATGGCGATACGGCGCGGCGTCACGTCTTGCACGCCCTGCAAACGCAGGATGAACGGACGCACAAACAGCAGGAACGTCACGAAGCTCGACACCGGGTTGCCCGGCAAGCCGATGAAATGGGCGGCGTCGCCCGCCACGGTGCTATTGGCGGCGCGGTTGACCTCGCCATAAGCCAGCGGCTTGCCCGGCTTCAGCGCAATCTGCCAAAGGTTCAGGCGGCCCTCGGCTTCCACCGCTGGCTTGACGTGATCCTCTTCGCCCACGGACACCCCGCCCGACGTGATGATCAGGTCGTTGCCCCGCGCGGCGTCACGCAAAATGGCTCGCGTGGCCGCCAGATTGTCCGGCACGATGCCGTAGTCGGTCATCTCGCAGCCGAGGTTTTCCAGCAAGCTACGCAAGACGAAGCGATTCGAGTTGTAGATGCTCCCCGCGCGCAACGTCTCGCCGGGCATCGTCAACTCGTCGCCCGTGAAGAACACGGCCACGCGCAAACGGCGCGCAACCTGAAGCTTCGCGATACCGACCGACGCCGCCAAGCCCAGCGACTGCGCCCGCAGACGTGTGCCCGCCGCCAACACCACACTTTCGCGGCGAATATCGGCACCTTGACGGTTGATGAACTCGCTATCGGCGGGCGTGTGGCGAATCACCACCGTGCCGTCGTCGCGCGCCTCGCATTGCTCTTGCATCACGATGGCATCGGCGCCTGCGGGGACCGGCGCCCCCGTGAAGATGCGCGCAGCGGTGCCAGCGGCCAGCGGCTCGGGCGCGTGGCCCGCGGGAATGCGTTGCGAGACCGGCAACGTCGTCTCAGCGCCGGTTAGGTCCGCACGGCGCACGGCGTAACCGTCCATCGCGCTGGTGTCCATCGGCGGCACGTCGAGCGTGGCAATCACGTCGGCGGCCAGCACGCGACCATTGGCCGCGAGCGTGTCGACGATTTCCGTTTGCCCGAGCGGACGGGCCGCCGCCAGAACGGCGTCAAGCGCCTCTTGTGTATTCAGCATGGCGGGTTACAGGCCGGTATGTTCCGCAATGTAGGCCTTCACGCGCGCGACGTCGTTCTTCACCGTCTCTACGCGTTGCGGCAGCGATTCCAACTGCTCGAAACCCGCCGGGCGCGGCGGTTCGCGATGCAACGCTTCGCGAATCGTTTCGGCGAACTTGGCCGGTTGCGCCGTCTCCAGCACGACCATCGGCACGCCCGGTTCCAGCGCTTCGCGCGCCACTTTCACACCGTCGGCCGTATGGGTGTCGATCACCACGTCGTAGCGCTTGGCCACGTCTTGAATCGTCGCCACGCGGTCGGCATGGGTGCTGCGGCCCGACACGAAGCCGAACTGCGCCACGCGTGCAAACGCGTCGGTGCCCGAGAGGTCGAAACCGCCCTGCTCCACCTTGGCCAGCAGCGCCGCCGTGGCTTGCGCATCGCGGTCGAGCAAATCGAACAGGAAGCGCTCGAAATTCGACGCCTTCGAGATATCCATGCTCGGGCTGCTGGTGTGGAACGTCTCGGCCGACTTGCGCACGCGATAGTTGCCCGTGCGGAAGAACTCGTCGAGCACGTCGTTTTCGTTGGTCGCCACGACGAGCTTGCGAATCGGCAGGCCCATCATGCGGGCGATGTGCCCCGCGCAGACGTTGCCGAAGTTGCCCGACGGCACAGTGAACGACACTTCGCCGTCCTGCCCCGACTTGCCGCCCGTGGCCGCAAAGTAGCCCTTGAAGTAGTAGACGACCTGAGCCACTACGCGCGCCCAGTTGATCGAGTTGACCGTACCGATCTTGTAGCGCGCCTTGTAGGCGTGATCGTTCGACACGGCTTTGACAATGTCCTGACAATCGTCGAACACGCCTTCGACCGCGAGGTTGAAGATGTTCGGGTCTTGCAGGCTGTACATCTGCGCCGTCTGGAACGCGCTCATCTTGCCGGCCGGCGAGAGCATGAAGACACGGATGCCTTCCTTGCCGCGCATGGCGTATTCGGCGGCACTACCGGTGTCGCCCGACGTCGCGCCCAGAATGTTCAGCGCATCGCCGTGCTGGGCCAGCGCGTACTCGAACAAGTTGCCAAGCAGTTGCATGGCCATGTCCTTGAACGCGAGCGTCGGCCCGTTGGAGAGCGCCAGCAGCGAAAGCTGCGTGCCGTTCTCTTCACCCAACGGCAGCAGCGGCGTGATCTCATCCGCGTCTTCGCCCGGGCGCACGTTGCGGTACACCTCGGCGGTGTACGTACGGCGCGTCAGGTCAGCCAGCACTTCGACGGGAATGTCGCCCGCGAACTTGGCCAGCACCTTGGCAGCCAAGTCGGCGTACGACAGTTGGCGCCAGGCGCGCAGTTCTTCTGCCGTGACTTGCGGATATTCGGTGGGCAGATAGAGGCCGCCGTCCGGCGCCAGCCCGCCCAGCAGAATGCTGGAGAACGATTGCGGCTCGCCCGAGGTCAGGCCTGCGCCGCGCGTGGAGATGTATTTCATGTCAGTCGATGTCCTGTGCGGTGTCCAGTGGTGTCGTGTCGCTCGCGAGCGATGCGCTCAGCTCAGCGACTCCATACGGATACGCGTGACCTTCGAGAGCACCGTGTCCATCGCTTCGATCTTCGCGATGGCAGCGTTGATGTGCTTCTCTTGCGTCACATGCGTCAGGATGATGATGTCGGTCTGGTGCTCACCCTCTCGCGATTCCTTTTGCAGCAGCGCGTCGATCGAGATATCCAGATCCGCCAGAATGCGAGTGAGTTCAGCCATCACACCGGCACGATCGACCACGCGCAGGCGCAGGTAGTAGCTGGTAGTGACTTCGTCGATCGGCAGCACCGGCGTGTTCGACAGCGCATCGTGCTGGAACGCCAGATGCGGTACGCGATGCTCCGGGTCGGCCGTTTGCAGACGCGTCACGTCGACGATGTCGGCCACCACGGCCGAGGCGGTCGGCTCAGCGCCCGCGCCCTTGCCGTAGTACAGCGTGGCGCCCACGGCGTCGCCCTGCACCAGCACGGCGTTCATCGCGCCTTCCACATTGGCGATCAGGCGCTTCGACGGAATCAGCGTCGGATGCACGCGCAGTTCGATACCGGCTTCGGTGCGGCGCGTAATGCCGAGCAGCTTGATGCGGTAACCGAGTTCTTCTGCGTACTTGATATCGATGGCAGCCAGCTTGGTGATGCCTTCGATGTAGGCGCGGTCGAACTGCACCGGCACGCCGAACGCGATGGCGCTCATCAGCGTGAGCTTGTGCGCAGCGTCGACGCCTTCGATATCGAACGTCGGGTCGGCTTCCGCGTAGCCCAGACGCTGCGCGTCGGCCAATGCCACGTCGAAGTCGATGCCCTTGTCGCGCATCTCCGAGAGGATGAAGTTCGTGGTGCCGTTGATGATGCCGGCCACCCACTGGATGCGGTTGGCCGACAGGCCTTCGCGCAGCGCCTTGATGATCGGAATGCCACCGGCGACGGCGGCTTCGAACGCGACCATCACGTTGGCTTTACGTGCCGCGGCGAAAATTTCGTTGCCGTAGACCGCGAGCAGCGCCTTGTTGGCCGTGACCACGTGCTTGCCGTTCTCGATCGCCTTGAGCACCAGTTCCTTGGTGAGGTCGTACCCGCCGATGGTCTCGACGACCACATCGATGTCCGGATCGTTGACCACTTCGAACGGATCGCCCGTCACAACGGCTGCGTTACCCACCAGCCCTTTGGCACGTTCGACGTTGCGCACGGCGATCTTTGTGATCTCGAGGCCCCGGCCCGCGCGACGTTGAATTTCTTCCTGGTTGCGAGCCAGTACCTGGAAGGCGCCGTAGCCTACCGTGCCAAGGCCGAGCAGGCCCAATTTGATCGGTTTCATGCAGATTTACTCAAAAGTCGAAATCGGTTGGCGCGCATCACTTGCCGTGGCGACGGCGATAACCGTCAAGGAAGCGGGCAATGCGACTGATGGCGTCTTCCAGGTCGCCCTCGTGAGGCAGGAACACTACGCGGAAATGGTCGGGATGCATCCAGTTGAAGCCGCTGCCCTGCACCAGCAGGACCTTCTCTTCAAGTAGCAACTGGAGGATGAACTCCTGATCGTTGGCGATGGGGTACACCGCTGGATCGAGGCGCGGGAATAGGTACAGCGCCGCCTTGGGCTTCACGCAGGTCACGCCGGGAATGGCGGTGAGCATGCGGTGGGCGATTTCGCGCTGCTGGTACAGGCGACCGCCCGGCACGATCAGGTCTTTGATGCTTTGATAGCCGCCCAGCGCTGTCTGAATGGCGTACTGGCCCGGTACGTTCGGGCACAGACGCATCGACGCGAGGATGTTGAGCCCCTCGATATAGTCGCGCGCCGGACGCTTGTCGCCGGACACGATCATCCAGCCCGCGCGGTAACCGCACGCGCGGTAGCTCTTCGACAAGCCGTTGAACGTAATGGTGAGCACGTCTTCCGAGAGCGACGCCAGCGAGGTGTGCTCTGCGCCGTCGTAAATGATCTTGTCGTAGATCTCGTCGGCGTAAATGATCAGCTTGTGCTCGCGCGCCAAGGCGACGATTTCTTTGAGCACTTCGTCGGTGTAGAGCGCGCCGGTCGGATTGTTCGGGTTGATGACGACGATCGCGCGCGTATTCGGCGTGATCTTCTTGCGAATGTCGGCCAGATCGGGCTGCCAATCGGCTTGCTCGTCGCAGACATAGTGCACGGGCGTGCCGCCGGACAGGCTCACGGCCGCCGTCCACAGCGGATAGTCGGGCGCGGGCACCAGCACTTCGTCGCCATCGTTGAGCAGCGCCTGCATGGCCATGACGATGAGCTCGGACGCCCCGTTGCCGAGGTAGATGTCGTCGAGCTGCACATCTTTGATGGCCTTTTGCTGGGCGTAATGCATGATCGCCTTGCGGGCCGCGAAGACGCCTCGCGAATCGGAGTAACCGGCCGAGTTCGGCAGGTTGCGGATCATGTCCTGCACAATCTCGTCGGGCGGCTCGAAACCGAACGGCGCCAGATTGCCGATGTTCAGCTTGATGATGCGATGACCTTCGTCTTCCATGCGCTTGGCATGTTCAAGCACGGGCCCACGAATGTCGTAGCAGACATTCTGCAATTTCTGCGATTTGAGGATCGGTTTCACGGCGGTCGTTATTCTTGACGAAGCGGCTGGCAGGCCGGCATCGGGCGCAACGCTGGGACCGCAGGCGGGATTTGAGCGGACCGGCTATCCTCGGGCACAATGCCCGATGTCCCCGGTTCCGGTGTCGCAAATGCCGCACTGCAACGGTTTGCCGTGCTGCGTACGGCAAAAAGCTATAATTTAGCCAATTATGACAGAGTTCGGCAATGCATCATTGACGGTTTCCGCTACGCGAGGCAAGATGCCCGACCGCACCGCGCGCTCCCTATGCGCTCCATACATCAGGCGAGCCGTTGCCGCTCCGTTTCCATTGCGCCTCTATCCCGTCTCCATCCGACTCGATCCGGTAGGGAATCTCCGAAAGTGAAACTGCACCAAGACCCCTCGCAAGCCTTGAACACGGTGACCGGCTACGGACCCGGCTACATCGAAATCAATAAGACGCGTTTCAACCACAGCGTGATCGTCGCGCCCGAGGGCGAGATTCAGGCCTGGCCGATCTCGTCGTTCGAAGCGCTCGAACCGTCGCATTTCGAAGCCTTGCGCGCCCTCGACCCGGAAGTCGTGATTTTCGGCAGCGGCGAGCGACTGCGCTTCGCCCACCCGCGTCTCACGGCCTCGTTGACCAGCACGCGTATCGGCGTCGATTCGATGGATACGCAAGCGGCCTGCCGCACCTACAACATTCTGATGAGCGAAGGCCGGCGCGTCGTGCTGGTCGTGCTCATCGAACACGGAACGCCTGAGTGAACCGCCGCGCCGCCAATACCGCCGCTAAGTCTGGGAACGCAGGCTTGCCTGCTGCCGACGCTCCCACGTCCCTCATCCCCGCCCCCTACCCGTTGTCGCCTGCCGCCTTCTGGCTGCTGCTCGTGGGTTTCGCCCTCGTGTGGTTCGGCATGCTCGACTATCGCCACCTGATCGCGAGCGACGAAGGCCGCTATGCGGAAATGGCGCGCGAAATGTGGACGACGGGCGACTGGGTCACGCTGCGCTACAACGGCTACAAGTATTTCGAGAAGCCGCCGCTGCAAACCTGGATGAATGCGCTGACGTTCGCGGCATTCGGTGTCGGCGAATGGCAGGCACGCCTGTGGACGGCCTTAACCGGCTTTGCCGGCGTGCTGATGGTGGGCTTCACCGGACGCCGCCTGTTCAACGCGCGCGTCGGCCTGTTTGCTGCGGCCGCTCTCGCCAGCGCCCCGCTGTGGGCCCTGCTCGGGCACTTCAACGTGCTGGACATGGGGCTGTCGTTCTTCATGGGCCTCTCACTGTGCGCACTGTTGCTCGCCCAGCGCCCCGGCCTGGACCGCTCGGCGGTACGCGGCTGGATGTGGCTGTGCTGGGCCGCGATGGCGCTCGCCGTGCTGAGCAAAGGCCTGGTGGGAATCGTGCTCCCCGGTGCCGTGCTGGTGCTCTATACGTTGATCGCGCGCGACTGGGCACTGTGGCGACGCCTGTATCTGGGAAGCGGCCTGATCGTGTTTCTGTTGATCGCGGCGCCCTGGTTCGTGCTCGTCCAGATGCGCAACCCCGAGTTCTTCGACTTCTTCTTCATCAACGAACACTTCCGGCGCTTCGCCGAGGAAGGCCACAACCGCGACGGCGCCCTCTGGTACTTCGTGCCGGTGTTTCTCGTGGGCTTCCTGCCGTGGCTGTCGGTCCTGCCCGGCACCGTGCGCGCCACATGGCGCATGCCGCGTCAGCCCAATGGCTTCGCGCCCGCCGTGCTGCTGTGGACGTGGGCCATCTTCATCTTTGTGTTTTTCAGCGTTTCGCACTCGAAGCTGATTTCGTACCTGCTGCCGATCGCCCCGGCCATGGCGTTGCTGTTCGGGCTGTATCTCGCACAGATGCGGCGCGACGCCCTGCGTCTGCACTTGGCCGGGTATGCCGTGTTTCTGATCGCGGCGCTCGTCATGGTGGCGATATTCGTCGGCCGCGCCGGCAGCGTGCGCAATCCAAACGAGTTGTACAAAGCGTTCCAGATTTGGTTGTATTTCGCGCTGGGCGCCGGGCTGGTCGGCACGCTGCTCGCATGGCGCATGGCGCGCCACAGCGCCCGCCGCGCGCTGATCATGTTCGCCACCGCGATGCTGCTGCTCACGACCGTCGGCGGCATGGGTCACGAGGTGTTCGGGCGCCAAAGCTCGGGCGTGCTGCTCGTGCCCGCGGTGAAGGCGGAGATGCAGCGGCTCGGGCCCGGGGTGCCGTTTTACTCGGTGAACGTGCTCGATCACACCATGCCGTTCTATCTCGGCACCGACATGATCATGGTGCAGCACCCGGACGAGCTCGAATTCGGCGTGAAACAGGAGCCGCAGAAGTGGCTGCCGACGCTGGGCGACTTTTATGTCCGCTGGCGCGCCGATCCGAAGGCGCTCGCGCTGGTGGATCCGGACACCTTTTCCAAACTCGAAGCCGAGCATTTGCCGATGCGTGTCATCGCGCGCGACGCCCGGCGCGTTGTAATTAGCAAACCACAGCCGCAAGACAACGTAAAATAGCGCTTTTATTGTGCGTTTCAAGCGCCGGTTTGACCGCCGGCCGCCGTACTCGCTAGAGAGTCATCCAGCAGCAGAAGCCGTTTGGACGGGGTTCGCGGGGAACCCGTCCCACCGAGCGGCGTGACGCAAGTCCGGAACTATCGAATTCGACAGGGGTGTTACCGAAGCCGTGCCGGGCACGCGTGTGAGCGCGTCGCCTAAGCGTCAGCCAAGGAACGCCGTCCATAATTATTCACAAACGTTCACAAACGTTCCATGAATCTCGCTACGTTTTCCCTTATTCTCACGGGCGTGCTGCTCAACGCGTGCGCCCAGTTGTTGCTCAAAGCGGGTGCCAACTCGATCGGCGCACTGGAATTCACTCGCGCGAACATCTTGCCCATCGGCATCAAGCTCGCCACGCAGGTGCCGATCATGGGCGGGCTGGTGTGCTATGCCATCAGCGTCGTGGTGTGGATTCTGGCGCTCTCGCGCGTTGAAGTCTCGATTGCCTATCCGATGCTCTCGCTCGGCTACGTGGTGAACGCGTTTGCCGCGTGGTACTTGTTCGGCGAAACCCTGTCGATGCAGCGCGTCGTCGCCATCGGCATCATTCTGGTTGGTGTTTATATTCTTGCGCGCAGCTAAGCCCTGCGCCGCTTACCTGAGGCTTTGTCAAAAATCATGAGCGAATCGGCGACCCCCCAGTCCAACCTACCGTTCCTGCCGTTCACGCGGCCGACCATCGACGACGCAACCATTGCGGGCGTCGCCGATGTGCTGCGCTCGGGTTGGATTACCTCGGGCCCGCAAGTCCAGGCCTTCGAGAAGGCGCTGTCTGAATTTTTCGGTGGGCGCCCTGTGCGCACGTTTAATTCGGGCACGGCCACGCTGGAAATCGGCCTGCGCATCGCCGGTGTGCAAAGCGGCGACGAAGTCATCACCACGCCGTTGTCGTGGGTGGCCACCGCGAACGTCATTCTCGAAGTGGGCGCGACGCCCGTGTTCGTCGATGTCGATCCGGCCACACGCAATATCGATCTCGACTTGCTCGAGAAGGCAATCACGCCCAAGACGCGCGCCATCATCCCCGTCTATCTCGCCGGGTTGCCGGTCGACATGGACCGCCTGTACGACATCGCGCGCCGCCACAACCTGCGCGTGATCGAAGACGCCGCGCAAGCCATGGGCTCGACGTGGCATGGCAAGCGCATCGGCGCGATCGGCGATCTGGTCTCGTTTAGCTTCCATCCGAACAAGAACCTGACCTCGATCGAAGGCGGCGCCCTCGTGTTCAATAACGAGGAAGAAGCGCGTCTGGCCGAGAAGTATCGTTTGCAAGGCGTGACCCGCATCGGCATGGACGGCATGGATGTCGACGTGCTCGGCGGCAAATTCAACCTGACGGACGTGGCAGCCCGCGTCGGTCTGGGCCAGATGCCGCATCTGGCGGGGTTCAACCAACGCCGTACGGAATTGGCCCGCCTGTACTTCGACGGCCTCGCCAATGGGGCCGCCGCGACGCTGGGTCTGGGTCTGCCGCCCAAGGACTTCGAAAACTCGAACTGGCACATGTTCCAGATCGAACTGCCGCTCGATCGCCTCACGATCACCCGCGCCGAGTTCATGGAAAAGCTGAAAGCGGCGGGCATCGGCAGCGGCGTACACTATCCCGCAATTCACCTGTTTACAATGTATCGGGCACTGGGGCACCACGAAGGGCAATATCCGCAGACCGAACGTCTGGGCCGCTCGCTCCTCACGCTGCCGTTGTTCCCTGCCATGACGAACGACGACGTCGCGCGTGTTTGCGCGGCCGTCAACGCCATTAGCGCCAATCATCAAAAATGACTCATCCACAACTCTCCGTCGTCATCCCGGTTTATAACGAAGAGGCCGGCCTCGCTGCCCTCTTCACGCGGCTTTATCCCGCGCTCGACAAACTGGGGCTGGCCTACGAAGTCGTGTTCGTCAATGACGGCAGCCGCGATCGCTCGGCCGCCATCCTTGCCGAACAGTACCGCCTGCGCCCGGATGTGACGCGTGTCGTGCTGTTCAACGGCAACTATGGCCAGCACATGGCCATTTTGGCGGGCTTCGAGCACACGCGCGGCGAATGGGTCATCACGCTCGACGCCGACCTCCAGAACCCGCCGGAAGAAATCGGCAAGCTGGTCGCGCAACTCGCCGCTGGACACGACTATGTCGGTACGATTCGCATGAATCGTCAAGACACGTGGTTCCGCCGCAATGCCTCGCGACTGATGAACCGTTTGCGCGAGCGCATCACGCGCATTCGCATGACCGATCAGGGTTGCATGCTGCGCGGCTACAGCCGTCACATCGTGGACACGGTCAATCAGTGCCGCGAAATCAACACCTTCATCCCAGCGCTGGCTTACACGTTTGCGCAAAACCCGACCGAAGTCGACGTTGCGCACGAAGAACGCTTCGCCGGCGAGTCGAAGTACTCGCTCTATAGCCTGATTCGTCTGAATTTCGATCTGGTCACCGGCTTCTCAGTCGTGCCGCTGCAATGGCTCTCGGGCGTGGGGATTACGCTCTCCGCGGCCTCGGGCGTGCTGTTCATCGTGCTGATGGCACGACGCTTTTTGTTCGGCTCGGAAGTCCAAGGGGTGTTCACCCTTTTCGCCGTCACGTTCTGTCTGCTTGGCGTGATTCTGTTCGGCATGGGGCTGCTCGGCGAATACATTGGCCGTATTTATCAGCAAGTGCGCCAGCGTCCGCGCTATCTGGTGCAAGCCGTGCTGCAAGAGTCTGGCCGTAATACCGGCTCGGCAGCACTCTCGAACAGTTCGGCGGCGGGTGCCACGGAGCTGAGCACCCATGCGGCACCGGTCGAGGGCAACGACCCCGCGCAGGACGCCGACTCGGGCAATGCCGCGCCTCGCGCCGGCGCACGTTGACAGGCCCCGCACACCTCATGAGTTCCAAAGCTGTTGTATTTGCGTATCACAACGTCGGCGTGCGCTGCCTGCAAGTACTGCTCGCGCGCGGCGTCGACGTCGCCCTGGTGGTCACCCATCAGGACAACCCGAACGAGAACATCTGGTTCGGCAGCGTGGCTGCCGTGGCTGCCGAGCATGGCATTCCGGTCATCACGCCTGACGATCCGGCCGATCCGGCGCTCGCCGCGCAAATCGCGGCTGTCGCGCCGGATTTCATCTTTTCGTTCTATTACCGCCACATGATCCCGGTGCCGGTGCTCGAGCTCGCTCGCCACGGCGCTTTCAATATGCACGGCTCGCTGCTGCCGAAGTATCGCGGGCGCGTGCCGGTGAATTGGGCGGTTTTGAAGGGTGAAACGGAAACGGGCGCCACGTTGCACGAAATGGCGCTCAAGCCGGACGCCGGTGCCATCATCGACCAGACGTCGGTCCCGATTCTGCCGGACGACACGGCCGGGGAAGTTTTCGAGAAAGTGACGGTGGCCGCCGAGCAGACGCTCTGGCGCTGCCTGCCGGGCTTGCTGGCTGGCACGGCACCCCGTCACGCCAACAATCTGGCGGAAGGCAGCTATTTTGGCGGCCGCAAGCCGGAAGATGGCCGCATCGACTGGACGAAGCCCGCGGCTGAGGTCTATAACCTGATTCGTGCGGTCGCGCCGCCGTATCCGGGTGCGTTTACCGACACGGCCGGGCGCCGTTGGGTGGTCACGCGGGCACGCCCGTCACGGGGATCCCCTCCTGCCGGTTTGCCCTGCGGACTGCAAGTAGTGGATAATGCGCTCCTTGGCGTTTGCGGCGACGGAAATGCCCTCGTCATTCATGAACTAATGCTGGACGGCGCGGTTGTTACGCCGGCACAGTTTTCCCAGCTCAATCACTGACCGTAATATGAAAAAAGTCCTGATTCTCGGTGTCAACGGGTTCATCGGCCACCATCTGTCGAAACGCATCCTGGAGACGACCGACTGGGAAGTTTATGGCATGGACATGCTCACGGACCGCCTCGGCGATCTGATCAACCATGAGCGCATGCACTTCTTCGAAGGCGACATCACGATCAACAAGGAATGGGTCGAGTACCACATTCGCAAGTGCGACGTGATTCTGCCGCTGGTGGCCATTGCCACGCCGGCCACGTACGTGAAGGCTCCGCTGCGCGTGTTCGAGCTCGACTTCGAAGCGAACCTGCCGATCGTGCGCTCAGCCGTGAAGTACGGCAAACATCTGGTGTTCCCGTCGACCTCCGAGGTCTACGGCATGTGCACCGACGGCGAATTCGATCCGGAAAACTCGCCGCTGATCTACGGCCCGATCAACAAGCCGCGTTGGATTTACGCTTGCTCGAAGCAGCTCATGGATCGCGTGATCTGGGGCTACGGCATGCAAGAAGGCCTGAACTTCTCGCTGTTCCGTCCGTTCAACTGGATTGGCGCCGGCCTGGACTCGATCTACACGCCGAAGGAAGGTTCGTCGCGCGTGGTCACGCAGTTCTTGGGTCACATCGCCCGTGGCGAGAACATCAGCCTGGTCGACGGCGGCAGCCAGAAGCGCGCGTTCACGGACATCGATGACGGTATCGACGCGCTCGTGCGCATCATCGACAACAAGAACAACGTTGCCAGCGGCAAGATCTACAACATCGGCAATCCGAAGAACAACTTCTCGGTGCGCGAACTGGCCAACATGATGCTCAAGCTGGCCGGCGAATTCCCCGAGTACGCCGAGACGGCCAAGAAGGTGCAGATCGTCGAAACGTCGTCGGATGCCTACTACGGCAACGGCTATCAAGACGTGCAGAACCGTGTGCCGAAGATCGAAAACACGATGCAGGAACTGGGCTGGGCCCCGACCACGACGATGGACGACGCCCTGCGCAAGATCTTCGAAGCGTATCGCGGCCACGTTGCCGAAGCTCGCCGTCTGGTCGAGTAAGCTTCAGACCCGCTGCCTCACGGTCGCGGGTCTCGCTGCATGAATCGCACTGCACGCCCGGTGCGCCCCTGGCGCATCGGGCGTTTTTGACTCGGCATCTCCCGTATTCAATGCATCCGCCAACTCGGGCACATCGCGTGCCGCGATGCCCCACAAGAGGACGGCCATGGCCAAGATTGTCCTGAAAATCGACGTCGACACGCTGCGCGGCACCCGCGAAGGCGTGCCCAACCTGCTCGCCGCGCTCGCGGAACATCAGGCGCGGGCCACCTTCCTCTTCAGCCTGGGCCCCGACCATACCGGCTGGGCGCTCAAACGCGTCTTCCGTCCCGGTTTTCTGAAGAAGGTCTCGCGCACGTCGGTCGTCGAACACTACGGCTTTAAGACGTTGATGTACGGCACGTTGCTGCCGGGTCCGGATATCGGCCTGCGTGCTGCCGACGTGATGCGCACCGTGCAAACGGCGGGCCACGAGACGGGCATCCACACGTGGGATCACACGTACTGGCAAGACAACGTGCGCGGGCGCGATGCCGAGTGGACGCAACGTCAGATGACGCAGGCCTACGACCGCTGTGTGCAGATTTTCGGCGCACCGCCCGTGACGCATGGGGCGGCCGGTTGGCAAATGAACAATCACGCGTTTCGCCAGATCGACGCCTGGGGCATGAAGTATTCGTCCGACGGACGCGGCCAAGCACCGCACTATCCGATCGTGGATGGGGTTCGCCTGAATCATGTGCAACTGCCGACGACACTGCCCACGGTCGACGAATTGCTGGGCGTGGACGGTCGCGACGCCAACGCCGTGGCCGAGCATCTGCTTGCTCTGACTCGCGATCCAGCGCAAGATCACGTGTTCACGTTGCATGCGGAACTCGAAGGCCAGAAGCTTGCTCCACTGTTCCGCCAGGTGCTGTCCGGATGGCGTCGTCAGGGGCACGATCTGGTGACTATGGGCCAGTATTACGAGTCGCTCGATCTCGCCAGCCTGCCGGCACATCCGGTGGTGTGGGGCGAAATTCAGGGCCGCTCGGGCGACTTGATTCTCGAGGGACAGGCCGCCGCCTGAACCCACCCTCCGCTTCCCTATTCCGGCTTTGAACAGCCACCCAAGGAGACCATAGTGACGGTAGCCATCGACACCCTCGTGCCCGACTTCACCGCACCGGCCACCGGCGGCGACTTTTCGCTCAAGGGCCATCGCGGCCAGAAAGTGGTGATCTATTTCTATCCGAAAGACAACACGCCCGGATGCACCACCGAGGGCATGAACTTTCGCGATAGCTACGCAGAGTTTCAGGCGGCTGGCGCGCAGATCGTCGGCGTGTCGCGAGACAGCCTGCGCTCGCACGAAAACTTCCAGCGCAAGCTCGAACTGCCCTTCCCGCTGATCTCCGATAGCGACGAAGCGGTGTGCAAGTTGTTCGGTGTCATCAAGCTGAAAAAACTCTATGGCAAAGAACACTTAGGCATCGAGCGCAGCACCTTCGTGATCGACGAAAAAGGCGTGCTGCGTTTGGAATGGCGCGGCGTGCGCGTGCCCGAACACGTCAGCGAAGTATTGGCTGCCGTGCAAGCACTTTAAGCTTCGCGAAAGCACCGGCCGAGCGCTGGCGGACAGCGTTCGGGCGGCGGCAATGCCTGTGCCAAAGCGCTATTCACACAGGTGTTGCCAAAGCGCCGATTGTGCCCGCCAGTGAGGTCATTCGACGCTATACAAGCACGGTCAGAGACGTTATAGTCGGTCGTAATGATCAAGCGCATTGAACGAGACTATTGCAGGCGTCGCCACGGCGGCGCCTTCAGCCAAGCCGCCTCTCCGGTGCGTCCGGGCAGGCGGCTTTTTTGTTGCCGGGATGTGATGTATTGCGGTCTGTCCCGGCCGAGTAGTGTTGTGTTTTCTTGAACGGGAAATCTATGCCATTGCCATCGGCGCCGACCAAACCGGGCACGCTGCTTGCCCCGGAACAATTCCCCACTCGCCTCAAACCTTCGCGCACGGAGGCCAAGAAACCGATCCCCTCGTCTGAACAACACGCACTGGGCGAAGCGTCTGGTGCGGCTGGCGCGGCCGAATTGAAGGTCGTCCCTACCCCCTCGTCCGTGGCGCAGACTGCACCTCAGTCGCCACCCGTTGCACGTTCGCCGCGCTCGGCCCCGGCTGCCGATCCGTCCGGTGCGACCACACCGCTCAAGGCGGTGAAGTCGCCCGCTCCGGCAGGCGGCACCAAACGCGCGCGCGGGAAAGATCAGGAACCGGCCAAGCTCTTCGTGCTCGACACGAATGTGCTCATGCACGACCCGAGCAGCTTGTTCCGCTTCGAAGAGCACGACGTCTATCTGCCGATGATGACGTTGGAAGAGCTCGACAATCACAAGAAGGGCATGTCAGAAGTGGCGCGCAATGCGCGTCAGGTGAGCCGCACGCTCGACGGGTTGGTCGCCGAGAGCGGCTCGAAGTCGATGGCCGAGGGCATTCCGCTCTCCCGCCTTGGCAACAAGGATGCGACGGGCCGCCTGTACTTCCAAACCGACCTGCCCGAACCGCCGCCGCTCGAAGGCCTGCCGCAAGGTAAGGCCGACAATCAGATTCTGGGCGTCGTGCGTGCATTGCAGGACAAGTTCCGCGATCGTCAGGTCGTGCTGGTGTCCAAAGACATCAACATGCGCGTCAAGGCGCATGCGCTCGGCTTGCCGGCGGAAGATTACTTCAACGACAAGGTGCTCGAGGACAGCGATCTGCTCTACTCGGGCGTGATGGCCCTGCCGCCGGACTTCTGGACGAAGCACGGCAAGGGCATGGAAAGCTGGCAGGACAACCGCACGGGCACCACGTTCTATCGCATCACCGGACCGTCGTGCGCGAACTTCCTCATCAACCAGTTCGTGTATCTCGAGACGAACAACGGTGAAGCGCCGTTCTACGCTCAGGTACGCGAGATCAACGGCAAGACGGCGCTGTTGCAAACGTTGCGCGACTACGGCCACCACAAGAACAACGTGTGGGGCATTACGGCGCGCAATCGCGAGCAGAATTTCGCGCTGAACTTGCTGATGAACCCGGAAGTGGATTTCATCACGCTGCTGGGTCAAGCCGGTACCGGCAAAACGCTGCTGGCGCTCGCCGCAGGTCTGGCGCAGACGCTCGACGAGAAGCGCTACAACGAGATCATCATCACGCGCGCTACAGTGCCCGTGGGTGAAGATATCGGCTTCCTGCCGGGCACCGAGGAAGAGAAGATGCAACCGTGGATGGGCGCATTCGACGACAACCTCGAAGTGCTGCAAAAGACCGACGACTCCGCAGGTGAATGGGGCCGCGCGGCCACGCAAGAACTGATTCGCTCGCGACTCAAGGTCAAGAGCATGAACTTCATGCGCGGCCGTACGTTCGTGAACAAGTTCGTCATCATCGACGAGGCGCAGAACCTGACGCCGAAGCAGATGAAGACGCTCGTCACGCGTGCAGGCCCCGGCACCAAGCTGATCTGTCTGGGCAACATCGCGCAGATCGATACGCCGTACCTGACCGAAGGCAGCTCGGGGCTGACCTACGTCGTGGATCGTTTCAAGGGCTGGGGACACAGCGGTCACGTGACCCTCGCACGCGGCGAGCGCTCGCGACTGGCCGATTACGCGGCGGAAATTCTCTGACGCGTACGACCTTTGTTCGTATAGAAAACGGCACCCTCGGGTGCCGTTTTTTTATCCACGCGAACCACGGAAAATCCTGTGTTCATCGTGCTTACGCGACAGAATCGGCCAAGAATCGCCCATTTTGTGACCTCGACACCACAAAAAGTCCGAATTCCGGCACTTTTGCCATGCATTCGCCCGGTAAGCGTCGTAAACTCGGCGCATGCGAATCCAGCGCCCCTTCCGCTCTCATCGGTCGGCCACCACAGACTCGGCATTGCCGCGTCGGTCGTGGGTGTCGTGGCGTTGCGTGACAGCACTAAGTGTCACGTTACTCGTCGCCGCCTGTTCCTCCGGGCCGAGCGTTCGCCAAGGCAGCAATGCCAACTTCGGCAATCGCACGATGGGCCCCGAGCGCAGCGCCGGGCAGGAGGAAATCACGATCGAGGCGATGAGTCTCGTCGGCATTCCTTACCGTTACGGCGGCAATACCCCTGATTCCGGTTTCGATTGCAGCGGCCTGGTCCGCTATGTGGTCGCGCGTGCCGCCGGCGTGAACCTGCCGCGCACAACGGCCGACATGAGCAGCATCGGCACGCCACTCGAGCGCGACGACCTCGCGTCCGGCGATCTCATCTTCTTCAATACGACAGGACGCGCCCACTCGCACGTGGGCATCTATGTCGGTCAAGGGAAGTTTGTGCATGCGCCGAATACGGGCGGCACGGTGCGTCTGGAAAGTTTGTATATCCCGTATTGGGCACGCCGCATCGATGGCGTGCGTCGCGTGGCAGCCAATAAGGCACCGGCTGGCAATACGACCTACGTGAATCGCACCGCACCGGATACGGTGGCATCGCAAGCGCCGGTCGCCGCGCCGCTGCCTGTGGTGCCGATGAATACCGCACCGAACCGGCCGCTCACGACGGCAACACCCTCGCCGCTCGACCCGCAAACCACACCGCCGGACCGCACGGCAAACCTCACGACGCCGCCCGCTCAGGACGACGATCCCATCGCCCGCTTCGCCAACAGCTCGATGTAATCGCCCCCGCACGGGGAATTAGTGCAAATGCGCGAGCAAGGCAGCAGCCCCGCCGACATTAATCGCAACCCCCATCAGGGTTGCCATTGGGCGAATGCGCAGCGAACGTTGGATCATCGTGGTCATGGCGGCCTCCTTAGGCATTCGATAAAACGCTATGAACAAATGATAATCAATCGTAATTAACTATTGAAATTGATTGTCCCGATGACACCGATAGCGCATCGCAATACCGATACCCAACAAAAAAGCGGCCGAAGCCGCTTTTTTGTTTTACGGGCACCGATACCGACGTCTCAGTCCGTATCGAACACCATCGTCACAGAATCTGCTTGCCGACCCACCAAGCGATGGCAGCGATGAACGCCGATGCCGGAATGGTCAGCACCCACGCCCACACGATGTTGCCTGCCACGCCCCAGCGCACGGCTGAGAGCTTACGCGTGGCACCCACGCCGACGATAGCGCCGGTAATCGTGTGCGTCGTCGAGACCGGCACGCCGAGCCACGAGGCGAAGAACAGCGTGAACGCCCCGCCCGTCTCGGCACAGAAACCGCCGACCGGCTTGAGCTTCGTGATCTTCTGACCCATCGTGCGCACGATCCGCCAGCCGCCGAACATCGTGCCCAGACCGATGGCCAGATAACAGCCGACGATCACCCACAGCGGCGGCTCAGCGGCTTCCTGCGGCCACATGCCCGCTGCGATCAGCAGCATCCAGATAATGCCGATGGTCTTTTGCGCGTCGTTACCGCCGTGCCCGAGGCTATACATACCGGCCGAAACCAGTTGCAGGCGACGGAACCAGCGGTCCACGCGTGCTGGTGGCGTTCGGAAGAACAGCCACGACACCAGCAGCATGAAGAACGAGCCGAGCACGAAGCCCAGCAGCGGCGACACGAAAATGAATGCGACCGTTTGCAGCAAACCGCTCGCGACCAGCGAACCGGTGCCCGCCTTAGCGACTGCCGCGCCGACCAGACCACCGATCAGGGCGTGCGAGGAGCTCGACGGAATGCCGTAGTACCAGGTGATCACGTTCCAGGCGATCGCCCCGACCAGCGCACCGAAGATCACGTAGTGATCGACGATCTCCGGGTGGACGGTGCCCTTGCCCACCGTCGCCGCGACTTTCAGGTGAAAGACGAACAGCGCGATGATGTTGAACATGGCGGCGAATGCCACCGCTTGGTGCGGCTTGAGGACGCCCGTCGAGACCACAGTCGCGATCGAGTTGGCGGCGTCGTGAAAGCCGTTCATGAAGTCGAACAAAAGCGCCAGCGCGATCAATAGTCCGACCAGCCAAAGGCTGATGTGCAGCGTTGCCATCAATCGTCTCCGCTCAGGCGTTTTCCAACACAATGCCTTCGATGATGTTGGCAACGTCTTCGCACTTGTCGGTCACCGACTCGAGCAATTCCGACACAGCCTTCTGCTTGATCAGCTCTTTCACGTCGGCCTCTTCGCGGAACAGCTTCGAGAGCGAGCCGCGCAGCAGGCGGTCGGCTTCCGATTCCAGGCCATCGATTTCTTCGCAGAACTTGAGGATGTCGCGTGCACGATCCATGTCGTTGAGCAGCGCCACGGCGCTTTGCACGCGCTCGCAGCACTTCACGCAAATCTCGCCAAGCTGACGCGCCTCGGTGGGCACGCTCTTGATGTCGTACATCCAGACAGCGGTCGCCACGTCTTCCATCAGATCCAGGATGTCATCCATGGTGCTGATCAGCTTATGGATCTCATCGCGATCAAAAGGCGTGATGAACGTCTTGTGCATCAGGTCGATGGTCTCGTGCGTGATGCGATCCGCTTTCTTTTCGCTGTTCTGCACGGCGACAGTGCGCGACTCTGCGTTTGGCAGGTCGTTGAGCATGGCGGCAAGTTCGCGACTGCCGGCAATCATGCACTCCGCGTGCTGGTTGAACAGGTCAAAGAACTTGCCCTCGGTGGGCATGAAGCGACCGAACATTATTGGAAAACTCCGGGTATTGAGAGGGGACTGGTCGACACAAAAACGTCACATTCTACCCTGTTGCGGGCGTGCGCCACCGCACGCCTTCTCAAACAGGCGGTAATTTCGCGTCAGTATTGGGGGCCGGCCAGATTGTCGAACTTGGTATACGCGCCGATAAACGCCAGACGAACCGCGCCGATAGGACCATTACGCTGTTTCGCGATAATGATTTCGGCGGTGCCCTTGTCGGGAGTATCGGGGTTGTACACCTCGTCGCGATAGATAAACAGGATGATGTCGGCATCCTGTTCGATAGCGCCCGATTCACGCAGGTCAGACATCACCGGGCGCTTGTTCGGGCGTTGTTCGAGACTTCGGTTGAGCTGCGAGAGCGCAATCACGGGTACGTTGAGCTCTTTGGCGAGGCCTTTGAGCGATCGCGAAATTTCGGAAATTTCGGTCGCCCGGTTCTCACCGCCGCCCGAGCCGCTCATGAGCTGCAAGTAATCGATGATGATCAGCCCGAGCTTGCCGCACTGACGCGCCAGACGCCGTGCACGCGCACGCAATTCCATCGGGTTGAGTGCAGGCGTTTCGTCGACGAACAGTTGCGTCTCGTTCATCTTCTGCATCGCGTGCGTGAGCTTCGGCCAGTCTTCGTCGACCAGCTTGCCGGTACGCAAACGATGCTGATCGAGACGCCCCACCGAGCCCAGCATACGCATCGCCAACTGCGTGCCCGGCATTTCCATCGAGAACACGGCAACGGGCAGCCCTTCTTCCACGGCGATGTGCTCGCCGATGTTCATCGAGAAGGTCGTTTTACCCATCGACGGACGCCCGGCCACGATGATCAGATCGCCGCCGTTGAAGCCCGAGGTCATGCGATCGAGATCGACAAAGCCGGTCGGAATACCGGTAATGTCGCTGCCGCCTTCGCGGTGATACAGCTCGTCGATGCGCTCCACCACTTGCGTGAGCAGCGGTTGCAGTTCGAGAAAACCGGTGGCGCTGCGCGAGCCTTCTTCGGCGATGGCGAAGACTTTCGCTTCCGCCTCGTCGAGCATCTGCCGCACTTCCTTGCCTTGCGGATTGAAAGCGTCGGAGGCGATCTCGTCGGCCACCGTCACCAGTTTGCGCAGCACCGCACGGTCGCGCACGATTTCCGCGTAACGGCGAATGTTCGCCGCGCTCGGCGTGTTCTGCGCCAGTGCGTTCAGGTACGCCAAACCACCCACGTCTTCGCCTTTACCGGCGGTCGTGAGCGATTCGAAAACGGTGATGACGTCGGCAGGACGGTCACCGGCAATGAGCCGACCGATGTGCTGATAAATCAGCCGGTGGTCATAGCGGTAGAAGTCCCATTCGGAGAGGAAATCGCCGATGCGATCCCAGGCGCCGTTATCGAGCAGCAACCCGCCGAGAACGGATTGTTCCGCCTCGATGGAGTGCGGGGGCACCTTCAGGGAGTCGAGCTGGGGATCGGGCGCGTTCATGCCGGGCATTATACCGTGGTCACGCGATCCGCCACCGTCGCGATCCTGATCGGAAAAGTCTCGCTTACGCGACGATTTTCCCGAACGTGATTTGTCCAGCAGTTTCCCGGGAGGCAGCATAAGTCGGCGCTATTGAACGTAACGAACGTGGAAGAGAACGCGCAACCGGAAGGCGGTCGGCGGTGGGGAGGAAGCAAAACAAGCAGACATAAAAAAACGGAAGCCGGCGGACCGGCTTCCGTCTTTTAAACGCGTCGGGAAGCTGACGCGAATACGACTTAGGCGTGCTCGCCCAGGACCGAGATCGTCACATCGACGATGACGTCGGTGTGCAGCGCGACCTGAACCGGGAAGTCGCCCACGGTCTTCAGCGGGCCATTCGGCAGACGCACTTGCATCTTCTCGACCTTGAAACCTTGGGTAGCCAGGGCTTCAGCGATGTCGAAGTTGGTGACCGAACCGAACAGACGGCCGTCAACACCAGCCTTCTGCGAGATTTGCACGGTCAGACCACCCAGCTTTTCGCCTTCGGCTTGAGCAGCAGCCAGCTTGTCGGCGGCAGCCTTTTCCAGTTCGGCGCGGCGAACTTCGAATTCGGCGATCGCGTCCTTCGTGGCACGGCGGGCCTTCTTGTTCGGGATCAGGAAGTTACGTGCGAAACCGTCCTTGACCTTCACGATGTCGCCCAGGTTACCCAGGTTGACGACCTTTTCCAGCAGAATCACTTGCATTATCTATTCTCCTTCGTCGACTGGCGATTAAGCACCGTGCAGATCGGTGTACGGCAGCAGCGCCAGGAAACGCGCGCGCTTGATAGCCGTATCGAGTTGGCGCTGGTAGTGCGCCTTGGTGCCCGTCAGGCGAGCCGGGGTGATCTTGCCGTTGTCGCCGATGAAGTCCTTCAGCGTTTCGACATCTTTGTAATCGATCTGCTCGACACCGGCAACGGTGAAGCGGCAGAACTTCTTGCGCTTGAACAGCGGGTTTTGCTGTTGACGGCGACGATCAAACTTCTTGTTTTTACCGTTAGGACGCGGCATGTTCAACAATCCTTTTCAAACTCTTGCAATGCTGTGATGTGAAACACCAGGGTTCGGCTATTGCGATGCTTCTTGGCGAGAAATCCAGCCCACTGAGCCGGTTTCTCAAGTCCCAACGCCATCACTTTGGCACTGATGGGACCGATCGCAACTGCCGGAATCGAGAACTCGACCTGGCGGGCAACGCCCGCTTCTTCGCTAGTTCCCGCATGGGCCAAGGTCACGTCGATCACGGGAAGCCCGGCTGGGGTATAGCGCAGCGTGCCGGTTTCGACAATGCTGGCTTCAAGCCGTAAGCGATTCACGCGGTCGATCCCTCCAATGGCGCCCTGATGCGTTCCGGTGCGCTAATTACGAAGCGGCAGCTTCCGTGGCGGGCGTCGCGGCAGCCTTCTTGGCTTCTTCGCGGGCCACTTCCTTCATCATCGGCGACGGGGCGGTCTCGGCCTTCTTCATGCGAACCACGAGGTGGCGCAGAACGGCGTCGTTGAACTTGAACGCGTGTTCCAGTTCGTCCAGGGTGTCCTGGTCGCACTCGATGTTCAGGCAAACGTAGTGAGCCTTAGCCAGCTTCTCGATCATGTAAGCCAGTTGACGACGGCCCCAGTCTTCGACGCGATGGATCTGACCATTCTTGGCCGTCACCATGCCGCGATAGCGTTCGATCATCGCAGGCACTTGCTCGCTCTGATCGGGGTGAACAATAAATACGACTTCATAGTGACGCATATGTAGCTCCTTTTGGAAATAGCCGCCTGAGCGTCAGATCAGTGCAGCAAGGTTGCAGAACTCGCGATTATAGCCGCTTTTACGTACCTGTTCAAGAACGGGCGGTAAACCCAGCAAACCGCGAGTACCGCCCTGCTCCCCAATGCCGCGTAGGCGCGCCGCTTACGGTTGTTGCGGGAGTTGCCGTGACGGCGGCGTGTATCCCGTGGGGTAGCGCTGATAAGACGTGCCGCCATCCATGAACTCGGCGATGCAGGAGTGATGCGCCGGATCGTGTGCGTACGCAAGAATATTGACGAGATGCTCCATCGAAGATGCATGCCCGACAAGCTGGTTCACTACGCCGGACCCGGTTTGCCCGACGAGATCGCCCACGTCCATAACCAATCCGTCTCCCACCAGGCGATCGAGCGCCAGCAGCACGTATCGCGGCGTATTGGTGTCGCGCAACATCTCCACGCGATGCTGAGCGCCTTGTTCCACCACCTCACGAAGGCTTTCGACGTGCTGCATATCGAACGCGGCTCGCGGTGCGGGTAAATATTTCCCGTAGAGCGTCGCTTCCGAACCCCGCGCATCGGTCGTGGCCAGTGATACGTGGCTGAGCTCGTGCAGCAAGGTCGCCGCCTGAACCTCAACCGACAAACAGGCCAACGACGACGTATCGAAACCGATAACCGGATGGTCCAGATGATCGGCCAGCTCCGGGCGCCGCAACGTGCCGCCGAGCGATGCGGCCAGCACACCCGCTTCACTCTCCATGACCCCGATGGCCTCGCCGCGCGCGCGGCTCACTGCCTGAAGTCCCGCATTCATTCGGTGCAAGGCTGGTCGGAGCGCGTCGGCAAGTTGGTCGCCGGCCCCCGGGGCGAAGCGATCAAGCACCGTCTCCACCATCGGAGACATGGGTGTGCGCAGCGCCTCGCGTGCACTGCGTAACAGGTCGTCCGCGCGATCGAAGACGTTTTCGACCTGAGCGCTCAAATTCGGCGTCGCAATGTCTCTCAGCGGTCTGAGCATCGTCTGCCCATCGACTTCGCGCGCGTGCAACGCCCCCGTCATCGCGTTTTGCGTCGTTCGAAAAGCTTGGACTTCGTCCGGTGTCGCCGGATACAAGGTCGCGCGAAATGCCGAGCTCGCGTCCTCTGGAAATGCGAACCGGTAATGACGTTCCCGTGCCGTGACGACGCCGAAATGGCGGCCATTCGCATCAACCGCCCCTGCGAAGGGCCATGCGACCTGAATGGCGAGCGCCTCGTCAGGCACCCATTTGTGATCGCGCTCCCCCGTATGGAGCGCCATTTCCGTGTGAAGGTCTGCGCGGCGGGCCCTATGCTCCGGATGTTTGAATTCGTCCAGCGACACCCAGAATTCGGCCCGCACATAGCCCTTTGCTGGCAAGACCATCCCGTTCCCAGCCACCGACTCGCTCAACTCTCCGAGTACCCGCGTCACCGGCGCCCGTCCGACCGAGTTCTCTCGCCATAACACCACTTCGCCGTCGAGCCAATATTCGTCGAAGGTATAGCCGTCGGGCCAATCCAAACGCGACACGCGCACGGCGACGTCGTTGACATCGACCGGCACCCATTCGCGGGGCTCGCCGGTGCGCCGCTTCAAAATAAATGGGGTTCCGAATAGGGGCGTCTGCCGCCTGACATGCGCACTACCCGTCAGGATGTCGCACGCGGCGTGAACAGCGGGGGGTGCGCGTCGCTGGCGCAGCCCAACGCCGGCTTCCGGGCAAGGCGGCCCATCGAGCGCGGGGGCTGTCGTTTCCGGCGTTACATACCCACGCGCGGTCAGTGCCCCATCTTCGTCGGCAAACGGTACCGCCACCGTTTCCGAGGGAAGGCGAGCCAGCCGCCCCTGGGCATCGACACCGAGCAACGGCCCGTAGGATTGTCCCGAATACGGGTTCGCCAGGCGCATCCATCGCCCCTCGTGGCGCACCACGACATTCTCTTTATCGCCAAGCCTCGCAAGCATGAGGGGCTCTCGCGACGTACCGAGCCACGCTCCAGGGGTTTGCAAGGCCGCTTTCTGCGACGCGGGCACGTGCCACACCCCGTCCTCGTGAATAGCGATGACCCCTTCGTGCGCCTCGCGCGCCCACCGGCCAGCCACGCGCGAGAGCAGCGGCAGGTCGCGAACCCGCGCCAGAAATCGCCAGCCGAACTCCGGCAGTCGCAGCAGGCCGCGTGCTCCCAGCTCGACGCCGGGGTCGACAAAGCGCATGAGCGCAATGCCAGTGTCCTTGAATCGCGAGTTGGCGACATTCACAGCACTGGCGAGCGCGGGGTCGGAGAGCACACGCGATAATCCCCCCGCAATGCCCGCGCGGCGGACCACGTTATGCGAGACGTCATCGAGCACCGCGCCGACCAGCGTCCGGCTAACCTGCAACGCCGCACGCTCGGCCATCAACGCTGAGTAAGTCAATGGAATCGCACTGACGATATCGACACCGCAATCGATCGTCGCCCAAGCGTAAGTGCCGCTGTGCACGTCGTCGACACAGTTGTAGAACGGAATAAGGCTCAGCAGCGCGCGGCGCACGGCCTCCCGATGGGCTTGCGTCGGTGTCTTGGCATAGGCCGCCTCGCGAAAGGCTTCGAGCCGGCTGGCAAACTCGGCAGCCACCGCCTCAGTGGTAGAGACATTCGGCCCGGCTTGCGAGGGCTCGATCGTGCGGAACCGAGCCACATCGCCGTCGACGCGCTTAAGCAACTCGCCGTTTCCGCCAAACAAGGTATTGGGCTTGGCGTGCAACCAGGCTTCGACGTCTCCGTCGAACGGCACAAGCATCAAGGGGGACAGCGTCAACGCGAAATGCCGCGTCGTTCCGCCTATCGTCGCGGCGACGAAAACGACTTGCGTCGCCTCAGCTTGGGCAAACCTGTCGCGAGCGTTCTGCATCGGCACGACGAGCGTGACGCTAGGCACGCGGATTTGCCACGTACCGCATGTCCAATGCCGCAAATCTTCCGGCGCGAGCCGCGTGACCAGCCCGGCTAACGAGGGCCGCAGAATTTTGTCGCGAACGTGGGCCACGCTGGCAGTGAATTCATCGTTGAAGCGCCGCGTGAGCCCGTCGGTATCCAATCCGGCATCGCGCAATCTTGCGCCAAGGTCGGGGGAGATGCGATGAATGTCGTCCATGCAGCCGTCGAGAATCAGGTTCTCCAAGGCGTAAGGCTTGTCTTGCGTCACGCAATCGCGGCGCACGTGCCCGACGACGCTATCGATGACAGACGCGACCCGACGGGCGTAAAGCGAGGTGGATTCGCCCAGGCCATTCGCTTTGAAGTGCAGCGATTCGCCCTCGGGGAATTGCCGGGCAAGCTCGCGCGACAGGATTTCCGCGCGACTGGGCAACTCGCCGCGCAAGACTTCAAAGGCACCTGGGCCGGGCGTGTTGAATGCCTGATGCATGCGCGCATCGAACGCGTCGATGGCCGTGCGCACCACGTTCAGCGTCGCCACATTCTCATCGCGCAGATCGACCAGCCCCATCGCATGCGCGTAAAGCAGCAGGGTTTCGGCGTGAACATGAAAGAACGCTTCGAAGGCCGCATCGTTAGCGATCGCGCTTTGATAAGCGGTCACTGCCAGCGCCGTCAACTCGGGCGGCGACATTTGCCAGGCATCCGGTCCAGCCATCGTCATGCCGATGCGCATGAGCGCCCACGGCAAATCGCCGACCTGCATCGCGCCGACACTGCTGGGCAGACCCAACGTAGGGTCGATCATGGCGCCCATCAGACCGGTCACCCATTCCCGCGCGTCGCCAAGATCGCCATCGCCGCGAAACACATAGTTTCCCAAACGCTCTCGCAAAACGTTCGTGTCCGGCACGCCGGTCATCGTCGCGTTTTCGCTCGTGCCCGCATCGTATGGGGCATCGCACGTCTGAACTCGATCGCCGGGACGCAACCAGTCGAGCCACTGCGCGCGGACATCCGGGGGAATCGTCATGGGAACTTCGCCGTTGCTCAGTCTCTCCGGCCAGATGATCGTGCTCACCAAGCGCACAAACATCGACTGCCGAAACGCCGGGTCCGTTTGCGCGTCCGTGTGCGCCCCATAGCCGAGCGAAATGCCCACGCGCTGCATCAGGGCATCGAAGGCCGTCGCATTGAAGTTCGCCGCGTCCCACGGCGAGCGGCCCTGCTTCACGCCCCCTTCCACGCCCCCTTCCACGCCCGGCTTCAGGCACTGGAACAACCCAAGCAACGTCCCCTCGCGGGTTTTCAACATATCGGCGATGGCGTCGCGATCCTGCACCCCGGAATACGCCGCAAGGAAATCGAACAAAGGGGGACCGTTCAGAAAGTGCGTGAGCGTGCCCTGGCTGAGCCAATCCTCACGCAGCAAAGTCAGCCCCGGCGGCGATGCCAGCGTGTCATTCGCGTTAGCCGTTGCCGCCGTGACGTTCCGTGCATACCCATCGGTCGTAACATTGCCGGAAGTCGATGCGTCGAAATCCAGCGCCACCGCCGACGGGAGTGAAGTGGCTGTGCGCGGGTCAAGCGTGACGCTCGCCGGTACGCTGCGAGTCACTTCGACGGCACCGCGGGAAGCCGCTCGCGCGCGCAAAGCGCCCATATCGCTTTCGCCGTAGACGGGGACGGTGCCGTCCCGAGATCTGACTGCCCCGCCGTCATGGTTCGGGCGGTAGCGCGCCTGCACGACCGGACACGCAACGCTCAAGAGCGCTGCCCCCATGAGGCACATCTTCCAGGCGCTCGGGCCCGTCGCATTGGCCGCGTTGGCCGGAGTGGTCAGATTGGCCCGATTGGCCCGATTGGCCACATCGGTCGAAGTCGACAAGGGCAATGGCGTGGCTCGAACTCGCTCACGCCGCGCACTTCCGACCCGGCGCACTTGTTGTGTCCACGGTTGCGCCGCACGATGTTGCGCCACGCGCCGTAATGCGCTGGCCCCCTTGGTGGCGGCATGGCCGCTGGCGTTCCCACAACTTGCACGGCGGGCGTGATTGCGGGCTTGAAACGAAATCTTCTGCATGGTGGCTCGCGGTTGACAATGTCAGCCGGCCAATCCGGCTGACGTAGAGCGAGCCATCATGCGTGCCGTCGCCACACGGCATTTCTTGGATTCAACAAAGCGCTGCTGCCCACGCGCTCCCATATCAGCCAAATGCCAATACGGAACTCAGGCTACCCATCCCCCTACTCCTGCTCGAGCCAGTAATTCGGCCGGGCGAACACTTGCCGCAGGTGATCGATGAACAATCGCACGCGCGCAGGCTGAAACCGTTGCTGGGGATAGACCGCGAGGATGTCGTAATCCGGCAGCGCGTACTCGTCGAGCACCGTTTCCAGTTCACCCGAGAGCAACTCGCGCTGAATTTCCCAAGTGGAGCGCCAGCCCAGCCCCAGCCCTTCGAGCGCCCAGCGGTGCAGCAACTCGCCGTCATTACAGTCGAGATTGCCGTTCACGCGAGTGGTCACCAGCTTGCCCTGCCGCTTGAAATACCAGCCGCGTTGCTGACCGCCTTGCAAATTGAAAGCCAAGCAATTGTGCTTGGACAGATCTTCCAGCGTCTTGGGCCGCCCGTGCCGCGCGAAGTAAGCGGGCGTGCCGCAGACCACCCGCCGGTTCTGGGCCAGCTTCACCGCCACGAAGTTGGGGTCGACCGAGCCGCCGATCCGAATGCCCATGTCGTACCCTTCGCGCACGATATCCACCACGCGATCGGTCAGATTGAAGGAAATTTGCACTTCCGGATGCTGGCGCAGAAAAGTGGGCGCGTGCGGCGCCACGTGCTTACGTCCGAACGCAGCGGGTGCCGACACGATCAAGTGGCCCGATACCGCGTGCCGCCCGGCACTGATCTCGTTCTCGGCCATGTCCCAGTCGCCCAGCAACTGTTTGCAGCGCTCCAGAAAAGCGCCGCCCTCTTCCGACAAGGCCAGCCGCCGCGTGGACCGGTACATCAGCTTGATCCCCAAGCGCTTTTCCAGCGCGTCGATGCGCCGCCCGAGAATCACCGGCGACACCCCCTCCTTGAGCGCGGCCGCCGCCAAACTGCCCGCTTCGGCGACCTGCACAAAGGTCTCGATCTGCTTGTAACGGTCCATCCCGCCTCCATTCGATACTTTTTGTTTTTAAAAAAACGATCTTTTGTGATCTTATCAAACAAATCGTACCGGCTTAAAGTGGCTTCCAACATCGTTACCGATTACACATTGGAGGAGTCACATGGCCAAGATGACCGCCGTAGAGGCCGCCGTTCGGGTTCTGGAGAAAGAAGGCATCACCACCGCGTTCGGCGTGCCGGGCGCTGCCATCAACCCGTTCTATTCGGCCCTGCGCAAGGCGGGCAGCGTCGAGCACGTGCTCGCGCGCCACGTCGAAGGCGCTTCGCACATGGCCGAAGGCTACACCCGAGCAGAAGCCGGCAATATCGGCGTGTGTATCGGCACGTCGGGCCCCGCAGGCACCGACATGATTACGGGCCTGTACTCGGCCCAAGCCGATTCGATCCCTATTCTGTGCATTACGGGTCAAGCCCCGCGCGCCCGTCTGTACAAGGAAGATTTCCAGGCCGTCGATATCGAATCGATCGCCAAGCCGGTGACCAAGTGGGCCGTGACCGTGCGTGAGCCGGCTCTCGTGCCGCGCGTGTTCCAGCAAGCTTTCCACCTGATGCGCTCGGGCCGCCCGGGTCCGGTGCTCATCGACCTGCCGTTCGACGTGCAAGTCGCTGAAATCGAATTCGATCCCGACACGTACGAGCCGCTGCCGGTCTACAAGCCCGCAGCCACGCGTGCCCAAGCCGAAAAGGCGATTCAGATGCTGGTCGCCTCCGAGCGTCCGCTGATCGTCTCGGGTGGTGGCGTGATCAACGCCGACGCCGCCGACCTGCTCGTCGAGTTCGCTGAAACGGTCAACGTGCCGGTCGTGCCGACGCTCATGGGCTGGGGCACCATCGCCGACGATCACCCGCTCATGGCCGGTATGGTCGGTCTGCAAACGTCGCACCGCTTCGGCAACGCGACGATGCTCGCCTCCGACTTCGTGATGGGTATCGGCAACCGTTGGGCCAACCGCCACACCGGTAGCGTCGATGTCTTCACCAAGGGTCGCAAGTTCGTGCACGTCGACATCGAGCCGACGCAAATCGGCCGCGTGTTCGGCCCGGACTACGGCATCGTCTCCGACGCCAAGGCTGCCCTCACGCTGTTCGTCGAAGTGGCCAAGGAACTGAAGGCTGCTGGCCGTCTGCCGGATCGCTCGCAGTGGGTTGCCGATTGCCAGAAGCGCAAGCGCACCATGCTGCGTCGTAGCGACTTCGATCAGGTGCCTATCAAGCCGCAACGCGTGTATCAGGAAATGAACGCGTTCTTTGGCCGCGACGTGCGCTACGTCTCGACCATCGGCCTGTCGCAAATTGCCGCTGCGCAGTTCCTGCACGTGAACAAGCCGCGTCACTGGGTCAACTGCGGCCAAGCCGGCCCGCTGGGCTGGACCGTGCCGGCAGCCATCGGCGTGAAGGTGGCTTCGCCGTCGTCGGACGTGGTGGCGATCTCGGGCGACTACGACTTCCAGTTCATGATCGAAGAACTGGCCGTCGCCGCGCAGTTCAAGGTGCCGTACATCCACGTCGTGGTGAACAACTCGTACCTGGGTCTGATCCGTCAGGCGCAGCGCAACTTCGACATGGATTACTGCGTGCAGCTCGCGTTCGAGAACGTGAACTCGCCGGAAGTGAACGGCTACGGCGTCGATCACGTGAAGGTTGCTGAAGGCCTGGGCGTGAAGGCAATCCGCGTGCATCAGCCGAACGACATTCAGCCGGCGTTCGAACAAGCCCGCAAGCTGATGGCCGAGTTCTCGGTGCCGGTGATCGTGGAAGTGATTCTCGAGCGCGTGACCAACATTGCGATGGGCACCGAAATCAACAACGTCAATGAGTTCGAAGAAATCATCGACGTCGTGGAAGAAGACAACAGCGCAGTGACGGCGTAAGCCGCCCGCCTGTGACCGTTTGCGGGGCGCGTGCGTCCCCTCCGATGAGACCTAGACCCCCTTGTCGGCCCAGCACGCGCTCCGCAACCTAGCAGTACCCGCTTCACCCTGATTTGCATCGTCGAAACCACCCCCTATAAGAAAGAGAGGAGTCAGCGCAATGACGAAATTTGCCGCCAATCTGACCATGCTGTTCAACGAGGTGCCGTTCCTCGACCGCTTCAAGGCGGCCGCCGCAGCGGGCTTTCGCGGCGTGGAGTTCCTGTTCCCGTACGCATTCCATCGCGACCAGATCGCCGACAAGCTCAACCAGTACCAGCTCGATCTGGTGCTGCACAACCTGCCCGCCGGTAACTGGGAAGCAGGCGAGCGCGGCATCGCCATCTTCCCCGAGCGCGTGGCCGAGTTCCGCGACGGTGTGGGCGAAGCCATCACCTATGCCAAGGCGCTGGGTGTGAAACAACTGAACTGCCTCGTGGGCAAGCAAGGCGCGGATCTGTCGACCGACGCCGCCCGCGAGACGCTCGTCGGCAACCTGCGTTTTGCCGCCGATGCACTGAAGGCCGAAGGCATCCGCCTGCTGGTCGAGCCGATCAACACGTACGACATTCCGGGCTTCTTCGTGAACCGCACGAAGCAGGCGCTGGAGATCTTCGACGACGTGGGTTCGGACAACCTGTTCTTGCAGTACGACATCTATCACATGCAACGCATGGAGGGTGAGCTCGCCAAGACCATCGAGACGAATCTGGCGCGCATCGCTCACGTGCAATTGGCCGACAACCCGGGCCGCAACGAGCCGGGCACGGGCGAAATCAACTACGCCTACCTGTTCGCCCTGCTCGATCGCATTGGCTACACCGGCTGGATCGGCTGCGAGTACAAGCCGGCGACCACCACGACCGACGGTCTGGGCTGGTTCAAGGCGGCGGGTCTGCGCGAGGCTGCATAAGCGGCTGCTGAGCGGCTGCATAAGCCACGCAGGTTCACCTGAGCATGTAACAACGCGTCTGCCGTCACCCCCGGCGGCAGGCACAGAACGACGGCGAACGTCGCGCATACGTCAACGCGACGCGTGGCGAGCGCCGGCTGACCGGGTTTCGACGAGGAAGGGCCCCGCCGGCCGCATGCAGGGGGCATGCGGCCGGAGCACGGGGGCAAGATTGCCCGCCTCGGCGCACCGGCAGCGACCACATTCAAACTTTGGCAACAAGGAGTCTCGAAATGGCACAACTCGGTTTCATTGGTCTGGGCATCATGGGCGCGCCGATGGCGAAGCATCTGCAAAACGCCGGTCACAAGCTGTTCCTGTACGAGCGCCGCACGCCCCCTCAAGACCTGATCGACGGTCAGGCCACGTGCTGCACGTCGGCCAAGGAAGTGGCCAAGCGCGCCGACATCATCTTCGTGATGGTGCCTGACACCCCGGACGTCGGTGCCGTGCTGTTCGGTGAAGACGGTCTGGCCGAAGGCCTCTCGGCTGGCAAGATCGTGGTCGACATGAGCTCGATCTCGCCGATCGAAACGAAGGAATACGCCAAGAAGATCAAGGCGCTGGGCTGCGAATACCTCGACGCACCGGTCTCGGGCGGTGAAGTCGGCGCGAAGGCCGCCTCGCTGTCGATCATGGTCGGTGGCTCGCAAGCCGCGTTCGACGACGTGAAGCCGTTCTTCGAACTGATGGGCAAGAACATCACGCTCGTGGGTGAGAGCGGTGCCGGTCAGACCTGCAAGGTCGCCAACCAAATCGTCGTGGCACTCACCATCGAAGCCGTGGGCGAAGCCCTGCTGTTCGCCTCGAAGGCCGGTGCCGACCCCGCAAAGGTGCGTGAAGCGCTGATGGGTGGCTTCGCATCGTCGCGCATTCTGGAAGTGCACGGCGAGCGCATGGTCAAGCGCAACTTCGAGCCGGGCTTCCGTATCTCGCTGCACCAGAAGGACTTGAACCTCGCGCTGCAAAGCGCCAAGGCGCTGGGCGTGTCGCTGCCGAACACGGCCACGTGCCAAGAGTTGTTCAACGCCTGTGCCGCCAACGGTGGCGCAAGCTGGGATCACTCGGGCATGGTGCGCGCGCTGGAACTGCTGTCCAACCACACGGTTGCCTGATAGTTTCAGAAGGTTTTCTCGCGCCCGCGCCTAAGCCGGGCGCGAGCTACCGCGTAGTTCGCGAGAAGATGAAGAAGCGGCAAAGCCTATGCCGCCAGCATGACCAGTAGAGGGGAGGCGAATGCACCACACCACGCGAGTGGCGCATCGCTAAAACGGTAACGGCGCGAGTCGAATGACTAGCGCCGTATTTTTTTGCCTGCGAGTTTTTGCCGCGAGTATTGCCTGCGAGCCATGGCGGCGATGCCGCCCGCCTCGATCAATACTCGTCGAACAAACTCTGCATACGATCGCGTTGCACGCCCGCCTGCAAGGCCAGCATCAGCAGCACACGGGCTTTGTAAGGATGCAGATTGCCTGCGCTGACAAAACCGTACTGATCGTCGGGGGCCGCACCGTTATGCATCACGTGGCCACTGCCCACCCGCGCCGCACGCACCACCGCTACGCCACGCTGCACCGCCTCGGCTAACGACTGTTGCAGCAGCGAATGCAGCGAGCCGTTGCCCGTGCCAGCCACCACGATGCCCTGCACGCCTGCCTCGACCAACGCGTCCACCGCAATGCGCGACACGCCCGCGTAGCTCGACACCACTTCCACCGCGGGCAACTCGCCCGACAGGCCGACGAACTCGCTCTCGACCGTGTGGTATTGCAGCGGCGCACGCTGGAAAGCGACGCGCTCGTCCTGCACCCAGCCGAGTACACCGATTTCCGGCGACTGGAACGCATCGACCGAATACGTGCTGGTCTTGATGACGTCGCGCGCGCAGTGAATCTGATTGTTGATCGCCACCAGCACGCCACGGCCCGCCGAAATCGGATCGGTAGCCACACGCACGGCGTTGAGCAGGTTGAGCGGCCCGTCGGCGGAGAGCGCCGTTGCCGGACGCATTGCCGCCGTGATGACCACCGGCTTGCGGCTGTTGACCGTCAGGTGAAGGTAATACGCCGTCTCTTCGAGCGTATCGGTGCCGTGGGTAATCACAGCGCCCGCCACGTCGGGCTGCGAGAGCAAGGCGTTCAGGCGTGCGGCGAGTTTTTGCCACAGCGAACAACTCATGTCCTTGCTATCGATCTGCGCGACTTGCTCGGCGTGAATATGCGCAATGCTGCCCAGCGCCGGCACGGCCGCGAGCAGGTCTTGTACACCGAGCGCTCCGGCCTGATAACCGGCCGTACGCGTCGCGTCGGCAGCGCTGCCGGCAATCGTGCCGCCCGTGGCGAGCAGCACAATGCGCGGCAATTCGCCCGCGGACACGGTGTAGTGAGGGGTCGGATTGAAAGAGGTCAAAGTCATGCCAGCGATTGTATCCAATACTGCCCCGGTTCCCAATCGCTGAACATCGATCCGGCCGCGCGCCCCGGCGCACGGCGCACACGGGCCGGGGAATTTTGATCTCAGGCCGCAAATTCCAGCGCTTCGCGCAGTTGCGTCGAGATTTCCTGCTCCTTGAGCGCCGGGGCAAGCATCTCGATAAATCGATACGCATACGAGCGCAGGAACGCGCCGCGACGCAGGCCGATACGCGTCGTGCTCGGCTCGAAGGCGTTCTCGAGTTCGAGCACGGCCAGATCTTGATCCTTGCGCGGGTCGACCGCCATCGCGGCCACGATGCCGATGCCAAGCCCGATTTCGACGTACGTCTTGATGACGTCCGTATCCAGTGCGGTCAGCACGATATCCGGCACCAGCCCCTGATCGGCAAACGCCTTGTCTACGTGCGAGCGGCCCGTAAAATCGCCGTCGTACGTGATGATCGGGTATTCGGCAATATCGGCGAGCGTAACGCTCGCGCGACCGACCAGCGGGTGGTCTTTCGGCACCACGGCCACGTGATGCCACGAGTAGCACGGGAACGTCACGATATCGGGGAAGCGATCGAGCGCCTCAGTGGTGATGCCGATATCGGCTTCGCCGTCGATAACCATCTGCGCGATCTGACGCGGGCTTCCCTGACGCAGCGCCAGATGCACCTTCGGGTACACGCTCGTGAATTGTTTGATGACTTGCGGCAGCGCGTAACGCGCTTGCGTGTGCGTCGTTGCCACGACGAGATGGCCGCTGTCCTGATCGGCAAACTGACGCGCCACGCGGCGCAGGTTTTCTGCGTCAAGCAGCATGCGCTCGATGAGTTGCAGCACGGCCTTGCCCGGCTCGGTCAGGCCCGTGAGACGCTTGCCGCGACGCACGAACACGTCGACGCCGAGTTCATCTTCGAGATCCTTGATCTGCTTGCTCACGCCCGACTGCGAGGTGTACAGCGCGCTCGCGGCTTCGGTCAGATTCAGGTTCTGCCGTACGGCTTCGCGCACGTAGCGCAATTGCTGGAAATTCATGGTGTGACTCCGCCCTATCGCTTGTTTGTTACGTCTGTCTAGTTTGTCTTTTACGGCTTATCGATTTTTTGTCTGCTGTCCCAGAGGCTGCGGGTTAGCCGCCTTCGCCTTCGCGAAGGCTCACGCCTGCGCCGAGAACACGCGCAACTGGCGCGGCACGGCGCGCAGCGGCTCACCCGCCGTCGCACCCAACGCTTGCCAACCCGAGCGCGTCAGTTCGGCTTCCCACACGGCGTCGCCCGGCGCGGCCAATTCCACGCGCACGGTGCCGCCCAGCGGGATGGCGCGACGTACCGACACGTCGATACCCGGGCCGCCATCGTGTGCGGGCAACAGCGTGAGATCGTGCGGACGGACATAGGCGATCGCGCGCCCGTCTTGCGGCAGTGCGGGCAGATCGTCGCGCGCCACGGTCACGCGGTACGCGCCCGCATCGGCAATAAAGTCGTGCGTCTGCAATTGGCCCGACAAACGGTTTGCCGCGCCGAGGAATTCATAGACGAACGCGCTCTCGGGCGTGTCGTACACGTCCTGCGGCGCACCGATCTGCTCGACCTTGCCCCGATTCATCAACACGATGCGGTCGGCCACTTCCAGCGCCTCTTCCTGATCGTGCGTGACGAAAATCGTGGTGATATGTAGCTCGTCGTGCAAGCGGCGCAGCCAACTGCGCAGTTCCTTGCGCACCTTGGCGTCGAGCGCACCGAACGGCTCGTCGAGCAGCAAAACCTTCGGCTCCACCGCCAGCGCACGCGCGAGGGCAATGCGCTGACGCTGCCCGCCCGAGAGTTCTGCCGGGTAGTGATCGGCCAGCCAGTCCAGTTGCACGAGACCGAGCAATTCGTGCACTTTGCTGCGAATCTGCGCGTCCGAGAGGCGATCGCTGCGCGACTTTACGCGCAGGCCGAACGCCACGTTCTCGAACACCGTCATATGACGGAACAACGCGTAATGCTGGAACACGAAGCCGACCTGACGCTCGCGCGTGCCCACGCTCGCGACATCCTCGCCGTTGAGCACGACGCGGCCTGCATCGGCAAATTCCAGACCGGCGACGATGCGCAGCAACGTGGTCTTGCCGCAACCGGACGGCCCGAGCAGCGCGACCAATTCGCCCGTGGGAAATTCGAGACTTACGTCGTCGAGCGCCGCAAAATCGCCGAATCGCTTCGAAACCTGTTGGACTTGAATGCTCATCTGTCTTGCTCCTCGATGTTAGGTTTCGGTCGCCTCGATCCGGCGGGCCGCTTTGTCTTGTGCCAGCTTGCGCTCGGCCCACAGCTTCAGGCCCAGCGTGGCGAGCGCCAGCAGCGCGAGAATCGATGCCGCCGCGAATGCGCCTACGGTGTGGTAATCGTTGTATTCAATCTCGACATGCAGCGGCAGCGTGTTCGTCTCGCCGCGAATGTGGCCCGAGACCACCGACACCGCGCCAAACTCGCCCATGGCCCGCGCGTTACACAGAATCACGCCGTACAACAGGCCCCATTTGATCTTCGGCAGCGTCACACGCGTGAACACTTGCCAGCCGCTCGCCCCCAGCACGCGGGCGGCCTCTTCTTCTTCACTACCCTGCGCCTGCATCAGCGGAATCAACTCGCGAGCGACGAACGGGAACGTGACGAACACCGTCGCCAGCACCAGCCCCGGCAACGCAAACACGATGCGCAGATTGTTCGCATCCAGCCAGTCCCACAGCGGCCCCTGACGGCCGAAAATCAGCAGGAACGTCATACCCGCAATCACAGGCGAGACCGAGAACGGCAAGTCGATGAGCGTGGTCAGCACGCTCTTGCCCTTGAAGTCGAAGCGCGCGATGGCCCACGAGGCAGCCACGCCAAACACCAAATTCAGCGGCACGGCGATCAACGCAATCAGCAACGTGAGGCGGATGGCGGACAACGCGTCGTCGTTGCTCAATCCGTCCCAATAAGCGCCGATGCCTTTGCCCAGCGCGGTGACGAACACCGACGCGAGCGGCAACACCAGAAACAACGCGAAAAACACCGGCGCCAGACCGATCAACACCACCTTGACGAGCCGGGGCTCGTCGGTCGGATCGGAACTGCGCACCTTCGGCACCTGCACCGCAGCGGCCGGGAGAGTTAGCGAATCGGACATGATCGAATCTTTCTCTGGAATCACACGCCGCTGGCGCGTCGGCCCGAATGACGGCGTTGCAGCCACCATTGCAGGGTATTGATGAGGAGCAGTAGCACGAACGAGATCACCAGCATCACTACGGCCAGTGCCGCCGCGCCTGCGTAATCGAACTGTTCGAGCTTGGTGACGATCAGCAGCGAGGTGATTTCCGAGACCATCGGAATGTTGCCCGCGATAAAGATCACCGAACCGTACTCACCGACCGCACGCGCAAACGCCAGTGCAAAGCCGGTCAGCAACGCCGGCAGCACCGCCGGGAGAATCACATGACGCACGGTCTGCCAGCGCGAGGCGCCAAGACAGGCCGCGGCCTCTTCCTGCTCGCGCTCGAACTCTTCGAGCACCGGTTGCAGCGTGCGCACCACGAACGGCAAGCCGATAAACGTCAGTGCCACGAAAATGCCCAGCGGCGTGAAGGCAATCTTGATGCCCAGCGGCTCGAACCAGCGGCCGACCCAACCGTTCGGCGCGTAGATGGCGGCGAGCACGATGCCAGCGACCGACGTCGGCAATGCGAACGGCAAGTCGACGAGCGCATCGACGATGCGCTTGCCGGGGAACGTGTAGCGCACCAGGACCCACGCCAGAATGAAACCGAACACGGCATTCAGCAGCGCGGCCGCCAGCGAGATGCCGAACGTGAGGCGGTACGACGCCAGCACGCGCGGCGAACTCACGGCGGTGACAAAACTCGCCCAATCGAGCGAGCTTGCCTTGATGAAGACCATCAGCAACGGCACCAGCACGACCAGACTCAGGTACGCCACGGTGTAGCCCATCGTCAGGCCGAAGCCCGGCAATGCACTCGGCTTACGCCAGATTGGAAACAGTGCGGTACTCATGCGATGGTCCCCTTCCTTCCTTTTTTCTGGAATTACTTCTTGGTGTAGATCTGATCGAAGATGCCGCCGTCGGCAAAGTGCTTGGCCTGCGTCTTCGTCCAGCCGCCCAGGTCGGCGTCAACCGTGTACAGCTTGAGCTTCGGATACTGCGACTCGTACTTCTTGGCGATTTCCGGTGAACGCGGACGATAGAAGTGCTTCGCGGCAATCTCCTGCCCTTGCGGCGAGTACAGCCATTGCAGATAGGCTTCGGCCGCCTTGCGCGTGCCGTGCTTATCGACGTTCTTGTCGACCACGGCCACCGGCGGCTCGGTCAGAATCGACGACGACGGCACCACGATGTCGAACTTGTCCGGACCGAGGTCCTTCACCGAGAGCAGCGCTTCGTTTTCCCACGCGATCAGCACGTCGCCGATACCGCGCTCGACGAACGTGGTGGTGGCACCGCGTGCGCCCGAGTCGAGCACGCCGACGTTCTTGTAGATCGCTTTGACGAAGTCCTGCGCCTTCTGCTCATTACCGCCCGGTGCCTTGAGCGCGAAGAGCCATGCGGCGAGGTAGTTCCAACGGGCACCGGCCGAGGTCTTCGGGTTCGGCGTCACGACGCTGATGCCCGGCTTGGCCAGATCGTCCCAATCCTTGATGTGCTTCGGATTGCCCTTGCGCACGAGCAACACGATGGTCGACGTGTACGGCGTGGCGTTGTCGGGCAGGCGCTTTTGCCAGTCTTTATTCACGAGACCGGCTTGAGCCAGTTCGTCGATGTCGGCAGAAATACCGAGCGTGACCACATCGGCCGGCGCGCCATCGAGCACCGTGCGGGCTTGCTTGCCCGAACCGCCGTGCGAGGCCTTCAGCGTGACCGTGTCACCCGTGGTTTGTTTGTAGTGCGCTTCGAACGCCTTGTTGTAATCGGCGTAAAGCTCGCGTGTCGGGTCGTACGACACGTTAAGCAGCGAAAAACTAGCCGCTTGTGCCTGCACCGTCATGCCAACGGTCAGTGCGATGGCGCCCAGTGCGGTCGCCAGCTTCTTAGCTTTCCATCCCCGTGCTGCAATGCTCATGACTTTCGCTCCTTTTTTGCTTACGTGTGGTAGGAGGCCAGTCTAGGGCGGCGGCTAAATAATTAAAAATAATCTTTTTGCTTTTGTTTATACCGGAATAAGGATTAGAGATTTTGTGCTGAGGGGCTGGGAGGCCCGGCACAGGTCGAGAATCCGGGCATTTCGCGGCGAATCTCATGGAGTACATGAAGTTTTCGCTTGCGTTTTTGGAACTACTGTACAAAAATACAGCCACCTGTGCTTCCATACAGTGATGCCATGATCAAACTTACCGCACGTCAACAGCAGGTCTACGAACTGGTTCGCCAGGCAATTGAACGCACCGGCTTTCCGCCGACGCGTGCCGAGATTGCCGCCGAGCTGGGCTTCTCTTCGGCCAATGCCGCCGAAGAACATCTGCGGGCGCTGGCGCGCAAGGGGGTGATCGAACTGGCCGCCGGGCAATCGCGCGGCATCCGCCTGAAGCGCCTCGACGAGGCAGGCGGCGCCCACCAGTTCACGCTGCCGCATATGGGCCTGATGCAACTGTCGCTGCCGCTCGTTGGGCGCGTGGCCGCAGGCAGCCCGATTCTGGCGCAGGAGCATATCGAGCGCAATTTTCAGTGCGATCCGAACATGTTCGCGCGCCAGCCCGACTATCTTCTGAAGGTACGCGGGATGTCGATGCGCGATGCCGGCATTCTCGACGGTGACTTGCTCGCCGTGCAGAAAGCTGCGGATGCGCGCGAAGGACAAATTGTCGTGGCGCGAATCGGCGACGACGTGACCGTCAAGCGCTTCCATCGCGTGAAAGGCGGTGTGGAGTTGATTGCCGAGAACCCGGACTTCGAGAACATCAATGTCGATGAAGGCAGTGGTGACTTTGCGCTGGAAGGGATTGCGGTCGGTCTGATCCGCAACAACGATCTCTAAGCGCAAGCCAAGGCGCGCGATGCGGTAGTCACGCGCGCCATTCCCTGACGATCAAGTAATGCTTGTTTGCGCCGGGCTGGGTCCGGCGCCCGTGCCCTGCTGCGCCTGCGATTTGTGAAGCGATGCGACAGGACACCTCTCTCCGACCCATATTGGAAGAAGGAAACGCATCATGGCTCGACTCTTTGGTTTGCTGCGCACGTCCCTCGGTCAACCGCGCGTTCGCACGGCTTCGACGCAAGCGCGTCTTTCGGCGGTGTATGGCTTGTCGGCCTTGTCCGGGCCATTCGCGTCCGCACCGGCGATCGCTCGCTCTTATACGGTGCCGGAGCGCAAGCGCAGTACTGCCCTGCCCCGCGCCATCGCTTCGGCCGTGACGTCGGCAGCCCGTCGTGCGTGTCCGGCCGCGAAAGCGGTGAAGGCATCGCGCAATGTCCGCGAGTTGCAGACACGGCGCGACGCCCATGACGACGTGCGTGTGTATCGCGACATGTCGCATATCGTGATGGTCGGCAGCATCGCCGACATCTGCCGCAAACTCGACGAGGCCGTCGGCGAGCGATTCTGTCAGGCGGCGGTGTAAGCAGCGCAAACGGTCGGCAGCGACAAGCGGCGTGAATGCATGCCGCCCGTCGGGCGCCTCATCATTCAGGCGCGCGACGTGTCGATGGCTTCGACGTTCACTCTCCCAACGTTGCTAACGGATGATCGGCAGCGCGACGTTCGCCATCGAAGAACCGTGCGACATCGGCCGGTTTGACCGCCTCGATGTTGGCGTGCTGCCAGCGCGGCGCGTGATCCTTATCGATGACGAGTGCGCGAATGCCCTCGACACCTTCGGCACCGGTACGTCCGTCGAGATTGAAGACGCAACGCATCATCAGCCACTCCTCGCGCAGGTCGTCGGCGAGCGACAGTTTGCGCGCACGCCGCACCTGCTCAAGCGTGACACACACCATCAACGGCGAGCGCTTGCTACGCAACAGATCTTCCGTTTCCTGCGCCCAACCGGCGTATTCGCAACGCGCTTCGCGTGCCAGCGAATGCAGGATCGCCTGGGCATCGCCATGACCGAAGTGCGTATCGATGACATCGCGCAGTGCGGCGAGTTTGCCCGGGGCGAGGCCCGCAGGCGGCAAACTTTCGCGCACGAAATTACGGGCAGCATCGAGCACGGCATCGCTGTCTTGCCAATCGCCGGTGGCCAGCAATTCGCATAGCGCAGGCAACGAAGCGCGCGGGATCACGCCATCGGCCAGACCGATCTCGCACGCGTCGACTGCACCGAACACCGTGCCCGTCATGCCGAGATATTCGCCAAGATGGCCCGCGAGATTGGCAAGGAAGAAACCGCCGCCAACATCGGGGAACAAGCCGATCGCCGTCTCTGGCATCGCCATGCGCGTGGCTTCGGTCACGATACGCAACGCCGCCCCTTGCGAGATGCCCATGCCACCACCCATCACCACGCCATCCATCAGCGCGATGTAGGGCTTCGGATACGTCGCGATCGTGTAGTTCAGCGTGTATTCGTCGGTGAAGAAATCCATGATGGCCGCCTTGCGGGCACCGCCTTCGCTCACGGCCTCGTGGAAGGCGCGAATATCGCCTCCCGCGCACAAGCCCTTCTCTCCCTCACCTTGCAAGACGACGCCCAACACTTGCGGATCGTCGCGCCACGTCTGCAATGCACTGGCGATCGCACGAATCATGTCGTGCGAGAGCGCATTAAGCGCTTTCGGGCGGGCGAGCGTGATAAAGCCGATACGGCCACGAACTTCGGTGCGAACAAATTCGGTCATGTCTGGCAAATGGGTATTGAGTCAAAAGGTATTGCGTCAATCGGACGGCGCAATAAAAAAGCCGGCGCTAAGCACCGGCTTTTTTTCCAACAAACTGGCATCGTCAGTGCGACCGGGAAACCCAGTCGCCTACCGAGCCTATCGCCGGGCTTACGACGCTTCGCGCGAAGCGCGCTTGCGCTCATGCTCGATCAGGTGACGCTTGCGCAGGCGAATCGTCTGCGGCGTGACTTCGACCAGTTCGTCGTCGTCGATGAATTCCACAGCGTATTCGAGGCTCATCGCGATCGGCGGCACCAGGCGCACGGCTTCGTCGGTACCCGACGCACGCACGTTCGTGAGCTGCTTGCCCTTGATCGGGTTGACCACGAGGTCGTTGTCGCGGCTGTGGATACCGATGATCATGCCTTCGTACAGGGCATCACCCGGCTTCACGAACATGCGACCACGATCTTGCAGCTTCCACAGTGCGTAGGCCACAGCATCGCCGTTGTCCTGCGAGATCAGCACGCCGTTACGACGCTCACCCAGCGAACCATCCTTGACCGGTGCGTAAGCATCGAAGATGTGGCTCATCAGGCCCGTACCACGGGTCATCGACAGGAAGTCGCCCTGGAAGCCGATCAGGCCGCGAGCCGGAATGCGGTATTCAAGGCGCGTACGGCCACGACCGTCCGACACCATGTCCAGCATTTCGCCCTTGCGACGACCGATTTCTTCCATGACACCGCCCTGGTGTTCGTCTTCCAGGTCGATGGTCAGCATTTCGTACGGCTCGTGCTTCACGCCGTCGATTTCCTTGATCACCACGCGCGGACGCGACACGGCCAGTTCATAGCCCTCACGACGCATGTTCTCGATCAGAATCGTCAGGTGCAGTTCGCCACGGCCCGACACTTCGAAGATCGAGTCGCTGTCGGTGTCCTTCACACGCAGCGCCACGTTGTGATTCAGTTCCTTGTCCAGACGGTCGCGGATCTGACGGCTCGTCACGAACTTGCCCTCACGGCCGGCGAGCGGCGACGTGTTCACGCAGAAGTTCATCGTGAGCGTCGGCTCGTCGACGGTCAGCAGCGGCAGCGCCTCGGGCGTATCCGCGTCGCAGATGGTCACGCCGATGCCCACGTCTTCAATACCGTTGATCAGCACGATGTCGCCGGCTTCGGCGCCTTCGTCCGACATCACGCGCTCCAGACCCTTGAAGGTCAGCACCTGATTGATCTTGCGCTTGAGAATTTCACCGTTCGGGCCCGAGCGCATCACAACTTGCTGGCCCGGCTTGACGCGGCCACGCGTGATACGGCCAATACCGATACGGCCGACGAACGTCGAGTAGTCGAGCGAGCTGATTTGCAGTTGCAGCGGTGCTTCCGGGTCTGCGTCGCGAACCGGCACGTGTTCCAGAATGGCGTCGAACAGCGGCTTCATCGTGCCTTCGCGCACATCCGAATCCAGGCTGGCGAAGCCGTTCAGGGCCGATGCGTAGACCACCGGGAAGTCGAGCTGCTCGTTGGTCGCACCGAGCTTGTCCATCAGGTCGAACGTCTGGTCGATGACCCAGTCCGGACGTGCGCCCGGACGGTCGATCTTGTTGACCACGACGATCGGCTTCAGACCGAGGCCCAGAGCCTTGCGGGTCACGAAACGGGTTTGCGGCATCGGGCCTTCGACGGCGTCGACGACCAGCAAAACGCTGTCGACCATCGAAAGCACACGCTCCACTTCACCGCCGAAGTCCGCGTGTCCCGGGGTATCGACGATGTTGATGTGCGTGCCTTCGTATTCGACGGCGCAGTTTTTGGCGAGGATCGTGATGCCGCGCTCTTTTTCGATGTCGTTCGAGTCCATCACGCGTTCAGCAACTTGCTGGTTTTCGCGGAAGGTGCCCGACTGGCGCAGCAGTTGGTCGACGAGCGTGGTTTTGCCGTGGTCGACGTGCGCGATGATGGCGATATTACGGAGAGCGCGGGTCATGAAAGGTGCTCGAAAAAAGCCTTTGGAGAATCCGCGATTCTACCACTTGCGCATGTCGCACGTCATGGCATTTCTGCGATGCAACAACGGCTTGCAGCATTGACACGCCTTCGTCACGAATTTTTCCACGCCATCCACCTTCCGCCGCGCACCAATTAGAGGCATGCATCTAATAGCGCGTGCAATATTTGCCTAGTCAACTATTGCATTGCCTTGATTTTTATTAAGTGGACGCTATAATCGTGACAAGTCAATTATTGCAGCATCACGAAAATGGCCGAACCACCCGCCACGCTTTCCGGTACCCAACCCGGTATGCAGCCCGATACGCCGCCGCCCGCGAACAGCGACGCGGCAAGCGTCACCGGCCCTGCCGACCCGCCTCGCAACGGTTACAACATCGACGACTCTCTCGGGTATTTGGTTGCCCGCGTGCGCCAACTGATCATGGCCGAGCTGACGAAGGAAACCTCGCAGTACGGGCTGACCAGCACGCAGGCCACCATGCTGTACAAGGTGGCGACGGGCAAAAGTAAGACGGCAGCCGATCTGGCGCGCGACTACTGTATAGATGCGAGCGCCGTGACCCGGCTGCTCGACCGGCTCGAAGCGCATGGTCTGCTGGTGCGCGAGCGCAGCAAGTCCGACCGCCGCACCGTCGACTTGAGTGCGACCGAGGCGGGCAACGCCATGGCCGACCGCATGCCGGACATTTTCGTGCGTGCCGCCGATCACCTGATGCGTGGCTTCTCCGTCGAAGAAGTGGGCTTTCTGAAGAGCCTCCTGCGGCGCGTCATTGCCAATGGAGAGAGCGGATAACCGCCGGAACCCCTCAAAAAACCTTGCCATGTCCACTATTGCACGGACTCGCAAGTGCCCGATTCCCCGATTATTGTCAGTAGAAGACTTCACTCGTAAAGGTTTTGCGATGAAAGCGGCCTCACCGTTCCTCCCGCGCCAGCGGGCCCGCTCAGCAATCTCCGCCCTTTGTTTGGCGGCAGTGACGCTGGGATTTGCCGGATGTGCGAATTTCGCCGGCATTCATAGCGACAAGCAGATCACCACGCCCGATCAGTACGAAACCCAGCGCAGCCTGCCCGCCGAGGGCGGTCAGTGGCCGGGCACCGACTGGGCCGCGCGTTTTGGCGATCCGCAGCTCGTCTCGCTCATTAACGAAGCGCTTGCGACCAACCCCGATCTGGCCGCTGCGGCTGCCCGTCTGAAGGCGGCGCAAGCCCAGACCGAAGGTGCCGCCGCTGCGTTGCTGCCGTCGGTCGGCTTCTCGGGCGATATCTATCGCGAGAAATTCACCGAAAACACCATTTATCCGCCGGGCTACGGCGGTACTTGGTTTACGCAAGGCGACCTGACGGCGTCGCTGTCGTGGGAACTCGATCTGTGGGGCAAGAACCGTTCGGCACGTCAACAGGCAACCAATGCCGAGCGCGCCGAGGAAGCCGAAGATCAAGAAGTGCGTCTCGCGCTCTCCACCGCCGTGGCCCGCTCGTACAACCAGCTTGCGCAGCAATACGCGCTGCACGACGTGCTGGAGCGCATCGGCAAGCAGCGCCAGAACCTCGGCAAGCTCACGAACGACCGCGTTCGCGCCGGTCTCGACACGCAAGTCGAGCAGAAGCAGGCGGAGAGCAATACGGCCGACGTCCAGACGCAACTCGCTCAACTCGATGGCCAGATTCTGATCACGCGCCACCAGCTTGGCGTGCTGCTCGGCAAGGGCCCCGATCGTGGGCTGGAAATCGAACGCCCGAAGCTCGCGCAACTGCCGACGCCCGCCCTGCCCGACAACCTTCCGCTTGCTCTCCTCGGCCGCCGCCCCGATGTGGTGTCGGCACGCTGGGGCGTCGAGTCCCAGTTGAAGGGTGTGGACGTTGCCAAGGCGCGTTTCTACCCGGATGTGAACCTCAACGCCGCGTTCGGCTTCTCGACCTTCGGGCTGGGCAAGCTGATCGATCCGTCGAGCCAGAACATTCAGGCCGGTCCGGTGATTTCGCTGCCGATTTTCGACGGCGGCCGTCTGCGCGCGAACCTCAAGGGTCAGTACGCCGCGTATGAAAGCGCTGTGGCGAACTACGACTCCACGCTCAATAAGGCACTTGGCGACATCGCCGACCGCATGTCGTCGATCCGTTCTGCCGATAAGCAGATGGTGTCGCAGCGTGTGGCGCAAGACGCCGCGCAGCGTGCTTACGATCTGGCCATCGACCGTTACAAAGCGGGCCTCACGCCGCAACTGACGGTGCTGACTGCCGAGTCGTCGCTGCTGGTGCAGGAGCAGACCCGCGTGAGCATCGAAGGCACGCGCCGCGACCAGCAAATTGGCCTGATCAAGGCACTGGGCGGCGGCTTCGATGCACAGGCGGCAGGTCTCGTCGTTGGGCAAGAGCGCCCGGCCAAGGCCGAGGGCGAAGCGCCCGCGCAAACCCGCTGACGCCAGCCCGCTTGCACGACATACGGCACGACAGATAGCACGCACAAGACACACAAGACATCACGTCAAAAAGCACATTGAGAGATTAGTACGGAGCGAATGATGAGCGAGAACCAACAACAAGCGCCTGCTGCACCGGCTCAGAGCAACGGCAAGCGCCGCCGCATGATGCTGACGCTGACGGCCGTGATTGCCATTGCGGCCATCGGCTACGGCGCCTACTACGCGCTTTACGCGCGTTACTACGAAGACACGGACGATGCGTACGTGGCGGGCAACGTGGTGCAGATCACGCCGCAGGTGGCCGGTACGGTCACGGGCGTGAAGGTCGACGACACGCAGATGGTCAAGGCAGGTCAGCCGCTGGTCACGCTCGACCAGACCGATGCCCGCGTGGCGCTGCTGAAGTCCGAAGCGAATTTGGCGCAAACGGTGCGTCAGGTGCGTACGTATTTCGTGAACAACGACGCCTACGCGGCGACCGTCTCGATGCGCGAGTCGGATCTGGCCAAGGCGCAGGCCGACGTGAAGCGTCGTGAGATGGCGATCGGTTCGGGCGCGGTGTCGCGCGAAGAACTGGCGCACGCCCAAGACGCCGTGAAGTCGGCACAAGCCGCCCTTGAGCAAGCCCGTGCGCAATTGGTGTCGAACAAGGCGCTGACCGACAAGACCTCGGTCACCACGCATCCGAACGTGCAGCAGGCGGCGGCGCAAGTGCGCGCGGCGTACCTCGACTACGCACGTACGTCGATCCCCGCCCCGGTGGACGGCTATGTGGCCAAGCGTTCGGTGCAAGTCGGCCAACGTGTGGCGACGGGTGCGCCGCTGATGGCGCTGGTGCCGCTCAACGAAGTCTGGGTCGATGCCAACTTCAAGGAAGTGCAGATTGCGCATATGCGCGTGGGTCAGCCGGTGACGCTCACGGCCGACGTCTATGGCTCGGCAGTCGAATACAAGGGCACGGTCGCCGGTTTCTCGGCGGGTACGGGCAGCGCCTTCTCGCTGTTGCCGGCGCAGAACGCCACGGGTAACTGGATCAAGGTGGTGCAGCGTCTGCCGGTGCGTATCGCGCTCGACCCGAAGCAATTGCAAGAGCATCCGCTGCGTGTCGGCCTGTCGATGCAAGTGAAGGTGAACGTGCGTAACACCGACGGCAAGGAACTGGGCGAAGCGCCGACGTTGCCGGTGTATTCGACCGACGTGTACGACAAGGTCGGTCACGACGCCGACGACATCGTGGCAAAGATCATTACCGAGAACGCTGGCGCGGCTGCGGGTTCGGGCGCTGCCGGTGCCAACGACACGCGCAACCAACCCGCTCGCGCGCGTCCCCTGTAAATCGGAGGGGGGTGCCCCCCACCCCCTTTGACATCTCATGGCAACTCAAAACGCTCCTGGCCCCCTGTCGGGGGGCCAGCTGGTACTCGGCACGATCGCGCTGTCGCTCGCCACGTTCATGAACGTGCTCGACACGTCGATTGCCAATGTGTCCATCCCTGCCATTTCCGGCGACCTCGGTGTGTCGTCGAGTCAGGGCACGTGGGTGATTACGTCGTTCGCCGTCGCTAACGCCATTTCGGTGCCGCTCACGGGCTGGCTGACCGAGCGCTTCGGCGCGGTGCGTCTGTTCATCACGTCGATTCTGTTGTTCGTGCTGGCGTCGTGGCTGTGCGGTATGGCGCCGACGCTAGAAATTCTGCTCGCGGCGCGTGTGTTGCAGGGCGCCGTGGCTGGCCCGATGATTCCGCTGTCGCAATCGCTGCTGCTCTCGAGCTATCCACCGGCCAAGAGTTCGATGGCCCTTGCGTTATGGGGCATGACGACGCTCGTCGCCCCCGTGATGGGGCCGATTCTCGGCGGCTGGATTTCCGACAACTACCACTGGCCGTGGATTTTCTACATCAACATTCCGGTGGGTATTGCCGCTGCGTATGTGACGTGGATGATTTACAAGAAACGTGAAACCCCAACGCAGCGCAAGCCAATCGACACGATCGGGCTCTCGTTGCTGGTGATTTGGGTCGGCTCGTTGCAGGTGATGCTCGACAAGGGCAAGGAACTCGACTGGTTCAACTCGGGCACGATTGTCGCGCTGGCGCTGGTCGCACTTGTGGCGTTCTGCTTCTTCGTCATCTGGGAGATCACCGAGAAGCATCCGGTGGTGGATCTGACGCTGTTCAAGCGGGTGAACTTCACGGGTGGCGTGGTCGCGATTTCGGTCGGCTACGGCTTGTTCTTCGGGAATCTGGTGATTCTGCCGCAGTGGCTGCAAATCTATCTCGGCTACACGGCGACGGAGGCCGGGCTGGTGATGGCGCCGGTGGGCTTATTCGCGATTATCTTGTCGCCGATTATCGGCAAGACGCTGCCCAAGCTCGATGCCCGCTGGGTGGTGACCGTGTCGTTCCTGCTGTTTGCGCTGGTGTTCGTGATGCGTTCGCACTTCAACACGCTGGTGGATACGCGCACGCTGATGATTCCGACGTTCTTGCAGGGCGTGCCGATGTCGATGTTCTTCATCCCGCTCACGGCCATCATCTTGTCGGGGCTGCCGGCGCACCGTATTCCGGCGGCGGCGGGCTTGTCGAACTTCGTGCGGATTACGTGTGGCGCGGTGGGCACGTCGATTGCGACGACGGTGTGGGACAACCGCATCACGCTGCACCATGCGCAGTTGACCGAGCATCTGACGCCGTACGACGCGACGTTCAACGATTCGGTGCAGACGCTGAATCAGCTTGGCATGTCGACGCCGCAGGCCCACGGTTACATCGACCGCATCGTGACGCAGCAGTCTGCGATGCTTGGCGCGAACGACATTTTCTGGATCTCGGCGCTGTTGTTCGTGCTGATGATCGCGATGGTGTGGATCACGCGCCCGATTCGTGGCGGCGGTGGCGGCGACGCTGCGGCAGGGGCGCACTAAATGCTGCACTAACGCCCACCCCGGGAAACCTTCTTCCCCCCGAGTGCCCGGCCCTGCTCTGTACTACCGGGCACTTCTTGAACCCCGCTACGGTTAGCGGGGTTTTTTTCATTCCAGAGCGGCCCCAGCTGCATTGCGTAATTCGACGATGACGCTTTCCAGCTCCGCGGGCGAGAAGTAAGCAGCGTGGTAATGATCGAAAGCGATCTCAGACCCCGCCGCGACCGCCATGGCCCCCGCACTCAAACCCTCGAGCCACTTATAGAAGTCTTGCAGGCCCTTAGGCAGGTTGGGGTCATCGCAGGTGAACGGTAAGCGAGCGATAAGGACGATGAGCAGGCCTGCTGACGCCAAACGAATTCTCCGGGCGAGTTGCTTCTGCCAATTCGGATCGTCATGCAGTGCCAGGCCGTCGCGCAATTTATTGAGCACGGTCACGAGCATGCCTGCGCGTTTGTGCGGCATCGATGCTAGCGCCGCGCCACCACCCGCCATGTCGAGTGGCCCCAACGCAGCCTGCAATTGTCCGAACACGCCACAGTTGTTCATCCACGCGATGACATTCGCGACGCTATCGCCCTGAAACGGCAGGGTGCCCGGTTTGGTCAATTCAACCGTCCAGCATAGGAGGTCGCCAAGTGCGAGCAACGCAAAGTAGGGAGCCACCATCGTCTGCGGCGTGAATATGGCGTTCTCTACGGTAAGTGTCGGACTGTCGGCAACGCATTCAAGCCCTGTGCACAAGACGTCAGCGGCATAGCCCGCTGTCGGCGGCAACGCCGTCGTCATGATCGCGGCCAATGCCGCGCGCGCCCGGAAATAATCTGGCGCGAAGAAAGGCGCTGCGGAGCAGGCCGTCAGCCCTAAAAAGCTCGCCAGGTGCGCTGCCAACAGCCCCACTCCCCCCATACCGAAATCGACTGGCCCTCGCGCGACCGTGGGGGCTGAATGCTCGACCTCCCCCATCTCGATGCATGTATCGGTAGACGCCGCCTGTGTTCGCTCGATATCCATACGCAGTTGCATCGCATGCAATTCCGCGATCTGCAACTCGATCTGCAACCCAGCGAGATGTAGGCCATCGCTTGCCTGGCTATCTGGGTCAGGAGCCGCCCCCAATGAATCGGGGTTTGCCGGTGTATCGCCGCCGCTTGCGGGCAAGTGCGAAGTCGGCAACTGCGGCAAGGGACGATACATCGCGCCAGTGATCGACTGCATTTGGAGCACCTCTTGTTGTCGGCCTTGCGTGCCATGGCACGTGATAGGCCCTAGAGAAAGGCGATGCTCCGGCGAATCATTGCGCCGCACCTGCTTCGTACGCATCGACGAGGCTGAATGTCATCACGGCACCCATGCGAGCGCCTTTCAAATTTGGCTCACTGTCGAATTTCACGCGTTGGCGCGCATTTTGCGCATTCGCAGTATCATCGGCATCTCAGTCGGTGCGAACGCCCTGCAATGGGCGACATCCGACGGGACATTTCCCCAGCAAAATCCGTAAAAACATGAATACGCCGCAAAACCAGAGCGACCGCTCCGAGATCACCTTCCGTTTCCTGGCCGAACCGGCTGCCGTCAATTTTGGCGGGAAGGTGCACGGGGGTTCCTTGATGAAATGGATCGACGAGGTGGCCTACGCTTGCGCTGCCACGTGGTCCGGTCGCTACTGCGTGACGGTCAGCGTGGGCAATATTCACTTCCACCGCCCGATTCTCGTCGGCAATCTCGTGGAACTGCGCGCGCGTATCGTGGCCACCGGGCGTACCAGCATGCACATCCACGTTTCGGTTCACGCCGGAGACCCGAAGTGGGGTGAATTGCGCCAAACCACCGACTGTTTGATGGTCTTCGTCGCCGTGGACGAGAGCAACCACCCGGTTAGCGTGCCGTCTTTCGAGCCGAAGACTGATGAGCAGAAGGCGCTGGCCAAGTACGCCATGGACGTTAAGGCCGCACTGGGCGCTATCGACGCGATGAAGCCAGAGAACGTCACGAACTAATTCCCGCATCGCTCATTCCGGCGGCTGACCCTGGCAAACGCTTGCGGTCGGCCGCCGCGCCGTCCCCCTCCCCGCCTCCCCCTGTTTAGTCGTTCCGGCACGCGACCGCCTGTCAACGGTGCGGGGAGCGTGTGTGCCAAAGCACCACTACGATGCCGCCCGGAAGACACCTGACTATGTGCTTGGCACGATGAGTCCGGTCGAGCGCCAAGGGACCTGTCAACGTTGACAGTTATCGGCGGTGGCGTGTGGTGCTTCAATGGGCACTGGGCGATGTCCAAAGGAGAGAGAAATGGCACAAGGCAAAGTCAAATGGTTCGATAGCGGCAAGGGCTACGGCTTCATTGCGCCGGACGATGGGAGTGACCAGGTATTTTTTCACTTTTCCTCGATTATTGGCGATGGCGAGAAGAGTCTCGCGGATAACACGCCGGTGGAATACGAGGTATCGAGAAGCCCGAAGGGCTTGCAGGCTCATCAGGTCCAGGTTCGCTCAACGTGAGCCGGGTGGCGTTGGGCGCAGAGAATCGCCGCTGAGATATCGAGGGTCACGGCGCCCGTCCCCAGCAGATGCGAAGCACGTGGGGATGGGTGTCGGGGCCCTCAGCGTTGGAGTCGGCGGTGTCGACGAAATGGAGAGTGGTGCGGGGGTTGGAGAGGTTGAGACGGGAGTGGTGTCGACGGAGTGCGGGGGGGTGACGAGCCGTCGGGGCGACTCCCCGTTTTCCAAAGCGAATTTCGTGGAGCGACGAAAACGGGGAGTTGTTCCGGCGGCCGACCGCGGGCGGTGGTGCGGGTCAGGCGCCGGAATGCCTAGAGGAATGAAGCGCGTTATTGGGTCTTCAGCAGGCGTTGTGGAGTGAGCAGCGCCTCGCTATCCAAACGAGCCACGCCGAGCAGCCGAGCAGCGACATCGCCGGAAGCTTCCGCATAGACTTTCACTTCGATACCGCCCTCATGCGACAGTGCGCAGGTGCGCAGCGTTTGCGGGCAGCGGGCTTCATCGAGACGCAGGCGTTGGCCATGGCCGAAGCGTGTAGCGAGCGTATCGTCGAGCCACACCGTCGGCAGCGTCTTGAGTAGCGCGTCGACAGGGGCAAGCTTTTCCACGCGTTGGGGTTGGTCAATTGCGCTGAGGTCTTCCAGCGTTACCGCGCCATCGAGGGTGAGCGGGCCAACCGCCGTGCGGCGCAGCGCACGCAGATGGGCACCACAGCCCAGCGCTTCACCGATGTCTTCCGCCAGCGTACGCACGTACGTGCCTTTGCTGCACGTCACGCGAAACGTGAATTCCGGCGCGTCGGGCAGCGAGCACTCCAGCAGTTCCAGCGAATGAATCGTGATATCACGCGCTTCGCGCTCGACCGTCTGCCCAGCACGTGCGTACTCGTACAGCGGTTTCCCATCGCGTTTGAGCGCCGAATACATCGGCGGGACTTGCGAAATCGGCCCGGTGAATTGCGGCAGCACTGCGCGAATGGCGGCTTCATCGACCGTCACGTCGCGGGTTAGCAGCACCTCGCCTTCCGCGTCGCCTGTCGTCGTCGTTTCGCCGAGTCGCACACGCGCCTCGTACGTCTTATCGGCTTCGAGCAAATCCTGGGAAAACTTGGTCGCTTCACCGAAGCATAGCGGCAGCAAACCGGTTGCCAACGGGTCAAGCGTGCCAGTGTGGCCAGCCTTCAACGCTTGCAGCAAACGCTTTGCCTTGATGAGCGCGTCGTTAGAAGACAGGCCCAACGGCTTGTCCAATAGCAACACGCCATCCAGCGCGAATCGGGGAAGTTTTTGGCGGGGTGCCTGCGAACGCGGGTCCGTCATGGTGCGGGAGTGCTTGAGAGTGTCGTGGAGAGTCGTCCGCCTCGCTGCGCTTCGAGTGTCAGCAGGCACAGCGGACTAGCGGACTTGCGGACAGAGCGAACATAGCGAACGTTGTGCACCGCCGGACCGATTTGCGGCAGTCCGGCGTGCAGCGTCGTTCGACCGGCCGCTTACTTGCGGTCGTCGTGCTTGTCTTGTTCGGCGTCGTCGCCGGCGTCGCTTTCATCGCTGCCGCCTTCGGCGTCAGCTTCTTCCTTCGCACGCGTGGCGTTCGCGGTGTCGATGAGGCGCGACATTTCGATCGCACGTTCGATCGATTGGTCGAAATGGAAATGCAGCGTCGGCACCGTGTGAATGTGCAATCGCTTGAACAGCATGTTGCGCAGGAAACCGGCCGCTTCGTTGAGCGCTTCGCCCGTTTGCTTGGGGTCGCCCGTGAGCGTGGTGTAGTACACCTTCGCGTGCGCGTAATCGGGCGTGACTTCCACGCTTTGCAGCGTCACCAGACCGATACGCGGGTCTTTCACTTCACGCTGAATCAGCTCCGACAAGTCGCGCTGAATCTGATCGTTGATGCGCAGATTGCGACCGCCCGGAATGTTACGTTTCTTTGCCATGACTCACTCGCTAGTAATGCAATGGCCCACCCCACCGGTTTCCCGGCTTGGTGGGCCATTCCACATCCGTTGTACGTTGCGTATTACAGCGAACGCGCAACTTCCGTGATTTCGAACGCTTCCAGTTGGTCGCCTTCCTGGATGTCGTTGAAGTTCTTCACCGACAGACCGCACTCGAAGCCCTGCTTGACTTCCTTGACGTCGTCCTTGAAGCGCTTGAGCGAATCCAGCTCGCCCGTGAAGATGACCACGTTCTCGCGCAGCACTCGCACATGCGACGAGCGCTTGACGAAACCGTCGAGCACCATACAACCGGCAACCGTACCCACCTTCGGCACGCGGAACGTCTGGCGCACTTCGACCATACCGGTGATTTCTTCCTTCTTCTCCGGGGCCAGCATGCCCGACATTGCCGCCTTCACCTCATCCACTGCGTCATAGATGATGTTGTAGTAACGAATGTCGATACCGTTCGATTCGGCCAGCTTGCGAGCCAATGCATCGGCACGCGTGTTGAAGCCGATGATGACCGCCTTCGAAGCCGTCGCCAGGTTGACGTCGCTTTCGCTGATGCCACCCACCGCAGCGTGCACGATCTGCACACGCACTTCCGGCGTCGAGAGCTTGTTGAGCGACTGCGCCAATGCTTCCTGCGAACCCTGCACGTCTGCCTTGATGATGAGGGGCAGCGTCTTGACTTCGCCTTCGGCCATTTGCTCGAACATGTTCTCGAGCTTCGCGGCTTGTTGCTTGGCCAGCTTCACATCGCGGAACTTGCCCTGACGGAACAAAGCGATTTCACGTGCCTTGCGCTCGTCTTGCACCACCAGCACTTCTTCACCAGCGCCCGGCACTTCCGACAGACCCTGAATTTCCACAGGGATCGACGGACCGGCTTCCTTCGCGTTCTTGCCCGTTTCGTCGAGCATGGCGCGCACGCGGCCATAAGCCTGACCAGCCAGCACCATGTCGCCACGCTTGAGCGTGCCCGACTGCACCAGAATCGTTGCGACCGGACCCTTACCCTTATCGAGCTTGGCTTCGATCACGATACCCTTTGCCGGGGCATCTTCCGGTGCCTTCAGTTCCAGCACTTCGGCTTGCAACAGCACGTTCTCGAGCAGATCGTCGATACCCGTACCCGTCTTGGCCGACACCGGCACGAACGGCGAATCGCCACCGTACTCTTCCGGCACCACGCCCTCGGCCACGAGTTCCTGCTTCACGCGGTCGGCGTTGGCTTCCGGCTTATCGATCTTGTTGATCGCCACCACGATCGGCACACCAGCCGACTTCGCGTGAGCGATAGCTTCCTTCGTCTGCGGCATCACGCCGTCGTCGGCCGCCACCACCAGAATCACGATGTCCGTTGCCTGTGCACCGCGAGCACGCATGGCCGTGAAGGCCTCGTGACCCGGGGTATCGAGGAACGTCACCGTACCGCGCGGCGTTTCAACGTGATACGCACCGATGTGCTGCGTAATACCGCCGGCTTCGCCCGACGCCACCTTGGCGCGACGGATGTAGTCCAGCAGCGAGGTCTTGCCGTGGTCGACGTGACCCATCACGGTCACCACCGGCGGACGCGGCACGGCTTCGGCAACCGAAGCTTCGTTGCCCAGGTCCAGCAGCGTTTCCGGATCGTCCAACTTCGCAGCGATCGCGCGGTGGCCAAGTTCTTCCACCACGATCATGGCCGTTTCCTGATCGAGCACCTGATTGATGGTCACCATCTGGCCCATCTTCATCATCAACTTGATGACTTCGGCAGCCTTGACCGCCATCTTGTGCGCCAGGTCGGCAACGCTAATCGTTTCCGGCACGTGCACGTCACGCACGATCGGCTCGCTCGGCGCCTGGAACTGATTGTCCTGCGCATGACGGTCGCCACGACGGCCGCCACGGCCACCGCCACGCCAGCCATCCGAACCACCGCTCGTGTCGCCGCGCGTCTTCATACCACCGCGCTTGTTGCGGTTGTCGGCATCCTTCTGCCAAGCGCCCGGCTTCTTGTCCTTCTTGTCCGCATTGGCGGTCGTCGAAGGCGCTGCCGTCGTTGCCGGCTTCTTGTCTGCCGGCTTGGCCGACGTCGAACCTTCCGGCTTCGCAGGCTTGTGCAGCGTGCCCTTGGCTTCCGGCTTGGCAGCCGGTGCGGCCGCAGCAGCAGGTGCCGGCTCCGGTGCCTTCAGCACGCGGCGCGGGGCATTCATCATTTCGCGAATCGCGCGTGCTTCGGCTTCGGCCGCGGCACGACGCTTGCGAATCGCTTCCTCTTCGGCACGCGCCTTGTCAGCCGCAGCACTCGCCTTTTCGGCAGCCGCACGCGCTTCTTCGCTGGCCTTGCGGGCCTGCTCGCGCTCGGCGTCCGCCTTGGCGGTCGCAGCCTTCTCGGCTTGCTGAGCAGCTTCTTGCTTTGCCTGCTCGGCCTTTTCAGTCTCGGCTTGCGCAGCCTTGTCAGCTTCGACATCGGCCTTAGCCTCTGCCTTCGCTTCCAACTTGGCTTGCGCTTCGGCGGCCGCCTTCGCCGCCGCAGCAGCGCGCTCCGCTTCTTCACGGGCACGACGCTCAGCCGCTTCCTTCTCTTCACGCTCGCGGCGCTCGGCCTCTTCGCGCTCGAGTTGTTCCTGGCGCAGCTTCAGCTCCGCAGCCTCGGCGGCAAGACGCTCCGCCTCACGGCGTGCGTCTTCCTCGCGCTGGCGCAGCGCTTCGTCTTCGGCCGAAGCCGCAGCGTTCTCACCGCCTTCTGCGACATCGTCGCGCTTGACGAAAGTACGCTTCTTGCGGACTTCAACCTGAATCGTCCGCGCCTTACCGGTCGCGTCGGCTTGCTTGATTTCCGAGGTCTGGCGACGCGTCAGAGTGATCTTCTTTTTGTCGCCGTCGCCAGCGCCGTGCGATCGGCGCAGGTGTTCCAGCAAACGGGCCTTGTCGGCTTCCGTTACCGAATCGTCGGCGCTGAGTTTGTCCACACCGGCGGCTTTGAGTTGCTCCAGCAACACGCCGGCCGGCATTTTCAGTTCTTCAGCAAATTGGGCTACGTTGATGCTCGCCATTCAAACCTCTTCAAGCAAGGCCACGCGCCTTGCGGTTAACTTCAAAGTTCACTGTTCCATATGCATGCCGGGGCAGGTCATCATTGGAACCAGTGCTCTCGCGCTTTCATGATCAAAGCCTTCGCAGCTTCCTCGTCGACACCGGTCATTTCGGTCAGTTCGTCGACGGCCAGCTCGGCCAGATCATCGCGCGTCTGAATTTCATGCTCGGCCAGCTTGGCCAGCAACTCGGGCGTCATGCCGTCGAGGCTCTTCAGATCGAGCGCAACGCCCTCAACCTTCTCCTCGGTGGCAATCGCCTGCGTCAGCAGTGCGTCGCGCGCACGATTGCGCAACTCATGCACCGTGTCTTCATCGAAAGCTTCGATCTCGAGCATTTCGTTGAGCGGCACGTAGGCGATCTCTTCCAGGCTCGAGAAACCTTCCTCGATCAGGATGTCCGCCACTTCTTCGTCCACATCGAGACGCTGCATGAACAACGTGCGCAACGTGCCGCGCTCTTCGTTCTGCTTCTCGGCCGATTCGTCCGGCGTCATGATGTTGATCTGCCAGCCGGTCAGTTCCGACGCGAGACGCACGTTCTGACCGCTGCGGCCAATCGCCACCGCCAGTTCGTTCTCGTCGACGACCACGTCCATGCTGTGCTTCTCTTCGTCAACGACGATCGACTGCACTGCCGCCGGTGCGAGGGCACCGATCACGAATTGCGCCGGGTCTTCCGACCACAGCACGATATCGACGTTTTCACCGCCCAGCTCGTTACGCACGGCCTGCACACGCGTTCCGCGGATACCCACGCACGTACCGATCGGATCGATACGCTTGTCGTAGGCCACCACGGCGATCTTCGCGCGCACACCCGGGTCACGGGCGGCCGATTTGATCTCGAGCAGACCCTGCTCGATTTCCGGCACTTCCATGCCGAACAACTCGATCAGGAATTCCGGTGCGGTGCGCGAGAGTTCAATCTGCGGGCCACGCGCCGTACGATCGACCTTCACGATGTACGCGCGAACGCGGTCACCGATACGGAGGTTTTCTTTCGGAATCAACTGATCGCGACGCAGCAGCGCTTCCACACGGCCCGACTCGACGATCAGGTTGCCCTTGTCGAGACGCTTGACCGTGCCGGTCATGATCTTTTCGCCACGCTCGAGGAAGTCCGACAGAATCTGCTCGCGCTCGGCATCGCGAATGCGTTGCAGAATCACTTGCTTGGCCGCTTGCGCGCCGATACGGCCGAATTCGACCGATTCCACCGGCTCTTCGATGAACTCGCCGAGTTCGATCGAGGCGTTTTCTTCTTTGGCTTCGAACAGCAGAATTTGCTTGTCCGGCTCTTGCAGGCCGGCTTCGTCGGGCACTACCAGCCAACGACGGAAGCTCTCGTGCTCGCCCGACTCACGGTCGATGTGCACGCGAATGTCGACGTCTTCGGTGTAGCGCTTCTTGGTGGCCGAAGCCAATGCCGCTTCCAGCGCGCCGAACACGACATCCTTGTCGACGTTCTTTTCGCGCGCGAGCGCATCGACCAACAGCAATACTTCGCGACTCATCGTTTGCGACTCCTAAAATCAATCTGCGGCACAAGGCGCGCACGGTCAATATCCGCGAGGGTGAATTCGAGCAGCGCCGGGCCGCCCTTGCCTTCGAACTCGAGGCTCAGATTTTCGCCTTGCGGCGCCTGCAAGATGCCGCGGAACTGCTTACGGCCCTCAAGCGGCACACGCAACGTGAGACTCACTTCCGCACCGGCAAAACGCTCGAAGTCGCGCAGCTTTCGCAGCGGACGATCCAGCCCCGGCGATGACACTTCAAGTCGGTCATAGTTGACGTTCTCGACCATCAGCACGTGCGAGAGTTGACGGCTCACCGTCTCGCAGTCATCGATCGCGATGCCCTCCGGCTTGTCGATATAAACGCGCAGCAAACCGCCGCCGGCGCGCTCAAGATCGACCAGCTCGTAACCCAGGCCTTCGACCGTGGTCTCGATCAGTTCTGGCAATTGCAACTTTGCTCACCCTAGAAAAACTCGCGCGCATCAGCGCCCGACATGTCTGCGCGCCCCGCATGGGACGCCGCACGATACCTGCCTCGACCGTCAGGGCCGGCGTGCCTGTGTCGACACACCCACTCCCAAACGCGGCGGCATCGGCCGCGCAAAACGCTCGCGGCAAAAAAAAATGGGCGAAACGCCCATTTCTTACGTCCTCATTGCGCATGAGGTGCGCGCCGCAACAGAAAGTCCGACGCGCTAACCAGCTTATTCACTGATTTTATATGGTTTTCGGCCATTTTGCAACGCTTGGCGTGGCAAATGCCCGCAGGACGGGCATCTACACAACGCCGTTGCAATGCAATAAATCAGCGCGACCGGTTCCCGCCGCGGTTGCCCCGGTTGCCGCCAGAATTCCCCTGGCCAGCCCCGCCACCGCCACCCGATCGATTGCCGCCGCGGCTGCGATTGCCGTTGGCATTCCCGCCATTGCCACCGCCACCGTTGCCGCCACGCGATTGGCCGCCGAAGCCGCCACCGCCAGCGGAATTCCCGCCACGCGACTGACCGCCAAAGCCACCACCACCCGCCGAATTACCACCACCGAAGCGGCGGCCTTCGCCGCGCGGCGAGCCGGTCGGGCTCGGGAAGCCACCGCTCGGACCGACAAACGCCGTCAACGGATTGGCACGCGGACGACGCGACTGACCGTAACCTTGTTCCTTGCCGAACACACCCAATGCGGTTTGCATCGGATCCGGCTGACGGCGCGGCTCTTTCGGCGCACCGGCCTTGCCGCCACGCGTACCCTTGCCACCCTTCTCCGCCTCGCTGGCGCCCGGCACCTTCATGCCGACGGCCGCGAAGAGCGAGCGCACTTGCGCGTCGTCCAGCTCTTCGTAACGACCGCGCTTGAGACCACGCGGCAGCGTGAGCGGGCCGTAACGCGTACGGATCAGACGGCTCACCATGAGGCCCGCCGCGTCGAACATACGACGCACTTCGCGGTTACGCCCTTCGGTCAGCGCCACGTGATACCAGTGGTTCGAGCCTTCGCCGCCACCGTCCTGCAAGCGCAGGAAGTTGGCCTGGCCGTCATCCAGTTCGATGCCGCGCAGCAATTGCTGACGCGACGACTCACTCAACTGACCGACCGTACGCACGGCATATTCACGCTCGATGCCATAACGCGGATGCATGAATCGGTTGGCCAGATCGCCCGACGTCGTCAGGATCAGCAGACCTTCCGTATTGAAGTCGAGACGGCCCACGGCCAGCCACTTTGCCGTCTTCATCGGCGGCAGACGGTCGAACACCGACGCACGGCCTTCCGGATCGGCATGGCTGACGATTTCGCCCGACGGCTTGTGATACAGCAGCACGCGCGGGGGCTTGCTGGTGATCCGGCGCTTGACGAGCTTGCCGTTGATACGCACCTGATCGGTCGGCAGAATGCGCTGACCGATGTGCGCCGGTTCGGCATTGACCGACACGCGCCCGGCCAGAATCAGTTCTTCCATCTCGCGGCGCGAGCCCATGCCTGCCTCGGCAAGCACCTTATGCAGCTTGGGAGCCTCGTCGTCCGGCGAGAGCACACGGCGGTCGGCCGGCTTACGCGCACCGCGCTTGGCCCCAGCCTTATCGCCTTCCGCGTCTTCGCTGTCGAAACCACCCGACGTCACGAAGGCGAACAAATCGTCGTCGCCACCCTTCGCACCGCGCGGACCGCCACCAGCACCACCCGGCGCCTTGCGGCCACGCCCCTTGGCACCCTGGGCGCCTTGGCCCCTGCCCGCGTTGGCACCGTTACCAGCGGCCCCTGCGTTAGCGCCATTCGCTGCGTTCCCTGCGTTATCGGTAGGCTGCGCACGTTGCCCCGCGCCATCGCGCTTGGCACCGCGCGGTTTGCGGGGGGCGGCGCGGCCACGGCCTTGCGCGGCAGCGGGACTCTCGGCAGCGGCGTCCTGACCTTGCGGCGCGTCGCCATGCGGCGCATCGGCCGAGGCAGCTTCGCCCGGACCACCTTCGTCGCCCTCGCGCTTGGCTTGCTGGGCCGCGCGACGGCGGGCGATCAGACTACGCGGACCACGGCGCAAACCGCGGCGCGACGCCTTATCATCGCCGCCCTCGCCTTCCGACGCGCGTGCATCGGCACCGGCATCGCGTGCGTGCAGGTCCTGGGATTCTTCGTTTTGTTTCAACACAACCTCATTGGAAAACGGGATCGTGGCGGGCAGGCAACTATCGCTGCCCTGATCCGTGTTCGCACCATGAATGCGCGGCAAACTGATGCCGCGGCTTCGTTTTTGTCGCTAACGGCCCTGTGCGAACCCGGCGCAATGCGCCGGAGCCTCAGGTACCGGTGACGAGATTCTTGTCGTCCCCGCCGTTCTCGTCGTCGTCCTCGTCCGCACCGGGCAAGGGCTGCCCAGCTGCGGCTTCGTTCGCCGCCGTGTCGGCAGCGTGCGGGGTCACTTCCTGCGATGCCGTCGCGGCGGGATCGTCCGCCGGCGTCGTCACGTGCTGCATATCTTGCGGCGGATCGTCGTCGACCGGGGCCGCAGGTTCCGATTCATCGGAATATTCCTCGTTTTGCTCGATGGCGGCGTCCGCAACGTCAACCTGCTCACTGACGTGCGCCGCGTCCGGGAGTTCCGTCGCGGCCGACAATCCACCATCTTCGCCTTCGGCGATCACCGCATCGAGCAGTGCGTCGTCGGCGAGTGCCAATGCGGCATCCGACACCGGCCGTTGATCTTCGGGCACGCCTTGCGCGAGCGGAAGATCGTCGGCACGCGCTTCGGCCAAACGGGCCAGCGCGTCGGCGTCAGCGACCGGCACATCGTCCGAAATCGCCTCGTCGTTGCTTTCTTCGCCCTCGGCACGTTCGCCGAATTCGATGTTCTGCTGCGCGAGCAGGTCGATTTGCGCCTGTGCCGCCGGGTCTTCCAGCGGTGGCAGCGCGTCGAGTGCCCGCAAACCGAGATCGTCGAGGAAATCTTTGGTCGTCGCGTACAAGCCGGGGCGTCCCGGCACGTCGCGATGGCCGATCACTTCGATCCAGCCTCGGTCCTCCAACTGCTTGATGATCTGCGTATTGACCGTCACGCCGCGAATCTCTTCGATATCGCCACGCGTAACCGGTTGACGGTATGCAATGATCGCCAGCGTCTCCATCACAGCGCGCGAGTACTTCGGCGGCTTTTCCGGATTGAGGCGATCGAGATATTCACGCATGCGCGGACGGCTCTGGAAACGCCAGCCGGTGGCCAGCGCCACCAATTCCACACCTCGGCCATCCCATTGCACGCGGATTTCCTCGAGCAGCGCGCGCACCGTATCGCCGGACACGGTGTCATTGAAAAGCTTGCGCAGATCGCCGACCTTAAGCGGCTCCTGCGCGCAAATCAACGCGGTCTCGAGGACGAGTTTCGCCTCTTGGGTATTCATGTGCGACTAAGCAGACCGGGGGCTTGGCAACCCGGTATCAGGAATAAATGGATGCTTGGAACACGAGAAACGGTCGTAGATCGAAAAAACAACCGCTTCGCATAAGCGCGCGCCCTTTTGTGTTCGGTCGTAGTGACGGCGGCGCGACCTGGATGCTTCGAAACGACCTGCCGGGAAAACGCCCAGGCCGATAGTGCGGCGAGACGGACGTCCGGTATGTGCGCAATTATTACTGAAACCCTGTCGCCCGTAAAGCGTCGTCGATATCTCAGCCTCCCGCGCCTGCCTTGATCGGTCGGGATCCCCCGGGAGAATCCCCCTGCCGCCCCACCCTACAGGCGCATCCCCAGCCTGCGGCGTCATGTCGCAGGCAAGCCACGCCCGACCCGACGCAGCCCCTCAAACACGCGTTCCGAACCCGTATCGAGTCCCTATCGAGCCCAACAAGCGGGCTCGGCGGCTAAAACGGCGAGTAGACGCCCCATGGTAAACTTCTGAAATAACTTCAAGGGCTTCCATGACCACCGATATCGGACGCATTCCAGTCGCTCAGCCCCGTTGTTCCACGTGCTCGCTGGGGCAGTTTTGCCTGCCCGTCGGCATTCCGGCACCCGAACTGGAACGACTGGATGCACTCGTGAGCGAGCGCCGCCGCCTTAAAAAAGGCGAAGTGCTCTATCACGCCAACGATACGCTTAACGCCGTCTACGGCATTCGTTTCGGCTCCCTCAAGAGCTGCGTCACTGCGCCTGACGGGCGCGAACAAGTCGTCGGCTTCCACCTCCAAGGCGAACTCATCGGCCTCGACGCCGTGGCTGACAACCACCACCCGAGCACCGCCGTCGCGCTCGAAGACAGCGAATTGTGCATCGCCCGCTTCGGCGAACTTGAGACGCTCTCGCGCCAAGTGCCCTCGCTGCAACGGCAAATGCACCGCCTGATGAGTCAGGAAATCCGTAACGAGCACCAGCAACTCCTGGCGCTCGGCACCATGCGTGCCGAAGAGCGTCTTGCCGTCTTCCTGCTCAACCTCTCCGAGCGCTTGGCCGCACGCGGTTACTCGGCTAACGAGTTCGTGCTGCGTATGAGCCGAGAAGAGATCGGCAGCTTCCTCGGTCTCAAGCTCGAAACCGTGAGCCGCCTGTTCTCGCGCTTTGCCCAGAACGGCATGATCGAAATCCGCCAGCGCCACGTCAAAATCATCGACGCCACGGCGCTGCGCACGTTGGCCGGCGCCCCCTGCTGACCACTGCGGGTGGAGCACCACCCGCGCATACCCATAAGCTACCGGCCTCACGGCCCGCCTGCCTTGCGCCAGATCAAGAGTCGCGCGGTGGCCGGGGGCCGGGGCATCCGTTCGACAAGCAAGGGCAAACCCTCCATAATCTGCGCGTTCGCCGGACTGCCACCTGTGGTCCGGCGCATCACACCGACGGAGGCCGCCGTTATGCCCGCAGCCATATATCTGAGTCCGGAAGATGCCGAGCACGCCTATTACGAGGCGCTTCGTGCCGGTGACATCGACATCGTGATGGACGTATGGTCGGAAGACGAAGAAATCGTCTGCATTCATCCGGCCGGTCCACGCCATGTGGGCCCGGCGGCCGTGCGCGCCAGTTGGCGGCAGATTCTGGGCAAGGGCGGCTTGCAAGTGGCCGTCAGTCATCTTCAAGTGGCGCATAACCCGCTGTGCGCCGTCCATAACGTGCTCGAACAGATTCTGGTGGAAACGCATCCCGAAGCGCGTTACGCGTTCGTGCTGGCCACCAACGTCTATCTCAAGGAAGCGGACGGCTGGCGGCTGGTGCTTCACCACGCAAGCCCCGCGATCGGTCACGAAGACACCCGCACGCCGTCGCAGCACTCGCATCGCCTGCACTGAAGCGCCCCTCCCCGCGCCCGGATCCTAGCCACCCTCGCTGGGCACGCCCACAAATGGGCGATTCATTGCGACTCGGCAAGTGATTCATCCCATCACGCTTGTGATGCGTCACAGATCCGGGCGACTTCGCCTTCGCAATTCCGATGTTGTGAAAGATTGGTGCCTGCCCGCGTTTTGCCGCGCCGTTTGGCGGCTCCGTCTTGCGGGTCCATCTGACACAACTGGAGAAAGCGCTATGTCGAACGTCGGCGATACGAATCAATCGGGATTAGTGGAAGACATCAAGCAGGTTTCGGAATGGTTAGGGCAGCCCCTCAACGCCGGGGCAAGCGCGAATCATCTCGAAGCGCTGGGTGCCGACACCGTGCGGCAATTAGCACGCGTGTTCACTGGCTTGAAGGGAATCGAGCAGTACGGCCCAGGGATTCGCGAGGCATTCGAGGAATTCATGCCCGTAAAACTTTTACTGAAATGGACGAACGGATTCTTCGTCTGCACGCAAAAGTTGGATGCTATTCCGGACACATCCTCCCCCGAGGGCAAGCGCCAAACCGAGAAGTTGGTGCAACTTCGGGACGTGGTCGTTCAGACACTCAAACAGTCCATCGCCGTCTTCTCGCAAGACCTCTCGCTCGGTCAAACGAGGCGCATCATGCCGTGCGAAACGGGGGTGGTGGAGGTCCTTTTTGACGGCCACTGGCGCGATGGCGTCCCGGAACTGATGGCGATTGCGGAGTTTGGCAGAGATAACAAACTCAAGAAGGTCCACGGCTACAGCGGGGACGAATTGCGCAGGTTTCGCGATATGGGCGAATTCAAGACGGCGATCTTTTCGACGTTTGGGGTAACGCCGAAGATAGAGCCAGCCCCCCTCGTCGCAGAGTGGCAAATGAATAGTGAACAACCGCCGATAGCTTCGCCGCATGCGCCAGCAACGTCCCGGCTTGAGCAATTCGTTCAGGGTTTGAGTACTACCGGCGCAAACCACGCAGGTATTAGCCAAGTCGGCGTATCGATGCCCTCCGCCTCCACGACCGCGCCCTTGCTGGCGTCGACACACTAAGCAAGAACTTCACCGCTGCGCCCGGTCCCGTCTTTCAGCGGACCGGCGCGCTCGGCAGGCTAACCCTTCTCCCAATACGGCTCCGGCCCGAAGCGCACCTGTAAGAAATCGATGAACGCGTGCGTTTTCGGCGGCACGAACGCGCGGCTTGGGTACACCGCCCAAATCGCAATGTCGTCGGCTAGCGGATACGCCGACAGCACCTCCACCAGTTCACCGCTGCGCAAATACGCCCCGATGTCCCACGTCGACTTGGGCGCAATCCCCAGCCCGGCAACCACGGCGTCGCGCAGCACTTCACCGTTATCCGACGACAAGCGCCCACTCACGCGCACGCTCAGTGCGCCCCCGGACGTCATAAACCGCCAGTCGCGCTGATCGCCCAGCGTCAAGCAATCGTGACCGGCCAACTCGGCGGGGTGCCGGGGCATGCCGTGCGCGGCGAGATACGCCGGTGACGCGCACAACACGCGGCGATTCGGAGCAAGTTTGCGGGCCACCAACGTCGAGTCGCGCAACGCACCCACGCGAATCGCCAGATCCACGCCCTCTTCGATCAAATCGACGACGCGATCGGTCAGCCGAAAATCCAGCGAGATGCCGGGATACTGGGCCAGAAAAGCGGGCAGCGCCGGCGACACATGCTGTCGACCGAACGACGAAGAACATGACACCCGCAAACGGCCTTGTGGCGCCGCCAGCCCCTGCCCGACCGAGGCCAGCGCTTGCGCCTCGGCAGTGAGCAGCGCCTGCGCCTGCACGAGAAAAATGTCGCCTTCCTGTGTGAGCGCAACACGGCGAGTCGTACGATGAAGCAGACGCGCGCCAAGCACCGTCTCGAGTTGGGCGAGCCGCGTGCTGGCGGCAGCAGGCGACAACCCGCGCTCGCGCCCGGCCGCCGACACATTCCCCAGCGCCGCCACGCGAACGAACAACGCCACCGTCTCGAGGTCCAACGACATTTATCGCCTTTTCAAAAAAATCTTTTCCTCATTATGCGGATTATCAAAGTAATCGACCAGTCGTAATCTCTCGTCATGATGTGAGGCGCCAGATGGCAACACGCCGAGCGCCGAGCCCTTTCCAGGAGAAAACAGATGAAAGCTGTCGGATTGACCCGTTATTTGCCTATCGACGACCCCAAGTCGCTCGAAGATATCGACCTGCCGACGCCCACCCCGGCGGGACGTGACCTGCTGATCAAGGTCGAAGCGATTTCCGTGAACCCGGTCGACACGAAGGTGCGCGCCCCGAAAGACCGGATCGAAGACACACCGCGCGTGCTGGGTTGGGACGCCGCAGGCACCGTCGCCGCCGTCGGCCCTGACGTTACGCTTTTCAAGGTGGGCGACCCCGTGTACTACGCGGGCAGCATTACGCGCCCCGGGGCAAACAGCGAGTTCCATCTGGTGGACGAGCGCATCGTCGGCCACATGCCCGCATCCCTCGATTTCGCGAACGCCGCTGCGCTGCCGCTGACGACGATCACGGCATGGGAAGCCTTATTCGACCGCTTGGGCATTGCGCCGGACGGCAGCGACGAAGGCAAATCGATCCTGATCGTCGGCGGTGCTGGCGGTGTCGGCTCGATTGCGATTCAGTTGGCGCGCCGCCTCGCTCGACTCAATATCGTGGCCACCGCATCACGCCCCGAGTCGGCGGACTGGTGCCGTCAGTTGGGGGCGCAGCACGTCATCAGCCACTACCAAGACATGCCGTCGCAATTGGAAGCACTCGGCCTGCGCCATGTGGATTTCGTGCTGTGTCTGAACGATACGGACACGCACTTCCCGGCGATGGCCGAGGCGGTCGCACCGCAGGGCAAGATTTGTTCGATCGTGGAGAACGCTGGGCCGCTGGAGATTGGCCTGCTCAAGAGCAAGAGCGCCACGTTCGTATGGGAATTTATGTTCACGCGGGCAATGTTCGAGACGCCCGACATGATTGCGCAGCACAAGCTGCTCACTGAAGTCGCACGGCTGGTCGACGCGGGCACGCTGCGTACGACGGTCGGTGAAGTCATCGGGCCGATCAACGCCGTGAACCTACGCCGCGCGCATGCGCAACTCGAAGGCGGGCGCACCATCGGGAAGCTCGTGCTGGCCGGGTTCTAACAGCACTCGCACCAGCACTCGTACCAAGGCGCGCCCTTCACGGCGCGCCTTATTTCGTCTGCGGCACCGTCCCTTCCGGCAAAGCGACGGCTTCCGCCGGATGGATGATCTCGCCGCCCAGCGCGTTCACCCCCGCTACCAGCCGCTCGAACGCTGCCCCCACCTGCGCCGGATCGCCCTTCACACCCAGATCGATATGACGGCGTGCGTAGACTGCACCGCGCTCCGCATCGCCCACGCTCGGCAAGCTAAACACCTTGATGCCGTCGTACTCGGCTTCGATCACTTCCATCAGCGGCGTCAGCGTCGATTCCGCCAGCCCGAACACCAGCACCGAACGCTCGGCGTGCCGGGTGAGATGGTGCAGATCGGCGTAATAGGTGTCGAGCACCCAAGCCATCATCGGCCACGCCATCACCGGAAAACCCGGCATGAAGTGATGCTGCTCGACCGAGAAGCCGGGAATCTTGTTGTACGGGTTCGGCAGAATGCGCGCGCCGACCGGAAACTCGCCCATCTTCAGACGGTGCCGGTTATCCGGGTTCGTCATATCCGCCTGACCATTGGGACTCGTGTCCGCGATGCGCTCCATGATCAGCGCTTCGGCCTCCGGCGTGAGCGCAAGCGGCACATTGAGCGCCGCCGCCGCGCACTGACGCGTGTGATCGTCGGGCGTGGCCCCAATGCCGCCGGTCACGAACACGATGTCGTCGGTGGACAGCGTGCGGCGCAGGGTGGCCGTAATGCGCTCGGGATCGTCGCCCACGTATTCGGCCCAGCCCAATTGCATGCCGCGCTCGGTCAGCAATTCGATGATCTTGGGCAGATGTTTGTCGTGGCGACGACCGGAGAGAATTTCGTCGCCGATGATGATGATGCCGACCGCCATGATGCGTCCTTTGTCTTGTCTTGCCGACGCGCCCGCGTTGCTCGTTTTGCCCGGAGCATCGCGCCGTCAGCGCTTGGGGGAAGGTCTTGAATTCGGATCGCGGCCGCCCGGCACACCGGTTGGCCGCAGATCAACGATTGTGCCACTTTCGCAGCCAACCGTTGCCAGCCGTTGCCAACCGTTACTAACCGCTATGCACTCACGCCCACCGTTCGACGGGGCGGCTCAATGCTCCCCGGGCGGCGGCAATAACGGCGGCGCGCCCGATGGCACCGCGCTCGTGGCATCGCCGCTTTCCGGCGCCGGGCTTGCCGCGGCGGGCAGCACGGTCGCATCGAGCGTCGGCTCGTGACGGCCCGCCTCCTCGATGCGCAACCGCGACAAGGCGCGCAGGCAGTAATGCGCAAACCACAGCGCCGAGAACACGAAGATCACCACGTACAGCCAGATCGCCACCAGCGCAATCACCGGGAACAGCACGATCATGATGACCGACGAGACCCATAGCAGCGTGGGCAGCGACCCCAGCAACCCGGTCGCCACGCCGATCACCAGCAACGGCAAACGCCGTTCGCGCACGATGCGCTTACGTTCTTCGGCACTCGCGTGATACGCCAACGCGTCGTAGGTCATCACCCGATACGTGAGCCACCCCCAAAGCAACGGCGGCACGATGGCAAAGAACGGAGGCACCAGCCAAAGCGGCAAGGTCACGAGCGCGGCGATGAGGAAAATCACCGTCGCACCGAGCGACTGCCCAAGACTGCCCCAGAACGAGCCACCCTTGCGCGCCTCCAGATGGATGAAGTGCCGCCGCGACAAGTGCCGCAGTACCGCAGGCATCGACCACCCGGCGATGAGTAACAACGCGGTGACCACGATAAGTGGCACGAGCAGCGCCACGAGAATGAACGGCGCGAGCGCCATGCGCACGCTGTCCACGCCGAAATAGCCGAAGAACCGGTAGATCCAGTGTGTGAATTCCCACTGTTCGAGCCAGAGCCGCAGGAAGTCGGTAAAGGGCTCCCAGCCGAACCAGATCACTGCGCCCCAGATCAGGCCGGAGACGAAGAAAGGCATGGCAGTGAGCCACAACATGCGCGGGTGCAACAGGCTCACGAGCGCGCGGCCAAGCGCGCGAAGAATATCGTTCATGCAGATTCGGTGCGGTCAGTACGAGAAGCCGGGGGACGGTCGTTTGGTCGGTTGGGTCGCTTGGGTCGATGCAGTTTCAAACTCACCGCCATGCGCTTGAGCCCGAGCCATTGCTGGGCCCAGAAGCCCTCGCCGTAGTCGGCCGAGCGGCCAGCCGGCGGCGGGAGTTGATCGCGAATGCCGGTCGCGACACCGGCGGCGGAAAAGTCTGCGGTGCGAAACACCATATCCCACCACGGGAACAGCACGCCGAAGTTGCAGCCGCGATGGCGCCCTTCATGCCCTGCCCCGATGGCGTGATGGCGGCGGTGAAACGTCGGGCTCACCAGCAAGCGCTCGCCCAGCCAGCCGAAGCGCAGCCGCGTATTGGTGTGTTGCAGGCTTTGCAGCCACTCCGACACCGCCACGAGCAGCACGAACTGCACCGGACTCACGCCGATCAGGATGGCGATGGTCGCAAAAAACGCCGCCTTGATGAGATCGTCGAGCAAATGGTTGCGGTTATCGGTCCATAGCGACATCTGCCGTTGGCTGTGGTGCACGGCGTGCAGCGCCCACCACCAGCGAAACGAGTGTCCCCAGCGGTGATACCAGTAACCGGCAAAGTCGAGAATCACCAGATAGATCAGGAAGCTCGCGAACGCGTTGTCGGTCACACCCGGCCAAACGTCTTCCAGATTCAGATTGACGAAGCCCATCAGACGCAGCCACGACTGCAAAGCGTCGAACAGCGGGCGGAAGGCGAAGAAAAATACCAGATTAAACAGGCCCAGACGGTGCACGAGCGTGTAAATCACGTCGACACGCACCGCTCGCCGCTCGCGCCACGCTTCGGCGGGCGCAATGGCTTCGAGCGGGCGCAGCAGCACCAGCATGAGCACGATCTGGAGTACGCCGATGAGGAAAAACTGCACGGCGTCGTAAGCGTCGTCGGCGAACGACATCAGCCCGGTGGCGAACAGCACGGGCTGCACGATGCGGGTGTAGATCTCGGTCTGCGCCGCCGAGAAGGCGGCGTAAAAACCGTCGACCAGCGATTCGAACATGGAGCGGGGCCGGGTGTCGCGAGGACACCCGGTCAGAGAAGCCGTTGCGGCAATGCCCCGATGTTACAGCACCGGCGCGCGGTCGTAGAAGTAGATCCCGTGCGGGGAGCGTCCGACCGGAATGGTGTTGATCAGCTTGCGCGACGCCAGATCGATAATGCCCACCTTGCGCGCCCAGCGGAACGTCACCCACAGCGTCTTACGATCGGCTGAGAGCTCCATATCGTCGGGCCCCGGCAGCAGGCCGGTGATGTTGCCCACATTGGTGAGCGCATCCTGATCGATGATGCTGATCGTGCTCGACACGCGGTTCGAAATCAGCACGTGCTTGCCGTCGGCGAGCGAGCGGAAGTTGTGCGCGCCCTTGCCCGTCGGAATCGTCTTCACGATCTTCTGGTTACGCCAGTCGACCACGGCCGCGTAATCCGCGCCGGTCATACCCACCAACAGATACTTATCGCCGGGCGTGAGCCACACACCGGCCGGGCTGTCGCCGACCTTCATCTTCCAGAGCACTTTCTGCGTGGCCAGATCGATCGCGGCCACTTCATTCGACTCTTGTAGCGAGATGAAGACGATCTTGCTGTCCTGCGTGAACACGAGGTGGCTCGGCATTTTCTTGAGCGGGATGCGCGAGGCCACGCTCAAGTTCTTGCCGTCGAACTTGTAGACGTCGACACGATCCAGACGCAGACCGTTGGCGACGAACCACTTCTTATCCGGCGAAAAGCCAATCTGGTACGGGTCTTCAATGTTTTCGATCTTGCGTTGAATCTGACCGGTTTTCGGATCGAGGAAGACGAGATTGTTGCCCACCGAATTCGCCACGATCAGCGACTGGTTGTCGGGCGTGGCCATCAAGTGATGCGGCTCCTTGCCGACCGGGAACGTCTGAATCACCTTCTGGCTGGCCTTGTCGATCAGGCTGACACTGGCGTCACCGGAATTGAGCACCACCACGACGCCGTCGGCAGCGGGCGCTGCGGGCGCCGTCGGCGCGGCCATAGCGGCGGGGCCGGCCAGCGCGCTCAAGCCGAAGGAAGCCGCCAGACTGGCGGCGATCAGGAATTTACGCATTGCGAAATCTCTCGGGGAAAAAAGTCACGACGAGTCACAGCGAGGTCGGCGCAAAAACGGCGGCGGTGTCGCAAAAAAGTTTCGCTATTGTAGGCTGGGAAATCGCCCACGAGCGTGCCTCGGCGCTGCTTTTTTGATCTGGCGAAACACTATCGCGCCGGTTTCTGACGTAGCGCAAACCGGCGCGATGCGTGTTCGACCCGCTGACCCGCCTTATCGCTGCAATGCCTCCCAGACCTTGTGCAGGCGCTTGACCGACACAGGCATGGGCGTGCGCAATTCCTGTGCGAAGAGCGACACGCGTAGCTCTTCGAGCAGCCAGCGGAACTCGTCCAGACGAGCGTCACCGTGGTCGCGGCGTTGCGACGTCGCACGCTGCCAGTTTTGCAGCAGCGGCCCTAGCTCGCTCATGGCCCGTGCATCGCGTGCCGGGTCGGCCTTGAGCTTGTCGATGCGCGCCGCCATGGCCTTCAGATAGCGCGGGAAATGCGCCAACTGTGCATACGGCGTATCGATCAAGAAACGCTTGCCGACCAGCCGCTGCAACTGCGCAGTGAGATCGGCGTACGGTTGCGCGAAGGGTTTTGCCTGCGCGAGCTTCTTCTGCAACGCGGCGTACTCGGCAAGAATCTGCCCCGCGAGCCGTGCAATCTCTTGCGCCAGCAGCGTGAGGCGGCCCCGCCCTTCGTCCTTGCGCGCAACGAACGACGCGTTGTCGCTCGGCCACGGCATTTGCAGACAGGCACGCTCCAATGCGAGATCGACGATCTGGTCGCGCAATTCCTCCTGCGTGCCCAGATTCATGTACTGCATGGCCATCTGTTGCAGGCCTGGAATGTTCTTCTCCAGATACTTCACCTGCTCGCGCAATTGAATGGCGAACAAACGCCGCAACCCGGCGCGATGCTGACGCTGCGCCTCGTCGGGGTCGTCGAAGACTTCCAGATCGCAGTGATCGCCACGATCGACAAGCGCCGGGTAGCCGAACAGCGTCTGACCGCCCCGCCGAATTTCGAGCATCTCCGGCAACTCGCCGAAGCTCCACGTCGTGAGGTTGTCGTAGCGGCCGGGCTCCACGGCAGCGCCGCCAGAACTCGGCTGCGCGCCCGGACGTTTGGCGTTTGCGGCCCCCTTCGCGCCGCCTGCCGCGCCCGAGATGTCGCCCTTGCCAGCCTGCCCCGCCGATTGGCGTCCAGCGCCAGCGCCCTGCCCGCCCTCAGCCAGCACGCCCGTCGGCGTGGCGCCGCTCTTCGCAGCCAATTCCTGGAACGTGCGTTGCGCCTGCTGCCCCAACTCGGCGCGCAATTGCGCGAGGTTGCGACCCATGCCGAGTTGCCGCCCATGTTCGTCGATGACTTTAAAGTTCATCGTCAAGTGCGCGGGCAACATCTCCAGCTTGAAGTCGCTGGGTTTGAGCATGACGCCGGTCTGCTCGCGCGCATCGGCCATGACGGCATCGAGCAATGCACCCTGCCCGAACGTCGCACGCTCGACAAACCCGGCCGCGTATTCCGGCAGCGGCACGAAGTGACGCCGCAACTTCTGCGGCAGCGACTTCATCATCAGGTGCGTCTTTTCCTTGAGCATGCCGGGCACGAGCCATTCGCATCGGCGCGCATCCACCTGATTGAGCGCGAAGAGCGGCACGGCAAGCGTCACGCCATCGCGCGGCGAACCCGGTTCAAAGTGATACGTCAACGCCATCTCGATCCCGGCGATGGCCGTCTTCTTCGGGAACAAGTCGGTCGTGACGCCTGCCGCTTCGTGACGCATCAGGTCGTCGCGCACCAGATACAGCAGCTTCGGCGTGCCCTTGACCGTCTCGCGATACCAATGCTCGAAGCTGATGCCGTCGTAGAGCCCTTCCGGCACATGCGCGTCGTAGTACGCGTAGATCAGTTCATCGTCGACCAGCACGTCCTGCCGACGCGACTTGTGTTCCAGTTGCTCGATGTCGGCAATGAGCTTGCGGTTGTGCGCGTAGAACGGCAGCTTGGTTTCCCATTCGCCTTCGACGAGCGCGCTGCGCAGGAAAATCTCGCGCGCACGACGCGGATCGCGCGGGCCGAAATTCATGCGGCGGCGCGAATAGATCGTCAGACCATAGAGCGTGCCGCGCTCGAATGCCGTGACTTGCGCGGCCTTCTTCTCCCAGTGCGCATCGGACAGCGACGTCTTCACCAGATGCTTGCCGACGCGCTCGATCCACTCGGGCTCGATGCGTGCAATGCAGCGCGCGTACAGGCGGCTCGTCTCGACCAGTTCGCCCGCCATCACCCAGCGGCCCGCCTTTTTCACCAGCGACGACCCCGGCCAGATATGGAACTTGATACCGTGCGCGCCGAGGAAATGCGGATCGTCGTCGGCCTTGCAACCGATGTTGCCGAGCAGGCCCGCGAGCAACGCCAGGTGCACTTGCTCGTAAGTGGCGTCCGACTCGTTGATGCGCCAGCCCTGCTCGCGCACCACGGTGAGCAACTGACTATGCACGTCGCGCCATTCGCGCAGTCGCAACTGCGAAAGGAAATTCTCGCGGCACGCCTGGGCCAGCAAGCGGTTCGACTTCTTGTGTGCGATGGCCTCTTCGAACCAGCGCCAGATCTTGATCCACGAGAGGAATTCAGACTTCTCGTCGGCGAACTTGCGATGGGCGTTATCGGCGGCGTCTTGGGCTTCGATGGGCCGGTCGCGCGGGTCTTGCACGGCCAGACCAGCAGCGATGATCAGCACTTCGCGCAGCGATTGCTGATCGCGGGCAGCAAGAATCATGCGACCGACGCGCGGGTCGAGCGGCAGACGTGCCAGTTCGCGCCCGAGCGGCGTGAGTTGATTGGTGTCGTCGACGGCGCCGAGTTCGTTGAGCAACTGATAGCCGTCGGCAATGGCGCGGCCCGGCGGCGGCTCGATGAACGGGAATTCCTCGACCTTCGCCAGACGCAGCGACTGCATGCGCAGAATCACCGCCGCGAGCGACGAGCGAAGAATTTCCGGATCGGTGAAGCGCGCCCGCGACTGGTAATCGGCTTCGTCGTACAAGCGGATGCATATGCCGTCAGCCACACGACCGCAGCGCCCGGCGCGTTGGTTGGCCGCCGCTTGCGAGATCGATTCGATCTGAAGCTGCTCGACTTTGTTGCGGTACGAGTAGCGCTTCACGCGTGCGGTACCCGCATCGACCACGTAGCGAATGCCGGGCACGGTGAGCGAGGTTTCGGCCACGTTGGTGGCCAACACGATCCGGCGGGCATTCGATGCCTTGAACACACGCTCCTGATCGGTCGCCGAGAGCCGAGCGAAGAGCGGCAGAATTTCGGTGTGCGGCGGATGATGCTTGCGCAGCGCCTCGGCCGCCTCGCGAATCTCGCGCTCGCCGGGTAGGAAGACGAGCACGTCGCCCGAGCCTTCGCGGCACAGTTCATCGACGGCATCGACGATGCCATCCATCAAATCGCGATCCCGGTCGCGGGCACTGGCACGGCTGCCCTCGCGGCCTTCCGCATTGGCGATACGGGCGTCGTCCTGAATCGGGCGGTAGCGCACTTCCACCGGATACAGACGGCCGCTCACTTCGATCACCGGCGCGGGGCGCACCTCGCCGCCGTCCATCGTGCCGAAGTGACGGGCGAAGCGGTCGGCGTCGATCGTCGCGGAGGTGATGATCACCTTCAAATCGGGGCGGCGCGGCAGCAACTGCTTGAGGTAGCCGAGCAGGAAGTCGATGTTCAGACTGCGCTCGTGCGCCTCGTCGATGATGATGGTGTCGTACGCACGCAACAGCGGGTCGGTCTGCGTCTCGGCCAGCAGAATACCGTCGGTCATCAATTTGACCGACGCGCCGTTCGAGAGCGTGTCGTTGAAACGCACCTTGAAGCCGACGATTTCGCCGAGCGGCGTGTTCAGTTCGTCGGCGATTCGGCGCGCCGTGGCCGAGGCTGCGATACGGCGCGGCTGCGTGTGGCCGATCAGGCCGGTGCCGCCAGCGCCCAGCCCGCGACCGAGCGCGAGGCAGATCTTGGGTAGCTGGGTGGTCTTGCCCGAGCCGGTTTCGCCGCTCACGATCACGACCTGATGGCCGGCAATCGCGCGGGCGATCTCTTCACGGCGTCCGGAGACGGGAAGCGCCTCGGGGAATTGAATCTCGGGAACGCGGTTGGCGGCGGCCTGCTTGGCGGCCAGCCGTTCGGCGTCGCGTTCGGCCCGCTGGGCGGCCGTCATGCGGCGCTCGCCGGCATTCTCGCGTACGCGTTTAGGTCCCGCTGCCGTCACTGTCGGCTTCGGGGGCTTAGATTGTCGATTTCGTTCATCACTTGCCATGGGCGCGCATTATATAATCTGCGCATGTTTGCGCACGTACACCCATGCTGACCGAACCCGATCCCGCCCTACAAGACGAAGAGACCGCCCACCAAGCCCAGTTCGTGGACTGGCTGCGATCGGTCGCCCCCTATATCCACGCGTTTCGCGACAAGACCTTTGTGGTCGCCTTTGGTGGTGAACTGGTCGCGGCCGGCGGGCTCGACACCCTGATTCAGGATGTCGCGCTGTTGTGTGCCATGGGCATGCATATCGTGCTGGTGCACGGCTCGCGACCGCAGGTCGAAGAGCAGATGCGCCTGCGACATATCGAATCGCACTTCGCCCAACAATTACGCGTGACCGACGCGGCCGCGCTCGAAGCGGTCAAGGAAGCGGCGGGCGAACTGCGTCTGGACATTGAAGCGTCGATCAGCCAAGGGCTGCCGAACACGCCGATGGGCAATGCGCGCATCAGCGTGGTGTCGGGCAACTTCGTGACGGCGCGCCCGGTGGGCATCGTCGACGGCGTGGATTTCCAGCACACGGGCGTGGTTCGCAAAGTCGATGCAGAATCGATTCGCCTGTCGCTGGCCAACGGCAAGATCGTGCTGCTCTCCCCGCTGGGCTTCTCGCCGACGGGGCAGTCGTTCAATCTGACGATGGAAGACGTGGCGTCGTCGGCAGCGATCGCCTTGCGTGCGGACAAGCTGATCTTCATTACCGAGACGGCAGGCATTCTCAACGAATACAACGAGTTGCAGCGCGAACTGACGCTCGAAGACGCGCAGCGCATGCAGTCGCAAGGCGCAATCGACCGCGATTCGGCGTTCTATCTGAAATACGCAACGCGCGCTTGCCGTGCAGGCGTAGGCCGCGCACACATCGTGCCGTTCGCACTCGATGGCAGCATGCTGCTCGAACTGTTCTCGCACGATGGCGTGGGCACCATGATCTCGTACGAGAATCTGGAAAGTCTGCGCGAAGCGACCGTTGACGACGTCGGCGGGATCTTGCAGCTCATCGAACCGCTGGAATCCGACGGCACGCTGGTACGCCGCGGGCGCCACCAACTCGAACGCGATATCGATCACTTCTCGGTCATCGAGCACGACGGACGCCTGTTTGGCTGCGCCGCGCTCTACCCCTACCCGAGCGAGCGCATCGGCGAAATGGCCTGCCTCACGGTGGACCCCGAAGCACAGGGCTCGGGCGACGGCGAGCGACTGCTCAAGCATATCGAGCAACGCGCACGCGCTCGCGGACTGGAACGCCTGTTTGTGCTCACCACGCGCACCGAACACTGGTTCCTCAAGCGCGGCTTCGTCAAAGCAGGCGTCGACGATCTGCCTGCTGACCGCCGCCGACTCTATAACTGGCAGCGCCGCTCGCTGGTGCTGATCAAGAAGCTGTAACGACACCGGGGACAGGCTGTGCGGCTTGAGATCGATGTTGCATCGACATCTTGAGTCTCACGCGCCTTGCCCCCATATCCGGACATCGGCCACGACACGCTGCGTCTCAGTTGCATTACGCTCCCGCGTGGCCGTTCTTTTCACGCCATACCCAAGATTACGAAGGAGTTCCCCATGGCTCGCATGATCCAATGCGTCAAACTCGGCAAGGAAGCCGAAGGTCTCGATTTCCCGCCGATGCCCGGCGAACTGGGCAAACGCCTCTGGGAAAGCGTCTCGAAAGAAGCCTGGGCCGGTTGGCTCAAGCAACAGACCATGCTCATCAACGAAAACCGCCTGAACATGGCCGACCCGCGTGCGCGTCAGTACCTGGTCAAGCAAACCGAAAAGTACTTCTTCGGTGAAGGCGCTGATGTGGCGCAAGGCTATGTGCCGCCGCCTTCGGAGTAAAACCTCCCCCCGCATTTGCCCGTTGGCCTCCATGCCTCACGCGCTCATGTGAAAAAGGCACACGATTTCGTTAATCGTGTGCCTTTGTTCTTTTTGCTTCGCGCTCTTTGCTTCAGGCCGGTGCCGTGCCACCTTCCGTCATCCCACCCTTGGACGGCGTCCCACAGTGGTGACAGTAATGCGCGAACGCATTCTTTCTCGTCTTGCACGCGCCGCAGTGGTCGAAAAGACAGATGCCACAGTGCATGCAAAAGTCGCGCTCCGGATCATCCAACTTCACCGGACGCTCACACCCCGGACACACTGCCTTCGAAATCCGCGCCTGCGCCAAATCGTACGACAGCGCCTTCCTGCGCTCCTGATCTGGTAACTGCTCCTCCGCCTTTTGACGCGCCAAGTAGCGTTGCAGCGAGACAATCGCGTAACGGCCGACCAGCACCGTCAGCACAATCCCCACCAAGTAGCGCACATAACCGCCGTAATCCGGCAGATACGGCACCAACTCGACGAAGAACGCGAACAGCGCGAAGAAGATGAAGCCCCACACGAACGGCCACCACGTGCTCTTGCGCTGACGCACGAACAACCATCCGCCAATCGCCAGCAACGGCAACGTGATCGCCAAGCGAATGCCGAAGACCTTCAAGTCCTGCGAACGCTGCACCGCCGCCAACCGCTCGCTCGCGGCCGCATTGAGCGCAAAGCGCGCCGTGCGCGCCGACTCCACCGCCCGCGACGCCTCAAGCTGCTTGTTTTCCAGCGTATCGACCTGCGTCTGCGCGTCGCGCTCGGCAGACTTGAGCGTGTCGAGCGCACGCGTGCGCGAAACCAGCTCGGCATCCTGACTCGCCTGCGCCGTCGCGGTGCGCGTTGCCACCCAGTCGTTGAACGACTCGCGCGCATTGCGATACGCCGTACTGCGCGCCTTGAGTTGCAGGCGCGCCGTCTCTAGCTGACTCTGGATATCTTCGGCCTGCGCTTGCGCCTGCTTGATGGCCGCGTCGGCACGCGTGGCCTGCGCCGGATCGATGAACGAATCGAGCGTCGGGGCCGGGGCCACGCCCGGCAGTTTGTCGACGACAAGACCGCCAAGGCCAATCAAGAACGCCGCGAACAACACGGCGATCAGCCACAACCCACGGCGGAACCAGGTTTCGGGAAGACGACGCGATTGAGCCATCCTGCCCTCCAGGGCGAGTGAGTTACTTGTAATCGATGGTTTGGACGCCCTCGGGCGTGCCCATGAGCGTGAGGTCGGCACCGCGTTGCGCGAACAAGCCCACCGTCACCACGCCCGGCAGTTGGTTGATCTGCGTCTCGAAGGCCACCGGGTCGAGGATTTGCAGACCGTGCACGTCGAGAATGGCGCAACCGTTGTCAGTCACGTACGGGCTGCCGTCGGCACGCACGCGCGCTTGCGGTTTGCCGCCCATTGCCGTGAGGGCACGTGCGACGCTCGCTTGCGCCATGGGAATGACTTCGACCGGCAGCGGGAACACACCCAGCACGGCCACGAGTTTGGAAGCATCGACCACGCAGACGAATTCCTTGGCGACCGAGGCGACGATCTTTTCGCGCGTCAGTGCACCGCCACCGCCCTTGATCATGTGACCGAGTGCGTTGATTTCGTCGGCGCCGTCCACATACACGGGCAGGCTGTCGATCTGGTTCAGATCGAACACTTCGATGCCGTGCTTGCGCAGGCGCTCGGTGCTCGCTTCCGAGCTCGATACCGCGCCGCGATAGCGGCCCTTGTGGGCGGCAAGCGCATCGATAAAGCAGTTGGCCGTGGACCCAGTGCCCACGCCGATCACGCTGCCTTCGGGCACGTGTTGGTTCACATAGTCGGCAGCTGCCTGGCCGACCAGGCGTTTGAGTTCGTCTTGGGTCATGGGGAATTCCGGCAAAGTTTGGTAAAGTCGGAAGTTTACCGGAGTCGGGCGTGCCGCGTCGTTTTTCGTCGCACGGCATGCCAGCCGTCCCGCGCCAACCGCCTGCCCCGCGCAGGCGGCATCATGTCACGCAGTGCATTACTTGTAAGGCCCGCTACCATGAATCAGCTCGACCAGCTCAAGCGCAGCACCATCGTCGTTGCCGACACCGGCGACTTTCAGGCCATGGATGCCTACAAGCCGCAGGACGCGACCACCAATCCGTCGCTGATTCTCGGCGCCGTCCAGAAGGACGCCTACAAACCCATTCTCACGCGCGTCGTCGGCGAGCATCGTGCCGAGACCACCGACGAAATCATCGACCGCCTGTTGATCGCCTTCGGCCGCGAAATTCTCGACATCGTGCCGGGACGTGTTTCCACCGAAGTGGATGCGCGCCTCTCGTTCGACACGGCGGGCACCGTTGCCCGCGCACGCAAGATCATCGCGATGTACGAAGCCGAAGGCATCGAGCGCGATCGCGTGCTCATCAAGATCGCTTCAACGTGGGAAGGTATTCGTGCGGCTGAAATTCTTCAGCGCGACAACATTCGCTGCAACATGACGCTGCTGTTCTCGCTTGTGCAGGCCGCCGCCTGTGCCGAGGCCGGTGCGCAACTCATTTCGCCGTTTGTCGGGCGAATTTACGACTGGTACAAAAAGAGCGCCGGGGCCAAGTGGGATGAAGCCGCGAACGCGGGCGACAACGATCCGGGTGTGAAATCCGTGGCGGCGATTTACCGCTACTACAAGCATTTCGGCTACGACACGGAAGTGATGGGTGCGAGCTTCCGCTCGACCGGCCAGATTCTGGCGCTGGCGGGCTGCGACTTGCTCACCATCAGCCCGGCGTTGCTCGAACAACTGCACACCACCGAAGGCGAAGCCCCGCGCAAGCTCGACGTCAAAGAGGCGCGCGCAGCCACGGTGGATCGCGTGAAGACGGACGAGCCCTCGTTCCGCTTCCAACTCAACGACGATGCCATGGCGACGGAGAAATTGGCCGAAGGCATTCGCGCGTTTGCCGCCGATGCCGTCAAGCTCGAAGCATTGATTGAAGCGGCGCGGTAAGCCAACGCAGCGACCGGGTCGTACGGCGCAGCTTAAGCGAACGTCGAATCGGATGAAAAGCAAAAAGCCGGCTGCAACGCCGGCTTTTGCTTTTGCTGCCACGCGAGCCGTGGCGGCAAGTCTTACTTCGCTTACTTCGCTTACTTGCCTTTAACGGCGACTTTGCGCTGGCGCACGGCTTCGTAGAGGCAAACGGCGCTGGCGACCGAGACGTTCAGGCTTTCGCAGCCGCCGGCCATCGGAATGCTCATGAGCATGTCGCAGTTTTCGCCCACGAGGCGGCGCATACCCTCACCTTCCGCACCCATCACGATCGCCATCGGACCGGTGAGCTTTGTGCCGTAGATGTCGGCGGGTGCGTCGTCAGACGTGCCCACCACCCAGATGCCGCGCTCCTTAAGTTCGCGCAGCGTACGCGACAGGTTCGTCACCATGATGTAGGGCACCGTTTCTGCGGCGCCGCTGGCCACCTTGGCGACCGTCGCGTTCAAACCGACAGCGCGGTCCTTCGGCGCGATCACGGCGTGTGCGCCAGCACCGTCGGCGACGCGCAGACAGGCGCCGAGGTTGTGCGGGTCGGTCACACCGTCGAGCACGAGCAGCAGCGGATCGCCGGAGATGCCGTCGAGCAGTTCGTCGAGGTTCAGGGCGAGCGAGACTTCTTGTGCGCGCGCGACCACACCTTGGTGACGCGAAGAGCCGGCCATGCCGTCGAGGCGTTTGCCGTCGGCCTGCACGACTTTGATCTTTACGCCGGGCACGCCCTTGGCCGATTCGACGGCTTTCAGGAAGTCCGTCATGCGGCGATCGCGGCGGGTCGGATCGTAGTAGATTTCTTCGATGCTGCTCGCATCGTGGCGCAGGCGGGCGGTCACGGCGTGGAAGCCGAACAGCATTTTCAATTGACTCATTTCACATCCTCAAAATAGCGTGCGCCGAGGCGGGCCCCGTACAAAGTACGACGGCGGCGGCACCCTCACCGGGTGTCCGCCGCCGCAGCCCTACGCAGTCTTCAGCGTTGCCTTGCGTAGGCCGGCAATCGGCGCGAGGCGCACATCTTACTGCAAACCTTGCCTCGCCCCGGTTTTCCGGTGCGCTTTGCACCAGAAAACCGTGTGCTTGAGCACGCCTAACCGCGACTAGCGACGCTTAACCACACCTAACCACGCCCAATCACGATTTGCGACGATTACCGGCGCGGTTTCTTCGCAGGTCCGCCGGTGCGCTTAGACGAGGCTGTCTTGCCGCCGGAGCGCTTGACGGGCGGTGTTGCGCCGCGTTCGGCGCGCGCCGCCTTCACCTTTGCCGTCTTCGGCTTGGCGGGGTGTTTGCCCGCCGGCGCCGGTTGCACGCCGTTGAGCAGCGCGCCGCCCTTCGGCAGTTGGCGAATCGACGGACCTGCGCCCGCGCCTGCCGTCCCAGCAACGCCGGGGGCACCGGCAGCCGGTGCAGGCACGGGGGCGCCGCCGCGTTCCGTGCGTCCCGATGTTTTCGCGAGACTGCGGGCATTCGGTTCGCGCACCAGACGGAAGTCGATCTTGCGTGCATCCAGGTCGACGCGGCTCACTTGCACGCGCACGCGATCCGTCAGGCGGTAGCGAATACCGGTGCGTTCACCGCGCAATTCGTGGCGCACTTCATCGAACTGGAAGTAGTCGCTGCCCAGCTCCGTCACGTGCACGAGGCCTTCGATAAAGAGGTCGTCGAGTTGCACGAAGATGCCGAACGACGTCACGGCGCTGACCGTGCCGCCGTATTCCTCGCCGAGCTTGTCGCGCATGAAGTAGCACTTGAGCCAGGCTTCCACGTCGCGCGACGCTTCGTCAGCGCGGCGCTCGTTGGCCGAGCAATGCAGACCGAGCTCTTCCCAAATGGCGTCGCGTTTCTTGGCCGACGGCGTCTTCTTGTTCTTCGCGGCCTCGTCGTCCTTTTGCAGCTTGCGGGCGTGCGGCGAGATACCGGTGGTCATGTCCACCCCCGGCGGAATCTCGGGCTCGTACTTGCGCCCGGCGAGCACTGCCTTGATCGCGCGGTGCGTGAGCAAGTCCGGGTAACGGCGAATCGGGCTCGTGAAGTGGGTATAAGCCGGGTAAGCGAGGCCGAAGTGGCCAATGTTATCGGGGCTATACACCGCTTGTTGCATCGAGCGCAGCAGCATTGTCTGGAGCATCGGCGCATCGGGACGCGATTCGATTTGCGTCATCAGCTCCGAGTAATCCGAGGTTGCCGGTTCGTCCCCGCCGCCGAGCGTGAGGCCGAGCGTTTTGAGGAACGTGCGCAGCACCAGCAGCTTCTCGCCCTTCGGGCCTGCGTGGATGCGATAGAGGCCGGGTTGCTTGTGGCGCTTGAGGAAGTCGGCGGCACAGACGTTGGCCGTCAGCATGCATTCTTCGATCAGGCGGTGGGCGTCGTTGCGGGTACGCGGCAGGATTTGTTCGATCTTGCCTTGTGCGTTGCAGACGATGTACGTCTCAGTCGAGTCGAACTCGATGGCGCCGCGCGACTTACGCGCTTTGGCGAGCACCTTGTAGAGCTCGTAGAGATTTTGCAGATGTGGCAGCAGTGCGGCGCGGCGTTGGGCTTCGGGGCCTTTCGTGTTGCCGAGGACAGCGGCGACTTCCGTGTACGTGAGGCGTGCGGCCGAGTGGATGACAGCCGGGTAGAACTGGTAGGCCTTCACGTCGCCCGACGGCGTGACGATGGCGTCGCAGACGAGGACGCAGCGGTCGACGTCGGGGTTGAGCGAGCAGAGGCCGTTCGAGAGTTTCTCGGGCAGCATCGGGATGACGCGGCGCGGGAAGTAGACCGAGGTGCTGCGTGTGAGCGCGTCGGCGTCGAGCGGGCCACCGGAGGTGACGTAGTGCGACACGTCTGCGATGGCGACGATGAGGCGGAAGCCGTTCGTGCGGCCGATTTTGACCGGTTCGCAATAGACCGCATCGTCGAAATCGCGGGCGTCTTCGCCGTCGATGGTGACGAGGGGTACGTCGCGCAGGTCGACGCGGTGGCGCAGATCGGGCGCGCGGACTTCGTCGGGGAGTGCACCGGCGGCGGCGAGGGCTTCGGGGGAAAACTGGTGGGGCACGCCGTACTTACGCACGGCGATTTCGATTTCCATGCCGGGGTCGTCGATATCGCCGAGGACTTCCGAGACGCGGCCGATGGGTTGGCTGTAGCGGCTGGGGTAGTCGGTGAGTTCGACCGAGACCACTTGTCCGACTTTGGCTTTGCCTTGCGAGCGGGGTGGGATGAGGATGTCGTGCCCGATGCGTTTATCTTCGGGGGCGACGACCATCACACCGTTCTCGTTGAGGAGTCGGCCGATGACGTGGGTGTTTGCGCGGGAGACGACTTCGACGATATGGCCTTCGGGGCGGCCGCGGCGGTCATAGCCGGCGACGCGTAGAAGGACGCGATCGTTGTGCATGACCTTCTTCATTTCCTCGTTGGGAAGATAGAGGTCATCGCCATCGTCGTCGCGCACGGCGAAGCCGTAGCCATCGCGGTGGCCGATGACGCGGCCGGCGATGAAATTCGAGGGGTGAGTCAGTTGATAGTAGCCACGGCGATCGAGACGAATTTGGTCATCGCGTTCCATGGCGGCGAGGCGTTTGAAGAAGCCTTCGCGTTCTTGCTTTTTGATCGCCAGAGATTCGGCGATATCGTTGGCGGACAGCGCGGAATCGGCGGTGCGCAGTACACCGAGGATTTCTTCGCGGCTCGGAATCGGATAGGGATATTTGCTCAAAGGTCGGTAGCGTTACTGTGCCGGTTGAGTCCGGCCGAGCGGCGCACCATGCGCCCGACGGTCCGTGGTGTTGTGCGAGTGCCTTGGAGGGCGTCGACAACAAGGTCAATCATACGGCAAAGCTTGCGAAATCCGCCACCTGTGCGGATTTTGGGGTTGGCTTGGGTGGTGAGGGGGTGATTTGAAAATTTTTTGTCTATAGGTGTTGACAGTGCCCACACGCATACGCATAATCTCACTTCTTCGCAGCGAGCAAGTAACAACGAGTGAGCTGGCGATGCCCAGATGGCGGAATTGGTAGACGCACTAGTTTCAGGTACTAGCGGGTAACACCGTGGAGGTTCGAGTCCTCTTCTGGGCACCAAGACAAAGAAAAAGCCGGTGATCGAAAGATCACCGGCTTTTTGTTTTTCTCGGCCCAGAAAGCAATGTGCGAGTGCACATTGCGTGGGGACTCGAAGGGCATCGCTTGCAAGCGATGCCGGGGTCGCGCGGAGTGTGACCGAGTCCTCGCGGCGCCGTGAGGTGCCGTATGGGCGGATGGGGGTTCGGTGCGCGTGGACCAGAATTAGCGGTTTGGTTTTGAGAGAAGAAATTCAAACCCTCATCACCTTCTCGATCGTAATCGGCAGATCCCGCACCCGTTTCCCGGTAGCGTGATAAACCGCATTAGCCACAGCGGCGGCCAGCCCAGTAATCCCAATTTCCCCGATCCCACGGACCCCAAACTCATTCAGTGCCAGATCTGGGTAATCGAGAAGAATGACATCGATATCGGGTTGATCGGCGTGAACGGGGACGAGGTATTCGGCGAAGCTGTTGTTTGCGGGGAGACCGGAGTGGGGGTCGTAGTCGGTGGCTTCGAAGAGGGCCATGCCGATGCCCATGACGATGGCGCCTTCCACTTGATTTCTGGCGGTGAGGGGGTTGACGATCTTACCGACATCGATAGCACTCACCACACGCGAAACGCGCAAATGCGAGATAGCCGGGTCAAATCGCACTTCAACGAAATGGGCCCCAAAGCTTCGGAAAGAGACTTTGCCTTCGGGGGCACCGCCGGTGGCGCCGTCGCCGATGGCGAGACCGAGCTTTAACTCTCGGAGTACATCACCGAACGGCACTTTCTTACCGCGATAGACCAGCGCCCCATCCAAAAACTGCACATCGCTGGCCTTAGCCTCACTAAAAGCCCCCTTCCCTGCCACTGCATAAGAAATCAACTGCGAGATAGCATTCCGCGTAGCCGCCGCAATCGCAGGCATCACACTCGCCGTCGCCCAAGATCCACCAGACAGCGGCGCAGCGGGCATAGCGGAATCAGCCAACCGCACATCAATCTTCTCCACACCGACGCCGGTCAAATCCGCGACCGTCTGCGCGGCCACCGTATAAGTCCCAGTGCCGATATCCTGCACGGCACACGTGACTTCAACCGTCCCATCCGCGCGCAGCATCACACGCGCGCGCGCCGGGGTTCGCATCGCATCCCAGCTACACGCGGCCATACCCATCCCGATCACCTCATCACCGTCGTGCATCGCTCCGACGCGTGGATCCCGCCGCGCCCAGCCAAACTTATCTGCGCCTTGCAAAATCGCTTCACGCAGATGATTGCTGGACCAGGGCAAGTTCGCGCTTTCATCGTGCGTAGAAATATTACTGAGCCGGAACGCTAGCGGATCGACGCCTGCGGCCAGCGCCATCTCGTCGATAGCCGACTCCAGCGCAAACAACCCGGGTGCCGCGCCGGGTGCGCGCATCGACGTGGGCGCGCCTTGATGCACACGCGTCGTTCTATGACTCACCAGTACATTCGCGCAGCCATAGAGACTCTTCGACATCCCGCCGCAGTTTTCCGTGAAGTTATCGACAAACGCTTGGGTAGAAATCGATTCATGCCGAAGCGAAACGAGCTTGCCGTTCGCGTCCGTCGCCAGTCGCAGTCGCTGTTCGGTCTGCGGCCGGTGGCCCGTCGTAGTGAACATCTGCGGGCGCGGCACCAGCAGTTTCACGGGCCGCCCGACTTCGCGCGACACTGCGGCGGCGGCAATCGAATGCGGCCAGATAAAAAGTTTCGAGCCGAAGCCGGAGCCGATAAATGGCGCTTCCACCACCACCCTTTCCGGATCGAGCCCAAACACTCTGGCAATCGTATTGCGATGCACCGTCACGCCTTGCGTTGCTTCATAGAGATGCAGGTCGCCGTCGCGCCATTGTGCGGTGGTGGCGTGCATTTCCATCGGGTTATGCGTCTCTACGGGCGTGCGATACACCGCATCGACCCGATGCACGCCTTGCTCGAACGCGGCGGCGGCGTCACCGCGTTGGTGCCCTCGCCCGCCGTCTTGCGTGCCGTTGCGCGCTACGCCTTGCTCAAGACTGGTGAGGGGTGCTTCCTTCGCGTAATCCACATGCACGCGATAGGCGGCTTCGCGGGCGTGTTCAAACGAATCGGCCACAACGAGTGCCACGAACTGCCCGCCGTAATACACCTTGTCGTCTTCGAACGGCAGGCGGTGCTCGTCGGTAATCGACGCGTCGAGAATCGCATTGAACCCGCCGCCGCGCTGTGGCACGCGGAACAGGGCCGGGAAGTGATCGTGGTGAAAGATGTCGATAACGCCGGGCACACGCCGTGCGTCGCGCGTATCGACATTGCGGATCGTGCCGCGCGAGATCGTGGAGAACACGCCGTACGCATAGCAGAGACCGGGCGGATGCCAGTCCGCGGCGTAATGCGCGGCGCCCGTCACCTTCTTGCGGCCATCGATACGGCGGATGGGCTGACCGATATTGGGTGTCGTCATACCGTGCCTCCCGCGGCGAGCCGTGTGAGATTTCGCACAATCGCCTGTTGGCAAAGCGCGATCTTGTAGCCGTTCTGTCCGTAGTCGTGCGCGCCGGTGAGGGCAGCGTCAGCCGCGCGTCGCCAGACATCGGCCGACGCGGGCGAGAGCGACGCGCCACGCAGCACCTGCTCGGCTTGGATCGCACGCCAGGGCTTCGTCGCCACACCGCCGAGTGCTACGCGTGCCTCGCGCACCGTACCCCCGTCGAGCGAAAGAATCACGGCGCACGACGCGAGCGCGAACTGATACGAGGCGCGGTCGCGGCGCTTGAGATACCCGCCTCGCGCATTCGCGAGCGGCGCATCGAGCGTGACATGCGTGATGATCTCGTCGTTGGCGAGCGCGTGTTCGCGCCAGGGCGTATCGCCCGGCAGCAGATGGAAATCGGCGAAGGCGATATCGCGCTCACCCGCTGCGCCTTGCACGTGCACGGTTGCGCCGATAGCGGCCATGGCTACGCACATGTCTGAGGGGTGAGCGGCGATGCACTGCGCGCTGCCGCCCAGCACCGCGTGCAGGCTTCGATGATGTCCACCGATGGCGGCACATCCCGAGCCCGGTTCGCGCTTATTGCATGGCGAGACGCCATCACGAAAATAGCCGCAGCGCACGCGTTGCATCACGTTCCCGGCGGTCGTCGCCTTGTTGCGCAGCGCCGTGCTTGCGCCGCTCAGCAATGCCTGAGAAAGCACGGGGTAGTCGCGCATGACGGCGGGGTCGTAGGCGAGCGTCGTGTTGGTCACCAGTGCGCCGATGCGTAGCCGTCCGTCCGGCAGCCGGTCGATGCTGTTCATGCCGAGTCGATGAATATCGATGACGCGCGCCGGGCGCATCACGTCGAGCTTGACCAGATCGAGCAGCGTCGTGCCGCCCGCGAGATAGACGCCCTCGCCCACTCGCATCGCGGCGTTCTGCGGCGTGGTGTGTGCAGTCGCGTGGACGGCGATGGCTTGCTCGACACTTTGCGGGCGGATGAATTCGAACTGTCGCATGGTGATCAGCCTCCCATGCGCGAGCGCGCATCCTGAATCGCGGCGAGGATGTTGCGATACGCGCCGCAACGGCAGATGTTTCCGCTCATGGCTTCGCGCACAGAAGCGTCGTCGCGGCCGATGCGTTTATCGGCCAGCACGGCGACCGCACTCATGATTTGTCCGGACGTGCAGTAGCCGCATTGATACGCGTCGTGTTCCCAGAACGCGGCTTGCACGGGATGCAGCGTGTCGCCACGCGCCAGTCCTTCAATGGTCGTGACCGCATCGCCGTCGTGCATCAGCGCGAGCGACAAACACGAATTAATGGCGACGCCGTTGACGTGGACCGTGCACGCGCCGCACTGGCCGTGATCGCACCCCTTCTTCGTGCCGGTGAGTTGCAGTTGGTCACGTAGCACGTCGAGCAGGATGGCATTCGGCGCCACCCGGAGCGTGCGACGCTGCCCATTCACCGAGAGGGTCAAGGGTTCGCCGTCTGCGGCTACCCCTGCGCTCGCACTGGCGGCGGCAGCTTCGTTTGGCGTTTGCGTTTGCGTTTGTGTCTGCGCTTGCGCGCCGGGTAGCCAGGCAGCGCTTGCGCTGGCCAGGCTCGACGCGCCGAGCGACTTCAAAAAGCGGCGGCGGCCGCTGGGATCGGTGACTGCCGCGGCAGCATGGGCGGCGGCGGTGGGTGGCGATGGTGGGTGGGTTGAGGACCGGGATGGCGACGACGATGTCTCACGGCCGTCGTGCGCGCCGTTGGCATGACTGGCGCATGAGGGGTGACAAGCGTGTTCCTTCATCGAGAAGCCTCCTTTGAGGGCAACCGTTGAGGGCGGCGGTGGGGGCGCCGCGAATCCTTTCGAGCACTATAGAGAAAGCGCGAGTGACTTGCAGGCGTCAGGAAACTGTCAGTCTCGTGCCATCTGACGATATCCCTGCGGCGCGATGGGATCCGGCGAGCAGCCTACGTCCGTAATGTGTCGCGTTTCCGTCACTCGCTTCGTAGCGGCGTCTCTCGCGTCCCGGTAATTCTGTAGAATTTAGCTCATAAAAAATTGAATATTGTTCAACGAACGCTTAACTCGTTGCACATGCTCAACGTTTCTGGTTTTGGTTACTTGATCCTAGTTGGGAATGACATGCCTGCATTTACTCGTGGCGAGCTTGCCGATTTGAACGTTTTCGTGACTATCTGCCGTCGGCAGAGTTTCCGGGAGGCCGCGACGGAGTTGGGCGTGACCACTTCGGCGTTGAGTCATGCCATGCGCAACCTTGAGGCCCGTTTGGGGGTGAAGTTGCTCAATCGCACGAGCCGGTCCGTTTCACCGACGGCGGCGGGGGCGGCGTTAGCGAAGGAATTGGAGCAGGGGCTTGAGCAGATTGCCTCGGCGATTGGGGCGTTGGATCGCTATCGTGCGTCGCCTGCGGGCCGATTGCGTTTGAACGTGCCGCGCGATGCGGCGCGGTTGTTATTGGACCCGATCTTGCCGCGTTTTGTGTCGGCGTATCCCGATATCGAGTTGGACATCACGGTTGACGATCGGATGTTGGACATTGTGGCTGAGGGGTTCGATGCGGGCATGCGATATGGCGACACCGTGCCGGGCGACATGATTGCGACGCCGTTGACGCCGTCGTTGAAGTGGATTGTGGTGGCGTCGCCTGCGTACCTTGCGCGCCATGGTCGTCCGAAGGTGCCGCAGGATTTGTTGTCGCACAATTGCATTCGGATGCGTTTGGGTGACAACACGTTGTACAAGTGGGAGTTGGGGAATGGGTCGAGCGCGATCGAGTTGGATGTACCGGGGGCGTTGAGTATTAACGAGACCGATGGTGTGGTGGCGGCGGCGTTGGGTGGGTTGGGGTTGGGCTATGTATTGGAGCAGAACGTGAGGGCCGAGTTAGCGGCGGGCACGTTGGAGGCGGTGTTGAGTGATTGGGCGGTGGATGGTCCGCCGTTGTCGATGTATTACCCGAGTCGGCGTCAGACGTTGCCGGGGTTACGGCACTTGATCGACATGATTCGTTCGGAGCATATGGGGCGGGCGGCTTGAAGTTGGGTTTATGGGGGGAGTTAAAGAGGTGGGTGGAGATTGATGACTTTTTCATTAAACCCTATTGACAGCATGTCACCCCCTCGGCATAATCTCACTTCTTCGCAGCGAGCAAGTAACAACGAGTGAGCTGGCGATGCCCAGATGGCGGAATTGGTAGACGCACTAGTTTCAGGTACTAGCGGGTAACACCGTGGAGGTTCGAGTCCTCTTCTGGGCACCAAGACAAAGAAAAAGCCGGTGATCGAAAGATCACCGGCTTTTTGTTTTTCTCCGCCCAGAAAGCAATGTGCGAGTGCACATTGCGTGGGGACTCGAAGGGCATCGCTTGCAAGCGATGCCGGGGTCGCGCGGAGTGTGACCGAGTCCTCGCGGCGCCGGAGGTGCCGTATGGGCGGTTGGGGGTACGCTGCGCGTGGGCCAGGGCCGTCGGTGTTAAGAAGTTAAATCCCCCTGCCTGCCCCTCCTCCTCCCCGCCCCTCATCCCAGTCATAAGCATCCAACAAAAAAATAGTTGTCGGGGGGGATGTGTGTGGGGAGCATGCGAGTTTTGCCAGATGTTGTGGCACGACGCGTTGAGAGTGGGAAGTCATGCGAGCATCGTCCGCGGTGGGCACAGTGGAGGCACATGCGAATCCGGACCGGGTAGCGGATTGGTTGTTATCGGGGTTGGAGTTAAAGAGCACGTTATTCCATGTGGGTGAGTATTGTGGGGAATATCAGGCGACGACGGCTGGTCGGCAGCGTGCGAGTTTCCATGTGGTGTTGGGTGGGGGATGTTATTTGCATGTGGGCGCAGATGGCGCAAACCCGGCGCGCACGATTTGGTTGAACGAGGGTGATGCCGTCTTCTTACTGACGGACATAGCGCATTGCTTATCGCCGCATGCCGCACCGCCGTCGGACTTATCTGTAAGAAAAGGCGAGATGACGCCGCTGCCATCACAGGCAGACATCAATCACAACACGCGCCCCACTCAATCCGTCGCTTTAGCCTGTGGCTTCTTCGAATTCCGCACCGACTTGGACGGTTTGGTTTTAGGCATGCTGCCGAACCCGATCGTGGCGCGTCGTGACAGCGGCCGCCATGACGGCCTGACGCAGGTCTTCTCGTTGATCCAAGCGGAAGCACGCCGCCCGGGCGACGCCCCATCGCCATTACTCGCGCGTCTGACCGACTTACTTTTCTACTATGCGTTGCGTGAGGCCGTTCATGCCGAGGACTTTGCGCCGGGTGTGTGGCGCTTGATGCGACGTGACGCATTCGGCCGTCTCGCGGCAGCGATCATCGAATCCCCAGGTGAGCGATGGACAACCGACACCATGGCCGATTTCGTTCACATGTCGCGCGCACGCTTTTGCAAGCAATTCGCCGAAATCGGCGGCCAGCCGCCGGCGCAATTCGTGACGTTGGTCCGCATGAAGACGGCGGCAGCGTTGCTGCGTGCGGGCGCGACGTTACCGGAGACTGCCGAGCAGGTTGGGTATCAATCCGAGTCTGCGTTTGCGCAGGCATTCAAACGAGTGACGGGTGTCCAGCCGGGCGTATGGCGTCGGCAGGCGCATCCTGAGAGCCGCACAGCGACTCCGTCTCCACTGCCCTCCCCCGCGCCGTCTGCCGAGGCAACCGTCACACACTACGCGTTACACTGACGCGCCCCTGCCTAAGACAAATCCGCAGTATTTCCAGACGCGCGCGCATTGAGTGCCTAGGCAAGCCTCTGCACAATGGGGGCTCGATTGTGAGGAGCCCGATATGAGCCGACTGCCATTACATACCGTTGAAACCGCCCCGGAGGCGAGCCGTCCGTTTCTGGAGAAATCTCTCGCAGCAAACGGTTTCTTGCCGAACTTGGTAGCTTCGTTGGCGAATGCGCCGACGGCGCTCGAGACCTATCTGACGGTGGGCGCGATCAATGGCCGCGCGAGCCTGACGTTGGCGGAGCGTGAAGTCGTACAGATCACGGCGGCTGGCATTCACGGTTGCGGCTTTTGCGTTGCCGGTCACACGGCGGTGGCGCTGAAGAAAGCGCAGCTTCCCGAGGCGCTGGTCAACGAGATTCGCGATCAAGAGACGCTGTCCGACGCGAAGCTCGACGCCGTTGCCGTCTTTACGCGCGCCGTCATCGCGACGCGCGGCGCTGTTTCCGACGCCGAGTTCGCCGCATTCAAAGCGGCGGGATTCGATGACGCCGCAGCGCTCGAAGTGGTGCTCGGGGTATCGCTTGCGACGCTGTGCAACTTCGCGAACAATCTTTCGCAAAACGAATTGAATCCGCAACTGGCGGCGTATCGCTGGGAGCCGAAGGATCAGGCGGCATGAGCACGCACGCCAGCCCTACTCCGTTAGGCACTGTCGCGGGTGCGGTGCAAGGCCAATCGGGCCTTTCAGCCCTTTCGGTCCGGGCGCCAGAACTTGCCGCATGGCTCGATAGCCACGCCGAGACGCTCGACACTGACGCTACGCTGAGTGCCGAGGTGGTGCCGCAGTTGGCACAGGCCGGGTTGCTGCGCGTTGGCGTGCCCACGGCACTGGGCGGGGCTGGCGGCACGATTACCGATGCCATCGACAGCGTTGCCGACGTTGCGGCGCATTCGTTCGCCGCGGCATTCGTGCTGTGGGGCCAGCGCACGTTTATCGAATATCTGCTGCAAAGCCCGAATCGCGGCTTGCGCGAGCGTTTGCTGCCCGCGTTGCTCACGGGTGAGCTTGCCGGGGCGACGGGGTTGTCGAACGCGATGAAATATCTATCGGCCATCGAACCGCTGCAAATTCGCGCGACTGACCGTGCCGATGCCGATGCCAGCCCTGCGTGGCATGTGAGCGGCGGCTTGCCGTGGATCACCAACCTGCGCAAGCAAGGCTTTGTTGCGGCCGCAGCGGCCGATCACGAGGCTGGCGGTCCGCCGTCGATCTTCGCGATTGCCCACGACGCACCGGGCGTCACGCGCAGCGACGATCTCGACCTGATCGGCTTGCGCGGCACCAACACGGCTGCGCTACAAATGACCGACACGCCGCTGGACGACAACGACCGCATTACCGACGATGCACCGGTGTGGCTTGTGCGGGTGCGCCCTGCCTTCCTCGGCTTGCAATGCGGCATGTCGCTCGGTCTCGCGCGACGCAGCCTCGCGGGCACCCACGAGGGCGGCCCGGGGGCGCGCGCGGCGGTAGCCGACGAAGTGGGCGCCCTTGCCGAGCAACTCGATGCACTCGCCACCCGCCTGAAAGCCGGTGTCGCGCAAGGTGAGTTCGTCACCGCTCCAGCAAAACTGTTTGAATTGCGTATTGCGTTGGCAGGCGTCGTGCACGATGCGGCGACGCTCGAAGTGCAAACGGGTGGCGGTCGCGGTTATTTGCGCGGGCTCTCCGGCGTGGCGCGTCGCCAGCGGGAAGCGGCGTTCGTACCGATCGTGACCCCGAGTCTCGTGCAGTTGAAAAATCAGTTGGCGGCACAGCGGGGCGCATCGCAGCCATCGGCCACCGCAGCCCCTACGAGGACCGGTACCGCGTCATGACCCAACCCACGGCGACGCAGCGCGCGCATTCCGATACGTTCATCGCCCCAGCGCACGCGCACGACGCGCGCACTGCGCAGCCGTCGTCGGCGGCAACGGCCGCCCCTTTCCTCACGCTGCGCGACATCGGTCTGGCCTATGGGTCTCGACAGATATTGCGAGGCGTGGATCTGCACGTAGCCCCAGGTGAACTCGTGTCCGTCCTCGGGCCGAGCGGATCGGGCAAGTCGACGTTGCTGCGTATTGCCGCCGGGTTGCTGCCACCGAGCGCAGGCACGGTCGACGTCGACGGCACGCCGCTCGCCGGGCCTCGCCCCGACATCGCCCTCGCCTTTCAAGACCCCTGCCTGCTGCCGTGGCTCTCGGTCGAACGCAATGTGGCATTCGGTCTGACGTTCGCACGCCAGCCCAAGCTCTCGCGCGACACGCGCCGCGCACGCATCGATGCGGCGCTCGCGGAAGTCGGGCTTGCGCATGCCCATCATTTGCACCCGCGACAACTCTCGGGCGGCATGGCGCAACGCGTTGCGCTGGCCCGCTGCCTGGCGCGTCAACCGCGTGCACTTTTGCTCGACGAGCCTTTCGGGGCACTGGATGAAGTGACACGTGCCGACATGCAGCGGCTACTCGTGACCGTGGTGCGCGACACCGGCGCTGCCACGGTGCTGGTAACGCACGATATCGACGAGGCGTTGCTAGTGTCCGATCGCATCGTGCTGCTCGGCAATCAAGGTCGCACGCTTGCGCAATGGCGCGTCAATATCGCTTCACCGCGCGAAGCGCAAGTCGAAGCGCTGGGCGCGCTGCGCATCGAGATTCTGCAAGCCCTGCAACGTGCGATGTCGCGCGACACGGGCCACGAATCCAGCACAAACCATACAACCAACACGACCGGCATAATCGACGCGGCGGACACATCGAACGCCCGCTCGCCGTCACCGGCCAACGACACCGACCAGACCTACGGGGATCGCTAACCCATGTGCCAAATTTCCCGCCGCGAATGGCTCAAGCTCGCTTCGATGATGACGGTGGCAGGTGCCGCACCGCTGCTGGCCTCGGCTGCGGCACGCGCCGCCGCCGAACCGGATGCACCACTACGCATCGGCTATCTGCCCATTACCGACGCCACGCCGCTGCTCGTCGCTCACAATAACGGCTACTTTGAGCAGGCTGGCATCAAGGCGGAAAAGCCGACGCTGCTGCGTAGCTGGGCCCAATTGATCGAGGCCTTTCTGTCCGGTCAGGTCAACGTCGTTCACCTGCTCTCGCCCATGACGGTGTGGGCCCGCTACGGCAGTCAGGCGCAGGCCAAGGTCGTGGCGTGGAATCACGTCAACGGCAGTGCGATTACGGTCACGAACGACATCAACAAGGTGAGCGATCTAGGCGGCAAGACGGTGGCCGTACCGTTCTGGTATTCGATTCACAACGTGGTGCTGCAAGGCCTGCTTGCGGCCAACGGTTTGACGCCGGTCCTCAAGAAGTCGGGCGCGCCGGCCGCCAACGAGGTCAATCTGATTGTGATGGCCCCCTCCGATATGCCGCCCGCACTCGCTGCCAAGCAAATCGCCGGGTACATCGTCGCAGAACCGTTCAATGCCGCCGCCGAGAATCTTAAGGTCGGCAAGGTGCTGCGCTTTACTGGCGACGTGTGGAAGAACCATGCGTGCTGCGTCGTCACGATGCATGAACGCGATCTGAGCACACGCCCCGAATGGACGCAGAAGGTGGTCGACGCCATCGTGAAAGCGCAGGCATGGACGCGCACGCATCCGGAAGATGCCGCCCGCCTGCTCTCGAAGGAAGGCGAAAATCGCTACACGCCGCATCCGTTCCAAGTCTTGCAGCGCGTGCTGGCACCCGCTGCGTCGGAACAGGGCCGTTACCTGGCCGATAAGGCCATCATGCATGCCGACTGGCACGAAAAGCGCATCGACTTCCAGCCGTATCCGTACCCCAGCTACACCGAAGCGCTGGTCCGCCACATGCAGAAGACGCAGGTGGAAGGCAATGCGCAGTTCCTCGCCAAGCTCGATCCGGCGTTTGTGGCGCGCGATCTCGTGGACGACCGCTTCGTCAAGAAGAGCATTGCGGCCGCAGGCGGCATGAAAGCGTTTGGGTTGCCTGAAGGCTTCACGCGTCAGGAGGTCATCGTTGTCTGACCTGTTGTCCGCCAAAGCAGGCGCGGCCACCATCGCGTCAGGCACGCAGACGGCGTCAAGTGAGATTACTGTGAATCCTACGAGTGGTGTGGATGGTGTGGATGGCGTGGATGGTGTGAGCGGTGTGGGTAGCACAAACGCCGCCCGCACCCGTCGTCGCGCGTGGCTCGGCATGGCAGGTCTGGCGGGCATCGTCGCGCTTTGGTGGCTCGGTATTGCCCTGCTGACGACGCCGGGTTCGCTGGCCGCCCAGTTCTCACCCGCAGCCGCATTCAACGCCCTGCCCGATCTGTTTCGCGACGAGCAACTGAGTCTGCACATTCTGGCGAGTCTGCGGCGTATTGGCGTCGGTCTCGCGTGGGCGCTGGTGCTGGGCGTGCCGCTCGGGTTTTTGATCGGACGCATCCGCTGGCTCGACGCGACGCTCACGCCGTCGCTGCAATTTTTGCGGATGGTGTCGCCGCTGTCGTGGATGCCAATTGCCGTGATGTCGCTCGGCGTCGGCGACCCGGCGGTGTACTTTCTGCTCGCCTTCGCCGCCTTGTGGCCGCTGGTGATGAGTACCGCGGCAGGCGTCGCGCAAATCGACCGGCGCTGGGTGCAGCTTGGGGAGAGCCTTGCGGCGACACGTTGGGAAATGCTATGGCATGTCTACGTCCCAGGGATTGCCGCGCATGTCCTGACGGGGGTGCGTTTGGCGATCGGCATTCTGTGGATCGTGCTGGTCCCGGCGGAAATGCTGGGTGTGAATGCCGGACTGGGTTACCTGATTCTCGATACCCGCGACCGGCTGGCGTATTCGGAGCTGACCGCCGTCATTCTGGTCATCGGCGTTCTCGGCTTCGCCCTCGACTGGGTAGCGCGCTTCATCTACCGCCGTTTTAGCGGAACGGTCGCCGACGAGTGAGCGGCGATCGCACCGGGCACTTTTTCTTGAACGCGGGCGGCAGACTCGGGTACCCTTGGGCGTCCCGAATCTCTGCCACGCCGAACGCGTCTTCCTGCCTGTGCCCGACGCCATGCCCGCCGATCCCCGAACGACTGCCGAAGACACGCTGAGTCCGAAAACTCAGCGTACTCGCGCACGACTGTTCGAAGCGACGGCGCAGATCATCAGCGCGGAAGGCTACGCGGCATGGAGTGAAGACCGCCTGTGCGCCCTTTGCGAATGCAGCCGGGGCACACTGCGTTATCAGTTTCCGCAAGGCAAGTACGACCTGTTTCCGGCCTTCGTGTCGTTCGCGCTCAATCAAGATGCGGGCGTCATGCAGGCCATGCAACGGCTCTCGGCACGAGAGCGCCTGTATCTGGTCATCGCCAGCCTGCGCTATCGCCCGCCCTCGCCAACCACGGTCGCCATGCTCGAAATTTGGATGGCATCGCGCGGCGACACTCGCCTGCAATCGGTCATTCAGCCATTTTTCGATGGTGCGGACGGTCAAGTGCTCGGCATGCCTGACGGGGAGCGCGACCCAGAAGTCCTCGCGCTCTTCAACATCCTCGTCGGGGCAAGCCTCAGCAGCATACGGCGCGATTTCGACGCCAAAGCACTCGGCGCTTCACTCGACTGGCTGCTCAGCCATCTGCCCGTTCCCCCGAGCGTGACCGCGATGCTCGACAAACTCCTCCACGCTCGCGCTAGCCAGCGCTTCGACAGCGGGCAGTAATCCCCCCATACCGACCTCTCGCACGTCTGGCGGCTCTCTTGTCGCTCCGCCACAAAACATACAAGTTCGTACGTTTTCACAAAACATACATTTACGTATGTTTTTATTGCGCCCGCCTGCCCGTCGATCTTTCTTCGCATTTCCATCGACATCGATCGACGGCAGGTCGTCAATTTTTCCATCGGGCACACCAAAAACATGCATAAGAATCTCCGCGACATCGCACTCGCCGCCTCGCTCTGCACCCTCGCCAGCGCCGCTGCATACGCCGATGTCTCGTATCCGATCACCACGCCGCGACTCGCCTCGGTCGACAATTTCCGCGATGTCGCAGGACTCGCCGCCTCGCTCGGCGGCACGGGCACCAGCAACACCGTCGCCAACAACGGCGTCATGCGTACCGGCGTGTTCTATCGCGCCAACGCACTCTCCAGCCTCTCGTCCTCCGATAGCGCCACACTCACTTCGCTCGGCATCACGCAAATCGTCGACCTTCGCACCGCCAGCGAAATCGCCTCGAGTCCCGACAGAACGGTGAGCGGTGCGACCTATCGCAACATCGATATCCTCGGTAACGCCAACGTGACCGGCAGCGCTACGTCGCTCACCTCCGTCGCCGCCGTGAACACCTACATGACCGGGATGTACCAAAGCTTCGTCACCGACGCCTCGGTGCGCAGCCAATTCAAATCCCTCCTGCTCGATCTGGCCAGCGCCAACGGCGCCGTGCTCTTTCACTGCACCTCCGGCAAAGACCGCACCGGCTGGACGTCCGCCATTCTCGAGAGCATCGCTGGCGTGTCGTCCAACCAAATCATGACCGACTACCTCGCCACCAATACGTACTCGGCCGCCACCATCGCAGGGATGAAACAGGCCATCCTCGCCCAGTACACGCCAACCCTCGGCGCCGCTGGCGCGCAACAAATGGCCAATACCTACAGCGCGCTCATGGGCGTGTCGTCCGGCTGGTTGCAAGCTTCGCTCGACTCGGTCGTGAGCCAATACGGCTCGATGCAGAATTACCTGATTCAAGGCCTCGGACTCACGCAAGCCGACATCTACGTGCTGCGCGCCAAAATGGTCTACTACAACGCGCTGCCGGGCCAAGCCGCACTCACCGGCAACGCCGCCCTCGGCGCTGCGCTGCTGGTCAACCTGCAAAACAGTCCGCTCTCCGGCCACTACACGGCCTTCAACAACTATCTTCAATCGGCGATCGATTCCGGCACGCTCGGCGGCGTCGCCAACCGCATCGGTGGGCAAGTGCACGCCGACGCCGTGGCCTATCTGCTCACGCAACCGCTCGCCGTGGAATCGGCCCTGCGTGGCCACACGGCAACACCGTTCGGCGCCCCCGCGCCGGACCCGGTATGGGTGTCGGTGTGGACGAATACCTCGCGCGCGAGTGGTTCGGCCGGCAGCGCCAGCAGCAAGAGCCGCGAGAACGGCGTGATGGTGGGCATTACGCAGCCGCTGACGCCGCAGTTGAGTGTGTACGGCGCGATCGGTAACGAGAACCAACGGCCCGAAGCCGCTGATGCCACGGCGACGCTCAATAGCATGCAACTCGTCGCAGGCGCTCGCTATGCCTTCGCACCGGAGAAAAACAGCCTCTTCGTCGATGGCATGCTCATGGGCAGCCGCGGCAACTACGACAGCACGCGCGGTCTTGGTAGTGGGCTCGGCACCGCCACTGGCTCGACAAAAAGCTGGCTGTACAGCGCCATCGGTATGGTAGGGAAATCGTTCGACGTGCCCGGCCTGACGCTCACGCCGCAAATCGGTCTGCGCTACACGCAGGCCAGTTTGTCCGGCTTCGAGGAAACGGGCAGCGAACTCGCCCTCAATATGCAAGGCAACAAGCAGCATGTGCTCGCCGCCCGTGCACGCGTCGATCTCAACTTCCAAGATCGCAGCCTCGGGGCATGGACGATTCGCCCGGTACTGACGCTCGGCGTCGAACAGACGCTCAACTCGGCAGCCGTGAGCAGCTTTGGCACGCTTCAGGGGTATGGCATCAGTCAGACGGCGGCGTACAACTCGCGTCTGTTCGGTTCCGCTGAACTCAGTCTGCAAGCCACGCGCGGCCCGGTGACTGCCGAGTTGCGTGGCGCGGTCGGCGGCGGCGAGCGCGGTGCGACGTCGCTCGCAGGCTTTGCCTCGCTGAAGTACACGTTCTGACATTCGTTTCGCCCGCCGGACCATCGTGCGCTCAGGCCGCTACAATAGCGGCCTGAATTCACGACGCCCGACGGAGAACGCATCATCGAGCTAGAACGTATTTTGCAATCGCAGGGCTTCGGCAGTCGCAAGATGTGCCGCAAGCTTGTTGCCACCGGCGCATTCGCCATCGACGGCGTGGTGCACGACAATCCGCGCGAGTCGATCGACCCGCGCGGCCTGCAATTCACGCTGGACGGCGAAACCTGGGAGTACCGCGAGCACGTCTATGTGTTGCTCAACAAGCCCGCCGGTTTCGAGTGCTCCACCAGCCCCACGCACCACGAAGGCGTGCACTCGCTGCTGCCCCTGCCCTTGGCCGTACGCGGCGTGCAACCCGCCGGACGCCTCGATCAGGACACCACGGGCATGCTGCTCCTCTCGGATGACGGCCCCTTTCTGCACGCCATGATGTCGCCACGCCGGCACGTGCCCAAGCGCTACATCGCGACAACGAAACATCCGGTGACCGACGAGATGCTCCAAGCGTTGCGCGAAGGTGTGCTGCTGCGCGATGAAACGGAACCGTTAGCGGCGACCGACGTGATGAGCCCCTCGTCGCACGAAATCGCGCTCACGATCACGCAAGGCAAATACCACCAAGTCAAACGCATGGTGGCCGCCGCGGGCAATCGTGTGGAAGGTCTGGTCAGAACGGCCATCGGCGGCCTGCCGATGGGCACGCTCGCCGAAGGAGAATGGCGCTACCTCTCGCCAGATGAATTGCTGTCGCTGCCGTACGAAGTACCAGCGACAGATCAGCGATAGGTCAACGGAAGGAAAGGCGCTAGCGAGCGATGGATATCGCCGCGCAGTGTCCGCGCGGCGAATTTACGACGGAGTGGCCGGGTGACTTATGCGGCGATGTCACCACGCCAACATTACCGGCCGCCGCGTCGCGGTCCCGGTGTGCGGCCGCCCGGACGCGCCGGCGTTGCCGACTCCGGCGTCGAGGTGCGCGCCATGGACGACGCCGACGGGCGCGATGCACCGCCACGCGGCTGGGTCACGCGGTGACTGTCGTCTTCGAGCAAGAACTGCGCGCCCTTGTCCTGACCCAACGCTTTGGTGAGATACGGCATCGTCGTTTTCAGCGTTTCGTACAGCTGATACGGCGGATTCACGATAAACATGCCGCTGCCGTGCAACCCCAAGCCGCCCGGCACCGGGTTGCACACGGTCAACGCCACATGCACCCAGCTCTTGATCGGCTGGCCATTGATCGTCAGGCGCTTCATACGCTCCGGCAATTGACCGGCTTCACGACGCTGCACCAGCGGATACCACACCGCATACATCCCCGTCGGGAAACGGTCGAGCCCTTCCTGCACCGTTTGCGTCGTGCGCGTGTAATCGCGCTTGTCTTCATACGACGGATCGATCAGCGTGAAACCACGACGCGAGGCCGGCGGCAAAATCGTCTTCAGGCCCGCAAAGCCGTCAGCACCGAAAATCATCGTGCGACGCGCCACTTCTCGGCCCTGGGCTTCAAAGTTCTCGCGCAACACTTCCTGCTCGGTCGGGTGAGCCTCGAACAAACGCAAACGATCGCGATCGCCCAACAATTGCAGCGCGAAATACGGCGAGCCCGGGTAGTAGCGCAAATTGCCATCCGGATTGAACTCGCGCACGAGCGCCACGTAGTCGGCCAACGCCGGTGGCAGATCGTTGCGGTCCCACAACCGGCTAATGCCCGTGTGATACTCGCCCGTCTTGTCGGCCCACTTGCCGTCAAGCGCGTAGCCACCCGCGCCAGCGTGCGTGTCGATATACCAGAACGCCGTGTCTTTCTGGCGCATGTAATCGATACATTCGACGGCGATGAAGTGTTTCAGTACGTCGGCGTGATTGCCGGCGTGGAAGGCATGGCGGTAGCTGAACATTAGGCAGTTCCTGATTCGTCAGGCGCGATTGTAGCCGACGCGGCGGCCTCAGGCGCGTTTGCGCGACTTTTGGCCGTCCTTGGTAAGCGCGTGAGCCGCCTTGCCGCCAAGCGCTTTGACCGCCTTGTGGCGCGGGCACGCGACCAGATGGTCGTTGATCAAGCCCGCCGCCTGCATGAACGAATAACAGATGGTCGACCCAACAAAAGTGAACCCCGCTTTCTTGAGCGCCTTGCTCATCGCGTCGGACACCGCCGTACTCGCTGGCACCTCGCTTAGCGTCTTCCACTGATTCTGCAAGGGCTCGCCCCCCACAAACTGCCAGACGAAATCGGCGAAACGCGTGCCCGCCGCTTCCATCGCCAGATAGGCGCGCGCGCCCTTGATGACGCCGTTGACCTTCAAACGGTTGCGCACAATGCCCGCGTCAGCCATCAACCGCTCGACGTCCGCTTCACCGTAGGCCGCAATGCGCACCGGATCGAAACCGTCGAACGCCTTGCGATAGTTATCGCGCTTCTTGAGAATCGTCGACCACGACAACCCTGCCTGCGCCCCTTCGAGCATCAGCAACTCGAACAACGCGCGCGAATCGCGCAGCGGCACGCCCCACTCTTCATCGTGATATTGCCGGTACTGCTCGAAGCCCTCGCTCCACGGACATCGTTCCATTTGCCCCTCGTGTCATCGCGCTCCGGGCGCTGTGACGCCGCAGAGACATTCGTTGGAATGGGGCAAGTGTGCCAGCATTTGGCGAGGATGCGTACTGCACGAGGCACACGTGGCCTCGCTTTAAGTGTGGCGGTGGGTGCGGCCCGGAAATTTCCGAGCCGCGCCTGCTGGCCAGCGCGCCGTTCAGGGCACCGGTCAGCGCACCGGTTACAGCATCAACTGCCCGCCGTTGACCTCGATGATCTGGCCGGTGACGTAGCTCGCCAGCCGTTCCGACGCCAGATAGAGGAACGCGCCCGAGCATTCGTCAGGCGCGCCCAAACGCCCCATCGGAATGCTCTGGCGGAACGCCTCGATCTGTGCCTCGGTGCTGAACTGCTCGTGAAACGGCGTCATGATCACGCCCGGCGACACGGCATTCACGCGAATACGATCCGGCATCAACTCCTTGGCCATGCCCCGCGTGAGCGTGCTCACGAACCCCTTGGCCGCCGCATAAATCAGCGCCCCCGGGCCGCCGCCATGACGCGCCGCAATCGACGTCACGTTGACGATGGCACCCCCGCCCTGCTTGCGCATGCTTGGCACCACCGCGCGCGAGAACGCCACCACCGAGCGTGCATTAACGTTGAGCACGTCGTCGAAATACGCGTCGGTCACTTCGGTGAACGGCGTGCGTTTGACCAAACTGCCCGCGTTGTTGATCAGCACATCGATACGCCCGAAGCCATCGAGCACGTGCGCTACCGCCGCATCGATCGCGCCCGTGTCGGCCACGTCGGCGGCCACGGTCATCGACTTCACGCCGTAAGCGCGCACCGCCTCGGCAACCGCTTCGGCCTTCTCGCGCGAGCGGTTGTAATGCACGGCCACGTGCGCACCCTGCGCAGCAAATGCCGTCGCGGCCGCCGCGCCGATGCCCGTGCTCGCCCCGGTAATCAGAACGAACTTGCCCTTTAGATCTTCCATCGCGAATCTCTCCAATACCGTCGATTCAGTCGAGCCAGCGCGTGTCGTAAGCGTAGACGTGCTGCTCTTGCTCGCCCAGCCCCTCGATACCCAAACGCATTACGTCGCCCGCCTTCAGATACACCGGCGGCTTCTGCCCCATGCCCACGCCTGGCGGCGTTCCGGTGGTGATGAGATCGCCCGGTTTGAGCGTTGCGAACTGGCTCATGTAATGCACGAGATACGCAACGTTGAAGATCATCGTCGACGTATGGCCGGTTTGACGGCGCACGCCATTCACGTCGAGCCACATGCCGAGTTGCTGCGGATCGCGAATCTCGTCGGTCGTCACCAGCCACGGACCGACCGGGCCAAAGGTGTCGAAACCCTTGCCCTTGTCCCACGTGCCGCCCCGCTCGATCTGATATTCGCGCTCGGAGACGTCGTTCACGATGCAGTAGCCCGCCACGTAGTCGAGCGCCTTGTCGAGCGGCACATAGCGCGCCGTCGTACCGATGACGAAGCCAAGTTCGACTTCCCAATCGCCTTTGACCGAGTCCTTCGGCAGCACCACAGGGTCGTTGGGACCGTTCAGGCAGTTGTCCCACTTGGTGAAGAGCACCGGCTCGGCAGGCGCGGCCAGCCCGGCTTCGGCGGCGTGATCGCTGTAATTCAGGCCCACAGCGAGGAACTTGCCGAGCCCCGCGAACGGCACCCCCAGACGCCCCGGCGCCGCCACGATCGGCAGCGACTCGATATCGAGCGCACGCAGCGCCGCCAGCCCTTCCGGACTGAGCGTTTCAGCGGTGATGTCGGTGAGCACGTTCGACAGATCGCGCACCTTGCCGGCCGCATCGAGCAGGCCGGGCTTTTCCTGGCCCTTCGGGCCGTAACGCAGCAGTTTCAAAGCAGTTCTCCCAATTGGAGCAGAGTGGAGCCGTGACGGCGCAGGGTCGATGCTTCAGTTCGACCAGCCACCGTCGATCACATGAATCGCCCCCGTGGTGAAGGCGGCTTCGTCGGAACCCAGATACACAGCAAGCGAAGCAATTTCGTCAGGCGAGCCCACGCGCCCCATCGGCTGACGCGCGACGAACTGCGCACGCACCGCCGCTTCGCTCGTGCCCGCCGTATCGGCCTGCGTCGCAATGCGTTGGCGCAGCGACGGCGACTCGACCGTACCGGGGCAAATGGCGTTGCAGCGAATGCCGCGCGCCACAAAATCGGCCGCGACCGATTTCGTCAACCCAATCACCGCCGCCTTGCTCGCGCCGTACACGCAACGATTGGCAACGCCCTTCACGCTCGACGCCGCCGACGACATATTGATGATCGCGCCGCCCCCGGCCGCCAGCATGGCCGGGAGAAAAGCGCGCGTGGTGCGGTACATGCTCTTCACGTTCAGATCGAACGAGAAGTCCCACGCCGCGTCGTCGCACTCGAGAATCGAGCCGTGATGCACGAACCCGGCGCAGTTGAACAACACGTCGATGCGCCCCAATTCACTCGCTAGCGCCTCGACGGCGGCCGCATCGGTGACATCGAGCGCACGGCGTTCGAGGTTCGGATGATCGTCGAGCACACGCAGCGCGTCGGCATTCAAGTCCGTCGCAATGACGCGCGCCCCTTCACGCAAGTACGCTTCGACGCTCGCGCGTCCAATGCCCTGCGCTGCGGCGGTAATGAGTGCGGTCTTACCCGCCAGTCGCCCTGCCATCGGTGTCTCCTGATTGATCGCCATCGTCGTGTTCGGTGGTGGCTTCGATGCTGCCTGCATACGCGTCGCGCACCCGGCATAGGTGACGACGCATCGCCTCGGCCGCACGCGCGGGGTCGCGGGCCTGCAAGGCCGCCATGATGTCGCGGTGATCCTGCAAGCTGCGCGCTAGCACGCCGTCGACTTGCGACGTGACGCGCCGGCTCTTCTTGCCGAGCAGATAGAGGCTGTTGGCAATGCTTTGCAAAAACGGGTTATCGCACGCGTCGATGATCGTCTCGTGAAACGCCATGTCGGCGGCCGAGAAGGTCTCGGGGTCGCCTAGCAGTGCCTGTTCGTCATCGACTAGCGCGTGCAGGCGGGCGAGTTCGGCATCGCTGATCTGGCTGGCCGCGAGCGCTGCGACGCCCGGCTCGATGACCAGCCGCGCGTCGAACAAGGCTTCGAGCGTGCCGGCGTTGAGTTCGATGACCATGCCGAGCGGTTCGAGCAACTCGCGTGTCTCGAGTGTGCCGACGAACGTCCCTTCGCCCTGCCGTATGCGGAGCAGCCCCAGTAGCGCGAGACCGCGAATCGCCTCGCGCACGGCGGGCCGCCCAACGCCAAGCATCGTGGCAAGCTCGCGCTCGGGCGGTAACTGCTCGCCGGGCTTGAGACGCCTGGTGCGAATCATCGTGAGCAGCCGCTGCGCGACTTGCTCCGAGATGGAGACCTGCACGATGGGGTCGAATGACATGAGTGATTCGTTCAGTGGTAAGACCAATGAACGTAAAAATACGGCTGGCACCCATCGGATGTCAACTCGCTACCAAAAGTTGTTCATCCTATGGAATTTCTCGCTGGTTTCGCACTCCGAGTCAAAAGCATGGTTGGCCGCAAATCGTTTGGCCATGCGCGTTTCGCGTCGAACGTCCGTTCGGCCGGTGGAAGTTCTCGAACTCGCCCTTTCTGTTGTCTGGGTGTCGCTTTTCTGCGACCATGATTCGCCGCCTCGGGGTTCCTGCCGGGGCAACGTTCCCGCCGTATCCCTCGAATCCCCCGAATTCTGGAGTCTCCGACGATGTCCTCCTCAAAGACCGCCAAGCTGGGCCACTGGACGATGTACATGCCAATCGTGGCCGTTCTCGTATGGGCTGTTGCCGGCCTCATGCCCTACGGTGTCTCGCTCACGGTGTGTGCCATTGCGCTCGCCGGGGCCGTGTTCTCTGCCGTGCATCACGCCGAAACCGTGGCCCACAAAGTGGGCGAGCCGTTCGGTACGCTGGTGCTTGCCGTGGCCGTGACGATTATCGAAGTGGCGCTGATCGTCTCGGTGATGCTCTCGAGCGGGCCCGATAAAGCGGGGCTGGCGCGCGATACGGTGTTCGCGGCCATCATGATCGTGTCGACCGGGATCGTGGGGTTGTGTCTGCTCTTTGGTGGCGTGCGCCATCACACGCAAGGCTTTCATGTGGAAGGGGCAAGCGCCGCACTCGCCGTGCTGTGCGCGCTGTCGGTGCTCACGCTGGTGCTGCCGAACTACACCAGTTCGGTGATCGGCCCGGGCCTCACGGCCTCGCAGTTGGCCTTCGAGGGCATGATCTCGCTGGTGCTTTATATGGTGTTCGTCTTCGTGCAGACGGTGAGCCATCGCGACTACTTCCTTGCGAAGGCGCCTAGTGAAGAAGTGCACGTGCCGCCGCCTTCGCGCCGCACCGCCGTGCTGAGTCTCGGCTTGTTGGTCGTGGGGTTGCTCGCCGTCGTCGGGCTCGCGAAGAAGCTCTCGCCTGCCGTCGAGCAGGCGGTGGCCGAAGCCGGTGCGCCGAAAGCGGTCGTCGGGATTGTGATTGCAGCGCTGGTGTTGTTGCCCGAAGGGCTGGCCGCGTTGCGCGCCGCTCGCGCCAACAAACTGCAAACGAGTTTGAATTTGGCGCTCGGCTCGGCACTCGCCAGTATCGGCCTGACGATTCCTACGGTGGCTGCCGTCTCGTTGTTTCTCGATCAGCAGATCGAGCTGGGCCTGGCGCCCAAGGAAACGGTGTTGCTGGCGGTCACACTGCTGGTGAGCGTGATCTCGCTCGGCACGGGCCGCACGACAGTGCTGCAAGGTGCCGTGCACCTCGTGCTGTTCGCGGCGTTCCTGTTCCTGGCGATCGTGCCGTAATCGCGTGCCCGTACGTAGCGTGCGTCGTATTCGTGTTAACTGAGGGCCCCTGGGCCCTCAGTCCTTGGGAATTTACGCTTTCTTCGACGCGCCCTTGGCAGGTGCTGCCTTGCCAGCATCTCCGCCCGCTTCCCCACCCTCCGCTTCCGTCTGTGCCGGGGCTTTGCCCAGCAGCGAGCCGAGCAGCTTGCTGCCAGCGGCATTGCGCTTACCTTGCGTGCCGACGCCATTGCCCGTGGGCGGGCCGCGGCGCACGCCGGAGTTGATCTTGAGGCCTTGTTGCTTAGCGAGGTCGAATTTTTTCAGCGTCATGATGATGTCCTTGTGACCTTCTCTTCAGAGGCCTGTGCAGCTTTACGGGGGTTGCTCGGAGACCTTTAGAGATCAATGCCGAGCGCGCCGTCTTCTACGAGCGTCTTTGCCAATGCATGGGCGGCTTCGAGGGCGTCGCCGGCCCAACGATACGTGTCGGGCGTGGTGTGCGTTTGTGGCGGGTCGAGCGTCTCGATCACGTCGTCCACGTCGCGCCAGCCGGTGAAATGCACCACCCCCTGAAACTGCCCATCAGGCAAGGGCGCGGTTTCCGCCCAGTAGTAAAAATCGCCCGCCAGCAGGCAGCCTTCGAAACCCATGTCGATCCCGCAAAAAGGCGGCATCGTAGCACGACGCGCGGCATACCGTCGTCAGGCAGTAGAATACTGCGGCACAGCAACCCACAACTCTCATACCGACATCACGATGTTCACTGGAATTGTTCAAGGCACGGCCACGCTGTCGTCCATCGAAGATCGCGACGGCATGCGCACCCTCGCGCTGGCGTTTCCCGAGGGCTTTTGCGAAGACCTCACCCTGGGCGCCAGCGTCTCGGTCGACGGCGTTTGCCTCACCGTCACGCAACTGCTTTCGCCCACCGGCGCGTCGTTCGACGTCATTCTGCAAAGCCTGAATGTGACCACGCTCGGCAGCTTCGGCGTGGGCGCAAAGGTCAACGTCGAGCGCGCCGCGAAAGACGGTGCGGAAATCGGCGGCCATCCGCTCTCGGGTCACATCGACTTCTCGACCGAGATTCTGAGCGTGCGCACCTCGGACACGAATCGCGTGTTGCGTATCGCGATTCCGGAACCCTTCCGCAAATACGTGTTCGCCAAGGGCTATATCGCGATCAACGGCGCGAGCCTCACGGTCTCGGAAGTCAACCGTCAGGAGGGGTGGTTCGAAGTCTGGCTGATTCCGGAAACGCGCCGCATAACCACGTTCGAAGACAAGCTCGAAGGCGCCCGCTTGAATATCGAAATCGAGCGCAGCACGCAGGTGGTGGTCGACACCGTGCGCGAAGCCGTGCAGGAAAGCCTCGGCCGTTTGCAGCCGGTGCTCGAAGCCCTGCTCAAGGAAAAGGGGCTGTCGCTCGACGATTTCGTTTCGGTGCCGAAGTTGCCGGCGGCAGACACCAAGGCTTAAGGCCGACTTACGCCGACTAATGCCGACTAAGGCCGCCACAGCCCCCAGACACCCCCAAGGACATTCATGCAATTAGCCACCTGGAACGTCAACTCGCTCAAGGTCCGCGTGGGCCACGTGCAAGACTGGCTGCGCAGCAACCCGGTCGACGTGCTCTGCCTGCAAGAGCTCAAGCTCACGGACGAGAATTTTCCGATCGCGGAAATCGCCTCGCTGGGCTACACCTCGCACTTCACGGGCCAAAAGACCTATAACGGCGTCGCGTTGTTGGTGAATCACGCCAAGGTCGGCGAAGCCACCGATATCGTGATGAACCTGCCGAACTTCGCCGACGAACAGCGGCGGCTGATCGCCGCCACCGTCGGTGGCGTGCGCGTGGTCTGCGGTTACTTCCCGAACGGTCAGGCCGTCGACTCCGACAAGTTCGAGTACAAGCTCAACTGGCTCGACGCCCTCACCCACTGGCTCTCCGACGAACTTTCGCGCCATCCGCAGCTCGCCTTGCTCGGCGACTACAACATCGCGCCGGAAGACCGCGATGTGCACGATCCGGCGAAGTGGGTCGGGCAGAATCTCGTCTCGCCGCAAGAGCGTCAGGCGTTTGCCCGCCTGCAAGGGCTCGGCCTGCGCGACACGTTCCGCATGTTCGATCAACCGGAAAAGTCGTTCAGTTGGTGGGATTACCGTATGGGCGCGTTCCGCCGCAACGCGGGCCTGCGCATCGACCACATTCTCGTGACCGCGCCGCTCGCCGAGCGCTGCACGGGCTGTGAAATCGATCGCGAGCCGCGCACGTGGGAGCAGCCCTCGGATCACACGCCGGTCGTCGCCACGTTCAAGGACTGAGCGTTTCACGCACCGCCAACGAAAACAGCACCGGAACCCGGTGCTGTTTTTTTATGTCCGCAACGCTGGCTTCACGTTCAGCGCTAGTGCGTCGCGCGCGGGTCGGTCAAACGCGATTCGTACACGAAGCAGCGAATTGCCGCCTTGTTGCGCGTATCCATCTGCATGAACTCCAGCCCGTAGGTCCATGTGCCATCGGCGCGCGGCCCTTCGGCCCCACGCACAGCCGCCATGCCGAGAATCGGCACGACATCCGCGCCGATCGGCACACGGAACTGCAACGCCACGTGGGCACACCCCTCAGGCAGCGCCGTCTTGGCGACAATACCGGCGCCGTCGGCGCTGATATCACGCACGAGCACCAACCACTCGGGCGTGTCTTCCGGGTCGGCCAGCATGCGCGTGAACGACGCACGCGATGTCTCGTCAAGCGGCGACAACCGTGCCACTAGCCGCGTATCGACGCGCGGCGTGCGCCGCACCGGCGTTTCGCGCACCTGCGACGGCCGCGACAACACCACGTAGTCGAACGGGCCGTGATGCACGCTGTGCACCTCGCACGTGAACTCGTACAGGTTGTCGCCGGGAAAGGTCCACAGCGCCAGTCTGTCGCCTGCCGAGAGCGGCAGCCGCGTTTCCCCCGCCGAGGGCGGGGTGATGATCAACATGCCGTTCGGTGCCCGGCCGATCAAACGCGCGCGCACCCGCGTGGTCTCCGCGTCGGGCGCGACCCGCACCTGCAACCAGGCGCCAATCGGCAACGGCACAGGCAAGCCATGCAGATACACCGTGGATGCGCTGGATGTAGCCGTATCGAGCGGCGACGCCGAGTTCGCCGCTTCGGTGCGCCCGGCCGCCTCGCCCGTGCTTGCCCCTTCGGGCAGCGGCCGATGCGGCGCAAACATAGTGAACAGCCAGTCGAGATCGGCCTCTGACGGCAAACGCTCGCCGGCCGCCAGTAATGGCGTGCCGTCAGCGTCGAACAAAGGCCAGGAGAGTGGAACATGTGCGTCAAGCTCGCGGCGGTTGACCGCCACGAACCCCGGATAGCCTGACGCAATACAAGTCGAATGCATGATGCCTGGGAGGGTTTCTAACCCCTTGAGAGCCTGGGAACAAGGCATTGGCCTTCCCCGCATTCCGGCGCACGGGGCCGCGTCTTGGGCGGCCCTCTTCGCACCGTTATCCGTGGCCAACACCCCACAAATGTCGCCAACCTACACAAACGTCGCGCCTCCGGCCGGCCGGAAGCGCCGCCCTCGCGGACAGCGCCTTGCGCGTTCATCTTTGTACCACGAAAGCGGACGGATCCTTACGATCCATTATCGAGGGAAGATGACGTCAATTCGGTCTCATCATCCGGCCTCAGGCCAGACACCAGAGCCGCCGTATCGGCAGGCGTGAGCGGCAGCTTGACGGCCCAAAACCACGGCAGCGTCTGCGCCAATGCCGCCGCGAGCCCCGATGCGCCTTGCATCGTCGGATGGGCAAGCCATCCGGCGAGCGCCCCGCCAGCGTTTCGGGATCGCCAGCGGGATCGGCAAGGCACGACCGCAAAATCCGACTCTGCGGAAGTTCTCGCCACTCACGTTCGTCGCTCAAAGCATCGTTGAGCGCCGCTAACGCGAAGCGCTTGAGCCAATCGACCAACGGGTCAAGCATGCCTTCGCCCGGTGGCGCTCGACGGGCTTCGCGCAGGGCCAGCGTAGCTTGGCCAAGTTGCGTTTCAGGCTGAACGGCGAGCCACGTCAGACCGGCAGCGATCGCGAGCAACCGCGGACGTTGCCGCGCCTGCATCGCTCGGCGGGCACCCGAACCGACCGGCTCGGCAGCAGGCTTTTCAGCCGTCATCGACCGAAACACATCGTTGATATCGAGATGAGCGTTCTTGAGCAATCTGACATAGCGGGCGCTCTCGGCGGTTGTCATCAGTGCCTCGGCACGATCTCTCGGCGGCAATGCCGGGCCGCACCACGGTTCGCTGGGCACTGCATCGCTATGGAGTAAGGCGCGCGCGACATCGCTGCCCACCTCCCCTAGCCAACCGCGAAGCAAGCGCGTGAATTCGTTCAGCGGGCGTTCTGTCGGCCAGACCTCGCGCAGGCTGTTGAAGTCGCGAATCAGCGCATGAAGCTGCGATGTGCCGCCCGCTGCGTACCTACCATCGCCACTCCCCTCGCTCGTGACGACGCGAACCCCCAGCCATTGCCAGCCCGCACGCATTCGGCGCGCCGTGTTTCCGGCATGGCTTGATGCGCCACCACCCGGTGGGGCGAGCGACCCGCCTTGCTCGATGGGTTGATCGACAGAGGCATCGCTGCGAGCGTCGCCCGTATCGCGGCGATCGTCTTCAAGACATGTCGCCAACAGGTGTCTCGGCAAGCGCGCGGCAATGCGCCCATCGGCGCTAATCAACACGAAATGCTTCGGCCCAAATGCGTCCGTGCCGTCTTCGGACAGCGCGCTCTGCAAGTGGGCAGGCAACACGGCGTGCCACGCATTTCGCAACGCCCCGGCTTGCGCGCTGCTCACGCATCGCAAGTCCGACTCCGCCCAGTACATCGTCTGGCAAACCGCACCCGCGAGCGGCCATACGCTCTCGGGCGACTGCGTCAGGCAGCATTCCAGCAACGTGTTGACGAGTGACGGCAGAATCCACGCCGCCTGCTCGCGGCTCAACGGCATGCCCTTTAGATCGCCGACCAGGCGAGCGAGCCACTGCGCGCGCAGCGCCGAGAAACCGTCGAGCGTGCCTACGCCGCCAATACCGGGTTCGGCACCCAGAAGGCGGCCCAGCCATAGGCTCCGTTGCACGTCGATGGGCAGCTTTGCCAGTCGGGGTAACGACGCAGAGGTTTCACTTAGCGATAAGGGCATCGAGACCGAACCGCCCGCCAAGGCGCGAAGCACCTGCCCGAAGACATCGGCCCGCACCGACGGCTGGTCGAGCGGCAGCGTCATCCACGACTCGACAACATCGCTCAAAAAACCCGGGGAGAGTTCGCGCAGCCAAGCGGCGTCGAGTCGAATCTGCGCCCCTTGCCATTGCGTGCCGTCCAGTTTGCACTGCGGGCCCATGCGCACATCGCGAAGGCTCGCACTGCCGAATTGTGTCCCGCGCAAATCGCAAGCCACGAATTGCGCGCCGTCGAGCTTTGCCTCGCGAGCGTTCATGCGGGTGAGGTCGCATTCCTGCATCACCACGCGGCGCATATCGGCCCCCGCGATGCAAGCGCCTTTCATCGTCACGCGCTCCCAGCGTGACTTTGCTGCGTTCGCGCTCGTCAAACGCAAGCCATTGGCGCGGCAGTCGACAAAGCGCGCATTGCGCAATCGGGTGCGCTGCATCGAGGCGTCATCGAGGGGGCTATCCGCGAACGTCACCGAAGCGCAATCGGCATCGCTGAAGTCTGCGCCGCGCAGGGTGGCGAATTGAAAGTCGGCCCCCTTCGCGCGCACTTTCACGAGCCGGGCACCGCTCAAATCTGCGGAGTGAAAGGAGGCACCTCGCAAGTCGGCGTGCTCGAAATCGGCACCTACGTTGCGCGTGCGATCGAGCTTCGCGCCCTTGAGTACCGCCACCGCCCACTGCACGCCATCGAAACATCCATGACTGAGCGTCGCCCCTGCGGCCCGCACCCCCCGCAAATCCGCCATCGGCACCGACAAATCGGGCAAAGCGGCATTGCGTAGATTCGCCATCGTCAACGCGACACCCAGCACTGCGGACGGCCACTCGCGCACCGGCACCCCATCGCAGAGAGACATATCGAACGCCCCCGCATCGACCGCCGGTAGCCAATGCCACTGCGCCAGTTTTGCTGCCGCCTCTGTTCCCCGCGAACCATCGCACCATCGAAGCAGCGCACTTAACACGGGGACGACGTTGCCTTCGGGCACCAAGTGCGCGAAACGCAAGCGCCAAGCAGCCGTCAATGCTGACTTGTCGAACGGCAACGCCCCGTGGGCAAGGCCGCCGCTCGTCAGTTCCGCCGAATCATACGAGGCCAGAGACGCGTTCGAACCGTCGGCATCGCGCGCAAGCACATGTATCAACCAAGCGACTTGCTGCCCCAACACACGACGTTCGTCTTCTCCGGCGCGCAGAATCAGCCACCTCAGCGCCTCGGGGGGTGCCGCACTCACTTGCTTGAGATCGTGGTAGGAAAATTCCCCGCCCGCAGGCAGGCGTGGCGAACGGTTCGACGCGTTGCAAAGCAAGACCATGTAGCACTCCTCGTCGCGCACGTGGATGCACGGCGCGAACAAAAAGCGATCATGGTGCCCAAGGAAAACCCGGCAGCGCGTTGGGCAATTTCCGAATTAGTGGGCCATCACGTGACATGCGGCCTTGGCGTGACAGTCGATCGAAGCCGTGAGCGATCTACGCGCAGACGAACCGCCGGCAGCAGGGGCCGGTAAACGCAACGGGCGGCACGGCGTTGAAATTCGCCGTGCCGCCCGCTTTGGCTGGTTGCCGTGGTGCTTACTGTGGTGCTGATTTAGCCCAGGCAGAGCGCGAGGGCGTCGTGCCAGTCAGGGGCCCGCACACCGAACGTGCGCGCGAGCTTGTCATTGTCGAGTACCGAATAGGCCGGGCGCTTGGCCGGCAACGGATACGCCGAAGTGGGAATCGGCACCACATTCGGACGCTTCTCCACCGCGCTCAACGCCAGAATTGCCTCGGTGAAACCGTGCCACGTCGTCTGCCCTGCCGCGGTCAGGTGGTACACGCCGCTGCGCTCGCGCCAGAAGTCGGCATCGAAGCCCGCTTCGCTTGCGCCTTGCGCCAGCGTCTGTGCGGTGAGCTCCGCAATCGTGCGGCACCACGTCGGCGCGCCATGCTGATCGGCCACGATACGCAGTTCGTCGCGCTCGCGTGCCAGACGTTGCACCGTCAACAAGAAGTTGGCGCCGCGCGTGCCATAGACCCAACTCGTACGCAGCACAAGGTGGTTGGCACCGCTCGCCGCAATGGCCGCCTCACCGGCCAGCTTGGTGCGGCCGTAGGCGTTTTGCGGATTGGTGGGTTCGTCTTCGCGGTAAGGGGCGGTGCCGGTGCCGTCGAAAACATAGTCGGTGGAATAGTGGACGACGAGCGCCCCAAGGCGCTTCGCCTGCTCAGCCATCACGCCGGGCACGACGGCGTTGACCTGAAAGGCCGCAGCTTCTTCCGTTTCTGCACGGTCGACTGCCGTGTAAGCCGCCGGATTGACGATCAGATCAGGCGAAAAATCGCGGATCGTGCGCACTACGCTGTCGGTGTCGAGCAGGTCCATCTCGCTGCGCGACGGCGCGTAGACTTCGCCCATGCCTTGCAGGCAACGCGCCAACTCCCAGCCCACCTGTCCGGTGGCACCTGTCAGCAGGATCCGTCTTGTCATAGTGCGACTCCCTTGTTTCGAATCGAATCAATCAGACCGATCAAATTGGCCAACGCGACCCAATCGGTGAAACAGGGGAGCCTACCGCGATTACCGTCAGGTTTCCAGTCCCAACTCCTGAATCTTGCGGGTAATGGTGTTGCGACCAATCCCTAGACGGCTTGCCGCTTCGACCTTGCGACCGCGCGTGAAGTCGAGCGCCTCGTTGATCAGCGCCGTCTCGAAACGCCGCGTCAACTGGTCCATGACGTCCGGCGACGCTGAGCGCAACAGCCGCGCCACTTCGCGCCGAAGGATGGGTTCCCAGCTTTCCGCGCCCATTGCATCGCTCGAAACTTGCGGTGCTCCCGCGCCGTTTTGCGGAGCGCCTACCCCACCGTTCACGCCCGAGATGCCCGACATCCCGTTCGCGCCGTTCGCTCCGGCGTAGCCCGCCGTACCACCGGCCGGTGCACTGACCGCACCGCCTGCGGGTGAGCCCGAGGTCGCATAGGCCGCCACCGGCGCGCCAGTCCCGCTGACCGACACGGGCGCCAGTGTTTGAAATTCCGGCGGCAGGTCCTTGATCTCGACGGTCTGCGCAGGCGCCATCACCGTGAGCCAGTTGCTCAGGTTCTCCAACTGACGCACGTTGCCCGGGAACGGAAAACGCGTCAGATGATTGAGCGCGGCCTCGCTGATGCGCTTAGTCTCCACGCCCAGATCACGCGCACTCTTTTGCAAGAAGTGGCGCACCAGCAGCGGAATGTCTTCGTTGCGCTCACGCAGCGACGGCAAACGCAGACGAATCACGTTCAGACGGTGATACAAGTCTTCGCGGAACAGGCCCTGACGCACCCGATCTTCCAAATTCTGGTGCGTCGCGGCGATCACGCGCACGTTCGCCTTGATCGGGCTGTGGCCGCCCACGCGGTAGTAGTTGCCGTCGGAGAGCACACGCAACAGGCGCGTTTGCAAATCGAGCGGCATGTCGCCGATTTCGTCGAGAAACAGCGTGCCGTTCTCCGCCTGCTCGAAGCGGCCGCGCCGGGTCGCCTGCGCACCGGTGAACGCACCGCGTTCGTGACCGAACAGCTCGGACTCCAGAAGATCTTTCGGAATCGCGGCCGTATTGAGTGCGATGAACGGGCCCGACGCGCGCGGCGAATGCCGGTGCAGCGCACGTGCAACCAGTTCCTTGCCCGAGCCCGACTCGCCGGTAATGAGCACCGTTGCGCTCGAATGCGACAAGCGGCCGATGGCGCGGAACACGTCCTGCATGGCGCTGGCCTGACCGAGAATTTCGGGCTCTTCGGTAATGCGCTCGTCGTCGGTCGCTTCGCGCAAGCTTTCTTCGACGGCCCGCAGAATCAGTTCGACCGCACGATCCACGTCGAACGGCTTGGCGAGATATTCGAACGCCCCGCCCTGAAACGCGGCGACTGCGCTATCGAGATCCGAGAACGCCGTCATGATGATGACCGGCAGGCCGGGGTGGCGTTGTTTCGCCATTTGCAAAAGCTCGAGCCCGGAACCGCCCGCCATGCGGATGTCCGAGACCAGCACTTGCGGCGAGTCGAGTTCGAGGGCAGCGCTGGCTTCGCGCGGGCCCGTAAAGCTGCGCACCGGCAAGTTGGCGCGCGAGAGCGCCTTCTCCAGCACCCATCGAATCGATTGGTCGTCGTCTACTATCCAGATCGGCTTCATTGTTCACCGTGTAACGTCTATGCCCGGCCGCAGGTGCTACGGCCGACGGCGTGAGGGCCGCATCAGCCCAGGGGCAGCAGGATTCGGAAATCCGTCCGTCCGGGCCGGCTTTCGCATTCGATCAGACCGTCGTGACGCTGTACAAACGACTGCGCCAGTGTGAGTCCCAGACCGCTCCCCCCTTCGCGCCCAGAGACGAGCGGATAGAAGATGCGGTCGCGAATGTCGGCGGGAATGCCAGGCCCGTTATCGATCACATGCAATTCCAATGCCAGCTTGTGCAATCTTTTGGCAATCGTGATCTTTCTTGCTACGCGCGTGCGTAAAACGATGCGTGCGTCGCCGCGTGCGATCTGCTCGCGCAACGCTTCGGCGCCATTGCGCACAATGTTCAACAGCGCCTGAATGAGCTGCTCTTTGTCACCGCGAAAATCCGGCAGGCTGACGTCGTAATCTCGCTCGATCGACAGCCCCTGCGGGAATTCGGCCAACACCACCGAGCGCACACGCTCGCACACTTCGTGGATATTCACGTCGGTGGCGATATACGGATGGCGATGGGGCTCGAGCAGCCGGTCGACCAGCGTTTGCAACCGGTCGGACTCCTTGATGATGACCTGCGTGTACTCGCGCAATTCGCGCTGTTCCAGTTCGAACTCCAGCAACTGCGCCGCACCGCGAATGCCGCCGAGCGGATTCTTGATTTCGTGGGCCAGATTGCGGATCAACTGCTTGTTCATCAACGCCTGGTCGATGATGCGTTCTTCGCGTTCGTTCTTGAGCTTCTGCTCGTTCTCGATCAACTCGACGATCACGAAATCGGGAGCGGCTTCCGGCGCTGCCACGATGGCGTGCGTATGCAAAGGCTCCTGTGCGGTGCGCTCAAGCACCAAATCGAGGCGTGTCGTCTGAAAGTGATTGGCGATCAGTTCGACCATCGTCGACGCGAGCACGTCGCCGTTGGTGAACACATCGTTCCAGGTCATCTGCGACAACGATCGGCGCGAGAGCGCGAGCAACGCTTCGGCGGCCGGGTTCGCGAACACCACCCGCAACGTGTGCTTCTCAAGCACGAGCAACACCGTCGGCAGCGCTTCGAGGCCCGGCAGAATGCCCGTCGCCATCAGCTTCGCTTCCCACGGATCGACGCTCGTCACCTGCGCGAGCAACGCATCGGCGCTCGCGTCAGTGGGTACAGATGTCGATGGAGTCTCGCCCTTCGGCCGGGCACCGGCGCGCACAGTTTTCATCAAGGATCGAGGCGATAAGTTCATGGTGAATCACCGGGTGACTGGCTGCGCCGGTCACGGCACGCAGGGATAAAAAAGGGGGACGGCCGCGGCCATCCCCCCCTGGCTTGCAAGCATGACGGTCGGCCGCTGGCGTTCCGTCATGCCGGCGCATTCCCTGCGCAGCGCTTCGATTACAGCGAGTAGTACATTTCGAACTCGAGCGGATGCGTGGTCATCGCGATGCGACGCGCTTCATCCGACTTCAGTGCGATGTACGAATCCAGCATGCCGTCCGTGAACACGCCACCACGGGTCAGGAACTCGCGGTCTTCGTTCAGGTACTCCAGCGCCTGTTCGAGGCTCGAGCACACGGTCGGGATCTTTGCATCCTCTTCCGGCGGCAGGTCGTACAGGTTCTTGTCGGCAGCTTCGCCCGGGTGGATCTTGTTCTGCACGCCATCCAGACCGGCCATCAGCATGGCCGAGAAGGCCAGGTACGGGTTAGCCATCGGGTCCGGGAAGCGCGCTTCGATGCGGCGGCCCTTCGGGTTGGCAACGTACGGAATACGGATCGAGGCCGAACGGTTACGGGCCGAGTAGGCTAGCTTCACCGGAGCTTCGAAGTGCGGCACGAGGCGCTTGTACGAGTTCGTCGACGGGTTGACGATGGCGTTCAGGGCGCGGGCGTGCTTGATGATGCCGCCGATGTAGTACAGCGCGAATTCCGACAGACCGCCGTAGCCGTTACCGGCGAACAGGTTCTGACCATCCTTCCAGATCGACTGGTGGATGTGCATGCCCGAGCCGTTGTCGCCGACGATCGGCTTCGGCATGAACGTGGCCGTCTTGCCGTAGCTGTGGGCCACGTTTTGCACGACGTACTTCAGAATCTGCGTCCAGTCGGCGCGTTGCACCAGCGTCGAGAACTTGGTGCCGATTTCGTTCTGGCCTTGGCCAGCAACTTCGTGGTGGTGCACTTCAACCGGCACGCCGAGTTGTTCGAGCAGCAGGCACATTTCCGAGCGCATGTCTTGGAACGTGTCGACCGGTGCGACCGGGAAGTAGCCGCCCTTCGTGCCCGGACGGTGGCCGGTGTTGCCGCCTTCGAAGTCCTTCGACGACGACCACGGTGCTTCTTCCGAGTTGACGCGCACGAACGTGCCCGACATGTCGGTGCCCCACTGGACCGAGTCGAAAATGAAGAATTCCGGCTCCGGACCGAAGAAGGCGGTGTCGCCCAGGCCCGTGCTCTTCAGGTAGGCTTCGGCGCGCTTGGCGATCGAGCGCGGGTCGCGGTCGTAGCCCTTGCCGTCGGCCGGCTCGACCACGTCGCAGGTCAGCACCAGAGTGCTTTCTTCATAGAACGGGTCGATGTAAGCCGTGTTGGCGTCCGGCACCAGCAGCATGTCCGAGGCTTCGATACCCTTCCAGCCAGCGATCGACGAACCGTCGAAAGCGTGACCGCTCTCGAACTTATCGGCGTCGAAGTGCGACACCGGCACCGAGACGTGTTGTTCTTTGCCGCGCGTGTCGGTAAAGCGGAAGTCGACGAACTTGACATCTTCTTCCTTCACCAGGTTCAACACATCTGCCACTGATTTGCTCATGCTATCTCCCGAAAGATTCAATCTGGCGCTGCCGGCGCTAGTCACCAGCGTCGCCGCACCCTCTTAACGAACTCCGTGTTCGGATTCACCAGTGATTAGCACGAAGCGTGCCAGCCACCTTCCTTTCTATCGCCGCATGTCCGCCCAAGGCTTATCTCCCTCTGATTTCTAAGGAAATAATTCGCTGACCGCCCTCGCGAGCAGAATTCCCGTTCCCGGGCGGCGATTCTCCGCTTTGGTGCCGGTTTGGTGCATTGCGCACCAAAACAACACCAAATTGGTGCGTTGCCGGATTATGCACCTTTTAGGTGCCAATTGCCGGTTTGCGGCGATCCAGAATTGTGCATCGGAATGCACCGCCTGTGCGCCTGAATGCTGTCCGTGGTCGGCATGGCGACGCATCATACGAATGCGATCGAACACGCCTCCCGCGCAAAGTGCACGCTAGAATGAGAGTCAACCTTCGACCAACGAGATCACAGCAATATGACAAGCGCGAACGCCATTCTCGAACAAGCCGCCCAACGCCGTGCCACCGGCCAACTCGCCTACTCGGGTGCCGTGACCCCGGAAGAAGCGCTGGCGCTGCTGCAAGCCGATCCGAATGTCCGCCTAATCGATGTGCGCACGCGCGCCGAGCTCGACTGGGTGGGCCGCCCGCAAGTGCCGGACGGTCAATACGTCAATGTGGAGTGGGTGCGCTATCCGGGCGGCGTACCGAACGAACAATTCCTCGAACAACTCGCTTCGCAGGCCGCCAGCAAGGACACGCCGTTGCTATTCCTGTGCCGCAGCGCCGCGCGCTCGAAAGCCGCCGCTAAAGTCGCCTTTGAAGCCGGTTATACGAGTTCGTTCGATATTCTCGAAGGCTTCGAAGGCGACAAGGACAGCGCAGGCCATCGCAAACATGTGAGCGGCTGGTGCTTCCGCGGCTTGCCTTGGCTGGGCGCATAAGTACCCACGATGGCGCAATATTCGGAGCGTTCCCGCCCCGGATGCACCTCGTGATGTTGGCAATGAATACGTAGTTCGAGCAAAGCACGGAAATAGCACAACGACCCATCGTCTCAAGGAGACGCCAGCATGGACTGGACGCATTTGCTGACCTTCGCACTCGCCTTGTTTGTGGGTGCCGGAACCCCAGGCCCGGGTATCGCCGCGATTGTGGCGCGGGTACTCGGACGCGGTATGCAAGGGGCTGTCGCTTTTTCGGCCGGTGTGGCGATTGGCGATGTCGTGTGGCTCACGCTGGCCGTCTTGGGCGTCGCCGCGTTGGCGCATACGTTCTCTGGCGTATTCCTCGCGATCAAATATGCGGGGGCGGCGTACTTGCTCTATCTCGCATGGAAGATGTGGCACGCCCCGGCAGTGCCGCCCGCTGAGCCGATGGAGAATGCGCCGCGCGAGAAGTCGTGGCGGCTCTTTCTCGGCGGCTTGTCGGTCACGCTGGGCAATCCGAAAGTGGTCGTGTTCTATTTCGCGCTGCTGCCCAACTTGCTCGACCTGCAACGCATCACCGCGCTCGGGTACTTCGAAGTCGTGGGCGTCACGCTCGCCGTGCTGTCCATCGTGTTCGGCAGCTATATCTTGCTCGCCGCACGGGCACGCCGTCTGCTCAGTTCGGCGCGCGCCGTTCGCCGCCTGAATCGGGCCACCGGCACAGTCATGGCCGGTGCCGCCGTGGCCATCGCCACGCGATAAGTTCGACACCGTCTGCACCCGGCGTGCCGCGCAATGCGGCACGCCTGCCCCGCCCCCCCTGCATCCCCTGCATCCCCTGCATCCCCTGCATCTCCCGCCTCGCCTGCCGTCCGGCAGGATGCACGCTTTCTCTCATGCCACAAAAACGCGTCGCGCATTGTTGCGTGAGACGTAAGGGTGCATTTGCGCCACTGACGTTTCTCGAAGGCGACAAGACGCCTAGACTCGTCTTCATTGGTAGCGATCGGCCCTCGTCGCGTTGCGGCTTCCCTCAGTTTTACTGCGGCAACGCGGCTCGACGCACGCAAGCCGGATGGCATCTCCGGCTTGCGCTGCGTCACCTCTTCTACGTCATCCGATATCACCGCGATATCTCTGCCGTATGGTCCGTCGACAGGCGCGCGCCTCCGCGTGACCGGTCATCGTCAAGCAATTCCGGCCAGTCCACTTCCCCTCTGGCCGGGGCAGGCGCCGACGATGTCCTTGGGCGCATCTCCTGTCGCCATGCGTTCCCCGCTATCGCATGGGACTTTTGCCCGTTCCCCGCCCAGGGAGCGGGCTTTTTTCGTTGGGGCACGTGGCCTGCGTGCTACCATGCAGCCGTTTCAATTTGCATAGACAGGATCATCCGGTGAGTCAGATCGAATTCGATATCGAGTGGACCGAGCGCGCAGCGAAAAAGGCCGAGCGGATCATCAAGAAGGACACGCCTATCGCGTTGCCGCCGATCGAATGCATGCCCGCCGAAGGCGACGTGTTGTTCCTCGGCCAGGGCGACAAGAAACAGCCGTTCGTGGTGGTGGAGCGTCAATATCATCACGAAGGCGAAGATGCATGGACGATCGTCCTGATTCTGGATCTGCCGGAATAAGGGTCGGCGTGGCGCTAAACGGCGCTTAGCAACGCAGGACCGAATGCATCGCGCGCGGCGCGGCCACTGGGGAAATCCCGGTTGCCGCGCCGCTTTGCTTGGGGCGGACCATTTTCTATACTCGAATCGCGTCTTATGTGCGTGATATCGGCAGGGAGATGGACCATGATCATGCCCCACCTTTCCAATGCGCAACTCGTCACCATGTTCGCCATTGCGGTGTTCGGCGCCATTGTCGTCGGCGCGATGCCATGCAAGGGCGCGGTTCGAATGTGCTGGCGCTCGCTGCTGGTCGTGGTGGGTGCGGTACTCGCCGTGTTGGCGTTTGAGCTCGTACCCCTGCTCGCCTGAGACCTTTTTTGCGGATTTTCATCATTAAGGGTTGACCCCATGCGGAAGAGCCGATAATATCTCGGTCTCGTTGGGGCGTTAGCTCAGTTGGTAGAGCAGCGGACTCTTAATCCGTAGGTCGAGTGTTCGAGTCACTCACGCCCCACCAAACGAATTTTTGAAGAAGGCTGCTTTGCCGTGCAGCCTTTTTTATTCCCGGTTGCATCGGGGCGTTAGCTCAGTTGGTAGAGCAGCGGACTCTTAATCCGTAGGTCGAGTGTTCGAGTCACTCACGCCCCACCACCGCAATACCGAGAAAGGCTGCCACTTGCAGCCTTTTTTGTTCCCGGTAACACCGGGGCGTTAGCTCAGTTGGTAGAGCAGCGGACTCTTAATCCGTAGGTCGAGTGTTCGAGTCACTCACGCCCCACCAGATACCCTTCAAGGGCCGCACGATGTGCGGCCCTTGTCGTTTCTGCCGGTCCCACGCTCCCCGCCCTCTCCTCCCTGTCGTCCAATTCCTACAGTCGATTCAGTTCTGACCGATAGTGCACGCACGATGCGCCAACTAAGCTGGACTCATACCGCCGCGCGGCATGTGAAGCGCTTGGCATTCGGCTGACGTTCGTGGCTGAAATTTGTGGCTGAAACGCGCGGCTGACACTCGCTACTGGAGACTCATCATGAAGACGGCGAAGACGATACTTGCTCTAGCCACCGCACTTGTTATGGGTGCGTCGATCGTAGGTTGCACACTCGGCGGCGCGGCAGCCGGCGGCGTGATCGGCCACGAAGCCACCGGCGGCAGTACCGCCGGCACCATCGGCGGCGCCGTCGTCGGCGGTGTGATCGGGCATGAACTGGGCAAGTAACCGGTCGCCATGGCTCGTCGTCGAGTTTTGGCGTGGTTGAAGCCGTGGGCCCCGTGAATAGTTCAAGCAAAGTCCGCACGGACTCCATACGGATGGACCAACTGATGCGCACGGCAAGCGCTCTCCTCGCAGCGCCTTAGCTGATAAGGCGCCGCGCCGCGACGTTGCGCATAGAAAGCTTTTCTTCGCGCGCGGTGTAGTGCCCGCAGTGAATCGTTCGTGAATAGTTCATGAATAGTTCGGACAGGCACTCACCGTGCACAGCGATCAGCACGCAAACGGCTCGCCCGGTCCTCTCGTATTCCAGCGCCCTCCCGCGCCAACAATGAACAGCGGCCCGTTATCGGCCGTGCCGTACATCACCAGCGCGTCGCCCGCCAGTGTCGCCGTTACCGCACGTGCCTCGGCCACGCTATCGAAGCGCTTGGCCTGCGATGTGCACGTCGCGTAGTGCCGACCTCCACCAGGTAAACGGCCATCCTGCTTTCCGATGAACGCTGCCTGCCGGGCGATCCAGACAAAATGCCCCTCGCATTTCGCGACCGCCGGCGGGCGCTTGACCGTCGAATCCTCCGTCTGCGACGGCTGCCCCGCCCTGTGCAAACGCAATTGCCGACGGACCGCCGCATCCGACCAACGCCCCATCCCGATATCCCTTGCTCTGCTCTTTGCCATGATTTCCACCCCCGGTGTTTGCCTGCGGCACTGCGCTCGCGGGCACTCCGATAATGGTGAACAATAATGCGGTGAATGGGGTTGGGGAGTGTCCGATATACGATGCCGCGCCCGAGGGCCACGCTTCACACGCACTGAAACTCACGCGTCGTTAACCAAAGTCGGCAGCCACTACCACCGCCGATAGCGTTATTCCCCGCGATTTACAACGCAGCCTCCGCGCAACAACACCGCAACAACACGGCATTAACACCGCAATACCCACTTCGAATCGACGCGCTGTTGTCTACACTGAGACATGGCAACCGTCACGTTCGCCCCCGCCATTCAGCGTCACGTCCCCGTCGACGAGCAGCACGTCGACGGCGCGAGCGTGCAAACCGCGCTTGCAACGTGCATGACCCGCGCCCCCGAATTACGCGGCTATCTCTTCAACGACCAGGGCCGCTTGCGCGCGCACGTCGCTGTCTTTGTCGACGGCCATCTCATCAAAGACCGCCAGCACCTCAGCGACGCACTCGGCGCACAAAGCCGCGTGTACGTCGCGCAAGCCCTCTCCGGCGGATGAACGAGTCACCATGCAAACCGACCACGCATCACGATCGGGCGAACCAACGGGCAAACGAACCAGCGAACGCACCGGCGGGTGAGCCAGCCAGCCAACGCAAGCGAACAGACCGATGCGCCGATGAACAAACTGCGCACAGTCGAGGAGGAACATCGTGGACAACGACACCCGCCCCGTACTCCGGGTCGCCACCCGCAAGGGACTATTCACTTGGCATCGCGAAACGTCAGGCTGGCAACTGGCATCGCTGACCCCCGAGTTTCCCGGCGAGCCCGTCACCATGGTGTTGCACGACGCACGCGACGGCACCGACTACGCGGCCCTCAACCTCGGGCACTTCGGCGTCAAACTCTGGCGCAAAGCCGCCGACGAGAGCGGGTGGTCCGAACTGGCACCGCCAGCCTTCCCCCAAGTGAACGGAAACGACGCCGAATCCGGCGCCAACGCCCCGGCAACTGCAACGGCCAACGCCAGTGCCAGTGCCAGTGCCAACGCAACCGTCGTCCCCACCACCCAAGCCCCCAGCGTCGAACTGCTCTGGACGCTCGAAGCCGCAGGCCCCGACGCCCCCGGCGTGCTATGGGCTGGCACGATCCCGGGCGGCCTCTTCCGGTCTCCCGATCGCGGCGAGCATTGGCATTTGGTGCAAAGCCTCTGGGACCGCCCCGAGCGCGCCGAGTGGATGGGCGGCGGCTACGATCACCCCGGCTTGCACTCCATTTGCATCGATCCACACGACAGCCGCCACGTCATCGTCGCGATCTCGACGGGCGGTGTCTGGCGCACGCGCGACGACGGCGCCACGTGGTCGCTCGCGGCCACCGGCATGGAGGCCGATTACATGCCGCCGGAACGCCGACTCGATCCGAACGCACAAGACGTGCACCGCCTCGTGCAGTGCCGCGCTGCCCCCAACGCCCTATGGGCACAGCATCACAACGGCATCTTTCGCAGTCTCGACTTCGGCACGCACTGGCGCCGAATTCATGCCCTGCCCTCGAGTTTCGGCTTCGCTGCTGCCGTCGATCCGCACGACCCGGACACCGCATGGTTCGTCCCCGCGCAACGCGATGCCTGCCGCATCCCGGTCGATGCCCGCCTTGTCGTCACCCGCACGCGCGACGGTGGCGAGACATTCACCTCATTGGCCCACGGCTTGCCCGAGACGCCGTCCTACGACCTGATTTACCGGCACGGGCTCGATGTCGACGCCAGCGGGCGCACGCTCGCCATGGGCTCGACCACCGGCGCGCTGTGGATCAGCGAGGACGCCGGCGAGCGCTGGCATGTTTTAAGCACTCACCTACCTCCCATTTACGCCGTCCGATTTGGGTAAGGTTTTAGCCAAATTCATGTCGGCGTTTACCCCGTTCGTTTGTCAGACACCTTCAGAGAGTCGTATTTCGCGTCGTATACGAAGGTAGACGGACTGGCTTCCCTTGAATCCCCCCGTCACGCGTCGCCGGACATGTCACACGTGTCGTTCCCGGCGCGTGAGCCAATGCCGCGTCGTGCCTTATCCCTTGTATCGACGCGTGCTGCGGCAGCCCGGCGACCACTCCTCGCAACGTCGGAAACGTCACGTCACCCGTGCCGCTCCGGCTCCACATCCCTAAAACGGAGTCATTCCCTATGCGAATCGCCGACCTGAAAATCCGGACCCGACTGGCTATCGGCTTCGGCACCCTACTGGTGCTGTTGCTCGCCATGCTGGTCATTGCGCTGGTACGTTTCGTCGCTATTGAACGCGCCAACGAAATGCTGCTCACCAGCGCGTGGTCTAAGGCCGACGCCGCCCACACCATCGACGCCATGGTGCGCGGCAACGGACGCCGTATGCTCGAAGTCATCGCCACGACGGACCCCACACAACGCAAGACGTACAACGAACGCATCGACGTGAACCTCGCGCGCACGGCCGACGCCTTGCAGGTGCTCGACAAGTACGTGACGAGCGCAGACGGCAAAAAACTGCTCGTCAGCATTCGCCAGCACAACGAGGCATTTCAGAAGGCCCGCAGCGCGGTGATCGCGCAACTGAGCGCCGACCAGCACGACGCCGCCCTCGGCACCGTCGAGCGTGAGGCGTTGCCTGCGCTCGACGCGATGCAAACCGAAGCGGTCGACCTCGTGAAGCTCCAGCAGAAGATCGTCGACGAGACCGGTGCCGCGACAAGCGCCGACATCGTCTTTGCGAAGTGGTTGCTCGCGGCGATCGGTGCTGTGGCCGCCGTCGTGGGCATTGGCGCCGCGTGGTCGGTCACGCGCAGCGTCACGCGTCCGATCGCGCGCGCCGTGCAGATTGCCGAGCGCGTGGCACAAGGCGACCTCACGAGCCGCATCGACGTCACGAGCCGTGACGAGACCGGTCAACTGATGGCCGCCCTCAAACACATGAATGAAAGTCTTGATCAGATTGTGCGGCGCGTACGCAGCGGCACCGCAGCAATCGCCTCGGCATCGGGCGAATTGCTCGCGGGCAATACCGATCTGTCGGCGCGTACCGAAGAGCAAGCGGCCTCGCTCGAAGAAACCGCATCGTCGATGGAGCAACTGACCGCGACGGTGAAGCAAAACGCCGATAACGCACGCCAAGCGAGCCAATTGGCGGCAAACGCGTCGGAAATCGCTGGCGAAGGCGGCCGCGTGGTGGAACGCGCCGTATCGTCGATGCAGGAAATCGCGGCCAGCTCGTCGAAAATCAACGACATCATCGGCGTGATCGACGGCATCGCGTTCCAGACGAATATTCTCGCGCTCAACGCCGCCGTGGAAGCCGCGCGCGCAGGCGAACAAGGCCGGGGTTTCGCCGTGGTGGCTGGTGAAGTGCGCACCCTTGCCCAACGCAGCGCCGCCGCTGCCAAGGAAATCAAGGGGCTCATCGAAACGTCGGTCGGCAAGGTCGAAGACGGCTCGTCGCAAGTGCGCGATGCGGGCCGCTCGATGACCGACATCGTGCAGGCCGTGCAACGTGTGACCGACATCATGGGAGAAATTTCGGCGGCCTCGGCCGAGCAGTCGGGCGGCATCGAACAGGTGAACACCGCCGTGATGCAAATGGATCAGGTCACGCAGCAAAATGCCGCGCTTGTCGAACAAGCCACCGCTGCGGCCGGATCGCTGGAAGATCAGGCACGGCACCTGCGCGAAGCCGTCGCCGTCTTTCAATTGCCCGACGGCCACACGGTGAGCACGTTGCACGACGATGACGGACTCGCGTCTGCCGCCAACATGCCGCGGGGTGCCGTGCTCGCATTTTCACGCGAGCGCCATATCGCATGATGGATCGCCGGAATGAGCGTCTGACTGATCCACTGACCGTTCGCTTGACCGGTGCGTAACCGCTGATCTCCGGCGACGCACTGCCCCCGCCGAACGGGTGACGTCGGCGATGGGCAGGCCGACGCCGCCCCTGCGGCAGCGTCGGCGCCAGGCCGCTCACGCGCCTGCCTCGGCTCACCGCAAAGCCCCGTGGCTGCTCGTCTTCGGGGCAATGTCACTGCCTGCGCGGCAACGCAACATTGGAGTATGATGGCTGCTCCTGTGCTTTTCCCACCGTCTGGCAAAAGAGGTGCATTGTGGCCCGAGAAACCCCCATCGAGCGCTATCGCAACATTGGCATTAGCGCTCACATCGACGCTGGCAAGACGACGACGACCGAGCGGATCCTGTTCTACACGGGCGTCAATCACAAGCTCGGCGAAGTTCACGAAGGCGCTGCCACGATGGACTGGATGGAGCAGGAACAAGAGCGCGGCATCACGATTACGTCGGCCGCGACGACTTGCTTCTGGGCCGGCATGGCCGGTAACTATCCGCGCCACCGCATCAACATCATCGACACCCCCGGACACGTCGACTTCACCATTGAAGTCGAGCGCTCCATGCGCGTGCTCGATGGCGCGTGCATGGTCTACGACTCGGTCGGCGGCGTGCAACCGCAATCGGAAACGGTCTGGCGTCAGGCCAACAAATACAAAGTGCCGCGCATTGCGTTCGTCAACAAGATGGACCGCATCGGCGCGGACTTCTTCCGTGTGTACAAACAGATTCACGAGCGCCTGCGCGGCAACGCCGTGCCGATCCAGATTCCGATCGGCGCGGAAGACGGCTTCCAAGGCGTCGTCGATCTCGTGAAGATGAAGGGCATCGTCTGGGACGAAGCGTCCAAGGGCGTGAAGTTCGACTACATCGACATTCCGGCCAATCTGAAAGAGAGCGCACAGGAATGGCACGACAAGATGGTCGAGGCCGCCGCCGAAGCCGACGAAGCCTTGCTCGAGAAATACCTCGGCGGCGACACGCTCACCGAAGACGAAATCAAAACCGGCCTGCGCAAGCGCACGGTCGCGGGCGAAATCGTCCCGATGCTGTGCGGCACCGCGTTCAAGAACAAGGGCGTGCAAGCCATGCTCGACGCCGTGATCGACTACCTGCCCTCGCCCATCGACGTGCCCGCCATTGCCGGTCATGACGAAGACGACAACGTGATCGAGCGTCACCCGGCCGACGACGAAAAGTTCTCGGCACTCGCCTTCAAGATCATGACCGACCCGTTCGTCGGCCAATTGATCTTCTTCCGCGTGTACTCGGGCGTGATCGAATCGGGCGCCACCGTCTACAACCCGACCAAGAGCAAGAAAGAACGCTTGGGGCGCATTCTTCAGATGCACGCCAACCAGCGGATCGAGCTCAAGGAAGTGCGCGCGGGCGATATCGCCGCCGCCGTCGGCTTGAAGGAAGCGACCACCGGCGACACGCTGTGCGACCCGGACGCCATCATCATCCTCGAGAAGATGGAATTCCCGGAGCCGGTGATTTCTCAGGCGGTCGAGCCGAAGACGAAGGTCGATCAGGAGAAGATGGGCCTCGCGCTCAATCGCCTCGCGCAGGAAGACCCGTCGTTCAAGGTGAAGACCGATGAAGAATCGGGGCAGACGATCATCTCGGGCATGGGCGAGCTGCACCTCGAAATTCTCGTCGACCGTATGCGCCGCGAGTTCGGCGTGGAAGCGACCGTCGGCAAGCCGCAAGTCGCTTATCGCGAAACGGTTCGCAAGAAAGTCGAAGACGTGCAAGGCAAGTTCGTCAAGCAATCGGGCGGGCGCGGTCAGTACGGCGACGTGGTCATCACGCTCGAACCGGACAAGGAAAAGCTGTACGAATTCGTCGACGCCATCAAGGGTGGTGTGGTCCCGCGCGAGTACATTCCGGCGGTGGACAAGGGCATTCGCGAATCGCTCCCCAATGGCGTGATCGCGGGGTATCCGGTCGTCAACGTGAAGGTCACGCTCACGTTCGGCTCGTATCACGACGTGGACTCGAACGAAAACGCGTTCCGCATGGCAGGGTCGATGGCGTTCAAGGAAGCGATGCGACGCGCCGAGCCGGTGCTGCTCGAGCCGATGATGGCCGTGGAAGTCGAGACGCCCGAAGAGTTCATGGGCAACGTGATGGGCGACTTGTCGAGCCGTCGCGGCATGCTGCAAGGCATGGACGATATCGCGGGCGGCGGCGGCAAGCTAGTGCGCGCCGAAGTGCCGCTTTCGGAAATGTTCGGCTACTCGACGTCGTTGCGCTCCCTCACGCAAGGCCGCGCCACGTACACGATGGAGTTCAAGCAGTACGCGGAAGCCCCGAGAAACGTGGCCGAAGCGATTATTTCGGCGAAGAAGTAAGCGCCTTCACGCGCAAACGCACAGCGCCCGCCGCCGGGTCGTGACACCTCACGACGACCCGGCGGCGGGCGTTTTTCATTTATTCCGCGCGTGCCAGTGCCCCCATCTTGAGATCCGCGTTGATGTCGCGCCGGTCGTCGGCCGAGTCGACGGACGCCATCAGGTTGTCGAACGCAAAGTAATAGTCCATCAAAGGTGCGTATTCGGGCTGAGCATCGGCCCCCATCTCGACACCATCTTCGTGCGCCTTCATCAACTCGACCATCGTGCGAATACCGGGCACCCAGTCGCACAACACGTTGGAGACCAGGTGCGGCCCGCACAGCTCGCTGAGTGCGCGTGTGAGCCACACGTCCGGCGCCTTCGTCGGTGCGCTCAACCACTCCCGATAGCGCGGATTCGCATCGTCGCAGGTCATCCGCCGCCACTTCTGCCACATCGTGTCGTTGATGACTTCCATCACCGGATTGCCCGGCAGCGACGCCATGATGCCGACGTGCAACGGGCTGTGTTGACGTTGCAGCGTCGGCAAGAGAAATACGCCGACGGTGACATCGCCGAACGCGAGCGCATCGGGAAGCGTCTGGGCGCCGAAGCGGAGCTTGTCGAGCGGATCGAAAAGAATGCCGCCTAGCGCATGCAGCAGGCGGTATCGAATCGCATCGTGCGGCGCGCTCCAGTACTTCGCCGCCGTCAATTCACGAAACATGGCGAACGACGGCGAGGCTGCGTAGGTGCGGAAAAACGGCTGTTCGGTCAGCAACTTGACCGTGACATTCGGAAGACACGCGAGTTGTCGGTGCAGCGAAGGGGCCTGCGCCTGCGTTTTCAGCACGTAAATCTGCACGGCGTACGCAGGGGATGCCTTCTCGAACCTACGTCCCCACCACGCGAGATTGGCGAAAATTTCGGTCGACAGCTTCCCGCCAAGCCACACGGCATGTGCCACACGCGGCAGCGGCGTGCGCACGTTCTCCGGCGGCACGGGCGCGGCGCGCGCCGCGGAACGATATCCCATGCGCATCAGTCGGCGCTGCCGCTGCGCAATGCTTAATACGGGATCGCTGGCCGGTGTCGGGGGAGCACGCTTGATCCAAACGTCGGCCCCGTCGTTGCGAAAATATTGCCGTTCCCCACTTCGCCGCATGCCATACCAGGCGTCGTAAGTCAGGTCGAGACGTACCGGCACCTCGTTGCCTTCGAAGCGAATAGCGAAAACCAATGTTTCGCGCTTCCTCACGGCTTCGATCGCGTCGAGTTCGTCGGTTTGCCGATGGGCGATGGCGCTGCGCCCGATCGATTTTGCCGCCGATGTAACGTTGGCGATGCCGTCGAAATCATCGGGCAGCGAGACGGGTGACGATGGCGGCGTGGGAGGCGTGCCGGGCTGAGTGACGATTGGCGTGGCAGTCGAGCGGACGTTCGAAGTAGACGGCAGCATGAAGGCGAATGCGAGAGTGTGATCGGGCAACAAGCCTAGTCCGCTGCCATCTGCCTGCTTTTGCGGGCCGCCCGCAGTCCTTAGCATTGCGCCACGGCGAGGCGCGGTGCTACGCTGAACGCTTGTTACCTATCGCGTCACGCGCTTTGCGTGACTTCAGGTCGCGCCTACCCGCTTCGTCACCATGAAAAACATCCTCAGCATCCAGTCGCACGTCGTCTTCGGCCATGCCGGCAATAGCGCCGCCGAGTTTCCGATGCGACGCCTCGGCGTGAACGTCTGGCCGATCAACACGGTGCAGTTTTCGAATCACACGCAATACGGCAAATGGACAGGTCAGGCGCTGCCAAGCGAAGAAATTCTGCGGCTGGTCGACGGCATTGCCGACATCGGCGAACTGGCCAATTGCGATGCCGTGCTCTCTGGCTATCTCGGCGCCCCCGAGCAGGCGGGCTTCGTGGTCGAAGCGGTGCGCCGCGTCAAACAAGCCAACCCTGCGGCAATCTATTTGTGCGACCCCGTCATGGGGCATCCGGAAAAAGGCTGTCAGGTGAAGCCGGGCATCGAGCAGTTTCTGGTCGAGCACATGCCCGAAGTGGCCGACATCATGGCGCCGAATCATCTCGAATTGGAGAAGCTCTCACAGCATCCGATCGATACCTTCGACGATGCCATGGCAGCATGCCGTGCCCTGCTCGCTCGCGGGCCGAAGATGGTGCTGGTCAAGCATCTGGAATACGCGGGCAAGCCCGCCGATCGCTTCGACATGCTCGTGGTAACGGCTGACGAAGCGTGGCTCGGGTCGCGGCCGCTCTACCCGTTCTCGCGTTATCCGGTGGGTGTGGGCGACCTGACCTCGGGTATCTTTCTCGCGCGTCTGTTAAAGGGTGATACGGTGCGCGCGGCGTTCGAACATACGCTTGCGGCGGTGGATGCCGTGCTCTCGGTCACGCATCTCGCCGGGCGCTACGAATTGGAAATCGTGCGGGCGCAAGACGAGATCGTGAACCCGCCGCGGCACTACGAAGCCCGCGCGGTGTAAGTCCCCGCGACGCGTGGTCGGCGTCGCGGCGTCGTGCAGATTGCGTCCTGACGTTGCGATTGTCAGGACACATCGATACCCATCACACCCTTCAATACGCGCGCAAATGCTCCGCGTGGTGCGTCAGGTGATCGGCCATGAAGGTCTGGATGAAGTAGTAGCCGTGGTCGTAGCCTTGATGGCGGCGCAGGTTCAGCGGCTGTCCGGCGTCGCGGCAGGCGCGCTCGAAGATATCCGGATGCAGTTGCGCTTCGAGAAACTGATCGTTTAGCCCTTGATCGATCAGAATGCCGCCCGGGAACACGGCCTTACCGGCCTTCGCCACCAGTTCGCTGGCGTCGTACTGACGCCATGCCTCGCGGTCACTGCCCAGATACCCGGTGAATGCCTTCTCGCCCCACGGGCAATGCATCGGGGCCGCGATCGGCGCGAACGCCGACACCGAGTGAAATTTGTCAGGGTTGCGCAGCGCGATCGTCAACGCACCGTGTCCGCCCATCGAATGCCCAAAAATACCCACACGGCTCGCATCGATCGGTAGCGTCTTGGTCACCACGTCATACAACTCGTCGACGACATAGCTGTACATGCGGTAGTGCGTCGACCACGGCGCTTGCGTCGCGTCGAGATAGAAACCGGCGCCGACGCCAAAGTCCCACGCATCGGTCTCCCCCGGCACGCCCGCGCCACGCGGACTCGTGTCCGGCGTAATCAGCGCCACGCCATGCTCGGCCGCGAGCCACTGCGCGCCGCCTTTGATCATGAACGTCTCTTCCGTACACGTGAGCCCCGCGAGATAGAACAGCGCCGGTACAGCTCGCCCATCGCGCGCCTGCGGCGGCAAAAACACCGAGAAGCGCATCGGCAGTCCGATGGCAGTGGAGGCATGACGGTAAAAGCGCTGTGCGCCGCCGAAGCAACGGTGTTCGGCAATGAGTTCGAGCATGACGAGTTCCGGGAGTCGATGAAGCGTCGCCGCTTGGCGAGTGACGAGTATCTTACCGCGCGGCAGCGTCGTCTGACGATGCATGTCGACGCGTGACATGACCAAGGCACGCAAGACACGTGGCCCGTGCCTACCCATGCCGCGCTTGTTGGGACTTGTCGGCACATGCCGCGGCATATTGCCGACTTTGGCCTTGTGACAGGCGATCGCGCGTCGCTACGGTGAGCCTCCCTTTTCACGTCACAAGGAGCGCCTCATGCCGATGTCATCGTTCGATCTCGACGAAGTCACCAATCTCGTGCAGCGTCACGGCATTGCCGCCCGGCTCTCCGAGCAGGAAAAACGCCTGCTGGTACTCCTCGCCGCGCATGCAGGCACTGCGCTCGATAAACGCGTGCTGATGGACACGCTGTGGGGACGCCGCGCGCAATGGATGGAAGACGCCGCGATCGTGCAATTGGTCTCGCGCCTGCGTCGCTCGCTCGCCCCGCTTGGTTTGCAACGCGCCATCGTCACAGTGGCGCGTATCGGGTACCGGTTCGATCCGCCGGTTCACGACGCGTCGCAGGCGTCTGCCATCGAGGGTCCATTGTCAGGTGACGGTGCTGCGGCAGAGATCCAAGTGACCGACGCCAGCCTCTCGGCCACGCATGACGCGGTGCCGCTGCACAGCGTCGCGCGCGAAGGTCATGGCGAAGTGTGCCGCAACGGCATCGTCGTTCGGATTCCACAGATTGAGTACCGCCTGCTGGTCGCCCTACTCTCGCCGCCGCATGTGGCCCATGACAAACGTACGCTGATCGCGCAGCTTTGGCCCGAACGCCCCGATCAGGACGACACCAACCTCATGCAAGTGGTCTCGCGCCTGCGCCGCAAGCTCATCCCGCTCGACCTGCATCGCCACATCGTGACGGTGCCGCGCATGGGATATCGCTTTGCTCCGGTGAAGGGGGCGCGCACGCCGTCGCTCAGTCCGTCGGTCACGTCAGGCGCAACAACGGCCGTGGCGGCCGTGGCGGTCGAAGCGGTCGAAGCGGTTGAAGCGGTTGAAACGGTTGAAACGGGCGAAGCGGCTGAAACGGGCGGAGCGGGCGCAACGCGCGAAGCGTGCCCTATGGGCGCAACGGGCGCAACGGCCGCATCGTCATGCCCCGGCCTCATCCGACAGCATTGGCGCGACCTGTGCGCTCGCTTCCAGCGTTCGCTGACACGGCTGACACGGCATTTGCGCTGGCATCGGCATTGAGCGTGCCCGAGGCTGAATACGCCGAAGCCGACGCGGCGAGCGCCGCCCAGCGACGGCAATGTCCTTTCACCTTTAGGAGCCTCAGCATGTCCGATACGAATAGCAAGACGACCGCCCAGTTGGCGGCTGCCGCACCGGCCACCTCGCTTTCCGACCCCGCCACGTCCGTCCTCGTCTACCCGAGCGACCCGTTCAACGGCGCCTCGGAAACCACCTACGCGCAAAACGGCTTTGATCCGGGCACCAGTACGACCCAACTGTCGTACACGTCGGCACGCGTCGCACGGCCCGCCTATAACCGCTACGCCAAGAACGCCTTTCAGGTGTCGGGCTACTACACCGACTGGTCGCAATACGACGGCCGCCTCGACGGCGACTTTAGCAACGATGCCGCCGGACGCGGCGTCGATCTCATGCTGCTCGATCCGTTCGCCTACGACCGGCTGATCATCGGCTTTTCCGGCATCGTCGGCGATCAGGGCGAGAAGGCAGCGACGATTGCGCGCGCTGCCACCGATTTTCAACGCACCACCGACCAGGCCACGTTCGTCGACAGTTGGGGCGACGTGCTCTCGTATCGCAACTGTGGCTTTGCTGGCTGGGTGAGCAACGACGTGATGCCGATGTTTCAGCAGTCGCGCGCCCAAGGGGTGTTGGGGGGCTTGCGCCTGCTGCATGCGAAGAATCCGGCGCTCAAGTTGGCCATCGCTATTGGCGGCTGGACGATGAGTCAGGCATTTCACGGCGTCGCGGGCAGCGCTGCGCGTCGCAAAACGTTCTGTGCGAGCGTGGTGGATCTGCTCAAGCGCTTTCCGATGTTCAGCGAGATCAATCTCGATTGGGAATACCCGGGCGCGCCCGCCGACGACGGCAATACCTACGACAACACCGACGGCCCGAACTACGCCGCGCTCGTTAGCGACCTCAAGAAGGCACTGGTGGCGGCAGGCCGCAAAGACGTGGAAATCTCGATCGCGGCATCGGCGAACGTCGCGGATATGGCGAAAGCCAATCTGCCGGGGCTGGTCGCAGCCGGCATCACGCGCATCAATCTGATGACCTACGACTTTTTCGGCACCCCGTGGGCACCGGCGCTCGCACATCACACCAATCTGCACGACACCGACCCGAGCGCGCCCGGTGCGTTCTCCATCGACCGGGCGGTCAATTGGCTGCGACAGGCGGGAGTGCCGCTCTCGATGGTGCACATCGGCTACGCGGGTTACAGCCGCAACGCCTGTCAGGCACAGCTGGCGAGCGTGGCACCGCTCTCGGGCACCTACACGCCGGGTAGCGATATCACCACCGGGACGTTCGAGTCGGGCACGACGGAGTACTTCGACATGCTGTTCAACTATCTCGATCTCGAAGGCGGGGCCGCGCGCAACGGCTTCGAGTTGTACACGGATACCGTGGCCGACGCCGACTTCCTCTATCACCCTGCGAGCACGCTGTTCCTGTCGCTCGACACGCCGCGCACGGTGAAGGCCAAAGGCGATTACGTGAAACGCAACGGGCTTGGCGGTCTGTTCACGTGGACCATCGATCAGGACAACGGGGTACTCGCCAACGCCGCGCATGAGGGGCTGGGCCAGACGGCGATGGTCTCGAACGTCGACATGCAGCCGTTCTATTTCAGCGGCAAAACGGCCCTCGACGATGCGTCCGAAGGAGGCTGACCATGGGGTTCCTCATTTCCCGACTGCTGGAACCGTCGACGTGGGCGGGGCTCACGGGGTTGGCGGTCTCGCTCGGCACGTCGCCAGACGTGATGCACGAGATCGCGCAGGCCGGTGCGGCGCTGGCATCGTTGGCCGCGATGGCGTTGCCGGAGAACACGAAACGCGGCACCGCGCCGATGGCGCACGACGACGCGTCGCCGCAGCCATAGCCCCAGCCCTGTCGTAGGTCGCCCGCATGTGCGCTCCCGCCCCCCCGACCTGCGGGCAAATGCCGGTGGCATCCGGTAATTTCGGTGCCGCCGGCGCATGACAACAAAAAAATTGTCACGATTTCTAAACTTTTGGCAACGCGCGTCGCTATACGCTACAGGGCCCCGGAATCGTGGCGCTTCGTGGCATCGACACGGTTGCACACCGATACCGCGATAAAGGTTTTCTGATCGGCCGGGAATGTTGTCATAATCGGCCGCTAAGATGCGCCTCGCATCGCGAAAATGCAGGACATGCACCGAGCCCCGGCTAGAAAAGCAGGCAAGACCGTCAGTGGCAACAGAAGCAGTCTCGCGGTAAGCAGTGCCAAAACCAGAGGTCGCAAGAAGATCGCAAGCGGGTTGCGCCAAGGCCGCCCGCCACAGACGATCCGAGCGATCGATAACACCGACCAGATGCAATACAGGTTTCACCCGGGGGCCATATGAAGCTGATCCTGCTGGCGCTTGCCGCCTCGCTATTTACGCTCGTGATGATGGTGCAGGCACGCAGTGAGGCGAGCGACGCACCGATCTCCACCGCGAACGCACGAACGGCCGGTATCAACGTCAACGACCACACCCCCACCCGCAAAGACATGGCGATCTGGAACGCCCGCCGCAAAATGCACGCGGTGCGACAGGACGACTGAGCGGCGCGCAGCGCCACCCAGCACTCGCTAGCGCTTCCTAGCACTTGCTAGCACTACCGACCGCCGCGCGTCACGCGTGGGCGGTCTCGCCGAAGCAACATGCTGCGGCGCACCAAACTTGGGCATCCTTGTCAGCCGTCCTATAGTGGAATGGCCTTCAGGCGAGGAGACAATAACGATGCCCACGTTCCACTTCAATCTTTACGACCTGACGCTGTTCCTGCCCATGGCGGTCGCCGGTGCCCTGCTGGTCGGCGGCATCCCCGTCACTACCCGGGCCACACGGTATGGCCTGCGCGCGGTCGGTGCCGTCGTCGGGGCACTCGTCGGATTGCTTGTCGTGCAGGCACTGCCGGTACTCGTGTAGCTCACCCAGGCAGCGTGCACAGTCCGACAAGTCCGGTAGCGTTGGCTACCGGGGGTGGTTTCGTCGTTCACGATTTTCGATAGTGCATCGGGGCGTGTGACCGTTGCGGTCATCGCTTTGTCATTCCCGGCGACTACGCTGTGTTTGGCAACTCCGGTTGCGCTGTCACCCCTCTCTGTTGCGCCGCCGACCCGCTCGGCGGCTTTTTTTTGCCATCGAAAACCCACACGCATCGCCTACAATCACCGGAAGCGTCACGTTCAGTGCGCGCTTTGAAAGAGGAGGCTTTCGCATGTCCGACGCGTTCTCCCACGCCTTTGCCGTCGTCGTCAATCAGTACCGCTCGCCACGCCAATACACCGTCTCGGTCGAGCGCGCGAGCGAGATGATCGCGAAGAATATCGGCCTGTTTTCCGACGGTTTCGCGGGCGAAGCCCACCTGATCGTCGGACTGTTCGAGCGCGAGGCCGATGCCTGGGCACTCGCCCGCCGCTTGCAACGCACCCGCACGACCATGCAGGCGCTGCTGCAAACGCCCGCGCACGTCACCCCCATCGCCCCGCCTGAGCTCGATCCCAGCAAGTAATCTTCGCAGCCCTAGCCCCGGCACTCGACGCGCCAAGTCCCCGTTCGCCGTACTGCACCCGCCGCCCCCGCCCCTCACCCGCCCGTCAGGGCGATAAATCGCCACCCGGTTTCGCGCTTCGGCGTAGAATTCGGAATTCCAGATATCACGAGAGCGTCGACTTTCTTGTCGACACCGGATTTCCCCATGTCGAACGCCCCATCCGCCACGTCGCTTACCGACGCGCAAGGCCCGCTCGCCCCGCTCGCCAGCAGCCCCGTGTTGATCGATCAGGTGTACTCGCGCCTGCGCGATGCCATTGCCGACCTCACACTGCCGCCGGGCGAACGCATTCGGCAGGCGGAACTGGCGGACTCGCTCGGGGTGTCGCGCCAGCCGGTGAGCCACGCGCTGCAACTGCTCAAGCGCGACGGCCTCGTCTGCGATAGCGGTCGGCAAGGGCTGGAAGTCGCCCCCATCGACGCCGCGCATTTGCGCCAGCTTTATCAAGTGCGTACGGCACTCGATGGTCTGGCCGCACGGTTGGCCGCAACGCGCATGGCCGACGGCACATTGGGTGAGCACGAATTGCGCCGGTTACGCGACGCCGTCGAGGCTGGCATGAGCCTCACGCACGGCACGCCGGTGGCGCGGCAAGTCCGGGTGGAAGTGGCGTTTCATACGGCGCTTCACGACGCGTCCGGCAACCCGCTCATCGCGCAGACGGTCGCACCGCAATGGCCGCACATCATGCGCGCGATGGCAGCCACGCTCGGCGCGATGCCAATGCAGGAAGTCGTCTGGCATGAGCACGGGGAAATCGTCGCGCGTATTGCCGCAGGCGATGCGGCGGGGGCCGAAGCGGCCGCCCGTGAACACACCGAAGCCGACGGTGGCAACGCGCGTCGCGAATGGCTGATCCGACTCGCGGAGCAACACTGACCATGCAAGCCGTTATCTCCGCAGCGCTGCCTGTTTTCGGACTGATCTTTGTTGGTTATCTCTGTGCCCGGCGCGCATGGTTGGGCCCCTCGGCACTCGACGCCCTGAACCGCTTCGTCGTCTATCTCGCGTTGCCCGCCGTCCTGTTTCAGTCGATGGCACAAATCACGTGGGCCGAACTGGTCAACCCCGGTTTTCTGGGAGCCTTTGGCGGTGGCATGGCAGCGACGTTTGCCTTGTCGTTCTTGCTCGATCGGGCGGTGCGCGGGCGTCTCACCGACGCCAGCATCGAAGGCATGGGGGCCGCCTATCCGAACGCTGGGTTCATGGGTTTGCCGCTGTGTCTGGTGGCCTTCGGTCCGGCGAGCGTGCCCGCGGTCGTGGTGGCCATGTTGCTAACGGCCACGGTGCTGTTCGCAATTTCGATCGCCATCATCGAAACCGATTTGCAGACGACGCCGTCATGGCGACGGACATCGGCCTTCGTTGCCCGTGCGTTGATCCGCAACCCACTGGTGGTCTCGCCGTTTGTCGGGATGGCGTTTGCCGCAGCAGGCATCGCCCTGCCCGCCCCCGTGCTGCATTTCACGACATTGCTCGGCGGCGCCGCGAGCCCATGCGCGTTGGTGGCCATCGGCATGTTCCTCGCCCAAAATTCGGGCGGCGCGCGCGAGCCGCATGTCGCACGTGCGGTGGGGCGCTTAGTGGGACTCAAGCTGATCTTTCAACCGGCGATCACTGCGTTTCTGGCGTTCCGCGTTTTCGACTTGCCCGCGATCTGGGCGCACAGCGCGCTGTTGCTCTCGGCCCTACCGATCGGCACCGGCCCGTTCATGCTCGCGCAACTCTACGGGCGCGAAGCCGCCGTGGCCTCGCGCGCCATTCTGATTTCGACAGTGCTTTCCGTCGTCACGGTGTCGCTGCTGATCGGCTGGTTTAGCGTGCGCTGAGTTATTCCACCCGCAATTACTCCACCCGCAACCCATGCCGCAAGCGCCCTGCGCGCTTGTAGGCTTTCACCACCGTGCTGACGTCGCACGACAGCACGCCCTCCAGCGCGCCGATGCGCTCGGTCGATACCATCCACAAGTCTTGGATGTCGCGGCACAGCACGTGCCAAAACAACTGCGAGTGGCCACTGGTGCCGAACAAGCACCGCGTGTGCCGATCCTGCGCCAATTCCATCGCGATGCTCTCGGCTTGGCCGGGGCGAGTCTGCACCGACAGAATGGCTTCGACGCCGTAGCCAACGAGCGAAGGTTCGAGCTCGACGCGAAAGGTCAGCACATGGCGTTCCACCAACCCGCTAATCAGCCGCTGCACCTTGGGCTCGCTCACGCCGCAGGCTTCCGCCAGCACGCCCAAGCTGGCCCGGCCATCGGAGGCCAGCACCGCCAGCAATCGCGCCTCGTCGGCACCCAGCACATACCGGCCGTCGCCCGGCGACACCGGCTCGGCCGGCACCGTGCCGTCGATGCGCCAGCGGCTCGCGCGCCGGAACGAACGCAACACGATGCGCGACTCCACCTGCCGCAGCCCCGGCACCTGCGGTAGCACCCGCACCACCAGATCCGACAACTGATCCTGCGTCTGCGCGTTGATCTCGGCGAACAAGCCCGACGCGCCCGTCGTCGCCAACACCACCTGCGTCTGCGGTAGCGCCGCCAAATGACTGGCGACCTGCTGTTCTTTACCGTTTTCCACCTGCAACCACGCGTGCAGCACAGGGCCGCTGCCAGCCGCCACGGGGTCCAGTTCGCCAATCACTTTGGCGTAGCCGCCTTCCATCAGTCGCTGCAACCGGCGCGACAGCGTGCGCTCCGGTACGTCGCAGGCCGAACTCAGATCGCGCCACGTTCCGCGCGGGTTGACCTGTAACGCCGCGAGACACGCCAGATCGGCGGCATCGATCTCGACATTCCCTTCTTCTGACAAAGACTCCACACAATTGTCCATATTCGATGTAGCATTCAACTCAAATGTCGATATTCAACGTATTTTGGCATTAACACGACAAAATTCAACAACCAAACCGAGACAAGGGCTTTTCCCATGACCCAAGCAACCTCGATGGCTCCCCCGGTGCGGGCCGAGGCATCCAATGCACGCAAGATCGCCGCGGGCAGTATCGGCAACGCCGTGGAATGGTTCGACTGGACCATTTACGCGTCCTTTGCCGTGTTCTTTTCCGGGCAGTTCTTCCCCAAGACCGATGAGACCGCGTCGCTGCTGGCCACCTTCGCCATTTTTGCTGTCGGCTTCTTCATGCGCCCCATCGGCGGCTGGGCGCTGGGCATCTTCTCCGATCGTTACGGTCGCAAGGCTGCGCTCGCCGCCACCATTCTAATGATGGCCGGAGGTTCGCTGATCATCGGCGTCACGCCCACCTACGAAAGCATTGGGCTGGCCGCGCCGGTGCTGCTGGTGATCGCACGACTGATCCAAGGCCTGTCGCTGGGTGGCGAGTATGCCTCGGCTTCGACCTTCCTTGCCGAGATGGCGCCCAACCATCGCCGCGGCTTCTTCTCCAGTTTCGCTTTCTTCAGTTCGGCCGCCGGTATCCTCATCGCGTCGGCTATCGGCTGGGCGCTCACCACCTATCTCTCGATCGAGCAGATGAAGGAGTTTGGCTGGCGCATCCCGTTCCTGCTGGGCGCGCTGGGCGGCGTGGCCGGTATGTGGCTGCGTACGTCCATCCCGGAGACCGAGGCTTCCGCCGAGCAGCTTAAACAGCAGCCGGTCAAACAGCCGCTGCGCACGCTGCTGCGTGAATACCCGCGCGAGACGCTGCGCATCATCGGCTTCTCGGTGCTGACGACGTTCGCCTTCTATCTGTTTGTCGCCTATGTGCCGACGTATGCCATCCGCGCGCTGCACGCCGACTCCCGAGTCGCCTTCGGTGCCAACACCATCGCGATGATCGTGTTCATGCTGCTGCATCCGCTGCTCGGCATGCTCTCCGATCGCATTGGCCGCAAGCCGCAGCTCATCGTGTTTGCCGCGGGTTATCTGCTGTTCTTCTACCCGGTCATCACGAGCATGCAGCCGACGTTCGCCTCCATTCTGGCGGTGGAGTTGTTCGGCTTGGTGTTGTACGCGCTTTATACGTCGATCGCGCCCGCGATCATGTCAGAACAGTTTCCGACCCGCGTGCGCGCCGTCGGTATCGGTGCGCCGTACAACTTCATGGTCGCCCTGCTTGGCGGCACGACGCCGTATCTGCTGACGTGGCTGCAAAGCATCGGCCAAGAGCGCTGGTTCTTCTACTACGTGCTGGCAGGCGCGGTCATCACGCTGCTCACGTTTATCCGCATGCCGGAAACCAACGGTCGGCCTTTGAAGTAACGCGCCACTCACGCGCCATCCGCCTTTCCACCGCCGCCCTGCTTCGCTCGGGCGGCGGTGTTCGATTTCATGCCAATTGTTATGCGCGAATTCTCCGCTCCCCTTCATTTCCAAAGCGCCCTGTCGATCGCCAGCCAGATCGCTAGCGGACAGATCAGTTCGCGTCAGGTCACGCAGTATTTCCTCGATCGCATCGCTCGCGCTCAAGCGCTCAATGCCTTTACCGAAGTCTTCGCCGAGCAGGCGCTGGCGCAGGCCGACGCCGCCGATGCCGCCCTGCGCCCGGGCGGTGCGGGCCCGGCCAGCCCGCTGCACGGTGTACCGGTGGCGATCAAAGACAGCATCGAAGTTGCTGGCAGCACCGCCTCGGCCGGTTCGCTCAGTCGACTCGCCATCACCAGCGACATCACCGCCACCGCCGTGCAACGGCTGTGTGCTGCCGGGATGATCGTTCTGGGCAAAACGCACATGACCGAGTTCGCCTTCGGTCTGGCCGGGCAGAACCCCACGCGCGGCACACCATGGAACCCGTGGGATGCCGCACAGCATCGCGCGCCGGGTGGTTCATCGTCCGGCTGCGGCACTGCCGTCGCCGCTGGTCTCGCGCCCATTGCCATTGGCGGCGACACCGGCGGGTCGGTACGCGCGCCCGCCGCGCTCAATCATCTGGTCGGCTTCAAACCCTCCAGCGGCGTGAGCAGCGGTGCAGGCGTGGTGCCGCTCGCACCGACACTCGATGTGCTCGGTCCGATCGCGCGCAGCGTGGCCGACGCGCATGCAATCACCGCCATCCTGACCGGACACGACGACGCCGATGCGCTGACACAGCAAGTCCCCGACGCCATCAGCGAAGGCCTGCGCGACACGCTGCCTGTCCTCGCGCCGCACAACCTGCCTGCGCTGTATGTCCTCGACGCGCACGCATTCCCCGCCACACTCTCGGGTGGCGCACAACGTGTCTGGGACGATGCACTCACTCGACTCGCGGATGCCGGGTGGACATTGCGGCGCTGGACGCCGTCGGCGGAACTGGATATCGGTGAGCTATCCGAAGCGAACTCTGTGATCCTCGGCTACGAAGGTTTTCAACTGCACGGTCATCTGGCCGAGGACGCCGAACAGCCGCTGTGGGATGTCGTACGGCAGCGCATTCTGGCCGGCGGCCAGATCCCTCGCGCCGCCTACGAAGAGGCCATTGCCCACCGTGCCCAAGTGGCGGCCGCGTTCACCGAAGCCATCGGCCGCGAAGGCGTGCTGCTGATGCCCGCCACCGGTCACGGTGCGCTGCCGCTCGATGCAGCCGACAGCGCCCACGTCAGCATTGGCCGCTTCTGCCGCGCGGGCAACTTTCTGGGCACGCCCGCCATCGCGCTGCCCGCTGGCTTCGACGACAGCGGTATGCCGGTCGGCGTGCAACTGATGGCGCCGCCACTGGCGGACCGTCAATTGCTCGCTGCCGCTGCGGCGTTGGCGCCCGCGCTACAGGCGCCGGGGCCGGTCAACCCCGATCTGAGTCACTGGGGTTTGTAGAAGGGATTTAGCGCAGACTCGCGGGCGACGCCACCATCACGCGGTCGCGGCCAGCACGTTTGGCCGCGTAAAGCGCGGCGTCGGCCGCGCCGAGCAAGCGCATCGGCAACGCTTCCGGGTCGGCGCTGTCGCGCGGGTCGATGCTGGCGAGCCCGATGGAAATCGTCAGCGGCACCAGCACCCCATCGTCGTCGGGCACTTCGAGGCGCGACACCGCACGCCGCACCCGCTCCGCAACCGTCCCCGCCCAGTTCTGTTCCGTCTGCACAAGGAGTGCAGCGAACTCTTCGCCGCCGTATCTCGCCAGGGTGTCGGTCACACGCAATTGCGCCCGCATGCAGGCGCTCGCCGCGCGCAATGCACGATCGCCAGTGGCATGGCCATGACTATCGTTCACACGCTTGAAGTGATCGATGTCGATCAACAGACACGCGAGCGGTGCGCCGTAGCGCACGCCACGCACCACCTCTTCGCGCAAGCGCTGATCGAAATAGCGGCGATTCGACAACCCCGTCAGCGGATCTGTCAGGCCAATGCGCTTGAGCCGTTCGCGATTCCACATATTCTCGAGACACACGGCGACCACGGCACCGAAACGTTCGAGAAAATCGGTCGCCATCTCGGGCGCGAAACGTTTCGCGTCGCGGCTGCCGAGGGCAATCACACCGATATAGCGGCCATTGCGTGAGAGTGGGATGACCACGGCACTGGCTGGTGCGCGGGCACCGAAGAGCGGCGCGTGACGCTCGCGCGGCGCGCCGATCCAGAGGCGTCCGTCGCCACAGATCGCCGCGAAGGTACCGGCATCTGCCGCAATACCCAGCCCGGAATCGAGCGCGCGCAGACCTTCCGCTGTGTCGATGAGATCGCGCAGGGTGTCGTCGATCTCCGCAAGCATCAGTTGCACGCCCGAGAGGTCGAAGTCGTGACGCAGCCGGTTGAGCACCACCTCCAGAAACTGCCCGAAGTCGGGCGCTCCCATCAACGCCAGCTCGATGTCCTGAAAACGTTTTAGCGAACGCTCGTTGCGCTGCACGGTCGCCAGCAGCGATTGCAGAGCATCGGGCGTTGGTGCCTGGTTGGTTGCCACTTGTGGTCTCGAGAGACGCGCGGCACTTCGCGGCCGCGTAGCGTGATTGCCCGGATTTGATTTCGGCATTGTGCCGGGCATTGAGGCCTTTAACGGCACTCACCTGTGAAATTTGAGGGCTTCAGGTATGAATTTTGCCGCCCGCAAATTAAGTCGTGGCGCGGTTTTCGCACGCCCTAGGGAAAGTACCTACCCTACAAGTCGGCCATGTGGCAGCGCACAATATTTCTGCGCAACACATCACAACACCCCCTCACGCCAACCTGGACGGCCGACCGGCCATCTCGACAACGCATTTTAGCCGCCCTACAATCGCGCCCGCTCGACACAATATCCACGGAGACACTGTTGTTCACGTCCTACCTGCGCGCCTCGCGCAAGGCGCTCGCCGCCACCCTCACATTCGCCACGCTCGCAATTTCTGTCGTCACGCCCCACGCCGCACAGGCTGCCAGCACCGCGCCCCAGCATCACACGACGAAGGCGGCCAAACCGCACAAGACTCACACCTCGACCAAAGCGACAAAACCCACGAAGTCTGCCAAAGCAGGGAAAGCCACTAAGGCAAGCCATGCCAGCGCGTCGAAGGCCGCGTCGCATCGCAACGGCCACGTCAAAGCACCCGCTAAACAAGTGTCGGCCAAGCCGCATGGCGCGTCTGCGCACAAGTCGGTGAAGACCGCCAGCGCACACCCCGCCAAAGGCCGTGCATCGCATAGTGCGACCCGGAAGTCGCAAGCCCGTACTGCGACCGCCAGCAACGGCAAACGCACGAAAGTTGCCGCCGCGGGCAAACCCGCCAAGGGCAGCAAGGGGCCGAAGATCGTCAAAACGCACCACCCGTTGCCACCTAAAACGACGCATCGACAACGCGCCACGATCGCCAGCCACCGCCCTTCGCAAACGCAAAGCTGACGCGCTATAGTGATCGGGCGGTGACGCCATGAGTTGACGCCACCCTCTCATTTTCGTGAGGTGCACAGGGTGGTGACATGTCCATGACATTCCGGCGCATCCGGTTAGGCGTTGTGTCGGCGCGACAGCCGAATTATTTCGCTTCGTTTTTTGGCGGCACGCGTCGTTCTTGTTTTGTGACGACTGGCTCTCATCGGGCGGGAAGTCTGGCATGAGCGAAGCCCGGATCCTGTGCGCCACGCCGTCGGACGTCGACGCCATTGCCGCGTTGCATGCCCATAGCTGGCGGGCCACCTATGGCGAAACGTTACCGGCCGGCCCCCTGCTTGCGCATCTCAAATGCGAGCACGCGTCGCTCTGGCGGGCGCGCCTTTCCGGTGCCGACGACCCTGCGCTACGCATCTGGAAAGCCTGCGCCGGTGTCGACGACGGCCCGCTCGCGGGCTTCATCTGCGCCTTATCGGGTGCCGATGGCATTCTCATCGATAACCTTCACGTGGCCGCGCCGTGGCAAGGCCGGGGCATCGGACAAGCCCTATTCATGCGCGTTCGCGACTGGGCGGGTGCGCTCGATCCGAATGCGCCGCTCTATCTCTGGGTACTCGCGCAGAACACACGCGCACGCCGGTTTTATGACCGGATGGGCGGGTTACCCGGGCCGGTTCACCCCATCGCTGTCTCTCCGGGTATTGAAGTTCCGGCATTGCGTTATCTCTGGGCACCGATGTCACGCGAGTCAAGCATCCGAAAGATGGATAGATAGACGGTATGCATAAAGCCAACGCATGCATGGACACGTTTGCGTGCACTAACCGGTCGTCCGGTCACGCCATAAACATGTCGCACTGCAACGAAAAGTGGCCCGAAACTGGCATGGATCAACAATCTAAAAGTTTCCCCGCTTGACACCTTCCCACCTTTCCCGTAAAAAAACGGGTGCATGAACGTTGTATGGCGAGTCTTGTGTTCATCTAATGTCGCCCTCTGCGTCACCTCGGTTGTACCTGATCAGCTTTAATGTCATGCGCTCGCTGAGCTTCTCGCTCGCTCATTTGAAAACTTTAAGGATTTAAGAAATGGCAACTGGTACCGTCAAGTGGTTTAACGACGCCAAGGGTTTTGGTTTTATTACGCCGGACGAAGGTGGTGAAGATCTCTTCGCGCACTTCTCGGAAATCCAATCGAAGGGCTTCAAGTCCCTGCAAGAAAACCAAAAGGTCAGCTTCGAAGTGAAGATGGGACCGAAGGGCCGTCAAGCCAGCAACATCCAGCCGCTGTAAGCGACTGACCATGTGCTGAGCGATCGCTAACACGATCGACGCGCCTCGGGCAGTACTTCACCGTCTGCCCGAACTGAAAACCCCGCTCCGGCGGGGTTTTTTCGTTATGCAGCTATGCTGTGAGCTTCCCCCTTTGCATTGGAGGTATCGAATGGGCTTACTCGTCGACGGCAAGTGGCACACCGACTGGTACGACACGCGCGCCACCGGTGGGCACTTCGAGCGCCGCCCCGCCACCTTCCGGCATTGGGTTACGCCCGACGGCACACCCGGTCCGGGCACGGACGATGGCACGCCCCCGCGTGGCGGCTTTGCTGCCGAGCGTGGACGCTATGTGCTGTATGTGAGCTATGCGTGCCCGTGGGCGCATCGCACGTTGATCATGCGAGCGTTAAAGGGCTTGGAGAACATGATTGCCGTGGCCGTCGTGAACTGGCTGATGCTCGACGATGGCTGGACCTTCGCACCGGGCCCTGGCGTGACGGGCGACCCAGTCAATCACGCGGCATTTTTGCGCGATGTGTATCTGGCTGCCGACACACAATTCACCGGCCGCGTGACCGTACCCGTGCTCTGGGACACCGTGACCGGCACCATCGTGAACAACGAGTCGTCGGAAATTCTGCGCATGTTCAACAGCGCATTCGACGGCCTCGGGGCAACGCCGGGCGACTACTATCCGGCGGCCTTGCGCGATGAAATCGACGCCCTCAATACCCGCATCTACGACACCGTGAACAACGGCGTCTACAAGGCAGGCTTCGCCACCACGCAAAGCGCCTACGAGGAGGCGGTAGCGCCGCTCTTCGAGACGCTCGATATGTTGGAGCAGCGGCTCGCCACTCGCCGCTTTCTGACCGGCGAGCGCATGACCGAAGCCGACATCCGGTTGTTCACCACGCTCATCCGCTTCGACGCGGTCTACGTGGGGCACTTCAAGTGCAACCTGCGCCGCATTGCGGACTATCCGAATTTATCGGGCTATACGCGCGACATCTACCAACAACCCGGCGTGGCGGCGACGGTCAACTTCGCCCACATCAAGCGGCATTACTACGAGAGCCATCGGACGATCAATCCGACGGGGATCGTACCGATGGGACCGCTACAAGATTTCGACGCCCCTCACGACCGCGCGCAGATGATCACGGTGCAGGGGCTTTGACGCTCGGCGATAACGCTCAAACCGCGCGAGGCTTCACGCGGCTGGCGGCTTCCAATGCATTGGCACGCGCCACGTCGAGATCGTCGTCGTAAGCCAGGGCCACGCCCATGCGGCGCTTGACGAAGCTCTCGGGCTTGCCGAACAACCGGATGTCCGTCTGCGGCACTTGCAACGCGTGGTCCACGCCGTCGAAGACGATGCCCGTGGCGTCGACACCGCCGTAAATCACGGCGCTCGCGCCCGGCGTTTTCAGCGTGGTGTTGACCGGCAGGCCGAGAATCGCGCGGGCGTGCAGTTCGAACTCGTTCTGCCATTGCGTGATCATCGTCACCATGCCCGTGTCGTGCGGACGCGGGCTCACTTCGCTGAACCACACCTCGTCGCCCTTCACGAACAGCTCCACGCCAAAGATGCCCTGCCCGCCCAGATTCTGCGTCACTTCGCGGGCGATCAGACGCGCACGCTCGAGCGCATTGACCGGCATCGGGTGCGGCTGCCAGCTCTCGACGTAATCGCCGCTCACTTGCTTGTGGCCGATCGGCGCACAGAAGTGGGTTTCGACCTGACCGTCTGCACCGCGCGCGCGCACGGTGAGCAACGTGATCTCGTAGTCGAAGTCGATGAAGCCTTCGACGATGATGCGGCCGTGGCTCACACGGCCACCGGCCATGGCGTAATCCCACGCGGCCTTCACGTCGTCAGGGCCGTCGATCTTGCTCTGCCCTTTGCCAGAACTGCTCATGACCGGCTTGACCACGCACGGGTAACCGATGCCACCGTCGATCGCCGCTTGCAACTGTTCGAGCGTGTCGCAGAACTGATACGGGCTGGTCGGCAGGCCGAGCGTTTCAGCCGCCAGACGGCGAATGCCCTCGCGATCCATCGTCAGGCGTGCAGCGCGTGCCGTGGGGACGACATGGACAATGCCGTCGGCTTCGAGCGCTTCGAGCATCGGCGTGGCGATGGCTTCGATTTCCGGCACGACGAGATCCGGCTTTTCCGCCAGGATGAGCGCCTTGAGTTGTTCCGGGTCGGTCATCGCGATCGTGCGGGCGTGGTGCGCAACCTGCTGACCGGGCGCGTTTTCGTAGCGATCGACGGCAATCGTTTCGACGCCGAGCCGCTGCAACGCGATCAGCACTTCGCGGCCGAGTTCGCCAGCGCCCAACAACATGACTTTCGTCGCGCTCGGCGACAGCGGGGTTCCGATAGTGGTCATTTTCGACCCTTGGAGAGTGAGGAAAGAGGGGCGCGCTGCGCCACGTTGCTGCCAGTAATAACTCGCGAACGTGCGCAAAACGCGAAAGACGTATTGTAGCGAGCGCCGCCCTATCGGGGCCACTGCAAAACCTGCCCGCTGAACTTGCTCGCTGAACCTGCCAGCTGATCCTGCCCGCTAAACGCGTGTGCTAAGCCAGCGCCCCGCGCAACACGCGGCGGCAGCACGCGACCATGCGCGCCTCGGTATCTTGATACCCGGTGAGCACCCAAGCCGTGCCCGCGTTCGTCATCGCGCCAACGAGCGCCAGCCCGACGATACGCGCGTCGGCCGCAGCGTCGTCGGTCGACGGCGGCGGTGCATCGGACATCCCGACAATCAGCCGTGCAAATTCGAAGATGTACCGCTGATACGTCGCGTCGGTCTCCGGGCTCACGCCCATCACTTCGAGCAACAGCACGCGCGCCGCATGCCCATCGCGCAAGAACGTGAAGAACGCATGCAGGCCCGCATCGAGCCGCGCATCGAGCGTTGGCTGCGCCGCGTCGACCGCCGCCTGTAATTGACCGAGCAACGTCTGCGCGTGATGGGCATACGTCGCGCGCAGCAGATGCTCCATGGTGTCGAAGGCCGCGTAGAAATACCGGTCGTTGAGCTTCGCCAGACGGCATACCGAGCGCACGGTCGCCCGTCGGAAGCCAACGGTGCCGAAAACCTCCGTCCCGGCATCGATGAGTGCGGCCCGCCGCGCGGCTTCTCGCTGCGCCTGCCCTACGCCGCCATAGCGGCGCCCTCCCGACGCGGAAGCCGTGTCGTCACCTGCGGCCGACGGCGAGCCGTCAGCCAGCGCATCGGTCGCCTGATCGGCGGCCGCTATCGATTCGAGTCCTTGTTCCATTTCGCTATTTGACATCACGAGAGCGGAAAACTAAAGTGGTGACACACAACACCAAATTATACGCAACGCGATACGAGTGACAAAGGCCACCCAAAGGTGACCGAAAGACGACACAAAAGCGGCGAATATCAGGCCGCAGGTCGGTCACAGCATCGTTGGGAGACATCGCATGAAGACGTTCACCGATAAGGTGGCGGCCATCACCGGTGCAGGCTCCGGCATGGGTCGCTCGCTCGCGCTCGAACTCGCTCGTCGAGGGGCGCACCTCGCGTTATCCGATATCGACGACGCCAGTCTCGCGCACACCGCAGAGGCTTGCCGGGCGTTCGGCGTTCGCGTGAGCGCCCGGCGGCTCGATGTGTCCGAGCGCGAAGCCGTCTTCGCGTGGGCCAGTGAGGCCGCGCAGTTTCACGGCAAGGTCAATTTCATCTTCAACAACGCCGGGGTCTCGCTGTCCGTGCCGGTAGCAACCGCTCGGCTCGAAGATGTCGAGTGGCTGATGAACATCAATTTCTGGGGCGTGGTGCACGGTACGCAGGCCTTCCTGCCCTATCTCACTGCCTCGGGCGAAGGCCACGTCGTCAACACGTCGAGCTTGTTCGGCATCGTTGCCATGCCCACCCAGTCGGCCTACAACGCCAGCAAGTTTGCCGTGCGCGGCTTTACCGAAGCACTGCGCATGGAGCTCGATCTGGCGGGCTCGCCAGTGACCGCGACGTGCATTCATCCGGGCGGCGTGGCAACGAACATCGTGCATACCTCGCGAATCGACGACAGCATCGCTTCGCTCACCGGCATGGATGCGCAAACGCACCGCCGCCGCGCCAACAAGCTGATCGACGTGACGAGCGCCGATGCGGCGGCTAAACAGATTCTCGCGGGCGTCGCACGCAATGCCCGGCGCGTACTCGTGGGGGCCGACGCCCGCCGCGTCGACAAGCTGGCGCGCCTTTTCGGCGCGAGCTATCAGGCGCTGGTCGTCTGGTTCTATCGACGCACGGCCGTCGCGCGCAGCCCCGCGCCTGCGCCTTCGACGGCGGCCTCGTCGCTCACGTCATCGGCTTCGGCCGCTCGCCCGTCGCAAGACACCCCGCCAGGAAACCTGCCATGACCGCTCCCCGTCACCCGACCGATATCGCCAGCGTGGCCACCGATCTCGACGTCATCGTCGTGGGTGCCGGGATCTCGGGCATCTCGGCAGCCCACTACCTGCGCGAGCGCTGCCCCGGCACGCGCTTCGCGATGCTCGAAGCGCGTCAGTCCCTGGGCGGTACGTGGGACCTGTTTCGCTACCCCGGCGTACGCTCCGACTCGGATATGTTCACGCTCGGCTTCAGCTTTCGGCCATGGAACAGCAATCAGGCCATCGCTGAAGGCAGCAAGATTCTCGACTACCTGAAGGACACCGCGCATGCCGAAGGGCTCGACGGGCTGATCCGGTACGGCCATAAGTTGCGCGAAGCGCGGTGGGATTCATCGATCGCCCGCTGGACACTCGACATCGAGCGCACGCATCCCGATGGCCGCCAGGAAACACAACAGCTGACGTGCCGCTTTCTCTTCATGTGCAGCGGCTACTACGCCTATGACGCCGGTCACTCACCGGCGTGGCCCGGCATGGAGACCTTCGGGGGCAAGCTCGTGCATCCGCAACACTGGCCGGCCAATCTCGACTATCGCGACAAGCGCGTGGTGATCATCGGCAGTGGTGCCACCGCCGTGACATTGCTGCCGAACATGGCACCGAGCGCTGCCCACGTCACGATGTTGCAGCGCTCGCCGAGCTACATCTTGTCGATGCCGTCACGCGACGGCGTGGCCGAACGGCTGCGCGCGCTGCTGCCCGCCGGGCTGGCACATCGCATCGTGCGGATGAAGAACGTACTGGTGACACTCGGCTTCTACAACGCCGCGCGGCGCTGGCCCAACGCCATCCGCCGAGTGTTGATCGGTCGCGCGGCACGACAAGCGCAGGGGCATGTGGATGTCGCGCGCGATCTGTCGCCGCGATACAACCCGTGGGACCAGCGCTTGTGTCTGGCACCGGGCGGCGACATCTTCAAAGCGCTGCGCAGTGGCCGCGCGTCCATCGTCACCGACGAAATCGCCTCGTTCACCCCGACGGGCCTGACGCTGAAGAGCGGCAAAACGCTGGATGCCGACATCGTCGTGACGGCCACCGGCTTGCGCGTGCAACTGATGGGCGGCGCGCGATTGTTCGTCGACGGTCAGCCGATCGCGCTGGCCGACACCGTCGCTTACAAGGGCATGATGTACAGCGGCGTGCCCAATCTGGCGTCGATCTTCGGTTATACGAACGCGTCGTGGACGCTCAAGGCCGAACTGATCGCCCAATATGTCTGCCGTCTCGTCAATCACATGAACGCGCATGGCTACGACACCTGTGTGCCGCAGCTTCGTCCGCATGAGCATGCCGAGTTGCCCGCCATTGGACTCACCTCGGGTTACATTCAGCGCGCCGCCGGCGAGTTGCCGAAACAAGGCGGACGCAAGCCGTGGGTGTTTTATCAAAGCTACTTCCGAGACGTGCGACTCATGCGCTGGGGGCGCGTCGACGACGGGGCCATGCGTTTCGAGCGGCGCGCCACGCGTGAGGTGGGTGCCCCGCAGGCCGCCGATATGTCCGGTGAGCCCGGCACGCCCGGTGCCGCCAAGGCGTCCGCTCGCTAACCGAACGTCGTGAATGCGCCGTCGAATTGCCGTTGGCGTGCACGGGCGTTGGTTTGACCGCCCGTGCGCATGATTGCTATCCACTCACCGCCCGACATCATGCTCATCGCTTACTTACTCGCTTGTCTCGCTTGTCTCTCTATTGCCTTCGCTGTCGTCGTGCTGGTGCTGGTTCGCTTTACCAAGCGCGTTGCCCAGCGCGCGGAAGCCGCCGTGCCGCCCGACGGCGAGTTTCTGGAGATTGACGGCGAACGGCTGCACTACGTCGACTTCGGCCATGGCCCCGCCGTCGTGTTCGTGCACGGCCTGTGCGGTCAGTTGCGCAACTTCGCGTACTTGCCGCTCGCCGAGATGGCACGCACCTATCGCGTGGTGCTGATCGACCGTCCGGGTTCGGGCTACTCGACGCGCTCACCCGATCGCGACGGCAATATTGCGGCACAGGCCGCCGCCGTCGCCAAACTCATGACGGTGTTGGCGTTGGAGCGCCCGCTCGTTGTCGGACACTCGCTCGGCGGCGCGGTCGCCTTGACGTTGGCGCTCAACCACAGCGCCCAAGTCGGTGCGCTCGCGTTGATCGCACCCCTTACGCAGCCGGTATCGGAGCCGCCCAAAGCATTCCGCGCATTGGCCGTACGCAGCGCTTGGTGGCGCCGGTGGATCGGACGCACGCTTGCGGTGCCGGTCGGCATGATGACCGGCCGCACCACGCTCACTTACGTCTTCGGCCCCGAACCGGCGCCGAAGGACTTCCTGATTCGCGGGGGCGGCGTGTTGGGATTTCGACCGGGCAACTTCTACGCCGCGTCGGTCGACATGCTGGCCGCCGAGCGCGATATGCCGGGCATTGCTGCCCGCTACGGCTCGCTCGGCGTGCCGGTCGATGTGCTCTACGGACGCGGCGATCGGATTCTCGATTACCGCGTGCATGGCGAAGGGCTGCCGCGAGGCTACGCTGCGGCACGGCTGACGCTGGTCGACGGCGGGCACATGCTGCCCGTCACGCAACCTGAGGCAACGATGCATTGGTTGCAAGCGGTGGCCGCCAGAACACACGGCACGCACGGCGAGATGCGTGCCCCCGATGCAGCCTCGATGACCGTGTCGACGCTCGCGGCCAATGACGCCGCCTGAGCTCGCGACCCGATAGCGGATCGAAGCAAAATGAGACGGGGCGAAACACGGGGACTTGGGTCCGTCGACGCGTCCAATGGCACACTAGGGGCTTCGCGATTCTGCCTGGCCTGTGCGCCGGCGACGCCATGTCCAACGCTAGCAACGTCAACGATTCGTCACCCTCGGCCCCGCCGTCCTTGCGGTTAGCTGCCAGCCTCGTCGTGCTGCGTGCACGGCCAAGCGGCATGGAAGTCTTGCTGTTACGCCGTGCCGTGCGCGCCAACGACTTTAGTTCCGACGCCTATGTTTTCCCCGGCGGTGTGGTCGATGCTGCCGACCGCCACGCGCACGCGGCGTGCCATGGGCTGACCGATGCCGAAGCGAGTGAACGTCTGCACTTACCGGAAGGCGGGCTCGATTACTACATCGCGGCGATTCGGGAATGCTTCGAAGAAACCGGCGTGTTGTTCGCTGACAGCGTGGATGGCCCGATCGACAGCGTCAGCCTGACGGCCATCCGCGCGCAACGTGAAGCGCTTCACGATACGACAGTCGACATCGCTTCCCTCTGCCGAACGTTCGCTATCCACTTGGCCCCCGCACGGCTGCACTATCTGAGCCACTGGGTCACACCGCTCGCACTGCCCAAGCGCTTCGACACGCGCTTTTTTCTTGCTGTCTTGCCTGACGGCCAACAGGCCGAAGTCGATCAAATCGAGACCGCTGCACATCGCTGGATGCGTCCCGGCTATGCCCTCGCGCACGCCGAGCAACTGCGTCTGCTGCCGCCGACACGCAAGATTCTCCAGTGGCTCGAATCGATGAAGGACGTAGACGACGCGATGGGCACCGCGCAGGCACTCGCCGACGTGCCGCGAATTCAACCGCGTCTGGCCAATGGCAAACGCGGCCGGTGGCCGGTCACGCCCGACGAGCCCGCGTGGGCCGAATTGTCGCTGACCGATCCGGAAGAGCAAGGCACCGGCCACTACGACATCGTGCCGGGACGCGTCGTGACGCTGATGCCAGGCGTGCTGCGTGTGAGCGCCCCCAACCCGGGCATGATGACCGGCCCGGGCACGAATACCTATCTCATCGGCGGTGGTCCTGACAATGCGTGGGCCGTGATCGATCCGGGGCCCGACGATGCATCGCATATCGAGGCGATTTTGCAGGCGGTGCCGGGAGACATTCGGCAGATTTTTGTCACGCACACCCATCGCGACCACTCTCCGGCAGCACGCACGCTGGCCGCACGCACCGGCGCGACGACCTACGGCATGCCAGCGCAACACGCGCAAGGGCAAGATTTGACGTTTGTGCCAGATGTGGTGCTCTCGGATAACGACGCGATCGTGTTGCCCGATGGCCGGACACTGCGCGCGATTCACACACCGGGGCACGCGGCGAATCACCTTTGCTATGCGCTCGACGGTGCTGACCTCGTCTTCACCGGTGATCACGTTATGCAGGGTTCGACCGTCGTCATCAATCCGCCCGATGGGCATATGGCGACGTATCTGGCATCGCTGGAAAAGCTGGCAGCCGAGGCTCCCAAGTGGCTGGCGCCCGGGCATGGGTTTGTGATGGATCAGCCAGCAGAGCGTATTGCCCGGCTCGTTGCCCACCGCATGCGACGCGAAGCACGCGTGCTCGATGCGCTGCGCCGACACGGTCCGTCGACAATCGATACGCTCACGCCGATCGTATACGACGATGTATCCGCTGCGCGTCATGCTGTCGCGCAGCGTTCACTGCGCGCGCATCTCGAGAAGCTGGAGGAAGATCACTTGGCGCTGCGCCAAGGCGATGCCCTTTGGAAAGCAAGCTCAGTCTGAAAATTGCTGCGTGGCGGTGTGTGAAATGCGAGGCGGTAATGCGTCAGTCGCCGTCGCCAAGCAGCTCATCGACGATTCGCTCCCCGGCTTTGCGCCCTGCCATTTCGGCGTCGACGCGATTGTCCCGATGTCCATCAGGCGAGCGGACTTCGGGCCCCTCTGGCTTACCATGCCGCGAGACCTGGACAAGATAGTCCCAAGGCCCAGCGTACTCATTCTGAAACGCCCGAACGCGAATCTCGTAACCTGCGCGATAGTCGTACACCTGCTCATGGGACGCATAGCTCATGACAGACTCCGGTTCTCAACGCCGTAATAAAAGTCGGCCTTAATGAAGCGAGGCCGTGGTGAAAAGCGTGCCGATCAGTTGATGGCACGTAGCAAAACGGGTTCGGATGGCGCGCCGTCGGCAATGGCATCGGCAGCCCTCGCCACGATGGCGTCTTCGTGCTCCATGAATTGATCGAAAAGCGCCTCCCCGGTGGCATGAATGCCGGCGAGCTGATTGAGCGCCTCCCCTTCGATGACACACGTCCAGACTCTGCCGTCGACGTTCACGTAAAAACGTACCGACCGGTCTTCATCGAAAAGTCCAATGCCGCCATGCAAAATCGCGTCCATCCGTTTTCTCCGTCATTTGGAGGATGCTCAAAAGCAAAATTCTGACAAAAATCCTATCACTTTGAGAGCAGGCCCGTATTTCAACCCCTGTCAAAACTGGCAGCATAAAAAAACCCGCCTGAGTCAGGCGGGCTGAGAAGTCCGGAACGCATGGGGCACCATGGCAATCCCGGGAAGACAGGGTCATGAAAACATGACGAATTCATTATGCGGCGCGCGAGCACGGACGGCGAAGCTTTTGCGACAAGGAGTTAGATCTAGATCAACAAAAATGCGTGCCTGAAACCATCGCGCCAAAGTTTGCTGCATTGCCAAAAATCTCATGCGTTCGTAGATGCAAATAACGGGCAAATATGGATTATTTATGAAAGTGCAGTGCATATTTTTGCTTCGGCCTCCACATTTACTCAGGGTACTTAATCTGTTAATGTGCCGACCGAGTAAGAAAAATTCGTACGAGGTCAAGAGATTTCAAAATGAATGCGAACATTCACAACGGGGAAGCTGAAGAGCCGTTGATCCCGAACTGGGCTTACCGACTCGCAGCACGATGGAAGCCGTTTCTTCTTTTGACTGTTGCGCTGGCAGCAGTGTTGTATGTGGTCATTCATACGTTCGCGTACAAGTACGAGAGCAAGGGTTTCGTGCTGCTTCGTCGCGACGTTTCGCTCTATAACGCACAACGCCAAGCGTTCTACGACGGCGCATTGTTGCGCCATTATCTGGCGAGCAAGAATAAGCTGAACACCCCCGAAGGCGAGTTCCTCCTGAACTCACTCAGTGCCGCCTTCATCGCTAAACACGTCACGCTGACGATGCCTTATGGCAAGGACGACGCACGCTATGTCGGCGACAAAGACCGCTCCGCGCTGATCTCCACCGGCCTGGATCTGGCAGTGCAAAGCCGCACGTCGGGCGAGCAAGCCGCCGCGCGCATGCAACTGCTCGCCGGCTTCGTCGTCGATGCAATGCTCAAGCAAACGCTGACGTCGGAACTGCGCAGCAAGCTCATGGCCGCACGAAGCCAGAAGCAGTCGATCGACAACCAATTGATCGAGAACGAACTGAATCTGCGCGACATGACGACTCGCTTGAACGATCTGCGTCAGATTTCCGCGCGTTATCCTGAAGCGGCTCGAATGAACGAGCGTCAGTTGCTGACGACGTCGGGCGACTCTGGGCGATTCCTGTCGCCCATGGCACAGATGATTGGCCTCGAGTCCGATATTGCCTCGCTCAAGACTGGCCTCGATCGCCTCAAGCGCCAGGAAAAGCAGAACAACATCCTCCTTCAGTTCTACGAGGGGTTGTTCACGAAAATTCCGGCGGACCCCACGGGCGAACAGCTGCTGAGCACGTACGTCGACGCGATCAACAAGTATTTCGCCAATATCAGCCCGACCGACGACGCTCGCCGAGAGGTGTACAACGGCCAACTGCTGGTTGTTCTGGGCATGCGCTCGCAAGGGCTTGACGCGCCGAGATTTACGTCTGGCCCCACCGTTCCGTCGGGAATGCAAGGCCCCGCGGCACCGATTTTGATGTTCGCCGCGGCGGCAATTGCCGCGATTCTCGCCGCACTCGCCACGTTGGCCTACGATCTGGTCGTCATCGGAAAGCGCGCACGGGGCCCCGGGAACCTGTTGCCGGATGCCGTCTTGCCCACCGTGACCGAGATGCCTCACCGCGATCCGCCTCGCGAAGCGCGACGGGCCTAAACGAAACAAATTGAAAAAGCCGCTCCCTTGAGCGGCTTTTTTGTGCATGCTTCTTCGTCGGAAGCAGCACAACAGACATTTTGCTCTGATATCCTTGGCGGCTTTCGCAGATCGGTATAACTCTATTGCGCTGGCGTCAGGAATAAACGATGGTGAATTTGGCTGGGTACGCATCTAATCCCGAAGGGAATATCGGGATCATTTTGTATGAACGCATCAAGCGATACTGGGCTCTTTGGTTAGCGCTCGCCATTGCCATCCCAATGGCGTTGTACTTTTTGATGAGCTCACTGCTCTATCGTTTCGAGAGTCAGGGCCTATTGCTTGTTAAGCAAAATCTGACGCAGTACAAGGCCGAAAGCCCTGCTTTTTACGATGATGCGTTGCTCAGACAATATCTGACCCTCAATAACGCCATCGATTCGCCTGCGGGGAAATTCCTCACCAACGCCCTGAGCGAGCGCTTTCTCAGCAAGCAAGTCGCGCTGGTGATGCCTTACGGCAAGAACGATCTCGCCTTTCTCAATCTGAAAGACAACGAGAATCTGACGTCGGTGGGTCTCGACCTGACGATTCCCAGTCGCTTGTCCGGCACCGAAGCGGCTGCCCGACTTCGATTGCTTGCTGGTTTTCTGACCGACACGATGCTGCGCCAAACGCTCACGAACGACGTGCGGCGCGCGAACATGCAGGCACTTGAAGACAAACAAACGCTGGACAATTTGCTCATCCAGAACGGCGTGAAACAGGCTGATCTGACCGAGCGGCTGGCCCGAACGAAGGACATTGCCGCCCGTTATCCCGACGCCGCCAAGCTGGAGCAGCACCAGTTACTGAGTACAAACGGTGCGGAATCGGCACGTTTCCTGTCGCCCATGTCACAGATGATTGGTATCGAGTCGGAAATTGCCTCGACCCGAGCGGACGCCGAGCGGCTCAAACGCCGTATTGCACAGAATGACATTGCCCTGCGCTTCTACGATGCGTTTAATGAGACGGCAAAGCCGACGTTGACGGGCAGCCAACTGCTGCAGGCCTATCTCAACGCGCTCAAGGCCTTTTTTGGCGATGCCGAAATTGCGGACGACATGACCCGTGAAGTGCGCAACAAACTGATGCTGCCAGTGCAACGCATCAACGCGCAGAACATCGACGCACCGCGTTTCTCGTCTGGCCCGACGACGCCCGCGAATCCCTCCGGACCGCCGTCCATCGTGCTGATGGCGCTCTCGGTGTTAGCAGGCCTGCTGTTCGCGACCGCCCTCACATTGCTGGTCGACGTTGCGCGGCAACGCAAAACTCACACGGTATAGCTTTCGCCGCCCAAGCGACGACGCCACGGACCTGTCAGTACATCGACGCGTTCGTGGCGTTTTGCTTTTGGGGCATACCGCACATAGCGGATAGCACGGACAGCTGCTGCGCATGGCACCAGCGCGACGAAAGCGCGAGATGAAGCCGATAACAGCCGAGCGCCCAATGGCACGTTGCAACAAAAAGTGGGAAGGACTACAGAAGAACTACGGGTGGCGGCAAAAATCCGCGAAGGGGATTTTGGGGTGACCGATGGGACTCGAACCCACGACGACTGGAATCACAATCCAGGACTCTACCAACTGAGCTACGGCCACCGCCGTGATCAACAACATGACTTGCTTGCTGAACAGAAACAAGATTATAGCGACGTTATTAGCGCGTTGCCAAGCACTTTTTTCACTTCTTTTAAATATTTCTTGGCTCACACGCGCGATCGATGCGCGTCGCGCTCATCTCGCGCGGCGATGACCCGCCGCGCGTCCCACACATCACGCCGACGCTAACGACGACACTTCGTGCCCATCGCGCGCGTCGTTGCGATCGCGGTCCGCCAATGCGCCAGCGCGGAGTTGCTCGCGCGCCTCTTCGAAGGCACCGATGCCAGCCTTGAGTCGTTTCGGATCCGACAGAATGCGACGCCATCCGCGCGCGCCCGGCACGCCGCGATACAGTCCCAGCGCGTGGCGCGTAATGGCGCCGAGATACTGCCCTTTCCCGACTTGCGCGGCGGCGTATTCGATCAACGCATCTTCCACGGCTTCACGCGACTTCACGGGCGCAGGGTCGTCGTAAAAACGCGCATCGACTTCGGCTAGCACGTACGGGTTGTGGTACGCCTCGCGGCCGAGCATCACGCCATCCACGTGCTGCAAATGCAGCGCGACTTCGTCGAGCGTCTTCACGCCGCCATTAATCAGAATCTCGAGATGCGGGAACGCCTGCTTCAACCGGTACGCGTAGTCGTATTTGAGCGGGGGAATCTCGCGATTCTCTTTCGGGCTCAGCCCTTTGAGAATGGCATTGCGTGCATGAACGATAAACGTGCTGCACCCCGCCTGCGCGATCTTGCCGACAAAGTCTTCGACGAACGAGAACGACTCAACGTCGTCGATGCCGATGCGGTGCTTGACCGTGACCGGCACCTGCACAACGTCGCGCATCGCCTTCACGCAATCGGCCACCAATTCCGGCTCCGCCATCAGGCACGCACCAAACGCCCCGCGCTGCACGCGCTCCGACGGGCAGCCGCAATTCAGATTGATTTCGTCGTAACCCCACTGCTCACCCAGCTTCGCCGCACGCGCGAGATCCTGCGGCTCGCTTCCGCCGAGCTGCAATGCCACCGGATGCTCGATCGCATCGAAATCCAGATGACGCGCGACGTCACCGTGCAATAGCGCACCGGTGGTCACCATCTCTGTATACAGCCACGTGTGGCGCGAAAGCTGGCGATGGAAGACTCGACAATTCGAATCGGTCCAATCCATCATCGGCGCCACAGAAACGCGGCGGGCAGGCAAGTTCATGCAAATTCCTCGGTATTTCTTATGTGATCTTTCGAACAGCCAACGCCGACACGCGCTCGCGCACGGCGTCTTTTACGATACAAAACACGAAGTATACGTCATGCGTATCGGCCTCGCCGACGGCGCCCCGGCGTTGTGGGCGGGACTTGGCGATACTTTTTCACACGACAGCGTAGACGCTCGGGGAGTACACTTTCGCCTTCGCCAATGTCGTAAAAACAAGCACAAGGAGACGCCGCCATGGCCCCGAAGGATCTGTTGCAGGCACTGATCGTCGTTCTTGCCTGGGGCGTGAACTTCGTGGTCATCAAAGTCGGCCTGCATGGCGTGCCACCGATGCTGCTCGGTGCCCTGCGCTTTTTGCTGGCGGCCTTTCCGGCCATCTTCTTCGTCAAACGACCCAATGTGCAGTGGCGCTGGCTGATCGCGTACGGCGCGAGCATTTCGTTCGGCCAGTTCGCACTGTTGTTTACCGCGATGTACGTCGGCATGCCCGCAGGCCTCGCCTCGCTCGTACTTCAGGCGCAGGCCTTCTTCACGCTCGGACTGGCAGTCATGTGTCTGGGCGAGCGGTTCCGCGCGCAGAACATCGTTGGCCTGCTCATCGCGGCTGCGGGCCTCGCCATCATCGGTGCGCAAGGCGGCGGCGCGATGACGCTGCTCGGCTTTGTCCTCACGCTGTGCGCGTCGCTCAGTTGGGCCACGGGCAACATCGTGACGAAGAAGATCGGGCAGGTCGATCTCGTCGGGCTCGTCGTGTGGGCGAGCCTGATACCGCCCATTCCCTTCGCGCTGCTGTCTTATTGGTTCGAGGGCCCCGAGCAAATCAGCGCGTCGCTCTCGCACATCTCGGGTGCGTCGATCTTCGCCATCGCCTACTTGGCATTTATCGCCACACTCGTCGGCTACAGTCTGTGGGGCCGATTGATGACGCGCTACCCGGCCAGTCAGGTCGCGCCGTTCTCACTGCTCGTGCCGATCATCGGCCTCGCCTCGGCTGCGCTGCTGCTCGACGAGCAACTCACCATGCCGCAAATCGCGGGCGCCGCGCTGGTGATGGCGGGCCTCGCCGTCAACGTGTTCGGCGCGAAAATCAAACAGCGTCTGCTGCCGTCTTCGCAGTAGCCAACCGCATATGCAGCAGCGGGAACGGACGGCCCTGCCCGTCCAGTTCTGAGCGGCCAATCACTTCGAAACCCTCACGCTGATAGAACGCCAGCGCCTGAGGGTTTTGTTCATTGACGTCGACACTCGTGCAATCGAGCTCGCGCACCGCGTACGCCAGCAATGCGGCGCCGATACCCTGCCTGCGCGCTTCGGGCGCCACGAACAACATCTCCACATTGCCCTGTGCCACGCCAAGAAAGCCACGGATAGCACCCGCGTCGTCAAGAAAGACACGCAGCGTTACCGCCGCAAGATAGTCGTCGCGAATGCGGGGACGTAGCCACGCAATATCGTCGTCACTCAGAAAATCGTGCGTTGCACGCACAGACGCTTCCCACAATTCGGTAATGGCGTCGAATTCGCTTTCGTTGGTCGTGAAGATGCCTGACATGAGAGACCCGGATCGGATATCGCTTGCGTTGACGTGGAATGCGCATGACGCGCGACGGATGCAAAACGACTAAGGCAGAACGCAAAAAGCCTGATTTCTTGTGGAAATCAGGCTTTTAAATTTGGTTGCGGGGACAGGATTTGAACCTGTGACCTTCGGGTTATGAGCCCGACGAGCTGCCAGACTGCTCCACCCCGCGTCTGAAGAAATAGATTATATGACAATCGCCATCGCAGTGCAACAAATGCGTGGGATTATTTTTCCTGAGGCGCGTCGCCACCGCTTCCACCGCTTCGACATGCCGCACGCTTCCTATATAGAACGGGTTATCCCGCAACGCTGCATGCGTCGCCGCACAGCGCGCGCCGCCGATGATACACTCGCAGCAACCATGAACCGACGCCCTCCCATCCAATTCTGTTCCGCCTGCGGCCATCCGGTCGAGTTGCGCATTCCGCCCGGTGACAACCGCGAGCGGCACGTCTGCGTGAACTGCGGCACGATCCACTATCAGAACCCCCGCAACGTGCTCGGCACGGTGCCGGTTTGGGGCGATCAAGTCCTGCTTTGCAAGCGCGCGATCGAGCCCCGTTTGGGTTACTGGACGCTGCCCGCAGGCTTCATGGAGATGGGTGAGACGACGTCGCAAGCCGCCGCACGCGAAACGCTCGAAGAAGCCGGTGCCGTCGTTGACGTCGGCGCCCTCTTCTCGCTGCTCAACGTCCCGCACGTCAATCAAATCCATATCTTCTATCTGGCCCAAATGCGCGAGCCGCAATTTGCCGCCGGCGAAGAAAGCCTGGAAGTCGCCCTGTTCTCCGAAGACGAGATCCCTTGGGACGATATCGCGTTCCCAACGGTGGCCAAGACGCTGCGGTTCTTCTTTGAAGATCGCCGCGCAGGCGCATTCGGCGTGCATATGGAAGCCACCACGGCAGAGGGAGTTCCTGGCGTCCCGGTGCCCGCGTTGCCCGTAAACACGGCACACACCGAGGACATCCTCACGCCGATGTTGCGCGGCTAAGCGCGTCACATCGCGCTCCCCTCGCCGCCCCGACATGGTTGTCTGGCTCGAAGCTAACGATCCCTTCCCCCCGGCCGACAATGCGCTCCCCGCGTCCAGCGAAGCGCCCGGCCTGCTGGCCGCTGGCCTCGACCTCTCGCCGCAGCGGCTGCTCGCCGCCTACCGGCAAGGCATCTTCCCGTGGTACTCGCAGGGCCAGCCGGTGTTGTGGTGGAGCCCCGACCCGCGCATGGTGCTGCGCCCCGAGCAGTTCGTCGTCAGCCATAACTTCCGAAAGCTGTTGCGCCGCGTGCTGCGTGAAGACGCCTGGGAAATCCGCCTCGATGCCGATTTTCCCGCCGTCATGCGGGCGTGCGCAGAAGCACCGCGCCGCGGACAGGACGGCACGTGGATCACGCCCGCCATCGTTGCCGCTTACCGCGCATTGCATGACGCCGGTCTCGCCCACAGCATCGAGACGTGGTACGACGGCGAGCGCGTCGGCGGCCTTTATGGCGTGGCGCTCGGACGCATGTTCTATGGCGAATCGATGTTCGCCAAACGCACCGACGCCTCGAAAATCGCGCTGGCCGCGCTCGTCTCCTTTGCACGCACACACGCAATAGAGGTGATAGACTGCCAGCAAAGTACCGCCCACTTGGCGTCACTCGGCGGCGGCGAGATCTCCCGCCACGCGTTTCTGACCCACGTGCAAAAGGCGGTCGCGGCCCCCGCGCCGGTCTGGCATCTCGACAAACAGATCCTCACCGGCCTGGCCTACGGTAACGCAGCAGATAAGGCTCACGAGGTTTAGCAGTGACCCATCCCAACGAACTGCCGCTCTCCCCGCTGTCTGCCCTCCAGTTCTACGCAACAGCCCCCTATCCGTGTAGCTATCTCGACAATCACACGGCGCGCTCGCAGGTTGCCACGCCGAGCCATCTGATCAACTCCGACGTCTACAGTGAACTCGTTCGCGCAGGCTTTCGCCGCAGCGGTGTGTTCACGTATCGCCCGTATTGCGATGGCTGCCGTGCGTGCGTGCCGGTGCGCGTGCCGATCGATCGCTTTGGCCCCAACCGGACCCAACGCCGCATCTGGCGACGTCACGCCGGTCTCGCGGTGAATGTGTCGGGCCTGCACTACACCGAAGAGCACTACCAACTCTACATGCGCTACCAGTCGCGGCGTCACGCCGGTGGTGGCATGGATCACGACAGCCGCGAGCAGTACGAGCAGTTCTTGCTGCAAAGCCGGGTGAATTCGCGTCTGGTCGAGTTCCGCGAGCCGCCGGGTCATCAAGGGGCCGGCACGCTGCGCATGATCAGCATGGTCGACATCCTGAGCGACGGCCTGTCGTCGGTCTACACGTTCTTCGACCCCGATGTCGAAGGCGCTTCGTACGGCACGTACAACATCCTCTGGCAAATTGAGCAGGCCCGCGCGCTGGGGCTGCCCCATGTCTATCTGGGATATTGGATTCAAGCGAGCCGCAAGATGGTCTACAAGGCGAACTTCCGCCCGCTGCAAGGGCTGATCGACGGGCAATGGCAAGACATGGCCGACGCCTTGCTCGACGCCGCCGGTGAGCCCACTCCGCCACCCTCGAATAGCGACAGCGCCAGCTAGACAATGTGCGCTGCGCCGTGCCCCGGACGTACGCAGAGCGTAGAAAAAGACGCGTTCTGCGTCCGGGATACCGGTAAAATGGCGGCTTTCCGATTCCGCCGAACCCGACATCGTGCTTGCGCCCCTCTATCCCCTGGCTCGTCGCGCCCTGTTCTGCCTTGATGCCGAACAAGCCCACCATCTGACGCTGGCAACCCTGCGCGGCGCTGCCTCGCTCGGCCTGGCCGGTCTCGTCGGCCAGTCACTGCCGGAAGATCCGCGCACGGTGATGGGCATTCGCTTCCCGAACCCGGTCGGGCTGGCCGCCGGTCTCGACAAGGACGGCAGTTGCATCGACGGCTTGGCCGCACTCGGTTTCGGCTTCGTTGAAGTGGGCACGGTCACGCCGCGCCCGCAGGCCGGTAATCCGAAGCCGCGCATCTTCCGTCTGCCGCAAGCCGAAGCGATCATCAATCGCATGGGCTTCAACAACGGCGGCGTCGAACAGTTTCTGCAAAACGTGCAATCGGCGCGCTATAAAGGGCCGCTCGGCCTGAACATCGGCAAGAACGCCGATACGCCGATCGAGCGCGCGGTCGACGACTATCTGATCTGCCTCGAGAAGGTCTACCCTTACGCCACCTACGTCACGGTCAACATCTCGTCGCCCAACACGAAGAACTTGCGCCAACTGCAAGGCGGCGACGAACTCGACGCGTTGCTCGGCAAGCTCAAGGAAAAGCAGCGCGCGCTGTCCGACCGGCACGGCAAGTACGTCCCGATTGCCCTGAAGATCGCGCCGGATCTCGACGACGAGCAAATCAAGGTCATTGCCGGTACGCTCACGCGCCATGGCTTCGACGGCGTGATCGCCACCAATACCACGCTCTCGCGCGAAGCCGTCGCCGGTCAACCGAACGCCAATGAAACCGGCGGGCTGTCGGGACGCCCCGTGTTCGACGCGTCGAACCGCGTGATCCGTGCGCTGGCGAAGGAACTGGGCGGCGCGCTGCCGATTATCGGTGTGGGCGGCATTCTCTCGGGGGCCGACGCCCGTGCAAAACTCGACGCAGGCGCCAGCCTGGTTCAGGTGTATAGCGGATTGATTTACCGCGGCCCCGAGCTAGTGCGAGAATGCGTGCAAGCGCTGCGACCGGCCTGATCTGTCCCAAGCTTGTTCAGGCCTGTCCGAGCGAGGCGATCTCGCCAGCAAGCGGCGCACTTTCATTCGACGGAGAATCCATCACCATGAAAACCTGGCTCAAGACGCTGTGCCTCGTGCCGCTGGCCGCCGCCGCCCTTGTGGGCACGTCCGCCGCGCGTGCTGCCGATTTGCTCGACACCGTGAAATCGGCCGGCGTGCTCAAGATCGGCATCGAGGGCACCTACCCGCCGTTCAACTATCGCGGCGCGAATGGTGACTTGGAAGGTTTCGATGTCGACGTCGCCAAAGCCGTCGCTGCCAAGCTCGGCGTGAAGCCGGTGTTCGTGACGACCGAATGGAGCGGCATCATCGGCGGGCTCGTCTCGGGCAAGTTCGACGTCATCGTCAATCAGGTCGCGATTACCGACGAGCGCAAGAAGTCGGTCGACTTCAGCCAGCCGTATGTGTATTCCGCCGCGCAGCTGATTCAGCGCAAGGACGACAAGCGCGAGTTCAAGTCGCTTGACGATCTCAAGGGCAAGAAACTCGGCGTAAGCCTGGGCAGCAACTACAACACGCTGGCCAAATCGGTGGCGGGCATCGACGTACGCACGTATCCGGGTGCGCCCGAGTATCTGCGCGATCTGGCATCGCAGCGTATCGACGCCGCGCTCAACGACCGCCTGATGCTGGCATACCTGATCAAGACGTCGAACCTGCCGCTGCGCCCGGGCGCCGTGTTGCAGGGTGCCAACGAGTCGGTGGGCATCCCGTTCCGCAAGGGCAATCCGCAATTTGCGAAGGCCATCGACGATGCGCTCACGCAAATGAAGCAAGACGGGTCGCTCGCCAAGCTCTCGCAGCAGTGGTTCGGTGAAGACACCTCAAAGCCGGCGAAGTAATCGAGCAACGCTGAAAACCATAAGAACGCGCCTGACGGCAACGCCGCATCGCGCATAAACACGGCCGACGTCACGCAAAGCTGCGGGCGTCGGCCTTTGCCGTTTAGCACGATCTAAAACGATCTATCCCCCGCCATGGATCCATTCGAACTCGCCGCACAATCCCTGCCCGTGCTGTTGCAGGGCACCGTCCTCACGATCAAGTTCGCCGTGATGTCGATGGTGTTCGGTCTGGCGCTGGGCATCGTCGTCGCGATCATGGGGATCGGCAAGATCCGCGTGTTCCGCGCCCTTGCTCGCGGGTACGTCAGCATCATGCGCGGCACGCCGCTATTGGTGCAGATCTTCGTGATCTATTACGGCTTGCCCAGCGTCGGCATCTCGCTTGAGCCAACCCCGGCCGGTGTGCTGACGCTTAGCCTGAACGTGGGCGCGTATCTGTCCGAGAGCATGCGCGGCGCGCTCGAAGGCATGCCGCGCGGTCAGTGGCTGGCGTCGTACAGTCTCGGGTTGTCGTATTGGCAGACGCTGCGCTATGTGATCGGCCCGCAAGCGCTGCGCATGGCTGTGCCGAGCCTCGGCAACAGCCTGATCAGCCTGATCAAAGACACGTCGCTCGTGTCGGTGATTACCGTGACCGAGTTGCTTCGCTCGGCACAGGAAGTGATCGCGTCGACGTATCAACCGCTGCCCCTCTATCTCGCGTGTGCCGCGATTTATTGGGTGTTGTCGACGGGACTCTCAGCGCTGCAACGACGCATCGAAAAGCGCTTGGCACTGCCGTCGCGGCATTGAGGCACCGAACGCGCCCCCGCTGGGGATTCTCAAATACGAAAAAGGCCGGGACTTCTGAAGTCCCGGCCTTTTTTTCGCGCTGTAGCAACCGCCGTCTAATACGGCCGACTCAACGCGGCGCGCGACGCTCCCGATACATCGCCCGGAACGTCTTGCCGCTCGGTGCGGGCATCTCACGCGTGTTGGTCCAGCCACCGGCGAACGGCAGCTTCGAAATGCTGCCGCGATCGCGTCCCATGCGGCCCAGCACCCACGTGCCAAGCCCCGACAGCGCCGAGTACAACCGCGGACGGCGTGCCGCGAAACCCCATGCAGCGAGCGCCGCCCGCTCTTGCCACGGACGCAACCCGCGCTCGACCTGACGCTCGCGCAGCTTGCGCAGCAAATCCGAAATCGGAATGCCCACCGGACACACGCGGTTGCACTCGCCGCACAGCGTCGCTGCTTGCGGCAAGTCCAGTGTCTTTTCCAGCCCGACATAACTCGGTGTCAGCACCGAGCCCATCGGCCCCGGGTACACCCAGCCATACGCATGGCCGCCGATCTTCTGATACACCGGGCAGTGGTTCATACACGCGCCGCAGCGGATACAGCGCAACATTTCTTGAAAAGCACCGCCGATCAACCCCGTGCGCCCGCCATCGACGAGCACGAAGTACATGTGATCGGGCCCGTCGACTTCGCCCTCGGCACGCGTGCCGGTCAGCAGCGAAAAGTAATTCGACGTGCCCTGCCCCGTCGCCGAGCGCGGCAACAAGCGCATGGCGGTCGCCAAGTCTTCGAGCGTCGGCAACACCTTCTCGATACCGGTGACCGCCACGTGCACGCGCGGCATGATCGTGCACATGCCCTCGTTGCCTTCGTTGGTCACCACGGCAACCGAGCCGGTCTCGGCGATGAGGAAGTTACCGCCCGTGACCCCCATGTCTGCCGACAGAAACTGCGGGCGCAGCATCTCGCGCGCCTCACGCGTCATCGCCGGAATTTCTGTCAGGCGCGGCTTCTGGTGCACGCGCGCGAACAAGTCGGCAACTTCGTCCTTATCCTTGTGCACCACCGGCGCAATGATGTGCGACGGCGGTTCGTTGTCGTTGATCTGAAGGATGTATTCGCCCAGATCGGTTTCCACCGACTGCACGCCCATGTCAGCGAGCACCTTGTTGAGCTGAAGCTCTTCGGTGACCATCGACTTCGACTTGATGACCTTCTTCACCTCGTGCTTGCGCGCGATCTCGGCGATTAGCCGTGCAGCGTCTTGCGTCGATTCGGCGAAGAGCACCGTCGCGCCGCGGCGCGTGGCTTCGCGCTCGAACATCGCCAGCCAGACATCGAGGTTTTCGAGCCCGCGGTTACGCCGTTCCTTGAGCGCTTCGCGCGTGGCATCGAAATCGATTTCTTCGATTGCCGTCGCGCGAGCCGTGACGAACTTGGTCGAGAGCTTTTTGAGGTTGGCCTGGAGACGCTGATCGGCGAGCTTCTGCCCCGCACGCGCCTTGAATTGCATCGATTGAACTTGCATCGCGGCTCACGAGAAATGATGAGCGCACCCGCGCGCAACGGCGGCGCAGGTGGGCGGAATAGTCGGAAGAAGCACCGTGCGCTCAGGCATCGCCAGCGAGCACTTGCGCGATATGCAGCACGCGCGTCTTCGTGTCACCGGTGCGGCGCAGACGGCCTTCGATGTTCAGCATGCAGCCCAGATCGCCCAGCACCACGGCCGGTGCGCCGGAGGCGGCAATATTGGCGCACTTCTCGTCGACGATGGCCGTGGAGATGTCGCCGTATTTCAGCGCGAAGGTGCCGCCAAAGCCGCAGCAGGCCTGACAGTCTTTCATCTCGGTCACCTTGACGCCCGGCATCTTGGCGAGCAGCGCGCGCGGCTGCGTTTTGACGCCAAGCTCACGCAGCCCGGAGCACGAGTCGTGATAGGTCACCACGCCGTTGTAGTCACCGGGCACCGTCTCGACGTGCAACACGTTCACCAGAAAATCGGTGAGTTCGAACACGCGCGGACGCAGGCGCTCGTAGCGGCCCATGAGTTCGGGATCGTCGGCGAAGAGGTCGCCGTAATGCGACTTGACCATGCCGCCGCACGAGCCCGAGGGCACGACCACGTAGTCGAAGCTTTCGAATTCGTCGAGGAATTTCTGGGCGAGATCACGGGCGATGGCCCGCTCGCCGGAGTTGTAGCCCGGCTGACCGCAGCAGGTCTGGGAGTCGGGGATGATGACTTCGCAGCCGGCGGTCTCGAGCAATTTGAGCGTCGAGAAACCGATCTCCGGACGCATCAGGTCGATCAGACACGTGACAAAGAGTCCGACGCGCATGGGGAATCCTCTTCTGGGAATAATGCGCCATTATAGGCCGCTGGGCCGTGACGGCCCAGCGTGGATTCCCGCATGCGGCGGATGGAGGATGGGTTAGGCGAATCGGGTGGGGGCAGCGGTGAAAGTTTGAAGAGATTGCGTCCGAAGCATCGGGGCGGGGAGAGGCTTCGGCGGCGTGCCGACCGGTGTCGCCGTAGCGCTTGACATCACACTGGACGACTCGCCCGACGGTGCACTCGAGGGTGCGCTAGGTGCCGTCACGTTGGATGTTGCCGCGTAGACTCCCGCTGCTATCGCAACACGCCGCAACTCTTCTCGAAACTCGTCGAGCTTGCCGCTCAAGTTTTCCTGCCCTCCTTTCAAGCTCTCCCGAGCATCATCAATGCGCACACTCAGGTTTTCCTGCCCTCCCCTCAGGTTCGCCTGAGCATCATCAATGCGCATCCTCAAGTTTTCCTGACCTTCAAAAAGGCGCGCCGTCGATCGTAACTGCGCCAAGCTAACGTCCGTTTTCATTGTGTCTCCTTCAAGGGTGATGAATTGCTTGGTTGCATCTAGCAGGCCCTTTATGGCCTTCCAACTTCGCTCGCGGTCAAAACCGCGAATGCTCGCCAGACCTACCCCTCTAGTCGCTGCCGTCATGGTGACGCCAAGACACGACAGGATAGGCGCCGAAATCGCCAAACCGAGAATGGCAATGGCTGTTGCGACAGAAGCAAGGACGAAGGAGAGGATCTGGCGTTTTCCGTAATGTTTCTTATCGGGCCAGACCTGCCCACTTGCCTCCTCAAGCGCCTGACGGGCCAACTCGCAGCTTTGCTGGCTGATGTCAACGAGCCGACAGACGTGCTCAGCAGTCTCAACAGGGTCCCCCCTCTGCCCGGAGGTGCCTGCGCGTTCTGCCAAGCTGGAAGGGTGATGCAGGGCTCGGACCTGCTCGCTCGCCTCCATCGATTGCCGGCCCCGCTCTAACGCCTCGATAAGCTGATCCAGAATTAGGGCGAAACGCTTAGCCGACGGCGTTAGTTGATCAGTATCTTTTTCGTGAATTTGATTGCCGACCAGATAATGCGGCATCCACTTGCCCGGCTGCTTCGAATAGCGCCAGAACCCGTCCCACAAACCACCCTTCCGATACCCCGACGTCGCCTTCTCAAAAGTCTTCTCGAATGTCTTCTCCAAAGCCTCGACATATCGCATGTCATGGCTCGGCTCGCGCCTTGTATTCTTCAACGCTTCGAATTTCGCGCAAATCGCTGCGCGCTTTTCTGCAATCGACTGCCCCGTGGCTTCCGCGATGCCCTCCTTTCGAGGGCCGATCGTCGCTGGCTCATAGATCAGCGGCTCCCCTTTCGAATACCGCTCCTTCCCAAAGAAATTCAACGACTCCAACGCCCACATCGCGACGCCAGGGTGACTCGCCAAGTACGTCATGACAGCTATCTCCGTTGTGATGCCGCGGCGCCGGCAAAGCGGCTGCACTTTGTCGCCGCCATTGAGCACCGTGCGTGAAAAGGGAAACGGAGTGAATCGTAACGAGACTGGGTAGCGTCCACTTTCGGTTTACGTCGTCAGAGTCCTTGGAATCGACGCACTCCCCGATGCAACGCCAAAGCGAATCCAAGACAACATTCGTCCGTCTAGAGATCGGTACTGATGCGCGATTGCCACTCACGGCGCCGCGCATCGTCGCGAATGAACTCCATCGCGTCGGCGCTTTGTTCGCATATCGCCGCCAATTGCCGATGGGCGTTGGCGATGCCATTGAAGGAGGCCGAAAGCCGCTCGTCCTTGCGTCGCTGCCCGGCAGCAAACGCCATCAACATGGCCTGGCGCGACATTTTCACGCCGTCGATAGCGGCATGTTGCGCAATCCACACGCTGCTGCCCGCGGGCGTGAGGCAGGCGTTGGGCGCGCCGCGCCAGTCGAGACTGCGGCATTGCAATGCGTATCGCAGGCCATGCGTGGCCGCTTGCATGCAGACGAGCTCGTCGAACAACGCCTTGGCCGTAGGCGTGAGGTGCCCCATGCGGCCGAACTGTTCTCTCACGCTCGGCGTCGTCCCCCCGAGCACCTTGCCCAGTAACGAAGCAGGGTCCGTGACGTCACCCAAGCGACAGACCTCTGCATCCACCGTATTGAGCAAGACCGTTACTGTTTCGATTTTCGGCGCGCCGTGCGCCTGCCACCGATTGGGCGACGACACTTGTCGCATGACTTCGCGAAGATCGGCCATCAACAGGTGCCGGGCCTCTTGAATCGTCTGGGGGAATCGCACGGGGAACGACACTGGCACGTCACCTCTGCCTGCCTGAAGGCACTTTCGAACGTCTCGGGCAAAGGCTGCGCCACAAAGCCCGCGCTGCGTGGCAGGTGTGCCTGCGATTGAGCGCCGGGTACCCACGCGCGGTCGCTGGTGGCTCGCCTGACGGGCGTTCATCGCTTCCATCCAATTGCTCCTTCTGCAATTCGCAAGACTCCTCTACGGGAAGTCCTGCGAATTTTTCACCATATGATATAGAATCGACGCTATACGAAACTCGGCCCTACCCCATGAAAGACGACAGCACGCAAGGCGCGGAATCGCGCACGTCCATTCAGGTGATCGAGCGCATGATGCGACTGCTCGATGCGCTGGCCGGACATGCCGACCCCGTCAGTCTCAAGGAGTTGGCGCAGTCCACCGAACTCCATCCTTCCACCGCACACCGCATCCTCAACGACATGGTGGCTTGCCGCTTTGTCGACCGTTGCGACCCGGGCACCTATCGGCTCGGCATGCGCTTGCTCGAGCTCGGCAATCTGGTCAAGGCGCGCCTCTCGGTACGCGATGCCGCCCTCTCGCCGATGCGCGGCTTGCACCGCATCACGGGACAAACGGTCAACCTGTCGGTGCGTCAGGGCGATGAAATCGTCTACATCGAACGCGCCTATAGCGAGCGCTCCGGCATGCAAGTCGTGCGTGCCATCGGCGGCCATGCGCCCTTGCATCTGACGTCGGTCGGCAAACTGTTTCTGGCGGCGGACGAAGCAGCACGTGTGCGTGCGTATGCGACGCGCACCGGGTTGTCGGGGCACACGCGCAACAGCATCACCGATCTGCAAAAGCTCGAACGAGAACTGAGTCACGTGCGCAAGTCGGGTTACGCGCGCGACAACGAAGAACTCGAACTCGGCGTGCGCTGCATCGCGGCGGGCATTTACGACGACAGCGGCAAGCTCGTCGCCGGGTTGTCGCTCTCGGCACCGGCAGATCGCCTTCAAGACGCGTGGCTGGCCAATCTGAACGAGACGGCACTGCTGATCTCGGCATCGCTGGGCTTTCATGTCCCCACGCCTGACGCCGGTCACATGGCGTCTCACGTGGTGACGGCCGAGTAATCACAAGCGCGCAGGGAGTACCGGAGCCGATGGTGACGCCATCGGAGCCGGTGGCGCCTCGGGTTGCGCATACGGTGGCGAATACGGTGGCGGCCCCTCCTCCGGCGGCAGCGCCGATGCCCTTTCAGGCCCGAACTGCGCACGGGTGTCGTTCGTGTGCATCATGGCCTGCGCGGAGACCACCATCAATTCCGCGATCAGCGAGGAACGGGCCTGCTCGTAGATCGCGTTGTCGTGCGCAATCATCGACAGCGCGGCGCTCGCCTGATACCGCGCTGCCCGCGACAAGATCGCCCCGCTACGCGCATCCACGTCCTGAAGAAAGTCATACAGATTTCGCGCGGAAGCTGTCAGCTTTGACGGATTCGCCACGTCCCACTGCTCCTGCACCGACCGGTTGAAGCCGCCTCCGCGCATGCCGCGAGCAAAGCAGAAATCGCTACGCTTAAACGATCGCTGGATACGCTTGTGAACACGCCCTTGGAAGACGTCGATCTCTTGCCCCATATGTGACGATGCCCGATCACCATCGGTGGCTATCACGTGCTGGTGCGCCTGTTCCAGGTTTGCGGCAATCTGCTCGTAAATCTGCCCCATGCTTCGCGTACGCTGTACCGCCGGGCGCATGCTCGGCATATCCCATTGGCGCGCTTCTTCATGCGTGATTGCCCCCATCCTTCCAACATGCATATCGCCTCCGCTTTCCCGTTTCGTTACCTTTGCCGTCACCGTTGCTTTTACCGTTACCGAGCGTCGGCGTGATCGGTACGTCAATGCCATCTGATTGGCAGACGCAAGCGTAGATGTCCGCGCTTGGCTCGCTTTGACAATCGGGCGTCGACTTACGTTGGATGGGGCAGCAATACACCGATAAGGAATCCAAAACGCTATTTCACGCGCGCAAAACAAAAGGCGCTCCCGAAGGAGCGCCTTTTGAGAGCCGCGGCGCGCGAGGCGCGCCGACAAGCGATGTGACTTACAGCGCGTGCGCGCCGTTGGTTGCCACTTGCGCGGTCGGGGTGTTACCCGCCGTGCGTTGCGGCGCCGTACCGCCACCTTCAAGCAGCCACTTGCGAACGCGCGTGGCGTCGGCAAAGCGCGAATACTTGCCGGTGGAGTCGAGCAGAATCATGATGACCGGTCGGCCGTCGACGTTCGCCTGCATCACGAGGCACTGTCCCGCTTCGTTGATGTAGCCCGTCTTTTGCAGACCGATTTCCCAGCCCGGGTGACCGATCAGATGGTTCGTGCTCACGTAATGCAACTCGCGACGGCCAGTGTTGACGTCGTAGTTGGTATCGGTCGAGAAGCGGCGAATCATCGGGTACTGATACGCAGCCTTGACCATCTTCACGAGGTCACGCGCGCTCGACACGTTCTGGCTCGACAACCCGGTCGGGTCGTTGAAGTGCGTGTCGTTCATGCCGAGCTCTTTGGCCTTGCGATTCATCGCCGCCAGGAACGCCGGGCGTCCGCCGGGGAAGTAACGCGAGAGCGCCGCCGCCGCACGGTTTTCCGACGACATCAGCGCGATGTGCAGCATGTCTTCACGCGTGAGGCGCGAGCCCACCGACAGACGCGATCCCGTACCCTTCTCGTAGTCGCGATCCTCGTCGGTCACTTCCATGGGTTCCGTCATCGGAATGCCGGCGTCGAGCGACACCATCGCCGTCATCAGCTTCGAGATCGAAGCGATCGGCAGCACCGCTTGGGAATTCTTGTCGAACAGCGACTCGCCGGTACGCTCGTCGATCACATAAGCCACCGACGAACGCAGAGCGAGCGCGTCAGGCGTTTCATGCAGACCGAACGCACGACCCGTCGACAGACGTTCCGGCGCTTGCGGCGCAAAGTTGACGGTGCGATACGACGTCACGACATGACGCTTGCCGTTTTTGAAGACGACACGTTTGACGGCAACACGCTTCGCCGCAGGTCCGTCGTCGTCGACGGCAGCGAGCTTGCGCGCTTTACCGCCGGCTTTCGTCGCGCTTTTGGTATCGCGCGAGGCCGTGGTGGCGACGGCGCGTTTCGCGCTGACTTTGGTGGTGGATTTAGCGACGGGCTTGGCGTTCGCGCAGGCGCGCTTCTGAGCCGCAGTCTTGGCAGTCTTGGGCGAGCATTCGCTCGTCTTACCGGCTGCGTGGACAACGGCCGGCGCACCGGCAGCGAGCGAGATCGCCACGACGGCAGCACCCCAGAGGCGGGCGCGGCACAAACGTGCAAGGGTGGTGATCGCGTACATAGATTGGGGGTAGCGAAAGGTTGGCAGGCAACGAGTTTGGGAGAAGTTTAGTAACTTCCCAAAAAATAAGCAATATGAATGACTTAGCTGAAATACTTAAACCGGCATCTGGCAGTTTTGTGCACCGCAACCAGGCAAATGCAACACTCGCCACAAAATGCCAAATAACTCCAAAATCTTGATATACGTTAATTCAAAAAGTGCGCCCAGTCGTCGAGTGGCGCACGCTCGGTGACGAGTTGGTTCTCGGCCGCGGCCGGATCGGCATAACCCAACGCCATACCGCAAACCACCATGCGAGATTCGGGCAAGCGCAATACCTCCGCGATCACGCGTGGATACATGGCAAACGCCGCCTGCGCACACGTGTCGAGACCGCGAGCCCGCGCTGCGACCATGATGCTTTGCAGGAACATCCCGTAGTCCAGCCAACTCCCCTGCTCCAGATGCCGGTCGATGGTGAAAATCAACCCGACCGGCGCATCGAAGAATCGGAAGTTGCGGCCATGCTGACCATGCATGCGCTCCTTGTCCTCACGTCCGATGCCGAGCAAGCCATACAAGTCCCAGCCCACCTTGCGACGCCGCGCCTGATACGGCTCGGTCCATTCGCGCGGGTAGTACGCATACTCTTCTTCATGCATCACACGCTGTGCCGGGTCGTTGAACGTGTCGAGCAGGCGCGTCGTGAGCGCGGTCAGTGACTTTCCCGTCAGCACGTAGGTTTGCCACGGCTGGATGTTGCTGCCGGACGGTGCACGCGACGCTACCGAAAGCATGTCGGCCACGGTTTGCTGCGGCACCGGCGTCGGCAGGAAAGCGCGAATCGAGCGGCGGCTGCGAATGGCCTCGTCGACATGTTCCACGCGCGGACCGGTCAAGCCGTTGACAAGCGCCGGGGGCGTACTTTCCCCAAGGCCGCCTGTCACGCCCGCCCCATCAGGTATCCGGTCGCTCGCGTGCAATTGGGTGGCGGCGTGCGCTTGCGACGTTTGTCCGTTCTGCGGGGCCGCCCCGTGCGGATGATCGTGTTTCATAGCGTCTTCTACGTAGCTCTTACGAATGGGGTTTGTCAGCGTGATGTACGGTCGACGTCACGTTCTACGCTTCGCAGCGGCGGAGGCAGACGTCGATCCCGAGGCGGATACCGAACGCCGTTCGGTGCGCTCGATGACCAGCGCTACGCCCAGCGCAGCGACCACCATCCCTGCCGCACTCAACGGCGAGAGCGTCTCGCCGAACAACAACCAGGCCATGACCGCCGTGGTCGGCGGCGTCAGGTACATGAGGCTCGACACCTTGGTCGCGGCGCCGTGCCGGATCAACAAGAACAAGAGCGAGATGGCGCCGATCGAGAGCGCCAATATCGACCATGCCAACGCGCCGAGCATTTCGACGTTCCATCGCACTTGCATGGTTTCGAGCAGGTATGCGGCGGGCAGCGTCACCACGAAGGCGGCGCCGAATTGCACGATCGTGCCGACACGCAAATCGAAGTGCGCGCAAAAGCGCTTCTGATAGAGCGTGCCCGCGGTGATGGCGACCAGGCTCAGCACACACAGCGCGATTGCTGCCGGGCCCACACCGCGAACGCCCACCTTATTGGCGACGACTAGCCCAACGCCCACAAACCCGCACAGCAGCCCAAACCACTGACGCCGCGATACAGGCTCGCCGATGAGCCTAGCGAAGAGCGCGGTGAGCAGCGGCTGAATGCCGACGATCAGTGCGGCCAACCCGGCAGGCACCCCGTGCTTGATGGCCGCCCAGACACCGCCGAGATACACCGCCTGAATGAGAATGCCGCACACGGCGAGGCGGCCGTAGAGCGCCCAATTCACCTGAGACGCCCCCTGCCGCCCCGCGACTTCACGGCGCGGCCATGGCGTGCCTGTCAGCAATGCGATCGGCAGCATCACGATCAGCGTGCCGCCATAGCGCAACGTGAGAAATGTCAGCGGCTCGGCATTCGGCATGCCGTACTTGGCGACGATGAAGCCCGTGCTCCATATCAGGACAAACCACCAGGGCATGGCGGCCGACCAGATCGATGCGCGTCCGCTTGAAAGTGAGGTCGACGTTGCCGGGTGAGACGCTGGGCTGGTTGCCCCACTAGTTGCCGGGTTCGTCAAATCTGCGGCGGTGGGTACAGCCCCCTCAGTCCGCTCGGTCATACGAGAATGCTCTGCATCGTCACTTCCTGAAGTCGACGACCGGAGCGCTGGAATTGGCTGGCCAGTCGAAGTGTCGCAAAGTGTGCTGCGACGGTTTGATCGATGTCGCGCCCGTAACCACCGGCCATCGCAATGGCCACCGGCAGCCCACGCTCGACGCACGCCGTGAGCACTTTGCGATCGCGCGCGAGCAAACCATCGTGCGTGAGCGACAGTCGGCCAAGCCGATCGTTTTCCAAGGGGTCGGCACCGGCGAGATAAATCACGAGCGCCGGTGTGAATTGCGCGAATAGGTCCGTCAACGCATGCCCGAGGGCAATCAGATACTCGTCGTCGCCACACCGGTCGGGCAGCGCAATATCGAGATCGCCGCGCGCCTTATGAAACGGATAATTGTGTTCGCCATGCATCGATAGCGTGAACACGCTGGGGTCATGTTCGAAGATCGCTGCCGTGCCGTTGCCCTGATGCACGTCGAGATCGATGATCGCCACGCGCGTACCGGCGCCGAGTTCGGCCTGCATCGCACGCGCCGCCACGGCGGCGTCGTTGAATACACAGAACCCTTCACCACGGTCGGCGTAGGCGTGATGCGTGCCGCCGGCTAAGTTGGCGGCCACGCCATCGACCAGCGCCGCCCGGCATGCGGCCACGGTCGCGCCCGCCGACCGGCGCGAGCGCTCGACCATCTGTGTCGACCAGGGAAAACCGATGTCGCGTTGTTCTTTGGCGTCGAGTGCCCCTGCACTCACGCGAGCCACGTAATCGGCCGAATGGACTCGCCGCAGCATCGTGTCGTCGGCAGGCAGCGCTTCCGCCAAGGTCACCTGCGGCAACTCGGCCGCCACCCGTTCGCGCAGCCGCGCGTACTTTTCCATGGGGAAACGGTGCCCGGGGGGGAGAGGCAGGACGAAATGGTCGCTGTAAAACGCTTGCATCGACACGTTTGGCCGGCGGACGCGGCACGCAAAAGGCGTTGAACGACATCGGCACCGGCGCGCGATCCGTCGCAGCCGATTAGAAAAACCCTTCGGATTTTCGCTGCGAGTCACCGCTCCGCCAGTGCCGGAACCCAGCGATAGTACCACCGCCGCGCCGGGTTCGCCGCGCCCCCAATCGGTGCAAAGCCGCACCAATCAAGGCTTTCCAGGGAGGTGCACAGGTTCGCCGCAGCGCGGTGTCACGCATTGTTCACACACGCCCCAACCTTTTGATTTTGTAAGCTTTTGTTGAATTGCTGCGCCGCACAAAAAAGACTTGACAGCGACAAAAATATCTCTACACTTGCAATTGTGCGATGCAGCAAAGAACATCGCACTCACCGAAAGGCCCCAACCGTGTTTTCACCGAAATAAGGTGAGAACCAACAAGCGAACACGGAGTGGGTCGATATGTTGTGTATGACATCATAGGAGAACGCCATGTCGTTTCTGACCCCCGAGCAACTCGCTGCCGCCCACAAGGCCAACCTCGAAACCCTGTTTGGCCTGACCAACAAAGCCTTTGAAGGCGTTGAAAAGCTCGTCGAACTGAACCTGCAAGCTGTGAAGGCATCGCTCGCAGAATCCGCATCGACCGCGCAAAAGGCTTTCGCTGTGAAGGACGCGCAGGAACTGCTCGCTCTGCAAGCTAACCTCGTCCAACCGGCTGCCGAAAAGGCACTCGCTTATGGCCGTCACCTGTACGAAATCGCTTCGTCGACGCAAGCCGAAGTGACCAAGGTGGCCGAAGCCCAACTGGCTGAGAGCTCGCAGAATGTGCAAGCGCTGTTCGACAACCTGGCCAAGAACGCCCCGGCCGGTTCCGAGTCGGCCGTTGCACTCGCCAAGTCGGCCCTGTCCGCTGCCAACAGCGCATTCGACAGCGTGCAAAAGGCGACCAAGCAAGCCGTTGAAATCGCTGAAACGAACTTCGCCGCGGCGACCAACGTTGCAACGAAGGCTGCTGCTCAAGCCTCGCGCGCCGCAACCGCCAAGAAGTAATCGTCTGCGTCCAATTAGCTGTACGAGGGACGCTTGAAAATTGATCGCGGTAGTCCCGTTGGATGCCGCGACACCAGTTGTCTCCTCGGTACCGCAGGTACCTTTCGAACCCGGCCTCGCGCCGGGTTTTCTTTTTGGGGCGCGACACGGTTCCACCCTACCCGCACAAAAAACAAAACCGCCATCCCGTGAGGGAGTGGCGGTTTTATTCGACTCAGCACTCAAACGAGCACCCAACATCGGATGCCCGCTACGTCGCTAATTACTTCTTGCGAGCCGGCGGCACGTCGGTGCAGACACCTTCGTAGATCTCTGCGGCCATGCCGACCGATTCCGACAGCGTCGGGTGCGGGTGAATCGTCTTACCGATATCCACCGCGTCGGCGCCCATTTCGACCGCCAGACAGATTTCACCGATCAAGTCGCCTGCGTGTGTGCCAACGATGGCGCCACCCACAATGCGGTGCGTCTCTTCATCGAACAGCACCTTGGTGAAACCTTCATCGCGCCCATTGGCGATGGCACGGCCCGAAGCGGCCCACGGGAACACGGCCTTGCCATACTTCACGCCTTCGGCCTTCAACTGATCTTCGGTCTTGCCGGCCCATGCCACTTCCGGATCGGTGTATGCCACCGACGGAATTTGAATGGCATCGAAATACGCCTTCTCACCCGCAGCCGCTTCTGCCGCAACGTGCGCTTCGTGCACGGCCTTGTGCGCGAGCATCGGCTGACCGACGACGTCACCAATGGCGAAGATGTTCGGCACGTTCGTGCGCATCTGCTTGTCGACCGAGATGAAACCGCGATCACCCACCGACACGCCCGCCTTCTCAGCGCCAATCTTCTTGCCGTTCGGGCTGCGGCCCACTGCGACCAGCACCAGATCGTAACGCTGCGGCTCTGCCGGAGCGGCCTCGCCTTCGAACTTGACGTAAATGCCGTCGTCCTTGGCTTCAGCCCCCACCGTCTTGGTCTTGAGCATGACGCGGCCAAAACGCTTGGCGTTCATCTTCTCCCAGACCTTGACCAGATCGCGATCGGCGCCTTGCATCAGGCCGTCGAGCATTTCGACGACGTCGATTTCGGTGCCGAGTGCGCTATACACCGTGGCCATTTCCAAACCGATGATGCCGCCACCGATGACCAGCATCTTCTTCGGCAGTTGGCGCAGTTCGAGCGCCCCGGTCGAGTCGACGATGCGCGGATCTTCCGGCAAGAACGGCAGCTTCACGGCTTGCGAGCCCGCGGCGATGATCGCCTGAGCGAACTTCACCACGCGCTTGCTGCCATCTTCGGCAACCACTTCCATATGGTTCGGATCGAGGAAGGTGCCCACACCGCGCACGACTTCGACCTTGCGCATCTTCGCCATGCCGGCCAGACCGCCGGTGAGCTTGCCGACCACGCTTTCCTTGTACGCGCGCAGCTTGTCGAGATCGACTTCCGGCTTGGCGAACGAGATGCCATGGTGGCCCAGCGACTGCGCCTCTTCCAGCACAGCAGCCGTGTGCAGCAGTGCCTTCGACGGAATGCAGCCCACGTTCAGACACACGCCACCGAGCGTGGCATAACGCTCGACGAGCACGGTCTTGCGACCCAAATCGGCCGAACGGAATGCGGCCGAGTACCCGCCCGGGCCAGCGCCCAGCACGAGCACTTCGCATTCGGTGTCGGCGCCGCCGCTATGCGTGGCGGCGGCCGGTGCAGGCGCTGCCGGTGCGGCAGGTGCCGCTGCCGGGGCCGGCTTGGCGGGTGCCGCCGCCGGAGCCGCGGGTGCAGCGGCTTTCGCAGCACCTGCGTCTTCAGCCTCGACGATAGCGATCAGCGTGCCTTGGCTCGCCTTGTCGCCCACTTTGATCTTCACTTCTTTGACCGTGCCCGACACTTCCGAGGGCACTTCCATGGAGGCCTTGTCGGACTCCAGCGTAATGAGCGACGCATCCTTGGCGATCTTGTCGCCGGGCTTGATCATCACTTCGATGACATCCACGCCCTCTGCGCCGATATCCGGCACCTTGACTTCAATGAGACTCATGCGGGGTCTCCCTGTCGCATTTATGACTTGATAGTGGTATCGATCGGAAACGTGTGCACCTGAAACGGCCCCGCAGAGCTCTTATCGAACTCCGCGCCCGCTTTGACGCCGGCCTCGGCGATGGCGCTTGCGCTCAGATCCTGATCGTAGAGGGCATACATGGCACCGAGCGCGAAATTACGCCCCGAACCGATGCCCCAGAACCGATCGAAAACAAACACTTCCCGGTAGGAATAAACGCCGTAAATGCCGGTCGGATTCGCAATCACGCAGGTGATCTGCGACGACTCGTACGGATCGTCTTCTTCCTCCTTCGTATTGAGGAAATATTCTTCCTTGAGCTTCTGATGGACGCGGCAGAACGTGCGGAATACTTCGTCGCGCGAATGCAGACGGCACTCGTCGCTCATGCCGGACAGAATGGCTCGCATGACCGGAAAATGCGCCGTCGTACCGGCTAACCCGATATACGAATCGCCCACGAGAAACACCTTGCGGTTTTCCTCATAGGACTGCGACAGTCGCGTGTCGCCGAACGTCACGAGCGAATCAGCGGCAATCGCGATTTCGCCCGCTTTCTTGACGACTACCACGGTGGTCATGGTGCCCCTCCTCGTCAGCAGCCGCCGGCCAGCACTTGCGCGCGGCCGGCAGCATGCGCCATCACAGCATTGCGCGACGGAAGTCCGCCAACAGTTGGCCCAAGTACGCGTTGAAGCGTGCAGCTTCGGCGCCGTCGATCACGCGGTGATCGTAGGACAGCGACAGCGGCAGCGTCAGTTGCGGCAGGAACTGTTGCTTACGCTCGTCCCACACCGGCTTCTGATACGAACGCGACAGACCCAGAATGGCCACTTCCGGCGCATTGATGATCGGCGTGAACGTGGTGCCGCCGATACCGCCGAGCGACGAGATCGAGAAGCAACCGCCTTGCATCTGGTCCGGCTTGAGCTTGCCTTCGCGGGCGAGCTTGGCCAGGTCCGACGTCTCGCGTGCGATTTCGAACACGCCCTTCTTGTCGGCATCGCGGACCACCGGCACGACCAGACCGTTCGGCGTGTCGGCAGCGAAGCCCACGTGGAAGTACTGCTTGAAGACGAGGTTGTCGCCGTCGAGGCTGGCGTTGAACGTCGGGAATTTCTTCAGGGCCATCACGACGGCCTTGATCACGAACGCGAGCATCGTCACCTTGACGCCGGCCTTTTCGTTTTCCTTGTTCAACTGCACGCGGAAGGCTTCCAGTTCGCTGATGTCCGCTTCGTCGTTGTTCGTGACGTGCGGGATCATGACCCAGTTGCGGTGCAGGTTGGCACCCGAAATCTTCTTGATGCGCGAGAGCGCCTTCGGTTCGACCGGACCGAACTTCGAGAAGTCGATCTTCGGCCACGGCAGCAGATTCAGCTCGCCACCGCCTGCGGGCGCACCACCCGTCGCAGCCGGACGATTGCCACCGGCCAGCGCGCTCTTGATGAAGTTGCGCACGTCGTCGACGGTCACACGGCCCTTCGGCCCCGTTCCCTTGACTTGCGTGACTTCCACACCCAGCTCGCGCGCAAACTTACGCACCGACGGGCTAGCGTGGCTAATCGGCTGGCTACCCGTTGCGACGGCAGCGGCAGGCGCGGCAGCCGGTGCTGCGGCGGGCGCCGGTGCCGGAGCGGCCGGGGCTGCTGCGGCAGGTGCCGGGGCGGCTTGCGGTGCAGGCGCGGGCGCAGCGGCAGCCTTGGCCGGTGCAGCAGCGGCACCTTCGAGCACCACGATCAGCGAGCCTTCCGAGACCTTGTCGCCGACATTAACCTTGATTTCCTTGACGACGCCAGCGGCCGGGCTCGGCACGTCCATCGACGCCTTGTCCGATTCCAGCGTGACCAGCGACTGCTCTGCCGTCACCGTATCGCCCACCTTGACCAGCACTTCGATCACAGGCACGTCGTCGTAGCCGCCGATATCCGGCACCTTCACATCGATCTTGCTCGTACCGCCAGCGGCAGCCGGCGCCGCGGGGGCTGCCGGGGCCGGTGCAGCAGCTTGCGGTGCTGCTGCCGGAGCAGCGGCCGGCGCGGCAGCACCGTTGGCTTGCGCGCCCGAGCCATTCACGGTCTCGAGCGTCAGAATCAGCGAGCCTTCCGAAACTTCATCGCCGACTTTCAGGCTCAGCGCCTTGATAACGCCAGCGGCCGGGCTCGGCACATCCATCGTGGCCTTGTCCGACTCCAGGGTAATCAGCGCCTGCTCGGCGTCGATCTTGTCACCCGCTTTGACCAGCACGTCGATGACGGGCAAGTCTTTGAAGTCACCGATGTCCGGGACTTTCACTTCGATCACTTGACTCATTTTCCACAGTCTCCTCGAGGCTGCGCTTGTCGTGCGGCGCGCATCCGCCTGCCGCTGGGGGGCGGCTGGCGGACGCGACTGCCGCGCGAAGCGGCCTTTAGACGGTCATCGGGTTGGGTTTATTCGGATCCAGGTTGTACTTGGCGATCGCTTCGGCAACCTTGCTTGCCGGCAGCGTGCCTTCGTCGGCCAGCGCCTTGAGCGCAGCGACCGTCACCCAGTTACGATCCACCTCGAAGAAGTGACGCAGCTTCTCACGCGTATCCGAACGGCCATAACCGTCGGTACCGAGCACCACGTAACGACCGCGCACGAACGGACGAATTTGGTCAGCGTACGTACGGATGTAGTCGGTCGATGCGATGACCGGGCCACGCGTATCGTTCAGGCACTTCTCGACGTGCGACAGACGCGGCGTCTCGGTCGGGTGCAGAAGATTGTAGCGTGCGACGTCATTGCCTTCGCGCGACAGTTCGGTGAAGCTCGGGCAGCTCCACAGATCCGATTCGACGCCCCAGTCGTTCTTGAGCATCTCGGCCGCAGCGATCACTTCATTGAAGATCGTGCCCGAACCCAGCAGTTGCACACGCGGGGCCTTCTTGTTGTCTTCGCCGCGACGGAACGCGTACATCCCCTTCAGGATGTCCTGTTCGACGCCTTCCGGCATGGCCGGGTGGGCGTAGTTCTCGTTCATCACGGTCAGGTAGTAATACACGTCTTCCTGATCCTGCACCATGCGGCGCAGACCGTCTTGAACGATCACAGCCAGTTCGAAGGCGAACGTCGGATCGTACGGCAGGCAGTTCGGAATCGACGACGCCCACAGCAGCGAGTGACCGTCTTCGTGTTGCAGACCTTCACCGTTGAGCGTGGTCCGGCCGGCGGTACCGCCAACCAGGAAGCCGCGGGCGCGCATGTCGCCAGCCGCCCAGGCCAGATCGCCGATACGCTGGAAGCCGAACATCGAGTAGAAGATGTAGAACGGGATCATCGTCTCGCCGTGCGTCGAGTACGACGTTGCGGCGGCGATCCAGTCGCACATACCACCCGCTTCATTGATGCCTTCTTGCAGAATCTGACCGTTCTCAGATTCCTTGTAGAACATCAGTTGATCCTGATCTTGCGGGATGTAACGCTGACCGACCTGGCTCCAGATACCGATCTGACGGAACAGACCTTCCATACCGAAGGTACGCGACTCGTCCGGCACGATCGGCACAATACGCTGACCCAGCGCCTTGTCCTTGAGCAGCACATTCAGAATGCGCACGAATGCCATCGTCGTCGAGATTTCACGGCCTTCGGCAGTCGCCTTGAGCAGTGCATCGAAGGCGTTCAGCGCGGGCACCGGCAGCGAAGCGGCCTTGGTGCGGCGCTGCGGCAGGTAGCCACCGAGTTCCATGCGGCGAGCGCGCATGTATTCGAGTTCCTTCGAGCCTTCTTCGAACTTGACGTACGGCACGTCGGCGATTTCGTCGTCGGTGAGCGGCAGCTTGAACTGGTCGCGGAATTTCTTGAGCGACTCCACCGGCATCTTCTTCTGCTGGTGGGTGATGTTCATCGCCTGACCGGCTTCACCCATGCCGTAACCCTTGATGGTCTTGGCGAGGATGACGGTCGGTTGACCCTTGTGCTGCGTTGCCGATTGATAGGCCGCGTAGATCTTGTGCGGATCGTGACCGCCGCGATTGAGCGCCCAGATATCTTCGTCGGAGTAGTCGGCCACCATGGCCTTCAGCTCAGGCGTATTGAAGAAGTTCTCGCGCACAAACGCGCCGTCCTTCGACTTGTACGTCTGATACTCACCGTCCACGCATTCCATCATGCGCTTCATCAGCAGGCCCTTCTTGTCGCGCGCGAGAAGCGCGTCCCAGCGGCTGCCCCAGATAACCTTGATGACGTTCCAGCCGGCACCGCGGAATTCCGATTCGAGTTCCTGAATGATCTTGCCGTTGCCGCGCACCGGGCCGTCCAGGCGTTGCAGGTTGCAGTTGATCACGAACACGAGGTTATCGAGGTGTTCGCGTCCGGCCATGCCGATTGCGCCCAGCGACTCCGGTTCATCCGTTTCGCCATCGCCCAGGAACGCCCAAACCTTACGACCTTCGGTCTGCACGATGTTGCGCGACTCGAGGTACTTCATGAAGCGAGCCTGATAGATCGCCATGATCGGGCCCAGACCCATCGACACCGTCGGGAACTGCCAGAAGTCCGGCATCAGCCACGGGTGCGGGTACGACGACAGACCGCCGCCGTCGACTTCCTGACGGAAGTTCTCGAGCTGGCTCATTTCCAGGCGGCCCAACAGGTACGCACGGCTGTAGACGCCAGGCGACGAGTGGCCTTGCACGAACACCAGGTCGCCACCGTGCTTGTCCGACGGGGCGTGCCAGAAGTGGTTGAAACCGACGTCATACAGCGTTGCGGCCGAGGCAAACGAGGCGATGTGACCGCCAACGTTCGTGTCCTTGCCGGCACGCAGCACCATCGCGATCGCATTCCAGCGGGTGTACGAGCGAATCTTGTGCTCGACTTCCTGATCGCCCGGAATACGGGCCTGCTGGTCGACGGGGATGGTGTTGATATAGGGGGTGTTGGCCGAGAACGGGAGATGTTCGCCATTGATACGGGCGAATTCAATCAGCTTCTCGAGCAGGTAGTGGGCACGCTCCGGGCCTTCGGCAGCCAGCACGCCTTCGAGCGAGGCCAGCCATTCTTGCGTTTCTTGGGGATCGGCGTCCGCAGGGGACACGATCTTCAGGGCTTCTTCAGGTACGGCGGACATGGTGTCTCCTTGTCTGTCGTTAGCGGGTTGGCGTAACGGTTGATACCCGCTTCATGGACGGGCCCACCGGCATTTTTACCGGGGCATTGTACGAAGGATATTCCCGCCTTCGCAAGCGAAATTTCAGATTACGATAGTAAATTTCATAGTGCGAAATTCTGTTGCGGTGCACATAAAATCAAGGGCTTGGAGACGACATCTCAACACGGTTTGATTGCGTACCGATCGGTCTCAATAGCGTTTTAAGCGGGCGTCTTAGCAAAAAGATCGGACGCTTCCGAAAAGCAGAGCATGAAAGGCTAAAGCAGCGGGAAACCGGTCTGCCTGCGCTACAATCTCGCCATGCTTTCGCCACGCCTCGCCAACTCCGCCCCACCGTCCCGGACCGCCGCCACGCCTGCCCGCTCTAACCGCTGGCTGCAAGGGTTCGCGGAGTCGCACTACTACTTGCTGGTGCCGCTGGTCTCCATTGTGATCTTCCTCGTGGTCATGAGTTTGATCCTGTGGAGCCTGAATCGCCGCGAGACGGAACAGCAGCAGGACACGCTTTATCGCAACGTTGCTTGGGCACAGCAACAGATCCGCCTGAATATGCTGGCCATTCAGGATCAGATCAGTTCCCTTGCGCGCGACACCGCGGCGAAGCCTCAGGACATCGCGCACTTCCAGAACGCGGCGAGCGAGTTGATGCAAAACCATGCAGACATCGTCTTCATGAACTGGCTCGACGCGGGGCAGCGACCGAAATGGGCCGTGCCTGCCGACTCGCCGTTTGCGTCCCGCCTACAGGGCTCGGCGCAGCATCCGATGGAAGACGAACTCCTGGTGGCGTTTCGCGCGGCGCGTGACTCCCGTCGATCGGCCTATTCCACGTTGATCTATGACGCCTCGGGCGCGAGCTATATCGTCGTTCAGGTGCCCGTGTTGCGTGAGCGCGAGTTCCTCGGCACGATCAGTGCGGTGTACTCCGTCGAGGGCCTGCTGATTCACGAACTGCCGCAAGAGCTCGGCGACAAATTCAAAGTGTCGTTCATCGACACGCACAACAACGAACTGGCGACGACATCGACACGTCCGCCACTACCTCGCGACGTCTCCTACGAACTCCTGCTCGACCCGCCCGGCCACAGCCTGGCCGTGCGCATTTATTCGTATCCGGCCGTCGGCAACTTCGTCAACAACACGCTGGTCTGGCTGATTGCCGGGCTGTCGTGCTTCGTGCTGTGGAGCCTTTGGAGTCTCTGGCGGCATACGCGCCAGCGCTTCGAGGCCCAGCAAGCCCTGTTCAATGAAACGTCGTTCCGCCGGGCGATGGAAAACTCCATCGTGATCGGGATGCGCGTGCTTGATCTGCAAGGGCACATTACCTATGTGAATCCGGCGTTTTGCCGCATGACGGGCTGGGACGAGCCGGACCTCATGAACCGTGCACCGCCCTACCCGTATTGGCCGAAGGACGATATCCACGAGATGCAGCGCCGCATCGACATGACGTTGCGCGGCAAGGCTCCCTCGCATGGATTTGAAATACGCGTGCAGCGCAAAGACGGCACGATCTTCTACGCCCGAATGTTTGTCTCGCCGCTCGTCGACGCGCACGGTCGGCAGACTGGCTGGATGTCGTCGCTGACCGATATCAGCGAGCCGAAGCGCGCGCGCGAAGAACTCGCCGCCGCGCACGAGCGCTTCACCACCGTGTTGGAAAGTCTCGATGCGTCGGTGTCGGTGCTTGCCGTCGATAAGGCCGAGCTGCTCTTCGCCAACCGCTACTATCGCCAGTTGTTCGGCACGCGCCCTGAGGGTCACCTCGAACTCTCCGGCGGCGGCGAACTCTCGCCGACCTCGCTCGACCATATCGATATGGTCGACGCGTTCGCCGGATTGCCCGCAGCGTCGCTGACCGACACGGCCGCCGAAACGCAGGAAATCTATCTGCCCACGCATCAGAAGTGGTTCGAAGTGCGCCGTCAGTACATTCAATGGGTGGACGGCCATCTGGCGCAATTGCAGGTCGCTACCGACATTACGGCGCGCCGGCACGCGGAAGAATTGGCACGGCAAGAGGAAGAACGGTTACAGTTCACGGGCCGTCTGACGACGATGGGCGAAATGGCTTCGTCGCTCGCGCATGAATTGAATCAGCCGCTGGCCGCGATCAATAACTACTGCATGGGAACGGCCGCGCTGGTGCGCGCGGGCCGCACATCGCCCGAGACGCTGCTGCCAGCGCTGGAAAAGACTTCGCAGCAGGCCGTTCGGGCGGGCATGATCATTAAGCGCATTCGCGCTTTCGTGAAACGTAGTGAACCGAAGCGTCAGCCGTCATCTATTTATGAGATCGTGGCGGACGCTGTCGGGCTGGCCGAAATCGAGGCCCGCAAGCGCCGGGTGCGCATCGTGACCGAGCTTCCGGCAGGACTGCCACAGATTTACGTGGACCCGGTGCTGATCGAGCAAGTGCTGGTGAACCTGCTGAAGAATGCGGCCGAGGCCATGCACGGCTACACGCCGCCGCCCGGCCAGCGCCGGGATCTGACGGTGCGCTTGCATGTCGAGCGGCGTGACAAGTCGATTGAATTTCAGGTGTCCGACCACGGCCCAGGCGTGGACGAAGCCACCATCGAACGGTTGTTTGAACCGTTCTTCAGCACCAAATCGGACGGCATGGGCATGGGCCTGAACATCTGCCGTTCCATCATCGAATCGCATCACGGCCGTCTGTGGGTAGAAAACAATGAAGTCGACGGCGTGCGGAATGGTTGTACTTTTTGTATTCTGTTACCGTTAGAAGGCGATACGACATCCGGATCCGGGGGAGGACTATGACGACACCAAACACCAATATCGATCAAGAAACTGTCTTTGTTGTCGATGACGACGAAGCAGTGCGCGACTCACTGCGCTGGCTACTTGAAGCCAATGGTTACCACGTTCGCGGCTTCGAGAGCGCCGAGCAATTTATTGCGCACTACGACAAACGTCAGGTGAGCTGCTTGATTCTCGACGTGCGCATGCCGGGCATGAGCGGCCTGGAGTTGCAAGAGCGGCTGATCGATCAAAAGATCAACATCCCGACGATCTTCGTGACGGGCCACGGCGACGTGCCGATGGCAGTCAATACGATGAAGAAAGGCGCGATGGACTTCATCGAAAAGCCTTTCGATGAAGCGGAACTGCGGGCATTGGTGGAGCGCATGCTCTCGAAGGCCCGGCAGGATGCCAGCAGCCAACGCGAGCAACAACAAGCCGAGGAACTGCTCGCACGCCTCACCGGCCGTGAGCAACAAGTGCTCGAGCGGATTATCGCCGGTCGCTTGAATAAGCAGATTGCCGACGATCTCGGCATCAGTATCAAGACGGTCGAGGCCCATCGCGCCAACATCATGGAGAAGCTCAACGTCAACACAGTTGCCGACCTGCTGCGTCTCGCCTTGTCCAAACGTTCGTAAGTCTCGCCCGATGACAGCCTGCTGGAACCGGTGAATCTGCCGGAACTAGCGGGCCAGCAACAATACCCACCTTGCATTCCCCCAGAGCCGGCATCTCGCCGACTCGCGCAAGGTGGCCCCTCCCGCCGCCTTCGGCGCGCCGCTATAATACGGTCTTTGCCGTCCACCACCTGCCTGGTAGACGCTGCCGTATCCGGCCTCTCGGGCCAGCCCCCTTCCTTCACACGATATCCACGCACCATGACCGCCACCCTCATCGACGGCAACGCCCTCGCCAAACGCATTCGCGCCGAAGTCGCTACGCGCGCTGCCGCTCTCACCGCCCGCGGCCACCAGCCCGGTCTCGCCGTGATTTTGGTCGGCGAAGATCAGGCCAGCCAGGTCTATGTGCGCAACAAGGTCAAGGCTTGCGAGGACAACGGCCTGTACTCGTCGCTCGACCGCTACCCGGCCGACCTGACCGAGACCGCCCTGCTCGCCCGCATCGACGAACTCAACCGTGATCCGAAGATCAACGGCATTCTGGTGCAATTGCCGCTGCCCAAGCATATCGACAGCCACAAGGTGCTCGAAGCGATCGCGCCGGAAAAGGATGTCGATGGCTTTCACGTGTCGAACGCCGGTGCCCTCATGACGGGCGCACCGCTGTTCCGTCCCTGCACGCCGTATGGCTGCATGAAGATGCTCGAATCGGTCGATTTCCCGCTGCGCGGCGCCGTTGCCGTCGTGATCGGCGCGTCGAACATCGTCGGCAAGCCGATGGCCATGATGCTGCTCCAAGCCGGCGCTACCGTCACCATCTGCAACAGCAAGACCAAAGATCTCGCCGCCCACACCCGCAACGCCGACGTGATCGTCGCCGCCGTGGGCAAGCGCAATATCGTGACGGCCGACATGGTCAAGCCTGGCGCCGCTGTGATCGACGTCGGTATGAATCGCGATGACGCCGGCAAGCTGTGCGGTGACGTCGACTTCAACGGCGTCAAGGACGTGGCCGGGTACATCACGCCCGTGCCGGGCGGCGTCGGCCCGATGACCATCACCATGCTGCTGGTCAACACGATCGAAGCGGCGGAACGCACGCTGGGCGCCTGAGGCACCCCGCCCTCAAAGGCTTGAGGGGAAAACGCGGCAGGCGGGACACCGTCTGCCGCGTTTCTTTTTGAGGCGCAGCACCCCATTGCGCCGATCCCCGCCCCACCCACACCTGCGCACACCTGCCGCCATGGCAATCCCCAATCGTTTCGGTTGAAAAAAACGACTGGAAAAATCGCAGGGATGCCCCCACACTCTTCGTAAGCCCTTTCAAGTGGACATCGATCGCATGAACAAGCCGCAAACCAATCCCCTGCTTGATACCGAAGGACTCCCCCGCTTTGCCGATATTCGCCCCGAGCACGTGACGCCTGCCGTCGACGTTCTGCTCGAACAGGCGCGTGCAGCGGTGGACCGCGCGGCAGATCCGTCGACCCCGGCAACTTGGGCCAACATTCTCGACGCCGTGGAAGATGGCACCGAAGGCCTTGGCCGCGCGTGGGAAATCGTCGGGCACCTGAATGCCGTTGCCGATACGCCGGAATTGCGTGCCGCTTACAGCGACAACCTGCCGCGCGTCACTGAATTCTCCGCCAGTGTTGGTCAGAATCTGGCCTTGTTCGACAAATACAAGGCCATCGCCGCAGGTCCGGAATTCGCTGGCCTGACGACGGCTCGCAAGAAGATTCTCGACAACGAAATGCGCGGCTTCCGCCTGGGTGGCGCCGAGTTGCCCGAAGACCAAAAGCCGCGTTTCGCCGAGATTCAAGAGGAACAAGCCCACCTCGGCAAGGCCTTTTCCGATCACGTGCTCGACGCGACCAATAAGTTTTCGCTGGTGATCACCGACGAGAAGGAAATTGCAGGCGTCCCCGAAGACGACAAAGCCGCGGCCCGTGCTGCGGCTGAGCGCGACGGCGTCGAAGGCTGGAAATTCACGCTGCATTTCCCCTCGTACTTCCCGGTGCTGCAATACGCAGACAACCGCGCGCTGCGCGAGAAACTCTATCGTGCGAACGTGACACGCGCCTCGGAGCTCGGCCCGCAATTCGGCGATGGTGAAGCCGATTGGGACAACACAAAGATCGTCGTCGAACAACTCGCACTGCGCCGCGAAGAAGCACAGATGCTCGGCTTCAAGAACTACGCCGAAGTCTCGCTCGAGCCGAAGATGGCCGAGTCACCCGCACAGGTGCTGGAATTCCTCGAAGACCTCGCCAAACGCGCTCGTCCGTATGCCGAAAAGGATTGGGCAGAGTTGCAAGACTTCGCCGCTAAGTCGCTCGGCATCGACAAGCTTGAACCGTGGGACACGGCTTACGCCTCAGAAAAGCTGCGCCAGCAGCGCTATGCGTTCTCGGAGACGGAAGTCCGCCAATATTTCCCGCTGCCGAAAGTGCTTGACGGCCTCTTCCGCGTGGCTGGCACGCTGTTCGGCGTGACGATCCGCCCGCAAGATGCCGAGACGTGGCACCCGGACGTGCGCTTCTTCCGCATCGAGCGCGATGGTGAACTGGTGGCCCAGTTCTACATGGATCTGTTTGCTCGTGAAGGCAAGCGTGGCGGCGCATGGATGGACAGCGCCCGTACGCGCAAGCGCCTGCACGACGGCAAGCTGCAAACCCCCGTCGCTTATCTCGTGTGCAACTTCCCCGCACCGGTCGGCGACAAGCCAGCGCTGCTGCCGCACGACGACGTCATCACGCTGTTCCATGAGTTCGGTCACGGCCTGCATCACATGCTGACGCAAGTTGAAGATGCGGGCGTCGCGGGGATCAATGGCGTCGAATGGGATGCGGTGGAATTGCCGTCGCAGTTCATGGAGAACTTCTGCTGGGAATGGGATGTGCTCGAGCACATGACCGCGCATGTCGATACCGGTGCGCCGCTGCCGCGCGCACTGTTCGATAAGATGATCGCTGCACGTAATTTCCAGAGCGGGCTGATGATGCTGCGTCAGTTGGTCTTCTCGGACTTCGACATGCACCTGCACTACGACTTCGACCCGCGTGGCACGGAGTCGGTGCTCGAAGTTTCGCGCCGTATCAACGATCGCCTGCATGTGACGCCGCAAGCGGAAATTTCGCGCTGGCCGAACACGTTCAGCCACATTTTTGCTGGCGGTTACGCGGCGGGTTACTACAGCTACAAGTGGGCTGAAGTCCTTTCCGCCGATGCCTACGCGGCATTCGAGGAAGCCGCGAAGGTCAGCGGCACGGTGCTCGACACGGCAACTGGGACGCGCTATCGCGACGAGATTCTGGCCGTGGGTGGTAGCCGCGAAGCGATGGAGTCGTTTATCGCGTTTCGTGGACGGGCACCGCAGGTCGACGCCTTGCTGCGACACAGCGGTATGTCGGCCAATTGATGGTTAGGGCTGCCTAATCGGCGAACCCAAGACGGCCTTCATGGCCGACTCGCACTACCCTACGGGCCGGATATTCCGGCCCGTTTCATTTGCATGAGTGACTTCTGATAAGCCACTCAACTGTCGTCGTCGCAGCCGTTCGGACGCCACACGTAAGTATTCGTCTCCCGATCGAGACATCGCGCCGCTTGAAAGCGCACTGTGCAGCCATTCTCGTAGGTGCGGACGCAATCGCCGTTGGTGCAACGCGTCTGCATGCGCACCACTTGCCCCGTAGGGATTCGGCATTGCGGCTGGGGGGCCTGTGCCGCCTTCGGCGGCGGTGGACGCTTGCCAGGCCGTTGGCCGCTGTCATACCAGACTTGCGCGTTGCTGATCGAGCACTCACCTCCGCGTTGGCAAACTACGAATGCATCCTGCACCGCTGCGGCTTCTTCGTCGCCGAGCGCCACGCCGATCTCACCGTTGGTCGCGTGCACAACGGACCAATAGGCTGGCCCATTGCCTGCCATGATGATCTCGCAGTGCCCGCCCCGCCTGCCTGCACCGAGTTGGCTACGGCATTTGTTCAACGCCGCCAGCTTCGCCTTGGCCATCGACGTCTGGTTGCCCACAAAGACGTAACGCAACGTCCCGCCTGAACGGATACCCGCCACCGCAGCCGCAGCAAAGCTCTGCGTGCTGGCAAGCGCCATCACGCAGCCCAGTATCGCAAGACTGATTAGGGAAAGGAAACGAAGCCGTATCGTCATGACGGTGCCGTTCGCACGGCGTCTGCGGGGACCGAATAGCGCCATGAGACCACATCGCTGGGTGCGGCGATGCGGCGAGAAGAAGGGAGATTTGTCGCCGTTTATGGACCTTTCCGGCCCAAACCGACGGTTTTAGGGTTCACAGACGGCCCCACCACCAAGGTCATTCGCCGTGACCCAAGCCAGCCCACAAAACAAAACAGGCGGCACACCTGTCACAGTGCCACCGCCTGCTTTGCGAGGGCTAGCCTCGCTGGCGTCGCCTGTCGGCGCGCCTTTTACACGTTCAACCGCTTAGGTACCGCGCTTGATCCACGCCGACAAATTGTGCGGGCGCAGCGTGTCGTACTCTTCGAACGGCTGGTGAATCCACGGGTTCGTCGCCAGGAAATCGACGGCGTAATCCGGCGCCACCTTCGAGCAAGCCTTGTGCCAGAGCACAGCCGAACGCACGTCGGTCACCTTCGGGAAACGCTCCTTCAGGTGCTTGCCCACGCGTTCCAGCGTCACGCCCGAATCGACCAGATCGTCGACCAGCAGCACGCGGCCTTCCAACTCGCCGCGCGTTATGGTGATGTACTGAGCAATGTCGAGATCGCCGCGAACGGTGCCTTCGGCCTCACGATACGAGCTCGTCGCCAGAATCGCGAGGGGCACGTCGTAGATGCGTGCGAGCTGATCGCCCACACGCAAGCCACCACGGGCCAGACACAGGATCTTGTCGAATTTCCAGTTGGACTCATAGACCTTGAGCGCCAGGCGCTCGATCAGTCGATGGTATTCGTCCCACGAAACCCAGAGGTTCTTATCGTCGTTTTGGGGCAGATTCATGGTGTGCCTTGCCAATCCTACGAGGTCTCAGTTCTTGAACGGGTGACGCAGGAGAATGGTCTCCTCGCGATCCGGACCGGTCGACACCATATCGATCGGAATACCGCTCACTTCTTCAATGCGCTTCAGATAGTTCTGCGCTTCTACCGGCAGTTGATCCCACGACTTCACGCCGAACGTGCTTTGCGTCCAGCCCGGGAAATCTTCGTAGATCGGCTCGCAACGGGCCACATCCACCGCACCGCGCGGCAGAATATCGACCGTCTTGCCGTCGATCTTGTAACCCACGCACAGGCGCACGGTTTCGAGATTGTCGAGCACGTCGAGCTTGGTCATGCACAGACCGGTCACACCGTTGATCTGGATCGAGCGCTTGAGGGCTGCGGCATCCATCCAGCCGGTACGGCGCGGACGGCCGGTGACCGAACCGAATTCCTTGCCGACGGTGGCCAGTTGCAAGCCAATGGCTTCCTGACGGGCGGGGTTATCCGCATCGTACAGTTCGCTCGGGAACGGGCCTGCGCCAACGCGCGTGCAGTAAGCCTTGGTAATACCAAGCACGTAGTGCAGTTGCTGCGGACCCACTCCAGCGCCAGCCGATGCAGCACCTGCCACGCAATTGCTGCTGGTGACGAACGGGTACGTGCCATGGTCGATGTCGAGCAGCGTGCCTTGCGCGCCTTCGAACAGCAGCTTCTGGCCTTCGCGGTTCGCGGCGTAGAGCATCTGCGACACGTCGGCGATCATCGGACGCAGACGATCGGCGTAGCTGAGCATCGTGTCCAGCGTTTCCTGGAAGTCAACGGCCTTCGCGCCCAGATATTGGGTCAGCACGAAGTTGTGATAATCGAGGTTTTCGCGCAGACGGGCGGCAAACGTTTCCGGATCGAACAGATCCTGCACGCGCAGTGCGCGGCGGCCGACCTTGTCTTCATACGCCGGGCCAATGCCACGACCGGTCGTGCCGATCTTACCGGCGCCACGACGCGCTTCGCGCGCCTGGTCGATGGCCACGTGGTACGGGAGGATCAGGGTACAGGCTTCGGAAATGCGCAGACGGCCGCAAACATTCAGGCCAGCGCCTTCGAGTTCTTCGATTTCCTTGAACAGGGCTTCCGGCGAGAGCACCACACCGTTGCCGATGTAGCAGGTGACGCCTTCATGCATGATGCCCGACGGGATCAGGCGCAGAATCGTCTTCTTGCCGCCAATGATGAGCGTATGTCCGGCGTTATGGCCCCCTTGGAAACGCACCACGCCTTGCGCGTGATCGGTCAGCCAATCGACGACCTTACCCTTCCCTTCGTCGCCCCACTGGGTTCCGATAACGACGACATTGCGTCCCTGATTCAAAGCATTGCCGGACATAACAATAGTTGGTTTGGTTAAAAACGTATTCTACCCGTGTTGGGGTACGCTAGTGCCGCTTTTTTCAGCGGATTTCACCGAGGCGTCACAACCCACTGGCCATCTTTCTCGACGAGAACGCGGTCTCCCGTGAACTCCTCGAAGTCTTGATCGTGGCCTGGCAGCATGCGGATGACCACCTCACCAGCATCGCGCAGGCTCTCGATCTTGGCGCGCAGCCCCGGCACGTCGTCCGCGGGCGCCAAAATCGCGTTACTACGCGCTTCCACCGGCGAAATTGCTGCCAATTCACGCAAATCGAGCGAAAAACCCGTGGCCGGACGGTCGCGACCGAAGGCTTGACCGACCTTGTCGTAACGGCCGCCGCGCGCAATGGCGTTTGGAATGCCGTCGACGTAAGCCGCGAACATCACACCGCTGTGGTACTGGTAACCGCGCAGATCGGCCAGATCGATCGACAACGCGGCCTGTCCGTCCTTGCTCTGCGATGCCGCCAGATAGGCCAGATCGTCCAGGGCAGCCTTCACGCCTGGCAGGTCAGGCAGCGCCTTACGCGCACGCGCCAGCGTCTCAGTGGGCTCGCCGTACAGCGTGGTCAACGCCAGCAAGGCATCGCGCACGTGCGCGGGCAAATCCTGCGTCAGTGCCTGAAGTTGCGGCACATCCTTGGTGGCCAGCGCCCCAAACAACTCGCTTTCCATGGCTTCAGCCACCGGCACGCCTTCGATCAGCGCTTCGAGCACGCCTGCGTGACAGAGGTCGATACGAATCTGCTTGAGGCCCGCGAGGCGCAGGCAGAACAGCAACAGTTCCTGAATCTCCAGATCAGCTTCCAAGCCGCCATGACCGAAGATTTCCGCGCCGATCTGGAACGGCTCACGCGTGGCGAGCAGATTACGCGGGCGCGTGAACAGCACACTGCCGGCGTAGCAAAGGCGTGTCACGCCCTTGCGATTGAGCAAGTGAGCGTCGATACGCGCGATCTGCGGCGTAATGTCGGCGCGCAGGCCCATGGTGCGGCCCGAGAGCTGGTCGACCAGCTTGAACGTGCGCAGATCGAGGTCGTGACCGGTGCCGGTAAGCAGCGATTCGACGTACTCGAGCATCGGCGGCATCACGAGTTCATAGCCGTAGGTACGGAAACGATCGAGCATGAGCCGGCGCAGATCTTCGATCTTGCGCGCCTCGGACGGCAGCACGTCGGCGATATTTTCAGGGAGTAGCCAATTCGGCATGGGTATTTCGGTATTCAGACGGCGCGCGGAGCGCACCTTTTAGTGATCGGCCAGCAGCATCAGAATCAGCCCCAGCGACACGGCGGCCAGACCGAAGAATCGGATCTGGCCGGACGGCATTTCCGTTATTTTACGAAAACTTTGCCGCCACCGGTCCGGGGCGACAAACGGAAACAAGCCCTCGACAATCAGCATGAGGGCCAAAGCGAGAATGAGGGTGCTGCTGGTCACAGGGGGACTCGGCCAAAATGCCACCGCCCGCGGTTGACGCGGGCGGTGACGGCTACTCGGGTGTCAAGGGGGCTATTTTCCCGCTTTTCCGGCTGACGCGCCAGCACCGCCCGAACTCCGCATGAAACGGAAGAAATCGCTGTTCGGATCGGCAATGATCACGTCCTTCTTGTCGCGGAAGGTCGCCTTGTAAGCCTCGAGGCTTTGGTAGAACTGTGCAAACTGCGGATCGCGGCCAAACGCTTGCGCATAGATATTGGCGGCGGCGGCATCGCCCTCGCCCTTCACCTGCTGCGCCTTGGCGTAGGCTTCGGCCACGACGACATCGCGTTGACGATCGGCATCGGCACGAATCTGCTCGGCTTCCGCAGCGCCGGTCGAACGCAGTTCGTTCGCCACGCGCTTACGCTCGGCAGCCATCCGGCTGTACACCGAATCGCTGATGCCAGCGGCCAGGTCGACACGACGCATACGCACGTCGACGATCTCGATACCCACTTGCGCGGCATCTTCGCCAACCTTCTGCTTCACCCACTGCATCACCTGCTCACGCTGCGACGACACCACTTCGGTCACCGTACGCTTCGTGAAGGCTTCTTGCAGCGCCGAGCGAATCTGCTGCGTCAAACGATCTTGCGCCAGACGGTTGTCGCCCTTGAAGCTCACGTAGAACTTACGCGGATCGACGATGCGCCACTTCACGTACGAGTCGACGATCAGGTTCTTCTTCTCAGCCGTGATGAAGCGCTCCGGCTCCGGGTTGTCGATGGTCATGATGCGCTTGTCCAGATACAGCACAGTCTGGAGCGGCGGCGGCAACTTGAACTTCAGGCCCGGCTGGCCGTAGACATCTTTGATTTCGCCGAGCGAAAACACGACTGCATAACGACGCTGATCCACCACGAACATGGTCGAGGCAAGCACGATCAACAAGACGATCAGCGCGACAATAATGGTTCCAATACGGTTCATGCGCTTATCCCCTTAGCGTGAATCGCGGTCGCGGTTGCGCAGTGCCGCGCGCGATCGATCATGGTCGACATCCGTGGCATCGTCGGCAGCCGCCGAGCCCGTCGCAGCGTTCGTTCCCGCACCGGAAGCCGGTGCCGGCGTCGAGGCATCGCTGCGTGTGCGATCCATGATCTTGTCCAACGGCAAATACAGCAGGCTGTTGTTCTTCGAGTCCACCATGATCTTCGTGGTGCGCGAGTAGATCTGCTGCATCGTATCGAGATACATGCGCTCGCGAATCACACCCGGTGCCTTCGCATAGGCTTCCTGCACCGACTTGAAGCGATCGGCATCACCTTGTGCCTGCGACACGACACGCGCCTTGTAACCGGCCGCCTCTTCCGTCAAACGCGACGCAGTACCCTTGGCACGCGGAATCACGTCGTTGGCATAGGCCTGTGCTTCGTTCTTGGAACGCTCCAGATCCTGACCGGCCTTCACGGCGTCGTCGAACGCGGCTTGCACTTGTTCCGGCGGTTGCACGCTTTGCATCGTCACGCTCGTGACGAGAATGCCCGTCTTGTAACCGTCGAGGATGCGTTGGATCGAGGTGACCAATTCGTTGGCGATTTCTTCGCGGCCCGAATAGAGCACGAAGTCCATCTTGTTCTTGCCCACGATTTCGCGCACGGCAGTCTGCGCGGCAAGATTCACCGACGATTCGGCGTCCACGTTATTGAACAGGAACTCGGTCGCGTCCTTGATCCGGTACTGCACGGCGAAGCGCACGTCGATGATGTTTTCATCGCCCGTGAGCATCGACGAGTCCTTCAGACCGGTATCGCGAACCGTGCTCGAACGGCCGATCTCGACCGAACGAATCTGCGACATGTTCACGATTTCGACGGCCTGAATCGGATACGGCAGGCGCCACTGAATACCCGACGTCGTCGTGTATTTGTACTTACCGAATTGCGTGACGACGCCGACCTGCCCTTCCTGCACGATGAACACGCCAGTGGCGAGCCAGATCAGGAAAGCGATCGCGACAACGATACCCACACCAATGCCCGAGCCGCGCGAGCCGCCCGAGTAGTTGTTGGTACCACCGCCATTGCCGCCTCCGCCGTTCTTACGGCCGAAGATGCGGTTAAGACGGCGATTGAAGTCACGCCACAGTTCGTCGAGATCGGGCGGGCCGTCCTGCTGCGGACCTTGCGGTCCACGCGGCGGCTCTTTCTGATCTTGAGAATTCGGATTATTCGAACGGTCGGGCCGATTCGGTTCCTGATTGCCGGACGGCGTATCGCCGCCGCCGTCCCGCCCCCAGCGCGGGTCGTTCAGGGAGAAAGTCAAGCCAACTCGTCGCATCAAAGCTCTTGGAAGCATAGGTAGAAGCGTGGTGACTGAAGCGGTCTTGGCGTTGCGACCGGCGCGCCGCGTTTCGGAGCGCGCATGTTGCCGGTTCGCGCGTGGTTCCCGAATCTGGTTTGCCGATCGGCGGCCTTGCCCGGCCTCCGTCTAGTCTCTTGCCAGTTCGTCGCTCGTTTCAAGCTGCGCTGCCAGTGATCCCCGCGGCAGCCTCACCCTCACGGTGCGACGTCTCGTGTTATCTGTCTTCTGCGCGCGGCACATCTTCCCAACGGTCGATGAGCCGGACATCGGGCGCTTCGTGCTGCGATTGTAACCCAGCAGTGCCGGCCACAACCGCCTCGGTAATGGCCTCGCGCAGCAGGTCGAGGCCTTGACCGGCACGCGCGCTCAAAAACACGCGCGTGATGCGTCCGGTCTCGTCCCGCTCGATTCTCGGCCCTTGTGCGGCCAGTTCCGGCACCGCGTCGATCTTGTTCCAGACGAGAATCTGCGGGATGTTCGCCGCATCGATCTCCGCCAGTACGGCGTTGACCTCGGCCATTTGCTCCTTGCGCACCTGACTCGAGGCATCCACCACATGCAGCAGCATGTCGGCGTGTACCGTCTCCTCAAGCGTCGCCCGGAATGCCGCCACCAACTGGTGAGGCAACTCGCGGATGAATCCGACAGTATCCGATAGCACGATGTTCCCGACGTCCCCCAGATAAACGCGACGCGATGTCGTGTCGAGGGTCGCGAAAAGCTGGTCAGCCGCGTAGGCATTGGCCTTGGTCATCGCGTTGAACAGCGTGGATTTCCCCGCGTTCGTGTACCCGACGAGCGAAATCGACATCGTGCCACTACGCTGACGCGCCCGACGCTGCGTATCGTGCTGGCGCTTGAGACGCTCAAGCCGGATGCCCAGCGACTTCACGCGCTCGCCGAGCAGACGGCGGTCGGTTTCAAGCTGCGTTTCACCAGGGCCACGCAGGCCAATACCGCCCTTCTGGCGCTCCAAGTGAGTCCAGGCGCGCACGAGGCGCGTGGACAAGTACTGCAACTGTGCGAGCTCGACCTGCAACTTGCCTTCGTGACTCTTCGCACGTTGGGCGAAGATGTCCAAAATCAGGCTGGTGCGATCGACGACGCGAGTTTGCAGCAGGTGTTCGAGGTTACGCTGCTGACCCGGGGTCAGGGCGTGATTGAAAATGACCAGATCGACGTCGTACTCGGCGATCGCAGCGCGCAGTTCTTCTGCTTTACCGCTGCCGATAAACAGCTTGGCATCGGGGCTATGGCGACGACCAGTAATGCTCACGACAGGCTTAGCGCCTGCGGATTTCGTCAGAAGGTCAAGTTCTTGGAGGCTGGCTTCGAAATCGAGCTTGCCGAAATCGATGCCGACGAGGGCGGCGTTTGTGGTCAAACTACGCAGGGGATGGGTTTCGTGACTGTTGGACAAGAGGCGGGATGGCGGGAAGAGAAATTCGCCCGGCCGGAGAGACTCCCGGTCGGGCGAGCCTGAATCAGGACTGCTCGGCTTCCGGATGGAAATTCACCGGACGCGCAGGCACGACCGTCGAAATGGCGTGCTTATAAACCATTTGGGTGACCGTGTTACGCAGCAGGACGACATACTGGTCAAACGACTCGATGTTTCCCTGCAGCTTGATACCGTTGACCAGATAGATCGAGACGGGAACATGCTCCTTACGCAAGGCGTTCAGAAACGGGTCTTGTAGAAGTTGCCCTTTGTTGCTCATAAGTTACTCCATTGTATTTTTAGCAAATGACCGTACGCCAGGGCGTGTGCGCGCTTCCCACCCTGACTCCCACACTATAGCCGATTTTGCTAGCGTCGCCAGCAAAACCCCGCCCCAGGCGGGCTTTCACTCGCCCTTGGCGTAAGGGTTCGCGCTGTTCCGGAACTCTATGCGTAATGGAGTCCCCTTCAACTTAAAAGTTTCGCGGAAACGGTTCTCTAAGTAGCGACGGTAGCTGTCGGTCACACCATCCAGATTATTCCCGTGGATGACGATGATCGGCGGATTCGAGCCCCCTTGGTGTGCGTAGCGCAGCTTGGGACGCGAGAAGCCTGAACGGCGCGGCTGCTGGTGCTCCACGGCCTCTTCGAGGGCACGCGTGAGCTTCGGCGTGGGCAGCTTGCTCATCGCTGCTGCGTAGGCCTCGTCCACCGAGCGCATGAGCGCACCGATGCCGGTCGCACGCACGGCGGAAATGAAGTGGAAGCTGGCGAAGCCAAGGAATTTGAGCTTGCGCTCCAATTCCTGCTTGGTCTGATCGCGTGTGTACTCGTCCAGACCGTCCCATTTGTTCACACCCACCACCAGTGCACGGCCCGATTCGACGATGAAGCCAGCGATGTGGGCATCTTGATCCGAAATGTCCTGACGGGCATCGAGCATCAAGATCACGACGTTGGCGTCGGCAATCGATTGAAGCGTTTTCACAACCGAGAACTTCTCGACGGCCTCGAACACCTTGCCGCGACGACGCAAACCCGCCGTGTCGATCAGCGTGTAGTTCTTGCCTTGCCGTTCGAACTCGATGTGAATCGAATCGCGCGTCGTCCCCGGCATATCGAACGCAATCACGCGCTCTTCGCCGAGCAGCGTGTTCACGAGCGTGGACTTGCCGACGTTCGGACGGCCGACGATGGCGATCTTCACGCGGCCGTCGCCCTTCTCTTCGGCTTCGTTCTCGTCCTGGTTCGCGTAGAACGGCGCAATCGCCTCGTCGATGACTTCTCTGACACCATCGCCGTGGGCCGCCGAAATCGCCAACGGATCACCCAGACCGAGTTCGTAGAAATCGTTGGCGACCGTGGTGTACTTCATGCCCTCGGCCTTGTTGACCACGAGCATGATCTTGCGACCGGTCTTACGCAGATATTCGGCAATGATCTGGTCTTGCGGCGTGAGGCCCTGACGGCCGTCGACGATGTAGATCACCACATCGGCTTCGACCACGGCCTGACGCGTTTGCTTGGCCATCTCATGGAAGATGCCGTCTTTGGCGACCGGTTCGAAACCGCCGGTATCGATGACCAGATACGGATGCTCGCCAACACGCCCCTCGCCATAGTGACGGTCGCGCGTGAGCCCGGGCATGTCGGCGACGAGGGCGTCGCGCGAGCGGGTCAAACGGTTGAATAGCGTCGATTTGCCGACGTTGGGGCGCCCTACGAGCGCGATCACGGGTTTCATGAATAAGCCCTAAAAACGAATACGGCCGGCGCGCTGCCGGCCGTTCCCGGAAAATGCCCGGGTGCTGCCGCTAACCGGTTATTCCGGACGGAAGCCGTAGATGTTGCCGTCGCGCGTTTGCACCACCAGCGTTTGGCCGGCGAGTACCGGCTGTGCGCTGATTGCGCCGCTAAGCTTCACGCGGGCGAGAATATCGCCGTTGTCACGCGACAGGAAATGCAGATAACCCTGCTTGTCGCCCACCACCACCACACGGCCAATGGCCAGCGGTGCCGACAGGTCACGGTACTTGAGTTTGTCGTTCTGCCACAGTGTACTGCCATCGGACGAATTGAACGCGTAGACGGCACCGTCGGTATTGACCGCCGCCACCACACGCTCGTCTTGCGTCACGCCGTTCGGCGACGAGAAGTCGCGCGCCCACAGGCCGTTGCCGGTCTGCACGTCCGCACACCCCACACGGCCCTGGAACGTTGCACCGCAGACTTGGCGACCGAACACGACCGGCGCGCCGGTCACGTCGTTCACACGCTCGACTTCGGTCACGCCCTTCGGATACGACAGCGGCGTCATCCACAGCGGATTGCCGGTGTTCGCATCGAGCGCCACCATCTTGCCGCCGGGGAAGCCCGTCACCACGGCGCGATCGCCCAAGAACGTCATGCCCGTGCCGGTACGCAGCGTCAGCGTCGACGTCGGCTGCGAGTACGACCAGCGCACCGAACCGGTGCCCGAATCGAATGCCGTCACGCGATTGTTGATCGCCCGCACCACGACCAGGCCGCGGCCGACCAGCGGCGCGGTCAGCACTTCGCTGCCCGCGTTGGCCTTCCACGACTGCTTGCCGTCGTGATCGAACGCGATCACATCACCCTTTTGCGTGGCGACCACCGTCGTCTCGCCATCGCTGCCCGGGCCGGCCGTGATACCGGTATCGGCCTTCGCCGACCAGTTGGACGCACCCGTGTCGGCATCCACACGCACGATGCTGCCATTGGCGCCAGCCGCGAACACGGCGTTACCCACCGCTACCGGGGCGAAGCTATACGCACCCGCCTTGCCCACGCTCGCCGTCCAGATCTGTTTGACGGTCAACGCTTGCTTGATCTCCGTGAGCGGTGTCGGCTCATGCGCCGGCTTGCTCGTGAAGATTCCGCAACCACCCAGCGTGCCGAGCACCGCGAGCGTCAGCACGGCGCTGCCCGCGCGCTGGAAAAGGCCACGGCGCGCCGCTTCGGACTGCGACTCAGCCTGCGTGTTCGACATCGATCGACGGAAGTCGTTAAGGATCATCATGTACCCGGTTATGCGTTATGGGAGGGTAATACTGCCAATGAAATACCGGCGCGCTTCAGGCCCCCAGCGCGTCGAGCTTGAACTGCACGAACTGACGCATGCCCGAATCCTGCTTATCGAGCTTGTCGAGCGCCAACTTGTACGCGGTGCGTGCGTCGGCCACCTTGCTTTGCGCAACGAGCACGTCGCCACGACGATCGGCAAACAGCCCTTCATACGGTGCAGGCGGGTTGTCGAGCATTTTCAACGCTTCGTCGTACGCCTTCTCGTCGAGCAGAACACCCGCCAGACGCAGCTTGGCCAGTTGCTTGTACTCGTCGTCCTTCGCGTTCGACACGGCCCATTGCAGTTGCGCCTTCGCGCCCGCCACGTCGCCCGCGTCCGAGAGAGACTTTGCCGCAAGCAGCGCCGTCATCTGCGCGTACGGCGTACTGCCGAACTTGCCTTCCATATCGGACGCAATGCGAGCGACCCGCGCCTTATCCTTCGCGTCGATGGCCGTGGCCAGCTCGCCGTACAACACGCCCGCCTCGACCGTCTGCTTGCGCTCGTAATAGCGCCACAGATTCCAGCCGCCATAGGCCAGCATGATGACGACCAGCGTCCAGACAACGTAATTGCCGTACTGCTTCCACCAGGCCTTTACGTTCTCGATCTGTTCCTGTTCCTCGTGATAGCTGCTCATTCGCCGGGGCTCTCCGTGTCTGGCGTCTTGGATTAGTGAATCGTTTCGTTGCCTGCACCATCGCTGGCCAGGCTTTCGTTCACGCTTTCGTCGGCACTCGCGACGATGGCGTCGATCAAGTGCTCGGCGAGACCGTCGAACGGCACGCTCGTCTGATTGTTCGACGGATCGGCCGCACGCAGGTGTTTGACCACCACCGTGCCCGATGCCACTTCGTTCTCGCCAACGATGATCGCGAAGCTCGCACCGCTCGCGTCCGCACGCTTCATCTGCGACTTGAAGCTGCTGCCCTTACCGTCCGGGCTGCAATGGAACACGACGTTCAGGCCGGCGTCGCGCATACGTTCTGCGGCGATCATGGCCGGTGCCACGGCGGCTTCGCCCTGGTGCACCACGTACACGTCCGCACCTTCGGCTTGCGGCACGAGATCGTCTTCACGCAGCAGTTCGAGAATGCGCTCCACGCCCATCGCCCAGCCGCATGCCGGCGTGGCGTCGCCGCCGAGTTGCTCGATCAGCGGATCGTAACGTCCACCGCCGGCAACCGTGCCCTGCGCGCCGAGCTTGTCGGTCACCCACTCGAACACCGTCAGATTGTAGTAGTCGAGACCACGCACCAGACGGGGATTGATAGTGAATGGAATGTTGTTCGCCTTGAGCAGCGACTGCACGCCTTCGAAGTGCTTGATCGACGCCTCGCCGAGGTAATCGATCAGCTTCGGTGCGCCTTCGACCATGGCTTGCATCGCCGGGTTCTTCGTATCGAGCACGCGCAGCGGGTTCGTGTACAAACGGCGCTTGCCATCTTCATCGAGCAGATCGACGTGCTTCTCGAGGTAAGCGATCAGATCGGCACGGTGACGCGCGCGTTCTTCGCCTTGCCCCAGCGAGTTGAGTTGCAGATGAATACCGGTCAGGCCGAGATCATCCCACAGGCGCTGGCACATCAGAATGATTTCGACGTCCGCATCCGGGCCGGCGAGACCGAGGGCCTCAACGCCCACCTGATGGAACTGGCGATAACGGCCGCGCTGCGGCTTCTCGTGACGGAACATCGGGCCGAAGTACCACAGGCGCTTCGGGCCGCTGTACAGCAGATTGTGTTCGAGCGTGGCACGCACGGCGGCGGCCGTGCCTTCCGGGCGCATCGTCAGCTGTTCGCCGTTGAGCGAATCGGTGAAGCTGTACATCTCCTTCTCGACGATATCGGTCACTTCACCGATGCCGCGCGTGAAGAGCTGCGTGTGCTCGATGATCGGCGTACGGATCTGCTGATAGCCATAGGCGCGCAACATCGCGCGCACCGATTCTTCGAAGAACTCCCACAGGGCTTCGTCCTGCGGAAGAATGTCGTTCATGCCCTTCACGCCAGCCAGTTTGGGGAGGCGCTTCTTCTTTTCTTCAGTCATATTCTCTTTGTCCTGCCCGCGCGATCTCGCGTCGTTCGATGGATATCGTTAGATATCGCCCGACTTAGGCGGCAACGGTGCCTTCGGTCTGTGCGTAGCGGGTCTTCACGTAGTCGTCGACGATCTGCTGGAATTCTTCCGCGATATGGTCGCCGCGCAGCGTACGCACCTTCTCGCCATCGACGAACACCGGCGCCGCCGGCGATTCACCCGAACCCGGCAAGCTGATGCCGATGTTCGCGTGCTTCGATTCGCCCGGGCCATTCACGATGCAGCCCATGACCGCGACGTTCATGTTCTCGACGCCCGGATATTGAGCCTTCCACACCGGCATTTGTTCACGCAGATACGTCTGAATTTTCGAGGCAAGTTCTTGGAACACCGTGCTCGTGGTACGACCGCAACCCGGACAAGCGATGACCATCGGCGCGAACGCGCGCAGGCCCATCGTTTGCAGGATTTCCTGCGCCACCACAACTTCGCCCGTACGCGCGCCGCCCGGTTCCGGGGTCAGCGAAATACGGATCGTGTCGCCAATGCCTTCTTGCAACAGCACCGACAGTGCCGCCGTCGATGCCACGATGCCCTTCGATCCCATGCCCGCTTCGGTCAGGCCCAGATGCAACGCGTAGTCGCAACGCTTGGCCAACTCGCGGTACACAGCGATCAGGTCCTGCACGGCGCTGACCTTGCACGACAGCAAAATCTTGTCGGCCGACAGCCCCACACGTTGCGCGAGCTCTGCCGATTCGAGCGCCGACGTGATCAGCGCTTCGTACATCACGCTCTGCGCTTCCCACGGGGTCGCACGCGCAGCGTTCTCGTCCATGATGCGTGCGAGCAGCGACTGGTCCAGACTGCCCCAGTTCACGCCGATACGCACCGGCTTGTCGTACTTGCAGGCGGCTTCGATCATCTGCGCAAACTGCGTGTCGCGCTTCGCGCCCTGACCGACGTTACCCGGGTTGATACGGTACTTCGACAACGCTTCGGCGCAGGCCGGATAGTCGTTGAGGAGTTTGTGCCCGTTGTAGTGGAAATCGCCCACCAGCGGCACCATCACGCCCATACGATCGAGTTGATCGCGAATCGCCGGCACCGCCGCCGCGGCTTCCGGCGTGTTGACGGTGATACGCACCAATTCGGAACCCGCTTGCGCCAGTTCTTTCACTTGAATGGCCGTGCCGATCGCGTCTGCGGTGTCGGTGTTGGTCATCGATTGCACGCGAATCGGCGAGTCGCCGCCGACCGTCACAAGCTGGCCGCCCCAACGGATCGCGACTTTACGCGACTGACGGCGCGGCGCCGGACCGCCAATGATCGGCATGCATTCTACAGAAGCCATGATTACCCTCTTTCGGTCTTACTGGAGCGTCAGACGCGCCACGTTGCCCGCATTACGGGACTTGATCTCGACCGGTTGACCGTTGAACTCCAGCGACTCGACGCCCGCGACGTTACCCACAACGATCTTGAGCGGCGCATCGCCCGTGATTTCTTGTTCGGCACCTGCACGCATCAGCTGGGAGAACAGCACCTTGCCGTCCTTCGATTTCACTTCGATCCAGCTGTCTGCCTTCAGGTGCAACGCAATCTTGCCATTACCCGGCGTACCCGCGCCTACCGCCGATGCGGCTGATGCCGCCGAAGCGACCGGCGCGGCTGCCGCCTTGGCGGCCGATGCACTCGCCGCCAGACCCGCCACCACATGCGTCGGATCGACAGCAGCGATCAAACCAGCGCCGGCAGTTGCCGAGCTAGCCGTTGCCGCATTAACAGTGCTTTCGGTATTGCCGTTATTCGCGGCGGTGTTCACGTTATTGCTGCCATCGGCGCCCGGCGGCGTGCCGTTGGCGTCGGCCACCACCGGCTGACTGGCCGGCTCGGCGGCTTCCACGCCTTGTGCAGACGGCGCGCTCGCCAGGTCGGCGGGCTCGGTCGCGCCGCGCGTCGGCTTGTGAGCATTGCCGAAGTACCACGCGGCACCGGCAATCACCACGAGCGCAGCCAGCGCCCACGGCCACTTGGCCTGCGACGCGGCAACCGGCGAGCGGAAGCGCACAGGGCTCTTCGGAATACTGGGCTGGCCGGTCGGTGCCTGCGGAATATCGATCGGTGCCGCGCGGCCAAAACGGCGCAGCGGCTCGATCATCGGTTCCGGGTCACCGCCGAGCATGCGCGCGTAGCTGCGCACGACCCCTTGAATAAACGGCATTTCCGGCAAGGCATCCCACTGGCCGGATTCCAGACGTTGCAGCTTCTGCACCGAGACTTTCAGGCGCGCCGACACGTCTTCAATCGACATGCCGCGCTTCTCGCGCAATGCCGCCAGTTGCGCACCCACCTGCGCGCCCAGCTCAGCCAATCCGGCGGCCGATCCCGACGGCATTCCCTGGCCCTGAGCCCCGGTTTGCCCGCCTGCGTCCGCCTGATTCTGGTTATCCATCGATACGCCCCCGTTCGTAAGCAGCCGCATGCCGCGGCTGAGGATATGCTGACGACAACTCCATCACGTCACCCACCTTGCGCGCGGCGTGAAGATCTGCGCGACGCTTCGGACGATTCGGTGTGGAACTGACGAAATCGCGCGAAGCATCGTCGATGCTCCGCGCGAGGAATGCTGTAGTGCGTGACTGATTCGCCGGGCGGCATGGCACGTGCCGGGCCGACGGCCCTGGCCACGGTCCGCGCCCGCCCATGCGCAACCTCATACGGTACGCACCTCGACCGCGATTTTCCCGAACTTGCCGCGCTGTGCAAGCCGCGTGCGATCCTGCACTTCGCCGGCGAGCTGACCACACGCCGCGTCGATGTCATCGCCGCGCGTCTTGCGCACGGTCGTGACGAGGCCTGCATCGAGCAGGATCTGCGCAAACCGCTTGATTTGCGGATCCTTCGAGCGCAGCAGGCCGGATTCGGGAAACGGATTGAACGGAATCAGATTGAACTTGCACGGCACGTCGCGCGTAAGGGCGACGAGCTCGCGCGCATGCGCTTCGGTGTCGTTCACACCGTCGAGCATGCAGTACTCGAACGTGATGAAATCGCGCGGCGCCACTTCCAGGTAACGCTCGCACGCGCCCATCAGTTCGCGTAGCGGATATTTCTTATTGAGCGGCACGAGAACATCGCGCAGCGCATCATTCGGTGCGTGCAGCGAGACGGCCAGCGCAACGGGCAGCTCCTTGCCCAGGCGGTCCATCATCGGCACCACGCCGGACGTCGACAACGTCACGCGGCGACGCGACAGCCCGTAGGCATTGTCGTCGAGCATGAGGCGCATGGCGCCCACCACGTTTTCGAAATTGAGCAGCGGCTCGCCCATGCCCATCATCACCACGTTGGTGATGACGCGCTCGTTCTTGCCTTCGCGCCCGAGATCGCGGCGCAACGCAAATTCGGCCATCCACAACTGGCCGATGATCTCGCCTAGCGAGAGATTGCGCGAGAAACCTTGCTTGCCGGTCGAACAGAACCGGCAGTTGACAGCGCAGCCCGCCTGCGACGAAACGCACAGCGTGCCACGCGTCTCCTCAGGGATGTAGACGGTCTCGACGGCATTGCCGTTGCCCACGTCCAGCAGCCATTTGCGCGTCCCATCGGTCGACACGTGGTCGGTGATGATCGCCGGTGCCGCGATCGTTGCACGGGTGTGCAATTTCTCGCGCAACGACTTGGCCAGATCGGTCATGCCGTCGAAATCGGCGGCCCCGTTCTGGTGGATCCAACGCTGGAGCTGTCGCGCACGGAACGGTTTTTCACCGAGCGTGCCGCAATAGGCGGCCAGACCGTCCGGATCGTAATCAAGCAGATTCGTAAGGTTGGTCATGGCCCTGGTCCGTCAACATCCCTTCGGTAACTTCCTGCGATTGAGCGGCTAAACGCGCATTAGCGCGCGTAGACGTTCAAACCAGCAAAGAAGAACGACACTTCGACAGCAGCCGTTTCGGCGGCGTCCGAACCGTGAACAGCGTTCGCATCGATGCTGTCGGCGAAATCGGCGCGAATCGTGCCCTTCTCAGCCTTCTTCGGATCGGTAGCGCCCATCAGATCGCGGTTCTTGGCGATAGCGTTTTCGCCTTCGAGCACTTGGATCATGACCGGACCCGAGATCATGAAGTCGACCAGGTCCTTGAAGAACGGACGTTCCTTGTGAACACCGTAGAACTGCTCGGCTTCAGCGCGCGACAGTTGCACGAGCTTGGCAGCAACGATCTTCAGGCCCGCGCCTTCGAAACGGCTGTAAATCTGGCCGATCACGTTCTTGGCAACGGCATCGGGCTTGATAATCGAAAGAGTGCGTTCGACTGCCATGAAAAACTCCAAAAAATTAAGCAGTTATATAACCAACATGAACCCGTAATTGTAGCACGAAGGCTGTTATGATGGTGATGGAACCTACAGTGCGCGCACCGCTCAAACGCAGGACGGCCGGGACTGTCCGGCTTGTTAGCGAGATTTGCGTGGCATCGGGATTCCCCACCTTCCCGCCATGGAAAGGTTGACGGCATCCAGCCGGCTTGAATTTTCGGGCATTTGCCCAAACATTCAGAGCATCTTCTGAGCGCATTCCGGGACATCTTTCGATATCCTGTGACATCGACGACAAGCCAGACCAACGGCTGCGGGGGATACACCGGCATTCGCCGGTCATCGTAAAAAGCGTCACAAGACGTCCACCGGCCCCGCTGGCGGACACAATGACCACGGAGAACACCATATATGAACCAGGATTTCCAACGTTTCGGCTACGGCGGGCAAGGCGTGACGACCGTACAGGTGCGCAACAAGGTGCTGCGCAATACGTACTGGCTGCTCGCGCTGTCGATGCTGCCGACGATTGCGGGAGCCTGGCTGGGCGTGACTTACGGCTTCGCGCTGTTCGCGGGCAGCCCGATGGTCAGCGTCATTGCCTTCCTTGCGATCGCTTTCGGCTTCATGTTCGCCATCGAGCGCTTCAAGAATAGCGGCGTCGGCGTCGCACTGCTGCTGGGCTTCACCTTCTTCATGGGGTTGATGCTCACGCGCATGCTGAGCTTTGTGCTCGGATTCTCGAACGGCGCGTCGCTCATCATGCTGGCGTTCGGCGGCACCGCCGTCATCTTCGGCGTGATGGCCACCGTCGCCACGGTCAGCAAGCGCGACTTCAGCGGTCTGGGCAAGTGGCTGTTCATGGGCGTGCTGGTGATTATCGTCGCCTCGATCGCCAATATTTGGCTGCAACTGCCGGCGCTGATGCTGACTGTCTCGGTGCTCGCCATCGCGATCTTCTCGGCATACATCCTGTTCGACGTGCAGCGCGTTGTGAACGGCGGCGAGACGAACTACGTCACGGCCACGCTCGCGATCTACCTCGACCTGTACAACATCTTCACCAACCTGCTCGCCATCCTCGGCGTGCTGGGCGGCAACCGCAACTAACCGGACGCGGCGGGCTCTCGCCCGTCACGGCCTTGGCAGTACAAAAAAAGCCAGTCCTTCGGGACTGGCTTTTTTCTTTGGCGTGTCGGCCTGGCCTTGATTGGGCCTTAATAAGGCCCTGAGGATATTACGCGCCTTCGTGAATCACGCCCTCGCCGTCGGCAACACCCGCAATGGCTTCCACGCCTTCGTCGGTCTGCGCGGCCGCCGCCGGGTCTTCCTCCGATACGCGCACACGCGGCACCCACGGCTGACCGATGCTTTCATGCTCGAACACGGCCATCGACTCCACATGCGACGTGTGCGGGAACATATTCACCACACCCGCCTGCGTCAGGCGATAGCCCGCTTCGTGCACCAACAGTCCAGCATCGCGCGCAAGCGTCGCGGGGCTGCAAGACACGTAGACGATGCGCTTCGGCAAGCCCTCATAGCCCTGCTGCGCGAGTTCGGCCAACGCCTTCGACACCGCAAGCGCGCCTTCGCGTGGCGGGTCGATCAGATACCGGTCGAACGCCCCCAGCGCACGAATATCGTCTGCCGTGATGTCGAACAGATTGCGGCACGCGAATTCCGTATGCGCCGCAACACCATTGCGCTGCGCATTGGCGAGCGCGCGCTCGGTGAGCGCCGTGCTGCCCTCGATGCCCATGACCGTGCCAGCACGCCGCGCCAGCGGCAACGTGAAGTTACCCAGCCCGCAGAACAGATCGAGCACGCGCTCGTTCGATTCCGGCGCGAGCAACCGCAGCGCGCGATGCACGAGAACGCGATTGATCTGATGATTGACCTGCGTGAAATCCGTCGGCTTGAACGGCATCCGAATCTGATATTCCGGCAGCGTGTAGTGCAGCTCAGGTTCGAGCGGGTAGAACGGCACCGCCGTGTCCGGCCCCTTCGGCTGCACCCAGAACTGCACACGATTGGCGTCGGCGAACGTGCGCAGAATCGCTTCGTCTTCCGGCGTGAGCGGCTCGAGAATGCGCAGCACCAGCGCCGTCACATCGGCACCGATGGCCAGTTCGATCTGCGGCAAGCGCTCGCGAATCGACAGCGATTCCACCAAGCGGCGCAGCGGCACGAGCATGTCGGAAATATGGCGCGGCAGCACTTCGCACGAATCCATATCGGCGACGTAGCTGCTCTTGCGCTCATGGAAGCCGATAAGCACCCCGCCCTTCTTGGGCACGTAGCGCACGGTCAGACGCGCACGGAAACGGTAGCCCCAATCCGGCCCTTGAATCGGGCGCAGCATCGTCTCGGCCTTGACCTTCCCCAGTCGCGCGAGGTTGTCCTCAAGCACGCGCTGCTTGATGGCGATCTGTGCGCGCGGCTCCAGATGTTGCATCGAGCAGCCGCCGCACTTGCCGAAATGCGGGCATTGCGGCTTGGCGCGCATCGGGCTGGCACGCAGCACTTCGAGCGTGTCAGCTTGTTCGAATTTGGGTTTGCGGCGATAGCTTAGGTACTTGACGCGCTCTCCCGGCAACGCGCCCTCGACGAAGATCACCTTGCCGGGCTTGTATTCCGGCGTATCCGGCTCGCCTTCCGGGGCGGTGCGGCCAACGCCGCGCGCTTCCATGTCGAGCGATTCGATATCGATAATGCCGGGCTCAGCACTCGGCCGGCCACGCGAGGAGTTTCGGGAGGAGCGGGTCACGTCTTTGTTCTCATGTGCGACAGCAAACCCGGCATTTTAATCGATTCGCGCCCGCAGTATGCAGGCGCGAACCCTCAATTGCCGCGCATCGGTCGTCGCACCCCGCGCCGACTTACACCCAAGCGTCGAGATATTCCTTCCAGTGCGGTGCAGCCTCGTCGCCCAGCGAGCGCTTCACGAACTCGATTTCCTGCTCGTATTCCGCCTGACGCAAGCCGCCGCGCATCAGTTGATAGCGGCAATACACGAGGTACGTGTTCACCACATCGGTCTCGCAATAGTTGCGAATCTCTTCGAGCTTGCCATCGCGATACGCTTCCCACACCTTGCTGCCGTCCATGCCCAGCTTGCCGGGAAACCCGCACAACTTCGCCAGATCGTCGAGCGGCGCATTGGCGCGCGCCTGATACATCGCCAGCAGGTCCATCAGGTCGAGATGGCGCTGGTGATAGCGGCTGATGTAGTTATTCCATTTGAATTCGCGATCGTCTTCGCCCATGTCCCAATAGCGCGGCGCGGCCACGCCGTGAATCATCGCGCGGTAGTGCAACACGGGAAGATCGAAGCCGCCGCCGTTCCACGACACGAGTTGCGGCGCGTACTTCTCGATCGTGCGGTAGAAGCCCGACACGAGCGCCGCCTCGCCATCTTCGAGCGTGCCGAGCGACTTCACACGAAAGCCGTCGCGATCCCGAAACACGCACGAAATCGCGGCAATCCGGTGCAGATGCAAAGGGAGAAAGTCGTGCCCGACTTTTTCGCGACGCGCGGCGAAGGCGGCTTCGGCCACGGCGTCGTCCGACAACCCGGCATACGCCGGTTCGAGACGGCGCAGGCCATCGACGTCGGGAATCGTTTCAATGTCGAAGACGAGTACGGGAGATGCCATGATGAAAATCGGAAAAGGAAGAGAAAAGGCCGTCGACCGTCACGACCGCAGAGGTCACGGGTGCCGGAAAGCCCGACGCGCCCTCAGCTTGCGCCGCGGGCGCTAACGACTCGGAGGGCTTAGAGCACCGCGTCCTTACGCACGCCGTTCGAGGCGAAGTAGCGCTTGAGCTTGACCAGCGCCTCCTGCTGAATCTGGCGCACGCGCTCACGGGTCAGCCCCATCTCGTCGGCGAGCTCTTCAAGCGTGGCAGGCTCAACACGATTGAGACCGAAGCGACGCTCGATCACATAGCGGTGCTTAGTCGAGAGCCGCGAGAGCCATAACCGCATGAGATCTTCCAGCTCGCGGTGCTGCACTTCCTGCTCGGGCGCTTGGCTGTGATCGTCGGAGAGCAAATCGAGCAGGCTGCTGCCCGGGTCGATTTCGAGCGGCGCATCGAGCGAGGCCACATGCTCGTTGAGCGCCAAAATGTCGGTAATTTCGTCGGGCGTCTTGCCGGTCAGATCGGCAATGTCTTCGATACTGGCGTCGCGCTGTTCGCCGCCATCCACATAAGCGGCACTCTTCTCGAGATGGCGTTTAGCGCGCAGCACCTGATTGAGTTCGCGAATGACGTGCACCGGCAAGCGCACCGTACGCGCCTGATTCATGATGGCGCGCTCGATGCTCTGGCGAATCCACCACGTCGCGTAGGTCGAGAAACGGAAGCCGCGGCCCGGGTCGAACTTCTCGATCGCGTGCATGAGCCCGAGGTTGCCCTCTTCGATGAGATCGAGCAACGGGACCCCGCGATTGAGATAGCCCTTGGCGATGCTCACGACGAGGCGCAGATTGCGCTCGATCATCACCTGACGTGCAGCGAACTCACCGGCCTGCGCACGCGTCGAGTAATCGAGTTCCTCGGCGGGCGTGAGCAGCGGCTTGACGCTGATGCGATTGAGATAGTGCTGGACGGTATCGGCAGTAAGTTCGGCCTGAAGCACGGTGCCGAAGTCGTCGGCATCGGCAGCTTTGCGCTTGCGTCCGCTCGACGAGCCTTCACTGCTGCCTTCGCCGCCGTCTTCATCGGATGACGAGGCGTCATCCTCCTCCGCCTCGCGCTCGTCGAAAGCGTCGTCCACGTCCTCGTCCTGCCGGGATTGCCGATCGTCGACTTCTTGATCGGGCTCCGGGGCAGCGAGGTCTTCCTCTTGCGAAGTACGACGCTTTCTCTTGAGCATTCGACCCTGCCTTGTTTATTGAGGCGGCAAATACTTCATCGGATCCACAGGTTTGCCATCACGGCGCACCTCGAAGTGCAACATCACACGGTCTGCATCGGAATTGCCCATTTCGGCAATTTTTTGACCGCGCATAACGCTGTCGCCTTCTTTGACCAACAGTGTGCGGTTGTGCGCATACGCCGTCAAGAAGGTCGAGTCGTGCTTGATGATCACAAGGTTGCCGTAACCGCGCAGACCAGCCCCCGAGTACACCACTTTGCCCGCGCCGGCTGCAAAAACCGGGTCGCCCGCATTGCCCGCGATGTTCAGCCCCTTGTTCTTCGAGTCGTCGAAGCGGCCGACCACGCTGCCCTTCGCCGGCCACGACAGGGCCAAGTCGCCGCTCGACACTGCGCTCGGCGCAGCGGTTGCCGCAGAGCTGCTCGGCGGCGGCACGACCGCAGGCGGCACCGATGCCGGGTTCGGGCTCGTAGTCATCGGCGTACCGCCATTCGATGCGATCGGCGCCGGCAGCGGCGTCCCCGTGTCGCCAACAGGCGGCTTCACACGCAAGACCTGACCGACTTCGATCTGATCCGGGTTTTGAATATTGTTCCAGCGCGCAATGTCGCGATAGTTCTGACCGTTCTCCAGCGCGATCCGATAGAGTCGATCGCCCGGTTTGACGCGATAAAAGCCCGGCGGCACCGGGGTGTTGTCGATGACGGGAGCCCCCGTCACACTGCTGTCGGTCGTTGTACCGCCTACGGTACGGTCAACGACCGGTGCGCCCACCTGTCGCGATGCGCATGCGGCCAGCATGCTCAGCAACAGAACACTGGCGACGCGTTGTTGAATACCCGCTCGCAAATTCACTCAATTCCTCCGCAGAATAGGCCCGACGGGCTTAGATGATGCCCGATTTTAAGGGGACGAATAACACCCTATCAAGTTGCGTCTCGCGCCACTGGCGCGCACCGACACGCTCGATGAGGGTCAAAATCTGTTGCTCGCCGCCCACCGGGGCGACAAGGCGTGCACCGACGGCAAGCTGATCGAGCAGCGCATCCGGAATCTCGAGTCCGGCGGCGGCGATCACAATGCCGTCGAAGGGTGCGACGGCTGGCAAACCGAGCCGACCGTCGCCGTAATGCAGTCGAATGTTCGGCACGCGCAACGGCCGAAGGTTGGCTTTCGCCCGTTCGTGCAGCGGGCGCACCCGTTCGATCGAGTACACGTCGCGCGCCACACAAGACAGCACGGCAGCTTGATATCCGCAGCCCGTGCCAATCTCGAGCACTTTCTCCAGCGGACGGCCGCTCGCGAGCAGCAACTCGATCATGCGCCCGACCACCGATGGCTTCGAAATCGTCTGACCGTGACCGATCGGCAGCGCCGCGTCTTCGTAAGCCTGATTCGCCAAGCCTGCGTCGACAAACCCGTGACGCGGCACCGTGGCCAGCGCCGCCAGCACACCAGCGTGTTTGACGCCCGATGCGGCAACGCGTTCAGCCATGCGCACGCGCACACGCTCCGACGTAAGCCCGATGCCGTCGGGCGATGGCACCGGCGCCGGCTTCGCATGCCGCCCGGTGTTGCCTGTTGAAACTTTGACGGGCGCCACGTGCGCCTTGCTCTTCACCGTGGTCACCGGCTTGACTTTCGTATCGGTGACCGGCGTCGGCCGCGCCGTGCCATGCAAACTGGTTGTCGGACCGTGACCGGGGCGCAGCGCCCCAACCGGGCGCGCCGACGCGCCTGCCATGGGCGTGGCCGCCGGACGCAGTCCGCTATGCGGATTCGCCGCATGACCAGCCGAAGGCGTCTTCCCTACCCCTTTCACCCCACTAGCCGCATTGGACCCATTGGCCCCGTTCGTGCCCTGTGTGGGCGGCGAACTCGCACGCGTCATCGCGGCGGGTGGGGCACCGGCGGGGCTCGCCCGCGATGCCTTGTCGAGCACCGGCGCCTTGCGTTGGCGACGGGTCATGACTTCGGAAAGAGGAAGAGGAAAACGCTTCGGCGGTGTCGTCATCGTTGGGCCACCCCTGCGCTGGCCAGCCAGTCATGCACGACTCCAAGCCGTGCGTTATGCGTGAGATCCAGTTGCAAGGGGGTGACCGAGACGTAATCGTGCGCCACGGCATGAAAATCGGTGCCTTCGCTGCTATCGCGCGCGTCGCCGGCCGGACCGATCCAGTAAATAGTTTCGCCGCGCGGGCTTTCCTGACGGATCACCGGCTGCGACTGATGCCGCTTGCCCAGACGCGTCGCTTGGGCGCCCTTGAGCTTGTCGTACGGCAAATTGGGGATATTGACGTTGAGCAGAAACGGCGCGCCGAGCGGCCTTTCCATATAGCGCTCGATCACGTCGCGCGCCACACGAGCGGCGCTATCGAGGTGATCCCAGCCCTTATTGACCTGAGAGAAGGCGAACGACGGAATGCCGAAGAGAAAGCCTTCGGTCGCCGCTGCGACAGTGCCGGAATACAGCGTGTCTTCGCCCATGTTCTGGCCATTGTTGATACCGGAGACCACAATGTCGGGCCGCTCGTCGAGCAGCCCGGTCAGCGCCACGTGAACACAATCGGTCGGCGTGCCGTTGATGAACGTGAACCCGTTGCTGCCTTTGAAGACGGACAGCGGGCGTTGGAGGGTCAGAGAATTGGACGCACCGCTACAGTTCTGTTCGGGCGCCACCACGGTAATGTCGCCAAGCGGGGCCAGCGCTTCGTAAAGCGCGGCCAGGCCTGGCGCCTGATACCCATCGTCGTTGCTGAGCAGGATTCGCATGTGGGCAATTGTAACCGAGGAAAGCCCCCCGGATATGACGCTCACAAGGCGTCAGACGCACAGGCGCGGCAGTCTCCGGCGCCCATGCCGCCCCGCTACATCTTCTCGGTTTCGCCCGCCTGCGGCTGCCAGACGAGCAGTCGCTTCTCCACCACACCCACCAGACCGTCGAGCACCAGCGCGAACGCCGTCAGGATCAACACCCCGGCAATCACGGCATTGATGTCGAACGTGCCTTCGGCTTGCAGAATCAGGTAGCCCACGCCGCGCGCCGACCCCAGATACTCGCCCACCACCGCCCCGACGAACGCGAGGCCCACCGAGTTGTGCAGGCTGGAGAACACCCAGCTCGTCGCACTCGGCAGATACACGCGACGCAGCAACTGACGCTGATTCGCGCCAAGCATGCGCGCATTGGCGAGCACGACCGGGCTGACTTCCTTCACGCCCTGATAGACGTTGAAGAACACGATGAAGAACACCAGCGTCACACCGAGCGCCACCTTCGACCAGATACCGAGCCCGAACCACACGCCGAAGATCGGCGCGAGAATCACGCGCGGCATCGAGTTGGCGGCCTTGATATACGGATCGAGCAACGCCCCGGCACTCGGCGAGAGCGCAAGCCACAGCCCGACCGCCAACCCGGCCACCGTGCCGATGGCAAACGCGAGCACGGTCTCGAGCAAGGTCACACCGAGGTGCAGATAGATTTCCCCCGTGGCGAACCACTGCCAAATCTGCCACAGCACCTTCTGCGGTTCCCCGAAGAAGAAGGCGGCCTTGTCGGGACTATCGAAGTAAAACGCGGGTAGCAGCGTGGGGCTGGTCAGTACGTACCAGACCAGAAAACTCACTACCAGCAGCAGCCATTGCCACAACCGCAAATGGCGCATGATCGAACGATTACGCATGACGAACGAATTCCGGGAAATCAGACGAGCCAATCAAAGAAGCCAAAGCCGTCGGGCAAATCGAACCAATCCAGCCAGTCGAACCACGGCGCAAAGCCACAGGCGACGCTCACAAAGTTCAAGATTTGCCCCATGACGTTCAGACCGCCTTGAGCTGTTGGGCGTAGCCCTTCAACACCTCTTCGCGCAGCACATCCCAGATCTGGGCATGCAGCTCGGTAAAGCGCGGATGATTCCGAATCTCTGCCACATCGCGCGGACGCGGCAGATCGATACGAAACTCCCCGATCGGATGGGTGCCGGGCCCGGCGGCGAGCACCACCACGCGGTCGGACAAGGCAATCGCCTCGTCCAAATCGTGCGTGATGAAGAGCACCGCTTTGCGCTTGGCGGCCCACAGTTCGAGCAACTCGTTCTCCATCAGCTGACGCGTCTGGATATCGAGCGCCGAGAACGGCTCGTCCATCAGAATGATGTCGGGATCGAGAATCAGCGTCTGCGCCATGGCCACACGCTTGCGCATGCCGCCCGAGAGTTGATGCGGGTAGCGATCGCCAAACCCGCCCAACCCCACGCGCTTGAGCCATTCGTCGCCACGCGCGCGCGCTTCGTCGGGGGGCACCCCGCGAAACTCGAGGCCTGCCGTCACGTTGTCGATCGCGTTGCGCCAGGGCATCAGCGCTTCGGCCTGAAACATGTAGCCTGCGCGCGAGTTGATGCCCTTCAACGGTTCGCCGAACACCTTCACCGTGCCCGACGACGGCATGAGCAGCCCCGCCGCCACATTGAGCAGCGTCGACTTGCCGCAACCGGTCGGGCCGACCACCGACACGAACTCGCCCGGCGCAATGTCGAGCGAGGTGTCGGCCACGGCGGTGTAGCGCTGACTCCGGTCGTCGCGTGCGACGAACGTGCAGGTAATGCTGTCGAAACTCAGAGCCGGCGCAGTCATCATTTGTACTTGGCGTCGGCCTTCTTCGTGAACTCGTTCGTGAACGTCTTGGACAGATCGATCGTCTTGCCCTTGACCGTCTCATCGAACGCCTGCAACGTGCGCAGCGCCGTCGCGGGACCATCGGCCGGGATGATGCCGTCCGGCGAGATGGCTTCCTTCACGCGGCCCCAAGCGTCGAGGTACAGCGCGCGGTCGCCGAGCAGGTAGGCCTCGGGCACCGTCTTGATGAGATCCGACGGACCGGCGGTCTGCAACCAGCGCAGCGCGCGCACCATGGCGTTGGTGAGGGCCTGCGTGGTGTTCGGATTTTTCTGGATGAACGACTCGTTCGTGTAGAGGCAGCCAGCGGGCATATTGCCGCCGAACACCGACACCGTTTCCTTGAGCGTGCGCGTGTCCGAGATCACGCGGATCTCCTTATCGCGCTCGAGCATCGTGATCACCGGGTCGAGGTTGACGATGGCGTCGATGTTGCCCGAGCGGATCGCGGCCAGCGCGCCAGAGGACGCCCCGACACCGACGAACGACACTTCGTTGGGTTTCACGCCGCCCTTGGCCAGCACGAAGTTCGCCATGATGTTGGTCGACGAACCCGGGGCGGTCACACCGATCTTCTTGCCGCGCAGATCGGCCAGCGACTTGTAGTTCGGCATCGTCTTGTTCGACACGCCGAACACGATCTGCGGCGCACGGCCTTGCAGCACGAACGCGCGGATGAACTGGTTCTTGGCCTGCAACAGAATGGTGTGTTCGTACGCCCCCGAGACCACATCGGCACTGCCGCCGACGAGCGCTTGCAGCGCTTTCGAGCCACCGGCGAAGTCCGAGATTTCGACGTCGAGCCCTTCGTCCTTGAAGTAGTTCAGACGCTCGGCGATGGTGAGCGGCAGGTAGTAGAACAGGTTCTTGCCGCCGACCGCGATGGCGATCTTGGTCTTCTCGAGTTTCGCTTGTGCGAAGCCCGGGCGAATGCCTGCGCTCAGCAGACCGGTGGCGGCCAGGGCCGACACGAACTGACGTCGTTGCATAGGGTTTTGTCTCCGTGGTTACAGCGTGCTTTCTTTATTTCGACATGCGTAGGGCTTGTTGCCGGTTTGTTCTTACTCAGCCCTAAATAATCTTGTTCTCGCGCAGCCGTTTGATTTGCTCGGCATCATAACCCAGTTGCCCCAGCACCTCGTCCGTGTGGGCGCCGAGTTCCGGGCCGAGCCATTGGGTCTCGCCCGGCGTCTCGGACAGCTTGGGCGTGATATTCGGCAAATCGATCGGTGTGCCGTCAGGGAACTGGAAGCGCTGGATCATCTGGCGCGCGGCGAATTGCGGATCTTGGAACATATCCGCCACCGTGTAGATGCGGCTCGCGGGCACATCGGCCCCTTGCAGCACAGCGAGGGCTTCGTCGATGGGGCGCACGCGGGTCCAGCCGCCAATCGCATCGTCGATCTCTTGGGTGCGCGGCACACGTCCGTCGTTATGTGCGAGCCCCGGGTCTTCCGCGAGATCGGCGCGCCCGATGGCATGCATCAGCCGCTTGAAAATCGGATCGCTGTTGCCGCCCACGACGATCATGCCGTCGGCGCACGGATACGTGTTCGACGGCACGATGCCCGGCAGCGATGCCCCAGTACGCTCGCGCACCATACCGGCCACGCTGTACTCGGGCACCACGCTCTCCATCAGATTGAACACTGCCTCGTACAGCGCGACATCGACCACCTGCCCTCGCCCGCCATTCACGTTGCGATGGTGCAGCGCCATCATCGCGCCGATGACGCCGTGCAATGCGGCAATCGAATCGCCGATCGAGATACCGATACGCGGTGGCGGCAGATCGGGATAGCCCGTGATGTGCCGCAAGCCCCCCATCGATTCGGCGATCGCGCCAAAACCCGGACGGTCGCGATAGGGACCGGTCTGTCCGTAGCCCGAAAGACGCACCATCACCAGCCCGGGGTTCTCGGCGGAAAGTTGTTCGTAGCCAAGCCCGAAACGCTCCAGCAGGCCGGGGCGGAAATTCTCCACCACGATATCGGCCTGCGCCGCGAGCTTGCGCACAATCTCCTGCCCTTCCGGCGACTTGAGATTGATCGTCACCGACTTCTTGTTGCGCGCCTGGACCGCCCACCAGAGCGACGTGCCGCCCGCATCGGGATGCAGCTTGCGCCATTTGCGCAACGGGTCGCCGTGTTCCGGATCTTCGATCTTGATGACTTCGGCGCCGAACTCACCGAGCATGCGCGCCGCGAACGGTCCGGCGATGAGCGTGCCCAGTTCGAGCACCTTCACCCCGGCGAGCGCACCTTTGCCGGGCAAGCCGGTGGCGGCGGGAGCGGTTTCAGACGGAGATTGGGGGGAGGCAGTCGTGGCGGCCTGGGCGGCCTGTGGCGACACGGAAGCTTCGAACGGCTTGGACAACGTGGACTCCTGTGCTTCGTCGACGGACATCACCGTCAAATTCAAGGTTGCCGATGTTTGCAAACGAACGCCTATGTTAATGCGAGTGCACGCACTCGGCCATCCGCATGAGTACTATCCGGCGGACGCGTTGTTTTGCTGTGCGAAATAGGCAAATTCAGGCGACTTGAGGAGACATCAGGCAGCATCAGGCGCGGCGTCACCAAACGCCAGCTCGCCCCGCTCACGTCTCGAATAAATGGCGCGCGCCGCGTTGCGCCGCGATGTAAATGGCTTCGCCGCGATTGCGGGCACCGAGCCGCCGGTACAACGCCGACACGTGCGTCTTGGCCGTCCCCTCGGAGATCACCAATTGCTGGCAAATCGTCTTGATCGAGAGACCGCGCGAGAGCAACGCGAGAATTTCATACTGCCGCTGCGAGATGCCGAGCAGCGCCGACTCCGCCAATTGGGTCGCCTTGTCGCCGCCCAACGGAAACACCGGCATGCGCGAGAGCGGCAGCGCTTCGCCCAGCGCCTCCTGGCGCCAGAGCACGAGCAACGCCGAGAGTGCTTCTTCGGGCACGTAACGCCCGCCCGAAAACGCCACGTCGAAGACCGAACGAATCCGCGCGAGCGAGTTCGGCCACGGCAGACACGCGGTCACACCGGCCTGTAACCAGCGAATGATCTCGTCGGGAAAACCCGCATCGCCCACCACGATGACCGGCACCGGCGGCGTACATTCGCCAGCCATGGCACACAAGGTATCGATGACCGGCGTGCGCGCCACCGACTCGTCGAGCACGAGCGCGCGCCGCGACGGCAGTTCGCGCAGCCAAAGCCAGTCCTGTCCCGTGACGTCGTCAACGTGACGCAGTACCGGTAGTGTCGCGTTCGCTTCGGTATGCAACGCGACTTGCAGGCCGCTCAGCCAGGTGGCAGCCTCACCCACGACCAGCACACGCATGGTTTCCCCTGTCGATACGGCCGCCCCCTGAGCCGCCGTTCCCCGTACTTGCTAATTTTGTGACGCGCGTCGTGTTGTCATGTTGTCTACGGACTGCGGCCACCCTTTGCGCAGTCCATCAGCCAAAAACCGAAGAAGTCTTCGGTCTTGCGCTATCCGGTTGTACGTTCGACGCGTCACCTCGTTGTCCGACCAGTTTATGCGCGAAGCCCGCGCAACGGCGAGCCCGCGGGCCTGTGACGCCCACCGTTGTTGCCTTTGCGCGACAAACCGCAATTTGCGTAAATTAATTACTCAAACGAACAAAACCGCGCTATTACTTTTTTCCCCTTTCCTTTCTGAAAACGCGCCATAAAATACAGCCAATGTCGCGAGAACAGCATGCGGAGGCCGGGGGGCACGCCATGTCATACATATCCGTCAGTACGACGCGCACTGCCATGTTCTGCGTGGCCGTTGCGTGCTTCACCGCACCGGTCCACGCCGACTCGTTCGACGTGAGTGCCGTGCCGGTGGCCGTCAGCGATGCGCTGCTCAACAGCACTCGCGCGACCAACGCGCAACGCGCACTTGTCACCAGCCTGCCAGGTGCCGCCCCTTCGGCGATCGCCCCGCTCACTGCCACGACGGTCGCGAACAACGTGCGTCTGTGGGATGAAGTGATCCCGCCCGCACCATCACCCAAACCCACACAAGCATCGACGTCGGGCATGCCACGTACCGTCGTCGCCAGCTCACAAAGTAATCTTCAATCCACCAGTCTGAACGTCAGCGCCAGTTCGTCGCGCATGCCGCGCTAACTGACAAAACGACTACGCGGCGACGTTAGACCACTTTCTGCAAAAACAAGGCCCGGCCAACTTCGGCCGGGCCTTTTGTTTTGCGATCAGAACGTGTACGGGAACCGCACACCGATCACATAGTTCGGGGCATCCGGCGACATACCGGCGTTGACGTACCCGTTGATCGTCCAGTGCTTGTCGATCGCGTAGTTGATGCCGAAGTTGAGCGACGCGGCGTTGGTGTTGCTGCCCGCCACCGTCGTCCAGCTCGAGCCCGGCGACTGCGTCTTCGTCGCGCGCGAAATGGCCGTCGAGTACGAGATCGAGAGCGCCGTCTTGTCGTTGAGTGCCAATGCCATCCCGGCGCCCACCTGAACGATGTCGCCCAGCTTGACCTTCGCCGGCGACACCGTGCCTTCGATGGTCGAGATGTCGTCGAACGAGCGTGCCACGTTGTACGTGTAAGCCACGTTCGCAAACAGCACGATCGGATCGTAGGTACGCAGGAACGACAACCCGGCCGTGAACGCCCAAATACCGTTACCCGTCGGCAGACGCGACGGCGTGGTCAGGTTGTTGTTGGTCGGGTCGGGCGTGCCGAGCTTGATACCGAACGGCGACGTGCCGGTCGGTGCCGTCACCCGCAACGACGCGACGATGTCAGGCCAGTTCTGCGACTCTTTGACGATCTGGTAATACAACGCCGCATTCACGTCGCCGATGTTCGCCGAGTTCTTGCTGATGTCGCTGATCGACGACGCCGCACCGCCCACACCGCCCGCAATAAAGTCGGAATTGCGATACAGATACGGCACGTCGAACGCCACGCTCATCCGGTCGCTGATGCCGTAGCGCGTGTTGACGTCGAACGTCCACACGTTGGCTTTGGTTTCGCCGAGATTCAACTGACCGAGAAAGATCGCGTCGAGCGCAAGAAAGCCGCTCAGCACCAGTTGCCGACGATCGTAGTAGCTGTAGCTGATACCGGCATCGATGGTGAGCTTGTGGTCGAAGAGCGGCGCGTGCTGCGCTTGCACGACGGCCTCTTCCGCCGGTGTGCGTTGCGAGTCGCTCTCGCTCTTTTGCATCTGCTGCGTTTCGCCGATCGGCGTGGCGCTCGTGGGGCCTGCCGCCCCTGCCGAGCCGCCTGCCGGTGTGCCTGCCGAGCCGGCGGCGGAGCCGTCACCGGGCGAGACTTGCGCGATCTGCGCGGTATCCCAGGCCGTGAGCCCGCGTCCGCGTTGCGCCATCTCGATGTCGGTCAGGCGTTGCTTCAGAGAAGAAATTTCCCGCTGCTGCCGGTCGACCATATCCATCAACATCTGAATACGATTGTCCGGCGATGGGTCCGTATGCTCCTGAGCCTGGGCCGATAGCGTGAAAAGCAGTACACCCCAAGTAATGGCGGCAACGGGAAAAAAACGGTGAGTCTTCATGATCCCCCCCGGGTGAAAGTGCGGCGAGCGCCTTGCGACGGCATGCCGCGCGCAATCCAACAAACACGTGTTACCGAACGACGGTTGTCCTAGCTGCTCGACTGCGGAGCGACGCATGCAGGTTGTTTTTGCCGTGATTCGCGACCCTGCCGACGTCACCCTCTTGTTCGCTGCGCACCTCTGTACCCGTTACATCCGTAACATCCGTTACGCCCGCCGCAGACATCCTCGCGTGTGCGTATCGTTTGCCGGACTCAAGTACAAAGCAGCGTTGCCCCTTTCGTTGTCATTGCGCCCGCTAACCGACTAACCGACACCGGGCGCTGCTGGCTTCGCGTGACTGCGGCCGTACTGCTGTGCCGCCGCAACCACGCGAGCTGGGTTTCAGTGACGCACGACGACCATGTTCGCCATTGCGTTCTGAATGCCGAGCTGTCGAAGGGCATTCGACGTCAGCGGATTCGATTGCAAGTTCAATTGCAGCGTGTTCATCACCTGCTGCGCGTTGCCTGCGACCTGTACGACCTGCATGATTTGATTCATCGCGCCACCGGCACCGCCCGCCACGCTCTGGCCGAGATTGCCGTTGGGCGTATTCAATGCAATTTGCATGCCTGCGGACGTGATCGCCACGCTCGCGCTCAAATTGCCCACCGTGGTTTGCGAGTTGGTCTGACCTTGTGCGCTGGTGGGCACCAATGTCGTCAGCGACACGCCGGGGGCGTACTGGATGGTGGCCGTGTTGAGCGCGTTATTGGCATTGCCCGCCACTTGCGAGACCTGCGCCACGCCGTTGACCAGTACGCTGGCGGCGCCGGCGACGGCCTGGGTAATTGGGGTGGTCGCGTTCACCACGCCCGGGATGATGCCGGTCGAGGCAGCGGTCTGGACTTGATAGCCCGTGTTGTTGGCGTTCTGGTTCACACCGAGCACGCCGGTGGCCGCGAGACTGGCCCCGGTCGGCATTTGCCATTGCGACTGCATCACGAGCTGAAAGCCGGTGATCATGTTCTGCTGTGCGTATTTGCCGGTGGCTTGTGCAAGCACGTCGTCACCGACGGCCTGCCAGCTATCGGGCACCACGCCCGACGCGAATGCCGGCACGGCACTCACAACGAACGGAATGGCCAGCATCGGGACGTAACGGTTCATGATGTTCTGGTCTCAAAACAGGTTCGACCGGATGATGCCGAAGTCCACCATCGGGGTCGCTGTCGTCCCGGTCGACAAGGCGCTGTCGCGCAACTTGATCGCCTGAGACTCGTTTCCTTTGAGTAGCGGAGAATCCTCCAGGAACGGCTTGCCGATCACCGCCAACACCAAGCCATTCCACTGCTTGGCAAAATCGGCCTGCTCGATAATTCGGTTGCCCAATGCGGGATCGGACACGAAGATGCGTCCGTCTTTCGCCGCCTTGATGAGCACGAAGTGCTGATAACCGTTGACATCGATGAGCGCGATGACCGGAATCTTCAGGTCGTAAAGCGCATTGATGTCTACCTTGAAGCCACGCCCCTCGAGTCCGAGTGTCTCGACGAATTTCTTCATATCGAGCATCGAGAACCCATTCTTGATGACGGTCTCCGGATTGGAGAAGACCATCATTCGCTTGATCATTTCCGCCTCGGGAATATCGATCCCGTAGCCGTATTGCAGCAGCGTTGCGAGCGCTGCGGAACCACAACTGAAGTCGTACTGTTGCTGAACCAGATTCACGTAGTGCATCGATTTGAATGACCGCATCTTCTTGACCGCCGGTACACCAGTCGAAGAATCCAGGTTCACCGATGCATACTGCGCGTGCCCGGCCACGCTTGCGCACGCCAGAGCGCAAACAGTAGCGATCCGTACTACGGCACGACGCGCATCACTCATGACACACCTCATGAAAAAACCGGTCCGGGAAGCCCCGGACCGGTTATGCACTTCACTTGATTGCCGAGATTGCGAGGCTGTTGCTCTGGACGTTGCCGATACCCGATGCCACGTTCACACCGATGTTGCCGGTTGCGCCAGCCAGGGCACCTGCGCCCAGCGATGCCGTCGCGATGAAGTTGCCCGAAGCTGCCATACCGGCCTTTTGGTCGGTTTGCGCCGTCGAGTTAGCTGCACCACCCGAGTACCAGCCGCTTGCCCCTTGCGAGACAGCTGCGGCCAGGCCGTTTTGCTGCACGTTGCCGATACCCGATGCCACGTTCACACCGACGTTGCCGCTCGCACCGGCAAGGGCACCATCACCCACGCTGGCGTTCACATAGTATTGCGAGAGGCTGGCCGAACCCTTCGACGACTGGTTCGCAAACACCTGAGCCGACGCATACACCGGCTGAGCATTGAGCGAAGCGATCGCGACGTTGTTGGCCTGTGCGTTGTCAGCACCTGCGGCCACGTTCACGCCCATGTTGCCGTTAGCACCGGCCAACGCACCGCTACCCAGCGTGGCACCCATCGTTTGGTACACAGCCGTGTTGGTGTGGTACGTGATCGCGCCCTTTTCCCACGTCGTTGCCATCGTGTAGGTATTCGAGAAGCCCCACAGAGCACCGGCGGCAATCGACGCCGAGTTGACCGACGCGCTGCCTTCATCGACATTGGCGTGGAACGCCGCATCGAAGCTCTTCTGGGTATTCAGGAACCCACCGGCGAGGAAGCCTGCGGCCGACTGCGACTGCTGACCGTAAGCGTAGCCGCCCCAGATCGAGCCTTGACCGGCACCTGCGTTACCAACGATGTAGCCGCCATAGAGTGCGAGGCCACCCGGCAGCGGAAGAACGCCGCCACCGATGATGCCGCCAGCGGCAGCAATGTTGGAATACTGATACCCGCCGCCAGCGATGAAGCCGCCCGAGCCGGAGCTCGACTGACCTGCGATGTAACCAGCGCCAGCCTGGAACGAGCTGTTCGTGTTCAGGTGGCCGTTGGCCGATGCATTGACCCACGAGTCGGTGTTGTTGAACGTCTTCGTGGTCACACCGCCGATGAGGTAGGCACCGCCGGTATCAGACACCGTGGTGGTCTTCGAGTCGACGCCATACGTCACGTGTCCCGTCGTGTAGTTGCCGAGCAGCGGCCCCTTCAGGTTCACGTTGTAGACGTCTACGGACTGGCTGCTTTGCACGACAGCGTTGCCGGTGTTATCCACCGTGACGCAGCCGCGAATGCCGACCAGACCGAAGATGCCGACCAGGTTCAGCACGTTGGTTTCATTGCCGACGAATGAGAAGCTGTACTGCTCATGATGGGGTGACGCCATGGCGGTACCCGTTGCTACCAGCAGTGCCGCTGCTGCAATGGCTTTCGTTTTCATGACCATCTCCTTGACGAGAGAGTTACCCAGTTAAAAAGATGTGCCCGCCGGGGGACGGAGCACAAAAACATTTGCGGTTACATTGCCTATCCCAGCCGACTGGTTCACTTGCACCACCCCGCTCGCGCCCCGGAAAGCGTCACCGGAAATGGACGCCGTACGGAACTGATCGTTGAGGTTGTCGTGCCCAGCCGGGCCACCCTTGGAGATCGCAGCGGATAGTGCCGTATCCGATACGCTCGCCACTCCAGTCGCATCGCCCATCACAATGACTGTGGCGTTGCGTTGAAGATTGCCGGCACCGCTCGCCTGGTTCACCTGCACCAGTCCGGACGTGCCTGAAAATGCGTTGCCTTGAATTGATGCGCTCGCAGCGCCTGTGGTGCTCGTGACGACTGCAGCCTGATTGGTACTCGAGCCGCCGACGGTCACCGAACCGCCATTGACGATGATTGCGCTGTTGGCCTGTGCGTTATTCAAGCCAGCCGCCTGATTCACCGTCAGTGCGCCGGTTGCGCCCACTGCCACGCCGCCCTCGATGGTCGCGGTCGTACCCGCGAGCTGGCCGTTCACGATCCACACGTCTTCGGCCGATGCGCCGGTCGCGAAACCCGCGGCCAAGATCATGGCGACGGCCAGACTGACGCGATTCAGACGGCGGAGATTGCGATGGGCGCTCATTTGGCGGCTCCTGCTGCACCCAAGCTCATCAGCGGCGCCAGGGCCGAACTGATGACCGACGGCACCAGCGTGCCGATGCTGCCCACCACGCCCGCACCACCGCCAACCGCACCGCCGACGCTCGACGCGTTGAGCGCGTTGCCGCCGCTAGCGTTACCCACCAGCACACCCATGACCGGACTGATACCGGATTGCACCGCGCCGGAAACCAAGCCGACCGAGCCACGGCCCGTCAACTCACCATCCGTTACTTGATTGACTGCCCCCATCGCGGAGCTGAACGGCCCCATCGGGAACGCAGGCACCGACACAGCGATCGGGTTTTCCACTCGCGGCAACCCACGGCCCACGTATTCCGGCCCGATGTTGCGCTCGACCACGATGTCGCCAGGGGCCGCCGGTTCAGCGCGTGCCGTGGCAGGAAGCAGTGCCGGGGCGAGTGCCAAGAGCATCGTGGCAAACCCGCTGGCAGCCTGCATCGCTGAAATGTTGATCATGTCGTTCACCGGGTGGTGTAGGTCACGCGGGTGACCTGAACGTTGTTCACACCGTTCGACAGTTGCTGCGGACGCGGCGTCGGCGTCACAGCGCCGGGCAGTTCGTCCCACAGCGTCACGCCATTGGCGAGCGTCATGCCGGGTGACTTGACCATCGTGCCGCCCTGCAAATTGCGGCCGCGTTGGTTGCCGAGTTGTTCGTCGTCGATGCGCGCGGCGGCAAGCGGTACCTTGCTCAGGACGGCATCGTTGCTGCTATTCGTGCTGCTGTCGTCGCTGCTGGCGACGGCGGCGGGTTCGGTGGCCGATTCGGAGGCCGAGCCGTTGGCGACGTCATTCGTGCTGACGGCGGCCGGCGCTTGCATGGCGATCGGTGCAGCGGGCACGGCCACGTCAGCATCGCTGATCGGGGCTGCCGTCATCATGGGCGTCGAGAGCGTCATCGACTGCGGCACCATGGAGCCCGTGAGCATCGCAATCTGCATGAGCGGAGCGCGCAGTGCGGGTACTGCATCCTGCGCCTGCGCGGGTGCAGCGCACAGACCGAGTGCCACGACGATGGCAGCGCCCACGGCGCTCGCGCCTTGTCGTACTCGGTATTGCATTTCGGTGGTGAGAATTCGCATCGCTGTGCCCTCCTTGCCCGGGTCTATAAAGCGACTTCCGTGCCACAACGCTCAAGTGCTTGAAAACATGGGGACTTTTATTTTCGAGAGGCGCGCGCGGCGGGTGCGTCGTCCGAAAACGTTTCAGCATTGATACGTGGGGGGGTTCCGGCCACTTTTGTCACGCTTGTGGCGTCGCCGGGAGACGTTCCGAACCACGAGGGATGTCGGCGTGGTCAACGACGTCTTTCGGAAATGCCCTATACACAAGGGTCTCGCGTGACAGATTTGCGGCAGAATCCGCCCGCTCCGCGTAAACGACATCGGAGCGTCACACGCGGCGCCGGGAAACACGAAGCCCGCGCGCGCCCCGGATGTTTCATCTTTGATGACTTCGCGGGTCTACCCGTAGCACCCGCCACCGCCAAAACTTCGTACCCCTCTCGACATGTCCGCCACGTGACGACGCTGTGACCTCACCGTGATGGCAACGTGATGACACCGAGATGGCAGCGGCCATGCGCGCGCCGCCATCTCGACGTGCGATCCCTCGTGATTCGAGACAACGCAATGCGTACGGCAATACCCGCTGGGAGGCCCGCCCCACGGGCCTGCGGCGGCGCAACGTTTTTGGCGATGGCACGATTCGCGAATCGCGAATACGCGGGAAATTGGCGGGAAATCAGCAGGAAAATCGACGGGAAAATGCGGGGAAAAATGCGGCCCAAAGTCAGACGATCGAGGCGTTTCGTAGGGCGATGGCGACGGCATTTTTGTGCCGAGATGGATGGCATAACGTGCTGCCGACGCGGCATATTCAGGAGCCCAAAAAGAAACGACCGCCCTGCTCATCACAGGACGGTCGCCCTCTCTTCGCCAGAAGATATCAGGCCGGCACGCCCGATTCGTCACCACGCAATCCATATCGACACATCAGCCGATACAGGGTAATCCGAGAAATTCCCAACTCCGCCGCCACGTCGGTCAGACGATGACAGTGGCGCAACAATGCCTGCTCGATGGCAATTCGTTCGGCCTCCGTACGAATTTCTTCGAGCGTGCGAACCAGCGTCGGCACCCACGGCAACAGGTCGAGATCCTTCGCTGAAATCATGCGGCTGTCGGCCATCACGATGGCACGGCGAACGCGGTTGATGAGCTCCCGGACATTGCCGGGCCAGTGGTATTCGTACATCGCCTGCACCGCGCACTGCGTGAAGCCGCGAATCTTGCGATGGTTATCGCCTTTGAATCGTTGCAGCACGTGGTGCGCCAGAATTTCGATGTCTTGCCCGCGCGCACGCAGCGGCGGTTCGTCGACGCGCAGCACGCACAGGCGGTGATACAGATCGACGCGGAAACGCCCGTCTTTCACGGCTTCCTCGAGATCGACGTGCGTGGCCGAAATGACGCGCACGTTCACCGGAATGACATCGTGGCCACCCAGACGCTCGATCGCGCCTTGTTGCAGAAAGCGCAGCAGACTGGCCTGGCTCTCGATCGGCAGGTCGCCGATTTCGTCGAGGAACAACGTGCCGCCGTTGGCCGCTTCCACCCGGCCGATCTTGCGGGCGTTAGCCCCCGTGAAAGCGCCGCGCTCGTAGCCGAACAGTTCGGATTGCATCAGGTGCGGCGGAATCGCGCCGCAATTGATCGCGACGAACGGCCCCTTGGCACGCAAAGAGCGCTCGTGAATCGCCACCGCACTCAGTTCCTTGCCAGTGCCCGATTCGCCCGAGATGAACACGGGCGCGTCGGTATTGGCCACTTTGCGGATGGTGCGAAACAGCAGTTGCATCGCCTCGCAGGTGCCGACCATTTCCTGATCGCCACCGACTTGCGGCGTGAAGATGACGGGCACCTCGGAGAGCGAGGCCATGCCCCAGGCGTGACCGATCGAATGCGCGAGCTGATCGTTCGTGCACGGGACGTTCACATAGTCGAAGCAATAGTCGCGGATCAGCCGACGTACCGAAGTGGTCGTCAACTGTTGCGGATTCGTCGCAGCCACCCAGCCGACCGTTGCCGGCTGCATACAGGACTCAAACGCGCCCATCTCGCGATCGGTATAACCGCTCGCCAGGTCGATGAGTGCTGCGCTGGTAACCCCGGGATTGAGAATGCGACTGACGTCGCTGGCGCTCTTGGCCGGCACAACCTGCCAGCCCTGCTCCCCCAAAAACGACAGCAAGCCGTCGTTGTGCTTTCGGGAAGCGTAAATCAGGGTGCGCCCGGTATCGTTAGCCATACCTTAACTCCCTGCCTAAGCAGTGCCTGCGCGAGGTGACCGGGTTATTCGCCGGCTTGACGCTACAGGTATACGGCCCCATGCCGCTTGAGAGTTATGGTCTGCCCCGTGTTCGCTGGGTCCCCGAGTCGGCAGGTTCAGTCTAGGAGGTAGGGATATGCCCAGAAATAGCGAGAAACAGCTAATCCGATTGGATGAGAGGAGCAGTACCTACGCGCAAACACCACGGGCGTCACGCCCGCGTCATGCTCAGAGCGTATGTCTGTCGAGCACTGCTCGGGCGATGGTGCCGGCGTCTACGTACTCCAATTCGCCCCCTACGGGCACGCCGCGAGCGAGTCGGCTCACGCGCAGTCCGCGGGCCTTGAGCATCTGCCCGAGGTAGTGGGCCGTAGCTTCGCCTTCGTTGGTGAAGTTGGTGGCCAGCACCACTTCCTTGACCACGCCATCGGTGGCGCGGCGAATCAACTGCTCGAAATGGATTTCGCCCGGGCCCACGCCGTCGAGCGGCGAAAGATGGCCCATGAGCACGAAGTACAGACCCTTGAAGGTCATCGTCTGCTCGAGCATGTTCTGGTCGGCGGGGGTTTCCACCACGCAGAGCAGGCTCGTGTCGCGCTCGGGATCGAGGCACGTCTCGCAGATTTCCACTTCGGTAAAGGTGTTGCAGCGCGCGCAATGGCGAATCTGCTCCGACGCTTGCACCAGCGCCTCACCCAGCCGCACGGCGCCCTGACGGTCGCGTTGCAGCAGATGGTAAGCAATGCGTTGGGCGGACTTCGGCCCGACACCCGGCAACGCGCGCAGGGCGTCGACGAGTTCTTGCAGGCTCGATAGCTGGCGCATGCGTCGTCTTTCCTTCTTTATTTCCTAAGACCGTCGACCGGCGGGGCTCAGAACGGCAGCTTGAAGCCCGGCGGCAGCGGCAGACCAGCGGTCATGCCGCCCATCTTTTCTTGCGCGGTGGCTTCGGCCTTGCGCACAGCATCGTTGAACGCCGCAGCCACGAGGTCTTCGAGCATGTCCTTGTCGTCCGCGAGCAGGCTCGGGTCGATGGTCACGCGACGCACGTCGTTTTTGCAGGTCATCACAACCTTCACCAGACCGGCGCCCGACTGACCCTCGACTTCGATCTGGGCCAGTTGCTCCTGCATCTTCTTCATGTTTTCTTGCATTTGCTGAGCTTGTTTCATCAAGCCCGCGATATTTCCTTTCAGCATCTTGACTCCTGAGTCATGCGCACCGGGCGCGTAGGGGCAAATAGAGAGATATTGGATGTACAGCGAATCGCGTCGACTGCGAGAGTACGAACCCGCTTATTGTACCGGGCGAATGCTATTCGGCAGGATTTGCGCGTCGAATTCGTCGATGAGTTCTCGCACCAGCGGATCGTCGGCAATCGCCTGCTCGGCCGCCCGTTGACGGGCTGCCGCAGCCTCGGCGGCCAACGACGCGGCAGTGGTTCCCACCTGCCCCAGTTCGACGTGCACCTGAACGTCTCCGCCGAAATGCTCGTTCAGCACTTGCCGCAGTTTGTCTGCGGTCGCTGAATCCGCCAACTGACGCAGCGGCACGCGCAAATGCAGCGCACGGCCCGCCACTTCGGTCAGTTCGCTTTGGAACGCCAGTTCGCGGGCCAAGCCGCGGGCAGGCAGTTCCGCCGCCAATACCGGCCACTCGCCGGTAAAGACGGGCGCATTGCCATCGGCTTCACGATAGACGCAAGCGCGAGGGGCTGGCGCGGGGGTGGCTGTCGAATCGGTCGAAGCGGAGGCCGGGGCGGTTCCCGCAGGCTCGGGCTCCGGGTCGGCGCCTGCCGGGGCATCGTCTGCCGGGCGTGAGGCGTTGCGGCCTGCCGTTGAACCCGTGCTGCCGGCACCGCCTGACGTGCGTCCGCCCGTACCCTTGCGACCGGCGTTGAGCGCTGCCAACGCGGCACGAGCGGGCGACATCGGCGCGCCTGCCCCGTCGGTCGGCGCACTCGTGCGCGCGGCCGGGGCACGGCGTGCCTCGGGTTGGGCGGCGGGTGCTGCGGGCGCGGCTGAACGCATCGGTTCGGAGGGTGCAGCCGCAGCGCGTGCGGGCGCGGCAGCGGGTGCCGCGATGCGAGTTGCTGCCTGCGGCGTCGGCGGCTCGGCTAACGTGCCACCAGCGAGCAGCGGCGTAAAGGCCGCCATGCGCAGCAACGCCATCGAGAAACCGGTGTATTCGTCGGGAGCAAGACCCAACTCGCCGCGCGCACGCGTGGCGATCTGGTAATAGAGTTGGACGGCTTCCGGGGAAATCGCTTCGGCGAGTCGGCGCACGTCGGCCGCTTCGGGCCAGTCGTCCGAGACGGCGTCCGGCGCGAACTGCGCGAGCGCGATCTTGTGGAGCAGACTGCCCAGATCCTGCAAACCGGCGGCGAACGAAAAACTGCGCTCGGCCATCTCGTCGGCGACCGCCATCAGATCGGTGCGCGAGCCGTCTTTCAGCGCGTCGAGCAGGCGCACGAGCACGCTCTGATCGATGGCGCCAAGCATGCCGCGTACGGCAACTTCCGTGATCGGCCCAGCGGCATAGGCGATGGCCTGATCGGTCAGCGAGAGCGCGTCACGCATACTGCCGCTCGCCGCCTTGGCGAGCAAACGCAACGCCTGCGGCTCGTTGTCGATGCCTTCTTCGCCCAGAATATTTGTGAGGTGCGACACGATGTGCCCGGCCGGCATCTGCTTCAAATTGAATTGCAGGCAGCGCGAGAGCACGGTGACCGGAATCTTCTGCGGATCGGTCGTCGCGAGAATGAATTTGACGTGGGCAGGCGGCTCTTCCAGCGTTTTGAGCATCGCGTTGAACGCGTGGCCGGTGAGCATGTGCACTTCGTCGATCATGTAGACCTTGAAGCGCGCATCGGCCGGTGCGTAGACCGCTTTTTCGAGCAGCGATGTCATTTCGTCGACACCACGATTCGAGGCCGCGTCCATTTCCACGTAGTCGACGAAGCGCCCTTCGTCGATGGCACGGCAAGCGCGGCAAACGCCGCACGGCTCAGCCGTGATCCCCGTCTCGCAATTGAGCGCCTTGGCCAGAATGCGCGAGAGCGTTGTCTTGCCCACGCCGCGCGTGCCGGTAAACAGATAGGCGTGATGCAGGCGCTGTTGCTCGAGCGCGTGCGTCAACGCACGCACGACATGCTCCTGGCCCACCAGGGTCGAGAAGCCTTTGGGGCGCCATTTGCGCGCGAGTACTTGATAGGTCATGCCAAATTGTAACAGTTCGGCGTTGGGCTTCCGCACCGTCGAGCGTCGTCCGATCGGGCGTCGATTGCGCCGGGAACATCGCTTGCCTGCGCGCTGAAATGCGCAGGCTATCGGTGCGATAGAAAAAAATGTTGCGCGATTCTACCGCGCCCTTCCGCCCCACGCGAGACGCGTGAAAAGACAATCGCCTCGATAGCGAACGTGCATGGCCGCAAGCCCATGAGCCAGCGAAAACGACAAGGCATCGCTGCGAATGCGATTTAAATCCAAGGGAGCGAGAGGGAGAAAGCGATGCGCAGAACGCGCGGAGAACATCGATAAAACAAGGAGGTAGGTGACGAGCCTGACCCTCGGCACTGGTAGAAAACGGCTGTGGCTGCTTCGTTCCCGACCTGACCAGATTGGCCGCGCCACCATGCGAGGAGGCCCGTCAGGAAAAGATTCTACCAGAGTCGACGCGCCAACAGAAGCGGTATTCTCGCCCGCTTGCCTGCGGCGCACGTCCGGCAAGGGGTATTCGCCTTATGGGGCGGTGCGCGCAAGCGTTGGCGATTTCCGTTAATATGACCGCAAACTGCAATGACGCGTCCTATTGAATCACGCTATTGCAGCCTCCATATGGAGAATGCACGCCCGGACACGAGGCCGAGCGACATCTCCGGCGCAGGCGAAAACGAAGTGGAAATGCACCGTTTTCGCCAAGCGTTTCCGAATAGCTAGACGAGGCGTAAAACACTCATGAGCGAAAATATCAAACACATTTCCGACAGCAGCTTCGAAGCGGATGTCATCAATTCCGACAAGCCGGTGCTGCTCGACTTCTGGGCAGAATGGTGCGGTCCGTGCAAGATGATTGCCCCGATCCTGGAAGAAGTGGCCAAGGAATACGGCGACAAGGTGCAGATCGCCAAGCTCGACGTGGATAGCAACCAAGCGACGCCGGGCAAGTTCGGCATCCGCGGTATCCCGACGCTGATTCTGTTCAAGAACGGCGCAGTGGCTGGCCAAAAGGTCGGCGCGCTGTCGAAGTCGCAACTGACGGCGTTCCTCGACGGCCACCTGTAATCGCAGGCCGATGGCAGCAGGTGCCGGGGCCTTTGTCGCCGCAGAGCGACACCCCGGCATCAGGCAGACGGCGCCACGCTTGCGCCGCGCGCTGCTTGCTATATAATCCGCCAGAAAGCATCCCAAAGTTCTTCGAGCGTTCGCTCACTTTTCCCTGATCCTTCACTTGTCGTCCAACGGACGGCACCTCCGTATGCATTTATCCGAACTAAAGTCCCAGCACGTCTCCGAGCTGCTAGAAATGGCGAACGGTCTCGAAATCGAGAACGCCAACCGCCTTCGCAAGCAGGAGCTGATGTTCGCCATTCTGAAGAAGCGCGCAAAGACCGGCGAAACCATCTATGGCGACGGTACGCTCGAAGTGCTGCCGGACGGCTTCGGTTTCCTTCGCTCGCCTGAAACGTCGTATCTGGCCAGCACGGACGATATCTATATCAGCCCGTCGCAGATCCGCCGCTTCAACTTGCATACCGGCGACACGATCGAAGGGGAAGTGCGCACACCGAAGGACGGCGAACGCTATTTCGCGCTCGTGAAGGTCGACAAAGTCAACGACCACCCGCCCGAGGCCTCGAAACATAAGATCATGTTCGAGAACCTCACGCCGCTGCACCCGAACAAGCCGCTGCTGCTCGAGCGCGACATTCGCGGTGAAGAAAACGTGACGGGCCGCATCATCGACATGATTTCCCCGATCGGCAAGGGCCAGCGCGGTCTGCTCGTCGCTTCGCCGAAGTCGGGTAAGACTGTGATGCTGCAACACATCGCTCACGCGATTGCCACCAACCACCCGGAAGCCAAGCTTTTCGTGCTGCTCATCGACGAGCGCCCGGAAGAAGTGACCGAAATGCAGCGTTCGGTGCGCGGCGAAGTGATCGCATCGACCTTCGACGAACCGGCCACGCGTCACGTGCAGGTCGCCGAAATGGTGATCGAGAAGGCTAAGCGCCTGATCGAAATGAAGCAGGACGTGATCATTCTGCTCGACTCGATCACGCGTCTGGCACGCGCCTACAACACCGTGATCCCGGCATCGGGCAAGGTACTCACCGGCGGTGTGGATGCCAACGCGCTGCAACGTCCGAAGCGTTTCTTCGGCGCAGCACGTAACGTCGAAGAAGGTGGCTCGCTCACGATTATCGCCACGGCGCTGATCGAAACCGGCAGCCGCATGGACGACGTGATCTACGAAGAATTCAAGGGCACGGGCAACATGGAAGTGCACCTCGAGCGTCGCCTCGCGGAAAAGCGCGTCTACCCGTCGATCAACCTGAACAAGTCCGGCACGCGTCGCGAAGAGCTGCTGATCAAGCCCGAGATCCTGCAAAAGATCTGGGTGCTGCGCAAGCTGATCTACGACATGGACGAGGCCGAAGCAATGGAATTCCTGCTTGGCAAGATCAAGCAGACGAAGAACAACGCCGAGTTCTTCGACCTGATGCGCCGCGGCGGTTAATCGCCTCCCGCGCATCAAGTAAAGAAGCCGCGACACCGGTCGCGGCTTTTTTTTGCCCGACATTCCGCGACCGCCCCGACACGCTTCGGGCTGTCACGGAGCCTGTTATATGATGGGGCGCAATCCCCCTCGCCCCCACGGAGAATCTGCCATGTCTGACCAAGACGATCTGTCGCACGAACTGATAGCCGAAGCGGCTAACCATCTTGAGGCCGGGGACCCCGAGTCTGCACTGGAAATCGGCAAACGTCTCGAATCGATGAAGCAACTGAGCGGCTATGAGATTCAGGCCGCCGCCTATGCCGAGATGGAGGAGATGGAACAAGCGGTGAAGGTGCTCGAATCCGGCGTTGCGCAAGCGGAAGCCGGCACGCCTAGCGTTTGGCGCCTGTGGCAACTGCTCGGCAATTACCGCGCCGACCTCGACCGCTTCCCCGCCGCCTTCGAAGCGTACGAAGCCGCTGGCAACACCGCCCCCGACGAAGACATCGTCATCATCGACTTCAACCACGCCAACGCCCTCTCGCGTCACGGCGACCGCGAGGCGGCCCATCAGCGCCTCGACCGCGTCTTCGAGAGCCCCTATCTGGCGCATAACGGCCACGCATTCGTCGAAGCGGCGATCGCGCTGCGCATGCATCTGTTCAATGCGCAGGGCAACGCCAAGGCGGCCATCGACACCTTCAACGCCTTGCACAACGCCGAAGGCGAAGAGGAAGGCAGCAACGAGTCCATGGCGGATGTCTACGCGGAACTGTCTCTCGCCTACAAGCAATCGGGCGACGACGCCAAGGCACTGTCCACCGCGCAGGACGCCGTCCAGCTTTACAAGTGGAGCGAGCTCGTCCTGTGGTCGCTGCGCGCAGCACGCGAAGCCCAGTCGGACACGGCCAAGGCCATGCATCTGATCGTGGAAGGCCAGTGGTACGAGCCGCTCGAAGACGAAGATCCGGATGGCCCCGCACCGGAATTCGTCACCACGTACGACGTGGTGGCCGACGACGAAGAGGAAGCCTTGCGTCTGATCGCCGAGTGCGAGCCGCCGCAAGTGCGCGATTCGCTGCGTATCGTCGAGACGCACCCGGTCGATCATGAAGACGAGTCGCCGACGCCGTACAAGGGCGTGTACGCGACCGGCGACTATCACATGTATCAGCCGGGCGACGACGAAGAAGAAGTCGACTGAGCGCCGGTAGCCCGGTAACCCGCTAACGCGGTAACAGCTCACACCGATACGCCATAAACAAAGGGCGCCGGAAATCTCCGGCGCCCTTTGTCCTTTCCGACTGCGCGGCGCATCAAACGCGCCGCGGCATCGCTTTACTTATAGCCCGCGCGATCGAGAATGCGCTGCGCTTCCGGCAGGTTCTTCGCAATGGTGCCGATGGGCACGGTTTCGGCCTTGAAGTCGCCCAGCGACGCGAGCGCCGGGTTGTCGACCTTCGTCGTCGGCACGGCCGGCCACTCGTTATTGCCGTTGGCGAAATATTGCTGCGCTTCGTCGCTGGCAAGGTATTCCAGGAATTTCACGGCGTTGTCGCGGTTCGGCGCGTGCTTGGCCACGCCTGCCCCGGCGACGTTCACGTGCGTGCCCTTCCCGGCCTGATCCGGCCACAAGAAGCCGACCTTCGACATCAGCGCCTTATCTTCCGGCTTATCCGAGCGTGCCATGCGCACGTAGTAATAGGAGTTAGCCAGTGCCACACCGCATTCGCCGGTCGCGACTGCCTTGATCTGATCGGTATCGCCGCCGCGCGGTGCACGGGCGAAGTTCGCCACCATGCCTTCCGCCCACTTCGTCGTGGCCGCCGCACCGTCACGCGCGATCAGCGCGCCGACCAGCGACAGCATGTAGGGGTGCGAACCCGAGCGCGTGCACACCTGCCCCTTGTGCTTCGGATCGGCCAGCGATTCGTACGACGCCACGGTCTTCGGGTCGACCTTGTCCTTGTTGTAGACGATCACGCGTGCGCGGGTCGAGAAGCCGTACCAATCGGTGCCCTTGTCCGAGCTGGACGCGTGCAGTTTGGCGGGAATGCGTGCGTCGAGCGTGGCGGACTTCACCGGCTGGAAGAGGCCAGCCTCGTCGGCCTTGGCAAGACGCGCGGCATCGACCATCAGAATGACGTCGGCCGGGCTCTTCGCGCCCTCGCCTTTCAGACGCTCGAGCAGCGCTGCGTCGTCGGCTTCGATGCGATTGATTTTGATGCCGGTTTGCTTAGTGAACGTGCCGTAAAGCTGTTCGTCGGTCTGATAGTGACGTGCCGAGTACAGATTCAGCACTTTGTCGGTATCGGCGTATGCGCCGAATGCCGCGGTCATCGCGGCGCCGAGCACCGTCAGTCGCGTCAGTTTGCCGATCGTCGTCGCCTTCATGGGCAGTTCCCCCGGAGAAATAGTGAGCGTGGAATGAGATGGGAATCGATCAAAACCGATGGACGCGGTTTTGCACAAAGGAACAGGATAATGAAATATCGATTTCAAAGCAAATGATTCTCATTCGCATTGGTTTCGATGTTCACCAATTCCGGAGTGAAGTCATGCGGACTGACAGCGCGGGAGAGATGAAACAGGCGGGGGATGTGACGTGTTGCGCCAGATAAGACGGTCACTGCTGGCGAAGGTTCCCTCGCTGCGCAACGACACCATCAGAAAGTCAACGCCCGTCGAGCTTCCCCACCAAAAGTGAACCGAACGGTACTCGCGGGGCTCCAATCGCCGTAAAATTGCGCGTCGGCGCATCTGCTGCCGAACGTGCTTGTCCTGCCCTGTTGGAGTTCTCCCCTTGTTGCCGTTGTTTCACACCCTGCGCCGTGTGCGCCCCACGCTTGCGGCATTGACCGTGGCCGCCGTGTTGGCCGGTTGCGCCAGCGCCCCCTCTGTCGATATCAGTGCCAACGGTGGTAATGGTGGCAATGCCCCGGCCACGCCGACCACGCCGCCGCTCGCCCAGACGCCGACAACGCCGACAACACCCACCGCGCCGGTCGCGCCGCCCAAGGTCGTGCGCCCGCTGAAGATCGGTCTCGCGCTCGGTGGCGGTGCTGCACGTGGCTTCGCACACGTGGGCGTGATCAAGGCATTGGAAGCGCGCGGCATTCATGCCGATATCGTCGTGGGCACGAGCGCAGGCAGTGTCGTGGGGGCGATGTACGCCTCGGGCCTGAATGGGTTCCAGCTCAACCGTCTAGCGTCGACCATGGACGAGGCATCCATCAGCGACTGGACGATGCCGTTCCGCTCGCGCGGCATGCTGCGTGGCGAAGCCCTTCAGTCGTACGTCAATAAGATTCTCAAAGACCGCCCGATCGAACAGATGCCACGCCAGCTCGGCATCGTGGCGACCGACCTGCAAAGCGGTGCGCCGATTCTGTTCCGCCGTGGCAATACCGGCCAAGCCGTGCGTGCTTCCAGCAGCGTGCCGGGCGTGTTCGAGCCTGTGCATATCGGCAACCGCGATTACGTCGACGGCGGCCTCGTCGCCCCGGTGCCCGCCGAGTACGCCCGCCAGATGGGCGCCGACTTCGTGATCGCCGTGGACATCTCGGCCAATCCGACCGTGCAAGCCACGCAAGGCCAGTTCGACATCCTGATGCAGACGTTCACGATCATGGGCCAGTCGATCAAGCAGTACGAACTGGAGAAGAACGCGGACGTGGTCATTCGCCCGTCGCTCGCCAAGATGGGCGCATCGGACTTCCAGGGGCGCAACCGCGCCATTCTGGCGGGCGAGGAAGCCGTGTCGCAGATGTGGCCGCAGATCCAACGCAAGATCGCAGAAGCGCAGGCGCAAGCCGCCAACGGCACGCAGCAGGCCGCACGCTGATCGCCACGGCGCAGGCGGGCGGGCCTCAACCCGCCCGCGCCATCCGCACCCTCCGCACCCTCCGCACCCTCCGTCCGCACCGGAAATAAAAAATGCCGCCCTCGAAGGCGGCATTTCTTTTTACTGCGGCGCCTGTCATGCAGACAGGCATCGGCAACTTACATCGGGTGATCGTTCTTGAAGATTTGCTCGACGCGCGACAGATCGGCGCTGGCCTTGAGGGTCTCGACGCGACGCGCGCCGTTGTAGCGGGCCGACCAGTACGATTCGCTCAGCGTTTCCACACGAATCTTGCCGCCGGTGGCCGGGGCATGCACGAACTTGTCGCCGCCAATATAGATACCGACGTGCGAGAAGCTGCGGCGCATGGTGTTGAAGAACACCAGATCGCCCGGCTTCAGATCGGTCTTGGCAATGCGCTCACCGACTTGGCTCATTTCTTCCGAGCGGCGCGGCAGCATGAAATTGAGCGTGTCTTGGAACACATAGCGCACGAAACCGCTGCAATCGAGGCCGCTGTCCGGCGTGTTGCCACCGTACTTATAGCGAACGCCGATGTAGTTCAGCGCGCCGAGTACGACGTCCGACGCCTTATCCGTCACATTCGAGAGCAGCTTTTGGGCGCGCTGCACACGCGACTCTTCCACGGCGGCCATCGGCACATCGCTGCCGGAAATGGCCTGCATCGACGCAGCATTGCTCGTCGAAGCCGATTGGGAAGACTGGGAATTTTGCGAAGCGGCCTGAATGGCGGCAGCAGCGGCGCGAGCGGCGGCGGAAGGACCGTTGTTGTAGTCGTCAGCCTTTGCCGTCAACGAGGCGGTGACGAGCCCAGCGGCAGTGAACGCGAGAAGGAGTGTCTTGCGGGTGCGCTTAGGTTTCGTCTGCATTGGTCGCCGGGTTGAGGGTGTCGGATGGCCGATGTGTCGCTCTTTCAAGTGCAACTTCGTTGGTGCTGAGTCGCATACCTCGGAGTAACCCTCGCATCCGCTTGCCGCTTCCGCTTACGTTAACTCGTTGAATATTCAACTTAATTGGTACGCGATAGTAATGTGAACGTCACACGATGTCAAAAGGTAATAGAAAAAAACAATCAGTTCAATGAAAAAATTTTCATTAACAATCAAGCCCTTGCGATTTAGCCGACGTTTCGCGGCGTTAGCCGATGTTTCGCCGCCGTGTCACGCCAGATCGGCTCACTACAACATGGCAGCGGCGACCAGTTCCCGGGTGTAATCGTTTTGCGGATCAAAAAATACTGATTCCGTATCGCCCTGCTCCACCAGATGCCCGTCTTTGAACACCAGCACCCGGTGCGCCATGGCCCGCATGACCGCCAAATCGTGACTGATAAAGAGGTAGCTCAGGTTGTACTTCACCTGAAGTTGGGCGAGCAGATGGAGCACCTGCTGCTGAATCGACACGTCGAGTGCACTGGTCGGCTCATCGAGCACAAGAATCTGCGGATCGACCACCAGCGCCCGCGCAATCGCAATACGTTGCCGTTGACCGCCCGAGAACTCATGCGGATAACGCGACATCGCACGCGCGTCGATGCCCACCTCGCGCAGCACGTCGGCGACCCGCGCACGGCGATCCGCTTCCGACTGCTGCGGCCGATGCAGCGCCAGCCCTTCGCCGACGATCTCCTCGATGGTCATGCGCGGCGACAGCGACCCGTACGGGTCTTGAAACACGATCTGCATATGCGAGCGCAACGTGCGTTGCGCCGTGCCGCGATAGCTGGCCAACGGCTCCCCGAGAAACTCGATCTGCCCGGCGCTGGCCCGCTGCAACCCAAGCAGCGCCATGGCCAGCGTCGATTTCCCCGAACCCGACTCCCCCACCACGCCCAGCGTCTCGCCCTGCCGCAGCGATAGATCCACCGGATGCACGGCCCGGAAATGCCCGCGCTTAAACCAGCCGCGCATGCCCGGTTGCGCCACCGAATAATCGACCGTCACGCCCTTCGCTTCGAGCAGCACCGGCGCAATCGGCAGCACCGGATGAATTTCGCGCTGCGGGCGGCTGTTAATGAGTTTTTGCGTGTACGGATGCTGCGGCTGAGAGAACAACGTCTCCGTGTCGGCGCACTCCACGAGCACGCCCTTCTCCATCACCGCCACGCGCTCGGCAAACCGGCGCACTAGATTCAGGTCGTGCGTAATGAGCAGCACCGCCATGCCGCGCTTCTCGGCGGCGTCGCGCTGCAACTCCAGCAGCAACTCCATGATCTGCGCGCGAATGGTGACGTCGAGCGCCGTCGTCGGCTCGTCGGCGAGCAGCAGCTTCGGATGACACGCCAGCGCCATCGCGATCATCGCGCGCTGGCGCTGGCCGCCTGACAATTCATGGGGAAAGTGCGACACGCGGCGCTCTGGCTCCGGAATGCCCGTGCGGCGCAGCAGTTCGATGGCGCGTGCCTTGGCATCCTTCGGCGACAACCCTTCGTGCAACTCAAGCGCCTCGGCAATCTGCTCGCCGATCGGATACAGCGGATTGAGCGCCGTCATCGGCTCTTGGAAGATCATCGCGACGTCGTTACCGCGCAGCGCACGCATCTCGCGCTCGCGCAGCGACGCGAGATCCACGCCGTCGAGCAGAATCTTTCCTTCCATCTGCGCGTCTTGCAACAGCCGCAGAATCGCCAGCGCCGTCACGCTCTTGCCGGAACCCGACTCGCCCACCAGCGCCACACGCTCGCCGCGCCCGATGGCCAGGCTCAGATCCTTCACCACTTCGGTATCGCCAAAGCGCACCGACAAGTGTTCGATACTCAGCAACGGCGCGCTCACATTACCCCCCCGGCAGCGGCCTGCTTGTCGGCTACACGCGTATCGAGCGCATTACGCAACGCATCGCCCATGAACGTGAGCAACAGCAACGTCAGCACGAGCACGACGAACGTCGCGAGCGAAATCCACCACGCATCGAGATTCGCCTTGCCCTGACTCAACAGCTCACCGAGGCTTGGTGTCGGCGGCGGCACACCCAGCCCGAGAAAGTCGAGACTGGTCAGCGCGAGAATCGCCCCACTCATGCGGAACGGCAAAAACGTAATCACGGGGGTCATGCTATTGGGCAGCACGTGCCGCCGAATGATCTGCCAGTTCGACAGCCCCATCGCCCGCGCCGCGCGCACGTAATCGAGTTGGCGATTGCGCAGAAATTCGGCCCGTACGTAATCCGACAAGCCAATCCAGCCGAACAACGACAGCAGCACGAACAGCAGCCACAACTGCGGCTCGAAGATCGAGGCAAAGATGATCAGCAGATAGAGCTCAGGCAACGAGCCCCATATTTCGATGAGCCGTTGCAGCGTCAGATCGATACGCCCGCCGTAAAAGCCTTGCACCGCCCCGGCCAGAATGCCGAGCAACGTGCCCGAGATGGTGAGCGCCAGCGCAAAAACCACCGACAACCGGAAGCCGTAAAGCAGGCGCGCAAACACATCGCGCCCGCGATCGTCGGTGCCGAGCCAGTTCTCGGACGACGGTGGCGCCGGGTTAGGCACCTTCGCGAAGTAATTGATGGTGTCGTAGCTGTAACGCACCGGCGGATAGATCGCGAAATTGTCGCCCGAGCGAATGCGCTTTTCGATGAACGGATCGAGATAATCGGTCGGCGTGGGGAAGTCGCCGCCGAAGGTCAGTTCGGGATACGTCTTCACCAGTGGGAAATACCACTGCCCTTCATAGCGCACGACCCACGGCTTGTCGTTGCAAAGCACTTCGGCAAACAGGCTGATGCCGAACAGCACGACGAACGCGACGAGGCTCCAGTAGCCGAGCCGTTCGCTGCGAAAGCGCCGCCAGACACGCCAGCGCGGCGAGCGGGCATTACGCGAAGCATATGCAGGTGCCGCCGCTGGCGGCAGCGACGGACGCGGCGATGGCGTGTCGGATCGGTTCACGTCAATGCTCCAGTCGGTCGAATTGAATGCGCGGGTCGACCAGCACGTAGCACAGGTCGGAGATGAGTTTGGTCACGAGTCCGATCAGCGTGAACAGATAGAGCGAGCCCAGCACCACCGGATAGTCGCGGCGTTGCACCGACTCGAACGACAGCCGCCCAAGCCCGTCGAGCGAGAACAGCGTCTCGATCAGCAGACTGCCCGCGAAGAACGCGCCGATAAACGCCGCCGGAAAGCCGGTAATGAGTGGAATGAGGGCATTGCGGAACACGTGCTTGAACAGCACCTTGCGCTCGGAGAGCCCTTTCGCGCGCGCGGTCAGCACGTACTGTTTGCGGATTTCGTCGAGAAACGCGTTCTTGGTGAGCATGGTCACCACCGCAAAACTGCCCACGACCGATGCCGTCACCGGCAGGGTGATGTGCCACAGATAGTCGGTGATCTTCGCGGGCCACGACAGCTCGCTCCAGTTATCGGAGACGAGTTCGCGCAACGGGAATACCTGCCAGAACGTGCCGCCGCCGAACAGCACGAGCAACAACACGCCCAGCACGAAGCCCGGGATGGCGTAGCCCACCAGCACGACCAGACTCGTCAGCGTGTCGAAGCGCGAGCCGTTGCGCACCGCCTTGGCAATGCCCAACGGCACCGATATCAGATACGTGAGAAAGAAAGTCCACAGCCCGAGCGAGATCGACACCGGCAGCTTCGAGACGATCAGCGACCACACGCTTTGATGGTGGAAATAGCTCTGGCCGAGATCGAACTGCGCAAAGCGCTTGAGCATGAGCCAGTAGCGCTCCATCGGCGTCTTGTCGAAGCCATAGAGCGCCTTGATCTGCGCGAGTTGCTGGGCATCGACGCCGTTGCGTCCACGGTAGTTGTTACCGCTGCCGCCGCCGCTCGCCTCACCGCCGCCGCCGCGATGCTTGATCTCCAGCAACACCTGTTCGACAGGACCACCGGGCACGAACTGAATCACGACGAAGGTCAGCGTGATCACGCCGAGCAGCGTCGGGATCATGATGAGCAGGCGCTTGAGGATGTAGGACCACATAGTGGGAGACAGCTCCTGTAAGTACCCGGCGTTCAGTTGCGCCCAGCGGGCGCGCGCGAATCGGTGGCGGCGTTCTGCGCGCCAACGCGTGAATCCCACCACATCGCGATGAGCCAGCCATCGGCGGTGTAGTACAGCGGCAATGTGTCGGGGAAGCGCAGGTACTGCTTGTACGCTATGCGATGCGTCGACGAGAACCAGTGCGGAACGATGTAGTAGCCGTGCGAGAGCACGCGATCGAGCGCGCGCGCCGACGCCTCCAAGTCTTCGTACGTATGCGCACGCACGAGGGCCGCCACCAGCGCGTCGACGGCCGGGTCTTTCAGGCCGATCACGTTATCCGAGCCGTCGACATTTGCGGACTGACTGCCGAAGCGGTCGATCAACTCCGTGCCCGGAATCTGCGAGTCGGGAAAGCGCAGCGAAATCATGTCGAAATCGAATGTCTCGATGCGCTTCTGATAGAGCGCGAAGTCGCTCGTGCGGAAGGTCATGGTGATGCCGAGCTTGGCCAAATTGCGCGCATAAGCCGACGCGACGGGCCCCATCGAACTGCCGTCGTCGATGAACTCGAAAACGAACGGCTCACCCTTGGCATTGCGCAACGCGCCGTCGCGGTACGTCCATCCGGCTTGCGCCAGCAACTCACGCGCCTGACGCAGGTTCTCACGCAGGCTTGCAGGCGGCGTGGTGGTCGGTTGCACGACCATCGGCCCGAATACTGCCGGATCGAGCTTTGCGCGCAACGGTTCGAGCAGCTTCAATTCAGCCGGTGACGGCATGCCGCGCGCCGCGAGATCGCTATTCGTGAAGTAGCTGTAAATGCGTTGGTACTGGTCGTAGAACAACTGGCGATTCAACCATTCGAAGTCGAGCGCCAGATCGAGTGCACGACGCACACGCACATCCTGAAACATCGGGCGGCGCGTGTTGAGGATGAACCCCTGCATGCCCGCCGCGTTGTGATGGCCGAACTCACGCTTGACCAGTTCACCGCTCTTGAACCGCTTGCCGACGTAGCTGCGCACCCAACTGCGGGCGCGGTACTCGGTGATGGCATCGAACTCGCCCGCTTTGAAGCCCTCCAGACGCACGATGTCGTCGGTGTAGAGCTTGTAGACGATGCGCTCGAAGTTGAAGGTGCCGCGCCGCACCGGCAGGTTATCGCCCCAGTAGTGCGGATCGCGCTTGAAGGTGATGCGCCGCCCGCCGTCGTAGGACTCGATCAGATACGGCCCGCTGCCAATCGGTGTGTCGAAGGTCAGCGCGTCGAACGGCTTGCGCTTGCCATCCGGCCCCATGCCCCACTTCGGCGAGAACACCGGCACGCCCGCCACCAGCAGCGGCAAGTCGGGGCTCATCCGGCGAAAGTCGAAGCGCACGCGGCTTTTGTCGAGCACCGTCACGCCCTTCACGTCGGAGAGCATCACCTTGAAGCCGGGGGCTGCCTGCGGGCTAATGAGCGTGTCGAAAGAGTATTTGACGTCCTGCGCCGTGACGGGGTCGCCGTTGCTAAAGCGCGCCGCCGGGTTCAGATGGAACGTGACCGACATGCCGTCGGGTGCGACGGCGATATCGTCGGCGAGCAGTCCGTAGACGGTTGCCGGTTCGTCGCCGCTGCCGATGCCCAGCGTCTCGAACATGAGGCTGGCGACACCGGCCGGGGCTGAACCGCGCAGCGTGAACGGATTGAATTTATCGAAGCTGGTGCGCCGGTCGGGGTTGGCCAGCGTGAGCGTGCCGCCGCGCGGGGCATCGGGATTGACGTAATCGAAGTGGGTGAAGCCCTGCGGGTATTTGGGCTCGCCGTATTGCGCGATGGCGTACTTGGCATGGGCGACGGGGTTCAGACCGAAAGCCGTGGATAACGCGATCACAACCGCAGCAAAAAACGCTTTGAGAGACACGGGCCGCCGAGGCAATACATCGTCGGCCGTGCGTGGATGCTGAGTTGTTCGCGCGTTCATGCGTCTCCTGTCATCGTCGATGCGGCATTGCTTGCACCCACTTGTCTGGGGCCTGACGCACCTGGCCCCTCCCCTTCGATCCATCGACATCGTGGCCGTGTGGCATGCACACCAGCGCCTTTGTGCCGTAACCTCCCGTAACGCGTCTGTCGCAGGGATTTCCCCGCGAGGCTTGGCGATAGGGCCGGACCGCGCGACAATTGTACCCAAAAGCCCGGTAAGTATGCCGCTATCCGAGACACATATGCGCCGGAGAGGTTCCCCCGTTTCCGCCCTGGAGGCCGCCGTTGAGTGCTACACGATCGCCTGTGCAGAACCCCAACCGTACCCTGCCCCGCTGGCTTGCCAAGTTTTTTTTCCAGTGTGTTGAAGCCGCGCAACGGCGCATTGCCCGAGGCTCACTGGTCGGTGACCGGCCGATCTTCGACAACGCCCTGTTCCCGTGGGTTGGCGCACTCGAAGCGCAGGCACCTGCGATCGCCAAAGAACTCGAAGCGGTGCTAGCCACCCCGGGTCGTCTGCCTGCCTTCCACGAAATCTCGCCCGACGTCGCCACCATCACGCAAGACCATCAGTGGCAGACCTTCGTGTTTCTCGGCTATGGCATGCGTGCCGAGCGCAATCTCGCGCGGTGCCCGGCTACGGCGGCGGCACTTGATGGCATCCCCGGCCTGCGCACGGCCTTCTTCTCGATCCTCTCGCCGGGCAAACAAATTCCTTTGCACAGCGGCCCCTATAACGGCGTGTTGCGTCTGCATCTTGCCCTCAAGGTGCCGCGTGAGCGCGAGCAATGCTGGATCGAAGTGAACGGGCAGCGCTACGTGTGGCAGGCGAATCGTGCGGTGATCTTCGACGACGCTTATCCGCATGAAGTGCACAACGACACCGACGAGACGCGTGTGGTGCTGTTCGTGGATTTCGAGCGCCCGTGCAAAGTGCCGGTGTCGTGGCTCAACCGCCTGCTGCTCGCCTTTGCCCCGCTCACGCCCGAGTTGCAGCAAGCCAAGACGAATCACGAGAAGTGGGAGCGCGATTACTACGCGGATGGTGCGGCGGTGGATGGCGGTAGCAGCGCACCACCGGAAGCCCCGCCTGCAACGGCCCCGGCTTCGACAGCATCGGCACCCGGTGCTGCATCGCCATCCACGAGCAAATCGCGCACGGCCCCGGCGCATGATGGCGAAGTACAACACGCCGAACATGCGGAAGCCTCCGGCAACGAACGCCGATAAAAAACGCCAGCGAAATTGCTTTCGCTGGCGTTTTGTTTTTTGCTGCGCTAATGCGATTACGTCTGACGTCCCGGTTGAGCGAGCACGTCTTGCGCGGGCGGCGGCACGAAGTTCGCGGCGAGCACAGCAACCAACGCTGCCGCCATCATCGCGCCGATGCCGAGTGCCGCATCGCCGAAGTGCAGATACGCCACCTTCATGGCTTCGATCACAATCACGGCGGCCACAATCGTAATCATGCTGAGCATGCCCGCGACCGTCGCGCGATTCGGGCTATCCACAGCAAACAACGACTGCCGGTAAACCACCCCGTAGCTCATGCCCATGCCGAACGCGTGCAACGACGTCCCCACGAGCAAGGCCGGATACCCCGGCGCGAGAATCGCCGTACCCACGAGCGACACCGCCGCACCGATCAGCATCGCCGCAACACCGGTCGCCAGCAGGCGGCCGTTCGACCAGCGCCCCACCTGACGCGCGAGCAACACGTTGCCAAGAATCAGCGCCGCGAATACCGGCACCTGCAACATCGCGTAATGCATCTGCGACAGGCCCGCACGCTCGATCAAAAACACCGGCCCCAGCGCAATCCACGAGAGCAGCGGTGTGATCGCCACGCCCGTGAGCACCGCGCCTCGCCAAAAGCGTGCACTCGAGAGCGGCAGCTTGTAACCGGCCCACAGCGTCTTCGCATTGAGCGAATTGCGGTCGAAGCGCGAGAGCTCCGGCATCGTGCGATACAGCCCGATAAACGACGCCACCGCCACCAGCGCAATCAGCCAGAAGATGCTGCGCCACGGCCAGAACGACACCACGGCAGCCCCCGCAAGCGGACCGAACAACGGCGAGAGCAGCGACACGTTCGCCATGAGCGCCATCACGCGCACCGCCGTCTTCTCTTCGAACGCTTCATGCACCGTCGGGTAGCCCACGGTCAGGACGAAGCAACAGCCCATGCCTTGCAGGAAACGCAGCGCGATGAACTGCGGCATGCTCTGCACGAAGTGCATGGCAAAGCACGCGAGCACGAACATCGTGAGCCCCGAGAGCAATACGCGTCGGCGTCCAAAGCGATCGGAGAGCGGGCCCAGCAGCCATTGCAAGCTCGCGTTACCGAGCATGGCGGCGGTCAGTGCCAGGGTGGTCATTTCCGCCGACGCGCCGAATTCGCGCGTCACCAGCGGCATGCCGGGCATGATCATGTCGTTCGAGATATAAACCGCGAACTCGAAGAGCACCAGCGAGAAGGGAAACCAGAATCGTGAAACAGGAGTTGCTGAGTGAGACACCTCGTAAGGCTCCTTTGTGTGTCCAGCGCTCATGACGATGGCACACGTAAAAAGACAACACCCCCGGTGCCTGCGAGGCACCGGGGGTGTCTGTGACATCGACCGTATCGGTCAGATACGGCGTTCGATGGTTCAGACGTCCAACAGTTCAACCTCGAAGACCAGCGTCGCGTTCGGCGGAATCACACCGCCGGCGCCGCGTGCGCCGTAGCCCAGTTCGGCCGGAATAATGAGCTTGCGCTTGCCGCCGACCTTCATGCCGGCTACGCCTTCATCCCAGCCGCGAATGACCATGCCGCCGCCCAGCACGAAGGCGAACGGATCATTGCGGTCTTTGCTGGAATCGAACTTCTTGCCGTCGGTGAGCCAGCCGGTGTAATGCACGGTCACGGTTTGGCCGGGGGTGGCTTCTGCACCGTCGCCCACTTGGAGGTCGTCGTATTGCAGGCCGGAATCGGTAGTGATGATCGACATCGTGGTTCTCGCTCGAAGAGGGGGGGAAGAAATCGACGCGCGAGGTATCGCCAACGCGCGAACTCGGGAAAGAAAAAACCCCCGGCTCTCCGCGAAGAGCCGGGGGTGTTCCGCCAAGGCGACTTGGCGGAGACGGAGGGATTCGAACCCTCGATCCAGGTTTTGGCCCAGATGCTCCCTTAGCAGGGGAGTGCCTTCGACCTCTCGGCCACGTCTCCCAAACTTGTCGTCACATCAGGGAGGTGATGTAACGAAGGCGTGATATTACCTAGTGTTCCGCGTGCCGTCAAACATTATGCGCATCAAAATCCAACTTTTTTTGCGCACCTGTCATGCTTTCGCCACGTACGGGGAGTTTTCCCCGCATCACGACACCGCAATGTCGTTTCGCGCCGCATCCGGCTCACCAAAATCCGACGCGATTTTTTACTGCCGATTCAAACACTTCGCGATACGGCGAGTGCGTCGATGTCACTCGCCCTACCGAATAACGCACACGTCGCGCGCCTACGCGAGCGACGTGTTCACTTCTTTACGCCTGATCGAGTTCGAAAGCCTTATGCAGCGCGCGCACGGCGAGCTCCATGTACTTTTCGTCGATCAGCACCGAGATTTTGATTTCCGAAGTGGAGATCATCTGGATGTTGATGCCTTCTTCCGACAGCGTGCGGAACGCCTTGCTGGCGATACCCACGTGCGAGCGCATGCCCACGCCGACGATCGAGACCTTCGAGACCTTCGGGTCGCCCGACACTTCGGCGGCACCGATATGGCCTTGCACGTCGTTTTGCAGCAGCGACATCGCGCGCTGGAAGTCACCACGCGGCACCGTGAACGTGAAGTCGGTCTTACCGTCCACGCTCTGGTTCTGGATGATCATGTCGACATCGATGTTCGCATCGGCGATCGGGCCGAGGATCTGATAAGCGATGCCCGGGCGGTCCGGCACGCCACGCACAGTGATCTTGGCCTCGTCGCGCTGAAATGCGATACCCGAAATGATGGCCTTTTCCATTTGTTCGTCTTCCTCAAAAGTAATCAGCGTGCCCGAGCGCGCTTCTTCGTCGAGCGCCATCATCGGATCCGTCAAGCTCGAGAGCACGCGAGTCTTGACTTGGTACTTGCCGGCGAATTCCACCGAGCGAATCTGCAATATCTTCGAACCGAGGCTGGCCATTTCCAGCATCTCTTCGAAGGTCACCTTGTCGAGGCGACGCGCTTCGTCGACCACGCGTGGGTCAGTCGTGTACACGCCATCCACGTCGGTGTAGATCAAGCATTCATCAGCCTTCAGGCCAGCGGCCACGGCAACCGCCGAGGTGTCCGAGCCACCACGGCCGAGCGTGGTCACATTGCCGTTCGGGTCGATGCCCTGGAAACCGGTAATCACCACCACGCGGCCGGCGTTCAGATCGGCCATCACGCGTGCGTCGTCGATTTCCGAAATACGGGCTTTGGTGTGTGCGCTGTCGGTCTTGATCGGTACTTGCCAGCCGGCGTAGCTCACGGCATCGACGCCCTGCTCTTTGAGGGCAATCGCCAGCAGGCCGACGCTCACTTGCTCGCCTGTGGCGGCAATCGCGTCGAGTTCGCGCGGATCCGGTTCGGCCGAAATCTCTTTGGCCAGACCCAACAGACGATTGGTTTCGCCGGACATTGCCGACGGCACCACCACCATCTTGTGACCGGCCTTATGCCATTTGGCCACGCGCTTGGCGACATTCTTGATGCGCTCCACCGAGCCCATCGACGTGCCGCCGTATTTGTGTACGATCAGAGCCATAACATTGCTAACACATTGATTTAAAACCGTTTATGAATCCTGCGCGGATACCTTGAAAGGGGTATCGATGACGTTTCGATTCGCGGAACTTTTGATTATCGCACGAATGTATCGCGCATGAGCCGGTTTGGCGCAGATTGCACCGTGAAGCGCCTCATGCGCCGCATCCGGCAGCAGAGTGTGCCGCAGATTACCGGGGTTGCGAGGGGATATGCCGTACAGCCCGATCAAAGACGGAGATAACGGCATCGTGTGGTGCGGCGCAGCCCTCGATGCCGCTCAGGCCTCGTCGCGCCACGTCATCTGCCAGCGCGGGCCATCGGCATCCTCGTCACCCAGAGCCGTGCCGTCGATACCAAGACGCGGTACGAACACGATGTTCGCGCCCTGCCAGATGATCGGCACATGACGCTGCCACGCTGGCACGCCCTTGTTCTGATACCAATGCTTGAGCGAACGGGAATGCCCGTCGGGATGTTCGCGCCAGCGTTCGCCCCCTGCCCGCTCGCGAGCGATCAGCGGATGCTTGCGCAATACCGCTTCGGCGATGCCCGCAACGCCCGACTCACCGGATTCAGTCACCGGCGCAAACGCCACACTCCCCTGCCATTGCGGCAGCGGCCAGACGCACTCTCCCGACCAGTGCAGCGCGACATCGTCGGCAGAATGATCGTCGTCGGCAGCGTCGTAGACGGGTGTCCATTGCAGAACATCGCGATACAAGCGCAACACCGCATCGCCGTGCGGCAACGTGAGCGAGGCGTCGGGTTGCGCATCGCGAATCTGCCGCACCCACTCGTCGAGACGCGCCTCCGGCGGCGCGGCGAGCCCTTCGCGCGCAGCCCAATACCGCAGCAGATTCGCCAAACGCGCCACATCGAGTCCCTGTAATCGGCTGCGCTGCAAACCCGTCCCAACGACGTGGGCCGCATCGAAATCGATCTGCGCCAGTTGATCGAGCAGCGACTGCGCTTGCGCCGCATGACGAGCGAACCGGGCAAGCGTCTCGCGATACGCCGGGACGTGCGCCGCGATGGCAGGCATCACGTCATGACGCAGCGCATTGCGCAGGTACTGACGGTCCTGATTCGAGGGATCTTCTACCCATGTCAACGAACGCGCCTTGGCATAGGCGCGCATCGTCTCGCGCGATACGTCGAGCAGTGGGCGAAGCAACATAGCACGCGAGGCAACGGGCAGCGTCCCCGTTGAAGGCATCGCTGCGACGCCCGGTAGCCCCGCGCCGCGCAGCATTTGCAGCAGCACCGTCTCGGCCTGATCGTTCGCGTGGTGCGCTGTGAGCAACGCGTCGATGCCGTGCGCTGCACAGCATTCGGCCAGCGCTGCATAGCGCGCGGTACGTGCCGCGCCTTCGATGCCCTGGCGGGCATTGCGCGGCACATCCACATGACGCGATTCAAATGCAAAGCCGCGCAGACGCGCTTCGCGCTCGCATGTGGCGAGCCACGCGTCGGCGTGTTCGGAGAGACCGTGATGAATATGAATCGCGAGCGGCTGAGCCACCGCCTCACCGGCATCACGCCGCGCCTGCACCCAATGCGCGAGCGCGTCGAGCAGCACGATGGAATCGAGTCCGCCGCTAAGGGCTAATGCGAGTCGTGGGGCGACGAGATCCGACTGCGCGAAAGCATGCGCCAACGCGACGCGCAAAGCGACGTCCACATGAACAACTGCCGCGTCGCATCGGGTGGATGCGAACGCGGCAGCGGTGTGCGGCGAGGAGGACACGGGCGGTGTAGCGCCGGGCGTCATCGCCACGAGTGGTGGCGATGCGCTGGGCGACGACTTACTTGGCGCCGGCTTCCTTGAATTTGCCATAGCCCATCATGCGCTCGAAGCGACGCTCGAGCAGTTCCTTGTGGCTCATGCCTTGGAACTGGCGCAGCGAATCGGCCAGTGCACGCTTGAGCATGCCGGCCATACCGAGCGGGTCGCGATGTGCGCCGCCAAGCGGTTCGTTGATGATCTTGTCGATCAGGCCGAGTGCCTTCAGACGGTGGGCCGTCAGACCCAGGGCTTCGGCAGCTTCCGGCGCCTTGGCCGCGCTCTTCCACAGAATCGACGCGCAACCTTCCGGCGAAATCACCGAGTACGTCGAGAATTGCAGCATCGAGACCGAGTCGGCCACGGCAATCGCCAGTGCACCGCCCGAGCCGCCTTCACCGATGATCGTGGTGATGATCGGCGTCTTGAGTTCGGCCATCACAAACAGGTTGTGACCGATGGCTTCCGACTGACCGCGCTCTTCGGCATCGATACCCGGGTAAGCGCCCGGCGTGTCGACGAACGTGAACAGCGGCAGACCGAACTTCTCGGCCATCTTCATCAGGCGCATTGCCTTGCGATAGCCCTCGGGGCGCGGCATACCGAAGTTGCGCATGGCGCGCTCCTTGGTGTCGCGGCCCTTCTGGTGACCGATGACCATACAAGCCTGACCGTTGAAGCGGGCCATGCCGCCGACGATGGCGTGGTCGTCCGAGAACGTCCGGTCGCCATGCAGCTCATGAAAGTCGGTGAAGATGTCGCGCACATAGTCGAGCGTGTAAGGACGCTGCGGGTGACGCGAGATTTGCGAAACCTGCCAAGGCGACAGGTTCGTATAGATGTCCTTGGTGAGCTGCTGGCTCTTCTTAGAGAGGCGCTCGATCTCTTCGGAAATATCGACGGCAGAATCGTCTTGCACAAAGCGCAATTCTTCAATCTTCGCTTCGAGTTCGGCGATCGGCTGTTCAAAATCCAAAAAGGTGTTCTTCATCAGGTTTCCCCGGAAATGCGGCAGCGTATTGTACCGCCGGCGACGATTACCCGGCCAAGATAGACAACTTTCATCATTTCTTGGCCAACAATAGACACCGACAATGACTAATGAGACGGAATTGGACGCGGATTATACGTCCTAAGCGGAACAATCAGTATTCGACGGGCACCGGTTCGAGACTTCGCCACATGTACCAAGTGGCCACCGAGCGCCAGGGCTCCCAATTGGCGGCCACTTCACGGGCTTCGCTGCGGGTGACCGGCTCGCCGCTGAAGTAGTTGACGCTGATGGCGTTGATGAGCCCAACGTCGTCGAGCGGCAGCACGTCGGGGCGCAGCAGGTTGAACATCAGGAACATCTCGGCGGTCCAGCGGCCAATGCCGCGAATGCCGGTCAGCTCGGCGATGACGGCCTCGTCGTCCATGCTCGCCCAAGCGTCGACGTGCAACGCACCCGACTTGAAGTGCGTGGCCAGATCGAGAATGTACTCGGCCTTACGGCGCGACAGCCCGCAACCGGCGAGTGCGTCGTGCCCGGCCTTGATGAACTGCACCGGCGTGAGCTTCGGGCAGATGGCGACCACGCGGTCCCACACGGCTTGCGCCGCTTTCACCGAAATTTGCTGGCCCACGATCGAGCGCGCGAGCGTGACGAACGGCTCGCCGCGTCCGGTCAGATGTGCTGGGCCGAACTGAGGAATGAGCTTCTTGAGGATGCGATCGCGCCGCATCAGGTCGGCGCAGGCCTGATCCCAGAAGTCGGGACGCGTCGCACCGGGCGCTACAGGCAGCGGCACCACGCCAGTGACGGCCTGCTCCACCACATCGGCTTCGATGCGGGCAATTTCCGGCGTGACGATGCGTGTTTCACCATCGCGCTTGGCGATCACGCGGCGCGTGGTAGCGGCGCCAGCAGCACCATTGCCCTTCGCGGCCGAACCGGCGGCACGCGTCGACTTGGCGGGCGATGCAGGTTTTGCAGGCTTGCTGGAGGTATCGGCGTTGGTCGTCTTGACCGGCACCTTGCGAGCGGTGCCAGCAACGGCCTTGGTCGCCGCGCCACCTGCCCCACTCCCTGCCTTCACAGGCTTCTTGAGCTTGTCGGCAGTCGCCGCCGCGCCATTGCCACTGCTGGCACGTTTAGTCGGAACCACGCCCGACTTACCCGCCGCGGTCTTCACGCCAGCCTTGCCGTCGACCTTGCGCGCCTTGCCGTCCGCCTTCGTGATCTTGGCGGGCGCAGCACTGGCGCGCTTGGCCGCGGGCCTGGCGGCCTTGACGGCACGCCCGGTCGCGGCGGTTTGGGTCGCAGCCTTCGTGGCTACGGATTTACGAGTCACCATGAGATTCGCCTCGATACGCCGCGCTCAGGCACGACGCCATTCGGTGGCGCCTCCGGGACGATCTTCCAGCACGATGCCTTCGGCCAGCAACTCGGCGCGAATGCGATCGGCTTCTGCGAAATTACGTTCGCGCTTGGCCTGAGCCCGCGCTTCGATGCGCGCCTCGACCGATGCGCGCAAGGCATCTGCATCACCGGCTTCGTCGGCACCCGCCGCCCCTTGCAGGAACGACTGCGGATCGCGTTCGAGCAAGCCGAGCGTACCTGCCAGCCCCAGCAATTGACGCACGAGCACCGGATCGCGCTGCTTGTTGATTTCACCGGCGAGTTCGAACAGCACCGAAATCGCGATCGGCGTATTGAAATCGTCGTTCATCGCGGCCGCAAAGCGCTGCGCAAACGGTTCGTTCCAATCGAGCGGCGCCCCATCGCCTTGGGCGTCTTTGAGCGCGGTGTACAAACGCGTCAAACCGCCGCGGGCGTCGTCCAAATGGGCATCGCTGTAATTGAGCGGGCTGCGGTACTGCGCACGCAGGATGAAGAAACGAATGACTTCCGCATCGAACTTCGCCAGCACTTCACGAATGGTGAAGAAGTTGCCCAACGACTTGGACATCTTCTCGTCGTCCACGCGCACGAAGCCGTTGTGCAACCAGTAGTTCACAAACGTTTCGCCGGTGGCCGCTTCGCTCTGGGCGATTTCGTTTTCGTGGTGCGGGAATTGCAGATCCGCGCCACCGCCGTGAATGTCGAAGCGGCTGCCGAGCAAGTCGCAACTCATCGCCGAGCACTCGATGTGCCAGCCCGGACGGCCCGCGCCCCACGGCGAAGCCCATTTCGATTCGTCGGGCTCGGTATCTTTCGCGCGCTTCCACAGCACAAAGTCGAGCGGGTCTTGCTTAGCGGTGTTCGCGGCAACGCGCTCACCGGCGCGCAAGTCTTCGATCGACTTGCCGGAAAGCTGACCGTAGTTCGCGAACTTGCGCACGGCATAGTTCACGTCGCCGTCTTCCGCCTGATACGCATAACCGTTGCTTTGCAGCATGCCGATCATATTGACCATCTGCGGAATGTAGTCGGTCGCGCGCGGCTCGTGATCGGGACGCTGCACGCCGAGGGCGTCGGCATCCTCATGCATCGCGGCGATGAAACGCGTCGTCAGTTCGCGCATCGTTTCGCCATTCTCGACGGCGCGCTTGATGATTTTGTCGTCGACGTCGGTGATGTTGCGAACATAGGTCACGCGGTAGCCGAGCGTGCGCAGCCACCGTTGCACCATGTCGAACACCACCATCACGCGCGCGTGGCCGATGTGACAGTAGTCGTACACGGTCATGCCGCAAACATACATGCGGACTTCGCCGGGAACGAGGGGCACGAACGGCTGTTTGTCTCGCGCGAGCGAGTTGTAGACGCGGAGTGAATCCATAGATAAGTGCTTGACCGGGCGAGACAGCGCCGGGCGCTGCGACGATGCCTCCGGACACGTTTTAAAGCGTGCGGGCGGGAGCGACATCGCGAGGCGGGCTGCGCGCCGTGCGGTAGAAAAAACGAACCTGCGAACCGTATCAGCCGCCATCGGAACAAATGGCGCAGGCCGGGCGCAGGTGTTTTGTTAGAATGCGGCCGAGTATAGCATCTCTTGCGCACCTCTCAGGTATCCCAAGCACCCACCATGACGCAACGAAGCCGGTCCCTTTCGCGCAATGCAACGCGCCTTCTTTCCCGCCTGCGCACAAGCGCTTTCTCCATGAACGCTGCCCGTCGTCGTGCCCACGCCCTGACCCTCGCGGGCGCAACGCTGGGCCTCGCCGGTGCACTGTTTGCGCTGCCGGCCGGCGCGCAGGCGATCATCGATCCGCCGCCGCCCGCGCCGCTGCAAACGCCGCAACAAGCCAGCGAGTCGGCCATCAACAAGCTCGTGGAAGCGCGTAAGTACAGCGACGCCCTCGCAAAGATCGACGACCACATCAAGCAATACCCGCGCGACGCGCAAGTGCGCTTCACGCGCGGGCGCGTGCTCATGGAAATGGGCCGCACGCCGGAGGCCATCGACGCCTTCACCGCGCTCACGCAAGACTTCCCGGAACTGCCGGAGCCGTACAACAATCTGGCCGCGCTGTATGCGCAAACCGGTGAGTACGACAAGGCGCGCGCCGCGCTCGAAAACGCGATCCGCAACAACCCGGGCTTTGCCGTCGCGTACTCGAACCTCGGCGACGTCTACGCCAAGCTCGCACAGCAGGCATATCAGAAGGCCCTCAAGATTTCGCCGACCGCGCGCGTGTCGGCCCGCGAGAAGGTGCTTGCCGATATGCTCGCACCGCAACGTGCCGCGCCGGTCGCGCAAACGCCTTCGCCAGCGAAGCCCAACGACGCCGCCGCGCTGAAGAATATCGGCAAGTCGGGCAACTGATCGCCGGTTGCGCAGTCACAGACACACCTAGACTCATAGCCCAGGAGACCCGCATGTCCCTTCCGAATCGTCTGCGCCGCGCACTGCTCGGCGGTGCCGTCGCGGCGGCTGCCCTTACCGGCGCCGCCACCAGCCTGTCGGCGTTCGCGCAAAACGTTCAGCCGCAGGTGCAGTTCAAGACGTCGGCCGGTAACTTCACGGTCGAACTCAATCCGAAGGCAGCCCCGAAGACGGTCGAAAACTTTCTGCAATACGTCAACAGCGGCTTCTACAACGGTACGGTCTTCCACCGTGTCATTCCCGGCTTCATGATTCAGGGCGGCGGGTTCGACAAGGACATGAACGAAAAGACCACGCGCGCGCCGATTCCCATCGAGTCGCAAAACGGCCTGAAGAATCTGAAAGGCACCATCGCCATGGCGCGCACGTCGAATCCGAATTCGGCGACCGCGCAATTTTTCGTGAATGTGTCGGATAATTCGTCACTGGACTACCCCAGCCCGGACGGCTATGGTTACGCAGTGTTCGGCAAGGTGGTCGCGGGCATGGACACCGTGGAAAAGATCAAGGGTGTTCCCACGACCCGCAAAGGCATGTACGCGGACGTGCCCGTCACGCCCGTCGTGATCGAATCGGCCAGCGTCGTCAAACGGTAAAGCACGACACTGAACTCCTCCGGCTCGCCGGGACCATTTCATCAGAAGGAAAGCATCATGGTTGAACTGCAAACGAATCACGGCGTCATTCGCATCGAACTCGACGAAGCCAAAGCACCGAAGACGGTCAAGAACTTCCTCGAATACGTCGAAAAAGGTTTCTACGACAACACGGTGTTCCACCGTGTGATCAACGGCTTCATGGTTCAAGGCGGCGGCTTCGAGCCGGGCATGAAACAAAAGGCCACCGCGACCCCGATCGAGAACGAAGCCAACAACGGCCTGAAGAACGACAAGTACACGCTGGCCATGGCCCGCACGAACGATCCGCACTCGGCCACCGCTCAGTTCTTCATCAACGTGAACGACAACGACTTCCTGAACCACAGCGCACCGACGCCGTCGGGCTGGGGCTATGCCGTGTTCGGCAAGGTCGTCGAAGGTCAGGACATCGTTGACCAGATCAAGGGCGTGAAGACCGGTTCGCGCGGCATGCACCAAGACGTGCCGGTCGACGACGTCATCATCGAAAAGGCTGTGATCGTCGCGTAAGCGCCCATCTCGTCACCGACGACACTCGATGCCTGTATCGACTGCGCGGTGCCCGCAATGTCCCGTGACACCACGGGGCGACGGGCCCGCGCTTTTCATTTCCGATCTTCACCTCGCGCCGGCCCTGCCGCGTACGGTGCAAGTTTTCGAAGACTTCCTGCGCGGTCCCGCGCGTGAAGCGTCCGTTCTCTTCATCCTTGGCGACCTGTTCGAATACTGGGTCGGCGACGACATGCTCGATGTCGACAAGGATGCCCCCGCCCATCACACCGGCACGCCCGATACCGAGCCGCTCGGCGCGTTCGCTCGCCGTATGACGGCCGCCATTGCGGAACTGTCGGCCAGCGGTGTGCCCGTGGCGATCATGCGTGGCAATCGCGATTTTCTGCTGGGCAAGCGCTTCGCGCGCGCAGCAGGCGCGGTGATGCTCGACGATCCGTGTGTGTTTTCGTTTCTCGGGCAAGCGCTGGTGCTTAGTCACGGCGATCAGTTATGCACCGACGACGTGGGCTATCAGCGCTTCCGGCGTGTTGCGCATTCGCCGCTGGGCAAGGCCTTCTTTCTTGCGTTGCCGCTGCGTCTGCGCATGGCGATTGCCGATCGCATCCGGCGGCGCAGTGCCGCTAAGGGCGCGCATCGCATGGCGTATGCCGATGCGAATGCGCAGGCGATCGCTGCACTGCTCGATGCAGCCGGCGAGCGTACGCTCGTGCACGGCCATACGCATCGCCCTGCACGGCATGCCGACGGCCGCCGCGTACGCTGGGTGCTGCCCGACTGGGAATTCGATATCGAGCCGCCACGCGGCGGCTATCTGCAATGGGATTCGCACGGGTTGCGTGCGATCGATCTCGTGACGTCGGCTTAACGCTCACGCATTCGGCTTACGTAGTGCGCGCCTACGTATTAGGCCCACGCAAGCCCAACCATCAAGCCGACGTACCAAGCCCTACATATCCTGAATTTCGCGCCCGAGCTTGCGCAGTTCTGCCGTGTCGATCTTGCTCGCACCGAGCGCTTCGAGATGCGCGCCAAGTTGGTTGAGCGCCGCGACCATCACGTCGATCTTGTGCGCCTGATCGGTCGCATTCTCGATGAGTCCGTGAATCGCGAGCGACACCGGATCGTCCGCGTTGGGCGTGATGCCGTAGGCCGAGAACTCCTGCTTCCGACCGTTGCCACTAGGCTTTCCTTCGGCGTTCTCACGCGGCGCATCGGGACGAATGATGCGCGCCGGGTTGCCCACTGCCGTACCGCCCGCAGGCACCGGCTTGACCACCACAGCGTTCGAGCCGATCTTCGCGCCCTCGCCCACCGTGAAGCCGCCTAGCACCTTCGCACCGGCTCCCACGATGACGCCCGCCTCCAGCGTCGGGTGACGCTTGGCACCGCGCGAGAGCGACGTGCCGCCGAGCGTGACGCCCTGATAGATCGTGCAGTCGTCGCCGATGATGGCGGTCTCGCCAATCACCACCCCCATGCCGTGATCGATGAACACGCGACGGCCCAGCGTCGCCCCCGGATGGATTTCAATGCCCGTGAGAAAGCGCGCGTAATGCGACACGAAGCGCCCGAGCCACTTGAAGCCGGACGTCCAGCAACGGTTCGCTACGCGATGGAGCATCACGGCGTGCAAGCCGGGATAGCAGGTGAAGACTTCCCAGTTGCTACGAGCGGCGGGGTCTTTTTGCCGGATAGCGGCAATATCTTCGCGAAGACGGGTCAACATGAGCCTGATTTCAATCCTGTAGTGCGCGTCCTGCCGTCTTGGGGCAGGATCGTGCGAATTCACCGGAGAGCGTGCCGACGGAGGTCAGCAGACATTGCGAGGCGCGAGGAACGCGAGACAAACACATGGGATGTGCCCGTTCGCGCCACGCCGCTGAGCGGGGGCGTGCGTTAACAGTGCACGTGATAAGGCAGGGAAGCGGCGCAACGCTCGCGCAAACGGTTCATATTCGCGAAGGGCTAATAAGCTTGTGACTGAGAATTGTATGGGGTTTTCACAATGCGTGCAGACGCCCGGAAAATGACCGGACACGCGGTAAGGGCATCGTCGGCCCCACCTCCCCTGCTACCTATTTCAGCCCGTCAGCGATCAACGCCGAATCTTACGCTCGAGAATGTGTTTCGAGATGCCGCGCAGAATATTGACCTCTTCGCGCTCGAGATGACTCTTGGCGAACAGACGACGCAGGCGCGTCATCAGCTTCTTGGGGTTCTCAGGATCGAGATAGTCGAGATCGACCAGCGCGCGCTCCAGATGCGCGAGCATGCCTTCCACATCGTCGCGGGTGGCCAAGTGATCGTGCGGGGCGCTGCTCGTCGCGATCGATGCGCTCGCCGCCAGCGCCGTCACGGCTGACGCCGCCGCCCCTCCGCGCTCCACACCAAGGCACGCCATGCGCACTTCGTACGCGATCAGTTGCACCGCTTGCGACAGATTGAGCGAACTGTAGACCGGGTTGGCCGGAATATGTACGAGCGCATTGCAGCGTTCGACATCGGTATTCGACAAACCCGTGCGCTCGCTGCCGAAGACAAAGGCCACCGCCTCGCCCTGCCCGGCATGCTGCACGGCGAGCGCGGCGCTCTCGCGCGGCTCGGCATTCGGCGGGCCGTATTCGCGCGTGCGCGCGGAGAGCGCCACCGCCCAACTCACGCCCTGCAATGCCGCATCGAGATCCGGCACCACACGCGCGTTTGCCAGCACGTCGTCTGCGCCACTCGCCAGCGCCACAGCTTCCGGGTCGCGCAGCACATCGGCACCCGCCCGCGGTGCGGCCAGCACCAACTGCCCGAACCCCATCGTCTTGATCGCGCGCGCGGCCGAGCCGACATTGCCCGGGTGACTCGTCTCGTTGAGAACAAAACGCACTTGATCGAACAGCGACGGCGTGACGGGAGCAGCAGATTGGGACATGAGCAGGTGGCAGGAGTTGGGGTGACGTTCTTGGAGGAAAACAACGCAGGCCGCTATTTTGCCCTGATTCGCCGGGGCCGTGGCGCCGAATAAGGGTCAGAACGAACCCAGAACGCAGCGCGGTTGGCCAAATTTTGCTAAAATGCGCGTTTTCGTCCCTGCAATCGAGCCGCTAAGTCAGCTGCGGCACTTGCCGGGCATCGCTCTTGCCCAATTCGTTCGCTTTGTCTGCCATGCCTGCCAACCGGCCCAGAGGGGGTCGTGTTCGACGCGGGCCGTGGCCTTAACAGGAATCTGTCATGCAGCATTCGCAGCATCCCATGCTCAATATTGCGGTGAAGGCCGCCCGCGCCGCCGGTAAGATCATCAACCGCGCGACCCTCGACCTCGACACCGTCAAGGTCAGCAAGAAGCAGCACAACGACTTCGTGACGGAAGTGGACAAAGCGGCAGAGCAAGCGATCATCGACGTCCTCCTGCAAGCCTATCCGGACCACGCCATCCTCGCCGAAGAATCGGGCGAAGAACACGGCAACTCGGGCTCCGAATTCCAATGGATCATCGATCCGCTCGACGGCACCACCAACTTCATCCACGGCATGCCGTACTACTGCACGTCGATCGCGCTCGCCCATAAGGGCATCGTGACGCAAGCCGTGATCTACGATCCGACGCGCAACGAGCTGTTCACCGCCTCGCGTGGCCGTGGTGCTTACATCGACGGCAAGCGCATTCGCGTGTCGCGCCGCGACCGTCTGGCCGATGGCCTGATCGGCACGGGCTTCCCGTTCCGCGATCTGCAAGGCGTGGAAAACTACCTCAAGATGTTCGGCACGATGACCGAGCATTGCGCCGGCATCCGTCGCCCGGGCGCTGCTGCCCTCGACCTCGCATACGTTGCCGCCGGCCGCATGGACGGCTTCTTCGAGCAAGGTCTGAACCCGTGGGACATGGCCGCTGGCAGCCTGCTGGTGAGCGAAGCCGGTGGTCTCGTGGGCAACTACACGGGCGAGTCGGACTTCCTGTTCGAAGGCGAAATTCTCGCGGGCAACCCGAAGATCTACGCGCAAATGGTCAAGCTGCTCGAAGGCTACTCGCGCACCAAGCGCGTGGCTGCACCGGCAAAGGCCAGCGCCGCCGCTTCGGAAGCGAACCCGCAAGCGTAAGTTTGGCTTGCCGTCCATGGCGACGGCAGCAACAAAAAACCCCGGCGATGCCAAGGCATCCCGGGGTTTTTTGTTGTCCTGCGAGCGCTATCGTTCGATGCGCTCGCCGGGCTCGTCAGGCACCCAGACGCGCCAACACCGTCTCGCGGCCCAGCAGTTCGAGCACCGCGTCGATCGCCGGGGTGTGCGTCGTGCCCACCACCAGCAAGCGCACCGGCATCGCCAGTTGCGGCATCTTCATGCCGTGCTGCGCGAGCGTAGCCTTGAACGCAGGCGAAATGGCTTCCTTCTTCCACTCCGGCAGCGCAGCCAGTGCCGTCGCAAGATCCTTCACGGCAGCGCGTGCGGTATCGGTCAGGTGTTGCGCAACATCCTCATCGGTCGGCTGCGGATGGCGATAGAACATCTCGGCGCTCGCCGCGATGTCCTTGATCGTGTTCGCGCGATCCTTGAACAGCCCCACCACCCCAGCCAGCGACGGGCCGCCTTCGACCGTCACGCCCGCCTTCTGGAGGAACGGCTCGGTCAGCCCGGCCAGACGCTCGTTATCGGCTTGCTTGAGGTACTGATTGTTCAACCACAGCAGCTTTTCCGGATTGTGCTGCGCGGGCGACTTGCCCAGGTGATCGAGGTCGAACCACGTCACGAACTGTTCGCGCGAGAACACTTCCGCATCGCCGTGTGCCCAGCCCAGACGCGCCAGGTAGTTCACCACGGCTTCGGGCAGGAAGCCCTCTTCGCGGTACTGCACCACGCTCATCGCGCCGTTACGCTTGCTCATCTTCTCGCCCTGATCGTTGAGCACGGTGGGCAAGTGCGCGTAAATCGGCGGCTTCTTGCCGAGCGCTTCGAAGATGTTGATCTGACGCGGTGTGTTGTTCACGTGGTCGTCGCCGCGAATCACGTGCGTGATGTCCATGTCGATGTCATCGACCACCACACAGAAGTTGTACGTCGGCGTGCCGTCGGGGCGCGCGATCACGAGATCGTCGAGTTCTTCGTTCGAGATTTCGATACGGCCCTTGACGGCGTCTTCCCAGACCACGCTACCGGCGAGCGGGTTCTTGAAGCGCAGCACCGGTTGCACGCCAGCGGGCGGCTCGGGCAGCACCTTGCCCGGCTCCGGACGCCAGCGGCCGTCGTAACGCGGCTTTTCGCCGCGCTCGCGTTGCTGTTCACGCAGCGCGTCGAGTTCTTCCATGCTCATGTAGCACGGGTAGACGTAACCGGCGTCCTTCATCTGTTGCAGCACTTCGCGATAGCGATCCATGCGCTCCATCTGATAGAACGGGCCCTCGTCGTAGTCGAGGCCGAGCCATTCCATGCCTTCGAGAATGACCTGCACGGCTTCCGCGCTCGAGCGTTCGAGATCGGTGTCTTCGATACGCAGCACGAACGCGCCGTGGTTGTGACGCGCAAAGGCCCACGGGTAGAGAGCGGAACGGATGTTGCCCAGATGGATGAATCCGGTCGGGCTAGGCGCAAAACGGGTGCGGACAGTGGTCATGGTTTGGCTTCGGTGCATCGCGTCGGCAACAAATAAAAACGCCCGCAGCGGTAGGTCTCGCGCAGGCGGGTCGCCGACATTCGGAAGCCGTCATTATATCAGCCGAGTGCGTGCATTCGCGGCACAGTCCGAGCCGGGCATCGGAAATTCCCAGCCCCGGCCTCGGACCTCATCCGGCAAGCCATGCCGGACGGCGGCCTCAGAGCTTGGCGAGCGACACTTCCGTGGCTTTCACCAGCGCCACGACTTCGGAGCCGACGTCCAGACGCAACTCGTCGATGGAGCGCGTGGTGATGACCGAAGTGACGATGCCGCTCGGCGTTTCGACGTCGACTTCGGAGAGCACCGGCCCGCGCAGAATTTCGCGAATACGGCCCTTGAACTGGTTACGGACGTTGATGGCGGTGATACCCATGATGAACTCCTGCGTTCAGTAAGTGGTGTGACTCAAACTGCCCAACGCACCGTTGCGGCGGGCCAACTGGGTTCAGGGGCAGCCGCTGGCGGCATGCCGTTCGATTCGGTTTGCAGCACGCGGTCGAGCACCTGCGCTTCTAACTGCGCGAAGTCCACACTGCCGCGAGCGCGCGGGCGAGCGAGCGTAACCGGCTGGTTCAAACCCAAACGGCCCTGCTCGATCAGCACGACGCGATCGGCCAGCGCCACCGCTTCCTGCACGTCGTGCGTGACGAGCAGCGCCGTAAAGCCATGAGCGCGCCACAACCGCTCGATCAGCGCGTGCATTTCGATACGCGTGAGTGCGTCGAGCGCCCCGAGCGGTTCGTCAAGCAGCAGCAGATCGGGTTGATGCACGAGCGCCCGGGCCAATGCCACCCGCTGACGCTGTCCGCCGGAAAGCTGGCTCGGCCAATCGTGAGCGCGTTCAGCGAGACCCACTTCGCGCAAGACCTCCAGCGCCTGCGGATACGCCGACTTGGGCAACCCGATAGCGACGTTTTGCAGCACGGTGCGCCACGGCAGCAGTCGCGCGTCCTGAAACATGATGCGCGTCGACACCTGACTCGACGTCGCCCCGAGGGCATGCCCATCGAGGGCGATGGTGCCCGCGTCGGGCGCTTCGAGCCCCGCGATCAGACGCAGCAGCGTCGACTTGCCGCAACCGCTGCGGCCCACGATCGCAGCGAAGCCGCCGCGCGGAATGTTCAGCGAGAAATCGCTGAGTACCGAGCGCGCGCCGTAGTGCTTGTTCACGCCGTCGATGCGCAGGCCGGACGACGCCGCGCTGTCATTGGCCTGACGCACGACTTTAAGATTGGTCCCGACGGTGGCGGGCGTTATCGTCGATTGCGCCCATTGCGCCCGTTGTTCGGCGGTCCACTCCGCTTCGAGATCGGTGCCCGCGACGGGGGCGAGTTGTTGTGCGCTCATGCGGCAGTTCCTCGTTGAAAGGCCGGATGCCAGCGCAACCAGCGAAACTCCAGTTCCTTGGCCAGCACATCGGCCAGCTTGCCCAGCAGCGCGTAGAGCAGAATGCCCACCAGCACGATGTCGGTCTGCAAGAACTCACGGGCATTCATCGTCAGATAGCCGATACCCGACTGTGCGGAGATGGTTTCCGCCACGATCAGCGTCACCCACATCAGGCCCAGCGAGAAGCGCACGCCAACGAGAATCGATGGCAATGCACCCGGCAGAATCACATCGCGATAGAGCGCCCAGCCGCGCAAACCGTAGCTGCGCGCCATCTCGACAAGTTGCCCGTCGACCGCGCGAATCCCGGCGTAGGTGTTCAGATACATCGGGAAGAACACCCCGATCGAGACGAGGAACAACTTGGCCTTCTCGTCGATACCGAACCAGAGAATCACCAGCGGAATGAGCGCCAGATGCGGGATATTGCGCAGCATCTGGAACGACGAATCGAGTGCGGTCTCAGCCACGCGCGACAACCCGGTGAGCATGCCGAGCAACAGACCAAGCCCGCCGCCGATCACGAAGCCGAGCACAGCGCGGCCGGTGGAGACACCGATGTCTCGCCAAATCTGACCGCTCACAGCGAGTTGCCACGCGGCGTCGACGACAGCCGACGGGGCCGGTAACACGCGTGTCGAAAGCCAACCGGCTTCGGCGGCGATTTGCCAGACCGTGACGAGCACGATGGGCACCAGCCACGGTGCGAGCCGACGAGCGGTGACACGCCAGAGGCGTTGCCATGCGCCGGATTCGGCACCAGATGCAACGGATGCAGCGGGTACACCGCTTGCACTGATTGCGCCATCTGCCGTCGTGGCGGGCGCGAGTGTGGATTGCGTCATGTGAATTTCTCCCCGGGCGCGCGGGCCGATTCGGACCCACGTCACCCGTATTGGCCTGTTAGCTTTGCGAGGCTTGCGGCAAGATGTTGTTGGCCATCACTTCACCGACGGGGCCGCCGAGTTCCACGTTGCCCAGCTTGTCGCGCAACTCGCGCGGCAGATGCGGGAAGACCAGTTCGGCGAAGCGGTACGCTTCTTCCAGATGCGGATAGCCCGACAAGATGAACGTCTCGATGCCCAGCGCCGCGTATTCGCGCAACCGTTCGGCAACGGTCGGACCATCGCCGACGAGTGCCGTGCCAGCGCCGCCGCGCACGAGTCCCACGCCAGCCCAGAGATTCGGTGCGACCACCAGCTTGTCGCGGCGTCCGCCATGCAGCGCCGCCATGCGCCGCTGGCCTTCCGAATCCATCTTGGCGAACTGCGTTTGCACACGCGCAATCGTGTCGTCATCGAGCTTGCTAATGAGCGCATCGGCCGCACGCCATGCCTCGTCTTCCGTCTCGCGCACAATCACGTGCAAGCGCAGCCCGAAGCGCAGCGTGCGCCCGAGTTTGGCGGCGCGCGCACGCACGTCGGCAATCTTCTCGGCCACATCGGCCAGCGGCTCGCCCCACGTCAGATAGACATCGAGCTGTTCGGCCGCAATTTGACGCGCGGCTTCTGACGACCCGCCGAAATACAGCGGTGGATACGGTTTCTGCACAGGCGGGTACAGCAGCTTTGCGCCCTTCGCGCGCAGATGCTCGCCTTCGAAATCGACCGTTTCGCCGGTGTGCGACTTCTCGATCAGTTCACGCCAGATTTGCAGAAACTCGTCGGTCACTTCATAACGCTCGGCGTGATCGGCGAAGAAACCGTCGCCTTCGAGCTCACCGGCGTCGCCCCCTGTGACCACGTTGATCAACAGCCTGCCCCCCGACAAGCGATCGAACGTGGAAGCCATCCGTGCCGTGAGCGCGGGCGACGCAATGCCCGGGCGAATGGCCACGAGAAACTTCAGGCGCTTGGTCGCGCCGATGAGGCTCGATGCGGTCACCCACGCGTCTTCGCACGAGCGGCCCGTGGGCAGCAATACCCCCTCGTAACCCAGCGAATCGACGGCGCTCGCAATCTGGCGCGCGTAGTCGAAATCGAAAACACGGCCACCGTCGGACGTGCCGAGATAACGCGTGTCGCCATGTGTCGGAATGAACCAGAAGACTTGCATCGCAACGGCTCCCGACTCAAGCGGCGAGCGTGACTTGCGCCGCCCCGGCGCGTGCCTGGCGAGCGGGCCACTGACGAATGACTTCGCGCTCGTGCAGCCATTGCGAAAGCTGATCGACGGTCGCGCCAAGGCGTTCGGCAACGGCGGCGTCGAGCGTTGCGCCCTCCTCTTTCGGCACTTGCTGATCGACGGCGAACACGCCGCGCAGAATGTGCTGGGCACCGAGCGCCGAGAGCACCGGCTTCAACGCATAGTCGAGCGCGAGCAAATGGGCGGGGCTGCCACCGGTGGCGAACGGCGCGACGAGTTTGCCCGCCAGACCGTCCTGCGGCAGCACATCGAGAAACGCTTTGAGCAGGCCGCTGTAGGCCGCTTTATAGACGGGCGTCGCGACGATCACGGCCTGCGCGCCAGCCACTTGTGCGAGCGCGTGGCGCAAGTCGTCGTGGGTGGTATCGGCGGCGAGTAGCGCGGCGGGCGACAGTGCCCGGATGTCGATGCGGCGCACGGCAATGCCGGCGGCGGCCAGATCGGATTCGATAAAGCGCAGCAAGCGTGCGCTGCGCGAGGCGGCCGAGGGGCTGCCGGAGATCGTGACGGCGTATGTCATACTTCCCTGCCAAAGACGGGTGTCTGCGCAGATCGACGCGCCGCTCACCCTGAGGATTCGAAGCACACCGGCGCCTTCACGCCGATGCGGGCCGGAACGCCCCGACCACTGGAGAATCAGTGTAGCGACGCGACCCGTGCGCCCGAACCAATGAATCCGGGATAGCTTTGCGCGTTTTTTCATAACCCCTAGTCATGCTTTCCGCGCGCCTTATGCACAGCGCCATCCTCGAACTCCGCGAATACCATCCGACCGACAGCACCCATACGCACGACTTTCATCAGGTCGTGATCGGGTATTCGGGACGGATGGCGATTGCGCTCGACGGCGAGCAGACGCACTACGGACGCGTCGGGGAGCGCAATGGCGTCGTGATTCCCGCAGGGGTGCGGCACGACTACCGGGGCGATGGGCCGAACTGTCAGGTGGTGCTCGATGTGCCGGTATCGCTCGTGGCCACGACACGTAGCGAACGCGCGTTCGAGTACGAAACGTTCTTTGCGCTCGATGCACCGATGCTGGCGTTGGTCGGACAAGTTTCTGCGTACGTATCGGCGCATGCGGCGCACGCGTCGTCACATCACGATCACGCCCCGGCACTCAGTGCCAACGATCCGGGGGTGCGTGAAATGCTCGCGGCGCTCACCGCGAAGCTGGCACCAGCACGGCCCGCGTTGCGCACACTGAAGCTCGATCTGGCCGCCGTCGACGCGCAACTACACGCCGATCTGGCCGCGCCGCTCGATACCGCGACGTTGGCGCGCGAGGCAGGCATGAGCGTGCGGCATTTCCATGATTGCTTTGTGGCGATGACGGGCGAGACGCCTCATCGGCATCTGATGCGCCTGCGCTTGGCGCGCGCGGCCGCGTTGCTGAGCGCCAGCGACACCCCGCTCGCCGAGATTGCGCTGGACGTTGGCTTCAACGATCAAAGCGCCCTCACGCACGCCTTCCGGCAGCACTACGGTCAGACGCCTGCGGCATGGCGGCGTGAGCGCATCGGCTGACGCCGCGCCGCTGTGCCGCCACTGCATCGCCTGTCTGCCGTTTTTCACAATCTCCGCAAGCGGTCGGCGCGCTACGCTGACGCTTTTCTGGCAATACGGGAAGCGAAACATGGCCGATACGATTGAATGGCAGGATTTCGAGAAGATCGAATTGCGCGTGGGCACGATCGTCGCCGCACGCGTCAATGAGAAGGCGAAGAAGCCCGCCTATGTGGTGGAAGTCGAATTGGGTGAACTCGGCGTAAAGACATCGAGCGCGCAAATCACTGTGCATTACACGCCTGAATCGCTCGTCGGGCGACAAGTGCTCTGTGTGTGCAATTTCGCGCCGAAGCGCATCGCGGGCGTCGCGTCCGAAGTGCTGGTGACCGGCTTCGCCGATGAAAACGGCGCTATCGTGCTCGCGGGCGTGGAACGTGCGGTGCCCAACGGCGCGCGCCTGCACTAATCACGATTCATCACGACGCCTCACGGCTGGGGGCAGTAGTCGACCTGCCGTGCAAAGGCCGCCCGATTCGCCTCGAATTCGCTGCGCGGCACCGTAGCGTTCTCCCCGACGGCCCGATCAAACGACAACTTGCCGTCGAGATGGTCGATTTCATGCTGTAGCAGTTCGGCTTCGGCCAGCGGCAGTTGTGCCTTCAGATGGACTTCGCCCGAGAGATCGACGCAGCGCACCGAAATCGACGCATAACGCGCGACCTTCACCATCGTGTCGGGAAAGCACATGCAGTCGTCCCAGAGCGTGACGCGCTCGGCGCTCGTCCACACGATTTCCGGATTGACGATGACGTCGGGCCAACCCGGCACGGCGAGCGCAATCATGCGCCGGTCGATGCCAATTTGCGGCGCGGCAATCGCCCGGCCGAAACCGTGCGCCTCGCGAAACGCCATCAGCGCCTCAAGCAGGTCGGCCGCATCGCGGCGCACGGCTGGATCGTCCACCTCTCCCACCGCCTCGGCAACCCGGCTTAGCGACGGCGCCCCCACACGTAAGATCTCGCGCTTCATTCTTGACAACCTCGGGTCCACAGCTAACGATTGAGCGAATTCGACGATTGTAGGCATATGCCGCGCAATGCAATTTCATTCGCAAGCGCCTCACGTCAACAATCTTTCATTGCAGCGAATCTATCGATGCGGAGCGACCGTGGCGAAACCCTCCAAGACCGCTTTACTCACCGCCGCCCGCGCATGGGATTGGCAGACGGTTGCCGCGCTTTTGGCCGCGGCCCCCGAACTCGTCGATGCCAGCGATCCGCAAGGCCATACGGCGTTGCATCGGGCTTGCGCCGTCAAACCCGGCAGCAACGCCGGGCTGCATGAGCCGAACGGATTGAAAACGGTCGCTGTGCTACTCGACGCCGGGGCTGAACTCGAACGGTTCGTCCCGATGGACGAGGACGAAGGCGACTTTCGCGCCAACCCGCTCTGGTATGCGGTGGCCCGCGGCGAAAACCTCCCTTTGGTCGACTACCTGCTTCGCCGAGGCGCCAACGCGAGCTATTCGCTCTGGGCGGCGGTCTGGCGCGACGACGCCGATGTCTGCCGCGCCCTCCTGAAAGCGAAACCGGAGCTCAATCTCAAAGCCCACGAGGAAACCCCGCTGTTCTATGCGGCACGGCTCAAGCGGCTGGCGACGCTTGCCCTGCTGATCGACGCGGGCGCCGACCCGTCGATTGTCGACGCGAAGGGCCGCGACAGCGTCGCCATCGCCCGTGAGCGCAAGCTTCCCAAGGCAATCATCGAAAAGCTGGTGTCGCTGCAACAGACACTGCATGGCAACCGCCCAAAGCAGTCCGCACTCAGCTAAATGCCCGGCATGAGAAAAAGCCCAAACAGGTCCAAAAACGGGAATAACGACTTCAATTCGCCTAAAAAAGTCGCACCCGAGTGACACTTTCCCGAGTCTCACCAGTCGAAACGTCCGCAAAAAAACGTGTGGCGGAGATTTCGATTGAGACCCTTATTACATCGGCTTTACCTCGGACTGGGCGGTCTGGCGGCTTTCTGGGCGCTCGGCATGCTGAGCGCGAGCGAATTCGGCAAGAGCGCCGCCCTCATGGCGACCGCCCTGCCCGGCCTCGCGGGCCTCTGTCTGCTGCTGCGCGCCCGACCGGTGTGGTTGAGCGCCACGACGCTCAGCGTCATTGCGGTGTTCTTTCTCGATGCCGCGACCAAGGGTTTCCTGCGCGACTATTTCGGGCTGCGCCCCAATCACTTGCTGGTGCTGCAAGCCGTCTTCAATACGAATCCGTCGGAAACCGGGGAGTTTTTCCGTCATAACTGGCGCGATGTCTTCGAAGCCAGCGCCGCTTTCGCCGTATTGCTCGGGGCTGTGGTGTTCGGCGAAAGACGTATCGCTCGCGCCGAAGCCGCGCAACCGCCCGCACCGATGCGCCGTGCGGGCAAAACGGCCGTCGTGACACTGCTCACGGCCTTTCTCGCACTGCACTTCAACTCGACCATGGCCAAAGAGAATCCGCTGCTCTACTGGCCGATGCGTTACCTCGATTACAAGGGGCAAGCCGATCACGCGGCCCAACTCCAGCGCGATCTCGAACGCAATATGGCGCAACGTGCCGACTGGCGCGTGCAATACCGGGGGCCGGACCAGAACACCGTCGTCTGGGTGATCGGCGAGAGCCTGAACCGCAACAACATGTCGCTCTACGGCTATGCGCGCAACACCACGCCGATGCTCGACTCTCTGCGCGGAGATCTCACGGTGTTTCGTGACGTCGTGTCGTCGGAGCCCGCGACGATGTCCTCGCTCATGAAAATGCTCACGCCCGCCAGCCTCGACGATCCCGAGGCCTGGACTCGCCAACCCGACGTGGTGATGCTCGCGAAGGAAGCCGGTTACCGCACGTATTGGATTTCGAATCAGGTGCCCAACGACGGCTGGCTCGGGCTGGTGGCGAATCGCGCGGACGAACAAGTGTTCATCAACAAGGGATACGGCCGTGGCGAAAACAATGTCGATGGCAATCTGCTGCCTGCCTTCGACGCCGCACTCGCCAGCGACGCCCCGAAGAAACTGATCATCGTGCATTTGCTCGGTGCGCATCCGACTTACGACATGCGCTACCCCGAGGACTTCGCGCGGTTCGACAATACCGACGATGCGGTGATGGCCTCGCTTGCGGCGCAGGGCCGGTCGCTGTGGGTGCGTCACCTGCGCAACGATTACGACAACGCCATCGCCTACAACGATTTCGTGGTCTCGAGCCTGATCCGCAAGACCATGGCCGCCAATGCGCAAACGGACGCGAGCCTGTTGTTCAGTTCCGATCACGCGCAAGAAGTCGGCCACACGCGCAATCACGCCGGACAGTCTGCCGCCGATGCGTCCGGTTACGAAATTCCCATGGTCGTGTGGACGCGCAACGGCGAGCGGCATGCCGACACGCCAACACAAACCGCGCTGGAAGCCCGCCCCTATCAGACCGACCGCCTCGAACATACGCTGCTCGGCATGCTCGGCGTCGACACGTCTTACTACAACGCCGCTGACGACTTGCTTAGCCCTGCGTTCACCCCTCGCGCGCGTCACATCAACGGGCAGGCGTACAAGTGGGATCAACAGAACGGCTAACAGGCCCGCCCGAATTCAATCGCAAGAAACGGATCGTTCGCTAACGACACCCCGCCTAGACTCCCCTCGTCAGTCCAACGTCTAGGGGATCGGTATGGCTGGGGAGTTTGCGCGGGGCCCGAAGGCACCGCCTGTTGCACCATCTGTGACAGCGTCTGCGGCAACGCTGGTGACATCGTTGTCGAATGCGAATCTCGCGGCGCAATTCAGCGAGCAAATGACGCTGGCGGTCATCCCAATCGTGGCGGTCATCGCGCTCGGCGCGTCAGCCGAGCAGACCGCTTCGCTACAAGCGGCCACCACACTCCCCTTTCTTCTGCTCTCGCTGCCCGCTGGCGTGCTGGCGGACCGCTACCGCCGCAAGCCCCTCATGATCGCCACCGAGTTGCTGCGGGCACTCGCCCTGCTCGGCTTGTTCGCCCTATTCCGTGCGCATCTGCTGACCCTGCCCGCCCTCGGCATGCTCGGCTTTGCGATGGCCACAGGCACGGTGGTGTTCGGTGCAGCCGCGCCCTCGCTGGTCGCCGCGCTCATCGACCCGGCTGATCTACTCACGGCAAACCGGCGGCTGGAGATTGCGCGCAGCATCGCCTTCACGGCGGGCCCAGCGCTGGGCGGCTTATTGGCGGGTTGGGCCTCGGGCACGCTCGCGTTTGCGGCGGCGTTCGTGCTCTCGCTCGTCAGCGTCTACTGCATGACACGCTTGCCCGCCGAGGCACCGCGTGCCGTGTCGAAACGTCATTTTCTGAACGAGTTGGGCGAAGGTGTGCGCTTCATTGCACGCAGTCCGTATCTGCGGCCTATCGTCGCGACCGCGTTTGTCTTCAATACGTCGTGGTATCTGTTGCTCGCGATCTTTGCTTACTACGCCATTCACTCGCTCGCGTTCACTGCGCAAGCTGTCGGCATCTCGCTCGGCGTCTACGGTTTTGGCATGATCTGCGGTGCATTCGGTTACAAGCGCATGGCAAAGCGGCTGTCCTTCGGCCGTCAGATCGTGCTAGGGCCCGCGTGCGCCGCGCTCGCGTCGTTGCTGATGGTGGCGACGTGGCAAATGTCGGGCGGCTTGGCGACCTACGTGCTCGTGTTCGCCGCGTTCTTCCTGTTCGGCTTCGGTCCGATCGTGTGGACGATTTCCACGACATCGCTGCGTCAGGTGGTGACACCCGGAGGATTGATCGCTCGCGTGTCGGCCGTGACGATGACGGCCACGGCAGGCGCGCGGCCATTCGGGGCGTTCCTTGGCGCGTGGCTCGCGGCGTCGCTCGGCACACGGTATTGCCTGATTGCCATGGCCGTCGGCTTCGCCGTGCAACTCGGCATCATCGTGTTCTCGCCCGCGTCGCGACTGACAGCCATCGATGCCGTGCCGTCACACCCTGCCGACGCGGCGGCGTCCGCGACGTGATCGGTAAAGGGCTGGATAGCGCCGGATAGTGCCGGGACGCATCGAAAAAGAAAAAGCCGACGCAGTTGCCTGCGTCGGCTTTTTTGCTACCGCGTGTTTCGTGTCAGGCGATCAAACGATCAGACGTCCAGACGCGTGACGAACTTCGGTTGCAGATACGCTTCGAGCGCTTCCGGGCCGCCTTCCGAACCGTAGCCGCTGTCCTTCACGCCGCCGAACGGCACTTCCGGCAGGGCGAGGCCCGAATGGTTGATCGTCAGCATGCCGCTTTCCACGCGCGTGGACAGGCGCTGTGCCGTGCCCGCCGACGTGGTGTAAGCGTACGCGGCCAGACCGTACGGCAGACGGTTGGCTTCGGCAATGGCTTCTTCTTCCGTGTCGAACGGATTGATAATCGCCACCGGGCCGAACGGCTCGTCGTGCATGATCTTGGCGGTCAGCGGCACGTTGCACAGCACGGTCGGCGCGTAGAAGTGGCCGCCTTCGGCAGCGCGCTTGCCACCGGTCTTGAGCACGGCACCGTTGGCTACGGCGTCGTCCACGATGGCGCTGATGGCTTCGAAACGCTTGCCGTTCACGAGCGGGCCCATCGTCGTTTCCGGGTCGAGACCGTTGCCGACGCGAATCGATTCGGCGGCCTTCACGAAGGCGTCGACGAACTGGTCGTACACGCCGCGTTGCACCAGGAAACGCGTCGGTGCGATACACACCTGACCGGCGTTGCGGAACTTGCCACCGGCGAGATTGCGTACGGCTGCGGCGATATCGGCATCGTTGAAGATCAGCGCCGGGGCATGGCCGCCGAGCTCCATCGTCACGCGCTTCATGTGCAGACCGGCCATGGCGGCCAGTTGCTTGCCCACCGGCGTGGAGCCCGTGAACGACACCTTGCGGATCGTCGGGTGCGGAATCAGGTACGAGGAAATTTCGGCCGGCACGCCGTACACGAGGTTCAACACGCCATCGGGCAGACCGGCGTCGGCGAACGCGCGAATCAGCGCAGCGGGCGATGCCGGGGTTTCTTCCGGCGCCTTGACGATCACCGAGCAACCGGCGGCCAGCGCAGCGGAGACTTTGCGCACGACTTGATTGACCGGGAAGTTCCACGGCGTGAAGGCAGCGATAGCGCCCACCGGCGACTGGATCACCAACTGGGTAACGTTCGGCACGCGTGCCGGGACGAGGCGGCCGTAGGCACGCTTACCTTCTTCGGCAAAGAATTCGATGATGTCAGCGGCGGAGAGCACTTCGCCCTTGGCTTCGCCGATGGGCTTGCCCTGCTCCAATGTCATTTGGCGGGCGATGTCGCCCACGCGCTCGCGCAGCAGGCCAGCCGCCTTGCGCATGAGCTTGGCGCGCTCGAACGGGGCGATTTCACGCCACTTGGCGAAACCGGCTTCGGCGGCGGCGAGCGCGGCGTCCAGATCCGGCTGCGTAGCGCGGGCGACGGTGCCGATGGTCTCACCGGTGGCCGGGTTTTCGATCGGCAGCGTCAGGCCTTCGACGCCCGCTTTCCACTGCCCATTGATGAAAAGTTCTACGTTGTGCGACATGCGACGTCTCCGATGACTTCAGGGGGAATCCCGCAAGCATAGCGTAGTCTCGTGGAGTGCGTCGGCGCGCCGAAATGTCATCGCGTTCGTGTGGGCTCGTTGCGGTGGTGCCTGTCAACGTTGACAGTTGTTGCGCACTCGCCGGGCGTAGAGACTCTCCTCACAAACACGGAGGTGATCATCATGAACCAGACTTTGCGCGCGGGAGACATAGACCCGTCTTTCGGTAACGGCGGGCAGGTCACTGTCACCGGAATGGTGGGCGTGTCGGTACTACGCCCGGATCAAAAAATCGTGACCGTCGCAACCCTCTGGGAAGGGATCGGCGTTCAGGTCTATCGCAATTTACCGGATGGCACCCCAGACCCCCTGTTCGGTGCCGATGGAAAGCTGATTCATTTCCCGCACACGGGGGTGTCGTTTTACAACGTGACGGGCTGCGCACTCCAGTCCGACGGCAAGATCATCGTGTTCGGCCATCTGCACGGCCCGGGCATTTCCCGCAAGATCCTGCTCGCGAGGCTGCACGAAGAGGGTGAGGTCGACACGTCGTTCGGCAACGCTGGCTACACGCTGGTCCGTTTGGAGGACACCCAATCCGATGATGCGCAGAGTGTGGCTGTCCTGCCAGACGATCGCATCGTCATGAGTGTGTGGGGCGATATCCAGTCAGGCGTCGGTTACGGTGCGCTCGTTCAGCTTGCCGCAGATGGCACATTCGACCCTTCGTTTGGCAAGGTCGGCATCTCCCTGGACGTTCCGCCGCAAGTGCATTTCCTCAACATTTCGCCGCAGCGTGACGGCACGTTGCTCTTATGTGGCTATGCAGGGGTCGACCCGCAAGCCATGCAACCCGTGGCGTCTCGCTACGACCGTGGAGGCAAACCGCTCCCTTCGTTTGGCGACAACGGACATCGCTTCTTCGATTATCTGGAAGCGTATCCGGGCACGTTGTTCTGGCAGGCCCTCTCACTGGTGACGTTATCCGATGGAAAGATTCTCATGGCCGGACTAGTCTCACCACCCGTGCGCAACCAGACGGCCTGGCTAACGCGTCTTCAGGCGGACGGCGCGACCGACATGGCCTTCAACGACGGCCAACTCGTCATCACGACAACTGGCTACCGAGAAGATAGGCACATTCTCCAGGCTGACGGCAAGATCGTCATGCAGGGCAAGAACCTCTCCGAAAACTCGTCAGTCATTGAACGACGTATGCCCGACGGGTCTCGTGATCCGACGTTTGGCGATGGTGGCCTTGCGTTCATCACCCCAGCCAAGGGTTCAGTGATCATGAGCGGTGCATCCGCAATGCTGCAAGCCGACGGCAAACTGCTGCTGTCCTTGCGGGTGGGCAGCGCTGCCACCCGCACGCCTGACGGATTCTTCGGGATGTTACTGACTCGATATCTGCTGTAGGCCGCCGGTCCCGTTGTTCGGCTACGGCACCGCCGACTGGCATGCGTCTCAGTCGCTATTTGCTGTAGAGCGCTCGGCGCGGTAGCCGACTTCACGCACGCTGAGCAGGCTGTCCCCGGCCCACATCGCCAGAAACATGCCGAGCTGCGCACCGAGCGTGCTGCCTGCCAATAAGCTTGCGACCGCACCACCCAGCCCGACTACGGCTGCACCGAGCCAAAAGCGCGTAGTTTCGACACCGAACGTCGTACGCGACTGTCGATGCTTGCCATAGAACCAACTCGGGAACACGACCATGAAGATCGAACTGAATACGTAGCTGAACAGCGCCGGGACATAGCTTTGCAGCACTTGCGTCCAACCGGCCAGCCAAAACACCACGGCCATGAGCAGCAGTGCAACGTACCAACCTGCGCGCGGGAAATAGGTTTTCATAGGCGTCTCGGATCGAATGTTTGCCATCGTAGCGACCCGCGCACAGACTCGCTATAGCGTGAAATCACAAAGGGCCGGTATCCCTGCGACACGTGCAACGCGTCGCCGAATACCGGCCCTTTCAACCTGCCAACACCGCTGCGGAGATTCAGCCCGCCAGAATTTCCTTCAATGCCGACGTGAAAGCTTCGCACTCGGCGTCTGTCCCCACCGTAATGCGTAAGAACTGCGCCACGCGTGCGCTCTTGAAGTGGCGCACGATGATCGAACGCTCGCGCAACGACAACGCCAGTTGCGCGGCATCGTGCGACGGGTGGCGGGCGAAAACGAAGTTTGCCTTCGACGGCAGCACTTCAAAACCCAGCGCCGTCATACGCGCAACCAATGCCTCACGGCTCGCGATCACCGCCTGACGCGTCTGCTCGAAGTACGCCTCGTCCTCGATCGCCGCCACGCCAGCGGCTTGCGCCAACCGGTCGAGTGGATACGAGTTGAAGCTGTTCTTCACGCGCTCCAGCGCTTCGATCAAATCGGGATGCCCGATGGCGAAACCAAGCCGCAGCCCTGCCAGCGAGCGCGATTTCGAGAGCGTCTGCACCACCAGCAAATTCGGATACTTCGCAATCAACCCCGCCGCCGTCTCGCCGCCGAAGTCGATATACGCCTCGTCGATCACGACGACTGAATCGGTATTCGCCGCCAGTACACGCTCGATTTCGCCCAAGGCCAAAGCGCGGCCTGTCGGCGCGTTCGGATTCGGGAAGATGATGCCACCGTTCGGCTTGCGGTAATCGTCCGCGCGAATCTCGAACGTGTCCGACAACGGCACCGTCTCGAAGGCCACGCCATACAGCCCGCAATACACCGGGTAAAAGCTGTACGTGATGTCCGGATACAGAATCGGCTTGTCGTGCTTGAGCAACCCTTGAAACACGTTGGCGAGCACTTCGTCCGAACCGTTGCCCACGTGCACGTTGGCAACCTCCAGTCCGAAACGCGTCGCGATGGCCTGCTTGAAGCGACGCGCATCCGGGTCCGGATACAGTTTCAGTGCATCGGCATCGCTGCCGAGTGCGTCGCGAATGGCGGCGAGCACGCTCGGCGACGGGCCGTACGGGTTCTCGTTGGTGTTGAGCTTGATGAGCCGCTGCATCTGCGGCTGCTCACCGGGCACATAGGGCATCAGATCGGCAACGCCCGCGCTCCAGAATCGACTCATGTCCGCTGCGCTCCGCTTATTGCGCGTTCGGCGCAAAGCCACGCGCCAAGTCGGCCTGAATGTCGTCCGGCGATTCGAGGCCCACGGCCAGACGAATCAGCCCTTCCGTAATGCCTGCCGCGGCACGCGCTTCGGGCGTGATACGGCCATGCGTCGTGCTGGCCGGATGCGTAATCGTCGTGCGCGTATCGCCCAGATTGCCGGTGATCGACAGCACCTTCGTGTTGTCGATCACGCGCCACGCGTTCTCACGCTGCTCGGCAGGCGTCGCGCCCTTCAATTCGAACGCGACGATAGCGCCGCCTGCCTTCTGCTGGCGCTTCGCCAATTCATATTGCGGATGCGACGGCAGGCCGGGATAGAACACGCGAGCCACCTGCGGCTGCTGTTCCAGCCACTGCGCTACCGTGAGCGCGCTGGCCGACTGGCGCTCCATGCGCAGCGACAGCGTTTCCATGCCCTTCAGAATCACCCACGCATTGAACGCCGAGAGCGTCGGGCCGGCGCTGCGCACGAATGGGAACACCTTGCCCATGATGAAATCTTTCGTGCCCACGATGGCACCGCCCAGCACACGGCCCTGACCGTCGAGGTACTTGGTGGCCGAGTGCACGACCACGTCGGCACCGAATTCGATCGGGCGCTGCAACGCGGGCGAACAGAAACAGTTGTCGACCACGAACAACGCGCCCGCTTCCTTCGCGATCTTGCCAATGGCGGCAATGTCGGCGATATCGGTGAGCGGGTTCGACGGAGTTTCGAGGAAGAACATCTTCGTGTTCGGCTTGATCGCGGCGCGCCAGGCGTCGAGATCGGTCGGGTCGACGAAGGTCGTCTCCACGCCGAAACGGCTGAAGATCGTCGAGAACACGTTCAGGGTGGAACCGAAGATGCTTTGCGAGCTAACGAGGTGATCGCCCGCCGAGAGGGCCGTCATCACGACCGACACAATGGCTGCCATGCCCGAAGCGGTGGCCATGCAGGCCTCGCCGCCTTCGAGAGCGGCCAGACGGTCCTGGAACATCGATACCGTCGGATTGGTGAAGCGCGAGTACGTGAAACCCTCTTCCGAGTGCGCGAAGCGCTCGGCGGCTTCGGCCGCACTCTTGAATACGAAGCTCGAGGTCAGATACAGCGCCTCGGAATGCTCACCGAACTCGGAGCGCTGCGTGCCCGCGCGCACCGCCAAGGTATCGAAATCGAAGGAGTCCATCGTGTGTCTCGTTTCAAAAAAGAAAAAGCCCGTTTCGCTTGTCAGCAAAACGGGCTCGAAATCCATCTGTCTAGGCCTCGCTTTAGCTGTTTCGGGGATGTTCCCCCACGTCCGCAAGCTGAAATCAAATCGACGTGAGAAGCAGTGTAGCACGTTGGACGGCGACGAGGAAAATCCCCCTCATGCCGCCCATGCCTTCCTCGGCTTACAGACCGAGTTGCGCGCCGCGCGGCTCGTTTTCGTCGCCCTCGCCGCCATCGCCGTTGTCCCCTGAATCGCGCTCGACCGGTGCCTTCGGCGCCTTGCGCTGCTGCTCCAGTCGGTTCAGGTACTCCGGCGTGATGTCGCCCGTGATGTAGTTGCCATCGAAACACGACGCATCGAAGTCGCTCAGCGCCGGGTTGATGTCGCGCACGGCGGCCTTCATGTCCTCGACGTCCTGATAAATCAGCTCGTCGGCACCGATGATGCGCGCCACTTCTTCGTCGCTGCGATCGTGGGCCACCAGTTCGCTACGCGTGGGCATGTCGATGCCATACACGTTCGGGAATTTCACGGGCGGCGCGGCCGATGCAAAAATCACCTTGCGGGCACCGGCGTCACGCGCCATCTGCACGATTTCCTGACTGGTCGTGCCGCGCACGATCGAGTCGTCGACGATCAGCACGTTCTTGTCTTTGAATTCGACGCGCATGGCGTTGAGCTTCTGACGCACCGACTTCTTGCGCATCGCCTGACCGGGCATGATGAACGTGCGGCCGACGTAGCGGTTCTTGAAGAAACCTTCACGGTAATTGAGGCCCAGACGCTTCGCGACCTGCATGGCCGCCGGACGGCTGGAGTCCGGAATCGGCATCACGACGTCGATGTCCTTGTAGTCGATCTCGCGGCGAATCTTCTCAGCCAGGTAGTCGCCCATGCGCAGACGCGCATCGTAGACCGCCACGCCGTCGAGCACCGAGTCCGGACGCGCCAGATACACGAGTTCGAAAATACACGGATGCATCGAGGTGGCTTCGGCGCACTGCTGCGAAGTCAGTTCGCCGTCGTTGCTGATGAAGATCGCCTCGCCCGGCTTGACGTCGCGCTCGAACGCGAAGCCCATGCCTTCGAGGGCCACCGATTCCGACGCCACCATCCATTCCGTGCCGTTCGGGCCTTCGAAGCGGCCGATGCACAGCGGACGAATACCGTTCGGGTCGCGGAACGCGAGCAAACCAAAGCCGGAGATGATCGAGACAATCGCGTACGAACCGCGCAGACGGCGATGTACGCCGCGCACCGCTTCGAACAGCGACGGCACGCTCAGGCCTTCGAGCGAGCTTTGCTGCAACTCGTGCGCAAGCACGTTGAGCAGCACTTCAGAGTCGGAGGTGGTGTTGATGTGACGGCGGTCGATGCGGAACATCTCGTCTTTGAGCTGTTCCCAGTTCGTCAGGTTGCCGTTGTGCGCGAGCACGATGCCGTACGGGGCATTGACGTAGAACGGTTGCGCTTGTGCGGCGCTCGACGAGCCAGCCGTCGGGTAGCGCACCTGGCCAATGCCCACGTGACCCGGCAGATCGCGCATGTTGCGCGTGCGGAACACGTCGCGCACCATGCCGTTGCCCTTGTGCATGTAGAACGACTGGCCGTCCGTCGTTGCGATACCTGCGGCGTCCTGGCCGCGATGCTGCAAGAGCAGCAAGCTATCGTAGATGAACTGGTTGACGGGGGACTTGGAGACTACACCGACGATGCCACACATGGCATGAATCCTTCAAAAAACATCGAAATCTGCGTCAAACGAACGGACAGTATTATCCGTCATTCGGTAACCTTGTGCAGGCCGGTGGACGGCGCGGCCGATCCGCCGCTGCGCATGCCCCACCCCTGCTGTATCCCTTCGATCGCCCCCGTGCCCGCCGCAGTCCCTGCACCACCCGCAGCACCGGCCGTGCCAGCCCCCGGCCCGCCGAGCATCTCTTGCATCCGGCGGCTAGGTTCCAATTGTGGCAATGGGATCGGCGTCCCCAGCGAATTCACGCTCGGCACCGCCTCTTCGGGCTTATGAAGGTAGTGCTGCACCGGCTCGGGCAGATACGGCATCAGGCGCTCCAGCCCAGCCTCGACCCACGGGCGCACCATCGACTGCTGCCATGCCGGTTGGTGCGGCAATGCCGTCAATCTGGAGGCGACTAGCAGCAACATCAAGAGCAACATGCCGCGCACGATGCCGAACAGCATGCCTAAACCGCGATCGGCCGGACGCAGGCCGATCATGTCGGTCATGCGTCCCACCAGCGCACTGACGATGCCCGCGCCGAACACGACGGCCACCAGCACCAGCAGGAAACCGAGCGCGCCTTGCGTCATCTCGCCGCCCGGCAGGTCGGCAGGCAGCCAGTGCGCCACGCTCGGGCCAAAGGCGCGCGCCACGAAGAACGCCACCACCCAGCCCACCAGGTTGAACAACTCGCGCACCAAACCGCGCAGCATGCCCAGCACCATCGAGCCGAGCAAAATGGCGATCGCCGCGTAATCCACTACGGTCAGCAGACCGCCCTGCGTCACATTACTCAACTCAACCCGCCTCGGCGACCATGGCCGTCAGGCCCGCGTCACGGATCTTCTTGCTCGCGGCTTCCGCGCTATTGCGGTCGGGGAACGGGCCAGCGCGCAACAGATACAACTCGCGGCCATCGACATTGCCCTTCACCATGTAGCTCGGCACGTTCACGAGCTTGAGCTTGACGAGCCATGCCTGCGCACGGTCCTGCGTCGAGAACGCGCCGATACGCACCAGATACTTGCCATTGCCCGCCGGTGCGGCCGCTTTGGTCGTTGTGTCGTGATTTGCTGCCGGTTTGGCCGCGTTGTTGTTCTGCGCGAACTGCGCGATCGGATCGGCCGCGTTCGGGTCGGGCTTGTTCGCCGCCTTGGGCGCGTCGTGCGATTCGCTGGGCTTGGCCGCAGGTTTCGCATCGGCGTGCTGCTCGGGCTTCTTCGCCTCGGGCTTCGATTCAGGCTTCGATTCGGGCTTGGCCTGTGCGACCGGCGGCGTAACAGGTGCCACTGGCGCGACCGAGGCTGCCGGGGCCGGGGAGGACGGCGGCACGCCAGTCGGTGCGGGCGGCACAGCAGCCGCAGCGGCCACGGGCGCCTGCGACGACGACGGCTTGTTCGAATTGCTCGAATTGCTATTCGCGAGCGAATTGCCGTCGACGGTTTCTTCGCCCTTGTCGAGCGACGCATCGGTCGATGTCGCGGCGGCCTGCGGCTTCACGCGCACAGGCGGCGTATTGGCATCTTTACCGGGAATCTGGATCGCGATGTCGTCGGCGGCCGGTTTGGGTTCGGGCGCCAGCACCATCGGCAGGATGATGACGGCCGCGAGCACCAACGCAAGCGCGCCTACCAGACGGCGGCGCGCGCGTTGCTTCTCGGGCAGCAGCGGGTCGAGTTGCTCGTGCTCGCTGTATTCGCCCCCTCCCGCCGTACGGCTGCCGGTGCGGCCGCTCTTGCGGCTACCGCGCTTCGGGGAAACGGCTTCGGCGTCTTTCTTGCGGAAGGAAAACAATCCCATAGGCCCTTGGCTCAGGTCGTAACTCGCGTCGTTGGACTGATCATCGCGCATCAGGTGCGTCCTGCGCATGACATTTCTCGTAAGAAAATGTCACGGCGATGACACCGTCAGGCGTCAGTGGCGCTGCAATTTGCGGTGTGACATCACACCCGCCACCGTAAAGAACGATCCAAAAACCACAATTCTATCATTCTCCCCGCACTGCTCGAGCGCGGCGGCATAGGCTTTCTCAGGGGATTCGAAGGTTTCGACCGAATGATCAGCATCTTCGACAAACCCAACCGCCCGCAGCTTCTCTTCGAGCACCTGTGCGCTCGCGGCACGCGGGGTCGGCAAGCCGCACAAGCGCCAGTGATCGACCTTGTCGACCAAATGCCGCAAAACGCCTTCGATGTCCTTGTCGGCCATCGCCCCGAACACGGCATAGGTGTACGGAAAGAACCCCATGCCGTCGAGGTTGTGGCCCAGTGCCGCCGCCGCATGCGGGTTGTGCGCAACGTCGAGCACGATGGCCGGGCGGCCCGGCAGCACCTGAAAACGCCCCGGCAATTCGACCGACGCGAGCCCCAGACGGATGTCCTGTGCCGACACCGGCAGCTCGGCGCGCATCGATTCGAGCGCCGCCAGCGCTGCCGATGCGTTGAGCAACTGATTGGCACCGCGCAGCGCCGGATACGCCAACGCCGGGCGTCGCATGTTGCGACCGGCATAGCTCCACTGCTGTTTGTCGCCCTGATAGTTGAAGTCGCGTCCGAATTGCCACAGATCGGCACCGATGCGCTCGGCTTCAGCGGCCAGCGTGGCGGGCGGCATCGGATCGCCGCAGACCGCCGGCTTGCCCGCGCGGAAAATGCCCGCCTTTTCGATCGCGATCGCTTCGCGGGTGTTGCCCAGATATTCGGCGTGGTCGATATCGATGCTCGTGATGACAGCACAATCGGCATCGATGATGTTCACGGCGTCGAGTCGGCCGCCCAACCCCACTTCGAGAATCACGGCATCGAGCCCGGCCGTCGCGAACATCTGCATGATCGCAAGCGTGGTGAATTCGAAATACGTAAGCGAGACAGGTTCGTCGAAGCTATTGCGCGCACGCTCGACCGCTTCGAAATGCGGCAGCAGCGTCGCGTCGTCGACGATCTCGCCGTTGATGCGCGCGCGCTCGTTGAAGGTGAGCAAATGCGGTGACGTGTGGCAGCCCACGCGGTAACCCGCCGAGAGCAGAATCGCTTCGAGAATGGCGCAGGTCGAGCCTTTGCCGTTCGTGCCGCCTACGGTGAAGACAGGACACGGAAATTTCAGACCGAGGGCCTCTTTCACGCGCCCGATGCGCGCAAGCCCCATGTCGATGCCCACAGGGTGAGCGGTTTCCAGATGGGCGAGCCAGGCGTCGAGAGTGGAGTATGTCGGCATGAATGTGCGGGCAGAAAAACAAAGCGCGGACGTAACGTCCGCGCTTGCGATCCTGCTAAGTGATGCATAAGGCGGCATGAGGCGCTAAGTGTCACTAAGCGTGGCACCGCGTGGCGTGGCGACATTTTACGCCGATGCGCGCGCCTTTGGGGGCGGCTCAGCGAAGATCGGCAGCGCCGCTCCCCCTGCCTCAGGGCACGACATCAGGCCACGGCGTCAGCCGGTTGGCATTGCATCAGCGCGATCAGGCGTGCGATCTCTTCGCGCATCTTGCGACGGTCGACGATCATGTCGATCGCGCCCTTTTGCAGCAAGAATTCCGAACGCTGGAAGCCTTCCGGCAGCTTCTCGCGCACGGTCTGCTCGATCACGCGCGGACCGGCGAAGCCGATCAGTGCCTTCGGCTCCGCGATGACCACGTCACCCAGGAACGCGAAACTTGCCGACACGCCACCCGTCGTCGGGTCGGTCAGCACCGAGATGTACGGCAGCTTGGCGTTGGCCAGCTTCGTGAGCATCGCGGTCGTCTTGGCCATCTGCATGAGCGAGAGCAGGCTTTCCTGCATACGCGCACCGCCCGAAGCGGCAATGCTGATGAACGGCACGCCCTGCTCCAGCGCGTTTTGCGCGCCGCGGGCGAAGCGCTCGCCGACCACCGAGCCCATCGTGCCCGCCATGAAGGCGAACTCGAAGCAAGCGACCACGACCGGCAGCGTGTGGATCGCGCCGCCCATCACCACCATGGCGTCGGTTTCACCCGTGTCGTCCATGGCTTCTTTGATACGGTCCGGGTACTTGCGGCTGTCTTTGAACTTCAGCGGGTCGACCGGCACGATTTCCTGACCCAGCTCGTAGCGGCCTTCCGGATCAAGCAGCGCATCCAGACGGGCGCGCGCACCGATGCGCATGTGATGGTCGCACTTCGGGCAGACATGCAGATTGGCTTCCACGTCGTTGCGATACAGCACGGCCTCGCACGACGGGCACTTGATCCACAGCCCTTCCGGGATGCTCTTGTTGCGCTGCGTCGGATCGGTTTGCTTGATCTTCGGGGGCAGCAGCTTATCGAGCCAGCTCATAGTTTCTCCTTGGCAAACGCCCGCCCCAACAGGGACGGGCGTCTCAGCGGTCTGACGACCGTTTCAATTCAGCGTTTCACCGGCACGCGCCAGCAGCCTGATTAGGCCGCTTTCAGGCCCTCGTCGAGCGCCTGGCGGATTTCGCCGATGAATTCAGCCAGCGATTTTACCGCGTTCTGGCCCTCCAGATCACGCGGCGTGTTTTCAAGCCGTTGCACGATGGCACTGCCGATCACCACGGCGTCGGCCACGCTGGCAATTGCACGGGCCGTTTCGGCGTCGCGAATGCCAAAGCCCACGCCCACCGGCAGCGGCGCCACGGCCTTGATTTCGGGGATTTTCGACGCGACGCTGCCCAAATCCAGGCTTGCTGCCCCCGTCACGCCCTTGAGCGAGACGTAGTACAGATAGCCGCTCGCCTGCTTGGCCACCGCCGCAATGCGCGCGTCGGTAGACGTCGGCGCGAGCAGGAAAATCGGATCGATGTGGCGCGCACGCATGGCACCGGCGTAGTCCTCGGCTTCCTCGGGCGGATAGTCGACGACCAGCACGCCATCCACGCCCGCGGCCGCCGCACGTTCGGCAAAGGCTTCGAGGCCCATGGCTTCGATCGGATTGGCGTAACCCATCAGTACGATGGGCGTGCGGTCGTTGGTCTGGCGGAAGGCGGCCACGTAGCCGAGCACCTCGGCCAGGCTCACGCCGCGCGCGAGCGCGCGCTCGGAGGCGCGCTGAATCACCGGACCGTCGGCCATCGGGTCGGAGAACGGCACGCCGAGTTCGATGACGTCGGCGCCGTTATCGGCCAGTGCATGCATCAGTTTGACCGTCCAGCCCGGCTCGGGGTCGCCGGCAGTGATGAACGGGATGAGGCCCTTCTTACCCTGCGCTTGCAAGGCTTGGAACGTCGCTTGAATGCGGGACATGATCGGAAAGTCTCTGAAGTCGTTGGTTAGCGAGCGCGTGGTAATGCGCGTTCAGCTCGTAGCCGACAAAACGTCGGCCGTGCAGCGCGCAGGCCACGGCAGTCGTGCCGCTGCCCATGAACGGGTCGAGCACGAGACCGCCGGGCGGGCAACTCGCCAGCACCATGCGCTCGATGATATGCAGCGGTTTCTGCGTCGGATGATCGACGCGTTCGGGGTCTTGCCGGTGCAATCGCGAGATGGACCACAGATCCTTCGGGTTGTAACCGAGTTCCAGCCACTTGCTGCCCTCGAAGATACGACGCGAGCGCGCCTTCTTCGTGGCGGCGTCGTACGGCACACGCACGGCATCGAGGTCGAAGTAATAGTCCTTCGAAATCGCGAAAAAGCCGATGTTGTCGTGCACCGACGAAAACCGTCGCGTGCTGCCGCCCATGCTCGGTACGCGGCGATCCCAGATGATCTCGTTGATCATCAGCATGCGCTGCTTGAGGAACACGAACAGCTCGGGCGCGTATTGCCACGTGCAGAACAGATACAGCGAGCCGCGCGGCGCGAGTTTCGGAATCGCCGCTTCGAGCCAGCCGTACGTCCAGCCGAGGAAGTCCTCGCCCGAACGCTTGTCGGAATCGTTGCCGTAATCCTTGCCGAGCCCATAAGGCGGATCGGCCAGAATCAGGTCGACGGACCCGTCTGCCAGTTCATGCACGTGTTGCAGGAAGTCGGCATGACGTAACGCAATGTCGCCGGGCGCCCAGCGGGCGCGAAGCTCGCCGGCCGCCTCCATGGCTTCGAGACGCGCAGCCGCGGCTTCGGTGGCATCAACAGGACGATCGGGACGCACAGTCCCGAGGACGTCATTTTGTGCCTCGCCCTGAGCGATGGTCTCTTGCGGCGGCGCGTTGCGGTCGGTCATGCGGGTTCTGGTTACCTGTCGGATCGGTGGAGTCTCGCGGCGCCGATCAGGCGTCGCTGGCCGGTTTGGCCAATGCCATCACGGTGTGCATGTCCTTGTCGCCCCGGCCGGAGAGGTTGACCAGAACGATCTGGTCTTTGCTCAGCGTGGGGGCCAACTTGCATGCATACGCGAGGGCGTGGCTCGACTCCAGGGCCGGGATGATCCCTTCGATCCGGCAGCAGTCATGGAACGCCTTGAGGGCTTCGTTATCGGTAATGCCCACATATTCGGCGCGATGGATGTCGTGCAGCCAAGCGTGCTCGGGGCCGACGCCCGGGTAATCCAGACCGGCCGAGATCGAATGCGTCTCGGTGATCTGTCCGTTGGCGTCTTGCAGCAGATACGTGCGGTTGCCGTGCAGCACGCCGGGCGTGCCGCCGATGATCGACGCGGCGTGACGGCCAGTCTCGATCCCGTCGCCCGCCGCTTCCACGCCCACGAGTTTCACGTCGGGCAGGTCGATATACGGGTAGAAGATGCCCATGGCGTTCGAGCCGCCACCGACGCAGGCCAGCACGTAGTCCGGCTGACGGCCGGCGAGCTCAGGCATCTGCACCTTGCATTCGTCGCCGATCACGCGCTGGAAGTCGCGCACGAGCATCGGGTACGGGTGCGGACCGGCCACCGTGCCGATGATGTAGAACGTGCTCTCGACGTTCGTCACCCAGTCGCGCATGGCTTCGTTGAGCGCGTCTTTGAGCGTCTTCGAGCCAGATTCCACGGGCACGACGGTCGCGCCCAGCAGTTGCATGCGATACACGTTGGCGGCCTGACGCTTGACGTCTTCCGCGCCCATGTACACCACGCACTCCATGCCGAAACGGGCGGCGATGGTGGCCGTGGCGACGCCGTGCTGACCGGCACCGGTCTCGGCGATCACGCGGCGTTTGCCCATGCGGCGGGCGAGCAACGCCTGACCGATCACGTTGTTCACCTTGTGCGCACCGGTGTGATTCAGGTCTTCGCGCTTCAGATAAACCTGTGCACCGCCCAGTTCGCTGCTCCAGCGCTTGGCGTGATAAATCGGCGACGGACGGCCGACGTAGTGCTTCAGTTCGTAATTGAATTCTTCGAGGAAGGCGGGATCGTGCTGGTACTTGGCGTAGGCCTCACGCAGCTCGTCGAGCGCGTGAATCAGCGTCTCGGCCACAAAAACACCGCCGTATTGGCCGAAATGGCCACGGGCATCGGGTAAATCGTACATGGTCGTCACTCTTCGCAGAACCGGGTGCAGCCCCTTGCGGGCGCGCCGGCAGGTTGCTATTCGGCGTCGGCAGCACGCACTGCGTGCACGAACGCCGTCATACGGGCGGGATCTTTCACGCCCCGCGACGCTTCTACACCGCTCGACACGTCGACGGCGTACGGCGTCACCAGGCGGATTGCCTCAGCAACGTTGTGTGCGTTCAAGCCACCACTCAAAACGGCCCGACGCGCGATGTCTTTTGGAATAAGTGACCAATCGAAAACCTTTCCCCCGCCCCCGTAGCCCTCCACGAGGGCGTCGAGCAAGATACCTTGCGCGGTGGCGTATGCGTTTGCGAATTGTAGCAAATCGCTACTGCTTTTCGTCTCCGGACCGATACGCATAGCGCGCGTGTACGGACGGTGCCCAGCGGCAGCGGACAACGCCGCGCAAACTTCGGGCGTCTCGTCGCCATGAAACTGCAAAGTCGTCAGCGGCACGGCCTCGACGGTGCGCGCCACGTCATCAGCCGTAGCGTTCACGAACAGCCCCACCACACTCACGTAAGGGGGCACGCGGCGCGCCAGTTCGGCGGCGCGGGCGAGGTCCACGTAACGCGGGCTGGGCGGGTAGAACACGAGACCGATCGCGTCGACGCCGAGGGCGACCGCGTGGTCGACGTCCGCCGGCTGCGAAAGGCCGCAAATCTTGATTCGGGTACGGGATGTCATGAGGGAGTTCCGTCTTGCGCCCAAGGCATCGGGAAAGGCCACGCGGCCCAATTGGGCTCAGGCACCGAGAAGCGCTCAGGATACCCCACACGCGCCAGATACAAGCCATCCGGCATGAACGTCGGCGCGGCCTGACGGCGGTCGAGGCTCGCAAGCACTTCCGCCATCCAGTCAGCCGACTGACGGCCACGGCCGATCGCCACCAGACACCCCATGATGTTGCGGACCATGTGATGCAGGAACGCGCTCGCGCGGAACCGGAACACGAAGAAATTCCCCTGCTGCTCGATATCGATGGCGTACAGATGCTTCACCGGGGTTTTCGCCTGACATTCCGACGAACGGAACGCCGAGAAGTCGTGCTCGCCCACCAGCGCCTGACCGGCGGTGCGCATCGCGTCGAGATCAAGCGGCGTGTGCAGCCAGCCGCAGCGGCCTTCGAGCAGCGGCGAGCGCACCGGATGCACGTACAGCACATAAAAATACGTGCGCTCGAACGCGGTAAAGCGCGCATGGAAATCGTCGGGCATCGCTTGCGCCCACTGCACGGCCACCGTTTTCGGCAGGAACGCATTCACACCGCGCACCCACGAGAACATGGCGCGGTCGAGTTCGGTGTCGAAGTGCACCACTTGCCCGATGCCGTGCACGCCCGTGTCCGTGCGTCCGGCCACGGTCGTCGGCAAGGCCACGCCGCCGAACTCGCGCAATGCCGCTTCGAGCGCCTGCTGCACGGTGTTGCCGTGCGGCTGCGATTGCCAGCCGGAGAACGCCGTCCCGTCGTAATGGATGCCCAGTGCGATTCGCATATCTGATGCCTGATCTGCTGCCAGATCTGTTGCTGAAGCGGGCCGAAACGGCACGCCTGCCTGAAAAGAAAAACGGGCGCCCAACCAACGAGCGCCCCAAACTACGGTCAACCTGCGGTGTGTTCGCCGGCCGGGGCCGGCATCACGGTGTCGTACTCGCGGCGCATCTCATCGGAGATAGCACCGCCTTCATTACTTGCCTAACTCGGCCAGACGGGTGCGCGCCACCGATTGTTGCGCAGCATCGCCCCCGGCAATGACCTCTTCGAGCAATTCGCGTGCGCCTTCGTCGTCGCCAATGGTCTGGTAAGCCGCGGCCAATTCGAGCTTCGTATGGAACTCGTCGGGCACTTCCAGTTCAGCCAGTTGCGATGGGTTGGCGCTGGGCGCGGCGGCCGGTGTGGCAGCCGGGGCCGGGGTTGCGGTGGCAGCGGCGGCGGTTGCTGTGGTTGCTGTGGTTGCTGTGGTTGCTGTGGTTGCTGCGGCTGCGACAGCGGCTTCGAATTCGTCCGCCACCGGGGCCGATGCAGTCGGCTGCGCTGCCACCGGCGCGTCTACTTTCGTCTCCACTTGCTCGAACGACGGCGTTTGCGGGGCCGCGTGCGGTGCGTAGCCGGTCGACGGCGTCGGCTGTGCAAACGCGTCGTGCTCGACCAGCGCTTCGTCGCCAGTGGCGGCCGGCAACGTCGGCGCGCTGACAAACGCCGGGGCGATGGTCGTCGCCGAGGCGTCGTCACCCTTCAAGTCCAGGCTGAAATCCGACAGATCGAACGACAGCGGCTTGAGGGACGGCGCTTCGTGCGCGGCATCGGTGTAGCTCCGCGCGGCGTCCGGCGTCGCTGCCGCCTTGAGGGCTGCATCGAAGTCCGCGTCGCTCAGTTCGCCATCGTCGCCATCGAAATCGCCTTGGTCGCCCGACGGCGCGTGGATATTCGCCTCGCCGTCTTGCGGTGCCATCGTGAATTGCACCGACCCGATGCCACGGGAAAGCGAAGGCAATGCGTCGCTGGCGATCGTGCCAACGTGGGCAGGCTGGCCCGGCAGGCCGAGATCCAGATCGCCCAGCATGCCCGCTACGCCGTTTTGCGGCACAGCTTCCTCTTGCGTTGCGCCGTCAGGTGTCCCTTCAATGGCACCTTCGTTGGCACCTTCAGATTCGGCGGCCTCATGGGTCGGCTCGGCAGGCGCATGCCCACCAGCGTGTGCCGCTGCGGCAATGCCGCCCACAGCCGCCGCTGCCCCCAATGCGCCGAGCGCCGACAGACTGGCATCAGCCTTTTCGTCGTTCGTGGCGGTCGCCGCCGGTACTTCGCTTGCATTGCCCACTTCGGCCGCCCCGCCCGCCTCTTCGGCAAACGCGTCGTCCCAGTTGATTTCCGGCTCGCTGGCGGCCTCGGCGGCAGGCGCCGTGTCGAACGACTCTGCCGTCTCCGCCGGTTCCGTATCCGTTATCGCGTCGTGTGACGCCTCACGGGCGGTATCCGCCAGTTCATCCGTCAGATGTTCTTGCTCGGCATCCCACTCGCCGGGCAGCGCTGCACCGGCGACGGTCGCGTCGGGGTGCTCGGCGTCCAGCTCGGCAACGCCTTCAGCGGGTTCTGCCCACGTGTCGTCGGCCGTCGGATGCAAATGCTCGTCGGCTTCGGCCTGATGCGCCGCATACATCGCAGCAGCACCGGCAGCGCCTGCGGCCACCGCGGCACCGGTCGCCACGCCAGCGACCGTCGAACCGCCTTGCGACAGTTGCGGCTCTGCGCCGGGCTGGCCATCGTGCGGGGCACGGCCATCGCCACCGTCGTCGTACGGACCATCCTGACCGACCGGCGGCTCGGCACGGCGGCGGCGCATCAGCCACCAAAGGCCCATCAGCACCACCAGAATGCCTGCGCCCGGCAGCACGTACGGGTTGTCGCGCACCGCACGCCAGTTCATCGCGGCATTCGGCGCCGGTTTCGTGTCGGCAGCGGCTGCACTCGCCGCTTGTGTCGCGGATGCTGCCGCTTCGCTGGCGACCACGGCCTGTGCGGCGGCGTCGGAAGCCGTCGCCGCTTGGGCTTGCGCGTCCGATGCACTGCCCGCAGCAGCGGCCGATGCCGCGTCAGCGCCTGACGCCGTCGCAGCCGCCCCTGCGGCCTGATTCGCCGCATTCGCAGCCGGTTTCGCGCCCTTGGCCGTGGCGGTGTCACGCCCCTTGGCGGTATTCGCTTGCTTGTCTTGTGCGCTCGCCCCGGATGCGGCGGCGGCTTGTTCCTCCAGATTGGCGACGGCTTGATTCTTCATCGCCAACAGCTTCTGGAGATCTGCTACGTTCTTCTGCAACTCGTTCACCCTGCCCTGAGCCTCGGTCTGCGCCTTGCCCTGAGCGATTTGTTCTTCTTCGCCGTTGCCAGCCTTGCCGGCACCGCGCCCCTTACCGGGTCGCGACAGCTTCAATTCATCACGCGCGGCGGGGGCAGCGGCCTCTGGCGCCTTCCCCGCTTCGATCGCACCTTGCGCACTACGGCTATTCGCCGGTGCGGCTTGCTGAGCCGTCGATTCGGCCAGCCGCGCGCGATACGCATCAAACTGTTCCCGCGCCGCCGACACGAACTTGCGTGCCTGCGCAGGCGGGACTTCCTGAACTTGTGCATCGGTCGGACGCGCGAGTGTCGCGCCCTGCCGCAACCGGTTGGGATCGTTGCCAATAAATGCCGAGCGGTTCGATTCGAACAACGCCGTCATCATCTGCGCGAGCGTCGTGCCACCTTCGCCGCCGGTGAACTCGCGGGCAATCGACGACAACGAATCACCACGTTCCACCGTCCGTGCGCCCTCACCTGCGGCGTTGGCCGCATTGGCGGGCCGAGCAGGCGTGCCGCCCGTCGTCGATTTGGCCGCCCCTGCCGCCCCTGCCGCGCCCGATGCCGGAACACCGCCCTGCACAGCTTGCGCAGGTGCGGCCGACGGCGCGGGTGCACTCGACGGCGTAGCCGCTGGCACAACGGCCTGCGGCTGCGCGGTACTGGCTTCGGGAATCGCCGAGAGCGTCACGGCATTGGACTGTCGGCCAGTGCGCCATTCGAGCACCAGCAACAAATCGAGGAACGAGGTATTGATCGGCTCGGCCGAGTCGACATGCACGAGATACGTGCCGCTGTAGCCCGGCTCGCGTCCGCCCGTCGGGGAGACGGAGACCGAGAGCTTCTCGAGCGACGGATCGTAGCGCAGCCCGGCTTGGCGGAACGCATCGCGCCCAGCCAGCTTCACGGACAATCCATCGGCCTCGGCTTGCGACACATTGCCCAGCACGATGACCGCACGCAGCGGCTGCCCTGCGGCAGAACGCACCTGTTGCGGACCGAACTCGGCCGCACCGGCATTGAGAAGCCCGAGGCTCCACAAGACGGCCGCCGCCGCAGTCAGTCGAAACGACTTGCGGGACGAAGGGGACGAGTGGGACGAATTTGCGCGCTTGCCGATGGAGTATTTCCGCACTGTGTCTTATCAAGCCTGTCAGCGTGTTTGTCACTGGCCGCCCCGCAAGCTGCAAGGGGCGCCTCCCAAAGCGCGGACGGCGGCCTCGCGGGCCGCCGTTCTTCACGCCTTACCGATGCACTGTAACGCTCAAGCGTCCAGCAGGATCCGCAGCATACGACGCAGCGGTTCTGCCGCACCCCACAGGAGCTGATCGCCCACCGTGAATGCCGACAAATACTCCGGACCCATCGACATCTTGCGCAGGCGGCCCACCGGAATCGACATCGTGCCGGTCACTGCCGCAGGCGTCAAATCCTTCATCGACGCCTCACGCGTGTTCGGCACAACCTTCACCCAGTCGTTCGCCTGACCGATGATGTCGGTCAGTTCATCTAACGGCACATCCTTCGTAAGCTTGATGGTCAGTGCCTGGCTGTGGCAACGCATCGCGCCGATACGCACGCACAGACCGTCGACCGGAATTTCACGCGTGCCCGGGAAACCGTCGCCCAGACCCAGAATCTTGTTGGTCTCGGCACCGCCCTTCCACTCTTCCTTCGACTGACCGTTGCCCAGGTCCTTATCGATCCAAGGAATCAGATTGCCGCCCAGCGGCACGCCGAATTGCTTGGTTTCGTCGGCCGTCAGGGCGTGCTGCTTAGCCAGCACCTTGCGGTCGATTTCGAGAATGGCCGCATGCGGATCGTCGAGCAGCGACTTGACTTCGGCGTTGATGCTGCCGAACTGCGTGAGCAACTCGCGCATGTGTTGCGCACCGCCGCCCGAGGCTGCCTGATACGTCATCGACGTCAGCCAGTCGACCAGACCGTGCTGGAACAGGCCGCCCAGGCCCATCAGCATGCAGCTCACCGTGCAGTTGCCGCCGATGAAGTTCTTGGTGCCCTTGGTGAGCGAATTCTTGATCACGTCGAGATTGACCGGATCGAGCACGATGATGGCATCGTCCTTCATACGCAGCGTCGAAGCCGCGTCGATCCAATAGCCGTTCCAACCCGCAGCGCGCAGCTTCGGGAAGATCTCTGTTGTGTAGTCACCGCCCTGGCAGGTAATGATGATGTCGCATTTTTTCAGCTCGTTGACATCATTGGCGTCTTTCAGCGAAGTCTCGTTCTTCGCCATCGACGGGGCTTTGCCGCCCGCGTTGCTGGTGCTGAAAAACACCGGCTCGATCAAAGCAAAGTCGTTCTCCTGTTGCATGCGCTGCATCAGGACCGAACCGACCATGCCCCGCCAACCTACCAGACCTACGGTTTTCATTTATCCACTCTCTTATCGTTGCAATTGCGCCGAGGGGCGTCTCACGACGCCCCGTCAACGTTATAGCGCGGCAACTACCGCCGCGCCCATTTCGCGCGTACCGACCTTGGTCGCGCCCTCCTGCCAGATATCGGGCGTGCGCAATCCCTGCGCCAGCACCTTCTTCACTGCGTTCTCCACGCGGTCGGCCTGTTCAGCCTTACCCAGCGTGTAGCGCAGCATCATGGCAGCCGACAAGATCGTTGCCAACGGATTGGCCACGCCCTTACCGGCGATGTCGGGGGCCGAACCGTGCGACGGTTCGTACAACCCCTTGTTATTGGCATCCAGCGATGCCGACGGCAGCATGCCGATCGAACCCGTGAGCATCGCGGCTTCGTCCGACAGGATATCGCCGAACATGTTACCCGTCACCACCACGTCGAAGTTCTTCGGTGCCTTGACCAGTTGCATGGCGGCGTTGTCGACGTACATATGCGACAACTCGACTTCCGGGTACTGCTTCGCCACTTCGATCATCGTGTCGCGCCACAGCTGCGACGTCTCGAGCACGTTGGCCTTGTCGACCGAGCACAAACGCTTGTCGCGCTTGGCCGCCGCCTGAAACGCGACGTGCGCGATGCGCTCCACTTCCGGCACGCTATAGCGCATGGTATCAAAACCTTCGCGCGCGCCTTCGAAAGCGCCATCCGGCGATTGGCGGAAGCCCTTCGGTTGACCGAAGTAGATGTCGCCGTTCAGCTCGCGAATGATCAGGATATCGAGGCCTGCCACGATTTCCGGCTTCAGGCTCGACGCGTCGGCCAGTTCCTTGTACAAAATGGCCGGGCGGAAGTTGGCGAACAGCTGCAAATGCTTGCGCAGGCCCAGAATGGCTTGCTCGGGGCGCAGTGCACGCTCCAACGAATCATACTTCCAGTCGCCCACGGCGCCAAACAGGATAGCGTCCGCATCCTTGGCCAGCTTGAGCGTGGCTTCCGGCAGCGGGTGGCCCGACGCCTCGTAACCAGCACCACCAACGGGCGCTTCTTCCAGCTCGAACGTCTCGCCAAGCGCATTCAGCACGTTGACGGCTTCCTTCACGATTTCCGGACCAATGCCGTCACCCGGCAACACAGCGATTTTCATGCGATCTCCTAGGGGGTGCGGGGCTCAGCCCGGCAGGCGCGTCGAGAGCCACGGCTGCTTGGCAAGCCGCTCCGCTTCATACGCGCGAATCTTGTCGGCGTGACGCAGCGTCAGGCCAATGTCGTCGAAACCGTTCATCAAGCAGTACTTGCGGAACGGTGCGATGTCGAACTCGTAACCACGGCCGTCGGGCGTAATCACCGCCTGCTTGTCGAGGTCGATGGTCAACTGATAGCCGGCAAATGCAGCGGTCTCGTTGAACAGGTGGTCAACCTGCATCTCGGACAGCGCGATCGGCAGCAGCCCGTTCTTGTAGCAGTTGTTGAAGAAGATGTCGGCGAAGCTCGACGCAATCACGGCACGGAAGCCGTATTGCTGCAAGGCCCACGGTGCGTGCTCACGCGAGCTACCGCAGCCGAAGTTCTTGCGTGCGAGCAGAATCGTCGCGCCTTGGTAGCGCGGCTGATTGAGCACGAAGTTCGGGTTGAGCGGACGCGTGCTGCAATCTTGCCCGGGCTCACCCGCATCGAGGTAGCGCCACTCGTCGAACAGGTTTTGGCCAAAACCCGTGCGCTTGATCGACTTCAGAAATTGCTTGGGGATGATCGCGTCGGTATCGACGTTTTCGCGATCGAGCGGTGCCACCAAGCCCGTATGGACGGTAAATTTTTCCATCACAAACCACCTGATTAAATCAGTTCGGCAGTCGCGGCCCCGTCACCATCGGGTGAACGGTTGCGGCCGCCAACGCCGGAATCTCAAAGGTGCCCGTCGCGGGGTCGAAACCCGCGCGACGCGCACCGTCGCATCACTTCTTCGCCGCGTTTTCGAGCGCCGAGCCAGCCGCCTGCGTATCTTTGCCCAGGCCGGCCATCGTATTGCAGCCCGTCACGCCCAGCAGCAGCACCGCACCGATCAGCATCCACAGTTTCTTCATGGTTTTATCTCTTTAAAAGAAAGTGTTAAACGACGGATAAATCGATGCCCTGCCCTCAGACCAGGCGGCGCACGTCGACGAAATGACCTTCGATGGCAGCGGCTGCCGCCATGGCCGGGCTAACGAGGTGCGTACGGCCACCGGCGCCCTGACGGCCTTCGAAGTTACGGTTCGAGGTCGATGCGCAACGCTCACCCGGCTCCAGACGGTCGGCATTCATCGCCAGACACATCGAGCAACCCGGCTCGCGCCATTCGAAGCCGGCGGCCTTGAAGACCTGATCCAGCCCTTCCTGTTCGGCTTGATGCTTCACCAGACCGGAGCCCGGCACGACCATCGCCAGACGCACGTTCGATGCCACGCGACGGCCCAGCTTCTTCACCACGTAAGCCGCAGCGCGAATGTCTTCGATGCGCGAATTGGTGCACGAGCCGATGAACACCTTGTCGACGTTGATGCTCGACATCGGCGTATCCGGCGTGAGCGCCATGTACTCGAGCGCGCGCTCCATAGCGTTGCGCTTAACCGGGTCTTTTTCCTTCTCCGGGTCCGGCACGCGGTCGTCGATGCTGACCACCATTTCCGGCGACGTGCCCCAGCTCACTTGCGGACGCAGGTCGGCGGCGTTGATCTCGACAACGTGGTCGAACTTCGCGCCCGGGTCGGTGTGGAACGTACGCCAGTAGGCTTCGGCCTGCTGGAATTCCACGCCGCTCGGCGAGAACGGACGGCCCTTCACGTAGTTGATCGTGGTGTCGTCCACGGCGACCAGACCGGCGCGAGCGCCCGCTTCGATCGCCATATTGCACACGGTCATGCGGCCTTCCATCGTCAGCGAGCGAATGGCCGAACCGGCGAACTCGATCGTGTAGCCGGTGCCGCCTGCGGTACCGATCTTGCCGATCACAGCCAGCACGATGTCCTTGGCGGAGCAGCCGCGCGGCAGGGTGCCTTCGACCTTCACCAGCATGTTCTTGCTCTTCTTCATGAGCAGCGTCTGCGTGGCGAGCGTGTGCTCGACTTCCGACGTGCCGATGCCGAAGGCCAGCGCCCCGAAGGCGCCATGCGTCGACGTGTGCGAGTCGCCGCACACCACCGTCATGCCGGGCAACGTGGCGCCCTGCTCAGGGCCGATCACGTGCACGATCCCCTGACGGAGATCGTTCATCTTGAATTGGGTGATGCCGAAGCTGTCGCAGTTGCTGTCGAGCGTATCGACTTGCAAACGCGAAATCGGGTCGGCGATGCCTTGCGTGCGGTCGGTGGTCGGCACGTTGTGGTCGGAGACCGCAAGGTTGGCCGAGAGACGCCAGACCGGACGCTGTGCGAGTTTTAGCCCCTCGAACGCCTGCGGACTGGTCACCTCATGCAGCAGGTGACGGTCGATGTAGAGCACCGTGGTGCCATCGTCCTCGGTATGCACGACGTGTGCATCCCACAACTTGTCATACAGCGTTTGGGCCATGATAAAAACGCGGGGCTAAATATCGTTCTGGGAACAAAAATCGTTCTGGGAACTTTTGATTATGCCATAGCGCTTTCGCGCCGGCGGAATACGAAATCCCCGGGAAACCGGGCGGTAAACGCACGATCAACCGGGGATTTGTGCGAATCACGGCAGCGTGTGCCGTGGATTCGAATATAGCGCAACGAGGGCTCGTTGCGGGCCGCACCGCCTTGCCGTTTCGGCAAGGTTGCGGTGCCGGCACGGCAAGCGGGGGCCGTGCCGGAGGCCTCGACGCGCTTAGCGCTTGTCGATGGCCACGACTTCGCGCGGCGTGTGGCCGATGAACAGCTGACGCGGACGGCCAATCTTCTGGTCCGGCTCGCCGATCATCTCGTTCCACTGCGCGATCCAGCCCACGGTACGGGCCAGCGCGAAGATGCAGGTGAACATCGAGGTCGGGATACCCAGCGCGCGCTGAACGATACCCGAGTAGAAGTCGACGTTCGGGTACAGCTTGCGCGACACGAAGTATTCGTCTTCCAGGGCGATCTTTTCGAGCTGCATAGCCAGCTTGAACAGCGGATCGTCGTGCAGGCCCAGTTCGTTGAGCACTTCGTAGCACGTTTCGCGCATCAGCTTGGCACGCGGATCGTAGTTCTTGTACACGCGGTGACCGAAGCCCATCAGCTTCACGCCCGAGTTCTTGTCCTTCACTTGCTTGATGAACTCAGGAATCTTGTCCGGCGAACCGATCTGCTCAAGCATGTTGAGCGCGGCTTCGTTCGCACCACCGTGCGCCGGGCCCCACAGACATGCGATACCAGCAGCGATACAGGCGAACGGGTTAGCGCCCGACGAACCGGCCAGACGCACGGTCGAGGTCGAAGCGTTTTGTTCGTGATCGGCGTGCAGGATCAAGATACGGTCGAGGGCGCGCACCAGCACGTCGTTGACCTTGTACTCTTCGCACGGGTTGGCGAACATCATGCGCATGAAGTTCGCGCTGTACGACAGGTCGTTGCGCGGGTACACGAACGGCTGGCCGATGCTGTACTTGTACGCCATGGCGACGAGCGTCGGCAGCTTGGCGATCAAGCGAATCGCCGAGACTTCGCGGTGATTCGGGTTATTGATGTCCAGCGAGTCGTGGTAGAACGCCGACAGGGCACCGACCGAACCGGTCAGCACAGCCATCGGGTGCGCGTCACGGCGGAAGCCACGGAAGAAGAAATTCATCTGCTCGTGAACCATCGTGTGACGGGTCACGGTGTCGACGAACTCGGCCTTTTGTTGCGCGCTCGGCAGTTCGCCCTTGAGCAGCAGGTACGAGGTCTCGAGGAAGTCGCAGTTGGTGGCCAACTGTTCGATCGGGTAGCCGCGGTACAGCAGCTCGCCCTTGTCGCCATCGATGTAAGTGATGGCGGAATTGCACGACGCCGTCGACATAAAGCCCGGGTCATACGTGAATTTGCCGGTCTGGCCGTACAGCTTACGGATGTCGATCACATCCGGACCCATCGTACCCTTGTAAATCGGCAGCTCTACGCTGGGCGATTCGTCGGAGAAAGATAGGGTGGCTTTAACATCAGACGGAGTCATATCGCTTCCTCAAAAAAATACTTAAACCCCTACACGGCACGCAGAAGCGCCAGCAGGCGCTGCACGTCCGGCCCGTCCAGATCCGCCTCGGGCTCTTTACGCGCTAGCAGCAGATCCATCAAATCGTTGTCGCTCAAATCGAGCAGCCTGGTCAGGGCGCCGACGTCCTCATCGGTCATCGAGGCTTCGTACTTGGCGAAGAACCGTTCGAGAATGAGGTCGTTTTCCAGCAAGCCGCGACGTGCCCGCCAACGCAGGCGGGCACGCTTGACCGGATCAGACTGGTGAGTAGTGTCCGGCATGATCAATAGTTAGACGGCGCGACGCACCATCAACTCCTTGATCTTACCGATGGCCTTCGTCGGGTTCAGACCCTTCGGGCACACGTCCACACAGTTCATGATGGTGTGGCAGCGGAACAGTCGGTACGGGTCTTCCAGGTTGTCCAGACGCTCGCTCGTCGCCGTATCGCGGCTATCCGCGATGAAGCGATACGCTTGCAGCAGGCCAGCCGGGCCGACGAACTTGTCCGGGTTCCACCAGAAGCTCGGGCACGACGTCGAGCACGATGCGCACAGAATACACTCGTACAAGCCATCGAGCTCATCACGCTGTTCGGGCGACTGAAGGCGCTCCTTCTCCGGTGCCGGCTCGGGGTTGATCAGGTACGGCTTGATCGAGTGGTACTGGTTGAAGAAGTGCGTCATGTCGACGATCAAGTCGCGAATGACGGGCAGGCCCGGCAGCGGCTTCAGAACGATCTTGTTCGGCAGATCCTTCATGTTGGTCAGGCAGGCCAGACCATTCTTGCCGTTGATGTTCATCGCGTCCGAACCGCACACGCCTTCGCGGCACGAGCGGCGGAAGGCGATGCCTTCATCGATCTTCTTGAGCTTGACCAATGCGTCGAGCAGCATGCGCTCGTGACCGTCGAGTTCGACCTCGTAGGTCTGCATGTACGGTGCGGCGTCCTTGTCCGGATCGTAGCGGTAGACTTCGAAAATGCGTTTCATGATCTTGCGAATCCCTTAGAACGTCCGCGCCTTGGGCGGAACCGAGTCGACGGTCAGCGGCTTGAGTTGCACCGGCTTGTAATCCAGACGATTGCCTTCGCTGAAGAACAGCGAGTGGCGCATCCAGTTAGCGTCGTCGCGTTCCGGATAATCGCTGTGCGCGTGTGCGCCGCGGCTTTCCTTACGGGCTTCGGCTGCGATCATGGTGGCCTTGGCCACTTCGATCAGGTTGTCGACTTCCAGCGCTTCCATACGCGCCGTGTTGAACACCTTCGACTTGTCCTTCAGGTGGACGTGCGAGACGCGCTCGGCCACTTGCAGAATCTCGCCCACGCCTTCCTTGAGCAGGTCGGCGGTACGGAACACGCCAGCGTGCTTCTGCATGGTCGCGCGGATGTCGTTGGCGATGTCTTGGGCGTACTCGCCCGAGCTCGAGCCATCGAGACGGCCCAGACGTGCCAGGGCGTTCTCGCCGGCGTCGGCGGGCAGCGGCTTGTGGTCGCCGTGATTCTTCACGAAGTCGACGATGTGGTTACCGGCCGCACGGCCGAACACCACGAGGTCGAGCAGCGAGTTCGTGCCCAGACGGTTCGCACCGTGGACCGACACGCACGAGCATTCGCCCACTGCGTAGAAGCCGTTGACCGGCACCGAGCTGCCTTCCTTCTGCACCACGACCTGGCCGTGGTAGTTCGTCGGAATACCACCCATCTGATAGTGGATGGTCGGCACGACCGGGATCGGTTCCTTGATCGCGTCGACGTTGGCGAACTTCAGCGCGATTTCGCGAATCGACGGCAGACGCTTCATGATCGTCTCCGCACCGATGTGCGAGAGGTCGAGCAGCACGTAGTCGCCGTTCGGACCGCAACCGCGGCCTTCCTTGATTTCCTGGTCCATCGAACGCGACACGAAGTCACGCGGCGCCAGATCCTTCAGCGTCGGTGCGTAGCGTTCCATGAAGCGCTCGCCGTTCGAGTTGCGCAGAATACCGCCTTCGCCGCGCACACCTTCGGTGATCAGCACGCCCGCGCCGGCCACGCCGGTCGGGTGGAATTGCCAGAATTCCATGTCTTCGAGCGGAATGCCTGCGCGCGCTGCCATCCCCAGACCGTCACCGGTGTTGATGAACGCGTTGGTCGAGGCGGCGTACACACGGCCGGCACCGCCGGTCGCGAACAACGTGCACTTGGCTTCGAGCAGGTAGACTTCGCCGGTCTCGAGTTCCAGCGCCGACACGCCGAGGACATCGCCCTCTTCGTTACGAATCAGGTCGAGCGCCATCCACTCCACGAAGAAGTGGGTCTTGGCCGCGACGTTTTGCTGATACAGCGTGTGCAGCAGCGCGTGACCGGTACGGTCGGCAGCCGCGCAAGCGCGCTGAACCGGCTTCTCGCCGTAGTTGGCCGTGTGGCCGCCGAACGGGCGCTGATAAATCGTGCCATCCGGGTTACGGTCGAACGGCATGCCGAAGTGTTCGAGCTCGTACACGGCGTTCGGTGCCTGACGGCACATGAACTCGATCGCATCTTGGTCGCCGAGCCAGTCGGAGCCCTTGATGGTGTCGTAGAAGTGGTAGTGCCAGTTGTCTTCGCTCATGTTGCCGAGCGAAGCGCCGATGCCGCCTTGGGCAGCAACGGTATGCGAACGGGTGGGGAACACCTTGGACAGCACGGCCACCGACAGACCGGCCTTGGCCAGTTGCAGCGACGCACGCATGCCCGAACCACCTGCGCCCACGATGACAACGTCAAAGCGGCGGCGCGGCAGCGAATTTTTAATTGCAGCCATTCTTTACACTCTCCACAGAATCTGCGCGGCGTAGCCGGCACAAGCCAGCAGCCAGACGATCGTCAGTGCGTACAGCGCCAGTCGCACACCGACCGGCTTGACGTAGTCCATCCACACGTCGCGCACACCGACCCACGCGTGATAGAACAGCGCGAGCAGCGTAACGAACGTGGCCAGCTTCATCCACTGATGCGAGAAGATGCCAGCCCAGCCTTCGTAGGAGAAATCCTTGGCGAGGAAGAACCACACCAGCAGGATCACGGTGTACACGGCCATGATGACCGCGGTCATGCGCTGCGCAATCCAGTCGCGCAGCCCGTAGTGGGCGCCGACGACCAGGCGCTTGGAACCGATATTGTTCTGTGCCATCTTAGAACGCTCCGAACAGCTTGAGGGCGACGGCCAGCGTCAGCACGAGCGACACGACCAGCACGACCACGGCCGAGTTCTTGCCGCCTTCTTTGCTCACGGCGTCGTGGTTGAAGTCCATGCGCAGGTGGCGCACGCCAGCACAGAAGTGCTGCAAGAAGCCCCACGACAGCGCAAGGATGACGAGCTTGGCAAACCAGTTGGAGGCGATGCTTCGCAGAACGTCGAAGCTGAGTTCCGATGTCAGGCTCTGTTCGAACAAGTACAGTGCGAACGGCAACAACAGGAACAAGATCACACCGCTAATACGGTGCAGGATAGACACGATACCAGCCAGCGGGAGACGGTACGTGACAATCTGTCCGATACCGATATTCCTGTAGACTGGCCGCTCTTTTTTTACCACTTCAGCCATGCTAGACCCCATGTAGTTACATCAGCCCCGGATTTTAGCGCCGTTTCTAGTGCGTTGCACCATCACGGTTCCCAATGACCCGGAAATTCCCTGCCAACGGCGCACGACACGCCGCCCCTCATGCCTCCGGCCATCAGGCGTTTGCCGGCCACGACGCCAGCCAACACCCTCGACCGCCCTACCCTCTCAACTTAATTCGTTCTGGTAATGATGTTCCGTGGTGACATACCAACCCCGGCGCACTTCCACCGGTTTGTCTCCATAAGTGTAGGAGACGCGCTCCACACTCAGCAGCGGGAACCCCTTCGGCACCTTGAGCAGATCCGCCGTCATGTCGTCTGCGGCCACGGCGCGGACTTTTTCCACGGCGCGAATCATGCGCGTACCGAATTCGTCTTCGAAGAGCCCATACATCGGCCCCTTGTATTCATTAAGCTTCTCCGCCGTCAGGCCGCGAAACAGCGTGCCCGGCAGCCAGATTTCGTCGAGCACCGTGGGACGGTCCGAGAAATCCATCATGCGGCGGATTAGAATCACCCCGTCACCAGCGCGCAGCTCAAGCTGACGCGCGATCTCTGCCGGTGCGCGCATACGGCGGCACTCGATCAGGCGGCTGGGAGGATGGTGTTGTTCGCCCGAATCGGGCGCGAGACGCAAAAACCGGAATTGCACCCGGTCTTCATGGTGAGTCGCGACAAACGTGCCGCGGCCCTGACGGCGCACGAGCAGGTTTTCGGCCGAAAGCTCATCGATGGCTTTACGCACCGTGCCCTGACTGACCTTGTAGCGGCCGGCCAGATCGACTTCACTCGGAATGATTTCGCCGGGCTTCCATTCGCCGGCTTGAAGGCTCTGGGTAATGAGCCCTTTGATCTGCTGATAAAGCGGACTGAACGTGGGCGACGCACTTGCCGCAGCCACGCCCGACGGGCCCTGAGGTGCCGGTGCGGCGTCACGCGCGCTGTCCGGCCGCTGCGGGGCATCGACAGGCGGCGTGGTGTTGGATGTGTCGCGAACGTTCGCATTCATGGCGGGGATTTGACCACAAATCAAGACCTTCGTCCATCGAATAACAGCAATAATCCTATGTCTTATATAAGACATAAGATAGAGTTGACATTCAGTGTGGCGACTCCTACACTGGCGCGGGCTAATAGGGGCCTGCGCAGCCGCAGCACGGCTATCTTATAAGAGAGTCCGGCGCTTCGCACATATCGCTGGCAGCATACCCCGCAGCCCGTAAGCTTCCGTAGGTCAAGGAATTTTAGAAGCTTCATGTGACGCGGCGCTGTCAGCCTGGCAAAAAGCCACCCGGACGGCGAGCTTACCTTGAGCTTCGCAGGAATTTGTACACGTCTGGAGAGATTCTCATGGCAAAACCCGCAATGCGTGTCGCCGTCACCGGCGCCGCTGGCCAAATCGGCTACTCCCTGCTGTTCCGCATCGCTAATGGCGACATGCTCGGCAAGGATCAGCCCGTCATCCTGCAACTGCTCGACCTCCCGCAAGCTCAAGCCGCCGTCAAGGGCGTCGTGATGGAGCTCGAAGACTGCGCCTTCCCGCTGCTCGCCGGCGTGGTGGTGACCGACGACCCGAAGGTCGCCTTCAAGGATGCCGACGTCGCGCTGCTGGTCGGTGCCCGTCCGCGCTCGAAGGGCATGGAACGTAAGGACCTGCTCGAAGCCAACGGCGCAATCTTCACGGTGCAAGGCAAGGCCCTGGACGAAGTCGCCAAGCGTGACGTCAAGGTGCTCGTGGTCGGTAACCCGGCCAACACGAACGCCTACATCGCCATGAAGTCGGCTCCGAACCTGCCGAAGGAAAACTTCACCGCGATGCTGCGTCTGGACCACAACCGTGCCCTGTCGCAAATCGCCGCCAAGACCGGCAAGCCGGTCGCCAGCATCGAAAAGCTGGCCGTGTGGGGCAACCACTCGCCGACGATGTACGCCGACTACCGCTTCGCCACGATCGACGGCCAGAACGTCAAGGCCCTGATCAACGACGACGTGTGGAACAACGACGTGTTCCTGCCGACCGTCGGCAAGCGCGGCGCCGCCATCATTGAAGCCCGTGGTCTGTCGTCGGCTGCTTCGGCTGCCAACGCTGCCATCGACCACATCCATGACTGGGTGCTGGGCACGAACGGCAAGTGGGTCACGATGGGCATCCCGTCGGACGGCTCGTACGGTATTCCGGAAGACGTCATCTACGGCGTGCCGGTCACCTGCGAAAACGGCAAGTACAAGCGTGTGGAAGGCCTCGAAATCGACGCCTACTCGCGCGAAAAGATGAACATCACGCTCAATGAGTTGGAAGAAGAGCGTGCTGGCGTAGCACATCTGCTGGGCTAATCCCCTCGGAGACCTCGGCCCCAAGCGCTGCCATAAGCATCGCGGGGGGCCGAAACAGCGCCGGCGGCACACCCCCATGTCGGCGCGACTCATCCGATCGAAGGATTATTCCCGAAACGGATCAGCAGAAGCACCCCCGCAGTCACGACGTTTCGCGTATCGTCAGCGCATCCCCCGGCGCATCCGATAAGCGACTCAGAGAGCGAATTTTTGGCCAAGCGAATGCAAATCCTCAAAGCCGCCGCAAGCCTGCCGCACCCGACCCCGGGCGCCGGTACGCCGATGGCAGCACTGGATTCCGGCACTTTCTCCGCTTCCGCGCCTTGCCAGCGTTCGTTTCGCCAAGTATCCCGCCCGCCTCACACCTCGCAGGCCCATTCCGCACCGCAACACCAACATCAGCGACGCCGGTCCACACCGCCGCCGCCGACTGCGTTTGCCCGTGCCGAAATGAAAAAATTTGTATGGTGATGCCGAAGTACGCAGACTTCGTACGATAATCTGCGCTTTCGATTTCTTACCGACTGGAGACTCACCATGAAGAAGCTTTGCCTGACCGCGCTGGTCGCCCTGTGTTCCGCAGCCATGGTGCCGGCGGCATTTGCTGCTGATGCGTCCACCACGACGACCAAGAAGGCGGCGCCGAAGAAGAAAGCCCCGGCCAAGAAGAAAGCTGCGGCGGCTGCGGCACCGGCACAACCGGACGAAGGCTCGGAACTCTGGAGCTGCAAAGAGAACAACAAGCTGTACATCAAAGGCGACATGAAGCGCGACCAGATTCTGACGATGTTCTGGGAAGGTCGTAATTACAAGCTGCCGCGCCAACAGACGACGACGGGCGCCGACCGCTTCTTCGACGCTGCGAGCGGCCTCGATCTGGTCGTGATCCCGACCAAGGCGATGCTGTTCACGCACCGCGATGGCGGCAGCCGTCTGGCTGACGAATGCATGACGCAAGCGATGTCGGATCAGAACAAGCTGGCCCCGACGCAGTCGGTCGAACTGCTGAAGTAAGACGTCTCGCGCACAAGAGACGCATGCGGCACCAGCCCCTTTCCTGTTGCACCGCAATTGAGAAGTACCGGCGCGAGCGCGGATTCACGGCATTCACAGCCTTGAATTCGCACGACGCCGGCCCCCACTAAAAGTATCAACACCGCTTCGTTTTTCTGTATCACTCAAGGAAAGATCATGGCCCACAACCTCCACAAAACGCTTAAAGAGTTCAAGCTCAGCGGCGACAAGAAAGGCAAGTTCTACTCGCTGCCCCAACTGGGCAAAGCCCTGGGTGTGAACGTCGAACGCCTGCCGGTGTCGATCCGTATCGTGCTCGAGTCAGTGCTGCGCAACTGCGACGGCAAGAAAGTGACGGAAGAGCACGTCAAGCAGCTCGCCAACTGGAAGCCGAATGCCGATCGCGTCGACGAAATTCCGTTCGTCGTGGCGCGCGTTGTGCTGCAAGACTTCACCGGCGTGCCGCTGCTGGCCGACTTGGCCGCGATGCGTAACGTCGCCGAGCGTCAGGGCAAGAACCCGAAGCGTATCGAGCCGCTGGTGCCGGTCGATCTGGTGGTCGACCACTCGGTGCAGATCGATCACTTCCGCGAGAAGAAAGCGCTCGACTTGAACATGAAACTGGAATTCCAGCGCAACAACGAGCGCTACCAGTTCATGAAGTGGGGGATGCAGGCGTTCGACACGTTCGGCGTCGTGCAGCCGGGCTACGGCATCGTGCACCAGGTGAACCTGGAATATCTGGCACGTGGCGTGCACAAGAAAGACAACGTGTTCTATCCGGATACCCTCGTCGGTACCGATAGCCACACGACCATGATCAACGGTATTGGCGTGGTGGGCTGGGGCGTGGGCGGTATCGAAGCCGAAGCCGGCATGCTCGGCCAGCCGGTGTATTTCCTGACGCCGGACGTCGTCGGTGTGGAACTGACGGGCCGCCTGCGCGAAGGCGTGACGGCAACCGACCTCGTGCTCACGATCACCGAAATGCTGCGTCGCGAGAAAGTCGTCGGCAAGTTCGTCGAATTCTTTGGCGAAGGTACGGCCAGCCTGGCGCTGCCAGACCGCGCCACCATCGCCAACATGGCCCCGGAATACGGCGCCACGATGGGCTTCTTCCCGGTCGACGAAAAGACGATCGACTACTTCCAGGGCACGGGCCGCACGAAGGCCGAGATCGACGCCTTTGCGTCGTACTTCAAGGCCCAGAAGCTGTTCGGTATTCCGAAGACCAACGAAATCGATTACACGAAGACGCTCACGCTGGATCTGGGCTCGGTGGCCCCGTCGCTGGCTGGCCCGAAGCGTCCGCAAGACCGTATCGAAATCGGTCACGTGAAGTCGACGTTCGCCGACCTGTTCACGAAGCCGACGGCAGAAAACGGCTTCAACAAGACGACCGAACAACTCGAAACGACGTACCAGACGGCCAGCGGCATCGACGTGAAGAACGGCGACGTGCTCATCGCTGCCATTACGTCGTGCACGAACACGTCGAACCCGAGCGTGCTGCTCGCCGCCGGTCTGCTGGCCAAGAAGGCCGTGGAAGCTGGCTTGAAGGTGGCCCCGCACATCAAGACGTCGCTCGCCCCGGGAAGCCGCGTGGTGACCGAGTACCTCGAAGCGGCGGGTCTGCTGCCGTACCTCGAGAAGCTGGGCTTTGGCGTAACGGCGTACGGCTGCACGACCTGTATCGGTAACGCTGGCGATCTGACCGCCGAACTCAACGATACGATCACGAAGAACGACATGGTCGCGTCGGCCGTGCTCTCGGGCAACCGTAACTTCGAAGCGCGTATTCACCCGAACATTCGCGCCAACTTCCTGGCCTCGCCGCCGCTGGTCGTCGCTTACGCGATCGCCGGTAACGTGACGCGCGACCTGATGACCGAGCCGGTTGGCAAGGGTAAGGGCGGAAAGGAGATCTTCCTGGGCGACATCTGGCCGACCAGCGAAGAAATCCACAAGCTGATGAAGTTCGCGATGAACGCCAAGGTCTTCAAGGCCAACTACGACTCGGTGAAGGAACCGAGCCCGCTGTGGGCGAAGATCAAGGGCTCGAAGGGCGAGGTCTACAACTGGCCGACGTCGACGTACATTGCCGAGCCGCCGTTCTTCGACGGTTTCGCCATGGAACCGAACGCCGACATCAAGCCGGTGAACGGGGCGCGCGCCCTGGGCGTGTTTGGTGACTCGGTCACGACCGACCACATCAGCCCGGCGGGTTCGATCAAGGAAACGTCGCCTGCTGGCAAGTGGCTGCTCGAGAACGGCGTGCTCAAGGCCGACTTCAACAGCTACGGTTCGCGTCGCGGCAATCACGAAGTGATGATGCGCGGCACGTTCGCCAACGTGCGTATCAAGAACCTGATGATTCCGGCCAAGGAAGACGGTTCGCGCGTCGAAGGCGGCCTGACGATTCACCAGCCGAGCGGCGAACAGCTGTCGATTTACGACGCCGCAATGAAGTACGTGGCCGAAGGTACGCCGACGGTCGTGTTCGGTGGCGAAGAGTACGGCACGGGCTCGTCGCGTGACTGGGCAGCCAAGGGCACGCAACTGCTGGGCGTGAAGGCTGTGATCGCGCGCTCGTTCGAACGTATCCACCGCTCGAACCTGGTCGGCATGGGCGTGCTGCCCCTGCAATTCAAGGGCTCGGACAGCGCACAATCGCTCGGCATCACCGGCGAAGAGACGTTCGATATCGAAGGCCTGAGCGCCGATATCAAGCCGCAACAAGACGTCACGCTGGTCATCCACCGCAAGAACGGCGAAACGCAGAAGGTGGAAGCCCTGCTGCGTATCGACACGCCGATCGAAGTGGATTACTACAAGCACGGCGGTATCCTGCCGTTCGTGCTGCGTCAGTTGCTCGCGGCTGCATAAGCGGCATCAGCGACATCTCGCAGATGGACTGACCGGCGACGCTTCGGCGTTACCGGTCAGAAGACAAAACCCGGCTTCGGCCGGGTTTTGTCGTTTTGGCTGTCATGTCCGAAAATGACTAGCGACGGCGAGGCCCCGCGCGTAAAGTGACATCCATACTTTCGCCGCCCTCCCCGACCATGACGCTCGACCCCGAAGTCTGTTACAAAGCCGTCTCGGCCCGCGACCGCCGCTTCGACGGGTGGTTCTTCGTCGGCGTGTCCTCGACGGGCATCTATTGCCGCCCCGTGTGCAACGTGCGCACGCCCCGCTTCGAGAACTGCTCGTTCTATGGCAGCGCCGCCGCGGCCGAAAAGGCCGGTTACCGCCCGTGCCTGAAATGCCGCCCCGAACTCGCCCCCGGCATCGCTCGCTTCGACGCCACGCGTGAACTGGCCGACGCCGCCGCCGCGATGATCGACGAAGGCTTTCTGAACAGCGCCGACCTCCCCGCCCTCGCCGCGCGCATCGGCATCACGGAACGCCACCTGCGCCGCATCTTTGCCGACGAATTCGGCGTCTCCCCCGTCGAATACGCCCAAACGCAGCGCCTGCTGCTCGCCAAGCGCCTGCTGACGGATACCGCGCTGCCCGTCACCGAAGTGGCGCTCGCGGCTGGCTTCGGCAGCGTGCGGCGTTTTAATGGGCTATTCAAAACCCGCTACGGTTTCGCCCCGGGTCGCTTGCGCCTGAACGCCCGCCACGCGGCTATCCCCGATGGCGACCTCGTGTTTCAACTCGCTTATCGCCCGCCCTTCGCATGGGACGCCCTGCTCGACTTTCTCGGCGACCGCGCGATCGAAGGTGTGGAACTGCGCGAAGGCGATACCTACACGCGCACGCTGCGCATCGCACGCGAAGACGGCCAGACACTCGTCGGCTGGTGCCGCATCCGGCCGTTGCCGGATCGGCATGCGCTGCAAGTAACCTTGCCGCCATCACTTGCTGGCTGCGTGCCGCAAGTGCTCGGCAAACTTCGGCATCTATTCGATCTCGGTGCCCGCCCCGATGTGATCGATACCCATCTCGGTACGCTCGCGAACGCAACGCCCGGCCTGCGCGTGCCCGGCGCGGTCGATGGCTTCGAAATTGCGGTGCGTGCCATCGTCGGCCAGCAAATTACGGTGAAGGGGGCAAGGCGCCTGTTAGGACGGCTCGCGCAACGCTTCGGCACGCCGCTGACGACGCCTGTCCATGGGCTGACGCACACGTTTCCGAGCGCCGCACAAATGCTTGCGGTGCCCGTCGACTCGCTCGGTGAAGCCGGTATCATTCGCAGTCGTATCGCCGCCATTCATGGCGTTGCGCGCGCCATCGTCGAAGACGGACTCCGTCTGGACCCATTGGCGCCCCCCGAAGCCACGGTGAAGGCCTTGCTCGCCATCAAAGGCATCGGCCCCTGGACAGCGCAGTACATCGCGATGCGTGCGCTGGGCTCGCCGGACGCCATGCCGGTCGACGATCTGGTGCTGCGACAGGCGTTAGGTGTGCCTGACGGGCGCGCCGTCGCCGAACGCGCGGCCCAATGGGCCCCGTGGCGAGCCTACGCGGCGCTGCATGTCTGGCGCGCAGCGGCGCAGGGACCGGCAGGGTTGCCGGTCGTCTCATTGCAGGAGGTTTGTGTATGACACGCGTGAAAGCACTTTATGAAGCCCTCTACGACAGCCCGCTGGGCGAGATGCTGCTGGTCTCGAACGGCGATGCACTCACGGGCGTCTATTTCTCCCGCCAGAAGTATTGCCCGGACGACGACGCGCAGCGTCGCGACGGCGCCGACGTCACCGTCCTGACCGACGCGATGCAACAACTCGACGAATACTTTCACGACGGTCGCCGCGCGTTCGATCTCGCACTGGCCCCTGAAGGCACGCCGTTTCAGCAAAGCGTTTGGGCCGAGTTGTGCCGCATTCCGTTCGGCGAGACCCGCAGCTATGGCGACCTCGCCCATGCGCTCGGCGACGCCAACAAATCGCGCGCCGTAGGGGCCGCCAACGGCCGGAATCCGATCACGATCATCGTGCCCTGCCACCGCGTCATCGGCGCGGACGGCACGCTCACGGGCTACGCCAGCGGCGTCGAGCGCAAACTCGCCCTGCTCTCGCTCGAAGGGGCCGCACTCGCCGCCGTCGACGCCAAACGCAACGCCGCCACGGCCCGCACGCGACTCTCTGCGCCTGCGAATCTCGCTTTCGATTTCTGATGTCGCACTTTGGCGGGCGGCCCATGCGCCCGCCGAAATCCGGGCAATTTGTGCCGCATAGAGCGCATATTCACGGCATTCCTGCGCATTGCGCGCCACCGTCCCCTCAATCGCGTTGCCGCATGCCGTACAATCGTGAGTTCATGTGTTTCTGCTTCGCTCGACTATGCGCTCACGCACCGCCAAAAGACTGACTCCCGACGCCGAAAAGCTGGTCGGCCACGCGCTCGCGCTCGCTGCCTCGGGCAGCCGTATCGAAGACCGCTTTTGGGAAGCCCAACTCGACACGCTGCTCACGCGCGTGCTGCGCACCGGCAACCAACCGGCCATCGACGCTGCGCTCGACCATCTGCAAGCCAATCACAGCGAGGCCTACGGCGCGCTGGCCGATCTGATCGAGTCGCAAAGCGAATCGGCGGAACCGGAAGCCGAAGGCCAGACGTGGGACGGCCTGCTCATCGCGATTCCCATTCTCGCGTGGACGCGTTATGCGATTCCCTCGGGGCCGGTGAAAGACGACGCATTGATGCCGATCCGCGCGCACCTGCACGCGCACGTGCTGGCGGATACGGCACGCGTGGCCATCTCGCCGTATCTCTACAGCATCGATCAGTTGCCGCGCACGCACTGCGAGTCGTGGAAGGTCACGCAACAACTCGTACGCGCCGCCGTCGACAATGCCGAGGTGAAGCACCCCGGTAACGATTTGCCCGAGACGGCCCCGATCCTCGCCGATCCGCGTTTCCTGCTTGCCGCTGTCGTTGTGCCGAAGGGCACGCCGATGTTCCGCTGGCAAGAGGAAGACGCGCGTCATGCCGAACGCGGTCAATGCCAAGAAGCATGGACGGCACAAGGCGGCCCGAATTTGAACGCCCTGCTGCCGGGCTGCGAGATCGAGTGCCTGCTGCCGGACGCCTATTACGCGAGCTGCCGCGAAGCTGACGAACGCATTCGTCCGCACACGATTCGCACGGCGCTGCGCTATCTGGAAGACGTGCTCACGCTCACGCCGACCGAGTTGCGTGCCGTGGTCGCAGGCTTCGGCGAGCAAAACATCGACGAGTACCGCATCGGCTTCACGCAACGTGGCAGCAACGACGTGATTTATGGCGTGGTGTGGCCGCTGTACGGACGCGAGAACGGCGAAGTCGAAGGCGGCGCACTCGATGAAGTGACCGACCTGCTCAAGGCTTGCGGCGTGACGGAAATTCGCAAGCATCCGGGGCGTTTCGATCCCGAGTATTGCGACGATTGCGGCGTGCCGCTGTATCCGGACCCGGTCGGTGAGATCGTTCACGCCGAGATGCCGGAAGACGCCGAGCCGAGCCGCCCGCACTTCCACTAAGCGGGCACTGCGCGCTACGCGCGTGCGATGCCGGTGACAAAACAAAGGCCATGCGCACCTCACGCATGGCCTTTGTCATTGCAGCGGTTCGCTGGCGTGCTTGCCGGCGCTAGTCCTGCTTATCGTCGTGCCCGCCGTCCTGCTGATGGTCGTGCTTGTCTGTGCTCGGCAGCGTCGCCACACAGCGATGCAGCGAATGTCCCGACGCGAGATATTTGCGCTCGAACGGCGTGACCGGTGACTCGGGCGTCCAGACCTCGACCGTGGGCTTCACGCCCGAGAGCCATTCGACCGCCAGCGCAAACTCCTCGACGTAGACATGCCAGTTGCTGCGGCATTCCAGCACGCCACCGAGCGCCACGATCGCCGGAAACACTGCATGCCCCTGCCAGCGGCGCGACAGTTGTCCGATCTTCGGCCACGGGTTCGGATAAAGAATGTAGTGACGCGCGGGGCGAATACCGGCATCGAGCAACTGCCGCCAGAAGTCGACGAGATCTGCGCGCACCCACACAAAATTCTCCGGCCACGTCTCGCCCCACCAATCTTTGCCGCGCACGATGCGGCTCTCCGACTGATCGATGCCGATAACGAAGTGATCGGGAAATTGCGTCGCGAGATGCAGCGTGCTTTCACCGACACCGCATCCTGCATCGATGATGAGCGGCGGCGACCCTGCGGCGCGCCAAACGGCAATCGCCTTGTCGAACGCCGCCGCACTGTACGCGGCGAGCGGCTTGCGGAAGGTGGCATCGCGATGCCGCGCCACGAGCTCAGCGAGCTTGTCGTGCGGGCCGGGCTGTGCGCTGGCAACGATGCGAGAGTTGGCAAACATACGAAGAAAAGCGAGTAGTGAGAACGCACACATGGCACGCGTTGCAATGAAACGGGCGCGCCAAGTGGTAACAAAACGTGTCGGTGAGCGCCGAGCATCGACATCGTGCCGCAGCACAAAACGCGAAATACACGCGGAAAAACCGCCGGTATTCGAGCGATTGCGCGGCGCCCATCGATGCCACAATCGCGGTCCTTTGCGAAAACACGCGATCGAGATCATCGCGGCACAACGACGCATCGGCACCGCAAGCTACGTCGCGAAGCAGCCGCGAATTCAACACGTCGCAAGCGAAAAGCACGCGCGAAGCCAGTGCAATACGGCCTGCATTGTAGCGCGCCGTAACTTTCCGGAATTCGCAGCACATGCTGGCGCGCCCGTCTTTAGGGCGTCAGCGACATTTTTTCGGTTAAGATTGAACTCGCTTTCGCCGTTGTCTTTCAAATAGCGGCCAAGCCTCTTCGCGAGCGTTACGCCTATAGAGCTCAGGTCATGAGTCATCGCGCGTACGCATTGCTCCGCAGCAACATGCCAGAGCATTGCCGCCGTACTTCTGTGTTCGCGTCAGTTTGCGCCCAAGCGCCCCCGAGAATACATCTAGCAATGTCGAATCGATTTTTTCAACGCGCCGCAGGCGTGGTTTTGCGAGCCGTGCGCCAAGTCGCCGGTCTGGCAGCCATCGCTGCGCCGCTGTGTCTGTCGGCGCTGCCGACACCGGCACAAGCCTTTACGCTCGAACAGCACCGTGCGCTGGTCGAGCAATTCGTCAACACCCGCCATGCCGATCCGCTGGTGGCCGATTGCGCCGCACACGCAAGTTTCGTCGTCGCGACGCTCCCCGGTTACGAGAGTGTGGAATACGGCGACACGGCACTCGACCCCGAGCATGCGAAAGTCGAGCCGTGGACCGGCCCGTTCGACGATCGCAAGCAACGCGTAGACGTGACGCAGATGGTGCAGCTCGACGGCGTCGGCAAGCGCACCAACGGCCAGACGGACAACATCCACATTCGCTGTGGCTATGCCGATGGCCGCATGATGGGCTTCGACTACACGTCGCCGCTGCCGCAGGTCGAACAACCGGTCAAGCGCGCAGCGCGCAACACGCGAGGCAAAGCTGCACACGCGACCGGTAAGTCGACCACGAAGAAGAGTGCTACGAGCAAGTCGTCGGGCAGCAAGTCGACGGCGAAGTCGAGCAGCACCAAGAAGAGCACGACGACCAAGAAAGCGACGAACTGACGGCAAACGACGTTGTTGCGGTGAGCTTCACCGCCGCGACTTCAGCCCTCGCTCAGATCGCACGCCATTAGACATTGCCCGGCACGCATGCCGGGCAAGTGTCGTCACACGCCTGCGTCCTGCGTTTTGTCTGCCTGCATCTGCCACTCGATAGCGGCAAGCATCGACGCGCCCAGCGAAGCGCTACGCGCGCCGTTCCAGCCGACGTTGGCATCGGGGCGGTTCGCGTTGTCCTTGAACGGCATCTCCAGCGTCAGCGACAGGCAGTCGAAGCGCCGTGCGATCCATTTCGACGCCAGCTTGAGCGACTCTGCGGCGTGCTTGCCCGGCGGGTAGCCGAACTTGTCCTGAAAGTCGAGACTCGCCGCCTTGAAGCGGTCGATAAAGGCACGCTCACGCGCCAGCAGGGCGTCGCTCGCCCCTTCTACGCCTTCGTTGCCTGCCACAAACACGTACGGCAGCGCTTCGTCGCCGTGAATGTCGAAGAACATGTCGCAGCCTGCCGCCTCGATCGCCGCGCGCACGTGGAAGACTTCCGGGCTGCGCGCAAGATCGGGTTCGAGCCACTCGCGATTCAGGTTCGCACCGGCGGCATTCGTGCGCAGGTTGCCGCGCGCCGAGCCGTCGGGGTTCATGTTCGGCACGATGTGGAACACGGCCTCACCGAGCAGCGCCGCCGCCAGCGGGTCGCCCGCCCAATCGCCCGCGCCCAGCAAACGGCGCAACAACCCTTCGACAAACCACTCGGCCATCGTCTCGCCGGGGTGCTGTCGTGCAATGACCCAGATATTGCGCTTGCCCGCGCCCGGCTCGCCCACGGTGAGCACCGTCATATCGCGGCCATCGACCGTGGCACCGATAGAGCGTGAACGAACGCGCGGCGAATTCTGCGCCGTGCCCAGCAATGCCAGATGGCGCTCCTCGCCGTACGGCTCGAAATACGCCAGATACACACTGTCGTGCGACGGCGTGAACGACACCGTCATCACACGGCCGTCGTAGGTGGTCGGCACACGAAACCAGTTCACGCGGTCGTACGACACCACCGCGCGATAGTCCTGCCAGCCTCGCGGATACGACGTTTCGCTCGCGTTATCGAACACGATCCGGCACGGCGTGTTGGCCACGCCCTGCACGCGAAAATGGAACCACTGCGAAAACTCGGCGGCATTGTCTTGCGGAATGCGCACGTGAATATCGTCGGCGCGCTCGGCGCTCACCACGTGGATCGCACCGCTGTCGAACGTGCTGCTGATGAATACGGTCATGACTCGCCTCACTGGCTGCAAATGAAAAACCCCGGGACAGGGCCCGGGGCTAAAAGTAGGTTCGTATCAGGCCACGCGACGGCGGAACACCCACAGCGCGTCGTTCGACACGCTGTCGTCGAACGCATACCCCTCGCTGTCGAATGCCTTCAACTGCTGCACATCGGTGACGTTGCGCTCGATGGCATAACGCGCCATCAACCCGCGTGCCCGCTTGGCGTAGAAGCTGATGATCTTGTACTTGCCGCTCTTCCAGTCTTCAAAGACCGGTGTGATGACCGGTGCCGCCACGAGACGGCGCTTGATCACCTTGAAATACTCTTCCGACGCCAGATTCACCAGCACGCGGCGCGTTTCCGGATGCTCGGTGAGCGACGCGTTGATCGTCTGCGTCACGCGCTCGCCCCAGAAGGCGTAAAGATCGCGCCCGCGCTTGTTGGCAAACCGGGTGCCCATCTCGAGACGATACGGTTGCAGCAGATCGAGTGGACGCAGTACGCCGTAGAGCCCCGAGAGAATGCGCAGGTGCCGCTGGGCGAACTCGAGCTGGGGGGCGCTAAGGGTGCGCGCCGACAGGCCTTCGTAGACGTCGCCATTGAAGGCGAGCACCGCTTGCTTGGCGTTGGAAGTATCGAAGCGCGGGGTCCAGTCGGCGTAGCGCGTGGCATTGAGCGCGGCGAGCTGGTCCGAAATGCTCATGAGCGAGCCGACCTGTGCCGGGCTCAGTTCGCGCAAACCCTCGATCAGTTCGGCGGCTTCGTCGACGAATTGCGGCACGGTGTGCGTCTTCACGTGCGGGGGTGTTTCGTAGTCGAGCGATTTGGCCGGCGAGAGAACAATTATCATATGGGGTGCAGCGTTCCTGCGAAAACGAAAACCGTCATTCTATCCAATGCTTCAAAACGCTGTTGCCACGCCCGCCGAACGGGCCTTCGCCGAACACCTCGATACGCTCGCGACGCCGCCGCGCGTGGTCTTCGACACCAATGTCTGGATCGACCTGCTCGTCTTCGACGACCCGGTGGCGCGCCCCGTGCGCGACGCCTTGCTCGAACACCGGCTGACCGCGCTCATGGCGCAACGCTGCCGCGACGAACTGGCCGTGGTACTCACTTACCCGCAATTCGTCTCGCGCGCCGTCGACAACGAGGCTGCGCTGGCGTGGGTTGACGCCCACACGCATCGCATCGTGGTGCCGGAAGACGCCCCGCCGCCCGCGCAACTGCCGCTATGCCGCGACCGTGACGATCAGAAGTTTCTCGAAGCTGCCCGCGACGGCCATGCCCATTGGCTCGTGAGCAAAGATAAGGCCGTGCTCAAGCTGCGCAGCCGGGTCGCGCGCCAATTCGGTTTTCGCATCGTGACCGCCAGCGCCTTCGTTTCTCTGCTCGTGGATGGTCGCTAGGTCGCTAGGCCACTAGGCCATAAGTCCGCTAAAGCCGCCGCCACCGGCACGCCGCGCGCTGCGGCGGTAAAATGACCGCCATCGTCCAATCCGACTCCGCTCTAGCCTCGCCTCAATGAACGCGCCCCATACTGCCTCTAGCGCCCCGGCCTCACTGGCCGCGCCGGTGCTCGCTTCCCGCCTGCCGAACGTCGGCACCACCATTTTCACCGTGATGTCGGCCCTCGCGGCCGAGAAGCAGGCCGTCAACCTCGGCCAGGGCTTCCCCGATTTCGAGTGCGATCCGCAGATCGTCGACGCGGTCTCGCGCGCCATGCGCGACGGCCACAATCAGTACCCGCCGATGGCAGGCGTACCGGCACTGCGTCAGGCCATCGCGGCCAAGATCGGCCAACTGTACGGCCAGCATTACGACTGGAACACCGAAATTACGGTGACGGCAGGCGCCACGCAGGCACTGCTCACGACCATTCTGGCGACCGTGCATCCGGGCGATGAAGTCATCGTGTTCGAGCCGACGTACGACAGCTACGTGCCGTCCATCGAACTGGCGGGCGGCAAGCCGGTGTTCATCACGCTCGAAGCGCCCGAATTCAGCATTCCCTTCGACAAGCTCGCCGCGGCCATCACGCCGCGCACGCGCCTGATTCTGTTCAACACGCCGCACAATCCGAGCGGCACCGTCTGGCATGAGAAAGATCTCGCGAAACTTGCCGAGATCGTGGCTGGCACCGACATCCTGCTGCTCTCGGACGAGGTCTACGAGCACATGGTGTACGACGGCAAGCGTCACGAGAGCGTGGCGCGGCATCCGGAACTGGCCCGCCGCAGCTTCATCGTGTCGAGCTTCGGCAAGACGTATCACGTGACTGGCTGGAAGGTGGGGTTCGTGGCGGCGCCCGCCTCGCTCATGGCGGAATTCCGCAAAGTGCACCAGTTCAACGTGTTTACGGTGAACACCCCGATGCAGGTGGGACTCGCCGATTACATGCGCGATCCGGCCCCGTATCTCGAACTCGCGGGCTTCTACCAAAAGAAGCGCGACCTGTTCCGCGAAGGCTTGGCCAACACGCGCTTCAAGCTGCTGCCGTGCGAAGGCACGTATTTCCAATGCGTGGATTACAGCGCGATCAGCGATATGAGCGAAGCCGACTTCGCGCTGTGGCTTACGGGTGAAATCGGCGTCGCGGCCATTCCGGTCTCGGCGTTCTATCACGCACCGCATGAGTCGGGCGTGGTGCGTTTCTGCTTCGCCAAGCAAGACGACACGCTGCGCGAAGCGCTGGCACGTCTGGCGAAGATCTAACGCTTCGGGCTGGACCTATCAGCCCAACGCCAAATGATGAAGGGCCGCAGTGTCGGGACGTCGATGACGCCCGATCCTGCGGCCCTTCTGTTGTTCTGACGCACTCAGCGCGATCGCACCAAAAGCGCCATTCGAATTACGCTTCCGACTTTTTCGCCTGCTGCGCCTGCTGATAGGCCTTCATCTCGGCGCGCGTGCGTTGGAACGACTCACGCTCCGCGAGCAGCTTGCCGTAGCCCTTCCAGTCGACGCCTGCGGCTTGCAGGAAGTCTTCACCGAAAACGGCCTGCGTGGCCATGCCGATGATCGGCAGGTGAATCCCGGCGGCGACATCGGCCATCGTGAACTTATCGCCCGCGACGTAGGGCGCAAACTTCGCAATGCGCTTGAACGCGACGATATTGCGGCGAAGCAGCTTCTCGGTGCGCGCACGCGTGCCTTCCGAAGCGGTACCGCCAAAGAACGCCTGTCCGTAGACCTCGCGCGTGACCAATTCCATGTGCAATTCGAGCATCGTGATCAGCTCGCGCTCCTTGGCTTGCTGCCAAGGGTCTTGCGAAAACAACGCGGGCGTGGGATGCGTGACTTCGATGTAATCGCAAATCACCTGCGACTCGGCGAGATAGCCGTTTTCCGTTTGCAGATACGGCACCTTGCCTAGCGGCGAGCATTGCAGCAGCGGCTCGTCCTGACTCGGGATCGATTCAGATTCTTCGAAGGGCACGCCCTTCTCGTACAGCACGACCTTGACCTTGTTGTAGTAATTGCTGATCGGAAATCCGTACAACTTCAACATGATGTCTCCCATGGTGTGTTCTCCGAAGCGCAGTGTAAGGCCTCGCACCGCCCCTTGCGACGAATGTCACTCGACGAACGTCTCGAAAATCGCGACGACGACCTCATGCGTCCTGTGACGGGAAGACTTGCTCGCGCATGAAATCGATGAACACGCGCAGCTTGGCGGGCACGTGACCGCCCGAGGGCCACATGATGTGGAACGGGATGCCGGTCTGCGTGCACTGCGGCAAGACCTGCACTAACTGCCCCGTGCGCAAATAGCCCCGAATCGAAAAATCCGGCAGATAGGCGATGCCCACGCCCTGCAACGCGAAGGCAATGCGCGCTTCGAGGTTGTTGCAAACAACGGCCGTCGATAGCGGGAAGCCTGCGGCATCGTCGTCTTCGCCGCTCTCGCCCAGTGGCCACGCTTGAAGCTTGCCCGTGTTCGGATAGCGGAATTGAATGCAGGCATGCTGGCCAAGATCGCCGATCGTACGCGGCGTGCCGCACCGGGTGAAATAGTCGGGCGCGCCCACCAGCAGCATCGATAGTTCACCGAAACGTCGCGCCGTCAGACGCGAATCGGGCGCGTCGCCCGTTCGAATCACCGCATCGAAACCTTCTTCGATGATGTCGACACGGCGGTCGGTAAATTCGAGTTCGAGATCGACCTCGGGATAGGCCAGCTTGAATTGCCCCATCGCCGTGAGGAACGGCTCGCCGACGAGCGGCACGCTCAACCGCAAGCGCCCGCGCGGGGTGAGATTGACTTGCGACAACTCGGCCTGCGCCGCCTCCAGTTCCGCGAGAATGCGCCGCCCGCGCGCCAGAAATAGCCCGCCTTCTGCCGTGAGCGTCAGGCTACGGGTGCTGCGATGAAACAGCCGTACGCCCAGTTGGTCCTCCAGCGCACTCACCCGCTTGCCCACCGCCGACGCCGAAATACCCAGCAGCCGCCCGGCCGCCACAAAACTGCCCGTCTCGGCCACCTGCACGAACACATTCACCGCTGCGCTTTCCATTCGCTTCCTCGCTCACTGCCATCCGCCCGCCCTTCCGATCGCCCGGTTGCCCGATAGCACGTTGCGCTGCCCGTTCGATCCCATTACGGAACCATTCCTCCGCATAGACCGGAACTCTACCCCACTTACTCTTCAATCGGCATCTCCCTAGCATCGAGGCTCCTCTCTCTCACGAATGCCAGACATTCGCCGGTGCACCATGATCCGTACGTTCCAACGCTGGGAAATCCCGTCCCTCGGCCTCGACAAACTGGCTTTGCAGGAAATCGAGCTACCACCACCCGGCCCGGGTGAAGTCGTTATCGAAGTCGAAGCTGTCTCGCTCAACTACCGCGACGCCGAAGTGGCCGAGTCGGGCATGGGCAATGCGCTGAGCTTCCCGTTCACGCCCGCCTCCGACATGGCGGGCCGCGTAGTCGCCGTCGGCGACGGCGTCACGCGCTTCGCCGTGGGCGAGCGTGTCATCGCCACGTACATGCCCGGCTGGGTCGATGGCGCACCGCGCTCATGGACCGATGCGCCTACGCGTGGCGGCCCCCTGCCCGGCATGCTCGCGCAGTACGTGGTCACGCAAGCCGACGGCTGTGTGCTCGCCCCCACGACTTTGAGCGCCGCCGAAGCCAGTACGCTGCCCGTCGCCGCCCTCACCGCGTGGATGGCGCTGATCGAACTCGGCCACCTGCACGCCGGGCAGACCGTCGTCGTGCAGGGCACCGGCGGCGTATCGCTGTTCGCGGTGCAGTTGGCCGCCGCCCACGGGGCGCGCGTCATCGTGACGAGCGGCAGCGACGAGAAGATTGCCGGTGCGCTCGCGCTTGGTGCCACCCACGGCATCAATCGTCACACCACGCCCGACTGGCAGAACGCCGTCCTCGATCTGACCGAGGGGCGCGGTGCCGACCACATCTTGGAGATGACCGGCGGCGACAACATCGAGCGCTCGCTTCAGGCGGTGAAGCAAGGCGGCCGAATTTCCGTCATCGGTCTGCTCGACGCGGATCGCATCAGCTTGCGCATTCTTTCGCTGCTGGCCAGCCGTGCCTCGATTGTCGGCATCGCCGTCGGCCCGCGCCGCGCGTTGGAAGACCTCGTGCGCGCGGTCGATCTGCTGGGCATCAAGCCGGTCATCGACGCGGTGTATCCGTTCTCGCAAGCCCCGCAAGCGTTCGCCCACTTGCAGCGCGGCGCGTTCGGCAAGGTGGTCGTGAAGGTGAAACCGTCATGAGCGAGCGCATGACAACCCGTGTCAAATCCGCTGCCGCCATGCCCGCCATCATGCTTGGCTTGTTCGGGCTCTATACGCTGGAATTCGGCGTGGTCGGCATTCTGCCGATGATCGTCGAGCGCTTCGGCATCACCGTCTCGCAAGCGGGCTGGCTGATGGCCGTGTTTGCGCTCGTGGTCGCCACGCTCGGCCCGGTGCTGGTGCTGATCTCCTCGCGTTTCGACCGAAAGAAGGTGCTGGTGCTAGCCCTCTTCGGCTTTGCGGTGTGCAGCGCGCTGGCGGCCTACGCGCCGAACTTCCCGAGCTTGATGGCGCTGCGCGTGATCCCGGCGATGCTGCATCCGGTGTTCCTGTCGGCGGCGTTCACGGCGGCAGCCTCGCTTTACCCGAAGGAGCAGCGCGCGCATGCGATCTCGCTCGCGTTCGTAGGCACGTCGATGGGGCTCGTGCTCGGCGTACCGGCTACCACGTGGGTGGCCGATCACCTGTCGTACGAAGCGTCGTTCCTGTTCTGCACGGCGCTCACGGGCTTGTCGGGCGTGGGGCTGTGGGCGATGCTGCCGTCGCAGGGCAAGCCGGTCGCAATGAGTTTCGGCCATCAGCTCAGCGTGCTGCGCAAGCCGGTGCTGTGGTTGACGATGGCGGCCACCGTCACGGTCTTTACCGCCATGTTCTCGGTCTACAGCTACGCGGCGGAATATCTGAAAACCGAGACGGGCATGAACGCCACCACGATCAGCCTGATCCTCGTGATCTTCGGCGTCGGGGGCGTCGCCGGGAATCTCTACGCGGGGCGCTTGCTGGCACGCCATCTGGTGCGAACCACGTTGCTGCATCCGGTCGCGTTAGGCATCGCCTACGGCGTGCTGTACTACGGCGGCAGCGCCAACGTGGCGAGCATGACGGTCATCGCCGTGCTGTGGGGTGCCGCGCACACGAGCGGGCTGCTGGTCACGCAAATGTGGCTGACCGCCACCACGGCGGAAGCGCCCGAGTTCGGCACGAGCCTGTTTGTGTCGGCGGCCAACGGCGGCGTGGTGCTCGGCTCGGCGCTGGGCGGCGTGTTCATCGACCATCTCGGCATCGCAGGAGTGATCGCGTGTGGCGCGCTGTTCTGTGGGCTGTCCGTGGTGGTGATTGGGGTCACGGCGTGGATTTACCGGGAAACACCGCTGCGCATCGGTGCCGTGGGCGCGGCGCATTAAGGGGTCGCCTGGGCGCTGCATACGGGGACGCCGGGAGTAGCGTCCGAGGCCTCGCACTCGGCCGCCCACACGGCCTGGAGGCTCTCCGCCAGCGCTCGACCGCTGCGCGGAACAACCGCTGGCAGTGACCGCGAGATAGGCGACAATAGCGGCAACGCGATAAGGGCATCGGTTTGCATCGTCGGCCATCGGGAAGGAAATTCATTTCCCGACCGACCGGTCGGACGATAGAATGGCGAGCGATGTCCGTGCCGCAGGTTTCCCTGACCTTTCCGAGGTCGCGGAACCCCGCGCCGCACACCGACAATTCCACCTATCTCGAGACATTCCGAATGACTGCATCCTCCTCCCCGCTCGCGGTGAACGCAGCGAACGCGGCGACCAAGTCCATCGACACGCTGGGTATCGTCGGCGCGGGCGCCATGGGCCGTGGCATCGCTCAGATCGCCGCCCAGGCTGGCCTGCGTGTGAAGCTCTACGACACCAACGCGAAGGCCGTACAAGCCGCGCTGGACACCTTGCGCGAGACGCTCGACAAGCTGGCAGCCAAGGGGAAGATCGACGCGGCCGCCGTCGACGCGACGATGGGCCGCCTGCACGCCTGCGCCGCGCTGGAGGATCTGGCCGATTGCGACCTCGTGATCGAAGCCATCATCGAGAAGCTGGAGATCAAACGCGACCTGTTCCGTGCGCTCGAAGCCATCGTGTCGCCCGACGCGATTCTCGCGTCGAACACGTCGTCGCTGTCGATCACGGCCATTGCCGCTGCTTGCGAGCGCCCGGCGCGTGTAGCCGGTTATCACTTCTTCAACCCCGTGCCGCTCATGAAGGTGGTCGAAGTCATCGACGGCCTGCGCACGGCGCCGGAAGTCGGCGACGCCCTACTCGCCCTGGGCCAGCGCATGGGCCACACGGCCGTGCGTTGCAAAGACATGCCGGGGTTCATCGTCAACCACGCCGGGCGCGGTATGAACACCGAAGGCCTGCGTGTTGCCAGCGAAGGCGTGGCGAGCTTTGCCGATATCGACCGCATCTTGCGCGAACAAGCCGGTTTCCGTCTGGGCACGTTCGAGTTGCTCGACCTGACCGCCCTCGACGTCTCGCACCCGGTGATGGAATCGATCTATCACCAGTTCTATGAAGAAGCCCGCTTCCGTCCGTCGCCGATCACTGCCGTGCGTTTCGCCGGTGGCCTGCTCGGGCGCAAGGTCGGTGAAGGCTTCTACCGTTATGTCGACGGCAAGCAGCAAGTGCCCGCAGAAACCCCGGCCCCTGCGACGCTGCCCGCGACCGTGTGGGTCAGCCGTGCGGACACGCGCGGCTTCGCCGCCGTCGTGGAATTGCTGGGCGCCACCGGCGTCACCATCGAGACCGGTGACAAGCCGTCCGACACGGCACTGATCGTCGTCACGCCGCTCGGCCTCGATGCCACCACCTGCGCCGTCGACCAAGGGCTCGACGCCACGCGTACCGTCGCCATCGACACGCTGCTACCGCTCGCCGGAGCCAAGCGTCACACGCTGATGACTACCCCCGTGACGACGCCGGAAGCCCGCGACGCGGCGCATGCGTTGTTCGCCCAAGGCGGCACGCCGGTGACGGTCATTCGCGACTCGGCGGGCTTCGTGGCCCAACGCGTAATCGCGACCATCGTGAACATCGGTGCCGATATCGCCCAACAGCGCATTGCGACGCCGGGCGACATCGACCGCGCGGTCACGCTCGGCCTCGGCTACGCGAAAGGGCCGCTCGCGCTCGGCGACGCCGTCGGCGCGCGCCAGTTGCTCACCGTGTTGCGCAATCTCCAATCGTTCTATGGCGACCAGCGCTATCGTCCGTCGCCGTGGCTCACGCGTCGCGCGCAACTCGGCGTGTCGTTGCTCACCGAAGAACAGTGATCCGGAGGCCCTGACATGAGCGCCGAACTGCTTGCCGAACGCGTCGACCAGACGCTGGTTCTCACGTTGTCCAACCCGGGGGCGCGCAACGCGCTGCACCCGGACATGTACGCCGCAGGCGTCGAAGCCCTCGCCACCGCCGAGCGCGATCCGTCGATTCGCGCGGTGGTGCTCACCGGTGCCGACAACTTCTTCTGCGCCGGTGGCAACCTGAACCGTCTGCTGGAAAACCGTCAGAAAGACCCCTCGGTGCAAGCCGCCAGCATCGATGCTCTGGCCGAATGGATCGAAGCCCTGCGCTCGTGCCCAAAGCCGATCATCGCGGCGGTCGAAGGCGCAGCGGCCGGTGCGGGCTTCTCGCTGGCATTGGCTTGCGACCTGCTCGTCGCCGCCGATAACGCGAAGTTCGTGATGGCCTACGTCAAAGTGGGCCTCACGCCCGATGGCGGCGGCTCGTGGTTCCTCTCGCAAGCGCTGCCGCGACCGCTCGCCACCGAAATTCTGCTCGAAGGTAAGCCCGTGGCCGCTGCGCGGTTGGCCGCCGCAGGTCTGGTCAATCGTGTGGTCGCCCCGGGTCAAGCGCGCGCCGAAGCGCTCAACTGGGCCACCGATCTTGCGCAACTGTCGCCCAACGCCGTGGGCCGCATCAAGTCGCTGATCGACAGCGGCGCGAGCGAGACGCTCACGTCGCAGTTGGGCGCCGAGCGCGATAACTTCGTCGCGTCGCTGCATCATGCCGACGGGTTGGAAGGCATCACCGCATTTCTCGAGAAGCGGCCAGCAACTTACCGATAGACTGACGGTCATTGCGCTAGGGCCGGTTTGCCCTAACGCCGCTTCGGAGACATTGCGCATGAGCACGATTGGACGTCTCGGACCCGACACAGGTCCGCTTACCTTCACCCCGCCGAACCGCCGCCGCATCTACCTGATGCGTCACGGCGACGTGACGTATTTCGACGACAGTGGCAAACCCATCGATGCCGACACCGTGCCGCTCAACGAGAACGGCCGGGCACAGGCGAGCGCCGCCGGGCGAGCATTTGCCGCCGAGAACATTCGCTTCGATCGCGTCATCGTCAGCGGTCTGCCGCGCACGCGTGAGACAGCACAGCGCGTGTTGGCCGAGACGGGGCAGCAAATCGATATCGAAACGTGGACTTGCTGGCAGGAGATTCGCTCGGGCAGTCTGGCCGATCTGCCGCCCGCCGAAATTGCGCAGGCGTTCCTTGGCGCCTTCGACGGTCTGGTGGCCGAAGACACACGCTTCATGAACGGCGAATCGGTGCGCGAACTGCTCGATCGCGTGGTGCCCCCGCTCGCTGAGCTTCGTGCCGACAAGTCGTGGGACACGGTGCTGCTCGTGCTGCACGGTGGCGTGAACCGCGCGATTCTCTCGCATGCGATGCATCCGCTGGGCCGTCTCTTCATTGGCCAACTGGCACAGACGCCCGCCTGCATCAATGCGCTCGACGTCGGCGACAAGCCAGAAGACTGGGTCGTACGTCTGATGAATTTCGCGCCGCCGCAGCCGCTGCATCGCGACAACCGGCTGACCGTCATGGAGAAAATCTTCGCGTCGTTTATTCGATCGCGTCAGCCGAAATAAGCAAAGAAAAACGCGAAGAAAAAAGCACTAGCAACAAGCGCAGTCGCCGTCCCACCGCCCCCGTCCCACCGGATATGCAGGAGACAGCATGGCCGAGGAGCTTGCGCAGGACTTTTCCGCTTTCGCCGGCGAGCGTTCGCTCGGCGATGCCCCGCCGTTCGACGCCGAAGCGCTGGCGCAGTGGCTGGCCGCCCACATCGACGGCTACGCCGGGCCGCTGCGCATCGCGCAGTTCAACGGCGGCCAATCGAATCCCACTTACCGGCTGAGTACGCCCGGCGCAGAGTACGTGCTTCGCACCAAACCCGCGCCAGCCGAGAAATTGCTGCCATCGGCCCACGCCATCGAGCGCGAGTATCGCGTCATGCATGCGCTGGCCGCGACCGACGTCCCCGTTGCACGCATGCTTGGCCTGTGCGACGACGAGAGCGTCATCGGTCTCGCGTTCTACGTCATGGCCTACGTGCCCGGGCGCGTGCTGTGGGACCCCGCGCTGCCCGGCATGTCGGTAGAAGAACGCAGCGCTATTTACGACGAAATGAATCGCGTGATCGCCGCGCTGCATCGCGTCGACTACCGCGCCATCGGGTTGGAGACCTACGGCAAGCCCGGCGACTACATCGCGCGGCAGATCGCGCGCTGGAGCAAGCAATACCGGGCCTCAGAAACCGAGCCGATCGAGGCCATGGACCGCCTCATCGAATGGCTGCCTGCTCATGTGCCCGCCCATGTGCCGACCGGTGAACCCGAGCGCACGACCGTCGTGCACGGCGACTTCCGGCTCGACAATCTGATCTTCCATCCCACGCAGCCGCGTGTGCTCGCCGTGCTCGATTGGGAACTATCGACGCTGGGCGACCCACTTGCCGACTTCAGCTATCACTGCATGGCGTGGCACGTCAGCCCGGGCGTATTTCGCGGCATCGCGGGGCTCGACTGGGCCGCACTGGGTATTCCCGACGAACACGACTACGTCGCCCGTTACAGCGAGCGCACGGGCATCGCGCGCCCGGCGCAATGGCACTTCTACCTCGCGTACAACATGTTCCGTATTGCCGCGATTCTGCAAGGCATCATGAAGCGCGTCGCCGACGGCACGGCAGCGAGCCAACAAGCGCTCGACGCAGGCAAACGTGCCCGGCCGATGGCCGAACTCGCGTGGCAGTACGCACAGAAAAGCGATTGACGAGACCACTGGAGCACAGCCCATCTATGGATTTCAGCTATAGCCCGAAAGTCGAAGCGCTGCGTGCGCGTCTGAGCGCCTTTTTCGACGAACACATCTTCCCCAACGAACGCCGTTATCTCGAAGAGATCGAGATCGCCCGTCGCCACGGCGACGCGTGGCAGCCGTCGCAAGTCATCGAGCGCCTGAAACCGCTCGCACAACAAGCGGGGTTGTGGAATCTGTTCCTACCCGACTCGGGACGCGGCGCTGGGCTGACCAATGTGGAATACGCGCCGCTGTGCGAAATCATGGGCCAAGTGCCGTGGGCGCCGGAAGTCTTCAACTGCAACGCCCCCGACACCGGCAACATGGAAACGCTGGAGCGCTACGCCACCGACGCGCAAAAGGCGCAATGGCTCGAACCGCTCTTGCGCGGCGAAATCCGCTCGGCGTTTCTGATGACCGAACCCGATGTGGCCTCATCGGATGCCACCAACGTGCAATGCAGTATCCGGCGCGACGGTGACGAGTACGTCGTCAATGGCCATAAGTGGTGGTCGACGGGCGCGGGTGACCCTCGTTGCGCGCTCTACATCGTGATGGGCAAGACCGACCCCGATGCGCCGAAACATGCCCAGCAGTCGATGATTCTCATCCCGGCCGATACGAAAGGTATCTCGCGGGTGCGTCCGCTCACCGTCTTCGGTTACGACGACGCGCCGCACGGCCACATGGACATCGTGCTCGACGACGTCCGCGTGCCTGCCAGCAGCATCTTGCTCGGCGAAGGACGCGGCTTCGAGATTGCCCAGGGGCGTCTCGGGCCGGGCCGCATCCATCACTGCATGCGACTGATCGGACTGGCGGAGCGCGCCCTCGCGCAGATGTGCCAGCGCACGCTCTCGCGCGAGGCCTTCGGCAAGCCGATCGCGGCGCAGGGCGTCACGCGCGAGCGCATTGCCGAGGCCCGTTGCCTGATCGAGCAGGCGCGCCTGCTCACGCTCAAGGCGGCGTCCATGATGGACACCGTCGGCAACAAGGCCGCCCGCGCGGAAATCGCGATGATCAAGGTGGTGGCGCCCAATATGGCGTGTCAGGTGATCGACTGGGCGATTCAGGCCCACGGTGCCGCTGGCCTGTCGGGGGATTTCCCGCTGGCCTACGCCTACGCCAGCGCCCGCACGCTACGTTTTGCCGACGGCCCCGACGAGGTGCACCGCGACGCCATCGCTAAGCTGGAACTGGCTAAGTACGCGGCGGCGCGCTGAGGCCGGACGGCACGGGCAGACCCGTCAGCGGCGGCCCGGCGCGTTCTGTGGTGTAATTTCCGGGTTTTGACGCCTCAGTTACCCCCTTTTCGTCACCGTGCCAAGCGCATGTGCAGTGTCGATGCGCTTCCGACGCCCTTTGATTTCGAGGAGCTGCAATTGATTCAGGTCTATTCGTGGGCCACGCCCAACGGTCATAAAGTCCACATCATGCTGGAGGAGTGCGGGCTGGGTTATCACGCCCACGCCGTCGATATCGGCGCAGGCGACCAGTTCAAGGAATCTTTCCTCGCCATTTCGCCGAACAACAAGATCCCGGCCATCGTCGACGAGGACGGTCCGGACGGCAAGCCGATTTCGCTGTTCGAGTCGGGGGCGATCCTGCTGTATCTCGCGGGGAAAACCGGCCGCTTCCTGCCCGCAGACGTTCGCGGCAAGTACGAAACGCTCGAATGGCTGATGTTCCAGATGGGCGGGGTGGGGCCGATGCTCGGTCAGGCGCACCACTTCCGCATTTATGCGCCGGAGAAGATCGACTACGCCATCAAGCGCTACACGAACGAAGCGCGGCGTCTGTATGGCGTGCTGGACAAGCGTCTGGCCGATCACCCCTATGTCGCCGCCGACGAGTACACCATTGCCGACATCGCCATCTGGCCGTGGCTGCGCTCGTGGAAGAATCAGGGCGTGGAGATGTCGGACTTCCCGAACGTGCAGCGCTGGTTCGAGGCGATCGAGGCGCGCCCGGCCGTGCAGCGCGGCATCAAGGTGCTGGCCGATGCCCGCAAGCCGTTGCAGGACGACAAGGCGCGCGAGATGCTGTTCGGCGCCACGCAGTACGCGCGCCGCTAACCACTGATAAGCGCCACAGGCCCCGCTGCGGGGCCTGTCCCGCGCCAAGTCGTTTACACTTCGAAACAATGTGCACCTATCGCGAGGTATCGCCAAGGCGACGGCGGTGCTAATCTAGCGAAAATTCCCGGTGTCTGCGCCGCATGGGCGACACCGGATGCTGTCTTGCCATTCGCATTGCCCGCCACTGGCTTTTGGAAGATCCGGGAGATCCACATATGTCAGGCAAATTCGAACTCAAGCGCAGTCCCAACGGTGAATTCCACTTTCACCTGCTGGCCGACAGCGGCCATATCATCCTGTCTTCCGAAACCTATAAGGCGCGCGCTTCGGCGCAGAACGGCATCGAGTCCGTGCGCAAAAACTCCGCTGAAGACCATCGCTTCGAACGCAAGACGTCCACCTCCGGGCGCCCCTACTTCGTGCTCAAAGCGCGCAACGGCGAAATCATCGGGCAAAGTCAGATGTTCTCGTCCGCCGAGCAAATGGAAGACGGCATCACGCAAGTGAAGCGCGATGCGCCGGCGGCTTCAGTGAGCGATTTATCGCATTGATGTCGAACGCAATCGCGGAGGCCCCAGACGAGACTGGGCGCCCCCGCACGCGTCGCATCACTTTTTCTGCGCCTTGGTGGTGAGTTCCATCGACCATTTGTCGCCAGCGACAGGGTCGTCGCCGCTACAGGTCGTCACAACAATGCCCCCCTCGACGTGGTTGACCCCCCAGACACACCCCTGCCAGGTACCCAATTGCCCGTTTCTCGCCAGGTAGCGCAAAGGGTCTCCTACGACGCCCGCTCTGGGCAGCAGATCCACGAACCAAGGCGAGGTGTCCGACGAGAACGCATATCGCATGAACGGGATGAAATTCTTCTCACGAGGCACCCACACGGCATAAATGGTGCGTTCCGCGTCATTTTTCTCGAAGAACATCTGATAGGCGTTGCCATCGGCGCACGCCGCCAAGTTAATGCGATTGCCCATTGCAGGATTGCCTGTCAGGCACATATCGGGAAATCTCCGAGAGCGAATTCGGAATGGCCCATCGGGCAGCAGCATCGACACTTTCACGCACGACACCTTGTCCACAAGCTGCCCGCTCTTATACCCGTCGGCAATCAGCACGTCGTTGCCCGCGCCATCGGTCAACCGCGTGCCCACCGATTTACCCATGCTCTGCTCGACACTCGTGCTGGCCACGCTCCCGATCGGCCCGGCGCCGTTCTTGAACGACACCACGTAATTGGCATGAGGCTCCGAGCCGTTGCACGTTGGGGCATCGTGGAATTCGATCGCCATGCCTTCGTGGGCACCGGTGATCTCGAAGCTGTAGTACTTGTCGTTGTCGCAGTTACTCGTGTTCTTGAAATTGATCTCGCCGCCGTCGTACAGCGAGAACGAACACTTTTGGTCGCCGTTTTTGTTGTGCATCGTAATCGTCGGCAACGCGTAGTTCGTCGGCTGCACCACCGACTGACATGCGCCGAGCAATCCGACGCTGACGATCAGCAAACCCTTCAACGCGTTCCAAAGGCTGAATCGCATGGTACTGGTCATGATGCCTCTCCCTTGCCCGTGTCTTGCGCGGGGTTGATCACTTCAAACGACAGTCGCGGCGCGTTCTGTCGACCGCCCTCGTGGAACCCGATCTCGTATTGAATGAACAGCCGCGAGCCATGCTTGAGCGGCTTGAGCCATGACGCGGGCACCGTCGTGAAGACGCCTTGCGCGGCCTCTGTCGAGGTCACCCGATGCGCCGTGCGCATGTGGTGAAGGTATTCACCCGACTGCCCCGCGCGCTCCCCATCGCACCAAAACCAGAGCTGCTGCCCCTCAAACGCCAACTTCCAGCTCGGGAGATCGACGCGCATGCCGTTCGGTAATTTGTCGGGCTCGATACGATCGCCACCGGCCAGATCGGGCAATTGCGGCGTCGGCATGTCGCGCAGTTCGAATGGTGTCACCGTGAGCAACAACGGCTGCGATTCCCTCATGTCGCCGCCACGATCCACCGTGTAAGACACGTGGACCGTCGCCCCCACGTTCGCCGCCACCAAAAACGGCGCAATCTCGAACGACAGAAAATCGGGAACGCTCGAAGGCACGGTCAGCCAAGCGGTATCGATGCTGCCTGCACCGCTAGTCCCATGCCAGTGCACTTGCACCCGTTGCCCCGCACGCATGCCGCCATAGCGCACATGCACCCCCGTGCCACTCAGTGCATTGATCGGATTGAGCCGTCCGTCCGGCGCATCGGATACGGAGGGTGGCACCAAGTCCAGCGGCGGCAACAGCACCACCTGAATACTCTTGTCGAGCGAGATGCCGATCACGGTGCCGTCGACCTTCTCGCACCGGTAAGCAAAGTTGTGCTCGCCTTCTGACAACGCACGCAATACGTCTCCCGGGAAGTGCACGAGGATCGGGATATTGAGCTTGTCGTCCTCCGTCAACACGCGCGCCATCGACGGTACATCTTGCCCGTCGATCATGAAAAACAGGCCGTCGCCGGGTTCCGTGTTTTGCGGGAACACGCGAATCTGGGCAGGTACCTTATTTTCGTTGGCAGCGAGATACGCCTCGCTCACGCCATTGGTTTCGACTTCTGAGTCGAACAGCAATGGAAAAAATGTGGCTTGCGTCATACGAATGTCCCTCGCGAGAAGCATGGCAAGTGCCTCGTCAGAACAACATGCTTTCAGAAACCTTCGAGGAGTTGCCGAAGGTACGAATATTCGACGACGCACCAGGTACCGTTTCAACGTTGACCGGCGCCCCTTCTGTACGCACACCGGGCTCAACGCTGGACAGGCCGACGGGTAACGCGCTGGTGACACTGTCGACGACACGCGGCCATGTTGAGCTGATCTTTCGTGACCTCATCATCGATGTACTCCGCTCCAACGTCCGCGGGGTGTGGCCACGAGTGGCATCCAGCGAATTCGCGCGTCCGCGTCCAAAGTCGGACGCCTTGCGCAGTCGACGCAACGCGATAGGACTCGCTCTACCCTGCGTCGAAACCGAACTGGCACGCCGGCCCGTTTCCTGACTCGCTTGTCTCGCGGCAGCACCGGCATCCAGCCTTGTTTTGGTCAGCCCTCGATACGTTCGGAGTACTCCTTTCCAGCCCGCCGCCATCGACCCCAGCGTCATGATGCCGCCCGCGAACGCGAGTATCGCCGCCGTTTCATGATCGCCCGTCGATCGGACCCCGACCGAAGTGGTCGCCGTGACCGAGCCCATCACGCCCAACGTGACTTTGGCCGCTGTGTAGACGGCGGTGGCGACGGTCGTCCCCTTGGCAACGGCCAGCGCAGTGGCACTTCCCGCCGCCACCAATCCCACCTGCCCCAGCGCCGCCTTCGCCGTCACGGCAAGCGCAATGCCCACGCCGGTGAGGCCGCCCGCCGTCGCGACGCTGATGGTGATCGCCACCGCTGAGGTTGCGACGCTCACCAAAACGCTCAACCAGCTGGGAAGGTGACCGCTGGGGTCTGTCGCATTGACCGGATCGATGCGCGCATACGGATTGAACCCTCCGCCATCGAACGGCGAATAAGTGTCGGGCACGAGGAACCGCGCCAACACCGGCGAGTACATCCGCGCATTGCCCAGCCATAGCCATTGCGTGACCGGATCGGGCGTCTCCCCATCGAAGGCGGGCACGCCGTCGAGCGCGGCACTTGCCTCGCGATACCCCGACGGTGAATAGACCAGCACGCGCGCTGCCTGCGCGTCGTAGGTTTGCATCACGCTCGCTTTTTGATCGACGGCGTAGACCCGCAACGCGCCGGACTGATCGATGTCGCCCGCACCACCGTCGAGATACACGCGCGACAGCGCACCGCGAATCTCCGTGACCAGCCGGTTCTCTCGAAACACGCGCTCGCGGGGCGGCTGCCCCGCCGGTGTCACGATGCACTGCTCGTCGAGCCCGTTGTAACGATAGGCGGCAAGCGCCGTGTCACCGCGCGACACGGAGAGCACCTGATCGAACGCGTTGTACTGCACGCGGTAGCCGCTCTCGGCCACGACCATTCGACCGGCGTCGTCGTACTCGAACGACTGCGTGCCGTCTGCCGCGCCGTAGCCTTCGTACACGAGCGACGTGAGTTGGGTCAGGTCATCGGCGTTTTCGTAGTGATACTCGGCCACTCCGACGGGCGCGGCAGGGCCGTAATGCCACGTCATGACACGCGTGATGTTGTCGAGCACATCGTATTCCCATTGCTGGAGTTCAATTCGCCGTGCCGGGTCATGGGGATCGTGAGGCGCCGTCTCTGCGCCGACGGCGGAATACAAGATCAGCCGACCACGCGCGTCGTATTCGAAGTTCTCGACCAGCATCGGCTGCGCACCGAGCTTGCGCTCACGCATGGAGATCAGATCCAAACCGTCGTACTGGTGCCCGATGGAAAACGTCGGATATCCGGGGGCAACATATTCGCGCAAGGTTTCGCGGCCCGCGTCGTCGTAAGTGAACGTCGTGGTCAACTTGCGTTGGCCCGCCTGCGTCACCCATTGCTCACCGATCCGGCCTAGTGCGTCGTAAATCATCTCGACGGTGACGTCGCCACAATGCACGGTGTCAAGGCGGCCGGTGTCAGGCTCGTAGTCATACTTATGCTCGCGGCCGGTCACGTCCGTGTAACTCAGCGGCGCGCCCAGTATCGACCAGGTATGCGATGCGCTGCGCGACGTATCACCTTCGCGCCACGTCTCGCTGAGCAGGTTCCCGGCGGCGTACCGCTTACACGTATAGTCGCTTTCCGGTTGTCCGGTCGTCTGCCTGCGCGCGTGCAGCAACAGCCCGGAGTGCTCGTCGTAGCCGTAATCGGTGAGCACCCCACCGTTTGCACGGCTCTTCACGTTCGACGGCAGCGATGGGTTGACCTCGTAAATCACGACCTCGCCGCCAGGAATGTGCGCCTCGCGGGGTTGGGTGCGATCGGCATCGAATTCCCACGTCGTCGTGCGCCCCCCGACCGTCTGCGAATGCACGCGCATCAAACCGTCGAATTCGCGCTGGCCCAGATCGATACCGTTCACGCGAATCGAGGCGACCTCCTCGGTGTCGGCATGCGGCGCGTAGCCGGTCTCGATCACATCGCTCGTGGGCAATTTCGTTTGTATCACGCGATCGGCAAAATCGTAGGTGTATTCGGTGCGGCGCTGACGGGTATCGGTCTCGCTGGCCAACCTCCCGAGTCCGTCATAGGTGTAGGCCGTGCGGCTGATCAACTTCTCGTCCACCGTGTGGCGCTCTTCCCAATCCGCCGCTTCGAAACGATTCATCTGCCTCGTCACGCGAGCGCTGCGCGCCTCGCCCGCCGACGTCCAGCGCGTCTCGACCCGCGTAATCGGATCGAACTCGGTGTGCTCCGTCAAACCGCCCGGCCCTTCCACCGCCACCTGCTGCTCCCAGTTGTCGTAGTGGAAATGCGTCTCCACAGCGATGGTCTGCGTGTCGTGCAGGTCGCGCTGAACCTCGCGCTGCGCACGGCCGAGCGCGTCGTAGTCGATACGGCGTACTTCGACATGCGCCCCTTGCGCAACGTCGGGGGCCATGCGCGTCTCGCGCACCAGTTGACCGGTGCCCTCGAAATGCTGCGTGATGACGACACCCGACGCCGTCGTGGTCGTCTGACTCACGTCACCGCCCGTCTGCCCCGCCAGTGAAAACGTGTGCTTGAGCGTGGTGGTGTATGCGGTCTCGCCCGATTTCGGCGTGATGGTCTCTTCGACCACGCGGCCGAGCGCATCGCGCACGAACGTCACGATTTCGTCGCCGTTCTCGCGCCGCGTTTCCTCCCCGGAAATCACCGATTCGTGCCGGGTCGCCTGACTGACCGTGTCGTCGAAATTTGTGTAGGTCGACTCGTCGGTGATCAAGGCGCCGTCGTTGACGTCGTAAGCGAATTCCGTCGTGATACTGCGTCCGCCCATGGTCTCGACTTGCTGCCACAAGCGACCGTGCAGCAGCAGCGAAAGCACGTTGTCGTCGTACTCGTACGTGATCGTCTTCTGAACGCCATCAGGCGTTTCGAGTGTTTGCTGGCTGCATTCGAGATAGCCTGGCGCTTGCGGTGCCATCGACGGCAACAACGCGTAGCGGTAACGAGTGGTGACCGTGTCGGCCTTCGTATTTGCCTTTCTCTCGATCAGCGTCGACGGCACCATGACCGTCGTCTTCACAGTACGTGGCGTCGCCCATATCGGATCGGGCGGGCAGCCGTCTTCGCCAGCGGGTGCGTAGTAAGTCGTGCGCTCTGCAATACCGTCCGGCCCCATCTCCTCGGTCGTGTTGCCCCAAGCGTCATAGGTATAAGTGGTGACATCGTCGCGCGACACACCACCGCGGCGATAACGCACGGTGCGCTGCTTGATCAGGCCGACGATGGCCGGCTGTTCGTACCACGACTTCCCCGTCTCGTCGTGGAAATCGGTCAATTGGGTCTGTTCGCAATCCCCTTCGGTGCGGCGCTCGATACGCGTGGCGTGGAAGCGATCGTATTCGCGATAAATCGCGACTTGCGCGCGCCCGTCGGCATCGAGCTTAGATTCCGTACTCGAATAGCGATAGTCGTGCGTGACCTTGTAAAGCGCGTCGTACGCATCCTCCCAATCGACACCGGCCTCGAACCCCAGAAAGTTATGCGTCGAGTAGGTGTAAGTCGTCACACGATGCGGCTGCCCTGCCCCCGGATCGAGCACATGACGCACGACGTATGGCAGCCGCTCCGGCTCCTTGTCGGGGAACTCGCCAAGTCGCAGCGGAAACGCGTGCCCCCTGTCGTCATAGACGATAGTCTCGACACTGCCCGTCGGCGAACTCACCTCGGTGAGCATCGCAAGATCGGCGGCGGTATAACGGCTATAGCGCAGCCGCCATGCCACTTGCCCGGGAATCGGCAGTTCAATCGACGTCACCAGATCGCCGGAAAGCAACATACGAAAGTCGATGGCGTTGCCGCCGGGTCCGGCCAACGTAATCGTGGCAGCCTGCAAGGTACGGCTGGCTCGCAGCAATTCTCGTTGCTCATGATCGGCAATCGACACCAGCATGGGATGCCCTTCGAAATGCTCCCAGGCCAGATGGATCGAGCGGCCCTGTGGCGAGATGATTTCAATCGGGACATAAGGCGATAACGGTTGGCTGTCGAACCGCTGCAACCGCTCACGGCGACCCGAGCGGTAGGTGATCGTGACGATGTCGCCCGATTTCTGGGCAATGAACGTCGGAAGTTTCATGTCAGGAAACTCGATCCGATTGTCGTAAATGATCGCCAGTTGCGTCTCCCCGTCGGCCAGCGACAGGCGCTTCGCATCGGGGCTCAGTCGGCTCATCCCCCATGACCAGCCTCGCCCCAGGCCGACGTCGGCGTTTTGCAAGGCGTCGAAGCCTAGCGACAACGCAAGGTCCGGCCCGGTCAACGCATTCATCGCCAGTTTCGGCAACGAAACCCGCATGTGGTAGGTGCCGGTGCGAGGATCGACACCCTTCTCGAGATAACTCAGAAAGCTCTGCGCGCCCGAGTAGAGTGCGCCGCCATCGGCCTGAGACCGTTCTTGTCCGGTGTCTGTCATCATGCGCCCCCGTCGTTGTGGGCCTGAAGGCAATCAGGCTTGACTGAGTGTCAGCGCATCGCACTCTGGCGTGATCGCGACTCGCACGCGATACGGGGTGCCGTACTGGTCGCGTAACAGGTAGGTGCAGCCTTGTCCGTTCGCGCCGGCCTGAAATGGGCCAAGGCTATTGTTCGACACGAACGCGATGGCACCGCATGCGTAACGCGGCCAGTCGTTCTTCGACACCCGGTAGTTACCCGTGAATTGCTCTTGGGAATAGACGAATGGAGATGTCGGCTGAGGGTCGTCGGGCGGCACGGCGTAACCGCAGAACGCGCCGCTTTGCGAGTTGGGGCTGAGCCATTTGAACGTGCTGGCAAAGCTTGCGGGGGCGACCTCCATGGTTTTGATCCCCAGGCGTGCGCCGCTCGGCAGCACGATGCCGAGGTAGTAGATCGTCACATTGACGTTTGCGCCGACGCTGAACTTGTACGTCTGCTCCCAGTCTTGATTCCACGCCGAAAACGGCGGGTTGGCCGGTGCGACGGGAATGAGGTCGATCTTGCCGTCGGCGCTGTTGACTTCTGCCGAGAAGAACTCCCTGTTATTTTCCAGCTTGATACGCGCACCGATCGTCTTGCGTGCATTGGCGAAGTCGGCCGTCTGCACGTAATAGTGTTGGAATTCGGTGTAGTTCTTGGTCTGCTGAGGCTCGATCTCCAAGCCCGGCGAATAGAAATCGTAGTCGTTCTTCGCGCGCGTGCAGCCCCAAGTGCCCTGCGGCACGGGCACATTCTCCTCATCATCCTTGATGATGGGGATCAACTGCTTCGTGTTGGCATCGAGGATGGTGAGCGTCGCGATCTCTTCACGCGACAGCGGGGCGTCGGTGACGATCTCGAATTCGAGCCTAATCTGGCAAAGCCCGTTGTTGTACGTTCTCTCCGACCCTGAGGCACTTCTGACCTTAAACACGGTGACGATCGTTGCCCGCCCAACCGATTTCGTATCCATGACGCACCTCGCCTTGTTGGCAATATGCAACCCATGTTACGAGCGTCGGAAAACGGCACAACTGTCAACGTTGACAGGTCACCCCGCGATCGCCGGGTTTGCCCGGCATGCCGAATCAGGCCCCGCGCTTCAGATACATCCCCGTCCCGCGGAACCGGCACACTTCCTCGCCGTGCTGATTCGTGGCCGTCCAGAGTTGGCGCACGATACCGCGATCGGGTTTGCTCTTCGATGCCCGCACTTCCAAGGTGCTGCTGGTCACGTTGATCGTGTCGCCGGGACGCACCGGCGCAAGCCATTCGATTTGCTCCACACCAGGTGAGCCCATGCTCGACGAGCGCGCAAGCAGCTTGTCGACATTCAATCGCATCATGATGCTGCACGTATGCCAGCCGCTCGCGACCAAACCACCGAAATGGGACGCGCGCCCAGCCGCTTCGTCGACGTGGAACGGCTGCGGATCGAACTGACGGGCGAAGTGCACGATCTCGTCGGCGGAGAACGTGTACGTCCCGAGATCGAACGTGTCGCCAACGGAAAAGTCCTCGAAATAGTAATCAAGTGTCGCCATGACAGCCTCCTTTTCGTGCGTGCGGATATCGAAATCGCGTGGCAGTGCAGTCCCGCGAAGCAGTCACTTTACACCGTTACCCAACCCCCACCCGGCGGCGCAATGAGCGTTTTCAGATAGCGGGTATTGTTTCCCCGCCCGCACCATCCATCACCTACCCCGCCGCCTCATCCTCTCGACGTTCTTTTCGCTGCTCCCGTCAAAATGATTAGCAATACTAACATTAGTGCTACGAAAACCACCTTAATCCCTGCCTCGACGGCGACGCCTGTGCCCACGCCACAACGCACACCGCAACTCACGCTTCCCGCTGCCGCTCCCGTCGATCGACAGACGTTCCAAACCCTGCTTGCCAAGCTGCACGCCGAGGACACGGCGCTGTGGGCCAGCAGCATGGAGCACGCCTGCGCTCGTCATCCAGAGCTTCGCGTCAGTTTGCTGCTCACGCTCACCGGCACGCCGCTGGCCGAAGTCGCCGAGTTCTTGAGCCAGGAGAACGACCCCATCGTTCAGGCACTCAACGATCACGCCGATCTCGCCCCCGGCATTCTCGCGTCGCTTGAGCGCGCGCTGGTGGAACGCCGTCCATACGAGACATTGGCCGAAACGTTTGCGCGTGTCGCCTCCCCGGGCAACTTGCGCGATATCCGACGCTCGCAAGAGAGAACACAAGCCGACGTGCCTTGCCCTCCCGAAGCGGGGCCTTGCGAAACCGGCAGCGATTGGAAGCAGCGGGTAAAGCAAGCCTTTATGTGGCTGTGGCTATCGGGGTCCGGTCACGATCCGTGGCGCGAGGATCGCGATTACGAGGCGATCGCCCGAGCGCTTGCCAAAGACGTGACGTCCGGCCCGACGCATCCGGCATGGCACAAGCACGGCCTCGCGGGCACGTTGACTGGCTTGCTTTACGCGCTTAACGGCACACCCCGCCCCGACATATCCAACGTATCCGACCTACCCAACGCATCCGACACATCCACCGTTTCGCCGCAGGCTTCGCAATTCAACGACATCGGCCGAGCCATCGGCAACTGTCTCGACACCGTCGTCACTGGCGTCGCCGACGCGATGAACGTGCCCTTATGGGCGGATCCGCTCGCCTTCCCCGCGGCGCAAGGCCTGCCGACCCAACGCACGACGACGCTGGCGCAGGCCTTGGAGCACCTGCATGCGGAACCCTTTCACCCGGCGCATCAGTTGCAGCCCCACCGCCTCACCCGCCGAGACGTCACCCCGCCAAACGCCGCCCCCCGCTCACCGCTATCGCCCTCGACCACGAGCCAACGCCTAACGGACCTCGCCATCACGCAGACGGATAGACACCTCGCGCAACAAGACATCGCGCAATATGTCGCCCCGCTCACGGATTGGAAGCAACGCGTCAAAGACAAACTCGCCAAGAGCGGCACTGGCACCGGCGCAAACTTCGATCCAGATCGATGGTTCTTGAACCGGTTCAAATACTTCACTCATCCGAGCGACCTGGCACCGGGGCAATGGCGCCGCACGGGGTTTGTGTCATCGACATCGCTGACCGACGCCGCCGTGCAACTCTTGGCGTCCGGCGAGGCACTGCCCGGTACCGAGGCGGAATACGGCATCTATTCGCACAACTCGCCCAAACACTCGCCCTACCTGCCCGTCGACGAATTGCCCTCACTCAACGTGACATCGTTCGTCGACGCCATTCAGACGAGCCGCACGCGTCTGGTTGAAACGCTTGGCGGGCTCGCCGCCTCAGACCGTCGCCTGGCTTCCGAAGTGATCGTGTACAGCCACTGGAAAGAGATGCTGGAAGAGGACTCGAAGCTGCGATATGCCGCCGGTCAGATATCCCATACCGGGTTAATTCTTGCCCAATTGGTCGTCTATGCGCCGAGTGCGGCGGCACGCGCGTCGTCCGACTCCGACATGACCGATATTCAAGGCTACCGGTTCGATGTCGGTGTGCCCGGCCAGAACGGCACACTGCAACCGGGCGGCATGTTTGCGGTCTCTCAAACCTCCCTTCGCACGACAGGCGAAAGCGGTCGACTCATCGTGTACGTGGCGGGCAGTTCGGCACCGATCCAGGAATTCGCGTCGATGGAAGGTCTGAGGAATGACCTGTTGCGCGGCAATGAATCGATCCTCTACAACGAACTGGTGCAGCGCCTGCCGTTGAGCGTCTCGCAGCGTTGCGTGAATGGCGCAATGTGCAACATTACCCTCGCGGAGACCGGTGACGACTTGATCCAGATGTCGCTCGATGTCGCCTTCACCGTCATACATCGAGAAACGATGGACACGGGACAGGAGGTCGTGAGCGATGCGCGCGGCCAAACATGGACGCAGTGGCTCGCCGGTGCGCCATCGGAAGTCGTTGAAAGCGAACTCGCGGCGTCCCGGCCCAGAGGCTACCCAGACACGCTCCCCGCCGATCGCCAGTTAAATCTTCGCCTGCGAACGATGCAGCAGGTACGCGATGCGGTTGAGCTGCGCGCCACCATTTCAGGAGCGCTTCCCGACCTTCATGAAGGTGCGTCGCGCTATGTCGCGCAGTTGATCAAGACCGCCACCGGCGTGACGCTCAATCCGGCGAAGGTGTTCGTTCACATTTACAAGATCAATGAGCGGGCGAGTCCGCTCGCCCACCAGTCGTGGAAACCGGTGCAGTCCTCCGGGACGGTCACCTTGAGCCAGCTCGTCATCGACATTGCCGAGGGGACGCGCCCGAGCACCGTGCCCCCTAGCGCGAAAGTCATCTTTTCGCTCGATGCAAATCCAGTCGGGGCGCGCTCGTTCGCGGTGGGCAGCCTGACGCCAGAGGCGTTGCTCTCACTGATCGATACCGGGGCATTCGTCGCCGAGCAAACCCGAGCGCTGACCACATTCTGGTCGGAACACCAGGGAAACGTTCGAACGACGCTGAAGTCCTCGTTCACCATCGACGCGTATATGCAGTATCACGATGGATTGTTACTGCGTGAAGGGGCCGACATTGCGCGCCAGATTACGCGATGTCCGAGCTTCGATACGCTCGACCTCGATCATGTGCAAGACACTTTCGACCCTGCGGATTCGACGGTTATTGCCTCGTGGCTGCGCATCGGGGTGGCCGTGTCGGAGATTCAAGAATTTACCGACCAGACGACGGGCTGGATCCTAATCTGGGCACCGCGCTTGTTAGACAACAACATGAAAGCCTTCGCGAATCGGAAGCAATACAACGATTGGCTAGAGCAGCAAGCACAAACGCTCGAAGGACGGACTCGCCTGCTCAGCTGCTTCTCGCGTGAAGATCGTCACGGCGAGCACGGCGAAGCGCTCAAGAGCTTGCTGGCGCTCGTCGGCTCCGACGCGCCATTGGCGCACCTCATCTCCCGCAGCGCCCCCATGACAGGAGATCCGTTCACGGCATATGTCCAGGTCTTCCGTGAACGCACTAGCGAACTGAGCCTCCACTCAGTCCCCAGAGATCCGGCGGAACCGGTCGTTCTGCTGTTACATGCGCTGACGGCCATCAATTGGATCACCGGGCTGGGCACCGCCTTTCGCTTGCCCATTCCGGGCCTGATGGAAGCCAATGCGGTGTTGTCGGCCACCGACATGCTGTTGGGGGGAATGTCTGCCGCGCTTGGCGACGAGGCCGTCAGCTCGGCGGGGTGGGCCTCTTTGCTCACCGGCATCACCGGCGGCATTCCGATCGGCTGCTACTACCGGGCCAGTACGGCCGTCCAACGAGAGTTGCTGCCGTTCGTCGACCGCACGCCGCTCTCACGGCTCACGATGCTAATGCCGAATCTGTATCGGGGAGAGACAGGGCTGATCGTCGCGTCGGGCGATAAGCGATTCGCCATCGAGTACTACCCCGCCGAAGGCACCTGGCGGTTGACCGATCCCAAGGGCATCGCGGGGCCCGGGCCGTCGATATCGCAAACCTATGGCTACGAATGGGTGCTCGAATCCGATTTGATGATGTCGGATTCAGAAGCGGGCATCACAGCGGTTTTTCACGAAGACATCAGCCGCGAATTTGTCGATGTTCAATATCGCGCGAAGTGTGCCACGCTGGCCAATTCCGCCGACCCGGCGGAGCGCGCGGCGTTCGCGGCGGGCAAGCAGGAGGCCGGTGCCAGCTTTCTGAAGTGGGATGAAACGTATCGCCCCGCCGATCTGCTCAAGCTGGACCTCATCAGCTTGGATCCGAAAGACGCGAAGCTAGCTGGCATTCTGGCGCGCAGAGTCGAAGATGCGCTACGGTTCGAAGCCACGCAGCGAGCCCTTGTCAACGCCAGGATCGTTGCCGCGCAAGTGCGCGAAGCCGGGGGCACACTCGAGGCGTTCACGCAAACGGCCTATATCAACAGCAATGCCGACGGCCATACCGGCTTCTGCCTGCCGTTGACGCGCGCGATGACCGCCGCCCTGCATATGGGCAAAGAAGACGCGTTCATCGGCAATATCCGGAACGCCATCGAAGCGCCGAAGTCGGACGCCGCGATCAAGCTTCGCAATGGCCTCATCGCCTTGCATTCCAACGTCAACGCACGACAGCTTGAAATACCGCTGCGCGGCGTGCGCCTCACCGACAACGCTCTAACAATCGAAGAGCTCTTCCGTCTATTGACTTCAGAGTCCGCGGGCGTGAATTCGTACCTGATAAAAACACGCGCGCATGCGATGTCCGTCACCCTGAGTGGCGACGCATCGTGGTTCTACGATGCCAATTTTGGGCTGGCGAAATTCGAGTCGCGGCAGGCACTCGCCGAGGCATTCATCAAACACTTGTTAGACGGGGGACTTGGCCATCTTTATCAGGCCTATGGCAGCCGAAACAACATGCTGTTTCTGGTCGATAAGCTGCAAACGCACTTAATGCGTCGCATCGAATTGACACCTGGCGTGTTCGTCAACGACCTGCTCGAACCGCTGTTCGACCGCGCTGTCCCGCCGTCTGGTTCCTGAGCGGACGCGTGCCGGAGGAGGCGCTATTGCAGCGTTTCCTTCGCACCCTCAGGGATCGGCAGCGCCATGACGTCGATCCCTTCGTCGGCCAGTGCCTCAGTCTCTTCGCGCGTGGCGACGCCCCGAATATTGCGTTCGGGGGCTTCCTGATAGTGGATCTTGCGGGCCTCTTCGGCGAAATTCTTGCCGACGTCTTCGGTGTTGGCGATGACGTGGCGCACCGCCTTCATCCACAGCGACTGAATCTGCCGTTGGGCTTCGGCGACTTCGGGGGGCAGCTGCGCCTTGCTCTGTGCCACCGGTGCGGCAGCAGGTGTGTTCGATGGGGTATCGCGTCCTGTGGCGCCCGACAGGTTCAGTCGAGGGGCCGACGGCACGCGCACGATGCCCGTGTCGCCGCAAACCGGGCAGGACACCAGCCCCCGGGCTTGCTGCGACAGGTAATCGTCCTCCGAGCCAAACCAGCCCTCGAAGGTGTGCTCGTGCGCACAACGCAAATCAAAAACCTTCATGACGCGACACCCCAAGACTTCAACGCAGCGGCGAACGCTCGTTCGGCTGCCAGACGCCGGATATTACCTTTTCCAGCCAAAACGCGCCGATAACCGATTTCACGTCCGTGATGCGGCCATCGCGCACCCATTGCAGCAACTCGGTCGCGGGCATCTTGAACACGTCGAGAAACTCGCCGTCGTCGAGCTTTTGCTCGCCCAGCGTCAGGTCGCGCGCAAGCCAGATGTCGATGAACTCGGTTGAGTAGGAAATCACGGGGTGGATGCGCGTCAGATAGTCCCAACGCTCCGCGTGGTAACCGGTCTCTTCGAGCAACTCGCGCTTGCCGCAGGCCAAACCACCCTCGGCTTCGTCGAGCTTGCCCGCAGGCAGTTCCGTCATCACGCGACGCAGCGGATAGCGGTATTGGCGCTCCATGAGCACTTGCCCGTCTTCGAACAACGGAATCACCATCACCGCGCCCGGATGCGTGGTGTATTCGCGCACAGCGGTCTTGCCGTCGGGCAAACGCACGTTGTCGCGCTTGATGGTCAGGAATGCGCCCTCGTAGACGGTGTCGCTCGTAATCTGCGTCTCTACAAGGTGCTGATCGTCAATTTGACGTTGAGTCATGAAACCCCCATGGCCACACAAAAATCGTACAAAACCATCCAAAACCGTCCAAAACAAAACGCCGCCCAGCGGGCGGCGTCTCGGGAAGCCAACATCTCAGGCGGCAGCCGCCGGTCGATGTCGCCACAAATACCGGTAGACGAACCCCGGAAACGCGAACACGACGAACAGACTCGCCGTCACCGCATAAAACTCCCAGCCCTGCGCGAACACGTTGCCGATGCTCTTCTCGATCAGATAACCGAGTGCACCCACCACGAAGTACGCGACCACCATCTCCAGCAACCGCAGCCATAGCGACTTCACCGGTGCCTTGCGGGCCAGAATGCCGAACAGGCGCTGGTTCACGAACGGCAAGTTCGCGCCCAGCACAGCCAGCAGAATGACAAGTGTACCGCCTGCTGTCATGCCCATTGTTCTCGTCTCCGTAATTCTGGCTTTATTCGTCAGAAGGGGCCGGTCATGCCATGCATGCCCTGCCCCATTCGTCTTACGTCTTGCTTTCCGACTTGCTGGCTAGCGTTAGCTTGCCAACGTCAGCTTGATCGTGCGCAGGCACCAGTCCATCAGCGGGCCGGGCATCAAGCCCAGATACACCAGCACCAGACCGTTGAGCGAGAGCACCAGGCGCATCGTGCCGCTGCCTTCCAACGCGTTGCTGTCTTCCGGCTTGTCGAAGTACATCAGCTTCACGACACGCAGGTAGTAGAACGCACCGATCAGCGACGCGATCACGGCGACCACGGCCAGCCAAACCATACCGGCGTTCACGACAGCTTGCAGCACGGCCAGCTTCGCGTAGAAGCCTGCCAGCGGCGGAATGCCAGCCAGCGAGAACATCAGCATCAGCATGACGAAGGCAAACCACGGGCTACGCTGGTTCAGGCCCTTCAGATCCGACAGGTTCTCAGCTTCGAAACCCTTGCGCGAGAGCAGCAGCACGATACCGAACGTGCCCAGCGTCGTCAGCAGGTAGATCACGCTGTAGAACAGCGACGAACCGTACGCATCGGCGATACCGTCGATCTTGCCGCCCACCACGCCCGAGAGCATGCCCAGCAGCACGAAGCCCATGTGCGAGATCGTCGAGTACGCCAGCAGACGCTTGACGTTGGTCTGCACGATGGCCGTCAGGTTACCGATCACCAGCGAGAGCACCGCCAGAATGATCAGCATCTGTTGCCAGTCGATCGCCAGCGGCAGCATGCCTTCGACGAGCAAACGCAGCAGCAGTGCAAAGGCACCCAGCTTCGGTGCGCCGCCGATCAGCAGCGTGACCGGCGTCGGTGCGCCCTGATACACGTCAGGCACCCACATGTGGAACGGCGCAGCACCCAGCTTGAAGGCCAGACCGGCGACGATAAACACCACACCGAACACCAGCACGATCTTGTTGACCGCACCCGAGGCGATGACTTCGAAGACCTTGGCCAGTTCGAGCGAGCCGGTCGCGCCGTACATCATCGACATGCCGTACAGCAGGAAGCCCGAAGCGAGCGCGCCCAGCACGTAGTACTTCATGGCCGACTCGGTCGCATTCGTCGAATCGCGCCACACGGCAGCGAGGGCGTACAGCGACAGCGACATCAATTCCAGACCCAGATACAGCGTCAGGAAGTTGTTGCCGGAAATCATCACCGACAGGCCCAGCAGCGAGAACAGGCTGAGGATGTAGAAATCGCCACGGGCGAGACCGCGCGCTTCCAGATACTTCTGGCCGTAGACGAACGTCATGAACGTTGCCAGACCGCCGAAGGCCTTGAGCAGGTTCGACATCGGGTCGGCAACGAACACATTGCCGAACAGATAGTGCGACGCCGGATCGCTGGCGTTGCACGCCCACAGCACGGACACGACCGCAGTCGTGATGAGTGCCAGCACGTAGTTCAGCTTGCGCGTCTGGCCGAGGAACGCGTCGCACATCATGATCACGAGGATCATGAGCAGCAGGATGGCCTCCGGCAACGCAGGCAGCAGATTAATGTTTTGCATGATCTAGATTTCCTCCCCGATTACGGCAGCTTGGTCTGCGCCACGTGGGCGAGGAGGTTAACCACGGAGGTGTGCATCAGGTCCGTGAAAGGCTTCGGATAGATACCCATGAACAGCGTGAGTGCAGCCAACACGGCCAGCATGAAGAACTCGCGCTTGTTGATATCGATCAGCTCGCGCACGTGGTCGTTGGCAATCGCACCGAAGATCACGCGCTTGTACATCCACAGCGAATAGGCCGCACCGGTAATCAGCGAAGTCGCTGCCAGCAGACCCACCCAGAAGTTCAGCTTCACGGCGCCCAGAATCACCAGGAATTCACCCACGAAGCCCGACGTCGCCGGCAGACCGCTGTTGGCCATCGCGAACAACATGAAGAACGCGGCAAACTTCGGCATCGTGTTCACCACACCGCCGTAATCGGCGATGTTGCGCGAGTGCATGCGGTCGTACAGCACACCGATACACAGGAACATCGCGCCCGACACGAAGCCGTGCGAGATCATCTGCACCAGTGCACCTTGCATGCCGATTTCGCTGAACATGAAGAAGCCCAGAATCGCGAAGCCCATGTGAGCGATCGACGAGTAAGCCACCAGTTTCTTCATGTCGGTCTGCACCAGGGCCACGAGGCCGATGTAGACGACGGCGATCAGCGCCAGCGTGATCATGAAACCCGACAGATAGTGGCTAGCGTCCGGCGCGATCGGCAGCGAGAAGCGCAGGAAACCGTACGCACCCAGCTTCAGCATGATCGCGGCCAGCACGACCGAACCGCCGGTCGGGGCTTCCACGTGGGCATCCGGCAGCCAGGTATGCACCGGCCACATCGGCACCTTCACCGCGAATGCCATGAAGAACGCCACGAACAGCAGTATCTGCACGTTCATCGGAATCTTCGCCGCGTACCAGTCGGTCAGCGTGAACGAGCCCGTTGCGTTGTACAGGTAAATCAGCGCGACCAGCATCAACAGCGATCCGAGCAGCGTGTACAGGAAGAACTTGAACGCTGCGTACACACGGTTCGGGCCGCCCCACACACCGATGATCAAATACATCGGGATCAGCGTGGCTTCGAAGAACACGTAGAACAGCAGGCCGTCTTGTGCCGAGAACACGCCGATCATCAGACCCGAGAGGATCAAGAACGCGGCCATGTACTGCGACACGCGCTCTGTGATCACTTCCCAGCCCGCGATGACCACGATCACCGTGATCAGCGCCGTCAGCACCACCAGCCACAGCGAAATGCCGTCGATGCCGAGGAAGTAGTTGATGTGAAAGCGTGCGATCCAGCTCGTCTTTTCGACGTATTGGAAGGCCGACGTATTGGCGTCGAAATTCGAGATCAGCGGCAGCGTGACCAGGAAGCTCACCAGCGAACCGATGAGCGCCAGCACGCGTGCGCCCGTCGGGTTACGGTCATTTCCCACCGCGAGGACAACGATCCCCGACAAAATGGGCAGCCAAATGGCCAGACTCAGAAGCGGTAGCGATTGCATTGTTATTGGCTCCCCCTTTTACTTGCCGTTCAACGTCACAAACAGCGTCAGGAGCCCGAGCATGCCGATGATCATGGCGAACGCGTAGTGATAGATGTAACCCGATTGCATGAAGCGGATGACGCCGGCGAACCAGCCCACCAGACGCGCGCTGCCGTTGACGACGGCGCCGTCGATCAGGCCTTGGTCGCCCGCCTTCCACAGGCCGCGGCCAATCTTCAGCGCGCCCTTGGCGAAGACCACTTCATTGATCTTGTCCATGTAGTACTTGTTGTCGAGCAGGTTGTAGATGCCCGAGAAGCGGCTCTTCAACGCGGCCGGAATGTCCGGGCGCTTGAGGTAGAAGAACGCGGCCAGCAAGATACCCAGTGCCGACAGTGCGATCGGCAGCGTGCCGAACGAGTGCAGCGCCATGGCAACCCAGCCGTGGAATTCTTGACCCAGTTCTTCCATCGCCGGGTGATTCTCGCCGATGAAGATGACGTCCTTGAATGCCACGCCTTGCTTGAAGAACGAGCCGAAGAGCATCGGGGCGATCGCGATGGCACCGATGATCACCGACGGAATCGCCAGCAAGATCAGCGGAATCGTCACAACGGCCGGCGATTCGTGCGGCTTCTGGCCCGGGGCCAGACCGTGGTGCTCGCCGTGATCGTCTTCTTCGTCCGCGTGATGGGCGTCGTGGTGGTCATGATGTGCCTGACCGAAACGCTCCTTGCCGTGGAAGACGAGGAAGTACATACGGAACGAGTAGAACGCGGTCACGAAGACGCTGGCGACCACTGCGAAGTAGGCGAAGCCCGAACCCGGCAGATGCGAGGCGGCCACCGCTTCGATGATCGAGTCCTTCGAGTAGAAACCGGCGAAGAACGGCGTACCGATGAGTGCAAGCGAACCGAGCAGCGACGTGATCCAGGTGATCGGCATGTACTTCCACAGGCCGCCCATGTTGCGCATGTCCTGATCGTGATGCATGCCCATGATGACCGAGCCCGCACCGAGGAACAGCAGCGCCTTGAAGAACGCGTGCGTCATCAGGTGGAAGATAGCGACCGGGTAGGCCGACACGCCGAGCGCGACCGTCATGTAACCGAGCTGCGAGAGCGTCGAGTAGGCCACGACACGCTTGATGTCGTTCTGGATCATGCCCAGGAAGCCCATGAACAACGCCGTGATCGCGCCGATGATCGTGATGAACGACAGCGCGGTGTCCGAGAGCTCGAACAGCGGCGACATGCGGCTCACCATGAAGATACCGGCGGTCACCATCGTGGCCGCGTGGATCAGTGCCGAAATCGGGGTCGGGCCTTCCATCGAGTCGGGCAGCCAGACGTGCAGCGGGAACTGTGCCGACTTACCCATGGCGCCGATGAACAGGCAGATACAAGCCACGGTAATCAGACGCCAGTCGGTGCCCGGGAACGACAGGGCCGCGACATCGTTCGCCTTGGCGAAGACTTCGCTGTAGTTCAGCGTGCCCGTGAAGGCCAGCAGCAGACCGATACCGAGCAGGAAACCGAAGTCACCCACGCGGTTGACCAGGAACGCCTTCATGTTGGCGTAGATGGCCGTCGGACGCGTGTACCAGAAACCGATCAGCAGGTACGAGACCAAGCCCACCGCTTCCCAGCCGAAGAACAGTTGCAGGAAGTTGTTGCTCATCACAAGCATCAACATCGAGAACGTGAACAGCGAGATGTACGAGAAGAAGCGTTGATAGCCGGGGTCTTCCGCCATGTAGCCGATGGTGTAGATGTGCACCATGAGCGAGACGGAGGTGACCACGCACATCATCGTGACGGTGAGCGTATCGATCAGGAAGCCGATCTCGAGCTTGAGGTCGCCGATGCGTGCCCATTCGTAGACGGTAGCGTTGAAGCTCGCGCCGTTCATGACGTCGAGGAACGTCATGACCGAAAGGATAAACGCGACCAGCACGCCGAGGATCGTGACCGTGTGCGCGCCCGCGCGTCCGACTTGCTTGCCGAACAGACCGGCGATCACGGACCCGGCCAGCGGCGCCAGCGGGATCGCGAGCAACAGTGTGGGATTCAGTGTGGATGCCATAACAGCGTTCGCTTTTATTAACCCTTGAGGCGGTCGAGATCTTCGACGTTGACCGTTTCGAGCTTACGGAACAACGTGACCAGAATGGCCAGGCCAATCGCAGCTTCTGCGGCGGCCACCGTAAGGATGAAGAACACGAATACCTGACCGGCAATGTCGCCCAGGTAATGCGAGAACGCGACGAAGTTCAGATTGACCGCGAGCAACATCAGCTCGATGGCCATCAGCAGCACGATCACATTTCTGCGGTTGAGGAAGATACCGGTAATGCTGATCGCGAAGAGAATCGCGCCCAACACCAGGTAATGCGCTAGCGACAACGACATCATGCTGGCTCCTTATTCCGCCGCCGGCGTGTCGGCGCCGGTGGACTGCTGCCGGGCTTCGGCGGGCATCGACACCAGACGCACGCGGTCGCGTTTCTTCACGCGCACCTGCTTGCTCGGGTCGGTCTGTTTGTGGTCCTTACGGGTACGCATCGTGAGCGCAATCGCTGCGACCACGGCCACCAGCAGGATCAGACCTGCCACTTCGAAGGCAAAGATATAGTCGGTGTACAGCGCAATGCCCAAGGCCTTGGTGTTCGGCACGTCCGGTGCCGAGACTGCCTTGACCGGCGCACGCGTGGCACCGTAGCCGCGCATGAGCACGAGCGCCGCTTCGACGATCATGATCGCGCCGACGGTGCTCGCCAGCGGAATGAACTTGCCGAAACCGCGTCGCAGTTCGTCGAGATTGATGTCGATCATCATCACCACGAACAAGAACAGCACCATCACCGCGCCGACGTACACGAGCACCAGCATGATCGCGAGGAACTCAGCCTCGAGAAGCATCCAGATCGCAGCAGCGTTGAAGAATGCCAGCACCAGGAACAGTGCCGACTGCACGGGGTTGCGCGAGGTCACGACCTTCAGACCCGAGACCACGAGGATCAGCGCAAACACGTAGAAAAGTAAGGTTGTGAATTCCATAATCACCGGAGTGTCGCCAAATTAGCCAACGTCAATGCCGCACCGGGCGCGCCGCCAAGCGTCGCGCCCTGCCCCGCTTTAACGGTACGGCGCATCGGCCGCCTTGGCCGCCGCGATTTCGTTTTCGTAACGATCGCCCACCGCGAGCAACATCTCTTTGGTGAAGTACAGATCGCCACGCTTCTCGCCGTGATACTCGAGAATGTGCGTCTCGACGATCGAGTCCACCGGGCAGCTTTCTTCGCAGAAGCCGCAGAAGATGCACTTGGTCAGATCGATGTCATAGCGCGTGGTACGACGCGTATTGTCTTCACGCACGTCCGATTCGATCGTGATGGCCATTGCCGGGCACACCGCTTCGCACAACTTGCATGCGATGCAGCGTTCTTCGCCGTTCGGGTAGCGGCGCAGCGCATGCAGACCGCGAAAACGCGGCGACAGCGGCGTCTTCTCTTCCGGAAACTGCACCGTCACCTTACGTGCGAACGTGTAGCGCCCTGTGAGCGCCATGCCCTTGAGCAGTTCCAACAACAGGAAACTGCCGAAAAAGTCTTTGATTGCCCTTACCATGGGATTCCTCTACTCCGTTCGCCTCAGCCCCAGATGTTCCAGGGGGACATGATCCAGACACCCACCACGATCACCCAGACAATCGTCAGCGGCAGGAAAACCTTCCAGCCCAGACGCATGATCTGGTCGTAGCGGTAGCGCGGGAACGTCGCACGCACCCAAATGAACACCGACAGCAGCAGGAACACCTTGAACGCCAGCCAGAACACGCCCGGGATGAACGACAGGAAGCCAAACGGCGCACTCCAGCCACCCAGGAACAGCACCGAGGCCAACGCCGAGATGATGATCATGTTGATGTACTCGGCCAGGAAGAAGAGCGCGAAGCCCATGCCCGAGTATTCGATCATGTGACCAGCCACGATTTCCGATTCGCCTTCCACCACGTCGAACGGGTGGCGGTTCGTTTCCGCGATACCCGAGACGAAGTACACGACGAACATCGGCAACAGCGGCAGCCAGTTCCACGACAACAGGTTCACGCCCATGCTGGCGAACATGCCGTGCTCTTGCGAGCGCACGATGTCCGACAGATTCAGCGAGCCAGCCGTCATCAGCACGCACACCAGCGCGAAGCCCATCGCGATTTCATACGAAATCATCTGAGCCGACGCGCGCATGGCGCCGAGGAACGCGTATTTCGAGTTCGATGCCCAACCGGCCAGAATCACGCCGTACACACCGATCGACGAAATCGCCATCGCGTACAGCAGACCGGCGTTCACGTCGGCGAGCACTGCGCCCGGCTGGAACGGGATCACCGCCCAGATGGCGAAGGCCGGCAGCACCGCCATCACCGGAGCGATGGCGTAGATGCCTTTGCTGACCTGCGTCGGCGTAATGACTTCCTTGAGCAGGAGCTTCAACACGTCGGCGATCGGCTGCAACAGACCGGCCGGACCCACGCGGTTCGGACCGAGACGCACGTGCATCCAGCCGATGAGCTTGCGCTCCCACAGAATCAGGTACGCCACGCACAGCAGCAGGATGACGGCCACGACGAGGATGCGCACCAGCGCCCACACCGTCGGCCAGGCCACGCCCAGCAGTTGCGTGCCGTATTGATTGATGACTTCGTTCAGGCTCATTTACGCCTTCTCCACCGAAATTTCACCGAACATCGCGCCAAGCGCAGCGGACGCCGGCGTGGCTGCCGGGACGCGCACCACGTTGGCAGGCAACGTTTCCGAGCGAGCTGCCGGCAGCGTGACCACCGCATCGCCTTGGCGAACGCGCACGGCGTCGCCGGCAGCGAGGCCGAGGCTGTCGAACAGTGCCGCCGGCAGCGTCGCGCGCAGCGAAGCCTTGGCGTCGTTGGTCAATTGCAGCGACGGGGCGCGGCGCACCAGCGCGTCGGCCGAGTAAATCGGCACATCGGCCAGACGTTGCAGACCCTGTGCAGCGGCCTTCGGCGCAGCCAGCGTTGCCGTGGCGCGGTTGTCGAGCGAAGCGGCCGAGAAACCGGCGAGCGCTTCTGCACGCACTTGTTCCACGGTGTCTTGTTCGAAACCTTGCAGCTTGAGCAGGTTGCCCAGCACGCGCAGCACCTTCCAGCCCGGACGCGTTTCGCCCAGCGCGCGCACCACACCGTTGAAGTGTTGCGGCAGACCTTCGGCGTTGACGAACGTACCGGCCGTTTCCGTGAACGGGGCGATCGGCAGCAGGACGTCGGCGTATTCGAGACCGTGCTTGAACGGCGAGAGCGAAACGACCATCTTCGCGCCGCTCAGTGCTGTGAGTGCTTGCTTCGCGTCGGCCGAGTCGAACTCGGGTTCGGCGTTGAGCAGCACGTAAGCCTGACGCGGTTGCGCGAACAATGCCGCAGCGCCCTTCGCGTTGGTGGCCTTCACTGCGTAGCCGCCGACCGTGTTGGCGCCTTCGGTCAGGAAGCCCAGCGTGGCGCCCGTGATGTCAGCGATCACTTGCGCGATGGCATGCAGTTGCGCGAATTCCGGATGCTGAACGGCAGCGTTGCCCAGCAGAATCGCACGGCGCTCGCCGTTGATCAGCGAAGCGGCGATCGCCTCGGCAGCGTCGCTCGCCGTAATACCGGCCAGTTCTGCCGGTGCGGCAACGCCCTTGGCAGCCGCAGCCGCTACAGCGATACCGGCCAGTTCGCTTACCCATGCGCCCGGTGCAGCGATGATCTTGTTCGCGAGCTTCACGAGCAGATCGTCGTCCGAGCCGTGCAGCAGGTTCAGTTGACCGCCAGCCTTCACCGCCGAACGCAGACGCGAGGCGAACAGCGGATGATCCTTGCGCAGGAACGAACCGACGACCAGCGCGCTTTGCAGCGTGTCGAGTTCCGTGATCGGCAGGCCGAGCCACGGGGCACCCTTCGTACCGCCCGACACGTCCGTTTGACGCAGGCGGAAGTCGACGTTGTCGCTGCCCAGTGCGCGCACGAACTTTTGCAGCAGGTGCAGTTCTTCGACGGTCGCGTGCGGCGAGGCCAGACCGGCAACGGCGTCGGCGCCGAAGTCGCGAATGATGTCCGTCAGGCCGTGGCCGACGTACTCAAGCGCCGTCTGCCAGTCGACTTCGTGCCACTCGCCGCCTTGCTTGAGCATCGGCTTGGTGAGGCGCTCGTCGCTGTTCAGACCTTCGTACGAGAAACGATCCTTGTCCGAGATCCAGCATTCGTTGACCGCTTCGTTTTCGAGCGGCACCACGCGCATGACCTTGTTGTTCTTCACTTGCACCACGAGGTTCGCGCCCACGCCATCGTGAGGGCTCACCGACTTGCGGCGCGACAGTTCCCACGTACGGGCGCTGTAACGGAACGGCTTCGACGTCAGCGCACCCACCGGGCACAGGTCGATCATGTTGCCGGACAGTTCGGAGTCGACCGTCTTACCGACGAACGACGTGATTTCCGAGTGCTCGCCACGGCCCAGCATGCCGAATTCCATCACCCCGGCCACTTCCTGACCGAAGCGCACGCAGCGCGTGCAGTGGATGCAACGCGACATTTCTTCCATCGAGATCAGCGGGCCCACATTCTTGTGGAACACCACACGCTTCTCTTCCTGGTAGCGCGATGCCGATTTGCCGTAACCCACTGCCAAATCTTGAAGTTGGCACTCACCGCCCTGATCGCAGATCGGGCAGTCGAGCGGGTGGTTAATCAGCAGGAACTCCATCACCGATTGCTGCGCTTTCACAGCCTTCTCGGAGTTGGTGCGCACGATCATGCCGTTGGCAACGGGCGTGGCGCAGGCCGGCACGGCCTTCGGGGCCTTTTCGACCTCGACCAGGCACATACGGCAGTTCGCTGCGATCGACAATTTCTTGTGATAGCAGAAGTGGGGAATATAGGTGCCGTTCTTCTTGGCAGCCTGGATCACCATGCTGCCTTCGGGCACCTCGACCTTTTGGCCGTCAATTTCGATTTCAACCATAGCGGTTCAATGCCAAGCGTCAAAAGGGATTAGTGAGCGCCGACCAAGCAATGCTTGTGCTCGACGTGGTAGGCGAACTCGTCCCAGAAGTGTTTGAGCATGCCGCGCACCGGCATCGCTGCGGCATCGCCCAGCGCGCAAATGGTACGGCCCATGATGTTCTCGGCCACCGAGTTGAGCAGGTCGAGGTCTTCCTTGCGGCCCTCGCCATGCTCGATACGATTGACCACGCGCCACAGCCAGCCAGTCCCTTCACGGCACGGCGTGCACTGACCGCACGATTCTTCGTAGTAGAAGTACGACAGACGCAACAGCGAGCGCACCATGCAGCGCGTCTCGTCCATCACGATCACGGCACCCGAACCCAGCATCGAGCCAGCCTTGGCGATGCTGTCGTAGTCCATGGTCGTTTCCATCATCAGACCGGCGGGCACCACCGGGGCGGACGAACCACCCGGAATGACTGCCTTCAGCTTCTTACCGCCACGCATGCCACCGGCCAGTTCGAGCAATTCGCCGAACGGCGTACCCAGCGGCACTTCGTAGTTACCCGGCAGCTCGACGTCGCCCGATACCGAGAAAATCTTGGTGCCGCCGTTGTTCGGCTTGCCCATTTCCAGGTATTGCTGGGGACCGGTCGCGAGCAGGAACGGCACGGCTGCGAACGTTTCGGTGTTGTTGATCGTGGTCGGCTTGCCGTACAGACCGAAGCTCGCCGGGAACGGCGGCTTGAAGCGCGGCTGGCCCTTCTTGCCTTCGAGCGATTCGAGCAGCGCAGTTTCTTCGCCGCAGATGTACGCACCATAGCCATGGTGACCGTGCAGCTGGAACGAGAAGTCCGTGCCGAGAATGTTGTCGCCCAGGAACCCGGCGGCGCGCGCTTCTTCCAGCGCCTCTTCGAAGCGTTCATACACTTCGTAGATTTCGCCGTGGATGTAGTTGTAGCCGACCGTGATGCCCATGGCGAAACCGCCGATGGCCATGCCTTCGATCAGGGCGTGCGGGTTGTAGCGCAGGATGTCGCGATCCTTGAACGTACCCGGTTCGCCTTCGTCCGAATTGCAGACGAGATACTTTTGACCCGGGAACGCGCGCGGCATGAAGCTCCACTTCAGACCGGTCGGGAAGCCTGCGCCTCCGCGGCCACGCAGGCCCGAAGCCTTCACGTCGGCGATCACCTGCTCGGGCGTGAGGCCTTCTTTCAGAATACGCGTGAGCTGCTGGTAACCACCGCGCTTGACGTAATCTTCCAAATGCCAGTTATCGCCGTTGAGGCCCGCGAGAATCAGCGGTTTGATGTGACGGTTGTGCAGCGACGTCATGCTTTCTCTCCGTCTGCGGCCTTGGCCTTGAGCTCATCGATGAGCGCGTCGACCTTCTCTTCGCTCATGAAGCCGCACATGCGGTGATTGTTCACCAGCATCACGGGGGCATCGCCGCAAGCGCCCATGCACTCACCTTCCTTGACCGTGAAGAGACCGTCAGGCGTGATGTCGTTGTATTCGACACCCAGCTTTTCCTTCAGGTACTTCGCCATCTCTTCGCCACGCGTGAGCTGGCAAGGCAGGTTCGTGCACACGGTCAACTTGAACTTGCCCACCGGGCTCGTGTTGAACATGGTGTAGAAGGTTGCGACCTCTTGCACCGCGACTGCGGGCATCTCGAGGTAGTCCGCCACGAATTGCATCACTTCGGGCGACAACCAGCCTTTCTCGACCTGCGCTACGGCAAGTGCGTGCATCACCGCCGACTGTTTCTGGTCGGCAGGGTATTTGGCAACGGCACGGTCGATTTTCTTCAGGGCTTCGGGAGAAAGCATTTCCGATCCGACTGTTCTCTAAAACGTTATCCCCGCTCGTGCCAGCGCGGGCGAGCCGATCATCTCGGCCGCCCGCGACTCACAGGCACGGCAACTAGGAACGGCAACGGTATCGACCTGCGAAACCCTGCCGAATTAAAACCGGCGGGCGCCTAGGGCGCCCGCTGCGCGTTTAGCGATCGATCTCGCCGAACACGATGTCCTGGGTACCGATGATCGCCACAGCATCGGCAATCATGTGGCCCTTGGCCATCTCGTCGAGCGCAGAAAGGTGGGCAAAGCCCGGTGCACGAATCTTCAAGCGGTACGGCTTGTTAGCGCCGTCCGACACCAGATAGATGCCGAACTCGCCCTTCGGGTGCTCGATCGCGGCATACGTCTCGCCGGCCGGCACGTGGAAGCCTTCGGTGAAGAGCTTGAAGTGGTGAATCAGCTCTTCCATGTTCGACTTCATTTCAACGCGCGACGGCGGTGCCACCTTGTGGTTATCCGTGATCACCGGACCCGGATTCTCACGCAGCCACTTCACGCATTGACGCACCAGACTCGCCGACTGGCGCATTTCTTCCACGCGCACCAGATAGCGGTCGTAGCAATCGCCCTCCTTGCCCACCGGGATGTCGAACTCGAGGCGGTCGTACACTTCGTACGGCTGCTTCTTGCGCAAGTCCCAGGCAATGCCCGAACCACGCAGCATCGCGCCCGAGAAGCCGAGTTGCAGTGCGCGCTCCGGCGACACCACACCGATACCGACCAGACGCTGTTTCCAGATCCGGTTGTCGGTGAGCAGCGTTTCGTACTCGTCGACGCACTTCGGGAAGCGAATCGCGAAATCTTCGATGAAGTCGAGCAGCGAACCTTCGCGCGCTTCGTTCATCTTCTTGATGGCACGTTCGTTGTGGAACTTCGATGCGCGGTACTGCGGCATCGTGTCCGGCAGATCGCGGTACACGCCGCCCGGACGGTAGTAAGCCGCGTGCATGCGAGCACCCGAGACGGCTTCGTACACGTCGAACAGGTCTTCGCGCTCACGGAAGGCGTACAGGAACACCGCCATCGCGCCCACGTCGAGTGCGTGGGAACCAATCCACATCAAGTGATTCAGAATCCGCGTGATTTCGTCGAACATCACGCGGATGTATTGTGCGCGAATCGGCACATCGACGCCGATCAGCTTTTCGATCGCCATCACGTACGCGTGCTCGTTGCACATCATCGAGACGTAGTCCAGACGATCCATGTACGGCACGGATTGCAGGAACGTCTTCGACTCAGCGAGCTTTTCGGTCGCACGGTGCAGCAGGCCGATGTGCGGATCGGCGCGCTGGATCACTTCGCCGTCCAGCTCGAGCACCAGGCGCAGCACGCCGTGCGCTGCCGGGTGCTGCGGACCGAAGTTCAGTGTGTAGTTCTTGATGTCTGCCACAAGGCCACCTTAATGTTTCAGACCGGCGTAATGCTCTTCGCGGATGATGCGCGGCGTAATTTCGCGCGGCTCGATCGTCACCGGTTGATAGATCACGCGCTTCTGCTCGGGGTCGTAACGCATCTCGACATAACCCGACGTCGGGAAGTCCTTGCGGAACGGGTGACCGATGAAACCGTAGTCCGTCAGAATGCGGCGCAGATCCGGATGGCCTTCGAACACGATGCCGACCAGATCGAAAGCTTCGCGCTCGAACCAGTTCGCCGAGCTCCACACGTCGATCAGCGAGGCCACGACCGGCAGGTCGTCATCCGTCGCGAACACGCGCACGCGCAGACGCCAGTTGAACGAGATCGAGAGGAGATGCGAGACAGCAGCGTAACGCGGGCCGTCGTAGGCGCCGTCGCCGTAGGCCGAGTAGTCCAGGCCGGCAACGTCCATCAGCTGTTCGAACTTGAGCTCGGGGTGATCGCGCAGCGTGCGCGCCACTTCGAGATAGTCGCTCGCCTTGACCGTCAACGTGAGTTCGTCAAGGGCTTCCACCAACTGCTCGGCACGGGTGCCAAGCACGTTTTGCAGGGTGGTCTTGAGTTTTTCTAGTGTAGACATGGGCGGTGGCGTTATTTGCGAGCGATCGTCGCAGTCCGCTTGATCTTTGACTGCAACTGGATGATGCCGTAGACCAGCGCCTCGGCCGTCGGCGGACAGCCCGGCACGTAGACGTCGACCGGCACGATGCGATCGCAACCGCGCACCACCGAATACGAATAGTGATAGTAGCCGCCGCCGTTGGCGCACGACCCCATCGAGATCACCCAGCGCGGTTCGGCCATTTGGTCGTAGACCTTACGCAGCGCAGGCGCCATCTTGTTGCACAGTGTGCCGGCGACGATCATCACGTCCGACTGACGCGGGCTCGGACGAAACACCACGCCAAACCGGTCAAGATCGTAACGCGCTGCGCCCGCGTGCATCATTTCGACGGCACAACAAGCGAGACCGAACGTCATCGGCCACAGCGAACCCGTGCGCGTCCAATTGATGAGTTTGTCAGCCGTGGTGGTGACGAACCCTTCGCGCAAAACCCCTTCGATGCTCATATGCTTACCCTGAATCCTTCTGCAATGCTGCTGTCAATCGTCGGCCTTATTCCCAGTCGAGCGCACCGCGCTTCCACAGGAACACGAAACCGATCAGCAGTTCAAGCAGGAAACCCATCATGGAGATAAAGCCCACCCAGCCGATATCGCGCAGAGCTACGCCCCACGGAAACAGGAATGCCGTTTCGAGATCGAACAGGATGAAAAGGATGGCGACGAGATAGTAGCGCACATCGAACTTCATGCGCGCGTCTTCGAATGCTTCGAAGCCACACTCGTACGGAGAGAGTTTTTCGCTGTCGGGTTTGTTGGGGCCGAGGAATTTACCGACGCCAATCAGTACCGCCCCAAGACCGCCACCTACCAGAAGAAACAGCAGGACGGGATAATAGGTTCCGAGGTTCAACTCTACCCTCTTTCGGTTAGTTCAAAGAACCGCTCTCGTCGATGGTGTGGGGACCGGAAAGCGGATGAACGGTGAGCACAAAATAAAATGCCAGCCAAAGCATAAACGCAAGGCTGGCATCGTAGAACTGTGGTGCCGACGGCGAGACTCGAACTCGCACAGCTTTCGCCACTACCCCCTCAAGATAGCGTGTCTACCAATTTCACCACGTCGGCATTCATAGTCTGCAATCCGCTGTCACTTACGAATCGCTTCAAGACCGCTATAGTAGCGCCCTTCGGCATTTTGTTCAATGCACAAATCGAATTTTTTTCGATTTTCTTTACAGCTTATTACTTGTCACAAACGACTTGCTAATTACTTGGGCACGTCTTGCGGATTCGCCACCGAAGCCGGTGCCGGAACGCTCGATGCACCTGCCGCCGAAGCCGCCACCGGTGCGGTCGCTGCGGGCAAATTACCAAGGACACCGATATTTGCCTTCGGCTTATACGAACCCAGGTACGTGAGGCCCAGCGTGGTCACGAAGAACAAGGCAGCCAATGCCCCCGTGGTGCGCGACAGGAAGTTGGCGGAACCCGAAGCACCGAACAAGCTACCCGACGAACCGCTACCGAACGCGGCGCCCATATCGGCACCCTTACCATGCTGCAATAACACCAGACCGATGATGCCCAGCGCGGAAAGCACCTGCACCACGACCAAAAACGTCTTAAACAACCCCATCTCATCACCCGTATAGAAGAATCTGATTTGCGCCGCATTTGCTGCGACGCATCATGACTATTTCGTGCCATTACAAAATGGCACCGGCATTAGCGCGGCAGACCCGCCTCGCAAATCGCCAGAAAATCCGCTGCTTTCAATGCCGCACCGCCGATCAGACCGCCATCGACGTCGGGCATCGCAAACAATTCGACCGCATTGTCCGGCTTCACACTGCCGCCGTACAACACCGCCACATCCTCAACCGCCTCGCCTTTCGCACGGAGCATCGCGCGCAGATGCGCATGCACTTCCTGCGCTTCGGCCGACGTTGCCGTCTTGCCCGTGCCAATCGCCCAAACCGGCTCGTAGGCAACGACGATCTTCACAGCCTGCTCAGCCGTCAGTGCAGCGAGCACCGTGTCGAGCTGACGCGTCACCACGGCCTTCGTGTCGCCGGCTTCGCGCTCGGCAAGCGTTTCGCCCACACACACGATCGGCGTCATGCCTGCATCGAGTACGCGCAGCGCCTTGGCTGCTACGCCGGCGTCGGTTTCGCCATGGTACTGGCGACGCTCCGAGTGGCCCACGATCACGAACTGCGCACCGAATTCGGCAATCATCGGCGCGGCCACTTCCCCCGAGAACGCACCGCTCACTTGCGCCGACACATCTTGTGCGCCGTAACCCAGCGCCTGCCCCGAGAGGCGCGCCTGGCACTGTGCGAGATAGGGGAACGGCACGCACACCGCGGCGGTGACGCCCGGCGCACTCAGCACCGGCGATGCCAGCAAACCACCCAACAGGGCCTCATTGCCGGCCAGACTGCCGTGCAGTTTCCAATTGCCCACGACGAGCTTGCCAGCCTTACGGCTGATAGTGCGAGCCGAAGCTGCGATAGCAGATGTCACGCCTTCTCCCCCATGCTTATAGACGAAAAACCTCTCATTCTAGTGCGTCTGGGCTATGGGGGTCAATTTCGCCGGACGACGGGCGCGAAAAACCGCATGAAATGGGGCTTTCACGCGAATTTCACCCGCCCCGCCCGCCAGACTTACCAAGTCAGCACGATCTTGCCGACGTGGGTGCTGGTTTCCATCAGGGCATGCGCCTTATCTGCCTGCTCTGCCGGGAACGTCTGGTAAATCACCGGGCGAATCTTGCCCGCAGCGAACAACGGCCAGACCTTCTCATGCAGTTGCTGCGCAATCGCGGCCTTGAACGCGACCGAACGCGGACGCAGCGTCGAGCCGGTCACGGTCAGACGACGACGCAGCAGCGCCCCCATATCGAGCGTGGCCTTGCTGCCGCCGAGCAGCGCGATGATGGCGATGCGGCCGTCGAACGCCAGCGCCTGCACTTCGCGCGGCAAATAATCGCCGCCCACCATATCGAGCACGACGTCGACGCCGCGATCCTTGGTGAGCTCTTTCGTGACGGCGACAAAGTCTTCCGTCTTGTAATTGATGCCGCGCTCGGCACCGAGTGCCTCGCAAGCACGCGCCTTATCGTCGGAGCCTGCCGTCGCGAACACACGGTGCCCCAGCGCCACCCCCAGTTGAATCGCCGTCACGCCGATACCGCTGGTGCCGCCTTGCACGAGCAGCGTTTCTTTCTCGCCCGCTTCGGTGTTGCCCAGGTGCGCGCGATCGAACACGTTGCTCCACACCGTGAAGAACGTTTCCGGCAGCGACGCCGCCTCGACATCGGACAGCCCTTCCGGCACCGGCAAACACTGCGCGAGCGGTGCTGCGCAGTACTCGGCATAGCCGCCGCCCTGCACCAGCGCGCAGACACGCGAGCCAATCTTCAGCCCCCAGCGATTGTCGGCGCCATCGAGCGAGCCCTCGACGATTTCACCAGCCACTTCAAGACCCGGCAGATCCGACGCGCCCGGCGGCACCGGATACTGACCAATACGTTGCAGCACATCAGGCCGGTTCACGCCCGACGCTTTCACCTTGATGAGCACCTCACCCGGCTTGAGTTCGGGTTTGGCGCGCTCGGTCAGCTTGAGCACTTCCGGTGCGCCGTATTGCGTGATCTCGATCGCCTTCATGTGTCTGTCCTCGTTAGGTGCCGGCGCGCACCGCTGCAAGCGGCCACGCACCATCGGTCAAATAGGTTCGAGCCGTACCTTATCACCGACGGCAAATTCGCGTCGGCCGACGCCATGCGCTCGGCAGTAATCGAGACGAGGCGGAGAGAGCGACGCGCGATTGAGCGCGAGGTCAGCTAGGGGCAGATGGGAGACGAGCAACAGGGATCGCGGGACAACGCGTGGCGGGCGCGCATGCGTTCTGGTGTGACTGGCGCGTCGCACGCGATCGCGAAGATCGTCTGCAACGCGCCGGGTTAGCTCCGAATGGCGCGCTCGCGTACCGTTACGACCGAGATACGGCGGCGCGCTCCATATTGTCGACGGGTGCCGTCAAAAACTCAGACAGCGCCCTCCGTCCCTTCATCGACCAGCCCATGCCGCACGGCGTAGCCGATCAGGTCCGCACAATCTCCGAGCGCGAGCTTGTGCAGAATTTGCATGACATGCGACGTTACTGTGCGCTCACTCAGATGCAGCGCGTGAGCCACTTCATTGACGGCCAAGCCGTCGACCAACATATGGAACACTTCGTTTTCGCGAACGGACAAGCTCTCGTGTCTTGTCTCGTTCCCGGCGGCATCGGTGTCTGGCCGCGTGCGCGGTCTGCGATGCGATGTCCGCGGCGGTTCACGGCGCGACCCCGTTTCGCGCCACCCTGCGTCAGAAGCCGCCCGCGTGACTACCCGGCTTCGTCCGCCCTCGAGTTTCATGCTTGCCTCCTGGTCGATCACTTCCCCACGCCCGGACCCGTCTGTCGCAGTCCGCTACAAACGGATGGCGTCGCTCATTGTGCGTCAGACAATTTATGTTCGTAACTACAGCGAAGCTGATCGCAACGGCGATATCGATTGGCCGCGACTAACGTGTCGCGCCACAAGACAAAGGGATGACAGAGACGACTCGCGCGGCGACTCACCTCCCCGGTGAGCGCTGACTTACCAAGATCTCAGAGCGAACGGACCGATGCACCATCACTGAACATGAAGCGTCCGCGGCCGCCGTGCTTGGCTTCATAGAGCGCCCGGTCGGCTTCTTGAAAGAGCATGTCCGGTGTCTTGTCCTCGCCGCAAGCCACCATCGCCACGCCAATGCAAGCGCCCACTCCCACATCGCCCACGGAGAGCGCCATCGGACGTGAAGCCACTTCGAGCACGGCCTTCGCGGCGCGCTCGACATCTTGAACATCGTGGATGTCGCGCATGATGACGGCAAATTCGTCGCCACCGAAACGGGCGATGTCGTCGCTCTCGCGCACGCAGGCGACCAACCGCTTGGCCAACCGTTTCAACAGCTCGTCACCCAGCGCGTGCCCCCACGTATCGTTGACGAGTTTGAACCGGTCGAGATCGACGAACAGTAACGCTTGCGCCCCTGCCCCCTCGCGCGCCCGGCGCACAGCCGCTGCCAACGCCTGATCGAAGCCCTTGCGATTGAGCAGCCCGGTCAAGTGATCGGTATGCGACTCGCGCCGCCAGCGCCGCTCGTTCGAGCGCTCGATGGTGATGTCACGCACGAAAACGTGCACGCCCACGAGCACATCGTTCGCGGTCCACTCAGGCTGATAGCTCACCTCGAAGCAGCGGTACTCGCTGTTCTCACCGAAATCCCAGACGAACGTGGCCGCTTCCCCGGCATAGGCGCGCGCCAGATACGGCGCGAACTCGCGATAGAGCAATGCGCCGAGCAACTCTTGCGCCGTCGAGCCGAGAATGTGTTCGCGCGAGCGGCGCAACCGAACTTCGCAAGCGCGGTTCACAAATGCGAACCGTTCCTCGCCATCGAGAAACGCCACCAAAAACGGCACCCGATCCGCGATTTCCTGCATGCGGCGCACGTTGGCACGGGCCGCCTCACGCGACGACTCCAACGCGTCGGTGCGATCGCCCAGCCGCTCCATCATTTCGCGAAACGCGTTCGCCAGCGCCCCGATTTCGTCGGCACGCTGCACTGGCAACGATTGAATGGCCCGCAAATCGCTCGCGCTGCGCTCCACCAATTCGCGCAAGGTATCAACCGGGCGCAGCATCCAGCGCGCCACCCACCACATGACCAGCGCCGCGATGGCAATGGCGGCAATGGCCAGCATCACCACGCGTCGGCGCACGCGCGCGAGCGGGTCGAAGGCTTCGGCGCCAGGCAACACGGCGACGAGCGACCACCCGGTCGTGGCCATCGCCGTGCGCGCCACGAGCGGATGCATATGCACGAGCTCGTTGGCCCCCGCATCGCGCACGCCGCAAAGCGTCTGCGTCGGGCCAACCGCGCTGAGAATCTTGGTGACGTCGGCCTGAATGACGTACCGGGCTGGCGTTTCGTTCGTAATCAGGCAGTAGCGGCCCGTGTCGCCCACCGCGTTACTCGCCAGATCGACAATGAAATTCTGTCGCAACAGATTGATGGCGCCGCCGACCACCGCGGTGAGCCGCCCTTCGGCGTCGCGCACGGGCACGGCGAGCACCACGCCCGGCGAGCGCGTGATCTTCCCGGCGATCAAACCGGAGATCGCCTGCGGCGCCCCGCCAAGCAGCGCCTTGAAATAGTCGCGGTCCGCGATATTGATCGGGGTGGCGGGAAACGTCGAGTCGTAGATCACCCGGCCGTCAGGTGCCGCAACGAACAAGGTATTGAACGTCTCGGGCATCGACACCGAGGCATTGGCGAACGCGTCGAGCTCCGCCGCCGTCATGGCGTACGGATTGCCGAGGTGCCGTGAAATGCGGTGCAACGCGAGATACTTCGCGCGCACCTTGTCGTCGAGCTGATCGGCCACGAGCTTGACCTGATTGTCGAGCTGGGCCTGCAACGAGCTTCGCAACTCTCCGTAGACGAAAAATTCAATGCCGACGGCAACGCCGACGATCAATATCATCGAGACGAGCGCCGTCGTGGCCGCAACCCGTCCCTTCAACGTCTTCACCATACCGACCCGTGCGAGAGTAGCTTGTCTTGCTTCTGGTTATTTTTTGCGAGAGCTTACCACCCGAAACGGCACGGTTTTGGGAAACTTGAGAGAAATTCGTTGCCTTCGTGTAACAGTCTCATCGACGCCCAAAGAAGACATTGCGAGACCGATCGTCACGGGCGAGCGCGAACCCGTCGTAAAATTGCGCATCCAACGCGCCAGATTGGTGCGCCGTGCGATGTGCTTCGCGTTGGCACGTCGCCCTAGCCTCACCCCGAATTCAGTCGCTTCGACCCGATTTTTCTTTCATGACGAGCACCCAAGTTCACGCTACCCCTGCCCCTGCTGCTGCCCCCACGCCAGCGATGACGCCGATGATGCAGCAGTACAGCCGCATCAAGGCCGATCATCCGAACATGCTCGTCTTCTATCGCATGGGCGATTTCTACGAGCTATTTCACGACGATGCGGTCAAGGCGGCGCGCTTGCTCGACCTGACGCTGACCGCACGCGGCCAGTCGGGCGGACAGCCGATCCGCATGGCCGGCGTGCCGCATCACGCCGTGGAGCAGTACCTCGGCAAACTGGTCAAGCTCGGCGAATCGGTTGCTATTTGCGAACAGATCGGTGACCCGGCAACGTCCAAGGGCCCGGTCGAGCGCAAGGTCGTGCGCATCGTCACCCCCGGCACCCTCACCGATGCCGCCCTGCTGAGCGACAAACTCGATCAATACCTGCTAGCCGTGCAAATGCCCGCCCCCGCCAATGCGCGGCGTGCGAGCGAGCGCGTGGCCGGGTTGGCATGGCTTTCGCTCGCCAGCGGCGAGTTGCGTCTGATGGAAGTGGCTGCCGACAAACTCGCCCGCGAGCTCGAACGCATCCGCCCGGCGGAGACGCTCGTCCCCGACAGCGCCGCCGAGACCTTTGCGGGCCTCTCGCTCGGCACCACCACCCGCGTGCCCGACTGGCACTTCGACACGGCGGCCGGTACGCAACGGCTGCGCGATCAACTGGGCGTGGCCAGCCTGACGGCCTTTGGCTGCGATGGGCTGAATCCGGCCCTCGGTGCGGCCGGTGCGTTGCTGCAATACGCCGCAGCGACGCAGGGTCAGTCGCTGCGCCATGTGCAAAATCTGAACGTAGAGCGAGAAGCCGCCTATATTGGCCTCGACGCCGCCACGCGCCGCAATCTCGAACTGACCGAGACGCTGCGCGGCACTGAATCGCCCACGCTGCTTTCGCTACTCGACACCTGCGGCACCACGATGGGCAGCCGCCTCATGCGTCACTGGCTGCACCATCCGATGCGCGATCAGCAAGTGCCGCAAGCGCGACAGCAAGCCATTGCGACGCTGCTCGAAGGCCCGGGCGCGTGGCGGGCGCTCTCCGGCGAACTGCGTCACGTGGCCGACGTTGAACGCATTACGGCGCGACTCGCCCTGCTTACGGCACGCCCGCGCGACCTGTCGAGCCTGCGCGACGCGCTGCGCCGCCTGCCCGAGTTGCATGTCACGCTGCGCGCGGTCGAAGAGCGCTCCCCGCTGCTTGCCATGCTGCATGAAGACCTGGCCATTCCCGACGCATCGCTAGCGCTGCTCACGAGCGCCATCGCGGAAGAGCCGGCCGCCATGTTGCGCGACGGCGGCGTCATCGCACGCGGCCACGATGCCGATCTCGACGAACTGCGCGACATCTCGGAGAACTGCGGCCAGTTTCTGGTGGATCTCGAAGCGCGTGAGCGTGCCCGCACCGGCATCAACAACCTGCGTGTCGAATTCAACAAAGTGCATGGCTTCTATATCGAAGTCACGCGCGGCCAGACCGACAAAGTGCCCGACGACTACCGTCGCCGTCAGACGCTCAAGAATGCCGAGCGCTATATCACACCGGAACTCAAGACCTTCGAAGACAAGGCGCTGTCGGCGCAAGAGCGCTCACTCGCGCGCGAGAAATTCCTTTACGAAGCGCTGTTGCAGCAACTCTTGCCGCACATCGCCGAGTTCAAGCGGATTGCTCAAGCGCTGGCGCAACTCGATGTGCTCGCGTCACTCGCCGAGCGCGCCGAAACGCTGGGCTGGGTCAAGCCTGAATTGATTGCCGAGCGCGTAGTCGACATTCGTGGCGGCCGCCACCCGGTCGTCGAGCAACAGGTCGAGCGCTTCATCGCGAACGATTGCTCGCTCGGGGACGCACGCCGCCTGCTGCTGATCACCGGCCCGAACATGGGCGGTAAGTCGACGTTCATGCGTCAGACGGCATTGATTGCACTGCTCGCGTACGTGGGCTGCTATGTCCCGGCGGAAGCCGTGCGACTTGGGCCGCTCGATGCGATCTTCACGCGTATCGGGGCGTCGGACGATCTGGCGGGCGGGCGCTCGACCTTCATGGTGGAAATGACCGAATCGGCTGCGATCTTGCACACGGCAACGGATCAGAGTCTCGTGCTGATGGACGAAATCGGGCGCGGCACGTCGACGTTCGACGGTCTTGCGCTTGCGTGGGCCATCGCGCGTCACCTGCTCGGCCACAATCGGTCGTACACGCTGTTCGCCACGCACTACTTCGAGTTGACGCAGTTGCCCGACGAGTTTCCGCAATGCGCGAACGTCCATCTGTCGGCGGTCGAACATGGCGAAGGCATCGTGTTCTTGCACGCGGTGCAAGACGGCCCCGCCAGCCAGAGCTACGGGCTTCAGGTCGCGCAACTCGCCGGGGTGCCCATGCCGGTGATTCGCGCGGCACGCAAGCATCTGGCATTGCTTGAACAGCAGGCGCTCGATCCCGCCGCACCGCAACTCGACTTGTTCGCACCGCGCGCGGTGGTGGAGAACGATCTGGACGGTGCGCTCGACGATGCCGATGCGAGCGACGCGCACGCACGCCCCGGGGCACAGCACGCTGCCGCGCCCGCACTCGATCCGGCCGCCGAAGCCGCGCTTGCTCGACTGGCGGATGTCGACCCAGACGATCTGCGCCCGCGTGAAGCGCTCGATCTGTTGTACGAACTGCGCGGCCTGCTGGCCGGGCGCACGCCGAACTGACAAGCCGACTGAGAAGCGAACCGATACGCGACCAATAAGCCGCCTGACACGCCAACCGAGACCGATAACGCGCCACCATGCAAAGCCGCCGCCACCTGCGCACGCATCGCATCGCAAGCTTCGCCAGCACCTGGCGAGTTTGCGTTGCGCTCGCAGCGCTCGCGCTTGTGACGGGGCCTGCGCCAACCACCGCGGCAACGTCCGCGAACGCGGTCACGCAAACGGCGGCACAGAGCAACCGCTCTCGTGCGGCGGCAAAGCCTACACAGAAGGCGGCGGTCAAGTTGCCGTCGTTCGAGTTTGCCGTGCTGGGCAACACCCCGTACGGCAATACGGAAGTGCCGGTGTTGCGCAGCGTGCTGGCCAGCATCGGTGACGGCGCGGCGGCATTCGTCGTGCATGCAGGCAACTTCAAGGGGCCGACCGAATCCTGCCGCGACGACCTCATCACGGAGCGGATCGGCCTGCTTAGTAGCTCACCCAAACCGCTCATCTACGTGCCCGGGGCAAACGACTGGGCCGACTGCCAACGAGCCACCGACGGCGGCTACAACCCGATCGAGCGACTCGACTTTCTGCGCGACCGCGCCTTCGGCAACGATGATGTCCTGGGGCCGGGGCCGATCGGCCATGCGCAATTCGATCTCACGCGCCAAAGCGATATGGCACGTTTTCGGCAGTATCACGAGAACGTGCGATGGTTCTATCGCGGCGTCGTATTCGTGGGGCTGAATCTGCCGGGTAACAACAACAATTACCGCTCGGCGGGCGGGCGCAATGGCGAGTTCGAAGACCGAGTGATTGCGACGCGTGTCTGGCTGCAACACGCGCTTGTCTATGCGCAGCAGAAGGACGCGATCGGCATGGTGATCGTCGCGCAGGCCGACCCGGAATTTGAACCGGCACGCAGCGGCGGCTTACGGGGGATGTTCTCGGAGCGAGGCGAGCGGCGCGGGGTCGACGGGTATAAAGACTTCCGCGTGCAGTTGCAGAAACTCGCCAGCCGGTTCAAGGCGCCGATTCTGCTGATCGACAGCGGCAAGACGATGCATCAATCGCAGCCGCTGCGCGACGTGCACGGGGCCGTGGTCAAGTCGTTCACGCAGGTGAGCACCTATGGCGCGCCGACGGTCAATCGCTGGGTGCGTGTGCGCGTCGAACCGGGCACAACGCAGGTTTTCAATGTTGAAGCCGTGCTATTGCCCGCCAATAGCACCGCCGGAAGCGCACAGAAAGCCACCAGCCCGGCGGTACCGCGCGGCCTGAACCCCGCGCCCGAGAACGGCGTGGGAGGCGAAGGGATGGGCCCGTATGGTGCGCCCTACTCCACGCTCTACCCGGCGTCGGGGGCGGCGATCAATAGCTCAGACCCCAATCAGGGCGTCATGCCCATCGGCCCATCGCTATTTCCCAGCGACGGCAAACCGCCTTCGTCCGGGGCACGCGCCCCTGCACGCGACGATTGAATTTCGGAAGTCGCACAACGGCTGCGCGATGACGCGGCCCAATCACAGGGCGTGCAACGCATGTCGCCGCGACATCAGAGCCCTCTCGGCAAGGCGCGCTGTCGCAACACGAATCCCTTTTCACGAATCGCAACGAAAAACGCCGGACGCGGCGCACTGCGTGAGCAGTGCACCGGTCCGGCGAATTCGTTCTGGCGACTCGCGCTCGTCTTCGTCGCTAGTCCCCGTTAGCGGGGAATTCGCGACGCAGCAAGCTTAATGCAGCGTGGGGGCGTCGTCTTCGTCTTCGTCGACGATCTCGAGACCCGTTGCGCCGTGCGCATGCTGGTGCTCGATTTCTTCTTCCGTCGCAGCACGCACGTCGGTCACCTTCAGATCGAAGCGCAATGCCATGCCAGCCAGCGGGTGATTGCCGTCGAGCACGACCTTGTCGTCGGCCACGTCGGTCACCGTGTAGATGAACGTGTCACCTTCTTCGTCGCCGTCTTCAGGCGTGCCTTCGAACTGCATGCCGACTTCGAGCGGATCCGGGAAACGGCCACGCTCTTCGACCTTGATCAGCTCGGGATCGTAGTCGCCGAATGCATCGGCAGGTTCCAGTTGCAGTTGCGTGGCGTAGCCGACGTCCTGACCATCGAGCGCTTCCTCGATCTTGGGGAACGTGCCATCATAGCCGCCGTGCAGGTAGACCATCGGCTCGGCGCCGCTTTCTTCAATCAGGTTGCCCTGAGCGTCCGACAACGAGTACGTCACCGATACGACAGTATTCTTTTCGATCTTCATCAAACTCTCCGAAAAACAGCCCGCATTATACGCGGACCCGCGTGAGCGCGGCCTGACGGTAATTTGACAAGCGATCGACAGGGGGTTTGCGCCCCGCCGGCGTTGCCGCATTGCCGATTGACCCGCACTGCACGAACACCGCATATTGCGCCGACGGCATCTCGACCGGACGCACCAACGACATACGCATGACGACTTCCAAGCCCACATCGACACTGCTCGGCGGCCTCACGCCAGACGCTTTCATGAAGCGCTACTGGCACAAACGCCCGTTGCTCATCCGACAGGCCATCCCCGGCTTTACCGCCCCGCTCTCGCGTGACGACCTGTTCGCGCTCGCTGCACAGGACGATGTCGAATCGCGACTGGTCAGCGTTTCTCGCAAGCGCTGGCAACTCGATCACGGCCCGTTCGACACCGAGGATTTGCCGCCGCTCACACGCAAGCAATGGACGTTGCTCGTGCAAGGCGTGAATCTGCACGCTGGCGCCGTCGATTCGCTCATGCAACAGTTTCGCTTCATTCCCGACGCTCGTCTCGACGACGTAATGATCAGCTACGCGACCGATGGCGGTGGCGTGGGTCCGCACCTCGACTCTTACGACGTGTTTCTGCTGCAAGCGCACGGCAAGCGCCGCTGGCGCATCGGCCCGCAGCGTGACACCACGTGGCAAGAAGATGTGCCGTTGCGCATCCTGAAGCACTTCGAGGCCGAAGAGGAATGGGTGCTGGAACCCGGCGACATGCTGTACCTGCCGCCCGGCTATGCGCACGACGGCGTGGCAGAGGGCGAATGTATGACGTATTCGATTGGGTTTCGCGCGCCGCTCGAACAGGAGATGCTTCAGAACTTCCTGTATCACCTGGCGGAAAATGCGCCGGAATTGCCGTTTTCGCGCCATTTCGCTGGCCGATACGCCGATCCGCACCAACCTGCTGTCAAGCACCCCGCGGCGCTGCCCGATGCAATGATCGACACCCTCGTCTCGCAACTCGAGAAGGTGCGCTGGGGCAAAAAAGAAGTGGAAGATTTTCTCGGCCGTTGGCTCAGCGAACCGAAATCGCACGTGTTTTTCGATGCGCCCGATACACCGCTTTTGCCTGCGCGCTTCGCTCGCGCGGCCGCTGAACGAGGGGTTGCGCTCGCTTCGAAGACGCAATTGTTGTATCGACGCAACCGATACTACGTCAATGGCGAGCCGCTCGAAGCCCCCGTCAGTACGCGATCGACGTTGCGCAAGCTCGCCGATCACCGCGCATTGGACGCGAACGAATGGGCGAATTTCGAGCAAAATGACCAAGAAATTGCCGAAATTCTGTACGATTGGTACGCCTCGGGCTGGTTACTTCTTGGGCCAGAAACGACTAACGTGCGAAAGTTGCGCACTGTAAGGAAAAAAGCGGGGTAAATGCGCGAGATAGACGTGACGCGTTGGGGAAAACCCAATATAATTTCTCGCCAAGCAGCTTGCATGACCCAGGGTAATCCTTAATTGCCAATGTCTCGCAATCGGCTTTGCGCTGGCAAGAGCGTATTACCGTAACTAATTATTCATTCGCTTGTCTTCTACCATAAAAGGACGTGATCATGAAGAAGTCTCTCCTCGTCGCTTCGTTGTTGGCTGCTATGGCCCTGACCGCCTGCGGCAAGAAGGAAGAAGCCGCTGCTCCGGCTGCTGACGCCGCTGCTTCGGCTGCTACGGCTGCTTCGGACGCCGCTTCGGCTGCTGGCGCTGCTGCTGACTCGGCTGCTTCGGCTGCTGGTGCTGCTGCTGACACGGCCGCTTCGGCTGCTGGTGCTGCTGCTGACGCCGTTGCTTCGGCTGTTGACGCTGCTGCTAGCAAGTAATCTCTCGCTGCCGCAAGGCAGTTGAGCGAAAAAAAGCCGGTCTTACGACCGGCTTTTTTATTGCCTTGATGTTTTGTTGGATCGCCCTTCCCGACTCGTTCGGCACACGCGACTAACAGGCGCGATTGGCACCCGCCATTAACACGCCAACCAGTCGAACCCACCCGCTTGCGTCGCCACCAGAATCTCGGTCGCGGCCGCGCCAATCACCGCTGACATCGCCGCCATCGCTAACTCAGGCGTATTGTTCTGTTCGCTAAGGTGAGCGCAAATCACGCGCTGCAATTTTGCCCGGTCGATCGCGGCCAGAATCTCTGCCGCAGTATCGTTCGCCAAGTGCCCATACGTACCGCCGATACGCGCCTTGAGCGATGCCGGGTACTTGCTGTTCGCTAGCATCTCGCGATCGTGATTGCATTCGAGCACTAGCGCGTCGCAACCGCCGAGCGTCGCGATCAAATGCGCCGTCGCACATCCGGCATCCGTCAGCACACCGAGACGGCGTGCGCCATCCGAGAACACGAATTGCAGCGGCTCGCGCGCGTCGTGCGGCACCGTGTAGGGCGCAAGCTCGATACCGCCCACAGCGACGCGCTCATCGGACCGACACCAGCGCACGAGCGCCAACGCGTCGTCACCATCGCCTTTGCGCGCGGCATGCGCCTTGACGGCCTGCCCCGTGCCCCAGCTCATGATGAGCGGGATGCGATGCTTGCGAGAGAGGGAGAGTGCACTACCGATGTGATCGGCGTGTTCATGCGTGATAACGATGGCATCGAGTGAAGCCACGTCGACCGAGCGTGCCAGCAGGCGCCGCTCGATCTCTCGCATCGAGAATCCGCAATCGAGGAGGATACGTGTGGTGGAGGCGCCTTCCGACGCCTCCACCAGCAGGGCATTACCTTCGCTGCCGCTGCCCAGACTGGCGAAACGCACGCCCCGCCTTAACGGAGCTGGTTGCCGATCACGCTGATGATCGTCTGCGCGATCTGCGAGTTGTCGACGTTACCCTTGTCGTCGAGCACCTGCACGCGGGTCTGGCTGTCGCCGCGGCCTTGCACGTTCACGCTGTACTTCTTGGCCTTCTTGCTGTCCTGCACTTCCTTCGCATGGAACAGGCTGTAGAAGAAACCGTTGTCCTTCGCTTGCGACGCCGGATCGACGTAGCTCACGAAATACATACCCTTGGCGCGATCGCGATCGTCCACGGTGAAGTTACCGCGGTCGAGCGCAACGCCCACACGGCGCCATGCACGGTCGAACGGCTCGTTGATGTCGAGGTAAGCCGAGTCAGCCGTCTTCACAACTTGGCTCGCCGGCGCACCCGATTGAGCGTTGTCGACTTGCGCCTTCGCCTGTTCGGTTTGCGCGCCGAAACGCTGCATCATCTTCGTCAGGAAGATTGCCTCGAGACCCGGATCATTCGGCGCCGGCTCCCACTTGGTCGTGTCCTTCTGCGAGTTCGTGAACACTTCCACCATGCGACGGTGCGTGATGTACACGTCCGTGCCGCCGTTCGGGTCACGTTCCACACGGGTACGGAAACGATCGCGCTCGCCCGTCGAATACAGGCCGTCGAGCACCTTGCCGAGCAAGTCGCGGATGATGTCCTGATTGAGCTTGGCGCGGTTCTCGGCCCAGTCGGTTTCCATCACGCCGGTATCCGGCGAATCGATGGTCAGCACGAAGCCGTTTTCTTGCCAGAATTCACGCAGCGTCGGCCACAGATCGGCCGGTGCCTTCTGAATCACGAGCCAGCGCTGGTTGCCGTCGCGCACGACCTTCATGCCCGGCACGTCAGGCAGCACGGTGTCGTTCGCGTTCGGGTTGGCCGCGACGACCTTCTGTTGCACTTCGTAGTTCGACAGCGTGGCGGTACCGGTCGGCGACACGTACTTGCGGTCGTTAGCCTGAACATTCGTCAGATCCGGCGGAACGTCGAGCGAGGGGCCAACCTTGGAGCTCTTGTAATCCACCTTATCCGAAGACAGGGCGCTGGAGAGCGAACTGCAACCGGCAACGAGGGCCAACGAGGCGATAGCGGCCCATGCCAGCACGGGACGAGCTACGGAAATACTGACGATTCGTTTCATGAGTCGCAAAAAAAGGGGTGGGCAATCGATCCCGGGAGCCACAACGAAAAACTTAAACGACAGCGATGTTTGCCGCCTTCAGGGCACCCAGCACCGTTTCCTGATACGCCTGCGCGAGCGGCGTGAGCGGCAGGCGAATGCCCGACGCGATCATACCCATCTTTTGCAGTGCCCATTTCACGGGGATCGGATTGGCTTCGACGAACATTGCGCGGTGCAGTTCGAACAGTTCGAATTGCAGTTCCCGCGCCTTGGCCACGTTGCCGGCCAGCGCAGCGACGCACAGCTCGTGCATTGCACGCGGTGCCACGTTGGCGGTGACCGAGATATTACCCTGACCGCCCATGAGCATGAGCGCTACGGCCGTCAGGTCGTCGCCGCTATACACGGCGAAGCTCTTCGGGGCGCGCCGGATCAGGTCGATACCACGATCCAGGTTGCCCGTGGCGTCTTTCACGCCAACGATGCCAGGCACTTGCGCCAGACGCAGCAGCGTGTCGTTGCTAGCGTCTGCCACGGTACGGCCGGGCACATTATAGAGGATGACCGGCAGCTCAACGGCTTCGGCAATGGCTTTGAAATGCTGGTACTGGCCTTCTTGCGTCGGCTTGTTGTAGTACGGCACGACTTGCAGCGAGGCATCCGCACCGACCGACTTGGCGTGCTTGGTCAGCTCGATGGCTTCGGCCGTCGAATTGCCGCCCGTTCCGGCGATCACCGGCACTTTACGGCCACGCGACTGACCGGCTTCTGCCGTTTGCTGCACGGCGATTTCGATCAGTTCGCAATGCTCTTCGACGGTGACCGTCGGCGATTCGCCCGACGTGCCGACGATGACGATACCGTCGGTGCCTTCATCGACGTGCCAGTTAATCAGGTTGCGCAGCGCTTCGCGGTCAAGGCTGCCGTCTTCGGCCATCGGCGTGACGATCGCGACGATACTGCCTTGAATCGGTGTTTGGGTAGTCATGATTTATCGAACAATTCAGCGATAAGGGTGGATTGTAGCGGATTACGCCGTCGCCTCGTACAGCGCGGCACTCCCGGGGTTTTCCCCGGGGGCCGCACCTGTCGCGCACAAACGCTGCACGCAGGCCTCACGCGGTGCTGCGAGCGTGACATCCTCATAGGCCGCCACGCGCAGATTCGCCGTGCGAGCCACGTCGAGCAATTCGCCCGGCGCCAATAAAAACAAGGGATTGGACGGCTTCCCGAACCTTTCGTTTCCCTGCGCAAAGGTTTCGTAAAGCAGCACCCCGCCCGGTGCCACACACGCCGCAATGCGCGCCAGCAACGGACGGTACAGATAATTCGTGACGACCACGATGTCGAACTGCACATCGTCCGCCAGCGGCCACGCAGCGCCTTCGAGGTCGGCCTCGCAAGTCGTGACACCGGCCAAGTTTGCCAACGTGGCAAGTGCCTCGGCATCGCGATCGACGGCTGTGACTTGCGTGCCCTGCTCGGCAAGCCAGCGCGTATGACGGCCGTAACCGCACGCAAGATCCAGCGCACGCGCGCCGGGGCGAATGAGATGCACCCACCGCGTCACCCAAGCCGACGGTGCGCCCGTCCCGTGCAATGCGGTCATGAATATTGCAGTCCCATGGCCTCGCGCACGTCGCGCATGATTTCTTGCGCAGACTTGCGGGCTTTCTCGCAGCCATCGGCCACAATGGCACGCAGCAGCGACGGATCGTCCATGTACTTCTGTGCGCGCTCGAGCATCGGCTGCTGTTCACGCAGGATGCCGTCGATAACCGGCTGCTTGCACTCGATGCAGCCGATACCCGCACTGCGGCAGCCCTTCTGCACCCAGTCGCGCGTATCGTCGTCGCTGTACACCTGATGCAGTTGCCACACCGGGCACTTCTCCGGATCACCCGGATCGGTGCGCCGCACACGCGCCGGATCGGTCGGCATGGTGCGCACCTTCTTCGTGATCGACTCGGCATCTTCGCGCAGGCCGATCGTGTTGTTATACGACTTCGACATCTTCTGACCATCGAGTCCCGGCATGCGCGATGCGGGCGTCAGCATCGCTTGCGGCTCGACCAGAATCAGCTTACGAGCGCCTTCGAGATAGCCGAAGAGACGCTCACGATCGCCCATCGACAACGACTGCGATTCCGAGAGCATGGCGCGCGCCTGCTCCAGCGCTTCATCGTCGCCCTGCTCCTGATACGCCGTGCGCAATTCGAGATAGAGCTTCGCGCGCTTGCTGCCGAGCTTGCGTGCCGCCGAGAGGGCCTTCTCTTCGAAACCCGTTTCTCGGCCATACAGATAGTTGAAGCGCCGTGCGATTTCGCGCGTCATTTCAACGTGCGGCACTTGGTCTTCACCCACCGGCACGTGCAGCGCGCGATAGAGCAAAATGTCGGCCGCCATCAGCACCGGATAGCCGAGAAAACCGTACGTCGAGAGATCCTTCTCGCGCAGTTTCTCGATCTGCTCCTTGTACGTCGGCACACGTTCGAGCCAGCCCAGCGGCGTGCTCATGCCGATCAGCAACGCCAGTTCGGCGTGCTCGGGCACTTTGCTCTGAATGAACAGCGTTGCCTGATTCGGATCGATACCGGCGGCGAGCCAATCGATCAGCACGTCCCACACGTTCTGTTCGATGACCTCGGGCGTTTCGTAATGCGTCGTGAGCGCGTGCCAATCGACCACGCAGAAGTAGCACGGGTACTCCGACTGGAGTTGAATCCAGTTCTTGAGCACACCGTGATAGTGGCCGAGGTGCAAACGACCGGTCGGTCGCATGCCGGAGAAAACGCGTTCGGGGTACATAGGGTCTGGTTTTGTTTTGTGGTTCTGTGTAGCTACGGTGCTGCGCTCGAATGCACTATCGGGGCACTACCTGCGCAATTTTTACAACCGTCGACGCGTCGTTACGACACCAGCGACAGCAGCGGTGTGAGCATCCATACGATGACGTCGCGGCCCCATTGAATCAGCGGCCAAAGCCACACACGGCCCAGCACGCCACTCACGACGAGCGCCATCACGATGAAGAAGCCGTAGGGCTCCAAACGCGACAGCGTGTAAGCCGCGCGCGCCGGCAGCAACGAGACGAGCACGCGTCCACCGTCGAGCGGCGGAATCGGGAACAGATTGAACATGCACATCACCAGGTTCACCAGCAAACCGGCCTGCGCCATCATCATGAAGAACGGCTCGTGCACACCGGCGAGCTGCAAGCCCACACCGAAGAGCGCCCACAAAATGGCCTGCGCGAAGTTGCACAGCGGTCCCGCGAGCGCCACCCAAATGGTATCGACGCGCGGGTTGCGCAAGCTGCTGAACGCCACCGGCACCGGCTTGGCATAACCGAACAGAAACGCCCCGCTCGTCATGAAATACAACGCGAGCGGCACGAGAATGGTGCCGATCGGGTCGATGTGTTTGATGGGATTGAGCGTGACGCGCCCCATCAGAAAGGCCGTGGGGTCGCCGAAATACTTCGCGACATAGCCGTGGGCCGCCTCGTGCAACGTAATCGCAAAGAGGACGGGGAGCGCGTAGACCGCAACGGTCTGGATCAGGTCTGCATTCATAGCCGGCTATTGTAGCAAGCCGACTCGTGCGCCAGTATTACCGGATATTGCATAGGGCTAGCGCCGCGTCAGCGGAAATTCGGGCGTGCGGTCGCACCTAGCCCGATCACGACAGGCCAAACGGTGCCAGCGGGCCGCGCCCGCGTCGCACGACCTCGGGCGGCGTGACGGTCAGGTCCACCACCGTCGACGGCTCTTTCGGACAAGCCCCGCCGTCGATCACGAGATCGAGCTGCTTTTCGAGCCGCTCGCGGATCTCCTCCGGATCGTTCAACGGTTCGGTTTCATCCGGCAGAATCAGCGTCGTGGCGAGCAGCGGCTGGCCCAGTTCTTCGAGCAATGCGAGCGTGATGGCGTGGTCGGGCACGCGCAGGCCGATCGTCTTGCGCGAAGGATGCGAAAGCCGGCGTGGCACCTCTTTCGTCGCTTCGAGAATGAATACGTAGGGACCGGGCGTCGTGGCCTTGATGAGCCGGTACTGACGGTTGTCGACCATCGCAAACTCGGCCAGCTCCGACAAATCGCGCACGAGCAGCGAGAGCATCTGCTTTTCGTCGAGTCCGCGAATGCGGCGCAAGCGATCGACTGCGTGCTTGTCGTCGATGTGACAGGCGATCGCATAGCTTGAGTCGGTCGGCAGGGCGACGATGCCGCCTTTGTCGATGATCTGGACGGCTTGTTTGATCAGGCGGGGTTGCGGGTTTTCCGGATGGATCTGGAAGAATTGCGACATAGCGTCGTAAATTTACTGCCAGCGGCTCCAGACGGGCACAAGATCGTCGGGCAACGGTGGCAGTTTGCCGAGTAGCGCGCGGCTCTCGGTCGGCCCATGGAAATCCGAGCCGCGCGAGGCCAGAAAGCCGTATTGACGCGCGACATCGGCATACTCTCGATACTGATCCGGCGTATGGCTACCGGTCACCACTTCAATGCCCTCACCACCGAGTTCGCGAAACTGATCGAACAGGGCACCGAATTCCACCGGCGTGAATTTGTAGCGCCCCGGGTGCGCGATCACCGCAATGCCCCCTGCCCCGCGAATCCACTTCACCGAATCTTGCAGCGTCGCCCAGCGATGCGGCACGTAGCCCGGGCGCCCCTCGGAAAGATAGCGCGCAAAGACATCGGACACCGACGCACACTTGCCAATTTCCACCAGATAACGCGCGAAATGCGTGCGCGAAATCAGATCGGGATTGCCGACGAAGCGTAGCGCACCTTCGTAAGCGTCGGGAATGCCGGCTTGCGCCAGTTGCTCGCTCATCAATTGCGCGCGTGCGGCACGGCCGCCGCGTGTCGCCGCGAGCCCCGCGACCAGCTCGGCATTCTCGGGGTCGATATTCAACCCGACGATATGCACGGTGCGGTTCGCCCACGTGATCGAAATTTCCACGCCGCTGACGTATCGCATGCCGAGTGCTTGCGCTGCGGCACGGGCTTCGCGCTGACCGCCGATTTCATCGTGATCGGTGAGCGCCCACAGGTCGACACCGGCGTCGGCCGCGACTTGCGCCACTTCAGACGGCGTAAGCGTGCCGTCCGACACTTTGGAATGACAATGAAGATCTGCGTTGAACATGATGTGCCGCCGGGCGATGACGCGTCACGCGCACCGGTTGGCAACGCATGACGTCGTAAGACGCCTTCATTCTACCGCTCAAGTCGACGCGATGCGAGTTGCCCTGTGGTTTTGAGGCGGCAGCGCCACGCGATCACGACGAAAGCACTACGAAGGCACTACGAAGGCACTACGGGGCCATTACATAGCAATTACGAAGCCGCTACGCCACCGTTTCTCGGCAAAAATCGTCGATCAGCTTCGCGACCACTTCGGGTTGATCGTGGTGGAGCATGTGACCGGCATCGTCCACGAAAGCCTCGGTCAAATTCGGAAACACCTCGAATCGCGCGCGGAAAACCTCCGTGCCCTGCGCCCCCACAAAATGCCGCAGCACCTCCGAATCGGTGGCCTCCACGTGCAGCACGGGGGCGCTGACGTTGCCCCACACCGCCATCGCTTCGTCCAGCCGGTACGGATACGGATTCGTGATCTTGTGCGCGGCATCGGCCAGCAAATGCCATTGCCCGTCGCGCTCCTGACGCGCCCAACGCTGCGCCAGCCATTCGGCACGCGCCGGTGCCAAACGCGGATTCGTTTTGCGCAAACGCTCGGCCACGTCGGCTTGCGTGGCATACGGGCGCAGCGTCGGCGGGGTTTGCAGATCGTCCAGCCAGCGGCCCAACTGACGAATGGCCGCAAGCGGTTGCGACGGCGGCAACCCGAAGCCCTCCAGATTCACTAGCCTGCGCACGCGCGCCGGTCGTACCCCGGCATAAAGACACGCCACATTGCCGCCCATGCTGTGACCGATCAGATTGATGGCTTCGCCGGGCTCGGTATAAACGTCGATCAGCGCCTCAAGATCGGCAAGATAGTCGGGAAACCAGTAGCTGCCGCTGCGGCCATCGGCAACGGGCCAATCCGTCAGCCCGAAACCGCGCCAATCCGGTGCCAACAGATGCCAGCGCTGGGCGAGCGACTCCGCAATGAACTGGAACGACGCGGACACGTCCATCCAGCCGTGTAACAGAAACAACTTCGGTGCACCGGGCGTGCCCCACTGCCGAACGTGATGGCGCAAGCCACGCACGGTGAGAAACTCGGATCGCGAATCGGTCATGACAACGCCAGTTAGTGAAGATCGAAACTATTAGGAATGACCGAGTATATCGGTGTCAAAAGTGACGTGCTGCGTCCCTCGCCCGCAGGTCACCCACCGGCTTGCAACGCCGCCAGTTCGTCGTCGTCGAAACCCGCCGCGCGGCGCGCCTCGATGTTGAACGGCCCGCGCAAGCGCGGTGCACCGTATTGCGCGGCCAGCCGGGCGTACGTCTCGACGGGTTCACACCCGGCACGCTCGCAGCCCCAGCGGTACCAGCGATTGCCGATGGCCACGTGGCCGATTTCGTCGCGCAGGATGATATCGAGGATGGCCGCCCCGGCTTTGTCGCCTGCGCTGGCCAGCTTGGCGCGAATGGGCGGGCTCGCATCCAGCCCACGGGCTTCCAGCGTGCGCGGCACCAGTGCAAGGCGTGCCAGCCAGTCGCCCGAGGTCTTGCGTGCCATCACCCACAGGCCGTCATGCGCCGGAAAACACCCGTAATGGTATTCGTCGCCCAGCGTCGTGAGGTGTTCGGCAAGCAGCGAGAAGTGATAAGCCTCCTCGGCCGCCACCAGTAACCAGTCGTCGTAGTAGGCCAGCGGCAGCGCGTCGAACCGCCAAAGGGCGTCGAGCGCCAGATTGATGGCATTGAATTCGATATGCGCGAGTGCGTGAAGCAGCGCTGCGCGGCCCGCCGTGGTTGTCACCGCGCGATGCTCCAGCTCGCGCGGTGACACCAGCCGAGGGTCGGCCGGACGGCCCGGAATACCCGGCTCGTCCTGCCCGTCCTGTTCGTCATGCTCACCCTGCTCGTCCGTTCCGCGCGCCTCGCCCGTCGTCCCGGGCGCGCTGGCCTCCCCTGCCGCGCCAGCCGCCGTCAATTGCCGCTCTGGATACCAAGCGGCGCGCCCATTTAGCACGGCGTCGCGCAACGCGATGACACCGGCCGCTTTCACGAACGGATCGCACTGCCGCAAGAGCGCCAGCGCGCGCTCGCGGGCACACGCCGCATTGCCGGGCACACAGGGGACGCCGGGAACGCCGCTTTTGCCCGCAGCCTTATCGGGCTCGGGGAGAGCGGCGGAATCGACGCAACGGTGGGGATTAGCGCGTTCGGCAGCGTTACCGCCGGGCGCAGGAGTGAAATCGGGCATGACGTTACAATAGCAATTTCGTCGATTTTAACCGCGAACCAAAGCCGCCATGCCGATCTATAAACTTGGAGACAAGACCCCGCAGATCCACGAGAGTGCTTTCGTGGCAGACACCGCAACGATCATCGGCGAGGTCGTGCTTGCCGAGAACAGCAGCGTCTGGCCGGGGGTTGCCATTCGTGGCGACAACGAACCGATTCGCGTGGGTGTGGGCACCAATGTCCAGGAAGGCGCCGTCTTGCATGCCGATCCGGGCTTTCCGCTCACACTGGCCGAAGGCGTGAGCGTCGGCCATCAGGCAATGCTTCACGGCTGCACGGTCGGCGAAAATTCGCTCATCGGCATTCAGGCCGTGCTGCTCAATGGCGCCGTCATCGGCCGCGACAGCCTGGTCGGCGCCGGGGCGCTGGTAACCGAGCGCAAGACATTTCCGGACCGCTCGCTCATCCTCGGCGTCCCCGCCAAGGTGGTGCGCGAGCTGACCGACGAAGAAGTGGCCAATCTCAAGCGCAACGCGCAGACGTACGCGTCGCGCCGGCAAGTGTTCAAGGAACAACTGGTACGCATCGGCTAAGCCGGTAACCGGGAGCGTGACCCGCGCCGGCAGGCCCCGGCGCGTTGGCCATGCGCTCAAGTGTTGAAAATGCGGCGCGTGCCCCCAAATAACGCAGCATCCACGTCAAACGCCGGCCTAGCACGCGCCTCCGGGCGCGATTTGCCGGCGTTGCCGCATCTTTCAGGAATTCGACAGTGTCCGATCAGCTTCAGAAATTCATGTTCGACGCCGCCCCCGTGCGCGGCGAATACGTGAGCCTCGACGCCACCTGGCGTGCGGTGCTCGAACGCCACAACTATCCGGCCCCGATTCGCCATTTGCTCGGCGAAATGATGGCTGCGGCCGCCCTGCTGACCGCGAACGTCAAGTTCGATGGCGCGCTCGTTCTGCAATTGCACGGCGACGGTCCGCTCACCATGCTCGTGGTCGAATGCAATGCCGACCTGACGATGCGTGCGACCGCCAAGTACAGTGGCGACATTCCCGACGACGCCTCGCTCAAGGCGCTCGCCAACGTGAATGGGCAGGCCCGCTTTGCCATTACGCTCGATCCGCGTGTGAAGCAACCGGGACAGCAGCCGTATCAGGGCGTCGTGCCGCTCTCGGACGAGCATGGCCCGCTGGCCGACATCGCCTCGGTGCTCGAGCATTACATGCACCATTCCGAACAGCTCGATACGCGCTTGTGGCTCGCCAGCGACGATAACCACGCCGTCGGCATTCTGCTGCAAAAGCTGCCGGGACACGGCGGCACGGCGGGCGTCGGTGCAGAACAAGCGCCCGAAGTGGATGAGGACACGTGGAACCGCGTCTGCCAACTGGGCAATACGCTCAAGCGCGACGAAATGCTGTCGACGGACCGCGAAACGATGCTGCACCGCCTCTTCTGGGAAGAGAACGTGCGCGTGTTCGATCCGATCGCGACGGCGTTCCGCTGCACCTGCTCGCGCGAGCGCGTCGGCAATATGCTGCGCACGCTTGGCGAAGCCGAAGTGATGAGCGTGTTCGATGAGCGTCCCAATGTGGAGGTGGCGTGCGAGTTTTGCCGCCAGACGTATCTCTTCGACAAGGTGGACGCCGCGCAGCTGTTCTCGGAACAGCACCACTCGGCCCACTCGACCCCGTCGCAGCATCATTGATCGAGATGCCGATACGCTCTCCCGCGGTGGGTTTCGTGCAGATGCGGCGGATCACGGTCGCGGCAGGTGCGTGCGTGCTGATGCTCACGGCGGGCTGCGCCCAATGGCAATTGCCACCGCCCGACGCGCCGCCTGCCCGTTTGCCGGAATCGCAGACGCGTCCGCCTGAACTGTCCGAGGCGCAGCAACAGGACCTCACTCGCCTGAACAAGCGCATTTACGACGAGCAGGAACGCGAGATCGAGCGCGAACGGCTTCAACGCGCGATCGACAATGCGATGCGCAGCTATGCGAGCAACGCGTATTTCTATAGCGGCTGGGGCGGTCCGGGATGGTACGGACCCGGCTGGTACGGGCCGGGCGGCTATGGCCCGGGCTGGTATGGGCCGCGTACGACGGTAGGTGTAGGGTTCGGTTTTTGAACGCCGCCAAAGAAAAAAGACGCTCCGAGGAGCGTCTTTTTTCATGCTGATCTGCGGCGCTTCAGTGATGCTGCGCCTTCTTCCCCTTGGCCTGCGAGGGGGGCGTAGCCGCTGGCGGCTTATCGCCCACGGTCTTGTGCGCGGGTTCGTTCGACGACACTAGGGGCGCGTCAGCACCCGAAGCGGCTTGTGGGCCGCCGCTGCCGTCGGGGGCAACAAACTGCACGAACACCTCGCCGTCCTTGACCATACCCAGCTCGAAACGAGCGCGTTCCTCGATCGCCGACGTGCCTTCCTGCAAATCTTGCACTTCGCCGGCGAGCCGATCGTTACGTTCTTTCAACTGCTCGTTCTTCTGCTGTTCGGCGCTCAGTTGGTCGCGCAGTTCGTGCACATATAACCAACCACCGTGGCCGAACCAGAGCGGGTACTGAATGACTGCTAACAGCAGCACCAGCACCAAGGTCACCATTCGCATGCTTTCGCCTGGCAGGAAATCCGGGAACCGAGCCCCGAGCGAACTCGAAGCTCACTTCCCGGGAATCGGGATTAGCGCAGATTGTAGAACGTTTCCTTGCCCGGGTACGTTGCGATATCGCCGAGATCTTCCTCGATGCGAAGCAGCTGGTTGTACTTGGCGATACGGTCGCTACGCGAGAGCGAACCGGTCTTGATCTGACCGGCGTTCGTGCCCACGGCGATGTCGGCAATCGTCGAATCTTCCGTTTCGCCCGAGCGGTGCGACACCACGGCCGTGTAACCGGCGCGCTTGGCCATTTCGATGGCGGCAAACGTCTCGGTCAGCGTACCGATCTGGTTGATCTTGATCAGGATCGAGTTGGCCACGCCTTGCTCGATACCTTGCTTCAGGATCTTGGTGTTGGTCACGAACAGATCGTCACCGACCAGTTGCACCTTCTTGCCCAGCTTGTCGGTCAACACCTTCCAGCCGGCCCAGTCGTCTTCCGACATGCCGTCTTCGATCGACACGATCGGGAACTTGTCGCACAGCGCAGCCAGGTAGTCGGCGAACTCTTCCGAGGTCAGCGACAGGCCTTCGCCAGCCAGTTCGTACTTACCGTTCTTGTAGAACTCGGTCGAAGCGCAGTCCAGCGCCAGCACCACGTCGTCGCCCAGGCGGTAACCGGCCTTCTCGACGGCTTGCTGAATCGTGTTCAGGCACTCTTCGTTCGACGCGAAGTTCGGCGCAAAGCCGCCTTCATCGCCCACGGCCGTGCTCATGCCCTTCTCGGCGATGATCTTCTTGAGTGCGTGGAAGATTTCGGCGCCGCAACGCAGCGCTTCACGGAAGCTGGTCTGGCTGACCGGCATCACCATGAATTCTTGAATATCCAGGCTGTTGTTGGCGTGCGCGCCACCGTTGACGATGTTCATCATCGGCACCGGCATTTGCATCGCGCCCGAACCGCCGAAGTAGCGATACAGCGGCAGACCGGCTTCTTCGGCAGCGGCCTTCGCCACGGCCATCGACACAGCCAGCATGGCGTTCGCGCCGAGGCGCGACTTGTTATCCGTGCCGTCCAGCTCGATCAGGGTCTTGTCCAGGAAGGCCTGTTCGGCGGCGTCCAGGCCCATGATCGCTTCCGAAATCTCGGTGTTGATGTGCTCGACAGCCTTTTGCACACCCTTGCCAAGATAACGGCTGCTATCGCCGTCACGCAGTTCGATGGCTTCGCGCGAGCCGGTCGACGCGCCCGACGGCACCGCAGCGCGGCCCATCACACCCGACTCCAGCAGCACGTCGCACTCGACCGTCGGGTTGCCACGCGAGTCCAGCACTTCGCGCCCGATGATATCTACGATTGCACTCATGAATTCCTCAATATCTGAAAGACAAAAACGCTAAAAGGAACCTGCATTGCGCCGCAGCCCGTCATGCCAGCCCCACGCCGGGCGCGAATCAGCGCGCCGAATCCTGACGTGGGCACCAGTGCCGCGCTTACGCGCGCACCGGATGGGCAAACCATAAACGGGGGAACAACGGCGCCTCGAAATGAGGCACGGCGGCCTGTTGGGTGACATCGATGTCGACGGTGCGCTCGGCGTACGGCACGCGGGCATCTCCTTGGGGCTCGCCCCGCGGCGGGCACATTGTCCCGCTGCGCGACAAGCTTAACGACTCGACGCCAGGCTGCCAAGGCGTCGCACCGCTATACCCGTCCTGTGGGCGTACTGATAGTGCCCCCAGAACGGTGTGTCTCATTTCAGTTGAAATTGTTTTCCAGAAACTCGCCCTGCTTCACGGCCGCGTCGATCGTCTTGAGCGTCGTGAGCAGTTCGCGCATGCGCGCGAGCGGCACGGCATTGGGGCCGTCCGAGAGCGCGGTCGCCGGGTTCGGGTGCGTCTCCATGAACAGACCCGAGACCCCTACGGCCACGGCCGCGCGCGAGAGCACCGGCACGAATTCGCGCTGGCCGCCCGAGCTCGTACCCTGCCCGCCCGGCAATTGCACCGAGTGCGTGGCATCGAACACGACCGGCGCGCCGGTCTCGCGCATGATCGCCAACGAGCGCATGTCCGAAACCAGATTGTTGTAACCGAACGAAGCGCCTCGTTCGCAAGCCATGAACACGTCGTCGGGCAGACCGGCTTCGCGAGCGGCGTCGCGGGCCTTGTCGATGACGTTGATCATGTCGTGCGGCGCGAGAAACTGCCCCTTCTTGATGTTCACCGGCTTGCCCGACTGGGCGCAAGCGCGGATGAAATCGGTCTGGCGGCACAGGAACGCCGGCGTTTGCAACACGTCGACGATCGGGGCGGCAACCGCCACATCCTCTTCGGTGTGCACGTCGGTGAGCACCGGCACGCCAAGCTGGCGGCGCACTTCTTCGAGGATCTTCAGGCCAGCCTCGCGGCCCGGGCCGCGATACGACTTACCCGAGCTACGATTCGCCTTGTCGAACGACGACTTGTAAATGAACGGGATGCCCAGCGCGCCCGTAATTTCCTTGAGCTGACCGGCGACGTCGATCGTCATTTGCTCCGACTCGACGACGCAGGTGCCTGCAATCAGGAAAAAGGGCTGGTTCAGGCCAACCTCGAAACCGCACAGCTTCATGGGAACTCCTTGTTTCTCGCCCGCAGCGTTCAGCCTTAGGCCGCCTTCTTGCGCGACTGCTGACCCGCCAGTGCCGCCTCGACATACGCCTTGAACAGCGGATGGCCGTCACGCGGCGTCGAGGTGAACTCCGGGTGGAACTGCACGCCCACGAACCACGGGTGCACCTGCTGCGGCAATTCCATCATTTCCGGCAGATTTTCCGTCGGCGTACGGGCCGAGATCACCATACCGGCAGCTTCGAGTTGCGGCACGTAGTGATTGTTGACTTCGTAGCGGTGGCGGTGACGCTCGTTGACCGTCTCGCCGTAGATGCGCGACGCCAGCGTTTCGTGCTTGACCGGCACGCGCTGCGAGCCCAGGCGCATCGTGCCGCCCAGATCCGAATCTTCCGAGCGCTGCTCGATCTTGCCGTCGCGGTCTTGCCACTCGGTGATGAGGGCCACGACCGGATGCGGCGACGACGGATCGAATTCCGTGCTGTTGGCGCCCCCCAGCTTGGCGACGTCACGCGCAAATTCGATCACGGCGAGTTGCATGCCCAGGCAGATGCCCAGGTACGGCACGCGGTTTTCGCGAGCGAAGCGAATCGCCTTGATCTTGCCTTCGGTACCGCGACGGCCGAAACCGCCCGGCACGAGAATGGCGTCCAGATGCTTGAGGGCATCGGTGCCGTCCTTCTCGACCTGCTCGGAGTCGATGTACTCGATGTTCACGCGCGTTTCCGTGTGGATCGCGGCGTGACGCAGCGCTTCGATGAGCGACTTGTACGATTCGGTCAGATCGACGTACTTGCCGACCATACCGATGGTGACTTCGTGCTTCGGGTTCTCGACGGCCTGCACCAGATGGGTCCACATGGACAGGTCGGCGGGCTTGGCTTCGATCTTCAGTTCGTCACAGATGATCTTGTCCATGCCCTGGTCATGGAGCATCTGCGGAATCTTGTAAATCGTGTCGACGTCCCACACCGAAATCACGGCGTCTTGCGGGATGTTCGCGAACAGCGAAATCTTGGCGCACTCGTCTTCCGGAATCTGACGGTCGGCGCGGCACAGCAGCACGTTCGGCATAATGCCGATCTCGCGCAGCTTCTGCACGCTGTGTTGCGTCGGTTTCGTCTTGAGTTCGCCAGCCGTCGCGATGTACGGCACGAGCGTCAGGTGCACGAAGGCCACGCTGTTGCGGCCCAGGCGCAGGTTCATCTGACGAGCGGCTTCGAGGAACGGCAGCGACTCGATGTCACCGACCGTGCCGCCGATTTCGACGATGGCGACGTCCGGATGGCCGTCCCATGCCGAGCGCGCACCGCGTTCGACGAACGCCTGAATCTCGTTGGTGATGTGCGGAATGACCTGAACGGTCTTGCCGAGGTATTCACCGCGGCGTTCTTTACGGATCACCGACTCGTAGATCTGGCCGGTCGTAAAGTTGTTCGCCTTGCGCATCTTGGCGCTGATGAAGCGCTCGTAATGGCCAAGGTCGAGGTCGGTTTCTGCGCCATCCTCGGTAACGAACACCTCACCATGTTGAAACGGGCTCATCGTGCCCGGATCGACGTTGATGTAGGGGTCAAGCTTGAGGAGGGTGACTTTTAGGCCACGCGATTCGAGAATCGCGGCCAGAGATGCGGCAGCAATTCCCTTACCAAGAGAGGAAACCACGCCGCCCGTGACAAAAACGAATTTGGTCATCGCAGTAATTGCTCGCGGGAAAGCCGGATTATACCCGAAAGCAGCCCTGCCCTCGACGTGCTGGACGGCAAATATTGGCCTTGACAGGTGTCGCGTGCGCGGTTCCCAGCAAGGCTGACGCGGTTTCCGAGCGAATCAGGCGGCGAGTGGCCTGCGATAGCCGCCGCGCAACTCCGTGAGCATGTCCCGCACAGCCGCCGCTGTATCGAGCGGGCGCTCCATGGGGAAGAGGTGCGTGCCGTGGACGTAGCGCAAATGGGTGCCCACGATCTGCCGCGTCGCGCGCATCCCGGCCTGTCGCAACTCGCGCGACTCGGTGCCCGCGAGAAAACCCACCGGTACCGGCACCCCGCGCATCGCGCGCACGGCCAGCAGCGGCGGCAGGGTCAGATAGATTCGATATTCAACTTCCCGCGCGAACGCGAGCCGACGGGCGTCGCCCTCGCCGGTCGGCAGCGTGCCGCAGTCGATATAGTCGCGCAGCACGTCTTGATCCCAACTGGCGAACACCGGCTTGTTGGCAAAGTGCTGCCACGCCGACTCCCAATCGGGCCAGCGGTCGCGCCGCTTCTTGGTAACGCCCGCCGGGGACATGCGTTCATAAAGGCCGGTCAGCATGCCGAGCCGCAGCATCTGCGTGCGCCAGCCCGGCGTCACGATCGGCGAGTCGATCATGACCACCCCGCGCACGCACTGGGGCGCCTTCAGCGCCGCCATCAGGCTCAGGAAACCGCCGAGCGAATGACCGACGAGCCACACAGGCTCGCCATGATATTGGCGCGTCAGGGTATCGACGAGTTCATTGCGCAAATAGCGCCAGCCCGGCGTGACGGGATAGCGCGGGTCATGACCGATGCGGTCGATGGCGCGCACGTCGTATTCGTCGGCCAGTGCGCCGAGCATCTTGCGATAGACGCCGGCCGGAAAGCCGTTGCCGTGCGAAAAATGAATGATGTCTCTTGTCATGGAATTCGTTGTCGTGGCGCACGCCAGCGCAATTCAGCGCGATTTCTAGTATTTCGAGTCTTTCGCGCCCATTGGCCGCGCTCGCCGGACCATTCTAGCGAACCGTCCGCCCAGCACCCGTAGAGGTTTCCGTCGAATTGACCGGGGCGGCGTCCATTTTCACAGAGGGACCGGGCACAAATTCGGCGCTAGGCACAGGGGCAAACCAATACCGCCGACGGGCGTCGCGGTAGGCATAAGCTTCGATGCCCTGACGCGAAAACGAGAACCGCACCGCGCCATGCCCGGCGCTTTGCCAGATACGTGCACCCGCCGCCCGATAACGCGCCACAACTGCGGGGCGCGGATGTCCGAACCGGTTGCGATATCCCGCTTGAAACACGACATGCCGGGCGGCAACCGCCTGCACGAACGCTGGTGTGGACGACGTCAAACTGCCGTGATGCGGCGCAAGCAGCACGTCGGCCCGCAGCAAGTCGCGACGAAAACGCGCCAGCATGTGTCGCTCCTGCGGCGCTTCAGCGTCGGCGGCCAACAGCGCACTGTGACGGCCATTAGTCACGCGCAGCACACAACTGAGCCCATTGGGTCCATTAGCTCCATTAGGTCCATTGGACCCGGTCCGTCCCGTCCACCCGGCGCGCAGTGTGGCCGGATCGGGATGCAAAAATTGAAACGTCACGCCACCCCACGTCCAGCGCTGCCCGGCCTGACAGGTGCGATGCGAGCGCGCCGCTAGCCGTACTGGATGGGATCGGGGCAGCGACGAAAGCAGCAACGTCCCCGGATACGCCGCCAGCACACTGCGCGCACCACCAAAGTGATCGTCATGGGCGTGACTAACGACGATCGCATCGAGCCGGGTACTGCCCTGTCCGCGCAAATACGGCACAACGACGCGCTGCCCGGAATCGGCGCGGGTGCCAAACGGCGGCCCCGTATCGAAGAGCAGCGTGTGCGCCGCGGTTTCGACGAGTACGGCGTTGCCCTGTCCGATATCGAGCATCGTCACGCGAAAATCACCTTCGCTTGGGCGTTCTGGCGACGAGAGCAATGCGGGCCACAGCAGCGCAAAACCCGTGAGTCGCAACGTGACAGCCCTGGCGACGGAACGACACATCGCACCGGACGCGGGCCACAAGCTCATCGCGACGCCGACCGTCGCCAGCACAATCGTCCAAGTCGGTACGATCCCCGGACGCCACACCGCCCACGACCATTCAGACAGCATTCGCAAGCCATCTGCGAGCCAGACCACGGTGGCGTGCGCCACGGCGAGTGCGGGCTGCGCCAGCGACGTCGGCAACAGCAAGCTCACCAAGGCCAGCGGCGTCACGATCAGCGTCATCACCGGAATTGCGACGGCATTGGCGAGCGGGCCCAACAGCGGCAAGGTGCCAAACCATGCCAGCGTCAGCGGCACCATCCCCAGCGTGATCGCATATTGCGCGCGGGCCGCCTGCCCCAGCCGCGTCGGCAGCCCCCGCCACCATCGAACGAGCAGAGACTGATCGAAGCGATCGACGACAGGGTTGGTGGCAGATGCCTCATGCTCATGCTCACGCTCACGCTCCGCCCCCGCTTCCGGCGTGCGGCCGCAGGCCTCGGGCTTGCGAGCCCGCCCGGCAAGCACCAGCACCGATACCGCTCCGAACGAAAGCCACAAGCCCGGTGTGACGACAGACCACGGGTCCAACGCCACGATGACCGCGAGTGCCCACGCCAGTGCATACGACGGCGCCGCCCATCGTCCGCTCAGCAATGCGAGGACCAGAATCGCCACCATGCCGACGGCACGCCGGGCGGGCACGCCCCACCCCGCAATTGCGCCATAGGCCACCGCCGCCAGCAGTCCGGCGACCGCCGCGGCTTTGGGCGCTGGCCACCAAAGCGGCAGCGCGATAGGCAAGCCGAACGAGCGTCGCCATAGCATCCCGGCAAGCGACGCCAACACGCCAGCCACCAACGACACGTGGAGCCCCGAGATCGCCAACAAATGGCTCACGCCTGTATCCGCAAACACCTGCCAGTCGTCTGGAGCGATATCGCCGCGCTCGCCGAGCGCCAGCGCCATGAGTACGCCGCCATAACGTGCACCGGGGGCCAACGCTGCGCGGAAGTCGTCGCGCAATCGCGCTCGCCATGCCGCCAACCGATAGCCCGAGATGGGGCCCGCATCGAGCCGCTTAGCGGCAGCAGCTAGCGTGTTCGCCCCACGGCCGGCGTTCGTCCGAACGTACCCCGTCGCACGGATCCCCTGCGAAAATGCGGCAAACTCCGCGTCAAAACCGTGCCAATTCGCCAAGCCGCGTGGCGCGCGCAGCCGGACCGGCAAGCGCCAGCGCTCCCCCGCCCGAGGCCCCCGTTGGGCGCCGTCTGCCGATCGCCCCGGCCAGACAAGCTGGATGTGGCGCGGCACGTTCGAGCTCACGTTTGTGTCCGCGTCGGCATCGGTGCTTTCACGCCCAACCCGCGCCGCCTCCACGTCAAAAACAAACCGCAGACCGTCGCCGGTGCTCACGGGCAACCCGGCAACCACACCCGTCACGATGACGTCACGCCCCTCCATCGCTGGCGGCAACGCGTCGGCGAGCCGATCGGCGGCGCGATGCGCCGCCCATGCAAAGCCGAGTGCTGCCGCCGAGATCGCCACGACGATTAGCGCGCAGATCCGTGCCCCTGCCCCCAGGGCAACCGCGACTGCGGCAGTTCCACCCTGCGCCACGTCGGCCACATCGGCCACATCGGCCACGTCGGACACACCGGCCGCGCCGACCACCTCCCCCTGGCCCGACACCTCGCACCCCAAGCGCCGCCGCAGCAGCCATGCCCACGCACCAACCGCGACGAGCCCACCGCAGGCAACGACGCCGATCACGAGCCGCCACCGCGCGGCGGGCAACTCGGCAAACTGTTGCAGCCACCAGATGCCTGCAACCCACGCGAGCAGCACGGTCCTCATGACGCCACCGCGTCATGGCAGAAGATCCACACGACGACAGTCCGTCAGTGCGATCCGGACTGGCTTGGGGAGATTGGGGAAGTAGGAGCGCCCGGGGCGTCTGAGAGGCTACGCGCAGAGAGAAGAGATTCCGATTCGATACCGGTGCCCGGCACCATCGCCATGGCTCCGGCCAGACGCGGCAGTACCCGCCAAGCATTCGCGCACGTGGCCTGCGACAACGCGTCAAGCGTCATACCTCGCAACTCGGCCAGCACGTGTGCGATTCGCGGCAACTCCACCGGGCTGTTGCGTTGCTTGTAACGCCATTCGGGCGCGATGTCGGGCGCGTCGGTCTCAAGCACCAGTGCGTCGAGCGGCAAATCGACGGCCAGCCGCCGAATCTGCAACGCCCGGTCGAACGTCATCTGCCCGCCAAAGCCAAGGCAGAACCCGCGCTCGGTGAACATATCCGCCTGTTGACGGCTGCCGTTGAACGCATGGGCGATGCCGCCGCGCGGCGTAAAGATACGCAACTGCTTGAGTAGCGCGTCCTGCGAACGGCGCACATGCAAGATCACCGGCAAATCGAAATCGCGCGCGATCTTCAGTTGCTCGACGTAGAAGAACTGCTGCCGCTCGGGGTCGAGCGTTTTGACGAAGAAATCGAGTCCAATCTCGCCGATCCCGACAAAGCGCGGATCGCCCATCGCCCGCTCCACGGCACGGCGCAATATCGCGATGTCCTCGTCCGTCGCCCGCGGCGTGTAAAGCGGATGGATGCCGAGCGCGTACGCGCCACCGGGCATCGCACACGCCGCGGCGCGCGCCGCATCGAACGTCGCGCATTCCACTGCGGGCACGACAAGCCCGTGCACGCCAGCGGCTTGTGCGTCGGCAATGATGGTGTTGCGGTCGGCGTCGAACTCACCGGCGTCGAGATGGCAATGGGTATCGATCCACATGGTCAGGTGTCCTTGAGCGCTAATTCTACGGGGCGATGACAAGGCTCGCACGCCCGGCGTTGCATGACCATCGGACGCCGCCGCGTCCACCCCTCGGAATCTGCTGAATCCGCTGAATCCATGGAATTCGCCGAATCCGCCCTCACCAAAAAGAAACGCCGGGGTCTCCCCCGGCGTCGTGCTGACTTCTGGCGATAGGTGGTGGCCGACGTAATCCGCCTCAGCCCGCTCCCGTACGCTCGCGGCCCACCTCGGCTCGATCCGCCTCGATCCGCTTTAAGCCGGTTCGAGCACCCCGTCCCGAAGCCGCAGTGCGCGGTCGCAGCGGCGCGCCAGATCGATATCGTGGGTCACGATCACGAAGCTGGTCTTCAGCGTTTCCGAGAGCTCCAGCATCAGCGAGAACACCGTCTCGGCCGTGTGGCCATCGAGGTTGCCGGTCGGCTCATCGGCCAGCACGCACGCCGGTTGCGTGACCAGCGCGCGCGCCATCGCCACGCGCTGACGTTCGCCGCCCGACAACTCGCCCGGCCGATGCTTCACCCGCGCGCCCAGCCCCACGCGCTCGAGCGTCGCCTGGGCCACCGCACGCGCCTGCTCGGTCGGCATGCGGCGAATGCGCAGCGGCATCGCCACGTTATCGAGCGCCGAGAACTCCGCGAGCAGATGGTGGAACTGATACACGAACCCGAGCGACTGATTGCGCTGGTTCGTCTTATCGCGTTCGTTGAGCGAAGAAAACGGCTTGCCGAGCAGCGACACCTCGCCGCGCGACGGATCGTCCAGCCCACCCAGCACATGCAGCAGCGTGCTCTTACCCGAACCCGACGCCCCCACGATCGCCACCTTTTCACCGGCAGCAATATCGAGGCTGGCGCCGTTAAGCACCGTCACATTGAGCTCGCCCTGCTTAAACGTCTTGTGCAGATCGCGTGCACGCAACACCGGGCCGTCGTAGGCGAAATTCGGTGCATTCACCGTCGTTGCCTCAATAGCTTTACTCATAGCGCAGGGCCTCCGCCGGTTTGACGCGCGAAGCACGCCAGCTCGGGTAGATCGTCGCCAGTGCCGAGAGAATGAAAGAAATCACGCCGATGCGGATCACGTCAGACGATTGCAGATCCGAAGGCAGTTCATTGATGAAATAGATCGATTGCGGCAGGAAGTGAATGCCCAGCATGCGCTCGATGAACGGCACGATGACGCCGATATTGAGCGAAATCAGGCAGCCCAGCCCAATACCCAGCAACGCGCCGATGAACCCGATGGTCACGCCCTGCACGATGAAGATCTTCATGATCGAGCGCGGCTGCGCCCCGAGTGTGCGCAGAATCGCGATATCCGCGTACTTATCGGTCACGGTCATCACGAGCGACGACACCAGATTGAACGCCGCCACCGCGATGATCAGCGTCAAGATGATGAACATCATGCGCTTCTCGGTCTGCACCGCGATGAACCAGTTCTTGTTCTGTTGCGTCCAGTCGCGCACCCACATATTGCCGGTGAGCGACTTGGCCAGTTCACGCGCGACGATCGGCGCCTGCTCCATGTCTTGAATCTTCAAACGCACGCCCGTCGGCCCGTCCAGGCGGAACAGCGTCTCGGCATCTTGCAGGTCGATCAGTGCCAGCGAACTGTCGTATTCGTAATGCCCGGCCGTGAAGATCGCCACCACGGTGAACTGCTTCACCCGTGGCAACACCCCCGCCGGTGTAATCGTGCCCTGCGGCGCCACCAGCGTGATCTTGTCGCCGACGATCACACCCAGCCCGCGCGCCAGTTCGCTACCCAGCACGATGCCGAAGCTGCCCGGCGTCAGGTTGGCGAGCGTGCCGCCGGTGATCTGCTTGCCGAGATCGGACACCTTGGCCTCTTCGCTCGGCACGATGCCGCGCAGCACCACGCCGCGCACGTTGTCGTCGCGCGTGAGCATGGCCTGTTCGCCCACGTACGGGGCGGCGGCGATCACGTTCTTGTTCTGTAATGCCTCGGCGGCGGTGCGATGCCAGTCAGGCAGGTTGCCGTCGACCGCAAAGACTTCGATGTGCGCCAGCACGGAGAGCATGCGGTCGCGCACTTCCTTCTGGAAACCGTTCATCACCGAGAGCACCACAATGAGCGCCGCCACGCCCAGCGCAATGCCGGCCATGGAAATGAACGAAATAAAGGAGATGAAACCGTTGCCTGAGGATCGCTTGCCGGTGCGCGTGTAGCGCCAGCCGATCTGCCATTCGTATGGGAATTTCAAACGGATTCCTGATTCTTGATTAGGATCGATTAGAGCGTGCTACGCCGCGCGGCGCTGGTTCCCGCGTGCGCCGTCCCTTGCCGCACAAGGTGTGCCCGGCGCTTAACCGGCGGCACAGCGGGGCGGCACGTTCCGTACCTGACGTCAGGGTCACCCAACTGCCAGCGCGAAGTTTGCCATACAATTCGCCTCGACATGGATACACCTGCCCTGCACTTTCTTCTGCCGTTCGCGCTGCCCGCGTCGGCCCACTTGCCTGCATTGCTGGCTGGATTGGAGTTGCCTGCGCTCGAAAAGTTGCTCGCGCGCGGCGTCCCGTCGGCACAGGACGTCCCCGAAGACCCCTTCGTCCCGACGCTCCCGCACGAGCGCTGGCTGGCGGACGCTTTCGGCCTGCCCGGCGTACCCGCCCGCGCGCCGCTCGCGCCCTTCATGCTGCTCGAAGACAGCGGCTCGCTCGACACCCGTATGTGGTACTGCGCCCAACCCGCGCACATCCACATTGCGACCGACCATCTGGTGCTGACCGACCCGGCCGAGCTTGAACTAAGCGCCGAGGATTCGGCCGCCCTGTTCGCCACCGCACACGCGCTGCTGGCCGAGGAAGGCGGCGAGTTGATCGCTCCGCGCCCCGACCGCTGGTATCTGAGCGCCCCCGTGCTGGGCGACCTGCTGACCGCATCGCCCGCGCGCGCTGCCGGGCGCAACGTCGACATCTGGCTGCCGCAAGGCAAGGCCGAGCTCACGTGGCGCAAATGGCAAAACGAAGTGCAGATGGCCTGGTACGACCACCCGGCCAATCAGGCCCGCGAAGCGCGCCGTCTGCCGCCGGTCAACGCCATTTGGCTGTACGCCGGTGGTCAGCGCATTGCAGCGCCGCGTCTGAACCGGCCCTGCGTCACGGTGCTGGCCGACGCGCCCGCCACGCGCGGGCTTGCCCGCCATCTGCAAATTGCCCTGCACGACACGGCTGCGGGACTCCAAGCCGCCAACGGCCGCACGCTCGTCCAGATCGATACGCTCACGTCCCATTTTTTGATGGAAGACTGGGCGCGTTGGCGCGATGCGCTCGTCGAGATCGACCGCATGTGGCTCGCCCCCGCCCTAGAACGGCTGGCCAAGGGCAACGCCCGCGAAGTCAGCCTGACGCTTTGTGGCGACAGCCACAGCGTGACCATCCTCTCGCGCAGCGGCGATTTGCGTAAGTTCTGGCGCCGTCAGCCGCTCGCCACGCGTCTGGTGCCGTTCGCCCGCCTTGGCGAGGAAGTGGCATGACCGATATCGTCACCCGCGTCGTCGACGACGGCATTGCCGACGCGCTCGCCCGCGACGGCGTGCATCCGGTGCTCGCCCGCCTGTTCGCCTCGCGCGGCGTTGCAGCCAGCGAAGAAACCGAGACGGCGCTCGCGCGGCTCGTCCCGCCGACCCAACTCAAAGGGGCGCAAGACGCCGCCGTGTTCCTGGCCGATGCCATCGCCGCGGGCAAACAAATGCTCGTCGTGGCGGATTACGACTGCGACGGCGCCACCGCCTGCGCCGTGGCCGTGCGTGGTCTGCGCATGTTCGGGGCCAAGGTCGAGTATCTGGTGCCGAACCGGTTCGAATACGGCTACGGCCTGACGCCAGAAATCGTGGCGCTTGCGGCGCGCGGCAAGTTGGGCCCGCCCGACGTGCTCATTACCGTCGATAACGGCATCGCCAGCCTCGACGGCGTGGCCGCGGCCCAAGCGCTCGGCATTGAAGTCGTGGTCACCGATCACCACTTGCCCGGCAACGAGTTGCCCAACGCGCGCTGCATCGTCAATCCGAATCAGCCGGGCTGTGAATTCCCGAGCAAGAATCTAGCCGGTGTGGGTGTGATGTTCTACGTGCTGCTCGCCCTGCGCGCCGAATTGCGCCAGCGCGGGGCGTTCGAAAACAAAGAACAACCGCGCCTGGACACCCTGCTCGACCTCGTCGCGCTGGGCACCGTCGCAGACGTGGTCAAGCTCGACACGAACAACCGGATTCTCGTCGCACAAGGCCTCTCGCGCATGCGCGCTGGCCGTATGCATCCGGGCATCAACGCGCTGTTTCGCGCGGCGGCCCGCAACGCCCGTCAGGCAGGCAGCTTCGACCTCGGCTTCGGCCTCGGTCCGCGCCTGAACGCGGCCGGACGCCTGGCCGATATGTCGCTCGGTATCGAGTGCCTGCTGACCGACGACGACGCCCGCGCGTGGACCCTCGCACAAGAACTCGATGCGATGAATCGCGAGCGCCGCGAAATCGAAGCCGGTATGCAGCAAGAGGCGCTAGCCGACCTCGCCCGCTTCGATCCGCGAGCCGCGACCACGCTCTGCGCGTTCAACGAGACATGGCATCAGGGCGTGATCGGCATTGTTGCTGCGCGTCTCAAAGAGAAGTTCTACCGCCCGACGATCGTGTTTGCGCCGGGCGACGACGGCCAGATCAAGGGCTCCGGCCGCTCGATTCCGGGGTTCCACCTGCGCGATGCGCTCGATCTCGTGACCAAGCGTGAGCCGGGTTTGATCGCCAAGTTCGGCGGACACGCCATGGCCGCAGGGCTGACCATCGCCGCCGACGATCTGCCCCGCTTCCAAGCGGCGTTCGAAGCTGTCGGGCAGGAATGGTTAGACGAAAAGACACTGTCGCGCGTGATCGAAACCGATGGCGACATCGGCGACGAATGCTTCGTGCCGCCGTTCGTCGCGCTGCTCGATGCGCAGGTGTGGGGTCAAGGCTTCCCGCCGCCGGTGTTCTCGGGCGAGTTCGAAGTGCTCTCGCAGGCGATTCTCAAAGACAAGCACCTGAAGCTGCAACTCGGGCGCGGGCGCATGCGCTTTAACGCCATCTGGTTCAACCATGCCGACACGCTGCCGAGCCGCGCGCGCTTTGCCTATCGGCTGGCCGCCGACACGTTCAACGGCGTGTCGCGCGTGCAAATGATCGTCGAGCACGCGCAGGCGTAACGCTGTGGGGCGTGTTCGTGAGCGAATCAAGGACACGCCGATCGACCAGCCACCGCGCTTTCACCCGAACGGCTGTGCCGAGCGCCGCGTGCGCCCAGTGGGCGTGACGAACGCCAGCACCGCCGGGGCGATCACCCGCACCCGGTGCCAGCAGCGCGAAGGCACCACCGCCAACCGGGGCGCGGCAATCTCCAACGTGCGCGTGACACCGGCGAGATCGACGTAATCGATCGCCAGCGTGCCGCGCGCCACCATCAGCAATTCGTCGCCCGCTTCGTGGCATTCCCAGACATCGGCATGCACCGACGCGTCGTCGGGCGCATCGAACATGCCGATCATCCGGCGCGCGCCGCTGCGTGTCGCCAGCGTGGCAAGCATGTCGTCGTCATAAAGACCGAGCAACGCGTCGCGCCCTGTGCCGCAAGCCCATGGCAACCGCGCCCCAAGCGCGCGCTCGCCTTCGTCGCCATCGCCCGCGTTATCGATGTTATTGACGCTATTGACGTTATTGACGGCGTCACTGCCCATGACCGGTCTCCCCGGCATTGGCAAACGACACCTTTGCCGACACATGACGCGGCCCCATTACGCGCTGTCCGGTCAGCACAATCGTGCGCATGGCTTCGGCCCAGCCTTGCATCGAGGCGAGTGCGACCTCGGCGTGTACGACACTGGTGCCCACCGAACTGGCACGCTTGGGTGCCTTGCCTGCGGGCCACGCGCGACGCAATTCGTCATCGACGGGCGTGTCGTGGAAGCCGCCGCTCATCGTGATGTCGAAGGCGAGTGTCGATGGCTTGCCGCGACCGGCATCACCCGCGTCGCCGGTGCAGTACGCCATGCCCGACACGCCAAAGCGATGCTCGCCTTCGGACACAATGCCGCTCACCTGAAAGACCCGCGACGATGCGCCGTCGCGTGGGGCCAGCACCAGTTCGATCGGCAATGGCCCTTCGCCTTCGAGTTGATAGGTGCCGCGTAGCGTCGTGGTCATCACCGGCGATGCGGCGCAAAGCGATGCTGCTTGCGCGGGCGAAAGCGTAGACGTCGGCGTTGAGATAGACGTCGATGTTGACCTTGGTGTCGGCTCTACCGTCTGTGCGGTCGCGACCATCGAAATGCCTGCCAGCGCCGCCGTCAGCCATGCGCCCGTCGCGCGTCGAATGATGTGAACGGGTGTTGTCATGAATTTTTCCCTTTTCGAAGTTATCGGCATGCCATTGCCCGGGGCGGTCAATAGTCCGTGCGAAGCGTCAGCATTACGCTGCGCGGATTGCCGTAGTGGTTGTTCCAACTCGCGTTCGACAAGCTCTGGTAGTAGCGCCGGTCGAACACGTTGTTCACGTTGAGCGACGCGCTCACATGCTTGTTGTAGCGATACCCTGCGCGCAGATTGAGCGTCGCGTAGCCGCCCTGACGCAGCACAATCCCGTTGGACGTGGCCGACGTCTCGCTCTGCACATCCACCCCGCCGCCCACGCTCCAACGGCGCCCGTCGAACGGCAGTTGGTAATTGGTCCACACGCGCAGCAAATGCCGGGGCGCGAAGTCCGCGAACGACTGCCCTTGCATCGCGGCGTCGGTCAGGTATCGGGTCGTGTTGAAGGTGTAGCCCGCGAACACGTTCCACGCCTCGGTGATCTGCCCGCTCGCCTGCATCTCCACACCCTGACTCTGCACTTCACCCGACGCGATATAGCGGCACGTCGTGCCCACGCAGGGCACGCTCGGATCGGTCTGCGCCCGGTTCTTCTGGCGGATGCGGAACACGGCCAGTGACACATCCATCGCACCGTCGAACAATTGCCCCTTCACCCCCGCCTCATAACTCGCGCCGGTAATCGGCTTGAGCAAGTTGTTACCCGCGTCGAGCACGGTCTGCGGCTGGAAAATGTCGGCATAGCTCGCGTACAGCGACCACTGGTCGTCCAGATCGAACACCAGCCCGCCGTACGGCGTCGCCTTCGCGCCAGTACGGTAGCTGCTGGCCGGAGCGTGTTGATCCCACCACGACACGCGCGCGCCGAGCACCAGCGTGAGCGGCTGCGCGAGGCGAATGCGCCCCATCGCATAAGCCCCGTTCTGCACGGTGCGCGTGGGCGTGACGCTCGAAAACGGGCCGGTCGCGGGCTCGGCAATCGTGTTCGGATCCCAGCGGTAGATATCGACCGGCGTGCCGTTGATCGACGGCATGAGTGCCGCGCTGCGCTGCTGGGTCGTGGCTTCGAGCCGTTGCAATCCGAACAGCAAATGGTGCTCGCGGTCGAACAGCTTCACCGGCCCGTCGACCTGCAAATCCACGCCCGTTTGCGTGTTGTCGAAGCGGTAGGCCGCGCCGGTCAATTGACTGCCCGCACCGGTCGCCGGATTGATCGCCCCGAAGGCGACGCCGTATTTCAGATCGCCGCCCGCATCGAGATAGTTCGCCGAGAGCTTGGCGGCCCATCCGCTGCCGAGCTGCTGTTCCAACGTGCCGAAGACGCGCGTCTCGGTCCAGTCGAAGGTGTCCCACGACGAACCGAGAAAGATCGAGCGCGGCAAATTCAGATCGCCGCCCTTCGTCGAGAACGGCACGCCCGCAAGGTTCGGCGTCGACGTGGTGCGTTGATGTTGCACACCGACGCGCAACAGCGTGGACGACGTGAGATCGGCCTCCGCCACGCCATAGACCGTGGTGGCGTGCTGTTTGCCGAAGTCGTAGTACGTGCGCTGCCGGTCGTCGGAGACGGCGACACGCGCACGCAGCGAACCGCTTTCGTTGAGCGGGCCGCCGATATCCGCCTCTTCGCGATAGCGATCCCAACTGCCCAGCGTGACGGATGCCGACGCGGCAAATGTCTTGCCCGGGCGCTTGTGCACGAGGTTCACCAGTCCGCCCGGATTTCCCGTGCCGTGGAAGAGGCCCGTCGAGCCGCGAATGATTTCGACGCGCTCGTACGGCGTCATGTCTTGCGGCCCGGCGGCGGTGTTCGCCATCAGTACGGGCACGCCGTCCTGCTCGAACGCGTCGAGCTTGAAGCCGCGCGAATAGAACGCGGTGGTCAGCAGCACGTAGGGCTGCACCGTGATACCGGGCACTTGTTGCAGCACGTCTTCGATGGAGTGCGCGCCTTGCTGCTCCATCAATTTTTCGTCGACGACGGTCACCGTTTGCGGCAAATCGCGCACGGACGGCGCGAGCTTGCCGAGCACGGAGCCTTGCGCAGCCGCATCGCGCGTAGCCGTCGCGCTGACCTGCGTTGTCGGCAGCTCGGTGCTCTCAGGCGCTTCCTGCGCCATCGCTGGCATCGCGCCCGCCCCCATCACGACGGCCAACGCCGCCACCGCGACGGCACGCCACACCCCGGGCGCCACCGTCGGCATTTCTCTGAAACCACTTGGAATAATCGAAGACATCTGCAGCACACCAACGAGATTGAGAATCAATCCCGCTATCGTGCCGAGGCATCGACACACGCACTCGCGCTTGCATCACCAACGCTGGCGATGGCGTCACGAATGCGGTCGTCGGACAGCACCTGGACGCCGCCACAATGTCGAAGCGCCGCGCACCGAAGGAAAGTGCACGACGCCGATGTGCGCAAACGCTAAGACGCTGGGCGGCTATACACCTTCACGCGTGAGCGTATGAGGTAGCACGCCAAAGCGAGCGCGGAAGGCTTTCGAAAAGTGCGAGTCGGTATAGCCGCACCGCCACGCCGCCTCGCTCACGCTGATGCGATGCGCGCTGAGGAGTTCGAACGCTTTGGTCAAGCGGCGCTCGCGCACGTAGCCATGTACGGTCGTGCCGAATTGGTCGCGAAAGCCTTCACACAGTTTGTTCACGTTGATGCCGACGGTGCGCGCAAGTTGTGGCAGTGAGGGAGGTGTTTGCAATTGTTCGTCGAGGAGATCGCGTGCAGCCAGAAGTGCTTTGCGTAGCGCGGTCTCGCGCGCGGACTCACGCTGAACCGTGATCGTGTCGGGTGCGAAAGCAGCGCAGCGCGCCAACGCCTCAAAGGTTTGACCAACGAGGGCAAGCCGCTGCCAAGGGGCGTCTGCGTCGGGCGAAATCGCGGTGCTCCCCGCCACGCCGGTTTCCGGCGGCGACGCCATCGCATTCGCCCAACGCCACTCGTCGGCGCTCATGGCGCGCGTGAGTACGGCGCTATCGTTCGCCCATTCGCCTGCTGCATCTGCATCGCGCCAACGATGCGTCAGCGCCGTGGCGTCGAGTCCGCACGTGGCTCGTAGATACGCCTCGGACAAGCGCACGCTGCAATACCGCAACGCGCCCGCGTGTCGGTACTCGTTATCGATATCGAACGACGTCGCGCCAAAACACACGCTGACGCTGGCGGCCCCCGCCGTGAGCAGCGGCTCCCCGCAAGCGCCCCATCGCAACGTGCCATCGAGCAGAAACACGATCTTGATGTCGCCCGCCGTCAGCGATTCGCGCACCGACTCCCCGGCACGCGCGTGCTGGACGCCCTGCGCAATCGACAGACCGTCGACATCGAACGCGCGACGCCACGGTGTCGATACCTCATAGCCAGCGGTGGATGCTTGCGACATTGCTATTCCGCCATCAAATGTTAATGAGACACATTATCATTTGATGGCGGAACTTAGGCAATGACGACGCACCGCTTTCGCATGCCGTGAGACCTTGGCGCGCGCTAAGTCCGCATACTTCAGACCACTGGTGCCTCAGCCACGTATTCGCGCATCACACGCAGAAACGCTTCGCGCGCCGGGTGCACATCCACGCCGCGATGACGCACGAAGAAGTTCGGCACGGCCGCCAAATCGTCAAGCGCATGGCCCACGATGGCCGCTTCCTGCCGATAGCGCAGATACACACCGCGCGGCACGAGCGAGTACCCCACGCCCGCCCCGACGCACGCCACGATAGTCGCGTAGCTGCCGTAGCTCAGAATGCGCCCGGGCGTGACGGTATTCGCCGCGAGCCATTGCTCCATCGTGGCGCGATACGGGCACCCCGGCGGCCACATCAGCAGCGTGGCCCCCGCCAGATCCGACGCTTCGTGCACCGTGTCCGCACGCGCGGGCGCCACCAGCACGATGGGTTCTCGATAGATTTCGTCGGCCACGACCAACGCCTGTGCCTGCGCTTCCAGACAGGCCGTGCCTGCGATGAGCGCCGCGTCCACCCGGCCGTGCTGAATCTCGTCGAGCAAGTTGAGCGAGGTGTCCGTCACCAGATTGAGCCGCACCTTCGGGTAAGCGGCATGAAAGCGCGCGAGCACTGCCGGTAAACGCGAGGTCGCCGACGATTCGATCGCACCCAGCGAAAAATCGCCCGCTGGTTCGCTCATGGGGTTCAGCGCGGCGCTCGCCTCACGCGAAAGCGCCAGAATCCGGTCGGCGTACCCCAGCAACGTGCGCCCGCTCGGCGTGAGTTGCAGACGCCGCCCCTGCCGGTGGAACAGTTTCACGCCCACGGTGTGTTCGAGCGAGCGAATGCGAGCGGTGACGTTCGATTGCACACAATGCAACGCTTCGGCTGCGCCCAGCACACTGCCCTCGTCGACGATGGCCTTGAAGGTCTGAAGTTGCAGAAAATCCATGAACGTCTCCCGGCCCCGGGGCGCGAAAACAGCAAAGAAGGATCGAATCGCCGAAGCGAACTGACGAGGCGATTTGACGAAGCTTAAGCGACGCGCCGCAACACTTCAATAATAGTGAACAAAATCGCTTCAACATTTCACTTTTTTAGCGCATCGGAAACGCTTACAGTTCGGGTTATCCCTAGTGCGACGTTTGCCAAGGCATCCCGCCCGCCGCCAAACCCCGCCGCTCCCGAAGGAAGTCACATCATGTTCCGCCCTCTGTCCGCCGCTGCTAACGTCAACACCTTCGCCCCGGTGGTTGCTGCGCCGGTCACGCCGCTCGGTCTGTTTTTCCGCGCCATGGATCAATGGCGCGCGCACTACGAACAGACGCTGCAAGCCCAAGCGCTCGCCTCGCTCGACGACACGTCGCTCGCCGATGTCGGCTATACGCGCGATGCCTTCGGCTTGCGTCATCGCGCAAGCTAAGCGGTTGCCGCGCAAAGCGTGGGTTTAAATCAGTCGGTTTAGGTCGGTCGCTTTAAGTCGGTCGGATTCCACCGAAAGTCGCCAAAAGGCCCCGGATTGGGGCCTTCGCTGCGTTATAATCGCGGTTTTCACCGAATTCGCACCTGTCACCACACATGGAAGCCGAACGCCTAAACGCACTTGAATCCCTCCTCGCCGACCTGCGCACCCGCGTCGGCGAGCTCAGGGGGTATCTTTGACTTCGATGTCAAGCAAGCTCGCCTGACTGAAGTCAACAAAGAACTCGAAGACCCGAACATCTGGAACGATTCCAAGCGTGCGCAAGCACTGGGCAAGGAAAAGAAAGCGCTCGATAGCATCGTCACGAACCTGACCGAGCTCGACGCTGGCCTTTCCGATACGCAGGAATTGTTCGACATGGCCCGCGAAGAGGGCGATGAAGACTCGCTGCTGGCGCTGGAGAGCGACACGCAAGGTCTCGCCGCCCGCGTGGGCGACATGGAGTTCCGCCGGATGTTCAACAACCCGGCCGACCCGAACAACTGCTTCATCGACATCCAAGCCGGCGCTGGCGGCACCGAGGCCAACGACTGGGCCGGTATGTTGCTGCGCCAATATCTGCGCTACTGCGAACGCAAGGGCTTCAAGGCTGAAGTGCTCGAAGTGTCGGACGGCGACGTCGCCGGCATCAAGAGCGCCTCGCTCAAAGTCACGGGCGACTACGCCTACGGCTATCTGCGTACGGAAACCGGCGTGCACCGTTTGGTGCGCAAGTCGCCGTTCGACTCGTCGGGCGGCCGTCACACGTCGTTTGCCAGTCTGTTCGTGTACCCGGAAGTGGATGATTCGATCGAGATCGACATCAACCCGGCCGACGTGCGTACCGACACGTACCGCGCGTCCGGCGCGGGCGGTCAGCACATCAACAAGACCGACTCCGCCGTGCGTCTGACGCACATCCCGACCGGCATCGTCGTGGCCTGCCAGAACGATCGTTCGCAGCACCGCAACCGCGCCGAAGCGTGGGACATGCTCCGCTCGCGTCTGTTCGAACACGAGATGCGCAAGCGTCGCGCCGAACAAGACAAGCTCGAGTCGAGCAAGACCGATGTGGGCTGGGGCCATCAGATTCGCTCGTACGTGCTCGATCAGTCGCGCGTCAAGGACCTGCGCACCAGCGTGGAAACCGGCAATACCGGCAAGGTGCTCGACGGCGATCTGGACGACTTCATCTCCGCGAGTCTCAAGCAGGGAGTGTAAGGAATGGCGTTTGTCCGCACGCTAGCCGTGTGGGTGGTGGGTGCGATGTGTTTGCAACGCGCCGCCATGGCGGGCCCGGCGAGTACGCCGGGTGCGCCGGGTCCAAGCCCCGACACGGGGCCGTATCTGCACGAACTACTCAAGCGCCCGGATTTTTCGGGCGCTTATACGCGCATCGTGGCGCCGCGCAACCTGCCGTCGTGGGTGCGCCAGGGCGGCACGTCGACGCCGTCGCAACGCGTGAGCGTGGCGGGCAAGCCGTGGCTGCTCGTGCAAAGCTGCAAGCCGCACGACTGCCCGAGCGAGTATGTCCATATTTTGTATGAACCGCGCTCGCAGTCGATCGCGGCGTTGTTCGTGCGAGACCCGAGTGCCGCGGCTAACGCCAGCGTGCATCAAGATCGCACGGAACTGATCTGGCTGGGCTCACCCGACGGCTCGCTCAAGAACGCCCTGCTCCACACACTGCGCTTTACTGAATAACCTATCGTTCGCACCATGACCGATCAAAACACTCCGGCCCAAGACCAGGCCAACGACGCCGCGCAAGACGACAACAAGCTCATCGCAGAGCGTCGCGAGAAACTTCAGGCACTGCGCGCCGAGGGCGTCGCTTTCCCGAACGATTTCCGTCCCGAGCAGCACGCCGGCGACTTGCAGACGCGCTATGCCGATGTGCAGAACGAGGCGCTGGAAGCCGAGCCCGTACCCGTGTCGGTGGCCGGTCGCATGATGCTCAAGCGCGTGATGGGCAAGGCCGCGTTTGCCACCGTGCAAGACGGCAGCGGTCAGATTCAGTTCTTCATCAGCCGTGACGACGTGGGCGTCGATTCGATGACCGCCTTCAAGGGCTGGGACATCGGTGACATCATCGCCGCCACCGGCACGCTGTTCCGCACCCGCACCGGCGAACTGTCGGTCAAGGTGAAGGAACTGCGCCTGCTCGCCAAGGCGCTGCGTCCGCTGCCCGATAAGTTCCACGGCCTGTCGGATCAAGAAACGAAGTACCGCCAGCGTTACGTCGATCTGATCACGTCGCCGGAGACGCGCAACACGTTCCGCGCACGCGCTAAGGCCATCTCGTCGATTCGCCAGTTCATGACCGATGCCGAGTTCATGGAAGTCGAGACGCCGATGCTGCACCCGATTCCGGGCGGCGCCGCGGCCAAGCCGTTCATCACGCACCACAACGCGCTTGATATGCAGATGTATCTGCGCATCGCGCCTGAGCTGTATCTGAAGCGCCTGATCGTCGGCGGCTTCGAGCGTGTGTTCGAGATCAACCGTAACTTCCGCAATGAAGGCGTGTCGCCGCGCCACAATCCGGAATTCACGATGATGGAGTTCTACGCGGCCTACACGGATTACCGTTGGCTGATGGACTTCACCGAGTCGCTGATTCGCCGCGCCGCCGTCGACGCGCTCGGCACCGCGACCATTCAATACCAAGGCCGCGAGCTGGATCTGGCCAAGCCGTTCCATCGCCTGACCATCGTCGAAGCGATTCGCAAGTACGCACCGGAGTACACCGATGCGCAGCTGGCCGATATCGAATTCGTGCGTGGCGCGCTGGTGAAGTACGGCGTGAAGGTCGATGCACCGCAGTTCAAGAACGCCGGTCTGGGCGCGCTGCAATTGGCGCTGTTCGAAGAAACCGCCGAGAGCCAACTGTGGGAGCCGACGTTCATCATCGACTACCCGGTGGAAGTGTCGCCGCTCGCACGGGCATCGGATACGGTGCCGGGCATCACCGAGCGCTTCGAGTTGTTCATGACGGGCCGCGAGATCGCCAACGGTTTCTCGGAGTTGAACGATCCGGAAGATCAGGCCGCGCGCTTCCGTGCGCAGGTCGAGCAAAAGGATGCAGGCGACGAAGAAGCGATGTACTACGACGCCGACTACATTCGCGCGCTCGAGTACGGCATGCCCCCGACGGGTGGCTGCGGTATCGGCATCGATCGCTTGATCATGCTGCTCACCGACAGCCCCAACATCCGCGACGTGCTGCTGTTCCCGCACCTGCGCCGCGAAGACTAAGCGTCACGAACGCCTGTCTGATCGGTACGTAAAAATGCCGCAGCGATAAAAGCTGCGGCATTTTTCTTTGCGGGTGCCGGATCAGGGCAAGCCTGTCGTCCTGGGTGTCGTGGACGTGGCCATACGCGCGTCGCATTCCTTGCGATGCTGCGTCAGCGCGTCTCGTTCGGGCGCCCGGGCGTTCTCCGAACGCCACCAATCCCCCGTGCAGGCGCGCTCGAAGACTGATGCCTCGATGGCCGGAATTGGCACCCCATGCGCACTTTTTCGTGCCGCAACGCGCGTTACGTTCGTCAGACAGTTGGCGAATCCTGCGGCGTGACTGTGCAGCGACAATATCCGCGCCACACCGCTCGCCGTGATGAGCTTCGACGGCTCGATGGGCAGGCGACGAATGATGTCCCGTCCTGCCATGCGGTATAGCCCCGGGTTCGGATCGCTGCACCACGTCTCTTCATCGAGTGGCGTCAGCCGGTTGCGCTTCGGTGCCATCGCCCACCAGCCGAGGTCGTATTCCAACGCCGCCATCGTCCCAGGCTGGTAACCATCGCATCGCATGTAGATCGAAGGTATCGAGAGTGCCTCAGCCGTCTCAAATTCGCTAAAGGGAGGGGCGTCGACGCACTCACCCTCACCGTTCGTGCCGTCGCCCAAATTGCCGCCCGACGTCTGCATGCCTTCCATCGCGCCGATCCCCAGACACTCCATGCGCTGCTCCAACGCATCGACGAGCGCCATACCCTCGACACCGTTGGGGCACCCGTCCACCGGGGCCAGCAGGTCAAGCAACTCCACCCAGAGCGCCCCTGCCTTGTGATCGGATAGAAAACTGATGCGGTCCGGCTCGGTATACAGATGCTTGATCGTTCCGCTCTCCGACTGCACCTCGACCGGGGCTTGCATAGGCAACCATGTCGCGCAATCTTCACGGCGAAAACCACTCTCGTCGGGCGCACCGGGTGCGGCTTGCACGTCAATCAGATCGCCAGCAAAGACAATGCGCAGCGCGTCGGGCATCCCCGCACATGCACCGGCATCCGCCGTCGCTGGCGATGGTGTCGACAGCGACGGCGCAGACATTCCCAAAGGGGTTAAAGCAAGCATGCGTTAGCTCCTGTAACGGCATCGAATTGTGCCGCCAAGGAGTCTAGGTTTCTGCGCACTCCGCGTTATCGCGTAACTGACCGGCGCTACGCGAAACGAGAACGCCGCCGACGCCGATGCTCAGAAAGCCGGTTGACCGCGATACGCGGACGGCCATCCGCCATCGAGCCGTAGCCATGTGCGTGAAATCGGATGAATCGAGCCATTCGACGCTTCCTCGACCAACTGACGCAACGCCAGCGACGAGAGTGTCTTTTCGTCAGTAGGAAACGCCACGAGAAACGTGCGATTCACCGCCACGGCGGCAAATTCGCTTACGCCGAAGTGCGCCTTCATCGACTCATAGAGATTGCCCAACACCAGCGCGCCTGCCGGTGCCAGCCAGTTGCCGCGCGAGCCGCCGAAATGCGTGCCGTCGTCGAGACACGCAATGCCGAAATCGAAGTGGCGTGCGTTCCACGCGCGAGACAGGTTGCTGGCGGCGTGCGCAAACACGTCTTCGAACGTCATACCGGCCGCCGTCAGATCCGCGCCTTGTAAGCGGCGCAGCCCCTGCGGGCCGTCCATCACCAGCGTGAGAAACACGTCGTCGGAAAAGGGTTCGCTCACGTCGCCATTCGGATCGCACTGATCCACCCACGCCCCCGGGACAACGTACGGATACAGGTGAAGGTGATTGGCGCTATCGAGCGGCGTATCCAGCGGTGGCAAGGTATCGAAGGTATCGGTCATGGGTCGCGTCGAGATCTGTTTCATTTGTTAGGACGTTCGGGGGCACGGCAAGTGCCGCACTTGGGAGACATCCGAAAAATCCTTTGCATTTCATTCACTTACGCCACCAACTACGCACCGTGCGGCCGGTCCGGCACGCGAAACATCTTACATCGCGTTACAAAAAGAAACGGTTGCCGCGCTTGCGGTGACGGACACTTCTCGCATGCGAGATCACTCGATGCGCACCGTGAACGCTAACACGGTGTCATCCAGATGCAGCGGATTCCGATGCATCTGCCGACTGAGAAAGGTCTGGATAGAACGGTGACTCGCCAACCGCACGATGGAGAAAACAACATGGATAACGATCTGCAACCGCGTCGCATGCATCCGCTGATCGCTGCTGCCGCTGGCAGCATCGTGGTCGTCAGCTTGCTCGGTGTCGCCGCCATCACCGGCGTGCTGCCCTCGGCCAAGAGCACCAACGGCCCCACGCCGACGAGCGACAACTCGCAATACGCGCTGACGCCGCCGCAAACGCAGCCCACGGCTGCCCAGCAGGCACAACAGGCCCAGCAAGCTCAGCAAGCCCAACAACGGGCCCAGCAGGCTGAATACGCACAGCAGCAGCAAGCGCAGCGTGCCTCTGCCCCGTCGCAGCCGTCCCAGCAGCAGTCGTATGCGCAGCAATCGGCGGCCCCGACACAGCAGCAGGCCGCTACGTGTTCGACGTGCGGCACGGTGCAATCCGTGGAGCCGATCCGTACGCAGGGCCACGCAACCGGTTTGGGTGCTGTGGGCGGTGCCGTCGCTGGCGGCTTGATCGGTAATCAGTTCGGCGCCGGTAACGGCCGCACCGCAATGACCGTGGTCGGCGCGCTCGGCGGCGGTCTGGCGGGTAACGAAGTCGAGAAGAACGTGCGCTCGGATACGGTCTACCGCGTCTACGTTCGTATGGACACCGGCAAGACCCGTTACTGGACGTATCAGCAAGCCCCTGGCGTGCAGCCGGGCGACCGTGTGCGTCTGGAGAACAACGGACTGGTGCGCGCCGGTTAAGCCCACCGGCTAGTCTTCAGTGCCATCGCGGCGCCCCTCAGGAAGGCACCGCCTTGGCACCATCGCTACCGTGTCGCACGCTTCGCAGAAACACAAAAGCCGCTCATTCGAGCGGCTTTTGTTTTACCAGCGTCTGCAACGATCAGCGCGCTTCGTCGATCCACGCCATCTGGATCGCTTCCAGCACCTTTTCACCGGCGCGGTCGGGCGAATCGTCGAAACCGTCGAGCGCCATCACCCACTGGTGCAGATCGGTAAAGCGCACGTACTGCGGGTCGACATCGGGATGCGTGTCGGTGAGTGCAATCGCGATGTCCTGAATGTCAGTCCATTTCATGGGGCAAGCTCCTCGTTCTTGTATCGAATCTCACAGGGCGACGCTGCGCAGCGCTCGCTTAGTGATTTTCCTTGGCGTGGTTGATCGTGTACTTCGGAATTTCGACCACCAGGTCGGTATCTTCCGGCATGCGCGTCTGGCACGACAAGCGCGACGTCGGCTCCAGGCCCCACGCCTTGTCCAGCAGATCCTCTTCCTCGTCTTCCGCCGATTCGAGCGATTCGAAGCCCTCGCGCACGATCACGTGGCAAGTGGTGCACGCACACGACTTTTCGCAGGCGTGTTCGATTTCGATGTCGTTGGCGAGCAGCGCATCGCACACGGTGGTGCCCGGTGCAACCTCCAGCACGGCGCCCTCGGGGCACAGCTCTTCGTGAGGCAATACGACGATTTGTGGCATGGCTTGCAGTTTCCGTGTGTGTCTTACAGTTTGTCGATGTCCGCCACGCGCCGGCCGGCCAGCGCTGCGCGGATGCTCTTGTCCATGCGACGCGCAGCAAAGGCGTCGGTCGCCTGCGACAGCGTCTCGGTGGCCGTCTTGATCGCGGTCTGATCGTCGCCCGACGCCTTCTGGCGCAGGTCGGCCAGCAGGCCGTCGATCTGGGCACGCTCGTCGGCGTCGAGCAATTCGGGGTCGGCAGCCAGCGCGCTGTCGATCGCGACGAGCAGGCGCTCGGCGTCCACTTGCTGCTCACGCAAGGCGCGGGCACGCATGTCGACTTCCGCCGAACCGAAGCTGTCTTGCAGCATGCGGGCGATGTCGTCGTCGGCCAGACCGTACGACGGCTTCACTTCGATCGAAGCCGCCACGCCCGAATGCATTTCCTGCGCCGCCACCGACAGCAAGCCGTCGGCGTCGACTTGATACGTCACGCGAATGCGCGCAGCGCCAGCCGTCATCGGCGGAATGCCGCGCAGCTCGAAGCGGGCCAGCGAGCGGCAGTCGGCCGCCAGCTCACGCTCGCCTTGCAGCACGTGAATCGCCATGGCCGTCTGGCCATCCTTGAAAGTGGTGAATTCCTGCGCGCGGGCGACCGGAATCGTCGCGTTGCGCGGGATGATCTTCTCGACCAGACCGCCCATCGTCTCGACGCCGAGCGAGAGCGGAATCACGTCGAGCAGCAGCCACTCGTCGCCATCGGCCTGATTCCCAGCGAGCATGTTGGCTTGCACGGCGGCACCGAGTGCCACCACTTGATCCGGGTCGAGGTCGACCAGCGGCTCACGGTCGAAGAACGCTGCCACGGCAGCGCGCACTTGGGGCATGCGCGTCGCGCCGCCCACGAGCACCACGCCCTTGACGTCTTCCGGGCCCATGCCCGCGTCGCGCAACGCCTTGCGCATCGGTCCGATCGTGCGTTGCACGAGCGGTGCGCCTAGTTCGGTGAATTGGTCGCGTGTGAGTTTGAGCGCAATCTGGCGCTCGCCCGACAACGTAAGTGCGATGTCCGCCACGTCCGCATCGGTCAGGGCTTCTTTCGCCGTGCGAGCGTGATCGAGCAGCGCGCGTACATCTTGCGGCGTCAGCGAACCGGCTTCGATACCTGCGGCACCGACAGCCCAACGGTAGATCGCTTGGTCGAAATCGTCGCCACCGAGGGCCGAATCGCCACCGGCTGCGAGCACTTCGAACACGCCCTTCGTCAGGCGAAGAATCGAGATATCGAACGTGCCGCCGCCCAGATCGTAGACGGCGTACAGGCCTTCGGCGGCGTTATCCAGTCCGTAGGCAATCGCGGCAGCGGTCGGCTCGTTGAGCAGACGCAGCACGTTCAGACCGGCCAGACGCGCGGCGTCCTTGGTCGCCTGACGTTGCGCGTCGTCGAAATAGGCGGGTACGGTAATCACGGCACCGACGAGGTCGTCGCCCAGCGTATCTTCCGCGCGCTGACGCAACGTGGCGAGAATCTCGGCGGATACTTCCACCGGGCTCTTCACGCCGCCTGCGGTGTTCATCTGCACCATGCCGGGCGCGTCGACGAAGTCGTACGGCGCATTGTCGGCATGCGCCACATCGGCCAGGCCCCGGCCCATGAAGCGTTTGACGGAAACGATGGTGTTGCGCGGATCGGTCGCCGCCGCTGCTTTGGCGTCGTAGCCGATCTGGGTGCGGGGGCCGCCGAGGTAACGCACGACGGACGGCAGCAAGACGCGGCCCTGATCGTCGGGCAGCACTTCAGCGACACTGCTGCGCACGGCGGCCACGAGGGAATGCGTGGTGCCGAGATCGATGCCCACGGCGAGTCGCCGCTGGTGCGGCGCGGGGGACATGCCGGGTTCGGAAATTTGCAGAAGGGCCATGGCTTTGCAATGCGGGCGGCGCGTGTGGCGCGCTCGCCCTGTTCTCAAGCGGTTCTCAGAGTCATGTGACGGCGCCGCACCGGGCCGTCACGCGTTTTCCAGCATTTCGATGCGCTGCGCGATATCTTCCTCGGCGCGCGCAATAAACATCAGTTGCCGTACGGCCTCGGCCGCCGGTTGCCACGCGGCGCTATCGAGCCAGTCGCCCAGCTTGGCCAGGCGGGTACGGCGATCGTCGCGCAGCGATTTCGCCAACGCGTCGAGTGCGCCGACATTTCGAGCGGCCACGGCGTCGTCGATGGCTTCGCGCCATTCCATCTGCTGCATCAGGAAATCGGGGGCCATCGCGGTGTTGTTCTCCGCGCCCACGTCAATGCCCTGCAACGTCAACAGATAGGTGCCACGCTGCAACGGATCGCGCAGCGTGCGATACGCGGCATTGGCCTGCGCCGCCCACTGCATCGCGACGCGGCGCTCGGCGTCGCTCGCGTTGGCAAAGCGATCGGGATGCACGCGCGACTGCACCGCCCGGTAGGCGGTTTCGAGCGCCTCGATGTCCAGCGCGAAGCGCTGCGGCAACTCGAACAGCGTGAAGTAGTTGTCAGTCAATGCAGTCATCGCACACTCATTGCCCGCCCTTTGCATCGGGGTCAGGCCGTAAAAAAAGCGGCTCGCGCCGCCTTGTTGCCTACGCTACTGCCGCTCCGGTTGGCCGGAGCCCATCTCGCTCAATCTGCCCGCGCTGCAACGTCGGGGGTGTCGGGCGGTTCACCGCGCAGGCACTTGCGACACGTCAGCACACTGCCAATCATCGCGTCGCGCCCCGCGGCGCTTTGCGTCCACGTCCGGATCTGCCACGGAGGCAGATGCCGGACATGCTGCCCGTGGCCACACGCCAGCCGGGCCACCCACTGGCCTTCGTCGTCTTGACGAAAGCCGGTGATCACGCGGGCCGGCGCGTCCTCAGACGCGGAACGACTCGCCGCAGCCGCACTCATCCTTGACGTTCGGGTTGTTGAAGCGGAACCCTTCGTTCAGACCTTCGCGGGCGAAATCCAATTCGGTGCCGTCGATATACGGCAGGCTCTTCGGATCGATGATCACCTTCACGCCATGGCTCTCGAAGACGGTGTCTTCGGTTTCCACGTCGTCGGCATATTCCAGCTTGTAGGCCAGGCCCGAGCAGCCGGTCGTCTTCACGCCCAGCCGCAGGCCCACGCCCTTGCCGCGCCGCGTCAGATAACGCGTAACGTGCTGCGCAGCCTTCTCGGTCAATGTGACAGCCATCTTTGCCTGTTCCTCGTTAAGACTGAATACGACGGTCTTAGGCTGCCTTGGCAGCTTCGGCCGTCTCGCCGTGCTTCTGCTTGTAGTCGGCCACGGCCGCCTTGATGGCGTCTTCGGCCAGAATCGAGCAGTGAATCTTCACCGGCGGCAGGGCCAGCTCTTGCGCGATCTGCGTGTTCTTGATGTCGAGCGCTTGATCCAGCGTCTTGCCCTTGACCCATTCGGTCACCAGCGACGACGAGGCAATGGCCGAGCCACAACCGTAGGTCTTGAACTTGGCGTCTTCGATCACGCCCGATTCGTTCACGCGAATTTGCAGCTTCATCACGTCGCCGCAAGCCGGTGCACCGACCATGCCGGTACCCACCGCGTCGTCGCCCTTGTCGAACGAGCCAACGTTACGCGGGTTTTCGTAGTGATCCAGAACTTCCTTGCTGTAAGACATGGCTAACTCCTTGAATGCTCAGTGTGCGGCCCACTGGATCGAGCTGATGTCGATCCCGTCCTTGTACATTTCCCACAGCGGCGACAGATCGCGCAGCTTGCCGATCTTGCCCTTGAGCAGTTCGATCACATAATCGACTTCCTGCTCGGTCGTGAAACGACCCACCGTGAAGCGAATCGAGCTGTGCGCCAGTTCGTCGTTACGACCCAGCGCGCGCAGCACGTACGAAGGCTCGAGCGAGGCCGACGTGCACGCCGAACCCGACGACACCGCCACATCCTTGATCGCCATGATGAGCGACTCGCCTTCGACAAAATTGAAGCTGATGTTCAGGTTGTGCGGCACACGTTGTTCCATGTCGCCGTTCACATAAACCTCTTCCATCTCCGTCAGACCGCGCAGCAGACGATCGCGCAGCATACGCACGCGCTCGTTTTCCGTGGCCATCTCTTCACGTGCCAGACGGAAAGCCTCGCCCATGCCCACGATCTGATGCGTGGCCAGCGTGCCCGAACGCATACCGCGCTCGTGACCGCCGCCGTGAATCTGGGCTTCGATACGCACGCGCGGCTTGCGGCGCACGTACAGCGCGCCGATACCCTTCGGGCCGTACGTCTTGTGGGCCGAGAATGCCATCAGGTCGACTTTGAGCTTGCTCAGGTCGATGGGCATCTTGCCCGTGGCCTGGGCGGCGTCGACGTGGAAAATGATGCCCTTTTCGCGGCAGATTTCACCGATCGTCTCGATGTCTTGAATCACACCGATTTCGTTGTTCACGGCCATGACCGAGACGAGGATCGTGTCCGGGCGCAGTGCTGCCTTGAAGACGTCGAGGTCGAGCAGACCGTCGTCCTTGACGTCCAGATACGTGACTTCGAAACCCTCGCGTTCCAGTTCGCGCATGGTGTCGAGCACAGCCTTGTGCTCGGTCTTCAGCGTGATCAGGTGCTTGCCCTTGCCTTGATAGAAGTGCGCTGCACCCTTGATGGCGAGGTTGTCCGACTCGGTAGCGCCCGACGTCCAGATGATCTCGCGCGGGTCGGCACCCACGAGCTTCGCGACTTCCTCGCGTGCCTCTTCCACGGCCTGCTCGGCGGCCCAGCCGAACGAGTGGCTGCGCGAGGCCGGGTTGCCGAACTGCTCGCGCAGATACGGCAGCATCTTGTCCACAACACGCGGGTCAATCGGCGTGGTGGCGCTGTAGTCCATGTAAATGGGGAGGTTGAGGGTGTCGTTTTTCATGGGGTGCTCCAGGATCGTGCCGTGGCGCCTGTTATGAACGGGCCATATCGAAGACCGAATTGGGAATGCGCGTGGCGATGGTCTGGCTGGTGCCGGGCTCGCGCGTGTCACGCAGCACGGCTTGTTGGGCCTGCTTGCTGCGCTGCTGCTCGACCAAGTCGCGCAGTGAAACGGAATCGAGATACTCGACCATCTTCTGGTTGAGCGTCGCCCACAACTCGTGCGTCATGCAATGACCGCGATGGCCGTCCTGGCCCTTCTCGCAATTGCCCTTGCTACCGCACTGCGTGGCGTCGAGCGGTTCATCGACCGCAATGATGATGTCAGCGACCGTCACCTCTTCCGCGCGGCGCGCCAAGCTGTAACCGCCGCCCGGACCGCGCACGCTTTCCACGATTTCGTGGCGGCGCAGCTTCCCGAACAACTGTTCCAGATAAGAGAGGGAAATTCGCTGACGCTGACTAATGCCCGCAAGCGTCACGGGACCCGCGTCCTGGCGCATGGCCAGGTCGATCATCGCCGTAACGGCGAAACGGCCTTTCGTGGTAAGTCTCATGATGATGCAGGGGATTAATCTCGACTATTTTCGTCAAGTATAAATACCCCACGAAATTAGTCAACTACTTCTGGCCCATTTTTTGCGGAAGTTCCCTCGTCCGTTTGTGAAAAATCTCATTTTTCGGGACGAGCTTCGGGGCTCGCGGTGCGTAGCGGAAACAACAGCACCAGTGGATTGCGCAGCACGGCGCGCCAGATGGCGCGGTGGATTTGCCGACGGTCGCCCAATCGCAGTGGACGCGATCGGAGCGCCATGTGGAATGCTAACGCAAAACTGACGCCGACGTTGAGCAGGGCCATCGACCCAACCCCTGCCACGGCCAGCCAAAGGGCCGAGTCGTGCAGTACCGGGAAGCCCAGCACGCCGATAGATGTCGCAATGGCCCCGGTCGACAACGTCACGTGGCGCACCTCGAACGGCAGTGCGAACGCCGTCAGAATTGCAGGCACCAGCCCGAGCATGAACCCCAGCGTCAGATTGCCGAGCACCGGCGCGATGTGACGGCGGCACCAGTCCGCCAGCCGCGCCGCGCCATTGCGGCCAAATACGAACCGCAGACGACGGTTATAGGCCAGCACGTCGCCAATGCCGTGCAGCGCGAACCAGTTGTCCGCCCACCCCGAGATCAGGCTGGAACACCACAGCAGCACGCCCGTCATGGCGGCAAAGAGCGGCGTCACGCCGAGAATCGAAAACGAATGCAGCGTGGCTTGCGCCTTTTCCGGCGGAATCGTATTCATGCCCAGCGCCGCCGACACGCCCCACTGCACGAGCAGACAGAACGGAAACACCATCGCCAGATTGCCGAAAATGGCCGCCGCCTGCGTACGCACCAGGGCGATGACTTCGCCAACGAAGGCATCCATGCCCGCCGGGGTATCCACGTCGTCGAGCTTGCTGGCAATCGCCGGTGCCGTCATCGCCGGCTGCTTGGTCGCCAGCGTGAAGTGGCAAAAGTGCATGAACAGGAAGCACAACGCGTAATTCGCGCCTGCGAGAAAGCCTTCGACGATGGTCGGCAGGTGCGCGCTCGTGATCAAAAACTTCACGTAGACCGTCACCACGGTGACCAGTCCGCCGCCACACGCCATCTTGAGCATCGATAGATACTCGCTGCGATTGCGGGCGATGTAATGCTCGCCCGTCTCGGCGCTTCGCTCGACCACCTTGCGTGCCAGCAGACCAAACGACGTGCGCGCCAGTTCGCCTACGCTCTGGCTCGCGCGATTTGCACGCACCAGATCTGCCACTAATCGCACGCGCGCCGTTGCGTGATCGCTATCGACCAGCCACGCCTCCAGCAGCCGTTCCAGCCGCCGAATACGTGCCTTCGCCCGCTCCACCTGAAACACGATATCGACGCTCACGCCGTTCTCATCCAGATGGGTGTACACCTGCCGCGCCGCGCGCCCGCAATCGTCTAGCAACGCGCGAAACAGGTTGATCTCCTGCACAAAGCGCTGGCTCGGCGGCGTGCCCGGCACGAACTCGCGCCCGGCGTCTTCCAGCCCTTGCATCGCGCGCCCAAGACGGTAGAACGGCGACTCCGTCACGCGCGGATACGTCAGACGCGACCGCACCGCCTGCGACAACCCTGTCGATGCAATCTGATCGACGAGATGATGCATGGCCGCGAGCAAGTCTTCCGCGAACGGATTCCAGTCGGTGTCTTCGTCGTCGGTTTCACCGTAATGCAACAGCGCGATGAGGTCGATGAGTAGCGCGGGTGGCATATCGCCGATCCAGTCTGCCGCGTCGCCATCGGGGAACATCAGCGAGCACAGCGCCGACAGATCGCGGCGTGTGGGCGGCGGCGGAATGAGCGCTTTTTCGATGCGCTCGGCCAGCGCGCCCCAGAACCCGGGCCGCACCGGCATACCGGTATCGCACAGCAAGGAAATCGCGTCGCTGTCGTTAATGACGCTGCGCAACGTACGTGCCACCGGCAACCGCCAATCGGGGTTGCGGTCGAGCATTTGCAGCAGATAACGCAGTCGGGTGTGGGGTCGGTAACGGGCGGCCTCGCCCTCGCCTCGCGATTCGTTGGCGAGCGCGCCGCGCTTTTGCACCCAGTGCGCCAACTCGATCAGCCATTGATTGCGCACGGCCAACGGTGCCGTCGGATCGGCGTGGGCAAGCAGTTCGTCGAGTTGGTGGCCCGCATGGCGCGAGGCACGCCATTTGCGCCAGTAGGACGTGAGGGTGTTGAGCATCTTTCAGGGAAATTCGGGCCGATGTGAGGCGGCGATGGCCCGAATGATAGCCGCTCGCGCAGCGCCACGCCTGCAAAAGCGCGACGCGGCAGCGCGCGTCAGTCCCCTTCGCGAAGGCGGGCGAGCAGCCCGTCGAGCCCGTCTTCGACGTAATCGAGGACGGTTTCAAAGCCCCGTTCGCCGCCGTAATACGGGTCGGGCACTTCGGTCGCGTCGTGACGGGTGGCGAAGTCCATGAGCCGCACGATCTTGTGGCGATAGGCGGCCGGGCACTGCGCCGTGAGATCGGCGACGTTGGCGTCGTCCATCGCGACGATCCACGTAAAGCGCTTGAAGTCGTCCGCTTCGACGCGTCGCGCACGCAACGCGCTCAGGTCGTAACCCCGGCGTGCGGCCGCCGCTTGCGTCCGCGCATCGGGCGCATGGCCGATGTGATAGCTGTGCGTGCCTGCGGAATCGACCGTCACCATGTCGCTCAATCCGGCCTCGGCGAGACGATGGCGAAAGATGCCGTCCGCACTCGGCGAGCGACAAATGTTGCCCATACAAACGAAGAGAACTGACGTCGGCTTCATCGCTGCCCTTCTCCTTCCAAAACTTCCAATGCTTCCAAGACTGCCAAGCCGCTCAAAGCTTCGGCCCCAATTCCGCTTCGCTCGCGCCGTCCGTGCCGAACACCAGTGCCTTGACGTGCAGCAGTTGATCGCGCACCTTCGCCGCTTTCTCGAATTCGAGGTTGCGGGCGTGCTCCTGCATCTGCTTTTCGAGCTTCTTGATTTCGCGCGCCAGTTGCTTCTCGGACATATCTTGGTAGTGCGCCTGCTCCTTCGCCTCGGCCAGTTCCGCCTTGGCGTCCTGCGGGTCGTACACGCCGTCGATGATGTCCTTGATGCGCTTCTTCACGCCCACCGGCACGATGCCATTCGCCTCGTTGTGCGCCATCTGCTTGGCACGGCGACGCTCGGTCTCGCTGATGGCACGCTTCATCGAGTCGGTCATCTTGTCGCCATACAGAATGGCGGTGCCGTTCACGTTACGCGCCGCGCGCCCGATCGTCTGAATCAACGACCGCTCGGCACGCAAAAAGCCTTCCTTGTCCGCATCGAGAATCGCCACGAGCGAGACTTCGGGAATATCGAGCCCTTCGCGCAGCAAGTTGATCCCGACCAGCACGTCGAACGCGCCGAGTCGAAGATCGCGAATGATTTCCACGCGCTCGACGGTATCGATATCGCTGTGCAGATAGCGCACCTTCACGCCGTTATCCGACAGATAGTCGGTCAACTGCTCGGCCATGCGCTTGGTCAGCGTGGTGACCAGCACCCGCTCACCGACGGCCACCCGCTTGTTGATCTCGGAGAGCACGTCGTCGACCTGCGTGCGCGCCGGGCGCACTTCGATGGTCGGATCGATCAGCCCCGTGGGGCGCACCACCTGCTCCACCACCTGCCCCGAACGCTTGCCCTCATAGTCGGCAGGCGTGGCCGAGACGAACACCGCTTGACGCATCTTGCGTTCGTATTCCGCAAACTTGAGCGGCCGGTTGTCCAGTGCCGACGGCAGCCGGAAACCGTAGTTCACCAGGTTTTCCTTACGCGCCCGGTCGCCGTTGTACATGCCGTTGAACTGGCCGATCAGCACGTGCGACTCGTCGAGGAACATGAGCGCGTCGGGCGGCAGGTAATCGACCAGTGTCGGCGGTGGCTCACCAGGCGCCGCGCCCGAAAGGTGGCGCGAGTAGTTCTCAATGCCTTTGCAGAAGCCCAGCTCCTGCAACATCTCCAGATCGAAACGCGTGCGCTGCTCCAGCCGCTGCGCTTCGACGAGCTTGCCTTCCTTGTAGAAGAAATCGAGCCGCTCGCGCAATTCGGCCTTGATCGTCTCGATCGCACGCAGCACGGTGTCGCGCGGCGTCACATAGTGAGACGACGGGTAGACCGTGAATCGCGGCACCTTCTGACGCACCCGGCCCGTGAGCGGGTCGAACAGTTGCAACGTGTCGACCTCGTCGTCGAACAACTCCACGCGCAGCGCCAGTTCGGCGTGCTCTGCGGGGAAGATGTCGATGGTGTCCCCGCGCACGCGGAACGTGCCGCGCCCGAAGTCGGTCTCGTTGCGCGTGTACTGCATGGCAATCAGGCGCGCGATGACGTCGCGCTGCCCGATCTTGTCGCCTTGGCGCACCGTCAGAATCATCTGGTGGTATTCGGTCGGATTCCCGATACCGTAGATCGCCGACACGGTGGCCACGATCACTACATCGCGCCGCTCCAGCAGACTCTTGGTCGCCGAGAGTCGCATCTGCTCGATATGCTCGTTGACCGACGAGTCTTTCTCAATAAAGAGATCGCGCTGCGGCACATACGCTTCCGGCTGGTAGTAGTCGTAGTACGAGACGAAGTACTCGACGGCATTGCGCGGGAAGAACTCGCGAAATTCCGAGTAAAGCTGCGCCGCGAGCGTCTTGTTCGGTGCGAAGACGATCGCCGGGCGCCCCATGCGGGCGATGACGTTGGCCATCGTGAACGTTTTGCCCGAGCCGGTCACACCGAGCAGGGTCTGGAACGCGAGGCCGTCGTCGATACCTTCGGTCAGTTGGGCAATGGCCGCGGGCTGGTCGCCAGCCGCAGGGAACGGGCAGTAAAGCTGGTACGGAGAATCCGGGAAGGTCAGGAACTTGCTTTCGTCGAGGACGTTGTCAGCCGCAGGGATCATGGCGGGGGTGCGAGCCTGAGAGACGGAATCTGCCATTCTAGCGCGTCAGCCAATTCCTAGAGTCCGATGGGTGACAAGGCAGACATCCGGGTGCCAAGCGGGTACGGGAGTGTGGCGGAGCGTGGCGCGGAATGGCGGCACGACGCGGCGGCGCGATGCAGGTCAGGCTGATTTCTCGCCAATTTCTGGCATAAATTGGCAGTTTTTGTGCCGAAATGCCATGTATTCCTGCTGCGCGGCCCGGAGTTAACCACAAGCGCGGGTATTCTTCGTTAAAATAGCCCGTTGCGCCTGACACTTTTGCGCCGCATTTTTCCACTACTGCCTCGAGCCGTCGAAATGACTCTCTTCTCCGCTGTCGAACTCGCCCCGCGCGACCCTATTCTTGGTCTGAACGAAGCCTTCAACGCCGATCACCGCACCGATAAGGTGAACCTGGGCGTGGGCGTGTATTTCAATGCGCAAGGCAAGCTGCCCCTGCTCAAGGCTGTGAAGGCAGCGGAAGAACAACGTGTGGCCGCCGGTCTGCCGCGCGGTTACCTGCCGATCGAAGGCATCGCCGCCTACGACAAGGCCGTGCAAGAGATGCTGTTCGGCAAAGAATCGCCCGTCCTGACCGAAGGCCGCGTCATCACGGCACAAGCCCTGGGCGGCACCGGCGCACTGAAGATCGGCGCCGACTTCTTGAAGCAACTGAACCCGAACGCCACGGTCGCCATCAGCGATCCGAGCTGGGAAAACCACCGCGCGCTGTTCACACAAGCCGGTTTCAACGTCGTTTCGTACCCGTATTACGAAGCCGAAACGCATGGCGTGAACCTCTCGGGCATGCTCGACATGCTGGGCAAAGAACCGGAAGGCACGGTCGTCGTGCTGCACGCTTGCTGCCACAACCCGACCGGCGTCGACCTGACGATGGACCAGTGGGCGCAAGTCGTGGAAGTCGTGAAGGCCCGCAAGCTGGTGCCGTTCCTCGACATCGCTTACCAAGGCTTCGGTGACGGCATCGACGCCGACGCCGCCGTGGTGCGCCTGTTCGCCGCCTCGAACCTGAACTTCTTCGTGTCGAGCTCGTTCTCGAAGTCGTTCTCGCTGTACGGCGAACGCGTGGGTGCCCTGTCGATCGTGACCAGCAGCAAGGACGAATCGACCCGCGTGCTCTCGCAACTCAAGCGCGTCATCCGCACCAACTACTCCAACCCGCCGACGCACGGCGGCTCGGTCGTGGCAGCCGTGTTGAGCAACCCGGAACTGCGCGCCCTGTGGGAAGAAGAACTGGCCGAAATGCGCGAGCGCATCCGCGCCATGCGTCTGGCACTGGTCGAGAAGCTCCGCGCGCACGGCGTGGAACGCGATTTCTCGTTCGTGATCAAGCAACGCGGCATGTTCTCGTACTCGGGCCTCACCGCCGATCAAGTCGAGCGCCTGCGTGACGAGTTCGGCATTTACGCCGTGAGCACGGGCCGTATCTGCGTGGCCGCGCTCAACGATCAGAACATCGATCACGTGGCATCGGCGATCGCTCAAGTGCTGCGCTAAGCACTCGCGTTATCAGCCAATGAGAAAGCCCGCCTCACCGGCGGGCTTTTTTTCGCCCAGCTTTTGTTGCATTGCAACAACGATAGTTAATAACAATGATCCGAATAAGCTAAAACTATCGACCTAATGCGGAAATGCCATATATCAGGGTTATGCTGCGTTGCACAGCCGCGATAAACGGTTGCATAATTGCCCCCATCACTCGCCTCAGGGCACACAACATGCTGTATCAGATTCACGAGTACAACCGCGCGTGGCTGAACCCCCTCACCACGTGGGCCAAAGCGGCCGCTACCACTTTCGTCAACCCGGGTAGCCTGCTCGCTATGATGCCCGGCGCGCCCCGCATTGCCGCCGGCTACGAGCTGCTCTACCGGCTCGGCAAGGACTACGAAAAACCCGAATTCAACATCAAGGCCGTCGAAGTCGAAGGGCACAACATCCCGGTCGTGGAAATGACCGCGATGGAGAAGCCCTTCTGCCGTCTGCTGCGCTTCAAGCGCTATGCGGACGACGCCAGCGCCGTCGGCCAGCTCAAGGACGACCCGGTCGTGCTCGTGGTCGCGCCCCTGTCGGGCCACCACGCCACGCTGTTGCGCGATACGGTGACCACGCTGCTCAAAGACCACAAGGTCTACATCACTGACTGGGTCGATGCGCGCATGGTCCCGCTGGAAGACGGCGCGTTCCATCTCGACGATTACGTCGCCTACATTCAGGAATTCATCCGCCATATTGGCGCTGAGAACCTGCATGTGATCTCGGTGTGCCAGCCGACCGTGCCGGTGCTCGGCGCGATCTCGCTCATGGCGTCGAACGGCGAAAAAACGCCCAAGACCATGACGATGATGGGTGGCCCGATCGACGCGCGTAAGAGCCCCACGTCGGTCAACTCGCTGGCAACGAACAAGTCGTACGAGTGGTTCGAGAATCACGTGATTCATGCGGTGCCGGCCAATTACCCGGGCTCGGGCCGTCTGGTCTACCCGGGCTTCCTGCAACACGCCGGGTTTGTCGCGATGAATCCGGATCGTCATTTGAAGTCGCACTGGGACTTCTATCTCGATCTGATGCGCGGCGACAACGACGACGCTGACTCGCATCGCCGCTTCTACGACGAATACAACGCGGTGCTCGACATGGCTGCCGAGTACTACCTCGACACCATCAAGACGGTGTTCCAGGACTTCAGTCTGGCGAGCGGTACGTGGGATGTGGCGGGTGAGCGCGTGCGTCCGCAGGACATCAAGACGACCGCCCTGTTCACCATCGAAGGCGAGCTGGACGACATCTCAGGCAGTGGTCAGACGCAAGCAGCGCACGAACTGTGCACCGGCATTCCGGCCAAGCGCCGCGCGCACTTCACGGCACCGAATTGCGGTCACTACGGGATCTTCTCGGGCAGCCGCTGGCGTAACGTGATCTATCCGCAGATTCGCGACTTCATTGCCAAAAACAACTGATCGGATCGCTAGTCCTATCGTTGTCGACGAAACAAAAAACCGCCGCGTGAGCCTCAGCCCACGCGGCGGTTTTTCATTGGAATCGAGCGTGCGGTAAGCGATACGCGAAAGGCTTAACGCGTGCGCAGCGAATCCATCAGCACCTGCGTATTGAATGCCGAATACGTCTTGCGCGTATCGTCGGCCATCACGTCGCGGCCCATCACGATGGACAGCGTGTGGCGGTTCGACATCACGTAATAGCCCATCGCCGAGATCGTCACGTACAGATTCACCGGATCGATGCCCGTGCGAATCTCGCCGCTGACCTCGCCGCGCTTGAGCGTCTGCGCGAGCAATTCCACGATTGGCGAGACTTGTTGACGAATTTCCGTCGACTGACGCATCGACTTCGCTTCGTGCAAGTTTTCGTTGTTGATGAGCTGGATGAGCGCCGGATGATCGGCGTAGTAATCCCACACGAAGTGCGCCAACGCCGCGACTGCGTCGAGCGGGGGTAGCGCGTCGAGCTTGAGCGCGTGTTCCGCGCGGTTGAATTCTCCGTAGACTTCTTCGAGCACGGCCAGATAGAGCTGGTCCTTATTGCCGAAGTAGTAATAGAGCATGCGTTCATTGATGTCCGCTCGGCGCGCAATACTGTCCACCCGCGCGCCGCTCGAACCCCGTTCGGCAAACTCCTCGATCGCTGCCGCCAGAATTCGCTGGCGGGTACGCTCGGGGTCCCGTTTGATCTTGGTTTCAGGCGTCGTCATGATCGGCCGGTCGTTCTCAACGGGCGGAATTATGGCACAACGGTTTCAGTGTTTCCGCAAAATGCAGGATAATTCGTTTTTCGCCGAATCCCCCACAAAGACGTGTCCGAAGTCAGCGCGCTCGCGCAGCGCATCGATGCCCTATTGCCCCAGACGCAGTGCACCAAGTGCGGTTACGCCGGTTGCCGGCCGTATGCCGACGCCATCGCCAGCGGGCAAGCCAGCTATAACCAGTGTCCGCCGGGCGGTGCCGAAGGCGTCGCACGTCTGGCGACGCTGCTCGGCCGTCCGGTCATTCCTCTGAACCCCGAGAACGGCGTAGAACGCCCGCGTCCGCGCGCCGTCATCGACGAATCGCTGTGCATCGGCTGCACGCTGTGCTTGCAGGCCTGCCCGGTCGACGCCATCGTCGGCGCGGCCAAGCTGATGCACACCGTGATCGAAGACCGCTGCACGGGCTGCGATCTGTGCGTGCCGCCCTGCCCGGTCGATTGCATCGAGATGGTGCCGGTCACCGGCGAGCACACCGGCTGGGACGCCTGGTCGCAAACGCAAGCCGACGAGGCCCGGGTGCACTTCGAAGGGCATCAGGCCCGGCTCGCCAAGGATAAGGCCGAGCGCGAAGCGCGCCTGGCGGCGCGAGCCGCGCGTGTTGCCCCGGTTGCACCGGCAGCGCCATCCGCTGCGCCCGCCACCGAGGCCACCGCTGGGGAGCCGACGGCTACGCAGGGCGAAGCCGCGCCCGCGAGCGCTGCGGCACCGGCGGCCGATGAAGCCGCGGCGGCCGCTGCCCGCAAGCAAGCCATTATTCAAGCCGCGCTGGAGCGTGCCCGTCAGAAGAAGGCTGCGCTGGCCGCGCAAGGTTTGGGCCCCAAGAACACCGAGAACGTGTCGGCCGAAGTGCAGGCGCAGATCGACGAAGCAGAAGCGCGCCGCAAGCGGCTCAACCTGTCCGGCACACCGGGCAAGCCAGGCACCGAGCCCGAAAAGCCGTAAGCTTCGACGCGACGACCGCCCTTCCCCGTCCCGGCCCCGATAACACGCTAACCCGCCAACCCACTAACCCGCCGACGCCGCCAACATGAACGACGCCAAACGCCGAGCCCTGTTCGAGACGTTGCAGCAACTCAACCCGAATCCGACGACGGAGCTGGAATACACGTCGCCGTTCGAGTTGCTCATTGCCGTGCTGCTCTCGGCGCAGGCGACCGATGTCTCCGTCAACAAGGCGACGCGCAAGCTGTATGCCGTGGCGAACACGCCTGCGAAGATGCTCGCGCTTGGCGAGGCCGGGGTATCCGACTACATCAAGACGATTGGCCTGTACCGCACCAAGGCGAAGAATGTGATCGCCACGTGCAAGCTGCTGCTCGATCAGCACGGCGGTGACGTACCCCGCTCGCGCGAGGCGCTCGAAGCGCTGCCCGGCGTGGGCCGAAAGACGGCGAATGTGGTGCTCAACACGGCCTTCGGCGAAGACACGATTGCGGTCGACACGCACATCTTCCGCGTGGCGAATCGTACCGGTCTAGCCCCGGGCAAAGACCCGCTGGCCGTCGAACTGGCGCTGGAGCGTGTCACGCCGCGCGAATTCAAGCACGACGCGCATCACTGGCTGATTCTGCACGGCCGCTATGTTTGCAAGGCGCGCAAGCCCGAGTGCTGGCACTGCGCCATCGAGCCGCTGTGCGACTTCCGCCCGAAGACGCCCGCGCCGAAACACTAAAGACTGACCGCCGCCATGCAAAACGGGCGCTCCCTGCGAGGGGAGCGCCCGTTTTGCGTTGATCGCCGCAATGCGTGCCGGTCAGACCGACACGCTGCGTCAAATCCTATCCGTCAAATGATGCGAGCTGCTTCGTCGAACGACAGACGCGGGTTGCGCGGGAACAGCTTGGCGTGATCGCCGTAGCCCAGATTACAGATGAAGTTCACGCGCCAGTCGGTGCCAGCGAAGAACGTATCGTTGACCTTCTGGCCATCGAAACCGGCCATCGGGCCGCAGTCGAGGCCCAGTGCACGGGCAGCGAGAATGAAGTAGCCGCCTTGCAGCGAGCTGTTCATGTGGGCAGCACCAGCGGCCTTGGCGGCGTCGCCCGAGAACATCGGCACCATCTTTTCGGCACCGTTCGGGAACAGCTTCGGCAGGTGTTCGTAGAACTTCAGATCAAACGCGATGATCGCCGTGACGGGCGCGGTGCGCGTCTTTTCCACGTTCCCCGGGGCCATGCATTCGAGCAATTTGGCCTTCGCCTCGGCGCTCTTGACGAACACGATGCGCGCGGGCGTCGTGTTTGCCGACGTCGGGCCCCATTTCACGATGTCGTACAGCTCGCGCAGCGTTTCGTCGCTGACCGGCTTCTGGAGCCACTCGTTGTGGGTGCGTGCGTCGGTGAACAGCTGGGCGATGGATTCTTTGGCAATAGTGCTCATGGCGAATGATCTCGGTAGTGTTGCAATTGCGATGCAAATGCGATGCGAATGCGCGTAATGAAGCCTGTATCGAAGCGTGCAGCGAACGGCGATTGTACCGTCGCGCGGGGATAGTCGCTGGCGGGGCAAAAATCGCCGCCTGAGCCAGCGTCCTCAAGCCAAGTCAGGCGCCTGCCGGTGTCCCTCGTGCCGACAGCCAAAGCACGCCGGCCAGAATCAGCGCCCCGCCGCCCAACTGCGCCGCGGTGAGCGTTTCGCCTAGCAGCATGGCCGCGAGCAACACGGTGACGACGGGTTCCAGCGTCGAGAGCATCGAGGCGCGCCCTGCGCCGAGGCGTTGCAGACCGGCAAAGAACGTCAGGATGGCGATGACGGTGGAGCACACCGCAATCGCCACCAGCGCCGCCCAGCCGCCTGGATTCGCGGGCCAATGCAGCGACAGCCCCTGCCCCGTGCGAACCAGCGCCATCGCACTAAACGAGACCGTGGCGGCCATGCAGACGAGCGTGGCCGTCGCACGGGCATCCACGCCGCGGGTGAGCTTCGCGCCGACCACGATGTAGCACGAGTAGATCAGCGCCGACCCCACCGCCAGCGCCATGCCCAGCGGTTGCCCGTGCCCGCCGCCCACGGTAAGCGCGGTGCCGAGCGAACACAGCAGCAGCGCGCCGAGCTTCACGGGGATCAGGCGTTCATGCAGGAAAATCGCCGCGAGCACCGTCACGAACACTGGATACAGGTAGAGCAACAACGCAACGAGCGACGCCTGCGCGTATTGCAGCGCGCCGAAGTAGCACAGCGACTGCCCCACGTAACCGATGCCGCCCATCAGCGCGATACCCAGCGACTGACGTCGCGACGGGAAAGTGACGCGTTGCACACGGCACCAGCCGAGCAGCAGCACCGACGCCAGCACGAAGCGGAACAGCAACATGGCGAAAATATCGGCACCGGACGCGCTGGCCGCGCGCGCGAAGATGGCCATCGCACCGAATGCCGACGCGGAAACGGCGATTAACGCGATACCGCCCCAGGCCGATGGCGGACGGGCATTCTGTGCGGTGGCAGGCATGGCGGAGGAGGCGGAGGACTGGGGGCTGCGCGACATGATTGAGCGAATTGAGCGACAATACGGCCTGTTTGGCGTCACGAGAACCCCACGGAGTCCCCATGTTCAATCCCAGCCGCGATGAAGTGCGGCAATTCTTCTGCACCACTTGGCAAAAGCAACGCGGCGGTAGCATCCTCACCCCGCTCGAAACCATTGCCGCCGACTGGATCAACGAACATCCGGAATACCACGACGCCCTCTCCGACACCGAAGAAGCGAGCGCGCGCGATTACTCGCCCGAAGCCGGTCAGACCAATCCGTTCCTGCATTTGTCGATGCACCTGGCCATCAGCGAGCAGGTCTCCATCGACCAGCCGCCCGGCATTCGCGCCGCTTACGAGCGGCTCACGAACCGGCTCGACTCGCCGCACGAAGCGCAGCATCGCATCATGGACTGTCTCGGACAAACGCTGTGGGAAGCCCAGCGCAGTGGCCAGCCGCCCGATTCCGACGCCTACTTGCAACGCATCGAACAGCAGGCGTCGCGCTAAGCGGCGGGAAACGTCTCACCGGCCATAGCCCGCCGGATGCCGCGAGAACGAAGAAAACGACGGTTGCCATCACGCAACCGTCGTTTTTTGCTTTCTACCGCTGCTTGCCATCGCGCGCCGCCGATCACGGCCGCGCACTGAGGGTCTACCGCGTATTTCTGCCGCGCCTTTTTACCGCTTACTTCTTGGTCACCAGATCGCCCGGGAGCGATTCGATATACGCGGCCATGTCCTTCAACTCTTGCGACGTGAACGGACGCGGCTTGCCGTCTTTGCCGATCGTCGCCGGGTTCGACATCACCTGCGTCTTCATGATGGCGTTGCTACGCCCGAAGACGAGGCTCTGCTCGTTTTGATACGCCCGCAACGCGTTGTAGACATAGTCGGCGTACTGACCGGCCAGCTTCGGATATTCCGGGCTGATCGGTGCATTCAGGTTCGCGCCGTGACAGCTCACGCACATGCCCTTGTCGACGAGTGCTTTGCCGTTGGCGATATTGCCCGCAGCGTGAGCGGTGCCGGCAAGCCCGGCGAGCGTAGCGCCAAGCGCCAGGGACGCCGCGAGAGCGGCCTTTGCCATCGATTGCTTCATCGTGTTCTCCTCAGCCACGCACGTTTTACTTCTGGGGATTGACCGGCGTCGACGCCGTTTGCGCCGCGTAGTACGCGGCAATGTCGACGATGTCCTGCTCGGTCAACGTGGCTGCGATGCCATGCATCGTCTGGAACTTGCGATCGCCCTTGGCGTACTCCTTCAGGGCGTTTTCGATGTACTTCGCATTCTGTCCGCCGATCCGGGGCACGTGATACACCTCCGGAAACGCGGTCCGATAATCGGGAATGCCGTGGCAGCCAATACACATGGCGACCTTGTCCTTTGCCGCCTCGGGATTGGGCTTGAGTTCGGCCGCATGGATCGCGGTGAGCGACGTGCTGCCGAGCGCCAGCGCCATCATCGTGAGGAACTTTTTCATGGTCTTCTTGGGAACGTTTTTGGTTGGAATACCGGCCCGCAACACGCAGGTCGTCGTCCTGACTCCAAGGCCGACGACCCGTGAAAAAAGCAATCGATTGTAACCCACACCCCCTGATGCGCAAACTCGGGGCTGACCCGCACAGTTCTCCGAAGTTTTTTCGCAACCCCTTGATGCGGCGGAACAATTTCACGCCATGAGCGAGCCGTATGCGCATTGTCTTATACTGAAGTTTTTCCCCTGCCCGGCCGGTTGGCCGGCTGTTTGCGGACGGCTCAGACAATGCGCTTCGAAGGCTCTTCCCAATACGTCGCCACCGACGATCTCAAACTCGCGGTCAATGCGGCGGCCACGCTGCAACGTCCCCTGCTCATCAAAGGCGAACCCGGCACCGGTAAAACCATGCTCGCCGAGGAAGTCGCCGCAGCACTCGACATGCCGCTGCTGCAATGGCATGTGAAGTCGACCACCAAAGCCCAACAAGGCCTCTACGAATACGACGCCGTCTCGCGCCTGCGCGACTCGCAACTGGGCGACGAACGCGTGCGCGACATCGCCAACTACATCGTCAAGGGCGTGCTCTGGCAAGCCTTCGAGGCCGAGCAGCAGACCGTGCTGCTGATCGATGAAATCGACAAGGCCGACATCGAATTCCCGAACGACTTGCTGCGCGAACTCGACCGCATGGAGTTCTACGTCTACGAGACACGTCAGCTCGTCAAAGCGCGTCATCGCCCGCTCGTCATCATCACGTCGAACAACGAGAAGGAACTGCCCGACGCCTTCCTGCGCCGCTGCTTCTTCCATTACATCAAGTTCCCCGATCCGACGACGATGCAGTCGATCATCGACGTGCACTTCCCGAACATTCGTCACGAACTGGTGAACGCCGCGATGGCGACGTTCTTCGAAGTGCGCGAGATTCCGGGCCTGAAGAAGAAGCCGTCGACCTCGGAACTGATCGACTGGCTCAAGCTGCTGATGGCCGAAGAAATCGGGCCCGACGCCCTGCGCAGCGCCGACAACAAGCTGGCCATTCCGCCGCTTGCGGGCGCGCTGCTCAAGAACGAACAGGACATGCATCTGTTCGAGCGTCTCGTCTTCATGAACCGCGCCAACCGGTAAGCGCGCCAACGTCATCATGCTGATCGACTTCTTTTACACCCTGCGCGCGGCCAAGCTGCCCGTCTCGGTCAAGGAATACCTGACGTTGCTCGAAGCGCTGCAACGTCAGGTCATCGCGCCCTCGCTCGACGAGTTCTACTATCTCGCGCGGCTCTCGCTCGTGAAGGACGAGAAGCATTACGACAAGTTCGATCAAGCGTTCGGTGCGTACTTCAAGGGCGTGCAGCAACTCGTGGACGCCTCGGGCGAAGTGCCGCTCGACTGGCTCAAGAAGCGCATGGAGCGCGAGCTCTCGCCCGAAGACAAGGCGCGCATTCAGGCGCTGGGCGGCCTCGACAAGCTCATGGAGCGGCTCAAGCAACTGTTCGACGAACAGAAGGGTCGACACGAAGGCGGCAGCAAGTGGATCGGCACGGGCGGCACCTCGCCGTTCGGCAACGGCGGCTTCAACCCCGAAGGCATTCGCATCGGCGGCGAGAGCAACGGCAACCGCACCGCCGTGAAGGTGTGGGATCAACGCAGCTACCGCGACTACGACGACACCGTCGAACTCGGCACCCGCAACATCAAAGTCGCGCTGCGCCGCTTGCGCAAGTTCGCGCGCGAAGGGGCGGCCGAAGAGCTCGACCTCGACGACACGATTCGCGCGACCGCCGCCAACGCGGGCTGGCTCGATCTGAAGCTCGTGCCCGAGCGCCACAACAATGTGAAGGTGTTGATGCTGCTCGACGTGGGCGGCTCGATGGACGACCACATCGCGCGTACGGAAGAGCTTTTCTCCGCGGCAAAATCCGAATTCAAGCACCTTGAGTTCTACTACTTCCACAATTGCGTCTACGACTACTTGTGGCGGCAGAACCGGCGGCGTCACAACGAGCGCTTCGACACGTGGGACGTGCTGCGCAAGTATCCGCCCGACTACAAGCTGATCTTCGTGGGCGACGCGACGATGAGCCCGTACGAAGTGCTGCAACCGGGCGGTTCGGTGGAATACAACAACAAGGAAGCGGGGGCCGTGTGGCTGCGCCGCTTCATCGATCGCTTCCCCAAGCATGCCTGGCTCAACCCCGAGCCCGAAGCGCTATGGCAATATCGGCAATCGATCTCGGTGATTCGCCAGCTGTTCGCGAACCGCATGTACCCGATTACGTTGGCGGGCCTCGAGACCGCTATGCGCACGCTCAGCAAGTAAGTACAGCCGCTGCTGTACGCCCACAAGAATAGACAAGACGAGACACCCCCCATGACGTCCAGCACCACCCCGCTTCCCCCGTTGCGGCCTCTGACAGACACGTCGCCCTCGGCCATCGTGGCCGGCTTCGTGGCCATGATGACCGGCTATACGAGTTCGCTCGTGTTGATGTTCCAGGCGGGTCAGGCCGCGCACCTCTCAGCGGCGCAAATTTCGTCGTGGATCTGGGCGCTGTCGATCGGCATGGGCGTCACCACCATCGGCCTGTCGCTGCGCTACCGCACCCCGGTGGTCATTGCGTGGTCGACGCCGGGTGCGGCGCTGCTCATCACCTCTCTGCCCGGCGTGCCCTATAGCGAAGCCATCGGGGCGTTCATCGTCTGCAACGCACTCATTGCGATTTGCGGGCTGACGGGCGGCTTCGAGACGATCATGCGGCGCGTGCCGCCTGCGCTCGCGTCGGCGTTGCTCGCGGGCATTCTGTTTCGCATCGGCGTGGAAATCTTCGTCGCGGCACAGCACCAGACGGCGCTCGTGCTCACCATGTTCTTCACGTATCTGATCGTCAAGCGACTGGCGTCGCGCTATGCGATTTTGCTGACGCTTATCGTGGGCACGGCGGTTGCGGGCGGGCTGGGCTTGCTCGACTTTAGCCATTTCAACATCGCGCTGGCGAAACCGGTGTGGACGACGCCGTCGTTCTCGCTCGCCGCCACCATCAGCATCGCGATTCCGTTGTTTGTCGTGGCGATGGCCTCGCAAAACGTGCCGGGGCTGGCCGTGCTGCGTGCCGACGGCTACAAGGTGCCTGCGTCGCCGCTGATCTCGACGACGGGCATCACGTCGGTGCTGCTCGCGCCGTTCGGTTCGCACGGCATTCATCTGGCGGCGATAACGGCAGCCATCTGCACGGGACGCGAAGCTCACGAAGATCCGAACAAACGCTACACCGCAGCGGTGTGGAGCGGCGTGTTTTATCTGATCGCTGGCACGTTCGGTGCAACGATTGCCGCCTTGTTTGCGGCGTTCCCGAAAGCACTGGTGGTGTCGATTGCCGCGCTTGCGCTGTTCGGCTCGATCATGAACGGACTGGCCAATGCCATGAGCGACACGAAGCAGCGCGAAGCCGCGCTGATCACGTTCATGGTGACGGCCTCGGGCCTTACGCTGCTCTCGATCGGCTCCGCGTTCTGGGGCTTGATCGCCGGCGTGGTCACGCTTGTGATTCTTCAGTGGCGGCGCGATTGAGACGGTTCACCCCCTCTATGCCGGGCGAAATGGTGTCACCGGCGTGATACTCTCTCGCCCGCAACGCATTTCAATTTCAGGAGTAGCAAGACAATGGCAGTGATCGAACCGACCCCGGTCTTCAAGGAAAACCTCGCGCTGATGACGGCAAACGGCATCACCATCGACGGCATTGCGCGCATCGAATTGCGCGACGCCAGCGGCGCTGTCGTGGCCACCATCGAGAATGCGCCGGGCAAGCAGGGCTCGCTCGCGGTGTATCACTATCTGAAGCAGGCCTTCGGCACGCTCGACGCCAAGGCGGCAGAACACGGTCTGGCCGTGTTTGCCGAACATACGGCCGATGCCCGCAATCGTACGGGCGCGCACCCGAACGTCGACCGCCTGCTGGCCGTCGTGGCCGGTGGCAGCGCGCTGACCATCGACGAGATCGCTGCCTGACACCAACGCCGTTGATGCGACTGACGCGGCCGACGCGCTCATTCGCCTCACGCGTTTTTGGCGGCACCATGAAAAACGCCAGCCTTTCGGCTGGCGTTTTTTGCATCTTGCAAAGCGTACGGCGCGACGTTAGATCGTCAGCACCGGACCGCCGTCGCCATTGGCCGAGCGCAGTTGCTTGACCCAGCGCTTCGCAGGCAGGCCCGTGGCGGCTTCCACCACCTTGGCGCGCGCTTCCACGTCCTTCCATTCGACCGACAGCAGCGGGCCGTTGAAAGCCAGCACGATCACGTTACCGTCGTGCACTTCCGGGAATTCGATCACGCGATTGTCGAACGCCTGACGCAGGCGGCGAATGTTTTTCGGATAGCTGTCGTGATCGCCGAACAGGTTCATCGTCAGCATGCCCGGCGCGGTGAGCGAAGCGCGGCAAGCCTTGTAGAACGCAGGCGTGTCGTGCACGGGACCGCGCGCGGTCGCATCGTAAAGGTCGACTTGCAGCACATCGACCGTGCCTTGATTCGCGGCATCGGTGACGAAGTCCCATGCATCGGCTTCGATCACTTTCAGGCGGCGCGAGTCGCTCGGCAGGCTGAACATCGTGCGCGCGGCCACCACCACGGCGGGGTTCAGTTCCACGGCAGTGACTTGCGTGCGCGGGAATTGCTGCGCCGAGAACTTCGTGATCGAGCCGGTACCCAGCCCCAGTTGCACCACGTGCTTCGGGGCGCGCATGAACAACAACCACGCCATCATCTGCTGTGCGTATTCCAGCTCGATACGATCGGGCTTGGACAGACGCATCGCACCTTGCACCCACTCCGTGCCGAAATGCAGGTAACGCACGCCACCCTGTTCAGAAAAAGTCACCGGCGCAAAGCGCGGCGTGTAACGACGGGCGGGGCGATCTTCTGCGACGAACGCTTCGGCTTCGATGGATTTGCGTTTGATGAGGGTCATGAGTCCTTCGGGGAGATTCGGGAAATTCCGATGGGTTCGCATTGTACCGGGTTCGCGCGACACATCGCGCCACGCGGCCTACGCGCCCGCCTTATGCGCCTTACGCGAGCGGCGTCGCCGAGACGAAATCGCGCAGCGCCAGCCACGCGTCGCGCTTGGTCGCGTAGGGAATCGTGTAGGCGGGACTACTCGAGGGCAGCAGCACGACAGGTATCGTCACATCACCCTGCGCCAGCGCACGTTGACCGATACGTGCTGCGGTGCCGCCGTTAAACGCAACCGCACGCAACGATGGCAACGTCGCGATCAGTCCCACCAGATCGCTGCCTGCATGCAAGCGAATATTGCTGTCGAGACTGCCTTCGCGGCGCGCTTCGGCCACCACATCCCACAAGCCGATGCCATGCGCACGCACGGTATCGAGCCGCGCGGCGTAGTCGAGCGCAGGCAACGGCTCGCCGATCACTTCGCCCACCAGATGCCAGAACCGGTTTTGCGGATGCGCGTAGTACTGCTGATGCGCGAGCGACACCTCGCCGGGCAGGCTACCGAGGATGAGCACACGCGTGTTGGCATCCACCACCGGCGGGAAATTACGCTTGAGATCGGGAGACGTGGCGGACATCGATCACTCAGGCGGCGCGCATCGCGGATGCCGAGTGCGCGAGATGCGCCGCTTGCAGCCGACGCCAGAAGCGCGGCAGAAAGGCCTCGGTGACGAGCAACGGCGCGCCATGACGCAGAAACACCGAGCGGCGTGCCCACAACCGCGCGCGTGGCGTGAGACCGATCAGCGGGTCGCGCGCATCGTGCCGCGCCCGTGCGTGCAGCAAGTGCCCCGGCCCTAGCGGACGCGAGACGAGCACCGAGCGCGTCACCGTGGGGTCGTGATAAAGCAGATCGGCCAGCGGCCGCGTGCGCAGACGCCGCATCGCTTGCCAGACCGAGCGGCTGTGCACCAGCGGCGTCACGCTATGGGCGACCACCACCGGCTCGTCGTCGACCAGCAGAATGACATCTCGCGCCCACATCGGCGTGCGCAGAGGTACGCCGATGGCACGGCATTGATCGGCGTCGGCGGGCATCACGCGCTCGGCGACAACGCGCACGGTGACGCGGCCAAGCGCCGACAAGTGACGCGTGAGCGCACCACCCCGGGTCAGCCAGTCCTTATGACGGCGCGAGAGCGCCGGCGACGGGACAGCCTGCCAGTGCCGCCCGCTTACATCGAATCGGAAAGTCATGGCTCGGAATTATAAAGGGGCGACACGCGATGCGCGCGCCACCGATGCACCCCGCGCGCCACGTTCTCGCCCAGTGCCAAATGCAAAAAGCCCGGCACCTTTCGATACCGGGCTTTTCTTCGACATCTATCGCCTATCTAGCGCTCATCTATCGCTTAGCTTCTGCGATATCGCCGCAATCAGCGTGCCGCCAGCAACAGCGCGTTAGTCCGCTTAACAAACGCTGCCGGGTCTTCCAGACTGCCGCCTTCGGCGAGCATGGCTTGGTCGAACAACAGTTGCGTCCAGTCGGACAGATCGGCACTCTCGGCGCTCAAACGCTTGATCAGCGCATGCTCCGGGTTGATCTCCAGAATCGGGCGGAACTCCGGCATCTTCTGCCCGGCCGCCTTCATCAGACGCTGCAACGTGCCGCTCATGTCCTGCTCGTCCGAGACGAGGCACGACGGCGAATCGGTCAGACGGAACGTCACACGCACGTCCTTCGCCTTCTCGCCCAGCACGTCCTTCATCTTCTCGAGCAACGGCTTGAGCTCGTCGCTGGTCTTCTCTTGCGCGGCCTTTTCGCCAGCATCTTCGAGTGCGCCCAGATCCAGATCGCCACGTGCCACGCTCACCAGGGCACGGCCATCGAAATCATGCAGATACGACAGCAGCCACTCGTCCACGCGGTCGGTCAATAGCAGCACTTCCACGCCCTTCTTGCGGAAGACTTCCAGATGCGGGCTATGGCTCGCGGCCACCCAGCTCTCTGCCGTGACGTAGTAAATCTTGTCCTGACCTTCCTTCATGCGGCCGATGTAATCGGCCAGCGACACGTTCTGCTCTGCCGAATCGCTGTGCGTGCTGGCAAAGCGCAGCAGCTTGGCGATGCGCTCGCGGTTGGCGTGATCTTCGCCGACACCTTCCTTGAGCACCTGACCGAACGCACCCCAGAACTGGGTGTATTTGTCTTGCTGGTTTTCCGCCAGATCTTCGAGCAGACCGAGCACGCGCTTGGCACAGCCTTCGCGAATGGCCTTCACGTCACGGCTTTCCTGCAAGATTTCGCGCGACACGTTCAGCGGCAAATCGGCCGAATCGACCACGCCGCGCACGAAGCGCAGATAGTTCGGCAGCAGTTGCTCGGCGTCGTCCATGATGAACACGCGCTTCACGTAGAGCTTCAAGCCGCCCTGCGAGTTACGGTCCCAAAGGTCGTACGGCGCATGCCCCGGCACGTACAGCAGTTGCGTGTATTCGCTACGGCCTTCCACACGGTTGTGCGTCCATGCGAGCGGGGGCTGCATGTCGTGCGCAATGTGTTGATAGAACTGCGTGTACTGCTCGTCGGTGATCTCGCTCTTGCTGCGCGTCCACAGCGCGCTAGCTTGATTGACCGTCTCATCGGTCTCGGCCGGCACCATGGCCTGCTTTTCTTCGTCCCACGTCTCGCCGCGCATGACGATCGGCAGCGAGATGTGATCGGAATACTTGCGAATGATCGATTGCAGTTGCCACGACGACAGCAACTCGTCTTCGCCTTCGCGCAGATGCAGCGTGATGGCCGTACCGCGCGGGGCACGCTCGATGGTCTCGACCGAGAAGTCGCCCTCGCCCGCCGACGACCAGCGCACGCCTTCCGAGGCGGGCAAACCTGCGCGGCGTGATTCGACCGTCATGCGGTCTGCGACGATGAAGCCCGAATAGAAGCCCACGCCAAACTGGCCGATGAGCGCGGCATCCTTCTGCTGGTCGCCCGACAGGCGCGAGAAGAATTCCTTGGTGCCCGACTTGGCGATCGTACCGAGATGGGCGATGGCCTCATCGCGGCTCATGCCGATGCCGTTGTCTTCGATGGTGAGGGTGCGGGCGTCCTTGTCGAACGACACGCGAATCTTGAGTTCCGGGTCCTGCTCATACAGCGCGCCGTCGTTGATCGCTTCGAAGCGCAGCTTGTCGGCGGCATCAGAAGCATTGGAGATCAATTCGCGCAGGAAGATTTCCTTGTTGCTGTACAGCGAATGAATCATCAGTTGCAGAAGTTGCTTAACTTCTGCCTGAAAGCTCATGGTTTCTTGCGCCATGGTCGGGAACCCTCGTGAAACGGTGAGATGAATGGAAATTCGACGCTGTCCGCCGCCCGGCGCACTTGCGCGCGCGCTGCCAGTCTTGCGGTACAGCACGGAACATAGGGACGGCCGACCTTCATTTCAAGGCCGGCGGGAGGGTTATTTTGGGGAGAATTGTGCGAAGTTGGACGATTTTGCGGCGCACTGGGCAAAAGCCCATCAGGCCGCCAGTTCGAGTTGCCGCGATAGGAACGCCAGCATCGACGGGTCGCTCGAACACGCCACGTTCATCCGCATCCACGTACTTGGCGCCTGACGCGGCGAGAACAGCGCGCCCGGTGCGAACAGGAAGCCTGCCTCGTGGCCAGCGGCGGCCACCGCGCTAGTGTCGACGCCCGTATTCGCCCAGAAGAACATGCCCGCGGTCGGGTCGCCGAACATGCGCAGGCCGATGTGCTCAAGACGCCGCCGCGCACCGTCGCGCACTTCGTCGAGCCGCGAACGCAGACGCTCGACGTGACGGCGATAGTGGCCCTCGGTCAGCGCCTTGTACACGATGCGCTCGTTAATCTCAGGGGTCGTCGACCCGGCGAGCATCTTGTAATCGACAAAGGTCTTCGCCAGCTCGGGCGAGCCTGCAACAAATGCCACACGCAGATTCGCCGCGAGTGTCTTCGAGAAGCTGCCGAGATAGATCACGCGCTTGAGTTGATCGAGACTCGCCAGACGCGCCACCTGCTGATGCGGCGGGCACAGATCGCAGTAGATATCGTCTTCGAGCACCATGAAGTCGTACTGCTCTGCGAGCCGCAAGATCTGAAACGCCCGCGCGGGCGTAAGCGACGTGCCCGTGGGGTTCTGCAAGATCGAATTGATAATCAGCATCTTGGGGCGATGCTGCTGCACCAGTCGCTCCAGCGCCTGCACATCGATGCCCTCGGGCGTGTACGGCACGCCGATCGGCGTCACGCCCTGCGACGCGCTACGCCCGAACATGACGAACCACGCGGGGTCGCCGACCAAGACGGTGTCTCCGGCGCGAACGTACAGCTTCAACAAAAAGTCGACGGCCTGCGTGATACCCGAGGTCAGCACGATCTGATCGGGGCGCGCGCCGATTTCCAACTCGGCGAGTTGTGTCTGCAATTGCACGCGCAGCGGCAGAAACCCGTGCGGACTCCCGCTCTGCAAGAGATACATCGTCGATTGGCGGCTCATCGAGCGAATGGCCGACGTCATCATGTCGGCGTCGAGCCAGCTCGGCGGCAAATAGCCCATGCCGGGCCCGCGCTCGGGGGCCACGGTGTGCAGCATGCTGCGCACGAGCCAGGGCACGTCAATCGGGCCCTTCGCGATCATCGGCGCGCTGGCGTTTTGCTGCGCCATCACGGGCCGCTCGCGCACATAGAAACCCGAACCGCGGCGCGCTTCGAGATACCCCTGTGCCACTAGCCGCTCATAGGCTTCGACCACCGAGAAGCGCGACACGCGTTTGTCTTCCGCGAGCGAGCGGATCGACGGCATGCGCATGCCGGGCAGGAACACGCGCTCCTCGATGCGAAGGCTTGCCCAATGCACGAGTTGATCGACGAGTGTCATGCGCGCGGTGTCGAGCGCGGCGTTGTCCGCCAGTGCCAGCGGAGAAATGCGGTTCGTTGTCATCGTCTTTCCACCTTGTCGGGATGGCTGGCTTCGCCGGTTATGCCGGCGCCAGCGCTTGCGAAGCGTCGGGTGTTTGTCCCTCGGTACGGCGGTTGACCACCGTCCGTGTCGAAAGTGTCTGCTTCGCATCACTCATGGGACGCCACTCTACGCTAGCCAATTTCCCTGTCAATCCCGAACTGTACAGTCAATTACCTGAATATCTGTACCGGTACTGTACCGGAGTTAACCGATAAAGTGTCCACTCAACTGGAGACCGCTATGCGTGAAATCCGACTCTTCGAGCTGGACGGGGACCAAACCGTGTTCTGGCAAAACGAAACGCCGCAGACGCTGCAAGTGTTGCAGGGCCTGCTTTGGCTGACGGTGGAAAACGAAAGCGTTGACCACTGGCTGCGTGCGGGCGAGAGCTTCGAGATGCGAGCGGGTCAACGAATTTGGCTTGGCACGTGGAAGGACGGCGCTCGGCTGCGCGTGAGCCAGCCGACGATGTCGCTCGCCGCCCTGCCGGGACACCGCGCCGCGCGCCGCTTCGGTTGGCGCTTACAGTGGCGCGACGTGGCGGCACGTGTGGCCGGACGCGCCCTGTCGCGCGGCTGAGTGTCGGGATACCGCCCGGAAATTGACGGGAGAGCGACAAGCCATCGATTTGGATAGCGGTACGCGGCATGAGCACCGGGGCGGAGTAAGCTAACGGTTTTGCCGCGCGACACACCCCCGTCATTCGCGTGCGCCATTGCCCGAGCCGAATCAGAACATGAGTGTTTCCGACTTCCCTTACCACGCCCATCACGCCTTGAAACTCGATCATCTCGTCGTCGCTGCCGACACGCTCGATGCCGGTGAAGCCCATGTCATCGAACAATTGGGCCTCACCGACGTCTTGCCGCAGCGCGGCGGCAAGCATGCGCGCATGGGCACGCACAACAGCCTGCTGGGCTTGTGGGGCGGTGCGTATCTGGAAATCATCGCGATCGACCCGGACGCCCCCGCGCCCGGTCGCGCACGCTGGTTCGGTCTGGACGACGAAGCCGTGCGCACCCGCGTGGCACGGGGTCCGTATCTGGCGCATTGGGTCGCGCGTGTGGAACGTCCGCGCTCGCTGCCGCGCTGGCAGTCGCAGTATCCGCAACGACTCGCCCCGGTCATTGCCATGCAACGCGGCGCGCTCACGTGGCAGATCGGCGTACCCGACGATGGCAGCCTGCCCTCGTGGCAAGGTGCCGGTCAGGGGCTGGTGCCGACGTTGATTCAATGGGATACGCCGCAGCACCCGGCCGATGCACTGCCCGAGACCGGTTGTGCGGTGACGTCGTTGCGCGGTTTTCACCCGCAAGCGGCGGCGATTGCCGATCAGTTGCAATGGCTTGGCGCCAGCGCGCTGGTCAACGTAGAAGCGACGCTGGTCGAACCGACCCTCGTTGCCGAATTTGAAACCCCGAACGGCCCGCGCACGTTGCGCTAGCCCCCTCGCCACCTGCGCCCGCCACAACGCATGGCGGGCGGCGACACGATAAAGAAACACTAGAGGCGACACCATGAATTCCCGCGAATCACGAGGCATGCTGCTCGGACTGATCGGCGTCCTCATCTTCAGCCTGACGTTGCCGATGACGCGCATCGTCGTAGCCGAAGTCAACCCGCTGCTCAACGGCCTTGGACGCGCGCTGGTGGCGGCGGTCTTCGCGGGGGCGCTGCTGTGGTGGCGTCGTGAGCCGTGGCCGACGATGCGCCAACTCAAGAGTCTGGCCATCACCTCGCTCGGCGTGATCATCGCGTTTCCGGTGTTTTCCGCTTGGGCCATGAAGACGATTCCCGCCTCGCACGGCGCCGTCGTCAACGGCCTGCAACCATTCTTCGTCGCGATCTACGCCTACTGGCTCGGCGGCGAGCGCCCGTCGCGCGGCTTCTGGGTGTGCGCACTCGCAGGCAGCGTGCTGGTCATCGCCTTCGCGCTGCGCGCGGGCGGTGGCACCCTGCACGCCGCCGACGGTTTGATGGTGCTCGCGGTAGTCATCGGTGCCCTCGGTTATGCCGAAGGCGGCAAGTTGGCGCGCGAAATGGGTGGCTGGCAGGTGATCTGCTGGGCGCTCGTCGTCAGCGCCCCCGTGCTGGTACTGCCGGTCGGCTGGCTGGCATGGCAACAGCCGTGGCCGGTGAGCGGCCGGGCGTGGGGTGCGTTCGCCTACGTCACGCTGTTCTCGCAATTCATCGGATTTTTCGCTTGGTACGCGGGCCTCGCCATGGGCGGAATCGCGCGCGTCGGCCAAGTACAATTGCTACAAATTTTCTTCACGATTGCACTGTCCGCCCTCTTTTTCGGCGAACAGGTCGACACGGTGACATGGCTCTTCGCCGCCGGCGTCGTCCTGACCATTGCACTTGGCAAGAACATGAAGATCGGCGCCTCGCGACTCACGGGCAAACCGGTCTGAAGGCACTGCCCGGCGCCTGCGATCCCTGCGCCGGACACTGCCTGCCCCCCTAGGGCGCGCCCCTGCTGCTAAGCGACCGGCATCCGCGCGCCCTGACACTCGCGGCCAACCCGACTCCCCCGACATCCGGGTGGCCGCCTTATTGCTTTTCTTGAAGCGAGACCATCATGCATGATTGGCAATATTCCGAACGTGCCCGCAACCTGACCAGCTCGGCGATCCGTGAAATTCTGAAAGTCACCGAGCGCCCCGAAGTCATTTCGTTCGCTGGCGGCCTGCCCTCGCCCGCCACTTTCCCGGTTGCCGAAATGCGCGCCGCCGCCGAGCGCGTACTGACCGAGTCGCCGCAAGCCGCATTGCAATACAGCGCCACCGAAGGCTACGCTCCGCTGCGCGAATGGATTGCCAAGCGTTATTCGCGCGACGGTCTCACCGTCAAGCCCGAGAACGTGCTGATTACCACCGGTTCGCAGCAAGGCCTCGACCTGATCGGCAAAGTCTTCATCGACGAAGGCAGCCGTGTGATCGTCGAAGCGCCGAGCTATCTGGGCGCGCTGCAATCGTTCTCGCTGTTCGCCCCCAAGTACGTGCCGGTGCCCACCGATGACCACGGCCTGCTGCCCGACGCGCTGACGCCCGAACTCGTGAGCGGTGCGCGCTTCTTGTACGCGATGCCGAACTTCCAAAACCCGACGGGCCGCCGCCTGCCGCTCGCCCGCCGCGAGGCGCTGGCTGCCGTCGCCAAGCGCGAGGGTTTCGCCATCATCGAAGACGATCCGTATGGCGAACTCGACTACGAAGGCCAGCGTTTGCCGAGCCTGATGTCGCTGGCGCCCGATCACGTGCTGTATATGGGCTCGTTCTCGAAGGTGTTGGCTCCGGGCTTGCGTCTGGGCTTCATCATCGGACCGCAACCGGTCATCGCCAAGCTCGTGCAGGCCAAGCAGGCCGCCGACTTGCATACGCCGAGCCTCACGCAGCGCATTGCTTACGAAGTGGTCAAGGACGGCTTTCTCGACACGCACATCCCGTCGATCCGCACGCTTTACGCCGCGCAGGCCAAGGCGATGCTCGCGTCGCTCGAGAAGCACATGCCGAACGGTGCCACGTGGACGACACCGGCCGGTGGCATGTTCATCTGGTTGACATTGCCCGCCGGCATCGACACCATGCAGTTGCTGGAAAAAGCGATCGCGCAGAATGTGGCGTTCGTGCCGGGGGCGCCGTTCTATGTCGGCACCCCGCAATCGAATACGTTGCGCCTGTCGTTCGTGACCGTGCCGCCCGAGAAAATCGAAGTGGGCGTCTCACGGCTGGGCGCACTCATCGCCGAAGCGTTGACGCGTCGCGCGGCCTGAACTGGCCACCGCGCGTTTATCGACGCTCCGACGCTCCGACGTTCTGTTTCAATGACTTTGCAAGGAAGCCGTACATGTCCGTCTACGACAAACTGAAGCAACTGGGTATCGAACTGCCGACCGCCGGCGCACCGGCAGCCGCTTATGTGATGAGCGCGCAAACCGGCAACACCGTGTTCCTCTCGGGCCACCTGCCGAAGAAAGACGGCAAGATCTGGACCGGCAAGCTCGGCCAGGACGTGAGCGTGGAAGACGGCAAAGCCGCCGCGCGCGCCGTCGCTATCGAACTGATCGCCACGCTGCACGCCCACACGGGCGACCTGAACAAGGTCAAGCGCGTCGTGAAGCTGATGAGCCTCGTGAACTCGACGCAGGAATTCACCGATCAGCATCTGGTGACGAATGGCGCATCGGAACTGATCGCTGAAGTGTTCGGCGACGCTGGCAAGCATGCTCGCTCGGCCTTTGGCGTGGCACAGATTCCGCTGGGCGCTTGCGTCGAGATCGAACTGATTGCTGAAGTGGCGTAAAGCGTCCGGAGGCATTCTCCGCGATGGCGTAGAAAGCGAAACAGGCACCCCAGGGTGCCTGTTTTGTTTTGCGCTCAATCGGCCTGCCTAGCGCGCCTCATTGCGCTTACGGCGTGAACGCGCGCGCGCCGTTGGCCATTATGGACATTAAACCGGCTTGGTATTGCCATACGTACGCCGCATCGCAATCGCGACGCCCAGCGAGATGATGACGGCCACACTCAGCAGTGCCACGACGCCATACCAGCCGTGGGCGCGCAACATCACCCCCGAGTAGCTGCCGAGCAGGCTCGAGCCGATGTAATAGAAGAACAGATACAGCGCGGAGGCGATGGCACGCCCCTCGGTCGCACGCCGCCCCACCCAACTGCTGGCCACCGTGTGCGCACCGAAAAAGCCAAACGTGAAGATCGCCAGCCCGATCACGACACCGAGTACCTTCGGCGCCAGCATCACGAGCAAGCCCACAAACGCGAGCGCCACCAGCACCCAAAGCAGACGTGCGCGGCCCACGCGGTCGGACAGCGGTCCGGCGATGAACGACCCCACCACACCGATCAGATACATCGCGAAAATCGCGCCGATGGCCGCATGCGGCAATTGGAACGGTGCCGCGGCCAGATGGAAGCCGAGATAGTTGTAGACGCTCACAAAGCTGCCCATCATCAGCCCGGCAAACAGATAGAGGCCGAGCAATGCCGGATCGCCCAAGTGGCGGCGCGCATGGCCGAGCGCTTCACGCACCGTCATGTGACGCGGCGTGAAGCGACGCGAATGCGGCAGACTGCGCGCAAACTCCAGCCCCATTGCCAGACACACCAGACCGATCACCGCGACAGACACTCGCCACGAGAACATGTCGGCGACAAAGGCCGCCATCACACGCCCAGCCATGCCGCCCAGAATATTGCCGCCGATGTACAAGCCCATCGACATCCCTAGCGAGCGCTGATCGATCTCTTCACTGAGATACGCCATCGCAATCGCGGGCAGCCCCGACAACGCCAACCCCTTGAGGGCGGCGAGTATCACGATCGTTTCGAAGTTGGTCGAGAACGCGCTGGCCAGCGTCAGTACCGATGAACTGAGCAGTGCGATCGTCATCATGCGTTTGCGGCTGACACGATCGGCGGCGACGCAAGTCACGAGCAACCCCAGCGCCATCATCATCGTGGCGGCCGACACGGACCAACTCGCCTGCGCGGGGGTAATGCCAAATGTCGTCGTGAGCAGCGGCAGCAGCGACTGCATGCAGTACAACTGCGCGAATGTCGAAAAGCCGCCGAAGAACAGTGCGCGGCTGATCACCGCATATTCCGGCGTGCCGCGTGTCACACCTGCGGGCAACTTGGGGGCAGCCGCCGACGCCGACGCGACGCCGTTAGACAGAGGAAGGGAATTCGTAGAGGCCATGTTGCTGGCTCACCGTGGCGAGCCATTCAGGAGGGGAAAGAGGAGCTATAGCGCGATGATAGGTTTGCGCTTACCCCATGTCCAATATATATTTAAGCGTCGTTTCTATATATAAAACAGATCAATCATATGGAACTGCGTCATCTGCGCTACTTCGTGACCGTCGCCGAAGAGCTCCATTTCAGCCGCGCGGCCGCCCGGCTCAACATTGGCCAGCCACCGTTGTCGATGCAGATTCGGGCATTGGAAGACGAGTTGGGTGTCACGCTTTTCGAGCGCTCGCAGCGACGCGTCTTTCTGACGACGGCGGGACGCACGTTTCTCGTGCGGGCACGGCAAATACTGGCGGATGCAGACGCCGCCCGGCAGGAGGTTCAGCAGATCGCCGGGGTCGACGCGGGCGAATTGCGGATCGCGTTCACCACGTCTGCGCCAATGACCAACTTGATGAAGCGAGTGCTGACCAGTTACCGGCAGCAATATCCGCGCGTCACGCTCACGCTAAGCGAGTCACCGTCGGAGCGTCAACTCGATGCGCTGGGCGAGCGAACGCTGGACATCGGCCTGTTGCGCCGAGCTGACGACGCCACAGCTGTCGCCGGGCTCAGTTTCGAAACCCTTGTCGACGAAGCCTTGGTGGTGGTGATGCATCAGGGTCACACGCTGGCGGGGCGGGCGAGTATCTCGATGGCCGATCTCGCCGGAGAAGCCTTCATCATGCACCCGCCCGATGTGGGGACGGCTGTGGACGGGAAGATTCGAAAGATGTGCGAGCGCGCGGGTTTCACGCCGCGCGTCGTGCAAGAAGCGCGCGAGTCGACGACCATCGTCGCGCTCGCGGCCAGCGGCCTCGGCGTCGCGGTATTACCCGCCGCCGTGCGCTGTATTCAAATCGAAGGGGCGCGCTTCATGGCGCTGACCGAAGCCGACGCCCACACCCCGCTGCTGCTCGCCAAACGTCGCGACGACGCCAGCCCCTTAGTGCAGGCGTTCGTCGCGATGTGCCATGAAGTAGCGGGCGTTCAAGCGAAGACGGGCGACGCGCTCACCCGCGCAGCGACGCCGCCAGACCGATAACGACCACACCGAACACGAGATTGAGAATCACGAGACGGCGCACGCCATTCACGGCCGCAGCCCCATCAGGCCACGACTGCGCTTGTACCGCACGTTGCAGACGCGGGAACAGGGCGAAGCGGATGTGACCATACACCAGCATCATCAGCACGCCGATACCGGCCATGGCATGCACCGGCCAGCGGGCATGCAAGCCCCCCATGCCAAGCATCATGTGGCCGCCCGAGAGCAGAATCAGCACGATGGCCACGCCGACCCAAGTGAGAAACTTCGAGAGCGCCGCCTCCCACAACGGCAGGCGCTGCTGCGGCGGCAAGTCCAGCGACGCCGGACGCAGACACGCCAGCGCGAAGAACATCCCGCCGACCCACACCGCAACGCTCACCAGATGCAGGAACAGACTAAAGGCATAAACGCTCATGCGTGACTCCCGTCAGGATGCCGAAGGCGCGGCCGGTAACACCGGATCCAGCGAACGCGCCGTAAAGGTCGAGAATTTCACCGCAGGTGCACGGCCCTTGCGCGCGCGTTTGCCGATGTTCGGCGCGAGCGCAGCGCCCGAAAGCGTCTCGGACTGCTCCTTGCCACCCCGCACGATGCCGTGAACCACGACGCCGGCTTCGCTAATCGCCACCGCCGACACCAGCGTTTGCTTGGCATCGAGGCCGATCAGCGTGACGCCACGGCCACCGCCCGAGAGCGACTTCATTTCATCCATGCCGAACACCAGCAGGCGGCCGTCGCTCGACAGACAGGCGATGGCGCTAGCACCCGCGAAGATGCGCTGCGGCGGCAGCGGTTCGGCCCCGTCGTCGATGGTCATAAACGACTTGCCTGCCTTCAGACGGCTCACCATATCGCCCAGCTTGGTCGAGAACCCGAAGCCGTTCGTGGTGGCCAGCAGCAGTTGTTGATCTGCCGACGCGGCGAAGTAGTGCAGCAGTCGCGAACCCGATTCGAGTTCGATCAACGAGGTCAGCGGCACACCGTCGCCCCGCCCGCCCGGCAATTGCGCAACCGACACGGAATACACCCGGCCGTTGCTGCCCCACGCGATAAACGGATCGACCGTGCGGCATTCGAACGTGCCATAGAGCGAGTCGCCCTGCTTGAATGCAAAGCCCTGCGCGTCGAGCCCGTGGCCCTTGAGCGCACGGACCCAGCCCTTGGCAGACACAACGACCGTCACCGGTTCGTCGACCACACGGGCCTCGGCCACGGCACGCTTCTCTTCCTGAATCAGCGTGCGGCGATCGTCGCCGAACTGCTTCGCGTCGGTCTCGATTTCCTTGATGATCAGGCGCTTCATTGCGCTGTCGTTCGCCAGCAAGTCTTCCAGCTTCGACTTCTCGTCGCGCAGCGATGCAAGCTCCTGCTCGATCTTGATCGACTCCATGCGCGCCAACTGGCGCAACCGGATTTCGAGAATGTCCTCGGCCTGACGCTCGCTCAGATTGAACGAGCTCATCAGCGCGGCCTTCGGCTCGTCCGACTCGCGGATGATCCGAATGACCTCGTCGATATTCAGGAAGACGATCATGCGGCCTTCGAGAATATGAATGCGGTCGTCTACCTTGCCGAGACGATGGCGCGAACGGCGTGTAACCGTTTCGAAGCGGAAGCCGATCCACTCGGTGATGATGTCGCGCAGCGACTTCTGGCCCGGGCGGCCATCGGCCCCCACCATGACCAGATTGACCGATGCGCTCGACTCCAGGCTCGTGTGCGCGAGCAGCATCGTGATGAATTCTTGCTGATCGATACGGCTCGACTTCGGCTCGAAGACGAGACGCACGGGCGCGTCTTTGCCGGACTCGTCGCGCACGGCATCGAGCATGGCCAGCACCGACTGCTTCAGGTTCTGCTGCTCGGGCGTGAGCGACTTCTTGCCGAGCTTGACCTTCGGATTGGTGATTTCCTCGATTTCCTCGAGCACCTTCTGGCCCGACGTGTTCGGCGGCAGCTCGTACACCACCGCTTGCCACTGACCGCGCGCCATCTCTTCGATCTTCCATCGCGCACGCACCTTCAAGCTGCCGCGCCCGCTCTCGTAGGCCGCGCGAATTTCTGCCGGGCTGGAGATCAACTGACCGCCGCCGGGGAAGTCGGGCCCCTGCACGTGCGTCATCAATTCGGCATCGTCGAGCTTGGGGTTGCGAATCAGCGCGACCGCAGCCGAAGCCACTTCACGCAGATTGTGCGATGGGATTTCCGTCGCCAGACCCACGGCGATACCCGACGCCCCATTGAGCAAGACGAAGGGCAAGCGTGCGGGCAACAGACGCGGCTCTTCGGTCGAACCATCGTAGTTCGGCACGAAGTCGACCGTACCGGCATCGATTTCGTCGAGCAGCAGGCGAGCGATCGGCGTGAGGCGGGCTTCGGTGTATCGCATCGCGGCAGCGCCATCGCCGTCGCGCGAACCGAAGTTGCCTTGACCGTCGATGAGCGGATAGCGCATCGAGAAATTCTGCGCGAGGCGCACCAGCGCGTCGTACGCGGACTGGTCGCCGTGCGGGTGAAACTTACCCAGGACGTCGCCCACCACGCGGGCCGACTTCACGGGCTTCGCGTCGGAGGCCAGGCCCATCTCGTTCATCGCGAACAAGATACGGCGTTGCACCGGCTTCTGACCGTCGCATACGTCGGGCAGTGCACGGCCTTTCACCACACTGATTGCGTAGTCGAGATAAGCACGCTCGGCATACGCACCAAGCGTCAGCGTGTCGTCATCGGACGGGGTCGAAAAGAGATCTTCTACTTGTTCCATAAAACCTGTGGGTTTGCTGCGAACGTTTTGGCGAGTGTTCGGTTCACGTTGACCGCAAGATCATACCAAGCTCACTGGCACATTTCGGCAAAAACGCCACCGAATGACAAAGCGAACCCGCGAATTAGGTGCTAAGGCCACGGCGATTGCCGATTAGCGGTCCGCGTTTCGGATAAATCCGAGTAAAACGGGAAACGCTGATGCGCCATCGCCGGGGGGATGTTCGGAAAAACTGGATTCAACCTGAGATTCGGCCGCACCCGACGGCCGAGCGATGAATACGTCCAACCGGGTGTCGTCAGTCCGCCGTCAGTCGGTCGTCGGTACCGACGGAATAGCGGGTGCCGTGACCTGAGCGTTCGGCATGGTAGCAGGCACGACCGGCAGGCCCTTAGGTGCGCCCAAAATCACGTGAATTCGGCCGTCGCGCGATCCGCTGATATTGGCGCGCCCACCTGGCACACCGGTCTTCAACGTGCCCCCACCAAGCGCGGGAGCGTCGGGATTGAAGCGTCGATAGAGTTCGAGCACTGCGGCCACATACCCCTGCGTCTCGGCGTAAGGCGGAATCTGATCGGCATGGCGTGCGACGGCGCCCTCGCCCGCGTTGTACGACGCGAGCACCAACTCCAGCCGGTCGGGATAACGTGCCTGCAAATCACGCAAATAGCGCGCGCCCGTGAGCACATTCGTGCGCGGGTCGGCGAGCTTGTCGGCCACCGTTCGGGTCGCATCCGCTCGCACGCCGTAGCGCTCGCCCGTGGTCGGCATCACTTGCATGAGGCCGACGGCGCCCTTCGGCGACACGGCACTGCTGTCGAACCCCGATTCCGCTGCGATCACCGCTTTGAGTAACGCAGCGTCGACGTGATAACGCTCGGCTGCCTGTGCGATGACCGGGCCGAGTTGTTTCAGGTTGGGATGTCGTGCGAGTGCGTCGTAGAGGCGCGAGCGGTCGGCACCGCTCACGATGCCGTTCTGTCCGACGCCTTGCGCAATGCGCAGATCGGCGTTGGCCCCCGAACTCACCACGAGACGAAAACGCGAGTCGAGCTTGCGCGCGGCCAGATGCGCCACGCCATTCTCGTCGACGTAGCCGTACAAGTCGGCGTGGGCCAGCGGCGCGGCGCTCAGCAGCACGGCTGCCAGCACGCGCCCTGCGAGGGGCCGCAGAGAGAACCATCGGCGCACTGCGTTGACATTTTCTGTCACGCCGTGCGCCATCGAGCGATAACTATTGTTGACCTTTGACATGCACCTTGATCGTCTGGCTCATGGCCGGACCGTACGACTGATGCGCCCCGTTGGCGAATTGCATCGTCAACGTGTGATCGCCGGGCGTCAGATTGACCGTCGTCTCGGTCTGGCCTTTGCCGAAGTGCAGGTGCGCGTCGTCGGTGGGCACGACCTGACCTGCGGGAACCGGATCGCCATCGATGATGAGGTGGTGATGACCGGTGTTGGGCGACATATCGCCCGCCGGTTTGATCGCCATGCCTTCGACGCCGAACTTGACCACGACCGGGTTGGTCACCGTCGCGCCGTCTTTCGGCGTGACGAAGAAGACACGCGCTGCCGGTGCTGCGGGCGCCGGCTGCGCCGATTGCGCATAGGCTGCGGCGCTGGCGCCAAGCAGTGGGCTAACAAGCAACATCGGCACGACCATGCGACGCATGCTGACAGGCATAGAACGCAACATAACGTGACTCCCGGAGGGGTGAAAGGTGGATTATCCCACTATGTGGGCACTCACGCTGGTCGGGCAGCCTGCCCCGCCCAGCATGTGCTGACTGCGGTCAAAACCGACCGTCAGATGTCGGCTTCGACCTCATTGCCCTTGGCTTCGAGCCAGCTACGGCGTTGTGCCGCCTCGCCCTTGCCCATGAGCATGTTCATGCGCGATACCGTCGCATCGAAATCGAGCGTGCCCAATGCGACCGGGCTCAGGCGGCGCGTGTCGGGGTTCATCGTCGTTTCCCACAACTGCTCGGCACTCATCTCGCCCAGCCCCTTGAAGCGGCTGATCGACCACGCTGATTCCTTCACGCCGTCCTTGCGCAGTTTGTCGAGGATGGCTTCGAGTTCGCCTTCATCGAGCGCGTAAAGCTTCTGCGCCGGCTTCTTGCCACGGGCCGGGGCGTCGACGCGATACAACGGCGGACGCGCCACATACACATGCCCCGTCGCAATCAGTTGCGGGAAGTGACGGAAGAACAACGTGAGCAGCAGCACTTGAATGTGCGAGCCGTCGACGTCAGCATCGGACAAGATACAAATCTTGCCGTAGCGCAAATTCGAGAGGTCCGGCGTATCGTTCGGGCCGTGCGGATCGACACCGATGGCCACCGCGATATCGTGCACTTCGTTGTTCGCGAAGAGACGGTCGCGCTCGGTTTCCCACGTGTTGAGCACCTTGCCGCGCAGCGGCAGAATCGCTTGAAATTCTTTGTCACGGCCCATCTTCGCCGAACCGCCCGCCGAGTCGCCCTCGACCAAAAACAGTTCGTTGCGCGTGATGTCTTCGGTTTCGCAATCGGTCAGCTTGCCGGGCAGCACGGCCACGCCCGAGCTCTTTTTCTTCTCGATCTTCTGACCGGCGCGCGTACGCGCCTGCGCCTGACGAATCACCAACTCGGCGAGCTTCTTGCCGTGCTCGACGTGATGGTTGAGCCACAACTCCAATGCGGGGCGCGTGAACGACGACACCAGACGTACCGCGTCGCGGCTGTTCAGGCGCTCCTTGATCTGGCCTTGGAATTGCGGATCGAGCACCTTCGCCGAGAGGACGAACGAGACGCGCGAGAAGACGTCTTCAGGCAGCAGCTTCACGCCCTTGGGCTGAAGGTTATGCAATTCGATGAAGCCGCGCACCGCTTGAAACAGACCTTCGCGAAGGCCGGATTCGTGCGTGCCGCCAGCGGGGGTCGGAATCAGGTTGACGTACGACTCGCGAACGGGTGCGCCGTCTTCGGTCCATGCGACCACCCACGCCGCGCCTTCGCCTTCGGCAAAGCTGTCTTCGCTGCCGTCGGCAAAGCGTTCGCCCTCGAACAGCGGAATCAGCGGCTCGGCACCGTTGAGCGATTCGACGAGATAGCCGCGCAGGCCCTGCTCGTAGAACCACGTCTGTTCGTCGCCGTTCTTTTCCTGACGCAGCGTCACGCGCACGCCCGGCAGCAGCACGGCCTTCGAGCGCAGCAGGCGTTGCAGTTCGCTGAGCGGCAGCGTCGGGCTATCGAAGTATTTGGTGTCCGGCCACACGGTGACGCGCGTGCCGCTCTTCTTTTCGCCGCGCTGCGACGGGCGCGAATGCAATGCGACGCTGACGTTACCGCCGTCGGCGAATTCGAGATCGGAGACCTGACCGTCGCGCCACACGGTGACCGCGAGCCGCGTCGCCAACGCGTTCGTCACCGACACGCCCACACCGTGCAAGCCGCCCGAGAACGTGTAGGCGCCACCGGCAGCCTTATCGAACTTGCCGCCGGCATGCAGGCGCGTGAAGACGATTTCAACGACCGGCACACCCTCTTCCGGGTGAATACCGACGGGAATGCCACGGCCGTCGTCTTCGACGCTGACCGAGCCATCCTTGTGCAGCGTGACGAGAATTTGTTTACCGAAGCCACCCAACGCCTCGTCCGACGCGTTGTCGATGACTTCCTGAATAACGTGCAGCGGATTCTCGGTGCGGGTGTACATGCCCGGGCGCTGCTTGACCGGCTCAAGTCCTTTCAGAACCTTGATGGAAGCTTCGCTGTATTGGGCAGGCGTGTTTTTTTTCGACATAGCGTGACTGAATTGGGGTACGACGCCCGGTGCTTATCCACACAAGCTGTGGACAACCACGGGGAAAACCCATTAACACATGAGAAAAGTGACGCCGGATCAACGACTTGCATTGCCGCGCCCACTTATTAGGCAGCCAACCGGTGAGGCGCGCCTCAAAAGTACAGGGCCGCGTCCAATGGATCGCGGCCTATTGTACTGTCACTCGTAACGCGCCAGCGTGACGAGTGACTTGGCGGATGATACGAACGCTCAGGCGCCCTCGCCTCGCTGCTTGGCTTCAAGCACTTCCCAGCGTTCGAGCGCCTCGAGCAACTCCAGTTCAATCGCTTCGCAACGTTCGGACAGCGCCGCCCCAGCCGCCGGATCTTTCACAAAGACCGAGCCGTCTTCGAGCTTGGCCGTCGCGTCTTTCTGTTCCGCTTCGAGCGCAGCAATACGCTCGGGCAGACCGTCGAGCTCACGCTGTTCCTTGTAGCTCAGCTTCACCTTGCGATTGGTGCTGCGCTTGGCGGCGGCCGCGGCATCTTTCGACGCATCTTCCACCGGCGAGCGTTGCGCGGCCAGCGCCAGCGAGCGCTCGCGCTGCACCTGCCAGTCGGTGAAGCCGCCGACGTATTCGCGCCAGTTGCCATCGCCTTCCGCTGCGATCACGGACGTCACGACGTTGTCGAGGAAGGTCCGGTCGTGGCTCACGAGGAACACCGTGCCGCTGTATTCCTCAAGCAATTCTTCGAGCAGTTCGAGCGTCGGGATGTCGAGGTCGTTGGTCGGCTCGTCGAGCACCAGCACGTTGGCCGGACGCGCAAACAGACGCGCGAGCAACAGACGATTGCGCTCGCCGCCGGAGAGCGATTTCACCGGCGAGCGGGCACGCTCGGGCGAGAACAAGAAGTCGCCCAAGTAGCTCATCACATGCTTGCGCGCGCCGTTGATTTCGATCCACTCGCTGCCCGGGCTGATCGTATCGAGCAGGCTCTTTTCCTGATCGAGTTGCGCGCGCATCTGATCGAAGTACGCAACTTGAAGGTTCGTGCCGACGCGAATCTCGCCGCTGTCCGGCGTGATCTCGCCAAGAATCAGCTTGAGCATCGTCGTCTTGCCCGCGCCGTTCGGTCCCACCAACCCGACCTTGTCACCGCGCATGAGCGTCGCCGTGAAGTCGCGCACGATCGCGCGGCCGCCGTACGACTTCGACACGTTGGTCAGTTCCGCCACGATCTTGCCGGACTTGTCGGCCTGACCGACTTCCATGCGCACGTTGCCTTGCGTCTCGCGACGCCCCGCACGTTCCGTACGCATTGCTTTCAGACGCTCGATACGCGACACGCTACGCGTGCGGCGGGCTTCCACGCCCTTTCGAATCCAGACTTCTTCTTGCGCGAGCAGCTTGTCGAACTTGTCGTTCTCCACGCGCTCGACTTCGAGTTGTGCGGCTTTGCGTTCCTGATATTGCGTGAAGTTGCCCGGATAGGAGAGCAAACGGCCGCGATCGAGTTCGACGATGCGCGTGGCGACGCGATCCAAAAAGCTTCGATCGTGGGTAATGAACAGCAGCGCGCCGCGAAAGCCGATCAGCAACTCTTCCAGCCAGCGAATCGCATCGAAGTCGAGGTGGTTGGTCGGCTCGTCGAGCAGCAGCACGTCGGGCTTGGCAACCCATGCCTGCGCCAGCGACACGCGCTTTTGCATCCCGCCCGAGAGCGCGCCGACACGCGCATGCGCATCGAGTCCGAGCTGGGCAATAGTCGTCTCCACACGCGTCTTGAGTTGCCACGCATCGGCGGCATCGAGCGACGATTGCAGCGCCATCAAATGTGCGAGCAGTGCATCGTGCTCGTCCCCTTCCGGGACATCTGCGAGTGCTTCGGCGGTGCGCTCGTAGTCCGAGAGAAGGCTATGCATGTCGCCCAGACCGAGTGCCACGGCGTCGAACACCGACTGTTGCGCGTCGAATTCGGGTTCCTGCGGCACGTAGACCGTGTGCAGCGTGCCTTGGCGGGCAACCAGGCCGTCGTCGGGCGCGGTGAGTCCGGCCACAATTTTGAGCAACGACGACTTACCGGCGCCGTTACGGCCGATCAGACCAACGCGCTCCCCCGCTTCGAGCGAGAAATCGGCATTGTCGAGCAATGCGACGTGACCGAACGCCAATTGGGCGCCGGTAATGGAATACAAAGCCATGTGTCGGGAAACGGGTGAACTGCGATGGAGGATATTGTAGTGCCGGGCGCGAACGCCCGGCCCCGGTGTGGGTTCGACGGCAACGGCAGCTTACTAAGAGGCACGCGCCGGTGCGCGCAGCATCTCGATATGCAAAATACCGTCTTCGTCGTAGGGCTCACTCGACTTCACGAAGCCGAATTCGCCGTAAAACTTTTCCAGATGCGCCTGCGCGCCAATGCGCAGCGGCGCCTCGGGCCATTGCACTTCGGCAACGGCGATGGCCCGGGCAAGCAAGACACGCCCAAGCCCTGTGCCACGATGCGACGCCGCCGTGATCACACGGCCGATCGACGCTTCGTCGTAGGCAAGTCCCGGCGGTAGCAAGCGCAAATAGGCAGCGATCTGAGGCTGATCGTCGGCGTCGCGCACTTGCGCCAGCAGGTGCAGGCTGTGGATGTCACGTCCGTCGATGTCCTGATACGGGCAGTTCTGCTCGACCACGAATACCGCGTTCCGTGCGGCCAACACGCGGTAAAGCAGTGTGCTGCCCAGTTCATCGAACGACTTGCACATCCATTCCATTGCCGACTCTCCAGCCTTGCTTTGCGAAAGCCGGGACTATAGCACCGTCGCAGCGCGGCGATGCCGTCGATCACACAGGGGGTGGGGAGTTTTACTGATAGTAGACGATGCCCTGCTCGATGTCGGCGCGCGCATTGCGCTCTGCGTCGTCGAGGGCGTTGCCTTGCGTGGCGAAGCCGTAGGCGGTCTGCACTTGATAGGCGCCCACTTTCTCCATGCCATGCCCGGTCGGGCGGTGAATCTCGTAGAACGCGTCCCAGCGGGCGTTGTCACGCTCCACGGCACGGATGCTGTACTGGAATTCTTGGTATTGCGTTGTTTTCATTTTGGTTTCCTTCTTACTGCAAAAAATATGACTGATAACTAATCCCTCTCGAATCGGCTTACGGTGATGAGAGTGCAAACTCGCACAAATGTTTCCGTGAAGTGCACGCAGCCTAATGGTCGAATGTGACAAACACGCGACATTTCCGTGACTGACATGTCACTGAAGATACAGATAGACCGGTTCCAGCGTCCTGCGGACGAAGCAACCTGTAGCACTTCCTATTTCGGGGGTCGAAGCCTGCTATCCCTCCAGGGACAGCGGCTGAAACGTCAAATCTGACACACCTGACGTTCAAGTTGGCATGTAACGAGCTGGGAACGCCCGACACATCTGTGTAGTGATTATCGTGTCGCGGACCTGCTGTTGCCGGGCGTCGCCCGGCATCTCATGCCACTGGAGACTGCATCGAGACGTCCAAAATTGACGGACGGATAAATGCAGATGGCGAATGATAGCAGGTTTTTTGTGGCAGCGCACAAAAGTTAGTGAGCGCTACGGCGTGGCTTCCCGGTCGTCGATTTTCGCCAGCACCCAATACATGTAGCCCGCGAACGCCCCGAAGACCACGTGCCCCACCACCATCATCCAGGTACGCGACTCGATGAACCACGGGAACAACTGTGTCATCACGTAGAAATTGACGACGTACACCACCAGACCGAACACGCCCCCGGCAATGGCCACCGTGGGCACGTCGGAGTCGAGCCGGAACGGCGCGATGATGGCGCCGAGCACCACGCCAAGCACGACACCGATGGCCGCATGCACCATCAGCGCCATGGCGACGATGGAGACATCGAACGTCGGCGGCAACGACAAGATGCCCGGGCCGAGCACGATGGCAGCCACCATGCGCGGCGGCACCCAAGGGCTCTGGCCGGTGACCAGCAATACCATGAGCATTTCGACGGCGGAGAAGAAAGCGCAGGCCACGAAGCCGGCGACCGCTGCGGCGGCCCAATCGGGCGACCGGTGCGTATAGCGGTGCGAGTGGAGGTGCAGTTCCATGATGTCCTCCCAGAAGGACCGCCAGCGGGGCCGGCAGTGTTTTCAGGATAGGACAATCTCGGCGCAATGGCGGGGCCAGCCACTATATACTTGACCCCACACCCGCCACCGGCGGGGACTTTCGGGGAGATATCGTATGTCCCTTATCGGCCTGCTTGTCGGACTCGTGCTGCTCGGCATTCCCATCTGGCGCATTCTGACCCGGCTTGGCTTCTCACCATGGCTCACGGTGCTGGCCTTCATTCCGGTCGTCAACATCATTTCCCTCTGGTTGCTCTCTTACGCCAACTGGCCCGGCCAGCGCTCGTCGCCCTGAAGCACGTTCGCCGGGTTCGGCACGCTGAACCCGGCCCGATCGTGTCCGGACTGCCGCGCCTGCGGCAGTTCTTTTTACAAATTGCTGCACCGCGCTGGCGAATAGCGCGTATCACGTGAGTCGACGCTCGCCCGTGGTGCAGTGCGGTACGGTAGAATATTCGGCAAATTCCGAACACTGGACTGGCATGAGCACAGAGCTGACCGCGGCATCCAATTTCATCCGCAACATCATTGACGAAGACAACCGCTCGGGCAAATGGGGCCAGCGCGTCGAGACGCGCTTCCCGCCGGAGCCCAACGGCTACCTTCACATCGGTCACGCCAAGGCGATCTGCGTGAACTTCGGCATGGCGCGCGACTACGGTGGCGTGTGCCATCTGCGCTTTGACGACACCAACCCCGAGAAGGAAGAAACCGAATACGTCGACTCCATCATCGAGATGGTGAAGTGGCTCGGCTTCAGCTACGACACGCCGGGCAAGGAACACCTTTATTTCGCCAGCGACTACTTCGAGACGCTGTATCAAGGCGCCGAGATGCTGATCCAGCGCGGCAAGGCCTACGTCGACAGCCAGAGCTTCGAAGACATGCGCGCCAATCGCGGCTCGCTGACCGAGCCGGGCAAAGATTCGCCGTTCCGCAATCGCACTGTCGAAGAGAACCTCGACCTGTTCCGCCGCATGCGCGCGGGCGAGTTCGCCGACGGCACGCACGTGCTGCGCGCCAAGATCGATATGTCGTCGCCGAACATCAATCTGCGCGATCCGGCGATCTATCGTATTCGTCATGCGCATCACCATCGTACGGGCGACGCCTGGTGCATCTATCCGATGTACACGTATGCGCACCCGCTCGAAGACGCCATCGAGAACATCACGCACAGCCTGTGCACGCTCGAGTTCGAAGATCAGCGTCCGTTCTACGACTGGGTGCTTGCCGAGCTGGCCGATGCAGGCCTGTTCACGCGTCCGATGCCGCAACAGATCGAATTCGCGCGTCTGCAACTGACGTATGCGATCACCAGCAAGCGCAAGCTGCGTCAACTGGTCGATGAAAAGCACGTCGACGGCTGGGACGATCCGCGTATGCCGACCCTCGTCGGCCTGCGCCGTCGCGGCTTCTCGCCGGAAAGCCTGCAACTGTTCTGCGATCGCATCGGCGTGGCCAAGTCGGCCTCGTGGATCGATATGAGCATTCTCGAGGGCGCCCTGCGTGACGACCTCGACCCGAAGGCACCGCGTGCAACCGCCGTGCTCGATCCGCTCAAGTTGATCATCGACAACTATCCGGTGGGCCAGCAGGAAGACTGCCACGCCCCGGTGCACCCGCACTTCCCGGAGCGCGGCATGCGCACGTTCCCGATCTCGCGCGAGCTGTGGATCGAACGTGAAGACTTCCAGGCCGAACCGGTCAAGGGCTTCTTCCGCCTGTTCCCGGGCAATAAGGTGCGTCTGCGCTATGGCTATGTCGTGGAGTGCACGGGCTTCGATACCGACGCAGACGGCAACGTGACGGCGGTGCATTGCAACTACTTTGAAGACAGCCGCTCGGGCACGCCGGGGGCTGACAACTACAAGGTCAAGGGCAACATCCACTGGGTGAGCGCGCTGCATGCGCTGGCGGCTGAAGTGCGTATCTACGATCGTCTGTTCCTCGATCCGCACCCGGATGCTGGCGAGAAGAATTTCCTCGACGCGTTGAACCCGAACGCCAAGCGCGTGACGCAAGCCTATGTCGAACCGGGCCTGCTCAATTTCGCTCCCGAAGACCGCGTGCAATTCGAGCGCCACGGCTATTTCGTGGCGGATCGTCACGACTCGGTCCCGGGCAAGCCGGTGTTCAACCGTATCGTGTCGCTCAAGGACAACTGGGCAGCCAAGCCAGCCAAGGGCGGCGGCAAGTAAGTTCGCCCGAGGCCTCCCGGGCTCTCGTTGCAAGCAAAACCCGCGTCACTGTGCGCGGGTTTTGTGTTTTTGGGCGTCTTGGGGAGGCGGCATTGTCGTCGCCCATATCTCCTGCGCAGCACGCCTGATACGGACTATAACGAGCGCGCACGCCCATACGCGTGGGTTCAGCGTAAGCTCGCGCCAATCGTCCATTGCCTATGGCATCGAACATTGATCGGCAGCGGATATCGTCCAGACCGTCTGGCTCCTGATCGCTCGAACCGCCGCCTCATGCCCCCGCCCCATTCGTCGCCACATCCACCACTTCCGCCCCCGATGCCTACGCCCCCACTGTCGGCATCGGCCGCGCCTGCCTTCGCACTGCACCGCTGGTTGAAGGGCGAACTAGGCAGTGTGACGGCGCATTTCGCGCAGATCTATTTCATTCCATCGGCCGGTATCGGCATGCTGTTATTCGCCGTACTGTGGCTCGCCGATCGCCCGGCGGCCCTCATGGGGCTGGCTGCGAGCGTCGGCGCTACATTTATAGCGCTAGTGCTGCGCCTGCCACGCGATGCCCGGCGCAACGGCCTGTTCGGCTACAACGGCGCATTGACCGGCATCGCCTTCGGCGCGCTATGGCAGCCCGATATCGCGCTCGCCGTTTGGCTTTCCGTGTGTGTTGGCTTAACGGTCATCGCGTCGGCGGAACTCGCCCGCCGCCAGCTTCCAGCGCTCACGGGCCCCTTCGTCGGCGTCATGGCACTTTCCTGGGCCATGCAGCCTTGGCTTGGCTTGTTGCCGCGTGCCAGTGCGTTCGCGTGCGATACGGGCACGCCGGGCTTCGTATTCTGCTCGGTGGGTCAGGTCGTCTTCGTGGGGCCGCTCGTGCTCGGTTTGCTCACGTGGTACGTGCTGGCGCTGTGGAACGCTCGCGCAACCGTCTGGGCACTGGCAGCAGGCATCGCGACATGGCTTGGCATCGCTTTGCTGGCGCAACACTGGCCCGCGCTGGCGGTACAAGCGGGCGGCATCGGTGTGAATGGTTTTTTGGCCGCCCTCGGTCTTGGCGTGTTTCACCGCAGCCCTGCGGTGCGATTAGCCGGTGCGGTGCTCGCCGGGCTGATTTGCGTGGCGCTGGGCAGCCTGCTCGCACCGATTGGCTGGCCGTACTTCACGCTGCCGTTCAACCTCGCGGTCTGGACGCTGCTCGTGCTCACGCGCAACGTCAATCCGCGATGAACCAAAAAAAAGCCCGAAACCTCTCGGTTTCGGGCACTCGCTTGTCGCTAACCCCGTGATTCGAAGCTGCCGTCTGAGCGGCAAAGGTGTTTAGCTTCCCCGTAGTGTGGTTTTGGCCTGCCCTCGCTCGTATGTCGAGCACTTCCATCGGTCTTGCTCTGCTTCCTCCCTGACACCGGCGGCGATGACCTACGCCCCCCGACGTGACCTCCGCTACCGTTGCCCAGACCTCTTTCGTGTCTTACCTCTATCAACGGATGACGGAGAAGAAAGTTGACCGGGGTATACACCGATATATATGCAGGTTTGCCGCCGCGTTTTTCGACAGGTTTTCCGCAGGTTAGCCGCGCGTATCGCCAATTCGACGCAATTTCAGTCCGGCACGTCGTCTGCCCCTGCTGACGTGGCAGGCGTCTTCACCACCGCGTAACGGGCCAGCGTCTCCTTGCGGGCGATATCGTGCGCCACCAGCGGCTGCGGGTAATCGCGGCCCAACTCGACACCGGCTTGCGCAAGCACCTGTGCATCGGCGCGCCAAGGCGCATGCAATGCCTTGTCCGGCAAATCGGCCAACTCCGGCACGTATTTCCGGATGAAGCGCCCCTGCGGGTCGAACTTCTCCGACTGGGTCACCGGATTGAAGATGCGGAAGTACGGCTGTGCATCACAGCCGGTCGAAGCCGCCCACTGCCAGCCGCCATTGTTCGCGGCCAAATCGAAATCGTTGAGCGCCATGGCGAAATACGCCTCGCCGCGGCGCCAGTCGATGCCCAAATCCTTCACCAGAAAGCTGGCCGTCACCATCCGCAAGCGGTTGTGCATGTATCCCGTCTGATTGATCTGGCGCATCGCGGCGTCGACTAGCGGGTAGCCCGTGCGGCCCTCGCACCACGCCTTGAAGTCGGCATCGGAAGCGGCACCGCTGGCCCACTGAATCGCGTCGTAAGCGGGTTTGAACGCCTGCCCGACAACCTGTGGATGGTGATGCAGGATCATGAAATAGAACTCGCGCCAGATCAGCTCGCTTAGCCATGTCTGCGCGCCAGCCCCCGCATCGCCGCCCCGAAGCATGGCGGCGTGGGCTTCGCGTGCGAGCGTGCGGATGGAGATCGTGCCGAAGCGCAGATGCACGGAGAGATAACTCGGCCCGCGCACCGCTGGGTAGTCGCGACGCTCGTGGTAATGCGCCATGCGCGGCAGGAAGTCGTCGAGTAATTGCCGCGCCCCCGCCTCCCCTGCCGGAATGGCCATGCGCCGCTCGGCTGGCACGTCGAACCCCAACGCAGCCAGCGACGGCACCGACATCTCGACGCCCGCGGGCACCGCCAAACGCTTCATGTCGCCCGGGCGGCCATGTGGTGCCAAATCGACCGGCCGCACCTGCTTGAGCCACGCGCGCTGGTATGGCGTAAAGACGCTGTACGGCTCGCCCTGCGCCGTCAGCACCTCGCTCATTTCGAAGATGACCTGATCTTTAACCGGTTCGAACGCAATGTCCGCGTCGTCCAGCAAACGGGCAACCTTACGGTCACGCACCACGGCATCCGGCTCGTAGTCGCGCCCGGCGAAGACAGCCTGCACCCCCAGCGATTGCGCGAGCGACGGGATCAGTTCGACCGGATCGCCATGACGCACGATCAACGCCCCGCCCGCCGCCTTTAGGTCGTGCGCCAATGCCGTGACGCTCTCGTGAATAAATGCGACCCGGCGGTCGTCGCGCGGTAGTGCGGAAAGAATCGTCGTATCGAACACAAACACGACGTACACCTGTTCGCACGTCGCCAAGGCTTGCGCCAGCGCCGCATTGTCGGTGCAGCGCAGATCGCGCCGCAGCCACACTAGTCCCTTTTGAAATTCGCTCATGTCAGATCGGCGCGACACTCTCGTGCCGGTATCGGATTGGTCCGTCAAATCCCGTACCATAGCGGCATCGCGGACTTTATGCCATCGGCGTCGATTACCTCATGACTCGGACGTTTCCGACTTTGGCCAGCGCATACGCAGGCCGATTTACTGCCTTGCCGCATTCGCTCTCTCGAACCCTCAAGCTGACCCTCGCCGTGACAGTCGCCGTACTCGTTACCGGCTGCGCTGGGCCGTCAAAGTCGCCGCCAGCGGCCCAGAAAGCTACCCAGACGGCACCGGATGCCGCCACGTTGCGCGATCGGCATCTCGCCGCCGCCAACGCGGCCGCCGATCAGTACCGGACCTGCCTGTACGGACACGTCGCGCGCTACGTCAATCTCGTGCCCGATCCGGCACGGCTTGCCGACGAAGCCGCCACCGAATGTGCGCCCATCACCGACCGATTCCGGCGTGAACGGCAAGCCGCCATCGTGACTTACACGAGTGCAGCCGATGCCGCGCAGCAAGCCGACGCCGCCACGGCCACGCTACAGGCCGACGGCCAGCGTGTCGCGCGGGCGCGGGCCACCGAGTTACGCGCGCTTCAGTAATAAGAATTACGCAGGGAGGGGGGTGGGCGCTTAAGCGTTCTCCCGAGCGTGCTTTCCCTAATCGGGCAAGCCCCGATTGGCGAAAGGTACTCGGTTGACCAAAATGAAATCGCCCTCTTACGTCCTTTTGGGGGTACTGCGACAACGTCATTTGCCCGCTTCGGCGGGCATTTTTCTTCGGTATCCGCAGGAATTTGCCCGCTGTATCCGGGGCAAGGAGGGTGCGATGTGCCTCTTCAGCGTACCGCAGGTCGATGTCACTTGTCGTCGGGCCCACGCGGCGCCGACGCGTCCCCGGCAGTTGCGTCCGGCGACCGATCGTCGTGGCCCAGCCAGCGGTGTGCGAGGGCTTCGATACGCCCGCCGACCGCCAGCACGATAAGCAGCAGCACCATCGCGACGAGCGCAATGTGCCAGCGGCCTAGCCCGCAGATGATGCCGATGCCCGTCGTACTCCAGAGCGCCGCTGCGGTGGTGAAGCCATGGACGTTGGCACTGCGCCCCGAGCGCACGATACAGCCTGCGCCAAGAAAGCCGATGCCCGCCACAATGCCCTGCACGACGCGCCCAATCGACGACGCGTCGGTGGCGATATCCGAACCGGGGAACGGCACGACGGCCAGTACGAACAGTGCCGAGCCGAACGAGACAATGGCGAGCGTGCGTAACCCGACCGATTTGTGATGCAAGTTACGGTTGAGTCCGACCAGCCCGCCCAACAGCAATGCCGCGGTGAGCCGCAGTGTCACTTCGACGATCTCCGTCATCGCTTACCTCCCTATGCTGCCTTTGCCCACTATGCGCATCCGCGATGCGTGATGCCGCATTATCGCGTGCTTGGGTGAGATTCGGCGGGAAAGTCGTCCCAATCGTCGAACAACCGCAACTGCCGCGCCGCCTGCGCTTCGAGCATTCGCACGCCCACGCCCATCAACCGCACTGGGCGGCTTCGCCGACCCACGGCTTCGGCCAATAGTTCGCGGCATTGCTCCGGGTCAACGCCCAGCGCCCCGGCCTCTGCCGTCGTACGAGAGAAGTCTGCGAAGCGCACTTTGACAAACACTTTGGCGATGGCGACCGGCTCCCCTCGTCGCGCGCGTGCAATGCGCTCGTGCAACTGACTGATGAGCGGTTCGAGTGCCGCCTCGCAATCGGCCAGGGTACGGAGATCGCGCGTATAGGTGGTCTCCACGCTAATCGATTTACGCTCGCGGTCCGGTGTGACTTCGCGCGTGTCGATCCCTCGACAACGTTCGTAAAGGCGTTGCCCGAACACGCCGAAGCGCTCGGTCAATTCGGTGAGTGAATGGCCGCGTAAATCGCCGCACGAGTCGACACCCAGCGCGCGCAGTTTTTCGGCCGTGACTTTGCCCACGCCGAACAATCGCTCGACCGGTAGGACGGCGACGAACGCGTCGACTTCTGCCGGGCGCACGACAAACATGCCGTCCGGTTTGCGCCAGTCGCTCGCGATCTTCGCAATGAACTTGTTAGGTGCGACCCCAGCGGACACCGTCAGCCCAACGTCCGCCGCAATACGCGCCCGGATCTCGCGGGCGATCAATGTCGCGGATCCCCCACAGCGCTCGCTATGAGAGACATCCAGATACGCTTCGTCGAGCGAGAGCGGTTCGACAAGATCGGTGTAGTCGCGATAAATCGCCATGATGCGCTGCGACGCTTCGCGATATCGCTCCATCTTGGGCGGGATGATGCGCAGATCGGGACAGAGTTTGACGGCCTGTCCCGAGGGCATGGCCGAGCGCACACCGAATGCGCGCGCTTCGTAGTTACAGGTCGCGATAACACCCCGTTGATCGGGTTGTCCGCCCACCGCCAATGGAATGCCGCGCAACGACGGATCGTCACGCATCTCGACCGAAGCGTAGAAGCAATCGGCGTCGCAGTGGATGATCTTGCGCATGAGCGGTGGCGTAAGCGGTTGCATAGGTGGCGGCGAAAAACACTGTGCAAATATACAGCATTCACTCGAAAATCGCAGCCTATGAGGCACCTCGTGCCGACCTCCGCGTCCAGGCGAGTCGCCCGGTGCCAACCAACGGCAAAACGCCTACTTCACCGGCAAAAACTGAAGAAACTGCGCGCCAAGCAGGTTCTGCATGTATCCAATGCCAGCCCGCCGGTATTTCTCGTCGAGCATCTCGGCGAGCAGATCGAGCCGCCCGACAATTTTGCCGAACTCGCGCTCGAAGCTCACGTTGCGCACGTCGGCTATTTCGTTGGCGAGCAGCAGCGGACGCCCGGCGAGATCGCGGCGGCTCGCGAGCAGCCATGCCGCTATCTCGACATTGCGAGCGGCATTGTAGATGCGCTGTGCATCGAGCCCATCGCTGAGATAGAACACCGTGGTGCCGCCATGTGCGGTGATGATCGTGTCCGACAAGCTGAAGACGAAGGCCGCCACACGATCGCCGTCGAACGCCGGATCGAGCGAACGCGAGAGCGCTCTGACGTCACGCAGATCTTTCAACTCCGGCAACGTTCGACGCCCTTCCACCGCCGCACGCAGTTGCGCCATCGCCTGCGCCTGCGTTGTCGCGCCGCTCTTGCGCCACTCGCGCGGATTGCGTTTGTAGAGCTTATCGGCCAGCAGATAGAGACTTTCGAGATTGGCCCGCATACCGAGCGTGGCCATACGATTGATGTCGGTCTGCGCCAGATCGGCCGTCGTCATCGACGTGGAGCGCACTTTGCCGTGATCGACCGGCGCGTCCTGATACGACGCGCAAGCGCCGCACATCAGGGTCATCGAGAGAATTCCGATCAGGCGTGCTGACTTCGGTACGGGCTTCCGTGCAGATCGGGTCATAGGCGGGCGGATATCGGCAACCGACGACTCTACGTGATGAACGCGCATTGTTGCGAAACGACGCGACGGAATTTTGTGACATTCGGTAACGCCATTGCCGCTGCCAGATGCCAAACGCCAAACGAGGCACGCAGCGTCATGCCCACGTGCCTCACACCCGCAACACCTCGCACCTCCCCTCGAACAGCGGATGCGCCATCGCCTCTTCCAATCGCAGCACCGGTGTGACGCAGCAATCGGCGTTTGCGAACCGTGCCGTCCAATCGGCCTGCGATGCGCTCGCAAACACCGCCTGCAACTCCGCCTGTAACGCGCGGGCATCGTCGCCCCCGACCGGTTGCCCGAGCATCCAGTGCCGGTCCTTCCAGTCGGGCCGCGCCAGCACGTCGCATAACGTCTGCCAAAACTTGAGCTCAAGCGCCCCCACGGCCATGTATCGGCCATCCTGCGTGCGATACACCTGATAGCAAGGCACGCCGCCGTTGAGCAAATCTTCGCCAGCACGCGCGACACGCCCCTGCCGATGCAACGCCACAGCCGGGACCAGATTGGCGCGAAAGACTTCATGCGTCATCGACACGTCGAGCCACCGCCCCCGTCCCGTGCGCAGTGCGGCAAACAGCGCCGCAAGCACGGCCTCGACGCACGCCTGCGCGCCGCCAAACAAATCGCCAATCTGAAAATTCGGCACGATCGGTGCGTCTGCCGCATCGCAAAGCTGATCGAGCACGCCCGCGTAACCGATGTAGTTGATGTCGTGCCCCGCCGCTTGCGCCAATGGCCCCTGCTGTCCGTAGCCGCTGATCGAGGCCATCACGAGCGATGGCCGATGCTGCACGAGTGCTTCGAAGCCGAAACCGAGCCGATCCATCACGCCCGGGCGAAAGCCTTCGAGCAGCACATCGGCGCGCGCCACGTAAGCGAGAAACACGTCGCGATCGGACGCCTGCTTAAAATCGAGCCGCTCCACCGATTTCCCGCGATTGAGCAGGCGCCAGAACGCGCTCGGCGGCGCCTCCCCGTCGCGCAGCATCATCTCGCGCGCATAGTCGCCAGCGCCGGTGTCTTCAATCTTGATGACATGCGCTCCCATCTCTGCGAGACGCAGACCGGCCAAAGGGCCGGGGAGCAAACGGGTGAGATCCAGTACGGTGACGCCGGCAAGCGGCGCGTCTTGCGATGCAGTCATGAGGTAGCGACGGTAGGGTTATCGAAATGCAACTGCCTGCTACCGTATCGCGCCTGCCCCCTTGCCCGCAACCAGACGAACCCTCATTCGCCCTCAGATCGCTCTGAATCAGAGGTGCCGCTGCCCACGGTCGACGGCGCGTCGTTAGTGCCGCCTGTGCCACTCATGCCCGAGGCCGTCGACGTCTGAGCGGCCGCCCCGTCGTCCGGTGTGCCGGGCACCCCTGACGGCCAGGCAATCACGCCTTCCGCCAGCAACCGCGCAATCTGCACATCGCGATAGCCGATCTCACGCAGAATCTCGCCGGTATGCTCGCCCACCGTCGGCAGCGGCATACGCGCGGGCAGGCGCTGACCGCCCAGCGTGATGGGCAGCAGTGGCACAGCGGTGTGTTCGCCCTCGTCCGTGACCAGATCGCCCAGCCCCCCGCTCGCCTGCAAGTGCGGGTCGTCAAACAGCGACTGGGGCGTGACGATCGGGGCGAACGGCAGACCGTGGCGCTCGAACGCCGCCGACAGATAATCGGCGTCGTAGCCTTGCACCATTTCACGAAGCAGCGGCATCAGCCAGTCGCGCGCGAGCACACGATCGTTGTTGGTCGCAAGCCGCGCGTCGTCGGCCAAATCCTGCCGCCCGAACACGTCGCAGAAGATGCGCCACTGCGTATCGCTCACGACGGCAAGAAATATCTGTACGCCGTCGCGCGCCGTGAACACATCGTAGATGCCCCATGCCGACACACGTGCGGGCATCGGCGCGGGCGCCACGCCGGTCACGGCGTACTGCTGCATATGCTGGGCTGCGAGCAACACGCAATTCTCGAAGAGCGCACCCTGCACCTCCTGCCCGCGTCCCGTCGTCTTGCGCTCGTACAGCGCCGCCATCGCGGCCAGTGCGCCGAATACGCCGCCCATGATGTCGTTGACCGACGTCCCCGCGCGCAACGGCTGCCCCGGTGGCCCCGTCATATACGCCAGCCCGGCCATCATCTGCACCACTTCGTCGAGCGCCGTACGCGTGGCATACGGCCCCGGCAAAAACCCCTTGAGCGAGACATAGACGAGTGCCGGGTTAAGCCGCGCGAGCGTTGCGTAGTCGAGGCCGATCTGACGCATGCGTCCCGGCTTGAAGTTTTCGGTCAGCACGTCGGCCGTACCGACCAGCCGAAGCAGCAACTCCCGCCCTTCCGGGCGCGTGACATCCACGGCCAAACTGCGCTTATTTCGATTGAACGTGCGGAAGAACCCCGCACCGGTGCCGAGCAATCGCCGCGTAGCGTCGCCGCCCACCGGCTCGACTTTGATGACATCGGCCCCGAGATCGCCCAGCACCATGCCGCACGTCGGCCCCATCACCATATGAGAGAACTCCACCACGCGGATGCCCTGCAACGGCATTGGCGTCGCGCGAACTGCGTCCTGCATGTGCTGCCCTCCTCTGCTGCCTCGCACATCGCTCACGGTGTGCGACGCAATGGCTAGCGCGCTGGTAAGTGCCCGCCCGCCGCATGGTTCGATGCGAGGCGTGACGGCGGAACGCCGCGCGCGTCGCGTTGTAATTGATCGAAACTGACGATGTAGCCGGCCAGCGCGCTCGCCGCCACGGTCGCGGGACTGCCGAGCCACATCTGCCCCGGGCCGGAACGCCCCGGGAAATTCCGGTTCTGCGCGCTAATCACCACATCGCTCGCGCAACTCGACGCGCCCGGCCCTGCGTTCACGCAGGCACCGCACCCCGGCGCCAGCAGCGTGACACCTGCCGCTTCGAACACGCGGGTGTAGCCCTGCGACTCGCACCACGCACGCACGTCCTCGCTGCCGTACTGCAAGTAGAAGCGCACGCCATCGGCCACATGCATGCCGCGCGAGAGCCCCCACGCGAGCACGTCGTGACAAGCCCGCAGGTCGTCGCGTTTGCTGCCCGTGCAAGAGCCCCCGTAAGCAATGTCGATGCGCACAGGCGCAGCCAACGAGGCGAGCGCCACGCCATTGCCCGGGTCTCCGGGGCTCGCCACCATCGCGCCAACGCGCGTGCAGTCGATCTCGATCACATGGGCATACGACGCCTGGGCATCGTTCGTCATCCAAGGCTCCAGCGTCATTTGCACGCCACGACGCTCTTGTAAATAGCGCACGGTTTCGGCATCGGGCACCACAATGCCGGTCAGGCCGCCGATCTCGGCCACCATGTTGGTCAGTGTGGCGCGCTCGTCGGTCGACAGATGCGCCACCGCTTCACCGGCGAATTCGATGATTTGACCGATGGCACGGCCGTCGCGAATGTAGGGCAGATGCAAAACGTGTAGTGCGAGGTCCTTTGCACTCACGCCTGCCGGTAATTTCGCGCGCAACTGCACGAGGCACGTGCCCGGCATGGCCAGACGTGCATCGCCGGTCAGCCACGCGTTAGCCATCTCGGTCGCGCCGACGCCGAACGCAAACGCGCCGATCGCACCGCAGTGCGGGGTGTGCGAATCGGTGCCGACGACGACTTGTCCCGGTAGTGCATAGCGTTCGAGCATGACCGCATGGCAGATGCCTTCCGAGCCGCCGCCCGGAATGCGACCGTGCAAACGCAATCCGTGACGGGCGCAGAACTCACGCTGCACCGCGCCGAGCTGATGCGCGGCCTCGATCAACGCGGGCGGACGGCCGCTGCCGGTTGTGGCATCGAGATGCGTCAAATGATCTTCAAAGCAGAGAATCGACGCCGGGTCGTGCAATGGCGGCATGGCGTCGGCCACATCATTCGTGTCACCCGCTGTTTCGCCCACCGTGTCGAACGCGTGATGCAGAAAACTCACCGCCATCGGCGTGACGTATTCGTGGGAAAAGCGCCAGTCGGCTGGCACGAACACGGCGTCGCCCGCCCGTACGCGGGGCACGCCAAGCGCACGCGCGATGATCTTCTCGCCATAAGTCATCGGGCCGGGTGCATGCGCGGGACGCGGCGGCACCACTTCCGCTGCCAGCCTACGGCGCGTGTAACCGAACAACCCGCCGCTGCGCACGATGGCTTCGCCAAGCGAATCGCAGTCTTCCAGGAATGCTTCGACCGGAACATCCTCGCCTGCGAGCAGACGCTCGACCACATGTTGATCGGTCGACATCAGCAGGCCGAGGTTCTGGCAGTTCTGCGCGTAGATCCGTTCGAAACTATCGGCCACGACGATGCGGATGCCCGCGCACCATTCGGCAAACGGGCTCGCCTCGCGCGACGACCCCTTGCCCCGCCGCATGCCCGATACCGACAACGCGAAGCCGCCCGAGCGCACCGCTTTCGGCGTGACGGGAAACACGCCCGCCGGATCGCCGTCGATGGCACTGCATCGCAATCCAACATAAACGTAGTCGCCCAACGTCTCGTCGAACGTGAGGCAAGCCCATGCGGGCGTCATCTCGTCGGTGGATATCTGATCGCGCAGTGTGCCTGCGTCGGCGCGCACGAGATTCTCGCCAGCCAGTTGCCGCGTCATGGCCTCGGCGCTGTCGCTCAACCAAAGCACACGTCCGTTCAGTCGCACAGTGGTTTGCATGTGATCGCTCCTGGAATGGTCCCGCATCGGGTCACCCGTTCGGATCGCAAGTTCCGTGCCCAAGTTGGCGCACGGCAACGTAGCGGCGGCTGAATTTCGAGGGCTTCACGTCTAAACACGCGTTTGTGAGAGGGCTGGTTCAGGGGTACTGGCGATTAGCCTGCGTGGCGAAGGTATTCGTCCACGTGTCGCCCAAACGAATCTGTGCAGGCTTCACCTCCGGCGTGAACGACGCCAGCGCACGCAGCGCCGTGGCCGGGCCATCGGCTGGCATCATGCCGTCGGGCGAAAACGCTTCACGGCAGTTGGCAAACGCCTTCAGATACAGCGTCTTGTCGCCCAGCAAATACGGTTCCGGCACCGTCTTGAGCAGTTCGGCGGCGGAGGCGTGTTGCAGCCACTTGTCGGCGCGCACGATCGCATTGGCGAGTGCCTGCACAGTACGCGGGTTCTTCTGAATAAAGCTCTGCGGCGCGTACATCACCGCCGCTGGCATGGGGCCGCCGAACATGGCGCGCGTGCCTGCTTGCGTGCGCGTATCGATAAGCACCTTGATGTCGCCCGACTCCTGAAGCAGCGTCATCATCGGGTCGACGTTGGACACCGCGTCGACCTGCCCGCCGCGCGCAGCCGCCACCACCGTGGCGTTGGTGCCGACCCCGACGATCGAGACATCCGACGGTTTGAGACCCGCTTTCGCGAGGGCCACGTTCACCAGCATGTGGGTGCTGGAACCGGGCGCACTCACGCCGATACGCATGCCTTTCAAGTCCTTGACCGCCTTCACGTCGTTGCTATGACTCTTCACCACGCCGAGCACTAGCTGCGGCGCGGCACCAAGGACAACGAACGATTGGTACGTCAGCCCTTTGGTTTGCATCAACAACGTGTGTTCGAACGCGCCGGTGCCGATATCGGCACTGCCACCGACCACGGCTTGCAGCGCTTTCGAGCCGCCCGCGAAGTCGTCGATGGTGACGTCTAGCCCTTCGTCCTTGAAGTAGCCGAGTTGTTCGGCAATGGTCAGCGGCAAGTAATACAGCCCGGGCTTGCCGCCCACGGCGATGGTGATTTTGGGTTTTTCCAGCGGCTGGGCAGGGGCGGCGCGGGCCGGGCCACTTAGGCTCAAGGCCACAAAACCGAGCGCCATCAGCGCAAGTACGAGGATCAGACGGCCCAATACATCGCGCACGCGGCGCGCTTCACTCTGTGTCATCGCGGGTCTCCTCCCGTGGGGTCGGGATGCAGGCGCGCTCCGGCTCGTCGGCCAGAATCGCTATCGGCTCCCAGAGCATCCGCCGCCGCAGGGACGGCGACAAGTTGTGTTTCGGCATGCCAGACATCGCGGTTCACGATGCTTCGTTGTTCCCGCGCGCGCACAAATGGTCCACCAGCATGCGCGACGCCACTGGTAGCGCGTCGTAACGCCGCACACAAACGATGAGCCGCCGCTGCGCCCAACTGTCGGTCAGCGGCACGACGCGCAGCGCCTCGCCGTCGGTCACCTGCGAGTAGATACCCACGGCTTCGCGCGGCGCCACGGCCAAACCGAGATTGGCGCGCACCATGCGGCACACGGCTTCGAAGGTTGAAACGTGAATGCGGAATTTGACCGTCTTGCCCTGCTCGGCGGCGAGGCGGCGCAACACGGTGTACATGGCGCTGTCGGGATGCACGCCGATATGGTCGAAATCGAGCGTGTCGGTGAAGGCCAATTCGGTGGCACCGGCGAGACAGTGTTCGCGGTGCAGCACCGCCACGATCTGATCGTGACGATAGGGGAAGACTTCGACGTCGCGGGTGTCCACCGCGTCCCAGCAGATGCCGATATCGGTCGCCCCTTCGGCCACCCCGCGCACCACTTGCGCACTGGTGTGTTCTTCGAGATCGACCTTCACGCCTTCGTGGCGGCGCAGGAACGCGCCAAGTTCGTCGGGCAGGGTTTCGACGATCGACGACACGTTGGCAAAAATGCGGATGTGGCCGCGCACACCACTCGTGTATTCCGAGAGGTCGCCCTGCATCTTCTCTAGACTGCGCAGGACGTTGCGGGCGTGATGGAGCAGCGCTTCACCGGCCGGGGTGGCGCGCACGCCCCACTTATGGCGTTGCAGCAGCGCGGAGCCCACCAGCGACTCGAGGTCGTTGATACGCTTGCTGACTGCCGACGGGGCAATGAATTCGCGCTCTGCGGCGCGCGCAATGCTGCTTTCCTCGCAAACGGCAACGAACAGACGCAGCGATACCAGATCGATCCGCCAAAGCGCCATGCCAGTCTCCCGAAGGCACTGCATTGACAGCGATTGTGCGACGCGAGGGGTAAAAATGCCACTTCGGCACCCGGTCCCCCGCTTCGACGGCACATGAAAACAACACTGTAACGAGACAACAGCGCCCGACGCCGCTCACACGTCGAAGGCGAACGGCGGGTCAGCCAGGGGGAAGGAAGGCGCACCGACATGGCGCGAAACTGACAACGGTTGCGATAGGTTGCGACAGTCCGCCGGACGTCTTGCGTCCGTCTCGACAAGCCGGTGTCGGTCCCTCCCAGGTGCCGCTACCGCATCGCCCCCGCCACCAGTACGGCACTCCAGCCGCCGTCTGCGCTATTGAACGATGCCTCAGGCGGCGGTGCCGACGCCATGGCCATGAACAGCCAACATTTGCAAATGACGATCGCAATCATTTTGTTGACGCTCAATATCCCCGGTAACGTTGCCGGGTCTGATTCGACTATAGTGCGGCGCTATCGCAGGGGCAACCGATAAACGTTTCAGAATTTTTCAAGTGCGTCGGGCGATCGCACGCGCCAGCACCAGCACTGGCAGCAAACCGACGGCGACGAGGGTGAGTGCGGGCACGGCCGCCTCGGCTAGACGCTCATCGGCCGCCAGGTGGCTGGTGACCACGGCGAGCGTGTCCATATTGAAGGGGCGCAGCGCGAGGGTCGCTGGTAGCTCTTTCATCACGTCGACGAAGACGAGCAGTGCCGCCGTCATCACGCTGCCGCGCAACAGCGGCAGATGCACCCGCCGCAGCATCGCCCAGCCCCCCACCCCGAGACTGCGCGAACTGGCATCGAGGTTGGGCGAGATTCTGGCGAACCCCGCCTCGACGCTTTGCAGCGCCGCTGGCAGGAATCGCACGAGGTAGGCATAGATCAGCACGCCCGCCGTTCCCGCCAGCACGAGGCCATCGGCACCGAAGAGGCCGCCGAGCCAGGTATCGAGCCGCAGCACGGGGGTCAGAATGCCCAGCGCGATCACAGCGCCCGGAATCGCGTAGCCCACGCCGACGAGGCGTACGGCGGCGCGCGTGGCGCGCCCCGGTGCCTGCCGCTGCGCGTAGCCCAGCACGACCGCGAACACGCTAGCCACGAGCGCCGCCGCCCCGGCGAGCCGCACCGTGTTGTAGACCCATTCGCCGTAGCGCGACCACGGCACTTGATCGAGTTCGGCAACGGCCAGCCGCAGCATGATGAGCGCAGGCAACACAAAGCCGATGACGAGCGGCACCGCGCAGACGAGCGTCGCCAGCCATGCTCGGCTGCCTTTGAGCGCCGTGCGGCGCGTGGTGGCAGGTGCGCGGCCCGGTGCACCGTAGTAGCGCAGGCGAGCGCGCCCGCGCGCTTCGAGCGTCAGCAGCACCAGCACGGCGGCCAGCAGACAGACCGAAAGCTGCGCGGCGGCGACACGATCACCCATCGACAGCCACGCGCGGTAGATCCCCGTCGTGAACGTCGGCACGCCGAAGTAGGCGACGGCACCGTAATCGGCGAGCGTCTCCATCAACACGAGGGCGACGGCTGCCACCAGTGCCGGACGTGCCAACGGCAGCGCCACGCGCCAGAACGCCTGCCACGGCGAGCAGCCCAGCGTGCGCGCCGCCTCGAAGAACCGTTGGCTGTGTTCGAGGAAAGCGGTGCGGGCGAGCAAATAGACATACGGATAGAACGCCCCGGCGAAAACCCATGCCGCGCCATACCACGAGCGAATTTCCGGGAACGCGGTCAGGCGGTCGACACCCAGCAGCCGTCGCAACGCGCTTTGCACGGGGCCGGAGAACTGAAGGAAGTCGGTATAGGCGTAAGCGGTCACGTAGGCGGGCATGGCGAGCGGCAAAATCAGCGCCCATGCCAGTACGCGACGCCCCGGGAAGGCGTAATTCACGACGAGCCAGGCGCTTGCCACGCCCATGACCAGCACGCCGACGGCCACCGCGAGCGAGATACGTAGCGAATTCAACGCGTACTCAGGCAAGACCGTGTCGAGCATGTGCACGAGAATGGCGCGCGTGTCGGCATCCCCGGCCCCCAGCGCGGCCACGATGCCGAACATCGGCACCAGCACGATCAGCGCCGGTAACCAGGCGGCCAGCCGCCACAGCCATGCCCGATGGCGATGGCGGAAGCGGGCGGTGGGGGCGGCGATAGGTGCCCGCCCTTTGTCCGTCGGAACAAGATCGGTAGCGGCGCTCGGCGGGGGCGTCGAAGGCATCGAGGGAATCGGAATCGGTGGTCGGCAGACGGGTCAATCGGCAGGCGGCGCGTCTCGGAAACACCCGGCAGACACCCCGCGAGGGAACCGGAAGACGTTCTCCGGTCTAAACGTGTTGTAAATTATACGCATTCGCAATCGCGTCTCTGACGCGCGGTGGTTCGGAAAGTGCCCGGCGCGCCTATTTTCCTGCCGACTTTTCCATCAACGCCTGCACCGACCGCAAGTAACCTTCCTGCCCCCTCATGTCCCTGCCCTACCTTCTGCTCGACCACATCACCGTCACGTACGACACCGCCGGACACGCTCACACAGCGGTGCGCGATCTGTCGCTGTCGCTCGCGCGCGGCGAAATCGGTTGTCTGCTCGGGCCGTCGGGTTGCGGCAAGACGACGGTACTGCGAGCGGTTTGCGGCTTCGAGCCCCTGGGCGGCGGGCGCATCGTGCTCGACGGCCATGAAGTCGCCAACGCCCAAAGCAGCGAACCGCCTGAGCGGCGTCATGTCGGCGTGGTGTTTCAGGATTACGCGTTGTTCCCGCATCTGAATGTGGCGCAGAACATCGGCTTCGGCATCTCGCGCATGCCGCGCGGCGAACGGGAGGCTCGTGTGGAAGACCTCGCCGAGCGTGTCGGCTTAGCGGGGGCGCTGCGCAAGTATCCGCATGAACTCTCGGGCGGACAGCAGCAACGCGTGGCACTGGCGCGGGCGCTGGCACCGTCGCCCGCACTGTTGCTGCTCGACGAACCGTTCTCAAATCTGGATCTCGACCTGCGCGAGCGACTCGCCGTGGAAGTGCGCGAGATCATCCGTGCGAGCGGCGCTACCGCCATCCTCGTTACGCACGATCAACACGAAGCCTTCGCCATGGCCGACAGGATCGGCGTGATGCATGCGGGTGCCATCGCCCAATGGTCGCCCGCCCGCGACTTGTGGCAGGCACCGGCCAACCGCGTCGTCGCCGACTTCATCGGACGTGGCGCGCTGGTGCCGGGCACCTTTCGTTCGCATGGCCCGAAAGCGGATAAGAACAGCGACGTTGGGGGGGATGGCGTGCGTGATGGTGCGCATGACGGTGCACGTGACGGGGCAGACAGCCACGGCGGCAGTATCGCCCTCGAGCTAGGAGAAATCGCGGCGTCGCCAGCGCTGGCCACCCAATTGCTGCGCGCGGCGTCCGGCGAGACACCCACCAGTGTCGACGTACTGCTGCGGGCCGACGACATCACGCACGATCCGGCGAGTCCGTTCGAGGCCACGCTCGTGCGGCGCGCGTTTCGAGGCAGCGATCAGCTCTACACGCTGCGCCTCGCCTCGGGCCACGAAGTCATCGCCCGTGTCGACGGCGAATTGACCCATGAAGCGGGTGAGCGGGTCGGCCTGCGGCTGACGGTTCGGCACCCTGTCGCCTTCGCGGCGGCCACTTCTCGGACGCCGTCACCCGGAGGCTGGTAAAATCCGCCAAAACGGATGGACTTATGAAACAGTACCTCGACTTCATGCGCCATGTGCTCGACCATGGCACCGAAAAGACTGACCGCACCGGTACGGGCACGCGCTCGGTCTTCGGCTATCAGATGCGCTTCGACCTGCAAGCCGGTTTCCCGCTCGTCACGACTAAAAAGGTGCACACCAAGTCCATCGTGCACGAACTGCTGTGGTTCCTTCAGGGCAGCACGAACGTGCGCTACCTTCAGGAAAACGGCGTGTCGATCTGGAATGAATGGGCCGACGCGGACGGCGAACTCGGCCCGGTCTACGGCGCGCAATGGCGCTCGTGGCCCACGCCGGACGGTAGCCATATCGACCAGATTTCGCAGCTCGTCGACCAAATTCGCAAGAACCCGGACTCGCGCCGCCTGATCGTCTCGGCGTGGAACGTGAGCGAGATTCCGCGCATGGCCCTGCCGCCCTGCCACGCGTTCTTCCAGTTCTATGTGGCCGATGGCAAGCTCTCGTGCCAGTTGTATCAGCGCAGCGCCGATATCTTCCTCGGCGTGCCGTTCAACATTGCGAGCTACGCGTTGCTCACGCACATGATGGCGCAGCAAACCGGGCTGGAAGTAGGCGACTTCATCTGGACCGGCGGCGACTGCCATCTGTACAACAACCACCTCGAACAGGTGCAAACGCAACTCGCCCGCGAGCCGTTCCCGCTGCCGAAGCTCGAAATCTCGCGCAAGCCGGACTCCATCTTCGATTACCGCTACGAAGATTTCCACATCGTCGGGTACGAAGCGCATCCGCATATCAAGGCCCCCGTCGCCGTATGACCCTGTTGACTCTCGTGGTTGCCCTCGCCGAAAACGGCGTGATCGGGCGTGACAATCAATTGCCGTGGCGTCTGCCGGAAGACCTGGCGCACTTCAAACGCACCACGCTCGGCAAGCCGGTCGTGATGGGCCGTAAGACGTACGATTCCATCGGCCGTCCGCTGCCGGGACGCCGCAACATCGTTGTCTCGCGCAATGCCGATTTGAAGATCGAGGGATGTGAAGTCGCAGGTTCGCTGATCGACGCAATGCGGTTGTGTGTCGGCGTCGACGAGATTTGCCTGATTGGCGGTGCGCAGTTGTATGCCGAAGCGTTGCCGAGCGCAGACAAGGTCATCGTCACGGAAATCGCGAAGGCGTTCGAAGGCGATGCGCATTTCCCGGCATTGCCCGCCGGACAGTGGCGCGAGACCGCACGCGAAACGCACCACTCGCCCGCACCGAACGACTTCAATTACGCGTTCGTGACTTACGAGCGGGTCTGAATCCGCTTATTTCCTCTAAGCAAGCCATCACGCGCTAAGGTTGCTACGCGGCGTGTCGATGGCTTCGCTCTGTCTCCCATCACTCCCAGCGCCACTAACCTCGGTCGCCGCCACATGAATGCGGTCGCGCCCCAGACGCTTGGCCGCGTAGAGCGCTTCATCGGCTAAGGCAATCAGCCGCTCCGCCGTGTCGCTGGCGTCTCCCGCTGTCGGCACGTGCGTCGCGCACCCGACACTCACCGTCACGTAGCCCATCGGCCCCGGTCCCGGCCGTGCCAGCGCCCGCACGCTTTCCGTCACGCGTGTCGCGACGAACTGGGCGCCGTTCACATTGGTGTCCGGCAGCACAATCACGAACTCCTCGCCGCCATAGCGCGCCACCAGATCGGTCGGACGATGCGTCGCCCGCATCAGCGCTACGGCCACACTCTCCAAACACTCGTCACCCACCGGGTGACCGTAGAGATCGTTGTATTTCTTGAAGTGATCGACGTCGATCATCAGCAGCGACAACGGCCGTGCCGTGCGGCGAGCCAGTTCGAAATCGTGGGGAAAGCGCTCGTTGAAATAACGCCGGTTGAAGATGCCGGTCAGCGCATCGCGATTGCTGTATTCGATCAGGCGCAAGTGGGCGCGCGTGAGCTCGCGATACAGCCGTGTCACCTCCCACACCAGCACGCACACCAGCAGCCCCGGTGCCGACATGCTGAACAGGCGCGCCAGATACCAGCCGAGCGAGAACCGCACCGTGCTCATCAGGCTGAGCAGCGTATCGGTGACGCACGCCAGCACCGCCAACGCGACCCAGACGTCGAGCGCGGTGCGCAGGCGGCCCAGCGACAACACGCCCCCGAGCGCCACGAGATTGAGCAATAGCAAGACGAGCGCGGCACCGCTGTCGGAGAAGTCGCCGGGGGCTGTAGCCGGGGCCAGCGCGGGCGGCAGCGGCACGGCCAGCGCCGTCAGACACAGCAGTGCCGCGACGATGAGCGGCAGGCCGACGAACATCCACGTCGCCCGCCCTGGCGACGGCAATTGCGTAATCGACTGCGGCGTGAACAGACGCCGCGCGATCATGGCGACGAGTACCAAAATCGGGAACCCGGCATGCCAGAACACCCAAATCCAGCCAGCCGTACTCGGTCGCGCCCCGAACAAGCCCTCTGGCGAAAACAGCCCCGGATAGGTGAGCAGTTGCATGGCCACCGTCAGCGCGGCAAATGCATAGGCACCGGCGAGCAGTCCGTAGACCGGCAATCGGCTGACTTGAAATTGGCCCGCGAGAAGAAACGCGACGATGGTCGCGGTGGTGAATACGGTCAGGCCGCACATCGGCAGGAACGGGGCGACCGGCGGCAAGGGCGAAGTCGCCTGCGGGGCCGCCAGCACAAGTGCACAGAGTATGAGGAGCGCCAGGCAGCCAGCGAACGCTAGTTGCGTACGCGACGCGCGCTCCATAAGGAAGCCGTCCATGAGTTTCCCTTCCGCCCTTGCATGCGTCGTTTGCGAATCGCGTGGGAACGACCGCTGCGACGCCGTGTTCGAGAGATCCCGTCTCGCCGGGCAAGACCGAATCTACGCAGCATGCACCAATTCCCGCTGGCTGCCAATTGGTCAAGCTTACGGGCGGTTAGGCGGTGTGGCGCGAGTCGGCGCGCAGGGGCGAAGCGCGACCACGCGCGCTGGCAACCGTCCGCGCAAAAAAACGGCACTGCCCGGTGATCGGGTCAGTGCCGCTTGTTGGCTGCCTAATGAATGCTTGATGGCTGCTTGAGGCCGCCGGGCAATCGCTAGGCGCTGGCATCAACCGCCCAGATACGCCTCCAACACACGCGGGTTGTTGAGCAGATTGCGGCCGGTATCGTCGAGCACGACCTTGCCGGTCTCGAGCACGTAGCCGTGCTGCGCAATCTTCAGTGCCTGACGCACGTTCTGCTCCACGAGGAAGATCGTCAGCCCATCGGCATTGATTTCCTTGAGCGTGTTGAAAATGCCCTGCACGATGATCGGTGCCAAGCCCATCGACGGCTCGTCGAGCAACAGCAAACGCGGACGCGCCATCAACGCACGGCCAATCGCCAGCATCTGCTGCTCGCCGCCCGACAAGTTACCGGCCATCTGATCGAGACGCTCGGACAGTCGCGGGAATCGCTCCAGTACCTTGTCGAGGTCCGCCTTGATGTTCTGCCGGTCGCGGCGTGTGTAGGCCCCGAGTTCGAGGTTCTCGCGCACCGACATCGTCGTGAGCGTGGCGCGCCCTTCGGCCACCTGCACCAGCCCGCGCTGCACGATCTTGTTCGGGGCGAGACCGCCAATGTCCTCGCCTTCGAACAGAATCGTGCCCGACTGCTTCTTGATGAGGCCGGACAACGCCAGCAGCGTGGTCGATTTACCGGCACCGTTAGCACCCACGAGCGACGTAATCTCGTGCTCGCGCAACGCAAAATCGACGCCCTTAACAGCTTCGATATGCCCATAGGCCACTTTCAGGCCCTTCACTTCGAGCAATGCGCTCATACCTTGTCCTCCCCGCTGGCCGCCAGCGCGGCGATGTCCTCATCGTCATCGCGGCCCAGATAGGCCTCGATCACCTGCGGGTTGTTTTTAATCTCGTCCGGGTTCCCTTCGGCGATGATGCGGCCGAAGTTCAGCACGGCGATGCGCTCGCACAGGCCCATCACGAAGCGCATGTCGTGCTCGATCATGAAGATCGTGTAACCGCGCGCCTTGATGTTCTCGATCTCGCTCATGAGATCGACCTTCTCGCCCGTGTTCATACCAGCCACCGGCTCGTCGAGCAGCAACAGCTTCGGCTCGGTCGCCAGCGCGCGCGCCAGTTCGAGCTTGCGCTGATCGCCGTACGAGAGGTTGTCGGCAATGTCGTACGCCTTGTGATCGAGCTTCACCCACGAGAGCAACTCGTGCGCACGTTCACGCGAGCGCTTCTCCATGTCGCGAAAGCCCGGCAGAGAGAGCAGCAAACCGGCCGGCCCATACGTGAGATGGCGATGCATCCCCACCACCACGTTCTCGATCAGCGTCATCTCCTTGAAGATGCGGATGTTCTGGAACGTGCGGGCAATGCCGCGTTGCGTAATCTTGTGCGGCTTCTCGCCCACCAGACTCACGCCATCGAACGTGATGCTGCCGCCCGTGGGGGCCAGCAGACCGGTGATCAGGTTGAACACCGTCGTCTTGCCGGCGCCGTTCGGGCCGATCAGCCCGAAGATGGTGCCCTGCGGCACCTCGATATTGACGTCCTGCAACACGTGCAGACCGCCGAATCGCTTGGAAATATTAGTCAGCTTGAGCATGTCGTGTCCCCTGTCCGGTTACGTGGAAGAGGCCGAACGCGTCTTGCCGGAACGGAACCACCGGCGAAAACGTGCGGGGTCCCAAATGCCCTTGGGCAGGAACAACACGATCAGCACCAGAATCAGGCCGTTGACCACCAGACGGAAATCGTTGAACGCGCGCAGCATCTCCGGCAACAGCGTCAGAATCGTGCTGCCGAGCACCGGGCCCACCAGACCGTTGATACCGCCGAGAATGGCCATCGTCAAAATCTCGACGCCACGGTCGAAGCCGTACTCGTTCGGGCCGATGAAGAACGTCAGATGGGCATTGAGCGCCCCGGCCAGACCGGCCAGCACCGCGCCCAGCACGAACGCCAGCATCTTGTAGCCAGTGACGTTGATGCCCATGAGGCCCGCTGCCGTCTCATCTTCCTTGATGGCTTCGAACGCACGGCCGATCTTCGAGCGGCGCAGGCGCCACAGCACGACCAGCGTGATCACCACGGCCGCGGCCACGTGCCACCACTGCGTGAGTTGCGGAATGCCGTTCAGGCCCAGCGCACCACCGGTGAGGTCTTCGGTATTGAGGATCAGCACGCGCACCACTTCGCCGAAGCCAAGCGTGGCCATCGCCAGATACACGCCCGACAGACGCAGCGTCGGCTTGCCGATGATGAACGCGATCAACGCCGGTGCCGCCATGCCGCCAGCGAGCGACACCGCGAACGGCATCTCGTAGTTCATCGTCAGCAGTGCCGCCGTGTAAGCGCCAATGCCCATGAATGCGGCGTTGGCCATCGCGAGCATGCCGCACGAGAGCGTGAGGTAAATCGACAGCGCCAGCAGCGCATTGGTGCCCAACGTCAGCACCAAATTGCTGTACACCGCCCAGAAATTATTGAACCAGTCCATTGCGCCCCCGTAATTACGCTTTGCGTTCGAGCACTTTGCCGAACAACCCCTGCGGACGCACCAGCAGGATCAGGAACAACAAGCCGAACGCCACGGCGTCGCGCATGTTCGAGCCGATGTATGCCACCGACATCACTTCGGCGAAGCCGAGGAACAGGCCGCCGATCATGGCACCGCGAATGTCGCCCATGCCGCCCAGAATGATCACCGCGATGCCCTTATGCAGCATCGGCTGGCCCATCAACGGGAACACGGCGTTCGAGTACAAACCGATCAGCACGCCCGCCATCCCGCCCAACCCGGCAGCGGCAAACGACGTGGCCAGAAACAAGCCCTCGACGTTGATACCCAGCAGGTAAGCGGCCTTCGGCGACTCGGCGATCGCGCGCAATGCGCGGCCCAGTTGCGTCTTCTTGATGGTGGCGATGAGCAGCGCCATCAGGGCGAACGAGACGAAGATGATCACCAGTTCCAGCACGGTCATGTGCACGCCAGCCACTGTGAGGGTGTCTTGCGGGACCAATTCGTACGGGAAGCGCAGGTTCTCTGCACCGAAAATGCCCTGAATACCGTTGTTGAGCAGAATGCCCACGCCGATGGTGGCGATCATCGGAATCAGGTGAGGCGCGCCGCGTTTGCGCAACGGTTTGAGCACGAGCACGTCGATGAGCAGCCCGAGCAAACCGCTGACGATCACCGCCGTGATGATGGCCGCCCACAGCGGCAAATGCAGACGTGCGACAGCCTGAAGGGCGGCGTACGCGCCGACCATGAAGACCGCGCCGTGCGAGAGATTGATGACGCCGAGAATGCCGAACACGAGTGTGAACCCGAGCGCGAACAAGGCGTACACGCACCCGAGGGAGAGCGCGTTGACGAGTTGCTGTTCCAGCATGGTGTGTATTCCAGCCTGAGGGACGAAGACGCGTGCCGTGAGGGGGCGCGGCATGCGCCAGAAACGCCGATGGGCGTAGCGCCTTTCGGCCCTACGCCCATGCGGACTTCTTCAAGTACTGCCGGGCTGCTTACTTCTCGATGACGTACTTGCCGCCCTTCGTCACGCTGACGATCGGCGCTTGCTTGGCGTCATAGCCGGCCGGCTTGCCGTTCTTGCCCATGGCCTGACGGAACGCGAAAGCGCCGGTCGCGCCGTCGTGCGTCACGCTCGGCAGCGCATCGCGCAGTGCCTTACGATCCGCTTCCAGATTGCCCGAAATCTTCACGTTCTTGAGCGCGCCAGCGGCGATGTACATCGCGTCGTACGCTTGTGCCGCGAACTGGTCCGGCGACACCGAGTACTTCGCCTTGTAAGCGGCGATGAACTTGGTATTGGCCGACGTGTTGTTCTCGATCGACCACGGGCTACCCACCCACAGGCCGTCCGAGCTGCCCTTGGCCAGATCGAACACCTTGACCGAGTTCATACCGTTGCCGCCGATAAACGGCACGTTGATACCCAGTTGACGGGCTTGCACCATGATCGGTGCGCCTTCGGCGATCAACGCCGACAGCACAATGGCGTCCGGGTTGCTGGCCTTGATCTTCGTGAGCTGGGCCTTGAAGTCCACGTCGCCCTTGGCGAACGTCTCGGTCGTCGTGACCGGAATCTTCAGGTCTTCCAGCGCCTTCTTGAAGTTGTCGTAGCCGCTCTTGGTGAACACGTCGTCATTGCCGTAAAGCACTGCGACCTTCTTGATGCCCGCGTGCTTGGCCGCGACCTTGATGGTCTCCGGCAGCACGTCGGCTTCGGTCACCGAGTTACGGAAGACGTAGTCGCCGATCGACGTAATGCCGTCAGCCGTATTCGACGTGCCGAAGGCCACCGTCTTGCCCTGCTGCGCGATCGGGTCGGCAGCCTGTGCCGAATTCGACAGCGTGGGGCCGAACACCATCAGCACCTTGTCCTGGAAGATCAACTTCTTGAAAACGTTGATCGCTTCTTCCTTCTTGCCCTGCTCGTCTTCGACTTGCAGCACAAGCTTGTTGCCGTTCACGCCGCCAGCGGCATTGATCTCGTCAGCCGCGAGCTGGAAACCGTTCTTGATGGCTGCGCCATACTGCGCAGCGCCGCCCGACAGCGCCTCGGCCACGCCGATTTTCAGATCGGCTGCGTGGGCCGCAGCCACCATCCCCGTGGCGACGAGTGCGGCCAGCAACTTGGTCATGGTGCTTTTCATGAGTGCTCTTCCTCCAATACCTAGTCTCTAGTTATGAGAAGGCGCGCCTTGTGAGCGCGCCCATTACCCTAACTACCGTATCCGTTCTTAAACCGTGGTTTAAGAAAACCCCTAAGGATAACGCAAACTATCGCGAACGGGCATGGCAATTGGGCTTTTGCCCCGCTCTGGCGCATAAATGCAACGCGTTTGTGGCGCCAGATTGAGATTTCGCAGCATCAATGACCAGCAATGGTCATTTGTTCAATCAGGATTGACCCGACCTCTTTCGTGCCGCGCACGAGCGTGTCGGCGCCGATGGCGACAATCTGACGGAACATGTCGTTCAGGTTGCCCGCCAGCGTGATTTCCTCGACCGGATACTGAATTTCGCCATTTTCGACCCAGAAACCCGACGCACCGCGCGAGTAATCGCCGGTCACGTAGTTCACGCCCTGCCCCATCAGTTCCGTGACGAGGAGGCCCGTGCCGAGCTTGCGCAGCATGGCGCGGAAATCGTCGGTCGGCGCGGTGAGCTTGCTGTACATGCGCAGGTTGTGCGAGCCACCGGCGTTACCGGTCGTCTGCATGCCGAGCTTGCGGGCCGAGTACGTCGAGAGGAAGTAGCCCTGCACCACGCCGTCGGTCACCACATCGCGGGCGCGGGTCTTCACGCCTTCCTCGTCGTACGGGGCGCTGCCCATGGCACGCGGCACGTGTGGGTCTTCATGAATACCCACGTGATCGGCAAATACCGGCTTGCCGAGCGTATCCACAAGGAACGTGGCTTTGCGATACAGCGCACCGCCGCTCACGCCTTGTACGAAAGCGCCCAGCAGACCGGCGGCGAGCGGTGCCTCGAACAGCACCGCGCACTTGCGCGTCGAGAGCTTGCGGGCGTGCAGGCGCGCCAAAGCGCGTTCGGCGGCATAGCGACCCACGGCTTCCGGCGAGGCCAGATCTTCGGCGGCACGCTTGGAGGTGTACCAATCGTCGCGTTGCATATGGCTGCCCGAGCCCGCGATGGGCGAGACCGACAGGTAATGGCGCGAATACGGGTAACCGGACAGGAAGCCGCGCGTCGTGCCGAGCATGAATTGCGAATGCTGGGCGGAGACGCTCGCGCCTTCGGAGTTCTTGATGAGCGGGCTGACGTCCAGCGCGCTCTTCTCCGCGCGGCGGGCCAGTTCGACCGCGTCGTCGGCGGTGATACGCCACGGGTGGAACAGCGACAGATCCTGCGGGTTCGTCTCGAGCAGTTCCGTTTCGGCGAGACCGGCGCAGTCGTCCTCGGCGGTGAAGCGGGCAATGTTGAAAGCGGCGTCGACCGTGTCGTGCAGCGCCTTGCGGGAGAAATCCGACGTGCTGGCGTTGCCACGGCGCTGGCCGATGAACACCGAGACGCCGACGAGCTTGTCGCGGTTGCGCTCGATGGTCTCGACCTTGCCGCGCCGCACCGAGACCGACAGGCCGTCGCCCTCGGAAATTTCGGCAGCCGCGTCGGTAGCGCCGAGCGAACGGGCGTATTGCAGTACGTCGCTGACGATTTCCTTGAGTTGGTCCTGGGTATGCGTGAAGTGCTGGGTCGCTTGGGACATCGGCGCGATTGGGTCAGTGGCTAAATAGGAACCGCCATCTTAGCGCGACTTGCGCGCCGTCGTATGCGGTGGCTGCAACTATTTGGACGGCGTTCGCCGCGTTACAATAGCGCCCATGACGCAAAATCCCCGCAACAACCACACCGCCGAACCCGAGTCTCTCTACGATGGCCCGAGCAAATCCCAGCGCAAGCGCGAATCGCATGCGTTGCAGGATCTAGGCGCTGAACTGGTCAACCTGTCCAAGGACGCGCTGGCGCGCGTGCCGATGTCCGAAAAACTCGATCAAGCCGTGCGTGACTGCCGCAAGATCACCGCCCACGAGGGCCGCCGCCGCCAGATGCAGTACGTCGGGAAGGTCATGCGCTCGCTCGATGAGTCGGAAGTCGAGGCGATTCAACGCGCGCTCGACGTGATCAAGGGGGTCTCGAAGGCCGAAACCGCCAAGCTCCACGCCCTGGAGCGCTGGCGCGACCGCCTGATCGCCAAGGACGAGGCCCTGACGGAACTGCTCGCGCAGCACCCGGACGTCGACGGCCAGCACCTTCGCACCCTCATTCGTAACGCGCGCCGCGAGCAAGCCGCTCAGAAGCCGCCAAAGGCATTCCGCGAGCTGTTTCAGGCGCTCAAGGATCTGCTGGGCACCGGCGCTAGCAACGAAAACTCGGACGACGCCGAAGACGACCTGCCGGAATTCCCAGTGCGTGAGGACGATCGATGATCGCGCGCGCGCATCCGGACGAATTGCGCGTCGGGTTGGTCTCGATCAGCGACCGTGCCAGCCAAGGGACCTATGAGGATCAGGGCATCCCGGCATTGCAGGCCTGGCTCGGCAGCGCCCTGACGTCCCCGTGGGTGGCCGAAACCCGCTTGATTCCCGACGATGCGCAGGGCATCACGGCCACGCTGATCGAACTCGTCGACACGATGCAGTGCGATCTGGTGCTCACCACTGGGGGCACCGGCCCGTCGCGGCGCGACGTGACCCCCGAAGCCACGTTGCAGGCCGGCACGAAGGAAATGCCGGGGTTCGGCGAGCAAATGCGCCAGATCAGCCTGCGCTTCGTGCCCACGGCGATTCTGTCGCGTCAGGTGGCCGTCATCCGCGAAACGCCGGCCCACGCTGCGTTGATCATCAATCTGCCGGGGCAGCCCAAGTCGATCAAGGAAACGCTGGAAGGACTGCGCGACGCCGACGGCAAATCTGTTGTGCCTGGCATTTTCGCCGCTGTGCCCTACTGCATCGATCTGATCGGTGGACCGTATATCGAAACCGACGACACCGTGTGCAAGGCATTCCGTCCGAAATCGGCGATTCGTGCGCCGAAGCCTGCGTGAGATGAGACACACGGACAACGCAGGCGATGGGCTTGCGTCCTTCGCCTTTGCCGCTTCGTCGTAACCTTCAATGAAAAACGCCAGCATCTTGCTGGCGTTTTCGTTTGGCTCACGGGGCTTGATCGACCGAACTTAGGCGGCGGCGTCGCTACCCGGCACCGTCGTCTTCAGGAAGTGCTCGCGGTAATACACGAGCTCGTCGATCGATTCGTGAATGTCGGCCAGCGCCGTATGCGCGGCGCGCTTGCTGAAACCCTTGTAGACCGTGGGCTCCCAGCGGCGGCACAACTCTTTGAGCGTGCTGACGTCGAGATTGCGGTAGTGGAAAAACGCTTCGAGCTTCGGCATGTAACGCGCCATGAAGCGGCGGTCCTGACAAATCGAATTGCCGCACATCGGCGACTTGTTGGGCGGGACGTACTGCGACAGAAACTCGATCAGTTGCGCCTCGGCCGAGGCTTCGTCGACCGTCGACGCCTTCACGCGGTCGATCAGCCCCGAACGGCCGTGGGTGCCCTTGTTCCAGTCGTCCATGCCGTCGAGCACGGCGTCGGACTGGTGAATCGCGAAAACCGGGCCTTCGATGCGACGCGTCAAGGCCGAATCGGTGACCACGACGGCAACTTCGATGATTCGGTCGCTATCGGGCTGCAAACCGGTCATTTCCATATCGAGCCAGACCAGATTGAACTCGGCACGCGCGAGCGTCGTTTCGCCTTCGGCAGATGCGGAATTTTGGGATGGAATGGCAGACATGATCGGAAGACTCTGTAAAACGCGTCGGTAGGCGACCGGTAAGGCGCCTGGCCGGTCGAAAGAACTTATAATTCTCGCATACTTCAGATTCCTCTTAGGCGCATGTTCACTTATCTCTTCGTGATCTTCCTGCTGGCCATGGTCATGACCAAGCTGTGGCTGGCGGCCCGCCAGATCCGCCATGTGGTTGCCCATCGTGCCGCTGTCCCCGAGCGTTTCGCCGGCACGATCACACTGACCGATCACCAGCGCGCGGCCGACTACACGGTGGCGCGCACGCGGCTCGGCATGGCCGAAATCTTTGCGCAGGCGGTGCTGCTCGTCGCCCTCACCCTGCTCGGCGGCCTGAACCTGCTACATATCGGCATCACCGAATGGCTGGGCGAAGGCTACGTCGCGCAGATCGCGCTGATCGGCGCAGTGCTGCTCATCTCCGGCCTCGTGGATCTGCCGTTCACGTACGTGCGCCAGTTTGTGATCGAACAACGGTTCGGGTTCAATCGCATGTCGATTGGCCTGTTTATCGTCGATCTGATCAAAGGCACCGCCATCGGCGTCGTGCTGGGCCTGCCGCTGCTGTTCGTGGTTTTGTGGCTGATGGAGCGCGCCGGGCCGATGTGGTGGCTGTACACGTGGGTGGTGTGGGTGGCGTTCAATCTATTCGTCCAATTCATCTTCCCGCACGTTATCGCGCCAATGTTCAACAAGTTCGAACCGCTTACGGATGTTTCGCTGGCCCAGCGCATCGAAGGACTGATGCAGCGCTGCGGCTTCGCAGCACGCGGGCTGTTTGTCATGGACGGCTCGAAGCGCTCCGCGCACGGTAACGCCTACTTCAGCGGGTTTGGGCGTGCAAAGCGCATCGTATTCTTCGACACGCTGATCGAGCGCCTGTCGCCGGAAGAAATCGAGGCGGTACTCGCGCACGAGTTGGGTCACTTCAAACGCCGTCATATCACCAAGCGTCTCGCGGTCGCGTTCGCACTCTCGCTCGCCTTCCTCGCCCTGCTCGGCTGGCTTGCCGGGCGCACTTGGTTCTATACAGAGCTTGGCGTCCTCCCGTCGATGACGGGCAGCAACAATGCGTTAGCGCTGGTGCTCTTCTTCTTGGTACTGCCGGTCTTTGGTTTCTTCGCCAGCCCACTAAGCAGCCTGACGTCGCGCAAGCACGAGTTCGAAGCCGACGCCTTCGCCGCCAGCCAAACGCAGGCGAGCGACCTCGTCAACGCGCTGGTTAAGCTTTATCAGGACAACGCCTCGACGCTCACACCCGACCCTGTCTACACCGCGTTCTACTACTCGCACCCGCCCGCCTCGCAGCGCATCGACCGACTGCTGGGGCACGCATGAAGCGCAGTTCGAAAGTGAAAGCGGCACCGGCCGCCACGCCCGCAGAAGCCCGTCGCCTCGGCCGAGTCGCCGCCGCGCATGGACGTCACTACGTGGTGGAAGCCGATGACGGGGAAACCGTCCTGTGTTTCCCCCGCGGCAAGAAAAGCGAAATTGCCGTGGGCGACGAAGTGGCTTGGGCGCGTACCGGCGATCAGGGCGTGATCGAGGAGATTCTGCCGCGACGTAATCTGCTGTATCGCTCGGACCAGTTCAAAAGCAAACTGTTTGCGTCGAACATCGATCAGTTGGTGATCATGCTCGGGACCGAACCGTACTTCAGCGAAGATTTGCTCGGCCGAGCGCTCGTCGCTGCCGAGGCGAATGAACTGCACCCGCTCGTCGTGCTCAACAAGACGGACGTTGTCGCGGCTTTGCCAGCCGCACGCGAACGCTTGGCGCCCTATCGGGCGTTGGGCTACGAAGTGCTGGAACTGTCGGTGCGCGCCGATCCTGAGGCGGCCAAGGCAATGCTCTTGCCGCGCCTGGCACATAAGGCGTCGCTGCTGTTGGGACAGTCTGGCATGGGGAAATCGAGCCTTGTGAACCTGCTCGTACCCAATGCAGATGCCGCTACGCGCGAGATCTCCACCGTGCTGAATTCCGGCAAGCACACGACGACGTTTACTCGTATCTTCCATCTGCCAGAAGGCGGGCTGCTGATCGACTCACCGGGGTTTCAGGAATTCGGTCTTCACCACCTCAAGGAAGGCGTGTTGGAGCGTGCCTTCCCGGAGTTTCGCCCGCTGCTCACCGGCTGCCGGTTCTACAACTGCCACCACCTGAAAGAGCCGGGCTGCGCCATTCTCGAAGCCGTGGCCGATGGGCGAATCTCCGAACAGCGTCACGCGCTCTATGCGCAACTGGTGCACGAGTCGGAGCAGGAAATCCCGTACTGATTCGGGTGGCCTGTTAGCTCGTGAGAAACAAAAAACCCCGCTTTTGCGGGGTTTTTTTGTTTCGTTCTGCCGGGAATCAACCGAGCCAGACAGCCAGCGTCAGCAGCAAGAGCAGCAGCATCCACAGCAAGACGGCACGCCATACCAGCCCGACTGCCGCCTGAAGCGTACGCGGCGTGCATTCGCCACCGACCGGCAGCACCGCATCGTCACCTTGATTCAAGGCATCGACACTCGAAACCTCAGCCAACGGCCCAGTCAGCCGCGCGCCCAACGCGCCACTACCGGCGGCGAGCAAAATGCCTTCGTTCTCGTTCGGCCACTGCTTGGCGTAGTGCCGCCAAGCGTAAATGGCGTCTTCGAAATTGCCCACGATGGCGAAGCCCACGGCCGTCATGCGTGCGGGCACCCAGTCGATCACGTAGAACGCCTTACGCGCAAACGAACCAAATGCCGGACTGCGGTCAGGTGCGGGCTCGGTCCAGCGACGCGACAGATATTCTGCGAGACGGTACAGCACAGCGCCCGCCGGGCCAATCGGAATCAGGAACCAGAAGAACACGCCGAAAACGTGGCGGTGCGACGCGATGACCGCTTGCAGCAGCGTGTGCCGCACGATCTCGTCCACTGGCATGTCGACCGTATCGATACCGATCCACTGGCGGAGAATTTCGCGCGCTTCGTTGACGTTGTCGTTGTTGAGCGCGACGTGAATGTCAGTGAAATAGTGGCTGAACTGCCGAAAACCCATCGTCAGATAGACGATCAACACGTTCCACGCAAAGCCCAACAGGATATTCACCCGCATGAGCAGGTAATAGATCACCCCGACCACCAACACGAACGGCACCACAACGACCAGCCATGCCAGCACGCCGTGCCGAGGTTGCCCGGCATCGAACGATTGCGAAGTGTGTGTCGCGTGGGAGCGGATCAGGTTGTAGATCGGGTTTTGCGTGGAGAGCGCACGCACCTGCTCGAGGATCAGCGCGAGGAGTACCGAAAAGAATGTCATGCGTGCGATCGGGTCACCGGACGGAATGACGTAACGATAGCACAGCTTCTCGCGAATGCCCGTGCCACGCGCCTTCGCGACGCGTGCAATGCCAATTTCGCGCACACAAATTGCGCGACCTTGTGGCTGACGCGTCAGGCTCGCAGCAGTTGATAGAAGTTGCGCAGCATACCGGCCGTCGCCCCCCAGATGAAATACTCGCCGCCGGCCGGTCGCGGATACGGCATGGCATAGAAGCGCCGTTCCCCAACTTGATAGTTGAAGACACGAATCTGGTGGTGCGCCGGGTTCATCAGGAAGTCGAGTGGGACTTCAAAGATCTCGTCGACTTCGCCCGCATCGGCGACGAGCTCGACAGGTGGCCTGACCAAGCCCACCACCGGCGCGACTCGGAAACCGGTGCCGGTGACATAGTCGGGTAGCCGCCCGATCACTTCGACCGCGCCGGAGTCGAGCCCAATCTCCTCACGCGATTCGCGCAACGCCGTCGCGATGGGTGTCGGATCGTCGGGCTCACGACTGCCGCCCGGGAAACTCACTTGTCCGGCGTGCGTGCTCAGATGCTGGGTGCGTTGCGTCAGCAGCACCGTCGTGCCGTGCGGCCGCATGACCAAGGGAACCAGCACAGCAGCAGCACGTGGGGTGAAAAGCGGCGGTGAGACAACTTCGATGGCACCCGCATCGGGGGTCCAGATAGGTGGACGGGCGAGGCGATCGCGCAGCGCCATCGGGGTCAGCCGATCTGCCGGCACCGCGGGCTCACCCTCGCCCGTCGAGACGATGGGTAACGCTTCGGGATGCAGGATCAGAGGTGGCGCCACGTAGGCCTTTGCACGATGAATAACTTCGCTATTTTACCGGGGAAGCGTCGACTTCGTATCCGGGAAGAAAAAGCTGCTTCAGGGGGTAATTCACGCGATGCGACGTTGGTGCGGCACCGCCACATACGAAAAAAGCACCCCGAAGGGGTGCTTTTTCCATGCGGCTTTTGCTATGCCCGGCCACGAGGTCGCCGGGTATGGCAGCGTCCGACTTACTCGGCAGCGACGGTCTTGCTCTTGTACGTGAGCTTTTCCTTGATACGTGCCGACTTGCCCGAACGCTCACGCAGGTAGTACAGCTTGGCGCGACGAACGTCACCACGACGCTTGACTTCGATGCTGGCGATCAGCGGCGAGTACGTCTGGAACGTACGCTCAACGCCTTCACCCGACGAAATCTTGCGCACGATGAACGCCGAGTTCAGGCCACGGTTACGCTTGGCGATCACGACGCCTTCGTAAGCCTGCACACGCTTGCGGGTACCTTCAACCACGTTCACGTTAACGATCACGGTATCGCCCGGGGCGAATTCGGGGATCGTCTTGCTCGTGGTCAAACGCGCGATTTCTTCTTGCTCGATCTGTGCGATCAGATTCATTTACAACTCCTTGTGCCATCGTATCGGCGTTCTACCGGCATGCCGGCCCCGACAGAGGATGGGTTCAAACCGAATGCCGCCCCCATGGCGACACCCTTTGCCTACTTCGCCGACGAATCGGCGGCGAGGCTTGCCAGCCATGCCTCATCGGCACGACTGAGCAATCCGTTGGCACGCGCGCTCTCGATCATATCGGGACGCTTGCGCCAGGTATTGGTCAACGCCTCGCGGCGCCGCCACTTTTCAATCTCGGCGTGGTGCCCACCCAGCAGTACGTCGGGCACGCGCACACCTTCGTATTCTTCAGGCCGCGTGTAGTGCGGGCAGTCGAGCAAGCCATTCACGAAGCTGTCTTGCTCGGCCGACTGCGAGTCATTCAACACGCCAGGCAGCAGTCGAATCAGCGAGTCCATCAGCGCCATCGCGGGCAATTCGCCCCCCGACAACACAAAATCGCCGACGCTGACTTCCTCGTCCACGACACGATCAACCAGACGCTGGTCGATGGCCTCGTAACGTCCGCACAGCAGAATCAGACCCTGCTCCTGCTCACGCAATTCCGTCACCCGGCGATGGGTCAGCGGCTTGCCTTGCGGAGACATCAACAGCACACGCCCACGTGCAACACCGGCTTGCGCCTGTGCGGCTTTCGCGGCAGCGATCGCGTCTTCTAGCGGCTTGGCGAGCATGACCATGCCCGGCCCACCGCCATACGGACGATCGTCGACCGTACGGTAGTTGTTGTGCGTGAAATCACGCGGATTCCAAAACCGCAGGTCGTAACGCGACTGCTTGAGTGCCCGGCTGGTAACGCCCCAGTCGGTCAGTGCCCGAAACATCTCGGGAAATAGCGTGACGACGTCAAACTGCATCAGGCCGGTTCCGTCCAGAGGTGCCCAGGCCAAATTTGTCCGGGGCGGTCATTCGGTCATCTCAGTAATCGAGACCCCAATCAGCCACAATGCGCCCCGCCTCGGTATCGACGGTCTGCACATACTGGCCAACGAAGGGAATCAGGCGCTCGGCGGTCTTCGCCGGTTTGCCATCAGCCGCCGGTACCTCATAGGCCACTCGCAACACGGTATGCACCCCGTTGTCGAGCAAACCGACGACCGTACCGAGCGATTCGTCCTGGAGATTCGTTACCTGAGCGCCGATGAGGTCGACCCAGTAAAACTCGTCTTCGTCAGCCGTTGGAAACGCACTGCGCGGCACCCAAACTTGCAACCCTTTGAGCGCTTCGGCGGCCGTGCGGCTGTCGCTGCCGCGCAATTGCGCGACGACGGTGCCGGAGTGTCCCCGGCTTTGCAGCACTTTCGCCTTGGTATAAGTCGAGTCGCCGGGACGCTGGAGATACCAGCTATCGGCAGACAGCAAACCTCCGCCGTCGCCCCCGTGCGGCTGCACCTTGATCCAGCCGCGAATGCCGTACGCGTCACCGATATAGCCAAGTTCGACGAGATCGTCGGGCACTTCGGTGACAGGTGCGAGCACCTGCGCCGCGCTCGTGCCAGCGGCACCTCGCGCGTCAGCACCGATTTTCAGCGGTACCCGCGCACGTGCGGGTCGAGCGTTACGAACCATGCCAATCCAACGTTGAGACGAACACACGGCGCTGCCTGCTCCAGATCACTCCGGAACAGGCAGCGCCGTTCAATTCTTATGCCATCGGAAACCCGACAGCAATGCGTACTGCTTGATCAGCAAAAGCTTAGGCAGCAGCCTTCGGAGCTTGCTTGATCAGGCGAGCCACGGTCGGCGACAGTTGTGCGCCAACGCCTTGCCAGTAGGTCAGACGGTCTTGAGCGATGCGCAGACCTTCCGTGCCTTCAGCGGCGACCGGGTTGTAGAAGCCAATACGCTCGATAAAGCGGCCATCGCGGCGATTACGCGAATCGGTAGCAACGATGTTGTAGAACGGGCGCTTCTTCGCGCCGCCGCGAGCCAGGCGGATAACGACCATAATAAATCCTTGAATCCAGAAGTGTTCGGACAGAAAACGCGTGATTATAGCGCAAAAACCTCGTCAAAACAAACACATCCCGTGAAGCCGTCGAGATCGCGCCGTGCCCCGCCCCCATTGCGCCGGGCGCACGACACCGCCGACGCACCTCGCCGCTGGTCTACAATGCTCGCATCCTGTGCGAGAAGCGAGTCCGGCATGCGACGATTTTCCGATGGATGGCAGTACGCGCCCTGGCGATACCGGCCAACAAGGCCCGCCCAGGCGCTCTCCCGATTCAGCCCGCTCGCACGGCGCTTGCTCTACCTGCTCACCGGCCTCCTGGCACTCGCCCCCACCTTGGCCCGGGCGCGCGACGCGCTCCCTATCGAGCGGCTCGTACTCCCCCCGGGCTTCTACGTCGAAGTCCTCTCCGATCAGCTTCCCGGCGCACGCGGCATGGTCCTTGGCCCTAAGGGGACACTGTTTGTCGGCAGTCGCGGCGAAGGTAACGTCTATGCGATCACACTCGACCCGTCGCGCGCCTATGCAGCGAAAGTGCGAACTATCGCATCGGGCCTGAATATGCCGGTCGGTGTCGCCATGCGCGATGGCGCCCTATATATATCAGCGGTCTCGCGCATCCTGCGGCTCGACAACATCGAAGACCGGCTGGACAACCCAGGCCAGCCCACGGTCGTCTACGCCAAACTCCCGGCGGAAACCCACCATGGCTGGCGTTACATCGCATTCGGCCCCGATCAGCGCTTGTACGTCGGTGTCGGCGCGCCGTGCAACGTATGCAAACGCGATGAAAACCGCTACGCCATGATCGGCAGCATGAAACCGGACGGCAGTGACTGGCGCGTCGTAGCCCGCGGAGTGCGCAACACCGTCGGTTTCGACTGGCAGCCGGGCACCAATACGTTGTGGTTTACCGACAACGGCCGCGACATGATGGGTGACGACGTCCCGGACGACAAACTTAACCGTCTCACACGCGCCGGTGAGCACTTCGGCTTCCCTTATTGCCATGCAGGCGACGTTCCCGACCCCGACTTCGGCCGCGAAAAATCCTGCACTTCATTCACACCACCGATGGCGAAGCTTGGCGCTCACGTTGCCGCCCTCGGCATGCGCTTCTATACAGGCAAGCAATTCCCCGAGGAGTATCGCGGCAACATTTTCATTGCAGAACACGGCTCCTGGAACCGATCCCGCAAAGTCGGATATCGCGTCGTGCGCGTCGTACTCGATGCCAAAAACAACGTGGTCAAGCAAGACGTCTTCGCACAGGGCTGGCTCGGCGCCGACGAATCGGTCTGGGGCCGCCCCGTCGATCTCCTGACACTGCCCGATGGCTCGCTACTCATCAGCGACGATTACGCCGGTGCCATCTACCGCATCACATACCGCAAACCGTAGGGGCCTGCGATGCCGACTCGACAACCACTGGCGCCCCCATTCAGCGTGCGCCGCAGCGTCAAGAAAGGAACTGACTTGACCTCCTATCGGTCAACATCCCACGGTATTCACGGCTACGCCCGGGCGTATCACCACCTGCCCCGCGTGACATTTGCGCCGTCCCTGCCCTCTCCCTCACTCCGCTGACACAAGATCATGACCCAACGTCTACCCTCCTCGTTTGCCTCGTATCTCGCGATGTTGCTCGTGCCCGCCGCCCTGCTTGCCGGTTGTGCTGCACCGTCCGGAGGCGGTGCCAACCCTTCGGCGACCACCGATAGCAACGCACCCGCCGCGGCGACTGCGCCCGCCGACATTATCGGCACCTGGCAGTTGGTCCGCTGGGAAGGCGCCGGCGATATTCCGAGCCTGCCCGAAGGACGCGTGATCAATCTGACCTTCAACGACAAGGGCGCCTTCTCGGGCACCGGCGGATGCAACCGCATTTTTGGTCAGTACACGGTCGGCCCGGCGAACGGGCAAGTCACGCTGCAAGCGCCTGCCTCGACACGCATGGCCTGCCCCGACTCGATGGCGTTCGAAGATCGCTATCTCAAGACACTGCCGCGCGTCTCGCGCTTCGAGCGTCGCGACACGCAACTGATTCTGAGTGCCCCGGGCGGCGAGACGCTCACGTATGCGTCGCAAACGCTGCTCAATCGACCGATCGCTGGCACCAGTGGCGCTGTCGGTACGAGCAAAACGGAAGATCGCGTGCTGGATGTCGACTCGCAAATGGCCGACTGCGTGGGCGTGGGTCCGCGTAAGTGTCTGCGCGTACGTAACGCCGACGATTCGGGCAAAGCCCCGTGGGAACTCTGGTACGCGCACATCGATGGCTTCGACTGGAAGCCCGGCGTAGAATACCGCGTGAAAATTCACGGCGAGCCTGTCGACAACCCGCCCGCCGACGCTTCGAGCATGCGGTGGACGCTGGTCGAAGTCATTCGTCAAACGCCCACCCGATAACCGTTCCTGATGAGCGCTCTCACCCACAAATCCAAGACCCTGACCGCCGGCCTGGCGATGTTGTTCGGCACGCTCGGCCTGCATCGCTTCTATCTCTACGGCTTGCGCGACCCGTTCGGTTGGGCGCACATCGTAGGCTCGGCCTGCGGCGTCGCCGGTTGGGGGTTGTTGGTGACGAGCGACCTCAGTTCCACCGCGGGCTGGGTGCTCACGATTCTGGGTGCGATTTCGCTGTTCTCGGCGTTTCTCGCAGCCATCGTCTATGGCCTTCGCCCTGATGAGCGTTGGGACCAGCAGTTCAACCCCGGCGCGACGGGCCGCTCGCGCTCGGGTTGGACCGCGGTGATCATCGTGAGCGTGTCGCTCTTCGTCGGCGCCATGCTCATGATGGTCGGTTTCGCCGTCGCGTTTCAGACGTACTTCGAGACGCACGACACGCCGAATCGCTTGTCGCAGTAAGCCCATCCCCATCGGCACGATACCGCTGTGAACCCAGTAAACACCAAGGCCCAGAACGATCAACGCCCGACACTGGGCTTTATCGGCGCTGGGCGCGTTGCCACAGCCCTGTCGCTCGCGGCCACGCGTGCCGGATACAACGTCACAGCGGTCGCCAGCCGAAGCGCAAACACTGCCAAAGCCCTCGCCGCCCAACTCCCGCAGTGCCACACGATTGCGGTCGCAGGAGCAGGCGATGCGAACGCCGTTTTCGACCACGCCGACCTGGTCTTCTTGACGGTGCCCGACGACGCCCTCGCGATGTGCGCGGACAATCTCTCGCCGTCGGCCTCGCAGGCGCTGGTGCATTGCAGCGGCGCTTCCGAAGTCGAGTTGCTTCGTCCCGCGGCAAAACGCGGCGCGCAGATTGGCGGCTTCCATCCGCTCTTCTTGTTTGCCGGACTCGCCGATGACGCTACCCGCATGGCAGGCAGCGCCATCACGATAGAAGCCGAGCCTTCGCTCGCACTGACCCTTCGCACGCTGGCCGACGACATTGGCTGCCGACCGCTCGAGATTCCGGCAGGAGAGCGCATGCGATATCACGCCGGCGCCAATTACGCCGCGAGCTTTCTGCTCTGCGCGCTGGAAGAAGCCACTGAACTTTGGCGCGCCATCGGCATGCCCGAGGACGATGCCCAAGCCGCCATGTGGCCGCTCGTGATGGGCACGCTCACTGCTGCACGCGAGCGTGGGCTCTCGGGCGCATTGGCAGGTCCCGTGTCGCGCGGCGACGCCGGTATCGTCACCCGTCACACCGAAGCCCTTGCCAACATGGGGGGGAATCACGCCACGCTGTACGCGTTGCTGACGCTGCGCGCGATTCGCCTCGCCCGGCAACGCCCCAATGCGGACGATGCGGCACTCGATGCCATCGCCCGCGCCATCGCCCCCTACGTGCCGCCGGTCGCGCCTAAAGACGCGCCGTAGCCATGCACCCGGGCAACGGGTGAGCCAATTGCCCCACACGTCAGCCCAAGCATTCCAAGCCGCCCAAGCGCGCCAAGCACTAGATAGCGCCCCGCCGTATCCGCTGCCAGTCATCTTTGCCTCTCGCTCAAATACTGTATAAAAACACAGTATAATGACAAGCATTCCCCGTGGATGCCCTTCGGCAGGCGTCCGGACTGCAAGCAAGGAGACTGGCTATGGCTTCGTCATTCGCGCCGCCCCCGTCCCGCCGTGGCCGAGGCGCTGTTGCCAACCTAGAATCACGCTTTTCCGAGTTTCGCCGCGAAGTCGACGAGACCCGCCATGAATCGGACATGGCCCACGAAACCGAGGTCAAATTCGTTACGCAGGTGGCGTTGGAAACGGCGCGCACGATCATTTCGCGGAACACATCGTCCGACATTCCTTTCGACCGCTCCATCAACCCGTATCGCGGCTGCGAGCATGGCTGTACGTATTGTTTCGCGCGCCCCACGCATGCTTATCTTGGGCTTTCGCCGGGGCTCGACTTCGAAACGCGTCTGTATGCCAAGACCAACGCCGCCGAGCGACTCGATGCCGAGCTACGCAAACGGGGGTATCAGCCCGCGTTGCTGGCCTTAGGCGCGAACACCGATCCCTATCAGCCGATCGAGCGTGAGTACGGCATTACGCGCAGCGTGCTTGAGGTGCTTGAACGGTTCGGTCACCCCGTGGGGATCACGACAAAATCGGCGCTGGTGACGCGCGACATCGACATCCTGTCGCGCATGGCGCAACGCGGCCTCGCGCGCGTATTCATTTCAGTGGGAACGCTCGACGCGGAAATTGCCCGCAAGATGGAACCCCGCGCCAACACGCCGCCAAAGCGCATCGAAGCCATTCACAAACTCACACAGGCGGGCATTCCGACGGGCGTTATCGTCGCGCCGATCGTGCCGGCGCTGACCGATTTCGATATCGAACGGGTATTGACGACCGCAGCCCAGGCCGGTGCAACGTATGCGTCCTATACGATGCTGCGTTTGCCGCGCGAGGTGCACGACGTATTCGTCGAATGGCTGGAAACGCATTACCCAATGCGTGCGCGTCACGTCATGAGCCTGATCGAACAGGTTCGCGACGGCAAACACAACAGCGCCGAGTTCGGCACGAGAATGCGCGGGACGGGGCTGCATGCCGAACTCATCCGGCAGCGCTTTTTGCTAGCGGCCCGCAAGCTGGGGTTGAATCAGGCTCGCCCACCGCTTCGCAACGACCATTTCAGGGTGCCCGATCGCCCGGAAACGCCGCAGGGCTCCCCCGGCGGCTCGCACCAACAAAACCGCGCACGGCAGACCGGGGCAGACGCAGCCGACACCATAAATGGCAAAGTCGATCCGCAGATGCCACTTTTTTAAGCAAACAACACCCTCAAACTCACTCTTCGACGTAGACCGTCAGCGTCTCTTTGATCTCTTCCATCACGACGTAACTCTTGGACTGCACGGCGCCCGGCAGCTGCAACAAGATGTCGCCCAACAGCTTCCGGTATTCCGACATCTCGCGAATACGCGCCTTGATTAGGTAGTCGAAGTCGCCCGAGATGAGATGGCACTCCATCACCTCGGGAATTCGCAGCACTTCGCGACGGAACTGATCGAACATGTTCCCCGACTTGTGATCGAGCGTGATCTCGACAAACACGAGCAGCGCCGCCCCCAATGCCGCCGGATTTACGCGCGCGAAGTAACCCATGATCACGCCGTCGCGTTCCATGCGTTTCACGCGCTCGATGCACGGCGTGATCGACAACCCCACCTGCTCCGACAGGTCTTTCATCGACATTCGACCGTCTTGCTGAAGCAACGTGAGGATGCGCCGGTCGAGCCGATCGAGCGTCCGAATCGATTGCTGCTGCACTCTCATGATTTTTTCCTGAATTCGACTGATATTCATTAACTAAACCTAGCAATCCGAGAATAGCATGCGAATAAATACTGCATAACTACGGATTTACAGGAGTCCACGCAATGAAGGTCATCGTTCTCGGCAGCGGCGTCATCGGCGTTACTAGCGCCTACTACCTGGCAAAGGCCGGGCACGACGTCACGGTGCTCGACCGCCAGGCAGGTCCGGCGCTTGAGACCAGCTTCGGCAACGCCGGCCAGATTTCGCCGGGCTACGCGTCGCCGTGGGCCGCGCCGGGCATTCCGACCAAGGCCATCAAGTGGCTGTTCCAGAAGCATGCGCCGCTCGCCATTCGTCCGGACGGCTCGCTCACGCAGCTCAAGTGGCTCTATCAAATGCTGCGCAACTGCACGCCGGAGCGCTACACCGTCAACAAGGAACGTATGGTGCGCATTGCGGAATACAGCCGCGATTGCTTCCGAGCCCTGCGCGCCGAGACGGGCATCGCCTATGAGGGCCGTCAGGCCGGCACGCTGCAACTGTTCCGTACCGAAGAGCAACTGGCCAACGCAGCACGTGACATCGCCGTGCTCGAAGAAGCGGGCGTGCCGTTCGAACTGCTGGACCGCACTGCGCTCGCCAGCGCTGAACCGGCCCTGGCGGCTGTTGCGCATAAGCTCACGGGCGGCCTGCGCCTGCCGAACGACGAGACTGGCGACTGCCAGCTCTTCACGACGCGTTTGGCTGCGATGGCCGAAGCGCTGGGCGTGAAGTTCCGCTACGACATGCCGATCGACGGCCTGCAAGTGGTCGGTGACAAGATTGAAGGCGTGGTCTGCGCTGGCATGATGCAGCGCGCCGACGCCTATGTGGTGGCCCTCGGCTCCTTCTCGACGCCGTTCCTGCGCGGCATCGTCGACATCCCGGTCTACCCGCTCAAGGGTTACTCGATCACAGTACCGATCGTCGACGCCGAACGCGCCCCGGTCTCGACCGTGCTCGACGAAACGTACAAGATTGCCGTCACGCGTTTCGACGACCGTATCCGCGTTGGCGGCATGGCGGAAGTCGTCGGCTACAACAAGACTCTCAACCCGGCACGCCGCGCCACGCTCGAAATGGTCGTCAACGACCTGTACCCCGGTGCGGGCAATACGGCCGAAGCGTCGTTCTGGACGGGCCTGCGCCCGATGACGCCGGACGGCACGCCGATCGTCGGTGCCACGGCCTTGCGCAATCTCTTCCTGAATACGGGCCACGGCACACTGGGCTGGACGATGTCCTGCGGCTCCGGCCAGTTGCTGGCCGACCTGATGTCGGGCCGCCGGCCCGCCATTCTGTCCGACGATCTGTCGGTGGCGCGCTACAGTGGCGCCCCTGACGCGCAGGCCCAACCGGCCTTCGCCTGATGCATCGAACGGCACCTTCGGGTGCCGTTTTTGTTTGGGGATTCACATCGACAAGCACGGTGTGAACAACGATGAGACGCGACACACGAATGCCGCGCCCGCCCCGCCTGATGACTGGTTCGATAGCGTTTATTTGCCGTCACATCACAACAGGAGACACATCATGAAAATCGGCGTACCGAAGGAGATCAAGAACCACGAATACCGCGTAGGCATGACGCCCGCAGCCGTACGCGAAGTGGTGGCACGCGGGCACGAGGTATGGATCGAAACGCAGGCAGGTGCGGGCATCGGCATGGACGATACGGTCTACACCGCTGCCGGAGCACGTATCGCCGCCAGTGCCGCCGAAGTCTTCGACCGTGCCGAGCTGATCGTCAAGGTCAAAGAGCCCCAGGCGGTCGAACGCGCCCGTCTGCGCGCGCATCACACACTCTTCACTTATCTGCACCTCGCGCCCGATCCTGAACAAACGCGCGATCTCCTCAAGAGCGGTGCCACCTGCATCGCCTATGAAACCGTAACGTCTGCCACTGGCGGACTGCCGCTGCTCGCCCCGATGTCCGAAGTCGCCGGGCGGATGTCGATTCAGGCCGGTGCAACGGCGCTTGAAAAGGCGCATGGCGGGCTTGGCTTGCTGCTCTCTGGGGTGCCCGGCGTAGAAGCCGGTAAGGTCTTGATTCTCGGCGGCGGGGTCGTCGGGACCAACGCGGCAACGGTCGCTGTCGGCATCGGTGCACAGGTGACGATCATCGACAAATCGGTCGATGCCCTGCGCCGCCTGAGCGCGCAGTTTGGCGGCCGCGTGCAGACCGTGTACTCAACACAGCACGCCATCGAGCAACATCTGCGCGAGGCCGATCTCGTCATCGGCGGCGTGCTGATTCCTGGGGCGGCTGCACCGAAGCTGATCACCCGCGAGATGCTCGGCATCATGCGCAAAGGCGCCGTCATTGTGGACGTGGCGATCGATCAGGGCGGCTGTTGCGAGACATCGCGTCCGACGACGCATGCCGACCCCGTCTACGTCGTCGATGGCGTCGTGCATTACTGCGTCGCGAACATGCCGGGTGGCGTGCCGCGAACGTCGACCTTCGCGCTCAACAACGTCACGCTGCCGTTCATCCTGCAATTGGCTGAACACGGTCCGGTAGCCGCGATGCGGGCCGACGCGCATCTCCTCGCGGGGCTGAACGTGGCACGCGGCATGGTGACGAATCGCGGCGTCGCCGAAGCACTCGGCCTGCCCTATCACGACCCGCACGCCGTATTGGCCAACCTTCCGGCCGCGGCCTAAAGCACCAAAAGTCCGGCACTAGTAGACCGACTAATCAGCCGTCACCAACCGGCCAAGCCCCATAGGCCAACACCAAGGGTCCGGATATCACCATCCGGACCCACCTCCCCCTCCCGCCTCACGGCGCACCGCCCTCACCTTTCGCCTCCTTGCGCCGCCGATACCACTGACTTGCCCGGTCGAGATACAGATACACCACTGGCGTCGTAAACAACGTGAGCGCTTGCGAGAGCAGCAAGCCGCCGACCATCGCGTACCCCAGCGGACGCCGCAACTCCGACCCCGCCCCCGTACCCAGCATCAACGGCAAGCCCGCAAGCAACGCACACATCGTGGTCATCATGATCGGACGAAAGCGCAGCAGACACGCCTGATAAATCGACTCCTCCGGCGAGAGCCCCTTCTCGCGCTCCGCAGTCAACGCGAAGTCGACCATCATGATCCCGTTCTTCTTGACGATCCCGATCAGCAAAATGATGCCGATCAGCGCAATCACGCTCAGATCGTGCCCGCCGATCATCAGAATCAGCAACGCGCCTACGCCAGCGGACGGCAGCGTGGACAAGATCGTAAGCGGATGAATGTAACTCTCGTATAGCAGCCCGAGCACGATATAGACCGCAATCAGCGCCGCCAGAATCAAATACGGCTGCGTCGCCAGCGAATCCCGGAACGCCTGCGCCGTGCCTTGAAACGTGCCATTGAGCGAGAGGGGCAAATTCATTTCGGCCTGCGTGCGCCGAATCGCGTCGACGGCCTCACCGAGCGAGACGCCCGGTGCCAGATTGAACGACAGCGTCACCGCCGGAAACTGGCTCTGGTGGCTGATCAACAGGTAATTGGTCTTGCTGCGATCCACGTAGACGAACGTCGAGAGCGGCACACGTTGCCCGGTGATCGGTGAGTTGAGATAAAGCTTATCGAGTAGCGACGGGTCAGCCTGCAACGCGGGCGTGACTTCCATGATGACGTGATAGCTGTTGATCTGCGTGAAGTACTGCGCGATCTGCCGCTGTCCGATCGCGTCGTAAAGCGTCGCTTCGATGACCGCAGGCGAGATACCGAAGCTCGACGCGCGATCCCGATCGATGGTCAGCGTCGCCGTGGGCGCATTGCTTTGCTGATCGGTCGCGAGATCAGTGAGTTGCGGCAGCTTGCGCAAACGCTCCAACAGCCTCGGCGCGTAGATATTCAGTTCGTTGATATCGGCGTCGGTCAGCGTGTATTGATACTGCGTGCGCGCCAAACGCCCGCCGACATTGATGTCCTGCCCCGCTTGCAGGAACAAATTGATCCCTTCGAGTTGCGCGAGTTTAGGCCGCAGGCGCGCGATCACCTGGTCGGCGGAAAGCGTGCGTCCGGCCGATTTCGGTTTGAGGTTGATGTAGAAATTTGCCGTGTTCGCCGTGTTGTTCCCGGTGTTGGCCACGAAGCTCAGCACGTCCGGGTCTTGACGCACCACATCGGCCACGCGCACCACGCGCTGGCTCATCAGTTGGAACGAGGTGTCCTGCGACGACTCCGCGAAGCCGAACACAAACCCCGTGTCCTGCTGCGGGAAGAAGCCCTTCGGAATCACCACGTACAACAACGCGGTCAGCGCAACCGTGGCGATGAACACGAGCAGCGTGATGAACTGGTGCTCGAGCACGACGTGCAGCCCGCGCCGATAGCTCTCCTGCATATGCGTGAAACCGGTCTCGAACCATCGATACAGACGGCCGTGCTGCACTTTCGACGCGTCGCGCAAGAACCGCGAACACAGCATCGGCGTGAGCGTGAGCGAGACGATGACCGAAATCGCAATGGTCAGCGTCACCGTAATGGCGAACTCCCGGAACAGCCGCCCCACAATGCCGCCCATCAGCAGCAACGGGATGAACACGGCGACCAGCGACACCGAAATCGACACGATGGTGAACCCAATTTCGGCCGCCCCGCGATATGCCGCTTCCATCGGTGCCATGCCGTCTTCGACGTGGCGATAGATGTTCTCGAGCATCACGATGGCATCGTCCACGACGAACCCGACCGAGATCGTGAGCGCCATTAGCGACAGGTTATCGAGGCTGAAGCCGATGCCGTACATCACGGCGGCGGTCCCCATCATCGCGAGCGGCACCGTCACGGCCGGAATGAGTGTGGCGGGCAAATTCCGCAGGAAGAGGAAGATCACCAGCACCACGAGCACACCGGTGAGCACCAGCGTGAACTCCACGTCCTCGACCGACGCCCGGATGGTTTGCGTGCGGTCGGTCAGCACGTTGACCTCGACTGCGGGGGGAATCGATGCCTGCAAACGCGGCAGTGCCGCCTTGATGCGCTCGACGGTCGCGATCACGTTCGCGCCCGGCTGCTTGGTCACCGCGAGAAACACCGAGCGCCCGCTCTTGAGCGGCTCGCTCTCCGGCATAGCCGCGCCGCGATAGGCCCAGCCAGCGAAGCGGGCATTTTCCGGTCCGGCCACCGCCTGTCCTAAATCGCGCACGCGAACCGGAGCGCCATTTCGATACGCGACGATCACATCGTTCCAACGCACCGGATCGAGCAACTGGCCGTTGTCGTAGACCGTCACGCTCTGCCGAGGGCCGTCGAAACTGCCTTTCGGTGTGTTGACCGTTGCGCTGCCCAGCGCGGCGCGCACGGTTTCGAGATCCAGCCCGAGCGCCGCCACCTTGTCGGGATCGAGCTGCACCCGGATTGCCGGTTTTTGCGTACCGCCGATGTTCACCAGCCCAACGCCGTCAATTTGCGAAATTTGCTGCGCGAGGATGTTGTCGGCGTAGTCGTTCACGACCGTGAGCGGCAAGGTATCCGACTTGACCGACATCAGCATGATCGGCGAGTCGGCCGGATTCACCTTGCGGTAGGTCGGCGGGCTGGGCAAATTGCTCGGCAACTGGCCACCGGCCGCATTGATGGCCGCCTGCACGTCGACTGCGGCGGCGTCGATATTACGGTTCAGATCGAATTGCAGCGTGATCGATGTGGCGCCGAGGGCGCTCGTCGAGGTCATCTGCGTGAGTCCCGCAATCAGCGAGAACTGCCGCTCCAGCGGAGTCGCCACATTCGACGCCATGGTCGATGGGTCGGCCCCTGGCAATGTGACGGAGACCTGAATGGTCGGGAAATCGACCTGGGGCAGCGGCGCGACCGGCAGAAGCGGCCACGCGGCCACGCCCACGAGAAAGAGCGCCGCCGCCAGCAGCGAGGTGCCGATCGGTCGTTTGATAAAGGCGGCGGAAATGGACATGGGCTATTTGGCCGCCGGTGTCCCGCTGGCAGGCGTGGCCGGGGCGGCTGACGTTGCTGCGCTTGCACTCGCTCCGCTGCCCGCACCGCCAGTCGCACCGCCAGCGGCCCCGCGCGCCTCCACCACGGCCACACCGGGCCGCAGCTTGAGCTGCCCTTCCACGACTACACGGGCGCCCGGTGCCAAACCGCTTTCGATGATGGTGCGATTGCCCTGTGTGATGCCCACCTTCACCGGCTGCACGGCCGCGCGGCCATCGCTGCCCACCACATACACATAAGTCCCGTTCGGCCCGCTTTGAATGACCGAGTTATCGAGCGCTATCGCCTGCGCCATCACGCCCAGCGTGAGCCGCGCATTGACATACTGCCCCGGCCAGAGGCGGTGATCGGCATTGGCGAAGGTCGCTTTCAATTGCACCGTGCCGCTGGTGTTGTCGATCTGGTTATTGATCAGCGTGAGTTTCCCCGAGGCCAATTGCTCAGTGCCCGTGCGCGGGAAGACATCGACTGCCAGCCCCTGACTCCCGGCGGCCTGCATGGCGGCATTCACGCGCCCGACGGCTTCTTCCGGCAGCGTGAATAAGACGGTAATCGGATCGATCTGATTGACGATAACGATGCCGTTGGCGTCGGCGGCGTGCACGATGTTCCCGACGTCGACCAGCCGCACGCCGGTGCGTCCTGTCACTGGCGAGCGAATCGTCGTGTAGTCGAGTTGCACGGCGGCATAGTCGATCTGCGCTTGGTCGGTCATCACCGCCGCTTCCAACTGCTTGACGAGTGCGGCCTGTGTATCCGCCTGCTGCTGTGGCGACGCGCCTTGGGCGGCCAATGTTTGGTAGCGCTTGAGATCGACGCGTGCGTTGACCAGTTGGGCCTGGTCGCGGGCCTTGGTCGCGCGTGCTTGCTCCAGTTGGGCGCGGTAGGGTCGCGGATCGATTTGCACGAGCAAATCGCCAGCCTTCACGTCCTGCCCTTCCTGGAAAGCGATGCGCTCGATCTGGCCATCGACCCGCACCCGTACGGTCACCGAAGTGGTGGCCTGCACCGTACCGATACCTAATACGTAGCGCGGCAGATCGCGCGCCGACGCAATGGCCGTAATCACAGCGACAGGCGGCGGTGGGGGCGCAGGGGGTGGCTTGCGATTGGCGATCCATCGCCAGACGAGGAGCGCGACGATCGCCAGCAGCACCAGCACCAGCCAGCGCCAATGGCGAGACCGCCGGTGCGGTCCGGGGGGCGGAGCGGCAGCGGCGCTGTCTTGCGCCGTGGTGTGCGTCATGGCGCCTCCGTGCGGAGTCCGATCCAAAACGGCCGGGCGTCTGCCGTCATTGGGCCGGGCGCCTTGCCGGCCCCACAGCCTAGACGGCAAACACGAATCGTCCCACCGGGTACACGGAGAGACGTGCCCCCGAGTGTGGCGTATCTGCCGGGGGCTCGCAGTCGGCGTTTTCCCTGCCCGGACCGGCTTGCCAGATAGCCGCCACCTCACGGACAGCATCGCGCCATGGTGCCGTCATCCAAGGCCGACGGCGAGCGGCAATGCGTCAAAACGCCCGTTTCACACCACTCGGGACCGGATTCAAAGGGTATCGACGGCCTGCCGACCCAGCCCAGCGTCCCCTGCCTGCCGATCGGCCATTGGTGCGCTGCAAAGTCGCGCCACGCTTGGCGCTTTGGACATGGGCGCACTCACTTCGTTATACTTGCCCCATCTCGACGGCACCCGCCGGCCCCTGCCCGGTCGATGGGCACGCGCCGCCGCCCGGCATCCTGCCTGCGCAAGCCGTCAACGTCTGTGACTTATCGATGAACGCCGACCCCCAAGAACTCAACAAATTCAGTGAACTGGCCCACCGCTGGTGGGACCCGCACAGCGAATTCAAGCCGCTGCACGAAATCAACCCGTTGCGTCTCGACTGGATCGAGCAGCACGTACCATTGCAAGGCAAGCGCGTACTCGACGTCGGCTGCGGCGGCGGCATCCTGACCGAATCGATGGCGCGTCAGGGCGCACGTGTCAAAGGCATCGACCTCTCGAAGAAAGCCCTCGGCGTGGCCGATCTGCACAGCCTCGAAGCTGGTCTGCCGATCGAGTACGAAGAGATTGCGGCTGAAGAGCTCGCCGTACGCGAAGCCGGTACGTACGATGTCGTGACCTGCATGGAAATGCTCGAACACGTGCCCTCGCCGGCCTCGATCGTCGCGGCCTGCGCCACGCTCGTCAAACCGGGGGGCCATGTGTTCTTCTCGACCCTGAACCGGAATCCGAAGGCATGGCTGCTGGCCGTGGTCGGTGCGGAGTACGTACTGCGCATGCTGCCGCGCGGCACGCATGACTACGCCAAGTTCATTCGCCCGTCGGAACTCGCCTCTTATACGCGGGCGAGCGGCCTGGCGGTGCGCGATATGCGCGGCTTGACGTACAACCCGCTGAACAAGCGTTACGCGATCAATCGCGATACCGACGTCAACTACATGATCGCGTGCACGCGCGATGCCTGATATGTTCGAGCCCCCTGCGCGCACCACTCTCGCCGCCAACGCCGACAACATCGGCGATAGCGCCTCGCGCCTGCTGGGCGGCGATGTGCGCGCCGTGCTGTTCGACCTCGATGGCACTCTCGCCGACACGGCACCCGACCTCGTCGCGGCAGTCAACAAGGTGCGCACCGACCGCGGCTTGCCGCCCGGACCGTACGAAGCGCTGCGTCTGCAAGCGTCGCATGGCGCGCGTGGATTGATTGGCAGTGCCTTCGGCGTCACGCCGGACGACGCGGCCTTCCCCGCCTTGCGCGATGCCTTTCTCGCCAATTACGAAGCCGCGCTGTGCGTGCAAAGCCGCCTCTTCGACGGTGTGCCCGAACTGCTCGCGGCATTGACCGAAAACGGTATCCCTTGGGGCATCGTGACGAACAAGGCGGCATGGCTCACCAATCCGCTCGTCAAGCTGATAGGTCTGAGCGAGACGGCCGCTTGTGTCGTCTCAGGCGATACCACGCCGCATAGCAAGCCGCACCCCGCACCGTTGTTGTATGCGGCGGAATGCATAGGCATTGCGCCGGCGCACATCGTGTACGTCGGCGACGACCTGCGCGACATTCAGGCAGGTAAGGCGGCTGGCATGGCGACGATTGCGGCGGCCTATGGTTATTGCGGCGACACCCTTGCGCCTGCCGAATGGCAGGCCGATGCTGTCGTCGAACGCGCGGGCGCGATCGCCCCGCTGGTGATGTCTCGGGCCTAACCGCTCAGGAACGTCATCTGCCGGACCGGGGGCGCTGCCGCAGCACGCCCGGCCCGGATCTATTCCGCCGCGCACAACGGTGGCGTGGCGTGTGCTTCACTGGCTGCTTACGGGAGACCGCATGGCCGAGCAAGCGAACGATCGCAAACCTACTCCAGACACCCCCCCGGGCAATAATCGCCTGCAACAGGGACTCGCGCGCGCGCAAGCGCTCGGCCGCGATCCCAACGTTCGACGACGCGCGCGCAAGACAGGTCTGTGGACCGTCGGCGTGCTGGCCGTGTTCGGCGTCGTGGGTTACTTCACTGTGCCGGCGGTGCTCAAGCATTACGCCATCGAGAAGCTGTCGACGTATCTCGAACGGCCGGTGAGCGTTGGCGACGTCAGCTTCAATCCATACACGCTGCGCCTCGACCTCCATCAGGTGCACATCGGCGACAAGACGCCGGGGCAGCCGTTCGTGGATGTCGGCCTGTTGCGCGTGAATGCGTCGTGGGGCTCGGTGTTCCGCCTCGCCCCCATCGTCGACGAACTGTACGTCGATACGCCGGTCGTCAACATCGTGCGCACGGCCCCGCAGCGCTTCAATTTCTCGGACATCATCGATAAGGCCACGTCCGGGCCGCCGTCGCCGGAGCCGTCCAAGCCGGCGCGCTTTGCGCTGAACAATGTGCAGATCAAGAACGGCACAATCCGGTTCGACGACACCGTGCAGAACGAAAAGCACGTGGTCGACAATCTGCAAGTCGGTGTGCCGTTCATCGCAAACCTGCCTGCCGACACCGACATCTTTGTTCAGCCGTTGTTACAGGCCTCGATCGACGGTTCGCCGCTCAATATCTCGGGGCAGACCAAGCCTTTTGCCGATTCGCTCGAATCGACGGTCGATATCAAGCTCGACCGCCTCGACGTGCCCAAGTATCTCGGGTACTCGCCCATGACGGTGCCCGCGAAAATCAAAAGCGCCGCCGTGAGCACCGACCTGAAACTGCGCTTCACCCGCGACAAGGACGGCAGCAACCACGTCGGCCTGACGGGCACGGCCACACTGGCCGATGCGGTTGTCGTCGAGCCCGACGGCGCGCCGATCATCGCCGTGAAGCAAGTGGACGTGAAGCTCGGCAAAGTCGAGCCGCTGGACAACGTCTATCACATCGACAGCGTGCGAATCGATGGTCTCGATCAGCAAGTGACGTTGCAAAAGGATGGCTCGCTGAACGTGGAGAAGGCGTTGTCGCCGCAGCGCACCGCCATCAAGGCCGTGGGCCGCGCAGTCGGCGAAGCGGCGGCCTCTCCGCAGGCGAGCGAGGCTGCCAAAGCGGCACCGAAGGTTGCCGCCGAACAGACGGCGCAAGCCGCAACACCGGCGTCGGCGGCGGCTGCCGCCCAGGCGAAGGCCGCTGCCGCTGCACAGCCGACACCGCTCGACTTGCAGGTGGGCGAAGTCTCGATCGTCAACAGCAAAGCGCGCTTTACCGACGCACGGGGTGCCAAACCCGCGAGTGTCGCGTTGGAGAACATTCAAATCGGTGTGAAGCAGTTCTCGACGCTCGGCAAGGAGCCCGCCACGTATGACGCGTCCATCGGCGTGCAAAGCGGGGGCACGCTCAAGGCGCAGGGTCAGTTCAGCTTGCCCGCGTATAACGCCAGCGGCGATCTCGATGCTGATGCGATTGCACTTGCACCCTTGCTGCCATTGGCCCAAGGCGCACTGGCGGGCGACTTGAAGAGCGGCACCGTCGGCCTGCAAGCGAAGTTCAGTGCCGCGTTCTCGCCGGACAAGCAGCCGAACGTTCAAATTTCGCCCGCCACGGCCACGCTCGACAAGATCGAGTGGTTGACCGGCATCAAAGGCGATGCCCCGCTGAAACTTGCCCACGCGCAGGCCAAGCTCTCGCGCTTCGATCTCGGCGCGCAGCAAGCGGTGCTCGACGAGTTGACGGTCACCGGGCTGGACGTTGCGGCGCGGCGCGATAAGGACGGCAAGATCAACCTGATGGCGCTCACGGGGAACGGCCAGCCGAAGACGGCCGCTGCGGCCAGTGGGTCTGGGCGCGGCATCAACGCGCGCGTGGGGACCGAGCGTGGCCGTCGCACGTCGGCAAAGCCAGCAGCGTCGAAAACCGCGCAAGCCAATGGCTGGCAGTGGCAGGTCGGCAAGGTTTCGCTCGAGAACGCGAGCATTTCGCTCGAAGATCGCGCCGTCAAAGGCCGCCCGATCAGTGCGAAGTTCGCACCGTTGAATGTCCGGGTGCAAGGGGCGTCGCAAGACATGGGCAAGCCGTTGCAGCTTGAAGTCAACGGCACGCTTAACAAGAAGGGCTCGCTCAACGCGACCGGCAGCATTACACCGCAGCCCATCTCCGGCGATCTTCAGATCAAGACGCAGCAACTCGATTTAGCCGCATTCGACTCGTACATCAGTGACGAGTTGAACGCGAGCATCGCAAGCGCCCTGCTCTCGAGTAATGGCCGCGCCACGTTTGCGATGAAGGGCGACACGCCGCAAGCCACGTACCGAGGCGACGCCACGTTGGGCAACGTTCGTTTGCTCGACAAGGTGACGGCGGATGACTTCATGCGCTGGAACGCGCTGTCCGTGCAGCAGATCAACATGGCGGTGGGCAGCGGCAAGCCCAACGTGCAATTGGGCAGCGTGGCGCTGTCGCGCTTCTACGCACGTTTGATCATCAATGCCAACGGGCGGCTGAATCTGGCCGATGTGGTCGGTAACAAGGAAACAGCACCGCGCTCGCTCACGCGCGCCAACACCGGCGTGCCGCTCGATGGCAGCTCGGCGAGTGCCGCGGCGGCCAAACCGCCGCTCGATGCCGCGGCCTCGGCCGTTGAGGCGGGTCAGCCCACCGAAGTCGAGAAGAAGGAGCAGAAGCCGGGCCAGACGACGGCCGAGCGCGGGCCGGGCTACGGCACGGGCAAGGCGTTGCCGGCAGACGTTCATATCGGACGGATTACGCTGCAAGGCGGCAACATCAACTTCACCGACAACTTCGTCAAACCGAATTACACGGCCAATCTGACCGATATCGGCGGGCGCATCGGCGCGTTCGGCACAGCAACGACAGAGCCTGCCGACGTGGCGTTGCAGGGCAAGGTCAACCGCAACGCGCCGATCGACATCTCGGGCAAGATCAATCCGCTGGCCCCGATGGCGTTTGTCGATCTGAGCGCGAAGGCAGACGGTATCGAGTTGACCAATCTCACACCGTACTCCACCAAGTACGCGGGGTATCCGATCGAGAAGGGCAAGCTCACGGTGGATGTGCACTACTCGCTCGATCAAGCCAAGCTGACCGCCAACAATCACATCTTTATCGATCAGTTGACGTTCGGCGACCGCGTGGAGAGCCCGACGGCAACGAACTTGCCGGTGCGATTGGCGGTTTCGCTGCTGAAGAACTCGCGTGGCGAGATCGACGTGAACATTCCGATATCCGGTTCGCTCGAAGATCCGCAGTTCAGCTTGGGCGGGGTGATTTTCCGGGCGTTCGTGAATCTGATCGTCAAGGCGGCGACGGCGCCGTTCAGCTTGCTGGCGTCGGCGTTTGGCGGTGGGGATCAGGAGTTGGGCTATGTGGAATTTGCACCAGGTAGCGCCCGTTTGACGCCGGAAGACGAGAAGCGGCTTGATACGTTGGTCAAGGCGTTGAAGGATCGTCCGTCGCTCAAGCTCGATATCGTGGGCCGCGTCGATCCGGCGAAGGATACTGACGGGCTGCGTGAAGTGGCGGTCGACCGTGCGATCAAGGCGCAGAAGGTCAAGTCGATGGTGGGTCGCGGCGAGAGTATCGACGTGGACTCCGTGAAGGTAAGTCCGGAGGAGCGCAGCAAGTATTTGACGGCGGCCTACAAGGCGGCGGACTTTGCGAAGCCGCGCAACATGATCGGCTTTTCGAAGTCGTTGCCCGACGACGAAATGGAGAAGCTCATGGAGACGAACATCAAGGTGGGCGACGACGATTTGAGGGCGCTGGCTGAACGGCGTGCGCAGCGAGTACGCACGTGGCTTGACGGCAAGATCGAGTCGGACCGGATGTTCGTGGTGGCCCCCAAGCTCACGGCGGATGGCATCAAGGACAAGGGGGCGACGACGCGGGTCGACTTCGCACTCAAGTAGGGCATTTGTGTCATAATCCGTTTCACCACTGGGGCCGACATGGTTTCGACGTGGGTAGCGAAGCGATTCAGGGCATACCGAGGACCCGTCACCTCGTTAATCAATGGGAAAATTAGTAACTGCAAACGATAACTCGTACGCACTGGCTGCCTAAGGGCGCCTGCCTCGCACTAGCTCTCTGACGGGCTAGGGTAGCAATACCTCGCGAGGTCATTTACGTCAGATAATCTCCGGTGGTGCCATGGCGCTGGAGCCGAAAATTAAGTGGATCGCTGTTGCGTAGCGTGTTCGTCCGCGACAAAACAGTTAAATCAAATGACTGAACTAAGTATGTAGAACTGGTCGTAGAGTACTTGCGGACGCGGGTTCGATCCCCGCCGGCTCCACCAACACATAGAGCATCGACGGCAACGGCTGATGTTCGGATCGATTGAAAAACGGACCTTCGGGTCCGTTTTTTTATGCTCCGTCACGCCGAATCCCTCGCCTTGTCCTAGTTTCAAAGGACACGTACGCTGCGGGGTACCGTCCAATCGCCCAGAAGAACGCATGAACCCACCTCTTCCTTCCAACGCTTCCCATGAAGTGGACGCGATCGTCTTTGACCTAGGCAATGTGTTGATTCGATGGGATCCACGCAACCTATATCGGAAGATATTCGGCTCAGACGTGGCGGCAATGGAGCAATTCCTAGCGGATGTCTGCAACACCGAATGGAACGAGCAACAGGACTGCGGCCGTCCGTGGAAGGATGCGATTGACGACGCGGTTGCCCGTCACCCGAAGCATGAAGCCAATATCAGGGCCTACTTCGAGCGCTGGTCCGAAATGATCCCCGGTGATATTGCAGGCACGGTCGACATTTTGAAACAACTGCGCAGCCTCGATATCCGGCTTTTAGCACTGACGAACTGGTCCGCCGAAACCTTCCCTATTGCACAAGAGCGCTTCCCATTTCTGGGCTGGTTTGAAGGCATCGTGGTATCCGGCCGCGAACGGATGATGAAGCCTGATCCGGCAATCTTCCGCCTGCTAATCGAACGCCATCAACTTCGACCAGCAACAACGGCATTCATTGATGACAGCCTTCGTAACGTGCATGCCGCCGACCACGAGGGGTTGCTCGGCATTCATTTCACGAGCCCCGACAACCTGCGAACTCAACTGAAAGCATTGGGCGTTCCGCTCTCGGAAGCCGCCTGAAACGCGGCCCCTTTTTTCGGGCCTCGATCTGCGCCGAACGTGGCCGCACATTCTGGCTTTGAAAGCGCGTGGGCTGCGTTGGAAGCCTCGTCGAATTCAAGGTTTGCCAATTCTGCGTTCGCCCGTCACCCGCGCTGTTGAACAATGAACAGCGTCACTGCCACTAGGGCCGGGCACACGGTCAGCAGTGTGCCGATGATCCAGCGCGTTTGCGACATCATCATCTGACTCATCGCCTGAAATCCAGTGTGCATCTCTGAGCGCAACGCCTTGGAATCAGCGTGCATTTCCGAACGCACAGTTTTGAACTCGGCGTGAACAGCCTTGAACTCGGTGTGCATTTCACCGCGAACCGATTCCAGCCCAGCATGCATTTCACCGCGAACCGATTCCAACCCAGCATGCATCTCACCGCGAACCGATTCCAACCCAGCATGCATCTCAGCACGAACGGCCTTGAATTCCCCATGCATCTCGGTACGCATGGCCTTGAACTCACCATGCATCTCGGTACGCACGGCCTTGAACTCACCGTGCATCTCGGTACGCACGGCCTTGAACTCACTATGCATTTCACCGCGCAGTGAACCAACTTGGTCATGGATATCGACACGCACCGAACCAATCTCCCGCTCGAGATCGGCTTTGGTGCATAACGTCGGCAGCACCGCCTCGATGCGTGCAACACGTTTGGCTAAGGCCATTGGTGCATTTCCTCTCGGCCCGCCGCCTCCGCACTCGGTGTCGCGCAGCGACATTCGGAAAAGGGGAAGGGGGAGTTTACGGAGTGTTCCCATCATTATTTCGATTCCGGCCAGTACAGCCTTCGCTCGCCTCGATATCTGGATACGCTGAAAGTCACCCCGTCAGGCTTGTAGCAACGGCCTTAACGCACATTTGCCCTGCCACCGACTGACGGCGTTTCAATACCGTATCGCAGAAAACCACAGCGTTGCAGCTGCGTACCACGCCAGCGCCTCCCCCAACCGCCCATCTCTCAAACGTCGCTCACACGCCCCACACGCGTCACTCAGCGCGCCTTGCCCGCATCCAACCCGAGAAACGGAAACGGCACCGACGGTTTGAACGCCGCAGACACCTCGCCGCTAAACGTATTGCGCTGGTCGCGCCCAAGATCGAGCTTGCGCACCTGCGCGCCCGCAGAGAAATCGAGCTTCTTCAGGTCCACCCAGAACGTGTTCGGTGTTAGTGCCGATTCGAAGAAATAAAGCATGCGCTTGTGATCGACCACCGTACGCCAACGCGTCGACGAGATATTCGGTTCGCCCGGCGTCGTGATGCCGAACGGCACCGACACATTGCGAATCACGCTGAACACGCTTGCCAGCGCCTCGACCGGATCTTCGCTCTTTGGAATCGCATTGATGTAGAACGACGCCCGCGCAAACCGATCCGACGAGCGATTCGTCCCCGGCAGGAATGTCGTGCCGCCGATCTGCGTCCAGTATTGATTGAGCGCCAGTTGCTCGTCGAACGTCGGCGAGTTCGTCATGACCTGATACCGCCGGCCGTGATGAATCACCTGCTGCCCATTGATGTATTCGACGATGGCGCTGTCGCCGGTGGCATCCGACATCGCCAAATGCAACGTCGTGATCCGCTGCTCGCCCGGCACGTTGTCCGTCACGATCGTGAAGGGCTCCTTCTCGAGCGCCGTCACCGCCTCGTCCACCGTCGCGAAATTGTCGAGGACATATTGCGCCCACGCCGCAATCGTCAGCCCCGGGCGCGAATCTTTGTCGAACCTCGGATACTGCGACTCCGCCAACCAGAGCAGCTGCGCCGACAGCCCCTTCTCGTTGACGCCGTCGGTCGTCGACACATCGTATCCGGTGGCGACCACACTCCCATATTTCGCCGTCCAGCGAATCGAGTTGGGCCCGGCCTCCCCCGTTCTGGCAATGCCGCGCGGCAACACATAGAGATTGGTCGCCACGTCGACCTTCCAGTCCATAGAGCGCGCCGTAATGACGTCGTCATTGGCCCCCAGATAAACGACGCGAGTGCAAGCCAGTGACGAGAGCGGCGCCAGTGCAAGCGTCGCGGCGGCAACGAGACACGGTAGAGTCTTGGCAAACTTACGAGACATGACAGCACCTCATGTGAGCGCGAAAACCACAGGAGCCGTCAGTATAACGACGCAGTTTTATCGAGACGCAAGCGCCAACCCAAGCCACCACCGTCCGCCGAATCAGTCCGTCAAGTCAGTCCACCAAAATCGGATACAGCGACGCGACAAGCAGCGCTGCGGCCACACCGTTGAAGATTCGCACTGAGCGGGCATCGGTCAGCACGCGCCGCATGGCGACACCGAAGCCAGCCCACAAACCGATACATGGCGCCCCCAAGATGCCGTAGATCACCGCGAGCATCACCACGTCAGGCAAATTAGCGCCGTTCGGCAAATAGGTGCTGATTGCGCCCACCGCCATCACCCAAGCTTTCGGATTGACCCACTGAAATGCCGCAGCGCCCAAAAACCCCATCGGCCGAGCCCGCTCGCGACGCTCGTCGTCCATCGGACCAGAGCGCGCCAAATGCCACGCCAACCACAACAAATAGGCCGCGCCGACATACTTCAGCACCGAGTGAATGACGGGAAACTTAACGAAGACCGAATGCAAGCCCGTGCCCGTGAGAAACACCATGAAGGCAAAGCCACAGGCAATACCGGCCAGATGCGGCAGCGTGCGCAGAAAGCCGTAATTCAGGCCCGAAGCCAGCACCATCATGTTGTTGGGGCCGGGGGTCACCAGCGTGATGACCGCGAAAGCGCAGAAGGCGAGCAATTGTTCAGTCGTCATAATCGAATACGGTTTGATGCGGGACAGCCAAGCGCCGCCCGGAATTTCGGTCAGACAGCATAGGCAGTGCGCCGCCGCGAGGCCCGGTACAGTTCGCCAAAACCAGACAGGCCTGTACTGGCCGCCAGCCATGACAGTTCGCCGCCAGACACACAGCCTGATCACACACGACACGCGGCATCATGCGAAAATCGACGCCATCCGAAGCCCATCGAACGTCCCGCCCAAGCGCGCGATACCCTCACGCATGCGGGCTGATGAAAGACGCCTAGCCATGCCGCCTCGCCTGCCCCCGCTCTCCGCCCTGCGCTTGTTCGAAGCCGCCGGACGCCATCAAAGCTTCAAGCGCGCCGCCGCTGAACTGCATCTCACGCCCAGCGCAGTGAGCCACGGCATCGTCGGGTTGGAGCAGTCACTCGGCATCGCCCTCTTCGCGCGCTCGCCGCAAGGGCTCTCGCTCACACCAGAAGGCGTCGACTATCTCGCCTACGTGACCGAAGCCTTTTCGTTACTCATGACAGGCACGCGCCGCCTGCCGACCCGCGACACCGCCCGCGCCATCGCACTCACCTGCGCACCGACGCTCGCCTCACGCTGGCTACTGCCGCGCCTGCATCGCTTCACCCAACGCATGCCGGACGTGGACGTCACGCTCGACACCTCGCGTCGGCAGGTCGGCTTCCCCACCGACGGCTTCGATTTCGCCATTCGCTTGTCCCGCGCACCAGTCGCCGCTGACACCTGGCACCGGTTGTTCGGCGAGCAGTTTCTTCCGGTATGCAGTCCGGCTTATCGAGCCGAACACGCGGATGCGCACGGCAACATCGACTTGCAAGTCGTGACCCGAATTCACGTGAGTAGCGCGAGTGAAGACTGGCAAGGATGGATCGAAGGTGCCGGTATCGACGACTTCGACGCGCGCGGCGGCCTGAGCTTCGATAGCATCCAGTTGGCGTTCGACGCCGCCATCATGGGCCTCGGCGTCGTCATCGGGCGGCGCCCACTGGTCGACGAATACCTAGCGAGCGGTGCCCTCGTGCCTGCCCACGATGTCACCACGACCTCCCAAGGCGCCTACTGGCTGATTTGTGCGGACGACATCGAACCGCACCCCGCATGCGTCGCGTTTCGCGACTGGGTCATCGCAGAAGCCGCCGACGCCGCGCGATTGCCATAAACGCCTCACAGGTGAATTAAATTCACTCGCAGCTTCGCATTACTCCTTTGCCAGACGGCGATGGCGTTGCGAAACTACGGTGAGGAGGATTCACCACCATGACACAAACCGCATCACCCTCACCCTCGCTGCAAGGCCGCGTTACGCTCATCATTCTGGCCGGCGCGCTCGTGTTGAGTGCCGCCATGGGCACCCGGCAGACGTTCGGGCTTTTCATCAATCCGTTTTCGTACGATCGCGGCGTTCCGGTCACGCTGGTCGCCTTTGCCATTGCCCTCCACAACCTCGTATGGGGATTTGCGCAGCCGTTCGCGGGCGCGATGGCCGACCGTCACGGGCCTGCACCGGTGGTCGCCTTCGGTGCCTTCGCCTTTGCGGGCGGACTCGCCATGGCGGCCCTGGCGCCGTCGGGCATGTGGCTGGTGATCGGACTCGGCGTGCTAGTCGGGCTAGGCATCAGTTGCACAACCTTCGGTGTGGTGCTGCCCGCCGTCAGCCGTGCCGTGGCCCCCGAGAAACGCACCATGGCGATGGGGCTCGTGAGCGCCGGTGGCTCGCTTGGGCAGGTGGCGTTAGTGCCGGTTGCCCAAGGCTTGCGTCAGAGCTTCGGCGTGTCGACGTCGCTGTTCGTGCTCGCGCTGATCCTGTGCTGCGCCGCGCCGCTCGGCCTCTTCATGACGCTGAACCGGCGCAAGGCGACAGCGGCCACGCCCGCCACCCCAGCAACCCGCCAGCACAACGACGGTGAACATGTCTCCCTGCGAGAAGTGCTGCATCAGGCTCGCAGCCATCGCGGCTTTCAGTTGCTCACGCTCGGTTTCTTCACCTGCGGATTTCAACTCGCGTTCATCGCCACCCACCTGCCCGGCTATCTGCTGATGTGCCACATGCCGATCGGGCTTGGCGCCACCGCGCTCGCCCTGATCGGCCTGTTCAACATGCTGGGTAGTTGGGCGTGCGGCTGGCTTGGCGGACGCTATCGACAACATCACGTGCTCGGCTGGTTGTATCTGATTCGGGGCGGTGCCATCGCCTTGTTCTTCTTGTTGCCGAAGTCCGATACGAGCGTCGTGATCTTCGCGGCAGTGATGGGGCTGACGTGGCTGGGCACGGTGCCGCTCACGAGCGGTCTGGTCGCGAAGGTGTTCGGCGCGCGTCACTTGGGCACGCTCTTCGGTGTGTGCTTCATGAGCCATCAGGTCGGCTCGTTCCTCGGCGCGTGGCTCGGGGGTTACGTGCTGGATGTCACGGGTTCGTACAACCTCGTCTGGGCCGCCACGGCCATTCTCGGTGCTGTGGCTGCGGCGCTGCACTTTCCGATCGACGACGCAAGCGTCGTGCCGCCGATGCGTCAGCCCGTACCGGCGGGCGCCTGACTTCCACGGGGTAGCGCGCCGGGACGGCTCTTCCCCCCGACAGCACGCGAACGCCTACGTGTGCGGGGGCCGTCCCGGCGGCAGGCCGTCATTACCTCCGAGGTAATCGACGGTGCGCACTGCGCTCGCGAGAATGGCTTCACGTTCTGCCGGATCCCCCGGCACGGCCCTTGTGGAGCCTGACCATGTTGACCCGCCTGTCGCTGACTTCGAACACGCCCACCGCCCCGATCACGTCCACCGGTTACGTCGCAGGCAGCGACGGCACCGCCCTCTTCTGCCGCGACTGGGGCCATGGCAAGCCGGTCGTATTTCTCTCCGGATGGACCCTCGCCAGCGACATCTGGGCCTACCAGATGACAGCGTTGGCCAACGACGGCTTTCGCTGCGTAGCTTTCGACCGGCGCGCCCACGGCCGCTCGGCCGACACCGGACGCGGCTACGACTACGACACGCTGGCCGACGATCTCCACGCCGTCTTGCAGGCGCTCGATCTGACTGGCGTCACGCTCGTCGGGCATTCGTTCGGAGGGGGCGAAATCGTGCGCTATCTCACGCGTCACGGCACGAAGCGCGTCTCGCGCATCGTTTTCGTGTCACCGGCTGCGACGCCCTATCTCGTCAAGACTGCCGACAACCCGACCGGTGTCGATCCGCAACTCTTCTACGATTCACTCGACGAGATGCTCACCTCGTTTCCGGACTGGATCGAGCGGCGCGCCGAACCCTACTTTGCACCGGGCACGTCGCAGGCTGTCGTTCGCTGGACGTCGGACCTGATGCTGCGCACATCGCTCGACGCCGCAGCCGCACTCAATCGCGTGCAGACCTCGACCGACTTCCGGTCCGAGATGGCTGCGCTCGACATACCGGCGCTGGTATTACATGGGGATTGCGACGCGAGCGCGCCGCTAGAGGTGACCGGTCGCCCGACCGCGGAAGCGATTGCCGGGGCGGTCCTCAAGGTCTACGAGGGCGGCACGCATGGCATGTACTTCAATCAAGCCGCGCGTCTCACCGACGACATTCGTGCGTTTGCGAATGGTCGGACGGCATGAGGGCATGCATTACAAACGGTGAGAATTCGCCAATCGAAAGATCTTCGTCCAGCGTTGCGCGAGCGCGCGGTTCGTCATGGGCACAACCCATTGCGGCTGCGCGTTGTGGGCAAGTTCGAGCACTAACGTCCAGCGCCCGTTCTCCGTCACCGGGTGCGCGGACGTCACGTCGGAGAACACAAAGCGCGAGGTGTTCTCGCCAACGCGAATCGTGCCCATCTTGCGATCGGCGTCGAGCTTGAGCGCGCCCCACGCCCCTTCGATACTCACGACACGCTCACCGTTACGCCGCACGCCATGCACCGCGCGATAGCGACGAACGGCATCGACAACGAGCCAAACGACGATCAGCACGCAGACCGCAATCGTGGCCACTGCCGCCAGCGTGCCGAAACGCATCGCGACCGCGCCATACAGCCGCACGGCCCCGTAGACGATGCCCGCCAACACCACGAGCCCTAGAAGAATGAACGGCACAACAACCTCCTGCGTTCCACAACATCGGTTCGCGCCCTAAGCCATCGCGCGATAAAAAAGCCCTGCCAGCAACACCGCCCGGCAGGGCTACATTTCACCACAGGCGCATGGCGCTCGCCCGCCAGCACGAGCGCCACCACACCTTCACATCATCACGGCATCAACGCGTGGGCTGCGGCGCGGCCCCCACGTCCTTGCGCACCTTGGCCACTTGCGCCGCCGTCACAGCAGGCGCCGTATTGCCCCAGCTAGTGCGCACAAACGTCAGCACATCGGCCACGTCCTGATCGGTCAGACGATCGTCGAAGCCCGGCATGGCGTAGTGCGTCGGTGCCGATTTCGTCGACGGCATTTCGGCACCGCGCAGCACGATATGGATCAGCGATGTCGGATCGGCCGAGTTCACCGTCGAACTGAGCGCCAGCGTCGGGAAGGTCTGCGAATAGCCCTTGCCCGTACTGCGGTGGCAAGCCGCGCAGTTATCGATGAACGTCAACGCCCCATTGCTCTTATCGGACCCGGCGCGCAATGCCTTGGCCGCCGTCTCGTCGTACGCGAGCGCCTTGGCGTTCGGATCGACGGGTTTGAGCGTCTTCAGGTATTTCGCAATGGCCGAGAGGTCGTCGTCGCTCATGTACTGCGCGCTGTGCTGCACCACGTCCGTCATGCCGCCGAACGCTGCGGAATGATCGTTGCGCCCGCCTTTGAGGAACGCCGTGATATCGCCTTCGCTCCAGTTGCCCAGACCGTCGGTCACGTCGCCGCGCAGGTTCTTCGCGAGGAAGTTATCGACCACCCCGCCCGAGAGGAACGCGGTGCTGTCGTCGGTCAGCGCCTTCTCCTGCAATGCGACACCTCGCGGGGTGTGACATGCGCTGCAATGGCCCAGCCCTTCGACGAGATAGCGACCGCGCGAAATCGGGTCGTTATCGGTCGATGCGGCGTCAGCTACGACGGCCGGTGCGAACATCTTGCGCCAGATCGACAACGGCCAGCGCATCGACATCGGCCACGGAATGTCCGTTGCCTTGTTCGCCTGCGCGACCGGCTGCACGCCCGACATGAAGTACGCGTAGAGCGCCTTCACATCCGCCGGACGCACCTTCGCGTACGACGTGTACGGCATGGCCGGATACAGCGTCGAGCCGTTCTTCGCAATGCCGTGACGCACGGCTTGATCGAAGTCTTCGAGACTGTAGTTGCCGATACCGGTGTCCTTGTCCGGCGTGATGTTGGTCGAGTAGATCGTGCCGATCGGCGACGCGATCGGCAATCCGCCCGCAAACGGCTTGCCCTTCGGCGCGGTGTGACACGCGGCGCAATCGCCCACGCGCGCCAGATACTCACCTTGCTTGATGAGCTGCGCCTGCGGGTCGTTGGCCGCCGGTGCCGCAGCCATCGCCGCGGGTGCGTCCGGGGCTGGAGCATTAGCGGAAGCCGGTGCCGACGCGGGCGCGGCAACGTCCTGCGCCCACGCATCGAGGGCGACGAGTGCGCCGAGCGTCAGCGAGCCTGCGGCGAGCACCAGAGCAGAGCGCTTGAACATGGATTTTCGGATCATGGTCGCTCTCCTCAGGCCTGCACCAGCGGGCCGGCGTTCTTGAGGTACTGCTCGCGAATCGCCTTCGCAGACCAGTACGCCAGCGCCGCCACCACGCCCGTCGGGTTATAGCCCATGTTCTGCGGGAAAGCCGAGGCCCCCATGACGAACACGTTCGACACGTCCCAGCTTTGCAGATACCGGTTCACCACGCTGTTCGACGGGTTCGTCCCCATGATGGCGCCGCCGGTCGTGTGCGTGCTCTGGTAGACGCGCGTGTCGTAGTGGCTGCCCTTCTTGCGAATCGCCCGGAACACCTTCTCAGGGTTCATCGCCCGGCCCACTTCCTCCATGCGGTCGCCCATGTAGCCGAGCATGTTGTATTCGTTGTCGTGCCAGTCGAAGGTCATGCGCAGCAGCGGAATGCCGTACGCATCCTTATACGTCGGATCGAGATCGAGATAAGCATCTTGATACGACATGACCGAGCCCGAAATGCCGATGGTCATGTAACGCTGATACGCGTCCGCGATCCCGGCCTTCCACTTGCTGCCCCACGACGGCGTGCCCGGCACGGTCGGGGTCATCTTGATCGGGCGCCCGCCGTAGCGGATGTGACGAATGCTCGCACCGCCGAGGAAGCCCAGCGGGCCGTGATCGAACTGGTCGCCGTTGAGGTCGTCCATCGACACCCCGCCCGCGCCCGTGCCAACGAACGGGTTCAACTGCGTGCCCTTGGGCAGCAGCACGTTGACCGCGCCATTCATCTGGTACGCATAGTTCTTGCCGACCACACCCTCGCCCGTCTTCGGATCGTAGGGCTTGCCGATGCCCGAGAGCAGCAGCAGCCGCACGTTGTGCATCTGATACGCGGCCATGATCACGATATCGGCCGGTTGCTCGACCTCGCGGCCTTGCGCGTCGATGTACGTCACGCCCGTGGCCTTCTTGCCGTCGCTATCGAGATTGACCTTGGTGACGTACGAGTGCGTACGCAATTCGAAATTCGGCTTCTTGAGCAGCACCGGCAGGATGGTGGTCTGCGGCGAGGCCTTCGAATACATGTAGCAGCCGTAGTTCTCGCAGAAGCCGCAGAAGTTGCACGGCCCGAGGCGCACGCCGTACGGGTTGGTATAAGGCTGCGAGGTATTCGCCGCCGGCGCCGGATACGGATTGAAACCGACGTCGCGGGCCGCCTTCTCGAACAGCGTCGCGCCGTAGGTGTTTTGCAGCGGCGGCGTCGGAAACTCGCTGGAGCGTGCACCTTCGCGCGGGTTACCGCCGGGCACGATCTTGCCGTTCAAATTCCCTGCCTTGCCCGAGGTGCCGAACACCTTTTCGGCAAAGTCGAAATGCGGCTCCAGTTCTTCGTAGCTCACGCCGAAGTCCTGAATCGTCATGCCCTCGGGGATGAACTTCTTGCCGTAGCGCTCTTCGTAATGGCTGCGCAGTTTGAGCTCTTCGGGAAGGATGCGGTAGTGCATGCCGTTCCAGTGAAAGCCTGCACCGCCCACGCCGTTGCCCAGCAGGAACGAGCCGTTCTGCCGATACGGCACGGCGAGGTCGTCCGGTGCATGGCGAATCGTGACGGTTTCGCGGGCCAGTTCCTGAAACAGCTTGCCGCGCACCGAGTATTCGAGCTCGTCGATGACCTTCGGGTACTGCGCATCGGTGGGGGTGTCGCGCATCGCGCCACGCTCGAGCGCCACCACGTTCAGCCCGGCATCGGTGAGTTCCTGGCCGAGAATCGCCCCGGTCCAGCCGAAGCCCACGATGACGGCGTCGACCTTATCTTTCTTGATCGCCATGGCTTAACCCCGCTTTCCGGAAATCGACACAGGCCCGTACGGGTACTTGACGTTGGGTTGGTCGGCCCAGTCCATGAAGTCGGCGCGTGCGCCGGGAAAGCCCACGAGCTTCCAGCCCACCATGTCCTTGTTGCCCCCGTGAATCGGGTCGGACAGGAAGCCTTCCTTGGTGTTGGCCAGCAGATACGAGAAGAAAGTGCGCGCAGGCACGCTGTCGAACTCGACCTTGGCGTGTTCCATATCGCCGAGCACCGTCTCTTGCGTCGCGTGATCGAGGTCGGCAAATGCCTTGTTGTACTGCTTCTTGCAGTACGCGTCGCACGCGGCGATGCCGTGGCGATAGATGTCGCGCGGGGCAAGACTGAGTTGATAGCCCAACTCGGGCGGCTGATCCGTATGGAACGGGCCCTGCATATACCAGAGCTTGCCGTGGCCAAACGGCGTTTCCATCTGACGGTCGATGAACTGCGGCACGTCGGCTTGCAACGCGCCGGGTCCGAGATCGTCCGCAGGAATCAGACGGTCGACGGCAGCACTGACGAAGCGCCACTCGTCGGCGGTGAAGTACTTGGGCTCGTAGGGGGTGTTCGAAGCAGCGGGCGTAGCAGGCTTGTCGCTGCTACAGGCGGACTGAGTGAGTGTCGCACCGGTGGCGAGTGTCGTGGCAGGCACGATCGCCAGCACCTGACGCAAGAAGCGCCGGCGCGGTTCCTTGTCCTGTGACATGGAGTTCTCCGTTTTTGTGGGGACGAATCACGCATGACAGTCAAGCGGTGGCTCGCCATGCGTGAAGAAAACCTGACAGGCTATTCACCTCGCGTAGCGCTTATGACGCGGGTCATTCTACCCACAAGCTACGTACATGGCAAAGCAAGAGACTATTGCGCAAAACGCGCAACATATTGATTAGAAAGGCTTGCAAATAATTAAAATATTTACTATTACGCGCGAGGAACGTGTTTTGCGCCGCGAAACATGCGGCGCTTTTACACACAATGGTGTCGCAAAAATGACAACGCGCGCCGGGTTGGGCGCGCGTTGTTTTGCGAGATGTGAGATCTCAACCGAACTTATCGAGACTGCCGAATCGCGTTACGGCGCTACTCGAATGCCGCCGTTCATGCCGCGTTTTGATGCCGGGACGACCAGCGCTTTATAGGCAACATCGACTGGGTCGACACGCTGCACCGCCGCTAGCATGCACTGCGGAAGATCATCGCCCGACTGGCACCGATTGAGCTCCTCGAACAAGGCTTCACTGAAATCGCTCCAAACCATCGCCGATGCCACGTCCTTAATTCGCTTCTGCAAAGGACCGGCGGCAATGGTTTCGGCCCAGTCTCGCAGCACTTCCAGACGAATCGCGATCGCGCAGATCACAGATTTTCCTGGGGAGTACGACGGTTCGATTTCATCCAGCGTGCGCTCGAACCCAACGCGCCGCTGCCCTGTCGTCGTATTTAACGGATCCGCCTTGGCCTGCAACAGATTCGTCGCAATGCGGCAAGCCCGTGCGGCGATCTCTTTCGCCCGAGCCGATTCGGGATCAAATGACGATTCGAGGGTTTGCACAATCTCGTCCCGCGTCGGCGTGTTGTCCCAAACAGCGGCAAGAGGTTCACACCAAGCCGAAATCCATTCGTGCGTCTCGCGCTGCTCCGTCGAAAGCTGCCCTTTGACCAGATGGCCAAAGCGGTCGTCAGGCGGCAGGGATGACTTGCGTAACGGTGGTGCCGGGGGTGTCTTGCGTCGCGGCGATGGCGGCTCGGCCAAACGCTCGTCGGAACCGATGCTGGAACTGCTTTCACCGCCGTCTGGATGCTCCATCTCAAAGCCGTATTCCACCTTATGCACTTGGGTCTGACTTTTGCCGAACGACGTCATGTCGTATCGGTCTGCCTCGGGCAGGTCGTTGCCGTCGGTACTCCAACGTCGCACACGGAGGTCATTCGCCAGCAACTCTGGTGTCGATTGACGCCTTTCCGGCCACGCCCCAAAAGCTGCAACCGCTTCGTCTTCGAACTGCTCGTCATCGGGCAGCAGGCGTACCGGGTCGGGCACGTCGTGCCGGTCGTACCTATCGTCAAGGGCTTTCAACAGCGATTCCGCCTCATCCTTCTGGCGCATGAGGTCGCGTGCGCGTGCCAGCACCCATTGCTTGCCATGACCATCGCCTTCATACGCCGACGCATCGACACTAAGGAAACTGTTGCCCGGACAACCGAAGCCTCGCTCGCGTAACGTGTCCAATGTGACGGTGGCAGATGCCGGCAGGCCGAGCAACAACGCGAGACTGGCAGCCTCACTCCGCGCTCGCCGTTGCTTGCTATCCAATACGGAGTGCGTCGTTGCGGGCTTAAGCACGTACTGATCGCCCCGGCGCGCCAATCGCAACGGCACCGACGCCCCGCCTTTTAGGCGCTCTCGTTGCGCAACGGACGTCAACTCGTTGAGCACCTTGACCTCGGCGAGCTCGCGATCGAGCATGGCCAGCCGGTTGCCTAACGAGATATGTGTCGTTTTGCGTGTCGCATCGCAAAGCTTGGTCAAATGTTGCCGAATTCGCTCGCCCTCGCCCCGGCTTTCGGCATCCCCGGCTTGTGTCCCCCGCGCATCGGCGGCGCTCGCCGCCTGGCGCAATGCACCGATGGCATCTAACTGAACGCGATACGCGCCCATGCCGAACCCGCGCAAATGCGTCGTGTTGGCAGGCTTGTTTTTGCTCGCGTCGAGCAGCGTGTTACGGCGTTCGGCTTCAAACATCCGTACCCCGCTCTCGAAACGTATGACGCTATCGCGCCATGCACCGACTGCGTCGCGGACCGTGTTCGATACGAACGCATCGGCTTTGACGTCCTCCGCAGCCTTGCATTGCGCGCTGCTCGCTTTTGCCCACTCGCAAAACGGAACGCAAACGTTACCTTGCGGCGTGCGATACGTTCGCTCCGGGTACCGGGACCACGCCTTGCCCAGCGCCTTCGACGGCAGTTGAACGACGGCACTGAAGTCTCCGGCCAACGAATCGCAATCGTCGAACGGGCGTTGCACATGCCGCAACAAGACGGGGGTCGATGCGCTGGGCTGCCCGGCACGCGATAAGCGTTCACTCATGAATAAGTCTCCTTGTCATCCGACCGAAGGGCCGTCATGGCACGGGAGACTAAATGTCTTCGCAAGCGCGGAATATCGTCTCAGGCCGCGGACTTCTGTATTGCGGAAGCCCGGGAGGTAACACCTTAGGACAAGCGCGGCGGCGCGTAGATACGCCGCCGGATTACGTCGATCAGAACCGGGCGAGCAACTGACTCAGCAGCGCCGCCCCTTCTTTGCCTTTGGCGGAATCGGCCCAAAGCCGGTCGATCATCGCGCGGTACATGCCCACGCCGTCGGGCGACGTGGTGATCGTGGCAATCCCGGTGCGCAGGTTCGGCAACTCACCGAGCCGGAACGGCGATACCGCGACGTACGCCTCGCCCTCCGCTTCGAAGATCTGAAACGACTCGTTGGGCATGTTGTCGCTCACGATGCCGATCTGCACGCCCGACGTATCCGCTTCGAGAAACTCGATGATGCGCATCACTTCGCGGCGCGCCGCCATCTTGCGCTCCAGTTGCACGCCCGGTGGCAAGCCCAGCCGCCCAACCAGCCCGTGATGCAGAAACTGCTCGATCTGACGCAGCCCGATCAGGCTCGTGACTGCCAGACGATGCCGCGAAAAACTCGCTTTACGCTCTTGCAGAATGCCCAGCACCCGGTCGATCGTCGTGGCCCAGTGCTTGTCGGCGAGTCGCGGCGGAATGCTCTCTTCGAGCATATGACGCAACCACACGTCGTAATCGCTCGACGTCAGCAAAAAGGAAATCGGGTCGAAATGCGCGACGATGCGCTCGGAACGGCCCTCCAACTGACGCATGCGCTCGAAGTAGCTCACCGCCGAGTCGTGATATTCCACTTCCACACCCAGCAGGTTTGCCAGCGACACCCCTAACAACGCCGCCAGCCGCTCCAGTGTGTCGATCTTCACGATCTCGCCGCGTTCGAGCTTGTAGATGGCCGCGCGCGAAATGTCGAGCCGCTCGGCAACGTCCTCACTGCGCAGTTCGGCCGCCAGCCGGTAGGCGCGCAGGCGTTCGCCAATCGCTCGAAAATTGAAGCGCGCGCCTCTTGGCGCCCGGGATGTCGTCGCAGATCGGTTCAAATCTCCCCCTGTTGGAATTCGTCGCTGCCGCACGCGCGCTCGCGCCCCGCGACATCGTGCCGGGATTATACCGACGCCCTCCGCCCGCGCACTCTCCCCGCCCGACTTCCCGCACTCATCGTCTCTCGCCATCTCACGCCACATTATTTTTCCGATTGTCTATTTTTTTAGACATCGGCACGATGCCGTGCAGGTCTGCCCCACACCACGGGAATGGCCGGAACAAATTGATGTTCAGCGCAATTTTGGGGATGACCGGGCACGCGGGCAGTGATAGCCTGCGCGCCGTCCAGAAATTTGTACACATAACGAGGGAATGATGAAAACCTGGCACAAGGTGGCTGGCGCCGCCGCATTGGGCGCGGCAACGCTCGCAACGACGGCCCATGCGCAGTCGAGCGTGAGCTTCTACGGTTTGGCCGACGCCTATGTCGGCTCGGTGAAGAACCCGGGCGGGCAAGCCGCGGTCGTGCAGCAAGGCGGCGGCATGACCACGTCGTATTGGGGCATGGCCGGTACGGAAGATCTGGGCGGCGGCAACAGCGCGCTCTTCGTGCTCGAGAGCTATTTCCAGCCGAACAACGGCACCTACGGCCGTTTTGCTGGCGACAGCTTCTTCTCGCGCAACGCCTACGTCGGCCTGTCGAACACCACCGCCGGTACGCTGCGGCTCGGACGCATCACCACGCCGCTGTATCTGGCGACGATCCAGTTCAACCCGTTCAACAACTCGTACACGTTCTCGCCGATGATCTTCCACACCTACAAGGGTCTGGGGACGCAAGGCGTGGTGGGCGACTCGGCATGGAACAACGCCATCGCGTACACGTCGCCGAGTTATGCAGGCTTGGCCGGCACGCTGATCTACGCCACGGGTAACAGCGCAACGGACCACAGCGCCAAGAAGTGGGGCGCCGCCCTCACGTATGGCAACGGCCCGTTCGGCGTGGCGGTGAACTATCAATACGTGAACTTCAGCAACACCGCGGGAGACTTCGGTACGCAGTTGCCTGGCGTGACGGGGCTTGCCAACCAGAACACGGCACAGATCGGCCTCTCGTACGACTTCACCGTCGTGAAGCTGTTTGCGCAGTACATGCTCGTCGCCAGTCAGGCGGCCAGTGGCAATTTCCACAGCAACACGGGGCAGTTCGGCGCCTCGGTGCCGCTCGGTCGCGGCAGCGTGCTCGCGTCGGTCGCCTACACCGGCTCGAACGGCTCGGGCGACAACCAGCGCCGCACCACGTGGGCACTCGGCTACGACTACCCGCTCTCCAAGCGCACCGACATTTACGCCGCCTACAAGTACGATCACATGAGCGACTTGTCGACCGGCCAGACGTACGGCGCCGGCCTGCGAATGAAGTTCTAAGCCTTATCAGACGTTATCGGGTGTGCCCCCGCACACTCGCCCTGCGCGACGGTATCCCCCGCTACAACCGCCGTCGCGCAGTCCTTCGACTCAGGGTTTGACCCAATAATTTTCACCTTGCCGGACCCCTTGGGTTCGTTTAGTCTAAATATTTAGACAAATGGAGCGCATGATGGATCTGAAGCTTGCTTGTGCCTGGTTGCAGCGCGACACGGTTGGTTTGTCCGACATCGAAGACTTCGCCGAGCGCTGCCTGAACGCGTCGCGCACCCCCACGCGTGAATCGGCTGCGCTGCTGTTGCTCGCGCAGGCGGCACAGGCTTTTGCAGAAAGGCAGTCCGGCATTGCGACGAGCAGCGAAACGTTGCAGGCGTTTCTCACCCGCAGCAAAGCCTCCGCCACCATGCTGCGCGAGGCCGCCGACGCGTCCGACGCCCACTTTCTCGCCACCCTCAACGACTTCGCTGCGCAGTTCACCAGCGATGTCTATGTGTGAGTCGAGGCATTTTTTTCTCGCATTCGTCTAAATATTTAGACAATTTGACGATGACTGGCGGTAGTGGCGGCGGCGCGGCCTTGCGCTTGCAGGCGCATTCGATCACTCGCCGCCCCCACAGGACACGACCATGGAAGTCAACCTGAACACCCCGAGCGCACAGCGCACGGCTGCCGCACCGTCCGACGCCGTGACGCCTTACGCATGGAAAGCGCTCGCGGGCTCCGCCATCGGCTACGCGATGGACGGATTCGATCTGTTGATTCTCGGCTTCATGCTGCCCGCGATCACCGCTGGTCTGTCGCTCACGCCGGGGCAGGCAGGGGCACTCGTCACGTGGACACTGATCGGGGCGGTGGCGGGGGGCATCATTTTCGGTGCGCTCTCCGATCGCTATGGCCGCGTGCGCATGCTGACGTGGACGATTCTGCTGTTTGCCGTTTTCACGGGGTTGTGCGCCTTTGCACAGGGCTTCTGGGACTTGCTGGCCTATCGCACCATCGCTGGCATCGGCCTGGGCGGCGAGTTCGGCATTGGCATGGCCCTCGCCGCTGAGGCATGGCCTGCCGCCAAGCGTGCACGGGTGTCGTCGTATGTGGCGCTCGGCTGGCAAACGGGCGTACTCGCTGCGGCGCTGCTCACGCCAATGCTGCTGATTCACATCGGCTGGCGCGGCATGTTTCTCGTCGGTGTGCTGCCCGCGCTGGTGGCGTGGGTGCTTCGCAACAAGCTTCACGAGCCGGAAGTCTTCGTGCGCCGCGCGGACAACGCGTCGACGGCCAACCGCTCGAACGCCTTCCGTCTGCTCGTGAAAGACGCTCGCACCACGCGGGTGAGTCTGGGCATCGTGATCCTCTGCTCGGTTCAGAACTTTGGCTACTACGGGATCATGATCTGGCTGCCGACGTTCCTCTCGCAGAAGCTCGGCTTCTCGTTGACGAAGTCGGGTCTGTGGACTGCCGCCACGGTCGTCGGAATGATGTTCGGCGTGTGGGCCTTCGGCCAGTTGGCCGACCGCATCGGACGCCGCCCGACGTTCCTGCTCTATCAGGCGGGGGCCGTGGTGATGGTGCTCGTCTACGCGCAGTTGACCGACCCGACTGTGATGCTGTTTGCCGGTGCGCTCATGGGCATGTTCGTCAACGGCATGGTCGGCGGCTATGGCACGCTGATGTCCGAAGCCTACCCAACTGCCGCGCGTGCCACTGCGCAGAACGTGCTGTGGAACATCGGCCGCGCCATCGGCGGACTCGGCCCGCTCGTCGTCGGTGCACTCGCCGTGCGCTACTCCTTCCAGATCGCCATCGCCCTGCTCGCGAGCCTTTATGTGCTCGACATGCTCGCCACGCGCTTTCTGATTCCCGAACTCAAGGGCACCGAACTCGAATGATTCTCGACGCACCCTGCCACGCCTCCACTGTGGCCAGCGTGGCTACCGTAGCCACCGTAGCCACCCATGGCTGCCGCGTGCTCACGCACCGTGCGGTGAATGCCCGCTATCGCTATCTGCAACTGCAAGCCGATGCGCCGCTCGCGCACACGACACGCCCCGGTCAGTTCTATCAGCTCAAGTGCCCGGTGACGGACCAAGAAGCGCCGTTTCTGCTGCGTCCGATGAGCGTGTATGGCACCGGCCCCGAACCCGGCGTTATCGAATTTCTCTACAACGTCACCGGCGTCGGCACGCGCGCCCTCGCCTCACTGGCCGAAGGGGCGACGCTCGACATCGTCGGTCCGCTCGGCAACACGTTCACGCTCGATACGGCATGGCAACGCGTGATGGTCGTGGCGCGTGGCGTCGGGCTGGCCACGATGGCCCCGCTCGTCCAACGCGCTGCGGCAGCCGGTATCCGGCTCACCGTGGTGATGTCGGCGCGTAGCGAAGCCGATCTCATGCGCGACGAATTCTTGCGCTCAGGTAACGCCCGTGAACTGGCTGACGTGCACTGCGTATTCGACAGCGATGGCTCGTCGTCGGTCGAGGCAGTCGAAGCCCGCATACGTGCGCTGCTCGCCGCAGCGCCGCACGACGCTGTCTACACCTGTGGCTCGCACCGGCTTCTGATGCTTTTGCAGCGGGTCGTCGCAGAACACCCGCAGATGGTTGCGGAAGTGGCGATGGAGCAGCGTATGGCGTGCGGCATGGGCGTTTGCCTGTCGTGCGTGCGCCTGTTCGATTGCGACGGCGACAAACAATTTTTGCGCGTGTGCCGCGAAGGCCCCGTGTTTCCGATTCGCGATGTCATCGGGGAGGTGGACTTTGGCTGATCTTCACTTGCAGGCGCTGCGAGCATCCCATGAGCCCGATCTGAGCGTTCGCATCGGCGCGCTCACGCTGCGCAACCCGGTCATGCCCGCTTCCGGTTGCTTCGCCATCGAATACCGCGAGGCGCTCGATCTCAATCGGCTCGGCGCGCTGGTCATCAAGAGCGTGTCGCCCGCCACGCGCGCCGGTAACCCGACGCCGCGTGTGGCCGAAACGCCCAGCGGCATGCTCAACTCCATCGGCATTCCGAGCAAGGGGCTCGATGCCTACCTGCGCGACGTGCTGCCGCCCTACACGCGGTTCGACACGCCCGTGGTGGTATCGGTCTCCGCCGACACCGCCGAATCGTTCGCCGAAGCCTGCGAGCGATTGTCATTGCCCGAAGTTGCCGCCATCGAGGCCAACATCTCGTGCCCGAATCTCGAAGCCGACGGCATGGCCTTCGCGATGCTCCCTGAGACGACATACAAGGCCGTGAGCGCGATCCGGCGGCGCACGAAGCATCCGTTGTGGGTCAAGCTCACGCCCAACGCCGGGCAGATCGCGCTGATCGCGCGCGCGGCGGAAGACGCCGGAGCCGACGCCATCGTCATGGGCAACACCGTCCTCGGCATGGCCATCGACGTGCACACGCGCCGCCCCAAACTCGGCAACGTGATGGGCGGCCTGTCAGGCCCGGCGATCAAACCGCTGGCCGTTCGGCTCGTGCATCAATGCCATCGCGCGGTGCGCATTCCGATCATCGGCTGCGGCGGCATCGAGACGGCAGACGATGCCGTTGAATTCATGCTGGCCGGGGCCACCGCCGTGCAGGTGGGCACGGCCTCGTTCCGCGATCCCGCCGCGATGGGCCACATCGTCGACGGGCTCGCCGCCTATTGCGCGCGGCACGAAATCGAGAAGCTCGCAGCGCTCACGGGGGCCGTAGCGCTCGACGCGCAACTCACCGACCGTTGGTTGCGCTTCGCACAGCAGTCCGGGTGATAGGGACACAGCGCTCGCTTTCGCGACACGTCGCGACGGTGAGCGTGGTTCGCAGGCAGTGAATGCGGCTTGCTTCCCCTCCCCTTGTTTATGTCTTTGTAGAAAACACGCTCATGAGTCTTACCGCGCTGGCCTCGCTGGCCGATCAACTTTTCAACGACCTGCGCCGCCTCGGCGACGACGGTGTCGGTGTCTCCCGCGACAGCTATGGCGCAGGCGAGAACGCGGCAGCGTCGTATCTGACCGAATGGGCCGGTCATCAGGGACTCGCCGTCACGCGCGACCGTGCGGCCAATTTGATTTTCTCGCTGCCCGATGGAGCGGGTGCGTCAGGGCCGCGCAACGATACGCCCGCCACGTGGATCGGCTCGCACCTCGACTCCGTGCCGCAAGGCGGCAACTACGACGGCATGGCGGGCATCGTTGCGGGCCTGCTGTGTCTTGTCGAACAGCAGCGCAGCGGCCGTCCAACATCGACGCCGGTGCGCGTGCTCGCGCTGCGCGGTGAAGAAAGCGCCTGGTTCGGCAAAGCGTATATGGGCTCAAGTGCCCTGTTCGGCAAACTTAGCGACGCGGATCTGGCGATGAAACATCGCACGCACGGCCGCACGCTGGCCGAATGCATGGCCGAGGCAGGTGCCGATATCGATGCCATTCGCGACGGCGCGATGCTCTTCGATGTGTCGCGCGCCAAAGCCTGGCTGGAATTACACATCGAGCAGGGGCCGGTGATGATCGCCCGCGAGATGCCAGTGGCCATCGTGCCGGGCATTCGCGGCAACGTGCGCCATAACCGCGTGTCGTGTGTGGGCGAAGCGGGCCATTCCGGTGCGGTGCCGCGCTGGCTGCGGCACGACGCGATGTTTGCGGTGGCCGATCTCATCACGCGGCTCGACGAACACTGGCGCGCATTGCTCGAACGCGGCATCGATCTCGTCGTGACCACGGGCATCGTCGGCACCGACCCTGCCGAACACGCGATCTCGCGCATTCCGGGGCGTGTCGATTTCAGTCTGGAAGTGCGCAGCCAAAGCGCCGATACGCTCGACGTGTTCTACGAGCTAATGCGCACCGAGTGCCGCGCCATCGAGCGTGACCGCGGTGTGCAGTTCGTCTTCGACCGGCGGCTCGCTTCGGCGCCCGCCATCATGGATACGCATGTGTCGTCGTTGCTCGTCGACGCCTGCCGCGCACTCGATTTGCCGCAAGAGCGCGTACCGAGCGGTGCCGGTCACGACGCCGCGATCTTCGCCAATGCAGGCATTCCCAGCGGGATGGTGTTCGTGCGCAACGCCAACGGCTCGCACAATCCGCACGAAGCCATGGACATCGATGACTTCATGCGCGGCGTGCAAGTGCTCGAATCGGTGACGCATCGTCTGTGACGACGTCGCGCGCGACGCGCCCTTGCGCCGCCCCACAAAACGAAAGGGCCGCCATCTTTTCGATGCGGCCCTTTCGGTCATTCGATCAGCAGAAGCTTACGGTGCCAGCGCGATCACCTCGGCCACGGCGGCGGTCAGCTTCTTGGCGTATGGCACGTGCAGGAATTCATTCGGACCGTGGGCGTTCGACTTCGGACCGAGCACACCGCACACCATGAACTGCGCGCTCGGGAACCCCGCTTGCAGCGTGTTCATCAGCGGAATCGTGCCGCCCTGCCCGATGAACGCGACGTCCTCGCCGTAGTGGCGTTGCGACGCCGTATTGAGCGCCGTCGACAGCCAAGGGGCCACTTCCGGGGCATCCCAGCCGGATGCCGACGCATCGGCCTTGAACGTCACTTTCGCGTTGTAGGGCGGATCGAGTTCGAGCAGCGATTTGAGTTCGTCGACGGCTTGCGCGGCATCGATGAGCGGCGGTAGTCGCAGCGAGAGTTTGAAGGCTGTGCGCGGACGCAGCACGTTGCCCGCATCGGCCAACGCGGGCAGACCTGCGGCGCCGGTGACCGACAGCGACGGACGCCACGTCGAATTCAACAGCGCTTCCTTCGGATCGGTGGTGGTCGGCAGCACCGACAGGCCGTCCTGACCGCAGGCCCACGGCATCTTCTTCCAAACGTCGTCGCCAAGAATCGCAGCCGTGGCTTCCGCCTCTTTCAAGCGTTGCAGCGGAATCGGGCTGTGAAAGCCCTTGGGCAACACATTGCCGCTGCCTGCATCTTCCAGCCGTTCGAACAGTTGGCGCATGATGCGGAAGCTCGACGGCGCGATACCGCCGTAGCCGCCCGAGTGAATGCCTTCGTCGAGCACCTGCACTTCCAGACTGCCCGAGATCATGCCGCGCAATGACGTGGTCAGCCACAACTGATCGTAGTTGCCTGCGCCCGAATCGAGACAGACGACGAGACTCACCTTGCCCAAGCGCTCGCGCAACGCATCGACATAAGGCAGCAAGTCGTAGCTGCCCGACTCTTCGCACGTTTCGACCAGCCCCACGCAACGCGGACGCTCCACACCTTGCGCGTCGAGCGCCGCGAGGGCCGTCACGCTGGCATAGATCGCGTAGCCATCGTCGGCACCGCCGCGACCGTAGAGCTTGCCGTCTTCGAACTTCGGCGTCCACGGGCCGAGGTCTTTGCGCCAGCCGTCGAATTCAGGTTGTTTATCCAAATGGCCGTACAGCACGATCGTCTCGTCGCTGCCCGAGCGCGTGGCCGGGGCTTCGAAGAAGATCACGGGCGTGCGGCCTTCGAGGCGGATGACTTCGAGCTTGAGCCCCTTGACCGGCTGGCGCTCGGCCCATTGCGCGGCGTCGCGCACCACGCGGTCGATGTAACCGTTGCGCGCCCAGTCGGCATCGAAGCCCGGGCTTTTGGCGGGTACTGCGATGTAGTCGGTCAGCGCGTGAAGAATTTCATCGTTCCATTTGCGTTCGACGAATTCGCGCAGGGCGGCCGTGTCGAGCGACGGCGAGGTGACGGTTTCGTTCATGGGGGTCCTCGGCGGGGGTCCTTGGCGGATCGAGTATCTCGGAGCAGATGCAGAAGCTTGTCAGCGTCGCCCGCAAGCGAGCGGCATGGCGTCATGATAGCCATTCCCGGCGGATGTGGCGACCGGTCGACCAAGGGATTCACAGGTGGTGCGATACCGACAGCGGCAAGCTGCCAGGCGGTAGCCGACCGAACATTAGTTGCCAGTACCCGGCGGCCCGAAGCGGAAGATGATTTCCCCGGCAGCACCGGTGGCTTTCACGCACGTCGCCACTTCTGTCGCCTGTCCGGCGACATCGAGCGAGTGCTCGGTATCCGCGCTATTGCAGCGCCAACTGTAGGTGATGGGCCGCTGGCAGCGGTTTTTCACTTCGTAGCGGTAATGGGTGACGTCGGCTGGCAGCGCGCGGACACTGCCGCATGCCTGCCCAGACGCATCAACGGGCTCGGCGACCAAACCGGGAGACGCCGACGCTGCGGCCGGTGCCGATGATGCCGGTGGTGCCTGAGGCGGCTGAGGTTGCTGCGCGTACACCGACGCGCCCGCCGTCACAGCGAGCAGCGCCAGCATCCCCGTAGTCAGTGTGTGGTTGAAGCGGCCGGCAGGCATCAGATCCAGCGCCACGCGATAGCGACAGCGCCCACCGCGACAGCGACCGAAATAGCGATACCGAACCATGCCAACTGCGCTCGCCGTGCCCGGCGGCGGCTCGATTCCGAAGTGTCGTAAAAACGACCCAATCCGCCCGAATACAACTTTTCCCAGCGAATTTCCATGGCGCACCTCACAAATCAAACAAACCGGCCCGCAATGCCTTATCTTTTCTTCTTTATCGAAAGTTTAGAGACGCAAGGCAATTCGGACAAATCCTCAGAACGAACTACCTTGAATTCCTACACGCCGACTTCGCCTCAAGATGTCACTATTCTTGTGGAATTGCAATAGCGTCGACTTACAGGATGCCGCGCCAAAACTCGGTCAGCCGACGTTTATCGCGACGCGTGAAAACGCGCTTCACGCCGCATTGCAATGATTTCCAATGGATTTTTTGCCGATTCGCTAATGTTTGGCGATGGCCGGAATAGGCGAACGCTTCGACACTTTAAACATCTGTAACAAAACGTGTCGAAGCGCACGAACGTTCGCTTTTTATGGCGCGAATTGCGCCCGACGGCGCGCACGCAGCGGTGCGCCCGCGCAAGCGCAGACATTCAAATCAGATGGGGAAAGCAACGATGCGCGGCAGGCCGTCGGAAGGCGGTGCCGCGCGCGAAAGGAAGATTGGGGACTTAGCGCCCTAGGAAGGCCGCGCCGATCGACAGAAGAACGAATCCGCCCACACTACAGGCGATCGCTACCGCCAAAAGGCGTTGAAAGAGTTGCTCGCGCTCAGTGGCGCTGCGATTCGAACGGGGTTGAATGTGGTGAACAGAACCCCATCCACTCGAATACACTTTTTTCCAACGGATGTGCATAAGTAACCTCGCGTTGTTTAGTGCTCGTGGCCTTTCCCGTCACCGACTCCCTGATATCGGAATCGACGGGACGCAGGGCTAGTATGCGCTTCGCAAGAAAGCCGTAAACCCCTTATCGGTGTTGCGTCGCCACAAGAAAATCGACCCTGCCCGGCGATTTTCGAGACGAATTAAGACCTCGCGAAAAAGCGAATGGGTGACGTGAATCCTGATTTTTGAAAAGAAGTGTCAATGCGACACTTTGTCGCAGGTGCGACAAGTTGTCGCGCAACCCGCATGGATTGGGAAACGACAAGAAATGACAGGGGTGCGCGCGCTCGACCCGACACGCGGCATGTCGCACGATGAAATTCGCAGGAAGGCGAAGGTTGCGGCCGATGCATCGGCAAGCCAATTCATCTAGTGCGCCGCAACATCGAATGTTTGAATAAAGCCCCAACCCCGGGTAAATCCGGAGCCGTCACTCCGCAAACGGGTTCTTCACTTGCCGCGGGGCAACGTCTGCCGCCGGTTCGGCGTGTTCCGGCAACGCGCCGGAACCCAGCGCGGCGACCACGGCGTCCAACACGGCTTTCAGCGCCTGTGCCTGCCGAAGCCCCTCGGCATCGCGGCGCAGCGTCAGGCTTCCAAAGATGGCAACGTGATCCGTATGATTTTCCACGTTCAGCTCACCCAGCGAGAGGGCGTCGGCGTCGTTGGCGAACGGGGCAAAGGTGGTGCCGGCTGAGGACGATGCGGTCATCGAAGACTCCTGTGTCGGGGGAAACATCGGTTAGCGAATGATCGTGCGCAGAAAGTCGAGCACCGTCTGCACCTCACGGTAAGTCGGCACCTCGGGGTCTCGCTTGCGCTTGCTGCCGCCAGCGGCCTTGGGCGTGGGCAGGCGCATCGCCGTGGCTTTCACCGAGGTCGGCATGCCGGGAAAGAAGTCGATCCCAGCCAGCTTCTCTAGTTCAGCCACGCTGACCACCGAATAGTCGCCTGTTGCCTCGTTGGCGACAAGATAGGCACCCGCTTGCTTACGCTTCGGGTCATAGACCACTTTGAAGAGTTGCGTGGGCACCATCACCCGGTTGCCGATCTGCGTGATCGACTGCCCTTTGAAGAGCGGCCCAGTGATGACGAACAACTCACCCCGGTCGCGTGCCAGCGTGCGCACGCTCGATTCGATGCCCGCCCAGAGATAGCGATTGTTCTCGCTGTTCTGCGGCACCATGTTCGACAACGAAAAGCTCTCCGATTGCGCGCGCGCATCGGGCATGTCCGCCGAGGGTGCCATATGGCCGCGGTCGTACCCCGAGCGCACGTAATCGCGCAACTCGGCCCGCTCGCTGGCGGGCAAATTCGACTCGGCGTGGAAACTGTTGACGCGGGTCATTTCGCGCGCGTCGGCGAGCCGGTCGCGCGTGAGATGTTCGGCCGACCAGAGCGGCGTGCGCGTCACGCCCGAGTGCATGACACCGAACGCGCTGAAGCACACCTCGCGCGCCGCGCGGGTCATCGATGCGTTGGTGATATCGGGCGCGGTGCCCGCGAAGTAGTGATCGCCACACGCGCTCGGCGCAGCGAATGCGTTGCTGTAGGCCGCGACAATGCCAACGCCGATCACAAGCGGAATAGCCTTCAGAAGAGAAATCGAACGAGGCGTTGCGCGGGAAATCAGGGGGGAAATTTGGAAAGCGACAGCACAACGAGGGCTGACTGCGAGTGTTGCCAATTGCCGGGCCATCGCGCGCAAACGAGTTGCGCGCACTGCGGTGGCCGTCCGTTCAGACTGCTTCATCGCACTGCTTACGGTAAGACTTGGGGGTGCGATTGTAGCGGATGAAGGCTATTCAGGGACCACGTTTCCCGCCCCGTAGGCGGCGCACTGCAATGTCTGATCGGGGGCGAGATTGCCGCACTCGTCGGCTTGCGCGCTCGGCACGTCGGCCTGTTCCAGCAGGAACAAGCAGAGCAACAGCGCAAGCATGGCGAGCAACGTTTTCATCGCGGCACCTGAGTCGGGATGCCGCATTGTATGCGGGGACGCCAGCGGCAAACCTGTCTGAAACCCGCGAAATTGTTTCGTTTCGTTACGGTGGGGCGCTCGGGTGAGCGCCGCCGCCATCAGCTTTGCGGCACGTCGCCGCGCTGCGCCACCAGCGTGGCCATCGGCTCGCTCAACGGCCCTTGAGCGCGAAGCCCTTCGACTACGCCGACGCGGTCTGCCATGGCGCGATTTTGCGTCGCTTTGAATTTCCCTTCGATGCGACGAATCGGAATTTCCACGCCGACGATGGCGCGCACCATGCCGTCGATAAAGTCTGCCGGGGCATCCTCTACCGCCCACGGCGCCAACCGGCCCTGCTCTTGCGATGCAGTCAAATCGCCCACCAAGCGGCGCACCCACGCTGCGTCGTCGATCAAGCGCGGCTTGCCCCACGCGTGCACTGCGGCGTAATTCCAAGTCGGCACCACTTTGCCGTGCTCGGCCTTGGCCGCGTACCACGAGGGCGTGATGTAAGCCTGCGCGCCGGTGAAGGCCACGAGGCAATCGTCGACATCCTTCAACGCCGGGCCATGCGGATTCGCGCGCGCCAAGTGGGCGCGCAACGTGCCGAACTCGCCCTCGTCGGGATACATCAGAAACGGAATCGGATCGGCCACCAGCCCAAGCGCGCCGGCGCTCACGAGCAGGCCAAGCGGATTGGCGCGGATGAAATCGTGCAGAACCTCGGGACGATCGTCGGCAAACGCGGTAGGCAAATACATCGAAGACTCCGGACTCAGGCGGTGGGGATGGAATAACGCCTAGCGTACGCCGAGGCGTGGCCCACCGCAAAGACCCAGTTTCAATGAATTTTTTGGTACCACTCAGCCGTGGTTGTCAGAGAAACGACTTGGCCTGATCGAGCACCTTGTCGCAGACCTGACGCGTGAGTTGCTCTTTGAGCCCACCGCCATTCAGATCGACCGTCTTGCCGTCCGATGCCGACAGCAGTCCCTTGGCACCATCGAGATAGCCCGGGCTGGCGGCCGCAGAACCCGACTGCGTGCCGAGCTTGCCGAGCAGCTTGTCTTTAACGTCCGTGGCCGAACTCAGATTTGCACCGCTGAGGTAGTTGTTCTTGATGCAGAACTGCAAGACACCGGTGGCGTTGCCGATGCTGCCCGAGGTCAGCGAACTCGCCGAGCCCATGCCGCCCAAACTGCCAGCCAGACCACCGGAATTGGTGCCGCTGGAGCCGCCGCCGATGGCATTCTTCAAGGCGTCGAGTTGCGCGTGCGCCAACGTGGGCGCGCCGACTGACAGCACCAGTGCGAGTGCCGTGCCCAAAGTGCTCACCATGCGCTGGCCTGACAGGCGTTTCGTGCGTTGTGACATACGAACCTCCGTGATGGGTGATCGGTGATGGGTTTGCCTTGGGAAAGACCGGCCCACTATAGCAGGCGGGTCTTTCGCAGACGATCTTCCATCCCAGAGGGGCATCACCCGGCACGCTAGCGCCGAAACACTTACACCGACGCGGCCGTGGCTCCCGCAGCCCCGATGCCGCCAGCGGCCTCGGGCGACGCCGGCGCCGTCACGCTTGCCTCGACGCCCGCATTCTCCTTCAGTTGAAAGACCAGATGCTGACCGCCAAGCAATTCGATACGCCGGTCGCGCGCAAACTCCACCACGCCCTCTTCGAATTCCCCCGTGGTAATCAACATGCCGCGCGCCGCGCCGATCTGCTGCATTTCCGCGAGCATCGTGCGCGCCGCGCCCAAGCCCAGATGCGGGGTGTTGCGATAGATATGCACCACCACGTCGCCCCCGAAGATCGGATGCGGATCCCATGCGCGGCAGGTCAGCATGCCGTCTTCCGTGGGCAAGAGCGGCGGCCCTTCGAAGCCGTGCGAGCGCAGCAGGTGGAACATCACCTGCGTGAAGTCCTTGTCGGTGAGCGTCATCAGATTGAAGCGGCGATCGACGGCGACATCCGCATCGGTGATCACCTGCGTCATATCGACGCCCGCCACCGGCGTGACTGCCTGCAACGCTTCGGGACGCGCCGACACGCGCGCACCGATCGTCGCGAGATGCGTCACCGCATCGCCCTCAGCAAGCACCAGCGCCGAGAAATCGGCACGCGACACATGCACGCTCGCCAGACACAGGCGCTCGTCGCCTGCATTCGCATAGAGGTTCAGCACGATGGCATTCACATGCCGCAACGGGTCGGCCGCGAACAGTTCATAAAGCGAGCGCAGCAGCAACTGGCGCAGCGCATTGGCGTACACCTGCGCGCGCATCGCCTCGCCGGCCGGCATGCCCTGAATCGCTTTTTCGATGGTGTCGTAGCGGTATTCGAGCGCGATGGGGACTGCCGCGTCGAGCGTCGGCACGTCGACACCGATCGCGAGCAATTTGAGATTCTCGACGTAGTGCGCAGCCAGTGTCTGTTGGAACGCTTCCGGGTAGGGGCTACGGCTCAGCACAATGCGCGCATAGCCAGTGACAGCCGCCGCTTCACCGCGCAACAACGCCCCTTCGAAATCGGCCACGGCCGCGTTATGGCGTGACGCCTCCGCGCGAGCGGCCTCGGTGGCTTTTTGCTGCGCGATTTGCAGAATCATCGAGCCTTGGGTGCGGCGGATCTTCGACGCTTCGTACTCGCGCTCGGCATGCACGAACTCGCTTCGCGCCTTCGACACCGCTTGCTCGTATCGCGCCGACGCGCCCGGCATTGCCAGCGCCAGCCTGCCCGGCTTCTCCGGGGCAAACGTTTCCCATTCGGGTTTGGCGAGAATCTTCGGCAGATGACGGGTGTCGAGCACTGGCGGCGTGTTGCGCGCACGCAGGTCGGCGGGCGGAATGCGTAAGTCGCGCGCGAGGCCATCGGCCAGCAGACGCTCCAGACGCGCAATCTCAAACTTGGCCCGCGCGCCTTGTGCGCTCGCTTCGGCTTGTTGCCAGGCCAGATGCAGCCGCTCTCGCGCTACCGCGTCGGCAGCGGGTGCCTCTTCAAACGCGCGCTGCGCTTGCTCGGCGGCGCGCACTTCCGGCAGACCTCGCATTTGCGACTGAGCATGCTGCTGCTCACGCGTGTGCGCGGCGCGCCAGAACTCGCGCGCCAGACGGTCGATGATGCTATTGAATCCCCGAATCACTGCTGCCCCCGCATGCGTTATTGATTTTGTTTTGACTGGCGAACTACTCGCACAAAAGCGATGGATCTGAATTTCCGGCGCCGCAGCGTCTCAGCGCTGCATGGTCGACTCAATGTTCGACTGATTGGTCGACTTCATGGCCCCGCCATGCAGGGGACGATTGTAGGACGATGGACGTCAATCCCGCAAAAAATCTTTCCGTTCCTTGCCACCGGAGCATGTCATGCGCGCAACGCGCACGTACTGATCGTCATCAAATCGCCACGCCGCTGCGTCAGGCTTGCTCCCTCGCAGCCTCCTCCCTTGCCCCCACCCCGCGCATTCCCGAATACCATGTCGCCATCGCACGATGGCGTCGCTACCGGGCTTTCTCGAACTTGCGTCATGACTGAACTCAGCCCCACCCCGTCCACCCCACCGTCCGTGCCGTCCACTGCCGCGGCTTCTGCCGCCCCGCGCATCTGCCTGCGCGCCGGATGGGGTAGCGCAATTGGTTGCTTGCTGTTGGCGCTTGCTGCAATCCCATGGTTCGACCGGCCGATTGCGGACTTCGCGCATCTGCACACGCAAGGCACGCCATGGATACAGCACGTTGCGGAATTGCCCGCGCCGCTGTTCGTCGTGGGCTGGCCGGTGTTCTTCGCGCTGGGTGCGGTGCTTCTCTGGCGCCGCACGTTGCCTGACTGGTTGATTACGCTTTGGCTCTCCGGCGGCGCCTTGGGGGTGGCCGTCTTTGCGAAGGCAGGACTGAAGCACGTCTTCGGCCGCACGTGGCCCGATACGTGGACGCACAACAACCCGTCGTATCTGCATGACGGTGTGTTCGAGTTTCGGCTGTTCGCAGGGGACGGCGCGGCGTATGCGTCGTTTCCGTCCGGGCATTTGACGGTGATGCTCACGTTCGCGACGGTGGTGGCATTGCGCCACCGGGCACTGCGCTGGCCGTGTGCCATTGCAGTCGCCGCCACCGCCTTCGGACAAATCGCCTCCGACTATCACTGGACGAGCGACGCGCTCGCCGGTGCTGCGCTAGGCATTAGCGTCGGCACCGCCGTCGTTGCCGTGTGGGAACGGCTGGCACCACGCCTGCTGGGCAAACGCTAACGTTGCGCTTATCTGCATCGCGTTGCGTCGCGGTGCGCTGTGACCTCCGCACCTGCTCACACCCATCGGATTTCGCGAATCGGCCGGATCGCCGCATAATGCCGCCTTTATCCGTCGCCCTGCCCCGTCGACTGATCTGCCGCCCGGCCAGACCGGCGCGGCAGCATCGCGTACGCCCGATTCATGACATTCGATCCCGTTCTTCCGCTGATTATCGGCGCGTGCGTGGCCGGCTTTGTGCAAGGCTTGTCCGGCTTTGCCTTTGGTTTGGTCGCGCTGTCCTTCTGGGCGTGGTCGCTGCCGCCCACGCTCGCGGGTCCGCTCGTCGCCTTCTGCTCGCTCATCGGCCAGATTCTCGGCCTGCGCGCGGTACGCCGTAGCGTTCCGCTCGACCGGCTTGCCCCGTTTGTGATTTGTGGCCTCGTCGGGGTGCCGGTCGGCGTCTGGATTCTTCGCTATCTCGATCCGGTTTGGTTTCGTGCGGGCATCGGGGCGATTCTCGTCGTGTACTGCACGATTCTGTTGCTCTCGGCACACCTGCCCCGCATCACGCACGGCGGACGCGCTGCCGACGGCGTCGTCGGCTTTATCGGTGGATTGATGGGTGGCATCGGCGGACTCGTCGGTGTAGTGCCGACCTTGTGGTGCACGCTGCGCGGCTGGGACAAAGACCTCCAGCGCGCGGTCATGCAGCTCTTCTTCATCGTGATGCACACACTCACGATGATCATGTACACCGTGCACGGCGTGATCACCGCGAAGACGCTTCATCTGTTTGCGATTGCCGTGCCGTCGATGATCCTGCCGACGCTGGCCGGTGCGTGGGCTTATAAATTCCTCTCGGACCACGCGTTTCGTCGCATGGTGCTCGCGCTGCTTGCCTGCTCGGGCGTGACGCTGCTCGTCGGCACCGTCCCCGAACTGCTCGCGCGCTAAACAAGCATCAGCATGCGGCGTTAGGATGGCAGCATCCTCTCTCTGCCGGGCTTGCCCCCGCCGCCGTCATGCCGTTCCTCGATCGCGCCGCTGCCGGCAATGCCCTCGCCGAAACCCTCGCCTCGCACACGGTGCTCGCGCAATGCGGGCCGCCGCTCGTGCTGGCGATTCCGCGTGGCGGTGTGCCCGTCGCGATGCCCATCGCCAGACATCTGAACGGCACGCTCGACGTGCTGCTCGCTCATAAGCTCGGCGCGCCGCATCAGAGTGAATTGGCCGTGGGTGCCGTCGATGAATTCGGCGGGATTTTTCTGGCGGACCATGCGTTGTCGTTAGGCGCGACGGGCACCTACCTCGCACGCGAGACCGCCCGGCAGCGCGCGCTGTTACAGCAACGGCGTCAAGCCTATACGCCGGGACGCGGCGCGCCGCAGGTGGCGGGATTACCCGTGGTGGTGGTCGACGATGGCATTGCGACGGGCGCCACCATGATTGCGGCGCTTCGCGCCTTGCGGCGGCTCGGGGCGGGCCCGCTCGTCGCGTGCGCACCGGTTGGCGCGCGCGATGCGGTGGCGCGTTTGGCGCCACTGGCCGATGCCGTCGTTTGTCTGGAGCTGCCGGAACCGTTCTATGCCGTGAGCATCGCGTACAGCGATTTCGCGCAGACCGACGACGCCACCGTCATCGCGTTATTGCGCATGGCCGAAGACGGTCTATAAGCACAGGGGCACAGTCGCTGCCTCGCGCGCCGCGTGGGCATAGCGGCGAGCGGTGCGATTGCACTACACTTGAGCCTTGCACGCCAACCGGTCGCCGTGGGGTCGCTTGCGCCACAGCGAGCGCCGCCGATGCTTCCTGCCTTTTCAGATTCGACGGAGCCTGACATGACGACGTCCCTGATTCTCAACGTGATCGGCCCGGACCGCCCGGGGCTGGTCAACGCCATCGCCGATCGTGCCACTGCCGCCGGTGCCAACTGGCTCGAAAGCCGCCTCGCCAATCTGGCCGGTCAGTTCGCTGGCATCGTGCATCTTCAAGTGCCCGACGAGCGCGTCGCCACCCTCACACAAGCCTTGCAAGCCCTCGAGACCCACGGGCTGCGCGTGTCGGTCACGCACGCCCAAAGCGCCGCCGCCGATCCCGGTGCGCGTTTACTGCAACTCGATCTCGTCGGCCAGGATCACCCCGGCATCGTCAAAGAAATCTCGCACGTGCTCTTCGCGCGTGGCATCAGCATCGACGAACTCGACACCGAGTGCGTCGAAGGCTCGATGTCCGGCGGCACGCTGTTTCGCGCCACCGCTCGCCTGCGCGTGCCGGCCAACGTCTCGACCGACGCCCTTCGTCAAGTGCTCGAAGGGCTAGCCAACGACCTCATGGTCGACGTCGAACTCGATTCGCCCGCCGGTGCCTGAGCGCGCGCCGATGAAGCGAGCCTTCCTGTTCGTCCTCGCCACCGTCGCCATCATTGCCGTCCTCTCGCTCGCCCCGCTGCCGTTCGAGCGCGAGACGCATGTGGTGAACGTGATCACCCTGCGCCAGCCGCCGCAGGTCGTTTATGACTACGTGACCACCCCAGCCACTTGGCCCAAGTGGCATCCGGCATCGCTTGCGGTGGAAGGCGCGACCGAGCGTCCACTCGGACTCGGCGGCGAAGTCGCAGAGGAATTCCGTCTCGCAGGCCGTCACGGCATCATTCACTGGAAGGTTGTCGAAGCGCAGCCGCCGCTCACGTGGCGCATCGAAGGCGAAGTCAACCGGCGGCCGTCGGGCGAGGTGCGATACAAGCTCACGCCAGAAGGCACGGGAACACGCTTCGAGCGCGATTTCATCTATCGCACACCGAACCTGTTGTTCCTCGTGCTCGACCCGATCTTCATCGGGCCACGCGTGCGAGCGGAATCGGCACAAGGAGCGCTGCAACTGACGCAGGCCTTCGATGCAATGGCCACTTCGGCGCAGACGGCAACGCCTGCGGCGCCTGCCGATAGCTCGGAGGCTGGGAGCACGGCGTCCGCCGCGGGTGCGGCAAAGCCCTGATTACTCGTTGAACGTGGCGGCCATCGTCTCGGCGGCGGCCTGTAGTTCCGGCAAGTAGGTCATGAGTTTATCGAGCGTCGAATGCTCGGCACTGGCCTGCACCGCGATGGCCGCGCACGCCCGATTGCGATCGAGCATGACCGGCACAGCCACGGCAATCATGCCCGGCACGTGCTCTTCGTTGTTCGTGCCGACACGGCGCTTTCGCGTCTCGGCCAGTTCCGCGCGCAAATCTTCGAGATCGGTAATCGTGTTCTCGGCGCGCGGGCGCAACGGCAAATGCGCAATCAGCTTTTCGCGCCGGGCGCGGGGCAGGAATGCCAACAACAGCTTGCCGCTCGCCGTGCAGTGCAACGGCACCCGCGAGCCCGGCGAGAGCTTGAGCTGGCGCGACCATTCGGTCTCCACACGATCGAGATACACCAGATCGTCGCCCGAGAGCATCGACAGGTTGCAGGTCTCGCCGAGCTTATCCACCAGTTGCTGGAGAATGGCGTGGCGCGCCGCCGCCGGGCCAGCGTGCATCAGCGCATTGACCGCCAGCGCGCGCACGCGCGACGACGGCTCGTAATGGCGGCTGCCCGCCTCGCGCGTGACGAGCCAAGCGGCTTCCAACTGTTTGAGAATGCGATGAACGGTCTGTTTCGGCAGACCGATGGCGGCAACGATCTCTGCCAATGTCATGGGCGCGCCTGCGGCGCAGAGAATTTCGAGAATGCGGAATGCGCGGACGGCCGCGGCGTTCGACTGATTACTCATGCCGGTTTTAGGATCTTTGTCAGTGTCGTTATGAATCGCGGCGGTCTCCTCCCGCACGACACTGGCTAAGCGCTAAACCACCGCGCTGGCCGTCGCCGTGCCGTCGCACCACGACGTCCCGTTTTCCGCATTCTAGTGCCAACCGGTATCGGCTGACGATTGGAGACAAACCCGGAGATGAACCCGGAGACTGCCCCGAAGACGGCCCCGGCGCTCAGTCCTTGCCCGAGAGCACGCGCAGACGGTGGATCAGGCTAGACGTGTCCCAGCGGCGTCCGCCCAGGGCCTGCACATCGCCATAAAACTGATCGACCAGCGCGGTCACCGGCAGCGACACGCCCTGTCGCTGCGCCTCCGCCAGGCAAAGCCCGAGGTCCTTGCGCATCCAATCCACAGCGAAACCGTAGTCGAACTTGCCCTCGATCATTGTCTGACCGCGGTTATCCATCTGCCAGCTCGCAGCGGCCCCCTTATTAATGACGTCGAGCACGAGCTTCATGTCGAGACCGGCCTGCTGCCCGAAGTTGATCGCCTCGGACAACCCCTGCACGAGCCCGGCGATGCAAATCTGATTGACCATCTTGGCGAGTTGGCCCGCGCCCGCCTCCCCAATACGGGTGACGGCACGGCCATAGGCGCGAAGCGTCTCAGCGACCTGATCGAACGCCGCGGCATCGCCACCGCACATGATCGTGAGCGCCCCATTCTTGGCCCCCGCTTCACCACCGGAGACCGGCGCGTCGACGAAGTTCAGGCCCTTGTCGCGCGCGGCGGCGTAGAGTTCGCGGGCCACATCGGCGGACGCCGTCGTGTGGTCGACGAACACAGCGCCCGCTTTCATACCGGCAAATGCGCCGTGCTCACCGAGGACCACGCTGCGCAAGTCGTCGTCGTTGCCCACGCAGGCGGCCACGATATCGGCGTCGCGCACGGCTTCGGCCGGGGTGGCCGCATGACTGCCGCCATATTCCTTCGCCCACTGTTGTGCTTTGGCCGCCGTGCGGTTGTAGACGGTGACCGTGTGACCGGCGCGTTGCAGATGACCGGCCATGGGATACCCCATGACGCCCAGACCGAGAAAGGCGATACGAACCGTTTGGACGGCTTTGGGGGCGGGAGCTTGCGTTTCGGGGGAAGTCACTTCGAAGGGCCTCGCAGGTAGTTTTACAGACTGAAAAACGGCGCTCGTACGATGCATGCGTGCGGGGGCCGGATTCTCTCGAATATCAGGGGGCTTGCGAGCCGTCATTATAGGGACGCTCCCGCCGCCCACGCCAGAGACACTCCCACGCGTGTCGCCCGGTACACGGGGCACCGCGCCGAATTCGCCCCACTTTGGTGCGCGCCGGCGACGGCAAAAATCGCGGGCTGAGACACGGTTGTTGCATGGAGTTGAAAAATTCTGTTTCCGTGACTGGCGTTGTTGCCGCGTTCCGATACAATGCGCGGCATGGCTGATTTTGATACCAGTTGGTCAATCCGCGTTTACTACGAGGACACCGACGCCGGCGGCGTCGTCTTCTACGCCAACTACCTTAAATTCTTTGAACGGGCCCGCACCGAGTGGCTCCGTTCGCTCGGCATCGAACAACTCCAACTGGCCCGCGACACCGGCATGATTTTCATCGTGCGCTCGACTGCGCTCGACTACCTGAGCCCCGCCCGGCTGGACGATCTCGTGATCGTGCGAAGCCGCATCGAGCATCTCGGCGGCGCGAGTGTCGACTTTCTTCAAGAAGCCTGGCGCGATGCGCCCGACGGCAGCAGCGAACTGTTGGCGCGCGGCAGCATCAAAATCGGCTGTGTGTCGGCCGACACGTTGCGCCCAGGCAGAATTCCGGCGAACGTGCGGCTCGCCATGCAATCGGCCATTGCCGCCAACAAGTCCGTCAGTGCAGTTGCCCACGCCGGGAGCGGCGCGGCGGCCGCCTGATCCCAGGGACAAGAATTCCGGTCAGTCAATAACCACACCATGCCCGATCAAGACCTTTCCATCATTTCGCTGGTCATGCATGCCAGCGTGCTCGCACAGGCCGTGATGGCCCTGCTGTTGCTGCTCTCGCTGTTGTCGTGGACGCACATCTTCCGCAAGATCTTCGCCATTCGCCGGGCCCGCGCCCAGACCGAGCGCTTCGAGCGCGACTTCTGGTCGGGCGGCGATTTGCAGGCGTTGTATCAAAGCGCACTCAACAACCGTCATCAGACCGGTGCGCTCGAGCGCATCTTCGAGTCGGGCATGCGCGAATACATGAAGGCGAGCGAAAAAGGCCTGAACGATCCGCACGCCATTCTCGACGGCGCCCGCCGTGCGATGCGCGCTTCCTTTCAACGTGAAATGGACTCGCTCGAGAACAATTTGCCGTTCCTCGCGTCGGTCGGTTCGGTCAGCCCGTACATTGGTCTGTTCGGTACGGTGTGGGGTATCATGAACGCTTTCCGCGGCCTGTCGAACGTACAACAAGCTACGCTCGCCAATGTGGCGCCGGGTATCGCGGAAGCGCTGGTGGCAACGGCCATCGGCCTGTTCGCCGCTATCCCTGCCGTGGTTGCCTACAACCGCTTCGCCACCGACATCGACCGGCTGTCGATCCGCTTCGAAAGCTTCATCGAAGAGTTCTCCAACATCCTGCAACGGCAGATTCACTAAGCACTCCGGGAGCGCCGAGACATGGCAGGTTCTATGCGCAACGCTCGCCGCGGCCGTCGCGCCATGGCAGACATCAACGTCGTACCGTACATCGACGTGATGCTGGTGCTGCTCGTCATTTTTATGGTGGCAGCGCCCCTGGTGGCGCCGTCGATCGTCAATTTGCCCAGCGTGGCCAACGCCAGCCCGCAGCAACAAACGCCGCCGGTCGTCGTCAATATCGAAGCCGACAACCGCATGCTGGTTCGCTATAAGGATGGTGAAAACACGATCGAACAGCGCATGAGCGCTGGCGATCTGACCGGGTTCTTGCAAGGCCGTCAGGCTGCCAACCCGGATCAGCCGGTTGTCATCGCCGCCGACAAGTCGGTGCGCTATGAAATCGTCATGAACGTGATGTCCGATCTGAAGGCCCAGGGTGTCAAGCGCGTGGGCCTGCTCGTCAAGCAGAAATGAGCCGCACCGTAGCCCGACCCGACCGCCCCATTGGTCCGCGCAAAGATGAGCGCGGCACGGGGCGGGCATTCCTCCTCGCGCTGTTCATGCACGCGCTGCTGTTCGCGCTGCTCTTCTATGGCATGCGCTGGCAGAACAGCTCGCCCGCAGGTTCCGAAGCGGAATTGTGGACACCGACCGAAGTCGCCACGCCGACGCCGCCGGTGGTAACGCCGCCACCGACACCGGCACCGCCCGCGATCGCCACGCCCACGCCGCCGCAGGAAGACGCCGACATCGCCCTCCAGCAGAAAAAGCGCAAGCAGGAGCAGGAGGCGGCCGAACAGGCGCGTCTGCTCGAAGCGCAGCAGGAAAAGGCACGTCAGGAAGCCCTTAAGCAAAAGCAGTTGGCCGACCAGCAGGCGGCCGCCGATATCGCACGCAAGAAGGCCGCCGCCGATGAGGCCGCGCGCCAGCAAAAGCTTGCCGATCAAAAGAAAGCCGACGACCAGAAGCGCCAGAAGGAAGAGGACGCGAAGAAGGCCGAACAATTGAAGCAGCAGCAACTCGCCGAAGCACAGAAGAAGGCCGACGCCGAGAAGAAGGCGGCGGAAGATAAGGCCGCCAAGGCCAAGGCCGCACAACAAGCCGCCGCGCAAAAGGCCGCAGATGCGGCGCGCGAGCAACGTCTGGCATCGCTGCGTGGCATGGCAACCGGTACGCCGGGCGCCAACGGCAACGGGCTGGGCACGCAGGCAGGCGGCACGGGTGCAGGCGGCGGCGGCACGGCTTCAGCCGGTTATGCCGAACGCGTGAAAGCCCGAGTCAAACCGAATATTGCTTATGGCGGCGATACGACAGGTAATCCGCAAGTCGTCGTCGCCGTGCGCGTGGCACCGGACGGCAGCATTCTGTCGATGCAGGTGACGAAGTCGAGCGGCAATCCGGAGTGGGACGCCGCCGCCTTGGCTGGCATCAAGAAATCAGACCCCTTGCCGCGCGACGTCGACGGCAAAGCCCCGCCCCCGACGTTCAACATTGCGCTCCGCCCCAAGGGCTGACGAATGTTGTCAAACGGGAACGAAAACCGAGTGATGCGAGTCCATTTTCATCAGGATGTGGTAGAAATGGCCCTTGCACCGCGTAACTGACTAATCGAACGCATGCGAATTTCCAGTCAATATGCATGGCGTGCGCTGGTAGCCACCTGGCTTACCGCGGCTTGCACGATCGCCCATGCGCAGACCCCGCTCACTGTCGAGATCAATGGTGTCGGTACCAACCGCTACCCGATCGCCGTGTCGAACTTCAAGGGCACTGCGCCTACGGACATCGTGTCCGTCGTCAAGGCCGACTTGAGCAACAGCGGTCGCTTCAATCAGATCGATACGGGCGGCGCCACCGTTGGCGTGGACGATTCGGTCGATCTCGGTACGTGGCGCGCCAAGGGTGCGAACGCATTCGTCTCCGGCACCATCACCCCGGCAGGCGGTGGCAACTTCCAGGTCAGCTTCCGCCTGTACGACGCCGTGAACGGCCAGCCGCTCGGCGGCTTGGCACTCACGTCATCGGCTGCGAATCTGCGCCTGACCGCGCACAAGATCGCCGACTATATTTATCAAAAGCTGCTGGGCGATCGCGGGGTATTCGCCACGCGCCTGTCGTACGTGCTGCATACCGGCTCGACCTACCAGCTCCAGATTTCGGACTCGGACGGTCAAGACGCGCGCGTCGCACTGAACAGCCGCGAGCCGATCATCTCGCCGGCCTGGTCGCCGGACGGCACCAAGGTGGCCTACGTCTCGTTCGAGAAGCGTAAGCCGGTGGTGTACATCCACGATTTGCCGACCGGCCGCCGTGCCGTGCTCGCCAATGAGAAGGGCAACAACTCGGCACCGTCGTGGTCGCCGGACGGCAGCAAGCTCGCCGTTGCCCTCTCGCGCGATGGCAACACGCAGATCTATCAGGTCAACGCCAATGGCGGTGGCCTCAAACGTCTGTCGCGCAGCGGCGCGATCGACACCGAACCGCAGTATTCGCCGGATGGCAAATGGATCTACTTCACGAGCGATCGTGGGGGTGGTCCGCAAATCTACAAGATGCCGGCCGGCGGCGAAGGTGAAGGCGCTGCGCAGCGCGTGACCTTCAAGGGGAGTTACAACGTCAGCCCGCGAATCAGTCCCGACGGCAAATACCTCGCGTTTATCGCGCGTCAGGGTGGCGGATTCAAGCTGAGCGTGCAGGATATGAGTACTGGCGATGTTACGGCTCTGACCGACACCAGCCACGACGAGTCACCGAGCTTTGCCGCGAACGGCAAGTACATTCTTTATGCAACGCAGTCGGGGGGCCGAAAGGTTCTCGCGGCAGTCTCGGTGGACGGGCAAACCCGGCAGATTCTTCAGGTTCGGGGAGGGGAAGTTCGCGAACCCTCCTGGGGCCCTTTTATGCAATAACATCAACAGCAACATCCAACGGAGGCTCATATGAGTTCCCTGCTTCGTAATATCCTCGCCATCTCTTCGCTGGCCGCTTTGGCCGCTTGCTCGTCGGGCGTGAAGCTTGACGACCAGGCTAACGCCAACAAGGGTCAAACCACCACGGACGCTCGTGCTGTCGCCCCCGTCGACGCATCGGCTGACGAGCTGAACAACCCGAACGGCCCGCTCGCCAAGCGCAGCGTGTACTTCGGCTTCGACCAATACAACGTCGACGCACAGTACACCCCGCTGCTCCAGGCACACGCCAACTTCCTGAACAAGTACTCGCAACGTCACGTGCTGGTTCAGGGCAACACCGACCCGCGCGGCACGAGCGAGTACAACCTGGCCCTGGGTCAGAAGCGTGCTGAATCGGTCGTGAAGGCCATGTCGGCACTGGGCGCCAACACCAGCCAGATGGAAGCTGTTTCGCTGGGCAAGGAAAAGGCTACCGGTACTGACGAAGCTGGTTGGGCGCAAGACCGTCGCGCCGATCTGGCTTATTGATTGAATCGCCATGACGTCTCGTTTGCTTAAAAACCTGATCTGTGCGGCGACGCTTGGCACTACGCTGCTGAGCCCGCTCGCGCATGCCGGACTGTTCGACGACGACGAGGCGCGCAAAGCGATCCTCGATATCCGCAGCCGTCTGGATTCGGACAAGCAGCGGATCGAGGGGCTCACGCGCAACGTGCTGGATTTGAACAACCAGATCCAGCAGTTGCAGCGTGATCTGGCCGACCAGCGCGGCCAGAACGAAGATCTGAAAAACCAGCTTGCGAACCTGCAACAAAGTCAGAAGGACTTCTACAACGACCTCGATGGCCGTTTGAAGAAATTCGAACCACAGCAGATGACCGTCGGCGGCGTGACAGGCACCGTCCAACCGGGCGAGAAAGATGTCTTTGACGCCGCGCTGACGAAATTCCGCAATGGTGACTACAAGGGTGCGCAAACGGCATTCCGGACCTTCTCTGCCAAGTATCCCGACAGCCCGTATCAGCCCGAAGCACAGTTCTGGCTTGGCAATGCGCAGTACGCCAATAAGGATCTGAAGGGCTCGACCGCGACGCTGCAAGGGGTCGTGGCGAAGTATCCGACGAGTCCGAAGGCGGCCGAATCGATGCTGGCAATTGCCAGTAATCAGGCCGAATCCGGGCAGACGGCAGCAGCTAAAAAGACGTTGCAAGATTTGGTGGCCAAGTACCCGGACAGCGAATCGGCAGCGGAGGCCAAGAAGCGTGCGGCCAAGCTGAAGTAAGACGCCCCGCGGGAAGTTGCGCGAACCTGCTTCCCGTGTCAGGTCTCTCGTCAAAACGTATGACGCCGCCTTTGGGCGGCGTTGTCGTTTCCGGAGCGCGCATTCAGCGACGTCCCTCGCGTGGGCGCGTGCGTGCATGCGTGCATTCGTGCGTTTCGCAGCACAGCACGCTAGCTCAAGTAGAATACGGACTTTCCAAGCGCAAGAGGCGCGGCGTCTCAGGGGATGCGCACAGGCAAACGGCCTGCGCGACATGACGACCGCACCCGCGACAAGCCCACACACGGCGTGTGGTGCGCGTCAGATAACAACAAATGCCGGCTGCGCCCCGCGGCTCGCGACAATGCTTTGAACGGCCTGGCACGGCCGGTCTCGCCTCATGACAGACGTCGATCTCACCGCCCTCTCCCACACCGTCGTGTGGCTCACCTTCGGCCTGGCCTTCGTGTTCGGCGCCGTCCTGCAACGTACCCACTTCTGCACGATGGGCGCGCTCTCCGACATCGTGAACATCGGCGACTGGAACCGCATGCGCATGTGGTGGCTGGCCATCGGTGTCGCGACCATCGGCACCGGCGTGCTGGCGTCGCTGGGCATCATCGATCCGATCAAGGCGATTTACACCACACCGCGATTCACTTGGCTGTCGTACGTCGTCGGCGGCTGGCTGTTCGGCTTCGGCATGGTGCTCGCCTCCGGTTGCGGCAGCAAGACGCTGGTACGCATCGGTGGCGGCAATCTCAAGTCGTTGCTGGTGTTCGTGATGATCGGCCTGTCCGCTTACATGACGCTCAAGGGGTTGTTTGCCGTGTGGCGTGTGGCAGCGCTCGACAGCGTGCAGACGACGTTTGCCTCCTCGCAAGATCTGCCGACTTTGCTCGGCGGCCTGTTCGGCGGCGATCTGCATCGTGCCCAACTGGTGCTGGGCCTCGTGATCGGCGGTGCATTTGTCATCGCCGCCCTTGCCCGCCGCGAGTTCTGGACGTTCGATAACTTGCTGGGCGGCTTGGTGGTGGGCGCGATTATCGTGGCGCTGTGGTACGTCTCGGGCAAGATCGGTTACGTTGCCGAGAATCCGAACACGTTGGAAGAGAGCTTCGTTGCCACCAACTCCGGCAAGATGGAAGCCCTGTCGTTCGTCTCGCCGTTGGCGTACACGCTGTACTGGCTGATGATGTGGAGCGACACGAGCAACGTGATTACGCTGGGCATTGCGAGTGTGCTGGGCGTAATCGTCGGGTCGTTCGCTTACGCGCTGGTATCGCGCACCTTCCGTTGGGAAGGTTTCCACGGCACCGAAGACACGGCGAATCACATGGTCGGCGGCGTCTTGATGGGTTTTGGCGGTGTGACGGCACTGGGCTGCACGGTGGGCCAGGGGTTGTCGGGCGTCTCGACGCTTGCACTCGGATCGTTCGTGGCGATCATCGCGATTCTTGTCGGCGGCATCTGCGCGTTCAAGTACCAAATGTGGCGTATTGAACGCAGCGTTTGAGGATATTCCGCACCGTATGCGAATAATCGTGCACGAACTGACACATTCGCATCACAGAAGTATTGACACTATGGCGGGGTCATCGCTATAATCTTTTTCTTCGTTGGGTCGTTAGCTCAGTTGGTAGAGCAGCGGACTTTTAATCCGTTGGTCGCAGGTTCGAGTCCCGCACGGCCTACCAAACGAATTCGAAGGGCTGCACATCGTGCAGCCCTTTTTCTTTTCCGCGCGACATTAGCGTTGCCGCCATACGGCTTTCGACAAATCAATCAAAACTGAATCGTCGCCGTAATCGTGTCCTTGTAAGTATCCGGTGCAGGCGTGGACGGCTGCGGGAGGATGCGGCCATAAATGGGAATGCTAACCACGATCCCGGACCCCGTCCCTTGATAAACCGACGTCCCGCCCGTGCCATCTCCCCAAGCGGTGGCATACGACGAGTTCGTATAGAGCTGATACGGAATGGTGGCACCCAGCGTCTGCCCCTTCAGCGTTCTTGCCCCCACCTGCCCGCTCACGCCACCGCTCAACAGAATCTGATACGCGTCATTGTTAGTACACTGCACGCCAAGTGAGCCTTGTGCGGTCAGCGTGTTCGCAAGCGTGGAGGACGGCGCGAACGTGAGGCCCGTCGCATTGATCGTGCAGTTATTCGTCACCGTGACGTTGACGGTAAACGGGCTTGTCGTCCCGCTTGTAAATCCCCCTGTGCCACATGCGGGCGCAGCCAGCAGATAGAACTGATAAGACAACGTGACGTTGTTCGCGGCATACGTCGTCGTGTAGACAGTGTCACTGCTTTGAACGGTCGGCACTGTCGTCTGATTGGCGGCAATTTTTGCGTAGACGTTAATGTCGGTGCTCCCCGTGTAGCCAAGTATCGAATTGCTGAACGTCGTCGACAAAACACTGGCCGGTGTAGTCCCCCACGGTATAGAAGCCCCGGCGTCGGTGTACAAGTCATACGCAATGGTGTTGCCGCTGTTGGATAACGAGCGCGGCGTCGATGCCGAGAAACCCAGACAGATCTTCACATTCGGCACCAGATTGACGAGCGGCCAGGTGCACGTCACCTTGACCGTGCCCGTCGCTGTCAGCGCTGCCCCCGTGATTGGGCTGAAGGGTGTGAACGCCACACTGGGTGGCCCCAGCGAGCACGTCTGCGCTTGCGCTGTCGGTGCGACGAATAGCGCCGTCAAAACCAGTATCGAGAGCAGGACCCAGCGCTTCATCGGACTCGCCTCGGCAACGGTGGTGGCGCGACCGCCTGCGGCGTGCACACGAGGGGCCCGATGCGCGCCATGGCACCTTGCGTCACCGGATCGTAGGCAAACGTCAGGTCACATGTGCCGCCGCCCTGCGTCACCACGAGCGTGTTCTCACGCTGCAACCCGTCGACGAATGTCTGCCCGTCGTAACCGACGATCGTCTGCGCCCCCGTCTCGCGATGCGTCACCCGCGCGCCTGCCTGCAACGGCGTCCCGTCGGCGTTCACCAGCGTGATGAGCGCTGCACGATACCGATGAACAGGGAACGTGACCAACACCCCTGCGCCCGACTCCGGCACCACCGTACGCGACGAAGGCGAGATCGAAAGGTCGGCGGGCAAGTCGGTTGCATCGACGCTGAGTCGATTGACCTGATAACCATTGAGATCCGGAATCACAAGATGGCCGGTGCCGTCGGTGCGCCCGACCGGCAATTGCTCGCGCAGAACGGGCACGTCGGCATCGGCGTCCGTCTTGACCAGTGCGAAGCTGTCGAAGATCCGTCTCGCCGGATGAACACCGCCATCCATGGCCACGAGCGCGCCGGTCAGCCCGAGGCCGACACGCGTCTGCCGGTCATACGTCTGCGCCAATGCCGTCGCTTGCCCATAACGGCCTAGATATTGCGCCTGTGCCTGCCCGATGGTCACGCTGTCGTTGACACCGCCAAGCACGTTCCACCCCCAGCCACCGCCGTAGTCGGCGGTACGCGTGGCGCTGGCGAGCGCCTGCGTCGTGTTCTGCTGACGCGCCCACGACAAGGCCCCCACGGTATTCGGCCCCAACGTGAAGCTAAGCATTGCGAATACGCCGTAGCTACGATGATTGGCCATATCCTGAAACGCGCCGACATTGAGCGAGCCTACCGAGCGCACCGGCCACGAGACGTTAGCGGACAGCACGCGCGACGTTGGAAAATCAGCCCCGGCCATCCCGATGTAACTCAGCGATAGCGTGCGATTTCCCCAGAACGGCGTGGAGATCGTGACGCGATCCATCGTGCTCGGCACGGCAGAGCCACCCAGTGTGGCCAAATCGCGGAAGTCCCCCACCGTGCGCTGAAACAACGAGTCGAACGAGAAATTGCGTGACAGATACTGATACCCGACACCGATCTGCGCCCCATTGCGCTGCCCTGTCGCCCCGGACAACGACCCGCTCACCACCCCATAACCCGATAACGACACCAACGCCCCGACACCGGCGTTCACGAGCCCCGACGAACCTTCCGCGTGATACTCCGTCGTCAGTCGATCCGAAACGCCGTAGCGATACGCTGCCGACGCGGCAACACGATGCTCATAGCCCCACGAGCGAAAGCCATAGTCGGTACGCGGCACCCCCGCTTCGAACGAGTAGCTCGACAGGCCCGCCGCCAGCATCCGGGTATCGATGTACAGCGGAACATTGATGACGCTCTCGCGCCCGAGCGCGTCGCGCGTGACGACCGCAGCCTGAAGATTCCCGATGAGGCCCGGCGTCTCGCGAATCACGAAGGGCCCCGCAGGCACGTTGCCGCCGAAGCGTCGAATGCCATCGAGGTAGACGTCGACCGACGACGGCACCGCAGCCGACCCGCCGAGCGACGGCACGGGGAATGTGACCAGGTCGGGCCGCAGCGCGAAGTTCTTGCGCCACTGCACACCGGCCAGACGAATCGAGCGCGACCAAGCGAGCGAGCCTGAGATCGTGTCGCCCAATTGCAAGGTCGTCATCTCGGCGGCATTGTCGTGACGCCAGAAGGTGTCGTAACGCAGATACGCCGGACTGTCCGACCAGGTATCGAACACCCCCGTCTGGCTGAAGACACCGCCTTGATGAAAGAACCGCAACTCGGTCCAACTCGTTGCACGTGTCATCCGGTCGCGTTCGATCAGCGCGTCGTAATTCAGCAGGAAGCCATTCGACGTCATCGCGTTCGCAGCACGCGGGGCGACGCGGCCGATCTGAAACGGCACCCGTAGCGTGTCGGGCACAGCGATGTCGATACTCTGCCGCGAAGCGTCGTACCGGTATTGAACGCCGCCGATGGCGTCGAGCGGCACCTGCGTGTCGCCGGTAATTTTGAGTTGGCTGACATCGATACCCAGCGACTGCAAATCGTCGGCGGCCGCGCTAAAGCGTCCGTCGCGCATCAAGAAGTGAGCAATGGCCCCGGTAGCCGCCCCGTTGACCGACACGTCGAGGTAGTAGTCGCTCACCAAGCCCTCGGCGGCCGACAGATCGTTGACGGGTGCCAGCGCGCCGGCAAACAGGCTCGCCAACCAGAGCGCGCTCGCACCGGGACGCGCGCGCTCACGGTCCGCCATCGATATTGACGACGGAGCGCGTGGGTACCGTATTGATCGTGGCGTCGATCGTCAGTGGCGAAGCCGGTGCTTTGCCAACCGGCCAGGGGAGCTTGAAGACACGGCGTTGGCCCGCAAGCGCGTAGCCAAGTAAGCCGCTAGTCACCGGATGAGACTTCCCTGCCGCGTCGACGAAACTGGTCGCACCGATTTGCGCGCGACTGCCGCCCAGATTCTGGGCTTCCAGATACCAGTCGTCGCCCATGCGTTTCAACGTGAAACGCAACTCCGGCTTCGGGAGCGCCACTGCCGGCACCACGAACACGGGAATCGAATACCGCATGCGGATGGAGATACCGCTTTGCGTCGGCTGCCCCGGTTCGGGCAGTTCATCGACGAGCAAACGGTAGTTTTGTTCGGCAGCGGGCGGTGCGTTAGATACGCGAACCAGACGAATGATCTGCGCGCCATTCGCCTCGATGCGCAGAATCGGCGGGCTGGCAGCGATCGCGTCGGTTGGGGTGAGCTTGTCTTCGCCCGCTTCCTGCGTCCAAGCGTAGATCCGGACCTGACCGTAGACGGCCGTATCCCCCGGATTGCTCAACGTCAGTCCGATGGCGTTCTGCTTGGCCGAAAACTCCACATTGACCGGAGAAATCTGCAACGTGGCCGCACTGGCGGACAAGCAGATCAAAGCCGCAACGCCCCCACCAACGCGTATGGCGAACCGCTCCGCCCACAGGCGGAATCTTCTCATCGGCCGCGCCCCGCTAGAAGTAGACGGTCGCGGTGATCACCGAGGAATACGTATCTGGCTGCGGAATCGGCCCCGCCGAGACAGGCAACTGGCCATAAACGGTAAATGCCTGCGCAATGCCGTTCCCCGTGCCGGACTGCGTATTGGTGCCTTGCGTCGTGCCCCAGACGGTACCGTGCCCCGAATCCTGATAGAGCCCGTAGCTGATGGTTGCCGTGTTACCGCTTGCCGTCCCCGACATTACGCGCGCGGTCACGGTCGATCCCGTGCCGCTACCGGCACTCAAGCCGAGGTTATAGGGGGTGGTGTTCGTGCAGGTCACCGACACGGTCGATGTCGCGGTCTGCACCGTCGTCAGGCTGGACAGCGAGCCGAAGCTCATCGGTGTCGCGGTGACCGAGCAGCCCGCTGTGATGACTAGCGTGACGGTGAACGTAGCGGTACTCGTGCCGTTGCTGTAGACGGCGGCTTGTGCGGGAAGTGGCGGAACCAATAACAAGCTCGCCATGAGGAGGGTAATGCGCGCAGCTGGTTTATTCATCGTCGGTTTCTCGCAAAACGTCGGAAGGAACTAGCGGGCACAAGGCAATGCAGCTGCCGTTGCCGCACACCATTTGTCACACAAAGTACATCGCACTACGTAACACATAGTGTACATCGCAGTACTTAGCTTGTGTCACGGCGTCATTCCATCTATTGAATTTGCGGAGAATGGAGGTCTTCGCGTGGCTATTGTGCTCGATTCTGCGTGGAATTCGCGCTCAAGACGCCCGTTTGAAAGCGCGCCGCCAAGTGACTGCCGCCCCGTGCCACAACGCTCTGCGGCGCATGTGCGCGGCTAAAGTTTCCAGCTTTCTTGCCGAAATAATGCTTTGGCTCCAAACGACGCTCGACGCTTATCGCGTGTGTCGCACGGAGAAGCGGGTGCGGGAAGTCACCCCGATGAATCAATGCTGCGGAGAAAATGCATGTCGGTAAAAGTTGTACTGGGGGCTCTGATTGGCGTGGCAGTCATCCATTCGGCGGGGGCTGCCGATCAAGCCAACTGGATCACTGCGGCGGAATCGCCCGGCTATCTTTGGCAGGCGAAGAAAGGCAGCGGCAGTCTGATGAACGTGGATGGCAAGAAGGGGACTGGCTACTCGTTCTTGTATCAGGTGAAGAACAAGTCGAATAACACATACGAATACGGTCAGGCGTTCGTGATGCTGGAGTCGTGCAAGAAGGGGTTCGGCTACGTCTACTACAACGGCATGGAAGCGCAGTTTCGCGGCAAAGACGCCTATGTGCGGTTTGGCCCCACCGTGGCCGACAACCTCGGCAGCCTGGCTTGCATGAGCTGGGACGAAGACACCGGCAAGGTCTCGCGCCAAGACAAAGACAATGTCTGGGAACAAGCCGCGAAAGCCGCGCAATCCGGCAATCGCTACATGCTCAAGACCGACACCGTGCAGCGCCGCAACTTCAAGGGCAAGCCGTCGATCTCGGCGCTGTCGCGCTTCGATAACGTCGGCAAGAACACCTTCTCGTATAGCGAATACGTGATCGCCGTGGCCGATTGCCAGAAAGGATTCGGCACCATTTACGAATTGAATTTCGACGGGGCCGTCATCGATAAATCGGACGTCGCACTCGACGGCAATTCGGTGATCTCCACCTTCTCGGGCGCGCTCTGCAACAAGCTGTAAGCACCGCCGCAAGGCAAAAAAATGGGCGCTTGTCAGCGCCCATTTTCATTCGGATATCACCACGCCACGCCTTAAGCGTCCGGCTGCACGCCCTTCACCGTCACGGCCGCATGCCCGGCGGCGTCACCGTGACGACGCCCTGCCACTTCGCTGCTGCCCGGGTCGTTGGGTGCCAGGCGATGCTGCTCGATACCCTGCACCACCTGAATGGCCGTTGCGTCGATGCCGTCAGTGAGCGGCTTCGGGTCGAGACCGATAGCGAGCACCATCACCGCCATCGCACCCAGCAGCGCAAACTCGCGACGGCTCACATCCTTGAGCGATGCCACCGCCGAATTGCCGACACGCCCGAAAATCACGCGCTTGTACATCCACAGCGTGTAGGCCGCGCTCAGCACCAACGTGAGCGACGCAATCGCGCCGATCCAGAAGTTGGCCTTGATGGCCCCCATCAACACCAAAAACTCACCCACGAAGCCCGAGGTGCCCGGCATCCCGACATTCGCCATCGAGAACAGCATCGCAAACGCTGCAAAGCGCGGCATCGTGGCGGCCACACCGCCATAGGCGTCGATCGACGAACTGCCCGTGCGGTCGTACAGCATGCCCGTACACAGCAGCATCGCGCCCGAGACGATGCCGTACGAAATCATCTGCATCACCGCGCCGTCCGTGCCCATTTCCGAGAACAGAAACAAGCCGAGCGTCACCAGGCCCATATGCGCCACCGCCGAATAGGCCAGCAGCTTGCGCAAATCGGTCTGCACCAGCGCCACCAGACTCGCGTAAATCACCGCGATGAGCGAGAGCACCACCATCACCGGCGCAACGAAGTGACTGGCATCCGGCAGCAGCGGCAAATTGAAGCGCAGCAGCCCGTAGCCGCCCATCTTCAACATGCCGAGCATGACGGCAGCACCCGTCGGGCCATCGAGGTGCACGTCCGGCAGCCACGTATGCACCGGCCACATCGGCACCTTGACCGAGAACGCGCCGAGAAAACCGATAAACAGCAACACTTGCACGGCCAACGGCAGATGCAGCTCATGCCAGCGGGCAAGGTCGAAGCTCTGCGTCTGCATGTAGAGATACAGCATCGAGAGCAGCATCATCAGCGAGCCGGTCAGCGAGAAAAAGAAGAACTTCACGGCGGCGCGCGTGCGATTGGCGCGTCCGTACACGCCGATCAGCAGGTACAGCGGCAACAGCGTCGCTTCGAAAAACACGAAGAACAACATGCCGTCCTGCGCCGTGAACACGCCTTGCATCAGGCCCGAGAGCACGAGAAAGCTGCCGAAGTACGAGCTCATACGCGTACTCACCGCACGCCACGAGGCCAGCACCACGATGATGGTCGTCACGCCGGTCAGTGCGACAAGCCAAAGCGAGAGGCCATCGATGCCGACATGCCAAGACGCGTCGAACGACGCAATCCAGCGAAAGCGCTCGACGAACTGCATGTCGGCCACACGGGTATGGAATCCGCGCACCAGCGGAATGATCGGCAATGCCGACACGACGGCTGCGGCGAGCGAAGTCCAGCGAACCGCGTTGGGATGACGATCCTGCCCGAGCAGCATGATGAGCGCGCCGGCCAGAATAGGGGTCCAGATAAGAAGCGACAGGATAGGAAACATTGGGGGGAGAGTCCTGATGTGCTGCAACAAAAACAGAGAGCCGAAGCTCCCCATCGACGCAGCCAGGCACGAACCTACCCCGCACGCTTCGCTCGACGCGAAGCACGCAAATCAAGGCAATTCAATGCCCGCAGGAGGGGACGCCGGCCGCAGCGGCGTCAATGAAGGTCGCAAGCATACGCGGCTAGAAAACATTTTGCATCGCAGCAAATTTTACAAATGATTGCGAGCGGATTTTCCGACCGGTCGGTCGGTGAAAGGACAAATGCGCGAAGCCCCGCCCTGCAATGTCCACCGGTGGACACTTGCGAACGGATGACGATGTCAATCGCGTAGCGCGTCGATTTCGTCAATAACGCATTGCGGAAAATGCAGACACTGCGGGACGCGGGCGCCGCAGCGCCCACGGATGATCGGCGGCAGACCAGCCGCGCGATGACGTTACAGCTTAGGGCGGCGCAGATCGAACATCGGGCCAATTTCCGCGTAGTCGCCGAGATAACCGGCGCGCATGACCGGATGCGCCTTGAACGTATCGAAAGTGCCGTCCTCGCGCAAAAACTCGCGGCGAATATGCACGCCGACCACCTGCCCGAGGGCCAGCCAGTTGTTCATCGGCTTGCCGTCGAGGTCTTGCAGGCGCACCACTTGCAGCAGCTTGCATTCGAGCGATGCAGGCGATTCGGCCACGTGCGGCACCGACACGTTCACGCCCGGCGCTTTCGTCAAGCCCGCCAGATCGAACTCGTCGACCTCGTGCGGCACCGGTGCCGACGTCTTGTTCATCTTCTCGACGAGCGACTTGCTCGTGAGATTCCAGACGAATTCGCGCGTCGCTTCGATATTGGCGATGGAATCTTTGAAGCCTTCGCTACAGAACCCGATGATTGGCGGGAACGTCGCAAACGCGCCGAAAAAGCTATAGGGCGCGAGATTGACGCTGCCCTGCGCGTCGCGGCTGGAAATCCAGCCGATCACACGGGGCGCGACAATCGCTTTGAACGGATCGTGAGACAACCCGTGGCCTTTGGCCGGGTCGTAGAAATGAACGTCGTCTGACATGGGCGGGGGAGAGTAGAGGCAATGACCCGACGATGCTAACGCATCCGGCCCGTGCCTGCTGACGCAATCAACGCTGCCCGATCACTTGCGTCACACGGCGGCAGAAAGCTTGCGCATCGCCATCGATCACCGCCCCGCTGGGCAGCTTGCCCGTGCGTGCCTTGGCATGACCGATCGCCTCGGCGAGCGCCTCGTCGCCCTGCACGGCGTACGCGAACACGGCGAGCCGGGTATCGGCCGCGTCGTCGAGCAAATACGGATTCGCGTCCATCGTGCGCGCGTCGACGTGAACGCCCGCAGGCAAGCCGAGCTGCGCGACGAGATGGTCCATCCACGCGCGATTCAGAACCGGGGCCTTCGCATGCTTCGCGACGAACTTCGTGAGCTTGTTCGACCCCACGGCTTCCGCGTTGCGCCCGTCGAACACGATCAGCCCCATATACCCCTGACGGTCGGCCGTGCGCGCGCAGCGCAGGTTCTGTAGCAGCCCGGACGTCAGAAACCAATTGCCATGGGGTACGCCCTGCTTCATCTGGGCGACCAGCCCTTGAATCGGCGTGCAGTTGCTCACCACTTCCTTGATCTCGGCGTTAAGCGTCTTGCCGGGGAACGTGTTGGCGATGGCGAGCACGTCGGAGAGAAACGGCGGCGGTTCGTTGGTGGCGCGACCGTTGAGCGTCATGCGCGCGTTACGCCAGTCGGCCTGCGTGAGTTGCGCGACGGGCCGAGGGGCACCGGCGAGTACCGAGCGCCCCGTCTGCATGTCGTGGTGCAGTACCCATGTGCCGTCGCTCAGTTGCTGCATGTCGGTTTCGACGCCGTCCCACGCACCGGCATAGCCCGTTTGCAAGGCACGGGCCGAGTTTTCAGGCGCGGTGGCCGATCCGCGATGGGCATGAATCTGCATGCCCAGACAGGCTGCCGACACCGGCGCCATCGTGGTCAACGTGCCGACGGTCACGGCAAGCGCCGCCACGGCAATGCGCCGCACGCGCGGCAAAACAAAGGGTTTCATCATGACGTGCGGTCCTTACTTCGACGGCTTAGCCGCGTTGGCCAGCGGGTCGTAGCCGTATTTGAAGCCCATCAGCACGTCTTGCCGAATCGCCTCGTTGAGCGGATACCCATACCCCTGCCCCACCACGACGACATGGGCGATGTTGGTAAGCAAATGACCGGCCGTCGTCCCACCGCTCGACCACGCCATCATCTGGTGGAACAGATCGCTGCGGGTAATCGCGTTCGACGAGAAGGAAAACACGGCCCACACGCCGATCAGTCCCGAGAACAACACCGCGAGCGTCGCGCGCGAAGCACGTTTGCTCAGTTGCCCGTCGGCACCGGCACGCGAGAGCATGACGCCCTTCGCCGAGAGAAACAGCAATTTCGAGAAGTGGCCGATAGCGCCCAACAACGAGAAGAACAACGCCACCGCAGGCACAATCGCCGCACGCGTGGCATCGAGCCCTTCCTTAGCCCACTTGCCGCCGTCGGCGTAGTCGCTGGCAGGCGCGTCGAGCTGCACCATCATCTTGCGGGTTTCCTCGTCGACCGCCTGATCGAACAATTGCTCGAACGACGCCGCGCTCGTGTAGCTCGCCTGCACCACGGCGCTCGCGGGCAGGTGCATCTCTTCGCGCAGTTTGTTCTGCACGCCACGGCGCGCCACGAAGGCCTCGTAAGACAAGCCCGGCGGAATCGTCTCGCCGCCCACTTCCACCGACTGCACGCGACGTGCCGCCTGCTGGCGGTACTTCACGCCCACGGCGCGATAGAAGTTGAGCATGTCGTCCGGACGCCAGTTCGACGGCAGCGCAGGCAGATCGCGCCGCACACTTGCCGACACCTTGCCGCGGGCATAGAACGGCACCGTTTCAGGCTGCCAGCCCCGGCGGCTCAGGCGCGCACGATAGTCGTTCCAGGCTTTTTGCTGCTCTTGCAACAGATCGGGATCGCCGTCCGAGATCACTGCCGCGTACTTGTTCCAGTCCTTACGCAGACGTTTCATGCCGTCGGTGTACTTGTCGTAGTACGACTGCACGCCGCCCATTTCGCGGCGCACCTTGTCGCGCACGAGCGTGGTCTTCACGGTGCGCGTTTTCTCGTCGAGCCGATCGACCGAAACCGCCATCACCGGAAACAACGCGAGGAAAGCCTTGCCTTCCGGGCGGGCGAAAACGCCATCGTCCACGCCGAGGCCATCGAGCTGCAAACGGCCATCGACCAGCGAGCGCTGCATGAGCACCGTATTCGCCGCCGTGCGGCGAAACTGGGCGTCGCGCGTGTTCACCAGCACATCGACCAGCGTCTTGATCGCGAGGAACACCACCACGATCGTCACTGCGCATGCGATCACGATGCTTCGATACGACGGCTTACCCTGCCCGCCTTTGGCACGGCGCGTGAGCATGAGCTGCAACACGACCAGCGCCGCCGCAATGCCCGAGAGCGTGCGGCCGAAGTATTCGATGTGATGCACGTCGTCGGGCGTTGCCGCCCCGCCCACCACATCGAGCAGCCGCCCGTTAAAGCCAAGTTCGAAAATCAGATACACCACGGTGACGGCGATCAGAAACGCCGTCTGCTTGAGCAAGGTATTGCGCACGATCAGTTCCGAAGGTCGACGCGAACGGGTTTGACTTCTTCAGTGGCGAACGACAGCGAGTTCGACGTGACGGGACCAGCGGGCGGCGCCGGAATGGTGCGGCCACCCGACGTGCTGCTCGGCGGCGAATTGCTCGCGACGGCAGGTGCCGTGGGTACCGTGGGCGCGGGGGCCTGTGTCGGCGCGGGCGTCTTCTGACGACGCTTGGGGGTATTCGTGGCAGCCGGGCGCGTCACGTTGGTGTTGGCGTTTTGCGGCGGCAGCGGCGCGAAGCGATTGGCATCGGCCGGATCGTCGATGGCCTTGAGCGATCCATCGGCGAACGGCTTGCGACGGATATCGACGCCGGGCGGCACCGGAATGGCCGACTGAAGCAGACGGCTATCCATATACGTGTGACGCACGAGACGACCATTCCCGGGGAAATCGAACACGAGGGCGCGGCCGTTGTCGACCAAGTCGGCGCGCGGGCGGTCCTGGCAGTTGCCGAAGGTCCAGCCGAGCACGTCGCTGCCTTGAATGGCGTACAGCACGTACTTGAACGGGCAGTTGTTCTCTTGTGTTTCGAACACCACAACAGAGCGGTCGCCGATCGTCTCCGATCGCACGAGTCGCGCGGTCATCGCGTTGCCCAGCGGCAGCACGCGCATGTAGCGTTCGAGCTTGACGGTGTACTTGCCGTTGCTACGTCGCAACACCCCTTCGGAGCCATCGGCGAGTTTGAACGTGTCGACGGTCGTGCCAAACACACTGGCTTCGTCGAACCCGTACGTCATGTTGCCGTTTTGATTGCGGGTGACGGCGCAGCCGCCCAACCCCAGAGAAATCGCGATGGCACCAAGGGCCATGACGCGTGCACGCCGCATCGCGACGAGGGCGTGCCATCCGCCTGCAAGTCGATTCATTCTTGTTATCTGGTCGTCTTCTTTTGTGTGCCAGATCCGTCCGCAGGGCGATGCAATTCGATCTCAAACGTCTCGAATGTCGCGGCCTGTCGTGCGAATCCTCCCCGGCAGGACGTCGATGACAGCGCGCTTACGTGATTACGCAATTACGTCGTACGCTTCGGCATCCTGAGCGGCGCATTCTCGCATAAATGATCGCGCCGCTGCATGACGAAACCGGTCAGAAGCGGCCCAGAAGCGGGCCAGCGCGCGCGAGCCTATGCCCGCGAGGCATCGTACCGATGTCAGCGCCGTGCAACATCTGTCAGAAAGTACAGGTAGGCGTACGCGCGATTTCGTGGTTGCATACCGCGTTTGCATGGGTATGCTCGTGCACTCGATGCGCGCGATGTACTCGATGCACGCCATGCGCGGTTATGTTCCTTACGCGCCATCCCTGACGCTGTCGCTTCCCCCTTAGCCACACACCATGACGTCTGCCTCGCTGCTCCGTTGCCTGTTCGCCCTCCTCTGTGCGATGACTGTCGCAACGGCGTCGAGCGCCGCCTCGCCCGTTGCCCCCGCGCCCGCCCGCAAAGTCGCGCTCATTGTCGGCAATAGCGGCTACGACGGCGGCGACCGGCTTGTCTCACCGGCAGGCGACGCCAAATTGATGGGCGAGGCATTCCGCCAACTCGGTTTTGAAACGAAGGTCGCGCAGGACCTGTCGTTGGAAGAATTCAATGCCTCGACCGACTGGCTCGCCCAGCGGGCGCGCGGCGCGCAGGTGGCGGTGCTCTATTACGCCGGTCACGGCTTCGAGTCGGGGGGCGACAACTTCCTCGTGCCCGTGCACACGGGTGTGCCGGTCTCTGCCATGACCCGCAAGCTCCTGCTGGAGCGCGCGTCGCGTTTGGCTGCGGTTCGCATGAAAGTGATGGCGTCGTCGCCCGCGTCGTTTATCGCGCTGATCGATGCTTGCCGCGTGCCGTCACGCGGCGCGACGGGCCCGGGCCTCAAGCCAGAAAAAGTCGGTCAGGGCGAGTTGATCGCCTTTTCGACGGCCGATCAGGCAGCGGCGTACGATTCGATGCGCACGTTCGGGCAAGCCATCGACAACAGCCCGTTCGCCTACTACCTCGCCATGAACGTGAAGGCCCCGGGCGCGACCATCAAACACGCCCTCGAACTCACGCAGCAGCAAGTCACCGAGATCACCGGCGGGCATCAACGCCCATGGATTGCCAGCGGTTTGATTGGCGACGTCCCGCTGGCCGCGCAGTATTTGGTCGCTTCCAACCCTGCTTCCAACCCCGCTACGCCGCACAACGCGCCACAGGCGGGCGCCGTGCGCGGTACCTCCAATACCAACAGCGTCGGGGGGCCGTCGAACGACGGCACGCAAGCGCAGCGCGCCAACGCCTGGGACGACGCCGAGTACCGGATAACTACCGCCGCACAACGCGCCGACCGCAACGACATTGCCACGTTGCGCGCCCGCAAGACCGATCCGTCGGCCCTCACCACGTTGGGCATGATTTTTGAGGAAGGCTACGGCGTGACGGCAGACCGCAAGTCGGCCATGACGTTCTACCGCCGCGCGGCAGACATGGGATACCCCATCGCCCAAACGCTCTTGGGCGAAGCCTACTTCGAAGGCAAGGCCGTGCAACGCGACTATGCCGAGGCGGAGAAGTGGTTTGCCAGGGCCGCGTCGCAAGACTACACGCGCGCCCGGCTCGATCTGGCCCACGTGCGGGCGATCCGCGGACAAGGTGCAGGCGGTGGCATGCAGAACTGGGGCGACGCGGCCAAGATCATGATCGATTCGCTCAACCGCCAGCAGCAGCGGATGGTGCCGCCAAAGCCGTAGGCGAACAGGCATCGAGCGGCACGCCGTGTTTCGCACCGTGAACCCGTGTTATGCGGCGTGGCACGTCCCGGCGCGATCTGGCGATTTGTGCGACGATTGCGATGTTGCGTCGCGCCAAAGCGGCGCGTTTTTCATTGCACGCGCCGCCGCGGCGCGCTCAGCCCATGCCAGCCACCCTCAATATCGACTTTGTCTCCGACGTCGCGTGCCCTTGGTGCGCCATCGGCCTTGCCTCCTTGAAGACCGCCCTTGGCCGTCTGGGCGATGAGGTCAACGTCGACCTCCACTTCAGCCCGTTTGAGCTCAACCCCGACATGCCGGTCGAAGGCGTGGCGCTGGCCGATTACATGTCGCGCAAGTACGGCCTGTCGCCCGAGCAACTCGCGCAGAATCAGGCCAACATCAGTGCCCGCGCACAGGCCGAAGGCTTTCCGATGCGCATGGATTTGCGCACGCATGCTTACAACACGTTCGACGCGCATCGCTTGCTGCACTGGGCGCAGACGGTCGGTAACGACAAGCAGCTCGCGCTCAAGGAAGCCTTGTTCCGTGCGTACTTTGCCGACGGCAAGCGCACGAGCGATCCGGAAGTGCTGATCGACGCGGTCACGCAGGCCGGGCTCGATCCCGCCCGTGCGCGCGAAATTCTCTCGACGGACGAATACGCCGAGCAAGTGCGCGCGCTGGAGCGTCACTATCAGAATCTGGGGATTCGCTCGGTGCCCGCGATCATCTTCAACAATCGCCATCTCGTGGGCGGCGGTCAGCCGCCGGAAGTGTTCGAACAGGCCATTCGCCAAATTCTGGCCGAGGGCTGATCCGCCATGTCATCGCTGCCCCCTGCCGCCGACACTTCGGCGGCGAGCGCCCGCACCGCGCCTGCTGTCACCGGCGCGGCCCAGACGCAAGAGCCGCCGGCCACCGGCCGCGGCCTGGCCATGACGGCGATCTTGCTCGCCGTCTCGCTCGCCAGCCTCGACACGGCCATCTGCAACACGGCTTTGCCGCAGATGGCAATCGATCTGAACACCACCCCGTCGGCGTCCGTATGGATCGTCAACGCCTACCAGTTGGCGATGGTGGCGACGTTGCTGCCCTTCGCATCGCTGGGCGAGCGTGTGGGCCACAAGCGCGTGTTCATGGCGGGCGTCGCGGTCTTTCTGATCTCGTCGGTGCTGTGCGCGCTGTCGCCATCGCTCGGTTTTCTCGCCGGTGCGCGGGTGCTGCAAGGTGTGGGCGCGGCAGCGGTGATGAGCGTGAACATCGCGTTGATCCGATTCCTGTACCCGCCGCATCAGTTGGGACGCGGTGTGGGGTTGAACGCGCTGATCGTGGGAATTTCGTTTGCGATCGGGCCGACCATTGCGTCGCTGGTGCTATCGGTGGGCAACTGGCCGTGGCTGTTCCTGATCAATGTGCCGACGGGCTTGCTAGCGCTCGCGTTCGGGCGTCGCAACTTGCCCGACACACCGCGCAGCGAGCACAAGCCCGACATGGTGGCGGCACTGCTTAACGTCGTCACGTTTTCCCTGCTGATCTTCGCGCTGGGGCAAAGCGCACAGCAGGCCGACTGGCGTCTGACGCTGGCCTGTTTCGTGGGTGCCGTGTTCTGCGGGTGGGCGCTGATTCGCCGAGAACGCGGCCATCGCGCACCGATGCTGCCGGTCGATTTGCTGCGCTTGCCGGCGTTCGCGTTGTCGACGGTCACGGCCATCTGTGCGTTTGCGACGCAGGGCCTCGGGCTGGTGTCGTTGCCGTTCTATTTCGAGAATGTCTTGCATCGAAGCCCGATCGAGACCGGCTTCCTGATGACGCCGTGGCCGTTCTTCGTGGCGGCGATTGCGCCGGTCGCGGGCCGCCTGTCGGATCGTTACCCGGCAGGTGCGCTTGGTGCCATCGGCCTCGCGATGTTAAGCGCGGGGATGACCTTGCTCGCGTTGATGCCGGCGCACGCCGAGGTTTGGGACATCAGTTGGCGCATGGCCTTGTGTGGTCTGGGCTTTGGGTTCTTCCAGTCGCCCAACCTGAAGGCGTTCATGCACAGCGCGCCGCCGGAGCGCAGTGGCGGCGCAAGCGGCATGGTTGGTACGTCGCGCTTGCTGGGCCAAGCGACGGGTGCGGCGCTCGTCGCGCTCGCTTTTGGACTCGTGGGTACACACGGCTCCACGCTGGCGCTCGCTTGGGGTGCCGCGTTCTCCGCGGCCGGGTGTATTGCGAGCGGAATGCGTCTGGTGCGCCGGACGGCCTGAGTCGTGGTTTGATTGGCACGTGGCGCTGATGCAGCGCCCGTGCCCTCTCTGCTCGCACGCTAATCCCCCTATCCGGTCGTTCAAGCAACGCGTTGATATTAAAAATAAGAACGTTGATTTCGGCGCGACATAGCTGCTCAAGGAAAGCGGGATAGCGACTCCTCATTCAAACGGTTACGATCACGCTACAGCGAACGATCGCAATCGTGCTGAGGAGTTTTTTGACTGTTTGAGAACTCTGTGCGACGGACGTCGAGAGTAGGCGATCAGTTATCGCAATAAAAATCAGACGTCAGAGGATTCCAATGACTGCAAAGCTTCCGAAGGAAAAGCTGCTCCAGATACTCGAGGCACTGATGGATCCGAACGGACTTTCTGAGCAGGCCTGCGACGACCTTCTGCTGACGTTCTGCGCAGGATGTCCCGACCCTGTAAAGGCGCGCTGGCTCATCGTCGAGTGCCTTGACCCCATGACGAATGAAGAACTCGTTGATCGCGCGCACTCGCTGCCGTTCCGGTCGATGGCGGATGTCCCAGCGAGTGAATTGCCGACCACACACCCCTTGAGGGGTATGGCCGAATAGGGCTATCCCGATAGCATCTCCGTGACTTGTCTGAGTGGAGATTGGTATCCGAGTTTTCGCTTCTGGCCGGTAGTCGCCGTTCGTTAAGGGCCGCTTTCGACCCATTTCAGCCACCGGTCAAAAAGCGGAAAACCGATGATGCCCCGTGATGTTAGACGCCACTCGGTACCCAGTTTTGTTGGTATGGGTCTATCCCGAGTAACCGTAGCCTTTTCTGCATGCCAATGATGCATTGATATTGGCCAGCCGTACCGCTCTTCAACATCACGAATTCTTCCGCCGAAATCTCGTCCTCGCGCCACGCAATCTGGTGCGCACCGGCGTCATAGCGCACAAAGTAGCGGCCTTCTCGTTCGACCACCTCAAGTCCTTCGTGCTGTATGTTTCCGAAGACACGAGTTTCCATGATGTTTATGGATGGATGACTGTTCATGACCTACTCCGGCCATTTATGAAAGGCCGCTTTCGACCCATTGCGGACGTTGGAAAGAAACTGCTTTTAAGTTGGTCTGTCATGTTTGACCGAGTTGCAGGCGCGCCGATTGCCATTCAGGCCAGACAGCCTCTGCAACAATGTCCGGGTAGCCGCGTTTCTCTTCCATCATTGCAGCTTTTGAAGCGGGCATCGCCATGCAAACCGCTGTGTCACGAATGGCAATGACTTCAGCCTCAGTCAATGGCCTGCCCTGTGCCTTTTCAGCGTGTAGAAGAACGGTCACAAGCGCAGGGATGAAAACCAAGCAGAGAGGGTCTTCGGACGGGGACGTTGGCGCTTGCCGTTTTCTGAACATTCCAAACATTTGGCGTAGAAAAGCAAAAAATAATCAATCAAAATTTTCGCAAAGACCGCTCTTGGCCGATTTCTGCCGGTCACCACGGACCGATTGCGACCCAAAGCGGGCTGTTGAGTGGCCCAGAAGCGGTCATGCATTCGCTTGCTAAGGCCCGCCGCACCGATTTCGCAACTCATAGACCGCGGTTGGTCGGTCAGGCGATCAACTTCCGGTTGATGGCTGCTTTAGCATATGGGCGTATCGTATCGAATGCCGGCATCACGGAATCGTTCTGATTAGTCAACAGCATAATTTTGTGCGACCTCAAAACATTGTTATGCTCCCTGTGCCTTTATCACGTTAATCACGTCCTGATATACCGACCATGAGCTTTTTTAACCGCTTTCGCAATCGCAACGAACCTACCGAGAGTGAATTCGCCCAACTTCTCATCGGGGCACTCAAGGAGGCGGGTGACACGCGCTCGTGGGTTTATGAGGCGGAGAATCAGCGGTTGGTGCAGTCGGACGTGCTTCCCAACTCGGCTCCAGGCATCGTTAATCTGGTGAACATGTTCGCCGACTACCTCCTACGCAAGCCGGACCAGCGGCTCGACGTATTACAACGGCAAGCCCAAGCCGTGCTGCCATGGTCGCTGCCGACCACATTTGACGAAGCCAAAGACCGGCTGCGCCCGATAGTTCGTAGCACCACGGAAAGAGGGGTGTTGAGTTTGCAGATGGCCGAGCTGGGCAAGACGCCTCAGGAGCCTGCGTTCAAACATCTCTGTGAGAATTTGGAGCTTGGCCTCGCTTACGATGGTAGCGTGAATATTCTTCGCTTGACTGAGGATCACCTGACTCAGTGGGGGATGGCTTTCGATGACGTTCTGGACGTGGCTCTCGATAACCTCCGCTTGGAGTCAAACAAGCCATGGTTGCAGTTGAGGGATGGCGTTTATCTGTCGCAGTATGGCGACTACTATGATGCGGCCAGAATATTGTTGCCCGATGTTCTTCATCGCATTCCGTTCTCCGGGGCACCCGTGGTGATGGCTCCAAATCGAACTGCCTTGCTGTTGACAGGAGATCGAAATCCAGCGGGTCTACAGACCATGGTCGAGCTTGCCGAGCAGGCACGTGCTCAGCCACGTCCACTACCCGCGTTGATGCTGAAGTGGAACGGAAGTCAATGGGAGCGATTTGTTCCTAAGGGGCTCGAAGAGAGGCTGTCATTGCTTCGCATTCAAGAGCTTGCCGCTGACTATGGCGACCAACAAAAGCTGTTGGAAAATGTCCACCAGAAGCAAGCGCTGGACATTTTTATCGCTGAGTACACTGGCGTCAAACGCGATGCAGGTGGGGTGCTCACGTACAGTGTTTGGACGGAAGGCGTCCATACGCTGCTGCCAGTTACTGACTTCACGGTTCTATATCGACCGTCTTCGAATGAGCGCGCATGCGTTCCGACGCCTGAACTGCTTCGTGAATGCTCGGAGAGCATAGCTTGGACCGAGCATCTCCCAACTCGATTTGAGGTTGTGGCCTTTCCAGCGGATAAATTCGAGGTGCTACAGACACGCTTTCCGACTTTTTGACATCATTCAATTGCCGCTCTCGTTTCAAACGTTCTGCACTGATCACCCCACACCCGAAGAGCCTTCCGCACCCGCCCAAATTGGACTAAAAAATCGGTTTGGCTTCTTCTCACGCTCACCTTAACCTCTTGGGAAATCTGCTATTCAACGTATCCAGTCTCATACACTTTGGCTGGCTTGGGACTTTGGTCACATCATCCGCCGGGATACTCGCGGCGGCGTCGTGAACAACTCAAGATCGCCCATTCAGTTTTCCTCCTGCACCTGTTGCTAGGCTTGTTCCTAACGACAACTGCACTCTTTAGCGCAATGGATTGTGTTGGATGCGAGGGTGGCTAGTCGGCATCCACAGCCCTAAATTGTTACCGATCAGTATGCGGTGCGGACCGGTTGTTCATAGCCTGGGCGGGGCTGTTCCACCGGCAATTCGCTAATGGGGACCTGAAATTCAGCGAGGGTGAACGAGACGTTTGATATTCAAATTAGATGGCGACTTAGACAGACCGCATCTGGCCGCGCGCTGCCTTATGCAAACTGCATCAAAAATCGGACGGAAATCGTGGGGTACTCCGCGGGCAGTGATCGAGATGGATTACTTCAGTGCGTGGACGACAATGTCGCACAACCTTTCAGCCTCATCTTTTTGTCTGCGCGGTACGACTTCATCATCAATAATTCCAGAGAGTCGTGAGCGCAGAATCATAAAAATTTCTGTCCCGGTCGCCCCTTCGGATAGCGCGCCTCGAAGCCCCTCTGCGTGCATCGAAAAATCAGCGTCAGCAAGCGAACGGGCTAGAACTTCAACAGCGTCGTAAATGTTTGTCATCGGCAGACTCTTTTGACGGTCGATGGGTCTTCCCATATTCGACCGCAAGAAACGGAGTGCCAAGTGTAGCGGGGACAAGCAGAATGCGGCCTTCAACGACGGATGAAGGTCTTAATCATGTCTCTACTAGACGGAAAGGTGGCCATCGTTACCGGTGCATCGGCTGGTATCGGGCGGGCAATAGCGCTGATGTTCGCTTCGCAAGGCACCGCAGTTGTTCTGACGGCGCGAGATCAAGTGCGACTGGATCAGGTTGCCGATGAGATTCGCAGGAAAGGCGGGCGGGCATATGTGTTCGCTGGCGACGTTGGCCAGGCCGACACCCACGAAGAGTGTGTAGCAGCGGCGATGCACGAGTTCGGCGGTCTCGACATTGCCATCAATAACGCGGGAACTGTCGGAGCGATTAAACCGCTTGCCGACATCTCGCCGGAAGAGTGGCAGCAAACCCTGACGATCAACCTTACGGCGGCCTATCTGGGAGCCCGCAGTCAGATACCCGCAATGCTCGCACGTAATGGCGGCTCGGGCGTCTCGGGCGGCTCGATCGTATTCACCTCCAGCTTCGTTGGCACCAGCGTGGGCTTGCCTGGTATGGCGGCCTATGGCGCCTCGAAGGCCGGGTTAATGGGATTGGTGAAAGGCATCACCGCCGACTACGGCGCCCAAGGCATCAGGGCCAACGCACTGCTGCCGGGGGGCGCGGATACTGGAATGGCGGGCGACCAGAGCCAAAAAGAATGGGCGGCTGGATTGCATGCCATGAAGCGCATTGCCCAACCTGAAGAAATCGCATCTGCCGCGCTCTTTTTAGCCAGCTCCATGTCCAGCTTCGTCACCGGATCGGCCCTCTTTGCCGACGGAGGGAATGCTGCTGTGAAGTGACGGACCTGAGCGCCCAACCGACGAGGCAACTTATGTCGCGCTTGAATCGTTTGAAGGTGCGTTGGACCGTAGATACGGTGGTTTCGCACTAGCCCACCGCGGCGAAATGATGCGGGGTGCGAGGCGCTGCGCATCGGCATAGTGCCCGGCTTCGGAACCGGTGAGCTTTCGGGGCTCAGGGGCCAACTGCAAAGACGACGTGAGGCTGGCAAGTGCTTATTACATGCTGACCCGCTTGACAGCCTACCGAGTCAGTGGTGGTAAGGCGGCCGGTCTCGAGTGATGAGCAGCCGCTCGCATATCCATACGGCGACCTTGCCGAACTATGCTTCATGGCCGATTTTCGCCGGCCGCTACGGACCACTTGCGCCCGGAAAGCGACGCTTAGATAGACGCTTCGTTTGCCACGGCCGTGAGTTCTCACTCGTCGACGCTAATGTGCGCATCGCGTGAAAAATCGTGGGCTTGTAGGGCCGGACGTATTGCCTTAATTAGTCGATCGGCATCCATGCTCTTCATGTATATGGTCGCCTTTCGTCCGTCGATCGAAACTTCGTCTCCATCGAGCTCTCCTGAGTGTGTTTGCTTTGCTACGGCATCTAGTTCGTCCTCAAGCTGGTGTAACTGCGTCAAGTCTCTACTTCCGTAGTCCATGACAATGACAACTTGGTTGTCTTTGGAAAAGTTGTCGGCCCATGTCGAACTTGCGAGAAGCAGGAGCAGAAGCGGAAAGTAGTGAGGTGTTCGCATAAGACGCTTTATGATTTTTCGCGTGATAAAGCACGCTCAAACGGGACGGCATCGGAGATCGGACATTGATTTTCGACGATTTTGGCTTCAACGTCGAACGACCGAAATTGGCCACAAGCCACCTGTCGATCGCCTTCCTACTTCCTCACAGCTTGTCTGGGTGCGCGGCTCGCAGGTAGCTCGGTCATGCGAGTGCCACCATCGCGGACCAGCGTTAAAATCGCGCCACTCGAGGAACGGCTACGGCCAAAACGACATGAACGATAGAAATCGCGCCGGAGAAGTTGAGATTGCTTGGCAATCACTAACGGCGGCTATGCTGGCAAACGAAACGATTCATCCGGTGAAATCGCTCGTGAATGCGAGCGGCAAGATCGCCGTGCCAAGCAGTGCCGGGGTTTATGCATTCTGGTGGATGGCGAGTAAAGAGCGGTTGCTGTCATCCAATCGCCACATTCGCCTACACGGCCCGAACAATGGTCGGGTCGATGTGGAGTACCACGACTGGTGGCCGAGCGAAGCTCCGTTTCCGTGCTTATACGTTGGCAAGGCGACCAATCTAAAGAAACGATTTGGGCAGCACCTGATGCGCGGCACGCCCGACCGCGCGCATCACTCGGCACCGGACAACGAAAAAGGGAAAGCGAAGACTACGGCGTGCCAGTTGCGGTTCGGTATCGAGCACATTTTCCCGATGGAAGTTGATCCGCTTTCCCTTATCAATGAGGCCATGGGCTATTCCTGGTGCGATACGTTTCCGGAGAACGCGGTCGCCGAGCGTTTTTTCGCCGAGGACCGGCTTGTCGGGTATTTGAGGCCTTGGTTCAATATTGATTCGGAACGTTGAGCTCGTGCGGCAGGTTCCAGAGCGAACCTGCCCGTTCAATGGCGGCTTTGCGGGTAGGTCAGTGGCCACAATTGGCCGAAAACAGTCGCCGCCCTTAGCCCGCTTGCACTCGTTCCGCCCCACCCGGCCTGCGCCCGGTGACACACCTCACAAGACACCCCAACTCCACCACGCCGTTACCTTGCTAATTCCCAATCACCGCTTTTATTACGCTTAACAGCGGATCATCTCCGGAATCTCCGCCAGATAAGGCGTGATGTTCGCCATCGCGCGCGTCACGTAATCGGCTTTCTCGCCCACCGGCGCCACGTAATGCATGGCGCTGCGTGCGGCCTCGAAGCCCTCCAAGCCAGCGATGAACCACGCTGCCAGATACTGCGAGGCGAGACATCCGCCCGCCGTTGCGACGTTGCCCTTTGCCGTGAAAGGCCGCGCCAGCACTTCCACGCCCGCCTCCTCGACCCAAGGCTTCGTCGTGAGATCGGTACACGCCGGCACGCCGTTCAACAACCCCAGCTTCGCGAGCACCAGCGTTCCTGAACACTGAGCGCCGATCATCTGACGCGCCGGATCGAGCTTCAACCGCGACATCAGCGCCGCGTCGGCGACCACGTCGCGAGTGAGCATGCCACTGCCGACCAGCACGGCATCGGCCTCGCAGGCGTCCTCCAACGACGCCTGTGCTTCGAGCACCACCCCGTTCATCGAACGCACTTTCGGCGTCGAGCTTGCAATCGACACGCGCCATCCCGGGCGTTTCACGCGATTGAGAATCCCGAGCGCGATGAGCGAGTCGAGTTCATTAAAACCTTCAAAAGTCAGAATTGCGACGTGAGTGGAACGCATGGGGGGCCTCGGTGGTAGCGACGTTGTATTGCGGCATCGTAGAACCGATAATCATGACAATCAAATAATTGTCATGGATACACTTTCCCATGCCGCAATCGCGCTACAAGGCTTTGGTCGATCGACTGGCCGACGACATTCGCACCCAACGGCTGCGCCCGGGCACGCGTCTGCCCACGCACCGAGAGCTCGCCGCGCGTGAAGGGTTGGCGCTCGTCACGGCGACGCGCGTCTATGCAGAGTTGCAGGCGATGGGCTTGGTGAGTGGCGAGGCGGGGCGTGGCACGTTCGTGCGCGAAGCGCTGCCCAGTGCGCAGGGCAGCTACCTGTACGGCTGGAGTACTGAGCGCGTCGATCTGAGCTTCAATGCGCCGACGTTGCCCGAGCAAGCGGGCCTCTTGCGTACGGCGCTGCGTCAGTTGGCGGCTGGCGGAGACGTGGAAGCCCTCTTGCGCTATCAACCGCATAGCGGCCGCGACCATGAACGGGAAATCGTGGCGCGTCACGTGGGACTGCGCGGCATTAGCGCATCGCCGCAGTCCGTGCTCGTCGTGAGTGGCGGGCAACATGGTTTGGCGACAACGGCCATGGCGCTGCTGGAGCCCGGCGATGTCGTGGCGGTAGATGCCCTCACCTACCCCGGGTTCAAGTTGGTGGCGGAAGCCTGCCGATTGGAGCTAGCGCCCATTCCCGCAGCAGGCCACGGCCCCGATCTCGACGCATTGGCCGCGCTGTGCAGACAACGCCGTGTGCGTGCCGTGTACACGATGCCGACGCTGCACAACCCGCTGGGCTGGGTGACGAGCGCAGCACGACGCGAGGCGTTGGTCGCCATCGCCCGTCGGCACGACTTGATCTTGATCGAAGACGCGGCATACGCGTATCTCGCCACCGATGCGCCCCCGCCGTTGGCTGCGCTCGCGCCGGAGAGAACCGTCTACGTCTCGAGCTTTTCCAAGAGTGTCGCGACGGGGCTTCGCGTGGGTTTTCTCGTCGCGCCGATTGCATGGGTGCCGAAACTCGAACGCACCGTTCGCGCAACAACATGGAACACGCCCGCGATGATGACGGCGATTGCCTGCGCGTGGGCGGAAGACGGCACCGTAGTGCGTATGGAAGACGGCAAGCGCCGCGATGCCGCGATGCGCCAGTCGCTCGCGGCCGATCTGTTGGGAGGACTCACGCGCGTCGGGCATCCAGCGTCGTACTTCGTCTGGCTGCCATTACCGAACGAAGTGCGCGCCGACACCATCGCCACGGCGTTGATGCACGAGAACATCGCGGTCTCGACGGCTGAACCGTTTGCGACATCACCGCAGGTGCCGCACGCGATTCGGCTCGCACTGGGCTCCGTTGCCATTCCCGCGTTATCGCAAGCGCTGCAAACGGTGGCGCGTGTGATCGCCGATCACACCTACTGAACGGGGGCTTGCGGGCCGTCAAGCCTGACCGGGCTGCGTGCGCTCTGGATTCCAGCCCAACGCGTTATAGGCGTGGTAGCGGGCGATGCCGATGTATTCATGCAGCGCAACATCGGTCAGGGTGAAGTTGTAGGCCACCGGCATGAACGACGACGTGGCTTGCAGATAGTCGCCGCGAACCAGCGTGGCCTTCACACCGAAATGGGAGAAGTAAAGCGCGCCGCGTTGCAGATGGAAACCGGACGAGACGATCACCACACGGTCCGCGCCGTATTCCTTGAGCAGGTCGGCCGTGAACTGCGCGTTCTGCCAAGTGTTCATGCTCTTGGGTTCCTGGCGAATATCCGCGACGGGCACGCCCATCCTCGCGAGGGAATCCTGATATACGGCCGCTTCCGATTGGCCGGTCTTTCTCGCATCGCCGCCGCTCACGAGAATGACGCAATTCGGTTTGGCTTGGTGGCAGGCCTGATATTCCTCGACAGCCGCCACAAAGCGGGGATACGAGAACGACCCCGGCTCTACGCCCTCAACACCGGCAACTCGCTGCGTTCCTGCGCCCAACAGCACGATCACGTTGTGCTCGCCCCACGCTATTGCGGGCTTGGCGGCATAGCGCGATTGGAGCGTACCGAGGAGCCACTTGGGCACGACCCCGCACCCTATCGCAAGGAAGAGGATGGCGCTGGCGGAAAATAGCGTTACGCTAGTGCGCCGCCACTTGATCCCGCGAAAGAAACACGCGAGTGCTGCAATTACGATCAGTGCTGCCAACGTCATACAACTCCTCGGTGCGGGTATCGGTCTGCCAAAAGACTACTTAATACCCCATCGAGATGAAACCGGTATGAATTCCCCGGAGGCTTCGGGTAAAGGAGTTTCAATTGAAACATTGCGCAAGTGGTTCCTTCGATGTCCAACTCGCCCCACAGCAGCTTAGCGGCGTGGCCGAAAAAACCGGACTTGGACGAATGTCCCTCGATAAAACATTTCGGGGCGATCTCGTCGCGACGAGTCAGGGCGAGATGCTGGCGTTTCGCAGCAGCGTTCAGGGGTCTGCTGGCTACGTGGCGATGGAAACCGTGCATGGCACGTTGCATGGGCGTAGCGGCAGCTTCGTGTTGCAACACAGTTCGACGATGACGCGAGGCGTGCCTGCGCAGTCGATTACTGTGGTTCCCGATTCCGGCACCGACGCGTTGTCGGGCCTGACCGGGAGTTTGGTGATTACCATCGCCGACGGCAAACACACTTACGTGTTCGACTACGCGCTGCCGGAAGGCTAACGTTCACGGCGTCATCCCGCCATTTATCGACTACTGAAAAAAGGACAACGATGGGCATTCGAGGCAAAGACAGACAGATCGACAACATTGAATTCAACGTTGGCGACATTGAACGAAGCAAACGTTTCTACGGCAGCGTTTTCGGATGGACATTTACCGACTACGGCCCGGCTTACACCGAATTCACCGATGGTCGCCTCACCGGTGGTTTCACGACGGGCGAAGCGGTCCGCCCGGGTGGCCCGCTGGTCATTCTTTACGCCGACGACCTCGCGCAGACACAGCAGCGCGTTGAAGCCGCAGGCGCCACGATCAGCCGCGCGGTATTCGAGTTTCCGGGCGGCCGACGTTTTCATTTCCTCGACCCCGACGGCTACGAGCTGGCGGTGTGGACGGCGGCGTAAGCCTAGTCGAGACGTTGCCACACGGAAATCGGCACGTCGCCGTTCGGGCGGGGTGTGACGCGGTAGCTCAGTTCGCGGCCTTTTAGCGCGTAACTTCGCATCTGCTGTTCACCCTCCCAATTCGGAAACGAAGCGTTTTGAATATGGAAGGTCAGCGTGCCTGCGGCCGGGTCGATGCTCAGCGTGCCGAAGTGCGTGCTGGAGCCCATAACGGCAGATTTGTATTCGTCGGGCGTCGCGGCGCTTTTATCGCCCGACGCAAATTTGGCGCGCTCCGACTTGAAAATTTGTAGCGAGTAGTGCCCTTCGGCGTCGATGAACAGCACGCCCTTCGGCGCGGCGCCATAGTCGCGGGTACGAGTGCCGTCGGGGTGCTGCACGTCGGCGGCGACCAACGTCCAAGTCCCGGCCAGCGAGCGCCCTGCTGCGGCAACATCCGCCGGCACCGCATGCGACGTCACCGCGCAGGCGGCAAAGATAGTCCCCAATATCCCGTGTTTAAAAATCGTCTGCCCATTCATACCGTGCTCGCCTCGCAAAAGCGGTTAGTGGATCGAGAATTCGTGCGAATCGCGATGACCCGCTGACATCGATACTAAAGATATGAATGTTCAGTGGATGCGATAATTCGCCATCGACACTTCAGAATTACTGAATCATGTCTATCCCCAATCTCGATATGGATGCGTTGCGCACGCTGTTTATCGCGCGGCAACTTGGCAGCTTGAACCGTGCGGCCGAGCGGATTGGCCGGTCGCAATCGGCCGTGAGTCAGCAGATGCGCAAGCTTGAGGAGCAGGTCGGCACGCCGTTGTTTCGTCGGCAGGGTCGTGGCGTGGCGCTGACGGAATCGGGTGAACTGATCCTCTCTTACGCGCATCGCATTCTGGATCTCAACGACGAGGCGGTACACGCGGTACGGGGCGCGTCGGTGGAAGGGATGGTGCGTTTCGGTTTGCCGGGCGATTTCGCCGAGAGTTGGCTGCCTAAGGCGTTGGGACAGTTCAAGAAGACCCATCCCGGTGTGCGTGAGGAAGTGGCGGTAGAGCGAAACGGCGTGTTGCTGGAGCGGCTCGATCGCGGCGAACTCGACCTTGTGCTGGCGATGGGTTACGAAACCCGCGCAGACGCCGAACCACTCGCGACGCTCCCGATGACATGGATCGGCCCAGCGGATACCGAAGTTGTCCTGCGCTCCGGTGCGCCATTGGACTTAGCGCTCTACCATCCGCCCTGCTTCTTCCGCCGCGCAGGCATCGAGGCCCTCGATAACGCCAACATTTCGTGGCGGCTAGCCTATACGACCGCCAGCCTCCAGAGTCTTTGGTCAGGCGTTGCGGCGGGTTTGGGAATCACGTTGCGAACGGCAGCGGGCCTTCCATCGACACTCCGACGACTAGGCAAAGCCGAAGGCCTCCCGTCTCTGCCATCCGTCGAACTCTGCCTGCACGGCGCCCCTCCCGAGATGCCACCGGCGTTGGCTAATCTGAAGCGCAGCATCGTTGAAAACGCGACGCTGAATCTCCGTGCTTAAGTGTGCCTCAATCGATTTCCGAGAATGACCTAGCGGCAAATTATCGTGACCCTACACCCGAATTAGTACCGATCAGAAGTAGAAATTTCCGGCTTCGGGGTTCCGTCCGTCGGGGCGCGCTGCCGCGCCCGACGGGCGAATTCGGCGGGGGTCTCCCACTGTAATGCGGAGTGGGGACGGCTCTCGTTATAGTACTGTCGCCAAGCGGCGATTTTGCCTCGGGCGTCGTCCAGCGACAAGAACCAATGCTCGTTCAGGCATTCCTGTCGGAAGCGCCCGTTGAAGCTCTCGACCTTGGCGTTGTCGGTGGGTGTTCCCGGTCGACTGAAATCGAGCTCGACGCCGTGTTCATAAGCCCACCGGTCCATCGACTTCGAGATATATTCGCTGCCGTTATCGACTTTGATTGTCTGCGGCACACCGCGCTCGGCCACAATCATCGTCAGGACTCGCACGACGTCCTCCCCCTTCAAGCTCTGCCCGACATCGATGGCCAAGCTCTCCCGCGTGTAGTTGTCGACCACTGTCTGAGCACGTAGCGTCATGCGTCAGAGACGAAGTCCATGCTCCATATCTCATTGATGGCCGTGACGACGCTCTTGGGTTGGCGCAACCGCGCTGATTTGTTTCTCTTCGGCCGCTTATGCCGCGGCGATAAGCCCTCGGCCCGATAGAGCCGATAGACCCGTTTGTGGTTGTCCTGCGAGCCTTCGCGCTGCAACATCACACGAACACGGCGATAGCCGTAATGCACGCGAGTCGCGGCAATCTCTTTGATTCGCGCAAGCAATGCCGACGAGTCCCGAGCCACCGATTGGTATCCGTACAGTGACCTCGACATGCGAAATAACGCGCACACTTTGGTCAGGCTTGCCCGATACCGATCACGCAACTCGTCGATCAGTGCCCGTTTGCGAGAAGGCTTCAGAGCTTTTTTGACAGGACATCCTGCAACATCGCCTTGTCCAGGCTCAAATCGGCAACCAAGCGCTTGAGCTTCATGTTCTCCTCTTCCAACTGGCGCATTCTGCGAAGCTCGGACGGCCCTACGCCACCGTACTTCTTCTTCCAGTTGTAGAAGGTCGCCTCGCTGATTCCCAGCTTATGGCACACCTCTTCGACCTTCGTACCCAGCTCCGCTTGCTTCAAAGCAAACGCGATCTGTGCTTCCGTGAACTTGCTCGTCTTCCTTCATGGCATGTCTTCCGTTTCAAACTCTCAAAATCATGCCGGATTTTCTATTTTTCATCGGTACTGTTTTCTGGGATAGGGTCGCTATTGAGGACATCCATCAACGTCTGCAACGAAGTTGTCCAGTCCAGCCGCTCCTGCTCTAGGCGAATGCGCACGCCCCACGTACCGACCTTCAGATTGTCGTAGACCGACGTCTCCTCCGCAGTTAGTCCTTCAAAAAAAACGTTGGAACACGGCACGGGCTCCTGCACCCAGAGCAACTGATGCGCAAGAAGCGTTGCTTCGTCCATAAGCACCGACTGGATCTGCGGAACAGTCCTGCGCGCGCGGTCCAGGATTGCAAATCCGTGGGTGTCAATATCGCCCCAGTACAGCACCTCAGCTCTCCGCAACCACGGCAGTGCCCCTAGAGCGCTCACCGCATTCCCGAGTCCCATAACGAGCACGGTGTTCTCGAGATCAGGAAGCGCTAGCCCTGTTTCGAGGTTTTCGACAATCACCACAGTCACAGGAGAAATTGGCAATCTCCCGAGCTCCCCTACCGGTGCTTCAATGTCACCCAAGCCGCCGACTAGGCTGCGCAACGTAGGACAGAGCAATCGGATGCGTACTCGATGAGCGGGCTTCTTGAGACCAACCAACGTATGGAAGTCGCCACCCTCATCCCCTGTACCCCATATCACCCGAAGAAGACCGGCAACTAAGCCGGTCCGCTTCTCCAACCACTTTGTATCTAGACCTTCCACTGGAAGTTGTCGTAGATACAAGTTCGACGCCGGATTAGCGTTCAACCACTCGAGCAGGGTCACCAAGCGGTCAAAGTCCTCAGCAGAATAGTCCGCGAGCACGTTGAACCGAGAGGCCAATGCATTGCCCTGAACAAGTACCGGCCACCGGCTCGACATCCGCTGGTATCGCTCGCTGGCAATCTCCCAGCGCCTGGACTGACCAACCGCAGCGGCCACTACTTCAGCGCTTTCAAAGCTCAGTCTGCTGGGTAGCCGATGCCTGCCGAACCTCGAAAACTGCCGCTCTTCGAACAGAACATCTCCAGGGCCAGTCCGTGACTGCCAAGCGTCCGCCCAAGCCCTGACCGCCGAAGCATCCTCCGCGATGTCCTTGTCGGTCGGAACTCCCAGCGCCACAACCAGCGGCCACGTTCCTTCGCCGGACAGCCAGTTCTGATGCTGGTTGTTGAAGCGACGAACCAAGAAATCGCGCAGGGCCTCAGGAGACAGTAGCTTCTTCGACATTGCGCACGTCCTGGTTCAGTTTCAGTCGATGATACTCACTGTCGTATTCGATGGGGATGACCGCAGACTTCTTGCGGTCCTTGATGTGCACAAAACATGCACCACCGATGAACGGCTCCAGCGTCATCACGGACTTCAACGGCGTCGCCACAATCATCTGGAATCCGAATGTCTTGAAGATGTTCATGGCCATGGCCGTGAACTCCGCATCAGCCTTGTCAAAAGCCTCATCTAACACAACGGTAGAGTAGCTGGGGAGTGCCCTGTCCTGGCCGCCAAGCTGGTACCGAAGCGCTGCCGCCAAACAGGTCGCAGCTAGTTTCTGGCGTTGGCCACCAGACTTACCCGCACCACTGCGGTAGACCTCGACCTCCAGGTCGTCCTCGTCTAGCTCCCGGGCGACAAACTCCACGTGCTGCCGCACGTCGAGCACGAAATTTCGCCAGTTCTTGTCTACGGTTTCTTGGCTCGCAAGACGTTTCACAAGGGCAGCCAACGCCTTAAAGCGCTCCTCGGCCAACTCGCGGTCGTTGGAGAACGAGTGGCTGAGCGATTCCTTGAGGCTCACGCGGAACAGGCGCACATCCTCAATGGCCTTATCGGTCGTGTCGATGACGAGGTGCGTTCCCGGATTGAACGGCGCCGTCCGTAGGCTTTCATTAACGAGCTCCATGCGCGCCCGAATGGCCGAGCGCTCCTCATCCAGCTTAGTAGAGAGCAGCGTGAGATTTTGGTCACTCTGCTCCCGTAGAAGGCTGAAGAATCGGTCCTCGAACGCAGGCAGATTGTCGTCCTCCAGACGCTGGAGCTTCGCCAGATAGTCGTCGGCGCTTTCGAGCGTAGCATCAAGACCACCAGCAAGCGCAGGCCACAAACGGTTGAAATCCGCAAAACGCTGCACGATGGAATTTCGAAGGTCCGACAACCTACTTTCCAGTGCCCGCAACTCCGAGTTCAGGCCGCGCTCAACCAGTGTGGTCACATGGTCAAGGCTTTCTAAGGTAACGACCTTCTCCGTGGCTTTATACCTAGCAGAAATCTGCTCGGCAAATGCAGGCGGACGGTCCGAGGTCGGCCACAGACGGGCGAGCTCAGCCAGCGTCCCATTCAATCGATTAATTTCAACTGCTATCGAGCGACCCTTCCCTTCTTCATCGTTCTTTTTATCAACAGCATGGGAATGCGCTTGCTCTTGCTTAGCAATGCTGTCGTTCAACGCCGCAAGGTCCGGGCGAGCGTCTCGCTCAGCTTTCAACCGGATGGTCAGGTCGTCAATTCTCGTCAGCAGCGACCCGACATCCACATCGTTCCAAGTCAGGTTCGACAGGTTTTGGCAGTGCAGCATCTGTTCCTGTTGGGCATCCTCTTCTTTTCCAATCTTGCGAACAGTCTCTTCCAGCTCGCTGATGCGACCACCGAGTTCCGCTGCCTGCTGCTTGAACAGCGCCAGTTTTTCTTTGTTATCGAACCCCAGGACCCACTGATTGCGGTCGTTGACTGAGTGGCGGTCATTTTTCTCATGCCGCATGGTGCTGTGCTTGACTTGCCCCTCGCGGGTGACCGCTCGCGAAGCATTGCGGAACGCCTGCAGGGTGTCAGCGCACTCGAAGTCGAAGGAGTGCTTGAGCTCCTCCCGAACCCAGTCCCCGAAACTACCTGATCCCAGGTTGAGCTTGCGCACCAAGGAATTGGGCCCGGGGGAGCGTCCCGAGGTCTGGGGGATGGTCCGGAAGTACACCAACCTCTCACCGATGTTTCGCTCGTTCAGGTATGCCGACACTGCCGAGTAGTGTTTCTCGTCCACAAGGATGGAGCGAGCGAAGCCACCGAGGACACGCTCAATGGCGCCACGCCACGCCGCTTCCTCGGAACGCACCTCAACCAGTTCGCCAACGAACGGCAGCTTCTCCTCAGGAATCGAGAGGTCCCGAGCCATGCGCTCCCGCAGGTCGACCAACCGTGCCGGCAAGTTCGATTTCTGACGCTCAAGCGCATTGACCTCAGCGACGACCTTCAGAAACCCCTCATTTGCCTTGCGCAGCTCTTCCTTTACACCGTCTTTCCGTTCTTCCACCTCGTTCTTCAACTCGCGGGCCTTCAACACCCGCTGCTTGGCGGCTTCGACTCGCTGGACAAACCACACCACAGAATCAGGAACGGCCCACCCCATGGCTCGGCATGCCGCTGCAGCGATGTCGCGTTTACCGATACGGATAGGTTTTTCAGCATCGGCTGCCTTGATGTCCTCTTCAAGTCGAACAAGGACATCGGCGCCCATATTGAGTTTCTGCCTCTGAAGGTCAGTCAGCTTCTCGAACTCATTCTCGACAACGCCCGCAAGGCGCAACGACTCCTGCCTCGAAACCTCCCTGTCCACGTCCAGCTCGGCGATACGCTCATCGTGGAGAAGCTTTCGACGGTATTCTCGATATTGGTCAATTGCGGTCTGTATCGCCTGCAAGCCATTACTCTCGAGCTTTACCCTGTCCAGCTCCGCGTGTTCGTCGCGCGCTGGGGCTAGCGTCTGAATCTGCCTGCGCGCCGCCACTACCTCTTGGTGCGCTTCGTTCAGCTCCCCGAACTCGTTGACCAGGCTTGCGGCAATGCCAAAGGTTTCGGGCTCATCCAACATGAAGTCCCGCAGGAAAGCATTGAGGTCACCCAGGTTCTTGGCAGACTGCGTCTTGTGCAGCAAGCGCAATGCGCGCTCGTTCTCGATGCCCAGCAGCCGGCGGAAACGCTCCTGATAAGCACTGAACTCCGTGTGCACCTTTGCATCAGGTAAGTCGTGCTTGAAGCGGCGCGCATCAAATTCGTTCTTCGCAAAAAACTCCAGCTCCTGAACATCAAACTCCCGTTCAAGCGTCAGGTACACCCGCTTGGCATCGCCGGGCGCAGTCGAGTTCCCCTTCACCCATAGAACTTGAGCGAGCACCACCACCCGCCCCAACTCATCACAATAGGTCTCCGCGATGGCAGACCAGGTCGTGCCGCTGCGCAGATACTGCGACACGTATTCGCCCGCCTCGCCTGTCTGCTGCGCCCAAGCTCCGCGAAGGTAGGTCATGACGCTACGGTCCCTGCCATTGCGTTCCGCCTCACGCGCAGCAACGTTGAAGTCCACCCATTTCGGAGGCGTCAGAAGTGCGGCATGTGCATCCAAGACCGTCGACTTGCCAGAACCCGAGGGGCCGACGAAGAGATAGCCTTCTTTCGGGATGGGGAAGTCGAATACGTTCGAGAACGTCCCCCAGTTGAATGTCTGAATCCGCGCGAGACGGAATTGGTCGGGGCTGCCGCCCAGCAGTTCGGCTTGACTGAACAGGTTCACTGGGCGTCCTCCTCATCATCCGCCAGTAATGCATCGTCATCGCTACCTGGTTCCCCATTGGCACCGCCCCCTCCAGAGGCGGCAGCCAAACTGGCATACGTGCGCGTGAGATCTTGAATTTCCTCAGCGGAGAAAAGGAGTTTGAGTGTTGGCGAGACCTCGTAGCGCTCCCCTGAACCGCGAATTGACTGCAGCAGACTCAGCTTCTTCGCCTTGTCCACAGCATTGATGACCTGCCGTCCGAACTTGGCGTGGTCCGGGTTGTTCTCTTTCTCGAACACATCCAGATGTTCTTGCATTTCTTCGCGCGACACGACCGCACGTTCGCCCTGTGCATCGGCCTGCGTCAACCGCTGTCGCAGGAATAGCAGCAGTGCCGTTTCCAGGAATGTGAGCGAAGCCTTACGCAGCAAAATTGGGACATCCAAGTCATCGGAGACGACTTGTCGTGTGAAGGCGACCTTCTGCTCATGGTCGATGACGACTTCAAGAAAAAGGTCATGCATACGCGAGCGGATGGCTGCCTCGTCGCGCAGCAGAACCGGCCATAGCTTTGACTGACGCCGGGCATCCACCGAAGGCCCCAGAAGGAGTTGAACTAGGACCCGTCGGGTATCGATGGGTAGCGTCCCTGTATCTCCTTGGAAGGTTTCAACTTCGGCAACAGGGGAATCCGCCGCCATATCGTCAGCAAGAGACTCATCCATCGTGTCAGTCAACGAGTTCAAGATAGCGCTCCCTCATGAAATAGATGGCGGGAACTTTGGCACGGCGCTGCACCTCGTCGTCCCCTTTCCAGAGCACAATTTCTGTACCGCCGGTCACTTCCCCGTGCTTGGAGCCAAGCGCAACATAGCCGACAACGCTTCCCAAGCCCTGCTCCGCAGGGTACTCAGCGAGAATTTGCGCAATGGAAACCTGAGATTGCCGCGCCAGGATGGACCGAACGTGGGCCTTGAGCGTACGGAAGTCGATTTCCGATTGCCGAACCAGCTCGCTCACAATTTCGAGGTCCAGTTCGGAAGGCTCCGCCGCCTGCATCGACGAGTCGGTGACGCGCTCAGCTGGGTCATACAGTGCCCACTGGGACACCGACCTGATTCGACTGCTAGACTGCATGAGTTCGAAGCCCACTTGCTCGTTTGGCCGAACCTCGTTCTTGGCACCCAGCGCGGCCTGCGTGGCCGCTTTAATGAGGCCATGCAGCCGCCGGTGCTCGAGGAATTCTCGGCTCTGCACAAAGCTCTTGAGGCTACGTGCGAAATGCTGCAGCACATCGTGCACACCCCGTCCTTCATTCAACAAGGCTCCCGTCAGTCCCAGCAAGAATTTGCGCTCCTGCGACTCCAGTTGTCGTGCAAAGGGGCGGCCGGTCACCTCATCAAGCGACTCTCGTAGCGTTGCAGCCTGCTCGCTGTCGGTCAGCAAACGCCAGAACGCATGGAAGGTTCGACCCGCGTCACTCTCGCCAATGAGGTCGACGCCCGCGAAGAGTTGCTCCAACACGTCGCCGCGGCTACCTTCATTCTCCATCAAGCTCTGACGAAGACCTCGGTTCAACCTCTCGAATTCATCACGAACGCTTCGGAAGTCGGCTGCGAGCTCTTGCGCCAAAGCTATGACTTCGCGCGCACGCTCCACAGCGCGGTCTGCAGCAAGCGCTTTTACTCCGCCACGCTCGATCTCCTGAATCGCCAAGTCAATACGGTCGCGCTCAGCGCGCAGCGCAGCCAAACGCGCTTGAGGATTGGTGTTTGTTTCCTCAGCCAGTCGCGATAGCTGGTGAATAACGACGGACAAGCGACTCTCGGTTGCCGTGGTACGTGGCTTCAAAAGCCCAGTGACAAAGCGCAGTGCTGTCAGTGCGTCAGCCGACAGCTCGTACTCCTCTTCAGACACTCCCACAGGGAATCGACGGGTCAACCATCCTTGGTTGAGCCATTCCGCGACATATGCCTGTGGTGTTTGCGGAAGCTCTTCTCCTACTGCGCGCAACGCCTCAAGGTCCCGGGTCAGCCTTTCATGGAGCACTGAGCTTGGGAGCTCCTTTTCAGCGTCCATGAACAGAGACTGCAGCAAGGCGATCACAACAGGCCCTTTGGTGGCCGCGAGCAAACGCCAGAGTGGCTGCTCACGTAGAGTACGAAAGGCAGCAGCGCCCCGCAACGCCTTCATGTGCACTCCCGCGCGAGACGCAACGCACGCGCAGCAACCGGAAAATAGAGCCACTGCTCGGCGACCGATATTCCCGTTGCAGCAACCAGAGCCTCAGCGTACGCAGCGAGTTGCGGACCGTGCTCAAGGGCCAACTGCTCATTCCGATCGGAGCCACCTGGGTTGGATTTGTGGTCGACAAGAATCCATCCTTTAGAGGATTGCACCAGTAGGTCGATACGGCCCCTGACGCGCGTTCCGTCGGGACGATTCGCCTCAATCGGGACCTCGACAAAGGTCGGACACCCAGGCCAGCGCTCGTGGCACCACGCACGGAAGGCGGTGAGCTGCGCGACGACTGCGGCGTTGTCGACAGTATTGCCTACGCCCCAATTGCTGAGAATGCTGCTGACATCGCCCTGCTCCACCGCTCCCCGTGCACCAGCCCGAGCAATGCAGTGATGCACTGCCGTCCCCAGGTCCGCCATGTCGGGCTTTCCCGTCAGCGCAATGCGAATGCCGACATCCGCGGTCTCAGCAATGTCGAACTGGCCGCCAACAGCGCTACTAGGCCCGTACCACAAGGGCACAGCCGATGCGTGAGGGCGACGGGTGAACCAATGACGGTCCTGCGGTGCCCGCGCTGGCGGCTCCATTGCGCATTCGTCTTTGCTCCAGTCCTTGGAGGCTCTTGAGCACCGCTGGCCATCAGGAAGTACCAGCTCCTCAGTTGGGCCAAATAGCAGCGGACTTGCCCCCGGTACCTCATCCACCCAGCTGCGTACCGGTCCAGATTTTCTGGAGAACGACACCAAGACGTTCACATCTCTGGCTCGAGTCAACCCGACGTAGAGCAAGCGCTTGCTCTCCGCCACTGCATCTTTCTGCATTGCCTCCCCGGTAGCGCTTGCCTCCGCGTTTGCCGCAGCTTGGGGCGGAGAGCGTTTGCCCCAGGTCTTCAGCCAGCAATGAATGAAGCGATTACCAAGCGGCAGTTGCGGATCAAAGGCACCTTCCGTTCGTGCGCGCACGCTCCAAATGGCGCTTCTAGCGGTGTCCCCAAGCGAGGTGAGTACAACCACTGGCCATTCCAAACCTTTGGAACCGTGGTAGGTAAGAACTGTGACGGCGTTGTCCGCTGTCGCCGCCCGGCTATCATCCTCAGCTTCCGCCGCCGCATCGAGCCATCTCAGCATCCCACTGACCGTCGCAGGCCGCTTGGCCGCAACGCATTCGTCTTCGTAGGCTTTTCCCAGTTCGACTAGGGCCTCTACGTTGGCCAATCGGTTGCGGGCCTCATGCGGAGAGCCGGACCATTGGGCGACAAGCTGAGCAACGTGCGATTCCGCAGTTGCCAGACGCAGAGCTTCCAGCGGTGTCAGGGACGTGAAGGCTGGCCGCAGTCCTTCGAGACGTGCAAGGAGGGGGTGTGCTGATTCACCATGCGTCTTCCACTCATGAGCTTTGGCGTCGGCCTGCCCAAGATAATCGAGGCGGTCCGCGAGCCAAATGTCTATCGGGGTGCCGTCTGCCAACGTGAGCACCACTGCGGATGCAACCGTATCGCTGACGTCGTTCATGCGACGAAGACAAGCCAGGACAAAGATGGCTTCTGCTGTTCCCAGCAGGCCGGCGCGTGGACTTTCGGAAGGAATACCCCATCGGGTGAGCGATGTGACGGCCAGGTCCACTTGGTCGTTTCTCCGGCAAAGGACCCCAATGTCACTGGGTCGGATTGCCCTAAGGGTCTTGGTCACCCTGTCTTCCACCTGCGCCCCGGAGGCAAGTAGCTCCGCAACAGCCTGGCCCAATGCCAGGTAGTCCGTGCCGTTTTTGCTGCTCTCAAAGTTCCAGTTCAACAGCGAACGCTGGCCGGGCAGGTCCTTGCGAGCGGGTTGTAGTTGAACGTCCTGAGGTGTCAGGTCCGCCTGGAAGGCGCCTCCAAACACTGCATTCGTGAGCGAGACCAAAGCTGGGGTGGACCGTCGCGATGTCGTCAGGGGCTGTCCGATAGTGCCGCCCCAGCCCGGAATGGCTCCGATGACTCCAGCAATGAGGCTGGCATCGGTCCCGCGAAAGCCATAAATGGCTTGCTTGGGATCGCCAACCCAAATTGAACGCTTGGCCAGATTAGCGAACTCCACGAACAGCGCAAGCTGGAGAGGGCTCGTGTCCTGGAACTCATCAACCATCACGAGGTCCAGTTCGTCAGCCAGAGCTTCACGGACGCTCGTGTTTTCTCGGATCGCGCGCAATAACAGCACTTCCTGGTCACTGAAGTCCACGGCTCCCATGGCCTTCTTGGCCTCCGCGTAGGCGTCCAGGGCATCGGCTGCGAGATTGAATATCAACTCCAGATACCGCCTCACTTCGGAGTGGAAGGCTGGATGGGATTCGTGCACCTGAGCCGCAGTTTTCACGGGTTCGAGAAGGTCCTTGACCTTGGCGCCTGCGTCGATGCCTGCAGCACCAATCCAATCAGGCCAAGACCATCGGTCCTCGCGGAACGCACGCTCGAGTTGTTGCAAGTAGGCCAAACCGTCCTGAAGGTTCTTGGCCACTTTTGCGCCAGCAGCAACTTGCGCCTCGACATAGGAAGAGACCTCCTGTCGCGCCGTTGCCACGGCCGCGACTAGAACCGTTGTCGGGTCTGTACCTGCGGTTGGGGCTGGCCAGTTCGCAAGCATCTGATCTGCGTTGTGAGGCCCCATCGTCCGCAGCGCTGCTGGCGCTATATCGTTGTCCAGGGCCGCCTTGACGACGTCCTTGACGGTTTTGGCCCAGTCTTCCTGCTCGATTCCAAATCTGCGGGTGAGCCGAACCAATTCGGACTGGCCCACGGCGTCGAGAGTCTCGGCAAGCGACGTTTCGAGCAACCGTTTCGTCTGCCCTTCGCTCAGAACGGTCTGATCGGGGGATAGTCCCAGCTCAAAGCAGAACCGCTTGAGCATATGGCCGCAGACACCGTTGACCGTTCCCAGCCTGGCTTGTCCGATGGCTGTGGCAAGGTCGACACGGCCTTTCTCCAGCAACCATGACCGAGCGCGTTCGCGCAATTCCGTGGCGGCCTTCACCGTAAATGTCGTTGCGAGAATGGCATGAGGCCGGGCGAACCCAGACTCGAGTGCTTGGGCGAGGGTTTCGGTCAGTTTGTAGGTCTTGCCGCTACCGGCGCCCGCGCTCACAAATTCGATGTTGTTCATTACTCCCACCCTCCCAGCAATACGAGATAGTCTCGGTCCCACCGGCTGGGTCCCTTAACCGGCAAAGTGCCATCGGGACCGTTGTAGTCGTCAGTTGGCTCTTGCGGGACGACTTCAATTTCCCCTGCTGCGAACTGGTCAGTTCTCCAGGTCCAAGTCGCCTTTGCCCGTTCGAGCAAAGTGCGCACCGTAACGTTGTCGGGTGGCGATGTGAGTTGCGCCTGCGGGAAGATTCCGGGGTGCGAAATCAACAACGCGCCGCTTTCCAGGATGAAGAATCCCAGTGCCACAGGCGCAATTCCAGTCTTTTGCTCGACCAGGCTGGAGTACAGTGCCAGTTGAAGATGGCCGCCCTCGCGGAGCATCCGAGAGTAGTAGTTGTCCCCGCGCCATTTCATATCAAGGGCGACAGCTTTGTTGTCGGGCAGTTCGACCAGGAGGTCAATCTTGCCTGTCAACGGTATTGGACCAAGCGCACCATCAAACTCGGCCTCGGTCTGAACGCGTACAGCTTTGGCTGCGCGTAAATGGTCCAAGAGCGAGCATATTGCGCCTTCGCAGGTCATCTGGAAGCGCTGCAGGCTGATGCCAGCGCCCTGCATCAGTAGGACCGCTCCCTCTGTGCGGAGCAGTTCATCGGCCTGAGCTCGGTACCAGTCCTTGGCTTTTTGGTTCGACCAGGTCAGAGCATCTGCATGCGCAAAGAGCATTTCGAAGACGCGGTGGGCAAGGATGCCTAGAAGGCGGTTGTCTTCTTCTACCGCAAGAATGGACGTCGGGTTCAACCGGGCAATCCGCTTGAGAGCAAAGAGCGCAGGCGCATTGAACAACTCGTTGAGTGCCGTGTACGACTGTTGATTGGTGGACAGCTTCAGCGGCCCGGGGAGCTGGATATGGCGTTGCACGTCAGGAAACGGGAGCGGCACCACCTGTTCGGTCAGTGATCCTAGAAGCTGGCTGCCACATGCTGCCTCGAGGTCCATGGCCTGCGCTTCAAAGTCCGGGATGAGTTGTTGGAGAAGTTGTCGTACAGGGTGGACTTCCCGGCCAGGAGGGGGTGCAACCAGCACAAAGCGTTTGCGGGCTGCCAACAAAGGGCGTAGCCATTGCATGGACAAGGACGCCAACTGACTCACTGGATCCCGCAGTTCTACCCCTAACTCCTTCAATGCTTGGACTTCCGCGCTTGACCAAGGGAGTTGCTGTACCAGCATTGGCGTGGAAGGCATCCACCAGATAACCTCATCAACCGGCTCAATGCAAGCTGCTGCGCTGTTTGCAGAGCGCATGCACCCGACCTGTGAAACGGCACCAGGATTGGATGCGCCTGTTGGCGTCGCATGGGCCACAAGCTGTTCAATTTGCCGGGGCATCAGCGTGGTGATGCCCTGTCGGGAAAGTTCAGAGAGACTGTCGAAAACAGCTGCGCATTGCCGATGCGCAGGTGCGAACGTGGCCGCTATCTCGGGGTCGCCGGACAACCTGCGTCGCATCGCTTCCTTGAGCCTGTCGACCCGCGCGAGCAAGGGGCCCAAGGGCGCCCCCTCCTGGCGTGGCCAGCGTTCGCCTTCAAGCCAGAACTCAATATCGAGCACCAGTACTTCGCCATCTTTGCCGGCGGCAATTTTTTTCTTGGCCTCTATCCAAGCTGCTCCGCCAATCCCAGGCTGCTCAGCAACGGCTTTCGCGAGCGCGGCTCGCGCTCTCCGGCTGAACGGTCCCACCGGGTGAGTCAAGAAGTCGACCAGGCGGCTAACGTCGAGAGGTTCCCAGCACATCTCCAAGGCTAGGCCCAGCGCCTGCAAGGCAGGGCGAAGTTGGCTGGGGTTCTCAAAGCCGCAGTTCACTCCACCTGTGGCGACCAACGTGGTATCGAGCGAGTCACCGTGGTTTTCCGCGAGGACCAGCCGGTCCATGGGGTGCGCGGCGGCGTAAGCACCGAGCCAGTGCTCAGCTGTCGAAAAGGAGAGTGTGCGAACGAGCTGCACACTGCCATCAGTAATGGGAGATATCTTGTTCGGCGGTTCCTGCCCCGACATGACGAGAACCGCCTTTTCTTGCAGGATGCGCAGTGCCCCTTCTCCCTGCGGGGCCGAAGGGCTGACGTTCACACCGGGCAAGCAGGCCAGCACCCTGCGCCACAAGGGGGAAAAATCTTCCAGGGGGTCAACGAGGGAGACTGAGGTAATCGGGCCGGGGCCTGTAGTCTTGAGCACCTGCTCCACCAATAGCAACCGAGTGGCTTCACCCGGTGGCATAGCCGACGCTGTCGACTCAACCATGGCCAGTTCTTTAAGCCGGACAGGATGCGACGCCAGTGCAGTTCCCTGCCAGCCCCCGAGAAGCCACTCATCTCGCCAGGACAGGAGCTTCGCCGCAGTGCCAACGCTGTCGACTTTCATGGATGCACTGTAGAAACGGGCGCCATTGTCGTGGTCCTGAAGATGCCCCATGTAGACCGCAACCCGCTGCGCTGCAGCGACCTCGGGTTTGGCCAAGCCAAGGTACGTTTCAAGTAACGACAGAAAGCCGAGCCGCCCCACAACCGGGGCATTGAAGGAGTTCTGCGGTGAGGGCCCCTGGCGGGCATCAAGATTCAGACCAAAGGTGACATGCATGGCGCGTTAAGCAAGTAGCGTAAGCACGTCTGGGAACCGTGCCTGCGCGGTCAAAGCGAAGGGCTACATCAGCTAGTTCCGAGTTCCACTCCCCAGAGTGTCAAACCTGGCTGGCCTGATGAAGGTCGAACGCTGCCCGGTCTCCAGAACAGCGCGTTGGCTACTTGTGCTCCTTGCGAACGCCCTTGGCGGGCTCGCCGTCCTACTTTTGGTCCATGAAGCGGCCGTTGTCAGTATCGCGCTTGGTCCAGATCTGGTTGGTGGGGGTGAACATCCGCAATCGGTCACGTACAGCGCCGCGAGGGGCGTTGTCACCAGCAGGGACGTTTTTGGCCATTTCAGTCTCCTGCGTGGTTACGCGTTGAGGGTGTGGGTCCAGGCAGGGAGCCCACTGCGAGAAAGGAAATCCACCAGGGACGGGCTTCCGAAGAACTGCAGTCGCCCACCGGACATGAAGGCGAGGGCTGCTTGGTCGATACGAAGGTTCGCATTCAGTGCTTTGGCCGTCAGCTGGGTCAGCAACCGGGAGTTGTCGTCCCGGGTGCCTGAGGACGAGCGGGCGTCGAAGACGGCAAAGTTAATCCAGCCGCCGTTCTGTGCACGCTCCCGAATATGGGCGAAATTCACTTTCATCTTGCACTCTCCTAGCTCGGAAAAATGTCGAGCATGGCTTCATTATTGCGAGAGCACTGGATCAAATAACGACCTACTGAACGGCCGCAGGAAGATTTTTTGTTGCAGCGGCGCACAGCGCTGCATGAAGGCGTTGACGCAGCTCTGGTGGTTCAAGAATCTCGACCTCTGGGCTGTGGCGCAGAAGGTCCATCAACAGCTCTTGGTCGTTGGAGTATGGAATCTCCAAAATGTAGCTGCCGTCCTCGAGATGCTCGCTAGACTGGTCGTGGTGCCAGGTCTCCTTGCTGACCCATTGAGCTCGTTCTCGGGTGAACTTCAAGCGAGCGCGGTGGGCCGCCTGGCCGGCAAAAATGCCGTAGCCACTGCGGAAGTGCTCCTGCATCTCGTCGTGACTGACTTCCAGGGCGGCCTCGTCTACAACGCGGACATCGTCAACGGCCTCCAGCGCAAAGGACCTGAGGGCATTGCGAGTGTGGCACCACGCGTCCAACATCCAGTTTTCGCGGTAGTGCACCAATTGTTGGGGAGAAATGGTGCGCTCCGTATACTCTTTGCGGTCACGGTTCAGATACCGCAGATGCAAGCGTTTGCTGCCCAGCAGAGCTCCCGCTATGAGCTGGAAGTGCTTGGACTCAACTTTCCTGGGCGCAAAATGGATGAGCTTAAGCCTGCGCTCTATCGACTTGGACGAGTTGGTGCCTTCGGCGAGCAGGCTGCGGAGACGGGATTTCAACGGGCTGACGTGCTCTTCCAACAGTCCGGGCTGCACACCCTCCACCAGATGAAGCATCGTCAGCAGTGCAAAAATCTCTGATTCGTTGAACCAGACCCCAGGAAGCTCGAACCGGCCGCCATCCGCCAACTCGTCACGGACGACCCAGCCGCGTCGGCTGCGGTCCCATTCGACCGGGCATCCGAGCCGGTCGCGAAGAAACTCGAGGTCACGCTTTACAGAAGCATGCGAAACCTCCAGTTCAGCTATGAACGTAGCCATCGACACAGCACCGTGCCGGCGGATGAGACGCACGATTTTCGTTATACGCTCGATGCTAATCTTCGACATGGCTTCCTTTTGCGAGTGGTCAACTTGGTCATCTCATTGAGCAATAGCCTCTCGCATCATCACGTCAGGCGATACTCAGGGCACTCATCCCAGAAGCGAATTGTGTCGTTTAATAAACTTCATCCAAATTTGGATTAACAATACCAACTAGCTGGGTATGTCTGACAGATACCGGTTTGACTGCCTCGATCTTGAACTCAATTTTAGTTGCTCACTTTCGGTCAGCGCGATGTACTCGTGCAGCTGTTGCTCTTGGTCTTTGCCCCATGTTGTGAATTCGAACTCGCCGCTCGGTTTCGGGAGAGTCACTTTGAGCTCAAGACCAAGGAAGTAAGCCTTTTCCAGGACAATGCTCACGTCATAGGGCGTGCCGGACGGGTTAGATACTCTGTTTGGAAGCTACCGTTGGTTTAACGCTGAGGCTTTTCGCCCGGTAAGCGTCCCCGTTCTTCTTTGTGCAGAGATGGCGAATACCATCGACGATATTCGCCCGGCATTCCTCTTCGTCCATAAGCACGTCATCCCCCAAAATCAAGTAGTTATCCGCAGTTCGCGCGCACTAATTTCGCAGGTACTCTAGCCAGGAACGTAGGCTTTGCGCAGTTCCGCATTGATTTGCTGAAATGGAATTTGCCCCAGGTTTGGAAACTGCTCACGAGTGACCTTTTCAGATAGGTCGTCCAACTCAAGTGAAAGCAAAGTGAGGGCTTCCAATTTTTCATGCGCGTCAAAAACAGGTCGCGAACCGTCGGGAACGTACAGTTGCCTCGCTTCAGCGTGGTTGCGCGCGAGATTGTCCGCAAAGCGTGTTGCCTCGGCCAAAATAGCCAACTCGGAAGCAACCCCCACGGTGAGCGCTGGGAGGTCCGCATGCCACAGCATCGAAGAAATGTCGAAGCTCGACAGCCCGATATTCGTCCCTTCTTCTTTTGCATCAGCCGTAAGGTTCTTGCACAGACGAATAGCCTTCTTCAGCCCCCCGCCACACAGCCCATCTCGGTCAGTGATACGTTCAATGTGCCGGAAGGGCATATTCTTGATGCGCTCGCGGGCGTGCTTGTCCAGAATCTGAACACCACGGTCGGCTTCCCGGCCAGTCCGTTGGTAATCAATGGTATCGAACCAGTTGGATGGGACGACGTCCACCTCGCGGCGAAGCGAACCACCCGACAGGTGAATCGCTTTAGCTCCAGACGTATCAACCTTCGCGACCGGGTAAGCGTCGGTCAGAATTTTTTCTGATTTGTCCCGAAGGTTGCAAAGCGACGCCAGCGTGTCGTATGAGACTGGGCTGTATTCTCCTTGCAGGGCCTTCTGTCCGTTGGTGTCGTAGTGAAGGTAGCGGACTTCGAGCACCAGCAAATCGACATCGCTTGCACCGCGAATCTGGATATCGCACGGGACCGAGCCTTGCAGCCGAAGATTCACGCTAATGCCGAGCTTCCCGAGTCCCGAAAGAAGCTGCTCACCGACCCTGGTTGCTTCCGCAATACCCACGCGGGTGTACTCAGGACCGACAGCCTGCATCGCACCAAGAGCATACTTGGTGAACTCCTTTGTTGCGCTGCGTGTCTGGTACGACTCAATAGTGGGAACGCCCGCCAGAATCTCTCCGGCGGAGTCGAAAGTCACTCCACTTCGGTCACTACCCCGCCGGCGTGCATCCAGGGATTTCAGACGCTTATGAATATCGCGTGCCATTTCTAGTTCTTCCGCGTGAGTTTCATAGTTCCAAATGTGAACCGACCGTGCCCGTTGAAGTACTCGCCATCCGCAGTTTTTAGGTCGGGGCCAAAAGTCAACTCGGCCGCCCCGCGATGCGCTACAAGCTCCGCTTCGCCGAGTTTGGGCTCGTTCTTATAGTTGTAAAGAAGCCTGAGCCCATCAGCCTGGTCGTACACCAAGGCAGCTGCGATGCTGTTGGACGCTGATTGGGCAGTCTTGAGACGCACTCGAAGCTTGTCCCAGCTCTGAATAATCGTGACCTCGGCCTCCCACTTGTATCCAGGAGCTTTATCCGGATTGATGGTTTGGCCATCGCAGTGCCACTTGCCAGATAAATTGGGCACTTTCACAAGCTTTGCGATGACTCCGATTTTCCAGACGTACTTGTCGAACACCCAATAGAGCACGGCGTAGATAAGACCGGCCGTGAGGGGCCACATCACCAAACCTGGCACGTTGTCAGCGATTCCAAGGCGCTTGGCCAAGTCCACCAGCCACAGAACTACAACACCAATGCCAGAAGCGACGACCGCTGACATGATGCTGAGATATCGGCCAATGACGGCACGGTTAAGCCCACCAAGGACGGAGTATTCGTGTTCCAAGCACAGCCCCCCGAAATCGAAAATTTTTTAATTAACTTTCTTTCGAAAAGTACTTTCTTATTAACAACGGATTACGAATTATATATTGCACCCATGATTTTTTAATTACCCGATAGACAAAAATTTCGGGGAAAATCTTTACGTACATGCCACATACATCACCAGGAATTGTGAGTCACCGTTAATCAGTTTACAAACCTCGCGAGGAGAAGCTCCACGGCCGGTAGGTGTGAGACAACGATATGGCCCACACTACCGGCATCTACGGTCATGACTTCGCCGAACATTGGCTTAGCTCTGCGCATGCAGGAACCGTAGCTCGTCCCGGTGGACGCGAGCCCTGGATACGGCGTCATTCTGGGCGGCAATGAGGGAGTCGTGATTCACTCGAGCCCCATTCAAGGGCAGTGGAGTAACGCCGCGCGTCAGTCGACGCTTCCTTGACAGCATCCAACAGGCTCCGTGCACCGTAGGTGCGACAGATAGCGGCGCTCGGATTGCGTCGCGGACTGCTTGAGCCTCCGAAGTGCCACCATCGACGCGAGGGGGGGAACGACTTCCCCACGCCGAGGCACCTCCAGGGCGCTTCACCAAAAAAATTCTATTAGGTTCCCTTAAGCCCCGCCATGCTTTGGTTTGCGGGCAGTCCGGAAGCCTTAAGGAAAATTTTTTGGGCGGCCTTTAAGTAAAACTAATAGACGTTGTCACGCTTGATAGCACACCGGACTTACATCACTCCACCGTCACCGACTTCGCCAAATTCCTCGGCTTATCCACATCAGTCCCCCGAGCGACGGCCGCGTGAAACGAGAGCAACTGCATCGGAATCGTGTGGAGAATCGGCGAGAGCATGCCGTAGTGCTCGGTCAGGCGAATCACCGCGAGCCCCGGTCCCGGTGTGATGCCGCAGTCCATATCCGAGAACACGTACAGCTTGCCATTACGCGCAGCCACCTCGTGCATGTTCGACTTGAGTTTCTCCAGCAGCCGATCGTTCGGCGCCACTGCCACCACCGGCATCTGATCGCTCACCAGCGCCAATGGCCCATGCTTCAACTCCCCGGCGGCATAGGCTTCCGCGTGGATGTACGAAATCTCCTTCATCTTCAGCGCTCCCTCCATCGCCACCGGGTAATGCATGCCGCGCCCGAGAAAGAGAATGTCCTGTCGGCGCGTGAGCTCTTCCGCCCACGCGATGATCTGTGGCTCCAGTGCCAACACTTTGCTCATCGCATCCGGCAAATGACGAAGCGCGCGCAAATGTTGCTGCTCATCCTCGTCTGACAAACGCTGCCGCGTTTGCGCCAACGTCAGCGCCAGCAGGAACAACGCCACCAACTGCGTCGTGAACGCCTTCGTCGACGCCACGCCAATCTCCACGCCTGCACGAGTAAAGAACGTCAGCTCACACTCGCGCGCCAACGCACTCGTCGCCACATTGCAAATCGCCAGCGTATGCAGCATGCCCAAACGCTTCGCGACATGCACGGCGCCCAACACGTCCGCCGTCTCCCCGCTTTGCGACACAGCGACGACGAGCGTGTTCGGATTCGGCACGCTTTCGCGATAGCGGTACTCGCTGGCAATTTCCACGCTCACAGGAATTTGGGCAAGACTCTCGATCCAATACTTCGCGGTAAGCGCCGCATGAAAGCTGCCACCGCAAGCGAGCAACAACACCGAGTCGACTTTGTTGAACACCCGCCAGGCGTTGTCCCCAAACAGCTCCGGCATGATCGCCGTCACGTCTTGCAACGTGTCGGCCACCGCACGCGGCTGCTCGAAAATCTCCTTCTGCATGTAATAGCGATACGGACCAAGATCGGCCGCACCGCTATGCGCCGCCACTGTATTCACCGCGCGCTCGGCGCGCTGTCCGGCGGCATCCACAATCCAGTAGCGGTGCAACTGCACATCCACCACGTCGCCGTCTTCGAGATACACGATTTGATCGGTCACGTTCGCGAGGGCAATCGCATCGGAGGCGAGGAAGTTCTCCCCTTCGCCCACGCCCACGATCAGCGGCATGCCGTCGCGCGCGCCGACGATACGATGCGGCTCGTCGCGGCACATCACGGCAATCGCATAGCTGCCTTGCAAGCGCGCCACCGCCTCCCTCACCGCATCGAAGAGATCGCCGTTGTAGAGGTGATCGATCAGGTGTGCGATCACCTCACTGTCCGTCTGGCTCGTGAACACGTATCCCTGCGCTTCAAGCATGGCATGCAGCGCTTCGTGGTTCTCGATGATGCCGTTATGCGAAAGCGCAATGCGTGCGCCGTCATCTCGCGGCGAAAAGTGCGGATGCGCATTCTCGGTCACCGGCTTGCCGTGCGTTGCCCAACGGGTGTGGGCAATGCCGGTGTAGCCGCTCAGTGCCTGACGCGCCACTTCGGCCTGCAAGTTCGCCACACGCTCGACACTGCGCGCCCGCACCAACTGCGCATCGCTGTAGAGCGCGACGCCACACGAGTCGTAGCCCCGATATTCCAAACGCTTCAGGCCGTCGATCAGGTTCGGCACGATGTCCCGCTGCGCAACGGCGCCGATGATTCCACACATGTCGCTTCTCCGAAAATGTTGTTCAAGAGCATCAGTGAAGCGATGGTAGAGCCGACGATACGAAATTAACCTTCAAATTTCCAATTTATCTGAAATAAAATGTCGCATCACTGATTGAATGAAATTTAATTTCACAAGCACAGTTTTTCGGAGCCCCTATGCCCGGTGTATTTCTGGACGATCTGGATCTGCGGATCTTGCGCGTGCTGCAAGAAGATTCGTCGGTCACCAACATCGCGCTGGCCGCCCGGGTGCATGCTTCGGCACCGACGTGCCTGCGGCGTGTGCGCGCCATGAAGGAGAGCGGCATCATCGCGCGCGAGATCGCGGTGTTGGATCGCGCCAAGCTTGGCCCCACGCTCACGGCCGTGGTCGAAGTGAGTCTGGATCGGCAAACCGCCGAAGACTTCGAAGCCTTCGAGACCTTCATCTGCGCCGAACCGGCGGTGACGCAGTGCTACCGCGTCTCGCCTGGCCCCGACTTCGTCGTCATTGCTGAAGTCGTCGATATGCCTGAATACGACGAGCTCGCGCGACGCCTCTTCAAAGGCTCATCGAACATTCGCAACGTGCGCACCTTCTTCTCCACCCGTCGCGCCAAGTTCGAAGCCAACGCCCCCATACGGCTGACGGCAGCGCGCTAATGAACCGTTCCCTCAGGCCAATAATGTTCATTTGAACATTTCAACCCGTCATTTGAATGTCATGCACGGCTGTCAAGCTGGCGCCCATTCCAGAACGAATGCGCCAGCCACGCCAGCCCGATGGACCTTTCCGACCGCCAGACCCGCATCGTGTCGCTCTTTCGCCAACGTGGCGAAATGAGTGTCGATGCACTCGCCGAACACTTCGGCGTTGCCACGCAAACCATTCGCCGCGACGTGAATACGTTGTGCGACGCCAATGTGCTGCGCCGCTACCACGGCGGGGCTCGACTGCTCACGCCAGGCCCGAACCAGCCTTACGAAGTGCGACGCGTGCGCAATCTCGAAGGAAAGATCCGCATCGGACTCGCAGCGGCCGAACGCATCGCTGACGGCGCCACCGTCCTCTTGGGCATCGGCACCACGCCTGAACAGGTCGCCGTGGCACTCGTTCACCACAAGCGGCTAACCGTCATCACGAACAATCTGCGCGCCGCGTTGGTGCTGGCCGCGAACCCCGAGCATCGCGTGATCGTCCCCGGTGGCGAACTGCGCTCGCCGAATCCGGAAATTCTGGGCGACGAAGCCGATCGGCTGTTTCGCGGATATCGCGCCGATGTGGGCGTGTATAGCGTCGGCGGCATCGACGACGATGGCGCCTTGCTCGATTACGACCGCCAAGAAGCGGCGTCGCGCGACGCGCTGCGCGAAGCGAGCCGCTATCGCATTCTCGTGGCCGACGCGTACAAGTTCACGCGCAAGCCCAACGTGCGCGGCGGACAACTCGACGAGCAAGACCTGGTCATTACCGACGCCCCGCTGCCCGCGCCACTGCGCGATCGCGTGCTGACATCGCCCGAAATTCAGATCGTCTGACCCTTCGCCGCTCGCCCCATCATTCGCTCACTCTCTTTATCGAGACCGCCCCCATGCTCCTCGCCTCGCCCACCTCGCGCCTTGCGGCTGCCGCCCTGATCGCCCTCGCCTGCGCTGGCGGCACGTTGTTGCCGTCCGCAGCCCAGGCTGCACCGCTGATCGTCGCGCACCGAGGCGGTACAGGCGACACGCCCGAGAACACGGTGCAAGCCTTCACCAACGCATTGCAGAACGGCGCACAGGCGCTGTGGATGACCGTGCAAGTCACGCGCGACGGCGTGCCGGTGATGTACCGCCCGGCCGATCTCTCGGCGCTCACCGATGGCCGCGGCAAGCTCGCCGACATGGATTACGCCGACGTCCGCAAGCTCAACGCCGGCTACAGCTTCTCGCGCAAAGACGCCAACGGACAAACGGTCTACCCGTATCGCGACCATCCGCTGCCGATTCCGACCTTGCGTGAAGCGCTGGCCGCCGTCCCCGCCAACGTACCGGTATTGCTCGATATGAAGCAGACACCGGCCGCCCCGCTCGTCGAAGCCGTCATCCAGGTGCTCGACGACACCAACGCCTGGCCGCGCGTGCGCCTGTACTCGACCGAGGCCGAAGCGACCGACCGCATGCGCGCACGCCGTCCGCAAGCGCAACTGTTCGAGTCGCGCGATGCCACGCGCAACCGTCTGGTGGCGGCCGCGCTCGGCGGGCAATGCGTCATGCCACCGGCACCGGGCACGTGGGCGGGCATCGAGTTTCACCGTCAAGTGGAAGTCATCGAGCGCTTCACTCTCGGCGAAGGGGTCTCGAAGGTCGTCGCTAACTGGTGGACACCAGCCGCCGTGCAGTGCTTCAAATCGCAAGGCAACGTGCATCTCGTCGCGTTCGGCGTGGAAACGCCGCAGGACTATGAAGCCGCCTCGCAGCTTGGCTTCGACGCAGTGATGACCGATTCGCCGTCGCGTCTGCGCGCGGCGCTCGCGAAACCGCAACAACCGCAGCCGGTGGCTACGGCGAAGTAACCGCACACCGCCAAAGAGGACAGGAACCGCCCTGCCGACACCGAGATATCCCGCAATGGACATCTCCGCGTCATATTTTTAGGAATCCTAATTTCATTCACGGCATACCGACTCGGGAAACGATACCCGTGCGACGCGTCGTGCCAATACCGCCACGCTAGGACACACGCACCCATGAAGGCTTACTCTCGTTCCCCCCTCGCCCGCGCGGTTGCGCTGGTTATCGGCTGCGGCGCAGCATCGCTCGCCCATGCGCAATCGAACATCACGCTCTACGGCATCGTCGACGGCGGCATCGGCTATGCCAGCAATGTCGCCAGCGTCAGCCGAGTCGGCGCTGCGGGCCGCCCTGCGGTGATCACCGGGGCATCGAACACGGCATTCCAAAGCGGTACGTGGCAAGGCAGCCGCTGGGGCATGCAAGGCACGGAAGACCTTGGGGGCGGCCTGAAGGCACTGTTCCGTCTCGAGAACGGCTTCAACATTGGCAACGGCACGGCAAGCCAAAACGGTGCCGAGTTCGGCCGCCATGCCTATGTGGGGTTGCAGGATAAGAAGTTCGGCACGCTCACCATTGGCCGTCAGTACGACCCGTTGATCGATTTGGTCGGCTCGGTAGGCGGCACGGCGCTCCTCTCCGGCGTGGCTGCGCACCCGGGCGACGTCGACAACCTCGACCACAGCTCGCGTGTGAACAACAGCGTGAAGTACCGCTCGCCGACGTGGGCTGGCTTCACGTTCGGCGCAATGTATGGGTTTGGCGGCCAGCCGGGCACGATGGGACGTCAGAACACGTGGGGTCTGGCGGGGCAATATGCAGGTGGCCCGCTCACGTGGGGCGTTGCGTATTCGCACGCCAACAACGACAAAGCGAGCGCCACCGACACCACCATCGGTAGCTGGGCGGGCTCGTCGGAATCGGCCTTCGGCTCGTCGATCAATGCGGGGTATGCGAGCGCGAAGTCGCGCGACATCATCGCAACTGCCATGACCTATCAGATTGGCAACAACACGACGCTGGGCGCGAACTACAGCCACACCGAGTATTCGCCCGGGACGTATTCGCGCTTCACGCGCACGGCCAAATTCGACACCGTCGGTGTGCTCGCCATGTACCGCTTCACCAATGCTTTCCGACTGGGCGGCGGCTACAGCTTTACGAACGTGAATGCGCCCGCCGCGAACACGTCAGGGGCGAAGTATCACCAGTTCAATTTGGCGGCGTTCTACAACTTGTCCAAGCGCACCGAGTTGTATGCGCTGGTGGGCTATCAGAAGGCGTCGGGCGCGACGCTCGATGCGTTTGGCAACGTGATCGATGCGACGGCGTCGGTGGGCGATGCGGCCAACGGCATGTCGTCGGCCACCAACAATCAGACGATCGTGCGTCTGGGCGTCAGCCACGTGTTCTAAGCAGGGAATAACGAAAAGGCCATTCGCGAGCGCGAATGGCCTTTGGCTTGGGGACTCATGCAGCCCCCTCATGCAGCCTGCTCAGGCCGCCTGCGCAGGCAGCGGCGGCACCAGCGTTACGCGCGGCGGCGGCAGCATAGTGACGGCATGCAATTGTGCGCGGAGCCAGTCACGTGGGCTTGCGCCCGTCTTACGCCGGAAGGCGCGGGCCAGTGCCGATGCGCTGTCATACCCGACTTCGTCCGCCACACGCGCAATCGGTTGCCCGTCGCGAAGGCGTTTCTGCGCGAGTCCGATCCGCCAGTCCAGCAGATAGTCTGCGGGCGACTGCCCGATCACTTCCCGGAACTGTGCGGCGAAATTGGCGCGCGACATGTTGGCCGTGTTCGCGAGCGATTCCACCGTCCAGGCGTCGCCCGGTTGGTGATGAATCACGTGAAGTGCGCGCGCGAGTCGCGGATCTGCCAGACCGGCGAGCATGCCGCGGTTGACGATGCGTTTCTCCAGCACGTGCCGGAGCAGTTGAATCACGAGCAGTTCGAAGAGCCGATCCATCACGGCGAGCCGTCCGCACTGCGAGCCGAACGCTTCGGCGAACAGCCAGTTGAGCGTGAGGTCGAGCGTGGACAGCGACTGCGTGGGCAGCACGAGATATTCGGGCAGCGCCGCCACTAGCGGGTTGTTGTGCCCGCCATCGAACGAAAGAGAGCCGCACACGAGTTCGGTGCGATCGCCTTCGCCGGAGAGGAGTTGGTGGTGATTGCGGCGCGGGAAGAAGATCAGCGACGGTTCGACGATGTCTTGCCGCGTGCCGTCTTCCAATAACAGGGCAACTTCGCCCGTTCGCAGCAGATGCATGTGCCCGCCGTCGTGCGAATCGATGCCGTAGCTGGCAACGCCGCAGAGGCCGCCGCTGTGAAACACACCGGCGCGCACGCCGAAATTTGAAATCAGGGTGGAGAGCCGATCCATGGCGCACTCATGAAGAAGACCCAGTGCGCTGATTATGGAGGATTTGGCAAAGGCTTGCTCGGCACGCGATGGCGTTACCGGGCAAGCCAGACATCTCACGCCCGGTTATCGCCCACCGTAGCGGCGTTGCCGATCTGCGAGCGAACTTGCGCACGCGACAGGCCTGCGGAATTGCGTTGTTGCAGCAGCGACGGGTAAGTTTGCAGCGATTGGTCGAGTTGGCCCGAAGCACGGGCTTGGCGCAATTCATCGCGGACTTGAGCGCGCGTCAGGCCTTCGGGTGAGGCTTGGGCGACCATGACGGAATCGCCGTTGTAGGCGGTTTGCGGGCCTTCAGCAAAGGCCGAAGCGGAAACCAGTGATGCGGTAGCAACCAGAGCAGCAGCAAAGAGGCGGGTGTTCATGATGAGACTCCTATCGATTGGCAACTTAAGCCATGTTTTTTCCAGTCGTACCTAGGAGAGACCTCCTGACGCGGTGTGACTGGGCACGACTCAAGATTAGGGAAATCGAGAGGGAATTTCGCGGCTGCTCGTCTGCAAGATGCGACCAATCGTCTAATTCATGCGATAGGCATTGGCGCTCGCTATGACGTCGATAGACGCCGTCGATGGCGCCCCCAAACAGGGCGCAAATTAGTCCCGAATGGCGTGCGAAACCCGCGGCATTACGTCACGAAAAAGTGCAGAACGGAGAAGTGGCCAATTAGCTTAGTCGGCGCGTTTGACCTTGATATCCCGCACGGGGATCGCGGCCGAAACGGCGACAGCAGCGGCATCGCCAAGCAGGCGCCGCAGGGCCGCAGGCTTGTTGACCATATCGGCCAGCGTGTAGCGGTCGAGCACTGCAAAGTAGGCTCGCAGCGCCTCGCCGAGCACGCCGCGCAGGTTGCATGCCGACGTAATCACGCACGCGTTATCGCCCTGATGGAAGCACTCCACCATGGCAAAGTCGGGCTCCATCGCCCGTACGACTTCGCCAAGGCCGATACGCTCAGGTGCCCGCCCCAGCCGAATACCGCCCGCCCGGCCGCGCACCGTGTGCAAAAAGCCCAGTTGCCCGAGCTTTTGCACGATCTTGACGAGGTGGTTCTTGGGAATGTCGAAGGCGTCCGCCACGGCCTGCACGTGCACCAGCTCGTCGGGATGCACCGCGACGTAGATGAGTGTGCGCAAACTGTAATCGGTGTAGTCGGTCAGTCGCATGCGACAGGGGGGACAGTGGGAGGCGGAGTTGCGGGCCAGTTTAACATGGCCTGGCAATGCATCTTATGCCGCCTGCGCCCCCACAAAGCCCCGCCCTGCCCTATGCACGTCAGTGCAGAAACTTCATCAGAATCGTCGCCACCACGATCATCGCCGCGCCGCCGATACGCGTGGAGATCTGCGCGAACGGCATCAGTCCCATGCGGTTCGACGACGACAGAATGGCCACGTCCCCCGTACCGCCCAGCCCGCTGTGGCAGGCCGTGATGATGGCCGCTTCCACCGGATACATCTTGAGCCACAGGCCGACGAAGAAGCCCGAAGCGATCATGGCGAGCACGGTCACCGTCACGATCACGAAGTACGCCGGCGTGAATGCCGCGACCAGCTTGTCCCACGAGACGAACAACGTGCCCAGCCCGACCAGAATCGCGAACGTCAGGTTCGTCGACATGAACTTGTACATTTGGTACGCACCGCTTTCCATCGATGCCGGAATTGCCTTGCAGACCTTGAGCACCGCTGCCGCCACGATCATCAGCACCGGCCCTGGAATGCCCGTCACCGGGGCCAGCAGCGAGCCGAGAATGTACAGCGTGCAGCCCAGCAGCAAGCCCGCGCCCATCAGACGCAGATCGAGCGGCGGGTCTTCCTTTTGCAGCTTGAGCAGCTCCAGATCGTCGCCCGTGCGCACCAGCATGCCGTCGCCGCTGTGCTTCGGGTAACGCTCGCCAAACCGGTTGAGCAAGCCACTGGCGAGAATCGCCACCACGTTGCCGATCAGCGCCGCCGGGACGAGCGTGGCGACCAAATGCGCCTGCGACTCGCCCAGAATCTCCGAATACCCGATGGACAACGGCAGCACGCCCTCGCCGATACCGCCGCCGAGAATGGGCACGACGATATAGAAAAACGTGTGCTTGGGGTCATAACCGAAGCACAACCCGACGAGCATGCCCGCGGCCACCGCCGTAATCGTGCCGATGAACAACGGCACGAACATCTTCAGAAAGCCTTGAATCAGCACGCGGCGATTCATCCCGAGAATACTGCCCGCCACCAGACACGCGATGTAGAGGTACTGAAGATTCGCCGTCTTCATCGTCGTGGTGATCGCCTTGAGCGAGGCGTCATCCATGAGCTTGTAGCCGAGCAATGCCGACGGCACGAACAGGCAAAGAATGGCCGAGCCGCCAATCACGCGCAGCACCGGAATACGCCGACCGAGCTCGCCCAGCGCGGCACCTGCCAGCATCAGGACGGCAAAGCCGCCGATCATGTCGTTCGGCAAGCGATTCGTCATGGCGGCGAGCACTACCACCACGGCAATTGCCGCGAACATCGGCAACGGCAGGCCGCCAATCGAAAACTGCATCAGCACAGACAAACGACCAGTGCGCTTGTCGTGTTCGTTACGGTTCGCGCCGAGTTGCGCGGAGGGCATCTCCATGGGGTGTCTCCTTTGAAGGGATGCGTCGAATCGATGTGTTCGACGTGTTATGCCGCCGCCCTGCCGGACTTTGCCGACTTCTGAGCGGACGGGGTTTTAGTACGTGTTGCGCTTATTCCACGCTTATTCCGATGAGCCCAGACGCTGTTGCGCGGGCAAATCGATCGACATCCACGGATGCTGCGCCGCGTGCCGCGCCTCGAAGGCATCGATCACGGCACGCTCCGCGAGCGTCATACCGATCATGTCCAGACCTTCGACAAACATGCGCTTTTGCCGCGCGGGCATCTCGAAGCCGAAGCGCTCGCCCGTCGCCGTGATCACGCATTGCTGCTGCACGTCGATGGTGAGCAAACTGTGGCGCGGGTCGCTCACAATCTCGTTGAGGCGCGCCACGTCGGCTGCTGGTAACGTCACCAGCAACAGCCGGTTGTTCTGTGCATTGAAGTAGAAAATCTCGCCGAAGCTGGGGGCGATAACGGCGTCGATGCCCGCTTGCATCAGCCCCCACACCGCGTGTTCGCGGCTCGATCCGCAACCGAAGTTGGCTCCGGCGACCAGCACTCGGGCGCTGCGATACTCGGGCTGATTCAGAACGAATTCCGGGCGCGACTCGCCTTGCGGCGTCATTCGCAGGTCGTACAGCACGCCGCGCGCGAGCCCTGCCTTATCGATGCCCAGCAGAAACTGCTTCGGCATGATCTGGTCGGTGTCGAGGTTATCGATGGGCAACGGCGCCGCAACGCCGCTCAACAGGTCATGACTGGCCATAGCCAAACTCCTTGCGTACGTCGACGATGCGGCCAGCCAGCGCTGCGGCGGCCGCCATGGCGGGGCTCATCAGATGGGTGCGAGCGCCGCGCCCCTGACGGCCTTCGAAGTTGCGATTGGTCGTCGACGCACAACGCTGCCCGGGCGCGAGCACGTCGTCGTTCATGGCCAGACACATCGAGCAACCCGGCTGCCGCCACTCGAAGCCAGCGTCGAGCAGCACCTGCGCAATGCCCTCGGCTTCCGCCTGATCGCGCACTCGCCCGGAGCCCGGCACGACCATCGCGCGCACCGTCGAGGCCACCTTGCGCCCGCGCACCACCGACGCGACTTCGCGCAAGTCTTCGATCCGCGCATTGGTGCACGACCCGATGAAGACATGATCGATCGCCACCCCATCGATCGCCTGACCGGCCGTCAGCCCCATGTAGGCGAGCGCTTTTGTAGCGCTAGCGTCCGCCTGTGCATCTGCTGACAATTCCGGAATTCGCTCGCCGATTGCCACCGCCTGATCCGGGCTGGTGCCCCACGTCACGAACGGCGCCACGTGCGTGGCATCGAAAACATGCTCGATATCGAACGATGCATCGTCGTCAGAACGCAAAGCCCGCCACGCGTCGACAGCCGCTGCCAGCGCTTCGGCATCCATGCCGCGAATGCGCGGGGCGACGTAGTCCACCGTGGTGTCGTCCGGCGCAATGAGCGCACCGCGCGCACCGGCTTCGACGGTCATGTTGCACAACGTCATACGGGCCTCGGCGCTCAGCGCACCGATGGCCTCGCCGCTGTACTCCACCACGTAGCCGCGCGCGCCCTGCGCGCCGATGCGCGCAATGATGTGCAGCACGAGATCTTTCGCTGTCGTGCCGCCCGGCAAGGTGCCATCGACACGAATTCGCATGTCCTGCGCCACGCGATAGACGAGCGTCTGCGTTGCCAGCACGTGCTCGACTTCCGACGTGCCGATACCGAACCCCAGCGCGCCCAGAGCGCCATACGTCGTCGTGTGGCTATCGCCGCACAGCACGACCATGCCCGGGCGAATCAACCCGATCTCGGGGGCGACCACGTGCTCGATGCCCTGCTCGCGGTCTTGTACGTCGAACAGGTGAATGCCGTGCTTTTCGCAATTGCGGGTGAAATTGGCCGCCTGATGCGACGCCGCCTCAATCGCAATCGTGCGGCGCGAAATCGCCACCGGATGCGTCGGAATCACGTGATCGACCACGCCCATCTGCTTCTCGGGGCAGCGCACCGGAAGTTGCTTCTCAGCCAGCCCGGCAAAGGCTTGCGGGCTGGTGTACTCGTTCATGATGTGCAGGTCGGCATACAACGCCACGTGCTGCGCATCGATCGGGAAGACCGTGTGAGCGTCCACGATCTTGCGATACATCGTTTGCCCCATGGGGCCCTCCTTGCGGGTGTCTCCTGTCACGGGCCACGCCCGTCGATTCAGTCCCGCCAGTTTAATTTCACGATGTTCGATGCATAATGCAGACTTATCTAAACCATTCTTAAATTCAATTTAATAATGAACGCGATCGCCGATCTGGAATTCTTCGTGCGGCTGGTGCGGCACGGCAGCCTGTCGTCGCTAGCGCGCGATCTCGGCGTGACGCCGCCCGCCGTGAGTGCACGCCTTGCCTCGCTGGAAAAACGGCTCGGCGTGCGATTGCTCAACCGCACCACGCGCCGCATCACGATGACGGAGGAAGGCGAGCGATATCTGCGTGCGGGCTCATCGCTGCTCGAAGAGGTGCAGGAATTGGAGCGCATGGTGTCGAGCAGCCGCGACGTGCCGCAAGGCTTGCTCAAAGTGAACGCGACGTTTGGCTTCGGGCGGCGGCACATCGTGCCTGCGCTCTCGGCGTTTCGGCAGCGCTACCCCGACGTCGAAGTGCAGTTGGAGTTGACCGACCGGCCCATGAACCTCGCCGAATCGGCCTTCGATGTGGGGATTCGTCTGGGGGAATTGCCCGACTCGCGTCTCGTCGCCAAGCGGCTCGCGCATAACGAGCGTTTCGTCTGCGCGTCGCCTGGCTACCTCGCGGGCCGCACGTTGCCGCGCACGCCGGAGGATCTGCGCCAGCATCTCTGCATCGTCTTACGCGAAAACGATACGGCCTACGGCACGTGGCATTTCAACAAAGGCAAACGCCAGCAGCACGTGAAAGTGCACGGCGCGATGAGCAGCAACGATGGAGAAGCCACGCTGAAATGGGCGCTCGACGGACACGGTGTGCTGATGCGCTCCGCATGGGACGTACAGTCGTTTATCGATGCGGGCCAACTCACACGGCTACTGCCCGATTGGCACCTGCCCCCGGCCGACGTCTACGCGGTGTATCCGGAACGGCTCAATCTGTCGGCCAAGGTGCGTGTGTTCGTCGATTTTTTGGAAGTGCATATGCACGAGGCCAGCCACTGGGGCAGTCATCCGTTACCGGCATGACGTTCAGGATGCTCGGGATGCTCAGTAGACGTCGCGGCGATACCGGCCAGCTTCCGTTAGCGCGTCGAGCGTGGCGGCACCCTCCCTACCCAACGCCTCGATGAGCGCCGAATGCACTGCCGGGGCCATGCCCTGCAAGCTCCCGCATACGTAGATCGCGGCACCGGTGTCGATCCATTCGCAGATATCCGACGCAGCATTGCGCACCGCATGCTGCACATAGCGGACGTCGCCCGCATCGCGAGACCATGCGAAATCCGCCCGCGCCAGCACCCCATCGCGCTGCCATTGGGCGATGTCATCGGCAAAGAAGGCATCGTGGCGAGCGTTGCGCTCCCCGAAAAGCAGCCAGTTGCGGTGAGCCCCGCGCGCCGCGCGCGATTTCAGATGGGCGCGCAGGCCAGCCAGCCCTGTGCCGTTGCCGATCAGGATGAGCGGTACGTCGTCGGGAGGCGCATGGAACGCCCGGTTAGTGCGCACACGCAGTGCGATGGATGTACCGACGTTCGCGTGTTGTGTGAGCCAGCCTGACGCCAAGCCAAGTCGAACGCCATCGGGCTGCGCCGCGTCGGTGTAACGCGCCTGACGCACGAGCAAGTCGAGTTGTCCATCGCCCGGCAGCGACGCAATCGAATATTCCCGATGTGGCAGCGGTACCAGCGCATCGACGAGTGCCTGCGGCGTGTGTACGGCCATCGCATGCGCGCCCGCCGCAGACGGCATACGAGACGCCAGCGCCTGCGCGAGCATCATCGGCTCGCCATCGCATTGCACCGGGGCGCTGGCAGGGAAACCGGTATCGCGCAACCACGCGCTGACGAACTCAGCCGAGTGACGCGGGCCGATCTCCACGATATCGCCCGCCTGCCAGTCGAGTGATGTGGCGTCGTGCTCAGGGACGAGAGACAGATGAAAAGCAGGCGCCCCCGCACTCCCCGGGTTGAGCAACGTGCGCGATTGCAGACGCCATGGGGTGTACTTGGGCGGTTCCCAATCGGCGATCTGCGCGCCCCCAGCGATAACCGAGAGTTGGTTCTGCCAGTGACGAATGGCACCGGCGTCACCGTTATCTACCTCGATGGTGTCGAACAAGGCCTGCGCACCGCTCGCCGCCAGCCAGTGCGTCAACCGGTGTCCGAAGGCGCAGAAGTCCGCATAGCTGCGGTCGCCCAGCGCCAGCACGCCGTAGCGCAAATACGGCAGCGTCAGTGCGTCGTGCATGAGCTTGCGCGTGAATCCCGAAGCGCTATCGGGCACATCGCCCTCGCCTGTCGTGCTGACGATGAACAGCGCCTGACGGCAAGCCGCCAACATGTCAGCCGTCAAGGTATCGATCGATATCGCACGCACTGCCATCCCAGCGTTCCGTAACGCTGTCACGGTATTCGCAGCCAGCAGTTCCGCGAAGCCGGTCTGACTGGCATAGACGACCAGCGTCGTGTTCTCGAGGGCCGCGTCGGGGAGATTCGCTTCGAATGCGGGCCGGTGTGCGCGCCGTCGATGCGCGCCGATCACCGCGAGACTGCCCGCGAGATAGGCCAGCAACACGCCGCCCGCCATCAACGGCCGCGCGGGACTCGCCCACGCAAGCGCCGCCCCCGCCACCGACGTGGCGCTCAGACCCAGCGTCGACCAATGGAATGTCGAGATCTTCGTCGCGCTCATGAACCCATGGCCTCGTAGGCAGGCGTGACCGTCTCGCGAAACCCATCAGGCACGCGCATGACAAAACGTGCCGCGATGTCGCGTGACGTGGCGAGTTGCATGCCCGCCTGCGGCCCCAGTACCGTGAGCGCCGTCGACCAAGCGTCGGCCATCATGCATTCGCGATGCACCACGCTCACCGACGCCAGTGCGTGACTGGCCGGATAACCGGTGCGCGGGTCTAGCGTGTGGGCATAGCGCTTGATGGGTTGCGCCGCATCCATAAAGAAACGACGGTAATCGCCCGATGTCGCCACGCTCAGCCCGTGCAGCGCGACGAGATCCTGTTCGATACCGGCGGCCTGCACATCGGGGGTTTCGAGCTCGACCCACCACGGCATGCCGTCGGGTTTCACGCCTTCGCCGCGCAGTTCGCCACCAATTTCGACGAGGTGGTGACCGATGCCCGCGTCAGTGAGCGCTAACGACAGCGCGTCGACGGCGAATCCTTTCGCAATCGCGCACAGGTCGAGCGACACGCCACCGGGTTGTTGTGCGCGCTTGGCTTCCTCATCGATCACGACACGCGCCCAGCCGCAGCGCTCGCGTGCGGCGCTCACGTCGTGCGCGCTCGGTGCCGTGTCTCGACGCGGTGCCGGGCCGAAGCCCCACAAATCGACCAGCGGTCCTGCGCTCGGATCGTAAGCGCCGCCGCTTTCGCGCGCGACACGAAGCGCCGTTTGCAGCACATGGAAAGCCTCGTCGGGCATGGCGATCCACTGCCCTGCGCAAGCGCGATTGAACGCGCTGATGTTCGAGTCATCGCGCCAGTTGCTCATCTGCGCGTCGACTCGCACGAGCACGCTACGAATGCGCGCGTCGAGTTCACCGATGTCGGCGTCGGCGGCAATGTCTGCCGATTGCACGAACGCCACCGACCACGTCGTGCCCATCGTCTCCCCGGCAAGATGACGCAACCGGCCACCGGCGAGCGGCAGCACACCGGCGGACGTCATCTGTAATGGCACGAGCACACGCGGGGCGGGTCGCGCTTCGGCACGGGTTTCGACGTGAAGCATTATTTCTGCCTTATTGCGGCAGCACTTCCAGCGTGGCGGCATAGGCCGCGCGGCGTGCCTTCGCCGGTTTGATCGAGACCTTTTCGTCGCGCACGTCGGCTTCGAGCCAGTACATGCCCGGCGCGGGCCATTTCACGCTGAACTTGCCGTCGGCGTCGGTCGTCACCGCCATATCGTTGAGCTTGTCGCGGTAGCGAATGCCGCCCGGCACCACTTCCACTTTCACGTTGGCGGCGGGCTTACCGTCGTGCAGCAAGCGGAAGCTCGCGGTGCTGCCGTCGACCAGATCGTTGGGGTGCGTGATCGGTGCGAGTTCGAGGCCATCGCCCGTCGTGGCCAGCGCTGTCGTCGTGGGCTTGCCACGGGTGACGAACGATTCGACGCGCGAGAGCCCTTCAGTCACTTGCAGATCCTGCGCGTTAGCGGGCACTTCCTTCGCAAACGCTTCCGGCGAACCGCGCCAGCGCTTCGTCTCGTTCCCCACCTTGTAGCTGGCGGTCAGTCCGCGATTCACTACGGCAATCTTGTACGTTCCGTCCTGCGTCAGATGCACGTCGAAGACGCTGCGATACCGGCCCGTCGACGCGTTCTCGGCCTTGGCGGCCTTACCATCCGGCGCGGTCACGACAAGACCGTCCAGACGCATCGGAAAGTGCTCGAAGTAGAACAGATCGTTCGACACGGCGGCGTCCACGCTCACCCACGGATCGTTGCCCGAGAGCACGGTGGCCGAGGGCAGCAGCCATTGACGGTGCGCCTGTGCGGCGAGCGGCGCCAGCGCGGCGACGGCGAGTGCGGTGACGAGCGACAACTTCTTGAGCGAGACCTTCATGATCAACTCCTGTACAGCGATTCGGAAAAGTGGAATGCGAGGCGCTTTAGGCGTTCGAGACGCCGCGTCAGTCGCGCATACGCCTTAGGGCTTCACACTCAGCGACACGGCGCCGAGTTCGTGATCGCCCTTGGCCTGTGCCGTCTTAGCGTCGGCGGGCGGCCAAGTGAAAGGCACGCGAATCAGTTCGCGACCGCCCACTTCACGTGCGGCCTCGACCACGAGCTGGTACTCACCTGCGGCGAGCTTGCCCAACGGGGCCTTGCCGTCGACAAAAGTCAGCGAGTGCTCACCGGGGGCCCGCGTCGCGCCCGAGATACCGTCGGCAGGCATGGTCATGTCGCGCCCAGCCTTGCGCCACCACTGGCGCATGTCCTTGAGCCACTTCGTACCCTCGGCATTCTTAAGCTTGCCGTCGTACCAGACCGACAGCGTGGTCACAGGCGTCTGATCGGCCTTTTCGATCCACATCGCGACGTACGGACGGTGATACTCCGCCACGTTCAGACGCGGAATTTCGACCTTGACGGTCATCTCGGCGGCCGCTGCATTGCCCGCGAATGGTGCTGCCACCAGACCGGTCAACGTAACGGAGAGCATTCGACGCATGGCTATCCCCTATCGAGCAAACCTCGAGTTGATTTCAAATTGAAGTGCTAAGCGACGCGACGCCGACCCTACGATTTCGGGCCGACGGCGTCTTAGTGAATGAACAGAATGACGAGCAGCAACGGCACGACCAGCCCCAGCCCCACCAGCGGCCAAGTCGCCACGCGATTTCCAGCATGCAACTTGAGCAGGAACAGTCCCGTCACGCTGAAGACAAGACACGCCAACGCAAACACGTCGAGAAACAGGCTCCACGCGTTGCCGGTGTTTCGTCCCTTGTGCAAATCGTTCAGATACGACACCCATCCGCGTGTCGTCAGTTCGTACTGCGCGTCGCCGCTTTGCAGGTCCACGCTCACCCACGCGTCGCCGCCGGGACGCGGCAGCGCAATGTAGATCTCGTCGGCCGACCACTCGGCCTCACGCCCCTCGGCGTCGATGGCGAGCGACGTGTGCAGCCACTCGGCCAACACTGCGGGCACCGGGCCTTTGTCTTTGTGAGGGGTTTCGCCAAGCTGCGTCAGCAGTGCGTCGGGCATCTGCGCCGTGCGCTTGACGACTTGCGGATGCGCTTCGATCTGCCCGGCGTGATTGAGCGTGAAGCCCGTAATCGCGAACAGCATCATGCCGAGCAAACAGATCGCCGAACTGATCCAGTGCCACTGGTGCAGATGTTTAAGCCAGAACGCACGCCGCTGCCGGTCGGCACCGAGCCGGAGTTCGTTCATTGCGGAATTCGGAAAAGCAAAGCGGGCACGGGGGGCATCGAAGTCGTCGCAGTGTCTTGGCGCGCCGTGATATCCGAGCGCCGCACTATCTCAGGGAAACTGAAAAACGCAATGATAATCGTTTGCATTTAACAAAACAATCGTCTTGCAGTGAATCCGACCATAGGAAAAGCCCGGGGATGACGGGTCGGCGACGACCTGCCCTCCCCGGGCCAGTGATACCACCGCAGCTTTGGCGACTTCTGCGGTGGCGTAGTTGACGATCGAACGACCCGCGACTTACCAGCGCACGGTCACCCCGGCGAGCCACGAGTAGTCATAGGTCTGCGGGTTGAGGCCGCGGCGATAGCCAACATCCAGGTCGAGCCATGACTTCGGGCTGTAAATAGCCCCGACGATCATGAACGCCGGGCTGGTCGGCTGCGCGAAGTCCGGGTTTTGCGACGTGCCGACGTCGAGCAGCAATCGAGTGTTCGGCAGTACGCGATACAACACGGCCCCCGAAACCTTCCAGACCGCCTCGCGTACGCCTTGCCGGTTCGGTTGATACACCGCGCCGCCGTTCACGAGGAATGTCCAATCGTCGATTTCGTACTGCGCGAGCAGCGTCGCCCCCGCATTGACCCGCCCGGTGCCAAGCCCGCGCGAATCGTTGCCGGTCGGCAACGTGATGTACGGCTTGAGGCCGATGCTAAACGCCCCGTCGTCGTACAGCCGCCACTTCGCCCCGAGTTCGAGATCGGCGACGCCAGTCGCTGCGGTGTCTGAGCGTTGCTGCACGTGGGTGTACGGCACGTTAGCGTACAGATCCAGCGCTTCACCGAAGCCGCGTGTGAGCGTGCTGTTCCACAGAAACTGACGGCCCGTATCGGGTTGCTTGGCGGTGGCTTCGCCGTTGGTTTCGAATTGCCAGTTGCCGTCGCCTTGCGTGCCGGTGTCGTCGGTCACGAGCGGATGCGCCGCGAAAGCGCTCAACGGGCAGGCCAAAGCCAGCGAGATGATGTGCTTCTTCATAATTCTTTCGCTCTTAATCTTTGATAACTCGCGTGGGAATGCGCTTTAGAACCAGCGGCCGAAACGGCGGATGTAGATCGTCTTCACCGTCTGTGCGAGTGCGATGTAGCCGAGCATGGTCGCCACGAGCCAGTAGAAGTACGAGCCCGGCAGGCTGACAAAGCCCAGCGTCTCGGCAAACGGCGAGTACGGCAGCCAGCAGGCGATGGCGATCGCCACGGTCGTCGAGAGCATGATCGGCAGCGCAGGCGTGCTTTGCAGGAACGGAATCTTCTGCGTGCGCAGCAGGTGCACCACGAGCGTTTGCGAGACGAGCCCCTCGATGAACCAGCCCGAATTCATGATCACTTGCCCGCCGTTACCCCCGTGCAGGTGATACAGCGCGCCCGCACCGAAAACGGTCCACATCAGGGCATACGTCGTGATGTCGAACACGGACGAGGTCGGTCCAATCCACAGCATGAAGCGGCGGATATTGCCCGCATCCCACTTGCGCGGTTTCTTCAGGAACTCGGGGTCCATGCGGTCCCACGGCAGGAACATCTGCGAGATGTCGTACACGAGGTTCTGCACGAGCAGTTGCATCGCGAGCATCGGCTCCCACGGCAGGAACGCGCTCGCCACCAGCACCGAGAACACGTTGCCGAAGTTCGAGCTGGCCGTCATGTTCAGGTACTTGAGGATGTTGCCGAACGTCTCGCGGCCCTTGATCACGCCCGCTTCGAGCACCATCAGGCTCTTTTCCAGCAAGATGATGTCGGCCGTCTCTTTCGCGATATCGGCCCCTGTGTCGACCGAAATGCCCACGTCGGCGTCACGCAATGCCGGAGCGTCGTTGATCCCGTCGCCAAGGAAACCCACGGTGTGGCCGTTCGCCTGCAAGGCTTTGACCACACGCGCTTTGTGCAACGGGGCCAGCTTGGCGAACACCGTCGTGTGCTCGACGACTTCGCGCAGCTTGTCGTCGCTCATCGACTCGATATCGGCACCGAGCAACGGCGTGCCCGGCTCCAAGCCCACCTGACGGCAGACCTTCATCGTGACGATCGGGTTATCGCCGGTCAGCACCTTCACGCCGACGCCATGCTCGCGCAGTGCGGCAATGGCAGGCGCAGCGGAGTCTTTCGGCGGATCGAGGAACGTGAGGAAGCCGCAGACCGTGAGGCCCGCTTCGTCGGACGTCTTGTATTGGGTTTTGGTCTCCCCTGCCGGAATATCGCGCGTGGCCACCACCAGCACACGGAAGCCGTCTTCGTTATAGGCCTCGGCGCGCGCGAGCAACATGGCGCGGGCCGTGTCGTCGAGCACACGCACGCCCTGCGCGGTTTTCACGTGCGTGGACACCGCCAGCATTTCTTCGACGGCCCCCTTCGTGACCATCAGATGCTCGCCACGCTCGTTGGCCACCACCACCGACAAGCGGCGGCGCACAAAATCGAACGGCAGTTCGTCGATCTTGGCGAAGGTGCGCGGCTGTACCGATTCACCGATTTCGTTGGCGCGGCGGATGATCGCCACGTCGATCAGATTGCGCTGACCGCTCTGGTGATAGCTGTTGAGCCAGCCCAAACGCAACACGTCTTCTTGCTCGTCGCCCACCACATCGAGATGCTGCTCGAGAATGATGCGGTCTTGCGTGAGCGTGCCGGTCTTGTCGGTACACAGCACGTCCATGGCGCCGAAGTTCTGCACCGAGTTCAGACGCTTGACCACCACCTTGCGGCGCGCCATCGCCAGTGCGCCGCGTGCGAGGTTGGCGCTCACGATCATCGGCAGCATTTCGGGCGTGAGGCCGACCGCGACGGCCAGGGCGAACGTCAACGCGCTCATCCAGTCGCCCTTGGTCAGACCGTTGATCATGAAGACGATGGGCACCATTACCAGCATGAATCGAATGAGCAGCCAGCTCACGCTGTTCACACCGCGATCGAAGCTGGTTTCCACCCGCTTGTGACTGACCACGTTCTTGGCCAGCGCACCGAAATACGTGTCGCCGCCGGTCGCCACGACCACGCCGATCGCCGTGCCGCTCACCACGTTCGTCCCCATGAAGCAGACGTTCGAGAGATCGAGCAGGCTGGTGCTGGCTTGCTGCGCAGGCTTGGCTGGCACGGGTTCCACCGACTTTTGCGCCACAGCGCCCAGCGTGTCGTACTTCTCTACCGGCAGAGCCTCGCCGGTGAGCACGGCCTGACTGATAAACAAGTCGCGCGATTCGATGAGTCGCAGGTCGGCCGGAATCATGTCGCCCGCTTGCAACGTCACGATGTCGCCAACGACCAATTCGCGCATGGCGACTTCGTGACGCTCCGGCTTACCCGAGGACACCACGCGGCGGCGCACGCTAGCCGTGGTGCGCACCATCGCCTTCAACTTCTCCGCCGCACGCAGCGATCGGAACTCAGTGAAGAATCGCAGCAGGCCGCTGATGCTCACCATCGTGAGCAGGATGATGATGCTCTTGAAATCCCGGTCGTCGGGATCGGCGAAATACACGTCGGTGAAGAAACTGATCGTGGCGAGCACGAGAAGCACCATCACGAACGGATTGTTGAATGCGCGCAACAGCTGCACGGTCCAGTGCGGCGGCTTGTCGTGGGCAATTTCGTTGGGACCGTAGCGCGTGTGGCGCTGGCCGACTTCGGCCAGTGTGAGACCGCGAAGGTCGGTGCCGAGGGTATGAAGCACGTCGTGCAGCGGCTCGGTGGCGAGCTTGGCGACGGTATCGGGGCCGATGACGGCACGCTCGGTGGCTGTCGGATGATCGACAAAGCCACGCTGTTTCTGGCGCGAGCGAAGATTTTTGTTCATGACGATTTCCTGGGCGCGGCTTACGCTGGCATAGCGGCCGGCCAAGGTCGTCAGGCGCTACCGGAAGTCTCTTGATTCCCGAAAAAAGCGCGAGCGCACCCCGCCGCGCCGCGCTGCGCGCGGTCGGTGAGTAATGGGTTCTGCTGAGGTGAGGCTGGGGTCGCCCGCCGGAACCCCGCACGTCTGCTGTGCGGCCCCGACGGGCATTATTCGACTACTTCCGTCTTCCATATCGGACTCCTTATGATTCACGGATCATCGACACCAGCGGCACGCGGCCGCCTGCGATCACCCTAATGAGATGGCAATAACGCTTATGCGGCTGCGGCGGCACCCACACGGCGGTCAGGCCGGTTCGCGTCGTCGGACCAGAACACGCGACGCACGCAATGCTCGCCCGACAGGCGCATCACAAGTGCCGTGAGCGACGCCCGCGACGCATGCGAGCAATCGAGGGTGACCGTCGCCGAGGCCACGTCACGATCGCTCCAGCGCGTGATGCTCACGTGCGTGGCCCGCAAGCCCAATGCCGTCAGGTCGGTGAACATCTGCTTGCGAAGCGTATTGAGGGCTTCTGCCAGGCAGACGATGGTCAGGCGCGACACCGGCGTGGTGCGCGTGGGTTGGCTTTGAAAAGCCTGAAATGTTTGAAAAGCACGCATGGCTTCCTCGCAAAACTGCGAACGCCAGTGCCAAAGCGGCATGGCGAGCCGGCACGCGTGTGCGCCTGCGCCGTCGATGCAAATGCAAAGCACGGCACAACAGCGCCCATCACGGGCACGACGGTGGAAATTTCTGCGGGAATGGCGCCGAAGTGATCACGTTCGAGCGAACGTGCGTGGCGCGTTAGACACCGCATCCTGCTTGAGGACGCGGCACAGGGAATGGCTGTGGATCCTCAGGCAATCAGTCGATCAAAGGTCGACTACAACTGGCATCAGAATTCACGGACAAACCCCTTGGATGAAAGACAGGGCGGATAGTAGCCGAGCCCCAAATGCACCGTCAAGCACTAATTTGTGCGTACCCCATCGCACTCCGAACTTCCCGCACAAGGCCGTGCGACGGCCTTCCCCGCCATTTCGACACCCATCGCTTTCCGCACACATTCAAGGGTTATGCATTGACGGGATTTTTCCCATCTGTTATTAATAATGATTCTTATTACCATTACTTGAGCATTCGTTTCAGCTGCTGCATGACCTGCCAGTGTTCGCGCTGATCCGGGTTGTCGTGAGTGGACCGAACATCGAGCTGGATCATGCAAACGTCGGGCGCCCTCCTCCCATCCACTGTCGAGTTGCTTTACAGCCATCACCACTCGTGGCTCAAGGGTTGGCTGCATCGGCGGTTGGGCAGTGCCGAACAAGCGGCGGATATCGCACACGACACGTTCGTGCGGCTGCTCGGCAGCGAGCGCGTACCGGCGTCGTTCGACGAGCCCCGCGCGTATCTCACCACGGTGGCGCAAAACCTCGTCTCCAATCATTGGCGGCGCGAAAAGCTCGAGCGCGCGTATCTCGAAGCGCTGGCACAGGCACCGCGCGAAGTGGAATGGTCGCCCGAGACGCGCGCCATGCTGCTCGAAACCCTGATCGAACTGGATCGTCTGCTCGACGGCCTGCCCACCATCGTGCGGCAGGCTTTTTTGCGCTCGCAGCTCGACGGACAAACGCACGCGCAAGTGGCCGAGGCGCTGGGCATCTCGATACCCACGGTCAAGCGTTATCTCGCGAAGGCATTGCAGCGTTGCTACTTCGCCGACCTCTCCTTTCTCGGGTGACGGCCACATGAGCGCGATGTCGTCAGCGTGGTACGACGCCACCCGCAATGCCGCGACGATACCCACGCACGTCGCCGAGCGCGCCGTCGAGTGGCTGATCGAATTGCAAAGCGAAACGGTGTCGGCGGACGTGATCACCGCTTGGCAGCAGTGGCGAGAGGCGCACCCCGATCACGAACGCGCTTGGAAGCGCATCGAATCGGTGCGGGGCAAGTTGCAGCCGCTCGCCTCGCCCGTCGAAGCAAGCATCGCGCAGGCCGCGTTAACACCGCCCGCCTCACCTGCTCGGCGACGCACGATCAAGACCCTCGCTGTCCTGCTCTTCGCGGGCGGCGGCACGTGGGGCGCCCTGCATTCTGTGCCGTGGCAACGATGGTCCGCAGACTACCGCACGAGCGTTGGCGAGCGTCGTACGCTGGCGCTTGCCGACGGCACACAACTGGTGATGAACACCGGCAGCGCGATCGACATTGCACTTAACGAACATGAACGGCGCGTCCGGCTGATCGCAGGCGAAATTTTGATTACCACTGCGCCCGATCCGCAGCAGCCTGCACGCCCTTTCCTCGTCGAGACCGCACAGGGAACCGCCCGCGCGTTGGGCACCCGTTACACCGTGCGCGAGTGGGATGGCGGCACGCATGTGAGCGTCTATCAAGGGGCGGTCGAACTTCGGCCAAGCCGCGAACCGTCGCGCTCACTGGTGTTACAGGCGGGGCGGCACGCCAGCTATACGGCCGACACCATTTCGCCGCCAATCGACGTGCCGAGCCGCGAGGTCGCGTGGGCCGAAGGGTTCATCGTGGCGCGCAGCATGCGACTGGCCGACTTCGTGGCGGAACTCGCGCGCTATAGCGACACCTCGCTCTCGTGCGACCCGCGCGTGGCCGATTTGCGTGTCTCGGGCTCGTTCCCGCTCGACGACGTCGGCAAGGTGCTCGACACCCTCGGCACCACGCTTGCCGTGCGCACCGACTCGGTGACGCGCTTCTGGGGCGCCCGCGAAATTCGGCTGGTACCGGCCTGACGCGATGACTTGCAACCTCACTCATCGACACCCGCTGGCAACGTGCCGCAGCGCAGCGGGAGCCAGCCCCAACCGTCACCTACAAAATATTTTCACCAAAGGTGATCCGTTTCGACGTTTCGCGGGTCATGGAGGACGAGCACCAACACTCTTCTTCCACACGAAAGGTCAGATCATGGGTCACGTTCGGGGACGGCAACACCAGCCGAGCCAACCACATTGGGTACTTCGACGCACGCGCTTGGCGTGCGCATTAGGGCAAATCGCACTGGGGACGGCCATCGCTTCCCCGGCACTGATGACCTCGTTCGCCGCCCACGCGCAATCCGCACCGGCGCAAACCACTCGCACGTACGACATTCCGGCGGGCACGCTCGAAGACGCCCTGAGCCGCTTCGGCCGCGACGCTGGCATCATGCTGTCCTTCAAACCCGAAGTCACCGCCGGACGTCACAGCAGCGGCCTGAAAGGCACGTATACGCCGCGTAACGGCCTCGAAGCGTTGGTGGCAGGCACGGGGGTGCAAGTCGTCCCGCAATCGAACGGCAGCTACCTCATCGCGCCCGCAGCGCCCGACGCCGTCGACGGCGCAGCGGTGCTGCCCACGACGAGCGTCACGGCGTCCTATGACGACGGGCTGCAACCGGCTTACGCTGGCGGTCAGATCGCACGCGGGGGCAGTCTCGGCATTCTCGGTTCGGCCGATGCCATGGACATGCCCTTCAGCACGATGAACTACACCGAGCAAATGGTGCGCGACCAGCAGGCACGCACGCTCGCCGATGTGGTGATCAACGAGTCGTCGGTGCGCATGCTCACCTCGAGCGGCGGCTTCGGCGAAGATTTCCAGATTCGCGGCTACACCGTCTCGAGCAGCGATGTGGGCCTGAACGGCCTGTACGGCATGGCCTCGGCGAGCCGCGTACCGGCAGCCATTGTCGAGCGTGTCGAAGTGCTCAAGGGGCCGGGCACGCTGATGAACGGCATCGGGCCGAGCGGGAGCATCGGCGGCGCGATCAACGTCGTGACCAAACGTGCGGGCACCGAGCCGCTCACCCGCTTGACGACAACCTTCCAGAGCAAAGCACAGTTGGGCGTGGAGGCCGATGTCGGCCGCCGTTTCGGTGAGCAGCAGGAATGGGGTATTCGCGTCAACGGCGTGTACCGCAACGGCAAGACGACACTCGACGACGGCAAGCAAAACGTCGGTTTCGGGTCGGTCGGCCTCGATTACACCGGGCAGCGCCTGCGTTGGTCGCTCGACGCCTACACGCAGCACGAAGGCACCGACAACTTCCGTCCGCAAACCGGCTTTCAAGCGTCCGTCACGAAGATTCCTGATGCCCCGTCGGGCTATCGCAACTTCTATCCGGGCAGCGAACTGCATCTGCACGACTCGGCCGTCACCACCCGCCTCGAATACGACGTGCTGCGCAACGTCACCGTGTGGGGTGCCGTCGGCTATCACTACGCCAGCGCTTACCAGACGTTCCCGATTGGCGGTGCCGACTCGCAGGGCAACTTCAACGTGATGAACTCGTACTACGATTCATACACGCGCTCGCGCACCGCCGACGTGGGCGCACGCGCCAACTTCAAGACGTTCGGCATCGGTCACACGGTCACGGTGCAGGCCAGCCGCCTCGAACAAGACTCGGGTAACGCGTACGTCCCGGGCACCACGTCCGTCCCGTCGAACATCTACAACCCCGTGCCGCTGCCGCCCGTGGGCGCGGCACGCACCGAACCGAAAAAGGCGTCGGAGTCGGCGCTCACGAGTTTCGCGCTGACCGATACGTTGTCGTTCCTGAACGAACGCGTGCTGCTCACGGGCGGTCTGCGTCATCAACGCGTGGCGCTCGACAACTTCAACACCACGACCGGCGCGCTTTCGTCGAGCTATGACCAGAGCGCCATCTCGCCATTGGCGGGCATCGTGGTCAAGCCGCTGCAAAACGTCTCCGTCTACGCGAACTTCACGTCGGGCCTCTCGCGTGGTGGCGTCGCGCCGGTCGGCACGGTGAACGCCGGGCAGGTGTTCCCGCCGTTCAAATCAAAGCAATACGAAGCGGGCGTGAAGGCCGATTGGGGCACCGTGACGACGATGATCTCGGTGTTCCAAGTGCAGCGCCCGAACGCGATGACCGACCCGCTCACGCGCGTCTATAGCTTCGACGGCGAGCAACGTAATCGCGGCATCGAACTATCAGCCTATGGCGAAGTGATGAAGGGCCTGCGCCTGATGGCCAGCGCAACGTTCTACGACGCCAAGCTCACGAAGACCGCAGGCGGCACCAACGATGGCAACGATGCCAACGGCGTGCCCAAGCGCGCGTTCAACTTCGGCGTGGACTGGGATACGCCGTGGGTGCAAGGGCTGTCGCTTTCGGGTCGCATCATCAACACGTCGCGCATGTACTTCAACGCGGCCAACACGCTGGAACTGCCCGCCTGGACCCGCTACGACATCGGCGCGCGCTATCGCACTCGCATCGCGGGCAAGTCGGTCGTGTTCCGCGCCAATGTCGAGAACTTGTTCAATTCGAATTACTGGCTCATGAGCGGCACGTACGCCACCGTGGCGGCACCGCGCACGGTGCTGCTGTCTGCACAAATCGACTTCTGAGGCGGATGGCCGTCATGCATCACCTCGTTTTTATAGGGAAACCGTAATGAAAAAGACTGTTCCGCACGCTATTGCCTCGCTCGCCTTCGGTGCACTCGCTGCGCTTTCCGGTGCCGCACAAGCGCATCAAATCTGGATCGAACAGCCTGCCGGTCAGAACGCGGTGATCCGCTTCGGCGAGTTTGGCGAGAACCTGCGTGAAGCCTCGCCGGGTCTGCTCGACAAGTTCGTCGCACCGAGCGCGACGCTCACGTCGGCGGCGGGCACGAAAACCGTCGACGCCACGAAGTCGGCCAACGGCTTCACCCTGCCCTTCAAGGCAACCGCTGGCGAAGCGCTGGTCGCCGAAGATGCGCAATACCCGCTCTTCACCTTTAAGCGCGACGGTCAGGAAGTGACTAACTGGTACCGCCCCTCGGCACGCCTTGTGACGGACTTCGCTGCACAAAAGCCGCAGCTCGCGCTCGATTTGGTGCCCGCTGGCAAGCACGGCGAGTTCCAGTTGTTCTTCCAAGGCAAGCCGCTGGCAAAAGCGAAGGTGTCGCTGGTCACGCAATCGGGCTGGGCCAAAGAGGCGCATACCGACGCACAAGGGCATGTGAGCTTCGAAATGCCGTGGAAAGGCGTGTACGTGGCCGAAGTCAGCCATACCGACAAGACGCCGGGTGAGCGCACCGGTGCCAAGGGTGCCGAACGCTATCAAGGCGTGAGCTACGTCACCACGACCACGTTCGTGCAAGCCGACGGCGTCGAGCCGATTCCGGCAGGCCCGGCCGCCACGCCCAACAAGTAAGCCCTTCGCATCATGGTTCAGGTTCGCGGCGGTGCCGTACTCAATCGACTCGACAGCGTGCGTCGCGTCGGTGCCCTTATCTCGCGCATCGTCGCGGCCATCGCTGGCGGCTACGCCGTGGCCGCGCTCGCCAGCGTGGCGGTTCTCTCCCTGCCCATCGATAAGCCCCAAGCGGTGATTACCGGCATGCTCGCCAGTTTCGCCATCTATGCGGGGGCGGTGGTGTGGGTGTTTGCGGTACGCACTGCCTGGCGGGCCTGGGCCGGTTTGATTGTCGTGGCCGCACCGCTCGCGCTCGTCGCGTGGGCGGTATCGGCGGGCCTTCATGGAGGTGCCGCGTGATGGCCCAGAAGCAGAAAAAGAAGACGGCCGATACCGGCAGAGGCATCCGCCAGACCATGTCCGATCTGCATACTTGGGCGGGTCTGCTGGTGGGCTGGCTGCTGTATGCGATGTTTCTCACGGGCACCGTGAGCTATTTCAAAGACGAGATTTCGCAGTGGATGCGCCCGGAAGTGCCGCATCAACAACGTGCGCCCGATGTGGCTGCGGTGGCGCAGAACGTCACCGATAGGTTGTCGACGCTCGCGCCGAACAGCCCGCAATGGAGCGTGTATCTGCCGACCGAACGCAACCCGGTCGCCAATGTGTTCTGGCGCAACGCCCCTGCGCCGAAGGCAGCAGGTACGAACGGGGCAAGCCGTTCGTTCGGTGAAGCCACGTTCGATCCCGCAACAGGCCAGACGCTCAAGGCCCGCGACACACTAGGCGGTGAATTCTTCTACCGCTTTCACTTTCAATTCCATCCGCTGCCGGTGTTGTGGGGCCGCTGGCTTGCTGGCTTCTGCGCGATGTTCATGCTGGTGGCGATCATCAGTGGCGTCATCACGCACAAGAAAATCTTCATCGACTTCTTTACCTTCCGGTGGGGTAAAGGGCAGCGCTCGTGGCTCGATGCGCATAACGCGCTCTCGGTTTTCGGGCTGCCCTTCCACCTGATGATTACGTACACGGGGCTCGTCACGCTCATGGCGATGTATATGCCGTGGGGCGCCCAAACGGCGATCAAGACGCCGATGGAACGCGCGCAGATGAGCGCACAACTGAGTGCTTTTCCAGCACCGGCCAAGGCGACCGGGGAAAAGGCCCCGCTCGCCCCTATCGACGCGATGGTGCGCGAGGCGCAAGCGCGCTGGGGTGCCAACGACGTGGGCCGTGTGACGATCACGCTCCCGGGCGACGCTGCCGCGCGCGTGGCCGTCACCCGAGGCGAAACGACGCGTGTCTCGATGAGCCCGCAGTATCTGCTGTTCGACGGCACGACGGGCAAGCTGCTAGAAACTCACGACTCGGTCGGTGCGGCGGCTGAGACGCGCGGTGTCATGTATGCGCTGCATCTTGGCCGCTTCAGCGACCTGCACCTGCGATGGCTGTACTTCCTGGTGAGTCTTGGCGGGACCGCCATGGTCGGCACAGGGCTCGTGATGTGGACCGTCAAGCGCCGCACCAAGCTGCCTGACCCCACGCGCCCGCATTTCGGATTTCACATTGTCGAGCGCTTGAACATCGCAGCCATTGCGGGGTTATCGATTGCGATGACGGCCTTCCTGTGGGGCAACCGGTTGCTGCCCGCAGGCATCCCTGGGCGCAGCGCCGCCGAGGTCGATCTGTTCTATTGGGTGTGGGCCGCGACGCTGCTGTATGCGCTCGTGCGGCCAGCAAAACGCGCATGGGTCGAATTGTTGTGGATCGCTACCGCCCTGCTCGCGCTGTTGCCCATCGCGAACGCGCTCACCACGTCTCGCGGCCTGTGGCACAGCCTCGGTGCGGGCGACTGGACGTTCGCGGGCGTCGATCTGATGTTGTGGGCGTTGGCTGCAATGCATGCGTGGCTGGCCGTGCGCACTGCTCGTCATCGGCCGAAAACGAAACCGGCACGCGGCAAATCGGCACCAGCGTCCGCGACTTCGACGGCGCGTGCCACGGAGGTCTCGGAGGTCTCGGAGGTCTCGATCAACGCCACGTTGAACGAGGAGCGCGCGTAATGCACCTGCTCACGCTCTTCATCTGTCTGGCGGGATTCACTGGACTGGCGCTCGCGACCGAACGTCAGCAGCAGACACTCTTCAACGCCACGTTCGCCGCATCGACGACCCGATGGCTACGGCTCACCGGTTGGGCTGCGTTACTTGCAGCACTCGCAGTGATCGTGGGTCGGCAGGGTTGGGGAATGGGGCTGGTGGTCTACAGCGGCCAGACCAGCGCTGCGGCCGGTCTGGTGTATCTCGCATTGATTGCCGCCGAGCGCCGCCGGTCGCGTTGACCGGTCGGCCGGTTGGCATCGCGCGCTGGGCGCGCGGCCCGGACTTACTCGTTCTCTTCGAAGTAGTGCCCGAACTTGACCTGCTTGGTGCGGATGTAGCGTTGGTTCTCTTCTCGCACCGGCACGTCGAGCGCCACGCGTTCGCACACGGGGATGCCGTGCTTGGCGAGCGTGTCGAACTTCTTCGGGTTGTTGCTCATCAGACGCACCGAATTCACGCCCAGAATGCGCAGGATGGCAGCGGCCGAGTCGTATTCGCGGGCGTCGTCGGGCAATCCGAGATCGAGGTTGGCTTCGACCGTATCGCGTCCCTGCTCTTGCAGCAAATACGCGCGAATCTTGTTGCTCAGGCCGATGCCACGGCCTTCGTGGCCGCGCAGATACAGCATGACGCCGCGTCCTTCGGCTTCGATTTTGCGCATGGCCGCGTCGAGTTGCTCACCGCAATCGCAGCGGTACGACCCGAAAACGTCGCCCGTCAGGCACTCGGAATGCAAGCGCACCAGCGCAGGCGTATCGCCCGTCACGTCGCCCATGACCAGCGCGAGGTGTTCGTTGTCGCTGTCTTTGACACGAAACGCGTGCGAAGTGAAGGTGCCGTAACGGGTCGGCAGGGTCGCCGTGGCGACGAGCGTGACGCATTCACCGGCGTCGTGCGCCGGTGCGGGAGAAGCAGAACCAGGGGACTTCATGATGTCGTTCAAACTGGCAGAAATCTGGGATCGCCGATAGGAAATTTAGGCGTGTCGCAGGAGTGTACCGCCATTTGGGAATTTCGACCGACCGCGGTCTCGCGGCGCCGAAACACCGCGAGACCGCTCATCCCGGTGCGCTCAATAGTCTGCCCGCAGGGTAAGCATGAAGTTGCGGCGCTGCCCGTACTCGCCGTAGAACGACGACGGCACCCGCGCGTAGTACTCACGATCGAACAAATTGTTCACATTGAACTGCGCTTCAAGGCGGCGGTTAAAGCGATAGGCAACCATCGCATCCCACACTGCATAACCGCCCTGCACGGCCACCGGCGTGCGATACGTGGCGCTTTGCACGCGCATGCCGCCGCCCAGACGCAACCCGTTGAGCACCCCATCCGAGAAGCGATACGTCGTGTACAGCTTGAACAAGTGCTGCGGCTCTTCGCCGTCGAGCGACTGACCGGCTTGCCGCGGATCGTTTTCGAAACGCGAGTTCAGCAGCGTGTAACCGGCATAAACGTTCCAGTTACGGGTGATCTGGCCGTTCACTTCGGCTTCCCACCCTTGGCTTCGCGCCGAGCCTGCCGCCACCGAGCCGGTCGGATGCAGGGGGTCGGCCACCGCGCGGTTGGTGTCCGTCATACGGAACGCCGCCACGGTCGCATTCAGGCGGCCGTCGAGAAACGCGCCCTTCATCCCGATTTCGTACTGCTGGCCTTCACGCGGCGCCAAACCCTGCCCATCGAACGTGGTGGCGGTTTGCGGCGCGAATATCTTCGAATAGTTGAAGTACGCATTGATCTGCGGCGTCAGCGCCAGCACGACACCGCCGTACGGAATGAACTTGTGATTAGCACGCGACGTCGTGGTCCAAGGCGTCTCGGTCGGGAGCAGGTTCTGACTCTGCTGCTGATACCACGCTTCACGTCCGCCCAGCACGACGGTCAGTGGGTCGAGCACACGAATACGCGCCTGCCCGTACACCCCGAATTGCTGCATGCGCAGGTTGTTGCCGGAATCGAACGGAATATCCGGCTCCACGCTCGGCGGCGCAAACACGCTGAAGTTGCCCAGACTCTCATAACCCGACAGGCTGCGCTGCTGCGTCATTTGATAGTTCAACCCGACCATCCATTCATGCTTTCTCCCGAACGCCTCGACCGGCCCCGAGAGATGCGAGTCGACGCCGAACAGGTTGTTCTCCATGCGCTGCGACTGCCCGGCGTAGTTGGCCGTGAAGGTGACGGGGTTGATGCCCGGGCCGAGGTACGCGTACTTGCTGTTGCTCAGCAGATGACGATAGTTGACCGTCGTCGTCGACACGACGCCACCGTCGAAGCGATGTTCGAGCCGCGCGTTGACTTCCTGCATCGCGGTCCAGCTGTAATTCCAGTCGGGCGCGAAGTTGGAATTGACCGGCGCGGTCAGGAATTTGCCGTTGGTCAGCAACGACTGCCCGTAGTCGAACGCGTCGAGCGGATTGACCTGATACGAGCCCGACAGCGAGAGCAGCGTGCGCGGCGTCAGGTCGAATTCGAGCGCGCCATAGGCCAGGAATTTGCGTTCACTGGCGCGCGTAATCGATTTGTTGCCGGTGTCGCCGGTGAGCACCGCACGGCCGCGAATCGTGCCGCTTTCGTTGAGCGGGCCGGTGACGTCGATCATCTGACGGTAGTGCGCCCACGAACCGAGCGACGTCTCGCTGCGCACTGCGAAGGTGTCGCCCGGGCGCTTGCGCACCAGATTGACGGTCCCGCCCGGCTCGCCTGTGCCGTCGAGCAAACCGGCCGGACCCCGGAAGACTTCCACGCGGTCGTACATCGACAGATCGAACTGCGGCTGGTACTGAATGCCGCTCAGAATCGACACGCCGTCGAACTCCACGCCGACGTTGTAACCGCGCGCATTGAAGTAATACGTGCCGTCGCCATAGTTCACGGCGGTAATGCCCGTGGTGTATTGCAGTGCGTCCGCCACCGAGGTCATGGCCTGATCGTCCATGCGTGCGCGCGTGACGACCGACACCGAGTTCGGAATGTCTTTGAGCGCCTGCGGCGTCTTGCCGATCGTCGTCATCGACGTGCCATACGAATCCGAGGCTTCGGTTTGCATATCGCGCGGCGCACTGACGGTGGTCGCAGGCAATGCGGTGTCCCCGTCCGCTGGTGCGGACACGGTGGACGGCTGTGCCTGCGCGGCAGCAGCCGCAGTGAGCATCAACATGGCGAACGCCAAAGGCGTGTAGCGGAACGCGCGGTGCGGCGGTTCTGCCTGCGCACCGTCAGACAAGCGGCCCCGAGCCGCACGACGAGATTTGTAATGCTGATTCGTTTGCATCGTTGACAACACTTCCCCTTGTTACCGGCTTCAAGCCGGCTGATCGATGATTCGTGACGCTGGGTGTTTTGTAGTGACTAGTAGTGACGGCTGCGCCAGCCCCAAAAGGGAAAATCCCGCTACACTGGCGGAAATATCGCAAATGAGACTCATTACTAAATTTGCGTGTGATCCGGCGCAACACATTGATGGCTATGGAGAATATCGGGTTCAGAAAACGCAAGGACGACAATAAATGTCGATTTTTTGACATTCGGCGTCTGATTGGCGACACCCGAAAACGGCAACCGGCATGAACGAATTTTTACGCAAGCGATTCCCCGATTCGGTGCGCCCGCTGCCTCGCGATGTCTATGCACAGGTCATGACTTATCGCCATGGCGAGCGGCTCGTTTGGCACCGTCATCGGCATGGTCAACTGGTCTTCCCGTTGCGCGGTGTCGTCCGCGCCCTCACCCCGTTGGCGATCTGGACGCTGCCCCCCACGCGCGCGTTGTGGCTGCCCTCGGATGTCGAACACGAGTTGCACGCGGTGGGCGAGACGCAAATGTGCAACGTCTACGTCGAACCGAAACAGTTTCCGTGGGACTGGACGCGGCCCAATGTGATCGTCGCCACGCCGCTCATCCGCGAGTTGGCCGCGACCGTCAGCCGTGAAGGCGACAGCTATGGCCCCACGAGCCGCGCGGCCTTGTCGGTGCCTCCGTTGATGGGGGTGTTGCGAGCGGCCACGCCGATGCCCGAACGTGGCGTGCCGGTGCCGCGCGACGCGCGTCTGCAAGCCATTTGCGAACATCTGATGAACGACCCCGGCAGCAAACTGACGCTCGACTTCTGGGGTGAACAATTCGGGGTGAGCGCTCGCACGCTGGCGCGCCACTTTCAGGCGGAAACCGACATGACGTTCGTCTCGTGGCGTCAGCACTTGCGCGTTGCCGAAGCCATTTCGCAACTTGCGCAAGGCGCGTCGGTGGCCGCCACGGCAGACGCGTTCGGCTACGCGAGCGCGAGTGCCTTCATCGTCATGTTCAAGCAAATTACGGGGCATACCCCGCAGCGTTATCTGGCCGATGCCTGAACGCATCGGCCTGCCGTCGCGACGTTCATCGCGTTCATCGGGTTTAGCGCGCGTAACTCACCGGCATGCCGCCGTCCGGATTCGGCAGCACGCCCATCGGCACACCATAGATGGTTTGCAGCGTCTGCGGCGACATGAGTTCTGCGGGAGTGCCGCGAGCAATCGGCTTGCCTTGTTTGAGTGCGAGCAACGAATCGCAAAAGCGCGCGGCCATGTTCACATCGTGCAACACGATCACCACGCCAAGTCCGTGAGTGTCAGCCAGTTCACGCACCAGCTTGAGCACATCGAGTTGATGCGACACGTCGAGGGCTGACGTCGGCTCATCGAGGAGCAGGCACTGCGCTTGCTGCGCCACGAGCATTGCCAACCACACGCGCTGCCGCTCGCCCCCGGAGAGCGATTCGACAAGCCGGTCGGCAAACATCGCCACATCGGTCTGCGCCATGGCGTTGTGCACGGCCTCGTGGTCTTTGGCGTCGAAACGGCCCAGCGCGCCGTGCCATGGATAGCGTCCCAAGGCGACCAACTCCGTCACGGTCATGCCCGCGGCTGCGGGCGGTTGCTGCGGCAGATACGCCACGCGCCGGGCAAACTCGCGCGTGCCCCACGACGCCAGCGCGCGGCCTTCAAAACGGATCTCTCCGCCCGTCGGGGAGTGTTGCCGTGCAAGCAGTTTGATCAGGCTGGATTTGCCCGAGCCGTTATGGCCAATCAGCCCATGCACCTGCCCACAGGCAAGTTGCAGCGAGAGCGGTGCGAGCAGCGTGCGGCCTTCGACCGCGAAAGCGACCTCGTGCAGGTCGAACATTGGCGTTTGTGTCATAAGCATTCAGGAGGGAGTGCCAGCAGCGCCTGCGTCTGCACCATCAGTCACAGAAGGTGACTGGGGCGCGCGCAGCCGTCCATAGTCGAGTTGAATCAAACGATCGGCCAGATCGAAATAGCGGTCGTCGTGCGTGATGACGAGCACCGTCTTACCGCGCGCCTTGAGGGCGGGCAGCATCTGCCGGTAGAAAACATCCTTGAAGAGCGGGTCCTGATCGGCGGCCCATTCGTCGAAAACGTAGAACGGACGGTCTTCCAGATACGCCACGAGCAGCGCCAGCCGTTTGCGCTGTCCTTGCGAGAGGTCGAGCGTGGAGAAGCGGCCGTCTTCAATCGTGACTTTATGATCCAGTTGCAGCGCCTTCAGCAGCGCGCTCGCTTGGGCATCCAGTCCGTCGGCGGGTAAGCCGAGCAAGTGTTCGAACAGGAAGAAATCGCTGAACACCACCGAAAACCGTTGGCGATAACGATCCCGCCCCGCTTCATCGACCGGCTCGCCGTCCACGGTGATGTAGCCCTGCTCCGGCGCATACAGCCCGACGATCAGCTTCGCGAGCGTCGTCTTGCCGCTGCCGTTACCGCCGACCAGATAGACCAGCTCGCCGGGACGGAACGTCAGGCTGATTGGCCCGAGCGTGAACATCTCGTTCTCTTGCTCGCGGTAGTAGCGATGCGTCACGCCTTCGAGCGCAATCTCGTGGAACGTCGGCGTCTCGGCTGTGGATAGCGGCGGCAGCAATTCGCGCGGTAATTCGCTCTCGACTTGGGCGATGCGCTCGAAGGCCACACGCGCCGTACCCAGCGCGGGCAGCGACGAGAGCACGCCCTCGATCGGCATGATCATGTACAGAAACACCAGCGCGTAGCCTGACACCACTGCCGGGGGCAGGTCGACATGGCGCAACACCACGAACAACGTCAGGCCAATGAACGCAAACAGAATGAAGCTGCCCCAACTCGCAGCAGCGGCATACAACACGTAGCCACGCGTGCGCTGTACGCGCACAGCTTCCACGTTCTCGGCAAGCCGGTCTTCGATGAACGCCTCGCGGCGGCCGCGATGCAGCTTCAATTCCTTCGCGCCGTCGAAGAGTGCGCGGAAGTCCTTCACCAACGACTCCTCCCGCTTACGCGAGCCGCGCAAATGCAGCAGCGCGCGCGTGTTCGCCATGCGAAAGCCCGCCGCGCCGATGAGGATCGTGACCACAGCAAACACCAGAATCTGCCACGACAGATAGCCGAGATACACGAGGCAGCCTGCGATCACAGCCCCCTGCATAGCCAGCACCGGCAAGCTCACGAACAGCACTACGACGGCGTCGAGATCCTGCGTGAGCACGGCAAGCGCACGCGCAATGCCGTGCCGCTCCAGACTTGCATAGGGCGCGCCGCCAATGCGGCGCAACACCTGCATGCGCAGGGTCGCCTTGGCCCGTTGGCCCAGCGACATGAACAGCGTTTGCGAGAGCGCGCGCGTGACCAGCACGAGCACGCCGAGGCCGAGGAATTGCAGGCCGAGCGCGCCCAACTGCTCGCGCGACGCCGTCAACGCCTGATTGATGAGCGCGACGAGTCCGGCGTTGCCGAAGCCGCTCACGAGACTGCCGATGAACGCGATGGACAAAGGCCATCGGCTGGATCGCACAAGTTGCCAAAACAAGGACATAGGAGGAGGACCTCTCTCTTTTCTTATGTAATTTGCGGGGACTTCATGCCACCTGACGACGCAGATGCCACAACAGATAAGGCGCGCCGATCAGCATGGCGAGCACGCCCGCAGGCAACTGCTGCGGGAACATCAGATTTCGGCCGAGCCAATCGGCCACCACCATGAGCAATGCGCCGGCCACGCCTGCCGCCACCGCCTGCGAGCGCGCTTTGCCGAACCCGGCCAGACGCGCCAAATGCGGCGCGAGCAGGCCGACAAACGACAACGGGCCGATCACTAGCGTCGCCACTGCGCTCAGCGCCGCCGCGAGACACCAGAGCCACAAGCGCGTGCGGCGCACGTCGACGCCGACCGCGCGAGCCGTGGCATCGCCCATCGGCAACAAATCGAGCCAGCGCGCCGCTAGACAGGTGAGCACCAATCCGACAAGCGACGCGACGATGGCCCCGATGGCAACGCCCTGCCCCACGAGGTAAGTCAGGCCCAGCATCAGCGAGCGCAGCAAGAACGCATTGGCATTGCCGCTGGCCGTCGCCAGCGCCACAAGCGACTGCGCCATGCCAGAGATGGCGACCCCGGCCAGCAACATGCGCGTCGGCGAGAAGCCGCCGCGTCGCGCGAGCGCAAGCATGACGACGAGACTGATCGCTGCCCCCGCAAACGCCGAACCGAACAGCAGCGACGCGCTCGGCGAGAGCACCGTCCACGTCACGGCCAGAATGCCGAGCATCGCCCCGCCGCTCACGCCGAGCAGTTCAGGGCTCGCCATGGGATTCGCACTCACGCGTTGCAACAACGTCCCGGCCAGTGCGAGCGCAAGCCCCGCCGCAGCCGACGCCATCATGCGCGGCACACGCCACGGCCAGACGTCCGCCCACTGCGCGGCAGTCGCCCATTGCCAGCCGTCGAGCGTGCGTCCGAAATGCAGCGTCGCCCAGACGATGCAAGCGCCGCCGATGAGCGCTGCCGCCAGCCAGCGCCACGGGTGATGCGCGCGCGCTGGCGGGGCGACGTCAGTGGCTGCGATCTCACCAGCCCGCGTGCGGCGCAACAGCCACAGGAGCAACGGTCCGCCGAAGAGCGCCGCCGCCGCGCCCGTCGGAATCACCGCGCCGTCGAGCAACGGCAGGCACTGCACCACCTGATCGGTGAACATCAACATCAACGCGCCCACGACCGGCGCCCAGCGCAATTGATCGCTCAAACGGCGCGCCCCGGCTAAGCGCACCAACTGCGGCCCAGCAAGCCCCACGAAACCGATGACCCCCACGGTGCTCACGATGCACGCCGAGAGCACGACCGCCACGCCCAGTCCCGCCGATCGAATCCACGCCACGCGTGCACCGAGTTGTCCGGCGCTGCGATCGTCGAGTGCGAAGAGCGTGAGCGGGCGCAGCAGCAGCCACGCCGCCACAGCGCCAATCGCCACGCGCGGCACCAACCACAACGTGTCGTGCCAGCCGTTCTGCACCATCGACCCCGCTCCCCACGCGAACACGCCCACAAGCGCGCGCTCGTGTGTCATCGACAGCATGATCGACAGTCCGCTGAAATACAGGTTGACGACCATGCCCGCGAGAATGACCGGGATGGCGGCAAAGCGGCTGCGCCACGTGAGCGCCATCACGATGGCAATGGCGAGCGCCGCACCGCCAAACGCCACGCCCGCGCGCCATGTCAGCGCGAGCCACGGCATCCAGATCGCAGCCGCCGAGAGCGTGAGCGACGCGCCCGACGCCACCCCGAGCGTGAGCGGTTCGGCCAGCGGGTTGCGTAACACTTGCTGGAACATCACACCGGCGAGCGCCAGCCCGCCGCCTGCGAGCGCTGCCATCGTCAGTCGAGGCAGCCACGCGTAGCTCACGAGCAAGCCCGACATGGCGGCGGCTGGCGATTGCCCGCTCGCGTCGACCGACGCGCCGCCATGCACAAGCGCTTGCCAGACGAGCGAGGCAAACGCTGCCGTGTCGATACCGACCGGTCGCAACGAGGAGAACGTCCAGACCATCAGTGCCAGTGTCGGCAGGCCGATCACTGCGGCGAGCCGCCACAGGTGACGCTCAGTGCCAGCGCGATCGGTGCCTTGCGCTCCGGCCATCAGTCCACGGGAAGTATTCGGCGCGCTCATGCAGCACCTCCTGTGAGCGACTGCGTCAGCACTTCCGCGAGTCGCAGCGCCGTCGGTGTGCCGCCCGTGGGCAGCATCATCGGCAGACGGCTGACGCGCTGTCCGCGCACGAACGGCAACGCTCGCCACAACGGGCTACCCTCCAGCAGCGTCTCCACCATCGGCGACGTGCCGATGAGCATGGCGCGCGCCGAAGGCATGCCGCCCAGTTGCGTGTAATCGACCTGCGCCATGCCTTCGCCATCGCTCGGGCGCTGCCACGCGTTTGTGAGACCGAGCGCGCCCAGCGTGCCGCCGAACACGCTTTCGCGGCCAAAAACAGCACTTAAGCGCGTATCGAGCGGCGACAGCAGATAGACCGGGCGCTGCGCCGCGTCGTGTTGCGCGATGCGCTCGCGGCATTTCGCGAGCGACGCATTCGTCTGGTCGATCAACTGCGCGGCCTGTTGCGCTCGCCCGAGCGCAGCCCCCAACGCTAGCGCACGACGGCATGCGAGCGCGTAGCCGTCCTCATGCGGGGTCGGTGCCGGTGCCATGAACAGCGGCGCGATGCGCGCAAGGTTATCGCGCAGCGGCGCGTGGGCTGGCGTGATGACGATCAGGTCGGGGCGCAGCGCCTGCACCACTTCAAAACTCGGCTGGAACAGCAGACCAACGTCCACCACGCTCGACGGCATTTCCGGCGTGCCTGCCAGCGCGCGGTACCACGGCGGGCGCGATACCCCCACGGGCACGACACCGAGCGCAAGCACCTGCGCCGCCAAGCCCCAATCCAGCACCACCACGCGCGGTGTTTTCTCCGCGCTCGATGTCAGTGCCGTGGCGGCACGCGCCACCGTCGGCATCAGCGCACCAACGCCAAACGCCGCCAAGAGGCGGCGTCGGGCGGCAAACGACTTTCGTTGCATCACCATTGATATCGGGCAGTCCCTAAGACAGTTCTCGTCGCGCCCCAGTAACAGAGGAACGAGTTCGTGCAATACGAGATGTATTCACGGTTAAACAAGTTGCTGACGTTCACGGCAAAGCGCCACTGCTGCCAGTCGTAGTGCACCGCGGCATCGACCAGCGTGCGGCTCGGCACTTCGAACGAGTTCGCAGCATCGCCCGCCGACGAGCTCGTGTACCGGACACCGGCACCGAACCCGAGATTGCGCAGCGGACCTTCGTGCATCGTGTAGTCGGCCCAAAGCGCCACGTTGTTGCGCGGAGCAATTTGCGGACGCTTGCCCTGTGCCGTCGTGCTTTGCAGATTGACCTGATTCAGATACGTGTACGACGCAATCACCATGAGATCGCGCGTCAGATTGGCGCGCGCCTCGGCTTCGATGCCGCGCGAACGAATCTCGCCGGTCTGCGTCGGGAACTGCGGGTGCGCCGGGTCGGTCACGCTCACGTTCTCTTGACGCAAATCGAAGGCCGACAGGCGGAAAGACGCGTTGTATTGCTTCGGCTGATAACGCACCCCGATCTCATATTGCTTGCCCTGCGTGGGGTTCAGCGGCGCGCCGGAGTACGTCAGGCCAAGCACGGGGGCAAACGACTTTGCGTAGCTGACGTACGGTGCCAAGCCGTTGTCGAACGCATAGGCCAGACCGGCACGCCACGTGAACGCGTGGTTATCGGCCTCGCTCTTCGCGCCATTGACCACCGAGCGCGTGGTCGCCCAGTCTTCACGCATGCCGAGCGTGAGCACCCAGCGCTGATAGCGAAGTTCGTCCTGCGCGTAGAGCCCGGCCTGTGCGAGCGACACGTCGAGGCGCGTATCTGCGGGCACACCGGTGAGCGACGCGTAGTTCGGGTTGAACAAGTCGAGTTGCCCCGCGAGCGCACCGCCGTAGTTGTCGCCTTCGAGCACGCGTCGATAGTCGAAGCCGAACAGCATCGTGTGCTCGATCGGCCCCGTCGCAAACTTGGCTTGCGCGTTCGTATCGATCTGCCACTGGCTCACGTGTTCGTGATCGGTGTTGCCCCACATGTAGACCGTGCGCTGATCTGCGTTGAAGCCGCTCGTGACCGACGTCTGGTAGTAGTTCTGGTCGATATGCAGATAGCGCGCGTTCTGCGAAATGCGCCACGTATCGTTCAGTTGCTTCGCGAATTGATAGCCGAACCAGTACTGCGTGCGTTGCATGCCGTCGCGGTTCGGATCGCCGAAGTATTGATCGGGCCCGAGACGCCCGTTCGGGTTCGCAAACAGTGTGCCGCTCGCTGGCACCGGGTTGAACAGGCCGCCTGCCGGGTCGCGCTGATAACCGGCGAGCAGCGTGAACGACGTGTCGCGATCCGGCTTGAACGTGATCGACGGGGCGATGGCCAAGCGCTCGTCCTTGATGGCGCTGACTTGCGTTTTGGCATCGCGCGCCAGACCGACCACGCGGTAAAGCACGGTGCCGTCGGCATTGACGGGGCCGCTCAGGTCGAACCCGGCCTGATACGTGTTGTGATTGCCGATTTGCAGCGTGATCTCGTGCTGCGCCTGTTCGGTCGGCAGCTTGCTGGTGTAGTTGACGAGACCGCCCGGGTTGCCCTGCCCGTAGAGCACCGACGACGGCCCGAACATCACGTCGATGCGATCGAGCAGGTACGGATCGACGCGTGCCGTGGCAAATCGCGGCGATTGGAACAGCGCCAGCCCGTCGAGATAAGCATCGATATCGAAGCCACGCGCACGAAGTTGGTCGAAGCGCACGTCCGTGCCGTCTTGCGTGTACACGCCGGTCGTGTAGCGCAGTGCCTGATCGATGGTGATCGCGCCCTGATCGTCCATTTGCTGCCGCGTGACCGTCGAAGTGGCCTGCGGCTGCGTGAGCGTATCGGCATCGGTTTTCGTCGCCGTGCGCATGCGCTTGGCGACGTAGCCACGTCCCGGGCCCGTGGCGCTCTCCACGAGCGCCGAGTCGGTCACCTGCGTGGTCGACAAGACCGTGGTGGCCTGTCCGGTGGCGGTGGTGCCCGCGTTCGTCCCCGGCGAACCTGCCGACGCTGCCGCCGCAGCAGCCTCGTCAGCCGCCCAACCTTGCTGCGCAAACACCGCACTGCCTATCACCAATGCCATGGTGGTCAGGCGTCGGGCATTGGCCCGCTTCCCCGTATTGTTCTGATTCACTTTGCCGATCTTCCCGCGTCAGAGCCATTCCGCTCGAATGAGTTTAAATAAATGAGACGCATTACTATTATCACTCGTATTCGTCCCTAAACCGCCATGGCTATTGGTAGAATACCGGGGAACTTTTTGCTGTGAATCACAAAAAATGTTGAGAAAAGGACATTTTTTGTCCATTTCTCTAAGCTTTGGCTGGCTGGCCCGTCTTGATGCGGTGCCCGGTCAGGTCGACGGCCTGTTGGGAAGACGCCATGAAGGAACTGTTACTACGTCGCTATCCGCAAACGCGTCGGCATTTGTCGCGCGATGTGACGTTCGTGGGTGTGGAGTGCGAGGACGGCGAGCGTCAGCCGTGGCATCAGCATCAGCACGGTCATGTGGTGATGGCATTGCGTGGTGTGGTTCGTGTGCTCACCCCGGCGCACACGTGGACATTGCCTGCGTCGCGCGCGCTGTGGCTGCCGCCGAATACCCCGCATGAATTGCATGCCGTCGGACGCATGCAGTTCTGCACGATCAGCATCGAGCCCGGTTCGGTGTCGTGGCTATGGCCCAATGCCCTCGTGCTGACCGTGGGGCCGTTATTGCGCGAGCTTGCTGTCGACATGCTCGCCGATGGCATGCACTACGCGCCGGACAGCCGCACTGCCCTCTCGGTGCCGTTGCTGCTGCGTCTGCTGCGCGAAGCTGCCGCCCCCGGCGAACATGGCTTGCCGCTGCCGAGTTCGGCGAAGTTGCTCGCGATCTGCGAGCACATGATGATGGCGCCGTCGACCGACTATTCGCTGGAGCGCTGGGGAGAAGAAATGGGAGCGAGCGGCAAGACACTGGCGCGCCGCTTCAAAGATGAGACCGGCATGACCTTCGGCCGGTGGTGTCAGCACATGCGCGCCTCGGAGGCGATTACGCGACTCGCGCTCGGCGCGTCGGTGGGCGATGTGGCGCTCGCGCTCGGCTATCAAAGCCCGAGCGCGTTTATCGTTATGTTCAAGCGCCTGTTCGGACGCGCACCGCAGCAGTATCTGGCGATGGCTGAGCGCTAGGCGCTCGCTTCATCTAATGCGTGCCGATCAGCGGCGCCGCCTTCGCTGCAAACGCTTCGCGAATCGAGGCGATAGCCGCGACGGTTTCATCGATATCGTCGTCGCCGATATGACGGTGCGTGACCAGCCGCAGCATCGACTGTCCGCTCGCACGCGCCAGAATGCCGTACTCGGCAAGCGCCGCCTCCCACGCACGCGGATCGCTCTCACGTTGCTCACCGACGCGAAGCCGCACGATATTGCTGCGCGAGGCCACCGAATCGACGAGCAGCGGATCGATCTCCGCAAGCCCCGTCCACAGCCGCTGCGCGCGCTGATTGTCGTCGGCCAGACGCGCGATCATCGTCTCCATCGCGACCTTGCCCGCCGCCGCCATGATGCCCGCCTGACGCAGTCCGCCCCCGACCATGCGCCGGAACGTGCGCGCCTGTTCAATCAAAGCGTGCGAGCCCACGAGCATCGCCCCCATCGGCGCAGACAATCCCTTCGACAGACAGAACGTCAGGCTTTCGCAATGTGTGGCAATGGCCGCAGCATCCACACCGAGCGCCGCCGCCGCGTTGAACACGCGCGCGCCGTCCAGATGCACCGGCACGCCCGCGCGCGACGCCAGCGAATGCACGTCGGCCAGATACGCCAGCGACGGCACGTACCCGCCGGAGTGGTTATGCGTCGACTCCACGCCGACCATCGCCGTGGGCTGCCCATAACGCGAAAAGCCGGGGCGCAGTGCCCCGGCAAGTGCATCGAGATCCATTTCACCGCGCACCGACGGCACGGTGACCGGATACAAATGCGCTAAGCGCGACATCCCCCCGGCCTCCGACTTGGCCATATGCGCTTGCGCGTCGATGACCGCCTCGCCGCCGCGTGTTGCGTGGCACAGCGAGGCGATCAAGTTACCCATCGTGCCGGAGACGACGAACATCGCCTCCTCTTTGCCCGTGGCCACCGCCGCGAGGTGTTCCAGTGCGCGTACGGTCGGGTCGCCCTCGAGCGTGTCGTCGCCGAGGGAGGCGGTTTGCATCGCCTCCCACATCAGTGCCGTCGGCCGCGTAACGGTGTCGCTGCGCAAATCGACGATGTGTTCGGTATTACGTTGGGTCATGCAGGAAACTCCTGACCGTGGGCATGGCTCGCCACAGCAGACTGACCGGCATCCGACTCAGCGAGGGCCGCTTGCACAGCCTCGGGCGACTCGTACGGAATACCGGCAAGCTTCATCACGAGCTTGATGGCCACGGTGTTGCTGAAAACGTTGATGGCGGTGCGGCCCATGTCGAGGAAAGCATCGACACCGGCAATGATGGCCAACGCCTCGATCGGCACGCCAATCGTGGTGAGCACCATCGCAATGGCGACGAGGCCACCCGACGGCACGTTGGCGCTGCCCTTGCTAGCCAGCGTGGTCACCAGCACGATCGAGAGCAGCGTCGGCATGTCGAGCGGCACGTGATACGCGTCGGCCAGAAAGCCCACGGCCAGTGCGAAATACATGATCGAGCCATCGCGATTGAAGGCGTAACCCAGCGGCAGCACGACGGACGCGATGGCCTTGGGCACGCCCATCGCGATGAGCTTCTCCATATGCAGCGGCAGCGTGGCTTCGCTGGAGCGGGTAGCGAACGCGAGAATCACGGGTTCACTGATCGCACGCGTGGTTGCCAACGGCTTCTCGCCAATGGCCTTGAGCAAGATCCAGAACAGCACCAGCAGCACGCCGAGCCCCAGATACATCGTGCCCACGAGTTTGACCAGCGCGAGAATCGTCCCGACACCTTGGGTCGCGAAGAGCCACGCGATGATCGCGAAAATGGCGATCGGCGAGAGCGAGATGATCCAGTCGGTGAGCTTGAACACCGCACCCATCAGTGCGTCGAGCACGCCGACGAGCGGCTTGGCACGCTCACCGATGGCCGAGAGCGCCATGCCGAGCAGCACGGCGACGACCAGCACCGGTAACAGATTGCTGCCGCTCATGGCCGCGAAGATGTTCGACGGAATCATGTCGAGGAAGAACTTCGTCCAGTCGACCGACGCCGCAATCGGCTTAGCCGACGCGTGCGCAGCGGCGAGATTCGCGCCGAGCCCGGGATGGAAGATGGCATTGAGCCCAAGGCCGATCACGATCGAGACGAGCGTCGCCACGAAGAAGTAGATCATGCTGATCGCCGACACGCGTCCGAGTGCACGCGCGTTGTGCCCCATCTGGTAAATGCCCAGCGTGATCGCGGTGAACACGAGCGGCACCACGATCATCTTCACGGCTTGCACGAACGCCGTGCCGACAGGCATGAGCTTCGTGGCAAGTGCCGGGGCGACCATGCCGCACCCGACGCCGAGGGCCAGACCGATCAGCATCTGAACGGGTAAGGGAATGAGACGTTTCTTGCTGGCAGAACGGGACGACATGACGGCTATCTCCGATGAATGACGTGACGGCTTAGCAGGCGCAATGGATACGGGCGGTGTGGGCGGCTTCAATGAACGAGGCTTAGCGCGGCGCCGCACCGGGCGAACCGGCGGGAACGAGCGCCTGCAAACGCGTCTGCATGGCGTGGGTGAGGTGGTCCCAGACACAACGCTGGGCCTCCTCGGGACGCCCAGCAGCGATGGCCTCGAAGATCGCGAGATGCTCGCGAACGGCGGCGCGCGTGCGGTCGGCGTCGTAATGCGGGATGCGTTGCAGCGCCAAACCGTTCTGCGTGCGCAACGCGTGATAGGTCTCGACCAGCCGCACGTTGTCGGCCGCAGCGAACATCGCTTCGTGGAACTGCCAGCCCACGCGCTGCGTGATGTCGACATCCAGCGGCACGGCTTCGTCTTGCGCGTCGAGCGCGCGCAGGCGCTTGGCGACTTCTTCCAGCGCAGGGGTCACGCCCTTTTGTGCGGCGAGCCAGGCGGCCATGCCTTCAAGCGCAAGCCGCACTTCGTGAATTTCGCTGAGATCGCGCACCGACAGTTGACGCACGAACGTGCCACGCATCGGCACGATCTCCAGCAGGCCGTCGTTGGCGAGCGCCCGGATGGCTTCGCGCACCGGCGTACGGCTAATGCCGAAACGCTCGGACAGCGCGCGTTCGGAGAGCGCCTCACCGGCGCGAATCTCACCGGAGACGATCAGGGCACGAATCGCGTTGTAGGCCGAATCGCTCAGGGCTGGGGTGCGTTGGGTCTGGTTCATAACTGGTATACCAGCAAAAAACAATTTACCGGTCAACGCAAAAATCTGTTGGCGGGTGGTTTTTGCGGGTAAACGATGAGCCATCGGCGCCGAGCCACCCAGCAGGCGCTCAGCGCGCACTCAATTCAGCAAACAATTAAATTACGACTTATTAATCGCAAGCTCGGCCAATTCCTTATGCCGCCGCAATTCCCGCAATAACGAACAGCCCTCAGTTTTATTCACCAAAACCAGAAGAATTCACACCAAAAATTGGCTGAATAATTGCTTGACGCATGCAATTGACGCGCGTACGATCCGCGACGAATCAATCATCAGGGGACACCCCAATTGGACAGTTGTAGTTGCCCGTTACCGCTTGAACGGTAGATCCCGGCCCGACGTCCGTCCCTTTTGGTCGCCGTCTCGCCGGAGTGCGAGAGGTGCGCCATATCTGCGCTTAGTTGATGCCCACCGGAATCCTTTCCGGTTTCGCTAACCAGATTCCCGCCTTTCCTTGATCGTCATGCGCTTGAAAACACGCTTGCCTTCCCGGGCCATAGCGGTGCTTCGCGCGTGTCTGCCGTGAACGCTTGCCCGCCGCTGCCCCGACGTATGTCGCGGCAGCGCAAGGCGTACGTTCGCTCTCGCTTGCGAGCCGCCGCTGCTGTGCAACGGTTCCTTAGCCTAAGGAGAAATCGATGCCCGACCCTGACAGTTGCTTATGTCGGTCGCATGTCATTGACACATACGCACTTCAAATTCCTTTTAAACCGGCAATTCCATTGAATTACCGGCAGGCATTGCGTCGCGTGGCGAAAACGTTTTACGTTGCCGGATTAAATACCGGCTGACGTGACCCGACTCGTCTTTACACGTGAGTGCAATGCCATCGCCTCCCTCACGTGTAAAAAGAGATTCGGGAAATGAACAAAATCCATCTATCGGGCGCAAACAAGCGGATCGCCCTCGCCGGCTTCGGCGTGATCGCCACGCTCGCCCTCTCGGTCGAAGCCGTGCGCTGGATGTCGACAACCAGCCACGCGTCCGTCAAGCCAGATGCCACCGAGCACGCAATCGTGCTGCGTGACGGCGACAAAATCATCGTGCCCCCTGACTCGGCGCTGCGTTCGCGGCTGGCCGTTGCCGTCGTCGGCCTGCGCGACGAGCCGCGTCTGGTGCAATTGCCCGCCACCGTCGAAGCCGACCCTGCCCGCACGGCCAACATCCTGCCGCCTGTGGCCGGACGTATCGTCGAGCTCAAGGTGCATCTGGGCGACCACGTCGAAAAGGGGCAGCCGTTGCTGACCATCGATTCCGGCGATCTCGCACAGGCATGGTCAGACAACGACAAGGCGCGCGACGCCTTGAACCACGCAGGCACCACGCTCAAACGTGTGCAAGGCTTGCGAGATGCCGGGGCCGGGGCCGCCAAAGACCTCGAACAAGCACAGAGCGACTACACGCAAGCGCAAGCCGAACTCACACGCTCGGAGACGCGCCTGCGCGGCATTGGTGCCGACGCGCGCACGCGTGGGCGTCAGCTCACGCTGAGCGCCCCCTACGCCGGTACGATCACGGCGCTGTCGACGTCGCAAGGCGCTTATGCCAACGATCTGACCGCCTCGCTCATGACCGTTTCGAATCTCGATGCCGTCTGGGTGACGGCCAACGCGCCCGAGAGCAATGTGGCGTTGATCGCGAAGGACCAACCGGTCGATGTGGTCTTTCAGGCGTATCCGGGCCAGACATGGCACGGCAAGGTCAGCTTCGTGAGCGAAGTCCTCGACCCCGATACCCGCCGCGCCAAGGTGCGCATTGCGTTCCCCAATACCGACGGCCGTCTCAAACCGAATATGTTTGCGACCGCCACGTTTGCGGTGCCGCAGCAGCGTTCGGTGTTCGTGCCGAACTCGGCACTGATCATGAACAACGACAGTACGGTGGTGTGGGTCGAAGTGGCCCCGTGGACCTTCGTCAAGCGCACGGTGCAGCCGGGTTACGGCGAGCCCGATGGCGCACGCGTCGGTGCCGGGCTAGCCGCAGGCGATCGCATCGTCGTCAAGGGCGGGGTACTGCTCAATGATTAATCGCCTCATTACCTTCTGCCTGCGCAAGCGGGTCGTCATCTGGGTGGTGGCGCTGCTCGTGGCTGCATTCGGCTGGTATAGCTGGACGCAAATGGCCGTCGAAGCCTACCCCGACATCGGCGACGTGACCGCGCAGGTCACCACACAAGCGCCCGGCCTCGCGGCCGAGGAAATCGAACAGCAAATCACCGTGCCGCTCGAACGCGCGCTGGGCGGTACGCCCGGCGTCGTGTCGATGCGCTCGTCGTCCACGTTTGGCCTCTCGCTCATCACGCTTGTGTTTCGCGATGGCATCGACGACTACTGGGCGCGCCAGCGCATCAACGACCGCATTGCGGGCGTGACGCTGCCTTCGGGTATTACGCCCGGGCTCGATCCGGTGACCGGCCCGGCGGGCGAAATCTATCGGTACACGCTGGAGTCGGATACCAAGAACCTGATGGAGCTGTCAGAGCTACAGCGCTGGGTCGTCATTCCGGCACTGCAACAAGTGGCGGGGGTGGTGAACGTCGACAACTTTGGCGGCTTCACCATGCAGTACCAGCTCGAACTCGATCCGGTGCAGTTGCAGCGCTACGGCATCGGGCTAGGCGACGTCACCACGGCGATCAACAACAACAGCGCCAATGCTGGCGGCAGCCGCATTTCGCGCGGCGAGCAAGGCTATGTGATTCGGGGCATCGGCATGGTGCATTCGCTCGACGACCTCGGCAACATCGTGGTCACGCAGCGCAATGGCGTCCCCGTGCTGGTGAAGGATCTCGGGCGGCTGACGTATAGCCATCAGGAACGCGAAGGCATTCTCGGCAAGGATCACAACCCCGACACCATCGAGGGCATCGTCGAGATGCTCAAGTACCAGAACCCGTCCGAAACGCTCAAGGGCGTGCACGCGAAAGTGGAAGAACTGCGCAAGCAGCTTGAGCCGCAAGGCGTGCGCATCGTGCCGTACATCGACCGCGACGATCTGGTGCAGAACACCGTCCATAAGGTGTCGCACACGGTGGCCGAAGGTGTCGGACTGGTGTGTATCGTGCTGATTCTGTTCCTCGGCAGCCCGCGCAGTGCGCTGATTGCCGCCGTGACGATTCCGCTCGCGCTGGTGGCCGTGTTCATCATGATGCACTTCACGAACATGCCCGCGAACCTGTTCTCGCTGGGGGCCATCGACTTCGGCATCATCGTCGACGGCGCAATTGTCGTGACCGAAGCGATCTTGCGGCGACGTGAAGCGGCACCCGACGCCACGCTCACCGAAGGCGACGTACTGAGTGCGACCACGCAGGTGGCCCGCCCGATTCTGTTCGCCACGCTCATCATCATCACGGCCTACCTGCCGCTGTTCGCCTTCGAGCGCGCCGAAGCCAAGCTGTTCTCGCCGATGGCCTACACGGTGGCCTACGCGTTGGCCGGTGCGCTGTTGTGCACGTTCATGCTGATTCCGGGGCTGGCCTACGTGGCCCTGCGTAAGCCGCGCAAGGTGTTCCACAACGTGCCGCTTCTGCGTGCACAGGCGGGTTTCCAGCGCTGGCTCGACAAGCTACTCAATGCGCCTCGCATGGCGATCTCGATTGGTGTGATCGCGCTGGCGGCGGTCGTTGCGCTCGGTGCCACGACGGCGCGCGAGTTCTTGCCCGATCTGGACGAAGGGTCGTTGTGGCTGCAAGTGCAATTGCCGTCGGGCCTCTCGCTCGACAAGGCCAGCGAGATGGCAAGCGAGCTGCGCACGGTGTTGCTGAGCTTCCCCGAAGTGTCGTATGCCGTCACGCAACTGGGCCGCAGCGACAGTCAGGCCGACCCGTGGACGCCGTCGCACATCGAAGCCCCTGTCGGCCTCAAGCCTTACGACACCTGGCCGCATGGCGAAACAAAGGCCGAGTTCGTGCAAAAGCTCAACGACCGGCTCAAGCAGATTCCGGGCATGTCGGTGGGGATCAGCCAGCCGATCATCGACGGGATCAACGATGCCGTGGGCGGTGCGCACAGCCCGCTCGTCATCCGCATCGTCGGCAACGACTTCAAAGAACTGCGCCGTATCGGCACGGAAGTCGTGGGCGTGCTCAAGCAAGTGCCCGGCACTGCCGACGCGTCGATCTTCGAGGAACCGCCGATTCCGCAAATCGTGGTGAATGTGAACCGCGCTGCGGCCGCTCGTTACGGCATCAATGTGGCGGACGTGACAAATCTGATCCAGACGGCCATCGGCGGCGCGTCGGTAAGTCAAGTCTATGTGGGCGACCGGCAGTACAACGTGACCGTGCGCTTCCCGCCGAACACGCGCAATAGCCCGGAAACGCTTGGCAACTTGTTCGTCAACGCCCCGGGCGGCGCGCAAATTCCGTTGTCGGCACTGGCCAGCATTCGCTATCAAAGCGGTGAGGCGACCATCACGCACGACATGAGCAAGCGTGAGTTGATCGTGCGCATCGACTATGCGGGCCGCGGGTTGTCCGACTATCTCGCCGACGCCGAGAAGCGCATCGCCAGCAACGTGAAATACGACCACAGCCAATATCAATTGGTGTGGGGCGGACAGTTCGAGAATCAGCAGCGCGCGCAGGCGCGTCTCACGCTGATCATGGGGCTGGTGCTCGCGTTGATGCTGGTGTTCCTGTTCGCCGAATTCGGCAAGCTGCGTCAAGCTGCGCTGATTCTTGGCGTGGTGCCGCTGGCGACGCTGGGCGGTCTGATGGCGCTGCGCCTGACGGGCGAAACCTTGAATGTTGCGAGTGCCGTGGGCTTCATTGCGCTCTTCGGTGTGGCTGTGCAGAACGGCATCATCATGATCGCCAACATCAACCGGGTGCGTGCCGATGGGCTGGGCTTACGTGAAGCAGTGATCGCGGGCGCGGTCGAGCGGTTCCGGCCAGTGCTCATGACGGCCACGGTGGCTACGGTGGGCATGCTGCCCGCGGCGATGGCCGTTGGCGTGGGCACCGACGTTCAGCGCGCACTGGCCACGGTGGTGGTGGGCGGGTTGATCGTCGCCACGCTGCTCACGCTGTTCATTCTGCCGACCTACTACTACGTACTCGAACGCTATATCGAGCAACGCGCGGCCAAGCGCGCGCTCGACGCGGCCGAGCCGGCACGGGGGTAACGCCATGCATCGCAAACTCCTTACCCCGGTTCCCTCTGCCCTTTGGCGACGCACGGCCAGCGCCGTACGCTTCGCGGAGACTGTTGTCATGACTCATCGTTATGCCGGGGCGCGTGGCGCCTTGGCGCTGGCGGCCGCACTGTCGATGGCCGGGTGCGCCGTCGGCCCCGACTTCAAAACACCGGAAGCCCCCGCGAACGCGGGCTACACCGTCGACGCCCTGCCTGCGGGCACGTCGGCAGCAGCCACGACAGGCGGTGGCGCGCAGCGCTTCGTGGCAGGGATGGATATTCCGGCGCAATGGTGGACGCTATTCCACTCGCCCGAACTCGATGCGCTTGTCAAAGAGGCCATCGAACACAACCCCGATATGGACGCGGCACGTGCCGCCCTCGAAGCCGCGCATGAAGCCGTGCGCGTGCAGCAAGGCGACTATTTCCCGCAAGTGAGTGCGTCGTACTCGCCAACGCGCCAGAAAATCGCTGCGCCGCTGGCTAGCCCGGCGGCAAGCGGCGACGATCTCTACAACTTGCATACGGCGCAAGTCTCCGTGTCGTACACGCTCGATCTGTTCGGTGCCAACCGGCGACAGGTGGAATCGCTCGTCGCGCAAGCCGACGCGCAGCGCTTTGCCTTGGAAGCGACGTACCTGACGCTCACGAGCAATGTGGTGGCGGCGGCCATTCAGGAAGCGTCGCTGCGCGGGCAACTGAGCGCTACGCAGGAAATCGTGGCGCTCCAGCAGCATTCGCTCGACTTGTTGCATAAGCAGTACGACCTCGGCCAAGTGGCGCAGGCCGATGTGGCGGCGCAGGAAGCGTCGTTGGCACAGGCGCAGGCCGCCGTGCCGCCACTGGAGAAGCAACTCGCGCAGCAACGCGACGCGCTGGCTCGCTTGCTCGGGCGCATGCCCAACGAGCGCATCGGCGCGCAGTTTGACCTAAGCGGTTTGCAATTGCCGGAGGCTTTGCCGGTGAGCTTGCCGTCGCAGTTGGTCGAGCAACGCCCGGACGTGCGAGCGGCGCAAGCGCAATGGCATGCTGCCGCAGCGGCTGTAGGTGTCGCAGTGGCCGCGCGCTTGCCGAGCATCACGCTGAGTGCGGGTTACGGCGCGAGTGCCGAAATTGCGCGGGAGTTGTTCAGCCCGGGCACGGCGTTCTGGTCGTTGGCGGGCAGCCTGACGCAGCCGATCTTCGCGGGCGGTGCACTGCTGCACAAGCAACGCGGGGCCGAGGCGGCGTACGAGCAGGCGGGTGCGCAATATCGCGGGACAGTGCTCACAGCGTTCCAGAACGTAGCCGACACGCTGCATGCGTTGCGAACGGATGCCGATGCCCTGGGGGCATCGCTCAATGCGGAACGGGCCGCGCAACGCAGCCTGTCGATTGCGCAGAAGCAACTCGAACTAGGCGATATCAGCTATTTGACGTTGCTCAACGCACAGCAGACGTATCAGCAAACGCGTGTGGCGCTGGTGCAGGCGCAGGCCAATCGCTATGCCGATACGGTGGCGCTGTTTCAGGCGGTAGGCGGCGGGTGGTGGCATCGCGACGACATGCAGGTGGTGCCCGTCGCCAAGGCGGGATGAAGTGGATTGAGGTGGACTGAAGCGACGTGCGGCATCGGTGGTCGTCCTTCGGGACGAGTACCAGTGCCGTGCGGCATCCGGTGTCGGATTGCGGTCAGGTAGCCATCAGATTGCCGTCAGATTGCGTATGGGCATCACAAAATGAGACGCCGCCAACGATGTTACGATGCCGCCCAATAACCTCAGCCCGTGCAACGCAATCGCTTTCTCGGAACATCACCGTCATGATTGACCTCACCGTACTGCCCTACTTCCTCGCCACTGTCGTGGTTCTCGTTGCCATCCCTGGTCCCAACACGATCTTCGTATTGACGGCCAGCGCGAGCCAGGGGTTTCGGCACGGGCTGGCGTCGGCCTTCGGCGTGATGCTCGCGACGATGGCGCATGTCTGCTTTGCAGCGGTCGGCCTGACGGCGCTATTGATGGCATCGCCCGCGTTGTTCACCGCGATCAAAACGTTGGGCGCGGGCTATCTGATCTATCTGGGCATCAAGGCGATTCGCAGCAAAGCTGCATCTGACGGCGGAGCGTCCGCGCGCGCGATTGAGCAGCCGCTTGGTACATCGATCCGCAAGGGCTTTCTCGTCAATCTGCTCAACCCGAAGACCGGGCTGTTCATTGCAGCGTTCTTGCCGCAGTTCGTGAATGCCGCAGCGGGCCAGGTGCCGCTGCAAATCGTCACGTTGGGCGCCATTCTCGTGTTGGTCGGCGGTGTGGGCGACGTCGCGTGTGCGGCGCTCGCCCGTACGATCGTCAAAACGATCGCCAAACGTGGCACGAAGTCCGGTGTGGGCAAATACATTGCAGGCCTGCTTTACATCGGCCTTGGTGCGGCTGCGATGGCGACGTCGAGTGGGACGGGGAAGTAAGCGACACCTCCCCTTCACCGGTACGAACCGACAATCAGAACGTATGCCGCATGCCAATGCGCACTGCGGTCGACGACGGCCCCTGCCCCGTGTAGGTGCCGTTCACGAAGGTCGGTGCCGCACCGCCGCCAAGGAACACCGGTGCTGCGCCGCCGCCTGCATACAACCACGTAGCTTCAGCGTAGACATCGGTTCGCTTGGACAGCGCGTAGTCCGCGAGCGCCGTGACGTTCTGCCACTTCTGCGAACCCATCTTCGAATACCAGTAGCCGCCCATGAACGTCCACGCCGGTCCCCAGCGGTAGATCTGGTTGGCTTCGTAGGTGTTCATCACAACGCTCTCGTTGCCGTTGCGAAAGCGCGTGCTGGTGAAGAGCAACCGCGTGGTATTCGGCCCATAGCGATAGCTGCCGCCCACGCCCCAACTGGCGATGTTGTCCAGCACCGCAGGCCCCGGCGGCAGATCCGGGAAGATCGTCGTCCCCGCTTGCGTCGGCGCATTCACCCCCGAGTTGTGCGTGTTGGTATATGCCGCGCCCAGGCTCAGCCCATCGTTCGCATACTTCGCGCCAAAAGCAATCACGCGGCCAGTGCCTGCCGACACCGTCGACGACGGCGTGGCGTACAACGCGCCAAGCGTGAGACCCGCCCAATTCGGTGACGTGTACTTGATCGCGTTATTGATGTGGAGCGTGCCTGCCAGATGGTCGAAGTCGCCCGGGTGCCATGAATACTGCCCCGCCAGTTGCCCCATCGTGAATTGCGTGAGGTTGTCCCAGAAGAAGTCGTACTGCTTGCCGAACGTTACCGTCCCCAATGCATTGTCCTGAAGACCCAGCCACGCTTGTCGGCTGAACAGCACGCCCGACTGCACCATCGTCCCCGAGTAGAGATTGAAACCGTTCTCCAACGCGAAGATGGCGCGACGCCCGTCACCCAAGTCCTCGCTGCCGCGCAGCCCCCAACGGTTCGCCTGAATCGCCCCATCGTTGGCCACGAACGTGCCGTGTCCATTCAAATTGCTGAAGTACGTGAGGCCAGCGTCGATGATGCCGTACAACTGCACCGAACTTTGCGCTTGGACATTGGAAGCCACAGCGAGCAAGGCGGGCGTGAGGAGCGCGGCGAGAAGCGAGGCAAGCGGCTTACGGCGTGAAGCTAAGCGAGTCATGAGGTTTGTCTCCATATCGTAATTTTTTTGGGCAAAACGAAGCCGTCACCCTCTGGCGGGGCGAGACGGGTAAAGCAGGTCAAACGGAATCTTCAGAAAGCGCAGGCGTCGGCTACAGCAGGTAACGCCTGCGCGCGCACGTCATCCGGAAAAGCGGTAGACGACGGAATCGACGCGGAACCGCACGTCGGCATCGAGGCTATTGGTCACCACGACGTAGCGTTGGCCATCGGCCTCGAAGGTCGACGCGTCGGTGCCCCCGAAGGTGCCGATCCACTCGACAGCATCGAAGCCGTCGCCGCGCCATCGCCACAGCACCGACTGCTGCACGGGCTCGGGAGCCTTCGGCGTGCCGGTAATGAAGCGCACTTGCAGCAGATAGCGCGGCGCACCGGGGCGGCTCGCGGGTATCTCACAAAGCTCACGCCCGCCAGCACCGTCGAGCGTCTGCGTCGCGATGAACTGCACGCCGTCGAATCGGTAAAGCGTCGTGTGACTGAGCAGGTTGGCGTGCACGAGCCACAACGTCTCGCCATCCACAAAGAAGTGGAAAGCGCGCCCACCCGGTTCGTCGAACGTTTGCAGCGTCTCGAACTGACTGCCGTTCCAGCGGAAGATGCGCGACCCGCTGACATGATCGGCATAAGCCACGTAGTGTTTGCCTGCGTGTTCGATGTGCGCCCAGTTGTAGCCCCAGCGTCCGCCGGTGGCCTGAAACGCGACGAAGCGCTCGCCGTTCCAGACAAACACGCAAGACTGATCCGGGTGACGTGCGACGGGCCCCTCCACGGTGACGCCCTGAGCCAGCCCGAGGAAATGCCGCCCGTCGATTTCGAAGTGACGCCACTGCTTGCCAGCGAACACCTCAAACCGCTGATGCTCACGCCATTCGCCGTCAAGGCGCTCGTACAGCACGGCGTGGGTATTCAAGTCATACGGCCCGCTGCCGGTACGAATACCCACGCATGCAAGAAACTCGCGTGCGCCGATGGTGAAGTGTTCGACGTCCTCGCCACCGGGTAATGCGATGTGTTCCTCCTGAACGAAATGCCCGGCTTCACAGCGATAGAAAAGCGCGTCGACATCGCTATCGCCGCCATTCATGTAAGGCACCTCGCCTGCGACATCTTTCGACATCTGGGCAATCGCCAGCCATCGCTCGCCATTGCGGATGAAGGAGGCAACCGCGCGGGCGGCACTCGTGGGCAACGTCTGCACGGGAGCGAGCAGGCGCTCGGTAGTGCGGCTGTCGTCGTGCCGACTCGACGCATTATCGGCAGCGCTATCGGCAGAATTAGCGGCGAGATTCGCGGCGAAATTAACGGCCATGATTCACTTCTCCGTGCGGCACCTGCGCGCCGTAAGCGTTAGACGGTTGCGCGGGTTGTGCCGCTTGCGCCGATACCGCTGCGCCATCGTGCCCTTCGGCTTGTGCCGGAGTACGCCAGCGGGCGATGCTCACGCCAGCCGCGCCGATGAGCGCCATGCAGGCGGCGATCACAAAGATCTGTGGCAACGGCATTTGACGCGCGATCAACCAACCGCCGACGGTCGGTCCGATGATCGAGCCCAGCCGCCCGATGGCCATCGTCGCCCCTACCCCAGCGGCGCGTACGTCAGTCGGAAACAGGCGGCTGGCAATCGCGGGAAAGGTCAGTTGACCGCCGACCAAACAAGCCCCCACGGCGAAGAGCATCCCAAACGTGGCGTGCCCCACGCCGATCAGATTGCCCAGCACCACGGTCAGCACCGCACCGCCGATGAACGAACACGCCACCGGCACGAATGGTCCCGCTCGGCTCACGACCGTCGAGAGCACCAGCGCGCCGACAATCGCCCCGACATTGAGCGTTACCGCGCCCATGGCGGCCCGATCGGGTGCGACGCCGTTCAGGTGGAGCAACGTCGGCATGAAGCTCACCAGGAAGCCCGAGAGAATCATCGTCGCCAACACCCCCACCCACAGCGCGGTCGCGGCCACGCCACGTCCGTCGGCAAAAACGCGCGGCAACATGCCACGGTGCTGCAACACCGCGCCCGGCCGTTCACCCTTCTGCGCATTGCGCCCCGGCGCCGTCGCGGGCAGCACCCACAGCACCGGCACGATCACGAGCAGCGCGAAAGCCCCGCCCATCTGGAACACGAACGGCCAGCCGAAGCGCATCATCAGCACCGCCGAAATCGCGCCGCCCACGACGGCCCCCAGCGGGAAGCCGATGAACATCAGAATGACGAGCGCCGAGCGGCGGCGAACGGGGGCGCTTTCCGCCGTGATAGCGGTAACGGGCGGAATGGCACCGCCCATCCCCAGACCACCGAGCAGGCGCAGGATCGACAACTCCGTCGCGGAGGTCGCCCACGCACAGGCCAGCGTGAAAACGCCAGTCATGATGAGTGCGGCAACCAGTGTCGGACGGCGTCCAAACCGGTCGGCCAGCGGCCCGGCAATGAGCGAGCCGACGACCGTGCCGATAAACCCCGCGCCGAACACTCGCCCGAGCGATGCCGGGTCGATGTTCAACGATTTGGATAACAGCGGCGCGACGAAGCTGAGCATCAGCGTGTCGAAGCCGTCGATCATCGACACGGCGAAACACACCAGCGTAATGGCAACGATGCGTCGCACGGGTAGCGCGACGGACGTATCGTACGGCCCCTCGTTTTGCATCAAGTTCATGGTTGTCTCCTGACGGGGCGAGTGGTTGTCGTTGTGAAATCGGCACTGCCTTGGGAAGTTGACGGTGCGGCGCCCCTGCCGCCCGTCGCGTCTTCCCTTCGTGTGGTTTATCGCGCGTGTGGCGGGTAGTTCACCTGCGTAAATCCGGGAATCACGGCGCGCGACGGATCGTTATCGCAGCGCGCGAGCTCGTCGACGATGTAGTCCGCGACGCAGTTGGAGAGCAACTGGGCCGGGTCTTCCATGATGCGTCGCAGCCGTGCCGCCATGACCTTGCGATCTTGCGCATCGGCCAGCGGCGGCATGGCCTCGTCGGGCGACGGCGCGAACGAAAACCCCGGCGCGTGCGGGAACATCTCGCGCGCGACTTCGATGCTGGCCCGCGTGTTGTGCCACAGCTCGCGGTAGCCCGCCTCAAGCGAGCGAAGGTCGTCCGCCGTGCCAAGGTTCGCTACGGAAAAACCCGGCGCGTGCGGCGCGACCAGCAACCGTTCCGGCGGCAAGCGTTCGCCCGAAGCACGCCAAATGAGATGGCACATGTTGTTCGACGACCACGTCGCGCCCGCCGTCGGGCGGCCCGACCGGCCCGAGACGATCACCATGGCGCGCGACCAATCGAGCGATTGCGCGCGCAGCCAGTTGCCGATGCGATAGACGATGTCGAGATACGCCAGCCCAAACGTTGCGAACATCACGTCGTTCATCGGCACCGGCAAGTCGCTGCCCGGCTGGGCTTCGAAGTAATCGGCGACAAGGCGCTCGAACGTCAGGCGCGAGGGATCGGCCAGCGCTTGTGTCAGCCAACGGCTGGAAACGTCGCACGTGTAGTCGATCAGATCGACCAGTTTGGCCTCGTTGCCGCGAAGGCTCTGCACGGCAACGTCATCGCGCCAATGTGCCAGCGTATTGGCCTTGCGCACGTTTGCGGCGTGTTCGATCAGCCGCTTCGCTTCGGCGCGCCAAGCGGCCGTTTCGCTGTCGCCCTGCCCGTCGTCGTCCAGCTCGCCAAGTTCAAGCAGGCGAGCGAGGTAGGCCAGCGCGAGCGGCAGGTGCGAGACCGCTGTCAGCTCGATGAACCCACGCGTCGACTTACGAAAACTCTCGATCTGCGCCGGTGCGCCGTTACCGGGGAACAGCGCAATGTCCGAGCCGGTCGAGACCAGCAGCGGCAGTGCTGCGTCGCGTGCCGACATGGTTTTCGCCAGCCGGTTACCCAGACTCTGCGGGTCGGAGGTGAATGCGTGAAACAGGCCAGCAAAGGCGGCGTGTGGTTGATAGCTCATGAATGAACTCGGTCAGAAATCACGCGAAATCATAGAGGCGCGCCGGGTTGTCGACCAGAATTTTGCGACGCGTTTCAGCGTCCGTCGTCCAGTCGGCCAGCAGGTTGAGCAACTCGCCGGTGTCGCGCTCGCCCATCGGAATGTGCGGCCAGTCGGAGCCCCAGATGACTTTGTCGGGCGCTGTCTCGATGATCGCTTTGGCCATCGGCGCGACGGACGCCAGCGGTCGCAGTTTCGCGACGCGATACGGCGCCGACAGTTTGAGCGTGCAATTGCCGTCCTTGAGCAGTTGGAGCAGGCGCGTAAAGTCGTCGCTCGTCAGGCCGTCTTCCTGTGTCATGTAGCCCATGTGGTCGATCACGAACGGGGTGCGCACGTCGGCCAGAAATGGAATCAGATTGCGCACGATCGGGCCCGGTGCGTAGAACTGGAGATGCCAGCCGAGGCTTTCGCACAACGCCGCCATGCGGGTGATGTAGGCCTGAATGTCTTTCGTCGGTTGTTCTGCCCGCGAGAACAGGTCGAGGCGGATGGCGCGCACATTGGCACGGTGCCAGTCGTCGAGCGTGGCAGCAGGCAGTCCTTCGTCGATCATGACCACACCACGCGCGGCGTCTCCCGCCTTTGCCAACGCGTCGAGCAGGCAGCGGTTGTCGGTGCCGTAGAAGCTTGGTTGCACGATGGCGAAACGACGGATCGAGAGCGCGTCCATGACTTCGCGGTACTTGGCGAGCGGACCGTCGGGCAAGGTGTATTGCGGGTTGCCGACGCTCGGGTACTGCGCGAGCGACTCGAAGACGTGCATGTGCGCATCGCACGCGTTCTCGGGCATCTCGAAGGTGGGGCGCGCCAGCGTGCTTGCAGCGCGCATGGGCGTCGAGGTCAGTTGGCCTGCGTATTGAGTTGCCATGTGAGTGAGTGCTGTTGAAGTCGCAAAAAATGGGGATTTCGTGTGGATGCTCGCGTTAAGCGTGTATTAGGCGGGCATCAAGCGGGCATCAGTGCTTCACGGTCTGCCGCCACGCGACGGCGCATGGCGTCGAGAAAAAGGTCGCCGTCGATGCCGCTGAAGACAAACGGGGCGGCCCCTTCGGCGCGCAACTGAGTCAGCGCTTCGCCCTCGGGCATGCCGCCGACGATGGCGATCTTGCCCTGCGCCCGTACGGCGGCGACCACGTGTCGGCAAGCGGCCAGCACGTCGGGATGGGTCGGGTTGCCGGTGTGGCCGAGGTCCGCCGACAAGTCATTGCAGCCGAGCGCCACGATATCGACGCCGGGCACGGCCGCGATGGCGGCGGCGTTCTCGACACCGGCACGGCTTTCGATGAGCAGCTTCACGGCGGTAACGGCATTCACGCGCTGGTTCATCTCAGCGGCGGGCAATTTCTCGTAGCCGACATACGGCAGCGTGGCGAGTTGGGAGCGCTGGCCATGCGGGGCGAAACGGCTGCCGGTGACGATCTCGCGGGCTTGTTCAGCCGACTCGATACGGGCGGCGATGATGCCGAGCGCACCGCCGTCGAGAACCCGGTTGATCATGCCGTAGTCGCGTTCAGGTACGCGCACCCAAGGCATCAGACCGTTATCGACGGCGCAAAGACAAAGCTGCGACACGGTGTCGACCGGCAACGGGCTGTGTTCCATGTCGATCCAAACGGTGTCGTAGCCCGCGGCACGGGCCCAGCGCACGACGTCGGTCGAGCGAGCGGCGCGCACGCCCAGAGCGAATACCGGCTGACCGGCGCGCAGGCGCGCCATGAGTTCTGTGCTTTCCATGCTGTCTCCAAAGCCACGGTGGCTTCGTCTCGTTCTATTGATTTCGACACAGTATGGCCCCGCCAATAGATTTCATTTATTCTTTGAAATCACGTTAATGATTTGCAAAACAAATCAATGGATGAGCACTGAGCGATGATGAATATTCGGCATTTGGAGTACTTCGCCGTGTTGGCTGAAGAACTGCACTTCCGGCGCAGCGCCGAGCGGCTGGGCATTACACAAGCGCCGCTGAGTTTGGCGATTCAGGCGCTCGAGGAATCGTTGGGCGCGCGGCTGTTTCACCGCACGCGCCGGTCGGTGTCGCTCACTGAGGCGGGCATTGCCCTGGCGGCGCAGGCACCAGCGATCCTGGCGCACATCGAGCACGCGCGGGAGTCGGTCTGGCAGACGGTGAGTGGCGAGGTGGGACGGTTGCGGGTGGGTTTCACGAACGCGTCGTCGCTCTCGCCCGTGTTTCCGCAATTGATTCACGCGTATCGCAAACAGCGGCCGAAGGTGCAGGTGCAGTTGCATGAGCTACCGTCATCGCGACAGTTGGATGCGCTTGAAGCGCGTGAGATCGATGTGGCTTTGCTGCGACTCGATGCGCAGCAACCGGCGCCGTCGTCGCTAGTTCTCACGCCTTTAGTTGTCGAGCCCCTTGTGTTGGCGATGCATGCGGGACACCCGTTGGCGAAAGCGGCGAAGGTGAAGATTGCAGATTTGCGGGACGAAGCGTTTATCGCTTATCCGCGCTCGGCGGGCGTGGTGATGTTCGCGCAGATCAATGCGTTGTGCGCGAAACGCGGCTTCGAGCCGAAGATCGTGCAGGAAGCGCAGCAGGCGTCAACGCTCATTGGCCTGACGGCGACAGGGCTTGGCGTGACCGTCGTGCCGAAGTCGCTTAACGCCATCGCCGTTCCCGGTGTGGTGTTTCGAGACTTCGCAGATACGGACACCACGACGACGCTGTATATCGGGCACCGGTATGGCGATGCCAATTCTCGGGTCAAGTTGTTTGTGGAGTTGGCGGCGACGTTGCGGGGGGTGGATGAAGTGAAGGCGGCGGAGAAAGCGCCAGTGCGGAAGCGCAAGGCCGAAAAATGACTTCGCGCCAAACACATCGCGAACGACCTGTTCTTTAGCCTGATTCTGCCGCTTTTGCCTGACATGAATTTGGTGCTGCGCAGAAGTGGCGGAAAGCAGCCGGAGTCGAACCGACCTGGGAACGGCTGACGCCCCCAACCGGGTTTGAAGCCCGGCCGCATCACCGGATACGGATGCCTTCCTTCGCGCAACGAAATGACTATGTAACGATATCGAGTCGTGCTCGATAAAAACGCCACGCGAAACATCGCGTGGCGTTTCTTTTGCTAGGCCGCACCCCAAACTACGCCGGGACGCCGCACATGCGTATCGCCAACGCGGCGAGTATAGCCCGCGCGGTCGAAGAACTCCAGAATCTGAACCGCTCGCTTGCGACCCAAACCCGTCGCATCCCGAAACGCTCCCGCTTCGATCCGCCCCTCGCCCTGTGCCACCAATTTGGCCAGCGCTTGCACACACGCGTCGTCGTAAAACAAATCCTTCACCACTTGATGCACTCGCCCCTGTCGCGCCAATTTGCGCAACACCGCACGCACGCGTTCCTCAGGCGCATTCACCTCACGCCCCAGATCACGCACCCACGGTGGATCAAAACGGCCCTGCGCAATGCGCGGCAACAACGCCTCCGCCAACGCCGTCTCGTCCGCGCTCATTTCCACACGATGCGTCGGCAAATGCAGCCATGCGCCCGTGCGCGTCAGCGAACCATCCGCCACCAGTGCCTGCACGATCGCACGCCACCGGCCAGCTTCCAGCGCGGGCCACGTCATTCGGCCAAGACGCCCCGCATCCAACCCCGGCTCGTCGGTCAAGCGCGCATGGTAGTCACGTAGCGCATCGAGCACTCGCGTGCGCATCGCCTCCCACGCCTGCGGCGCGAACGCCAACGATTCACCTTCCCCGCCGGTCAGCACCACAGCGTCCGTCGGCCACTGCCACTTTGTCGAGGGCAAGCCCGTGAGCGCCGTCACCTGCGCGCCCGAAAGCCCCTGTGGCGACTGCGTCAGCAAACCGTCGAGCCCATCGCCATCGAGCGTGCGGGCCATCGCATCGAGCCACGCCAGACGCGCGGCCGAGCGGCGCTTGCGCTCCGGCCCCGCCGGATCGAGCACACGCCCGCCGCCCACCGTTGCCGTCGCCTGCGGATTGCGAACGATGAACCGGTCGCCCGGCATCGTGCACACCGGCGTGTCGAACACCAACTGCACGCGCATCGTGCCGCCCGGCGCCAGCATGTCGCCATCGAGCAGCACCGTGCGCGCCTGTACATGCGTCGTGCCCAAGTGCACATGCAACGGAAACCATTGCGTGAGCGGCGCATTGCCATCCAGCCAATGCAACTCGACATCCACATGCGTGGAAGGCGCCGACAACCCCGGCGCAACGATCCAGTCGCCACGGTGAAGCTGATCGCGCTCGATACCCGCTAGATTCAGCGCACAACGCTCGCCTGCCCGGCCCGCCTCAACCGCTCGGTTCTGCGCATGAATGCTGCGCACGCGCACCGGCAAGCCCTGCGGCATCACCGTCAACGTGTCGCCCACGCGCACCGTGCCCGCGAACGCTGTCCCCGTCACAACCGTGCCATGCCCCGCCAGCGTGAACACGCGGTCCACGGCAAGGCGGAACAACGCGTCGTCACGACGCGCCGCATTCCCCGACGCCTTGAGCGCCTGCGCCGCTTGCGTGAGCTGCTCACGCAACACCGCGACACCTGCATCGTCCGGCGTCGTCGCCGACACCGGCACGATCTGTGCGTCGGCGAGCGGCGTGTTCGCGAGCCACTGCGTAATCTCGCGTTTGACACGCCCCAGACGTGGGATGTCGACGCGATCCGCCTTCGACAACGCCACCACGCCCTGACGCACGCCGAGCATCGTGAGGATGGCCAGATGCTCGCGCGTTTGCGGCATCACACCATCGTCGGCGGCAATCACCAGCAATGCGAAGTCGATGCCGACCGCACCGGCCGCCATCGTGTGAATCAACTTCTCGTGACCGGGAACGTCGATGAAGCCGAGCACCTCGCCATCGGGCAACGGCGTGTAGGCATAGCCCAATTCGATGGAAATGCCACGCGCCTTTTCTTCTTTAAGACGATCGGTATCCACGCCGGTTAAAGCGCGCACCAGACTCGTCTTGCCGTGGTCGATATGACCTGCGGTGCCGACGATCATGCACGAAGCTCCGCGAATTGCAGCGTCAGACACGCCTCGTCGCTCGCTTCAAGGCAGCGCAGATCGAGCCACAGTGTCTGATCGGAAATGCGCCCGATCACCGGATACGGCAGCCCACGTAGCGCCGCTTCTAGCTTCGCCAATGCACGCCCACTACCGCGCTTGCCGCCGCCCGCAGGGGCAATCGCCAGCCCATAGCTGGGCAGCTGCTCGACGGGCAAGGCACCGCTGCCGATCTGGCTCACCATCGGTGCAGCCGTCACTGTGTACGCCTCGCCCAACGACTGCGCCAGCACCGGCGCCAGCCGCTCCGCCTGCGCCGCCATCTCAGCGCGCGTACGGGTGAGCAAGCGCAACGTCGTCAAACGTTCGGGCAAATGTTCAGGATCACGGTACAGACGTAACACCGGCTCAAGCGCCGCCAGCGTGAGCTTGCCCACACGCAACGCCCGCTTGAGCGGATGCTTCTTGATCTTGGCAATGAGATCCTTGCGCCCGACGATCATGCCCGCCTGCGGGCCACCAAGTAGTTTGTCGCCCGAGAACGTCACGAGATCGGCACCGGCGGCAATCGTCTCTTGCACCGTGGTTTCGTGCGGCAAGCCCCAGCGCTCCAGCGGAGTGAGCGTGCCGCTGCCCAGATCCACCGCGACGGGAATGCCATGCGGTTTGGCGATGGCTGCGACTTCCGACACGTCCACGCTCTTCGTGAATCCCGTCACTTCGTAATTGCTGCAATGAACCTTCATCAACAACGCCGTCTTCTCGCCGATAGCGTTGCGGTAATCCGCCGCATGCGTGCGATTGGTCGTGCCGATTTCGACGAGCTTTGCGCCCGCGTGCGTCATGATGTCCGGAATGCGAAACGCGCCGCCAATCTCAACCAACTCACCGCGCGAGACGACAACCTCACGGCGCTTCGCCAACGTCGCCAGCATGAGCAGCACCGCCGCCGCATTGTTGTTGACCACGGTGGCCGCTTCGCCGCCCGTGAGTTCGCACAACAACGGTGCGATGAGATCGTCGCGATCGCCGCGACCGCCTGTCGCCAGATCGAATTCGAGATTGGCAGGTGACGTCAGCGCTTGCATCACCGCATCGACAGCGGCCTCGGGCAACAACGCGCGGCCAAGATTGGTGTGCAGCACCGTGCCCGTCAGATTGAACACCGGGCGCAGCGTCGCACGATTGCGTGCGGCCAGCGTGCGCGTCACCCGCGCTGCAAAGGCTTCAGGCGCCAACGTTTCTCGTGAGAGATTTCCCGCGAGTGCCTCGCCGCGGCAAGCGTCCAAATCGGCACGCAGCGCCGCGGTGACTTGGGTGCGTCCGTAGTCGGCAAGCGCCGCTTGAAAGTCGGGCATGCCCAGCAGGCGGTCGAGCGACGGCAGATCCGCCGCGCTCACGGGTGCCAGATCGTCCTCGGCCATGTCGTTACTCCTCAGCGCTTTGCCAGAGTAGCGGGTTGCCGTTGGCCCGCGCGTAGCCCGCTTCGCCCATCAACACGTCGAGCGCCAAGCTCGCCAAGTCGTCGGCAACGGGTTCCACGAACGGGTCTTTGTCCTGATAGAAGATTTTGCGATAGCTGTGACAGTCGTCGCACGACTCGGCACGGCTCGGCGACGACGCGACACGTTTGGCCGCTTCGTCGAGTTTGGGGCGGCCACCCTCGGCGGCTTCCGACGACTTGCCATCCTCGCCGGATGTGCCCTCGGCATCCCGTGCGGGATGGGTGGCTTGCGCGAAGAGATCGGCCTTCGCACTCGCCTCGCCCTCCTTGTCGACGACGTGATACGCCACGTGTTCGCTCGATTCGCAGTGGGTGCATTTCACACGCACCATATGCCATTCGGTCGAGCAAAGACCACACGCGAGATAACGGTAGCCTTCATGCGCGCCGCCAATGCGCACCACGCTCGCCACCGGCAGCGTGCCGCACACGGGGCAAATATTCGGCACGTCGAGCATCGGCACTTCACCTGCCTCGAACGTACTCGCCACGCCCGTCCAAAGCACTTGCAGCGCCGCCATCAGAAATGGCGCGCTCGCCGCATCGACGCCCTTGCCATGCCCCGCCAACAGTGACTGCGCGGCGGCATCGAGCGTGGCGGCGTCGGCACTGCGAATTCGATCGAGTACGCCACGCACCGGCGCAGGCACGTCAGTTTGTACGGCAACCGCGTCGAGCAACGGCGTAAGCAATGCCTTCCACCGGCCGACTTCGTAACCGCCATTGGCGGGCACCAGCGGCATGCAGTGCTGCTGCGCCTGCGCAATCAATTCGGCGGAAGGACGATCGGTTTGAAAGTTTTCGGCCTCGCGGCGTTGCGCGTCGACCAGTGCGGCCATTAGCCGCAGGTAATCACCGAGCGGATGCCCTTCAGCGAGCTGACGCAAACGCGCCGCACGCGCCGAGAAGACCTCGGCGGGTTGCGGCATGCGAAGACGGGGGATGGCGGTGCGATCGAGCGACTCGATCTGTCCGGGTTGGAGGATGCGTTGCAAGGTGGCTGGCCTCGTAGGAGCGTCCAGCCACCGGGGCCGGACTTACTTGTTGAGTTGCTTGTACCAGGCGCGATGATGCTTCCACGCCCAGCCTCGCGTCACGGTGCCGCGTGTCATGGCACCCACGGACCCTTTGATCCAGATCGCCGCGTAGATGTGCGTAATGATGCCGCAAATCAACACGAATGCACACACCGCGTGCACGTCCGAAGCGAGCCGAATGACCCAGATCGGGAAGTAGAACGCGAAGTACGCGCGCCAGATCACGATGCCGGATGCGAGCAGTCCGAGCATGCACAGCACCATCACGTAGAACAGCAGCTTCTGCCCGGCGTTGTAGCGCCCGACTTCCGGCAGATTCTCTTCGCGATTGTTCAGCACATCGCCGATCTTCATCATCCATTCACGGTCGCGCGACTCGAACTTGTTATAGCGGGCAAGCCGCAGCGCGAGCCACACAAAACCGACGAACATCACCAAACCGACGAATGGATGCAGAATGCGCGTCCACGGCCCGCCACCGAATAAATTGGTGAGCCAGAACATCGACGGATGAAACAACGCCAGCCCGGAGAGCGCGAGCAAGATGAACGTGCCCGCGACAATCCAGTGGTTGATGCGCTCTGCCGCGTTGTATCGCTGGATCAGATCGTCTTTATGTTCGCTATGTTCTTGCGACATCGTCAGACCTCCTCGTGCGTGGCAACACCCTTGCCGGGGCCATCGCCCTTGCGGGACGCATCGTACCGGCGCGCTTCCTCTTCATCGGCTTCGGTCGTCTCGTTCGGACCGGTCTTGATGTAGTGGAAGAAGCCGGCAATCGCGGTGAACGCCATCGCGGCGACGCCCAACGGTTTCGCAATGCCCTTCCAGAACGTGACCATCGGGCTGATGCGCGGATTATCTGGCAGGCCGTGATACAGCGACGGCTTGTCCGCATGGTGCAGCACATACATCACGTGCGTGCCGCCCACACCGGCCGGATCGTACAAACCCGCGTTATCGAAGCCCCGCGACTTCAGGTCTTCGATGCGCTCTTCCGCCTGATCCTTCATGGCGTCTTTGGTGCCGAACATGATCGCGCCGGTCGGACACGTCTTCACGCAGGCCGGTTCCAACCCCACGGACACGCGGTCGGAACACAGCGTGCACTTATACGCCTTGTGATCCTTCTGCGAGATACGCGGAATATTGAACGGGCACCCGGTAATGCAGTAACCGCAGCCGATGCAGTTCTCTTCGTGAAAATCGACGATGCCGTTGGCGTATTGCACGATCGCCCCCGGCGACGGGCACGCCTTCAGGCAGCCCGGGTCCTCGCAGTGCATGCAGCCATCCTTGCGGATGAGCCATTCGAGGTCGCCCTTGGGGTTTTCGTACTCGGTAAAACGCATGAGCGTCCACGAGTCTGCCGACAAGTCGCGCGGGTTGTCGTACACGCCGACGTTCTCGCCGACTTCGTCGCGCAGATCGTTCCACTCCATGCACGCTGTCTGGCAAGCCTTACAGCCGATGCACTTCGAGACATCGATCAACTTCGCGACGTCGCCCGTATGCGATTCACGCACGGAAGGCGACGGCAGCGTCGTTGCCGAGCGCCGTTTGATATCAAGTGATTGCAATGCCATGGCGCCTCCCCTATGCCTTCTCGACCTTCACCAGGAACGACTTCACTTCCGGTGTCTGCGAGTTACCGTCGCCGACGATCGGGGTGAGCGTATTCGCAAGGAAGCCCGGTTTGGCAACCCCCTTGAAGCCCCAGTGAATCGGAATGCCCACGTGATGAACGGTCTTGCCGTCGATCTGGAGCGCCCTCAACCGCTTGGTCACAACCGCCTTCGCCTTGATGTAGCCCCGGTTGGACGACACCTTGACCGTGTCGCCCGACACCACTCCGACCTCCTTCGCGAGCCCTTCGCCAATTTCGACGAATTGCTCAGGCTGGATGATCGAGTTGAGCAACGCGTGCTTGGTCCAGTAGTGGAAGTGCTCGGTCAGACGATACGTCGTCGCCACATACGGGAATTTGTCGGCGGTGCCCATCGTCGCCAGATCGTCCGGGAACACGCGGGCGCCCGGGTTGCTGGTGGCCTTGGGCTGCTTCGGGTGCAGCGGGTTGTAGCCCAGCGGCGTCTCGAACGGCTCATAGTGCTCAGGGAACGGCCCTTCGGCCATGCCACCCTTCGCGAAGAAGCGCGCCACGCCTTCGGGGTTCATGATGAACGGGCCCATGCCGCCAGCCGGATCTTCATCGACCTTGAAGTCGGGCACGTCGGCCCCCACCCACGCCTTACCGTTCCACGACACCAGCTTGTGCTTCGGGTTGAACGGCTTGCCGGCCACGTCGGCCGAGGCGCGGTTGTACAGAATGCGCCGGTTGGCAGGCCAGGCCCACGCCCAGTTCAGCGTCTGGCCGATGCCGGTCGGATCGCTGTTGTCGCGCCGCGCCATCTGGTTACCGGCCTGCGTCCACGAACCCGCAAAGATCCAGCAGCCCGACGACGTGCTGCCGTCGTCCTTCAACTCGGCAAAACCCGCCAGTTGTTCGCCAGCCTTGCGCGTGACCTTCGTCGGGTCTTTCGGATCGACGATGTCCTTGAGCGCGCGGCCGTTGTACTCCTTGGCGATTTCTTCCGGTGACGGACTCTCGGGCTGTGCATACGGCCATGCGAGATTCACGATCGGGTCGGGATACTTGCCCCCTTGCGTCTTGTACAGATTGCGCAGACGCAGGAACAGCCCCGACATGATCTCGATGTCGCTACGCGCTTCGCCCGGCGGCTCGGCACCCTTCCAGTGCCACTGCAACCAGCGACCGGAGTTCACCAGCGCGCCATCTTCCTCGGCGAAGCAAGTCGTCGGCAGGCGGAAGACCTCGGTCTGGATCTTGCTCGAATCGACGTTGTTGTGCTCGCCGAAGTTCTTCCAGAACTCGGACGTCTCGGTCGCGAGCGGGTCCATGACGACGAGGAACTTGAGCTGCGCGAGCGCCGAATCCCACTTGACCTTCGCCGGTGCCGCCGCAATCGGGTTGAAGCCCTGCGCGAGGTAGCCGGTGATCTTGCCCTTGTTCATCAACTCGAGCACTTGCAGCAGGTCGTACGGCTTGTCGAGCTTGGGCAGATAGTCGTAAGCCCAGTTGTTCTCGGCAGTCGCCGCGTCGCCCCACCACGCCTTCATCAAGCTGACGTGGAACTTCGGATAGTTCTGCCAGTAGCTCAACTGGTTCGGACGCAGCGGCTTTTGCGTGCGCGCCGTCAGGTACTGCTCGATGGACTGCTCGGCTTGCTTGGGCAACGACATATAGCCCGGCAGCAAGTCGGTCATCAGCCCCAGATCGGTCAGCCCCTGAATGTTGGAGTGACCGCGCAGCGCGTTCATGCCGCCACCCACCGCACCGATATTGCCCAGCAACAGCTGCACCATGGCGCCGGTGCGAATGATCTGCGAGCCGATGGAGTGTTGCGTCCATCCCAGCGCGTACAGAATCGTCATCGTGCGCGTGGGCGTCGAACACTCGGCAATCTGCTTGAAGATGTACTCGACCTTGTCGGCCGGCGTGCCGCACACCCGCTCGACCATATCGATCGTGTAACGCGAGTAGTGCTGCTTCATCAGTTGGAAAACCGTGCGCGGGTGTTGCAGCGTCGGGTCGGTGAGCACATAGCCGTCCGCGCCCTTCTGGTAGTCCCAGGAGCTACGGTCGTAAGTACGCTTCTCGGCGTTGTAGCCCGAGTAGATGCCGTCTTCGAACGTGAACTCGTCTTTCACCAAGAAGGTGAAGTCGGTGTAGTTCTTGACGTATTCGTGTTGAATCTTGTCGTTCGTGAGCAGGTAGTTGATCAACCCGCCGAGGAAGACGATGTCCGTGCCGGTACGAATCGGGGCGTAGTAATCCGCGACCGATGCCGAACGGTTAAAGCGCGGGTCAACGACGATCAGGCGCGCTTTGTTGTGCGCCTTCGCCTCGGTCACCCATTTGAAACCGCACGGGTGTGCCTCGGCTGCGTTGCCGCCCATGATGAGTACCAGATCCGCGTTCTTGATGTCGACCCAATGGTTCGTCATCGCTCCACGGCCAAACGTCGGGGCAAGACCTGCCACCGTCGGGCCATGTCAGACACGTGCCTGATTATCGAATCCCAGCATCCCGGTACTGCGGATGACTTTGTGTGTGAGGTATCCGACTTCGTTGCTCGACGCCGACGCGGCCAGCATGCCGGTGGTCGTCCAGCGGTTGACCGTCATGCCGTCGTCGGTTTTCTCGACGAAGTTGGCATCGCGGTCGGCCTTCATCAGCTTGGCGATGCGATCGAGCGCGTCGTCCCAAGAGATGCGCTCCCACTTATCCGAACCCGGCTTGCGGTACTCGGGATACTTGAGGCGATTGGGGCTGTGGATGAAGTCGATCAGGCTGGCCCCCTTCGGGCACAGCGTGCCGCGATTGACCGGGTGGTCGGGGTCGCCTTCGATGTGGAAAACGCTCTTCTTCGCGTTCTTGGCACCGTCGCCGTAGCTGTACATGAGAATGCCGCAAGCGACAGAACAGTACGGACAGGTGTTTCGGGTCTCGGTCGCTCGCGCGAGCTTGAACTGGCGAACTTCCGCCAGCGCAGCGTCGGGTGCGAACCCGAGCATTGCCAGACTGGACCCTGCCAGCGTTGCGCCACTCACTTTGAGGAACTGGCGCCTGGACATATTAAGCATGGGGGAATTCTCCTCAAATCTTTGGAATCTTTGCGGGAGTTTGTTGAGTATAGAGCAAAGTCTTGAACGTTTTCCGTGACTTAGCACAAACCATGCCGAAACTGTCGTTGCACCGCACAACATGGGAACTTCCCCAGCAATTTGGTATTCTGAGCGTCACTTTGGTCACCGTCCCCCCGAAAGGTAATGGATACATTGCCCCCAGATGATGATGTGACGGACCTGATCGCGTGTCCCAACTGCGACACTCTGCACCGTCGCATGGATCTGCCGCCGCACGAGACCGCCCGCTGCGTGCGCTGTCACTCGGTGCTCTACCGCTCTCCCGACCTGCGCCTGTCGCGCGTACTCGCGCTTACGGTGACGTGCCTGATCGTCTTCGCCATCGCCAATGCGTTCCCGATCGTCGAAATCGAGGTGCAAGGCATCTACACCCAGACCACGCTCATCGGGGCGGCGTGGGCGCTCTATCGCGAAGGCATGTGGCTCGTCGCCCTGCTCGTCTTCGCCACGACGGTCCTGTTTCCCCTGTCGCAACTGCTCGCGCTCGTGCATCTGATCTGGCCGCTCTCGATCGGCCGTCGGCCTTATGCGGTGTTCACGGTCATGCGCGCCATCGAGTTCTGCCGCCCGTGGGGCATGATCGAAGTCTTCATGCTGGGCGTGCTGGTCTCGCTGGTGAAACTCTCGGCCATGGCAAGCGTGTTGCCGGGCATCGCCCTCTGGGCCTTCTGCGCGCTCACGGTGTTTCTCGCGATGGTGCTCTCTTACGATCTGCGCAATCTCTGGCAGTTGATCGACCACACGCCCGATCCGGCGGTCGAGGCTGGCCGTGCTGCACGCGCTGCACGTGCCGAAGGCGCTAAACACGAGACGGCGGCCCGATGAGATACCTCACCGCGAAAGCCGCTGGGCTGGTGGCCTGCCATGTGTGCGGTCGGCTCTCACGCGAAGTGAAAACGGTGGAAAAGGAACGCTGCCCGCGCTGCGGCGCAGTGCTGCATCAGCGCAAGGTCGACAGTCTCGTGCGGACTTGGGCCTTGCTGATCGCGGCGGCCATCCTGTACATTCCGGCCAACCTGCTGCCCATGATGCAGACGCGCTCGCTGCTCGGTAACTCCAGCGACACCATCATGAGCGGCGTGATCTATTTCTGGACAAGCGGCGAATACGATCTCGCCATCGTCGTGTTCACGGCCAGCATTCTGGTCCCCATGCTCAAGCTCATTGCGCTGTCGCTGCTGTGTTTCACCGCGCAGCGTGGCGCCCGTTGGAAACCGCATCAGCGCACGAAGCTGTATCACATGGTCGAGTTCATCGGCCGCTGGTCGATGCTCGACGTTTTCGTCGTGGCGCTGATGGTCGCGCTCGTGAATATTCAATCGCTGGCCGTGATTCAGGCCGGCCCCGGCATTGTGGCTTTCGGCTCCGTGGTGGTGCTGACCATGCTGGCCTCCATGCAGTTCGACCCGCGCCTGATCTGGGACCAGATCCGCGACGACGACACCGAACAGGATGACCATGACTGACCCGAAAGACGAGAAGAACGACAAGGACGCGAAGCCAACGCCCGCCGGTGCGGACGACCTGCCCACGCCTGCCATCGAGCGGCGCAAGCGCTGGGCGCCGTCGCTCGTCTGGCTGATTCCGCTCGTCGCCGCCGTCATCGGGCTCTCGCTCGTGGCCAAAGTGCTCATCGAGCGCGGCCCGACGGTGACCATCGACTTCAAGACCGCCGAAGGTCTCGAAGCGGGCAAGACGAAGGTCAAGTACAAGGAAGTCGACATCGGCACGGTCAAGAACATCGAGCTGTCCGACGACCTCTCGCACGTGCGCGTGACCGTCGATCTCACGAAGAACGCCAAGCGCTTCGCCGTGAAAGATTCGCGCTGGTGGGTCGTGCGCCCACGCGTGGCGGGCGGCAGTGTCTCCGGTTTGTCGACGCTGCTCTCGGGGGCGTACATCGGCGCTGACGCGGGCAAGGCCAAGGACTCCGCCGATCACTTCGTCGGTCTGGAAGTGCCGCCTGTGGTGTCGAGCGGCCAGCCCGGCAAGCCGTTCATCCTGCACGCGGCCGATATCGGTTCGCTCGACATCGGCTCGCCGATCTACTTCCGCCGTATTCAGGTCGGGCAGGTCGAAGCCTATTCGCTCGACCCGGACGGCAAGGGCGTGACGCTGCGCGTCTTCGTGCAAGCGCCTTACGATCAATACGTGGGGACCAACACGCGCTTCTGGCACGCGAGCGGCATCGATCTGCGACTGGATTCGAGTGGCTTCCAAGTGAACACGCAGTCGCTCGCGTCGGTCGTGATCGGCGGCATTGCCTTCCAAGCACCGGCGGATGCCGGGGCGGGCGTGATGGCTAAGCCGGGGCAGGAATTCCGCCTTGCCCCCGACGAATCGACCGCCATGAAGGCACCCGACACGCACCCCGTGCGCGTGGTGTTCCGCTTCCAGCAGTCGCTACGCGGTCTGGCCGTTGGCGCGCCGATCGACTTCCGGGGCATTACGCTCGGCGAAGTCACGTCCATCGGCGTGGAGTTCGATCAGGCCACCAAGCGCATCGCGATGCCGGTCACGGTGGAGTTGTATCCGGACCGTCTGCGCCGGCGCGACCCGAAGAACAATCTGCCGCGCAACGAACTGGCGAGCCATCAGATTCTCAACGCGCTGGTTGCACGCGGCCTGCGCGGCCAGTTGCGCACGGGCAATCTGCTGACCGGCCAGTTGTACGTGGCGCTCGACTTCTTCCCGAACGTCACGCCCGCGAAGGCCGAAGAAGTGGACGGCGTACTCGTGCTGCCGACCGTGCCGAACACGCTCGACCAGTTGCAGCTTCAAATTGCCGACATCGCTGGCAAGCTCGACAAGATTCCGTTCGACACCATCGGACAGAATCTCAACTCGTCGCTGGCCAAGCTCGACAAGACGCTCGACAGCGTGCAAGGGCTGTTTAGGCAACTCGATACCGAAATTGCGCCGGAAGCCAAGGCCACGCTGGGCGAAGCGAAGAAGAGCTTCGGGGCGGCCGAGCGCACGCTGTCCGAAGACGCGCCGTTGCAGCAAGACGTGCGACAGGCCATGCAAGAACTGACCAAGACGCTGCGCTCACTCAACACGCTTGCCGATTATCTGCAACAGCACCCTGAAGCGCTGGTGCGCGGCAAACCCAAGGATCCGCAACCATGACGAGACCGACCGATATGTTCCGTAGCGCCCACCGCCTATTGGATCGCCGCGCGGCGGTGCGCGCCGCCGCGCTGGCCTCGGCCAGTCTCGTGTTGGGGTTGGCGGGTTGCGCGTCACCGCCGTCGAGCTTCTACACGCTTACCGATGCCGGGGCGGGGTCGCCGGGCAATTCGACCGCTGGTTCGACGAACGCCAGCACCGTCGGCACGAACGCCCCGGCCACGCTTTACGCCATCGAGGTCTCCCCCGTGGCCGTGCCCGAACAGGTCGATCGCCCGCAGATCGTGGTGACCAAGGGCGGTGGACAAGTCGATATTTTGGAAGCGTCGCGCTGGGCAGCGCCGCTCAAGAACGAGCTGACGTCGACGATCTCGCGCGGACTCACGCAGCGTTTGGGCGCGATGGATGTCTACGGATTGCCGCGCGCCGACGGCGTGACGGTGTATCGCCTATCCACCGCCGTGCAGCGTTTCGAGACGGCACCGGGGCAACAGGCCGCACTCACGGCCGTCTGGACCGTGCGCCGCGTGCCGGGCGATGTGGTGTTGACGTGCCGCTTCAGCGGCACGGAACCCGCGTCGGGCGGCATTCCCGAAGTCGTCGCCGCCCAACGCAAACTGGTAGACCGGATGACCGACGGTATCGGCCGCGCCATCGCCAGTAGCGCGCAAGGGGCGACGCCCCGCTGCGACGCTTAATTCAACGCGATCAGGCGCGCTCGCGCGCCAGATACATCGCTTCTCGCCCGACGATGGGCTCACGCGTCGGCATAATGACGGTGCAGCCATCGAAGGGCGCGACGATCTGCTTGTCGCCATCGGTGGCGACCAACTCGTCTTTGCTGAACACTTCGAAGCCGACGACCGGACGCGAGAAGCGAAACTCCGGCGTCTGAACGACGTGCGTCTCGACTAGCTCGAAACGGCGTCGTGCGCTCGGTTGCGCCTCGACACCTGCCAACCTCTCCGCTTCCTCCGCATCGATCAGCTCGAAGTGCGCGAGGAATCGCGTGGCCGCAGCAATGGCCACCTTAGCGCTCGACGGTTTGAAGTGCTGACCGCATTCGATCACTACGGCTGCCCCTGTCGTCGTAGCAGCATCGCCGAATCGACGGAATTGAATGAGCGGCGTGCCCGACCCAAGCCCCTTCGGCATGATCAGGTGCAAGCCGCAAACGTCGATCGCCTCGGCAAGCGCGGTGTTGCGCTGCGCGTCGGGATACACCCAAAACGGCGGCACATCGAGCGACGTTGAGTGAATGTCCAGGATGTGATCGGCCGCGTCCATAAAGGGGGCCAGTTCGCGCAGGCGCCGAACCTCCGGGCTATCCGACTCGCCCTGCAAATACTCGTCGGACCAGATCCGGTTCAGGTTGTGCACCAGTTGTCGGCTGGCAAACGGCGTCGATTCGTCGAAACTCTCGTACGCCGCGACGTTGGCAAACGTCAGCGTGAGCTTGCCGCGCGCCGGACGCACCCCGCTATCGAGCAAATGGGTGACGGCGTGCATGCCGCAAAACTCGTTGCCGTGAATGAGTGAACTGATCAGCAGATGCGGCCCGGGCAGTCCCGAGTCGAAATGGTGAACGTAATCGGTCCCCGTGTTCCCCGCCTTGTAGGCAGAGATATCGCGATACATTGCCTTGCTGTTTTGTGTGTCCATGATGACCGGAATGCCCAACGAATCGACGGCATTATAGGGCTCGCGATGTCCTCACGGGGTGCGCGCCAGCCCGCCGAATCTTCTACGCAACGCTTAGAAAATTTACGGATTGCGCAATCGATTACGAGATGTTTAAGATATTCGAGACCTTGCCTGCGCCACCGCGGTGCAACAGGTCGACATAACTCGAATATCGGAGACAAGCCATGCCCACCCTTATCCGGCGCGCGATTGCGTGCGCCGCCTCTGCGCTCGCCTTGGGCGCCCTCGCCACCAGCTTCGCCCCGGCCGCTCAAGCGGCAGCCATTTCGGATGGCGTCGTCAAGATCGGCGTGCTCACCGACCTGTCGGGCGTGTCGAGCGACAACGCCGGCAAGGGGAGCGTGCTCGCCGCCACCATGGCGATCGACGACTTCGCCAAAGACCACAAGGTGCTGGGCGCGCCCATCGAACTCGTCTCGGCCGACTCGCAAGGCAAGACCGACACGGGGGCGACCATCGCGCGTGAGTGGTACGACCGCGACAAGGTCGACATGATCACCGACCTCACCTTCTCGAACGTCGCCCTCGCCGTCGACCGCATTGCCGACGAGAAGAAAAAGATCGCCCTCGTCACCGGTGCCGGTTCGTCGGCCATCAGCAATGAACAGTGCACGGCACACAGCGTGCAGTGGATGTACGACACGTACGCGCTCGCCAACTCCACTTCGCAGGCATTGCTGCGCCGCGGCCTGAAGTCGTGGTACTTCATCACCGCCGACTACGCGTTCGGTCAGGCGCTGGAGAAAGACGCCAGCGAGATTCTGACGCGTCAGGGTGGCAAGGTCGTCGGCTCGGTCAAACACCCGGTCAATTCGCCCGACTTGTCGTCGTATTTGCTGCGCGCGCAAACCTCGGGCGCACAAGTCATTGCGCTGGCGAACTCCGGTACCGACACGCTCAATACGGTCAAGCAAGCGTCGCAGTTCAACATGATTCAGGGCAGCAAGCAGGTCTTCACGCCGCTGCTCTCGCTCATTACCGAAGTGCACGGCATGGGCCTGAAAAACGCCCAGGGCATGATTCTCACCAACGGCTTCTACTGGGATCAGGACGACCGCTCGCGCGGCTTTGCACAGCGCTTCTATGCGCAGCACAAGAAGATGCCGACGATGATGCAGGCAGCGGTCTATTCGGCCGTGCTCAATTATCTGAAGGCCGTGCAGGCCGCAGGCACCGACGACGCCGATGCCGTGATGGCGAAGCTCAAGACGATGAAGATCGACGACCCGGTGATTCGCAACGGACAGATTCGTGCGGACGGCAAACTCGTGCACGACATGCTGCTCGTGCAGGTCAAGACGCCCGCAGAGTCGAAGTCGGAATGGGATCTGTACAAGATTCTCGAGACGATTCCGGCCGATAAGGCGTTCGCGCCGCTGGCCGAATCGAAGTGTGCGCTGGTGAAGAAGTAATCGGCAACGCTGGCGCGACGGCGGTTATTGCCCCGTCGCGCTGGCCACCACCGGACGCTGCGATTCCACGCGCCGGAACACCAGCGCCGACGCCAGCGTGATGAGCCCCACGCAGACGAAGGTCATCCGGAAGCCCGCGACCGTGCCGCCAACGCCCAGCTCGCCCGCTTCACCGGCCAGATGACCGAAGAGCGCCAGCAACTGACCGCCGATCGTCACGCCAAGCCCAAGCGCCAGCATCTGCGCCATCGAGAACAAGCCGTTGCCCGCACTGGCACGGCGCGTGCCGAGGTCTTTGAGCGTGACGCTGTTCATCGCCGCGAACTGCATCGACCCTGCGCCGCCGAACACGGCCAGTTGGATGATGCCCAGCCACATCGGCCAGCCCGGCCCGAATAGCGCGAAGCTCGCAATCGAGCCGCCGACCACGGCCGTGTTGACCATCAGGAAGCGCGTGTAGCCGTACCGCTTCACGAGCGGCGTGACCATGCGCTTGACCACGATGCCCGCGAGCGCCATCGGCAGCATGGTCAGCCCGGAAATCAGCGGGCTGTACCCCATCCCCACCTGCAACAACAGCGGCATGAGAAACGGCACGGCACTGCTGCCGATACGCGCCACCAGATTGCCCAGTAGCCCCAGACTAAAGCTGCGCGTCTCGAAGAGTTCTAACGGAAAGAGCGGCGCTTCGCGACGGCGCGCGTAAGGCCAGTAACCCACCGTCGTCGCCACGCACAGCAGCGCCAACGCCACCGACGGCGCCCACCCCGCTTGCGGGAACGGATGATCGAGCGCCAACGTGAACGACACCATCGCCACCGACAGCATGGCAAAACCGATCCAGTCGAAGCCGGTCTGGATGACCTCTTCCTTGGCGGGCCGCGGCAGATAACGCCGCACGGCCAAACTGCCGAGCACGCCGATGGGCACGTTGATCAGGAAGATCCAATGCCACGACGACACTTCCACCAGCCAGCCGCCCAGCACCGGCCCCATCATCGGGCCGACTTGCCCGGCAATCGAGACGAAGGCCAGCGCGGCCAGATATTGCTCGGCGGGAAACGTACGAAGCACGGCCAGACGCCCGATCGGCAACAGCATCGAGCCACCCGCGCCTTGCAACACGCGCGCGACCACCAGTTGCGGCAGCGTGTGTGCCATCGCGCAGCAAATCGAGCCCAAGACAAAAAGAAGAATCGCCACAAAGTACACGCGGCGTGTGCCGAAGCGGTCGGCCAGCCAGCCCGACGCGGGGGTGAGCATGGCCATCGTGAGCGAATAGGCGACGACCACGGGCTGCATGCGCAGCGGGTTCTCGCCAAGGCTCGCGGCCATGGCGGGCAGCGCGGTGTTGACGATGGTGCCGTCGAGCGCCTGCATGAAAAAGCCCGCCGCAACGATCCACAACAGGGCGGTGAGTGACTTGTCTTGCTTCATGCTGCGCGTGGGGAGGAGTGATGCGGCACCCGCCATCGGGGTGCCGCATCAAGAATTAAGCGAAAGCCGAATTCTATCGCGCCAAATCTCCCCGCGCACAGAGGAGGTGACGCGATGCACAACCGCTCACGCGGTCGTATTCACCCGCGTGCCGGTGGTTTTGGTCGGATCCATCAGTGTCTGGATCTGTGCGCGGATCGTCATCGCTTGTGCCGAAAGCGTCTGCACTTCCGCCATCTTCTCTTCCGGCGGAATCGAATCGTTGTTGCGCACGGCTTCGAGCTGCGCCATCACCTTGGCGAGCATGTCTTTGAGCTTCTGAATGGTCTGCTCGACGATGCCGTTGGCCTGCGGGCCGCTACCGCCCGCGCTGCTCGCCGCATCGGCACCGCCACCACCAGCCGCACCACCCAGCGCCTTCGCGGCATCGCTCGCTTCGCGCACGGACTTCACCATATCGGCGTCGATCTTGCGCGAACTGGTGCCGTTGTTGTTGGCATCCGGTGTCGCGGCAGTCGTCGACGGGGTGGCCGTCTTGTTGCCGTCAGCCGTGTTTGCCGTCGTCTTGTCGGACGTCGTGGCAGTCTTCTGCCCCGCGCTACCCGCGCCCGCGGCGCCCGCACCGGCTGCCTTCGCCTTGTCGGCCTGCTGTTGCTGAATGTGCGCCTGCCACACGTCGAGCAGGCTGGAAGTCGAACTGTTCTTGACCGCGATGATGGTCATGGAGGGGGGGTGCTCCGCGAGAGTAGGGTTTGTAAGGTTTCGAAAGTTATTACGGCATCCTTCACGAATACCTTTAGCGATTCGTTATTCCCCTGCAAGATTTGCTAGCTCGCCCCGCGTCTGGCCATGCATTCCCCATACATGATTCGGGCCCGTGTGAACACGGGCCCGTCGGGGTTATCAGGCGATAGAGGGAAGAGAATCAGGCGCGAACCGCTCGATACCCTACATGCTCGTAGTGCGCTTCGTCGGCAGCGTCGGCGTCGTCATCCGTGCGGTCGTCGTCGGCGAGCGCTTCGAGACGAATCGCGGCGTGCACCAGCGCGATATGCGAGAACGCCTGCGGGAAATTGCCGACCTGACGCTTGTGATGCGTGTCGTACTCCTCAGCAAGCAGCCCCACGTCGTTGCGCAAGGACAGCAGCCGCTCGAACAACTTACGCGCATCGCGCTGGCGGCCGAGCATGACCAGACAATCGACCATCCAGAAGCTGCAAGCCAGGAACGCGCCCTCGCCCGCCGGTAGCCCATCGTCGACACGGCTGGTGCGATAGCGCTGCACCAGACCGTCGCGCATCAGTTCACGTTCGACCGCTTCGACCGTGCCGATGACGCGCGGATCGTCCGGTGGCAAAAAGCCCACCAGCGGAATCATCAAGGCGCTGGCGTCCATTTCGTCCGACCCGTAGGCCTGCATGAACGCATTGCGCGACTTGTCGAAGCCATGCTTGCAAACGTCGTCATGAATCTCCCGGCACAACTTACGCCAGTGATCGACCGGCCCCGGCAGATGGAATCGCTCGGCCGACTTGATGGCTCGATCGAACGCGACCCATGCCATCACCTTGGAATAGGTGAAATGCTGACGCCCGCCACGCACTTCCCAAATGCCCTCGTCCGGCTGACGCCAAACCGTTTCGAGATGCGCGACGAGTTTGGTCTGCACTTCCCATGTCGCGTCATCCAGTTGCAGGCCGCCGAGCCGCGCCTGATGCAGCGCGTCCATCACCTCACCGTACACGTCGAGTTGAAGCTGGCCGACCGCGCCATTGCCCACGCGCACGGGCTTCGCCCCTTCGTAGCCGGGCAGCCAGTCGACTTCCCACTCGGGCAAACGCCGCTCGCCCGATAGCCCGTACATGATTTGCACCTGAGACGGGGCGCCCGCCACCGCACGCACCAGCCAGTCGCTCCAGTCGTTCGCCTCGGTGTAATAGCCGCCCAGCATGAGCGCCTGCAACGTGAGCGTGGCGTCCCTGAGCCAGCAATAGCGATAGTCCCAGTTGCGCTCGCCGCCCAGTTGTTCGGGCAGCGACGTCGTGGGCGCCGCCACCACGCCGCCCGTTGGGACAAACGTCAGCGCCTTGAGCGTGATGAGCGAGCGACGAATCGCATCGGTCCAGCGGCCATCGAGTTGGCAGCGTCCAGCCCATGTGCGCCAGTAACGCTCGGTGTCGGTGAGTGCGGCAAGCGGATCGATTTCGCGTGGGTCGGCGTGATGCGACGCCACGCGCGAAAGCACAAACGGCACCGTCTCCCCGGCCTTCACCTGAAAGCTCGCACGCAAACTGCCCGGCACATCCTGAATGGGCACCGGTGTGCGCAATACAACCTTGTCGGGCCCTGCGATCAGGCGCATGCCCGGGCCGGTGGCGTCGTCGTCATCGAGCGGGCGCGCCCATGGCACCGACGCCCCATAGTCGAAGCGCAGAATCAGTTCCATCGACATCGTGATCGTGCCGTGGATGCCCTTGACCAGGCGCACCAGATCGGCCGCGCCATCGCGCAATGGCATGAAGTCGATGATCGACACGCAGCCTTCGCACGTTTCGTAACGTGTCTCAAGAATCAGGGTGTCGTCGTGGTAACGGCGTGTGACGGTGGCCTTGGGATCGTCGGGGGCGAGTTTCCAGTGACCGTGCTCGGGGCCGCCGAGCAGCGCCGCAAAACAGGCGGGGGAATCGAAATATGGCCAGCAGAGCCAGTCGATCGAACCGTCGCGCGCCACCAGCGCAGCGCTTCGGCAGTCGCCAATCATGGCGTAGTCTTCGATGCGTGCCGGCATGCTCACCTCGCGAACGTCGATGCGTGAAGCCCAATGGTACGCGCGTCATTCTCGCGCGACCACCCTCCCGTCGTATGACATTGAAGCTGCGAGCCGGGTCGTATCGGCGTCCGGTAGCCCCGGTCATGATGCCGGGGGTGTGTCCTGCATAAAGTCTCGGAGTCGTGCTTGCGTTCGGTCATCCCTTCCCTCCTTACGGCGTTGCCGTGTGGTCAGGTTCGTCGGTGGCCCGTGTTGCGGCAGTGCAGGCCCGCTGTTTAGGCCCGCTGTTTAGGCCCGCTGTTTAGGCCCGCTGTTTAGGCCCGCTGTTTAGGCCCGCTGTTTAGGCCCGTTAAGGACCGACCGGCCCTTCCGAGGGAAGTTCGGACTGATTTCCGATCCGGGGCAAATTCGTGCGGCGATTCCACTTCATGAAAAAAGCGCCGGGCACCTGAGCGGTGCACGGCGCTTTGGCGGATGTCGCGGCTCATGTCGCGGCAGCCCCCTTCCCATCGCGTCAGGCTGCGCTAGCACGCTCCGTCGTCAGCGCATGAATCGCGCCTTGTGCCAGCAAATCGCGAATCTGCGCGTCGTCGTACCCATATTCCGACAGCACGTCGAGCGTGTGTTCGCCAAGCCTCGGGGCGGGGCCGCCGGTTTGCTTCGGCGTCTCCGAGAACCGAATCGGCAATCCGATGCTGCGCGTAGGGCCGTCAAGCGGGTGCACCGTTTCCACGACCATCTCACGTGCCACGATTTGCGGATGCACGGCGGCTTCCGAGATCGGCAGCACCGGGCCGACGGGCAGCCCCACGGCGTCGAGCCGCTCGACCCACGCCTGCGTCGTGTCGCGCAGCAAATAGCCGGTGATCAGCTCCACGAGTTCTGCACGGTGCGCCGTGCGCCCGGCGTTTGTCGCGAAGCGCGGATCGCCCGCAATTTCCGGCGCATCGAGCACTTGCAGCAAGCGCTCGTAATTGGCCTGATTCGCCGCGCCGATATTGATCCAGCCGTCTTGCGTGCGAAACGCCTGATACGGCGTACTCGTCGGATTGGCCGAGCCTAGCTTCGGCGGATTCTCGCCACTCGCGAAGAAGTTGGCCGCTGCCCAATACATCTGCTGAAACCCCGCTTCGAGCAGCGACGTATCGACAATCTGCCCCTGCCCCGTGCGCAGACGGTGCGCGTAAGCCGCCGAAATGCCCAGCGCCGCCAGAATGCCCGCGTTGATGTCGGCAATGGGCGAACCCGCCTTAATGGGTGCCTGCCCCGGCTCACCGGTCACGCTCATGAGACCCGACAGCCCCTGCGCGATCAGGTCGAAGCCGCCCTTATCGGCATACGGCCCCGTGCGGCCGTACCCGGAGATTGCGCAATAAATCAGTGCCGGGTTCGCCTCGCGCAGCGTCTCGTAGCCGAGTCCGAGCTTTTCCATCGTGCCTTTGCGATAGTTCTCGGTCACCACATCGGCGCTGGCTAGCATCTTGCGCAGCACAGCTTTGCCGCCTTCTGTCTTGAGATTGAGCGCAATACCGCGCTTGTGCCGATTGAGCATCATGAACGACGCCGATTCGCCATGCGGGAGGATCGGCGCGAAACGGCGCGCGTCGTCGCCTTCCATCTTCTCGACTTTGATGACATCGGCGCCCATGTCGGCCAGCATCATGCCGCACACCGGGCCCGACATGATGTGCGACAACTCGATCACTTTGACGCCTTGCAGCGGACCGCCTTGCTTTTGAACGGTATCGGTCATCTCAGCGCCCCTCGAACACAGGGGCCGTCTTCGCGAGAAACGCGCGATAGCCCGCCTGAAAATCGGCTGTGCCGAAGCACGCAAACCCCTCGTCGAGTTGCGCAGGCGTGAGCGGCTGCCCGCTGACCAACTCCCGCACGAACCGCTTGTGCCAACGCGCCACCAACGGCGCACCGGCCGCAATACGCGCAGCGCTCGCCAGCGCTTCCTCGGCAACGTTCGCATCGGGCACAACACGCGTGACGAGCCCAATGCGATGGGCTTCCTGTGCATCGAAGATCCGGCCTTCGAGCAAGATTTCGAGCGCACGCGTGGGCCCCACCAACCGCACCAGCCCCGACAACTCCGCATGCGCCATCACGAGGCCCAGCTTGTTAATCGGCGCACCGAAGCGGCTCGATTCGCCGCAAATACGCACATCGCACGACGCGGCAATCTCCATACCGCCGCCCACGCAAATGCCATGAATCATCGCGACGAGCGGCACCGGGCAGTTGGCCAGCGCGTCGAGTGTGCGATGCATGAGCGCGCCATACGCGCGTGCCTGCTCGACGTTGGCACGATCGGTTTCGAACTCAGCAATGTCGTTGCCCGGGGCAAACGACTTTTCGCCTGCACCGCGCAGCACGATGCAACGCACGTCCGGGGTCTCGGACAGCGCGAGAATCGTGTCACCCAGCGCCTGCCACATCGGCTTGGTCAGCGCATTGAGTTTCTCGGGACGATTGAGCGTCACCAGCGCCACTGCGCCACGTTGCTCGGTCAGAACGGTCGATGTCACATTGCCTCCTTCGTTCGTCGGCTGGCACCCCATGCGCCGAGCCATTTTTGGTATACCAATTTTCGTTAACGATAGAAGTGATGCGGCAAAATTGGCAAGTGATAACCGTAAAAATCAGGGTTAACGTGGGATATTCGGCGGATGGCGATTGACGAAAGGTATCGTCAACATCAAAATTGGCATTCCATTTTTAGAACACCCGGCTCATGGACACCTCCGCTTCGCTCAACGCCACCGCTTACGAAGCGCTCAAAGCGCGCATCGTTCGCGGCGACCTGCGCCCGGGCACCCCGCTCGTCGAGCGCACGCTGTGCGACGCCTTGGCGGTATCGCGCACGCCGCTGCGCGAAGCGCTCAAGCGGCTGGCGAACGAAGGGTTAGTGGAAATTTCTGAGACGCGCCGTGCCCGTGTGGCGCGCGTGAGCGTGGACGAGGTGGTGAACCTGCTCGCCGTGATGGCAGTGCTCGAAGGGTTGTCAGGCGAACAAGCCTGCGAGAAAGCGACCGACGCCGATTTCGACGAACTTGCCCGCCTGCAAGCGGAGATGGAAGCGGCTTACGCACGTACCGATCACGCCGCGTACTTCTCGCTCAACCAGCAAATTCACCTGAGCATCTTGCGCATTGCCGATAACGGGCCGCTTGCCGAGTATTTCCATAATCTGAACGCGCGGCTGCGATATGTCCGCGAGCGGTTGACGCCGACGCCGGAGCGCTGGCGACAGGCCGTAGACGAGCATGCGGAAATGCTCGCTCTCATGCGTCGCCGCGACAGCAAGCGATTGCGCACGCTCATGGAGACGCACCTGCGCAGCAAGACGGACGCCTACGTCGCGGCGATGCTCAATGAAGGATTGGTGAGTACGACGCGCGCCGCCTAGGTGGCCGCGGCAGCTAATCCTGAAGCTGATCCCGACACTTACGCCGCCGCACGAAGATGCGCCAGCACCACGTCGCATTTGGCCATCAGATGCGAGCGCAGCAAGCGGCCAAGGGTTACGCCGTCGCGCGTTTGCAGGGCTTGCAGCATGGCGTCGTGCTCGGCCATCGCGCGCTCCCACTTGCCTGCATGCAGGTTCGAGCGGAAACGCAGCGCCTGCAAGCGGCGGTTCACCGACTGATACATATGAACCAGCGACGGGTTGCGTGCAGCGGCATTGATACGTTCGTGAATGCGGCGGTTGCATTCGAAATAGCCGGGTAAATCGCCATGCGCATGGCAGACGTGCATGGTCGCGTGCAGCGCCTGAATCTCGTCGATTTCCGCCTGCGTGATTCGTTCGCAGGCCAACTCCCCCGCCAATGCTTCGAGACCGCTCAGCAGTTCGAACGCGTCGGCAATATCAGCGGACGAGAGCGTCACGACGCGCGCACCGCGATTGGGCAGCAACTCGATCAACCGCTCGACGGCGAGCGACTTGAGCGCTTCGCGCAGCGGCGTGCGCGATACGCCAAGCTGTTCGCACAGTGCGCGCTCGTTCAAATGCGCACCCGGCGGCAGCACGCCTTCGGTAATCATCCGACGCAGACGATCGCCCACCGCGAGATGCAGCGCTTGACGGCTGATCGGCGAGTGCACGGCCGCGTCCGCAACATCTGCGGTGCGCAGCGGAACATGCGGCGAGTGATCGGGGAAAGCATTCAACGGGACAGAGTGCATAGGCTCGGCAAGGTCGTTCGCTTCTGGAAGAGTGATTTCGACAGCGGGGACACCAGGGACACCAGGCACTGCACTTTCGCGACGGGCGACAAACTGCGCCGGTGTGGATCGCACCACGAGCGCCACGAAATATTACGAATCATTACACGACGACCGATTCTCGCAGATCGATGTCACTTTGACTACGTTGACTGTTGTTTTCACGCGGTAGACATCATGTTCGCTGCACTGCGCAATTCGCGTTGAATTATGTATACGATTCGTCTGTCTGAATCGCTGCCGTTCGCACGGCAAACGGGCATTGCCCGCCCTACATCCAGGAGACTCGCTTCATGCCCGATACCCAAGCCAACGTCGAAGCCTTAGCCCAGTTGCTGGCCGACACGCGCCGTGGCGACACGCCCATCGATTCGCCCGCCGCGCAATTGCAGCCCGTCGATGCCAACGCGGCGTATGCCGTGCAACTGCGCACGCTCGATTTGCTCGGTGAGACGATTGCCGCATGGAAAGTCGGCGCGAAAGCACCGATGGATCTGCCGAACTGCGCGCCGATTCCCGCATCGGTGGTGAACGAGGCCGGTGGCACGCTCGCGCTGAGCGACTTCTTCCGGCCAGGTCTGGAATTGGAAGTGGCGTTCCGGCTCGCGCGCGATATCAAGCCGGGCCGCCACGACGAGCGCGACATCTTTCTGCACGTGGGCGAGACGCTCGTCACGATTGAAATCACCGACAGCCGCTACGCCGCAACCGGTCTCGATTCGCGCTTTGTGCTCGCCGATTTGCAGAACAACGGCGCACTCGTGATCGGCAGCGGCCGCGATTACGCCAAGTCGCTCAATCTCGATTCGCCGAAAGTGACGTTCACGCTCGACGGCAAGAACATCGCCCCGGCACGCACGCGCAACCCGGCAGGCGACCCGCGCTCGCTGCTCACGTGGCTCGTCAATTACAACGGCAAGCGCGGCATTACGATGCGCGCCGGTGCCGTGATTACGTGCGGCTCGTACGTGGGCATGATTCCCGCCAACAGCGCCGGCGTGTTGCGCGGCACCATCGACGGGGTGGGTGAAGTGTCGGTGACGTTGGCTTAACTTGCTTTGCGTTGCGCACGTCAATGCTGCGCGGTGCGCCCATCGGCGCCCGCCAGCATCTTCGGCGCAAGCAACGCAATCGGCACGATGCATAACAGGCCTGCAGCCAGCGCGACCGGCAAGCTGACACCGTGTGCAATGGCACCGATCAACACAGGCCCCACGAGCAGGCCGAGATAGGCGAGCCGCGCCATCACCGCAATCGCTTCGGCACTCGCCATGCCTGCCCCGCGCGCGACTTCGCCCGATGCGGCAAACATCACCGGCATCACGTTCGACAAGCCCAGCCCGGCTAGCGCAAAACCCAGCACAGCAGTTGCCGGTTCACGCCAGATCAGCGCAAGCAGCACCCCGCCCACACATAGCAAACTACTCACACGCAGCAGGCGTGCGCCGCCCATACGGGCACGTATCGGGTCGCCGCCGAAGCGTCCGCCCGCCATGCCGAGCGAGAAAGCCGCGTAACCCGCGCCAATCCATGCGCCCTGCGCTGCCACCACTTCGCGCATGTAGACCGCCGTCCAGTCGTACATAGCGCCCTCCACCACCAGCCCGAGAAACGCGAGAATGCCGAAGCCGGTCAGGCGTCGATGCAACTTGCGGCGCGACGCGTCGTCGAGTGCGGGCGGCGGCATGGTCTTGCGCGGTGAATCGTCCTGCGCCACCGGGGCTTCCCCCGGCGCCATATCGGCTTGCATGAAGCGCGCACCGACGAGCATCACGATGGCGCACCCCATGGCCGCCAGACCGATATGCCATTGCGGCGAGCCGTGATGCGCGAGCCACACACCGCCCACGAGCGCCCCCGACATCCCGCCCAGACTGAAGCAGCCATGCAGCGAGGCCATGATCGGTTGGCGGTAACGCGCTTCCAACGTCGCGGCCTGCGCGTTCACGGCAACGTCATACGTGGCGTTCGCGGCGCCGTAGAGCGCGAGCCATCCGACGAGGCCCCAGTAACTCGGCATCGACAAGATGAATGCACTGGTGACGGCGAGCGCCATGCCGGAGACGAGGCTCGCGCGCTGGCTGCCCGCCCGGCCGATCCAGCGGGCCATGCGCGACATCGTGACGATAGCGCCGCCCGCCACCGCGAACATCGCCACCGAGAGGCTCGCATCGTTCAGGTCGAACATCGCCTTGACGGTCGGCACATGCACGCCCCACGTCGCATAGAGAAAACCGCTGCAAAAAAGTAATGCCATCGTCGCCGCGCGTGCAGGCCAAAAGCCCGTGCGTGGCTTCGCAGATTCAGAAGTCATGGGAGTCTTGAAACTTGGGAGTAACGCAGCGGCGGAGCGTGCTGCGACGTAACGAGAAGAGAGTCTCGCTGGCCGTCGGCACTAGGCGCGACCGGCGAATAAAGGCAATTCTAGCGCAAGCGCGATGACATTGCCGTGAAGGCCCGGCAATGCGACGGTGTCCGACACATCAACGCCACGCTGAAAAAAGCTGGCCACCGCGCCGCGCCGGTCAAGTACGCGGGCGGCAGCCAGGCAGGGGAAACGGTTCAGCGCTCGGAAAATCCAAACGCGACGCAAAGTCAACGCCTATGCAGCGCCCATTCGATGCCGGATCAACGCGGAAATTCCTTCCGCTCGCCGGGTTGTGTCGGTGCAGGCACGGCCATGGCAAGGTCAGCGAGCATGACCGGCTTGAGCGGTGCACGAATGCGGTAGTAGCCCACGTCTGCCACGTCGCGGCCATGGGCCTGCGCGAGCAACTCTGCCACTGTCAGGCCGCACAGGCGCCCCTGACAAGGCCCCATCCCGCACCGTGAGAACGACTTCGTTTGGTTCGGCCCGACGCATCCCAGCGCGGCCATGTTCCGCACATCGCCCGCCGTCACTTCTTCGCAACGGCACACCACGGTGTCGTCGTCGACGGGCCGTCGCAAGGCATCCGCAGGACGATAAAACGCATCGAGAAACGGCCGGATCGCCGTGTGACGCGCGAGGTCGCGGCGCAACGCGAGGGCCGTTGAGTCGCGGCGCGACGTATCGATATGCCCGAGCGCATGCGCCGCCTGTAACGCCGCCAGCCGCCCCGACGGCTCGGCAGCACGTGCCCCCGCAATGCCGCCCCCATCGCCCGCGACGAAGATGCCCAGCACACTGGTCTCGCCCCACGCATCGGTACGCGGCAGCCAGCACAGTTGCGCGTCGCTCCAAACGTGTTCGCAGCCAATCGAGCGCGTGATCTGCGTGTTCGGCACCAAACCTTGATGCAGCAACACGAGCGGTGTTTCGATGCGCTTAGTCTGTCCAGCCACGCGATATTCGATGGCTTCCGCCTGATCACCCGCCGCGTTGCCGAACACGCGTAGCGCTTCCACATCCTTCACATGCTCGACGCCTGCCGCGCGAATCGCGCGCAGCAAACCAAGCCCTTTGGCGAGATACCCCGGCGCGCGCAAGGCACCACCGAGATGACGCAGAGCATCGCGTTTGGCCCGGCGTTGCGTGGTATCGAGAATGGCGCGAACCGGCACACCGGCGCGCAGCATCTGCCATGCGAACAGGTAGAGCAGCGGCCCGCAACCCGCGAGCACGGCACCGTCGCGCGGTGCGAGCGCCGCCGACTTGAGCAACGTTTGCGCCGCCCCCACGCCCATCACGCCCGGGAGCGTCCAGCCGGGAATCGGGAACGGACGCTCCATCGCGCCGCCCGCCAGCACAATGGCCTGCGCGTCGATCTGCCATGTCCCCGCGCCTTCGCGGGTGGCAAACACGCGTCGGTCCTGCGTGATCTGCCACACCATCGTGCGCGGCCAGTAATCGATATCGGCGTCTTCGAACGCCTGCACCAGCGTGCGGCCGTACAAATAGTCGTCGCCGAGCAATGCGGGGTCTGCCAACGGCGATGCGCTCACATTGCGATAAATCTGGCCGCCCGGCAGCGGGTTTTCATCGATGACCAGCGGCGTGAGACCGCGACGCTTCGCTTCGAGCGCCGCCGCGAGCCCAGCCGGGCCCGCGCCGACAACGAGCAAATCAATTTGTTTAATACTCATACGGCATCCCTCGCGCCGTGCATGCGCTGCACTTGCATGCCGTCGCGCACGGGCGTCATGCAACCTTGCCGATTCGGCACGCCATCGATGGCGACAAGACAGTCGAAGCAAACGCCCATCAGACAATAAGGCGCACGCGATGCACCAGTCACCGGCGTCGTGCGGCAGACGGTGACGCCAGCGGCCAGCATGGCCGCCGCGACGTTCACGCCTGCGGGCACATCGAACGGCGTGCCATCGATCACGATGCGCACCGTCGTGCCATCGCGGCGCGCGAGCGGTTTAAACAGCGAATCGTTGGGCATTGAATGGGTTCAGAAGGGAGGGACGCTCGCCGCCCATGATCCACGGCACGATCGTGTCGCAGTGGGCAGCGGCCAGCGTCACGCCGCTATGGCAAGTCGTGAGGAACGCGCCGGGACAGGCACGCGAAGCTTCGTAAATCGGCAGGCCATCCGAGGTCATCACTCGCAACGCACCCCATGCACGCACGACACGCACGTTGCGCAAGAGCGGAAACGGCGAGATGGCACGACGGGCGATATCGGCAATGACATCGGGCGTAACGCCGTCGTCGAAGCCCACGTCTTCGGCCGAGTCGCCCAGCATGACCGAGCCTTCGACGGTTTGACGGACGTAAATCGTGGGATTCGAGAGGAACGGCGCGACGCGCTCGGTCACGAGAATCTGCCCGCGCATCGGGCGCACTGGCGCAGACAACCCGACCATCGGCGCGAGATCCCGATTGGCAAGCCCTGCGGCCAGTACCACGCGACCGGCGTCAAGCGTACGGCCGCCTTCGATGTCGAGATGGAACGCCCCGGCACGCGGCGTGATGTTCGTCACGCGGGCATTCGGCACATACGTGCCGCCCGTCTGCGTGAACGCAGTGAACAGCGCGCGCAGCGTATAAAGCGGGCTGACGTGACCGTCGTGCGGCGAGTAGATCGCGCCCGCGACATGATCGCCAATGGCGGGCACGCGCTCGGCGAGGGCTTCGTGATCGAGCACTTCGTAAGTCAGCGCAGGCTCGCTCGCGGCAAGCTGCTGCATGACGGCCACTTTGGCGGCCAGTTCTTCGGCGGTCTCTGCGATGTTGAAACCGCCCGGACGCTCGAAGCCGACAGAGACACCCGTGCGGGCTTCCAGTTCGTCGGCGAACGCCTGCCAACGGTTGGCAGAATGCAGCGACCAGCGCGCATAGTTCGGGCAACTCGCCCCTTTGCCCTGCACCCAGACGAGGCCGAAATTGCCTCGCGCGGCGCGCAGTGCATCGTCGGCACCGTCGAGCACGACGACAGACTCGCCGCGCCGGGCCAGTCCATAGGCAATGGCCATGCCGACCAGCCCGCCGCCAATCACGGCAATCTCGCTTGTCTTTTGCATCGATGGGGAAGTCTCGACGGCGCGAGGCAATACCGGATGTTATGGCTTGCCGCTTATGCGCCCGAGTCTTGATTCATAAGAGTAATGAAGCATCCTCCACGCGCACGCGATACGTCAAATCACATTTTGTGAGAGCAGTATTCATCGATATTATGGCGACGTCGCCGCCCTCTCCGGCCTTGCCGCCCCGCCATGAAGATCCGCCAACTCGAAGCTTTCCGCGCCGTGATCCTGCGCCAGACCGTCACGCGCGCGGCGCAGATGCTGCACGTCTCGCAGCCCGCCGTCACGCGCTTGCTCAACGATCTCGAAGCCGACGTCGGGTTTGCTTTGTTCGACCGGAGCAACGGGCGCTTGCAACCCACGCCTGAAGCGCTCGTGCTGTTCGATGAAGTCCAGCGCTCGTTCGCAGGGATGGAGCGCATTGCGCAGACGGCCGAGCAGATCAAGTCGTTGCGGCGCGGCTCGTTGCATATCGCGGGTGCCCCCGCCATCGCGCTCGACTTCCTGCCCATTGCGCTGACACGCTTCTTGGGCGAGCACGCCGGGATCAACACCACGCTGTTGGTGCATGCGTCGAACATCGTCGTCGACATGGTGTTAGGCCGCCGCTGTGACGTCGGCTTCATCGCGCATCCGATCACGCATGCCGGTCTGCACGTGCAACCGTTGCTGCAAGTGCCGATGCAGTGCGTGCTGCCAAAGGGGCATGCGCTCGCGTCACGTCAGGTCCGCGAGGCCATTACGCCGGAAGATTTGCGTGGGGAAGCTTTCGTCTCGTTCCCGACAGAATCGGACGCGCGGCACGATATCGATCGCGTGTTTGCCGCGCATGGGGTGGATCGCGTCATGAGTGTCGAGTCACAGCTCTCTGCCGCCGTCTGCACGCTCGTCGAGCATGGTGCGGGGGTCGCGATCATCGACGGCATCACGGCATCGTTCGCGAGGCAGCGGGTAGAAGTCAGGCCGTTTTCACCACAGATCCTGTCCACGTACTCGGTCGTGACGTCACTTCATCACCCGCCGTCGCAACTCGCGCAAGCGTTCGTCGAGCACGTGCGTGCCATGCTCGACGCGCAAGGCTTATCCACAGATTTTGTTCACAAGCCTGTGGACAACCCGGCCTAAATGGCTAGCAAATCGTTGATTTCATTAGGAATGCGGGTGGAATGCAGTGACGCGTGCACCCATAGCCAGCGAAGTGTTCGCCAACTTTCGATGAACGTGGCGCATGCCTGTGACACCGTAGGCACGCGCCACGCCATGTGAGGCAATCAGGCCTTGCCGCCTGCGGCGTCGGTGACAGCGGCGGTGGCCGTGGCCGCAGTGGCTGCCGTGACGAACGCCTGTGCGTCGCCGCGCAGTTGTCCGTTGCGCTCGCGCACGACACGATGGATCAACTCCCACATGGTCTGCGCGACGGGCGAGAGCGAGCGGTTCTTGCGACGGGCGAGCACGATCGCGCGCTCGAAGGCGGGCAAGAGCGGGCGCACGGCAAGCGTCGAGTTCTCCGGCAACGGCAGCGCGAACGGCGGCAAGATACTGACACCCAGCCCTTCCTGCACCATGCGGAAGATCGTGCTCACGTGCCCGAGTTCTTGCGTGATCGTGCCCTGCACTTTCTGCGTGGTCAGTGCGCGATCGATCAGCGGACGGCTGCCCGAGCCCTGATTGAGCAGCACCAGATTCTCGCCCGACAATTCCGACCAGTGCACGGCCGCTTGCGTAGCGAGCGGGTGGTCGGTGCGGCACACCAGACAGAACGGCTCGCTCATGAGCAATTCGGTGTAGAGATCGTCGGCCCCTTGCGGCGCGACGACGATGCCGAAGTCGACGTCACCGGCACGCACGCTGTCGAGGACCGCGCGTTGCATTTGATCGACCAGGGCGAGTGCGATGTCCGGATACGTCGCCTGCGATGCGAGTAACACGCGCGGCATGAGCGTCGCCGAGATCGTGGGCGCTGCGCCGACACGGACCCTGCCGGTCGTGCGCGCTTCGGCACCGTGCGTTTGCAGCAGTGCAATTTCCAATTCGTCGAGTACGCGGTCGAGGTTGCCTGCGAGCGTCACCCCGGCGTCGGTGAGCGACACCTCGCGCGTGGTGCGGTCCACGAGGCGCAAACCGAGTTGCGCTTCGAGTTCGTTGATGCAGCGGCTGATGGCCGGTTGTGTCAGGCCGATTTCGGCGCCCGCGCGGCTGAAGTTCTTGCTGCGCGCCACGACCATGAAGACCTTGAGTTGTCTCAGCGATACGTTCATGTGCTAGTGCCCTGCCAATAAGTGAGCCAACGAGCCACCGCGGTGGCGCTGGCGCGCCGGAGAAACCGGCGCGCCCCGAGACACCTGCCGTCAGGCCGCTGCCTTGACCATCTCCTCCACGACCTTCTTCGCGTCGCCGAAGACCATCATCGTCTTGTCGAGATAGAACAACTCGTTATCCAGCCCGGCGTAACCGGCGGCCATCGAGCGCTTGTTCACGATGATCGTCTTGGCCTTGTAGGCTTCGAGAATCGGCATACCTGCGATCGGCGATTGCGGATCGTTCTTGGCCGACGGGTTCACCACGTCGTTGGCGCCCAGCACCAGCACCACGTCGGTCTGACCGAATTCGCCGTTGATCTCGTCCATTTCCAGCACTTGATCGTATGGAACTTCGGCTTCTGCGAGCAGCACGTTCATGTGACCCGGCATGCGGCCTGCGACCGGGTGAATGGCGTAGCGCACGCTCACACCCTTTTCCACCAGCTTGTCGGTCAGTTCCTTCAACGCGTGTTGGGCACGAGCGACAGCCAAGCCATAGCCCGGCACGATCACGATCGATTCCGCGTTGCTCATGAGGAACGCCGCGTCGTCAGGCGAGCCCGACTTCACCGGACGTTGCTGCTGCTCGCCACCGGCGGCGGCAGCACCTGCCTGTGCACCGAAGCCACCGAGAATCACGTTGAAGAACGAGCGATTCATGGCCTTGCACATGATGTACGACAGAATCGCGCCCGACGAACCCACCAGCGAACCGGCGATGATGAGCATCGGATTGTTCAGCGAGAAGCCGATGCCTGCCGCTGCCCAGCCCGAATACGAGTTCAGCATCGACACCACCACCGGCATGTCGGCACCGCCAATCGGGATGATGATCAGCACGCCAAGCACGAAGGCGATGGCCGTCATGGCGACGAACGGCGTCCAGCTTTGCGTGACGAAGAACGCGCCGCCAAAGGCGAGCATTGCAATGGCCAGCGCCAGATTCACCATGTGCTGGCCTTTGAAGACCACCGGTGCGCCTTGGAACAGGCGGAACTTGTACTTGCCCGAAAGCTTGCCGAACGCGATGACCGAACCCGAGAACGTGATCGCACCGACAAACGTACCGATGAACAACTCGATGCGGTTGCCCGGCGGCAACGGCTGGCCCGCGGCCACGATGCCGAAGGCTGCCGGTTCTGCCACTGCCGCGACGGCGATACACACGGCGGCCAGACCGATCAGCGAGTGCATTGCTGCGACCAGTTCCGGCATCTTCGTCATCTCGACCTTACGAGCGACGTAGGCACCGATACCGCCACCAACGACCAGCCCCGCGAGGATCAAGCCGAGGCCCGAATAGTTGCCGCCAGACAGCTTGCGCAGTTCGAAGATCAGCGCGAGCGTAGTGAGCGCAGCAATCGCCATACCGATCATGCCGAACGCGTTACCGCGTCGCGCCATGCGCGGATTCGACAGGCCCTTGAGCGCCTGAATGAAACAGATCGACGCGACCAGATACAACAGCGTCACAAGATTCATGCTCATGTCAGTGGGCTCCCTTAGCGGCCGAATCGTTAGCGGCCTTAGCGGGCGCCTTATCTTTCTTCTTGAACATCTCGAGCATGCGTTGCGTGACGAGGAAGCCCCCAAACACATTCACGGCGGCCAGTGCCACAGCAACAACGCCCATCGTCTTGCCCAGACCGCCTTCGGTCAGGCCAGCCGCGAGCATCGCGCCCACGATGACGATGGCGGAAATCGCATTAGTCACCGCCATGAGCGGCGTGTGCAGCGCCGGTGTGACGTTCCACACCACGTGATAGCCGACGTACACCGCCAGCACGAAGATGATCAGATTGATCACCGTGTGATTGATCATTTCCATTCTTATGTCTCCCCCTCTTATGCGGCGCGCAGCACCTGACCGTCGCGGCACATCAGGCACGCGGCGACGATGTCGTCGTTGGTATCGATGACGAGCTTGTTTTCCTTGTCGATCACCAGCTTGAGGAAGTCGAGCACGTTGCGGGCATAAAGCGCCGAGGCGTCAGCCGCGACCATGCCTGCCAAGTTCGTGTAACCCGCGATCGTCACGCCGTGCACCTTCACGATCTCGTCGGCCACCGACAGCGGGCAATTGCCGCCACCGTTCGCGCCGCGCCCTGCGGCGAGGTCGATGATCACCGAGCCCGGCTTCATGGCCTTGACGGTGTCTTCTGCGATCAGCGTCGGTGCCGCGCGGCCCGGGATCAGGGCGGTGGAAATGACGATGTCCGCTTGCGTCAAACGCGTGTGCACCAGTTGCGACTGGCGCGCGAGCCATGCAGCAGGCATCGGCCGGGCATAGCCGCCTACGCCCTTGGCGATCTCGCGTTCTTCGTCGGTTTCGAACGGCACGTCGATGAATTTTGCGCCGAGCGATTCGATCTGCTCGCGCACGGCCGGACGCACGTCAGACGCTTCAATGACCGCGCCCAAGCGCTTGGCCGTAGCGATGGCCTGCAAGCCTGCGACGCCAGCGCCCAGCACGACAAGGCGCGCGGCCTTCACCGTACCGGCTGCCGTCATCAGCATTGGCATAAAGCGCTGATACAGGTTCGCGGCAAGCATCACGGCTTTATAGCCAGCGATGTTCGCCTGCGAGGAAAGCACGTCCATGCTTTGCGCACGCGTGGTACGCGGCGCAGCTTCCAGTGCGAAGCCGATGATGCCGGCGGACGCCATACGGGCGTTGTTCTCGGCGTCGAACGGGTTAAGCATGCCGACCACCGCCGCGCCGCGCGCGATCTGGCCGACTTCGGCAATCGACGGCGCGCGTACCTTCAGGACGAGTTCCGCCCCGAATGCTTCCGCTGCGCTGCCGGTTGCGGCACCCGCTGCGACATACGCCGCGTCGGGCACGCTTGCCGCATCGCCTGCACCTCGCTCCACGGTGACGCGATGCCCTGCGCCTACCAGCTTCTTCACCGTTTCCGGTGTGGCCGCGACGCGGGTTTCGCCGCCGACCGTCTCCTTCGGAATGCCAATATGCATGGTTATTGTCTCGGGGTCTGGGCCCCTGTCGTGTTGTAAAACTCAGGCCAGCGCGGTACGCGGCGGTTGCATCGAACGTCCTTCATTGGCCGCTTCGAAGCAGCGCACCTTCGTGCAATGAATCAGGTCGCACAGGAATTCCGGCTCGTAGGCACGCAGCAAGTGCGGCTGATGCCCATCGAGATACGCGCCGATCAGCAGCAACTCGGCGTGACGCAGCGCTTGGGCCGACGTCCCTTCGAGATACGCCAGCGGCAAATCGTCGTTGCCCGTCATGCGCAGCAACTTGTGGTACGTCGGGTGATCCCAATGCCAATCGAGACCCAGCTCGACAAACGCGTTGTTGAACGCATGCAGATGGGCGTTGGCAACCGGGGCCAGGGCGGCGGGCTTGATATGCGTTTCGATGACAGACATGTTGGCGCTCTCCCAAATCAGTGATCGTCTCCAGAACACGCGGACCCGCCGGTGCCTGACGTGATGGGGGTTTATGTCGTCCCTGCCGTCACGTGGCTGTCATGCGGGCTGCCATTGCAGATTACGCAGCCCCACCTATAAAAGACAGTTAAAGTTAATTATGCAAACCATCTACGATTGCTTATACTTCGGCGCATGAAAAACGCCACGCTCCGCCAGCTCAAGGTCTTCGAAGCCGTGGCGCGCCATTTGAGCTTCTCGCGCGCCGCCGAAGAACTTCATCTCACGCAACCGGCCGTCTCGACGCAGGTCAAGCAGCTCGAGACGCACGCCGGTTTGCCGCTGTTCGAACAACTCGGCAAAAAGATCTTTCTCACGCCGGCGGGCAGCGAAATGCTTCACTACAGCCGCGCGATCATTGCGCTGTTTCGCGAGACCGAAGAGGCGATGGATCACCTCAAGGGCATCACGGGCGGCAAGCTCAACGTGGCCGTGATCAGCGCGGGCGACTACTTCTTTCCTCGCGTGCTCGCCGCCTTCACGGCACAGCACCCCGGCATCACCCTGAACCTCACGGTGCATAACCGCGAGGAACTGCTGCACCAGCTCACCGAAAACCTGACCGATCTGGCGGTGATGGTGCGTCCGCCCCACGAGATCGATACGGTGAACGAGGTCTTCGCGCCCCACCCTTACGTCATCGTTGCGCCGCCCGACCATGCGCTCGCCGGTTTGCGTCAAATTCCGTTTGCGCGCTTAGCCGCCGAACCGTTCATCTGTCGCGAGCGCGGCTCTGACACGTGGAACTCGATGCAGGATGCTTTCGGCCATCGCACGTCGCAGTTGCAGATTGCGATGGAGATATCGAGCACCGAGACCATCAAACAGGCCGTCATTGCTGGCATGGGTGTCTCGTTCCTGTCGGCGCATACGGTCGGTATGGAACTTCAGACCGGGCATCTCGTGGTGCTCGACGTGCAGGGCTTTCCCGCGTGGCAAAGCTGGTACGTCGTGCACCGGCGCAGCAAGCGTCTGCCGCCTGTCGCCCATGCGTTCCGCCAGTTCCTGCTGACCGAAGGCGCGGCGCTGATCGACGGCATGATGGCTTACAAGAGCCCGCTGCCGCCGCCCGCCGTGTCCGAAATTCCCGCGGCGCGCGACACCTCTCGCTGATGCTTGGCTGATGCTTGGCTGATGCTTGGCTGATCCTTCGCTGATGCAAGCGGCAGCCCGGCAGTTCGCAAATAACCCCTTGTGAACCACCGGACTGCCGAATGAAAAAGGGCGATCGACTCAGGCCATTGCCACCCCGGCCGACCACCGTGAAATCAGCGCATCAACCCATGCGGTTGGCGAGCGTGCCCAGACCGTCGATGCTCACTTCGACCAACTGGCCTTCCTTCATCGAGCCCACGCCGACCGACGTCCCCACGGCGATCACATCGCCGGGCAACAACGTCATGTCTTGCGAGATGCGCGAGACTTGCTCCCACGGGTTGAAAATCATGTCCGCGAGCGGATAGCGCTGGCGTTCTGCGCCATCGAGCCGGGTAATCAGTTCCGCCTCGCGCCAGTCGAAGTCCTGCGCAATCACCGGGCCGACGCAGCCGAACGTGTCGTAGCCCTTGGCGCGGGTCCACTGCGCGAAGTTTTCGTCTTCGCCGATGATTTCAGCGGCCGTGACGTCGTTGACCAGCGTGTAGCCGAGGATGTGATCGCGCGCCGCTTCCACGCTGACGTTGCTCGTGCGCTTGCCGATCACGATGCCCAACTCGCCCTCGAAGACGATCTTCCCCGCATAGGCGGCGGGGCGGCGAATGACCGCGTTCGGGCCGACGAGCGTGGTGGCAGGCTTGATGAGAAAGAGCGGGTGCGAGGGCGCGGCTTTGCCGAGCTTCGCGCCGAGCGCGTGATAGTTGTTCCACAGCGCGACGATCTTGCTCGGCTCGCACGGGCACAGCAGATCGACCGTGTCGCGCGCAATCGTGGCGCCCGTGGCGATCGGCTCGTCGTACAGACTGCCGCGATGTTCGTGGATGAGGTCGCCCTTGAGCAGGCCAAAGCCGATGCGGCCGTGGGCAGTTTTGAAACGAGTCCAGAGCTTCATGCGTTTGCCATTCCGGTAACGGTCCGGCGACGCGGCACGACGGAGCGTGCGCGCGCCGGACGCGACTTCTTGAGGTCATTCACACTGCGCCGACTTCGCGCAGTGCCGCGATCTGCTGGGCGCTGTAGCCGAATTCCGAGAGCACGTCGTCGGTGTGTTCGCCAAGCAGCGGCGAGCGTTCCACGTGCGTCGGACTGTCGGACAGCTTGATCGGGTTGCCCACCGTGAGGTACTTGCCGCGCTTCGGGTGATCCACTTCCACGATCGTGCCGGTCTCGCGCAGCGACATGTCTTCGGCGATTTCCTTCATCGAGAGAATCGGGCCGCAGGGAATGTCGTACTCGTTGAGAATGTTCATGACCTCGAACTTCGTCTTGGTCATCGTCCATTGCTCGATGGTGTCGAAGATCTCGCGCAGGCGCGGCAGACGAGCACGCGGCGTGGCGTAGTCCGGGTGTTCCACCCACTCCGGCTTGCCGATCACCTTGCAGATCGATCCCCACACCGGGGCTTGCGTGATGAAGTAGATATAAGCGTTCGGGTCCGTCTCCCAGCCGCGGCACTTGACGATCCAGCCCGGCTGACCGCCGCCCGACGCATTGCCTGCGCGCGGCACCGCGTCACCGAACTGACCGTTCGGGTATTGCGGGTACTCCTCCATCACGTTCGTGCGCTCGAGGCGTTGCTGATCGCGCAGCTTCACGCGACAGAGGTTCAGCACGCCGTCTTGCATCGCCGCCAGCACGCGCTGGCCTTGGCCGGTCATCGTGCGCTGATACAGCGCCGTGACGATGCCCAGCGCGAGATGCAGGCCCGTGCCCGAGTCGCCGATTTGGGCGCCCGTCACCATCGGCGGGCCGTCGTCGAAACCGGTCGTCGAGGCGGCACCGCCCACGCACTGCGCCACGTTCTCGTAGACCTTGCAGTCTTGATACGGGCCGGGGCCGAAGCCTTTGACCGAGGCGACGATCATGCGCGGGTTCAGCGCGTGGATGTGTTCCCACGTGAAGCCCATGCGATCGAGCGCGCCGGGCGCGAAGTTTTCCACCAGCACGTCGCAATCGCGAATCATGCGCTCGAGCACCGCCTTGCCTTCCGGGTGCTTCGTGTCGAGCGTGATCGAACGCTTATTGCTGTTGAGCATCGTGAAGTACAGGCTGTCCGCATCCGGGATGTCGCGCAACTGATCGCGCGTGACGTCTCCGTGGCCAGCGCGCTCGATCTTGATGACGTCGGCGCCAAACCAAGCGAGCAGCTGCGTGCAGGTCGGACCCGACTGCACGTGGGTGAAGTCGAGAATGCGCACGCCTTCGAGTGCTTTGCTCATGATCGACCCCCATCGTTAGCGATAACGCTGGCGGTATGCGGACATGCGATGGCGGTGAATGCCATGGTTGTCTCCTCCTCGGGCTCGGCTGCAAGGGCCGTTATGTTGGTATTTGACTGTGATATACAGTATTTCATACACGATATTTTATCAACGGCTATTTTTTGCCAATGGCAGTTATTGCTTTGCGGAATAAATCGAAGAATTCCCGCCAAATGCGCATGTTTAAAGGGGTTTGCGCCGCAGCATTTAAAACACCTTCAGTGCTGGCTACGGGTTTACAGGCATGCCACCAAGGCTGGGAGAGACAGATCGGGGCCCTTTCTCGAGGCGAGTTGAACACTGTCTGAGCAGCGAGAAAGGGCCCCGGTCTGTCTGGGGGGAGGTTTTAGAGGGCGAGGAAAAGCAGAACCTGCCGCGAGCGCGGCAGGCGTAATTCAAGACATGACGGGCAGGATCAGGCGCGCGCGCCGGTGAGCTCACCGACTTTGGCTTCGAGTTCAGCGACGCGTTTGCGCAGTTGGCGGTCTTCTTGGAAGCGTGAGGTCTCGTCGCGAATGACGGCCACGATACCGCTCACCTGCCCTTGCGCGTCGCGCAGCAGCGCCACGGTGAACGCGATCGACATGGCGCGCCCATCCTTATGCGTCGCGGGCACCTTCAGCAAATCGCTGCCGTATTTCGTTTGCCCGGTGGCCATGGTCTTCTCATAGCCTTCGTTGTGACGATGGCGCAGGCGCTCGGGAATGATGATGTCCAGCGGTTGCCCGACCGCTTCACTGACCGAGAAGCCGAACATCTTTTCCGCGCCGGCATTCCACAAGGTGATGATGTTCTTCGGGTCGGCCACGACGATGGCGTCGCCCACGACCTGAACCAATTGTGCTGCGTCCACCGGTGCGCTCATGGTGTCTCCTGCTTTTTCTGTGGGGGATCAATAACTACGATTTAAACATGCAACAAAAATACATGAATCAAAAGACAATGCGGTCCCGAAAAACGACAACAGGTGCCGCACCTGATGAAGATGCGGCACCTGCGCGACTACATGCTCACTTCAGGCTCAGATGGCTTTGGCCGAATGCAGCTTGCCAATCTGGTCCTTGCTGTAGCCCAACTCTGCCAGGATCTCTTCCGTGTGCTCGCCCAGCAGCGGCGAACCGGTGATTTCCGGCTTCAGACCCGAGAACTTGATCGGGCTGCCGACGGTCAGGTACGAACCGCGTTCCTTGTGCGGCACTTCCACGATCGTGCCCGAAGCGCGCAGCGACGGATCGTCCGCGATTTCCTTCATCGACAACACCGGCGCGCACGGAATATCGAACTTGCGCAGGATATCCACCGCTTCGTACTTGGTCTTGTCGGCGAGCCACTCTTCGATCGTCTTGAAGATGTCGAAGATGTGCGGCTGACGCGCTTGTGCCGTGGCGTAGTTCGGATCGCTGATCCACTCCGGCTTGCCCAGTGCGCGGCAGATCGGCTCCCAAGCGTGGCCTTGAATCGTGAAGTAGATGTAAGCGTTCGGGTCGTTTTCCCAGCCCTTGCACTTGAGCACCCAGCCCGGCTGACCGCCGCCGCCGGCGTTACCGCCACGCGGCACCACGTCGCTGAACTCACCGTGCGGGTACTGCGGATACTCTTCCAGATAGCCCACGCGATCCAGACGCTGTTGGTCGCGCAGCTTCACGCGGCACAGGTTGATGACCGAGTCTTGCATCGACACGGCCACCTTCTGACCACGGCCCGTTTGGCCGCGACCGATCAGTGCCGTCAAGATGCCGATAGCCAGGTGCATACCCGTGTTGCTGTCGCCGAGTGCTGCGGCCGACACCGTGGGAGGACCGTCCCAGAAGCCCGTCGTCGAAGCGGCACCGCCGGCGCACTGCGCCACGTTTTCGTAGACCTTCAGGTCTTCGTAATGGTGACCGTCCGAGAAGCCCTTGACCGAGGCCACGATCAGCTTCGGATTCAGTTCGTTCAGACGCTCCCACGTGAAGCCCATGCGATCCAGCGCGCCCGGGGCGAAGTTCTCGACCAGCACGTCCGATTCACGCACCAGCTTCTCGAGCACTTCCTTACCTTCTTGCGTCTTCGTATCCAGCGTCAGCGAGCGCTTGTTGCTGTTGAGCATGGTGAAGTACAGCGCGTCGGCATCGGGAATGTCGCGCAGTTGGGTACGCGTGACGTCGCCCGAACCGGGGCGCTCCACTTTGATCACGTCCGCACCGAACCAAGCCAGCAACTGGGTGCAGGCCGGGCCGGCTTGCACGTGCGTGAAGTCGATGATCTTGATGCCTTCGAGGGGTTTGCTCATGTCATGTCTCCTTAATTGACTCGAGTTACTTTTTCATCGCCGCGCTTTGCGGATTCAGATTGGTCAGACGGCCGCTTTCCGTGCCCGCCGATTCGTCGATCACTGCATTGATGAGCGTCGGTTTGCCCGACTTGATGCCCTCTTGCAGCGCCTTGGTCAGTTCTTCCGGCGTGGTGACGTGGTAACCGATGCCACCGAAGGCTTCGATCATCTTGTCGTAGCGCGCGCCCTTGACGAACACCGTCGGTGCCACGTCCTTACCGCCCGTCGGGTTGACGTCGGTGCCGCGATACACGCCGTTGTTGTTGAAGATGATGGTGGTCACCGGCAGCTCGTAACGGCAGATCGTTTCGAGTTCCATGCCGCTGAAACCGAACGCGCTATCGCCTTCGATCGCCACGACCGGCTTGCCGCTCGTCACGGCTGCACCGATGGCGAAGCCCATGCCGATGCCCATCACGCCCCACGTACCCGAGTCGAAGCGCTTGCGCGGCTGGTACTGGTCGATGATGCTGCGGGCGTAGTCGAGCGTGTTTGCGCCTTCGTTGACCAGATTGATATCCGGATACGCCTTGAGCACGTCGCGAATCGAGCGCAGTGCGCTGTGGAAATTCATCGGCGACGGGTTCTGGTCGAGCGTTGCCGCCATCTTGGCCAGGTTCTTGTTCTTGCGTTCCGCAATCGCGCCGGTCCATTCAGCACTCGGCTTGCCGAAGTTCGCGTCGATACCGGCCACCAGTGCCGACACGCACGAACCGATGTCGCCGATCACTGGCGCGGCAATCGCCACGTTGCTGTCGATTTCCGTCGGCGAGATGTCGATCTGCACGAACTTCTTCGGGGCCGAACCCCAGGTCTTGCCCTTGCCGTGCGCGAGTAGCCAGTTCAGGCGAGCACCGATCAGCACCACGACGTCGGCTTCTTGCAGCACGAACGAACGTGCGGCAGCCGCCGATTGCTCGTGCGTGTCGGGCAGCAGGCCCTTGGCCATCGACATCGGCAGGTACGGAATACCCGACTTCTCGACCAGTGCACGAATGTCGGCATCGGCCTGCGCGTAAGCGGCGCCCTTGCCCAGCAGAATCAGCGGGCGCTTGGCGTTCTTGATCACGTCGAGGGCGCGCTTGACGGCGTCCGGTGCCGGGATCTGACGCGGTGCGGCGTCGATCACACGAATCAGCGAATCCTTCGCCTTCTGTGCATCGAGCGTCTGGGCCAACAGCTTGGCCGGCAGATCCAGATACACGCCGCCCGGGCGGCCCGAGACGGCAGCACGAATCGCACGCGCCACGCCCACGCCAATGTCTTCTGCATGCAGCACGCGGTAAGCGGCCTTGCAGTACGGCTTGGCAGCGTTGAGCTGATCCATCTCTTCGTAGTCACCCTGCTGCAAATCGACGATTTCGCGCTCGCTCGAGCCGCTGATCAAAATCATCGGGAAGCAGTTGGTGGTGGCGTTCGCCAGTGCCGTCAGGCCGTTCAGGAAGCCCGGTGCGGACACGGTCAGGCAAATGCCGGGCTTCTGGGTCATGAAGCCAGCGATCGCCGCAGCATTGCCGGCGTGCTGTTCATGACGGAAACCGATGAAGCGCATGCCTTCGGCTTGTGCGAGGCGGGCCAGATCGGTAATGGGAATCCCCACCAGACCAAAGATAGTGTCAATGTCGTTCGCTTTCAGGGCATCGATGACCAGATGGAAACCATCAGTCGTTTCTGCCTCGGACACGATGTTCGCGTGTCGGCTGCTGTCTTTGAGCGTGTCGCCCGCGGTGTTGTTTTCCGCCTTGCCGACTGGCACGGTCATCGCAATGGACATAATTCTCTCCTCCAATTTTTCCGGTTTCAGTGTTGCGTCGTCTTTCGCTGACGATTACTTTAGGACTTCAAAACTGTCTTGCATGCCGCGCGCGCTGCGCCGTAAATCCGGTCGCGTCGCGCGCGGCACTCCTGCCGGCGCCTGTTCCTCAGGTCGTACTGCGGGACAAGTCTGCTGGTTTGGTAATGACCTCCTCGGCGTCGCGGGCACTGCTGTCCGCATAGCGTTGGGCGAGTCGAGCGCGCATCGGCTTGAGCACGAAGAGCGCGAGTACGGCGGCCGTTGCATTCATGACGACTGCGATCATGAACACAGCGTGCCAACTACCGGTTGTTGCGGTGATGACGCTGGTAAAAGGCACCAGCAACGCAGCCGTTCCCTTGGCGGTGTAGAGCATGCCGGCGTTGGTCGCGGCGTACTTCGAACCGAAGGTGTCGGCGCAAGTGGCCGGGAACAAGCTGTAGATTTCACCCCAGGCGAAGAACACGAGACCCGTGAGAATCACGAAGGCGACCGGGTGCTGGCCCCAGACCGACAGCGCGTAGATACCCGCGGCTTCCATCGCGAAGGCGATGAACATCGTGTTTTCACGACCGATCTTGTCGGAGATCCAGCCGAAGATCGGACGCGTGACGCCGTTGAGCACACGGTCGATGGCCAGTGCGAAGGTCAGTGCCGGCAAGGTCAGCCCCATGAGCGAAACCGGGGTGCCGTCCAGGCCGTAGTCCTTAGCGATCGGGCCGAGCTGTGCCGTTGCCATCAGACCGCCTGCGGCCATCAGCACGAACATCAGATACATCAGCCAAAACACGGGACTGCGCATGACTTCGGTCGGCTTGGCGTTGTAGCGGCGTGCGCCCGGGGCAAGCTTCTTGAGTGCCTCGAAAGCGGCGGGCGGCGAAGCCAGCGCAAGACCGAGAAGCAACACGATGATGCCTTGGCCAAGACCGAACACCAGGAAGGTGTTCTCATAGCCGCTGCTCTTGATCATGTTGGCAATCGGCACCACGGTCAGGGCGGAACCTGCACCGAAGCCTGCTGCCGTCAGCCCTGCTGCCAGCCCCCGGTTAGCCGGGAACCACTTGAGCGCGTTGCCCACGCAGGTGCCATACACCGCACCGGCACCGACACCGCCTACCGCCGCTGCGAAATACAGCATCGCGAGCGAATCGGCGTAGGCGTTGAGCGCCCACGCAATACCGCAAAGCAGACCGCCACCCACCACCACGGGGCGCGGACCGAAGCGGTCGACCAGATAGCCCTCGATCGGCACGAGCCACGTTTCCGTGACCACGAAGATCGTGAATGCCACCTGAATGGCCGTGCGGCCCCAGTGATACTTCTCGTCGATCGGGTTGACGAACAGCGTCCACCCGTATTGCAAGTTGGCGATCATCGCCATACAAATCACGCCGAACACGAGCTGAACCCAAGGGCTCGCGAACACGGATGTCTTACCGTGTTGATTTGTCGTCTCCACTTGTACCTCCTCCATCGGTTTTCAGTTGTTTGACAGCTTCACAACAACAACACCTTCCGGATGGGGTCTATGCCCCCTGGGTATGCTTTTACGAGGTCTTCGCCTCGTCGACTTTGTCTCTGATGCTTGCGGATCCGCTCTCGCTCCACCGCAAATATACCGAACGAAATATACGATATATCAGATTTAAGTCAACACTAATTTATGACTTTTCTCGCTTTCCCCCTCGCGTGCCGCAGGCGTTTTCGGTCCATTGCTTCGAAAACGTCCACGGCACGCGAGGCACTGTGCTAGGTGGCGGCTAGATACAGTAAGGCAACTGTAGGCCGGAGCGCCGCAACAACGCAATGCGAAAATACTAAGGAGTTAACCTGATCCGAGAGGCGCGTCAGATAAGGCGCTACAGCCTTTTATATCGGCGTCCTTGACGATTTTTAAAACGAGCACAAGACGATATTTTTGATAATTTTTCTCACAACGAGGGCTGATTGCGAAATGCCCTCCTCCGCTGTAACACACCGTAATAATTCGCTCGCCCGCCGCTTTCGTACCGCGTTCGACGTCAGGCAATGACGGTCGCGCTCACACATCCCGACACCCCTTTCCGGCCGACCGCGGGGAAACCATGACGCCCTCGGCCGCCGGAAAGCTTGGCGCTTCCCGGCTTGTGATATACGATATACAACATTTGATATTAGAAAAATAAAGGCCAAGTTCCGATTGACCATTTGTGGAGGGAGACTTCATGAAGATTTGCATCTATGGCGCCGGTGCCATCGGCGGTTATCTCGGTGTGCAGCTCGCGCACGCTGGAGCCGATGTCAGTCTGGTGGCGCGCGGCCCGCATCTCGCGGCCATGCGTGAGCACGGACTCAAGTTGTTGATCGACGGCGAAGAACGCGTCGCCCAACTGCGTTGCACGGACGACCCGCGTGAGCTCGGTCCGCAGGACTACGTCATCATCGCGCTCAAAGCGCACTCCGTGCCGTCGGTACTCGACGCCATGCAACCGCTCATCGGTCCCGACACGGCCGTGGTCACTGCGGTGAACGGCATTCCCTACTGGTACTTCTATAAGCACGGCGGCACGCTCGAGGGCAGCACGCTCGAGAGCATCGATCCGGGCGGGCGTCAGTGGCGTCAGCTTGGCCCCGAACGGGCCATCGGCTGCGTCGTGTATCCGGCCACCGAAGTCGTTGCGCCCGGCGTGATTCAACACGTGTACGGCAACAAGTTCCCGCTCGGCGAAGCCAGCGGCGAGCGCACCGCCCGCGTGGAAGCGCTCTCGCAGATCATGACCAAAGGTGGGCTCGATGCCCCCATTCGCGAGAACATTCGCGACGAGATCTGGCTCAAGCTTTGGGGCAACCTCTGCTTCAACCCTATTTCGGCACTCACACACGCGACGCTCGATATCATCGCCAGCGACCCGGGCACGCGTGCCGTCGCGCGCGCCATGATGCTCGAAGCGAAAGCGATCGGCGACAAGCTCGGCGTGCATTTCCGCGTGGATGTCGAACGCCGGATCAATGGCGCCGGCGCGGTGGGCTCGCACAAGACGTCGATGCTTCAGGATCTCGAGCGCGGCCGGGCCATGGAAATCGACCCGCTCGTCTCGGTGGTGCAAGAGATGGGGCGCCTTGCGGCAGTGCCCACGCCAACCCTCGACGTTGTGCTCGCCCTTATTCAGCAACGCGAGTTCATGACGCAGCCCGATGCCGTCGCTGCTGCACAGGCACGACTGGCCAAGGCAGCTTGATCGCCTGAGAAGAAGACCTGGCAAGTTGGCGCGTCGCGCCGCTTGCCATGCGCCTATCTATATAGAAGGGCAATTTCTGCCGCACGCCGCCGCCACGCATTGTTCCCCCTGCAATGCGTTGGCGGATGGATCTGCCGACTGGCGGATCAGCGGATCGAGACCCGGCACGGTGGCTCAGCACGCAATAACGGCTGTGGTTTCGCGGCAACGCAATATCACCGTTTTCCCCCTCACCGAGGACACCTTCGAACACGCGACTGACTACGCATTACCCGCGCGTCCCGAAATCTGTACTCTTGCACGCCAACCGGACCTTTGAGGAGACCAGCGCCGCGCATCGACCCGCTCGGCAGTATCGGAAAAAGAGACAAAATCAGGCAGTCAATGGGCAGTGACACTTAAAGAACGTCCCGAAAAACGATAAATTTTGATATTCCGTATGTGGTATATCTTGAGACTTGTTGCGGCGCGACATACAATGCAAAGCAAGTTCTCCCCCACATATCGATCATCTAACGTCTTTCAGGAGTGTCATCATGTTCGTCGTTGCGCTGACTCTGCTTGCCCTCGCCGCCGCCCTTTCCGCCGGTGCCGCCATGGTTCATTTGTTTGCATCGCTGCCGGCATCGATGCTTGAGAAGGCCGAGAAGAATGGCCGCTTCGCCTACCTGGCGGAAACCACGCAGGCAAACGAATCGGGTAAACTCGTCACGAAACCGGCATCCGTCGTGGGGCAGCAAGCATTGCGCCTCTGAGGAGGCCGTAATACCTAGGAGACTATTGCATGTCCCTGATCACCCCAACTCCGGAGCGAGTGACGCCACTCGCGCTGGGGCCGATCGACACCACCACGAGTTTTCGTAATCAGGCGTATGCGCGGCTGAAAAAAGCCATCGCAGACGCAGATATCTATAACCGGAAAGAAGAGATCCGCCTGGATGAGCGTCAGCTCATCCAGGAACTCGGCGTTTCGCGCACCCCGATTCGCGAGGCGATGACTCTCCTGGAGCAGGAAGGTTTTCTGCGCACGGTGCCACGCCGAGGCATTTTCATCATCCGCAAGACCAAGCGTGAAATCGTCGAGATGATTCAGATGTGGGCGGCCCTCGAAGGCATGTCCGCACGACTGGCCACGCTGCACGCCTCGGATGAAGAGATCGCGAAACTGCGCCATCTGTTCGATGAGTTCGTCAACGCACCGCCGACCGATCACATCGAAGAGTATTCCGACGCGAACATCGACTTCCATCAGGCGCTCATCAATCTTGGCGGCTCGCAAGCGATTGCGAACACCATCAAGAACCTGTTCATTCACGTGCGCGCCATTCGTAAAGTGACGATCGCTCAGAACGACCGGGCCGCGCGCTCGATTGTCGATCACCTGAAGATCATCACGGCACTCGAAAAACGCGATACGGAACTGGCCGAGAAGCTCGCTCGCGATCACACCCTCGGTTTGGCCGCTTTCGTCGAAGAGCATTGCGACTTCCTCGATTAACGTCATGACCGGCGGCGCGCGTGGCTGCCACACGCTCACGCACGCCAATAAGAAAGCCAGCCGCACATTCGTGCCGCTGGCTTTTTTGTTTTTCCCCGCCAGTTGCCGCCTAGCCCGGCATACTGTTCCTTCTTCTCCCCTCCCCTTCAGCGCCTCTCCTCCGGCGCATCAGATCCGGCGCCTCAAATCCGGCGCTTCAAATCCGGGTAAACGAGCCTGCCAAACCCGGTCTCAGGCTATTGCACGTATACCGTATATGATATATCGTGTTTCACATACTGATGCCTTGCCACGGTGAAGACGGCCACTCCCCAAACCGTCTCTGACGTGACAACGCACTGCCCGTGGAAGCGGGTATCGGGTGAAGCGCGAATTCGCGACGCCTGCGGTACCGGTTCATGATGTAAGCAACGGGCGAGAGGCCAGCTCGTGCGGCATATGGTGGGGGCTATGTGTCGCACACGCATCCGGCGTCACGCTGATCGCTAGACCCGAGCCGCGTCTTCGGATGCGTTTTCATCGGGCCTCTCGCCCCGGGGCAAGCCGAAAAGCTTTGCCAAAGTTTGAAAGCGGAACGACAACACATACCCATACCCGCAGGTGTGCCGCTCCCCACGGCGTGCCAAATAGGAGACAACTGCCATGCGCGAGGCTTATTCCGTCGCGACGGTGCAAGCGATTCTGGACGCTCATGCAGCGCAGGAAGGGCCATTGTTGCCCATCCTCCACGACGTTCAGGAAGCCTTCGGCTACGTGCCCCCGGACGCCGTGCCCGTCATCGCCAACGCCCTCAACCTCTCGCGCGCCGAAGTTCACGGCGTGATCACGTTCTATCACCACTTCCGCACCAGTGCGCCGCCGCGCCACGTTGTGCAGATTTGCCGCGCGGAAGCGTGTCAGAGCATGGGCGCCGACGCGCTCGTGGCGCACGCCGAGCGCGTGCTGGGTTGTGCGATGCACGCGCATAGCGGCGACGTCGCGCTCGAGCCCGTGTATTGCCTTGGCCAGTGCGCCACGTCGCCGGCCATCACCATCGACGACAAGCTGCACGCGCGCGTCACCCCCGAGAAATTCGACCGCCTGCTCGCCCGCGCGAAGGATGCCGTATGAGCCAAGTCACCTCCCCTGCCCAAGCTAACCCGACCACCGTGCGGCTCTATCTGCCGCGCGACTCCGCCGCGCTCGCCCTCGGTGCCGATGAAGTGGCTGAAGCCATCGTCGCGCAAGCGGCCGCACGCGGCATCGCGATCGAGCTCGTGCGCAACGGCACGCGCGGCATGCTCTGGCTGGAGCCGCTGCTAGAAGTCACCACACCCGCAGGACGCGTCGCCTACGGTCCGGTCGAGGTCGACGACGTGCCGGGTCTGTTCGATGCCAACGTCACCGCAGGCGGCGATCATCCGCTGGCCCTCGGCCTGACCGAAGAGATTCCGTACTTCAAACAGCAGGAACGACTCACCTTCGCGCGCGTGGGCATCACCGATCCCGTCTCTGTCGACGATTACGTCGCACACGACGGCTATCGCGGCCTGCGCAACGCCCTCGCCATGGACGGCGCGGCCATCGTCACGCAAGTGACCGATTCCGGCCTGCGCGGACGTGGCGGTGCGGCGTTCCCGACTGGCATCAAGTGGAAGACGGTACTCAACACGCCCTCCGCGCAGAAGTACATCGTTTGCAACGCCGACGAGGGCGACTCCGGCACGTTCGCCGACCGCATGTTGATGGAAGGCGACCCGCTCGTGCTCGTGGAAGGTATGACGATCGCGGGCATCGCCGTCGGTGCCACGCGCGGCTATATCTATGTGCGCAGCGAGTATCCGCATTCGATTGATGTACTCAACGAAGCCATCGTCAATGCGAAAGCCGCGGGCTATCTGGGCGAGAACATTCTTGGCTCGGACAAGACCTTCCATCTGGAAGTGCGCAAGGCGGCCGGCGCTTACGTCTGCGGCGAAGAAACCGCACTGCTCGAAAGCCTCGAAGGCAAACGCGGCGTCGTGCGCGCCAAGCCGCCGCTGCCCGCCATCGAAGGCCTCTTCGGCCAACCGACGGTCATCAACAACGTGATCTCGCTCGCCTCGGTGCCGATCATCATGGACCGTGGTGCCGACTTCTATAAGAACTTCGGTATGGGCCGCTCGCGCGGCACGTTGCCGATTCAGCTCGCGGGCAACATCAAGTACGGCGGCCTGATCGAGAAAGCGTTCGGTGTCACGCTGCGCGAAATTCTGTACGACTTCGGCGGCGGTGCCATCACCGGCCGACCACTTCGCGCCGTGCAGGTCGGCGGCCCGCTCGGCTCCTATCTGCCCGAATCGCAGTGGGATACGCCGCTCGACTACGAAGCGTTTGCCGCGCTGTGGGCGGTGCTCGGCCACGGCGGCATCGTGGCCCACGACGACACGGTCGATCTCGCCAAGCTTGCGCGCTACGCGATGGAGTTCTGCACCATCGAATCGTGCGGCAAGTGCACGCCGTGCCGCATCGGCTCGACGCGCGGCGTGGAAGTCATGGACCGCATCATCGACGGACGCGACCGTCCCAAACAAATCAAGTTGCTGCGCGATCTGTGCGACACCATGCTCGCCGGCTCGCTGTGCGCGATGGGCGGCATGACGCCCTACCCCGTGCTCTCAGCACTGAACCATTTCCCCGAAGACTTCGGCGCGGCTGAAGCATCGAACCAGCCGACTAAGGCCGCCTAGGAGAGCCCTCACCATGATGGACCCGATGTTCGAAAAGGATTACGGCACGCCGCGTCGCGAGTCGGAAAAGGAAGTCACGCTTGAGATCGACGGCGAGCAAATCACCGTGCCTGCGGGCACGTCGATCATGCGTGCCGCGGCCGAAGGCGGCGTGAACGTACCGAAGCTGTGCGCTACCGATTCGCTGGAGCCGTTCGGCTCGTGCCGCCTGTGTCTGGTGGAAATCGAAGGACGGCGCGGCTTCCCCGCATCGTGCACGACGCCCGTCGAACCGGGCATGAAGGTTCGTACGCAAACGCCGAAATTGCAGGAACTGCGCAAGGGCGTGATGGAGCTCTACATCTCCGATCACCCGCTCGATTGCCTGACCTGCGCCGCTAACGGCGATTGCGAATTGCAAGACATGGCGGGTGTCACGGGACTGCGCGAAGTGCGTTACGGCTTCGACGGCGCCAACCACTTCGACACCGAGAAAGACGAAACCAACCCGTACTTCACTTACGACGCCTCGAAGTGCATCGTCTGTAACCGCTGCGTGCGCGCCTGTGAAGAAACGCAAGGCACGTTCGCGCTGACGATCTCGGGCCGCGGCTTCGAAGCGCGTGTCTCGCCGGGTCAAGACCAGCCGTTCATGGATTCGGAATGCGTGTCGTGCGGCGCCTGTGTGGCCGCCTGCCCGACCGCTACGCTGCAAGAAAAGTCCGTCATTCACCTCGGCCAAGCCGAGCACGCCAAGATCACCACCTGTGCCTATTGCGGCGTGGGCTGCTCGTTCAAGGCGGAGATGAAGGGCAATGAAGTCGTGCGCATGGTGCCGCACAAGGATGGTCAGGCCAACGAAGGCCATGCCTGCGTGAAGGGCCGCTTCGCTTGGGGCTACGCCACGCACAAGGACCGCATTCTCACGCCGAAGATCCGCAAGAAAATTACCGATCCGTGGCAAGAAGTGTCGTGGGACGAAGCCCTCGACTACGCGGCATCGGAATTCAAGCGCATTCAGGCCAAGTATGGCCGCGACTCGATCGGCGGCCTGGTGTCGTCGCGCTGCACGAACGAAGAAGATTACCTCGTGCAGAAGCTGGTACGTGCCGCCTTCGGCAACAACAACGTCGACACCTGCGCCCGCGTTTGCCATTCGCCGACCGGCTACGGCCTGAAGGCCACGCTGGGCGAATCGGCGGGCACGCAGACGTTCAAGTCGGTGGAACATTCCGACGTGATTCTGGTGATGGGTGCGAACCCGACCGACGGCCACCCGGTGTTCGGCTCGCGCATGAAGAAGCGTCTGCGCGAAGGCGCGAAGCTGATCGTGATCGACCCGCGCCGGATCGATCTGGTCAAGAGCCCGCACATCAACGCCGACTATCACCTGCAACTGCGTCCGGGCACGAACGTGGCGATGGTCAACGCCCTCGCCCACGTGATCGTGACCGAAGGGCTGATGGACGAAAAATTCATCGCCGAGCGCTGCGAAGACCGCGCGTTTGCGCAGTGGCGCGACTTCATCTCGCGCGCCGAGAATTCGCCCGAAGCCACCGAAGTGCACACCGGCGTGCCTGCGCATCTGGTGCGCGGTGCGGCGCGTCTGTACGCCACGGGCGGTAACGCGGCCATCTACTACGGCCTGGGCGTCACCGAGCATGCGCAAGGTTCGACGACCGTGATCGGTATCGCCAACCTCTCGATGCTCACCGGCAACATCGGCCGCGAAGGTGTCGGCGTGAACCCGCTGCGCGGTCAGAACAACGTGCAGGGCTCGTGCGACATGGGTGCGTTCCCGCATGAACTGCCGGGCTATCGCCATGTGTCCGACGCCAGCGCACGCGCCTTGTTCGAAGCCGAATGGGGTGTCGAGCTGCAAGCCGAGCCGGGCCTGCGCATTCCGAACATGTTCGATGCCGCACTCTCGGGCACCTTCATGGGCCTGTATTGCCAAGGCGAAGACATCGTTCAATCCGACCCGAACACGCAGCACGTGACGCACGCGCTGGAGCAGATGGAGTGCATCGTCGTCCAGGACATCTTCCTGAACGAGACCGCGAAGTACGCCCACGTGCTGCTGCCGGGTTCGTCGTTCCTGGAGAAGGACGGCACGTTCACCAACGCCGAGCGTCGTATCTCGCGCGTGCGTCAGGTGATGCCTCCGCGCGGCGGCTACGCCGACTGGGAAGTGACAATTCAGCTCGCCAAGCGTCTGGGCTACGAGATGAACTACTCGCATCCGTCGGAAATCATGGACGAAATTGCACGCCTCACGCCGACGTTCACGGGCGTGAGCTACGCGAAGCTCGACGAACTGGGCAGCGTGCAATGGCCGTGTAACGAGAACGCGCCGGAAGGCACCCCGGTCATGCACATCGACGAGTTCGTGCGCGGCAAGGGCAAGTTCCTGATTACGCAATACGTGCCGACCGACGAGAAGGTGACGCGCCGCTTCCCGCTCATTCTGACGACGGGCCGGATTCTGTCGCAGTACAACGTCGGCGCACAAACGCGCCGTACCGACAACAATCACTGGCATAGCGAAGACCGACTGGAGCTTCACCCGCACGACGCAGAAGAGCGCGGCGTGAAGGATGGCGATTGGGTCGGGATTCAGAGCCGGGCGGGCGAGACGGTGCTGCGCGCGATCGTGAGCGATCGCATGCAGCCGGGTGTGGTGTACACGACGTTCCACTTCCCGGAATCGGGCGCGAACGTCATCACCACCGACAACTCCGACTGGGCGACGAATTGCCCCGAGTACAAGGTGACAGCAGTGCAGGTCACGCCGGTGGCACAGCCGTCGGAATGGCAGCGCCAGTACTCGGACTTCAACCGTCAGCAGGAGGCGTTCCTCGACCACTCCCGCGGAGCGGCTGAGGCAAACGCAGGGTAAGGTTCGAAGGGTTAGAAAGGCTGAAAAGGTTGCGCAGGAACAAGCGCCATCAGGACAATCCGCGTCCATCGCCGCGCAGTCGGCGAGCTTCATCGTCCGACGCCATGAGACGATGCGGCGGACGCAGGATTGTCCAGCTTCAGGCAGGCACCACGGGCACCACGGATAGATAGCGGCTTACGAGAGGGGACAGAACAGATCATGGACACCGACAATCTGGTCAAGATGGCCAATCAGATCGGCGACTTCTTCGAAACGATGCCCGACCGCGACGAAGCGCTCGAGAGCATTGCCGGGCACTTGCGGCGCTTTTGGGCACCGCGCATGCGCATGACGATTCTCGAGCATCTGGAGTCGACCGACGGTCACGGCATGCGCGAGATCGTGGTCGCCGCCATTACCGCGCATCGCGCGGAGTTGTGGCCGCGCGCGTAGGCACGACCGCAGCACGCATTCAGCGCTATTTCAGGCACCGAGCTTGATCAGTACCGCGCCGCCCACGACGAGGCTACATGCCACGAGGCGGCGCGCATTGAGCTTTTCGCGCAAGAACAGCCAGCCGAGCAGCACCGCAAAGATCGCGCTCGATTCGCGCAGCGCCGACACCACACCCATCGGTAGAAATTGCAGCGCGAAGACCACCATGCCGTAAGCGCACTGCGCGACCACACCGGCACCGAGCGCTTCGATCACGCGTCGGCGCGGCGCAAGGAACATGCCGCGCCAACCTCCTCGCAATTTCCATACACCCCCGACGAGCGGCACGCTGGCAAACAAGTACGCCCAGGCGATATAGCCGAAACCGTTGCCGTTCGACATCCGCACGCCAAACCCGTCCACAACGGTGTACGCCGCGATAAATACGCCGGTGAGCAACGCGGCGGGTACGCTGTCGCCCGACAAGCGCCGCCCGCGCAACGCGAGCGTCAAGATACCCCCGCAGATACACGCGATGCCGAGCGCCGCGCTGCCTGTGGGCCATTCGCCCGCCAGCAACAGCGCCGCGCCGGAAATCAACAAGGGGGAGATGCCGCGCGCAATGGGATAGATCTGCCCGAACTCGCCCACGCGATACGCGCGAATCAGCGCCACGGTGTAGCCGACCTGCGCACAGGCCGAGAGCAAGATGAGCGGCCACACCTGCATGGGCGGCAGTGGCAGCAGCACGATGCCGACGACAGCCGCGAGGAGTTGCGGCACCGCCATCAGGCCGATTTGCCAGACGCGGTCGGGACTTGCGTGGAGAAAGGCGTTCCAGGTGGCGTGCATCAGCGCTGAGAGCAGCACCAACAACACGATAGGCGTAGTGGTCATTGACGGTCGGTCGGGGCGACGGCAACCGGTGGCGTTTCACGGATTTGTTTTGGGTCGCCAGCCGGGCAAGCCGCTATTGTGGCAGCAGCGCCCGTTTCGCCATAGAGCCAGCGGCCAACATTCCCGCAAGGCCAGACGATTTCGGTGTGCTTGGCGAAACGGCAGCGGGCTGGGCGAGCGGACAAACGGGCAAACGGGGGCGTCGTTTCGCGTGACGCGGGAAAAGTTGTCCACACCCTTTGTGGATAACCCACTGGATAACCTCACCCGCCCCGCTCAAATTGCCCGTGCCTAGGGGCTGTCAAGAGCCTTGCTCAAAAAACGATCAGCGAAGGAACAAATATTCGGCTTGACGGTCTGGCAGCACCCTGCTCAAGCGCCGTCGCCCTTGCTTGCGGCCTAGTTGGCGGCGTCCGGCGATGCATCGGCGTCCTGCTGACCCTTCGGCTCCGCTGCCGGGCTCTGCGGCACCGTGCGCAGCGCAGCCACGACGCGCCCCTGCCCCATCACCGCTTCCGGCGCTTGTTGCAACGCCAGCCGATAGCGCTCGCCAAACTCTTCGTCGGCATCCCTAAATAATTTGGCCGCCATATCGGCGAGCGCGATGCCATTGGCGGCGAGCGGCGGTGTCTGTTCCTGCCACTCGTCGATCGCGACGATCAGGCGCGAGAGCGGATCGAGCCATCGAAACCAAGGGTCTTCCGTGAGCAACTGAACGAAGCGGCCCGTCGGCACCGCACCGAAAACGGCCTCGTATTGTTGGCGGTCGTTCGCGATCAGCTCCTTGTGCTGGGCTAGCAGCGCAGTACGCAAGTTCTGCATGGCAGTGATTTGCGCGGCATCGGCGGGAGTGTCTGCGGGAAGGGATTGCGTCGGTTCGCTCATAGAAAAACTCGCGGCGTCAGAAAGTGTACGAAATGGAAATGGAAAGCGTCTGACATGCACTTTAGGACTTAGCCCATAGCCAACGATCCAGTAGATCACGATACTACACGCATCTCGCACACACCTCGCGAGATCAGGCTTTCACTTCCCCGTGGGAGGCCTGCTTCCTCACCCGCCCATCCGGCGGGTTTTTTTTGCCCGCGATTTGCGCGTGCCTTTCCGCCCCAACTTTCAGCGCACGTCTGAACGTCGCCGCGATGCGAATTCGTTTATGATCGGCAGCGCTCAAGTCTACGCATCGTGCGCGCCTCTCTTATGACGGCTACTCCACTCCCTCAACGTTCCAAGACCATCGGCGTCATGGGTTCCGGCAAACAGCCGTGGACCGAACTCGCCGTCCCGCTGGGTCATGCGCTCGCCGTGGCCGGTTACCACTTGCTGACCGGCGGCGGACAAGGTGTGATGTGGAGCGTGAGCGAAGCGTTCTGTGCGGTGCCGCAGCGCGTGGGACGCAGCATCGGCGTGGTGCCGACGCAAGCCATCGAAGGCAATGACAACGAAGCGCCCATCGCGGAAAACGGCCATGCCGTTGTAGGAAAAGGCTACCGTCCCCTGCCCGGGTATCCGAACCCGTTCGTGGAAATTGCCATCGTGAGTCCGTTGCCGCGCCATCTTCCCGATGCGCCGCCGGGCACGCTCTCACGCAATTCCATCAACGTGCTCTCGAGCGACGTCATCGTCGCGCTGCCCGGCAGTCACGGCACGCGCGACGAAGTCAGGCTTGCCGTGCAATACGGCAAGCCTGTGATTCTCTTCGGGGAAAGCGAGCACTTCGCGGACCTGCCTGCGACGCTCACGCGCACCACGTCGCTCGACGCGGTGATGGCGTTTATCAGAACGGCACAGTGAGCTTCGCGTCGATCGACTGGAAGCGATAAGACCAGCCCGGCGGGCCGCTCGACGACGGCATCCACGGCGCATTCAAGCGCTGCATGACCGACAGATCCAGCTTCGACGTGCCGAGATAGTGCGTGTGGTTGAGCCCCACTTCCGCATAGCTGTCGTAGGTATGGATCGCATTCGGGTCTTCCGTACGGCTGCGGTTGTAGCGCAGTTCGATCCCTGTCGATCCGTTCGACGTCACATCGAACGCACGGCGCACACGCCATTGGAGCGTCTGTGTCTGCGTCGTGCCGGTAGCAATCTGATCGGTGGCCGCGTTGGTCTTGCCCGTCAGGCCCACCGTCCAGTCGGCATCGAGCGGCACCGAGTAATTGGCCGTGACGTCGCGATTGGTCGCATCGCGGCGAGCGTTCTGCAAGTCTTGACTCACGGTCGTGTTGAACTTGCCGTACATGCCGAGCGGGTTGTTCATCAACAGATTGGCCGTGCCTTGCATCTTGCCCGTGGTCGTCATGCCGCTGTTGTTCATGCCCAGATTGAACTGATACGGCTGCTCGTTGAGCACCTGCAAGCCCACGGCGCCTTCGCCCGGCGTCTTACTGCGCGAGGCGATGAGCGGCAGATTCTCGTTGCGCACGACCAGTCCGCGACGCATCAGCATGCGGATATTGCGATCGGCGTAGCTCTCGCGACGCGGCTGTCCGCGCAGGCACGACGCTTTCGCAAGGAAAGCATTGGGCGGCTCGACGTCAGGTGCGGGCGGCGGTGCAGGCGGCTCCGGCGGCACTTCGCCCGGCGCGAGCAATGCCTTCGCCAAAATGGCCGTGCCGTCGGCGCTCAATTCCGGTGCGACGGCGAAATCGGCAGCGGGTAACGGGGGGGAAGGCGGCGGTGGAGGTGTTGCATCGGCTTGCGCTTGCCCGTCGGGCGCCTCAGATGACGCGACGGCTGCGCTTGCCACGCCGTCCGTGCCCGCTGCCACGGCAGCACTCGCTGCCCCTTCAGCAGCGGCAGCGACAGCCGCACTGGCCACCCCGGCAGGCCCGGCCGCTTCAGCCGCCTGCGCCGCAGACGCTGCGCGCGCGGCGGCCTCGCGATCGACGGCCGCGGCGACGGCGTTCGGGTCGTCACCGGCAAACAACGCAATGGGATCGGCAGAGATGCCCGGGTCTTGCGCCTGCGGTTGTGGCGCGGGTTCGGGAGGCGGCACGAAATACTGAGGCGCGAGCCCGCGATCCCACAAACCGTAGGACAGCGCATTCTGCTCAGTGAAACACGGTGGATTAGGATCCGAGAACAATGACTGTGCGTGAGCGCCCGGCGATGTGACGGCGTTGAGACACGCGACCATCGTCAAGCCACTGCGCACGACCGACTTTACCGACATTCGACACCCGAAGACCCACCCCCACGCGCGCGTCGATTCGCGAGCCTCGTGCGCCGCAAACGACATCGGGGGGTGTTTAGCGACAAGCGACCATTTTACGTCGATCGTATGACGCGCTGCCAGTCACATTCCTTGGGAACTCTTACACGGGTTTGACGCTCATATCGCGTGACTTCCCCTGTAGTGACTTCTGCCCGCCTCGTGCGGGCATTTTTATTGGCCCGCTTGCCCCTGTGACGTCAGCGTGAATTGGGCAAAAACGCCACAAAGATTTCACATCATAAAAAAAGCCCGGGAAGGTGGTTCCCGGGCAATGGTCGATCGCCATGGAGGGACGATCGAGGGGGGGACTGTCGGTGCCGCGCCGTGGTCAAACGCCACGACACAACACCGTTAGCATGGTGGGAAGGTTCGGAGGCCGAGCAGCTTACTTCTTCTTGCCACCCTTACCCGCACCCGAGCCACCCGCGAGATACCGTTCGTTGTACTCGTCCATGAGCTTGCGCACCGTATCGCCGATCTGGATGTAGTCCGGCTCGTTCAGGTTGGCGAGCGACACACGGCCCGACGGGTGCAACGTGCCGAAGCCACGGCCCGGCAGCAGCACCACGCCGCTTTCCTTGGCCAGACGGAACAGCACTTCCGACGGGTCGATGTTCTTCATGAACCAGTCGACGAAGCCCTTGCCGTAGATCTTCGTGCCCAGAACTTCCAGATCGAGAATGTTGTAGTAATCGACGGTGTTCGGGCCGGTCTCTTCGGTAATGCCGGCGGCGCGGTACATCACGGCCTTACGGCGGCGGATAATGCGCTTCACAGCGTGCTTATAGGCATCCGGCTCGTCCATCAGGCAGAACAGCGAGAAGAGCGCCATCTGCACCTGCTGCGGCGTCGACAACCCGGCCGTATGGTTCAGTGCCACGGCGCGGCTGTCGGCCACGAGGCGGTCGATGAACTTGAGCTTCTCGGGTTCCGTCGTGATCGACGAGTAACGTGCGTTCAACCCTTCACGCTGTGCCTTGGGCAGCTTGGCGATCTTGTCGTCGAACACGTTCTTCTCGTGCGTGGCGATCGCCCCCAGACGCCAGCCCGTCGCCCCGAAATACTTCGAGTACGAGTACACGAGAATCGTGTTGTACGGTGCGATGGCGAACAGCGAGCGGAAGTCGTCGGCAAACGTGCCGTACACGTCGTCGGTGAGAATGATCAGGTCCGGGCGCTTCTTGACGATGGCGGCCAGATGCTCGAGCGATGCGTCGTCGAGCTTGACCGACGGCGGGTTGCTCGGGTTCACGAGGAAGAACGCCTTGATCTTCGGATCGAGCAGCTTGTCGAGTTCCTTCTTCGAATACTGCCAGCCCAGTTCCGGATCGGCGTTCAGGTTCACTTCGTGAAGCTGATAGTCGGCCAGTTCCGGAATTTCGATATACGGCGTGAAGATCGGCATGCCGAGCGCGATGGTGTCGCCCGCTTGCAGCAGATGGTTGGTCTTGAGCGTGTTGAACAGATACGTCATCGCAGCCGTGCCGCCCTCGACCGCGAACAGGTCGAACGTGCCGGTGAACGGATGACGGCCGACCATCTCGCGGCGCAGGTACTTGGCCGCAATCTTCTCGGTGTTCTTCAGCATGCGATCCGGCACCGGGTAATTACAGCCCAGAATGCCGTGCACCATTTCCGTGAGGAAGTCCTCCACGTTCAGGCCCATCTGATCGCGGACATACGAGATGGCCTTCTCGAGGAATTTCACCCCGTCGGTGTGCTGGTTTTCGCGCGCAAAGTCTTGCCAGCGCGCTTCGATACCCTTGCCCGGGGGAATACCGCCGACGCCTTCGGGCATGTACGTGAACTGGCGCGCCGCTTCCGAGAGCGAGAACAGTCCCAACTGGAAGAAGCCGTGACGCGGTTCGAGCGCGAGAAAGTTCGGGTTGCCGCGCCCGGCATTGAGCATCGAGCGCTGTGCGCCATTCTCTTGCGCGAGTTCGATCAGCGTGTCCTTGAATTCGAACGGGCTGAGTTTGGCGAGTGCGTCGAGTTCCTTCGATTTCATAGCGTTATCTCCATGAACAACCAATTGCGATCAGACATTGACTGGCAATGACAAACGATCGGGCGAATCCATTCGCTGGCCGGGCCACATGGCCCGGTTCAGGTTTAAGCCAGCGACACCACAAGCGGTCCGAGCAGCGTGAGCAAGACGTTGGCGATGGCGTAGGTGATGGCGAACGGCACCGTCGGCACGTTGCTCTCGGCCTTGTCGAGAATCTCGCCGAAGGCCGGGTTGGCACTACGCGAGCCCGACAACGCCCCGGCCAGAATGGCCACGTTGTCGTAACGCAGCACATAGCGCCCGAAGAGGTACGTGAGTAGCAGCGGCACGATGGTGACGATCACCCCCGCGATAAAGATCGAGACCCCGCTTTGTTGCAGCGTCTGCCACGCCTGTGCGCCAGCCGAGAGCCCCACACAGGTGACGAATGTCGCCAGCCCCAACTCTTTGAGCAGCGAACTCGCCGCGAGCGGCATGGCGCCGAACGTCGGGTGCTTGCCGCGCAGCCAGCCGAAGACCAGCCCGGCGAGCAGTGCACCGCCACCGCTGCCCAGCGTGAGCGGAATGCCGCCGACCTTCACCACGATGTAGCCGATCAGCAAGCCCACCACGATGCCGATCCCCATATACACGTAGTCGGTCTTGACCGAATACGCCACCGGGTAACCGGCTTCCTTCGCGGCGCGCTGCACGTCGCTGTCGGCACCGTACAGCGTGACCACGTCGCCGTGGTACGCAATGGTGTCGTCGAGCACCGGCACGGGTTGCCCCATCCGCGTGATCTTGGCGATATACACACCGTGCTTGGTGTCGCGCTCGACACCGGCCTTGAGCTCGCCCAGCGTCTTGCCGTTCCCGCCCTTGCGCGCGAACACCACTTCTTGCAAGCGCAGCGGAATATCGAGATCGCGTGACGGCGGCTGTTCGTCGCCGAGCAGACGCCAGGCTTCGGTCGCGGCTTCGCGGCGGCCGATGAGCATCACGTCGTCGCCCGTCTCGAACACCAGATCGTCGGTCGCGATGATGATCTTGCCGTTACGGCGCAAGCGCTCGATGGTCACGCCGTCCGAGAGTTCTTTCTCGACGTCGACCACGCGTTTGCCTGCGCCCGTCGTCACCCGATAGACACGGCCCACCAGCGCGGGCAGCGAGTCGACCTGATCGGCGTTGAGCACCTGCTGACCGCCGGTCATCGCGAGTTCGGCCTTCTTCGCGTCTTCCTTGAGCGTGCGTCCCATGAGCTTGGGCACCAGCGAGGCGCACACGATGATCGCGCCGAGACTACCGAAGATGTACGTCACCGCGTAGCCGATAGCCACTTCCGATTGCAGGCGCTTGACCTCGTCGGCCGCCAGCCCCATGCGCGAGATAGCGTCACCGGCCGTGCCGATGATGGCCGACTGCGTGAGACCGCCACCGGCCACGCCAGCCGCCAGGCCTTTGTCGAAGCCGAAGATCTTGGCGCAAATCAGCACCGTGACCAGCCCCGATGCGGCGAGGAAGATGGCCATTGCAATTTCGCGCAGCGTTTTGCGCGATAGCGAGTTGAAGAACTGCGGGCCGCTTTCGTAACCCACGGCGTAGATGAACAGCGCGAACATGATGCTCTTGACGCCCGCGTCGACCGAGATACCGATCTGCGAGACGACCACAGCAACGAGCAGCGAGCCGCCCACACCGCCTAGCTGGAAGGAGCCGAACTTAATCGCCCCTAACGCGTAGCCGAGGGCGAGCGATAGAAAGATCGCCACCTCCGGCACATGGTTGAGAATGCTATGCACAAGATCCACGGCAAAACCTCCGTCAGGAAATGGGGGTAGGTCACGCGCGTACGGGGTGCGCGTGAACAAGTCCTAGTGCGAAAACTGATGAGCGACGAACACCACCGCCGGTCCCATCAGTGGCAACAACACGTTCGACAGGGCGTAGGTCACCGTGTACCCCACGACCGGCAACGCGCTGTCCGCCGTTTGAACCACTGCGCTGATCGCAGGCGTGCTGGCCTGCTGACCGGCGATGGCGCCGATCAAGACCGGGCCGTCGATGCGCAGCAACTTATGGCCGACCCAGAGTGAAACGAGGGCCGGAATGAGCGACACACAAATACCCACGACCGGCAGTGCCACCCCGTGTTCGCGAAGCAGCACGGCCGCCTGCGGCCCTGCGGAAAGCCCCACGCACACGACGAACACCGCCAGTCCCAGATCCTTGAGCAACTCGTACGCGGCCGGGGGGAACGTGCCCCACGTGGGCCGGCGCGAGAGCAGCCAACCGCTAGCAAGGCCGGTGAGCAATGCCCCACCGCCGCTGCCCAGCGTCATCGGCACACCGCCCATGCGTACCGACAAGTGACCGATGCAAAGGCCGAGAATCAGCGCGAGACCGACGAACACCAGACTCGTCTTGTTGCCGCGCGGCACTTCTTTACCCAGCACCGCTCCGGCGCGTTCGATGTCCTGCTCCAAGCCTTGCAACGTAATCACGTCGCCGCGTTGCAGCGCGATCTTGCCCAGCGACGGCAATTGCATGCCCATGCGCTTGACCGATTTCACGAACACACCGTGGCGCAACTCGACCGGTGCCTCGCGACGCAGGTCGGTGACCGTGCGGCCTTCGGCTTCCTTGTTCGTCATGACGAAGTCGCGCTCGACAAGCACGATTTCGTTCGTCTCGGTGCCCGCCACTTCGGGGCCGACCAGCGCATGCGCTTCGAGCATGGCGTCGCGCCGCCCGACCAACAGCAGTTCGTCGCCGACCTCGAACGCGAGCGCCTGCGCCACTGGAACAGCGGCCGTCGCGCGACGCACGCGCTCAACGGCGACGCGCCCTTCGAGGGCCGCTTCCAGTGCCGCAACGGTCAGCCCCGGATGGGCCACGCGATAGCTGCGACCGACGATGTCCGGCGCGGCGGGGGCACCCGATTCCGCGCCGTTTTCCTCCTCCATCTCGCGCTCCAGACGAGCGCTGTCCTGCTTGAGATCGATGCCAAGCAGACGCGGAGCGAGCAAGTTGGTGAACAGCACGATGGTGATGAGGCCGAACACGTAGGTCAGCGTGTAGGCCGTGACCACGTTGGCTTGCAGCGCCTTGAAATCGGCGGGGTCGAGGCCCAGCCGGTTGAGGGCTTCGATGGCCGTACCGACCATGGCCGACTCGGTCGCGGCACCTGCGGCCAGACCGCCCGCCGTGCCGGGATCGAGGCCGAGCACTTTAACGGCGATCATCACGATGCCGAAGACGAACACCACTTCGATGATCGACAGCACGCCGAAGCGCAGGCCACGCAGATTCAGGTTTTCGACGAACTGCGGCCCAGCGGAGAAGCCCATCGCGAAGATGAACAATGCGAACGCAAAGTCTTTGAGCGAGCCCTCGACCATGCAGCCGGTCTGCCCAACGAGCAACGCCACTAACAACGCGCCGCACACTCCGCCGAGCTGAATCGGACCGAGTTTGATGCGGCCAAGCAATTGGCCCAATACAACGCACACGAATACCGTGATCAACGGCACTGCATCAAACAGCGGAACTGAACACTGCATAAATGCTCCAGCCTCGTGTCACACAGTGGTGACGGGGCGTGCCGTGAAACATGGCACGAAAATGACATCAGCAGCGAATTAAACCGAATTGAAAATGCGCAAGCGGCAGCAACGGGCGGCCAAAGACAACGGGCAGCCCGATCGGAATGATCGGTTTTACGTTATGCGCCTGGGCGTACTTGCGCCCGGCGTGGATGTGGGGACAGGGAAAAGCAAAGTGACCAGAGCGGCACTCGGGCCGAAGCGTACGGTGTTCATAGCGGATCCCAAAACGTTGAGACAACCCGATAATCGATGACGCCCGCCTCCTCCCTCAGAAGCCCCAGGCGCTACACCATAAGCCGCATGAAACGTGCCTTAAACGCTCGTATACGATGTCTTCCATCAGAAAAACTCGTACTGCGAGTTATTTAAATTACGCTATCTGCGACTGTTCCGCATTTCGTGGTGACGCGGTGTCGGCATAGTGTTGTTCAACGTTCCGGGCGTGTCAATATGTTTTCCGTAGCGGCATGAGCTTATGCGCGTCAAGTCTGCATCGAATTAAATACATAGCATTCCTGACAAATTTCTAGAAAATCTTGCCAGCCCGTTGCCTGTATTGCGTTGAGGTGATTTGGCGGGAATGCGCAAAGCGCGCATCCGCATCAATGTGACATTTGCAATCGCAAATAATCGAAGGAAAAGATGAAAAACTTTCAAGTGCTGCGGCACGATGCCGCAGCACGTTAGCCTGCCGATATTGATAGCTAATAGTTTTAAGTGCTGAGCGGATTCCGCTTCGGAATCCGCTTATTTTGGCGCGCGAATTTCGTGAATCGTGCCCGGGCCCCAGCTCGTGGGTGCCCATTTGCCATCGCGCAGCGTCCACTCGTGCGAGGCGGTCTCTTCCCAATGCGGTGGCGTGTAACGCATGCCCGGCCGCTTGGTTTCCATATGCCCGTCGATCCAGTCATAACGACCGGCCGTCCACTGCCAATAACCGGGCACCCAGAACTGCGTGCCGGTGGCCGCGGGCGGGTTCTCATGGCGCGGCGGCGGCGGTCCGCGATCGACCGTCACATCGGCCAGCACGGGTAGGCTGGCCAAACACAGCGCGGCAGCGAGGGCACGCATGAGCATGCGTGCGGAAGACGAAGAGGACGGTGACGAGAACGACATGCGCAGTCTTGGAAGTCTTGGAATGGCGTGGAAAAGTGGGGCCATTGTACCGTCCGTGTCCAACGTATAATCAGCGCCATCCTAAATTCGCCGCCTCGTGCGGATTCCGACGGCACCGCCATGAACGGTGACCGCACTTCTCTTACATGAACCCTGCCCCTGCGAGCGTCGGTCACCGGCAACTCCTTCGTTTGGCGGTGCCCATTGTGCTCGCCAACCTCACTCAGCCCCTGCTGTCGGCCGTGGATACGGCGGTCGCGGGCCATCTGCCGGGCCCGGCCTATTTGGGCGGCGTCGCCCTCGGCGCACTGCTACTCAATCTGATCTTCTGGGGCTTCTCGTTTCTGCGCATGGGCACGACCGGCCTCGCCGCACAGGCCTTCGGGTCGCGCGACGCCGTCGCATTGCGCGACACCCTCTGCCGTGCGCTGGCGTTGGCGTTCTCGATCGGTGTCGTGCTGCTGTTGTTTCGCGCGCCGCTGGTGTCGCTCGGTGTGTCGTGGCTTGGCGGCAGCGAACAAGTGCAGGCGCTCGGGCGCGAGTACGCCGGTATTCGCATCCTTGCGGCACCGCTCGCCCTCGGCAATTACGTGGTGCTCGGCTATTTGCTGGCTTGCCAGCGCGTGCGGCAGGGCTTGATGGTGCAGGTGTTCATCAATGTGGTGAACATCGTCGCCGTACTCGTGTTCGTGCGCGGGCTGCACTGGGGCGTGGCAGGCATCGCCATCGCCACCGCGCTTGCCGATGTGCTGGGCTTCGCCCTCGGCGCATGGCTGTTGTGGCTGGCGCGCACGCCGGGGCTGCCCCCGCTGCGTTTGGCGGCACTGGTCGAACGCAGCGCCCTTTGGCGGCTGCTGCGGCTCAATCTCGACATCTTCCTGCGCACGTTATTCCTGCAACTGGCGTTCGCATGGTTTGCCCGCGTGGGGGCACGGCTTGGCGATACGACGCTGGCGGCCAATGCGCTGCTGCTCAACTTTCAGACGTTCATGGCGTATGGCCTCGACGGCTTCGCGCATGCGGCCGAAGCGCTGGTCGGCGCGTATGTCGGTGCGCGGCAACGCGAAGCGCTGCTGCATGCGATTCGCTTGTCGCTCGGCTGGGCGCTCGGCTGTGCGGTGGCGTTCGCACTCGTCTATGCGGTGGCGGGCGGCGCAATCATCGACACGCTGACGGACCAGCCCGCATTGCGGCTCACGGCGCGTGAATTTCTGCCGTGGGCGGTCATCTCGCCGATTGTCGCCGTGTGGTGTTTTCAGCTCGACGGGGTATTCATCGGCGCCACTCGCACGCGCGAGCTGCTGAGTTCGTCGCTGATCGGACTCGTCGTCTTTGGCGCCGTGATGCCGCTCACGCTGGGGGCGTGGGGCAATCACGGTCTTTGGCTTGCGCTGATGGCGTTTCTCGCCACGCGCGGTGTCGTGCTTGGTGTGCTGCTGCCGCGCATCTGGCGCGGCATGCCCCACGCCAATCTTCAGCGGCCCTGAATGCAGGCGAGCGCCGCAGCGTGCAACTCGGCGTTGGCAGCCGCTAGCACGCGGCCTTGCGATGCCAGCGTCAGCGGCTGGCCGTCCCAGTCGGTGATGATGCCACCCGCGGCCTCGATCACCGGCGCAACGGCCAGATAGTCGTACGTCTGCAAACCCGCTTCCATGACCAACTCGATGTGGCCGCTCGCGAGCAGCCCGTACGCGTAGCAATCTCCACCGAAGCGGCGGCGGCTCACCGCCTTCGTCAGCCGCTCGAATTGGGCGTATTCGGCAGCGTCGAAGATGTCGGGCGACGTGGCGTACACGGTCGCCTCGGCCAGCGACGTCACCGGGCTCGTGGCGCAGGGTTGACCGTCGAAACGCGCCTCGCGCAGACCGGCCACGGCATCGTTCACGCCGACCCAGCGCTCACCCGTCGCGGGAATGTCGATCACCCCGACCACGGGGCGGCCGTTGTGCAGCAACGCCAGCAAGGTGCCCCAAAGCGGATGGCCGGTAATAAAGCTGCGTGTGCCATCGATCGGATCGACCGACCAGACGTACTCCGCGTCAGGATTGAGCTTGCCGAACTCCTCGCCCCAGATGCCGTGCGCCGGATAGCGGGCGGCAATCTGCGCGCGGAGGGCCGTTTCCACTTCGCGGTCGGCAATCGTCACCGGGCTTTCGTCGGCCTTGTCATCCACGGCGAGGCGACGGCGGAACCAGCCGAGCGAAAGCGGCCGCACGGCATCGGCCAGCGTGGCGGCAAATGCGGCGTATTCGGTAACCGGGGTAGCCGGGGTAGCAGGTGCGGACGACATGCACGGATCTCCTTGAGAACGCAGCCCGCGAAGGCTGCAAAAAATGACAGGCACCGGTCCCATGCCGACGGCACGAGCGGGCAAAACAAGCGCCTCGCGATCATACAATCTGTTGATGACATCTCTCCGAATTCGGCCCCTACCCAGCGCAAATCGACACAAATTTGCTATGCTCGCGGCCTGACTTCCGGGGTTGCCCCGGCGCCCCCTCCCCCGCTCCCTCAGGATTCTCATGCTCTCCGGTCGCGGCGTGATGCTCTCGGTTTCGGCATCCGTCATGTTTGCCATGTTGCCTGCGCTTGTGTCGCAACTCACCCCGCTCTCGGGGCTGGACGTGTTCGCATGGCGCATCTTACTCACGCTGCCCGGTGCGCTGGTCATCGTGAGCGCGCTCAGGCGCTGGCCGGTGCTCAAGCACACGCTCGCGCACGTTTTGCACCGCCCCGCCGCCCTCGGCGCGCTGCTGGTGTGCGCGTTACTGCTGGGCGTGCAGCTCTGGTTGTTCGTTTGGGCACCGCTGCAACAGCGCATGCTCGACGCCTCGCTCGGGTACTTTTTGCTGCCGCTGACGATGGTGCTGGCCGGGCGCACCGTGTACAAGGAGCGCCTGACGCCCTTGCAAACGCTCGCGGTCGTTTTCGCCATCTTGGGCGTTGGCCACGAACTCTGGTCCACCCGCGCGCTGTCGTGGGTTACTGCGGTCATCATGTTCGGCTATCCGCCGTACTTCATGCTGCGTCGGCAACTGCGGCTCGACGCCCTGTGCGGCTTCGTGCTCGAAATGCTGATCATGGCGCCAGTGGCCGCCGTCTTGCTCTGGCAGGCATGGCCGCAAAACGCCATGGTTCTCAGCGAGCCCCGGTTCTGGCTGTGGCTGCCCGCGCTCGGGCTGCTCAGTGCCAGCGCACTGGCGACGACCTTCGGCGCGGCGCGCCTGCTGCCGATCGGGCTGTACGGCATTCTGGGCTATGTGGAACCGGTGCTGCTCTTCGCGGTGTCGCTCTTCGTGCTGGGCGAGCCGTTCACGGCGCAGGGTTTGTGGACTTATGTACCGATCTGGATCGGGGTCGCGCTCGTCGTTTTCGACAGCTTGCGCACCTTGCGGCGGCAGCGATTGAGCGCCCCCGATGGGGCGCCGGTGTCCGGCGCCTGAGGCGGCAGGCTATACTCCCGAGAGCCAGTTAGGTCAGATAAACACGATGAAAAAACTCGCCAAGATCGCCATGCTGTTGTCCTCGGGGACGCTCACACTCACCCTCTCCGCCTGCGGATCGTCCGCGCCGCTGTTCACACCGGACGGACGTCCGACCCAGCAGATTCAGTGCTCCGCCAGTTCCAGCGGCGACTGCGAACAGCGCGCCCTCACCCAATGCGCAGGCAAGCCGTACGACGTGCTCACGCGCGACACGAACGGCGGCGTCGCCAATCTCGTCATCGCCTGCCGGGCCAACTGATTCAACGGATTTGGCCCTCGGCGCGCTGCCAAACGCTCGATCGCGCTAACGCGCCCCCGCCGGCCCCGCACCTTGACGTGCGCGCGCCGGCGGTTGGCATTACGATGCGTTATTGCGTGCGGTCAATTCCCCCGCATCCGACTGGATGACTTTCAGTGCACGCGATGCGAGAATAAAACCATCCGAATCACCAGCCCTTAAGAGGACGCCATCATGTATGACCGTATTCTGGTATCGATCGACGGTAGTACTCCCTCCAATCGCGCCATCGACGAAGCCGTCAAACTCGTCGCCCTGAGCCAAGGCAAGATTCGTCTGATCTCTGTGGTCCCCTCCCTCGCCAACGCCTACGCTGCCGGTGCCTACAGCGGTTTCGTGCCGCTCGAGAGCCAGGAATCGTTCGAGAAGGAAACGAGCGAGATTCTCGCCACGGCACAAGCCGATCTGAAGAAGCGCGGCGTAGATGTCGAGACGAAAATGATCTCGCTTGACGCTGGCACCGACGAAATTGCCGATGCCGTGCTGCGTGAAGCGCAGGAATGGAATGCCGACGTGATCGTGCTGGGCACCCATGGCCGCCGCGGTATCAACCGCCTGCTGCTGGGCAGCGTGGCCGAAACGCTGCTGCGCATCACCACGCTGCCGGTGCTGCTCGTCAAAGCCGCCGATAAATAAGTCGGCACGGTAGCCACCGAGCAGTCATCAAAGACGGCACGCCATTGCGGCGTGCCGTTTTGCTTTGTGCGCTCAGCGAATGCCAGCGCGCATAAACGACTGCACAAACTGCCGCTGAAACAGCAGGAAGGCGATGAACAGCGGCGCCGCCGTCATCAGGGTGGCGGCAGTAATCAGCGACCAGTCGATGCCCTGATCGGTCGACGAGAACACTTGCAGCCCCACGGTAAGCGGACGCGTCTCGACCGAGTTGGTCACGATCAGCGGCCACAAGAAGTTGTTCCAGTGATGGCTAATCGACACCAGCGCATAGGCCACGTACACCGGACGCGCCAACGGCACATACACACGCCACAGCACTTGCCACGCATTCGCGCCTTCCACGCGCGCCGCGTCGTCAAGCTCCTTCGGCACAGTCTTGAATGCCTGACGCAGCAAGAAGATGCCGAACGCCGACGCGAAATACGGCAGCGCAATGCCGAGAATCGAATCGCGCAGTCCCATCCATGCAATCGTGCGGTAGTTCTCCACGATCAGCACGTCGGGCATCACCATCAGTTGCAACAGCACGATCATGAAGGCGACTTCGCTGCCACGGAACGTGAAGCGGGCGAACGCGTAGGCCGCGAGCGTGGCGAGCACCAATTGCGCCGCCAGAATGACCGTGACGAGCACAAACGTATTGATCAGATATCGGCCAAACGGCGCCGCCTGCCACGCATGCACGAAGTTATCAAGCGTGAGCGGTGCCGACAGCGAGAATCGCGTGGCATAGGCCGACGGGTGGAACGCGCTCCACAGCGCATAAAGCAACGGCAGCAGCCAGAGCAGGCCAAGCAGCCAAGCCCCAGCAATATCGACGAGGCGGGTGTCGCCCGTCGCAGAAAACGCGGGCAACACCGCACGCGGCGGCCGACCGTTGGCCGTGGAATCGAGAGGACGCAGAGGCTGGGCGGGAGTCGTCATTGGTAGTGCGTGCGCGAGTCGAGCAGACGGAATTTCACGAAGGCGACAATGGCCAGCAGTGTGAGCAACACCACTGTGAGCGCCGCCGCGTACGACGTGTCCCAGAAGCTGAACGCCACCTGATAGATGTAATACAGCAGCAGTTGCGTCGCGTTATCGGGCCCGCCGCGCGTCATCACCACAATGTGATCGACCAGCCGGAACGCGTTGATCACAGCATTGATCACGACAAACACCGTTGTCGGCATCAACAGCGGCCATTGCACGCGGCGGAAGAACTGCCAGCGCGATGCGCCTTCGAGCGCGGCGGCTTCCGCCAACGTCGGCGAGATTTGTTGCAGCGCCGCCAGATAAAAAATCATGAAGAACCCGGCTTCCTTCCAGATCGTCACGATCATCAGCGCGGGAAGTGCCGTGCCCGGTTGGCCGAGCCAGTTGTAATCGCTGCCGCCGAACGCTTGCGAAATCTGTGCGATCAGCCCGTATTGCGGCGTGTAGAAGAAGAGCCAGATGTTCGCCACGGCGATCATCGGCAAGATCGCCGGGGTGAAGTACGCAAGCCGCAACAGCGCGCGGCCCGGCACTTGGCGATGCACCCAAAGCGCCATGGCAATCGAGATCGCAATCGCCACCGGCACCGTCACCAGCGCAAACAGCACGTTGTTGCGCAACGCCTGCCAGAACACCGGGTCGTCGAGCAACAGTTGATAGTTCTCCGCCCCCACGTACACCGACGGCGCCCCTGCACGCGCGGTCGAAAAAAAGCTATGCCACAAGGTGGCCACCGCCGGGTAATGCGTGAAGGCGACGAGCAGCACCAGCGCCGGTAACAGCAGCAGCCAGGGCACCCAAGAGGAGGAAGTACGGTTCATCGACGATCCATCGATTCAGCACTCGGGACCGGACACCCCTGCACGTTGCAATTGCGATGTGCTGCCAGCGTGTCGCGGTCCCGCATTTTCAACAAAACAAATTGACGCTCAGTGCATCAGCCGTGCATTAGCGGGCATTAGCTGGCATTAGCGCGAGTAAGCACGCAAGATGCGGTCCGATTCACGCTGTGCGTCGTCGAGCGCCTGCTTCGGCGACTTCGTGCCCGTGAGCGCCGCTTGCAGCGCGTCGTTGAGTGCCTTGGTCACGCGTTGATTGTCGTGCGTCGAGAACTCGGCCACGCTGCTGCCAAGCTGATCGCGCGCCACGGCGGCGGCGGGCACCTTCTGCACGTATTGCTTCATCGCCGGGGTTTCCCACGCAGCCGGCGTCACTGCCACGTAGCCGGTGTCGATACCGAACTGCGCAGCACGCTCAGGCGTGGTGGCCCACTTGATGAAGGTCATCGCCGCCTGCTTCTCTTCCGGCGTGCTCTTCTTGAACACATAGAAGTTGCCGCCGCCGGTCGGGCTGCCGCCGCGCACCTTCGCGGGCATCTTGCCCACGCCGAACGGGAACGTGGCGTTGGTGCGAATGTTGGTCAGGTTGCCGGTGGTCGTGTAAATGATCGCGGCCTTCTTCTCGAGGAAGTCCTTCGGCGTGGTGCCCCACTCGATCGAGCCGGTCGGCATGGCCTTGTACTTTGTGGCGAGATCAACCCAGAACTGGAGCGATTCGACCGCTTGCGGCGCGTTCAGGAATGTCTTGTTGCCCGACGCGTTCATCAGCTCGATACCCGCCGGTGTCGTGAACGCCTGGAACAGCCAGTAGCCGAAGCCCGTCGACGGCACCTTGATACCCCATTGCGTCACGTTGCCCGACGCATCGCGCTTGGTGAGCTTCTGCGCATAGGCGGCGAGCTCTTCCCAGTTGGCGGGGGCACGGTCCGGATCGAGACCGGCTTCGCGGAACAGGTCCTTGTTCCAGTACATCACGATGGTCGAACGCTGGAACGGCACGCCCCACGTGTGGCCGTTGATGCGCGAGTTCATCATCAGCGCCGGGTAGAAACCGTCGAGCCACTGCTTGTCGGCCGCCGTGTTGGCGACGCTGTCGATCGGCACGACGGCGTCTTCGTCGATCAGCGTGAAGACGTCGGCAGCGGCGAGCACGGCCAGTTGCGGCGGCGTGCCTGCCTTGGCGGCGGTCAGGGCCTTCACCACGGAATCTTGATAGGTCCCGGCGTAGACCGGCTTGACCTTGATGTTCGGATGATCTTTCTCGAAGTCGGCGACCAGATCGTTAATGATCTTGGTCACCGGGCCGCCGACGGCCACCGGGTAGTAGAACGTCAGTTCGACCGGCTTTTGTTGCGCCATGGCCGGGTTGGCCATGGTGCCCATTGTGCCCATTGCCATCGCGGCCAGACTTGCCGCAAACGTTTTCAGAATCGTGCGTCGCATGTCGCTTGGTTCCCCATGAAAGCGTGGTGGTAAGACTCGTTGTTTTGTGGTGATCGTGAAATCGAGTGCTTGTCGGGCCGCTGTGACCGCTACCCGTTATGGCCTCGCGGGGCGCACTCAGGCGTGCTGTACGGCGTTGGCGGTCACAGCGGCCTGCGGCATCGGCGGCGGCACGCTCGTATCCAGCGACGTCGCGGCGTCCGCTCCATTCACCGCATGGGCTGCGTTGGCCGCATGGCCCAGTTCAAGCCCCTGCCCTGTCGACACGTCTGCGCGCAAGCCCGTCTCGGCATCGAACAGATGTTGCTCGGCAGCGTCCCATTGCAGGCCGATGGCGTCACCCGGCGCGAACGGACGGTGTCCGGGCACGCGCGTCGCGATCTCACCGGCCGCGCCCAACGTGCAGGCGACCAGCGTATCGGCCCCGAGATATTCGACCGCGCTCACCGTGGCGAGTACCGCGCCCACCGCCGTCGGCGGCACGGCGCAAACATGTTCCGGGCGCAGACCCAGCAGTGCGCTGTCGCGCATACCGGCCGAGGCGAGCGCCGGGCCGGTTTGTCCGGCGGGGACCAACGCCTCGCCATGACGTACCAGTTGCAGCAGTTGCATCGGCGGCGTGCCGATAAAGCTCGCGGCAAAGCGAGTGGCAGGCGCGGTATAGAGGGTTTGCGGCGCACCCGCTTGCTCGATGCGGCCGTCGCGCAGCAGCACGACCTGATCGGCCATGCTCATTGCTTCTGTTTGATCGTGCGTGACGTAGACCAACGTCATGCCGAGTTTCTGTTGCAGCGCGCGAATCTCGCGGCGCATTTCCTGACGCAGTTGCGCGTCGAGATTCGAGAGCGGCTCGTCCATCAGACACACCGACGTCTCGGCAATCACCGCGCGGCCCAGCGCCACACGTTGTTGCTGACCACCCGAGAGTTGCGACGGCTTGCGATCGAGATAAGGCGCGAGCCCGAGCAGATCGGCCACACGTGCAAGGCGTTGCGGATAGTCGCGGGCAGGTTCGCCACGTACGCGCAGGCCGAAGAGCAGGTTCTCGCGCACCGACAGATGCGGGAACAGCGCATACGACTGGAACACCATCGAGAGCTTGCGGCGTGCGGGCGGCAAGCCCGTCACATCGGTGCCGCCGAGCAAGATGCGCCCGGTGCTCGGTGTCTCGAGTCCGGCGATCATACGCAGCAGCGTCGATTTACCGCATCCGGACGGGCCGAGCAGCACCACCAGCGAGCCGGCCTCGGCCGAAAAACTCACATCGCGCAGGGCATATGCATCGCCCCACTGCTTACTAACGGATTCGATGACGAGCGAAGACATGGCCAGATATGCCGCAGCCCAAACGGGCGCCGGGGAATCGTAAAACCCCGACCATAACCGGCCATCGATGGCAGTTTGATGACATGTCACAACCCTAGTATTGCGAAGGATTAGACGCGCCGAGATATCAGGGAACCGGTCAGGTGACCGGATACCCTGTCATAAACAATGGGAAGAAAGGGGCGTGCTAAGCGGCCGCTTGACGGCGCTTTGCGCGCAGCAGCGCCTTGGAGATGATGCGCGTCTCGGACGACGCCGCACCGGTGCGACGTGCGACGGCTTCGCGGAAGAAGCGGCGCGTCTCGTCGGCGACGGTCTCGCGCTCGTTGTCCATCGTGAGGATGTGATAGCTCTCGCCGAGCAGGCACTTCTGTTTCACTTCGGACGACACACCGTTGTAGACGATGCGCGCGTTGTGCGGGCTCGACGTATCGTCGTCGACGGCGTGAATGATCAGGCAGTCGGCTGTCACGCGATCGAGCCGCTCACGCACATGCGCCGCGAGACGACGCGCGTGATACAGGTGCGCGAGCGGCAACGAGGCCGCGCCAATTTCCGACGCGTCGTGCTGCGACATCGACTTGGCCACGCGCGCCCGCAGCGCTTCGTTCTTCAGCCCGTACGGGGCCTTCTCGTGATAGCGATAGCGATTGCGAAACGGCGTATGGAAGACCAGATCGATGAGCGGGTAGTACCAAGGAATCGTCCAGCCGTCGTACACCAGCGTCACGGCCAGCAACGACAACGCCGTCACATCCGGTTCTTCCTGCGCCACAGCGAGGCTCAGCGTGGCACCGATGCACAGCCCGCACAGCGACACGGTCTCGTGCGTCTCGCGCAATTCGCGATACTTGGCCCGTGCAGCGGCCACCCACGAGCGCCAGTCGCTGCACGGCGCGCCGAGTCCGTATCCCTCGATATGCGGCACCGAGACGGTATAGCCCTCGCGGTGCAACGCCCGCGCGACGGGTCGCATTTCGAGCGGCGTGCTCGACAAGCCCGGCAACAGCAACACTGCGTGTTCGCCGCCTTTGTAGAAGATATTTTCTTGAAACATGGTCAGACTCCGCCCGAGACGACCGGCGTCTCGATGACTTCGCGTGCGTTAGCGGCGGGTGTGAGCGTATGCAACGGGGTGACCGGACGCACGGCCGGCCCCGAATGCAGACGCAGGATGACGTAGGTGCCGAGGTGCGCCTGGAAATACTGCAACTCGCAGGCGAACATTTCGTAGCCGCCATCGCGGCTCAGCATGCGCAGATTGTGTGCGCCGTGTTGCGGGCGTGGCGCTTCGGGATTGAAGAGCCCCGCCAAACGCTGCGCGTCTTCCGGATGCAGCAAGGCGCGCAGACCGTCGCGCTTCACGATTTCGGGCGTGACGCCCGTTGCCCGGCGGAAATGCTCGTCGATGAATTCGTAATGCGTGGTCGGGTTCGCCAGATAAAAGATCGTATCGAGATGCTTGGTCAGATACGTCATCAGCGCGTTGCCCAACTGCACCGAGTCGGACAGCACCATGCGCTCGTTCTCGGCACGCAGCAGCATTTCGTAGCGCGTCTGGGCGACTTCGGCAATGAGTTCGGCGCGGTATTGCGCGCGGCGCAGACGCTCGATGAGCACGACGGCCAGCGGCGTGACCGTGAGAAAGCCGGTGACGATCATCACGTCACGGCGATCGACCATCGCGATATCGCGAAACGGCGGCACGAAGAAGAAATCGAAGATCGGGATGCTGATGACCATCGCCATGAGCGCCGGGCCCAGGCCCCACACGAATTCGACGATGATGACCGCACAAGCGAAGAAGATACCCGGCATCGAGTGATCGAGCACCGGGTGCAGCAGGCTGCGAAAGAGAAACGCAGCAAATACCACCATCAATGCCCCGACATAGCGCTTGGCGCCGGGCTCCGCCCAACGTCGGGCGTTTCTGATATCCATGATTCCCCGTCGGTCATGGCCGACGCTCAACAATCCACAGGTGTAACGCGGCGGGCTCACCTGTTACAAAATATTACGGATTATCGCACGTCACCCAAAACGCGTCGGCTGTCCCAAACCCTAAGTCAGTCGCTTCTTAACAACAGTGGGGCGCCCCCGATGGCAGGTGCGCTACCGCAGCATCGACGACATCGCGGACAGGCAATTGAGCATGCGCACGGCGGCTTCGACGGTGGGGGCCGTAAATTGCAGCGTCACCCCGTCAACCCGCTCCAGCGTAGGCCATTGGCAGAACAGGTCGGCCAGCGCCGTGGTTTGCGCTTGCACGCGCACTTCCACCGGCACTTCGACCTGGTACGGATGCCATTTGCGCGGGTCGGCCAGCGCCTCTTTGGCCGCCTGCCGGATCAGGTCGCACGACTCGCGCGGGTTGAGGGTCATACCGCTGCCCTGCCCCCATGCGGCCTTGGTCTGCACGAAGCGCACGTGCGGGAAGATCAGTTGCGTCTCGTCGCAGAACACATCGTCGCCGCTGGCCATCACCACCGGCACGCCGCGCTCGCCCGCCAGTGCCCCGTACAGCCGGGCCTCGCTCGCTTCCTCGCCTGCCAGCCAGACGCGGGCGAACGCAAAGCTGTTGATCGTGTGCGCGAGAATGCCCGCGCTCTGGGCTTTGCCGTGATAGCCGACCATGAAAATGGCGTCGCAGCCCGCTTCCACCCCCGCCACCATGCCCAGATAACGCGGCTTACCGAGCACCAGACGGGCGCGCGGGTCGAGTTCGTCTGGCAGCAGATTTCGAAACCCGCCATGCGAGTCGTTGACCATCACTTCGGTCGCGCCGCCTTCGAACGCCCCCAGGACGGCGGCATTCGCCTCTTGGGTCATCCAACGGCGCGCACGCTCGTACTCGCCATTCCCGGCGCGGGTCTGTTCGGGATGGAAGACGCCGGCGACGCCCTCGATATCGGTGGAAATGAGGATTCGCATGATGTCAGAAAGGTTGATTTCGCGAGCCGTGGCTAATTGAGGCTTCGGGCAGCGGTAGACAGAAGCCGCGCCTCAGAGCGCCGCCCAGTCGGGCAGCACGTCAGCGAGGGCGCGACGCACGTGGCCGTTGCGCCCAAGCACCGATTCCGCAGCAAAGAGCGCATGCAGGATGGCCTGCTCGGTGGCGTCGGCTGTCGCTTGAAAAATGGGATCGAGTAAATGGTCGGGCACCAACGCTGCGGGCGCGACCCGCCCAAGCGCGTCGTGCGCCACGGTGTACCCGGTGGTAAAGGCCAGTGCGACATCGCCGCTGCCGTGCCCGTAGACGGACCCGGTACGCGCCAGTCCGGCGCCCGTGCGCGTCGCGACGCGGCGCAACTGGCGCGCGTCGAGCGGCGCATCGGTGGCGACCAGCATGATGATCGAGCCGCGCTCGGGAGCCACGCTCTGCTCCGGCTGCGCCAGACGTTCGTCTAGTACCGCGCCGACGTGGCGCCCGGCAATGGTCAACTGCGACGGGCGGCCGAAGTTGGACAGCACCATCACGCCGACGGTAAAGGTGGCACCGGCCGTCTCGACAACGCGCGACGCCGAGCCGATCCCGCCCTTCAGGCCGAAGCTCGACATGCCGCGCCCGGCGCCGACCGCCCCTTGTGCGAACTCGGCCGAGGCACTGGCCAGCGCCTGCGCATAGTGGTCTTCGGTCACCGCGAACGCCTGCATATCGTTCAGATAGCCGTCGTTGCACTCGAACACCGCCGGATTGAGCGACGGCGCGCCGCGCCCGATCGTCGGGTTCGCCTCGATGGCAGCACGTAACTGCCCGAGGACGACGTGGCTCACGGAAAAGGTGTTGGTCAGGGCAATGGGGGCTTCGATCACCCCCAGTTCGTCGATCTGCATCAGACCGACGCTCTTGCCGAAGCCGTTGATGACGGCCGCCGCGGCGGGAATCTTGGCGCGGAACGGGTCCCACGCGATGTCGGGCGCAGCACCGGGGGCGACGCCTGCGATCCCCTCGGCGGGCGTCGGGCAGACCACCGTCACACCGGTCTGAATCGCGCCCTCGGCGAGCGTGGCATGCCCGACGAACACGCCGGGCACATCGGTAATCGCATCGCGCGGGCCGGCCGGCAGAAGCCCGACGTACGGCGCGCCGAACGAGGTTTCGCGCGAGTCTGGCGTCTGCGTCATGACAAGCCCTGTCGAATGCTCAGTGTCGGTCGAGTTTCGGGTCGAGCGCGTCGCGCAGGCCGTCGCCGAGCAGGTTGAACGCGAGCACGGTCAAGAAGATGGCCAAGCTCGGGAAGATTGCGATGTGCGGTGCGTTGACCATGTCGGCACGCGCCTCGTTGAGCATGGCGCCCCACTCCGGCGTAGGCGGCTGTGCGCCCAAACCGAGGAACGACAGACTCGCAGCGGTGATGATCGACGTGCCGATACGCATCGAGAAGTACACCACAATCGACGACACCGTGCCCGGCAGAATGTGCCGCATGATGATCGTCCAGTCCGACGCGCCGATCGAGCGTGCCGCTTCGATGTACGTCATGTGCTTGAGCACGAGCGTGTTGCCGCGCACGAGCCGCGCGAATGCCGGAATCGAGAAGATGGCCACGGCGACAATCACGTTGACCATGCCGTTACCCAGCACCGCCACCACGCCGATGGCCAGCAAGATGCCCGGGAATGCGAACAGCACGTCGGAGATACGCATCACGATGCGGTCCCACCAGCCTTCGTAATACCCGGCAAGCAGCCCAAGCACCGTGCCGATGATCGCCCCGATGGCCACCGAGCCGAAGCCCGCCGCCAGCGAGATGCGTGTGCCGACCAGTACGCGGCTGAAGATGTCGCGGCCCAGCGAATCGACGCCGAACCAGTGTTTCGACGACGGGCCGGCGTTCAGCGCGTCGTAATCGAAGAAGTTCTCCGGATCGAACGGCACCAGGTGCGGCGCGAGAATCGCGATGATGACGAGCAGCAGCACGAAACCACCGGCGACGAGCGCGATGTGCTGCTTCTTGAACTTGCGCCAGAACTCGCGCCACGGAGTGCGCACGCGATTGGCGTTGGCCGCAGCGGCCGGGGTTGCAGTCGTAGGTTGACCCGCGTTCATTGTGCGTGCCTCACTTGTAGCGAATGGTCGGGTTGATGACGGCGTACAGCACGTCGACCACGAGGTTGATCAGAATGAACTCGAGCGAGAACAGCAGCACCAGCGCCTGAATCACGGGGTAGTCCCGCATCTCGACCGAATCGACCAGCAGGCGCCCAAGGCCCGGCCAGTTGAATACCACCTCGACGACGATCGAGCCGCCGAGCAGAAAACCGAATTGCAGCCCCATCATCGTGACGACGGGAATCATGGCGTTACGCAGCGCATGCTTGAACACCACGCGCATTTCGTTCAGGCCCTTCGCGCGCGCCGTGCGCACGAAGTCTTCATGCAGCACTTCGACGAATGCCGAACGGGTAAAGCGCGCCATCACGGCGGCCACGGCCGCGCCCAGCGTGATCGAGGGCAGGATGTAGCTCTTCCACGAATCGGCGCCCATGGTGGGCAGCCAGCCGAGTTGCACCGAGAACACTTGCATGAGCAGCATGCCCATGGCGAACGCCGGGAACGAGATGCCCGAGACCGCCAGCGTCATGCCCAGCCGGTCGGGCCAGCGATTGCGCCATACCGCCGACGCCACGCCAATGCCCATGCCGATCACCACCGACCAGATCATGCTGATCAGCGTGAGCCACAGCGTGGGCATGAAGCGACTGCCGATCTCTTCCGATACCGGTTGCTTGCTGCGCATCGACACGCCGAAATCGCCCCGCACGGCGTGCGAGATGAAGTGAGTGAATTGATACAGCAGCGGCTTGTCGAGGCCGAGATCCTGACGCACCAGCGCCACGGTCGCCTCGTCTGCCTGTGGACCGGCCGCCAGACGCGCCGGATCGCCCGGCAACATATGCACGAAGCCGAACACCAGCACCGCCACGATCAGTAGCGTGGGGATCAGGCCGAGCAGGCGTTTGAAAAAGTAATTGAGCATCGCAGTCTTGCCGAACGTCTTACCAAACCATGTCTGTCTCGCGGCTCTCGGTGGGCTTGCGCGCACCGGTTCGCCGGTTATGCCGCGCCGCCGCGACATGCGCGGCGGCGCGGGGTACTTCAAACCTGCAAGGCAGGCTTACTTCATCGAGATATCGGTGAAGTTGAACGAGCCGTCGGGCATGGTGTACACACCGCTCAGGTTCTTGTTACGTGAGTACAGCAGCTTTTCCGTCACGAGGAACGCCCACGGCGCATCGTTCCAGATCTTCTGTTGTGCATCGGTGTACAGCTTGGCCTTCTCGGCGCGGTCCGTCGTGAGCAGCGCCTTGTTGAAGTCGGCATCCACCGCATCGTTCTTGTAGTACGCCGTGTTGAACAGCTTCGGCGGGAACGATTCCGAGGACAGCAGCGGACGCAGCGCCCAGTCGGCTTCACCCGTCGACGACGACCAGCCCACGTAGTACATACGCACCGGGGCCTTGTCGGCGTCCGGGGCCGACTCGACCAGCTCGACACGCTGACCGGCTTCGAGCGCGCGCACTTGCGCCTTGATGCCGACCTGCGCCAATTGCTGCTGCACGAACTGGATCACCTTCTGCGCGGTGGTGAACGTGTACGCCGACCACAGGGTGGTCTCGAAACCGTTCGGGTAACCGGCTTCCTTGAGCAGTTCCTTCGCCTTGGCCGGGTTGTACGGCCACGGGCCGGTCTTCGTCGCGTAGTCCACGCCTTGCGGCACCACACCTTCTGCCGGCGTGGCGTAGCCCGAGAAGGCCACCTTCACCAGTGCTTCTTTGTTGATGGCGTAGTTGATGGCCTGACGCACACGCACGTCGTCGAACGGCTTTTGCTTCGTGTTGAAGCTCACGTAGCGCTGAATGATCGACGGGCCGGCGATCACGTCGACCTTGCCGCTTGCCTTCAGGCCGTCAGCCTGTTCGTAGGGCACCGGGAAAGCAAAGCCAGCTTCGCCGGTCTGCATCACGGCAGCGCGCGTGTTGTTGTCGACCACCGGCTTGAAGGTGATCGTGTCGACCTTCGGATAGCCCTTCTTCCAGTAGCCGTCGAACTTCTTCACCTTCACGTAATCGGTGCGGTTCCATTCGACGAACTCGAACGGGCCGGTGCCGACCGGGTGCGAGGCGATGTCCTTGCCGTACTTCTTGAGCGCTTCGGGCGAGATGATCACGGCCGACGGGTGAGCCAGCGTGTTGATGAACGGCGAGAACGGCTCTTTGAGCGTGAACTTCACCGTATGGGCATCGACCGCTTCCGTCTTGGCGATTTCCTTGTACAGGTTGTAGCGCTTGAGCTTGTTGTCCGGGTTCGTCACGCGGTCGAAGTTCGCCTTCACAGCGGCGGCATCGAAGGTCGTGCCGTCTTGGAACTTCACGCCCGACTTGAGCTTGATCGTGTAGACGAGGCCATCGGGCGAGACCGTGTAGCTATCGGCCAGCACGTTGATGAGCTTCATGTCCTTATCGAAGCCGAACATGCCTTCGTAGAACGACTTGGCGACGGCCTGCGACAGCGTGTCGTTGGCGTCGTAAGGATCCATCGTCGTGAAGGTCGATTGCACGGCCATCACGACATCCTTGGCGGCAAACGCCGGAGCTGCGCCGAGTACGGCGGACGCCACGGCGACGGACGCGAGCGCGGTTTTCCAACGAGCGCCCAGCAAAGCGGTTTTCGACATCTGGCTTTCTCCTTCTGGTTAATTAATACGCCCCCGCGACGCGATGACGCGCCACGTAATGCCCTGCGCCCACTTCCACGAGCGGCTGCACTTGCGGCTCGTCGCCCACGGCGCGAATCGGGCTCGGAATTTCTTCCGTGAGCAATTCGCGCTTGGCGTGACGCCGCGCCGGATCGGCAATCGGCACCGCCGACATGAGCTTCTTCGTGTACGGGTGTTGCGGATTCTCGAAGATCGCCCGACGCGGGCCGATCTCAACGATCTGACCGAGGAACATCACCGCCACCCGGTGGCTGATGCGCTCGACCACGGCCATATCGTGCGAGATGAAAAGGAATGCGATGCCGAACTCTTTTTGCAGATCGAGCATCAAGTTGATGATCTGCGCCTGAACCGAGACGTCGAGCGCCGAGACGGATTCGTCGGCGATCACGACCTTCGGTTTGAGCGCGAGTGCGCGAGCGATCGCGATACGCTGACGCTGACCGCCCGAGAATTCATGCGGATAACGCTGCGCATAGTCGGCCGGCAGCCCCACGCGTTCGAGCAATTCGGCCACGCGCTTTTCGGCTTCTGCGCCGCTGGCGACGCCGTGCACGAGCAGCGGCTCCATGATCGAGAAGCCGACGGTCAAGCGCGGATCGAGCGACGCGAACGGGTCTTGAAAAATGAACTGGATGTCGCGGCGCAGCGTCTGCAAGGCGCGTCCTGCGAGATCGTGAATCGGCTTACCGCCAAATTCGATCGAGCCGCCCTGGCTCGCCACCAGACGCAGCAACGCACGGCCGGTGGTGGATTTGCCGCAGCCCGACTCGCCCACGAGACCCAGCGTTTCGCCGGGATACAGATCGAAGCTCACGCGCTCGACGGCATGCACGCGCTGCGTCACGCGGCCAAAGAAACCCGACGGCACGTCGAAGCGCGCGACCAGATCTTTCACGCGCAGAATCGGGCCGTCTTCGGTCTTGACCGTCGGCTGCGGGGTCTCTGCGGCCGGTTTGGCATCGGCAGGGGCGTCGTAGCGCAGCAGCGGAAAGCGTGCGGGCAAATCGGTGCCTTGCATCGAGCCCAGCCGCGGCACCGCCGAGAGCAGCGCTTGCGTGTAACGCTCGCGCGGTGCAGAGAAGATTTCTTGCGACGGACCGGCTTCCACCTTGTCGCCACGGTGCATCACGAGCACACGGTCGGCCACTTCGGCCACCACCCCCATGTCGTGCGTGATGAACACCACGCCCATATGCATCTCGTCTTGCAACGCGCGAATCAGTTGCAGAATCTGCGCCTGAATCGTCACGTCGAGGGCCGTCGTCGGCTCGTCGGCGATCAGAATGCCCGGCTTGCACGACAGCGCCATGGCGATCATCACCCGCTGGCGCATGCCGCCCGAGAGTTGGTGCGGGAAGCGGGCCAGCACGCGGCGGGCTTCGGGAATGCGCACGAGTTCGAGCATGCGCAGCGCCTCGGCACGCGCGGCGGCATGGTCTTTGCGCTGGTGCAGTCGAATCGACTCGGCAATTTGCTCGCCCACCGGGAACACCGGGTTGAGCGAGGTCATCGGCTCTTGGAAGATCATCGCCATGTCGGCACCGCGAATGGTGCGCATGGTGTGGCCGCTGGCTTTCGTCAGATCGACCAGCTTGCCGTTGCGGCGGCGCATGATCATCGAGCCTTGGGTAATCTTGCCGCCGCCGTTTTCCACCAATCGCATGGCTGCGAGCGAGGTCACCGATTTGCCGGAACCGGACTCGCCGACGATGGCGAGGGTCTCGCCGCGATCGACGTGGAAGGACAGGTCGCGCACCGCCGTCACCACACGTTCCGACGTGGCGAACTGCACGGTGAGGTTGTCCACGGCGAGCACGCGCTCGTCGGGCAACGAAATCGTAGGGGTTGTCTTACGCTCTGCCACGCCTGTCCTCGCTAATCTACGCTTGCTAATACGGTACTGAAGGTGAATCGATAGGGAATCGGGGATTACTCGTGGATCGCCGTCACGGGCGTCTCGCCCACGCGAGCGACGCCGCGATACATGCCTTCGGTGTTGAACGGCAACGCCACGTTGCCCTGTGCATCGACGGCGATCAGACCGCCGCGCCCTTGCACGCGCGGCAAGCGCTCGTGAATGACGCGCTCGGCGGCGTCGGCAAGCGACAGCCCGGCGTAGGCCATCAATGCGCCCACTTCATAGCAAGCCACGGCGCGGATAAACGCTTCGCCCGTACCCGTTGCCGACACGGCCGCGGTGGCGTCGTTGGCATAGCAGCCCGCGCCGATGAGCGGCGAATCGCCGACGCGGCCCACGGCCTTGTTGGTCATGCCACCGGTCGATGTCGCGGCGGCCACGTGGCCGTGGATGTCGCAAGCGACAGCGCCGACCGTGCCGAATTTGGTATCGGGGTCGATGGGTTCATTTGAACCGCCCGAGGCATCGTTGCGCTTGAGCGGCATGTCGTGATCGAGTGCCACGGCGGCGTCGGCAAGTGCGCGTTGCCATTGGGCGTAACGCGCGTCGGTATGGAAGTACGCCGGTTCGACCAACTCTGCGCCATGTTCAGCGACAAACGCTTCAGCACCCTCGCCCACCAGCAACACGTGCGGGCTATGTTCCAGCACCGAACGGGCCGCGAGGATCGGGTTGCGCACACGGTGCACGCAGGCGATGGCGCCCGCGTCGAGCGTTGTGCCGTCCATGATCGCGGCATCGAGTTCGTGGGTGCCTTCATGCGTGAATACAGCCCCGCGTCCAGCATTGAAGCGCGGGCAATCTTCCAGTTTGCGCACCGCTTCCGTCACGGCGTCGAGTGCCGAGCCGCCAGCCGCGAGTACGGCCTGCCCGGCGCGCAGCACGTCGGCAAGCGCTTCGTGATAGGCCTTGAGTTCTTCGGGCGACGTGTCGCGGCTAATGGTGCCTGCACCGCCGTGAATGGCGATGACTGCGCGTTGTGGGGTGCTCATGAGGCTTTGTCCTTTCTGTCCTGGGCGCTCGGCGTCGTTTTGGCCAGCGCAGCCGATGGGGTCGTGTTGGCGTGCGCGGCAGTGGTTGCGGCGCTCGCTAATGGCGATGAACTCAGCGATGAACTCGGCGATGAACTCGGCGATGACTTCGGCGTTGACGTTGGCACTGGGGCCGGGTTCGCCGTCGAGGGGGTCACCGGGCTCGTCGCCGGGGCGGTTGCCGAGGTTGTCGCATTGGCGGCCAGCGTCGCGCCCTGAGTCGTCGCGACACGGCGCACCAACGGGGCGTTGGCTGGCGCGTTCGCCGGGGCATTGGCCGACGCCGCAGCGGACGCCACCGAGGCCGAGTCGAGCCACGGCAACAAGAAATCGGTCAGTTCCGTCGCGCGGTCGACGGCATGTTTGGCACGCTGCGCAACGGCGTCGCACAGGGCGTCGATCATGGCGAGCACGCTCGCTTCGGAGTTGCTCGACAGACGCGGCTTGCTACGTACGAAGAGGACGATGTCGCCCAGCGGCGCAAGCGGCGACGTCGGGCTATCGGTCAGCACGAGTATCTGCGCACCCCGGCCACGCAGGCGGCGGCACAGCGTAATCGTGTCCGTCACATACCGGGGAAAGCCCAGCGCGATCACGAGATCGCCTTCGCGCAGCTTGAAGAGTTGACGCGCAGCATGCGTGGAGCCACCCACACCGACCACAGCCTGCACGTTCTCGCAGTAAGGGTCGAGACCGTGGTGCAACAGACCCGCGAGGTAACCGCTGGCGCCCAGGCCCAGCACGTGAATGCGGCGCGCCTGCAAGATCGTCTCGACGGCGCGCTCGCAGGTGCCAGCATCGAGCGTGCGGCGGGTCCAGTCGAGGTTTTCCATCGCTTGCGCGAGCGAGGCGGCCATCACATCGGCGCTGGCGGTCATCTGCGCTTTGCTCGTGCGCAGGCTTTCGATGGGAGCCAGCGTCGCCTCGAAGCCACGCACCATCGCCGCGCGACATTGCGGGTATCCGTCGAAACCCAACGCGCGGGCGAAACGGTTCACGGTGGCCAGCGACACCCCAACGGCATCGGCGAATTCGTCGATACGCATGGTCGCCGCCCGGAACGTGTTGTCCAGCACGAACGCCGCCATGCGTTGTTGCGCAGGCGTCAGTTCAGGCATGGCACGCACGATGCGCTCGGTGAGCGGCAAATCGGCAGGCAACGAATCGGCGTCGATCATGACAAGCAGCGGTGAGTCCGTGTAATCGATGTAAAGGGTGTTACGGGTGTAAGGGGTGTAACAAAAAGCACGTGAAAGTTTTGCGAGCCCACTCACCGGCAACGAATCGATCCGGACATCGGTCTTACCGATGACCACGCGTTGACGAGGGACAGCATTCACGAAGTGGAGGAAAGTATATTTTCATCACGCCCCCGTCAAAAGAAAAAAAATTACTCAAATGGGGTGTCGTTGCTCGCCAAATGCAGGGCGATGGCCCGCAAACCCTGTCAAAACAAGGGGGAAGCTCGTCAAGCTACGCAAAAAGCGGGCATACTAGGGGAAACCCGAACACACGAACTCGCCGGACGCTTTGCGATCCGACATCTCAATGTGTGGGAGTTGCGCCAAGGCGGTGTTAGCACCGTGACAATGTCGCGCGGCATCCGGCACGAGAGCACAGGCATCAGGGGGTAGGCGCCGCGAAGCGGCGCTTATTGATTGAACTTGATTGAGTTGAACTCGATTGAGTATCAGGCAGCAGATTCACAGGACAGTCGCATGACCGCCTGGGGAGGCTAGGGTCTGTTCATCCTAAGTTGAGGCGAGTCGTAACGTCGTAACACGTAGTAATCATGGCGTAGCCGTGGGCTTACATCTGCCCCGTACGCTGACGTGAAAAATCGCCTCAAGGAGTACGACCATGCTGAGCCCGCATGAAATCGCCACGTTGATATTGGCGGCCGCATCCCTGGGACCTATCGATGCCGATGCGCTCGAACCGCCCGAACTCGCCGCGCTGGAGCAAGCGCGCCTCGTCCACGTTGCCGTCGATCAGGGACAAACCAAAGTGACTGTGACCGAAGATGGTCACCGTGTGTTGCGTCGCCTGGGCATCGAGCCCTCGGTTGGCGAGCGTTCTGATGCGCCGCGCATGGCAGCGCGGCGCGAGATGAAGGATGGCGACGTGGCGGGTGAACCCCGCCCGGCATGATGCCGATCTGATATCGGCCCGATGCCGGAACGGATATCAGAGCGTTGCGAAGAGCAGGCTCAGGCGCGCGAGCACGATCAGCAGAATCTGCATCAGCAGGAACAGCGCCAGCGGCGACAGATCGAAACCGCCCAGTTGCGGAATCACACGACGCAGCGGGCGCAGCAGCGGATCAAGCAGGTGTTGCAGGATGGGCATGGCCATCGCGCGCGGGTTCACCCACGACAGCACGGCCATCAACAGCGTCATCCACATCACCAGGTTGGCGCCCCACTTGGCGACGAGCACCAGCGCCACCAACAAGCCACGCGGAAACACCGCGAGCGGCGACACTCCCACCACAGCAGTGATCAGCACGAGATAGACGATGGCGCTCAGCCACGCGCCGATCACGCATGCCCAATCGATACCGCCCACCCCCGGCACGATGCGCCGCAACGGCAACACGAGCCAGTTCGTGAATTGGAAAATGCCCTGAGACAGCGGATTACCCGGGGGCAGACGTGTGGCTTGCATCCACACGCGAAGCAACAACAAGGCGCCGAACAGCGAGAAAACGAGATCTAGCAGCAGACGGGCGATTTCGACGAGCATCTGGACTCCAACGGGTTGAGCGGTGCCCCGCAAAACCGGCATTGTCGCACGCGTTTGCCCGAGTTCAAGCGTCTTCGCCCAACGTCCTCAACGGATGCGCATCCGCCGCCCACGGCGACGTGAAGAACGCATCGACCTGCGCCACCGGCACGTCGGCAATCGACGCATAACGCCAGCGCGGATTTTTGTCCTTGTCGATCAGCAAGGCGCGCACCCCTTCCACGAAGTCGCCCGATTCGAAAGCGTGATAGCCGAGTACCAACTCCATACGAAAGGCGTCAGCCAGATCCAACCGACGCCCCTTCTGCAACTGCCGGTCGGTCACACACAGGCTCAGCGGGGAGCGTTGCTTGAGCAGCGCAAGTGTCTCGACGGCCCACGACGTGCTGACGTTGTCGGCACTGTCGGTGCTGTCTGCATCGTTGGCGCCGTTGGCACGATCGGCGTCAGCCTGTAACGACGCGACGATTGCCGGGACGTCGATAGCGCTGAAATGCCGGTCGAGCGTAGCGCGCACCGGCATCAACCGCGCGGCATCGGTCCAAGTTCGACCCAGCGGAAGAATTGCAGCGCGCAACTGGCCAAGCGGGTCGGCCGTATCGCCCTGCGACCAGTCGAGTTGCCAAAGCGTCTCGCGCAGTCGTAACGGTGCGTCCCCTTCAAGCCAGACATCCGCCAGCCCGCAATAAAGCGCGTCCGCCGCCCCGATCGTCGCACCGACCAGTCCCAGATACCGGGCAAGCGTTGGCGCGAGATGCCCAAGGAACCAACTGGCCCCAACATCAGGGAAGAGACCGATGCCGGTCTCCGGCATGGCAAGGCGTGTCTTGTCGGTCACGATCCGCAGCGCAGCCCCTTGCGCCACGCCCATGCCACCGCCCATCACAATGCCGTCGAGCAGCGCGAGGTATGGCTTCGGGTACCGATGGATCAGATAGTCGAGCCGGTATTCGTCGACAAAGAAGTCGCGATGATGCGTCGCATTGCTCAGTCGGCTGTCGTATAAGGCCCGCACGTCGCCGCCTGCGCAGAAGGCCTTCTCCCCCGCCCCTTCGATCAGCACAGCGCGAACCGCTGGATCGTCGGCCCACGCCGTCAGCTGCGTCCACATCGAACGCACCATGCCGTGCGTGATGGCATTCAGTGCGCGCGGCCGATTCAGCGTAATCACGCCAAATCCGTTGATCACCTCGAACAAGACTTCGTCTTGCGCCTCAATGGCGCCGTCATGCAGATTCACGTGCCCTCCTCGCTGTCGTGCACTCAGTCCACTCAGCCCACTCAATCCAGATTGCGGGCGATCACTTGCCGCTGAATCTCGCTCGTCCCTTCGTAAATCTGGGTGATGCGGGCGTCTCGATACAGGCGCTCGACCGGATAGTCCTGAAGGTAGCCATAGCCGCCGTGAATCTGAATGGCATGGGTGCACACCCACTCCGCCAGTTCCGAGGCAAAGAGCTTTGCCTGAGACGCTTCCGACAGACACGGCAACCCTTGCGTACGAAGGGCGGCAGCGTGAAGAATCAGGAATCGCGCGGCATTGATGCGCGTTGTCATATCCGCCAGCATGTTGGCGATGCTCTGATGCTCCCGAATCGGCTTGCCGAATTGCTGCCGCTCGCCGGAATAGCGCAGCGCCGCTTCGAACGCCGCACGGGCAACCCCCAATGCCAGTGCCGCAATACCGATACGGCCGCCCTCGAGATTCGACAGTGCAATCTTCAAGCCCTGCCCCGGCTCACCGAGCAACGCATCGTCGTCGACAGCGCAGTCGACCAGCGTGATCGGGCAGGTGTCCGATGCCCGGATGCCGAGTTTGTGTTCGGGTGGCCCCACTTCGAAACCGGGCGTATTCGTCGGCACGATAAACGCGGAAATGCCCCGTTTGCCAGCCGCAGGGTCCGTCACGGCAAAGACAATCGCCATCGCCGCACGCTTGCCGTTCGTCACGAACTGCTTGTTGCCGTTGAGCACCCATTTGCCATCGCGGCGCTCGGCGCGTGTGCGCAGGTTGTTCGCTTCGGACCCCGCCTGCGGCTCAGTCAGGCAGAAGGCACCGATCTTGCGCCCCGCCGCCAGTTCCGGCAGCCAACGCTGGCGTTGCGCCTCGTTACCAAATTTCAGAATCGGTGCGCAGCCCACCGAGTTGTGGACGGACATCATCGTGGCAGTCGACGCGCATCCCGCCGCGATCTCTTCCATCGCCAGCGCATAGGCTGTGTAGTCGGTGTACGAGCCGCCGAACTCCTCAGGCACCATCATGCCGAGCAGACCCAGCTCGCCCATCTGCGCCACCATAGCGTCGGGCAGTGCGCAGTCGCGATCCCACTGCGCGGCATTCGGCGCGAGTTGCTCGCTCGAAAAACTGCGCGCCATATCGCGAATCATGCGTTGGTCTTCAGTATAGAAATCCATGCTCTGTCTCCCGCACCCGGTTTGGTAACTGGCGCTTTTTGCAATGTCGATGAACTAAGTTTAGGGATGACGGTGTCGCGGCACCATAGCCAAAAACGGCAAATTGGCTGAGCGGAATTGCCATCGGAGGCGTCCGGCCCGGACCTCGGATAAACCCCTAGGCCTTGCCCCGCGCGGCATTGCAAACCTCAGGCGCCACGCCGCTGCCCTGCTCATGCAGTGGATAAATCCCTCACCGAATCTGAACCGATTGGACATTGCCTGTTGCCGACAGCGCGCATTACGATGAATTCCGCCATTGCCCCGCGAGCACCGCACCCCCATCCCGATACGCCTATCCAGACGGTGCCGAGGGAGGCCGATACGCCACGCCGCCGTGCGCTGGGCCCGTTTTAGGGGCACCAGCGACCTCATCATAGGCGCGTTGCGACCGGCCAGCATCCGACTACAGGAGACAAGCCATGACTGCGGATTACGCCAATGCCTACGCGGCATTCGATCTCGACGCGACCGTAAAGGCCACGCTCGACGGCAATCTCGATGCGATGAACGCGTGCATCGAATGCTGCGACCGGCATGCCTTGCCCGGGCGCATTGCGTTGTTCTGGGAGGGTCGCGACGGCACGAGCCAGACGTGGACGTTCCGCCAGCTTCAGACGCTCTCGGCGCGTTTCGCCAACTTTCTACGTGAACAAGGCGTGCAACCCGGCGACCGCGTGAGCGGGCTGCTGCCGCGCACGCCCGAACTGCTCGTGACGATTCTCGGCACGTGGCGCGCCGGGGCGGTTTATCAGCCGCTTTTCACCGCATTCGGACCGAAGGCCATCGAGCATCGTCTGCAAAGTGCACAAAGCAAGCTCGTCGTTACCGACGCGGCCAATCGAGCCAAGCTCGACGAGGTCGCCCAGTGCCCGGCGGTGGCCACCGTGAGCGGGCCGCGCGGGCAAGGCGTGCGGCGCGGCGACTTCAGTTTCTGGCACGAGGTCGAACAGCAGCCAGAGACGTTCGCGCCCGTCATGCGACGCGGCGACGATCCATTCCTGATGATGTTCACGTCGGGCACGACCGGCGCCGCCAAGCCTGTCATGGTGCCACTGCGCGCCATCATGGCGTTCGTCGGTTATATGCGAGACGCTGTCGACCTGCGCCCGACCGACACCTTCTGGAATATCGCCGACCCGGGCTGGGCTTATGGCCTTTACTACGCGGTGACGGGCCCGTTGGCGATGGGCATTCCGACAACGTTCTACGACGGCCCCTTCAACGTCGAGAGCACTTATCGAGTGATCCGCAAGCTCGGCATCACCAACCTCGCTGGGTCGCCCACGGCATTCCGTCTGCTCATCGCGGGCGGCGACAAAGCCGCCGCCCCCGTCAAAGGCCAGTTGCGGGCAGTGTCCAGTGCCGGAGAACCGCTGAATCCGGAAGTCATTCGCTGGTTTGGCGAGCATCTCGGTGTGACGATCCACGATCACTACGGCCAGACGGAACTGGGCATGGTCGTTTGCAACCATCACGCGCTGAATCATCCGGTGCAAGCGGGCGCGGCAGGTTTTGCCTCGCCGGGGCATCGAGTCGTGGTGCTCGATGACGACGGCCATGAATGCCCGGTCGGTCAGCCCGGCGTGCTTGCCCTCGATCGCAAGCGCTCGCCGCTCATGTGGTTCGGTGGCTACTGGGAACGCGAAACGCCCTCGTTCGTCGGCGACTATTACCTCTCCGGCGACACGGTCGAGCGCAACGACGACGGCAGCATCAGCTTCGTCGGCCGCAACGACGACGTGATTACCTCCGCCGGTTATCGCATCGGCCCGTTTGACGTGGAGAGCGCCCTCATCGAACACCCGGCCGTAGTCGAAACCGCCGTGGTCGGCAAGCCCGATCCGGAACGTACGGAGCTGGTGAAGGCGTTCGTCGTACTGCACCCGCAGTTCGCGCCGAGCGAGGCGCTCGCCTGCGAGTTGCAGGAACACGTGCGCCATCGCCTGTCCACCCACGCGTACCCGCGCGAAGTCGAATTCGTCAGCGAGTTGCCCAAGACGCCAAGCGGCAAGTTGCAACGCTTCATCTTGCGCAATCAGGAAGTCGCCAAGGCGCAGCAGGCAGCGGCCGGCGCAGCCTGACACTCATTACTCTCTAGGAATCGCCGTCAATGCAAATCAAGGATCACGTTTTTCTCGTCACCGGCGCATCGTCGGGCCTGGGCGCCGCCACCGCACGCATGTTCGTCGATGCCGGTGCCAAAGTCGTGCTGGGCGACATCAATGCCGAGGCTGGTGCCAAACAGGCTGAAGCACTCGGAGACGCCGCCCGCTTTGTGGCCACCGACATCACGCGCGAAGACGACGTGCAACGACTGGTCGATACGGCAACGTCCGCCTTCGGCGGTTTGAACGGTGTCGTCAACTGCGCCGGCTTGGTGATCGGCGAGCGCATTCTCGGCAAACAAGGGCCGCACCGGCTCGACACCTTCGCCCGCATCGTCAACGTCAATCTGATCGGCACCTTCAATGTGCTGCGTATCGCGGCATCGGCAATGGCCGAAGGCAAGGCGGACGCCGAAGGTGAGCGTGGTGTGATCGTGAACACCGCCTCGGTCGCTGCGTTCGACGGCCAGATCGGCCAAGCGGCGTATGCCGCGTCCAAAGGCGGCGTCGCGGCGCTCACGCTGCCCGCCGCACGCGAACTGGCACGCGTGGGCGTGCGTGTGGTCACCGTTGCGCCGGGCATCTTCGAAACGCCGATGATGGCCGGGATGACACCGGAGGTGCAGGCCGCGCTCGGCGCGTCGGTGCCGTTCCCGCCGCGACTGGGCCGCCCGTCGGAATACGCCGGGCTCGTGCGTCATATCGTTGAGAACACCATGCTCAACGGCGAAGTGATTCGTCTTGACGGTGCGCTGCGCATGGCACCGAAGTAAGCGCCGTTTGGCGAATTAGGACTACGCCGATCCGACTTTCGGACGGCTGTCGAAGCGATGGCGGGGGCCGCACTGCTAGAATCCTTGCGTCCCCCTGCTCCGACATCCCGGTTCGCCACGCATGGAAAAAGGCAGCATCTCGATTCACTTCGTCATCAACGCGCTGGCTCACGTCGAGCGTCTCGGCGGCAATTCCCACGCGCTGTTGCTCTCCGCCGATATTGCCCCTTCGTTGCTCGCGTATCCACAGGCACGCGTGCCCGCCGACCGTTACGCCCGGCTTTGGCGACTCATCAGCATTGCGCTCGACGACGAATTTTTCGGCCAAGATTCACGCCGCATGAAGGTCGGCAGTTTTGCCATGCTGTGCCATAGCGTGATTGCTTGCCGCACGCTGGAGCAAGCCCTGCTGCGGGCTGCGCGCTTCATGGGGTTGTTGCTCGATGACCTCGAAATGCATCTGGTGCGCGATGGCACGCTCGCCCGGCTGGAAGTCCACGAGCGCGACGATAAGCAGGCACCGCGCATCTTCGGACATGAGACGCTGCTCATCCTGTTTTACGCCCTCACCTGCTGGCTGATTGCGCGCCGGGTCTCGCTGAGCACTGCGTACTTCGCATTCGACGAGCCCGTCTATAGCGACGAATACCGCACGATGTATTCCCCGCGGCTTGTCTTCAATGCCGATCACACCGGTATCGAATTCGATGCGGCGTGTCTCGATCTGCCCGTGGTGCAGGACGAAGTCACCGTTAAGGATTTCCTTCGTGCGGCGCCGGGCAACATCATTCTCAAGTACAAGAACACGAAGGGCATGGTTGCGCGAGTCCGGCGCAAACTCAAGACCATGCCGACCGATAGCTGGCCAGCATTCGAAACCCTCGCAGGCGAGTTTCACACCACGCCGTCAACGCTGCGCCGACGTCTCGAAGACGAGGGCCAGTCGTATCAATCGATCAAAGATCAGTTGCGACGCGACCTTGCGATCCATGCGCTATGCAATACGTCGAAGCCGATGCTCGATATTGCGCTGTCGTTGGGTTTTGCCGACCCGAGCGCCTTCTTCCGCGCATTCCGCAAGTGGACTGGCGTGCGTCCGGGCGACTACCGGCGTCAAGCCGTCGAGGCATAAAAAAAAGGTACGACCGGCAGGATGGCTGCCTTTCGTACCGCCGCCTTTCATACCGCTGCTTGTCGTACCGCTTCCGTACCGCTGATGTTCGAGACTTCGCGATGAAGACCGCTCATCGCGACTTCATTCAGGCCGCCTTCGCCTTCGCATCAACGTGAGTCTGTGCGCCGTCGTCATCGTCATCCAACTCGATGCGCTTCACCTCGCCCAGCAACAGCAGGTAGCACAGCACGCCGGCGATGGCGAAAAGGCTGATCAGGCCCAGCGCCCAGCCGAACGAGCCGGTCGCCTTCACGATAAAGCCGATGGCGATCGGGGTGACGATGCCCGACAAGTTGCCTGCGAAGTTGACCGCGCCGCCGGTGATACCGACCATGCCCTTCGGGGCGATGTCCGCCACCAGCGACCACGATGCCGATGCCACGCCCTGTGCGAAGAACGCGAACGACATGATGGCGATAACGAGCCAGTTGGCATCGGTCAGCACCGTGAGCGACATCGTCGGCACGAGCAGCAACCCGGTCACGATCGGTGTCTTGCGCGCCGTGCCGACGGCCACACCGCGACGCAGCAGCCAATCGGAGAGCAAGCCCCCGCACACCACGCCAATCGACGCGGCGACGAACGGCACCGATGTCATGCCCCCCGCCTTGAGCACCGTCATCTTGCGCTCGGTGATCAGGTACGTCGGAAACCACGTCAAGAAGAAGTACAGCGACGAGAGCGAGGCAAACTTGCCCACGCAAATCGCGATGATCTGACGATTGCGGAACAACACCAGCAGCTTCTTCCACGGGAATTTCTGCGACGCTGCGCGATTCTCAGACTTCACCTCGACCAATGCGCCGCCGCTGCGAATGTGCTGCAATTCGGCCGCGTTGACCCACGAGCACTTGTCCGGATCGCGATAGCCCACGAACCAGACACCGGCCCAGACAATGCCGAGCAACCCGGTCGCGTAGAAGATCTCGCGCCAGCCCCAGGTGTGCGCAATCCAGAACAGCAACGGCGTGAGTGCCGCCATGCCGATGTATTGGCCCACCAAATAGACGCTGGTGGCCACACCCCGCTCACGCTGGGCAAACCAAATCGACACCACCCGGTTGTTGACGGGGAACGTCGGCGCTTCGGCAATGCCCACGCCCAAGCGCATGCCGAACAGCGTGACAAAACGCGTCGCGAAGCCCTGCATAAACGTGAGTACCGACCAGCTCAGAATGGCCACGCCATAAATGGCACGCGTGCCGAAGCGGTCGATGACCCAGCCGCCCGGAATGTTGGCGATCACATACGTCCAGGCATACGCCGAGAAGATGAAGCCCAACTCGACCGGGCCCAAGCCGAACTCCTGCTTGAGCATCGGTGCCGCCACCGACAAGTTGGCGCGGTCGACATAGTTGATGACCGTGCCGACAAACACCAGAAATAGCATCCAGTAGCGCACGCGCGACGGGCGCTGCGCGGATGACGGGGAGGGGGAAACTGACATGTGAATTTCCGGCAATCAGAAGCTGTGATACATGCCCAGGCGCACCAGCACCTGATCGTGGTTGCTCGACGCCCCGATCGGGTACGAGGCGGCGCGATCGTTGCCGTTGGCACCGATGTACGTCACCTGCGCTTGCAACTGCGTGCGCTTCGAGAACGAGTACATATCGCCGGCTTCCACTTGGTTGTAGTGCGTGTGGTTGAACGACGAATACGAATAGCCAAGGGTGAGCGTGTTGGCATCGGTCGCGCGGTACTCGGTGCCCACGTCGTAATTGAACATGTTCCCCGAGCCACCCGGCGCGCGCACTTCGCTGCGCGTGTAGAGCGCGTGGACGTTCCAGCGCGACGAGATGCGATACGAGGCGCCGATACCGGTGTTGTTCACGGCGTCGGACTTGAACAAGTTGGTTGCCGAGAGTCCCGATTGGCCGAACAGTGATGTGATGCCCAGTCGCGACGAGAAGTCGAACGTGCGCTTGTTGATGCTCACGTACGTGGCCGCGACGGACAGCGGACCGTTGTCGTACTTCAGGTAACCGCCCATCGTGCGGCCCAACGCATTGCCGCCCGCAAAGCCGTACATCAGGCCGCCGGTCACGCCGAGATAGCTCGCGCTGTTCCACTTCACGGCATTATCGATCTGCGACGAATTGGCCAGGTTATCGAGGTTGCCCGGGTGGTAGGCGTACAGGTTGTGTTGCCAGAAGCCGTTCGAATAACGGATCGACACGTCCTGCATGAAATCGGTTTGATGGCCGATCGAGACCGTGCCGTAACGATCGCTCGCCAGACCGACCCACGCTTGACGGTTCCACTCCACGCCGCTGTTGATCAGCGCGCCGGTGCTGGTGTTGAAGCCTTGCTCCAACTGGAACACGGCGGCGAGGCCGCCGCCGAGATCCTCGCGACCCTTGATGCCGAAGCGATCGGGCTGGCCGATACCCGCATCCATCTTGAACAAACGACCGCCACCCGAATTGCTCACGTACGTGAGGCCATCGTCGACGGTCCCGTAAATCTGCAACGAATTGCCGGCGGCATGGGCCGCTCCGACGCATGCCAACAGGCACGCTGCGCCGATACTGCGTCTCTTCACCTTCTACTCCTGTTCTGCTTCCTGATGCTGTCCAAGCTGTCGGGGCTGGCTAGACCTTTGGCCCCGCGCCGATCTCATCACCGTCAACAAGGACGCTGCGGGACGTCACGGCTGGCATCGTTATATTGTCTTACCTATGAAACAATGGTTAATAGGTGAGACAATTATGGCGAAGAGGATAAAGTGAGACAAGCAGAAAATAGGTAAGCACTTATTGATGTTGCGCAAATGCTAATGACTAAGCGCTCGCGCGTCAGCGGGGAAAAAATTGCGTGCGGGCGCTGCGGCACGCGCAGGCGCGACCAAAACAAAGGGGCCCCGAAGGGCCCCTGCTGTTTTGCCGAAACGATCGCCGCTAGCGTGCGGCGCCGCGCTTATCGAACGGCCGCGACCGATTCGCCTCGGTAATTGAGCTTGTGCGAAAGTTCGTCGGCGGCCGACACCACCTTTTCGACAATGCCGTTTTCCAGCAAGTCGGCTTCGACGCGGGCCTGCGGAATCGTCACGCTGATGACGGCGGCAATCTGCCCACGATGGTTGCGCACCGGCGCGGCAATCGTCGAAATGTTCTGCTCGAAAAATGCCTGACTCATGCTGTAGCCGCGTGTGATGTCCTCCTGAACCACTCGGTACAGCGCATCGACGGTCGTCGGCGTGTGCGCCGTGTAAGCCTCGAGCTTGCGCTCGGGATACAACTGCTTGAGCGATGGCAGTGAATAGTCGCCGAGCAGAATATGCCCCACCGCCGTCGCATGCGCAGGCAGCCGCGTGCCCACGCGCACGGTGCCGAACACCAGTTCGCGGCTGGCGGCCTTCGCAACAAACACCGCATCGCGTTGATCGAGGATCAGGATGTGGCTCGAGAAGCCCGTGGCATCGCGCAGCTTCTCGATCACGGGCGTGCCCAGATCGGTCAGTTCCAGCGAGTTGAGATATTCGAAGCCGAGCCGCAGCACGGCGACGCCAAGCCGGTAGTGCCTGTCGTCGCCCGCTTTCTCGATGAAGCCTTCGGCCTCCAGCGTCTGGAGCAGACGGAAGACGGTCGAGCGCGGAATGTCGAGACGTCGCGCCAGATCAGCCCCGCCCAACACCGGCTCTCGCGCGGAGAAGGTCATGAGGATGCGCAGGCCACGCTCGAGGCCAGGGACGGAGTATTTGTTATCGCTGTCGTTGCTCATGCCGTTTGCGCACACTGGCGCCGACCGGCATGCAAACTTCTCGCGCAGCCGATAGACGATATTCAGGGAAGGCGCACATTATAGGCCACGGTTTGCAGCACCGGCCATGACGGTGTGCCGAGCGAGCGCCAGGCCAGTTCTCACACGGCGAGACGACCGGTTGCGCCTGCACACCCCGGGTTGCGCCCGTTCTCGCAGCAAGTTGCCCTTTGACGGCGCAGGCGGGCACCCTTCTTGGGCGATTCGCCTCGTCTCGGGTCCATGCACCGCAATGGGGGTAATTCCGAAGCGCGTCGACGCTCAGTTTTTGTCATCATTGCGCCTGCAAGCTTGACAAGCTGGCGCATGTGGAGCGAGACAATCTGGGCGGCACCGAGAACAACAAACGATCCGGGCCGACCAAACGCACGTATCCCTTTTCTCCTGACGCTTTTGCGATTGCCTATCCCAATAGCCACCAGGAGCTGCGCCCACCTGCCAAGTGGGCGTTTTTTTGCTGGTCAAACGCTCCCTTCGCAGTGTGGTCCGACCCGCCCGCGGCGTTCTTCACGAGAGAACCCGATGATCTGGCATGCTTGTTGCTTGTATTTCCAGCATCGGGGATCGACGCCGCCTTGGCCGAGGTTTCGACGATAAGCACGCACCAGATTGCATCCGGTAGTGCCAGATCGCGAAGTCCGGACTCGCCCCCTGCGGCGCCTCCGTTTGTTTTGGGTCGAGGTGTTATGTTTAATGAACTGAGCGACGTTGAATGGCACGCCCTGCGTGATCTGATTTGCGACCGGCCGGTCCGTACGGAACGACGTGGTCGCCCTCAAGTCGAGCAGCGCACGCTGACCAATGCTGTCTTGTGGGTGCTGTTCACTGGCGAGAGCTGGTCCAAGCTGCCGATGCAGTATCCCTCCGTGCCGACTTGCCGCCGCAAGCTCAACGAATGGCGCGAATCGGGGATGCTCGATACGATTTTGAAACGCCTGCAACAATCGGGACGCGATATCAGCGCCTGTGCAGGTCAGATCAGCAAGCCGGCACGCAGCACGCCGTGCGGCGACACCGATCGTCTGCGTGGCGTGTTCTGGACGAACCCGGCCTCGTGGAAGCCCCCGGTGGCTGTGCGTTAATCCCACGGATTACGCCCCTGTAAGCCACGAATTCGATTCGACAGGAATGCCGCGCCATGCTCGCGGCACCGTCTAGCAGGCATCACGGGGTTAGCCTAAGCGCTTGTTCAGGCTGAGGGCCTTGCGCTGAGAATGCGCGAGAAAAACGCGAGATCGCGCGAGATTGCGACCGTCTGGCCGCGATCTCGCGTCAGAGCAGTGCGTGCACCGCGTCGGCAATGGCCAGCGATGCCGTCAGCCCCGGCGACTCGATACCGAACAGGTTCACGAGTCCCGCCACGCCATGCACCGCCGGACCGTCGATACGGAAGTCCGCCGCCGGTTGCCCTGGCCCGCTAATCTTCGGTCGAATGCCCGCATAGCCCGGCTGTAATGCGCCGTCGGCCAGTGCTGGCCAATAGCGACGTACCGCCGCGTAGAAGCCGTCGCCATCGGCCGGATTCACCGTGTAATCGATGTCGTCGACCCACTGCACGTTCGGGCCGAAGCGCGCTTGTCCGCCCAGATCGAGTGTCAGGTGAACGCCCAGTCCGCCGGGCTCCGGCACCGGATAGATCAGATGCGTGAACGGTGCCCGCTGCGCGCAACTGAAGTAACTGCCCTTCGCGTAGTAGCGCTGCGGGATGTGCGCAGGCGCCAGCCCTTCGAACGTGCGCGCGATATCCACCGCATAAAGCCCCGCGCTGTTGATCACAGTATTGGCGAGCAGCGTCGACGTCTCGCCATCGGTCTCGACGGTGAGTTCGATACCGTCCACTCCACCCACTCGGCCACCGACGACACGCGCGTCGAAGGCCAGCATCGCACCCGCGTTTTCGGCGTCGCCCTGCAAGGCGAGCATCAGGCCGTGACTATCGACGATGCCCGTTGACGGGGACAGCAATGCACCAAAGGTGTGCAATGCGGGCTCGCGTTGGGCCACTTCGTCGGCGGTGAGCCATTGCAGATCGTCGACGCCGCTCGCGCGCGCGTTGGCGGCAATGGCTTCGAGTTCGCCTACTTGATGGTCGGTGGTTGCCACGATGAGCTTGCCGCAGCGGCGATGTTCAACACCGTGAGAGGCGCAGAAGTCGTAGAGCTTGTGCTTGCCCTCGACGCAGAGTTTGGCTTTGAGCGAACCGGGCGGGTAATAGATACCGCCGTGGATGACTTCACTATTGCGCGAACTCGTACCGGTGCCGATCGCGCGCTCGGATTCGAGGATCACCACCTCGCGGCCAGCCAGGGCCATGGCGCGTGCGACGGCAAGTCCCACGACACCCGCGCCGATCACGACGCAATCGACTTTGTCCATTGATCTTCCTTGGTTGCCTTCCGATTCGGATGAGGACGCAGCGCACTGCCCACCTCCTCATGCGAATCGGCTGCGGGGCCAGTCTCGCGACCCGCCCCGCAGCACGATGTTTCTTACTGTCTTGCAGGCTTGCGTGCGATTACAGCGCGCTCACCAGTTCCGGCACGACGGTGAACAGATCGCCCACCAGACCGTAATCCGCCACCGAGAAGATCGGCGCTTCCGGATCCTTGTTGATCGCCACGATCACCTTCGAATCCTTCATCCCCGCCAAGTGCTGAATCGCGCCCGAGATACCGACCGCCACGTACAGCTGCGGCGCCACGATCTTGCCCGTCTGACCGACTTGATAGTCGTTGGGCACGTAACCGGCGTCCACTGCTGCGCGCGAAGCACCGAGAGCGGCACCCAGCTTGTCGGCCAGCGGCTCCAGCACCTTCGTGTAGTTCTCGCCCGAGCCCAGACCGCGACCACCCGAGACGATGATCTTCGCGGAGGTCAGTTCCGGACGGTCCAGCTTCGTCACCTCACGGCCCACGAACTGCGACAGGCCTGCGTCCGGCGTCGCGGCGACGCTTTCCACTGCGGCGCTGCCACCCGTGGCCGCTGCCGGGTCGAAGCCCGTCGAGCGCACCGTGATCACCTTCACCTTGTCGGCGCTTTGCACCGTCGCAATCGCGTTACCGGCGTAGATCGGGCGCTCGAACGTGTCGGCGCTGTCGACCTTCGTGATATCGGAGATTTGCGCGACGTCGAGCAGTGCAGCCACGCGCGGGGCGATATTCTTGCCGTACGCGGTTGCCGTTGCCAGGATGTGCGAATAGTTGCCAGCGATCGACACCACTTCGTCAGCGATGTTCTCGGCAAGACCATCGGCGAAGTACGGCGCGTCAGCAAGCAGCACCTTCTTCACGCCAGCGATTTGTGCAGCGGCGTCAGCAGCGGCCTTGGCATTGCTGCCAGCGACCAGCACATGCACGTCGTCACCGCATTGCAGTGCTGCCGTCACGGTGTTGAGGGTCGCGGCTTTGATCGATTGATTATCGTGTTCAGCGATTACCAGAATGCTCATCTCGTCGTCTCCTTACAGGACCTTGGCTTCGGTCTTCAGTTTGTCGACGAGCGTTGCCACGTCCGCCACCTTCACCCCTGCGCTGCGCTTAGGCGGCTCGGCCACCTTCAGCGTCTTCAGACGCGGCGTGACATCCACGCCCAGATCGGCAGGCTTCACCGTCTCCAGAGGCTTCTTCTTCGCCTTCATGATGTTGGGCAGCGTCACGTAACGCGGCTCATTCAGGCGCAAGTCCGTCGTGAT
>NZ_CABPSK010000002.1 GCF_902459645.1 Pandoraea pneumonica
GTCGTCGTCAACAGTTTTTTTCGCTTCTTTTCGCTCGTCGCCGTAGCGACTCACAAGCTCCAAAACCACTAACCACCGGGCTTTCCGGCCCGTCGCACTTACCTGCTTCGCTGCTTTCGCTGCGTCGCTGTCGTTGCGAGAGACGGAATATTAGTGAAAACCCGGAACCAGCGCAAGCCCTTTGTGAAAATAATTTGAAAAAGGCAAAAAAAGGCCCGCGTCGTGAGCGGGCCGAGATCCATGGGACAGGACTTCATGGAGGAGACAGGTCCAATGTATCCGGGCATGCCCAGGCGACGCAACCAACGAAATCGCATATGCTTTTGGCAAAGCTTCCCTATATGGAAAGGCCTGCCAGACGGCGGCCCTCCCCCTCCCTCTCTATATAGAGCGTTCGAAATGCTCCCACTGCGCCGCCTAGCGTTTGCACTCTTGCTGTCATTGGCGGCAGCGGCCTGTACCTCCGTCAGGCCACCACCCGAGCCGACGCAATGGACATCGCACACGCCAGCAGCCATGCCTGGCGCACTGGCCGATGCGCTCGCCCCCGCCGTGCGCGCGCACGCCGGACAATCCGGTTTCCAGTTGCTCGCAACCGGCTCCGCCGCGTTCACCACGCGCATCGCGCTGGTTCAGTCGGCCCAGCACAGCCTCGACGTGCAGTACTACAGCGCGGGAGAAGACATCACAGGACGCCTGCTGCTCCAGTCACTGCTCGACGCCGCCGACCGGGGCGTGCGCATCCGCATGCTGGTCGACGACATCAACCGCCGCCACACCGACCCGACCTTCGCCGTGCTCGATCAGCATCGCAACATCGAAGTGCGTGTCTTCAACCCGTTCGGCACGCGCGACACCACGCTGCTCGAACGCGCGGGCAATCTGCTGACGGCGTTCGACCAACTCAACCGGCGCATGCACAACAAAGCACTCGTTGCCGACAATCAACTGGCCATCGTGGGTGGACGCAATCTGGGTGACGAATATTTCGACGCCAATCCCGATCTCTCCTTCCGCGACTTCGATCTCTTATGCGCCGGGCCCGTCGTCGATGCTGTCTCGCGTAGCTTCGACCATTTCTGGACAAGCACCCAGTCCTATCCGCTGCGCCAAGTCCAGTCGAAGATCGACAAGGAAACCCTCGACGCCACACGAGACGCCCTAGCGCAGCACTGGCAAAACGCCGAGAACGTCCCGGCTGGACGCGACGCCCTCAATCAGCCGCCCCTCGCCGATGGATTGCGCAGCGGCAAAGTGCCGCTTTTCTGGGCACCGGCAGAACTGGCCGCCGACAGTCCCGACAAGCTCGACGCCCCTGCCAAAGAAACCAAGAGCGCACCAGGCGACAAACTGCGTGAGCTCACCACACACGCGCAGAGCGAAGTGCTGATCATCTCGCCCTACTTCGTCCCGCTCGATGGCGGCGTGAAGTTTCTGTCGGCGCTGACCGCGCGCGGCGTCAAAGTCCGCGTGCTGACCAACTCGCTGGCCGCCACCGATGTCGTGCCCGTGCACGCCGGTTATGCGCGCTACCGCCCCGCGCTGCTCAAGGCTGGCATCGAACTCTACGAGTTCAAACCCATCCGTACGGAAACCGAGCAACGACGCATAACGTTCGGCGGCTCCTCGCGCGCAAGTCTTCACGGCAAAGCCTATGTGGTCGACCGGCGCGACGTGATTTTGGGGTCGTTCAATCTCGATCCACGCTCAGTGCGCCTGAACACGGAACTGGCCATCGTGATTCACAGCCCCGAATTCGCCGAACGGATGGCGGGCATCTTCGAGCGGGCGACGGCACCGCGCGCGAGCTTCCACGTAGAGTTGGTGCCGCCAGGCACGGCCCCTCCGACGCCCACGCCGCCCACCATGCCAGCGCTGCGTTGGGTAGGAGAAGAAAACGGACAACCGCGTACGTTCGACGTAGAGCCCTACGCGCCCTTCTGGCGAAACGCGGTGGCGGGTGCCTTCACCCTGCTTCCTAACGACGATTTGCTATGAACAAGAAAGCCGCCGTCCCGCGCGAAGCAGGAGCGGCGGCTTTCATTGGTTGCGAGCCCCCGCGCGCGATCACATCAACTCCCGGGTTCTGCCGGGGTCTCCCAGCGGAATATCTTCCTTATCCCTGACTCAAAACTCCACCGTCGCCGACAACGTCGCCGAGCGCGCGTCGCCCACGGCCACAAAGTACTGGCTGGCGCTCGACGGGTAGTAAGTCTTGTTGAACACGTTCTTCACGTTGAACTGGAAGTGCACCGGATTGCGCCCGATCTTCGTGTCGTAGGTGGCAAACACATCGGCCACGAAGTACGCGGGCAACGTGAAGCTGTTCGCCGAATCCCCCGGGCGCGAGCCGATATACCGGCCCACCGCCCCCAATCGCAAGTTGCCGCTGCCGTCGCCCAGCACCGGACCCCAGTCATACACGCCCGCCAGCGACGCCGAATGCCGCGCTACGTTCACCAGCGTGTTGCCGGTATAGAGCGGATCTTCCGTGGTCTTCGCATCGATAAACGCGTAGCTCGCGATCACGTTCCAGCGTTGGCCGATACGCCCCGACACATCCAACTCCACCCCACGCGAGCGCGCCGCACCGGACGTGCGCCAATCGATCAGCTTGGTCGCATCGTTGAACTGCGAGACGAGCACGTTGCGCTTATTGATGTTGAACAGCGCCAACGTGCCGGTTAGCCCGTTCGGCATATCGAGCTTCGCGCCGATTTCGAACGACTTGGCATGCTCGGGCGCCACGTTCGAATCGATCACCACCCCGCTGGAGAGCGGCGCGATCGTCGACGTCGGCTTGAGCGACTCCGAGTAACTGCCGTACAGCGACAGATAATTCGTCGCCTTATAGACCACCCCAGCGCGCGGCAGCCATTTCGAATCGGAGATATTCGTATTGACCTGGAACGGACGCCCCTTCCCCGCCAACTGGCTATAGGTGAGCAACCGCAAGCCGCCGACGAGAATCCAGCGGTCGGTCACGTGAATGGCATCTTGGAAGAACAGCGATGCGTCGTGCAGCGTGTCGGTCTGATCGCTGTCAGCCGCAGACACCGTCGTCGGAATCACCTCGCAGCCGTACACCGGACTCAGATAGTTGAACTTGCACGTCGACGCCTGACGAATCAGGTCGCGCCGGTAAATGCGCCGATACTCCCAATCGCCACCGAACTGCACGTCGTGTTGCATGCCAGCGAGTTGCAGCCGCCCGTCGAGATACGCGATGCCATAGCTATCCGCGCTATCCGAGCCGCGCGTGCCGTCGTTACTACGCGAAATAATGCCGGTCTTCGTGTTGATACCGTTCACGCGCAACTGCGTCGCGTCGTAAGTCTCGGTGTTGTAGCTGTAGCCGAAGTGCGCCTTCCAGTCGGCATTGAACTGATGATCGACCGTGATTTGCGCCAAATGCGACTGCCCGGTCATCTCGTTGTGCGCGTCGTCCAGACGCTCGCGTGGCGAAATCGCCAGCGGCTTGTTCGTCGTCGGATCGATCACCGTGCCCCGGTCGAACGGCGTGAGGAAGTTGCGATACTCGTACGACAGCACGACCTGCGTGTCGCGTCCGTAATAAGCGAGCGTCGGCGCCACCAGCGTCTCACGCTGCGAGCCGAAGTTGCGCCAATATTGCTGATTGTTCTGATCGACGACCAGCCGGTAAGCCAGCCCCGAGTCCCCGATCGGCCCGGTGGTATCGAGCGTTTCTTCCGCGCCGTTCTTGCCGTGGCCATACGTCGTGCCCGCCACGCTCACCGCCGTATAGGGCTTGAGCAGCGGACGCTTGCTTACGACGTTGATCACACCACCCGGGTCCATGATCCCGTAGAGCAGCGACGACGGCCCCTTGAGGACTTCGACGGCGTCAGCATTGGCATTGAGCCCGCGCCCCTGCACGAGCGGCATGCCGTTGTGCATGATCGAGCCGTCGCGATTGCCGCCGAACCCGCGTTTGAGCAGCGTGTCCTGCGTACCTGCCAGCGTATTGCCCTGCACGATGCCGCTCACGTTGATTAGCGCGTCATCGAGCGTTCGCGCCCGCTGATCGGCCAGCACTTGCTGCGGCACGACGTTGATCGCCTGCGGGATATCGAGAATGGGCGCATCGGTGCGCGCAATAGTGGCGTCGACGGGCGCGCGATACGCATCCGTCCATGATTGCCCCTGAACATGCGTGCTCGGCAGCGCCACCTCGCCGGAGCCTCCCCCGGCTGCGAGCGTCGCAGGCACTGGCGAGGCTTGCGCGACCAGCGTGAAGCCCGCCCCCTGCGGCGACGCCACAAGACCGGTGCCCGCCAGCACTTGACCGAAGGCGCCCGGCACGTCAAAGCGCCCCTGGACGCCGGGGCTCTGGCGGCCCGCGGTGAGCGACGGCGCATACGTCAGCAGAATGCCCGCCTCGCGGCCAAAACGGGTGAGCACGGCGTCGAGCGTACCTGCCGGGATGTCGTATACGCGGGTCGCAGCGGCATTGGCGGCGACTTTTGCGGTGCCCGTCTGATCTGACTGCGCGGCCTGTGCGTGTGCGGCGCTCGCGGCAAACACCGACGCAAATGTCATCGCAACGGCGGCACAGATATGGCGATGGCGCGGAGCCACTGGCGCACGGCGCGGCGTGGCGGCGGAGAATTCGGAAAAGACGACGGCCATGATGGGATATCTCGTTCAGGCAATAGAAAGAAGGCTTCACTTCCCTTGTCACGCGAGATGTACAAAACAGCTCACTGGCCCGATAAAAATCTAGAAAAAGTTGAAAACCCCTCAGGCGCTCGGCCCGACGTTTACCCAATAGCGGGTCACCGACGCCACCGACACCGGCAGTGCGTGCGGCAGCACCGCCAAAATGGCGTCGATGTCGCCCAGCGGATAAGTGCCCGACACACGCAGTGCCGCCACGGCCGGATCGCAGCGCAGATAGCCGCGCCGGTAGCGCGACAATTCCGCCAGAAACACATCGAGCCGCATATCGACGGCCACCAGCATGCCCTCGGCCCATGCACCGCCGCCCTCATCGAGCGCCGTGAGCGGCGCGATGGTGCGTGCCGTGAAATGGGTCTGTTCACCCGCCTGCACGATGCGCTCGACGTGCGGCGCATCGTTTGGCATGACGCGCACGGCCCCCTCGAAAACTTGCACGCGGCCGCCTGCTGCGTCCTGCCGTACCGCGAAACGCGTGCCCAGCGGCTGCAACGACGCTTGCGCTGTCGTGACAACCAGCGCTCGCGGCGGGGTATGACCGGCATCCTTACCGGTGCTCACCATCACCTCGCCCTCCAGCAGGGCGATGCGACGGGTCGCCCCATCCATCGATAGCCGCACGGCACTGCGTGTCCCCAGCACGAGCGTGGTGCCGTCGGCCAGACGCAGCGTGCGACGCTCGCCCACGGCCGTACTCGCATCGGCCCGCAAGCGTTGCACCGCCAGCGGGTCTGTCGCGAGCCAAGCGCCGCCACCGACGAACAGCCCGCCCACGATGACCTTGATCGCCGTACGGCGCGCCCGCGAGCGGGGTGCGCGCAGCGCTGCCTGCGCCACCGCCGCCCCCAGCGCGTCGGACACCTGCCGCATACGGCTGTCAGCCGTCTCGATGTGCCGCCACGCGCGCTCGTGATCGGGATGCGCCTCGCGCCACCGCGCACAAGCCGCACGCAGCGTCTCGGTGGCATCGCCGCCTTGGAGCGTCACCCACCATTCCACCGCTTGCTGCGCGACACCGGGGGTGAACGCTTGCGCCGTCGCCCGCGTCACGCCGCCTCCATGGCGAAGAAACACTGGGTACCAGCGCGCACCAAATAGCGTTTGACGGTCGCGAGCGAAATGCCGAGTTCAGCGGCGATCTCTGCGTGCGTCAGTCCGTCGAGCTGAGCGAGCAGAAACGCGCGTTTGACGGGTGCCGGGAGACCGTCCAGACAGCGGTCGATTTCGAGCAGCGTCTCGAGCACGATGGCGCGCTCTTCGGGTGACGGCACGACGGCTTCGGGCTGCTGAGCGAGCGCTTCGAGATAAGCGCGTTCGATCTGCTCGCGGCGCCAGTAGTTATAGAGAACGCGTTGGGCAACCGTCGTCAGGAAAGCGCGCGGCGACGCGAGCAGACGCGGCGGATCGCGCTCGAGCAGGCGGACGAACGTGTCGTGCGCAAGATCGGCGGCCCGATGCGAGCAGCCGGTCTTGCGATGCAGCCAGCTATGCAGCCAGCCGTGGTGATCGTGATACAGCCCCTGCAACGTGTCGCGTTGCAGCGTGTCGTCGGCGGGCATACGCCCCTCCTGTCCCCGGACCAGGTGTGGCCGGAAGGCACAGGCACCCGCTTTGCAAATGAGAATCGTTCGCAGTATAGCAAACAAGACTCCGAGTTGACGCGCGATCAATAACGGCCAATCCGGGGTCCCTTCGCGCCAACAGCCGGGCGCGATCGGCTCACCTGGCCGCTTTCTGCCAAAATGCACCGCATTACTGCCAGCGCCCCTTCGCCATGATCCGGAATGTCGCTTTGCTGGTTTTTCCCGGTGTGCAGTCGCTCGACGTGAGCGGCCCGCTCGACGTGTTCGCGGAAGCGAACCGCTTCCTGCTGCCCGACAACCACTATCAGACGGAAGTCATCGGCACCCAGCATGGGTCGATCGCTTGCTCGAACGGCATGACGCTGCTGCCGCGCCGCCACTATCAGGAAGCGGGCGGTCATCTCGATTTATTGCTGGTCGCGGGCGGCCCGTCGTTGCTGACCGACGATCTCGGCCCGAATGTCTCCCGCTGGCTGCTCGACGCCACCGCTCGCGCGCGGCGTTTCGGCTCCATTTGCAACGGTGCGCTGGTGCTCGCTGCCGCCGGTTTGCTCGACGGCAAGCGTGTCACGACCCACTGGAACGATGTCGACGTGCTCGCGCAGCGCGCCCCCAGCGCGCACATCGAGGCCGACCGGCTTTTTATTCAGGATGGGAATTTGTACACGTCGGCGGGCGTGACGGCGGGCATCGACTTATCGCTGCATCTGCTTGCGCAAGATCACGGGCAAGCGGTCGCCCTCAATGTGGCGAAGCGGCTCGTCGTGTTCACCCAGCGCGCGGGCGGACAGTCGCAATTCAGCCCTTACCTCACGCCCTACGCCGAACCGAATTCACCGGTCGCGCAAGTGCAGCAGTATGTGCTGGAACATTTGGCCGAGCCGCTGTCGGTGGGCGACTTGGCGGCGGTCGCGAAGATGAGTGTGCGCAACTTCTCCCGGGTGTTCTCACGCGATGCGGGCGCGACGCCCGCCGACTTCGTGAGCGCCGCCCGCATCGATGCCGCCCGCGTGATGCTGGAAAACGGCAACGCACCGCTCAAGACGGTGGCATGGCAATGCGGTTTTGGCGATCCGCACAACATGCGCAAGGTGTTTCAACGGCGGTTCGGCGTGTCGCCGCAACAGTACCGCGAGCACTTCGGGCGGCCGCAGGACTAAGGCGCGGCGTCAATGCCAGTACGAGAACGCCGCTAGCGACATCATCACGACGATCGCGCCGCCGATGCGCGTCGCAATCTGCGCGAACGGCATCAGTTCCATGCGGTTCGCCGCCGTGAGAATGGCCACATCGCCGGTGCCGCCCAAGCCGCTGTGCGTCACGTTGACGATGGCCGCTTCCACCGGATACATCCCCACCCATTTCGCCACGATGAACCCGGTCACCGCGAGCGAGAGCACCGTCGAGACGGCCGTCACGATGTTGATCCAGTGAAACGCCGTGACGATTTCGCCCCACGGCGTCATGGCGATGCTGATGGCGAACATCAGCGGATACGTGACCGCCGTCGAGAAGAAGCTGTACATGAAGCGCGCCCCACCGCGCACACGCGGCGACACAATCTGGAACAACTGCGCGATCACCACGAAGACGAGCATCACCACAGGCGCGGGCCAGTGGAACCATTGATGGCTCAACACTCCCAGCAGATACAGCGCGATCGCCGTGCCGCCCGCCGCCGCCAAGCTTGACGCGTCGAAGCTTGGCGACGACTCCTCCGGTGCCGCGCTCGCCTCGGTCACCTGGTTCGCCGAAACGATCGTCAACTGCCCGTTGCCGGTGAGTTTCGGCTTGCGGGCACCGAGATAGCTCAACAAGCCAGCCAGACAGATGGCCGAGATATTGCCGAGCATGGCAGCCGAGAGAGCCTGCGCGAAGAGCGGCCCTTGTTCAACGCCGAGAATCTGGGCGTATCCGGCCGAGAGCGGCAGCGCGCCTTCGCCGACGCCGCCCGCCATGATCGGCACGACGATATAGAAGAAGACCTGCTTCGCTTCGAGCCCCAGCGCGGTACCGACCGACGTGCCGACAATGGCCGCGACGACCGAGCCGCTCGCGAGCGGAATGAAAATGCGCACGAAGCCTTTCACGAGCGTGCGCCGGTCCATGCTCAGCACGCTGCCGACGATGATCGCCGCGATGAACAGATAGAGGAAGTTTGAGCTTTTGGTGAACGTCGTCACGGCCTTCGTCACCGGCTCGGGCATGAGCCCGTAATAGACCATCGCCGATGGAATGAAGGCCGCGAAAATCGACGTCGCGCCGACATGACGCACCCACGGAATGCGCTTGGCCAGTTCCGCGCAAGTGAAACCGCCGACGGCAACGAGCGCGATACCGGTCGGCAGATCCGACGCCAGTTTGCCGTTGTGCACCATCGCCGCGAGGATGCCCACGAGCAGGAGATACACCGGCAAGGGCAGCGCACCGATGCGCAAATCGAACACCGCCCACCAGCGCTCTCGCAGCGACCTCGTCGAAGGCGCGCCGTGCTTAGATGGCGCCTGGGTGGCGGGTGCCGTCGCCCTCGCCGCCTCGGCGCGCGTGGTGATGGTTTCCATGGGTTTGTCTCCGTTCATCTTATATAGGGCGCGCTGTGTCGCGAATCCGTTCGCTGTTGGCGCGCAGGGGGATTCGCTTACTGCACGGCCTTTGCCTTTCGCAACGCCGCAATCTCCGCGTCAGGCAATCCGAGATCGCGTAACACTTCATCGGAGTGTTGGCCGAACGCCGGTGCAGCGCGTGACGCGGGCACGTTGCAGGCACCGGCGTCCGGTCCGTTGCCAAACCGAATCGGCTCTCGAAAACCGCGATAGCCCAGATCGCCTTGTGCACCGGCGTACGTGTAGTGCTGCACCATCGCCTCGGCATCGACCTGCGGGTCGTCGAACATGTCTTCGACGCGACGGGCAGCTGCACACGGCACGGCATCGCCGAAAATCGCCTCCCAATCGCGCGCGCTGTGCGCCTGCAATGCGGCGTGCAATTGCGGCACGATCTCGTCGCGATGCTGCGCGCGCTTGCGCACGGAATCGTAGCGCTCGTCGGCCGCGAGTGCCGACATGCCCGTCTTCTCGCATAACGCCAGCCAGAAGTGCGGCGTGTTGGCCGAGATATACAGATAGCCCTCGCGCGTAGGGTGAATGCCCGTGATGCCGCCCGAGCGCATATCGCGGCCGACATCGCGCGGTTCGTCATCTGCCCAGACCATACGGGCCGACTGCATCGCCAGCGCGCTGCGCAGCAACGACACGCCCACGTATTGCCCCTGCCCCGTGCGTTCGCGTGCGAACAGTGCCGACGACACGCCCGCCGCGACCAGCGACGCCGCATAGTAGTCGACGACCGAGCCGTACAAAATCTCGGGCGGCCCGTCGGCCTTGCCTTGCATGGCGCACATGCCCGTCATGGTTTGCAGCACCTGATCGTAGCCCGCCTTGTCTTTGTTCGGCCCCGTGTCGCCGTAACCGGTCACGGCGCAGTAAATCAGGCGCGGATTCACCTCGCGCAGTTGTTCATAGCCGATGCCAAGGCGCGCCGGTACATTCGGCCGGAAGTTATGAACGAGCACGTCGGCCGCTTCGACCAAGCGGCGCAGCACCGCGAGCGCCTCGGGTTGTTTGAGATCGAGCACGAGCCCGCGCTTGCCGCGATTGACGCCGAGAAACGCCCGGCTCTCCGCCGCGAGCGTCGACGGGTACTTGCGCAAGTTGTCGCCTGTGGGCGGTTCGATCTTGATGACTTCTGCGCCCTGATCGGCGAGTAGCGTGCAGCCGTAAGGACCGGCGATATACGCGCTCAGATCGAGCACGCGTACGCCGTCAAGCGGACCGGCGGCGGGGGCGGCAATGCCTGAACTTGCGGCAGGCGACAGCAGGGAATCTCGTTTCATGGTCATCACGTAACAGCGTGTTCGTCGCGCAGCAGCCCCATGCGGCGGGCGTTTTCCACCAGCGTGCGGGCGCGCTCGACGAACGGCACATCGATCATCTTGCCGTCGACGACATAAGCGCCAACGCCGTCGCGGGCCGCGTTGCGCGCGGCATCGACCACACGCACGGCGTGGGCGATCTCTTCATCGGAAGGACGAAAGACGTCGTTGGCGAGGACGATCTGGCTGGGATGGATGCAACTCTTGCCGAGAAAGCCCATGGCGCGGGCGAGTTGTGCTTCGGCGCGAAAGCCTGCTTCGTCTTTGATATTGGCGAAGGCCGAGTCGTAGGCGAAGACACCGGCTTCCCCCGCAGCCATGCGCAGCGTGAACATCGCCTGCGCAATTGCCGCCGTCTCGCGACGCGCGATGCCCAGCGGCTCGAACAGATCGCCCAGCCCTAATTGCAGCCCGGCCACGCGCGGATGCGCCGACGCGAGTTCCGCCGCACGACGCAGCGCCTGCGGCGATTCGATATTGAGCAGCAGGCGCACCGGGGTCGCGACACCGTTGGCACGTTCGGCCTGCGCGATACGCTCGGCGGCGGCGTGCACGTCAGCGGCGCACTCGGGCTTCGGCAAGTTGATGAATGCGACGCCAGGCTGCACGACGGCGTCGATGTCGTCGGCAAAGTACGTCGAATCGAGCGGGTTCACGCGCACGATCAGTTGCTTGCTGAGGCTGCGAGTGTCGAGCGTGCGCAGCCAATCGCGGAGTGTGTTGCGCGCCTCAGGCTTGCGCTCGGGGGCTACGGAATCTTCCAGATCGAACGACAACGCATCGGCCGCACTGGCGAGCGCCTTGGCGAAGAGCTCCGGCCGCGATGCGGGCACGAAGAGTTTGCTTCTCATGTCTCCAGTCCTTGCTTGCTTGCTTTTCTGACTGGAAATGAGTCTAAGTGCCGCTTTGGTTTAGATAAACTATCTAGACCTATCTTAAAAGCGTAGAAAATCTATCGTTATGGATACCGCCTTTCTCGCCAACCTATTACTCGTCGTCGATAGCGGCTCGATGGCCGAAGCCGCGCGTCGCATTGGCGTGACGCCTGCCGCCATCGCGCAACAAGTGCAAGCGCTGGAGCGCGAATTGGGGGTGCCGCTGCTGGTGCGCGCGGGGCGCACGGTGATTCCGACGGAAGCTGGGCACCGGGTGATTGAAAAAGCGCGGGCGCTGGTGCGCGACGCGGCAGAGCTCAAGGCCGTGGCTTTAACCGATGAGCCATCGGGCGAGTTGCGAATCGGCACGATTACAACGGCGCTGTTAAGTCTGCTGCCCGACGTGCTGGCGAACTTCTCGAGCGAGTTTCCACAAGCGAAGGTGTTGATTCGCGCAGGCACGTCGATGGAGTTGTACGACACGCTGCAACGCGGCGATCTCGATGTGGCGATCTGCCTGCATCCGCCGTTTGCGCTGCCCAAGGCCTATGAATGGCATCTGCTGCGCGAGGAGCCGATCGTCGTGCTCGCGCCAGAGCATCTGGCGCACGAAGCGCCCCATACGTTGCTGCGGCGTGAGCCGTTCATTCGCTATGACCGGTCGCTCGGCGGCGGCAAGCAGGCCGATCAGTATCTGCGTGCGGCGAAGATCGTGCCGAATGAGTTGTTCGAACTGAATTCGCTGATGGCCATCGCAATGATGGTGGATCGTCGACTCGGTGTGTCGCTGGTTCCCGATATCGTCTCGCCGCTCACGAGTGGCTTGAACGTCGTTCGTCTGCCACTGCCTGACCCGGTCGAGCGCCGCCGGTTCGGACTGCTGTGGCATCGGGCGTCGCCTCGCGCGCGGTTGATCAAGGGGCTGTTGGCGAGTGCGACGCGGGCAGTCGCCCCGGCTTCGCAACCGCGCGGGCTCACGTCATGAAACCCGGCAGCGATTCCGCAAGCGCATCGACCGCCACACGAACCTTGCGGGGTAAGTGCGGGGTTTGCAGCCAAAGGGCGTAGGCATCGTAGAGAAACGCCGGCGTTTCCGGCAGCAACTCGATGAGCGCCCCCTCACGGATGCGATCACGCACTAGCCAATAAGGCAGCCATGCAAGCCCCATCCCGAGCGCAGCGGCATCGGCGATGGCGGCGAGATCGTCCAAGCGCAGGCGATGCCCCGGCATGAACGCCTCGGGCGGCTGCCCTTCTCTCGGAAAAAGCCACGGACCGCCCCTGCCCGAGCGGCGGTAGAAGATGGCCTGATGCGCGCCAAGTTCGTCGACGCTGCGCGGCTGCCCATGCGCTTCAAGATACGTAGGCGACGCGCAGACGATCATGCGTTGGCGGGCCACACGCCGCGCAATCACACCGGCCTTGTCTTCCGGCTCGCCCGTGCGAATGGCGATGTCGAAGTCACCTTCGGCCAAATCGACGAATCGATCGTTAAACGACAAATCCAACTCCAGCGCGGGGTATTGCTGGGCGAGGCGCAGCAGTATCGGTGCCGCGCAGTGCCTGCCGAAGTGCGCAGGCATGGTGACGCGCAGCTTGCCGCGCGGCTCCGCCAGATGATCGGCCGCAAGGGCGTCGGCCGCGTCCACTTCGGCAAGGACGATCTTGCAACGGTCGTAGTAAGCACTCCCAAAGTCGGTCAGGCTCTGACGGCGAGTGGTGCGGTTGAGTAACCGCACGCCCAGATGGGTTTCCAAAAACTGAACGTGCTTGCCGACCATCGGGCCGGAAAGTCCCAGCGCATCCGCCGCCGCCGCAAACGAGCCGAGATCCACCGCTTTCACGAACACCGCCATGCTGGCTAAGCGATCCATATTGAAAACTCCGAGTTTCTACTGTTGTCGTTGATCGACCATTTATCCACGAAAAATGGACCGCTACAGTGTATTCAACTCAACGAGTTTTGACTGGAGACGATATGGCACGCGTTGTTCGCTTTCATCAGCATGGGGGGCCTGAGGTCCTGCGCATCGAGCACGTCGAGGTGGCGCCGCCCGCTCGGGGCGAAGTGCAAATTCGCGTCAAGGCGCTGGGACTTAACCGGGCCGAAGCCTTGTTGCGGGCGGGATCGTATATCGAGACGCCAACCTTTCCGTCCGGCCTTGGACTGGAAGCGGCAGGCGTCGTCGAGGCGGTGGGGGAGGACGTCACGGACTTTGCGCCGGGTGATGCGGTGAGTATCGTGCCGCCGCAGTCGATGGTGCGCTGGCCTGCGTATGGCGAGTTGGTCACGTTTCCCGCTGCGCTCGTGGTCAAGCATCCGCCGTCGCTGAGTTGGGAAGCGGCTGCCGCTGTCTGGATGCCCTACCTCACCGCCTACGGGGCGTTGATCGACATCGCCAAGCTCGGCCCGGGAGACTTCGTGGCCGTGACGGCCGCATCAAGCAGTGTTGGGCTGGCAGCCATTCAGATCGCCAATCGGGTTGGCGCGACGCCAATTGCCGTCACCCGCACGTCGGCCAAGTCGGACGCCCTGCTTCGCGCCGGGGCCGCGCATGTCGTGGCGACCGCTGAGGAGGATCTTGCAAGCCGTTTGCAAGCGATCACGGGACAGGCGGGGGTGCGCGTGGTGCTGGACCCGATCGGCGGCCCGATCTTCGAGCCGCTGACGGCCGCCATGTCGCGCGGCGGCATCCTCATCGAATATGGCGGTCTGAGCCCGGCACCGACGCCGTTCCCGCTGTTCTCGGTACTGAGCAAGACGCTGACGCTGCGCGGTTACCTCGTCCACGAGATCACGGGCGATCCGGTACGGCTGGCGGCCGCCAAGGCGTTCATTCTCGATGGACTGGCTAGCGGCGCGCTCGCGCCGGTCATCGCCAAGACCTTTGCCTTTGACGACATCGTCGAGGCGCACCGCTTTCTGGAATCGAACGAGCAATTCGGGAAGATTGTCGTGACGATCTGAGCACTCGGGGGCACGTGTCGATGCCCCCACAATCACCTCCGCCATCTCATGGAAAACATTTATTGACCGACCGGCCGGTCGGTTTATAATGCGTTCCATATTCCCCACATGCCGCGGAGGCCTCCCTCTATGTATACGCAAGCCATCGATCTGGCCGGCAACAGCCCCAAGGGCGTGCGCGCCTTGAGCGAGACGGAGCAGCAGCAACAAGCCCGCTTCGACGCGCGCATGGCCGCCGATCAGAAGATCGAGCCGCAGGACTATATGCCCGCCGAGTATCGCAAGACGCTCGTGCGCCAGATTTCGCAGCACGCGCACTCGGAAGTCGTCGGCATGCTGCCCGAAGGCAACTGGATTTCGCGCGCGCCCAGCCTCAAGCGCAAAGCCATTCTGCTCGCCAAAGTGCAGGACGAAGCCGGTCACGGCCTCTATCTCTACTCGGCGGCTGAAACGCTCGGCACCTCGCGCGACCAAATGCTCGACGCACTGCACTCGGGCAAAGCCAAGTACTCCAGCATCTTCAACTACCCCACGCTCACGTGGGCCGACGTCGGTGTGATCGGCTGGCTCGTCGATGGCGCCGCCATCATGAATCAGGTGCCGCTGTGCCGCTGCTCGTACGGCCCGTATGCGCGCGCCATGATCCGCGTCTGTAAGGAAGAGTCGTTCCACCAGCGCCAAGGCTTCGACGCCCTGCTCGCGATGATGAACGGCACGCAGGCGCAACGCGACATGGTGCAGGAAGCCGTCAACCGCTGGTGGTGGCCGGTGCTGATGATGTTCGGTCCTAGCGACAAGGAATCCATCCACAGCGCGCAAACCATGAAGTGGGGCATCAAGCGTATTTCGAACGACGACCTGCGTCAGAAGTTTGTCGACGCGGCGATCGAACAAGCCAAGGTGCTCGGCGTGACCTTCCCCGACCCGGACCTGAAGTGGAACGAAGCCCGCAAGGCCCACGACTACGGCGAGATCGACTGGTCGGAATTCTGGCGCGTGGTGAACGGCGAAGGCCCGTGCAACAAGGAACGCCTTGGCACGCGAGTCGCCGCTCACGAGAAAGGCGCCTGGGTTCGCGATGCGGCCCTCGCTCATGCCGCTAAGCAACGCCAGCGCGCGGAAAAACAAGCCGCCTAAATCAGCCGCCGAAGTCAGGCGAGCGGCAACCTCACAGACACGCGGGACGCCCCGCATCAGGATCGATCATGACGCAAGCAACTAACAAGGAATGGCCCCTCTGGGAAGTGTTCGTGCGCAGCAAGATGGGCCTCGAACACAAGCACAGCGGCAGCCTGCACGCCGCCGACGCCGAGATGGCACTGCGCATGGCGCGCGACGTCTACACGCGCCGCCAGGAAGGCGTGAGCATCTGGGTCGTGCCCTCGACCGCCATCACGGCGTCCGCGCCGGAAGACAAGGCCGAACTGTTCGACCCCGCCGCCGACAAGATCTACCGCCATCCGACCTTCTATCAGTTGCCGGAAGAAGTGAACCACATGTAAGTGGCTGCGCGCCGTCTGTCACGGCGCGCCCCGAGCGAGACACCAGAACATGAAACCGACGCAGGAACACCTGTCCTATCTGCTGCGCCTTGCCGACAACGCGCTGATCCTCGGTCAGCGCAACGCGGAATGGTGCGGTCACGGCCCCGTGCTCGAAGAAGACATCGCGCTCACCAACCTGAGCCTCGATCTGATCGGCCAGGCGCGCATGCTCTATCAGCACGCCGCCAAGCTCGAAACCGAACTCACCGGCATTACCAAGCAAGAAGACGACTACGCCTTCTGGCGCGACGAATTCGCGTTCCGTAACTGGACCCTCGTCGAACTGCCGCATTACGGCCCGACCGCAGGCACCTCGGCCGCCGAGCGCGACTACGCCGTCACGATCGTGCGCAACTTCCTGTACTCGGCCCTGATGGTCGAAGTCTGGCAAGCCCTCGCGCTGTCGAGCGACGCAGAACTCGCCGCGATCGCCGCCAAGTCGGTCAAGGAAGCGCATTACCACCTGCATCACGCCCGCGATTGGCTGGTGCGCTTTGGCGACGGCACCGAAGAGTCGCATCGCCGCGCCCAAGCCGCGCTCGACTACCTGATGCCGTACATGAACGAAGTCTTCAAGAGCGATGCGCTCGAAGACACGGTCGCTGCTGCTGGCACGGGCGTGACCATGGCCGGTCTGAAGGACGCATGGCAAGCCGTCGTGACCGACGCGCTCGACGAAGCCACGCTTAGCGCACCGGCTACCGGCGCGTTCGAGAGCACGGGCAAACTCGGCCATCACTCCGAGCACATGAGCTATCTGCTCGGCGAGATGCAGGGCATCGCGCGTCAGCATCCCGGCGCAAGCTGGTAAGCCGACGACGAACGCCGCCATGCACACGCCCATCGACACGATCATGAATCTGCCACTCACCCCGCCCGTCGCCCCCGACGTGCTCACGCCGGCTTCGGAAGCATCGCTGCCGCTCGCGTGGCAGACGCTCGAATCGGTTCCCGATCCCGAGATTCCGGTCGTGTCGATTCGTGAGCTCGGCATTCTGCGCGACGTACGTGTGGTGCAGAACGCGAGTGGCGAAGTGTCGTTCGAGATCGTGATTACGCCGACGTACTCGGGGTGTCCGGCCATGCAGCAAATTGCCGAAGACATCGACGCCGCGATGACGCGTGCCGGCCTCGGCCCGTGGCATATCACCACCGTGCTGGCGCCTGCGTGGACCACGGACTGGATCAGCCCGGAAGCCCGCGAGAAACTGCGCGGCTACGGCATTGCGCCGCCCACGGGCGCGCATGCGGTGGCCGCCGATGCGCCGCGCAAGATTACGTTTTACGGCCGCCCGAAAGACGGCGTGACCTGTCCGCACTGCGGCTCGACCGACACAGAAGTGGTATCGGCCTTCGGTTCGACCGCCTGCAAAGCGCACTACCGTTGCCGCACGTGCCGCGAGCCGTTCGACTACTTCAAGCCCTATTGATTGATCCGATTGATCCCGTCCGGCGGGTGCCGGCGGCAAGGAAGCCCACGATGACGACCCCGCAATTCCATTCGCTGACTATTCGCGAAATCCGTCCCGAGACCGCCGACGCCATCTCGATCGCCTTCACCGTGCCGGACGCCCTGCGCGACGCCTACCGCTTCACGCAAGGTCAGTTCCTCACGCTCAAGACGCTGATCGAGGGCGAAGAAGCCCGCCGCTCCTATTCGATTTGTGTGGGTGTGCCCGACTACGAGGCCACGGGCGAATTGCGTGTCGGCATCAAGCGCGTGCCGGGCGGCAAGTTCTCGAACTTCGCCAACGACCAGTTGAAGCCGGGCCAGCAAATCGACGTGATGACGCCGGACGGTCGCTTCTTCACTCGTCTGTCGCCCGAGCATGCCAAGCATTACGTCGGTTTTGCCGGCGGATCGGGCATTACGCCGATGCTCGCGCTCATCAAGACGACGCTGGCCTCGGAGCCGAACAGTCAGTTCACGCTCGTGTACGGCAATCGCTCGGTGCCCGCGATCATGTTCGCCGAAGCGCTGGAAGACCTGAAGAACACGTATCTGGGCCGCCTGCGCCTGTACCACGTGCTCTCGGACGAAGCGCAGGAAGTCGAGCTGTTCAACGGCTTGCTCGATCAGACCAAGTGCGCCGCATTCCTCGACACGCTGATTCCGCCGTCGAGCATCGACGAAGCGTTTATCTGCGGCCCGGGCCCGATGATGGATGCCGCCGAAGCCGCGCTGGCCGCCGCCGGTGTCGCGAAGGAAAAGATTCACGTCGAGCGCTTTGGGGTGCCGTCGCCGCAAGCCGGTGCGAAGCCGGTGATCATCACCGACGACACGCCGATGGCCGAGTTGGTGGTCGTGATGGATGGCAAAGAACGCCGTCTGCGTCAGCCGTACGAAGGCCAGAGCATTCTCGACACCGGGTTGGCCGCAGGCCTCTCGCTGCCGTACGCCTGCAAGGGCGGCGTGTGCTGCACGTGCCGCGCCAAGGTACTCGAAGGCGAAGTGGCAATGGACAAGAACTACACGCTGGAAGACTACGAAGTCGAACAAGGCTTCGTGCTCACGTGCCAAGCGCGCCCGCTCACGGAGCGCGTGGTGGTGAGCTACGACGAGCGTTAATCGGCAGTACACGGCACACACCGCGCTGACTCGACACAGACGCAACGCCGACGGCAAAACGGCGAGAAACACGTGCCATCGGCGTACCACCGGGTGCGAACGCTCCGTCAACGCAGCGGCAAATGCCTTGAAATGGTGCCAATGCGTCGATTATTCCCGGCATTACGGGAGCGTCAACCCGAGGTACCAGGAATACCGTAAACTACCGGCATGAATACCATCCATGTCGTCTGTGGCGACGTCGCCGCGCAGCAGTTACGCGCGGCGATGGCGCAAGCGCTTCGCGCCGACCCTGTCCTTGTCTTGCGTGACGATTTGGCCGTCGGCCCGTTGCGCGAAATCGACGAGAACGAGCGGCAACGTGCTGCCTTTTGGCAACGCGTCATCCCCTCAGCCGGGCGCGACTACGCAGGCGAACTGCGCGAGGAATTGGCCTCGCTGCAACGGTTGGCCGAAGGCGACAACGCGGTGGTTTGCTGGCATGGCGACAGCGCGTCCGATCAGCTCACGCTGCGGCGCGTCGCGTTCACGTTGCGCAACACGCCCGCACGGCTGAACGAAATTCTGCTGCGCGGCAGCGACCTGGCGCAGCCCGCGATGGCCCAAGACGCCAATCGCCGCACCAGCGTCGGCATGTACGCGCCGGAAGTGCTGGCCGAGCGCTTTGCCCGTATCGCCCCGATTTCGCTGCTGCGCATCGGCCGGCTGTCGCTGGAATGGCGAGCGCTCAAGCAAGTGAATACCCAAGTGCGCCGCTGGGTGCACAACACCTTCGAGGGTGCGACGTTCGCTGAGATCGACGATCAGATTCTCGATCAGGCCCCGGTGACATGGATGCCGATGGCCGCGTTTCTCGGCGAAATGATGCCGCGCGTCGAAGGTTTTTTTGCGACCGACAGTTTTCTGCTCTGGCGCTGCCGCGAACTCGGTGCGGCGGGCCGGCTCGCGTTGCGCGGCGACACCACCATGCCCGCAGCGTGCGATCTACGACTGGAGTAACCCCCGTTTATGGCACGTACCAAGGCGCCCGACCACGAGTCGCAGCGCGAACAGATTCTCGATGTCGCCGCCGAGGCATTTGCCCGTGCGAGCTACCCCAGCACGTCGATGTCGGAACTGGCCGCCGCCTGCGGCACGTCGAAAGCCCGTCTGTATCACTACTACGCCAGCAAGGACGCCATCCTGTTCGACCTGCTCGACCGCTACACGCAGCGGCTGATGCTGATCGTCACGGAAGTCGAAGCCCTCGGGCAGCGGCGGGGACTCTCGGAGCGGGAAACCTTCCATGAACTGATCCGGGCGTTTCTCGACGAGTACGAGACGTCGCAGACGCGTCACATCGCGCTGCTCAACGACGTCAAATTCCTCAACGACGAACAACGCGAAGTGGTCCTCAACCGCCAACGCGACGTGGTCGGCGCGTTCGCCCGTCAACTCTCGCGGGCGTTCCCCGATCGCGTGGGCAAGCCCAATCAAACCGCCCTCACGATGATGCTGTTCGGCATGATCAACTGGACGTTCACGTGGCTCAAGCCAGGCGGCCGCATGCGCTACCGCGACTTCGCCAACGAGGTGATCGGCGTGCTCGAACATGGACTCGCCCAGCCGCTGACTGACACCGCGGACAACGCGGCCTCGGGCGCCGCCAAGGCCTGAGCGCCAAAATAAGTAAGTAATCACTCTCGCAAGAATGGGCCATTACCGCCCTTTCTTGTTGCTTCGCAGCAACTTCCCCGTGAATGCCGTGACTCGATGTAACGAGAAAACACGCCATTCTTCAGTGACTTAGACGTTTCCCTCCACGGCGCGCTTTTATTTCCTAGGGTTTTTACCTAGCCGTTCGGCTATAATTCTTTTGCGTCGCACAATGCAGTGCACGCTCTAAAGAATACAAAGGATTGCGCCATGACTGCCCCGAACCACACGCCTGACGTCGCCCGCGCGACGGTTGCCGCCAACGAGCGGACGAGCGTGCTGATTCGCGAGCTGACCTCGGGCGATATCCACCGTCTGCAACGCCACTTTTTGGCGTTGGGCGAAGAAGACCGCCTGCTGCGTTTCGGCCAGGCCGTCACCGACGACGTGATCACCCGTTACGTCGCCAGCCTCGACTTCGCACGCGATAGCCTGTTTGGCGTCTACGACGACAATCTGGCGCTGGTCGCCGTCGCGCACGTCGCACAACTTCCCGAAGGCAAGAATGGCCGCGTCGCCGAATTCGGCGTCTCGGTGCTGGAATCGGCCCGCGGCCGCGGCATCGGTTCGCGTCTGTTCGAGCGTGCCGCCATCCACTGCCGCAACAAGCGCGTGGATACGCTGTACATGCACTGCCTGTCGCGCAACGCCCGCATGATGCGCATCGCCAAGAAGGCTGGCATGGAAATCAACTACGCGTACGGCGAAGCGGATGGCTACCTCAGCCTGCCTCCGGCCGACACGCAGTCGATGCTCTCGGAAATGATGCAGGACCAGGTCGCCGCGTTCGATTACGCGATCAAGCGTCAGGTTCGCAACGCACGCCGCCTGTTCGGCGCGCTCCTGCCCAAAGCTGCCTGACCTAACGTTCTGGCGTTTCGCAGGCAACAAAAAACCGGCCAAGTGGCCGGTTTCTTTTTGTCTCGTCACAATAGCGAATCGCGCGCATCAAGGCAGCGGCAATGCGGTGGTTTCTTTGAGTTGATCGAGGACGAAGCTCGTCTTCACGTCGACCACGCTGGGATGCAGCAGCAATTGCTTTTGCATGAAGCGCGAGAAGTGCGTCATGTCGCCGACGTGCACGCGCAGCAGATAATCCATGTCACCGGCCATCGCGTAACAGCCGACGACTTCGGGCCACGTATCGACGACGTTGCGGAAGTGCTCGGTCACCGTGCCTCCCTGCCCGTCGCCGGGATGGCGCTTATCGAGTCTGACGTTGACGTACGCCAGCAGCCCGAGCCCGAGACGTGTCGGCTCTAGCAGCGCAACGTAGCCACGGATGACACCGGCCTCTTCCAGACGCCGGATGCGTCGCAGGCAAGGGCTCGGCGAGAGCCGCACCTGTTCGGCGATTTCGAGGTTGGACAATCGGCCATTGCTTTGCAGCAGCGCGAGAATCCGGCGGTCGATCTTGTCCAATTCCAGCTTTGGCACTTCTCCCCCTGATTTTGGTATTTATGAGCAATGATATTGCGTCAAAATACGAAAATCATAAAGTCATCACCCTGTTTACCCGATTACAAGACATTACAAGGAAGTGCCGCCCAATAAAAAAGGCGCCAGCCTCGTCGGTCGGCGCCCTGTGGTCTGGGGCGGCATCACCGGGCAGGTGACGCTCGCATGGTGTTGCTAGGTCCGGCTTCGCTGCGCTTGGATGCGCTCGCGAGGGGCAGCCAGACCGGTGATGCCTTAACGGCGCTGAAATTCTCGCGGATCGATCGTGCGCTGGTCGAGCGGGCCTTCGTACCGTTGCGGCTGCTGCGTCGTGCGCTGCGGCTGGGTAACAGTAACGGGGGTGGGTTCGGCCGCCTTGTCGCGTGCCAATTCATCGGCTCGTGCGACGCTCACTTCCAGGGTCAGAAACGAAGCGGAAACCAGCAGGAATTTGGCGATGTTTCGTTGATTCACAGTGACTCCTTCTTTCGTGTTGCTTGGGTACTTCTCAAACGCAATGTCGTATTTCCATCTGTCGGGTAACGCAACTTAGTGTGCATTCTGCCCTGCCCGTTCCCGATCACCGACAGGCGTTACACGTTGTTACCCCCGTGTCAGAAAACACCGACAAGCGTACCTTTATCGACATAATCGCGACACATTGCCGCCATTTTGCAGTGAATTCCGAAAGACGCAGCGCGTCATGATGCCGCATCGAGAGCGTCTCTCGCACCCCATATTGGGATGAGACGCATGGGACGAAAGGAAGGGTTTACGCCAGCTACATGACGTTTACGTAAACGTCACAATCCTCGCTATACTGCCCTCGATCGACAACTTGGCAGACACCGAAGAGACGTCGCAGCGTGTGCATCACGCCCATTGGGCGACGCCGCGACGCCGGTGCTACCATAGCTGCGACTGGTCACAGCATCACGAAAAAAGGCCCCGCTCATGGAGTGACATCGTTCATCCATGGGACGTAAAGAGGCTTTGCATCACCACCGCCGTCCTGCTTCACGAGAGCGGGGGGGCAGGAAGTTTTGGCGATCCCAAAATCAGTGAGAGTGAGGAGCACACCCCATGAACGCCCCCGTCAATCCGAGCTTGCTGGCCGCGCTGGAGTCGGTCACGCTCGACGACAAATACACGCTCGAGCGCGGTCGCGCTTATATGAGCGGCATTCAGGCACTAGTCCGACTACCGATGTTGCAGCAGGCCCGCGATGCGGCCGCCGGGCTCAACACCGCCGGTTATATTTCGGGCTATCGCGGCTCGCCGCTCGGCGGCCTCGACCTGTCGCTATGGAAGGCCAAGCAGCACCTCGCCGGCCATAACATCGTCTTTCAGCCCGGTTTGAACGAAGACCTCGCGGCCACTGCCGTCTGGGGTTCGCAGCAAGTCAATTTGTATCCCGCCAAGTTCGATGGCGTGTTTTCGATGTGGTACGGCAAGGGGCCCGGCGTCGACCGCTCCATGGACGTCCTCAAACACGGCAACTCGGCGGGTTCATCGAAGCACGGCGGTGTCCTCGTGCTCGCAGGCGACGATCACGCCGCCAAATCCTCCACGCTCGCGCATCAATCCGAACACGTCTTCAAGGCGGCCGGTATTCCCGTGCTGTATCCGTCGAACGTGCAGGAGTATCTCGACTACGGCCTGCATGGCTGGGCGATGAGCCGGTACTCTGGCTTGTGGGTCGCGATGAAGTGCGTGACGGACGTGGTCGAGTCGTCGGCCTCGGTGATGATCGATCCGCACAACGTCGACATTCGCCTGCCGAACGACTTCATCATGCCGCCCGACGGCCTGAACATCCGCTGGCCCGATCCGCCGCTGGTGCAGGAAGCGCGGATGATCGACCACAAGTGGTATGCCGCCCTCGCCTACGTGCGCGCCAACAAGCTCGACCGCGTGACGATCGATTCGGACAATGCGCGCTTCGGCATCATGACCGGCGGCAAGGCGTATCTCGACGTGTGTCAGGCACTCGCCGACCTCGGACTCGACGAAGCCACGTGTCAGCGCATCGGCATTCGTCTGTACAAAGTGGGCTGTGTGTGGCCGCTCGAAGCGCAGGGTGCGCGCGCGTTCGCACAGGGTTTGCAGGAAATTCTCGTGGTCGAGGAAAAGCGTCAGATCCTCGAATATCAGATCAAGGAAGAGCTGTACAACTGGCGCGACGACGTGCGTCCGCGCGTGTACGGCAAGTTCGACGAGAAGGACGGTGCAGGCGGCGAATGGTCGGTGCCGATGGCCAACTGGCTGCTGCCCGCGCACTACGAACTCTCACCCGCGCTGATCGCGAAGGCCATCGCCACGCGTCTGGAAAAATTCGAATTGCCGAGCGACGTGCGTGAGCGCATCAACACGCGTCTGAAGGTCATCGAAGCCAAGGAGCAAGCGCTCGCCAAGCCGCGCGTCGCCGCCGAGCGCAAGCCGTGGTTCTGCTCGGGCTGCCCGCACAACACGTCGACGAACGTGCCGGAAGGCTCGCGCGCCATCGCCGGTATCGGTTGCCACTACATGACCGTGTGGATGGACCGCAAGACCGACACCTTCTCGCAAATGGGCGGTGAAGGCGTGCCTTGGATCGGTCAGGCGCCGTTCTCGTGCGACGAACACATCTTCGCGAATCTGGGCGACGGCACGTACTTCCACTCGGGGTTGCTCGCCATTCGCGCGGCGATCTCGTCGAAGGTCAACATCACCTACAAGATTCTCTACAACGACGCCGTGGCGATGACGGGCGGCCAGCCGGTCGACGGCACGTTGAGCGTGCCGCAGATCGTGGCGCAGGTCGCCGCCGAAGGCGCTGAGAAAATCGTGATCGTCACCGACGAGCCGGAGAAGTACGACGGCGTGAAGCTCGTAGGCGACGTGCCGATCTACCATCGTAGCGAACTCGACCGCGTGCAGCGCGAGTTGCGGCTGGTGAAAGGCACCACGATCCTCGTGTACGACCAGACGTGCGCCACTGAGAAGCGCCGCCGCCGCAAACGCGGCGCGTATCCCGACCCGGCCAAGCGTGTCGTCATCAATGAAGCGGTGTGCGAAGGCTGCGGCGATTGCTCGGTGAAGTCGAACTGCCTGTCGGTCGAACCGCTCGAGACGGAATTCGGCACGAAGCGCCAGATCAATCAATCGACCTGCAACAAGGACTTCTCGTGCCTGAACGGTTTCTGCCCGAGCTTTGTGACGGTGGAAGGCGGTCAACTGCGCAAGCCCAAGACGGCCAAGGTCGATAACGAAGGTCTGCCGCCGTTGCCGGAACCGGCCCTGCCGCCGATCACGCGTCCGTACGGCATTCTCGTCACGGGCGTGGGTGGCACCGGTGTGGTGACCATCGGCGGTCTGCTCGGCATGGCTGCGCACCTGGAAAACAAGGGCGTGACCACACTCGACGTGACCGGTCTGGCGCAGAAGGGCGGTGCCGTGACGAGCCACGTGCAGATTGCACTGCAACCGGAAGACATTCACGCCACGCGTATCGCCATGGGCGACGCACGCGTCGTGATCGGTTGCGACGCCATCACGACGGCCAGCGACGACACCCTCTCCCGCGTGCAGCACGGTGTGACGAACATCGTGGTGAACAGCGCCCACACGCCGACGGCGGAATTCATCCGCAACCCGAGCTGGCGTTTCCCGGGCGCGAGCACCGAAAACGATATTCGCGCGGCTGCCGGTGACAGCGTCGATTTCGTCGATGCGAACCACTTGGCACTGCGTCTGCTTGGCGACACGATCTACACCAACCCGTTCGTGCTGGGCTTTGCTTGGCAGAAGGGCTGGGTACCGCTCTCGTACGCGGCCCTCACGCGCGCCATCGAACTCAACGGCGTGTCGATCGAGAAGAACAAGCAAGCGTTCGAATGGGGACGCCGTGCCGCGCACGATCTCGCCAGCGTACGCAAGCTTGCGCAACAAGGGGAAGCCCCGGAATCGTCGGCCGCAGGCGGCAAGCTGATTACGCTGCACTCGCCCAAGGCACTCGACGCGTTGATCCAACGCCGCTACGACCAACTCGTCGCGTATCAGGATCGCGCTTACGCCGAACGCTTCAAGCAGACGGTCGACCGCGTGCGCAATGCCGAGTCGGCCATCGACAACGGCGCGTCGCAAATGCCGCTGACGGAAGCGGTTGCCCGCGCGCTGTACAAGCTGATGGCTTACAAGGACGAGTACGAAGTCGCGCGTCTGTACAGCGACCCGGCGTTTATGAAGAAGCTGAACGAACAGTTCGAAGGCGACTTCTCGCTGCGCTTCCATCTGGCACCGCCGTCGCTCGCGAAGCACGACGACAAGGGCCATCTGATCAAGAAGGCTTACGGTCCGTGGATGATGAAGGCGTTTGGCGTGCTGGCGAAGTTCAAGGGCCTGCGCGGCGGTGCGCTCGACATCTTCGGACGCACCGAAGAGCGTCGTACCGAGCGTGCGCTGATCGGCGAGTACGAAGCGCTGGTGAACGAACTGATCTCGCACCTGAACGAGCACAACGTCACGCTGGCGGTGCAACTGGCTGAACTGCCGCAAGAGATTCGCGGCTATGGCCATGTGAAGGAGCAGAACCTCGCCGCTACTCGCATCAAGTGGACGAAGTTGCTCACGCAGTTCCGCGACGGCAGTTCGCATCGCGTGGCCGCGTAAGCCATACTGACAGCCCCATAAAAAATCCCGCCAGCGCGAAAGCGACTGGCGGGATTTTTTTATCCTGCACTGGCAGACATGCTCACCGGGTCACCCCGGCGGCATGCCCATCAGCTCATCAACGCACGACGTTGGCAGCAGCCACGGCGGTCATGTTGATAATGCGGCGCACGGTGGCGGCCGGGGTCAGGATGTGGACCGGCTTGGCGCAACCGAGCAGGAACGGACCGACCGTCACGCCTTCACCGCCCGTCATCTTGAGCAGGTTGTACGTGATGTTGGCAGCTTCCACGTTCGGCATGACGAGCAGGTTGGCTTCACCGGCCAGACGCGAGGCCGGGTAAGCCGCACGACGCACCGATTCCGACAGTGCTGCGTCGCCGTGCATTTCGCCGTCGACTTCCAGTTCCGGAGCACGTTCGGCCAGCAGTTCGCAGGCGCGGGCCATGCGTTGTGCCGAGGCCGACTTCACGCTGCCGAAGTTCGAGTTCGAGAGCAGCGCCACCTTCGGGGCGATGCCGAAGCGCTCGATTTCCTTGGCGGCGAGCACCGTCATCTCGGCGAGTTGCTCCGACGTCGGCGTCTCGTTCACGTACGTATCGCTGATGAACAGGTTACGCTTCTCGAGCATCAACAGGTTCATGGCGGCGTAGTTGCTCACGCCTTCGGCGCGGCCCAGCACTTGATCGACCACGTCGAGGTGACGGTGGTACGTATCGATCATGCCGCAGATCATGCCGTCGGCTTCGCCCAGACGCACGAGGATCGAGCCGATCAGCGTGTTGTCCTTGCGCATGGCGGCCTTCGCCACTTCCGGGGTCACGCCGTGACGGGCGCCCAGGTTGTGGTATTCCTGCCAGCAGCGCTGATAGCGCGTGTCGTCTTCCGGATTGACGATCTCGAAGTCGACGCCCGGCTTGAGCTTCGAGCCGATCTTTTGCAGACGCATTTCCACCACGGCCGGACGGCCGATGATGATCGGCTTGGCGATGCGCTCGGCCAGCACGAACTGCGCCGCGCGCAGCACGCGCTCGTCTTCGCCTTCGGCGAACACGATGCGAGCGGCCGTGTTAGCGGCAAAGCGCGCACGCGCCGCGGCGAACACCGGACGCATGATGAAGCCCGTGCGATAGACGGTCGTGCCGAGCTGTTCGCGGTAAGCGTCCATGTCCTTGATCGGACGCGTCGCCACGCCCGAGTCCATCGCGGCTTGCGCGACGGCCGGGGCGATCTTGATGATCAGGCGCGGATCGAACGGCTTCGGAATGATGTATTCCGGGCCAAACTCGAGCGACTGGCCTTCATAGGCGCGCGCCACTTCTTCGCTCTGCTCTTCTTCCTGCGCCAGTTCGGCGATAGCACGCACGGTGGCGAGCTTCATCTCTTCCGTAATGGTCGTCGCGCCCACGTCGAGCGCGCCGCGGAAGATGAACGGGAAGCACAGCACGTTGTTCACCTGGTTCGGATAGTCCGAACGGCCGGTGGCAACGATACAGTCGGGGCGAGCGGCCTTGGCGATTTCCGGGCGAATTTCCGGCTCGGGGTTGGCGAGCGCGAGAATCAGCGGGCTCGGGCCCATGGTCTTGACCATGTCGGCGGTGAGCACACCGGCGGTCGAGCAGCCGAGGAACACGTCGGCGCCGTTGCTCGCGTCAGCCAGCGTGCGGGCTTCGGTCGTCACGGCGTAGCGCGCCTTGCTCTCGTCGAGCTTGTCGCGGCCGGTGTGAATCACACCCTTCGAGTCGAGAACCAGAATGTTCTCTTTCTTCAGGCCGAGGTTCACCAACAGGTCCAGACAGGCGATGGCGGCAGCGCCGGCGCCCGAGCAAACCAGCTTCACGTTGCCGATGTCCTTCTTCACGACCTTCAGGCCGTTGAGGATAGCGGCCGACGCAATGATGGCGGTACCGTGCTGATCGTCGTGGAAGACGGGGATCTTCATGCGCTCGCGCAGCTTCTTCTCGATGTAGAAGCACTCGGGCGCTTTGATGTCTTCGAGGTTGATGCCGCCGAGCGTCGGCTCGAGCATGGCGATGGCTTCGACGAGCTTGTCCGGGTCGTGCTCGGCGAGTTCGATGTCGAACACGTCGATACCGGCGAACTTCTTGAACAGGCAGCCCTTGCCTTCCATCACCGGCTTGGCGGCGAGCGGGCCGATGTTGCCCAGACCCAGCACGGCGGTGCCGTTGGTAATCACGCCCACGAGGTTGCTGCGCGACGTGTAGCGGTTGGCGGCGAGGGGGTCTTCGGCGATCGCTTCGCAGGCGTAGGCGACGCCCGGCGAGTAAGCCAGCGACAGATCGATCTGGTTCGACAGCGGCTTGGTCGGCGTCACCGAGATTTTGCCCGGGCGGGGGAATTCGTGGTACGCCAGAGCGCTTTCTTTCAAGTCAGGTTTGTCCATATCTCGATACCTAAATACAGGGCGACAGCCGGGCGACGGCAACTCGAGGGTAGCGCGCGGGCACGGCAGTCTTGTGACGGATCACGGCGGGAAGAGCCAACCGGAGGGATTCGGCGATTTTGTCGCTGACGGTGTTCTTCGCTGCGCGGTGGCGTGATGGCCACCGCTCCCCCGGGTCTTCTACACCGCGCTTTCACGCGTCAGACCCAGAGCTTGCGGCGCGCCGGACGCACCGCAGGACGCAAAGTGTACACCTTGCGCCGAAAGCTTGATGGCGGCGCGCGACAGCATAGTTGTGCGGCGCGCCGCCCTCAGCCAGCACGAATATGCTGGCAAAAGCGAGAAAACTCAGGAAAGCGCTTCGCCGCGGCGCTCGGGGATCAGGAACAGCGTGGCGATGATATCCAGCACATAGATGCTGGCAAGGAACACGAGCGCAATCTTGAACGAGTACGCGGCTGCGAGCGCGCCGACCGCGAGCGGCCCGAAGCCGCCGACCGCACGGCCGATATTGAACAGCACGTTCTGCGCCGTCGCACGTGCTGCCGTCGGATACAGCTCGGAGATCAACGCGCCGTAGCCGCCGATCATGCCATTCACGAACATGCCCATCACGGCGCCACCAATCAGCAGCGCGAACTGCGATTGCAATTGCGCATAGACGAAAACCATCACCACCGCACCGATCTGATAACCGATGAACGTCGGGCGGCGGCCGAAGCGATCGGCCAGACGACCGAACAGCCAAATGCCAAACGCCATACCGAGCACGGTCACGGCGGTCCACATGGCCGATTTGGTCAGCGAGTAGCCAAAGGCCTTCGACAGATACGACGGCATCCAGATCATCAAGCCGTAGTAGCCGAAGTTTTGCACCGAGCAGAGGATGGCGACGCCAAGGCTCGCGCGCGTCGTGGCGCAGTCTTTGACCAGCAGCTTGAGCGGTGCGTGTTCGCGCGGCTGCTTCTGCTGCGCGATGAAGAGCTCCGGCTCACCGAGCGTGCGGCGCATGACGAACGACACCACCGCAGGCAGCAAGCCCACGGCAAACATGCCGCGCCAGCCGATGAGCGGCAGCAGCACCGGCGTGAGCAACGCTGCGGCGAGCACCCCGGCTTGCCAGCCCAGCCCCACGAACGACGAGGCACGTGCCCGGCGTGCCGGTGCGCAAGCTTCCGCCGCCAGTGCCATGCCGATGCCGAACTCGCCGCCCAGCCCGATCCCGGCGATGGTGCGATACGCGAGCAGATCCCAATACCCTTGCGCCAACGCGCACATCCCGGTGAAGACCGCGAACAGAAGAATCGTCCACGACAACACGCGCACGCGGCCATAGCGGTCGGAGAGCATGCCGAAGACGATGCCGCCCACCACGGCGCCCACGAGCGTCCAGGTGACGAGCGCGCCCGACTGTGCGCTGGTCAGCGCGAGATCGGCAGCAATGGCGGGAAGAATGAAGCCGAGAATCAGCAGGTCGAAGCCGTCCATGGCATAGCCAATGGCGGACGCCCACAGCGCGCGGTTGGCATAACCGCTGTCTTGCGTGCTGTTAGGCACGGCGCTCGCGGCGGAAAGAGACGTTGAATCGTTGGACATGTTGGGCGGCTCCGGCCGGCGTACGTTGGCGAAGATGACAAAAAGGGGCAACAGGGGGAGCGGATATCCGCGTCGTCTTGTTACTACGCGGTCACCTAACCTGAAATTCGGCGTGAGTGTATGCCTGTCATAAAGCCTCGGCAACTGTCTCTTTTTTTGGATTCATCTATCGTGGCGGTTTTTTCATATGCGCCGTGCGGTCACACTGCGCGTATGTTGCGCACAGAAAATATACGCTCCGTGCATAATTGACCGCTCGATTGCTGAATGTTGTGGCATAATTCGCGTTTAAGCGCTGGTCCGCCGTGCCGACCTGCCGCGCTGAACCTGATTTCCCCCTGCTGCCCGCACGGCGTGCAGCTACGCAAAGGATCCGCATCATGATTGGCATCGACCGCCAGGCGATCTCCGACATCACCGCCAAAATCCTGCTCGAAGTGGGCGCGGTGCATTTCAACGCTGAGAAGCCGTACATCTTCACCTCGGGCTGGGCCAGCCCGGTCTACACCGATTGCCGCAAGCTCATCTCGTACCCGCGCGTGCGCCGTACGCTGATGGACTTCGCAGAAGCCGTGCTCATCGAAGACGTCGGCTGCGAGCAGTTCGACACGGTTGCCGGCGGCGAAACCGCTGGTATCCCGTTCGCGGCATGGATTGCCGACAAGCTGATGCTGCCGATGCAGTACGTGCGCAAAAAACCGAAGGGTTTCGGCCGTAACGCCCAGATCGAAGGCGATCTGCCGGAAGGCTCGCGCGTGTTGCTGGTCGAAGATTTGACGACCGACGGCCGCAGCAAGATCAACTTCTGCAAGGCCCTGCGCGAAGCCGGCGCGAGTGTGAATCACGTGTTCGTGATCTTCCACTACGACATCTTCCCGGAGAGCCGTCAGGTGTTGAAGGACATCGACGTGAACCTGCACTCGCTCGCTACGTGGTGGGACGTGCTGCGCGTTGCCAAGCAGCAGAACCACTTCGACACGAAGACGCTCGACGAAGTCGAGAAATTCCTGCACGCACCGGCCGAGTGGTCGGGCGCGCACGGTGGTGCCACGTCCTTCCCGAAGGACTAAGCCGCGCCGTGGCAATGCCCGTAGTATTCGCTTGAGAGGCGAGGACGGCCGGCCCCGAACAGGGTCGGCCGTTTTGTTATCTGCTAGGGGAAAAACGCATGTTTGCTTCGGTCATTGCCATAAGCGTCGGGGCCGCCCTCGGCGCCTTGCTGCGCTGGCTACTGAGCGTTCAGCTCAACGCCATTTTGCCGACCATGCCACTCGGCACGCTCGCCGCCAACCTTGGCGGGGGCTATCTGATCGGTATCGCGGTGGCAGTGTTCAGCCAGTTTCCGTCGATCCCCTCCGAATGGCGGCTGCTGATCGTCACCGGCTTTCTCGGCGGACTCACCACCTTCTCCACCTTCTCGGCAGAAGTCACCACGCTGCTACGTGAGGGACAACTCGGCTGGGCATCGATGACCGTGGTCACGCACGTTGCGGGCTCGCTCGTCATGACCCTGCTCGGCATGGCCAGCGCGACGTATCTCGTGCAGTGGATGCGGACATCGGCGTAACGCCTCACGCCTGCGTAACGCTACGCGGTGGCACAGCGTCTCGCGCCGATGCCGTCCGCTTACGCCAGCAACATCACCAGCTTCACATCGTCGTGGCCCGAGAGCCGGAACGTCACCTGCGCGAAATCGATCTCGCCGCGTGCCGGGTGATGAAAGCCACGACGGCCGCCTTCTCGCTCGACCACGTCTTGCTGCGACCAGAGCGCGGCAAACACAGCGCTCTCACGCTGCAACGCATCGGTGAGCGCACGCACTGGCGTGTCGTCGAGATACGCGCTGCATTCCGCACGAAATTCTGCGACCACGCGACGCGCACGGCTCGGCCAGTCCTGAATCAACGTCTGCGCCGCCGGATCGAGAAAGATGTAACGCAGCAGATTCTTCGGCCCCGGCGCATCGAGCCAGCCACGGAAGATGTCTGACGCCGCGTCGTTCCACGCGAGCACATCCCAGCAACGATCGAGCGCATAAGCGGGCGCGGCGACGGCAGCGACCGCCGCCTGCACCTGCGCCGCCGCATGGTTCGGCAACGGCTCCGCACCGCGCTCCGGGTCGCGCTTGCCGGCCAGATCGAACAAATAGGAACGCTCGGCACGCGAGAGCCGCAACGCGCTCGCCACCGCCGACAGCGCCCCGACGGAAATCGACACCTCACGCGCCTGCTCGATCCACGTGTACCAAGTCGCCGACAGACCGCACAACTGCGCCACTTCCTCGCGCCGCAGCCCCGGCGTACGGCGGCGTCCGATGGGCGGCAAACCGACGGCAGCGGGCGTGAGTCGCTCACGATGGGCACGCAGAAAATCACCCAATGCGCGGCGCTGACTGGCAGCGCCGCGGGCATCGTCGGCGGCGGGCTTGAGGGGAGGCGTGTCGGGTGATGTCATGATCGGGGGTAGTTTTTATACCAGGATAAATGCACAACTTGTACCGGTATCGACGAACCATTATCGTGAGTCACATCGCGGTTGTGCAAGCACGAATGTTCGTCTTCAATACCTTCGTGCCCGCAGCAACTCGACGACTGCCCGCCCCCACAAACATCACGATTGTCATCACCGAAGGAGACGCCCCGTGAGCGACGCCACCCGCCCCACTTCGAGCGCTGCCGCGCATGATTCTCACAACGCGGTTGTCACCGGCCAGTTCGGCCCGCAGGCTTCGGCTTACCTGACCAGCGCCAACCACGCGCAAGGTGCCGATCTCGAACAACTCGCGGCGATTGCCCGCGCGCATCCGAATGCCCAAGTGCTCGATCTGGGCTGCGGCGCAGGTCATGTGAGCTTCTTCACTGCACCGTTCGCGGCGCGTGTCGTTGCCTACGACTTGTCTGCCGATATGCTTGGCGTTGTCGCGGGCGAAGCCGCCAAGCGTGGTCTTTCGAACATCGAAACGCAACTGGGCGCAGCCGAATCGCTGCCGTTCGACGATGCCACGTTCGACCTCGTCTTCAGCCGCTACAGCGCCCACCACTGGGCCGATGTCGGCGCAGCATTGCGCGAAATGCGCCGCGTGCTGAAACCGGGCGGCCGGGTCGTGATCTGCGACGTCGCCTCGACCGGTCAGCCGCTCTTCGACACGTATTTGCAAGCGGTGGAAGTGCTGCGCGACACCTCGCACGTGCGCGACTACGCCGTGGGCGAGTGGCTGACGATGGCGGCGAACGCGGGGTTCTCGGTGGCATCGCTCACGCCGCGCACGCTCGATCTCGATTTCAAAACGTGGACGTCGCGCATGCGCACCCCCGAGCCGATGCAGGTCGCCATTCGCGCACTGCAAACGGCGATGGCCGACGACGTGCGCCGCCACTTCCGCATTCAAGACGACGGCTCGTTCACGCTCGACACCGTCACACTCGAATTCGTCGCAGGCTGATCGCTGTCGGATCGACGCGGCATAAAAAAAGGGGCGCTCCCGTAAGAGCGCCCCTTTTCCTTTCTACCGTCGACTGACCGTCGTTGCGCGCAACCGCCTACTGCAATAGCCGCGCCCCATCGCTGTCGTTAGCACCGCTGATTTCCGCAGCACCGGCGAGCAGCGCGACGTAATGACGAAGCGCACGCGTGCGGGCTTGTTCATACAACTGCGCAGCGATACGATCCGCCACTCGCTCGAAAGGTGGCATACGCCCCTTCACGCGACGCTCGATTCGCACAACGTGAAAGCCGTAGCGCGTATTCACTAGCCGAGGCAGTACGCCGAGGCGATCGCCGCAGAACAGCACCAGTTCAAACTCCGGTGCCCCACTGCCGCGCGTGAGCATGCCAAGGCTGCCACCGCATCGCCCCGAAGGGCAATCCGACACATTGGCTGCGAGCGATTCGAACGCGGCGGGCTCCACGCGCAACTGATCGAGCGCCGCCTGCGCGCGAGAGAGCGTGACCGAGAGCGGCACGCCCGCCGAGAGAGCAAACAAGATATGACTGGCCTGCACCTTGTCGCCCACGCGGAACTGCCCGGCGTGCTCGTGAAAGTACGCCCGGCACTCCGCCTCGGTGGGACGCCGCACATGCACGTCGCGTGTGAAGAGTGCATCGACGATGGCATCGTCGCTGGCGTCCGCCATTTCTGCCTCGCCCAACAGCCGCAGATCGCGAACTCGTTGCCGCAATAACTCGCGGCTGACGAGCGCGTGCTGGGCCGCCGTTTCCGGATCGGCCGCGTCACGATGCTGATCGATCTCATCGGCGACGCGGCGTGCGTCGATGACAATCCCGTTGACGCGCAAAGACATGACGGACTCCTGCAAAGACTCAGATTGCGACGGTCACTCGCAACGACGCACGCTCACCCCATCAGAACTCGTTCTGAATGCGGCGATACGCGCGTGCGAGTTGCACGTTCGTGCGGCTCACCGATTCGGAGAACTCGCGCGCGTCGACAGTGACCTTCGGAATGGTCGCGAGATCGGTCTCGCGGCTAATGTGTGTGGTCGAGGGAATGTAGAAGTTCTCGGGAATATCGCGCCCGTCGACCACGCTGTTGTGCCGCACCACCACGCCGTCGTGCACGACGCAGTTGAACAGCACCGAGTTGAAACCGATGAATACGTTGTTACCGATCACGCACGGGCCATGCACGATGGAGCGATGCGCAATCGAAGTGTTCTCGCCGATGGTCACGCGTGCGCCGTCTTTCGAATGGATCACGACCCCGTCCTGAATATTGGAATTGGCGCCGATCACAATCGGCTCCATCTTGCCGCTCTCGTCGACTTCATCGGCACGCAACACCGCGTAGGGCCCGATGAACACGTTCTCGCCGACGATGATCTTGCCGCACAGAATGGCCGTCGGATCGATGAACGAGGTTTCATGCACGACGGGGAAATCCCCGTTCGGATTCTTTCGCAACATTGATGAATCACTCCAGACCGCTCGCTCGTAAGCCCGGGCCCGAGTGACAGGCGCGTCGCGTACGTGCGCGATGCATCGCTGCCGGAAGTGGCCTCGTCGGAATACGCCCTGTGGGCAAGCGGGGGAAAGGGAACACGGACGGGCGCCGTGGTACAGACTCTCTCACCGCCGCGAACGGTATAACGTTGTTGTAGGCGATGAGAGACAGAAAGGCAAATGCCCGCGTTGACGGTGCGGGCAGCCGTTGCGTGCCGCACACAAGCGTGTGCGGCAGCGAAAAAACTCAGTGCGCTGCGCGCGTCGGTGCAGCTTGCGAATCGTTGGCCGTGCCCGTTGGGCGACCGCGCCAATAACCGGCGAGCAACGAACCCGACAGGTTGTGCCAAACCGAGAACAACGCGCCCGGCAGTGCTGCCAGCGGCGTGAAGTAGATCTTGCCGAGCGTGGCGGCGAGGCCCGAGTTCTGCATGCCGACTTCGATGGCGAGCGTGCGGCAAATCGATTCGTCGAAGCCCAGCAGACGCCCACCCCAGTAGCCGCCGAGCAGCCCCAGACCGTTGTGCAGCACCACGCCGAGCATGACCAACGGACCCACCGTGGCAATGTTGCCCTGATTCGCGCCCACGACGGCACCGATGATCAGCACGATTGCCACCATCGACACCAGCGGCAGATAGCCCTCGACGGCACGTACCGCGCGATTGAAGAAGCGATTGATGAGCAACCCGGCGGCGATCGGCAACGCGACGATTTGCAGAATCGACAGCAGCATGCCTTCCACGTCGACCGAGATCGATGCGTCGACATACAAGCGCGTGAGCAACGGCGTTGCGAACACGCCCACGAGCGTCGACATCGCGCTGATGGTCACCGACAACGCGACGTCGCCACGGGCGAGATAAATCATGACGTTCGATGCCGTGCCGCTCGCCACGCTGCCCACGAGCACCATACCGGCGGTCAGATCGGGCGGCATGTGAAGCACGCGGGCAATGATCCACGCGGCCAGCGGCATCACGAGGTAATGCAACACCACGCCAGCGACGATCGGGGCGGGACGCGTGAAGACGCGTTTGAAGTCTTCGAACGTGAGCGTCACGCCCATCGCGAACATCACGACGGTAAGCAACGCGGTGACGTGCGGCGTGACGCCGGAGAAGCTGCCCGGCGAAAAGTACGCGGCAACGGAAAGCAGCAAAGCCCACAACGGAAACAAGCGGGTGACACGGGCGATCATGAGATCCTCGGAGAACGAAAACGCGGCGCGCGCATTGGCGAGTCCATGCGCCCTCGTTCCCTGAGAGGTCATCGCACCTGCCACACCCGGGCCGCCGGGCGCAAAAGGTTAATATTTTACTTAATTTGCGCCAGCCGCCCCTTGGGGGCTGCCCCAAGCGTGCGGGGACGAGTGCCGAACGCCCGCTGATGAGGGTCTTTCGCGCGCCAATAAAAACGGGCCTGCCGAGCAAAGCACCGTTCAAACTCACTGGAGTGTTGAACGGTGTGTGCATCGTCAGGCCCGTTTCGAATCAGTGGCGAGCGCTTAGTCGCGCTTCGGTTTGCCCATTAGCAGGGCAGCCCCGACGCCATCTCGGCGTGCCGGACGCGGACCGCGTTGCGCAAAATCGCTACGCTCGCCCCCGCCTTGCCCGCGCGATGCGTTCTGGCCATCGCGACCGTCTCGACCATCACGCCCCTGCCCTTGGTAACCGGCACCCGCGCCTTGTGCGGCGCGTTGCCCTTCGACTCGCTTGCCTGCGCCACCGCCACCACCTGTACGCTTGCCGGGTTGCGAGGCTTGATTGCCGCTGAAACCGCCATTGCCGCCATTGCCACCGCGGCCACCGTTGGCACCCGCATTACGGCCGCCGTTCGCTGCCACGGCAGTGCGCGGCGCATTGCGTTGTTCACCACGTTCACCATTACGGCCTGCACCGTCGGCACTGTGACGCGGCTTACCGGCATCACCGCCCTGACGCGGGCTACGGTTGCCGTCACGGCTGCCGTCACGATTACCATCGCGACCGCCTTCACGGGCTTCGCGAGGCGCGCGTGCCGACTGACCGTCGCCACGACCGCCGCGTCCGCCCGGCGCACCGCCACGGCCACCCGGCTGATTCTTGCGAATCGGCTGCGCGACGGCATGCGGGTCCGGCTCGAAGCCCGGAATCACTTCGCGATCGATGGTGCGCTTGATCAGGCGTTCGATGGCCGTCAGCAGTTGATGCTCGTCCACACACACCAGCGACACGGCTTCACCTTGCGCACCGGCGCGGCCCGTACGGCCAATGCGGTGCACGTAGTCTTCCGCCACTTCCGGCAGATCGAAGTTCACCACGTGCGGCAGTTGATCGATGTCGATGCCGCGTGCGGCGATATCGGTCGCGACCAGCACTTGCAGCGTGCCGCTTTTGAATTCGGCGAGTGCGCGGGTGCGGGCACCCTGACTCTTGTTGCCGTGAATCGCGAGCGCGGGCACACCGCCCTTCGTCAGTTGTTCGGCCAAGCGGTTGGCACCGTGCTTGGTACGCGTGAACACAAGCACCTGAAACCAGTTGTGCTCGCGCACCAGATGTTCGAGCAGTTCGCGCTTGCGGTCGCGGTCGACCGGGTGAATCTTCTGCGCGACCGTCTCGGCCGTGGTGTTGCGGCGAGCCACTTCGATCAGCGCGGGCGACTTCAGCAGGCCATCGGCCAGTTGCTTGATTTCGTCCGAGAACGTAGCCGAGAACAGCAGGTTCTGACGCTTCGCGGGCAGCACGGCCAGCACGCGACGGATGTCGCGAATGAAGCCCATGTCCAGCATACGGTCGGCTTCGTCGAGCACGAGAATTTCGACGCCCGACAGGTCAACCGTCTTTTGCTGCATGTGATCGAGCAGACGGCCCGGCGTGGCGACGAGAATGTCGACACCGCGCGCGAGTTGCTTGACCTGCGGCACCATCGACACGCCGCCGAACACGGTCATCGAGTTGAGCTTCAGATACTTGCCGTATTGCGTGACGCTCTCTTCGACCTGTGCGGCCAGCTCACGCGTGGGCGTGAGCACGAGGGCGCGCACGCGGCGTTTGCCGTTGGCGGCAGCGGGGGCTGCGCGCGACGAAAGCATTTGCAGAATCGGCAGCGTGAAGCCTGCCGTCTTGCCGGTACCGGTTTGGGCACCGGCGAGGAGGTCGCCGCCTTGCAGGACAGCCGGAATCGCTTGTTGTTGAATCGGGGTCGGTTGTGTGTAGCCGAGATCGCCGACTGCACGCAGGATGTCGGCCGATAGGCCGAGCGTTTCAAAAGACATATAAAGACCAATGCGCGGACTCCACGATGTGGGCCCCCGCGCGTATCGATTGTTTATTCTTGATGGAAAGCCCGCGTCGGGCGTGCGACGCGCGTCGCGCTCATCTGGGCAACGCGTCTGAAGACGCCGGCAAGACGACCCGCCGGCTGACTAAAAATCGAGCGGCTTGGCGGGCGAGGCCGTCGCGGGTACGGCCGTGTCTTGAAAGCGCGTAGTTTACCACGCGCCCCCGGTCGAGTCAGGTGACGTACCCGTCCGAACGAGCGCCGCCCTGCGCAATACGGGGCCAAGCCGCTACACTGACGCCATTCTCCCGACGCCCTGAGCGCTATCCCCGTGCGATTCGATCTGACCGACCTGCGCCTGTGCCTGCTCGTGGCCGAGGCTGGCAGCATTACCGGCGGGGCCGAGCGCGCCCATCTGACCCTGGCGTCCGCCAGCGCGCGCATTCGCGGGCTGGAAGACACGCTGGGTATCGCCCTCTTCATGCGCCACCGCCAAGGCGTGCTTCCCACCCCCGCCGGACGCGCCCTGCTCGCCCACGCGCGCCGGGTACTCGCTCAGATCGAACAGATGCGCGGCGAGTTGGGGGAATATGCGGCTGGCCTCAAAGGCAACGTGCGCATTGCGTCGAACACGGTCGCGATGTCGGAGTTTCTGCCCGATCTGCTGGGCGCGTTCCTCGCCGAGCACCCCAATGTGGAAATCGCGCTGCGCGAGCAGACCAGCCCGGCCGTCGTCCAGGCAGTGCTGGAGGGTGCCGCCGATATCGGCGTCGTGTCCGATTGGATCGAGTTGACGGGGCTGGAGACCGTACCGTTCCGGCAGGATCGGTTGGTTATCGTCACGCCGCCGGGCCATGCGCTGACGAAACGCGAGAGCGTTGCGCTCGTCGACGTCCTCGACGCTGAATTCATCGGCCTGCCGGAGCAAAGTGCACTGGCCGAACACCTCGACGGCCATGCGAAGCGCGCCGGTCGCCCGTTGCGCTACCGACTGCGGCTGCGCGACTTCGACAGCCTGTGCCGGGCCGTCGCGGCAGGTGCCGCGCTCGGTATCGTGCCGTTGAGCGCCGCCCGGCGCTCGGCGGCCACGCTGGGCATCGGCATCGTGCCGCTCTCCGACCCGTGGGCACTACGCACGCTGGTGCTGTGCGTGCGCGAGCGCGACGCGCTGCCCGTCTACGCCCGCCAGTTGCTCGACCGGCTACAAGGCCCGGCGAGCCCAGCTACCGTCGCCACCACCAACACGGCCGACACAAACAAAAACGGCACGACGTAATCGCCGTGCCGTTCATGCGACGCGGGCAAAACCGCTGCCCGCCCTACCGCTTCCTACCGCTTTCTCGTTGCCGTTACATCGCCGCCGGTGTCGAAATGCCACGGCCGCGCAGCAGCGCGTACAGAATGATCGCGCCGAAGGTTGCGCAACCGATGCCGCCGAGCGAGAAGTTGCCGAACTTCAACGTGAAGTCGCCAGCCCCCAGCACCAGCGTGACAGCCGCCACGATCAGGTTGCGGTTATCAGAGAAGTCCACCTTGTTCTGCACCCAGATGCGCGCACCGGCCACCGTAATCAGGCCGAACACCACGATCGACACGCCGCCCAGCACCGGCCCCGGAATCGTCTGAATCACCGCGCCGAATTTCGGCGAGAAACCCAGCACCAGCGCGATCACCGCAGCGACAGCAAACACCACCGTCGAGTAGATCTTCGTCACCGCCATCACGCCGATGTTCTCGGCGTACGTCGTCACACCAGTACCGCCCACGCTGCCGGAGACAATCGTCGCCAAGCCGTCGCCGAGGAAAGCGCGGCCCATGTAGCGATCGAGGTTCTGACCGGTCATGGCGCTCACCGCCTTGATGTGGCCGAGGTTTTCCGCCACCAGAATGATGGCGATGGGGGCGAGCAGCACCATCGCTTCCGGCTTGAACACCGGGGCGGCGAAGTGCGGCAAGCCGAACCATGCCGCGTTGGCAACGATGGAGAAGTCGATCGGCTTACCAAGGCCCATGCCATTGGTGAGCACCGCATAGAGCACATAGGCGAGCAGCAAACCCACGAGAATCAGCAGACGCTGCACCATGCCACGGGCAAACACGGCCACGAGGCCCACGCACAGCACGGTCGCCAGCGCCATCCACGTGTCGAAGCTGGTGGCCGAAACGCCCTTCACGGCCACGGGGGCCAGATTCAGGCCGATCACCGCGACCACGGCACCGGTGACGACCGGCGGCATGAGCGCTTCGATCCAACGGGTGCCGACCACCATGACGATGAGGCCGATGATGGCGTACGCCACCCCGCAGGCAATGATGCCGCCCAGTGCGACGGGGATATTCAGATTCGGGCCGCTACCTGCGTAGCCGGTCACCGAGATGACGAGGCCGATGAAGGCAAAGCTCGACCCCAGATAGCTGGGCACGCGCCCGCCGACGAGCACGAAGAAGAGCAACGTGCCGATGCCCGACATGAAGATGGCGAGGTTCGGATCGAAGCCCATGAGCAGCGGGGCCAGCACGGTCGAGCCGAACATGGCGACCACGTGCTGCACGCCCATCGCGATGGTCTGCGGCCACGGCAGGCGCTCGTCGGGCGCAATGACACGTCCGGACGCGGTGTCCCGCTGCTGCCATTTGGGGAAATAACCCTCTGCCATATCGATCTTCTCCTGTGTGTCGTGCGCAAAGTGGGCCAATCGGGAAAACTGGCGGCAGTGTACGGAGCGCACGACGGGAAGGCAAGGCGAGAAAAAGCGCAGCGGGCGGGGATACAACGGCGATGCGTGCGGCGGGCACCAAAGCACCGCCGCACGGGGGTTTGCGGGTCTAGTGCTTACCCACCCCTTCCAGAATCAGATCGGCCAGCTTGGTGTAATTCCCGTCGAAGTGATGGCCGCCGGGCATTTTGACGATCTGCACGCGTTTGGGGTCGAGCCCCGGGCAATTGCTGTCGTCCTCATCGGCCCCGTACACGCACATCGCCATTCCATCGGGCAGGCGCTCGACCTCTGGGCGAATGGGCAGGCCGTTCTGGCTCGACATCACCCAATTCGTCATGCGGAATTCAAAGTCGGCCTTCTGCCCCAGCCCCATCAGCACGAGCAGTGCGACCCGCTCTTTGCTCGCAGGCGGCATGCGATTGACCATGAACGGCAGCACGTCCGCCCCTTGCGAATAGCCGATGAGAATCACGCGCTTTTTGTTCCAGCGCGTTTGATAGAAGCGCACCAGCCGGTCGATATCGAGCGCCCCTGACGCCGGTGTGCGTGCCGACCAGAAGTAGCGCAGCGAGTCGATGCCGACCACCGGCAAGCCGTGCGCGGCCAGCGCCCCGGCGACATCGCGATCCAGTCCGGCCCAGCCGCCGTCGCCCGACAGCAGAATGGCGAAGGCATCCGCCATGTTCGCGGCTGGTTGCCCCGTGGCGGGCACTTCGATCACCGGCAGATCGGCCACCGCCGCGGGCGGACGCGCCGTGCCCGCCACGTGATGCGCATTGAGCCGCTTGAACGCGTTCTTATATTGCGTCACCCAATCGGCCAACACCGGCGAGTTCGTCGACGGCGCATCGGTGCCATCGCTCAGGCTGCCGAGACTACCCGCCAGCCCGCCGACCACCCAGCTCGCATTCGACGCCCGCGCGACGAAACCCTGCGCAAAGCGGTCCGAGCAGCGCGGCGCGCGCGCCGTCGGGTTGCCCGCCGGGCCGCTCATCGCGAGCCACGGCGCGCCCAGTGCGGGGGCGGGCAGCAAGCGCATCGGTGCGCCGCCTGCGGTATGCGTGATACCGCGCCCGAAATGCACGCCCTCGCCCTGACACAGCGGCTTGGCCATCGGCAGCGCCGGACAGAAGTCGACCGACAGCGCGCCGGAGAACGTCTCGCTTTTGGCTTGCGCGAGCATCGCGTAAGCAAACGTGCCGCCCACGCCGTCACCCACGAGAATGGGTGGCGTGTACCCGGGCAGCTTTTCGTAGGCTTCGAGAAAGCGGCCGAAGTTATCCAGATCGCCGGACGGGAACACACACGCCCCGTCGTCTTTGGTGAAGTTCGCCATCAGACGCGCCGTGTCGATACCCGCCACGAGCGCCCCGGTGTCTACAAGGGCGCGCGCCATGCGCTCGGCACGGGGTGTCCAACCATCGTCGTCGGACAGAAACAGCACCGTAGCATTCGGCTCGCCCGCCGGGCGAAAGACCGGCACGTTTTCGAATCGGCCATGCGAGATGATGTCGGTTGCCGCACCACGCGACGCAGCGGCCCCGGCGGCGGCCGCCGCCGCAGGCATCATCACCGGCGCGGGCACACTCGATGCGACCGACGGCGGCACCGCCACAGGTCCAGCCTTCGGCGCGGGCTTGAGCACATTGCGTGCCTTGGCGGCCTGCTCTGTCGACTTGGCCGACGCGGCAGACGCAAGGTCGGCATGCGTCACGCTCTGTGCGGACACCGTCGTCATGCCACTCAGGGTCAGCGAGACGAACAACAGCGCAGCGGCCAGTGGCGCTCGCCGATGCGTCATCACGCGAGGTGTGCGCACCGATGGCGCGATGCGGTTTGTCCCATCCATCCAAGCCGTCATTTCGTAATCATCCCCTTCCAGCCACCGCCCACGAGCGCCGCCACATCGGCGAGTGTGAGCATCGGTGCGAGTCCGCCCGGCGTCATCAAATAGCGCGCCTCCCATTGCGGATCGAATTTGTCTTTGAAGCTGCGCAGCCCACGGAAGTTGTAGAAGCGTGCGCCGTGCGCGAACATCATCCGCCCGAAGCGATGCCAACGCGGGGCCAGTTGGTGCGTCACCATGCCCGACATCGGCGCCATCCCAAGCCCGAAGCGTTGATACCCCTGCCCCTTGAAATGCAGCATGAGATTCGCGAACAGGAAGTCCATCGTGCCAGCAGGCGCATCGGGCACCTGCCGCATCAAATCGATGCTGGCCTCGATACGCTGCACGTCCGGACACATGAGCGTCGCGAAGGCAACGAGCCGCCCTTCGCGGCGCACCAGCGCCACCGGCTGACGTGCGACGTACGCGTCGGTGAATGCGCCGAGCGAGAAGCCTTTCTCGCGCGTGTGCTGCCGGGCCAGCCACGCATCCGAGACCGCGCGCATTTCCGGCAGATGGGGCGGTACGTCGTGCGGCGCGACGATTTCCAGCGTCAGCCCTTCGCGCTCGCCGCGTGCCACGCCGTGCCGCAAATTCGCCCGCCGCGAGCCCTGCAAGCCGAACTCCGGCAGCGAGACAAACGCCTCTTCGCCTAACTTGTACGCCCGCAGCCCAGCGTCGATATAGAGCGGCAGCGCTTGCGGGCGCGTCTTATAAAACGCCGCCCGTCCGCCATGCGAGTCGGCCAGTTCGATGAAGCGCCAGATCAGCTCCGGCCACTCCTTCTGATCGCCGACCGGGTCGGCCAGGGACACCCACGAGCGCCGATGCTTCGCGTACATGATGAAAGCGTTGCCCGACGGCGAGAACAGGAAGCTCTTGTCGCCCATGAGCGCGAGACACGCGTCGGCAGCCGGTTGCTTCTGAATCACGGCACGGGCGCGCGCCAGTTCTTCTTCGCTGGCAGGCACCATCGCCCCGGCCGACTGGCGCAACAACTGCCAGAGCGACAAGCCGAGCCCGATCACGGCCACCACCATCAGCGCACGCATCGAGCGCGGCGCATCGCCGTCGAACGTGAATTGCCACCAAAGTTGATTCGCGTAGCCCACGCGCCGGTACGACATGAACATCAGCCACGTACAGGCCCCCAGCACCGAGAGCACGGCGATGATCCAGCCCGGCTCGAAGGTCTGCGTGAAGAGCGACGAGCGCCGGTCGAACTGTTTGCGCGAGACGAGCAGTAACGTGGCGAGCACCGCCAGCACGAAACATTCCGACAACGCGATGCCCTTCGGAATGGCAAGCACGGCGGCCACGATCGTCAGCCCGAGCGAGCCCCACCACGCGGCGTCCAGCCGATGCAGCAGCCCGCGCGCGAGAAAGAGCATCGCCAGCCCCGCCACACTGCCCAGCAAGTGCGAGACCTCGACGAGAAAGAGCGGTACGTGCTGGCGCAGAAAGTCTTCGGCGTCGCGCGTGGCGGGGGTCACCCCGGAGATCAGCAACATGACACCGGCCACGAGCGTGAGCGCCGCCAGCACCCCGGGGAACAGCCGCACCGCCGCACGGCCAATCGGTGCCGCCGGACTCTGCCGGAATTCAAACCATGCGAGCAGACACGCCGCGAGCATCAGCGGCAGCAAATAGTAGATGCCGCGATAGAGCACCAGCGCACCCGCCACCTGACTCACCGGCGCATGGCCGTTGGTGGCCAGCAGAATCACGGCTTCGAACACGCCCACCCCGCCCGGTACGTGACTCAGCACGCCCAGCGCCATAGCGATGGCGTAGAACACGACGAACGTCGGCAGATCCACCACCCCGGCTGGCAGCAAACACCACAACGCGGCGGCGGCCATGCCGAGATCGGCGGCAGAGATCAGCAATTGCCGCAAAGCGAGACGCAGCGGCGGCAAGGGGAGATCCCAGCGCCCAAAGAGCGTCACCGTGCGCTTGCGGGCACACACCGCGAGGAACCAGCCCGACCCGGCGAGCAGCAACAGCGCCGCCGCCTGCAACACCCACGCGGGCACCGGCACCAGCGCCGAGACGCGCGATGCGCCCCACAGCATGCCCAGCGAGCCGAAGACGGTCATCCCCAGCCCGAACGCGCCCGCGTTGAACGCCACCGCCTGCGCCACCTTCGGGGCATCGACGCCCGCCGCCGCATACATGCGCATGCGCACCGTGCCGCCGGTCAGCACGCCCAGCCCAACGGAGTTCCCTAGTGCGTAGGCAATAAACGACGTGAGCACGACGGTCGAGCGTTTGACCGTTGCGCCAGCGAATCGCAAGCCGGAGATGTCGTAACCCGTGAGCGCGGCATAGCTCGCCAGCGTTGCCAGCATGGCAAGCACGAGGCGCGTGACGGGGGTCGCGTGAATGGCGGCGATCACATCGTCGTAATGCACGTGCCGCAACATGTGATGCAGCGCATCGAAGACGAAGAGCCCGAGCAGGATGACCCCGCCAGCGATCAGCCAGGGGCGGGCAGCGCTCCAAGGTAGGCGGCGTATCCAGCGCCACCGGGCAGGTAACGCGAGCAACGCGGCGGCATCCGCTTCGGGTGAAGTGTCTGACGGTGGGTTGCTAGCGCCCCCGCCACCGGCCGTGGCGGTAGCGCTGCTAGGAGTCAGTCCGATACCAGACATGGCATCGGGCGTGGCATCGGCGGGCCGGCTCGGGCGCGCGCGGGTGGGTTCAGTCATGTATCGGTCGATCCTTCGGCCGGTACGACGCCAACATCGGGACGCCGCCCCAAAGGCCTGTGGGCGAGTCGGAGCCTGTAGCCGATAGATTACACCGCGAAACGTGACAGGTCTTGTCGGCGTGCCGCCGACAGGCGCTGCCAGACGGCTGGAAAGCCTGATGCGGCGCGGATTTACAGAGGATGTCTCGGAACACGAGAGAGTTCTCGAAGGGTAATAGCGACCACGCGTCGGCGCTCACGCCCATGCTGTCTGCCCGGGGTGGCGGCGATTGCGTATGACTATGGGTGGATTTCGCTGATATCTGCAACTTAATGTAAAATGCAGGGTTTTTGTTAGGTAGTTACGCGAAGTTTTTCCTAAACTTCGATCAATCTTAAAGATCGCCGCAATGCGGCAAGTGCGCACCCCGAATCATTCCGACTCCGAAGAGAGTCGATTCGATGTCCATCGGAAGGTGCGCGGGGGGTGTAAAAAATGGTCGTCGTTCGGCACAGCCGATCGGCAGGGGCACGTTTGACCACGCTCGACGCGTTGCGTTGCATGTCACGCACTGCGTCGGGAGTGATATCGCGCGTCGGCGCACGCTTCGGCGGTGTAGCCGAGGCGTCCGATGTGAAACCGCGACAGTCCTTCCGGGGTCTGGCCGCGGCCGTCCTCTTTGGGGCGGCGAGCCTGCTGACGGCAGTCAATGCGCTTGCGCAGAACAATTTATCGGCGGCAACAACCGCCAGCAGTGCCAACGGTGGCATCAGCGCCGCTGGCAACGCCGCCGTCGTCGCGCTGCCATCCACGGGCGGCCCGGTAGCTATCAACCCGGCCGTACCGATCGGGCAGTCGACCATGACGCAGGGCGTGGCGCAGCTCAAAGAGCGCTACAACCTCTCGCACGTCTGGCTGCGCTCGGAAACCGACGGCGGCGCATCGCTCGAAGCGGCAACGGCGGGCGACGATGCCTCTCGGATGCTCCCGGTCGCCAGCCTGTCCAAATCGGTCACGGCCATCGGCATCGCCCTGCTCGTGCAACAAGGCAAGCTCTCGCTCGATGCGAAGCTCGGCGACTTGCTCAACGCCTATTCCAAGGAACACGGCAAGCCGCTCGACCCTAGCCTGCGCGATCTGAGCGTGCGCCGTCTGCTGGCGCACCGTGCGGGGCTCGCCACCAACGGCTATAACGATCCCATCAACGGGCTGTACAGCGGGCTGGCGATTCGCCGCGTTGGCGGCAGCGCCGATTTCTTCAACTATCTCGATGCGGGCGACGCCGGTCACTCCACGGGCAAGTCCGACTTCGTGTATTCGAACGTCTCGTATCTGCTGTTGGGGATGGTGATCGAAGCCGTCTCGGGCGAGGACTACAAAGACTTCTGCGAGAAGAACATCTTCGGCCCGCTCGGCATCGCCGACGCGACGCTGCCCGACAGTTGGCGCTTGCTGGCGCCGTTCGCGGGCTGGCAGATGTCGACCTCGGCGCTGCTCAAGGTCTGGCGCGTGTTCGATATTCGCCGTCCGAGCCTGCTTACGGAGAAGACGTTGCGCGCGATGCTGCTCGACAAGCAGGCGGGCCCGATCAACCCGGACCGCGACATCTTCTACACGCTAGGGGTGTTTCTCGTGCCGGGGGCGAGCGACCGAAGCTATCGCATCAGCCACGACGGCATTGCCGACTTTTTCCGCACGCAGTCGACGTATTACACCGTGGTCGAAAAGACGGTGCCGGGCGATAGTTGGGCGCTCGTCGTCTCGCCAATTCCGCCGCGTGGACAATTCGGTGCGATTCAGCGCGACGTGCGCAAGATCATTCGACAGGCGCGTCTGGTGCCGTAACTTTGCGGCGGCGTGGTGATGGCGAAGCGGATGGCGATGCGGATTTCGGTGTGGGCTTCGGCGTGCGCTTCGTTGTTCGCTGTGTTGTTGGCTTCGTTGTGGGCTTCGGCTTAGGCCCAGATTCCGCAGCGATGTCGCTCCCCCCGAAATCCACGACGAGCTTGCCCGCAATCAGCGCGCGCTTTTGCGTCGCACTCAATTGCTTTACGCGATATTCGGCGCGCGACGCCGCCGAGCGATCCGCGAAATCCAACGACAACAAGATGCGCGACGGCGGATAAGCGCGCGTAAAGCGCGCCCCCTTTCCCGCGACGTGCGCGGCGTAGCGCGCCTCCACATCCACCGTGATACCGGTGTAAATGCGCGATCCAGCGCATTCGAGCAGATAGAGAAACCACGGTTTGCGTGGTGGCGCGTCTGTCATCCCTTCGTCCGTCCTTCACGCGTGAACTCGCGCGGCGACACCCCTAAGGCGCGGCGGAACATGGCCGAGAACGCGGCCGGGTTCGCATAACCGAGGCGCGCGGCCACGCTCGCCACTGGCACACCGCGCGCAATCCAGTCGACCGCACGTGCCAGGCGCACCTGCTGCCGCCACGTGCCGAAACTCGTTCCCAACTCCGTGCTGAATAGCCGCGCGAGCGTGCGCTCCGACGCGCCCACTTCGTCCGCCCACTGCGAAAGCGACCGGTCGTCGTCGGGTTGCTCCATCAGCGCGTCGCACAGCAATCGCAGACGGCGGTCAGTGGGCATCTGCAAATCGAGCGAAACGGCTGGCGCGTCGCGCAGTTCCTCGATGAGCAGCGCAGTGATGAGTTCATGACGTCGCGCCGTGACCGGCGCTTCGCTCGCAAGCGCTGCGGCAAGGTCGCGCAGCAGCGGCGACGCCTCGATCACCACACAGCGGTCGGCGGGCAGTGGCGAGGCGTCGGGCCACAAATACAGCGCGTAGAACTCAGCCACGCCTAGCGCCGCCACTTCATGCAGCATTTCGGCGGGCACCCACGCGGCGCGGAAGATCGGTGCGATCAGACTGGTGTTTCCCGCCGTGATGCGCAGCCCACCGCGCAGCGGGAGTATCAACTGTCCCCACGCATGGCGGTGCGATTCGATGAGCGCGTCGGCTGGTGGCGCGCGCAGATGTGCGATGACGGGCACCTCGGCGCTGGGCGCCGTGCGTGGCATGGGGAAGAAATTCGGACGCGCCGCTGGCGCGCGCGGGGGGCGTGGCATGTTCGCGTTGGTATTTGTCCGTATCGGGGTGTCCTCGCCCCCGATGAGTCGCTAGCATACGGCATGACCGGCACGATGCAAGCCACCCTGCCCCCGCCGTCGGTCATACCGACTTTCTGGCCCATCATCACAACGACAAGCGCCATGACCGATTCTTCGTCGCAACACCCGCCCGGCAGCACCACGCCGCCCAGTACAACCACCCCCGGATCTCCCGTCCCCGGTATGCCCGCCCCCGCGAGCACCGCCCCCGCCGGAATCCGCCCCGCAGGCGACCTTCGTCAGGAACGCCTGCGCGCACAGATCCGCGCCCTTTCCGGCTATGCCGTCTACGCCGTGCTCGCCTTGGCGCTGTGGGCGGCCAGTCACGGCAGCACCACGCTGGGCCTGACACCGACCGCCGCGCAGGCCGCCGTCCTCGTCTTGTTCACCATCGGCGCATGGGCCTTCGGCCTCTTCCCGGAGCCGATCACGACGCTCACGTTCTTCCTGCTGGCAGTCCTCCTGCACGTGGCGAAACCCGAAGTCATCTTCGCGGGCTTCCATTCCGCCGCCTGGTGGCTCGTGTTCGGGGGCGCCGTCACCGGCATTGCGGTACGCACCACCGGCCTCGGGACGAAACTCGCCGCGACGCTGTTCGCGCTCAAGCGCCCCACTTACCCGCGCTATGTCGCATCGGTGATGGTCGCGTGCGTCGGGCTTGCCTTCGTGATGCCCTCGACGACCGGGCGCATTCTGCTGCTCATCCCTATCGTGCTGGCGCTGGCCGACCGCATCGGGCTGACAGAGGGACGGCGCGGGCGCACCGGCCTGGTCATGACCGTGGCCGCCGCGAGTTACATGCCGCCCACGACCATCCTGCCCGCCAACATCCCCAACAGCGTGCTGATGGGGGCGGCCGACTCGTTCTACGGTGTGAAGCTGCATTACGCGCCGTATCTGCTGCTGCACTTCCCCGTGCTTGGTGCGTTGAAGGCCGCCATTCTGGTATGGGCCATTTGCCGACTGTTTCCGGATAACGGCCCATTGGAGAACGCGAAAGACACCGTCGCGCCGCCGCTGTCAGGCGACGCTCGACGCCTTTCGGTGCTGCTGGCGTTGGCACTGGCCGGGTTCGCGACCGACGCATGGCACGGCATCTCCCCGGCATGGATCTCAGTGGCCGCCGCCATCATTTGCCTGCTGCCTGCCATTCACATCGTCACGCCGAAGACGTTCACCGAAAGGATGCACATCACGCCACTCGTCTACGTCGCGGGGTTCCTCGGCGTGGGTGCCGTGGTCGCCGATACCGGCTTGGGCGAGAAGCTCGCTCGCCTGTGTCTCGACGCGGTGGGCATGATGCCCGGCACCCCCGTCATCAACGCCGCATGGCTGATCGTCATCGGGGCCGCGATTGGTCTCGTGGCGACGTTGCCCGGATTACCGGCCGTCCTCACACCGCTCGCCGGACAACTCTCCGTCGCCAGCGGTTTGCCGCTCTACACCGTGCTGATGTTGCAAGTGCCGGTGTTCTCGACCGTGCTGCTGCCTTATCAAAGCCCACCGATGATGATCGCCATGCATCTGGGCGGCGTGGGTATGCGCGACGGCACCCGGCTGACCGTGCTGATGACCGTCATCACGCTGGCCTTACTGTTTCCGCTCGATTACCTCTGGTGGCGTGTGCTCGGCATGCTTCCGTAAATAGTCGTGACTCCTGAATATCCCTGACGCGCGAAGGGCTGCGTTGGCACGGCGCTTGCATGACATGTCGCGCAGCCCGTGAGGCACCACAACGCAGCGTACGTTTGGGAGATCGTTCATGACAGCACCGGAGAGAATCGTCGAGTTGGCGCATAGCGTCAAAAACATTGCCGACGACAAGATCGCAACCATCGCCCACATCACCCGGGAGACGAAATACCTTGCGCTCAATGCGCTCATCGAAGCGGCACGTGCTGGCGACGCGGGACGGGGGTTTGCCGTCGTTGCCAACGAAGTGAAGCACGTGTCCGAGCGCATCACCAACATCGCGGGCGACTTGACGACGGAATTGGCGGGCTCGCTCAGCGAGTTGTCTTCGCTGGGCGACAGCATGATCGGACAGTTGGAACAGCATCGCGGCCAACGGCTCTCCGATCTCGCGCATCACATGATCGAGATCATCGATCGCAACCTATATGAGCGCTCATGCGACGTGCGTTGGTGGGCCACCGATGCCGCGCTCGTCGATGTCCTGAGCGCGCCGTCACCTGAAGCCGCGCGCCATGCCTGCCGACGCCTCGGCGTGATTCTCGACAGCTACACGGTCTATCTCGATCTGTGGGTGGCAGACGCCGATGGACGCGTCGTCGCCAACGGCCGTCCGGATCGCTATCCCGGCGTGATCGGTGCCGACGTCTCGCGGCACCCTTGGTTTCTCAAAGCGATGAATACACCCAGTGGGGCCGATTACGCTGCGTTCGATGTGCGGCGTGCCAAGCTGCTGCACAACGCGGAAGTGGCGACGTATGCGACGGCGATTCGCGAGGAAGGCGAAACCCACGGTGCGCCCATCGGCGCGTTGGGCATCTTCTTCGATTGGGCCCCGCAGGCGAAGGCCGTCGTGGAAGGGGTTCCGCTGCTACCCGCCGAACGCGCGCGTACGCGCTGCTTGTTGCTCGACGCGGAGCATCGTGTGCTCGCCTCGAGCGATGGGGAAGGGATTCTGATGGAGCGCTTCGGCTTGCATCGCCCGCGTGAGCATGCGACCGCATCGACGGGCTTTTACGATGCGGGCGACGACAGCCTCGTCGGCTATGCGCTCACACCCGGCTACGAGACTTATGAGGGATTGGGATGGTACGGCGTGGTGCAGCAATGGGACAGCGATGCGGCAGCGGGCGCGACTCGCACCACAACAGTGCAGTCAACGTATCTCGCGGCATGACGGTGGCTGGCGAAAAAACGTCAACCAACGGTCGCCGTCGACGCTGCACCACCGTGCGCCCAGCGATTCGAAGTGAGCCGCCAGGCGCGCGCGGCTGACGGCCGTCTCCGATTGGCGCAGCCCCGGCAGCACCATCCCGCGCACTGCCGCCACATCGGGAAGCGCTGTGAGCAACTGCTGCAACAGCGTCGTCAGTTCACGAACGGCACCTTGCAAAGACGGGCTCACGCCACAGGCTGCGAACGCGCAAACGATGAGGTGGCTACCTGCCACGCGATAGGTGAACGTCATGGTCTCGCAGGTGACCCGCCAGCCAAGCAGAATGTCCGTACCGTCGATGAGCACGGCGCGAGGCGTGAGCCGACGGGTTCGCATAAAGCGAGATACCGAGGCATGGACCTCGGTATCTTCGGGGGAAGTCTCGGGCACCTGGGGCGCTTACCGCGGCACCATCGACGCGTAGAACTGTTTCGCGAACTCGGTCAATTGCCGGATGGTGTCGACCGATTGCCCCAGCGTCTGCTGCGCGTCATCGCCAACGCGGCGTGCGTCATCCGACAACCCTTCCGACGCATCACGGCGAAATTGCGTATGCGCCGCAAAGTTCGCACCTTCGCGCTCTTCATGAGCCCCGGCTGCTGCGGTACTGCCTTGCGTCACGTCACTCGCGGCCCGCGACGACGTACTCGCGACATTCACGATGGACTCTGCCCCCTGCCCCACGCGCCATAGTGCGGCGCCACCCGATAACCCGACGCCTAGCGAAAGTGCGCCGCCTCCTATTTGTCCACCGGCGTGAAGCAAAGCAGCGGACTTTCGCTTATCCGCCTCCTGTAGCCCCGACGCCAGTTGAGCGACGAATTGCTCCCAGCGCTGCGCTCGCATCTCTGCCGACGATTGCGCCTTGATATCGCGTAGTCGTTTCAGCAGATCGGCGAAGAGTTGCGACAACTTCGACATCATTGAAATCAGACTGTCGATCGCCGCCCTCACCTGCCGTGCGTCGTGCTTGCCGTCTACCTCAGGGCCGACCCTGCCGCCGGTTGTCTCGTCCGACATCTGCGGTGCCGGGGTTGCGGCCACTACAACGCCGGGCGCGAGTAATTGAATGTTCATCTCTTTGATTTCCTCAAGGGTTACGCCAAGGCGTTGGCCAAGGCCGATCGAACGCGGTTACGGTCTCCGATAGCGTCATGCGCCGCCTCAATCATTAACTGATGCGACTCGGACAACGTCCGCTGGCGTTTGATTAACGTGTCGACGTCCGTCGAAAGATCCCGGTGCCGGGCAGCGACGCTTTGCGATTTGAGCGATAACAGGTCGGCCTCATACCGCAGCTTCGCGGTCTGAACGCCAAAGGCGCCGTTGGTGATCGTCGTAGCCGCTGCAACCGTCTGCCGCGCCAACGTCACCGCATACATGCGAGTCGTCCATCGCGCCGAACGCACAAACACTTTCTGCACGGATGTCGAGACACTCGCGGATAGCGTTTCGGCATTCAGCGCGGTGCGCCCGCCTTTCTCGGCGATCTGCTTTATCGCTCTGACGACCGATCGCTCAACGGCTTTCTCGACGGAACCCGAGTGCGTGGTCCCTGCGCGAAGCAATGCCGCCAACCGTGGCGACGCATGTCGTTTCAGCATCTGTGAAACAGCCTGATTGACGCCGTGTCCGACGCGCCCGCTCAGTTCCACCGCGGCCTGACGCGCCATCCCGGCGCCGCCGTCGAGTGCCGCTTGGATGGCACCGTCGCCACCGCGTTGCATCACCTTTCGGGTGATCTCGCCGATCAGCTCCGGCGCCGTTTCTTGCGCTGCGGCGGCATTGGCCTTTGCGACCTGCGCCGCCGACTTCGATGCTTCGCTCATCGTCTTCGCTTTCGCGGCGGCCCGTGCTGCGGCTTTGCGCACCGCCAAGCCCACGACGGCATTCTTTGCCGTACTTGTGATATCGACGGCGGCGGCTGCCATGCTCAATCCCATCTGGGCATAAGACAACTTGGACGCGACGTGTTCTGCCACATTTTTATCAACGCAACCTGCGGTGGCCAGCGTCTTGAGCGCCGCTGCGCCAATGCCGACCATACCGGCCGCGAGATTGAGCACCCCGCCACCGACCAGCATCGGATTGGCCGTCACAAGCCCCGCGAACACCTTGCCAGCGCCGAACACGATGTCGACGGCAGGCATGATCCAGTCGAGTACCGCACCCGCGACACCGGCCTTGCGCGCCGCGTTCGCTTCTTCGGCGCGAAGTTCGCGCTCCTTTGTCATTTGCTCGCGGCGTTCTTTTGAGAGCGCTTCCATGCGCTTTCCTGCAATCGTCATCGCTTCGTTGTGCGCCGAGGCCATTGCGCCGTTGACGTTTTGCTCGCGCATCACGTTTGCTAGCAAGTACGTCGTCATGTCCATGCTGTCGCGATAGCCATCGACGCGTGAGGCGAGCTGTGTCCATGTGCCGGGCGGGGCGGTAACTTCCGTATCGTCTTGTTGTTCCGGCTGATGCGCTGCACACCCGCGCAGTTGTGTCGAAATGCGCGTGAGCGTCTCAACGAAGCGGACATCTTGGGGAAACGTTTGATCATGGCGCCGTTGCTTTGCTGAAACGGCATCGAGTCCGGGCGGGAGCAGGTTCGGCGGCCACGCCAGCGGGGGTTCCGACTTGATGGACGGCGCATCGCGCATCGGGTCGGCGTCGAGAACACGGAATGCGTCATCCGGCGGCTTTTCGATCGGCCGCACGCCGAGGGTGGGGGTTATCGATGGGGACATGGATCAGTCTTTGGATTGAGATGGGTCTTCGATGCGTGCCAGAGCGGCCACAGCGGTGCGATGCAATTCGGCACTGCGCGAGTCTCGCTTCGACCATCGAATCGCCGCACGCAGCGCCTTGCATGCGAAACGGCGATTTCCCTTCATGAGATAGCTGTAACTGGCCAGAAACGGCGGCTGCGGGTCACGCCAGCGAAGCAATGCCGCCTTCGCAAAACAGAACAGCGCTTCCGAGTGCCGAGCGGCGCGTTGATGGCAGATACCCAGCGCGAGCCAGCCACCGTAATCCCACGCATCGAGGCTGACGACGAGGTAGTACAACGACTGCGCTCTGGCCATGTCACCGGCGGCAAAACAACGATTGCCTTCGGCGTAGAGCGCGCCAATATCCTGAGGATCGATCTCCGCCAGCATGGCAAGCGAACCGCCCGCGCCGATGAATGCCTCAAAGCGCTGAGCGGCCGTCATCAGCGAGCGAAGTTGGCGGTGATGCTCGAACGAATTTCGCCAAACATTCTCAGCAGATTTGTCGCCATCTCGATCAGCATCTTGAGAAGGCCGGATATTTCGTTTTGATTGAGCAGCAGCTTCTCGTTCGTGGATTTTCGCGCCGACGCGAGATTGTTCAGATGGTCACGCAGTGCTTCGAGCTCCCCCTTATTCCGCTCGCCGACGTAATCGTCACCGATGTATTTCCGGATAAATTCGTTCATCTCTGGAGGCACATTTTTTTTATCGCTGTCGTTTCTGACTTCACTGATGAGCCTTTGGATCTCCGTTGCATAACGAGATGCCTTGGTTGCCACCTCACCTTCTGACTGCATCAAGTTGTAGAAATCTTGGAAAACGCCCATCTTCGACTTATGCGCACCCAGCAAGGAATTGACCCCGCCCAAGAATCCCTCTGTCGATCCGCCGACCAACAAATTATCGCCACCGGTCGTTTGCGATTTAAATTTCGGAATGGCGTAAGTGACGGGTTGTACCGACGGCCACAAGCCATACGAATGCGTACCTCCACGATTCGTCGATTCGCGCGTGGGCAGCAGCGGCAGCTTGACGCCTAATTTTTCGATATACGCGTGGTATTGCGCACGTGTCCATCCCTCAGCTCTGAACTTGGCGGGAGGTTCGATTGCGATCCATCCGCCGCGAATTCTGACGTAGCCCGAGCTATCCGCCTCGAGCTTTCTTGCCTGCATCATGTGCTTCGGCCACTGCTCTTTAGCGCTATTCTCCGACTTCCGCCACATCTGAGATACGGTGTTGCCACAGGCGTGATGCCACTGCTGGAGCACCACGGTAAGCGATTCGATCGAGTCTGGGACCAAGACCCCGTGATAGAAAAGTTGCACCCGCTCATCAATGCCGAAATCGCTAACATTCGGCTGCGTAGAAACATCTGGAACATCATTTGCCGGAGGGGTATACGACATGCGGCGCGAGTAGACGATTGTCATGCTGAGGTTTTCCCAATGAGTTGAAAGACTTAAGGAGAGCGGCGGTGTGCATCCCGGTTACGCCATGCGCCGGTGCTTTTTTTTCAGCCCGGGCTTTCGATGCCCGGGTGTTTGTTCTGCGAACCTTTCAGCCAGCGCGGCAAGTTGCGTCGTCGCTGCTTCGGCGGCTGCGATACGCGCCGTCATGGCGGAATCCATGATTCTTTCGAGTCGTCGAGCCTGCTCAGACGCACCCGATTGCCCAGCGGGCGAATCGGCAGCGCCCGCAATCTCGCCCAGTTGCTGAACCGCCCTCATCGCGTTGGCAAGTTCGTCGCAACCCGCTTCGATTTCCCGGATCAGGTCCGACAAGGGGTCGGTCTTTGCGTCATTGCAGGGCGGCAACAAATCGTCTTGCGGTGTCATCGTGGTACTCCGGGGCACGTTTCGAAAGGCGAAGCGCATTGTCACAACGCCGCCTCACGACGCCTTTGCAATAAGTCGAAACGTTTCTGCTTTCCGGCGAGAACGGCGCTCGGTTAGGAAGATCCGCTCCATAAGCGATCGCCAAGACGCAAAAAAGGCCGTGCCCGGATTTCCCCGGACACGGCCTCGCATGCCACTGGTATCGCGCTGATGACTACATGCGCCTGTCTTATTCGTTAGCGCCGAATCCGCCTCCCCCCGGCGTTTCCACCACAAAAATGTCACCCGGCAACATTTGCGTTCTGCCGATGTGACCCAGCGCTTCACGCGTACCGTCAGACCGCTCCACGTAATTTGCGCCCAGCGCGCCCACGGCCCCGCCCTGCGCACCAAATGGCGCATGCACGCGATTGTTCGACAGAATCGATGCCGTCATCGGCGTGAGGAATCGAATGCGCCGCACGGCCCCATTACCGCCGTGCCAACGCCCTGCCCCGCCGGACCCTGCGCGAATGCGATGGCTCTCCAGTCGCACCGGATAGCGCCATTCGAGCACTTCAGGATCGGTCAGACGCGAATTCGTCATATGCGTCTGCACGGCGTCCGAGCCGTTGAAGCCATCGCCCGCACCGCTGCCACCGGCGATGGTCTCGTAGTACTGATACGTCTCGTTGCCGAAGGTGAAGTTGTTCATCGTGCCCTGACTCGACGCCACACGGCCCAGCGCGCCGTACAACGCGTTGGTGATCGCCGACGACGTTTCCACATTGCCCGACACCACAGCGGCCGGATACGCGGGGTTCAACATCGACCCGCGGGGCACGATCACCGTGAGCGGCTTCAGGCATCCCGCATTGAGGGGAATATCGTCATCCACCAGCGTGCGGAAGACATACAACACGGCGGCCATGCACACCGCGCGCGGTGCGTTGAAATTGTTCGGCAACTGGTCCGATGTGCCCGTGAAATCGATCGTCGCGCTGTGTGTCGACGCATCGACGCGAATCGTCACATCGATGACCGCCCCGTTATCGAGCGGATACCGATAGTGCCCATCGGCGAGCGCACCGATCACACGACGCACCGCCGCTTCGGCGTTGTCTTGCACGTGCCCCATGTAGGCGAGCACCACGTCGCGTCCGAACTCGTTGACCATGCGGCGCAGTTCATCCACGCCTTTCTGGTTTGCCGCCACCTGCGCGCGCAGATCCGCCATGTTCTGATCGATGTTGCGCGCGGGGTAGCGTGCGCCAGCGAGCAGCGAGCGCGTCTCGCGATCGCGCAACGCTCCTGCGGCCACGAGTTGCCAGTTGTCGATCAACACGCCCTCTTCTTCGACATGCGTCGAATCGGGCGGCATCGAGCCCGGGGTAATGCCGCCGATATCGGCGTGGTGCCCGCGTGAGCCGACGTAGAACAGCGGTGCTTCGTCACCCGGCATGAACACCGGCGTGATGACCGTGACATCCGGCAAATGCGTGCCGCCGTGATACGGATCGTTAAGCATGAACACGTCGCCATCGCGCATCGCACCGTGGTTACGCTCGATGACAGTGCGGATGCTCTCGCCCATCGATCCCAGGTGCACCGGCATGTGCGGCGCGTTGGCAATCAGGTTGCCCTCGCGGTCGAACAACGCGCACGAGAAGTCGAGGCGTTCTTTGATGTTCACCGAGTACGCCGTGTTTTGCAGGCGCAAGCCCATCTGCTCGGCAATCGACATGAACAAGTTGTTGAAGATTTCCAACCGCACCGGATCGGCTTGCGTACCCAGGCCACGTTGCGATGCACGCGGCACCACGCGCGTGAGAATCAAATTGCCCTGCGCGCTCATCTGCGCTTGCCATCCCGGTTCCACCACGGTGGTTCCGCTCTTTTCCGCCACGATGGCTGGACCGTCGACGATGTCGCCTGCGAGCAGCGTGTCGCGCGAGTACAGCGCTGCGTCGCACCACGCACCGCCCGCGTAGAGCTTCACTTGATCGATCGGCTGCGCGCTCCCGGTCGTACGGGCGGCCAGCGGCGTGATATCGACCGGCGCATCCGAGTGGCCGATCGCTTCGACCGAGGCCACCTCGGCGATCAACGCAGCACCGTCCATCAGGAAGGAATAACGCTGACGATACGCCGCTTCGAACGCCGCACGCATTTGCGCCACGTCACCGAACGGCACTGCAATCGCAGAATCGGTACCGGCGTAGCGCACATGCACACGGCGCACCGTCTCGATGCGCGACGGAGGCACGCCTTGCGCCAGCAGACTGTTCGCGGCTTCGTCGGCCAGCGCACCGAGCGCGTCTTCCAAAGCGCGCAACGTGTCGTCCGACAGCGGCGCCTCGATCATGCGCTCGCGCATTGCCGTCTGATCGGCAAGCCCCATGCCGTACGCCGACAGCACCCCCGCTAACGGATGCGCAAACACTTGCGTCATCCCGAGCGCGTCGGCCACACCGCAGGCATGCTGACCGCCTGCCCCGCCGAACGTCGTCAGCACGTAGCGGCTCACGTCGTGGCCACGTTGCACGGAAATTTTCTTGATCGCGTTGGCCATGCTGCCGATGGCGATTTCAAGAAAACCTTCAGCGAGCGCTTCCGGCGTTTGGTGACGGCCAGTGGCCGCCTCGATCTCTTTAGCGAGCGCAGTGAACTTCGCGACGACGACATCGCGGTCAAGCGCTTCGTTGGCGTGCGGGCCAAACACCTTCGGGAAGTGCGCGGGTTGAATCTTGCCAAGCATGACGTTGCAGTCGGTGACGGTGAGCGGGCCGCCGCGACGATACGCGGCAGGCCCCGGGTTGGCACCGGCTGAATCCGGCCCCACACGCAGACGTGTGCCGTCGAACGACAGCACCGACCCGCCACCGGCCGCCACGGTATGAATGCTCATCATCGGCGCGCGCATGCGCACGCCTGCAACCTGCGTCTCGAACACGCGCTCGAACTCGCCGTTGTAGTGCGACACGTCGGTGGACGTGCCCCCCATGTCGAAGCCGATCACTCGCTCGAAACCGGCTGCGCTCGATGCGCGCACCATGCCGACGATGCCGCCCGCCGGGCCGGACAAGATCGCGTCCTTGCCTTGAAAATTGTCGGCCCGCGTCAGCCCGCCGCTGCTCTGCATGAATTGCAGATTCACGCCGGGCATCTCCTGCGCCACTTGCTCCACATAGCGGCGCAGAATCGGCGAGAGATACGCATCGACGACAGTGGTATCGCCACGCGACACCAGCTTCATCAGCGGCGACACTTCATGCGACACCGATACCTGCGTGAAGCCCAACTCGCGTGCGAGCGCCGCCAGTGCCTTTTCATGCGCCTGATAGCGATACCCGTGCATCAACACGATGGCGAGCGCACGTACGCCCTTCGCGAACACGGCCGCCAGCGCGCGGCGTGCCGACGTCAGATCGAGCTCACGCACCACGTCGCCGTGCGCGCCGACACGCTCGTCGACTTCCACCACTTCCGCATACAGCGCCTCGGGCAGCGCAATATCGAGATCGAACAGTCGCGGACGATTCTGATACGCGATGCGCAGCGCGTCGCGAAAGCCTTGCGTGGTGACAAGTGCGAGGGCTTCGCCCTTGCGTTCGAGCAGTGCATTGGTCGCGACCGTCGTCCCCATCTTCACCATCTCGACCTGGGCGGGCGTGATGGGTTCGTTCACGCTCAAGCCGAGCAGATGACGGATGCCAGCGACCGCTGCGTCGCGATATTGCTCCGGGTTCTCCGAGAGCAGCTTGTGGGTCACCAGCGTGCCGTCTGGGCGCCGCGCCACGATATCGGTGAAGGTGCCGCCACGGTCGATCCAGAATTGCCAGCGCGCATCGGTGGCGACGTTGTGGTGAGCGGCAGGGGCGAGAGCGTTCGTCATGAGGTCACTCGTGTTTCGTCAGTGCGCACGACTCCCGTGCAGGCTCGCTTGGCGCATTCGCCAGCGAGCCGCACACAGAAGGTAGTGCTTGGGGGGAAGTTTTCAGGCGCGGCAGCGACGGCTGCCGCGATGTTTCAGAAAATCAGCGTGGGGCGAAGGGCCAGCCGCTCAATGCGCGGCGGCATCTACCGCATCCAACTCGCGTCCACGTGTCTCCGGCAGGGTGAGCGCGGCGAGAATCAGCACACCGTACGCCGAGGCAGCGAAGATACCGATGGTCGTGCCCAGCCCGTACTGCTTGGAGAGCATGCCGATCAAGAACGGGAACAGTGCCCCGACCGCTCGGCCCACGTTGTAGCAAAAGCCTTGGCCAGAGCCGCGAACGTTGGTCGGGAACAGCTCGGTCAGGAACGCGCCCATGCCGCTGAAGATGCCCGACGCGAAGAACCCCAGCGGGAACCCCAGCCAGAACATCGCGCTATCGGTGAGCGGCAGCGACGTGTACGAGAACGCAATCACCATCGAGCCCACGGCGAACAGAATGAAGTTCGGTTTGCGGCCGAGGCGGTCGGTCAGATACGAGCTCGCGAGATACCCCACCCACGAACCGAAGATGATCATCGCCAGATAGCCGCCCGTGCCCATCACCGTGAGGTGACGCTCGGTCTTGAGGAACGTCGGCAGCCACGTCGTGATGGCGTAGTAACCGCCTTGCGCGCCCGTGGTCAGCAACGCGGCACGAATCGTCGTCGAGAGCAGCTTCGGGCTGAAGATGGCGGTGAGCCCCGGCGCGTCGGCCGACTTCGCTTGCTTGGCTTTCTCTTTCTGATACACCTCCGGCTCTTGCACATAGCGGCGGATGAAGAGCACCAGCAGCGCGGGCAGCAAACCGATCAGGAACAGCGCACGCCACGCCATTTCGGCGGGCATCAGCGAGAACAGCGCCGAGTAGAGAATGGCCGTCAGCCCCCAGCCGATGGCCCAGCCCGACTGCACCAGACCGACAGCCTTGCCGCGATCGCGGGCGCGAATCACTTCACCGATCAGCACGGCACCGGCGGTCCATTCGCCGCCGAAACCGAAGCCCATGAGAGCACGCGCCGCGAGCAGTTGGTGATAGTTCTGCGCGAGACCGCACAGCCCGGTGAACACGGCAAACCACAGCACCGTCAGTTGCAGCGTGCGCACGCGCCCGATGCGGTCGGACAGAATACCGGCGACCCAGCCGCCCAGTGCCGAGGCGAGCAGCGTGAGCGTGCCGATGAAGCCCGCGTCGGCAAGGCTGATGCCCCACGTGGCGATCAGCGTCGGAATGACGAAGCTCAGCATCTGGGTATCCATGCCGTCGAGCATGTAGCCGACTTTGCAGCTCCAGAACGCGCGCTTTTCGCGCGGTGTCGCGTCGCCGTACCAGCCGAACAGGCTGCCGCCAGCGGGGGCCGAGGCCGTATCCGGCACCGTTGCAGCAGCGGCTGCCGACGGGCTCGCGAGAGGGGTTTTGCTTTCCATGAGAAGAAGACTCCGGTGATGTCCTGTCTTGCCGTGTGATGCCCTCGGGCCGCGCTCCGCGATGGGCGTGTTGGGTCAGCGGCAGGCAACGGGTGCTCTGCCGACTTCCGTCATGGCGCGGTGTTTTTATGTGCTACGTGCTACCTAGTGCGTGGTGCTTGGTGCTGACTCGCCGTCAACAACCGTTAGCCGCAGTTAGCAACGGTTAGAAGACGGCGAGCGATGCATTCGGGATATCGGTCATCAGCATGTAGCCGGGCTTGTGCGCAATCGCGAGCGGCAGCTTCGCGCCCATGAGTGCGGTTTGCGGCGTCACGCCACAGGCCCAGTACACGGGCAGCTCGCCATCGCGGATCGTGACGGCGTCGCCGAATTCCGGTTTCGAGAGGTCGGCAATGCCCAACTCGGCCGGGTCACCGATATGAATCGGTGCGCCATGCACGCCGGGAAAGCGGCTCGTGATTTGTACGGCGCGAATGGCATCGGCGCCCTTCATCGGCCGCATCGATACGACCAGTTCGCCGCCGAACTTGCCTGCGCGCTGGTTGGCGATCTTCGTGCGATACATCGGCACGTTGCAGCCCTCTTCCACGTGACGCAGCGGAATGCCCGCTTTCGCCAGCATGTGCTCGAACGAAAAAGAGCAGCCAATAGCGAACACAACGAAATCGCTTTGCCAGTACTCGGCCAGATTGTCGACTTCACCGGCGAGCTTGCCGTCGCGATAAACGTTGTAGCCCGGCACGTCGCTGCGGATGTCCACCTCGCGGCCCAGAGACGGTACATGCCACTGCCCCGGCTCGCCCACGCCCAGCAGCGGGCACGCCTTCGGGTTGCTTTGGCAGAAGCGCAGGAAATCGTGCGCATGGGCCACGGGCAGGATCGCCAGATTGGCCTGCGCAAACTCGCCGCAATAGCCGGCGGTCGGCCCGCGGAATTGGCCGCTGCGCACGGCTTGTCGGAATTCGAAGGGCATGATCGTCTCGCGTTGCGATGTGAAGTCGAGCGGCGTGGCAGGGTGGTTCATGGCGGTTCGGCGAGTGAGCAACGATTCGGGGGAGATGCCTTGGGAGCATCGGATGGGTGAAGCATAGAAAGAAAAAAATGTTGTCGCTAACGAGTTTTTCTACGCGCTACCGTATAGAATTTCTTAACAACTTCGCGGGTTTTCCCGAGGATCGCCGTGAACACCCGATTTCTTGAAACCTTCGTCACGCTGGCCAAACTGCGCAACTTTCGCGCGACGGCCACCGCGCTGCACGCCACGCCCGCCGCCATTTCGCAGCGGCTCAAAGCGCTGGAAGAGGAACTCAATACCGCACTTGTGGATCGCGAAAGCCGCGACTTCCGGCTCACGCCCAACGGCGAATATCTGCTCGGGTACGCGAAGGCGGTAGTGGAAGCGGCCAAGCGTCTGCAAGCGGCCGCTTCCGGCGAGAGCACCACCCGTGGACGCCTGCGCCTCGGCGTGATCGAAACGGTGGTGCATAGCTGGCTACCGCATTACTTGCGGCGACTCGCCGCTGATTACCCCACGCTGGAAGTCGAACTGACGGTCGACGTCTCGGTGCAATTGCAGCGCCGCCTTCTGGCCGACGAACTCGATCTGATCATTCGCGTGGAAGGCAGCGACGACAGCAGCGTGGTCTGCGATGCGCTCGCCAATTACCCCGTGCACTGGATCGCGCGCACGGGGCTATTTCCGAATACCCGCGGCGGGCTCGCCAAGCAGGTGCTGCAACACCCCATCCTCACCTACGGACGCGGCACCGCCCCGCACCGCGCGCTCGAAGACATCGTCGCGAAACTGGCGGGCGTGCACGGCGTGCCGCTCTCGGAGACGCGCATCACGGGCTCGCCATCCATTGCGGTGATCGTGCAGTTGGTACGCGATGGGTTCGGCGTGGCAGCGATTCCGCGCTTGTTCGTCGACGCGCTGATTGCGAGTGGAGAAGTGGTCGAGTTGCCATTGCAACCCGCGCCGCCGTCCATCGTGGTATCGATGTCGCGCCGCGCCGACGCCCCGCTGTTCGTACACAGTGCTGCGACGGCAGCGCGTGCGGCTTGCGCGGAGTATTGCCGCAAGAGCGACCGGCGGCTGGTGGAGTTGTTGTGAGCGTGCCTGAGCGTACGTTGAGCCTGCGACGGCACGCCCATCAACCGAAGTGCGCGAGCCGCGTCAGGAACGTGTAATCCGCCTCGGTGGCCATCAACGCCATCAACACGAGCAGCGCGAGTGGCGGGATCAGAATCGCGTACACGAGTGCGAGCCGCTCCCAGCGCATGTGCATAAACACCGCCACGATCAGGCCCGCCTTGGCGACCATCAGCGCGAGAATCAACCCCCAGCGCAGATACCCGTGCAGGTTCGCGTAATCGACGAGATACGAAAACGTCGAGAGCACGAACAGCAGCCCCCACACTTTCAGGTAAATGCCGACCGGATGCTGTTGCCCGGAATGACTGGCGGGAGCGGTGGGTACAGCGGATGTGGCAGCAGGGTCCATAGCAAGCCTCTACCAGAGATAGAACAACGCGAAGATGAAGACCCAGACGAGATCCACGAAGTGCCAGTAAAGGCCTGCGATCTCGACGAGTTGATAGTTACCGCGCCGCTCGAGCGTGCCGTTGAGCACTTTACGCATCACGGTGAGCAGATAGATCACGCCCGCACTCACGTGCAGGCCGTGAAAGCCCGTGATCATGAAGAAGCACGCACCGAACTGCGCTGCCCCCTTGTCGTTACCCCACGGGCGAATGCCTTCGTGCACGATCAGGTTCGTCCATTCGAACGCTTGCATGCTGACGAATGCGATGCCGAGATAGGCCGTCGCCAGAATGCACGCCGCCGTCTTATCGCGGTCTTGCCGGTAGGCATAGTTCACGCCCATGGCCATGGTGCCGCTGCTGGTAATCAGCACGAACGTCATGATGGCGATGAGCAGCAAGGGCACCGGGTGCCCGTTCACGTTGAGCGCGAAGATTTCGGCGGGGTTCGGCCACTGGGCGGTGGTGGAAATGCGCACCGTCATGTAGCCGATCAGGAAGCTGCTGAATACGAACGTGTCCGAGAGCAGGAAGATCCACATCATCGCCTTGCCCCACGGCACGTGGAACGCCGCGCGATCGCCCGACCAGTCGGTGACGATGCCGCGCCAGCCGCCGGGCAGATCTGCCGTGTCTGTCATGGCGTTCAGGGCGTTCGAAGAGGACGATGTCGTATTCACGATGACGCTCCGTCTTACCTGCTGATATTCCTACTCGCTAGTTACGCGGTAGTTACTGACTCACGCCGCACAACCGTTGCGCAATCTCAGGGGTGAGGTTGGCGACGGCCGCAAACAGCACGAGCCACAGCACCAGCAGAAAATGCCAATACTGCGCGGTGAGCGCCAAGCGCCGTGCGCGCGTGCCGTGCGAGATGGCACGCGGCATGAGCAGCGCCCACGCGACGAGCCCGCCGATCAAATGCAGCGCGTGCAGCCCAGTCAGCAGGAAGAAGAAACTGTTCGCCGGATTGCCTGCCACGCCGTAATGCCGTGCGACGAGATCGCGCCACACCCACAGTTGCCCGATCACAAACACCATCGCCAGCACACCCGCTGCCATCCAGTCTCGCCGCGAGCGACGCAACTCGCCGCGCTTCGCCTGCCAGACGGACGACTGCATCACGATGCACGCAGCCGCGAGCACGCCCGTGTTCACCCACAACACGGGAAGCGACGGCAACGGACGCCAGTCGCCGAGACTCATGCGCATCACATAAGCGACGAGCATCAGCCCGAAGAGCACGCCGATTACGCCCATAAGCCACCACACGGCGATTTGCGATGCGCGGCGGCGCGGCGGTTGCGCAATCGGCACGCCACCCGAGGGCATGGGCGGCCACGACGGAACGGGTCTCATGATGCGGCTCCTTTGGGGCTGTCCGGCGCAGGCGGCACGGGTGAGGACGGCGAACGGTTTCCATGCGAACCATCGCCGTCAGCCAAGGTGGCGGGCCGTCGCGGATCGGGTGCGGCGTTCTGCGGCACAAAGTCTTCGATGTCTCCCGGCACGCTGTACTCATAGGGCCAGCGATACACCACCGGTAGCGCAGGGCCCCAGTTGCCGTGCACGGGCGGCACGTTCGGCGTTTGCCATTCGAGCGATGCCGCACGCCACGGATTCGCCCCGGCGAGTTTGCCGTGCCGCAGACTCCACGCGAGATTGAACAGGAACAGCAGTTGTCCGAGCGCGACGATGAAGGCGGCAACCGAGATATAGGTGTTCATCGTGTGGGCCGACTGCGGAATAAAGCTGTAGCCCTGAAATTCGTAATAGCGTCGCGGCATGCCGAGTACGCCGAGGTAATGCATCGGGAAGAAGATGGCGTAGGTGCCGACGAACGTGATCCAGAAGTGCCACTGCCCGAGCCGGTCGTCGAGGCGGCGTCCGGTGATGAGGGGATACCAGTGATAGATGCCCCCGAAGACCACTAACAGCGGTGCGACGCCCATCACCATATGAAAGTGCGCGACCACGAAGTAAGTGTTCGAGAGCGGCATGTCGACGCTCACGTTGCCAAGGAACAACCCTGTCAGACCGCCGATGACGAACGTGCTGATGAAGCCGATAGCGAACAGCATCGGCACTGTCAGGTGGATGTCGCCGCGCCACAGGGTGAGCACCCAGTTGTAGACCTTGATCGCCGTCGGAATCGCGATAACGAGGGTGGTCGTGGCGAAGAAGAACCCAAAGTACGGATTCATGCCGCTGATAAACATGTGGTGCGCCCACACGACGAACGACAGCACGGCGATAGCGAGAATCGCCCAGACCATCATCCGATAGCCGAAGATGTTTTTGCGGGCGTGCACGCTGATGAGATCGGAGACGATGCCGAAAGCAGGCAGCGCCACGATGTAGACCTCAGGGTGGCCGAAGAACCAAAACAAGTGCTGGAACAGCAGCGGGCTGCCGCCGCGATAGTCGAGCGGCTGCCCCAACGAGACGATGGCTGGCATGAAGAAGCTCGTGTGCAGCGTCTTGTCGAGCAGCATCATGACGCCGGACACGAACAGCGCCGGGAAGGCGAGCAGCGCGAGGACGGTCGCCATCACGATGCCCCACACCGTGAGCGGCAGACGCAGCAAGGTCATGCCTTCGGTGCGCGCCTGCAAGACGGTGGTGACGTAGTTCAGACCGCCCATCGTCGCGGCCACGATGAAGATCAGCAGCGAGATCAGCATTAGCACGATGCCCCACTCGGTACCCGGTGTGCCCGGCAGGATGGCCTGCGGCGGGTAGAGCGTCCAACCGGCACCGGTCGGGCCGCCCGGCACGAAGAAGCTCGCCATCAGCACGATCACCGCGAGCAGGTAGACCCAGTAACTGAGCATGTTCAGAAACGGGAACACCATGTCGCGCGCACCGACCATGAGCGGGATCAGGTAGTTGCCGAAGCCGCCGAGAAACAGCGCCGTGAGCAGGTAGATCACCATGATCATGCCGTGCATGGTGACGTACTGGTAATAGTGATTCGCGTCGATGAACGAGAACTTGCCGGGGAAGCCGAGCTGCAAGCGCATCAGGTTCGAGAGCACGAGACCGACCAGCCCGACCGCGATGGCCGTGAGCGCGTATTGCACGGCAATGACTTTGTGGTCTTGGCTCCAGACGTACTTCGTCCAGAAGCTCTGCGGGCCATCGTGTTCGCCGTGTGCGGATGTGCCGTACGCCATGGCGCCTCTCCTCCTTAGCGTCTGTGTTGTGCTTTCTACGCTGTCTGTGCTTTCGGTGTTGCCTGTTCGGTCTGCTTTGTCTGTGTCTTCTGTTTCGTTACGTCTGCGGCTATCGGTTTTGCGGTGGCACCATCGACGGCACGCGCGGTTGCGATGGGGCCGATGGTGCCGTGGGTGCATTGCCCGGTTGCGGCGGGATCGCCAACTGCGGCAACGGCGTGGCAAGCGGCGGCGGCCCCGACATGGGCGGCGCGCTCGGGGCGCTATAGCCCGGCGACGAGGCTGGCCCCGGCGAGAGCGGCGCCATCTGCATGGGCTCGCGTGGCGTGACTAATGAGTTCTGGGCAAGTTGCCACGTCTCTGTGCTCGCCGTGGGGGCAGCCGGTGCAGTGGGCGCGGCCGGGGCAAGCGTCTTGATATAAGCGATCAGTGCCGCGAGATCGGCATCGGTGAGCTCGAGCTTCGGCATGAGCGGCGCAAAACCTTTCGGCACACGCTCGGTCGGGTTGCGGATGAACGTGGCGAGATAGGTGTCGTCGACTTTGGCGGTACTGCCGTCTTGGAACGTCTCCGTCTTACCGTACAGCCCGTGCCACGTCGGCCCGACGCCCGCAGAGCCGTCGACGGAGTGGCAGCCCGCGCAGCCTTTCGCTTGGGCGAGCAGCTTGCCTTTGGCGGCGAGTGGGTCTAATGCGCCTGCACCGGCGTGTTGTGCTTGCAGTGCAGCAAAAGTCGGCAGTTTGGCGAGCCAGGCATCGTAGGCGGGGCGGTCATCGACCACGACAACGCCTCGCATGTTCGAGTGGCCCACGCCGCAAAGCTGCGCGCAGAGAATGTCGAAGCGCCCGGTTTGGGTGGGGGTGAGCCACATTTGCGTGATCATCCCCGGCACCATGTTCATCCGCGTGCGAAACGGCGGGACGTAGAAGTCGTGCAGCACGTCTTTGGCGCGCAGCAGCAATTTGACCGGCACGCCGACGAGCAAATGGAGTTCGGGCGCATCGACGATGCGATTGTCCTGATTCGCGGGATCTTTGGGATTCAAGCCGAGCGGGTTGTCGGCGGTGACGTAGCTGGGATCGGAGGTGCCGAGGCGTCCGTCCGGTCCCGGCAGCCGAAACCGCCATTGCCACTGCTGGCCGACCACTTCGACCACCATGGCGTTCGACGGCGGGTCGATCAGCTTGGCGTAGACGAACAGGCCGGGCGCGAGCATGGCGGCGATGCCGACGGTGGTGATACCGATGAGCCAGGCTTCGAGGCGGCGGTTATGGGGCTCGTAAGCGGCGCGGTGGCCGTCGCGATGGCGATAGCGGAAGATCGCCCATGCCACGAAAAGATTGACGGCAACAAAGGCCACGCCGGTGATCACCAGCGTAATGGTGAGGGTGTCGTCCATCTGGCGCCAGTTCGACGCCAGCGGAGTCAGCCACCACGGGCTCCAGAAATGAAACGCGAGCGCGGCGGCGACGATGACGATCAGGAGGATCGGGAGGGCCATGGCACCTGCCTTTGTCGAGCCTTTCAACGACGCCCCGACGATCGAGGGACGAAGTTCGCATGGCGCGTCCGCGGGAAGGCCGCGGATCAGTCACTCGACTCCAGTACACCCCGATCCTGAAACAGGCACCGCCCGATGTTCGCGTACTTATTCAGGTTAGTTCGCGAATCCTTCCTGTCAAGGGACGGTGCGCCAATCCGGCGGGCTTACGCGCGGCCGTTTTGGGCTTCGTGGCCGAAAAACTGCAAGATCGTCGAGTGCAATTCCTTCACATGGCTGCGATCGCTCGGTGCGTATTGCGCAACCCCACGCGTGAAGTAAGAGAAGCCCTTCTCCTGGTGCATGCCGTTCTTAATGGCGACGAAAGCGACGTACGGCTCAAGCGGCCACTGATCGTCGCCAAAGGTGACGCGCAAGTCCGCCGTAATTTCGTGCGGATAAGTGAGCGTCACGAACAGGCTATCCCCGCGGTTGTCGATCTCGCCAAATACAGGCTGCCCATCCTTGACGACGCGAAGTTCCGAGAGTCGGGACTGTGCCGCAAGCGCTTCGGCGGCCGAGTCGAACTCGAGCAAGAAGTCACGCGTCATGCGCGGCTGAATCGATCGGACCTGAACGCCGATCATGCGCATGAACTCGGTGTGATCTTTGAGACGGTAGTAATACTTCACCCGGTCATAGGGCAGTTGCGACAAGCCTGTGGCAACAATGACTTCGGTACCGTCGAAACTCATGCAATCGGCGATCAGACTGTCGTACACGCTCAACATCTCGGCAATCGGGTCGACATCCTGGGCGACGTACCATGCCGGGTTCGACATCTTCGCCTTGCCCTTCAAGACATGCGAGTTGAAGAAGTAATGGTGCTGAATGTGCGCGCCCGCATTGAGGAATACGGCGGAGAAATTCGGCAGGCGTGCACGGAAGAGCTTCGCGTGAATATCGTGCAGCAGCAAATCGAGCACCAACGCCTTTCGCCACGACGCCCCACGGCTTCCCGCGATCAGCTTGGCGTACAGCCCGTAATGCTTCGGTTGGGCGAAGCGCAGCAGCCCCAGCCCCAGGTGCAAGGCGCTTTTCCACGTGATGCGCGCCTGCGCGTTGTCGTTGACGGTCTGCGATACGGCGGAGGTCAAGACCCGGCTCCACCAGGAATCGTCGCTCGGCGTGGCGGTCCAGGGGTCCGGAATGAAGTAGGCCGGCGCGCGCAGACGGTTCTCGGCGTTCATCGCGGACACGCAACCCACGCGCAAACCGCTGCGCTCGAGCTGCTCGAAAACCTGCGGAACGTTCGAGCCGACGATATCGCCAAGACGGAAAATACCGTGCTCCGTATACGCTTGCCCGCTATGCACGGACGCCCACTGGATCCACGGTTCAAGTTCTTCGTAGTTGCGTTCGCAGGTCGTGCTGATACCCGCGCCGGACGTCAATTTCGCGAGCGCCGGGAAACGTCCAGGAAACGCCTCAATGTAGTTCAGCACAATGTCGAAATTGATTTCGTTGAGCTCAACCAGAACGAGCCTCTTGCCCGCCGACGTATCACCACTACGCATGTCTCGACCTTAATAAATTTCAAACATTGTCATTGTATTAGTGACCGCATCCATGCGGACACCCCGGGGCGGTTTGCCAGGGCTAACAATATCCGTACCTTCGGAACTGAATATTGACCCGTCACAAACTTCGCAGCGCGCCCACGATTCGATATGTCGTCGCCCAAACTATCTGGGTGCCACCTGGCAGACACCGAATCACCGCTCGCTTACTATCGGCAACGCGGGATTTTAGCAGGCCATTGATGATGTTCTGATGGTTCTTGCATCACGGCCAAACCCAATACACACGGGCGCCTCGAAACAAACATGATCCAGCCCGCCTAGACTCAAGTAGAATTGCTCGAACTCATACAGACATTCGCGACTATCGATTTTCGGTGTCAATCGCAGATTTCAATAGTGGCGGCGCAGGCAAATTGGGTTTGCTTCCCTCATTCATCGACAAATCACCAAATTTATGCCGAGTAGACAAGCGAAATTACAAGAAGATACGTATTTCCGTGTCATGCGCATCTTGTATGAGAACCCGGACCTTACCCAGCGGGAGTTGGCCGCTAAGCTGGGTGTCAGCGTCGGTGGGCTGAATTATTGCCTCAGGTCGTTAATGGAAAAAGGGTGGGTGAAGATGCTCAATTTCGCCAACTCAAAGAATAAATTTGGCTACGTCTATATGTTGACGCCGAGAGGGATTGTCGAAAAGGCGAATTTGACGAGCAAATTTCTGAAGCGAAAGATGGATGAGTATGAAGCTCTGAAAATGGAGATCGACGCATTGAAATCCGAAATCGCAAGCGCTGTGGAAACGAAGGAGCAAGAGGCATGATTCACGCCACACCTGTAATTCTCTGCGGCGGCTCCGGCACGCGCCTCTGGCCCTTGTCCCGAGCGGGTTTTCCGAAGCAATTTCTTTGCCTGACGGGGCAAGAGAGCCTTTTCCAATTATCGGCGAACCGCTCGATGCAGCTTCGTAGCGACGAGATCGCGATTGCGAATCCCATCATCGTCTCCAATGAGGAGCACCGGTTCCTGCTGGCTGAACAGTTGCGCGAGATCGGCATCGCAGCCGACCGCGTGCTGCTCGAGCCGGAGAGCAAGAATACGGCGCCCGCGATGACCCTAGCGGCGCTTGAAGCCATGGCCGACGGCAACGATCCGATCTTGGTCGTCACGCCATCGGATCAGGTGATCGAGGACAACGACGCGTTCACTGCGGCAATGCGCGCTGCCATCCACGAAGCGGATAAAGGCGGCATTGTCATTCTCGGTATCCAGCCCGATCATCCGGCAACCGGTTACGGATACATTCAGGCAGGCGCCGCTAGCGAAGACGGCCCGCGCAATGTGCGCAGCTTCGTCGAGAAGCCCGATATCGAGACCGCGCAGCGCTATATGCAAGACGGCGGATATTTCTGGAACGCCGGTATCTTCGTCGTTCGGGCCTCGGTCTGGTTGCAGGCCATCGGTCAATTCCGACAGGACATTGCGCAGACCACCGCAAGCGCCTGGACCCAAAGCACCCGCGAGATCACGCTCGATGTCCGCTTTGTCCGCCCGGCAAAGGAAGCCTTTCACGAGGTACCCGCTGAATCGATCGACTACGCCGTGATGGAACATTGCCCGGGTAGTGCGTTCGAGATCAAGATGGTCCCGCTCAACGCAGGCTGGAACGACCTGGGTTCGTGGGACGCCGTGCTGAAGGCCACCCCGCGTGATACGTCAGGGAACGCCTACTTCGGCGACGTACTGGCCACCGGCACGAAGAATTCGCTTGCCCACGCGTCGACGCGTCTAGTCGCGCTCGTCGGCGTGGAAGACCTGGTCGTCGTCGAGACTGCCGACGCCGTGCTTGTGGCGAACCGCAACCACAGCCAAGACGTCAAGAACATCGTGTCCATGCTCGCCAAGGAAAACCGTGACGAGCACTCGCTGCATCGCAAAGTGCACCGTCCGTGGGGCTGGTATGACTCGGTCGATGAAGGCCGGCGCTTCAAGGTCAAGCGAATTCAGGTACGACCCGGCGGCAGCTTGAGTCTGCAAAAACACCATCACCGCGCAGAACATTGGATCGTCGTCAAAGGAACGGCGGAGGTCGTCAATGGCGAAGAGACGCGACTGCTCACCGAAAATCAAAGCATCTACATTCCGTTGGGGCAGGTGCATCGTCTGAGCAACCCGGGGAAGATTCCGCTGGAAATTATCGAGGTTCAGTCGGGCGACTACCTCGGTGAAGACGACATCGTTCGCTTCGAAGATACGTACGGCCGCACGCGATGATCCGCCGAGACGCTTGGATCCGACGCACTCCACATACCTCTCCAGACGAAACCAAGTAATGGAAGTGAACACCAGAAAATCAGTTTCCGAATCGGGCGAGTCGCTCTCGTTCGTCGCACCCGAAACGGTGATTGGAAAGAATTCGACCATCGGCGTAGGCGTATACATCCCCAAGGGCGTGACGCTGGGGAACGGTGTGCGGATTCGTAGCCATGTCGTATTCGCCGCCTCCGACAACCCGGACGCCGACGTGGGTGTGGTTGTCGAGGACGACGTCAACATTGGCGAGGGGTCGGTCATCTATCCGGGTGTGCGTATCGCCGCCGGCGCCAACGTGCGTCCGGGCACCGTGGTCACGCGCTCGATTCCGCCCAGCGCAATCGTCGAGGGCAATCCCGCGACGATCGTCGGCTATGTGAATACGAACCGCCCAGAGATCCAATCCGCCGCGACGGCCGGGCAGCGCACGCCTCGCACGGCACTGGACGTTCGCGGTGTCGAGGTTTTTCGGTTTCCGGTGATTCCCGACTTGCGCGGCAACTTGTCGGTGGGCGAATTCGAGACGCAAATCCCGTTCGCGCCGCTGCGCTATTTCATGGTGTACGACGTCCCCAGCAGCGAAATTCGCGGAGAACACGCGCACCACGAATGCCATCAGTTTCTGATTTGTGTGCGGGGTAGCTGCTCCGTTGTGGTCGACGATGGCCACAAACGCGCGGAGGTCGAACTGAAAGACCCCGCCACGGGCATCTACATTCCGCCGATGGTGTGGGGTATTCAATATAAGTACTCGCACGACGCACTGCTGCTGGTCTTCGCCTCCCACCATTACGACGGGAAAGACTACATCCGCGACTACGGCGAGTTCCTGAACCTTATTGGCCAAGGGACCTGAGATGCTTAGCGCTTACAGCGATGTGCAAAGCCAATCGATTGGGAAAGGCACGAAAATTTGGCAATTCGTCGTCGTACTGCCGAATGCCGAGATTGGTGACGATTGCAATATCTGTTCCCATTGTTTTATCGAGAACGACGTGAAGGTCGGGAATCGAGTGACGGTTAAGTGCGGCGTTCAGTTGTGGGACGGCACCGTCATTGAAGACGATGTCTTTATCGGTCCGAACGTCACGTTCTCGAACGACAATTTCCCGCGCTCCAAGGTTTATCCCGAGACGTTTGCTAAGACTATCGTTCGGGAGGGCGCGTCGATCGGTGCGAACGCGACCATTCTTCCGGGCATTGAAATCGGCAAGGGCGCCATGATCGGCGCCGGCAGCGTCGTCACCAAAAATGTTCCGGCAAACGCCGTCGTCGCCGGAAATCCCGCTCGCATCCTTCGAATCCTAAAATGAATATTCCCTTCCTCGACCTTAAGAAGATCAACCTCGCTCACGAAGCCGAGCTGACGCAGACCATGGTCAGCGTGTTGAATTCAGGCTGGTACATTCTGGGCCAGGAGGTGCGCGCGTTCGAGAACGAGTTTGCGAGCTATTGCGGTACCGAACACGCCATCGGCGTGAGCAACGGGCTCGATGCGCTTCACCTGATTCTTCGCGCGTACGACATCGGTCCCGGCGACGAAGTTATCGTCCCGTCGAATACCTATGTCGCCACTTGGCTGGCTGTGACCTATGCCGGCGCAACGCCCGTGCCCGTCGAGCCCGATGAAGCCACTTACAACATCGATCCCGCAAAGATCGAGGCTGCCATCACGCCGAATACCAAGGCAATCATCGCCGTCCACCTGTACGGGCAAACGGCGGACATGGATCCGATCAACGAGATCGCTCGCCGTCACGGCATCAAAGTCGTCGAGGACGCAGCACAGGCCCACGGCGCAACGTATAAGGGCAAGAAGGCCGGCGCGCTGGGCGATGCCGCAGGGTTCAGCTTCTACCCCGGCAAGAACCTCGGTGCGTTGGGCGATGCCGGTGGCGTCACGACCAACGACCCGGTGCTGGCGCAGAAGGTCCGGTTGTTGCTGAATTACGGATCGAGCAAGAAGTATCACAACGAAGTCAAAGGCTTCAATTGCCGTCTGGACGAGTTGCAGGCCGCGATTCTGCGCAAGAAGCTGCAATACCTCGATGCAGAGAATCAGAAGCGTCGCGAAGTGGCCGACGTCTACATGAACCTGCTGTCGAAGTCCGACAAGCTGATTCTTCCGAAAACGCTGCCGACGTGTGAATCCGTGTTTCACATCTTCGCCATTCGATTCAACGATCGGGATCAGTTGCAGGCAAAGCTGACCGAGAAGAACATCGGGACGATCATTCACTACCCGATTCCTCCGCATCTTCAAGAAGCCTATAGCGACCTGAATCTCGAGAAGGGAAGCCTTCCCATCTCCGAGCGGATTCACGAGACGATTCTCAGCATTCCCATGAGTCCGGTCCTGACCGAAGACGAGGCGGCTTATGTCGCTACGTCGATCCTCGAAATTTGCGGCTAACACCAACGGCAATCGAGTTCACCCCGAAATACGCAGAATCACATTCTATTCAGGCAACCCGACGCGCATGATCGTTCTGTACAACGTAAATCACTATCTAGGCGGCGGAGAAACGCTGTTTGTGCGCTTCTGCGATTATCTCGATTCGATCGATGAGCCCTACATTGCGATTTGCGCCGAGGGCAGCTTTATCCAACAGAAGTTGGCGGCTTCCCCCAGCGTCAAAGGCAAGGTCGTCGCCTTATCGGGTGATCTCGATTATTTCTATCTGAAGAAAGACGCGCAGGCGGCGTTGCTCGCGAAGGTCAGCGCAAGCATTGGCGCGCAGAACGAAGTCAAATTTGTCACGTTCTGCATGCGCGACCTGCATCTCGCGAGAGCGTTAAGTCACCAGGTGGCGAACATCTCGATTTCGCACCTGATTCTTCACGTTCAGGACGATCTGTATCTCGGGCAGACACTGTTCGACAAGGCTGCCTACGCCCTGACGAAGAAGCGGGCATTTCGCAACAAAGCCCTGATCAATTTCAACCGGGCGCTGCTCAAGCAGATCAACGACAACAACGGATTGATTTGCATGGCTCAGGTCATCGCCGATCACTGGGAGCGCACCTTCGGTCTTCATGTGCCGAGAAACCGCATTGTTCCGTTGCCCTCGTTCTCCGAAGCTGAGCCAGGGGCGGGCGCCGAAGCCAACAACAAGTCGATCATCTGGATTGGCCGAATCGTCGACTTCAAGATACCTGCGGTTTGCGCGATGGTTGAGTTCCTCTCGAAGCGAACCGACTACACGCTCACCATCGTTGGCAGCGGCGCGACGGCACAAATCGATGAGGCTGTCCGAAAATTCGGTGTCGATCCCGCGCGTATCCGTTTCATTGGCGAATTGCCTTACGACAAGATTCGCGAGGAGATCGTCAAACACTCCATCGGCTATGCGATGGGCACGTCGCTCGTCGAATTGGCCCGCTACCGAATTCCGGTCATCGTCGCGCTGGCGAGTTACGATCACGCGCTGTTCGATAAGCCGATTTGCGGCGGCCTATTTTTCGACAAGCCGCTTGGTTGCGATGGCTCCGAGCTAATGAACAGCGACGGCCCGGATATTGCGGAACTGACCGACGTCATCCAGGCAGTCGAGGCCGATTACCTCGGCGTAGCCGCGAAGTGTTACGAATACGCCAAGACCCATTACTCCGTTGCCGAGAATTTTTCGCGCTACGTCGAGATCATCAAAGCAACCAAAAAAATCTCGCCAAACGGATTTTCGGAAGATCAACCGAAGGCAAATGTGCTGCGCCGCGTGTTGTTCAACGTCGCCAGCCAGTGAGTGGTCTCGACCAGCCACTTCCTATCTTGTCGAATACTCGCGCCTAATTGATTAATACTTTCCAAAGACAATGAACAAGGAAGACGATATCAAGCTGCTTTGTTTTTATCACAACAAGGCACTGATAAACACCGATCGAGAGTTCCTGATTAACGTCCAATGCGGCAGAAGCGAGATGACATCGCATCTGCCCATGTTGGGCTACGACACTGGGGACAACATCAGCTCGCGCAACGCCTATTGGTCCGAGATCACCGGGTTGTATTGGGCTTGGAAGCACATCGAAAAGGTGCCTTACGTCGGCCTTTGCAGCTATCGTCGTTTCTTCAATTTCCGTTTCGACTCTGCAAAACCGATCGAGATTCTCGACGTGCCCCGTGGGCAACAGTTCGTCGACGGCTATACGCTCCCTACCGCGCAGGCGCTTTTCGGCGATGCCGACATCATCACGCCGGTGCCGTACACGTATGCCTATAGCATCGCTCGCGTTTGCAGCATGAACTATAACGACCGCGATTTCGATATTTTGCAGCGGGTCGTCGAAGAGAAGTACCCAGACTATTTAGCGGCGTACAGAGATCATATGTACGAGAACAACAAGATGATCGGCCACAACATGTTCATCATGAGTTGGGACAACTTCACGCGCTACTGTGACTGGGTTTTCGACATCTTGCTCGAAGTCGAAAGACGCATCGATCCGACGAAGTATCCGATCCATCAGATTCGCGTCTTCGGATACATGCACGAAATCCTGCTCGAAGTCTTCATCAAGAAGCACAACATGCGGGCGAAGCAATCGCAGATTCTTTGGGTGGATCCGTCCGCGCAAAAGACTCACTTCAATAGCCTCTACTATCGGACGGCGGCGAACGCGTACTACCGTTTTACGCGGGCAACGCAATCGAATTACGAGCACCTGGCAAAGAATAAGCTGCACCAGTCGTAGGGCCGATGTCACGCCGTGGTTACGGCAAATAGGCTTCATGTGCGGAGATCACAATATTCCCATGCATGAACTACCGTTATGGATATTAGGAATCTCGCACCATGTCGATAAAGAAAAACTCCCTTTGGAACCTGGCTGGTCTGGGGGGGCCATTACTTGTCGCAGCCGTCACCGTTCCTTATTTGCTCCGCCACCTTGGGGTGGAGGCGTTCGGGATCTTGACGCTGATCTGGACCTTGATCGGCTACTTCAGTCTGTTCGACCTGGGTCTCGGCCGTGCTATCACGCAGAAGGTCAGCTCGATCCTCAACTCGGATAGAAAGAACGAGGTCAACCCGATCATTCAGAGCGGCTTGGTCGTGACCGGCGCCGCCGGCATGTTCGGCATGCTCTTGCTTGCGGTGCTCGCTCACATACTCGCGAATAAGTGGCTCAATGTCAGTGGCCCGTTGATCGACGAGACGTTTTGGTCCCTGATCATTTCGGCTATCGGCATTCCGATCACCACGCTCACGATCGGGTTTCGCGGCGTTCTGGAAGCGTTCGAGAACTTTAAGATTTCGAGCGTGTTCCGCATCATTCTGGGCATTCTCAACTTTGCGGCACCGGCCATCGTCGTTGCGTGCGTCGGCAATTCCCTGATTTGGATTTCGCTCAGCCTAATCGTCACGAGACTGCTCGTCGTCGCGATTCATTGGCGATATGTCAGCAATGTCTACGGCATTCGCTTCAACCGTCTCGGCGTCCAGTGGGGCTATGTCAAAGAGCTGATCGCCTTCGGCGGATGGACCACCGCGTCGAACGTCATCGGCCCGTTGCTGGTCTCCGCGGATCGCTTTTTCATCTCCTCGGTGCTCGGCGCAACGGCAGTCGCTTACTACACCGTGCCGTTCGAGATCGCGAACCGGTTGCTGATTATTCCCGTCGCGTTGACCGGCGCCCTGTTCCCCCGGCTCGCTAATGTCATCGGCTCGCGTCACCACGAAGCCGAAGCCAACTACAAGGGCAGTCTGAAGCTCATTTTGTACGTCATGCTTCCGATCTGCCTGGCGATTGCCGTGCTGTCGAAAGTTTTGCTGTCGATCTGGCTTGGGGCGAAGTTTGCCGAACAATCGTGGATGGTGGCGTCGATCCTGTTTATTGGCATCTTCTTCAATTCGCTCGCGAGCGTTCCCTTCACGTACATTCAGGCGGCGGGCAAGTCGAGAACGACGGCGTTTATCCACATCTTCGAGACGATTATCTACATCCCCTCGTTGCTGCTGATTCTGCACACCGTTGGCATCGTCGGCGCCGCTATCGCATGGTCGTCGCGAGCACTTTTCGATTTGCTGGTCCTGCTGTATCTGCGCCGCGAATTGTCCGCATCCCTTCGTCCTGCGCAAAGCGCGAGCGCCTCGGCGCCCGGCACCACCTCAGGCAGCGCGTAAGCGCCGAACCGGCATCCATCACTGCTCTATGACCGACATCACTCACCTGTACTTCGGCACTGCTGGCTCCGCGGGGCTGTACACCGATCGCATCTACAAAGCGCTTGAGAGCGAATTTTCTCAGGAAGCGTTGGTGAATCATTACTTCCCGTTTCCGTACGGGAAGAAGATTTTCTTTAAGTACACGGAACTGACAGGCCCGAACAAGCTGAAGAACTTCAAGTATCTCCGCTTCATCGTGAGATACATCGAGTTGCTTTATGGGCTCCTGATTGCGCTATTCTTGGTGAGCAAGAACAGAACCAAGGTCCTGAATTACAACCTGATCAGCGAGCACTTCGCCGAATACCTGTTCTTGCTCGTCGTAAAGAAGGTCCTGCGCAGGAAGCTGATGTTGACGTTGCACGATGTGATTCCGTTCGAGTCGCAACACATCAATGTCACGCCGAGACACCGAATCAAGCAGTCGATCATCGACCTCGCGGATACGATTCTGCTTCACAACAAAAACTCTGCCGACGACTTTAAATCGAGCTTCACCTTTGACGGCCCGATCAGCTTGCATGATTTCCCGATCATGGACCCGGCCAGAATGCACGGTCCGTCGACACGAGAAAAAACGGATCATCGACGCAACGGCGGCACGAAGTTCTTGTTTGTCGGGCATCCCCGTTCAGAGAAAGGCCTCGATGTCCTCGCCAAAGCGTGGGCCGTTTTTGCGCAATCGGAGGCGTTCGGTGCGGCGCAACACAGCCTTGTCGTGGCGTCCAATCTGAGCCGCAATCACGCAGCGATGGCGCTTCTCTCGGGCGTGCCGGGCGTCACTGTGATCGCGGAATTCATTTCCGACGAGCGGTATGTGGAGTTGATCGCTGAGGCGGACTATGTCGTCCTGCCGTACAAGCGCGGCACCAATAGCGGCATTCCGGGAACCGTGTTCGCGCTGGGCACCGGTCTGATCTGCTCCGACATTGCAATGTTCAGAGCGAACTCGCTGATCCCGAGTGCATCGTTCTTCACGAGCGAAGACCCCGAAGCGCTGGCGCAAAAAATGGCCTCGGCGGCAGCCGCCAGCGCAGATGACTATCGTCCGTCGCCGGAAGCGCTGGTGCAATACAACAAGGCGTTCGATGCGGACGTGAGAGGCCTCTACGAGAAGATTCTCAGCGGGGAAATGGGTGCGGTGGCGGCGCGATAGCCGCCCTTGAGTTGAGCAGCACGGCGGTGATCCGCCGTGCATGCGTGAGCGAGCGAGCGATTATGCCCTGCGCCCGCCCAATGCCGCGACGATCTGCTGCACCTTTGTCTCGGGCGCAAACAGTTTCGTGTACAGCGCCTTGCATCGCACCGCGATCGAGGACGTCGAGTCGAGATCGGCGATCAGTTTCAGCGCCAGACGCTCCAGTGTTTCCACCGTATTGTCTTCGCTGACCTGCCCCACGTCGTTGGCGCGAATCAGATCCGCCAGATCGTTCCCGGGATTGATATTGGCCAATACGGGCAAACCGCTCGCCATATACGACAGAAATTTCCCCGGGATATTGTGCGATTTGTGCCGGGGATCGAGGGCCACCAGCCCGATGTGACATTGGGCATAAAGCCCCGGAATCTCGTCGGGATGGATTTCGTCGTGGAAGACGACGTTATCGAGCCCACGCCGCGCGGCATCGGCCGCGAGTTGTGCCGCATCGCTCCCGCGCCCGACGAACAGAAAGCCGACATCCTGGCGCGCGCGTAGCCGTTCGGCGAGATCCAGCAGGATGCCCATGCCTTGTGCGACGCCCATATTCCCCGCGTAGACGAACACCTTGCGGCCTGCCAACGGCGTCTTCGCGATATCGATGGGGCACCCGGTGACCGGCGCTTCGTAGAGCCAGTTAGGCAGCACTTCCACGTGCCGCCCGGGCTGCCGCGCCCAGTCGTCGAAATAGCCGACGTTGCCTTGCGTTTGCACGCCGATCGTGTCGGCAGCGGAATACTGATAACGCGCCACGGCGTCGAAGACACGGTACGGTAGACCACGCCCCATCAACCCGATGTCAGCCGCCCATTGCGGAAAAATGTCTCGGATGATCAAGTAGGTCTTGCAATCGCTTTTGCGCTGCAAGTACTTCACGAGCGGGCCGTGAAAAATCGAGGGCGAGTACCAGACGACGCCTTCCCATTTCTGGTCGGCTAGCGGGCTTCGACGCAAATTCCTTCGCATGGCGAAGGGCATGACGAACTCGTTGATCGTCCGGCGCACGTAGCCAATGCCCTTCGTTTCAGGCGCGCGTAACCGAAGCACATCGAATCCGTCGACTTGCTCCAGCTTCCACGCGCCGTCGATGTCGGCGCTCGGCAGTATGACGGTCAGTGCGTGCCCCTGACGGGCAAATTCACGGGCCAAGTCTCGCAGTTGCACCGCCCCGGAGGTTCTCTGCGGCGGGAAATTCTCTGTCACCAAAGCGATTCGCATCGACTTCCCGATCGTCAATATTTTTTCCAGACCACGCGGCGCACATAGTCGGTATAGCTATGGATGATGCGCACGACCTTGTCCGAAACGTTGGGCATGCTGTAGTCCGCAACCAGACGAAGACCTCGCTGCGCGCCACGCGGCTGCGACTCGAGAATTGCCAAGCCTTGCCGCACACGGTCGACTTCCAACCCCACCATCATGACCGCCGCCTCTTCCATGCCCTCCGGACGCTCGTGCGCCTCGCGCAGATTCAACGCCGGGAAATTGAGAATGGAGGACTCTTCACTGATCGTTCCGCTGTCAGACAGCACGGCTTTCGCCGACATCTGGAGCTTCACGTAGTCGTGGAACCCGAGCGGCTTCAGGAATTGAATTTGCGGATGGAAGGTCGACCCCGCCGCATCGATGCGTTTGCGGGTACGCGGGTGCGTCGACACGATCACGGGCATGTCGTGATCTTCGGCGACGGCATTCAGCACGTCGACGAGCTTCCGATAACCTGCCTCGGGTTCGATGTTTTCTTCGCGATGCGCACTGACGACGAAATAGCGCTCAGACGCCAGAGAAAGTCGATCCAACACGTCCGACGCTTCAATCGAAGGCAGATAGTGATTCAGCACTTCGAACATCGGGCTGCCCGTCTTGATCACTTGATCGGGAGGCAGGCCCTCTCTGAGCAGATAGTCGCGTGCAATGGTGCTGTACGTCAGATTGATGTCCGACGTGTGGTCGACGATGCGGCGATTCGTTTCTTCCGGAACGCGCAAGTCGAAGCAACGGTTCCCGGCTTCCATATGGAAGATCGGAATCTGGCGACGCTTGGCCGGAATGACCGACAGACAGCTATTGGTATCGCCCAACACGAGCAGCGCATCCGGCATGACATCGGCCAACACGCGATCCACTTCGATGATCAGGTTCCCGATCGTCTGGGCTGCGCTGCGGCTGCCCTCTGCGCTATTGAGAAAGTGGTCGGGGCGTCGAACGTTGAGGTCCTCGAAAAAGACCTGATTCAGTTCGTAATCGTAATTCTGGCCCGTATGGACGAGCACGTGATCGCAGTGCTCATCGAGTGCCGCCAGGACTCGCGACAGGCGAATAATCTCCGGCCGCGTCCCGACGACCGTCATGATCTTTAGCTTCTTCATTTTTGCCTTACAGAGTGCTTGAGAAAGTATCCGGCCGCGCGCGATCGAACACTTCATTGGCCCAGAGCATGACGATCAGTTCGTCGTTGCCGATGTTGGTGATGTCGTGCGTCCAGCCCGGCACCGTTTCCACAATTTCGGCTTGCTCGCCATTCTTCACCAACTCCACCGTTTCACCGGTATGCATATGCCGGAAGCGGAAACTGGCAAGCCCCTTCATCACGAGAAATTTCTCGGTCTTGGAATGATGGTAGTGACCACCGCGAGTCACCCCCGGATGCGCCGTGAAATACGAAAATTGACCGCAGTCCGGCGTCTTGAGCATCTCGACGAAGACCCCACGAGGATCCTCGTGGCGCGCCACGCTGTACGCGAAATCGCTCACGGGCAAATAGCTGACGAACGTCGAATAAAGCGCCCGTTGAAGACCCGTGCCCACTCGCTCTGTCATCAGCGAAGCGCGGCTGTCCTTGAACGCTTGAATCGCGCTAGCGACCTCGCCGACGGTCGTCGTATATGACGGCGTCACGCTCTCGAAGCCCTGAGCATCGGGGGCCGCGTCGGCGCCGAACAGAAGGTCGGTGAAGCGCTGAAGGACATCGTCCACGTAGACAAGCGTGAGCTTGGCAGCGGGATCGTGAATCTCGATAGGCAGTCCCCGCGCGATGTTGTGACAGAAGGTCGCCACCGCGGAGTTGTAATTGGGCCGACACCACTTGCCGAAGACGTTGGGCAGTCGAAAGATGTAGGCCGGGTTGCCATGGCGCGCGGCGAGCGCTTGCACCGCTTGCTCGGCCGCCTGCTTGGTCTGGCCGTAGGGGCTCTCGCGGCCGGCTTGCGTCGATGACGTCAAGATGACCGGAATCCGGCGTCCGGTCGATTCGGCGATCGTCGCGAGCGCGTCGCACAAGGCTTGCGTCAGATCGCGATTGCCGCGCTCGAAGTCATCGGCATCTTGCGATCGATTGACGCCTGCAAGGTGAAATACGAATTCGACGCCCTCGAGCATTTGAGGCAATTCGCCGATATCGCTCTGCGCATCGAAACGCACGACTTCCACATCCTTAAACTCGGAAAGCTTCAGGAGCAGATTTCGCCCGATGAATCCATTCGACCCTGTGACAAGTACTTTCATAAGCTGTTCGTTGGCGTGCGCCCGCGTTTCGCGGGCAACTCTGGCAATGTTCGATCAGGGCGGCTCGCCCCGGCGTTGTCGCGGACCCTGAGGCTTATTTCGGGATAATCGACTGAACCAGCGGCAGCTTCAGAAGCAGCTTCTTCATGCCTTCCACATCGAGTCGAGTGGTGTTGTGCGAGTTGTAATCGGTCGCTTCCGAAATCTTCGTCTCGCCTTGATCGATGTACTTGCCGTAATTCAGGTCGCGCAAATCAGGCGGAACACGGTAGTAGTCGCCGACGTCTTGCGCCATCACCATTTCTTCTCGGCTCAACAACACTTCATAGAGCTTCTCGCCGTGACGGGTGCCGATAATATCGATCGGATAGTCCGGCAGTTGCATCAACTCGGCCAGTGCGCGAGCGAGCGTTTCAATGGTCGCAGCAGGGGACTTCTGAACGAAGATTTCGCCAGGATTGCCGTTCTCGAACGCGAACAGCACCAGGTCGACGGCATCGTCCAGGGTCATCATGAAGCGCGTCATGTTCGGATCGGTCGCCGTAATCGGCTTGCCCGCGAGCATCTGGTCGATGAACAGCGGAATCACCGAGCCGCGCGACGCCATCACGTTGCCATAGCGCGTTGCACAGATGACGGTCGAATTGCTGTTACGCGATTTGGCGACCATGACTTTTTCCATCATGGCCTTCGAGATGCCCATCGCATTGATCGGGTAGACGGCCTTGTCCGTGCTCAGACAAACCACGCGCTTAACGCCGCACGTAATCGCTGCCTCGAGAATGTTCTCCGTTCCCAGGACATTGGTCTTCACCGCTTCGAGGGGGTGAAACTCGCAGGAAGGCACTTGCTTGAGGGCGGCGGCATGGTAGATGTAGTCAACGCCCCGCACAGCGCTCATCACGGACTGATAGTCACGGACGTCACCGATATAGAACTTCAGCTTGGGATTGTTGTACTCCTTACGCATGTCGTCCTGCTTCTTCTCATCCCGACTCAGGATTCGGATTTCCCCGATATCTGAATCGAGGAAGCGACGCAACACCGCATTCCCAAATGATCCCGTACCGCCGCTAATGAGAAGAGTCTTGTTGGTGAACATAAAAGTATCTATGAGTATCAATGACCGATCGCCATCCATCAGCGAACGATGCGAACCTCTGTTGTATCGAGTGAACGTATGCCGTCGGGCAGTTTCGCTCGGCTATGCAGGCGCTATGCGCCCGCAGGGGCTCGTCAAATCGGAAGTTGCCAAGCCACTGGACTAGGTCGCAGGCGAACGTTTTCGCCATGACCCACAGTGCTGGAACGTCGGTGCCGGCTCTCCATACACCCACGATCGTTCGAATCTAGCATTCTACCTAACTCGATAACGTCCGTGATGGACCCTGTCCACATTCTGTCTGCCGGCCCGCGCTATGACGTGATTTGATCGATAGTGCCGCCGCTATTCCTTCGCTTCCAGCCTCGAAATTTCCTCTCTATCCGGATCGACGTCACCCGACATAAACGTGTAATACGGGTAATACCGTTTGTAGGTAGGAATATCGATCGCTGGATTTGGACTCAGCAGGGGAAGCGTATTGAACAACACCACCAATATCAGCACGAACGGGCTAAAGATCGCAGCCGTGCGCAAACGCAGGAATTTGGCGATGAAATCCGGCACCGTACACGCGAACAGAACGAGCGGGAAGAAAACGAAGTAATTCGCAACGCGATCGACATATGGCGTAGCGGTGATACGAATGAAAATCAACACAACGTACACCAGGCAGCCACTATAAAGAATTCTCCGCGACATCAGGAGATTCGGAATATCTCTGTTCCGGTAGATATAGAGAAATATCAAAACCGGCAAGAATCTCAATATGTTGTACGCGTATCCGGCAAACGTCAGATTCACGTCCATTTTATAGAACGAGAGATCTGCGGAAGAAAACGACAAGATAATGGGTTCTGCGTAATTGATCGGGTCGCCGGTAATGGTCAGCAAGACCGCAACCAGTGCCGCTGCCAACAGCTTCATTCTGAAAGAAACCCTTCTTGTCGAAAGAAGCAAAAGCAAGATCGAGAAAATTGCGAATTTGTGAAACCCGATAGCGCACAACATCGCCATCGTCATCTTGAAGTATTTTTCTCTCGACAAAAAGATAACGGACATCAGGAACAGCGATATTGCGAGCGATTCCCGCAAAATCTCCATGCTGAAGTACAGATAGCACGCCGCGATATAGAGCGAGACGCCGAGAAAAACCATCTTCGTCGCATTCTTAAAGAAAAATATGACGAAATAGGCAAGCAAACTGGAAACCGTGACTTGAAAGAAGAAATACCCACCGATGCTTTTACACACCGAAGCAAGGATATTCCAGAGCGGTTCGTATCTTGCGTGGAAGATATCGTCAAACCCCATTGAGTCGAGGCTGGGCACCTCGCTCTCAAACCAGGTCATATACCAGACGCTATCGGGAGCCATTCTGTAACGCAATCCCGCGATAAGCGCCATCAGCAGGAATAGCAATACGATATTCAGCTTGTACTTCAAGGATGTTCTTTTGACATCCGGTTCAAATACAGAGATGTATATTAGATATATAAAAGCGATCAAATATGTCATGCGCTGAATATCTGGAGTGCGGACTTCTGCACTATGTAGCGAAGAGAGGCCGGGAAGGGAATCAGTGGCATGGTTTGCGCACGGCAGACCATCGTAGAGAACGCAAATGAAAAGCGTACGACGACGCGATGTCCGCGTTGCCCATCAACCACAGGATTATCGAATGATAGCCGACCAGGACTCGACTGGGGCTGCCAACCGCCGTAAGGCGGTGAGCCGGACGATTTCGGCGGCGAGGCATCGGATTTCGGCGCCGAAATGAAGGGAAGTGAAGGCCGTGCGCATCGTGGCCAGACGGCGGGCCGCGCGAATCTCTAAGTGTTTCGATTGGTGGAGCGGAGGAGGATCGAACTCCCGACCTTCGCATTGCGAACGCGACGCTCTCCCAGCTGAGCTACCGCCCCACATCAGGCAACGATCATAGCGGCTTTTTTTTTAACCCGCCAGCGCCCGACAAATTTGCTCGGGATTTGCCGCAAAACCGCACCGCAAAATCCCGCAGAGCCCCGCAAATCCTCGTGTCAGGGCGATGTCAGGACAATGTCAGGGCGCCATCAGCGCCACCATCAGGCCGCGCCCTGATTCCCTTTCATGCCCCGGATCACCGGCAACTTCGGCGCCTTCGCCACGATGGTCTTCTGGGCGCGCAGATACCGTGCCACCACGTCCCATACCGGTTCGCCCTGAGCCCCTTCGGCCACCGGCGCCCAGCCCGCGACCTTGTACGTCTTGCCCGCATCGATGGGCTTGCCGTTCAGACGCATGTCGGTGATGCGCTTCCCCATCGGCGCCATCGGGTCGATCGTGTAATCCATGCCGCCCACGCGCACCATGTCACCGCCCTGCTGATAGTAGGGGTCCGGGTTGAACAGGTTATCGGCCACGTCTTCGAGCACGGTCTTGATGGTCTCGCCCGTCATCGGCGTGAGCGTCGTATACGGATAGGTAATGGCCGTCTGATCGAGCAACTGCTCCATCGTGATCGACTGTCCCGGCAACAGCGACGTCCCCCAGCGGAAGCCCGGCGAAAACCCAATCTCGGCGTCCATCTCGCTCATGACGGCGTCGAGCAGCAACTGGTCGAAGGTGCCATTGAAATTCCCGCGCCGGTACAGCACGCCCTCGGTAACCGCGAGCGGCTCGGCCAACTTCGCCGCAAACGGCGCGCGCACGCGCTCGATCAGCGCCTGCATCTGCGCGTCGGCCGGCAACAGATTGGCAAACACCGGCAGCAATTTGTAGCGGAAGTCGACCGGCTTGCCGCCCTTCACATCAAAGTCGAGCACCGCGAGGAACTTGCCGTTCGACCCAGCATTGGTCACGAGCGTCTTGCCGCCCGCGTTCGCCACGATCACCGGCTTCGGCACGCCGTCATGCGTGTGCCCGCCCAAAATCGCATCGATACCGCGCACGCGCGAGGCCAGTTTCAGATCGACGTCCATGCCGTTGTGCGAGAGCACCACCACGACCTGTGCGCCCTTGCCGCGCACTTCGTCGACCATCGTCTGCAAACGCTCCTCCTGAATGCCGAACGTCCAGTCGGGCACCAGATACCGCGGGTTCGCAATCGGGGTGTACGGGAACGCCTGCCCGATGATGGCCACCGGCACGCCGTTCATCGTCTTCATCGTGTACGGCGCGAAGACCGGGTCGCCGAAGTCGTTGGTCTGTACGTTCTGGGCGACGAAGTCGATCTTGCCTTGGAGTTGCTCCTCGACAACCGACTTAACGCGCTCGGCACCGTACGTGAACTCCCAATGCGCCGTCATCACGTCCACGCCCAGCGCGAGTGTGGCGTCGACCATGTCCTGCCCTTTGGTCCACATCGCCGTGCCGGAGCCCTGCCACGTATCGCCACCATCGAGCAGCAACGCGCCTGGGCGCGACGCCTTCATGCGTTTGACCAGCGTGGCCAGATGCGCGAAGCCGCCCACCTTGCCGTAGGTGCGCGACGCCGCGACGAAATCGAGATAGGTGAACGCGTAAGCATCGGGGGTGCCCGGACGCAGCCCGTATGCCTTCAGGAAAGCATCGCCGACCAGATGCGGCGCGCGGTTGGCCTGCTCCCCAATGCCCAGATTGACGCTCGGCTCACGGAAGTAGATCGGCAGCAATTGCGCATGGCAGTCGGTGAAGTGCAGCAAATGCACGTTGCCGAACTTCGGCAGATCGTAGAACGCCTCGGCCGCCTTGGCTGCCGCATCCTCGTGATGCGACAACGCCATACCGCCCGCGGCCGCCACGGCCAATACCTGCATGAACTCGCGTCGATCCATTTCGTCTCCCGTGTTACCCACTTGCCCGCCTGTCAGGCGAGCTTTCTATGTCATTGGTTGGCCGTCGCACGCGGCCGTTTGGCGCAGCGTTACTTGCCCGCGTAATCGGCCAGCGCCGCCACGTCCTCGCCAAACATCTCGCCCACTTCCTTGCGCAGCACTTTGCCGTCGCGGCCAATCACATACAGCTCCGGCAGCCCGCGCCGCTTGCCGAGCGCCGCCTGCCATGCCTCGTTATCCATGCCCGCCGGGAACGTGTAGTGGTGCGCTTTGATGTACTCGATCGCCTCCGTCGGCTTCTTGTCGATCGACAACGTGACGATCTGAATCGGCTTGCCACGCGTCGCGTCGTACAGCTTCTGAAGATGCGGATTTTGCTGCGCGCAGAACGGGCACCACGACGCCCAATACTCGACGATGACCGTACGGCCTTTGAACGACTCGGCCGATAGCGTCTTACCGTCGAACGTGGTCAGCGCAGGCAGCGTGACCGTGTCGCCGACTTCAACGGCTTGTGCAGGCATACCGAAGGCCATGATCGCGATGCCGAACATGGCGAACGCCAGCCGCCGCCAAGCGTGATCGCGGGCGGTACGAATCGAATGAAGCAGGGATGTCATGAGGCACTCCGGAAGCCCGCCGATTGCCTGTCGTCTTGACGCAGGCAATCGGCCGGTACGGCAGACGACTTACTGATTGACCGGCGAGGCCGGGTCGAGCAACAACGCCATCACGTCTTTCAACTGCTGCTCGGTGAGGATGCCTGCCGCGCCGAAACGCGGCATGTTCGAGCAAGCCATATAGCTATGCGAGTCGTAGACCTTCGCCCACGTGTACTTCACGACCTCGGGCGAATCGCCGCGCAGCTTGCCGTAGTGATACAACGACGGGCCGATGTTGCCGAACGAGATCTCGGCCTTGGTCAGTTGGTGGCACGCGTAGCAGTTGCCGCCATTGACCGTGTCGGCCTTGTCGGTGAACTGCATGCCGCGACCGTTCTGGGCCACCTTCTCGCCCTCTTTCCAGTCACCGAGATACTTGCCGTCCGCCGGTGCTTTGACGGCAGCCAGTTCGGCCTTTTGCAGACGTTCGGCAATCTTGGCCGGCATCGGCTTGGTGGCGTACTGGGTGCACAGCTTCTGCAACTCGCTCTGATCGATACGGTCGAGCTGTGCAATGCCCGACGGGCGGAACGAGTCGCGCAATTCCTGCACGACTGCCGCATCCGACGAGCCAGTCACGAGCTTAGCGCCCTCGCCCTGTGCGAATGCGGTGCCGATGACGAGTGCCCCGGCCGCGCCCAGCACGGCGGTCGCCGTGCGCAATGCGAATGTTTTCATGGGTGTGCCTCGTGATCGGTCAGCGCTTCAGGCCGGGGGCGTCCATCTTGCCGCCGTTGGCCATCACACCAAGGAAAGTAATCAGATCGATCGACGCCTGCGAGCCGTAGTTCAGTTCAGGCATGCGCTGCTGACGGAAGCAGTCGTACATGCGCCACTGAATCGTGCGCAGTGCGCCCTGCGAGACACGGTAGCCCGGCCACGTCGCAAACGCCTGACGGGCGGCGGCGGGCTTGGTCAGATTCGGCAGGTCTTGCAAGCGAATGCGCTTGTCGTCAGACCCATGGCACGATGCGCACGAAAAATCGTACGGACCGGCACGGTAATAGAAGATCTTTTGGCCGCGCGCATAAGCGTCCTTCTCTTCCTTGTGCGCCTGCGGCACATGGATGACGGCGCCGCGCGACTGGCCTGCCACGTAGGCAGTCAGCGACTCGAGATCGGTCGGGTCTTGCCCTTCTTTCGAGAACGGCTGCTTGATGACGTCGGCACGCTTGAACCCTTGCAGGTTCACCATGCATTCGACGATGCGCGACTCGGCGTCGAGCACACGTTTGGTATCGGGGAAATAGCGCGGCAGTTGCGCGTAGGCGTCTTTCACGACACCGGCACCGAGGCCGAGGTCGCACTGCGCGAGCGAGACGTTGTTCGGGCCGCGCGGCGTCTTCCAGAGTTCTTCGCCACGCATCTCGATGAGTTCGGCCGGATTCCCGTCGGCGAGCATCTCGCGATATTGCGCGATGGCTTCTGCCGTCGATTGTTCAGCAGCGAATGCGGGGGCGCTCACACCCGCGATGGCGAGCATGCCGCCGAGCACTGTCCGACGCAGCCATGTTTCGTGTCGCGGGGTGCTCACCCGTGCGCTATCTTGCGCATCAAGCATCTGACTCTCCTCTGTGTGGGTTGTTTGGCGCATCACGGGGACCCCGTGAGCGCCACCGCGCACTTCCCGGCGCTTGCTTCTTTTTCGTCAGGCGATGGCCGTTTCGTCGGTTCGCGTGTCGCCCTTGTTGTCGACCCACGTGACCGTGACCTTGTCACCCTTCTTGGCGCCCTTGAACTTGAACGACAGGAACGGATCCTTCGACACTGCCGGACCCCATTCCGCCGACAGCACCGTCTTGCCGTTGCAAGCGACCGTCACGGTCTGAATGAAGTGTGCGGGCACGATATTACCGGAAGCGTCTTTGCGCTGACCGGTTTCCATGATGTGGCTCATCAGCACCTTGACCTCGACGACACCGCCGGCCTCGGTTGCGCGAATGCGCATCGGGTTACCCATGTTTGGCTCCTCGTTATTCTCGTCGCGCGCTTAACCGCCGCAGCCGCCCAGCGTGACCTTGATTTCCTTCTCGGCCACGAGGTACTTGTTGTCCGCCTTGACGAGCGCATAGACCTTCGAGGTCTGGCCCATCTTGACGCGCGTAGTCACCGACGGGTCGGTGCCGTCAGGGATATCGAACGACGCCGCGAGGGTGTTCGGGTTCTTCTCGATCAGAATGGCGATCGATTGCGTATTCGGGGCCTTGCTCGTAACCGCCACCGGCACGACTGCACCGTTTTCGGCAATGTCGGGCGCGGTGAGCACGACCAGATCGCTCGGGCTGGCGCTCGTGCCACCCAGTGCCTTGACCGTATCGGCCACGCTCTTGGTGGCAAACGCCGCCTTGTTCCACTGCGCTTCGGCCGCGCGTGCCTCTTCGGGCTTGATCAGCCCGGCGGCCACCGCCAGTCCCATTACCGCGGAAAACCGCAGCATGTCGCGTCGCTGTTGGTTCATCTTCGTGTATTTCCTTCTTTGAAGGCCGCCAGTGCGAAGGCGCTCGAACATCCCGAGTCTCCCGCCACACTGGCCGCCGTTCGCCCGCGCTTCACACCCCGTAGTCGAGACGTGCCGCACGAGCCCCCTGCCCCGGACTTACTTGGCCGGGGCGCCTGCCAGAACCCAATCCACCAGGAGCTTGGCGTCGGCATCCGACATCGTCGGGTGTGCCGGCATCGGGATCGGACCCCAAACGCCCGAACCGCCACCCTTCACCTTCTTGACCAGCTTGGCCACGGCATCCTTGTCGCCCTTGTACTTCGCAGCGACGTCCTGATAGGACGGACCGACCAGCTTCTTATCGACAGCGTGGCAGCCCATACAAGCGTTGGCAGCCGCCAGCTTGGTCGCCGCTGCAACGTCGATACCGGCGTGAGCCAGCGAGGCACCGGCCATCATGGCCGCGGCGATCAACAACTTTTTCATCGTATCTCCTTCGATTTATGTAGGGGACGGTGGCCTGCGGCGGCAGGCAAGACAAAGCGCCGCCGTCGGACACCTTGCCCGCTCACTTTGCACCACGGAGAATCCAGTCGACCATCGTACGGACATCGGTCTCGGCGACCTGCGACTGCGGCGGCATTGGCATGCTGCCCCAGTTACCGGCACCTCCGGCACGTATCTTCGCCACCAGTGTTTCAGTCGCATCCGACTGCCCATGGTACTTAGTGGCGACCTCCGAGAAGGCGGGCCCGATCTTCTTGTCGGTCACGCCGTGACAGGCCAGACAACCGTTTTTGTCCGCAAGCGTTGCTGCCGGTGACGTCGCTGCGGCGGTTTGAGCCGGCGCGTCCGGACTCGCCATGCCAAGCGTGGCGAGAGCCGCCATCTTGCGCACCGACGCATTTTGCGCGGCAGTGCCTGAGAGCGGCGGCAGCTTCGTATCGACACCGCGCACCGGTCCGATGACTCGGTTTTGCGCGGCCAGATCTCCATGTGCGTCGCGGGCGTACGCAGGGAGTGCGGACGTCACGATACCAGCCTCAGGACAATCCTGCATACACGCGCGGTTATGGGTATCCGGTTTGTCTCCCACGCGCCACATGCCGTGCGCGCGCGTCATGCCGTTGCGATTGGGCATGCGCTTTTGTACATCGGCAATGTTCTTGTCGGACAGCACAAAATCGGCCGGTACGATTTCTCCCAAATTCAGGATATAAGCGGTTACGGCATAGACTTCGTCCGGCGTCAGTGATCTCGGTGCGTTCCACGGCATCGCGCGGCGGATGTAGTCCCAGATCGTGGAAACGGTGTCGACCTTCATCAGCGTGGTGCGCACCGGTTGGTTGTTCGCGCGCAGCGAAGCGACATGGCCGGTCTTGATGTCGTCGTCCGTCGTGCCGCCCACCAACGGGTTGAACACCTCGTTGCTCTCGCCGAACGTGCCGTGGCACGACGCACAGCGGGCATCGAACAACTTCTGCCCGTCGGCCACCGAACCTTGCCCCTTCGGCAAGCCCTTGAAGTCGGGGCGTACGTCGATATCCCACGCACTCAGTTCGGCGGGTGTGGCATCGCGGCCGATACCGGAGGGGGCTTTGATCTTGGGCGCGGCGGTGGGTGCGGCAGTCGATGCGGCAGTCGTTGCGTTGGCGGGCGCGGCCTTTGCAGGCGTGCTCAACCATGCGCTTACCGTCAGCCCGGCCACGGCAAGCGCGCTCGCCCAGAGGCACGCGATCGCCGCCGCCTGAGCGCGACGGCGCAACACCGTGCGCCGGTTCGGCTTCGGCATGCCATACGCTTTAGTCGACGTGAACATTGGTCACCTCCCCGCTGGCAGCCACTTGCCACGTCTGAATCGCATTGTTGTGATAAATCGATTTGGTGCCGCGCACGTCGCGCAACTGGCGATAGCGCGGCTGCACGAAGCCGGTTTCGTCCACCGCACGGCTTTGCAGCAGCGCAGGCGAACCGTCCCATTGCCAATCGAAGTTGAAGCGCGTGAGGCACTTCGGCAGCACCGGCGACTCGAGACGCGCCTGACGCCACGATTTGCCGCCATCGGTGGACACATCCACACGCTTGATGCGCCCGCGCCCCGACCATGCCAGCCCGGTCACGTTGAAGTAGCCGCGATCGAGCAGCGCTTGCCCGCCCGAGGGCGACGTAATCACCGACTTGCACTCCTGAATCGACGTGTACTGACGGTGCTGGCCGTCCGGCATCAGGTCGACGTAGTGACTCGTTTCATCCTTGGTATTCCACGGCGCGTCGCCGATTTTGATGCGGCGCAGCCATTTCACCCACGACACGCCCTGCACGCCGGGCACCACGAGCCGCAGCGGATAGCCGTTCTCGGGGCGCAGCATTTCGCCGTTCATGCCCCACGCGACCAGCACGTCCGAGAGCGCAGCTTCCATCGAAATGGTGCGCGTCATGCCGGAGCCGTCGCCGCCTTCGGCGAGCACGAACTGGCCGCGCTTGGTATCGGCACCCACATCGTCGAGCAGCACCGACAGCGGCACGCCCGTAAATTCGCAGCACGAGAGCATGCCGTGCGTGTATTGCACGGTAGGCACGGCCGAGTTGCCCCACTCCATGCCGGTGTTCGCACCGCATTCGATGAAGTGCATGCGCGAGACGGACGGCAACCGCATGATGTCGTCCATCGTGTAGACCTTCGCCTCGCGCACCATCCCGTGCACCATCAGCCGATGCTGCGTCGGGTCAATCTCCTGCCAGCCCTGATGGTGACGCTCGAAGTGCAGGCCGCTCGGGGTGATGATGCCGAACAAACCTTGCAGCGGCGTAAAGGCCACGGACGCTTGCGTCGTTTGCGTGAGCCCTGGCGATTGGCGGCGTTGCAGATTGGCTTCGAACTTCGACGGCATGCCGTAGGGGCGCGCCGCCACCGGCTGTCCGAGCGACGTCGCCCAAGGGCGCGGCTCGAGAATCATCGGGTCGCCGTCGCCGATCAGCTTGGGGGCATCGGCAGCAAACGCGGCCCCGCCCGCCAGCGCGGCGCCAGCGGCGAGAAAGCTGCGTTGCAGGAAGTTACGTCGTGTGGGATTCAGCCCATCGCGGGCGATATCGCCGGCCAGTGTGCCGTCGATGAAATTCTCCGGAGCCCGGCGCAAACGGCCGGCTCGCGATGTGTTATCGCTGGTCTTGCTCACCCTGTCTCCTCGCGTTTTGTGGCACCGGCCTGCGTCGCGAAGGACAGTGACCAGGCTAGGGCCGGTTCACACGACTACATGCGAACCGGCCCCGGAACTTCGCGCGGTCTCGTCGCCGCGCTGCACTACGGGTCTTGCAAAGTTGCGATGCTGCGCTGTCCTGCTCGACTAGCCGCGCGGCATAAAGCCGTCGACCGCCTGATGCGGCAGCGCTTCCTCCTCGATTCGGCCGGCGACCTGCACGCACACGGCGCGACAGATCTCGACCACCCCGGTATCCGCAATTGTGTAGTACACCTGATTGCCCTCCCTGCGCCGTCCCAAAACCCCCGCCTGATACATCGCGTTGAGGTGTCGCGACACGTTCGTCTGCGATGAATTCACCGCGCTCACCACATCGCTCACTGACTGTTCGCCGCCGCACAAGGCATGCAGAATGCGCAGCCGAGTCGGCTCCGAGAGCAGGCTGAAGTAGTGAGATACCTTTTCGAATACGCGGTCGAGTTCTTCCATGACGTTCGGCAATCAAGTTCGTGTGAAGGCGTGAATAAGACCGTATATGCCTACATACGCATATACGGATAATCGAAATAACGGCGCGGATAAGCAAGCTGCGGTGCAACATATCGGACGCCGATCTATTACGCGGTTTTCCGTCCGCTGGAGACGCGAAAATCGGATTCCCGTGTATACGGTCGGATATAGCGCGCAGCCGGTGATACCTGTGCCGGATGGCCGCCGAGAATGTCCTCGGCAAGTGGGCAATCGCTTCGCGCGCCACGTTCATCGCTGGCATCAGGGAAAAACCCGATAAGAAAAATGACTCGGGACGCCGCACCAGAGCACCCTGCTCTGCGTACGGCGTCCCGAAGGACGTCGGTCGTGACGCGCTGTGCATGCGCATCACTCGAACTGGTAGGAGTAATTCGCGTTGAAGCGCAGCGGTCGGTTCGGCGAGTTGGTGGGGGCGTCGGCCATCGGCTTGGCGACCGACAGATCGAGCGTGTAGTACTTCCGGTCGGAGATCCGCACGCCGAGACCCACCGACGCGAGGTTGTTATGCACGACCTGGCCGTAGTTCACGTAGACGCGCGCGGTGTCGGCGATCAGGTACGGCTGCACGGTCTTCAGATACCGGAAGTCAGTGCGGAACAAGCGATTGATTTCCAGCGACGCACCCCAGCCCTTGTCACCCGCCACTTCACCCGCCGGATAGCCAAGGCCGTAACGCGTGCCACCGAACGTGGCTTGCTCCGACGTGGGCAAGGTGTTGCCGCTGTACTGCGCGCCCGCCGAGACGACGACACCGAAGTCCCACGGCAATACAACGCCCTGCTTGGCGTCGAGCGTAAAGCGCCAAAAGCCCAGATCGTAGGGCCCGAGAATCTGCTGGATACCTGCTGGCTGCGTCGTGTACGACTGGCTCGCGCCCATGCCGTTAAAGCCCTTGAACACGCCCAGCGTGGCACTACGCGTTTGCTTGTCGGTGACTTCGTTGTACGCGAGCTGCACCTGGGCGGCACGCACATTGGCTTGTGAATTGATGAAATTCGGTGAGTCCGGCACTTCGTACCGGTCGCGCGAATTCACGCCGTACATGCCGCCGCTGGCCGTCAGGCTGCGCTGGTTGTTGAGCAGAATCGGATACGAGAGGCTTACCGCCACGCGCTTGGTGTCGAGGTGACGCGTCAGCCCTGCGAGGGCTTGATCGTCCGGCTGACCACGGTAGTGCGACGCATCCAAGCGCGCCTGCAAACCGTTCGAGCCGAGCGGCTGAATGTACGACGCCGAGTAAAACTCCTCGTCGTTGTGCCCTTTCGGCGCAATCGCCGTCAGTTGAATCTGCTCGCCAAGCGGCGTGAGCGCGTTGCTCGTGACCGTAAACACGCCGCGAATGCCGGGGTTGTTATACGAGAGCGACGTACCGGCGGCGATGGGCTGACGCGAGACATCCAGCGACAGTTCGGTCGCGCCATCGGTCTGCGTGGGCGGCTGCACGTCGGCCTTGATCTTCATGCCGGGCACGAGCGTGAGCAGGTTCAGATAGCGCTCGAACGTGGCGCGCTTGAGCGGGCGCTCGGCTTCGATGTGGGCGGCAATGTCGCGCAAGTGCTGCTCGGACGGCCCTGGCTTCCCCGTGATCTTCGTCGACGAGATATAGCCTTCGACGATCGTCACGCGCACGAAACCATTGGCGAAATCCTGCGCGGGCACGAAGGCGAACGACAGCAGGTAGCCCGCGTCCTGATACATCTTCGTGACTTGATTGGCCTTTTCCACCAGATCGCCGATCGTCACTTCCTTGCCCGCCATGGGGGCGAAGAGCGCCGCCACCTGATCGAACGGGATGGATTTCACCCCTTCGATACCGAAACGCTGCGGGGTGATCGGGCGGGCCAGCAAGGCCTTGAGGGCGTCGTCCTGCGAGGGTGGCGCAATGTGGATGGTGGCAGGCGCGGGCTTGGGCGCCTCGATCTTCGGAATGCTCTGCATCGGGTCGCCGCGCACCGGGCTGGCATCGGCCCACGCCAGTTGACTGGTGAGCAGACCGCCGATGGCAACCGACGTGGTGACGAGATGGACGATGCGAACAACGCGTGCGACTTGACGGCTGCGAACGGTCTTGACCGAGTCCCCGCGCGTGACGCGCGACGCAAGACGGGACCCTCCCTGGCGATACGCCATCCCTATGCCCCCCAACGCTTATTTTTTCGTGGAGCCAGTGTAACCGAGAGGCCGCAGCCCCCGTCAATGAAGGAAAGCAGGGGGACTGAGGCACCTACGCAACAATCTGGCGGCGATCAGACCGCAAGCTTGCAACGAGGGGATGGCAGTGAGATTTCGCGGCTTAGAGAAAACCTTCCAAACGCGCTGGACTATTGCGTTGCAGACCGAAATACCGCCGAGTGCCGCATCAGGCCAGCATGTCGGCCCAGATTCCTTGCGCCCACGCGAGCCCGAGCGCGAATTCGTCGCGATTGGCGTGCGGCGATGCGCCCCCCGTACCGGGCACCGGCAGCATGGTGCGCTGCGCGGCGTCATAGCGATGGACGCTGGCCACGTGCATGGCCTGCGTTGCCGAGACGAACGTGTAGCAGGTGTTGCTGTACAGCGGTTCGGGATTGACCGGCCGACCGGCCAGCGCTGCGACGATGGCTGCCGCGCACACCTTGCCGTGCTGGTTGGCCATGTGGCCCGACTTCGGCATTTGCGGCGCAATCTGGACCGCGTCGCCGAGCACGTGAATATCGGGCTGCGCGCTCGAGGCAAAGGTCAGGAAATCGACGTCGCACCAGCGCCCGTTGGCGGTGGCCAGCCCGCTTGCGGTGGCAATATCGCCCGCGCGCATGGGCGGGATGACGTTCAGCACGTCGGCCCGCACTTCCTCGCCCAGTTCGAAACGCGCCACCTGCTTGGCGCCGTCGATGACGACTTCCGTGCAATTGAACTGCGGGTGGTACTCGACGATATCGGCGAACTGCGTGCGCCAGACTTCGTGAAATTGTTCGGCTTCGGCCAACACTTCATCGTTGGCGTCGAAGATCAGCACTTTAGCGCGCGGCTTGTGCTGCTTGAGCCATGCGGCCGCCTGACAGGCGCGCTCGTACGGCGCTGGCGGGCAACGGAACGGGGCTTCGGGAATCGTGATGGCAAAGACGCCGCCCTCGGGCATGGCCTGCAAACGGGCGTGCAGCGCGGCACTCTCGCGCGCATCGGTCCAGCCCACGGGCAGCGCGTCGCGAACCGCCGCGTCGTTGAACCCGGCGATGGCGTCGCGGCGCAGCGCGATGCCGGGGGCGACGATCAGCTTGTCGTAAGGAAGTTTTGTGCCATCCGCGAGTTGCACCTGCTTGGCGGCCGCGTCGATGGCGTTGGCCCGCGTGCGCCGCCAGGTGACGCCATGACGGGCGACCAAACGGTCATACGGGACGGTGAGATCGCTCACCCGCAAGTTGCCGCCGACCACAAGATTCGACAACGGCGCGGAGACGAACGCCGCGTTCGGCTCGACGAGTGTCACGTCGACCGTGTTGCCCGAGAGCAGACGCAGATACTTGGCCGCCGTCGCACCGCCAAAGCCGCCGCCGATCACAACGACGCGCGCGCGTCCCTTAATTGGTGTGACCCACGGATTGGCGGATGGCGACTTTCCGGCTGCGAACGCGTCCGGCACGCTGGCCAACGTGGCCGCCGAGCCCAAACCGAGGAGAAAGTCGCGGCGATGCATGGCGCAGACCTATTGAGGCGCACGCGCCGCAGCGGGCGTGACAGGTTTGGGTGGTGCGGAGGATGGCGGCGACGGCTCGCGGGATGCTTGCACTGGCGGTTGTGAAGTCGCCGGTGAAGAGGACTGCAAGGAAGGCTGCGAAGCTGGCTGTGAAGCGAAATAAGCCGCGATGCGTTGCAACTCGTCATCGCGATAGCCCTTGAGCAATTGCGGCATGAGCGTGGCCGGACGCCTTTCGTCGTTGCCGACCGCTTTGCCCGCTGTTCCCGCGGTGCCTGCGGTGCCATTGCGCAACCCTTGCAGCGCAGCGACAAGCTCTGCCGCGGGACGCCCTTCGAGTTTTCGCAGCGCCGCCTTGCCCGGACTCACCGGTGCGGCAGCGTTATGGCACGTCATGCAGGCCATCGCCCAATCGCGGGCCTGCCAGTCGGGTTGCGTGGTGGCTGACTCAGATGCGCTGGCTGCCAACGCCGTCAACGCCAACCCCGCGGCCAGAATGAACGGCGCCGGCATCATCCGAAGACGATGCCGGCGGTTCGATCCTTCCAGGAGAGGTGCGCGCATGCGCGCGAAGCGTGCCGTCAGTTGCCCGTCTTATTCGACGGGCCGGGCTTGATCGGTGCGTCGCTAATCGGTGCGGGCGACGACAACGGCTTGGCCGTCACGGTGTCGGTGCCAATCGGCGTCGTCGTCACGGTGGCGGCATTGCTGTCGTCGCTTTGCGCCGGGGCCGGATTCTTCTGCGCTTCGGTCGACAACCGTTGTGCTTCTTCCGGCTTCACGTATTCATACAGCTTGATGACCTTTTGCACGCCATCGATGCGGCTCGCCACATTGGCCGCGATACGGCCTTCTTCTTCCGACACGAGACCCATCAGATACACGTCGCCGCGCTCGGTCACCACCTTGAACACGTTGGCCGAAATCTCCTTCGTGTTGATCAGGTTGGCCTTGACCTTGCTGGTGATCCACGCGTCGTTGGAGCGCGAGCCAAACGAGCTCTTCGGTCCGATCGCGAGTTCGTCGACGATACCGCGCACGTTGCTGATCTGCTTGACGATGTCCACCGCACGTTGCTTGGTGTTCTCGTCCGGCACTTCGCCGGTGAGCAATACGCGACGGTTAAAGACGGTCACGTTCACATGCACGGCGTCGTCGGTCAGCGTGTTGGCGGTATTGGCTTCCGCCTTGACCTGAATTTCACGGTCTTCCGTCTGCGCACCGACTGAGCGGCGGTCCGTGGCGACCAGTGCCCCGGTGGCGGCACCGCCGAGGATGATGGGGGCGCAACCGGCCAGGGTTGCAGTGATCAACGCAGCCGCTACCAGCGGCCTGACTGCGCGTTGGAAACTCATCGGGCATTCTCCTTGTTGGATGGGTCGTACGGGCCGGCCCCCGCCGTCCCCTGCCGACACCGCCCGCCCCCGCGGACTGGTGTGCGTGATGATCTTGACGCCTTACAGTGACATTAGGTTCACGCGTCGCCGAATAGCATCGCGTCGACCAGGTCGCACAGGCAGTGGATGGTCAGCAGATGAACTTCCTGAATACGCGCGGTGCGATCGGCGGGCACGCAGATGTGAACGTCCAGTTCACCCAGTGCCGCGTTGACCTTGCCACCGCCTTTGCCGGTCAGGGCGATCACGTGCATTTCGCGTTCATGTGCCGCTTCGATGGCGGCGAGCACGTTGCCCGAGTTGCCCGACGTGGTGATGGCCAGCAGGATGTCGCCGGGTTGCCCGAGCGCACGCACCTGCTTGGAGAAGATCGCGTCGAAGTTGTAGTCGTTGCCCACTGCCGTCAGGATCGACGAGTCGGTGGTCAGGGCGATCGCCGGCAGTTCGGGGCGTTCGCGCTCGAAACGGCCGACGAGTTCGGCGGCGAAGTGCTGGCAATCGGCAGCCGATCCGCCGTTACCGCAAGCGAGGATCTTGTTGCCGTTGGACAGCGCATTGAACATGACCTCGGCGGCGGCGGCGATGGGGTCGGCAAGCGCGTCGCGCGCGGCCAGCTTGGTTTCGACGCTATCCGTGAAGTGTTGTTGAATTCGTTCGATCGACATGGTCGTTGTGCCAGGGTGTCGCAAAAGCTGTCGGCCCGGTGTGGGCGCAGTGTCCCTGCATGGCCGACGATCACAGCCGTCAATCGCGAAATCCCGGAAAAGCCCGAGCCCGCTTGGAGACGGCACTTTCGCAAGTGTAACAGGGCGCGCCCAGCGGGGTCGTCCCGGGCCTGCTTCTGGCCGGCGTCTAACGCGCCTCTAGCCTGCTTCCGCCCACTCCTAGCCCGCTGATTGCCAGCAACCGGCCCGCTTGCCGCGCCTACCCCTCATCGGCGCGAAAGGCGTCGGGCAGCCAGCTGACCACAGGCGGGGCGCCGTCGAACGCGACGACATCGAAGCGGCAGCGTCCGGCCGGGCGCCGGAGCAAATAGTGGTGCGCGGCCAGCATCAGGCGCTTACGCTTGGCGTGCGTAATGCTCGCCGCCGCCCCGCCGAAGTCGCCCCGGCGGCGCGCGCGCACCTCGACGAACACCAGCACGCCAGCGCGATCGCGCATAATGAGGTCGATTTCGCCGCCGCGGCACCGGTAATTGCGCGCGACGAGCCGCCAGCCGCGACGCTCCAGCATAGCCAGCGCGCGGGCTTCAAACGATTCTCCAAGCTGATTCGACATGGTTGTTCCGATCTGTACCCCGATGTTCACGATGACACGCGACGCGCTCGCACCGACGGCGGGAGGCTGCTGAGATGGACGACCGCCTGATGTCGCTGGCCGAAGGTCAGCACTACCCGCCCGGCACGCTCTACATCGTCGCGACGCCCTTGGGCAACACCGCCGACATTACGGTGCGCGCCCTTCACGTCCTCGGCATGGTCGACGCCATCGCCTGCGAAGATACGCGCAACAGCGCGCAGTTGTTGCAGCGTTACGGCATCGACAAGCCCCTGATTGCGGCGCACGAACACAACGAAAACACCGTCGCGGCGCGGCTTGTCGAGCGTTTGCAGGCGGGCGAGCGAATTGCCTATATTTCGGACGCTGGCACCCCCGGCATCTCCGATCCGGGCGCTCGCCTCGTCGATGCGGTCCGTGCGGGCGGACTCGGCGTGGTGCCGGTGCCGGGGGCGAGCGCGATCATCACGCTGCTCTCTGCGGCCGGGGCGTGGGTCGAGACGTTCACCTTCGTCGGTTTCTTGCCGTCCAAGGCGCAACAACGTGCGCAGGCCATTACCGCGTTGGCCGGAGCCACTGCCGCGCAGGTGTTCTACGAAGCGCCGCACCGCATTGTCGAAACGGTGGCTGCGTTGGCCGAAGGGCTGGGCGGCGAGCGTAAGTTGCTGATCGGACGGGAATTGACCAAGCGCTTCGAAGACATTCATGAGTGCGCACTGAGCGACGGCGAGGCATGGCTGAAAGCGGATGCGAACCGGCAGCGCGGCGAGTTCGTGCTGGTGGTATCGGGCGCGGCGGCGAGCACGACGGACGATGGCGTCGATGCCGAAGCGCAACGAGTGCTCGCCTTGCTGGTGGCGGAGTTGCCGACAAAGAGCGCCGCCAAGCTGGCCGCCGCGATCACGGGCGCGCCGAAGAACGCGCTTTACGAGAGGGCACTGGCGCTGAAGAACGGGTGATTCGGCTGGGATTGCCCGGTGAATGGGCGACGAACGGGCGGCGATGAAGCCTTCGAAATTCGGAAAACTCCGTGGGTAATGCTGGCAATTACCCAACCACATAGACATGAAAAAGCCCGCCGAAGCGGGCTTTTTCATTGGCCAGTTCGCCTAACGCGACGATTAGCTCAGCAGCAGCGCATCGTCGTCGAGTTGTTCGCCACGGGTGCGTTCGAACATCTGGAGCAGGTCCGGCACGTCCAGCCCCTTGCGCTCTTCACCCGACACGTCGAGCACGACTTTGCCCTGGTGGAGCATCACCGTACGGTCGCCGTAATCGAGCGCCTGACGCATGCTGTGCGTGACCATCATCGCCGTCAGCTTGCTCTCCTGCACGATGCGCGCCGTCAGTTCCAGCACGAACGCCGCCGTCTTCGGATCGAGCGCCGCCGTATGTTCGTCAAGCAGCAAAATGCGCGACGGCTGCAACGACGCCATCAGCAAACTCACCGCCTGACGCTGACCGCCCGAAAGCAGCCCGATACGGTCCGACAAACGATTCTCAAGCCCCAGATTCAGCAGGCTCAACTTCTCGCGGAACCGCTCACGCAACGGCTTGTTCAGCGCCAACCGGAAGCTGCGGCTCTCGCCACGCTTCACCGCCAACGCCATGTTCTCTTCGATCGTCAGCGCCTCGCAGGTGCCCGCCATCGGGTCCTGAAACACGCGTGCCACCTGACTCGCACGCTGCCACGCCGTCTTCTTCGTGACATCGTTGCCATCGATCGAGATCGTGCCCGTGTCGACGATCAAATCGCCGCTGATCGCGTTCAGGAACGTCGACTTGCCCGCCCCGTTCGAACCGATCACCGTCACGAATTGCCCCGTCGGAATGTCGAGCGACATGCCGCGCAGCGCACGGTTTTCGATCGGCGTACCCGGGTTGAAAGTGATTTTCAGGTCTTTTGCGCTCAACATGATCAGGCACCTCCGTTCTTGCGCGGGAACAGCTTACGACGCGTGGCCGGCAACACCAGCGCCACCGCGACGAGCAACGCCGTCACCAAGTTGAGGTCTTGCGCCTTCAGACCGATGAAATCGCTATTGAGCGCCAGCGCGATGAAGAAGCGATACAGCACTGCCCCCACCACCACCGCCAACGTCGTCAAAATCAGACGGCGCGCCGGCAAAATCGTCTCGCCGATGATGACCGCCGCCAGACCGATCACGATGGTACCGATACCCATCGAGATATCCGCCCCGCCCTGTGACTGCGCAAACAGCGCTCCGGCCAGTGCGACCAACGCGTTCGAGAGCGCCATACCGGCCAGAATTTCGTGACCGGTATTCACGCCCTGTGCACGCGCCATGCGCGAATTCACGCCGGTCGAGCGCATGGCCAGACCCTGTTGCGACGAGAAGAAATAATCCAGCCCCAGCTTCACCACCACCACCACAACCATCAGCATGAGCGGGCGCAGCACGAAGTCAGGCAGCCATGCCGGTGCGTTCTCAGGCAGCAGCATCGTAAAGACGGTCGGCGAGGTAATCAGCGGCACGTTCGGGGCGCCCATCACACGCAGGTTCACCGAGTAGAGCGCGATCATCATCAGGATACTGGCGAGCAGATCCATGATCTTCAAACGCACATTGAGCCAACCGGTAATGAAGCCTGCCGTCGCACCTGCCGCCATGGCGGCGGCCGTCGCCAGAAACGGATTCATACCGCCAGCGATCAGCGTCGCCGACACGGCACCGCCGAGGGCGAAACTACCGTCAACGGTCAGGTCGGGAAAATTGAGGATGCGAAAGGAGATCAGCACCCCGAGCGCCACCAGACTGAAGATCAGGCCGATCTCCAGGGCGCCCATCATAGAAAAAAGGGACATTTTTTTCGGTATTCCACTACACAAGACGATCCCCGCCGGGTCTCGGAGAGGCGCGTCGTTGGGGGGCTTAAGCGGAAAAGAGCGGCGCGGACAGATCGTGTCCAAGCGCCGCCCAGTCGCTCACCGGCAGGGCAGGCCGTTCGCCCGCCGCACCGGTTTCACGCTCGCTTTACTGCTTGATGACCGTCTTGGCTTCCTTCACCAGATCGTCCGACAGCGTCACGCCTTGCTTGGCAGCGGCCGCCGTGTTGACGAACAGTTCCAGGTTCGAGCTGGTCTGCGATGCAATGGCACCCGGCTTTTCACCCTTCAGGATGCGCACGACCACCTTACCCGTCTGACGGCCCAGGTCGTAGTAGTTGATGCCCAGTGCTGCAATAGCGCCACGCTTCACGCTGTCGGTATCCGATGCCACCAGCGGAATCTTGCGGTCGTTAGCCACCTTCACGAGCGACTCGTAAGCCGACACGACGTTGTTGTCCGTGTTCGTGTAGATGACGTCGACCTTGCCGACCAGGCTGTTAGCGGCCGAGCTGATGTCGACGGTACGCGGGGCAGCGGCTTCAACCAGCGTCAGGCCAGCGGCGGGCAGCAGCTTCTTGAGTTCGTTGACGACCACAACCGAGTTGGCTTCGCCCGGGTTGTACACCATGCCCACGCGCTTGGCGTTCGGCACGACGCGCTTGATCAGCGCCACTTGCTTGTCCAGCGGCAGCTTGTCCGACACGCCGGTCACGTTGGTGCCCGAGGCGTCCCAGCTCTTCACCAGCTGTGCGGCGACCGGATCGGTCACGCCCGAATAGACCAGCGGCACGGTCTTCGTCGCAGCAACGACCGCCTGCGCCGTCGGCGTGGCGATGCCGATAATCGCGTCCGGCTTATCGCCGACAAACTTGCGGGCGATCTGGGCGGCCGTCGACACGTTGCTTTGCGCGCTCTGGTATTCCCACTTGAGGTTCTTGCCGACTTCGTAGCCTTCGGCCTTGAGTTCGTCGCGCGCGCCGTCACGAATGGCGTCCAGTGCCGGGTGCTCCACGATGGCCAGCACGGCTACCGACTTCGTATCCTGCGCGAATGCAGCGCCCGTTGCCCCCAACATCGTTGCCGTCACCGCGCACAGCAGGGTGCGCTTGGCGAATTTGCCCATGGTCGACATCAAAACTCCTCCAGGATTGCTTTATGAAAGGTGCGCCGTGCCCGGGTCTCTGCGGGCCTCATTCGGATGCACTTAAAGCGTGCACCTGCGCGTGGGGCACAGTCTACCCACATCCCCAGCAGCGAACAACGGTTGCCAACGCAACGGACGGCGAGGCCCGCCACATATCGGATTGCGCCCAAAGACTGGCAGAACTGTGCGGCAATCGGAAAAAAATTAGCCGATTTTGGCGCGCTGGTTCGCACTCGCGCACATTCGTGCGAAGCGTTCAGCCAATGAGATAGCGAGAAATTGCCGATCGGCGGTGAAAAAACCGGGACGCGCTACGTGATTCGCGTCGAAGGACACGCACTTTCGTCCCAGTTTTTGAGAGGAATCCGATTCGAATTCGAGACGGCAGGCCGGGAAAACGGCGAGTGTGGCGGATGCAGCGGGTGCCTCAGGGGGCGGTATTGCTTTCGTCGAGACCGAGGGCGGCGACTTCGCTACGCGACAAGCGGCGAATTTCGACCTTCGCGTGGCCCGAGCGGATGAAGTCGAGCTGTTTGGCCGCACCGTAGGAGAGATCGATGATGCGATTGCGGGTGTAGGGGCCGCGATCGTTGATCTTCACCACCACCGTCTTGTTGTTGGCGACGTTGCGCACGAGCACGAAGCTCGCGAGCGGCAACGTGGGGTGGGCGGCGGTCAGTTCATTCATGTCGAACGTCTCGCCCGTGGCGGTGCGTCGGCCATGAAATTTCTTGCCGTACCACGAGGCCGTGCCGGTCTGAAAGAACGTGCCAGCGTCGGCGCGCAACCGCGCTTCGCCGTCGCGGTCCGGGGCGTTCGGGTCGCCGGGGTTCAGACCCTCACCGCGATACGACCGGCCGGGCCAGTGGAGATCGAAGCTGGAGCCGACGGGGGCGTTGGCTTCACGCGAGCGGGTACGGACGTCTGTCGCCGAGGGGGCGGCAGCCGTTTGGCTGGAGGGTTCGAGCGGCGTTGTGCAGGCTGTCAACGTCAGGGCGAGGGCGCAGCCGACCGCGAACCGTTTGAGCATGTCGCGTGTTCGCATAGCCCGCAAGTTTAACACGCCGTCAAAGTCAACCCATCAGCGAGCGTTCACTTACATGGCGTGGCTTGTTTACAAAGCGTTACGCCAAGGCTGGGTATCACGTCCCGTGGCGCCCGCCAGCCGATCGCCGGGTGTCGTACGCGGTGGCGAGTTCGCTGACCGAATTACAATAGACGAAAACCGCGTCCCCGATACCTCATGAACGTCACCCTGATTCCCGTCACGCCTTTCCAACAGAACTGCACGCTGCTCGTGTGCGACGCGACCCGCCGGGCCGCCGTCGTCGACCCCGGCGGCGATATCGAGCGCATCGCCGGTGAGATCGAACGCCAAGGGGTGACGCTCGAAAAGATTTTTCTCACGCACGGCCATCTGGATCACTGCGGCGGTGCGGGCGAACTGGCCGCTAAGTACGACGTACCCATCGAAGGCCCGCATCCCGACGACGCCTTCTGGATCGATCAGTTGGAAGCCCAGAGCGCGCGCTTCGGCTTTCCCGAACCGCAGCCCTTCACGCCGGATCGCTGGCTAGGCGACGGCGACACCGTCACTTTCGGTGACATCACGCTGGACGTCTTCCATTGCCCGGGCCACACGCCGGGCCATGTGGTGTTCTTTTCCAAGGACGAGCAGTTGGCGAGCGTGGGCGACGTGCTGTTTGCGGGCTCCATCGGGCGTACCGACTTTCCGCGCGGCAACCATGGCGACCTGATCGCCTCGATTCGCAACAAACTCTGGCCGCTGGGTAACGACGTGACGTTCATTCCGGGGCACGGACCGGTGTCCACCTTCGGTCAAGAACGCGAAACCAACCCGTACGTGGCCGACGCCGTGCTGGCCCGGAGCGGCGCATGAGCACCGCGACCGCCCGTATCCCCTCGCGCATCATTCCCGTCGACGAAGAGATTTTTGTCAGCACCGACGTCGAAGCCGACGGCCCGATTCCCGGACCGCACTCGATGCTGAGCTTCGCCTCGGCCGCGTACACGGCCGATAAGGAACTGATCGGCACCTTCAGCGCGAATCTCGAATTCCTGCCCGACGCGAAAGGCCATCCGCTCACGATGAAGTGGTGGAAGACCGAGCCTGAGGCGTGGGCGGCGTGCCGTATCGAGCCGGAAGATCCGGCTAAGGCAATGAAGGCTTATGTGAAGTGGGTCGAGAAGTTGCCCGGCAAACCGGTGTTCGTGGCGTATCCGGCGGGCTTCGATTTCACGTTCATGTTCTGGTACATGATGCGTTTTGTCGGCCGCTGCCCGTTCTCGTGGTCGGCACTCGACATCAAGACGCTGGCCTTCGCGATGACAGGCATGCCGTATCGCAAGTGCATCAAACCGCGCTTGCCGCAGGTGTGGCTCGACCCGCTGCCGCACACGCACGTCGCGCTCGACGACGCCCTCGAACAAGGCGCCCTCTTCTGCAACATGCTCGCGGAATTGAAAGAACAGCAGAAAACGCTGGCGGCACTGCCCGAATGGCGCGGTGCCGGGTTGACGGCCAATGCCGACACGCCGGTGTTCGGCTCAGCGGCGGCGCAGGCAGCAGCCGCTGCCGCCGCTTCCGCCGGTGCCGTAGCGCCCGATCAGTCCGGCGCGTCGTCTGACGAAGCCGGTCCGGAGAAAGACAGCACGGCACACCGCTAGGCGCGCTTTTTCAGTGGATGCGTTGACACCGCCGTAACCGGCGGGTCAACCGAGCGGCGCGCCGGTGTCCCGATGGTGCGTCCGCGCCACGGCGAGCCAACCCCACCGTGCTCGCCAGCCTGCAACGTTACAAAACCTCGTTCACCAACTCCGGCGGACGAGCGATCACCGCCTTGTCGCCGTTGACCACGATGGGGCGTTGCAACAGCTTCGGATGCTTGGCAATCGCGGCGAGCAATTCTTCGTCGGTCAGTTCTTTGTCCGACAGCCCCAACTCGGTGTACTCCGTCTCGTTGCTGCGAATCATGTCGCGCACGGGCACGCCCAGCAGCTTTTGCAGGCGTTTGAGTTCGGCCGCTTTCGGCGGCGCCTTCAGGTATTCGATGATCTGCAAATCGCTGCCACCCACGGCCGGCGAGCCTTCCACGAGCGCCAGCGCTTCGCGCGACTTCGAGCAGCGCGGGTTGTGATACACGGTAATCATGGTCACTCCAATGCGTCAAAAACAGGCAAACGTTCACCCATCGAACGTGCGCACCGAGTATGCATGGTATCGTCGAATGCCGCTACTGACGCCACGGCACGGACCGCAGTCTCTGCGCCGCAGTGCCCGAGCGCAGTGCCAAACCAGAGTCAAACCAGCGTCAACCGTTACCTCGCAACATCACCGTAATGTCCGCGTATCCAACCGGTGGCAGCGCTCGGCCGTCGCCCCTCACGGGCACGGTTGCGCGCCTCGCCGCACCGCTGCGGGTTTACCGCGCGGCGCGGCGCGCGTGCACCGCCTAAGCTAGGCAAAGAGCGCTGTCTGCCGCACGATCCGGCCCCTCAGGAGACAGTGACATGGCAGGACGCTTCATCAGCATCGAGTCGCGCGACGGCAAGACCTTCCAGGCGTATCTCGCCTTACCCGACGCGAGCAAAGCGGGCAGCAACAAAGGCCCGGGCTTGGTGCTATGTCAGGAGATATTCGGCGTGAACGCGCACATTCGCGACCTTGCCGACCGTTACGCGGAAGAGGGCTATGTCGTCTTGGCCCCCGATCTGTTCTGGCGCATCGAGCCAGGCATCGAGTTGGACTACTCCCCGGGCGGCTGGCAGCGCGCGTTTGCGTTGTTCCAGAGTTTCGACATCGATCTCGGCATGGAAGACGTCGGCGCGACCGTCGATGCCTTGCGCGCACTGCCCGAATGCGTGGGCGGTGTTGGCGTGGTCGGCTACTGTCTCGGCGGCAAACTCGCGGCGCTCTCCGTCACCCGCACCAGCGCCGAGGTCGCGGTGAGTTACTACGGCGTGGGGTTGGAACAGCACGTGGAAGAACTCGCGGGTGACCATCCGCCGCTCGTGCTGCACATTGCCGAACTCGACAAGTACGCCCCGGCCGAAGTGCGCGAGACGCTGGCCGCCCAGTTGGGCGAGCACCCGAACGTCACCCTCTATACCTATCCGGACGCCGACCACGCCTTTGCTCGCCCCGGCGATCACTTCAACCGCTCGGCGACACAACTCGCGCATCAACGCACCATGGGTGCCCTGCGCAACGTCATCGGTCCGCATTTCGATTTCGCCTCGCTGTGGGAGACGCATTGCGCCTACGAATTCGCCATTCGCGAGATCGATCCGCTGATGAAGACGATGGTCGACGAGCCGTACGTCAATCACATCCCGACGATGACGGGCGGCGTCGGCCATCAGCAATTGGCGCACTTTTATCGCAACCACTTCGTCAACAGCAACCCGCCCGACACGAAGCTCATTCCGATCTCGCGCACCATTGGGGCGACGCAACTGGTCGACGAGTTGCTGTTTTGCTTCACGCACACGACACCGGTCGACTGGATGTTGCCGGGCGTGGCACCGACCGGGCGCCGCGTCGAGATTCCGCTCGTGGCGATCGTGCGCTTCCGGGGCGGCAAGCTCGAGCACGAGCATATCTATTGGGATCAGGCGAGCGTGCTGGTGCAAATCGGCTTGCTCGACCCGACCGGGTTGCCCGTGGCCGGTATCGAGACCGCCCGCAAGTTGCAGGATGAGAATTTGCCGTCCAATACGCTGATGCCGAACTGGGCGTTCGGCACTCGGCCGCATTAACGGTCGTTGACGGCGGCATTAACGACCGCACCAACGATCGCACTAACGACCGCATTAGGCAGCAAAGCAGGACATCGCGTGACGGCCGTCGGGTCGTCGCGCGACAGGACGTGAAAAACCTAGAAGCGTCGCTGACTTGGCAGGAGGCGCCCATGAAAATCGGATCGTCCCAACGCGTACGGCCTAACGGCTCACACCACTGGCAGCGCTCGCGCGAGTGGCGCGAAGTTGGCAACAACGCTGGCGTCAGCCTCGCTGCCAGCCCCGCCAAGCCCGGCAAATTTAGCCGCGCTGCACTGGCGTTGGTGCTGTTGCTGAACAGCGCACCGCTCCTGCTGACCAGTTGCGCCAATCCCGACTTCGCGCCCAAGTCGCCGCTCGTGCTCGATTTCTCACCGGGCAACGCACCGGTCTCGGCACTCGATCAATACAAGATCGCCGCAGCGCAGCGCGTGACCGAAGTGAACGCGCGGCAAATCACGCCAGGCAATCCGCAGCCGATGCTGCGCTCCGTCGTGTCGCTCGAATACTGGGTCGATCGCAGCGGCAACGTCACGCAAGTGATCCTGTACCGCAGCAACGGCGATCGCGAGGCCGAGCGCATTGCGGTGGCAAGCCTGCGCCGGGCGAGTCCGTTGCCCGCACCGAGCCGTGCGCTGGTCGACAGCAGCGGCCGGGTACGCGCCGTCGAGACGTGGCTCTTCAATAACGACGGCCGGTATCAATTGCGCAGCGTGGCGGCGCCTCAGATCGACGGCCAGTGATATCGTGGCAAGCATCTGCCCACCGACCATCCGCTTCACGCGACGGAGATTCCGCCCATGCCGCGATTTGCTGCGAACCTGACGCTGCTCTATCAGGAAGTCCCTTTTCTGGAACGTTTCCGCGCGGCTGCGGCCGACGGCTTCCGTGGTGTGGAATGTCTGTTTCCCTACGAACACCCCGCCAACGAGATACGCGCACGACTCGACGATGCCGGGCTCACGCAAGTGCTCTTCAACACGCCGGGCGGCGACTGGGCGAGCGGCGAGCGAGGCCTCGCGGCGCTCCCGGGGCGCGAAGCGCAGTTTCGCGATGGCGTCGAACTCGCGCTCGACTACGCCGATACGCTCGGCTGCCGTCAGTTGCACGTGATGGCAGGCTGCCCCGATGCGGCGCAATCGCTCGAACGGTGCCGCGCCGTTTATCTCGAAAACCTTGCCTTCGCGGCAGAACGAGCGGCCGCCCACGGCGTGACCATCTTGATCGAGCCGATCAATCCGCGCGACTTTCCGCGTTACTTCCTCACGCGTCAGGATCAGGCACAGGCGATTCGGCAGGAAGTCGGCGCGAGCAATCTCAAAGTGCAGTTCGACGCCTATCACTGCCAGATCGTCGAAGGCGACCTCGCCATGAAGTTGCGCCAACACATTGCCAACATCGGACACGTGCAAGTTGCCGGGGTACCTGCGCGGCATGAACCGGACACCGGCGAAGTCAACTATCCCTTCCTGTTCCGGTTGCTAGACGAGCTCGGCTATACGGGCTGGATCGGCTGCGAATATCGGCCACAGGGCGAAACACGCGCGGGACTTGGCTGGCTCAAACCATGGTTGCGCAGCGCCGCAAGATAAGCGGAGTGCTCACGATCCATCGTCATTTTGGAATTACGCAGGGAGAAATCGATTTCCGAATTTCACTCGGATGGCGAACGATTTTCGTAACCGCATCATGCGCGAATCATGTGCGCTTCATGCGCGTGTCGCTCACTTGTCAGAGGACGGGTGAGGAAAGATGTAGGACGTTGCAGGCAAAAAAAATGGCGGGACACTTGGGCCCGCCAAAACCACACGCTACGGGGTTAGCGCGAGGAGACCAGATTCGGAGCACCGTATCGAATTACCTTGCAAATTGCGCCGGGGGACGCTCGTTGCCGATACAGCCGCGCTGCTGTGTTACCGGGGGATAAGCACTTCAGCGTTGAGATGCATTGTGGTGGAAACGTATAGCAGGAGGGGTAACAAAGTGTTTCAGGTTGTAACACCTCAGCCCATAATTCCCTCGAAAACCCTCAGCATCTCCGTTCTCCAGCAAGACTTTGCGGCGTGACACGCAAATGTCACTTGTTTCGTCATCCTGAGTAAATTATCTAATCGAGCGTGAACTTGAGTTACACGCCGAAATCTCGTCCCCGTCACGACACACGCCAACCCACCCACCCTCGCACCCATCCATACACGCACCATCGCGGTGAGCAGGCAGGGGTTTCACACCCTGGGCGTCGATGTGCTAAGTTCAGTCTTTGTGCGTGGCAACATAGTGCGCCGCCGAATCGTGCACCAATCTGGCGCGCGCCCGGTAGGCCACGGGTAGCTTCGCAGTCCAACCGTTGACTCCCCGGCCGGACCGGCCGACCCCGCATGGAAACCATCGAACGACTGGCACAGATCCTTGCGCGCGACCGCGTGATCGCCGTGGTGGGCTTGTCGCCGCGGCCCGACCGGCCGAGCTTCACCACATCGCGCTACATGCAGCAGCACGGCTACCGCATCGTGCCGGTGAACCCGCAGGCCGCCGACAGCGGCGCGACCATTCTGGGCGAACCCGTCTACGCGAGCCTCACCGAGGCGGCCGATGCGCTGCGCGCTGAGGGTGTGCGAATTCAGATGGTCGATTGTTTCCGGCGCAGCGCCGACATTCCGCCCATCGCCGACGAGGCGGTCGCGATTGGCGCAAACAGTTTATGGATGCAGTTGGGTATCGAGAACGACGATGCCGCCGCAGTAGCGCTCGCGGCCGGGCTCGATGTCGTGATGGATCGCTGCGTCAAGATCGAACACCAGCGCTGGCAGATGCTCGGCGCCGGTCAGTCCTAATTGCCCGAGCGAGACCCGAAAGACACCGAGACACAGCGACATAGGCGCCACCCGAGCGCCCGTCACCGACTAACTCCACACACTGTCCGCAGCCATGACCATCGATGCCGATTTGCTTGCCTACTACGACCTGATGGCGCGCAAGTACCCTGCGCCCGAGGGTTCCCCGAGTCCGCAAGATGTCCGCGCCCGTTTCGCAACCGTCGCCAATGAGGCGCTGCGTCCGTTGCCCGCCGGGCTGAAAAGCGAGACCTTCGAGATTCCCCTGCCGGGGCGCAATGTGCGCGCGCGCCTTTACCGTCCGGTCGGGCGGGAAGTGCCGCTGGTGGTGTTTTTTCACGGCGGCGGCTGGGTGGTCGGCGATGTCGATACGCACGGCACGATGGCGGCGTTTCTTGCGCAGGATGGCGATTTCGCCGTGTTGAGCGTCGATTACCGTCTGGCGCCGGAGCATCCGTTTCCGGCCCCGGTGGACGACGCCCGCGAAGCATTGGCGTGGGCGGCCGAACAGCGCGTGCGACTGGGCGTCTCGCCAGACCGGCTAGCCGTCGCGGGCGATAGCGCGGGCGGGCATCTGGCGGCGCAGGCGACGGCGTGGTTCAACGACCAGCATCCGGGTGTCATCGGTGCGCAGTTGCTGATCTACCCGGTGGTGCAGTATCGCTTCGACACGCCGAGTTACGAGCGTCTGGCGGACGGCGTCGGTTTGACGCGCGACGAAATGCGCTGGTACTGGAAGCAGTTCCTGAACGGGACTGAGCCGAAAGCAAGCGACGTTCGGGTGAATTTGACGGCGGAAGCGCCGAAGCATCCGCTACCGCACACGTTGGTCATTGCGGCCGAGTACGACCCGTTGCATGACGAAGCGGTGGAATACGCGCATTTCGCCGCGCAGTCGGGAGGGCGCGCCGAGGTCATCGAGGCGGCCGGTCTGACGCATAGCTTCGCGCGGCTACAGCCCTACGTACCGCAAGCTCGTTTGGTCATGCACGACGCGGCGCAGCGTCTGCGCGATTGGCTGGGTTGATTAGGTTTTCGGTTCGCGGCGATGTGAGCGCAGAAAGTGCACACATCGCCGCCTGCCTAGGCACCTAAACACCTAAGCGCCTAAGTCCTAAGGCAACTCACTTCAGCCACTTATCCACCACGGCCTGATACTCGCCGGTTTTCTGCGCGAGGTTGAGCCATTGGTCGACGTAGTTCTTGAAGACGTCGTCACCGCGCGGCAGCAGATAAGCCTTCTCGCCGAATTGCAGCGGCTTGTCGGGGTTCACCGGGCACAGCGTCGGGTGAAGCTTGTGCTGGAGCAGCGTTTCCGACGAGTCGGTCACCATCACGTCGGCTTTGCCATCAGCGATCTGTTGGAAGATCGTGACGTTATCCGGGTAGATCGTGAGCGTCGCGTTCGGCATGTATTGACGGGCAAAGCGCTCGTTCGTGCCGCCCGGGTTGGCGATGGCGCGCGTGCTCGGCTTGTTCAGGTCAGCGAGCGTCTGGTACTTCGCCACGTCGGCGCAGCGCACGATGGGCGATTTGCCGTCCACCATCACCACACGGCTGTAATAGGCACGGCGCGCGCGATCGAGCGTAACCGACACCCCGCCCACGACGATGTCGCATTTGTTGGCGGTGAAATCGTCCATCAGCTTGGGCCAGCTCGTCGGCACGATTTCCGGCTTCACCCCCAGCGACTTCGCCAGCGAGGCGACCAAATCCACGTCGATGCCTTCGAACTGACCGTCCGGGCGTTTGTACGAATACGGCTTGTAGTCGCCGGTGGCGCAAGCGCGCAGCGTGCCCGACTTCACGATGTCGTCGAGCCGCGAAGGCGCGGCGGCACCCGCCGACTGGGCTTGAACCGTGTTGGCGGCCAGTGCCGTCAATGCCACGACGGCCATCGAGGCGGCCGCGATCATGCCTTTCATACGTGTCTCCTGATTGTTGTCCTAGCGGTCGATCCGTCTGTTGCAGATCGTCGGCTTCGCGGCACTCGCCTGCTGGCGCCGCAAAGTGTGCCGTCATAGTAAAGACAGCGTGCGCCGCCGCCAATGGGGGCATGCCCGCTGCGTCCGATTGGTCGCAACAAATGTGCCGTCCGGGCGCGCTTTGAGCACACTGATGCGTGACTTATGCGCGGCATAACGTCCGCCCATGCGACCGCGCCCCGGATACCCGAGTAAAATGGCCGCTTGCCCAAATTTCAGATACCACCGCCTCGACGTGTCCCAAGCTCTGCAAAACGATACTTTCCTGCGCGCCCTGCTGCGCCAGCCGACCGAGTACACGCCGATCTGGCTCATGCGCCAGGCGGGCCGGTACCTGCCCGAATACAACGCCACCCGCGCTAAGGCCGGCAGCTTCCTGGCACTGGCCAAGAACCCTGCCTACGCCACCGAGGTCACGCTCCAGCCGCTCGATCGCTTTCCGCTCGACGCCGCCATTCTCTTCTCCGACATCCTGACCATCCCCGACGCGATGGGGTTGGGCTTGTCGTTTGAAGCTGGCGAAGGCCCGCGCTTCGCGCACCCGCTGCGCACCGAAGACGACGTGCGCCGCCTGCGCGCCCCCGATCTCGACAGCCTGCGCTACGTGTTCGACGCCGTGTCCGAGATTCGCCGCGCGCTGCAAGGCCGCGTGCCGCTCATCGGCTTCTCCGGCAGCCCGTGGACGCTGGCGTGCTACATGGTCGAAGGCTCCGGTTCGGCCGACTATCGCACCGTCAAAACGATGATGTACGAGCGTCCCGACCTGATGACGCACATCCTCGAGACCAACGCCAAAGCCGTAACCGCCTATCTGAACGCGCAGATCGAAGCCGGCGCACAGGCCGTGATGGTGTTCGACACGTGGGGCGGCGCGCTAGCGGACGGCCTCTATCAACGCTTCTCGCTCGCTTACATGCAGAAGGCGCTCGCTGGCGTGCATCGTGAATGGGCGGGGGCGCGTATTCCGCACATCGTATTCACCAAAGGCGGCGGCCAGTGGCTCGAAGCCATTGCCGACACCGGCCCCGACGCCATCGGCCTCGACTGGACCGTCGATCTGGCAGCCGCACGCAAGCGCGTTGGCGATCGTTGTGCACTGCAAGGCAATTTCGACCCGACCGCGTTGTTTGCGTCGCCGGATGCCATTCGCGCAGAAGCCCGCCGCCTGCTCAACGCTTATGGCAATGCACCAGGCCACGTCTTCAACCTCGGGCATGGCATCTCGCAGTTCACGCCGCCCGAACACGTCGCCGCGCTCGTCGACGAAGTCCATAGCCATAGCCGGAAGCTGCGCCAGCCGGTGTAATACGCAGTACCGCCACGTGGCGGCGCGGGTTCGCGGGGCATTTCGCCTCGCAAACCCGACCACCGTTACACGTTGGCAAAGTCAAGGGAAAACGGGTCGAGTAACCCCTCCAATTTGCGGAGTTGTCCCAAAGACTTATGCACAAATTCTCGCTGCGCCGCCGCAACTGTCTCGCACTTTGAAGCACCCTTCGTCGTTGCTCATAAGCTATTGATCAAAAAGCCTTTTTGATTCATGCACAGAAACGGCGCGGCGCGATGTGAGGCCCGCGCAGTGAGGCTGCCGGGAGATAATCCCCACAGTTCTCAACATAGTTATCCACAAGCGTTTCGGGGCTGCCGGAAAGCCGACTCAAATCCGGGGTTTACCGGAACTTCTCAGGATTCACTTTAAGTTTGACCCGCGCCGACGACCTCCCCGAACCGTCTCTCCTCCCGCCGGATGCTTCCTGCGAGGATGCCGCTGCGACCACGCCGCGCGGCACCGGGAGTGCGCCGTCGATCGCCCGCGTGGCACTCGACACTCCGCTACTGACGCTCTTCGACTACCGCCTCGATCAGGCGGCGAGCCTCGGACAGTTAGTGCAGGTGCCGTTCGGACGGCGACAGGTGGTGGGTATCGTCTGGGAATTGACGCAGCGCAGCGAAGTCGACCCGACGAAGCTGCGCGAAGTGACGTCTGTCTGGCACGAATTGCCGCCGCTCGGCGATGACTGGCGCGACCTGATGCGTTTCGCGGCGCGGTATTACCAGCGCGGAATTGGCGAAGTGGCGCTGCCGGCCATCCCCGGCCATTTGCGCACGCCGATGCGCTGGTCGCGGTTGCTTGCCCAGCGCGGCGTGCAACGGTATCGCATTGCCGACGGCGCGCTCGACACGTTGATGGAGAACGTCCCCGCCCGGTTGCGCGCCCAGCGCCGACTGGCCGAAGGCCTCGCGCAAGCCGGGACGCTCGACGCGGACGAAGCCCGCGCACTCTGCGCCAAGGCCGCCGATGTGCTGAAACAATGGGCGGCCGCCGGTTGGGTGATCGTAGAGACCGTGCCGTTTCATGAGGCGGTGCGTGAGGATGACGATGCCGACGAGGACGGCGACAGCGATGACGCTTCATTCGAAGAAGCCACCGACGCCCACAGCGGCCCCACGGCTACCAAGACGCTGACGGCCGGACAAGCCGACGCCGTCGCCGCCATTCACGACGCCCTGCTGGCGTCCGGCGCGCAGCCGCTGGATAAGCCCAGCGCCGCCGACGAGGGCTCGGCCGCCGCTTCAGATGCATCCGACATCCCCGCCTGCGCGCCCTTCCTGCTCTATGGCGTGACCGGCAGCGGCAAGACCGAGGTGTATCTGCGCGCCGTCGCCGAGGCGTTGCGCGAGCGTGAAGCGCAGGTGCTCGTCCTCGTGCCGGAAATCAACCTCACACCGCAGCTCGAAGGCGTGTTCCGTTCGCGCTTTCCGAACGAGACACTCGTCACGCTGCATAGCGGACTGGCCGAAGGCGAGCGCGCGCGACACTGGCTCGCGGCCCATCGCGGCGAGGCCCGTATCGTATTAGGCACGCGGCTCGCGGTGATGGCATCGCTGCCGCATTTGCGCTTGATCGTCGTCGACGAGGAACACGACCCGTCGTACAAACAGCAGGAAGGTTTGCGCTACTCCGCGCGCGATCTCGCGATCTGGCGCGCTAACCGGCTGCGCATTCCGGTCGTTCTCGGCTCGGCCACCCCGTCGCTCGATAGCTGGCGACGGGCCGAACAAGGCCGTTACGTGCGGCTATCGATGCCCGAGCGCGCCACGCCCGACGCGGTGCTGCCGCGCGTGTCGCTCATCGACATGGATATCGAGCGCAAGCGCCAGCGCACGGTGCACGAGGGTTTGTCGCAAACGTTGCTCGCTGCAATCAAAGCCCGCTTCGAAGCCGGTGAACAAAGCCTGTTGTTCCTAAACCGACGCGGCTACGCCCCCGTGCTCAACTGCGACGCGTGCGGCTGGGTCAGCGACTGCCGCCGGTGCAGCGCCCACATGGTGCTGCACAAACCCGAGCGCCGGCTGCGGTGTCACCACTGCGGCGCCGAGTCGCGCATTCCGCATGCCTGCCCCGACTGCGGTAATCAGGATCTCGCGCCGCTCGGTCGCGGCACACAACGCATTGAAGAGGCACTCGCCGAGCACTTCCCCGACGCGCGGCTCGCCCGCATCGACGCTGACAGCACGCGTCGCAAGGGCAGCGCGCAGGCGCTCTTCGCACAGGTGCACGCGGGCGAAGTCGACGTCCTGATCGGCACGCAGATGGTCGCCAAGGGACACGACTTCCGTAACGTCACGCTGGTGGGCGTGGTCAACGCCGACAGCGCGCTCTTCTCGCACGACTTCCGGGCGGCCGAGCGGCTGTTCGCGCAATTGATGCAGGTGGCTGGGCGCGCCGGTCGCGCCGCGCGCGCCGAAGGCCCCGGCGACGTGCTGATCCAAACCCGCTACGCGTCGCATCCGCTGTTCGGGTCGCTCATGCGCCACGATTACGCCGGGTTCGCGGCGCAGCAATTGGAAGAGCGACGCGTTGCGCTGCTGCCGCCTTATACGCATCAGGCGCTGTTACGCGCCGAGGCTCGCAAACTCGACGACGCCATGGCGTTCCTCAAACAGGCCCGCGAAATTGCCGCTGGCCCTGACCTCAACGATCCGCGCATCTCGCTCTGGGACCCTGTGCCCATGACGATGGTGCGTATCGCCGGTACCGACCGCGCCCAACTCGTCGTGGAAAGCCCGCATCGCGGCGCGCTGCAACGGTTTCTCGCTGGCTGGATGGCCGGGCTGCGCGCCCTCAAAGCGCCGGTGCGCTGGCACCTCGAAGTCGACCCTCTCGAAATATAAATCGGTATATAGCGTTCCGAAAATTTGACATCATCGGCAGAATCTCCGACGATGCGGGCATGCTTCGCCCTGCGTCGTGTCCCCACACGCGGCGACTCGGCGGGCATCCGAAGGCACGCATCGCATCACCGCAGCGCGTCTGACAGCACCCGCTTCACCGCGCTGCCGCGTCACCCTGAAAGCACGATAAGAACGTCCTACAGGAGACTCTCCATGAAGTCGCACGACCGCAGCGCCGCCCCCACGGCTCTCGCCTCCGCTTTGCCTGAATCGTCCGCACTCGACGTGTCCGCGTCGGGTGATCTTTCCGAATCCACCATTGCCGCCACGTCGCGACGCCGCTTTTTGCGGCGAGCCGGTGCGCTGGGTGTGGGTGCCAGCCTCGCCGGACGCGCAATCGACACGCTCGCCGCCGTCAGTGCGCCGCAAACGGTGACGTTGCCATTTGCCAATGGCGAGCGTGACTTGGTGGCGTATCCGCAGAAGCGCCCCCTCATTCGTTTGACGGCACGTCCGCCGCAGTTGGAGACGCCGTTCGAAGTGTTCAACGATGGGCTGATTACGCCGAACGACGCGTTCTTCGTGCGGTATCACTTGGCGGGTATCCCGACGGATGTCGATGCCAAGAAGCACCGCATTCGCGTGAGCGGCAGCGTCGCTAAACCGCTCGAAATCTCGCTTGAGTCGCTGAAGAAGGACTTCGGCGCACCGGTGGAACTGGTGGCGGTGCATCAGTGTTCAGGCAACAGTCGGGGCTTCTTCGAGCCGCGCGTCGGTGGCGGCCAGATCGCCAACGGTGCGATGGGCAATGCGCGCTGGAAGGGCATTCCGCTCAAACGCATTCTGGAAAAGGCAGGCGTTGGCGCGAGTGCGAAGCAGGTGACGTTCGAAGGGCTGGATCGCCCGATCATCCCGGCGACGCCCGAGTTCGTGAAGGCCCTCGACCTCGATCACGCGATGGATGGCGAAGTGATGATCGCGTTCGCGATGAACGGTCAGGATTTGCCGATGCTCAACGGCTATCCGGTGCGGCTGGTGGTGCCGGGGTACTACGGCACGTATTGGGTCAAGCATTTGGCCGATATCAAGGTGATCGACACGGTGTTCGATGGCTTCTGGATGGCCACGGCGTATCGCATTCCGGACAACGACTGCAATTGCGTCGCACCGGGGACGGCACCGCAAAAGACCAAGCCGATCGAGCGCTTCACGGTGCGCTCGTTCGTGACGAGTCTGACCGATGGGCAAAGCGTGGCGGTGGGCAAACCGGTGCGCGTGCGCGGCATTGCGTTCGATGGCGGTGAAGGCATCCGCGACGTGCAGTTCTCGAGCGACGGCGGCCAGACCTGGCAGGCGGCGAAGCTCGGCAACGAGTTGTCGAAATATTCGTTCCGCGAGTGGACGGCGACGTTCGTGCCGTCATCGGCGGGGGAACACGTGCTGAAGGTGCGGGCAACGAATCGTGCCGGGGTGGCGCAGCCGCTGCAATCGTTGTGGAATCCGGCCGGTTATCTGCGCAATGGCGTAGAAACCGTGCGCGTGGTTGCGGCTTGAGACGGGAGATGACTATGAAAACTTCGAATATTTTCCGTCGCGTGGGTGCGGTGCTTGTGTTGGGTGCACTGGTATCGCCTGCTGCTCATGCACTCGACATCAAACTGCCGCAGGAAACCGCGCAGCTAAAAGCCTCGACACTCGCGGGCTATCAAGCGACGAGCGCATGGTGCGTGATGTGCCATTCGGTCGATTACATCAACAGCCAACCGCCGATGCCCGCCGCCTTCTGGAGCGCGGAAGTCACGAAGATGGTGAAGGTCTACGGCGCCCCGATTCCGGAAGATCAGGTGAAGCTGATTTCTGAGTATTTGGGGAAGACTTACGGTAACGACGGCGGGAAGTAAGGGGATATCCCGTTTAAGCGTGTCTGCGATGGTGGCGGGGTTATTGTTCGGCAAATTTCACACATTTAACCCCACCACCACGCTGCTTAAGTCTGAACTTCCATGCTCCGGAGTCGATGTCGCGATAGAGATCGCGCATCTGATTCGGCCAATCGCACTGATACTTTGCTTCGTCCGACGCCATCTCGCAGTAGTCCCATGGGCCGTCCTTATCCTCATCGAGGTTGTAGATATGGCCGGCGTCTCCCAAGGCGCAGCGGAATTCCTCGAAGAGTTTTATCGATTTGACTTGTGGCAGGCGAGATCGAACGATCAATCGACGGAGATCCTCCTCCGTGGCAGGACGAACACTGTCGAAAGCTTGGGCGCCCGTCGAGTTTGCGGCTCTGTAGACCAGTTGAACCGGCGCGCCTCTCGGCGTTAGGCAAGTGATCTTATAAATTCCGCCAGCGATACTGCCGTTTTGGCCGTCTGACGGGGGTATTTCAAAGCTCACATCGCGGCGGCCGTTCCCTATAAAAGTTCGTTGCCTCAATCGCGGGATTTGCTCGCAGTAGTTCTTTACGACGTCGAGTTGACACGCAAATCCATTGGGGATCTCCGTCGTTGTCGTCGATTCGCACCTCGCTTTGAAATCCCGATAATTGTTGACGGTGATTGATGCGACGTCCCAGGGCACGTACCCCTTCACGATCTCGCTCCGAATATCTTCGGATACTTCGGTCGAATCCTTTGGCAAAGCACCCAACGTCCACGTGCCGCTTTGGCACGACATCACGCGCCCCTGTTCGTCGAGACCAATACCTCGGTCCGAACAGCTCCCCCCCACCGCGCCCTTGAGACGCACAACGCCAGCCTCCGAGCGAAGCTCCCCCTGTGCCCGAATCTCCCCATCGGCGTGAACACCTTGGTTTTTGACTTCCAACTTTCCGGTGATAGTCGCGCCGTCTGAGCTGAAGATGCCTTTTGCGGAGATCTGACCATCGGAATGAATGTTTTCCGTGGCGGTTATCGTCTTGGCGGTCATCTTTTCGACATCGACCAACTCGACATTGGTGATTTGCTTCGCGTTAACGATGTTGTTGCCGCTCAAGTTCAAATCGCCCTGCATCTCGCGCGTGCCATCGCGTCGCAAGAAAGCGTCCTGCGCGCTCGTCTGATACCCGCCCCGCATTGCGAGAAGCCCGGCGATGGCGGGGCGCTCCGGGTTTCGAACCGTGTTGATTACCGGGCCGTTCCCGTCGAGGAACCGAAACACGTTGGGATCGCCCTGCCGCGATATGCCGCCCAGCACACCGAGTTTGGCCAGTGCCGCGCCAGACGCCACCCAATCCGCGCCATTTGAGTAGGTGCTTTTGATCGGCGCGGTGAGATATGTCACAGCGTCGATATCGCACGGCTCGGTCTTATCCGCACAGTTGGTGGAATACACGACGATCCGATACTCCGCCCCGGCCAACGGCGGCGACGAACCAGTGCCCTTAGCACCCGTCAGCCGAATGAGCTTCTCGACCGTCAAATCGCTGATGGTCTTCGCGCGTAGCCATACGTCATATCGTCGCGTCAGTTCGATGCCGCTTTCAGCAATCTTGCGGCTCGCCCCCTCGCGTTGCAGGAAAAGCGCCTTGATGTCCCCATGGTGTTTCACCATGAAATCCTGCACATGGTTGCCTAGCACCTTCAGCGATTCCCCCACGCGCTCGCCTTTCTCGATACGCATCTGCTGCATCTGGTGCTGTCCCCAGAACGCGACCAGGATGCCCACCACAGCGACCGCGATAGTTGCGCCGATCAGAAACACGCCCCGTTGCTTGCTCCGCATTGCCTTGCCCCCTCGCGAATCAATGGGGACACGCTCGCTGCCGCGTACCCGTCATCGCCGTCTCGTTGAAACCGGCCATTTTGGAAGCACGCCAGCGCCTTAGGGTTGGGAAACACCCGGATTAATTCACACACGCGAATGAACGCCGAAGTCATCGGCAAGAAACCAAAGGACACGCGAAGACTGGATACGAGAAGACCGGTGAAGGACATCTCCCTATAGGTTCCGGTTAACCAGCTTTCGCTTTACAGCACACCGCCTCTCAATTCCGGCCGTTTCCGTCACTCAGCGCGGTGCAACTCCACGAGAATTGCCGCCTTGATTCGAGATAGCGTGCCGTCGGCAACGCTTATCGGATCTCCACCAACCGGTAAGGAGACGTATGCAAAGCCGACAGAAAGGCGTGTTTTTGATTGGCGCAACCATCGCGGTCGCTGTGGTGGGCGTGTTGCTGACGTTCTGGATGAATCAGCAAATGCACGACATGCGCATGCAAAAAGCCGAGAGCGTCGGCGCATCGTTGAAAGTGATCGGCGACGGCGTGCAGTCGTTCATCGTGAAATACCACGGGGAGATCGACAGTGCACTCAACAGCGCGGACCCCGTACCCATTGCAAACGCCGGCGACATGGGGGCGATCGAGTTCACGAAGGATAAAGACGGTTACCAAGGGCAAATGCTGCTACTCGGCAGCAAGCCGCTGAGCGCCGAGCACATCATCCGCATCATGAAGCTGCCCGGCATCGGCGATAAGCCGCCCGCGCTTCCCGACGCACGGTACGTCGTCAGAATCTTCCAGCCGCCGAATAGCCGGGACATCCGAGGTGTCGTCTACATCGATCAGACGATCACTCGCACCTACGGTCACCGCACCGACTGGAACGCTGTAAGTACCGCCGTGCGCAAGATCGGCGTACATGGCGGGTTCTCCAAGGACGACGACCCTGGCGATTTCACGTTTCCCCAAACGCCCACGGGCAGCACCACCACGCCGAACCGTTTGCCGAACCCGCTACACCGCGCTGGACTGCTGGCGGTGCGTGTCGGCTATCTGCTTAGCCCGATGAACAGCTATCTGCGTCGCGACGGTACACAACCGATGACCGGCAAGCTCGATATGCGTGAAAACGACATCGCCAACGTCAAAGAAATCATCGGTGCAAAGCAAGGGCTCAAGCTGACCGGCGCGATCGAAGCGACATCCACGATTGCGGCGAAAGACAACATCACGTCCGGGAAGAACTTGATCGCGTACGGCAAATCTCCGCCGGACGGCATGTCGAGGGATGGCGTCGAGACAAAAGATGGCGTAATCGCAGCCGCTAAGGGCGTTTGGTCGTACGCGGACGTGAACGTCAAAAATGGCGGCAGCGTGCGGGTGGGTGACGACCCGCTACGACAGACGGAGCTCAATCCAAGCACGCTGACTTTGGGCGAGCCGATCAATCCTTCGCAAGCTTGCCGGGTCAATGGGCAAATCGGGCGGGACGCGGGCGGGACGTTTTATGCGTGCCAACACGGCTCGTGGCGCACGCTCAAGGGCGACACGGGGTCGGACGGTGCCCGGGGCCAATCTGGCGATAAAGGCGATCAAGGCCCAGCGGGTGCGCCGGGCCAAGTCAAGTTCGCCTTGACGCAATACAAGCTGTACAACTGCACGGCGGCGAGTGTGAGAACGCAACCTCACCACTACTGCACCCTGCATTCGTCGACCACATCGCCGTGCTACACGGCCTTTAGGGAGCCACGCATTGTTTTGGAGGAAGAAGTGCGTGCGGGCCAGAAGTCGTCCAAAGACCCCGGTGACTGGTCAGCGGTGCTGACTTGGTCCAGCAAAGTCAATTACGTGCTGACGAGCTACCTCTTTCACTCAGACGTACTGTGTTACGACTTCGAATAAGTCCCACCCCTAAGGTGCAACCCCAATATTGACTCGGGTTGCACCCGCCTGAAAACCCGGTTACGATGCCGCCATTCACCCCTCTATGGGTGTCACGTTTTCGCGTCATCAGGTAACCCTCCATGGCTAACACCACTCTCGGCGTCAAGGTCGACGACGTCCTGCGCACCCGGCTCAAAACGGCCGCCCAGCAAATCGAGCGCACCCCGCACTGGCTCATCAAACAGGCGATCTTCGCTTATCTGGAGCGCATCGAGAGCGGCACCCTGCCCCCCGAACTCAACGGCGCAACCCACGCCGCTACGGAAGTCATCGACGGCCTGAACGGCGACGACACCGCCGCGCACCCGTTCCTCGAATTCGCCCAGAACGTGCAACCCCAGTCGGTACTGCGCGCCGCCATCACCGCCGCCTACCGCCGCCCAGAGCCAGAATGCGTGCCCGTGCTGATCGGTCAGGCCAAGCTGGCCCCGGCCACCGCCACGTCGGCCTCCGCCCTCGCCCGTAAGCTCGTCGTCGCCCTGCGCGGCAAGAGCACCGGCGGCGGCGTCGAAGGCCTGATTCACGAATTCTCGCTGTCCAGCCAAGAGGGCGTCGCCCTGATGTGTCTGGCCGAAGCCCTGCTGCGTATTCCCGACAAGGCCACGCGCGACGCGCTCATCCGCGACAAGATCAGCAAGGGCGACTGGCACGCCCACATGGGCAACTCGCCGTCGATGTTCGTCAACGCCGCCACCTGGGGCCTGATGATCACCGGCAAGCTCGTCACCACCACCAGCGAAGCCGGTCTCACCAAGGCGCTCACCCGCCTGATCGGCCGTGGCGGCGAACCCCTCATCCGCAAGGGCGTGGACATGGCCATGCGCCTGATGGGCGAACAGTTCGTGACAGGCGAAACCATCTCCGAAGCGCTCGCCAACAGCCGTAAGTACGAAGCCCAAGGCTTCCGCTACTCGTACGACATGCTCGGCGAAGCCGCCACCACCGAAGAAGACGCCCAGCGCTACTACGCCAGCTACGAGCAGGCGATCCATGCGATCGGCAAAGCCTCGGCCGGGCGCGGCATCTACGAAGGCCCGGGCATCTCGATCAAGCTCTCGGCCCTGCACCCGCGCTACTCGCGCAGCCAGCACGAGCGCACCGTCACCGAACTGCTGCCGCGCGTGAAGTCGCTTGCGCTGCTGGCCCGTCACTACGACATCGGCCTGAATATCGACGCCGAAGAAGCCGACCGCCTCGAAATCTCGCTCGATCTGCTCGAAGCGCTGTGCTTCGACCCGGACCTCGCCGGTTGGAACGGCATCGGCTTCGTGGTGCAGGCGTACCAAAAGCGCTGCCCGTTCGTGATCGACTTCATCATCGATCTGGCCCGCCGCAGCCGTCACCGCATCATGGTGCGTCTGGTCAAGGGCGCTTACTGGGATACGGAAATCAAGCGCGCGCAGGTCGACGGCCTCGAAGGCTACCCGGTCTACACCCGCAAGATTTACACCGACGTGTCGTACATGGCCTGCGCGAAGAAGCTGCTGGCCGTGCCGGACGCGATCTACCCGCAATTCGCCACGCACAACGCCCACACACTCTCCGCGATCTACCATCTGGCCGGTAACAACTACTACCCGGGTCAGTACGAGTTCCAGTGCCTGCACGGCATGGGTGAGCCGCTGTACGAAGAAGTCGTCGGCCCGATTGCCGCAGGCAAGCTCGCCCGCCCGTGCCGCGTCTACGCGCCGGTCGGCACGCACGAAACGCTGCTCGCCTATCTGGTGCGCCGCCTGCTGGAAAACGGCGCGAACACGTCGTTCGTGAACCGTATTGCCGATGAAACCATCAGCGTCGATGAACTGATCGCCGACCCGATTCTCGAAGCCGAGAAGGTGCAACCGCTCGGCGCGCCGCACGCCAAGATTCCGCTGCCGCGTGATCTGTACGGCACGTCGCGCGCCAACTCGTCGGGCTTCGACCTCTCGAACGAACATCGCCTCGCGTCGCTGTCGTCGGCACTGCTCGCTAGCGCAGGCACGCCGTGGCGCGCCGCCCCGATGCTGGCCGACGGCGAGCGCGTGGAAGGCACGCCGCGCTTCGTGCGCAACCCGGCCGATCTGCGCGACACCGTCGGGCAAGTGATTGAAGCGACCTCGCAAGATGTCGATGCCGCCCTCGCCCACGCCGTCGCCGCCGCCCCGATCTGGCAAGCCACGCCGGTCGAAGAACGCGCCGACTGCCTGATGCGCGCCGCCGACCTGCTCGAAGCCCATATGCCCACGCTCATGGGCCTGTGCGTGCGCGAAGCCGGTAAGTCGCTGCCGAACGCTGTCGCCGAAGTGCGCGAAGCCGTCGACTTCCTGCGCTATTACGCCGCGCAAATCCGTCAGGGCTTCTCGAACGATACGCACCGCCCGCTGGGCCCCGTGCTGTGTATCAGCCCGTGGAACTTCCCGCTCGCGATTTTCGTGGGTCAAGTGGCCGCAGCCCTGGCTGCCGGTAACCCGGTGATCGCCAAGCCCGCCGAGCAAACGCCGCTCATCGCTGCCGAAGCCGTGCGGTTGATGCACGCGGCTGGCATCCCCGCCGGTGCGTTGCAATTGCTGCCGGGCACGGGTGAGACGGTTGGCGCAGCGCTGGTTGCCGACGCCCGCACCAAGGCCGTGATGTTCACCGGTTCGACCGAAGTGGCACGCATCATCGCACGCACGCTGGCCGACCGCCTTGACGCCAACGGCCGTCCGATTCCGCTGATTGCCGAAACCGGCGGTCAGAACGCGATGATCGTCGACTCGTCGGCCCTGCCGGAACAAGTCGTGTACGACGTGCTCGCCTCGGCCTTCGATTCGGCCGGTCAGCGTTGCTCGGCGCTGCGCGTGCTGTGCTTGCAAGACGACATCGCCGACAAGACGCTGCACATGCTCAAGGGCGCAATGCAGGAACTCGCCATCGGCAATCCGGACCGTCTGTCGATCGACGTCGGCCCGGTGATCGATGCCGAAGCGCAAGCCGGTATCAGCCGTCACATCGAACAAATGCGCGCCAAGGGCTTCCCGGTCGAACAACTGCCGCTGCCGGACGCCGCGCGCCATGGCACGTTCGTGCCGCCGACGCTCATCGAACTGAACGACCTCAAGTCGCTGCAACGCGAAGTGTTCGGGCCGGTGCTGCACGTCATCCGCTTCAAGCGCGCGCAACTCGACAAGCTGCTCGACCAGATCAACGGCACCGGCTACGGCCTGACGTTCGGCGTGCATACGCGTATCGACGAAACGATCGCCTATGTGACCGAGCGCGCCCATGTCGGCAACGTCTACGTGAACCGGAACGTGATCGGCGCCGTGGTCGGTGTGCAGCCGTTCGGCGGTGAAGGTTTGTCTGGGACGGGTCCGAAAGCGGGCGGTCCGATGTATCTGCCGCGCCTGCTGGCGACGCGCCCGGCCGCACTGGCACCGGAGCTCAATCGCAACGAAGCTGCGCTCTCGCCGCTGGTGAGCTATCGCGACTGGCTGCATCAAGCCGGTCAGAACTTCAGCGACAGCGCCGCCGCCATCGATCGCGTCGACCGCTATTTGGCAACGTCGGCACTCGATGCCACGGCTGTGCTGCCGGGCCCGACCGGCGAGCGCAACACCTACGGTCTGGAACCGCGCGGCCCGGTGCTGTGCGTGGCCGCGACGCCGCTGGGTGCCCGCACGCAACTGGCTGCCGTCCTCGCCACGGGCAACACTGCCGTGTTTGCCGATAGCGCCGTAGCACGTGAGCTCGTGAGCGCCTTGCCTGCATCGCTCAAGGGCCGCGCATCGGTGCTGGCCGCAGGGGCTGACGCTGCTGCCGAGCCGTCGCTCGCCGCCGTGCTGTTTGAGGGCGACAGCGACGAACTGCGCGCATTGAACCGTCGCATCGCCACGCGTAACGGCCCGATCTTGTCGATGCAAGGTCTGGCGCCCGAAGCCCTGGCCGCTGGCGACGACTACTCGCTGGAGCGCCTGCTCTGCGAGCGTTCGGTGTCGGTGAATACGGCTGCTGCTGGCGGTAACGCCAACCTGATGACCATCGGCTAAGCACTCGCCAAGCCGCTGCGTCCTGCGCCCCGTACGTGCCCGCTTTGGGCAGGTACGGGGCGCACTGCTTTTCACTCCCCTCCTCCGCACCCTGCGCCCCTACGTACCTGGCGTAGACGCGCCAGTCGCACGCATTCGCGGTATCTTCGCGCCCACCCCCGACATCCGACACACGTCACCGTCTTTGTGCGGTCAACCCATGCCAGCGACACGTATCGCTGGCCGCAGCCGTCGCTGCTGCGCGTCGAAGCGTCTTTTGTCATGCCGGGAGATGTCTCCGTACGCGCAGCGGCGCCGGTCATGGAGGCAACATGCCCCTCTGGAACCCAACGGCGGTGACTTTCACCGTCTATTTATTGCTGATGCTCGGCATCGGCTGGCTTGGTTATCGCGCGACACATAACCTCTCCGATTACATCCTTGGCGGACGCCGCCTCGGCAGCTTCGTCACCGCGCTCTCGGCGGGTGCCTCCGACATGAGCGGCTGGCTGCTGCTCGGCCTGCCCGGGGCCATTTATGCCGGTGGCCTGTCTGGGGTGTGGATCGCCATAGGCCTGGCGCTCGGCGCATGGGCCAACTGGCGGCTTGTCGCCGCACGCCTGCGCGTGCACACCGAGCAGTGCGGCAACGCGCTCACGCTGCCCGAGTACCTCACGCAACGCTTCGGCGACGGCAGCCACCTGCTGCGCATCGTCACGGCGCTGGTGATTCTCATCTTCTTCACGCTGTATTGCGCGTCGGGTGTCGTCGCGGGCGCACGTCTGTTCGAAACGATGTTCGGACTCGAGTACCGCACGGCGCTTTGGATCGGCGCGCTCGCCACCATCGCCTATGTGTTCATCGGCGGCTTTCTCGCCGTCAGTTGGACCGACACCGTGCAGGCCTCGCTGATGTTTGCAGCGCTGGTCGTCACGCCCATCGCCGTCATTGCGCTCGACGGCAGCCCGGCGGCGGCCGTGGCGGCGGTCACCGCCGTGCATCCCACCCATACCGACTGGTTCGGCGACCTCGCACCGCTTGGCGTGATCTCAATGCTCGCGTGGGGGCTCGGCTACTTCGGCCAGCCGCATATCCTCGTGCGCTTCATGGCGGCGCGCTCCGCCTCCGCGATTCCGAAAGCGCGGCGCATTTGCATGACGTGGATGGTGTTGTGCCTCATCGGTGCCGTGGCGGTCGGCTTCTTCGGTCTGGCCTTCTTCAGCGCCCGGCCGGATCTGGGCGCAGGCGTCGCCGCTAACCCGGAAACCATCTTTATTGCGCTGACCACGCAACTCTTTGCGCCGTGGCTCGCCGGTATTCTGCTCGCGGCCATTCTGGCGGCGGTGATGAGCACGTTGTCGTGCCAATTGCTCGTGTGCGCGAGTGCGCTGACGGAAGACCTTTACAAGACCTTCGCGCGCGGGCAAGTCAGCCAGCGCCGTCTGGTCTGGATTGGCCGGGCGATGGTGCTGGCCGTGGCCACGGTAGCGGTGCTGCTTGCGCTCGACCCGAGCAGCCGCGTGCTGGGCATGGTGAGCTACGCGTGGGCGGGCTTCGGGGCGGCGTTCGGCCCGCTGGTGCTCGCCACCCTGCTTTGGCCACGCGTGACCCGTAACGGCGCGCTGGCGGGCATTGTGGTTGGCGCGGCAACGGTGCTGATCTGGAAGCAATTCGGCTGGTTCGATCTGTATGAAATCCTGCCGGGCTTCGTGCTGGGCGGTCTGGCGCTGGTCGTCGTGAGCCGCTTCGACCGGGCACCGTCGCACGAGGTGATGGCCCGCTACGACGCGGCCGAGCGCCGTTTGCGAGCGATTCAACTGGGTGGCGACCCATCGAATAGCCAAGCGGACAGCCCAGCGGACGATGGAGCGGATTTTGGTAGCGGCGTCGGCACCGCGCGCGGCAACCTAGGCGGCAGTTTGGGCAGTGAAACCGGCCGCGCCGCCGACACCCCGACGGCGCAACCAACGCCATAAGCAGGTAGCACCTTCTATCGGAATATGTCCCTCTTGACCGGCGCGCGCAGCCATCCAATACTGCCGCGTCGGACGCATTGTGCGTTTGATAAAGATTGAATGCCATCCCACCGCCAACCGGCACGTGGCAGACGGCATCCCAAGACAGGCGGGCCGCGGCGATCCCGCAGGCCTGCCACTCAACGACATACACATGCAAGGAGAGGGTTGATGCAATCGAAGCTTACGCTCAGCGCATTCGCGGTCGCAGGTCTGATCGCGTTCGGCGGCGCGGCAAACGCGCAACAAGCGCAAGAAGTGAAGCTGGGTTTTGCTGCACCGCTCACGGGCGCTCAGGCGCACTACGGCAAGGACATGCAAAACGGCATCCAGCTCGCCATTGACGAGTACAACGCCACCAAGCCGACCATCGAAGGCAAGCCGGTGAAGTTCGTGTTGCAAGCCGAAGACGACCAGGCCGACCCGCGTCAGGGTTCGTTGGTAGCCCAGAAGCTGGTCGACTCGAGCATTAAGGGCATGCTCGGCCACTTCAATTCGGGCACGACGATCCCCGCCTCCAGCATCTACGCACAGGCCGGCATCCCCGAAATCGCCATGGCCACGGCACCGGAGTACACCAAGCAAGGCTTCAAGACGACGTTCCGCATGATGACGTCCGATATCCAGCAGGGTTCGGTCGTGGGTAACTTCGCCGTCAAGAAGCTGGGCTTCAAGAACATCGCCATCGTCGACGACCGTACCGCTTACGGTCAGGGCCTCGCTGCCGAGTTCAAGAAGGCCGCGCAGGCCGCCGGCGGCAAGATCGTGCGCGAAGAGTCGACCACCGATAAGGCCGTCGACTTCACCGCCATCCTGACCAACATCAAGCGCTCCAACCCGGATGTCGTCTTCTACGGCGGCGCCGACGCGCAAGCTGGCCCGCTGGCCAAGCAGATGCGCCAACTGGGCATCAAGTCGACGCTGATGGCCGGTGAAATGGTCAAGTCGGACGCCTTCCTGAAGCTCGCCGGCGACGCTGCCAACGGCTCGGTGGTATCGCTCGCCGGTCTGCCGCTCGACAAGATGCCGGGCGGTGCCGCTTACGAGTCGCGCTACAAGACCAAGTTCGGCTCGGCCCCGGAAACGTACTCGCCGTATGCGTACGACGGTGCTATGGCCATGATGTCGGCCATGAAGAAAGCCAACTCGACCGATCCGGCCAAGTACCTGCCGGTGCTCGCCAAGACCAGCATGCCCGGCGTGACCACGCGTGAGCTGGCCTACGACAGCGTCGGCGACCTGAAAAACGGCTCCATCACCGTCTATAAGGTGGTCGACGGCAAGTGGACCGTGCTGGAAACCGTTGGCGGTAAGTAAGCAAGTCTCGACGGATCTGTGCAAGATCCGATGACGAACGCAAAAGGGCTGGCGAATGATTCGCCAGCCCTTTTGTTTTTGCACGCGACGTGACGCGTCAGGCGTTACGTCGCAGGCTTAGGTCGTGCAACGTTACGAAGCGTCTGTGGCTGCTGTCGGCAATGCCCCCGCCTTTGACACCGGTGCCGTGTCGCTGGCACTGGCCTGCTCCGGCCAGACATCCTTCGGCAGGCGTGCGCGCAGTTCCAGCGGCAGCGACGCTTTCGTGAAGACCGGCTCGGCAATCCCCGCCTTACGTTGCGCCGCGTAGTCGCGCCATGCCGCGAGTGCGTACTTGGCGAGCAGCGCGATCGCAATCAGGTTGATGAAGGCCATCAACGCTGCGCCCACGTCGGCGAAACTCCAGACCAGCGGCAAGCTCGCGACCGAACCGAGCATCACGGCCAGCAACACCAATGCGCGGAAGATGTGGAAGCACCACGGACGCTGCGTCATGAAGTCGAGGTTCACTTCCGCATAGGCGTAGTTGCCCAACACGCTCGAATACGCGAGGAAGAACACCGTCACGCCCGTGAACATGATTGCCCACTCGCCGAAGTGCGCCGCCAGTGCACGCTGCGTGAGCACCGCGCCTTCGGCTGCCGCGCCGATTTCGTACTGCCCCGAGAGCAGAATCATGAACGCGGTGGCCGAGCACACGACGATGGTGTCGAAAAACACGCCGAGCATCTGCATCAATCCCTGCTGCACCGGGTGCTTCGTGGTGGCGACCGCCGCCGCATTCGGCGCGCTACCCATCCCGGCTTCGTTCGAGAACAAGCCGCGCTTCACGCCCATCAGAACCGCCTGACTCACGGCGTAACCGGCCACACCGCCCGCCGCCTGCCCCAGCCCGAACGCGTGATCGACGATCAGCGAAATCATGGCCGGAATCTTGTCGAAATTGACGATGCAGACATAGGCCGCCAACCCGAGATAAATCAGCGCCATCACCGGCACGATCCACTGCGCCACGCGTGCGACGCGGCGCACGCCTCCGTAGATGATCGGTGCCGTCATCAGCACCAACGTGATGCCGATCCAAATGCGCGACCAGCCGAACGACGCTTCGAGCGTCTCGGCAATCGAGTGCGACTGCACGGAGTTGAAGGCAAAGCCGAACGTAAAGAGGAGCGCCAGGGCAAAAACGACGCCGAAGGCGCGCGAGCCGAGCCCAAGCTGGATGTAGTACGCCGGACCGCCGCGGAACGTCTTGTCGCCGTGCGGCACCTTGAAGACCTGCGCCAGCGTCGACTCCACAAAGGCCGACGCCATGCCGACGAGCGCCGTCATCCACATCCAGAAGATGGCGCCGGGGCCACCGATCGTCAGCGCGACCGCAACGCCCGCGATATTGCCGGTGCCGACGCGACTGGCCAGGCCAGTGGCAAACGCCTGAAACGGAGAAATGCCGGAGGGACTGCCCGACGTGCGTAGCAGGCAGACGCTATGCCAGAGCGCACGTAACTGAATGCCGCCGAAGCGAACCGTGAAATACAACCCGGCCCCGAGCAAGGCGATCACAAGGGGGTATCCCGATAACACACCGCCGACGGCATCGACCATCGGCTTGAGCCATTGCTCCATTGCTGCGTCTCCTTTCGTTGACAACGTATAAGCCCCGTGAGGCGGGCAAAAGGACGCAGATTGGCAAGGATTTGGCCCGAAAGGGGAGATTGGCGATGAACTTTAGGCGCATTCCCAATGCGCAATAAAAAAGCCGCGCGGCAAAGACCGGGCGGCTCAAAAGACAAGGCAAGGAGACATCGACGACAAGATTACCGCCGCAAGATGACAGTCATATGACGGTCACACCACGTTCAGCACTCGACGATGTTCACCGCCAGACCGCCACGGGCCGTCTCCTTGTACTTCGTTTTCATGTCGGCGCCAGTTTCGCGCATCGTCTTGATGACGGAATCGAGCGAGACGTAGTGTGCCCCGTCGCCACGCAGCGCCATGCGCGCGGCGTTCACAGCCTTCACCGAGGCCATGGCATTGCGCTCGATGCACGGAATCTGCACCAGACCGCCCACCGGATCGCAGGTCAGCCCGAGGTTGTGCTCCATGCCGATTTCGGCGGCATTCTCCACTTGCTCGACTGTCCCGCCCAGCACCGCGGCGAGCGCGCCCGCTGCCATCGAACACGCCACCCCGACTTCGCCCTGACAACCCACTTCCGCGCCCGAAATCGACGCGTTGAGCTTGTACAGAATGCCGATGGCACCAGCGGTCAGCAGGAAGTCGATCACGCCCTGATCGTTCGCGCCATGCACGAAGCGGTCGTAGTAATGCATCACCGACGGAATGATGCCCGCCGCACCGTTGGTCGGGGCTGTCACCACGCGGCCACCGGCGGCGTTCTCTTCGTTGACGGCCATCGCGTACAGGTTCACCCAATCCATCACCGACAGCGGGTCGGAGAGCGTACGTTCGGCACGTTGCGTCAGTTGGCGGTACAGCTCCGGCGCGCGGCGGCGCACGTGCAGCGGGCCCGGCAGTTCGCCTTCGGCTTCCGGGTTACCGATGCCGCAACCGCGCGTCACACACGACTGCATCACGTGCCAAATGTTGATCAGGCCGGTGCGGATGTCTTCTTCCTTGTGCCAGACCTTCTCGTTCTCCCACATCAGTTGCGCGATGGTTTTGCCGCTCTCGCGGCACATCTCCAGCAATTCCTTGCCCGTGCGGAATGGGTACGGCAACTGATCGTGCGCCGAGAGCACCTGCGCGTTCGACGCACCCGCCGTCACCACGAACCCGCCGCCCACCGACAGATAACGGCCTTCGCGCAGCTTGTTGCCCGCGCCGTCGAACGCATGGAATTTCATGCCGTTCGGGTGTTCGGCCATCGCTTCGCGGCGATAGAACACGATGTGCTCCTTCTCGACGAACGGCACCTCGTGCTTGCCGAGAATCGACAGCACCTTCTCGCGGCGCAACGTCGCCAGACGATCGGCAATCGTCGACGGATCGACCGTATCGGGGGCATCGCCCATGAAGCCGAGCAGCACGCCTTTATCGGTGCCGTGGCCCTTGCCGGTCGCGCCGAGCGAGCCGTACAACTCGGCGCGCAACGAGGCAACTTGCGGCAGCAGACCGTCGCGTTCCAGCCCCTGCACGAACATCAACGCCGCGCGCATCGGACCCACGGTATGCGAACTCGACGGTCCGATACCGATCTTGAACAAATCGAAAACTGAAACGGCCATGGGGCTTTCCTGAATTTTTAGAACTGACTTGAGACTCGGCGAGCGCCGTCATGCTGACGCATTCGCGTGACATCTATAGAGACAAAAAGGGGCCAGCAATGTTTCTGCCGGCCCCCGTTTGTCGAATTTTCGCGACGTTTATTCGTAGTCGCTCATCGGCACACAGGCGCAGAACAGGTTCCGGTCGCCGTACACGTTGTCGGCACGACCCACCGGCGGCCAGTACTTGCGCTCGCGCAGTGCCTTCACCGGATACGCCGCCTGGCTGCGCGCATAGGCATGCGGCCACTCGTCGGCGGTGACGACTTCTGCCGTGTGCGGGGCGTGCTTGAGCGGGTTGTCTTCGCGATCGGCACGGCCTTCTTCCACCGCGCGAATTTCTTCGCGAATCGCGACCATGGCTTCGATGAAGCGATCCAGCTCGTGCTTCGATTCCGATTCGGTCGGCTCGACCATCAGCGTGCCCGGCACCGGGAAGCTCATCGTCGGGGCGTGGAAGCCGAAGTCCATCAGGCGCTTGGCCACGTCGTCGACCGAAATGCCGCTCGTTTCCTTGAGCGGACGCAGATCGAGAATGCACTCGTGCGCGACCAGCCCGCCCGGGCCCGAGTAGAGCACCGGATAGTGCGGCGCCAGCTTCTTCGCGAGGTAATTGGCGTTGAGAATCGCGGTTTCCGTGGCCGACGTCAGGCCAGCGGCCCCCATCATCGCGACGTACATCCACGAGATCGGCAGAATCGACGCCGAACCGTACGGCGCGGCCGACACGGCACCAATGCCGTCAGCGTCGCGCGAATAACCGGTCGAGCGCTGGTTCGGCAGGAACTGCGCCAAGTGCGCACCGACAGCCACCGGCCCCACGCCCGGGCCGCCACCGCCGTGCGGAATGCAGAACGTCTTGTGCAAGTTCAGGTGCGACACGTCGCCGCCGAACTCGCCCGGTGCGCACAGGCCGACCATCGCGTTCATGTTCGCGCCGTCGACATACACCTGACCGCCGTTGGCGTGCACGATCTCGCAAATCTGACGTGCGCCCGCTTCGAACACACCGTGCGTGGACGGGTACGTCATCATGATTGCGGCCAGACGGTCGCGATGCTGCTCGGCCTTCGCCTGAAGGTCGGCCAGATCGACGTTACCGTTGGCATCGCACGCCACCACGACCACTTGCATACCGGCCATTTGCGCAGATGCCGGGTTGGTGCCGTGAGCCGAGGCCGGAATCAGGCAGATGTCGCGATGCGCTTCGCCGCGCGAGGCGTGATACGCCTGAATGATCAACAGGCCCGCGTACTCGCCTTGCGAACCGGCGTTCGGCTGGAGCGACACGGCGGCATAGCCGGTCGCGGCGACGAGCATCTGTTCGAGCTGGTCGATCATGGTGCGGTAGCCCTCCGTCTGCGCGGTCGGCGCAAACGGGTGGATCTGACCGAATTCGGGCCACGTCACCGGCAGCATTTCCGAGGTGGCGTTGAGCTTCATCGTGCACGAGCCCAGCGGGATCATCGTGCGATCGAGTGCGAGATCCTTGTCCGAGAGGCTGCGCAGATAGCGAAGCATCTCGTGTTCCGAGTGATAGCGGTTGAACACCGGGTGCGTGAGGTACGCGCTTTGACGCGCGAGCGCCGCCGGGAAGCCATCGGCCACCGTGGCTTCGATCGCATCGAAGTCGAGCGAACCGGCGCTCTTGCCCAGACCTTCGGCAAACACGTCCCACAGCGCGATCACGTCGTCGCGGGTGCTGGTCTCGTCGAGCGAGATACCCACGATGTCGGCGTCTTCACGGCGCAGGTTGAAGCGGCGCGCCACGGCAGCCGTGTGCACGGCGTCGGCGCGACCGGCGACGGGCACCGTCAGCGTGTCGAAGAACGTGGCATTGCGCGGCGCGACACCCAGCTTCGCGAGACCGGCCGCGAGCACTGCCGTCAGACGATGCACGCGCGACGCGATGATGCGCAGCCCCTGCGGGCCGTGATACGCGGCGTACATGCTGGCCATGATGGCGAGCAGCGCCTGCGCGGTACAGATGTTCGAGGTCGCCTTCTCGCGACGGATGTGCTGCTCGCGCGTTTGCAGGGCGAGACGCAGCGCCGGCTTGCCTTGCGTGTCCACCGACACGCCGACCAGACGGCCCGGCATCGAGCGCTTGAGTTCGTCGCGCGTCGCCAGATACGCCGCGTGCGGGCCGCCAAAGCCCATCGGCACGCCAAAGCGCTGGCTGTTACCCACCGCGACGTCGGCGCCCCACTCGCCCGGGGGCGCCAGCAGCGTCAGCGAAAGCAGATCGGCGGCGGCGATCAGCATGCCGCCATTGGCGTGGATCGCATCGGCAAGCGCGCGGTACTCGCGCACGTCGCCGCCCACGCCCGGGTATTGCACCAGCACGCCAAAGGCATCGACATCGGCTGCGGCGGCCACCGGGCCGACCTGCACTTCGATACCCAGCGGCTTGGCGCGCGTTTGCACCACTTCGATGGTTTGCGGCAGCACGTCGTCGGCCACGAAGAACGTGTTCGACTTCGACTTACCCGTGCGCTTGACCAGCGTCATCGCTTCAGCGGCAGCGGTGGCTTCGTCGAGCATCGACGCGTTGGCGATGGCCAGACCCGTCAAGTCGATCACCATCTGCTGATAGTTGAGCAGCGCTTCGAGACGGCCTTGCGAGATTTCCGGCTGATACGGCGTGTAAGCCGTGTACCAGGCCGGGTTTTCGAGCACGTTACGCAGGATCACGCCCGGCGTGAACGTGTTGTAGTAGCCCTGACCGATGAACGACTTGAAGACCTGATTCTGGTCGGCCAACGCGCGCAGTTGTGCGATGGCTTGCGACTCGGTTTTCGGCGCAGCGAACTGGCCCAGTGCGGCCGCGAATTGCGGGCCGTCGCGGCGAATCGAGGCCGGGACGACGGCATCGATGAGCGCGGCGCGCGACGCGTAGCCAAGCTCGGTGAGCATGGCTTGCTGTTCGGGGCTGTCGGGGCCGATATGGCGCGCAGAAAAGTTATCGCGCTGCTCCAGCTCGGTGAGCGAGCGGCGCGGCTGATGCAGGTCGGTCATGGCATTCATGGGTCAGATCTCTCGTTCGGTCACGGCAAGTGACTACGGCAATGTGTTGCTTAGCGTTGCGCCCGGTGAAAGGGGGGATCTCGGCGATCGCCACCCTGGCACCGGGGCGCTGCGGCTTCGAGGCTTACGCGCCCGGGCCGGCGTTGTACTGCTCGGCGGTGAGCAGACCGTCGAGTTCCTTCACGTCAGCCGGCTTGATACGGAACAGCCAGTTGGCGTACGGATCGCTGTTGATTTGCTCCGGCGAGCCGGCCACTTCGCTGTTGGTCTCGATGATCTCGCCACCGATCGGGGCGTAGATGTCCGAGGCGGCCTTGACCGACTCGACCACCGCGACTTGCTCCTGTGCCTTGACCGTGCGGCCGGTGTCCGGCAGCTCGATGAAGACCACGTCGCCCAGCGCTTCTTGCGCATGGTCGGTAATGCCGATGGTCACGGTGCCGTCGGCTTCGAGGCGAGCCCATTCGTGGGACTCGGCGTACTTCAGGTTGTCGGGGGTATTCGCCATTTGTGACGCTCCGGTTTCAGTATTGGGGTGTCTTATTGAGAGTCTGTCGTGTCGCCAACCGCGCAGGTGTGAGCGCTACCGCTCACGCCACCACGGCCTTGCCGTGACGCACGAATGGCAATTTGACCACACGTGCGGGCAATTGCTTGTCACGAATTTGTACGTGCACGAGCGCGCCGTCCGGCACGCCCTTCGGCAGACGCGCAAACGCGATCGACTGCTGAAGGCTCGGGCTGAACGTGCCGCTGGTAATTTCGCCGTCGCCAGCGTCCGTCACGACGACCTGATGCGCGCGCAGCACGCCGCCTTTGCCGTCGAGCACGAGGCCCGCAAAGCGCCACGTCTGGCCGCGCGTGAGCAGCGAATCCTTACCGACGAACGTGCGCTCGCTTTCCTTTTCGACCGTCCAGCCCAGACCCGCGTCGAGCGGCGAGGTGTCGTCGTCCATGTCCTGACCGTACAGGTTCATGCCGGCTTCCAGACGCAGCGTGTCGCGTGCGCCCAGACCCGCCGGACGTACACCCACGGCCACCAGCGCTTGCCACAAGGCAGCCACGTGGTCGGCATTCACGATCACTTCGAAGCCGTCTTCACCGGTGTAGCCCGTGCGCGCGATCATCAACTCGCCAAAAGGCGTGTCTTTGACGAAAGCGGCGTTGAACGGCTTGAGCACTTCGCTCGCTGCCTGGCTGCTCGGCACCGCTTGCCAGACCTTGGCGCGGGCGTTCGGGCCTTGCACGGCCACGATCGACAGATCGCGGCGCGGGGTAATCGTGAGGCTGTAGTCGCCGTGCGCGTTGAGCTGACCGATCCAGGCGAGGTCCTTGTCGGCGGTGCCTGCGTTCACGACGATGCGGAACCAGTCTTCAGCGATGAAATAGATGATGAGGTCGTCGATCACGCCGCCGCTCGGATTGAGCATGCAGGTGTAGAGCGCCTTGCCCGGGGTTTGCAGCTTGTCGACGTTGTTGGCCACGGCGAAGCGCAGGAATTCGCGGCAGCTCGGGCCGTGCAGATCGACCACGCACATGTGCGAGACGTCGAACATGCCGGCGTCGGTGCGAACGGCGTTGTGCTCTTCGATCTGGGAGCCGTAGTTCACGGGCATGTCCCAGCCGCCGAAGTCGACCATGCGGGCGCCTGCGGCGCGGTGCGTATCGTTGAGCGGAGTGCGTTTGAGATCGGTCATCGAAGCCTCAGAATCCAGGGATTTCGGAAAAACAGTGTCCGAAAATGCAAAAAGGGGTCATCTCGACGACCGGCACGTGCGCGAGGAACATGTGCGAATGCACTTGCCCGGCGCGATGCCAGTTGGCGAGATGACCCCTCTGTCCTTGGTACCTGAGAGATTGCCCGGCAGTCTCGGTATTCACTGAGATGCCAGCCCCTTCGGTGGGCTGTCCGCACGACACATGTCATGCCACAGCCGCTCTCCAGAGATCGAAGGCGATGCCTTCGGCGCGGACGGTCCTTGATGCCTGAGAGTTTGTGGGTATTACCCCTTCGGCGGCGCCAGCATGTGCTTCCCGGCGCGCTCTCCCGACCGCGTTCGCGCACTTTACGGGGAAAGCCGGGGGCTGTCAATTTGGTGAAAAAGGGTAGCGCGCGTTCCCTCCGGGCTGCCCGGAATTCGGGGCAAGCGAGCCTAGTGCGACTCCCCGGGATTCACCCCCGCCGGACAACCGTCGCGCCCCCATCGGCCGTTACAAACCGCCCAGATGCAGCGCTGTTTCGGAATCACTTCGAACCATCGGTATTTGTCGCACTGCGCCAGTGCGGCGGCAATCGTGTTGGCAGCGCCAGGAACCGAGGCGGTGGATGGACTAGATGCCGCTACCGGCGCGCGCGCCGCGTCGGCCGCCGCAATCTGGCCGATGTCGCTGTTGTCGAGATGGGCAGGCAGGTCGGGGTTCGGCACCGGTCGCGCGGCATTCGTTGCATCGCGACGGCTGAGCAACGTCATCATGTCGTCTGGTGCAGGTGTGGACGGGGGCGACATCGTCGACGTGGCAGCCGCCGTCAGGGCCGCCGTGGCGGCGGACGCCGTCAGTGGTGCCGCAGATGCAGAGGCAACGTCAGCCGCTGCCCCCGAAGCCGCAGCGTCGACCGCCGCAAGCGCCTGCGCTCGGGCGAGCGCCGCCGATTCAGCGTCACTGGCAGTGCCCGGTGCGGCGGCGTTCGCATCGCCCGACGCGTTAAGCGCCGGTGTGTTGCTACCGTTGTTGAAGGGCGCGACGGTAATCGCGTCGGCAGATTTCGGCGTGGGGTCGACGTACGGCGCGCGCAGGTTCCACCAGATGCCGACGAGCGCGATGGCGGCGAAGAGCGCCGTCCCGATCACGAGCGCCCCGTTGATCCAGCCCGGTTCGCCGTCGCGCTGACGCTGCTCGCGACGTTCGCGGCGTGTCAGGCGACGGGGGAGAACGGCTTCGGCACCGGTAGGTACCATCGCGCCTTCCCCGAAACCCGGCTCAGCATCCACAAGGGGCGCGCCACACTGCTTGCAGCGCAGCGCACTCGTCGCATTGTTCGTCCCACAGGTTGGACATTGCACGGCGACCTCACCACGATGGCAACGTTTTTTATTATAGGCACCCCCCGTGCGTGGACGCCAGTGACGCCACCCGCCGCATCGCGGCAACGTCGCAACCGCCCCACAGTTCGGGCACGGCGAGCGTTTCACGATGGCGGATGCTGGGATGTCATTTCCGCGCACACGCCCCATGTTAGACTTGCCCACCTCCTGCGAGCCCGCCACGGAGTGCCCTCGCGAGCACCCGGCCGGCCGCCGCCCTCACCCCATCGCTTCACACCATGTCGTCCTTTCCGCTCAATCCTGCTCAGAACGAAGCCGTGCGCTATTTCGACGGTCCTTGCCTCGTGCTGGCCGGTGCCGGTAGCGGCAAGACGCGCGTCATCACGCAGAAAATTGCGTGGCTCATCGAGACGAAGGGGTTCGAGCCGAAGCACATCGCCGCCGTCACCTTTACCAACAAGGCCGCCGCCGAAATGCGCGAGCGCGTCGCCAAGCAACTCGAAGGCAAGACGCTGACCACGCCCGGCAAAGAAGGCCGCAAGGTGCCGGTCAATCAGTTGACGATTTGTACGTTCCACTCGCTCGGCGTGCAGATTCTGCGCCGCGAGGCGGAAAACGTCGGCCTCAAACCGCAATTCTCGATTCTGGATGCCGACGATTGCTTCGGCCTCATTCAAGAGCAACTGGGCACGACCGACAAAGCGATGATTCGCGGGGTTCAGACGGCCATCTCGCTCTGGAAGAACGGGCTGATCACGCCCGAGACGGCGCTCGCTGCCGCCGAGACGGCCGACGAGCATCAGGCCGCCGTCGTGTATCGCAATTACATGGCGACGTTGCAGGCCTATCAGGCGGTTGACTTCGACGACCTGATCCGGCTACCGGCCGAACTGTTTGCGCGCGACGAAGAGGTGCGCGAGCGCTGGCAGAACAAGCTGCGCTATCTGCTGATCGACGAGTATCAAGACACCAACACCTGCCAGTACTTGCTGCTCAAACTGCTGGCCGGCCCGCGCGCCGCGTTCATGGCCGTGGGCGACGACGATCAGGCGATCTACGGCTGGCGCGGCGCGACGCTCGAGAATCTCAAGCAGTTGCAGGTCGACTTCCCCACGCTGAAGGTCATCAAGCTGGAGCAGAACTACCGCTCGACCTCGCGCATTCTGACCGCCGCAAACAACGTCATCGCGAAGAATCCGAAAATCTTCGAAAAGAAGCTGTGGAGTGAACACGGCCTTGGCGACCCGATTACCGTCACCCCGGCGAACGACGAAGAGCACGAGGCCGAGTCGGTCGTGTTCCGCCTGTCGGCGCACAAGTTCGAGCGCCGCGCGGAGTTTCGCGACTACGCCATCTTGTATCGCGGCAACCATCAGGCCCGTATCTTCGAACAGGTGTTGCGCCGCGAGCGCATTCCTTATGTGCTCTCGGGCGGCCAGTCGTTCTTCGACAAGGCGGAAATCAAGGACCTGTGCGCCTATCTGCGCCTGCTGGCCAACCCCGACGACGATCCCGCGTTCATCCGTGCGGTAACCACACCGCGCCGGGGCGTAGGCAGCACCACGCTTGAAGTGCTTGGCGGGTTTGCGGGGCAAGCGAAGGTGTCGCTGTTCGAAGCGGTCTACATGGGCGCCGTCGAAGCCCGTTTGCAGCCGCGCCAACTCGAACCGCTGCGCGCGTTCTGCGATTTCATCCAACGCATTACGGCGCGAGCGGCGCGCGACCCGGCCAACGAAGTCATCGACGACCTGATGGCAGGCATCCACTACGAGGCCTACCTCTACGACACGTTCGACGAGCGGCAGGCGCAGTCGCGCTGGACCACCGTGCTCGAATTCCTCGAATGGATGAAGCGCAAAGGTACGCGCGGCAGCGCAGACGCCGCGACCGGGCTGGACAACATCGATGAAGACGCCGACGACGATGCCAAGAGCCTGATGGAACTCACGCAAACCATCGCGCTGATGTCGATGCTCGAAGGCCGCGACGGCGACGACCCCGATGCGGTACGCCTGTCGACGTTGCACGCATCGAAGGGCCTCGAATATCCGCACGTATTTCTGGTCGGCATGGAGGAAGGCATCCTCCCGCACATCCGGGAAGACGAAGAAGTGACCGCCGAAAAGATCGAGGAAGAGCGCCGGTTGATGTACGTGGGCATCACGCGTGCGCAACGCACGCTGCAATTGTCGTGGTGCAAGAAGCGCAAACGCGCGCGCGAAACTTACACCTGCGAAGTCTCGCGATTCGTGCCGGAAATGCAACTCGACGAAGCGCCGCCACCGCCGCCGGAAGACGCCCCCATGTCGCCGAAGGACCGGCTTGCCAGCCTCAAGGCCATGCTGGCGGGTGGCACGAACAAGACGCCGTCCGCATAAACATCCCCGGTAAACGAGTCGCCCCCCGCATGCGGGGGGCTGGCCTGAGGATTCAGCGGCGTCCGGCCGGGGCTGTCAGCGGCAGCAGGGCGCGCAGTAAAGACAAGGCTTGCTGCTATTTGCCACCGCCCGTAGACGTCTGGCTACACGCGATTGCCGGACTCGACGCCACCATCACGCCTGCCAGACCGGCTAAACCAAGCACAGCGACAACCAACAACTTGCGCATAGGCTCTCCTCCACTCGTCAGGTGAGGTTTCACTATAGGAGCGCATTCTTTCGATGACAAAGACATCTTGACCATCGGCGCGGCGCGGGTGATAGTCGGTAAAAAACGGACGAAACGGTACGCTAATTGCGTCGATTTCGGTCCAATGCCCACACCGCTTTAACGTCTCTCGTGATGCGTCACATGCACCCCTGCCGTGGCGAGTGTGCGGCACCGATCCTCAAGCTTTGTGGAGCGTGTGTGTGAGACTGCATATCCTGTCCGACCTGCATTTGTCCGTCGCCCCGCTGGCGACACCTGACGTGGTGGCAGACGTCACCATTCTCGCTGGCGATATCAGCCGACCGGCGCAAGCCATTGAGTGGGCGAAGCAATTACCGCGCCCCGTCATCTACGTGGCTGGCAATCACGAGTTCTACGGCGCGACGCTCGCCGGTACGCTTGCCGAGATTCGCAAACTTGCCGCGGGCAGCAATGTTCACGTGTTGGAACGCGGTGCCGTGACGATCGACGGCGTTCGCTTCATCGGCACGACGTTATGGAGCGATTTCGCGCTGTACGACGCCGAAGGCAAGCATGACGAAGTGATCGAGGAGTCCCGCAAGTTCGTGCGCGACTTCACGCGCATTCGCGTGGGCGATCCGGCAGCGCCGTGGTCCGATCTGCCGTTTTTCACCCCGGAAGATAGCGCCGCGCTGTGCCGCGAGAACGTGGCGTGGCTGCGCCGGGCGCTGGCCGATCCGCACGACGGCCCGACCGTCGTCGTCACCCATCACGCACCGACGCCGCAGAGTATTCATCCACGCTTTGCCGGGTCGCCCGTCAATCCGGCGTTTATTTCGGATTTGACGTCGTTCGTCGACCAGTCGGACGCCGCATTGTGGGTGCACGGCCATACGCACGATTCGTTCGATTACCGCGTCGGGCGCACGCGCGTGCTGTGCAATCCGCGTGGCTATTGTTTTGAAGGGCGTGTCGAGAATGTCGAGTTCGACCCCGCGTTGTGCGTGAACGTCTGACGCACTGCAACATGTCGGTCGAACGGCAACGCGCTTAGTCGATCAAGCAACGAGTCCGAGAAAGCAAAAATCCCCGCCGAGGCGGGGATTTTCTTTTGCAGCGACAGCGTGTGCGCAGACTTACTTTGCGGCGCTGACCATATAGTCGACAGCAGCCTTCACGTCGTCATCCGAAGCGTTGGCAGCCCCGCCCTTCGGCGGCATGGCGTTCAGCCCCTTGAGCGCGGCGTTGTGCAGCGTGTCGATACCGGTGGCGATACGCGGTGCCCAAGCGGCTTTGTCGCCGAACTTCGGGGCGTTCATCACGCCCGACGCGTGGCACGCCATACAAACCGTGTCGTAAAGCTTCTTGCCCGCTTCAAGGTTGCTGCCAGCGCCAGCGGCGGCCGGGGCGGCGGTCTTGAGGGACGCCATGGCTGCGGCAGCAGCAGCGGCTGAGCCAGCGTCGGCAGCGGGCGCTGCGCCCGAAGCCGGTGCGGCAGCCGTGGCACCGGACGCCGGTTGTGCTGGCTCAGCCGGTTCTTGCAGCTTGCCGCCCGAGGCGTTGGCCATGTAGACGATGGCGCGGCCAATTTCGTAATCCGTCACGTCGTCGGGGCTGGTGCCGCCGCGCGCGGGCATGGCGCCTTTACCGGCCAGGGCGATCTTGAGCATTTCGTCGTAGCCCTGCGCAATGCGCGGCGCCCAGTCGGCCGAGCCGACCTTCGGGGCACCGGCGGTGCCTGCGGCGTGACACGCGGCGCAAACGGCTTTGTAGAGTTGCTCGCCCGTCTGATAGACGCGCGGTGCGTTGGCATCCTTGACTTCGACCTTGGCCACGGGCGCGATGCGCTCGGCGATGGCTTTTTCGGTCATGGCGGAACTGCCTGCGCCGGTCAGGGCGTTGTTGCCCACGTAATTGACCAGCAAGACGATGATGACAATCGGTACCAGAAAACCTGCAATAACTGCGGCGATGAGCTGCTTTGGTGTTTTGATCAGGGACTCATGCTCGTTATGTGCTTCACTCATGCGGGATCTCTCAATAGTTTTTGTGGAAACCGAGTGCGTCACACCGGACGGCAGGCACCATCCGGTCAAAATAACGAGCCATTGTAGCAACAAACACTCCCGCGATGACACGCGATGGCCGTGCGCAGACGCCGCAAAAGTCCCGTGTTTTCCCTAACTTACGCGAAACCCAAAGCGGTGTTCCGCGTGCTTTGTGCGTGAAGGGGGATGGCGTTGCATGCACAGCAAAACCGCGCGTGATGCGTATCCCGTAGTGAATTGCCGCATTGTGGGGCACGACGATGCGCCAGGCATGGACGGCGCACGACAAAACCGCTATGCTTGCACGTCTTTGCCCGCCGGCCCGCGCGTTCGCGCATTCATACCGGTGGTCTGCACAGCGCCCGTAGCTCAGGGGATAGAGTATCGGCCTCCGAAGCCGAGGGTCACTGGTTCGATTCCAGTCGGGCGCGCCAAATCAAAACACCACCAGCCGGTCCACCAGTTGCGCCATCCGTGCATTTGCGCCGGACCACGACTCCACGGTCGACGTTCTGCCGTCGAAATACACCGTATTCATCACCGAGCCGTTCTGACTGAGCGTGAGCGTCGCGTACGCAAGATACTCACTCGGCGCACTGCCCCACAGGGAATTGCGCCAGGCGCGGCGCACCGTGTAGTTCAGCACCACGCATCCGGTCGGCCATGTGCCGGGGCTGTAAATCGTGCTCACGATGCCGTAGGCCTGCAGGCGCCCCTGAATCGCCGGTAATAAATCCGAGACGCCATCCGAGCCCAACTCAATACACAGGTTGCGACTCATCAACTCGGGGGCGGCCGGTTGTGTCGGCGGCACGACCGACGGCAACTGGTCGGCCAGCACCACCCCGGTCGTCACCACGCTGGCCGCCACCTGCGCCGCCACTACCGGCACGGGCGTCGCGAACAGACACCCGCCCAACATCGCGCTGGCCGCCGCCGCCAACGCCAGCACCGCCGCGAGGCGCTTCATCAGAAAGGCGACACACCCAGCAACACGTGCTGGAGCCAGCCGCCATTCGCCCCATCGGCGACCTGACCGTCCTCCACCCGCGCCACCTTCGCCTGCCCAACTTTGCTCGACGCCACCACGTTGCCCGGCTGAATGTCGAACTTGTTGACCACGCCCGTGAAACGGAAGGTCTCCAAATTGCGCCCCTGCATCACTTGTTTCTCACCGCCCACCACGTACGCGCCGTTGGGCAGCACCTCGACGATGGCCACCGCGATCGTGGCCGTCATCGCCGAACTCGAACTCGTCGTGCCGTTGCCCTGGAAGGCGCTGGCCGACGAGCCGATGTTGAACCACCGTTCGAGCAGCGAATCGGCCCCGTTGTCTTTCGCGCTCTTGGCCGTGACGCTCGCGTTGCGCGTCACGTTGCTCTGCGCCTTGTTGGTACCGGTCGTGGTCTCCGCCACCTGAATCGTGAGCAAATCGCCCACGCGATGGGCCACCGGTGTCTCGAACCAGTTGGTGGCGGTGGTCGCCTGATAGATCGAGCCCGCCGTTTGCACGTTAGTCACGCGCGGCATGGGCATGACGGCCATCGGCGTGGGCGCCACGCCGCCGCTAGAACAGGCGCTGAGCAACAGCGAACCGGCCATGGCAAGGGACACCGACGTCAGAACAAGGCCACGCGCCGCAGCGCGACGAAGCATCGACAGTTTCGACATGGTGTGGCGCCCCCGCGCCCTGACCGGGCTGGTCGCCCGGTTGTCATCGATAAGAGTGAGGAAATGGCACTTCGGCCAGCTTCGTAAGGAATAGTAAAAACAGGGCGTGCAGCCAGTGCGCACAAATCGTGGAAAATTTGTGGAGGCACGGCGCGCGTTGCTGTGAAGCTGAGAAAATGGCGCGCCATCGACGGAATCGTCCCGTCGGGCGTTCGCTCGTCAGACGAGGTGACGCCGCCCCGACACCTTGACCTTGATTAACCACGCCACCCGACCAGGCCACGCATGAACTCCGGCATCACGCGCAAGTTGTTTCTCGCGATCTTCGCGACCGGCCTGGTCACCATGGCGGCCACGACGGTCGTCGTGCGTGCCGCGCTGAACGGACACAGTTGGCTCGCCGGGGACAACCTGATTTATCTCGCGCTGCTCGGTGTCGCGACGCTGGGGGCTGTCGCCATTCGCGTCGCGCAACGCCTGCTCGTGCCCGTCACACCGCTGCTAGAAGCCACGCACCGCATGGCCATGGGCGACTACAGCGTGCGCGCCCCGACGGTGGGGGCCGACGAATTGGCACGCCTCGCGGCCGACCTGAACCGGCTGGCCGACACCCTCGCGCACAACGACCAGTTGCGCCGCGATCTGCTTGCCGATATTTCGCACGAACTGCGCACCCCGCTCTCGGTGCTGCGCGGCGAAATCGAAGCCATGGAAGACGGCGTGCGCCCGCTCACGCAAGACGCGTTGGCGTCGCTGCGCGTCGAGGTCTCGCTGTTGGCAAAGCTGATCGACGACCTCTACGAACTCTCGCTCTCCGACATCGGCGCACTCACGTATCAGTTCGCGCCTGTCGACATGACCGAGCGTGTCGCGACCACCGTCATGGCCTTTCGCGATTGGTTCGAGGCCAAGGGCATCACGCTCACCGTGCACCTGCCTGACGCCGTACTCACCGTCGATGGCGACCTGCATCGCTTGACGCAGTTGCTCGGCAATTTGTTCGAGAATTCGCTGCGTTATACCGACGGCGGCGGCGCGGTGCGGGTGTATCTGTCGTCGAGCGGCGCGCAGTTGCGGCTCGAAATCGAAGACTCGGCCCCTGGCGTGCCCGACGATGCGTTGCCGCGTCTGTTCGAGCGGCTCTTTCGCGTGGAAGCGTCGCGCAGCCGCCGCAGTGGCGGCGCGGGGCTCGGACTGGCCTTGTGCAAACACATCGTCGAAGCGCACGGCGGCCAGATCATCGCGCGACATTCGCCGCTGGGCGGACTCGCACTCGCCATCGTGCTGCCGTGCCATCGCAACACGTCGTGCCTCTCGGCGCTCAATGGCGCACTGGGCACCGCCTTGGGAAGTTCGCTGGGCGGCACGCTCAGTGGCACGTTCGGCGCGCCCGTCACCGGTCTTGCCGGTAGTACGGCGAACGACGCCGCCCCCGGCACAGCCTTTAGCAGCAGCACACTGACCACCCTTTGTTGACACCGCCCGCAATGAACCTCGCTTTGCAGACACTTGCCGACAAGGGCGCCCCGTTGCGCTCACCGACCGACGTCATGACACTTGCCGATACCGCGCCGATTCTGATCGTCGAGGACGAGCCGAAACTCGCCGCGCTGCTCGCCGAGTATCTGCGCGTCGCGGGCATGCCCTGCCGCATTCTGTCGGACGGCCGCGACGTGCTGCCCGCCGTGCGCACGACCGAGCCGCGCCTCATCCTGCTCGATTTGATGCTGCCCGGCATGGACGGCCTGGAAGTGTGCCGCGTCGTGCGCGAAATCTCGGAAGTGCCCATCGTGATGCTCACCGCGCGGGCGGCCGAAACGGACCGGCTGCTCGGCTTGGAGCTCGGCGCCGACGATTACATCTGCAAGCCGTTTAGTCCGCGTGAAGTGGTCGCGCGCGTCAAAGCCATTCTGCGGCGCGTGCGCGGCCCTGCGAGTGCCACGACCACGGCAGCGCCTGAAGTGCCGCCGCCACAACCGGCGCTCGTGATCGATGCCGTACGGCATCACGCGCGGCTCGATGGCCACGAATTGCCGCTCACGCCGGTGGAGTTGCGCCTGCTCGCCACGCTCGCCAGCCACCCCGACAAGACGTTCCCGCGCGCCCATCTGCTCGATCGTATGTACGACGATCATCGTGTGGTGGCCGATCGAACTGTCGACAGTCATATCAAGAACTTGCGGCGCAAGTTGCAAGCCATTCGCCCCGACGAAGAGATCGTGCGCTCGATCTACGGCGTGGGCTATCGGCTGGAGTTGCGCACCGACCGGCCGGGGCGGCTGGCGGCGCGACTCGATGTCGCGGCAAGCGTCGCAGCTATCGACAACCCGCCCGGCACGGTGCCAGAATAGGCCCACCCGCGCATACGCGGGCGTGCTGTCATTGAGGAGATTGACGATGCCCCGCTGCACCGCCACGCTGTCCCCGATGTCTGATCTGCCGCTTAGTTCTGCTTCACGCCTCGCCGCTTCACCCGCGTCGTCTACTGCCTCCGCTTCGCCACCTTCTGCGTCGGTTGGCTCGCTTGTCTCATTTGCCCCGCACTTCCGTCTCGGGCATCCCGTTGTGAGCGCTAAAGGGCTGCGCACCCTCTTGCGAGCCGGTGTCGCCTTCGTCATGCTTGGCACCAGCGGCTTCGCCCTTGCCCAAACCCCGGTTTGCTTCGATAGCGTGGGCCGCGCATTGCCCCCCGACCAGTGCTCGCAGGCCGCCCGTAATCAGGCCGCAGCACAAGCGGCCACGGCGACGGAGGCGAGCCCGACGCAACGCGAAGAATGCCGAGCGCTCGCCGACAAGATCGCTAACACCCCCGACAAGCCGGTCTACACCCGAGACCGCCCTGTCGTGCAACCGAACGGCAACCGTATCGACATTCCTACACGCACCAACCCGCGCAAAGCGCTCAAGGAAGAATACATGCGCAAGTGCACGTAGGCAGGCGCCTACAAGTTGACGCAAGAAGCGCGCACGTTAGCGTATTTTGTCGCGCGATCTTCTTGACAACGGCCGTAGACGCCGCATAATCGACGTCATGTCGACGCACTGTCGGCCACCATCGCGATGTGGAACGAACCATCGCCCGGTGCCAGAGGCGGCATCTCTCGGATGCCGAAGCATCGACCTCATCATCCGCTTCACCGTCGTTGCGGGCCGCCCCCGCCGATCTATCCGGGCGCCTGCCACGACATGACGTTTTTATCCGCATCCAAGCCGCAGCCTGTCCGTGCGGCCCATGCTTCTGGAGGGAGAAAATGCAAAAACGCGATTTCCTGATGAAAACTTCCGTCGCCGTTGCCGCCGCCGCGTTCGCGCTGGCCGGTTGCTCGACGACCAGCCCGTCGCAAGCCGACAAGAGCGATAGCTCCCCCTCGGTCAACGCCAACAAGCGCCGTGAAATCGACGCTTCGGTGAACGGCGCACTCGACAAGATGTACACCACGGTCAAGGGTTCGCGCGAGCTGGTGAGCAAGGCCCGTGGCGTGCTCGTGTTCCCGTCGGTGCTGCAAGCCGGTTTCGTCGTGGGCGGCGAATACGGCGAAGGCGCACTGCGCGTAGGCGGTGCCACGCAGGGTTACTACAACACGGTGACGGCATCGTTCGGCCTGCAAATCGGCGCGCAATCGAAGGCTGTGATCTTCCTGTTCATGACGCAAGACGCGCTCGACAAATTCCAGCGCACCGACGGCTGGACGGCCGGGGCCGATGCCTCCGTCGCCGTGGTCAAGATCGGTGCGAACGGTGCGGTCGACCTGAACACCGCCACCTCGCCGGTGGAAGTGATCATCATGACCAACGCCGGTCTGATGGCGAACCTGAATGTCGAAGGCACGAAGGTCACCAAGCTGAAGATTTAACGCTGAGCCGTCGGGCTCACGATGCTCCAAAGGAAGACGGCGCCACCCCGCAAAGGGTGGCGCCGTTTTTTGTGCCCGCCGGTCAGCACCGGCTAACGTGTCTTACTCGTTGCTGAACGCTGCCGGACGCCACTTCAGCAAACGCTTCTCGAGCGACGTGAGCAGATAGTCCGCCCCCAACGCGACCGCCGCCAACACGATCATCGCCGCGAACACGCCGCTGGCATTGAACGCGCCTTGCGCGGTCGAGATCAGCAAACCGATACCCTGCTTCGACCCAAGGAATTCACCGACCACGGCACCGACCAGTGCGAAGCCGAAGCTCACGTGCAGACTCGCGAGAATCCACGACAGCGCCGACGGAATCACCACCGCCATCGTCACCTGACGACGCGACGCGCCCAGAATCTGCGCATTCGCAATCATGTAGCGGTCGGCTTCACGCACGCCTTGAAACGCGTTGGCGAACACCACGAAGAACACCATCACCACGGCGAGCGCCACCTTCGACGCCATGCCCAGCCCGAACGCGATTACGAAGATCGAACCGAGCACCACGCGCGGAATCGAGTTCGCGATCTGAATATAGAGGCTGAACACATCCGAGAGCAGCTTGTTGCGGCCCAGCACGATGCCGCAAATCACCCCCGCGACGCCACCGATGAGAAAGCCCAGCACCGTCTCTTCCAACGTGACGAGCACCTGCGCCCAGAGCGGCCCCTGCGACGTGCCATTCACGCACCAGTCGTAAATCTGCTCGACGATCAGCGTCGGTTGCGAGAAGAAGAACGGATCGATCCAGCCGATGCGCGCCGCCACTTCCCAGCCGCCGAGGCCGATCACCAGAATCGCCACGCGCAGAAAAATCACCAGCGCACGGCGTTGTTTGATGCGGCGTTGCGCCGCGGCTTCTTCACGCGCGAGATCGGCGTCGCCGAACCCTGCCAGCATGGCCTGTTCACTCATGTTCATGCCCTCCTCCTGACGGCATGGGTACGCGCGGCTGCGCCTACCCTTCAATTCACTTTGATTGCCCCCGACGATGCCGGGGCGCAACATCACCCGATCTTCACTTCTTCGCGCAGATCCGCCCAGATCTCGCGCGAGATATCGATGAAGCGCTGTTCGTAACGAATCTCCGACATCACGCGCGGGCGCGGCAGGTCGATCGTGTACACGTTCTTGAGCGTTGCCGGACGCGCGGTCAGCACGAACACCCGGTCGGCCAGGGCAATCGCTTCTTCCAGATCGTGCGTGACGAACACCACCGAGCCCGACGTCGACGACCACAGTTGCAGCAGCTCGTCTTGCATGAGCGTGCGCGTCTGCATGTCGAGCGCGGAGAACGGCTCGTCCATCAGCAGAATTTCCGGGCCGTTGATGAACGTCTGCGCCAGTGCCACGCGCTTGCGCATGCCGCCCGAGAGTTGGTGCGGGTAATGGCTGCCGAACTTGTCGAGCCCTACGCGCTTGATCCACTGATCGGCGAGCGCGTAAGCGGCGTCCTTCGACTGACCGCGAAACAGCGGGCCCGCCGCCACGTTCTCGCGCACGCTGCGCCACGGAAACACTGCGTCGTTCTGGAACACGAAGCCGATGCGCGGGTCGATGCCGTTCACCGGCTGGCCCATCACGCGCACGCTGCCCGCGGTCGGACGCAGCAAGCCGGTAATCATCGACAGCGTGGTCGACTTACCGCAGCCGGTCGGGCCGACGATGGCGACGAATTCGCCGCGCGCCACCGACATGCTGAAGTTGCGCAGCGCAATGGTGGCCTTGCCGTCCGGCGAGATGAAGCGGCACGACACGTTGTCGAACTCGATGGCCGGGGTGTCGCGCGAGACTGCGCTAGCCGCACGGGACGGCGCCTGCGCGGTGGGGATGTTGGTCTGGCTAATCGTCTGAGTCATGCCCAGCTCCTCTGGTACGTTGTTAGGGCCTGTTCCCCCTAATTCCGGGCTCGTGAACGTGTTCTACCGGCTGGCTGGCAAGGCGCCCGCAGCGCCGCTTGGTCGCTCCAAGCAAGCTGCGGGCAACGCCGCCAGACGGCCGGTAGGGCACGTTCCCTCCGGGTTGCCCACCCAAAGGGGCGATCGCTGCGTCATGACCCTCGCGAATATTCCCGATATTCACTTCGGCTCATTCCTTGCGCTCGCCCCTTTGGCCGGGCAACACGAGCCCGGAATTAGGGGGAACAGGCCCTAGGTGCCATTTGCGCTTGCGCGTCATTTTCAAGGGGTGAGCCAGCCCGCACACCTGACGGAAGTCGGGTGTGGGCGGCTCGGTGGGCTGCGCGTCTGACTGACCGCGCGCCGGTACTACAGGGTCAAGAGGTGCGAGTGGTGCAATCGCGGCGAATCAATTACTTCGCCTGATCGACAAACTCGTTGGTGTACGTCTTCGACAGATCGATGTGCTTGCCCTTCACGTTCGGGTTGAACGCGGCGAGCACCTTCAGCACGGTCTCGGGGCCACCGTTGGGCATGCGGCCATCCGGCGAGAACATCGGCAGCGAATTTTGCAGCGCCTGCACATACAGTGCCTTGTTGTTGCCGTAGTAGTCCTTCGGCATCTTGTCGGCGATCTCGGCCGCCGAGTGCGTGTTGATGTACTTCAGCGTCTTCACGAACGCACGCGCAAGCTTGGTCGCTTCGGGCTTGTGCTTGTCGAGCCACGCGCGTTGCACGTACAGGCTCGATGCCGGGTAAGCGCCGCCGAGTGCGGCAACCGTGCCTTCCATCGTGCGCATGTCGACCAGCACAGCGGCGTCGCCCGTCTTGAGCAACTGCGAGGCGGTCGGCTCGGTGGTCATGCCCGCGTCGATGCGGTTCTGCTTGATGGCGGCGATAAACGTGTTGTCCGCGCCCACCGGCAGCACCGAATACTGCGACGACGGAATACCGTGCTTCGCGGCGAGGTATTGCGTGAGGAAGTTGGTCGACGAGCCCAGACCGGTCACGCCAAGGGTCTTGCCCTTCACGTCGGCCATGCTCTTGATGGTGTCTTTGCTCTTCGCGTTGACGAGTTCGACTTCACCCGGCACCTGACCGAAGATCACGATCGCCTGAATTTCCTTGCCCTTGCTCTGCAAGTCGATCGAGTGATCGTAGAAACCCACCACGGCCTGCACGGCACCGGCGAGCAGTTCGTTCTCTGCGTCCACGCCGGCGGGCTGCGAGAGCAGCTCGACGTTCAGGCCTTCTTCCTTGAAGTAACCCAGTTGCTCGGCAAGCTTGGCCGGCAGATAGATCATCTTCGTGATACCGCCCACCATGATCGTGACCTTGCCGCTGTCGGCGGCAAAGCCCGGTGCGCTGGCCATGGCCAATGCCGCGCCGAACACGCTGGCGAGGACGGGTTTCACAAGGGCTTTCGGCAGACGCAGGCCAAGGCTTGCTCGCATTGTGGTGTCTCCATTGTTTTAGGGATAATGGGCCGACCCGCTGAGCGGTGACGGCAGGCCTCGCGCACAAGTGCCGCAAAGCCAGGGCAGCGATCCTTTCATCTGCCATGGGCGGATTGTAGAAAAACGAAGCTTTCATCAAGCTTTCGCCCCATGCAGGTTTTCGCTCGCCACAGGGGGGTGTTTACCCGCTGTTGGCGTGACACGGCACTGCGGGCACACTCCGGGGCGCGCTAATGCGCACCGATGTGCTTCACGAGAGCCCTACGCTCGACCGTCATGAAACTGCTGCTGATCGAAGATAACGACACCCTCGCCCATTGGCTCGCTCGCATGCTGCGCGACGACAACTTCACCGTCGACGCGGCGCGTGACGGCGACGCGGCCGACCGTCTGCTGCAAACGGAAACTTACGATGTGGTGCTGCTCGATCTCATGCTGCCCAAGCTCGGCGGCAAGCACGTGTTGCGTCGGCTGCGCGAGCGACGCAACAACGTGCCGGTGATCATCCTGACGGCGAGCGGGTCGGTCGACGAGAAGGTCGACTGCCTTGGCGCGGGGGCCGACGACTATCTCGTCAAACCTTTCGAAGTGCGCGAACTCATCGCACGCGTGAAGGCGCTCGCGCGCCGTCATGCGCCGGAGCAAAGCGCCGACTTCGTGTGCGCCGACCTGAGCTACCACGCCGGTACGCGCCAGTTCACGATTGCGGGGGCACCGCTCGCGCTGCCCTCGCGCGAACACGCCGTGCTCGAAATTCTGATGCGCAAGCAGGGCAAGACCGTGGCCAAGAGCGCGCTCGTCGACGGCGTTTTCGGTCTGGACGACGAGCCGAGCGCCGACGCCATCGAGATCTATATCCACCGCCTACGCAAAAAACTCGAGCCGAGCCGCGCGGCCATCATGACCCTGCGCGGGCTGGGCTATCTGTTGCGCGAAAAAGATGCTTAGCCTTCGCGTCAGATTGCTGATGTGGCTGATGCTGCCGCTCTCGCTCTACATCGGCGCGAGCGGCTGGCTGGCCTATCGCAGCGCCCACGACACCGCGGAACTCGTGCAGGACCGGGCGTTGCTCACGTCAGCGCAGGTCATCGCGGGCCAGATCGCGTGGGTGGACGGCGCCCTGCGCGCGAACGTGCCACCGTCGGCGCTGGAGCTATTCGCTTCGCCCGAACACGACCGTGTGTTCTATCAGGTGATCACCGAAAACGGCCAACTGCTCGCCGGGCCGCCCGACTTTCCGCATCCGCCGCTGTTCCCGGCCACGGTGCCCAGCTATTCGACCATCCGCTTCAACGACGAGCCCCTGCGCGTGATCAGCTTCGTGCGCACGATGTACGACTCGGGCGAACCGCACCGCGTGGCGGTGGTCGTGGCCGAGACGATGTACGCGCACGACCGGATGCTGTCCGAACTGTGGGAGCCGTCGCTGCATCGGCAAATCGCCATGGCCGCGTTGGCCGCGTTGCTGGTGCTCATCGGGTTGACGGTGGAACTGCATCCGCTCATCCGACTGAAGGACGAAGTGGCCGGACGCTCGCCGCAGGAACTGGTGCCGATTCGCGCCGGGCAGTTGCAAACCGAACTTCGCCCGATCGTCGATGCTATAAATTTGTGCATTCAGCGGCTCTCCGCGCAGGCGCAACAGCAGCGGCGCTTCGTGGCGGACGCAGCCCATCAGTTGCGCACCCCGCTCACGCTGCTCGACACGCAGCTTCAATTTGCCGCGCAACTCGACGACCGCGCCCAACTCGCCGACGTGCTCACCGCCATGCAGACCAGCAGCCAGGGGCTAGCCGATCTGACCAACAAGCTGTTGCTGCTCTCGCAAGCCGAGGCCGCCGACACGCCGGCGTTCTCGCGTTCGCGCGTCGATCTGGTGGCCGTGGCCGCGGGCGTGCTCGAAGAACTGGTGGCACTGGCGCAACGGCGCAACATCGATCTGGGGTTCGAATCGGCCCACACGCACGTCTGGGTGGCGGGCAATAGCGGGCTCTTTCATGCGATGGTCATGAATCTTGTCGACAATGCGATCCGCTACATCCACGAGGGCGGACGCGTCACCGTGGCCATCGACAGCGCGGACAACGTCGCGCGACTCAGCGTCATCGACAACGGACCGGGCATTCACGCCGAAGCGCGCCAGCGCGTATTCGAACGCTTCTACCGCAACGCGCCGCCGGGCCAGCCGGGCACCGGCCTCGGGCTTGCCATCGTCAAGGAGATCGTCGCCGCCAGCCACGGCACCGTGACGCTCGCCCCGGGCGACGACGGCCGCGGCCTGATCGTGACGGTATCGCTACCCCTCAGTTCGGAGGCCGAAAGCAACGCCTAATCGGTGACACGAGGGCGAAGCCGTTACCGATAAGGCGCAGGTAAACCCGGGCGAATCGCTGAAAGAAAATAACATCTGTATGAAGTCACCCCGAAAATTAAGGCGTTACAATCGTTTAGATCGAACATGTCGTTTGAAACATACGCTCGACTGGATGCGCTAGGACAAACCCTGATATATTTGGGGTCTTCGCAGAATCCTCCTCAAGCAAGTGGAAACTTCTTGATCCAAATCAATTAGTTACACCTCGCTGTCAACCACGTGGGTGCCCGCCGCGTGTAATTGTGACGAAATGTAAAGTTTGTTAAATTGAATGTGGGTCTCGCCGCGTGGGTTGCGGCAAGAGACTTTTTCTCTCAGGGATTTGCCTCCATGCCGTATCTCGTCGATCCTGCCGCACAGGCTGCGAGACGTCGCGTGTCGCTTGACGACGCGTTGCACTCGCGCGCCGTGACGCCGGTATCGGATCAGCCCGCCGCAAGCGGCGCGGCGTTGCCGCCCGAGCCGGTCTCTCGACCCGCGCGCGCTGCCGTGGCACGTCCGCTCGCGCAATCGGTAGCCCGAAAGATCGACGCCGCCCGCGAAGCCGAGCGCACGCGCATTGCGCAAGAGATGCACGATGGGCTGGGCGCCCAACTCACGGCCTTGCAACTGGTGGTCGCACGCTTGTCGACGCGCGCCCCCAGCGACGCCGCCGAATGGCAATCCCTCTGTACCCAGATTCAGCACGCCGCCAACGCGGCACAAGATGCCGCCGACGAGCTTGTCGGCCGTCACCGTCCGCCGGTGCTCGACGCGGGGCTCGTCCCGGCGCTGCGCACCTGGTTGCGCGGGTTCGGCGAGCAAGGCGGCCTCACGTGCATTTGGCGTTGCGACGACGTCACGCGCGAGCGTGTCACCCATCTCACGCCTGACGCGATGCTTGCGCTGTACCGCATTGCCCAGGAAGCGCTGACCAATGTCGCCCGGCACGCACGCGCAACGCGCGTGGTCGTGGCGCTCGACAGCAGTCATCGTTCACTCAAACTTACGATTTCCGACGACGGTTGCGGCGTAGCCCGCGGCGCGCGTCGCAAGCACGGACATTTCGGACTGGTGGGCATGCGCGAGCGTTGTACGGCGCTCGGCGGCACGCTACGCATTGGCAGTGTTCAAGGATCGGGGACGCTCGTGAGCGCACGTCTTCCCTGGCACCAGATCCTGTCGGCCCCGACAGCGGCGCTCGCTGCCGGTCTTGAAGTCCCGGAATCGCTTGCCCTTCACGGATACGCATCATGACGCTAAGAGTGCTCATCGTCGACGACCACGCCATCGTGCGCCAGGGCGTCCGGCAGTTGCTCTCCGATAGCGGGAGCATCGCCGTCATCGGCGAAGCCGATTGCGGCGCAGAAGCGCTGGAAATGACAGACGCCGCACAGTGGGACATCGTCCTGCTCGATATTTCGCTGCCCGACACGAACGGTCTCGAAATTCTGAAGACCCTGCGGCGCAAACACCCGCGCCTGCCGGTGATGATCTTCAGCATGTACGGCGAAGGCCAGTTTGCCTTGCGCGCGCTCAAAGCTGGCGCAGCCGGCTATCTGAGCAAACGTTCAAACGCCCAGCAACTGGTCTCCGCAGTGCGGCAGGTCGCCGCAGGCCGCAAGTACGTGAGCCCGATGGTGGCCGAGACGCTCGCCGACTATCTAGGCCCCGACGCCGACCAGCCGCCGCACGAGCGCTTGTCCGATCGCGAATACCAGACGCTGTGCATGATTGGTTCGGGCAAGCGCCTGACCGACATCGCCAACGCCCTCTCGCTCTCGGTGAAGACCGTGAGCGTGTACCGCACCCGCCTGCTCGAGAAGATGCGACTGAACAACAACGCCGAGCTCACGTATTACGTGATGCAACACGGCCTGGTCAGTGCCGAAATGGGCCCCGTGTGCGCCTAAGTTAGTAAGCGCAAACCGCCACATCACGATTGCCGCCCTCGGGCGGCAATATTTTTTCATCCCCCCGAAAAATATTTTTGCGCGCCATTCCCGGCGATGCCGCGCGACGCGAAGCACATCGCCCTCATCACAGTGTGCAGCGCAGGCCGTCACCTCTCCGAGCCTTACCGGACATGAATAGGCGGCACTTTGCCCCTTTCCTTGTCGGATCAATCGTGGAGGAATTTTGTAGACTGGCTTACTAGCGTTTTTCCGACATCGACAGGGTCAGTCGATGGGGGGCGGCAGAGCATTTTGCAAAACCACCCTAAATTTTCCCAAAGGCCGTCCGATATCCCCTACAACGGCGGCTTTCGGCGATTGGCTGGTGAGCCAAAGTTACGGCGCTTAAGCCGGAGCCAAAAATTTTGGGAAAGGAGTGGCTAAATGTCATCTGTCATCAATACCAATATCTTCTCGCTGGTTGCTCAACGTAACCTGAATACGTCGCAATCGGGCCTGCAGACCTCGATCACCCGTCTGTCGTCGGGTATGCGCATCAACAGCGCGGCTGACGACGCCGCTGGCCTCGCGATCACGGACCGTATGTCGGCCCAGATCAACGGCACGCAGCAAGCTCAGCGCAACGCCAACGACGGTATCTCGCTGGTGCAAACCGCTGCGGGCGCCCTGTCGTCGATCACCGACAACCTGCAACGTATCCGTACGCTGGCTGTTCAGTCGACCAACTCGACGAACTCGGCTTCGGACCGCGCTGCACTGGACCAAGAAGTTCAACAGCGTCTGGCTGAAGTGAACCGCCTGGCCACGCAAACGTCGTTCAACGGCCTGAACGTGCTCGACGGCTCGATGGGCACGGCGAACTTCCAAGTGGGTGCTAACGCTGGTCAGACCATCTCGGTCAACCTGCAACAAAGCATGACCATCGCCAGCATCGGCTCGGTCGCACAAACGACCTCGTCGACGAACCCGCTGAGCTTCACCGTTGCTGCTCTGACCGTCCAACTGGGCGCAGGCACGGCAGTGAACGTCAAGGCCGGCACGTACAACAGCTCGGCAGACCTGGCAACGGCCATCAACACGGCTGCACAAAGCGCCGGTTTCACGGGCAACGTCGCTTCGGTCAACTCATCTGGCGAAATCGCGCTCACCAACACCGATCCGACGCAAACGATGACCGTTGCTGGCGCCGACGCCACCACGCTGGGTCTGGCCGTGGCCGCTGGCGTTGCTGGCTCGACGACCACGTCGACCGCCGTCGCTTCGACGTTCTCGCAAACGCTGTCTGCTGGCGACCTGGTCCTGACCGTGAACGGTAAGGCAACCAACATCACCGGCAAGATGAACAGCGCCACCGACCTGGCCAACGCGATCAACTCGTCGAACAGCGGCGTGAACGCGTATGTCGACACCGCCGGCAAGATGCACCTGAGCTCGGGTTCGTCGTTCCAGATCAGCGGCGGTACGGCGGCAACGCTGACCAAGCTGGGCCTGCCGACGGCAGCTACGACTTACGCTACGAGCGGTAGCCTGGCACAAGCCGACGTGAAGACGGTCAACAGCGCCACGCTGATGCTGTCGCAAATCGACTCGGCCATCGGCACCGTCGACACGCTGCAATCGACCCTGGGCGCAATTCAAAACCGCTTCCAGTCGACGATTTCGAGCCTGTCGACCACGACGCAAAACCTGACCTCGGCGCGTTCGGGCGTGCAAGACACCGACTACGCTGCTGAAACGGCTAACCTGACCAAGTCGCAGATTCTGCAACAAGCAGGCATCTCGATGCTGGCTCAGGCAAACCAACTGCCGCAACAAGTGCTGAAGCTTCTCCAGTAAAGCGCCTGTTTGGCATGGTGTAACGCCCGGCGGCAACTCGGCCGGGCCGCCGGCGGCGCCACCTTCACGGGGGGCGTCGCCGCAAGCATTACAAAGGCAATCTTTTTTGCGCCGGCGTTTTGCGCGTTGAGCAACCAATTTAAAGAGCGAGCAATTTATGGCATCCACCGGCAGTTCTACAACGGGCTCTATTTCGTCACCGGGCATTGGCTCCGGGCTGGACGTCAACGCGCTCGTCACCAGTCTGATGCAGCCGGCCACGCAAAAGCTCAACTTGCTCAAGTCGCAAGAGGCCAGCTACCAGACCAAGGTATCGGCACTCGGCAGTCTGCAATCGGCACTTAGTTCGTTCCAAACGTCGCTGTCGGCGCTGTCCTCGGCATCGTCGTTCTTGCAAATGACGGCTACGCCGGGCGACGCGACGTTCCTGACCGCGTCGGCAGATACCACGGCGAAAGCGGGCAGCTACACGATCAACACGACCCAGTTGGCGCAAGCGCAGAGCTTGACGACGTCTGGCGTGTCGGACCCCGCCGCCTCGATCGGTAGCGGCACGTCCACCAAGCTGACCTTCAGCTTCGGCACGATCTCGGGCGGCACGCTCACCAACGGCACGTACACCGGCGCCAGCTTCTCGCCGAACGCGCAGCAGGCGCCGTTTAGCGTCACGATCACCAACACGAATAACTCGCTGCAAGGCATTCGCGACGCCATCAACGCCGCCAACGGCGGTGTGACGGCCACGATCGTGAACGACGGCAGCGCCACGCCGAACCGGTTGGTGCTGACGTCGACGCAGACCGGTCAGACGATGAGCATGAAAGTCGACGTCGCAGCAGGCGGCGACAGCACGCTCACGAACATGCTGGCGTACGACCCGACCGGCACGCAGAACCTGACGCAGACCGCAGCAGGCCAGAACGCCAACCTGACCATCAATGGTCTGGCGGTATCGAGCCCGACCAATACCGTGAAGAGCGCCGTGCAGGGTCTGTCGATGACGCTGCTCAAGACCGGCTCGACCACGGTCAGCGTGAGCAACAACAGCGATGGCGTCAGCAAGTCGGTCAACGATTTCGTCACGGCGTACAACACGCTGCAATCGGCCATCGGCAAGCTGACGTATTTCGACAAGTCGAGCGCCACGCCGGGTAGCACCTCGAACAACAACGGTCCGCTGATCGGCGACACGACCACGCAGATGATCACCACGCAGATCCAGCAGATCCTGAACGGCAAGCTGCCGGGGGTCTCGGGGTCGGTGCTGACATCGCTGGCCGATATCGGCGTGACGTTCCAGGCTGGCGACGGCACCGGCAGCGCCACCGATACCTCGGGCCAGCTCGCGGTCGACTCGACCAAGCTGCAAAAGGCCATCGCTTCGGGCGGGTTCGCTCAGCTCGCCTCGCTGCTGGCGACCAACGGCACGACCACCGACAGCCTGATCAGCTACCAAGGCTCGACCAGCAATACGCAGCCGGGTCAGTACGACGTGGTGATTACGCGCCTGGCAACCCAGGGCACGCTCACGTCGAACGCAACGCTTGGCGCGAACACCATCATCGATGGCACCAACAACACGTTGACGGTGCAGGTCGACGGTAAGAGCACGTCGATCACCATCCCGAACGGCATCTACACGCCGGATAAGATGGCATCGGCGTTGCAAGCGGCCATCAACGGGAACTCGCAGTTCGTCACCAACGGATCGTCGGTGACCGTCAAGCAAACCAACGGCGTTCTCTCGATCACGTCGAACCGTTATGGCTCGGCCTCGAACGTGCGCGTCACGTCGGGCAATGCGATGACGGCGCTGTTCGGCACCGGCGTGTCGCCGAGCACCGATGGTGTGGACGTTGGCGGCTCGATCGGCGGCGTGATTGCGACGGGCAGCGGTCAGTACCTGACCGGCGCGGCGGGTTCGCAGACCGATGGCCTGAAGATCCAGGTCACCGGCACGAACCTTGGCAATCGCGGCACGATCAACTTTTCGCAAGGCTATGCATCGTTGCTGTCGAACCAGGTCAGCAACTTCCTGAGCGCGAAGGGCGCGATCAGCACGGCCCAGTCGAACCTGAACGCCAGCATCAAGCAGGTGCAGCAGCAGGAGAGCGACTGGCAAGACCAGATGACGCAGATGCAGAACCGCTATCTCGCCCAGTTCACGGCACTGGATGCAACGATGGCCAAGCTGCAAAACACCAGCGACTACCTCAAGCAGGTGCTCGGTGGTTCGTCGTCTTCGTCGTCGTCCTCGAAGTAAGCGCACGGCACGCGCCACCGCGCCCGCGCTCCGGAGAAAGTCATGTACGGTCAAAACGCCGCCAACGCGTATCGCAAGGTTGGGCTCGAGACGGGCGTCATTGCCGCGAGTCCGCACCAGCTCATCATGATGCTGTTCGATGGTGCCAAAGCGGCCCTCACCAAAGCACGCGTGCATTTTGAAGACGGCCGCATCGCCGATCGGGGCCAGGCGCTCTCGAAGGCCATCGGCATCATCGGCGGCCTGCGCGACGGGTTGAATATGGAAGTCGGCGGGGAACTGTCCCGTAATCTGGGCGATCTGTACGACTACATGGGGCGGCGTCTGCTCGAGGCGAATCTCGAGAACGACGTGGCCAAAGTACGAGAAGTCGACACCCTGCTCGACACGATTGCATCGGCCTGGCGAGAAATTACGCCGGCTGCCGGCACGGGTGCCCCCGCCGCACAGGCGGGCACCGGAGTGCGCTATGAATGAAGCCACGACCTTGCTGAACTGCTACGAAAGCATTGCCGGCCTCACCGAGCGGATGCTCGGCGTCGCCCGTGAAGGCGACTGGGATGCCCTGATCGATCTCGAGACGCAATATCGCGCGCAGGTCGACGCGATCAAGCAACTCGACGCCGCGTTGCCGCTCAGCGAAGACGAGCGTGCACGCAAACATGCGATCATTCGTCGGATTCTGGCGGACGATGCTGCGATTCGCGACCTCGCGGTGCCGCGTCTGGCGCATCTCGATGCCATGATCAACAGCACGCGCCGTCAACGTGCCTTGCACGAAGTCTACGGCCTGAATCTGGGCGCCTGACGTACGCCTCGCGGCGTCTTCCGCCTGTCATTTAGCAACACGCAATACGGAATACGGAGTACGGCATGGCCGGTCTCGACTCGGTAGTCGCCGCCACCCTCGCGCGGCGGCTCGATTCGCTGCTCGGCTTCGGGCAGGGCGTCTCGTCGTCGGCAGCGCCCAGCGCCGTGGCCGGCATGCCCCCCGCGGGCGATGCGACCTCCGCGCCCGCCGATCTCTCTACCCAAACGTCTCGCGGTGCTGTCGGCGTCGGCAATGCGCCTGCGCAAACGCCCTCGCGCGTGCCTACGCCGGTGCAGCAGGCCACGCTCTCGGCCGCTGCGCGCACGATCGACACCATTCTTCGATTGGCCCCCGATTCCCCCGGCCCGGTGCAAGCGGGCACGCCGGTTTGGCCTGCCGCGCCGGGCACGGGTGCGCCTGCGTTGGCACCGTTGGTCGCGGCCGCCCTCAAGGAAGCGCTCTCGACGAGCGGGCTTTTCTACGAGTCGCATCTCGCGCAATGGGCATCGGGCAGCCGCTCGTTCGAGCAGTTGCAGGCCGAGCCGCAGTTGCGCTGGCCCGCTTCCGCGAATCTCGCTGCGCAATTGCGCGCCGCAGGGGCCGATGCGACGTTGCCGGGCCCCGGTCCGCTCACCCGATTGCTGGGTCCTGCTGGCGGCGAATCTGTGCTCGCGACTGGCTGGCCGACGCTGGGTGTCGGGTCATTGCCGACGGCGGCGGCAGCCCCCGCCGCATCGACTAATCCCGCGCAGCCGGGCGTTGCCGCACAGGCGGACGCAGCCGATGGTGGCTTGCATGCGAGCGCCAATTTGCCGAATACCGCCACCGCGCTCGCGCATGCCGCGAGCGTGGCGCATACGACGAGCAGCGTGCTGCCGACGGGACGCGAAGCCGATGCGTTGCTTGCCAGCGGCGGCGATTCGTCTTCTGCGAACGCGCAAACGCATGGTCCGGCGGGTGCGATTGCCGCTGTGGCGAATGCCCCTGCCGAAAGCGTGACGCTGGTCCGTCAGCAACTCGACATGCTGGTCAATCCGCAATTTCAGTGGAATGGCATGGCGTGGCCGGGCGCGCCGATGGAGTGGCAAGTGGAAGAGCGCGCGTCGCAGCAAGCCCCTGGCGAAGCGGCTGCGCCGTCGACATGGCATACGCATTTGCGTCTGACGCTGCCGTTGCTGGGCACGGTCGACGTGACGCTGGGCTTGTCGGGACAACAGTTGCAGGCACGCGTGCTGGCGGATTCCAACGATTCGGCTTCGGCATTGGCAGGGGAAGGCGAGGATCTGCGGCAGCGGCTGGCGGCGGTCGGGCTGATCGCGAGTCAGTTGTCGTTCGGGGCAATCGAAGCCCAAGCGGCGGCTGATTCGGCGGGCAGCGCGGCAGTTTCAGACGCGAACGCAGTGGCGAGTGAGAGCGCCGCCGAGTTACCGGTGCCGCTTGCATCGACGGGTGAGTCGACCACCGACGGAGGCACGGTATGACGCTGCCACCGGAACGCCGCACAGCGGTCGCGCTGGCTTATGGCGCGAAGGACACGGCACCGCGTGTGGTGGCCAAGGGTTACGGTTTGCTCGCGGAGACCATCGTGCGCACGGCGCGCGAACATGGCTTGTATGTGCACGAGTCGCCGGAGTTGGTGAGCTTGCTCATGCAGGTCGACCTCGACCAGCGCATTCCGGCGCAGTTGTATCAGGCCGTGGCGGAACTGCTCGCGTGGCTTTACAAACTGGAAGCTGGGCGCGGTGGTAAGCCACCACAGTTGCCGCCGGGCATGTTGCCGCCGCAGGCGGAAACGGCTGCGCCCTCGCCTGCGCCCGCTGCACCACAAACCACATCCGGCAACGACGCCTGAGTTCAGCGACACGATGCGTCTCGCCGGTCGGCGCGCATCGTGAACAGTCCGATTTCTTTCCGTTCTCGATAGAAAGCGACCGCTCGCAAAACGAGCATTCATGCGGCTTTCCGCTGCATCGCCGTCAATCCTAAGCGCCGCCCTTTGGGCATGGCGCGTCTCACATCACTAGCATGTCTTTCGCGCGTTTCGGTGCCTGACCGAAGCGCGCGTCGTTCCGACATGACTCGCTGATAGGGCCGCCCCATGCAAATCACCCACAACCCGTTCAATCCCGGCGCTGGCACACCGCCGCCTACCCTCGCTGGTCGCGACGCTGTTCGCGAAAATCTGCACAACTGCATCGAGCGCCTGCGCATCGGTCGCCATTCCAACGGTCAATTGCTGATCGGCCTTCGTGGCGTCGGTAAGACCGTACTGCTTGAGCGCATGGTGTACGACACCGAGCAACAGGGCGCGATCACCGTTCATCTTGAGGCACCGGAGTTTAAATCGTTGCCTGCGTCGCTGACGAAAGAACTGCGCCTTGCCCTGATAAGAATGAGTCAGGTCCAGTCAGCAAAAGACGCCGTCGTTCGCGGTCTTCGTGCACTGGCAGGTTTTGTTTCAGGTTTGAAGGTGACCTATCGCGACATCGAAGTCGGCTTGGACTACGCACCCGAAGCTGGCTTGGCTGACAGTGGCGATCTAGAAACGGACCTGCGCGCATTGCTCGTAGAAGCGGGACACGCCGCTCGCTCCGCGAAAACGGTACTTGCCATCTTCATTGACGAGCTGCAATGCATGCCGAAGCATGAGATGGCGGCCCTCCTCTACGCACTCCACCGATGTGGCCAATTGCAATTGCCGGTCATCCTCGTCGGCGCAGGGCTTCCCCAGCTTATCGGCTTGATCGGTGACGCAAAGTCTTACGCGGAGCGGATGTTCGAGATCACCGACATCGGGCCGCTTTCGGAGGTCGATGCTCGCGACGCCATCTCCGGACCTGCTGAGCGACAAGGTGTCGAGATAACACCGGACGCACTCGACGCCATCGTAGAGCAAACGGGTGCTTATCCTTACTTCCTGCAACAGTGGGGAAAGCACACTTGGCGCATTGCGAAGCAGAGTCCCATCACGGCGGCACATGTCACGAATGCGTCAGGCGAAGCCATCGATGCGTTGGACAAGAGCTTCTATCGTTTCCGCTTCAATCGTCTAACTGTGGCGGAGAGACGTTACCTCCGTGCGATGGCCGAGTTAGGCGAGGGTCCGCACTATTCGGATGACGTTGCCGCCGAACTGGGCAAGCCCGTCGATACGCTTGAGCGCATCCGCAACGATCTCATCACGAAAGGCATGCTCTACAGCGACCCGCAGGGCGATGCGGCGTTCACCGTGCCCCGGTTCCATGAATTCCTGAAACGAGTCATGCCGGATCTACGGCTATGTGCGGCGGCTGACTAACCAACGGCACCCGTTATCGATTGAGCGCGAGAGCGCTCTCTCCCTAGCCCATTTGGGCGGCATCGAGAAGCATATTGGAGACGTCGCGCGTCGCCGATCGGAGCCTCTCGAATTCAACTCTTAATAAAAAAGCCCCGCCATTCGACGGGGCCTTTCTCAACCTGAGCGCGACGTGAGCGTCTAACCACCGCTCTACACGCAATCCCGCGCGCCTAACCTCACACCTGCATATTCATCACGGTTGTGTAGGCCGAAACGAGTTTGTTGCGCACTTGCAGGCTCATTTGAAAGCCGATGTTGGCTTTTTGCAAATCGACCATCACGTCGTTCAGCCCAACCCCCGGCTCACCCATCTCGAACGCCTTGGCCTGCGCCTCGGCACCGTTCTGCGAAGCCGACACGCGCTTGAGCGACGCTTCCAACTCCGACGCGAAGCCGCCAGTCGCCGACGAGGCACCCGCGCCCGTCGCGCTGGACGTGCCCAGCACCGAGCCCGCTGCCTGCGACGCAACGCTGCCCAGCTTCTGCAATACCGATTCGATCCCCGGAATGGCCATGGTCTTTTGTCCTTAACTGGCGCCAGCCGCCCGCGCCATCGCGCAGTCCCCACTGGTTTGCCTTTTATCAGTCACGTCGGAGCTTACCACCCTGTGGCAAGCCCCCAATACCTTAATTAGCGGCAAAACACCCGCCTAATCCTCAAAACGATTCCATATTCGGCGTCGAATAATCAGGACCATCGGCATCGTGCGTACTCGGAAGCGGACCTTTCCATTCCTTAACGCGCTCACGATGCCACGCGTACCCGGAGAATTCTGTCGCATGTTAGTGAGCACTTCCACCGCGATGACCGCATTGTTGACGCCCCTGGCGTGGAGCCGCGCATGAACGCCGCCACCCAGACGGCCGACGTCGCCGCCAAGCCGCCGCTGCTCACGCAGTTGCGCTCCCGCGAGCGCTTGCCGCTGCTCATCGGCGGTGCCGCCCTCGTCGCGCTACTGATCGCCGTATTCCTGTGGAGCCGCACCCCGGACTACAAGGTTCTCTACAGCAATCTGAGCGACCGCGACGGCGGTGCCATCATCACGTCGCTGCAACAGATGAACGTGCCGTACAAGTTCGCCGAAGGCGGCGGCGCCATTCTCGTGCCGTCCGAGCAAGTGCACGACGTGCGTCTGCGCCTCGCCTCCCAAGGCCTGCCCAAGGGCGGTCTGGTCGGCTTCGAACTGATGGACAACCAAAAGTTCGGTATCAGCCAGTTTGCCGAGCAGGTCAACTACCAGCGCGCCCTCGAAGGCGAGCTCGCCCGCTCGGTCGAGTCGCTCTCCGCCGTGCAAGCCGCCCGCGTGCATCTGGCCATTCCGAAGCCGTCGGTGTTCGTGCGCGAACAACAAAAGCCGAGCGCATCGGTGCTCGTCACGCTCTACCCGGGCCGCGTGCTCGACGACGGCCAAGTGAGCGCCATCGTTCACATGGTGGCCTCCAGCGTGCCGGAACTGCCGGTCAAGAACGTCACCATCCTCGACCAGAACGGCAACCTCCTGTCGGCCCAAAACGCCAACGCGCTTGGCCTGGACGCTAGCCAGCTCAAGTACGTGCGTGAACTGGAGCAGTCGTACGCCCGCCGCATCGAGGCGATCCTGAACCCGATCGTCGGCGCCGGTAACGTGCACGCGCAAGTCACCGCAGACATCGATTTCAATCAAGTCGAGCAAACGTCCGAGAACTACAAGCCGAACGCAGGCGAACAAGCCGTGCGCAGCCAGCAAAGCAGCGAAGCCACGCAAATCGGTGCTAATCCGGCCGGTGGCGTGCCGGGCGCGCTCTCGAACCAGCCGCCAGGTCAGGCCACCGCCCCGATCACGCAGCAGCAGAACCAGTTCGTGCAGCAAGGCCAGGCCCCGGGTGCCGCCAGCGCCCCGCAAGGCCCGCGCAGCGACCGCAAGGACGCCACGGTCAACTACGAAGTCGATCGCACGATTCGCCACGTGCAGCAAGCCACGGGCGGTCTGAAGCGCCTGTCGGCCGCCATCGTCGTGAACTACCGTCCGGGCAACGACGCCAAGGGCAAGCCCGCGATGGTTGCGCTCACGCAAGCCCAGCTCGACCAGATTCAGAATCTGGCGAAGGAAGCCATCGGCTTCTCGGGCCAGCGCGGCGACACGCTGAACATCGTCAACAGCGCGTTCACGGTAGAAGAAGATCCGGAAGCCAACCTGCCGTGGTGGCGTCAGCGTCAGAACATCGAACTCGCCAAGCAGGTCGGCAAGTGGGTTCTGATCAGCCTGATCGGTCTGTATCTGTGGTTTGGTGTGGTACGCCCGGGCATTCGCAAGTATCTGGCGCCGCCCCCGCCTGCCGAGCCGACCATGGCCGGTCTGGCCGGTGGTGCCGCGGGCAGCAGCGAAGGCAGTGCCGACGGCGAAGACGGCCCCGGCGCCAAGAATGAAATCAGCGCCTACGAGCGCAACTTGCAGTACGCGCGTCAAGTCGCGCGACAGGATCCGAAGATCGTGGCAACGGTAGTGAAATCATGGGTGGGTGGCGATGAGCGCAGCTGAGGGACTCCAACGCAGCGCCATCCTGCTGATGTCGCTGGGTGAAGACGAAGCCGCCGAAGTCTTCAAATACCTTGCCCCGCGCGAGGTGCAAAAGATCGGCGCGGCCATGGCCTCGCTGCGCCAGGTCACGCGCGACCAGATCGCCGACGTGCTGCAAGACTTCGTGCTCGAAGCCGAACAACACTCGGCCCTCTCGCTCGACTCGTCCGAATACATCCGCTCGGTGCTCAACAAGGCCCTCGGCAACGACAAGGCCGCCGGTCTCATCGAGCGCATTTTGCAAGGCGGCGACACCAGCGGCATTGAAGGCCTGAAGTGGATGGATTCGACGGCCGTCGCCGAACTCATTCGCCACGAGCATCCGCAGATCATCGCCACGATTCTGGTCCACCTCGACCGCGATCAGGCCTCGGAAGTGCTCGCGCTCTTCACCGAACGCCTGCGTAACGACGTGGTGCTGCGTATCGCCACGCTCGACGGCATTCAGCCCGCGGCGCTGCGCGAACTCAACGACGTGCTCACCAAGCTGCTCTCGGGCAGCGAGAACATCAAACGCAGCCCGATGGGCGGCATTCGCACGGCTGCTGAAATCCTCAACTATCTGGGCGGCGTGCACGAAGAGTCGGTCATCGAAGCCGTACGCAACTACGACTCGGACCTCGCGGCGAAGATCGTCGAAGAGATGTTCGTGTTCGAGAACCTGCTCGACGTGGAAGACCGCAGCATTCAGGTGCTGCTCAAGGAAATCGAGTCCGAGTCGCTCATCATCGCGCTCAAGGGCGCACCGGTCGAACTGCGCGAGAAGTTCTTCAAGAACATGTCGGCCCGTGCGGCCGAACTGTTGCGCGAAGACTTGGAGTCGCGCGGCCCGGTCCGGGTCTCGGAAGTCGAATCCGAACAGAAGAAGGTGCTGCAAGTGGTGCGGCGCCTGGCCGATCAGGGCGCCATCATGATCGGCGGCCGCGGCGACGACGCGTACGTGTAACCGAACGGGGCCCGCGCGAATGTCGACCATCATCCCGAAAGAACGCCTCTCCGCCTGGCAACGCTGGGAGATGGCCTCGTTCGACCCGCCGCCGCCCCCGCCGCCTCCGCAACCCAAACCGCCGAGCCCGCTCGACGATCCCGCGCTTGTCGAGCAAATCGCCGCATGGCGTGAAGAAGCGCGCGCCGAAGGGCACGCACAAGGCCTTGCCACCGGTCACGCCGAAGGCTACGCCGCCGGACAAGCCGCAGGCCAAAGCGAAGTGCAGGCCCGCGCCGCACAACTCGCCGACATCGCGCATGCGTTCGGCGACGCCGTGAATAGCATCGACCGTGAAGTGGCCGAGCCGCTGCTTGGACTCGCACTCGACATCGCGCGTCAGGCGCTGCGTCAAACCCTGACCATCCGCCCCGAGACCCTGTTGCCGATCGTGCGCGACCTGCTCGCCAACGATCCGCTGACCGGCTCACCGCGCCTGTTGCTCAACCCGGAAGACGTCGCCCTCGTCGAGGCCCACGTCGGCGCTGAACTGCAAGCCGCCGGTTGGACCGTGCGCGCCGACCCGGCCATCGAGCGCGGCGGCTGCAAGGCCGAAGCGGCCAGCGGCGAAGTCGATGCCACCGTCGCTACCCGTTGGGAGCGCGTGATGGCCGCACTGGGCAAGGACTTGCCATGGTGAACGCCGAACTCACCCCGCTCACCGCACACGCACCGGTGCTGCCCAGCACCGAAGACACGCGTGACGAAGCGTCTGCGGCGTCTGAATCGTTGGAATCGTTGGAATCGTCGGGAGCATCGAACGCGCCCGCCAACGACAACACGACGCCCAGCGTGCGGCTGTGGGATGAGATCGGCACCGGCGTGCAAGCCGGTGCATTGCAACCCGACGATCACGATGAAGCGCCGGACACGACCGCCGACGATACGACGCCTGACGCGCATGCCGCCGCTTCCGACACTGTCGATGGCTCCGCCGCGCACGCAACCAGCACAACCCACGCGCTCGGCGCTCGCGAGATCGCGCGCGACGCGCACCTGCGCCGCTGGCAAAACACCCTGCGCGAGCGCATCGCGCACGTCCACGCCATCGAACCGACACGCCGCTGCGGGCGCTTGACCCGCGCCGCTGGGCTGGTGCTCGAGGCCGTCGGGCTGCGCCTGCCCGTCGGTGCCGGATGCCTGATCGAACTGCCGGTGCACGACGCCTCGCGCGAACCCGCCACCGCCGAAGCGGAAGTCGTGGGTTTCGGCGGCGATCGCCTGTTTTTGATGCCGCAGACCGAAGTCGCGGGCCTGCTGCCCGGCGCACGCGTCTTCCCGATGGAACCGGCCGCTGACGGCCCGTTGCCCAGCCAGCGCCACAACGGCAAGCGTCTGCCCGTGGGCGAAGCGCTGCTCGGCCGCGTGGTCGACGCCGCTGGCCGTCCGCTCGACGACATCGGCCCGCTGGGCCTCACCGACAGCGCCTCGCTCGCTTCCGTGCCGATCAATCCGCTCGGACGGGCCCCGATCGAATCCGTACTCGATGTTGGCGTGCGCGCCATCAACGCCTTGCTCACCGTCGGTCGCGGCCAGCGCATGGGCCTGTTCGCGGGCTCGGGCGTGGGGAAGAGCGTGTTGCTGGGCATGATGGCCCGCTTCACGCAGGCCGAAGTCATCGTCGTGGGCCTGATCGGCGAGCGTGGCCGCGAAGTCAAAGACTTCATCGAAAACATCCTCGGCCCGGACGGTCTCGCACGCTCAGTCGTCGTGGCGGCCCCTGCCGACGTCTCGCCGCTGCTGCGCCTGCAAGGCGCGGCCTACGCCACGACGCTTGCCGAATACTTCCGCGATCAGGGCAAAGACGTGCTGCTGATCATGGACTCGCTCACCCGCTACGCCATGGCACAACGCGAGATCGCGCTGGCCATCGGCGAGCCGCCCGCGACGAAGGGGTATCCGCCCTCGGTGTTTGCCAAACTGCCAGCGCTCGTCGAGCGCGCGGGCAATGGCCCCGATGGCGGCGGGTCGATCACGGCGTTCTACACCGTGCTGACCGAAGGCGACGACCAGCAAGATCCGATTGCCGACTCGGCACGCGCCATTCTCGACGGGCACATCGTGCTCTCGCGTCAGTTGGCGGAGTCCGGGCACTACCCGGCCATCGACATCGAACAATCGATCAGCCGTGCGATGGCCTCGCTCATCGACGACCCGCAGTTCGATACGGTGCGCCGCTTCAAACAAATGCTGTCTCGCTACCAGCGCAACCGCGACCTCATCAATGTGGGCGCGTACGCACCGGGTAGCGATCCGATGCTCGATCAGGCGATCGAGCTCTATCCCCGTCTCGAAGGCTTCCTGCAACAAGGAATGCGCGAGCGGGCCGGCTATTCGGATGCCGTGCAGATGATGCACGGCCTGTTCCGCTAATCGGAGGTGTGGCCATGAATTCCACCCTGCCCCTGAAACTCCTGATCGAACTGGCCCAGAAGGACGTGGACGAAGCCGCGCGCCTGCTCGGCGAGCGCCAAAAGCAGCGCGCCGAAGTCGAACGCCAGTTGGAAGCCCTGCGCCAGTACCGTCACGAGTACCGCACGCGCATGCAGACGGCGACGATTCAGGGCATGGCGGGATGCGATTGGCGCAACTTCCAGCAATTCATCGATACGCTCGACACGGCCATCGGACAACAAGTCATGTTGCTCGAACAAGCCGAAGAACGCCTCGCTGCGGCCCGCCGTGAATGGCAAGCCCAGCAGCGCCGCCTGAATTCCTTCGGCACGCTCGCCACGCGCGAGCAGGCACGCACGTCGTTGCGCGTCGCGCGCCGCGAGCAGAAGGAAAACGACGAGTACGCCGCGCGCAGCCTGCGCCGCCGTGCCGAGTCACCGCTCTGAAGGAGCCCATCATGTCGATTCTGAGCTTCCTGCCTGATTCCGCCGCGGCCGCTGCCGCGCAAGCCGCCAACGCGGCTAACCGCGCAGGCGCCGACAACAGCGCTAACAGCGACAACGCCGGGGCGCTGCCGTTCTCGACGGTGCTCTCGCAGCAGCAATCGCGTCAGTCTGTGCCGACGCCGACGAGCAACAACGCCAACAACACGTCGCAGTCGCAAACGCAGTCGTCGAATAACTCGACGCGCTCATCTGGCAACACCAACGACGCTTCGGCACAAACCGGACAAGCCGGACAGACCGGAAAGTCGGGACAAACCGGTCAGACGAACGCCTCGACCAAGCCTGCGCAACCGTCCAAATCGACGGACGACGACGATAGCGACGCCGACCACACGGCTCAGGCCAGCACACCTGCCCCGGTCGATCCGGCCGCCGCTGCGGCACTCGCGGTTGCACTCGCCGCCATGAACGGCACGCCGCTCACGCCGCCCGCGACACTCCCGGCGACCACCGCCACCACTGCGGATAGCGCAACCGACGGCAAGCCGGGCACCGGCGCTGCCATCGCTGCCGCCGTGACCGGCGCGTTGCAAGCCAGCGGCGCGGCGCAGTTGACGGGGCAACCGGCCGTCGGGACGGCTGGCGCGGATACCAAGGCACCGGCCAACGCCAATGCTGGCACCGGTACCAACACCACGGCAACCGCAGCAACGGCAACGCCTGCCAAGACCGGCGGTTTGTCGCTCGACGCACTGGCGAAGAACGCCACCACCACGCAGGCCGCTGGCAACGCGCAGCCTGCGGCTACCGACGCCAAGGCAGCCCCGCAGCCGGTCGTCAGCGCCGACGGTCAAGCGCAGCGTCTGGCCGATGCGATGGCCGCGACGCAAGGCAGCCGCGACGCCGCAGCCCAAGCCGCCACCGTCGCCAATCAAGCGGCGGCACAGGCCGCACAGGCCACGACGACGGCAGTCGACGCGCAACCGCAACTGGCACAAGCCGGTCTGCACGCAACGCTGGCACTCAACGCCCGCGTCGGCACGCAAGACTGGAACAACCAACTCTCGCAACAGGTCGTGTGGCTCTCTTCCGCGCACGCACAGACGGCCCAATTGAGCCTGAATCCGCCCGACCTCGGCCCGCTGCACGTGGTGCTGAACGTGGCGAACGATTCGGCGCAGGCGATGTTCGTCTCGCAACACGCCGCCGTGCGCGACGCGGTGCAGGCCGCGCTGCCGCAATTGCGCGAAAGTCTGGCGAACAACGGCATTGCCCTGGGCAATGCGTCGGTGAGCGCCGATAGCTCGCAGCAACAAGCGTTCGCCCAGCAGGGCGCGAACGGTAACGGCGGCGGGAACGGCAATGGCAACGGGCGCGGCACGCCGGGTTTCGGTCAGACGGATGACAGCGGGCTGACCGCGACGACCGTGACCGTGCCGGTGCGCGCGTCCAATGGCCTCGTCGATACGTTTGCCTGATATTCCCTCTAGCGTCGACGAGACCCTCCAAACCGGGCTGCAACCCGCACCAGATATGGATAAGCGGCACGCGCGAGGCGCAAGCTTCGCGCGACGCAACGCCGCATCGCCCTAAAGCACACGGGTTTTTCTGCCGTTAAGACAAAGACGCGAGTTAGACGCGATTGTCCCTTCTTTTCGGCCGATCACCCGGTGGCGGGTTGGCCGACAATCATTACCCAATAGCAGGCGAATACATGGCAAATCCCGCACCCACGCAAGCGGCCGCTCCCTCGGGGGGAGGTATGCGCAAATGGATTCTGTTGATCGTCGCGGTGGCACTGATGGCCGCCGCAGGCGCGGCGACTGCGGTGTATCTGCTGACCGGACGCAGCGAAACGGCAAAAGCGCCGCCGCCGCCCCCGCCGCCCGTGTTCGTGGGCATGGACCCGTTCACGGTGAACCTGTCGGGCGAGGACGGCGAGCGTTACCTGCACATCGGTCTCTCGCTCAAGGTGGCAGACGCCGAGACGCAGGCCCGCATCACGCAGCACATGCCCGAAGTGCGTAGCCGCGTGTTGTTGCTGCTGTCGTCCAAGCAGCCGCAAGACCTGGCCACGATCGACGGCAAGCGCCGTTTGGCAAGTGAAATTCGGACGCTGGTCGCGCAACCGTTTGCGGCCAACATGCCGCAACAGGCCGTGGGCGAAGTGCTGTTCACCGCGTTTGTAATTCAGTGAGTGATTCATGGCGCATGAGGAGTTCCTGTCGCAGGAAGAAGTCGATGCCCTTCTGAAGGGTGTCACCGGCGAACAGGATGACCGGTCGGAGTCGGAAGATCATTCCGGCATTCGGCCATACAACATCGCGACGCAAGAGCGCATCGTGCGCGGGCGCATGCCCACGCTCGAGATCATCAACGACCGCTTCTCGCGCCTGTTCCGTATCGCGCTGTTCAACTTCATGCGTCGCAGCGCCGAGATTTCGGTCAGCCCCGTGCGCGTGCAGAAGTACAGCGAGTTCATCCGTAACCTGCCCGTCCCGACCAACCTCAACCTGGTCCACATCAAACCGCTGCGCGGCACGGCCCTGTTCGTGTTCGATCCGAACCTCGTGTTCCTCGTGGTGGACAACCTGTTCGGCGGGGACGGCCGCTTCCATACCCGCGTCGAAGGGCGCGACTTCACGCAGACCGAACAGCGCATCATCGCGCGCCTGCTCGATCTGGTGTTCGAGAACTACGGCGCGTCGTGGAAGCCGGTGCATCCGGTCGAATTCGAATATGTGCGCGCCGAAATGCACACGCAGTTCGCCAACGTCGCCACGCCCAACGAGGTGGTGGTCACCACGACGTTCGACATCGAGTTCGGCTCGGTCGGCGGCGAATTCCACATCTGCATGCCGTACTCGATGATCGAGCCGCTGCGCGATCAGCTCTCGAGCCCGCTGCAAGGCGAGACGCTCGAAGTCGACAAGCGCTGGGTGCGTTTGCTCTCGCAGCAGGTGCAGGCCGCCGATGTGGAAATCGTGACAAACCTCGCGAACATCGACATGACGCTCTCGCAGTTGCTCAACATGCGCGTGGGCGACGTGATTCCGCTCGACGTGCCCGAACTGCTCGAAGCCAAGGTCGACGGCGTGCCGGTGATGCATTGCAATTACGGCGTCTTCAACGGTCAATACGCTTTGCGCGTGAACCAGATGATCAACCATTCGCATAGCGATTACACGAAGGACAACGAGTGATGAGCGATACCCCTCAAACGCCCGGTGACGACGCCCAGGCCATGGCGGACGAGTGGGCCAGTGCCATGGCGGAGCAGACAGCTGCCGAGCCGGCACCCGCCGCTGCGGCACCTGCCGCCTCGCCCGTGTTCCAGCCGCTCGCGGCCACCGCCGGTAACCCGGCAAGTGCCACGCACAACGACATCGATCTGATTCTCGACATCCCGGTGCAGATGACCGTGGAGTTGGGCCGCACGAAGATCGCCATCAAAAACCTGCTGCAACTGGCGCAGGGTTCGGTGGTGGAGCTCGACGGCATGGCCGGTGAGCCGATGGATGTGCTCGTCAACGGATGCCTCATCGCCCAAGGCGAAGTGGTCGTGGTCAACGACAAGTTCGGCATTCGCCTGACTGATATCATCACGCCATCCGAACGCATCCGTAAGCTCAACCGATGATTGCAACGAAAGTCCACGGCATGCCCGTGTGGCGCGCCATGGCACAGGCAGTGACCGCGAGGCCGGCACATCTTGCCGGCCGCATCCGCCGGTCTGGCCTGCTCCCCCAACTCGCGCTGCGTACGCGTCTCGCCCTACTCCCGATCCCGGCAATGTTTATGGCGGGCGTGGCTCGCGCTGAAGGCGCAGCCTCGCAGGCCGCTGCCGTGCCGAGTCTGGGCGGTGCGGGCATCGTGCAAACCGGGCTGGGCCTCGTCTTCGTCCTCGCGCTGCTCTTCGGATTGGCGTGGCTCGCGAAACGCTTCGGTCTGCAACGTCCGCTGGGCGGTGGCAACGTGCGCATCGTCGGCAGCGCCGCCGTGGGCCAGCGCGAACGCGTGGTCGTGGTGGAAGTGGCTGGCGACTGGGTGGTGCTGGGGGTTGCCCCGGGTCAGGTTCGCGCCTTGCACACGATCGACGCGCAGCGCGTCGCCGATCTGCCCGCCACGCCGAGCGCCCCGCATGCGGGCGCGCAGGCCAACCGCGCCGCGCAAGCCTTTGCGCAAAAGCTGCGCGAATCGATGAAAAAGGATTCCTGATGTCTCGTGCCTGGCTGCCCGCCGAGTGGAAACTGGGCTTGGCGCTCGGGCTGGCATTGCTCTGCACTGCCGTGCCGGGTACGGCCATTGCGCAAGCCACGCTGCCTGCGCTGACGACAACGCCCGCACCGGGCGGCGGACAAACGTATTCGCTGTCCGTGCAGACGATGCTGCTGCTCACGTCGCTGGGCTTCCTGCCCGCGATGTTGCTGATGATGACCGCCTTCACGCGCATCATCATCGTGCTCTCGCTGCTGCGCCATGCGATCGGCGTGACTACCTCGCCGCCCAACCAGATTCTCATCGGGCTGGCGCTGTTCCTGACGTTCTTCGTGATGTCGCCGGTGTTCGACAAAGCCTACACCGACGCCTATCAGCCCTTCGCCGCCAACAAGATCAGCTTCGAGCAGGCCATCGACACCGGGGCCAAGCCGTTCCACGCGTTCATGCTCAAGCAAACGCGTGAAGCCGATCTCGCGCTCTTCGCCAAGCTCGCCAAGACCCCGCCGATGAACGGCCCGGAAGATGTGCCGATGCGCATTCTCGTGCCCGCCTTCGCCACGAGCGAGTTGAAGACGGCGTTCCAGATCGGCTTCACCATCTTCATTCCGTTCCTGATCATCGACTTGGTGGTCGCGAGCGTGCTGATGGCCATGGGGATGATGATGGTCTCGCCCTCCACGGTATCGCTGCCGTTCAAGCTGATGCTGTTCGTGGTGGTCGATGGCTGGCAACTGCTGCTGGGCTCGCTGGCCCAGAGCTTCAACATGTAGCGGAGGGCACGCGAAATGACTCCGGAAACCGTCATGGCACTGGCCCACCAGGCCATGCAAGTCACCTTGCTGCTGGCTGGCCCGCTGCTGCTCGTCGCCCTCGTCTCCGGTTTGCTCGTGAGCCTGTTTCAGGCCGCAACGCAGATCAACGAAATGACGCTGTCGTTCATCCCGAAGCTGCTCGCCGTGTTCGTCACGCTGGTGGTGGCCGGACCGTGGATGCTCAACTTGATGGTCGACTACATGAAGCAGTTGCTCACCGGCATCCCCGGCCTCGTCAGCTAAGACGGGCCGCTTGATGCAACCGCACCCTCTCCCTTGATCAGCTTTACCTACGAACAGCTCTCGGGCGTCATCGCGACGTTCCTGTTTCCGTTCGTGCGCCTGCTCGCGCTCATGATGAGCGCCCCGCTCCTGAGCGACTCGGCGGTGCCGTCGACGGTCAAGATCGGGTTGGCAGGCATTGTCGCCTTGGCGCTAGCGCCGATCATCGGCCCGATGCCCGCCGTCTCGCCGTTTTCGTGGGAAGGGCTGTGGATCATGACGCAGCAGATCATGATCGGCGCGGCGCTCGGCTGGTGCATGCAGATCGTGTTCTCGGCCATCAGCATGGCGGGCGATTTCGTCGGCTTGCAGATGGGTCTGTCGTTCGCCACGCTGCTCAACCCGAACAGCGACGGCAGCACGGCGGTGCTCGGCATGTTGCTCAACGTGGTGGCAATGCTGGTGTTTCTCGCCACCAACGGCCATCTGGTGATGTTTGCCACGCTCGTGCAGAGTTTCACGGTGCTGCCGATCTCGGGCACGCCGATCTCCGCGCTCGGTTGGCAATATCTCGCCATGCTTGGCGGTCAACTGTTCACGCTGGCGCTGATGCTCTCGCTGCCGCTCGTGGCCGCCCTGCTCATCTGTAACCTGGCGCTGGGCATTCTCAACCGCGCTGCGCCGCAGTTGAACATCTTCGCCGTGGGTTTTCCGCTCACGCTGGCCGTCGGCTTGTTCGTGCTCGAACTGATGATGCCGCGCATCGCGCCGGTGATGGATCACTTCCTCTCGATCGGCATCGACATGATGATTCGCGCCACGGCAGCGTTCGTCCCCAAGGCCTGACCGGCAAACTCGTTCCCGATCCCCGAAAAGCAAAACGGGCCGCGCGGCAGTGCCGGTGGCCCGTCTTGTCATGCGACGGCGCGCTCGCGCCGCCGGTCCTGCTTGTCGCTTACAGCAAGCTGAACAGCGAGAGCTTCTGCGTTTGCAGGAAGCTTTGCTGCGACGCCTGCAACGCGGCTTGCAACTGCGCAAACTTGGTCGCCGACGAATTCCAGTCGACTTGCAGCAGGTCGGCCAGTTGCGACTGATAGTTCAGCGAGTTGCTGTCGCCGATGTTGTTCAGCGAGGTGAGTTCGTTCATGCGCGAACCCACCGTCGTGCGCACCGTCGTGACGTTGTCGTACGTGTTGCTGAACATCTCGCTGAACGTGGTCAGCGCGTTCGACAGGTTGGACTGCCCGGCCTGACCGGCGCTGCTGAGCGGCGTCTTGAGCGTGTTGATCAACGCTTGCAGGTTGTCGAACACGTTGGTGCTGGCCTTGTTCGCCGGTGCCACCGAATAGTTGTCGCCGTTGGCCGGGTCGCCCGTGAACGTCACCGACTTGCCGCCGAATGTGATCGGCTGACCGGCCGTGTACGTCCCGGTCACGTCGGCCGCCGTCGTATCGGTCTGATCCTTGACGGTGTACGTCGTCGTGGGCGGCGTGGTCGTGCTGTCGACCGCGAAGGTGATCTGATACTGGTGGGTCGCGCCCGGGTTGGTCACGTCGGTCGTGGACACCGGCTTGTACACGGCCGAGCCTTGATTGCTGCTATTGCCGCTAATCAGGGCGCTCGCCGTGCCCGGCTGAATGCTCTGGAAAATGCTCGAACCGATGTCGTTGATCGCGATTTGACGGTTCGGGCTGACCTGCACGTAGCGCACACCCGCGTCGCCCTGGTACGACGCGCCCGTGGCCGACGTGACGTAGGCCGCCGAGTTGCCCTGAAAGCCCGAGAACAGATACTGACCGTTGGCATCGGTCGTGTTCGCAAGCGAGAGCAGTTGCTGGAAGCTCGACTGGAGGTCGGTCGCGATCGTGGCGCGGTCGCTGTCGTTGAGCGACGGGTTACCGGCCGTCACGACCTGCGACATCACGTGTTGCAGCGTGTTGATGATGCTGCCGAACGTCGAGTCTTCGAGTTGCAGTTGCGTCGTCGCCGCAGCGCGGTTCGCCGAATACTGCGAATTCATGTCGTTGTCTTGCGACACGGCCACGGCCTGTGCCGACGCAATCGGATCGTCGCTCGGCGTGGTCACGCGCATGCCCGACGAGAGCTGTTGCTGCGTATTGAGCAGATCAGAGGTGTTCTGGCTCATCGAGCGCAGGCCCTGATCGTAAATCATGTTGGTGCTAATTCGCATGATGTTGTCTCCTGCCCTTAGTTGACCATTTGCAGGATCGTGTCGAACAACGACGACGCAGTCTGAATGACCTTGGAGTTGGCCTGATAGAGCTGTTGATACTTGATCAGGTTCGCCGCCTCTTCGTCGAGGCTCACACCGGAATTCGACTGCTGGGCGTACTGCGCCTGCGTCAGCAGCGTTTGTTGCGCGGCGCTGGTCGACTTGTACGTGTTCGTGGTCGAACCGACGTACGACACCAGATTCGCGTAGGCCGTGGCGTAGCTCTGCGAGCCGCCCACCTTGGTCTTGTCGTTTTGCAGCGCCGAGAGCGCCAGACCGTTACGGTTGTCCGTCACTGCGCCCGAGGTGTTCGGGGCGATGGTGAACTTGTCGCCGTCGGCCGGGGTACCGCTCAGGTTCACGGTCACGCCGCCCATCACGATCTTGGCGCCGTTGGTCGCGTCGTAAGGGACGGTGTCGCCCGCCGCATACGAGGTCGTCACACCGTTGACCGTCACCGTCATCGGCGACGGTGCCACGAGCGTGAGTGCGCCGGTCGTCGCGTTCTTGCTAAACGTAAAGTTCACCGGGCCGGTCAGCACGTTCGACAGATAGCTGGCGTCGACCGAGCCCTGATCGACCTTGAGCGAGCCGCCGTTGCTGCTGCCCGCCGAAGCGATGACAGGCGCTGCGAGCGCGATCTTGCCCGGGTCGGTGATGGCCACGCCGATGTTCTGTGCGGCGTTGCGCGTCGGCTGAATGGTGAAGCTGTCGCCCGCGACCATGCCGCCAGGCGTGACGCTAAAGCCGTCAGCAAAGGCAGCACCGCTGCTGTCTTGGAAGCTAAGCGCCGTGCCCGGGGTTGCCGGGGGCGGTGCCGTCCACTTCGCGCCATCGGTCAGGCGCGTCATCGTGTAATTCGTACCGTCGAAGCTCACCGTGTAGTCGCTCGTCGTGATTTTCGACGCATCGGTGATCGCGGCGTTGAGCGTTGCCCCGCCGGAATTCTTGGTATTGGCGATGACCGTCGGGCTCGGCATGGTAAAGAAGTTGCCGCCCATCTGGCCGTACAGATCCAGACCGAGTTGGTTCTGCGCGTTGAACGTGCCGGCCAGCGACATCGCGATCTGGCCCAGCGAGTTCTGCGCCTGCGTGAGCGCGCCGCTACGGAACGAGAGCAGACCGGCCAGCGAGCCGCCCGTGATCGACGATTCCGGAATCGGCACCTTGGTGCCGTTGGGCGAGACGTAGGCGATGGTCAGTTGCGACGGGTCGTTGGCCGACGGCACCGTGGTCATCTGGTAAGCCGAATTGCCCATCACCAGCGACTGGCCGTTACCCACGAACACGTTGTACGAGCCGTCGGAGTTCTTCACGACGCTCGTCTGCACAATGGCGTTCAGATTCGCCACGGCCTGATCGCGCTGGTCGAGCAGGTCGTTCGGCGTGGCGCCGCCACCATTGCCCTGCGCTTGCAGAATCGCGTCGTTGAGCGTGGCGATCTGCTTGGCGTAGGTGTTGATCTGGTCGGTCGACTGCGTGAGGTTGCCGTTCACGGCGGTGCGCAGCGACGAGAGCGTACCCGCGAGCGACTGGAACATGCTCGTGAGCGTCTGCGCCGACGAGATGACCGTCGCGCGCGTGGCCGAGTTGTTCGGCGCGGTCACGATGGTCTGCAAGTTCGTGAAGAACGTGGACATCGAGGCCGACAGGCCGGTCGTGGAGCTACCCAGCGCGTTGTTGATCTGCGAGATCTGCTGGTAATAGGTATTGAGCTGGCTGTACTGCGTCTGGGCCTGATTGACCTGCCCGGCCAGAAACTGGTCGTACACCCGCGAGACGTCGCTCACCAGCACGCCCGAGCCGAGGTAGCCCACGCCCGTGAACTGGCTGGCCGCCTGGTTGTAATTGACCACCTGACGGTTGTAGCCGGTCGTCCCCGAGTTGGAGATGTTGTTACCGGTGGTGTTCAGGGCGAACTGTGAGGCGTTCAGCCCGCTCATGCCAATATTGATTAGGCTCATGATCTCGCGGCTTGAGTTGGAGGCGCGCCCCACGGGTCCAGCCCGTTCGCGCACCGTTACCGATGTGTTTACGGCAGCCTGGCGGCAATATTGAGGCCTGGCTGGTTTTGCCTGATTTCTTGCCTACTTTTTAGGCAGACACCTCGCCTCAGGCGAAGTGCTTCATGATCTTCATCAGCTTGCTGGCGTACTGCGGGTCGGTGGCGTAGCCAGCGCGTTGCAGGTTGTTGGCAAAGCTCGCCGCGTCGTTGGCGCTGGCCACGACCGAGGCGTAACGGGGGTTGTTCGAGATCAGCTTGGCGTAATCGGCAAACGCCTCGTCGTACGAGCCGTAGGCCCGGAACTTGGCCATGACGCGGCGCGGCTGGCCGTTCACGTACTCCGTGGTGGCGACTTCCACCGTCGGGCCGGTCCAGTTCTTCCCCGCCTTGATGCCGAACACGTTGTGGCTCGTGCTGCCGTCGGCACGGCGAATTTCGCGCTTGCCCCAGCCCGACTCCAGCGCCGCCTGGCTCAGCATGAACCGCGCCGGGATACCGCTCTGAGCGCTGGCGTTTTGCGCCGCGCTCGCCATGCGGTCGACGAATTCACCGGCCACCGCCGGGGCGCCGTCGGCCACGCCGATGGCATCCGCCGCGTTATAGGCACGGCCTTGCAACGACTGCTGACGGCCCATGGCGGCGGGCGGCAGCGTCGTGCCGGTCTGCGCCAATTGCTTTAGCATCAAATCGGCCAGACCAATGCCCTTGTGCGCGGAGAGTTGCTGGGCAAGCTGATCGTCGAGCATGCCGTTGAACATCTTTTCCTGATCGCTGCCGAGCAGGCCGCCGGACATCGTGGCGTCGCGCATGCTCTTCATCATCATCTGCGTGAAGACGGTCTCGAACTGCTTGGCAGCCTGCTGCGTAGCCTGCGGCGTCTGCTGATGAGCGGCGGCGCGCAGGGCGGTGAGGCCCTGCATGTCGTACGTGGCGCGCTGCGTCAGGTCGGGCAGGTTCTTGCCAGCGAGTCGGTTGCCGTCCGCCATATCAGATGATCTCCAGGTCGGCGCGCAGGGCGCCCGAGGCCTTCATGGCCTGCAAAATCGACATCAGGTCCGCCGGGCTCGCGCCAAGCGAGTTCAGCGCCTTGACCACGTCGGCGAGGTTGGCGCCCGCCTTGATCAGCTTGAGCGCGTTGTTCTCCTGTTGGACGGAGATTTGCGAATTCGGGGCCACCACCGTCTGTCCGCCCGAGAACGGCGCCGGCTGGCTCACGTTGTTCTGCGTGTCGATCACCACCGACAGGTTGCCGTGGGCCACGGCGCACTGCTGGATCGTCACGTTCTGGTTCATCACGACCGACCCGGTGCGGGCGTTGATAATCACGCGCGCTGCCGAGTTGTCGGGCTTCACTTCGATGCTCTCCAACTGCGCGAGAAACTGCACGCGGGCCGACGGATCGGTCGGCGTGCGCAGCAAAATCACGCGGCCATCGAGCGCCTGCGCAGTGCTGTAGCCGAAGCGGCGGTTCACGGCGTCGACGACCCGCTGGGCGGTGGAGAAGTCGGTGGTGTTCAATTCCATTTGCAGCGTGCCCGGCTGACCGCCCATGGCGGTCGGCACACTGCGCTCGACGATGGCGCCATTCGGAATGCGGCCCGAAGCCAGCTGGTTGACCGTCACGCTCGACCCATTGGCCGACGCACCGGCGCCGCCCACGAGCAGGTTGCCCTGCGCGAGCGCGTAGACCTGACCGTCCGGCCCTTTGAGCGGGGTCATGAGCAGCGTGCCGCCGCGCAGGCTCTTGGCGTTACCCATCGACGAGACGACGACGTCGATCGGCTGGCCGGGGCGCGTGAACGCCGGGAGCGTGGCCGTGACCATCACCGCCGCGACGTTCTTCAACTGCATGTTGGTACCGGGCGCCACCGTAATACCGAGCTGCGAGAGCATGTTCGTCATGCTCTGCACGGTGAACGGCGTCTGCGTGGTCTGGTCGCCCGAGTTGTCGAGACCGGCCACGAGACCGTAACCGATCAACTGGTTATCGCGCACGCCCTGAATCGACGCCAGTTCCTTGAGACGTTCGGCATGGGCCGCACCGGGGGCCAGCAACGCGAAACCGGCAGCGCCCGCGACGACCAGCGCGCTTGCGAGCGCACGAGCGTTCGGGCGGCGGCGAAGCGACTGGCGGGAAGTGGGCGCGTGGCGCGACAGGGACGGCATGATCGACATCAGAACGGCGAAACGTTAAGGAAGAAGCGCTGGAGCCAGCCCATGGTTTCGGCTTCGTTGATGTAGCCCTTACCACGGTATTCGATGCGCGCATCGGCCACCTGCGTCGAAGGCACGGTATTCGCGCCCGAAATCGTCTGCGGGCTGACGACGCCCGAAAACTTGATGTACTCCGTGCCCTGATTGATCGCGATCTGCTTCTCGCCGGCCACCGCAAGGTTGCCGTTGCCGAGCACTTCCATCACGGTCACGGTGATCTGACCGGAGAACACGTTGTTGGCGTTGGCCGCGCCCTTGGCGTCGAACTTGTTCGCGCCGGTGGCATCGAGACTCTGGTTGTTGAACACCCCGCCCACCACACCCGGCATCTGGTTGAGCGTGAGCGAGCCGCTACCGGCGCGCGTGGTGTTGGCCGCCGAGTTCTTGCTCGCGGCCGTGTTCTCGTTGATCGTGATCGTGAGAATGTCGCCCACGTTACGCGGGCGGCGGTCTTCGAAGAGCGGCCGGTTCGAATAGATCGGACGATAGATCGAGCCTTCCGGATCGGCCGCCATCGGCGGGGGCGGCGGGCGCGTGGTGGTCGGGCCTTGCACCACCGGCTCTTGCGGCACGTAGGCGCAGCCCGCCAGACCGCTCAACGTAGCGGCGGCCGCGAGCGCAAGCATCCGCGCGAGGCCTGCGCTACGTTGCGGGACGGTCGATTGAGCTGACATGTCTGCTTTCCTGAACACTAAACTGGCGGCAACAATAACGGCAGCCGCCACTTACATCTGCGTCAGACGCTGGAGCATCTGATCGGACGCGGTCACGGCCTTCGAGTTGATTTCGTAGGCACGCTGCGCCTGAATCATGTTCACCAGTTCTTCCACCACGTTCACGTTCGACGTTTCGACGTAGTTCTGATTGAGCACGCCCGCGCCGTTGGTGCCCGGCTGCGCCACGTTCGGCGCGCCCGAGGCGGCCGTCTCGGCGTACAGGTTCTCGCCCATGCTTTGCAGGCCAGCGTTGTTGATGAACGTGGCGAGCTGGAACGTCCCGATCTGCACGTTGGCCGTGCTGCCCGGCTGCGTCACCGACACCGTACCGTCGCGCGCGATGGTCAGCGACAGGGCATTGGCCGGAATCGTGATCGCCGGTTGAATCGGGTAGCCCGACGACGTCACCAATTGACCGTTGTTGTCGACTTGGAACGAGCCGTCGCGCGTGTAGGCGGTCGTGCCGTCCGGCATCAGCACCTGGAAGAAGCCGTCGCCGTTGATGGCCACGTCCTTCGCGTTGCTCGTCGAGGTCAGGTTGCCCTGCGTGAAGATGCGCTCGGTCGCGGCCGGACGCACGCCGGTACCCAGTTGCAGGCCCGAAGGCAGCAGCGTTTGCTGCGACGACTGCGCGCCGGGCTGGCGAATGGTCTGGTACAGCAAGTCCTCGAACACCGCGCGGCCCTTCTTGAAGCCGTTCGTGCTGGTGTTGGCGAGGTTGTTCGAAATCACGTCCATGTTCGTCTGCTGGGCGTTCATGCCGGTGGCAGCGATGTAGAGCGAACGGATCATTTGGTGTTTCTCCCCGTGGTCGGTCGTGGCACGCCTTGTGCGGCGCGCCGTCGGCCCGTTAGCTGAAGTTCAGCAGCTGGTTGGCGGATTGTTCGTTGGTGTCGGCCGTTTGCAGCATCTTCATCTGCATCTCAAACGCACGCGACTGCGAAATCATGTTCACCAGGCCACTGACCGGGTTCACGTTGCTGTTTTCAATCGAACCCGCCACGACGACGACGTTCGGGTCGACCTGCACCGGCGCGTTGTTGCCCGTACGGAACAAGCCGTCGTCGCCACGCACCAGATTGCCTTCCGGCGGATTGACCAGCTTCAACTGCCCCATCACGGCGATCGAGTTGGGCGGATCGCCCTGCCCCAGCGCCGAAATCGTACCGTCGGTGCCAATCGTCACCGCAGCACCCGGCGGCACGGCGGCCGGACCGGCATCGGTCATGACCGGCAGACCGTGCAGCGTGAGCTGGCCGTCGGCCGTCATTTCGAGGTTGCCGCCACGGGTATAGGCTTCGCGGCCCTGCGCATCGCGCACGGCCAGCCAGCCTTGCCCCTGAATGGCGACGTCGAGCGCGCGCCCCGTTTGCTGCATCGCGCCGGGCGTGAAATCGGTGCCCGGCGTCGAGGTCGTGACGAAGGTGCGCGTACCGGCTGCGCCGTCTTCGGCACGCACCGGCACTTGACGGAACGACGCGAGCTGGGCCCGGAAGCCCGGCGTCGAGACGTTGGCCAGATTGTTGGCGGTGGTCGATTGCTGCTCCATCGCCTGTTTCGCGCCAGCCATGGCGATATAGATCAGACGATCCATCGACGCCCCTTCTGCAAGTTACGCATGCGCGCCGCTCCGCTTACAGGTTGACCATCGTTTGCATCAACTGGTCTTCCGTCTTGATCGTCTGCGCGTTGGCTTGGTAGTTACGCTGCGCGGTGATCATGTGGACCAGTTCGGCGGTCAAGTCGACGTTCGAGGCTTCGACGGCACCGGCTTGCAGCTTGCCCATGTTCGTACCGCCCGGCACGCCGACGATGGGGATACCCGAGGCGGCCGACTCTTGCCAGAGGTTGTTGCCCATCGGGATCAGGCCTTGCACGTTGTTGAAGTTGGCCAGCGCCACTTGACCGAGCACCATCGACTGCGTGTTCGAGTACGTGCCGACGATCGTGCCGTCTGCGTTGAACGTGAAGCCCGTCAGGCGGCCCGACGTGTAGCCGTTCTGCGTGAGCGTGTTGGGCGTGTAGGTGTTGCCGTACTGCGTCGTGCCCGACAGGTTCATCGTGATGTTGCCGGCCGAGGCGCCGTTGCCGTACGCAATCGTCGGCAGCGTGATCGGGCCGGTGACAGCGGCGCCCGTCGAGTCGGTTTGCCCCGTGAGGCTACCGGCCGAGTTGAACGTGAGCGTGGCGACCGGGCCCGTGCCGATTTGCGTGGTGCCGTCGACCGAGGCGTAGACCTGCCACGTGGCGTTGTTCGTGACCGGATCGACGGCCGACTTCTTGAAGTACAGGTTCACGTCGTGGGAATTGCCCAGCGAGTCGTAGACCTTGAGCGACGTGCCGTTCGTGTACGAGTTCGGATCGGTGATCGAGAACGTCGTGGTGTTCACGGCGCTGCGCGAGTCGAGGTTGAACTGACCGGTGATCGTGGTCGTGGCCGTCGGGGCCAGATCGCCCGTCGGGATTTGCAGCGGGACCGGCGAGACGCTGTTGATGATGCCGTTCGGGCCGGACAGGTAGCCGGTCAACTGATCGCCGTTGGCGTCGACGATGTACCCGTTCTTATCGAGCGAGAACTGGCCGTTACGCGTGTAGGCGATGGTGCCGCCGTTCGAGACGCGGAAGAAGCCGTTACCCGAGATCGCCAGGTCGAGCTGACGGTTCGTGACGGTGATGTCGCCCTGCGTGAACTGCTGCGCGATGTTCGACACGCGCGTGCCGATACCGACCGTGTTGTTGCCGGCGCCGAACAGCGAGCTGGCGTAGATGTCGGCGAACTGCGCCTGACCTTGCTTGAAGCCGACGGTCGCCGCGTTGGCAACGTTGTTGCCGATGACGTCCAGGTCCTTGGAGGCGGCGTTCAGGCCGCTCAGTCCGGTCGAAAAGGCCATGGTGATACTCCTGAAATTCGGTTGACGACGCTATCGGTCGCGATAAAACGGTTAAAGACTGACTTCGCTTGTTATGTCGCTTGATACGTATTCGGGTCTTACAAAATCTCGCGCACGTCGGAGAGCTTGATGTTCGAGCCCGTGCCCACGTTGAGCAGCGGCGCGCCGGTGGTGCTGGCCACCACGCTTTGCACCTGTGCGTACGAGAGCAGCGTCGGCGTCATCGCCTTGCCGTTGGCCGAAGCCGTGACCGCCAGCGTGTACTTGCCGTCGGCCACCGCGTTGCCCGCGTCGTCCTTGGCGTCCCACGTCAGGGCTTGCACGCCCGCATCGAGGGCGCCCGCATTGACCGTGCGCACCACCTTGCCGGTGCTGTCCTTGATCTGGATCGTGACGGTGTCGGCGTCGCTCGGCAGCTCGAAGCCGAACGGCGTGGCCGTCTTCGTCACGGTGCCGTCGGTTGCCGTGGTGCTGCCCACGCCGATGTTGGTGCCCGGGATCAGCACGCCCTTGCCGACCAGCGCGGCGGCTTGCAGGCTCTGCGTCGAGTTGAGCTGCGAGGTCACCGACGAGAGCGTGGTGTTCAACTGGGTGATGCCCGAGACCGTGCTGATCTGCGCGAGCTGCGAGGTCACCTGCGAGTTGTCCATCGGGTTGAGCGGATCCTGATTGTTCATCTGAGCGACGAGCAACTTCAGGAAGCTGTTCTGCAAATCGTCTGCGCTGCCGGCCGACGATTTGGAGCTAGAACTGCTGCTGTTGGCGGTGCCGTTGATCGAATCGAGGAAGTTCTGCGAGAAATTCGACGCGTTCGATGTATTGATACTTGCCATTTCTGGTCTCCGCGCGGCTGCTTATTGGCCGACCGTGAGGGTTTTGAGCATCAGCGTCTTGGCGGTGTTGAGCGCCTCGACGTTGGCCTGATAGGAGCGGGAGGCGGAGATCATGTTGACCATCTCCTCCACCGGATTGACGTTGGGCATCGTGACGTAGCCCTGGGCGTTGGCCGCCGGGTTCTTCGGGTCGTAGACGGTCTTGAGCGGCGACGGGTCTTCGACCACCCCGGCCACTTTCACGCCACCGACTTCCGAGCCCGTTACCGGGTTGACCTGAAACACCACCTGCTTGGCGCGGTAGGGCTGGCCGTCCGGGCCGGTCACCGACTCGGCGTTGGCCAGGTTGCTGGCGGTGACGTTCATGCGCTGCGACTGGGCCGTCATGGCCGAGCCGGCGACATCGAAAATGCTCATGAGTGGCATGGCGCTTACCCTTGACTCGTGATGGCCGCCAGCATCGTCTTGATCTGGCTGGAGAGGACCGTGAGGCCCGTTTGGTAATGCACGGCGTTGTCGGCGAAGTTCACCCGTTCGGCGTCGAGCTCGACGGTGTTGCCGTCCACGCTTTGCTGATACGGCACGCGGTAAAGCAAATCGGGGCCGCCCAGGGCCGGGGCCGGCGTGCTGGCGCGCGCGGCGATATGGCGCGAGGAGGTGCGCGAGAGCGACACGCTCGACTCGGTGGCCAGTTGCTGCTGGGCGCCGCGCTCAACTGCCTGATTCAACGCGTTGTTGAAATCGACGTCGCGCGCTTTGTAGCCCGGGGTGTCGGCATTGGCGATGTTCGAGGAAATGACTTCCTGACGATAGGCGCGCATGGCTAATGCCTGCTGATTGAACCGCATTGCCGCGTCCAGTTTGTCCATGATCTCGCCTCGCTCGATGCTTGCCTTGATGCCCGGTACTGCTGACTAAGTCGTCTGCGCGCAGACGGGATGCCCTGCCGGGTCCGAAAAAAGTACGGACCTTTTGGCATGCTTCGCATCGTATGCCTCACCCCCGATGTTCAATCGGAGGAATAGCAAGGGTATTGACCGCCATTTCGGCCCATGGCCCGGCGCCGGACGTCTCTAGAATGGCTTCCTGACGGCATCGGGCGGGGTTCGCCCCCCAGGCACAGGAACACTGCCCGGTGCTGTCGGCTTCTGACGAGGGACGCGATGTCCCGGATGGTTGAACCGTGTGGCGAGCGCGCAAGCGTGCCGCGACGCGAAGGAGAGTGAGCATGGCTGGCAAGTTCGGCGGCAGTTCCGCCTTGGCCTTCCGCGCGCAAGTGGCGCTGCGGGGTGGCAGGCGCGCGGCCGTTCTGCGCTCCGGCCTGTTGGCTTCGGTGCTGGCGCTCGCCGGTGCCTTCGCTCTGGCCCCTTCGGCCTACGCGGCCAACCCTGGCATCGCGACAGACCCTTCTGCCCAAAATCTCGGCGACACCCTTGGCCCCGGCGCTATCGTCATCCCCGGCAACAATGCGGCGGCGGGTGGTGTAGCGACGAACGTGCCGACGAATGCGCGTCCAGTCGCAACGGTCAATGCCAATGCCGGGTATCCGGCGAATGCAAACGGCATGAACGGCGCCAACGCTGGCATCGCCTCCGGACAAGGTGCCGCGCCGCAGCCGGTAGCGACGGCGCAACCCGTCAATTCCCAATTCCAGAACACCGAAGTCGTGCGGCAGACCGCCGAGCGGTTCCTGCGCGAGCAAACGACCGGCTTGCCCGGGCAAGTGAAGATCACCGTCGGGGACGCTGTCTCCGAGCGCATGCCCGCTTGCGGTGCGCTCGAACCGTTCCTGCCGCCCGGTGCGCGCCTGTGGGGCTCGACGACCGTGGGCGTGCGTTGTGCGGGTGAGCGTCCGTGGACGCTGTATCTGCAAGCACGCGTGAGCATCACCGCGACCTATTTCGTGGCGGCCCGCCAGATCAACCCGGGCGAGACCATCGGCCCGAACGATCTGTCGCCGCGTCAGGGCGACCTGACCCTGCTGCCGCGCACCGTGGCCACCGACGCCGGGCAGATTGTCGGCACCGTGGCCGTGAACCGAATTACGTCGGGCCTGCCGATCCGCTCCGACTTGCTGCGCAGCGCCATTGCCGTGCAGCAGGGCCAGACCGTGCGCGTGGTGACGCGCGGCGCGGGCTTCGAAGTGAGTACCGAGGGCCAGGCGCTCTCGCGCGCCAGCGCGGGCGACCCGGTGCAGGTGCGCACGCGGGCCGGCCAGGTCATCAGCGGCACCGTCAAGAGCAACAAACAAGGCAACATCGAGGTCGAAGTTGCGCTGTAAGTAAGTATTCACTCTTACCAAGAATTTGCTGAATTCACCCGGGCACTTGAACTGGTAACAGGATGTTACTTGCCTAAAGTTATGGCGGATAATGCCGTTACACAGGCAGGTTTCTGGGGAAAGCACATGAAAATCGAACCACCCGCCAATCCGTTGAACGGTGTCGGCCCGGCGAAGGGCGCGGCGACTGATCGGACGAGCGTCGGCACTGCGAGCGCCGACGGCGCGGCTACGCCTGTGGCCGGCAGCGATGCGAACGTAAGCACGAGCCCGTTGTCGTCGGAGATGCGCGCGTTGCAAGCCGCGCTCGCGCAGACGGGTTCGGCCGATATCGACGTCGCCAAGGTGTCCGAGATCAAGCAAGCGATCGCGGAAGGGCGACTCACCATCGATCCGAGCAAAATTGCGGACGGCCTCATTTCGACCGCACGCGATCTGCTCTCTACGCAATCGAAGTCATGACAACCGAAGCCCTGCTGAACGCCCTCACCGCCGAGACGAACGCCATCAGTGCGTTCACGGCGTTGCTCGACGAGGAACAGCAGGCATTGGTGAGCGGCACGCTCGACGCGTTGCCCGAGCTGACCGAGCGCAAGACGCGCGCGGTGAGCGATCTCGCGGCACTCGGCCGCGAGCGCGATTCGCAGTTGCAAGCCTTGGGTTTTACGCCGGATGAATCCGGTGCTACGGCAGCAGCCGCGAGCGACGCGAATCTGGGCGCTGCGTGGCAAGCCCTGCTGGCGGCCGCGGCGGAAGCCAAGCGCGCCAACGACACAAACGGCGTACTCATCCGCACCCGTCTGACGTACACGCAACAGGCACTGAACGTGCTGTACGGCCCGGAACAGAACGCCCCCCTATACGGCCCCGACGGCCGCACCACGCCACGCTCTAGCGGTGGGAGTGTGACGGCGTAACGGCCTCACCACTCATCTGCATCTCGGCCAGCACTTCGGCCACTACCTTCCGAATACCGCTCAGCGCGCCGTCTGGCGTGGCAGCAAAAAGCCCTCAGACGCTCTCGCACCTGAGGGCTTTCTAATTCCGAACGAAGAAGCGCCTTAACCCGCCGACGTCCAAGCCTTATCGCGCAGCGTCGCGCGCAAGCGTGAAATTGCCTGACTGTGCAGTTGGCACACGCGCGACTCGCTGACTTCGAGCACCGCACCGATTTCGCGCAGGTTCAGTCCCTGCTCGTAGTACAGGCTCATCAGCAACTTCTCGCGATCGGGTAGCCGGTCGATGGCATCGACCACGCCATGACGCAAACCCTCGTCGAGCAGCATCGTGAGCGGATCTGCACCCGGGTCTGCACAAATGCGGTCGATAAACGGCTCTTCGTCCGCCGACTCGAAATCTTCGTAATAGATCAGCTGACAGCCGTGCACATCCTGCAACATCTGCTGATACTCAGTCAGCCCGATCGACATCTCGCCCGCAATCTCGCTCTCGGACGGACCCCGCCCCAGCCGCTGCTCCAGTCGCTGCACCGCCTGTTCGATCTGACGCGCCGTCTTGCGAATGCCGCGTGACGCCCAATCCAGCTCGCGCAATTCATCGAGCATCGCGCCGCGAATCCGCTGGCTCGCATAGGTCTCGAACTGCGCGCCCTGCGTCTCTTGATACCGGTTCGCCGCATCGAGCAGCCCCAGCATGCCAGCCTGAATCAAATCCTCGAGCTCGACGCTCGCCGGCAGCTTCGCCATCAATTGCAGTGCCAGCCGGCGCACCAACGGCGCGTATTGGGTCAGCGTGTCGTTCGTGTCGACCTTCCCGCGCGCGGTATACATGTTTCCCTCCGCTTCCTCTCGACGCGTGCCGTGCGGCTCAGGCGCTGTGCGCAGGCAACACGCCCACGCCATGCGCCATCTCGCCCACATCGGCCATGCCCGCAGCCACCGTCTCGCGCGCAGCCAACGGCCAATGCATCACCTGCGCCGCCAATTGACGATAGGCCACCGCCGCCGGTGCCATCGGGAACGCATCGACCACCGTGCGCGTCAATTGGCGCGCACGCAGTACCTGCCGATCCGTCGGCACATGCCCCGCCAGCTCCAGCGACACCGCCAGATACCGGCTCGCGGTCGTGGCCAGATTACGGCACACCACTCGCGCTTCCACATCCTCGGCGCGGTTCACCAACACCCGGAACTGCGCCAATGCATATTCGAAATGCGCCTGCTTGATCCACGAGTACGCCCCCGTGATCGACGCCGGTTCACACCCCAGCACCACCAACACGTCATGCGCGTGCGCCGCCAACGGACTCAACAACGCCCCCGCATGCGTGCAATCGATCACCACCACATCCGGGTCGCCCACGGTCAGCAACGGCATCGCCCGCACCGGGTCGATTCGCTCGGGATGACGATGCGCCACCGGCACCAGCACGAAGTTATCGCGCGTGCTCACCCGCACCGCATCGGGCGAAACGCGTCCAGCCAATACGTCGTGAATGTCGCCACGCAGCGGTAAGCCCATGGCCGGAGCGGCATGACCGCTCTCGTCGGCCAGCACCACATCCTGACCGTGATGGGCCAGCGCGCTGGCCAGATTGAGGGCAACACTCGTCTGACCGGCTTCAGGCGCACTGCCCACCACGGCGACGACGCGCGTGGTGTGGCGCGCCACCAACCGGCGCAGTCCTTCGGCTTGATCGAGCACGAGTTTAACCAAAGCAGGCCTCGCCTGAAGGTTGGGCGGGCGCGAACAGCCCGCTGTAATTTGGATCGACACCGCGCACCACCGCCGGCAAATCTTCCTCCGACGGCACGAACGGCGAACCGGTCACCGGTGCCGACAACGCCGTATCGATCAGGAACTGCCGATCCGCCACATGCAGATTCTCCGGCACGCGCTGCCCCGTCGACACGTAATGCACCGGCAGACGGTGACGAATCACCGTATCGAGCACCGAACCGAGGTTCGTCGTCTCGTCGAGCTTCGTCAGAATACACCCGGCCAGATCGCCGCCGCCTTCCGCGCTCGCGCTGCGGTACGCGTGCACCACTTCGTTGAGCGTATCGCCATGGCTCGTCGCGTTGAGCAGCAGCAGACGCTGCACCGGCGTTTCCGCCCCGCACAACATCGCCACCTGCTCCGGCACCGTGCGGTCGCGCTGGCTCATCCCCACCGTGTCGATCAGCACCATGTGCTTGTTGCGCAGTTCGGTCAGCGCCAGACGCAGATCGGTCGCGTCCTTCACCGCATGCACCGTCACGCCGAGAATCTTGCCGTAGATGCGCAGTTGCTCATGGCCGCCGATACGATAGCTGTCGGTCGTGAGCAGGGCGAGCTTCTCGGCTCCGTGACGCATCACGCAACGCGCCGCGAGCTTCGCCGTCGTCGTGGTCTTGCCCACGCCGGTCGGGCCCATCAGCGCATACACGCCGCCGCGATCCATCAATTCGTCTTCGTTGGGCATGACGGGCAAGTTGCGCTTGAGCGCATTCTTCACCCAGTCGAGCCCGGCATCGCGGTCGCTGCCTTCCGGCAAATGTTCGAGCAACGCGCGGCCCAGTTGCGCCGAGAACCCGGCGGCCAGCAGCGTGCGCAGAATCTCGCCCTGTGCCGGGGAGCGGCGCTGTTTGTCGTTCCACACCAGCCCCGCCACCTGCTCTTCGAGCAAGCCACGCATGGACTGGAGCTCGCCCATCATGCTCTGCGCGAACGCGCTGGCCGCTGCGGCGTCTTGTGCGGAAGTCGCCGCCGAAACAGACGCAGCAGACGCGGCAGGCGTCGCCGCCACTGGCTGTGCGGGCTGCGCCGGACGTGGGCGTGGCCGATGGGTGGGCAGGTCGCCGCCCGCGAGTGCGTCCAGATCCTCTTCCGCGAGCGCCACAATTTCTACGCCGTTGGCGACCGAGCGGTTGGACAACACGACCGCATCGGGTCCGATTTCCTCGCGAATCTGGCGCAGTGCGTCGCGGCACGTGCCCGCAAAGAATTTACGAATCTTCACGCTTGACCTCCGATGAGTGCCGTCATTTTCACGTTGCGTGTGTCAGGCACTTCCGCATACGACAGAACCTTGAGCTGCGGCAGGCTGCGGCGCAAGAAGCGCGAGAGCAGCGAACGCAGCGGATGTTGAACCAGCAAGACAGGTGGCAGCCCCTGACGCTCCTGACGCGTCACGGCGGCCTGTGTTTCGCGCAGCAGCGTGTCGGCGAGGCCCGGCTCCAGACCGGTGCCGCCGCCAGCAGACAACGCCTGCGTCAGAATGCGTTCGAGATTGGCGTCCAGCCCCACCACTTCGAGGTCGCCGTTGCCCGGGAACACGCTCTGCGTGATCGCCCGGCCCAGCGACAGGCGCACCAGCGCCGTGAGTTCGTGCGGGTCTTGCACCCGCGCACCATGCTCGGAGATGGCATCGATGATGGTGCGCATGTCGCGAATCGGCACCTGCTCTTCGAGCAAGTTCTGCAACACCTTTTGCAGCACGTTGAGCGTGACCGTCTTCGGCACCAGGTCTTCGATGAGCTTCGGCGCGTCTTTGCCGATGCGCTCGATAAGCTGCTGCACTTCCTGACGGCCGAGCAATTCGTGCGCATGGCCGTTGATCAGGTGATTCAAGTGCGTGGCGACGACCGTACCGGCATCGACCACCGTGTAACCGTAAGCCTGTGCCTGATCGCGCTGCCCCACGTCGATCCACGTGGCGGGCAAACCGAACGCCGGATCGCGCGTGGGCGTGCCTTGCAGCGGCGCACTCACCTGCCCCGGATCGATTGCGAGCAGTTGGCCCGGGTACGCTTCGCCTTCGCCGATGATCACGCCCTTGAGCGTAATGCGGTACTGATTGGGGCGCAGTTCCAGATTGTCGCGAATGTGCACCACCGGCGCGAGGAAGCCGATTTCCTGTGCGAATTTCTTGCGGATGCCCTTGATACGCTTGAGCAGTTCGCCGTCCTGATTGCGGTCGACCAGCGGAATCAGGCGGTAACCCACTTCCAGCCCCAGCGGATCGACCAGTGCCACGTCGTCCCACGAGGCTTCGGCCACTTCGGCCGGTGCGGAGGTCGCGACCGGCGTGGGGCGCGTCGACTCTTGCTTGGCGCGCTCGGTGCGCTGGAACTGCCAGCGGGCCAGTGCGCCCAGACCGATCGCCAGCACCAGGAAGGCGAAGTGCGGCATGCCCGGAATCAAGCCCATCAACCCGAGAATCGCGGCGGTAATACCCAGCACGCGCGGATTGTTGAACAGCTGCGAGACGACCTGCTGACCGATGTCTTCGTCAGTCGCCACACGCGAGACGACCACACCGGCGGCGGTCGAGATCACCAGCGCCGGAATCTGTGCGACCAGACCGTCACCGATCGTCAGCAGCGTGTAGTTCTTGGCTGCCGTGCCGATGTCCAGCCCGTGCTGGGCCACACCCACGATCAACCCGCCGACGATGTTGATGACCATGATCATCAAGCCCGCCACGGCATCGCCGCGCACAAACTTCGAAGCACCGTCCATCGAGCCGTAAAAGTCGGCTTCTTGCGCGATCACCGTGCGGCGCTTGCGGGCTTCGTCTTCCCCGATCAGGCCGGCGTTCAGGTCGGCGTCGATGGCCATCTGCTTACCCGGCATGGCGTCCAAGGTAAAACGTGCGCCCACTTCGGCGATACGGCCCGCGCCCTTGGTAATCACCATGAAGTTGATGACCACCAAGATGATGAACACCACGATACCCACGGCGTAGTTGCCGCCCACCAGGAAGTGGCCGAACGCCTCGATCACTTTACCGGCCGCGTCGGGCCCGGTGTGACCTTCGAGCAGCACCACGCGGGTGGACGCCACGTTCAGCGACAGGCGCAGCAGCGTGGAGAACAGCAGCACGCTCGGGAACGCCGCAAAGTCGAGCGGCTTCTGGGTGTACATGCTGACCAGCAACACCATCACCGCCAGCGCGATGTTGAACGTAAAGAGCAGATCCAGGATGAACGGCGGCAACGGAAGGATCATCATGCCCAGAATCATGACGATCAATACCGGCGCGGCGAGCGACTTCAGGTTGCCGCCTAGCAACGTTTGCGACGAGCGCAGAAACTGGTTCGCGCGAGGGTTGAGGTTCATTCGTTATGCTCCGGCGCGCGGTGGCGCGTCGAGTTCAGCCGGGACCGGCAGATCCGACGGGGTACGCGGCTCTGCGCCCCCCTCGTTACGCCAGCGGCGAAGCTGGAAGACCCACGCGAGCACTTCGGCCACTGCCGTATAGAGCGTGGCCGGGATTTCATGACCGATTTCCACGTGCTTGTGCAGCGCACGGGCCAACGGCGGGGCTTCGAGAATCGGGATGCGATGCTCCACGCCCATTTCACGGATGCGCTGTGCGACCAGATCGGTGCCCTTGGCGAGCACGCGCGGCGCGCGCATGTTGTCTTTGTATTCCAGCGCGACGGCAAAGTGCGTCGGGTTGGTGACGATCACGTCGGCCTTGGGCACGTCCTGCATCATGCGCCGGCGCGCCGCCTGGCGCTGCAACTGGCGGATTTGCGCCTTGACGTGCGGATCGCCCTCGGTTTCCTTGTTTTCCTGCCGCACTTCCTCTTTGGTCATGCGCAGTTTCTTGTAGTGCTGCCAGAGCTGGAAGGGAATATCGATGGCCGCCACCAGCAGCAGCGACATCACGATAAACGCGCAGCACACCACGATCATCTCGCCCACGTGCGGCAGCGCCACGCGCGGCGACTGGGTCATCAGGCCCATCACGGCGTCGCGGTCGCGGGCAATGGCCCAGTAGGCCACCGAGCCGACGAGTAGCGTTTTGGCGATCGCCTTGATCAGTTCGACCAGCCCTTGGGTGGAGAACATGCGGCCCAGCCCTTTGAGCGGGTTGAGACGGCCGAAATTGGGGGCGAGCGATTTGGTGGTGAAGAGCCAGCCGCCCAGCGCCATGGGCGCGGCCAGTGCGGCCAGCACGAGCAGGCCGAGCAGCGGGGCGATGACCATGAGGGCGTCGGCGCCCGAGTGCGCGGCATTGGCCAGCATGCGATGGGTGTCGAGCGCGGTGCCCGGCTCGAACTGCATGCCGTGGCGCATCAGTTGGGCGAAGCCTTGCGAGATGCGGTCGGCGGTCATCCACATCCCGGCGACGCCCGCAGCCAGCAAGGCAAAGGTGGATAGCTCGCGCGAACGCGCAACCTGCCCCTCCTCGCGCGCCTTTTCAAGACGCCGGGGAGACGCGGGTTCCGATTTTTCGAGATCGCTTTCCTCAGCCATGCCCTATCCACGTCGGGCGGACAGACCCACCCTATCCCGACCGATTATGTCCGTAACCGTCAAGACACAAAGGGGGGAATAGAGGCGGGAATGGGCGGTATTTCAGAACCCGAGGCTGGCGAGCAGGTCGTCGACCTGTCCTTGATCGGACACGATGTCCGTGCGGCCTTCTTTTTTGATCTGCGGACCGTTGAGCAGAGAGTCTTCCGCTTCCTTGCGCTTTTCCGGCGGCATGTTATCGAGCAGCGTCTGGAGCAGATGCTTCTCGATCTCCTGCACCACTTCCATGATCTTCTTGATGACCTGCCCGGTCAGATCCTGAAAGTCCTGCGCCATCATGATTTCCATCAGATGGGCATTGGTCTCGCGGGTGTCTTCGGGCACCCGGCGCAGATAGCCGCGCGTCTCGGTGACCAGCTTGCGCGCGTCTTCGAGTTCGAGCGGCTGGTCGAACCACTTGGCCCAGCGCGCGTCGAGCGCGTTGGCGTCGGCTTCGAGACGGTCTTGAATCGGCTTGGCCAGCTCAATCGCGGTGAGCGCGCGCACGGCGGCTTGTTCCGTCATGGTCGCGACGTAGTTCAGACGGTCGCGCGCATCCGGAATCGCCTCGGCGGCTTGCTCGAGTTGTTTGTCCAGGCCGAGTTCGCGCAGGTTGTCGCGCAGCATGCGCGTCAATTGCCCGATGCGCATGAGCATGCGCTCGGCCGGGTCTCCTGCCGGCGCGGCCCCGTTGGGCTCGACCGGCCATTCAGTGCTCGCCTCGTGGGTCACGCTCAGGCCCCCGTTTTTTCCATTTTCTCGAAGATCTTGCCCAGCTTCTCATCGAGCGTCGCGGCCGTGAACGGCTTGACCACGTACCCGCTCGCACCGGCTTGGGCGGCGGCGATAATGTTTTCCTTCTTGGCTTCGGCGGTCACCATCAGCACCGGCAGCTTCGAGAGGTTCGGATCGGCGCGAATCTGCTGGAGCATCGTCAGGCCGTCCATGTTCGGCATGTTCCAGTCCGAGACCACGAATTCGAAACTGCCGCCGCGCAGCTTGGCGAGCGCCGCCGCACCGTCTTCGGCCTCGTCGACGTTCGAGAAACCCAGCTCCTTGAGCAGGTTTCGCACAATCCGGCGCATCGTCGGGAAATCGTCGACGACCAGAAACTTCATGTTCTTGTCTACCATCATCACTCCAATTCGGCCGGCGCCCCTTAGGGGCCCGGCGCCATTTCATGGGGCCTTGCGCGCAGCATTCCAGTGCCCTGAATGCCCGCAAACCATGCGAAGCATACTGCGCGAAGCGCCCTACTATACTCGTTGCGTGCGTTCGCCAAATTTCGCGACTTGATGCAGCACTTTGCGTGCCATCTCCGACAGGGGCACCACCTCTTCGGCCCCGCCCATCGCAATGGCTTCACGCGGCATGCCGAACACGATGCAGCTCGCTTCGTCCTGCGCAAACGTGTGCGCGCCAGCCCGGCGCATCTCCACCAGGCCCGCCGCACCGTCGCGGCCCATCCCCGTGAGGATCACCCCGATCGCATTGCGCCCGGCGTGTACCGCTGCGGAGCGAAACAATACATCGACCGACGGCCGATGTCGATTCACTGGCGGCGCCGGATCGAGCACGGCCACATAGTTCGCCCCGCTGCGCGAGAGCTGCAAGTGCGTGTCGCCGCCCGGCGCGATGTACGCGTGACCCGGCAGCACACGCTCGCCGTGTTCGGCTTCCTTCACCGTGATGCGGCAAAGCCCGTTCAGGCGCTGCGCGAACGACTTGGTAAAGCCGGCCGGCATGTGTTGCGTAATCAGAATTGCAGGCGCATCGGGCGGCATCGGCACGAGCACTTCGCGAATCGCTTCGGTGCCGCCGGTCGACGCGCCGATGATGATCAGCTTTTCGGTCGACACGAGCGGGTTGCGCAGCAACGGCGCCGCTTCGACCGGTGCCGGCACGGCGCTCTTGGGCGGTGCGCTGCGTACGCGAGCCCGCGCCGCGCCGCGAATCTTGTCGGCAATCATCTCGCCGTACTCAAGCATGCCGTCGCGAATGCCCAGACGCGGCTTGGTCACGAAGTCGACCGCGCCCAATTCCAGCGCGCGCAGTGTGACTTCCGAGCCGCGCTCGGTCAGCGACGACACCATGAGCACCGGCATCGGACGCAGACGCATGAGCTTCTCGAGGAAATCGAGCCCGTCCATGCGCGGCATTTCGACGTCGAGCGTGAGCACGTCAGGGTTGTGCTGCTTGATCAGATCGCGCGCGACCAGCGGGTCGGGTGCGGTCGCCACGACAGTCATGTCCGGTTGCGCATTGATGATCTCGGTCATCAGGCTGCGCACGAGTGCGGAATCGTCCACGCACAGGACTTTGATAGGTTCGCTCAAGCCTCCTCCATTTTTCGGTTGTCAGGCCCCGGCCGAGGCTTGGCGGTTCTGGCCGGTGGCGCAAAGAGTTCTACGGAGCCCCGTACTTCGCGTGTGCGCAGTCGCTGCGCATACGCCTGTTCACGCTGCGCAATCGCCGGATCTCCGCGATCGCCCAGCTTCTTGACCATCACCCGGCCGGTGCGCGGCAAAAAGCACACCTTGCGCGGATGCGGTCCGAGCAGATCCTGCGCGGTCACGCGAATCTGCTCGGTCTCGAGATAGCGCAACACAAAGTTCGCGTTGCGATCCCCGATGTTCAATGTGGTCATGCCCGCGAGCACAGCGCCGCCGCCAAACACTTTGGCTTCGAGCCGCTCGCGGCGTGCCCCCAGTTTGATCAGCTCGTTGATGAGCATTTCCATCGCGTACGCGCCGTAGCGCATCGACGCCGAGAGCAGCCGGTCGCGGTCGCTCTCGCCGTCGTCCGGCAGCATGAAGTGATTCATGCCGCCGATGCCCGTTACGTTGTCGCGCACGCACGCGGCAACGCACGAGCCCAGCACCGTCACGAGCATGATGTCTTCGGTCGTGACGAAGTATTCCGACGGCAGCAATTTGACGGCGCGCGTGTTGAACGCGTTGTCGAAATAGTGATTCGTCGCGAGGGCTTCGGCCAGCGGCTGCGCCATGTCAGGCTCCCTTCGCTCCGGTACCCGCCAGCTCGTACACCGTCTGCCCGCGCAAACGGAACGCCCGGCTCACATACGTGAAGTTCTCGGAGTGCCCGGCGAAGAGCAGCCCGTCCGGTTTGAGCAACGGCACGAAACGCTCGAGAATGCGCGCCTGCGTCGCCTTGTCGAAATAGATCATCACGTTGCGACAGAAGATGACGTCGAACGGCCCGCCAATCTGCCACGACGGCGCAAGCAGATTGAGCGGTGCGAACGTGACCAGTTGCTGCAATTCCGGCCGCACTTTGATCTTGCCCGAGTTGGCCCCGGTGCCGCGCAGGAAGTGACGGCGCAACTGCTCTTGCGAAAGCTTGCCCGTTTGCTCGCCGCTGTACACCGCCGCCGAAGCGCGCGCCAGCACCTGCGTGTCGACGTCGGTTGCCAGCACGCTGGCGTTCGGTCGCGAGCCCAGCGTATCGACCAACGTCATCGCGATCGAATACGGCTCTTCGCCGGTCGACGCCGCGCAGCACCAGATCGAGATCGGCTTGGCGCGGTTGCGGATGAAGTCGGCGAGCAGCGGGAAGTGATGCGATTCGCGGAAGAACGACGTGAGGTTGGTGGTGAGCGCGTTGGTGAACGACTCCCACTCGCTGTCGCCGGTGTCGGCCTCGAGCATGTCGAGGTATTCGGTGAAGCTCGTCATGCCCAGCGCACGCAAACGCCGGGCGATGCGGCTGTAGACCATCTCACGCTTGTGTTCGGCCAGTGCGATGCCCGCGCGTTGATAAATCAGATTGCGGATTCGGCTGAAGTCGGCCAGCGAGAACGCGAAGTCGCGCTCGCCCGAGAGCGCCGCCCCGCTAGCACGGGCAAATTCCGTGCTGCGGCTATCGCCGCCCTCGTTGCCGGGGGCATTGCGACGCGTCAGATGCGAGGTGGTGCGCGAATCAGTCATGGAGTGTCACCGGCGTCAGTGGCTCGCCTTATGCCGCGCGAGCGAACGGTTGCGGCGCGCTGTCGCGGCGCGTAGCGCTCATCGCGTGCACGCTCGCGCTGCTCGTTGCGCTCGTCTGGAACACCGAAACCGCCGCGCGCAGTTCGTGCGCTTGCGATTCCAATGCGCCGGCGGCAGCCGCCGCCTCTTCCACGAGCGCCGCATTCTGTTGCGTGACTTCGTCCATCTGCGTCACGGCGCGGTTGACCTGTTCGATACCGCTCGACTGCTCGGCCGACGCGGCCGAAATTTCGCCCATGATGTCGGTCACGCGTTTCACGGCCTGCACGATCTCTTCCATCGTCTGGCCCGCCTGCGCCACCAGCGCAGTCCCGTCCGACACACGGCGCGACGACTCTTCGATCAGTGCCTTGATTTCCTTAGCGGCCGAGGCGCTGCGTTGCGCCAGCGTACGCACTTCCCCAGCGACCACGGCGAAGCCGCGGCCTTGTTCACCGGCGCGGGCGGCTTCCACTGCGGCGTTCAGGGCAAGAATATTGGTCTGGAACGCGATGCCGTCGATCACACTGATGATGTCGACGATCTTGCTGGAGCTCGCGGAAATGCCTTCCATCGTGGTGCCGACCTGCCCGGCCACCTGCCCGCCGCGCGAGGCGATTTCGGAAGCGTTCACAGCAAGCTGGCTCGCCTGACGTGCGTTATCGGCGTTCTGACGAACGGTGGCGGTGAGCTGCTCCATCGACGAAGCGGTTTCTTCCAGCGACGCGGCTTGCTGCTCGGTGCGGGCCGACAAGTCGGTATTGCCCGCCGCGATCTGTTGCGCGGCCGTGGTGATCGACTCGGTGCCCTGACGGATTTGTCCGATGGTCTCGGCCAGCGTGTGCTGCATGCGCTGCATGGCGAACAGCAGGCTGGTGTTGTCACCGGCGGCCACATGCACATGGCTTTGCAAATCGCCACTTGCGATGCGCTGGGCGATCTCCGCCGCATATTCCGGCTCGCCGCCGAGGCTGCGCTGCACGTTGCGGATGATCGCGATCATGGCGGCTGTCACGATGCCGCCGATAAGCAGCAACGCCACACCGAAGCGCAGCAGCGTCGCAAAGAAGGCGTCGTCGACGTCTTGCACGTACACGCCGCTCATCATGCCCCAGTCCCACGGCGCGAAATACTTCACGAACGAGAGCTTGGCCATGCGCTTGTCGCTGCCAGCGACCCGTCCGTAGTAATCGACGAAGCCCGCCCCCTTGCCTTTGGCCACGTTGGCCATTTCGACGTAGAGGAGCTTGCCGTTCGAATCCTTATAGGTGGAGACGTCCTTGTTCACCAGATCGGCGAGCGTCGGATGCATGAGCACAGTCGGCTTGGTGTCGAAGATGACGACGTAACCGTTGTTGCCTTCGCCGTAGCGCATCACCTTCAGCCGGGCCATCGCCTGCTGCCGGGCTTCGGCATCGGTGATCTTGCCTGCGGCGGCCTGCGCCGCGTAGTCGCGCACGATGCCGTCGGCCGTGGTCACGATGTCCTGCACTGCGGCACGCCGCTCGGCCAACATGGTGCCGCGTTCATGCCAGGCGGCCCAGCCGCCGAGAAATAACAGACCCAGCCACATCAGCGCGAGCGCGGACCAGAGTTTTGCCTTGAGACTCAACTGCTTCATGATGTGACCCTCCACTACCGGCTCACCGTCGCGCGGACATTGTGTCCCGCACGCTTGGCGGCTTTTGTCTTACCCATTGTTGCCACTTACCGACACACGCCACCCCAGAGGCAAAACTGCTGTCTCCGGGCCGGCGCGTGCACCGTTCCTATAGTTGCTGCGCGTGTTGCACGTGTTGCGGATGTTGCGGTACTGCGATGTCTCTGCTTTTTCGATGCGGCTTCGCCAATCAGAAAGTTTCCCAATCGCCGTTCGCATCGTCGGTGCCCGTACGTGCTGCCGGAGCAGCGGCGGGCGCCGGACGGCGCAGCGGTGCCGCAGCCGGTGCCGGTGCAGCCTTCGGGGCCGGAGCCGCTGCCTTCTTGACCGGCGGACGTGCCGCAGCGCGCGGTGCCGTTGCGGCCGATACCGGGATGGCCGCCAATGCCGGGGCGGCGTGAGCCACCGCTGCATGAGCCGCTGACTGACCGGCTTCCAGACGGAACACCGAGACGACCGACTTCAGACGGTTGGCCTGCTCTTCGAGCGAGCCAGCCGCCGCAGCTGCTTCTTCCACGAGCGCCGCGTTCTGTTGCGTGACTTCGTCCATCTGCGTGACGGCGCGGTTGACCTGCTCGATACCGCCCGACTGCTCGGCAGACGCCGCCGAAATCTCGCCCATGATGTCGGTCACGCGCTTCACTGCTTGCACGATCTCTTCCATCGTCTGGCCAGCCTGCTCGACCAGCGCCGAACCGTCCTGCACCTTATGGGCCGAGTCTTCGATCAGTTCCTTGATTTCCTTGGCGGCTGCGGCGCTGCGCTGTGCCAGCGTGCGCACTTCGCCTGCGACCACGGCGAAGCCGCGGCCTTGTTCGCCCGCACGGGCGGCTTCCACCGCGGCGTTCAGTGCAAGGATGTTCGTCTGGAACGCAATGCCATCGATCACGCTAATGATGTCGACGATCTTGCTGGAGCTCGTGGAGATGCCCTGCATCGTGCCGACCACCTTGCCCACGACGTCGCCGCCGCGTGCGGCGATATCCGACGCGTTCACCGCGAGTTGGCTCGCCTGACGCGCGTTATCGGCGTTCTGCTTGACGGTGGCGGTGAGCTGCTCCATCGACGAGGCGGTTTCTTCCAGCGAAGCGGCTTGCTGTTCGGTACGGGCCGACAGGTCGGTATTGCCTGCGGCGATCTGCTGCGCGGCCGAGGTGATCGACTCGGTGCCTGAACGTACTTCGGCGACGGTGCGCACGAGGCTGTCCTGCATATGCTTCACGCCCTTGAACAGACGCCCGGTTTCGGTGTCGTTCCACACTTCGATGCGTTGGGTGAGGTCGCCCCCGGCGATCTTCTCGAAGTGCTTGATGGCGTCGTCGATCGGGCCGACGATGGCGCGCGTGAGCGTAATCTGCGTAATCAGGCCAACGACCAGACCCACGAGCAGGCCGATACCGACCATCCACATCACCAGCGTGTAGCGGTTCTGCGCATATTCGTAACGATCGGCGGCATTTTTGACTTGAAGGTCAGCCAGCGTCGTCATCGCCTTGGTGTAGTCGCCGAACAAGCGCGGCACGTCCATCACGGTCTTGGCATGGAAGTCGGGAATATCGCCCGATTCGATAGCCTTCAGCGCGGGCAGTATGCCTTCGTTGACGACCTTGCTGCGGGACGCGAGCGCCGCGTCGGCCAGCGGCTTTTCCCCGTCGCTCATCGGCAGCGCGGCGTAGGCAGCCCACGCATCGTCGGCCTTCTTGAGGTTGTTGCGCACGCCGTCGATGGCCGTCTTGATCTCACTCGGATCGGCGATGAACTCGATGCGCGCCAGCGTCACGCGGGCGGAGAGCGTGGCGATCGTGGTCTGCGCAAGGGCACGCGACGACGCCATGTCGTTCGTGTACACCTCTTGCAACGACGCATTGCTTTGCCGCAGGGACAACAGCCCCACAGCGGCGCCGACGACCAGCAGCACCATAAAGAGTCCAAGCGCCAGCGTCAGCCGCGCCCGGATGGTGACATTTTTAAACATAACGACCTCTACCCCGTGAAGACCGGCTTGACGCCGGCGTACCCATCCCAATCACCGAAACGTTCAAAATTCTTCCCAATCGCCCGCATCGCTCGTGCCCCCGGCGGGCGCTGCCCCCGGTGCGGCCTTGCCGCGACGCGCCGCCAGTTGCAAGACCTGCGCGTCTTCTTGTGCGCTAGTGGCAGCAGGTGCCGGTGCCGCCGCTGTTTGCGGACGGCGCGTAGCCGTGCGCGCAGCGCCGCCACCGGCGCTTGCGCGAGCGGTTGCGGCACCCACGGCGCTGCCTGCGGTACCTGCTGAAGCTTTCGGCGCGCTGGCAGACGTGGCCACAGCCACCGTCGCTGAGGCTTGGCGAACGGCGGGCGCGGCGGCGCGTGTGAGCGCTGCGCTACGCGCGTCGCCCGCCTTGAAGGCGTCACCAACGCGGAATACCGAAACGGCGTCGCGCAGACGATGCGCCTGCTCTTCGAGCGAGCCCGCCGCAGCGGCCGCTTCTTCCACCAGCGCCGCGTTCTGTTGCGTGACTTCGTCCATCTGCGACACCGCGCGATTGACCTGCTCGATGCCGCTCGACTGTTCGGCGGACGCCGCCGAAATTTCGCCCATGATGTCGGTCACGCGCTGCACGGCCTGCACGATCTCATCCATCGTCTTACCGGCTTGGGAGACCAGCGCCGAACCGTTTTCGACACGGCCCACCGAATCTTCGATAAGCACTTTGATTTCTTTTGCCGCCGACGCGCTGCGCTGTGCCAGCGTGCGCACTTCGCCCGCGACCACCGCAAACCCACGGCCCTGTTCGCCGGCACGTGCCGCTTCCACGGCAGCGTTCAGCGCAAGGATGTTGGTTTGGAAAGCGATGCCTTCGATCACGCTGATGATGTCGACGATCTTGTGCGAGCTCGACGAGATGCCCTGCATCGTGTCGACCACATTGCCGACCACCTGACCGCCGCGCGCGGCAATTTCCGAAGCGTTGACGGCCAGCGCGCTCGCCTGCTTGGCGTTGTCCGCGTTTTGTTTCACCGTCGCCGTGAGCTCTTCCATCGACGACGCCGTCTGTTCGAGCGAGGCGGCTTGTTGTTCCGTGCGCGCCGACAAGTCAGTGTTGCCTGCGGCAATCTCGCGCGACGCCACGTTGATCGACTCGATGCCTTCGCGCACGTCGGAGACGATCGACAGCAAGCTGTTCTTCATGACCGTCAGGCCGAACAGCAACTGACCGATCTCGTCGCGCCCGGTGCCTTCGGCCTTGCCGGTCAGGTCGCCCGCCGCAATCTGCTTGGACATCGACAGCGCCACGCGCAGCGGATGGTTGATCGCGCGGCGCAAAATGCTGCCGAGCACGAACAGCACGATGATGCCGCCGATGACGGCCACCGCCGTGAGCGTGCGCACGATGGTGTGTTCGCGCTGGCCCTGTTGGTACAACTCGGTGGCCTGCGTGAGTTCCAGACGCGTGAGCACGTTCAGTTCGTCGCGCATCGGGCCGTAGGCCGGTTTCACCTTTTCGAGATACGTTTGCTGCGCACCTTCCGCCGAGCCGACCTTGAGCATTTCGACGGTCTGTTGCAAACCGTCGGTCGTGAAGCGCTGGCGAATCACGTTAAAGCGTTCGGCCTGCGCCTGCGTGGCCGGATCGACCGACTTCATGTAGCTCGCCCACTGGCGATTGATGTCGTCGAGGCTCGCGGCAATCTCGTCGCCCGCACGCTTCATGGCGTCGAGGTTCGGGTTGCCGATGGCTTCGGCCACGAGCAACACGTCGCGGTCGAGCTTCTGCCCGATCGTGCCGAGGGTGCCCACCGGCACCATGCCGTTCTGATACACCTGAAGCAGCTTGGCGTTGCTGCTCGACATGCCCCACAGGCCCAGACCGCCCACAGCCGCGAGCAGAATGGCGCCGAGCACGATGATGCCGGTCAGGCGCGCACGCAGCGTGTCGATGCGGACCTTGCGCACGAGTGCAGCAATGCCACCCCGTTCGACCATGCCGCCGCGAATGCGCAGGTTGCCCGCTTGGCCGTTACGGAAGCGCGCGTAGATCGCCTCGGCTTGCGCCGTCGCACCGGCCGCCGGGCGCACGCGCACCGACGTGTAGCCCACGACAGCGTCGTTCTCGAGCGTCGGCGTGACCGTTGCCAGCACCCAGTAGAAGTCGCCGTTCTTGCGGCGGTTCTTCACCAGCCCCGTCCACGTGTCGCCGCGCTTGATCGTCTCCCACAGGTCGCCGAAGGCTTCGGGCGGCATGTCGGGATGACGCACGATGTTATGCGGCGCGCCCAGCAATTCGTCACGCGAATAACCGCTCACCTCGACGAAGGCGGGGTTCGCATACGTGATCCGCCCCTTCAGATCCGTTCGAGAGATCAGGTACTGATGCTCGCCGATGACGAATTCGTTTTGGGTGACGGGCTGGTTATCGCGCACGTGCTCGGTCTCCGTAGACTTCGGGTGAGTGGGTTATGTCTGTGGGTATCGCCGCGGGTGTCTCTGCCCGTCTCTTGCCGTTCTTTCGTTTAGCTCGCCAGACGCTCGATGAGCGCCATGTCGTCGCTGGTCACCAGCTTCTCGATGTCCATCAGGATCAGCATGCGGCCTTCGACCGTGCCCAGACCCGTGATGTATTCGGTAGCCAGTTGAGCGCCGAACTCGGGGGCCGGCTTGATTTCGCCGCGTGCGAGGGTCAGCACGTCGGACACGCCGTCCACCACCATGCCGACCACGCGGCCAGCAACGTTCAGAATGATCACCACCGTCTGCGTGTCGTACTCGACGCGGCCCAGACGGAATTTGATGCGCATGTCGACGATCGGCACGATGATGCCGCGCAGGTTGATCACGCCCTTGATGAAGTCGGGCGCGTTGGCAATGCGCGTGACGGCGTCGTAGCCGCGAATTTCCTGCACCTTCAGGATGTCGATGCCGTATTCCTCTTCACCGAGCGTGAAGACCAGAAATTCCTGGCCGTCGCCCTCGGTCTGCATGGCGCCGCCCTGGCGCGACATGGCATGCTCTTGCGAAAGCTTTTCCATCTGACGACTCTCCGACTTCAGTTGAAGATGGTGGCCGACGCCGAACGCTGGCCGCGCTGAAGCGCCGCCACGTCCACGATCAAAGCCACACTGCCGTCACCCATGATGGTGGCGGCAGAAATACCGTGAATACGGCGGTAATTGGTTTCGAGGTTCTTCACCACGACCTGCTGCTGGCCCACCAGCTCGTCGACGAGCAACGCAAAGCGACGGCCTTCGGCTTGCAGAATCACGATGATTCCCTGCGTCGGGTCGAAGCGCGCCTCAGGCACGTCGAACGCGCGATACAACTCCACGAGCGGCAGATACTCGCCGCGCACCAGCACGACTTGTCCCTCGCCGGTCACCGCGCGAATGTCGTCGCGGCGCGGTTGCAGCGACTCCATCACGAAGTTCAGCGGCAGGATGAAGATCTCGGTGCCGACCTTGACGGACATGCCGTCGAGAATGGCCAGCGTGAGCGGCAGCACGATGCGGATGGTGGTGCCCTTGCCGCGCGTGGACAGAATCTCCACGTGGCCGCCCATCTGCTGAATGTTTCGCTTGACCACGTCCATGCCCACGCCACGGCCCGACACGTCGGTCACGGCTTCGGCGGTCGAGAAGCCCGGCGCGAAAATCAGCTGCCAAACTTCCTCGTCCGGCATCGAATCGGACACGTTCATGCCCTGCTGCTGCGCCTTGGCGAGAATCTTCTCGCGACGCAGACCGGCACCGTCGTCGCTCACTTCGATCACGATGTTGCCGCCCTGATGCGCTGCGGAGAGCACCAGTTGGCCGACCGGATCTTTGCCCGAAGCAAGACGCGCTTCCGACGTTTCGATACCGTGGTCGAGGCTGTTACGCACCAAGTGCGTGAGCGGATCGATGATGCGCTCGATCAGGCTCTTGTCGAGTTCGGTCGCCTGACCGAACGTGACCAGTTCGATCTGCTTGCCGAGCTTGGTCGCAAGGTCGCGCACCAGGCGGGGGAAGCGGGAGAACACGTAGTCCATCGGCATCATGCGGATGGACATCACGGCTTCTTGCAGGTCGCGTGCGTTGCGCTCCAACTGGCCCATGCCGTTGAAGAGGCGGTCGTGCAGCATCGGGTCGAGGCTGCTGGCGGTTTGCGCAAGCATGGCCTGCGTAATCACCAGTTCGCCCACCAGGTTGATCAACTGGTCGACCTTCTCGACGCCGACGCGAATCGAGCTGTTTTCGTGCCCGGCAGCGCCGCCAGCAGCAGGTGCCGCTGCGCGCTTTTCGGGCGGATGCGTGCCGTTGCCACCATTGCCAGCGCCTGCATGGGCGACCGGGGCGGGCGGCACGACGATCTGTTCGGCGGCAGGCGGGGCGACAGGCGCAGCCGGGACTTCGATCTGGGCCGGGGCAGCCGCCGCGACGGGGATCGGCTCGAAGAGTTCGACGGCAGGCTGTGCGGCGGGTTGGGCGACAGGCGCAGCAACCACCGGAGCCGGTGCACTCGCGGCCGCGGCGGCAGCGGCGGCATCTTGCACGTCGATCTGCGACGGTTCGATCACGAAGCAGCACACGGCGAGAATGTCGTCGGCGCCGCACGTCGTGTCGAGCCACAGATGCAAGGCGTTGTCAGCGGAATGGCGTCCGGCCACGTGCCCCAGATTGCCTAGCTCTTCGGCGAGCAGCGTCTGGTCTTTCTCGCTCACGCCCGTGAGCGTGACCTTCAGACGCGTCTGCCCCGGCGCAACCGGGCTCGTCGGCGCGCCGCTGGCATCGGGTGCGGCTTCCGGTGCGGCGACCGGCGTAGCGGCAGCGGCCACGGGTGCTGATGCAGCGGGCGCTACCGGTGCAGCAGGCGGGGCTTCGCCGCTTTCTTCTGCCGCCAGGCGCTGGAGCACCGCGCAGATGCGCGTCATCGCCTCGACATCGGGTTCACTGGAGGCGCGGTAGGCATTCAACTGTTGATGCAACACGTCTTTGGTTTCCAGGAAGGTGTCGACCATCTCGGTGCGCAACTGCAACTCGCCGCGACGCGCGCGATCGAGCAGGTTTTCCAGCAGGTGAGTGGTCTCGGTGAGCGCGGTGAAGCCGAACGTCGCGGCGCCGCCCTTGATCGAGTGCGCGGCGCGAAAAATCGCGTTGAGCTGCTCGTTGTCCGGTGCGCTCACGTCGAGCGCCAGCAGGAGGTGCTCCATCTCTGCGAGCAACTCTTCCGCTTCATCGAAAAAGGTCTGGTAGAACTGGGTGATATCCACCGGTGTGCCTCGTCCTAACTTGGTTGTGCCGTCGACGCCATCATCTTCATGCGCCCGCGCCGACGAGCGAGCCCACCACGTCGACCAGTGCCTCGGGGTCGACCGGCTTGATCAGCCAGCCGCTTGCCCCGGCGTCACGGGCCGCCGTCTTGTATGCGCCATCGACTTCTGTGGTGAGCACCAGAATCGGTGTTTGTGCAAACGCATCGAGCTCACGCAGTGCACGAATGAGCGACAGCCCGTCCATGCCGGGCATGTGCTGATCGGTCAGCACCAGATCGAAAGTCGCGCTCGATGCCAGGGCCAACGCCTCTTGCCCATCGCGTGCCGTGGTCACGGCGTAGCCGGCTTCATCGAGCGTGGCTGCCAGAATCTGACGCATCGACGCGGAATCGTCGACCGCGAGAATCGTGTTGCGTGATGCCTGCATGCGTCTCCTCTTCTTATCGGTTATCTGGCTGCGGTCCCGGCAGCGCCGGGAACAGCCGGGGCCGCGGGCGGTGCCGGCGGGGACGGAACGCCCGGGGGCAGCGTGCCACCGTTGATCGCAGCGTTCAGCGCGTCGACACCGCCGCGCGCATTCGTTGCATCGACCGTCGGCTGATCGGCCTCGTGCTTCACGCTGGCTTCGGCACGGCGATTGAGCACGATGATGCTGATGCGGCGGTTAATCGGGTTGTAAGCGTCGTCGCGATCGAGCGGCACCGTCGAGGACAGCCCCACCACGCGCAACACCTTCTCGCCATCAAGTCCGCCCGCGATCAACTCGCGGCGCGAGGCGTTCGCACGGTCGGCCGACAGCTCCCAGTTGCTATAGCTCTTGTCGCCCTGCGCGTACAACGTCGCGTCGGTGTGACCCGACAAGCTGATGCGGTTAGGTACGTCGTTGAGCGACTTACCGATCTCGCGCAGGATGTCACGCATATACGGCTGCACCTGCGCGCTCGCGTTGGCGAACATCGGCCGGTTCTGATCGTCGACGATCTGAATGCGCAGGCCTTCGGTCGTCACGTCGATCAGCAACTGTTTGCGGAATTGCTTGAGCGTCGGGTTATTCTCGATCGCCTTCTCGATGCGCGCCTTGAGTTCGCGCAAACGCTGTGCATCGGCGCGCTCGGCGAGCTCGGTCGTCGTGGCTTGGCGCGACTTGACCTGATCGCCACGCGACTTCTGACCGTCGGTGCGCGTCGTGTCGGTGCCGCCGCCGGGAATTACGCCGCTGTTGTCCGCCGCGTTACGCCCGCCCGTGAGGGCCACTTTGAGCGGCGTGCGGAAATACTCGGCGATGCCCGTCAATTCCTTGCTGCTCACGGAACTGAGCAGCCACATCAGCAGGAAGAACGCCATCATGGCCGTCATAAAGTCGGCGTAAGCAATCTTCCACGCACCGCCATGGTGGCCGTGCCCGCCGGCTTTGCGGCGCTTGACGATAATGGGCCGCTCTTCTTTCTCGCTCATTGCTGCCGCCCGTCAACGTGCCTTGACCTGACGCACGTGCTCTTCGAGCTCGGCGAACGACGGACGCACCGTGGAGTACAGCACCTTGCGGCCAAACTCCACCGACAAGGCCGGTGCGTAACCATTCAGGCTCGCCAGCAGCGTGACCTTGATGCACTCGTACAGCTTGACCGACTCGTTGATGCGGTGCTCGATGAGCTGCGCGAGCGGCGAGATGAAGCCGTACGCCAGCAAAATGCCGAGGAAGGTGCCCACGAGGGCCTGTGCAATCAGCGCGCCCAGCACGGCCGGTGGCTGGTCGGCCGACGCCATGGTGTGCACCACGCCCATCACGGCCGCCACAATGCCGAAGGCCGGCATCGCGTCGCCGGTCTTTTGCAGGCAGTGGGCCGGCACTTCGCCTTCGTGGCGGTACGTTTCGATTTCGTGATCCATCAGGTTCTCGATTTCGAACGCGTTCATGTTGCCGCTGACCATCAGGCGCAGATAGTCGGTGAGGAATTCCATGATGCGCGGCTCGCCCAGAATGCGCGGGTATTGCGAGAACACCGGGCTCGACGCCGGGTCTTCCACATCTCCTTCGATGGCGAGCATGCCGTCTTTACGTGCCTTGGCCAGCAGCACGTACAGCAGCGCCATGAGCTCCATGTAGAGCTCTTTGGTGTATTTCGAGCCTTTGAACAGCATCGGCAGCGCCTTCATCGTCGCCTTGATCGCCTTGCTGTTGTTGCCCACCACAAACGAGCCGACGCCCGCGCCACCGATGATCAGCAGCTCGGTCGGCTGAAACAGCGCGCCCAAGTGACCTCCGCCGATGACGAAACCGCCAAAGACCGAGGCAAGAACGATGATGTAACCAATGACGACAAGCACTGCCGGATACCTCTCGCAAAAATACGTCTACGGAAAAATGTCCTTCCTGTTCAGAGGGCTTAACGGCAGACACGCAGGGAAACTGTAGGGGGTGCGACCTCGTGACGATGACGCGGGTTATGCAGCGAGCGGCGAAATGTCCGTGCCATCCGGACCAGGCAAGGCTGCCGGGGCAACGGCGTCGGCCGGTGCCAGATCGGCGGCGTGTGCGTGTTTTGCTTTCCGTGTCTTACCGGCACGCGACGGCGGCGCGCAAAGTCCGCAAACATACTGACCGTGCGGTTCGTGTGCATGCGTGACGAAATGGCCGCCGCAGCGCGTGCACGGCGTCATTTGCAGCATCTTGCTGTCGAAGAAACGGACCAGCGTCCAGGCACGGGTAAACCCGAGCACCGCTTCCCAGCCGTGCAGTTCGACGTGCTCGAGATAGAGACGGTAGGCCTTGACGATGGCCTCGATGCCCTGGCAGCCGCCGTGATGCACGAGGTGCCGGTAGATGTTGTGGAAAAGCGACGAGTGGATGTTCGGCAGCCAGGTCACGAACCAGTCGGTCGAGAACGGCAGCATGCCCTTGGGCGGCGAGGCCCCCTTGAGCTCTTTGTAGAGCTTGATAAGGCGATCGCGGCTAAGGCTCGTTTCCGCCTCCAGCAACTGGAGTCGGGCGCCGAGTTCGATCAGTTCGATGGCCAGCTGAATTTCACGGGCCTCGAGGACGACGCTTTTGGTACGCATATGCAGGCTTCCTGGCAGGTGACGCGGCGCGCTACCCCCGGGCAGCGCGCGAATTACATCGCGTACTTAGCCGATCTGCTCGACGGGTTGCCCCGCGAGCAGAATCGATGCGTGCGACTGCTGCATACCCACGTCCTTCGCACCGTGCGTCAGGGTCGAGAGGATTACGTGGTCGTCAAAGCGAAATCGGCACAGAAGCTGGTTCGACCCCGCGAATTTGACGAGTTGTGCCAAGGTGAGACTGCCGAGCACGTCGGCAAGTTGGTCGCTGATGCCAAGGCGGAACATCGCCGCGGCACGGTCCTCGCGAATCAGGCGCTGGGCCAGTACGAGGTAGGAGAGATTCAACTCACGAATCTCATTCAGTGTTTCGCTGTTTCGCATGCGGCCCCCCGGCGCAATGGATGATCTGGCGGTACTACTGCAATTTCCCTCGCATTGTGGATAAAGGCGAAAGATAAAGAAATCGGAGAAAAACTACATGAAGGGGCAAGAAAAGCGGAAGTTTTTTGTAGGAGTTTTTCCTACAGGCGGGGCGCGAGCTGCCCCTGCGATGCATTCGGGGGGAATGATCGGGTGTGAAAAGACGCGGCTTCACAGGCATGTCACGAAGCTGCGCTCTACTACTCATCTGTATTTCGGCACTGGCGCGCCGAACTTTAGCCATCTTTTGCAAAAATTTTGGGGGGCTTTTGCAAAGCGGCTGGATCGTACTTTGCCGACCGGTTTCACGCCGGAACAGTGCAATTACAAAGTGTTACAGGTGTAGTAACACTTTCCGAATCCCAGGTTTGGAAGGAAAGCTCGGGCAAAGTTCCCTAACGCGAGGCAACGCTCGCGCCCGATGTGGGCGAATCAGCACCGATCAGGCGCCGACATGCGCGCCCGAAGTCATGCCTTGCCCGGTGCGGGCGGCAGCGCCGCCGGACCTGCGCGGCGAATCAAGACGGTGTGGAAACACCACGACAGCACGCCGCACACGGCGATCACGGCCGCCATCGGCACTGCCGAGCGGGCATGCAACATCCCCACTGCCGCACCAGCGCTTGCCGCTGCGAGGAACTGCAACGCGCCCAACAAAGCCGAGGCTGCACCCGCCCGTTGGTGCTGGCGGTTGAGCGCTTCAGCCACAGCGTTCGGCTGCGAGAAGCCAAGGCTGGCCACATAAGCGAAGAGCGGCACCATCAAGCCCATCAGCCCACCGAGCTTCAGACCCGCGACGGCCAGCAGCACCAACCCAAGGATTGCGACCAGATTGTTGGTACGGCGCAACACATCGGCCGGACGGCGTTTGCGCAGCAAGTGCGCGTTGATCTGTGAGCCGAAGATGATGCCGCAGGCGTTCAGGCCGAACAGCCACCCGTAGTTCGCCGGGTCGACCCCGTAGAGATTGATGAAGACGAACGGCGACCCCGTGATGTACGCGAACATGCCCGCCTGTGCCACGCCACCGGCCAGCGCGTTGCCCATGAACTCGCGGTCACGGACGAGCACGCCGTAGTTATGCCAAGCCGTCGCGAGCCAGTGACGGGCCTGTTTGGCCGCGTGGCGGGTCTCGGGCAACCAATACACGGACATGGCAAAGCAGATAGCGCCGAAGACCGTCAGGCCCCAGAAAATCCAGCGCCAGCCGACGAACATCAGTACCTGACCGCCGACGAGCGGCGCGAGGATGGGCGCGGCGCCCATGATGAGCGTCATGCGCGATAGCACACGGGCGACGGTGTTCGTGTCGAACAGGTCGCGCGCCATCGCACGGGCGATCACGAAACAGGCACAGCCGCCCACCGCTTGAATGAAGCGGCAAACGATCAGCGTTTCGATATTGGGAGAGAGAGCACAGCCCGCCGATGCGAGCGTATAGAGCGCGAGCCCAGCGTAGAGCGGGCGTTTGCGGCCGAACCGGTCAGCCAGCGGCCCGTGTAGCAACTGCCCGAGGCCCAGCCCGATGAAGAACGATGCCAGCGTGAACTGTGCCGCCGCGTCCGTCGTGTTCAGTTCCCGCGCAATGGCAGGCAACGCCGGCAGATACATGTCGATCGACAACGAGCCGATAGCCGACAGAATGCCGAGAACGAAGACGGTACGGAGGTAGTTGGTGGGCATGGCGGGCACCTAGGGTAATCCCGAATCATACGTGATTGTCCAGGTGCCCGTCGGGAGTGGGCCTGTCAGGCCGTTTTTTCCTCGCTAAGTCCGAGCGACTCGACCATTTGTTCGCGCATGATGAATTTTTGCACCTTGCCCGTGACAGTCATCGGCATGTCGTCGACGAAACGGATATACCGCGGCACCTTGTAGTGGGCGATCTGATCCTTGCAGAACTCGCGGATATCGTCTTCCGTGGCGCTCTGCCCCGGCTTGAGCACGATCCACGCGCAGACTTCCTCGCCGTACTTCGGATCGGGCACGCCGAACACTTGCACCGCCTGAATCTTCGGATGTCGGAACAAGAACTCCTCGATCTCGCGCGGGTAAATGTTCTCGCCGCCGCGAATGAGCATGTCCTTCACCCGGCCGACGATGTTGCAGTAGCCGTCCTCGTCGATGGTGGCGAGATCGCCGGTGTGCATCCAGCCGTCGCGGATCGCGTCGCGCGTGCGCGGCTCGTCATCCCAATAGCCCTGCATCACGGAGTAGCCCTTCGTGCACAACTCGCCCTTTTCGCCCACCGGCACGATCTCGCCTGCGGCATCCACCAGCTTGACTTCGAGGTGCGGCTGAACGCGGCCCACGGTGCTCACGCGCTTTTCCAGCGGGTCGGTCGTCGTGGTCTGGAACGACACCGGGCTGGTTTCCGTCATGCCGTAAGCGATCGTCACTTGGCCCATGTGCATCTGGCTGATCACGCGCTTCATCGTTTCGATCGGACACGGCGAGCCCGCCATGATACCGGTGCGCAGCGTGTCGAAATGGTAATTGCCGAAGTCTGGGTGATCGAGCTGCGCAATGAACATCGTCGGCACGCCGTGCAGCGCCGTACAGCTTTCTTCCGACACGGCCGCCATGGTCGCCTTCGGATCGAACGCCTCGCCCGGGAAGACCATCGTCGCGCCCGTCGACACGCACGCCAACACCGCGAGCACCATGCCGAAGCAGTGATAGAACGGCACCGGAATGCACAGGCTGTCGTGCTCGGAGAACTTCATCGCCATCGCGATGAAGCGCGCGTTATTCACGATGTTGTGGTGCGTGAGCGTCGCGCCCTTCGGGTTGCCGGTGGTGCCGCTGGTGAACTGGATGTTGATCGCGTCGTGGCAATCGAGCGCGTCGGAGATGGCGCGCAATTTGTCGAGGCTCGCGTCGGCACCAAGCGTCACGACGTCGCTGAAGTTCATCATCCCCGGCGTGATGCCCGTGCCCATGCGAATGATCGTGGTGAGCGTGGGCAACTTCTCGGACTTCAGCAGGCCCGGTTTGCTGTGTGCCAGCTCGGGGGCGAGCACGTTCAGCATGTCGAGGTAACGCGACGACTTGAACGACTCGGCGGCGACCAGCGCTTTGCAGCCGACTTTGTTGATCGCGTATTCGAGTTCTGCCAGCCGATAGGCCGGGTTGATGTTCACGAGCACGAGACCCACGCGCGCGGTCGCAAACTGCGTGACGAGCCATTCGACGCGATTCGGCGACCAGATGCCGACGCGATCGCCCTTCTTCAGTCCCAGCGCAATCAGCCCGGCAGCGAAGGTGTCGACGTGCGCGATGAATTCGCGCCACGTCCAATCGACTGCCTGCTCGCGGAACACCACCGCCTGACGCTCAGGAAACGTCGAAGCGGTCTCGGCGAGCAGACCGAACACTGTGAGCGATGAGAGCGGCACCGTCGTGTCGCCCTTCACATACGACAACCCGTTACGTGGGACTACGCCTGCAACTTCCCGGCTTTCCATGCTTTTGTCTCCTGATACTGAAGCCATGCTGAAATAGCGAAATGCTGTCGCGCCCGGCACTACCGTTGGCTGGTCTTTACAACAATAGCGCGTCACGCTGCGTTGACGTTTACGTTAACGTAAATCGAGTGACGTAACGAGTGGGGATGGCCCTGAGAAAGTGCGATGGATTGAAAAAACAAAAGCTCCACGCACTTTCATGCATGGAGCTTTCTGCATCGTTCGTCACACCGACATTACGGTCGGCACGACGACAACGCCAATTTACAGCTTTGCCTTGCGCAGCTTGCTGATCGCAGCGAGTTGGGCGATCGCTTCGGCCAGTTCGGCTTGGGCTTTCGCGTACTCGATGTTCGAGTCTTTGTTCGCAAGTGCTTCTTCCGCGCGACGCTTGGCTTCGGCGGCTTTCGCCTCGTCCAGGTCTTTACCGCGGATAGCGGTGTCGGCGAGCACGGTCACCGTGTCCGGTTGCACTTCGAGAATGCCGCCTGCCACGAAGACGAAGTCCTCGTTGCCTGCTTCGTCCTCGATGCGCACGGCACCCGGCTTGATGCGCGTGATCAGCGGCGTGTGGCCGGGCAAAATGCCCAGCTCGCCGGCTTCGCCCGGCAGCGCCACAAAGCGCGCACGACCCGAGAAGATCTGCTCTTCTGCGCTGACGACGTCTACGTGAATGGTTGCCATAATCGCTCCCGTTGAGTGTGATGAAGCGGCAGGAGCATGAGCGCGGTCGTTACCGCCCTCGCCCCGCTACCCCGCCGTTCGACAGTCACCTGCCGGTGTGGCGCGCGCCTCGTGAGAGACCCTCGCCAACGCCCGGCACTCAACCGTTTACTGCATCTTCTTGGCTTTTTCGAACGCTTCGTCGATCGTGCCGACCATGTAGAACGCCTGCTCGGGCAGGTGGTCGCATTCGCCGTCGACGATCATCTTGAAGCCGCGGATCGTTTCCTTGAGCGGAACGTACTTACCCGGCGAGCCCGTGAACACTTCTGCCACGTGGAACGGCTGCGACAGGAAACGCTGAATCTTACGAGCGCGTGCCACTGCCAGCTTGTCGTCCGGCGACAGTTCGTCCATGCCCAGAATCGCGATAATGTCGCGCAATTCCTTGTAGCGCTGGAGCGTCGATTGCACGCGGCGGGTCACCGTGTAGTGCTCTTCGCCAATCACGTTCGGGTCGATCTGACGCGAGGTCGAGTCGAGCGGATCGACTGCCGGGTAGATACCCAGCGAGGCGATGTCACGCGACAGCACGACGGTAGCGTCCAAGTGACCGAAGGTGGTTGCCGGCGACGGGTCGGTCAAGTCATCGGCAGGCACGTAGACGGCTTGCACCGACGTGATCGAGCCCTTCTTGGTCGACGTAATACGCTCTTGCAACTTACCCATTTCTTCAGCCAGCGTCGGCTGATAGCCCACGGCCGACGGCATACGGCCGAGCAGTGCCGACACTTCGGTACCGGCCAGCGTGAAACGGTAGATGTTGTCCACGAAGAACAGCACGTCGAGACCTTCGTCACGGAAGTGCTCTGCCATCGTCAGACCGGTCAGCGCGACGCGCAGACGGTTGCCCGGCGGCTCGTTCATCTGGCCGTACACCAGCGCGACCTTGTCCAGAACGTTCGAGTCCTTCATTTCGTGGTAGAAGTCGTTCCCTTCACGGGTACGCTCGCCCACGCCGGCAAACACCGAATAACCGCCGTGTTCCTTGGCGATGTTATTGATGAGTTCCATCATGTTCACGGTCTTGCCCACACCGGCGCCACCGAACAGACCCACCTTACCGCCCTTGGCGAACGGGCAGATCAAGTCGATAACCTTGATACCGGTTTCGAGCAGTTCCGTCGACGGCGACAGCTCGTCGAATGCCGGAGCCTTCTGGTGAATCGAACGCGTGTGGTCTTGTGCAATCGGACCGGCTTCGTCGATCGGACGGCCAAGCACGTCCATGATGCGGCCCAGCGTCGGCTTACCAACGGGCACCGTGATCGGCAGACCGCTGTTCTTCACCATCATGCCGCGGCGCAGGCCTTCGGCGGAACCCAAACAGATGGTACGAACCACGCCATCGCCCAGCTGCTGCTGAACTTCGAGCGTCAGTTCCGAACCGTCCATAATGAGCGCGTCGTAGATCTTCGGCATGCTATCGCGCGGGAACTCCACGTCGATCACGGCGCCGATGCACTGTACGATTTTGCCTTCAATCAAAGCAGTACTCATCGCTTTTCCTTTAGATACTCAAATTCATTTCGCCTTGCGGCGCATCGGCCCGTGCCATCGCTTAAACAGCGGCGGCGCCACCCACGATTTCGGACAGTTCCTTCGTGATCGAAGCTTGACGGCCCTTGTTGTAGACCATCTGCAATTCACCGATCACGGTCTTCGCGTTGTCCGATGCGGCCTTCATGGCCACCATACGGGCGGACTGCTCCGACGCCATGTTCTCTGCGACTGCCTGATACACGACCGCTTCGACGTAGCGCACCAGCAGGGCATCCACCACCGTCTTTGCATCCGGTTCGTAGATGTAGTCCCACGAATGCTGAGCCGGCACTGCGCTCGCTTCTTCCGATTGGCCTTCCAGCTTCTCGGGCAGCGGCAGCAGTTGTTCGACCACGGCTTCCTGCTTCATCGTGTTCACGAAGCGGTTGTAAGCCAGGTACACGGCATCGAGCTTGCCTTCGGCGTACGCGTCGAGCTGCACCTTCACGGCGCCGATCAACTTGTCGAGGTGCGGGGTGTCGCCCAGTTGCACGACATGCGAGACCACCTTCGCGCCGATACGGTTCATGAAGCCGAAGCCCTTACCGCCGATAGCGGTCGCTTCGATCTTCAGGCCTTGCGCTTCGATTTCCTTCATCTTGCTCACCACGGCACGCAGCACGTTGGTGTTCAAGCCGCCGCACAGGCCCTTGTCCGTCGTCACCACGATGATGCCGGCCGCTTTCGCGTCCGCATGCTTCACCATGAACGGGTGGTGGTATTCCGGATTCGCCTGGCCCATATGCGCGGCGATCTGGCGTACCTTCTCAGCGTACGGCCGGGCATGACGCATGCGTTCCTGCGCCTTGCGCATCTTCGACGCGGCCACCATTTCCATGGCCTTGGTGATCTTGCGCGTGTTTTGCACGCTCTTGATCTTGCCGCGAATTTCCTTCATTCCAGCCATTGCTTACTCCTTGTCTCGGCGCGACGTCCGCTGTTGCCTGAACATCGCGCCTTCCCGGGTCCGTTGAATAGTTACCGATTCAACCGGATTAGTAAGCGCCGGTCTTCTTGAAGTCCTTGATCGCAGCGTGCAGGGCGGCTTCGTCGTCCTTCGAGAGATCTTTGGTCTCTTCGATACGGCCGATGAGCGCGCCGTGGCTGGTCTTCAGAACTTCGCGCAGACCCTTTTCGAACGGCAGGACCTGAGCGATTTCGAGATCGTCCAGATAACCGTTGTTGGCGGCGAACAGCGACACGGCCAGTTCCCACACTTGCAGCGGCTGATACTGCGGCTGCTTGAGCAGTTCCGTCACGCGGCGACCGCGCTCCAGTTGCTTGCGGGTGGCTTCGTCCAGGTCCGAAGCGAACTGCGCGAACGCAGCCAGCTCACGGTACTGAGCCAAGTCGGTACGGATACCGCCCGACAGCTTCTTGACAACCTTCGTCTGAGCAGCACCACCAACGCGCGACACCGAAATACCGGCGTTAATTGCCGGACGGATACCTGCGTTGAAGAGGTCGGTTTCCAGGAAGATCTGGCCGTCGGTAATCGAAATCACGTTCGTCGGAACGAATGCGGTCACGTCACCGGCTTGCGTTTCAATGATCGGCAGTGCGGTCAGCGAGCCGCTTTGGCCCTTGATCGCGCCGTTCGTGAACTTCTCGACGTACTCTTCCGAGACGCGAGCGGCACGCTCGAGCAGACGCGAGTGCAGATAGAACACGTCACCCGGGTAAGCTTCACGGCCCGGCGGGCGGCGCAGCAGCAGCGAGATCTGACGGTAGGCCCAAGCTTGCTTGGTCAAGTCGTCATAAATGATCAGCGCGTCTTCGCCGCGGTCGCGGAAGTATTCGCCCATCGTGCAACCGGCGTACGGTGCGATGAACTGCATAGCGGCCGAGTCCGAAGCGGTGGCGGTCACGATGATGGTGTATTCCATCGCGCCCATCTCTTCGAGCTTGCGCACCACGTTCATGATCGACGAAGCCTTCTGGCCGATCGCGACGTAGACGCAGGTCACGCCCTTGCCCTTTTGCGAAATGATCGTGTCGATGGCCACAGCGGTCTTACCCGTCTGACGGTCACCAATGATCAGCTCACGCTGGCCACGGCCGATCGGCACCATGGCGTCGATAGCCTTGGTACCCGTTTGCAGCGGCTGCGACACCGACTTACGCCAAATCACGCCCGGGGCAATCTTTTCGATTGCGTCGGTCATCTTGGCATTGATCGGGCCCTTGCCATCGATAGGCACGCCCAGCGCGTCAACGACGCGGCCTTTCAGTTCCGGACCGACCGGCACTTCCAGAATGCGGCCCGTGCACTTGACGGTGTCGCCTTCCGAGATGTGCTCGTATTCACCCAGAATCACGGCGCCGACAGAGTCGCGCTCGAGGTTCAGTGCCAGACCGAAGGTGTTGCCCGGGAATTCGAGCATTTCACCTTGCATCACGTCCGACAGGCCATGAATGCGGCAGATACCGTCAGTCACCGAAATCACGGTGCCTTCGTTACGGACTTCGGCGCCGCTCTCGAGACCTTGAATCCGGCTCTTGATCAGTTCGCTGATTTCAGAGGGATTGAGTTGCATATGTGCTCCTGATATTCAATTCTTGCCGTCGCAGGCGATTCGCGCCGGCCGTCAGGCCGTCAGCGACGTCCGCATGGCCGCCAGGCGGGCGCGCACCGAAGTGTCCAGCACCTCGTCGCCAACCACCACACGCACGCCACCGATCAGCGACGGATCTACCGTCACGCTCGGGTTGAGCTTGCGGCCGAACTTGTGCTCGAGGCCCTTGACCAGCGAGGTCAGTTGCTCACCTTCGAGCGGGAAGGCGCTTTCGATCGTGGCATCCGCCGAACCGGCGGCAGCGTTCTTCAACGCTTCGAACTGCTCGGCGACTTCCGGCATGGCAGCCAGACGACCGTTTTCGACCACAGCGGCGACGAAGTTGCGCACTTCGGCGTCGGTCGATTTCACGGCAGCCGTCAGCACGTCGACGACTTGCGCCGGCGTAACCTTGGGATCGTCGGCCAGATTGGCCACTTCGGGAAGCGCTGCCACTTGCGCCAGTTCGCGCACCAGCTCCGACCAGCGATTCAGGTCACCGGCCTTGGCCACGCGGAACAACGCCTCAGCGTACGGACGAGCGATGGTTGCGAGTTCGGCCATGATCAGAGCTCTGCCTTGAGTTGGTTCAGCAGGTCGGCGTGGGCCTTAGCGTCAACTTCACGCTTCAGGATTTGCTCGGCGCCCTTAACGGCCAGACCGGCAACTTCTTCGCGCAGCGATTCACGGACCTTGACGGCCTGGTTATCGGCTTCGGCTTTGGCGTTGGCGATGATACGGGCAGCTTCGGCTTGCGCTTGCTGCTTGATCTCTTCGGCCACGGCCAGCGCGCGCTTCTCGGCGTCGGCAATACGCTTCGCGCCTTCGTCGCGGGCATCCGCGAGCGCTTGCGTGGAGCGCTTGTTGGCGGCTTCGAGTTCGGCCTTGCCCTTATCGGCAGCAGCCAGACCGTCAGCGATTTTCTTCGCGCGTTCGTCGATAGCCTTGATCAGCGGCGGCCACACGAACTTCATCGTGAACCATGCCAGGATCAGAAACACGACGGTTTGCGCGAACAGAGTTGCGTTGATGTTCACGGTGTTCCCTTTCGGTGTTGCGAGTCGATTGGCAAAACAGCGCGCCCCATTGTGCCAGCTGGCTTGGGCGCGCCGTTCATGTCCAGTGGGTCGCGCGGATCAGTGCGCGACCATCCGAAAGAAACTTAAGCGAGCTTCGACAGCAGCGGGTTCGCGAATGCGAACAGCATGGCAACGCCCACGCCGATCAGGAATGCGGCGTCGATCAGGCCAGCCAGCAGGAACATCTTCGTTTGCAGCGGGTTCATCAGTTCCGGCTGACGTGCGCATGCTTCGATGTACTTACCGCCCATCAACGCGATACCCAGACAGGCGCCGATGGCACCCAGACCGATGATGATACCGATACCGATGGCGGTCAGACCCTGGATGTTAGCGATGAAAGCTTGCATGATTACTCCTATTGGTTAGAGACTTGAAACTTTAAATTTGAAAAACCGAAAAACTGGGAAACACGTAACAACCGCAACAACCGATCAGTGATGGTCGTGCGCCTGGCCGATATACACCAGCGTGAGCATCATCATGATGAACGCTTGGAGCAACACGATCAGGATGTGGAAAATCGCCCATGCGGTGCCGGCGATGACATGACCGACAAAACCCAGCACCGACGCATCTGCGCCAAAACTCCAGATACCACCCAACAGCGCGATCAGCAGGAACACCAGTTCACCGGCGTACATATTGCCGAACAGTCGCATACCGAGCGACACGGTCTTGGCACAGAATTCGATGAGGTTGAGCAGCAGGTTCGGGATCCACAGCAGGAAGTGGTTGCCGAACGGTGCCGTGAACAGCTCATGCATGAAGCCGCCCGCGCCCTTGATCTTGAAGCTGTAGTACAGCATCAGGATGAGCACGCCAACGGCGATACCGAGCGTGCCGTTCAAATCGGCCGTCGGGACAATACGATGGTGGGTAATGATCGAACCGAGGCCGACCCAGCCGATCACCTTCGACGGCAGGTCGACGGGCAGCAAGTCCAGCGAGTTCATGAGCGCGACCCAGACAAACACGGTCAGCGCGAGCGGGGCGATGAAGGCACGGTTGCCATGCACGATGCTCTTCGACTGGTCTTCAACCATTTCGACGAGCATTTCGACCGCAGCTTGGAAACGGCCCGGCACACCCGAGGTGGCCTTACGGGCAGCCATCCACAGCAGGAAGCAGCCCAGCGCGCCCATCGCGATCGACCAGAACATGGTGTCCCAGTTGATGATCGAGAAATCGACGATATTCGTCTGCGTCGAGCTCGCGAGGTTTTGCAGGTGGTGCGAAATGTACTCCGACGGGTTCGGAGCGTGGCTACCGGCTTCTACTGACATAGCGATCAAACACCCAATTATGAAAATCCGCACACGGCAGCGCGCGACGCGTGAGCGGAATTGACCGCTACTTGAATGCCATCGCCAGCCAATAGGCCTTTAGCGTCAGCACGAAGGTGACCAGCAACGCTACCCAGTGAACTCCCGGATAACCGAACGCTATGGCCACCAACAACGCAATCGTCGTTGCTACCTTGACCGCCTCTCCCATCACCAACGAACCGACAGAGAGACGATCACCTGAAATTCTTAGCCGCAGCGCAAACAAGGCGCCCGGCAACCAACCCATCATTCCGCCCAGCCAAGCGGACACCGCGGCCTCTTGGGGCGATGTCGAGAGTACCCACCAAGCCAGTGTCGCCGCGAGCGACAACAGTACCTGGGCACCCACCACTCTGAATGGAGTCACACGGGATGCGCGCCCCACATCGGGACCGAACAGGCGCTCGGCCTGCGCACGCGTGAGCGGAACGATTGTTTCTTGCTCCTGCTCGTCGTCCCAAACATCATCTGTTGCATGCGCCGGCGCTTGCGGTTTCGGTTCCAAGTTCGACCGTATTTCATCGGCCATCTCGTACCTCCCCGCCCGACTCGTGCAAAACGAATGGGCTCTTCAAGCAGTTAAACCCGCGAGATTTTACGGGAGATTACGAACGCCAGTCAATTGAAACACGCAACAAATTCGCCGAAACTGTGCAGTGCATGCTTCGATTTGGCGCCAACTCTCACGGAGTGCGTATTTCCTCATGGTGCAGCGCGGCATTCGTCCGGAAGGCCGCGCAATCACGACATCTACGTGTCGTTCGGGGGGCGTTCAGACCCATTTCAGTGCAGCGAACCCCAGTCCCAGTGCCACCAGGTAAAACGGAATCGAAACCCAATGAAAGTGCCACCAGATCTTGCGCGATTTCGCCATGCGCAATGCAATCAGGTTGGCCAACGACCCCACCGCCAGGCCGAAGCCTCCGACTGCCACACCGTGCGCGAGTGCAGGCCAGTTCTGGCTGTATTCCGCGAGCAGAATCGCTGCGGGCACATTACTGATGAATTGTGACAACACCGCCGCGCCGAGATAGGCGCCGAGTGTGCTGGAGAAGTCCACATGCCCGAGCGCGGTGCGCACTTCCGGCATTTCCGCCACGCCGCGCAACACCACAAACATCAACACGAAGATGGCGAGCAGCAGCCAGTCGATGCCGAGCACGGCGTTCCGGCGCGCAACAAGCAAGACCGCGACCACCCCAGCGCAGGCCCACGTCGCAAGCCCGTGATCGGCCAGCGCCACGAAACCGACGAACAACGCGAGGGCTATCCATAGCAACGGCCAGCGCACATCGTGCGACGGCCCCCGTCGTTGAAAATGCAGCGGGCGCGAATCGAATGCAAAGGCGCACACGGCCAGCAGCAGCGCCATGAGCGCCACGGTGATCGGCGTCATCATCGCGACATAGCCGCCGAAGCCCAGCCCGCTGTGCTGCCAGAGAAAGAGGTTCTGAGGGTTGCCGAGTGGCGTCAGACTCGACCCGGCATTCACCGCCAGCGCGAGAAAGATAATCAGGCGCTCGATGCGCACCGGCGCAATGCGTGCGAGCGATTGCGCAAGCGGCACCACGGCGAACAACGCCACGTCGTTGGTGAGCAGCGTCGAGAGTGCCGCTGCAAATGCGACCATCAACAAGGCAAGACGCCGCTCGGTGCGAAACCATCGCAACAAGCGTTGCGCGAGCCAGTCGAGAAAGCCGCTCTGATCGATGGCCCGCGTGAGCATGAGCAGGCCGGCGAGCGTGAGGATGGTGTGCTGATCGATTCGCGCGAACAATGCGCCGACACTCGCCGGACGCATTATCTGCAACGCGACGAACGCAATCAGCAGAATGACGAGTACGCGATCGCTGCGCACTCGCTCGAACAACTTGGCCAATGAGCGCGTCACACGCGTCACGTGCGACACTTCGGACGAATGCTGCGCCTCATTGGTCATGTGAGAACAATCAGGACACCGATATTATTCAGCACGAATGCGCGCAAGAATGCCGTCGAGTGCGTCGAGGCTGCCGAATTCGATCGTGAGTGCGCCTGCGCCTTTGCGACCGACTTTGATCTTCACGTTCGACGCGAGCAGATCCGACAACTCCTCTTCGAGACGCGTCACATCGCGCCCGCCCTCTTCTGCCGAACGGCGGCGAATGCCATCGCCTTGCGGCTTGAGCGACGCGTTCACGATGCGCTCGGTATCGCGCACCGACAGGCGCTTATTCACCACCTGATTGGCCAGCGTGATTTGCGTGGCGGCGTCGACGGAGAGCAGCGCACGCGCGTGTCCCATATCGAGATCGCCCGCGAGCAACATCGTCTGCACCGGCTGCGCGAGATTGAGCAAACGCAGCAAGTTCGACACGGCACTGCGCGAACGGCCGAGCGATTCGGCCGCTTGTTCATGCGTGTAATTGAATTCACCGAGCAAGCGCTGAATGCCCTGCGCCTCTTCCAGCGGATTCAAATCTTCGCGCTGAATATTCTCGATGAGCGCCATCGCGGCGGCGGCTTCATCGGGCACGTCGCGCACGAGCACGGGCACTTCCGACAACCCGGCAATGCGCGCGGCACGGAAGCGCCGTTCGCCGGCAATAATTTCGTACTTCTCACCATCGACGCGGCGCACGAGAATCGGCTGCATCAGCCCTTGCGCGCGAATGCTCGCGGCGAGCTCCTGCAATGCACCCTCGTCCATGCGCGTGCGCGGCTGATACTTGCCCGCCTGAAGGCGGTCGAGCGTCATCACCGACGGTGCGCCCTCGATGGCAGCGGCAGCTTCGTCTGCGCCATTATGGTTATCGGCGTGCGCGCCTAGCAGCGCTTCGAGGCCGCGGCCCAGGCCCTTCTTTTTCAGTGCGTTGGTCTTGGTCGCCATGACAATGCGTTCCTGCGCGAATGCGCCTTACATAGTTTGAATGCGCGCGATCATCTCTGCGCCGAATTGCAGATACGCCTGCGCGCCACGCGATGCGGGGTCGAAGACGACGCCGGGCATGCCGTAACTCGGCGCCTCGGCGAGCCGCACATTGCGCGGAATGATCGCGTTGAAAACTTTATCGCCGAAGTGCTGCTTGAGCTGCTCCGACACTTGTTGTTGCAGCGTGATGCGCGGATCGAACATCACGCGCAGCAAGCCGATGACCTTCAGGTCGCGATTCAGATTCGCGTGCACCTGCTTGATCGTATTGACGAGATCCGAGAGCCCTTCGAGCGCGAAGTACTCGCACTGCATCGGAATGATCACGCCGTGCGCAGCACACAGGCCGTTGAGCGTGAGGAGCGAGAGCGTCGGCGGGCAATCGATGAGAACGAAGTCGTAGGCATCGTCCACTTTCTCGAGGGCCTGTTTGAGTCGCGTGTCGCGATTCTCGAGCGAGACGAGTTCCACGTCGGCACCCGCGAGTTCGCGGTTGGCGGGCAGCACGTCGTAGTTGCCCGTCTCCGAACGTTGACGGCTCACCGTCACGTCGGTGCCATCGACCAGCACTTCATAGACGCTCGTCTCGAGCGCGGCTTTGTCGATGCCGCTGCCCATGGTCGCGTTGCCCTGCGGATCCAGGTCGACCAATAGGACACGCTGTCCGTGCGACGCCAGACCGGCGGCGAGGTTCACCGTGGTGGTCGTCTTGCCGACGCCGCCCTTCTGATTGGCCACGCAGAAAATTTTCGCCATGCCGATGTAGTCCTCCGAATGCTGCCTTGTTCAAGCGCGATTAATGCTGATGCATCGGGTGATAGCTCGCGGTGCCGCAACGTCAGTCCGTCGCCACGCGCGATGGCTTCGCCATGCTGCCAACCCGATGTATCCGATGATTTCGATTACCTGAGCAATGCTCAGTTATTGCCGATGCTGGCTTTCTGCGGCGTCAACACGAGCTTGTCGGTGTCGTAGCCTTGCTTGCGCAACTGCGCGCGCATTTGATTCAACGTGTTCTCGTCGATGGTCGGGGTGCGCGAAAGGATCCACAGGTACTCGCGGCCCGGCTCTCCGACGGCGGCATATTGATAGTCGCCGTCGAGCACGATAACCCAGTAGTTCGCCCAAAGCCAGGGAATCCAGCGCAACCAGTCCGGCGCAAACGTCACCTTGAAACGCGCGGTGCCTGTGCCCTGCCCATCGGTGCGCGCGAGGCCGGCGTCGCTGACCCAGGTGCCGTCGTCCTTGCGGCATTTATTCGTCACTTCGATCTTGCCGTCCGGGCGCGCCACGTACTCGGCGCTCACGTCCGACACACATTTTCGCTCGAAGAAATTCGGGTAGCGTGCTATTTCGTACCAAGTGCCGACATATCGCGATTTGTCGATGGCACCGACCGGGCGCACACGCGTGGTCAGCGATTCCTGCCCGGTTTGTGCCCAAGCGACAGCGGCGAGCAGCGAAAAACCAACGATGGCGACACCAATCCAGCGGGTAATACGGGTCATGCCGCCACCTTCACGCGAAGCAAATGACGCTCGGCGTCGAGGAATGGCACTTGCAGCGGCAAGCGTTCGACCAGCGCGTAACCCGGCGGCAAGGCCAGTTCGCTCTCGGCGGCGACGCCCTTCATCGCCCAGAAACTGCCGTCGGCAGCGAGCAATTTATGCCCCAGCGTCACGAAGTCCATCAGCTCGGCAAAGGCACGTGAAACAATCGCGTCGAACGGCGCCGGCACCTCTTTGCCCACCACCAGCGACTCCACGCGGCCGGTGACGACCGTGAGATTGGTCAGCTTGAAGGTCGCACGCGCCTGCGTAAGGAACGCCGTCTTCTTGTGAACGATGTCGTTGACGGTGACTTGCCAGTCCGGGCGCACGATGGCCAGCACCACGCCCGGCAACCCGCCGCCTGAACCCACGTCAAGCACACGTGAAATTGGCTCACGATCGAGACGCGGCAGGATTGAGAGGGAGTCGAGCAGATGCTTGACGACCATCTGACGCGGATCGCGAATCGAGGTCATCTGAAGCGCGGCATTCCACTTAGCAAGCAGCGCCTGAAAGTCGAGCAGCCGTGCCTGCTGTTCGGCACTGATCGACAGCCCAAGCTGTGCAATGCCGTCGGCCAATAGCGTCGCCAGTTCGTTGCCGCCTTGGGTGGCGGGAGTACGCGAAACTGTCATGTCGTCTCCGGTCAGGCGGCGTGCTGGTCGCCGTCATCGGCAGCCGCACTCGTTTCGCCCGACGCACGACGGCGCCCCAGCCCTTTCTTCAGATGGATCATCAGCAACGAGATCGCTGCCGGTGTCACGCCAGAGATACGCGACGCCTGCCCCAGTGTTTCGGGCCGCTGCGCGTTGAGCTTCTGGCGCACTTCAATCGACAGACCGCGCACGTCGTTGTAATCGATGCTCGCCGGCAGCACGGTGTTCTCGTTGGCTTCCTTGCGCACGATTTCGTCGGCCTGACGGTCGATATAGCCCTGATACTTCATCGCGATCTCAATCTGCTCGCGAATCTGCCCGGCTTGCAGCGCGTCGTCGGACAGCGCGACTTCCGGTGCCAACCGGCCGCCCTGCACTGCCATCAGCGCGTCGTAACTCACTTCCGGGCGACGCAGCAGATCGGCCAGCGAGTATTCGTGATCGATGGCTTTGCCGAGCAACGGCACGGCATCTTCCGCCGGGAACGTCTTGGGATTCACCCACGTCGTCTTGAGTCGTTCTGTTTCACGTGAAACAGCGTCGCGCTTGCGGCAAAAAGCTTCCCAACGGATATCGTCGACCACACCGAGTTCGCGGCCGATCTCCGTCAAGCGCATGTCGGCATTGTCTTCACGCAGCGACAAACGGTACTCGGCCCGGCTGGTGAACATGCGATACGGCTCGGACACACCGCGCGTGATCAGATCGTCGACGAGTACGCCGAGATACGCCTGATCGCGTCGCGGGCACCACGCCTCACGGCCTTGCACCTGAAGTGCCGCGTTCATCCCCGCGAGCAACCCTTGGGCGGCCGCTTCCTCGTAACCCGTCGTCCCATTGATCTGACCGGCGAAGAACAGACCCGAAATCACACGCGTCTCGAGCGAGCTACGCAGACCGCGCGGATCGAAGTAGTCGTACTCGATGGCATAGCCCGGGCGCAGGATGTACGCGTTCTCCATGCCCTTCATCGAGCGAACGAGCTCGAGCTGAACATCGAACGGCAGGCTCGTGGAGATGCCATTCGGATAAAACTCGTTGGTCGTCAGCCCTTCCGGCTCCAGATAGATCTGGTGCGACGACTTATCGGCAAAGCGGTGAATCTTGTCTTCGATCGACGGACAGTAGCGCGGCCCTACCCCTTCGATAACGCCCGTGTACATCGGGGAACGGTCGAGGCCGCTACGGATGATGTCGTGCGTGCGCTCGTTGGTATGCGTCACCCAGCACGGCACTTGGCGCGGATGCTGATCGGCACTGCCCAGGAACGAGAAAACCGGCACCGGATCGAGGTCACCGGGCTGCTCTTCGAGCACCGAGAAGTCGATCGAACGGCCATCGATACGCGGCGGCGTACCCGTTTTCAAGCGGCCTTGCGGGAGTTTCAACTCTTTCAGGCGAGCCGACAGACTGACGGCAGCCGGATCACCGGCACGGCCGCCGACGTAGTTATTCAGTCCGACGTGGATCTTGCCGTCGAGGAACGTGCCAGCGGTCAGCACCACGGCACGGGCGCGGAAGCGCAACCCCACCTGAGTGATCGCACCGACAACGCGCTCGCCTTCGACCATCAGGTCTTCAACGGCTTGCTGGAACAGCCAAAGATTCGGTTGGTTCTCGAGCCGATGGCGGATCGCCTGCTTGTACAGAATGCGGTCTGCCTGAGCGCGTGTGGCACGCACGGCCGGGCCTTTGGACGAGTTCAGGATGCGGAACTGGATGCCGCTCTCGTCGGTAGCCGCGGCCATCGCGCCGCCAAGCGCATCGACTTCTTTGACGAGATGGCCTTTGCCGATGCCCCCAATCGAGGGGTTGCAGCTCATCTGACCGAGCGTCTCGATGTTGTGGGTAAGCAAAAGGGTCTTACAGCCCATGCGGGCCGAGGCGAGCGCAGCCTCAGTGCCGGCATGGCCGCCACCCACCACGATCACATCGAACTCGGTTGGATAAAGCATCGCAATATTGCCGTGCGCGGCAAACTCTCTGGATTCGGTAATTGCGGAATTATAGCGGTATTGCGATGCATCATTTGTAACCACTCGATGTTTCACGTGGAACGTGAGTGGAAAACGACGGATTGCGGGATGGTTTCACGTGAAACAGTCGGGGGAATTGGCGCTGGCGCTGCTGGTATTGAGGGATCGGATTGGCCGCAAGCGAATCGTTGTGAGCGCAACCGGATAGCAGATACCGCGCCCCACCCTATCGACCATCTGCCGTGGAACGCATCGGGCGAATGATGTTTCACGTGAAACCTGCATCGAATCTGATAAATGCCCCAGCTCGTTGCCCCCCTCCGATCGCACGCTCAACTCGATAACTGCCCTACCCCTCGTTTCACGTGAAACATCGCAGCGCGCAGGAGAGCATCCAACCGAAAAATGGCTAACGTGAAACCAACCGTCGGTTTCACGTGAAACATAGCAACCCGTTACGGCCTGGTGGAAATCGCGAACCCATTCTTCAGCACCCGATTCTCAGATGGAAGCGAGCGGATAACTCATGCCATCCACCGATCGAAATTGCTCCGGACTCATCCTCCAGTCCCTGCCCGTTTCACGTGAAACAAAAGGCACTGGCTCTCACCGAGATCGCACCCCGCCACTCCCACGTAACCACTCCGCGAAATTCTCAAAATCGAACGTCGCGCTCGCACTATCTGCCCCAACCCGGCGTTCCAACAAAAACCGAGAATCCGCACTTAGTGGCAGACACACAGCACAACCACTGGACACAAACCCAGCTTCCGCTTCCAAGAAAAAATTATCCTGCCCCTCATCCACCGCGACGCGACAGATCAAACACAAATAGCGTTGCTTCCGAAAGTTCGTGCACTGGATGCAACCACAGGTCTCGCTCCCGACGCGAGTCACACGCCTGAGACCGCACGCCCGCCACCACTGGATACAAACACAGCGCCCGGCGTTCCACGTGAAACCCAGACCCCATACAAGTCCCGCACATATCCGCCCCGAAATACGTCCGACTCCCCCTTCTGCCGAACATCGAAAATCAACCGCATCTTTTCAAAAGCAGCCTTGCTAACTCGACGCATTCCAACGAACCAATGTCCCGCCGAAGTCCGCTTATCCACACATCACGATTCCCCTCGCAATCCTCGAATAAGAAATTGCTTTTCTGTGGATAACCTCGTCGCGCGAATTCACTCGAAAATCGTAAAAATCTCGGAACCCCTTATTGCGGCGGTGCGCCATAGATTTGCGCGGTGCAGAACTATCCACAAGCAACTGTGAATAAGTGAGTTCGCATTGACGTGGATAAGTGACCTTGCGGACCACATCAAAAATAGGGCCGGATCATCTGCGCGACAATCGACGCCCCCTATCCAACACCGCATTTCAACGCCGCGACGCGCCATAAAAAAACCCGCCGGGTGGCGGGTTTCTTCTTCAACGTTGGCGGCAGTGCCGCGCTCGCTACGAATATCAGGCGGCCTTCTTTGCCAGCCCGAGATACGTCTCGATCACCTTCGGGTTCGTTGCCAACTCCTGTGCCGGGCCTTCCAGCGCCAGCTCACCGGTCTCGATCACGTAGGCGTAGTCGGCCACCTGCAAGGCCGCACGGGCGTTCTGCTCGATCAGCAGCGTCGCCACGCCCGTCTTACGCAAGTCGTTGATGATGTGGAAGATTTCCTTCACGATCAACGGCGCCAAGCCCAGGCTAGGCTCGTCGAGCATCAGCAATTGCGGCTTCGCCATCAGCGCACGGCCCACGGCCAGCATCTGACGCTCACCGCCCGACAGCGTGCCAGCCTGCTGCGTACGGCGCTCCTTCAGACGCGGGAACAGGGCGTAGACCACTTCCATCTGATCGAGGAAGTTCTTCTCTCCGGCGCGCTTGCGACGGTACGCGCCGAGCAGCAGGTTGTCTTCGACCGTCATCGTCGAGAACAACTCGCGCTTCTCCGGCACCAGACACATCCCACGCGACACCCGCGCCTCGATCGTCAGCGCTGACATCTCTTGACCGAGATACGCCACGCTGCCGCGGCTCGAACCGTTCTGCGGCAGCGCGCCCATGATCGCGTTGAGCATGCTCGACTTGCCGGCCCCGTTCGGACCGATCACCGTGACGATCTGCCCCGCTTCCACGCGAAGATGCGCACCGTGCAACGCCTCGACCTTGCCGTAGGCTACCGCCAGGTCCTTGACCTCCAGAATCGCCTCTGCCATCACTCCACTCCTCCGAGGTAAGCCTCGAGCACCGCCGGGTTCTTCTGCACGTTTTCGGGCAGCCCCTCGGCGATTTTGGTGCCGAACTCCATCACCACCAGGTGATCGGTCAGGTTCATCACGAAGTCCATGTCGTGCTCGACGAGCAGCACGCTCATGCCTTCATCCTTGAGCTTGCGCAGCAAATCGCCCAGCGCCTGCTTCTCTTTGTAGCGCAAGCCAGCGGCCGGCTCATCGAGCAGCAGCAGCGTCGGATCGCACGCCAATGCGCGGGCGATTTCCAGAATGCGCTGCTGGCCCAGTGCCAGACTGCCCGCTTCGTCGTACATGTGTGCGCCGAGGCCCACACGTTCGATCTGCTTCGCGGCTTCGTGCAGCAGCATGGCTTCTTCGTGACGGTCCAAACGCAGCACGCTGGCCCACACACCGCCCTGCGGACGACGGCGCAGGCCGTTCTTGTCGCGTAGATACGCACCGATGGCCACGTTCTCCAGCACGCTCATATGCGGCATTAAGCGCACGTGCTGGAAAGTGCGGCCGATGCCGCGCTTGACGATTTCACGTGACGGCAGACGGTCGATACGCTCGCCGAGGAACGAAATTTCGCCGCGCGTCGCTTGCAACACGCCAGTGACCAAGTTGAACGTGGTCGACTTACCGGCGCCGTTCGGGCCGATCAGGCCGACGATTTCACCCGCTTTCACTTCGAACGACACGTCGTTGACCGCCACCAGCCCGCCGAACTCCTTGCGCGCTTTCTCCAGCTTGAGCACCACTTCGCCCACCGCCGGCTTGGGGCGATGACCCAATGCGTCGGCTTGTTCCGGCGCTTTGGCAACACGGCGCGCCGGGAAGATCTTCGCGAAGAACGGCCACACGCCGTCGCGAGCGTATTGCAGCAACAGCACCAGCAGCACGCCGAAGACGATGGTTTCGAAGTTACCGTTGGCACCGAGCAGCACCGGCAGAATGTTCTGCAAGTAGTCCTTGAGCACCGTGAGGATCGCGGCCCCCAGCACTGCGCCCCAAACGTGCGAGACGCCCCCCACCACCGCCATGAACAGGTATTCGATACCGTGGTTCAGGTTGAACGGCGTCGGGTTCACGGCACGCTGCAAGTGCGCGTACAGCCAGCCCGAAATCGCGGCGAGCACGGCGGCGTAGACGAACACCACCACCTTCATCCACGCCGTGTTCACGCCCATGGCTTCGGCCATCACGCCGCCGCCCTTAAGCGCGCGAATGGCACGGCCCTGACGCGAATCGAGCAGGTTCTTGATCGACACCACCGACAGCACCACGACGATCCAGATCAGATAGAACATCTGACGCCCGCTCGCCAACTCCAAGCCGAACAGGTTGATGGTCGGAATGTCGTTCAGGCCGTCGTACTTGCCGAGGAACTCGAGGTTGCCGAACAGGTAGTACAGCGCAAGGCCCCAAGCGATCGTGCCGAGCGGCAGAAAGTGCCCCGACAGACGCATGGTGATCGCACCGATCACGAGCGCCGCAGCGGCCGTGATGACGATACCGACCACCAGACCGAGCCACGGCGACGCACCGTACGCGGTCGTCAGATAGGCCGTCGCGTAGGCGCCCAGACCGACGAACGCGGCCTGCCCGAACGACGTCATACCGGCCACGCCCGTGAGCAAGACCAAACCGATGGCCACAATGCTGTAAAGGCCGATGTAGTTCAGCAGCGTCACCCAGTATTCAGGCAGACGTACCGGCGCGGGCAAGACTGGCAACACGGCCAGCAATGCCAGAAAAATCAGGAAGTATTTGTTTTTCATTCTTTGGTCCGCCCCGGCTTATTCCTCGTCTTCTTCCACATGCTTGCTTGTGAGCGACAGCCACAGCAGCACCGGAAGGATCAGCGTGAAGACGATGACCTCTTTGTACGCACTCGCCCAGAACGACGAATACGACTCAAGCAGGCCCACGAGAATGGCGCCGAGCGCCGCGACCGGATAGCTCACCAGACCGCCGATAATCGCGCCCACGAAGCCCTTCAGACCGATCAGGAAGCCCGACTCGTAATAGATGGTCGTAATCGGTGCGATCAGAATGCCGCACAGCACGCCGAGTACGGCCGCCAGCGTGAACGCCAGACGCCCGGCCTGCACCGTGCCGATACCCACCAGGCGTGCGCCCAGACGGTTCACCGCGGTGGCGCGCAGCGCCTTGCCCGAGAGCGAACGGTCGAAGTAGAAGTACAGCGCGAGAATCATCACGACCGACACGCCGAGCACCCACAGGCTCTGACCCGAGATCATGACCGAGCCGATGTTGAAGCTGGCGTCCGAGAACGGCTGCGTGCGCGAGCCTTCGGCACCGAACATCACCAGACCGAGGCCGGTCAGCGCGAAGTGCACCCCCACCGAGACGATCAGCAGCAAAAGCGTGCTGGCTTCGGCGAGCGGCTGGTAGGCCAGGCGATAGAGCATCGGGCCCATCGGCACGACCAGCAGCAGCGTCAGCGCGATTTGCACGAGCATCGGCAGCGTCATCGGCGTGAGCATCTTCACGACGAAGAAGATGGCGATCGGGAACACCAGATACTTGCCGGCCAGCACTGGCACCAGTCGGCCCGCCAGTTTGCGGCGCTCGCTGTGACGCAACACACCGGCGGTTTCCACGATAAACGTGCACACGCCCATGGCCACGAGCAGCCAGCTGGTCAGCGGGAATTTCTGGGTTTGCAGGGCCGCGAGCGTGAGTGCGCCGTACGACACGAACTCGCCCTGCGGAATAAAGATGACGCGGGTAACGGAGAACACCAACACGAGCGCCAATGCCAGCAAGGCATAAATCGCACCCGTAGTGATGCCGTCCTGCGCCAGGATGGCGGCAATCGAAAGATCCATGCTCCTCTCACTTCGTTTGAGTACTTCTTGAACCGGCTGGCGAGACAGCCGGTGTGATGCACGGCGCGGCGCGCTGCCGCCCCGTTCCCCTTCACTTCGACGCACCCCTCCTGGTCTCCTTGGAGCAGCGCAGCGAATTATGAATTGTATAAACGGTTATGCATTGGTAAAACCCGGGTGACTACTGAGATGGATCCTCTCCGGTCGGCACCCGTCTTTCACAAACTGGTTGCCCAAGCCCCGGGCAACGGTCGATTTCCGAGGCGCACAACCCCGTGCGCCTTGGCCGCCGACCCAATCGCCTCAGTCGGCCGACTTGCGGCGGCGGCGCGGCTTCGCGGGCAGCGACGGTGCTTCGGCCAGCACTTCGGGCGGCAGCGCGTCGCGCACCACATCGAGCAACCGGTAGATTTCGGCGAGCGTGTCGCGCCCGACCTTCTCTTCCAGATACCCGTAGCGCTCCTCGACCAGCGGGCCGAGTTTTTTGCACAGCGCACGGCTCGTGGGCGTGAGCGACACCATCACCCGGCGTTGATCGGAAGAGACACGCTTGCGCAGGATGAGCCCCGAGGCCTCCATGCGCTCGAGCATGCCCGACAGGCTCGGGCTCAGAATGCAGCACTCGCGTGCCACCTGCCCGATCTCCATTTCCCCCGATTCACTGTCGTTCACAGCGCGGATCACGCGCCACTGTTGTTCCGTAATGTCGTATCGATTGAGCAAAGGCCGGAACAGCCCCATCACCGCTTCACGCGTCTGCAACAACACCAGAGATAGATTGCGGTGCTCGAATTCACCCGTCATGGATTTACGCTCGAAAGGATCGCCAGGGCAGCCCCCCGGCTGTGGCGATCAGGTTGGGACAACGCGGCCTCTGATGTGCCGCTCGTTTCGCATGTCCTGCCGACTCTTTGCGAAGCGCGAAACTACCACGCTCAAAAAAAACGGGCGCGAACGCCCGTTCTTCCGCCCTACTGGGCGCTGTTACTGCCGATAACGCAAATGAGAAGCGGAGCATGCCTGCCTACTACTACAGGCTATAGGCAGCTCCGCAGCGCATCAGTTCGCCAATTTCCACTTGCCGTCGACGATTTGCACCATCACGCGCGAGCGTTGATCCAGACCGTTGTGATCGTTCTTGCTCATGTTGAAGATACCGGCGGTGCCCGGCATTTCCTTCACGTTCTCCAGCGCTTCACGCAGGGCGGCGCGGAATTCGGCGGTGCCCGGCTTGGCTTTCTTGAGCGCCATCGGGATGGCCGTTTGCAGCAGCAGGCCGCCGTCCCAGGCGTGACCGCCGAAGGTCGAGATCGAACCGGCGCCGTAGGCCTTCTCGTACGTGGCCTTATAGGCGGCAGCCGACTTCTTCACAGGGTTGTCCGCCGGCAGTTGATCGACCACGAGCAGCGGGCCGGCCGGCAGGAACGTGCCTTCGCAGTCCTTGCCGCAAACACGCAAGAAGTCGTTGTTGGCGACGCCGTGCGTCTGATACAGCTTGCCCTTGTAGCCGCGCTCCTTGAGCGAGCGTTGCGGCAGTGCAGCCGGCGTGCCCGAACCGGCGATCAGCACGGCGTCGGGGTTGGCACCCATGATCTTGAGCGTCTGGCCGGTCACCGACGTGTCGGCGCGGTTGAAGCGCTCGTTGGCGACGATCTTGATCTTGTTCAGGTCGGCGGCCTTCAGGAATTCCTTGTACCAGCCTTCGCCGTACGCATCCGAGAAGCCGATGAACGCAGCGGTCTTCACGCCGTTATCGGCCATGTGCTTGGCGATAGCGGTGGCCATCAGAATGTCGTTCTGCGGCGTCTTGAACGACCACGCGCGCTTGGCATCCATCGGCTCGACGATGGCAGCCCCTGCGGCCATCGAAATCACCGGCGTTTGCGTCTCGGCAGCCACGTCGACCATGGCCAGCGAGTTCGGCGTCACGGTCGAGCCGAGCACGGCGTCGACGTGATCTTCGCTGATGAGCTTGCGCATGTTCTTGACGGCGGTCGTGGTGTCGGTCGCATCGTCGAGCACGATGTACTGCACCGACTGCCCTGCGATCGTCTTCGGCATGAGCGCGATGGTGTTCTTTTCGGGAATGCCCAGCGAAGCCGCCGGACCGGTCGCCGACAGCGACACACCAATCTTCACTTGAGCGTGCGCGACGCCCGCAGCCAGCATCATCGCCGATGCCATGCACAGCAACTTCAGTTTCATTTGGGTCTCCTCACAAAATTTCGAATTCGTTCTTCTTACATTAACCGACCGCTCAGTCGGTGAATTGCCGCCCATCTTACGGGCACCCGCCCCGTCTCGTAAAGTGCGGTTTCCCCAAACTGTGGCAATCGCCACAACGGGTTTTCCCGGCATGTTGCGCTGCGAAGGTGAAAATCTAACGCAGGAAGGCATCGTAACCCGTCTTCAGGATCAATACGCCAACCACACACAGGAACATTCGACGCACGAATCCCACCCCGTGCCGCAGTGCCAAACGACTGCCGATCTGGCTGCCCAGCACGTTCATCACCGCCATGCCCAGACCGAGTTGCCACCACACGTGGCCACCGATGCCGAAGAGCAGCAACGCGGCCAAATTCGTCGCCACGTTGACGATCTTCGAGGACGCCGAGGCATTCACGAAGTCCTGTCCGAACAGCCGCACGAACAAGAAGACGAGAAAGCTGCCGGTGCCCGGCCCGAAGAAACCGTCGTAGAAGCCGATAGCAGCCCCGACGCCCACCGCGGCAAGGGTGACCCCTGTGCCGCCCTTCACAGGCGCATGTACCGTCCCGAAATCCTTCTTGTGCAGGGTGTAGACGGCCACGCCCACGAGCACGAACGGCAGCAGCTTGCGCAGCGCATCGGCGGGCAGGTGCGTGACGGCATAGGCGCCGCCAAACGAGAAGAGGAAAGCCGCGATCGTCGCGGGCAGCAGAATCGCCCAGCGCAGTTCCACACCGCGTGCGAAACGCCATGCGGCCGACGCGGTGCCCCAGACCCCGGCCATCTTGTTGGTACCGAGCAACAGCGGCGGCGCAGCGTTCGGGAAGACGGCAAACAGCGTGGGTACCGAGATGAGGCCACCGCCGCCGACGACGGCGTCGACCAGCCCCGCGAGGAAGGCCCCGCCGGCGAGCATCAGGAGATCGGAGAGTGCCCAGGAGGTCATCATGCTGGCCTCCCGTCATGTGTTGGGGAAGTCAGACTATCGATGACGTAAAGCATGGGGGGATAGGCCGGAAGTAATCGGCGCAAAAGGTGCGAACGGTGTAGCGACGGGGGATACCGCGAGGGATGGCGCCATCGGCCAATGCCGGACAGCGGATTCGACGCGATTGAGAACGCAGCGGAAGTCAGACAGAAGCGCGGGAAAGCCACGAAGAAAGCACGATATCGAAGCGCAATATAAAAAGCGCTGTTGGAGCATTCTCCAACAGCGCTTCCTTTTTGGCGGTGCGCGTTATCGCGCTTATTGTCTCCTCGTTCCTCGCCCCTATATCCTGCTGTGACGCGAACTAGGGGTGAGAATAAAGGAGCACCCAATGCACCACAAGTCAGCATTTACCCCTACGGATGAGAGTTTTTCCGACATTTGTGCGCCGGGGCGGCGAAAGCACGCCCCAACTCGGTGCAAACACCGTCAATGCGCGCTCCCCGGAGACTGCTGCGCCACACCCCGGAAGAACTTGCTGCGCGCGGCCAACTCCCCGACCAGCCCGCGCCGGAACGCCAGCACGCAGATGATGAAGATCGCGCCGATGACGATCGTCACCGACTCGCCGAGCGTCTGGAACCACGTCACGCCCGTGGCCGTCGCCAGCCAGTTGCCGATGTCGCCCAGCTTGTTCTCCAGCACGATGATCACCACGGCACCGACCACCGGTCCAAGCATCGTGCCCAGGCCGCCCACGAGCGTCATCAGAATCACCATGCCCGACATCGTCCAGTGCACGTCGGTGAGCGTCTCGAAGCCCAGCACCACGGTTTTGGTCGACCCGGCGAGCGCGGCCAGCGTGGCCGAGAGCACAAACGCCAGCAGCTTGAAGCGATCGACGTCATACCCGAGCGAGATCGCGCGCGGTTCGTTCTCCTTGATCGCCTTGAGCACCTGACCGAACGGCGAGTGCACCACGCGCATGATGAGCAGGAAGCCCAGCGCGCAGATGGCCAGCACCACGTAGTACAGCGTCAGATCCGAGTCGAGCGGCAGCAGACCGAACAAGCTGCCGCGCGGCACGCCTTGCAGCCCGTCTTCGCCGCCGGTGAACGGGGCTTGCAGACAGAAGAAGTACAGCATCTGCGCGAGCGCCAGCGTAATCATCGCGAAGTAGATGCCCTGACGCCGAATCGCCAGCAACCCGATCACCAGCCCCAGCACCGCGCCCGCCACCATCCCGGCAAGAATGCCGACTTCGGGCGTGAAGCCGAGGTTGCGAATCGCATAGCCTGTCACATAGCCTGCGCTGCCGAAGAACGCGGCGTGCCCGAACGACAGCAAGCCGGTAAAGCCCAGCAGCAGATTGAACGCGCAGGCGAACAGCGCGAAGCACAACACCTTCATCACGAAGACCGGATACGCGCCGGCAAACGGCGCCGCAATCAGCGCCAATAGCAGGAGGGCGTAGAGCACCCGTTGTTGCATACGTTGTTGCATTGCTGTGCCCCTTACTTTTGTTTGCCGAACAGCCCTGCCGGGCGCAGCAGCAGCACGATCACCATGATCACGAACACCACGGTCGCCGAGGCTTCCGGGTAGAACACCTTCGTGAAGCCTTCGATCACACCGAGCATCAGGCCGGTGATGATCGAGCCCATGATCGACCCCATGCCGCCGATCACGACCACCGCAAACACGGTGATGATCATCGACTGACCCATGAGCGGCGAGATCTGAATAACCGGTGCAGCGAGCACGCCCGCGAATGCGGCCAGCCCGACGCCGAAGCCGTACGTCAGCGTGATCATGAGCGGCACGTTCACACCGAACGCTTCAACGAGCTTCGGGTTCTCCGTGCCTGCGCGCAGATACGCACCGAGCTTCGTCTTCTCGATCACGAACCACGTGGTGAAGCACACCACGAGCGAGGCCACGACGACCCAGCCGCGATAGTTCGGCATGAACATAAAGCCGAGATTCGTCGCGCCCGAGAGCGCTTCCGGCGCATCGTACGGCTGCCCCGACACACCGAACATCGAACGGAACACGCCTTCGAGCACGAGCGTGATACCGAACGTGAGCAGCAGTCCGTAGAGGTGATCGAGCTTGTAAATCCAGCGCAGCATCGTGCGCTCGATGATGATGCCGATAATGCCCACGACGATCGGGGCGAGAATCAGCATGACCCAGTAATTGAGGCCGAGATAGTTGCCGCCCATCCAGGCGAGCATGGCACCCAGCATGAACAACGCGCCGTGCGCGAAGTTGATCACGTTGAGCAGACCGAAAATCACCGCCAGGCCAAGACTCAGCATGGCGTAGAACGAGCCATTCACCAGTCCCAGCAGCAGTTGGCTCAACAGCGCCGGCAGGGGGATGCCTAGTAATTCCATCGAAATCGATTCTCTGGGAGAAAGACCGCGACGGGACACACGTCCCGCCGCTTTTTCAGTGCACTGTCACTGTCAGGTGAAGATACGAACCCGGCTTACTTCTTCATCAACGGGCAGGTCGATTCCGCCACGGTGGTGAATGCCTTGTCGCCCGGAATCGTCGCTACCACCTTGTAGTAGTCCCAAGGTTCCTTCGATTCCTTCTTCGACTTCACTTGCATCAGGTACATGTCGTGGACCATCGTGCCGTCCTTGCGGATGTAGCCCTTGCTGTACATGTCGTCGATCTTGATCTTGTGCAGCTCGTCCATCACCTTGTCGGCATCGGTGCTGCCGGCGGCTTGCACGGCCTTCAGGTACGTCATCGTGGCCGAGTAGTCACCTGCTTGCAGGCTCGACGGCATCTTGCGCATCTTGTCGAAGTAGCGCTTGGCGAAGGCGCGCGTCTTGTCGTCCTTGTCCCAGTACCAGCTGTCCGTCAGGTACATGCCTTCGGTGTTGTCCAGACCCAGCGAGTGAATGTCGTTGATGAACACGAGCAGACCGGCGATCTGCATCTTGCCCTTGATACCGAACTCCTTCGCGGCCTTGATGGCGTTGATGGTGTCGCCGCCGGCGTTAGCCAGACCCAGCACTTGCGCGCCCGAGGACTGCGCTTGCAGCAGATACGACGAGAAGTCCGATGCCGAGAGCGGGTGCTTGACTGCGCCCTTGACCGTGCCGCCGTTGGCCTTAACCACGTCGGCCGTCGCCTTTTCCAGCGCGTGACCGAACGCGTAGTCGGCCGTCAGGAAGAACCACGACTTGCCGCCTGCCTTGACCACGGCTGAACCGGTACCGCGGGCGAGCGCGACAGTGTCGTAGGCGTAGTGCACGCCGTACGGCTGGCACTGATCGTTGGTGAGGGCGTCGGAGCCTGCGCCGACGTTGATGTAGACCTTCTTCTTCTCGGCCGAGACCTTATTCATCGCCAGACCGGTACCCGAGTTGGTACCGCCGATGAGCATGTCGACGCCGCCGCGGTCGAACCATTCGCGCGCCTTCGAGGCGGCCACGTCGGCCTTGTTCTGGTGATCGGCCGTGACCAGTTCGATCGGCTTGCCGAGCACCTTGCCGCCGAAGTCGGCGATGGCCATCTTGATGGCTTCTGCCCCGCCCTGCCCGTCGATGTCGGTGTACAGCCCCGACATATCGGTAATGAAACCGATCTTCACCGTGTTGCCATCGGCTTGCGCCTGCGTGGCCATCGTCGCAAAACCAAATGCAGCCGCAACGGCCAACGCCTTCATCCGCATCGTCATCTTCGTCTCCTTCGTGGATTTGTATCGCCTGGGTCCATCGCCCGGAACGGGACGCTCCGGGTAGCTCACCTCATACGCCTAACAATTCGTGCAGCACCGGCATCTTCGTTTCCAGCTCGGGCGCGCCGAAGCGCTCCACGATCTTGCCGTGCTCCATCACATAGAAGCGATCGGCAAGCGGTGCTGCAAAACGGAAATTCTGTTCGACCATCACGATCGTGTAGCCCCGCGCTTTGAGCGTGGTGATCATGCGTGCGAGCGTCTGCACGATGACTGGTGCGAGCCCTTCCGAGATTTCGTCGAGCAGGAGCAAATTGGCCCCCGTGCGCAGAATGCGCGCCACGGCCAGCATCTGTTGCTCGCCGCCGGAAAGACGCGTGCCCTGGCTGTGACGACGCTCTTTCAGATTGGGGAACATGTCGTAGATCTCTTCGATCGACATGCCTTTGCCGCCGTCTTCGCGACGATTGCCGCGCATGCCGATATAAGGCGGCAGCAGCAGGTTTTCTTCGCACGACAGGCTCGAGAAAATGCCGCGCTCCTCGGGGCAGTAGCCCACGCCGTGATGCGCCACCTTATAGGTCGGCAGATGAATCGTTTCTTCGCCAGCGACACGAATCGAGCCTTGCCGCTGACCGGTCAGACCCATGATGGCGCGCAGCGTCGTCGTGCGGCCTGCGCCATTGCGCCCGAGCAGCGTGACGACTTCGCCGCGCCCCACGGTCAGGTCCACACCGTGCAGGATGTGCGATTCGCCGTACCAGGCTTGCAGTCCTTCGACTTCGAGTGCGGGCACATTGCCGCCGCCGTTTCCGTACATAGCCGTCCTCACCCGTGCGCTCCCTGCAATTCGCTGTCCGCAGTGCCCATATAGGCTTCCATCACTTGCGGATTCTTCGAGACTTCGTGATACGGCCCTTCGGCGAGCACTTCACCGCGTTGCAGCACGGTGATCGTGTCGGAGATGCCTGCAACCACGTTCATGTTGTGCTCGACCATCAGAATCGTGCGGCCGACCGACACCTTCTTGATGAGCGCCGTCACGCGATCGACGTCTTCGTGACCCATGCCTTGCGTGGGTTCGTCGAGCAGCATTAGTTCGGGCTCCATAGCAAGTGTGGTGGCGATTTCCAACGCGCGCTTGCGGCCGTACGGCAGCTCGACGGTGAGGGTGTGAGCGAATTCGGTGAGCCCGACTTCGGCGAGCAGTTCCATGGCGCGTGCGTCGAGTTGGCTGAGCGACGCGCTGCTGCGCCAGAAGTGGAACGCGGTGCCGAGGTTGCGTTGCAGGCCGATGCGCACGTTCTCCAGCACCGAGAGATGCGGGAACACGGCAGAGATCTGGAACGAGCGGATGATGCCGCGGCGTGCGATCTGTGCGGGCGCTTCGCGGGTGATGTCTTCACCGTTGAACGTGATGGTGCCGGCACTCGGCACGAGGAATTTGGTGAGCAGGTTGAAGCAGGTGGTCTTGCCCGCGCCATTCGGCCCGATGAGTGCGTGAATGGTGCCGCGCGCAACGCGCAGGTCGACCCCGTTCACGGCGGTGAAGCCACGGAACTCTTTGGTGAGTCCGCGGGTTTCGAGAATGTAATCGTTGTTCGCCATGTCTCCTGCCACATTCCTGGTTGGCGGTGTGAGGCGATCGATTAGCCCCGGCACCATCGTCTGTGACAACCGCGAGGCACTTAGGTGACGCTGTCGTTTGCGTTGCCCGGTGAATCTCTCGCGTCCCTTGCGTCGCGCCGAATTCTTGGTTCGGTCGCACATAGGGAAACGTTATTGTGGGCGGATTGCTGCAACGCGATCATTGGGATTTGCACTAGGCTTCGCATCGCTTGAAACGCGCATGTTCGCAAGCGTTTCAGACCCATCGGTAACAACGCGCGCGCACCGCTTCCGGCCTTATGGAATAAGGCTTTTGCGGCACACGCAAATACGCGTGCGATAGCTTTTTTCGATGAGTGCGCGCCAACGTGCGCACACAACATTAGGTATTACTACGTAAGTTTTAGCGGTGAGTCTGGAAATCCGGAAAAGCAGAAAGCGCGCGGGCATGCCTCGGCGAAGGCACACTCGGCGCGCTGATCACAACACATCTCTCGAATTCCAATCGAAGTTTTGTGCCGTTACCGACCTTTACCGCCCTGCTTTTCGCGCCGCGCGAATCATGTCGCTCGCGCGCTCGGCAATCATGATCGTCGGGGAGTTGGTGTTGCCCGACGTGATCACCGGCATGACCGACGCATCGACCACCCGCAAGTTCTGCACACCCCGCACGCGCAATTGCGCATCGACCACGGCGCTGCGATCGTCTGCGCGCCCCATGCGGCAGGTACCTACCGGATGGAAGATCGTCGTGCCGATGTCGCCCGCGGCACGCTTCAAATCTTCATCGGTTTGATAAGACGGCCCTGGTAAATATTCGCGTGGTTCGTAACGCGCAAATGCCGGTGCGCCCACAATGCGGCGCGTGAGTTTGATCGCCTCCGCCGCGACCGCCAAATCCGCTTCCGTCGATAAGTAGTGCGGCGCAATCGCGGGCGCTTCGCGCACATCGGGTGACGTCAAATGCACATTGCCGCGCGACGTCGGCCGCAAGTTGCAAACCGATGCCGTGAACGCGTTGAACTTGTGCAACGGCTCGCCAAATCGATCGAGCGACAACGGTTGCACGTGATATTCCAAATCGGGGCGCGCAACATCATCGCGACTCTTCGCAAACGCACCGAGTTGCGACGGTGCCATGCTCATCGGTCCACGCTGCGCAAACGCGTACTGCATGCCGATCTTGAGCTTGCCCCACAAACTGTTCGCCGTGAGATTCAACGTCGTCACACCGCGCAGCTTGTACACCGTGCGCAGTTGCAAATGGTCCTGCAAGTTCTCGCCCACGCCGGGCAAATCGGACACGACATCGATGCCAAAACCACGCAGCCGCTCGCCATCGCCAATGCCCGACACTTCGAGCAGATGCGGAGAGTTCACCGCGCCCGCTGCGAGGATGACTTCAGCACGCGCGAGCGCCGTGTAGTCGTCGTTACCGCCGCGATACGACACGCCGGTGCACCGCGTGCCCTCGAACAACAGCTTGTTCACGCTCGCGCCGGTAATCACCGTCAGATTCGGGCGCTCGCTGGCCGGTCGCAGGAAACCCTTCGCAGCACTCCAGCGCACACCGCGCCGCTGATTCACTTCGAAGTAGCCAATACCGAAGTTATCGCCGCGATTGAAATCGTCCGTTTTCGGAATGCCGATTTGCTCGGCGGCATCGGCGAACGAATCGAGCACGCGCCACGACAAGCGCTGCTTTTCCACGCGCCATTCGCCACCGCTGCCGTGAAACTCGGAGCCGCCCTTGTAGTGATCTTCGCTGCGCTTGAACAGCGGCAGCACGTTGTCCCAGCGCCAGCCGTCGTCACCGGTCGCATCGGCCCACACGTCGTAATCTTCGCGTTGGCCGCGCATGTAAATCATGCCGTTGATCGATGAACTGCCGCCCAGCACACGCCCACGCGGATACGCGAGCGAACGCCCATTGAGCCCGGCTTCGGCCTGCGTGCGATAGAGCCAATCGGTGCGCGGATTTCCGATGCAATAGAGATATCCGACAGGAATGTGAATCCAGTGATAGTCGTCTTTGCCGCCGGCCTCGAGCAGCAGCACATTGACATCGCGGTCTTGCGTCAGTCGATTGGCCAGCACACACCCGGCCGAACCTGCCCCCACGATCACGTAATCGAAGGTCTCTTCCTTAGCTGCCTGCTTGCTCATTCCCGCCAGTCTCCATCGATCGCGCAGCGTTCGCCGTAGTGCGACGCCGGCTCATGTGCGGCGCCCGAGTGAGGTGGACTGCGCCCACCGCCATCGGGTTCATTTTTTACTTCGCAACCGGCATCGTAAATTCCGCGCCCTTCGCAATGCTGTCCGGCCAGCGCTGCATCACGCTCTTGAAGCGCGTATAGAAGCGCACGCCCTCTTCGCCATACGCATGATGATCACCGAACAGCGAGCGCTTCCAGCCGCCGAACGATTGCCACGCCATCGGCACCGGAATCGGCACGTTAATGCCCACCATGCCGATCTTCACCTGACGCGAGAACGCACGCGCCACACCGCCATCGCTCGTGAAGCACGACACGCCGTTACCATACTCGTGCGCATTCACGAGCTCGATCGCAGCCGCGAGATCGGGCACACGCACCACCGCGAGCACCGGGCCAAAAATCTCTTCGCGATAAATCGTCATCTCGGTCGTGACGTTGTCGAACAGCGTGCCGCCGAGGAAGAAGCCCTTCTCGTACCCCGCCACCTGCAAACCGCGTCCATCGACGAGCAACTCGGCCCCCGCCGCCACGCCTTGCGCAATATAGTCCTCGATCTTCGCCTTGTGCGCGGCCGTGACCACCGGCCCCATTTCGGCGGCTTCGTCCGTGCCCGGCCCGATGCACAGCGCCTTCACACGCGGCACCAGCGCCTCGACGAGACGATCGGCCACCTGCCCCACCGCCACGGCCACCGAAATCGCCATACAACGTTCGCCCGCCGAACCGTACGCGGCACCGATCAACGCATCGACCGCTTGATCGAGATCGGCATCGGGCATCACCACCAGATGATTCTTCGCGCCGCCCAGCGCCTGCACGCGCTTGCCGCGGCGCGTGCCTTCCGTATAGATGCATTCGGCAATCGGCGTGGAGCCCACGAACGACAGCGCTTCCACATCGGGGTGTGCGAGCAATGCGTCCACCGCCACTTTGTCGCCTTGCACGACGTTGAACACGCCGTCAGGCAAACCGGCTTCGCGCAGCAATTCCGCCATCAACAAACTCGCCGACGGATCGCGCTCGGACGGCTTCAACACGAACGTATTACCGCAGGCCAGCGCGATGGGGAACATCCACATCGGCACCATCGCGGGGAAGTTGAACGGCGTGATGCCAGCGCACACGCCGACCGGCTGACGCAGATGCCAGTTGTCGATGCCGCCGCCGATGTTGTCGCTATGCTTGCCCATCAACAGTTGCGGCGCACCACACGCATATTCGACGATCTCGATGCCGCGCGTGACTTCGCCACGGGCATCGGAAAACACCTTGCCATGCTCACGCGAGATGATCCGCGCAAGGTCGTCCTGATGCGCATCGAGCAGCGCCTTGAACTTGAACAACACACGCGCGCGCTTGAGCGGCGCCGTCTCCGACCACGCAGGCAAGGCCGCTTTTGCCGCCGCGACCGCCGCATCGACGTCGGCCTCGCTCGCCAGCGCCACGCGGGCGCTTACCGCGCCTTCGGCGGGGTTGTAGACATGGGCGAAGCGCTCGCTGCGACCGGCCACCAACTGACCGTCGATAAAGTGCTGCACGGTAGGAATATCAGCGTTGCTCATGTTCGTTTTCCCCGAATCCGGTCTCTGCGTGGAATGGCGAGACCGCCGTGTGCCGCAGTGCAGCACGACGTCGTACGCCAAAAGTGATTGCGTAGCGTACTGCCGCAGCGCCGCGCGATCCAATGAGAAAAAATGAAAAGCAATATAAGATCCGCTTATGTTGCTGCGCGCGAGGCAAGACAACGCCGGGAATCGCATACGCCGCACTCTCCCGCCACCCCGACCGCCTTGATCGCCCATCTCACGGGATCTGAATGGAACTCGCTCATCTCCGCGCCTTCGTCGCTATCGCCCATGAGGGCAACCTCACGCGGGCGGCGCAGCGTCTGCATCTGACGCAGCCGGCAGTGAGTCTGCAAGTCAAAGCGCTTCAGGAAGCGTTGCGCCTCACCCTCTTCACCCGCACGGCACAAGGGCTGGCGCTCACGCGCGACGGTCAGGCGCTGCTGCCACTCGCCGAGCGCATGCTGGCTGCGCTAGCCGATCTGCAACAAGCCGCTGGCGCCTTGCGAGAGACCGTGCGTGGCCGCCTGCGCATCGGCACCATCCTCGATCCGGAATTCACGCGGCTGGGTGCGTTTCTCAAGCGCCTTGTCGAGTCGTATCCGCAGATCGAGACGGCGCTACGGCACGGCATGTCGGGCTCGGTGCTGCAACAGATCGCGCGCGGCGAACTCGATGTCGGCTTCTATCTTGGCCGACCTGACGGCGACCGCTTTCACACCATTACGCTCACGCCGTTCTCGTATCAGGTGCTGGCCCCAGCGGGCTGGCGCGAACGCGTGGCCCGACGCGGTTGGCGAGAACTGGCTGCGCTGCCGTGGATCTGGACACCGCCCGAATCCGCCCACCACCGTCTGCTTTCGGCCATATTCGGCGCGTTGGACGTTTCACCCGTGAAAGTGGCCGAAGTCGATCAGGAGCCGTCGATGCTCGATCTCGTGAAGTCGGGCATCGGCCTGTCGCTCATGCGCGACTCGATCGCGCTGCGCGAAGCCCGCGCGCACGGGCTGGTGATTGCCGACGGCGTCGCGGTACCCACCGAACTCACGTTCGTCACACTGGCGGCGCGCCGCGACGAACCCGCCATCGCCGCCGCCTTGCAACTGGTCGCGGCGGTCTGGGCATGACAGAATACCGGCGGCTGCCGCCACGCCTCACCGGGTGTGAGAGCCGCCATAGGCCCGCCAGCGAAGCGGGCCATGCGGCCAATGCAGCCACGCCCAGGCGACTACCGGCCCCCGCAATTCATTCCCATGACATGGTTTCCCTCAGGCGGCCTGTCATGTCGAATCGTCACTGAAGTTCTACAATTCAGAGTCCGCCCCACCCATTTGCGCGGGGCAGCCTCTCTACAAGGATGTTGATCATGTCTGTGAGAATGGAACGCGATACCTTCGGCGAAATTGCAGTGCCTGCCGATCGTCTGTGGGGTGCACAAACGCAGCGCTCGCTGCAAAACTTCAAGATTTCCTCGGAAAAGATGCCGCGCGAACTCGTGCGCGCACTGGCCCGCGTGAAGCGCGCCGCCGCGGAAGTCAACAAGGACCTGGGCGTGCTCGACGCCAAGAAGGCCGACGCCATCATCAAGGCCGCCGACGAAGTCGTCGCGGGCCAGCATGACGACGAATTCCCGCTGGCCGTGTGGCAAACCGGCTCGGGCACGCAGTCGAACATGAACATGAACGAAGTGCTCGCCAACCGTGCCAGCGAATTGCTCGGCGGCGTGCGCGGCGAAGAGCGTCTCGTGCATCCGAACGACGACGTGAACAAGGGCCAGTCGTCGAACGACGTGTTCCCGACAGCCATGAGCGTGGCCGCCCTCGACGCCCTCATCAACCACCTCAAGCCCAGCGTCGGCCAACTGCGCGACACGCTCGCCGCGAAGGCCCACGCCTACGACAACATCGTCAAAATCGGCCGCACTCACCTGCAAGACGCCACGCCGCTCACGCTGGGTCAGGAAATCTCGGGCTGGGTCGCACAACTCGATCACGGTCTGAAGCACGTCGACGACGCCCTGCCCCACGTGGCTGAACTCGCCCTGGGCGGCACCGCAGTCGGCACCGGTCTGAATGCGCATCCGGAATTCGCCAAGAAAGTGGCCGACGCGCTCGCCCGCGATACGGGCTTGCCGTTCGTCACGGCGCCGAACAAGTTCGAAGCGCTCGCCGCCAACGACGCCATCGTCAACGCCCACGGCACGCTCAAGACGCTCGCCGCCAGCCTGATGAAGATTGCCAACGACGTGCGCTGGCTCGCTAGCGGCCCGCGCTGCGGCATCGGCGAATTGCAGATTCCGGAAAACGAACCGGGCAGCTCGATCATGCCGGGCAAGGTCAACCCGACCCAGTGCGAAGCGATGACCATGCTTTGTTGTCAGGTGCTGGGCAACGACGTCGCGATCAACATCGGCGGCTCGATGGGCAACTTCGAACTGAACGTGTTCAAGCCCATGCTCATTCACAACTTCCTGCAAAGCGTACGCGTGCTGGCCGACGGCTCGGTCAGCTTCAACGACAACTGCGCCATCGGCATCGAGCCGAACCGTGCGCGCATCGGCAACCTGCTCGAAGAGTCGCTGATGCTCGTGACCGCGCTCAATCCGCATATCGGCTACGACAAGGCCGCCGCAATCGCGAAGAAGGCGCACAAGGAAGGCACCACGCTCAAGGCAGCGGCGCTGGCACTGGGCCACGTCACGGCCGAACAGTTCGACGCCTGGGTGCGCCCGGAGCAAATGGTCGGTAAGCGCTAAGCGCCGCACCAACCACCCCGCCCACAGGAGACCCCGCCGCGCATGCCCATCTCGCCGTTGCCGCCACTGCACTGTCTTGTTGCATTCGACGCTGCCGTGCGGCACGCGAGCTTCACCCGCGCGGCGGCGGAACTCAATCTCACCCAAAGCGCGGTCAGCCGTCAGATCGCGCAACTCGAAGAGTTTCTCGGGCGCACGCTTTTCACGCGCGAACATCGCACCCTGCGCCTCACGGTCGCGGGCCAGCGCTACGCCGAACAGATTCAACGCCTGCTCAACGAGTGCGCCGAGGCCACCGCCGACCTCATGAAGCGACGCGGCGACCTTGAACTCACCGTCGCGTGCTCGTCGGGCGTCGCCGTGTTGTGGATGACCCCGCAACTCATGCGCTTTCGCGCCGACCACCCCGATGTGAAGATTCGCGTGATCGTCAAAGATGGCATCACGTCGCTCTCAGCGTCTGAATTCGATCTCGGCGTCTACTACGTGCGCAACGATCTGCCGCCGGATTTCGCGGGACGGCGGCTCTTCGACGAAGAAGTCTTCCCCGTCTGCGCCCCCGCCTATCTCGACGGCCGCACCCTCAAACCGGCCGATCTCGTGAACGAAACGCTGCTGTTCATCGAAGACGGTCAGCGCAAATGGATGTCGTGGCCCGACTGGTTCGAATTGCAAGGCGTGAGTGCGCCTAAATCGCCGCGCATGGTCAGCGCCAATTACTACCCGCTACTCGTGCAAATGGCCATCGAAGGCGGCGGCATCGTGATGGGCTGGCGTCATATGATCGATCCGTGTCTCGAGGCCGGTTTGCTCGTCAAAGCCTGCGATTCTCACGCGAGTCTCGGCGGCGGCTACTACCTCGTGTGGCCTGCCGATCGCCATGAGCATGCCGCAGCGCGAATTTTCCGCAATTGGATCTACTCGCAAATTCGTTTGCCATCATAGGTTTACGGCGGCTTTGAGAAAGTTGCTATGCGCTACACGCATGGCAACATGCGGAATTATCGTTTCTCCTGTCATTTTGTCTGTCCTATGTTGTGGTCCATCCGCACATGTCCGCGCCGTATGGCGGGCATGATCCGACAAAAAAGCAGGCGTATTACCGGTATGACGTGATTTCTCGCACGCGACGGACGCCACCCATCCTCCGGGAGACCCAGATGCAGGCGACCTACGCAGTGCCTCAAGACAACCTGGACCGCCAACGCCGTCACGCCATTGTGGCGACGGTGATCGGCAACGGTCTGGAATGGTTCGACTTCACTGTTTATAGCTTTTTCGCGGCGATTATCGCCAAGCAGTTCTTCCCCACGGGCGACGACCTCTCGTCGTTCCTGCTGGCGGTGGCCACCTTCGGCGTGGGCTTCTTCATGCGTCCGGTCGGCGGCATCGTCCTCGGCGTGTACTCCGACCGCGTGGGCCGCAAAGCCGCGCTCTCGCTCACCATCTTGTTGATGGCGGCAGGCACCGCGATGATCGGCCTCGCGCCGACCTACGACCAGATCGGTCTGGCAGCGCCCGTGATCATCGTGCTCGCTCGCTTGCTGCAAGGCTTCTCGGCCGGTGGCGAAATGGGCGGTGCGACGGCCTTCCTGACGGAATACGCCCCGCCCAATCAGCGCGCGTATTACTCGGCATGGATTCAATCGAGCATCGGCTTTGCCGTGCTGCTCGGTGCCGCCGTGGGCACGTTCGTGACGACCGAACTCGACAAGGCATCGCTCGAATCGTGGGGCTGGCGTGTGCCGTTCATCGTGGGGATGTTGATCGGCCCGGTCGGCTTCTACATCCGTAGCAAGATCGACGAGACGCCGACGTTCCAACACGCAGAGAAGTCGAATACGCCGCTGCGCGACGTGTTCTCGAAGTACCCGCGCGAAACGCTCGCGAGCTTCTCGATGGTCGTGTTGTGGACGATTTGCACCTACGTGCTGCTGTTCTACATGCCGACGTATGCCCAGCGCGTGCTGAAGCTGCCCGCGTCGGATGGTTTCACCGCAGGTATGGTCGGTGGCGCGATGATTTTGGTGTTCGCACCGGTCGTGGGACGTCTGGCAGACCGCTTCGGCCGCCGTCCGTTCCTGTCGGGCTCCGCACTGCTGATTCTGCTGCTCGCATGGCCGATGTTCACGTACCTGAACGTGGCGCCGGGCCTGCAATCGCTGCTCACGTTCCAGATCGTGTTCGGCCTGCTCATCGCCTGCTACACGGGCCCGATTCTCGCGGCGTTCTCGGAGTTGTTCCCGGCACAGGTGCTCTCGACCGGCCTGTCGGTGGCGTACAACTTCGCCGTGACGATCTTCGGCGGTTTCGCCGCGCTCATCATCACGTGGCTGATCGCCCGCACGGGCAGCAACATGGCCCCGGCGATCTACGTGATCATCGCGGCGGCCATCAGCCTCGTCGGTACGCGCTTCGTGAAGCCGCTGCCTAAGGTGGCTAACTCGACGACCAAGGCGTAAGCGTTCTGCATCAAAGGCGCGTCCTCAAGGGCGCGCCTTTTTGCTTTTCCCGTTTCGCAACATCGCTACATCGCGGTAACTCTGCATTTCTGCACCACCACTCAAACAACGTCCAAGGAACTCCCCCATGTCCGTTACCCTGCTTCGCGGCGGCAATGTGCTCGACGCTGCCGCCGGCCGCTTGCTCGCGCGCCACGACGTCGCCATCGAGGGCAACCGCATCACCGCCGTCTCGGCCACGCCGCTCGACATCGCGGGTGCGACCGTCATCGATGTGACCGGCAAGACCGTCATGCCCGGCATGATCGATTGCCACGTGCACGTGCTCGCCTCCCATCCGAACCTCGGCACCAACGCGAGTCAGCCCAATGTGCTGACGGTGCTCAAGTCGCTGCCGATCATGCAAAGCATGCTCAACCGAGGCTTCACGACCGTGCGTGACGCCGGCGGTGCCGATTGGGCATTGCAACAGGCGATCGAGCAAGGCGTGATTCCGGGGCCGCGCATTTTCCCGTCGGGCAAGGCGCTCTCGCAAACCGGCGGACACGGCGATTTCCGTCCGCGCAGCGATGTACTCGAGCCGTGCTCGTGCGCGTTCCGTGCAGGCGCGATCGGGCGCGTGGTCGACGGTGTCGATCCCATCCGTCTGGCCGTGCGTGAAGAGATTCAGAAGGGCGCGACGCAGATCAAGTTGATGGCATCGGGCGGTGTCGCCTCGCCGGTCGATCCGATTGCGAACACGCAATATTCAGAAGACGAAATTCGCGCCGCAGTTGCTGAGGCGGAAGCGGCGCAAACGTATGTGATGGCCCACGCGTACACGCCGAAGGCCATTGCCCGTGCGGTGCGATGCGGTGTGCGCACGATCGAACACGGCAACCTGTGCGATGCCGAGACGGCCAAGTTGATGGCGGAGAAAGGCGCGTATGTCGTGCCGACGCTGGTGACCTACGATGCGCTCGCCAAAGACGGCGCGTCGCTGGGCTTGCCGCCGGAGTCGGTCGCGAAGGTGGAGAGCGTGCAACGCGCGGGCCGCGAGTCGCTGTCGATCTATCGCGATGCTGGCGTGAAGATGGGCTTCGGCTCCGACTTGCTGGGCGACATGCACAAGTACCAGTCGGACGAGCTGACGATACGCGCCGATGTGCTGGGCGCTGCCGATACGCTGCGTTCCGCCACCGTCATCGGTGCCGAGATTCTGAACCGTGTGGGTGAGCTGGGCGTCATCGCCCCGGGCGCGCTCGCCGACGTGCTCGTCATCGACGGCAACCCGCTGGAAGCCATCGACGTGTTGACCGGTCAGGGCGAAGGCATTCAGTGGGTGTTCAAGGACGGTAAGGTCGCAAAGCAGCCGCATTAATCGGTATTACGAACGCAGCAACAAAAAACGCCGTGACGCGCACAACGTCACGGCGTTTTTCATGTTGGTGAAATTAGCGCCACAGCATCCAAGCGAAGGCCGTAATCACCATCACGCAGATCAGGTTGATGAAGAAGCCCGCTTGCACCATACGGCGCTGAGGCACCTGTCCTGTGCCGAACACGATCGCGTTGGGCGGGGTCGCCACGGGCAGCATGAAGGCACACGATGCGCCGATGCCGATCACCATGGTGAGCAGCGCTTCGGGAAACCCCAGCGACACCGAGATCGTGGCGAAAATCGGCACCAGAATCGCCGCACTGGCCGTGTTGCTCGTGAGCTCAGTCAGAAAGACGATGAACGCCGCAGTGATGAGCAGAACCGCCAGCGTGTGACTCATCGAGAAGACACTCGATACGCCATGCGCCATCACCTCACTTGCCCCCGAATTGCGCAGCACCACGCTCAACGTCAGCCCGCCGCCAAAGAGCAGCAACACGCCCCAGTCGGTGTGCTCCTGAATTTGCTTCCAACTGGCCACGCCGGTCATGCCGATCAGCACGGCAGCAGACAACGCGATGAGCGTATCCAATTGCTTCACGCCACCGAGCCATGCACTCAGTTGTTGACTAAAGATCCAACTCAACACGGTGCCGCCGAAGATCACGACCGCCACCACGCGTTGCTGCGTCCAGACCATCGGCTCCGTTTCGATCTGAATTTTCTGATCGAGTCGCGGGCGCAACACCACATAGGTCGTCATCACCATCAGCGGCAACAGTACGGCGACTAACGGCACACCGAATTTCGCCCACGTCAGAAAATCGATGCCGAGATGCGTTGCCACCATCGCGTTGGGCACGCTGCCGACGATGGTGCCCAAGCCGCCGATATTCGCGCTATAGGCAATGCCTAGCAGCAGGAAGGTCACGGTGTTGCGATCGGAGCGCGTGTCGAGTTGCGCAAGAATGCCGAGCGCGAGCGGCAACATCATCGACGTGGTCGACGTGTTGTTCACCCACATCGACATGAGCGCCGTGGCACCGAACAGCATCCACGCGGCGCGACTCATGCGGCCACCGGCGAGATGCAGCAGCCGGTTCGCGAGAAAGCGGTCGAGTCCTTGCACGCGTAGCGCTGTCGCCAGCGCAAATCCGCCAAAGAACAGAAACACGATGGGATGCGCGAACGACTGAAGTGCTGCGGGAGTTTCCAAAATGCCGAGCAGCACGGCGAGCACAGGCACCATCAGCGCCGTCATCGTGAGATGCACGGCTTCGGAGAGCCACAACACGGCGACAAAGGCCGCGAGCGCGAGCCCTCGGTTGGTTTTGTCCTCGAATGGCAGCACGAGAATCATCGTCACCATCATCAAGGCGCTGGCGGCCAGCACCCACATATCCCGCGTGGACAGCGCCCAGGCCTGCCCCACTTTTTCAGCAATCTGGTTCATCTCCTGTTCCCTCGTTCGATGTTGTCATCTTCATCAGCGGCACCCGTACCGCATCGGGGGGTGATCGGGTGCCGGGATTAGATGCCAAATTGTCGAAGTAGCGCCAAGGAAAAGGCCCAAATATGGGGTTTCCGGTCGGTTCGCGGGGAACTTGAGATGTCCACTTGGTGAAACATGAATAGGGAAACCGAAAGCGCGTCGCATCGAACGGCAGAAGAATGACCTCCGCTACGTCAGGTAGCGCAGGTACATGACGAAGCATTTCCTTTTCCTGATACCGCGCACATCAGAGGAAGCCCACTCAACATGCTGCCCCAATATGCCTTTGCCTCTCCTTGGCGATATCGAAACTCCGGTAATTACGCTGTCTCTCCCTTCAATGCGGCAAAGCCCGATACCGAGATTCAACCAACCAAGATCGCCGAAGGTCGATCACGACTGGAACTTCAGCATGACATCGTCGCAAGACTTGACGCATTAAAAAACGTCGCGTGGCAGACGGGAGATAAGCCCTTCGAGTTGCTCCCCACAGCACAGATCGATGCGGCTATCGAGAGTCTTGACGCAGCGATGAAGAAGGTGGACGCGACGGTGTGGGACGCAACCCGGGTTCCAGGGTTTCACCGCAATCCGCTGCACTTTTTCCGTCATTACGCGCGCAAGCAGAGCGGCATGTGCGACGTGGAGAAAATGTCGAAGTCGGCACGAAAGCTTCACGAAAGTTTGCAGCATCTCGACAGCGCACTCCACGGCCTGCTCAAGTCGACCTCAGCCTTGTGCGCCAGCGAACCGAGTGCCGAAGACAGTCTCAAGCAAGCGAGTGTGCTGCGAGATGTCCGCACGCATCTCGATGAGGCTCGGCAATGTCTGCCTAAATCAAAGAATCGGTTCAACGTGAAAGCGACGTTGATCGCGCTGTTTACAGTTCTCTCGACCGTCTGCGCGATTTGTGCGATTGCGATACCCGGTGGCGTCATCCCCGCGCTGGGAGCGCTTGGCGTCTTGTGCATTGTCGCGAGCGGGATCAACACCATCCTCAACCAGCGCTTCTATCAACGCGATGCCGGGTGGGACAAATTCTCAACCACCATAGACAAGTTCCACGACCTAACCATCAACCAACTGGAGCAAAGCATGCACGCGATGAACACCTATCACATGCGCAAGGGCATCGAAGATCTCAAGGCCATGGGGGAAAACCGCGACCGCCGCATTGAAAATCTCACAAAAATGGTGGGAAACACCGACCGTCGCGTTGAAACGCTCGCACAAACGGTGAGCAACATCGCGAATGACGTCTCCGCAATTCGAACTGAATTCAGCGCCGAAATGGCGTCGCTCCGAGCCACGATGCAAGACATGCGGCGCGACTTCGAAGCCGCACGCGTAGTGAAGGCATGACCGCTGGCTGTGCCAACAAAAAAGGGCAGCCCCTTTGGGCTGCCCTTCTCTACATCTGACGCGTTTGCGCAGGGTTACTTCTTCCAACCCGGCGTCACAAACACCGAGCGAACATCTTCCAGCGTTTGCGAAACGGTTTCGCGGGCGCGTTCCGTGCCAGCACGCAGCATGTCCCACACGTAGTCCGGGTTCTTCGCGTACTCTTCGCGGCGCTCGCGCATCGGGCGCAGCAGCTCTTGCAGACGATCTTCCAGACGCGCCTTCACCTTCGAGTCGCCCAGACCGCCACGCACGTAGTGGTCCTTCATGGCTTGCAGGCCTTCCTTGTCTTCGTCGAACGCGTCGAGATACGCGAACGCGACGTTGCCTTCCAGGTGGCCCGGGTCTTCCACGCGCAAGTGCAGCGGATCGGTATAGCAGTTCTTCACCGCCTTGCGAATCTCATCCGGCGTGGACGAAATGTTGATCACGTTGCCGAGCGACTTGCTCATCTTCGCCTTGCCGTCGATCCCCGGCAGACGCCCGATCGGCGGCACGAGTGCTTTCGTTTCGACCAGAATCTCGCGATCGGCCAGCCGGTTCAGGCGACGCACGATTTCGTTCGTCTGCTCGATCATCGGCAGTTGGTCTTCGCCCACCGGCACGAGCGTGGCGCGGAACGCCGTGATGTCGGCGGCCTGGCTCACCGGGTACGTGAGAAAGCCTGCCGGAATATCGCGTTCGAAGTTGCGCAGGCCGATTTCCGTCTTCACGGTCGGGTTGCGCTCGAGGCGAGCCACCGTGACGAGGTTCAGGTAGTAGAACGTGAGTTCGGTGAGTTCGGGCAGCCACGTTTGCACGCAGATGGTGGTCACGCTCGGATCGATGCCGACGGCCAGATAGTCGAGCGCCACTTCCGAGACGTTGCGGTGCACCTTGCCGCGATCGTCCGTGTTATCGGTGAGCGCCTGCGCGTCGGCCACGAGCACGAATTGCTTGTATTCATGCTGATAGGCGACGCGGTTCTTCAGACTGCCGACGTAGTGACCCAGATGCAGCGGGCCGGTCGGGCGGTCACCCGTAAGAATGACCTTGCGGTCCGCAGGCGACTTCGAAACACTCATTTTTCTCTCCATAATCAACTGCTTATCCAACCGCTTAGGCGGGCGGACGCCCAGTGCCGAGCCGCTGTCGCGAGCCCGTCCGGCGCCGAGTCCACCCACTCGCGAAAACCGTAACTCCCGAATGGTAGCGCGTTGGCCGAATGCCGGTATGGAAACGCCTGCGAGGGCGGGTGAATTTGGGCAGTGATACACCGGTACATGGACGGGCGCGCCGCAATCTCACCGGATCAAAAAAAATGCCGTTCAGTCTTGCCACTGAACGGCATTTACAGCTTATCAATCGATGCTACGTCCGCTTACCGCGCCGTCACCACCGGAATGCCCTTGAGCGACTTGCCGCTGCTACATGCATGCGCGAGGGCTTCGGCCACTGCGGCGCCCGTGGACGGCGTGACATCGAGGCGGCCCGCAATCGTCGCTTCGACGCGCTTGGCCATCACCAGATTCGCCAGCTTCACGTGCCCGTAGCCGCGAATCTTCGCGGGCACTTCTGCCAACGCGGCCACGTCGGCCAGCGTCTCGGCGCTCAGACCCGCCAGCGCCTGACCGATGGTCGCGCGGTAGTCAGCGATCAACTGACGCTCCATACGGCGCTCCAGCGTGTAGCCGAAAACATCAAGCGCACCGCCGCGCAGACCGCGCAGCTTCGCCATGCCACGCAACACCGGCCACAGCCACGGACCGATCGTCACCTTCTTCGGCACGCCACCGTCCTTGCCACGCGCGATCAGCGGCGGGGCCATGTGGAACTCAAGACGGAAGTCGCGGCCCGGCTTGCCGTCGAAAGTCTCGCCCAACGCATCGGTGAACGACGTCTCGGCGTACAAACGCGCCACTTCGTACTCGTCCTTGTACGCCATCAACCGCGAAAGCTGCTGCGCCACCGCACGCGACAGACGTCCCGGCGCTCCGGCCACACGCGTTTCCGCATCGGCCACGTCTTTCACGAAGCTAGCGAACTGCGCTGCATACGCCGCGCTTTGATACTTCGTGAGCAAATCGACGCGATGCGCCACGAGTTCGTCGAACGACATGTCAGCAGCCACCGGCGCATGCACCGGCTGATTCACGGCCTTCGCCGTCGTCTGCGTGAGCGCCGTCGGGTCGCCTGCGGCCAGACGCCCAATGGCCAGCGCCAGTTGGTTCATCGGCACCGCGACGTTGTTCAGTTCGATAGCACGTTGCAGCGCGGCCAGCGACACCGGCACCAGCCCCAGTTGCCATGCGAAGCCGAGCATGATGATGTTCGCGCCCATCGTATCGCCCAGGAAACGCTGCGCCAGCGCCTGCGCATCGCATGCGTCGAGCTTGTCGTTACCGGCTGCATGACGCATCTTCGCGAGCAGCGCATCGGCGTGCAGATTCGCGTCGGGGTTCTGTACAAACGTCGCGTTCGGAATCGCATGCGTATTCACCACCACACGCGTGCGATCGCGGCGCACGGTTTGCAGCGCATCGGCGCTCGCCCCCACCACCATGTCGCATGCCAGCAGCACGTCGGCTTGCTGCGTATCGATACGCACCTGATTGAGTGCCTGCGGCGTATTCGCAAAACGCACGAACGACAGCACCGCCCCGCCCTTCTGCGCGAAGCCCATGAAGTCGAGCACCGAGGCGCTCTTGCCTTCGAGGTGCGCCGCCATCGTGATGAGCGCGCCAATCGTCACCACGCCCGTGCCACCCACGCCCGTGACCATGATGTCGAACGGGGCATCGCCTGCGAGCGCTGTCGGCTCCGGCAGTGCATTCAATCGCCCTTCGAACGCCGCCTGATCGAACGCCGCCGCGAGCGCCTTCTTCAGCGCCGCGCCCTTCACGGATACGAAACTCGGGCAGAAACCGTTCACGCACGAGAAGTCTTTGTTGCACGACGACTGGTCGATGCGGCGCTTGCGGCCCATCGCCGTCTCGACCGGCTCGACCGACAGGCAGTTCGACGCCACGCCGCAATCGCCGCAGCCCTCGCACACGGCTTCATTGATGAACAGACGGCGATCCGGATTCGGGAATTCGTTTTTCTTCCGGCGACGACGCTTTTCCGCCGCACAGGTCTGGTCGTAAATGAGCACGGTCGCGCCAGCGATCTCGCGCAACTCGCGCTGCACGGCATCGAGTTCGCTGCGGTGATGGAACGTCGTGCCCTTCGGGAACTGACCTTCGTGACCGATGTACTTCTCCGGTTCGTCGCTCACCACCACCAGCTTGGCGATGCCCTCGGCTTCGACCTGACGCGCGATCTGCGGCACCGAAATCGAACCGTCGACCGGCTGGCCGCCGGTCATGGCAACCGCGTCGTTGTAGAGAATCTTGTAGGTGATGTTCGCCTTCGAGGCGACCGCCTGACGAATCGCGAGCAGACCCGAGTGGAAGTACGTGCCGTCACCCAAGTTCTGGAAGACGTGCGGACGTTTGGTGAAGTTCGAATGTGCGGCCCAGTCGACACCTTCGCCGCCCATCTGAATCAGACCGGTCGTATCGCGGTCCATCCACGACGCCATGAAGTGACAGCCGATACCCGCCTGCGCGATGGAGCCGTCGGGCACCTTGGTCGACGTGTTGTGCGGGCATCCCGAGCAGAAATACGGCACGCGGCGCACGCCGTCGGCTTCGTTCGACAGGATGTCGTGTGCCACGAGATCGACCACACGCTCGCGGCGATCGAGCGCCGGGCGATGCTTGGCAATCCACTCGGCAAACACCGGCAGCACGCGCGACGGACGCAGTTCGCCCAGCGCGGAGAGCAGCGCACGGCCATCGGTATCGGTTTTACCGAGCACGATGGGACGCGAGCCGGTCGTGCGGTTGTATAGGTACTGCTTGATCTGCTGCTCGACGACCGGGCCCTTCTCTTCGATGACGAGAATTTCCTTGAGGCCCGAGACAAAGCTATCGAGACGCGACATTTCCAGCGGGAACGACAACCCCACCTTGTAGATGCGCACGCCTGCGGCCGCGAGATCGTCGATGGTGATGTCCAGACGGCGCAGCGTCTCCATCAGGTCGAGGTGCGCCTTGCCGCAAGTGACGATGCCGATATCGGCATCTGGCGTCGGCGCAATCCATTTGTCGATGCTGTTCACACGGGCGAAGGCGCGCACGGCGTCGAGCTTGGCGGCCAAACGCGTTTCGAGCGCGAGGCTCGGCAGGTCGGGCCAGCGATTGTGCAGGCCGCCTTCGGGGGTGACGTAATCGAGCGGCTCGGCCCAATCGGTGCGGATCTTATCGAGGTCGACGGTGCCGCGCGACTCCACAGTTTCCGAGATGGCTTTCAAGCCTGCCCATGCGCCCGAGAACCGCGACAACGCGTAGCCGTAGAGGCCGAATTCAACGAGTTCGCCGATATCGGCCGGGTTCAGCACCGGCATGCTCCACGACATCATCGTGAAGTCGCTCTGGTGCGGCATCGACGACGACACGCAACCGTGATCGTCACCCGCCACCACCAGCACGCCGCCGTGGCGCGACGCGCCGTAAGCGTTGCCATGCTTGAGCGCGTCGCCTGCGCGATCCACGCCCGGGCCCTTGCCGTACCACATGCCGAACACGCCTTCGACAGTGCGTTCCGGGTCGGCTTCCACGCGTTGCGTGCCCATCACGGCCGTGCCGCCGAGCTCTTCGTTGATCGCGGGCAGGAACTTGACCTTGGCGGCGTCGAGCAGCTTCTTCGCCTTCCACAACTGTTGATCCACGCCCCCGAGCGGTGAGCCACGATAGCCGCTGATAAAACCGGCGGTGTTCAGGCCACGCGCGGCATCGAGCTGGTGTTGCATCAGCAGAATGCGTACGAGAGCTTGCGTACCGGTGAGGAAAATCTGGCCGCGGCGAGCCGTGAGCGCGTCGGAGAGCTGATAGTCGGGATGGGCCAGCGGGTTGGCCGTGGGCGTCGCAAGCGCGGCGCGCATGGGGGCATTCATCGTGTATCTCCTGAACCCCGTGCGGCCTGCTGGGGGCATCGACCGGTCCTGGGGGGATCGATGCTGCGGCCGAGCTTCGGGGGCGTGTCGTTATGTTCGTTGTCGCGCCCGGCCCAACGGGGACAGGCGAGCGTCCGTATGGAAGCAGTGTATGGGCAGGCAGGAGAAAGATTTTTACTATTTCACTCCGTTTGGCGCAGAATACGAAACGTTCATTTCGAAATAGCGGATTTTGAAAAATGGAATTACTCGACAACTTTGCGCGGCAGATCCTGCGGTTGTTACAGATCGACTCGCGCCGCTCGGCGCAGGAGCTCTCCGAAAACGTGGGGCTGTCGGCAACGCCGTGTTGGCGGCGCATCAAGGAGATGGAGCAAAACGGCGTGATCCAGCGCTACACGGTGCTGCTCGATCGCGAGAAGTTGGGGCTGCATGTATGTGCGCTCGCGCATGTACAACTCACGCGCCACACGGAAGGCGGGACGGAACAGTTCGAGCGTGAAATCCGCACGTGTCCCGAAGTGACCGAGTGCTACAGCACGACCGGCGAGGCCGACTACATCCTGAAAATCGTGGCGCCGGACATCAAGGCGTACGACGCCTTCCTGCACGAACACATCTTCCGACTGCCCGCCGTCGCTCACGTCAAAACGAGCGTGGTGCTGCGCGAGATTAAGTTCGATACGAGTTTGCCGGTCTAACCGGCTGCGACAAATTCGGAGTTCGCCCATATACATTGACGCGTCAACTCCGGATAGTGCGAAAACGTCGAGATCACCCGAGTCTCGACGATCCGTCCCTCAAAACAAGCCTATCGGAGGGCTTTCGCATGCAATCGCAAGACCCCGTTCCTAACCCATTCCCCAACCCTGACGAATCGATCGTTACCGAGGGTGCCATCGAAGACGATGGCCTGAAGGAAATCCCCGATTTCGAAGTCATCTCAGTCGAAGGCTGCCTGAGCAGCTCGAACGTTCTCGGATTCTGAACGCACCTCGCCGCTCCGGCGTACGCCGGAGCCGACGGAAAACGGGAGAATCCGATGAAACAGGTGCATTGGCTGCATACCCCCCTGTTCGCAAAGTGGTACGTCACCAATCGCTGCAATCTCCGCTGTCGGCACTGTTATCTCGACGACTACACGCTGAGGCCGCCCCTTGGGCGATTGCTAGACGTCGCGGATGAACTGTCGGATGCGGGCGTTCGTAGTGTCGCCATCTTGGGCGGAGAGCCGCTCACTCGAGATGATCTTGAGTTGCTCATGGGGCGCCTCACCACGCTCGGGATTACCACCCGCATCGCCACAAACGGTATGTATGCCACGCCGGAGCGTGTCCTGAGCCTCATAGAGCACGGGGCAAGCGCATTTCAAGTCAGCCTTGAGGGCGCAACGGCAGAGGCCTGCGAAGCGATACGGGGGCCGAATACCTTCCCTCGAATCACTGCCGGTGTCGAAGCGCTAGTGGCCGGTGGTGCCTGCGTCACGCTCGCGTACACCATGACGGCGCAGAACTACCGACAGTTACCGCAATGTCTTGATCTGGCAGAAAAGCTGGGCGTCTCGGAAGTGAAGCTCGCCCCGTTCATCCCGACCGGTTCAGGGGCAAAGGCAGCGCAGGCACTGAGCCTTACGCCAGTCATTTGCCGCGAAATCGTGACTTCACTTTCAGCGGCTTGCGCAAAACATCCCGGCCTAAAGATCGACGGTGGACCTTTCCTCCGGCGCATCGCCATCACTCCTCGCGCTACTCAACACATGCAACAACGTGGCACGTTCGGATGCGGCGCCGGAACCACCACGATCATCATCAACAGCGATCTTTCCGTCTCCGCTTGCGACATGAGAACGCAAAGCGAGCGAACGACCCGCCGCCTCGGAGAAGGCACATCGCTTGCCGATATTTGGCGGGATTCACCGCTATTCGCACGGTGGAGAGATCAGACAGACCGTGCTGATTTTGCGGGTGTGCATCAACATGGCTGTCATCTCGCATACCAGTCTTACGGCAAAGACTTGTTTGGCAACGAGGCGATTCGTGATGAAAGGTGACGTGTCGTTGTCGAAAGACCTACGACTTTGGCGACGACTCGCACTAACGCAGGCACTGCTAGGGCCAGAGATATTTTCAATGGCCATACTCGTCATCTTTTTCGTCGAGTATGCCGGGTTCAGCTTTTCCGTATTCAGCACATTTACTGCGAGTCTTTTCGTTCTGAACTGGCTGTTGGAGGTGCCCGCAGGGGCTTGCGCAGATAGGTTTGGGCGAAAGAAATGCCTGATTGCGGGAAACACGATTTATGTCGGCGCAATCGTCCTATTGGTCGTCGCGAATAATCATCTCTCTCTGGCGTTTGTCGCACTGATGTATGCCGTCGGTAGTTGCCTGGCTAGCGGCACGTTTCAAGCCACGATGTATGAAGCATTCGCCGCACGCCAGGCAACCCCGCAGTTCCACGCCGTCATGGCGGAAGCAACAGGTCTCGGGCTTTGGGGTGCCGCACTTGCCGCCACTGTCGGTGGGTGGCTAGCGGGTTACTCGCTCGCATTGCCCCTTCTGTTGGATGCGGCGGCCCTTGCTCTGCTCACGCTCTACCTGCTGCTGCGAATGCCGTCCGCAACGCATCGGGAATTGTCAGCACCTGCCGAACCATCGCTCTCGATTCGAAACGTGCTCGCTTCGGCATGGCGCATTACGCTGACCTCGCCAACGCTCTGCGTGTTATTCGCCGGATTGGCCATCACATTCGCATGCGTGCGCGCTTCCTTTAACGCGTACCAGCCACTCATGCTCGATACGGGCATTCCGGTGAAGTACTTCGGCGCTGCGTTCTGTGGACTTGTTCTGCTTGGCGGGGGCGTCGCCAAGCTGTTTTCGAAACTCCCCAAACCGTGGCTGGATCGAGGGTATCCGGAACTCGTCGTCATCGCGGTTTTCATCGCGGGATTGCTCCCCTTCGCGCTTATGGAAACGTCCCCGATATTGTTGTTGCTGAGCGTGGCGGCGCATCAATTGGTTCGCGGGATATTCCCGTCGTACTACAGCTATCGCATCAATCGCGAGATCCCTAGCGGCACACCTGCCAGAACCACGGTGCTATCCATCGCCAATCTCATTCGTGCGCTACTGACCGCGCTCGCGGTGTTTGGCATTGGTGCCCTTGCGGAAAACGTCGATCTCACTACCGCTTACCGGTTGATCAATACGCTCGCGATTGCGGCCTTAATCGTGCTTGTGACCCTCTCTCACCGTTCCCGCGACAATGTTGGCACTTCCCATCCCTCAGACAATTAGCCTAACGATCACCACCGAATGTGGCTCCCGGTGCCCGCATTGTTATCTTGTTGAGACGGACGAAATCGGTCGTCACCGTTTGTCTGTTGCCGATGTGGAAAACGTCGTGGAAGACGCCGCGAAAAATGGCGTTCATATGATGGTCGTTTCTGGCGGCGACCCACTTCGGCACCCTGACCTCGACCCCATACTTCGCACGATTCGTCGACATCGAATTCTGCCGCTGCTCGGCATTTCCGGTGACTATCTGCTGTCTGCACACATTGCGTTGTTGACCGAATTGGGCATCCCTTGTGTTCAAGTCAGTCTCGATTCAGCCACTGCATCGCTGCACGATAGTCGTCGCGGGATAGGCAGCTTTCGCAACGTGATGGCAAACGTCGAGCGGCTGCAAAACGCCGGAATCCTCGTCAATATCGCGGCCTGTCTGAGCATGGAGAACCGCTCCGAGCTCGTTCCGCTACTCGACCTAGCGAAGCAACTCGATATCCACAAAGTCAAAATCGCCTTCTACGAGCAGGTTGGGCCAATTCAGGGGGCAACGGTAATTCCCGAGTCCACGCGCGCAAAGTTACTCTCGCTGACGAAACACTTCGCTGACGCCAACGATTGGTCCGACCGTGTTGTTGTGCTGGGTTACGACTTCCATAGTGGTGAACGATTGCCGACACGCGCCATGGGTCGGCCACCGATTGTCGTCACAGCTGACGGCACGCTTCGAAGCGGCGAGGATGGCCCCGGATTTGGTCATTTGCGCGAAGCCAACACCCTGTCGTATCAATACAGAGCGTGGCTAAGTGAACGAATCTCGAACTATTTCGATGCAGTCATTTCTCTGCACAGTAGTCATTTAGGCATCCGATCCATTCTCGATGTGAACGAAGGACTTCCTTGCAATGGCATTGTGTTTGCCGAGGGCGGCTTACATACGGTCCTGATCCGCGATGGACTCGACTGGCCGCTTGACCAATTCACCGTGCTTCACGAACTCGGACACATCGCGACGGGCACATTGCGCGCCAATGTTCAGCGCGAATACCGCGCCGATGACGAGAGGATGGCGAACTTGTGGGCGCTCGAATGCATACGTCCCGTCATACGACCCGATGAGTTTCCGTACTACGTGCGCGATGCGAAAACGTCCGAACACGCGCTCTATACCCGCATTACCCAGCGTCTCGCGGGCGACGTGATTCCCCCAACAATATCGGAGTGAAAGCTGTGTATCGATTTAACAAATCGCTAGTCGAGCGCAAGCACGACAGAAGTCTTTTTAACGCGAACACCTTCGAGATACTCCGCTTCAACGAAGCCGGGTATCGACTCATCACCGAGTTCCGAAACGCAGATTTCTCACTCGACGACTTCCTACGGATCGCGTGTTCGTATTTTCCCAACGAAGACTCGGCGCGCGCCTTTTTTCACCGTTGCCTGCAACAGAACGTGTTTTGCACTTCGGTCGAAATTCCCGCTTGACGCCGGTTTCGTTTTTCGTTAAAAATGCGAATGATTCTTATTTAAGAACGACAAGTTCGTTGTCCCAAGGCCGAAAAACATGCGGCCGGGTGGCACGAGATTTCGCCAGCCGCGCCTGCCAGCGTGCTCCGCCCTGTCATACGACACCGCGGAACACGACGATTGCCACGAGCGCTTGCCAGCCAGCAACGGGGTTATTTGCACTGGGAGCCAGCAGTGAAGCAGTCGTCGAGCGGCGGGGACCGCCAATTTGTCATGACCACGCGCCGGGGACACGGCGCCACCACTTCGATTCGTACCGGCCACAGCGCCGGTCATCGCATCGAAGACTCGCGCAGCGAACGCGCTCGTGAGAACCGTCGGCGCCTGCGTCCGCTGGTGCGCGCGGTGTTTGCCGCTGTCTGGTTGCCTGCCGGAATGTCTGCCGCCTACGCGCAGCAAGCCCCGGCACCGGTCGATGCCACGACGTCGGCCGCACCGGCCGTCCAGCTCGCCCAGACATCGCCCAAAGCACCGCTGCAAGTCGCCGAAGTCCAGCTGAGAGATGTGAACGTGACAGCCACGCGCACGCCCACCGAATCGGTTCGCACACCGGCCTCGATCTCGGTCATCACCGATCAGGACCTCGAAGAGCAGCAAGCCCAAGACATCAAGGAGGCGCTGCGCTACGAGCCCGGCGTCACGGTGCGCCGTGCCCCCTATCGCCCCGGCTCGGCCGCGCTGGGCGGCGGGCGTGACGGCAACTCGAGCATCAATATCCGAGGTCTCGAAGGCAACCGCGTCGCCCTCTTCGAAGACGGCATTCGCATGCCGTCCGGTTACTCGTTCGGCCCGCTCGAAGCCGGTCGCGGCGACTACATGAGTATGGACATCCTGCGCCGCATCGAAATCTTGCGTGGCCCGGCATCGTCGCTCTACGGCAGCGACGGCCTGACCGGCGTGGTCAACTTCCTGACCAAAGATCCGCAAGATTTGCTCGATACCTTCGGCAAGTCGACCTACTTCTCGCTGCGCCCGTACTACAACTCGATGGACCGCAGCTTCGGCACCACGGCCCAAGCCGCCTGGGGCGGCGAGCAGTGGCAGGGCATGGTGATCATCGACGGCAACAAGGGCCACGAACTCGACAGCCACGGCAGCAACAACACCGCCAGCACCGCGCGCACCACCGCCAATCCGCAAGACAGCAATGGCGACTCGGTGCTGGGTAAGCTCGTGTTCAAGGCGACGCCGACCTCGACCTTCAAGCTCACCGCCGAGAACGTGCGCCGCCGCGTCGACACCCGCGTGCTGTCCGCCGTCAATCCGCCGACGACCCTCGGGCTGACCACCAGCGACCGCTTAGAGCGCAACCGCGTCAGCCTCGACTACGACTTCAACGACGCGTCGCAAGCGTATGTGCAGAACGTGCACGCGCTGTTCTACTACCAAGACGCCAAGAACAATCAGTACGCGTACGAAAAACGCACCGCAGGCGATCGTACGCGCGACAACACGTACAAAGAACGCACCATCGGCGGCTCGCTGCAAGCCGAGAGCAACTTCGTGACCGGCCCGCTCGCCCACAAGCTCGTGTACGGCACGGACGCGAGCAGCGCCTTCATCACCAGCTATCGCAACGGCACGGTGCCAGGGGCGGGTGAATCGTTCCCGAACAAGGCGTTCCCCGATACCGACTACACGCTCTTCGGTGCGTTCTTGCAGGATGAAATCCGTTACGGCGCGCTGACCGTCACGCCGGGCATCCGTTACGACGCCTACTGGCTCTCGCCCAAGCAAAACGACCCGCTGTATGTTTCGCAATCGGCGAGCGGTCAACCGGTCGCCCCCACCTCGTCGAACGACTCGGCGTTCTCGCCGCGTCTGGCGATCATGTATGAAATTGCGCCGTCGCTGATTCCGTACGTGCAATACGCGCGCGGCTTCCGTACCCCGACGCCCGATCAGGTCAACAACGGCTTTGCGAACCCGCTGTATGGCTACATGTCGATCGCCAACCCGAACCTCAAGCCGGAAACGAGCGACACGGTGGAACTCGGTCTGCGCGGGCGTCTGGCCACCACGTTGGGGCCGGTCACGTATAGCACCGCGGTGTTTGCGGGCAACTACCGCAACTTCATCTCGCAGCAGAACATCAGCGGTTCGGGCCGCCCGAACGATCCGCTCATCTATCAGTACGTGAACTTCAGCCGCGCCCGGATTCAAGGCTGGGAAGGCCGCGCGACGTGGGCACTCAAAGGCGGTGTGACGCTGCGCACGGCGATGGCCTATACGCACGGTACGACGGAAGACGATGGTTCGAGCAGCCAGCCGCTCAACACCATCAACCCGTTCTCGATGGTGCTGGGCGTGCGCTACGAGCCGAACAGCACGTGGTTCGCACAAGCCGACCTGCTGTTCCAGGCCGCCAAGTCGCAAAGCCAGATCGCGAAGACCTGCACCTCGGGCACGCAGCAGAACCAAAACTGCTGGGCACCGGGCTCGTCGATCGTGCTCGACCTCTCGGGCGGTTATCACATCAACAAACACGCCACGGTTTATGCGGGCGTCTACAACGTGTTCGATCGCAAGTACTGGAATTGGTCGGACGTGCGCAACATCGCCGAGACGTCGAACGTGAAGGACGCGTATTCGGCACCGGGCCGCAGCGTGGCTGTGAGCCTGAAATTGCAGTACTGATCCTTCGGGATAGTCAGACGATGCGCCCGCCGCCGCGCGGGCGCCTGCCAGCTAACTTCAAGCCACCTGCCAGCAAGCTACCGCAACAAAGGAATTTGCCATGATGAATGCTCAGAACGCCACCGCCGCTGCCAACGCAGTGTTTCCCGCACTCGCCGACGTCACCCGTCTGCGCAGCGAATTCCAACGCGTGAAGACCGAACAGAATCTGCGCGATCGCGACGCCGCTGCCGCACTCGGTGTGTCCGAAGGCGAGACTGTTGCCGCGTTTGTCGGTGAACACGTCGTGCGCCTGCGCCCCGACTTCATCGAGATTGTCGAAGCGCTGCCCGCACTGGGTCGCGTCATGGCGCTCACGCGCAACAATGCCGCCGTGCACGAAAAGGATGGCCCCTACGAGAAGCTCTCGCATAACGGCACCATCGGTCTGGGCCTCGGCAAAGAACTCGATCTGCGCATCTTCTATCACCAGTGGGCCTACGGTTACGCCGTCGAAACGCCAGCCGAGAACGGTCCGCGCCGCTCGCTGCAATTCTTCGATAAGACCGGCACCGCCGTGCACAAGATGTTCCTGCGCGACCACAGCGATGTTGCCGCGTACGACGCGCTCGTCGCGAAGTTCCGCGCCGACGATCAGACCCCGGGGGAACACGTTGTCGCCGCCGACGCGCCGAAGGCCGAGACGCCCGACGCCGACATCGACGTTGCCGCGTTCCAGCGCGACTGGCTCGCCATGACCGACACGCACCAGTTCTTCGACATGCTTCGCCGTCACGGCGTATCGCGCGCGCAAGCTTTGCGTCTCGCGCCCGCAGAGCACGCGCAACGCGTACCCGCATCGTCGGTGCGCACGCTGCTCGACGATGCTGCGGGCACCGACCTGCCGATCATGGTGTTCGTGGGCAATGCCGGGATGATTCAGATTCACACCGGCCCGGTGAAGAACATCCGCGTGATGGGGCCGTGGGTCAATGTGCTCGACGCTGGCTTCAACCTGCACCTGCGCGAAGACCTCGTCGCCACCGCTTGGGTCGTGCGCAAGCCGACGTCGGACGGCATCGTGTCGTCGCTCGAATTGCTCGACGCCTCGGGCATGGTGATTGCCATGTTCTTTGGTGAGCGCAAACCGGGTCAGGCCGAACGCGAAGACTGGCGTGCAACGCTGGGTCGCGTGGCCGCTGCCACCGCTGTGACGGGAGCGTGAGCGTGAAAACGAAATTCGACGCACGTGACGCCCATGACACGCTCACGCGCACGTCATCGGTGACGTCCGTGGGTGTGCCGGGCAACGCTGCCCGGCGAGCGCTGCTCACGGGCGGCATGGCCGTTGCGGCGGGGGCGTGGCTCTCGCCGCTCGCGTCGGCGTGGGCGGCCACGCCCGCCCCCGGTGCCAATGCAACGGGGCCTAAAACGGGACCAGAAGCGGGGCCGAAGCGCGTTGTCGTTGCGGGCGGCGCGCTGACGGAAATCGTCTACGCGCTCGGTGCGCAGGACCGTGTGGTGGCCAACGACCTCACCAGCCTTTACCCCGAAGCCGCCACGAAGCTGCCGAAGATTGGCTATCTGCGCACGCTCTCCGCCGAGGGCGTGTTGTCGCTGCATCCCGATCTGTTGCTCGCGGGCGCCGAAGCCGGGCCGCCGAACGTGCTCACGCAGATCGCCGCGGCGGGCGTGCCGGTGAAGCGATTCACGCACGGTTACACGGCCGAGTTGGTGCGCGACAACATTCGCGATGTCGCCGCCGCGATGCGCCTGAACGACGACGGCGCACGCGTGGCCGGGCGCTTCATGGCGGACTGGCAGAAAGCGCGCGACGAGATTACGCAACGCTATGGCAAGCAACGCCGACCACGTGTGTTGTTCATCCTTGGCCACACCGGCAATCAGGTGATGGTCGCGGGTCAGGACACCGCCGCCGACGCGATGCTCGCCTACGCCGGTGCCGACAACGCTCTCTCTGGCTTTACGGGCTACCGCCCGCTCACGGCAGAAGCCGCGGTGGCCGCGCAGCCCGATGTGCTGCTCACCACGACGACTGGGCCGTCGAGCGCCGATCCGGCGGCGACGTTGCTGGCACAGCCGGGGTTGGCGAACACGCCTGCGGGACGCGCCAAGCGAGTGGTGAGCTTCGATGCGCTCTATCTGCTCGGCTTCGGTCCGCGTCTGCCACAGGCCGTGGCGGAACTCGCGCAGCGCGTGCACGCCGCGTAAATCGCGCCGGGCGTCTGCTTTTGGCGACCGGCCCGCTATAGGTCAGCTGTAGGTCAGCAATTGAACGAAGATATGTCAGCCGCTCCCCCGCTCAACGCGCCGTCGCCATCGCGCGCCGTCGTTCGCCCTGTCACAGGCATCGCTCGCCGTCGTCCGCCACGATGGCTGGTGATGACCGTCCTCGTCTCATTGCTTGCACTCGCCGTGCTGGCGGCGCTGTGCGGGGGCGCGTACCGGATCGCGCCGGGCGAAGCCATCACGGCGCTGTTTCGTGGCGCCACTGGCGATTTCGTACAAGATCAGGCACGCAGCGTGATGTTGCAGATTCGTCTGCCGCGCATCGTGCTCGGCATGCTCGTCGGCGCGGGTTTCGGTGCCGCTGGCGCAGCGTTACAGGCGTTGTTTCGCAACCCGCTTGCCGACCCCGGTCTGATCGGCGTCGCGAGCGGTGCGGCGCTGGGTGCGGCGGGTGTCATCGTGATGGGCGGCGTATTGCTGCCCGCGGCGCTGGCAGCATCGCTCGGGCTCTGGATGCTGCCGTTGGCGGCGTTCGTTGGCGCACTGGGCGTCACCGCGCTCGTGTATCGGCTAGCTGCGGGTCGTGGCCGTCTCGCCCTGCCCTTGCTGCTGCTCGCGGGTATCGCCATCAACGCGATTTCCGGCGCTGCGATTGGCTTGCTGACGTATCTCGCGAACGACACGCAACTGCGCACGCTCACGTTCTGGACACTCGGCAGCCTAGGCGGCGCGCAATGGCCGATGCTGGCCGTGATCGTGTGGCCGGTGGCACTCGGCATTGTGGTGCTGGCGAGTCAGTGCCGCTCGCTCAACGCGCTGCTGCTCGGTGAAGCCGAAGCGTTGCATCTAGGCGTGGCCGTGCAGTCGGTAAAGCGCCGAGTGATGGTCGCGTGTGCGTTGTGCGTGGGGGCTCTCGTGGCATCGAGCGGGATGATCGGCTTCATCGGCTTGATTGCACCGCATATCGTGCGGCTGGTGGTCGGCCCCGATCCGCGCGCGGTGCTGCCTGCGGCGGCGCTGTTCGGCGCGATTCTGACATTGCTCGCCGACCTCGTCGCTCGCACGTGGGTGTCGCCTGCGGAGTTGCCGCTCGGCATTCTGACGGCACTGCTCGGCGCCCCCTTCTTCCTGATGCTGCTGTGGCGACGCCGTGGCCAGTTCGGGTTGTGAAATACGGAATGGGAACCGTGGAACGACGAACGTGACGCGAGCCCCGAGACCCGACAGGACTTCATCATGCTTAGTGCCCACAATCTGACGATCGCCCATACCGATTCGCCCGTGCTCGACGGTCTGTCGCTCGATATCCGTCCCGGTGAATTGCTCGTGCTGCTCGGGCGCAATGGCGCGGGTAAGAGCACATTGCTCAAAGCGCTTGCGGGCGAGCCGATGTCGCCGCGTGCGCAAGTGTCGGGCGCCATCACACTCAACGGTGCGCATCTGTCGCAATACACCACCGCAGCACTCGCCCGTTTGCGTGCCGTGCTGCCGCAAACGGCGCAGTTGTCGTTTCCGTTCAGCGCGTTGGAAATCGTGACCATGGGGCGGCTGCCGTTTTCGACGCCACGTCGCGGCAACGCACGCGGCGCGAGCGATACCGATATCGCCACGGCAGCGCTGGAGCGCGTGGGCGCTGGGCCGCTGTTGCATCGCGACGTGACAACGCTTTCTGGCGGGGAATGGGCGCGCGTGCAATTCGCGCGAGTGCTGGCGCAGTTGTGGCCTTCGGACGCGGCGGGTGAATCTTCGATCCCGTCGGTGCCGCGCTATTTGCTGCTCGACGAGCCGACGGCGGCGCTAGATCTTGCGCATCAACATCATCTGCTTGCGCTCACGCGTGAACTCGCGAAGTCGTGGGGATTCGGTGCGATGGCCATCGTGCACGACGTCAACCTCGCCGCGCGTCATGCGGACCGTATGGCGCTGCTGGCCGATGGCCGCATTCTGGCGACGGGCACGCCACGCGAAATCATGCGCGCCGACCTCATCGAGCAGACGCTCGGCCTGCCCGTTCACGTGATTACCCCCGACATTGCGCATCTGTCGGCAGGCGCCGCTGGCGTGCCGATTGCGTTACCGGCGTAGGCCGATGCACATCGCTCACGCCTCCGGCACGCCGTCCTTTTTGAGATTGGCACGCGCGCACAGCACCGCTGCCAGATCCCACAGCGCATAACCCACGCTCTTGAAGAGCACCGGGCCGCTTGCACGGAAACGGTCGGGGGTGATGATCGCGTCGAGCAACGGTGCCGCCCGGCCCCAATCGATCGCCGCGTGCAGTAAATCACCGGCTTCGTGTTTGACTTCCCACGTATCGACAACGAGCGTGCCGCGCACCGCGGCGTCACGGCACAACTGCGGCGGCAGTTCGCGCATATCGGGGCGGAAAGCGCCTACGCCTGCGACGAAGATGTCGTCGCGCCAGCGCATCGCGTCGCTATCGGGCAGTACCGGCTCGCTGCTGGTGGTTGCGGTGATGACGATACTCACAGTGCTCAACACCGGCTCGATAGCATCGACGACCGTGGCTTCGACGCCGAGCGTGGCCGCATGATCGGCCAACGCGTGAGCGCGCTCCGGGCTGCGCGAGAAAATCATGAAGTGACGCGTGCCCATGCCCGCCGCAAAGGCTTCCAGATGTGCTCGCGCCTGTACACCCGCGCCAACGATCAGCACCGGCCCCTGCGGACGTGGCGCGAACTTGCGCGCGGCAAACAAGGTGACAGCAGCCGTGCGACGCCCGGTGACCGTCGGGCCGTCGAGCAGCATCAGGCGCTCGCCGGTATGCGGATCGAACACCATCACTTCGCCGATGATCGATGGCTTGCCCGCGCGGCAGTTCTCCGGATGCACGGTGATGTGCTTGGTCATCGCCACGTCGCGATTGGCGGCGGGCATCACAAGCAACACGCCGCCACGACGGCCGCGTTCAGGTTCGGTCAGGGGAAAGTGCAGACGCTCCGGCGCTCGCGCCGTGCCCGAGCGCATCTCCATGAGCATGGCCTCGATACCGTCGGCCAATTGCGGATAAGGTAGCAACTGCGCGGTTTGCCGCGCATCCAGCGTGATCATCGATGTGTCTCCGCTACAGGGCGTGTGCGCGCACACCGTTGGGGGATCGACCCGCCACCGACACATCGCGTCACGCATTGCCAAGTCTGATTTTTAGTGTAGCGCGCATCGCGTCGACGCGTCTGCCCCATCCAAAATTAAACCGCGCAATCCTTGTTGCGGAATAAGCACATACGCTTAGCGACTCGCATTGCGCATGCGCTTGCCGTCGTTCACGCTCGCTCCGCGTACCTCGAAACGAACACTGTCGCGAACCGCGCCGGATGCGTCGACGAGTTCGAGCGTATGGCGTCCCGGCCAGGGCAGCCAGCTTACGCGTGCGCTGCCACTCAGCGGCTTGCCATCGAGTCGCCATGCGGCACCTTTGGGCCACGCCGCCGCCACTTGAAACCACAAGCGTTGATTCGCCGGGGGAATGTCGGGGTCGAGTGCAACGATGGTGCCATCGGCCGGCCCCGCGATGCGCCATAGCGGGCCGCTCGGGGCTTTCGACGCCAGCGACGATAACGCGATAGTGCTCTGCGCCGTACCGGCGAGAAACCACTCTTCGCGCGCGGGTTCGACATGCTCGGCGTACTGCACTGCGACATGCTCGACGCCTGCGGGCGGCGCGGGCGGCAGGCTGGCCGTGCGGCGGTGCAAATAATCCATGACGCGGTGCCAGATGGGCGCCGCGCCAGACACACCGGAGACATCCCACATCGGCGCGCCGTCCGCATTCCCAACCCAGACACCGACCGTGTAACGGCGCGAATATCCCACCGCCCAGTTGTCGCGCATGTCTTTGCTCGTGCCGGTCTTCACCGCGGTCCAGTAACGCGTGGAGAGCGGGCTGTCGAGCCCGAACGTACGCGTGCGCGCCTGACGATCGGAGAGCATGTCCGAGACGATAAAACTCACTTGCGGCGAGAAAACGGTCGTCCGCGAACTCGCGTTGGCGTTGGCGTTGGCGTTGGCAGCGAGTTTGCCGTTGCTGGCGCGCGAGGACGCGGGCATCAGGTCACGCGTGTCGCTCGCCACACCGTTGTTGGCCAGCGCACGGTAGGCGTTGGTCAGCGAAAGCAAGGTGACGTCTGCGCTGCCCAGCGCGAGGCTGTAACCGTAGTAATCGCCGCTTTGGGTGAGCGGCAGCCCCAGCGACACTAACGTCTGCGCGAAGCGGCGTGGCGTCACCATGACCAGCGTGCGCACCGCTGGCACGTTCAGCGACGATGCCAGCGCCGTGCGCGCACTCACCCACCCCTTGAAGTGCCGGTCATAGTTTTGGGGAATGTATAGGCCACCGCCTGTCGGCAGGTCCAGCGGCGAGTCGTCGAGCAACGATGCCGCCGTCATCCGTTGTTCCCCAATCGCTTGTGCGTAGAGGAATGGCTTGAGCGTCGAGCCCGCCTGACGCAACGACGTCACCCCATCGACCTGCGCCGCCGCCGACAATGCACCCGACGAACCTACCCACGCGAGGATATCGCCACTGGCGTTGTCGATGACCACCAGCGCACCGTCCTGAACATTGCGCCCGCGCCCTGGGGCACCCAGTTCGCGCAGCGTCTGTTGCAGCGTGGTGACGGCCATACGCTGTAAGTTGGCATCGAGCGTACTCGTCAAACGCGTTCCCGCCGGAGGCCGACTTGCCGAGAACACACGGCGTGCAAAGTGCGGCGCCAGGCTGACCGCGTCCCGTGTGGTCATCACGCTGGCGGGCCGCGAGAACACGAGCTGCGTGTACCCCTCCAAGCCGTTGCAGTCGTTAGCAGCGCCGCCCTGCCCGCTTGCCGAATTCATATCGCGCAAGATGCCGCACGCGCGCTGCGAAACCCGTGCAGCGGGCGCATTCGGCGCGCGCAGCAGCGCAACGGCGATGGCGGACTCCCGTGCGTCCAACCCGATCGGCAGCTTGCCGAAGAGCGTCTGCGACACGGCCGAGATCCCAACCAGTTCGCCGCGGAATGGCACGAGATTCAGATACGCCTCGAGAATTTGATCTTTACGCCAGCGTTGTTCGAGCCACACGGCGGTCGCCGCTTGGCCGACCTTCTGCGTCATCGAGCGATTGCGCGTGTTCGGCCGCAAATCGTCGTCGAGCAAACCTGCCAGTTGCATCGTCAACGTCGAAGCACCTCGCGTGCGGGAATGCCAGAGATTGCCCCACGCGGCAGCGGCAACCCCTCGCCAGTCAACGCCGCTGTGCTCGTAAAAGCGCTTGTCTTCCGACACGATCAACGCCTGCCGGAACGCGGGCGATACATCGGCCAATGTGACCCAATCGCCGCGCTGCGCTCGCATATCTGCACGCAGACGCTGCAACGGCTGCCCGTGGCGATCCAGCAGAATCCAGTCCGATGCGCGCCAGTCTTGCCGCACGTCGTCGAACGACGGCACGGCATGCGCAGGCTGCACCGCCTGTAGCGTGCAAAGCGCGAGGGCGATGACGGCGGAGGCCGTCAGTCGGCGAACATCAAGCACCGCGCACGTCTCCACGATTTCCACGCGTTGCGCCGTCGCTGTCTGTGCCGTCACCCCTGCCACCCCCGCGACTCCCGGGAACGTGAGACACGCTCCCCGGACGTTCGGCCAGAATGCCAGCCGTGAGCAGCAGTTGCGCCAGTGCGTAAAGAATCCAGATGGCGTATTCCTGCGCGGGCACGCTGCCGACGAAGCGTGTGGTGCCGATCAGCGCGTCCGACACCGTGAACAGCAATGCCCCGACCGCGGCCCACTCACCGCTGACACCGGCAAGTAGCGCCGCCGAGGCCATCATGGCCAACACGATCACGTAGCAGACCACGGGCGCCTTCAATTCCCCCATGCCGGGCCAATACATCACGTAAGCGAGCGCCGCCGTGACCCATACCAGCACGATGGCGATTCGATGCCACCCCGGCACTTGCGACCAACGGCGGCGAACGCGCCAGAACAAGACGAAGTAGGCCAAGTGCGCCAGCAGAAACGCACCGAGGCCCAGCACGAACCCTTGCGCCATCTCCGGCAACGCCAGCAGGACATCGCCCGCACCAGAGAAAATCAGTGCCGCACACAGCCACCCACGCTCGCCGGGTACGCGGTGATATAGCGCCGCGAACAACAACAGCGCACACAGGAACACCTTCGCGACCGCTTGATCGGGATACGGTGCCCCGCGCAATGAGATCGCATACCCGGCACCCGCGGCAGCGGCCAGCCACCAGAAGCGCCGGGATTCGCGCGGCAAAACCGCCGACGGCTGGAAGAAGTTCGACGTCATAACGTCCTCATGCTCCGATTCATCACTTGGCCGGAATGACCTGCACCGGCGCGTTGGGCGACTCGCCATACATGGCCGGTTCGTACATCGCCTCGACACGCGTGGGCGGCGTCGCAAACTTGCCGACGTTATTCAGGCGCACTGTGTATTCGATACGGTGTTGGCCCTTCGGCAGGTAGTCGTAATAGGCACGGTAGACATCCTGCGCGCGCTCCTCGAACGCTGGCATCGCGCCTTCGCTGCGCTCGCCCTGCGTCGCAATCGCAGAATCACGACCCAGCCCGCCGCCCAATACCGTTGCGCCGCCCGGCAGCGGATCGCTCACGACGACCCAGCGCATATCGGCTTGCGCATCGATATCGAGGCGCACGCGCAACACGGCACCGCGAACAAAGTTGTCGCCCGATTTGTCGGCGGCATCCTGCACCTGCACCGTACGCGTGACCCGATAACCCGCCGAGAACGGTGCCTTGAGCGGCACCGCTGCGAGGCTTTGAATCGTCGCCCACGGCTTGCCTGCACCGCCCTGATCCAGCCGCAGCACGTCGCGTCCGCTATCGGACCCGGGTGCGGCCTGCGCGAGCCAAGGCAGCGATACCGGCGGCGGCACGGTGCCCGCTTTCAGCTTGTCCCAGTCGACGGTCTGAACGCCGCCGCTCGTCTGGTTGTCGCGCTGCCACTGGATCGCCGTCTGGCCCGTCGGGGTGTCGCGTTCGAAACGCGCCGAGAAGCGATCGACCGCCAGCCCGCCCCAGACGTTTGCCGTCGTCGTCGACCATGCCCCGCGCGACTGCAAACCGAGCAAACCAATGACCAAACGCGGCATCTCGTCCTTCCACGCCGGGTTGGCGTTCATCAGCAACGCCAAGCGTGCGGCGTTGGTCTCGGGGCCAACCATCAGCCACCAGAGCCCGTCGCTCGACTGTGTCGAGAAGCCCACGCGGGTGCCCTGATACGACAGCCGTGCACGCAGAATCTGCTCGGCCTGCGCCATTTGCTCGGCACGCTGCGGCACGTCGGGCAGACGTTGCAAGATGGCGTACCAGTCGATGACGGCCGACGTCGGCCAGTCGTTCGGCGCAATCGTCAGGGAACTGAGCATGCGCGCGTTGGCGCGGCCGTAGCGCGAAAGCGCTTCGATCGCCGTGAGCTTACGCAGCGTTAGGTCGTCACGCGGAGCCCAGAACTTGCGCGTCAAGCGTCCTTCGACAAACGCCGCCAACCCGTCTTCCATGCGCGCGAGCGCATCGTCGGGGATGGCATACGCCGGGTCGAGCGCCTTGGCCTCATTGCTGACAGCAAGCAGATAGGCGGTCAGCGTGTCGCTGCCCTGATTCGCAAAACCTTCCTGCGGCGGGAAGTAACTCGCCAAACCGTCTTCGTCGAGGTACGACGGCAGCGTGCCCGTCACGCGCTTCCACTGCGCGACATCACGCAATCCCAACGCCTTCGACGCCTGTTGTTCGAGGCAGGCATATGGATACAGCTCGAACCAGCGCTTCACGCCCGGCAACCCCTGAGACAAGCGCGGCTGCAAACTCACACGCACGCCGCCGCGCAGCTTGCCAGTGCTGTCTGCCACGGCCCCGGCGGGCGGTGCCATCGGCAACGTGAGGCTGCCTTCCACTTGCGTCAATACCGACTGCTGCACGGTCGCCGGCAACGCGGGCTGTATGTCCTGCCCCACCTTGATGGCGTCGCTCGCGGCCGCACCACCCCCTGCCGCCGGTGCTTGTGCAGAGACTTCCCACAACACGCGTTGCGCACGCGTATCCGCCAGCCCCGTCGGTGCGGTCACTTCCCACGCCACTTCGCGGGACTCCCCTGCCGGGATGTCGACCCGTTGCGGTGCCAGCGTGAGTTGTGTCGCCCGAGCGGTCAATTGCACCTGCATGGCGTGCTGCGTGGTGTTGCGCACGGTAAATTGCGCGCGATAGTTATCGCCCTCGCGCACCAACGGCGGCAGCCCCGAGATCAGTTGCAGATCCTGTGTCGTGCGGATCGTCGCCGTCCCCGTGCCAAACCAGCCGAGGGCCTTCGCACTCGGGTCACCCGGCTTTCCGTCGTCGGCAATCGCCACGATGCGGAAGCTCGAAATCGCGTCGTTGAGCGGCACGTCGACGCTCGCCTCGCCCTTGTCGTCGAGCACCACGCGCGGTTGCCACAGCAGCAACGTATCGAACAACTCACGCGTCGGGCTCTTACCCCCGCCCCCACCTGCCGGTACGGCTTTACGGCCGTAGTGTCGGCGGCCAATGATCTCCATCTGCGCCGTCGCCGTCGTCACGCTGTAGCTGCGGCGCTGCCACATGGCGTCGAGCAGATTCCAACTGGTGTTCGGTGCCAACTCCAGCAGCGCCTCGTCTACGGCGGCAAGCGCCACTTCCGAGCCGGCCGGCATGGGCTTGCCGTCTGGTTGAGTGACCTTGATACGCACCTTCGCATGACCGCGCACCGGGTACGTCGCCGCGTCTGGTTTGACTTCAATGCCAAGACGCTGACCCGCGGTCCCCACGCGAAGCTCCGTCACCCCAAAGCGATAGGCGGGCTTGCCCAGATCGACCAGCCCGGTCGGCGCTTGATATTCACGTCCCTCGTACCAGAACGCCCGGAACCATTCGAGCGGCTGCTTCCAGCCCCACTGGAAGAACGAATACCACGGCACTTCATGAATGCGGCCTCGCACCGCCAACACCGACACATAGACGTTAGGCCCCCACGACGGGTCGACCTTGAGCGAGATGTTCGGATCCTTGCCCGAAATCTCCATCGTGCGCGTCTCGATCACGCCCTCGCGCTCGATCGCCACGAGTGCCGTCGCCGTACGGAACGGCATGCGCACCTGCAATTTGGCCGTCTCGCCCGGCTCATAGCTGCGGCGCTCCGGCAGCACATCCATACGATCGGTGTTATCGCCGCCAAACCACACCTCCCCGCGCCCGGTGACCCAGACGCTGGTCGTGGCCGTGCTCAGATTGCTCTTGTCGTCTTTCGCTTGCGCCACCAGCGTGATTTCACCCGGTTGCGTGAGCGACACGTCGCACGACAACAGTCCGCGATCGTCGGTCTTGCCGCTACATACCGTCCCAAGGTCCTTCACCTCGGTGCGGTTGTCGTAGGCGTAGAAGCCACCCACCATGCGCTTGCGGCTACTGGTGGTGATGCGCGCTTCAGCACGCACGTCCATCGCCACGCCAGACTTGGGTTTGCCTTGCAGGTCGAGCGCAAGCGCCTTCACGGGCAGCTTGTTCGTCACCGATACCCAGCTTTCGCTGCGCACCCCGGTAATCAGATTCGCCGGCCACAGCGTGGCGTTGCCGCGCAGCGTCTGAATCTCGCCATTCGGATCGGCAAAGCTGGCCTCCAGCACCAAATCGCTCGGCCGGTCGACCTTCGGCAGATCTTTGAGCGTGAGACTGCCAGCACCATTGCGATCAAGCACCAGCCGCTGCTTGTCGGCCACGAGCTTCTGATCGCTCGCCCCCGCCCCTTCGTCGCCATTCTGGTCGTCGTCGTCCGACGCACCAGCTTGTGCCGAGGGTGGGCGATAAGGCGTGAAGCTAAAGTCGTCGTAGCCGTCGAACGTCAGGTCGCGCGGGCGCATCAATGCCGACACGCGCACCGGCAAATTCCCGGCCGGCCCGCCTGCCACGTAATTCACCTGCACGTTCAGCGGCGCTTCCGTCTTGTTGATGAGCGGTGACTTCGCAGCGTCTCGCACGCCGATGCTGCCCGCCAACACCGGCAGCCGGAACGCTTCGACGCGGAAGTGCCCCGCATCGAGCGACGCCGGGTAGTTGGGCGGACGCTTGTCACCGTCGGTGTAGTCGAGCGTCACCGAGTACTCGCCAAGCTTGGCGCCCTGAGGAATCTGGAAGGTGTTCTCCGCTAACCGGCCGTTACGCCACGTCACCGGTTGCGTGTAGGTCTGCCCGGAGCCTTCGTGTGTGATCGTCAGTTGCGACGGCAAACCACCCGGCAGCGACAACCCCTGCATCGTCTCCTGACGAATGAAATGTTTCATCGACACGGTTTCACCGACGCGGAACAGCATGCGGTCGAACACCGTTTGCGCACGCACGGTCGGGCTGCTGCCGCCATCCGTCGGCACATGGAAGCGCCACGGCTCGATGCCGCGATTCCAGTCCGAGGAAACGAATGCCATATCGGGATCATTGCCCTGCGTGCGAGCCACGACAAAGTAGCCCGATCGGCTGCTCTTCTCGCAGTACTTGTAGCTCTCGAATGGCTTGTCGATCTTCGCAACGCCCGTCTTGTCGGTCACGGCGGTCGCGACTTCATTACCGTCGCAATCAAGCACGCGAACGTTAGCGTTGGGCACGGGCTGCCCCTTATCCAGCGTCGTGACCCAGGCCACGGCGTTGTCGCGCCCCATCTTGAAATGCACGCCGAGATTGGTGACCAGCACGGTCGTGCGCACATACATCGGCAGCGATTTGCCGAGCAGCGCCGCCCCCAGCGAGGGGGATGCCAGTTCCACCACGTAGAAGCCCGGCTTCTGGAACGGAATGCCGACAACCTCGAACGGGCGCGGGTCCTTTTCTTTCGGCACCGGTAGCGTCAACGCCTGCACGCCTTGCAGCCCAGAGAGCAGCGACAGGCTGCGCGTGTCGTAACGCGTCACTTTGTCTTCGACCGTAGCCGCAGCGTTGGGACCGAAGCTGTCCTTGGCCGCCGGGCCCGAGAGAATCGACGGCATTTCGGTGGCAATCTGCTTGCGCGTCATCCAGGTTTCGTCGAAACGGCGCACGCGAGACAGCCACGTCAAGACCTGCGCATCGTCGTCCACACGCAGTTGCATCGTGCGGCCGTTGATCGCCGCCTCGCCCGCCACGCCCAGGCCATTGATCTGCAACGCCGGTTCGACCTTGCGCAACGTCACGGGCAGCATCGGCGGCATGCCGGGCTCGGCAAAGCGCTCGACGATGCCGAACGGTGCTGCGGCAAACTTCGCCAGCGGCGGCATCGTCGACGTCTTGGTGCGAAGCGGAAACTCGCTCGCGTTGGCGAGCGGTCTGCCGCTGTCGTCGGTGAAGCCCTTCGGGAGGTTGATCGTCAGCTCGGCCTTTTCGGGGAACGGGGCATCGAAGGTCACATCGGTGACGCTCGACGCACGATCGTTCGCGTCGAATTTTGGACTGCGTTCCGCCCCGGCGCCTTCCACGCGCAGCTTGGCGGCCATGTCGCGTGCGACCGGCGAATTGAACGTCAGGCGTAGCGGGCGCAGCGGCGTGCACGGGGCGTTGGCGTTCTCGCGCTCACAACTAAAGCTCGCCGTGAACGGCTCCCGGACGTCGTATTCGAAGGGTCTTGACTGACGCGTGGCCACGCCCGACGGCGTTGCAATGCCTGCGCCCCAGACGAAATGCATCTTGGCACCGGCAGCCAACGTGCGATTGCATTGCAGCATCACAACGCGCTGCGCCTGCTTTTCCAGATTGAATCGCTTGAGGAGTGCCGTGCGGGCATCGCCCTCGATCCACTTCACGCCGATGCGCTCACCAATGCCTTCGGTCTCGCACCAAGCGTTTTTGCGCACGCTGGCCGGATCGGCTTCGCCGTTCAGCGTGAGGACGAATATCTGGTTTTCATCGATGGGACCGTACGACGGGCGAATGCCCGTCACGGCGGGGCCGCCGGTATTGAACGCGTAGCGCGTCGTGCCGGACAGCGCGGCGCCGGACACCGCCGACAAACCGCTACGCATCTCGACCGTGCATTTCGCGCCGGGCGGCAGCGATTGCTTGAAGTCGTACACCCAGATTTTGGGTTCGAGCCAATGGCCGTCGCCAGTGAGCTTCGGGTCGGAGCAGCGCACCGTGGCAGGTGCCTGTGCTCGCGGGTCACCCGCTGGGACGATGGCCTCGTCGAACTTCACGACGACTTGGTCGACGCTAGCGACTTCGCCCTGGGGACTCACACTCGTCACACGTGCGGCCTGTGCAGGCGACGCCGAGAAAATGACAAGGCTCAGTGCCGCCCACGCCAAAGGCGCTACCGGCCAGACTCGTTGCGTTCGGCTATGCATGCCGGACTCCTCCCTGTTTCTGGTCTTCCGGATTCTACCCCGCACCTTTTGGCATCTCGAACCATTTCCCATGACATCGGTGTGCAATGACAGCAATTCGGATTCCAGATAGCAAAGCTTCGGAAAATCTGCGTGTGGGCCTCAGACTCGGCCTATGTCACACTGGCAACTTCCTGTCTTCGCGCCCCTTCGGCGCCATCTGCTGCCCATGTCGATCGCCTTTCTCCACCCGAAGAAGAATGCGCTGGTCTATCTGGTCAAGATTCTTACCGGGTCGCTGATCGTCTGGTTCGGCCTGCGAGCTGCCGGTTTTCCCGAGCCTTATTGGGCGATGATTTCGCTCATTATCGTGACCGAGCCCGACCCGCTACAGGCGCGCAGCAACTTCAAGGCGCGCTCGATCAACACGATCAGCGGTGCGATCGTGGCGTGTATTGTCTTGCTGGTGATGGGGCCGGGCTTGCCGGCCATGCTGGTGGGAATCACCATCGCCACACTCGCGGCGATGCTGGTGCAGAACTATCCGGCCAATTGGCGGCTGGGGCCGGCCACGGTCGTCATTCTGATGTCCGCCGCACTGAGCGGTCAGGGACAAGGGCTGCACGAGGAACTGAGCCTCGCGATGTTGCGCGTGATCGAGGTGTTGGTCGGCTCGACCGTCGCGCTCATCATGTCGCTGATCTATGGGCGATACATCAAGCCCAGGTTGATGCCGGAGGACTAAGTCCGCCGGCCCGGCCCGATCAGTCGTCCGAGCCGCTCACCCGGCGCACGCCCGTGCTGCGTGCCAGATAGTGCAGCGGCAGCGAGTTACTGCGCTTGAAGGCGCTCAACACGATGTTCGAGCGCACGTTTTCCACGCCCGGCACCTGCATCAGGCGCTTCATCACGAAGGCCGACAAGGCATTGAGATCCGGCACGACGATGCGCAGCAGGTAGTCAGCCTCGCCCACCACCGCGTGGCATTCGAGGACTTCCGGCAAGAGATCGATCTCGGCCTGAAAACGCTCGATGACGTGGTCGCCATGATGTTGCAGGCGTAGCGTCGTGAACGCCGTCACCCCAAGGCCCAGAACTTCGGGCCGCAACACCACCCGATACCCCTCGATGATGCCCGCCGCTTCAAGTCGCTGAAGCCGCCGGCCGATCTGCGACGCCGAGAGCGCCACATCTTTGGCCAACTCGTGATGCGTGGCCCGTCCGTCCTTCTGCAAGGACTCCAACAGGGACAGATCGTAGCTATCCAGATCAACCATGACGATTCTCCGCAATAAATCGCTTATTTTTGCGAACTTTATGCAAACGGCTTTCACCACAGGCGCATTATGCGCCCATTTCGCATGCCATGCGCACTACACTTTCAATCATTGTTACAGCCTTTATTGAGACGTAAGCATCATGTCCACCACCGCCATGCTCCAGGAGCAATTCGACGCCGGTCTCACGACCCGGCCCGACTTCACCATCGATCAACCCGTCGAGCAATACGGCGCGGTCGATCACGCGGTGTGGCAACAGCTTTACGAACGCCAGACCGCGATGCTGCCCGGTCGTGTGTGCGACGCCTTCATGGATGGCATTCGCGCACTCGACATGGACGCCCGCCGCGTGCCGGAGTTCGCCCGTCTGAACGAAAAGCTCATGGCGGCCACCGGCTGGCAGGTGGTGGCGGTGCCCGGACTCGTGCCGGACGACGTCTTCTTCAACCATCTGGCGAATCGCCGTTTTCCTGCTACGTGGTGGATGCGCCGCCCCGATCAGCTCGACTACCTGCAAGAACCCGACTGCTTTCACGATGTGTTCGGTCACGTGCCGTTGCTTGCCAACCCGGTATTCGCCGACTTCATGCAAGCCTACGGTCAGGCCGGCAAGTTTGCGCAGGAAATCGGCGCGTTGCCGCTGCTCGCCCGCCTGTACTGGTACACGGTCGAATTCGGCCTGATGCGCGATGGCGATGGCCTGCGCATTTATGGCGCCGGCATCGTCTCGAGCCGTGGCGAAACCGAGTTCTCACTGACCTCGCGCGAGCCGAACCGCATCGGCTTCTCGCTGGACCGGGTACTGCGTACGGAATACCGCATCGACACGTTCCAACAAACGTACTTCGTCATCGACGACTTCGCCCAGTTGTTCGACGCCATGCGCGCCGACTTGCCCGCGCTGTTCAAGGCCCTGGCCACTGCACCGTCGTTCGCCGCTAACGCCCGCCTGCCGCAAGATACGCAGATCGTTCTGCCGGCATAACGGCCCGGCCCGATCGCTTCGGGCCGTTTCCGATATTGGCACCGCCCGCCCTCGGGATCTCACCCGAGGGTGGGATCTTGCACGCACGTGCCATCTGCCTGTGAAACAATAGCCATTCGACGGGCTCAAAAGGCGCGTCGATTCGATATTCGATTCGTACTGTACTGAATACGCTTTGAAAGGAATGCCATGACAACACGACTCTCATCCGAGGCGCGCGCCGAACTGGCCGAAAAACTACCCGAGTGGCATCAGGTAGTCGGTCGCGACGCCATCCAGCGCAGCTTCACGTTTCACGATTTCAATGAGGCGTTCGGCTTCATGACGCAGGTTGCGCTCAAGGCCGAAAAGATGAATCACCATCCGGAGTGGTTCAACGTCTACAACAAGGTCGACATCACGCTGTCCACGCACGATGCCGACGGTCTTACCCAACGCGACGTCGATCTGGCGCTCGCCATCGATCAGTTTGCCGGCGATCGCGCCTCGGCCTGATCTCGGGCGTCGCACTCGTCAACTTCTCACCCAGCATCGGACGGTATCGCGGCCCATCGAGACATCTCGATAACACTCAAGGCCCGGTCCGCACCGATGCCGCGGTTAGCTTCACCATCCCCGCTTATTCAGCGTGTCAGCCTTTCGGCGCGAGCAACGTGCCGCGACACTGCTTGCTGCCGCAATGGCAGGCGTACTCTCGCTTGAGTTTGGCGGTGTAACGCGCATCGATCACCAGACCGTAATCATAGAAAAGCTCTTCGCCTTCGTCGATATCGCGCATGGCGTAGATCTGTACGTGTTTTCCCTCTTCGCGGGCTTCGCAATTCGGTGCGCACGAGTGGTTGATCCAGCGGGCGTTATTGCCGTCGACTTTGCCGTCGATGCAACGGCCGTCTTCCAGACTGAAGTAGAAGGTGTGCGTGGGGTGCTCGGGGTCGTGCGGATGCCGGCGCAAGGCTTCTTTCCACGAAATGATCTCGCCCTTGTACTCGATCACGCGCTCGCCCTTTTTGAGGCGCCGGATCGCGTACACACCCTTGCCGTGGACGCCGGACTTTCTGACTTCGATTCTGCGCTTAGCTGACATGTATATGCGACGAGTTTCGTGGGTACAAAAGAGCGCAGTGTACAGGGCCGCGCCGGTCATGTGCGTGACAAGTCCCGACGAAAAAAAACGCCACCCATGCCGGATGGCGTTCCCCCCTCGTTCGCGCCGCGTATGCGTTGCGACGAATGTCCGGCGCTCACACCTTGCTGTAGAGCTTCCAGACCTTGCGCTGCGTGGCGATGTCGGCGTCCTCGTGCGAATTGCAATCGAGAGGAATTCGCGAATCGTCGTACGTCGCATTGAAGTGATTGCAGTGGTACTGCCCTTTGCCACGCGGTGCCGCTTCGAAGTGCGTGCAGGTCAGGCACATGCGCTGCGGTGGCATGTCGCCCCGCTCTTGCATCGTGAAGACGAGTTTGACGAGCGCGCGGTAGAGCTGGGCACATTCCTTGTCGCCCAGCGAATCGGCGGCGGTCGTCAGGAAGTTGGGCCACTGCGACGCCCGCTTGGCGGCGGTACGGCCGCGAGCAGTGAGTCGAAGTGCCAGTGCCCGGCCGTCGTTGGCATCGCGCCTTTTCTCGACCAGCCCTTTGGATTCCAGTGTGCTCACGGCCTCGCTGACCGTGGCCGATGTGAGTGCGGCATCCTCCGCAATCTCGCCCAATCGCATCGGCACGCCACGCGAGAGCAAGAGCGTCAGAATCTCGCCCTGCGTCGGCGTCAATCCAGCCAATGCCGCGCCCTCCCAGGCGTGGCTCCGTAACGCTGTCCCCATGCGCAACAAACCTGCCGTTACGCGCTTGGAGAGCGCTTCATCTAGTGGGGTCGGAGTAGCCATGATTTTCGTTAGGATTTCTAAAAACTATACGTCGGTAAAACAGCTTGTCAAATTTACTCGCAGGCGGTGCATCACACGATATGCCTTGCCTTTCCATCAATTTCGGCGCCCCGCCCGGGGGAAACCCTGACCCACTTCCGTGTCGATACGCGACGGCAAGTCGCTGTTGAACCTGCCTTCCCGCCACGATTCCATTGTGTGTTCTGAGTCGAATTTTGGCGTATCAGTTCTTGTACTGATCTCCCAAATCCTAGGCGGAATGTTTACAAAATATTGGTGTCCTGCTCACTCGGCGGTCGAATCGTGACAGCGTCAAAAACATTTCGCATCCCATGCGAATTGGCGCGCCGCCCCAATAGATGTAACGCCTCGGCTTGTCTCGCACCCCGCACCAATTTCAGCCAACCGTGCAAAGCCGCGCCGGACTTGGCTCGCAGGCCGTAGCGACGCTTTTTGTTGCCCCGGTGTCCCTGTTACGTCCCCCAAAAAACTGGCTCGAACATCGAGAGATCCGCGTCGCTTTATCGCATGCGAGCGCGTATACGAAACGCGCATTCGTTTCGAACAAAACGCAAATGTTCTGAAACACGAACGACGACCCTCGGTCGCGTTACGAGACGTTCTGCAAAAAATTCGGGGGATGAGCGGATCGGCATGTCCGGTGAGGCCACCTTTTTGACATGCGAAGTGAAGAAATAGACGACGCCCGCGATTTCGCGCGTTACAGCCAATAAAACCAACATCAATCACTTCTGACAACACGCGCGGTACGTCACAAAAACAGAGTGGCGAGATTGTAGCCGCGAACCTCGCACGCCACGCGAGAACGTCAAAATTATCCACAAAACCGTGTTTTCGGGGGTCTCTTGCACAATATTTAGGCGCCTGTGGATAACTTTCTGGATAAGTTATCGGAGTACGTGTGCATGGGTTCGGGATAACTTGCCAATCTTTCCACAGGGGGCAAAAACTGTTCAGAGTTGTTCTTGGGATACCCGCTGTTTGTCCATCCAGTTCTCAATCGGGCAAGTGGCTGTTTACACGGCGTTAACTGTGGTTATCCACAGCAGTGGGCTGCCTTTGTTAACTACTACTATGTATACATACAGTAAACCTATTAAAACCTTAAAACCTTGCTACGAGCGCCGCAAAAAACGGAAAACCCTGTCAGGACGAACAGTGGAAAACGCAGCGCTTGCGATGCGTGTACTAGTGGCTCGCCAAGAGGCTCACTAAGGCCTGAGAAGCCTCAGAGAAACCGTGCAGGCAATAAAAAACCCCGCCAAGGCGGGGTTTCGTAACACCGATCGCAGAACGACGGCTTCAGGTAGCTCACTCAGGCGGTCAAATCAGGCTGCCCATCGCAAGCACTGCTGCCGAACCATCTCATTGAGCGACTTCGCGTCCGCATGAATCTGACGCAGCCAGACCGCGTCGTTGGTGCCTGACGCCACGAGCTGACGGATCTCCTCGCACGCGGCTTCGGCTTCGAGCACCACTGCGTGAGGCTTGATGATCTCCAGCGTTTGCGAAATATGCTGCCCCAACGTGGTGCGCTCACCGCTTTGCGGATCGACGTAAGCACCTTCCAAACCGAAACGGCAGGCTTCGAAGCGGTTGAACGTATAAACGAGGTAATCGTCCTCGCTGAGCGTGAACGGGCGTTCCTCGAGCAGATAACGGGCCAGAGACTGGATGTAACAGGCGATGGCAGCCGCGCGATCGACCGATAAGGGGGTATCCATCACTCGGACTTCGATCGTCCCAAAGCCCGGTTTTGGACGGATATCCCAGTAAAAGTCTTTCATGCTCTCGACAACGCCGGTTTTGACCATCTTGTCGAAGTACGTCTCGAAGTCTTCCCACTTGAGCACGAACGGCGCACGGCCCGAGAGCGGAAACGCGAACACCGAGTTCAAACGCGCCGAATGGAAGCCCGTATCGACCCCCTGCACGTACGGCGAAGACGCCGACAGCGCAATAAAGTGCGGGATATAACGCGACATCGCGTGTAGCAGATACAAGGCGCTGTCGGGGTCCGGGCAGCCGATGTGAACGTGCTGACCGAAGACCGTGAACTGCTTCGCGAGATAACCGTAAAGCTCGGAGAGGAAATGGAAGCGCGGCGAGTCGTAAATCGTGCGCTCGCTCCAGCGCTGAAACGCGTGGGTGCCACCGCCGCACAAACCGACGTTGAGTTGCTCGCTGGCCGCGACCAGCACGTCGCGCACACGCCGCAATTGCGAGACGGCGTCGCTGTGGTGATGGCAGATATCGGTCGAAAGCTCGATCATGCTTTCGGTCATTTCCGGTTTGATTTCTCCCGGATGCGTCTCCTTGGCGACCAGCCGCATGACATCGGAGGCCGCCTTCGTCAGATCGTAATCGTGGCGATTGACGATCTGCATTTCCAGCTCGACACCGAAGGTGCACGGCTTCGAGGGAATGAATTCTTCTAATGACATGGCTTAATCCTTCCGTTCACCGACAAGGGCCAATGCCCAATAGACCACCAACGGCCCAACCAGTTGCAGCAACGCGATGGTGCACATCACCACGGCCTTGAGCATCGGGTCGAACTGCGGGTAGATGTCGTACGTGTCGGCAACGAGTACGAGCGCAAGACTGGCCATCGGGCAAAGCGCCAGGCCAAGCGCAACGGCTTGTTTGTAACTGATGCCGGCCGGATGGGCGACGGCGACCGTCCCAACCACCTTGGCCAGCAAACGCACCACGATGATCGCTGCTGCGGCCACACCGCCGATCACCACGTATTGCCACTGGAAAGCCAGTGACGTAAGCACGAAGAGCACCACAGCGAGCAGCCATCCGGCCGTGCCGAAGTACGCCGGCCAGAGCTGCGGACGCTCGTCGAGATTCCGGAAAATGATGCCGGCGAGCAGCAGCGTGAGCGAGTTGGGCAGCTTGAGCATGTGCACCAGCGCGACCATCAGCATGATCAGACCGATCAGCATCACAAACGCATGGTGGTCCTGGCTGCCGAACTTACGGAACACCAGATTGCAGGCCTTGGCCAGCACGAACGCCAGCACGATCGAGCCGATCAGCAGATACAGCGGATGGAACAACACTACCCAATAGCTCGAGTGGTACGTCTGGTGCATCCAGCCATAGACGAGCTTGACGGCGACCACCGCGTAAATGCTGTTGAGCGCAGCAAGGGCTAGCAGTCGCTCCGTGACCTGACCTTCGGCGCGCAACTCGTTCTTGAGCTGAACGACCACCGCAGGCGAGGTCGCCATGCTGATCGACGCGATGAGCATCGACGTGAGCGGCGCGACGTTGAACACTCGCAGCACCGCGTAGACGGCGATGAGGGTCAGTAACGCTTCAAGCGCGCTGGTGACGATCAGCCACGAATTCGCCCGCATCCATTTCAGATTCAGGCGGCTGCCGAGTTCGAACAGCAGCAGACCGAGGGCCAGGTCGATCAGTAGCCGGATGGCCGCGCTCGTTTGCGCGTCCAGCATCGATGAAAGGCCCAACGTACCGCCGACCAGCCCGACCACCGCGTAACCGGTGATGCGCGGCAGGCGCAGTCTCCGGAAACAGATTTCTCCTGCCAGACCGGCAAATACCAATGCCAGACCAGCGAAGAAAACGGGATCAGGCGCCGGCGGCCAGCCCGGGAAAAGGGACAGTTCCGACGTCATATTGCTCGCTTTGCGCCGCTTGACGGCGCATCAAGTGGTGAAAAGGAAAAGAATGTCGCGCGCGGGGTTGCAGACAAAAAGACAAATGCGCGACGAACCCTTAGGGTTGGGCCCATTTTGCCACACTCGGTTTGGAGGGCTCTTTCAGGGGGTGTCCCCGCCCGGGAAGCCCCGCCGTCTGGGGCTTGCTTGATGCCAGGTTCCTGAAGACGGCGCCGCAGGCGAATCCCGGCGAGTCAGCCCTACCGCCAAGGGGAAAAGTGCCGGGGGCAAGCGCGCAGCGCGACGCCCCGCCTGTGGCGGGCCTTGAACCCCAAGGGGGTCAGATTCGATTTATTTGGGGAGAGATCAGAGATTACAGCCCACGCAGCCGATGCAGTCGACCTACGCGGCGAACGGCCGGTCGGCCGGTTTCATCTGTCGAAGCGGGTCAGGCCTTGCGAAGCGCCTGCAACAGAAACCGGGCCGGGTCGATGGCGTCGGCCAGGTCGCTACCGATGGGCCACGGTTCGCCTTCGATCTGGCTGGCGACCAATTCGGCACACAGCGAAGCGAACACAAGTCCGCGAGAACCGAACGCAAAGCTCGCGTACAGGCCTGACAGGCGAGGCAGGTCCCGCAGGTGCCCCCCGGCCAGCCGACGGCGCTCCGGCGCGCTGCTGGCGATTGCGGCCATTTCCGGCAACTGCCCGGCCATTGGCATCCGGTCGGTGACGAGCGCCCGGAACGCCGTGCGCCCGCCAAGCTCGGCGGCGGCGCTCTCGCTCCCCAGTCCGCCGTCTTCGTCACCGAGCATTCGCGCGTGGCCGGGCAGCAAGGCAGCGAGGCGGCGCAGATTCGCTTGGTGGTCGCCGACACGCACGTCGGTCGCCGGATCGTCGAATCCGTACGTGGCACCGGTGATCGGTCCCGCGCCGCCCAGTGGCGACGGGGCGACGTAGCCTTCGCCGCAGACCGGGATGCGAAGGTCAGGCAGCGAATCCGGCGGTAGAAAGGTCAATTGACCGCGCACGCGTTTGACGGGGATGAACTCGGGGGCGAGATAAGGGCCGAGCAGCCGTTGCGACTCGTCTGCGGCGGTGACGATCGCGACCGCGGCGTCGGCCAACACCCGGCCGGCTTCGTCGAGCGCCACCCAGCGGCCGTCGCGTCGTTCCAGCCGGTCGACGCTCACCCCGTAGCGGGCATCGAGCGCGGGGCCCGCCGCCACGAGTTCCGCGCGGCACAGCATCGCTGGCGCCAGCCAGCCGCCCTCGGGGAACCAGAGCCCGCCATACGCCAGCGTCTCTCCGGCGAGTGCCGACGCCTGTGCGGCGTCCACCCACTTCACGTATTCCTCGGGATAGCCCTGCACCGTGACGAGTTGCGCCAAGCTTTTCGCCTCCTCGTCGTTCGTCGCGACTTGCAACAGGCCGTCGGCGCGTCCGGGCAGGCCGCCCGGCAGCGTGCGCCATTGCGAAAGCGCGTAGAGGAAACCGGCGCGCGTGAGGCGCGCGAGCACGTTGTCGTCCGCGGACAACTGCGGATGGAAGACGCCCGCCGGGTTACCGGACGCGGCCGACCCCGGCGCTTCCGCCCGTTCGAACAGCTTTACCCGCCAGCCGCGCGCGACTAACCGCAGCGTCATCGCCGCCCCGGCCATGCCTGCACCGATGACGATCGCTGTCGGGGGCTCGGCGGCAGCCTCGTCGAGCGGGGCCGGAGCCGAGCCGGTCACGTGCCCTGCCCCGTCTTCACGCCATTGCGAGGCGGCGGGCGGGTCGTAACGACGCATGCGATACGGCGGCGCATAGGGCCCCGCCAGCGTCTCGGGTTCGTGCCCGAAGCCCGGGCGCTGCCCCACTTGAAAACCGGCAGCGATCAGGTCGCGCCGCACCGGTTCGAGACTGGTGTAAGTCGAGAGCGTGGCGCCATCGCGGGCCAGCTTGCCGAGCGCCTTGAAGACAGGCGCTGACCACATCTCGGGGTTCTTGACGGGCGCAAAGCCGTCGAGAAAAAACGCGTCCGCACCGACCCGCAAGTCGGGCATCAGAGTGAAAAAGTCGCCGAATCCAATGCTCAACACAACGCCAGGGGCCGGTTCCAGCCGGTGCCAACCCGCTACCGGCAACGGCCACATATCGCACAGCCGTTGTGCGAGCGGCGCGAGTTCGGTCATGCCCGGTTGCAGCATCAGGGGTTCGAGCATCCGGCGCAGATCGCGCGGACGGAATGGGTATTTTTCGACGGAAACGAAATGTAGCCGCTTGGCCCGTAGCGGGTCGTCACGCCATGCCGCCCACGTCGCCAGAAAATTCAGCCCAAGACCGAACCCCGTCTCGACGATCACAAACTGATCGCGCTCCCGCCAGCGCTCGGGTAACCCGTTGCCCTCGAGAAAGACATGACGTGCCTGGCCGAGTGCGCCGTCGGTGCGGTGATAAACGTCGTCGAATCGGGCGGAATAAGGCGTGCCTGCCGCCGTCGTCTCCGGTTCGGCCGGAACGATGGGACCCAAATCCGGGCGGCGCTTCACTCGCCCTCCCGCTCTTCGGTCACGATCTCGATCAGCCCGGGCAACGACACCACGCCCAGCCATCGGCCGTCGGCTGCCGCGACGGGAATCCAGTCGGCATGCATCTTTGCAACGGATCGCAACGCGCTCACCAGCGCCATTTCGCCGTCGAGCGGCTTACAGGCGCTGACGATTTCGGTCCATTGTTCCGGCTTGCCCGTCGCCTGCCGCCGCCACCAACTCGCGGCGTCCAGCGTGCCGACCAGCCGTCCGTCGTCCGCACGAACGACCAGATTGCGGTAGCCCGTGTCGACGAATCGCTCGCCAATGGACTCTGCCGAACTGGCGGCGCTGATCACGGCATCGCTAGCCTTGATGTCCACGACCAGCGACGACAGCCGCATCTGACTGGCTTCACCGGTCATCGACAGCCAGCGCCCGGCCACCTGATTGCGGCGTAGTGACTTGGCGTACACCGAGTCTTCGCGCAACGTTTGTGCGGTGAGATAGGCGGTGACGCAGGCCAGCATGAGCGGCAGCACCACCTGATAACTCAGCGTCATCTCGAAGATCATCAGAATCGACATAAGCGGCGCGTAGGTGGTGGCGGCGAGAAACGCGCCCATACCGACCACTGCGTAGCTGCTTGCGACCGATGCCGTGGCCGGTGCCAGTGCGTTCATGGCCAGACCGTAGAGGCTGCCGAGCGCCGCGCCGACGAAGAGCGTCGGGGTGAACACGCCGCCCACCGCGCCCGACCCCGCCGAAGACGCCGTCGCCAGCACCTTGAACACCAGCACCATGGCGAGTGCCTGCCACGCCCAGTGCGTGTGGAGAATCGAGTTCACCACGCTGTAGCCGTTGCCCCAGACCTGCGGCACTTGCAGCGAGAGCACCCCGACGATCAGTCCACCGAGCCCAAGCCGTACGAAAAGCGGCAGCGGCAACGCACCGAACCGTTCCTTCGCCGTGTCGAGCAGGCGCAGGAAAAGCGGCGCGAGCACGCCCGCGAGGATGCCTAAGCCGACATAAAAGAACACTTCCCAGCCCGACACGAAGTCGAAGCGCGGCATCTGATACACCGCTTCGTAACCGAGAAACTGGCGGATGACGATATTGGCGATGACCGAGGCGACGACCAGCGGCCCAAGCGTGGCCGTGGAAATCGAGCCGTAGACGATCTCGGAGATGAACAACGCACCGGCGATCGGCGCGTTATACGCGGAGGTGATGCCGGCGGTCGCGCCGCAGGCGACGAGCAAACGCAGCCGTTCCGGGGGGAACGCCAGCACCCGGCCCACGAGCGAGGCGAACATCGCGGCGAGCTGCACCATCGGCCCTTCCCGCCCGATCGACGCGCCCGACGCCACGGAGAACAGCGACGACGTGCTTTTCACCAGCGTCTGACGCAGGCTCAGCACCCCGGTGCCGATGGCAATGGCCTCCATGTAGTCGTCGGAGCCCTTTTTGGGCACCCAGAGCGTGGCGTACTGGAGGATCAACCCGGCGAAGAGGCCGCCCGCCGTCGGCAATAGCAGGCGCTGCCACCAGTTGAGGTTTTGCGCGAGCTCGACCATGCCGCTGTGATGACCGGCGAGCAGAAATTGCAGCCCGGAGAGTGCTTCGCGAAACGCGACGGTGGCCAACGCACCCAACAGACCGACGATGCCGGCAAGCAGCAGCGTGATTTGCAGGGTGTTGGGCGCGAACTGACGGCGCACCCACACGACGACGGGCAATTTGGCCCAGGCGGACACTGCTGACACGGATAGGAGACTGTCGTGATCGAAATTGGGTCTCATGGTATCGACCGACGACTTAATTTGAAAGCGCGGGACCGGCGAAAAACTGAGTGTTGCTCAGATAACGTCGTTTTGGGCGCTGTGAGAGTGCTTTTCTAGTAGGTGACCGGCTGCGACGAAGACTTTGGCTGGCGCGATGATTTTCTCCGGATTGGAATTCGCGGGCCTGATTACCGCAAGGATCGAATTTCAGCGCCCGGACTATTTAGCACCCGACCTGCTTTCAGCGACTTTGGCCGAACGCAATTTCACCTGCCGCTCAAAAATATGAGCAACCCTCAGATAAGGCATTTTCGAATGAGGCTTTTTGCGGGGGCGCCGTCTGCGTTGCTTATCCATGCGATCGATTCCAGAGCCGCGCCACCTACCCCGTGATTTTCCGCATGTTCCGAATTTGCTCCGACTTCTGAGCACCATTCAGATAAAGGTAATTTACGAGGCTCTGACGGGTGCGCGGAGTGGATTGGAACCTTATTTCTCGACATGCGCTGGATGACCTGCACCGTTTTCTGCGCACCGGATTAGGCGACATTCCCGCTATGGGCCAACAGCATTCGCAAGCAGCCAGCGCGGTGCTGCATAGACGCCGCCGTGCGACCGACCATGTGACGCGCAATGTGACCGTCATGCGAGCGTCATATCAGTGAGAAACGAACTGGTCACATTCCATGCAGTGAAATAGAATGGCACGCAATCGAAATTGGAACTGAAAAGTAATACCCGAATGCCAGTCAGTAAAAAAGCCACACAAAAATCACCCGTGTGTCTGGAAGAGCAGTTGGGTTTCGCGTTGTACTCGGCGTCGCTTGCCATGACAAAAGCGCACAAGCCGATGCTCGACAGACTCGGGCTGACGTACTCGCAATATCTCGCGATGGTCGTGCTGTGGGAGCAGGACGATATCGCCGTCAATCAGCTCGGCGCACGTCTCGGGCTCGACTCAGGCACACTCACCCCGTTGCTGAAAAGACTGGAATCTATGGGGCTTTTGACGCGTCGGCGGGGGCAAGAGGACGAGCGTCAGGTATTCATCGACCTCACCCCGCGCGGTGCAAATTTGCGTCGTGAAGCGCGCCTGGTCCCCGCGCAAATTCAGGCCGCTACCGGTCAATCCGACACCGCGCAAAAGACCTTACGCAATCTCTTGCTGCAACTGCGCGACGCCCTTGGCGAAGCCTGAAAAAAACAAAACGCGCGCCTCTCGTGAGAAAGGCGCGCGTCACTAAGTTGTGCGCAATCTAATGGCTGATCAGTTCGTCGGTACGAGCATCTCGAAGCCGTCGATTTTCTGTACGGTGTAGCCAGCGTCGCGCCATGCGTCGAGACCGCCGAGCAACGGACGCACTTCCGAGAAGCCCTGTTGCCGCAATTGCTGAGCGAGCCGCGCGGCGGTGACCTCGTTCGGGCACGCACAAAACACCACAATCCGCCGGTCGCGCGGAATATCTCTGAGCATGTTGGCGATGTCGTCCGGCTCGATGGCGAGCGCGCCCGGGATGGTGAACGGATCGACCGCGCGCCGCGCCGCCGAGCGCACGTCGATGACCACCGGCGTGATTTCGTCCTTCATCCATTGCTCAAGCGTTTGCACGCCGATGCGCGCCATGCGCAGCGAGCGCAGCAGCCGATAGCGGTTGAGCCATCGGTTGAGCAGGTAGAGCGCGAAAATCACCACCACCAGCCAGAGCACGCCCCGGCCCAGCGCATCGAAGGCGTCGAGCACAGACACGATGTGCGACGCGAAGCCCACGCCGAGCGCCACGGCGACCCCCGACCACAGCATTGCGCCGAGCGCGTCGTAGAGCAGAAACTTACGCCACGACACACCCAGCGCCCCAGCCATCGGCACCGACAGTGCGGACAGACCCGGCACGAAGCGCGCGAACAACAGCACGCGCACGCCGTAGCGGCCCATCGACCCTTCGGTGCGGCTAACGCAGGTGTCGGGCGAGATCGACAGGCGGCACATCAATCGCAGAATGTGGTGACCGTAGCGACGCCCGGCCAGAAACCAGATGGTGTCCCCGAGCAGTGCGGCGACGGTCGCCAGCGCGACGATACCGGCGGCTGGAAACAGCGCCGTCGACGCCGTGACGATGAGGGTGGGATAGGCGGGCAACGGCAGGCCGAGCGCCTGTCCGAAGATGTTCAGAAAGACGAGCCAGAATCCATAGCGGGCAATCAGATCGAACAACATGCCGTTACCTGTGGCGAATTTGCGTACCTATTTACGCAATAACGCATCGTATCCTTCGCGCGTGTCCGCCAGTAGCCCGGAATGCGAAAAGTATTGTTGCTCTTTTGGAACGATCGCCGCAGCTATCGCGGTATTAGTGCGGCGCTATTGCTTAATTAACGGGCCATCAATGCCCCATCGACGCCTTCGCACCGCGCTTGGGCTTCGTTACCCAGACGAGCGCCGCCATCGCGAGAAACACATAGCCAGACAGGTGGAACACGTCGTTGGTCGCCAACATGAACGACTGTCGCGTCACCAGATCGTTGAGCACGCCGATTTCCGCCCCGTTGACGAGCCCTAAGCCCTGCCGCAATTGGTCGAGATAGCTCGTCGTGGCATCCGAATACGGGGTGACGCTTTCCGCCAGACGCGCGTGGTGGTAAATCGCCCGGTCTTCCCACATCGTCGTGCTGACGGCGGTACCGATCGCCCCCGATAGCGTGCGGAAGAAGTTCGACAGCCCCGAGGCCGCCGCCAGCCGGTCGTCCGTAATGCTCGATAGTGTGATGGTCGTGACCGGCACGAAGAAGCACGCAATGCCGATGCCCTGCACCAAACGCGGCTCGATCACCTTCGCGAACGACAAATTCAACGCGAAGTGCGAATTCCAGAACGACACCCCCGCGAACACGAAGAAGGCGAACGAGGCCACGGCGCGCAAGTTCAGTTTGTCCATGTTCTGCCCGATGATCGGCGAGAGCACTAGCGCCAGCAATCCGACGGGGGCGGTGGCCAGCCCCGCTTTACCCGCCGTGTAATCCATCACCGTTTGCAGCCAGAGCGGGAAGATCACGACCGAGGCGAAAAACGTCATAAAGCCGAACGAGATCACCACCACGCCGAGCGCGAAATTGCGGTCTTTGAAGAGCGTGAGATCGACGATAGGTTTATCGGAAGTGAGCTCCCAGAGAATCAGAAAGGATAAACAAACGGCGGCGGTGATCGCGAGCGTGACGATCAGGCCGTTGTTGAACCAGTCGCGATCTTTGCCGAGGTCGAGCATCATTTGCAGCGAGCCCACGCCGACGGCGAGCAGCACCAACCCGACGAGATCGATGGGAATCATCTGCGTTTTGGTTTCATGCCCGCGTAGCAGGAGGTAGCACGCGACCGCCGAGAAAATGCCGACGGGCACGTTGATGTAGAAGATCCACGGCCACGTGTAGTTGTCGGTGATCCAGCCACCGACCACCGGCCCGAAGATGGGCGCGACGATCACCGTCATCGCCCATAAGCCGAGCGCGAGACCGCGTTTTTTCTCGGGAAAACTGCGCAGCAGAATGGTTTGCGAGAGCGGCACCATCGGGCCGGACACCAGCCCTTGCAGCAGCCGGAAGAACACCAGCGATTCCATGTTCGGCGCAAGGCCGCACAACATCGAGGCAATCGTGAACAGCGTGACCGACGTCACGAACAGCCGGACTTCCCCGACGCGACGCGCCAGCCATCCGGTGAGCGGCACGGCGATGGCGGCGGCTACCGCGTACGAGCTGATGACCCACGTGCCCTGACTGTTCGAGACGCCCACACTGCCCGCAATGGTGGGCACGGCCACGTTGGCGATCGACGTGTCGAGCACTTCCATGAAGGTGCCGAGTGCAAGCCCAACCGTGAGGATGGCCAGTCGCCCACCGGTGAGCGGTGCGCCCTGAGGCGCGGCGGTGGGGCTGGCGGTGGCGGCGTCGGACATGCAATGCGTCTCCCTGAGGTGGCGACGGCGATCTCGTGTCGCCTGTCATGCCGGATCATTCCGAATATTGGATGGTGCCGCAGATTCACGGGGGATGTGCGACGCAAGTTTGGTAACAGCGCTCTAATTGCGACCCTTACGCTTCGTTGGCTCGCTTGCACAGTGGTGAACCGCGTGGAACGTGCGTCCTACAAGGGTTTGCCCGAAATCGTCGTCGTACTGCATGCGGCGGATGCGGTAAAACCCCGTCCGTTGGCGATCACGAGACGTTTTTGGCACTTGACGCCAGTGATCGTACAAGCTTGAATCGCCGATGACGCCCGATGCGGAGGTTTTCGCGTCGCTGCCCCTGGGCGTTGTCGTGCTGGCTCATAAAAACCAAAGACTCGCACCGCGCGCTACGCGCCAACGGTGCCGGGCAACGGCAAAAAACCACAGGAACAGCCCCATGCAACCAGGCAGCGTCATTCCCCTTCAGTACGGCGAGTTTCTCGTCCTGCTCTCGTTTCTGATTTCCGCGCTCGGTGCCTATGTGGCGCTCGTGGCCGCATCGCGCATTCGTAACGAAGACGGCGGCATCAGCGTCGGCTATCTGGCCGTCTCGGCGCTTGCGTTGGGCGGCATCGGCATCTGGGGTATGCATTTCATCGGCATGGCCGCGCAGCGCATGCCGTTCCCGGTCTCGTATGCGTTATGGCAGACCGTGGGCAGTCTCGCACTCGCCGTGGTCGTGTCGGGTGCGGCGCTCTGGTACGTGGCGCAGGCGCCCTATCGCAACGCCATGCACTGTGTGATCGCTGGCGTCGCTGGCGGTCTCGGCATCGCCGGTATGCACTATCTCGGCATGAACGCGGTGCGCACGCAGGCTGTCTTCCAATGGGATACGACCATCATCGCCCTGTCGATCCTCATCGCGATGGTGGCGGCGAGCGTGGCGCTGTGGCTGGCGTTCCATTTGCAGACTAGTCTGCAACGCGCGCTCGCGGCGATTGTCATGGCCATCGCGGTGTGCGGCATGCACTACACCGGCATGTTGGCGGGAACGATGATCTGTACGGCGCAAACGCGCGCACAAGTCAGCCCGCGCTTGCAGGGCGATCTGCTGCCGTATGGCGTCTTTGCGATTGCCTGCATCGTGCTGCTCGGCATGGGGACGTTGCTCTATCGCACGTCGCGCCGACGCCGTGAGCGCATGGCGGCGCGACTCGACGCCGTGATGCAGCAGCGCACCGGGCACGTTTGATCGATCAGCAAAGGGGCGATTAACCGCTTACACGAAGCCTCACGCGAAGTTCTCCCCAAGAATGCAAAACGCCGGTCCATCGAAAGACGGACCGGCGTTTTGTTTCAGTGGTTAGGACGTGCTGTTACGCGCACACGCGGCGATTCAATGCAGGATAGGGCTACTGGCACCAACGGGCATGACGTCGCCCGTCTCGATCAGGTCGGCAATGAAGAACGGTTCGGTGTTGAGTTCACGTGATGCCCCGGGTTGGCCGGCGTACCAGCGCACCATCGCCATGTCGCCCAGCACACGGGTCACGATGCCGATGGCGCCTTGTGGCACTGCGATGTGATTGGATTTGACGATCGATCCGACTTTCACTTGAGTCTCCTGCGAATAACGAAAAACGACGCGCCGCGCGGTGCTTTCATGCGGGCGAATCGTCATCCGACTATACCGTATTGCGCAGTCGACTTCCCCGATTTCTCCGGCATCGTGGTGAAAATTCCATCGTGTCCGTCGCCATGGTGTTCAGCCAGCACGCGGTAGTGCGGCCCGCGCGGCGTGCGCACGGAATGCACCAGCACATAGCCATCGCAATGCCACGAGAGCGGACGGGGATACGGATCTGAGGGCGCGCGCCGCGCATGTCGCAGCAGCGTCACGTGTGGCCGGAACGACTGCGTGACGACACGTGCGCCCGTGGCACGCCATTGCGAGAGCAGCGTATCGCGCGTGGCGATCAGACTCTCGGGCACCGCGGGCGCACCGGCCCAGACGATCTTGCGATCGGACCAAAAGCCCAGATGATCGAAGGTAAGCGAGAACGGCGCGAGTGGCGTGCGCTGCATCAGGGCGAGTAGCACCGGCAGCCGGGCGGGATCGACCTCGTCGAGAAAGGCGAGCGTCAGGTGAAGCGTCTGTGCGCGAAGCACGCGCCCGCCGCATTCCGAATGAGCGGCCACCGCCCATTCGTGAAGCTGCGCGCGCACGCCCGGCCCAGGCCAAAGGGCAAGGAAAAGTCGCATGAGAACACCAGTCGTTGTGTCCTGCTGATGACTCTCATAGTAGACGGGCGGCGGCGCGAATTCCAGCCGCTCAGTTGGTCGACACGCCCGTATTGATGCCGTTGCGGCGACCGCGACGCGGCGTTTCCGCGGGCTTTTCGTCGGTTTTGGCTTGCACCGGCGGGTGCATGATGCTGTTCCAGTTGTTCTGGATGGCGGCGTCGGTGTTGTCGCGCGAGACGGCGCGCGAAATGTCGGCGCTCGGGTTGAAAGCGGGCGCGTTTGCCGCGTTACCTGCTCCGGCGGCAGCCGTCGAGTTGCCAGGGGCCGGGGTGTTCTGTGCGTGTGCGGACGGCGTCGCCAGCAGCGCGGCGGCAATGGCGACGGGCAGCGTGAGCCACAGCGCCGTGCGCGCGGACAAACGAGCGGCGCGCGGGGAATGGGCAAACGTGGGGTGGGCCATGGAATTCTCTCGGGACGACACCGGCGCAGCCGCGGCCCACGGTTACGTGGGGGCGCGTGCTATCGCGGTGTCTGGGGTTCTGAAATGTCAGTAAGCGCCGGTGGGCGGTCTCCAGCCCGGGGGCGGCGGAGGCGGAGGTGCGTAACGCTGCGCCGGTTGCATCGGCTGCGAAGATACCATGTCGCCTCGCACAGGTACGCGATTGCCATAGGCGTACATGCACTGAACGTAGGCCTGATCATAGCGGCTTTGCGTCATATATGCAGACGACTGGGCGTTGCCCAGACCGACGGCGCTGCCGGTCAGCAGACCGGCACCGGCGCCGATGGCGGCCCCTGAGCCGCCGCCGAAAGCGGCACCTGCGGCAGCGCCGATGGCGGTACCGATGACCGCACTGCCGATCGCGCTGGTGTTGGCGGCGCTGGCGGTATCCATGCCGCCGTTTTGGCCTGAGGCGAACTGACGACAGTTGAAGTCGTCCTGCCGGAACTGATCGAACGATTTATTCGTGCCCGGCAGCGCCATGACGCTTGGGCCGCCCGGCACGACGGCGCAGCCAGCGAGCGTTGCGGCGGCGGCCACGATGGCCAGCGGGGTGGCAATACGGCGCTTGGAGAGCTTGGAGAAGAACGATTCGAATGACATGCGGCGCCTCCCGATCAGTTAGCCGGCTGCGCCGGCACTTCGCGCCAGCCTGCCGGGCAGGTTTTTACGTACGGGTAGTAGGCACCGGCCTTGTCGCAGTAATACCAGGTGTCGCTGCCCTCACCGGGTTGACCGGGTTGCGCGCTCGCTTGCGGTTGTTCGATGTATTGCTGCGGTTGGCTGGGCACGACGACAACGGGCGGCGCGTAATACGGGGCCGAGTAGTACGGATACGGGTACGCGTAGGGATAGAAGCCGGGGCCTACCCAGACGCGCACACCGCCACGCCAGGCAAAGGCACTGCCGCTCATGAGCGCGGCGGCCACGGCGACGAAACCGAGGACAACAGGTAAACGTTTCACGGCACAGACCTCGAAAGAACTGACTCCCGGCGCGGTGGATTCCGCCTCGCGTACGCGCGTCGCACTTGAATTGGATGTGACGACACAACGCCCTGGAGTTGACGCTTCGGAGTCTAGGCCCGTCCCTTCGGCGTAGCAATTACGGTGCCTGTTAGAAGTGTTTCAAAGCATTACGTTTTTTACGAAGATCCGCATCAACAAACGATCTACCGAGGGGGTACGGTGGCTTTCAGATCGGCCAGATAACGCGCTACGAGACGTCGACTTTGCGTGAGATCTGCGAGCTTCCGATCGAGCTTTTCGACCTCTTGCGAGAGGGCGTCGACGATGTCGTCGCAGCGCTCGAATGCCGGTTGATCGCCGCGCATGCAGGGCAGTAGCACGCGAATGGTGTCGATCTTCAAACCGGCGGCGCTGAGCAAACGAATACGACGTGCGACTTGCGCATCTTCATCGTCGTAATCGCGATATCCCGCGCCAGTTCGTGCCGGGCGCAACAGCCCTTCTTGTTCGTAATAGCGCAGCATCCGTTCGCTCACGCCGGTGCTGTGTGCCAGTTCTCCGATTCGCATTGCTCGTTGACTCCGTGGTGTTGGGGGCGCGTGTTGCCAACAAAGTTGGCACGAGGGCTTGACCTTGACAGCGCTGTCAGAGTTTAGCCTGTGTGCCTGCGTCGATGTGACGGCGCGCTCAACCCACGGCCAGGCATGGCTAAGAACGGCTCGATCAGGAGATCAACATGGCAACAGCAGCACGCAGCGAGACGGCTTCGCGCTCGCAATTCATCACGCAAATTACGCGCGGTCGTGCCGACGACAGTGCTCAACCGGCGACTGCGGACGATCTCTCGCCGCTGGCGTTTGCTGGCTACGCGCATTTCACAGCGATGCAAGTCCGCGACGGTGGTGTGCGCGGGTTGGATCTGCATCTGGCGCGCTTGCGGCATGCATCGTTGCGGATGTTCGGACAAGCGCTGCCGGACGATGTCGTGCGCGAATCGCTACGGGCGGCGCTGCGTGAGAGCGCGGGCGATTTGTCGCTGACGGCGACGATCTATTCGCCTGCAGGCGAGTTCACGGTGGCGGGCGACGACATTGCGCCGTCGTTGCTGATCCGCACTGGCGAGGCATGGACGGGGCTGGCTGGCAATTCCCCGTCGCTAAGCCTTGCAACGTTCGAGCATGAGCGCGTGTTGCCCGAGGTCAAGCACGTGGGTGAAGTCGCTAAGACGTGGTTCTTGCGAGAGGCCGTCGCGCGCGGCTTCGACGACGCGGCATTCAAAGATCGCGCCGGGCGGTTGAGCGAAGCGTCGATTTGGAATCTGGCGTTTTGGGATGGCGAGGCCGTGATCTGGCCGAAGGCCGCGATGCTCGGCGGCACGACGATGGGCATCTTGCGACGTCAGTTGACGCTGTTGGGCGTGCCGCAACGCGATCAGGAAATTACGGTGAACGACTTGCGAGAGATGCGAGGCGCGGTCGTGATGAACTCATGGACACCGGGCATTGCGATTCATCAGATCGACGAAGTGCCGATCCCGGTCGATCCGCACTTCGTGGCGTTGCTGCATCGCGCTTACGCGGCGGAGCCGCTTGTCATGCCGTGAGCGATGCTAGCGTGACGACCGCCAAGGTCATCACTTCCCGATACAAAACCGGCTAAAGATCACCCCGAGCAAATCATCCGACGTGAACTCACCGGTGATGGTGCTCAGTTGCTCTTGCGCGAGTCGCAATTCTTCCGCGAACAGGTCCAACGCGCCCGCGTTTTGCCGCGCGTGCGCGTCGGCCATGTCGATATGCTCACGTGCGGCGCGCAGCGCGCTCAGGTGCCGCTCGCGTGCGAGGAACACGCCTTCGTTACCCGCTTGCCAACCAGCGATCTTGAGCAGCTCCGCGCGCAGCAGATCGATGCCCTGCCCGCCTTTTGCCGAAAGCCGCACGCCGAGGGGCGCGGTGCCCTCCTTCGGCAACACCGTCGCGGGCTCGCTCGCCAAATCGGTCTTGTTGAACACGCGCACGATCGGCACATGCTTCGGCAACTGCTTGGCGATAACTTCGTCTTCTGCCGTCATGCCCGTGCGCGAATCGAGCAGATGCAGCACCGCATCGGCCTTCGCAATTTCGCTCCAGCTCCGCTCGATACCGATACGCTCGACTTCATCCTCCGTCTCGCGCAACCCGGCCGTGTCGATGATGTGCAGCGGAATGCCGTCGATCTGAATGGTCTGCTGCACCTTGTCGCGCGTAGTGCCCGCGATGGGCGTCACAATCGCCAACTCAGCCCCGGCCAACGCATTGAGCAACGACGACTTGCCCACGTTCGGCTGCCCGGCGAGCACCACGTTGATGCCCTCGCGCAGCAACGCGCCCTGCCGCGCTTGCGAGAGCACCTGCGCCAACTGCGTGCGAATGCGCTCAAGCTGGCCGAATGCGTCGGCCGCTTCCAGAAAATCGATTTCTTCTTCCGGGAAATCCAGCGTCGCTTCGACCAGCATGCGCAGGTGAATCACCAGATCCACCAGCGAATGAATCTCGCGCGAGAACGCACCGTCGAGCGAACGGCTCGCCGAACGCGCGGCGGCTTCGGTGCTGGCTTCGATCAGATCGGCAACGGCTTCGGCCTGCGCCAGATCGAGCTTGTCGTTGAGAAACGCGCGGTGCGTGAATTCACCCGGCTCGGCCAGACGCACGCCGAGTGCAGCGCCCTCGTCGATGCAACGCTGCAAGAGCAGTTGCAGCACGATGGGGCCGCCGTGGCCTTGCAACTCCAGCACATCCTCGCCCGTGTACGAATTCGGACCCGGGAAGTACAGCGCAATGCCGCGATCGAGCGCGTCGCCCGCAGCATCGAGAAACGGCAGATACGACGCATGACGCGCCTTCAACGGCTGCCCGACGAGCTTCGCGATCACGCGTTGCACGGCGTCGCCCCGATGCTTGCCGAAGGACACACGCACCACGCCAATCCCACCACGTCCGGGGGCGGTGGCGATGGCGGCAATCGGGGCGGCGTTGGAGGTAGCGCTCATAAGTCGGATCGTTGAAAAGCGGGGGAACGTCGAAAAACAGGGCTCATTCTGACATGCACCAAACAAAACCGCCCGCGAGTGACACTCGCGGGCGGCTTCATTCGTCAGACGGCGAAATCCGGGGAGACCGGACTTCTCAACCTGCTTACGCGGGTTTCTTGTCCTTCTTCTGGCCAAGCATCCGGTTGATCGACCATTGCTGGGCAATCGACAGGGTGTTGTTGACCACGTAGTACAGCACCAGGCCCGAGGGCAAGAAGAGGAACATGACCGAGAAAATCAGCGGCATGAACATCATCATCTTGGCTTGCATCGGATCCGGCGGCGTCGGGTTCAGCTTGGTCTGAATGAACATCGACACGGCCATCAGCACCGGCAGGATGTAATACGGATCCTGCGTCGAAAGGTCATGAATCCAGCCCAGCCACGGCGCGCCGCGCATTTCCACCGACGACAGCAGCACCCAGTACAGCGCAATGAACACCGGAATCTGAATCACGATCGGAATACAGCCGCCGAACGGATTGACCTTCTCGGTCTTGTACAGCTCCATGAGCGACTGGTTCATCTTCTGCGGATCGCCCTTATAGCGTTCGCGCAGCGCCTGCATCCGCGGCGTGATTTCCTTCATGCGCGCCATCGACTTGTAGCTTGCTGCCGACAGCGGGAAGAACACCAGCTTGATGATCACGGTCACGGCGATGATCGCCCAACCCCAGTTACCGATCAGGCCATGCAGCTTCGAGAGCAGCCAGAACAGCGGCTTGGCGAGGATGGTGAAGTAACCGTAGTCCTTCGTCAGCTCCAGGCCCGGCGCAATCTGCTCGAGCATGTGCTCTTCCTGCGGACCGGCGAACAGACGGGCATCGACCGTTTGCGTGCCGCCTGCCGGAATGCTCGCGAGCGGCTCTTTCACGCCAACGCGATACAGGCCGTTGTCGATCTTGCCGATGTAGTTGTCGCGCGGCACACCTTCCTTCGGAATCCAGGCCGTGGCGAAGTAATGCTGCACCATGCCGATCCAGCCGTCGCTCGACTGCTTGTTGTACTTGGCCTTGTCCTTGTCGATGTCGCTAAACGTCACCTTCTGGAACTTGTCTTCGCTGCTGTAGACCGTCGGACCCGTGAACGTGTGCGAGAACTTCGCGCCGCTGATTTCACGGCCGTCGCGCACGAGTTCCATGTACAGCGTCGGCTTGATCGGGGCGTCGGTCTTGTTGACGATCGTGTTCGACACGTCGATCACGTAGCTGCCGCGATGGAACGTGTAGGCACGCACCAGTTGCAGGCCGCCCTTGACCGGCGATTCGAACTTCACGGTCAGCGAGTCGCCCGTCATCGTGGTCGGGCCCGGCACTTGCGTGAAGATGTCGTTGTGGTTCGGGAAGTCGCCGCCGATCAGACCCGTGCGAGCGTAGTACTGATGGCTCGGGGTGTTATCGAACAGCACGACATGCTTGTCCGCTTCATCGGCGTCCGGCCACTTGTTCAGCGCGAGGAACGACAGCGTGCCGCCCTGCGTGCTGATGTCGGCTTCATAGACATCGGTGTTGATGCGAACCTTCTGCGCGGTGGCAGTGGCCGGTGCATTGCCAGGCGCATTGCCTGCGGCGCCCGCGTTGGCGGCTTGCGGCAGGTCGTTGGCTGGCGTTTGGTTACCGCCCGTGGCGGCCGGGGTCGAAACCTCGGGCGTCGGGAAGAACAGCGACGAATGGCCATTGGCGCGTTGCCAGTTGTCGAAAAGCATCACGACAGACAGCGCGAAAATGACCCAGAGTACGGTGCGTTTGATGTCCATGCGGTAACTCGTGGTGGACGAAACTCAGGAATGGCTCGGCGCGCGGCGCGTGACTGCCGATGCGGCCGCGGGCCTGGACGAGACAGACCGTTCTGCTCGCGACGAATCACTGCCGGCAGCCTTATCGGTGCCTTCAGCGGAGGTGTCGGGAGCGGGACGGGCGTGTCGAGCCGGCGGAACGGGATCGAAACCGCCGGGGTGAAACGGATGACAGCGGCATAGACGCTTGGCCGCGAGATAAGTGCCGTAACCGGCACCGTGCTCGACGATGGCCTCACGTGCGTAGTCGGAGCAGCTCGGATGAAAGCGGCAACGGTTCCCCAGCCAGGGACTGATCACCAGCTTGTAACCGCGCAGGAGCAACAACAGCACGCTTCGCATCTCGATTCCGCCTGTCAGTCCGGCCTTTGGGGGCCGGGTGGGCGGCGCATGCCCGGGTTCGGGCGCTACCGTGTGGGGACTAACTACCTTCCGTCTTGTCGCCGGTCGTGCGGCTCTTACGTGCGGCCTTCTCGGCAGCATCGAAGAGTTGCGTGAACTCGGCGTGACACAGCGTGTTCAGCACCGGTGCGGCCGCCGCCGTGTACGTCCCCTTGTCGAATCGCCGGGTCAGTCGCAGTACGAAGTCCCAGCCGGCAAGGTGCAAACGGCGCTGCCGGAACATTTCGCGAGCCTGACGCTTGATCAGGTTGCGAGTGACCGCGCGCGGCGCATGCTTCTTGCCGACGACGATACCGATGCGGCCCTCATGGGGCGTGGCACCGGCATCCGGAGTGACGTCAGGCGCAGTCTCTCGCCGACGCATGTACAAGACGAAATGCGCGCTGCGACGCAGAGGGCGCAAACTAAAAACGGATGAAAACTCATCCGTTTTGAGAAGTCGCGCGGCTTTGGGAAACCCCATTGCCGAGACTTCGCGCCTTGCGGATTTGACGCGCAAACCGCGGTACGACCGAAACCGCGATTAAACGGCCAGGCGCTTACGGCCCTTGGCGCGACGAGCGGCGATGACCTTACGGCCACCACGGGTCTTCATGCGAACCAGGAAGCCATGGGTGCGCTTGCGGCGCGTCACGGAAGGCTGAAAAGTACGTTTCATGATGCACTCACTGTGTGAAAAAATTCCCGCGCAGCAGCATCGTGAAACGCCACATGGACACCGTGAAAACCTGCGAATTCAAGGACTTTCACGCTCGGTCCAGCCGTCGGGAGTTGGATAAGAATCCGGTTGTCTTTCTAACGAACCCGCTATTTAATCGGCTTTTCCGTTGTGTGTCAATAGGTTAGCGTCCGCCCGGAAGGCGGGCACGCGGCATCGCACCCTGCGTTGTCGCGCAGCCGCCACTTGGCGGGGGAAGTTGGCAAAAATCATCCGTTACGTCAATTTCCGCCATTGGGCTTATTCACAGGCAAAAGATATCCAACGCGTCGCGGCAAATTGTCGCGATTGCCAGGGTTTTGCGCAGTGATTGCGCGAACGTAGATGGGTTAACGCGGTGCGCCCGCTTGCTGATGCCGATGCTGTGGGCATTCCTGTGGATAACTCGCTTTGCCGACGCTTTGGCGGTAAAATCCCCCATCAATTTTTTTCCCAGCAGAGTACCGGTGCCGCCGCCATGTGGATAGCGCGCCGGGTTTTGTCGTCTGCGCGCGCCGAAGCACGGCCGAGCGCGCGACGCGAGCCCGAGCGCAGCGCCATGGCAAGGCGATGCCGGTCTTCTGCATTGCGCCGTCGGCCTGACTCGAGTACCGGCCAGCCGCTCCTCCGCAGCACCTTGGAACCCAAGGCTGGCGCGGGAGAGGGCTTGGTTTTCGGTGTTCTGACCCCATATTGGATGTATCCGATAGTGCGGTCAATGACACTTAACGGACAGGTCAGACGGGCTTCGCGCCACCTGGACACACGCTGCATGAACGATTTCTGGCAACACTGCGCGACGCGTCTCGAGCAAGAGCTCACGCCCCAGCAATTCCGTACGTGGATTAAACCGCTGGCGCCGCTCGACTTCGACGAGGCTTCGCGCACGCTCAAGATTGGCGCGCCCAACCGCTTCAAGCTGGATTGGGTGAAGAGCCAGTTCTCGAGCCGCATCCAGAGTATGGCGTCCGACTTCTGGAACGCACCGGTCGAAGTGACCTTTGTGCTCGATCCGAAGGCCGGCATGCGTGTGCCCTCGTCCACCCCTGCCCCCACACCTGCGCCGGCGCCTGTTGCGGCACCTGCCCCGGTGGCTGCCGCGCGCGTGACGCCCGCTGGCGCCCAGACGGGTGCCAATGGTGCGAATGGCGCGCATGGATCGAACCATGCTGACGGCGCAGCGCTCGATGGTGAGCGCCCCGATCTGGAAGCCAGCGAAGCCGAAGCGGTGCGTCGCAATTGGCGCGTGACGCCGCAAGAGCCGGCGCAGACGCACGAAGTCGAATCGATCTACGAGCGCTCGAAGCTCAACCCGGTGCTGACCTTCGATAACTTCGTGACCGGTAAGTCGAACCAGCTCGCACGGGCGGCGGCGATCCAGGTCGCGAACAATCCGGGTACGTCGTACAACCCGTTGTTCCTGTACGGCGGCGTCGGTCTCGGTAAGACCCACTTGATTCACGCCATCGGCAACCAGTTGCTGGCCGAAAAGCAGAACCCGCGCATTCGCTACATCCACGCCGAGCAGTACGTCTCCGACGTGGTGAAGGCTTACCAACGGAAGGCCTTCGACGAGTTCAAGCGCTACTACCATTCGCTCGATTTGCTGCTGATCGACGATATTCAGTTCTTCTCGGGCAAGAGCCGTACGCAGGAAGAATTCTTCTACGCGTTCGAGGCGCTGATTGCGAACCGTGCGCAGGTGATCATCACGAGCGACACGTATCCGAAGGAAATCACCGGCATCGACGACCGTCTGATTTCGCGCTTCGACTCGGGACTGACCGTCGCGATTGAGCCGCCCGAGCTCGAAATGCGTGTGGCCATCTTGATCAAGAAGGCACAGGCCGAGGGTGTGGGGTTGTCGGAAGACGTGGCGTTCTTCGTGGGTAAGCACTTGCGCTCGAACGTGCGCGAACTCGAAGGCGCGCTGCGCAAGATTTTGGCGTACTCGAAGTTCCATGGCCGCGAGATCACGATCGAGCTGACCAAGGAAGCCTTGAAAGATCTGCTTACGGTTCAGAATCGTCAGATTTCTGTGGAGAACATCCAAAAGACCGTCGCCGATTTTTACAATATCAAGGTCGCCGACATGTATTCGAAAAAGCGGCCTGCCAATATTGCACGACCGCGGCAGATTGCGATGTATCTGGCGAAGGAGCTCACACAAAAGAGCCTGCCGGAGATTGGCGAGCTGTTCGGCGGCCGCGATCATACGACCGTGTTGCACGCGGTACGCAAGATTGCGGAAGAGCGTAGCAAGGACGCACAACTCAACCACGAGTTGCACGTGCTGGAGCAGACGCTCAAGGGGTAAACAAAAGGTCGGCGGCGGTATCGACGCCGGGGGCGAATGCGGGGAGCGAGCGGGGTTGCTCGTTTGCCTGTGGATAAGCTGGGAGCGGTTTGGGGGCAATTCGTGTTTTCGGGCACAATAGCGGATCGGCGCACAATGCGTCCCCCAGTCATCCACAGTGTTTTCCGCCCTGTTATCCCTTTTGCAAGCGATTGATTGATAAGGGAATCTTCGGGTTTTCAGCAGAAACTGGCGCCCGTTAACAGTTACTACGAAGGATAAATATGCAATTGGTCAAAACTCAACGAGACAATCTGCTGCGGCCGCTGCAAATTGTGAGTGGCATCGTCGAGCGTCGCCATACGTTGCCGATTCTGGCCAATTTGCTCATTCGCAAGCACGGACAGGACATTTCGTTCCTCTCCACCGATCTGGAACTTCAGATCACCACGACCGCCGATTGCGGTGCAGGCGCCGACGATGTGGCGACCACCGTGGCGGCGCGCAAGCTGCTCGACATTCTGCGCAACATGCCGGATGCCGAAGTCGCGCTCTCGCTCTCCGATAAGCGTCTGACGGTGCAAGCCGGCAAGAGCCGCTTCCAATTGCAGACGCTCGCCGCGGAAGATTTCCCGACGGTGGCTGAAGCGAAAGATTACGCCGCGAGTTTCGCCCTGCCGCAGCGCACGTTCCGCCAGTTGCTGGCGATGGTGCACTTCGCGATGGCGCAGCAAGACATCCGTTACTACCTGAACGGCATGCTGCTGGTCGTCGACGGCGAAGAGATCAAGGCGGTGGCGACGGACGGTCACCGTCTGGCGTACAGCAGCACGAAGATTGCGGGCGAGAAGTTTGCCAAGCAAGAAGTGATCATCCCGCGCAAGACGATTCTCGAACTGCAACGTTTGATGGAAGACATCGACGACCCCGTGCAGATCGACGTCGCGCCGAGCCAGGTCAAGTTCCGTTTTGCGAACGTCGAGCTGGTGTCGAAACTGGTCGAGGGCAAGTTCCCCGACTTCACCCGCGTGATCCCGAAGGGTTACGCGAACAGCTTCACGATCAGCCGTGAAGAACTGCATCGTTCGTTGCAGCGCGCCGCGATTGTGACGTCGGACAAATTCAAGGGTGTGCGTTTCACGCTTGCCCCGAATCTGCTGACGATCATCGCGAGCAATTCCGAGCAGGAAGAAGCGCGTGAAGAAATCGAAATCGATTACAGCGGTGATGCGGTGGACATCGGTTTTAACGTCACGTATTTGCTCGACGTGCTGGCCAACCTGAAGGTCGAGCAAGTGAAGATCAGTCTGGGCGACGCCAATTCGAGCGCGTTGATCACACTGCCGGACAACGACGAGTTCAAGTACGTCGTGATGCCGATGCGCATTTAAGCGGATAAACCGCTACACGCGCCGCCATGCGCGAAGGGGCCGAGCGCCCCTTTGGCGTTTCTAGAGAGTGATCCTTTTGCAGGATAAATCGCTCTCCGAGTGCCAAAAGCACCCGGGAGCGACAGGGTCATGAAGCAGTAATTCGTCAGCAATGACGCAGTAACCGGAAGATTGTCATGAGCGAACAGCAAAAACAGGCCGAAGGCGGCTACGGCGCAGCATCCATCCAGATCCTCGAAGGTCTGGAGGCCGTACGCAAGCGTCCAGGCATGTACATTGGCGACACGTCGGACGGCACGGGCCTGCATCACCTGGTGTTCGAGGTGCTGGATAACTCGATCGACGAGGCGCTGGCGGGGTATTGCGACGATATCCACGTGATCATCCACGCGGACAACTCCATTTCCGTGACCGATAACGGCCGCGGCATTCCCACGGGCATCAAGTTCGACGACAAGCACGAGCCGAAGCGCAGTGCGGCCGAAATCGTGATGACCGAGCTGCACGCGGGCGGCAAGTTCGACCAAAACAGCTACAAGGTGTCGGGCGGCCTGCACGGCGTGGGTGTGTCGTGCGTGAACGCACTGTCGACCTATTTGAAGCTGACGGTGCGCCGCGACGGCAAGAAGTCGTTCATGGAATTCCACCGTGGCGTGCCGCAAAACCGCGAGCTGGAGCTCATCGACGGCGTCGAGACCTCGCCGCTCAAGGTGTTGGGCGACACGGACAAGCGCGGTACCGAAGTGCACTTCCTGGCCGACGAAGAGATTTTCGGCAAGGTCGAATTCCACTACGACATTCTCGCTAAGCGTATGCGCGAGCTGTCCTTCCTGAACAACGGCGTGCGTATCCGCTTGTCGGATCTGCGCACGGGTAAGGAAGAAGACTTCGCTTTCGCCGGTGGCGTGAAGGGCTTCGTCGAGTACATCAACCGATCGAAGGCCGTGCTGCACCCGACCATCTTCCATGTGATCGGCGAGCGCGACGGTATCGGCGTGGAAGTGGCGATGCAGTGGAACGACAGCTACAACGAATCGGTGCTGTGCTTCACGAACAACATTCCGCAGCGCGACGGCGGCAGCCACTTGACCGGTTTGCGTGCGGCGATGACGCGCGTGATCAACAAGTACATCGACGAGCACGAGCTGGCGAAGAAGGCCAAGGTCGAGACGACCGGCGACGACATGCGCGAGGGTTTGACCTGCGTGTTGTCGGTGAAGGTGCCTGAGCCGAAGTTCTCGTCGCAGACGAAGGACAAGCTGGTGTCGTCGGAAGTGCGTGCGCCGGTGGAAGAGTACGTGGCGAAGGCGCTGGAAGAATTCCTGCTTGAGACGCCGAACGACGCGAAGATCATTTGCGGCAAGATCGTCGAAGCGGCGCGTGCGCGCGACGCAGCGCGCAAGGCGCGTGAAATGACGCGCCGTAAGGGCGTGCTCGACGGCGTTGGCTTGCCGGGCAAGCTGGCGGACTGCCAGGAAAAGGATCCGGCGCTGTGCGAGATCTACGTGGTCGAGGGCGACTCGGCAGGCGGGTCTGCAAAGCAGGGCCGCGATCGTAAATTCCAGGCCATTTTGCCGCTGCGCGGCAAGGTGCTGAACGTCGAGAAGGCGCGTTTCGACAAGCTGATTTCGAGCGAGCAGATCGTCACGCTGATTACCGCACTCGGTTGCGGTATCGGCAAGGACGACTACAACATCGACAAGCTGCGTTATCACCGGATCATCATCATGACCGATGCTGACGTGGACGGTGCGCACATCCGTACGCTGCTGCTGACGTTCTTCTACCGTCAGGTGCCGGAGCTGATCGAGCGAGGTTACGTGTATATCGCGCAACCGCCGTTGTACAAGGTCAAGCACAACAAGGACGAGCGTTACATCAAGGACGAGTCCGAGCTGGCGACGTACATGCTGAAGCTGGCGATGAACAATGCCGAGCTGACGCCGTCGACGGGTGCTACGCCGATTTCGGGCGATGCGTTGGGCGAGCTCACGCGCAGCTACCAGTTGGCCGATAGCGTGATCGAGCGTCTGAGCCGCATCTACGAATCGTCGGTACTCACCGCAGTGACCGAAGGTGTCGAGATCAATCTCGACAGCGAGGAAGCCGCAGCGAAGTCGGCAGAAGCGTTGCAAGCGGCATTGAGCGACGATCCGCTGGCACCCGAGATCACGATCAAGGCGGTGGTGGAAGACGTCGAGAATGCGGAGCCGGTGGTATCGCTGCGTGTCGAGCGTCGTCACCACGGCAATGTGAAGGTAACCGTGATCGATCCGTACTTCCTGCAAACGGCGGACTATGCGCAGTTGCAGAAGACGGCGGAAACGTTCAAGGGCCTGATCGGCGAGGGCGCGACGATTCGTCGTGGCGAGCGTTCGCAGACGGTGGCGAACTTCAAGGCCGCGATGAAGTGGCTGATGGCCGATGCCGAGCGCAACGTGTCGAAGCAGCGCTACAAGGGTCTGGGCGAAATGAATGCGGGACAGCTGTGGGAGACCACGATGGACCCGACGGTTCGCCGCCTGCTGCGTGTGCAGATCGAAGACGCGATTGCGGCCGACGGCATCTTCACGACGCTCATGGGCGACGACGTCGAACCGCGCCGCGCGTTCATCGAATCGAACGCACTGCGTGCGGGGAACATCGACGTTTAAGGCGTCGCATCGAATCAAGCCACACCAAAGCGTGACGGAAATTGATAAGGCCTTGAGACTTCAAGGCCTTTTCTTTATCTAAACGCACCACTCACTTTAGGAACACAACGTTGGCACCATCGGAACACGATCAGCACCGCGAGGGCGGCAAGGCGGGGGCATCGGCCCCGGGCGAATTGCGCCGCACATTGTCGGCGCGCCACCTGACGATGATTGCGGTGGGCGGGTCCATCGGGACTGGCCTGTTCGTGGCGTCCGGTGCCACCATCGCGCAGGCGGGCCCGGGCGGGGCACTACTGGGTTATGTGCTGATCGGTCTCATGGTGTATTTCCTGATGACCAGCTTGGGTGAACTGGCCGCCGCCATGCCGGTGTCGGGTTCGTTCTCGACCTACGGCGCGCGCTACGTCGAAGAGGGTTTCGGCTTCGCGCTGGGTTGGAACTACTGGTACAACTGGGCCGTCACCGTGGCAGTCGATTTAGTCGCGGCCCAACTCGTCATGGCGTACTGGTTCCCCGACGTACCCGGTGTTTACTGGAGCGCCTTGTTCCTAGCGATCACCTTCGGCCTGAACGCGCTGTCCGCACGCGGCTTCGGCGAAGCGGAATTCTGGTTCGCGTTGATCAAAGTGGTGGCCGTGCTGGCCTTCGTCGCGATGGGCGTGATGATGCTGTTGGGCATCATTCGCGGTGGCGAAACCGGCGGCATCGCCAACTGGAGCGTCGGCGACGCACCTTTCGCGGGCGGCTTCGCCGCGCTGATCGGCGTCGCGATGGTCGTGGGCTTCTCCTTCCAAGGCACCGAACTCATCGGCATTGCCGCAGGCGAATCCAAAGACCCCGCACGCAACGTACCGCGCGCCGTACGTCAGGTCTTCTGGCGCATTCTGCTGTTCTACGTCGCAGCGATTCTGGTGATCGGCTTGCTGATCCCCTACACCGATCCGCATCTGCTGCGTAACGACGTGACCGACATCAGCGTCAGCCCGTTCGCCCTGATCTTCGAACGTGCCGGGTTGCTCGGCGCAGCGTCGGTCATGAACGCCGTCGTGCTGACGTCGGTGCTGTCCGCTGGCAACTCGGGCATGTACGCGGCAACGCGCATGCTCTACAGTCTCGCTCGCGATGGCAAGGCGCCGAAGATTTTCGGCAACGTTTCGCGCAACGGCGTACCGATGGTCGCGCTGCTGGCCACGGCCGCCGTCGCGGCCTTGTGCTTCTTCACGTTCGTGTTCAGCCCGAACGCCGTCTATATCTGGTTGCTCAACACGTCCGGCATGACGGGCTTTATCGCGTGGCTCGGCATTGCAATCAGTCACTACCGTTTCCGCCGCGGCTATCTCAAGCGTGGCCACAGCCTGAGCGATTTGCCGTACGTCTCGCCGTTCTTCCCGTTCGGCCCGATCTTCGCATTCGTGCTCTGCCTGATCATCACATTGGGGCAGAACTACGAGGCATTCCTGAGCGACAAGATCGACTGGGGCGGCGTGGTCGCGACGTACATCGGCATCCCGCTGTTCCTGCTGATCTGGGCGGGCTATCGACTGGCGCGCGGCTCGCGCTTCGTGAAGTACCGCGACATGCATTTCCCCGATATGCGCGCACCCGCGAGCGTTGACATCGACGTCACGCCTCGTAACGCAGTCGATATTCCCCCTTCGTCTGTTTGATCGGATCGATTCGCGCGAAACCCAATTCGCCCAGATGCATTCCGGCGATCATCAGGCCGTCTGAACTGACTTGATCGAGAAGGCGCGAGCGCGTCGCTGCGGCCAGCGGCGCGTCCTGATCGAACGCGATCGTCACGTCGGGCCGCTGAATCTGAATGTGAGGGAAATGCACGATGTCGCCCCACACGAGCAGCCCCTGATCGCGCGATTCGACGACGTAGCCGGTGTGGCCGTCGGTATGTCCCGGTAACGGCATCGCGCGGATACCGGGCACCACCTCTCCCGCATTGAACGTGCGCAGCCTGTCGCCGTACCCATCAAACACCCGACGCGAGATCTCGAAGTTGCCGCGCGCGCGTTCATTCGCCCGGCTCAGGTTGCCGTCGTCCTGCCAAAACGCGACTTCCCGCTGATGCACGACGAGCTCGGCGTTCGTGAAGTTCACTTGTCCCTCCGCACTGACCAGCCCGCCAACGTGATCGGGATGCGCGTGCGTGAGCAGAATCGTGTCGATGGACGACGGCTCGATCCCCGCAAGCAACAAGTGCGCTTGCAGACGACCGCCCCACTGCTTGATACCACCCGCCCCGGCATCGATGAGGATCGTACGCCCTGCCCCGCGCACGACGTAGCAGTTGATATGCACGGCGGCGGGCACGGCTTGCCCGGCGTCAGATTGCATGCGGGACGCTTCGGCGGCATCGATATTCGAGAGAAAGTCGAGACTCGCCGTGAGGTAGCCATCGCTGATGGCGGTAATCGTGAAATCGCCAACTTGCTGGCTGGGAAAGATAAGGTCGGACACGGTTTTCTCCAGAGAGGCTAGTCGTTGCCGCTCGTCAGTTGTGCTGCCATCGGCACGTAAAGCTGAACACGGGGATCGCGTGCGGCGACGTCCTGCGCAATCTGCACCGATCGACTAGGCACCACAGCGAGCCAGCGACGCGCCGGATGCTTCTCTAACGCCACCGCATGCATAGCCAGCGGTGCGATGCCCATTTGCGCCAACACGTCGGGGCCGTGCGCGCTCACGGCGAGGCGTTCGTTCATGCCAACCGCCGGTGCAAGTCCGATATCGCTGTAGAGATTACGGTGCCAGTCGGTGATGTGCTGCTGCCACTTCGCGAAATTACCGCCGCCTTTCTGGCGATATGCATCGCTCGTCAGTACGTCGAGGTTATCGACCGTATGGAGGGCCAGATAGACCGGGCAGCCTTCGCTGATCTCGCTGATCGCCTTGAAGCGTTGCGACGTGTGAAAGCCACTCACGGAGATCAGGGCGGGCAGCTTTTCAAGGCTGTAGAAGTCGTTCCATTCGGCTTCGCTGGCCGGATCGGCGAAGCTGCATTCGACGGTGTAGATCATTGGGTGGCCCATGTTCATTGCATGAACGTAATGCTAAGCTGGCCGTTCTCGCCAATAAATCGATATAAAGTCAGCCTTCAGTGACATTTGCTCAAGCTGATAACACCCCCATCGACGACCCGCCCATGCGACGCAAGATTCCCAGTAATGCCGCCCTTCAGGCTTTCGAGGCCGCGGCACGACACGGCAGCTTCGCCCGGGCCGCCGACGAGTTGGCGTTGACGGAAGGCGCCGTCAGTCGGCAGATTGCGCGGCTGGAAGCGTTTCTGGGCGTCGCCTTGTTCGAGCGCTCCGGAAATCGCGTGCGACTGGCGCCCAACGGCACGCGTTACGCGGCACAAGTTCGCGAGATTCTCGAGCGGTTGGAGCGCGACAGCCTGTATCTGATGGGCCAGTCGATCGAGGGCGCGAGCATCGACATCGCGGCGATTCCCACCTTCGCGACGCGCTGGCTGATTCCTCGGCTCAAGCGCTTTCAACAGGCGTATCCCAACGTCACCGTGCACATCGCGGAACGTATGGAGCCATTTCTTCTCGCCGACAGCGGTTTCGACGCCGCGATTCATTTCGAGCATCCGGCGTGGGCGGGCATGCATCGATACCCCTTGCTGGAAGAAGTACTTGTGCCGGTGTGCAGCCCAGCGCTTTTGGCCGAGGCTGGCGAGAACCCATCGCTCGACGCACTGCCTCGTCTACACCGGCGGCAGAACCCGGACGCGTGGCAGCTTTACGCGCAGGAGACCGGCATCACGCTCGCCAATTCGGCGGTTGGCGCGCGTTACGACCTTCATTCCATGCTGATCGAAGCGGCGCTTGCCGGGTTGGGCGTGGCGTTGGTGCCGCGCTTGTACATTGGCGCCGAGCTTGCGCAAGGCCGACTCGTGGCGCCTTGGCCGGACGGTAAAGCGATTACCAAACACTTTTGCCTCGTGCTTCCTGAGCCGGTCGAGTTGAGCGCGAAGCCGGTGCAGGCGTTTGCGAAGTGGGTGATCGACGAAGCGCGGGGCGCCGCCCCCGACCCCCTCATTCAATAATTTCTCCCGACACCTGCATCCGTTGGTGGTCCTCGCTCGTATAGAGGCTAAACACCGCCAACGGAGCTCGTATGCTGTTCGCTGTTGCCCTTGCGTACGCCGGACTGATCGCCGCCTTTAGCGCGGCGTGGCTGCGCCAATTGCGCACGCGCAATGCCGGTATGGTCGATCCGGTGTGGGCGGCGTCGTTGGCGGGTGTCGCGGTGCTGGCGGCGGCGCTGGGGACGGGCGCTACCGTCAATCGCGTGTTTGTGGCGTTGGCGGGGGGGCTCTGGGGGCTGCGTCTCGCCCTCCATCTCTGGCAGCGCAACCACGGCAAGCCGGAAGACCCGCGTTACCGCCAGTTCCGTGAGCAATGGGGCGACGCGGCGAATCGCAACATGTTCTGGTTCTTCCAGTTGCAAGCGGCGATCTCGATGGCGTTGTCGATCGCATTCTTCCTCCCGGCGTTTCAGGCCGAAGCCCCGTCGCGGATCGCCCTCATCGCCGCCGCCGCGATTTGGCTGATCGCACTCACCGGCGAAGCCTCGGCCGACCGGCAACTTCGGCGATTTGTTGCCGACCCCGCGCATCGCGGGCAAGTCTGCCAGTCGGGCTGGTGGCGTTACTCGCGCCACCCGAATTACTTCTTCGAATGTGTGCACTGGTGCGCCTATGCGGTGTTGTCGCTCGGCATGCCGTGGGGCTGGCTGACGCTGGTGCCGCCAGTGCTCATGGCAGTGCTGTTGCTGAAGATATCGGGCGTGCCGATGCTCGAAGCCCGCCTCGTCAAAACCCGCCCCGGGTATGGCGAGTACATGCGCACCACCAGCGCGCTGGTGCCATGGCCACCGAAGGCACCGCGCCGGAACATCACGCCCTCGCCCCCTTCCCCGCCTGCTCCCCCAGCACCGCCCACCTCAGGCAGCCGATCATGACCGCCCCTCCGTCCACTCATCCTTCGCAGGAGACCGCCCCGATGTCTGCGATTCCCACGACCGCCTCGCCGTCACCCACCCGCACGCCGGTGCCGACACCCGGCGAGTCGGGGCTGATCCACCTTTGCGAACAGGGGCTGGTGCCCGACGTGCTGTTGCGCGCTGGCATGCGCTCGCTCATCCGCCAGCGCCTACGCGACGAGCATGCCCGCGACGCCGAGCGCAGCACACAAGCCCTCGAAGCGCTCATCGCCGAATTACGCACGAGCCCCATCGCTATCGAAACGACTGCGGCGAACACCCAGCATTACGAAGTCCCGAGCGACTTCTTTGCGGTGCATCTCGGCCCCGCGATGAAGTACTCGTGCTGCCTTTACCCCACGGGTGAAGAGACGCTCGAACAGGCAGAACACGCCATGCTGACGTGCTACGCCGAGCGCGCGGGCATCGCAGACGGTCAACGCATCCTCGATCTCGGCTGCGGCTGGGGATCGCTCTCGCTATGGCTGGCGGCCCACTTCCCGAGTGCACAAATTGTTGGCCTGTCGAATTCCGCGAGCCAACGTCATCACATCGAGACGGTTGCGGCACGGCGTGGCCTGACCAATCTGCACATCGTCACCGGCAACGTCGTCGATTTCGAATTCGATCGCCAAACGCCTGCGGGTTTCGACCGCGTGCTCTCTATCGAAATGTTCGAGCACATGAAGAACTACGGCGCGTTGCTTGCCAGAATCGCCGGTTGGCTCAACGACGACGGCAAGCTGTTCGTGCATCTCTTCGCGCATCGACATCTCGCCTATCACTTCGAGAACAAGCACGGCTCCGACTGGATGTCGCGGCACTTTTTTACCGGCGGCACCATGCCGTCGGCCGATCTGTTGCTGCGCTTTCAAGACGACCTGCGCGTCACGCATCAATGGTGGTTAAGCGGACGGCATTACGAACGCACGGCCAATCAATGGCTGGCGTCGCTCGACGCGTCTCGTGACCGGGTGCTGCCGATTCTCGAACTCTGCTATGGCCCGCATGCGCGTATCTGGCTGCAACGTTGGCGCATGTTCTACATGGCCGTCGCCGAGTTGTTCGGCTACGCAAAAGGCAGCGAGTGGGGCGTGGCGCACTACCTGTTCGAGAAAGCTGGCGCAGCACGCCACGTGTCGGCATAACGACGAGAGCACCCCATGAACGCGCCCGTTGCCCCCCTCGCTCCCGGTAGCCGAATCGCCGTCGTCGGCGCTGGCATCGCCGGTCTCGCGAGCGCTTACCTGCTAAAGCGGAAATACCGCGTCACGCTCTTCGAAGCGGCGAACTACGCGGGCGGCCATTCGCACACTGTCGACGTAACACTCGACGGCACCACTGCGCCGGTCGACACCGGCTTTCTCGTTTTCAACGACCGCACGTATCCCAATCTTCTGGCACTGTTCGATGAACTGGGCGTGCGTGCCATTGCAAGCGACATGTCGTTTTCCGTCTCGGTGAACGATGGCGATCTGGAATGGGCGGGCACGAATCTGAACACCGTTTTCGCGCAACGGCACAATCTCTATTCGCCGAGTTTTCTGGGCATGTTGCGCGATATCTTGCGCTTTAACGCGTCGGCAGAACGTCATCTACACACCGCCGAACGCGAACGCCATTCCGTTGGCGAGTTGCTGTCGGCGAACGGCTACGGGCAACCTTTCCAGCATCACTATCTGCTGCCGATGGCCGCGGCAATCTGGTCGAGCCGCGCCGCCGACATCCTGCACTTTCCCGCCGCTACATTCCTGCGCTTCTGTTTGAATCACGCGCTGCTGCAAGTGAATCATCGCCCGCAATGGAAGACGGTCGCGGGTGGCGCGCGCGATTATGTGGAACGCATCGTCGCCACGCTCGATGACGTGCGTCTGCGCACCCCTGTGCGCAGCATTCAACGCAATGCCGATGGCGTCACGCTGATGTTCGATGACGAATCGCCGCAACGCTACGACGCGGTCGTGCTTGCCGGTCATGCGCCCGACACGCTTCGCTTGCTCGCCGACGCCGATCCGCAAGAGCGAAGCACGTTAGGTGCCATTCGCTACCAGCCCAACAGAGCGGTCTTGCACACCGACGCGCGGTTGCTGCCGCGCCGTCAGCGTGTCTGGTCCGCATGGAACTACTTGAGCAAGACGAGCGCCGCGCAAACGGCCAATCAAGAGAACACGCAATCGCCCGTTTGCGTGAGCTACTTGCTCAATCAACTGCAAGCGTTGCCCTTTCAGACGCCGGTGATCGTCACGCTCAATCCGATGGAGGAACCGGCGCCACACGCAACGTTGGGCCGCTACGCGTACGAACACCCGCTGCTCGATCTGGCTGCCGTCGATGCGCAGGCGCGTTTGCCTGAGCTTCAAGGCCAACGACGCACGTGGTTTGCGGGTGCGTGGACGGGTTACGGTTTTCACGAAGATGGCTTGAAGTCTGCGCTGCGCGTCGCGCGCGACTTCGGCGTCTCACCGCAGTGGGCGAAGCTATGAAGACGCTCGACTTCCGCGATGGCCCAGCGGCCTATCTACTGCGTGGCAACGTGAGGCATGCGCGTTTGCGTCCAGCCCATCACGGGTTCGAATACCCGCTCTTTCAGATCGTCTGCGATGTCGACCGTCTGGGCGAATCCACACGATGGTGGTTCAGTGCCGACCGTTGGCGTCCGCTGTCGATATCCCCGCGCGATTACGGTCCGCGCGATGGCAGCGCCCTAGCGCCATGGATGCGCGCGCAGCTAGCCGAGGCGGGTATTCCTGCGGACGGGCCGATCTGGCTGCAAACCATCCCACGTCTCGCAGGCTACGCATTCAATCCCGTGAGCTTTTGGTATTGCCATGACCGCCATGGTGATCTGCGCGCGCTATACGCGGATGTGCAAAACACTTTCGGTGAGCACCATGGATACCTGCTGAGCGCGCCCGGGCACATGGCCATTCTGAACGGCACGATTTTGCGATGTCGGAAGACGTTTCACGTGTCGCCATTTTGCGACGTCGAAGGGCACTACGAATTCCGCGCGCGCCGTTACAAGCAAAACCTGTCGGTGTCGATCGATTACTTCGACGGCGACGAAGTTTTGCTGCGCACAGCGATCGACATGCAAGCAGAGCCGCTCACGGGGCGAAGCGCGCTGCGTGCCGTGATGGCGCTGCCGCTCAATGCCATCAACGTTGTCGTGCGCATCCATTGGCAAGCACTGCGTCTGCTGCGCAAGCGCGTGCCTTTCTACGGCAAGACGCCGCCGACTCACCCCCTTCCACCCGCCGATCATGAGGTCAGATCATGATGCCGATTCGCTTGTTCTCGCCGCATTCGGCGATCCCCTTATCGGCACGCCTTTTCTTGCGGCTGCTCGAACGCATTCGCGTCGGGCATCTGACACTGATCGCCCCTGACGGCACGCAGCACGTCTTCGGGGATCCCCACACCTCGCCGGGCGCGACGTTGCAGATTCACGACTGGCGTGCGTGCCGACGCATCGTGCAAGCGGGCGATATTGGCTTCGCCGAAGCCTATCGCGCGAAATGGGTCGAATCGCCAGACTTGATCGCGCTGCTGCGTCTTGCCATCCGCAATCAATCGAGCGTGTCGCAAACGCTCACCGGTTCTCGGCTTGCGCAGCTTTGGTACCAACTGCGGCATCGTCTGCGCCCAAACACGCGCAGCGGAAGCCGTCGCAACATTCACGCGCACTACGATCTCGGCAATCGTTTCTACGGCCTTTGGCTCGATGACACATGGACGTATTCGAGCGCGCTATTCGGTGACGATGAGCACCGCTCGCTGGCCGATGCACAAACGGCGAAGTACCAGCACATCGTCGAGACGCTGGCGCTACGTCCGGGCGCCCGCGTGCTGGAGATTGGGTGCGGTTGGGGCGGGTTTGCCGTACACGCGGCGCGACAAGGCATTCATGTGCAAGGTGTGACGATTTCGCAGGCGCAGTACGAGATTGCGCAGCAACGTATCGCACAGGAGGGACTCGGCGCGTTCGCTGAAATAGCGCTGATGGACTATCGAGATTTGCAGGGTGAGTTCGATGCCGTCGTGTCGATTGAGATGTTCGAAGCGGTTGGCGAATCGTTTTGGCCGACTTACTTTGCCACGTTAAAACGGTGCCTGAAGCCGGGTGGCCGAGCGTTGGTGCAGTCGATCACCATCGATGACGCCGCGTTCGCAGCCTACCGCGCGTCGAGCGACTTCATTCGGGAATTCATCTTCCCGGGCGGCATGTTGCCAAGTGTCGAGCGATTCATTCAAGCGGCGAGCCGCGCTGCAATGCACGCCGAAGTCACGCTGTCGTTCGGGCGAGACTACGCGCGAACGCTAAGCCTCTGGCGCTCTGCGTTCGATGCAAAACTCGATGCCGTTCGCGCCCAAGGTTTCGACGACATCTTCATCCGAACGTGGCAGTTGTACTTGCAATACTGCGAGGCTGCGTTCATGGAGCGGCGCATCGACGTGCGGCACTTCCTTGTGAGTGTGCCGAGTTGATATGCGACCGCACCGCGCGCGCAACGTCGCGCGCCCCGCATCGACGGCAGTCACGAGGGCGGCGCGGTGACACGCATCGCATCCGGCTCGCAAGCGGCCGTCTACGCTATCGCCGGTCAGATTGGCTGGTTCGCGTGCGTACTGGGCGCGGCGCACGATAAGGCTTGGAGCGGCGCGCTCGCGGTCGCGCTCTTGGCTTTGGTTCACCTATGCGTCGTACGCGACAGACGGCGCGCGATGTTGCTGCTGTGCATCGTGACGCTCTGTGGCTGGCTTTGGGAGTGCGGCGTGATGCGCACGGGATGGGTGAAGTATCCGAGCGGTGCAATCACTGGCTACGCCCCCTACTGGATGGCAGCACTCTGGATGCTTTTCGCGTTGCAGATCAACCCAGTGTTTCACTGGCTGCGCACCCGATGGCGGCTTGCGGCGCTGCTGGGCGGTGTTGCTGGGCCGCTGTCGTTTCGCGCAGGTGCGGCGTTGGGGGCCGTTCAACTCGTCGATCCATTCGCAGCTTTGTTGCTGATTGCCGCCGGGTGGATCGTATGGCTACCGGCGCTTGTCTGGTTCGGCAAGCGGCTGGACGATGCGTGACGCAGGGTCTGTCCAGCCGATGCCGCGTTGCGCTTACCGTGCCTTCACGGGCAACCAAATTTCGAGCGAACCAGTACCGGCAACCGGATCGAAATCTTCGCTGTAGCGCTCGAAGTCGGGGGCATCCGCTGCGTCCATACCCGAGGCGGGCAGCCACTGATGCCAGATGGTGTAGACCGTCTGATGCAGCAAGGAGATATGCCCCTTGTGCTCAAACACCGCGTACTGCACGGGCGCGAGCGCCACGCATCGAAACGCGTCGGGCAAACGGTCGCGACGGCTCACTTCCACGCCGGCGATGTACTCGAAGCTGCCCTCGCCGTCGGGGTTGCAGCACACGCCGTAAGTGGCGTCGCTCACCTGATCGGGGATATTTCGAAAGTACGGATTAAAGGCTTCCCAAAGCGCCGGAATGCCTTCGTTGGTCGCGAAGGTGAAGCGGCTGCTCAGCCCGGCAATCCAGCGCGATTGGCCGGTTTCGAAGCGTGGCGGGGCGAGGTCGATGAACTTCACGTCTTTCATGCGTAAAGGCTCCACAAGTCTGAGTCCGTCCAGAGTGCGCCTGTCGCGTAACCGCTCGGGTGTCAGACCGAAGCCGTCGGCAAAGGCACGTGTAAACGCCTCGTGAGACCCATACCCGGCATCGAGCGCGACAGTGAGAATGCCGGGCGCATGCTCGACCAGTGTCTGTGCCGCGCGCGTCAGGCGCCGGGCCCGTACGTAACGCATCACAGACCAGCCCGTCGCGATGGCAAACAGCCGTGAGATGGCGAAGCGCGACATGCCGCTGGCGCGAGCAATATCATCGAGCGTGAGTTCGCCGCTTAGCTGAATCTCGATATACCAAAGGGCTTTTCCTACCGGGGTCATAGCGTTTCCGAGAGCGTGTGGGCGGACTATAAGCACTTCGCGCGACACGCATTTGATCGTTCTTGCGCGCCTGCTAACTTTGAGCGTTTCGCGCGCGCGCAATGGCGGGTAGTCTTCCATGCAGTGCGGTAATCGGCAATGGTCCCCCCGACAGGAAACGAAGAAGATGACCCCGAACGACCTTCAGCAATACCTCTACGACCACATTCCACTCTCGAAAGCGATGCAAGTCTCGGCCGAGACTGTGACACCGGACACCGTAGTGCTGCGCGCGCCGCTGGCGCCGAACATCAACCATCGAGAGACGGTATTCGGCGGTAGCGCGTCGGCCGTGGCGATCCTTGCGGCGTGGTCGTTGCTGCACACGCGGCTGCGCGGTGAAGGCATCGAATGCCGACTCGTCATCCAGCGCAACACGATGGAGTACACGTTGCCGATTTCGGGCGAATTTACGGCGACTTCGGCGCTTGAACACCCCGAGCAGTGGGGCAAATTTCTGCGCATGTTTGCGCGCATGGGCAAGGCGCGCGTGTCCGTGGTTTCTACGTTGGAACAGGACGGCCAGCGCGTTGGCCACCTCGTCGGCGAATTCGTCGCGCTCAGTCCTACGGCTTCATAAGCCGCCAGAACGTCGTGCGGCTGATGCCCAACGCACGGGCTGCCGCCGCGCGATTGCCCCCTGATGCCTGCAATGCCGCCTGCGCGGCTTCCACCGTAACGGCTTCGCGAGGCGATGCGCTCGTTGCCTCGGCGTGCTGCGACGACATCGCCGTCTTGCCGACGCCGCCAGAGAGTCGCATCAATTCCGGGAACACCTCGTGCAGCGACTGCGCCTGCGCCAGGACATCGCTGTCGAGATAAATCGCCGCGCGTGCCAACAGGTTCTCTAGTTCGCGCACATTCCCCGGCCAGTCGTAATCGGAAAAAAGCGGTGCGAGCACATCGAGAATCTGGCCGGATGCTCGCGCGTCCAATCCGTATTGCGCAGCGCTTCGGGCGAGCAACGTTTGGGCGAGCAGTCGAATATCAGCGCGTCGCTCCCGTAGCGCGGGCAACTCGATCTGCAAGAGATTGAGCCGGAAATAAAGGTCCGCGCGAAAGCGCCCCTGCGCGACAAGCTCATGCAAGTTGCGGTGCGTCGCGGCAATGACACGCACGTCGATGGGCACCGGGCGGCCGGAACCCAACCGCATGACTTCGCGTTCCTGAAGCACGCGCAGCAATCGGCTCTGCAAGGCCGCGGGCATCTCGCCAATCTCATCGAGAAAGATCGTGCCCGTGTGCGCGATCTCGAAGAGCCCCGCTTTGCCACCGCGCCGCGCGCCCGTGAACGCGCCTTCGTCATGGCCGAACAATTCGCTCTCAATCAGCCCTTCGGGGAGTGCGGCGCAGTTGAACGCCACAAACGGGTTTCCCCGCCGCTCGCTCGCATTGTGAATGCCTTGCGCGACCAGTTCCTTGCCCGTGCCGCTCTCGCCGGTCAGCAACACCGTCGCATCGTGCGCCGCCCCCGCGCGCGCGAGACGCCGTACCTTGGCGATCAACGGCGAGTCACCGACGAGTTCATCCAGTTCGTGTTTGGCGACCAAATGGCGCGGGCGTTGCGTCGTGCGTAGCGAGCGGTCGATGCGTTGGGCCATTTGGGCATCCTGCACCGTTACCACAGCGCCGGAGCGCAGGCCATGTTCCGAAATCGGCACGCAACTCACGATGAAAGCGCGGCCATCGATGTGTTCCAGCCGCTCTTCGATGGCAAGCCCGCTGGCGGCCAACTCGCGCAACATCGGCCCGAGCTTTCGCGTGAGTTCGAATTGTTGTGCCCCCGGGGTCGGCAAGCGTTCCGCGTCGATGCCTAGCAGCGCAAACATCGCTGGGTTGACGGCTTCCAACTGTCCGCCGTCGTCGAAGGCGGCGACGCCGTCGCGCATGTGCGCCACGATCGTGTTCAGACGCATGCGCTTCGACTCTTTCTCGCGGCTCACGCGAGCGAGTTCCACCGAGCGCTCGAAGGCCTCTTCCACGGCCCCGATCGAGTAGAGAAACACGTGCTCCAGCCCGGCTTCTTGCGCGAAGTCGCACGCCATGCCCGGACCGATGATGACCTTGCACCCCTCGGCGGCGAGCGTGTCGACGGCCGCGTGCACTTCGTCGATCGAGCGGTAAGCGCGCTGATGCAGTTGAATCTTGAGCAACTGGCCAAGATCGTCGAGTTCCTGCGACACGGTTTCGTGCAGCACCAGCCCTACCGGCTGATCGGGCCAAGTGGTCGTCGCGCGGGTGATGGCGCTGAGCACGTCGAAACCGTTCACCTTGACCGTCACCACCGGCACCGACAAGTTTTCGCGCAGATAGGCGCCGTTCGACCCGGCGGCGAGCACCACGTCCACCGCGCCCGAATCGACGTACGACTGCAAGGCGGTCACCGCGGCACCGTAGCCCTCGCGCACAGAGTAGAAGCGCGCACGGTCGGTATAGCGCGGCGCGACGGTTTCGCACAGCGTCTGCAAGCGGCTGATGCTCACCAACGCGATGCCGGGGCGTCGGGCGCGCGGATCGGCGGGGGCGGGCGAAAAGTTGGCGGCGTGGCGCGACGGCTCGGTGCCGGTGAATCGGGGGGGCATGACGTGTCTCCGTACGGCGGGCTAAAAGCGTTTCATGAAGCGTTTCAATTTAGATTTAGTGTGTTTCATGAAACGTTTCATATGTGAACGAGGCATTCTGCCACATCGGCGGACAACGCACCGTGCGCGGTAAGTCACTGATTCGACGCGTAATGCCCGGCCATTCTCAAGTTCGATGCCCGCTGGCACGCGGCTTGCGAAAGGGTTTCCTGTTCGCTCATCGATTCCATTGAAAATTACGGAGACCCACCATGACCACCGCGACCGCGCAACGCCGCGCCGAATTCCGCCGCAAAGTCGAAGCTCGTCAGGGGCTGCTCGTGCCGGGCGCCTTCAATGCACTGTCTGCGCGCGTGATTGAAGACGCTGGCTTCGAAGCGCTGTATCTCACCGGCGCCGGCGTGACCAATATGTCGCTGGGTCTGCCCGACCTCGCGTTCGTGGGGTTGGCCGAAATGGCCGAGCACACCGCGCGCGTGCGCGATGCCGTGTCGCTGCCGATCATCGTCGATGCCGACACCGGTTTCGGCAACGCGCTCAACGTGCGACACACCGTGCGCGTGCTGGAGCGCAGCGGGGCCGACGCGATTCAGTTCGAAGACCAGGTGCTGCCCAAGAAATGCGGCCACTTCAATGGCAAGGCGGTGATTGGTGCCGACGAAATGGTCGGCAAGATTCGCGCAGCGGTCGACGCGCGCGAAGACGGCAACTTGCAAATCATCGCGCGCACGGACGCTGCCGCTGTCGAAGGCATCGAAGCCGCCATCGAGCGCGGCCGCCGTTTCATCGAGGCCGGTGCCGACATTCTCTTTATCGAAGCCACCGAAACGCTCGCCGATATCGAACGTTTGCCGGCGCTGTTCGATCGTCCGCAGTTGATCAACATCGTGATCGGCGGCAAGACGCCGACGCAATCGCAACCGCGACTGGCCGAGTTGGGCTACGGCATCGTGCTCTACGCCAACGCGGCGTTGCAAAGCGCAGTCCTCGGCATGCAAAAGGCCCTGGGCACGCTGCGCGACAGCGGCCGTCTGGACGAAGACCCGTCGCTGGTCGTGCCGTTCGCCGAACGTCAGCGTCTGGTGAACAAGCCGTTTTATGACGCGCTCGACAAGAAGTACGGCACCGCCAACTGACATCGCGCTTTGCCAGTTTCACCCTAGCGACGCCGCTCCCCCTGCGGCGACGCTTGTTTTTCCAGTCATACAAAATAAGTAACGGAGACAGATTTTGACGCCCCCCTCGGATTCCTACGCCGCACGCCCTTCCACCGCTCAGACCCACGCACCTGCCACGACGGCAGCCCGCGCTCCGGTCAAGATCGGCTCCATCGTCGGCGGCCTCGCGGGCAACCTTATCGAGTGGTACGACTTTCTGGCGTACAGCATCTTCTCGATCTACTTTGCGAAAGCGTTTTTCCCCGGCGATAACCCGACCGTCCAACTGATGAACACCGCCGCCATCGCGGCCGTGGGCTACGTGGCGCGTCCGCTTGGAAGCTGGCTGATCGGGTTGTACGCCGACCGCCGCGGTCGCAAGTCGGCGCTCACGGGCTCGGTGCTCGCCATGAGCGTCGGTTCGATGATGATTGCGCTCACGCCCGGCTACGCGACGATCGGCATCTTCGCGCCCATCGTGCTGATTGCCGCACGTCTGCTGCAAGGTTTGTCGATGGGCGGTGAGTACGGCACCAGCGCCACGTATCTGAGCGAGGTCGCGCCTGAGCATCGCAAGGGCTTCTATCTCGGCTTTCTGCAAGTGAGCGTGGTGGCTGGGCAACTCGTCGCGCTCGGGCTGATGCTGCTCATGCAGCGCGTGCTGCTGACGTCGGAGCAGATCGAGCATTGGGGCTGGCGCATTCCGTTTGTGATCGGCGGCGTGCTGGCGATGTTCGCGCTGTACATGCGCCGCAACGTGACGGAGAGCGAGGCGTTTGTGCACAGCGCGAAGAAGCGCGAGGCATCGATCACGCGCGAGGTGCTGCAACACTGGCGCCAGATTCTGCTCGCCATTGGCATCACGATCGGCGGTACGGTGGCGTTCTATACGTTCACGGTGTACATGCAGAAGTTCTTGGTGAACTCGGTCGGGTTGTCGAAGGAGTCGTCGACGTTTGTCTCGACGATTGCGTTGCTGCTTTATATGCCCCTGCAACCGCTGTTCGGATTGCTCTCGGACATCGTGGGCCGCCGCCCGGTGCTGATCATCTTCGGGGTGAGTACGACGCTGTTTTCCGTGCCGCTCGTCACGGCACTGAGCCACACGAAAGACCCGCTGGTGGCGTTCGCGTTGTCGTTCGCAGGTCTGGTAATGCTCTCGGGGTTCACGTCGGTGCACATGCTCGCGAAGACCGAGCTGTTCCCGCCGCGTATTCGCGCGCTGGCGGTGGGCTTTCCGTATGCGCTGACCACGGCCATTCTCGGCGGCACGACGGAGTTCGTGGCGTTGCGCTTCAAGGCCAGCGGTCACGAATCGTATTTCTACTGGTACGTGAGCATCTGCGCTGCAATTTCGCTGATCGTCTATCTGAAGATGCCGGAGACGCGCGGGCGCAAGTACGACTGAGGTGCGAGGCCTTCGCGTGGCATGTGAAGCGTCGCTGCGCACGATTCATCGGTCGGTTGCATTGACTTTGCGCTGACGGCTCGATACGATTGAGTCCAATTTCGAACGCCCTCCCGGTCCGCCGGGGGGGCGTTTCTTTTTGGTTTCCGGCATTAGTCATCGACGATCCCCGTCATGGCTGCGCCGGAAGACAACCCCTCCAAAAAGGAAACTTCGAAATGACTCATCTCTCGCCAACATCGACGACGCCGCAAGCCGACCGGCTGGGCTTCACCCTTTTCGGTACCGGCCCCGAGCCTGTGCTGGTCTTGCACGACTGGCTGGGCGATCACACGAACTACGACGCCCTACTGCCGTATCTCGACGGCGATGCCTTCGCCTATGCCTTTGTCGACCTGCGCGGATACGGCCGGTCGAAGCACTTGAGCGGCGACTATTCCATCGACGAAATCGCGCGCGATTGTCTCGACGTCGCTGATGCGCTCGGATGGCACCGGTTTCACGTGCTGGGTCACTCGATGACCGGCATGGTCACGCAGCGTCTTGCGGCCGATGCGCCCGAGCGCATCAAAAGCGCCATCGCCGTTTGTCCGATCTCTGCCGCGGGCAACCGTCTGCCGCCCGAGGCGGCGGCGTTCTTCGCCTCGACGTGTGAAAACGACGACGCGTTTCGACGTCTGGTGAAGTTCGTGACGGGGGGCTTATCGGATGTCTGGGCGAACCGGAAGCTTCAGCAGAACCGCGATGGCGTGGCACCGGTATGTCGCCCGCGTTACCTCGACATGATGGTGAACACAAACTTCGTCGATGACGTGCGCGGGCTGGCGACGCCGTTTCTGGTGATCGTGGGCGACAAGGACCCTGGGCTTGGTGTCGAGGCGATGCAGCAGACCTTTCTCGCGTGGCATCCGAACGCGCAATTGGCGGCACTACCGAATTGCGGTCATTACCCGATGCAGGAATGTCCGCCGTACTTCGCGTTGCTGGTGGAAGACTTTCTGAGACAGCACGCAGGCTGATTGAACTTCAGGGGAGGAAATACGAGGGGTGCGTCGGAACTGCTGGTGCCCAGGGCGGGACTCGAACCCGCATGCCTTTCGGCGCTACCCCCTCAAGATAGTGCGTCTACCAATTTCGCCACCTGGGCAGGGGAGCGCGATTGTAACGGGAAAATTTATTTTTGTGAATGCCTTCGGCATTTCACACCCACTTTCGCGTGATTCCTCCCATCCGGCGCTGAGCCGATTCACAGACGCGTTGTGCATTCAAAAGATCACTCGGCATGTGTGCCAGATTGCCTTCTGGCCTGCATGGCCGAATCGACCTTGCGGACCTCTTCTCAAAACTGCTCGGAGGTAAACGTGATCTACAACCCAACATTCGAATTCAATCCCACGCTCATGAACCAAGCCATCAAGACGATGGCGAGCGTTCTCGGCAGGGATATCAAGGTGAGCGATAACGGTCAGAACTTCGCTTACGGCATGTTTGTTGCGATGGGTAACGATGCATCTGAAGACGGCGGGGTGCGCGCGTTCTACAAGCTGATGAAAACGGTGGATAGCTTTGCCCGGTTCGACGGACTCGGTGACGATCTCCGGAAAATGTTCGCCGAAGCTGCTGGCACGAAGTTCGATCAGATCATCCACGCGCTGAATACCCTGGGCGATGTTCAGAGCCAGCATGCACCGGCGTTCGATGAACATCCGCACACGAGGTATTCCGATGCCGGTATCAGAGCCGGCGTGCGCGGTCTGACGAGCGCGGGCAGCATGGAGTTTGCGTTCGAGGCCGTCTCGCGGGATCAGGGCGACCTCGCCGTGCCTCATGCGCACAGCGCCCTTGGCCAGCATTTTCTCTACGTGACACGAGCACCGCAGGGCCTACCGGATGACGTGCCTCGTTACAGCCTGTTCGACCCGGACCGGGGCAACTTCGCGAACTTGAGCGAGGACGACGTCGTGGCACGTATCGGCGAATCTCGCTCGGCATTGACCGGATCGATTGATACGGAGATGAAGCAACAACACCCCGGGATTCAGTTCGAGGCGGTGGGCAAGCGCGACATCTCGGGACTCGCGCACGATCCGGCGGCGACGGGCCTCGTGGAAGCATTGAAGTCGGCGGTCGAAGACGTCGCGCAATTCGTGCCCCAAGGCGGTGAGTTTCTGACGACGGACAACCTGAGAGTCTTCGAGTACAAGGGCCTCACGCCACTCGATCCTGACCTTGCCGACAACTGCACGCGAGTGCCGCAAGACGATGACATTGAAGTGACGCCAAGAGTCACGGAAACGTTTGACGCGAGCTCCCCGCAGAAGGTCGATCGGCTGCTGCAAGGTTTGGGGGCTTTCGGCACACCCGACACCGGGCTCAACCAAACGGCAATCCGGTTAGATCCGGTGCCAGGGGCGCCGATGCTGCTGGCGGCTTCTAGATAACGCTCTCGGCCACCTGCGCGCTGGTCATTTCACCCGACCGGCCGATGCGGCGAATTCATGTGAATGAATTCGCCGCTCGCTTGGCGTTCTCTTGCCCTACCCGTATCCCTTATCACCGTTATGAACCGCGCCCGCTTGCTCCCACTTGCTTGCATGTGCTGTCTGATGCCACCGCAGGCAAGCGCCTTTGACCTACTCGATGCAGTACGCGCGTCTCGCGAGTACAACGCGGGGTTCGCCATCGCACGCGCCGACCTTGCGGCCAGTGGCGAGCAGTTCGACCAAGGGCTCGCGCAAATTCTGCCGCGCGTTCAGCTCGAAAGCCGATTCGATTGGGATCGCGACAGCGCCAGTCGTGGACGCGAAATCCGCAGCCAGACGCATGACATCGAGCTGCGCCAACCGCTATTCGATGTCTCCCGCTTTGCCGGATTTCAGAAAGGACGAGAACTTGCGGCACTAGGCGTCGCCACGTTCGCTGGCAACGAACAGCAACTGATGCTCGATGCGGCACGGGCGTTCTTCGACATGCTCGTCGCGCACGACAAACTCGCCGCCGCCGAGGCAAGTCATGAGGCGCTCGAAGCGCAACTCGCGAACGTGACCGAAGAAGTCGGACTCGGTCTTTCCGCCAAGCTCGATCAAGACGAGGCACAAGCCGCCTTTGACGAGGCGCAGGCGAACGTTCTCGTTGCAGAGAGCGAATTGCTGCTCTCGAAGCGCACATTCGAGGGGATCACGGGGTTGAATCCATCCGAGATATCTGCCCGCTTTGGCGAGCGTTTTGCACAAGCCAACGCACTGGCCCCGCTCGACACTTACGTGCAAATCGCCGATGGCGACAGCAGCGACTTGCGCCAAAAAGCGCTCGAACTCGACGTGGCACGCACCAACATCGACGAAGCGGCGGGTCGCTTTTTGCCCGTGGTGGAACTCTTTGCTCGTCACCGCGAGAGCCGTAACACCCCGCTATATGCCTACAACGACCCATCGCGGCGCGACAACGTGATCGGCGTGAACGTGACGATTCCGCTATTTGCCGGTGGCCTGCACGCCTCGCAGGTGCGTGAGGCACGACACAAGGCGGACAGCGCGCAGGCAAAACTCGACGACGCGCGCGCCAAGGTGCGGGACAGCGTCATCAAAGCCTATCTCGGCGCGAATAGCGGCATGCAGCAGGTCCGTGCGCGTCTGGCGCAGCGGCAATCGACGCAGAACAAGGTGGACGCGACCCGACTCGGCCGCGACGTCGGACTGCGCACGAATCTCGATCTTCTGCGCGCCCAGAAAGAGCACTTCGAAGCCCGTACCGGGCTTGCGGAGGCGTTTCACGCCTACTACATGTCGCGCCTGCTGTTGGCCTACGCCACCGGCCACCTCGACGACGACGTGCTTGCCGACCTCAACAACACACTGATGACTCAAGAAGGCTGATCCAACATGCGCCTGCCGTTGACCTCAACACTTCCGCCGATCCCCCCGGATGCTTCGGACGACACGTCTCGCGATGCTGCACGCGACAGCGCCGTCGAGAGTGTCGTCATTCTTCTCAGCTTCTTCCGCCTGCCTGCCAACGCCGCACAGCTGCACCGCGAACTGGCTGGCGAAGAAGTCGATGCGGCACAGTTGGTTCGGTTGCTGCGCCGTCTCGGCCTGAAGTCGAGACAAGTGCGCGTGTCCCCCGAACGGCTCGAGAAGACACCGTTGCCCGCGATCGCCGTCATGCGCGACGGCACCTTCATGCTGCTCGGCAAAATTGCGGAGGGAATGGCCATCGTGCAGGACAGCCGCAGCGGGCAAGTGCTTGCGCTGCCGCTCGCCGATTTCGAGGCGAAATCCACGGGTGAACTGGTGTTGGCGACGCAGCGCGTGGCAGTGCTCGGTGCAGGCGGCAAGTTCGATATCGCGTGGTTCCTGCCAGCGTTCATGAAGTACAAGCGCCTGATCGGCGAAGTCCTGTTGATCTCGCTGTTTCTGCAACTCTTCGCGCTGATCTCACCGCTGTTCTTCCAAGTGGTGATGGACAAGGTGCTAGTGCACCAAAGCATGAGCACGCTCAAGGTGCTGGTGATCGGGCTGTTGACCGTCTCGGTGTTCGAGGTGGTCATGGGCGGCCTGCGCACGTACGTGTTCTCTCACACGGCGAACCGTATCGACGTGGAGCTCGGCGCCAAGCTGTTTCGACATCTGCTGGCGCTGCCGATTGCCTACTTTCAATCGCGGCGTACCGGCGAGACTGTGGCGCGAATTCGCGAGCTCGACAGTATTCGCGACTTCATCACTAGCTCGGCACTGACGCTGGTCATGGACTTGCTTTTCACGGCGGTGTTTCTCGCGATCATGTGGTTCTACAGCCCGTGGCTCACGATGATCGTGCTGATCTCGCTGCCCTGCTACGCGTTGATCGCTGTCTTCGTCACGCCGGTGTTGCGTGCACGTGTCGAAGAGAAATTTCGGCGCGGTGCCGAATCGCAATCGTTTCTCGTGGAGTCGGTGAGCGGCATTGAAACGCTCAAATCGATGTCGGTGCAGCCGCAGGCGCAAAGCCGCTGGGAGACGCTGCTGGCGGCGTACGTGCGCGCAAGCTTTCGCACCGCGAACCTTGGCAATATCGCGGGCCAGATGGTGCAGCTGGTCTCGAAGCTGTGCAGCGCTACGTTGCTATATATCGGCGCCACGAAAGTCATCGGCGGTGAGCTGACCGTCGGCCAATTGGTGGCATTCAACATGTTCGCCAATCATGTGACGGCACCGGTGCTGCGTCTGTCGCAACTCTGGAACGACTTCCAACAGGCGCGTATTTCCATCGACCGGCTGGGCGACATTCTCAACAGCCCCACCGAACCGGGCTACAACCCGGGGCGCGCCATGATGGCGTCGATACAAGGGGACGTGACTTTCGACAGCGTGACGTTTCGCTACCGCCCCGACAAGCCCGAGGTGTTGCGCGGGGTAACGCTGGGCATTCAAGCGGGGCAAACGGTCGGGATCGTCGGACCGTCGGGGTCCGGCAAGAGCACGCTGACGAAGCTGGTGCAGCGCATGTATGTCCCATCGGCGGGGCGTGTGGTGATCGACGGTGTGGATCTTGCGATGGTCGACACCCACTGGCTGCGCACGCAGATCGGCGTCGTGCTCCAGGAGAATCTTCTGTTCAATCGGTCGGTGCGCGAGAACATTGCGATGGCCGACCCGGCAATGCCACTGGAGCGTGTGATCGATGCGGCGAAGTTGGCGGGTGCCCACGAGTTCATTCTCGGCATGTCGCACGGTTATGACACACCGATTGAAGAGCGCGGCGTGAATCTCTCCGGCGGCCAGCGCCAGCGTATTGCCATCGCGCGTGCTTTGGTGACGAACCCGCGCATCTTGATTCTCGACGAAGCCACCAGCGCGCTCGACTACGAGTCGGAGAGCATCATCCAACAGAACATGCGGGCGATTTGCGAAGGACGCACGGTGCTGATCATTGCGCACCGCTTGTCCACGGTGCGCCACGCGGATCGCATCATCACCATCGAAGCCGGTGAAGTGGTCGAAGACGGCACACACGACGAGCTGGTCGCGCGCGATGGCCGCTATGCACGCTTGTGCAGAATTCAGGCCGGGGAGATGACCGCATGACATCCCTGCAATCAATATCGACGCGCTTCGCCACGGCGTGCAAGCGCTGCCTCACTCATTGCCGGTCGGTGCCTTCGCACGAACGAGAGTTTCTGCCCGCTGAACTGGAGATTCTCGATACCCCGGCATCCCCCGCCGGACGCAAAGTCGCCCTGTTGATCGTCGCGCTATTTTGCATCGCGCTGGTGTGGTCGATTCTCGGGCGGGTCGATATGGACGCCGTGGCGCAAGGCAAGGTCATTCCGTTGGGCGGCACGAAAGCCATTCAACCGTTCGAGATCGGCATCGTTCGCAAGATTCTTGTCGACGACGGCCAGCAGGTGAAGAAAGGCGACTTGCTGGTGGTGCTCGACAGCGTGGAAGAACAAGTCGACCTGATGCAGTTGGAGCGGCAACTGACAACGGCGCAGCTCGATGCGGCCCAGTTGCAGGCGTTTCTCGCGACGCTGGACGGAAGCAAGTTGCCGACGGCATGGGCCTCTGGCGATTCGGTGCAGGTGTTACGGGCGCGAAGCCTGTTGGCCTCACGTCAGGCGCTGTATCACGCGAAGGTGGCGTCAGCCGCAGCGCAGCGCACGGAGGCCGAAGCGATGCTGGCCGCCAGTGCGAGCGAGATCGAGCGTCTCAAGGTGCGGCGCGAGGTGTTGGAGAACAAGGCCAGTGCGTTCAAGACGCTGCTCGAACATAACGGCGTTGCGCGCGTGAAGTGGTTGGAGGCCGAGCAGGAGCTCGGCGAGACGGAGCAGACGTTGAACGCCGAGCGACAACGCAGCCGACAGCATCGCGCCACGATATCGCGGCTTGCGGAAGATCTGAATCAAGCGCGTGCCGAGTTTCGCCGTGAAGCGTTGACCGAGCTCACCAAAGCCAACGATCAGCTCCGCGAGGCGGAGTTGAGCATCGACAGGTACAAGCAGCGCGAACAATACCGGTTCTTGCGGGCGCCTGTGGATGGCACCGTGCAGCAGCGCACGATACATACGGTGGGCGGTGTGGTGCAGCCAGCGCAGACGCTGATGGTCGTGGTGCCACACGATGTTGCGATGGCGGTAGAGGCCAAGGTGCTCAATCAAGACGCGGGCTTCGTCAAACCGGGGCAGGACGTCACGCTGAAGATCGCGACGTACTCGTACACCAAGTACGGCACGTTGACGGGGACGGTCGAGCATGTGTCGCAGGACGCCGTCAATGACGAGAAACTTGGGCCGGTGTACATGGCGCGCATTCGGTTGCCCGCCGACTTGGTGAGTCATAGCGGCCGAACGCTGCGCCTTCAGACAGGCATGGCCGTGACGGCCGAAATCAAAACCGACGAGCGCCGCGTCATCGACTATTTGCTTTCGCCTATCAAAGAAGTGGGATCGGAATCGTTCAAAGAAAGATAGGCCGATTCACAGCTTTTCGCTGGGGAAAAGTCACGGGATCGAATGGCATCGGACCACTTTCGCCGCTGCTTTGCGAAATTGAAGTCAGCCCCGCGCCCGATGCGTCTGTCGTGGGGCGATTTCGTCAATCACCGGGAGGTAATGTCATGTCCGTCGACTTCACATTCGATCAGTCGGAACTCAACGAAGCGCTCAAAGGGGCTTCGACATTCTTTGACAAGGCGCTCGACGTCGACGAGCGCGGCAGAGGGCATGCCTACGCAATGCTTTTTCAGATTGCCGAAAATCGTCAGCCGGGAAGTGGCCGAGACACGCTCGACAAGTTTGTGGGCGTCGTCAACGCACTTGAGCGGATGGCAAAACTCGATCCGACGTTTCGAGAGGCATTTGGCAATACCGCCGCTTTTAGAGACCTAAAGTTCGACTGGGCGCTCGACCTGAACAGCTTTCTTAAGAGTCAAAGCCTATTCAACGAGAGTCATGACACGCTTCCAACGCCAGCGACAGAATTTACGTCGAACAAATACGGTGTGACAGGCGTAGATATCCTGCGCGCCATGAATACGGAGAAGATGGAGGTCTCGTACGAAATGTTCAGCGCGACGACGCACTTGCCGCTGTCGTCCGGCGAACGGCGGCAGCATTCGGTATTCGTGCAGCGCACCATTTCAGACAAATATCCGTCCCGATACGAGCACACGATTTTCGACCCCAATCGGGGGGTAATCGTCGGGCGCAGTGAAGAAGAAGCGGGTGAGTTTCTCGACGCTTCTCTGCGTCGGCTGAACGAGTCGACGATTTCGGATGCGTCGAAGGATGCGTTTTATCCCCGGTATGTGCGAGACGTTGCCGACGTGCCTCCGGAAGTATGGAACAGTCTCGAATCGGTGGTGCGCCACGTGCAGAATTTCATGGACGGTGGTGAAATTGCAGCGGATGGCCGGACTGAAACGGTCACGGCCGACACAACACTCACGCCCCGCTACACCTTCAGATTCGCAGACAACGTGCTGCATTTCACCGTCGACGTGACGCTGCATCGAAGCGGACAACCGGACGAAACGAGGTCGTACACCGACGACGCGGCATTTGCCAATTGGAAACAGTTCGACTGGCAGGTGAAAAACGATTTCCATCTGCCGGAACCCGACGATCTCCGGCGTGCCGCGTTCGACCCGGCGATTGCGGCGTCCGGCAAACTCGACCAACTGGTGCAATCGTTGAGCGTCTCGCGCACCCCGGATGCGGGCGTCGCGACGGGTTTTCAAGAAGCCCGCCGCGTCGACGACGTGATCGCCTTAAGCTGCCAACATTAAGCGGCCAACGTCAGGCCGCCAACCGTTGCGGCGCTGCCGCCACCGGAGCGAACGTCGGCACCTGATGCGCCGCACGCGGCTCTTCTCGCAGACGGAAGCGCGCCACCGTCTCGGCCAGCATGCGGGCTTGTTCGCTGAGCATTGCGGAGGCGGCGGCAGACTCTTCCACCAACGCGGCGTTCTGCTGTGTCGCTTGATCCATCTCCGACACCGAGCGGTCGATCTGGCTGATGCCGGTGCTCTGCTCCGTCATCGCGCCGTGGATTTCGCTCACCAACCGCTGCACGCGCGTGATGCCGTTCACGATTTCGTTCATCGTCGTGCCAGCGGCTTGCACACGTTCGGTGCCGCTCTTCACGTTCTGCACAGACGTTTCGATCAGCGCCTTAATCTCCTGCGCCGCCGCCGCGCTGCGCTGTGCCAGCGTGCGCACTTCCCCCGCCACCACGGCAAACCCACGCCCTTGTTCACCGGCGCGGGCGGCTTCCACCGCGGCGTTGAGCGCGAGGATATTCGTCTGGAACGCGATGCCGTCGATCACACTGATGATCTCCGTGATGCGCTCCGACGATTGCGTGATTGCGCCCATCGTCGTCACGGCATCGGTCACCACTTGTCCGCCGCGCACGGCAGCCGCGCTGGCGTCGTTGGCGAGACGCGTGGCGTGTTCGGCGGTATCGGCCGTCTGCTTCACGCTGGAGGTGAGCTCAGTCAGTGCCGATGACGTCTCCTGCAACGACCCGGCCGATTGCTCCGTGCGTTGCGAGAGGTCGCGGTTGCCCATTTCAATTTCGCTCGTGGCCGAGGTCATCGACGCCACCCCCGAGCGCACATCGAGCATGACCGAACTGATCTTGTCGACGAACGCGTTGAACGACTTGGAAATCTGCGCGACTTCGTCATGACCCTCGACATTGAGACGTTGCGTCATGTCGCCGTCGCCCGAGCCGATGGTGTCCATGGCATCGCGCACGATCGACAAGCGCTTGAAGGCGCGCGAGGTGAAGAGCGAGGCAATGGCCAGCGCGATCAGCGTGAGCACGACCAGCGTGATGATGGTGGCTGTGAGCACGTGCGTGAGACCTGCGGTCGCTTCGGCGCGATCGAGCGCCACCACGAGATACCAGTCAGTGCCCGGAATACGCTTGGCTTTGAGCAGCTTGGAGGCACCCGAGAGCGTCATTTCGACAGGCTTCGCATCGTCGCCCGTCATCCCGGCCAGCGAATCGGCGGTGAGTGTCGCGGCCACGTCGGTCGACGGCTTGAGCGAGAACTTGTTGTCCGGGTGGGCGATCACCTGACCGTCGCTTGCCACGACCAGTGCCAGGCTCGCAGGCGTGGGATGCACGGCCTTGATGATGTCTTGCACGCCGGTGAGCGCGACCGCGCCGCTCAGGGCACCGATGGTCTGGCCATCGCGCACGAGCGGCGTGGTGAAGGCGACGTAAGGAATGCCCGTCGACGAATCGCCGTACGGCTTGGTGACGGTCAACTTACCCGCCGCGACGGCGCTCTTGTACCAAGGACGCGCCGTGGGATCGTAATCGGGCGGCGTGGGGGCGGTCGAAAAGAAGGTCTTGTCCGACCAGCCGACACTGGTGATCGGGAAGTCGTTCGTCTTCCCCATGAGTTTGACGAGACCGCCCGGGTCGCCTTTCTCCACGACTTGCGCGGTGGCGTTCACGGCGGTTGCCTTGTCGGCCGACCAGCGTTCGATGGCGCTGGCATTGCCGTTGGCCACGGCCGAGAGCGTATGCGCAATGCTCGACATCATGCTGTCACGCACGATCACATAGGTCGTGATGCCAGAGAGGATCAGGGCGCCAACCACCGTCAGGCAGGTGATCAGCAGAATCCGGGTTCGCAACGAAGTGACTTTCATGAGCTGTCTTCGGTTGGCCCGCGCGCGGGCCGTTGAGAGAGGGGAACCGCCGCCGCGGGGCTGTTACCCGTGGCGGCGCACTCAAACATGACTGGTCTACTCTCTCGGCTTACGGCGCAATCCCGTGACAACTTTAATGAGCGCCGGTCAATGCGCGTCAGACGGGGCTCAACCGGCCCCTGCAAAGCTTTCCGATGCTTACCGCGCTTACCACGCTTACCGCGTGTAGCGGATCGCCCGCCACCACAGCGGCAGCATGACGAGGCTGACGGTGGCGGCCAGCGCGAGCGCTGCGCGCAGACCTGCCTCAAAAGGGTGCAACGCGGCCAGCAGCGATCCGAACGTCGCGACGCCTAAGGCGGCGCCCGCTTGCCGGGCAGTGTTCAACACCGCTGCCGCAATGCCTGCGCGAGCGGCAGATACGGTCTCTAAAGCGGGGGCTGTTGCGAGGGGCGAAACAACGCCCGATGCCAGACCGATCGCCAGCATCGGCAAAATGGCGAACTCGTACGGCATGCCGTCCGTGACAAACCACAACCCGATCGCCCCGGCCGCATAAGCACCGAAGGCCACGATCATCGGCCATGTCGAACCAAACTTCGTGGTGATGCGTCCGGCGCACAGACTGCCGGTCGCCACCATGACGGTCATCGGCAGTAACGCCACGCCGGTTTGCAAGGGCGAATAGCCGAGCGTTTGCTGAAAGCGCAGACTGACGACGAACAACAAACCGTAGAAAACAAAGGCGGAGGCCATCGAAGCGTACGCCGAGCCTGTGAAGACCCCCTGTCGAAACAGCGTCAACGGCAGCATTGGGTGTGGGTGCACCGATTCGATGCGCAGCCATACGGCCCATGCGAGACAGGTCACCATCGCCCCGCCGACGATCACCGGTGACGTCCAGCCGAGGGTGTGTCCTTCGATCAGCACGCCGACCAGCGTGCTCAACGCGACGCCGCCGCACAGCAGTCCCAGAAGGTCGATACGCGGTTGTTGCGGCTGCGGTACGGCAATCTTCTCGTCCGGAACGCGCCAAGCCATCGCTATCCCGGCGAGACAGATCGGCACATTCACGAGAAATACGCTGCGCCAGCCGAACCCATGAATCAGGGCGCCGCCTACGAGCGGTCCGGCAGCCATCGCAATGCCGCCGAGACCCACCCATCGGCCGATGGCGCGTGCACGGGCTTGTGGGTCGGGCGTCGCGTCGCGGATGAGTTTGAGCGAACACGGCACCAGCAGCGCGGCCCCCACGCCTTGCACCGCACGCGCGGCGATCAGCATGCCCGGTGTTAGGGCTAGCGCACAGGCGAGCGACGCCAGCGTGAACAGGCCGAGACCGGCGAGATAAACGCGCCGCGCACCCCAGCGGTCGCCCAGCGTGCCGCCGGTGAGCAGCAGACTCGCAAACATCAGCGTGTAGGCGTTGACCACCCATTGAAGCCCCGCCATCTGCACGTCGAATGCTGCGCTTAGCGGTTCGAGCGCGACATTGACAATGGAGGTGTCGAGCAGGACGACGACATAGCTAATGCACGTGGCGGCAAAAACACGGCGCTGGGCCGTGTGCAGCGCGTGATGCGGGGGAGCGACGTGTTCGACGCTGGCAACGTCGGCCGTCGGCGATTCGAGATTGGCACGATGGGCGCGCATGACCGGCGTCTCTGTGAAGAAGATGGCCGGAGTCTACGAGCAGGCGTGCGCGCGATGTTTCTATGTGTTGTGAAGTGTCGCGGTTATTTGTGCTGGCCGCTGTCGCGATCTTTACGCGCTTTGCCTGCGGCGGTGTCCTCACCTTCGTCGTCGCCGACGAGTGGCGAGCCGGTGTCGACGTTACCTTCGCGCAGGGCTTGGCGTGCGGCCTCGGCGAGCGCTTCGTAGCGGTTACGAAAGCGGATCAATTCCTTCTCGTCGAGTTCTTCCAGATCGAGCAGCGCGTTGTGCGCACCGTCCATCGCGCGGATCAGTTCGTCGAGCTTGATCTGCATCGCGGCGGTGTCGCGGTTTTGCGTGTTCTGAATGAGGAACACCATCAGAAACGTGACAATCGTGGTCGAGGTGTTGATCACGAGTTGCCACGTATCGCTGTAATGGAAGAGCGGGCCGGTGACGGCCCATGCGATGACGAGTCCAACCGCCAGCACGAATGAAACCGGTCGGCCGGTCACCGAGGAAAGGTAGCTCGAAAAGTTCGAAAACCACTTGTCACCCATGACCATCTCCCGTGAACGGATCGATGGCCCGATGATGGCACAGGCACATGTCGCCCGGGCGCGACTTCGTCGGCAGGTTTAGGCCGTTTTGGCTGTGTCAGACGCGCAGAAGTCAGCGAAACCGACCGTTCTCGCGCCACAGGCTTCAGTGAGTTCCGGGTCGTGGCTGGAGAAGAACACGCAGCGATCTTTGCCCAGCGTCGTGAACAGGTCGACGAGCACGGCGCGCGCGGCGGCATCGAGACCATTGCCCGGCTCATCCGCGACGATGACGCGCGGTGCGCCGAGAAGCGTTGCGCTCAGAAAGAATTTCCGGCGCGTGCCGAGCGACATCTGCTCGAAGCGCTTCTCCATATGCGGTGCAAGTCCGAAGCGATGTGCGAGATTCAGCACGCTGTCATCGACCACCGTTTTCTTGGCAGAGGCGACCATGTCGAGGAATTCGCGACCGGTTTGAAACGGATAGGCCAGGCAGTCGTCGGGGACGAAGGCGAGCGCGCCTTTCGCCGCGAGCGGCGCGGCGCGCAGCGAATGGCCGTCGAGCCAGACTTCGCCCGCATCGGCGTCGATGGCGCCCGCGAGAATGCCGAGCAAGGTCGATTTGCCGCTGCCGTTCTCGTCGCTCAGGGCTACGCACCCGGCGTCAGCGTGGAAATGCAGATTGTCGAAGAGCGTGCGGCTGCCGAAGCGTTTGGTGAGATGTTCGAAACGAAGCATGGAGAAGTGGGTTAGCAAATCAAGGAACAAGGCAAAGCCACGCGGCGGTGACCCAGAGCGCCGCGAGCGTCGCACCGATCAACACCGATTGCTTCGGGACGTAGCGTTGCGGCAATCGCAAAAGGGCAACGAGCGGCAGGCCGAAGATCAGCACTATCAATGCGCTTGCGACCGAAATCGTACCGTTTAGCGCGAGATACACCGGGCCGACGGCGACGAACGGCAGTGCAAGCGCTGCGACGGTGGCAACATCCGCGAACGTTTGCACGAACGGGCGGCGTGGCAAAGAACGCGTGAAATGCGCTGCGCGCTGATGGGCAGCACTCAACTCGCGATAGTGCATGGCCGCCACCAACACGATGGCCGCTTGTGAGATCAGCACCAGCGGCAACGTGCGCCCATCGAATTCCCATAGGCGGATGAGATAGACGGTGACGCCTGCGATCGCCGTCATCATCAGACACCGCCCCAGCAAGGCGCTCGAATGGCGGCGAAGGATGCCAGCTTGCAGTCGCACGACAGGCGGAAAACGACGCGGTTCGCTGGCGGCGAGTGTATTGAACGGCACGGCGGACGGTTTGCGCAGCGAGACTTGTGCGACCGACGAGCGCGTGAGCGACCAAAGCGCGATCAGCAGCGCACCGATGAGCAGCGCATAGCCGGAGGTGCCTGCGATCTGCAACCCCGCCACAAGCAGGACGTTGGCCGCGACGAGGGGCCACAGGTGTTGCCGCTTGCGATGCAATACCGCCAACTGCGCTGCGAGTGTGATGAGCGTCAGGTCGATCACATAAAGGTAATGGGCACCCGGATGGGTGGCGAGCGCGATCACCGCCGCGACGACGCTCAGCAGCAAGGGGGTGCTCGCGAGCACCAGCACGGCGAGATCGACCGTGCGCCCGCGCCATTCAGGAATTGGCAGCGACCGGACGAAGGCGGCGAACGCACCGCCCGAAATCGCGCGGCGTTGCGCCAGCACCCAAAGCGCGCCGATGGCTTCGAGCGCATGCACCCAGAGGAATTGCCACTCGATGCCGCGCGCCGGTGCGAGCGTGGCCAGCACCGGTGCGCCGAGAATGCGGGCCTGCGCGAAAACGGGCATCGACGGCAGCACCAGCATGAGCGTGAGCACCAGCACCTGCCAGTGCCTGAGCAGCACGCGCGATGTCTCGTGGGCATACCAACGCAATCGAAGGGTCAGCATGTCGCGCACTCCGGTCCGCGAGAGAGGGATTACTTCAGATAGGTTTTGATGACGTGCAGCATCGGGGCCATTTCGGTCTCCCGGTTCGCCTGATCGGGTTCGTTGACCAGATGATCGACGAGGTGGCCTTCGATGACCGCTGCCATCAGACCATTGACCGCACCGCGAATCGCCGCGATCTGTTGCAGGATTTCGACGCAGTCGCCTTCCTGATCCAACTGGCGTTCCAGCGCCTGCGCTTGCCCCTGAATGCGGCGAACACGTGCCAACAGCTTGTTCTTGTCTCGAATCGTATGCACGTCTGACCGCGCTCCTGTAGATGCCGGGGGAAATCGTGAAAAAAATGCTAACACAAATATACTGGTGGGGAGTATATTCGGGGCAGTTCCGTTTCGTCGAATGGCGACTGCCGTTCGATCATCTCCGACCGTTCGCGAGTTGTCCCATGCCCGAATTTTCGACTCTCCTCCAGCAAGGCAACGCCTGGCTGTTCATTCCGAGCGCGATCTTGCTTGGCGCGCTGCACGGGCTTGAGCCCGGGCATTCCAAAACGATGATGGCGGCATTTATCGTCGCGATTCGCGGCACCGTCGGGCAGGCGGTATTGCTCGGCCTGTCGGCGACCGTGTCGCATACCGCCGTGGTGTGGATAGTGGCGATGGCCGGGCTGTACTTCGGGCGGAATTGGGACGCCAACGCCACCGAGCCGTACTTCCAACTGGCATCGGCTGTGCTCATCATCCTGATCGCCTGCTGGATGCTATGGCGTACGTGGCGCGATAACGCCCGCGCCCGCGCACACAATGCTGGGCACGATCACGATCACGATCACGACCACGACCACGACCACGACCACGACCACGCGCATCCGCACCCTCATCCCCACGCGCATGCACACGGAAACGATCACGTCCACGCGCATGCCGGTCATGAGGCACATGAGTCGTTGAGCCGCGTCGCCCACACCTATGCGCATGCGCAACCGGTGCAGCGGCATGCTGCGCTGGGCAGCGCGCGGGCGGAGTATCAAGACGCGCACGAGCGTGCCCACGCCCGCGATATCGAGAAGCGCTTCGCCGATCGCAACGTGACCACCGGCCAGATCGTGATGTTTGGCGTCACGGGCGGTCTGGTGCCCTGCCCCGCGTCGATTACCGTGCTGCTGTTGTGCCTTCAACTCAAACGCTTCGTGCTGGGCGCGGGGCTGGTGTTGTGCTTCAGCATTGGGCTGGCACTGACGATGGTGGTCTCCGGCGTTTTGGCGGCACTGAGCGTGCGCCACGTCTCTCGCCGTTGGACCGGCTTCGGGGAGTTCGCCCGCAAGGCACCCTACTTCTCGGGCGCATTGATCATTCTCGTCGGCCTTTACGTCGGCTATCAGGGGGCGTCACACCTCTGGTTCACCACCTAATCGGCCAGATCCGGCGCGCATTCGTGCATCCGGCAAACAAATCCTGTGCGGCGGGACGGCTGTTCGCTGCCCTGCCGCGTCCCTAGACTGGGTTCCCCGACTGTTCTTGATGAGGAACCCGCACATGACACATCTGCTGCTTCGCACGCTCAAACTCGCCGCATTCGGCCTTTCGATCGGCGCTGCCACGGCTGGCGTCGCGCACGCTTCGGAAAACCGCGATCCGGCCTCGCATCCGACGATCCGAGCGATGCTCGGTGCCAAGACCGTCGATCATCTCGACCCGAAGCGCACCGCGCTGATCGTGATCGACTTCCAGAACGAATATTTCACTGGCCGTATGCCGATCCCGGACGGCAAACGCGCCATGGAGCACGCGAAGCAACTCATCGCGTTTGCCGATGCGGCCAAGATTCCCGTCTACCAGATTCAGCACGTGGCACCCGCCGGGGCCGCCGTCTTTGCGAAGGACGGCACGAGCGTCGCGTTTGTCCCGGCGATGGCACCGCGCGCCCATGACACCGTTTTGCAGAAAACGTCCGTGAGCGTATTCGCGAGCACCGACCTCGACAAACAACTCAAGGCGCGTGGCATCGATACCCTCGTCATCGCGGGTCTGATGACGCATGCCTGCGTGGCCGGTGCGGCTCGGGATGCCGTGCCGTTGGGCTATACCGTCGTGGTAGCATCGGACGCCACGGCCACCCGCGACATTACGCGTATCGACGGCTCGCACGTATCGAGCGATGTGTTGCACCGCGCTGCGCTGGCCGAGATCGAAGACACCTTCGGCGATGTGATGACCACGGACGCGATTCGCCGTCTGCCATTGCGTTAAAGCCTGCCGGGCGAGGGTGTCTTCCGCCCTCCCCGTTCTCACTTGCCTCGACCGCTCGTCATGGATCAATTGCTGGCAATGCGCATCTTCTGCGCCATCGTCGATGCCAAGAGCTTCACGGCGGCCGCCGACGTGCTTGGCATGTCGCATTCGAGCGTGTCGCGCCAGTTGAAGCAAACCGAATCGGCGCTGTGTGTGCAGCTACTGAATCGCACAACCCGTCGATTCGCGCTCACGAGTGCTGGAGAGCGATACCACCGGCATTGTCTCGACATCCTCTCGCGTGTCGATGCCATGACAAATGCGATGTCGGGCGAGCGAGAGCATTTGCAAGGGGCGTTGCGCGTAAGCGTTCCGCTTGCCATCGGCACGTTGGAGTTGGCGGACTGGTTACCGGCATTTCAGTCGCAGTACCCCGACGTCTCGCTCACACTCTCGTGCAGCGATCAGTTCGTCGATCTCGTCGCCGAGCGCTTCGACGTGGCGTTGCGCATCAGCAGTGCGCCGCTCGCCGATAGCAGCCTGATGGCGAAGTTGCTGACCTCGTCAGACACCGTCCTTGTCGCATCTCCCGGCTATCTCGCGCAACGGGGACTGCCGTCCGCCCCCGCCGATCTCGCGAATCATCGGCTGCTCGCGCCGCTGCGCGCCGGTCAGCCTAACGAATGGACGCTAACCGACGTGGCTGACGCGACACAGCGCGTTACCCTCACCGGCACGTTCACCAGCGACGCGATCCCTGCGCTTTTCTCCGCAACGCTTGCCGGTTTGGGCATCGCGGCGTTCACCGAGCGCACTGTACGCACGGAACTTGCTCGCGGTACGCTTGTGCGTGTGTTGCCGCAGTATCGCGCGGGCACCCATCACTACTACGCGCTGTATCCCCGCACGCGCCACGTCAATCCGAGGGCACGCGCGTTCATCGACTTTATGGCGACGCATTACCGTCAGCGATAAATCGACTTTAGCGAGGCACGTTGCCATGACGAGTTCGCACGACATTGCCCCGGAGAGTTCGGCCGCGCGCGTTGCGCTGTGGCGGGCGCTCCATCGGGAAATCGACGTCGCCCCGGCGGTGCTCGATGACGACATCGGCCTGAAATTGCTAGACCCGCCCGATGATTGGCGCGAGCGCGGCGATATGAACCCAGCGTTCACCCGCCCGTTTCGCGCCTCGATCGTGGCGCGCGCGAGGTTCATCGAAGACCTGGTCGTGAGCGAGGCGCAACGCGGCGTGGATCAGTACGTGATTCTCGGCGCGGGGCTCGATAGCTTCGCGCAGCGGCGCACCGAAGCCGCGCAGCACGTGAAGATCTTCGAAGTCGATAAGCCGGGGCCGCAACAATGGAAGCGCAACCGGTTGATCGCATTGGGTTACGGCGTGCCCGACACGCTTCGCTTTGTCGCCGTGGATTTCGAAGCGGGCCAATCGTGGCGCGAAGCGCTGCTGCGTGAGGGCTTCGACGCCAATAGACCCGCCGTCGTGGTGTCGACCGGCGTGAGCATGTATCTCTCGCGCGAGGCGAACGCCGCGACGTTGCGCGAGGTGGCGGCATTCGCGCCCGGCTCGACGTTTGCGATGACGTTCCTGCTGCCGCTGGAGATGGCCGATCCCGACGTGCGTCCCGGGCTGGAAATGGCAGAGAAAGGTGCACGCGCCAGCGGCACGCCGTTTATCAGCTTCTTCCGGCCCGACGAGATGATGGCGTTCGCGATGGAGAACGGCTTCCAGTCGGCGCAGCATGTCAGCGCCGAAGCGCTCACGCAACGCTACTTCACCCATCGCAGCGACGGTTTGCGCCCACCTGCGAACGCGGAAGAACTGCTGATCGCGACGACCTGAGCGGCGAAAACCACGCTATCGCGCTATGCTTCGCGCGATGGCAATGGGTGCCGTCTCGGCCCTGAGCCGACTACTGGAGTTGTGGCATGACGTTAACTGAGCTTCTGGTCCCCACGCTGTCGCAGATGCTGCGCGCCTTGTCTGCGTGGCTCGACAAAGCGGCAGACTTCGAGCGTTCCGCAGGCAAACATCCCGACGCATTGATGACATTGCGACTCGCGCCGGACATGTATCCGCTCGCCGCGCAAGTGCGTTTTGTCAGCTATCAGGCGATGGAACCTGCCTACCGCCTGCGCGGGGAACCGATTCCCGAGGCGGCGCTCGCTGTGCAACGCGAAGGCTGGAACGCCAATCAGAAGCCGGGCACGTTCGAAGAGGCGAAGGCTTGTCTCGCCAATGCCCTCGCGTTTCTCGCTGCCCTGCCGCCGAATGCACTAGATGCAGGCGCGAATGTGCCCGTGTCGCTCGCACTGCCCAACGGTGTGGTCTTCGACATGACCGGCGATCAATACGCGCGTGACTGGTTGCTCGCGCAGTTCTATTTCCACACCAACACCGCCTACGGCATCCTGCGTCATCACGGCGTGGAACTCGGCAAAGCCGACTACGTGCCGCACGTGCTCGCGTACCTGCGCCCGGGCACGCCGCCGCAGGCATAACCTCCCCGCTTCACCACGCTCGCGTCACGTTCGGCCCGCCGCCCTATTCCCCAATCAGAAACGGCGGCCCGAAGCGCGACGCGATGTGTTCGGTCGACTCGAATAACTCACGCAGCACCTGACTCGTGCACGTGGGCTGCACATACAGATAGAACGCCACGTCGGGCAAACGGGGCAGACCGTCGGCCTCGGAGAGCACGCGCATATTGGCGTCGAGCAACTCGGTGGTGCGCGCGGTAATACCCAGCCCGGCGCTGATCGCAGCTTTGATGCCGGTGAGCGTCGGCGAATGGAAGCTGGTTCGCCACGCAATACCGGCAGCGTTCAGCCGCTCGATCGACAACCGCCGGAACAGGCTCAACTCGTCGGCCATCACGAGCGGCACCGGCTCGGCCGGATTGAAGATGAAATCGTCCGCGCAAATCCACACCATCGGCGACGTGCGCAACTTGATGCCCGGAAACCCTTCGTCGTAGCGCGTCGAAATGGCCAGATCCAGTTCCTTGTCGCGCAAGGCGTCCATCAGGTGCGGGCTGCGCCCAACGATGATCTCCAACTGCAACTCGGCAGAAAGTTTCGACAAGCGGCGCAACATGCTCGGCAGAATCGAATCGGCCACGTCGTGTGGCGAGCCGATGCGCAGCTTCTCCGCCGGACCGCGCGTGTGCATCACCTGCACGGCCTGATCGTTGAGCGCGAGAATTTTGTTCGCGTATGCCACCAGGCGGACACCGTCCGCCGTCATCGTCTTCTGGCGACCCTGTTTCTCGAACAGCGGGCAGCCCATTTCCTGCTCCAGCCGCTGCATCTGCTGCGTGATCGCCGACTGCGTGCGGCCGACGCGCGTCGCCGCCGCGGCAAAGGTCTCGTGCTGGGCAATGGCCACGAAGGTGCGCAGCAGATCGATGTCCAGATTTCGCATAAATCTCCGAGCGGGATACTTCAGAGTTGCTAATGTATCCGGGATAAAAATTAAATTGTTCTTGCAGATTTTGGTCGATAACCTGCTTAACACTCAAGCAATATTTATGTGACCGAGGGCAGATCACTCCCCCGCTAATGGATCCCCTCAATCGGTCCAACCCAAGGAGACTCAGGATCATGTGGCAACGACACCTTGCAGCCGCGCTGTTCGCGACCCTCGCCATGACGGGCGTCGCACACGCTGACCAACTGGCGGATATCAAGGCGCGCGGCACGCTCGTTTGCGGTACGCAAAACGCCAGCGAGCCCTACGCGTTCCCCGATGCCGCCACGCGCAAGATCGTCGGCTTCGACGTCGACGTGTGCAGCGCGATTGCCAAGGGCCTCGGCGTGAAGCTCGAACATCGCGCCCTGTCGACCGATGCCCGTATTCCTGAACTCAAGACGCGCCGCGTCGACGTGCTGGCCGCTGCCGTGGCGTGGATGCCAGCTCGCGCCGCACAGGTCGATTTCAGCGACCAATACTTCGTTGCCCCGATTCGCGTGCTGGTGCGCGCCGATTCGCCGATTCAGACGCTCGACCAACTCGCTGGCAAGAAGATCGCCGCGTCCGAAGGCTCCAGTTCGGCGGCTGTGTCGGTCACCCGTTTGCCCGACTCGAACCTGCTCACGTTCCACGACATCTCGTCGGCGTTCCTCGCGCTGCAACAGGGCAAGGTGGAAGGTCTCGTCGCCGGTCAGTTGATTCTGGCGCGCTTTGCCAACGAAGCAGCGGCCAAAGGCGGTCCGCAGCAGTTTCGCTTGCTGACCAAGCCGGTGTTCGAAGAGCGCTGGGGCGTGGTGATGAACAAGGGTGAGCCGGCGCTGATGGCAGCGGTGAACAAGATTCTGCAAGACTACGAGAAGACCAACGGCCTGCAAGACAGCTTCGACAAGTGGCTCGGCACCAAGTCGGTCTACAAGTTCACGCGCGACTATAAGGTCGAGCCGATCAAAGTGCAGTAAGCGAGACGCCCCGCGATGTTCGATCTCTCGTTTTTGCTCGATGACGGCTACCTGAAGCTGTTTCGCGACGGGGTGCTCACCACACTGCGCCTGTTCGTGGTCTCGGGCTTGCTCGCGATCGTGGTGGGCGTGGTGCTCACCACGCTGCGCGCGATGCCGGTGAAACTGCTCAAGGGCTTTGTGATCGTGGTGGTGGAGTACCACCGCAATGTGCCGGTGCTGGTGCAGATTCTCGTGTGGTACTTCGGCGTGCCGCAACTGCTGCCCGACGGCGCACGCGACTGGATCAATGCCGGCAACACCGAGTTCTTCTTTGCCACGGTGGCACTTGCGCTCAACTCGGGCGCGTTCATCTCCGAAGACTTGCGCTCGGGGCTGCGCGCCATTCCGCATACGCAGCAGGAAGCCGCGTGGTCGATCGGTCTGTCGTATCTGCAATCGTTTCGCTACGTGATCCTGCCGCAAGGCATTCGCGTGGCGTTGCCCGCCCTGCTCAATCAGGCGCTGTTGCTCTTCAAGAACAGTTCGCTGGCGATGGCCATCGGCGTGCACGAGTTGCTGTATCGCACGCGTCAGATCGATAACCTGACCTTCCGCACGTTCGACGTTTTTCTGGTGGCGACGATTTTGTACCTGATCGGCACGCTGGCCCTGATGGCGCTCTCCGAGCATTTCTCCAAGCGCCGCACGGCGCCGTCGGGAGCCTAAAGCCATGTTCGAGATTCTTCACGACTATCTCGCGTTGTTCCTCGTCGGCAGTTGGCCCAACGGCCCGCTGGGCGGCGTGGCGATCACGCTCATTCTCTCGGCACTGGGGCTGGTGATCTCGTTTCCGATTGCGGTTGCCATCGGCATGGGGCAGGTCTCGCCGTGGCGCTGGCTGCGTCGCATCATCGGTGTGTGGACGCGTCTCGTGCGCGGCATTCCGCTGCTGATGATCATCTTCTGGGCGTACTTCGCCGTGCCGTTGCTCGTGGGGGCCGAAGTCTCGGCGTTCACGACGGCGGTGTGCGCGATCATCGTCTACGAGAGCGCGTTCCTGTCGCAGATTGTGCGTGCCGGTTTGGAAGGCTTGCCGCGCGGTCAGATGGAAGCCGCGCGCTCGAACGGGCTGTCTTGGCTGCAAAGCATGCGCTACGTGCAACTGCCGCAGGCGCTCGCCAACATGCTGCCGTCGATCGTCAATCAGTTCGTATCGATCATCAAGGCAACGTCGCTGGCCTATGTGATCGGCGTGCCCGAGCTGACGTACTCCGCCGCACAGGTCAACACCATTACGCTGACCAAGCCGCTGCAAACGTTCCTCGTGCTCGCAGCATTCTATTTCGTGGTGTGTTTCGCCATCTCGCGCTTCGCCGGTTGGCTGGAGCGCCGCATCGCCCGCCAACGCGCGGGGTTGGCTTGAGCACGTGAAGCACTCAAGTATTCAGAAGGAGAACGCGGCCATGACCATGCTCGCATTCGAGAATGTCCAGAAATACTACGGCGAGCACCATGTGCTCAAGGGCATCGACGCCACCATCAACCGCGGCGAAGTCGTGGTGGTGTGCGGGCCGTCGGGCTCGGGCAAGTCGACGCTGATCCGTACCGTCACCCGGCTTGAGGCGATTCAGCAGGGACGCATCCTGTTCGAAGGCAAGGACGTGACGGCACGCGACGTGAAACTCAACCAATTGCGCGCACGTATCGGTTTCGTCTTCCAGAGCTTCAACCTGTTTCAGAACCTGTCGGTGCGGCAGAACCTGATTCTAGGGCCCACGAAAGTGCTCGGCATGTCGCGCGACGAAGCCACCGCGCAGGCCGAAGCGCTGCTGACGAAAGTCGGCCTCGCGCATAAGATCGATGCGATGCCTGCCAATCTCTCGGGCGGCCAGCAACAACGCGTGGCCATTGCGCGCGCGCTGGCGATGAAGCCGCCGCTCATGCTGTTCGACGAGCCGACGAGTGCGCTCGACCCGGAGATGGTGCAGGAAGTGCTGCAAGTCATGCGCTCGCTGGCCGACGAAGGGCTCACGATGATGATCGTCACGCACGAGATGGGTTTCGCGCGCGATGTGTCGAGTCGCGTCTGGTTCATGGATCAGGGCCAGTTGCTCGAAGATGCGCCGCCATCGGAATTTTTCAGTCAGCCGAAGCACGCCCGCGCGCAGCGCTTCCTGCAAGACGTGTTGCGCCCGCAGTTCGTGAGCATGCCGCGCGAGCCTGTATTGGCGTCTGTACCGGCCTGATACCCCATACCTATAACGACACACGCGACACTGCCCGGGTCAGCGACCTTCGGGCATATCCATAACAAAGCTTCACGGAGAACTCCCTCATCATGTCCACGCAAACTGAACAACGCCAGGCCGTCGTGGCCGATGCCATCGCCGCAATGAAGGCCGCACTGGCCCCGGCGGGCGAAACGCGTCCGGCACTCGCCGCCGTGCTCGAACAAGTCAAATCGCTCGCGGCACGCACCGCGCTGTGGGACGAAGCCGACTTCCCGCCGCCCAACGACGGCGAACTGCAAGCCCGCTACCTCATTCACGAAGATGCCGACCGCACCTACGCGCTGTATCTCAACGTGATGCGCCCGGGCAAGAAGATCACGCCGCATAACCACACCACGTGGGCGTGCATCGCAGCGGTCGACGGCACCGAATACAACTACGTGTATCGCCGCACCGACGACGGCGCGACGCCGGGCGTCGGCACGCTCGAAGTGAGCGACACGGTGGTGGTCGATCCGGGGCACGGCATCGCGCTGGCATCGGAAGACATTCACGCCGTGGAAATCAAGGGCGAAGCGCCCATCCGCCACCTGCACATGTACGGCCGCGCGCTGGAGACGCTCACCGAGCGCATCACGTTCGATCTCGACAAAGGCACGTATCAGGTGATGGACATCGGCGTGAAGACGCGTCGCTAAACCCCACCGGTAATTCCTGACGGCGCGAGCGAGTCTCGCGCCTCCCGCATCACACCGCCCCAACAGGCGGTGCGGGCTCGCTCATCCCTACGTTTCGGCAAACGCCGCAGCGAACTTAGATATCGACGCTACGCTATGACCTCGTTCACCCCATCATTCGTGCCAGCGGCCCTGCTCAAGGACTGGCTGCACGACGGCGCCGAGATCGCCGTCTTCGACGTGCGCGAGCACGGCCAGTACGGCGAAGCTCACCTGTTCTACGGCGTGACCCTGCCATACAGCCGCCTCGAGCTCGACATCCCTCGCCTCGCGCCGCGTCGCGACGCCCGCGTGGTGGTCTACGACACCGAGGCGACTGTCGCTGTGCAGGCGGCCGAGCGTCTGGCGGCGCTGGGCTACACCAACGTGCACGTGCTGGAGAACGGCACGCAAGGCTGGCAGCAAGCGGGCTATGCGCTGTTTGCTGGCGTGAATGTGCCGTCGAAAACCTTCGGCGAACTCGTGGAGATGGCGTATCACACGCCACGCGTTACGGCACGTGAACTCGCCGCGATGCGCGAGCGCGGCGACGACGTGGTGATTCTCGATGGCCGCCCCGTCAATGAGTATTTGAAGATGACGATCCCGTCGTCGATCTGCTGCCCGAATGGTGAACTCGGTTACCGCATTCGCGAACTCGTGCCGAACCCGCAAACGCCTATCGTGGTGAATTGCGCCGGGCGCACGCGCAGCATCATCGGCGCGCAGACGCTCATCAACCTCGGTATTCCGAACCCGGTGATGGCGCTCGAGAACGGCACGCAAGGCTGGTATCTCGAAGACCTGCCGCTCGAACATGGCAGCACGCGCCGGTATCCCGATGCGGTCACGCCGTCGAGCGTGGCGCAGATGCGCGAAGCGAGCGGCGCGCTGGCGGAACGCTTTGCCGTGCCGGAAATCGACGCCGACACGTTTGCCCAATGGGCCGCCGATTCGTCGCGTTCGCTGTTCCTGTGCGACGTGCGCACGCCGGAAGAATTCGCCGCAGGCACCCTGCCCGGTGCGCAACACACGCCGGGCGGCCAGTTGATTCAGGCCACCGATCAGTACGTCGGCGTGCGTCATGCGCGGCTGGTGCTGTTCGACAACGATGGTGTGCGTGCACCGATCGTCGCAAGCTGGCTGCGTCAGTTGGGTCACGACGCGAGTGTCTTGCGCGATGGCCTCAACAGCGGTGTGTCACTGGCGGCCACGACGGCGGCGTTCGATATCACCCTGCCTGAGATCGACGCGGCGACGCTCGCCGCATCGATGGCGAATGGAAGCGTGAGTGTGGTCGATGTGCGTCCGAGCATGAGCTATCGGAAGGAACATATCCCCGGTGCGCAATGGGCGATTCGCCCGCAGCTGCCGCAATTGGCTGGGACGCAAAATATCGTTCTCGTCGCCGACGAGCGCGGCGTCGCCGAGTTGTTCGTGGCAGACTGGCGTCGTGCGCATCCCGGCGACACGCGTACGTTCTCGCTGCTCGCAGGCGGTTTCAAAGCGTGGACGGCCGCAGGCCAGCCGGGCGCAAGCACGCCGGATTTGCCGCCGGACGCCGAGTGCATCGATTACTTGTTCTTCGTGCATGACCGTCACGACGGCAACAAAGCGGCCGCGCGTCAGTATCTGGCGTGGGAGACGGGTCTGCTGGCCCAACTCGACGATCAGGAGCGCGGTGCGTTCCGTATCGGTGAGCAGGCCGCTCCCGTCGCCAAGTAATTGCAGAGCCAGTGCGTGCACGGCGTGACCGTGCACGCGATGAATTCGACCTGCCGGTCATTGCCAACGCCCTGAACATGTCCCGACAATCGCCCCCCCAACGTCTCGCCACCCGCCTTGTGAAAGGCGGCACGCATACTCCTGTCGTCGGCGGCCGTGCCGTCAATCCGCCCGTGGTGCGTGCGTCCACCGTGTTGTTCGAAACGATGGACGACATGAACGACGCCCGCCGCCGCCGTGGCACCGAGCGCATGTTCACTTACGGCGCACGCGGCAATCCGACGGGTTTCGCGCTGGAGGACGTGGTGGCCGGGCTTGAGGGCGGCTATCGCACGCGACTCTTTCCGACCGGATTGGCTGCCATCTCGATGGTGTTTCTCGCCTACGTACGCCCGGGCGATCACGTGCTGATTGCCGATTGCGTGTACCAGCCGCTTCGCCATTTCGTCGAGACGTTCCTCAAGCCGTGGGGCGTTCACGTCACCTACTTCCGCGCCGATGGCAGCGACGCCGGTGAGCACATGACCGCGCGCACGAAGATCGTCTACGTGGAAGCGCCCGGCTCGCTCGTCTACGAGATGTGCGATATCCCTGCGCTGGCGGATTTGGCGCACCGTCATGGCGCGCTGCTCGTTGCCGACAACACGTGGGGTTCCGGCGTGCAGTATCGTCCACTGATGCTAGGGGCCGACGTGTCGGTGATGGCGGCGACCAAGTATCTGAGCGGCCACTCGGACGTCATGATGGGCACCGTCACCACGACGGAGGAAGTCTGGCAAACGTTCTCGACAATGTGCGACGCACAGGGTGTGGCCGTGAGCCCCGACGACGCCTATCTCGTGCTGCGCGGCACCCGCACGCTGGCGGCTCGCTTGCAAATGCACGAGCGTCACGCGCTAGAGATTGCGCATTGGCTCGAAGGCTTGCCCGACGTGGCACGCGTGTTTTGTCCGGCACTGCCGACGCATCCGGGGCATGACCTCTGGCAACGCGATTGCATCGGCACCAACGGGCTGATTTCGTTTGAATTCTCGAATGCGACGGCGGCGCAAGCCAATCAGTTTGTCGATTCGCTGACGCTGTTCGGCATCGGCGCTTCGTGGGGCGGCTACGAAAGCCTCGCGACGGTGTCGAACGTCGCGGGCACGCGCACCTGCGAAGACTGGTCGACAGCAGGCCCGATCGTGCGACTGCACATCGGCCTCGAAGACCCGCAGGATCTTATGGAAGATCTGGCGGCAAGCTTCGAGCGGATTGCGGCATAACGTTACGAAGCGCACGCAGCCCGCACGGCTGGGCGCGCTTCGATTTTTGCGAGCCAGCGCTGCACGTGTGGAAACGCCGCGATATCCAAATGCAGTTCTTCATGCGAACGCAGCCACGCAAACGCGGCGATATCGGCAATCGTGTACTCACCGGTCGCGAGATACGCCGACTGCGCGAGACGTGATTCGACGACGCCGAGCAGCCGCAGCGATTCCTTGCGATACCGCTCGATGGCTTCGCGGTTGTCCGTCTTCGACCCGTGCAAAAACCACCACAATTGCCCGAGCATCGGCCCGATGCCGCCGATCTGGAAATGGAGCCATTGCTGCACGGCGAGGCGGTCTGCTTCCTCGGCGGGCAGTAGCGCGCCGGTCTTCGCCGCGAGATACGTGAGAATCGCCCCCGATTCAAAGACCGTTTGGCCGCTTTCGTGATCGACGATGACTGGGATCTTGCCGTTCGGATTGCGTCGCAGGAATTCCGGCTGCTTTTGCTCGCCCGCCGACAGATCGACATCGACCTGCTCATAAGCGAGACCCGCTTCGCGCAGATACAGGCTGATCTTCAGCCCATTAGGGGTGTTGGCGGTGTACAGCGTGATGGGGGTTGCCATGACGTTCCTCTCGTAGGTGGTCGCTCGATGACTGCGCTCAATGGATTGCAATTGCAATCGTTGCAAATGCAATCCTAGGCGGTTTCGTTTGGCACCGCAAGCGAGTCATCGAATGCCCACATTGGGTGTGGGCATATCGACCATCGGGAACGCCGGTTTCGCGTGAACAGGCCCTAGCGCTTGGCGTCGGAGAGGAGTGCGAAGGCGGCGGCGCTGGCCCGATCGAGCGCTTCGGCGGTGGGGCGCACGTCTTTCTCGCGGAATTGGCTCAGGAACAATTCCGCGACAGCGGACTGATACACCTTCCACATCTTCTTGCGCAGCGTGCGGCCTTTGTCGGTGATGGTGGCGTAGGCGGCGCGGCCGTCTTCCGGCGAACGCATGCGTGTGACCAAGCCTTCCTGTTCCAGCCTGTCGATCAGCCGCGTGAGGTTGTAGCGCTCGATGGCGAGCACATCGGCCAATTCATGCATGCGGCGCGTGCCTTCGGGCCCGCTCTCCAGCCCCCAGAGCGTGTCGTACCACGCGTAGGCCGGTAATCCAGCGTCCGCCAGACGGCGCTCGATTTCGCGAATCATCGTGCGGTGCGCGCGCACGAAGGAAAACCACAGATCGGGGTCGGTTGAACTCATTGGGGCCTCGTCGAATTCGGATGTGAGTTGCAGTTGCAATTGTACATGGCTAGAATGGCCGTCAAGACGATTGCAATTGCAACGCATAAGGAGGCATGTCATGACTCAACCGATACAGGCGGTACACGCAAGCAATTCCACGCCCACGGATATCGACGCACAGGAAACGCGCGAGTGGCTCGATGCCCTCGACGGTGTGACGCAATACGAAGGCCGTGCCCGTGCGCATTACCTGATGGACCGTCTCGCCGATTGGGACTTCGAGCGACACGGCGACTTTCACGGGCGCGTGACGACGGCATACGTCAACACGATTTCGAAGGCGCGTCAGCCCGACTATCCGGGCGATCTGTCGCTTGAGCGCCGGCTCAATGCCTTCATTCGCTGGAATGCGATGGTGATGGTGCTGCGTGCGGGCAAGCATTCGAACGTGGGCGGGCATATTGCGACGTATCAGTCGGCGGCGGTGCTGTACGACGTGGGCTTCAATCACTTCTTCCGAGGCCGTACCGAGACGTTCGACGGCGACATGATCTACATTCAGGGGCACTCCGCGCCGGGCATCTATGGCCGGGCGTATCTGGAGGGCCGCATCTCCGAAGCGCAACTCGACGACTTTCGGCGCGAGGCCGGGCGCGACGGTATTTCGTCGTATCCGCATCCGAGGCTGATGCCCGATTTTTGGCAGTTCCCGACGGTTTCGATGGGGCTGGGGCCGCTGACGGCTGCGTATCAGGCGCGGTTCATGCGTTATCTGGAATACCGCAGTTTGAAGCCGCATCAGGGGCGCAAGGTCTGGGCGTTTCTCGGCGACGGCGAGATGGATCAGCCGGAATCGCTCGCGGCGATTTCCTTGGGCGGGCGAGAGCGGCTCGACAACCTGATCTTCGTCGTGAACTGCAACCTGCAACGGCTCGACGGGCCGGTGCGTGGCAATAGCAAGGTGATTCAGGAACTGGAAGGCACGTTCCGCGCGGCGGGCTGGAACGTCATCAAGGTGATTTGGGGCAGCGGCTGGGACGCCTTGCTGGAGCGAGACACCCACGGGTTGCTGCGCGAGCGGATGATGGCTTGCGTCGATGGCGACTACCAGACGTTCAAGTCGCAGAACGGGGCGTACGTGCGTGAGCACTTCTTCGGCACGTCGCCCGAGTTGCTTGCCATGGTCGCGCATCTGAGCGACGACGAGATATGGCAACTGGCGCGCGGCGGTCACGATGCGCTGAAGGTTCACGCGGCTTATGCGCAGGCAATGCGCACTGAAGGGCGGCCGACGGTGATTCTCGCAAAGACGGTCAAGGGCTTCGGAATGGGCGAGGCGGGCGAAGGGCAGAACGTCAACCATCAACTGAAGAAGATGAGTGCCGATGCCGTGCGCGCGTTTCGCGATCGCTTCGATCTGCCCGTGCGCGACGATCAACTCGAAGACATGCCATATCTCAAGCCAGCGCCCGACAGCCCCGAAGGCCGCTATTTTGCGGCGCGATTGTCGGCGCAGGGCGGTCATCAGCCTGCGCGTTTCGGCCTTCGCGCACCGCTTGCGATTCCGCCGCTTGAGGCATTTGCGGGGCAGTTGAAGGACTCGGGCGAGCGTGAGTTATCGACGACGATGGCGTTCGTGCGCATGCTCACGACACTGCTCAAAAATCCTGAAATTGGCAAACGCGTTATCCCGATCGTGCCGGACGAATCGCGCACGTTTGGCATGGAGGGTCTGTTCCGCCAGATTGGCATTCACTCGTATGTCGGCCAACTATATACGCCGCAAGATGCCGGTCAACTGAGCTATTACAAGGAAGCCCGCGACGGCCAAATCTTGCAGGAAGGGATCAACGAATCGGGCGCAATTGCCTCGTGGATTGCCGCAGGCACGTCGTACAGCACGCACGACTTCGCGACGATTCCGTTCTACATCTTCTACTCGATGTTCGGTCTGCAACGCGTGGGCGATCTGGCGTGGGCGGCTGGTGACGCACGCACGCGCGGCTTCTTGCTGGGCGCGACATCGGGGCGCACGACGCTCATGGGCGAGGGGTTGCAACACGATGACGGGCACAGTCACGTGCTGTCGTCGGTGATTCCGAACTGCGTGTCGTACGACCCGACGTTCCAGTTCGAGCTTGCGGTGATTCTGCAAGACGGCATGCGACGCATGTATGCGAACGACGAAGACGTCTACTACTACGTCACGCTGCTCAACGAGAACTATGCGCACCCCGCGATGCCAGAAGGGGCCGAAGCGGGCATTCTCAAGGGTTTGTATCTGCTGCGCGAAGGCATCGCTCCCGCACCCGATGCGCCGCGCGTGCAATTGATGGGAAGTGGGGCGATTTTGCGCGAGGTCATTGCGGCAAGCGAATTGCTGGCGAAGGACTTCGGGGTCGCGAGCGACGTGTGGAGTGCGACGAGCCTGACGGAAGTGCGACGCGAGGGGTTGGCCGTTGAGCGGTGGAATCTGTTGCATCCGTCGCAGATGCCGCGCGTGCCGTATGTGCAGCAATGTCTTTCCGATCGCGACGGGCCGGTGGTGGTGGCGACCGATTACATGAAGATCGTCGGCGATCAGATTCGTCCGTTCGTGCTGAATCGACGCTTCGTGACGTTAGGCACCGATGGGTTCGGCCGCTCGGATACGCGCGAATCGCTGCGCGCGTTTTTCGAAGTGGATCGCCATTTCATCGTGCTGGCGGCACTCTCGGCGCTGGCCGATGAAGGCAAACTGCCGCGTGAGTTGGCGGCCGAAGCCATCGTCAAATACGGTATCGATCCCGAGAAGCTCGACCCGGCGTCGGTGTGACGCCAAGGCGTGCCGCCGGTGGTTACTTTGCCGCTGGCGGCGCGCTATCCGTGATCGTGTGCTCCGCGATGAAGCGTGAAACGGCGCTGACGACATTGGGCGCGAGCGGCAACGACGGATTGCCGTAGGTTGCGATGTTCGCCGCGCGGTTGTCGGTGGTCACGGTTTTCAGCACGTGATTTGTGTCGGGCAGTAGCGCGAGCGTCGCAGCAGGCTGGGCTTCCTTGAGGCGCTGCGCATCGACGACGCTCACTTGCAGGTCGCGCTCGCCTTGCACGATGAGCGTGGGGACTTGCACGTTGGCAATCAGTTTGGCCGGGTCTTGCGCGAAGAGGCTAATCAGGAATCCCTGCACGGCCGGTGCAAAGAGCGGCGCGAGCGGTGCGGGTAGCGCTTTGACGTCGACACGTTCACCCTTGGTGAGCGCACGGATTGCCTCATCACCGGCATCGGCGATCGGGCCGTTGGCGGGGTTGGCGTGCAACTGTTCGCTGATGACTTCGCCGAGCGGACGCCCGCCAGTGGACACGAGGATTAGCCCACAAACACCCTCCGGACGCCGCGCTGCCGTTGCCAGCGCGATTAATCCGCCTTCGCTGTGACCGAGCAGCCAGACGCAGCGTGCGCTCGTTTGCTGGCGGATCGTGCCGATCCACGTCAGGGTGTCTTGCACATAGTCGTCGACGGTGACGGCGTTCGCGCTGGGAACGGCTTTCGCGCTACCGAATAATCCGCGCTTGTCGATGCGCACACTGGCGATGCGATTTTCGGCCAGCGCATCGGCGAGCAGCTTATAGGGCTCGGCGCGGACACCCAGCGGATTATTGCCGTCGCGATCCGTCGGCCCGGAGCCGGGAATGATAAGCACCGTGGCGAGCGGTTGCGCAGGCGATTCAAGCGTCCCCGCGAGCGGCCCTTGCGGTCCCGGTGCTTGTATTTCAGTGCTGGCAGCGTGAGACATATTGGCGGCGACCGTAAGGGCAAGCGCTAACCCCAGTGACTGTGCGGACTTGAGCATGACGAAAGCGGCAATGAGACGACGTGACGGAATGCCCCGGCCACGATCTCACCGGGTGCGCTGCCGCTATTCGTACCACAGCAATCTGACATCATGCGCAGCGCAATAACGCATCAACGCGCAGATCCGTCCAGCGTCGACAGAATCTGGTGCGCGGCGCGCACGCGCTCGGCAATCGGGAACGCCTTGTTGGCAAGCATCACGATGCCCATCTGCTTCGCGGGCACGAAGGCCACATAAGCACCGAAACCATTGGTCGAGCCGGTCTTGTTGACCCAGACAGCCTGCGTCGGCGCGATCGACGGCGAGAGCTCACGGGCCGACGTGGTCTCGTAAGCCATCTTGGGTCCGTTACCGGCGAGCAGCGAATCGAGCGTGACCGGGTACGGGTATTGCTCCCAGATCAAGTCCTGCGTCATCGGGCTGTCGAAGTAGTAACCGATACGTGTGTCGTGAATCGCTTGCTGCAACTTGGCGTCGCCGATCGGTTTGCCGAGTTGCACGCTCACGAAGCGCAACAGGTCACCCGCCGTCGTCCTCACACCATAGGTTTTCGCTTCGAGAATGTCGGGATTCGCACGCACAGGCTTGTCGTTCTTCGCATAGCCCCACGCGTAGTTCGCCATCTGATCGGCAGGTACGCTCAAGTACGTATGCGACAGACCCAGCGGCGTGAACACGTGTTGGGTCATCAGCGCGTTGTAATCGCCGCCCATTGCGCGCGCCGTAATAAAACCGAGCGTGCCGATGCTCACGTTCGAGTACTTGCGCACGGTGCCCGGCGTGCCTTCCGGCTTCCACGACTTGAGATAACCGAGCAATTGATCGTCCGTGCGAATCTCATCCGGCACTTGCAGCGGCAGGCCGCCTGCCGTGTGGGTGCCGAGATTGAGCAGCGTGAGGTCGCCAAACGGTGTGCCTGCCAGCGACGGCAGGAAACGGCTCGTCTTGTCGGTGAGCGAGAGGGCGCCGGTGGCTTGCGCGTAAGCCGTGAGCGTCGCCGTGAACGTTTTGGTCACTGAGCCGATCTCGAACAGCGTGTCGTCAGTCACGGGCTTGTTCGCGGCTTTGTCGGCGACGCCATAGGTGAAGACGTACGTCTTGCCGTCGACGATGACACCTACCGCCATACCCGGCACAGCGTTGTCTTTCATGACCGGCGCGATGGTTTTATCGACGAGAGACTTGATCGCAGCACGCTGCGGATCGGTGCCGGGCTGTGCCGCATAACTGCGTGCGCTGACGGCCATCCAGCCGATAGCGGCGACGGTGGCAATAGCGGCGAAGGCGGTGGTTGTGAAGTTGCGCGATGTCATCGGATGCGGTCTCCCGGAAGGCTGATGCGGCGGGGCGTCGTGGGAACGACGACGCTCGTCCGCTCGTTTGGACTGCGCTAAGCCTAATCCGAAAGTTGTCGCCGGTCGTTCCCTATGCTGGTAACGGATGTAACCGATGCAACCTTCGATTGACGACAACTCGGGACGAAAAAAACCGCCCTCTGGGGGCGGTAACACGCTGAACCGATTCCGGGGGGAGGGGGGACTAGCGTCCAGCGCGGGGGTCTTGTTCGACGCTGCTGCGTGGTGCAGCGGCGTTGGGACGATCAGCCGTCCTGAAGCGCGGGCTCTTCACGCACTTCACGACGAATCGCTGCGGCGGAAATCATGGCATCCGCGTTGAGCGGCGGCACGTCGCCGAAGAGCGGACGGTAGACGAAATCGCCCACGTCGATCGGCTCGCCGGTGAGCGCGCACACGCCGGGGTGATGGGCCTTGCGCACGCGCCAGATCTGCGCGCCGTAGTTGCCGCCCATGGCGTCGTTCCACGACACGGTGATGGTCAGTTCGCTCGCGATTTCGAGCACGCGGACGATAGGCGCGCGCCGGGTGTACGGAATCACCGGGCGACACTCGACAGGTTCCGCATCGAGCATGGCCACCGTGTGCTGCCATACGCCTTTGTTGCGCACGGCGGCGCCCGAGGCGTTGGATATCCCGGACACACGGCCACGGCCGCTCCGGTTGCTGCAATTGGTTCTGTTTTCGCTTCGCATAGTTAAGCCAGCCGGATGCGCGGCCCGAGCAGGCCGCCGAGTTTTTCGGCACCCAACAGCGCCGTCGCGCGGGCAACCCCGTGCAGCGCATGTTGATGACGCCGGTACAACATCGCGTGGCTCCACTGCGCAAAGCGTCCGCGCACGATGCCACCTTTGAAAAATCCAAATCGCCCGAGGGCTCCGAACGCGTTGTAGTCCGAGAGCGATACGAGCGCACCATGGTCGCGATAGCTGAACGCCGGAATCGCGCGACCTTCGAACCACGCCCCCAGATGACGGCCTAAATGGGCTGCCTGCTGGGTGGCGACCTGCGCCGTCGGCGGCAAAGCACGTTCGCCGCTAGTCGGCACGAGCGACGCACAATCGCCGATGGCGAAGATGCGCTCGTCCTGCGCCGTTTGCATCGTGGCGCGCACCACGATTTGATTCGCATCGTTGGTCGCCAGACCGCCGATGCCCTGCAAAAAGTCCGGTGCTTTGACGCCGGCGGCCCACACGAGCAGATCGCCCGGAATCAACTGTCCGTCGTCGCGATAAAAGCCGTCGCGGTCCGCGCACACAATGCGCGTATCGGTCAGCACGCGAAATCCGATGTGCTCCAGTTGCGCTTGGGTCGCAGAGGAAACTTCCGACGGAAAGGCCCCCAGCAAACGCGGGCCGCTTTCGACGAGGGTGAGCTTCAGGCGTTCGCGAATTTGCGGGTCGCCGTAGGCCGTTGCCATTTCGAACATCCGGCTCAATTCGGCCGCCAGTTCGACGCCGGTGGCGCCACCGCCCGCGATCACCACACGTAAGGCGTCGTCGTTCACGGTGCTGCGTACGGCTTCGCAACGCAAAGCGGCGTTGAAGGCTTCCGCCTGTGGCTGACTGTCGATGAAATGACACGCGTCGCGTACGCCGGGGAGGCCGCAATCGTTGGCCTGCGAGCCTAGCGAGAGCACCAGCGCGTCGTACGGCACCCGGCGCTCGCCTAGCAGGCGCGAGCCGTCCGGTGCGTCCATTTCTCCCAAAACGATCTCGCGGCTGCCGCGATCGAGTCCGCACATGTGCCCGACTTGATACGTGAAGCCGTTGCAACTCGCATGCGCCAGGTAGGCCACCTGCGCCCGCGCCACATCACGCGTGCCGGCCGCAATGGTGTGCAGCATCGGCTTCCAGAGATGGGTAGGGTGGCGGTCGACGAGCGTCACGCGCGCAACGCCGGTACGACCCAGCGTTCGGCCAAGGCGGGTAGCCAGCATGAGACCGGCAACACCGCCACCGACGATCACAATTCGGTTTGCGCGGGACATTTGGGGGGAAATGTCAAATTCAACAAGTGATGAATAAGCGCATAATAGCGACCGTGCCCCCATCGTGTCAAATGGGGTGTGTCTGGGCAGGCAGGTTCGCGCGGGTCGGTTAGACTTGGCGCATTGCTGTCGCGAATTCGATTACCCCATCGCTCAATGACTCCGAATAAAGCTGTCTCGCAAGCCGACTTGCCGCGCAAACGTACGCGCGGCCGTCCCACCGATAACTGTCACGGTGCCGATGCGTTGCTCCACAACGCGCGGCGCATTTTTGCGCAGCGGGGGTTCTATGCGAGTAGCGTGCGTCAGATAGCGGAGGCATCGGGCGTCGATGCGGCACTGATTGCGCATCATTTCGGCTCGAAGGAAGCGTTGTGGGTGGCGGTGGTCGATCAAATCGCGACGCTCACGCGCTCGCTCATCGACGACACGCTCGCGCTGCGGCGTGCACCGATCGAGCCCGCCGAGCGCATCGAACAAGCGGTTCAGTTGTTCGTGGAGGCCGTGTTCGATAACCCCGACATCGGCATGTTCTTCTCGACTGCTGCGACCGAAGAGGGCGAGCGGCTCGATATCCTCACGCAGCGCCTCGTGCGCCCCTATCGCGACGCGATGGTGCCGCTGGTCGCCGACTGGCTCGTCGCGCAAGACCGCCGTGTCGAAGACGCCGACGTGATGTTCTTCATGCTGACTTCCGCGATCAGCAAAACGGTGTCGTATCGCCACATGATGGGCCCGTTCCTGCCGCCCGAAGGCATGGCGGATCTCAAGCGTACCGTGCTGGACTGTGCGATGGCGTTGATTCGACAGTGAGCGCGTAGCCATCGCGTTCTATGCACGTCGTAAGCATTCGCTAATGATGTGCAATTCGGAGCGGGGCGGTGCGCGTCAGTCGTATAAGATATCGGGGCCTGGGCCGACGTCCGGCCCTTTTTCTTTTACGGTGCCCCCATGTCGAACGAAATCAAGCGTCTGAAAACCAATGCCCGCATGAGCCAGGTGGTGATCGCCAATAACGTGGTGTATCTGGCGGGTCAGGTGCCGGACACCCCGAACATCTCGGTCACGCAGCAAACGACGGAAATCCTCACGCGCATCGACGAATTGCTGGCGCTGGCCGGTGTCGACAAGACCCGTCTGCTGACCGCCAACATCTGGCTGTCGGACGCCAAGCACTTTGCTGAATTCAACGCCGTTTGGGACGCCTGGGTGCCCGAAGGCCACGCCCCGACGCGTGCCTGCGTGCAGTCGCCGCTCATGCGTGCCGGTCTCGAAGTGGAAATCGCCGTCACCGCACTGGCGTAAGTCTCAAGCGCGTGGCTCACTGCGGTGAGCCACGCAGCCGCTGTGTCACTGCGGCATTTCCTCTGGCGTGTCCACGCTTTTCGCGCGAGCGGCATCGCCGTTAGCATCCGCGCTCCCATCGCCGATCACACTGAGCTCGAACAGCCGCTTGCCCGCCAGCGAACGAGCGTCCGGGTCTTCCGGATAAGTCTTGAGCAACGGCAGAATCACCGAGCCGCCGATCACATTGCGACGGCTGTTATCCGCCGGCGATAGTCCCCACACGTTCTGATACGTCATCGGCACGGTTTGTCCGTCGATCTGCGTGTTGCCCAGATACAGCATGATGTGCCCGTCGATGTGGATCAGCGTCATCAATGGCTTTCCATGCTCGGCAAGCGTGCGCAAGCGCGTATCGATATCGGCGTTGCGAAGGTCTGTACGACGGCCCGCACGCAACTGATCCGAGGAATGCCGCGGCAACCAGATACCGAAAGGCGCGAAGAGACTGCGTGTCTCCGCCGAACAATCGTTGTAGAACAGCGTGTTTCCCCAGCCATACGGACGTCCGATCATCTGCTTCATGACTTGCGCCATGTGGCGGGGCGTCAGCGTCCACGGCATCGGCACGATGGTGCTGTCGTCGAGCACGATCGTGCGCACGACCGCCGCGCGTTGCGTGTCGGCAATCGGGAACGTCACGGCCTGACGGCCATCGCGAAGCCGTGACATCGGCAGCACCGTCCCGATGGGGGCTGTGGTGCGATAGACCTGCCGCTGCGTGCCCGGCACGGTGTCGGCGAGTGGGGTGTCTGCCTGCACGATAGCGCCGAGTCCGCGCTGTGCCGCCGCCCGCCAGGTGGCCACGAAGTGCTCGTCGGCCGACGCCACGGCGCGCGCATCGACCCATCCGATCAAATCCGGCGAATAGACGAGCAGCCACGCGCCGTCGATACTGCGTGCGAGCGTGTACACGGGGGTGCCGGGGCGAAGCGCGGAGTCTTGCAGCGCGTCGAACGGATAGCCTTCACCAGCCTGATGGAAGTCGTAGAACGCCGGATCGGACGTCGGCAATTGCCGCACAAGCGCGTTGTCGACCGTGATGCCGCGACGGCGTGGGTCGTATCGCCAGTCGGCATGATCCGCATCGAGTTGTGCGAGCGCCATATTGCGCTCGATGGCCCGTATCCACGCTTGCGAGTGCGGCTGAAAATTCTCGCCGTACGTCTTACGGACGCCGACCGCGCTGTTATCAAAACGCCGCACGCGCCGTGCTTGCGAGTCTGCGATCTGGCTCGCGCCGGCGGCGTTCAGTAGCGACGTCGAAAGCCACGTGCCGTTCCACGGCGACGGATCCCCCGGCGCCGTGCCGAAATAGCGCGCACGGAAGGCGTCGAAGCGGCGTGTCTGTTCGGCTTGGGAAATGAGTGGCTGATCGTAGCCAGGGGCATCGGGACGGATCCAGTGATCGACGTCCTGATCGTAGTGCTCGATAGGGAACCGGGCGACATTGAAGCGGGGTTGCGCCGCTGCCGCAGTGGATGAGGCGGATGGCGCGGTGGCCGCGTCGCTGTGTTGCGAAGGCCCTGCACAGGCGCCGAGCAGCATCAATGCACTGGCAAGGGTTGCGAGGGCAGCCGTGGTACGCGCCAGGGCACGCGTTGTCGGCACATTGGCGCGCAGCGCCGGCAGGTTTGCACCCATGGGGGACGATGGAGAGCCTGAATGGCGTCATGCTACTCCATCGCCCCGAGGGCTAGCGTCTGCGAGACGCTCTCGCTTACCAGCGCGCGGTCACGCTGCCGATGACCGTGCGGCCCGTGCCGTAATAGCACTGCACGGTGGTGTTACAGCCCGCCACGTAAGTGCGGTCGAACAGATTGGTGGCGTTCAGTTGCAGACGCCAGCGCCAGCCGATGTCGGCATGCAGCATGGCGTCGACGAGCGTCACGCCCGGCACCGAGAACGAGTTGGCCGAGTCGCCTGCGGTCTGACCCAGATAACGCACCCCCGCGCCTGCGCCGAGCTTCACGTCACCGATTCTGCCGAAATCGTAGTCGGCCCAGAACGACGCCATATTGCGCGGCACGCCGTACGGACGCTTGCCCAGATCGGCGTTGTTGCTGCGTGTGACTTCCACGTCTTGATACGTGTAGCTCGCCACGACGTTGAGCTGGTTCGTGAGGCTCATGCGGCCTTCGAGTTCAACACCGCGCGAGCGAACTTCGCCGGTTTGAATCGTGTTGCGCGTATTGGTCGGGTCCGACGTGGATACGTTCTGCTGCGTGAGGTTGAACAACGACGCGGTGAAGATGGCGTTGGTGTTCGTCGGCTGATACTTGATACCGATTTCGTACTGCTGGCCCGTCGTCGGCTTGAGCGGGTCACCGGCGAGATTGGTCGAGAGCGTCGGCAGGAACGAGGTCGAGTAGCTGAAGTACGGCGACACACCGAAGCTCGATTCGTACAACAGGCCAGCACGCCACGTGAACTTGTTCGGGGTTTGCTTGACCGACGTTTTCGCGATGTTGTTGTCGGTCGTCGACCACGTGAAGTCTTCACGTCCGCCCAACGTCAGATACCAGCGATCCCAGCGCATCTGGTCTTGCAGGTACAGGCCGAGTTGCGTTTGGGTTTGGTCGGTGCTCGTGGTCGGATTCGCCGGGAGCACGCCTTTGACGCCATAGACCGGCGCATACAGATCAAGCGAAGGTGCCGAGCCGGTCCACACGCGGTTCAAGAAGCGTTGCGACTGGAAGTCCGTTCCCCCGACCACCTTGTGCGCGATGGGCCCGGTCGTCGTGTCGTACTGCACGTTGTTGTCCATCTGCCAGCCATTCAGGATTGGCTCGGCCTGATAGGCGGTGCGCTGCAACGTGCGTTGATCGGCGAGCAGTGCGGTGCCGTAGATCGACTTGTAGTCGAGATCCATGTGGGTGAAACGCAGGCTGGAACGGACTTGCAACGCGTCGTTGATGCGGTGCTCGAAGCGATAGCCCGTCGCGACCTGCGTCTTGCGATAGCGGTCGAAGGCGGGGTCGCCGGTGAGCAGGTCGCGGTCGATGCGGCCCCAGCGCGACGGCGTCACCATGCCGATGGCCGGGCCGTAGCTGACCGACGAGCCCATGTTGTCCTGCATGTAGTTGAAGAACCACGTGAAGCTCGTTTGCGCGTTCGGGCGCCACGTGATCGAGGGCTGAATCATGATGCGGTCGTCGGTCACGTTGTCGGTCTGCGTATTCGCCAGACGGCCCAGACCGGTGACGCGATAGAGCAACGTGCCGTCGTCGTTGATCGGCCCGGTCATGTCCACGCGCAACTGACGGCGATCGAACGTGCCGTAGTCGACACCGATTTCCCGATACGCCTCGGCGCTCGGTGCCTTGCTCACCAGATTGACCAGACCGCCGAGGTTGCCCGCGCCATACAGGATCGAGCTGGGGCCACGCAGCACTTCCACGCGCTCGAGTGTGTACGGATCGGCGCGAATCGCGGCATAGCTGCCCGGGCGGTTGGCAATTTGCGGAATGCGCAGACCGTCCCAATAGGCATCGGCGTTGAAGCCTCGAATGTAAAACCAGTCGGCGCGCGTATCGCTGCCGTACGGGTCGGCGTTCACCCCTGCGGCGTACTTGAGCGCATCGCTCACGGTTTGCACCGCCTGATCGTTGAGTTGGTCGCGGGGGATCACGCTGATCGACTGCGACGTCTGCATGATCGACGTGTCGGTCTTCGTCGCGGTATCGCTGCGTTGTGCCACGTAGCCCACAACCGGGCCGCGCGCCACGTCGCGTTCTGCTTGCGCGCTCACGCTGGTTGTGGGCAGCGAGACGGCCGCCCCGGCACCGGCAGCTCCGGGTGTCGCCCCGGGGGCGACGATATAGCCGCCGTTGGGCTGACCGGTCGCTTGCAGGCCGGTGCCTTCGATCAGGATCGCGAGTGCGAGCGACGGCGTGTAAGTGCCGGACACGCCTGCGGTGCGCTTGTCTGCAATTTGGGCGGCGTCGTACGAAATCATCAGCCCGGTTTGCTGGGCGAAGGCGACGAGGCCTTGTTGCAGCGAGCCGGCCGGAATATGCAGCGACTGTGCCGGGCGGGCGGCGCTTGCCGGGGTCGTAGTAGTAGTGGCAGTCGTCGCGGGCGCCGCGTCGGCGGCATGGGCGTGTGCGCTCAGCGCGAAGAGCGCGAAGGCGGCCAGCGAGACGGCGCGGCGGGTACCAGCATTGGCGCGAACACGAGCGGCACGCATCGGCGTGGGGCTGACGTGAGAAGACATGACGGCGGATTCCTTTCTATGGAGCATCGAACATCGAAATGGGCATTCCTTCCTATGCCCCGCGAGATTCGAAAACCCCTCATCCGACGGCAAAAATATTTGGATTGGCGGTAGCGCGTGTCGATCGAACCAGCGAATCAAGTGTGCGTTCGATCGCCACCGACAGCCCGGAAGCGCCCGGGCGACTCCCCGCTTTGCGTGCCCGGCTGTACGCGCACCCACCAGCGGGTGTAACGCGTGACATCGACGGGTAGGGCGCGCGCGAGCATGTCGAGCACGCGATCGGTATCGTCGACCGGATAGATGCCCGAGACGCGCAAATTAGCCACTTCGGGCGCGCAACTGAGATGACCGCGTCGATAGCGGCTCAATTCGGCAAGGAAATCGCCGAGCGGCATGGCGTGGACGACGAGCATGCCTTGCGTCCATGCGGCCGCGGCATTGACGGCGCTTGGATCGTCGACACGCGAGCGGATCGCCGTGGCGTCGAACGTGGCGCTCTGACCCACCGTGAGCACGATGGCGTCGGACGTCGCGTTCGAGGGTGTGACGCGCACCGCGCCTTCGAGCACCGTGACGGACGCGGTGTCGTCGAGTTGTCGCACCACGAAGCGTGTGCCGAGGGCTTGCAAGCGGCCGTAGGCGGTGTCGACGAAGAAGGGGCGATGCCCGTGGTCCGCATCGGTACCGGTAGTGATGGCAATCTCGCCGCGCAGCAAATGCAGGCGGCGTACGTCTTGCGTGAAACGGACGTCGACGGCGGATTCGGTGTTGAGCGCAAGTGCGGTGCCGTCGTCGAGCTGGACATTGCGGCGCTCGCCGACGCCGGTGCTCAAGTCGGCGTGCAGCGAGCGCACCGTGGAGCTGTCGCGAGCGGTCCATGCCGCGCCTGCGACGGTGGCGAAAGCCAACATTCCCAGCACGCGGCGACGCGACTGACTCGCTTTGGCTTTGCGGGCGTTCAGGCGTAAAAGCGTGCCATGTGCGATCGCAGGCGGCACGGTGCGCATCTGACTGCCGAAGTCGACCAGGCGCTGCCATGCCTGCGCGTGCCGCACATCGGCGTCGTGCCAACGTCGCCATGCGGCGTGGTCGGTGGCGCGGGTGTGGGCATTGCCGTCGGCGGCGTTGTTGGTTTGCAGGCGCACGAACCACTCGGTGGCTGCCAGCGTGACCGATTCCGGCAGCGGGTCGCCGGCGCGATGCGAATTGGCGCTCATGGGCGGTCGCTCCCGAAGCAGCAGGTGTGCAGCGCTTTGACGATATGGCGTTGCACGGTGGCAATAGAGAGGCCGACGGCGGCGGCGATGTCGCGCTGCGCGAGGCCGTCGAGTTGCGACATCAGGAACACGCGGCGTACGACCGGCGGCAGGCCGTCGAGGCGGCGGTCGATATCGATGAGGGTCTGGAGCAGGATGGCGCGCGTTTCCGGATCGGGCGCGACGGCGTCGGGAAGCGCGGCGAGCGTATCGAGATATGCGGCTTCGATCTTGCGATGACGGTGCAGATTGGCGACGAGGCCTTGGGCGACAACGGTCAGGAAGGCGCGGGGTTCGCGTGGACTGACGGGGGTGTCTTTGCTGAGCAGCCGCACGAAGGTGTCGTGCGCGAGATCGGCGGCGTCGCCGTGATTGCCCAACTTGCGGTGCAGCCAGTTGCGAAGCCAGCCGTGGTGATCGTGATAGAGCGCGGCCACGCCGGACGCTTCGGCGCGTGCGTGGTCAGTGCGGCCCCCGTTGTCGTCACGCATCATGATCTTGGCTCGGCCGCGTACGGACGCAACCGTCGCTGATTCAACAGCTTCGTTGGTTAATGATAATCATTCGCATCATATCATGTCACGCATGGGGCGGCGACGGGGGGAAATAAATAGGGGGTGTGCAGAAGCCGACATCCCGAAAATTAGGACTATCGGTAATGGGGGTATGTACGACGAACTGTATAAATGTACAGTACAATCGCCAATGCCGAACGGAGCGTGGATGCTGTCAGCGCCTGTCGTATCGGCCTGATAAAGTAGTTCCCCCGAGGCGCGCATGCGCACTTTCAGACGTCAACCAAGCGGCCCTGAACAATTGGATAACTCGTCCTCGAAACCTGACCTGTCTATCGACCCGTCGACCGACACGTCGGCTGATCCGTCGGCCAACCACGCCATTCGTATTCGTGGTGCCCGCCAGCACAACCTCAAGAACCTCGACGTCGATCTCCAGACCGGTGAGATGACGGTCGTGACCGGTCCGTCCGGCTCCGGTAAGTCGAGCCTGGTCTTCGACACCTTGTTTGCCGAAGGCCAGCGCCGCTATGTCGAGACCTTCAGTGCCTACGCGCGCCAGTTCCTCGACCGCATGGACCGTCCGCAGGTCGATCATGTGGAAGGCGTGCCGCCCGCCATCGCCATCGATCAGACCAACCCCGTGCGCAGCTCGCGCTCGACGGTCGGCACGATGACCGAGCTCAACGACCACCTCAAGCTCCTGTTCGCTCGCGCGGCGGCGCTGTTCGATCGCGAGACGGCGCAACCCGTTCGCCACGATACGCCCGAGACCATTTACGCCGAACTGATGGCGCGTACCGCGCAGGGTGACCCGCGTCTGGTCGTCACCTTCCCCGTGGAATTGCCGGGCAGCGTCACTGCCGATGAGGTCGAGCAATGGCTCTCCGCATCGGGCTACACCCGTGTGCAAGCCGAGCGCGAAGTCGTGAGCGCCACCGGTACGCGCAAGGTGCTCGACGTGGTGGCCGACCGCTTCCGGTTGCAAAACACCGAGAAAGCGCGCGCGATGGAGGCCATCGAGTCGTCGCTCAAACGCGGGCGCGGCCGGGTGAACGTCTACGTGCTCGCCGAAGAAGGCGAGCCGGACATCTGGCGTTACTCGCAGGACCTGCACTGCCCGGACAGCGATCTGCATTACGCCGACCCGCAGCCGGCACTCTTCTCGTTTAACTCGGCGTACGGCGCCTGCGAGGCTTGCCGTGGTTTTGGCCGCGTGATCGGCGTCGATCTCGGTCTGGTGATTCCCGATGAGCGCAAGACATTGCGCGGCGGTGCGATCAAGACGATTCAGACGCCTGCATGGAAAGAGATTCAAGAAGACTTGCTCGAATACGCCGGTAAGGCGGGCATTCCGCGCGACACGCCCTGGTCGAAGCTCTCGGCCGAGCATCAGCAGTGGGTGATCGAGGGCGACCCGACGTGGAAGGGCGAGTGGAATAAACAGTGGTACGGCGTGCGCCGCTTCTTCGGCTATTTGGAGTCGAAGGCGTACAAGATGCACATCCGCGTGCTGCTCTCGAAATACCGCAGCTACACCACCTGCGAGACGTGCGGCGGCGCTCGACTCAAGACCGAAGGGCTGCTGTGGCGGCTGGGGTCGAAGGAGAACGCCGACGCCGTACTGCCGCCGTCGCAGCGCTTTATGCCGCGCGGGGTGTCGTGGACGCGCGCGCAACTCGAAGCGCTGCCCGGTCTCACGATGCACGATCTGATGCTCATGCCGATTTCGCGCGTGCGTCAGTTCTTCGATTCGCTGACCTTGCCGTCGAGCCTGCTCGACGATGCCCTCAAGCTGCTGCAAGAGGAAGTGGGCACGCGATTGAAGTATCTGTGTGATGTGGGTATCGGCTATCTCACGCTCGATCGTCAGAGCCGCACGCTTTCCGGCGGCGAAGTCCAGCGGATCAACTTGACGACAGCGCTGGGCACGTCGCTCGTGAACACGCTGTTCGTGCTCGACGAGCCGAGTATCGGTCTGCATCCGCGCGATATGGACCGCATCGTGGCCGCCATGCACCGTTTGCGCGACGCGGGCAATACGCTCGTGGTGGTCGAACACGACCCGGCGGTCATGCTGGCCGCCGACCGCGTGATCGACATGGGGCCCGGCCCCGGCGAGCGCGGTGGACAGATTGTGTTCGACGGCACGCCGGAAGAAGTGCGGCATGCCGATACCCTTACGGGCAGCTATCTCGGTGGGCGCAAGCATGTGGCGAACGCGTCGAACTGGCGGGCGCGTCCGGTCGATGGCGAGACGCCGCGTCTTACACTCTCCGGCGCCCGAGAGCACAACCTCAAGCAGATCGACGTCGAGATTCCGTTGCAACGCCTCGTATGTGTCACTGGCGTATCGGGGTCCGGTAAATCGACGCTGGTGCAGGACATTCTGAGTCCGGCGCTCGCGCGTCATTTCGGTGATCCGACCGAAGCCCCCGGGGCGCACGATGAACTGACGGGCGCCGAGCAGTTGTCTGGCGTGGTGTTCGTCGACCAGTCGCCGATCGGCAAGACGGCGCGCTCGAACCCGGCCAGCTACGTCGGTGCGTTCGATGAGATTCGTAAGCTGTTCGCGGCCGAGCCGGTTGCGTTGCAACGCGGCTACAACGCGAGCACGTTCAGTTTCAACTCGGGGAATGGGCGTTGCCCGACCTGCGGTGGCTCGGGTTTCGAGCACGTCGAGATGCAGTTCCTGAGTGACGTGTACTTGCGCTGCCCGGATTGCGATGGCAAGCGCTATCGCGCCGAAGTGCTCGATGTGAAGATTCGTCGCGCCGTGCCTGGCGAAGCGATGCGCGAGTTGAGCGTGTCGGACGTGCTCGACCTGACCGTGAACGAGGCAGTGAAACTGTTCTCGTCGGATCGCGATGTGCTGCGCGTGTTGCAGCCGATCGTCGACGTGGGGCTGGAGTACGTGAAGCTTGGGCAGCCGGTGCCGACACTGTCGGGCGGTGAGGCACAGCGTCTGAAGCTTGCAGGCTTCCTGGCTGAGGCGGCGCAGAAGAAGACGGCGAGCGGGCAGAAGGTCGCGCATCGCGGACGGTTGTTCATCTTCGACGAGCCGACGACCGGCTTGCACTTCGATGACATCGCCAAGCTCATGCGCGCGTTCGGCAAACTGCTCGATGGCGGCAACTCGCTGTTGGTGATCGAACACAATCTCGATGTGGTGCGCGCGGCCGACTGGATCATCGATCTGGGGCCGGAGGGTGGTGAGGGCGGCGGCGAAGTGTTGTGCGCCGGGACACTCGCGGACGTGGTGGCGTGTCAGGGCTCGCACACAGGGCGTGCGCTGGCCGACTACGAACGCAACGTTGTGGCACCGGGGCAGGCCATCGCGGCAAGCCCAGCACGCGCAACGAGCGATGCGGGCATGCCGTTGCAGACCGCGGTCCGTGCCGCACGTGCGCATCGCAAGCCTGCGGGCGGCGATGCCATTCGCATCGTCAATGCACGAGAGCACAACCTGAAGTCGCTCGATGTGGACATTCCGCGCGGCAAATTCAGCGTGATTACTGGGGTCTCCGGGTCGGGCAAGTCGACACTCGCATTCGACATCCTGTTCAACGAAGGCCAGCGGCGCTATCTGGAGTCGCTCAACGCCTATGCGCGCTCCATCGTGCAGCCGGCAGGGCGTCCGGAAGTCGATGCGGTGTATGGCATTCCGCCGACGGTGGCCATCGAACAACGGCTGTCGCGCGGTGGCCGCAAAAGCACGGTGGCGACGACGACTGAAATCTGGCACTTCCTGCGCCTGCTGTACGTGAAGCTTGGCATTCAGCATTGCATTCACGACGGTGCACCGGTGACGGCACAGAGTCCCGATTCCATCGTGGCGCAGTTGCTGCGCGACCGGCGTGGACAGCACGTCGGCCTGCTCGCTCCGCTGGTCGTGGGCCGCAAGGGTATCTATACCGATTTGGCGAAATGGGCCAAGGCGCGTGGGCATTCGCACTTACGTGTGGACGGCGTTTTCCTGCCGGTCGATCCGTGGCCGAAGCTCGATCGCTTCCGTGAACACACCATCGAGTTGCCTGTCGGCGACGTGGTGATTACGCCTGAGAACGAAGGCTTGCTGCGCACGCTGCTCGCGGCGGCGCTTGAGCAGGGCAAGGGCGTCATGCATCTGCTCGCACCGCTCGACGGACTGGGCGATGCGATGACGGCTGAACAACCGGGTGAGGGCGTTGGCGAGATTGAAGTGTTCTCGGTGAAACGGGCGTGTCCGGTATGTGGCACGAGTTACCCCGATCTTGATCCGCGCATGTTCTCGTTCAACAGCAAGCACGGCTGGTGTACGACCTGCGTGGGCACGGGGCTAGCGCTCACGCGCGAGCAGCGTGAAGCGTTCGACGACACGGTGTTGGCGCAGGACAATCGCGGGCGTGAGCATTCGCTGCCGTCGGAAGAACAAGAGCCGGAAGGCGTGGGTGACCAGCCGTGTCCCGACTGTCACGGTGCGCGACTCAATCCGGTGGCGCGCGCGGTGACGTTCGACGAGGAAGCGATTTCCGATGTGGCGCAGTGGACGGTGACCGATGTTCGCCAATGGGTGCAAGGGCTGCATTTGCATGGCCGCGACGCGAGCATCGCCCGCGATCTGATCAGCGAGATTCAGGGGCGGTTGGAATTCCTCGAAGAAGTGGGCCTTGGCTATCTGACGCTCGATCGTGCGGCACCGACGCTCTCGGGCGGCGAGTCGCAACGGATTCGTTTGGCGGCACAGCTCGGCAGCAACTTACAGGGCGTGTGTTACGTGCTCGATGAGCCGACCATCGGTTTGCATCCGCGTGACAACGGCATTCTGCTGGGTGCGTTGCGCAAGCTCGGCGATCAGGGCAACACGCTGGTGGTGGTCGAGCACGACGAGGACACCATTCGTCGCGCCGATCACATCATCGATATTGGGCCGGGCGCGGGCAAGCGCGGCGGCACGCTCGTGGCGCAGGGCAGCGTGGCCGATTTGGCATCGCACCCGGATTCGCTGACGGGCAAGTTCCTGGCGCATCCGTTGCAGCATCCGCTTCAGCCGCGTCGCGAAGTTACCGCACCGAAGAAGGGCGCGGAGGCTGTGCCGCCGAATTGGCTGACGGTGCATGGCGCGACGCTGCACAACTTGAAGAACGTGACGGCGTCGTTGCCGCTGTCGCGGTTGACGGCGATCACGGGCGTCTCGGGGTCAGGCAAGTCGACACTCGCCCGCGACGTGTTGATGACGAACTTGCTCGATGCTGTGGGCCGTTCGGTGATGTCGTCGCCAGCGGAGCGTCGCGCGCGCAAGGGAACGGTTCGCCATGCGGTGAAGGCCGACGGCAAGCCGCGCGCGAAGTCGGAGGTCCCGGCAGAACCGCGCCGCGCCGTGACGCATGCGTGGCATGGTTGCGAATCCGTGACGGGTTGGGAAACCATCGATCGGGTGCTCGAAGTCGACCAGACGCCCATCGGCAAAACGCCGCGGTCGTGTCCCGCAACGTATATCGGCTTCTGGGACACGATTCGGCGCCTGTTTGCCGACACGCTTGAAGCGCGGGCGCGCGGTTACTCGGCATCGCGTTTCTCGTTCAATACGGGTGAGGGGCGATGCCCGGCTTGCGAAGGGCAGGGGGTGCGCACCATCGGCATGAGCTTCTTGGCCGATGTGAAGGTGCTGTGCGATGTCTGTCACGGGCAGCGCTTCAACGCCGAGACGCTGGCGGTGACGTGGCGCGGCAAGAGCATTGGCGACGTGCTGACGATGGAAGTGGACGAAGCGGTTGAGTTCTTCGCGTCGATGCCGAGCATTGCACACCCGTTGCAGTTGATGCAGGACGTGGGGCTGGGCTACCTGACGTTGGGGCAACCGTCACCGACGCTCTCGGGTGGCGAGGCGCAGCGTATCAAGCTAGTGACGGAATTGACGAAGGTGCGTGACGACATCACGCGCCGTGGTCAGAAAACACCGCATACGTTGTATGTGCTCGACGAGCCGACCGTGGGGCTGCATATGGCCGACGTGGCGCGCCTGATCAAGGTGCTGCATCGTTTGGTCGACGGCGGACACACGGTGGTCGTGATCGAGCATAACCTCGACGTCATTGCGGAAGCCGACTGGATCGTCGACATGGGACCAGAAGGCGGCAAGGAAGGCGGCACGGTCGTGGCGGCAACGTCGCCGGATGCCCTCACGAAGGTTGCAGCGAGCCATACCGGCGTCGCTTTGCGACCGCTGCTGGCGCAGACGGTGGCGAAGGTCGAAGAAGTCGAGTCGGTGAAGTAGTCGACGTCGTCGCAAGACGGCCGCGTTGCAGAAGGACAAACGGGACGCCAATGGCGTCCCGTTTGCTTTTCGTGACGGCTCGTCGAATCGCTCCGAGTCACGTCGAATAGGCGGCGATTACCGCCACACCCGATCAGAACTTATGACGCAGGCCTGCGTAGTAGGTCACCTGATTGTCGTGACCATTCAGGCGCACGCCGGAGCCGCCGGTCCACGACGTGGTCGACGTGCCGAACAGGCCCGACCAATCGCCGTTCACGTGATCGTAAGCACCGGCCACGTAGACGTCGGTGCGCTTCGACAGGCGGTAATCGAGAATCGCGTAAGCCGTTTGACGCGTGCCGCCGAAGTTGCTTGCCGACGTGTTGTTGTACATCCATGCACCCGTGAGCGAGAGCGCCGGATTGAAGTTGTACGTCGCGCCCAGCGTCAAGAACTGATCGCGGCGTGCAGCGCTGAACACCGAGCCGATCGATGCCGTCGAGCTCGCCGTCGCAGGCGTGCTCATGTTCGTGATCGAGGCGAAATCGACGCCGCCGTTCGTCACGTCGAAGCCCGCATCGCGCTGGCTTTGCAGATAGTCAGCGTAGAACGTTGCCGGACCAAACGCATACTTCGCACCCAACACCCACAGCTTGGCGGTACGGCTTTGTGTATCGCGCGTTTGTTGCAACTGCCCCGTCAGCTTCAGGCCATTGCCGTCATACGACAGACCACCCGAGAGCGACGAGCGCGCCGAACCCTGACCCGCGATACCACCCAGTGCGTACTGCAAATTCACGCCAATCGCCCCGAACGACTTCGTGTACGTCAGCGCGTTGTTAAAGCGCTGGCCCGTGAGGTACACCTGCCACGAATTCGTCGCCGGAGCGCCGACAGACAGCGGGTCGACAGCCGACACCGCGAGCAATGCGCCCGTGTACTGACGGCCGATATCCACTTCGCCAAACGCACCCGACAACCCCACGAATGCCTGACGCCCGAACAACTGCCCCTGCTGGTCGAAGTTGCCGTTGTTGATCGTGAGACCGTTTTCCAGCACGAAGCGCGCCTTCATGCCGTTACCCAAGTCTTCGCTGCCCGTCAGGCCGAAGCGGCTGCCCGACAGGAAGCCTTCGCCACCCTGTTGCACGCTGAAGGTCTTGCCGCCTTGCGGGCTGGTGTTGGTCTGCATGACCACAGCGGCGTCGAGCACGCCGTACAACGTGACGTTCGATTGCGCAAACGCGCTCGGGGCGGCACAGGCGAAGCACACGCCAGCGGCTGCGGCGATCAGGGAAGGAAGCGGATATTTCATGAGAGTTCCGGTCGGTCTTGAATCACGAGAAATAGACGGGGCCATGGCATGCGTGCTGGCCCTCGATACAAAAAATTGACGCAAAAACGCCCCCGCGCTCTCGTGCACTAGGCAAGAGAACGACGTCATGTCGTCGCAGAGGAGCCACTCGACACAGGTCCGGCGCAGTCGCCGGTGAACCGGTTGTGTCAGGGCATTGGCGGCAGTTAGGCACGTCGCGCGGGTTTGTGACCCGTTGCGGCCGTGTCGCGGTTCAGCCTGTCGCCTTGGAGAAAAGGTAGGCGGCTCGATTCATCACGAGCCACCTTGCACTACCGGCAGCCTTTAGCAGCTTTACGCAGCTTTACGCAGCTTTATGCCGCCTTTTGCAGCACCGTCATCGGGCCATACAGTTCGAGCAGTCGTGCGTATTCCGTCTCGCTGTAGAAGTCGCACTGATAGCGCTGACGATCGGTGTACTGAATCGCCACTTCCACGCAGAAACGCACGGCTTCAGCGATATCCACTTCATGGCTAGCGCTGCCGCCGCTACCGGCCACAGCCGCTTGCGCGGTGATCGGCACGCCCACCACCGGGGCTTCGGTCGCCACGGTCGGCTGCATGATGCTGTTGATGTGATACAGGCCGTTGTCGTAGTCGGTGATGTCCTGCGTCGTGAGCGGCATCACGCGCGGCAGATGCCCCGTCGTCTGCTGCATGATGTTGAGCAGACTGTCCGACACGCGCAGCAGATAGCCCTGCTTGGACGTCGGCGTAATCGCAAACCCGCGCTCGTTGAACACGCGATTGCCCTTGCTCGTATCGACCGAGAGGATGGCGTCCATGGCCGGGTCGACTTCGAGCTGGTTCATCGTCGCCGAACTGCACGGCATGCCCATGAAGTCGACCGGCTGACGCGGCGTGATCGGTGCGTCCGTGCACAGGTGCGTGGTGACGATGACGTCGCCCTGCAACGTGTCGCCACGTGCGCGCAATTGTGCGAGCTTCAGGCCGGCGGCGATGACAGCCGTTGCGCCATCGGCATCCGACACTTGTGCAATCCGGTCCGGACGGGCACCGATCGCGCCGTTACGGCCGATCAGGCCCAGCGTCGGGGCCGTGCCGCCGGCGGTTTTGCCCGCGGCGCCCGGCACCACGATCTTGATGAAATCGGCCACGCGATCTTCGGTCACACGCTCGACGGCGACCGTCACGCCAGCGTCGGCGTAGGGCGCGAACAGCGCGACGATGTCGTCGCCGTTCACGCTCGGCAGGTCGATGAGCTCATAGACCGCCAGAGTTTGCTGCAATGCCATGTTTCTGTACCTCTTGAATCCGTTTATTGCGAGTTGACGCCGTGCAGTGGTGCCGACGTCAGATCGATGCGAGCGCGAACGTGCTGCCCGTCGCGATCTTGTCGATGGCGCCGCCTTGCTTGAAATACAGCGCGTCGAATTCGCCCAGCACCGTGGCGTTGTCGCCTTGCACGTGCAGGGCGGTGCCTTCCGGAATGCCGACGACGCGCTCGTCCGGGTTGATCCCGAGGTACTCGGCCAGACGCTCTTCGCGCGATTCGCCGTTGTGACCTGCCGGCTTGCCGCTGATGAAGTGCGGGTTCACTTGGAACGGAATCAGGTTCAGCGCCTTGAGCGTGGGCGGCTCGACGATCGGCATGTCGTTGGTGGTGCGGATGGTCGGGCACACGACGTTCGAACCGGCACTCCAGCCCACATACGGCATACCGCCGTTCACGCGCTCGCGAATCAGGCCGACGATGCCCGCGTTGTACATGCGATCGAGCAGCGCAAACGTGTTGCCACCGCCCACAGCAATCGCTTCGGCTTGCTCGACGGCCGCGCGCGGATCCTTGTGGTGATGAATCGATTCGAGTTCGTAACCGAGACGTTCGAACACCGGCTTCACGCGCGACTCGTATTCGTCGTAACTGAACGTAATGCCACCGGCGTACGGCACGAACAGCACGCGCTTGGCGCGGCCTTTGAGCAGGGCGTGCAGTTGATCGTCTGCATGCTCCAGATAGCCCAGATTGCCCTTGCGGGAGCTGCTCATCATCAGAATTTGTTTCATGGCTTATGCCTCGTCGAGAGAATGAAGTGACGGATCAAAGATGACTGAAGGACGGATCACGAACGCTTGTCGAGCAATTCGCGAATCAGAGCCACCGCCCGGTCGATTTCCTGCTCGGAATTGAAATAATGTACCGCCAGACGCGCCATGCGCTCGATGTTGAAGCGCTTGAGAATCGGCGTGGCCATGAAGTGACCGGCTTCGATGATGACACCAGCGGCTTCCAGATGCGCCACGATGGCGTCGGCTTCGAGGCCCTTCACGTTGAACGGCACCAGGCTCAATCGTTGCTCGACCTTCGACGGCCCGTAAATCTCGGCGCCCGGCAACGTCTGCAATTGTTCGACGGCGTAACGCGTGAGTTGTTGTACACGGGCGTAGATGTCGGCCATGCCCAGCGACTGAGCGAAGGCGATCGCTTCGCCCATGCCGAGAATCGACGGCACGATCGGGCAACCAGCTTCCAAGCGCTTGGCAGTGGGCGGCAACGAGAGTGCACCCGAGGCGTCGATCGATGCATTCCACCAGCCGATCAATGCCGGACGCAGTTGCGTGATGAGCGCTTCGCGCACGTACAGAAAGCCGCTGCCTTCCGGGCCACGCAGGGCTTTACGCCCGCAAGTGGCGAGGAAATCGCAGCCGAGCGCGCGCACGTCGATCGGCACCATGCCGACGGTTTGCGTCGCGTTGATCAGCGTCCAAACGTTGCGCTCGCGCGCCAGCGCACAGATCGCGTCGATGGGTTGCAATGCGCCCGTCACGTTCGGCAGATGCGCCATCGAAATCAGTCGCGTGCGCGGCGTCAGATACTTCGCCAGCGTGTCGACTTCCATCACGCCATCGGCGTTGGCGGGCACGACGACGACTTTCACACGACCTTGTGCCTGCAATTGCAGCCACGGGGCCTGATTCGAAATCATCTCGAAATCGGAGAGCACGACTTCGTCGCCGTCTTGCCAGTCGATGCCAGCAGCGACGAGGCTGATGGCTTCGCTACCGTTTTTGGTGAAGGCGATTTCCGACGCGTTGGCGCCAACGAAGGCTGCCGTGGCGGCACGCACTTGCTCGACACGCGCATACGTCTCGCGACGGAAGGCGGGCAGGTACGGGCCGGTGCGAGCGGTCTCGTTGAGATACGCGGTCATCGTGTCGACGACACAGCGCGGTGGCACCGAGGCGGCGGCGTGATCGAAGTAGACGAGGCCGGGCGCGAGTGCGCTCTCGGCGGTGATGCGATTCAGATCCATCGAACTGTCCTACGGGGGTGAGACAAAGACAACGGGCGCGCACTGCAAACGTGCGCGCCACTCGAAATTACTTGGCCAACAACTTGCCGAACAGCAACGGCTTGAAGAAGCTGTACAGCGCATCGCCTGCAATGAAACCGGCAGCCAGCGTGCCGCAGGCCGATTCGCCTGCTGCGCCCCAGCGGCGCACGATCAGCACGCGCAGCACGAGACCCGCCGCGACGGCCCAACCTGCTGCGGGGCTCATCAGCAACAAGCCGGTGGCCATGAGCACACCCAACTGGCGCTTCGGGCCGCCGATCAATTGCAGCAGCGCGCCGGGAATTGCCCAGATCATCAACTGATGGCCGATATCGCTCGACACACCGGCTTCGATCGTGGCGGCATACACCTTGTCGACCGGCGGGAACATGTTGTTGGCAAAGAAGTGCGGATAGGCGAGCACCACGGCCACGGCTGCCACGCAGAAACCCAGCATACCGGCGTAGTACTGCTGCTTACGGCCTGCGCGCTCCAATGCCGGATCGGCACCGTTGCCACGCAAGATGAAGCCGGTCTTCAGGTCGTAGCCCATATCGGCAAACGCCGGGCCGGTGGCCGACGACAGACCGACCAGCAGGCCGAGGGCCGTCGGCGGGAAGCCGCACAACATGCCGATCACCAGCGTGATGAGTGCCACGGCAAATGCCGGGAACCAGCCCGAATACATGGCCGCGATACCGACGATCAGTTCATGCGCGAAGGCCGCGAACGCTGCGAACAGCAAGAAGCCGATCAGCATGCCCGGCGACATATGCGTGGCGAGTCCGGCGCACAGTGCGATGAGCAACGCGATACCGACATACGCCAGAAAGCTCGCGCCGAGGAAACCGACGAGCTTGCGATCCGAGACGGTGGGTTGATAGCCGTTCTCGGCTTGCGCGCCCTTGCGGTTGCCGCGCAGCACGAGGAACGTCACCTGAATGAGTGCGACGACACCGGCGCCGATCATGAAGCCGTGCGGCAAATAGATCTTGTTCAGGTCGACGTGCAGCAGCGGCAGCGAGTAACCCTTGATGAGCAGGCCCGCGCCGAAACTGCCGAGCGCCCAGATGTTGCCGATGAAGGCCACGCCGAACGCGGACATCGGAACGCCCAGTACCGAGCCGACGACACCACCGGCCACGCCGTACACGAGCAGACGTGCTTTCTTGCCGCCCTGATCGCCCGCGATGATCGATTCGGCTGTGGCGATGCCCGCAGGCCACGTACCCGTCGCGGGGAAGGCCTTCGAGTCGAAGACGCGGTAAAGCACCGTGCCGTCGAGGAACATGGCGATCATCACGCCGATGAGCAGCGGCACGATGAGGTCGGGACGTCCCATGGCAAACGGGATGCCGATGGGGATCATCAGGCTGTTCGACGCGCCGAAGGTGGCCGACGAGATGGCCGTCTGCACCAGATTCTGACGGTGCACCGAGCGGAACTTGCGCATCATCGCGATGGGCAGGCGGGCGACGAGCATGGCGAGCAGCGCGCCGATGATCGACGTGTTCGCCGAGATGCCGAGCGTGACGATCAGTTGCATGCCGATGATCGCGCCCGCGACCGAGACGGCCACCATGAGAAGCAGCGACGTCGGCTCGAAGACCGTGGGGTGTTTGCCGTCGAGCGGCGCGTAGGGAGCACCGGAGGGTGCGCCAGGTGGCTTGGCAGCGGCAGAGGGCGGGGCGGATTTCATCGGGTTGATTCTCGGAGGGACTTATCTGGCGAAATCGGAGCGGGTCAGTAAAAGCGGCGCATGAGCGACTGCACTTCGGCAAGTTCCTGACGCACGGCGGCGAGCATCTCGCGGCGCTTGTCGTCGGTCATGCGGAAGTCGGGGCCGGAGACGCCGAACGAGGCGAGGATGCCGTCGGTCTCGTCGAACACGGGCAACGCGAGGCCGAACACACCGTCGGCAAATTCGTTGGCCGAGTAGCTCCAGCCTTGCTCGCGAATGGCGGCGAGATCGGCGCGCAGGGCGTCCGGGTCGGTGATGGTGCTGCTCGTATAGCGCTTCAGGCCGTGTTCGAGAATGGTGTCGAGTTGGGCATCGGGCAGATGCGCGGCGATGACCTTGCCCGACGAGCCCGCGTGCAGCGCGAAGCGCGTGCCCGCAGCGACCGAGTATTTGATGTTCTGATCCGACTCGGCAATTTCGAGATAGACGGCTTCCTTGCCATCGAGCACGGCGAGAAACGCGGTCTCGCCGGTGTTGGCCGCGAGACGGCGCATGATCGGCAGGATGAGATCGGAGAGGTGCAGTCCTTCACGCAACGACTGCGCGAATTCGAGAAAGGCCATGCCAAGCGCGTACTTACGCGACTTGCCACGCTGCGTGACGAAACCGTGCTGAGCGCAGGTCGCGAGAATGCGCTGGACCACCGAGTGGTTGATGCCGGTCTCCTTGGCCAACTCACGTACACCCCACGTCGGATTCTCGGCGGTGAAGTGGCGCAATAGCGTCAGCGCGTTGTCGAGCGTCTTCAGCGTCATATAATTTGTCTCTCTATTAGCACCACTGTGTCTATATGTGGTACATTTTAGAAAGGCAAAAATGGGGCGGCAACGCAAAATTCACAAATCTAGGGTAAACACCCGTGTCGCTTTTCGCCCATTTTTGGTGCGACGTGTGCTGAGAATCGCGTCGAAAGCCGCATGAATACTGGATCTGCCGGGCATTCCCGGTGAGCGCATGACGTCTCCCATGCGCCGAGACAAAACGCCCGGACAAGTCCGGGCGTTTTTCATTGGGCGAGAACGATAGGTCGAAGCGACTAAGGTGTCGGGCGGCTGCCGCACGGCAAGCCGAGCCTGTCGAAGAACGCGCGGTTGCGTTCGTAGGCCGATTGCAACAGCCGGTCGTAAGAGATCACTTCGATGTACGTCTTGAAGTGGCTGTTGTAGCCAAAGAACCCCATCCCATCCATGGTCTCGCTCAGTTGCAGCATCTGGCAGCGTTGGACGACTGAGCGGGTGATGTCGCAGACGACGTAGCAAAAGCCCGGCAGAGACGCCGCGCCCGGTACGGGCCGACCACCGGGTGTCGTGACGGACCCGGCGCGAATGCGCACCAGATAATCGATGGCTTGTTCGATGGGATCCTTGTCGACGCCGGCCGCTGCATCGTTGCGCATGGGGCGCTTGAGTTCGACCACGACGAGCGATGCCAGTGGCCCGTGCGCGCCGTCCGCCATCAACATTGGGCGGTCGAATACCTTCAACGCGCACAAATCGGGTCTGCGCCCGGAGTCGCAATCGGTAATCGGCATCGACTGCAACGGCTTGTCGCTCGCCAGATACGAGTGAAACGCCAGACGCTCATCGAGCAGCCACAGATTGCCGTGCTCCGGATGCACTTCGTCCGAGCTCTTCCCCATCGGCATGAACAACTCATGAATCACTTCTTCACGTACAAAGCGACCGTCGTCGTCGCGTTGTAGCGCGCGTTCAAGAATTTCCAGAATGATCTTGCGATGGAAAACATAGTTCGCCAGATCGGACTGTTTGATGTCGCTCGCCTTCGCCATGTAACCCGCGAGGCGTTTTCGATAGGCTTCGGTGGTTTCGCTCGACGCGAATTGCAGGAGGTCGTGTCCCTCGGCAACGAGTGAATGCTCGACGTTGGCCAGTTCGCGATGCAACAGCAGATCAAGATCCTTATCTGAGATGTCGGGCGGTACGCTCAGCCGGTCTTGATCGATATGAGGGAGTATCGGGCGGTAGCGGGGTGCACGATGCGCTACGAAGCGCTCCACGCGGTCGCGGCTCGCTTGCCGGGTTTGGGCAAGCCACGGCGCGAGGTACCCGGTTGCCGCGGCCAGCAACGCATCGCGGATATCGGCGCGTCCTGGCGACCCGTCGCCAAAGAGATCGTCCGACGACTCGGGAATATCGAAGCCGATGCGCTCAGGGCGCACATGCTGATCGAGCCAAGGCGACGTGACGTAGCACGCATAGGTAAAGTCACCCTCTTCGTCCTGCAATTTGCCGTGAAGCCCGGGTAATTTGCCACTCGCAAGCGACTCGTATTCGATGACACGGCTCGCGGCACACCAAGCGATGGCCGGTTGCGTGACCGCGCTAGTCTTGAGTTTCACGTGGGTGATGACAAAGGGATGACCTTTGATGTCGAGCGTCTGGCGCTGCGCGCCGCCGAACAGGTAGTTGTCGTAGACGTCGGCGAGATCGATGCTTTCGTTGCCGTCACGCACCACAATGCGCGGCACGCCGCCGTCGCGGACGAAATACCAGAGGCAATGTTCGAAGAGACTGTTCGCGACGGCCCGCGCCGTCTTGACCGATTTTTCACGATAGCTCTGAAAGAAGCCCTGAAGATGCACCGTGGTTTGGTGTGTGTCCCGGGCTTTGGCTTCGCGCACTTCGACGCTGCGGATGCCTTGCCGGGCGGTGAAATGAAACTGACGCCGCCGCGCGCGCGAGCGCCCGACCCGGAAGACGCTCGTCACCGTGACGCACTCGAACGCCTTGAGCCAGAGCAAGCGCCCCACGCCCCGGCAACCGTGGGCGGCTTTGTGGTCGCTGTCGAGCGTCTCGAACGAGGCCATGTTGGCGTCATCGAAACCCACGCCGTTATCGACGATACGAAAGCCGGAGATCGGGGCCGTGGGCGGTGCACCGCGTCGCGACGTTGCCTCATCGAGGGCGAGGTCGGTCTGTGCGAGGCGTTCGATATCGATATGAATCTCGCCCCGCGCCGTGCCCGGCGCGCGATCCCCGACGGCATGGATCGAATTCACGACCGCTTCGAATAGCGGAAGCAGGCCTTTGTGCTGCGGCAGCGGCGTATTACGTAACCGCCCCGCTAAATTGGTGTTCATGCTCACGGGATATCCCCTTCGAAGGTGCACAAGGGTGGTGATGTCGGGGGGACTGGGCAGGATTGTGGATAACGCGACGGGGTGCTGCAACGCTTGATGAGTGCCAAAGCTATTTTTCGGATTCCTACTACCGCGCGCTCATTTCTCACGAAGTGAAACGCCATATCGAATGCTGCAACTGCACACCTAAAAACGGTCGCTTCCCGCAAAGCCCCGTCGGGCGGATGTCATACGCAAACCCTTATGCCACCTATAAGCTGGGGTGGAGCCACGACTCGAAATCCCGGGTTTCCGAGCGGCGGTAGAACGATTACACTCAGGGTCTTATATAAGACTGCCCCTTTTCGTCAGCGAGCATGCGTCACCCGGACGTGCAACGCGTTTGCGGTGACGAATGAATGGTCCGGCGAAGCAGCGTCAAACTGGTTTTCAAACTCGAGTACAGCATCATGACTTCCACTTCCCAGCGTGGCGGCCTGACGGTCGCAGACAATCTGATCGCGTTCATCGAAAAGGAAGCCCTGCCGGGCACCGGTGTCGATGTCGAAACTTTCTGGAAAGGCTTCGACGCCATCGTCCACGACCTCGCGCCGAAGAACCGCGCGCTGCTCGCCGAGCGCGACCGCCTGCAAGGCGAACTGGACAACTGGCACCGCGCCAACCCCGGCCCGATCGCTGACGCCGCCGCCTATCGCGCCTTCCTCGAAAAGATTGGCTACCTGCTGCCCGCACCGGCCGCCGTCAAAGCCACCACCGCCGAAGTCGATTACGAAATCGCCGAACAAGCCGGCCCGCAACTCGTGGTGCCGCTCTCCAACGCCCGCTACGCACTCAACGCTGCCAACGCACGCTGGGGCAGTCTGTACGACGCGCTCTACGGCACCGATGCCATTCCCGAAGCTAACGGCGCAGAGAAAGGCACGGGCTACAACCCGAAGCGCGGCGAACTCGTGATCGCCTTTGCTCGCGGCTTCCTCGATCAAGCCGCCCCGCTGGCGGAAGGCTCGCACAAGGACGCCACCGGCTACAGCGTCGAGAACGGCCAACTCGTCATCACGACCAAGAACGGCAAGACCGCACTCGCCACGCCTGCGCACTTCATCGGCTTCCAAGGCGACGCGGCAAAGCCGACGGCTGTGCTGCTCAAGCAAAACGGCCTGCACTTCGAAATTCAATTCGACGCGAATCACCCGATCGGTAAGACCGACGCCGCCCACATCAAGGATGTGCTCGTCGAAGCTGCGGTGACGACCATCATCGACTGCGAAGACTCGGTCGCCGCCGTCGACGCCGACGACAAGGTCGAGCTCTATCGCAACTGGCTCGGCCTGATGCAAGGCACGCTCACGGAAGAAGTGTCGAAGGGCGGCAAGTCGTTCACGCGCCGCCTGAACGCCGACCGCGAATACACGGGTGCCGATGGCAAACCGGTGAAGCTGCATGGCCGCTCGCTGCTGTTTATTCGCAACGTGGGTCACCTGATGACCAACCCGGCCATCACCGACCGCGACGGCCGCGAAATTCCGGAAGGCATTCTCGACGGTGTGGTCACCGTGCTGGCCTCGCTGCACGATCGCAAGCATCGTCTGAACTCGCGTACCGGCTCGATCTACATCGTGAAGCCGAAGATGCACGGCCCGGCCGAAGTGGCCTTCGCCGACGAGCTGTTCGGCCGCATCGAAGACCTGTACGCGCTGCCGCGCAACACGCTCAAGATGGGCATCATGGACGAAGAGCGCCGCACCAGCGTGAACCTCTCGGCCTGTATCGCCGCCGCCGCCGCGCGCGTGGCGTTCATCAACACGGGCTTCCTCGACCGCACCGGCGACGAAATGCACACGGCGATGGAAGCCGGTCCGATGATGCGCAAGGGCGACATGAAGTCGTCGGCGTGGATCACCGCCTACGAGAAGAGCAATGTGCTCGTGGGTCTGGCTGCCGGCCTGCGTGGCCGCGCGCAAATCGGCAAGGGCATGTGGGCGATGCCCGACCTGATGCACGCCATGCTGGAGCAGAAGATTGCGCATCCGAAGGCCGGTGCCAACACCGCCTGGGTGCCGTCGCCGACCGCCGCTACGCTGCACGCGATTCACTACCATGTGGTCGACGTGCAAGCCGTCCAGCAGGAGCTCGAGAAGATCGATTACGCCAAGGAACGCGACGCGCTGCTCACCGGTTTGTTGACGGTGCCGGTGGTGGCGAAGGCCGAATGGAGCGCCGACGAGATCCGCAAGGAAATCGAAAACAACGCGCAAGGTATTCTCGGCTACGTGGTGCGCTGGATTGATCAGGGCGTGGGCTGCTCGAAGGTGCCGGACATCAACGACATCGGCCTGATGGAAGACCGCGCGACGCTGCGTATTTCGAGCCAGCATCTGGCGAACTGGATGCGCCACGGTGTCATCACGCGCGAACAGGTCGAAGAGACCATGAAGCGCATGGCCGCCGTGGTCGACAAGCAAAATGCGAGCGACAAGCAGTACCGTCCGATGGCGCCGAACTTCAGCGATTCGCTGGCGTTCCAAGCGGCCAGCGCGCTGGTGTTCGAAGGCCTGACGCAACCCAACGGCTACACCGAACCGCTGCTGCACAAGTACCGTTTGAAGCTCAAGGCGGAACAACGCGGCTAAGCGGCGTTAGTTCGCAAATAAGCTGCCGATAAGCGTTGCGCTTATCAACGAACGCCTGACGGGGTAACCTGTCAGGCGTTCTGCTTTTTCAGGAGCCTGTTGCGCATGGACCCCGCCATCGCACTGCAACGCGCCGAACGGCGTGCCCTGTCTTTCCTGCTCGTCGCGCTGGCGATTTTCATTGCCACGCTTTTCATGCCGCCGCACTTTCTCACCGGCTGGATTCGCGCAGCCGCCGAAGCCGCGATGGTCGGCGGTCTGGCCGATTGGTTTGCCGTCGAGGCGTTGTTCCGGCGCATTCCCATTCCCGGATTGGCGGCCCACACCAACATTCTCATTCGCAAGAAAGACGCGCTCGGCGATGGTCTGGCGCGCTTTGTTCGCGAGAAGTTTCTCGACACGCCGTCGGTGGTCCGCCTCATTCAGCAGCAAAATCCGGCCGATGCCGTCACGCATTGGCTGGGGTCGCACGAGAACGCGCGGCAGTTGAGCGCGGTCTTGGTGAAGGTGGCCGGTGGCGTGCTCGACGTGATGGACGAGCGCAACGTGCAGGCGTTTATCCGCCGTGCGCTCGACACGATGATCGACCGGCTCGACTTGTCGCAATCGGCGGCGGCGATTCTCGATACGCTCACGCGCGACGGCCGCCATCAGGCGCTACTCGACGAGACGCTCGACTATCTCGTGGAATTGCTGAACGAACCGCAGACGCGAGAGTTTCTCTCTGCGCGCATCGTGGAGTGGCTCAAAGCCGATCATCCGAAGAAAGAGAAAGTGCTGCCATCGGAATGGATCGGCAACAAAGGTTCGGACATGATTTCGGCCGCCGTGACGCGCCTGCTCGCGCAAATGGAAGCCGACGAATCACACCAACTGCGGCAGGCATTCGATCGCGCGGTCGCCGGGCTGATCGAACGGCTGCGCACTGACGCCGAGTTTCAGGCGAAGCTAGACGGGTTCAAGACGCAGTTGAAGGGCGACACGGCGCTCACCGCTTATGTGGGGGGCTTGTGGAACGAGTGGCGTAGCTGGGTCAAGCGCGATCTGGCGCAGGAAAACTCGGTGATTGGCGCGAAGATCGTCGGTGCCGCGTCGTGGATCGCGCAGGAACTCGCGCGTAGCGAATCGCTACGCCGGGCCCTCGACGCGCAGTTGCTCGATGCCGCCGAGCGCATGGCCCCCGGGTTTGCCGACTTCGTGACCGAGCACATCCGCGCCACGGTGCACGGCTGGAATGCCGAACATCTCTCGCAGCAAATTCGCCTGAGCGTCGGTCAAGACCTGCAATACATCCGCATCAACGGCACGCTCGTCGGGGGACTCATCGGCGCGGTGCTGTACCTCATCGCGCAAGCGCCAGGCCTCCTCGCACACTAATGTCTTTCTGGCGCAACACTCTGCGGCGCTTGCCATCGCCGCGTCAAAATTCGCGGGTTGCCGCCCGGCAAGGCCTGCGCCATGCTCGCTTCGTTGAATCGATAAAATTTATCGATATATAAAAAATCAAAATTATATTTATACAAACCCGTTCCCTATAGTTCGGTCCCTGTAGCGCCGAATGCACCTATCTCGCCGGCGCGCAGATAAATCCTTAGAGAACGCCACACCTCATGAAGACCACGATTCTGGCCCGCCTGGGCTTTGCCGGCGCATGCGCCACGATGGCCCTTGCCGCGACCTCCGTACACGCGCAAAACGTCACCATCTACGGCCTGATTTCGGGCGGCGTGGGGTATGTGAGCAATCAAGGCGGCAGCAAGACGTGGCAGGCGCTCTCGGGCACGAACCAGAACCCGCGCTGGGGCTTCAAGGGCAGCGAAGACCTCGGTAACGGTACCAAGGCGATCTTCACGCTCGAAGCCGGTTTCAATATCATGAACGGCACCGGCGCACAGAACGGCCGCGCCTTCGGCCGTCAGTCGTTCGTCGGCCTGTCGGACAACAAATGGGGCACGTTCACGCTCGGCCGCCAGTACGACACCATTCACGACTACGTTGGCCCGATCATCATTTCGAGCAACGGCGTGAACATCGGCGACAACGATAACGGCTACAACGACATCCGCATGCAGAACTCGGTGAAGTGGGTGAGCCCGACGGTGGGCGGCTTCCACGGCACCGCGCAATACGGCTTCTCGAACTCGGCAACCGGTTTTCGCAACAACAACGCCTACAGCTTCGGTTTGGGCTACAAGTACGCCGACTTCGACTGGAACGCCGCGTACGCGCAGTACAACAATCCGTTTAGCGGCACGAACAACGACGGCGCCATCGCCAACGACTACGCCAGCCCGCTGCTGATCTTCTCGAAGAGCGCCGTGCACCCGACCGTGTACGCGAGCCAGCAACGCATCTTCGCCACGGGCGGTTTCTATCGCTGGGGCCCGGCACTCATCGGCGCGATGTTCTCCGATGTGCGTTACACGTATCTCGACGCCTCGCATCTGCACTTGCAGAACTACAACCTGACGCTGAACTACAACCTCACCCCGGCGCTGGTGCTGGGTGCGGCGTACGGCTTCACGACGGGTAAGTACGATGTGATCAACACGCGCCCGCAATGGCATCAGGTGAACCTGCAAGCCGATTACTGGTTGTCCAAGCGCACCGACGTGGCACTGACGCTCAACGCGCAGCAGGCCGCCGGGGACGCGCAGAATGCGCAACTGTTCGGCTATGCAGCGTCGAGCACGAAGCGTCAGTTGGCGGTGACGCTCGGCATGCGTCACACGTTCTGATCGACCGGCGCGCGCAAGCGACTTCGCCTCTCACGCTACCTTTAGATTCGACGTCATGGCAGATATCAACGAGATGAACACGGCCCCGCAGCAACACCGCCGCAACTTCCTGCGCACGTCGCTCGCGGCGTCGCTGGCAACCCTCGGCGCGACGGGGGCCGGTAACGCACTGGCCGAACTGACGTCGACCGACGGGGCGTCGCGATTGGCTGCCGATGGCACGCCGCGCCGCACCGTCATCATCGATTGCGACCCGGGGCAGGACGACGCCATCGCCATCCTGTTTGCACTCGGTGCCAACGACCAGATCGATCTCAAGGCGCTCACCACGGTGGGCGGCAACGTGCCGCTGGAACTGACCGAGCGCAATGCCCGCATCGTGCGCGACTGGGCTGGCAAGACGAATTCGCTGCCGGTGTACGCCGGGTGCCCGAAGCCGTTGATGCGCGACTTGATCACGGCCGCTAACGTGCATGGCCGCACGGGCCTTGACGGCGTGACGTTGCATGAGCCGCGCGCGCCACTGGCGCCGCAGCATGCCGTGACGTACCTGATCGATACGCTGCGTGCCGCCAAACCCGGCAGCGTGACGCTCGTGGCGATTGGCCCGCTCACCAATGTGGCAACGGCGCTCACGGCCGCGCCGGAAGGTGCCAAGGCGTTGCGCGAAATCGTGGTGATGGGCGGCGCGTGGTTCGAGCGCGGCAACATCACGCCGTCGGCGGAATTCAACATCTTTGTCGATCCGGAAGCGGCGAGCATCGTGTTGGGCGCTGGCGTGCCGATTACGGTCATCCCGCGCGATGTTTGCGTGAAGGCACCGATTACCCCGGCACGCGTAGCACCGTTCCGCGCATTGAAGAACCGATGCGGTCCGATCGTGGCGGATATTCTCGCGGCGGAAGTGGCGTATCAAAAGGGCCGCCGTGGTGTGGAGTCGGCACCGATGTACGACCCCTGCACGATTGGCTACCTGATCGATCCGACGATGTTCGGCGGGCGTCGCGTGAATGTGGCGGTCGAGACGACCGGTCAACTGACGCTGGGCGAGACCGTGGTGGACTGGACTGGCCGCACCAAGCGCGCCGTGAACGCCACGTGGATCACCGATGTGGACGAAGACCGTTTCTACGACACGCTGCTCTCGCGCATTGCGCGTTTGCCGTAATGAGCGAAGAGGCTCACGCCAGGGCAGGTCGCGTGGGCGCTACGACGAGCGCGATGCGAGGCTGTGAGCGATGGCCTCGATAGTGAGATAGGACGCGGTGGCCCGGATCGGGTTGCCGCGTTTTCGCATGATGCGACGCTGCGATTACGTCGCGAGATGATTCACGATCCAGTCGCGGCAGGCGCTCACCTGCGGACCGCGCTCTTTGCCGTCGAGCGACATGAGTGCAACGGTACGCGTGACGCGCGGTGCGGTCACATCGAGCGCGACGAGTTCCGGATCGTGCAGGTGCAGGGTATAGAGCTTGGGCAGGATGGCGAGCGCGAGGCCGCTGCGCACGAGCGCGTACAGCGGCTCGGTGTACTCCATACGGTATTTCGGCTCCAGCCGCAGGTTGTGCGAGCCGCCGGTGCGTCGTAGCGAATCGCTGACGTTGCCACGCACGAAGACGGCCAGATCGCGCTCGGCCAATTGCGCCCATGTGGCGGATGCGGACTTCGCGAGCGGATCGTCGCGGCGCGTGACGAGCACGATTTCGTCGTCGAACAGGTCGTCGCAGCGAAAGTCTTCGGCGCTGACGGCTTCGTCGTCTTCATCGCGAATCCCCACGCCGAGATCGATCTCACCGCGTGCGAGGGCGGCGACGAGTTCGCTGTTGGGCAAGTCGCTCAGGGCAAAGCGAACACCCGGGTGGGTGTCGCGAAGACTGCCCAGCACCGGCAGCAACCGCGCGGCGACCGACGGGATGAAGCCGATGCGCACCGTCTGCGCTTGCAGCGTGAAGGTGCTCGTCATGTCGTCGAACGTGCCGCGCGCCGCATTGAGCAGGCGTTCGGCGAGCGGCAGGATGGTCGTACCCGCTTCGGTCAGTGTGAGCCGGTGGGCCGAGCGCTCGAAGAGGCGTCCGCCGAGCAGGAATTCGATTTGACGGATAGCGGCGGTGAGCGCGGGTTGCGTGACCGACAGGGTCTGCGCCGCTTGCGTGAAGCTGCGCGAATGCGCGAGCGCCACGAAGTACTGCACTTGCCGCAAGGTCAGCGCGGGAAGGGGCGGCACAGTGGCCGCAGCGGCTTTTGTGGCACTCGGCGGAGCCTCGGCAGACGCGGCCTTGGCAGCACCGGGTGGCGCAGTACGACGCGATGAAGTCGGGGAAGTCGCCATGGTGCGCTCCTGAGTCCGCAAAGAATAGATTCGAATTATCGAATCATAAGTAATTTGACTTTTTATTTATAGTCGAGCGCACGTAAAGTGCCACGCAAAGACCCAACTATTCTTGGCATATGCATACCTCTCCCACTGAGCGCGAAGTGACCGGCAGCGCGCCGAATAGCAGCACCGCCACCGCCCCGCGCGGCTGGCTCGAGCGGCGTTTCGCCATTGCCGAGCGCGGCTCGTCCGTGCGCACTGAAGTGCTGGCTGGCATCACGACCTTCCTCGCGGCGGCCTACCTGATGGTGGTGATCCCCTCGCTGCTCGCCACGGGCGGCATGGACCGCGGTGCGGCGACCACGGCCGTCATGCTCGTGTTCGTGTTGTTCTCGGTGCTGATGGGGTTCTACGCGAACCTGCCGTTCGTTGTCGGCCCGGGCATTGGCGGTTCGGTCATTGTGGGCGTCACGCTTGCCGCCACGGAACACGTGGCTTGGCAGACGGGCATTGCCATCGCGTTCCTCTCGGGGGTGTTGTTCCTGCTGCTCACGGTGCTGGGCGCTCGCAGCGTGGTCGCGCGGCTGATTCCGACGGCGATCAAGCTGGGCTTGGGCGCGTCCATCGGGCTGTTTATCGCGGTGCTAGGGGTGCGTAACGCTGGGATGGTCGTGGCGAACGCGAAGACCAACGCCTTTGCGCTGGGCGACTTCAGCAAGCCGGGCACGATCGTCGCGCTGGTCGGGCTGGGTGCCGCCATTCTGTTGCAAGGCCGCAAGGTGCCGGGGGCCATTCTGTGGTCGATTCTGCTGGCCGCGATTGCTGGCGTGCCGCTTGGCGTGACGAAAGTCCCTGAGTCGTTTATCTCGCTGCCGCACAGCATCGCGCCGGTCGCGTTCCAACTGGATCTGCAAAGTGCGCTGACGGTGGCGGCGCTGCCGTACTTGTTCGCGTTCTTCGCGGCGGAGTTTTTCTCCACGCTGGGCACGACGCTCGCCGTGGGTGGTAAAGCCGGGTTGCTCGACGAGCACGGCAATATGGCCAACATCAACCGTCCGTTCCTCGTCGACTCGATTGCGGCCACGGGCGGCGCATTGCTGGGCATTCCGGCGCTGACGGCGTTGGTGGAGTCGGCGGCCGGTGTCGAGGCGGGCGGTCGTACGGGGCTGACGTCGATTGCGGCGGCCTTCATGTTTGCGCTGGTGTGCTTCTTCGTACCGGTGGCGCTGGCCATCCCGAAGGAAGCGACGGCGCCTGCGCTGATCCTGATTGGTTTGTCGATGTTCAGCACGATTCGTCATGTGCCGTTCGACGACTTCAGCGATGCCTTCCCGGTGCTCGCCATGGTGCTGCTCACGTTGCTCTCGAACAGCTTCGGCACGGGTATCGCTGGCGGTCTGCTCTGCTACGTGCTGGTGAAGGTGCTGATGGGCCGTTTCAAGGATCTGCCGTGGGGGCTGTATGTGTTGACGCTGCCGCTCGCGTACTACTTCTGGACGGTCGTGGGACGTCACTAAACCACGCGGCAACATCGATCTGACCGCCACGGGCGGGTTTCACGAATTCAATAAGACTGAGCGTTATGACAGAGACACCGGGCCATGTGCCCGCCGCACGCACCGGCGTGCAGATTCAGGAGGCACATCGCACGTTCTTCCATGCGATGCCGAAGGTCGAATTGCACTGCCACTTGCTGGGCGCGGTGCGTCACGACACGTTCGTGACGCTGGCCGAGAAATCGAACGCACCGCTCACGCGCGAGGAAATCGACGGGTTTTACACGCGTGGCGAAAAGCCTGTGGGCGTGCTGCGTGTGTTGCGCGCGCTCGACGAATATCTGTTGACGACACCGGACGATCTGCATCGTATCGCCTACGAATATCTGGCCGACGCCGCTGCGCATAACGTGCGCTACAGCGAGTTCTTCTGGAACCCGACGGGCACGGTGCGCACGTCGGGCATTCCGTACGTCGATGCGCAGGACGCCATCGTCGCGGCCATTCGGGATGCCGAGCGCGACCACGGCATCGTGGGCCGTCTGGTGCCGAGCATCGACCGCGAAGCGGATCCGCGCGAAGCCGTCGAGATGGTCGAGTGGATGCGCATGCATCGCGCCGACGAAGTGATCGGCATCGGTATCGACTATCGCGAAAACGACCGTCCGCCGGAGTTCTTCTGGAAGGCGTATCGCAATGCACGTCTGGCGGGTTTCAAGACGACGGCGCATGCGGGGGAATTCGGCACGCCGTGGACGAACGTCGAGACGGCAGTCGAGTTGCTCAAGTGCGATCGCATCGATCACGGCTACACCATCGTCGACGCGCCGGACTTCGCGCGTGAATGCGCTGAGCGCGGCATCGTCTTCACCGTGGTGCCGACCAACTCGTACTACCTGCGCACGCTCACGCCCGAGCGCTGGGCGGAGGATCACCCGATTCGCCGCATGCCGGGGTTGGGCCTCAAGATTCATCCGAACACCGACGATCCGACGCTGCACAAGGTGAATCCGGCGCAGGCGTGGGAGCTGATGTTCAGCCATCTGGGCTTCTCGCTGGATGACTTGCAGACGTTTATGCAAAACGGGTTGGATGGCGCATGGATCGACGACAGCACGCGTCGCGCGTGGCGCCGCACGTTTGCGGTGGAGTTCGATACGGCGCGTCGTGCGCTGGACGCTTCACTCGGTGCGCCTAACGCCTGAGTTACCGCTTTTCCTTGGTCTCACCCGACCTTATGCCGCCTTCGGGCGGCTTTTTTTTGCCGAGGGCATCGGCCAATAAAAAAGCCGCCGATGTGGGCACACCGGCGGCTTCGCATCGCTTGGGGTCGATGCGCGGGCAACTTGAAGCTGACGATTACGAGTGATTGTCCGGGTCGACCAGATTGCGGTCGTTCAATTGGGCACGCACATCGGCACGCGTGATGCCGCTGGCCGGTGCGGCCTTGTCAACTTGCGTTTGCGCGGTCAGCGGCGTGCCGGTTTCGACTTGATTCAGTTGGCCGTCGGCGCGGGCTTGGGCGATTTCGCTGCGAACTTCAGCACGCGAAACTTGGCTTTGACCGGCGAGTTGTTGCGTGTCGCCAATTTGGTTGTCATAACGAGCGTCGGCGAAAGCAGAGGCCGACACGAATGCGGTAGCAGCAACAACAGCAGCAAGGATACGGGTGTTCATGGTGATACTCCTGTCAATTGATTGTGGTCCTTCGTGTTCAGCTAGCGTTCGGGGCATTTCCGCGGTTTTGCTGCGTTGCGGTGTCCGTCGCGTTGGCATGGAATGAATCTTAGGGAAAACCCGTGGTTTTTTCGCAACTGAGCGTCTACAAAACGCAACCATTCGTCTGATTTGAAAAATCTATTGAAAATCAATGATTTGGCGTCGTTAAACCAGGTATATGGCAGGGCGCTGACCTGGTTTGGGCGGTGATTTGGCGGGAAATGCCGCTGCGCGCAATAGCCTCTTTGATGCGATGGGGTTTATTGCAAAGTGCGTCGGCAGTAAAGTGACATTCATGAAGTCAGGCCGACGTCGTGGCTCGCAAGGTGCGCCGCACCGCGGACGATATCGGCCCGTACAGGAGCATAAAAATGGCTGCCCTCGGTTCTTTCCTTTTCTTGGCGAGTGCTTCGTTGCTCACCGCCGCGTATTTGCGCAGCCGTCAGGAACGTGCCAGCCGCTCGCGTCGTCAAGAAGTGCGCATCACGCGCCGTTGATTGCCGAAAAGTGGATGTGATACCGGTCGCCACGCAGTTGCGAAGCTGCGCTGGCGCAGATAGGTGTAACCGGTCGATCTGATGGATGTGGTCTGATGGATGTCATGCGGCGCAAGCCTTAGCTTGCGCGGGGTTCATGCAACGTGAGCCCTTTGGCCAAGATTCGCGATGGTTCAGCTTTCGCGATCAATCGTCTTCCTGCTCCCCCGATTATTTCGTTTTCAGCAATGCGTCCTTCTCCGGGATCGCGTTTTTCTCACGCCTGCGCGAGCGTAGATTGGCGGCAATGGTGGCGCCCGTCGTGGACGTCGCTTCCGACAGGAGAAATGAAAATGAAACACGCTCTGATCGCTTCGGCCTTTGCTGCTGCCCTTTTGACCGTTGGCGCTGCCCAAGCCGCCGAAAACACCCAGCCCGCACAAGCCGCGCAGCCGCAGCAAACGCAACAAGCCGCCCAGGTGCAAGTGCAGCAACAAGCCCAGCCGGGCCCCGTCGCCGCCCAACAAACCACGACCTTGGCACCGGCGTATGAAGTGCCGGGCCGTGTGAACCGCGCTGGTTCGATCTACTTCGGTCAGTAAGTCGGTCGGTATATCGGTCAATAAAGCGACCGATAGGGCCCCAGCGGCCCGCGTCTGCAAAAAAACGACAAGCCGGGGAGCCATCCACCGGCTTGCCGTGCCGACTCAGTAAGTCTTCTTCATTGCCGCAGCGCACGTAGCTGACAGGCATCCCACGACGAGCACATAGACCGCGATCCACCACGGTTGATGGCCGCCGTATTCGAGCAGTGTGGCCGCCACGAGCGGCGTGATCGAGCTCGAAACAATTCCCGACACCTGATACACCACCGAGATGCCCGTGTAACGCACACGCGTGTCGAACAGCTCGCAGAACATCGACGCTTCCGGCCCGTAGACGAACGCGTACACCACCCCCAACGGCAAGATCACCGCAAGCGATACCCACCAGATGTTCGTCGAGTAATGCATGACGGCCAGTGCCGGAATCGACGACACGCCACACGCCAGCGCGCCCCAGCCGAACACCCGGCGGCGACCCACCCGGTCAGAGAGTTTCGATGCGTAGGGAATGGTCACGACGAGCACCAATGCCGCGAGTGTGACCGCCACCAACACCGGCGTTTTCGGGAAGTGCAGCGTTCCGACGAGATACGAGATGGCGAACACGGCGTAGACGTTGAACACGACGCCGTCGATATAGCGCGCGCCCCAGCCGAGCAGCACGTTGCGGCGATAGTCGCGGGCGATTTCCCTGAGCGGCACATGGGCGACATGCTGACTATCTTTGATGCGCGCGAACTCAGGGGTTTCCAGCACTTTCAGGCGGATAAACATGCCCACGGCCACCAGCACGAGACTGAGCATGAAGGCCAGCCGCCAACCCCACGACATGAACTGCGCGTCGGTCAGCGTCGACGAGAGCAAGGCCACCACACCGGTCGACAGACACAACCCGACGGCCAGTCCGATTTGCGGATACGCGGCGAACTGCCCGCGTTTATCGCGCGGCGCGTATTCGAACGCCATCAGCACGGCACCGCCCCATTCGCCGCCGAGACCGATCCCTTGCAGCAAGCGCAGAAACAGCAAGATGAGCGGCGCGGCGATGCCGATGCTGTCGTAACTCGGCACTAGCCCCACAAGGAATGTCGACACCCCCATGATCGTGAGCGTGACGATGAGCAACGGCTTGCGCCCCAGCTTGTCGCCGAAGTGCCCGAACAGAATGCCGCCGAGCGGGCGGGTAGCGAAGCCGACTGCATAGACGGTGTAAGCGAGTGCGGTCGCGACGAAGGCATCGCCGCTGGGGAAGAAGAGTTTGTTGAAGACGAGTCCCGTGACGGTGCCGTACAGGAAGAAGTCATACCATTCGACGGTCGTGCCGATCAGACTGGCTAACGCCACCGTCCGCACCGCTTTTTCGGCAGAGACGGTATCGCTGCTGCCGATCCCGTTGAGAACCTGTTCCATTGCGCCTCCTGTTGGTGCGCCGCGCCGTGGCGGCGCGCTGCGACGCACCGGTCTGCGCCGGGGCGTCTGTCTCCATAGTTGTCTCGTGACCGCGCGTTGGACCGGCGGCTGTTTTTTCGATAATGGCTGTTGCGGGGACTGCGGGTAAATCTGGTAAACCTCAGACGGTCGCGCCGATGAAATTGCGGCCGCGCGGACCGTCGAGGGCGGCGGCGATCATGGCGGTCGATTCCGGCTCGGTGACACCGTAGGCCGAAAACTCCGTCGCGACGCCCAACCCGTTCAGAAACGCGGTGAGCTTCTCGGGCGCGCCAGCGACGTCACCATCGAATACCTGCGCGAGCACTGCGTCACGATCGGCGCGTCGGCCAATGGCCAGACGCATCACGGCTGGTAGCGTGAACGAGCACGCAATGCCGTGCGGCAGCCCGTGGCGGATCGTCATGTCGTACGAAATCGAATGGGCGAGGGCGGTCTTCGTATTCGAGAACGCCATGCCGGCGCGCAGCGCGGCCAACGCCGCATCACGGCGCAGTGCGGCGTCGTCGAGTGAGGCCATGAGCCGCGGCAGCACGCGCATCATGTCGCGCGCGGCCGTGACGGCGAAGGTGTCGGAAATCGGATTTGCGTTGACGTTCCAGATGGCTTCGAGGGCATGCGAGAGCGCGTCGAGGCCACTTTGCAACGTGACGGAGCGCGGCAACGAGCGCGCGAGCAGGGGATCGACGATGGCGGCTTCGGGCCACGTTTCGGGCAGATGCAGCGAGTATTTCTTGCGCTTTACGTGACGATCCCAGAGCGTGGCCCACGGCGTGACTTCACTGCCGGTGCCTGCGGTCGTCGGTATTGTAATGAGGCGTTTGGTACGTGCCGGTTGGAACGTGCCACCGGCATCGAGCGCATCTACCAACGTACTGAAGCGATCGTCGTCGCCCGCCACCATCAGCAGCTTGGCCGTGTCGAGCGCGCTGCCGCCGCCGAGTGCCACGATGACCTCGCATTGGCCGTAGCGACGCCAGAAGTCGCCGTACATCGGGGCCAGTTCGCGCACGTCGGGGTTCGGGCTGACTTGATCGATCACACCGGCGAGTCGGCTGCCAAGCAGGGCCTCGACTTGCCCCGTCATCCCCAGCGCACGGGCTTCTGGCATGGTGACCAGCACGGCGCGCCGCTGGCCGACGAGGGCTGGCAGACGGGCGAGGGCACCGTCGCCGAAATGGACGTCGACAGGGTTGTGAAAGCGCGAGCGATCAGTCATGGCAAATGGCGGGGACGATGCCGCACGTGTCGCTTCGCACCCTGCAAAGCGATCGGTTGGCGAGAGGTTGTGCTGGAGTATGGTGAGCCCCGCTCCATACTTCAAATTCACATTTTTCTGTCGATGTATTGAGAAAAGCTATGAATTGGCCCGTGGCACGCGTAATACGGATGACCCGCTTGCGGTGAATAGCGAGGTTAATCGCCGCAGAATTTGCGGTGATTAAATTGCGTAGGCGGTGATTCTTCGCCATAATCGCCGCATGGAACGCGGTGATTGGCTCTATCTCTGGCAGGCCCCTGAATGGCCAGCAATGCGCTACGACATGGCGGTGTTAGCCCGTCCGCTTGCGCGCGTCAGTCGCGCACAGGGGCGGCTTTATGGCCGAATGGCGGATGTTGGGATGTCGCTGCGCGACGAGGCGAGTCTCGCGGCGCTGACGCAGGATGTCCTCAAGACCAGCGCAATCGAAGGTGAACAGCTCGACCCGGCATCGGTGCGCTCGTCCATCGCGCATCGGCTCGGTGTCGACATCGGTGCGTTGGCGCCCGTCGACCGACACGTCGAAGGCGTTGTGGAAATGATTCTCGACGCCACGCAGAACAGTGCCAAGCCCGTGACGCGCGAGCGACTCTTCGGTTGGCACGCCGCCCTTTTTCCGACTGGCTATTCGGGCATGTCGCGCATTTCCGTGGCGAACTGGCGCGACGACGCCAATGGGGCGATGCAAGTCGTCTCAGGTCCGCTCACCCGTCAGCGGGTGCATTACGAGGCTCCGCCCGCCGCAAGCATCGACGACGAAATGACTCGCTTTCTCGCCTGGCTGAATCATGAGTCGGACGAACTCGCCTTGATCAAGGCAGGACTTGCCCATTTTTGGTTTGTGACGCTGCACCCGTTCGACGATGGCAATGGACGAATCGCGCGCGCCATCGGCGATTTGCTGCTGGCTCGCGGAGACGGCAGTTCGCAGCGCTTTTATAGTTTGTCTGCGCAGATTCAGCGTGAGCGCAAGGGTTACTACGAAATTCTCGAACGAACCCAAAAGGGCACGTTAGATGTCACTGCGTGGCTGCTGTGGTTCTACGATGCTCTGGAGCGTGCCATCGAGCATGCCGACAAGACGCTTGATTCGGTACTGCGTAAGGCGCACCTGTGGCAGCAATGGGCGACGGTTGCGCTCAACACGCGACAGATCAAAGTGCTCAATCGGCTGCTCGACGGCTTCGAGGGCAAGCTCACGAACGCGAAATGGGCGGCGCTCGCAAAGTGCTCGCCGGACACCGCATTGCGCGACATCACGGAATTGCTCGATCACGGCGTGCTGCGCAAAGGCAGTGGGGCCGGGCGCAATACGTCTTACGAGTTGGCGGACTGATTTCGTCCTTGTGTGCGGCACGCGCGTCAACGACAAAGGCCGGTGCGAAGCACCGGCCTTTTACCTTTAAGCGCACGAGTACGTCAGTTCAGGTACTGGCTCGAGAACAGCACCACGACCGATGCCACGAGGCAGTAAATGCCGAACAGGTACCAGCGGCCGTGCTCCAGCCAGCGCGAGAGCCAGCGCAGCGCGATCAAACCGGCGAAGAAGCTGAACAACATGCCCACGAGACACGGCGTGAGTACCGCCATGAAGTGCCCCGAGAACGCTTGCGTCGCGCCGGATTTGTACAGGCGGTAGGCTTCTTTGACGATCACGGGCGGCGTGAGCACCACCGCCAGCGCAAAGCTGAATTCCTCGACGCGAATCTTGTCGAGCCCGCGCAGCATACCGGTCGAGATCGTCGAACCCGAACGCGAGAAGCCACGGAACGGCAGGCACACGCCCTGCACCGCGCCGATCCACGCCGAGTCGGCCGCCCGCATCGGACGATCGCCCATCGGCGGGCGCTTGCGGCCCGAGATCAGGATCAAAATGCCCGCCATCGCGAGACCCGCCGAGATGATGTACAGATTGCCGAACAGATGCTCGATCTCGGAGTGCTGCGTGCCCCGCATCAGTACCTTCTCGATGAACAGCATCAACGCGATACCGATCACGCCGGTGAACGCCGTGGCGACGATCACTTGCTTGGCGTTGTGAATGAAATCCCGTCGCGACGAGAAATAACGCTCGCGCCACGATTTCCAGAAATACACGATCACCGCCAGCATCGTGCCGGTGTGCAGCATTACCAGCAGCAACGTCATCTCGGGGGCGGTCGGGTCGAGGCCCATCAGCTTCTCGGCCATGATGACGTGTGCAGAACTAGAAACGGGCAACAACTCCGCCACGCCCTGCACAATCGCGAGCACCAGCACTTGCAAATAGTCCATGCGCAATCCTTGGGAAATGGGCAAGCACACTACGCTGTCATCATGTCTTTTTTGTGACAGTCATATGACGGCGTCGCCGATCCCTGCCCCGACCGGCTGCCGCGCATGATAACCCGTCAGAATTGGCTTTGAATGAGGGCTTTGCCGGGCCGCCCAGCCGCTGCGGAAACGACAACGGGCGACGTTGCCGCCGCCCGTTGTACCTGCCGGAACCGCGCAGGAAATGATCGGGATGTACTTACGTCCGCGCGAGTGCCTGATCCAGATCGGCCAGCAAGTCGTCGATGTGTTCGATACCGATCGACAGGCGCACCGTTTCTTCACTCACGCCCGCCTTACGCAGTTCCTCGGGCGAGAGTTGGCGGTGCGTGGTCGACGCCGGGTGGGTCGCCAGCGACTTGGCGTCGCCAATGTTCACCAGGCGCGTGAAGAGTTGCAGGGCGTCTTGGAATGCCGCGCCGCCCGTACGACCACCTTTCACACCAAACGTCAGAATGCCCGGGCCGCGGCCCGACAGGTACTTCTGCACGAGTGCGTTGTCGGGATGCTCCGGCAGACCGGCGTAATTCACCCATTCCACCTTCGGGTGCTTCTTGAGGAACTGAGCGACTTTCAGCGCGTTCTCGGTAATGCGGTCCAAACGCAGCGCCAGCGTCTCGATACCCTGCAAGATCTGGAAGGCGTTGAACGGCGAGATGGCCGCGCCCGTGTTGCGCAGCGGCACGACGCGCGCACGTCCGATGTAGGCCGCCGGTCCGAAGGCTTCCGTATAAACCACGCCGTGATAGCTCACATCCGGCTCGTTCAGGCGCTTGAAGCGGGTCTTATGCTCGGCCCACGGGAATTTGCCGGAGTCGACGATGGCGCCGCCCAAGCTCGTGCCGTGGCCGCCGAGGTATTTGGTGAGCGAGTGCACGACGATATCGGCACCGTGCTCGAACGGACGCAGCAGATAGGGCGACGGCACGGTGTTGTCGATGATGAGCGGAATGCCGTGGCGGTGCGCGATCTCGGCGAGCTTGGCGATGTCAGTGATGTTGCCGAGCGGGTTGCCCACAGACTCGGCGAAGATCGCCTTGGTGCGCTCGTCGATCAGCGGCTCGAACGATTCGGGCTCGCGCGGATCGGCAAAGCGCGTGGTGATGCCCGAGAGCGGCAGCGTGTGAGCGAGCAGGTTGTACGTGCCGCCGTACAGCGTGCTGGCCGACACGATGTTGTCGCCTGCCTCGGCAATGGTCTGAATCGCGTAGGCGACGGCCGCTTGACCCGATGCGAGGGCCAGGGCTGCCACACCGCCTTCGAGGGCCGCGACGCGCTGTTCCAGCACGTCCTGCGTCGGATTCATGATGCGCGTGTAGATGTTGCCGGGCACCTTCAGATCGAACAGGTCGGCACCGTGCTGCGTGTCGTCGAACGCGTAGGCCACGGTCTGATAAATCGGTACGGCCACGGCGCGCGTGGTCGGATCGGGGCGGTAGCCGCCGTGCACAGCCAGCGTCTCGAGGCGCCAGTTCGGGGCTTGTGCAGCGTCTTCTGCCGGTTGCGTCTTCTCGGTCATGTCGTTTGTCTCCGGATAAACATGACGTTCCATACACGGAACGGGTTGATGAGCAGGTTGGAAGCAGGTCGATGTTGCTTAGGTATCCGATGACATTCTAATGGGCCGCTCCGGCGCCGCTTATCTCCGATCGGCACATGCTTAGCGCCGTGTGCGCCCAACCATTCGTAATATGACGCGCGCAGGTGCTTACGTTTGGCGTCGATACGGCTGGATATACTCGATTCACCCTGTATTCGCCCTGCTCCGGAGTCGCACGGTCATGATGGTTCGTTCCGCACGCATTACCCGCTTCAGTGCCCGCTTCAGTGCCCGGTTCAGTGTCCGGTTCAGTGTCCGCTACGGTGCCCGCGCGGTGGCCCGCTGTGCGTTGATGCTCGCTGTCGTTGCCGGAGGATGGTCGGCGGCCGCGCACGCGCAAGAGAAGGTGAGCATCGCGTCGCTGGACACCGACAACTCCGGTAAGCCGGTGATGCTCGATGCTTATCTCTTTCGGGCGACCAACGCCAACGGGCCGACGCCCGCCGTCGTGTTTATGCACGGCTGCAATGGGATGCTGACGCGCAAAGGCAAGATCGACAGCCGTGAGCTCGACTGGGCGCATCGGTTCAATGCGCTGGGCTACACGGTGCTGGCGGTCGATAGCTTTACTTCGCGCGGACAAGCCAGCGAGTGCCGGGGTGGGGGAGATGTGCGACCGTCGGTGGAGCGCCCGCGTGACGCGTATGGGGCGCTGCGGTATTTGCAGCAGTTGCCTGGTATCGCGCCGAACCGCATCGCACTGATGGGCTGGTCGCATGGCGGCGGCACGGTGTTGTTCTCGGTGGGGCCGAGAGGTCCGGGTCAGGCATCGGTAGCGACGTCTGCCGCCGTTGCCTCGGCTCCCGTCACTGCGCCGGATTTCGCTGCGGCGGTCGCCTTTCTCCGGGCTGGTGCAACACGAAGGCGCAGGGGGCGGATTGGATGACGCGTATCCCCGTGCTGGTGTTGATCGGTGCTGACGATGTGTGGTCCAAGCCGGTGCCCTGTGACGCTTTCATCAAGGACGTCACCGCCAAGGGCGCGCCCGTGACCTTCCACATGTATCCGGGCGCGTATCACGACTTCGATTACCCGAACCTGCCGTTGCGCTCGCGCCCCGAGTTCACCAACCCCAAAACGCATATCGTGCCGATCACCGGCACGCAGCCGGAAGCGCGCGACGACGCCATCGAACGCGTCACGGCATTTCTTGCGAAGGTTTTTGCTTCCTGATGTTTGGGGGCTTCCGATTCGGTGCCAAATCTCGATGATCTGAGGCAGAGGCCCGCCACTCGGGCCTTTGCGGGCGATTAGGGCCAGGTTGTGCACTGGGTATCCACAGGATAATCACCGCAAAACCCCAGTATTTCCACAGGAAATCCACAGGGAAATGCCGAGTTGTCCATGGCATATCCACAGCCTGTGCACGGCTTATCCACGGGATATCCACCGGAAATTGCCCACTTATCCCGGTGTTATCCCGAGGGTATCCCTTGACTGTCCACAGACTTATCCCCGGCCCGGTCACAGCTTATTCACCGGGTTATCGACAGACTTGTCCACAGGGGTTGGCCGACGTGCCACGGGATGTGACGTGCGCACAAAACAAAATCGGCCGCTAAATTGCGGCCGATTTGTCATCGGTAGTGCTGGGTGACCGAAGCCCGGAGTCGCAGCGTGCCTAAGTCAGGCACCGGCTCACGGACATAGGCCACATGCGATTAGCTGCCGAAGTAAGTGCTACCTGCGCTGGCAACGTTGGTCACCGAACCTGCCATCACCGGCTGTGCAGCACCACCCACCTTAGCAACCGTCGTCGGGTAGACCGAGTCGTGTTGTTCGAGCAGACCAGCTTGTTGGGCTTGGATCAGTTCCGTACGGACCTGTGCGCGGCTCAAGGCGCTAGTTTGCGGAACCCATGCGAATTCCGAAGGACCTTCGAACGCGTCGCTAGCAAAGGCCGAACCGGCCGACACAGCAAGCATTGCGGAAACCAGAGCCGAGGTAATAAGAGTGCGCTTCATGATGTTTTCTCCTGTCGTTTGAACGTTGGCGGTGTTCGCTTTTTCGTTTCACCGTCGACAGTTGCAGTCTATTGCCGCCATCAATCGCAATAAAGTCGATAATTGTCTATTTTGAATTGCTATTTCAGAAATAATGTGTGCAAGCCAAGCAGGGCGTGCAAACGACACCGCCGCCCGGGCGTGAGCCTCGGGCGGCGGTGGGAGACGCGATCAGCGGAAAACGCCTTAGCGGCTTAACGACTTGACGGCTTAAGCGTCGTCGTCGAGCCAGGGCACTTCCACATCGGTCAGGAACGCGACCATGGCGAGCGGGCGGGCTTCGTGATGGCCAAGCTTGCCATCGGCGCGATGCCACTCGACTTGGAACGTCTCGGGATACTTGTCGGCGCGAAGCTGCACGGTGCGCAGTTCTTCTTCGTCAGCCTCTTCGATGGGGCCATCGAACGACAGCACCAGCGACTGCGGCCAAACGCCGTCTTCCGGGTCGTAAATCTTGTCGCCACCCGGCACGTCCACAACGGCGTCGACGCCGATCGTCTTCGACGCTGCCACAATCATCTCGCCAAGCGCGCGCAGCAAGGCAGTGGCGCGCGCGGAATTGATCTGACGCATGGCAAGGTCGCCGCGTGTCAGGGCTTGTTCCAGCTTGGGATCGGTTTTTTGTTTGGTCATGCGGGTCCTCGGTAAAACGTTAGTCACCACGCAGCGCGGCGAGTGATGCCACTTCCGACTCCAGCGGCGTGCGTGGGGTTCCGATGCTACCACCGTCGCGCGCGCCGGGGCGCATTACAATGCGGCTTTCGTCATTTGTCTTACCCCGGGTGCAGCCAATTCCTAGCGCGCACCGTCTGGAGCCGTCATGGATTCGCCCAAGCAAGATCAAGCCCCCCAAGCCAACCCCCACGCTGCCAGCGAGACGTATACGCGTTTGCTCGGCGAGACCGCCAAAATCGACTGGAAGGATCTGGAGTCGTTTTTCGCGCGCGGCGTGCTGCTGTACGTGGCACCGGGCGTCGATCTCGTGTCGGTCGCCGAAGCCGTGGCCAACGACGATACGCCGGTCGTCACGCAGTGGCTCTCGTCGGGCATGGTCGAACGCATGCAAGCCGAACAGGCCAGCGATTTTGCCGCGCGCACGCCCGAGTTGTGGGCCGTCGTCGTGGCCCCGTGGGTGCTCGTTCAGGAACGCTCAGTTACTCCGTAATTCCCGCTTCGTGCAGGCGTCGCGTGCAGTCTTCCAACAAGTCTTGCGCGACGGCCGACGCATACGCGTAGTCCGCGTCGAGCGACTCCGTCATCTCGTGCGCGGTGTACAAGCCAGCTTCGCGAGAGAGCGTGCCGGCCAGTTCGCGCGCAAAGTCGTCACTCAATTCCGAAAGCACACGCCGCTCGGCCATCGGCAATTGCAGCTTCGAGCGCGAGAGCCAGAGTTGCGCGAGCGAGGCTCCCTGCTTGTCGGTCATCCACTGTCCGTGTTCGTAATACGCCGACAGCCGCTCGGCGGTCAGCGCGAACAGTAGCGCACGACGGGTGTTGAAGTTCAGACGAATCGGTGTGGGTTCCGGCATGACGGGTGCACTCTCTGATAGATGGGGAGCAAGGGCGCGAGGGCGCAAAGGTATCACGCGAATAGCCGCAACAGCGCAGTGCGCGCGTGGCGGATCAGGTCGGTCTCGTCGGCGCGTCCGGGCAGCAGATGGAATTCAGCGCGCGGCAATGGCGGCAAACCGAGCGAGGGCGGGCAGACGATCAGGTCGGATGTCAGCGCCGATTCGTTGAGACACGAAATGCCCAGTCCCGCGCCCAGCGCTAACTGCATGCCCGCAACGCCCGCTGCCGAGTGCGATACGCGATACGGCACCTTGTGACGCTCCAGCACACTGAGCACCAGGCTTTGCAGCGCGCAAGAGGGCGGCAGCGTGACCAGCGGCAACGGTTCGCCCAGCGGCTCGGCCAGCGTCGACGACATCGCCCAAACCAAACGCTCACGCCGCACCAGCGTGCCCGGCGTGCGGTAGCCCAGCGCCTTCGCGCCCTTGCCGACATCCTCGTTCGTCAACCGTAAGGCGAGCCCGACATCGAAATGCTCGCCGGTTAGCGCCGTGCGCTCGATCTGCGCACTCTGCATCGCACTCACATGTAAGCGCAGGCGCGGGTACAGACTCGCGAAGCGCTTGAGCACGCGGCCTACATCGTGCGGACGGTAGTAGTCGGTGATGGCAATGCGCAACTCGCCGTCGAGCAAAACGCCCTGCAAGTCTTCGAACGCGGCTTCGGAGAGCGCCGAGATTTGCCGCGCGTAGGCAATGAGCCGCGTCCCCGCAGGCGTCGGGCGCATGCCTTTGCGCGAGCGCACCAGCAACGGCTGGCCCGCGCGCTCTTCCAATTTCTTGAGTTGTTCGCTGACCGTCGATTGCGACAGGAAGATCAGCTCGGCGGCCGCGGAAATGCTGCCTGCATCGTGAATCGCGATGAAAGTGCGTAACTGCGTGAGGTCGAAGGCGCGGGCGTTCATGGCGGCTCCCGGGTGGGCGGTATCGCTTAAGGATCCGGTCGATCCCGCCAATCTCTTCGATCCCCTCGATCTGATAAGGCGCAGGACAGATGATCCGGAAAACACGATATAAGGCATCGAATTTTCCCGCTTTTCCGATGGATTGTCTATCCGTACGATGCGTAGCATCCCTCCTCCTCTGCGACGTCCTACGGGCCGCGCACCCTGTCACTCATGAACGATCGCCTCTCGTGTACTGCCGTGCCGCCCGGCCCGGCCATCCCGGCCATCCCGCTACCCATTGCCGGAGCCGCGGCGAAAACGCTTCCGCCCGCCGATGCGGGACTGCCACGCGGCGGTGCCCGCCCGCTTGGTCGTGAACACCGTTGGAAGGTGCTGGGAGTGGGCGTGGCGGCCAACGCCAGTTTTGCCGCAGCGATGGGCGGTATTCCCGCGACGGCCGTGCAGATGCGCAGCGCTTATGCGCTCGCCAACGGCGATCTGGGGCTGGTGCTCGGCATGATCGGGTTGGGCATCGCGGTGTCTGAGTTGCCTTGGGGCATGCTCACCGACCGATGGGGCGACCGGCGTGTGCTGCTGGTGGGGCTGTTGGTTACGGCGGCGGCGCTGTTTGCGATGGGGGTTTGGGTCGTGCCGACACCTCGGTACGTGCCGCCGATGCCGTTGTTGGCCGCGGGCATGCTCGCGATCGGCATTCTGGGCGGGAGTGTGAACGGGTCTAGCGGGCGTGCCGTCATGCGCTGGTTTCACGACGGCGAGCGCGGGCTGGCGATGAGTGTGCGGCAATGTGCCGTCCCGCTTGGCGGGGGAATCGGCGCGATGCTCCTGCCGGGGGCGGCGCTGCATTTTGGCTTCAGTGCCGCGTTTTTCGGCCTCGCGGCGGCCTGCGTCGCCGCAACGGTCATGGCGTGGCTGTGGCTGCTCGAACCGCCGGAAGAAGCGCATGAGGCCCCGCACGCCGCGCAAGTGTCGCCAGCGCAGGCGGGCAATGGCACAACCGCACCGATGACGTATTCGCCGCTGCGCGACGCGCGGTTGCTGAGTACGGCATTGGGCATGGCCGTACTCGCGATGCCGCAAATCGCCGTGCTGACGTTCGGCACCGTCTTTTTGCATGACTTCGCGCACGTGAGCGTCATGACGATCTCGCTCACGCTCGGCGCCGTGCAGACCGGGGCGGCGCTCACGCGCGTCTGGAGCGGACGCTACACCGACCGCCGCCGCAACCGTCCGCAATATCTGCGCGTGTGCACGGTCATTGTCGGGGTGGTCTTTGCGCTGCTGGCGGCGCTTGTCGCAGCGCTGACGATGCGCGCCGAATGGCTCGCGCACGGCACGCCGTGGCTCATCGCATTGCTGATCGCGGGCGGCGTGGTGGCATCGGCATGGCACGGCGTAGCGTTCACCGAACTGGCGACGCTTGCTGGCGCTTCGCGGGCCGGGACAGCGCTCGGTATCGGCAACACCGGCGTGTTCATGACGATGTTCCTTACACCGCTGTCGATCCCGTTGCTGCTCTCGCTGGGCGGCTGGGCACTGGTGTGGGCGGGCGGGCTGTTATGCGCGGCGCTCGCATGGCCGCTGTTCGTGTGGTCGCATCGCGGGCGCGTGGCGAATTAACGGGAAGGCAGCACGAATGCAGCACGAATGAAACGGGAAATGCTGCGCGAAAGCCGTTCGAAAGCCATACGACAGCCTTACGAAAGCGGCGTGAACGGCCATAGCCGCCGACCGACGTCCGCCGGCGAATTACGGCAGATGCACGTGCTCGACGAGAAAATCGAGGAATGCGCGCACGCGGGCGGGCAAGTGTCCGCCCTGCCCGACATACACGGCGTGCACGGGTTCGAGATCGCCCGGGTTGTAGTCTTCGAGCACGGCGACGAGGCGTCCTTCACGCAGATCGGCATCGACGTGATAGCGCGAGTGACGCGCGAGTCCCAAGCCTTCTACGGCGAGCCGACGCATGATTTCGCCGTTACTCACCACCATGTTGCCGATCTGCGGATAGTGCGTAATGCCGCCAGCACCATCGAGAAACGGCCAGCCCTGCACCTGCCGGTCGAAGTTGAAGGCCATCACGTTGTGATGAATCAGATCGGCGGGTGTGCGCAGTGCACCGTTACGCGCGAGATAGTCGGGGGACGCCACGACATGCATGCGGCTCTCGCCAAGCTTGCGTGCCACGAGTCGTGAGTCGCGCAGTGGGCCCGCCCGCACGGCGACATCGGCACGCTGCTCCAGCAAGTCGACAACGGTGTCGGTCAGCGTCAGATCGAGCCGAATCTCAGGGAATTTCGCGAGAAACGCCGGGATGACCGGCAACAGATAAAGCGTGCCAATCGGCACGCTCGAATTCACCCGCAGCAGGCCACGCGGCACCGCGCCCGCAGCCGCTTCGCGCTCCGCCGCTTCAATGTCGGACAGCACCCGCACCGCGCGCTCGTGGAACGCCGTGCCCTCCGGGGTGAGTTGCAGGCGGCGCGTCGACCGGTTGAAGAGCCGAGCGCCTAGCCGCGCTTCCAGGCGCGCCACCAGCTTGCTCACCGCCGACGGCGTCATATGCAGCGCCCGAGCGGCGGCGGAGAACCCGCCAAGTTCTACGACGCGCGCAAAAACTTCCATATCGCCCGAGCGATTGACGTCTTGTCGTCCCATGGGGAGTGCCTCTCATGCCCGCTGCGCGGCGGTTTGCGACGTATTGTGACTTGATGTCACAAATGATTTTCCTTCGCGCAGTCTATTTCATCAATGCGAGGGCGTCTATATTCCGTGGCACTGGCTGGCGTTGCGATTCACCAACGTGCGGCCCTTTCCACGATTCGCAAAATTCAGACAGGAGTTTCTCGTGCCCATCGCCCTTTACGCCCTCACGGCCGGTGCCTTCGGCATTGGCGTGACGGAGTTCGTCATCATGGGGCTGCTGCTCAACGTCGGTGCCGATTTCGGCGTCTCGATTGCGGCCGCAGGCCTGCTTATTTCCGGTTATGCGCTGGGTGTCGTCGTTGGCGCCCCGCTCATGACCACCGCCACGGCCCGCTGGCCGCGCAAGACCGTGCTGCTGGTGCTCATGGCCATTTTCACCATCGGCAATGCGGCCTGTGCGGTGGCACCTAGCTACACGGCGTTGATGGCCGCGCGGGTGCTGACGTCGTTCGCGCACGGCACGTTCTTCGGCGTGGGCTCGGTGGTCGCGACCGGCCTCGTGTCGCGTGAGCGCCGCGCCTCGGCCATTGCCGTGATGTTCACGGGCCTGACGGTAGCCAACATTCTCGGCGTGCCGTTCGGCACTTGGCTTGGCCAAAGCTATGGCTGGCGTGCGAGCTTCTGGGCAGTGACCGTCATTGGCGCACTTGCGTTCGTGGTCATCGCGCTGTTCGTGCCGAAGATCGCTGCGCCGAAGGACGCTGGCGACTGGCGCGCCGACTTGCGTGCGCTGGCCCGTCGCCCGGTGCTGCTGGGTCTGCTTACGACGGTGCTCGGCTGGGTGGGCGTGTTCGGTGTGTTCACATACATCGCGCCGTTGCTCACGGAAGTGACCGGCTTTGCCGAGAAGGCGGTGTCGCCGATCCTGCTGATCTTCGGCGGCGGTCTCGTGGTGGGCAATCTGTTGGGCGGCAAGCTGGCGGATCGCCGCGTGGTGCCGACCGTGCTCGGTAGCTTGTTGGCACTCTCGATCGTGCTGGGGCTGATGACCTTCGCCTTGCACTCGCAGTGGCTGTCCATCGTGTTCGTTGCGCTGCTTGGCGCCACGGCGTTTGCCACGGTCGCACCGTTGCAACTTTGGGTGATGGAAAAGGCGTCGGGGGCCGGTGAGAGCCTGGCGTCGAGCTTCAACATTGCCGCGTTCAATCTCGGCAACGCCATCGGCGCATGGCTCGGCGGGTTCGTCATCAATCACGGCGGCCTGACGGCGGTGCCTTGGGTCGCTGCGTTGGTGCCGCTGGCTGGGGTGGGTGTGGCGCTGTTGAGCTTGCGTTTGGATCGCCGCGACGCGAACGCGCAACTCGCGCCTAACTGCGAAACTCCGGCGATGTAAGCATTGAAACGTGCCGTCGCGCGCGATGGCATGACAACGAAACCGGGGCGGATGGGTTCACACCCTCCGCCCCGTTTTTCATTCCGCGCTTTAGAGATGACGTCAGGCGAGCACGCCGATGATGACGCTGGTGGCGGCAAACGCCGCGGTCGCGCCCGTGCCTTCGGCCAGCCCGCGCTTGACCAACGTGTCGTGCGGCATCACGGCGGCCAGACGGCCGCCGCCGGGCATCGCGAGAATGACTTCCGCTTGGCCTGCATCGTTGGTCACCGCGACCACGGTGCCCGCCAGCCGGTTGGCCGTCGGCAGACCGGCGAGGTCTGCTCCGCGGGCAATGTCGATCCATGGCGCTTTGATCAGTGCGAAGGCGTCACCGCCCACGGCGAGTCCAAGCGTCTGCGTGCTGTGGTGCGTGAGCGATGCGGTGATGGCTTCGCCGCCCGGCAACGTGAGCGTCACTTCGTCGTTCACGCCGCAATGGCGAATTGCCGTGATGGTGCCGTGCAACTGATTGCGCGCGCTCGTCTGCAAGCCGAGACGCGCAATGACTTGCCACTGCTCGTCGAAGTGTTCGAGGTCGTTGGCCACACGGGCGAGAAATTGTTGCTGCGCCGCTTCCACCGCGCGAAACGCGGCCACCAGGCGAGCGCCGCGCGCGGTCAGCGTGGTGCCGCCGCCGCCACGTCCGCCGGTACTGCGGGCGACGAGGGGTTCTCCCGCCAACTGATTCATCGCGTCGACGGCATCCCATGCCGCCTTGTAGCTCATGCCTGCCGCTTTCGCGGCTGCCGTGATCGACCCCTGCGTGGCGATGTGTTCGAGCAGCGCGATGCGCGCCTGACCGCCTAGCGAAGAATTGCCGCGATGCAGCCAAAGCGAACCGCTCACTTGCAGCGAATCTTTTGTTTCGTTGCGCAAAACATCACCCGGCGTTGAAGAAGGTTCGGAAACCATAATAATTTTTTCGATCAAACCCAGAGGTGGCCGCATTGTAGTGGGCTGCGGGAACTGTCAGAAACAATAGCCGAAAGCCCGAGTGTTGCGGCGCACCAACGGAGGTCGCTTCGGAGATCTGATTGGGGGACGAATGGGGGACGTTTCTCATCTACATTGAATTTGCCGCATGCCCCCCCAATGCCGGTCGAGCCCGCCAGATCATGCTTTCGTGACCCTGACGAGGTGCGCCCGGGAATGCGACGTTTACCGAAGTGCCCACTCACCTGACACAACAGAAACGGGGTGAAATGATGCGCGTCAGGAATATCAAGGAAACGGTTGACGGGGCTCGATACTATCGTCTGGTTCGCACACTGCCCAACGGTAAGCGACATCAGATGCAAATCTCTTTCTCCGCGGGTGAAATGCGCTTCAGGCGTTTCGTTGCACAGCGACTCTGGTTGCTGCGCGCCGAGATGCGAGACAGTACACGTGCGGCGGCAACCCCCGCCCCACGCAGCAATATGCCTCAGTTGGTGTTTTAACGAAGCCATACCGCAGTCGAATACTCCGCCGGGCCGGTTCATTCCGCCCCGGCGTTTTCGTTTGCCGGCACGTGAGCGTCAAAACCCGGGGCCGAATATTAGTTGGTTGTCCTTGCGATATCACCGAACCAACCGGACGGTCGGTCAACCGGCCTTGCGCGGCGCCGGCGCGGTGTTGCGGCGCGTCGACTTGACGGCCGTGAGGCCGGTGCCGGCGTGGGCAATCGCAAATTGCACCAGTTCGTCGAACGAAATCGGGCGGGCGAACAAATACCCTTGCGCATACGTGACGTCGCGCTCGCGCAGGTAATCGGCTTGCATCTCGTTTTCGACGCCTTCCGCGACGATCGTCATCTGCAAGTTGTTGGCAAGCTGGATGATCGAGTCGCAGATGTTGCGCGTGACGACATCATCCTCGGTCACCGGCAGAAATTCCTTGTCGATCTTCAGATAGTTGAAGTCGTAGCGCTTGAGGTAGCCGATCGAATTGTTCTCGGCCCCGAAGTCGTCGAGCGCCGTCTCGATGCCGCGCCGTTGCAGCTCCGACATGACGTGGCGGGCGGCAGCGGTGTCGCGAATCACATAACGCTCGGTAATCTCAGCCACCAGCGGATAGGTATCGTTGAGCGAGCCGTATAGCCGCTCGATGTCCTGCACGATCGTGGTGTCGCGCAAGTGCCGCTCCGCCAGATTGATGCCCATGTGAAAGCCCGGCGGCAGGGCGCCCATCGACATGTCGTTGCGAATCTGCCGCAGCACGGCGCGCGTGAGTTCGACGATCAGACCGTTGCTCTCGGCGATCGGAATGAACGCGTCGGGGCGCACCAGACCGGCGAGCGGATGATGCCAGCGCAACAGCGCTTCGGCCCCCGCACAGCGGCCGCTGGCCAACTCCATGACCGGTTGGTAATACACCTTGAATTCGTCGCGCTTGATACCACGGGCGATCTGGCGGCGCATGAACTGCGATGGCCCGAGGTGGCGGAACGTCATCACCCCGAGCAGGAATGCGATGACGCCGCCGAACGACAAGAAGATGGGGGCTTGATTGGCCGCTAGTTCGCGCATAAGCGTGGGGCTGCCAGCGAGCGATGTGGCGAAATGCTCCGACGCCAACGTGACTTGCGCGCCTCGGGTGGCGACGCTTGATGACTGAAGCGTCGGCCCTTCTGAGGTGAGTGACATCTTGCCCACACTCATTGCCGTCCACGCGAGGTCGTTGTTCTTCACGCTATGGAGCGTCTCAGTCAGATAGACGCCGTCGACATAGCCGAGCACGCCATCGGTGGCCGATGTCGGCACGTAGAGCGCCAACGCGGGGGCTTCGCGGGCATAGGGCGAGCCGGGCACCAGCAGCGTGCGCGACCCGGTCAGCATCGGGACGACTTCGGCCGGCATGGCCATGTCGATACCTTCGGTCGAACGCGCAACCGACGAGCAATAAAGCTGACCGCGGGAGACGAGCCAGATGGAGCGGAAGTAGGGGCTGAGGGTGCCGGTCGCCTGAAGCTGGCTGCCGACTTCGCTGCACGGGCGGCCTACCCACGGCGTGACGCCTTGAAGCGTTTTCTCAGCTTGGAGGACGATGCGCTCGAGTGCGTCGCGCTGACGCACGGCTTCGTCTTGAAGAATCGACTGCGACATGTGATAGATGCGCAGCCAGCCTACGAAGAGGACGACAACAAACGTGACCGCCACGACAACCCCGGTCACCAGCCACTGCACGACTCTCGAATGTTGAATCATGGTTTGCTGCCAACCCGGAAATAAGTGGGGCCCTTGTGTGCTGTTTGTGTTGCAGGGCACAACCCGTCAATCGACTCTACACGAAACACTTGTGGCCTCCAACGCCCGATAAACCCGCACGACAAAACCCTTAGGTGTGTCGCAAACGCGTCATTTCGGCACTGGAATGACGCGATTCCGACGGCGTCGGGGCCAAACCGAGTGACCCAATTCGGGGCACGGTCATGGCGGATTCGCGACAAAAGTTGGCGTAACGACGATTTACGCATGCTCTACACTTCACTCATTAAATTTCTGACGAAAATTGAGAAATATCCCAACTTTCATGCATATCTGCGCGAAAGTCGTCGAAATAAGACCGTTTTCCTAAGCTACAAACGTCAATCCGTTCCTCCCATGTCGAGTCAACCTGCATCCTCCCTCGCTGGCGCCCCTACGCCAGCTGCGCAGGGCACGGCGTTCCGCGTGCTGTCTGCCATCAGCTTCTCCCACCTGCTCAACGACATGATTCAGTCGTTGATTCTGGCGATCTACCCGCTGCTCAAGGCCAACTTCGATCTGAGCTTCGGGCAGGTCGGCCTGATCACGCTGACGTATCAGATCACCGCGTCGTTGCTGCAACCGGTTGTCGGCTTTTATACCGACAAATATCCGAAGCCTTATTCATTGCCGGTCGGCATGGGATTCACGCTCGTGGGTCTGCTGCTGCTGGCGGTGGCGCCTAACTTCGGCATCCTGCTGGTCGCCGCTGCGCTGGTCGGTATGGGCTCGTCGGTGTTCCATCCCGAATCGTCGCGCGTGGCTCGCATGGCCTCGGGCGGACGTCACGGTATGGCGCAGTCGTTCTTCCAGGTGGGCGGGAACGTCGGCTCGTCGCTGGGACCGCTGCTGGCGGCCCTGATCATCGTGCCGCACGGCCGTGGCAGCGTGGCATGGTTCTCGGTGGCGGCGCTCGTGGCGATCTTCGTGCTGTTCCACGTGAGCCGCTGGTACGCCGCGCAGCGTGCGGCCAGCAAGGGCAAGCCGGCCGCGCGTCGCGGCGGCACCGCGCATCTGCCGCGTGGCAAGGTCATGTTTGCCATCGGCATTCTGCTCGTGCTGATCTTCTCGAAGTACTTCTATCTCGCGAGCATCAGCAGCTACTTCACGTTCTATCTGATCAGCAAGTTCCACGTCTCGGTGCAGAGCGCGCAGATCCATCTGTTCGTGTTCCTGTTCGCCGTGGCGGCTGGCACGATGATCGGCGGCCCGCTGGGCGACAAGATCGGCCGTAAGTATGTGATCTGGGGCTCGATTCTGGGCGCGGCGCCGTTCACGCTGATGCTGCCGTACGCCAGCCTGTTCTGGACCGGCATTCTGACGGTGGCGATCGGCCTGATTCTGGCGTCGGCGTTCTCCGCGATCCTGGTGTACGCGCAGGAACTGATTCCCGGCAAGGTGGGCACGGTCTCGGGGCTGTTCTTCGGCTTTGCGTTCGGTATGGGCGGCGTCGGCGCTGCGGTGCTGGGTCAACTGGCCGACTCGACGAGCATCGACTTCGTGTACCACGTGTGTGCCTTCCTGCCGCTGCTCGGTATCGTGACGATCTTCCTGCCGGACGTCGAAGGACACAAGAAGACGGCTGCGGCCTGATCTTGAAAGGTCGCCCCGGGGGGCTCCCGGCGGCGACAAAACAAAAACGCCGGTCCTGATGTTCAGACCGGCGTTTTTGTTTTCAGCAGCAGTGAGCATGGCGCTCACTGTATTCGATGCGCTTACGGTGCGGCGCGTTTTTGCAGTTCCCACTTACCGTTTTCGCCCTTTTTGCAGGCGTTGAGCTTGAGCGTGACGTCCTGACCCTTGGCGTTGAGCAGCACGATCAGATCGCGACACGTCTTGTCGTCGGTCTTTTGCGTGTTGGTCGGGGTGATCTGCCCGGTGAACTGGGTGGGGTTGCCCGTGCCCTTGTTATTCCAGTCGACGGTTTCGTTGTCCTGCTTGGTGGAGAGCGCCACGTCGGCGGCTTTCGCGAGCGAGGCATTGTCTTTCTTTTGCAGCCAAGCCAGCGGCGAATTGCTCATGAACGTGAGATTGGAGGCGGCGAGCACCGGCGCGGCTGTGCCAGCACCGATGAGAAGCGCTGCGCCAAGCGCGAGCAAACGGGTATGCGACATTCGGAGTCCTTGAAATTGTCGAGCGGGGACGATGCCTGCCGAGTGCGGCGCCGTCGGGCGCGGGGGGCAGGGGACAGGCCGATCATAAAAGAAACCAGTGACGGCGTCATCCCAGCCGCCTCGCGCCGCGCGACGGCTCAGGCGCGGGGCCTAACGGGACTTAACGAGACTTAACGGGGCTGCGGGTTGGCGGAACCCGTCGGCGTCACATACGCGCCAGTGCCGTGCAACTGGTCTTCCGCGAGCTCCAGCGCGCGCACGGCACCCCGGCCTTTGCGTGCGAGCAACATTTCGACGAGCGTCTCGACGACCGCAATCCCGGCCGTAATCGACGGAAAAAACGAAGGGCTTTCGTGCGAGAACAGCACGGTCGCGTCGGCATCGAGCGCCAACGGCGAGACTGTGGAATCGGTCAGTGCCAGCACCCGAGCTCCAGCGGCTTTGGCCGCACGCGCCACGACCAGGGCCTCGTTCGAATACGGGGCGAAGCTGATGACAACGACCACGTCGCGCGCCGAGAGCGCCCGCAATTCCATCTCCAGCGTGCCCGCCTCGCCGCGAATCAGGTGCACCGTGGGGCGGAACAATCGATAGATGTACTGAAACGTGAAGGCGATCGGGAAGCACGCGCGAAAGCCCGCCACATGGACCGTGCCCGCGCTTGCCAGCAGTTCCACGGCCGCGCCGAGCGACTGATTGGCACCCGCTTCGGTCAGGTCGAGGTTGTTGTGCTGTACGCGGAACATCTCGGGCACCATGCGCGCGGCGTCGCCCTCGCGAATGACTTGCCGGGCGCGGCTCGCATACGGCTGCGGCCCCAAGCGAATCGATTCGAGAAACAACTCGCGCAAGCCATGCCAGCCGTCGAAGCCGAGATGCTGCGCCAGGCGCACGAACGTTGCGGGCTGCACGCCTGCCTGCGCGGCAATCGCCCGCATCGAGCTGATAGGTACCTGCTGAGGGTGATCGAGCAGAAAGCGGGCGCCCGCCTGAAACTGCGGGCTGAGATGGGGATAGCGCTCCCGTAACAGGATATTGAGTTGTTCGAGCGACTGCGGCAGCACGGGGGCTTCGTTCATGAGGGAGGCAACGCGGCAACGTAGGTGTGTAACGATTGTTGCATGAAATGCCACAGACGCGCACGCGTAATCTCCCAGAGCGCTGCCGTGCGCGGAGATAGTGGGTGTGGTAAAGGCGTTGCGCGAATGTTGCGGTGTTAAAAAGAGTGAAACATATGTTGCAAACATAAAACGACGCGCCTACACTGAGCGACATTGTTGGCGCGTCGTCCCTGTCGACCAGGCACGCGTGCGCATTCTTTCCGTCAGGGGTTATGGCATGACTCATGTGTTTCACCGCAATCCGCGCCAGACGCTGCCCGTCGCCGTCGGCGGCGAAGGTATCGAACTGATCGACAGCACCGGCAAACGCTATCTCGACGCCTGCGGCGGTGCCGCCGTGTCGTGTCTGGGCCACGGGCATCCGCGTGTGATCGAAGCGATGCAACGGCAAGCTGCACAACTGGCCTATGCGCACACGTCGTTCTTCACGACAGAAGTGGCGGAACAACTTGCCGACACGCTCGTCGCCAGCGCCCCCGGCGACCTGAACCATGTGTATTTCGTGAGTGGTGGTTCCGAAGGTGTGGAAGCCGCCCTCAAGCTCGCCCGTCAATACTTCGTCGAAATCGGTCAGCCGCAGCGCCAGTACTTCATCGCGCGCCGTCAGAGCTATCACGGCAACACGCTGGGTGCGCTCGCCATCGGCGGCAATGCTTGGCGCCGCGAGCCGTTCCTGCCATTGCTGGTGCCTGCGCATCACGTCTCGCCGTGCTTTGCCTATCGCGAACGTCACGAGGGCGAGACCGACGACGCCTACGTGCAGCGCCTGGCCGACGAACTCGAAGCGAAGATTCTCGAACTCGGCGGCGACACGGTCATCGCGTTCGTGGCGGAAACCGTGGTGGGCGCCACCGCAGGCGCTGTGCCGCCGGTGGGCGACTACTTCAAACGTATTCGCGCGGTATGCGACAAGTACGGTGTGTTGCTGCTGCTCGACGAAGTGATGTCGGGCATGGGCCGCACGGGCTACCTGTACGCCTGTGAAGAAGACGGCGTCGTGCCCGATATTCTGGTGATCGCCAAGGGCCTTGGCGCGGGCTACCAGCCGATCGGCGCGATGCTTTGCTCGGACAAGATTTACAACGCCGTGGTCGATGGCTCCGGCTTTTTCCAGCACGGCCACACGTATCTCGGGCACGCCATGGCCTGCGCCGCAGCGCTGGCCGTGCAACGCACCATTGCCGACGACCATCTGCTCGACAACGTGAAGGTGCGCGGCGAGCAACTGCGCGCCCGCTTGCGCGAAGTGTTCGCCGATCACCCCAACGTGGGCGATGTGCGTGGCCGGGGCCTGTTTGTGGGCGTTGAATTCGTGGCAGACCGCGCAACCAAACAGACGCTGCCCGCCGCCGACAAGATGAACGCGCGTCTGAAGGCGGCTGCCAAGGCGCGTGGCCTGTTGATTTATCCGATGGGCGGCACGGTCGACGGCGTGCATGGCGACCATGCGCTGATCGCACCGCCGTTTATTTGTCAGCCGAAGGACATCGACCGAATTGCCGAATTGCTCGCGCTGGCCGTGGCCGACGTGACGGGGGTCACCGCCGGGGCAGTGGCATGACGCGCGCTTTCGCCTTGGCGGTCGCCCCGAACGGCGCGCGCCGCACGCACGTCGACCACCCGGCTTTGCCGATGACGCCTGACGAACTCGGCGCGTGCGCCAAGGCGTGCCTCGACGCCGGGGCGGCCATGATTCACCTGCACGTGCGCCGTGCCGATGGCACCCATAGCCTCGAAGTCGCCGACTACGAAGCGGGCATTGCGGCAGTGCGCCGCGCGGTCGGTGAGGAACTGGTGCTTCAGGTCACGACCGAGGCGGTCGGCATCTACACCCCGGCGCAGCAAATTGCGACAGTGCACTCGCTGCGCCCCGAAGCGATTTCGGTCGCTTTGCGTGAAGTGTTGCCCGACGACGCCCATGGCCCTGCGGCCGAGGCGTTCTTCGAATGGATGTGGCAGGAACGGATCGTCGCGCAGTACATCCTCTACGACGCAGCGGATGTCGCTCACTACTGGCGTCTGCGCGCGAAGGGTGCCATTCGCCCGGGACGTCATTGGGTGCTGTTCGTGCTGGGCCGGTACAGCAAGGGCCAGTTGTCGGCCCCGTCGGATTTGCTGCCGTTTTTGACGGCATGGCATGACGGCGGCCAGAGCGTCGGCACCGCGCCCGATGGCGATGGCACACCGTGGGCGATGTGCGCCTTCGGCCCGCGCGAGGCCGAATGTGCGCTCGCGGCGGTGTTGCAGGGCGGCCACGCGCGGATCGGCTTCGAAAACAACTTGTATTTGCCCGACGGCAGCGTTTCGCCAGGCAATGCAGCGTCGCTCGACGTGCTGCGTGCCGCCGCGACCCCGCTGGCATTGACGCCGATGACTGCCGCCGCGCTGCGTGAACTCACCAACTGAGCCAACTCACTGCGCTCACCCACTGAGCGCCCCCGGGGGTAACCCTCGGGGAAGACCCGAAATAAAGCCAAATAGACGTTTTGACCGCCGTCGTGCCGGGGTGCCGCTGTAATAGAATCGGCGTTACCTCAAAAAGCCCCGCGTCGCCTTGTGCGGCGAGGGGCGCGAACACCGACACGGGAGCGCGGCGTGAAACACTGGTCGATCCGACATCGCATTCTGGCCAGTTTTGGCCTGATCCTCGCATTGATGGCGCTGATGGCCGGCGTCGCCTATACCCGCCTCGCTGCCATCGAGCGTGAGGCGTTCAGCGTGGAGTCCGATTCCACACCGGGCCTGTACTACAGCACCATGCTGCGCGGCGCGTGGTTCGAGAGCTACCAGTTGCTGCAACAAGTGGTAGCCATCGACGACAACGACAAAACGCGCGCGGTCGACCTCGACGCCCTGCGTGCGGCCGACGCCAAAATCGACGGCTGGATCAAGGACTACGGCGGTACCGTCAACCGTGCCGTCGATCGCATGCAGTACGACGAAGTCCGCGGTGTTCGCCAGCAATACGGGCGCATCGGCAACGAAGTGCTCAAACTCGTCGCCAACGGGCAGATGCCCGCCGCCCGCGCCATGCTCTCCGAGCAGCTCTATCCCGAATGGGGCCGTGGCCGCGCTGCGATCCAGCGACTCGTCGATACCAACAAGACTTTCGCCGACGAAGCGACGCACAACATTGCCGAAGCCGTGACGGCGGCCAAGGCCACGCTGCTCATCACGCTCGCCGTGGCGCTCGCTTGCGCCGTGTTGTGCGGCTGGTTGTTGTTCAAGGCGGTGAGCGTGCCGCTCGCGAACGTGATGCAGATTCTCGAAGTGATGCGCTCCGGCGACCTGACCAAGCGGCTCGACCTCGACCGCCGCGACGAATTCGGCGCGCTCGAAGCGGGCTTCAATCGGATGACGGACGAACTCACGGGGCTGGTGGGGCAGGCGCAGAAGTCGGCATTGCAAGTGACCACCTCGGTGACGGAGATTGCCGCCACCTCGCGTCAGCAGCAGGCCACCGCCTCCGAGACTGCCGCGACGACCACGGAAATCGGCGCCACCTCGCGCGAAATTTTCGCAACCTCCCGCGACCTTGCCCGCACCATGACCGAAGTGGCCGGCGTTGCCGACCACGCGGCGTCGCTGGCTGGCACCGGCCACGTCGGCCTCACGCGCATGGAAGATGCGATGCGTCACGTGATGGAAGCGGCGGGCTCCGTGAACGGCAAGCTCGGCATCCTCAACGAGAAGGCGGGCAACATCAATCAAGTGGTCACCACCATCACCAAGGTGGCCGACCAGACGAACCTGCTCTCGCTCAATGCGGCGATCGAAGCCGAAAAGGCTGGTGAATACGGACGCGGTTTTGCCGTGGTGGCGACCGAGATTCGCCGTCTGGCCGATCAGACGGCCGTCGCGACCTACGACATCGAGCAGATGATCAAAGAAATCCAGTCGGCCGTGTCCGCAGGCGTGATGGGCATGGACAAGTTCGCTGAAGAAGTGCGGCGCGGCATGGACGAAATGCGTCAGGTGGGCGACCAGCTCGCGCAGATCATTGCCCAGGTGCAGACGCTGCCGCCGCGCTTCCAAGTAGTCAACGAAGGCATGCAGGCGCAGGCCACCGGCGCAGAGCAGATCAATCAGGCACTGGTGCAGCTCTCCGAAGCGGCGCAGCAGACGGCCGAATCGTTGCAGCAGTCGAGTCAGGCTATCGAAGAACTGAATCACGTCGCCAACGGGCTCAAGAGCGGCGTGTCGCGCTTCAAAGTGCTCTCGAGCACGCCCAACGGCCTGGGTTGATTCAAACGCCGTCAACGTTGTGTCGGCGCGCGGGAGCCGGGTGAACCCAAGGCGCCCACGCGCGTTTTGATCTTTCGCGGACCACGACATGCTGTTTCTGCGTTTTGCCATCGCCACCGATCACTACGTCATCGAAGCCAGTCACGTGGCCGAGGTGCTGCCGTGGCTCGCGCTCAAGCGCCTGCCCGCCGCCCCTGCGTGGGTGGCCGGTGCGTTCAGCTATCGCGGTGAGCCGGTGCCTGTCCTCGATCTGACACACCTCGCGACGGGCACCGCTGCGCCCGCGCGCCGCTCGACCCGTCTTGTGCTTGTGCACTACCCCGAGCCGGGCCCGCACGCGCGGCGTCTGGGCGTATTGGTCGAGCGCGCGACCGATACCTTGCGCGCCGACGCGCAAGCCTTTCGCGCGAGTGGTGTCGATCTGCCCGAGGGCCGTTATCTCGGGCCGGTACTCGATACCGAGGACGGTCTGGTGCAATGGGTGCGCGTCGATCAACTGCTCTCCGACGAAGCCCGCGCGCTGTTGTTCGATGCGGCGCGGGATGTTTGCGCGCCGGACGCCGAGGCAGACGGTGAGGTGCCGGAGGCCGCGTCATGAGCCCCGTGCAACAGATCGAGCGCTTGCTGCGCGACACGATGGGACTCGACGCCGGTACGCTCGGCGCGAATGCCATCGAGCGCGCCGTACGGGCGCGGCTAGCCGCGCTCGCGCCCGAGACGAACGACAAGACTGACACCCAGACGTACTGGCAACTGCTTCAGCAATCGCCGCAGGAATTGCAGGCGCTGATCGAAGCGGTAGTCGTTCCCGAAACGTGGTTCTTCCGGCATCGCGAAGCTTTCACGGCCCTCGCGCAGATGGCCACCGAGGAGCGTGCGGCACGGCGCGGCACCGTGCGCGAAGGGCAGGCGCTGCGACTGCTGAGCTTGCCGTGCGCCACGGGGGAAGAGCCGTATTCGATGGCGATGGCGCTATTCGACGCGGGCTTTCAGGTGGGCGACTTCACCATCGATGCGCTCGATATCAGCGAACGGGCCCTCGAAATTGCGCGCGCGGGCGTCTACGGCCGCAACTCGTTTCGCGGTCCGGCCGCGACCCTGCTGTTCCGCGACCGTTACTTCACGCCGGACGGCGACACCTATCGTGTGAACGGTGCCTTGCGCCCGCCGATTCGCTGGCACGCGGGCAACCTGTTTGACGCCACGCTCGTCGATCGGCTGGGCACGTTCGACTTTGTGTTCTTTCGCAACGTCCTGATCTATTTCGACCGCGAAGGACAGCGCCGAGCGATTGCCGCGCTTGAACAGTTGATGCGCATGGGGGCCACGCTGTTTGCCGGGCCTGCCGAAGGTGGGGCGCTGACGTCCAATGGGTTGGCGTCGACCGGCCACGTGCAAGCGTTCTCTTTCCGAGTAGCGGGGCCGGTGCGAGATGTGACGTCGACCCTCGCCGGGGCGTCGCCACTTACGGGCACACTGGCCACCTTCAACGCCCAGTCGCCTGCGGGCATGTTCGATGCCGTGGCGCAGCGGCGTGTGCATGCTGTCCAGGTGACGGCGACGGTCCCGGGGCGGCCGCTGGTGCCCGCCAATCGGCCAGCGCCGCTGATGCCGACGCCACCCGTGCCCAACGCCACGACGACGCAGGGCACGCGCGCCCCGGCACCCACGCCCCGGCCCGAGCCGTCCGACATCACAAAACAATTGAAAGAAGCGCGAGCCTTCGCCGACGCAGGCGATTTCACGCGCGCGATCGCATTGTGCAGAACTGTCCTCGCGACCGATCGTGCCAATGCGCAGGCGGAATATCTGCTCGGCTTGGTGGAAGACGCACGCGGCGATGCACAGCAAGCCCTCGTGCATTACCGTCGCGCGCTTTATCTCGACCCGGGGCATTACGAAGCGCTCGTGCACTGCGCGGCGCAGCTAGAGGCACGCGGCGACGCGGCTGGCGCGCGCCGTCTGCGCGAGCGGGCCGAACGCGCTGAACGGACTGAAAGCACGTCCGACGACCATCGCCATGGGGCCAGACATCGATGACCGACATGACGAACACACCGAAGCGCGATGGCGCGTTGCACCGGCAAGCGGCCGAGTTGCTCGACCGGCTGCCGGTCGTGCCCGCCGACCCGGCACCGTGGCGTGCCGCAACGCAGAGCGAAGCGACCACACGCGGGGCGGCGCTCCTGCTGTTCCGTCTCGCCGACGAATGGCTGGCGCTGCCCGCGTCGGTCATTGAGGAAGTCTCGCCGATGCGAGCGTGGCACACGGTGCCCGGCCATCGCCAGCGTGCGTTGCTCGGGTTGGTGAATCTGCGCGGCGCGCTCGTGCCGTGCGTGTCGCTGGGCGAATTGCTCGGCGTGCAGCCTGCGGCCCCGGTGATGGCGACGCCATCGAATACGTGGCGCACCGGCATGGCACGGCTGCTGGCGATGCGCCATGGTTCGCATCTGAGCGCGTTTCCGGTCACGGAAGTGCACGGCACCGTGACGCCCGCGAGCAGTGCGCTGGGCACGGTGCCCGCGACGGCACTCGGCGCGTCGGACGGTTTTGCTCACGCGGTGCTGCACTGGCGCGAGCGTGTGGTTGGCGTGCTAGACCCGGCACGCGTGGGCGCGGCGTTCGACAGGAGCCTCGCATGAGCGACGAACTCCATAACGCCTCGTTGCTCGACCTGTTCCGCATGGAGACGGAAACGCAGGCGCAGGTGCTCGGTGACGGCCTGCTGGCGCTGGAACGCGCACCCACCGATGCCACGCAACTGGAAGCCTGCATGCGCGCTGCGCACTCGCTCAAGGGCGCGGCGCGAATCGTGGGGGTCGACGCTGGGGTGGCCCTGGCTCACGTGCTGGAAGACGCGTTTGTCGCGGCACAACGCGGCACGCTCAAGCTCGATGGCGCGTATATCGACCGCTTGTTGCAGGGCGTGGATTTGCTCATGCGCATGGCGCACCCGCCGGGTGGCGACATGGGCTGGGCGCAGGGCGCAGGAAAAGCGGAAATCGACGCGTTCGTGAGCGCGCTGACGTCGCAACTCGCCGAGTTGCCGGAGTTGCCAGAGAAGGCGGCGCAAGCTGACGCCGAAGCGTTCGACTATGCGAGCTACGGAATGTCGACCTCCGACGCCGAGCCGTTGCCGCCCGCGCTCGCTTCGTTGAGTTCGCCTATCGAGTCACACAGCCCTGACGAACTCGCCGTGTTGCACGGCACCCACGATGCCGATGAGCGTCACGACCCTGCCGACGGCGACAGTGCCTCCCGTGCGCTGCGTGTTTCCGCCGACACCCTGAACCGCCTGCTGCGGTTGTCGAGTGAAGCGCTCGTCGCGTCGCGCTGGTCGCAGCCGTTCGCGCAATCGTTGCAGCGGCTCAAGCGTCATCAGCATGAGGCGGGCGAAGCGCTCGATCGCATGAGCACGGCCATGACGCACGCCGTCAGCAACGACGAAGACCGTCAGACGCTGCTCAGTGCGCTGGCCGATTTGCGTCGCGCGCTGGGCGTCGGCAGTCAACTGCTTGGCGAACAACTTCACGAACTCGATCAGTTCGATCGCCGTTCGACGCAACTCTCGCAACGGCTTTACGACGAAGCCCTCGCCTGCCGTATGCGCCCGCTCGGCGACCGGCTGGGCGGCTTCGCGCGCATGGTGCGCGACCTCGGCCGCTCGCTGGGCAAACCGGCACAACTCGATATTCGCGGCGCCGACACGCAAGTCGATCGCGACATTCTCGATCAACTCGAAGCGCCGCTCGGCCATCTGCTGCGCAACGCCGTCGACCACGGGCTTGAGAGCCCCGCGCAACGTCTCGCCGCGGGCAAACCGGCGCAAGGCACGATTACGTTGAGCGCACGCCACAGCGCCGGTCTGCTGCTGGTGAGTGTTGCCGACGATGGCGCGGGCATCGATCTTGAACGCGTGCGCAACGCGGTCGTCGCGCGCGGGCTGGTGACGATGGAAACGGCGCAGCGGCTCGACGACAACGAACTGCTCGAATTCCTGATGCTGCCCGGCTTTACGCTGCGCGAGACAGTCACCGACGTCTCGGGGCGCGGGGTGGGGCTCGATGCGGTGCGTGCGATGGTCGCGGCCGTGCGTGGCACGGTGCGCATTGAACACTCACCGGGGCGCGGCACCAAGTTCGTCTTGCAACTGCCGCTCACGCTGTCGGTTGTGCGCAGTCTGCTCGTGGAGATTGGCGGCGAGCCGTATGCCTTGCCGTTGGCGAGCCTGTCGCGCACGCTGGCCCTCGCGCCGGAACACATCGAAATGCTCGAAGGGCGTCCGCATTTCACGCTCGATGGCCGCCAGATCGGCGTGGTGAGCGCGCGTCAGGTGCTGTACGGCAGCGAGCCGGTGGCTGCTCCCGGCGCACAACCGGTGGTGGTGATTGGCGACGGCGAAGCGCGTTATGGGCTGGCCGTCGACAAATTCCTCGGCGAGCGCATGCTCGTGGTGCAGCCGCTCGACGCCCGTCTCGGTAAGCTGCCGAACATTGCGGCCGGTGCGCTGGCGGAAGACGGCACGCCGTTGCTCATCATCGACCCAGCAGACTTGCTGCGCTCGATCGCCAAGGCGGTCGAGACTGGCTCGCTAGAACGCCTGCCGACGCGTGCGGTGCAGGCGGGCGTCGCCGCACGCAAACGCGTGTTGGTGGTCGACGATTCCTTGACCGTGCGCGAACTCGAACGCAAACTGCTGGCCGCGCGCGGCTACGACGTGAGTGTGGCCGTCGACGGCATGGACGGCTGGAATGCGGTGCGCAGCGAGACGTTCGACATGGTGATTACCGATGTCGATATGCCGCGCATGGACGGTATCGAACTCGTCACGCTGATTAAGCGCGACGCGCGCACCGCCGACCTGCCGGTGATGATCGTTTCATATAAAGATCGCGAGGAGGATCGCCAGCGCGGGCTCGATGCCGGCGCGGATTACTATCTCGCGAAAGGCAGTTTCCACGACGACGCGCTCCTGCGTGCGGTGGTGGATCTCATCGGGGAGGCGCAGTCATGAAGATCGGGATCGTGAACGATTCGATCATTGCTGTGGAAGCGCTACGCCGCACGCTCGCGCAGCGTCCGGGGCTCGACGTGGCTTGGGTGGCATACGACGGCGCACAGGCGGTATCGATGTGCTCGCCGGTGCCTCCCGATCTCGTGCTGATGGATCTGGTGATGCCGGTCATGGACGGGGTGGCCGCGACGCGCGAAATCATGCGCCGCACGCCGTGCCCGATTCTGATCGTGACCTCCGACGTGGGCCATCACGCCAGTCTGGTCTTCGACGCGATGGGTGCGGGGGCGGTCGATGCGGTCGACACGCCGGTGTTAGGCGGCTCGGAGCTCGCCCGCCCGGCATCCTCGCTGCTCGCCAAGATCGACGCGGTCGCGGCGCAACAGGCCGACGCGGTCGTGCCCGTGCCGCCCGTGGTGCCGCAGGCGACGCCGCGCACCGATGCGCTCATCGCCATCGGCGCTTCGGCAGGTGGACCGGCGGCGCTCGCAACTTTGCTGGGCCGCTTGCCTGCGAATTTCGCGGCGGGCGTGATCGTCGTGCAGCACGTCGACGATGCGTTTGCGCCGGGCATGGCGGCATGGCTCGATCAGCAGACGCCGCTCACGGTGCGGCTCGCGCAGGCGGGCGATCGCCCGGTGGCGGGTGAAGTGTTGCTCGCGGGCGGTAACCGGCATCTGCGGTTGGACGCGAGCGGACGATGCTCGTATTCCGACGAGCCGAAGAGCGCGGTGTACCGGCCTTCGATCGATGTATTTCTGCAAAGCGTGGCCGAATGCTGGCGCGCCCGCGCCGTGGGCGTGCTGCTGACCGGCATGGGACGCGACGGCGCGGCCGGGCTGGGCGCCATGCGCACGCGCGGGTTCATCACCATTGCGCAGGACCGTGCAACGAGTGCGGTGTATGGCATGCCCAAAGCGGCGGCGGAGGCTGGCGCGGCATCCGAAATCTTGCCGCTTACGACAATCGCGCCGCAATTGATTACGCTGTTTGGCACCGTTTGACAGGACGCACACCATGACGACAACCCCACGCCAACCCACGCCGCCGGCCGCTTTGCCGACCGGCACCGAGAGCAGCCTCAACGATTCGTCGGCCATGGTGTTGCTCGTCGACGATCAGGCGATGGTCGGCGAAGCGATCCGGCGGGCGCTGGCGGGCGAGGCGAACATCGACTTCCACTACTGCTCGAATCCCGAAGAAGCGTTGCGCGTGGCCGAACAGACCCGCCCAACGGTAATTCTTCAGGACTTGGTGATGCCGGGCACCGACGGCCTGTCGCTCGTGCGGCAGTACCGCGCAAGCCCGCTCACCCGCGACATCCCGATCATCGTGCTCTCGACGAAGGAAGAGTCGACGATCAAGCGTGAAGCTTTCGCGGCGGGCGCGAACGACTATCTGGTGAAGCTGCCCGACACCATCGAACTGGTTGCCCGCCTGCGTTATCACTCGCGCTCGTACATGAACCTGCTGCAACGCGACGAGGCGTATCGTGCGCTGCGCGAGAGTCAGCAGCAGTTGCTCGAGACGAATCTGGAATTGCAGCGGCTCACGCATTCCGATGGCCTGACGGGGCTCGCGAATCGCCGCTATTTCGACGAGTACTTCGGCGCGGAATGGCGTCGTGCGTTGCGCGAGCAGCGCGAACTGGCGCTGTTGATGATCGACGTCGACAACTTCAAGATCTATAACGACACGTACGGCCATATTGCTGGCGACGACGTGCTGCGCCGTGTGGCGCAGACGCTGGCCGATGCGGCGACGCGCCCCGCCGATTTGGCGGCGCGTTTCGGTGGCGAAGAGTTCGTGATGGTGTTGCCGAATACGTCGTCGGCTGGTGCGGCGATCATTGCCGAGAAGGTGCGTGCGCAGATCGATGCGATGGCGATCCCGCATGTCGGGTCGGCAAACGGGCGCAACGTGACGATCAGTCTGGGCGGTGCGGCGCTGGTGCCGCGCACGCACATGGCGTCGACTTCGCTCATCGAGTCGGCGGATTTGGCGCTGTATCGCGCCAAGCAACAGGGCAAGAATCGCGTGGAGATGCAGCCGGGCGTCTCATGATGCGTTAGCCCGAATCGGCGTGAGGAGGTGGCATGACCTTCGAGCTGTTCTATTGGCCGGGTTTGCAGGGGCGCGGCGAGTTTGTGCGGCTGGCTTTTGAGGCGACCGGCACGCCGTTCGTGGAAATCGTGCAGGGCGATGCGCCCGGGCAGGGCATGGACGGCATGCTGCACACGATGGACGATGCCGCATGCGCCGATCCGCCGTTTGCGCCGCCGTTCTTGCGTGTGGGCGATGAGTTGATCGGCCAGACGGCCAATATCCTCGCGTATCTCGGGCCGGTGCTAGGCCTCGTCGGCGAGTCGCCCCGCACGCGGCGGTTCGTGAATCAGTTGCAACTCACCCTGGCCGATCTCGTCGCGGAAGTGCACGACGGCCATCACCCCATCGCCAGTCGGCTGTACTACAGCAATCAGCGCACCGAGGCGCGCAAGCGCACCGCCGACCTGATCGACTACCGGTTACCCAAGTTCTTCGATTATTTCGAACGCGTGCTGGCCAACAATCCGCATCGCAGCGGATGGCTCAGCGAACAGGCGATGTCGTACGCCGATCTCTCGTTGTTTCAAGTGATTGCCGGGCTGAACTACGCGTTCCCGCGCGCCATGGCGGGTTTTGCGAAGGTGTATCCGCGCTGTCAGACGGTGCACGACGGGGTGGCGCGGCAGCCGCGTATCGCGGCGTATCTCAAGTCGCCGCGCCGCGTCGCGTTCAATACGACGGGCATCTTCCGGTATTACAAGGAATTGGATCGCGAGTCGCCGTTCTGACGTTGGGGATTAGTCGGGCAACGTCGCGTCGCCTGCGCCCAGCGGGCGTTGCATGAGGACGGTGTCGACCCAGCGGCCGAACTTGAAGCCGACGGACGTGAGCACGCCCGCTTGCACGAAGCCGCACGATGCATGAAGGCCAATCGACGCCGCGTTACCGCTGTCGCCCACATTGGCAATCAGTTGCCGCCACGGGCCGCCTTCGCAGCGCGCGATGAGCGCGAGCAGGAGCGCGCGGCCAACGCCTTGCCCAATGGCGTCGGGCGCTAGATACACCGAGTCTTCGAGTGTGAAGCGATACGCCGAGCGCGGGCGGTAGTGCGTGGCGTACGCGTAGCCGAGCACGTTGCCGTCGCGCTCCGCCACCAGATACGGCAACCCCGCATCGATCACCTTCGCGCAACGCGCGCGCATCTCCGCCTGACCCGGGGGCACCTCTTCGAACGACGCCGAGCCGTGCAGCACGTGGTGGGTATAGATCGCCGTGATGGCAGGCAGGTCGTCGTCGCGCACGGGGCGAACGACACAAGCGGCGGCGCCCGATTTAGCGGGCGTAGGCACGGGAGCGGACGGCATAGCGAGAAACATACGAACGATCGGTGACAAAAGCGCGGGCATTCAGGGCGGGCAGGTAGGAAAGCCATACCCGCCCGAGACATTGCCGCAGTGTGCGCCGCCCCTGTCCATAAGAAAAGCTTGTGATGGTTATGACGTGCATAAGCATCACTTTGAGATCGCTAAGCGTGCCCGGTGGGGGCCGCATCTGTGGAATCGGCGGGCTTAGCCGTGTCGCTGCCCGGTGCGGCGTCGCGCGCGGGTTCAGCGTTCATGGCGTCGAGCCGCTGGCGCACGAACCCGATGTGCTCGCGCAGCACGTAGAACTGATCGGCATAGGCGAGTGGAATCTTCAGCCGGTTCACGGCGGCTTCGATGGCGTCGAGCCGGTGACGCAGGCTCTTGTACTCGACGTGCGCATCGTCGGCCAGTGCCTCGCGCTCCAGCGCAATGAGGCCGCCGTACCAGCGATACAACCTCGATTTCACGCGCCAACTGTAGAGCGACGGCACCAGCCGGAACGCCGGAATCAGCACCACGATAATCGGCACGAGCAGCACGACGATGCGGTCGGCGAGGCTCGCTATCCAGAACGGCAGATGCCGGTACAGAAAGCCCTTACCTGACTTGTAGTAACGCGCGGCATCGTCGGAGAGCGGAAACTCATGCACTTGCGACGATGGGAATTCGTCGGCACGTTGCAGCACGCTCGCTTTGCCGTGCACTTCGCGTGCGGCTTCGATAAGCAGATCGGAGAGTGCCGGGTGCAGGCTGTCGCGCGCCACGAGTTCGACGGTCGGGCTGATGACGTGCACCGGTTGCGCGGGCAAATTCTTGCCGAGATCGAACACGCCGCGTGGCAGCGTCAACTGGTTCAAATACGTGAAGCGGCGCGTGTACGCGTCGGCTTGCGCGAAGTCCATCAGCCGCACACCAGGCGTGCGAATCAGCTTGCCCATGGTCGGGCCGGTGGCCGTATCGCCCGAGAGCATGGCCGCATCGACGCGGCCATCGATCAGGGCTTGTGCGGCCTCTTGCCCGTCGTACGACGTTAGGTCGGTGGGGCCGCCCGGCTCGATGCCGTTGGCTTTGAGCAGTGCGAGGGCGAGGGCGCGCGCGCCGCTGCCTTCGCGGCCGATGGCGATGCGCTTGCCGGTGAAGTCGGAGAGTTTGCTAACGCGCGGGCCGCGATAAAACACGGAAATCGGCGCGTAGAACACGCTGCCGAGCGAGACGAGGCCGTCGGTATCGAGTCCGCCCGAGACGCCGCCTTGCACGAGACCCAGATCGACGTTCTGCTTGCCATCTGCCAGACGCTCCACGTTCTGACGCGAGCCTTCCGAGGCCAGCACGTTGAGCGTGATGTCGTTGCGGGCAAGGATTGTCTTGTAACGCTGCGCGGCATTCCAGAAGGAACTGCCTTCGGGGCCGGCGCTGATGGTGATGGTGCGCGGCGGTGCGGGCTGGACGAGCCAGACGGCCAGCCAGATCGCGGCAATCGCAACCAGCACGACCGGGCCGAAGGAGACGGCGAGGTCGCGCCATGAAATCGCCACGAAGCGCGCACGCAGTCGTTTGTGGGCCGGGCCCGGTTGTTGGTTCTCGTCGGTCGTCATCGGCAGGCAGGGATATCCAACATTCGGCCGATGATACGCCATCTGCGGATAGGGACTGCCGCGCTTCCCATTAGCGCTGGGCCAGACTTTGGGCGAGTTGCTTCCAGAGGTGATCGGCCGCCGGTGACAGTCGTCGGCCGACGCGGGTCATCATCTGGCTGGAGAAACCGGCGGCAATCGGGTGATCGATGGGCACGGCGACCAGTTCACCGAGTTCGATACCGCGCCGCGCCGTGATCGACGACATAAACGCCACGCCGAGCCCGGCGGCCGCCAGCGTCTGCGCCGTATTGAACAGATCGACGCGATAGGCGGGAATGACGTTGAGCCGTACCGAGTCGAGCACCGAGTGCACGAAGTGCTGCACGCCGAAGGTCTCGGTCATGAAGATCAACCGCTCGTTGGCCAATTCCAGCGGCGGCACGCTGGTCATCTGCGCGAAGCGATGTGAGGGCGCGACGACGGCGCATAGCGGCTTCGGAGCGAACGGATGGATGCGCATGGCTGGGTCGTCCGCCGAGCGGGCGCACAGGCCGATATCGACCACGTCGTCGCGCACGAGCGAGAGCACGACGGGGGTGGGGCCGGAGCGGATCTCGACGAGGATGTCGGGATACGTCATCGAAAAGCGCTGCAACGCGCGCGCAATCAGATTGCCGATGAAGCCCTCGCCAACGCCGATGGCGACGCGTCCCCGTTTTAAGTGGCGATACTCCTCCAGCCGGGCCGACAGATCGCGTTGGCGGCGCTGACCATCGCGGTAGAAGTCGATCAGCACCTGACCGATCTCGGTCACGCTCACGTTGCGCCCGCGCCGCTCGATCAGTGGGAAGCGCAGCCGCCGCTCCAGCGCCGCGATCTGACGGCTCACGACCGACGGGTTCACGCCGAGCGATTCGGCGGCCATTCGCACGCCGCCCGTGGCGGCAATTTCGGTCAGATATTTGAGTGGCCGCTCGCCAATCTCGTCCATCCACGATTCGGTCGTCATCTGGGTCTCACTGTCTCGTTCGAGCGATTTCATCGCGCCGATTGTTGCTCTGAGAGCAACATTTTGGACTGGTTTGCGTCATGGGTGCGAATTTTCGTCGGTGCAATACTCCGGGACTTCGCGGTATTCAAAAAAATTGAGAGGAGCCCCCGATGAGCGAGATTCGCTATTGCGAGGTGAGCGATCTGGCCGACGCGCGCGAGCAGCTGGCCGATATCCGCCACCACATCCACCAACACCCCGAGCTGTCCTACGAGGAAGTCGACACGTCGCGTTACGTGGCGGAAAAACTCGAGAGCTGGGGGTATCAGGTCACGCGTAACGTGGGCGGCCACGGCGTAGTGGCATCGCTCACCGCGGGCACCAGCGGTCGTACCGTGGGCGTGCGCGCCGACATGGATGCGCTGCCGATTCACGAACAGACCGGCCTCGCTTACGCCAGCGTGCACGACGGCAAGATGCACGCATGCGGCCACGACGGCCACACGACGGTGTTGCTGGGGGCGGCCCAACATCTCGCCAAGACGCGCAATTTCGACGGCACCGTGCATCTGATTTTCCAACCGGCCGAAGAGGCGGGTTCGAACAGCGGTGCCGAGCAGATGATTGCCGACGGGCTCTTCGAGCGTTTTCCGTGTCAGGCGATTTTCGGTCTGCACAATCACCCGGGCGTTGCCACGGGCACGTTCGGCTTTCGCGCCGGTCCGCTCATGGCCGCTTGCGACACCGTGAAGGTGACGATTCATGGCCGTGGCGGTCACGCGGCGCGTCCGCATCTGGCGATCGACCCGGTGATGATCGGCAGCAGCCTCGTGATGGCGCTGCAAACCGTGGTGGCACGCAATATCGATCCGACCGAAGCCGCTGTGGTGACGGTCGGCACGTTCCACGCAGGCTTTGCCCCGAATGTGATTCCCGAATCGGCCACGATGGAGATGAGCGTTCGCTCGTTCTCGGCGGTCGTGCGTGCGAAGCTCGAAGAGCGCATTCGCGCGCTGGTGACGACGCACGTTGAAGGTTACGGCGGCACGGCCGAGATCGACTACATCCGCGGCTATCCGGTGCTCGTGAACAGCGAAGCCGAAACCGAATTCGCACGCGGCGTGGCGGAAGAACTGGTGGGCAACGAGCACATCATTTCGCCGTTCCCGCCGATCGCCGGTAGCGAAGACTTTGCGTACTACCTGCAAAAGGTGCCGGGCTGCTTCATCCGTCTGGGCAATGGCGAAGGCAAGCCGATGCTGCACAACGCCAAATACGATTTCAACGACGACAATTTGACCATCGGGGCCGCCTTCTGGACGCGTCTGGTCGAACGTTTCCTTGCGAAGGACCGAGCATGAGCATTGCAACGCAATCGTTTCCGGCGAATGAGGCCGGTGCTGCGCAAATGACCCCGGCGCAACAGCGCAAGGTCGTGTTTGCGGCCGTCATCGGCAACCTGCTGGAGTTCTTCGACTTCACGGTCTACAGCTACTTCGCCCTGACCATCGGCAAGCAGTTCTTCCCGTCGGACGATCCGATCACGTCGTCGCTGCTGGCGTTTGCCGTGTTCGCCGTGGGCTTCGTGATGCGTCCGCTCGGCGGCATCGTGCTCGGTCGCTATGCCGACCGCGCTGGCCGTAAGCCTGCGCTTACGCTCACCATCGGTTTGATGGCGATAGGCTCGGCGGCGATCGGTTTGGCGCCGACGTATGCGCAGATCGGGATCGCTGCGCCGTTGCTGATTGTCGGCGCGCGCTTGTTGCAGGGCTTCGCGCAAGGCGGCGAGTTCGGCGCGGCGACGGCGACGCTGCTGGAAGTGGGCGGCGCAAAGAGCCGAGGCTTTCGCGCCAGTTGGCAGTTGGCGAGCCAGGGCGCTGCGGCGTTGCTCGGCTCGGGCTTGGCGGCCACGCTCGGCTTCCTGCTCTCGGACGACACGATGCACAGCTGGGGCTGGCGCATTCCGTTCCTGCTCGGCACGTTGATCGCACCGGTCGGTATCTATCTGCGCCGTCATATTCAGGAAGAACCGCCGAAGCCCAAAGTGGTCGCCGGTCGTCAGGACCCGAAGCGCGGCTTGTACATCCGTAACTGGTTCCTCACGATCTTCTCGATCATGGGCATGTCGGTGTCGACGTACGTGATGATGTATTACATGCCGACGTTCTGTATCCAGTACCTCGGGTTGCCGCCGAAGATGTCGATGCTCGCAGGCGTTGCCGCCAGCACAATCTCGCTGGTGATGTGCCCGATCTACGGCGCATGGTCGGACAAGATGGGCCGTCGCAAACCGCTGACGATCATCGGCCGTGTGTTGCTGATCGTGCTGCTGTACCCGGCGTTCTGGATCATGACGCACTTCCCGTCGCTGCCGGTGGTGCTCGCGGCGCTCGTCGTGCTGATGTTCTGCTACACGATGGGCTCGGCCCCGGCCTATGCGCTGATGCCGGAGAACTTCCCGAAGCATCTGCGCGCAGGGTATATGTCGAGCGCGTACGCGATTGCCGTGTCGCTGTTCGGCGGTACCGCGCAGCTTGTCGCGGGCTGGCTGATTCGTGTGAGCGGTAACAAGATGGCACCGGCTTGGTACATGATCGGCTGCGTGCTGATCTCGCTGATCGCCGTATCGATGTTCGAAGAGACGGGTAATAAGGTGCTCGACGAGTAATCGTTCGACGCACGGGCGGTATCGCTTCAGAAGGGCAACGACGGGAGACTGTCGTTGCCTTTTTTGTTTTTTCGACTCGTCGTTTGTCGCAGGTGAGATTGATGCACTGGGAATATACGGCAGGCGTGCGCAGGGGCATAGACCGTCGACGATTTTCGATAGTGGAACGCAGGGCACTAAGAGACGCTCCCGGCTCCGTGCGCCGAATGGGTCGGCGCACCACTCTCAGGAGCATGATTGATGCCGGCTATTCCCTCGACTTCGCTGACCCCCGCGGCGTTTTCCCCACTTTCTGCGTCGCTCGCGCCGCATGTGCCGGTGGCGTCCGCTGCGCCTCTCGTACGCGCCGGTCTGGCTGACGCAGTATCGCTTGCCGGCGATTTACAAACGGCGGCTACGTTGCAGGGGGGGGCACCGGCGTCATGGCGTTGCAGTGGCGTCGATAACGCGTCCACCACCGCAACCCGCGCCGCTTCACGCGTACCCCGTAGTGTCTACGAACACCCGCTCGTCCAGAGAACGATGACCAATCTGTTCTATGAAATGGAGGCGGCGAACGAGCGCGGCGACGCACCGCTGTCGAACCCGGTCTTACTCGACCGGTTGCTCGCCATGGCGCCGGAAGACGGCATCAAACCTGCTTCCATTCCTCGATTGTTCGACTACCGTCTGCCGTCGATGCTGCTTACCGAGCAAGGCTTCGAACCGGGCACGATGAAGGCGCTGTATTACAACCTCGGCAAATTGCGGTCGTTGCCCTATCGGGAAGCGACAACGCAACAGTATGTGGAGGAAGGCAAAGCGTGGCTGGGCGATCTGATCGCGCGGCGCCACGAATTCCTCGTCTCCGAACTGTCGCATCAAGCGCAGATGGCGGTGATGCTCCACGCCCAGGCCAACAACGCGCCGGGGCTGGACAACTGGGCCGATTCGAATGGATACGATCCGCACGTAGCGGCTGTGAATGCCGTAGCCGCCGACTACGCCCATCATCTCGAAGGTACGCCGACGGTCGTCGAAGCGGCAATCGCAGCGCACCGCGTCGCTGGGGGCTTCAACCCCATCGAGGAAGCGCTTACGCAACTGATGAACGTCGCGGACACGCTGCCGTCGTTGGAGGATGAGGGACTGGATGACATCGTGCGGTAATCGGTTTCACTGCTGATCCGAGCGCTCCTTAGGCGCCATCCGCGTGCGCGTGCGTTAGCCGCTCAAACGTCGAAACCTGTCTCTCGATCCAGCGGATACACCGGACGATTTACGCGCGAGAACGGGAATAGGGCGTAGTTCGAACTCGTCACGCCATTGCTGTCGCATTCCACCAACCCTGCCGAGATCGGCACGAACACCGGGCGGCAGTACATGCGTGATTTGAGCAGCAAGAAGCGCTCGCCGCGCGGATCGAGCCCCACGCACGTGAAGACGCCGTGATCCCACGGCTCGTGCGTGCGCTCCGTCACCACGATGCGCGCCGTGCCGATGTCGAACAGCACCGTGCGGCCCATATAACAACGCTGTCCCGTATAGGTCGGCCCAGTGACGACATATTCGCCGTCGCTGATCCTGCGCACGATCCCCGTGAGGACCGGCGGCGTTTTGGTGATGCCCAACTGCGGCATCGCCCGCTTATTGCCGACAGCAAGCGTCACTTCCGCCCCTTCGCCAGCCGCAATGAGCAACGCGACTGCCTCTGGGTCACATATCGGCCCGACGCCGATGCCGGTGAGTCCACCCGCCAGTGCCGCCTCAAGCACATCCATCGTGTCGCACGTTCCGCCCGACATGCAGTTGTCGCTGTGGTCGAGCAATAGCACCGGTTTGTCCGCGCCCTGCGCCAAGCGCTTCGCTTCGGCAATCGAGTCGTCCAGCGGCGCGCTGTTGTAGACGAAACCGTCGCGCTCGTCCCATGCCTGCTTCGCAATACGATCAGCGACCGCTTGCGCACGCGCAACGCCGTCATCGCCTTCATCTGCCGTGACCACGATGCTGATACACGGTGCCGGAATGTCGGCCAGCGAGAAACCCGAGAACACCGACACCGCCGGAATGCCTTCCTCGGCTTCCGCGCGGCGTGCGGCGTCCAGTGCGCGCTTCATCGCGCCGCCGTGGCTCGTGCTGCGCAGCGAATGCACCATTAACGGCGGCTGTTGCCACACCACACGCGGGCGGCGCTTACCGGCCAGCATGTCGAACAACAGACGCCCCGCGTGCTCGCCCGTTTCATACATGTCGACGTGTGGATAGGTCTTGAAACCGACCACGATATCGGCATTCGCCGCGATCTTCTGCGTGACGTTAGCGTGCAGATCCAGCGCCACGGCAATCGGTGTGCCGGGGGCCGCAGCGCGAACGCGTTCGAGCAGATCGCCCTCACCGTCGTTGCTGTTCTCGGCCACCATCGCGCCATGCAGGTCGAGCAAGATGGCATCGACGCCCGCTCCACCCGTTCCACCCGTCACGGCCGCCACGATGCGACGGCACAGTTCGTCATACGCCGCGGCTGCAACCGGGCCGCTCGGGTTAGCGCTGGCGGACACCGGCGTGACCATCTCTGCGCCTGCCGCTTCGGCCAGATCGATGAACGCGGACATCGCCGTGCGCATGCCCTTGTTATCGCGATACGCCTCGCTGTCGTAAGTCGGCCCGTGATTGCCGAACGCTTCCAGCGGCGTGGGCACTGGCGAGAACGTATTCGTCTCGTGATTCATGCGGGCGATCATCACTTTCATGCGGCACCTCCTGCGCGTTGCAGCATGGCCTGAAGTAGCACATTGCAGCCTGCCTCCAGATGCACGGGGTCCGCGTCTTCAATCTCGTTATGGCTGATGCCGTCCTTGCACGGCACGAAGATCATGGCCGTCGGCGCAACGCGTGCGAGATACACGGCGTCGTGACCCGCGCCGCTGATCGCATCCATCGACGACAGACCGAGCGCTTGCGCGCCGCTACGGATGGCCTCGACCAACTCGGGCGCAAACGGTTGCGGCGGGAAGTACACCACCTGCTCAATCGCGACATCGATGTCGTGAGTCGCGAGTGCCGCGCATTCGGCGCGCAGCTTTGCGTCGAGCGCATCGAGCGTGGCGTCGTCGGCCGCACGCAGATCGACGGAAAGCTTCACGCGTCCGGGAATGACGTTGCGCGAGTTCGGGTAGTTGTCGACCCAGCCCACGGTACCGCGCGCGTGCGGTGCATGCTCGCAGGCGATGCGATTGACGGCCTGAATCAGTCGCGCAGCCGTGAGCAGGGCGTCGCGGCGCAGCTCCATCGGCGTGGGGCCTGCGTGCGCTTCCATGCCCGTGACGATCACGTCGTACCAGCGCTGTCCAAGCGCGCCTTGCACGACGCCGATCGTCTTGCCATTCGCCTCCAGCACCGGCCCTTGCTCGATGTGCGCTTCGAAATACGCGCCGACGGCACCCGGCTGACCCACGGCCGATTCCGGTCCGGCGTAGCCAATCGCGGCAAGCGCCTCGGCCACGCTCACGCCATCGTGATCTTTTTGCACCAGCGCGTGATCGAGCGTGAATGCCCCCGCGTAGACGCCGGAGCCCATCATCACCGGCACGAAGCGCGAGCCTTCTTCGTTGGTCCAGACGGCGACTTCGAGCGGCGCTTCGGTATCGATGCCGTGGTCGTTGAGGGTACGCAGCACCTCCAGCCCAGCGAGCACCCCGTAGTTGCCGTCGAATTTGCCGCCGGTGGGTTGCGTGTCGATATGGCTGCCCGTCATCACCGGGGGCAGCGAAGGGTTGCGCCCGGCGCGACGCGCAAAGATGTTGCCGATGGCATCGACGCGCACCGTGCAGCCGATTTCGGTGGCCCACTTCACGAACAGATCGCGCCCTTGCCGGTCGAGGTCTGTCAGCGCGAGACGGCACACGCCGCCCTTGGCGGTCGCACCGATGTTGGCGAGTTGCATGAGGCTGTCCCACAGGCGCGCGCCGTCGACGCGCACTGCGGCAGCCTTTGGATCGAGACGTTCCATGATTCATCAGTCCTTTGAGGCGTCCGTCTCGCGGACGGACGCATTGGCACAATGGCGCGTGCGCTGTGCGGCGGAGCGGCGCGCGCCGGATTCGATGGCGTGTCGTTAGGGGGCAGGCGTTAGCCGTCAGGCCACACCGACGCCCAAGTAGCGATCTTTCACCACTTCGTCGGCGAGGAATGCGGCGTTGTCCGCGCCATAGACGATCACGCCCTGTTCAACGATGTAATGTCGGTCGGCAAGCTGCGTGCAGACTTCCAAATTCTGTTCCACGAGCAAGATCGCGACGCCCGCCTGCTTGATGAGCTTCAACTGGGCCACGATCTCTTCGACGATCACCGGTGCGAGACCTTCGACCGGTTCATCGAGCATGAGCAGACGCGGGTGATTCATCAGCGCACGGCCGATGGCGAGCATCTGCTGTTCGCCGCCGGACAACTGCGCGCCGCCGTTCTTGCGGCGTTCCTGCAAGCGCGGAAAGATCCGGTAAATGTCCGCGAGCTGCCACGGCGAATCGCGGCACGCACCGAGCTTCAGGTTCTCTTCGACAGTGAGCAGCTTGAAGATGCCGCGATGCTCGGGCACGAAGCACACGCCGCGCGCAGCAATGCGGTGCGCGGGCTGACCCGCGACGGGTTTGCCGAGAAACGAGATGCTGCCCGCCTTCGGCGTGACGACGCCCGCGATGGTCTTGAGTGTGGTGGATTTGCCTGCACCATTGCGCCCGAGCAACGTGACGAGCTCGCCGTCACCGACCGTCAACGACACGCCTTGCAGGATGTGGCTCTTGCCGTAATAGCTATGAACGCCTGCGACGTCGAGAATCATGCGCGGCCTCCGGTGATCATGTTGCCAAGGTAGGCGGCGCGCACGCGCTCGTCGGCGCGAATGGCGTCGGGCTTGCCTTCGACCAGCACGCGGCCCTGTTGCATCACGGTGATCGTGTCGGAGATGTCCATCACGATGTTCATGTTGTGCTCGATGAGCACGACCGTGTGATCGTCGCGCAGCCCGCGAATGAGTTGCTTCATGTCGTCGAGATCGTCGATCCCCATGCCTGAGGTCGGCTCGTCGAGAAAAATCGCCTTAGGACGTGCGGCGAGCGCCATACCCACTTCAAGCCTGCGCTGCTGACCGTGCGAGAGCGCGCCCGCTGCGGTGTTGGCGTGGCGCGTGAGCGCAAGGCGGGTCAGCACATCGTCGACAACCGAAGCGCAGGCCCGCGGGCCATCCGCCTTGCGCCAGCACGACAGCGCACGGCTTGGCGTGACGCCGAGGGCCGCTAGGCGCAAGTTCTCTCGCACCGACAGATTCTGAAACAAGGCGGTGACCTGAAACGAACGGGCGATGCCGCGCTGCACGCGCCGGTAGTCGGCTTCGGTGGTGACGTCATGGCCGTCGAACAAGATGCGCCCGCCCGAGACCGGCACGGTGCCGGTCAGCATGTGGAACAGCGTCGTCTTGCCCGCGCCGTTCGGGCCGATGACAGAGTGCACGGTGCGGGGTGCGACCCGCAGGTCGACACCATGCAGGGCCGTGAACTTGCCGTAGCGCTTGACGATGCCAGCGGCTTCGATGAGGGCTTCGCTCATGTCGGGTCTCCCTGCGTATCCAGTTTGCTGGGCTCGGCCGCGTCGCCATCGGCGTCGCGACGTTTGCCGCCGAGGCGATACCACAGCGACTCGCCCACGCCCCACAGGCCGCGATGCATGAACAGGCTCACGGCGATAAGCAGCAGACCGAGCAGCAGCAGCCAGCGCGGCCAGAGCGTCGAGAGCCAATCGGCGGCCAACACGTAGAACGCTGCGCCGAGTACCGATGCGAACAGGTTGCCCGTGCCGCCGATGACCGTCATCACCAGAATCATCTCGCTCGTGTGGTACTCGATGTTCGAGAGCGGCGCGATGCCCGTCATCAGCGCGTGCAGCGCACCGGCCAGTGCCGTGACCGCACCCGAGATCGCAAACGCCACGAGCTTGAAGGTTTTCACGTGATAGCCGATCGCCGCCGCACGCGTCTCGTTGTCGCGAATGGCGAGCAACGTGCGCCCGAACACCGAGTCGGCCACGCGAAGCAGCACGGCAAACACGATCAAAAAGATGACCGCAACGAAGGTGTAGTACTGCCACGGCGTCGTCAGCGGAATCAGCGTCTGATCGCCGACAGTGAGCGACTTACGCGGGATGTCGAGCAGACCGTTGTCGCCACCGGTCCAGTCGGTCGCCGTATAGGCGACGAAGTAGAACATTTGCGCGCAAGCCAGCGTGAGCATCACGAAATAGGTGCCCTTCTGCCGGATGGCAAAACTGCCGACCACCGCCGCGATCAACGCACCGAGCACGATGGCCGCGATGACGGCCACCGGCATCGGCAGCGACGTGCGCGTGAGCAAAATGCCCAGTGTGTAACTGCCGAGGCCGAAGAAGATGCCCTGACCGAACGACAGCAGCCCCGTGTAGCCAAGCAGCAAATTGCAGCCCAGCACCGCGAGCGCGTAGACGAGCACTTCGGTGGCGAGCGTGCCCGACGAGAGTGTCGCGGGCAGAATCAGCGTGACGGCCGCCGCCAGCAGCCAAAAACGGTAACGTGCCAACATCATCCCCTCCCGAGCAGGCCGTGCGGGCGCATGAGCAACACCGCCGCCATCGCCACATAGATCATCAGGCGCGCGCCTTCCGGCCAGATCGTGCTCATCAAGCTCTGCACGATACCGATCACTAGGCCGCCGACCAGCGCGCCGGCGAAGCTGCCCATGCCGCCGATCACCACGACGACGAACGCAATGCCTAACGCCTCGATGCCCATGAAGGGCTCGACGCCACGCACCGGCGCCGCCAGCACGCCAGCGAGTGCCGCCGTGCCCGCACCGAGCGCAAACGCGAGACTGAACACGCGGAACACGTTGATGCCGAGCAACGACACCATCTCCGACGACTCGCTGCCCGCGCGCACTGCGCTGCCCAGGCGGGTGCCTTCGAGCAGCCACCAGAGCACGGCGGCGAAGACGGCAGTGAAGCCGATCAGGAAGAGCCGGTATTTCGGATAAATGAAGCTGCCCCACATCACCACGCCGTCCAACGCGGCCGGTACGGGGACGTTGTCGCCGAGCGGACCCCACACAATGATGACGAGTTCCTGCACGACGAGCGCAAGCCCGACCGTCACGAGAATGTGAAATTCATGCGGCTTTTCGTAGATGTGCGAGAGCAGAACTTTTTCGGCAATCCACGCGACGGCACCCACGACGATGGGGCAGACGATCAGTGCGAGCCAGAACGACATACCCCATTGCATCGCCTGAAAGCAGAAGTAAGCGCCGAGCAGATAGAAGGCACCGTGCGCGAAGTTCACGAAGCGCAACAGGCCGAAGATGATCGATAACCCGACGGCGAGCAGGAAGTACAGCATGCCAATGCCGACGCCGTTGATGACTTGCAGCAAATAAACGTTCATGCGCGTCCCGAAGAGCTTGAGTGGACGTGGTCCGCCGCGCGAGCGTACGGTGACGCATCGCGCGGACGACAGAGGCGGGGACAGCGAAACGCGTCCCCGCGAACGGCAGCAACTGAGTGCGCGCTGGCGCGACTCAAGCCATCTTGCACTCGGTCTTGTCGAGCGGCAGGAACGACTTGCCTGCACTCACGATGTCGGCGTAGTCGTCGGCGTTCTTCATCTTCGACTTTGCCTTGCCCTTGAGCAGGTAGTAATTCTTGAGCACCTGGTGGTCGCCCTTGCGAATCTCTTCCGGCCCGGTGAGCCCGTCGTACTTCATGCCTTCCATCGCCGCGATCACCGCCTTCGGATCGGCGCTGCCCGCTTTGACCATGGCGTCGAGCATGAGCTTGGTGCAGATGTACGAGCCCGCGAGGCTGTAGTTCGGGTTTTGCTTGAAGCGGTCTTGCGTGCGCTTGACGAGGTCGAGGTTGAGCGGCGACGCGACCGCATGCCAGTACTGCGCGCCGAAATAGACGCCGTCGCACAAGTCGGCACCGAGCGTCTCGAACTGTTCCAACCCCGAGGCCCACGCCATCAGGATTACGCAGTTGTTCTTCATGCCGAAGCTCACGGCCTGACGTAGCGTGTCGGACGATTGCGAACCGAAATTTAGGATGAGCAGCACGTCGGGCTTGGCCGCCGCAGCATTGGTGAGATAGCCCGAGAATTCCTTCTCGGTGAGCGAGTGGTAGCTATTGCCCACGTGCTCGATGCCCTTCTCTTTGAAGATGTTTTTCGCGGCGGTGAGCAGCCCGTCGCCGAAGACGTATTGCGGCGTGATGGTGTACCAGCGCTTCGCTTTGGGATGCGCGTCGATGAGCGGACGCACGGTTTGTTCGATGGCGCCGAAGGTGGGCACCGACCAGCGGAAGGTCGCGCTGTTGCAGTCTTTGCCGGTGATTTCGTCGGCGCCTGCCGTGGTGATGAAAATGCCGCCAGCCTTCTCGGCTTCCTTGCCCATGGCGAGGGCTTCGGACGACAGAATGCCGCCGGCGAAGAAGCGTGCGCCCTTTTGCTGGGCGATTTCCTGCACACGGCGAATGGCCGTCGCGGGTTTTCCTTCGGTATCGAGTGTGGTGTAGGCGAGCGGTCGGCCGAGCACTTTGCCGTACTGCTCGACGATGAGCTTCATGCCGAGATCGGCGAACTTGCCGTTGGCGGCAAAGGGGCCCGACATCGGCACCGGACACGCCAGTTGAATGGCGCCGGAGGCCTGCGCGAACGCATCGCGGGTGGTGAGTAGGGAGCCAGGCAGAGACGCAGCGGCGGCGAGCTTCAACAGTTCACGACGATTCAAGATGGTCTCCAATGAAGGGGAGCAATCGTTCATGGGGTGCAAACGTGCAGCGCGTCACGCTCCGGTCAGGCAGCAACCTGGCAACGACGAAATGCGACGTCCGGGGCCTTATCCCTATCGGTCATATTTATTATGATAAATAGGATGAATTTGATCGTAGGTATAATGCTTTTCACTGTCAATCGGGAAAAAATATCGCCGAGGCACAGACCCAAACGAGGCGCCACATGGCATTGGATCCGCAAGCGATGCGAGAACCGTTGGAAATCAAACAACAGAAACGCGGCGATCTGGTCGCCGAAGCCATCAAGCGTCTGATCACCGAAGGCAACCTCTTGCCCGGCGATCGTCTGCCGCGCGAGATCGAGTTGCAGCAGATGTTCTCGGTGTCGAAGAGCACGATTCGTGAAGCGCTCAAGTCGCTCGAAGTGCAGGGGCTCATCAAGGTGAGCACGGGGCCGTCGGGCGGCGGCATGGTGGTGGAAGTGCCGCTCGAGCGCACGTTCCAGTTGATGCAGAACTATCTGTTCTTCAAAGAGGTGAGCATCGACGACATCTATACCGTGCGTCAGTTGCTCGAACCGGAGCTCGCCGCCGGTGCGGTGCCGCATCTCACCGAGGCCGATTTCGAGGCGCTCGAAAACAATATGACCTGTTGCAGCCCGGCGTCGCACGACCGGCGCGAGCTGCTGCGTCAGCGTCAGGCCGATGTCGATTTTCACGACATTCTCGCGGCCGCCAATCCGAATAGTTTTCTGCGTTTTACCTGCGAACTCGTCAACGAGATGATTCGCCAACTGATCGTGTTCGGCAACGAAACACCGCGTAAGGAACACGAGAAGTTCGGCACCGCCAACGTCAATATTCATCGCCAAATTACCGACGCCGCGCGCGCGGGCGACGCGCAGCGCGTGCGCGAACTCATGCAATTCCACATGCAAGAGGCGCGCACCTATATCAAGCGCATGAACGGGAAGTTGCGCGGGCGGTTGATTCTCGATTCGGATATCGCCGACATGCAGCAGCGCGTGCGCTCGCAACTCGGGGCGACGGCACCGGTGAAGACTTCGCGTGCGACGACGAAACGAAGCGTGGCCGCAGAGCCGGAAGTCGCCGTGGTGAAAGTGCCGCGCAAGACCGCAGCGAAACGTGTGGAGATCGGCGGCGCGAAGGCGGCACCGAAGGCCGCTGTGAAAGCACCGGCGAAGAAGGCGGTGAAAGCGGCGGGGAAGTCTGAAGTTGCAGCGCGTGCGCCGCGCCGCAAGACGACCTGATCGACCTGATATCGCGTCGCGCGCTGCGTTAGCGCGCGCCGGTTTCCGCCAGATGAACCGTGAGCCGCGTGAGTGCGCGCACTTGCCGCAACGCCACGCGCAAATCGCACGTTGAAATCAAACCGATGCCGCCTTCGTCTTCGCCCAGCGGCTGGCCATCGCGCTCATACACCACGAGCGCCCCAACACCCACCGGGGTGTTGTACAACTCATGCCACGAAAACATGACGGTGTATCCGTCGGCCCCTTCGGCGAGCACGTAGGCGCGGGTGAAGTCGCGCGCTTGCGGCAGACGCAGCCGCGCAACGTCGAGGAGTGCCGTGAGCCGCACGCCTTTGTAGTCGATGGCGCTGCGCACCTTGCGGCCGGACAAACACACGACGTCGAGCGGCCCGGTCAACTGCGTGGGCAGGCGCATGAGCGCAGCGAGGTCAAACGAATGCCGCCGATTCACGCAGCCGGAGACCACGACTTCGTGCGAGACGAGCGATGCGATGGCCGGTGGCGGACTCACTAACGTGAGCGCTGCACCGTTGGCGGTCAGACGAGAAGCGTCGGAAGCGGCCAGCGGGTTGGCCGCCGGCGCGCGCAAGGATTCGATGGGCATGTCGGATTCGGTGTACGGGCTTGGGGGCACCGGTCGCCTCAATATAGCGGCGGCGCCCCGCATGGACATACGAGGCGCCTGATAGCCGCTATTCAGCCCGCCGCAAAGGCCCGCCAGTGCGTGTCATATGCTCTGGATTGCCAGTAACGGGTGAGAGCATCAACTCCCGCAGCGTGCCGTGCGCCGCTCGGGCAACTGCGCGGAAAGATCGGCGAGCATGGCGCGCGCTTCCTGCACGTCTGCGAGACTCTCACCGCCTTGCAGCGCGTCGAGGGCTTCACGCAACAGCGCCGCGCTGTCGGCATCTCCCGGGGCTTTGCCGCCGCCCACGCGTAGCAGGCTCACGGCCGCACGCAGAGTCAGCATCGGCGACGCTTGTGCGCGCGCGATCTGCAACGCATGTTCGAGCCAAGGGCGCACGGCGTCTTCCGGGTGATGACCGGCACGCAGGAAGTCGCCCTTCTGCCGCAGGAATTCCGCCTGCCAATGCCCATCGTTGCGTCGTGCCGAGACATGCGCGCCGCGTTCTGCCGCATGTAGGCCCAGTGCGATATCGCCCGTGCCCGAGCACGCTTCCACCAGCAAGCCGAAGAAGATCCCTTCCACGCCCCCCATGATTTCGCTCAGACGCCCGACGCTGTCGGTAATGCGCTCCAGCCCGGCCACGTCGCCGCGCGAGGCAAGCGCCCAGCCGCGAATCGTCTGACCGGCCAGCGCCCAGAGCGCCACACCGGTTTCCGTGGCCACTTCCGTGGCTTCGCTCGCCAAGGCCTCGGCGGAAGCCACCTCACGGCGCAAGCGGCGCAGCATGGCCGCAAACACCAGCGCAAACGAGAACGAGTAGCGGCGACCCTGCTGACGCCCCATGGCCAGCGCTTCTTCGCTGGCCGCGAGCGAGGCATCGTGCCGCCCCGTGAACCAGTACGCCCACGACAGGAACGACAGGCCGGTGATCTTGGCATCTTCGCCAAGGCCGGTGTCCGCCGTCTCCGCACGGTAATGCGCGATACCGGTTTCGAGCGCCGTGACCGCACCGCCGAAGTCGCCCTGACAACACAGGCTGTTGCCCAGCGCGTAATAGGCGTGGGCGAGCAGCGGTGCCGCGTCGGCTTGTTCTGCGATCAGGATGAGCTTGCGGGCGAGATCGACGCTGCGGTCGAAGTCGCTCCATGAACTCGAGCCGAGCCACAGTCCCCAGTACACCGGGAACAGCGCGACGTCGTCGCCCATCGGCTGCGCGAGCGCCAGTGCCGTCTCGAAGTTGTGACGCGCGGGCTCGGAACCGTAGCCGTGCAGCGAGACGAGCGGCACGCCCATCGCCATGCGTAGTTGCAATTCATGCTGCGCGGTTTGGGTGCTGGTGCCGGTTTGGCGCAACACGTCGAGCGCGCTTTGGTAATGCGCGCAGGCCTCGCGGAACGCCTGCCGTCCAGTGGCATAACCACCTGCCAGTCGGTAATGCTCGATGGCGGCGTCGGGCTCGTCGGCTTGACGGAAATGCCACGCGAGCACTTCGGGTTCGGTCTGAACGATGGCCGGATCGTGCTCGCGCATCGAGAGGGCGATGCGGCGATGCGCGTCCTGCCGACGCTCTTGCGGCTGGGCGTCGTAGGCGGCCTTATGCAGCAGCGCATGCCGGAATACGTAGCGACCGCTCTCTTGCCGCTGTACCAGAGCGCAGGCCACGAGCGTATCGAGGGCGCGTTCGACGAGCGCCATGGTTCGCCCACTTGCCGAGGCGAGCATCTCCGCATGAAACTCGGGGCCGAAGCACGAGGCGAAATGGGCGACGGGCTTGGCGCTGCCCGCCGCGTCGATGCGCGCCATCATCAACTCTTGCAGGCTGGCGGGCATGGGCATGCCGGTGGCATTGCGCCCGCCCTGTTGCGCCGCGGTCGCGCGGGCGAGTTCTTGCAGAAACAGCGGTACGCCTTCGGCCAGATGCACGATGCGCTCGCGCATGGCGGCAGGCAGTGCCACACGCGGTGTCGCCGCGCGCACGATCGACGCGGCTGCCCCAGCATCGAGCGGCGCGAGATCGACACGGCGCAACGCCACCGTATGCCGCCACGGCACTTCGAATTCAGGCCGCGCGCAAACCATCAGCAAACGGCCCGCCGGTGGGTTCTCCGCCATGAGCGCGAGCAGTTCCTGCGTGGACGGGTCTGCCCAGTGCGCATCGTCGAGCATCAGCACGCCGTCGTCGGGCAGTAGCGAGGCGAGCAGATGCGGCGCTTCGTCGAGCACCGCTTGCTTCCACGCGTGCGGCGCGGAGATTTCAGCCGGTGACTCGAACAGGTGACGCAAACGCCGGTGCGCGAGCAGCGCCGGTTGCGGCAATTGCGATGCCTCGGTGGCCGACTGCGTGCGCAACCAGCGCGCGATGGGATGGAACGGGGTGCCGGCACCATCCTGCGCGCAGGCCAGATCGATCACGCGCAAGCCGCGTGTTTCGATGAAGTGGCGTGTGAGCGCTGACTTGCCGATACCCGCTTCGCCGATCACGAGCGCGACAACGCCATGGCCGGCGCTTGCATCGCGCACGCACGCATGGGCGGCGGCGAGTTCGGCCAAGGCCGAGTCGCGACCGAAGAGCATGGCGGCGCGGCGGCGCGAGCGGCGCTCCGGCGTCGGGTCGGGATTGACGCGAAAGACGGCAATGTTGCGATTGGCGTGGCGCTCGCGCACGCTGCCGTGCGGGGTACTGGCAAGGGCCACGCCGATCAGACGTTGCGTGGCGTCGCACATCAGCACTTCGCCGGGCTGTGCCATTTCCGCGAGTTGGACGGCGGAGCGCGAGACGCGTCCGCCCGTGTCTGGGCTGTCGTCGGCAGCGGAACTGATGACGATGCCGGTGTGAACGCCCACACCGATGCTCACGCGCGCGGTGGTGGCTTGCGCACAGCGCATGGCCGCTTCGACGGCGTGACGTCCGGCGCCTTCGAGCGCGGTCGGGTAGCCGAAGTAGCCGAGCAAACCGCCCGTCGGCGTGCGCAGTGTGTAACCCCACGACTGACGCAGAATCGTCTCGCATTGCACCAGCGGCGGACGCAGCACACCCACGAGTTGATCGGGGTCGTCGACGCCGTTCGGCGCAAATTCGACGGCGACCACCGTCACCTGCCGCCGCTCGGGGCCGGTGGCGCGTTGTTCCATGCGCGCGGGGGGTGTTTCCAGCAATTGCGTGAGCGCATCGCCCGGCAACTCACCGAGTTCGTCTCGCAGGATGTCGCACAAGCGGCGATATTCGTTCTCTGCTTCGTCGCGGCGTCCGGCGCGTAACAACAGTGCTAGCAGACATTGCCAACCCGATTCGTCGAAGGGGGCGAGCGAGACGAGTTGGCGCGCATGGGCGAGGGCTTGATCGAGATCGCCCAAGCGCGCATAGCCGTCGGCCAGCAGGCGCTCGCCGAAAACCCGGCGGCGCTGGTATTCGTCGCGCTGCAATTCGATCCACTGATCGAGATCGGGGGTGTCGCGCACCGACAGACCGTGCAGGAACGGGCCCTGATAGAGCGCCACGGCATCGGCCAGTTGTTGGAGATGGGCGGCGAGATCGAGGCCAGTTACGCCATCGAGCGTGCGGCTCGCCTGCGTGATCATGCTCGCGAAGACGTGGGCGTCGATCCACAACCCGGTCTCGGGGCGCAGGCGCACGACCTGGCGGTCCGACTCGAAGAGTTCGTCGCCGAGGGTGTCGCGCAGATGGAAGAGCATGCGCTTGAGCTTGTCGCGCCCGCCCTGGCCGTCTTCGTCGGGCCAGAACAGGTCGGCCAGCGCGCCGCGCGTGTGAAAGCCCGGTTGCAGGGCGAGATAGGCGAGCAGGCCGCGGGCCTTCGTGTACTTCACGGCACACGCCTGTTTGCCTTGTTCGACCCGCATCGGACCGAGCAGGTAGAGCGATCTGGTGGCTTGCATTGTCCCTGGACGGCAAATAGGCAACGCCGGCGCCCGCCCGGAGGCGAGTGCCGACGTTGCGAATTTCATAATGTCGTCGTGCCTGGCTATCGCGCAGTCAGCCCACGGTGTGTTTCCGGCAAACCCGGGAACCGGCGTGAGCGGTGCTGGGCAAATCTGGCACAACGCCAAGGGCCGTTCCGGGGGGGCTCCGGCCGTCTTTGTTCTCGTGTTGCAGGCCCAAGTATAAACAGGTGTATGAATCTCGTCGGCAATACCCGAGAAATCCGCACGTTATTGTGAGAATCGGGGCGCACACGCGTGGTTTTTGCAACAACCGCAGCGATGGGACGTTCGTGCGGTCAGGCAGGCGCTTGCCAAATGGTGGCGTCGGCGGCGTCGATACGCTTGGGCAGCAGACCCGCTTGCGTGAAGACGTCGGCAATGCGCTGCTGCTCGGCAATCGCGTCGCGCACCACGGGCTGCACGTCGTAACTGCGGCGTCGGTTTGCCGCTTCCACGATGGCGGTATCCACTCCCCACACCGGCGCCAATTGGGCGGCCGCTTCGCGCGGGTTGGTGCGCACCCACTGACCTGTCTCGCGCAGCGTCTGATACACCGCACGCAGGACGGCGTCGTGATCGCGCGCGAATGCCGGGGTTGCGAGGTAGTAGCGCTGATAACCGGCCAAGCCACGCGCCGTGGAGAGAATGCGGACTTTATCTTGCTGTTCGACGCTTGCGAAAAACGGATCCCACGTGACCCACGCGTCGACATTGCCGCTGGCAAAGGCGGCTCGTGCGTCGGCTGGGGTGAGATATGCGGGCTGCACGTCACTGAATCGGAGTCCGATACTTTGTAATGCGGCGATCAGCAGGTAATGCACCCCGGCGCCCTTGGTGACCGCTACCCGCTTGCCCTTCAGATCGGCCAGCGAGCGGATCGGCGAATTTTGCGGCACGAGAATCGCTTCGGCATCGGGCGACGGTGTTTCGCGCGCGACGTAGGCGATGCGGGCACCTGCGGCCTGCGCGAAGACCGGCACGGTGTCGGCCACGTCGGCCGAAAAGTCGATGCTGCCGACGTTGAGGGCTTCAAGCAACGGCAGGCCGCTCGTGAATTCGTGCCACGTGAGCGTGACGTTGTGCGGCGCCAGCGCTTTGGCGAGCGTGCCACGTGTTTTCGCCAGCACGATCAGCGTGGATGACTTCTGGTAGCCGATGCGCAACGTGAGCGGCGCGTCGGCGGCGCGGGCGTTGGCGCTATGCGTGAGCGAGCTCAATGCCCCGGCGGCGGTGCCGAGTGTGCCCAGCGTGGAGAGTGCGCTGCCGGCCAGCAGCGTGCTACCGGTGCGTTGGAGAAAGTGGCGTCGATTCGTTGGCGTGGACATATCGAGTGGAGTGGAGGCGCACTGCGCGAGCTCGACATGTAACGCGATGCCCCGGCGGCGCGCCAACAAGTTATTCCGATTTGCTTAGCCGCTTCCCGCGCATATCGATATTCACCACCGATGCCGTGTGCCGATATCGCGTCCGCTTCTATCGCTAACGTCCTCTATCTCGACAGGCGAAACCGTCGCGCCCGTTGAGAACCCTCCAAAAACTGTCAGGTTTGCTCATTAATTCGGCAGCCGTTGCGTCCGTGGTTCTAGGGAAAACCCGTGTGTCGCAGCGACATCGCGCCGCAATAGCGACTCAGTGTCGAAAAAGCATTCGCAGTGCTTTCATCGCCTTACCTCGTCACTGCACGATGTTGGTGCAATCGTATTACGGAGTATTACAGAAAATCCCATGATTTCATGGGGTTACCATCCTTTCAGATGCTTGTAATGAAAATCATTCCTATTTATATTCGCGCCGCAATTCACCACGACGCACAACGACACCGATCATGATGCAACGCAAGCCGCTGGCCCTGGCGATGATGGCCCTTTTCGCGACCCCGCTCGCCACTACCTTTGCGACGCCGGCCATGGCCCAGAGCGCCGCTGCCAGTCCGGCGGCTAGCGCGCCGACGCCCGCCGATGGCGCGCAACCGGCACCCGCAACCAACGCACAAGCGACCCCGGCGGCGGATGCGGGCGCGACGGCCCTGCCGCAGACCAACGTTTCGGGCAACTCGATTCGCGACGACTATCAGCGCGATATGTCGACGGTGGGCGGCAAGGTGCCGACGGCGATTCGCGACATTCCGCAGTCGGTCACGGTGATCGACAAGGCGGTGATGCAAGCGCAGGGTGCGACGTCGTTTGCCGACGCGCTGCGCAATTCACCGGCCATCACCATCGGCGGGGCCGAAGGCGGCCAGATCGGCAACAACATCAACTTGCGCGGCTTCACCGCCCGCACGGACATTTATCTCGACGGCTTCCGCGATCGCGGCCAGTACTATCGCGACACGTTCTATCTCGATTCGATCGAAGTGCTCGAAGGTCCGTCGTCGATGCTGTTCGGCCGGGGATCGACCGGGGGCGTCATCAATCAGGTGAGCAAGCAGGCAAACTTGAAGCCGCTGAACGAAGTGTCGGGCACCATCGGCACAAACGATCGCTACCGCACGTCGTTCGACGTCAATCACCCGCTCTCCGATACGGCCGCGTTCCGTATCAATGGCTTCGCGCAAGACATTCACACCACGCGCGACGTGATGAGCAATCAGGATTTCGGCATTGCCCCGACGCTGAAGCTCGGCATCGGCACGCCCACACAAATCACGCTGTCGGCGCTCATCGAACATAACCACGACATGCCCGATTACGGCACCGTGGGTTACAACGGCAGCCCGCTGCCGATTCAGAAGAACCAGTTCTACGGCCTGACGACCGACCGCACGGTGCAGGACGTGATGAGCTTCTCGGCCAAGATCGAACACAAGGTCGACGACAGCCTGAAGATCTCCAACCAGACGCAATACAGCCGATATGTGATCGACGCCATCGAAACGGCGCCGCACGCGGTGGGGGTGCCTAACGGCTCGGGCGGTTTCACGGCGCTGCCTGTCGGGCCGACCGCCGGAATTCCGTCGTACTCGCTCGATCAGCTCTGGGTGCAGTTGCAGAGTCACGACCGCAAGATCACCGACACGTCGCTCTATAACCAGACCGATGTCGTGAAGAAGTTCGACACGGGGCCGTTCAAGCACACGCTGATCGCCGGTGCCGAGATCGGGCGCGACACGTACGAGAACCAAACGTATCTGCGCACGGGGGCGGGGCAAGCGTCGGGGTATCTCGGCTGGATTCCGGCCGATAGTCAGGCGTATTACTCGAACTTGCCGAACGTGACGCAGACCGTCGGCAACCTCGCGCAGGGCAGCGCCGAAACGGTGGCGTTCTACGCGAACGACACGATCGAATTGAACAAGCAGTGGAAGATCGTCGGCGGCTTGCGCTGGGATCGCTACAAGGCGCAGCTCTCGAACACGATCAGTGCGCCGGGTTACGCGACGCAAACGGTCAACTACACGAGCGTGCGCACCGGTCTGATTTATCAGCCGAGCGAATCGCAGTCGTACTACTTCTCGTATGGCACGTCGTTCAATCCGTCGCTCGAACAACTGACCGTCACGAACAACACGCAAGCGCTGCCGCCTGAGACGAACCAGTCGTTCGAAGTGGGCAGCAAATGGAATCTGTTCGACGACAACCTCTCGATCAACACCGCGCTGTTCCAAGTCACGCAGAACAACTCGCGCACGCAGACCGGTACGAGCGGCGAATACACCGACGCCGGTAAGGTGCGCATTCGTGGCGCAGAGATCGGTGTGACCGGGCATATCACCTCGAACTGGCAGGTGATGGGCGGCTACATGTTCCTCAACTCGCAGGTGCTGCAAGCCAACGACGGCACGCAGGGCAATGTGCTTGCGAATACGCCGCGCCACTCGGTCACGCTGTGGTCGACCTACACGCTGGGGCATTGGGAAGTGGGCGGCGGCATGAACTACATGTCGATGCGCTATGCCGCGAATACCAATCTGATTCGCGTGGGCGGCTACACGCGCTGGGACGCGACCGTGGCCTATCACCAGCCGAAGTACGACATTCGCTTGAACCTGCTCAACGTGTTCAACAAGAACTACTTCGATGCGCTGATTCCGTCGGACGGCGGGCGTGCGGTGCCGGGCGTGGGTCGCACGGCGATGCTCACGGGCACGTATCGGTTCTGATCGCAGGGGCTGCGCGGCCCGCTGGCGCGGGGGCTTGATCCATCGCAAGCGGGCGGCTGCCGCGCCGACCGGGCTGCCGGAAAATGACGGACAATACGGGGCGCGAGCCGGCGGTGCTGCCGGGCTCGCGCCTTGCTATTTCACGAGGGATGCCCGCCGATGTTGCTGCATATTCCAAATGTTCTCAGCGCCGATCAGGTGCGCTGGATTCGCGCCAAACTCGATAACGCGGGCGACGCCTGGGTGGACGGGCTCGCAACGGCCGGTTACCAAGGCGCGCCCGTCAAACAGAATCAGCAGATCGACGAACGCTCGGCCATCGCACGCGAGTTGGGCGATGTGATTCTCGGTGCGCTCGAACGTCATCCGCTGTTCATCAGCGCTGCGCTGCCGAACAAGGTCTATGCGCCGATGTTCAACCGCTACGGCGAGGGCATGCATTTCGGTAACCATGTCGACGGCGCGATTCGTTTGCAGCCGGGCAGCGGTATGCGCATTCGCACCGACGTGTCGGCTACGCTATTTTTGGCGGGTCCAGACGAATACGATGGCGGCGAACTGGTGATCGAAGACCAGTACGGCGCGCATCAGGTGAAGTTGCCTGCGGGCGATATGGTGCTGTATCCGGCAACGAGCTTGCATCGCGTCAATGCGATTACGCGCGGCTCGCGCGTGGGCTGCTTCTTCTGGGTGCAGAGTCTCGTGAAGGACGACACGCAGCGCACGTTGCTGTTCGATATGGACAACGCGATTCAGCGGCTCAATTCGTCCGATGCCGACGAGACCGCGCGCCGCACGCTGATCGGTTGTTATCACAACTTGCTGCGTATCTGGAGTGAGACGTAAGCGAAGCCGCCATAAAAAAACGCCCGGTCCCAATGGACCGGGCGTGTCACGAAGCGCCGGACTATCGCGTCCGGCTGCGCTGGCCTCGCGCTTATTGTTACTGAGCGGCCGGCGGCGTCGCTGCCGGGGCACCCGGGGCGCCCTTGTGCATCTGGCGATGTTGCATCGCCTTGTCGTGCCAAGCCTTCATCTTTGCCCAACGCGCCTTGATCGAGTTGCTCACGAGGGTCTTCTGACCGTCGTCGAGGCCGTTGTACACATTCAGCCAAGCATCCTCGGTCTGGCTGCGAAGTTGACGGTTCTGATCGAAGACCTTCTCGCGGGCGGCGCGCATGCCGGCCAGGTCGAGAATCTTCTGATCCTTCGCTTGCGCGATCATCTGACGGAATTGCTCGCCGTTCTGGCGCATCGCATCACGGTTCTGCTTCGACGTGGCGACGGCCTGCTGCCAAGCTTGTTCCTGCTGTGCATTGAGCTTCAGTTGATCGTGCAATTTCTTGATATCGCCCAGCCCCCACGGACCGTGTTCGCCGCGCATATGGTGCATGGCGGCTTGCGGACCCGTGGCCGGCGCAGCGGCGTCGGCGGCATGGGCCACGCCAAACATCGAGGTGGCGACGAGGATGGCCGACGCTGCGGCGATCTTCAGTTTGCGCATGGTGTTGACTCCTGTTGATACTGCCGGAATTGGCAGTTTCAGAGTAAGTCATTGCCCCGCTGAACAAGTTGCAAAGTGCAACGGCCGTATTACTTGACGTTACCAGCGCCCGCTCTCGCAATATTCCGAAACGACTCGGCCCGCCGGTGTCGTGAATGCTCGACACCGGCGGGCCGTTGTGAAAATCGCGTGACAGTTTGCAGCACCTACAGTTCCCGAAATTTAGGGGCTGGGTGGCGCGAAGCTGTCATTCTGCCAACGCTCAATCCCAGGCGCCGCGACCGCCCGACACGCTGTAGCGCCCGGCACCGAAGAGCATCACGCACAGGCCCATGAACAGATAGAAGCCTTGCAGCTCGAGCGCCCAGCCGCCGGTGTTCGACAGTTGGCCGAGTTGCGACGAGTGCACCAGCGTGAACGCGACAAGCATGTTGCCCACGACGAGCAGGCCGCCCAGACGGGTCAGCACACCGAGGATCAACAGCACGGGTGCCAGCACTTCGCCGAGATAGGCACCGTAGGCGAGAAAGCTCGGCAAGCCATGCGAGGTAATCATGCCTTCGATGAAACCGACGCCATTGATCACTTTGCTCACGCCGTGAAACAGCAGCAGGATACCGAGGGTAAGACGCAGGATCAGTTTGCCAAGATCGTCTTTGGTGCTCTGCATGGTAAGGCTCCTTCCTTTCTTGCGGATGTGCGCAACGGGGGCTGATGGGTTCGAGGTTACGTCGGTGCGCCGGGTAGGGTGGCGCGCCGGTCAAATCGGCACCACTGTATCAAATCGTTACCGCGCTGTCTGCGGCAGTCCCAACCTTTTCAGGGGCTTAGCGAGAAATCTCCCCGACATGCCGATTACAGCCGGTTACTTTTGCGGCTAAGCCGTTACACGGCGGCTGTCGGCGCGCGGACGGCGGGCCCCGTTATTCGGCTTAAGGGCACGGCAAACGTTTCGGCAATCCCGCCGACGGTGCCAGCCCCGACCGGCATCGGGCCGACGTGGTGAGGCAGCCGCCCTCCGCGCAAGCAAATAAGGAATCCATCATGAACTTCCGCAAAACTCTGATTCTGAGCGCCGTGACCGTTGCCCTGGGTGGCGTGTTCGCCGGGCAAGCCTTCGCACAGAGCACCGCGACGGAAACTTCGCGCGACATCAATCAACAGCAACGTATCGAGAACGGTCTGAAGAGCGGTCAGTTGAGCACGAAGGAAGCGTCGAAGCTCGAGAAGGGCGAAGCCAAGATCGATCGCATGCAGGCGCACGCCGATCACACCGGCGACACGGCGGCTGAAAAGGCACGGATCGCTGCCGCGCAGAACCACGAAAGCGCGAAGATTTCGCAGTTGAAGAGCAACGGCGTGGTGGCCAACCCGAATTCGAAGTCGTCGGAGCGCATGCAGGCCGACGTGCAACGTAACGTCGATCAGCAAAAGCGCATCGCACAGGGGCAGGCCGCGGGCACGCTCAACAACCGTCAGGTCGGCAATCTCGAACACGGGCAAGCGCATGTCGATACCGCTGAAGCCCACGCGGGCCAGAACGGCCACGTGAGCGCGGGCGAGCAAGCCGGTATTCAGCACAAAGAGAATCACCAGAGCAACCGCATTCGTCACGATAAGACGAACGGCTAACGTGCCGCGTTCGGGCAAGGCGATCTTGGACTCGTAGTCTCATTGGGTTCGCCAAAATCACACGCTCAGGCAGGACGAACGCGGTACTGACATCAGCGCCATCTAATAGGCGCTTGCGCCACCCCTTACCGGGTGGCGCTTTTGTTTTGGGGCGCGCCCAGGGGTTGGATGGCGCTATCATCGTCGTCATCAATTAAGCAGCTAACGAAAAGGACGGTCGCGATGGAGCTGGTGCAAGCGCAGAAGATGTTGGAAGAGCTCGTTTCTCCGTGGGTGCGGCAATTGAATTTGCAGATCGTGGCGACGGGGCCGGAGCAAAGCGAGTTGCGTCTGCCGTTCGATGCGGCGTTCAAACATGGCGGCGGCGTCATCTGCGGACAGACGTTCATGGCGGTGGCCGACACCGCGATGGTGGTGGCGTTGTCGGCGGCGCTCGGCGGCTTTCAGCCGATGACGACCGTGACGCTGAACACGCAATTCATGCGGCCGGTGACCGATGGCGATCTGCGTGTCATCGCGCGCATTTTGCGCAAGGGGAAGAATTTGGTGTTCGGCGAGATCGAGATCTTCGATGCGTCGGGCAAGATGGCTGCGCACGCGACGACTACGTACGCGTTGCTTTGAACGAAGCGTCGGCGGGCGCTTGGGCATGACATGACACGCCACGACACGAGCGTGCGGCGGGGAGGGCACAGTGTTCGATCAGATCGTATTTGCCGGTGGCGGGAATCGCTGCTGGTGGCAGGCAGGGTTCTGGGAACGGGTGACACGCGACGTGCCGTTGCAGCCGCGCGTGATTGCCGGTATCTCGGCCGGGGCGGCCACGGCGTGCATGTTGCATATGCGCGCGTCGGCGTGGGTGATGGATTACTACCGGGAAGCGCTCGCCGATAACCGTAAGAACGCCTATTGGGGCAACCTGCTGCGCCGCGAGCGCGTGTTTCCGCACTACCGGATTTATCGTCAGGCGTTGCTCGACATCTACGACGGTCAATTGGAGAAGCTGGCTGCCGGGCCGGAGATTCGTGTGGGGGTGTCGCATATCCCGCGTTGGCTCGGGCCGAGATCGGCGACGGCGGCAGGGCTTGTCGCGTACAACATCGATAAGCATGTGCGCCGCACACTGCACCCGACGCTCGCACGCAGTTTGGGGTTCCGGCCGGAGTTTGTCCGGGCGCAAGATTGTGCGACTACGGCGGATTTGGCCGACCTGATGCTGCAATCGTCCTGCACACCACCGTTCACGCCGATTCTGCGTCGTGGTGGGCGGGCCGTACTCGATGGCGGCATGGTGGATAACGTGCCCGTCGACGCGCTAGACGCCACGCCGGGGCAAGTGCTGGTGCTGGTGACGCGGCGCTATCCGCGTCCGCAAATCTTCACGCAGCACCACGCGGGGCAAGACCGGCTCTATGTGCAGCCGTCAGAGCCGGTGCCTATCTCGAGCTGGGACTACACGCGGCCCGACATGATGGGTCCGGCGTACGCACTCGGGGAGAAGGATGGCGAGACGTTCCTGCGGCATCTGGAGACGCTGAGGTAGTCCCGCCGTCCGGCCGCGAGTGGCTAGCGATTGGTTAGCGACTAGCGGCCGAACCCTAGCAAGGCGGCCGGGTTCGCTACATGAGCGCGATCGCCGTTCAGGAAGTCGACGATGTTCTGGAACGCCACGCGGAAGTACAGTTCGTAGCTTTCGTGCTCGACGTAGCCGATGTGCGGCGTGCAGACGCAATTCTCCAGACGCAGCAGCGGGTTGCCTTGCAGAATGGGCTCGCTCTCGAAAACATCGATGGCGGCCATGCCCGGGCGGCCGCGATTGAGCGCGGTGATGAGCCCGTTTTCTTCCACCAACTCGGCGCGGCTCGTGTTCACGAAGAGCGCGGTGGGCTTCATTTGCTGAAGGTCTTCGAGCTTGATGATGTGACGCGTTTCTTCATTCAGGCGCAGATGCACCGAGAGCACGTCGCTCTGCGTGAAGAGTTCTTCCTTGCTGCCGGCCACGCGCAGGCCATCGGCGGCGGCGGCTTCGCGGGAGCCTTCGCGGCCCCACACCATCACTTCCATGCCGAACGCTTTGCCATAGCCCGCGATGAGCTTGCCGATCTTCCCATAGCCCCACAAGCCGAGCGTCTGACCGCGCAACACTTGGCCCAGACCGAAGTTCGGCGGCATGCTCGACGACTTCAGGCCCGACTGCTGCCAGGCGCCGTGTTTCAGGCTGGAGACGTATTGGGGAATGCGACGTTGGGCGGCCATGATCAGCGCCCAGGTGAGTTCGGCCGGTGCGATGGGTGAGCCGACGCCTTCGAGCACGGCAACCCCTCGGGCGGTACAGGCGTCGATATCGATGTGATTGCCTGCGCGCCCGGTCTGGCTGATGACGCGCAGACGGGGCAGTTTATCGATGAGTTGAGCGGTGATTGCCGTGCGTTCGCGAATCAGTACCAGCACCTCGGCCTCGCCGATGCGGGCACTGAGCTGGCCGACGCCCTTGACGGTGTTGTTGAAGACTTTGACGTCGTGACCGGCCAATAGGGAAAAGCAGTCGAGCTTGCGAACGGCGTCCTGATAGTCGTCGAGAATGGCAATTTTCATGGCAAAACGTAATCGGTTCGGCGCGCGGCTGGTGGGCGATGCGCTGACGTAACAGTTATCGGAGGCCGCCTGGTGGGGCGGGCGCACTGGTCGTTGACGCGGCTGGATCGGTGCGGCGAATGCCTGACAAACCTCGGGCATAAATCGGGCAAAACCCGCGCCAGCCTTGTTGCGACGCAGCACCGGCGTATTTTGCTCGGTGGTATGCTGACGCCTCGTTTTGCATAGTATGGCAGGTGTCCTGGCAACCATGGCGAAACCGCCCAAACACGATGGCAAAAAATCGAACCCACCCCGCAAAAGCAAGTCGGACCCGGTGAGCGAGACGCCTGCTGCGCACTTACCCGTGCGCATGTTGCCCCCTGCCTTTCCGCGTGTGTCGCATCTGATGCGATGCATTCAAGCTTTCACGCGGCCCGTGCCGGTGGGCGCCGAATTTTCCGGTGCGCATGGCAAGCGTCGGTGCAATGTAGCTCGTCCGGTATCCCCAACCGGGCGCGCCGCCCCGACGCCCAGCGGTGCCCGCGCGTCGAACGTCAAACGTTCGCCCCGATTTACCGACTCTGCATGGAGACAACTCCCATGACGCAAGCTAGCAGCGCGACAGCGCTCAATACCCCCTCCTCGTCCAATGTCGTCACCCGTGATCTGCCCACGTGGGTGCGTCACCGCAAGCTGATCGACTGGGTGTCGCAGATCGCTGCGATCACTCAGCCCGCGCGCGTCGTGTGGTGCGATGGTTCGCAAGAGGAATATGACCGTCTGTGCGAGCAGATGGTCGCCGCCGGCACGATGAAGCGGCTTAACCCGGCCAAGCGCCCGAATTCGTTCCTTGCGCTGTCCGATCCGTCGGACGTCGCCCGTGTGGAAGACCGCACGTTCATCTGTAGCGAGAAGCGTGAGGATGCCGGTCCGACTAACCACTGGATCGATCCGCGCGAAATGCGCACGACGCTCGACGGCCTGTTCGAAGGCTGCATGCGCGGCCGAACGATGTACGTGGTGCCGTTCTCGATGGGCCCGCTGGGTTCGCCGATCGCACACATCGGTGTCGAACTCTCGGACACGCCGTACGTGGCCGTGAACATGCGCATCATGACCCGCATGGGCCGCGCGGTGTACGACGTGCTGGGCGAAGACGGCGAATTCGTGCCGTGCGTGCATACCGTCGGCAAGCCGCTGGCTGAGGGCGAGAAGGACGTGGCATGGCCGTGCAACAACACCAAGTACATCGTTCACTTCCCCGAGACGCGTGAAATCTGGAGCTACGGCTCGGGTTACGGCGGCAATGCGTTGCTGGGCAAGAAATGCTTCGCGCTGCGCATCGCATCGAAAATGGGCCGCGACGAAGGTTGGCTGGCCGAGCACATGCTGATCCTGGGCGTGACCTCGCCCGAGGGCAAGAAGTACCACGTGGCCGCGGCGTTCCCGTCGGCTTGCGGCAAGACTAACTTCGCGATGCTGATTCCGCCCAAGGGCTTCGAGGGCTGGAAGGTCGAGACCATCGGCGACGACATCGCCTGGATCAAACCGGGCAAGGACGGCCGCCTTTACGCGATCAATCCGGAAGCCGGGTTCTTCGGCGTGGCACCTGGCACGAGCGAGAAGACCAATCCGAACGCGCTGGCGACGCTCGGCGAGAACGTGATTTTCACCAACGTGGCGCTGACCGACGATGGCGATGTGTGGTGGGAAGGTCTGACCGACACGCCGCCGGGGCATCTGATCGATTGGCAGGGCAAGGACTGGACGCCGGAGAGCGCGAAGGAAACGGGCCGCAAGGCGGCGCATCCGAACTCGCGCTTCACGGCACCGGCATCGCAATGTCCGTCGATCGACGCTGACTGGGAGAACCCGGCGGGTGTGGCGATCGATGCCTTCATCTTCGGTGGCCGCCGCTCGACAACGGTGCCGCTCGTGACCGAAGCGCGCGACTGGACCGAAGGCGTGTACATGGCCGCGACCATGGGCTCGGAGACCACCGCGGCGGCGGCGGGTCAGCAGGGTGTGGTGCGTCGCGATCCGTTCGCGATGCTGCCGTTCTGCGGCTACAACATGAGCGACTACTTCCAACATTGGTTGGACACGGGCGCACATCTCGACAAGACGGGCGCAACGCTGCCGAAGATCTATTGCGTGAACTGGTTCCGCAAGGGCGCCGACGGCAAATTCGTGTGGCCGGGCTTCGGCGAAAACATGCGCGTACTGGCATGGATGTTGGGCCGCATCGACGGCACCGCGCAGGGCGTGGAAAACGCATTCGGCATCACGCCGCGTTACGAAGATCTGAACTGGGACGGTGTGTCGTTCACGCCTGCACAGTTCGACGACGTCACGTCGATGGACCCGGCCGCGTGGCACGACGAACTGAAGCTCCACGCCGAGTTGTTCGAGACGCTCAAGCACAACCTGCCGCAAGCGTTGCTTGATACCAAGGCAGATATCGAGCGTCGGTTGAAGGCGTGATCGATTGCGTCGTGCACTGCGTTTGCAGTGTCGGCGCACGATTAGCTTCACGGTATCGACGTGAAAATCAGAATCCCATCGGAGGCGACTCCGGTGGGATTTTTGTTTTCTTGTGATCCTTCCGAAAGGCTTGCTGCGTGGGGATTTTCGCGACTTTTTACTCGCACTAGGTGCTAGCATTTCCCTCACCATCCGAGGGTGGATGGCAATGAAGCACTCGAAAACTTGGGGGTGAGTATGCACACGATGATGATTGCGGGAATCGATGAGCCGCTGATGAGATCGATTCGCTCGCGTGCGGCATTGCATAACCGGACGCCAGAGGAAGAGGCGTTGGCGATATTGGAAGGCGTGGCACATCGGCCCGGTTGGCGCTCATTTGGCGAGGCGCTAATGAGTATGCCGGACGTCGGCTTGGACAGCGACTTTGCGCGCGAAAATTGACGGAGAGCGTGATGTATCTGGTAGACACGAATGTCGTCAGCGAATTACGCAAGCGAGGGCGCAGCGATCCCGGCGTGGCGGCTTTCATTCAATACACCATGGAGCGTAGCCTGCCACGCTACCTCTCGGTGATCAGCATTGGTGAGATGCGTCGTGGTGCTGCGTCGTTACGTTGTCGAGGCGACGCGCCACAGGCGGTGTTGGTTGAGAATTGGCTCGAGTCGATCTTGTACGATTACAGAGGCTTTGTGCTTCCGGTGACGGAGGAGATCGGGCACACGTGGGGTCGTCTACGCGCTAAACACAAGGAACACGCCATCGACAAACTGATCGCTGCGACGGCGTTGGTGCATCGTCTGGTGGTGGTGACGCGCAACGTCAAAGATTTCTCTGACACTGGCGTTGAAGTGCACAACCCGTTTCTGCATTGAGGGGGCGGGCGCTTGCCGCCCCGCCCGGCGTCACTTCGATGGCCGCTGAATTGCCGCCGAACTACCGCTAAATTACAAACGGACTACAACCGGACTACAACCGGATCACAACCGGTTTTCCACCGCAAACTTAATCAATTCCGCCTGCCCTTCGATACCGAGCTTACGTTTGATGTTGAGCCGGTGGGTCTCTACGGTGCGCACTGACAAATCCATCTCCGTCGCAATTTGCTTGTTGGCCAGCCCGCGCGCGATCCGAGTGAGAATTTCGCGCTCACGCGGAGTGAGCGAGTCGATGGGGCCGTGCGAAGTCGATGCTTGCACCACGCGCGCCGCAATGGCCGCGCTGTAGTATGCCTCGCCCTTCGCGACACGTTCAATCGCCGTCACGATTTCATGCGCTGGCGCGTCCTTGAGCACATAACCCCGTGCCCCCGCGCGTACCGCCTGACGGACATACTCCGCGTTGTCGTGCATCGACAGAATCAACACGGCGATATGCGGAAACTGCTCGCGAAACAGCGCCGTCAACTCAATCCCGTTGCTGCCCCGCATGCTGATGTCCATCAGCGCCAAATCGGGCGACGCCGTCTTGGCGCGCGTCAGCGCTTCCTGCGCATTCCCGGCTTCGCCGACCACTTGCAAGTTGGGGGAGGCATCGAAGCGCGCGCGCAAGCCGTCGCGCACGAGCGGGTGATCGTCGATCAGCAACAATCGGATAGGGTGAACTTGAGTCATTAGCGTGTAGCGTTAAGCGCCGCTTTGGCGGCTGCGGGCGTGAGCGGCACCCACGCACTAATTGTCGTGAGCCCGGGCCACGATTGAATGCCGAGCGCACCGCCGACGGCATCGAGCCGCTCGCGCATATTGCGCAAACCGATACCGTGACGCGGATCATGATGCACGTCGGTCACATCGAACCCCCGGCCGTCGTCGGCAATCGACAGATGGATACCGTCAGCCTTGAACACGAGCAGAATCGACACGCGCGACGCATTGGCATGCCGCTCGATATTCGTGAGCGCTTCCTGCGCGATGCGAAACAGCATGGTTTTGATGTTGTCGTCGAGCACCGGCGCTTCACCTTCCACATGCATCTCGACCGGCAGCCCCGCATGCGAGCCGAACTCGCGGGCGAGTTGATCGATGGCCGCGGCCACACCCAGGTCGTCGAGCATTGCCGGGCGCAGCGCTTGCGAAATACGCCGCACTTCTCCCAGCGTGCCGTTCAGGCGCTCGATGGCGACGCCGAGCGTGGTGCTCGCCGCCGCGGGCGAACCTGGCAGGCGCATCGACGCCGATTCGAGGAGCAACTTGACCGAGACCAGCAACTGGCTGATGCCGTCGTGCAACTCGCGCGAAATACGCGAACGCTCGACTTCCTGCGACTCCACCACTTGCCGCGCGAGTTGGCGCAGCTTCGCATCGGCGGTCTTCAATTCAGTGATATTCACGACCAGACCGCAGAGACCGACAATCGCCAAACATGTCGACGCAATCATCGTGATCCAAATCAGCGTGCGATCGATGTTGCTCTGCGCGCGCTCATCCGATTGACGCAACGTGGCTTGCACATCGTCGAGATAAATGCCGGTGCCGATCATCCAGTTCCACTTCGGCAGCGCGATCACATAACCCAACTTAGGCGCGGTCTGTTGCAGGGACGGCTTTTCCCATGAGTACTCCACGTAGCCGCCACCGGTCCGTGCCGCCGCGATCAGCCGCTGAATCGTCGGCGCCCCGGCGGGATCTTTGAGCGACCACAAATTGTGTCCGACCAACTCTGGCTGACGCGGGTGCATCAAGCTGTTGCCATCGAGGTCGTAGACGAAAAAGTAACCGTCTTTGCCGAACTCCATACGGGCAAGTGTGGCAAGCGCTTCGGTGCGCGCAGCGGGTGTGTCCGGGCCGTTGTAGAGCGGCTCGATGGCATTGCGTGCGAGGCCGACGTAATGCAACAGCTCGGCGCGTTTGTTGGCGAGCGATGCGGTCTGTACGGCCTCGTGCTGTGCACGGGCCAATTCATTGCCCTGATAGCGCACGGCCAATGCGATGGCAACCATCGCAAGGGCTACCGGCAAGAGGGACAGCACGAAGAATTTCTGTCGGAGATTCATGACGTTCAAGAGCCTGCAGCGCCGCTTTTTAGCGGCATTCGCTACGTACTATCACGTAGTGTGCCTGCGTAGTTTCGCGCTTGTGGCACGTCAGGCAAACGCCAATACTACACGGCGAATCGTGCCCCGGTGGCTATCAGACCCTCGCATTACGTGGGCAATACCGTGCGACACGCTTCGCGGCATCTGCGTGATGTCAAAAAACAAAGGCGGGATCGCGCTGCCACGGCGCCGTCCCGGGTCGCTGCCCGAAGGAGGCAGTTCCGAGGAGAGACAATGAATCGTATCTGGCAACAACTGCCCTGGGCAGCGGTGGCCGTCGTCGGCGCGTGCGCGCTCGGCACGGTCGCCCTATCGCGCGGCGAAACCATCAGCGCACTCTGGATCGTGATCGCAGCCATCTGCGTTTACCTGATCGCTTATCGCTTCTACAGCAAGTTCATCGCCACACGCGTCGCGCAACTCGACGGCGCCCGTATGACGCCCGCATGGCGTCATAACGATGGCCTCGACTACGTGCCGACCAACAAGTACGTGCTGTTCGGTCACCACTTCGCCGCCATCGCCGGTGCCGGTCCGCTCGTGGGCCCGGTGCTCGCCGCGCAGATGGGTTACCTCCCCGGCATGTTGTGGATTCTGGCCGGCGTGGTCTTCGCCGGTGCGGTGCAGGACTTCATGGTCCTGTTCATCTCCACACGCCGCGACGGCCGCTCGCTGGGCGATCTGGTGAAGTCGGAACTCGGCATGATCCCCGGCGTGATCGCGCTCTTCGGCGCGTTCCTCATCATGATCATCATTCTCGCGGTGCTCGCGCTGATCGTGGTCAAGGCGCTCACGGGCTCGCCTTGGGGCACGTTCACGGTGGGGCTCACGATTCCGATCGCGCTGTTCATGGGCGTGTACACGCGCTTCATCCGCCCGGGCCGCATCGGCGAAGTGTCGATCATCGGCTTCTTCGGGCTGATGGCTGCGATCTACTTCGGTCAGAGCGTGCACGACAGCGCCACGCTCGCGCCGCTGTTCACGTTCGACGGTAAGCAACTCACGTGGATGCTCATCGGTTACGGCTTCGTCGCCTCGGTGTTGCCGGTGTGGCTGTTGCTCGCGCCGCGCGACTACCTCTCGACGTTCCTGAAGATCGGCACGATCCTCGCGCTCGCCATCGGTATTCTCGTGGTCGCGCCCGAGCTGAAAATGCCGGCGCTCACGCAGTTCGTCGACGGCAGCGGTCCGGTCTGGTCGGGCAAGCTGTTCCCGTTCCTCTTCATCACGATTGCGTGCGGTGCCGTCTCGGGCTTCCATGCGCTGATCTCTTCGGGCACCACGCCGAAGCTGCTCGATAACGAAGTCAACGCGCGCTTCATCGGCTACGGCGGCATGTTGATGGAATCGTTCGTCGCCATCATGGCGCTGGTGGCCGCTTCGGTCATCGACCCGGGCGTGTACTTCGCCATGAACAGCCCGGCTGCCGTGATCGGCACGACGCCGGAAGCCGTCGCGCAAGTCGTCTCGGGTTGGGGCTTCACGATTACGCCGGATGTGCTCACCGCGACCGCCAAGGCCGTGGGCGAGAACACCATCATTTCGCGCGCGGGCGGCGCACCGACGCTGGCTGTCGGTATGGCGCACATCCTGCATCAAGTGGTGGGCGGCGAAGCGATGATGGCCTTCTGGTATCACTTCGCGATTCTGTTCGAAGCGCTGTTCATCCTGACCGCCGTCGACGCCGGCACGCGCGCTGGCCGCTTCATGCTGCAAGACTTGCTCGGCACGTTCGTGCCGGCGCTCAAGCGCACGGAGTCGTTGCCGGCCAACTTGATCGCCACGGCCCTGTGCGTGGCGGCGTGGGGCTACTTCTTGTATCAAGGGGTGGTCGACCCGCTGGGCGGTATCAATACGCTGTGGCCGCTGTTCGGCATCTCGAACCAGATGCTCGCTGCGATCGCGCTGATGCTGGCGACGTGTGTGCTGTTCAAGCTCAAGCGCGAGCGCTTCGCCTGGGTGACGATTCTACCGACGGTCTGGCTGCTCGCCTGCACGCTGACCGCTGGCTGGCAGAAGATGTTCGATCCGGACCCGAAGGTGGGCTTCCTCGCGCACGCCGCCAAGTATCAGGCAGCGCTCGCAGACGGCAAGCTGCTCGCCCCGGCCAAGTCGGTCGCGCAAATGCAGCAGATCGTGTTCAACGACTACGTGGACGCCACGCTCGCCGGTGTGTTCATGTTCGTGGTGGTGGCTGTGGGGCTGTTCGGCCTGCGCACCATCCTGCAAGCGCGTCGCGCCAACAAGCCGACGGCGCAGGAAACGCCGTTCGAGCCGATGCCGTCGGGTCCGCGTGTCTGACGCTCGGACACCGCCGGTATCTCAGAGACGCTAAGCAGGAGTCGCTATGTTCGAAGACGTCGGCAAAGTCGGCCGTTATCTGGGGCAGGCCATGCGCCTGATGGTGGGGCTGCCCGATTACGACACGTACGTGGCGCACATGCAGGCCACGCATCCGGATAAGCCGGTCATGAGCTACGAGGCGTTCTTCCGCGAGCGTCAGGAGGCGCGCTACGGCGGCAAGAGCGGCGGACGCTGCTGCTAGGGCTGCCGTCATGCACCGGCCGGTTGTGTGCCCCGCCTGAGCGTCTCAGGCGGGGGCAATTTCCGGATGACTGATAGCAAAACACCCCAAACGTCGGACGATTCAGTCCTGACCTTTGGGGTGTTTTCTTTTGGATGCAACTGCGGCGTTACATCACTTTCGCGCAGCGAGCATTGGCGGCGCTGCGCCGATAGCTGTCGAACACTTGCGCGACCACACGTACGAGCAAGCGGCCCGCTGGCAGCACACGTATGCCGCGCGCATCGATCGCGACCAGTCCGTCGGCCGCCAGGTCGGCCAGTTCGCCGAGTTCTGCCGCGAAATAGGCGACGAAATCGATATCGTAGGTCTGCTCGATCGCTTCGAAATCGAGCGACATGTGACACATCAAACGCGAAATGACCTCGCGCCGAAGCCGGTCGTCGTCGTTCAGGCGCACACCTCGGGTGATGGCGAGGCCGCCCGCATCGATAGCTTCGTAATAAGTCTTGAGCGTCTTCGCGTTCTGCGCATAGCTGTCGCCGACCCGGCCGATCGATGACATGCCCACGCCGATGAGATCGCAGTCGCCCCGCGTGCTGTACCCCTGGAAGTTGCGATGCAGCGTGCCCGCCGCCTGTGCGATGGCGAGCTCGTCGTCGGGGCGAGCGAAGTGATCCATGCCGATGTAGACGTAACCCGCCGCCGTCAGCCGCGCGATGATCGTCTGTAACAACGCCAGCTTCTCGGGGCCGGCCGGCAGGTCGTCCGGTAGACAGCGCTGCATCTTGAATTGCTGTGGCAGATGCGCGTAGCTAAACACCGACAACCGCTCCGGCGACATCTCGATGACGGCGTCGAGCGTCTTCGAGAACGACTCCACGGTCTGATGCGGTAAGCCGTAAATGAGATCGAAATTGACCGAGCGAATGCCGCAGCCGCGCGCCGCGTCGAGTGCCGCTTCGACCAACGCGCGCGGTTGCACGCGATGAATCGCCTGTTGCACGCGCGGATCGAAATCTTGAACGCCGATCGAGAGGCGATTGAAACCGAGCGAGCGCAAGGCGCGAATCGATGCCGGTCCGGCGCTGCGTGGATCGATTTCGATGGCGTATTCTGCGCTGTCGTCGGGGGCCAGCACGAAGTGACGGCTGATGGTGTCGACCAGTGAAGCGATCTGTTCCAGTGAGAGAAACGTGGGCGTGCCGCCACCCCAGTGCATTTGCGCGAGCGAGCGTCCAGCGCCGAGCAACGACGCTTGGCGAGCAATTTCCGCGTGCAAGCGCTCGACGTACGCGTCGGCATGCGCCCGGTTGTTGGTGACGACCTTCGTGCAGGCGCAGTAGAAGCACACGGTGTCGCAGAACGGAACGTGCACGTAAAGCGAGAGCGGCTTGCCCGACCGTTTGGACTGGGCCGCCGCCCGCGCGTAATCGCTTGCACCGAAGTCTTCGTGAAATTGCAGCGCGGTCGGGTACGACGTGTAGCGCGGCCCGTTGATGTCGTAGCGGCTGAGCAACTGCGCGTCGAAACGCGGGGTCGCGGTCGCTGCGCTAGAAGACGGCGACTGAACCGACGAGAGCGACGCGGGGGGCGCGACGATTGACGTCGTGACCGATGACGCGTTCGATGCATTCGATGCGCGAGAGGCGCAGGACGGGCAGGTGCCCTGACATTTGCGTTGTTCGGTACTTTTTGGGGCGCCCTCGACGTCGAGCGCCGGTAACGGATGCGAGGGGTGCATGACGAAGCCTGAAACGAGAGTAATGCCCCACTCTAGTCACGCGCCCACCGTCAGGCCGTGACCTGCGTCAAGCCGTGCGCTCAAGCCCGGAAATTGCGACATTTGGTCGCATCGGGCCGTTTTTTCGACGGATGAGGGGATTGGCGCGCTATGGCGGCGATGTTTTCGCGCGCATTCCTGCGCGAACCGCACGCCTGATGTGCAGCGAAATCATTGTCACGTCGGGCAAATTTTGGCGGCGTACGGTAAGCTAGCGCCTTATCGAAGTCCCCGCCGCGTCGACGGCCCTGGCGGCACGTACGCGGCCCACCCCGGAAGGTTCCGGGGCGGCGGGTCTGCCGGTGCCCCGACGAGCCGTAGCGGCCCGCTACCCCTTGGGTGCCGGGCATTGCAGGTTCGCCCCATGCTCGCAGGTGCGCAATGCATCTTCGCCGGAACGACGCGGCACATCACGATTGGAAACAACATGGACCGTCTGCAATCGATGCGCGTTTTCGTCAAAGTCGCCGATAACGGGAGTTTTGCCCGCACGGCCGCTCAGATGGATCTGTCCGCCGCTGTGGTGACCCGCCACGTCGCAGAACTGGAATCGCACCTCGGCGTTCGCTTGCTCAACCGCACCACTCGCAGCCTGTCGCTCACCGGCGCGGGGCAGGTGTATCTCGAACGCTGCCGGCAGATCATCGACGAAGTCGACGAAGCCGATGCCCTGATCTCGAGCGCGTCGCGCGATCCGAAGGGCACGCTGAAGGTGGTGGCGCCAGTGTCGTTCGGTTTGCGCAATTTGGCGCCGCTTATCAAGAAGTATCAGGAAATGCACCCCAAGGTCGTGGTCGACCTCACGCTGACCGATCGCGCGATCGATTTGGTCGAAGAAGGTTACGACTGCGGCATCTTGCTGACGCGCATGATTAACAGCGAAAGCCTGATTTCGCGGGTACTCGCCGAGACGCGCGTGATGCTGTGCGCCTCGCCGGCGTATATCGCGGAACACGGTGAGCCGGTGACCCCGCAGGAACTGAGCGAACACGGCGTGCTGGGCCTGCCCAACGACTTCTGGAGCGACGACCGCGTGTTCTCCGGCCCGGAAGGCGAAGTGCGCGTGCGGGTACAGAACAAGTTCATCTGTAACAACACGGCGCTGCTGCGTCAGTCGGTGCTGCTGGGGCACGGCATTGCGTTCTTGCCGTCGTACCTCGTTGGCAACGACGTGCGCGACGGCGATCTGGTCGCGCTGCTGCGCAACTTCACGCAAACGCCGATCGACGTTTCGCTCGTGTACCCGAGCCGCAAGTATCTGTCGGCCAAGACGCGCGGCTTTATCGACCTGACGGTCGAGTACTTCCGCCAGAACGAAGGCATTTCGGCCGCCGAGCGCTGGGTGCCGCCGAAGCTGCCGTCGCCGACCACGCCGAACGCCGAAATCCCGGTGTAACGACGCCGCGCACGCCCGGCTGTCCCCGATATGCCGCGGGCAGTGCGTTTCAGCACCCGAAAAGCAAAACGGCCACTCCCGCGAGGAAGTGGCCGTTTTTCATTGACCCCGTGGGGTCAGTGAACGAACAACGGGCAATCAGAACGGCGGATCGTCGTCTTCGAAGCCGTTGTCAGCGGCAGCCGATTTGGCCGTCGCGGTCGTCGACTTGGCGGCAACTTTCTTTGCCGGGGCTTTCTTGGCAGCCGCCTTCTTGGCCGGTGCCTTCGCGGCGGCGGTCTTGCGTGCCGGTGCGGCAGCCTTCTCGTCACCCGCGTCGCCTTCGGCATCGCCCGCCTTGGCCGCCGTCTTCTTCGGTGCCTTGGCTTCGAATTCAAAGCCGATCTTGCCGTCCTTCTGCTGGGCCAGATACGCCTTGAAGTTGCGGCCCGTGCGCGACGACTTGAAGTTCGTCAGCAGGTCGGTCTTGCCTTCGGTGAGCAGCTTGTGAATCTGCTCGCGCGAAATTTCCTGCTGCAAGATCACCTTGCCCGACGTGAAGTCGCACGACTTCGGGTTGGCCACCGCGTTTTCGCACACATAACGCATGCCGTGCTCGAACACGCGGCCGCCGCACTTCGGGCACTTGCCCACCGGCTCCTGACCCGTGAAGTCCGGCGCTTCGCCGTCTTCGTCGCCATTGTCCTGACCGAAATCGAACTCGAGCTTGTAGCCCATTTCGTCGTCGGGCGAGAGCTTGAGGATCGCCGAGAACGGACGGCCCATCTTGCTGCGGAAACCCGAGAGCGGCCCGATCGTCTTGTTCTTGAGCAGCTCTTCGACTTCCGGAATCTCGAACTGGCGTCCGCCCGGAATCTTCGAGATCGAGAAGCTGCAATTCGTACAAGCGAAGCGGCGGTAGTTCTCTTTGACCACGCCGCCGCAGTGCGGGCAGGGCGTGGTGAGCGTCGCGTAGTCGCCGGGGATCGTGTCCGAGTCGTATTCTTTGGCGCGCTTGACGATGGTCTGCGTCATTTGCGCGATTTCGTGCATGAACTCGTCACGCTTCAGGCCGCCGCGCTCGATTTGCGAGAGCTTGGCTTCCCATTCGCCGGTGAGTTCCGGCAGCGTCAGTTCGTCCACGCCGAGCCCGCGCAACAGCGTCATCAACTGGAAGGCCTTGGCGGTCGGATGCAACTCGCGGCCTTCGCGCACGAGATACTTTTCCGTGAGCAAGCCTTCGATGATGGCCGCGCGCGTTGCTGGCGTACCAAGACCCTTGCCAGCCATCGCCTCGCGCAGTTCACCGTCTTCGACGAGCTTGCCCGCGCCTTCCATCGCCGAGAGCAACGTGGCTTCGCTGTAGCGTGCAGGCGGCTTCGTTTGCAGACCCACAGCTTCGACTTTGTCGACGCCGACCTTCTCGTCCTTGGCGACCGGCACGAGCGTCGGGGCGTCTTCCTTGCCGTCTTTGCTGTCCTTCGCGTCGCTGGCCGATTCCTTGCCGTAGATGGCGAGCCAGCCCGCTTGCGTGAGCACCTTACCTTCGGTCTTGAAGTGATGACCGACCACTTCCGTGATGCGGGTGGTGACTTGGTACTCGGCAGCGGGGAAGAACACGGCCAGGAAGCGCTTGACCACGAGGTCGTACAGCTTCTGCTCCGGCTCGGAGAGGTTCTTCGGCGCTTGCAGCGTCGGGATGATAGCGAAGTGATCGCTGATCTTGCTGTTATCGAAGATCCGCTTGTTCGGCTTGACCCAGTCCTTGGCCAACACTTGGTTGGCGAACTGGTGATAGTTATTGCTCTCTTTGAGCACCGCCATCGTTTCTTTGACGGTCTCGAGATAGTCTTCCGGCAGCGCGCGCGCGTCGGTACGCGGGTACGTCAGCACCTTGTGCTTTTCGTACAGCGCCTGCGCCAGACCAAGCGTGTTCTTCGCCGAGAAGCCGAACCGGCCGTTGGCCTCACGTTGCAGGCTCGTCAAGTCGAACAGGGCCGGCGAGAGCTGCGAGGTCGGTTTCGATTCTTCGGTCACCGTGCCGTGCTTGCCGCGCGTGGCCGCCACGACCGATTCGGCCGCCGCGACGCTCCACAGGCGCGAGTCGCGCTGCTCCGGATCGAATTCGTTGCGCTTGAACTTCGGATCGAACCAGCGGCCTTCGTAGAAACCGGCCGCACAGACGAACTCGGCGCGCACTTCCCAATAGTCGCGGGAGACGAACTTGCGAATCTTCTCTTCGCGCTCGACCACGATCGACAGCGTGGGGGTTTGCACCCGGCCGACCGTCGTCAGGAAGAAGCCGCCGCCCTTGCTGTTGAAGGCGGTCATGGCACGCGTGCCGTTGATGCCGACCAGCCAGTCGGCTTCGGCGCGGCTGCGCGCGGCATCGGCCAGCGGCAACATGTCGTTGTCGCTGCGCAGACGCTTGAAGCCGTCGCGAATCGACTGCGGCGTCATCGATTGCAGCCACAGACGCTGCACCGGCTGCTTCGCCTTCGCATGCTGGGCAATCAGACGGAAAATCAGTTCCCCTTCGCGCCCCGCGTCACAGGCATTGATCAGCACGTCGATATCTTTGCGCTTGATCAGCTTGGTGAGCACCTTCAGGCGCGATTCACTCTTGGCGATCGGCTTGAGGTCGAAATGGGGGGGAATTACGGGAAGGTTGGCGAAGCTCCACTTGCCGCGTTTGACTTCATAGTCTTCCGGCGCGCCGATTTCGACGAGGTGGCCAACCGCCGACGAGACGACGTAATCGTCGTTCTCGAAGTACTCGTCATGCTTGGTAAAGCCGCCCAGCGCCCGCGCGATGTCATTCGCGACAGACGGTTTCTCGGCAATGATCAGAGCTTTTGACATGACGTTAGGTAATGTTGAGGGGGTGTCGCCAGGCGGCATTCGTTGGCTTTATAACATATAGCGAATCCGGCGTTGCCGTCGGATCGGGCACAAGGCGGCCCCAAAAGCGGCACATCATAAGCGCGTCGCAGGCCGGGGGCAAGGCCGCCAGTACCCGCAGAGCGTGCGCGCACGTCAGCCAAGCAGATGGGCGCGTAGTGCAGGCGCTGCCACGCGGGTGTCGCCCAGCACGCCGGTGTCGAGCATGCGCTCGAGAATGCCGATGGCCGGCAGCAGGGGGCCGAAAAAGCGGGCTTCGTCGCCGGTTTGCTGCGCGTCTTGCACGAGAAGGGTCGGAAAGTTCTCGATGTCGTGGTCGTCCAGCCAGTCGGCATGCGTCTCGATGTCCACCCAGACGAAACACAAATGCGGATGGCTCGCCGCCAACTGCTCGAAGGCCTCGCGGTATTCGCGACACGTGCCGCACCACGCCGCGCACAGGCAAGCCACCAGCCGCGTGCCGCCGTCGGCCAGCGCCGCGGCAAGGGTGGAACGATCGGCGACAGGGTCGAGAACAGGCATGTTGTTGGGCTATCTGGGGTGTCTGGGGGTGTTGTCGTCACGCGCGGGTCGGATGCGTCAAACGGACAAAGCACGCGCCCGGTGCCCGGGCGATCCAGCCGTCGAGTTCGAGCACGCTCAGGTGCTGGAGGACCGTGACGATGTTCAGCCCGGTGCGCACACAAAGCGTGTCCGCGCTCGACGGATCATAACCCAGCGCCTCCAGAATCGCTGCGGCGGGCGGCGCCAAGTCGGCTGGGCATGCTGGCGCGTCTGACCCGGCGGCTGTGACGGTGCGGTGCGGGACGCGACGCGCCACTTCGGCTTCGCCCGGGCCATCGATCGGCGACGGGCCGGTCATGTTCCCGGATGATTGATTAGCGGCATTCCTTGGCACCGTCTTCGGTGCTTGGCGTGTCGTAGCTCCCGTCGCGTTCCCCGTGTTCTGCACATTTCCCATCAAGCCGAGCGCTTCGAGCACGTCGTCCGGCGAGGTGACGAGCGTCGCGCCATCTCGAATGAGCGCGTGACACCCGGCGCTTTGCTGCGCGTGGATCGAGCCGGGCACGGCGAGGACATCGCGGCCCAGCTCGCCCGCCAGCCGGGCGGTGATGAGCGACCCCGACTTTGTCGCCGCCTCGACGACGAGGGTGCACCGCGCGAGCGCCGCGATCAGCCGGTTACGTTGCGGGAAATGCGCGGGCCGTGGCGGCGTGCCGACGTGAAAGGCCGAGATGACAAGGCCGCTGGCGGCGCTTGCGATACGTTCGGCCAATGCACGGTGGCGTGACGGATAAACGAGATCCGGACCCGTGCCGATGACGGCGCACGTTCCACCGGGCGTATCGAGCGCCCCCTCGTGGGCCAGCCCGTCGATACCTGCGGCAAGGCCTGACACAACGGTGACGCCAGCTTCGCCTAGCCGCCGCGCGAAGTGCCGGGCATTCTCTCGCCCTTGCGGCGTCGCGAGACGGCTGCCGACGATGGCTACCGACGCCGACCCGGCGCGATTCGGAAGCCCGACGTCACCACGGCAATAAAGTAGGGGCGGCGCGTCGCCCAGATCGAGCAAGGCGCGTGGATAGGCCGACTCGGCCAGCGTCAGCACGGCGCACCCGGGTTGCGCCGCCCAGTCGAGCGTGCGTGCGCTCAGGTCGGCCAATGCCGCCGAGGGGCGTGCCAGCAGGCGGGCGACGACTTCGTGCGAGACGACGCTGGCGAGTCGGGCCGGGTCCGTACGGAAGATGACCGCAGGCAGCCCAAACGCCGCCAACAAGCGCCGCACGGCGGCGGGGGGTACGCCGGGGGCGGCGCACAGCCGCAGCCATGCCTTGATATCTTCCGCGTCTGCCCCGACCTGAGAACTCTCGAAAGCAGCGTCCGCTGTGTGAGCGCAGCCCTCTCGTTTCACCCGAGCATCGGCGGCAGACATTTCGCGCCGAGGCCCGTCTGGCACGCAAAGCGCGGTGCCGCCCGTCAGCGGCGGGAGGGGCGCTGTGATAAAATTTTTCATCATCCGGTAAGCATTGACCGGGGGGCCAAGGCTGGCGAAGCTTGCGGCGCGTGTGTCGCGACGCGTTTTCGCCATCGCACGATTGTGAGTTGGCGTGTGCCCCGATGGCAATGCGGCGATATCCCGTTTTCACCATGGCATTACTGAACATTCTTCAATACCCCGATCCGCGTCTGCATAAAGTGGCCAAACCCGTGGCCCAAGTGGACGACCGCATCCGTCAACTCGTCAAAGACATGGCCGAGACCATGTACGACGCCCCCGGCATCGGCCTCGCGGCCACGCAGATCGACGTTCACGAGCAAGTCATCGTGATGGATCTGTCCGAGACGCGTGACGAACTTCGCGTGTTCATCAACCCGCAGATCGTGTGGCGAAGCGACGAGCAGAAAGTCTACGAAGAAGGCTGCCTGTCGGTGCCTGGCATCTATGACGAAGTCGAGCGGGCCGACCGCGTGCGCGTGCGTGCACTGGACGAGAACGGCGAGAAGTTCGAACTCGACGCCGATGGCCTGCTCGCCGTGTGCATTCAACACGAGATGGATCACCTCAAGGGCAAGGTATTCGTCGAATATCTCTCGCCCCTCAAGCGCAACCGCATCAAGCAGAAGATGAAGAAGCAGGTCGAGCGCGCGTAATCCCGGCGGGCCGTTCTGGCCCAGCGCCACGGGTGGATCCTCCTCGATTTCCGAGGTATCCACCGCTAGGGGCGAACCACGAAAGTCATCTATACTTGCACCGATTTTTGAGCCAGCCTTGGCTCGAAACCCCGCTGCGACGGGACGTCTACGGGACGTTCACCGTCGGGCGCAACCCGATCGGTTTCTCTGGATGTCCATCGTCAACGCCTCGTCGTCGTCCCGCATTCGCAAGATTTATTGGCTGAGCGCCGCACTCCTTTTCGCTTTCCTGTTGGCAGGTCTGTTCGACCGAGACCCCTGGAAGGCCGACGAACCGTACTCGGTCGGCATGGTGCTCAACTTCTTCCGCGGCCATGACCTGATCGTGCCGCGCGTGGGCGCCGACCCGTTCGTCGAAAAACCTCCCGTCATGTACTGGACCGGCGCGATCTTTGCGCGCCTCACGTCTGCCGTACTCCCGGTGTTCCAAGGCGCGCAACTGGCCGTGCTGGCGTGGCTGCTGATCTCCGTGTTTTGCGTGGCCCGGCTCGCACAGCGTCTGCACGCCCCGGCGGCGGCATCCGATACCGGCGCTGCCGCCAAATTCAACTGGCTCGCGCCCATGCTGATGGTGGGCAGCTTCGGGGCCATCGAAAACATTCACAAGCTCACCGCCGACGTGCCGCAAATGGCCGGTGCCGCGCTGGCACTCGTGGCGCTGGCGCGTCTGGCGAAACCCACGGCGTCGTCGTGGCGCTGGGGCTTGCTGCTCGGCACCGGTGCCGGCATCGCGTTTCTCAGCAAGGGTCTGCTGGTACCGGGCGTGCTCGCGCTCACCGCGTTGGCCGCGTTCGTGTTGCCCGCCTACCGCACGCGCCGCTACGCTGCGGCGCTTGGCTGGGCCGTGCTGGCGGCGCTGCCTTGGGTCGTCATTTGGCCCGCGCTGTTCTGGCGCGCTTCGGAGCCGCTCTTCATCGAATGGTTCTGGGATAACAACTTCGGGCGCTTTTTCGGATTCGTCCATCTCGGCGGCGAGCGCAAGACGTATTGGAGCGACTTCCGCAGTCTGCTGGCGCTGACGTTCCCGGCGGGCTGGCTCGCGGTGGGGGCATTGGTTGCCCAATTGCGCGGCCGCACCGGCGACGCGGGGCAGGGCAAGACGCGCGGTGGGCTACGCCGCTTTGCGACCGAGCGCCCTGAACTGGCCATGTTGTGGCTGTATGTCGTGCTGTTCGTGCTCACGCTCGTGACGTCGTCGGCCATTCGCGATATCTACATGTTGTCGATCTTCCCGGCGCTGGGGGTGTTGGGTGCCGGTGTGCGCCTGCCGAATTGGCTGGAGAAGACGTGGTCGATCGTCGCGCTGGTACTCATGAGTGTGCTCGGCGTGTTCCTCTGGGTGCGTTGGGGTCTGCAACTCGGCGGGCATGGGCACGTTGCCGCTGGCCCGATCGGGAAATGGCTGCCGCTCGACTACGTACTGCCGTTCTCACCCGGGCTGGTGTTGGGCGCAGTGATCGTCGCAGCGTTGTGGGTAACGGCTATCATCTACCGTCGTCAGCTCGGTGCGCTGGTGTTCGGTTTTGCCGGGCTGCTGTTCGTGTGGGGCACGCTCTCGACGCTGCTGCTGCCGTGGATCAACGAGGCGCGCAGTTACCGCACGCCGTTCGTCGCGATGATGAAATCGTTCGTCGACGCGGGCGGCACGCTTAACGGCACCTGCGTCGGTTCCTTCAATGTCGGGGAGTCGGAGCGCGCGATGCTCGACTACTTCGTCTCCATTCGCCCCGTGCAGCTGCCGAGTCTGAATGAGGCGACGCAATGCCGAGTGCTGCTAGTGCTCGACAAAGCCGCCGCCCGTATCGACGCCCCCGCCGGGTGGCGCGAGGTCTGGCAGGGCGGTCGTGCGGGCGATACCAACGAGCGTTTCCGGCTGCTGGTCTCCCCCGACTTCAGCTTTACGCCGCTCAGCCGCTACCCCACTCAAAAGCCTTAAGCGGGTCGCAGGAGAAAGTTAGTCATGACGCTTCGTATCGTATTTGCCGGCACGCCGGAATTTGCACAAACCGCGCTGGCCGCCATCGATGCGGCGGGTTTTCCTGTCGAACTGGTGCTCACGCAACCCGATCGCCCGGCCGGGCGCGGCATGAAGCTGCAAGCCAGCCCTGTCAAACGCTATGCCGAAGCGCACGGCATGCCGGTCGCGCAACCGCCATCGCTGCGTCGCAACGGTAAATATCCCGACGCCGCAACGGCCGCGATCGAGCAACTGCGGGCACTGGCCCCCGACGTCATGGTCGTGGCCGCTTACGGCTTGATCCTGCCGCAGGAAGTGCTCGACATTCCGTGCTACGGCTGTTTGAACATTCACGGGTCGTTGCTGCCGCGCTGGCGTGGCGCAGCACCGATTCATCGGGCGATCGAAGCGGGCGATGCCGAGACGGGCATCACCATCATGCAGATGGATGCGGGCCTCGACACCGGCGCGATGATTCTGCGCGAAGCCGAACCCATCGGCCCGGACGACACCACCGCCACCCTGCACGACCGCATGGCGGCGCTGGGCGGCAAGTTGATCGTCGAGGCGTTGCGCCAGTTGGCCCGCGACGGCAAATTGCCAGCCGAGCCGCAACCCGAAGCGGGCGTGACCTATGCTGAGAAGATAGCCAAGCAGGAAGCGGCGCTCGATTGGCGCCGTCCGGCCGATGCACTGGCGCGTCAGGTGCGGGCGTTCGACCCGTTCCCCGGCGCCTTGGGCACGTTGAACGGCACGGCAGTCAAGCTCTGGCGCGCCAGCGCCGTGGCTGGCAAGGCCGGTGCGGCACCGGGTACCGTGCTCGAAGTGAGCGCTAACGAAGTGATCGTCGCCTGCGGCGAAGGCGCATTGCGCGTGACGGAATGCCAAAAACCGGGCGGCAAACGGCTGCCGGTGCGCGAGTTTCTCGCCGGATTTGCCATCGCGCCGGGTGACACGTTCGAGGCAGTGTCAGGCGCCGACGCCTGACATCACTCCGACAAATGCGGGTTTTATTCTTCAAAATGCACTAAAACGCCCGCAAACGTCGCCGAAAGCGTCGCCAAGCTGCGGCAACCGCGTGGAAATGCCCTTGAATTTGCAGGCAGGCATTGAATTTTCGATGCACTGCCTCATCTAACGCCCGAGGACACGCGAAGTGCGTGCCATCCTCAAGTCATCTAGATTTGCAGAGGAGAACACTATGTTCAATTGGATGAAGACCACCCTGCTGATGGCGGCCATCACCGCGTTGTTCATGGTGGTGGGCGGCATGATCGGCGGCAAGCAGGGCATGATGCTCGCGCTGGCGTTTGCGCTCGCGATGAATTTCTTTTCGTACTGGTTCTCGGACAAGATGGTGCTGCGCATGTACAACGCGCAGCAAGTCGACGAAACCAGCGCGCCGCAGTTCTACAACATGGTGCGCGAGCTCTCGCAGCGTGCGGGGTTGCCGATGCCGAAGGTGTATCTGATTAATGAAGATGCCCCCAATGCCTTCGCGACCGGCCGGAATCCGGAGAACGCCGCTGTGGCGGCCACGACCGGCATTTTGCGTGTGCTCTCCGATCGGGAGCTGCGCGGCGTCATGGCGCACGAGCTGGCCCACGTGAAGCACCGCGACATTCTGATTTCCACCATTTCGGCCACGATGGCCGGTGCGATTTCGGCGCTCGCCAACTTCGCGATGTTCTTCGGCGGACGCGACGAGAACGGCCGTCCGACCAACCCGATTGCGAGCATTGCGGTGGCGATTCTCGCGCCGCTTGCCGCATCGTTGATCCAGATGGCGATTTCGCGTGCGCGCGAATTCGAGGCCGACCGGGGCGGCGCGGAAATTTCGGGCGATCCGCAGGCACTGGCGGCGGCGCTCGACAAGATTCACCGCTACGCACAGGGCATTCCGTTCGCGGCGGCCGAGCAGCATCCGGCCACGGCGCAGATGATGATCATGAACCCGCTCTCGGGCGGTGCGATTGCCAATCTGTTCTCGACCCACCCGGCGACCGAAGAACGTATCGCGCGCCTGATGGAAATGGCGCGCACGGGGCAATACCCGGCCTAAGGCTAAGGGGAACCGGCCTTGGCGCCGCGTCCTGCGGGTTGCCGTGCGTCGGGAGACAGTCTGCTATCCTGTCGCCCGACAGCCGTCCGATAGCCTCACATGCCCGCCGTCGCGCGGGCATGTTCGTTTGTAGAATGCCCATGCCGCAACCCACTCTGCCCACCGAATCTCTGGCGTACGCGCTGCAACGTGCCGCGCAAGCCCTCGAATCTGTCCAGAAGGGCATGGCGTTGCCGCAAGCGCTGGCCCAGGCCACGACGCAGTGCCCGCCACCCGCGCGCGCCGCGGCACAAGATCTTGCCTACCGCACCGTGCGCCGTCTGGGCAGCAGCCGCGCCTTGCTGGCCGTGCTGGTCAAGCCCGCATTGCAAGCCCGCGTGCGCGACATCCTGCTGTGCGCACTTGCCTTGCTGCAAGACCCCGCCGAAGACGCTGCGTACACCGAATTTACCGTGGTCGATCAGGCCGTCGAAGCGATTGCTGCGCAACGCCGCACGGTTGCCGCGAAGGGGCTGGCCAATGCCGTGCTGCGCCGGTTCTTGCGCGAGCGCGAGGCATTGATGGCGCAGATCGCGAGCGACCCCGAAGCGCGTTGGAACTACCCCGCCTGGTGGATCGACACCGTGCGTGCCGCGTATCCCGATCAATGGGAGACCTTGCTAGCCGCCGGTGACAGCCGGGGCCCGATGACTCTGCGTGTGAACACGCGCCGCGTCAGTGTCGCTGAGATGCAGGCCAACTTGTCGCAAGCAGGCATGGCATCGGAAGTCATCGGTCAAGTGGCGCTGCGCTTGGCGCAGGCGGTGCCGGTCGAGCGGTTGCCGGGCTTCGCCGAGGGCTGGGTATCGGTGCAGGACGCCGGTGCGCAGTTGGCGGCCCCCCTCGTGCTAGGCGAGCATCCGCGTGCTGGCATGCGCGTGCTGGACGCATGCGCCGCGCCGGGCGGCAAGACGGGGCATCTGCTGGAGATGGCCGACGTGCAGGTCACCGCGCTCGAGTCGGATCGCACGCGCGTGCCGCGCATCTATGAGAATTTGGAACGCCTTGGACTGAATGCAGACGTGCGCATCGGCGACGCCGGCACGCCTGCGAAGTGGTCGGGCGGCGGTTGGGACGGCGTGCCGTTCGATCGCATTCTGGCCGACGTGCCGTGTTCGGCGGCGGGCATCGTGCGTCGTCATCCGGACATTCGCTGGCTGCGCCGCGCAGACGACATCGCGGCACTGGTGGCCGAGCAGCAGCGCATCTTGCTGGCGTTGTGGGACACGCTGGCAGTTGGCGGCGAACTGATCTATGCCACGTGCTCGATCTTCCCGTCGGAAAACGAACAGCAAGCCCAATGGTTTGAACGGGTTCGCACAGATGCGGTACGATTGGACGCTCCCGGGCAATTGCTGATGACTCCCGGCGGCGCCCACGACGGTTTCTATTACGCTCGCTTCCAGAAACGGTGACTTTCTCCCAACGGCTACTGGCCTGCCTGCTGCCGCTGCTGTGCGTTGTTGCGCTCGGCTTTGCGGGGCCGGCACGCGCCGACAACGAAATTCAGGTGCGCGAAGCCCGGCTCGAACCCTCAGAGGGTGGCTGGACACTCGACGCGCGCTTTGCCTTCGAACTTAACAGTAGCCTGGAGGACGCGGTCAATCGCGGCGTCTCCCTCTACTTCACTACCGATTTCGAACTCACACGATCGCGCTGGTATTGGTTCGACGAGAAGGTCGTCACCAGTTCGCAGAGTGTGCGGCTGTGGTTCCAGCCGCTCACGCGCCAGTACCGGGTATCGAGCAACAACGGCAACAGCAGCAACAGCGGTTTGCAACTCGGCTTCGGATCGTTGCGTGAAGCGCTGGCGCTGGTGCGCAATGTGAGCGGCTGGCGTGTCATCGACAAAGGGGTGGTCAAGCCCGGCACGCAGTATCAGGCGTCGGTGCGCATGCGGCTCGATAACGCCCTCATGCCCAAGCCGTTCCAGATCGACGCGGTAAACAATCGCGACTGGAATCTGAGCTCCGACTGGGCACGCTTCCTGTTCTCGCCGCCACAGCCGCCTGCGGCTGCCAGCTTGCCGGGGTCGGCCAACGCGATGGCGTCTGCGGCACCGGCGGCGGCACCTGCCCCCGCCTCTGTCACGTCTCCGGCGTCGGCATCGAGCCTCTCTTCTGGCCTCGTGCCGCAGGCTCAGCCGATCGCATTGATCGCCTCGCCGGGCGACGATGACGCCGCCACGAATTCCGATGTGCGGCTCATCGGCCATCTGCCGCTCGCGTTCAGTGCGGCGCTGCCGCCAGGGGCGTCTCGTGTCAAATAACGGTGGCGGCGGCCTGCTAAAGCGCATTGTCATTCGCACGCTGATCGTCACGATGGCGTTGGTCGCCATCGGGCTGTTCGGCCTGCTGGCGCTCGCGTCGGCCAACACCGAATTTTTCGATCGCTACTATTCGTTGCTCTACACCGCGAACATCGCGGTGGCGATCATCTTCATCTTCATCGTCGGCGCGCTGATCTGGATCATTCTCGTGCGCCTGCGTCAGCGGCGTTTCGGCACACGCCTGCTCGCCAAGCTTGCGATCTTCTTCGCGCTGGTGGGGGTGTTGCCGGGCGGCATCATCTATCTCGTGTCGTTGCAGTTCGTCTCGCGCAGTATCGAATCGTGGTTCGACGTGCGGGTGGAGACGGCGCTCGACTCGGGGCTCGAACTCGGCCGCGCCATTCTGAACAACGGCTTGTCCGACCTGAGCGCCAAGGCGCAGCTCGTGGCCGATAACCTGACCGCCGGCGGCGACAAGGGCGCCACGCTCACGCTGCTGCGCATGCGCGACCAGTTCGGCTTGCAAGACGCGACGATCGTCGATGGGAACGGCCGCGTGCTGGCGTCCGCGTCGGGCAATTTCAACGCGCTGGTGCCCGACCTGCCCACGCCGCTGATGTTGCGTCAGGCGCGCACGCAATCGCGTGGTTATACCGCGATCGAAGGCGGCAGCGAAGGCTACGACACGCACAGCTCGAACGATCAGTTGCGCTGGCGCGTGGTGATGCGTATTCCGTCGGGCTTCACGTCGTCGTTGCAAGACGAAGAGCGCTTCCTGCAAGTCACGCAACTGGTGCCGGTGAATCTTGCGCAGAATGCCGAGGCGGTGCAGAGCGCGTATCGGGAATATCAGGAAAAGGCGCTTGGCCGGACCGGCTTGCGCAAGATGTATATCGGCACGCTGACGCTCTCGCTGTTTCTCGCGACCTTCGTGGCGATGATGCTGGCGTTGGCGCTGGGGAGCCAGCTGGCGCGTCCGTTGTTCCTGCTGGCGCGCGGCACGCAAGAGGTGGCTGCGGGCGATCTGTCGCCCAAGGGCGAAGTGCGCACCAACGACGAGTTGGGCTTCCTCACGCAGGCGTTCAATGCGATGACGCGTCAGCTCTCTGACGCGCGTGCGACGGTCGAGCGCAACCGGCTGGCGCTTGAAAGCTCGAAGGCGCACTTGGAAAGTATCTTGTCGAGTCTGACGGCCGGGGTGTTCGTGTTCGACCGCGACTTCCGGCTGACGACGGCCAACGCGGGCGCCGAGCGCATCTTCAAGCAGAGTTTTCAAGGCGAACTGAATCGTTCGCCTGCGCATATTCCGGCGCTCGTCGAGTTTGGCGAAACCTTGCGCCGCGCGTTCGCAGATCGCGATGCGAATGCCGATCTGGGCCCGGGCGGGCACTGGCAGCAGCAAATCGGTCTCACGTTACCCGGCGAAACCGATTCGGTGACGCTGCTCGTGCGCGGCTCGCATCTGCCGGAGCCCACGATGGCGGTGGCCGGTGTGCCCACGCGTTCGGGCGGCGGCTATGTGGTGGTGTTCGACGACATCAGCGATGTGATTTCGGCGCAGCGCTCGGTGGCGTGGGCCGAGGTGGCGCGGCGTCTTGCTCACGAGATCAAGAACCCGCTCACACCGATTCAGCTCTCGGCAGAACGTTTGCAGATGAAGCTCTCGGACAAATTGCCACCGGCCGATGCCGAGGTATTGCGACGCGGTGCGACGACCATCGTCAATCAGGTGGCGGCGATGAAGCGCATGGTCGACGACTTCCGCGATTACGCGCGTTTGCCGCCGGCGGTCATGCATTCGCTGCAACTTAACGAGTTGATCGGCGAGGTGTTGACGTTATACGGTGTGGACGAGGGGCGCGGAGCAATTCGTCCCTACCTCGGTGCAGACCTGCCGGAAATTCGCGGCGACTCGACGCAATTGCGCCAGGTTATCCATAATCTGCTGCAAAATGCTCAAGATGCGGTGAGCGGAACCGAAAACCCTCTTATCACGGTGGAAACGAAGACAGTAGAATACGCAGGAGCGGACGCGCAGCCCGGAGAACCGAAACGCACGGCAGTGCGTCTGACGATCACGGACAATGGGCCGGGCTTCCCGGCACGCATCCTGACCCGCGCATTTGAACCGTATGTGACGACCAAGGCAAAGGGCACCGGGCTCGGGCTGGCGATGGTCAAGAAGATCATCGACGAACATCAGGCGCGCATCGACATCCGCAATCGCACGTTGCCCGAAGGTGAGGGCAGTGCGGGAGCACAGATTTCGATTTTGTTTACTCAATTGGCTGACGACCAGGATCTGTCGCGCAACAAGCCGACAGAACACACGAAGGTAGCGTAAATGGCAACCATTTTGGTGGTGGATGACGAAATGGGAATCCGGGAGCTGCTCTCGGAGATTCTGAGCGACGAGGGGCACGTCGTCGAGGTGGCGGAGAACGCACAGGAGGCTCGCGCCTATCGTGCGGCGCACACCCCCGACCTCGTGCTGCTCGACATCTGGATGCCCGATACCGACGGCGTGACATTGCTCAAGGAATGGGCGGCGCAGCAATTGCTGACCATGCCGGTCATCATGATGTCGGGCCACGCCACGATCGATACCGCCGTCGAGGCGACCAAGATCGGTGCGCTCAACTTCCTCGAAAAACCGATTGCCTTGCAGAAATTGCTGCAAGCCGTCGAGCAAGGGCTCGTGCGCGGCAAACGCGACGCCGCCGGCGGTGCGCCGAGCGCGTTCGATGCTGCGGATGACGACCTCGAAACCGGCGTGTTCGGCGAGAGCGAACCCCGCCACACGGCCACGGGCTTGAATGGCACTGCTGTGCACACGCCGCTGAGCGGGCACGATGCCGATGGCAGCGTGAGCGCGGGCGGCAGCGGACTGGCCGCCGACATTTCGTTCGACGTGCCCCTGCGCGAAGCGCGTGACGCTTTCGAGCGCGCGTACTTTGCTTATCACCTGGCGAAGGAACACGGCAGCATGACGCGTGTGGCCGAGAAGACGGGGCTGGAGCGCACGCACTTGTATCGCAAGCTCAAGCAACTGGGCGTGGAGCTTTCCAAGAGCAAGACCTGACTGACCCGGCCAACGGTATTCCGGAGTTTCCGGGAGGCCAACGCGCAATTCCCGCAGGTTTTTTCGACAAAGGGCTTGCGAAAATCACGTGGACTCTCTATAATCGCTTTTCTCTTGGCCCGGTAGCTCAGTTGGTAGAGCAGCGGATTGAAAATCCGCGTGTCGTTGGTTCGATTCCGACCCAGGCCACCAAATTCGAAGGGCTTGCGCACAGCGCAAGCCCTTTTTGCGTTTCACGGAAACGCTCCCGGATGACGGGTATAACGCCCCGCTGATATCGCGTTATCCACGTGACCTCCCGCACGCGGGCTGCCCCGGTGGCCTGAATCGCGTGCCCGGCCCCCGTCGTCCTGACGGCGAGGGCGATACTGCTAGCGCATGATCATGACGACAAGCACCGATTCCGCTCTGGTCCTGTTCTCCGGTGGACAGGATTCGACCACTTGCCTCGCGTGGGCGCTCTCACGCTATGCGCGCGTCGAGACGCTGGGCTTCGATTACGGCCAGCGTCACAGCGTCGAGCTGGAGTGCCGCACCGACGTGCTCGCCAAATTGCGTGAACGTTTTCCGCAGTGGGCGCCGCGCATGGGCGACGATCACATGATCGATCTGTCGATTCTCGGCCAGATCAGCGAGACCTCGCTCACGCGCGAGACCACCATCGCGATGGCAGCCAACAATCTGCCGAACACGTTCGTGCCGGGCCGCAATCTGTTGTTCCTGACGATCGGTGCGACCATTGCCTATCGCCGTGGTTTGCGCGTGTTGGTGGGCGGTATGTGCGAGACGGATTTCTCGGGCTATCCCGACTGCCGAGACGACACGATGAAAGCGTTGCAAGTCGCGCTCAATCTGGGCATGGACCAGCGCTTCATCGTCGAGACGCCGCTTATGTGGATCGACAAGGCCGACACTTGGCAGATGGCACAGGATCTCGGTGGCAATCTGCTCGTCGAGACCGTGCGTGAAGACACGCATACGTGTTATCTGGGCGAGCGCAGCGTGTTGCATGCGTGGGGCTACGGCTGCGGCGAGTGCCCGGCGTGCCAATTGCGTCAGCGTGGTTACGAGCAGTGGCAGGCGCGCACTCAGGAAGGCCGCGATCAGACGCGCGGCGCTGCCTGATTTTTCTAGAACGAACCGAGAGCATCATGACGTACGCGGTAAAGGAAATCTTCTACACCTTGCAGGGCGAGGGCGCGAATGCCGGTCGCCCGGCGGTGTTTTGCCGATTCGCGGGGTGCAACCTGTGGACCGGCCGCGAAGAGGACCGGGCGGACGCCGTATGCCAGTTCTGCGATACCGAATTTGTCGGCACCGACGGTGAGAACGGCGGCAAGTACCGTACACCGGCGGACCTCGTCGCGCAGATCGTCGCACTGTGGCCTGAAGGTGACCGGGCGCACCGCTTTGTCGTCTGCACGGGCGGCGAGCCGCTGCTGCAACTCGATGCGCCGTTGATCGATGCGCTGCATGCCGAAGGCTTCCGCATTGCGGTGGAGACGAACGGCACGCAGGTGGTGCCGGAAGGTATCGATTGGGTGTGCGTGAGCCCGAAGGCCGATGCCGAACTGGTGGTCACGCGCGGCGACGAGTTGAAGGTGGTCGTGCCGCAAGACCGCCAACGTCTGGCCGCTTACGAGACGCTCGACTTCACGCACTTTTATCTTCAGCCGATGGATGGTCCGCTGCGCGACACCAATACGAAGCTGGCGATCGATTACTGCAAGTCGCATCCGCGCTGGTCGCTGTCGATGCAGACGCACAAATACCTGAATATTCCCTGAGCCGTTGCCGTGATTACGATTACCCGGAAACTTGAATTCGATGCGGGCCACCGCATTCCCGATCACCGCAGCCAGTGCCGTAATCTGCACGGGCATCGCTACGTGCTCGAGATCACGCTCGCAGGCGAAGTGAGCCGCGAGAGCGGTGCGTCGGATAACGGCATGGTGATGGACTTCGCCGATGTGAAGGCGCTCGCCAACGAGCATCTCGTCTCGGTGTGGGATCACGCGTTCCTCGTGTATGAGGGCGACACGGCCGTGCGCGATTTTCTCGCGACGATGCCGGATCACAAGACGGTCGTTTTCGATCGCGTGCCGACGGTCGAGAATCTCGCCGCTGCCGCATTCGACAAACTGAGCGGCGTGTTCGATGCCCACTACGGCCGCGATTTGCGACTGGTGCGCCTGCGCTTGTACGAGACGCCGAACTGCTGGTCGGAAGTCACGGCATAACGGAATTACGCGCGTTAGGCCTTTCACGCTGCGCGTCACTCAGTAGAGCCCGCCGGACCTAGCGTCTTGCGGGCTTTTTGTTTTTGGGGTGACGCCCTTGCAGCACGATCGCCGCAGCAAGCTATCATGCGGATTGCACACCGTAACTCAAAGGGGACAACTCAAATGAAATCGTTTTTGCGCGGCCTGTTTGCCGCTTTGCTGTTGACGGCTTTTGCTTTGCCGGCCACGTCGGCCTTCGCGAAAGACAAGGTCGTGTACCACATCAATGACGCAGACAGCCAAGCGATTGCCGGGCTGCGTAACATCCGCAATCAACTCGATACCGTGCCGGACACCGAAGTCATTGTGGTTGCCCACGCGAAAGGCGTCGATTTTCTGATGAATGACTACAAGGCGAAAGACGGCGTCGACGTGGCGAGTCTCGTCACCGGCCTGCATGCTCGCGGCGTGAAGTTCGAAGTGTGCGAAATCACCATGAAGCAGCGCAATCTGACCAAAGACCAGTTCGTGCTCGACGCCGACTTCACGCCGTCGGGCGTGGTCGAACTCACGCGTCTTCAGCAGAAGGGTTACGCCTACATCAAGCCGTAAATCGAAGACAAGACGAGCTTCGCGGGAAAGCACACCCCGAAACGCCGGAGATCACCCCGGTTTTCGGGGTGTTTTTCATGGCGAACCGAGTCACCGACACGCGTGGCCGGTTTGGCGCACAATAGGCGCGTGCCCGCCCTCGGAGGTACCTCATGTCGACGTCCTACGCCATGCGCTGGCTGCTTGCCAGCACCGCACTCACGCTAGTGAGTGTCGCCTGCCAATCGATCCCGTATGCGGTGGCGGCGGCTCAGGCGCCTGCGCAGGCACTGACCGATCAGGCGGTCCACGACTACGAGGCGGGACAGCAGACGCAAGCCCTCGACGAGTTCCGCCGCGCCGCACAGCAAGGCAACCGCCTGGCGCAATTCGACTACGCGATGATGCTGCTCGCGGGCGAAGGCGGGGCACCCGATCCGCAGGGTGCCGTGCAATGGCTCGACCGCGCAGCCAATGCGGGCATGACGCAGGCACAGTACGTGTACGGCAAGATGTACGACGATGGCTACGTCGTGAACAAGTCGATTCCACAAGCTAACCACTGGTACGAAAAGGCGGCGCAGCAAGGCCACGTGCAGGCGCAAGCGGCGATTGCCAACGAATACTTCATCGGACGCGGTGTGCCGAAGGACTACAAGATCGCCTTCGGCTGGTACGAAAAAGCCGCGCGAGGCGGTGACCTGCCATCGCAGTACATCGTCGCGAGCTACTTCGAGCGCGGCTACGGCGTCGTGACCCCCGACCTCGATCGGGCACGGTTCTGGTACGAGAAAGCCGCGGCCCAAGGCGATATCGCTGCCCAAGGCAAACTCGACGCCTTCAAACGGCAAGGCACCGCAGACAACGCCACTTCCGCCCGGTAATCGCCCAAACCGGCGGCGCTGACGTTTCAACGTCACCGCCGCCCACCACGCGGGCCGCCTACCACATCACGTCAAATCCGTCTGACAGACGGTAATCCCACCGCGCATCGTTTCCCGCCACAGTCTCCGGGCTTTCCGGGCGAGGGCCGCATTCCGTGCGGCTTTCGCGTAGCGCAGCCGCGTCTGCAAATCATGATCGCGCTCGGGGGATTTACGAAGAATCCCATCATGACTCGATATCTCCGCGTCAGTAGCATCGGCGTCAACGATGTTACTCATAAGGAGCGCGAACGCCGCATGTCGCGGGGGACTCGCGGGAAGCCGAATCTCGCAGCCGTCGCACGCATCGCCTGCTCGCGAACAATTGATGAAGCCAGACACTCTGCCGGATGCGATCGAAAGCGTGCAGCACAGTGCCGTGCTGCGTCTGCTCACGGGGCCGATGCGCGGCTGCGAATTCATGCTGACCAATGGGGTGACGTTGTTCGTCATCGGTCCCAGCGATCCGGCGATCGACCGGGGATGGCAGGCGGACATCCCGCCGAACGCCATCTATGTGCCGATGGACGGCGAGGGCGACAACTTCGAAGTCTTGGTCGACCACGACGGGCGCCCGGGGGTTTTCGTCAGAGTGCTGAGCGATGCGGCGGGCCGAGAGATGGGTATCGACGCCACGCAGATCGCAGACATCGGCGACGTGCGTATCGGCGTGAGACGCGCGAGCGAGCCGTGGTCGGAAGAGGTATCGCGCAGCATGTGCGCGCCAGCGGGTGCGACCGACGCGGCCATGCATCCGGACAAGCGTCGCCGCCGCTGGCGCCAAATGCTTTGGGTGACGGTGCTGCTCATCGGCGTCGCGGGCAGTTCGTGGCTTTATCTGCGTAGCGCGCCGCAGCGGCAAGCCGAAGGCATCGCCGACTATCTCGAGACGATCGGCGGGCGTGCACGGGTGCTTCCCGGCACCGACGGCATGATGTACGTGCTCACGGAAGACAGCGCACAGCGCCTCTCTCTGACGCGAATTCTCGGGGCTGCGGTCATTCAGCGCGAAGGTCTGGTCGTGCTGGCGCTCGACGAAGAGAACGATCGCATTACGCAATGGATCGACGCGTCGCGCAATCAGGTCCCCTATTTCAAGCTCTATTTCGACGATCCGGCGACGCCCGAGTTGTGGGTCGGCAAGCAGCACTTCCGGCTCTCGTCGCCTGAAGCCGCGCAGTTTCGCAGCTTGCTGCACGAGAAGATGCCTTACGCCAAACGCGTGAGCATCGTGCCGCACGACGAGGCCGACGCCAGCAACGAAGCCGAAGACGCACTCAAGCGGCAGATGGTGCCCTTCCTGCGCACCGATACCCCCGAGGGCGTGACGTTCCACATCAGCGCCGAACTCGACGACGTGCAATTGCGACGTCTCTACAGCTTCATGGAGTCCTTCGCCAAACGCTGGGGAACCAAGCTCGTGCGATTCAACGTCGATTTGCGCGATGACTGGACCGGTCAGAAATCCTATTCCTACGGCGCGATGGCCTACGTCAAGGAAGGTCCCCAGCAGTGGCAGTTTATGCAGCCGCAGTAACCCCCCCGCAGTCACCCCACTACACAGGAGTTCCCCATGGCAGATATCACCCCCCCCGATGGCTACAGAACGCTCGAGACCATGTCGTGGGCGTTCGACGAAACCGCGAAAGATCTGGACAAACGCCTTCAAGAGGCATTCGAAGAAGTGAAGAAAAAGACAAGCGACGCCAGCGCACTCGCCGCGTATCAGGCCAGGCTCGGCGAAAAAACGATGGTCTTGAGCGCGCAGTCGTCGACCGTGAAGACTTGGCGCGACACGGCGGCCGGCATCATCCAGAAGTTCTGACGCGATGCCGACTTCCCTTCAACCCTGACAGGAGCACCGTCATGACAGCCGCCATTGCCCCCGCAATGCGACCCGAAGCGCTCGATATGCAGACCTCGGTCATCGCTGGTGACGCCGGTACCGGAGGCTCGCTGGAGTCGCGTTTCCTTCATGCCGCGGCCGACTTGTCGGCTCGGTATGAATCGGAGCGCATCCGCGTAACCGACGATATCGGCCGAATCGACGCATCGGACCCCGTTGCGCTGAATGCCATGCAAGCCCGTCTGGGCGAATACAGCGTGGAAGTCTCGATGACCGCCACGCTGGCGCGCAAGGCCGTCGGTGCCGTGGAGGCCTTGCTCCGGTGAACTTCCGTCATGCCCTCCTCGCGTGCGTAGTCGTCTCGCTGGCCGCTTGTCGGCACAGCGAGACGCTGCTCACGTCGCTCGACCAGCAGCAAGCCAACGAAGTGGCGGCGGTGCTGCTGCGTCACGACATTGCGGCGGAAAAGGTCGATGCGGGCAAGGCGGGCTATACGATCAAGGTCGACGCGGCCGACTTTCCGTCCGCCGTCGACTGGCTCAAGACCTACGACTTGCCTTCACGCCCGCGCGTGGAGATTGCGCAGATGTTCCCGCCCGACGCGCTGGTGGCGTCGCCCCGCGCCGAACGTGCGCGCTTGTACTCGGCCATCGAGCAACGGCTCGAGCAGTCGCTGCGGTTGATGAGCGGCGTGCTGGCGGCGCGCGTTCACCTGAGCTACGACGTCGAGGGACTGGCGATGGATCAAGCGCAGACGGCACCGCACGTTGCCGCCGTCGCGGTCTATCAGAAAGGTGCCGATCCCACGGCACTGATCAACGACATCAAGCGCTTTCTCAAGAACAGCATCGACGATGTGCGCTACGAAAACATTTCCGTCGTGCTCTCGCCGCAGCCGGACGCGCTCGATCTTCCCACGGCGTTGCCAATGAATCATGGCGATAGTGGCCGCAACGACAAATTCTGGACGATCGGACGACTCGTCTCGATGCTGGCGTTTGTGGCGCTCATCGGCATCGGCGCGTTGGCGCTCGCGCGCTCGGGCAAGGCGCGCATCCCCGCTGCCACGGAGGACGCGCCGTGACCCTGCGCTCGAAACCCGGTCTGCGCGAATCCTCCAGCGCCATTGCCGTGGGCTGGCGGCTGATGATGTTCGATCCGGTGTCGTACATCCATCCGGCCCATTTCGCGCTGCCCGAATCGCTTTCGTCGCCGCGTCAGCGCGCCGTCGTCAACGAAATCCTGATTGTCGCGCTGGAGCTCGATACGCACTGGCCGTTCGACCGCGTCGGCATTGCAGAGCGTGCGTGGCTGCTCAACTGGCGGCGCTTGCCGCAGGTGGCTTACCTGATGGGATGTCAGGCGCTCAAGGCCGGGTTGTGTCGCCGCGCAGCATTACTGCGCTTGCCCGCGTGGGCGACGGCGTTCGCCCGCTTGCCGCTGCTTGAGCCGACCTCACCGACGGGGCCGCACCCGCCTTCCCATGCCGATCTGCTGGCCGAGGGATTTTCGCGCCTGACCGCGATGGCGGCGCCCCTTCCCGAGCCCGTCCGCCAGCGTCTGCCGTTGCTGTTTGCCTCGAACGTTGCCCGCATCGCGCATTGCCCGGGCGCGTTCGATTTACGTCTGTTCGTGACTGCCTTGCAATATGCCAAAAAGCATCCCCATTCCCCCCCTGACGCCGGTCATTGACGGTGTGCTCGTGAAGCGACGACACCTCGAACGGGGTGCGGTGCGCGTGCGTGTCGATCGCGATATCCGGCAATGGGCGAAGCGACACGTGCGCGAATCGCAAGCCCGTACGGCGCAGTTGCAACGCGACGCGGGGCGCAACGGTTACGCGCATGGCATCGCGGCGGCGCTGGAAGATACCGTTGCGCAGCTCATGCGAACGGAGCAGCTTTGTTGCCGGTGGCGCAGCGAAATCACCACCCAGATGCAGACGCTGCTCGCGCAGGCGGTGAGACATCCGCAAGCCTTGCTCGCGGCACTCGAAGATGCCTTCGACGCCTTCGCTGCGAACGCGTCCGATGTCGCGCGGATCGTCACGTTGCCCGTATCGATGCGGGCACAGAGCGAGTCGATTCGCGAACGGCTGGCAGCGGCGTGCCCAGCGCCAATGACGCTCGAATGGCATAGCGGCGACACGATGGCCGTTCGGTGTGGCGACCATGTCATCGAGTACGACCCGGCGGAGTACATCGAGCGCGCCACGCAGTCGCTTGAGATTCAACCGGAAGTGATGCCAGACGACCTGCACACGCTGCTGAGTGCGGCACTTTCGCCTTTGCAGGCGCGGGTGAAGGCGTTGGCGGGGCATGCGTGTGCGCAGATGCCGGAAGCCTCGCTGATATCTCCCGTCGAGTCCTTATCACCAGGAGCCCCCTCATGAACCCAGTGTCCCGATCCGATCTCCCCCCGCCTGCTCCAAGTGTCGGCGACGCTTCCCTTACGTTGCCGCCGGTCCTGCTGCAACGCTTGCGGGAAGCGAGCGAAGAGATTGCGTCCGAGCCAAGCCCATCGGCCTCGATGGATGTGCCAGACGACGGCATTTCGGCGGAAGACGACACCGCCATCACCGACGAACTCGCGTCGGTGTTTCGGGATGGGTGGATACGAAACACCTTGATCGGGTGGTTCGGCGAAGAAAAAGAGCGTTACGAAGAAATCGGCGGCAAGGAGTGAGGCGGTCGAGCGATTTGCAGCAACGATGACTCGGACGAATGGCTTGGCGTGACTTGATGTGAGGTGGGCAATGAGAGGTATGGAAATCATGGGAGCGCAGCAGGAACTGTGTGCGAACGATTCCCGCGCACTGGCGTGCGATGGCGTGTGGTTTGTCAGGCAGACGGCGGGGGCAGGCGACCTTTCATTGGAGTTGCATGCCGCGCATGCCAGTCAGTCGACTTGCGTGCCGCTGCCGTCGGGCTACTGCGGGCTGTTGATGTTTGGCCGTGGTCACATTCGAGTGAGCGGCGGGGCGCTGCACTACCACCCGTTGCACTGCGACGTGCTCGTCAAGCTGCTCGCCTTCATGGATGAGGCGAGAGTCGCGGGGCCGAGCGATGCCGACCGGTATACCGGTGTTCCGGCCTTACATCGCGTGCCTGTCGACACAGTGTGGGCCGATCGCCGCCAGTGCGAGGTCTGGTTCCTGAGCCAGTTGGTCGCCCCCAGCGACGCGTTTTGCACCATGTTGACCGTGCTGCGTCGAGGCGAGTCGTACAAGCTCGTGCGCTTCTTGCTGTCGCGCTCGCACACGGGCGGCACGCTGCGCCACATGTGTGCGAAGTACGGGGTGTCGTACTCGCATTTCCGGCGGTTATGTCGTTGTGCGCTCGGCGAGTCGGCAAAGATCGTGTTGCGCGACTGGCGCATGGCGCGCTCGATGCTGGAAGTCGCGCAGGGCAGCGACAGCTATACCGAAATCGCGCTTCGCAACGGCTACGCCTCGTCGTCGCATTTCTCCACCGAGATCAAAGAACTGATCGGCATGTCGCCAACCAGTGCGGCAGGTGCGTTGCGGACATCGGCACGATGAAACGGCACTCCCTCGCTCTCGCTTTGCTGTGCGTTGCCGCGACCGGCACGGCCAATGCCTCTTGGGCGATGACGCTGGCGTCGGCTGGACCGCTCGACGGCTCGGCCGCCACGGCGTCGGCGACGTCATCCGCGACGGCGTCGGAGCCCGTACCGCGTGTGAGCGTCACTGGCAGCGGCAACACCACGTCGCGCGGCGGCTACGTGGCTCGCAACGACAACTTGCGTGTGTTCTTCGATGCGCTCTCGCCCTCTTTGGGCAAGCCGATCATCGTCAGCAAGGTCGCCGCGAAGAAGCAGGTCTCCGGCGATTTCGACTTGACGAACGCGCGCGCGCTGCTCGAATCGCTCGCGGCGAAGCTGGGTCTCATCTGGTATCACGACGGGCAGTCGATCTACGTCTACGACGCCTCGGAAGTGCGCAGCGCCACGGTGTCGCTGCGTTACGCTCGTGTGGCCGATGTGACCGCATATCTGCGCACCACCGGCCTGTACGACCGCCGCTATCAGGTACGCGGCGACACGCGCAACGGTGTGTTCTACGTGTCAGGGCCGCCCGTGTACGTCGATCTGGTGCTGGCCGCTGCGAAATCGCTGGATCGTGTCAGCCGAAGCGATGACGCGCAGGCATCGGCACCGGAGCAGATCGGTGTCGTGCGCATGGACAATGCATTCGTTTCCGACCGGACCTACGCGCTGCGCGATGAAAAGATCGTCATTCCGGGCATGGAAACGATCGTGCGGGAACTCGTCGCGTCGGGCGATGCGCCACAGCCGCGCCCCGCGCCCGCGGTGTCTGCCCCGAGAGCAAGGCTCGGCGCGGAGGATGCCGACGACGAGGCTTCAGCAGCACCTGCCAATGCGGATACAGATGCCGCACCCGATGCCCCCGAGGCAAGCGAGTCCCCGACGGCGCCGGTCGTCGTGCGCGCCTACCCCGCCGGTAACAGTCTGATCGTCAAGGGAACGGCACAGCAGGTCGAGCGCATCGAGCGGTTGGTGACGCGGCTCGATGTGCCGCGCCGACATATCGAGCTGTCGCTGTGGATCATCGATCTTCGTAAAGAAGCGCTCGATTCGCTTGGCATCGACTGGTCGGGCGGTGCGAACTTAGGGTCGAAAGTGGGGCTGCTGCTCAACGCCACCACGCCCGTGAGCACGCTCGACGGCGTGCGCTTTCTCGCGCAGATCCACGCGTTGGCGTCCAACGGTCGGGCGACGGTGGTCTCGCGGCCAGTGATTCTCGCGCAGGAGAACATCCCGGCGCTATTCGACGGCAGTCAAACGTTCTACGTGCCGCTCGAAGGCGAGCGCTCGACCGATTTGCGCAGCGTCACCTACGGCACGATGGTGAGCGTGTGGCCGCGCTTTGCTGGCGATGACGAGATCGAGATGACGCTCAATATCGAAGACGGCACGAGCGCGCCGCCCAGAGACAGCGACAGCAAGTACACGGCGTTGCCCACCGTCTCGCGCACGCATATCAGCACCATCGCGCGCGTCCCGCAGGGCAAGAGCCTGCTGATCGGCGGCTACACACGCGACAGCGGCGATACGGTCGAGAAGAAAATTCCCCTGCTGGGCGATATCCCGCTGCTCGGCAGGCTCTTTCACTACACCAGCAGCACGCAGAACAACAACGTGCGCGTGTTTCTGATTCAACCGCGAGAGATCGGTCAGGCACTGGCGCGCGACGCGAGCGATATCGGCGCCGATACGGTGAAGACGCTGCCCTATCCACAGGACGCTGCGGTGCAAGCCGTGCGGGCAGCCACGGAACTCGACGCGCGGCCTGCCCCGCAGCGTGACAACGACCCACGCAGCGCACCGTCAGGCACCGACACGCCGCCCGCCCTCGACGCGGATGACAGTACAGCCCCCGCCGTGCCATCAAAGGAGAGCGTCTATGGCCGCGCTTGAATCGCTTCGCCCCTTCTCGGTACCGGTCACCCTGGCGCAGGCCGGGGAGAAGACTGGGGAGAAAGCGGGGAACAAGGTGGTGACGAACCATCACCGCTCGACGCGCACGGCGGACGACGATGACGACGGAGGGGCTCGGCGCATCCTCGTCGGCGGGCCGGGGGCCGATCTGCGACGCGCTCTGGACGCCTCCGATGAAATGTCGTCGGTGATGGCTCAATTCCGCTCGCGTGCCTTACGCAGCAGCGAAGAGCACCGTGGCGTAGACGACAGTTACGCGCGTCTGCTCGACGACGCGGCACCCGACAGAATTCAACGGATTCTGGCGGCATCGTGGCACTCGCCGAACGAATTGGCGCGCATGCTGCTCACCCATTTCCCCGACGTCAGCGACCGCTGGCTGGCGCTCAAAGTCCTGATCTCGCAACGCGAGACGCTTTCGACCGAACAGCAGGCCGCGCTCGATATCGTCCTCGCGCAGGCCGAAGCAGCACCACCAGAGGAAGTCCGCGAACGGCTCGCCGGTATTCACTGTGCGATCAAGGCGCGCTTGTGCAGCAGTGAGATGCCGTTGGCCTGTACGCCGTCGATGCTGCGCGCGGCGTATCGCAATTTTCTGTGCGATGAAGCGGGCGACATCGAGGTCTATCAGAACTGGATCGGTAACTTCGGCTTTGCACGGCGCGCGCAGGTGCTGCACTTCATGGAGGGCGCCCTGGTCGACGATATGCGGGCAAACGACCCGAGCAGCACGGCGCGCGAGTTTCTGCTGCCGCTCACACGGCTTGGCGTCTTGCGGCGTCTGCGCACCTGCGAGAGTACGTTTGTCGCACAGATCAGCACCAGTCCGATGGCCCGTCCCTTCAACGACCGGGAACAGGACTGGCTGCACTTTCTGCTGGCGATTCTGACGGATCCCGCCGCGCTCGACGGGGCATTGCGCGACGTGACGGGCGACGCGGCGATGCTGCAAGGGTTCGAGGCACACAGCCAACTGATTGGCCTGCTGCAACGCGCTTGCAGTGCGCTGCCGGGCGAGCCGCTGCAATCGCAAGACGCCCGCGATGCCGTGCTCGACGGCCTGAGCGCGCTCGCGCAAACGGCGTATCGCCGCGAGTCGGTCGCGACGCACGCCGACCCGGTCTCGCGCGACCGCAGGAGCGCCTGATGCCGAGTGTGTTGCTGGGAGGTCTGCGCGAGCGGCCCGAGATCGTCATTCTGTTGCTGATGACGTGCGTGATCGCGATGCTCGTGGTGCCGCTGCCCACCTTTCTGGTCGACTTCCTCATCGGCATCAACATCGCCATCTCCGTGCTGCTCTTTCTCGGCGCATTTCACATCGAGAAGATTCTGAGCTTCTCGTCGTTCCCGTCGATGTTGCTGATCACGACGCTGTTCCGGCTGGCATTGTCGATCAGCACCACGCGCTTGATTCTGATCGATGCCGATGCGGGCAAGATCATCGATTCGTTCGGCGAGTTTGTGATCGGCGACAGTCTCGCGGTGGGTTTCGTGGTGTTCGCTATTGTCACCATCGTGCAGTTCATCGTGATTGCGAAGGGCTCGGAGCGTGTGGCGGAAGTGGCCGCGCGTTTTTCGCTCGACGGGATGCCGGGCAAACAGATGAGCATCGATGCCGACGTCAAAGCAGGCACGATCGACACCGAAGGCGCACGCGAGCGGCGCAGCGTGCTGGAGCGTGAGAGCCAGTTGTATGGTGCGTTCGATGGTGCGATGAAGTTCGTCAAGGGCGATGCGATTGCGGGCATCGTCATCATCTTCGTCAATCTGATCGGCGGCATCATCGTCGGTGTCACCCAGCGTGACATGGATCTGAGCGGCGCGGTCACCACCTATTCAACACTGACCATCGGTGACGGACTGGTCGCGCAGATTCCGGCGCTGCTCATTTCTGTTGCGGCGGGTTTCGTCGTTACGCGGGTCAACGGCGAGGTGAGCAACATGGGCCGCACCATCATCAGCCAACTTATGGGCAACCGGTTTGTCCTGGGCGCGACGGCGATGCTCACGCTGCTCATCGGTACGCTGCCCGGTTTCCCGTTGATCACGTTCACGGTGCTCGCGGCACTCCTGGCAGCAGCGTGCTATTTCGCGCGCCCGAAGCGCGGGGCGGCGGGCGACGCGAAAGGAGGGCAGGGCATCGACGGCGACGCAACCGGAAAAGGCGGCGGCAAACCCGCCAAGGCGGGGCCGGGCAGCGGCCTGATGCTGATCGACGATCTCGACGGCGTGGCGCCCGCCACGGCACCGCTCGCGGTGGTGGTGCCGACTGCCCGAGTGGCGGCACTCGAAGCCGACGCGTTCGCGCGCCGTATTCGCAGTCAGTTCTTCAACGACTTCGGTGTGCACCTTCCCGAGGTGCTGTTGCAAGGTTCCGATCAAATCGACGATGCTCGCGCTGCGGTCTACATCAACGAAGTTCGCGCCGACGAGGTCGGTATTTACTACGACCGGGTGCGCGTCGAGGCCTACACCCGGGAAGTCGCGGCGTTGGGGTTGGAACCCGTCTTCTCGGGGCCGGACCGGGGCCGTTGCGCGTGGGTCACGCCAGCGCAGGGCGAGATGCTTGCGCAGATGAAACACACCACGCTCAGCCCCGCCGACGAGTTGTACCAGTGCCTCGCCGTATTGCTCACACGTCATGTGAACGAGTTCTTCGGCATTCAGGAGGCGAAGAAGATTCTCGACCTCGTGGAAGGTCACTACCCCGATCTGGTGAAAGAAGTGCTGCGCCATGTGGCGTTGCAGCGCGTGGCGGAAATCCTTCAGCGGCTGGTGATGGAGCGCATCTCCGTGCGCAACATGAAACTCGTGATGGAAGTGCTGGCGATGTGGGCACCGCGCGAGAAGGACGTGCTCAATCTCGTCGAGCACGTGCGCAGCGCGCTCGGCCGCTACATCTGCAACAAGTTTTTGCGTAACGGCGAACTGCGCGTCGTCATGCTCTGTGCAGAACTCGAAGAGACCGTGCGTCGCGCGATTCGCCAAACCGCCGGTGGCTCGTTCGTCAACATGGAACCGAAAGACGCCGAGACGTTGCTCGATCGCGTCGGCGTTGCGCTCGATAGCTCGGGGCGCGCGCACAAGGAAGTGGTGCTGCTCGCGTCGGTCGATGTGCGGCGTTTCGTCAAGAAGCTCGTCGAAACCCGTTTTCGCGACCTTGAAGTGCTGTCGTTCGGCGAGCTAGTCGATGGCGTCTCGGTCAACGTCATTTCCACCGTTTGAGCCAACGGCCTATGCCTGCCAATTTCCCCCCATGTTCGTGGAGCCATCGATGAACGCCGTGTCACCCGCAGGGCCGCCGTTCATTCGACGTATGGCGCTGGTATCGCGCATCGCAGGGCACACAGCGCAGGCGCGGCTGCCGGGCGTATCGATCGGCGAAATCTGCGAGATTCGCCGCACCTGGCGCGACACCACCACGGTAGGGCAGGCGCAAGTGATTGCCGTGAACGAGGAGCATGCCATTTTGAGCCTGTTTGCGGCCACTCAGGGCCTCTCGTGCGACTCGGCGCTGGTACCGACAGGGCGGCAGGCGACGTGCCGTCCTCAGGCCGCATGGCGGGGCGCTGTGCTCAATGCGTGCGGTGACATCGTCGATCGGATCGATGGCGGGCCAATACTGCCGCCGGTGCCGCCGATGCCTCAGAAATCGGCGTTGCCGTCGGCGGAGCGCACATTGCTCGCGCCGGCCCTTGCCTACGGCACCCGCGCGGGTATCGATTCGCGGCTGCATACGGGGCTGCGCGCCATCGATGGCTGTCTGCCATGCGGGCGCGGTCAGCGTGTTGGCATCTTTGCGCCTGCCGGATGCGGCAAAACGTCGTTCATGAATGCATTGATGGCGGGCGTGGAAGTCGATACCACCGTCGTCGCCTTGATCGGTGAGCGTGGGCGCGAGGTGGTCGAAATCGTCGACGAGTTGCGCCGCTCGCCCGGTGCCGAGCGTTGCGTGGTGGTCTTTGCGACATCGGACGCGCCCGCAGTAGCCCGGCGTAACGCAGCGTTGCTGGCCACCACCGTGGCGGAGTACTTCCGCGAGCAAGGCCATCACGTCGCGTTGTTTGTCGACTCGCTAACGCGCTATGTGCGCGCCTGCCGCGATCTGGCGCTGGCCACCGGCGAATCGCCGATGCGCGCGGGGGTGCCGGCGTCCGTCTACAGCAGCTTGCCGCAGTTGCTCGAACGCGCAGGGGCTGCCACGTCGGGGAGCATCACGGCGTTTTACACAGTGCTGATCGAAGACGACGATTCGACCGACCCGATGGCCGAGGAGATTCGTTCGATTCTCGATGGGCATATCCATCTGAGCGCACGCCTCGCACAACGCAACCACTATCCCGCCATCGACATTTTGCGCAGCGTCAGCCGGGTGGCGACGCGCGTCGCCACGCCGCAACACCTGCATGCAGCGGGTGAGCTACGCGCATGGCTCGCGCGACTGGCGGCGTTGCAAACCCTCGTCGACCTTGGCGAGTACCGGCCCGGACTCGATGCGCAGGACGACCGCGCGATGGAGGCCAAACCGGCGATGGAGGCGTTTTTGCGTCAGACGCGAGACGAATGGTCCCCGGAAGACGAAACCCTGAGGAGATTGCATGACATCGTGGACTGATCTGCACCGGTTGCAGCAGTGCGCCGGGCAAATGAAGCAGTTGCAGGAGCGCGACCTGCGCGATCTCGCCGTGAGGGACGTCAAGCTGGCGGCCCAGCGCGAGGCATTGGCGCGTCAATGCGATGCCATTACCGGATTGATCGAATCGTCACGGCTCTCGCAGGTGCAAATGAGCTTGTCCGAGCTTCAACGATCGCTGCGCAACGGTGCTCTGTTGCATCAACAAGTGCGCGAACTGGGCGTGCAAGCCGGTGCGCTCGATGAAGCCCGTGACGAACTGGCGACGCAGCGCGAGCGCTGTGAGGCACTGCGACGGCGGTGGTGCCGCAAGGAGACGAAATACACGCGTATGACGCAAGCATGGCGCAAGCGCGCATTGCAACGTGCCGAACAACGTGAAACCACCGAATTCGAGGAGCGACTGACATGGACACCGGTGTGATCGGTGGCGCCGCAACGCTGCCAATGGGTAACGAAGCGTCAGACCCAGTCGATACGAAGCAGACGTCGCGCGACGACAGCGAGGCGGCAAAGGCATTCGAGGCAGCACTGCGGCGTCGCGACGCGCAGCGCAAACGCCACGAAGTTTCGCCGGGCGAGGGACAGGTCTGGCAAACGCTCGTTCATGCAGACCCGCGCTTGGGGTTGCCAACATCACGTGCCGAGCACGCCGCAGTGGACCTCGAGCACGCCTCGAATTCCGAAACCGCACAAGGTGACGCTCCCTCGGAAGTGCACGCCAGATCGGCCTCAGACGCCGCGACCGATCGCGTAGCGCGCGCGCTGACGTTGTCCGCCGCACGCGGAAGTCATTCCATGACGCCGCCCCCCGAACGCGTAGACGCCACGGCGACGCCACCGACGGTCATTCACATGGCCGACGCAACGCCTGCGCATCGAAAACCTGTCGATCGTCACAGCGCGGAGGCGAGCGCTCCGGAGGGCATGCCCGCGTGGGGCATTGCCGGGCATGCGGCGCGCGACACCGCGTCGATGATGGCCCCCCTGCCGCACGACCCGCGAGGCCACCCCGGGCACACGCCGCGGGGCGGCGAGCCGTGGCATGCGGCATCGACGGGCGGCGATGGCATGCGTTACGCATTCGGTAGTTGGGGCAAGGGGCACTTCGTAAATGTTCAGGCCGTGCAGGTCGACGGTCAACGGCGCTTTGTGCTGGGCGCCTCCGACGCGCTGGTGCAGCGCCGCTTGCAGGCGATGTGGCCGAGTACGGGCGCGGGCGGTTCGTCGCGTTGGCAACTGAATGGGGCCGGGGTATCGATCGTCACGGGTGTCGCGCCGGTCGAGGACGCCACGCAAGAGGAGCCTGAATGCTGAGACTGCGCCGCATCGACGAAGGCATGTCGCGGCTGGCGCAGGCCGAGGCGGTCTGGCGTGCCAGGGGCTTGCGCGCGTCGCTCGAACCCCTCCCGCGCACGGGCACGTGGATCTGTGTGCAAGACGCCGCGAGAACTTGGCAGGCGTGGGTCGAACCCGGCATGTGGCTCGAGGGCGTGTCGCACGAACTGGCTTCGCTGGCGTGCTGTGCCGACACCGAGCGGCTGGCGGCGCGGTTATTTGCGTCGAGCGCGCGTCCGCTGCAAATGCCCGCGCCCGAGCTGGCCTACGAAGCGCTTGATGTCGAGGCACCCATCGACGGCAGTGCGCTGCCGGAAGGTACGTTGCTCAAGGTGCGGGCGAGTGAGTGTCCGGTATGGCTGGCTCGCGCACCGGTCGTCAACGACGAACGGGTACTCGATGTCGATGGGGTGCGGTTCTGGCTGGATGCAGGGCTGGGCACAAGCCGTGTGTGTGCCTCGACACTGCACGCCGTCGAGCGCGGGGATGTGTTGCTCATTCGTGACCTGTATCGCGGGCTGACCTGCGGCGGATTGACGATGGGCAGTTATCAGGTCGAAGAAGGAGCGCTAATGCTGCAAACGTACACACAACCTGAGACGGCGCACCCGGTGCGCGATGAGGCGCCGGTCGCGACGTCTCTAGAACAGTTGCCGGTGGACCTCGTATTCGTTTTACAACGGCATCGCCTCTCGCTCGCCGAGCTGCGACAGCTATGGCAGAACCCCGTGTTGCCGCTGCTGCCGGAGGCAGAGCGGCGCGTGGAGGTGCGAGCCAACGACGCGTTGATTGCGCGCGGTGAACTCGTGCAACTGGATGGGCGGCTGGGCGTTGAGATCAACGAGTGGTTCGGGGGTGCGGGACATGTGGAGTGATGTACCGGCCATCGGCGTATTGAGTCTGTTCACGCTGCTGCCGTTTCTGATCGCATCGGGCACTTGTTATGTGAAGTTCTCCATCGTCTTCGTGATGGTGCGTAACGCGCTTGGCTTGCAACAGGTGCCGAGCAACATGACCCTCAATGGTGTGGCGCTGCTCATCTCGATGTTCGTCATGCTGCCGGTGGCCACAGCGGTGTTCAATGCTTACGAGGTGAATCCGGTCAACTTCGCCGACGCGTCGTCGGTCCGTCTGTTCATCGACGAGGGCCTCGCGCCCTATCGCGCGTATCTCGTGAAGTACGCCGACCCTGGGCTCACGCAGTTCTTCGCCCGTGAGGAAATTTCCCGCGATGCCGGCGCGCCGGGCAATGAGATCGACGAGCCGTCGATCTTCGCGCTGCTGCCCGCCTATGCGCTGTCTGAAATCAAAAGCGCTTTCACGATCGGTTTTTATCTGTACTTACCGTTCGTGGTCGTCGATCTGGTGGTGTCGAGCATCTTGCTCTCGCTCGGCATGATGATGATGAGCCCCGTGACGATCTCGGTCCCCATCAAGTTGATTCTGTTCGTCGCGATGGATGGCTGGTCGTTGTTGTCGCAGGGATTGATTCGGCAGTACTCGCCATGAGCCGGACACATAAGGAGCGGCCATGGATAATTTGATCTTCGCGGGCAACCGGGCGCTGTATCTGGTGCTGATTCTCTCGGCGGGGCCGGTGGCCGTGGCGACACTGGTCGGCGTGGCCGTCGGTTTGCTACAGACGGTGACGCAGGTGCAGGAACAGACGCTGCCGTTCGGGCTGAAGCTGCTGGCCGTCTCGATGAGTCTGTTTTTACTGGCGGGGTGGTATGGCGAGATGCTGGTGACATTCGGCACCACGGTCATGCGGCTGGCGATGACCGGCAAGGCATGACATGAGCGCGCCGCTGAGCTCGCTCCCCACGCTGCTAACCGATCATTTCGACGGCGTGCTCGCGGCGGCTGTGGCTTTCGCCCGTGTGGCCCCGGTGGTCTATCTGCTGCCGATTCTGAACGGCAATGTGATGTCGGGCGTAGTGCGCACGGCCGTCGCCATGTGGATGGCCGTGGGTGTCTGGCCCTATGCCTTCGGCGCGCCGCTCGACACCACGGTGCCGTTCTGGTCGCTCGTGCTTCGCGAAGCGTTCGTCGGCCTGTTGCTGGGTTGCGCATTGGCGTGGCCGTTCTGGGTGTGTCACGGGCTGGGGGCGTATCTCGATAACCAGCGCGGCGCTACGCTGAGCAGCGTGATCGACCCGGCCAACGGTGTCGACACCTCCGAGCTGGCCAACTTCTTCCAGTGGTTTGGTGCCGTCATCTACTTGCAACTGGGCGGCATGACGGTGCTGTTGGAAGTCATGGCGCGCAGTTATCGCGTCTGCGAGCCGTTCGGCCCCTGCACGCTATCGGTCGAGCGCGTCCATTCGCTGCTCGACACCCTCATGAGTCACACGATCTCGCTGAGCGCGCCCGTGGTCGGCGCACTGTTGCTATGCGAGCTGATGCTCGGCCTGCTGTCTCGCTTTGCGCCGCAGGTCAATGCGTTCGCACTGTCGCTAACGGTGAAGAGTTTGATCGCGTTCGGCGTGCTGCTGATCTACTTCTCGGCGGTGCTGCCCGATGCCTTCAGCGCGCTGACGACGCGCCCGCATGACGTCGTGCGCTGGTTGTCCACGGGCAGCCGCTAGCATGGCCGCGAAGACCGAGAAGCCGACCGCCAAGCGCCTGCGTGACGCCGCGAAGAAAGGGCAGTCGTTCAAGAGCAAAGAACTGACGATGGTGACGCTCGTCTTTGTCGGGCTGGTCTTCGTGCTGTCGACCGACCCGCTCGTCTGGCTCATGCAGGAATATCGGCAAGTGCTTGCCGACGGCACGTTTGCGAATCCGCAGGCGTATGCGCTCAGCCTCTTTCAACACGGCTTGCGCATGATCGCGCCGGTCTTGCTCGTGTGCGCCGCAGCGGCGGTGCTGCCCGCACTTCTCCAAACGGGCTTCGTTTGGGCGAGCGAAGCCCTCAAGCTCAATCTCGGTGCGTTGAGTCCGTTGCAAGGGGCCAAGAAGATCTTCAGCTTGCGCACGGTGAAGGACGCCGTGAAGTCGGTGCTGTACCTCGCGAGCTTCGTGGGCATCGCCACGGCGCTGTGGTTCAACGCGCGGGGCCTGCTGTTTGCTCAGGTGTATATGAGCCCTGCGGGCGTTGCCGCCGCGTGGCTGGTGCTCGTCGGCAAACTCGCGTGGATCACGCTCGCGTGCATCGCCCCCATCGCAGTGCTCGACGCAATGATCGAATTCTGGCTGTTCATTCGCGAACACCGAATGGAGGTGCAGGAGGTCAAGCGCGAGCACAAGGAGAGCGAAGGCAATCCCGAAATCAAAGCGAAGCGTAAGGATGCGCATCGGGAGCTGCTGTCCGAACCCATGCGCGCCGACATTCGCGATTCGCGTTTGATCATCGCCAACCCCACGCATATCGCGGTGGGCATCTACTTCCGCCCAGACATCATCGCGCTGCCGTTCATCTCGGTGATGGAAACCAACCAGCGCGCGTTGGCGGTCAGAACGTATGCCGAATCGGTGGGCGTGCCGGTGATTCGCGACGTGCGGCTCGCGCGGCTGTTGCATCGCACGCATCGGCGCTACACGTTCGTCACGCTCGATGCGCTCGACGCCATCATGCGCTTGCTGCAATGGCTGGAAGACGTGGAGCGTGCGGGTGCACAAGACGGCGAGGTTAGCCCCGACGACGCGGGTGACGTGGGTGACGTGGGTGACGTGGGTGACGTGGTCGAGGAGACCGGTGCAGCGGAGACGGGATCGAATGGCCCGTCGAAAGTTCACGAGGAATAAGCCGCTTTCTGCAAGTTTTTCAGGAGGTGGATTGGTTTAATGAAACGCATCGGGATGCCGCTGACTGCCAGAGGCAGCCGCGACGACACCCCATGAATCGGGCACTCGGGAGGACGGATGAAACGACAGGACGAGCGCACAGATACGACGCCCGGCGGCATGCAGGCGGTATTGAACGTTGTCGTGCGCGACGCGATGTCGGGTCTTGTGCGAGTGGCGAGCGATCACCGTGTCGAGTTGTCGAGCGAACTCGAGCGCCCGTTCAACGCACCAGCCAACGCCCCTGCGCCCGCGGAGCCGTCGTTTCGCCAGCGCAGTGCGACGCTGGCGCTTCGTGTTTGCGCGCGCCGCACCGAGGCGAACCACGCGCGTGCCCGTGAGGCGTTTTGCGCGAGCCAGAAGGTGGCGATTCAGGCCGACTACACCGTCGCTGAGGCGCAGGTCGTCCTCGATGTGCTATCGCCGGGCGACCCGCAATACGCGCGCGCCACCCACAAATCGAAGACCGCGCTGGTGTCGGCGCGTGAGGCAGCAACGCGTGCCGATGCCTGTTATCGGGCCGTACGCGCGGGCAGCCCCGACGGGTGGGTTCGCTGTCTGGCGGCCATGCCGTTACCGGTGGTGACGACGCAGGCGAATAAGTCACACCTCACTGGCAAGACGACGAAGGGCGCCAACTGGCGCATGGCTGGCGGGACGCCGTGCGGATTTCTACCGACCGGAAAACTCGCCGGTCGACGACTCACCCGGTGTCGGGTATCGGAAGGAGCAAAAGCGATGGCAAATGCGGCAAAGCAGTTGGAGACGGAAGACGTTCGCGCGACCAGCGCGATTTGGGATGCAGTAATCGCCGGGGCCAGCCTGAAAGACATTCAAGGCATTTCCAGCGAGACGATGGAGGGGTTGTATGCCCATGCGTACGACTTCTATAGCAAGGGGCAGTTGGCACAGGCGGAAGCCTTTTTCCGCTTCTTGTGCATCTATGACTTTTACAACCCCGAGTACATCGTCGGTCTGGCTGCCGTTTGCCAGTTGAAAGGGGAATACCAGAAGGCCGTCGACCTGTACGCCATGGCGTTTGCGGTCGGTAAGAACGACTATCGCCCGGTGTTTTACGCAGGCCAATGTCAGATGATGATGCAAGACGCGACCGCCGCACGCGAGTGCTTCTCACAGGTATGCGAGAGCAGCTTCGATGGTGATTTGCGTAGTAAGGCCAAAGCCTATCTGAGTGTCATTGATGGGGAGCCCGCGCAGGACACCGGCGCGAGCGCCAAGGAGGCCGCATGAGCTCAACCGCTATCGACGCCCGGGCGCCCGCGCCCGCACCCCTGCCAGTAGATGGCGGCGACGCTTCGGCTACGGCTCAAGCCGCCCCGTCGCTCCCGCCGAGCAATGCGCAGCTGCTGCGCGACCTGCTGATGGCGAGCATCGACAAGACGCCGCCGTTGCCCGGCAAGCCGGTCGAGACGACCGACGCCCCGGCGCTAACCCCACCCCGCTCGCATGACAAGGGCGACCTCACGGCATTGATCGGTCGCCTGATGCAGGTGTTGGGCGAGCGCTCGCTTGCCGAGATCGAGACACGTCTGGCGCAGTGGCAGTCACAGGAATCCTCTAAACAGGCAATCCGCACTAAGGAAAACGAAGCGTTCCTCAATGCCGTGCGTGAGGCACAGGATGCGCTGGCCGCATTCGAGGGCGCCGGAAAGTCGACAAACGAAGCGCGCGCGGCGCTTGACCGGGCACGCGACAAGCTTGCGCAAGCGCAGGCCGCGTTCGATGCCGCCGCGCCCGATACCCCGGAGTCCATCGCCGCAAAAACCGCTCTCGACACCGCCAAAGCGGAGTTTGATGCAGCCACCAAGCATTTCGAAGACGCGAAGACCGCACAGAACAAGGCGCAGGATGCCGCGACCGCTGCCCTCAAAAAAAGCGATGCGCTGCTCAGCGATGTGATGTCCGTACCCGACGCCAAACCGGGTGCTGAAGGTGAAGAGCATCTCGAGCAGATCAAATCGCTGATCGCCATGATGGCGATGTACGCCAAGCTGCTGGGGGACTCGGCGCAGACCGCCATCGAAGAGGACATGAAGTTCTTCGAGACCGTGCGCGACGCCCGCGAGAACGATCTTCAGAAACGCAACGAAGAATACCGGGAGCAAGTGCGCAAAGCGGAGAGCCTCAACAAGGCGATGGGGTGGCTGGGCAAAATTCTCGGCGCCATCATCACCGTGGTCGGCATCGTCGGTGCGGCATTTACCGGTGGCCTGAGCACGCCCATGGTCGCGCTGGGCGGCGCGATGCTCGCCGATACCACCGTCGGTGCGGCGACCGGTTTTTCGCTATTGGGCGAAGCGCTCAAGCCGTTGATGACGAGCGTGATTCAGCCCATGGCGACGGCCATTGGCGGCGCCATCGGGGGCTTTCTCGAAAAGATGGGGGTGCCCAAGGCGACGGCGGAAATCGTCGGCGGCGTGGTCGGGGCCGTGTTGGCGGCGCTGGTCGTCATTGCGGTGCTGGCGGTCACGCTGGTGGCCGGTTCCGCCGTTGCCAGCAAGCTTGGCGGCACCATCGGCAATCTCGTGAGCGAGACGGTGAAGAAGATCGTGCCCGATCTGATCCGCGAATCGCTCAAGTCGGGGACCAAGATGTTGAGTCAGAGCATGTCGTCGCTGGCCGCCCGCTTGGGGATCAACGACGGCATGGGGCAGGTCGTGGGCAACATGCTGACGAAGACGGCCGCGTTGGGCGAAGTGGGGCTGGTCGGCACGCAATCAGGCGGTCAGGTCGCTGCCGGTGTTTTCGAGAAGAACGCAGCAGACATCTCCGCGGAGATGGTCGTCTCGCGCGAGGTGCTTGCCAAGATTAGCGAGTGGGTCAAGCAGGCCGCGCAAAGCTTTACGTCGTCGGATAACACCATCACCAGTCTGCTGAGCTCGATGTCCGATGCCGCCAAGAATCAGAACGAAGCGGGGCGCTTCATTTTGAACAACGTCCGTGCCTGATGAATCCGGAGAGAGACCATGAACACTGTTGTTGAGAGCCGCTCGGCGTACGTCGCGCCGAGCCAGTTGTTGCCGACGTGGGACGCCATCGGGCCGAAGGCCGACATCCCTCAGCTATTCGACGCCGACGCGAAAGCGAACAACAGGGCGAACTCCCCGCACGACATCCATGCCCCGGCGTTGAATACCCCTTCGTCGCAAGCCGATCGCGATTCGGCCCATCAATGGTTGCGCCAGTTGAATGCTGCCGGTAACGGTGAAAAGCCCCCGGGGGGCGACCCGCTCGCGGGTAATGACGGGACGGGGGGGATGGGTGGGATAGGGGGGATCATGTCGGATCAGGCATTAGTGCTGATGCGGTACTTCGCTTTTTTCCAGAAGGCTTTCGAGAACGACGTCAAGTTTCGCGCCGCGTTGACGCAGTTGCAGTCGGAAACGCTCAAAGGGTCGGTCGACGCCATCAAGCGCGGCGGCATGGCCACGATGATGGGCAATCTGTCAGGCGCGCTGATCTCGGTTGGCATGGCGGGGGCAGGCGCATATCAACAATTGAAGAAGGTACCGGAAGCGAGCGCGCTGAAAGACGGCGCGAAGGTTGACGTTCCCGCACCGGCTCCGACACCGGCGACGGGAGCGGGGGCGAATTCGCCGAACCCCGCAGGGACGCTCGACGTCGACGCTCCCGCGTCGACCATCCCGCCATCGCCATCGCCATCGCCTGCGACGCCCGACGTGGACATGCCCGAAGGCGGCGCGCCACCGTCAGCGACGCCAGACGTGGACGTGCCCGAAGCGAGCACGCCGACGCCCGCAACGCCCGAGGGACGCCATCCGCTCGACGATCAGCGCTTCAAGGCGCAGGCGCTGTTGCAACTGTCGAGCGCGACCGGCGGTGTCGCGACCGGCGGCGGCAATTACGCCTCGGCCATCGCGCAAGCCGACCGGCAGCAGAAGGACTCCGCGGTCCAAGTCCACAAGGACTCAGCTAGTTCGACGCAGGAGCAGGCCAACCGCGATCACGCGTCGATTACCGACATGATCAAAGCCATCGAGACGGCGATGCAATCTCGCACCAGCGCGATGGGTGTGGTCGCTGGAAACATTCGTGCCTGAGGGCTGTAACGTGGGGAGACAAATCACATGAGCGAAGCGGTGAATGCTAACTACCGGCCCGCGTGGGTACCGGTGAGTTCCGATATGTTGACGCCTGAGAAGCGCCCGCCCAGCGAGCCGATAGCTGAGATACAAGATCCGGCATCCGATGAAGACCGTGCGGGCGACGAGGTTCTGCTGGCAGGGGCACTTCAGGCAGCGAGCGGTTTGGGAGATCGCCTTCGCTCGCTCGATCGCGAGATTCGCCTGCAATCTCCCACGCCGGCAACTGTCGACGCGGTAGCGGTGAGTGCGCATGATCTGTCGCGCCGTCTTCGAGGGCTGGCGGCTATCGATGTGCCGGTTCCCGATAAGGTGCGCGACGACCTGTCCAAATTGATGAGTCTCAACGAGGCGCCCAAACCGGAGGACGATCCCCGTATGAACAATGCGGACTTCTGGGATCAGATCGCCGAGGCCATCGCCCAGATCAAAAGCGAGTATCTCGACGCCTACGGCGATGCGGCCGACAAATATCTCAAGTTCAACGAGGCAATCAGCAAGATCGTGGCGCAGCTGTCGTCGTGGATCAAAGCGGATAGCAAGGGAGAAAAGGTCACGCTAGACATCGCAGCGCTGAAGGCGGCACTGGAGGAGGTGAAGCAATCGTTCTCGTTGCCGAACCCCGCTGCGGTGCTGTATCCGCCGCAGAAGAAGGATGCTGAAGGTATCGAGGGCACGAGCAAGGAAGCCGCTGAGAAGTGGGCCAAAGATATGGGCGTTCCCGAGGACTGCGTGAAGGAGCAACCGGAAGGCAGCGGCAAGTATGTCGTCGTGATCGACACCGGCCCGGTCCAGCGCATGATCGACAACGTGCCCAAGGACGGCGAAATGAATCCCTTCGAGCTCGATATCTGGCGCTCCGGCTTTACGTCGCAAGAGAACCTGGTGAAAACGTCGATGCAGTCGATGTTGCAACGGTTCTCGACAGCGACGTCCGTCTACGACAATCTCGTCAAGGTGCTGAGTTCCACGATCAACACCACGCTCGAAGCCTGCAAAGGGTATCTGCGGTGAGTCGCGCGATCGGTGTTCTCGGCGAGGCCGCGCGGCAGCGCGTGCCACCGGCGTTGCTGCCCTTTGCACACCGCACGGGGTTTCGCGCCGGGCCGTTGCGCAATCTCCCGTCGCAACGGTATCTCTCGGGCGTGCTCGCCAGCGGCGACGCCGCGTCGATCGGCGTGGCGCTGATGATGGTGATACGGGACGCGCTCGATCCGACACCGCTCGACGACATTGCCTTGCGCCGCCGGTACATGGCCATGCGCGACGCTATCTTGCCGCGCGACGCAATGCGGCAGCGGGCGATTCTCGAGCAGTTTGCCGGCGGAGAAGCGCGCCGACTGTCCGACGCGTTGGGGGGGCTGATCACGTTGCTCGCCGAGCATCCGCAACGTGATTCGTTGCACGCCTTTGCTTCGGAGTTGATCTTGCGCGGTTCAACGGCGAGTCGCGCAATTTGTCGGAATCCGCTCGTAGCGGCCATGCTTGCGGGACTCGGGGTGTTTGGGATGCCGTCTTGCCGTGGCAGCAGCGTGATGTAACAGCGTGACGTGAAGCGGCCCCCACTTTCACCGGTGGGGGCTTTTTCCTTAGAGCGTAATTCAGAGGGAAAAAAGCGCGTCCAGACGCGGGTCATTCCGGTAGAAGCGTTGCCACGGATACCAGTCCATCCGCATTTTTCGCCACGTCTCGCGCGCAGCCGCCACACCCTGTACGCGCAAGATCAGGGGCAGCAGTCCGGCGCGCACTTGGCGGCAATCGACCCCTGCGAGCAGTTGTTCGCCCGCCCGTTTGGCCGCCGGATCGCCACCCCCCGCTTCGACATAGTGGCGATTGATCAGCAGCAGCCCCGTATCGTCGCCGGTCTCGCGCACGGTGCGAACGAGGGCTTCGGCTGCATCGTGGCGGCCCTGATGCGAAAGCATGACCGCCATCGTGCTGGTGAGTACCGGGTGATGCTGTCCATGCCGATGCAAATTCTCCTGCGTGAAAACGATTGCCTCATCGGTGCGCCGGTCGAAGAACATCGCCCATGCTTTGAGCATGACCGCCCCGACAAAACTCGGATCGTGCTCAAGCGCCATATCGAGTGCGGCTTCGGCAGCCGTGGCCTGTCCTGCCAGCACGCAGTGCCATGCGTGGTGATAGCGCACGTAAGGGTTCATCGGGGCCGACCACAAAGCGCGATCGAACAGAATATTCGCGACGCTGCTCTCGAACTTCATGCTGTGCAAAATCGCCAGCAGGCTGATGGCGTGCGGGTCGCGCGGCGCGAGGGCGAGCGCCGCTTCCACCGCGCCGCGCGCGCCTTGCATGGCCGCTTTTTGATCGAACAAGCCCAGATGGGCGAGCGCAAGATAGCACTCCGCCTGGCCGCAATACGGCGACGTGCGCGACGCACCATCGCCCACGCATTGATGAAACAACTGCAACGACTGGCGCAGGCTGGATGGCGTGTGTTGTTGGAGTTTGAAGCGAGCGTGAAGAAACGTCGTCGCGGTATCGAAGGTGTCGAACGAGTGCGAAAAATGCACCGATGCCGTGAGGCCGGGGACATGTTTCGTGATCATGTCCGTGACGCGAATCTCGATCGGGAGGGTGCCGGACTTTTCCGTCAGCGAAAAATCTTCGCTAAAGAGCAACTGATGGCCGGCCGAGTGCACCAGCTCGATACGCAGGCGATCGTCGTCGATGCGATGTCCGCACACATAAAAATCGGGGGAAAAACGTTCGACGAAGGTCGCGATGTCGTGGCATTCGAGCGATGTGCGGGTAATCGACGCCGGGAGGACACGCAGCCCGTAGGCGGTGTATTCGAAGAGCCGCGTGACGAGCCGGTCATGCAACAGCAGCGCCTGCGACGTGTTCTGCATGCGAAACGGCATGACGGCCAGCGTACATAGGGCGGCCGCGCGCGACGCGGCAGACACGATAGCGACGGAGCGCCGGATGCGGTACCCCGTGCCGTAGACCGTCTCGACGATACGGTCGGCTTTCTTCTCGCGAAGCAATCGCCGTACGGCGTAAATGCAACGCGTGAGCGACTCCTCGCTCACGTCCTGCTGCGGCCAGACGAGGCTGAGCAGCTTGTCTTTGCTGACGGTTTCCCCCGCCGCCTCGAGCAGCACGCGCAACACGGCCGCCTCTTTAGGTGGCAGGCACGTCTGCCGGTCTGCCTGCTTCAAAACACCATTGGCATCGAGCGAAAAATCGTCGAACAGAAACGTCTTGCCTTGGTGCGGGGTGCTGATTTGATTCATCTGCCGTCTCTCCTGCCCGCCCATGTTCCTCAAAGCGTGGAGACTATTCGAAGAAACCACGCTTTCACCGTAGCGGTGCGTCACAAATGGGTGATTTCCCGCGAGGGGCGGATGTGCGCGACCTATATGCCCGGTTTAGGTGGGCGAAAGATGGAATTCAGCAAAGCAACAACACCTGGATCATGGCTGCCAGCAAGACGTATTCCAAAAAATCGTCCCCCTATCAGAAATCATGGAAGCGCCAATTCAGCCCCAACGGTCGATCTCGTCCTCCGAACTGCGGCGCATGCGAGGACTTCACGGGGAGTGGGCCGCACTGGTGGTGCCTGTGCCGACGTGCACCGCACGATGGTTGTGCGATGCGATGCGAGCGCGCTGGGGCGTCGACGTGACGCTGCGCGGGGACGTGATCTATTTCGAGGCTAGCGATGGCGATGTCTGCGTGGTTCGTCACGCGGGCGCCACGCGCGTCGAGCGCCACATGGCCGGGGTCGACGAGGCCACGGCAGCCCATGCGATGACATTGAATGCGGCGTTATGCCGTCAACAGATGGCCTTCGATGCCGACTGCGATGGGTTGACGCTGCATGGCTATGTGCCGGGGCCGATGGATCCGGACAGCCGCCTTGTCGCTCTGCGCGAATTTCTCGCCATATCGAGCGCCATCAAACGGGAGGTGGCGGCGCGATGACCGACGACGGATTTGCTTTCCTTGTGCCGACGCTGGAAGCGGAACTGCCAGACGACGTGGGGGCGTTCTTTCAGGTGCGCTCGCTTGCCGGTCTCGCACCGTTTTGGATCTTGGAATACGTACACGGCCACTTGACGTTAATGCTGTCCATGCCTGACGACGCGCCGCTGCCGGCGGTTCGCTTCGGCGAGCACAGTGTGGACGGCGAGTTATGGCTGTGCTGTCCCGCGCGTTACCGCTCGCAAGGGGTGCAGTTGATTCATGCCAGCAATGTGAGCCCCACGAGGGCGGCCATTGTTGCCTTAGTCGAGAGATTCCTCAACGAGTCTCTCTGACATTGAGATCTGTGCGGCGCACCTGACCCGGGGATGCTGCCGCATGAATTTTCATGAAGGAGCATCAACCGATGATTCAGTTTGACCGGGCGAATATTCCGTTGACCCCGTGGGTCGACGCAACGCTTCAAAGATCGCGCGTCCCCGCCGACGTCTCATATGACATTGGCGACATGGAGATTGGCCTCGAGGTCCTCCCGTCCCTGGCTGCTAACGACAGCAATAACAACGACTTGGTCGCCCTGCGCGAACTTCATCTCTCGGGCGTGGAGGTGCCGGTTTCTTATGAAGATGTCCGCAGCGTCGCGATATCGCTGGCCCAGGTTTTCATGAATATTCGTGAAACCCACAATATCGCGGGGAGCGGCGGGGTGGAGCGAAGGCTCGCCGAGCGCTACGAAAGCTTGATGATGCGTGGCCCGAACCAAAGGGGCGATGCCGCTGAGATGATCGAGACCTACCGGTTCTTCCGGACCATGCAACACGCGTTGGAAAGACTCGCGCGCAGGCATCCGGGAACCGACTTGGTGCTCACCAGCGCGCTCTATGTCAGCCGGGTGATGAAGTGGCAGTTTCGTGCCAGTGCGCACGAAATGATCAAAGAGACACTCAACAATGCTTACTACGCCCGGCTGGTATCGATGATGCCGGGCTCGTCCACCTCGTGGGGCGTGTCGTTCAACGTTCGGGGCGAGGTGGTGCCCGGCGTCGGTCTTGGTCTCAATTTCGGCTACGACGCCGGTGTCGAATTCACCCCGACGGAGTGGTATGTCGAGAGCGACAGCCGCTCGGCATCGCTCTCGGCGGATGCGGAAGTGCTGAGTTTCCTGTCGGCCCACTGTTCGGCCGGGGCGAGTTCGACGCGGGCCGATATTTATGCCTCGCTGTCGGACTACGTGGCCAGTGCGAGTCACAAGTTCAGAGCGTGGATCAACGAGGGGCCAATTGCGTTGCTCGGCAAGGTGCGCGACCTGTTCTCGCTGTCCTCCACTTACGAACGCGATTTGGCGCGCGCAGACTTCAGCCGGCCATTTCTCGATGAACACCTGGCCAAGATCGGTTGCCGCAGTATCAACATCGCCCAGCGAAAGCCGATGCCGGCACCGCTTGAACAACACCACACCATCGCGGGCTCGGTCGATATCGGCGCGTCGGCGAATTTTTTCGTTTCGGCCAACGTCACCGCATCTGCTCGCAAGTTCAGAACGACCAAGGTGGTCAAGGTCGATGTTCTCGAGCTCGCCATGTCGCGGCCTAACGCGGCGCGAAGTGTTTTGCGAGGCGTGACGCTCAAACAGGATTCGAAGTCGCTGTTTTACGCGATGAAGCGTCACATCGAAAATTCCAGCGCGGAGGTTTCCCTCGAACTGATGAGCGGCGTGAAACGCAACGCGATTGCCAACATGGAATCGGGCGCGCGCACGTTGCTTGAACAACTCGCGCTGCTCAAAATCGAGAACAAGCTGACACCTGACGAAGAGACGCATTACATGGCGCTCATCGATGAGTTTGAGCGGATACTCCGTCCGAAGTCGCTGGCCACGCATGAAATTCAAAGCTTGCAGGACAAATGGCAAGCGGCGCTGGGCCTGCACGTTGGGTACGGCAACGTCTTGCCGAATGGCGCCGCGGTGCAGGTGACGTACGAGAAGGTGACTCGCGACGAAGATCCCTATAACTGCGGTAGTTTTCTCGACATCAAAGTCGGGGGTGCGGTCAATTTCATTGGCGGCATCGAAGAGGCGCTAACGCTGTCCGGCGTGAGCCTCGAGAGCGCGTGGGACGTCGCGCATATCGTCGACGCCGTCAAAGCGGGCGACATCGCTTACGACGCTGGTGTGCAGACCACGCTGCGCTACAAACTCAAGCCGGAGGGCATGGCCCTTCTGTACGCCACGACTGCCGCTGCCACGAACTATCGTTCGACGACACGCGCGCCGTTCGCACCGGTCTCGGGGAGCGTAACGTCGACGTCGTCATCGACGATGGTGGAGGCGCTGACGTTCGGCGGCGGTTGTCTCGACATGCTGATGCCCATTGCAAGGCAGCGACTGGTGGAGTCGAACCACGGCGGCCGAAGCTGGTGGACCAACTTCACCGAACGCCAGCGGGAGACGTTCGACAAGCTGTTCTTCAATCTCGCGGAAGGCCGTTCGGATAGCCCTTTACACGCCGACTTCCGCCGTATTGAGCTGGAAGTGCCGTCGACGGCACCGCTGATCAAAACGCTGAAAGTGTGCGCACAACGTATGGCGCTGGCGCCGACACCTTCGCACCGCGAAAAGGCCCACGAGGCACTGGCCGATGTGTTTCTGGCTTATATCGAGGGCGGCTACAAGGCGAAAGTCAACAGCGAGTGGCAGCATGCGTCGGAGCGCAAACGGGAGCGTGACGAGGACGACAGCGATACTGCCGCCACACCGGTACCGCAACGGCCACGCCTCGAACCGAGACCGTTCAGTCGTCGGCAGCTTGCCGCATAAACCGTCATGGCGCGGGCTGATGCCCGCGCCATGCTTGGCAAGCGATGTGGCGCGATGTGGTGCGTTAGGAATTGATCTGCGAGCTCGCCGGTGGCGTGAGTTGCGGTGCGCTCGACCAGCCGGGATTTCCGGACAAGAGGGTCAACGCCGAGCGGGCCTGCTGGGAGTGTGAACGCAAGGTCACATCGGGGGGAGCGCTTGCCCGAGACTCCGGCACCAGCGCGCTCGGTAGCTTGGCCTTCGCCGTGGGCACATTCAGCGGCACTGTGCGGGTGAACATCGCGTGGCGCGCGCCCGCATTGAGACGATTGGCGGCGTTCACGACGTTCAGCGCGTTGCGCAAATTTGCCGTATGCGGCCGAGTAGGGACGACGACGGGTGGCCTTGGGTCAGTCATGTCGCCCATAAACCGTTTGACGAAGTGCCTTGCCTTAACGCCCAACAAGACGGCCCGTACGTGGGCAAACAGTTGCTGCCATGGTCTCGTGCGTTCTACCCGTCCACTTGAGTCGGCTTTTCGATAGCTTTGCATGAGGCGGCTGACCCGCATGGTCTGCTTAGGGTGGAGGTAGAAGCTGGTGCCGCCGTACGACACAAAGCCGCCCTTCTTGGTCAGGCCGATTCGCATGTCCGGCGGCAGACTGATCAGTTGAGCCACGGTTGGGTTGCGGGGGGGGGATTGGATGGGGGTTGTCATCGTGTGATCTCCGTGAAGGGAAGAGGGAAGTCATCCGGCACCAGGCAGGGTCTGGGCGACGTCGATGAGCTCGCCAAAGGCATCGGCGAGCGACACTCGATCGTGTCCGGAGAGCGGCATCTTCAGCCAGCAGTTCAGCTTGCCGTCATCGTTGAGCGAGACCACGGGCTGATAAATGGTGGCGCGCAAGTGATTGGCCTGAAGCGCCGTAACGATCGAATCTGTCGAGGGGGCCTTGTTGACCTCGGCCAACATGAACCATGACACCTGATCGATAGCGCCAAAGTGCACGCATAGCCGGTCTTCCACATCGAGACTCACGACTTCCTGATCCGGCTCCGGCGCGAAGGCGGGAAAGCCGATATGGAGCAACAGCTCGCCGACAACGTTATGAAAGGGGTGAAGATCTTGCATCATGGAGCGTCCTTGGCGTGGGTGGGGAATCGATCGAGGGCGGAGCGAAGCGCGATGCGGCAGACGTCAACGGCACGGGAGAGACCATCACGTCCCTCTCGGCGCAATGGCAGCGGCGATGGCGTGCTTTGGCGAACCGCGACAGTTCCTGATACTGGCCGAAGGTGGGGTCGAACGTGAGCGTGCCGATGCGGATGTCTCTGAGCACGCTGTCGAGCGATACGTTGCCGCGCTCGTACAGGGCGGCTGTCGCCAGCCACATGCCTAGCCGCGCACTCCGATGCGTGGCCTGTACCGCCAGACATATCGACTTGAGTGGGCGCGTCTCGACGTGATAAACGCTGCTGCGGCGCGTGTGTTGTGCGGGCGTGTCCGTTCTGAGCCGCTCGGTAATCTGGTGTAGATACGCGAGCGCATCGGCGTGAATGATGGGGTGCCCGTCCCGTGTCCACGCCTGGACTGCGGGAAAGGTGACGATGCCCGAGCCGTGCGTGAGCGAAACGACGCCGGTACGGATGCGAATACCATCCATCGGACTCACGTTCTGTGCGAGCAAATACGTCGAATAGGCGATGTCGCCGAAGCGCTGGCTGGTACACGACAACGTCGGGTAGTCGGCGTTGCGCGATTGCAGCTCGCTGTCCGAGGCGAGTGTGACCAGCACGGATGGCGGGTCGGTGAACCAGCGGTGCAGGTATCGTTCGATGCCTCCCGATCGGGGCGGCTCGCGCCGCACGGCCAGTATGCGGCCAGCGTGACGCAGCGCTGGGTAATGGCACGCGGCGGGGCGCGCGGCGGTCTGGTTTCCGGCGGTCCGGGGTGACGAGGTGTCGATGGCATCGAGCAGCATGGCGGATCTCCCGCACGCGAGCGCGTCGCGTGATGTGGTTCGTGCGTGGTTCGTACTTGGTTCGTACAAAAGTGCGGCAGGCCGATCACGGTACTGCCGTGCCGACTTGTGCACCGCGATGCTTGAGCGTCTTAGCGGTTTTTGAGCAACGGCAATCGGAGGTCATCGGCAAAGGCACTGATGACGTCGATCTGATGTGCCGTGCCGATCAACTGCGGCGACCCCGTCAAACGGATATCGGTAATCACCTCTTCAACACTCACCGGCTGGCTTTGCCCCGGCGATTCGGCGTACAACGCGATGGCGGCGATAAGCACACCGGCAATGCCCTGAATGTCGTCGAACACGATGACGGGACAGCCGCTCACCGGGTACTCAGCTTTGCCGCACGGTTTGGCATGCGGTGGCACATGCCGTGTGGCGTCTTCGATGAATTGAAGCGTTTGGGTGACGTACAACTTGTCGGTCGTCACTTCCGGCTTATGGCGATACGGCGCATGCAAAACGGCAAACGCGACTTCCCGCGATGCCGATCTCAAGGTACTTGCGTAGATGCTGAAGTCGGTCATACACGTTGCTGCGGCACTCGTGGCGACATGCTGGGTGTCGACCTGAATCTGTACCCGGCTCTGCTCCCGACTTTCTGGGGTTCGCCAGTCGTGCGTGGCGTGACCGGTGCGATTGACACGAGGGGTGCCGCCATCCGTTGGCGCCAGGCCGCAGGGAGTCGCCTGCGCGCCGACATGGACAACGACCGCCGGGCGCAGCGTCATCAGCATTTCGAGATGACGTTCGACGTCGGCGGGCAGCGGGGCCTGACAAGCCACCGCGACGAGCCGGTCGCCGACGTAGATGGCGTTCGCGGGCAGCAACGCACCATTGCGTGCGCGCAGCACGGTCTGACGTGCGACCCAGAGCGATCGATCGCGGCTGGTCGACAACTCGCGATGAAAGTGATCGCGGTAGGGCGAACTTCGATCAGTGAGCAGTTTGTACAAGCCGGTCGCGCTCTGCGCGGACCCCATGCGCAGCCGAAGTTCCGACGGGGCATCGCGTGGCAGACACCGCTCGGCGATGTCGACGGTGCACAGGCTATCGTTGCCGCGCCAACTGAGTTGGCGTTTGATGCCCTGAAGCATTCGGTCTTTCACGCTGGCCGTGGCGTTACGTAATAGCCAGACGAGCACATGCGACTGGTCGAGCCGCATCGTTCGCGTGCTCGCGAGGAAGCCAGCGTTGCTCTGGGCCCGCGCGCTGAAGGGCGTGAGTTGCTTGAACGACGCCGCGATCATCTCGTGCGCGCGCCGCCACTGCCGCGGATGCCGATAGACGCTCCAACCGACGAGCAACATCAGGTAGCCGTCATGGCTCACGCCGATGGTGGTGCGGGCCGGATCGATCGCGTGGCGGCAAATAAGGCGGTGCAGACGCTCGACTTCATGACTGGTCATGGTCGCGGCGTTGATCTGCGTGTGGATCGAGGCCATGCGCTGGGTTTCCTCCAAAATCCAGAACGAGCATGGACCAATGGTCGTCGGCGCGCCGCAATGACGCTTGCAGGTTTGGCTCATCGTATACGGTGGCCCGTCGGGGCCGAGGGGGCGCGATCGAACTCGCGCCCGCTCGACATTCCTCGTGTGTTGGCACTGACGGGCCACCTCGCCGGATCAGAGGCTGCCGGTGGCCATCAGGAGCCGGAGCAGTTCAGGGCTGAAGCTTGGCTGCATCTGCAACTGTTCGACGAAGGCGGCGGGTTGCGTCGTCGGGGGTGCCGTCCGATCGCCAGGCGTGAACGTGGCGCGTCGCGCAAGCAGATCGGGGCGCGGTTTCGGTACCGGCACCGTCACCGACGGCGGGCTGTCATTACCCGACGTGTTCGACGGCGTGCGCGAACGGGGCTTCGGTATCGGGGCTTCGGTCACTGCCGGTGAGTGCGATTGCTCGACTTCAGTTTGCAGATACGCCATGTAGTGACGCAGCAGCGCGGGTCGGTTCATCTTGGGGGGCAATGGCGGCGGCGTGTCGTCTTCGTGGGGTTGCGCGATCGATGGGGACGGCGCGCCCGACGAGGTGAGCGGCGATACGAGTGACTGCGACGTCAATTGGGGCGCACTTTCGGAGCGGGGCAGGGACGTCCGCTTCGCATCGACGATTGGCGCGCGTTCCGGGGTTCGTTCCGCGGCGCGATGTGCCACGGACGATTTGCGCACTAACAGAGGCGTGCCCACGTAAGAATCGCGGTGCTTTCTCAACGTCATGACAAGCTCTTGCGTCGCTCGGTGGCTCAGGCGAAGCGTGTCCTGTTGGAACGTCGATTTGGCGCTCTCGCTGAGCCGGTGCTCTTTGAGAAACTTCAACGCCCGATGTGTCTCGTGAGGGTGCAGCAGATACTGCATGCCCTTGTAAATCGCGAGCGTGCCATCTTTACGAATGCCGATACGGCGCTCGTGCGTGTCGAACGCTTCGGTTCTCAGGTACTCCATCGCCGGGGTGGAGTTGTTGGCGAGTGAATGCAGCGTAATCGACATGGCGTTTTTCCTTTTCCGGTGTGGGAATAGGATTGTTTTTACGCGATGCCTGTACGACCGACTCGCAGATAACGCTCATCGACGTGGTCATGCGCCCACGAGGCAAAAACAAACGGCAGAGCGAAGGCTCTGCCGTTGTTGTGAAGCGACGCGTGGCCGAGCGGCGCTAGCTCTGCATCAAGCGTTTTTCGCGTGCGACGCTCATCAGAATGCCCACGCCGAGGCCGAGGGTGACGAGCGCCGTGCCGCCGTAGCTCATGAACGGCAGCGGCACGCCCACCACGGGCAGAATGCCGCTCACCATGCCCATGTTCACGAACGCATAGGTGAAGAAGATCATCGTCACCGCGCCCGCCAGCAGGCGGCCGAACAGCGTCGCCCCCGAGGCGGCAATCATCAGTCCGCGTGCGACCAGCAGCAAATAGAGCAAGATCAGCACGCCTTCGCCGATCAGCCCGAACTCTTCGGCGAACACGGCGAAGATGAAGTCGGTGTGCTTCTCGGGGATGAACTCCAAATGCGCCTGCGTGCCCTTAAGCCAGCCTTTGCCCATGGTGCCGCCCGAGCCGATGGCAATCACCGACTGAATCGTGTGGAAGCCCTTGCCCAATGGGTCGGACGTCGGATCGAGCAGCGTGCACACGCGGTGCTTCTGGTAGTCGTGCAGGATGTGCCACTCGACATCGGGCTGGCAAATCTTGTCTTCGAGCGCGAGGATCGTGCCGATACCGATCACACCCGCGACGAGCACCGGCAGAATCAGCTTCCACGACAACCCGGCCAGATAAATCACGTACAGACCGGCGGCGGCCACGAGCAGGCCCGTGCCCAAGTCGGGCTGCTTGGCGATCAGTCCCACCGGAATGCCCAGCAGCGCGAGCGCGGCCAGATAGTCGAACCAGCGGATATTGCCTTCGCGTTTCTGGAAGTACCACGCCAGCATCAGCGGCATGGCGATCTTCATGATTTCGGACGGCTGGATGACCATGCCGACGTTCAGCCAGCGCTTGGCGCCTTTCTTCGTCAGACCGAACATCGCGACCGCAATGAGCAGCGCAACCCCGGCCGTGTAGAGCGGTACCGCGAACTTCATCAATGTCTGCGTGGGCATCATCGCGAGCACCCACATCAGAATGAACGTCAGCACGATGTTGCGAATCTGGTCTTCGACGCGCCCGGGCACATCGATGCTGGCGCTGTAGAGCGTCACGAGCCCCACGCACAACAGCAGAAAGACGATGAGCGCGAGCGGCTTGTCGAAGGCGGCGAACAGGCGCTTGACCTGCTCTTTCCACGTATGTTTGTCGAGCGCCATCATGGCGTTCCTCCTTGCGCGCTTTGGGCACGGATAGCGGCGCGATGGCGAGCCTCGTCGGCAACGGTCGGGCTCACGGCAGGCTGACGCTGCGGGGCCTTGGGCGCATTCGGCGTGCTAGCAGGGTTCGGTGCGTTGGCCGCTGCCGATGTCGACGTCGCTGCCGATGCCACGCGTGGCACCGTCGCCGTCGTGGCCGTGCCACCGTACGCGGCGGCGCGCAGACCCAGTTCGGCGGCGCTGGCCGGCGGTGCGTCGGGCGCAGCCGACACCGTGGCACCGGAAGCCGCACCGGGCACAGATGCCCCGGCTTGCAAGGCGGCCGCTTCGGCAGCGCGTTCCTTCGGTTCGTCGATCAGGTAGTAGTCGAGCAGGCGACGGGCGACCGGACCCGCTTGCGCGCCACCCCAACCGGCGTTTTCAACGATCAAGGCGATGGCGATCTTCGGCTCTTCCGCCGGCGCGAACGCGATAAACAGCGCATGGTCGCGTTTGAACTCGGGAATCGCGTTGTGGTTGTACTTCTCGTTCTTGCCCAGCGAGTACACCTGCGCCGTACCGGTCTTGCCACCAGCGTCGTACGGCGCGCCTGCGAAAGCCTGACGGCCCGTGCCTTCCTTGATCACACCGACCATCGCGCGTTTGACGAAATCGATATCCGATTGCTTGTACGGCAAACGGGCGCTTTCCTTCGGCACGGTGAGCTGGCGCGAGTGCGAGACCGGGTCTTCGACGGCCTTCACAAGGTGAGGCTTCATCACCACGCCGTTATTGGCCAGCGTGGCCGTGGCGTGCGCCAGTTGCAGAATCGTGAACGAGTTGTAGCCCTGGCCGATGCCCAGACTGATCGTCTCGCCGTCGTACCACTTCTGCTGCGCCGCCGTTTTGTACGCCTTGCGCTTCCACTCGGTCGACGGCAGGATGCCGCGCGCCTCGCCTTCGATGTCGATGCCGGTCAACTGGCCGAAGCCGAGCGGCTTCATGAAGTCGTGGATCGCGTTCACACCGAGGTCGTGCGCGAGCATGTAGTAATAGGTGTCGTTCGACACCACGATCGAGCGGTACATGTCGATCCAGCCCTGCCCGTTACGCACGTCGTTGCGGAACGTGTGGTTGCCAAGCGTGAACGAGCCCGTGTCCTGGAAGCCCCAGTTCGTGGTGCGCTTGCCCAGCGTGAGCGCAGCGAGTGCCATGAACGGTTTGTACGTCGAGCCGATCGGGTACGTGCCGCGCAGCGGACGGTTGAGCAACGGGCGGTCGGGCGAATTGTTCAGGGCGTCCCAGTTCTGTTGATCGATACCTTCGACAAACATGTTCGGGTCGAAACTCGGCGCCGACACGAACGCGAGCACGTCGCCGGTTTTCGGCTCGATGGCCACCACGGCACCGCGGCGGCCTGCGAACGCCTGCTCGGCCACCTGCTGAAGCTTGATGTCGATTGACAGCACGAGGTTGTCGCCCGGCGTCGCCGGTGTGCGCGAGATGGTGCGCACCGGGCGGCCGCCTGCCGTGACTTCGATTTCTTCGAAACCGGTGATGCCGTGCAGTTGCGTCTCGTAGCTCTGTTCCACGCCGATCTTGCCGACGTAGTCCGTGCCCTTGTAGTTGTTCACGTCGCGGCGAATGTCGTACTTCGCGCTGTCGCTATCGTTTTCCTCGCTCATCGCCTCGATGCGCTGACGGTCGCGCTGCGAGATACGGCCGATGTAGCCGATGACGTGCGCCGCCGTTTCGCCGAGCGGGTATTGCCGGAACAGGCGCGCGTGCACATCGACCCCGGGGAATCGGAAGCGCTGCGCGGTAAAGCGGGCCACTTCGTCGTCGGTCAGACGGGTGCGGATCGGCAGGCTCTCGAAGCTCTTGCTGTCGTCCATCAGCTTCTTGAAGCGAGCACGGTCGCGCGGCGTGATTTCGATCACGTCGGACAGATCGGTAATCAGGTCTTCGAGTGGACGGCCGATCTTCGACGGCGTGATTTCCAGCGTATAGGCGGAATAGTTGCGCGCGAGCACGACGCCGTTGCGGTCCATGATCACGCCGCGATTGGGCACGATCGGGGCCAGCGAGACGCGATTTTCGTCGGCTTGCAGCGCGTATTGGTTGTGACGGAAGACTTGCAGATAGACGAAGCGCACCGCGAGCAGGCTGAAACAGATCAGCACAAAGAGCGCGGCCGCCGTTACCCGTAGGTGAAACGTCTGTAGTTGCTGCTGGGGATTCTTGAACTCGGTCATGCTGGCGGGTACGGGCGGGCCTCGGTGGTGCGATCGTTCGGGCGGTAGCCCATCAGATCGGACGCGTGTCGTCGCGGTCGACGGCGCGCTTCTGAGGCGCCAGCAGCAGGATACTGATCACGGGCCAGAGCAGCGCTTCGACAAAGCTGGCAGCGAGCGGCCACCAACCCGGGAACGCGGCACCCGTGGCGAGCCGGATGATAAACGGCACCACGTGGGCAAGTAACAGCAACGGCAAGACAGTCAACGCCTGGCCGAGCAGCGTGAAAAACAGCACTCGGCGGTGGATCATGATAGCGCCGTACGACAGCAGCGTGTAAGCGAGCGCATGCTCACCCAGCAAGCCAGCGTTGTGCACGTCCATGAGCAGGCCGACGAGGAACGCCACACCCATACCGACTTTGCGCGGCTGATGGATGTTCCAGAACATCAGCACGAGCGCGACGAAGTCGGGCATGGCGGGGGCATGGCCCCACGGCATCAGGTTGACCAGAAACGCCACCACGAGACTGAGCGCGATGAAGTACGGATTGACCGGCAGCAGAATGTATTGCGGTCGTGACATGTCGGTTCCTTAGTGGCCTTTCTTGAGCGTCGGCGCGCGCTTCGGATCGGCACGCGTCGCGCCCTTCTGACCGGGCTTTTCACCGCTGGCCGACGGATCGGAGGCGCGCGCGAGATCGGCGGCGGCGTCCGGATGCAGGGCGAGCGGCGTGGTGTATTGCAGAACCAGCACCTGACGCTGGCTGCGAAGGTTGGCGACCGGCTGGCACAGAATGCGCGCAAAGGCGGTGTCCGATACGCGGTCGACCTTGGTGATGCGTGCGACAGGCAGACCGGCCGGGTAGATACCGTCGAGCCCGCTGGTGGCAATTTCGTCACCGACTTTCACGTCGGCCGACAGCGGGATGAAGCGCAGGTCGAGCACGTCGCCGCGCAGGCCGCCATAAATCACGCTGTGCACGCCGCTGCGGGTCACTTGCACGGGCACGGCCTGTTCCTTGTCGGTGAGCAGCGTCACTTCGCTTTGCAGCAGGAACACGCGCGAGACTTGGCCGAGCAGACCTTGTTCGGTCACGACCGGCGCGCCGAGTTTGACGCCATGCTTCGTGCCACGGTCGATCACCACACGCTGCGTGAACGGATCGCGCGTGTCGTATTCGATTTCGGCGGGAATGCTGGGCACCGGCAGGCGCTCGCGAAGGGTGAGCAACTGGCGCAGATGTTCGTTTTCGGCCACGAGCTGGTTATTGCGCTGGGCCTGAACGGCGAGTTCGAGGTTTTGCTCGCGCAGGGCACCGTTCTCGGTGGTGAGCTGGTTTTCGGTCGAGAAGAAACCCGCAACGCTCAAGATGGCATCGCGCGGCAGCAGCATCATGCGCTGCACGGGATAGAGGGCGGTACCGACGACAGTGCGCACACGCTCGAGCGTGTTGTAGTGCGAGTCGACCACGAGCAGGCCGATGGCGAGCGCGACAAAACAGATCAGCCGGGCCAACGCCGACGGACCCTGTTTGAACAGTGGCGGCGGACTGTACTGCATGGTGGGCCCTTCAGGGGAGCACGCGCAGCAAAGGGCTGCGGTGCGCGAATGGTGTCAGTCGGGCGCGACCGGGCGGCATGGCAATGCCCCCCGTGCGCGTATGAGTGCTACGCAGCCCGTCGTGTCCGGCGGGGTGTGGATGGTGTTGCCCCACCGCGCCTGACGACGGACCACGCACGTTGGCTTACTCGTAGGAGAAGATGCTGCCGAGCTTATCCATGCGCTCGAGCGCCATGCCCGAACCACGCACCACGCAGGTGAGCGGGTCTTCGGCGACGAGCACCGGCAGACCGGTTTCTTCGGCGAGCAGGCGATCCAGGTCACGCAGCAATGCGCCGCCGCCCGTGAGCATCATGCCGCGCTCGGCAATGTCGGCACCCAGTTCCGGCGGGGTTTGTTCGAGCGCGATCTTCACCGACGACACGATCTGGTTCAGCGGATCGGTCAGGGCTTCGAGAATTTCGTTGCTGGAGATGGTGAAGGCGCGCGGAATGCCTTCCGACAGGTTGCGGCCCTTGACTTCCATTTCCTTGACTTCGGAACCCGGGAAGGCCGAACCGATTTCCTTCTTGATGGCTTCTGCCGTCTGTTCGCCGATCAGCATGCCGTAGTTGCGGCGGATGTAATTGACGATGGCTTCGTCGAACTTGTCGCCACCGACGCGCACCGAACCCTTGTAGACGATACCGCCCAGCGAGATCACGCCAACTTCGGTCGTGCCGCCGCCGATGTCGACGACCATCGAGCCCGTTGCTTCCGAGACCGGCAGGCCGGCACCGATTGCAGCGGCCATCGGCTCTTCAATCAGATACACCTGCGAGGCGCCGGCACCGTGCGCGGCTTCCTTAATAGCGCGGCGCTCGACTTGGGTCGAACCGCAGGGCACACAAATAATGATGCGGGGCGAAGGCGAGAACAGGCGCGACTCGTGCGCCATCTTGATGAACTGCTTGATCATCTGTTCGGTGACCGTGAAGTCGGCGATTACGCCATCCTTCATCGGGCGGATCGCCTCGATGTTGCCCGGGACCTTGCCAAGCATTTGCTTGGCTTCCTTGCCGACGGCCTGAATCGTCTTCTTACCGCTCGGGCCACCTTCCTGACGAATAGCAACGACTGACGGTTCGTCGAGAACGACGCCCTTGCCGCGCATGTAGATCAGAGTGTTGGCCGTGCCCAGGTCGATGGCCAGGTCGTTGGAGAAATAGCTGCGAAGAAAACCGAACATGCAAAATCCTGTGTTTGCGTGAGAGGCCGCCCCAAGGGATGTGACTGGGACGGCTGCCTGTCGTCTGGGTTCCGGACTGTTCGCAAAAAAATCGCCAGGCGCCACGCGGCGGCTCGCGAATCGTGCGGACAAACCGAGGAATGCTGTACCGGCAGGAGGCGGGGCTGCCTTCGTAAATTCGTCGCGTCAGGGTCTTCCAATGGACTGCGCGATCGTCTGTCGCGCCCTCCGTACCTACCGTGGCCCACCTGCGCGACAGCGGCGAAGGGTGCAAAAACACGCTCCGACGCAAATTTAATGCGCAATGATACCTTATAATTTCGCAGGTTTTGCAGGAAAAACGAGCACGTTGACACCACATTCGGCTCCCCCGGCCCTCGCGCCGAAAGCCCCGTGGCACGGCGCGCCAGCCCTCCTGCGCAGCCCGGTGCGCGGAGTAAAACAACGCACTGGCACCCCCGGGTGCCGCGCATTCTCCGCATCCTGTCCCTAATTTCGGCGTCAGGCCTGCATCCGGCTGCTCTCCAATGCGCATTTTTTCGGGATTTCTTCATGGCTTTGAATCTCTCCGACGTCAAACGCATCGCCCATCTCGCACGTCTGGAGCTGGCGGATGACGAGGCGGCTCACATGGAAAAGGAGCTCAACGGCTTCTTCGCGCTCGTCGAGCAGATGCAGTCGGTGGACACCACAGGTGTCGCCCCCCTCGCGCATCCCATCGAGCAAATTCAAGCAGTTGCCCAGCGACTGCGTACCGATGCCGTGACCGAAGTGGTCGATCGCGACGCCAATCAGCGTCCGGCGCCCGCCGTTCAGGACGGCCTGTATCTGGTGCCGAAGGTTATCGAGTGACAGCCGCCGCGCGCGCATGCACCGGGTAGTCCGGCGCGCTGCGCGACACGTTGCGGCGCGGCGCGGGCTTCACCGCCCACTTCGCGCCCACCACGCTCCGTCATTCCCTTAAGCGCTCTATTGCCGCCACCATGGAACAAGATCTGATTCATTTGCAGGACCTGCGCGCTGCGCTCGACGCCAAGCGTGTGTCGAGCGTCGAGCTCACCCAACACTATCTGGCGCGCATCGACGCCGCCGCCGACCTCAACGCTTTCGTGCAGGTCGACGCCGAGGCGAGTCTGGCGCAAGCCCGCGCGGCCGACGCACGCATTGCCGCTGGCGAAGGTGCGAACCACCCGTTGCTGGGCATCCCCGTCGCGCATAAGGATGTGTTCGTCACGCGCGGCTGGCGCAGCACCGCCGGTTCGCGCATGCTCGAAAACTATGTGAGCCCGTTCGACGCTGCCGTTGTCGAGCGTCTCGGCGGCGCTGGCATGGTCACGCTGGGCAAGACCAATATGGACGAGTTCGCAATGGGCTCGTCGAACGAAAACTCGTACTTCGGCCCGGTGAAAAACCCGTGGGACAAGCGCGCAGTGCCCGGCGGTTCGTCGGGCGGCTCGGCGGCGGCAGTCGCGGCGCGTCTCGCCCCGGTGGCCACGGGCACGGACACGGGCGGCTCGATTCGTCAGCCCGCAGCGTTCTGCGGTGTGACGGGTATCAAGCCGACGTATGGCCGCGTGTCGCGTTACGGCATGATCGCCTTCGCATCGTCGCTCGATCAGGGCGGCCCGTTCGGTCATAGCGCAGCGGATTGCGCATGGATGCTCAACGGCATGGCCGGTTTCGATTCGCGCGACTCCACGAGCTTGGAGCGTGCCGACGAAGACTTCGCCCGCGGTCTGGGCAAGCCGCTCGACGGCGCCACGGCCGACAAGCCGCTCGCGGGTCTGCGCATCGGCCTGCCCGCCGAATACTTTGGTGAAGGGCTCGACGCCGACGTGCGCGAAGCCATCGACAACGCCTTGGTCGAATTCGAGAAGCTGGGCGCCGTGCGCGTGCCGGTGACGCTGCCGAAGACCGAGTTGTCGATTCCGGTGTACTACGTGCTCGCCCCGGCGGAAGCGTCGTCGAACCTGTCGCGCTTTGACGGCGTGCGTTTCGGTCATCGCGCCGCCGAGTACGGCGATCTGCTCGACATGTATAAGAAGTCGCGCGCCGAGGGCTTCGGCACCGAAGTGAAGCGCCGCATTCTGGTGGGCGCGTACGTGCTCTCGCACGGCTACTACGACGCCTATTACCTGCAAGCGCAGAAGATTCGCCGCTTGATTGCGCAAGATTTCCAGAATGCGTTCGCGCAGTGCGACGTGATCATGGGGCCGGTCGCGCCGTCGGTCGCGTGGAATCTGGGCGAGAAGAGCGCCGACCCAGTGCAGATGTATCTGGCCGATATCTACACGCTGTCGGTGAGCCTGGCCGGTTTGCCGGGCATGAGCTTGCCGGTGGGCCAAGGGCGCGATGCGCGTCCGGTCGGCTTGCAAATGATCGGCAACTATTTCGACGAAGCCCGCCTGCTGCAAGTGGCCGACGCGTTCCAACGCGCGACCGACTGGCACAAGCGCGCCCCGGCGGGCGTGTAATCGATGGCCCGCCAGCACGTAGTGACTTCGCCGCGCGCCAGCACCAATGATGAGAGCGCACGTCCCGTGACGTTGATGCAGCGCACGGGCCGTCTGGCGGCATTGACCGCGATGGTGCTCACGCTCGCATCGTGCAGTCTGCCGTTCAGCCGCCCGACGCCGATCGCCTACCGCGAAATCAATCTGTCGGGCTATTGCTCGCAGACGGACGAAGACGGTTTTCGCGAGCAGGCCACGTTGAAGGTGTCGGCCAATCAGGTGCAGGCACTCGATTGGCGTTTGTGGGTGGGTAAGCGCGGTAGTTGCCACTTCAATCTGGCGGATTTCCATCAAACGCAGTCGCGCCCGAGTATCGAGTTGCGTGCCAACAGCGGCAGTAGTTGCAAGCTGCTGATCTGGCAAGACCCGGGCAACGTGACGATCGGTCACGCGAATTGCGAGGCGTACTGCACGCCGGGCGTTTACGAGAATGCGTGGCCGGTGAGCTTCGATCCGCATTCGGGCGTTTGTGCGGCGGATACACGCCGTTGATGGCGGATATGCGCCGTTGATTTGACGAACAGGCTGGGGCGATCGCCCGGCGGCTCGCATCACACGATGTGGCGGCACCGGGAGCGAACCGGCAAACCAGCGTAATGGGCAGGGCGAGCGCGCCGTGCCGACAAGTTGAGACAGGGTGAACCTTATGCAATGGGAAGTCGTTATTGGTCTGGAGACGCACGCACAGCTCTCCACCGCTTCCAAGATTTTCTCGGGCGCATCGACGCAATTCGGCGCGGCCCCCAACACGCAGGCCTGCCCGGTGGATCTGGCGCTGCCCGGCGTGTTGCCCATGCTCAATCGCGGCGCCGTCGAGCGTGCGATTGAATTCGGTCTGGCCATCGGCTCGACCATCGCGCCGCGCAGTATTTTCGCGCGCAAGAATTACTTCTATCCCGATCTGCCGAAGGGCTACCAGATCAGCCAGTACGAGATTCCGGTCGTGCAGGGCGGCTCGCTGACGATTCAGGTCGAAGCCGACCCCCGCACGGGCCGCGAGGCCTACGAGAAGGTGGTGACGCTCACGCGCGCGCATTTGGAAGAAGACGCGGGCAAGTCGCTGCACGAAGACTTCGCGGGCATGACGGGCATCGATTTGAACCGCGCCGGCACGCCGTTGCTCGAAATCGTGACCGAGCCTGAAATGCGCAGCGCGGCCGAAGCCGTGGCGTATGCCAAGGCGCTGCACGGTTTGGTGGTGTGGCTGGGCATTTGCGACGGCAACATGCAGGAAGGCTCGTTCCGCTGCGACGCCAACGTGTCGGTGCGCCCGGTCGGTCAGAAGGAATTCGGCACGCGCGCCGAGATCAAGAACCTGAACTCGTTCCGCTTCCTCGAAGAGGCGATTCAGTACGAAGTGCGCCGTCAGATCGAACTGATCGAAGACGGCGGCAAGGTGGTGCAGGAAACGCGTCTGTACGATCCGGACAAGAAGGAAACGCGCTCGATGCGCAGCAAGGAAGACGCGCACGATTACCGTTACTTCCCGGACCCGGACCTGATGCCGCTCGTGATCGACGCCGAATGGGTCGAGCGCGTGCGTGCGGCGCTGCCGGAACTGCCTGCCGGTATGCAGGTGCGCTTTGTCGAGCAATACGGGTTGTCGGCATACGACGCGGCTGTGCTCACGCAGTCGAAGGCGCAAGCGGGTTACTTCGAAGCCGTGGTGGCCAAGGCCGGTCCGGCCAGCGCCAAACCGGCCGCGAACTGGATCATGGGCGAGCTCTCGTCGCTGCTCAATCGTGAAGACATCGGCATCGACGCCAGCCCGGTCTCGGCCGCGCAGTTGGCGGGGCTGCTGGCCCGGATTGCCGACAACACGATTTCGAACAAGATCGCCAAGGAAGTCTTCCAACTGATGTGGGAAGAGCGCGCCACCGACGAGGGCGCTGCCGATCGAATCATCGAAGCGAAGGGTCTGAAGCAGATCACCGACACGGGCGCGATCGAGAAGATCATCGACGAAGTGCTGGCCGCCAACGCGAAGTCGGTCGAGGAATTCCGCGCGGGTAAGGAAAAGGCGTTTAACGCGCTGGTCGGTCAGGCGATGAAGGCCACCAAGGGCAAGGCCAACCCGGCGCAAGTCAACGAACTGCTGAAGAAGAAGCTGGGCGCATAAGCTCGACGCATAAGCCCAATGCAAACGCAGTAGCTCGTCAAAAGCGCGGCAGCCGTTTCGGTGCCGCGCTTTTGCATTTCCGCCTCGGAAAATGCGCCTTAGCTTCGGCGGCGATTCGCTTATATCGCGCTTTTTTTCCACCCCCCGCAATTTGCGCGATACTGCCACTCTGGCGCCCCAAGGGCGCGTGCTTGTCACGAAGGAGTTGGCGATGTTCGAGAAATACCGCGTGCCGTTCGGCAAGAAGCTCGACCTGTCGGACTACGATCCGGCCGACAAGCCCTTCTCGGGCGACAGCAAGGACGACGACAAGGAGCGGCTGGCGGACCTGGCAGCCAAGCTCGACGAGTTGCAGACCATCCTGCATGCGAACAGCAAACACCGGGTGTTGCTCGTGCTGCAAGGCATGGACACCAGCGGCAAAGACGGCACCATTCGCGCCGTGTTCCAGAACGTAGACCCGCTCGGCATTCGTGTCGCCAACTTCAAATCGCCTACGCCCATCGAGTTAGCCCGCGACTTTCTGTGGCGCGTGCACATGGTGGTGCCCGCCGCGGGCGAGTTGGCGATCTTCAACCGAAGCCACTACGAAGACGTGCTGATCACCCGCGTGCACGACTGGATCGACGCCGACGAGTGCAAGCGCCGCTACACGCACATCAATAACTTCGAGCAACTACTGGTCGACAACCACACGACCATCATCAAGTGCTTCCTGCACATCTCGAACGAAGAGCAGCGCAAGCGCTTGCAAGAGCGCATCGACGACCCGAACAAACATTGGAAATTCGAGTTGGGCGACCTCAAGGAGCGCAGCTTCTGGCCGCAATACACCAAGGCGTACGAAGCGGCTTTATCGGCGACCTCGACGGAAAATGCGCCGTGGTATATCGTGCCTTCCGACTCGAAGCGCCACCGTAACCTGATGGTGGCAGAGTTGCTGGTGCAAGCGCTGACTGACCTGAAGTTGTCCTATCCACCGGCAAGACCCGAATTGACAGGCATGAAGGTGGAATGAGATCTATCGGCTGTCGATGCCGGGTGGTGTTGAAGTGATGCGTTGCGGCCATGAGGATCCATGGCCGTTTTAATAGAAGAAACGGGCGCAGCCGGGCGAACGGGGGTTCGTTAGGCTGAACGGACTTATCGATTTGGATCGATCGAGATCGATTCGAGCCGACCGCGCCGCATGGGGAAACGGGGAAGAAGATGAGTGACGAGAACGCGCGCCGGGCCAAGTCGGCGGCGGGGAATCAGGCTGCCGACGCAGCGACGCCGCCGGGCGGCAAACGCCCGCGCCGCTGGGTCGTCGCGGTGCTGGCGATTGCCGTTGTCGCGGGCGCCGGTATGTGGCTGCGCTCGCGCGGGGCCGAGAAGCCGGTGAAGGCGGCGCTAGCCCCTTCCGTGACGGCCGCGACGGTCGAAGTGCGCGACGTGCCGGTACGGCTGATCGCCAACGGCACGGTCACGGCGCGTCAGACCATCGAAGTCCGGCCGCAGATTTCCAGCACCATTCGTCAGGTCCATATCAAGGAAGGCGACTTCGTCAAAGCCGGGCAGTTGCTGTTCTCGCTCGATGCGCGCATGGACGAGGCCAATCTCAAGAAGGTACAGGCGCAACTCACCAAGGACGAAGCCGATCTGGCGAATGCCCGCCGCACACTGGCGCGCACGAAGCAACTGATCGCCGAACATTTCGTCTCGCAAAGCGCGCTCGACACGGCGCAGAGCAGCGTCGACAGCCTCACCGCGCAAGTCGCCGCCGACCGTGCCGCCATCTCGGCCAGTCAGGTCGCCGTCGACTACAACCAGATTCGTGCGGGCATCGACGGGCGCACGGGTGCGATCAACGTGCACCCGGGCAGTCTCGTCACGCCGGGCGGCGCAGCGCTCGTGACCATCACCCAACTCGATCCGATCGATATCAGCTTCACGCTGCCGGAAGGCGAACTGGCCGAATTGCAGGCCGCCCGCACCGGCGGGCCCGTGGCGGTGACCGCCACGCTGGGCACGACGGGCATGACGGCAACCGGCCAGTTGAGCTTCATCGATAACGCGGTCGATTCTCAAACCGGCACCATTCGCTTGAAGGCTGCGTACGACAACCGCGATGCCAAGCTGTGGCCCGGTATGTATCTGAACATCGCCGTGATCGGACGCATTCTCAAGCAGGCCAATGTGGTGCCGCCGCAGGCGGTGCAGACTGGCCCGGACGGCAAGTTCGTGTACGTGATCGGTGCTGACGGGAAAGTGACGGCCAAGCCGGTCAAGGTGGGCTATGTGGAAGCCAAGCTTGCGGTCATCGACGGTGTGCCCGCAGGCGTGCGCGTCGTGCAGGAAGGCGCGGAGAACCTGCGCCCGGGCAACAAGGTGACCGTGGTGGCGGCGCGTGAGGGTGGCGCGACAGCCAACACCAACACCAACACACCGGCTGCCGAAGTGCGCACGGCCGATGCCGCCTCGCCGAAGAGCGCGCCATGAACCTCTCCGAACTCTGTATCCGCCGCCCGGTGATGACGATTCTGCTGTGCGTAGCAGCAGTGATCGCCGGGCTGATCGCTTACGGCCAGATTCCGATCTCGGCTCTGCCGAGCTACAACTCGCCGGTGATTCAGGTCACGGCGACGCTGCCCGGGGCGAGTCCCGAGACCATGGCAGCGTCGGTTGCGGCCCCCATGGAGAAGCAGTTCTCGACGATTGCGGGCGTCGCGGTCATCAGTTCGACCAATACCCAAGGCACCACGTCGATCATCATCGAATTCGATAGCGACCGCGATATCGATGCGGCCGCCGTCGACGTGCAGGCCGCGCTCTTCCGCGCGCAGCGCAAGCTGCCGGTGGAGATGACCACACCGCCGTCTTACCGCAAGGTGAACCCGGCCGACGCGCCGATTCTCTTCCTCGCGATGAATTCGCCGTCGATGTCGCTGGCCGAACTCGACGACTACGCCGAAAACCTCGTTTCGCCTACGCTCTCGACCCTGCCGGGTGTCGCACAGGTGCTGATCTTCGGGCAGAAGCGTTTCGCCGTGCGCGTGAAGGCGCGCCCCGATGCGCTCGCCGCCCGCAAGCTCACCCTTGATGACGTGGCACGCGCGCTGGCTTCCGCCAACGCCAATAGCCCCGTGGGCACGCTCGACGGCAATCGTCAGACGCTGACCATCGAGGCCAACCGTCAGATGACCAAAGCCGACCAGTTCGCGAGCCTGATCATCGCGAGCGTGAACGGCAGCCCGGTGTATCTGCGCGATGTGGCCGAGGTGCAAGACAGCGTGGAGTCGGTCAAGACCGGCAGCTGGGTCAACGGCGAGCGCTCGATCGTGCTGGCCGTGCTGCGCCAGCCCAACGCCAACACGGTGGCGACCGTCGATCAGGTGAAGGCGGCGCTGCCGCGTTTGGCCGAACAGATGCCGCAGTCGATTCAGGTCAAGTTGCTCAACGACCGGTCGGTGTCGATTCGTGAATCGATCGACGACGTGCAGTTCACGCTGGGGCTCACGGTCATTCTGGTGACGCTCGTGATCTTCCTGTTCCTGCGCCGACTGGCCGCGACCATGATTCCGGTGATGTCGCTGCCGGTGTCGCTGATCGGCACGGTCGCGCTCATGAAGGGCATGGGCTACTCCATCGACAACATCTCGCTGCTGGGCATCACGCTGGCGGTGGGGCTGGTGGTGGACGACGCCATCGTGATGCTCGAGAACATCGTGCGCCACATCGAAAACGGCGTGCCGCCGCTGCGCGCGGCGCTCGTCGGGTCGCGGGAAATGGGCTTCACGATTCTGTCGATCTCGATTTCGCTGGTGGCCGTGTTTATTCCGATCTTCTTTATGCCGGGCGTGATCGGGCTGATGTTCCACGAGTTCGCGGTGGTGGTGTCGCTGGCGATTCTCGTCTCGGCGGCCGTATCGCTCACGCTGATTCCGATGCTGTGCAGCCGCTATCTGAAGCACGAGCAGAGCGAAGGCTTGGGGCTGCGCGCGACGCAATGGTTCGAAGACGGCTTCGTGTGGGTGCAGGATCGCTACGTACGCAGCGTCGATTGGTGTCTGGCGAATCGCAAGTGGGTGATGGGCGCGGCGGGCGCGACGTTTATCGCTACCGGGGTGCTGTTCGCCACGATTCCGAAGGGCTTCTTCCCAAGCGAAGACATCGGGCAGGTGCAGGTCACGGCCGAAGGCGCGCAGGATATCTCGTTCACGGCGATGTCGACGCTGCTGCGTCAGGCGGCCGACATCGTCCGCGCGAATCCGGCGGTGGATACGGTGATCGTGTCGGCCAACGACAGCAATCAGGGCCGCATGTTTATCAACCTGAAGCCGCACGGCGAGCGCCCGCACATGAGCGAGGTGCTGGAGACGCTGCGTCGCGAGGTCAAGCAGGTGCCGGGCCTGAACGTGTATTTCAACCCGGTGCAGAATCTGCAACTGGGCGGCAAGCAGAGCAAGAGCCGCTATCAGTACGTGATGCAGAGCGTGAAGCCGGGCGAGATGCAGGTGTGGTCGGACAAGCTGATGAACCTGATGCGCGCCGACCCGATCTTCCGCGATGTGACGACCGACGCGCAGATGAAGGGGCTGCAAGCGCAACTCACGATCGACCGCGACAAGGCCAACACGCTGGGCGTGGCGATCGGCGATATTCGCAGCGCGTTGTATAGCGCGTTCGGCGAGCGCCAGGTATCGACGATTTACACGCCCAGCGACAGCTATCAGGTGATTCTGCAAGCGGCGGATAACGACCGTCGCGACGAAGGCGCCTTCGACAAAATCTATGTACGCGGTAAGGGCGGTGCGTTAGTGCCGTTGTCGGCCGTGGCGACGGTGGAGCGAAAGATGGGGCCGGTATCGGTCAACCATCAGGGGCAGTTGCAGGCGGTCACGTTGTCGTTCAACTTGGCGCCGGGGGCGGCGCTGGGCGATGCGTCGAAGAAGATTGTCGGGTTCCAGCGGCAACTCGGTTTCCCGCCGAGCATCATCACGAGCTGGGGCGGCGACGCGGCCGCATTCCAAGCGTCGCAGTCGAGTCAGGTGGTGCTGCTGGTCGGCGCGTTGCTGGTGATCTACGTGCTGCTTGGCGTGCTCTATGAGAGCTACATCCATCCGATCACGATTTTGGCGGGCTTGCCGTCGGCGGCGGTCGGGGCGCTGCTCACGCTGCGGATCTTCGGCATGGATCTGTCGTTGATCGCGGTGATCGGCATCTTGATGCTCATCGGCATCGTGAAGAAGAACGCCATCATGATGATCGACTTCGCCCTCGACGCGCAGCGCAACGGCGGCATGACGCCGGACGAGGCGATTCGTCAGGCGTGCGCGCTGCGCTTCCGGCCGATCATGATGACCACGCTCGCGGCGTTGATGGGCGCTTTGCCGATCGCATTGGGCTTGGGGGCCGGCGCGGAATTGCGTCAGCCGCTGGGTTTGGCCGTGGTCGGCGGGTTGCTGTTCTCGCAGGTGATTACGCTTTACATCACGCCGGTGATTTATCTGTATCTGGATCGGTTTGCCGGAAAAGGCCCGCTGGTGCTGCCGGGGGATCGCGCCGCAAATGACGGTGGCGGCGACGGACGTAGCGATGGTGACGCTGGGCACGAAGTGGCGCGGGCCGATGCGCGACATGCCGCTGGGGTGCACTGACGGTTGATGTGAAAGGTTGGTGAGGGTGGCGGTGGATGGCGTGACGGTGTCGCGTGATCCACCGCCATTTTTGTTTGGGCTGTCGTTCCCCGCGAACACGCAACGTGGCTTGTGAAACCGCTGATTCGCCGCGATTCTGCCGTTCGTCGCGAATACTCATTCTGCGGTTGGTCGAATTCTTAAGAACGTCCCGGCGGACGTCTCCACTTCCCGCGGTAGTTCTCCCTGTCTCGCCTTGATGTGCCGAGTACACGCGACGTCAAGCGTTGCTGCCGCTGCGCGAAGCGATGTATCGGAAACCGAGCCCAAATGGGTGTTTTCACGCCCGTCTCAATTGTCAATTTGCTAAAGACCGCGTTCACCCCCGACAACGAGGGGCGTTGCGTTCAGGCATAAATCGGCCCTGTCGTTGCGGGGGGCGATTTTTTCCGCATCGCATCTCACCCATCTCCAATGTCGAACGAGGACTTATGACCATGCACGTGAACGCGGGCGCGCTCGCGCAATTCAAGACAAACATGACCCAGCGGCTGAACAAGCGCCGTCAACGCGGTGTGACGCTGGTGGAACTGGCAGTGGCCGTCGCGGTGATGGGGCTGATCATGGCCGGGGCGATGGTGGGGGTGCCGAGATTGATGGCAAGTGTGAAGCTCAATCAGGAAATCAAAGATTGGCAGATGGCGTCGTTGGCGGTGCAGAACATGGTGATGGGCGGATCGTTTCCCACAACAGACCTCGCTACCAACATCCCCACGAGTCCGGTGGTGGAAGGGTTTAACCGCAATGGCACAAAGATCCTCAATCGTTTCGGAGGCGCCGTGAGTTTCGACTCGGTCCCGGGCGACTATCCCTCGACCGGCATGCAAGTCGTATCGGAAGGGTATCCGTCAGCCCAATGCGTGGACTTCGTCACGAAGATGTATCCGACATTTTCAACCATCACGGTTGGCTCGATCGCGGTAAAAACGAAGGACAGCAATGACATGAGTGGAATTCAGACAGCCTGCACAACGGGCCCGGTTCCTGTTGGCGGGGGGGCCGCGCCAGCCATCTCGGCAACCAACGTGACCTTCACGATTTCCGGCTAACGCACTCGACGAGCATCACGAACGAGACAAAAAGACCATGGTATTTCGAGGATTGGGAGTCGTCGCTATTTTCGCCGTCATGAGCAGTGGCGCGTCCGTAGTGCTTGCGAAATCGGTGGTGCAAGCCGCGCCCACGGATCTGATGTTCGCGAGTCACCAGCCGCTGATGGCGACAACACTGGCCGCACCGTCACAGCCATCGTCTATCGACGACTCGACAGCACGAGCGACGGAAGATACAACGTCGAACCGAACGCCCACGCTCGCTGCGGCTAAGACGCTGCCTGTGCTTGTCGAACTCGCTATGCAGCCCGCCGATGGCCGCATCTCCCAAGCCATCAGACGTTACGCCGAAGCCCACGGCTGGCAACTCGCCTGGGAAATCGAACGTGATTTCCCCATCGAGTATCCAGCGATATTCACCGGCGACTTCCTCGGCGTTATCGAGCAGGTGGTGTTGTCGCTGCAAAACAGCGACGCACCGATTCGCGTGAAAGTCTACGAGGCCAATCGCGTGCTGCGCGTCGTGCATGCCACGCAATAACGTCGGTCGTGCGTTACACGGCAGTTCACCATAAACAAGACCAGCAACTCATGAGAAAGCGACTCGGCGTATTGTGCGCCACCACGTTACTGGCGGCGTGCGGTACGCCGGGAATGCTTAGCAAAACCGACGCGAACGTTACGCAAACGCAGCAAGCTGCGCAAACGGCTCTCGACGCAAAATCCGCCACTCCGATTCGCGCCATCGAGCATGTCGATGGGGCATGGCTGGCGCGCCGCTCCGTGGCGATCGACGCCACCGAATCCCTTCCCGATTTCTTCAAACGTAATGTCCGATTCTCTACCGGCGCGCCACTCGCAATGTCGGTAGTGCTCGCGCAAATTGCACGCGGCAATGGCCTGACCATTCGCGTCTCGGCCGATGTGTCTTGCGACGAGGGCGCAAGCGCAGGGCGAGGGGGAAGCCGTGGCGGTGGCGGGTCGCCAAAGCGCTTCCAGATGAACTGCACCGAAAGCGGCGAACCTGCCGTGCCACTGCACTACAACGGCACGCTTTCCGGTTTGCTCGACGCCATCGCCCATCGCTCGGGCACGCATTGGTCGTATCGCGACGGCGTCGTGCAATTCTCCCGCTACATCACGCGCAGCTTCCAAATCAAGATGATGCCGGGGAGCTCGACCATTACCGCATCGGTCGGCAAGAAGTCGGAGATGCAAGCCGATCGCGGTGCGTCCGGCGGCAGTGGCGGTGGAGGTTCGGCAGGCGGCGTCAAGCTCGATTTCAATGCCGACGCCAAAGTCAGCACCGAATCCAGACTCGACTACTGGGCCGATCTCGTGAAGACCGTCTCCGACATGCTGACCGACGGCGGACGCGTCACGCCGTCGGTGGTGACAAGCTCGCTCGTGGTGACCGATACGGCCGAAGTCATGGAGCGTGTAAAGCGCTACATCGATGCCGAAAACGCCGTCCTTGGCCGTCAGGTCAAGCTGCGTGTGCAGGTTTACTCCGTCACGCTCGAAGAGAATTCTGCTGCGGGTATCGACTGGAATCTGGTCTACGAGTCCGCCAGCGGTTTTGTCGCCGGTCTTGGCGGCCCGGCGCTCGGTGGCGCGCTCATGTCGCGTAAGGGCGGTTTGAGCGTCAGCAAAATTCCACGCGGGGTATTGGCGGGTTCCACGGCCTTCATCAAAGCACTTAGCCAGCAAGGACGCGTGAGCACCGTCATCGACACGACGGTCGTCACGCTGAACAACCAACCCGCGCCAGTCGCCGTCACGCAAAACCAAGGCTTCGTTGCGGAAACCAAAATGACGCCCGGCAACTTCGGCGGGCAGGCAGTCGTCACCGCCGAGCAATCGGTGCTGACCACCGGTTTCGTGATGAATCTGCTGCCCACGTTGATGGATAACCGTAGCGTGATGTTGCAGGTGCAGATCGATATGTCCGATCTGAAGAAGCTGGAGAAGATCAACCTTCGCACCGGCAAAGAAGCCCCCAGTGGCAGCGATGCGGGTGGAAAGGGCAGTGGCGGAACCAGTGTCGGCGTCGACGGGAAAGGCGTGAGGGTGGCCGTCGACGGTAGCAAGGACGAGGACGACAAGTCCCGTCACGACGACGGTCTCGGCGTCGGCACGTTCATGCAACTGCCGCTCACCGCGTCGATTCAGACGATGCAGCGCGCTTCACTCAAGTCGGGCGACACGCTAGTGCTCAGCGGCTTCCGTCGTAAGGACGACAGCACCGATCGTGACGGCATCTTTGCCTACGAAGGCGGTACGAAAGAAGCGCGCCAGCGAGTGAACGAGGTCGTCATCGTGATCTCGCCGGAACTCACCGAGGGCGCGTGAGATGACACGCGCACTCGCTAATCATCTCGTCGTCGGCGCGCAGTGGGAGACGCTCATCGGCTTGCAGAAGGAGCCGACCGAGATTCGTGGGCTCGCCAAAAGCCGCGACGCCTCGCACTTCGCAGTCGCCGACGACGGCTCGGGCACGCGCACGGTCGGCCTCATGTCGTTACCCGCTGCGGCCAAAGGCGAGGCCGTGCAGGAGCACTACGCCCTTGCCGCTGTGCTCGGTCAACTGGTCGAAGCGCCGAACGTGGCGTTCGTGCATGCCGACCCGGATGACCCCACCTCCGCCGTGTTCGTCGCGCTGCGCGACCGGCGCCCGGAAGTCGATACCGTCGTGCCCCTCGCGCAGTTGAAAGCCCGTCTGTCTGGATGGACGGCTGAAGTCGAAGGGCCGGTGACGATCGCCGGGATGGCGCTCGGCGATTTGCCTGCGCCCGATGTTCCTCTGTCACTTAATGACATCGCGTCCCACACGCGCCGTGAACGCCCCGCAGAGGCGCGCTTGCAACTCGTTCGCAAGCCCTTGCCGACGCGCGAACTGGCTATCGCGGCCGTGGCGTTTGCGATCATCGCGGGACTCGGCGGTGCAGGGTGGTTCGCCTGGTCTTGGTACGACGACGTGCAAAAACAAAAACAAGCGGATGCCAACCGCGTCGATCCCGTCACCGCTTACAAACGGGCCCTCGCTCGTGCGATCGCCGCCGAGCCGTTTGCGTCGGGTGCCAGCTACGCGCTGCGGGTGCAACACGCGGTGCAAGCCTTGCCCGCTAGCGCCGGGGGATGGCGTCCGGCCGTCATCGACTGCAACGCCGAACGCTGCAACATCGACTGGTTGCGCAAAGAGGGCGGCACGTTCGATCTGCTTCTCTCGCAACGGCCCAGCGCGCAGATCGTCGATCTCGATCATGCGAAAGAGGTCATGACGATTGCCTCGGGGGAGAGCGTGGATAGCGTGGATAGCGCGGACGAAGCCATCGCCAGTGACGACGGTAGCAATACCGCTAGCGACCCGACCGACCCAGCCGGTGCAACCGACCCGAGCGACGGTATCGACGCGCGCGTGACGCCGATCCCTCGCAATCAATTCTTACGCACCGCCGGGGCGCGTTTGCAGTCGCTCGGCGACTACGGCATGGACATCTCGCTCACGATGGCCGAACCGCTGGTCAAGCCGCCTGCCGCAGCGTCCACCCGCCAAGATGTGCCGCCGCCCATCGCCAAGGGTGAGTGGCAGATGGCGGGTCATCTCGCGTTTCTCGACTCGGTCGCCGGTCTCATGATGCGCGCGGGCAACATGTCGTTACGCGAACTCAAGATCGATATCGGCGACGGCAAGCCTGTCTTCACCGCTCAAGGTACCTACTATGTCCACTAGTTCTCGTCACCTCGCCGGGCTTGCGTTGGCCTGCGCGGCAGTGTTCGGCGCGTCTGTCCATGCGGAAGAGAATATCGACGCGTTCGCGCGCGCCCACCTCAAAGCGTCGCAGGAAGCACAGGAAGGAAAAGCCACTGCCGCCGACCCTTCGAAGAACGAGAGCGCTGTCGACGCGACTGCGAAGTCGGCCCGCGTCGACAGTCCGCCCGAGTTGCTGTTCATTCAAGGCGTCGATAACACGACCGTCGCGTACTTACGCGTCGACGGACGCTTTGGGCACACCGTCAAACGAGGCGATAGCGTCGGCGAGTGGAACGTGGTCGCCATCGGCGACGACTTTGTCGACGTGAAGCGTCACGGCAAGCGAACACGGCTGCTGCTGCCAGATACCTTGGCTGCCGAGCACACCACACAGGGGCGGCGCGATGGCAACGTTCGGTGAACGTATTCGCCTTGCCTGGGCGCGTGCCAACGGGCGTAGCGGCACGCGCCCGGTCGCCCGGCCAGTGGCCGACCTCCGCTCGGAGGAGATTCAGACGTTCGGCTGGCGTCAGGATCTCGGCCTGACGCTGGCGGGCGCCGAACAAGGGTCGCTGGTACTCGTGGCGATGAAGCCCCGCCTCTATCTGGTGTTGATCGAACACACGACGTTCGTGCGCATGCAAGGCTCCGATCTGCTCGAACGCTTCGACCAAGCCGTGCGCGCGACACATCGCCTCGATCTCGAAGGTATCTATGTCGGGACGACCGAAGAAATTCTGCTTATGCAGTCGCAGTTGCAGCAGCAAGGCGACGACGACGGTCGATCCGACGAGCAACGCACCGGCGCGTACCGCAACTTCGATCTGATTATCGAGAAGGCCGTTGAAGCGGGCACGTCGGACATTCACTTCGAATTCCGCGATGGGCAGCACGTGAAGGTGCGCATGCGCATTCACGGCAAGCTGCGCGTGACGAGCGATAGCGACCGGCTTTCCCGTGACTATCACGCCATGCTCGATGCCGTCTCTGCTGCTTACAACTCTCGCGCCGACCCGAGCAGTCGCAGTCACAACCACTTCGACGAAGATCAGCATCAGAGTTGTTCTATTCCGCTCTCCATTCGTCAGCGCAAGTATCAATTGCGGTTTCAAAGCGTGAAAGAGAATCGCGGCGTGGATGTGGTGCTGCGCTTGCTGCTCAACGAAGCCGTGGAAGGCGACGTGCTGTCGCTCTCACAACTCGGCTATTCCGACGATCAGGTCGAAGTGCTCGAAGACGCGGTGCATCGCAGCCCGGGCCTCACGATCATTGCGGGCGAGACCGGGTCAGGGAAATCGACCACGCTTCGCACGCTGATGATGTACGAGCGCGACTCGGGTAAGAAATTCTTCTCGATCGAAGATCCGGTCGAGTACATCCAACCGCACATGACGCAAATCCCGATCCAGCGGCGAGCAGAAGATGGCGTGGGAGAGTCGGCGTTCGGTGCGGCCGCCAAGGTGCTGTTGCGCGGCGATCCCGACAAGCTCATGCCCGGCGAGATTCGCGATGCCGAGACGGGGTCGTTCGCGAAGTCGATGACCGAGACCGGGCATCAGGTGCTGTCTACGGTGCACGCGTCGAGTGCGTTCGGCATCATTCCGCGTCTGGTGAGCGATGAAATCGGCATGCCGCTGGCAGCCGTCACGTCGCCTAATTTTCTGACCGCGATGGTGTATCAGAAATTGATCCCGGTGCTATGCGAACACTGCAAGCTGCCCGCCACCGACAACCTCGACGTACCAACGGTTGCCGTCATTGCGGCGCTCGGCATCGATGTCACCAAGGTTTGCGTGGAAGGGCCAGGGTGCGACCGGTGCAAAGGGCGCGGTACCGCTGGGCAAACCGTCGTCGCCGAAGTTTGCGAACTTAACGACGAGATGCTCGATTTGCTGCGCGAGTCCCATTTCTGGGAGGCGGAGCGGCAGTGGCGCGCGGGTCATGACGGTGACCTCACCAGCCCGAACATGACCGGCAAGTCGGCCATCGAACACGCCATTTACAAGATGTCGCAAGGACGCATCGACCCGCGCGACATCGAAGCCTCGTTCTACAAGCTCAAGAAGTATCACCTGCCGCAAGCGAGTACGCCGACGCCTGCGACGTCGCGGCGACTCGCCAGTGTGTGAGCCATCGCGGCCCTTCACGTTCTCTGTCACCACGCGTTGACGCTCCCTTCTCCCCCTTCTCGCCATGCTCGAAGCTGCCAATCGATTGCTTGCCAAACTTTCTCCGGCGCGCGACGCGTATCCCGGGTTGGCCAAGGCAAAGCGACACTTTCTCAAGACGCGCGCCAAGTTCTACAGCGATTTTGCCGATGCCATCGAAGACGGCGCGAATCCGTTCGATTTGTTCTCTCGCCGGTGTGCTCGGGCGAAGGAGCGCCGCAACGTGATGGCACCCTTGTACGCGGTATGGCGCGACAGAGCGAGTTCCAAGAACTTGCGCAAGTCGCTGGAGGGCACGATTCCGGAGGCCGATCTTGTCGTCATCGCCGCAGGTGAAAAAGGCGATCTGCCGAGTACGCTGCGCTTTCTCGCGCGCGTGGTCACGCTGCAACAGCAAACTCGCAAGGCGATCTCCGGTGCGATTACGCTGCCGATCTTCATGTCGGTGCTGCTGGCCGCGATTCAACTCGGCGTGGCGTACGGCATGATGCCGATCATGACCGAGATCATGCCGCCCGAGAAATTTCCGATGGTCGGCGCGTGGCTGTATGCGATGTCGGGTTTCGTCGCCAACTGGTGGCCGATGCTCTACGGCGTGCCGTTGGCGCTGGTCATTTTGATGTCTTGGTCGCTGAGTCGATGGACGGGGCCGCTGCGACGTCACTTCGACAATTTCGGTCCGTATGCGGTCTATCGCGACGTGCGTTCCGGTGAGTTTCTCGTCGCGTTGGCGGCGTTGACCAGCGCCAAGACGTCGGTCTTTGACGCCATCTCGCTGCTGCTGTCGGGCGCGTCGCCGTGGATGCGTTCACATCTGTTGCGCATGCGCGCATCGCTCAGGAGCGATCGCAGCATGATCAAGGCGATGGACACCGGGCTTTTCAACGAGGAAGTGTTCGATCGTCTCGTCGAGTATTCCGGGCGAACCAACTTCGACGTCGGCATTCGCAAGATCGGATTGATGACCATCGAGGAGACCGCCGAGCGGATCAAGGTGCGCGCGGCCGCCGCACGCTCCGTGCTGATGGCATTGGTCGGTCTGACCATCGTGATGACGGTGGGGGGCATGTTGCAAATTGGGCACGCCGCTGGCGAACACGCGCAGTCGATGATTTGATGAGTACACCCTTTTTCGATCTGCTAACGCATTCCGTCAATGCGCTGCCGCGCGAAGCCCTCGCTGCGATGCTGGGCGTTTTCGGCCTGTTTATCGGCAGCTTTCTCAATGTGGTGATTTGGCGGCTGCCGCGCATGCTCGAAGTGCAGTGGGCACGGGAAGCTGCTCACTGGGCCGGACTTACGCCACCGGTCACACCGACCTTCAATCTGGCATGGCCGCCCTCACGTTGCCCGCGCTGCGATAGCACGATTCCGGCACGGCATAACCTCCCCGTGCTGAGTTACTTGCTGCTGCGCGGACGCTGCGCCTATTGCTGTACGTCGATCAGCCTGCGTTACCCGTTGGTGGAGTTGAGCGTGGCTGCCATGTTCGCCACCATCGGCTGGACATTCGCGCCGTCGATGCAATACGCGACGATGTTCGCGTGGTGTGGCTTCGGAGCGGCACTGCTGGCACTGTCCATCATCGATGCCGATACGCGTCTGTTGCCTGACGCCATCACGTTGCCGCTGTTGTGGGGCGGGCTGCTGCTGAGCGTGGCGGGTGTGACGATACCTGTCGACGACGCTGTGCTTGGTGCCGCGCTCGGCTATGTCGCGATGTGGTTGGTCTCGGGCAGCTACTTCCTATTGACCGGGCAAGAAGGGCTGGGCGGCGGCGACGTGAAACTCGTCGCCGCCTGTGGGGCCTGGCTAGGGTGGATCGGGGTGCCGCTCACTCTGGCGTTTGGTGCCCTGGCCGCGACACTCGCTTTCGGCGCGCTCGGCGTGTGGCGCGGCCGCACGCTGTGCGGGCCGCTGCCGTTTGGCCCGTGGCTGTGTGCCGGGGCTGTCGCGAGTGCGCTGTGGGGCGACCGGTTTCTAGGGCTGTGGTTGTACACGCGCGGCTAACACGGCATGGCCTGCGTTGGCGGCTCGTCCGTGGCTAAGGTCTGCATTGCCGGACGGGCGCTGCGCTTGCTTCAGGATCATGTCAGCCGCTTTTTCACCGATCATCATCGACGGCGCGTTGGTGTTGCCGCCGATGAGCGTGGGCATGATCGAGGCGTCCACGACGCGCAATCCTTCGACGCCGCGCACGCGCAGTTCCGTATCGACGACCGACGCCGCATCGCTGCCCATGCGGCAGGTGCCGACGGGGTGATAGATGGTGTCGGCCCGCTCGCGAATCAGCGCCGTGAGCGCTTCGTCGGATTCCACGCCGCGACTGTGCAATTCTTTTCCGCCAAAGCGCGCCAGCGACGGTGCCGCCAATATCCGGCGTATCACGCGCGCGCCGCGCAATAACGTGTCGACGTCTTCCTGCGCTTGCAGGAACGCCGGATCGATCAGCGGCGCATCGCGCATATCGCCCGACGCCAGCGTGACGCGGCCACGACTCTTCGGACGCAATACACACGCATGCAACGACAGACCGCGCCGCAGATGCAACCGGCGATTGTGGTTGTCGCAAATGCCGACGAGAAAGTGCATTTGCAAATCGGGCCGCGCGAGGCTCGGGTCGCTCTTGAGAAATCCACCGGCCTCGGCCACGTTGCTCGCCAGCAAGCCGCGCTTGTCGCGCAGATACGCCACGCCCTGCATCAGCAGATGCCATAGCCCGGGCGGCGTGTAGCCGACCAGATCGCGATGCGCGACGTATTTGTTGATGATGAAGTCGATGTGGTCTTGCAGGTTTTCGCCGACATTCGGCGCATTGACGCGCACCGCGATGCCATGCGCCTGCAATTGCGCGGCGGGGCCGATGCCCGATCCCATCAGCAACTGCGGCGAATTGAAAGCTCCGGCGCTGAGGATCACTTCTGCGCGGGCGCGCAGCGTCTCGAGCGCGCCTTGACGTTGCAGCGTCACGCCCGTCGCGCGCATGCCTTCGAACGTGATGCGCTGCACGAGAGCGTCGGTGATGACGTGCAGATTGGCGCGGGCTTTACCGTGCAAATACGCGCGTGCGGCATTCCATCGCTCGCCGTCTTTCTGCGTGACCTGATAGATGCCCGCGCCTTCGTATTGCGCGCCGTTGAAGTCGCTGGAGACGGGAAAGCCCGCCTCGCGCGCCGCGTCGACGTAGTGCCGCGAAAACGGGTTGACGGTGCGCAGGTCTGCCACGTTGAGCGGGCCGCCGCTGCCGTGCCAATCGTCGGCACCGCGCTCGTTGTTTTCGTTGCGGCGGAAGTAGGGCAGCACGTCATTCCAGCCCCAGCCTGTGCAGCCGGCCTGTGCCCAATCGTTGTAATCGTCGGGATGGCCGCGGGTGTAGATCATCGCGTTGATCGAACTCGATCCGCCCAGGCCGCGCCCGCGTGGCTGGTAGCCCTGCCGCCCGGTGAGACCCGTCTGTGGCGTCGTGCGATACCCGTAGTTTCGCCGCGAGCGAAACGGCACCAGCGCGGCGAGTCCGAGCGGCAGCCTGACGAGAAAACTGTTGTCGGGCGGTCCGGCTTCGATGAGCGCGATCGTGCGCCCGGGCAAGCCGTCGGCTAAGCGAGCCGCGAGCGCACAGCCCGCCGAGCCGCCACCGACGATGACGTAGTCATAGTCCATGCTGACATCCTCCCTTGGATGGGCACTGCATTGCCTGCTTTGTAGTTATCGTTCTTGTGCACTGCTATTCGCCAGATCGGATGCGTCCTACGTCCTAAGTTTCGGTGACCCGAAGCGGCGGCACTCATTGTAGGCAGACATTTCCCGTATTCGAGCGTGATGTGAAGCATTCCTCTAATTTGTACGGGCGAAGAAGTTCAACCACTATGATGAAATGATTCACTTTGCGTGAACGCCCGTTCGGCTACGGAGACATGGATGACTGAGGCTTGGCACACCCACGACGTCACCAATCAGGTGCCGCCGCTTGTCGATTACAACCTGTACGCTACCGACGCCGCGTTGCAGGCCGCTGTGAGCGCGTTCAACGCTGGCTGGCATGCGAAAGAACTGCATCGGCAAGGGGCGCGGCTGGGGGACGCCGAAGTGCAGCAGTGGGCCGAGACGGCCAACCGGCACGAGCCCGAGTTGCAGACCTTCGATGCGCGCGGCAACCGTATCGATCATGTGGAATTTCACCCGGCATGGCACGCGCTGATGGGCCTTTTGCGCGGTGCACAATTGCAGTCGTTGCCGTGGGCGCACCCGCAGGTGGGCGCCATGGCGGCCCGCACAGCGGCGTATTTTCTACACGCGCAGAACGAGGCCGGGTCGCTGTGCCCCACGACGATGACGTTCGCGAGCATTCCCGTGCTGGCCAAAGTGCCGTCGCTTTATCCCACCATCAAGGACAAACTGCTCGCGCCACAGCACGATCCGCGCGATATTCCGCTCGCGCAGAAGCACGCGATGCTCGTCGGCATGGGCATGACGGAAAAGCAGGGTGGGTCGGACGTTCGCACGAACACCACCGTGGCCCATGCGCTTGGCGGCGATGCGTATTCGCTGGTCGGGCATAAATGGTTCTTCTCGGCGCCGCAATGCGACGCGCATCTCGTGCTCGCTCGCGCTGACGATAGCGATGCATTGTCGTGCTTCTTTGTGCCGCGCTACACCCCGGACGGGCGCAAAAACGCCGTGCAAATTCAGCGCTTGAAAGACAAACTCGGCAACCGCTCGAATGCGAGTAGCGAAGTGGAGTTTCAAGGGGCTTACGGCACGCTTGTGGGCGCGCATGGGCGCGGGATTCCCACCATCATCGAAATGGCGACCTATACGCGGCTCGATTGCGTGATCGGCAGCGCAGCCATGATGCGCACGGGCGTGGTTCAGGCCATTCACCATGCACGGCATCGCACGGCATTCGGCGCGAAGCTCGTCGATCAGGATTTGATGACGACGGTGCTCGCCGATCTGGCGTTGGAGTCGGAAGCCGCCACATGGCTCGCGATGCGGCTGGCACAGTCGTTCGATGCCGCCGAGTCTGACGACGATGCACCGCTCGAGCGTGCGTGGCGTCGTATCGTGCTGCCCGCCGCCAAATTCTGGGTGTGTAAGCGTGCGCTCGAACTCGCGGGCGAATGCATGGAAGTGTGGGGCGGTAACGGGTATGTCGAAACCGGACCGCTCGCACGCCTGTACCGCGAAGCTCCGGTGAATTCCATTTGGGAGGGCTCGGGTAACGTGATGTGCCTCGACGTGCTGCGCGCCATCGGGCGCGAGCCGGAAGTGGCGCAGGCATGGTTCGATTGGCTGGGTGAGCGTGTAGGCTCGCATGCGCCGTTGCGCGAGGCGCTGGCGCAGCTGCATGGCTGGCTCGCGGCCGACCCAGCGACGCATGCGGTGCGCGCACGCGCCATTGCTCAACAGATCGTGTTGCTCGCCCAAGCGGCGTTGCTGCTCGAACATGCACCAGCCGAGTTGGCGCATGGATTTGCCGAGAGCCGGCTGTCGAATCGCGGCGGGCGCATCTACGGCGTCATGCCGGATTCGCTGGCGGTGGGTGTGCAACGGGCGTGGCTGGATCGCGCGTTTTTAGGCTGAACGGCAGGATTCGCTAGATAACAACAAGGACGATGGCTGCCACCGGCGGCCACAGGGAGACGGCATGGGACATAACCACGAACTAGGCGGTTTGCACGACGTTCCGCCTGCATTGCACGCGGCTTCCGAAGACGATAGCGCGCGGGCCATGCTGTTGCCCCGATTCGACGCGATGCACCGCGCGCACGACAGCGCGCCGCATGTCGACTGGCCCACGCGCAAGGGGCATTTGAAGGCGTTGCAGACGATGCTGCGCAAGTATCGTGAGGCGTTCGCGACGGCCATCGATGAGGACTTCGGCGGACGCTCGGCGCAGGAAACCGACATGCTGGAGTTGTTCCCATCGCACGGCAATCTCAAGCATGCGCTGGCCCACACGCGCCAATGGATGCGCGGCACGCACGGGTGGGCCAATCTCTGGCTGCTGCCTGCGCGCACCGCCATCGTGCCCCAACCGCTAGGGGTGGTGGGGGTGATCGTGCCGTGGAATTACCCGCTGTTTCTGGCGGTGGGTCCGCTGACCGATGCGTTGGCGGCGGGCAATCGCGTGATGATCAAAGTGTCTGAAGTCGCGCCGCGTTTTGCCGATGTGTTCGCCAAAGCTATCGCCGAATTTTTCCCCGCCGACTGGGTGACGGTGGTCTCGGGCGACGCCCAAGTGGCTCGCGCGTTTTCTACGCTGCCGTTCGATCATCTGCTGTTCACCGGCGCGACGTCGATCGGGCATCACGTCATGCGCGCGGCGAGCGAGCATCTCACCCCGGTCACGCTCGAACTCGGCGGCAAATCGCCCGCGATTATCGGCCCCGGCGCACGCTGGGACCACGCGGTAGAACGCATCATGTTCGGCAAGCTCGTCAACGCTGGGCAAACGTGTATCGCGCCCGATTACGTACTCGTGCCGCGCGAAAAGCTCGACGCGTTCGTGGCGTCGGCACGTGAGGTGGCGGCACGGCTCTATCCCGATGCGGTGAACAATCCGCAGTACACGAGCATCGTGTCACCGCGCCATTTCGAGCGGCTGATGGGGCTGGCAGGCGAGGCCGCCGCGCAGGGCGCGACGTCGCATGCGCTCTTCGATGCGCCCGCACAAGCCGAGCGTCGGCGCTTGCCGCCGGTGGTGCTCACGGGCGTACACGAAGGGATGCGCGTGATGCGCGAGGAGATTTTCGGGCCGTTGCTGCCGGTGGTGCCTTACGACGATCTCGACGCTGCCATCGCCTATGTTAACGAGCGTCCACGCCCGTTGGCGCTCTACATCTTCGATACCGACGAGACACGCATCGACCGGGTCGTTGACGGCACGATATCCGGCGGCGTGACGATCAACGACACACTGCTGCACGCCGCCGAACACGGGCTGCCATTCAGTGGCGTGGGGGCGTCGGGGATGGGCGGATACCACGGCGAAGTCGGCTTCCGCACGTTCTCGAAAGAGAAACCGATCTTCCGGCAAGCGCGGTTCAACGGCGCCGGGCTGCTCAATCCGCCCTACGGCAAGCGTTTCGCGATGATGATCCGGCAGTTGCTCGGCTGACGAGGCGTACACAGGCAACGCGGACAAAGCGGACAAAGAAAAACCCCGCCGGGGAGACCCGGGCGGGGTTTTTTCATGACGTTGCTCAACTGGCCGCCAGCAGATGCCGACGGCGAGTCGAGCGCGTCTGAGACTTACGCGACGGCGCGCAGACCGGCGTCGGCCAGCAGGGCGTCGGCGCGATCCGTGGCTTCCCACGAGAATTCCGGCTCTTCACGGCCGAAGTGACCGTAAGCAGCCGTCTTCTCGTAGATCGGGCGCAGCAGGTCGAGCATCTGGATGATGCCCTTCGGACGCAGGTCGAAATGCTTCTCGACGAGTTCCGCGATGCGCTGATCGCTGATCTTGCCGGTGCCGAACGTGTTCACCATCACCGACGTCGGGCGTGCCACGCCGATGGCGTACGACACTTGAATCACGCACTTCGAGGCCAGACCGGCGGCCACGATGTTCTTCGCGACGTAACGGCCAGCGTAGGCGGCGGAACGGTCGACCTTCGACGGGTCTTTGCCCGAGAAGGCGCCGCCACCGTGCGGTGCGGCACCGCCGTACGTGTCGACGATGATCTTACGACCGGTGAGGCCAGCATCGCCTTGCGGACCGCCGATCACGAAGCGACCGGTCGGGTTCACGAGGAACTTGATGTCGCCCTTGATCAGGTCGGCCGGGAGCACCGGCTTGATGATTTCTTCGATGACGGCTTCGCGCAGGACGTCGAGGGCGATGTCCGGCGAATGCTGCGTCGACAGCACGACGGTGTCGATGCTGTGCGGACGGCCGTTTTCGTACTTGATGGTGACTTGCGATTTCGCGTCCGGGCGCAGCCAGTTGAGGCGGCCGTCGCGGCGCACTTGCGACTGACGTTCCACCAGACGGTGCGACAGGTGAATCGGCAGCGGCATCAGTTCCGGCGTTTCATCGCAGGCGTAGCCGAACATCAGGCCTTGGTCGCCAGCACCTTGATCGAGATTGTCGTCATGGGCGCGGTCAACGCCTTGGGCGATGTCGGGCGACTGGCGGTCGTAGGCGACCAGCACGGCGCAGCCCTTGTAGTCGATACCGTAGTCGGTGTTGTCGTAGCCGATGCGGCGGATGGTGTCGCGCGCAACTTGCTGATAGTCGACCGTGGCGGTCGTGGTGATTTCACCCGCGAGCACGACGAGACCGGTGTTGCAAAGCGTTTCGGCGGCGACGCGCGCGTACTTGTCCTGGGTCAGGATCGCGTCAAGGACAGCATCCGAAATCTGGTCAGCGACCTTGTCCGGGTGACCTTCGGATACCGATTCGGAGGTAAAGAGATAGTCGTTCGCCACTTCAGGCTCCTCTATAACGAATGATTGGCGACTCACGCGCCGTCATCGGAGTAGAAGCGGCGACGCTTTAGCGGATAAATTAATCGGATGCGCTGCCTTTAAAGGGTGGCTCATCCGAATCGCCCCGCAAGTTGTCAGTTAACTCGGCGATGTCGCTTATTATACGCCCCTGTAGAAAATCTGCTGGCGACATGGCAACCACTCCCAAGAAATCCATCGGGTACTACCTGAGCGTAGGCCTGTTGCGGGGGCTCAACCTGCTCCCCTATAGCTGGGTCGCGCGTTTCGGCGCGGGCCTTGGACAACTTTTGTACCTGATTCCCAGCTCGCGAAAGCGCGTGGTGCATACCAATTTGCGCCTGTGTTTCCCGCACTGGGACGACGCGACCCGCGAGCGCGTGGCCCGGGCGTCGTTCGTGCACGCCATTCGCAGCTACGCCGAGCGCAGCGTGCAGTGGTTTGCCGACGGCAAGAAGCTCGAACGCCTGATCGAGCTCGATTCCGCCGTGGATCTGCGCGATCCGAACATGCCGCCGACCATCCTGCTCGGCTTTCACTTCGTGGGCATCGAAGCCGGCTCGGTCTTCATCAACTACTCGCTGCACCGCCCGTGCGCTTCGCTCTACACGCCGATGTCGAACCCGGCGTTCGACGCGATGGCCAAGGAGCAGCGCGGCCGGTTCGACGCCGAGATGATTCCGCGTGGCGACAGCGCGCGCGACGTGCTGCGCATGTTCCGCAAGAAGAAGCCGGTCATGCTGGCGGCCGATATGGACTACGGCGCCCGAAATTCCACGTTCGTGCCGTTCTTCGGCGTCGAAGCCTGCACGCTGACGTCGGTTTCGCGGCTGGCCGAAGTGGGCCGCGCGCAGATTCTGCCGTTCATCGGCGAAGTGCTGCCGAACTACAAGGGCTACCGGCTCAAAGTCTTCCCCGTGTGGGAAAACTACCCGAGCGGCGACCCCGATGCCGACGCCCGTCGCATGAACGCGTTTCTGGAAGAACAGATTCTGAAGATGCCGGAGCAGTACTACTGGGTGCACAAGCGCTTCAAGACCCGGCCGGAAGGCCAGCCAGGCGTCTATTGAGCGGCACCGGATGCGCGTCGACTTCTCCTCTACAATAGCGGCATGAAGCTCAAATTCACCAAGATGCAAGGCGCCGGGAACGACTTTGTCGTGATCGACGGCATCTCGCAGACCATCGATTTCACGCCCGAGCAGTGGCGTGCGCTGGCCGACCGCCATTTCGGCGTCGGCGCGGACCAGCTTTTGCTCGTCGAACGCTCGGCGCTGCCGGGTGTGGACTTCCGTTACCGCATCTTCAACGCCGATGGCGGCGAGGTGGAGCATTGCGGCAACGGTGCGCGCTGCTTCGTGAAGTTCGTGCGCGATACGGGCCTCACCGACAAGCGCTCGGTGCGCGTCGAAGTGCAGCAGGGCGTGATTACGCTCACCGCGCGCGAAGACGGGCAGGTCAGCGTGGATATGGGCGCACCGATTCTGACGCCGTCCGACGTGCCGTTCGATGCGAACGGGCTGGAAGGCCGCCGCGAGGGTGCCGACACGCTCTGGCCGCTGGACGTGGCGGGCAAGACGACGTGGATTTCGGTCGTATCGATGGGTAACCCCCACGCCGTGCAGGTGGTCGATAACGTCGATACCGCGCCGGTCGAGACGGATGGCCCGCTCGTTGAGCGTCACGCGCGCTTCCCGCGCCGGGTGAACGCCGGTTTCCTGCAAGTGGTAGATCAGCATCAAGCGCGCCTACGCGTGTACGAGCGCGGGGCGGGCGAGACGCTTGCCTGCGGCACCGGCGCTTGTGCGGCAGCGGTGGCGGGCATCCGCCGGGGCTTGCTGGCCTCGCCGGTCGCCATCGAAACGCATGGCGGCACGCTCACTATCGAGTGGGATGGCGCCGCCGGCCCGGTCATCATGACGGGGCCCGCCGCAACGGTCTTCGAGGGCACCATCGAGATCTGATACCGTGTTGCCCGCAAGGCGCCCCTTGGCATCGGCCAACGTTGGAACGGGGCGCTCGCAAGACCGATTTGGTTTCTGAAGCTTCTGATTTCGCGACCCTGACGGCCGCACGCTCTCCTTGTGCAAACTGGGCGTGGTGCGGTTTTCGATGAACAGCAGACGGACACTCATGAACGACCGAGATATTGCGGAATACCTGATCGCGCATCCTGACTTCTTCGAGCGCCACGCCGAATTGCTGGCCGGCGTGCGGCTGACGAGCCCCCACGGACAACGGGCGGTGTCGTTGCAAGAGCGTCAGATCGAGATGCAGCGCGAGAAGACCAAGCAGATCGAGCGACGCCTCGCCGAATTGCTGCGCTACGGCCACGAAAACGACGATATCTCGGCGAAATTGCACCGCTGGACCCTCGGCCTGCTCGGCGAGCGCGATCCGCATGCGTTGCCGGACGCCATTGCCCGCGGGTTGCGCGACGTCTTCGACGTGCCGTTTGCCGCCGTGCGCGTGTGGAATGTCTCCGCGCCGTATCAACCTGCCGAATTTGCCCGCAGCGTGAGCGAAGAGGTCAAGATTTTCGCGTCGAGCCTGGTCACGCCGTATTGCGGCGCGAACACTGGTTTTGAAGCGGTTACGTGGTTGGGGGCACCGAGCGATCCGGCCTCTGTGGCGCTGCTCGCGCTGCGCGATCCGCTGGCACCGCAAGGCGCAGAAGCGCCGGTGTTCGGCCTGCTCGTGATGGGCTCGGACGATGCACGCCGCTTCCACGAAGGCATGGCGACCGACTTCCTGTCGCAAATCGGTGAACTCGCGGGCGCAGCGCTGAGCAAGCTGCGCGCGGACGACTGAGCCGCGCTGGGCGCGATTGTGGCCAAACCAAAAGCAGCTAAGCCTAGCGGTAAGCCGAATGGCCACACGGGCGCCGTTGTAGCGCCCGACACCCCCGAAGTCCCCCTCCAGCCCGGCATCCGGGCCTATCTCACCGTCTTGGCGAGCGAGCGCAAGCTCGCCGCGCTCACCCTCGAAAACTACACGCGCGACCTGCGGCAGTTGCAGGTGATGGCGGGCGGCCGCCCGCTCGACACACTGGCGCATGGCGACATCCGCAAGTTTGTGATGCAGATGCACAGCCAAGGACTGGTCGGTCGTTCGATCGCCCGCAAGCTCTCGGCATGGCGCGGCTACTACGCGTGGCTTGCCCAACGCTCGACACTGGCGGCGAACCCGGTCGACGGCGTGCGCGCGCCCAAACAGCCCAAGCCGTTACCCAAGGCGCTGTCGCCCGATCAGGCGTCCGCACTGGTCGAGCACTCGACCGGCACCTCGGCCGAAGCGCTGCGCAACCGGGCGATGTTCGAACTGCTGTACTCGTCGGGGCTGCGGCTCTCCGAACTCACTGGGCTCGATCATCGATATGTCGAAGCCGAAGGCTACCGGTCGGCAAGCTGGCTGGATCTGGCCGAGCGCGAAGTGATCGTCACCGGCAAGGGCAACAAGCGGCGTCGTGTGCCTGTCGGCGAGAAAGCCGTGCAGGCGCTGACCGACTGGCTTACGGCCCGTGCCGCGCTGACAGCGGCCGAGCCGAATGCCTTGTTCCTGTCGGCGCGCGGTCAACGCATTGGCGCGCGCGCCGTGCAACAGGGGCTGTCGCGTCATGCGCTGGCGGCTGGCTTGCCCACGCATGTCCATCCGCACATGCTGCGGCATTCGTTCGCCACGCACGTGCTGCAATCGTCCGGCGATCTGCGCGCCGTGCAGGAAATGCTCGGCCACAGCAATATCTCGACCACGCAGATCTACACGAAACTCGACTTCCAGCATCTGGCCAAGGTCTACGATCAGGCGCATCCGCGCGCCCGCAAGAAGACTTGAGCCGCCCGGCGGCACCCCCGACTCGGTGTAGAATCGCGCCTTCCCCTGCAAGTCCCGCCCGTGCGCCGACGCCCAGTCGTGGCAGCGCCGTACGCCGTGCCGCAAGACTTGCCGCTCTCCGAATGCAACTGTTGGCCTGCTCCGCATGAACACCTTGATCCTCAAGCCCGGCAAAGAGAAGTCCTTGCTGCGCCGCCATCCCTGGATTTACGCCACCGCCGTGGCCAATGTGGAAGGCAAACCGGCCTCCGGCGCGACGGTCGTGGTGCGCGCTGCCGATGGCCGTTTTCTCGCCCGCGCGGCGTTTAGCCCCGTCTCGGCAATCCGTGCCCGCGTCTGGACGTTCGACGAAAACGAGCCCGTCGATCACGCCTTCTTCAAACGTCGCGTGTCGGCGGCGCTGGCCTATCGCGAGCAGATGGTGCACGACACCGGCGCGACCCGCCTGATCTTCGGCGAGGCCGATGGCCTGCCGGGGCTGATCGTCGACCGCTACCAGTCCGCACCGGGTGAGCCTGAGAGCGACCAGCTCGTGTGTCAGTTCATGGCGGCGGGCGTGGAGATGTGGAAAGACGCCATCACGAAGGCGCTCGTCGGCGCGACCGGCTGCCCGAATGTCTATGAACGCTCCGACGCCGCAGTGCGCGAGCGCGAGGGGCTGCCGAGCATCACCGGCGTGCTGGCTGGCGCCGAGCCGCCCGAAGCCCCCGAGTCGCTCACCACGCACGAATGCGGCGTGAAGTACTACGTCGACGTGCGCCACGGTCACAAGACCGGCTTCTACGTGGACCAGCGCGATAACCGCCTGCTGGTCAAGCAACAAGCCAAGGGCCGCGATGTGCTGAACTGCTTCTGCTACACCGGCGGTTTCTCGCTGGCGGCGTTGGCGGGCGGCGCGCAGAGCGTGCTGTCGATCGATTCGTCGGGCGATGCGCTGGCCATCGGGGCACGCAACGTGGAACTCAACGGGTTCGATGCCGCGCGTGCCGAGTGGCGCGACGCCGATGTGTTCAAGACGCTGCGCGCGCTGCGCGAAGAGGGACGCACGTTCGACATGATCGTGCTCGATCCGCCGAAGTTCGCACCGTCAGCCCATCACATCGACCGGGCGGCACGGGCTTACAAGGACATCAATTTGGCGGGCTTCAAGCTGCTGCGCCCGGGCGGTCAGTTGCTGACGTACTCGTGCTCGGGGGCGATCGACGCCGATTTGTTCCAGAAGATCGTGGCCGGTGCGGCCGTCGATGCCGGTGTCGACGCGCGGATTCTGCGCCGCCTGTCGGCCGGCATGGATCACCCGATGCTCACGCAATTCCCCGAAGGCGAGTACCTCAAGGGGCTTTGGCTTCAGCGCATCTGAGGCGGTCGAAGGGCCAGCCGGTTAGCCCAGCGTTAGCGCCACCACACCCAGCGCAATCAGCACCGCGCCGCCGACCCGGCGGCGCATCTCACCCTCGCCTAACAGCCGCACGCCGAGCAGGGCGGCCACCATCATCGACATCTCGCGCGCCGGGGCGACGTGCGAGACCGGGGCGTACTTCAGCGCCGTCAAAATCAAAAAGTACGAAATGGGCGAGATCAGCGAAATCAGCATGATCTTGCGCCAGTTGGCCCGCCAGAGCAGGGCGACGTGCGCCGGGCGGGCGCAGGCCACCGGGGCGGAAAGCACTACGCGCACCACGTTCTCGAGGTAGTAGTAGACGAGTGGCACGAGCATCAACGTCTTGACGGCGTAGGCATCGGCCAGTGTATACGCCGCGATGAACGCGCCAGTGAGCACTCCCCAACCGGCTCCAGCGTGCATGCTGCCGCGCCGGAACAGGCGCTCGCCGCCTGCGATGATCAGCACGCCGCCGACGACTAGGCCGATGCCGACCAGCGCCACCCACCCCGGACGTTCCCCCAGCAGCAAAATGGCGCCGAGCGACGAGAGCAACGGCCCGGTGCCGCGTGCGAGCGGGTAGACGACCGATAAATCGCCCACCCGGTAGCCACGTTGCAGCACCAGCGTGTAGCCGTAGTGCAGCAGGGCGCTCAGCGTAATCACCGCCCAGCCCCGCCAGTCGGGCCAGTCGGCGTGGGAGCCAATCAGAAAGAAGAGCGCGAGCGGCGTATAGAGAACGACGGTCAGCAGCGCGTACAGAAAGACCAGTTGCGGGCCGCCACCTTCGGTGGTGTCGATGCGTTTGGCCAGAAAATTCCACGTGGCATGCAGAAATGCGGCGGTAACAACAAGGGCGAGGGCGGTGGGCGACATGGCGGGGGGCGTTTTTTGTGACAATTGTATGACGCTTCGCCTGTCCACTTTCAGCCAATTTCGGTGGACATCCCGTGAAATGCCCACTTTTGCAACTCGGTTGCAGCGTTCACGGCGCTGTGCTTAAATCGATTCATGAGCCTTACTCAACTACAACCGTATCTGGAAGCCGCCCGCGCGAGCTTGCAGGAGCAATCGGGGCGCGTGACTTCGGGGCGTGTCCGTGTATTGGCGCTGCTGCTCAAGGCGGGCCGTCCACTCACCCATCAGGAAGTGCTGGCCGATTTGGCGACCGACGCCGATCCGCTCGATCGCGTGACCGCCTACCGTGTGCTCGACTGGCTGGTCGCGCAGGGCTGGGCGATCAAGCAGGCGGGCGACGACCGCATCTTCCGCTTCGTCATGGCCGAGCACGTCGACCCGCAACGGGCCGCGTCGCCGCGTCCGCATACGCAGCACGGTCATTTCCGCTGTGTACGCTGCCATCGCACGTTCTGCCTTGACGATTGGCCCCAGCATCCCCAATTAAGTGAGCGCGAACTTAAGCGCCTGCCCAAGGGGTTTGTGGGCGAACAGGTCGAACTACTGATTCACGGCACTTGCGCCCAGTGCGCGGGCGCCCCCAACTGACGCGTGCTAAGCCGCTTTCTGCCAGCTCGGGTACATTGAGCGGCATTCTGGCGGCTCGCGACATACCGCATCACTACAGGACATTGCATTCATGACCCCCGTCACTATCCTGACCGGCTTTCTCGGCAGCGGGAAAACCACGCTGCTCAAGCGCATCCTGACCGAAGCGCACGGCATGAAGATCGCCGTGATCGAGAACGAATTCGGCGAAGAGAACATCGACAACGACATCCTCGTGCAGGACAACGCCGAGCAAATCGTGCAGATGAGCAACGGTTGCATCTGCTGCACGATCCGCGGCGATCTGGTGCAGGCGCTCTCCGACCTGAACAGCCAGCGCGATGCCGGCACGATCCAATTCGATCGCGTGGTCATCGAAACCACCGGTCTGGCCAATCCGGGCCCGGTCGCGCAGACGTTCTTCATCGACGACGAAGTGGCCGATACCTACCGTCTGGACGCCATCATCACGCTGGTGGACGCCAAGCACGCGCAAAAGCAGCTCGACGAGCATGAAGTGGTGCAGCGTCAGGTCGGCTTTGCCGATCGCCTGTTCATCACCAAGGCCGATCTGGTCACGCCGGAAGCGCTCGATGATCTGAAGCACCGTCTGGCCCACATGAATCCGCGTGCGCCGCAGCAGGTGGTCGATTTCGGTCAGGCCGATCTCAAAGAGATCTTCGACATTCACGGTTTCAACCTGAACGACAAGCTCGATATCGATCCGGAATTCCTCGCCGCCGACGATCATGACCACGACCATGGTCATGCGCACGGTCATGAGCACAATCGCGACGACCATTCGCATTGCGATCACGACCATGGCCATTGCGACCATGAAGGTCACGATCACGGCCATCATCACCATCACCACGCGCATCACGACGACGCGATCAAGTCGTTCGTGTTCCGCAGCGAGAAGCAGTTCGATCCGGCCAAGCTGGAGGATTTCCTGGGAAGCATCCTCCAGGTGTACGGCGAACGCTTATTGCGTTATAAAGGCGTATTAAACATGCGCGGCATCGACCGCCGGGTCGTGTTCCAGGGCGTGCACCAGATGATGGGCAGCGACGTGGGCACGAAATGGCAACCGGGCGAGACACCGAATACGAAGATGGTATTCATCGGTGCCGAGCTGCCGAAAGACATCATCCTGCAAGGGCTGGAGCGCTGTCTGGTCTAAGCGGGACCGCCGTTTAGGGCAACGGGAAACCCCTTAACCGGGACTGTTGACCGATTCGGTTACAATACCTGCCCACTGGGCTGCCGCCAGCGAGTTCACGCGGCATACCGGGGGGAAGGCAGGGGAGCACCGCAATGGCCACCGCCTCTCGCAAGACAGCCACCGCACGCCCCACGCGCCGGGCAGAACCGGCGCCGGATGCGGGCGCCAAGCGTGCTCCAGCAGGCAAGCCGAAGACGGGTGAGAAAGCCGCCGCCAAGAAGGGGCCGCCCAAATCACCCGGCAGGAACGTAACCCAGGAAGCCGCCAGCGGCACCGCCGGCAAGCAAGACGCTCGACCCGCTAAGGGAGCGTCGCCGGACTATCCGAAAGAGACGCCACAAAAACCCATGAGCAAGAAAAGACTTTTGACCGAGGCCGAAATTCTGAAGATGGGCGAGAAGGACTACATGAATGAAGATCAACTCGCCTTCTTCAAGGATCGTCTGGAAAAGCTGCAAGAGGAAATTCTGCGTAACGCCGGTCAGACGACCGAGAACCTCCGCGAAACCATTCTCGTGCCCGATCCGGCCGACCGCGCCACGATCGAAGAAGAACACGCACTGGAGCTGCGCACCCGCGATCGCGAGCGCAAGCTGCTGAAGAAAGTGCAACAGTCGCTCGCCCGCATCGACGCAGGTGATTACGGCTGGTGCGAAGAAACCGGTGAGCCGATTGGCGTGCCGCGTTTGCTCGCTCGTCCGACGGCCACGCTGTCGCTCGAAGCGCAGGAACGCCGCGAACTGCGCCAGAAGCTGTTCGGCGATTGATTCGAACATGATGTGAACTTGGTTCGAATCTGATTCGAATGCAAGGTAGTACGGCCTGACGCCGCGCGGTGGCGGCGCTCAAGGCCCCTCGGTTTGCAAAGGGCATGTCCTCGTGACATGCCCTTTTTGTTTTCTTTTTTGATCGGCTCGCGACCTCGATGTCTTCAGATGTCGCCTGCACACAACGCGACATCACGCGACACAACGCTCGCGGCCGCCCCCGCTTTATGGCAGAATTGCAACTCAGTTGCAATTCGTCCTGCCCATGCCGTCCTTCCCGTTCTCCTTCCGCCATTGGCGTGCCCGTATGCGCACGCGGGCGAGTCGTGGGCGCGCAGGTTGGATCGCTTGGTTGGTCGTTGCACTCTTGTGCGTGCAGATGTGGGGCTTGCAGCACGAGATCGTGCATGCCCGGCAACTGACGGGCGGCGTGGTGTCGACAGCGCTGACTAGCACCAACGCTAACGACACTGACCCGGAAGACGATGCCGACGCGCAGACTGCATGGGCGCCAGCCAGCGCGCGTCTTGCCCATGTCGATTACGGCAACCATCACCATCATTGCCATCTGTTCGAAGGCGCGACGCTTGCCGCCGCGATGGCGGTGGCCGTGCTGGCATGGCGCGCCGATACCACCGCAGCGCTCGCGCCATCGCTTGCCACCGGACGTTCTCACGCCAGCGCGCTCGCACTGGCGTTTCGTTCCCGCGCCCCGCCTGTCCCGGTCTGACCTTCCACGCGCTGCCCGCGCGAATTCCTGCTGAAACGTTTCCGCATACCGCATGCGCATCGTCGGCGTAGCCGACGACCGCCTTCGCGGTGCAGTCACTCGTTCGCGCCTAAACGGCTGCGTCGGGTGCCGCGCAGGCGTTCGTGCGTGCTGATCGACGGCAACGCCGTCGCAGACCTACGACACAACAACGACATGGCATCTCCTACTTCGAACGCCGCGCGCGTGCGCGCCGCTTCTTCGCTCACCGCTTCGTCCGCTTCCTCGCCCACCTCCCTCGCTTTCGCGCCGCTGCCGCTGGCCGCCTGCCTGACTCTGGCCTTCGCTGCCGTGCAAGCGCACGCGGCTGAGGACACCCCTGCGCAGACACCGGCGGTCACACAAACACAGCCGTCTGCCGCTGAACGACTCGGCGGCGATCCTTTAGCGCTGTCGACGACGTTCGTCACTGGCAACCCGCTCGGCCGGGCGGCTGCCGACCTGACCGTCCCCGTCACAGAACTCGATGGCAAAGCCCTAGTGCTGCGCCGCGCCGGCACCTTAGGCGAGACGCTCGACGGCCTGCCCGGTGTCTCGTCGACGTCATACGGCCCGAACGTCAGCCGCCCGATCATTCGTGGTCTCGATGGCGACCGCATCCGCCTGCTGCAAAACGGCACGGGCGCGCTCGATGCCTCGTCGCTGTCGTACGACCATGCCGTCGCGCAAGATCCGCTCTCCATCGAGCGCATCGAAATCGTGCGCGGCCCGGCGGCGCTGCTCTATGGCGGCAACGCCGTGGGCGGTGTGGTCAACACCATCGACAACCGAATTCCGCGCGAACCGATCGACGGCGTATCGGGCGCGGCAGACGTGAGCTACGGCGGAGCCAATCGCGAGCGCGCGGGCGCCGCGTTGATCGAAGTGGGCAACGGCCAGTTCGCGTTCCACGTCGATGGCTTCGCGCGTAAGAGCACCGACTTGCGCATCCCGGGTTTCGCCCGTTCTGCGCAGCAACGCGCGCGCGACCCCGAGGGCACCGAGCAACCGTCCGGCACCTTGCCCAACAGCAACGGGCAGGCGAGCGGTGCCGCCGTCGGGGCGTCGTGGACGTGGGCGAACGGCTACACCGGCTTGTCTTACTCCGGCTACGACTCCGACTACGGCACGGTGGCAGAAGAAAACACGCGCATCCGGTTGCGTCAGCAACGCCTCGCGTTGGCGAGTGAAGTGCGCGACTTGAGCGGCCCGTTCACCGCGCTCAAATTCAACTTCGGCTACACCGATTACGAACACAAGGAGATCGAAAACGGCGAGACCGGGACGACCTTCAAGAACCACGGCTTTGAGGGCCGCATCGAAGCCCGTCACGCGAAAATCGGCCCGCTCGAAGGCGCAGTGGGTGTGCAGTTCTCGCAGAATACGTTCTCGGCATTGGGCGAAGAGGCGTTTGTGCCGAAGAGCGATACGAGCAACGTGGCACTGTTTGCGCTCGAAGAGTGGGCGGTGAATCAAGCGGTGAAGCTCTCTTTCGGCGCACGCATCGAGCACACACACGTGAAGCCGTCGGCGGGTGGCAACGAGCGATTCGACAACTTGCCCACGCGCAACTTCACGCCGGGCAGCGTCTCGGCGGGCGCGGTCTTCGCGTTGGCTCCGGCGTGGTCGGTGGCGTTGAACACGTCGTATACCGAACGCGCGCCGACCTTCTACGAGTTGTATGCCAATGGCCCGCACGTGGCGACCGGCATCTGGGAAATCGGCAACGCGCAATCGAAGCTGGAGAAGGCGTTCTCGACGGACCTGTCGCTGCGTTACGTGAATGGCCCGAACAAGGGCAGCGTCGGTGTGTTCTACAGCCGCTTCTCGAACTTCATCGCACTGGAAAACACCGGCCGCTCCGTGAACGAGGAGGGCGAAGCGGTGACCTCCGGCGGCCTGCCGGTTTATCAATACGCGGGAGTGCCTGCTGAACTCTACGGCGTGGAAGCGGAAGGACGCGCGCGCGTGTGGCAGGGCTACGGCAATGTCGATCTGGAGTTGCGCGGCGACTACACGCTGGGCCGCAATCGCGACACCGGCGAGCCGCTGCCGCGCATCGCACCGCTGCGTTTGACGGCGGCGTTGGCGTACGGCCTCGGTCCGTGGGGTGCCCGTGTGGAAGTGGTGCACGCGAGCAATCAAGGGCGCGTACCAGCGGGCGATCTGACGACCAACGGCTACACCACGCTCGGGGCGGCGCTCACCTATCAGTTCAAGACGGGTGGCGCGCAGTGGCTCGCGTATCTGAAGGGCGAGAACCTGACGAATCAGGAAGTGCGTCTGGCCAGCTCGTTCCTGCGCGACATTGCACCGCAGGGCGGACGCGCGGTGCGAGTGGGGTTGCGCACCACGTTCTAAGCGGGACCTTGCCGCATAAACGGGGTAATTTCCGAGAAATTACCCCGTCATCTCACATTAAGTGCGGCGCAATGCCGCGCAGATGGCATGTTTGATGACTCGCCTCTCAGCCCGTGAAACGCGTGCCACACACTGCCGTCGACGCCTCTTGATATTCCTTCGATTGCCCTAAACTACAGTCACGTCTCGCCCGGTCGGGCGTCTTCCCTCAACGACGAGGGGGCGCGCGTGAAGTCCGGGCCAATCGTTACGGGGCGCATGTCGCCCCCCGAAAAGGAACAGGCATGGAGCAATATCACGGCACCACTATCGTCTCCGTTCGGCGCGGCGATCAGGTCGCGCTCGGCGGTGACGGACAGGTCACGCTCGGCAATATCGTGATGAAGGGCACCGCCCGCAAGGTGCGAACCGTTTATGACGGCAAGGTCATGGTCGGTTTCGCCGGGGCAACGGCCGACGCGTTCTCGCTACTCGATCGTTTCGAAGCGAAACTGCAAAAACACCAGGGTCACCTGACGCGCTCCGCCGTCGAACTTGCGAAGGACTGGCGTACCGACCGCATGCTGCGCCGTCTCGAAGCGATGATGATCGTCGCCGACGCGGAGACCACGCTCGTAATCACGGGCAATGGCGACGTGCTCGATCCGGAAGGCGGTGTGGCGGCGATCGGTTCGGGCGGTTCGTACGCAGAAGCTGCGGCACGTGCGCTGGTACAAAACACCGACTTGTCGCCTGCTGAGATCGTCAAGAAAGCGCTGACGATTGCTGGCGACATGTGCATCTACACGAACCAGAACCACATCATCGAATCGCTGCCGCCCAAGGCTGCCAAGTAACGCGCAGCTGCGCACTTGGCAACGCTTGAAGCCACGATTCACGCAACGACTAAACGAGTATCAAGTGACGACGGTCGACGCGCACGCCGCAGCAGGTGGACTCCTGCGACGTGACTTGCCGGCCGGGGTATGACCGGCCGGGCGTCACCCTGATCGAACCTCTAATTTGGCGAACGTCATGACCCATATGACCCCCTCCGAGATCGTTTCCGAACTCGACAAACACATCATCGGCCAGAACAAGGCCAAGAAGGCCGTCGCGGTGGCATTGCGTAACCGCTGGCGCCGTCAGCAGGTCGCCGACCCGCTGCGTCAGGAAATCACGCCGAAGAACATTCTGATGATCGGCCCGACCGGCGTGGGCAAGACCGAGATTGCCCGCCGTCTGGCCAAGCTGGCCGATGCGCCGTTCATCAAGGTTGAAGCGACCAAGTTCACCGAAGTGGGCTATGTGGGCCGCGACGTGGACAGTATCGTGCGTGATCTGGCGGAAATCGCCATCAAGCAGACGCGCGAAGCCGAAATGAAGAAGGTGCGTACCAAGGCCGAAGACCGTGCCGAGGACCGCATTCTCGATCTGCTGTTGCCGACGGGCCGCGAGTCCTCGCGTGATATCCGTTTCGGTTCGGTCTCGCATGAGCCGGAAGCCAGCACCGAAGATAACGCCACGCGTCAGACGTTCCGCAAGCGTCTGCGCGAAGGTGCACTCGATGACAAGGAAGTCGAGCTCGAAGTCGAGATTCCGGCGCAGGGCATGGAGATCATGGGCCCGCCGGGCATGGAAGAGATGACCGAGCAGATCAAGGGCATGTTCGCTAATCTGGGCAACCAGCGCAAAAAGCGCCAGAAGCTCAAGATCAAGGACGCGCTCAAGGTGCTGACCGACGAAGAAGCGTCGAAGATGCTCAACGACGAAGAGGTCAAGCAATTGGCCCTGCGTAACGTCGAGCAGAACGGTATCGTGTTCCTCGACGAAATCGACAAGATCGCCACGCGCAGCGAAGTGGGCGGCGGCGACGTGTCGCGTCAGGGTGTGCAGCGCGACTTGCTGCCGCTGGTCGAAGGCACGACGGTAAGCACGAAGTTCGGCATGATCAAGACGGATCACATCCTGTTCATTGCGAGCGGTGCCTTCCATCTGGCCAAGCCGAGCGATCTGATTCCGGAATTGCAAGGCCGTTTCCCGATCCGCGTCGAACTCGATTCGCTGTCGGTCGAAGACTTCGAGTCGATTCTTACGCAAACCGACGCAAGCCTGGTGAAGCAATATCAAGCCCTGCTCGCGACGGAAGATGTGGCGCTCGAATTCGCGCAAGACGGTATCAAGCGTCTCGCTGAGATCGCATTTTCGGTGAACGAGAAGACGGAAAACATCGGGGCACGTCGTCTTTACACCGTCATTGAAAAGCTGCTTGAAGACATTTCGTACAACGCCGGCAAGCAGGCCAATCAGGTCGTCACCATCGACGCGGCTTACGTGAACGAGTCGCTGGGTGAAGTGGCGCAGAACGAAGACTTGTCGCGTTACGTGCTGTAATTGCAGACGTCGGTAAGTCTGATGTGAGTAACGGCCCCTCGCGGGGCCGTTTTCTTTTGCCGTTCAGGAAAATTTGAGCATACGGAGCAAGTCGCGTAGTTCGCGATCTTCGATTTGCGCGATTCGGTTGGCGCGTGTGGTGTATTCGAGCAACGCGCTGGGCTCGCGCGCGTAGGCGGACGAGATCCGAACGTTGTCGTCGGCATGTTGCATCAGTGCGTTCTCGAGCACGACGCGCAATCCGCGTTCGACTGTCGCGTCCTCGACGGGCCGGATGCGTAAGTCGCCCGTAATCAATTCCGTGAGGGCACCTACCGTGCGATGCGTCATCGTCATGTACCGCGGCCCCGAGCTCGAAAGGTAGTACACCGGCCCAGAGTGCATTTCAATCTCGCCCAATGCGCGGTTAATACGCCACGGCGCGCGGGTCGATGCTCCGCTCGAGCAGGGCATCTCCGATTCCGCGCGGGCCACGATGCGCCAAGCGCCCACGTTATCGCCGGACGCCCAGCGCTGATAGAGAAAGCGAAACAAGCGGCTGCGCGAGATGAGGCGTTGCGAAACGTCGGTTAGATCTGCATTGGCACCCAGCAATCTTCCCGGCGCATGTAAGTCTGGACTCGTTAGCGGACTCCGCTGCGAGGTCACCCAAAGTCGCTCGAATCGCAAGGTCTGCTCCAATCGCAAGCCATCCGCTACGGTGGCGCGCGAAGTCACCTCCTGAGTGAGGGCGTGCGTCGAGGGGCGTAAGTTCATTTGCCGGTCGAGCATACGATCGAGGTATCGGTTTTCGTCGTGCATGCGTGCGACGACGTCGTCCGAAACGGGCTCGACCGGGCCATCTCCTCCGCTGGGATGCGAGTGCTCGGGCGACTTCACGGAGCTGCCCGACGATGACGATGACCGGTAGATAACACGCTCCTCGTAGCGCCAGCCTGCTTCGAAACCGATGCGATCGGTGAGATACACGATCGCCCCCCGATGCTGGGTGGCGTCTACGGGGTCATCGAGATCGGTCAGTGCGTGAAGGCACTCATGCAACCATCCGCGCTCGGGCGAAAACGGGGTCGTGCCCGATTGTGTCTGGTACTGCTTACGGCCAAACTCCTCGTCTGTGCATATCCATATCCGACCAGCATCGGGCTGCACTTTGGGATCGAATCCCTCGACAACTTCGAGCTTCCACGGCTGCCCATTCTCCGGCAACGACGACCTGTCGATGATCGCGCGAAAGGTGGGTGACTTCTCGGCTAACGCTTCGAGCCGAGCAATCACCGCATTCCCCGCGTCCGAAGTACTCGTTATCAACTCCGACAGCACGCGCCCGGTCAACGGGGCGGGCGCCGAGACGTAGTCGTGGACGATGCGCAGCACTTCGGTGAGTGAGGCCCGGCGCGACCCTTCGATCCATCGCTTGATATCGACCACCGTGGGCTGCTGCCCAAGTGCCACGGGTGAGAGATGGGTATGTGGCGGTGATGGGACGTTCGGCTCGAGGGGCGGTGTTTGCGCGGCGAAGATCTTGATATCTTCGTTGAAGATGAGTTCGAACGATGGTTCGTCTCGCGTCGTGCGCCGTGGTCTTTCGTCCACTCGCTTAATCGACGGTAGTCGCCGGACGTTCTCCGGCAATTGCGCAGGATCGACAAAGACGTCGTACGGGTCGATGCCCGAAGCACGAGGTTCGGACGACGCTGAGATGGCGTCTTGAGAGAGAAAATCGAAGTTTGCCAACGAGATATCTGTCGTTCTCGCGTCCGAGCCGTGATCGGCTAGCGGCTCTGAGAGCATGTCGAGCATCGACATCGCCGATCGGTGGGAGGGGGGCATGCGCATCGTCTCGGCAAAGGCCCGTTCCATGTTCCGCGTTAGAAAACGTTGTGACGTGTGGGTCAGGCAGGCCATGAATGCATCGACACCCAGGCCGATGACTCCTTCGCGGAATTCGGTGAAGTTACGCCGCGCGATACCTTCGCCAGTCTCCCATGCGGGCACCAGAAACGGCACCATTTCAGCGACGGCGCGCCAGTTATTTTGCTTCACCTGTTCGGCAACGTAAAACATCGGCTCCGCAATCGTAAGACGTTGGAGAAAATCGCGGACGTCTTCGATGAACAGCAGCCAGTCCGGTGGATCGAGCGACTCGGCACGGGCGCTGAGATTGTTCACGGTGACAATGAGCTTCACGGCCGACGCGCGGATCTCCGGCGAGTTCTTGACACCAGCAAGTCGAATGAGCTCATCGATCTTGGCGGGCATCTCGGCGCGCGTTTGCAGGCGCTTGTTGAATCGATCCAACGCATTTTCCATGAACGTGAAACAGTCAATTCGCCGAAGGGGAGGCCCAAGGAAGTAGAGCGGAATGCGTGTCTTAACGGAGCCAAGGCAATGTTTGACTGGGGTGGCGAGAGTCGCGCCGACCCCCACTCGCGATGGTGGCCCGACGTGAAGTGTCGCTCGCACTGGCTGGCTCAAATCGGTGGAGTTAAATCCGAACCGTAGCAGTATCTGCTCGGCCGCACGGGTTTCGTTGAAAACGGGCAACGGATCGTACGCGCGAAGGCGTTGCTCGAACCGCTCCCAAAGCTGGGTGAGTTGTTGTTGCCGGGTTGCGCTCGTTGCGTTTTCCCCATCCGCTCCACTCGCCTCATTCGCCAGTAATGTGTGCAATGCCGTGGCATTCCCCATCGCATCCGAAGGCGTACTCGCCGTGAGCATATGGGCGGCACTCACCAACAGCGGGTCGACGGGCCAGGACTTTTGATGCTTCCAGTCGGCGGCGAGACGGTTGAAATTCTTGACCAAGACGCTGGCGTTGTGCAGGCCTGTCGCTTCGATGCCGTGTGCCGGACCCAGCCGCATCAGGATGGTTGCCATCGACTGAAGCGGCGTACCAAACGGATAGTCCGTATTCTCGGCGAGCTCTGCCAAGCGAACGCTGAGCAGTGTCTCGATGCCGTCGCGTGTCGTTTCGGGAGAAGCGTCGCTGGCGGGCAGCGCCCAATCAATGCGTTCGTCAATGCATTGCGCTCGCAAATTGTCGATGCGCGTCGTGTTTTTTACTAGTGCGCTTGCTAACGCAGCGACCGTCTGGTCTTGCGCATCGCGTACCGCCATGCCGTCGAACCACGGGCCTAGTTCCGCAGGTGCCGAGGGGGGCAGCAAAAGGTATCCGGCCCGCAGTATGCCGACATGTTGCTCAAGCGCTGATATGAACTGCTGAACCACGACGTCGACCGGGGTTTCCGGATCCAAGGGTACCGTCAATGAAACGCGTTCGTACAACAGCGCGGCCTCCGTCGTGAGTGGGTCGTTGCGTGTGCTGTTTAAGCGGTAATCGTCCGACACGACGTCCTGCATGGATGCCCCATGACGAAAGTGCACGATGCGAAGGATGTCGAGCGGTAGCGGGCGGTGTGCCGCCAAGCGCGTGAGGTTAAGTGCCGGGAGCGAATTGCCCCTGTCGTCAACGATCAAATCGGAAAGCAGCAAGGGCTGTCTGAGTTCGCGTTCCCACCGATGTACTGCAACGCTGTAGACGCTACGTTGCGTTTGCGGTTCTGTGATCCCCGCGACACGAAGCGCGTCCTGCAACTCGGCCTGTAGACGCGCAGTAACTAACGATGCGTCAAGTAACTCGCTGGCAACAAATGGGCGCGAATAAGTGACCTGCCGCCGCCATCGCTCGGTGCCGTTAAGGCTCTCGAAAATGGCTTCTGGTGTGCGTGTGGATTGTGACACCGGCCTGAACACCGCCGTCGGCCACTGGGTCGTGCTCAGCGGCGGGTTCAAATCCCCGTCGACGACGGCGATGGCATCGGAACTGGTAGACGCGGGGAACGGCTGCACGACCGTGGAATCATCATCGGGATATCCCAGTCGCCCGGGGCGCGCGAGGGCAAAGAAATTGTCGCCGGAGCGCGAATCGGCTAGCGACGTGGTGGAATTCGCGCCATAGGCGTCGACCGCGACTAGCACCGCGGCGAAGGCCGTGAGGAACGAGATTCCGGCAAGTACCGGGGGGACGTTGCGTGAACTCGGTGGCAGTTGGGCAGCGTGCCGACTCGACGGATGTCTCGATGTCGCCGCCCGGCTGCCGATATTCGTCGCATGAGCGCCGGTAAAGCCGTCGCGTCGGCTTAACGGGCTCAACGGGTGTAACGGACTTAACGCCACTATGGTGTGCGTCGGCGAGTCTCTGGATCGGTTCGAATGCCGCGCCCGCCGACGCTCGCCACGCCCAGGCGCTGCACGTTGTGACGCGGTGTTGCGCGAAATCCGTCCGCGCGCGTGATGCGAAGCGATCCAGGGTTGCGGCATATCAGCTCTCCGTCCCAATAACGTAACGCGCCCGCGCAAGCGCTCGGCGGCGTTCGTTCTCGGCTAAATAAGGAGTGCTGATATTGCGCTTCGAAATGCGCGCTGCGAAGCCTTTGAATGGGCTCGGAGAGGATTTTCGGATCTGTCCGAGGCGGCGCTAGGAATGGCTATTCGGCCGCTCGGACAACCGGCATGCGATGAACGCGCTGCCGGTGACATTGCTTACTGTTTGACCGGCCGTTTGAGCAGTTTGCGTTGCAGCGTGCGGCGATGCATGTTCAGCGCGCGAGCGGTCGCCGAGATGTTGCCGTTGTGCTCGGCGAGCACACGTTGGATGTGCTCCCACTCCAGCCGGGCAACCGACAGCGGCGAGGGGTTCTCGATCGCTTCGTCGGCCTGCGTCTCGCTCGCGTCGTTACGCAGCGAGGCGAGGATCGTGTCGGCGTTGGCGGGCTTCGCGAGATAGTTATCGGCGCCGTCCTTCACCGCCTGCACGGCCGTGGCGATGCTGGCGTAACCCGTCAGCACCAGCATGCGGGCTTTCGGTTGCAAGGCGCGTAGGGGCGCAATGAGCGGCAAACCCGAATCGTGGCCCAGATGCAGATCGACCGAAATCAGATCGAACTGGCGCGTGCGTGCGGCGAGCAGCGCAGCCGCACCGTCACCGGCAATTTGCACGTCGTAGCCGCGGCGGGTGAGGGCGCGTGCCAGCGTTTCGGCGAAGACGACGTCGTCGTCGATGAGAAGAAAGTGGGAGGCGTTCATGTCTGACTCCGCGAGCCGAAGAAGAAGGTGGCCATCGGCAGGCGCAGCTCGGCGCGCGTGCCTTGCGGCGTGTTGGGGGTAAGGATGATGTCACCGCCGAGACGCTGTGCGCTGGCGAAGGCGAGATATAGGCCCATGCCGTGCCCGCCGTGCGTGCTCATGACGGGCGAGTTGCCCAGCCGCGTGCGTAGCTCGGCGCTCATGCCGGGGCCCTCGTCGCAGACGGTGAAGCGCAAATCGTCGGGGGCCACGGCCACGTCGAGCGTGACCGACGATGGGCTGAAGTACGCGGCGTTATCGAGCAGGATGGTCAGAATCTGGCCGACTTGCACGGTGTCTTCGATGCGTGCCGTCAGTTGCGGCGGCACGTGCAATTGAAACAGCACCTGGGGGTGCCGCAATCGCCATTGCGTCGTGAAGGCCGGCAGCCATTCCGCGAGCGCCTGACGCACCGGGGCGGCCGCGCGCATCTGCACGTGACCGATGGCGCTCTTGCACAGCGCGATCTGTTGCTCCAGCGTTTGCAAATCGGGTTCGAACGGTTTGAGCGCGGCACTGCCCACGCTTTCGCTGCGTAGCTCACCGACAACGACGGCCATGGTCGAGAGCGGCGTGCCGAGTTCATGCGCGACACTCGCCGCTTGTGCGCCGAGCGCGGCCATGCGCTCATCGCGCAGCAGCCGTTGTTCCGCGCGTGCCAGTTGGGCGTCACGCGCGCGCAGGGCACGCGACATGCGCGACACGAACCACGCGATCACCAGCACGCTCACCACGAAGTTGACCCACATCCCGGCGAGGTGCAGCCGCAGCAGGTTGCCCGGGTCGGCGAGGTCGAGCGGTACGTATTGGAAGTTCAGGGCACCGTAGGCCACGAGCGAGAGCAAGGCGAGTTGCGACGCGTTGCGCCACGGCAGCACGGCGGCGGCGATGGCCAAGCCGGGCAGGAACAGCGAGACGAACGGGTTGGTGGCACCGCCCGAGAAGAATAGCAGCGCGGTGAGCGCGGCCAGATCGACCAGCAATTGCCCCATTAGATCGAGATCGGTGCGCCGCTTGGCGCGCTCCACGCCGCGTCGCGCCCGAATCCAGGTCAGCACATTGAACAGCACTTCGAGCGCCACGATGGTGAGCATCGGTTCGAGCGGCAGACGCACACCGAGCCAGAGTTGTGCGACACCGATAGTGGCCAACTGGCCGACGATAGCCAGACAGCGCAGCCAGAAAAGCTGAACGACGTTGGTTCGCTCGATAGGGAAATGAGTCATCCGACAAGTGTACCAAGAGCGGCTCACCGGCCGTCCGGCAGGCCTGGGCGCTGCGACACTCTGCCGCACGCCGAAATTCCGCGTATTACATAGGCGTGACGACATCGTCGGCAGGCCGCGACTACAATGATTGTCCACGTCCTGTGCGGCACATCGTCGCGCAGCGCCTCATGCGATACAAGGCCGGTGACTTCCGGCCGACAACCAAAAGGAGTTTGCATGAAACACAAGATTTGGGTGGCTGCCGCTCTGGCCTTGGCGAGCGCATCGGCCTTTGCGCAGGTCGACGTCTCCGACGCATGGGCGCGCGGCACCGTGCCGGGGCAGACCGCCACCGGCGTCTTCATGACGTTGCAATCGCATCAGGCCACCACGCTCGTGGGGGTGAGTACCCCGGCGGCGGCCACGGCCGAAGTGCACGAGATGAAGCTCGAAGGCACGCTGATGAAGATGCGGGCGCTGCCGAACGGTTTGCCGTTGCCTGCCAATCAGCCGGTGCAGCTCAAGCCGGGCAGCTATCACATCATGCTCAACGCCCTGAAGGCGCAACTGAAGAAGGGCGACACCGTGCCGGTCACGCTGCGCTTCGAGAGCGCCGATCACAAGAAGACGGAGCAGCAGGTGCAAGTTCAGGTGCGCGACCTGACGGCGGCGGCCCCTCCCGCGGGCGGTGCGATGAGCGCCATGCCGGGGATGGCACACGGTTCGCATAGCCAGTAAGCCGCGCCATGGCGAACAAGTCGCTCGGTACCCGGCAGAAGCTGATGTTTCGCGGCGTGGGCGGCGCGGGTGGCGGCAATCGCGCGGGCGGTGGTGTCGGTTCACCGGCACCGCGTGGCATTCCGCCGGGGCGGCAGCCCGGCTCAGGGCAGATCGGCGGGCGTGCCCTTGAGCGCAACGCCCGCCGCAAGCAGCGCGGCACGAAGACAGGCGGGGCATAGGCACGCGCCGACGCCCACTCGTGCCGAGGCCGGTAGGTGCGGCCAGTCGAGGCACCAGCAGGTCACGCCTGCCGCATCAGCCGCCTCGGCCGCGCCCGCCACCATCCCCTGCGCGCCGCACGACACCTCGCCGCCGCATTGCGGGCAGCGGGTGGCGCTACCGCCCGCAGGCTTCTTCACTTCCCCATCCATCGCTGTTCGATCCTCCAATAAGTCAGCCTGGTCAGCCTGCGGTGCCTTCATTTCCAGCCTGTGAGAAGCCACCCCTGTCGTTCCCGCCGCGCGCCCTCTTTAACCTTAGCTAAGTTGCACAACTGCAACAGCGGCCGCGCTGTCACCCGTTCGCCACAGAGCGCCCGACGATGGCCGATTAAACGCCCTTGAGACGGACATTGGAAGACGATCGGGAAAAATCGGGCGTCAGAGGGCGTCTTCGGTCAAGTGAAAGGGGTGATACGCGGATGACGCCGTAGCCCGGTCACGGGGCCGAATTGACCGCATTTGCGGTTACTGCCCGAGCCGTGCCGAAGGGTACTGGCGCGCCCGCACCGACGCAAGCGAATTGCCCTTCCAAAACCCGGCAAAGCCCAGCACGCACGGGCTTCTTGGCTGTACAATGCGCCGTGTTTCTGGTCCACCTGCGAAAACGTTCCCGCCATGTCCGATCTGCAAATGAATTCCATCGACGACATCGCACCCGCTCTCAAAGCCGAGATTTTGGCCGAGGCGATGCCGTACATCCGCAAATATCACGGTAAGACCGTGGTGATCAAATACGGCGGCAACGCGATGACCGAGGAGCGCCTGAAACAGGGCTTCGCGCGCGACGTCATTTTGCTCAAGCTCGTGGGGATCAACCCCGTCGTGGTGCACGGCGGCGGCCCGCAGATCGACCAGGCGCTCAAGAAGATCGGCAAGCAGGGCACCTTCATTCAGGGCATGCGTGTCACGGATGAAGAGACCATGGAAGTGGTCGAATGGGTGCTCGGCGGCGAAGTCCAGCAGGACATCGTGATGCTGATCAACCAATACGGCGGCCAGGCGGTGGGTCTCACCGGCAAGGACGGCGGTCTGATCAACGCCCGCAAGATGCTCATGCCGGATCGTGAGAACGCCGGTCAGTTCATCGACATCGGTTTCGTCGGCGAAGTCGACTCGATCAACCCGGCCGTGGTGCGTGCGCTGCAAGACGACGCTTTCATCCCGGTGATCTCGCCGATCGGCGTGGGCGAAGACGGTCAGGCGTACAACATCAACGCCGACCTCGTGGCGGGCAAGCTCGCCACGGTACTCGGCGCCGAAAAGCTGGTGATGATGACCAACATTCCGGGCGTGATGGATCGCGAAGGCAATCTGCTCACCGACCTGTCGGCGCGCGAAATCGACGAACTGTTTGCCGATGGCACGATCTCGGGCGGCATGCTGCCGAAGATTTCGTCGGCGCTCGACGCGGCCAAGAGCGGCGTGAAGTCGGTGCACATCGTCGATGGCCGTATCGAACACTCGGTGCTGCTCGAAATTCTGACCGAGCAACCGTTCGGCACGATGATTCGCTCGCACTAAGCGGGCGACGTCATGCGGGTGACGGCACAATCTTCCGATTCGCTCGACACCCTGCAAGTATTACTGGCGGACCCTGCGGGGTCCGCTTTGCTTTTGATCGTGTGAATTCACCACCATGCCCACGCCCGCCTTCTTTTCCTGGAGCGGTGGCAAGGACTCGTGCCTTGCCCTGCATCACGAGCTGTCCTGCGATGCGTCCGGTGCACCGCATTTCGACGTACGCCGTTTGCTCGCGATGTTCGACGAGACGGGCGACAGTTCGCGCTCGCACGGCTTGCCGCGCGAGTTGATGCAGGCGCAGGCCGATGCGCTGGGCATCGCCCTCGACATCGGGCAAGCGGGCTGGAAGGGTTACGAAGCCGAATTCGTTGCGCGTTTGCAAGCGATGCGGGCAGAAGGCATCACGCACGGTTTATTCGGTGACATCGATTTGCAGCCGCATCGCGATTGGGAAGAGAAAGTCTGCGCAGCGGCGGGCATGACGGCGGTACTGCCGTTGTGGCAGCGCGAGCGTCTGGTACTCGCTAACGAATTCATTTCGCTGGGATACCGCGCGGTGATCGTGTGTGTCGACGGCCGCTATCTCGGGCCGGAATTTGTCGGCCGGGAATACGACGAGGCGTTGCTGGCCGACTTGCCGTCTAACGTCGATGCGTGCGGCGAAAACGGCGAGTTCCATACGTTTGCCTATGCGGGCCCGCGCTTTGCACAGCCGGTGCCGTGGCATATCGAACGTGTCGAGACGATCCACGGCCCAGCCGAGTATGGCGGCACGCCGTATCACCGGGCGAGCATCGTCGCGGGCAACGCATAAGACGGGCGCGGCGCGACCACGGCGCAATTGCGCAACTAGCACGTTCGGCGACGATAGCCGCCTTCAGCGCGAGGCAACATCATTCGATCTTTTTCGGAGGATCGATATGGATACCGCGAACTTCTTTTGGCCGCCCATCTCTGAACGCGCTCCCGGCGTTGGCCCGACGATCGTGCCGATCGCGCCCGGCGTTGCTACGTCGACACTCGAAAGATCGATTGCCGACAATCTCGACGCCGCTTCAAACCGTTTGATGGACGCTCAGGGCGGTGCGCCGGCGTCGCATTCACATCAGGCGCGCGATACGCGCGTGGCAAAGCGGGCGCCCGAGGACGGCGCTGACTTCGCCGAACCTTGCCACACCGTCCCTCGCTATCCGATTTCAGGCGGATTTACGCGCCGGGGCCTGATGTCGTCTCAGCAGGTCTCGCCGCAAGACCACACGCCGTTCCTGCGCGCGAACGCCCAGAGCGCCGCGTTCGGCGAATTACTGGAAATGCTACGGCCGGTGAAGGGGTGCCCGAACCGCCGGTATCGTGACAATTCAGAAATCGGAGACGAACTCCAGCAACGCATCGTCTGCCTGAAAATTAACCAACGCACGTCCGTTGAGGACGTGGTGCGCGCGCATAGAATTCCGTCGCTGCTGGTCGATGGCGAGAGATATTTTCCGGGCTCAGTCGAGGCGACCTTCTACGACATCGGATATGACGCCGCACGTCGCGCTGGCATCGATGCTTCGTCGCTCGAGGCAGAAGAAATCGAACATATCGGCAGGCTTACCGTGGAAGACATATTGATGAACCCCTCGGACCGTCGCGATGGATTTAACGGGTTCTCCCCCTACTTCAAACCGCTGCAATTCCACGCGCATGCCAACGGGCTGCAAGATGCCGCCGACATGCTCGATCGGATCACCAGCGACGCATCCTATGGCTATCCGATGACCGGACTCTACCGAGCGGCCAAGCTGTTAGCGGACGACGGGAAGTTACTTGCCAAGCATTTGCGCAGCTGTGAGCCCAAGACACCCCGGCCGACTTTGGCGTACCACGTCTTGGGATAAAGCCCCTCAAGCACTCGCCGTCAACCGCCGCAGCTCATCGAGCAGTTTCACCGCAGGGCTCGGCAGAATGCCCTGACGGCGACGAAACGCGGTCAACGTGCGCGTGGCGCGCACCGTCGGAATCGGCAGCGTATCCATCACGCGCGCTTTGGCTTCTACGTCATACATCGGCTCTGGCATCCACGTGAGAAAGCCACAGCGCGCCACCATGCTCTTGAGCACCGGCACTGAACGCGTTTCCACGACGATGTTCGGCAAGCCCAACCCATGCGCTTCGAACACGCCTTGCATATGCGCATACGGTGCCGTGCCACGCGGCGGAATCGCCCAGCGCTCGCCGAGCGTGTCAGCGAGCGCAATGCGTTTTTTCTGCCGCAGCGGATGATCGCAACCTGCCACCACGAAGCTGTCGTCCTGCCAGTGACAATCGCTGATCGCGACGATGTCTTCGGTGTCGGGGGCGACGGTCGATAACGCCAGATCGATCTCGTGGCGCATCAACCCTTGCGCCAGCCGGTCCCAAACCCCTTCGATGATTTCCACGCGCAGATTCGGCCACCGTGTCAGTACGCGGTCGATAGCTAGCGGCAGCACGTGACTGGCAATAGCCCCGACCGCGCCGACCTTGATCGTGCCTTTCGACAACCCGCGCAGCGCATCGATTTCTTCGCGCGCCAGTTCGGCTTCACGCGCGAGCAGCATCGCGTGCGGCAACAACGCGTGCCCGACGGCGGTGAGTTCCATCCCCTTGCTGTGACGCTCGAAAAGCGGCGCGCCCAGATCCGTTTCCAGCCGCTTGATGGTGCGACTCAATGCGGGCTGGGTGAGATGCAACTCCGTTGCCGCGCGCCCGAGGCTGCCCGTCGCGACGATGGTGGTAAACGCTCTCAGTTGCTGGAGATTGAGGCTCATGGGCGTGCGTTCTCAAGGAAAGCCGTCACGGAAATCCGCTCGGCAAAGTCATGCAAAAGCGTAATGACTTCGGCACACAAAAGCAATTCCAGTGCATATATCGGCTGCCTATACTCGGTCGCATTACCTGACACGCGACGATCGCCCGGATCGCGCAGACCGTCGGGGCCAACAAGATCAACGAGACAAGCGCAAGTTATGAACGACAGCCGAGAACTGCGTGTGGGCGAAGCCGCCAGCACGACCTCCCAACTCACCGTGCGCGAGGTCGTCATCGACCTGATGCGACGCCACGGCATGACCAAAGTGTTTGCCAACCCGGGCTCGACGGAATTGCCGTTGTTCCGCGATTTCCCGCCTGACTTCGAATACGTGCTGGGCCTGCAAGAAGCGGTCGTCGTCGGTATGGCCGATGGCTATGCGCAAGCGACGGGCAACGCGGCATTCATCAACTTGCACTCGGCGGCCGGTGTCGGCAACGCCATGGGCAACATCTTCACGGCGTTCAAGAACCAGACGCCCCTCATCGTGACGGCCGGTCAGCAAGCCCGCTCGATCCTGCCGTTCGACCCGTTCCTTGCCTCCGTGCGCGCGACGGAATTGCCGCAACCGTACGTCAAACTCAGTCTCGAACCGGCGCGTGCCGAAGACGTGCCGCTGGCCCTCGCCCGTGCGTATCACGTCGCGATGCAGGAACCGAAGGGGCCGGTTTTCGTGTCGATCCCGGTGGACGATTGGGACCGCCCCGCGCAGCCGGTGCCGCCGCGTCAGGTGAGCACGCGGGTGCAGCCGGATGCGCAGGCACTCGATCAACTCGGGGCGGCGCTCGACGCGAGCGAGCGGCCGGTGTTCGTCGTCGGTTCGTCGATCGACCGGGCGGGCGCATTCGACGCCGTGGTCGCGCTGGCCGAGCGTCACAACGCGCGTGTCTTTACGGCGCCGATGTGCGCTCGCTGCGCATTCCCGGAAGATCACCGCCTGTTCGCGGGTTTCCTGCCGCCGATGCGCGAGAAGATCGTCGGCCTGCTGAGCGGTCACGATCTGATTCTGGTGATCGGCGCCCCGGCGTTCACGTATCACGTGGAAGGCGCGGGACCGCACGTGCCAGAGGGCGCCGCGCTATTCCAGTTGATTGAAGACCCGGGCGTCGCAGCGTGGACGCCGGTCGGTGCATCGGTCGTCGGCAATGTGCGTCTCGGTGTCGAGGCACTGCTCACACGCGCCGCACCGCGCTTGCGAGCCCTACCCATGTTGCGTGCGGTGCCGCCCGTCGCGACACCGGGCGAAGGCGATGCGCCGATGTCGACCGCCTTCGCGCTGCAAACCTTGGCGAGCCTGCGCAATGCTGAAGACATCGTCGTCGAAGAAGCCCCGAGCGCGCGCTCCGTGATGCAGCAGTATCTGCCGTTCACGCAGGCCGGTACGTTCTTCACGATGAACAGCGGCGGCCTCGGCTACTCGATGCCCGCAGCCGTCGGCGTAGCGATGGCCAGCCCGGGACGCCGTGTCATCGGACTGATCGGCGACGGCTCCGCGATGTATTCGATTCAGGCGTTGTGGAGCGCCGCGCAATTGCGCTTGCCGATTACGTTCGTGATTCTGAACAACCGCCGCTATGCCGCGTTGCAAGACTTTGCACCGTCGTTCGGCTTCGGCCCGCAAGACCCGGTGCAGGGCACCGACTTGCCCGATCTGGATTTCGTACATCTCGCGGCGGGCATGGGCGTGCGCGGCGAGCGCGTGACGCAGGCGCTTGCGCTGCGCGACGTCTTGTCGCAGGCGATCGCGAGTGGCGAGACCCGACTCGTGGAGATCGAGGTGGCATGATGCACAGCGCGCGCAGGCGCGAGTAGACGCTTGCGCCGTGACGAATCATCGAATTCCGCGAATCGAGAGAACAAGGAGATATTCATGCAAACCCCTCAGACGCTCACCATGCTGATCGGCGGTCAACGTGTTGCCGCGAGCAGCGGCGCAACGTTCGAGCGTCGCAACCCACTCGATGGTGAAGTCGCCTCGCGTGCCCCTGCCGCGACCGTCGACGATGCACGCGCCGCCGTTCGTGCGGCGTGGGCCGCATTCCCGGCGTGGTCGAGCACGGGCCCGACCGAGCGTCGCGCGCTGCTGATGAAAGCCGCCGACCAGTTGGAAGCCAAGATCGAACAGTTTCAAGCCGCGATGGCGGCAGAGACGGGGGCGTCGGGTTTGTGGGCGGGATTCAACGTGCATCTGGCCGCACAAGGCTTGCGTGAAGCCGCATCGATGACGACGCAAATCGCGGGTGAAGTGATTCCGTCGGACGTTCCCGGCAGTCTCGCGATGGGATTGCGTCAGGCCGCGGGCGTGGTGCTGGGCATCGCCCCGTGGAACGCGCCGGTCATTCTGGGCGTGCGTGCGTTGGCGCTGCCGCTTGCGTGCGGCAATACGGTCGTGTTCAAGGGTTCCGAGTTGTGTCCCGCGACGCACGGACTCATCGCAGACGCGTTGGAAGAAGCCGGTCTGCCGCCGGGCGTGGTGAATTTCGTGACGAACGCGCCGCAAGACGCCGGTGCGATTGTCGACGCGTTGATTGCCGAACCGGCCGTGCGTCGCGTGAACTTCACGGGCTCGACACGTGTGGGCCGCATCATCGCCACGCGCTGTGCCGAACACATCAAACCGGCGGTGCTGGAGTTGGGCGGTAAAGCGCCGTGTCTGGTGCTCGACGATGCCGATCTCGAGGCTGCCGTGAATGGCGTGGCCTTCGGCGCATTCGCCAATTCGGGCCAGATTTGCATGTCGACCGAACGCATCGTAGTGGCTGAAGCCATTGCCGACGCGTTCACAGAAAAGCTGGCCGCCAAGGCCCGAGCGTTGCCGCTGGGCGATCCGCGCAAAGGGCCGGTCGTGCTTGGCTCGGTGATCGATATGGCGACCGTCGAGCGCTGCAACGCCCTCATCGACGACGCGTTGACGAAAGGCGCGAAGCTGCTTTGCGGCGGCCGTGCCGAGACGACGCTGATGCCTGCAACGCTGCTCGATCACGTCACCCCCGACATGAAGATTTACAGCGAAGAATCGTTCGGACCGGTCAAGGGCATCGTGCGTGTGAAGGACGACGAAGCGGCGATTGCCTGTGCCAACGACAACGTCTACGGCCTGTCGTCGGCGGTATTCAGCCGCGACATCGCCCGCGCGATGCAAGTGGCCGCACGTATCGAATCCGGCATTTGCCATATCAACGGCCCGACCGTTCACGACGAAGCGCAGATGCCTTTCGGCGGCGTGAAGGCGAGCGGCTGGGGACGTTTCGGCGGCAAGGCGGGCATTCAAGAATTCACCGATCTGCGCTGGGTGACGGTGCAGACGACGCCGCGCCACTACCCGTTCTAAGGCGAACCGGCGCGCCAGCCAAAAGTTTCGCAACGCAAGACCACCATACCGCCGCAGCCGGGAGACCGGAACAGACGGCCGGAGGAGACAACCGTGTCACAACCTTATGAGACCGCCCCTGCGGGCGGCGGCAACCCGATGTCGGAATCGCAGCGCAACGACGCGGCAACCCAAAGCGCGCCGCAGGGTGCCGCTGCGGGCTACGGCCGCGTGGTGGCGGCAAGCTGTTTCGGCACCGCTATCGAGTGGTACGACTTTTTCGTCTACGGGTTTCTCGCGCCCATCGTCTTCGACCGGCTGTTCTTCCCGCAGCTCGACCCGATGGCGGGGATGATCGCGGTATTCGCGACGTTTGCGGTCGGCTTCGTCGCACGTCCCATCGGCGGTATCGTGTTCGGGCACTTCGGCGATCGCATCGGGCGCAAGTCGATTTTGCTTTTCACGCTCATTCTGATGGGCGTGGCAACCACACTCATTGGCTTGCTGCCGACGTACGACATGATCGGCATGTGGGCGCCGATCATGCTCGTCACGCTGCGCTTCGTGCAGGGTTTCGCGCTGGGCGGGGAGTCGGTTGGCGGATTGCTGATGACCGTCGAGGGCGCGCCTGCGCATTTGCGTGGCCTGTTCGGCGGATTGATTCAGGCGGCGGGGCCGACGTCGATTGTGGGCGCGTCGCTCGCCATCGTCCTCATCACGCGGCTACCGGAAGACGATTTGCTTAGCTGGGGCTGGCGCATTCCGTTCCTTGTGAGCTTGCTGCTGGTTGCGCTTGGCACTTACGTGCGCTTGAAAGTGGAAGAATCGCCGACCTTCAAGGCCGTGGAGAAACACCGCGAGATTGCGAAGGTGCCGGTCGTGGAAGTGCTCACGCACTACTGGCGTCCGACGCTCGTCACGTTCTTCATCTGTCTGGCCGAGACGAGCTTCTTCTATCTGGTGGCGATTTTCTCGCTGTCGTACGGCACGAAGACGCTGGGTCTGCCGCGCGGCATGATGGCCGACGGCGTGCTCTACGCGAACATCCTGGCGATGCTGACGATTCCCGCGTTCGGTATGCTCTCCGACAAGCTGGGCCGCCGTCCGATGTTCTTGATGGGGTTGGCTGCGACGGCGATCTTCATCTATCCGTTCTTCCTGATGATGGGCAGCAAGGAAACCGCACTGGTGGTGATGGCCATCGTGATTGGTGCCGGTGTCATTCACCCGATGATGTTCGGCCCGGAAGGGAGCTTCTTCTCGGAGTTGTTCGACACGCGTGTGCGTTTCTCCGGCGTATCGCTGGGCAAGCAGATTGGCACGGTGCTCGGCGGCGGACTCGCCCCGATGATCGCGGCGAGCTTGCTGGCATGGAGTCATGGTCAGATTTGGCCGGTCATCGCGTACTTCCTCGTACTAGCGGCGATGGCGCTGGTTTCGACGTTCCTCGTGCGAGAGACGAAAGACCGGACGCTGTAAGCCGTCATGTATCAAACAAAACGCCCTGCTCGCGTCGCGAAGCAGGGCGTTTTGTTTTGTCGTTCAACGATGCGAAGCGAACTACAAATCGAGCACCAGCATGGCCGATTTGCTGCGCGAGCAGCACGGCAGCATTTGATCGTTGGCAGCGCGTTCATCATCGGTCAGATAGACGTCGCGATGATCGGGCGTGCCGTCGATCACGCGCGTGAGGCAGGTGCCGCAAACGCCCTGTTCGCACGACATCTGAATCTCGACACCTTGTGCTGCCAGCGCTGCCACGATGGTCTCACCGGCTTTCACGTCGATGACGCGCCCACTCGAATGCAGCTTGACCTGAAACGGCGCATCGCTCGCGCCATCGGTAGCGATGGGCGCAGCGAAATACTCGCGATGCACGTTGCCTTCCGGCCATTGCGCGGCTTCCGCACGCGAGAGCACGGCGTCGATGAACCCCGCCGGGCCGCACACATACAGATGCTTGCCGCCCGAGGGCTGCGCGAGAATCGCGTCGAGATCGGCGCGAGCGCCTTCGCTGTCGTGATAAATGCGGGTCTTGTCGGCGAGATCCGCTTGCGCGAAACGTTCGCCAAACGCGGTGCGTGCGGGCTCGCGTGTGCAGTAATGCACTTCGAACGACGCACCGCTAGCGGCCAGTGCTTCCGCCATCGCCAGAATCGGCGTCACGCCGATACCCCCGGCAAGCAGAATGCTGTGCTTCGCGGTATCTGCGAGCGGAAAGTGATTACGCGGCTCGCTAATCTCCAACTCGGTGCCAGCCGTCAACGCGTGCATGCCGGTCGACCCGCCGCGCGACGCGGGGTCGCGCAGCACGCCGAGACGATAGTGCGGCACGTCGCCTGTATGACCCGGCGCATTGCACAACGAGTATTGCCGCACGAGGCCGCCCGGCAGATGCACGTCCACGTGCGCGCCAGCGGTAAAGCCCGGCAGCGCACTGCCGTCCAGACTCACCAGTTCGAAGGCGCAGATGTCGGTCGCGACATCTCGCTTGTTCGCCAGCCTGACCTTCATGCTGCGTGCTCCGAACCTTGCGCCGCCCCTGCGCGCTCTGCATCGATCAGACGATCGAGCACCTTGCGCGACTGCACACCACCGGCATCGATGTTGAGCTTGAGAATCTTCTTCTCCGGATACGCCGACAGATTGCGTTGCTGCGCTTCGAGCACTTCTTGGTCTTCAGCGAAGATGCCGCCTTGGCCGCGCTTGATCGCGGCGGTCAGTTCCGCGTCGTCCGGCTTGAAGTTGCGGGCCATGCCCCAGAAGTACCAGATCGACTCGTCGGTCTCGGGGGTGATGAAGTCGACCACGATGCTGCCGGCCTTCTTGTCCGCTGGGGCTTCGTAACCGCCATGACCCGCATGCGCGACACCCACTTCGATCATCACGTGACTCGGCGGCGTGAAACGGCAAATTTGCCAGCGATCGCACGGCACTTGATCGTCGAGACCATTAGCGCGCAGCGCGCTCGCCCAGAACGGCGGCGCCTTGATGTTTTCCATGTGACGCGCGGTGATCACGCTGTCGCCTTCCACCACCGTCTTCGGCGGGGCCTCTTCGATTTCTTCCTGCCCGATGCTCGTCGCGTGCACGTACGTCTCGTGCGTGAGGTCCATCAGGTTATCGATCATCAGGCGGTAATCGCACTTGATGTGATACAGGCCGCCGCCGTACGCCCATTGATCGCTCACGGCCCATTCCAGATGCGGAATCTCGTCGGCGTTGGCCAGCGCGGCATCACCCGGCCAGACCCACACGAAGCCGTAACGCTCCACGCACGGATACGCGCGCGTCTTCGGAAAGCCGCCCACGCGTTGACCGACCATCTTCGTGCACTTGCCGCCGCCATCGACCGTCAGGCCGTGATAGCCGCACACCAGTTGCCCGTCTTTCACGAACCCGAGCGACAACGCTGCGCCGCGATGCGGACAGAAGTCTTCGAGCGCAGCGACCTTACCGTCGCCATCGCGGAAGAACACCATCGGCTCGTTGCAGACCTTGCGGCCCAGCGGCTTGTCGGCGAACTCGTCGGGCGTGCAGGCCACATACCAAGTGTTTTTGAGGAACATGATCGTTTGTCTCCTTGGCGCGCCTGGGGATGGCGCACTCTTGTTTCGATACGGGATAGAGAAAAATTCAGCCGGGCAGGGCGTGGCGACGCCTCAAAGCAACTGCGCCCCCATGCTGTGTTCTTGGGTCACGATGTGCTCGCGGCACATGAATTCGGCGCGATCAGGCTGGCGCGCAGCAATCGCTTCGACGATGGCGTGATGCTGACGATGCGCGTACGCGATGATGTCCGCGTACTGGCGGCGGTCCTCGTGACCGAAGGCGACCGTACGCGGCGCGACAAACGGCACCAGATTGCAGCGCGCGATAAAGCCTTCGAGCAATGGGTTATGGGCGCCGGTCACGAGCAGATCGTGAAAGCGCGCGTTGAGCGACGCGTAGCCGATTTGCACTTCGGGCGTCATCGTGTGATCGGCCAGCAGCGCATCGCCCTCGGCGAGCAAGTCGCGCAGTTGCTTCAGCAACTCGGCACTCGCGCCCTTCTCGGCGAGCAGACGCGCGGCATAACCTTCGAGCGCGCCGCGCAAGTGCAGCGCTTCGACGCTCTCGTCTCGTGTGTGCGCGCGCACGGCGTAACCGCGTTGCCCGGCACGCACCACCAACCCTTCTTCGGCGAGTACCGGCAGCGCTTGCCGAATCGGCATACGCGAGACGCCCAGTTGCTCGGCGAGCTTGGCTTCGGCGAGCCGTTCGCCCGGGGCGAGCTCGCCCTTGAGAATCATCTCGCGCAGTTGGACGGTGGTCGGCGTGGGGTGAAGCATGCATTTCCTCGTGATCGCTGGATGGCGTTGCCGGTCTCCCGGATACCGCCTTTTTTTCATTATGGGATCCCATAAATCCAAAACGCATCAGTAGATACCCTTGTTTATGCAAATACGGGATCCCGTTTAGACTCGGCCCTGCATAAATGCGGGGGGAGCCATGCGTGAGCGCGGCACCCTCTCGGCACTACAAGACAAGAGACGGAGACTTATCGTGGCAAAGATCATTGGGGGGATTGGCACGTCGCACGTGCCGACCATCGGCGTGGCGTACGACAAGGGCAAGCAGCAGGATCCCGCGTGGGCGCCGCTGTTTCAGGGCTACGAGCCTGTGGCGAAATGGCTGGCCGAGAAGCAGGCCGACGTCCTCGTGTTTTTCTACAACGATCACGCCACGACGTTCTTCTTCGACATGTATCCGACGTTCGCGCTGGGCGTGGGCGAGTCGTTCCCGATTGCCGATGAGGGCGCCGGATTGCGTCCGCTGCCGCCGATTCGCGGCGACGTGGCGTTGCAAGCGCACATTGCCGAATCGCTCGTGAACGACGAATTCGACCTCACGGTCTTTCAGGACAAACCCATCGATCACGGCTGCGCGTCGCCGCTGCCGTTGCTCTGGCCGCATAAGCCGGACTGGCCCGGCACGGTGGTGCCCATCGCCATCAACGTGTTGCAGTACCCGCTGCCGACCGGCCGTCGCTGTTACCGCCTGGGGCAGGCGGTGCGCCGCGCCATCGAATCGTATCCGGAAGACCTGCGCGTGGTCGTGGTCGGCACCGGTGGCCTCTCGCATCAGATTCACGGCGAACGCACGGGCTTCAACGATGAATCGTGGGATCGCGAATTCCTCGAACTGCTTCAGCACGAACCCGAGACGCTGGCCGAACTCAAGCACGTCGACTACGTGCGACGCGGTGGCGCGGAAAGCGTCGAGCAGATCATGTGGCTGTCGATGCGCGGCGCGCTCGGCCCGAAGATCAAACGCCTGCATCTGAACTACTACTTGGCCACGACGACCGCGATGACCGTCGCGCTTTACGAGGAGGAAGCCGCATGAATCCGCAACTCGAAGGCATCGAGACGATCACCGGGACTTACGCATTCGACTTGCGCGTGAGCAATCGCACGCTCGCGCTCAACCGGTTCTTTTGGCACATGATTCGCGCCGAAAACCGCGAGACGTACTTGAGCGACCCCGTGACGGCGATGACGGCGGCAGGCTTGTCCGCCGAAGAGCAGGCGCTGGTGCAAGCGCAGGACTGGCTCGGGCTCGTGCGCCACGGCGTGAACTTCTTCGTGTTGGAGAAGTTTGCGCGTGTGGTGCGCAAGACCAATCTGGAGGTGTACGCGATCATGCGTGGCGAGTCGTTCGATGACTTCATGGCAACGCGTCGCGTGCCGACCATGCGCTGAGCCGGACGCCTTGCATGTCGATCGACACCGCCATCAGTCTCACCAACGCCCCGCCGACGTCGAGTCTCGCCTGTCACGAGCGCGGCACGTGGAGCCGTGCGCCGCAAAACAACGACGCCTCGCTGCTGTGCCGTAAGTTGCGCGGCTTGCGCGCCATGGTTGCCGTGCTCGAATGCGACTCCGTCGCACGGGCGGCGCGCATGTTGCACCTGTCGCAGTCGGCGGTGGCGCGGTCGATCTCGGACATCGAGGCCGAACTGGGTTTCCCGTTGTTTCATCGCAGCGGGCGCGGCCTGATTCCGAACGCGGCCGGGCAGCGTCTGGGCGTGCGGGCGACGCGTGCACTTGCGGAGTTGGCCAATGGCTACCGCGAAGCGTTTGCTGCGACGGCGTCGCAAGCCGACGGCGGCGCGCGCGCGGCGAGCCGCTTCGCTGCCGTGGTGGCCCCGCAGCAACTCACCAGCTTCATTGCGGTGGCGGAACTCGGCAGCGGTTCGCTCGCGGCGAACCGGCTGCAATGCTCGCAGCCGACGATTCAACGCAATCTCGATCAACTCGAAGACCTCATCGGCATCAAGCTGTTCCGGCGTACGCCGCGCGGCACGCGTCTGACCGACGAAGCGCAGGCATTGCTCGGCCCGGTCAAACGCGCGCTCGCGGAACTCGCCATTGCGGAAGACGAACTCGCGCCGTTCGGCGGACGCCAGCAGGGCACCGTGATCGTGGCCGCTCTGCCGTTGTCCAGCGGCTTTCTGTTGCCGAAGGCCATCGACAGCCTGCTGCACAAATCGCCGTATCTCACGGTGACCGTGGTCGACGGCACTTACGAAGCGCTGGTGCGTCAGTTGCGCCAAGCGGACGTCGACATGATCGTCGGCGCGTTGCGTGCGAACGATGTCCCTGCGGATATCCGGCAGGAAGCGCTCTTCGAAGATCACCTGTCGGTGGTCGCGCGTGCGGGCCATCCGTGCCTGACCATGGGCCGCGAACCGACGCTCGCGGAACTTGCGGAGTACGGCTGGGTGAGCCCACTGCCGTGCACGCCCGCGCGTGGCGTGTTCGAGCGCGTGTTCCGTGCGGAAGGGCTGGCGTTGCCGCAGACGCAGGTGCATGCGAGCAGTTCACCCGTGGTGCGTGGACTGTTGCTGTCCAGCGATCGGCTGGCGTTGCTATCCCCGGTGCAGATCACATCGGAGTTGCGCACCGGCGAACTGGTGGTCGTGCCGGTGCCGCTTCAGCACGCGCGCCGGGCCATTGGGCTCGCCACGCGCCGTGACGGTTTGCTCTCGCCCGCAGCGGAACAACTCCTCGACGAATTGCGAGCCCTCGCCCCGTCGGTGATGCATCCGAACTAAGCGGATGCGTGGGGCGTAGCTTGCGTACGTCCTTGCTTACACCCCACTGTGCTGGCCCATGCGGCACCCACGCATGATGGCCTTGGCGAGCGCGGCGAAATTCGCCGGATTCGCCATGACTTGCATGTCGCGCGACACGCTCGCGCGAGTGCGCCGCTCTCCTTAACGCGCGCATTGCCACCTGCCCGCACAGCCTTACGCTGCGGGCGTTCCACCGGTGGTGCCGCGCGTGTCCCGCAGCGCGAAATTAGCGTGCCCAAATTCCCTCGATTACGTAGGGGAAATCTCGGGGATATACGAAAAACGCAACGCTCGACGCGGGACTTTCATTCGACGCCACCATTTCGGCTGCCTAAGCTGTTCCGGACATCATCGAAAAGGCCCGCCTCCCCGGCGTGGACCTCATCAAAAAACGGAGCGGCGCGCGACGCCGACGAGGAGACGACACCATGATGAAGCGCCACTTGTGGCTCGCTGTGGCACTTGCGAGCGTTTGCCAGTTCACCTCTATGGCGGCTCGCGCCGACGATATCAAGATCGGCGTGCTGGGCCTGTTCTCCGGTTCGGCTTCGTGGTGGGGCACCGAGTACCGCCGCGGCATCAACCTGTGGATGGAGCAGAACAAGAACAAGGTCGGCGACGACACGCTCGTGATTCTCGAGCGCGACGAAGGCGGCGTGAACCCGCAACGCACGCGTCAACTGGCGCAGGAACTCGTAGTGCGCGATCAGGTGCAATACCTGTTCGGCGGCTCGTTCACGCCGAACGTGCTGGCGATGGCCGACGTGGCTAACCAAACCAAGACGCCGCTCGTGATCGGTAACTCGGGCACGTCGAGCGTGACGCTCAAGTCGCCGTACTTCGTGCGCACCGGCTTCACGCAATGGACCGTGAGCGTGCCGCTCGTCGAATACGCCGCGAGCAAGGGCATCAAGAACGCCGCCATCGTGGTGGCCGACTTCGCCACGGGCTACGACGCGATCGACGCATATTCGGAAACCTTCAAGAAGGCTGGCGGCAAGATCAGCGTGGAAGTGAAGGTGCCGCTGGGCACGACGGACTTCTCGAGCTACCTGCAACGCGTGCGCGATGCCAAGCCCGAAGCCGTCTTCATGTTCATGCCGGTGGGCCCGATGTCGGCCGGTTTCGTGAAGGCCTTCAAGGAGCGTGAACTCGACAAGGCAGGCATTCAGCTTTTCGCCACGACCGAGACGATGGAGTCCGACCTGCCCGCCATTGGCGACAGCGCACTGGGCACCATCACCGCACTGCATTACTCGCCGTTCCTCACGTCGCCGGAAAACGTCGCGTTCGTGAAGGCTTACAAGGCGAAGTACGGCCCGGGTGCACTGCCGTCGATCGCTTCGGTTTCGGCCTACGACTCGATGACGCTCATCGCGCAGATGATCAAGGCGACCAAGGGCAAGAAGGACGCCGATAAGGCCATCGCCGCCGTGAAGGGCTATGCCTGGACGAGCGCTCGCGGGCCGGTGTCGATTGATCCGAAGACGCGCGAAATCATCCAGAACGTGTACATCCGCCGCGTGGAAACCATCGACGGCAAGCTGGGCAACAAGCCCATCGAAACGTTCAAGTCGGTGGTCGAGCCGTGGCATATCAGCCACCCGCAAGTGGCCGCCAAGTAAGCCACCCAATCGAAGCTTTTCAACGCAATCGATGTGACAGCGAGCGCCCACGCGCTCGCTCCCCCCGCCCCGGTAATTCCTCATGACGCAATCGCTTGCCACCTTCCTGTCGTTGTCGATCGACGGTGTGGCTTACGGGATGCTGCTGTTTCTCATCTCTGTAGGTCTCACGGTCACGCTCGGCGTGATGCGCGTTGTCAACCTCGCGCATTCCGCTTTTGCCATGATCGGCGGCTATTTCACCTTGTGGGCCATGCAACACGCCGGCCTCGACTTTTTCGTCGCGCTCCTCGTCGGCGTGGCCGGCACGATGGTGCTCGGCGCCGTGCTCGAGCGCACGTTGTATCGCTGGGTCTACACCGCGAACGGTCTCGGGCAGTTGCTCATGACCATCGGGCTGGCGTTCATCATCTGCGCCATCGCCAAGCATCTCGCCGGGACGGAACTGCAAACCATTCCGGTGCCGCAAGGACTGCGCGGTACGTGGGATCTGGGCGGCTTCTCGGTCTCGGTCTATCGCATCTTCGCGCTGGTGTGCAGCGCGGTCGTCGCCCTCGGTATCTGGTGGGGGCTGGAGCGCACGCCGTTCGGTGCCAAGCTGCGCGCCGCCGTCGACAACCCGCGTATGGCGCGCTGCGTCGGCATCGACGTGCCGCTCGTGTTCTCGATCACGTTCGCGATCGGCTGCGGCCTGTCGGGTCTGGGCGGTGCGCTTTCCAGCCAGATTCTGCCGCTGGAGCCGTACTACGGCCTGAAGTACCTCGTGCTGGTGCTGATCGTCGTGGCGGCGGGCGGTTTGGGCAGCCTGCGCGGCTCGCTGTACGCCGGTCTGCTGCTCGGTCTGATCGACACGCTGGGCCGCTACTACGTTCCCGCGCTCGGTGCTTTCATGATCTATCTGGCCGTGCTGGCCATTCTGCTGATCCGCCCGCAAGGGTTGGTCGGCCGTGCGTGAGCGGAGGGTGACGATGCAAAACACGAATCCCTCGACGCTTGGTGGTGCGGCCCAAGTCGCCCCGGCACTGCGCCGCAAGCGGCTTGGCCTGCTCGACGCGTTCCTGCTGGTGGCGGCGGTCGCCACATACTTCTTCGCCGATCTGTATCTCGCGCTCGCCACGAGCGTGGTGATCATGATCATCTTTGCGCTCTCGCTCGATCTCGTGCAGGGCTACTGCGGTATCGAAACCCTCGGCCATGCGGCGTTCTTCGGCAGCGGGGCTTATGCCGCCGGGTTGTTCGCACTGCACGTCTCGCCGAACCCGTTGCTGGGTCTCGTCGCTGGCGCTGTCGTTGCCGCCGTGGTCGGGCTGATTACCGGCGTCGTTGTGCTGCGCGTGAGTGGGCTGACGCAAATCATGCTCACGCTCGCGTGCGCCACGCTGCTGTACGAAGCGGGCAACATCGCCAAGTCGATCACGATGGGCGACGACGGTCTGACCGGTTACACCATCGCGCCGGTGCTGGGCCTGTTCGAGTTCGATATCTACGGGCATACCGCTTACATCTACGCGCTCGTGGTGCTGGTGGTGGTGTTTCTGTTCACGCAATTCCTCGTGAATTCGCCGTTCGGTCTGACGGTGCAGGGCATTCGTGAGAACGCCATGCGCATGTCGCTGCTTGGCGTGCGCGTGGGCTTCCGCCGCCTGATGCTCTACACGATTGCGGCCGCCGTGGCCGGTGTGGCCGGTGCGCTCTCCGCTCAGGTCAACAACATCGTGGCGCTCGACACGCTCTCGTTCACGCTGTCGGCCAACGTGCTGGTGATGCTCGCACTCGGCGGCACGGGACGCCTCTACGGCGCGGTGCTCGGTGCGGTGGTGTTCATGGTGTTGTCCGACCGTATCGCGGCCATCGATCCGACGAACTGGCTGGCGGCGCTTGGCGTGCTGCTGATCGTCGTAGTGCGGTTCGCGCCGGACGGGTTGATCGGTGTGGTCGATCGCTTTGCCTTGCGTGCGCGCCGTCGCAACGTGCCGGTGCCTGCCGAAACCCAGCCCAAGGCGAGCACCGATAAGGAGGTGACGTCGTGAGCGCTGCACTCGAAATTCAAGGGCTGTCGAAGCGCTTCGGCCAGCTCGACGTGACCCGCAATGTCAGCCTCTCGCTGCAAGCCGGTGCGCGTCATGCACTGATCGGGCCGAACGGTGCAGGCAAAAGCACGTTGATGAACCTGCTGACCGGCGTGCTCAAGCCCAACTCGGGCGTGGTGCGTGTGGGCGGCACGGATGTCACGTCGATGGCGTCGCACAAGCGCGTGAAGCTGGGCCTCGCACGCACGTTCCAGCTCAATACGCTGTTCAACACGCTCACCGTGGCCGAGAACGTCGCGCTGGCGCTCACGTCGCGCCGCGGGCTCGATGGCCGCATCGGTAAGCCGCTGGCGAATCGCCCAGAGGTGGTGGAAGAAGCCGCCGAGCGTCTGCGCGCACTGGGCATGCTCGATCTGGCAGGCCGTCGCATCGACGAATTGGCTTATGGCCAGCGCCGTCAGGTGGAAATCGCCCTCGGTCTGGCGCTCGATCCGAAAGTGCTGCTGCTCGACGAACCCGTCGCAGGCGTGCCTTCCGGGCAAGGTCGCAAGTTGTTCGATCTGCTCGAACGCCTGCCCGAAGACGTGGCGGTGATGGTGATCGAACACGACATGGATCTGGTCTTCCGCTTTGCGCGCCGCATCACCGTGCTGGTGGAAGGCGCCGTGCTGATGGAAGGCGAGAAGGAAGAAGTGCGCCGCGACCCGCGCGTGCGAGACATTTATCTGGGGCGTCGCCATGACTGACATTCTGCTCGAAGCCGGTGGCCTGTCCGCCGGGTATGGCGAGACCATCGTGCTCGAAGACTTGAGCCTGCGCGTGGCCGCTGGCGAAGCCATCGCCATTCTTGGTCGCAACGGCGTGGGCAAGAGCACGTTGCTGCTCAGCCTGCTCGGGTTGACCACGCGCCACGGTGGCGTGATTCGCTATCTCGAGAACGACATCTCGCACTGGCCCGCGTACAAGCGGGCGCGCGCCGGGCTCGCGCTGGTGCCGCAAGAGCGCGAGATTTTCAAATCTCTCTCCGTCGAAGAGAACCTGCAAGTCTCGGCGATGGGCGAGGCGTGGACGCTTGAGCGCGTGTACGACCTGTTCCCGCGTCTGGCCGAGCGCCGTCGCAATCTCGGCAATCAACTCTCCGGCGGCGAGCAGCAGATGCTCGCCATCGGCCGCGCGCTGATCGGCAACCCGCGAGTGGTGCTGTTCGACGAACCCTTCGAAGGGCTTGCGCCAGTGATCGTCGATCAATTGGTCGATGCGTTCTGGAAGCTGCGTGCCGACGGTGGCATGGGCGTGGTGCTCGTGGAGCAACACGCGGAATTGGGGCTGGAGTTGACCGATCGCGCGCTGGTACTCGACCGGGGCCGCGAGGTGTGGGCGGGGCGCAGCAGCGAACTCGCCGCTTCGCCGGAATTGCTCGGCGCGTTGGTTGGCTTGGAAAGCGTTTGATCGGCGGGGCTGGACCGCACGTCCCCACGTCCCCATGCATTAGGAATTGATGAACATCATGACGACATCACAGAACAACACGAACACGACGGGCCTGTCCGGCCTCGTCGTCAGCGCCCACTCGGCAGACTTCGTCTGGCGTGCGGCGGGCACCATCGCCACGCACGTGGCGCAGGGCTATCGCATGAAGGTCGTGTGCCTCTCGTTCGGCGAGCGCGGCGAGTCGGCCAAGCTCTGGCGCAAGGGCGCAGAGATGACCGAAGCGAAGGTCAAGGCAGCACGCCGTGAAGAAGCGCAGCGCGCGGCCGACATTCTCGGCGCAGAAATCGAATTCCTCGACATCGGCGACTACCCGATGCGCGTGTCCGACGAAACGCTCTTCCGACTTGTCGACATCTATCGCGAATTGCAGCCGTCGTTCGTGCTGAGCCATTCGGAAAAAGACCCGTACAACTTCGACCATCCGCTCGCGATGCACGTCACGCAGGAAGCACGCGTGATTGCACAGGCCGAAGGCCACAAGCCGGGCGAGAAAGTGATCGGCGCGCCCGCCGTGCTGGCGTTCGAGCCGCATCAGACCGAACAGTGCGAGTGGATTCCCAACACCTTCGTGGACATCACCCCGGTGTGGGAAACGAAGCGCGCGGCCATCGAATGCATGGCCGGTCAGGAACACCTCTGGGATTACTACACGCGCGTGGCCTTGCAGCGCGGCGTGCAGGCCAAGCGCAACATCGGCATCACGGCCTCGCGCGACATCAAATATGCAGAAGGGCTCATGCGTCTGACGCCCGTCGTTACGGAGCAACTGTCATGATTCGCGGCGTCGTCGTTCGTCAAATTCCCCGCGTCGATGCCGCAACGCTCGACATTCTGCGCAGCGCAGGCAGTGCCACCGTGCACGAAGCGCAAAGCCGCCTAGGCCTGATGGCGACGTATCTGCGTCCCATCTACGCCGGTGCCGCGGTGGCGGGCAGCGCAGTGACCGTGCTGGCACCGCCGTCGGATAACTGGATGCTGCACGTCGCCGTCGAACAGGCACAACCGGGCGACATCGTGGTCGTCGGCGTGACCTCGCCGTGCGACGACGGTTACTTCGGTGACTTGCTTGCGACGTCGATGAAGGCGCGCGGCGTTGCAGGGCTTGTGATCGACGCGGGCTGCCGCGATATCGCCACGCTCACCGAGATGAAATTCCCCGTTTGGTCGAAGGCCATCTCCTCGCAGGGCACGGTGAAGGAAACCCTCGGCTCGGTGAACGTGCCGGTGGTGTGCGCCAACCAGATCGTGAACCCGGGTGACGTGATCGTGGCCGACGACGACGGCGTGACGGTCGTGCCGTACGCCACGGCGCAGACGGTGGCGAAGGCTGCGGCTGCACGCGGTGCCGACGAAGCCTACAAGCGCGGCGTGCTCGCAGGCGGCACGTTGGGGCTGGACTATTACAAGATGCGCGAACGTCTGGCCGCGAAGGGCTTGCGCTATGTCGACTCGCTCGACGAACTGCAAGGCGAGTGACGATGACCGTGGGCGAACTCGTGAAGCACTCGCAAACACGCATCGACGCGGCGGTCATTCGCGGCGGCACGTCGAAGGGGCTGTATTTTCTCGCCGACGATCTGCCCGCCGACGCCGCCACGCGTGATGCCGTGTTGCTCGCTGCGATGGGCTCGCCCGACGCGCGGCAAATCGACGGCATGGGCGGTGCCGATCCGCTGACCAGCAAGGTCGCGATTGTCTCGCGCGCGACGCGGCCCGATGCCGACGTCGATTACCTCTTCGCACAAGTCGTGGTCGATGAGGCGCGTGTCGACTACGGGCAGAACTGCGGCAATTTGCTCGCAGGCGTGGGGCCGTTTGCTATCGAGCGCGGGCTCGTGGTGGTGACGGGCGACGTGACCGATGTCGCGATTCATATGGTCAACACGGGGCAGGTCGCACTCGCGACGGTGCAAACACCCGCGCACTCGGTGAAGTACGACGGCGACGTGGCCATCGACGGGGTGCCGGGCACTGCCGCACCGATTCCGTTGATGTTCCGCGATACCGCTGGCTCGACGTGCGGCGCGTTGTTTCCGACGGGTGCCCGTCAGGACGTCGTGGATGGTGTCGCGGTGACGTGCATCGATAACGGGATGCCGCTGGTGCTGATGCGTGCTGCGGATCTGGGCTGCACGGGCACCGAGTCGTGCGAGCAACTGGAAAGCGGTGCGCAGTTTCAAGCGCTGCGCGAGAAGATCGAAGCGATTCGACTGGCCGTCGGCCCGCGCATGAACCTCGGCGACGTGCGCTCGCGCACCGTGCCAAAGATGTGTCTCGTGGCATCACCGCAGGCAGGCGGGGCGCTGCTGACGCGTTGCTTTATTCCGCATCGTTGCCACTCGTCCATTGGCGTGCTGGCAGCGGTGAGTGTGGCGACGGCCGCTGCGCTGCCGGGCACCGTCTGTCACGACTTGGCCGTGGTGCCGGATGACGCCGCGCCGCTGATGTCGATCGAACACCCGACGGGCGAATTTACCGTGCGCCTGACGCTGGCGCGCAACGAAGCCGGTGACAGCGAAGTCACTGGCGCGGGCTTGTTGCGCACTGCACGCTGGCTCTTCGACGGTCAGGTGTGTATTGCGCGTAGCGTTTGGGCGCAGGGAGGGAACGCATGAGCACCGCGCGTCCCCCGTTGCTCATGCTTCCCGGCTTGCTCTGCGATCAAGTGGCGTGGGCCGCCACCGCCGCCTTGCTGCCGCAACACGATTGCCGCGTGCCTGCGTGGGGCATGCTCGATTCCATCGAAGCGATGGCGCGCCACGTGCTCGCGAGTGTCGCCGAGCCGCGCTTCGCGGTGGCCGGGCATTCGATGGGCGGGCGCATCGCGCTGGAAGTGGTGCGCCTCGCACCCGAGCGTGTCACGCATCTCGCATTGCTCGACACCGGTTATCAGGCATTGCCTGAAGGCGAAGCCGCCGAGAAGGAGCGCGCTGGCCGCGCGGCGTTGCTCGCACGTGCGCGCGAAGCCGGGATGCGCGCGATGGGCCAAGTGTGGGCCACCGGCATGGTGCATCCGGACCAGATCGGCACGCCGCTGTTCGACGCGATTCTCGACATGATCGAGCGCAGCAACCCGGATCAATTCGCTGCGCAGATTCACGCGCTGCTGGGCCGTCCGGAAGCCACGCCGCAACTCGGCGGCATTCATTGTCCGACGCTCGTGTTGTGTGGCCGTCAAGACACGTGGAGCCCGCTCGCTCGTCACGAAATCATGGCCGGAGCGATTCCCGGCGCAAAGCTGAGCGTGATCGAAGACAGCGGCCACATGAGCCCGATGGAGCGCCCGCAGGAAGTGGCCGCTGCATTGCAAGCGTGGCTAGATACGCGCACGCACGGCATGGCCGGAGTGCAGGCATGACCTTTCCCGATATGACACACACCCTCGATCAGAACACGCTCGACGCGATGCTCGCCAAGCAGGCGTGTCAGGACCTCGTGATGCGCTTTGCCGCTTGCAACGACCGACGCGATCCGCAAGGACTCGCCGCGTTGTTTGCCGAGAACGGCGTACTCGTGCGTCCGGGCGCAGCGCCGCTGGTGGGGCCAGCGGCGATTGCGGCGGCGTATGCCGATCGTCCTGCCGAGCGGATGACGCGGCATCTCATGGGCAACGTGCTGATCGACGTGACGTCGCCCACCGGCGCCATCGGCAGCAGCACGGTGCTGCTGTGGAGCGGGTCGACACAAGCCTCGCCGGGGCCGTTTGGCCGTCCGGCGCAGGGCCGTCAAGTCATGGGCGAGTTCGAAGACACGTTCGTGAAAACGGCACAAGGCTGGCGTATCGCGCGACGCGAAGCGCGGTTCACGTTTGTGCGCGAGGCGTGAGGGGTCACGCCGCGCGCAAGTTGGGCAATTTAGGCAATTTGGAGGTAGCAGGGCAAAAGAAGTCAAAAGGCGGGCCGGCGCGTTGACGCCATCAGTCCGACGTTTGGCGTGGGGTAGTAGCTGTGTATTTATAAAACAAGGGGACAGAAGTGAAATTGAAATACGCATTGGCCGCTGGCCTGATGCTGGGTGCAGGCCTGGCACAAGCACAAAGCAACGTCACGTTGTACGGGATTGTCGATACCGGCATCGCCTATTACAACAATGCCGCCAACGGCGGCAGCTTCATCGGCGAACCGACGCTCACCGGCAAGGTGCCGTCGCGCTTCGGCTTCAAGGGTGTGGAAGATCTGGGCGGCGGTCTCAAGGCCGTCTTCACGTTGGAAAACGGCTTCCAGCCGGGCACGGGCGGTCTGAACTACGGCGGGCGTCTGTTCGGCCGTCAGGCTAACGTCGGTCTGTCGGGTTCGTGGGGTACGTTGCTCATCGGCCGTCAGAACAACATGACGTTCTACGTGACCGGCAACGCCGACGTGATCGGACCGTCGATCTTCTCGCTCGCCAGTATCGACCCGTACATCGCCAATGCGCGCAGCGACAGCGCCGTCGGCTACATGGGCAAGTTCTCCGGCGTGACGCTGGGTGCGACGTACAGCTTCGGGCGAGATGCGTCGAGCGCGGGTGGTCCGTCGGCGACGAACTGCGCGGGCAACGTGGCTGGCAACTACCAAGCGTGTAAGCAATTCACCGGCTTGATCGGCTACGACTACGAGAACTTCGGTATCTCGGCTTCGTACGACCAGATGAACGGCAACACGGGCGCCGCCGCACCGCTCACGAGCTCGAAGTACACCGATTCGCACTCGGTGATCAACGCGTACTACAAGTGGTCGACGGGCCGCGTGGGCGGTGGCTGGATTCACCGCAACGTGAGCGCCGATGCCGCATCGCTGCGCTCGGACATCTACTTCATCGGCTTCACGTATTTGCCGACGATCACGTGGGCGTTCGACGCACAGGCGATTCGCTACCAACTCAAGAGCCGCGCCAACGCGACGATGCTGATCGGGCGCGCTACGTACTCGCTGTCCAAGCGTACGTCGCTGTACGGCATGGCCGGCTGGGTGGCGAATAGCCAGAACGGTGCGGTGGCGATTGCCGCTGGCGGTTCGGTGGTCACGGGCGGTAACCAGTTCGGCACGATGCTGGGTATTCAGCACACGTTCTGATCGGGCTAACCCGTTGGCTTTTTGTTGTCGATGTTCTGACGCGAACCTCGGTTCGCGTTAGCCAGATACGCGGTGCTGTGCGCGTGAATTCGTCCGGGGGGGCGGTTCACATGACGCGCGGCACCGCGTCACTCCCTCTTGCTGCGGCATACGACGTGGTGGCGGTGCCGCGCACCACGAGAGAGTGATCCGGCAGACGTCGCGTGGCCGCCCCGTGTGCAGCCGTACATTCCCCGAGCTGCACCATCGCACGCGATCTTCCTGCCCGGCCCGGGTGGTCCAGTCAACCGTTCTCCCGGGCCGTCCATTTTTCCTCGCTGTGCAGCCCGGCAGCTTGGCCTTCGCTGGCGCGGCTCGTTCACGTGTTTCTGGTGTTTCTCGCGTTTCTCGCGTTTCACGCATTTCCGGTAATCTGCGCATGTCCAAAAGCGTGACCCAATCCATGCCTGCTTCCGCGCCACTGGCCGACGGACTGAGCGCTCGCGCGCGGCGCATCGCCGTGCCGTCGATTCTGCTCGGCACTTTCCTCGGTAATCTCGACGCCTCTATCGCTAATGTCGCGTTGCCGACCATCGCACGCGATCTGATGGCCGACCCCGCGGCGACGGTATGGGTGGTCAACGCGTATCAATTGATCTTCGCCATGGCAGTGCTGCCGCTCGCCGCGTTGGGCGAGAAGCTTGGCTATCGGCGCGTGTTTCTGTTCGGCGTGGCCGGTTTCACGGTGGCGTCGCTCGGCTGTGCGCTGGCGCCGAACTTGGCGTGGCTCGTCGCGGCACGCGTGGTGCAGGGCTTGTGCGGTGCGTGCATGTCGACCATCGTGCCCGCGCTGCTTCGTATGGTCTTTCCACCGAATATGGGCGGCCGGGCAATTTCTTTGCTCGCGCTGACGGTGGCGTTGTCGACGGCGGCGGGGCCGAGTGCCGCCGCGCTGATTCTCTCGCTGGGCGACTGGCGTTGGCTCTTTGCGATCAATCTGCCGATCGGACTGGCGGCGTTCGCCGCGTCGTCGCGTTTCCTGCCCGCGACGCCGGGGGCCGAACGGCGGCTCGATGTGCCCGGCGCACTGCTCAATGCGGTGGCATTGGCGCTCATCATCATCGGGCTGGGGCATGTCGGTGAAGCCGGTCACCATGGCGTCGCGGCATTGCAGATCGTGCTGGGGCTTGTGGTGGCCGTCATTCTCGTTCGACATCAACGTGCGCAGACGGCACCGCTGCTGCCGCTGGATTTGATGCGCGTGCCGGTCTTGGCGCTGTCGTCGTTGACGTCGGTGGCTTGTTATATGGCGCAGACGTTGTCGTATGTCGGCATGCCGTTCTTGTTGCAGCATGCGATGGCGCGCAGTGAGGCGGTGACCGGTCTGTTGATTACACCTTGGCCGTTGGTGATCGTGTTCGTGGCACCGCTCGCGGGACGCTGGTCGGACCGCTTCGATAGTGCGCGCATGAGTGCGCTGGGGCTCGGGGTGTTTGCGGTGGGACTGGCGTCGCTGGCGTGGCTCCCGGCGGATGTGTCGAACTGGGGTATCGCCGCGCGCATGGCGGTGTGCGGTGTGGGGTTCGGTTTCTTCCAGACGCCCAACAATCGCATCATCATGATGGGCGCGCCGCGTGAGCGCAGTGGGGCGGCGAGCGGGCTGATGACGATTGCGCGCACCGTGGGCATGACGCTCGGTGCGGCGCTCGTCGCGCTGCTCTTCGATGTCTATGGCGATGACGGTGCCCGCGCCGCGATGGTGGCGGCAACGGTACTTGCTGCGCTGGGTGGTGTCGTGAGCCTGTTGCGGGTGAGGGCGAAAGACAACGCAAGCGCGTAGGCGGTGCGGGGCATGGCGCGGGGAAGCGTGGTGAGCGCTCGCCATCGAGGTGATGAAGGGATGGCGCGAATAAGGTAGGCGTAAGGCAGGCTGAGCCGATTTGTCAAAGCGGGGCTTGCGCGATAGCATCTTGCCTTTCCGTGGTCTGCTGCGGTGCCCGCCGGGCGCCGTCTTCCCAAATGCCGGTGTCCCCCGTGTCCCCTTCTCACGTACTGAGCCGACGCCGCCGAGCGAACCGCGCCCGCAGCGAACACGGCGGACGCGGTCCGGTCTGGCTGTTCGACCTCGACAACACGCTGCACCGCGCGTCGCACGCGATCTTTCCGCGCATTAACCGCGCGATGACGGCGTATATCGAAGAGAAGCTGGGCGTGCCCCGTGACGAGGCGAACCATCTGCGGTTTTCCTATACGCAACGTTACGGCGCCGTGCTGCTGGGGCTGATCAAGCACCACGCGATCGATCCGCACGATTTTCTGGCGCGTGTGCATGAGTTGCCGCCGCTGGCCGAGGTGCTGCGCGCCGAGCGCGGGCTGGGACGCCTGCTCGCCGGGTTGCCCGGGCGCAAGATTCTGCTGACCAACGCCCCCGCAAGCTACGCCATGGCGATTGTCGACGCCTTGGGAATTCGCCGACACTTCGAACGCTGCGTGAGCATCGAAGACATGGCCGATCGCCGCGCGTGGCGGGCCAAACCCGACGCGATCATGCTGCGTCGGCTGCTGGTGCGCGAGGGGTTGGCGCCGCACCGCACTTGGCTGGTCGAGGACACCCGTTCGCATCTCAAGCACCTGCGGCATTTCGGTATCGGCACCGTATGGATTACGGGACATCTGCCGACGAGAAACAGCCACGGCGACGTGATGCCGCGCAGTGGGCGCCCACACTATGTGGATATCAAAGTACAATCTCTGCGCGAGTTACGGGCGCGCCTTGCGACCGGGGCCGGCGCGAGACGAATCGCCCGGGCCGCCCGACAATCAAATCCCTACCGATAACGACCAGACGATGCAGCAGGAAAACTCTTCGAGCGGAGCCGGTTACGGCACCGCCGATGCGCTGGAGGCCGCACCCGCGCCGGTGAAGACCACTCGCCCCAAGCCGGGCGAGCGCCGTGTGCAGGTTCTGCAAACCCTCGCGGCCATGCTCGAGACGCCTAAGGGCGAGAAGATCACCACGGCCGCGCTCGCCGCGCGCCTGGATGTCTCCGAAGCGGCGCTCTATCGCCACTTCGCGAGCAAGGCCCAGATGTTCGAAGGGCTCATCGAGTTCATCGAACAGACCATTTTCGGTCTGATCAATCAGATCTCCGCACAGGATCAGGACGGTGTGACGCAAGCACGCGCCATCGTGTTGATGCTGCTTGGTTTCGCCGAGAAGAACCCGGGCATGACCCGTGTGCTGACGGGCGAAGCGCTGGTGGGCGAGCATGAGCGCCTGCAAGAGCGCATGAACCAGTTGCTCGACCGCATCGAGGCGTCATTGCGTCAGGTGCTGCGTCTGGCGTCTGCGCAAGGCACGCTGCCGGAAACGTTCGACGCGAACTCGCGCGCGAACCTGCTGGTGTCGTACGTGTTGGGCCGCTGGCATCGTTTTGCCAAGAGCGGCTTCAAGCGCACGCCGACGGAAGGCGCCGAGCCGCAAGTGGCGGCGCTGCTGCGCTAAGGCCAAACAAGGGCGAACGCTATCGCTCGCCCTTGTCGCGTCTGCTGACGGCCGAACGTATGTAGGGTGCATGTATGGACCCAATGTCAGCTACGCAGATTACGTTATACTTTTGGAACTCGTGATGGGGCCGCTGCCAAGCTGATGGTGCAGCTGGTGCAATCGCGATGATTGGCGCGCCGATTTGGTGACTCGCTTGCGGGCGCGCGAATGACTTCGACAGGGGCTGGGCTCCGCCGAAGGCATTCAATACAAATGCGGCTAAAGAGGTCGTTCGCGCACCCCGCCCGTTTTTCGTCGACCTTTTTCCCCGCAAAGAACGCCTAAGAGGCGCTGCCGTCGCTACGGACAGCGTGATCTGGCACGTTTCGGACAGGAAATATGGAATCGTCAATCGGAATCGTCACGCCACAGCGGATGCATTTTGCGCAGCCGCTGGCACTGCAAAACGGCAGCACCCTCGCGGGCTACGACCTGATGGTCGAGACCTACGGCGAGTTGAATGCCGATCGCAGCAATGCCGTGCTGGTGTGCCACGCGCTCAACGCGTCGCATCACGTGGCGGGCATCGCCGCCGATAACCCCAAGGACATCGGCTGGTGGGACAACATGGTCGGGCCCGGCAAGCCGCTCGACACCAATCGCTTCTTCGTCATCGGTGTGAACAATCTCGGCTCGTGCTTCGGTTCGACCGGGCCGATGAGTCTCGATGAAAGCACGGGCACGCCCTACGGCGCTCGTTTTCCCGTCATCACGGTCGAAGACTGGGTCAATGCGCAAGCCCGCGTGGCCGACGTGTTCGGCATTCAGAAATTTGCGGCAGTGATGGGCGGCAGCCTCGGCGGCATGCAGGCGTTGGCGTGGAGCATCATGTATCCCGAGCGCGTCGGGCACTGTCTGGTGATCGCATCCACACCGAAGCTCTCGGCACAGAACATCGCTTTCAACGAAGTGGCCCGCTCGGCCATTCTTTCCGACCCCGATTTCCACGGCGGCGACTACTACGCGCACGGTGTCGTGCCGCGTCGCGGCCTGCGTGTGGCGCGCATGATCGGTCACATCACGTATCTGTCCGACGAGGACATGGCGACCAAATTCGGCCGCGCGCTGCGCCGTGCCGAAGCGTTGGTGGATGGGGTGAAGGGCGCAGACGGTGCCGCTGCGGCACAGGACGACGGCTATCGCTTCAGCTTCGATGTGGAGTTCGAAGTGGAGTCGTATCTGCGCTATCAGGGCGACAAGTTCGCCGAGTACTTCGACGCCAATACGTATTTGCTGATCACGCGGGCGCTCGACTATTTCGATCCGGCGCGCACGGTCGGCGGCGATTTGTCGCGCGCGCTGGCGCACACGACGGCGAAGTATTTGATCGTGTCGTTCGCGACCGACTGGCGCTTTGCGCCGAACCGCTCACGTGAAATCGTCAAGGCGCTGCTCGACACGCGCCGCACCGTGAGCTACGCCGAAATCGACGCGCCGCATGGTCACGACGCATTCCTGCTTACCGACGCGCGCTATCACAATCTGGTGCGCGCTTACTACGAACGTATCGCCGAGGAGGTCGGGGTATGAGTCAGTCCACGGATCAAACCACAACCCCGACGACCAGCGCGCAAGCCGCGCGACTGGCGGCTTCTGGCAACCAGATTACGGCGTCGCTGGCCGATCGCGCCGACTTTCGGGTGATCGCACGCTGGATCGAGCCGGGCTCGCAAGTGCTCGATCTCGGTTGCAGCGACGGGTCGCTGCTGCGTCTGCTGTCAGACGAACTGGATGTGAGCGGCTACGGTGTCGAGATCGATGACGCCGGTGTGTTGGCGTCGGCCAAGCGCGGCATCAATGTGATTCAGCAGAACATGGAAGGCGGGCTGGCGCTGTTCGAAGACAACAGCTTCGACACCGTCATCTTGTCGCAGACGCTGCAAACCATTCATCGCACGGCGGACATTCTGCGCGAGACGGTGCGCGTGGGACGCGAGGCGATTGTGTCGTTCCCGAACTTCGGCTACTGGCCGCACCGGTTGTCGGTGTTGCAGGGACGTATGCCGGTGTCGAAGAGTTTGCCGTTCCAGTGGCACAACACGCCGAACGTGCGTGTGCTGACGATTAAGGATTTCGAAGCGTTGGCGCCGGAAGTCGGCGTCGAGATTCTGGATCGCGCGGTGTTGCACAACGGGCGTCTCGTGTCGGTGGGCGCGAACTGGCGTGGTAGTCTTGCGGTCTATCGCGTCAAGCGTTCCTGAACCGACGGTTGCGGCGGCGGAGCGGCGCGCCGGGTGCCATGATGATCGACAGTTGACGGTCAGGGGCGATCGGGTGCCGTACGTCGCGCGCAGCTGGCCCCAACTGTCCTGTCCATGACCGATTCGCTGCCGCCCGACGACGGGCGAGTGTTTCACCCCACGCGGATGATCATCTGCGTGATTCTCGGCTTCACCTCCGGTTTGCCCTTGTTCATCCTGCTCAATCTCGTGCAGGCATGGCTGCGCAGCGAGCAGGTGGATCTCAAAGCGATTGGCCTTTTCGCGCTGATTCAATTCCCCTATACGTGGAAGTTTCTGTGGGCACCGCTCATGGATCGCTTCGCGCCGAATTTATTCGGCTGGAAGCCGGGGCGGCGGCGCGGCTGGATGTTCGTCACGCAGTTGTTGGTGGCGGGCGCAGTGGCGCTGATGGGGACGTATTCGCCGCAACGCGATTTAATGACGATTGCCGCGCTCGCGGCGGCGCTGGCGTTTTTTAGCGCGAGTCTCGATATCTGTCTCGACGCGTATCGCCGGGAGTTGCTCTCCGACCGTGAGCAAGGCTTGGGCACGGCGATGCACGTGAATGCTTATAAGGTGGCGGGGCTGGTGCCGGGGTCGCTCGCGCTGATCATGGCGGACCATCTGCCGTGGTCGCAGGTGTTCTTCGTGACGGCGGCGTTCATGCTGCCGGGCCTGGTGATGACGCTGGTCGTCAAGGAGCCAGCCATTCGCGGCACGCCGCCGAAGACGCTGCGCGAGGCGGTGGTGGAGCCGTTCCATGAGTTCGTGACGCGTGGTGGCTGGACGAAAGCGCTGCTGGTGCTGGCGTTCATCTTTTTGTACAAGCTGGGCGATTCGATGGCGACGTCGCTGGCGACTTCGTTCTATCTCGATTTGGGGTTCACCAAGACGCAGATCGGTGTCGTGGCGAAAGCGACGAGCCTGTGGGCGAGCGTGGCGGGCGGGATCATTGGCGGCATCTGGCTCATCAAACTGGGCATCAATCGTGGGCTGTGGGTGTTTGGCGTGCTGCAACTGGTATCGGTGCTGGGCTTCGCGTGGCTGGCGGAAGCCGGTGCGGTGGTGGCGGGGCTTGGGGCGGTGATCGCGTTCGAGGCGTTCACGGCGGGGTTGGGCACGGCGGCATTTACGGCGTATATCGCCCGCACGACGGACCCGCGCTATACGGCGACGCAGTTCGCGCTGTTCACGAGTTTGGCGTCGGTGCCACGCACGTTCGCCAATGCGGGCACGGGCTATATCGTCGACGGCGTGGGCTGGCTGACGTTCTTCCTGATCTGCACGGTGCTCGCCGTGCCCGGCATGCTGCTGCTGCCGAAGGTCGCGCCTTGGGGCGCAGACGATGATGGCGGCGACGGCGTGCCGCAAACAAGCGGCGCACGGTAGTCGTCAGGTGGTGACGACAAAGGGGTCAATCCTTGCGGATTGGCCCCTTGCTATTTCAACTGCGCGATTTGCTTACAGCGCGTGATCGTAGTCCACCGTCAGCGGCGCGTGATCGCTGAACTTGATGTCGCGGAAGACGGATGTCGTCTTTGCTTTGCCAGCAATCCCCGGCGTCGCGATCTGATAATCGATGCGCCAGCCGACGTTCTTCGCATACGCCTGACCGCGGTTGCTCCACCACGTGTATTGCTCCGGGCGCTGATCCAGCGTGCGGAAAACATCCACATACCCGTGATCGTCGAACAACTGCGTGAGCCACGCGCGCTCTTCCGGCAGGAAGCCCGAATTCTTCAGGTTGCCCTTCCAGTTCTTGATGTCGATTTCCTTGTGCGCGATGTTCACGTCGCCACACAACACGACTTCACGGCCCGCCGCCTTCAACGCCAGCAAGTGCGGCATGAAATCGGCCATGAAACGGAATTTCGCCGCCTGACGCTCTTCACCGCTCGACCCCGAGGGGATGTACACCGAGATCACCGACAGGTTGCCGTAACGCACTTCCACATAACGGCCTTCGGCATCGAACTCGTCTTGTCCCCAGCCGATGAGGATGTCGTCGGGCTCGCGGCGCACATACACGCCCGCACCGCTATAACCCTTCTTCTCGGCGTAGTGGAAGTAGCCCTGATAGTCGTGCGGCTTGAGAAAGTCGGGCGTCATGTCGGGCAACTGCGCCTTGATTTCTTGCACGCACAAGATGTCGGCATCCTGCTTGCCGAACCACTCGAAAAAGCCCTTCTTGGCGGCCGATCGCACGCCGTTCAGATTCGCGGTGATGATGCGCATAGGTCTCGATGTGCCGCGCTTGCCGCGCAGCCGGGGGAAGAAAATGTCAGCGGCAAGGATACCGCATCGTCATTTAGCGCGCCGGTTGGCGCCTCGTTGCCCCCGCGATGGCCGCCTTCGCATCGCCATCGCCGCCCGGCCCGAGAATGTCGCGCGCCAACGCGAGCCAGCGCCGCGCCGCATGCGAGAGATACGAATCGCGCCGCCACGCCATCGCCAGATCCCACGGAATTTCCGGATCGCGGATATCTGCGATCACGAACCGCTTCGGATCGAGCCGCGCACAGAACGGCTCCGGTAACAACGCGATACCGACGCCGTTATCGACCATCGAGGCAATGAAGTCCCACTGACTAGAACGTCCCGCAATCTTCGGCGTGAAACCCGCTCGCCGGCACGCCGCAATCACCAACTCAGACAGCGCAAACCCCTCGCCGTAAAACACAAACGGCTCGTCACGCAGTTCGCCTAAGCCGACCGACGCGCGCCCCTCCCACGTCGACTCGCGCGGCGCGATCAGCCGCAACTGGTAATGACACACGGGAAGGACGTCGAGAATCGCCGGATCGATCGGCAGCAACACGGCACCCAGTTCGATTTCGCCCGCCAGCAGCGCCTGCTCGATGGCCCGCGAGCCGGTCTCGAACAGCTTCATCTCGATATCCGGATAGTGCTGATGGAACGCTCCGATCACCGGAATGAACAGGTCACCACCCAACGGCGGAATGCCGATCGACAACTCGCCACGCGCGACCGTCTCGAGGTCAGCCAGCTCCTGCTGCAAGCGGGCATAAGCCGCGAGCACATCCTGACCGCGCTCGAACACCACCCGGCCCGCATCGGTTAGTTGCAGGCGACGACCCATGCCGCGTTCTTCGCGCAACATGAGCGGCGTGCCCAGTTCGTCTTCGAGCGCTTTGACCATCTTGCTGACCGTCGGCTGCGTCACAAACAGCGCCTCGGCCGCCGCCGTGAAGCTCTGCTGTCGCACAACTTCCACAAATCCTCGCAACGCACGCAGTTCCATTTTGGGTCTCCCGATTGCACCAATATGGTGCTATCCGCCGCAAAGCCCCGTCGTATAAGGCTTTCTCATGCACTATTAGGGTTAATACTTAAATTATTCCAATATGGAATCGATTTGATGATTGTAATTCATTATATTTATGTTGCAGCGCTTCCTATACTGCTCTCCATGTTGCAGCCAAACCCCCAGGAGAGTGCCATGACCAAGATGATCGCCAGCCGTCTGTATAGCCGTAGCAAGCGCGCCTTGGACGTGGTGTGGCAGATCGCATTGCTCACTGGCATCTATCTGGTGGCCGATGCTGCGTCGCGTCATTTTCACTTGCCCCTGCCGGGTGGCGTTCTCGGTCTGTTCGCGGTGGTCGGTCTGCTCATGAGCGGCGTGCTCAAGGCGGACAAGATCAAGCGCGGTGCCGACTGGTTTCTGGCCGAGATGATTCTCTTCTTCGTGCCGATGGTCGCCGCTGTCATGCAATACACCGATTTGCTGCGCCACGAAGGCCTGCAACTGCTCGCCGTGATCGGCGTGGGCACGGTGCTCGTGATGATCTCGACCGCACTCGCCGTGGACCTCGCGTGCCGCGCCGAGCGCCGGATGAAGGCCGTCTTCGTGCGCATTCCGGCACGTCGCGCTGCGCACAACGCACGCTAAATCAACGCCCCTTGAGCGCCTGCGGGAGCCCGATGGGCTTTCGCAAACCCTGTTGTCACCTCTCGCCGGATTAATGTCATGAATCATACGGCGCTCCTGCTGCTCGCTCTTACTGTTGTCTTTTATTACGTGTCGAAGCGCCTTTACGCGCGTTTCGGCAAGGTGTGGCTCGGCCCGGCCATTCTCGCGCCGGTGCTGCTCATCGCCGTGATGGTCGGCGGCGATATCTCGTACACCACTTACATCTCGGATTCGCGCTGGCTGGTTTGGCTGCTCGGTCCCACGACCATCGCGTTCGCCGTGCCCATTTACGAACACCGCGACATCATTCGGCGTCATGCGTTTGCGCTCACCGTAGGCGTGCTGGTGGCGATGATCGTGGCGGTGGGCAGCTCGTTCGTGCTGGCCCGTCTTTTTGAACTGCCGCCGGAGATGGCGCGCAGTCTGCTCGCCCGGTCGATCTCGACGCCGTTCGCGCTGGTCGTGTCCGACAAGGTGGGTGGATCTCGCGACCTGGTCGGCTTGTTCGTGATCGTGACCGGCTTCATCGGCATGCTGCTCGGCGAAGCGTTGCTGTCGTGGCTGCCGCTGCGCACGCGCATGGCACGCGGGGCACCGTTCGGTGCCGGGGCTCACGGCTTCGGTACGGCCAAGGCGCGCCAAATCGGCAGCGAAGAAGGCGTGGTCGCCAGCCTCGTGATGATGATCAACGGCATCGTGATGGTGTTCGCCGCGCCGCTGCTGACACACTTGCCGATCTAACGGCTGGAAGGTGCCTCGCTGCACCTTCCGAGTTTCTCTCAAGCCTCGTCCGTCGCTTCCTGCGCTGCAAAAAAATAACCCTTCGAGCGTCGCCCCTGGGCCGACGCGCCGCATGAGTTTTGCTACAATGCGCCAGTCTTGAGGAGCGTTGCGACAACGATTAGCGTTGCCAGGCTCAAGATCCTTCCCATTGGCCCCCGCCGGCCCCCGGTTCAACCCGGATAGTTCGGCGCGTCAGCCCCAAGAACGGCGCTCACGTCCCAACTATCTAGACATTTAGAGAAAGGAGGCGTGATGAACGCCGTAGTCGATTCGAAATTCAACGATTTCCACGTAGCCGATATCAAGCTGGCCGATTGGGGCCGCAAAGAACTGCGCATCGCCGAGAGCGAAATGCCGGGTCTGATGGCCACGCGTGAAGAGTTCAAGGCCAGCCAGCCGCTCAAGGGCGCCCGCATCGCCGGTTCGCTCCACATGACGATCCAGACGGGCGTGCTCATCGAGACGCTGACCGCGCTGGGCGCCGAAGTGCGCTGGGCCTCGTGCAACATTTTCTCGACGCAAGATCACGCCGCTGCCGCCATCGCTGCCGCTGGCATTCCCGTGTTCGCCTTCAAGGGCGAATCGCTCGACGAGTACTGGGAATACAGCCACAAGATCTTCGAATGGCCGAACGGCGAGTTCGCCAACATGATTCTCGACGACGGCGGCGACGCCACGCTGTTGCTGATTCTGGGCAGCAAGGCCGAGAAGGACATCTCGGTCGTGGGCAACCCGACCAACGAAGAAGAAGTGGCGCTGTATGCCGCTATCAAGCGTCACATCGCCATCGATCCGCAGTGGTACAGCAAGCGTCTGTCGCAGATCAAGGGCGTGACCGAAGAGACGACCACGGGCGTGCACCGCCTGTACCAGATGGAAAAGGACGGCACGCTGCCGTTCCCGGCCATCAACGTCAACGACTCGGTGACCAAGTCGAAGTTCGATAACCTGTACGGCTGCCGCGAGTCGCTCGTCGACGGTATCAAGCGCGCGACCGACGTGATGATCGCTGGCAAGATCGCGCTCGTGGCCGGTTACGGCGACGTGGGTAAGGGCTGCGCACAAAGCCTGCGTGGTCTGGGCGCCACCGTATGGGTCACCGAAATCGACCCGATCTGCGCGCTGCAAGCCGCGATGGAAGGCTACCGCGTCGTGACGATGGAATACGCCGCCGACAAGGCCGACATCTTCGTGACCGCCACGGGCAACTTCCACGTGATCGATCACGACCACATGGCCGCGATGAAGAATCAGGCCATCGTGTGCAACATCGGCCACTTCGACTCGGAAATCAACGTCGCGTCGACCCGCAAGTACGAGTGGGAAAACATCAAGCCGCAAGTCGACCACATCATCTTCCCGGACGGCAAGCGCATCATCTTGCTGGCGGAAGGTCGCCTCGTGAACCTGGGCTGCGCCACCGGTCACCCGTCGTTCGTGATGAGCAACTCGTTCACCAACCAGACCCTCGCGCAGATCGAACTGTTCGTGGACGGCGCCAAGTACAAGAACAGCGTGTACGTGTTGCCGAAGCATCTGGACGAGAAGGTTGCGCGCCTGCACCTGGGCCGCATCGGTGCCGAGCTGACCGTGTTGAGCGACGATCAGGCGAAGTACATCAGCGTCGAGAAGAACGGTCCGTTCAAGCCGGCGCACTACCGTTATTAATTCGCTAGCCGTTAGCGATTGATTGCCGGTAACCGCGCGGCCGTGCCTTGGGTGCGGCCGCGCAAGATTTTGTCACTGCCGGTGGTGACGCCGACACAGATCGGCATTGTTCACCGGCGCGTCCTTCGGAGCTTGCTATGCGTCTGCTGCTGATTTGGCTCATCAATGCCATCGCACTTCTCGTTTTGCCGCACGTCATCTCGGGCGTTCAGCTCAAGGGGATTGGTACTGCGCTGATCGTTGCGGTCGTGCTCGGCCTCATCAACGCCTTCCTGCGTCCGCTGCTCGTGATCCTCACGCTGCCGGTCACGGTCGTCACGCTCGGCTTGTTCATCTTCGTGATCAATGCGCTGTTGTTCTGGCTGGCATCTCACGTGGTCAAGGGCTTTGAAGTGTCAGGCTTCTGGGCGGCGCTCTTCGGCTCGCTGCTGTACAGCCTGATTTCGTGGATTCTGTCGGCGCTGGTGTTCGGCGGCGATCGCGCCACGAACGTTTAATTCGCGCACCGGCGCGTCAGTTTTCATCCGCAGGAATTTGCCGTTATGTTGCCAGCCCTTCGTGTCGATCAGGCCCTCGTATCGCGAGGCCTCGCGGCGTCGCGGACTGCTGCACAACGGCTGATCGACGCCGGGCGGGTGTACTTCGCGAACACCGACACGGTGCTCAAGAAGGCCAGCCAGCTCGTCGCGAGCGACGAAGAGCTCGAAGTGCGTGCAGCGGCCGACGGGCTGCCGGGCGAAGAGCGCTATGTGTCGCGTGGCGGGTTGAAGCTCGAAGGGGCGCTCGCCGCCGCTGGGCTCGGTGCCGACGCGCTGAACGGCCGCATCGCGCTCGATGTGGGGCTGTCGACCGGGGGCTTCGCGGACTGTCTGTTGCAGGCTGGTGTTGCGCAGGTGGTCGGTGTCGATGTCGGTCACGGGCAATTGCACACGCGGCTCGCCGCTGAGCCGCGCTTGATTTCGCTCGAAGGCATCAACGCGCGGCATTTGTCGCGCGAAATGCTCGACGAGCAATTGGCGAGTCTGGCGCAACGCGGCGATGAGCATGCCCCGACACCGGCGCTCACGTCGGTGCCGGAACGCGGCTTCGATTTGATCGTGGGCGATGTGTCGTTCATCTCGCTCACGCTGGTGTTGCCTGCGCTTGCACCGCTGCTCGCCGCCGATGGCGACTTGCTGATGTTGGTGAAACCGCAGTTCGAGGTGGGGCGCGAACACATCGGGCGCGGCGGGCTGGTACGCGACGCCGCGCAATACGCGCAAGTGGAGACAAAGATCCGCACTGCCTGCGAGTCGCTCGGCCTAATGGTGGCTGAGGTGGCCGGCTGGTTCGACAGCCCGATCACGGGCGGTGACGGTAACCGAGAGTTTTTCGTGCACGCCACGCGTGCCAACGCCGCATGAGTGCCGCATGAACGACTCTCTCGATAATCAGAAGATCATGACGCAACCTTCCTTCAGCTTCGAATTCTTCCCGCCCAAGACCGCCGAGGGCGCGGAGAAGCTGCGCGCGACGCGCCAACAACTGTTCCCGCTGGGACCGAAATTCGTCTCGGTGACGTTCGGGGCCGGTGGCTCGACCCAGCAGGGCACGATCGATACGGTGGTGGAAATCCAACGCGAAGGCGTCGAAGCGGCGCCGCACTTGTCGTGCGTGGGTTCGACCAAAGAGAACATTCGCGACATCTTGCAGACGTACCGCAGCCATGGCATCCGTCACATCGTGGCGTTGCGCGGCGATTTGCCGTCGGGCATGGGCGAGATCGGCGAGTTTCGCTACGCGTCGGAACTGGTGGAATTCATTCGTGCGGAAACCGGCGACTGGTTCCACATCGAAGTGGCCGCTTACCCCGAGTACCACCCGCAGGCGAAGTCGCCGCGTCTGGATCTCGAACACTTCGCCAACAAGGTGAAGGCCGGGGCGAACGCCGCGATCACGCAGTACTTCTTCAATGCGGATGCGTACTTCCGCTTTGTCGATGACGCCAAGCGACTCGGCGTGGACGTGCCGATCGTGCCGGGCATCATGCCGATCACGAATTACTCGCAGATGATGCGGTTCTCGGAAATGTGCGGCGCGGAAGTGCCGCGCTGGATTGCCAAACGCCTCGAAGGCTTCGGCGACGACCGCGAGTCGATCCGCGCGTTTGGCCTCGACGTGGTGACGGCCCTGTGTGAGCGCTTGCTCGCGGACGGCGCACCGGGTCTGCACTTCTATACGCTTAATGCGGCATCGGCCACCAAGGCCATGTGGCAGCGGCTCGGCCTGTAAGCTGGCCTGCGGCCCGGATCGACGTCCGGGCCGATTTTCTTTCCGACCCTTCCCGTCTCCTCCCTTTTCCTCCCTCCACCTCCTCGTATTTCCGGCGCGCACGCCCTGTGCCAAGCAGGTCGCCGATTGCGCAGATCCGGTGCATGAATGTCAATCCCAATCAAAATTAAGTGTTTTCCTAAAAGAAAACGCTGCAAATCGGCAATTCGCTAGGGATTTGGCGTGTTGTGACGCGAGGTAACCTTCAGTAATATTCCCGGGTGCTCGGCGGCGACCCCGAACCGGGGGACCCGATCCTGAGCCTCGAAAATACTATTCCGAGGAGCCTATGAAACGAACCCACACCCTGCGTTTGCTTTTGGCGGCCTCCCTGCTTGCCGGCGCGGCCGTGATCCAGCCCGCCTCAGCAGTCGAGCTCCCGAACAAGACCCTCGTGTATTGCTCCGAGGGCAGTCCCGCCGGTTTCGATCCGGGACAGCTGACCACCGGCACCGACTTCGATCCCGCCGACGCGATCTACAACCGCCTGATCGCCTTCGTACCGGGCGAAACCGGTGTCATGCCGTCGCTCGCAGAGAAGTGGGATATCTCACCGGACAACAAGGTCTACACCTTCCATCTGCGCAAGGGCGTCAAGTTCCACACGACCGAGTACTTCACGCCGACGCGTGACTTCAATGCCGAAGACGTGAAGTTCACGTTCGAGCGCATGGGCGATCGCGAGATGGCCTTCCGCAAGGCGTATCCGGCTGAGTTCCCGTATTTCGTCGACATGGGCCTTCAGAAGGACATCGATCGTATCGAGATCGTCGATCCGTACACCGTCCGCTTCGTGCTGAAGCAAGTCGATGCGCCGTTCATCCAGAATCTGGCCATGTCGTTCGCGTCGATCCTGTCGAAGGAATACGCCGACAAGCTGCTCACCGCGAACAACGCGCGCGATATCGCGCTCAAGCCGGTCGGCACGGGCCCGTTCATTTTCCGTAGCTACACGAAGGACGCCACGCTGCGACTGGACGGCAATAAGGACTACTGGAATACGAACCTGCCGCCGAAGGTGAGCAAGCTGATCTTCGCGATCACGACCGACGCGAACGTGCGTATCCAGAAGCTCAAGCGCAACGAGTGCCAAGTGGCGACGTATCCGCGTCCGGCCGACGTCGATTCGCTCAAGGCCGATATCTCGGCGCAGGGCAAGGCATCGAAGCTCAAGATGCCGGATCAGGTCGGTTTCAACCTCGGCTACGTGGCGTACAACGTGCAGAAGAAGCCGCTCGATCGCGTGGAAGTGCGTCAGGCACTCGACATGGCGATCAACAAGCCGGCGATTCTCCAGTCGGTGTACGGCTCGGCAGGGCAGTTGTCGAACGGCGCGCCGATGCCGCCGACGCAATGGTCCTACGACAAGAACATCAAGCCGGCCGGCTACGACCCCGAGAAAGCCAAGGCGTTGCTCGAGAAAGCAGGCGTGAAGAATATCGAAATCACGCTGTGGGCGATGCCGGTGCAACGTCCGTACAACCCGAACGGCAAGCTGATGGCGGAAATGATTCAGGCCGACTGGGCGAAGATCGGCGTGAAGGCCAACATCGTCACGTACGAGTGGGGTGAGTACATCAAGCGCGCCAAGGCGGGTGAGCACGACGCACTGCTGATCGGCTGGACTGGCGACAACGGCGACCCGGACAACTGGCTCGGCGTGCTGCTCGGCTGCGACTCGATGAACGGCAACAACTTCTCGAAGTGGTGCTACAAGCCGTTCGACGATCTCATCAAGCAAGCCCGTCAGACCACGGACGTTGGCGCGCGTACGAAGCTGTACACGCAAGCGCAGGAAATCTTCGCGCAACAACTGCCGTTCTCGCCGATCGCACACTCGACGCAATACAAGCCGATGGCGACGAACGTGAAGGGCTTCAAGCTCAGCCCGTTTAGCCGCAACAGCTTTGCCGGTGTGTCGCTCGACTGATCGGGCTTCCCCTCAAGGCGACGGCCACGACCGTCGCCGGTAGCACGCAATAGATTGGTATCAAGCAGGCAGACCTGGCCGCCGCGCCTGGGTCTGCTTGCCGCACCAAGACATAAGACCGTCTACGACTGATTAACGCGGCACAGCGCCACCCGTCCTGCCGCCGGGGGCGGGCGGTGCGCAAGCCCACGGAACCCTCATATGCTGAGATTCGTCCTGCGACGACTGGGCATGGTGATCCCGACCTTTATCGGCATCACCGTCCTGGCGTTCGCGCTGATTCACCTCATTCCCGGCGATCCGATCGAAGTGCTTGTGGGCGAGCGTAATCTCGACCCCGTGATGCACGCCGAAGCCATGAAACGGCTCGGGCTCGATCAACCGCTCACCACGCAATATTTCGTCTACCTGAAGCACGCCGCGCAAGGCGACCTCGGGCGCTCCATCGTTACTAACGAAGGCGTGCTCCACGAGTTCTTCGCGCGCTTTCCCGCCACGCTCGAACTGGCCACCTGCGCCATGTTGTTCGCGCTGATCGTCGGCCTGCCCGCTGGGGTGGCCGCGTCGCTGCGGCGCGGCAAGATGCTCGATCACACCACGATGGGGGCGGCGCTCACGGGCTATTCGATGCCCATCTTCTGGTGGGGGTTGTTGCTCATCATGCTGTTCTCGGTCGATCTGCAATGGACCCCCGTGTCAGGGCGCATCGGCGTGGAATACGACGTGCCGGTCGTGACCGGCTTCATGCTCATCGATACCTTGCTTTCGGGCGATCAAGGGGCATTCTCGTCTGCGGTCAGCCACCTGATTCTGCCGACCATCGTGCTCGGCACGGTGCCGCTCGCCGTGATTGCCCGGATGACGCGCTCGGCCATGCTCGAAGTGCTGCGCGAAGACTACATTCGCACCGCGCGTGCGAAGGGGTTGTCGCCGTGGCGCGTGATTGTCGTGCATGCGCTGCGTAACGCGCTGATTCCGGTGATTACGGTGATCGGGCTGCAAGTCGGCACGCTGCTCGCGGGTGCGGTGCTCACGGAGAACGTGTTCTCGTGGCCCGGCATCGGCAAGTGGCTGATCGATGCCATCTTGCGACGCGACTATCCGGTGGTGCAGGGCGGCATTCTGCTCATCGCGACGGGCGTCATTCTGGTCAACCTGCTGGTCGACGTGCTCTATGGCGTCGTCAACCCGCGCATTCGGCACTGAAGGAGGTCAACCATGAGTGACGCACCTGCCACGCTGCCGCCTCCCGCCGCTGTTACCGCCACGCCTCGTGGGCGACTGGTTCGGGAGTTCCTGCGCAGCTTTACCGCTAATCGCGGCGCGACGTTTGCCGCGATTATTTTGATTCTGATGTTCATTGCGGCCATCTTTGCGCCGCTGATCGCGCCGCACAGTCCCATCGAGCAGTACCGCGACTTCGTGAAAATTCCGCCCGCGTGGTTCGAGGGCGGCAATGCCAGCTTTCTGCTGGGCACCGACGAAGCCGGGCGCGACATTCTTTCCCGCCTGATTTTCGGTGCGCGTCTGTCGTTCTGGATTGGTCTGTCGTCGGTGGTGCTGTCGCTGATTCCGGGCATTCTGCTCGGCTTGCTCGCGGCGTTCTTTCCGCGCTGGCTCGACACGCCGATCATGCGACTGATGGACATGATGATGGCGCTGCCGTCGCTGTTGCTCGCCGTGGCCGTGGTGGCGATCATCGGCCCGGGGCTGGCGAATACCACCATCGCGATTGCCATCGTGACGTTGCCCGCGTACGTGCGTCTCACGCGTGCAGCGGCCATCGGTGAATTGCAGCGCGAGTATGTGACTGCGTCGCGCATGGCCGGGGCGGGCACGCTGCGGCTGATGTTCTCGACGGTGTTGCCGAACTGCGCGGCACCGCTGATCGTGCAGGCGACGCTGAGCTTTTCGGTGGCCATTCTCGATGCGGCGGCGCTCGGCTTTCTCGGGCTGGGCGTGCAGCCGCCGCTCGCCGAATGGGGCTCGATGCTCGCTTCGGCGCGCGACTATATGGAAAGTGCCTGGTGGATTGTGACGCTGCCCGGCCTTGCGATCGTCATCTCGGTCCTTGCGATCAACCTGGTCGGTGACGGCCTGCGCGACGCCCTCGACCCCAAACTGAAGCGAATCGCATGAGTCTGCTTACCATCCGCAATCTTTCGGTCGATTTCGACGGCGCGCGCGCGGTCGAAGCGATCAACCTCGATGTCGGTCAAGGCGAGATCCTCGGCGTGGTCGGCGAGTCCGGCTCCGGCAAGAGCGTGACGATGCTCGCGCTCATGGGGCTGATCGACGCGCCCGGGCGTGTGCGCGCCGACGAAGTGACCTTCGACGGACGCGATCTGTTGCACGCGAGCGCTCGCCAGCGCCGCAACATCGTCGGCCGCGATGTCTCGATGATCTTTCAGGACGCGCTCTCCAGCCTGAACCCGAGCTATTCCATCGGCTATCAAATTGGCGAAGTGCTGCGCCGCCATATGGGCCTGCGCGGCCGTGCGTTGCGCGACCGTATCGTCGAACTGCTCGAACAGGTGGAAATTCCGGACGCCGCCAACCGGCTCGACGCGTATCCGCATCAACTCTCGGGCGGCATGAACCAGCGCGTGATGATCGCGATGGCGATTGCGTGCCAGCCGAAGCTGCTGATTGCCGACGAACCGACGACGGCGCTCGACGTGACGATTCAGGCGCAGATCATGGCGCTGCTGCTGCGGTTGCAGCGCGATCACGGCATGTCGCTAGTGCTGATTTCACACGATCTGGCCGTGGTGGCCGAAGTCGCGCATCGCGTGGCGGTCATGTACGCCGGGCAAGTGATCGAAGTCCAGCAGGTGCCGGCGCTGTTCGACGCGCCGCATCATCCCTACACCGAGGCCTTGCTCGCCGCGATTCCCGAACACAACCGTGGCGTGCGTCGTCTGCATACGTTGCCCGGCGTCGTGCCGGGGCGAGACGACCGTCCGGCGGGGTGTCTGTTGTCGCCGCGCTGCCCGTACGCCGATGACCATTGCCGCACAGTGCAGCCCGCGCTTGAGCCCTACACGGGCCCGAGTGCCGTCGGGACGCCGTGGGTGCGTTGTTTCAAGCCGTTGCCGCACGAAACCGGGCGGGTGAGTGGCGTGGCAGGTGATTTGGCTTCGAGAGGTGCGCAATGAGTGAAACCGTTTTCGCGACGCCGCCGGGTGGCCCGGACGCGCCGCAGGCCACGCCCCAAGCGGGTGAGCCGAATCGTACGGTGCTTGCCGCCCGCGATCTGAAGCGTTTCTATGCGGTGAACCGCGGATTATTCCGTGGCGAAGCCACCGTCAAGGCGCTCAATGGGGTGTCGTTCGAGTTGTCGGCGGGGCGCACGCTGGCCGTGGTCGGTGAGTCGGGGTGCGGCAAATCGACGCTGGCCCGGGTGCTGACATTGATCGAGCAGCCGACGTCCGGCACACTCGCCATCGACGCGACCGAGACCACGGGGGCGTCGACAGGCGATTTGGCGCCACTGCGCACGCGGGTGCAAATGGTGTTTCAGAACCCTTATGCGTCGCTCAATCCGCGCAAGACCGTTGGGCAGGCGCTGGACGAGCCGTTGGCCATCAATACGGCGCTCAGCCGCGCTGAGCGGGGCGAGAAGATTGCCGCGATGATGCGCACGGTGGGGCTGCGGCCTGAGCATGTGGCGCGGTATCCGCATATGTTCTCGGGCGGGCAGCGTCAGCGCGTGGCGATTGCCCGGGCGATGATTTTGTCGCCGGCGATCGTGGTGGCGGATGAGCCGGTCTCGGCGCTGGATGTCTCAATTCAGGCACAGATCCTGAATCTTTTCATGGATTTGCAGGACCGGTACGCGACGAGTTACGTGTTCGTGTCGCATAATCTCGCCGTGGTCGAGCATGTGGCCGACGACGTGATGGTGATGTATCTCGGCCGCGCGGTCGAACACGGTCCTAAGGCCGCCGTGTTCGGCAAGCCGCTGCATCCGTACACCAAGGCGCTGATGTCGGCGACACCGGCCATCAAGGCTAGCGAGCGGCGCGTGAAGATTCCGCTGATCGGCGAGTTGCCGTCGCCGCTGCGTCCGCCGCCGGGGTGTGCGTTTGCGCCGCGGTGTCCGTATGCTGTCGACCATTGCCGCGAGGAAGTGCCGCAATTGCGCAAGCTCGAGGGACGTCTGGTGGCGTGCCATCGGGTTGAAGACATTGAGGGATGACGAGATTGGGTGGACCACCACGCGCGACGCATGTCCGTCGGGGCGTCGCTTTGACCGGTTGGCTGCTGGGCTGCCTGCTGATGACGCTCGCCGTCACGCTCGATGCCGCATCGACGGTGACGCCGCGCGTCGTGGCACCGCGTGCGATACCGTTGGTGGTCCCCGAGCCCGGCGAATCGCCGCCGGGTGCGAATCTCCCGTTCTACGAAGCCCGCAAGGGCGACATGACGATCTACGTCATGGGCACGCTGCACGTCGGCAAGCCTGACGATTACCCGTTCCGGAAAGTGGTGGTCGATGCGCTGCGCGTATCGAAGGTGGTGGCGTTCGAGCTCTCGCCGGACGATCTCACCATGTCGCAGGACGATGTGCAGAAATACGGCATGTGTACGCGCGCGTGTCTGCCGCGGATGATTCCCGCGCCTTTGTGGCGTAAGTTGCGCGACCGTCTCAAGGGCAACCCGGCGATGCTCAACGAGATTCGGCATATGCGGCCATGGCTGGCGGCGTTGCTGGTGGAGACGCTCGACTCGATGGGGGCCGATCTGCAAACGGAGTACGGCACCGAGAATCAGTTGGAGAACATCTACCGGGGGCGCATTGTCGGGCTGGAGTCGCTGGCCGAGCAGATGGACGCGTTCACGGGGTTGTCGGCCGCGCAGCAAAACGAGTTGTTGGCGCAGGAGTTGGTGCTGACGCCGAAGAAGGCCACGGCGCAGGTGGAGGAGTTGCACCGGTTGTGGCGTGCGGGTGATGCCGAGCTGGTGTTCGATTGGTCGCAGGGCAAGGCGGCGCAAGTACGTCGCAACGTGGCGTTGGCCGATGCGATCGACGAGCGCATTTTGTACTCGCGCAACCGACGCTTTTTAGCGCGGATGTTGTTCCTCGCGGACCCGGGCAAGCCGGTGTTCGTCGCCATCGGCACGCTGCATCTGGGCGGCCCGCATGGGGTGCTGCAATTGCTCCGAGAACATGGTTTTTCGGTCGCGCAGCGGTAGTCGGAATCTCGCTTTGGCAATGAGGGCGGTTCTTTTGGGAATCGCCCGAGATATCCCCGGCCTGCATTGACGCTCCCCATCGTGGACGGTTAATTTGTGATCACTCGCTTGAGTGGCCCCCCAGCCAACGGAACGCCTTAACCACGATGCAAATTTCGACACAATTCCCTGCTCAATCTCCCACGCAGATTCCCTCGCATTTACCCGCGCCTCATCCCGACGACCACCACGACGTAGATCCGTCGATCGACGACGATTTTCTCTCTCCGGAAATTCTTGAGTCACTTGCAGTGCTCGAAGATGAGCGAATTCTTCGGGAGAAAGTGATGCGTGGCCTCGCGAATATTGCGGCGGGACGCTTTATGTACGGTGAAGCTGTCGAGGCAGAGTGTGATGCCTTGTTTACAGCCGAAGAGAGGGTGGAATGAGCTGCCGATCGATTCTGTGGGACGTCGATGCGGGACACGAGCGAGTCCGTATCTTGCGCAATATCGCCGAGAAAAATAGATCGGCAGCTTGGCGCATGAACTTGTTGTTTAAAAAATCAGTTGAGCGACTGCAAACATTTCCGGCGTTTGGCCGCCCGGGTTTAGTCAAGGGAACGCGTGATCTGAGCGTCCACAAGAACTACCGCATCGTCTACGCGATTGAAGACGAGTATCTGGAGGTGCTCGCGATCGATCACGTCAAACGACAGTCGGCATTCTCTTCATAACTTTGAAGGGCGGGGGCGTTTCGCAGACATCTAAACGCCTCTTGCCCGCAGCTCGCTTCGCCGGCGCCCGTAACGGGTAGGCCTTCCGGTTACCGACAATCCCCCTCAAGCCAACATCCCTCGCGCTTCAATAAACTGGATGATTTCCTGAAGGCCTTTGCCTTCCTTCATGTTGCCCATGACGAAGGGGCGCATGCCGCGCATCTTCTGGGTGTCTGCGCGCATGATGTCGAGCGACGCGCCAACGTACGGTGCGAGATCCGTCTTGTTGATGATCAGCAGGTCCGACTTGGTGATGCCGGGGCCGCCCTTGCGTGGAATCTTCTCGCCGCCCGCCACATCGATCACGTAAATCGTCAGATCGGATAGCTCGGGGCTGAACGTCGCGGCGAGGTTATCGCCACCAGATTCGATGAAGACGACGTCCGCATCCGGAAAGCGCTCCAGCATGCGCTCGACCGCTTCGAGATTGATCGATGCGTCTTCGCGAATGGCCGTATGCGGGCAGCCGCCCGTCTCCACCCCCAAAATGCGTTCGGGTTCCAGCGCCCCTGCCACCGTCAGCAGACGCTGATCTTCCTTCGTGTAGATGTCGTTGGTGATGACCACGAGATCGTAGCGCTCGCGCATCGCTTTGCAGAGCATCTCGGTCAGCGTCGTTTTGCCGGAGCCGACCGGGCCGCCGATACCGACACGCAGCGGCGGATTCTTCTTGGTACGTCGGGCGTTGGAAGATGTCGTCATAACAAGTGTGGTGAGTGGCGCAGAGTGATAGGGGGCCAATGGGGGCGAAGGTGTGCCGGTTCACAGGTTCGAAGCGACGGCACCTCACGAACGGAACAGCCTTGAGTACTGCGTCTCGTGGCGCGACGCAAGGATCGCGAGCGCCGGGGAAAACGTGTTGATGCGGTCGTCGGGCAACGTGGCGGCGCGATGCGCGGCGTCGATGATGCGAGGCCGCAGCGCCACGATCACACGTTGCGCGGCGAGTTGCCCCAACGGTACGGCTTTGAGCGCACCGGCGACCTGATTCTCCAGCCAGCTAAACGCGTAAGCGACCAGCATGTCGGCGAGCGGCGCACCGTGCGTGAGGGCCGCAAAGGCAAACGCGGTCGGCAAGGCAATCGGTCGGATCGAAGCCAGTTGCTCGCGTTGAGCCGCAGTGCCCCATTCGAGCGACATCGCCAGTTGCGTGAGCGACCAGCCCATCTGCTCGGTTTCGGCACGCAGTTCGGCCGCTTCACGCGTCGCCAGCAGCCAGTCGTTGATCCGGACTAGCGCCGCGAAATCACCCGCCTGCCAATGTCGCCACTGTCTTGCCAGCAATGCCATTTCGCCGGTGGTGAACACGCCGTCGAGTTGGCTCCCGATCCAACGCTCCGCACTCGGGGCGTCCGTGATGATGCCGTGCTCGACCGCTGCTTCCAGCCCTTGCGAATAGCTGAACGCCCCGATAGGCAGCGCAGGCGACGCAAGATGAAGCAGCGCCGCAAGCGATTGCAGCGACGCGGCCGCAACGGGTTCAGTGAGAGGACTGGCCAGACTTGCCGTCATCGGGAACGCTCGAGGGTGTGGCGGAATGATTCGATGAGACGCTGTCATCGCTCGCCGGTGGGTTCGAATGCGAGTGATCGTGCCCGCAGCCGGGGCCATGAACATGACCGTGATCGTGGCCGCACTCGGCGGTATGCACGTGTCCATGCGAGTGGTCATGCCCGCAGTCTGGACCATGCACGTGCCCATGCGAATGCCCGTGATGCTCGTGGAACACTTGCTGCGCGAGCGCGTAGTCTTCCGCGAAGGTGGCATCGTGGCCGTGCTTGTGACCGCCGCCATAAGCCCCGGCTTCCGGCTCGAACGGCATCAAGGCTTCAGCCACATCGACGTCGAGCCGCAGCAGCATATCGCGCAGTACCGAATCGAATTCGAGCTTGAGATATCCGTCGCCGACTTCCACCGGCGTATGGCGATTGCCAAGGTGATAAGCGGCACGCGTGAGCGCGAGCGGCGTGGCAGCCGTCACCAGCAGGACCGTTTCCGGGGCGGCTTCCACGCGAATCATGCCGCCGTCGTCAGCGACCAGCACGTCGCCGCCGCGCAGTACCGTGCCGCGTGGCAGAAACAGGGCGACTTCCTCACCGGTCTCCAGCGTCGCGCGCAGACGGCTTTTGCCGCGCGCATCGAAAGGCAAAACCAGTGCAGGGGCTCGGCGCGCGAGTGTGGCCGCAATGCGTCCTGCTTCGAAGCGCTTCTCGACGCGGCGCAGCGTTGCCGACGCAGAGGCGGATGTGCCCTCAGATTGATCCGAAGGAGAAGCGGAATCCGCCGCAGGGGCTGCGTGCGAATGGGAAGAAGAATCGACGTCGTGCGACATGGTCTAGAAGAGAAAATAGCGTTGCGCCATCGGCAGCACGGTCGCTGGCTCGCACGTCAGCAGTTGTCCGTCGGCGATGACCTGATAGGTCTCGGGGTCGACGCTGATCTGCGGCAGCCAGTCGTTGTTGATCATGTTGGCCTTGGTCACCTGCCGGATATTGCGCACCGGCACGATGCGCTTGGTCAGGCCATAGCGGCCCGCCACGTCGCCATCGTACGCCGCTTGCGACACGAACGTGAGCGAGGTGCGTGCCATCGCTCCGGCGCGTGCCCCGAACATCTCTCGGTAGTGCACCGGCTGCGGCGTCGGGATCGACGCATTCGGGTCGCCCATCAACGCCGACGTGATCATGCCGCCCTTGAGAATCAATGACGGTTTGACGCCGAAGAACGCCGGTTCCCACAACACCAAATCCGCCCACTTGCCCACTTCGATCGACCCAATTTCATGGGCCATGCCGTGGGTAATCGCGGGGTTGATCGTGTACTTCGCAACGTAGCGCTTCACGCGGAAGTTGTCGGCTTGCGACGAATCCGTACCGAGTGCGCCGCGCTGCACCTTCATCTTGTGCGCCGTCTGCCACGTGCGCAGCACCACTTCGCCCACACGTCCCATCGCTTGCGAGTCTGACGAGATCATCGAGAGCGCGCCCAGATCATGAAGGATGTCTTCGGCAGCAATCGTCTCGCGGCGAATCCGCGACTCGGCGAAGGCAATGTCTTCCGCGATGGCGGGGTCGAGGTGATGGCACACCATCAACATGTCGAGATGCTCGTCGAGCGTGTTGATGGTGTAGGGCCGCGTGGGGTTGGTCGACGACGGCAACACGTTAGGCTCGCCGCACACCTTAAGAATGTCCGGCGCATGGCCGCCACCGGCACCTTCGGTGTGATACGTGTGAATCGTGCGCCCGCCAATGGCCGCAACCGTCGCTTCGACGAAGCCGCCCTCGTTGAGCGTGTCGGTGTGAATGGCAACCTGGGTATCGGTAGCATCGGCGACCGACAAGCAGGCGTCGATCGCCGCAGGCGTAGAGCCCCAGTCCTCGTGCAGCTTCAGCCCGATGGCACCGGCTTCGATCTGCTCGGTCAGCGGCTCCGGCTGACTCACGTTGCCTTTGCCGAGAAAGCCGAGGTTGATCGGCCAGCCGTCTGCCGCCTGCAACATGCGCTCGATATGCCACGGCCCCGGTGTGCAGGTGGTGGCGTTGGTGCCCGTCGCGGGACCGGTTCCGCCGCCGAGCAACGTGGTGACGCCCGACGAGAGCGCCTCTTCGATCTGTTGCGGACAGATGAAGTGGATGTGCGAATCGATACCGCCCGCGGTGACGATCATGCCTTCGCCCGCGATGACTTCCGTCGCCGCGCCCAGCGGAATCGTCACGCCCGGCTGAATGTCGGGATTGCCCGCCTTGCCGATCCCCCAGATGCGTCCGTCCTTCAGCCCGATATCGGCCTTGACGATGCCCCAATGATCGACGATCACCGCATTGGTAATGACGGTGTCGACGACATCGGCGCGCACGCGTTGCGATTGCCCCATGCCGTCGCGAATCACCTTGCCGCCGCCGAACTTCACTTCTTCGCCGTAGATCGTGTAATCGCGTTCGATCTCGATGATGAGTTCCGTATCGGCCAGCCGCAGCCGGTCGCCCGTGGTGGGGCCGAACATTTCCGCATAAGCGCGGCGTGAAATTTTCATAAGGCCCCCATGACACGCCCGGCGAAACCGAAGACCCGGCGATCGCCTGCCAGCGCAACCAACTCGACCGTGCGTTGCTGACCCGGCTCGAACCGCACCGCCGTACCGGCAGCGATGTTCAAACGAAAGCCGCGTGCGGCCTCGCGATCGAAGTGCAGCGCATCGTTGACTTCATAGAAATGGAAATGCGAGCCGATCTGAATCGGCCGGTCGCCGGTGTTCGCGACCGTCACACTGATCGTGGGGCGGCCCACGTTCAGTTCGATCTCGCCCGCGGCGGGGAGCAGTTCTCCGGGAATCATGCGTGCCTCCTCAAGGGCCAGTGGCCGACCTGCAATCAGGCCGCCACAGCGAGCAACGACACGCCGTAAGCCAGCACGCCAGCCCCCAGCAAACGCGGCACCCACACGGTGCGCTCGCGCAGCGCAACCCCCGCTGCGATGCCAATGCCGTGCAGCGTGCCCGTGGCGAGCAGGAACCCCGCCATGTAGTGCATGGCGCTGGCCTCGTCGGGCAACTCGGCACCGTGCGCGAAACCGTGGAAGATGGCGAACGCACCGACCACTGCGGCACCAGCCCAGCCCGGCAACTTGGCACGCGTGGCGAGCATCAGGCCGAGCACGAGCAGCGAGACGGCGATCATCGGCTCGACACCCGGCAGCGCAAACCAGTGCGACATCCCGAGCAAGCCGCCAGCGGCGAGCATCGCGACGAAGGCGATGGGCGCGAGCCAGACGCGGCGCGAGGTCAGGGCGCTCCATAGACCGACGACGATCATGGCGCACAAATGGTCGGCCCCTGTGAGCGGATGCACGAAGCCTGCGACGAAGCTGCTCGCGGCGTCATGACCGGGGTGGCCCGGGTGTGCCATGGCGGCACCTGAAGCGGCGAGCAACGCGAGGCCGGTGGCTGCGCGCGTCCAACGACGTGCGGAAGTGGAACCGGATACGGAGAGTGAACGGTCGGCTGACATGATGCGTCCTTCGGGGCTGTTATTGGTGTTTTGGGCGTTACGGAATCGGGTGATGCACGGTCACGAGTTTCGTGCCGTCGGGAAACGTGGCTTCCACTTGAATATCGGGAATCATGTCGGCCACACCGTCCATCACGTCGTCGCGGGTGAGCAGCGTCGTGCCGTAGTGCATGAGTTCGGCAACGGTTTGGCCATCGCGCGCGCCTTCCATGAGCGCAGCACTGATGAAGGCCACCGCCTCCGGGTAGTTCAGCTTCAGTCCGCGCGCGCGCCGGCGCTCGGCGAGCAGGGCAGCGGTGAAGATGAGCAGCTTGTCTTTTTCGCGAGGAGTGAGCTTCATCTTGATGAGTGAATGTCAGTGCGAAGAGTACGAAAGGGGCCAGCGCCGAGCGCCGTTGCCGCTCATCATAAGCAGGACGCCAACGGCGCGCCACTGCTCTTTGACACGATTAGAGTGCGCACCAAAATCGTGCGAATGAGCGGCCATTCGAGCCCTTTTCAAGTCTTGTCGCCGGTGTCTTATTGACAGATAAAACGCTGCAATTCCGGCGTCGTCGGGCGCGTAAATAACGCCTCCGGTTCGCCCGATTCCCAGATCTTCCCCTGATGCATGAACACCACCCGGTCCGACACATGACGTGCGAAGCGCATCTCGTGCGTGACCAGAATCAACGTCATGCCCTCGGCGGCGAGATCCTCCAGCACTTTGAGCACTTCGGCGACCAGTTCCGGATCGAGCGCCGAGGTAATTTCGTCGCACAGCAGTACCGACGGCGACATGGCGAGCGAGCGTGCAATGGCCACGCGCTGCTGCTGTCCGCCCGAGAGTTGCGACGGATAACTGTCGAATTTGTCGGCAAGGCCCACCTTGGCGAGCATGGCGCGAGCGACTTCGCGCGCTTCGCCGGACGCCGTTTTCTTCACGACCTTTTGCGCGAGCATCACGTTTTCGCCTGCGGACAGGTGCGGAAACAGGTTGTACTGCTGAAACACCATGCCGACCTTCAGGCGCAGCGCGCGCAGGTCGGTATCGCGCGCACCGACGTGCACGCCGTCGACGGCCACACTGCCCGCATCGAACGACTCCAGCCCGTTGAGTGTGCGCAGCAGCGTGCTCTTGCCCGAGCCGCTCTTGCCGATGATCGACACCACCTGACCGCGCTCGACATCCATATCGATGCCCTTGAGCACGGGGTTTTCGCCGAAGCGCTTTTGCATGCCCCTGACTTCAATGAGCGACATGGAGTTTCCTTTCGAGATGACGCGCCCATAACGACAGCGGATAGCAGGCAGCGAAGTAGAACAGGGCGACCAGACCGTAGACGGTGAACGGTTGGAAGGTCGCATTGGTGAGCATAGTGCCGGTCTTGGTCAGCTCGTCGAAGCCGATGATCGACGCGAGCGCGGTGCTCTTGACCACCTGCACCGAGAAGCCGACCGTAGGCGCAATCGCAATGCGCAGCGCCTGCGGCAGAATCACATGGCGCAGTTGCTCGCCGTAACGCATGGCGAGACTGGATGAGGCTTCCCATTGCCCGTGCGGAATGGCATCGACACACCCGCGCCAGATTTCCGTGAGATAGGCGCTGGTGTAGAGCGTCAGACACACTGCCGCAGCCACCCACGGCGAGACTTCCAGGCCGAGCAGCGGCAAACCGAAGAACACCAGGAACAACTGCATAAGCAGCGGCGTGCCTTGAAACACTTCGATGTACAGCGCTACCGCACGCGCGGCCCACTGCACACGCCCCACGCGAATGACGAGCAGCACCAGCGCCACGAGCCCGCCGCAAACGAAGGCGATGGCCGAGAGCGCCAGCGTCCAGCGACCGGCGAGCAACAGGCCGCGCAGCATGTCCCAAATCGAGAACTCGATCATCGCGCGCCTCCTTTCACCGTGCCGCGAAACAGGCGGCGTGCGCAGCGCATCAACACGCGTCGCAGCACGATCGCCAACACGAGATAAACGGCGGTGACGATCAAATAGCTTTCGAAAGCACGGAACGTGCGCGACTGGACGAAGTTGGCTGCATACGAGAGATCGGGCACCGAAATCTGCGACACCACGGCCGAGCCGAGCATCACGATGACGATCTGGCTCGCGAGCGCGGGAAACACCTTCGCGAACGCCTGCGGCAACACCACGTGGCGCAGAATCTGCGCGCGTGTCATCGCGAGCGATTGACCGGCTTCCGACAATCCACGCGGCACGGCGCGCATGCCCGCCCGGATGATTTCGGTGGCATAGGCGCCGAGGTTCACGCTCATGGCGATGACGGCCGCCGAGGTTTCATCGATATGAATGCCCAGACTCGGCAGACCGAAAAAGATAAAGAACAACTGCACGATGAAGGGGGTGTTGCGAATCAGCTCGACGTAGAGGCCTGCGATGGCTTTGAGCCAGCGCGGGCCTTCTTCGCGAGCGACGGCGCACAGAGCGCCGACGACCACACCGATCACCGTGGATACGGCGGTCAGTGCGACCGTCAGCGCGGCACCCTTCACGAACAGCATCAGGTATTGCCGCAGATCGGCAAAGTCGAGAACGTAGTGCATCAGAGGCGCATCAGAGGAGCAGCACAAGCGAAGCAGCGGGTGAGCGATGCATTCGATCGCTCACGAACAAATCAAAGATCGGCGGGCAGCGGGGCGCTCAGCCACTTCTGCGAAATCTTGTTCAGCGAGCCGTCTTTCTTCGAAGCGCTCAGGATGTCGTTGACCTTGGCGAGCAAGCGCGGCTCGTTCTTGTTCAGGCCGACAAAGCACGGCGAGTTCTTGATGAGGAACTTCGGCTCCGGCAGCTTGGGCGGATGCTTGGCGAGAATGGCGGCGGCCACGACGTTGCCCGTGGCAACCAATTGCACCTGACCCGAGAGGAACGCCGAGATCGTGCCGTTGTTGTCTTCGAAGCGTTTGATGGTCACATCCGCCGGGGCGACCTTCGAGAGTTCGAGGTCTTCCACTGCGCCGCGCGTCACGCCGATGGTTTTGCCCGAGAGATCGGCAGGCTTCGCGACGGCGATGTCCTTCGGGCCGAACACGCCGTTGTAGAACGGCGCATAGGCTTCGGAGAAGTCGATGACTTTCTCGCGTTCAGCGTTTTTGCCGAGGCTCGAAATCACGAGATCGGCCTTGTTCGTCGTGAGGTACGGCACGCGGTTGGCGCTGGTCACCGGCACGAGTTCGAGCTTCACGCCCATGCCTTTGGCGAGCAATGCCGCGGTATCGATGTCGTAGCCGACCGGCTTCATGTCCGGGCCGATCGAGCCGAAGGGCGGGAAGTCGGCGGGGACGGCGACACGCAGCGTGCCGCGCTTAGTAATGTCGTCCAATCCATCGGCATGCGCCGCACGCGGCATGGCGACGGCGAGCGCTGCAACGGCGCTCATCGAAAGCATCAGGGCAGTGAACGCGCGGCGGGCGCGGGCGCGCGCGCCGACGGTGGCGACAACGGCGTGGTGCGGGACGGCAGTACGGGTGAACGGCAGCATGGCAACCTCAGTTCGGGGGTATCGGGGGCGAGTGATCCGGTGACAGGAGCGTCCCGGCGGCCGGATCATCTGGTCTGACCGGTCGATACAGTGAGGTAGCAGGAATCGTGCCTGAGTGGCGGACAGCGCGCCGAGGCCTTGCTGGCATGCGGGGTGGGCCCACACGCCGCCCCGCACGCCCCGATATGGCCCCGAAATGGTGCGCTAGCGGTGTGGCCGGAAGGGAGTGGTCACCAATTTGGTGCCGAGGTGGGCGGTGTAATCGTCAAGGCTAGTGAATGACGTGGTGTGCCGCCGCCTAACGCAATAACGCAGTAACGCAGGTTCAGGTCGCCCAAAGTCGCAGCGGCTCGGCGGCTACGCCGTGGACGATGGGGCGCAGCGCGAGCCAATGCTGGATCATCAACTGACGCACCGTTTCCATATCGTGACCGAGCACGCGCAACACGAGGACGTTGCCGGGTAGGCAGGTGATGCCCGCGCGCAAGTCGTCTCGAAATGGCAAGTCGGCCGCGAGTGTCTCGGCAAGTTCGCGCGTGCACGCCGGGCCGACCGCCCACAACGTGGCGAACACCGGAAAGCCCGCCAGACCCGTGGTCCCCGTGCGTTGCGCATCGTCGGCCCCGAGTACCGCCTGTTCGGCCCACAGCAGACGATCGTGCGCATCGCGCAATTCGAACGTGGCACGCCATTGGCCTTGCGTCCATTGCTCACCGGCGGCCTGACGGCCGAGCAACGTGGCGTCCCAGCCGATGACGGTGGCATCGGCACCCAGCTTCACGCGAATGTTCTGCCGCGCATCGGCTTGTTCGAACACGATGTTCTCAAGGGGCAGCCAGTCGAGCTTGGCGCCTGCGCCGAGCGTGAGCGCGATGTCTTGCGTGCCGACGCGGCCTTGCGACTTGTACCACTTCGTCGCGCCCGGCGTGGTGAGCACCGCGTGCGCCTGATCGTCGAGGCGCACGTCGATGTCGAGACTGTCGCCGCCCGCGATGCCACCCGGCGGATGCACGACGACGGCGTGGCAGATGCCCGGACCTTCGGGGTGCAGCGATTTCTGCACGACGAGCGGGCCGTGATGGCGTCGCGTCGCGAGGACGGTGCGCTCACCGGTGCGTGCGAAGCCTAGCGTCAGCGATGCGTGCCAGCCAGTCGGGCTAATCGGGCTGGCCGGAGAAGAAGACGGGATAGTCATAACCATCAGCGAAATCGGACTGCCCGCAATCTAGCACGCGCCATACCGTTCCCGTTCATCCGGTATTCGCAGGTCGACGTCAAACTGCCACCATATGGCGCACACCATCCGCTTCCATGTCTTTGCCGAGGCCGCTGGCCACGATAGCGCCCCGGCTCATCACGCGATAGTGATCGGCAAGCGCGAGCGCGAAATCGTAATACTGCTCGACGAGCAACACCGTCATGCCACGCTCATCGACCAGCCGACGCAACGTCGCACCGATGTCCTTGATGATCGATGGCTGAATGCCTTCGGTCGGCTCATCGAGGATGAGCAGTTGCGGGTCGCTCATGAGCGCGCGGCCGATGGCGAGTTGCTGCTGCTGACCGCCGGACAGGTCGCCGCCGCGGCGCTGCTTCATATCGCGCAATACCGGAAACAGATCGTAGATGTGGTCCGGCACGCCGCGCTTCGCTTCGCGCGCGGGCTTGCTCGCTGCGCCAATCAACAGGTTCTCTTCCACCGTCAGGCGCGGAAAAATTTCGCGCCCCTGCGGCACGTAAGCCAGCCCATCGGCCACGCGTGCATACGAGGGCACCGACGTGAGCGCTTTGCCGCGCCAAGCGATGCTGCCCGATTTCACCGGCACCACGCCCATCAGACATTTGAGCAAAGTGGTTTTGCCGACGCCGTTACGGCCGAGCAGCACGGTGAGTTGCGCGTCGGGGACGGTGAACTCCACGTTTCGCAAAATGTGGCTGCCGCTGTAGTACTGATTGAGTGCGTGAATTTCCAGCATGATCAGCGTCCCAGATACGATTCGATCACGCGCTCGTCGCGCTGCACGACGTCGAGCGTGCCTTCGGCGAGCACGCGGCCCTCGGCCATCACCGTCACGAGTCCGCGCTCGCCGGAGAGTGCCGCGACGAACGCCATGTCGTGTTCCACCACCATCATCGAGCAGTGTCCGCGCAGCCGGTTGAGCAAGTCGGCGAGCTGCGCGGTTTCCTCGTCAGTCATCCCGGCGGCGGGTTCGTCGAGCAGTAGCAGTTGCGGTTGTTGCATCAGCAGCATGCCGATCTCGAGCCGCTGCTTCTGACCATGCGAGAGCTGCCCCGCCTGCACATGCGTTTGATGTTCGAGATGTGTCAGTGCCAGCACTTCTTCGATACGGCGGCGAATCGCCGGGGTGAGCGTAGCCCACAGCGCACGGAACCAGCCCTTGTCGCCCTTATCTCCCGTATAGGCGAGTTCGAGGTTTTCCCAAACGCTGTGCTGCTCGAAGACCGTCGGCTTTTGGAACTTGCGGCCCACACCGGCTTGCGCAATGGCGGGTTCGTCGAGTCGGGTGAGATCGAGGGTTTGGCCGAGAAACGCGCGTCCGGCATTGGGGCGCGTCTTGCCGGTGATGACATCCATCATCGTCGTTTTGCCTGCGCCGTTCGGTCCGATGATGCAACGCAGTTCGTCGGTGTGAATCGACAACGACAGGTCGTTCAGCGCGCGAAAGCCGTCGAACGATACCGAGATGTTTTCGAGATAGAGAATCAGTCCGTGCGACGTGTCGATCTCGCCCGGCACGACGAAGTGCGACATGCCGGTCGTATCGCCGCTCACCGACGTTTCTTTGGTCTTGCCAGCCTCATCGGCCAGCGGGGAGGCAACGATTGCGGGAATCATGCGCGGTCTCCGGTGGCGGGGTGGGGCGCATCGCCCTCGGCGTGGGCCGGGGCGTGCTGCGCTTGGTTATGACGCTTGCGCGAGAGTTGCGCGACAAGCCCCATGACCCCCTGCGGCAATAGCAGCGGCACGAGCACGAACATCGCGCCCAGGAAGAACAGCCAATACTCCGCGAAATAGGCCGTGAAGTAGCTCTTCGCACCGTTCACGAGAAACGCGCCGACGATCGCACCCACGAGCGAGCCGCGCCCGCCGATGGCCACCCAGATCGCCATTTCGATCGAATTCACCGGTGCCATTTCGCTCGGATTGATGATGCCCACTTGCGGCACGTACAGCGCGCCCGCAATCCCGCACAGCATGGCCGACAGGGTCCAGACGAAGAGCTTGTAGCCCAGCGGCCGGTAGCCGAGGAACATCGCACGCGACTCGCCGTCGCGAATGGCGGTGACCACGCGGCCGAACTTCGAGACGACCAGTGCGCGGCACAGTAGCAGCGCCCCGACCAGCACCGCGAAGGTGATGAGAAACAACACGGTGCGTGTGCTGGCGGACGTGACCGAATAGCCGAGAATGCGCTTGAAATCGGTAAAGCCGTTATTCCCGCCGAAGCCCGTCTCGTTGCGATAGAAAAGCAACATCGCCGCGAAGGTGAGCGCCTGCGTGATGATCGATAGATACACGCCTTTGACCCGCGAGCGGAACGCCAGATAGCCGAAGATCCACGCGACCGCGCCGGGCAGCGCCACGACGAGGAACATCGCCCACGCGAAGTGTTCGGTGCCGGTCCAGTACCACGGCAGCGACTTCCAATCGAGAAACACCATGAAGTCGGGCAGGTCGCTGTGATACACGCCGTCGCGGCCGATGGAGCGCATCAAATACATGCCCATCGCATAACCGCCGAGCGCGAAGAACAAGCCATGACCGAGGCTCAGAATGCCGCAATAGCCCCAGACCAGATCGAGCGCGAGCGCGGCAATCGCGTAGCACATGATCTTGCCGACGAGCGTCATGGCATAAGCCGACAGATGCAACGGATGCGACGGCGGGAGCGCCAGCGCACAGACCGGCACGAGGATCAGCACGGCGAGTACGAACGCGAACAACACCGGCGCGACGTGTTTGGGCAGCAAGCGGGCACGGGACGGCACGTCGAGCGATAGCGACGGCACAATGCCGGGCGGCAGAAAGTTAGGTGTCTGCATCAGGCCTCCGCGCTGCGCCCTTTGAGCGCGAACATGCCCTGCGGGCGTTTCTGGATGAACAGCACGATCAGAATCAGCACGGCGATCTTGGCGAGCACGGCACCCCACATCGGTTCGAGCAGTTTGTTCGCCACGCCCAGGCCGAAGGCGCCCACGATGGTCCCGGCAAGCTGACCGACACCGCCCAGCACCACCGCCATGAACGAATCGATGATGTAGCTCTGGCCGAGGTCCGGGCCCACGTTGCCGATTTGCGAGAGCGCACAACCGCCCAGCCCGGCGATGCCCGCACCGAACGCAAAGGCATAGCTGTCGACGCGACCGGTCTTTACGCCGACACAAGCGGCCATCTTGCGGTTTTGCGTCACTGCCCGGATGAACAGGCCCAGCCGCGTGAGATTGAGTACCGCCCAGGTGAGCGCCACGACGACCAGCGCGAACACGAGAATCACGATGCGGTTGTAAGGCAGGATCAAATTGGGCAGCACAGCGATGCCGCCACTCATCCACGTGGGGTTCACGACTTCCACGTTCTGCGCGCCGAACAGCGTACGCACCGCCTGAATCAGCAGCAGGCTGATACCGAACGTGGTGAGCAGCGTTTCGAGCGGGCGGCCATACAAGTGCTTGATGACGGTGCGCTCCAGCACGAAGCCGAGCGCGGCCGCCACGAAGAATGCGGCGGGCACGGCGGCGACGAGATAGAAGTCGAACGCGCCGGGGGCGAAGCGATGAAAGAGCGTCTGTACGACGTACGTGGCATACGCGCCCACCATCAGAAATTCGCCGTGCGCCATGTTGATGACGCCGATCAGGCCGTACGTGATGGCCAGCCCCAGCGCGGCGAGCAACAGCACGCTGCCCAGCGACAGACCGGCGAAGATCGTGCCAAAGAACTCGCTGCGGCGTTGTGCTGCGGCAAGTTGCGTGAGGGCGATGTCGGCAGCGCTGCGCACGTTGGCGTCTGGTTCTGCATAGCTTCCGTCGGGCTGCTTGGCCACGATGGGCAGCAGCAGGTCACGCATTTGCGGGTCGCCTGCCGAGGCGATCAGATCGATGGCTTCGCGTCGTTTCGCGGGCGACGGATCGTGCAGCGCCGATTGCGCCCACAACTGATCGAGTCGCTTCTTCAGCGCAGGATCGGATTCTTTGACGCGCGCCTGTTCGATGATCGTCTTGAAGGCTGGCGACGGGTTCTGCAACATCGTGTCGATGGCTTGGGCGCGCGCATCGTGATCGGACGAGAGCAATGCACCCGCCGCAGCGGCGGTAGCGACTTTCGCGCGCAACACGTTGTTGAGCGTGAGCGATTGGGCGTTGTCGGCGTTGACCGTCGCCCCCGTGATCGGATCGACGTACTTGTCGCCGCTTTGAATGGCAAGGCGTGGATTCGTGTCGCCGACTGTCACGGCCGAGTCGTCGGCGAGGGCTTTGAGCAGTGCGACGGCTTGCGGCGAGGCGTCGGCCGCGAGGTGGTCGATGGCTTGGGCTTTGGCGTCGAAGTCGTCGCCAGCCAGCGCGGCAACATCGGCATCGGTGACCGCAGCACGCGCGGCCATCGGCGTTATCAGCGCAGCACCCAGAGAAAGCAGGACAAGGGTGGCAGCGGTCCAGCGTCTTATCGTTATCATCGAAACGTCTCCGTGCATGGGCAGCATGCACCGGTGCCCAGCGCGAACAATGGATGCAGCGCGCCAACCGCTACCGGTCGGCGCGCGGGAGGCGGCGTCAGACCTTGTCGGGCTTGCCTTCGTTACCCGCGATGAACGGGCTCCACGGCTGGGCGCGGATCGGGGCCTTGGTCTTCCACACGACGTTGAACTGACCGTCCGGGCGGATTTCGCCGATCATCACCGGCTTGTGCAGATGGTGGTTGCCGTCCATCACCATGTCGAAGCCGTCTGGCGACTTGAAGGTCTGGCCGATCATCGCCGTGCGGACCTTGTCCACATCGGTGCTGCCCGCCTTCTCGACGGCCTGCTTCCACATATGCATGCCGACGAAGGTGGCTTCCATCGGGTCGTTGGTCACGCGTTTGTCGCCGCCGGGCAGGCCCTTCGCCTTCACGTAGGCAAACCACTCCTTTTTGAACGCGTCGTTGGTCGGGTTCTTCACCGTCATGAAGTAGTTCCATGCGGCCAGGTGGCCCACGAGCGGCTTGGTGTCGATGCCGCGCAATTCTTCTTCACCCACCGAGAAGGCGACGACCGGCACGTCGGTGGCTTTGAGCCCTTGGTTGCCGAGTTCTTTGTAGAACGGCACGTTCGAGTCGCCGTTGATGGTCGAGATGACAGTGGTCTTGCCGCCTTGGGCAAACTGCTTGATGTTCGCGACGATGGTTTGATAGTCGCTATGACCGAACGGCGTGTAGACCTCTTGGATGTCCTTATCGTCGACACCCTTCGAATGCAGGAACGCGCGCAGGATCTTGTTCGTGGTGCGCGGGTAGACGTAGTCGGTGCCCAGCAGGAAGAAGCGCTTGGCACCACCGCCTTCTTTGCTCATCACGTATTCGACGGCCGGAATGGCCTGTTGATTCGGTGCCGCGCCGGTGTAGAAGACGTTCTTCGACATCTCTTCGCCTTCGTACTGCACCGGGTAGTACAGCAGGCCGTTGAGTTCTTCGAAGACCGGCAGCACCGATTTGCGCGAGACCGAGGTCCAGCAACCGAACACGGCGGAGACTTTGTCTTTGGTGAGCAACTGGCGCGCCTTCTCTGCGAAGAGCGGCCAGTTCGAGGCCGGATCGACCACCACCGCTTCGAGTGGGCGGCCCATCACGCCACCTTTGGCGTTGATGTCGGCAATGGTCATGAGCGCGACATCCTTGAGCGACGTCTCCGAGATGGCCATCGTGCCCGAGAGCGAGTGCAGGATGCCAACCTTGATGGGCTGCTTGCTCTGTGCGAACAAGTTGGGCGCCATGCCGGTAAGCGAAGCGGCGCCCGAGAGGGCCGCCATCTGGAGTAGCGTGCGTCGTTTCATGATACGTCTTCCCCTTTCCTGGTTAGTCCGGTGGATCCGGTACCTGAGGACTTACGCAAGGGGCGTGCCAGCGCCGTGTCTTCGGCGTGCTTATTGATGTCGACACGTCAGACCGGCCTCACCAGTGCGTGCGCGCGGCAACCGGCATCGGACTTTCGGCTGATGGCTGGCGCCTCCCACGAAGCACGTTGGTGCGGACGCGCGCCGAGTTGGTGCGCACTGAATTGGCGCGTGTGGGGTTAGGGCGGCATCAGGGTGGCGTCGTTTGGGGCCGCGCAGGGACGTGCAAGGACATGGCGCGGTCTGCCATCGGCGGACATGCGGTGGCATTTTTTGATGCATGATTGGCATTCGTGCCAAATCGGCCGACGGCAAGATGACGACTTCCGAAGTCCAACCTCTCGCCAAAACATAGCGACAAGCCTATGACCGATGCCATCGCAGGGCGCAGCACACCGCCCATTCAACCCGAACACGACGAATCCGCCACACGCCGCCGGTTAGGACGCCGTTATGCCGCCGTGTTGGCGGCCTGTCAGGCGCTCTATACGGCGGCGCTCTCCGTCGATCTCACCCTCACCGGGCTAGTCGGATACATGCTGGCGTCGGACAAGGGCTACGCCACGTTGCCGTTCTCGCTGATTACCGTGGCGTCGGCCATTACGACGATCTTCGCGTCGATGCTGATTCAACGGATCGGTCAACGCTTCGGGTTCGCCTTGGGCGCGGCCTTCGGTACGGTGGGCGGGCTGGTCTCGGTGATGGCGATCTATCAGCAGCACTTCGCGATGTTCTGTGCGGGGACGGCGTGTGTGGGCGTGTTTCAGGCGTTTGCACGCTACTACCGGCTGGCCGCTGCCGATGTCGTCCCTGTGGAGGACAAGCCGCGTGCGATTTCTATCGTGCTCACGGGCGGCGTGCTTGCCGCAGTGGTCGGCCCGGCATTAGCGGCGGGCAGCAAGGACTGGCTGGCGCCCGTGACGTTTGCGGGCTCGTACCTCGTGGTCACGCTGCTGTCGGGTATCTCGTTGCTGCTGTTGCTCGGCTTTCTGCGCGATCTGCCGGTGCATAGCGCGAGCGGTGCGGCGGGAGACGCCGCCGCGTTACCCGCGCGCGGACTCGGCGAGATCATGCGTCAGCCGATCTATATGGCGGCGCTCGCGAACAATCTGATCGGCTTCATGGTGATGATGTTCGTGATGACGGCGACGCCTATTGCGGCCGTGGCGTGCGGACACAGCATCGACGACGGCGCACACATCATCGAATGGCACCTCGTGGGGATGTACGCGCCGTCGTTCTTCTCCGGGCATCTGGTCAAGCGTTGGGGCGTGGTGCCGGTGTTGTTCATCGGCATTGGCATGAGCGCGCTGTGCGGCGTGTTGGCGCTTATGTCGACGAGCCTGCCTTACTTCTATGCGGCGCTTGCCTTCCTTGGTGTGGGCTGGAACTTCATGTTCGTGGGCGGCACGACGTTGCTCACGATGTCGTATCGACCCGCCGAGCGCGCGCGTGCGCAAGCGGCTAACGAATTCATCACGTTTGCCGGGACCGCGCTGGCGAGTCTGTTTGCCGGGCAACTGCTGGCGCGCTTCGGCTGGGCCACGATCAATCAGGCGACGTTCCCACTGCTTGCGCTTGCCGCACTCGCAACCCTTTGGTACGCCGTCGACGCGCGGCGACGTACGGTCGCGGTGGCGGCTTGAAAATTTACTGACCTATGACTGCGCTTATGAGTGAGCCTCGGACCGAACCTCGTCTCATCGCTTTCCTCATCGTCCCGCCGTTCGTGCTGCTGGATCTTGCCGGGCCGCTCGACGCGTTCCATGCGGTCATCAGGAATTTGACGGAGTTGGGCCAACCGGCACCGTATCGCACGGTCGTCGTGTCGGCGCACGGCGGCCCGGTGGAGACCGGGTCGGGCATCACGCTGCACACGGAACCGATGCATGCCCTAGCCGACATGGATGTCGACACATTGATTGCCGTGGGCGGTGCCGTGAAGCATCGGCCTGCGGTGCCCGATGCGGTCGGTGAGTGGTTGCGGGCGTACGCACCGCGCGTGCGTCGCGTGTGTTCCGTCTGCGTGGGGGCATTCATTCTTGGCGCCGCAGGACTGCTCGATGGGCGTCGCGCCACGACGCACTGGCTGGACACGGCGATGTTGCAGACGTGCTATCCGAGTGCGCGTGTCGAGTCCGACCCGATTTATGTGCGAGAAGACCCGGTCTGGACGTCGGCAGGGATTACGGCCGGTATCGACCTGGGGCTGGCACTCGTGGAAGACGACCTCGGCGTGGATATCGCGCTACAAGCCGCACGACGCCTCGTGGTGTTTCTCAAGCGCGCTGGCGGGCAGTCACAGTTCAGCCCGCCGTTGCAAGAGCAGTTCGCGGCGGGGGCACCGTTTGGCGAGTTGCATGGCTGGATGGCAGACCGGTTGGACGGCGACTTGTCGGTCGTGCGTTTGGCTGAACAAGCCAATATGAGTCCGCGCACGTTTGCCCGCAGCTATCTCGCGAAGACTGGTTCAACGCCCGCGAAGGCAGTGGAGCGCATGCGTCTGGAAGCGGCGCGCTTTGCGTTGCTCGACTCGGAAGCCCCCCTCAAACGCATTGCGGCGCGTGTGGGATTCGGTGATGAACAGAATCTGCGCCGCGCGTTCGTGCGTCAGTACGGGGTTACGCCCGCTGCGTATCGAGAGCGGTTTGGATTGACGGTGGCTGTCTGACTTCAAGCCGCCTGCTTTCCCGCCGCCGCCCGATCCAGAAATCGGAACAGGCGCGCATCGTCCGAATACGCCACATTGAAGCGGAACCACCGGCAGGGCTCGTTGTGCGCAAGGAAAAATTCGCCCGGCGCGAGCATGATGCTCTCCGACAGCGCCGCTTCCGCGAGCTCACGGGCCGGTAGCGCCGTATCGGGAAGACTGCCGCACACGAACATGCCGCCTTCGGGTTGCGCCAACAACGTCACGCCGTGCGATTGCAGTTGCGTGATGAGGCGGGCGCGCGAGCGCGTGAGGCGGTCCGTCAGCCGCTCGATATGTTTGCGATGGCGTCCTTCCGTCAGAATCGAGTGCACGATGCGCTCGTTGATTTCCGACGACGTCAGCCCCGCCACCATCTTGCTGCGCGCGATCTCGTGCGCCAGTTCACGCGCACAAGCGAGATAGCCCACGCGCACCGATGGCGAAATCGTTTTCGAGAAGCTCGAGACGTAGATGACCCGCGACAGACCATCCATGGCCGCCAGCGATGGGGTGCCCGCCGGGGCCAACTCGCGGTAGATGTCGTCCTCGACGATCCAGAAGCCATGCTGTTCAGCACATTGCAGGATGCGATGCGCGCACGCCGGTGTGAGCGACGTCCCCAGCGGGTTCTGCAATGCAGGGTTCACAAACAGAGCGCGCGGACGGTGGGTTTGCGCCGCTTGTTCCAGCGCAGCCAGATCGAGACCTGCCTCCGTGCGAGGAATGCCGACGACATTCAGCCCGGCGAGTCGCAACACCGCCAGCAAGTTGCAGTAAGCCGGGGCTTCGACCAGCACGGTGTCGCCCGGTTTGAGCAACGTTCGCACCACAAGGTCGAGGGCTTGCGTCGCTCCCTGCGTGAGCACGATGTGCTCTGGCGGCGCGTCGATGGAGAGTTCGCCCAGACGGCGGGCGAGCCACTGTCGCAGCGGCCCGTAACCGTGCGGATGCCCGTAGTGAGCGAAGTGCGCCCCCGGGCCCTTCGAGAGCGTGCGCAGCGCGCCGTGCAAGCCATCCTCGTCGAGCCAACTGTCCGGCAACCAGCCGCAGCCGCTTTTCACGGCAATGCTGTCGTCCGCGAAAATTTCGGAAAGTAGCCACGCGTTGGTCACTTCGCTGGCCGCCGCCCCCACCGTTCGTGCGGTGCCGGGGCTGGCGCTCCCCGTGTCACGGGCATCCGGCGACCCGGCCACGAAGAATCCCGCACCGCGTCGCGCCACCAGCGTGCCATTCGCAACGAGCCGATCGTAGGCTTCCACCACCGTGAACGTGCTGATGCCGTGCGCCTTCGCCAACGACCGGATCGATGGCATGCGCATGCCCGCATGCAAGGTCTGGCGTTGCAGCGCCCGTTCAACCTCGCGGACCAATTGGTCGACTAAGGCTTCGGGCTGGGCGCGGTTCAGAGCAAAAGCGAGCGGTTGGACCATGGCAACAGGGCGCGGCAGGGGCGGAAGAAAGGACTTTGGGCTGGCGGCGGCCTGTACAGGCGGTCGACGCGCCACGGACCCGCTAAAAACGTGGATCGCTCAGTGCAGCGGCGCTTTGCCGGGAGCACGCCCTATCGGCTGTTGCCAATACAGTTGAGGCGATTGACCGATACAGAATATACATTTTCCGAGTCACTGTACATGTCTGTACCGGTCCGGCTCTCGTAGGATCGCTCCATCTACCCGAAGCGGTGCGCGCATGGCGTGCGGGCGACGGGATTCCTGATCGAGAGAGACTGGGGGAGACCCGCGATGAACATGAATGAGCTGAACCTCGACATGACGGCGTTCTGGATGCCGTTCACCAACAACCGTCAATTCAAGAGCGGGCCGCGCCTGCTGGTCGGTGCCGAGGGCATGTATTACACGTCGTCGGACCAGCGCAAGATTCTCGACGGCACGGCCGGTCTGTGGTGCGTGAATGCGGGCCATTGCCGCACCGAGATCGTGGAGGCGATTCGCAAGCAAGCCGGAGAAATGGACTTCGCGCCGACGTTCCAGATGGGACACCCGAAGGCCTTCGAAGCCGCCAGCAAGATTGCCGAGATTACGCCGCAAGGCCTCGACCGCGTGTTCTTCACGAACTCGGGATCGGAGTCGGTCGACACGGCGCTGAAGATGGCTCTTGCGTACCATCGCGCCCGTGGCGAAGGCCAGCGCACGCGCCTTATCGGCCGTGAGCGCGGTTATCACGGCGTGGGCTTTGGCGGTATCTCGGTGGGCGGTATTTCGCCGAACCGCAAAGCCTATTCGGGCCAACTGCTGCCCGCCGTCGACCACTTGCCGCACACGCTCAACATCAAGGAAGCCGCCTTCACCAAGGGGCAGCCGACGTGGGGCGCGCATCTGGCCGAAGACCTCGAACGGCTGGTGACGCTGCACGATGCCTCGACCATCGCCGCCGTCATCGTTGAGCCGCTGGCGGGCTCGACCGGCGTGCTGGTGCCGCCGCAAGGGTATCTGCAAAAGCTGCGCGAGATCTGTGACAAGCACGGCATTCTGCTTATTTTCGATGAAGTGATTACCGGCCTCGGCCGATTGGGCAAGCCGTTCGCTGCCCAGTACTTCGGTGTGACGCCGGACATCATCACGATGGCCAAGGGCGTGAACAACGCCGCCGTGCCGATGGGCGCGGTCGCCGTGAAGACCAGCGTGCACGACACCATCGTCAACGCCGGTAACGCCGGTGCCATCGAGTTCTTCCACGGCTATACCTACTCGGGCCACCCGCTGGCCGCTGCGGCAGCGTGCGCTGCGCTCGATCTCTACAAGAGCGACGGTCTTTTCGAGCGTGCCGAAAAACTGGCGCCGCATTTCGAAAAGGCGATCCACGGGTTGCGCGATCTGCCGAACGTTGTCGATATCCGCAATCTGGGGATGGTCGGCGGTATCGAGTTGTCGTCGCGCGACGGCAAGCCGGGCGCACGCGCGCACGAAATCTTCGTCAAGTGCTTCGAGAAAGGCGCGCTGGTGCGTTACACGGGCGACATTCTGGCGTTCTCGCCGCCGCTCATCATCAGCGAAGCGCAAATCGACGAGCTGTTCGGCATCGTTGCCGAAGCCATTCGCGAAACGGCATAACGCCGTCGCCGAACCTGCATGACGAACAACACTGGCCAGCGCCTCGCGGTGCTGGCCGGCGACATGGAATTTACGGAAATCGACATGAATCAACGAGTCAGCACGGAACGTATCGAGCATTGGATTGGCGGCGCGAGCGTGGCGTCGGATGAAGCAGAGCAGCGCTTTGGCGAAGTGACCAACCCGGCCACCGGCGAGGTCATTCGGCAAGTGGCGCTGGGCGGTGCCACGGATGTCGCACGTGCCGTTGCGGCTGCGCGCGCCGCGCTGCCCGGCTGGCGTGCCACGCCGCCGATGAAGCGCGCCCGCGTGATGATGAAGTACCGCGAACTGCTCGATGCGAATCGCGAAGCCATCGTGCAACTGATTACGCAAGAGCACGGCAAGACGCTCGACGACGCGCGCGGCGAAGTCACGCGCGGCGTGGAAGTGGTGGAGTTTGCGATCGGCATTCCGCACTTGCTCAAGGGCGAGATCGCGCCGCAAGTGGGCACCGGTGTCGACACCTATTCGATTCACCAGCCGGTGGGCGTCTGCGCGGGCATCACGCCGTTCAACTTCCCCGCCATGGTGCCGCTGTGGATGTTCCCGATGGCCGTGGCTTGCGGCAACACCTTCGTGCTCAAGCCGTCGGAGAAGGTGCCCTCGGCTGCGCTGTTGCTCGCGCGCTTGGCGAAGGAAGCCGGGCTGCCCGATGGCGTGCTGAACGTGGTGAATGGCGATAAGGCTGCCGTCGACGCGCTGCTGACGCACCCTGAGGTGAACGCAGTGTCGTTCGTCGGCTCGACGCCGATTGCGCAGTACATCTACAGCACGGCGTCGGCGCACGGCAAGCGGGTGCAGGCGCTGGGCGGCGCGAAGAATCACGGTGTCGTCATGCCCGATGCCGATCTCGATTTCACGGTGGACGCGTTGATCGGTGCGGCTTACGGCTCGGCCGGTGAGCGCTGCATGGCCATTTCCGTGGCCGTGGCGGTGGGCGACGTTGGCGACAAGCTGGTCGCGCGATTGGCCAACGTGGCGAAGTCGCTGCCCGTGGGCGACGGCACCGACCCGGTGGCGCAAATGGGCCCGCTGATTACGCGCGCGCATTGCGATAAGGTGAGCGGCTTCGTTGACGCCGGTGTCGATGAGGGCGCAAAGCTGGTCGTCGACGGACGCGGTTTGAAGGTGGCGCAACGCGACGACGGCTTCTTCATCGGACCTTGCTTGTTCGATAACGTCACGCCAGAGATGTCGATCTACCGGAATGAAATCTTCGGTCCGGTGCTCTCGGTGGTGCGCGTCGATACGTTGGAAGACGCCATTGCGCTCATCAACCGCAATCAGTACGCCAACGGCACGGCAGTGTTCACGACGTCAGGCGGCGCTGCGCGACGCTTCGAAGACGAAATCGAAGTCGGTATGGTCGGTGTGAATGTGCCGATTCCGGTGCCGGTGTCGTATTTCTCGTTCGGCGGCTGGCGCAACTCGCTGTTCGGCGATCAACACATCTACGGGCCGGAATCGGTGCGCTTTTACACGCGCTCGAAGGTGGTGACGCGCCGCTGGTCGGAAGGACGTCCGGCCAATGCCACGTCGTCGCTCGTGATGCCGACGCTGGGGCAGTAACGGAAGGTAGGTCACGACGTCCGCTGGGCGTCGCGCGTACGTAAAAAATGCCGCGTGTGAACTTCGTTTCACTCGCGGCATTTTTCATGGGGATAAGGCTGTCCGGGCGCCCTAGCGCACCGGGGCGATGTCGATCCCTTCGTCGATCAGAAACGTGCGAATGCGTTGCGCGAATTCAAGGGCATGATCGCCGTCACCGTGCAGGCAAACGGTTTGCGCATTGATCGGCACCAGCGTGCCGTCGATCGCGCGCACGCGCTGGTCGCGCACCATCATCAGCGTTTGCGCCAGCGCGTCTTCTTCGCGCTCGATCAAGGCCCCGGGGGTGCCGCGTTTGACGAGCGAGCCGTCGGCGTTGTAACCGCGATCGGCAAACACTTCTTCCACCGCATGCATGCCGGCGGCGCTCGCGGCCTTCACTAATTGACCACCTGCCAGTCCGAAGACCGCCAGATCGGTGTCGAATGCGCGAATCGCTTCGACAATCGTCTCGGCAAGCGCCGGGTCGCGCGCGGCCTGGTTATAGAGCGCGCCGTGCGGCTTCACGTGCGAGAGCCAGCCGCCCTGCGCGCGTACCATCGCCGCGAGTGCGCCAATCTGGTACAGCATGCCGGCGCGAATCTCATCGAGCGGCAGTTGCATCTCAGTGCGGCCGAAGTTTTCGCGATCGGGAAAGCTCGGATGCGCGCCGATGGCGACGCCGTTGGCAAGCGCCCAGCGCACCACCTGCTGCATGGTGCCGGCGTCGCCAGCGTGCCAACCGCACGCAACGTTGGCCGAACTGACAAGGGCGAGCAACGGCTCGTCGTAATCGCAACCTTCGCCAAGGTCGACGTTGAGGTCGATTTTCATCGTGGGGTTCTCCTGCGGGGACGCGGGGGCGAGCGTTAGCGTTTTCGCGAAATGGCCGGCCGACGTGAAGTGTCGAGAATGCCGCGGTCATGCCACGCGAGGGCGCGCTCAATCTGCGCAAGGTAACGCAATTGCTCGCGCCACGCTTCACGTGCCTCGGCCTGCGTGCACTCCGAGAAATAGAGGGTACTGCCCAGCCGTGCTTGGCCCAGGCGCCAAAGGTCGGCACTGATCACCGTGCCAATTTTGGGATATCCCCCCGTGGTCTGCGCATCGGCCAGCAGAATGATCGGTTGCCCCGACGGCGGCACCTGAACGACACCGGGCAGTACACCGTGCGAGGGCAAGTCATGAGCGCGATTTTTCTTACGCGCGAGCGCTTCCGGACCGGCAAGTCGGTATCCCATGCGATTGCTGTTGGGCGTGACTTGCCACGGGTTTTCCCAGAATGTCTTGTGCGTGGCGGCTGTGAAGTCGTCGTATTCGGGGCCAGGCAACACGCGCACGCGATGCGCCAGCGGGTCGGACAGCCACAGCGGCGGACGCACACCCAACGGCCCGACCTTGTGGATGTCGGTGCTGGCGTGGCCGATAGCCAGGCGGTCGCCATCGTGCAGCGCGCGGCCTTCGTGGCCACCGAAGCCTGCGGCCAGATCGGTGCTGCGCGATCCGAGGGCAACGGGTACGTCGATGCCACCCGCGACGGCAAGGTAGGTGCGCATGCCGAAGCGGGCGGGGCGCAGCGTGAGCGTCTGACCGCGGCCGACGGGAAAGCGCCACCATGACCAGACGGGCACGCCGTCGAGATCGGCGTGGCAGTCGGCACCGGTGAGGGCGACGATGGTCGCCGACGAGAAGCGGATGGCGCACGCGCCCATCGTGATTTCTAGGGTGGCGGCGCTTAGTTCGTTGCCGGCGAGTCGATTGGCGACCGCGCAGGCAAGCGGGTCGACGGCGCCGCCGCTGGCGACGCCGAATTCACGCTGACCGGTTCGGCCCAGATCCTGAACCGTGGTGAGCAGGCCGGCACGCAGGATATCGATCACAGGTCGAGGCTCGCGATAGTGAAGCGCACGCGATCGCCCGGCGCCAACAAGGCGGGCGGGCTCGCGGCGGGGTCGAATAAGGCGCTGGCGGTATGGCCGATGATCTGCCAGCCGCCGGGCGACGTCAGGGGGTACACACCGGTTTGACTGCCGCCGATGCCGACGGAGCCAGCTGGCACCGTGAGTCGGGGTTCGGCGCGCCGCGGCATGGCGATCGATTCGTCGAGCCCGCCCAGATACGGGAAGCCCGGCTGAAAGCCGACGAAATACACGATGTATTCGGGGGCCGTGTGGCGTTGCACGACGGTCTTGGGTTGCAGCCGCGCGTGTTTCGCGACGTCGTGCAGGTCGGGGCCGTGCTGGCCGCCGTAATGCACCGGAATTTCGATATCGCGGCCGACATCGCCCGTCGGCGGTTGCGATTGCCATGCCTCGCGCAGGCGCTCGGCGAGCGATTCCTGATCAGTGGCGAGCGGGTCGAACAGCAGCGTCAGGTTGTTCATGCCCGGTACGACTTCACGCACGTCGGGCCAGTCGCGGGCGAGCGAGGCCACATGCCAGACACGGCGCTGCGCACCGAGGCTGGGCGCGGTACCGGCTTCGCAAACGAGGGCGCTGTCGCCAAGCGGCAGGATCTTAAGCGTCGTCATGAATTAGCGAGGAGTGCTGTGAGAGCGGGAGGTGGTGCCGGGGGTGTCCGGTGCGCCGGGTCTGCGGTAGGTGGCCGATTCGGTCACGATGGCATCGAGCGCGAGGTCGTGGGCTTCGGCATTCAATTGACTGATTTCGAGCGCGTCGTAGGCGATGCCGATTGTCCGGGGGGCCGGTGAGAGCGCGTGCAGGGTACGGTCGTAGAAGCCGCCGCCGTAGCCCAGGCGCAGGCCGTCGCGGGTGAAACCGACGCACGGCACGAGGAGCAGGTCGGGGACGAGCACTTCGGTGTCCTGCGGCACGGGAATCCGGTATTGGCCTTCGGTCATGGGCGTGTCCGGCGTCCAGCGATGAAAGACGAGCGGCGCGGCAGGAGCCGTGACCACCGGCAGGGCGGCGAGGCGCGGTGCGATGGCGGCGCTCATTTTGTCCGCGCTGCTCGTGCCACCTTCGACCACCCCCGCCTCGGCGAGCCAGTCGCCGACGATGGCGCGTGCATCGAATTCGCCTTGAATCGGCCAGTAGAAGCCGATACAGCGCGGCGCCCACCGGGCGATCTCGTCGGTGAGGCGTTGCGCGAGCGCGGCATCGAGTGCGTCGCGTGCGGCGAGCGTTTCGCGTGTGGCCAGCAGCGTGCGGCGCAGCGCCCTTTTCTGCTGGGCGCCGGCCGCCGATTGGGCGATGTCCCGTGCTATGCTTGAATCCACTTTTTACCCGACGCTCCCCCGAAGATGTCCGAACGTTTGACCCGAGTATATCGCGCCGCCGCGCTTGCCCTGAGCGCCGCGGCGCTTGTCGCGTGCAGCACCACGCAGGCGACCGGCCGCCCCAAGGCGCAACCGGCGGCAAGCCGCTCGGCACCAACGGCGGCGTCTGCCGATGCCCTCTCGCAACGCGCGCCGGACGACATCTTCGTACAGCTTCGCGAAGCCGCCCGCACCAACGATGCACCGCGCGCAACCGCGCTCGCGGCCATGCTCTCCGACTACGACGTGCCGTCGTACGTCCAGTACTTTCAAATCAAGTCGCGCATGTTCGATCGCTCGGGTAAGGCGCTCATCGATACGCCCGACGACGATATCCGCGCCTTCTTGCGCACGTATGACGGTCAGGCCATTGCCGACCGCATGCGCAACGACTGGCTGCTGGTGCTGGGCAAGCGCCACGACTGGCAGACGTTCGACACGGAATACCCGAAGTTCGCGCTCGACGACGACACGCAGGTCAAGTGCTATGCGCTGATGTCGCGCGCAGCGCGCGGCGAGAACGTGACGCAGGCCGCGACCGATCTGCTGACCACGCCCAAGTACTACGGCGAAGGCTGCGTCGACATGATCAACACGTTGGCCGCGAACGGGCAGTTGCCGCGCAAGGAAGTCTGGCATCAGATCCGTCTGGCCTATGAAGAGAACTACACCTCGCTCGGCAAGCAGATTGCGGATGCGCTGGGTGCCGTGCGCCCGGACGACAGCCTGCTCGACATGGCGGCCAACCGTCCGGCGCAGATCCTCGCGCGCGGTATCGACGGCTCGGAGCCGTCGCGCCAACTGGCGTTGCTGGCGACTGTGCGCATGGCGCGCTCGGATGCCGGTCTGGCCGCGAGCAGCTTCGCGGGCGTAGCAGGCAGCCTTTCGCAGGAGGAACGCGCTATCGGTTGGGGCGCGATCGGCATGCGCGGGGCGCTCTCGCAAAACCCGATGGCGATCAGTTGGTACCGTCAGGCGGGCACCGCCAAGCTCTCGAACACGGCGCAAGAATGGAAGATTCGCGCAGCACTTCGCGCAGGTGATTGGAGTCTCGTGCGCACCGGCATCGAAGCCATGCCTGCCGGTCTGCGCGACGACGGTGTGTGGACGTACTGGTACGGCCGTGCGCTGCGCGAAGCGGGGCAGGGCGATGCGGCGCGTGCGCAATTCCAGAAGATTGCGATGCAGCCGAATTTCTACGGTCAGTTGGCCAATGAAGAGTTGGGCAACAAGACGTCGGTGCCGCCGCGCACCAGCGTCACGCAAGCCGAGATCGATGCCAACCGCGCAAACCCAGGCTTCCAACGCGCTGCGAAGTTCTATGCGCTGGGCCTGCGGTTCGAAGGCAATCGCGAATGGAACTGGGAGCTGCGCAACATGACGGACCGGCAGTTGCTGGCCGCCGCGCAGTACGCCAAGAACATCGAACTCTTCGATCGCACGGTCAATACGGCCGACCGCACGAAGGTCGAGCACGACTTCACGCTGCGCTATCTGATGCCGTTCCGCGATGTGCTGGAGCGCAATGCCGCCGCCGTCGATCTGGATGAGGCGTGGGCTTACGGCCTGATTCGTCAGGAATCACGCTTCATCATCGATGCGCGCTCGTCGGCCGGTGCCGGTGGCCTGATGCAGATCATGCCCGCGACGGCCAAGATGGTCGCCAAGAAGATCGGCATGGATTACGAGCCGGGCATGATGCACGACATCAACGTCAATATTCGTCTGGGCACGAGCTATCTGTCGTCGATCTACAACCAGTTCGACGGCTCGGCCGTGCTGGCGTCGGCCGGTTACAACGCCGGTCCGGGGCGTCCGCGCACGTGGCGTTCTACGCTCGACCGCCCGGTGGAAGGCGCGATCTTCGCCGAGACGATCCCGTTTAATGAAACGCGGGCTTATGTCGAAAATGTGCTGTCGAACACCACGTATTACTCGGCCCTCATCACGGGCCGTCCGCAATCGCTCAAGGAGCGGCTTGGCGTAATTCTGCCCCAGTGACGCACCCGGGGCGCGGGCCGCGCGCCCAAGGTCATGACTCGGAGGTGACGCATGCGCTATAACGTTTGTGTCGTCGGTGGCACCGGTTTCATCGGTGGCCATCTGGTCGCACGGTTAGTGTCGTCGGGGCACGCCGTGCGTCTGCCGACGCGGCGTGTCGAGGCCGCCAAGGCCCTCGGCGTGCTGCCGGGCGTAGAGCTCGTCGAGTGCGATGTGCACGACCCCCGCGCGCTGGAGCGCGTGATCGCGGGCAGCGACGCGGTGATCAATCTGGTCGGTGTGTTGCACAGCGACCGCGGTACGCCCTACGGCCAAGCCTTCGCCCGTGCACACGTGGAACTGCCGCGCAAGATTGCACAGGCATGCAGCGATCGCGGTATCAATCGCTTGCTGCATATGAGCGCGCTTGGTGCCGATTCGAACGGCCCAAGCATGTATCAGCGCTCCAAAGGCGACGGCGAGAAGGCGATTCGCGAGACCGGCATCCCGGTCACGATCTTCCGCCCCTCGGTCGTCTTCGGTCCCGGCGACAACTTCCTCAATACGTTTGCCCGTTTGCAGCGCCGCTTGCCAGTGGTGCCGCTTGCGAGCGCTAAAGCGCGCTTTCAGCCGATTTACGTCATCGACGTGGCACAGGCGTTCGCCGGTGCGCTCGACAATGACGCCACGCTGGGCAAGACCTATGAGTTGGGCGGCCCGCAGGTGTATACGCTGGAAGAGCTCGTGCGCTTTGCCGGTGCCGTGTGCGGCTGCGAACGGCCGATCTTGCCGCTGACCGACGGCGCGGCTCGCTTACAGGCGGCGGTCTTCGAGAAGCTGCCTGGCGAGCCGATCATCACGCGCGACAATCTCGATTCGATGCGCGTCGACAACGTGATGACAGGGCCGCTCGCGCCCGAACTCAACCTCACGCCCAATGGCCTCGAGATTGCCGTCGACTATCTCGATGGCGACAATTGGGAGCGGCGGTTGTCGGATTACCGGCGCTACGCCGGACGCTGACGATGGCGCAAGGGCGCTGTGCCGCTCCTCAATCGCTTTCGCAAAATTGATCGCAAACTGATCGCAAATTGACCGTTTTCGCGCGCTCAAAATGCGCACGCAAGGAAAGTCCTCATGCAACTGATCGTCGCCAACAAGCGCTATTCCTCGTGGTCGATGCGCCCGTGGGTTCTGCTCAAACATTTCGGCATCGCGTTCGAAGAGTGCAATGTGTGGCTTGCGCAGCCCGATTCGCGCGAGCAGATTCTGCGCTATTCGCCCACGGGCAAAGTGCCGTGTCTCATCGATAACGGCATTACCGTGTGGGATTCGCTGTCGATCTGCGAATACCTCGCGGAGAGCTATCCGCACCTGCCGCTGTGGCCTGCCGCGCGTGAGGCTCGCGCGCACGCGCGCAGCATTTGCGCCGAAATGCATAGCGGGTTCGGTGCGCTGCGCAACAGCATGTTCATGAACGTCGGTGCGCATTGGCCGGGCGCTGCGGCATCGCCCGAGACGCTTGCCGACGCGCGCCGGATCGAGGCGATTTGGGAAGACTGTCTCGCACGCTATGACGGCCCGTTCCTGTTTGGCGACTTCACGATTGCCGACGCGTTCTACGCCCCGGTGGTGATGCGCTTCGCGACGTTCGAGCCGGCGCTCTCGGCCCATGCACAGGCATACGCCGACCGCATTCGCGAAGTGCCTGCCGTGCAGGCGTGGGTGGCGGGGGGCAAGGGCGAGACGCAGCGTGTGGCTTACTACGAATCGCGCCCATGAAGATTTACGCAGTCGGTGGCGCCATTCGCGACGCCATGTTGGGCCTGCCGGTGAAAGACCGCGACTACGTCGTGGTGGGCGCCACGCCCGAGCAGATGGTGCAATTGGGTTATAAGCCCGTCGGCCGCGACTTCCCCGTTTTTCTGCATCCGAAAACCCGCGCCGAATATGCGCTTGCGCGCACCGAGCGCAAGACCGCGCGGGGTTATCACGGGTTTTCGTTCTACTTCGCTCCTGAAGTCACGCTGGAAGAAGATCTGATCCGGCGCGACTTCACGATCAACGCGATGGCACGCGAAGTGTTGCCTGACGACAGCCTGTCCGAGACACTGGTCGACCCCTACGGAGGCGAGCGCGACTTGAAGGCGCGGCTGTTCCGTCACGTTGGCGTGGCGTTTGCCGAAGACCCGGTGCGTATCCTTCGCTGCGCCCGCTTTGCGGCACGGTTCACCGATTTCTCCGTGGCCGACGAGACGCTCGACCTGATGCGTGAGATGACCGCCAATGGCGAAGTCGACGCGTTGGTCGCCGAGCGGGTCTGGCAAGAGCTTTCACGCGGACTGATGGAAGCCCGCCCGTCGCGCATGTTCGACGTGTTGCGCGACGCGGGGGCGCTGGAGCGCATCCTGCCCGAGTTGGCCCGCCTATGGGGTGTGCCGCAGCGTGCCGACTATCACCCGGAAGTCGATACGGGCGTGCACGTGATGATGGTGTTGGACTTCGCGGCGGCGCAGGGATATTCGTTGCCGGTGCGCTTTGCAGCACTCACGCACGATCTCGGGAAAGGCACGACGCCCGACGACGTACTGCCGCGCCATATCGGCCACGAAGGACGCAGCGTCGATCTGTTGGGACCGTTGTGCGCTCGTTTGCGCGTGCCGGTCGAGTGCCGCGAGTTAGCGCAGGTGGTTGCGCGCGAACACGGCAACATTCATGCGAGCGGGAAGTTCGGAGCATCGGCGCTGGTGCGCTTGCTTGAGCGTTGCGACGCGTTGCGCAAGCCCGAGCGGTTTGTCGAAATTCTGCAAGCCTGTGAAGCGGATGCGCGTGGCAGAGGCGGTGACTTTCCGAATGCGCCGTATGTGCAAAGAGACCGTTTAATGGCGGCGCTGGCGGCCGCACGGTCTGTCGATGCGGGCGCTGTTGCCCGTCAATATGCAGACAATCCAACGAAGATTCGCGAGGCCGTACAAGCCGCGCGAATTGAGGCAGTCGAAGCTGCGGGCCTCGGCGCTCAAGATAGTTGAGGATCGTTAAGGACGATGCCCGAGCCCGGCAGGCAGAGGCACGTCATCTCCCGAATCCTGCAAAAAGGTATCGCCTAGCGATTCGAGTGAGGGCGGCAACGCACGCCCAGCCACTTTGATCCGTTCGAATTCGATCGACACGCTGTAGCTGCGGTCGCCGCGCGCGAAGGTGAGCGCGCTCTGATAGTCGAGCAGCGCAGGCATAGCAGCGATGGCGCGTTCGTTGGCGCAGGCATGGCGCACTGCATATATATTCAGGCGAGCCCTCGATTGGGTATGTCGCATGATCGATGGCGGCAGCAATTCGTCGCTCTTCTCTAATGGGAAGGGGTCAAACGCTGAGACCTTGTCGAATTCACCCATTCGCAAGCGTGTGTGGAGCGATTCGAAGGCACCAGATTCCTCAAACATCGTCTTACTCGTCGCGAGGCTGAACATGCCGCAATCGACTTCGCTCTGTTGCGTTTGCGTCTCGAAGATCATCAGACTTCGATGGGGCCAATCTTGCCCTTGAGGGGCAAGCCGCGCCATCGCTCGCCCCAGGCGGTATGCAAGCCGCGCTCCGCCTCCGGTGTTCATCGACCCTGGCTCGATAAGAATCAACGACGGCTGACCCGCGCGAATGGCGAGATCGAAGGCCGCGAAGTGGATGCCGTCGGGCCCCATGTTGACGATGCCCTGCTCCCGGCCCTCGGCATCCGGCAAGTGGCACCGTTGCCGCATGTATTCCACCAATGCCCATGGCGAACGATGTTGAGACAGCCGCATGCCAGGGTGGAGCGCGGCTTCAGACGCGAGCAGCCTAGGCAAAAACTTCGCGTCGGCGTCGGCCATGCTCAAACATTGCTTTTGCGCGCGGAGGAATGAAACGGCGAAGTTGTAGTAGCCGCGCAATGTCCGGGGCAACGAATACTGCTTGGCGTTGGCGGCGTCGACATTACGTGCCGAGCGCAGCGTGGCGAGCGTGACGTCTGACTGAGATGCCACGGCTTGTGCGTCGGCAGTCGATATCGGCACGGAGCAGCTTCTGGCGCGTAAGCCAGCGGATGTGGGGTGCATGAGCGAGCATCCGGGGAATAAAAAGAGGCCGCCATGATGACGGCCTCTTCGTCTCGCTCGCTTTGCTACTCAAGTACGGCTTTCGGGCTTTTGTCGACCCGCGCCGCGATGCTCGATCGTTCTTAGTGCTTATTCGAACGCGTGATCGTTCGGATTCGCGTAAAGCTGCTTGAGTTGCTCGCTCATCGGGAAGTTGAAGTTGGTGTTCTTCGGCGGCACCGGCGATTCGAACCACTTCTTATACATCGTATTGATCTCGCTGCTCTTCATCACGCTGGCGAGCGTGTCGTCCACGAGCTTTTTGAACTCCGTGTCGCCGTGTTTCATCATGAATCCGTACGCTTCGAACGATTGCGGCGTGCCGGTGACAACCCAGTCGTCGGGGTTGCGGCCCATGGTGCGCGCGCCGGCGAGCAGCACGTCGTCCATCATGAAACCTTGCACGCGTCCGCCTTGCAGCATGATGAACGATTCGCCGTAATCCTTGCCTGCGATCACGCTCATGTTCATCTTCTTGTCGTTGTTCATCTTGTTGAGGATGCGCTCCGACGTGGTGCCCGCGTTGGTCACAACGGCCTTACCGGCGAGGTCCGGGAAGTCTTTGATGCCCGAATTCTTGTTCACCAGCAGACGCGTGCCGGCCACGAAGAAGGTATCCGAGAAGTTGACCTGCGCTTGACGCGCCTTCAGGTTGGTCGTCACGCCGCACTCGATGTCGACCGTGCCGTTCTGCACCAGGGCGATGCGGTTCTGCGACGTCACGGGGATGAAGCGCACTTGCAGATCGGGCTTCTTGAGCTTGGTTTTCACCGCGTCGACGACCTTGTTGCAGAGGTCCTGCGAGTAGCCGATGACGTTGTGATTGTTGTCGTAGTACGAGAACGGAATCGACGATTCGCGGTGGCCGATCGAAATGACGCCGCTGCTCTCGATCTTTTGCAGCGTTTCCGATGCGCTCTGTGCTTGCGCTGCGCCCGCCGCGATTCCCATCGCCACGCCCAGCACCACCCCGGTCCATCGCGCCTTGGTCTGCATCTTGATCATGCCCTGCTCCTGAAAAGGTCTCACCGTGATTCACGACTGAATCATTTGTTTCATACTAATTTTTTTGCAACAAATGATCAAATACTTGTTAACCCTAGCGGTGACGGGGTTCAGCGGGCGCTTTGCACGCGCGCAAGCCTGCGCGCCCTGTGCGGCGGCGCAGGGCGGGGCGAGACGTGTGGTCGATGAGGGAAGTCTGCTGCCGGATTGTGACTGCAACAGGTGTTGCAGGTGGGGCAGCGGTCAGAGCAGGCGAATCAGCAGATTGAAGACGAGCGACAGGAGGACCGTCGAGCCGAACGGGAAGAGCATTTCCCGGCCGCGCCAGCGCACGCGCAAATCGCCGGGCAGGCGGCCGATGCCGAGTTTGGACAGCCAGGGAGAGGCCGCCGAGAGGATGCAGACCGCGAAGAAGATCGTAAACATCCAGCGGAACATCGGCGTGGCCTTATTAAGAGAGAAGGACGATCAGAGCGCGTGGCTGCGGTCGCCGGTGGCAAAGCCGATGAGACCGGCCCATTCGTCCATGCCGCGTCCGAAGGCAATCACCTTGAAGAGCTCGCCCATTTCCGCCTCGGAGAGCAGCTTCTGCGCGGCATTGGCCGCCGGCAGGTAGGTGGCCGGGTCGGTCGGGTCGAGCGCACTCATCAGGTCGACGATGCCCGCGTTCATCAGGAATCGCGCTTGCGAGGTGAAGCCCAGCAGGTCGAGGCCGGCTTCTACGCCCGCGTCGGCGATGCCGGAAAACTCCACGTGTGCGGTGATGTCTTGCAGGCCCGGGTAATAGAACGGGTCGTCGTGCGCGTGATGGCGGTAGTGGCACATCAGCGTGCCCTGTCCGCGCTGCGGGTGGTAGTACTCGCGCGCCGGGAAGCCGTAATCGATGAGCAGCAACACGCCGCGAGCGAGCAACGGCGCCACGCTGCGCACGAAGGCCATCCCGGCTTCGTGCGTTTCCGTCAGGTATTCCTGCGTGGGTGGCAACACGTCGAGGGCGGTCAGTGCTTCGGGCAGCAGGCCAGTGTGCGGCCGTTCTTCCCAAGCGAAGCCGTCGTCGGTGACGACAACGCCGCGCTCGAACCAGACCGGCTGACTCGCGGCGTCCGGACGGCGTGCCCAGAGTCGCACGGGCATGGCGTCGAGCACTTCGTTGCCGAGCATCACGCCTTTGAAGGCGTCCGGCAGGTGGTCGAGCCACGTCACCTTATCGAGCAGATGGGGGGCGAGGCGGGCGATGGTGTCGCGCTGGCGGGCCCGCAGTTCGCCCGAGAGCTCCATGATCGAGTAGCGCTCGCACGGCGTGCCGTCGGCTTCCATGGCGAGCAACAGGTCGGCGGCGAGCCGTCCCGAGCCTGCACCGAACTCCAATACTTGCGTGTCGCCGGTCTGCTCAAAAACCTCGGCGATTTGACGAGCGAGCGTGCGGGCGAAGAACGGCGTGAGTTCCGGCGCGGTGACAAAGTCGCTGCCATCGGCCGCGAGACGCCCGAATTTGGCGGCGCCAGCGGCGTAATAGCCCAGCCCGGGCGCGTAGAGTGCGAGTTCCATGAAGCGATCGAACGGCAGCCAGCCGCCGGCCGCGTCGATGGCGTCGGCAAGATGGGCCGTGAGGCGGCGCGAGTGTTCGAGCGCGTCGGCCTCTGGAACGGGTAAACTATGGGGTTTCGGTGCGGCCTGATTCATGCGGGCATTGTAACGGAGTCGGCGCAGACTATCTGCCGCGCCTTGTCATCTGGCGCGAGGCCCCGCCAATAGGCCGTTTTCAGCCCATTGACGTGCGTTCCCGGATAGTCGCGCCATGACCGCACAAGCTGCTCCGTCGGCCGGTGCCGGGCGGCCCCCTGGGCCAGCGCCGTCGAAAGTGCCTGCAAAACCCTGATTTCACCTGCCCCTGACAGGAAACCGACGCATGACCGTTGCACCCACGCCACGTTTCTCGCCTGCTCCCGGCGACGCCAATGCCCGCACGCCCGCCGTGCCGCGCGTGGCGCTTGTCACGGGTGGCGCGCGCCGTATCGGCCGCGCGATTGCGCTGCGGTTGGCTGGCATGGGGTGGGACGTGGCGGTGCATTACGAGCGCTCGCACGATGAGGCGCTCGAAACGGTGGCCGCCATCGAAGCCCTGGGCCGCCGTGCGGTGGCTTTGCAGGCATCGCTGGCCGACGAGGCTGCCACGGCGGGCCTGATCGCCCGTTGCACCGAGGCGCTGGGCGTGCCGGGTTGCCTGGTGAATAACGCCTCACGCTTCGAGTACGATAGCGCCGCAGATTTCGGCTATCAGGCGCTCGAGCGCCACATGCGCGTCAATGCAGGCGCGCCACTGGTGCTCGCGCGCGAGATGCACGCGGCATTGGGCGAGTCGGGACGCGGCGTGGTCATCAATCTGCTCGATCAGAAGCTGGCCAATCCGAATCCCGATTACCTCTCGTACACGTTGTCGAAGGCGGCATTGGACGTGGCCACAACGCTGCTGGCGCAAGCCCTCGCACCGCGGCTTCGCGTGGTTGGCGTGGCGCCGGGCGTGACGCTGGTGTCGGTCGACCAGACCCCCGCCGGTTTTGCCGCCGCGCATGCCGCAACGCCGCTGGGCGCGTCGTCGACACCGGAAGACATCGCACAGGCGGTGGCCTATCTGGCCGACGCCCCGGCAGTGACCGGCACGGTGCTGTATGTCGATGGCGGGCAGCATCTCGCGTCGTCGTCGCGGGACGTAAAATTTCTGACCGAGCCGGCCGACGCCGACCGGTCTCGTTGATAGTCTTTAAGAGTTTTCAAAATGCATAGCGCTCTTTCTCACCCTCGCCTGATGGACTGCCGTCGCATGTTCCTGCGCGACTATGAAGTGTTCATCAACATCGGCGTGCACGATCACGAGAAGCGTGGCGAGCAGCGCGTGCTGATCAACGTGCAACTGTTCGTGCCGCTTGCCGAGAGCACGCCCGTGGCCGACAAGCTCGACGAAGTGGTCGATTACGACTTCATGCGCGAGACCATCGCCAAGCGCGTGGGACAAGGCCATATCCACTTGCAGGAAACGCTGTGCGACGACGTCGCCGCAGCGCTGCTGGCCCATCCGCGCGTGCGCGCCGTGGGCGTGTCGACCGAGAAGCCCGACGTCTACCCCGATTGCCACTCGGTAGGCATCGAAGTGTTCAAGATGAAGGGTGCCTGAGATGAGTGCCGTGATTTCCGAGACCGGCGCCGCAACGGCCGCGACCGGTCATGCTGCTGCCGACAGCGTGAAGAAAGCGCAGAAGCTCGCCTTCGAGAACAACAAGCTGGAGAAGCGTCTGTGCCGTCTGACCGGGCAGGCCATTGGCGACTACAACATGATCGAGCAGGGCGATCGCGTGATGGTGTGCATGTCGGGCGGTAAAGACAGCTACGCCATGCTCGACATCCTGCTCAAGCTGCGTGAGCGTGCGCCGATCGACTTCTCGATCGTCGCGGTGAACCTCGACCAGAAGCAGCCGGGATTCCCTGAGCACGTGCTGCCCGATTATTTCCGCGCCATCGGCGTGGATTTTCATATCGAGAATCAGGACACGTACTCCATCGTCAAGCGCGTGGTGCCCGAGGGCAAGACCACGTGCTCGCTGTGCTCGCGCCTGCGCCGCGGCATTTTGTACCGCGTGGCGGGTGAGCTCGGGGCGACCAAGATCGCGCTGGGCCATCACCGCGACGACATCATCGAGACGCTCTTCTTGAACATGTTCTACGGCGGCAAGCTCAAGGGCATGCCGCCCAAGTTGCAGTCCGATGACGGCAAGAACGTGGTGATCCGTCCGCTCGCGTATGTGCGCGAGCCGGATCTCGAGCGCTATGCCGAGTACAAGCAGTTCCCGATCATTCCGTGCACGTTATGCGGCAGCCAGCCGAACCTGAAGCGTGCGGAGATGAAGGCGTTGATTCGCCAATGGGAAAAGCAACACCCGGGCCGCATCAAGTCGATTTTCAGTGCATTGTCGAATGTGATCCCGTCGCACTTGATGGACACGGGCATTCACGACTTTAAGAATCTGCGTGCCACGGGCCAACCCGACCCGCTGGGCGACACGGCGTTCGACGAAGTGCCGTGCGGCGACGAGAACGACGCCGGCATCATCCGCATCGCTCAATTCGACGACTAAGACAACTTCGCTCGACGAAGGGCTAAACGCCATCGTGTGCATCGAACGATGTGATGCGCACGACAAGCATTCCACAGAAGAATTTCTACTTTTCGACTCGTCACCTTGCCATGAATATTGTGATTCTCGCGGCCGGCATGGGGAAGCGCATGCGCTCCAAGCTGCCCAAAGTTCTGCAACCGCTGGCGGGCCGCCCGTTGCTCTCGCACGTGATCGAAACGGCGCGCAAACTTTCGCCGGGCAAGCTCATCGTGGTAATCGGTCATGGCGGTGAGGCCGTGCGTGAGGCGGTGGCAGCCGACGACGTGTTCTTTGCCGAGCAAGCCCAGCAATTGGGCACGGGCCATGCCGTACAGCAATCGGTCGCATTGCTCGATGAGTCGGTGCCGACGCTGGTGCTTTATGGCGACGTGCCGCTCACTCGTGCAGAAACCTTGCAAGGCCTGCTCGACGCGGCCGGTAGCGAAAAACTCGGCGTGTTGACGGTCGATCTTGAGAATCCCACCGGATATGGCCGGATCGTGCGCGATGCGGCGGGCAACGTCCTGCGTATCGTCGAACAGAAAGATGCCGACGAGACCGAGCGTGCCATTCGCGAAATCAACACGGGCATTCTCGTGGCGCCGACGCGTCACCTCAAGGGCTGGCTGGGCGGTCTGAAGAACCAGAACGCCCAAGGCGAGTACTACCTGACCGACGTGATCGCGTGTGCCGTGGCGGACGGCGTGCCGGTGGTCACCACGCAACCGGCTTTTGCTTGGGAGCCCAACGGCGTGAACGACAAGGCGCAGCTCGCTGAACTGGAGCGCGACTATCAGCGCAACGCGGCGGCGGCGCTGTTGACGGCGGGCGTCACGCTCATCGATCCGAACCGTTTCGATTTGCGCGGTGAGATCGCCTGCGGCACCGACGTGTCGATCGATGTGAACTGTGTTTTCGAAGGCAAGGTCGTGATTGGCGACGGCGCGACCATTGGCGCGAACTGCGTGATTCGCAACACCACGATCGGTGCAGACACGCATATCGAAGCGTTCAGCCATCTCGACGGTGCCGTGGTGGGTGCCAATGCGCACATCGGCCCGTACGCGCGCCTGCGTCCGGGGGCCGATTTGGCCGACGACGTGCATATCGGCAATTTCGTGGAAGTGAAGAATGCCACGCTCGCGAAGGGATCCAAGGCGAATCACCTGGCTTACGTGGGCGATTCGACCGTGGGCGCGCGGGTGAATATCGGTGCTGGCACGATCACCTGCAACTACGACGGCGCGAACAAGCACCGCACGGTGATCGAGGACGACGTTTTCATCGGATCGGACACGCAATTGGTCGCGCCGGTGACCGTGCGTCGCGGCACCACCGTCGCGGCGGGCACCACCGTGTGGAAAGACACGCCGGAGAATGCCCTGGTCATGAACGAGAAAACGCAGGTGGCGAAAGACGGCTACGTTCGCCCGCGTAAGCAGAAGCAGTAAAATCGGCGGTTATGTGCTGGCGCGCGGGGCAGGAGCGCGCGCCGGTGGGTTACGAGAATCGAATCGGCCAGAGCATCTGGCGTAAGGGAAAGCGAATATGTGCGGCATTGTCGGCGCGGTTGCGCGACGTAATGTAGTACCGGTGCTGGTTGAGGGTTTGCGCCGTCTGGAGTATCGCGGTTATGACTCCTGCGGCGTGGCCGTGTTGCAGGGCGGCGTGCCGCAGCGCGCGCGTAGCGTGTCGCGTGTGGCCGATCTCGACGAGCAGGTCAAGCAGACGCAATTGTCGGGCGAGACGGGCATTGCCCATACGCGCTGGGCGACGCACGGCGCGCCGGTCACGAACAACGCGCACCCGATTTTCTCGCGCGATGAAGTGGCACTGGTGCATAACGGCATCATCGAGAACCACGAAAGCCTGCGCGACGAATTGCGCGGCCTGGGTTACGACTTCGTGTCGCAAACCGACACGGAAGTCATCGCGCACTTGATTCATCATTTGCTGACGAATGGCGCTGCGGGCGACCTGTATCAAGCCGTGCGTCTGGCAACGCGTCGCTTGCATGGTGCGTACGCCATTGCCGTGTTCCGCAAGCAAGAGCCGCATCGCGTCATCGGCGCGCGTGCCGGTTCGCCGCTGGTGGTGGGCGTGGGCGAGGGCGAGAACTTCCTCGCTTCCGATGCGCTGGCACTCGCAGGCACGACCGATCAGTTCATCTATCTGGAAGAAGGCGATGTGGCGGAGCTCACGCTCGATGGCGTGAAGATCGTCGATCGCAACGATGCCGTGGTCGAGCGCGAAGTTCGCACCGTGCAGGCCTATTCGGGCGCGGTGGAGTTGGGCCCGTATCGCCATTACATGCAGAAGGAAATCTTCGAGCAGCCGCGTGCCATCGGCGACACGATGGAAGGCGTGGAGGGTATCTCGCCGACGCTGTTCGGCGAGAAGGCCGAAGCGATGCTGAGCAATGTCGATTCGATTCTGATTCTGGCGTGCGGCACGAGCTATTACTCGGGGCTGACGGCGAAGTACTGGCTCGAAGCGCTGGCAAAGATTCCGACGCAGGTCGAAGTCGCCAGCGAATATCGCTATCGCGAGAGCGTGCCGAACCCGAAGACGCTGGTCGTCACCATTTCGCAGTCGGGCGAGACGGCCGACACGATGGCGGCGCTGCAACACGCCCAGTCGCTCGGCATGACCAACACCCTCGCGATCTGCAACGTGGGCACGAGCGCGATGGTGCGTCAGACGGCGCTGCATTACCTCACGCGCGCGGGCACCGAAATCGGTGTGGCATCGACGAAGGCGTTCACGACGCAGTTGACCGCGCTGTTCCTGCTGACGCTCACGATTGCCAAACTGCGTGGCCGTCTGAGCGAGGCGCAAGAGGCTGAATACCTGACGCAGTTGCGCCATCTGCCGGTGGCGCTGCATAGCGTGCTGGCGTTGGAGCCGCAGATCATCGCGTGGGCGGAAGACTTCGCGCGTCGCGAGAACGCGTTGTTCTTAGGCCGTGGGCTGCACTATCCGATCGCTTTGGAAGGCGCGCTCAAGCTCAAGGAAATCTCGTACATCCACGCGGAAGCGTATCCGGCGGGCGAGTTGAAGCATGGCCCGCTCGCACTGGTGACGGATCAGATGCCGGTGGTTACGGTGGCGCCGCACGACGCGCTGGTCGAGAAGCTCAAGTCGAACATGCAGGAAGTGCGTGCGCGCGGCGGTCAGCTCTACGTGTTTGCCGATTCGGACACGCAGATCTCGAACGCCGAAGGCATTCACGTGATTCGCATGCCGGAGCACTACGGTCAGCTGTCGCCGATTCTGCACGTCGTGCCGTTGCAGTTGTTGGCGTATCACACCGCCTGCGCACGCGGCACCGATGTCGACAAGCCGCGCAATTTGGCGAAGTCGGTGACGGTCGAGTAAGTGGTTGGAGATTCACGCGGTATTGTGCAAAAAAGAAGTGCATCCAATCTCGCGTGAACTACCGTAAAAACGTAAGGGCGACGCTTCCCGGGAGCGGGCGCTAAAAGGCCAACGGGCGATTCCGCCGTTGGCCTTTTTTATGTGCGGACAGTTGCGTGAGCACCAGAACCAGAAAGACCAACGGCCACCTTTCGGTGGCCGTCGCATGCGGGATTCTCTATCCACATTTCTGTGGAACTCCCACTCCAGGTGGGACCTAGTTTCCTAGGCGGCGCTACGTTTTTTGCACCCGCTTGTACGTAGTTTTCAGGCGGAATGCTATTACGGCGGTCGCAATGAAGTCAAGCCGTCAGCGCGTGCATTGTCAATGCGCTTTCGCCGCCGCCCGCTGCCGCACCAGCAACAGACTGGTCAGAATAAACGCCAGCAGAGCGAATGACGCCGAGTACCGGCTGAGCGCGAGCCCGCCTGCGCTGACTGGTTTATCCAGAAAGTCCCCAACGACTGCGCCTAGCGGTCGCGTCAGAATGAACGCCGCCCAGAAGAGAAATACGCGCGACGTTTTCGTCCAGAAGTACGCTCCCACGAGAATCAGCAGCAGCGCACCGAATACCACGGCCGCACCGGTATAGCCGAGCCCTGCGGTGTCTGCCGTCCAGTCGCCAAGCGCGGTGCCCAGCGTCTGCGAGAACATGATCGTGACCCAATAGAACACTTCCGCCTTCGGGGAGTCGACCGTGTTCACCGACACCGATCCCATCGTGCGATGCCAGAGCCAGAGCGAGCCCAGCAGCAGCGCGAGCAGAAGCGTCGAGCCACCGGCATAGCCGATACCCAGCGACCGGTCGGCAAAGTCCGCAAGCGTGGTGCCGACAGTCGTTGTGGCGATGATCGTCGCCCAGTACAACGCCGGATGAAAGGTCTTCGCACGGATCTGCGCCGAAACGAGTACCGCAAAGATCACGGCAAAAATGCCCGTGGCGACAAGGTAGCCGAGGTTCATCGACATCGAGACCGCGTCGCCACCCGTCTCGCCCAGCGTGGTCGCCGCAATCTTCACCACCCAGAACATGAGCGTGATTTCCGGAACCTTAGCGAGCGTCTTCTGCACGTTTGTATTCATGTTTGCCCCTGTTGTTAGGACACCCCGCACTTGGCGCGAAGGTCACTATTGAACAAGTGAAGTGTCTCGCGGCTTTCTTAGTTCACACATAGTGCCGTGTAGACGGGGGGCTCGGGGCCGCATTTGCCACGCGAAAACAACAAAAAAGCGGGTTGCCAACGTGGCAACCCGCCTTTGTAGTGCGCAGAAATACCGCAGCGTCAGTACGTCACATCGAACGCCTTCTGCACTTTGTCCGCAGCCGTCACGCCGTTACCGATCAACAATTGCGTGAGCACCCGTGCCTTTTGCGGATTCAGATCGTAGGACACGACGAAACCAGTCTTGTCGTCCGAGACTTCCACGTTGCGATTGACGAAGCCACTGCCCACGCGCGACGACCGAACCACCACGATGCCCTTGCGCGCAGCGGCCTCCAACGCATCGAGTGCCGCTTTAGACGCATTGCCGTCACCGACGCCCGCGAGCACGATCCCCTTCGCGTTGTGCTTCACCGCGTCGTCTATCTGCACGGCATCCATGTCGGCGTGTGCGTAGACGATGTCCACACGCGGCAAACCGCCCGTCGGCACGCCGAGCGCTGACTTGCGGCCTGCGGGGGCTGGCGAGAGATAGCGGATCGACGCCGGATCGACATAACCGACCGGGGCCGCATTCGGGTTATGGAATGTTTGAACCGACGTCGTATTCGTCTTCGTGACCCAGCGCGGACCGTGAATCGTGTCGTTCATCACGACGAGCACACCGCGATTCAGCGATTGCGGGCTGGCCGCGACTTCCACCGCTTCATATAGATTTCCCGGACCATCGGCGCTCACGGCGGTACTCGGGCGCATCGAGCCGACCAGCACGACGGGTTTGCCGGTGGCCAGCACGTTATCGAGGAAGAAGGCCGTCTCTTCCATGGTGTCGGTGCCGTGGGTAATCACGATACCGTCGGCTTCGTCGCGCTCGAAGGCTTGCTTGATGCGCGCCGCCAACTGATACCAGACCTTGCTGTTCATATCCTGCGAGCCGATGTTCGAGATCTGCTCGGCCTTGATCGACGCGAGCTTGTCGAGGCCCGGCACGCTAGCGGTCAGTTGCTCGCCAGTGACGCCACCGGCGTTGTAGCCGATTGCCGAGCGCGCATCGCCAGTACTCGCGATGGTGCCGCCGGTGGCCAGCACCAGAATGCGCGGTGTGCGCTTGGCCGGTGCGGTATCGGCGGCGAACGCATGACTGCCAGCGGCCAAGGCCAACGCGGCCGCCATGATGGTTTGCGGTACGACAGCTTTGCGGTGCTTCGCGAACGTCATAGGTGTGCTCCTCTCTTCTCGTTGGGGGGTATCGCCCCGGAGGCCGGTGCGATCCCTGTCATATTGGCGACATTTCCGATTCAACGAAAGGCTCAGACGCACGCCCCATTAAAAAAGGGAGGCCCTTGTGGGGCCTCCCTCAAAGCTGGAGCACTCAAACGAGGTACTACACGTCTCGCGAAGACGAAGCCTTAGAACTTATGGCGCAGGCCTGCGATGACGGCAGCTTGGCTCTTGGTGCTCGATGCACCGCCCGCGCCGTTGATCGAAGCGGCAGCGGCGTCACCGGCGGCCTTCTGATAGATACCGACCAGATATACGTCGCTACGGCGCGAGAGCAGGTAGTCCACGGCCGCGTTGATCTGGTGATACTTCGGGCTCAGGTTGGCGAGCGTGGCACTGCGCGTGCTGGCGTCGGTGTACGTGTAGGCGAGGCCGAGCAGCAGCGTCGGCGACAGGTTGTACGTGCCGTTGATTTCATAGTTCGACACGCGTGCGCCGGTGCCGCTCAGATACTTGAGCTGCGTGTTGCTGTACACCAAGCCAACCGTTGCCGGACCGAAGTTGTAGCTGCCGCCGGTGGCGAGCACGCGTTGCTTGTCCACGCCGTACGACGTCGTGCCGACGCGCGTCGAGTAGAAATCGCCGCTGTAGTCACCCACCACTGCGCCGCCCGTGTTGACGGTGCTCGACGGGGTGCTCACTTCCAAGTAACCGATACCGAACTTGATCGGACCGTTGGCGTATGCGGCACCCACGCTGAACGCGCGGTTGTTCGCGAAGCCCGAGCCGCTCGTGCTGTTGCTGGCTTGGTTCGAGAAGCCATACAGACCACCGAACGTGAAGCCCGCGTAGTTGGCACTCGTGTACTTGATCGAGTTGTTGATACGGAACGAGTTGTACAGGTTGTCGACGTCACCGACGTGCGCGCCGAGCTTGGTCGCGAACTGCTTGGCGGAGGTCAGGCCGCTCACGAAGTCGACCACGGAGTCGTACTGACGGCCTATCGAGAGCGTACCGAACGACTTGCTCGACAGACCCACGAAGGCCTGACGGCCGAACTCGCGGCTACCCTGGCCGAGTTGGCCGTTCATCAAGTTGAAGCCGTTCTCGAGGGTGAAGACTGCCGACAGACCGCCGCCCAGATCTTCCGAGCCCTTCAGGCCCCAACGGTTACCCGATTGCAGGCCGTCGGCCGTGGTCGTGTTCTTGTTGCCGCCGACGTTGTTGACATAGGCGAAGCCGCCGTCGAGAACACCGTAAAGGGTGACGTTGCTTTGGGCTTGGGCTGCGCCAGCAGCAAGAAGTGCGCACAGCGCCGCGGCCAAATGCGTCTTTTTCATCGGTCGATTCCTTATTCGATAGCTTTGAAATGATGCGAACCCCATCGCCTGTTATCAGGCGCCCCGTGGGTTCGGGCCGAACTATATCGAAGCCATCCGTGAATCTGTAGGTGTACCGACGAAATTTCATACACCCTGTATCGCTGTTGCAACGAGCGAAACGAAGATAACCGTTTCCCATACCGTTTCATGCGGATGACACGAAAGCGCCGTATAACTGAGCAATCGTGCGTCTTGCACGATGTACCGCCATCTCCCCCTCCTGCTTTCGAATTCCCCTTTCCGCACCTGCGATTCACCCCTCGCGCGACTTCGCTTACGAATGTGGCGAATCGGTCTTCGTCGCCTTCAATTTGAGCGCGCTAATACGATTCGTCGGCGTAAATCGTCAATTCGTCAATAAACGCCGAACTTACGACGATTTCACGCTACATTTCATCAGCACCTCTCCTTAGAATCGATGCAACGGCGCGAGACACCGCCGCCGCGAAAACGCCCGCCACACGGGGCTTTTCGCGGTATCGGCGTCGTCGCCCCGCGCGGCATCCATCACCACTAAGACAGGGGAAAAACCATGAAAAAGATTGCCTTGCTCGGCGCTGGCCACATCGGCCAAACCATCGCTCGTTTGTTGCGCGACAGCGGCGATTACCACGTGAGCGTGTTCGATCGCAGCGCGCAGGCGCTGGCGCACGTACGAGAGAACGCCGATGCCGTGTACGAGCTCACCGACAGCGACACGGGTACGTTGCAAAAGGCAATCGCGGGCTATGACGCCGTCGTCAACGCGTTGCCCTACACGATGGCGACGAGCGCGGCGACGGCCGCTGTGGCCGCCGGTTGCCACTACTTCGATCTGACCGAAGATGTCGCCGCAACGCACGCAATCGCTCAACTCGCTGAAGGTGCCAACACAGCACTCATGCCGCAGTGCGGTCTCGCCCCCGGCTTCATCTCCATTGCTGCGCATCACCTCGCTGCGGCCTTCGATCAGGTCGACGTCGTGAAAATGCGTGTCGGCGCGCTGCCCGCGTTCCCGACGAACTCGCTGAAGTACAACCTGACGTGGAGCGTGGACGGTCTGATCAACGAGTACTGTCAGCCGTGCGAGGCCATTCGCGATGGCGCATCGATCACGGTGCAACCGCTCGAAGACCTCGAACACTTCTCGCTCGACGGCGTCGAGTACGAAGCGTTCAACACTTCGGGTGGCCTCGGCACGCTATGCGAAACGCTCGCGGGCCGTGTGCGCGATCTCGACTACAAGTCGGTGCGCTATCCGGGGCATGGTGCGTTGATGAAAGTGCTGCTTGGCGAGTTGCGTCTCAAAGACGATCAAGAAACGCTCAAGACGCTGCTCAAGCGCGCCGTGCCGAGCACGCTGCAAGACGTGGTGCTGGTGTTCGTTGTCGTGAGCGGATTGCGCAGCGGTGTGCTGACGCAGGAAGTGTTCGCGCGCAAGATTTTTGCCGAGCGCAACAACGGGCACAGCGCCAGCGCCATTCAGATCACGACGGCGTCGGCCGTGTGCGCAGCGGTAGATTTGTTCTTCGCAGGCAAGCTGCCGCAGCGTGGCTTCATTCGTCAGGAGCAAATTGCGTTGCCCGAGTTTCTGGCAAACCGCTTCGGTCAGGCTTACGCGCATTCGACCCATATCGAATCGTTGTCGTAAGACGCGCCCGTAGGGCATTAGCCGCTATCACTGCCCGCACTTCGCTGCGGGCAGTGTCGTTTCTATCGAACCGGCACCCGGCTCGAGGCTTTGACCTCCTTCAACGACAGCGTGGAGTGAATGCCGGTCACGCCCGGCAGCATCTTCAGCACGGTATCGACAAAGACGCCGTACGCATCGAGATCCTCGCTCACCACCACCAGCATGTAATCGGCTTGTCCCGTCACCTTGTGACACGAGAGCACCTCCGGACACTGCCGAATCGCCAACTCGAACTGCGCAGGCGCGTCGTGATCGGTATGAATGTCGAAATCGATCTGTACGAAACCGAGCAGCCCGAACCCCATGCGCCGCCGATCCAAATTTGCCTGAAAGCCGGTGATGAAACCTTCGTCTTCGAGCTTCCTGAGCCGACGCCAGCATGGCGTAACGCTTAGCGATAACGCATCGGCGAGTTGCGCGGTTGAGATGCTGCCGTCCTCCTGCAAACGGCTCAGAATTTGCCGATCGGTGCCATCTAGCTCGGAATAGAGTCGATTGTTTTTCATTTGTCTCGTCGGTGAGTCGATTTTTACAAAAAATCTAAGTCAGACAAAAAGAAAAGCAAAGCAATTTCACCCCCCGATCCACATACTGATGCCTGCTCAAACCCACTTAACTGCTCCAGTTTTTCAGCCAGCATGCTCACCATTTACAGCGACGCACATCTGATTCACCAAGGCACCGAATGGGTGAACGGCGAGCAACATCCCAGTGTGGAATCGCCCGCGCGCGCGGCCAATGTCCTCGCATCGATTCGCGCTGCCGCGCTTGGAGAATGCCGCGTGGCCGAGCGCCATGACAGCAGTGCCTACATGACTGTGCACAGCGAGCGTTACGTCCGCTTTCTCGAAAATGCTTGGCAACACTGGCAAGCAGAAGGGCGCACGCACCACGCATTGCCGCTCGTGTGGCCCGTGCGAGGCGCGGCGCTGGAGACGGAGCCCGAGCATATCGAAGGCAAGCTGGGCTTCTACGCTGCGGACGCGTTTGCCGCCATCACATCGGGCACGTGGGAAGCCGCGCGCACCAGCGCGGACGTAGCGCTTAGTGCGATGCGTGTGGTCGCACAGGACGCGTCGAATGCGTTCGCATTGTGCCGCCCGCCCGGGCATCACGCATCGCGCGAGGCGATGGGCGGCTACTGCTATCTCAATAACGCCGCGGTCGCTGCACAGGGTTTCATCGAGCGCGGCGCGTCGCGCGTTGCCGTGCTCGATATCGATTACCACCACGGCAATGGCACGCAGAGCATTTTCGAGGCTCGCGACGACGTGCTCTTCGTGTCGATTCACGGCGAACCCGACAAGTCCTACCCCTACTACTACGGCCACGCGCAGGAGCGCGGCATCGGCGACGGCCTTGGCTACACGATGAATCTACCGTTACCGCACGGGACGGATTGGACAGGCTATCGCGTCGCACTCACGCACGCCTGCAAGCGCATTGCCGAGTACGCCCCAGATGCCGTTGTGATCTCTCTCGGCGTCGACACATTTAAAAAAGATCCGATCAGTCGCTTCGCAATGGAGAGCGAAGATTATTTGCGCGTCGGAAAAGAAATATCAAAAATCGGATGCAAAACATTATTCGTTCTTGAAGGCGGTTATTGCGTCGAAGACATCGGCGTCAATGTCAGTAATACCCTCGTTGGGTTCTCGAATGGTTAGCCGAACGCCAAGCTAAACGGGGGGCGTTAGGCCACCTAATCCCTGATTTTCCTCACATCCAGCGCGTGAAATTCGCGCCGCCGGTGGGGTGCGTTCGTCCATTTGATTTAAAGAAACTGAAAGACAAATTGGCAATTTTTCCTGTCGGCATAGCGTGGCCCGATTTCGAGATTTGATGACCTCGTTAGCGGGGCGATCAAAAAAACAGCCCCCTAACATCAGTTCCGGCAGTTTGATTTTTCACTCACAGAGAAGACCGATATGAAACATCACCTTTGCCGGCTGAGCGTGGCCTTGGGCACGCTGGCCGCACTCACTTCCGCCGCGCACGCGCAGTCGAATGTCACGCTTTACGGCATTGTCGACCTTGGCCTCGAGTTCCTCACGAACGTGCCCGGGGCCGATGGCGGCAAGACCACACTCTTACGTCAGACGTCGGGCAATATGGCTGGCTCGCGTTGGGGCCTGCGCGGCTCCGAAGACCTTGGCGGCGGCTACAAAGCGATCTTCGTGCTGGAAAACGGCTTCAGTGCAAACACCGGCGTTAGCGGGCAGAGCGGGCGAGAATTCGGCCGCAAGGCGTTCGTCGGGTTGAGCGGCGGCTTCGGCACCGTGATGCTCGGCCGTCAGCAGAACCTGCTGTACGACATCTCCATTCGTTACGACCCGATGTTCTACGCAGCGGCGTATTCCGCCTACGCGCACGATCCGTATCTCGCGGCGCGCACCGACAACACGATCAAGTACACCGGAAAGTTCGGCGGACTCACGTTCTCGACGATGTACAGCAGCGGCTACGACTCGACCATTGCCAATGGGGCGCAAGTGCCCGGGCATACGAAAGTGGGCCGTGACATGGGCGCAGGCGTGATGTACCAGAACGGTCCGCTCGACGTCGGCCTCGTCTACGACCAGCGCCAGGGTTCCTCGATCGATTCCGCCGACGATACAGCGCGGCGCGTGATCGTCGGCATTGCCTACAAGCTGCCGAACACCGATCTCTACGCGGCCTATCGCTACTTGCAACAGACGGTCGGTACCACGCAAACGCACACGCATTTGTACTGGGCCGGTGTCACGCAACATTTTTCGCCTGCATTCACGCTCTCGGGCGCGGTGTATCACACCGATGTCGTCGGCTCGGGGCAAGACCCGACGTCGTTCGTGTTGGCGCTGGGCTACTACTTATCCAAGCGCACTGACCTGTATTGGAATCTGTCTTACGCGCTCAACCGCAACGGGTCGAATCTCGGCGTCGATGGCATGGGGGTGAATGTGATCGCGGGGCAAAACCAGTTCGGCACCGTGGCTGGCGTGCGCCACCGGTTCTGACGATGGCGCAGGGCGCGCGCCTACGTGCGAGACGCTTCAGTCTTTGCCGTGGCGCGCTGCCGATGAAAGCGCTAGTCCGCCGAGGTATTCCTTGGGCGTGCGGCCCATGGCGGTGCGAAACATCGACGTGAAGGCGCTCGGGCTTTCGTAGCCAAGATCGAGCGCAATGGTCGTGACCGCATCACCTGCGGCTAGACGCGAGAGGGCCACCATCAAGCGCAATTGCTGACGCCAGAGTGAGAACGTAATGCCGGTCTCGCTACGGAACAGCCGCGTGAGCGTGCGGCGGCCGATGTTGCCTACGCGCGCCCAATCGTCGAGATCGCCGTCGTGTCCCGGCTCGGTGAGCAGCATGCGGCAGATGCGCAGCAGGCGCGGGTCTTTCGGCATGGGCAGGTGCAGTGGCACCGTCGGTGCACGGCAGATTTCGTCGACGATCAGCGACATCACACGCCCGTCGCGTCCCTGCGTTTCGTAAAGCGAGGGAATCTCGATGGCCTCCGAGATGAGGCTGCGCAGCAGGGCAGAGACTTCGATGATGCAGCAGTCGGTGGGAAGCTCCGACGATGCGTCGGGTTCGATGTAGAGCGAACACGCGAGGATCGCCTGACCCCGGCCATTGCAATTGTGCGTGACGCCAGCGGGAATCCATGCGGCGCGATGCGGCGGCACCAACCATGTGCCGGTCGCTGTCTCGATGGTGTACACGCCCTCGACCGCGAAGAGCAACTGCGCGCGCGGGTGTGAGTGTGGCGGGTCGGCGTCGAGCAGCGTGGAGTCGGAGAAATCGGACACCATGACGGCCACCGGCCGGGGCAAGTCCTGATAGTCGACGGAGTGAGTGCTTTTCTGCATGGATGTTGGCCCGATTTCGCTACTGGATGTCCCTGCACGCGAGGCGGCGAGATTTTTGGAACTCTAAAATTTTTTCGGTTCGTTGTCATTGGCATGTCATCTCGAACGTCACGACATCTGCTACCTCACTGAAACATTAGCAAGCTGAACCACGAAATGAATAAAGAGAATTACCTAGCCCTGTCCGTCGATGATGCCGTGCTGCCGGTAATCGATCCCGACATGACGCGCTTCATGGCACTGCAAAGCGAAGACGGTGCCGCGTTCGCGCGATGGGATCTCGGCACGGCCACGCAAGCGCGCGAAGCCTTCGAAGTGATTCGCCGTCGTTGGGCCAGCGGTGGTCCGCAAATGCACAGCACCGTCGAGCACCATGTGCCGACAGTTCACGGCGATGTGCGCATCCGCGTGTATTACCCGAGCGAGCGCGCAACACTGCCCGCCTTGATTTACCTGCACGGCGGCGGCTTCGTCGTCTTCAGTCTCGACACGCATGACCGTGTGATGCGCGAGTACGCGGCGCGTGCCGGTGTTGCCGTGGTCGGTATCGATTACTCGCGTGCGCCGGAAGCGCGTTTCCCGCAGGCGCTGGAAGAGATTGTCGACGCGACCCGCTGGCTGCATCGTCATGCGGAATCGCTCGGAATCGATGCGCAGGCGCTCCTGATCGGTGGCGACTCCGCAGGTGCCAACTTGTCGCTCGGCACGGCGCTTCAGCTACGCGACGCAGGCCAGTCGTTGCTGCGCGGCATGGTGTTCAACTACGGCGCGTTCGACATGATTCCGTGGCGCGATTCGTATGCGCGCTTCGGCGGCGGCGAGTATTCGCTGTCGTCGCACGACATGGTGTGCTTCGTGAATCGCTACATCAGTCATCGCGATGAGCTGTCCGATCCGCGCTGCCGCCCGATTACCGCCAATCTCGATCATCTGCCGCCAGCGTGCTTCGCCATCGCAGAACTCGACCCGCTCTACGACGAGAACGTCGAGATGGCTGAGCGACTGCAAGCCGCTGGTGTGCCAGTAAGCGCAACCGTCTACCCGGGCACCGTGCATAGCTTTCTCGAGGCAGTATCGATCGCCAGCGTCAGCGACCGCGCATTCGCCGAGCAGGCCACGTGGATCAAGCAACGGGTCGGCACCGCATGAGCCGCCGCTTCGACCTCGCGCACCTTCCCGCCCTTTGCCAACAGGATGACTGATGTACCGCCCGGAACCCTATCAAGAGAATTCCCCCGACACGCTGCGCGCGCTGATGCGCCGCTGGCCCTTCGCTGCGCTCGTGACGTTCGGCGCGTCGGGGATGACGGCAACCCATCTGCCGTTTCTGATCGACATCGATGCGCAGGGCGACACGCTACTGACCACGCATTTGTCGCGCCGCAACGCCCAGTACGACGACCTGCGCCAAGGCTGCCCGGCCATGGTCATCTTTCAGGGGCCCAGTGCCTACATCTCGCCGAGCTGGTACGACGAGAAGCGCACGTTCCCCACGTGGAACTACGCCGCGATTCACGCCTATGGCGACATTCGGGTGGTCGACGATGCCGATGGCATCAAGGACATCCTCGATCGTGTGGTCGAGACCTTCGACGGTCCCGTCGCGGGCGAGTGGACATTCGCTGGCATTCCAGCGGAGATGACGGCGCTGCGCCTGCCGAAAATCGCCGGGGTGGTGATGAAAGTCTCGCGGCTGGATGGGGCGCTCAAGCTCAATCAAGACCACAGTGATGCCGACAAGTACGGGGTCATCGCGGCGCTGGAATCGCGCGACGACGCGGGCGGGCGGGAGATTGCAGCCCTCATGCGCGAGACGTTGCGTGCGTCGTGACCGTTTGATGACCGTCAGCGTAAACCCCCACGTAAATAATTTTTTTCCCGATATTGGCGCCAATATGATTGACTAAATCATATCCGGATCTGTGCGAACAGCGCTGCCGATGGTCGCGGCGTCACAGATTCTGGCCTTCCGGAGCTTAGTCAAACGATGACGACATTCCAGCAGTTCCCCTTCATCTCGGTGAGCGGCCGCCCCTACGATCGGGGTGTGCAGTACGGCAAGTTGGCGCAAGACCGTGTGCGCGCGAGCGCTGCCATGTACGGCCGCACGATCGACGAACTCGGTTACACCGCCAGTGCCCGCGCGGCGTTGTTCAAGCATTTCGAAGGGCATATCGGCAACGTCGATTCGACCTATCTCGATGAAATGCACGGCATCGCCGACGGCGCCGGTGTGCCGTTTGCCGATATCTTGATGATCAACGCCCGCACCGAAGTGCTGGCTAAGGCCCGCGCAGACCAGGCCACCGCAGAGGGTGAAGAGCTTCAGGACGGTTGCACCGGTGCAGTGGTGCTGCCGGAGCGCTCTGCTAGCGGCAACCTGTTGCACGCGCAAAACTGGGACTGGCGTGCCGATTGCGTCAACACTGGCGTGGTGCTGCGCGTACAGCGCGACGACGGCCCCGACTTTCTGACGTTCGTGGAAGCGGGCGGCCTTGCGCGCAGCGGCATGAACAGCGCGGGCGTGTCGATTACCGCGAACTATCTCGAATCGGATCGCGACTTTAAGCAACTGGGCGTGCCGCTGGCGATTCTGCGTCGCAAAGTGCTCGATCAGCCGGTGTTCGCCAATGCGCTCAAGGCCGTGGCGACGACGCCGAAGTCGTGCTCGAACAACATCATGCTCGGTATGGCGCAAGGGTTTGCCATCGACTTCGAGTGCACCACCAACGAGGCCTTCCCGCTGTATCCGGGCGACGACAACCTGATCGTGCATGCGAATCACTGGCTGAGCCCCGTGGCGCGCACCAAGCTCGTCGATACGGGCTGCGAGAACTCGGCCGACAGCTATTACCGTGATTGGCGCGTGCGCAAGCTGCTCAACAGCACGCCGATGATCTCGCGCGACACCCTTAAGCAAGCCCTGTTCGACGACTTCGGCACGCCGTTCTCTGTGGCCCGTCCGCCGCGCGAAGGCGTGCGGCACTCGATGACGGCGTCGGTCGCGATGGTCGTGATGGAGCCGGCCGTCGGTGAAATGGACGTCGCCCCGATGCCCGCGCTCAATCGCGTCTTCACCCGTTATCGCCTCGAAGGCGAGCCCACGCTGCTCGACGCGTAAAGCTCATACAGCACACCCCAATACCACCGATATCCGCAACGACTATGTCCAAAACCACTGCAAATTCCGCCGGTTTGAGCACCGAAGCCCGTGCCCGCAACCTCTACGATCTGGGCTCGACGACGATCTTCGCGCACGCGGGCGACCCGCGCTTCGCTTATGCCCTGTATGTGCCGAAGGCCATCACGCAGCCCGGCCATCGCGTCGAATTGGTGGTGGTCGTTCACGGCACGGGCCGCCAGTTCACCAACTACCGCGATGCCTTCGCCGAGTTTGGCCGTTGGCAAGACTGCCTGATCTTGTGCCCGCTGTTCCCGGTTGGCGTGCGCGGCGATGGCAACCCCGGCGGTTTCAAGCATTTGGCGGAAGGTGATATTCGCTACGACGAAGTGCTGCTAAACATGGTCGACGAAGTGGGCCGCAAGTATGAAACGTCGTTCGACAAGTTCGCATTGTTCGGCTATTCCGGCGGCGGCCAGTTCGTCAATCGCTTCGGCTATCTCCACCCGGAGCGTCTGTGGGCGCTGTCGATCGGCGCACCGGGCTCGGTCACGCTGCTCGACACGCAACAGAACTGGTGGGTGGGGATCGGTGACATCGAGCAACGCTACGGCAAAGCCTTCGATCTCGAAACGTTGCGTCGCGTGCCGGTGCACATGGTGGTCGGTAAGGCCGACATCGAGACTTGGGAGATCACGCACCGCGAGGGCGGCCCGCACTACATGCCGGGCGCAAATTCAGCGGGTGCCAACCGGCAAGAGCGGCTCGCGTCGTTGCGCGATTCGTTCGAGCGCGCGGGCGTCGATGTCACGTTCGACGTGATCGACAACATGCCGCACGACGGCATGCAGTCGGTGCCCGCCGTGCAGGACTTCCTCGCCGACGTGCTGCGTAAAAAGCGCGCGGCGGCCTAAGCCGTCGTCCCACGCTGTCGTCCTAATTCTGGAGCGCGAACATGCTTCGTTTCCTTTTGTCCCGGATACTCGCCGCGACGCCCACGCTGTTGATCGTGACGGTGTCGGTGTTCGTGATGATCCGGCTGGTGCCTGGCGACCCCGCGCAGTTGCTGCTCGGCGATCTGGCCGACCCGGTCTCGCTCGCGGCCATGCGCGTGAAGATGGGGCTCGATCAGCCGTGGACGACGCAATTCTGGATCTGGTTCTCCGGCGCATTGCACGGCGATCTGGGCACCTCGATCACCACCGGTGAACCGGTGCGCTCGCTGGTCTGGGCGCGCTTCATTACGAGCGCGCAGGTCGTCTTGTGCGCCGTGTTGTTTGCAGCCCTTGTCTCCGTACCGGCAGGCATGATCGCCGCATGGAAGCAAAACAAGCTGCCCGATTTGCTGCTCGTGGGCGGCGCCACGCTGCTAGTGTCGATGCCTGCGTTCTGGCTGGGCCTGTTGATCTTGCTGTTCTTCGGCCTGAAGCTGCAATGGCTGCCGGTGGTGGGCTACGTCTCCATCGCCGACGATTGGAAAGCAGGCATGTTGTATCTCGTGATGCCGATTCTCACGCTGTTTCTGCATGAAATCGGCGTGCTGATTCGCATGGCGCGCGCCAGCACGCTCGACGTGCTGCGGCTCGATTACGTGACCCATGCCCGGGCGAAAGGGTTGTCGGAGCGCGCGGTGCTGATGAATCACGTGTTCCGCAATTCCTTCGGCCCGACGTGGACGCTGATCGGTCTGGTACTCGGCAATCTGCTCGGCGGGATCGCCGTGGTGGAGACGGTGTTCACGATCCCGGGGCTCGGCCGTCTGCTCGTCGACTCGATCTTTGCGCGCGACTATCCGGTCATTCAGGGGTGCTTGCTCTGCGTGGCGACCGTGTATGTCGTGGTGAACCTCGTGATCGATCTTTGCTATCCCATCTTTGATCCCCGGGTGACGGTGCAATGAGAAAACGCTACTTCTCCAATGCCACGGTTGGTGGCCTGCTGCTGGCATTCCTCGTCGTCTGCGCAATTCTGGGGGCGGTGTGGACGCCGTTCGATCCGCTGCGCATTCATTTCCCCACGCGGTTGCATCCGCCCGGCGGTGTGCACCTGCTCGGTACCGACGAGTTTGGGCGTGACGAGCTGTCGCGATTGCTCAGCGGTGCGGCGACGAGTTTCCTGATTGCATCGCTGACCGTGTTCTTCGCGATCGTGCTGGGGTGCACTATCGGCTTGCTGGCGGGGTTCGCCCGCGGCTGGACCGATCGCATCATCATGACGTTCAACAACGCCATGCTGGCGTTTCCAGGGCTGCTGCTGGCGCTCGGTCTGCTCACGATCGTGGGGCCGAATCAGTACGGCATCGTGCTGGCACTCTGCTTGGCTTATACGCCGTCGGTGGTGCGGGTGGTGCGCGGTGCAGTGATGTCGTTGCGTGAGCGCGAGTTTGTGGAGTCGTCGCGCGTGTTGGGCAATTCCGATCTGTACACGATGTTCCGTCACGTGTTGCCGAACTGCATCGCGCCGATTTCGGTGCTGGCCACGTCGATGTTCGGCTGGGTGATTTTGGCCGAGAGCGCGCTGTCGTTCCTCGGTCTGGGTGTGCCGCCGCCGGCACCCACGTGGGGCAACATGCTCGCGTCGGCGCGTCCGTTCATTTCGCAGGCGAGCTATCTGTCGATCTTCCCGGGCTTGTGCATCGCGCTCACGCTGCTGGCCATCAACCTCGCTGGCGACGCCGTGCGAGATCGTCTCGACCCACGCATGCGGGGGATGAAATGAGTCTTGCGCGTACCGAGCTCTCCGATCACATCGACTTCTCGTCAGGGTCTTCTTCGATGCCGCTTTCGTCGTCTTCTCCCGTCGCTCGAACGACCCCCGCAAAGTCGGTGCTGAGCGTCGAAAACCTCACGCTGACGATTGGTCAGGGTGGCCGTGAGATCGTCTCCGACGTGTCGTTCGACATCGCGCCCGGCGAGATTGTCGGCATCGTGGGCGAGTCGGGCAGCGGCAAGACGCAGGCGGCGCGTGCCGTGCTGCGCCTGAACCCCGAGCCGGTGGTGCGGGCAGGCGGGCGCATCGTGTTCGCGGGCGAAGACATGGCGTCCGCCAGCGTGAAGCGGTTGCGTGAATTGCGCGGCGGCAGCATCGGAATGGTGTTTCAGGAGCCGATGACTTCGCTCAATCCGTCGATGACCATCGGGCGGCAACTGGGCGAAGCGCTGCGTTTGCATCGGCCTAAGATGTCGGCGGCCGAGCGTAACGAGCGCATTCTCGACATGCTGCATCGCATCGGCATGCGTGACCCCAAGGGCGCGCTCAGCGCTTGGCCGCATGAGTTTTCGGGCGGGATGCGTCAGCGCATCATGCTCGCGTCGGTGATGCTGCTGGCCCCCGCGCTACTCATTGCCGACGAGCCGACCACTGCGCTCGACGCATTGGTTCAGCGCGACGTGCTCGAACTGCTGGTCTCGCTTACCCGCGAACACGACACGGCGGTGCTGATGATCAGCCACGACCTGCCGATGGTGGCCCGCTACACCGAGCGCATGGTGGTGATGGAGCGCGGCAAGGTGGTGGAGCGTGGGACGACCGCGCAAGTGCTGGCAGCGCCGCGCGAACCGTACACACGCAAGCTGCTCATGGCGATGCCGCACCGGCTGCCCGCGCGCGAGCCGATCACGCTAGCCCCCGTGGTCGACGTGAAGGGGCTTTCCGTCGAATACGCGGGCCATCAGCGGCTCTTTGCTAAAGCGCAACGCAAGCAGGCGTTGAAAGACGTGAGCGTTCATGTCCGCCCGGGCGAAGTAGTTGCCGTGGTCGGCGCCTCAGGGTCCGGCAAGACGACGCTGGGCCGCACGATTGCCGGACTGATCAAGCCGTCGGGCGGCGAGATTCTGTTCGATGGCCGCGCCATTCATCGGTCCGACGCCGCATGGCGTGAGTACCGCCTGAACTGCCAGATGGTGTTTCAAGACCCAAGCGCGTCGCTCAATCCCAGAATGACCGTGCGTCAGTTGGTGGGCGAAGGGCTGCGTCACGTCTCGGGCCTGTCGCGCGCGGACGTGCAAAGCCGTGTCGACGAAGTTCTGACGGAAGTCGGGCTGGAACCGGCGCACGGGACGCGCCTGCCGCATGAACTCTCCGGCGGACAGCGCCAGCGCGTGGCGATTGCCCGTGCCATCGTGCGGCGTCCGTCGTTCGTGATTGCCGACGAGCCCGTCTCGGCGCTCGACGTCACGGTGCGTGCGCAGGTGCTGGAGGTCTTCGCCAAGCTCCAGCGCAGTCACGGCTTCTCGTGTCTGTTCATCAGTCACGATCTGGGCGTGGTGGAGCAGTTGGCCGACCGGGTCATCGTGATGCGCGATGGGGCGATCGTCGAGCAGGGAACGCGCGACGAGGTGTTCGATTCGCCCCGGCACGAATACACTCGCGAGTTGCTGCGCGCGATCCCGATGCTTACGCCCACGTCCGGTGGGGGTGTCGCGCTGCGTCAGCGTTCGTGTGGACCGGAGACATCGACATCGTGAGTACCGAAAAAAGCGCACAAAACCTTGTGGACCGTATCGTCCAGGACATTCAGGCGGGCATTCTCACGCCCGGCAGTTGGCTCAAGCAAATCGACTTGCAGACGCGTTACGACGTCACCCGACTGGAGGTGCGTCGCGCGCTGGATCAACTGACGGTCATGCGCGTGACGGCCCATGTGCCGAACTGCGGCTATCACATCGAGTCGATCGATGAGCAGCGGCTGTACGACATTCGAGAAATGCGCGTCATCGTCGAACTCGGGGCGGCCGCCGATCTGATCGATCACGTAACACCGGCCCAGATAGTCCGCCTGCGCGAGTTGGCGGCACAGTTCCACGCACTCACTTTCGACGGCACGGTGCTCGATATGCACCCCGTCAACGCCGAGTTTCACGGCTTGCTGTACTCGGCCTGCCAGAACAAGGAACTGCCCAAGCTGATTCTGGAACTGCGTACGCGCATGCCGTCGGTATTGGCCACGCAGAACCGCACACGCGCGCGTATCGAAGCCTCGGCGCTGGAACACTTCGCCATCGTCGATGCCGTCGAAGCGCGCGATCTCAAAGCCTTGCAACGCGTCATCGCCGCGCACGTGCGGCAACCGGCCACACCAGCCAAGTCCGCCAGTGCCGGTAAGTCGTGCAGCACCGTCAAAACCAAGTCGTCCGGGGGAAAGAAATGAGTGATCGTTTGTTGTCTGGCTGGCAGGTAATTAGCAACATTCCGGGCGTGCGCGCCGTGGGGGCGATGGCACTGGCCGGTGCGTTGTGTCTGCCGGGCATGGCTGTCGCGCAGACACAAACGCTCAACGTTGCGCTGGCGGCCGACATCCGCTCGACGGACCCCGGCGTGAATCGCGACGACATGACCGACGCCGTGGTGTTGCACGTGGTCGAAGGGCTGGTCGGCTATCGCGAGAACGGCACGGTCGCGCCGTTGCTGGCCGAGTCGGTCGATGTCTCCAAAGACGGCATGACGTACACGTTCAAGCTGCGTCGCGACGTGCACTTCCACAACGGCGCAGCGCTCACGTCTGCCGATGTGCTCTGGAGTTGGCAGCGCTATACCAATCCGAAGACGGGTTGGGCGTGTCTGGATGAGTTCGATGGCCGCAAGGGGTTGAAGGTGACGAAGGTCAGTGCGCCGGACGCATACACCGTGGTCATGCAACTCAACCGCCCCGCCAGTCTGTTTCTCGATACGCTGGCGCGCACGTATTGCGGCATGACGGCCGTCATCAACAAAGCCTCGGTGAAGCCCGACGGCACGTGGGACAAACCCATCGGCACCGGGCCGTTCAAGCTGACGGAGTGGAAGCGCGGCGAGTACGTGCTGATGTCCGCCTATACCGGCTACAAGTCGCCGCCGGGCAATCGACCGGATGGCTATGTTGGCGCGAAGGCACCGCTGGTCGACACATTGAAGTTCGCCATCGTGCCCGATACCGCGAGCGCTAAGGCAGGGCTGCAATCGGGGGCGTTGTCGGTCGCCCGCGTAGCACCTTCGGACGTGGTGGAGCTTCAGGCCGACAAGCGGCTGAAGATCATCGTCGGTCAGTTGGCGTCGAAGAACGCGCTGCTGATCCAGACGCGCGATCCGGTCGTCGGCAATCAGAAGCTGCGTCAGGCCATCGCCGCCTCGCTCGATATTCCGCAGATCGCCGAGGCGATTTCAGAGGGCCACGGCGGGCCGAATTCATCGGCGGTGCCGACGACGTCGTCGTATTACGACGCGACACAGAAGAAGGGCTACACCTACGATCCGGCGCTGGCCAAACGTCTGCTGAAAGAGGCAGGCTACAAGGGCCAGAAGATCGTGATCTTCGCTAACAAGCGTGTGAATGTGCCGAGCTACACCATTGCCGTGATCGCGCAGGCCATGATGCAGGCCGTGGGCATCAACGCGGTGATCGAAGTGCTGGAGTGGACGACGCAACTGGATCGCTATTACAGCGGCGCGTATCAAATCAGCTCGTTCTCGTATTCGTCGCGCATCGATCCGGCGTTGAGTTACGAGCAATTCTCGGGCGACAAGACGAAGCAGCCGCAGAAGGTCTGGGATGATCCGCGCGCGCTGACGTTGATCGATCAGAGCCGAGAGGAAGCCGACCCGGTCAAGCGGCAGGCGATGTTCGATCAACTGCACACGATGATGCTCGATCAGGTACCGCTGATTCTGCTGAGCAACGGGATGGAGCCTTGGGCCGTAGGCCGCAAGGTGGAAGGCTTCTCGGCTTGGGAGGGCAAGCCGCGCCTGTGGCAGACGCGACTCGCGAAATAAAAAAAGGCGACGGCCCGGCGTGCGCATTTGGCGGTACCCCCCGCCGTTGCCAGGCCGTCGCTTGAGGAAAACGTCAGCGAGACGTTCGAGACATTTTTAGCGCGATCAGAAGCGGTGCTGGATACCGGCGGTCACGCCGACTTGGTTGTCGGCCGCACCGGTCAGGTCACGCGACAGGCTGACCTTCTGGCCGTGCTTCGCAAATGCGTAGCCGCCCGAGAGGTACAACGAGGTGCGCTTGGACATCGCGTATTGCGCACGCAGCGAGATCAGCGTCGGATCGGCGTCGCCCGCGTCCTTGATGTCCTGATGGTAGATCGCGGCATACAGCGTGAACGCCGGGGTGAAGTCGTACGAACCGCCCAGCCAGTACATATCGCTGCGCAGCGACGCCGTGCCTGCCGTGATGAACGTCTTCTTGTAGTTGCGATACCCGGCCATGATCTTCGCGGGGCCAAAGCTGTAGCTCGCGCCTGCGTGAATGCCCTGAATGTAATCGGTCGTGTCGGCGGGGCTCGCGCTCGTGCCTGCGCCGTTCTGGCGGTCGTACGTGGCAACGACTGCGAACGGGCCGTTTTCGTAGCCGATGCCGAAGTCGTACTTCGAGCTCGTCTTCATGCTGCCCGGCACGTTGCCGAAGCCGTACATGGCGCCGAGCTTCAGGCCGTTGAATTCGCCGTCGTAGCGAACGGCGTTGGCCGAACGCGAGAACAGACCGTCTTTACGGCCGCCCGTGGCCGTGGAGCTGGTGGCCCACGAATAGTTCGGTGCGTAACCCATCGGGTCGAACGGGAGCATGAAGTCGTACGTGGTGGTGAACGTACGGCCGAGGGTGACTTGTCCCCACTTCTTGTGCGCGAGACCGACAGTGGCGCGGCGATCGAAGATGGCGCCGGGGCCGTCGTCGAACTGCCCGTTGGCCACGTTGATACCGCTTTCCAACTGGAACACCGCCTTGAGGTCGCCGCCGAGGTCTTCGCTGCCCTTGAAGCCGAAGCGCGACGTGTTCTTGCCGCCGGACACCGCACGCGCGGCGCCGCCGTTATCGCTGGCGTGGTTCACGTATTCCACGCCGGCGTCGACGATCCCGTAAATCGTCACGTTCGATTGCGCGTGCGCCTGGCCGGCCAGCGCCGCGCCCAGCACACCGAGTGCCGTCGTCGCGGCCAGACCGATACTGCTTCGTTTCATTGTTGTCTCCTCTTTCTTCTGTTTCTCTTGGGGTTGCGCGGGAGAGCGCCCGCGCGTCGCTTGGGGTGAACTCGAGTGGGCTTACGCGTTCGATTGCGCGAATGCCCAGCAGTCGTTGGCGGGGAATTCGACCCAGTGGTGGCCGGGGTCGCGTGGCACGTGACCGAATGCGCGGAAGCGCAGCGCGCCGCAATGGAACAGGTATTCCCAGCGGTCGCCCAGATACATCGACGTGACGAGTTGCGCGCCCACGCGGTTGTGACCGGGGCCGTCGGCGACTTGCACGCGCTCAAGGCGAATCACCGCTTGTGCGTCCTGACCCGGCGCCAGCGTGTCGCGTGCGCGTGCCTGCAAGGAGAAACCGTCGCCCGCGAGCGTGACGAATTCGCCGTCGATGGCGCTCACGGTCGCGTCGATGCGGTTGTTGCTGCCCATGAATTCCGCCGTGTAAAGCGAGCGCGGCGAGCCGTAGAGTTCGGCCGGGGTGCCTTCCTGTTCGATGCGTCCGTTGCGCAGCAGCAGAATGCGATCGGACATCGCCATCGCTTCGGTCTGATCGTGCGTCACGCACAGGGCCGAAAGCCCCAGCGAGACGATCAGTTCACGCAGCCACGCGCGGGCTTCTTCGCGCAGCTTGGCGTCGAGATTCGACAGCGGCTCGTCGAGCAGAATGACCGGCGGGTTGTAGACGAGGGCGCGTGCGATGGCCACACGCTGCTGCTGGCCGCCCGACAACTGGAACGGGAAGCGCTCAGCAAGATGACCGAGACCGAGTTGGTCGAGCGCGCTTTGCACGCGCTCGCGGCGCTCGGCGGCACCCACTTTGCGCAGCTTCAAGCCATAGCCGACGTTGTCGGCCACCGTGCGGTGCGGCCAGAGGGCATACGACTGAAACACGAGACCGAGCGAGCGTTGTTCGACGGGGCAATCGATGCCCTTTTCGCCGTCGAAGAAGACTTGATCGTCGAGCGCGATGCGACCATCCGACGGTTGTTCGAGACCGGCGACGGCACGCAGGAGCGTGGTCTTGCCGCTGCCCGATGCGCCGAGCAGACAGACGACTTCGCCAGCTTTGAGTTCGAAAGACACGCCCTTGAGAATGGGGTTGGTGCCGTAGCTCAGAAAGAGGTTGTCGACGACGAGCTTATCCATGCAATTTGACTCCGAAGCGCAACGCCACGCCCAGACCGGCGCCGACCATCGCGATGTTGATGACAGAGAGCGCGGCCACTTGATCGACCGCGCCGGTCGCCCACAGCGACACCAGCAGCGAACCGATCACTTCGGTACCCGGGGAGAGCAGATACACCGCAGTGGAGTACTCGCGCTCGAAGATCATGAAAATGAGCAGCCAGGCAGCGAGCAGGCCGAAGCGCACGAGCGGCAGGGTGACGTCGAGGCTCACGCGGCTGCGCGTGCCGCCAACGCTGCGCCCGGCTTCTTCCAACTCGGGGCCGACTTGCAACAGCGCGCTCTGGATGAGCCGCATGCCGTAGGCGAGCCACACCACCGTGTAGGCCACCCAGATGCTCCACATCGAGTTCTTGAGTTCCTTCAAGCCCGGCACGAACAGGAAGATCCACAGGAACGCCAGACCCGCCAGCAGACCCGGCACGGCGCGCGGCAGCAGCACGAGATAGTCGAGCAGCTTGGCTGCCCAATCGTTGCGGCGATGACCCGCGAAGGCCACGAGCGAATAGAAGCCCACGGCCATTGCGCCGCCGATCACGCCGATACCCAGCGTGTTGAGAATGGCGCGCACGAGGTTGTCTTGTTCGAACAACTCTTCGAAGTTGGCGAGCGTGAGCACTTCGCTCAATGCGACGCCTTCGCCCCAGTGCGTGACAAACGAGCGCAGCACGATGCCTGAGATCGGCACGACCACCGTCACGAGCAGCCACGCGACGACGGTACCCAGCGCAATCCAGCGCCACACGCCCAGCGGCAGCACGGTTTGACGCCCGGCCTTGCCCTTGACCGTGACGAACTTGTTGGCGCGCTTGAGCAGGTGGCGTTGCAGCAGCACGAGCGGGAAAGTGATCGCGACGATGCACATCGCCACGGCCGCCATCAGGTGATATGAGGGCACGCCGAGCTTGTTGGTGAGCTTGTACAGATAGGTCGCCAGCACGAGGTGACCTTCCGGGTCGCCCAGCACGAGCGGCAGACCGAACACTTCGAAGCCGAGGAAGAACACCAGCACGCCCGCGAACAGCAGTGCAGGCATGGTCATCGGCAGGCTCACGTCGAGTGCGACGCGGAACGGGCGCGCACCGGCGACGCGGGCGGCTTCTTCCACGTCCGAGCCGAGGTTGCGCAGTGCAGCCGACGAGTAGAGATAAACGTGGGGCACATGCGTGAGGCCCACGATCACGGTGATCGCGAAGATCGAATAGACCGACCACGGTGCGTCCATGCCCGTGAGTTCGCGGAACCACACCGAGTAGAAGCCCACCGGGCCTGCGGCCACGACGTAGCCGAACGCGAGCACCATCGGCGAGACGAACACCGGCGTGAGCAGCAGCGGTTCGAGCCAGCGGCGGCCCGGCAGGTCGGTGCGCACCATCAGGAACGCGAGAATGCCGCCGAGCGGGATCGAGATGAACAGCATCCCGAACGCGATGATGAAAGAGTTCTTCACTGCCGACCAAAAATCGGGGTCGGTGAAGATGAAGCGATAACCGTCGATACCGAATGTGCGGCTCGCGTCGAAGAACGGCGCCGAGAGCAGGCTCTGCAAAACGATGAACGACAGCGGCAGCAGCACAGCAATTGTGAGCACCGCGATAACGAGCCAGCGCGAAGTGGCGGCGAGTGCGCGCCATGGCGACGCGACGAGATGGGGCACACCGCTGCGCGAACGCGCGGGCGGCACCGCAGAGCGGGAGTCGGTGGTAGACGACAGCATGAAGGTCTCCCTGCGCCACGCAGGGCGCATATCAGGAATTAGGGGGAACAGTCCCTAGGGGAGAGGCGGGCCGCGTGCGCGGCCCGCCGGCATTACTGGTGCATCAGGGGTGCATCAGAGTGAGTGCGCAGGGGGCGATCAGCGCTTGATCGACTGCTGCCAGCGCTTCAGGAATTCGAGGCGCTTCGATTGATCGAGATAGACGAGCAGGCCTGCACCGATCGGAATCGGCTTGAGGGCGGCGCCCAGTTGCTGCGTGAGGTTCGCCATCGAGGTTTCGCCTTCCACATCGGCGCGAATCGAGAACAGGTTGGCCTGGTTCGCCAGCAGCGTTTGGCCGCGCTTCGAGAGCAGATAGTCGACCCACAGCTTGGCGGCGTTGACGTTCTTCGCCTTCTTCGAGATGGTGACCAGACGGCTCACGACTTGCGTGTAATCACGCGGGTAGACGTAACCGATGGACGGGTCTTTCTTCGCCTTGGCGAACGCGTACGAGCCGAGAATGTTGTAGCCGATCAGGTTCTCGCCCGACGAAATGCGCTCCATCATCGCGCCCGTGCTCGATTGCAGTTTGGGGTTGAGTGCGCCCATCGCGCCGACGAGTTCCCACGTCACTTCGGGGTTCACACGCGCGTCTTGCGTCAGGTAGTTGAAGCCCACGCCCGACTTTTCGATGTCGTAAGTCGTGACCTTGCCTTTGAACTTCGCCGGGTCGGATTGCAGCAGCTTGATGAGCTCGACGCGCGTTTGCGGCACTTGATCGGCGGGCAGAAGGCGCTTGTTGTAGACGATGGCGAGCGGCTCGTAAGTCGTACCGTAAGCCTGCTTCTGGTACTGCGCCCATTGCGGGATGTGCGTCGATTCGGGCGACTCGTAGCTTGCCATCGTGCCGTCGTTCACCAGCTTGACCTGAAGGTCCATGGCCGAGCTCCAGAGCACGTCGGCGCTGGTGCTGTTGGCGGCGTATTCGCTGATGTAGCGGTTGTACAGCTCGGTGCTGTTCATGTCGTTGTACTCGACCTTCACACCGTAGAGCGCCTCGAAGTCTTTGATGAGCGGGCGCACGAGGGCCGTGTCGGTCACCGAATACACGATCAGCTTGCCTTCTTTCTTCGCGCCGTCGATGGTGGCCTGATAGTTCGCCGGGTAGCCGGCGGGCACTTGGGCGTGAGCGGCGGGTAAGGCGCTCGCGAAGAGTGCAGCGGCGGCCACGCAGGCGCCGAGCATTTGCGTTTGCTTCATGTCTTCCTCCAGAGACCCCTTGAACGGGGTTTGTCGTTTTCGCGTGGCGCATGGTAATTTGCCGAAACTTTCAATTCGCTTTCGATTCCGTGTCGAATCCGGCCCATGAGCGTTTTTTCGGGTCATGGATTTCCCTAGGGTCTGGTCCAGTTTCATGCGTATCCTGCTTGTCGAAGACAATCCGAGTCTGGCCAAATCGCTCACCGAAGCGCTGACGCAGGCGCATTTCGCCGTCGATTGCATGCACGATGGCGAAGCCGCCGATCACGTGCTGCGCACGCAGGAATACTCGCTCGTCATCCTCGATTTGGGCTTGCCGCGTCTCGACGGGCTGGAGCTGCTGCGCCGGCTGCGTCAGCGGCGCAACATGGTGCCGGTGATGATTCTCACGGCGCACGGCTCGCTTGAAGACCGCGTGAAGGGGCTCAATCTCGGCGCGGACGATTACCTTTCAAAGCCATTCGAACTCGATGAGTTGGAGGCGCGTGCGCGTGCGCTGATTCGCCGTTCGCAGCGTCATGAGAGCGCGGATGTGGCTTGCGGGCCGCTCGTGTTCGACGGAGTGGAGCGCAGCTTCCGGCTCGACGGCGAACTGCTGGCCCTGACCAAACGCGAACGCGCGGTGCTCGAAGTGCTGATTCTGCGTGCCGGGCGGGCGATCAACAAAGAGGCGCTCTCCGAGAAGCTCTTCGGTATCGACGAATCGGTGAATCCGGACGCCATCGAAATCTACGTCTACCGGCTGCGCAAAAAGCTCGAAGGAAGCGGTGTCGCCATCGTCACGCTGCGCGGGCTCGGCTATCTGCTCGAAGCCAAACCCGACGCGGCGCCCCCGCTGCCGACAGCCTCGTAGTCGCGCACTCACTTCTTCCATCCCCGATGCCGCAACCGAATCTTCGCCGCCAACTGGCGCTATGGCTGCTGTTCCCGCTGCTCGGGCTGCTCGCGCTCGACACGTGGCTCACGTATCAGCGCGCGATGAGTGCGGCCAATTCGGCATTCGACCGCTCGCTCGAGTTCTCGATCAAGTCGATTCGCGAGGGTACGCAACTCATTGACGGCGAGGTGCAGGTCAATCTGCCGTATCTCGCGCTGGAGATGTTCGAATCGGATCGCGGCGGCAAGATTTATTACGTGATTCGCGAAGACGGCAAGCGGGCGGTCACGGGGTATCACGATCTGCCGTTACCGCCGCCGGACGTCACGCCGGAGCCGTATCACTCGGTGTTCTACGACGCGGCCTATCGCGGCGAATCGTTGCGCATGGGGGCGCTGCGGCTGCCGGTGCACGACGTGCCGAACGCAAAGACGCGTGTCGTGTGGATCGTGGTGGGCGAGACCACCGAGTCGCGCCATGAGCTAGCGCGTCAGATTTTGACGGGGGCGTTGCAGCAGGAGGTGCTGCTCGTCGTGTTGGCGCTGGCCATCGTGTGGCTGGGCGTGACGCGTGGCTTGCGCCCGCTCAACCGGCTGTCAGCGAAGGTGGCGGCGCGCAGCGAAGACGACACGACACCGCTCGATAACGTCGACTTGCCGACGGAAGTCGAGCCGCTGGTGGAGTCGATCAATCAGTACGTGGGGCGCGTCGGGCGTATGCAGGCGTCTCGTCAGCGCTTCTTTGCCGACGCGGCGCATCAGTTGAAGACGCCGCTGGCCATCATTCAGGCCGAGTCGGAGCTGACGCTGCGCGAGACGCTGAGCGCCAGCGCGCGGGAGCGCGTCGAGCGTCTGAATCTGGCGGTGAAGCAGGCGGCGAAAAGTGTTCGACAGTTGTTGTCACTGTCTCGGTTGGAAGCCGACGTTGGCGCACCGGCGACCAAAGTGCCGCTGCGACTCGATGCGCTCGCACGCAGCACGACATTGGATTGGTCGCCCGTTGCACGTTCGCGCGGCATCGATCTCGGGTTTGAAAACGACGGCACTGTCGAAGTGCTGGGCCAGCGCGAACTATTGGCCGAGATGTGCGGCAACTTGATCGACAACGCGATTCGTTATGCAGGCGACGGCGCGGTTATTACCGTGCGCGTCGATGCGATTGCGGGGGCGGCGGTGCTGCATGTGGTCGATAACGGTCCGGGCATTCCTGCGCATGAGCGGGACGCGGTGTTTCAGCGGTTTTATCGCAGCGAGACGACCGGGCAGGCGGTGGACGGCTCGGGGCTCGGACTGGCTATCGTGCGCGAAATTGCACGCATGCACCGGGCGGAAGTCTCGCTGGCGGATGCTCCGGGCGGCGGGCTGGCCGTTACGGTGCGGTTTCCCGGGTTGGATGCGCCGCTCACTGGGGTGTAGAAGGAATTTCCCCGGGTATCTGGATTTTAGGAATGAATTTGCCGTGGATGAGGAATTTGCGAGTGATTTCGCAAGCCTTTTCCCTGTTGTCGCGCGTACGATCGATGCACATTTTTGCAGGGAACCCGATCATGCGCGAAAAAGAACAACTTCATTACTTCGATTACGCAGCCACCACTCCGGCCGATGCGGCCGTGATTGCCGCGATGGCAGACTGCCTTGGCGTGGACGGCGTGTTCGGCAACCCGGCGTCGAGTTCGCACGCCGCAGGCACCAGCGCCCGGCGGCTCGTGGAGCGCTCGCGTGCGCAGGTGGCGGCGCTGATCGGCGCAGACGCCGTTGAGATCATCTGGACCTCTGGCGCCACCGAATCGAACAATCTCGCGCTCAAAGGGTTTGCCGAACTGGCGCAGGCCCGTCCGCACCTGATCACCAGCGTGATGGAGCACAAGGCCATTCTGGACACGACGGCGTATCTGGAGAAGCGCGGTGTGCCGGTCACGTACGTGACGCCGTCGGCCACGGGCGAAATTACCGCCGATGCTGTGGCGGCGGCCATGCGCCCGGACACGGGGCTGGTGTCGCTGATGCTCGTCAACAACGAACTCGGCACGTTGACCGATGTGGCGGCCATCTCGAAGGTGGTGCACGCCGCTGGCGCGCTGTTGCATGTTGACGCCGCGCAGGCATTGGGCAAGACGCCGATCGACGTGAAGGCCATGGGGATCGATATGCTGTCGATGTCCGCGCACAAGGTGTACGGGCCGAAGGGGATTGGCGCGCTGTTCGTCGCCAAGGACGTGATGTCGCGTATTGCCCCGCAGATTCACGGTGGCGGTCATGAGCGCGGTTTGCGTTCAGGCACGCTCGCTACGCATCAGATCGTCGGCATGGGCACGGCTTGCGAGCTGGCCATGCGCGGGATGACGGTGGATAACGAGCGCATCGCCAAGTTGAGCCGACGCTTGCTCGATGGGGTGCTGCCGCTGGGCAATGTGACGCACAACGCCGCGAGTGCACGTCGCATTGCGCACACGCTGAGCCTTACGGTGAATCACCCGGGGTTCTTCACGTTCATGCTCAATACCAATCTGGCGGTCTCGTCGACGTCGGCCTGCAACTCGGCATCGGGGCAACCGTCGCACGTGTTGAGTTCGATCGGACTGGACAGCGAAGCCGCAAGACGCACGGTGCGCGTGAGTCTTGGGCGGTTTACCGACGAAGCATCGGTCGATTTCGCCATCGCCTGTTTCGAACGCGCGCTTTGTCAGTGTCGTGCGTTGGCGGCTTGAGTTAGCCACTCGCGAAATGCCGCCAGCCTGGGCAACGTGGCGCATTCGGCGCGATAGACGATGTAGTACGCAAGCGGTGACGAACAATCGACATCGGGAAATAGCCGGACCAGCCGCTGCGCCGCGAGATCGTCTCGCACCAGCACGCTGCGCGCCAGCGCGATGCCGTGGCCGTCGATGGCCGCTTGCAGCACTGCCGCCGAGTTATTGATCTTCAGACCGGTGCGCGTGGGCACGCCCGACACACCCGCGCGGACCAGCCACGACGGCCACGTGACAAATCCCTCGTCTTTGTCCACCGAGAGATCGTGAATCAACGGCATGCCGCGCAGATCCTCCGGGTGCTGTAGCGCCGGATGTTCGCGAAGCCACGATGGGGCGCAGACCGGAAAGACCTGCTCGTCCATCAACTTCTCTGCCACGAGTCCGGGCCAGTGCCCCTGACCGTAACGCACCCCGATATCGATACCTTGTGCAACGAAGTCGGCCAGCTTGAGGCTGGTGTCGAGCCGCACATCGGTGTCTGGCCATGCGCTCTGAAAGCTGTCGATGCGGGGCAGCAACCATTTCGCCGCAAAGGCGGGGCTCACCGTGACCGTCAGCACACCGACCGCTGAGCCCTCGCGCAATTTCGCAAAACCCAGATTGAGCCGGTCAAATCCGTCGCGAATGTCGGGTAGCGCTCGCTGCGCCGCTTGCGTCGGCACGAGTCGCGCGCGCCCGGTGTTGCTGCGCTCGAACAGCGGCACGCCCAGCCATGCTTCGAGACTGCGCACCATTTGTCCCACGGCGGCGGGCGTGACGTTCAATTCGGCAGCGGCCGTAGAAAAACTCTGATGCCGTGCGCTCGCTTCGAACGCCCGCAATGCATTGAGGAAGACCGGTGCTTTCATGATGGAAAGATTTTCTTTCAATGCGACGCAGAATAACTGATTTGTGAAGACATCGCCGGACGCCAACAATATCTCCATCAAAAGGCGTGTTTTTAGTAACCGGCAGATTTTCAGGAGTCAGCAAAATGCAAAGTTTTTCTTCCAAGGTGGCGATTGTTACGGGTGGCGGCTCGGGGATCGGTAAAGAAGTGGCGACGCGGCTCGTGGCTGCGGGTGCCAAGGTCGTGATCGGCGGGCGTGACGAGGCGAAGCTTGCCGCCGCCGCTGCGCAAATCGACGCGAGCGGGGCGAATGTGCGCTATCTCGCGGGAGACATCGCGAAGCCTGCCACGGCCGAGGCGCTGGTCGCATTGGCGACGTCGGCATTCGGCGGTGTCGACATTCTTGTGAACAATGCCGGGGTGTTCCGCCCCAAGGCGTTTCTTGAGTTGAACGAGGCCGAATACGACGGCTTTCTCGACATCATTCTCAAAGGCAAGTTCTTCATGGCGCAAGCCGCCGCCAAGGCGATGACGCAGCGCGGCGGCGGTGCCATCGTGCAGACGGGCTCGCTGTGGGCCTTGCAGGCCATTGGTGCGACGCCTTCGTCGGCCTACTCGGCGGCGAATGCCGGTGTGCACGCGCTGACGCGCAATCTGGCGATCGAACTCGCGCCGCTCGATATCCGCATCAACACGGTGGCACCCGCTGTGGTCGAGACGCCGGTCTACAACACGTTCATGAGCGATGACGAGGTGAAGGCCACGTTGCCCGCGTTCAATGCGTTCCATCCTCTTGGGCGCAACGGCCAACCGCGCGATGTTGCCGAGGCGATTCTGTTTCTCGCGTCGGATGCGGCGTCGTGGATTACGGGCACCGTGCTGCCGGTAGATGGGGGCGTGATGGCGGGACGTCAGGCGTGAGTTGATCTATCGCAAGTTGACGAATATTCAACGCGCGTCGCCCTGAGGGGTCAAAGTCGACGTCCTGTATTATGCTTTGATCCACTTGCAAATCTATTCTCTCCCTCTCCCCACCCACCTTGATGTTTGGAGGTATGTATGAGCAAAGAGAAAGAACGTCTGGACACCGGATCGACAACCGGTGCAGGCGCCCCGGCGGCGAGCGATCGCAATACGTTGTCGGTCGGCCCAGACGGTCCGCTGCTGCTCCATGACGTTCACTTCATTGAACAAATGGCGCATTTCAACCGTGAGAAGGTGCCCGAGCGCCAGCCCCACGCGAAAGGTGCCGGTGCCTTCGGTGTCTTCGAAACCTCTGAGGATGTCAGCCGTTACACGAAGGCTTCGCTGTTCAAGAAAGGCGCGAAAACCGAAATGCTCGCGCGTTTTTCCACCGTCGCGGGCGAAGCCGGTAGCCCCGATACCTGGCGCGATGTGCGCGGGTTCTCTCTGAAGTTCTATACCGACGAAGGCAACTACGATCTCGTCGGCAACAACACCCCGATCTTCTTCGTTCGCGATCCGATGAAGTTTCCGCACTTCATCCGCAGCCAAAAGCGTTTGCCCGACTCGGGCCTGCGCGATAGCCACATGCAGTGGGACTTCTGGACGAACAATCCGGAGTCCGCGCATCAGGTGACGTACCTGATGGGCGATCGTGGCTTGCCGCGCACGTGGCGGCACATGAATGGCTATGGTTCGCATACCTACATGTGGGTCAATGCCAGCGGCGAGAAATTCTGGGTGAAGTATCACTTCCATACCGAACAAGGGATGGAGTTCTTCACCAATGCGCAAGCCGCGACGATGTCCGGTCAGGACGCTGATTTTCATCGCCGCGATTTGTTCGACGCCATCGTGCGCGGCGAGCATCCGAGCTGGATCATGTCGGTGCAGGTGATGCCGTATGCCGACGCCAAGAAATACCGCTTCAACCCGTTCGATCTCACGAAGACGTGGTCGCATAAGGACTATCCGCTGATCAAGGTGGGCAAGATGACGCTCAACCGCAATCCGGAGAATTTCTTCGCGCAGATTGAGCAGGCGGCGTTCTCGCCGGGCAACACGGTGCCGGGCATTGGTTTGTCGCCCGACAAGATGCTGCTGGGCCGTGCATTCGCTTACAACGATGCGCAACGCAACCGCATCGGCACCAACTTCCATCAACTGCCGGTCAACCGTCCGAAGGTGCCGGTGCAGTCGTATATGTTCGACGGTCATATGGCCTTCGAGCACAGCGGCAATGCACCGACATATGTGCCGAACAGCGGTGGGCGCCCGTACGCCGATCAGACCGGTGCGGCGGAAGACGGCTGGGAGTCGGACGGCGACATGGTGCGCAACGCCTACACCTTGCACAAGGAAGACGACGATTTCTCGCAGCCGGGGAATCTGGTGCGCAATGTGTTCGACGATGCGGCACGCGAGCGCTTGGTAGAAACGGTGTCGGGTGCATTGCTCGCGGGCGTGCGCAGTCCGGTGCTGGAGCGTGCTTTCGACTACTGGAAACAGATCGACGCCGATGTCGGTGCACGCATCGAGAAAGCGGTGAAGAGCGCTAAGAAGTAAATGGCGTTGATGTGATCGCAGTAAACGCCCCAGCGACATCGAGGCGTAGACGGCGGGTGACGATGTATGACATCGCGCCCGCCGTTTTTATTGGCGCTAGTGTTTGACGCAGGTGCAAGTCGTGTTCTTCGCATCCAATGCCGCGATGCCTTCGAGGATGTCTTTGCCGGTTGGTGTGGCACGTAGCATGTCGATAGTCGCAGTGTCAAAGCGCTCGGTGATTCGTGCCATCGTCGTACCGGCGACTTGTATCGCACGCACCGGATCGTAGATTCCCATCACGCGCACGGTTTCCGTCGCGCGCTCGCCGAACACGGCATCAATGATTTCCGGCGTCTCGAAGAGCATGACTTCGAGTGTTGGAACGGCAATCCTAACCTCGCAATGTTTCGCGAAATGCGCCTCCAAGATCGATTCAGCACTACCGATCTGGTCGCTGACTAAATCGGGGTAGACGCAATAGGCGTTGTGTATGAGAAGCGTCGGCGCCTTAAATCGTTTGAGTGTGCGCCACGTGCAATCGGTAGCGTCCCACATGCCGCGGCATGTGATGAACCAAGAAGAATTCACGACGCTGCGGGGCAACCACGATTGCAGGAGAGTGAAACCGTCGTTTGACGGGCAGACGATGCTGCGTTTCATTTCGATCAGTCCTCGCTCTTCGTCTCAAGATAATGCTCCGCACGCTCGATGCAGGCCTGATACTTCGATTGCATCAGAAAGGCAAAGTCGCGTTTGCGGATGCACTCGTCGATTTCCTGGCCGTTCCAGCAGAGAATCGTTTGGGGTTTGGTGAAATTCACCATCAGTTTTGCAGCGCTCGTGAAGTCGCCGCTGGTGAACATGCATCCGATCAATGTCGATGGCCGGCGCGTCAACTGATTGCGTAGCTTCGCGATAGGCGCGAAGTCGATGCGCCGCTTGGTGCGCGACTGAAGATTCGAGTGATCCTTACACTCGATCATCGCGCTGATACCCGCGATGTACACCAGCCCATCGATCTGCTCGATGTTCGAGGTATCCAACAGGCTGACGCTATACGGCCACCTCACCTGCGCACCACTCAACTCGAATCCCTTGAGCACGAGATATTCCAGTGCCTTGCCTGGATCCCAGCCGGGCGTCGCGCATGTCACTACGGCATCCCATAGTTGCGTGATATCGGGCCAGTCGTAACGGCTCACTCGATCGATGTATTGCGTGTCTGCTGTCATACCCATCTCCAACGAACTGGTGCCGATTCTAGGGGCGCTTGCGCTGCGAAAACGCAGCAACGCCGATATATCGGAAAGTCCTGATGGGCTATGACACTTCGGCACAAAAAACGGGGCGCAGATGTCACGCATTGTGAGTGTCCTCGCTTCCTGATAGCATGACGGCAGCTTCAACGGAGATGGCATACCTCCGGCGTGCTTGATGTTCATACGCAAACCGCCCTGCAATGGGGCTGATGATGCCTGCAAGATCCTGGCGTGCCGGGAGGTTGCGGGCTATGTGTGTGGACGGATTTCGTTTCACTTCCCCATGCGGTTCCTCGCGACTGACTCGCGTCCTTCCGGCGGCGTTCAGGCGATTCGTCAATGGCATCGACCGATTCGATGCGTTGCCCTGTGTGTACACACCATGAAGATGTTTGACCGTTCCCCTTTGCGCGAGCTTGCCGACGTGCTGCCGCGCGCCGCCCGCGCGAGCGCTGTCGCTGCGCTCGTCGGCGTGATGGCCGGTAGCGCCAGTGCGTTGCTGCTTGTCGCGCTCGAAATCGCCACCGATACGCGCTTACTTCACCCGTGGCTGCTCTGGCTGCTGCCGGTGGCTGGCTTCGCCGTCGGCTGGCTTTACTTACGGCTCGGCGCGAGTGTGGAGGCGGGCAACAACCTGTTGATCGACGAGATTCATGACCCTCGCCGCGTCGTGCCGCTGCGCATGGCGCCGCTGGTCCTTGCCGGTACGGTCATCACCCATCTGTTTGGCGGCTCGGCAGGGCGCGAAGGCACCGCCGTGCAAATGGGCGGGGCGCTCGCCGATCAACTCACGCACGTCTTCCGGCTCTCGGGCGAGCAGCGTCGTGTGTTGCTGATGTCGGGGATTGCGGCAGGCTTCGCATCGGTGTTCGGAACGCCACTTGCCGGTGCGGTATTCGGTCTCGAAGTGCTCGCCATCGGCCGGTTGCGCTATGACGCACTGTTACCGTGCGTTGTGGCCGCACTCGTGGGCGATGCCGTGACGCGCGCATGGGGCGTGCATCACACGGCTTACACCATCGCACCGCAATGGTTCGGTGCGTCGATCTCGCTGTCAGGTGCCATGAGCGCCGCGGCGGCTGGTGTGGCGTGCGGTTTGGTCGGCATGGGCTTCGCGCAGGCTACGCACGCGATGTCTGGCTTCATGAAGCGGCGCATTGCTTACGCGCCATTGCGTCCCGTGGTGGGCGGGGTTGCGGTCGCCGCAGCGGCAACTGCTCTCGGCACGCCGCAGTATCTGGGGCTCGGCATTCCGACGATTGTCGACGCGTTTCACACGACGCTGCCCTGGTACGACTTCCTCGGCAAGACGCTCTTCACCGTGGTCACACTCGGCTCGGGTTTCAAAGGCGGGGAAGTCACACCGTTGTTCTATATCGGTGCAACGCTCGGCAACGCACTGTCGCACGTGCTGACGCTGCCGGCGCCGGTACTCGCTGGGATCGGCTTCGTCGCGGTGTTTGCCGGGGCGGCGAATACGCCGATTGCTTCTACGCTGATGGCGATCGAAATCTTCGGCCCGCAGATCGGGAGCTATGCCGCGATCGCTTGTGTGTTGGCGTATCTGTGTTCCGGGCACACCGGCATTTACAAGGCGCAGCGCGTCGGACACGGCAAGCATGGCGTCGTCCCCGAAGGCACACGTCTGGCCGATCTGCCCGCGTGGCGTGAAGCCCAACGCGCGCGTACGCAGGCAGCGGACGAGTCACCGCCACGCTGACATGTCGCCTTGATCGAGCACATCCCACACGTCTTGCGCGTCGGTGGTGTTCACGGTGATATCGCCGCGTGCGAGCGCCGCAATCGTGCGTTGAAAAGCTGCGGCATTGCGCATGCCCTGATCTTCGTGATTGGTGTTGAAGAGCACGTGCGTGTCGTCAGCCTTGGCGGCAATGCGCGCCACACGTGCAGAGATATCGATCAACTCGCTCGCGCTGTACTCGTAGACGAATCTTCCTGACGATGCCTTGATGCCGCGCCGGTTCCACGCAGCGGCATTGCGCCCGTGCAGACGGACGACGCAGAGGTCGTCGCGCGTCGTTGCCCACACGGCGGGCACGGTGTTATCGAAACCGGTGGGGCTATCGACGATGGTGTGGGCCGCGCCCGTCTCGCGCAGCATGGCGAGGGTCGCCGCTTCGCGCGAGGGCGTATCGAACCAACTGCGATGCCGGAATTCGATGGCGTGACGCTCGCCGTCGAGGCGTCTGGCCGTGTCGAACACGAGTGCCCGTCCGGCCCGGTCGTTCTGCACGCGTGGCGAGAACTGGAAATGGATCGCTGCCAACTGACCGCTTTGGCGCAACGGCTCGATCGCTTCGAGATACCGCCGCCATAGCTCGTCGCGTAGCTCCGTGGGAAGACCGACATGGAGATCGACGTGGGGATCGACCAAGGCGTCGGGCGTGGGATCGACCAGCATCGATAGCTCGTCTTGCGATACCGGTTCACCGGGCGCCATATTCAGTGCGGCCGCAATATCACGGGGCAGCGCGCTGGCAGGCGTCGTGTGTCCGGTGAAGGCGCGAAAAGCCTTGATGTGAAAGCGGAACGACGGCGGCGTGCGCTGCGTCCAGCGCCATGCCATCCCCGCATCGGGCAGCCGGTAATAGCTGCTGTCGACTTCGACCAGATCGAACTGCGACGCGTAGTGACGCAGCCGGGCTTCGGGCGTGTCGACGCCCGGCGGGTAGAACCGCCCGCAGGCGATGAGTGTCCGGTCGGTCCAGGACGAGGTGCCGACGCGCAATGTCATAACGCGAAAATCCAGTGACTCGATGAGCGTCGATGCGCCCGTTATAATGTATAAATATACAGTAGTTGGCGCGGCGCATTTCCCGCCGCCGCCCGATTTCTCGACCGTTCACCCTTTGCTCGCCTCCCTTGTCTTGCATGTCAGATAAGCCGACTCCCGCCGCCCGCGACCCGTGGGCCGAACTCAACGACCGCCAGCGCGAAGCCGTCGACTACGGCGTCGGCGACGATGGGGCGCCCGGCGGCCCGCTGCTGGTCATCGCAGGGGCGGGGTCCGGTAAGACCAGCACGCTTGCGCATCGCGTGGCGAATCTGATCGCCCGAGGGGCCGATCCCAATCGGATCTTGCTGCTGACGTTTTCGCGGCGTGCCGCCGGTGAGATGGAGCGCCGCGTGGGCGCTGTGCTGCAAAAGGTGTTGGGGTTGGCGTCGTCGCAACCGCCGTCGCTGCCATGGGCGGGCACGTTCCACGCCGTCGGCGCGCGCTTGCTGCGCGATTTCGCCACCCGCATCGGGCTCTCGGAAGCGTTCACCATCCACGATCGCAGTGACGCAGAAGACCTGCTCGGTTTGTCGCGGCACGAGTTGGGCTTCTCGGCCACGCAATCGCGCTTTCCGCTCAAAGGCACCTGCCTGTCGATCTACTCGCGCGCGGTGAACAGCCAGGCGCCGCTTGCGGAGGTGCTGGCGAAACACTTCCCGTGGTGTGCCCAGTGGGAAGCGCAGTTGAAGACGTTGTTCGGCGCATACGTCGACGCTAAGCAGGCGCAGCACGTGCTCGACTACGACGATCTGCTGCTGTATTGGGCGGAAATGATGACCGCGCCCGCGTTGGCGCGCGAATTAGGCGCGCGCTTCGATCACGTGCTGGTCGACGAGTATCAGGACACCAACCGCCTTCAGTCGCAGATTCTCCTCGCGATGAAACCCGACGGACGAGGCCTCACCGTCGTCGGTGACGATGCGCAGTCGATCTATGCGTTTCGTGCGGCCACTATCCGCAACATTCTCGACTTCCCCGGCCAGTTTGCCGAACCCGCCTACGTGGTCACGCTAGAGCGCAATTACCGCTCGACACAGCCGATTCTCGACGCGTCGAATGCGGTGATTGCGGAGTCCACCGAACGCTATGCAAAGGCGCTTTGGACCGATCGCGCGTCGACGCAATTGCCGCAACTCGTCAACGTCAGCGACGAATCGGGGCAAGCGCGGTGGGTGGCCGATCAGGTGCTGGAGCAACGCGAGACGGGCACGCGGCTGATGCAGCAGGCTGTGCTCTTTCGTACCGGCAGCCATAGCGCAGCGCTCGAACTCGAACTCACGCGGCGCAATATTCCGTTCGTGAAATTCGGCGGGTTGAAGTTTCTCGAAGCCGCCCACGTCAAGGACATGCTGTCGATTCTGCGCTGGGCACACAATCCGGCGAGCCGTCTGTCGGGGTTTCGCGTGGCGCAATTGATTCCCGGCATCGGGCCGGTGAGCGCGACGCGCCTGCTCGATGCGATGGCGCAATCGGCCACGCCCGCGCAAGTGCTGGCCGAGTTCAAACCGCCATCGGCCGCTGCGCATGACTGGCGCGGTTTCGTGGAGGTGTTCCTCGCCTTGCACGACACGCGGCTTGCGTGGCCCGCCGACGTCGATCTTGCTTTGCGCTGGTACGCACCGTTGCTCACGCAGCGTTTCGACGATGCGGCGGTTCGTCAGGCCGATCTCGAACAACTGGCGCGTATTGCGGGCACCTACGGTTCGCGCGAACAATTTTTGACGGAGCTGACGCTCGATCCACCCGATGCGACGAGCGCACAATCCGGCCCGCCGCTGCTCGACGAGGACTATCTGATTCTCTCGACGATTCACAGCGCGAAGGGGCAGGAGTGGAATTCTGTCTACGTGCTCAACGTGGTCGACGGTTGCATTCCGTCCGATATGAGTACCGGCGACGACGAGGATATCGAGGAGGAGCGCCGTCTACTGTACGTCGCGATGACGCGTGCGAAGTCGTCGTTGCAACTCGTCGTGCCGCAGCGCTTTTACGTGCATCAGCAAACCGGGCTGGGCGACCGGCATGTCTACGGCACGCGCAGCCGTTTCGTCTCGGACAAGATGTTGCCGCTCTTCGAGATGCTGCCCAAGCCGCGCGAAGGTGACGCGCCTTCGGGGCCGGTCGCGGATGTCACGGTACACATCGACGTCGCAAGGAGGCTGCGGAATGCGTGGTCGTGAAGTGCGTGGTCCTGAAGTGAAACTGCGCGCGGCGTGTGCGGCGGATATCGATGCGCTGACGTCGCTGCTCATGCAGACCTATCACACGACGTGGGCGCCCGAGCTTCGCCTGGAAGTCGCCGCCAAGTTTGCGTCGGGCGAGAGCACTCGCGCGTACATCGAGGCGCACTGGCCGGAGTTCACGGTCGCGACGCTTGAGGGCGTGTTGGTCGGCATGGTGCACGTGGTTGGCGATTTCATCGACGCTTTGCACGTCTCGCCCGGGCATCAGCGACTCGGCATCGGTGCTGGTCTGCTCTCGCACGCCGAGGCGCAGATGCGTGCTAGCGGACAGTCGCAGGCGCGGCTGGAAACCGATACGTTCAACACGCAGAGCCGCGCGTTCTACGGCAAGTACGGTTATGCCGAGGTGGCGACTTATCCCGACGAGGAGTGGGATAGCGGCTTCACTACCGTATTGCTCACGAAGGCGCTGTAGGTGGCGCTGTAGGTGGCGCTTTGGGCGCCCCTTTCGGCGGCGCTTCAGCGAGCCATCAGGCGGCCTTCTCAAAGGCACTTCACATGGCGCGCCGAGCGCCTATCTTCTTTTCCCTTTCCACCGACATGCGCGGTAATGTTCCCAAGGTTGCCGTCCTTGGCGCATCAGGTATAGTCGCCGCATCGGCGGCGGGCAGCCCAATGTAGGTTGCCCCAGGTTGTCATTACGCACGTCGAGCGCTCAGGAGAGAGGAACGGATGCAATGGCTGGTTGACCAAATGACGCTGATGCCCACGGGCTTGTTGCTCGTGTCGTTGGCGATCGTGACGGCGCTCACGGCAGTCCTCGTGGCTTGGCTGGCGCGCGTCTGGTTATTCGATCGGCTGGCCGATCCCTCGGAAGTGCGCGGCACCGTGGCCGACGTGGTGCACGGCAGTCTGCTGGCCTTCATCGTTTTCGTGCTGGCCCACGTGCTGACCGATGTGCGCGCGAATCTCGGCCATGCCGACGATCAGGCGTTGCACGAAGCGTCGGTGGTGCGGCGTCTGGACCGCGAATTGAAGGCTGTCGGCGACGCCGATGCGCAAGCCGCCCGCGTGTTGCTCCGCAGTTACGTGAGGTCCGCCGTCGACGACGAGTGGCAGACGCTGAGCACTGCCGACCCCGATCTCTCACCGCGTACGGAAGAAGTGCTGACCGCGTTCGTCGGCGCAACGCGCAAGGTGTTAAAGCAACACGAGGAGAGCGCGAGTTCGATACGCACGCTGCTCGATCGTCTGGAAGAAGCACGGCAAGGCCGCTTCGAGAATGCGACGAAGACGGTGCCGTCCGTCTTCTGGTGGGTCATCACGCTGTTTTTGGTGGCGGCCATGGCGATGAATGGACGCTATCCCGGTTCGTGGAAAAGTAACTTCATCATCGCCCTGCACATGGGCGCGATCGGCATGGTCGTCGCGCTGATCATCAATCTGGACGAGCCGTTTCGCGGCGTGTCCGGGATTTCGCCCGCGCCGCTGGCGAAGTCGGTCGGCATTGTTCTGCCGAAGTGACGCCCGCAGCGGGCGCACAAGTTTTCCGCCGCCTACCCCCCATCGGGTCGCGGCGAGCCGTTAGCACGTATTGAAGTAGGAGTTGAAGACGATGTTTTCCCATACCCCGACCCAGCCGACCTCGTCGGCCGAGTCCACGCCTGAAATCGAGGCTTTCCGTCCGGGCGTCTATCGCCATTACAAAGGCAATTTTTACCTCGCACTCGGCATTGCCCGGGCCGACGAGACCGATGAACCGGTGGTCGTCTATACCCGGCTTTATCCGCGTGAAGGGCTGCCGATGAGCACCCGGTTGCTGCGCATCTGGAACGAGCCGGTCACGACCGAATCGGGGCCGGTGGCACGTTTCACTTACGTCGGTCACACGACGCCTGCCGAATGACCGGCGTGGTTCGCAGATTCCCGAGTCTCTTTTCAGGACGCTTGACGATCATGAACACCGTAGCTCCCATGCGCCGCTCGCCGGTGACTGCCTTGCCTGCGCCGTCGGGCGACGCGAATGCCATGTCGAAGCCCGCGCCGCGTAACTTGCGTCGTTGGTGGGCACTGTTTGCGATTCTGCCGTTTGTGACGTCTGTCGCGGGATGCGGACTGATGGCTGCACCGTGCCGTGTGGCGTCGGCGGGCTTGAAGATCGTGCCGGGCGTGGGAGGGGTGTTAGCCGCGCCGACCGATGCCTGTGCGGCAGTGATCGACTGAGATTCGACGTGTCGGCTCGGCGTACGAGCCCAACCTTAGCGACCGTAGAAAAAAAGAAAGCCCGCGAGGTGCGGGCTTAATCCATATCAGGAGGAGACATGGAGGAGACGAGTTCAGTATAGGACAACGTGTTGCGATGCACCATATGTAGTTTTGCGTAAGTGTCCGTATGTTGCGTTCATGCAACGATAAATAAATTCAAATAAATCAAACACTTATTTCTCTGCTTGCCAACTCGTCCCACCATGCTCCTTCCGTAATTCCGAATCACCCCTCTATTTATTGTGCGCGTGCACGCTTCTCGGGTGCCATCAACTTCAGCACGAACGGCACCGAGTCTCTGAGCGAGGGATTGACCGCCGCATCGTGATCGAGTCCTTCGTAGACGCGTACTACTGTCGTCGTTCCCGCCGCCGCGACATCGCGCGCAAAGGCCTGCTGCATCATGACCGGCACGTCGATATCGTCCGACCCCATGCCGATGAATACCGGGTGCTTGATCCGCAGCGTGGGGTAGCGCAGCGAGGGCGTCTGGTTGTGCATGAGCTTCTGAATCGCTGGCTGCATGCTGTTGCCGCCATTCAGGCCGGCGGCTGTCGAGCGGTCGGTCAATTCATCGATACACAGCGTGCGTGCCATATCCAGCACCGGCAGGGCTTGCGGCGAGAAGTAGCGTGCGGCTTGCAGCGACGGATCGCGATCGGCAGCCGACAGAAAGATGTACATCGCGTAGGGAATCTTCGGGTCGGGCGCACCGGGGTCGGGCTGACCCGCGAAGATGGCAGCCGCCGAAGTCTGGGCATTGAAGTACGGCGTGCCCGTCAGCACCGTGGCGATCACCTTCACATCGGGCGCGTATTGCGGCTGAAACCCTGCGGCGGCAAACGCGGCATGGGCGCCTTGCGATTGCCCGACGATCAGCACACGGTTCTGCAACGGGAACACGCTGCGGGCGGCCAGCAGGCTGTCGAGCACGCTGTACGCTTCGGCGCGCGCATCCAGATAGTGATGCAGGCCGCGCGAGCCTAGCCCGGCATAGTCGGGGGCCACCACAGCGAAGCCGAGCGAGAGCCACGTGCCGAGGTACTGGATGTCGCGTTGACTGCGCACATTGAGCGATGGCGCGCAGGCACTCGCCACGCCCACCGTGCCATGCGCCCAGAGCACAACGGGCCAGCCACCGGCGGGGGTGGGGCCCTTCGGCAGAAACACGGCGCCGGTATCTTCGCGGGCTTCGATGCCGCCGACGCCGTCGATCGAGCTAAAGCGAATGCGGAACTGTTCTCCCGCTTCCGGTAAACCGTGGTCGGCTTCGAGCGGCACGCGCTCGACGATGGCACCGTGCGGAATGACGGCGGGAGCGGCTTCGGGCGTGACCGCGTGTGCGGCACGGCCGATGACCAGACTGGCGAACAGGGCGGCGCTCGCGTAGCGCCACAGGCGGTTGAACATGTTGAGCTGTCCTCTTGGAAGTGACTGCTGTTAGGGTCTGTTCACGCTAATGGGCTACGTGTTTGTCGTGACGTTAGCCGTGATGTTAACCGTGCGATGCCTGATTACCTTGCGCTTGCGCGGCGGCCTGCTCGGCGGCTTCGCGCCACGCGCGGCGCGATCGGCGCATACGGCGCAACGCCAGCGACGACATGGTGATCCAGCCAAACGGACGCGGGTCCACCAGCATGCTCACCGCACGGGCGTAATCGAGTACGAGGCCCGGCGTCCAAGCCATCGTCTTCGCCCGCTTGCGCAACTGTGCCGCGACCCACAACTCGGGCGTCAGCCACAAACGAACGAAGGTCCACCACCCCGCGTCGTCGCCGTTGGTCAGTCGGCCCACGCGCCCTTCGATGGCGGCTTCGAGCGCCTTGGCCACGCTGCTCGAACAGTTGCGATGCGTGAGGTTATACGTGGGGTTCTGCCGGTACATCTCCCAGAAAGCGCTTAGCTGCTGGGGGCTGTAATTGCGAATGCGCACCTTGACCGTCGACGGGCACCACGCTTTCGACTCGGTCGCATAGTCGGGCTGGAACACGCCGGGCACGTCGTTCTCGCGCGTGGCGCGCAGCAACTGGCCGAATTGGTCGGGCGAGCGGTCGATTTCCTGTGCCGGATACAAACTCAGATACACCCCTTCATGGCTCTCGAGCGCGGCGTGTCCGGTCGAGATCACGCCATTCTTGTCGACGGCGGCGATGTAGCGATCGATCAGCGGCTGGCGTCGTGCGGGTGCTTTGGCGGAACCGGAGGGTGTCCAGACGTGCACGGTCAGTGCCGGTTCGCCTTCCGAAGGGGGCCCTTCCCAGCGCGGTGCGCGCGGACGCTCACGCCATAACTTGCGCTTTTCTTCCGGGCTGCCAAGAATCTGCTCGACACGGAAGCTGCTGCGCATACGGCGCGCACGCATTGCCAGTACCAGCACATTCCAGCCGGTGAAGACGAGGCCCAAGCCAATCGCGTACGGCAGCGTGCCTTTGTAGTGCGTGGGGTATGGCTGATAGAAGAACACCGCGACGGCGATTTCGAAAATTCCCCCGGCCATCGCCCACGCCCAGCGCGGATAGCGAACGACGTACGCCGCCACGCATTGAAGCAGGCCATCGGCGAGGAACAGCGTGCCGAACAGCATCGACAGCCAGAAGTTGCCGTTCTGCTGATGGAAAAAGAGCACGAGCAGCGCGGTCAGCGTAAAGGTGCCGCCCTTCAGGCCACGGACGATGCGCTGGCCGCCCACGCCGATGCTGACGATGGCGAGCGTTGCCAGCCCTTCGGCAAGCAGCAGCCAAGCGAACACCTGCAACGGAAAATGCACCACGCCGTCGAGGGCATCGATGATCAATGCCAGCCCGAAGGCAAAGAACAGCGCGCCAATCCAAATCAGCGCGCGGGCTCGACGGCGTAAGTAATCGACGCCAAGCAACAATAAGATCAGACGTACCAACGCAAGGTCTCCATCGCGTGCGTCGCAACGCCGACAGTCCGTGGCGTTGTGCGCATCCCGCTCACCGGGAGTGTGGGAAAAGGCTTGTTATGTGGTGCTATGTTAGCGCGTGTACTGTTACAGGCCAAAAACAAAGGCGGCGCGCTCCGTGAGGAACGCGCCGCCTTTTGCGGCTAGACGGTGTCGACGTGCTTACCGTCCCTTGCAGGACGGCAGCGCGGGGCAACGCGTCTTAGTCTTTTTTGCCTTCGAGTTGCGGCAGGGCGTCGTCGCTCGTCGAGGTGAGCAGACCGGCCTTGGCGTACGTCATCAGCTTCTCGCGCGTGTCGACGATGTCGAGCGTGCGCATGGTCAGTTGGCCGATACGGTCGAGCGGCGTGAAGCTCGATTCGCCCTTTTCCATCGTCAGGCGTTCCGGCTTGTACGTCAGGTTCGGCGACACCGTGTTGAGCAGCGAGTAATCGTTGCCGCGGCGCAGCTCGATGGTCACTTCGCCGGTCACGGCGCGTGCCACCCAGCGTTGGGCGGATTCGCGCAGCATGATGGCCTGCGGGTCGAACCAGCGGCCTTGATACAGCAGGCGGCCCAGACGGCGACCGTTTTCACGATATTGCTCGATGGTGTCTTCGTTGTGGATGCCGGTCACCAGACGCTCGTAAGCGATGAACAGCAGTGCCAGGCCCGGGGCTTCGTAAATGCCGCGGCTCTTCGCTTCGATGATGCGGTTCTCGATCTGATCGCTCATGCCCAGACCGTGACGGCCGCCGATGCGGTTGGCTTCTTCGAACAGTTCGACGGCGTTGGCAAACGTCTTGCCGTTGAGCGCCACCGGCTGGCCTTCTTCGAAGCGCACGGTGACTTCTTCAGCCTTGACCACGCAGTCGTCGCGCCAGAACGGCACGCCCATGATCGGCTGCACGATCTTGATGCCCGAGTTCAGGTGTTCCAGATCCTTGGCTTCGTGCGTGGCGCCGAGCATGTTCGAGTCGGTCGAATAGGCCTTCTCGACGGACATCTTGTAGTCGAAGCCGTTGGCGATCAGGAATTCCGACATTTCCTTGCGGCCGCCCAGTTCGTCGATGAACTGCTGGTCGAGCCACGGCTTGTAAATTTGCAGGCTCGGGTTGGTCAAGAGACCGTAGCGGTAGAAGCGCTCGATGTCATTGCCCTTGAACGTGCTGCCATCACCCCAGATATTGACGCCATCTTCCTTCATGGCGGCCACGAGCATCGTGCCCGTGACGGCGCGGCCGATCGGCGTGGTGTTGAAGTACGTCACACCGGCGGTCGAAATGTGGAACGCGCCCGATTGCAGGGCGGCGATGCCTTCGGCCACGAGTTGCGCGCGGCAGTCGACCAGACGGGCCTTTTCGGCGCCGTAGGCCATCGCGCGGCGCGGGATGTCTTCGTAATCGGGTTCGTCCGGTTGACCCAGATTGGCCGTATAGGCGTAGGGAATCGCGCCTTTCTTGCGCATCCAAAGCAGCGCAGCGCTGGTGTCGAGACCGCCCGAGAAGGCGATACCGACCGATTGGCCCGTGGGAATGTGTTGCAGAATCGTGGTCATCGGCGTGGAAAAGCGGGATTTTTAACCTGACAAGTATCCCCGTCCGGGCTATGGATGGTCAAGTCTGATGGCCGATTCCCATGCATCGGGATGCACTTCGGGCTACCACTGCGCGCCCGCCACGTGACATGCCGAGGCCAAAAACTCCGAAAACGCCCGAATCACGAGCGAAGCCTGACGATGCTGCGGATAGACGACGTGAATGGCCGTCGGCGGCGGCGCGAAGTCGTCGAGCACTGTCACCAGACGCCCGCCCAGCAAGGCTGGCGCCACGATGAAGACCGGCAGGAAGGTGAGGCCGAGGTCGGCCACGGCGGCGTCGCGGGCCAATTCCCCGTTGTTGACCCGCAGGCGTCCCGACACGGGAATTTCCACCGGATGGCCGTCGCGGGCATACGTCCAACTCACGCGCTGGCTATGGCCGTAAGGCAGCAGGGCGTGTTCGCGCAGGTCTTCCGGCGTCTGGGGCGTGCCGTGGGCATCCAGATAGCGCGGGCTCGCGCAGGTCACCATCCGCATCGGGGCCACGGCGCGGGCAATCAGCGACGAATCGGCAAGCGCGCCGATACGCACGGCCACGTCGTAGCCTTCGCCGATGATGTCCACCGTGCGGTCGTTCAGCTCCAATTCGATGGTGACGTCGGGATACGTCGCGAGAAACGACGGAATGACCGAGCCGAGAAACATCGTGCCGAACGACATCGGGGCCGAGACGCGCAAATTGCCGCGCGGGCGCTCCCCCTGACTGCTCACCGCCAGGTTCGCCGCTTCGACGTCATCGAGAATGCGCCGCGCGCGGGCGTAATAGATTTGCCCGAGGTCAGTGACGGCCAGCCGCCGCGTCGTGCGCAGCAGCAGGCGCACGCCGAGACTCTGTTCGAGGGCCGAGATGCGGCGGCTCACGAATTGCTTCGACAGCCCGAGTTTGGCCGCCGCGCCGGTAAAGCTCATCGCTTCCACCGCGCTCACGAAGATTCGCATGTCGTCGAGCAGGTCCATCGGTCAGTGTCCGGTCGTGTATGAAATAGGGTGACAACACTCGGCAATGCCGCGTCATTGTCACCCATGTGCCGACAATCTTAACCGTTCAACGCAGTGCCAGCCGCAAGCCGAGCAGGATCGCCCCTGTGCCAGCCACGGCGAGCATCGTCGGTTGGTGTCCGAAGATGCCCCAGTCGAGCAGCGCCGTGACCACTGGCACGAGATAGAACAGGCTGGTCACGGTGACGAGATTGCCCGACGCGATCATGCGGTAGAGCAGCAGCGTCGCGCCGACCGAGATCACCACGCCCATATAGAGCAGCGGCAGCCAGAAGCCGGGGGTGTTATCGAAATGCCACGGCTGCGTTGGCGCGATCAGTACCGCGAGCGCCAAGCCGACGGCGTACTGAAGCGGCAGTACGTCGAGCGGCGTTTGTCGGCTGCCTTTCTGGGCGATGGTGCCGAGGGTCATGCAGGCGAGGGCGGTGAGCGCCCAGACGGACCCAGCGGCCGAGAGCCGTGCCGACACTAGGCTTTGCGCGACGACCAGTGCCAGACCGGCCAAGGCGAGCGCGAGGCCCGCGAGCCGTCGTCCACTGTGCGAGCGTTCGAGCGCCACGAGGGTGAGGATCGGCTGCACGCCAAGCACGGTGGCCAGCGCGCCGGGCGTAATGCCGTTAGCTAGCGCGAGCAGATACGCCGCTTGATAGCCGCCGATCAGCAGCACGCCCGTGCCTGCCACGCGCCAGCAAGTACCGGGCGCTGGCCACCACTGACGCCGGGTCATGGCCAGCAGCGTGAGCGCGGCGAGCGCCACGCCGAGGCGTATCACCAGAAACGCGAACGCCGACGCGTGCGTCAGCCCCCATTTGGCGGCGAGTGCACCGCCGCTCCACAACAAAACAAACAGCATCGTTGTGCCGTTTCGGCGCAACCAAAGACCATCGACTTGCATTGTGCTTTCCCCTACACAGGATGTCCGGCCTGTGGTGCCTTGCGCCGACACGTGGATTCGCGCGCGAAAAACCTCACGCGCAAGCGCACACGACGCGGCACAAGCCGTCATGTCGAGACGACACGACGCAAGACAACAGGCGGATCAGAATTCGGAATTGAAGCGAGACGCGGTGCTATGGGTGTGAATCACCCAAGCGCGTCTGGTGGCGTCAGGCCACGGCGACGACTGCCACCGTTGCCACGACACTGGCAACTGCCACGACCACTGCTACGTCGTGAGTTGCCACGCCGGCCGGCGGGGGAGGCGCTACGGCTGCAAAGCGTCCGCGCAGGCGCGAGCCGGCACCGCGCGAGGGCGGCGATACGGCAAGACGGACGGACGCGTGAGCAGTCATGAGAGGAAATCGGTGAGAAATAAGCGCACGTCACTCAACGTGCGTGAACGTACTTTACACGGGGCGTTCGTTCGCGGCAAGCGAAGCGGCGAGGCCATCACGCGGATGGCCAATCACCGGTACGTTCCACGCTCGGCGATGTCTCGCCGTCGCGCCACGCCGCAGGCAACGCCCCGCGCACACGGCGCACTTCACGCACGTGCACGCGCACCAATCGCAAGGCGCCGGTGAAGCCGCTTTGTGTTTCGTCATGCCAAAGAATTTCAGCGTCGCCCGCGACGTGCAGAAAATCGCCCGAGGCGAAGTCGACGAACAGCAGCCCCACACGCGGATTCACGAGCAGGTTGCCCAGTGTGTTGAAGAATGCGTTGCCGCGAAAGTCGGGCCACGTCAGGGTGTGGGCGTCGTCGACGCGCACGAACCCCGGCTTGCCGCCACGATGCGACACATCTGCCCCGGCGCTGCGCTCGCTCGCACCGTCGCCCGCGTAAAACGTGGCGACAAAGAATGTATCGGCGCTGGCGATCTGCCATTGCGCGTCTTCATCGAGCATGGCTTGTGGCGTCTCGGCCTGCGGCGGTGCGCTGTGCGCGTCCGGCGTGATTTCGCGCTTGCGGATGTACTGCGGACAATTGCCGAAGCTCTGCGCAACGCGCACTGCAAACCCCCGCTCATCGCTCTCGATCACGGGGCCGTTGATGCGATTGCGACGCCGTGTCGACGGTTCGAGCCCGAGCACACCCACCGGTGCGCCGTGAGTCATCGTGCCGAACAGTGGATCGGTCGGTGGCGGCAATGCATCGACGCGCAGCTCGGTCGGATCGGGTGAGGACACGAAACCCGGCGTGCCACTGAGCAATGTCGCCCAAGGCTGTGCGGTGTGATCGAGTCCGCCGACCACCAGAAACGGCAATTGCGGGAAAAACTGCCGATGTTGCTCGGGCATTGCCGTGCGAATCACTTTCGGTCCGACTTCCGCCATGGCCTCGCGGGATCCAGCGAGCATTTGCACAACGGCTTCCCCCGCATGGAACGGCGAGTCGGGACTCAGCGTCGGGAGCGCGTCGAAGACCAGCGCTGTCGCGGCAACATTGGCATGGCGGATGTCGTTCATGATCGTCTCGGCGTCAAGTTATGCCGCTGCGTTCAACCCGCATGGCAGCGACGCCATCGGGACGAACCCCGGCAAGGCCGCGACGCGTGCGAGCCACGCGCGCACGGCGGGATACGGCTCGAGCGTTACGTTTCCTTCCGGCGCGTGCGCGAGGTAGGCATAGCACGCCAAGTCAGCAATCGTCGGCGTGTCGCCCGTCAGGAAACGCGTCGCTGTCGGTGCCGTCAAATGCTCCTCCATCCGCGTGAGCAAGCGCTCGGCCAGGCGGATCATCGTCTCGGAGTCGCCCGGGCGCTTGAACGCCACGACGATGCGTGCGGCGGCCGGGCCAAAGGCCAGATCCCCCGCGGCGACCGACAGCCATCGCTGCACGTGCGCAGCGGCGACAGGGTCGCGCGGCAGCCACGTCCCGGTGGGGTCGTAACGCGAGGCGAGATAGACGAGGATCGCGTTCGAGTCGCTGAGAACCACACCGTCGTCATCAATGACCGGCACTTGCCCGAAGGCATTGAGCGCGAGGAACGGCGATTGAAGGTGCTCCCCGCCGACGAGGTCGACGTCGATCGCCTCGAACGGCAAGCCGAGCAAATTCAGCATCAGCTCTACGCGGTGGCAATGGCCAGACAGAGCGAAGCGATAGAGCCGGATCGGGCGGCTGGGGTGGGGTGTTGCGGCGTGTGCAGTCATGAAGAATCTCCGGTGAAGTCGCGAGGCGGGTGAACTCCGGACCGGCGCATCTGTTGCGCTGTCGGGGGTTCACGCATTCCACATCTGCATTGTTATTCCTATTGAATTCCGGATAAATGGCGAAGAACTGATTTGACTACTCCGATAAGTGGAGTAATGATGCTCGCCATGGACAAACTTCGCGCTATGCAGACGTTCGTTGCGATCGTGGATCAGGGCAGCCTGAGCGCGGCGGCGCGCGTGCTGGAATCGTCGTTGCCCGCCGTGGTGCGCACGTTGGCGGCGCTAGAAACGTCGCTGGACGTGCGGTTGCTCAATCGCACTACGCGCCGTCTGGCGCTTACCGAGGAAGGGCATTCCTATCTGGAGAGTTGCCGCCAGATCCTGAGCGAAGTGCACGACGCCGAGGCGCGGCTTGCCGCACGGCATCAGGCACCGACAGGCACGCTCGTGGTCACGGCGCCGGTGCTCTTCGGCCAGCTGCACGTCGCCCCTGCGCTGCATCGTTTCCTGCGGGCGTATCCCGCCATCAAATGCCGCTTGTTGCTCAACGACCGCGTGGTGAACCTGTGGGAGGAGGGTATCGACGTGGGCATTCGCATCTCGCCGCTCGACGACTCGACGCTGGTGGCGCAAAACATCGGTGCTATCCGGCGTGTGGTGGTGGCGAGCGCGGCCTGTTTGGCAGAGCAGGGCGAAGTCACGCACCCGCGCGACTTGATCGGCAAGAACTGCATCCGTGCCTATGGCGCGAGCTATGTGCAGTGGCGGTTCTGGGAAAACGGGCGAGAGTTCGCCGTGCCGGTCGACGGGAATCTCGAAGTGAACCACGGACTTGCCGCGATCGAGGCGTGCATCGGTGGGCTGGGCTTCGGCAGCTTTCTGTCGTATCAGGTGGCCGGGCCGCTGGCCGACGGGCGCCTCAAACGCATACTCACGGACTACGAAGGACCGGCGCGTCCTGTGAGCATCGTGTATCCGCATGCAAGGCTGTTGCCGTCGCGCACACGGGCGTTCGTCGAATGGATGAAGAAGGAATTGCGGGAAGTGCCGATGGTTTGAGCCGCGTTGCGAATGCAATGTGGACGTGTGGGGCGAATCTCAGACCGCACATAAAAGAACGCGGAAAGCGACAGTGCCGCTCTCCGCTAAAAAGCCCGCCGACGCCAACCGGCGGGCCGCTTCGTTCTTGATGCCGTTCGCTTTGTGCAGCTAGTGAGCGCCAAGCGTCAGGCAGCACTGGTTTCAGTCACGGTCATGGTCACCGCGCCAGCCGCGATGCCAACCACGGTCGTGGCGATCGTCCCAGCGGCGCTCACGCCAGTCATCCCAGCGATCGCGGCCGTAGTAGACGACGGGGCTCGGCTCGACATACACCGGGCGCGGCTGCACATACACCGGCTGCGGGGCGACGTAGACAGGGGCCGCGACGACCGGTGCCGGTACGCCGAGATACACGCCCACGTCGACATGGGCCGATGCGGCACTCGATGCAGCCGCAGCAGCAACGCCCGCGGCAGCAATGATGAGAAAACGTTTCATGGTGTCCTCCAGTGGCGCTCGCGAATCGGTGACGAATAGTCCGGTGCGAAATATGACGAGCGCTTGCGATGAGTCGGATCGATTCGCGCGGTGAGCTGTGCTTGCGCAGTGTTGGCTTGTCGTCGAATCGTTGAGGCAAGTGTAGCGATCGCATCGCGTGGCAGGTGCAACGAGTCTGTCGGGGATGTGTCGTTTTGTAACGCGGATAGACACGCTAAAACGGTGTCACGTCACGCGCATCGTGTCGCCGTGAAGTGCGGCGCTGGAGGGGAGGGCGGGGAAACGCAGAAGCGGGAGACTGCGGGAAAAAGCACGGCGGAAAAAACAAAAGGCGTCACGCGAAAAACGCGGGACGCCTTGTGCTTTTGTTCGTTGGTAGGCTCGATTGGACTCGAACCAACGACCCCCACCATGTCAAGGTGGTGCTCTAACCAGCTGAGCTACGAGCCTAGAAAGACCGCGAGTATAGGGTCAATTTCGAAAGGTGGCAAGCCTTTGGCGAAAATTTCCTAAAAAATTTTGAGCGGCGGGCTCATTCGCCGCGTTTGGCGTTGCCGCGTCGCGGCTTGAGCCGCACCCAAATGCCTTGCTTCCCGCCGGTGCCTGCGCGTTGCTCCACGTCGAACAACCCGATGGTCGAGACCAGGTCGCTCAGCTTGCCGAACCCGTAGTTGCGCGAATCGAAGTCGGGGGCCTGCTTGGCGACGTGACTGCCGATGGACCCGAGACTCGCCCAGCCGTCTTCGTCCGACACGTCGGTCACGGCATTGCGCAGCAGTCGCACCAGACGGGCGTCGCGTTTGAGCTCGGCGGCGCTGCGGCGTTTGCGCGGTGCCGGGGCTTCGTCGTCATCGTCGTCGCGTTCGTTGTCCTGACGGAGCAACTCGGTGTAGATGAACTTGTCGCAGGCGGTGACGAACGGTTGCGGCGTCTTGCGCTCGCCAAAGCCGTACACGATCAGCCCCTGTTCCCGAATACGCGAGGCGAGTCGTGTGAAGTCGCTATCGCTCGACACGAGGCAGAAGCCGTCGAAGCGCCCGGTGTAGAGCAGATCCATCGCGTCGATGATCATTGCGCTGTCGGTCGCATTCTTGCCGACCGTGTAGCGAAACTGCTGGATCGGTTGAATCGAATATTCGAGCAGACACTTCTTCCAGCCGTCGAGATTCGGCTTGGTCCAGTCGCCATAGATGCGCTTCACGCTCGCCACGCCGTACTTGGCCACCTCGGTGAGCAGACCTTCGACGATGGCGGGTGCGGCGTTATCGGCATCGATCAGTACGACGAGCGTCGAACCTTGTACGGCCACTGCGGAAGTCGAGGACATGGATGGGTTCCTTGTGGGCGAAGATGTCACGCATTATGGCGCGGAATGATGTGTGCGCCGTCCTAGCGCGGCAAACCACCACAGGGGATTGCTCGCTAACCACCCCAACCGCCCTAACTGCCCCAATCGGCTTGACCGCCCAATCAGCGATTAAGTCCGTGCCGCCTCGCCAATGAGTGCGATCACCCGCTGCGGATCGTCGATCTCGTTGGCCAGCAGTAGCGCGAGTTTCGCGAGTAACAATTCACGCTGGTCCTCGGGCGTGGCATCGATAGCCAGGGCCAGCGTGTCGTAAATTTCTTCGAGCCCGGCGATGGCGGTAAGTGGTGCAGTCATGACAAAACCCTATCCAAAGAGACGTGATGCGTGCCGCGCAGCGCACTGCCCGGCACGCGGCACTGTTCAGACGCGCGCCGTGGCGTGGGTGAGCGCATCGGAAAGCTGCGCCGCGTCGAGCGTTTGCCAGCGCGCGCAGATGTGATGATCGGGACGCACGAGATACGCGGTGCCGTGCTGTGCGCCGTACTTCGCGGGCGCATGGCCCGATGCATCGGGCAACGTGATGTCGGCACCCGGCACGACATCTCGCGTGCTGGCGAAGGCGATCACCGTCACCGGTATGCCTTGGTCGCGCCATGTCGAGAGCGTGTCGTGCAGCGCGTCATTGAGCGGTGCATCGCCAAACGTCAGCAGATGGAAGGCGGCACCGAAATGATCGTAGAGGTAGTCGTTCTCACCGAGCTTCACATTGGGAGCCGGTGCGCCGACCGTCGGCCCGGCGTTCATGCGGGCGTTGTCGTCGCTCGGGCTGTTGAGCGGCGAGTCGCGATAGTCGTGCGCGCGCGATGTGCGCCAATGGAACAACGGCCGCACGAATTCGTGATCGAGTGAGAGGTCGAGCACGGCATCGCGCAGCACACGAAAACCATGCGAGGGCGGTGTCATGAAGCGGGTACTTTTGCCCGCTTCGGCAATGATTTCCCGGGCTGCGCCCACGCGGTCGTGCGTATACGACGCGAGCAGCGCCTCGGGCGCCACGCCTTTCGCGACAGCCGCCAATTTCCACGACAGATCGATCGCGTCCTGAAAGCCGGTATTCGCCCCGCGCACGCCGAAGATCGGCAGCAAGTGCGCGGCGTCGCCCGCGAAAAGAATGCGCCCGTGAACGTAGTCGGGCAGCGTGAGCGCGCGTGCCGAGTACACCGAGCACCAATCGAGTTCCCACGGCTTGCCGCCCAGACCCATCATCTCGAGTTGCGCGTCGATGCGCTCGCGGATGGTCTCCGGCTTCAGCGCGTGTTCCGACGTTTCCGTGGCTGGCAACTGATAGTCCACGCGCCAGATGCCGTCGGGTTCGCGATGCATGAGCACGGTGTTGCCCGGGTTCCAGTCCGGCGCGAAATAGGCGAGACGCTCGGTCGGCAGGTCGAGATCGATACGAATGTCGGCGATCACGAAACGCCCTTCGTAGCTCGCGCCTTCGAAGCGCAGGCCCATGGCAGTGCGCACCGTCGAGCGCGCACCGTCGGCGGCCACGAGCCATTGCGTGCGCTGCGTGTACTCGCCCTCGGGCGTATCGATTTGCATCGTGACGCCGCCGCAGCCGTCCTGCCCGTCTTGAGTTAGGCCGACCAGCTTGTTCCCCCAGCGAATGTCCACGAGCGGTTCACGCTCGATAGCGTCCACCAGATAGCTCTCGAGCACGTTCTGTTGCAGGTTGATGAGCGGTGCGAAGCGATCGTCTTCGCTGACGGGCGATTCCATACGGAACACACGTTGGCCGCGATAGAACGAATTGCCGCTCGTCCATGGCAGCCCCTTGGCAACCACGGCGTCGGCCACACCGACCGCTTGCAGAATCTCTTGCGAGCGCCGCGTGAAGACGATGGCGCGGCTGCCTTCCGAGACTTGTTGCTCGGCTTGCAGCACCACGCAGCGCACGCCATGGCGCGCGAGTGCGAGCGCCGTCACCATGCCGATAGGGCCACCGCCGACGATGGTGACGGGCACTTCGGTCGGCTCGCCTTGTGGCGCGAAGTACGGATGAACGCGGTATGCGTGATACAGCGATGCGCGCGGGGAAGTCTCCGGTCGATGCATGATGCGGCCTTCCAACATTTAGTTGCTAACGCAACCATTCTAGTGTGCTAAGGTTGCGCCCGCAACCAAATATCGACCCGTTTCCACTAGGGGAAAACACCGAAATGCGGCCCGCTCATAAGACGCTCGATCAGTTCCTGACTTACAAGATGCACCGCTTGATGAAGCAGCACGACAAGCGCATTGCGCAGTCGTATGCGGACGCGGCGCAACTGAGCCTTGCCGAATCGCGTGTATTGGCGGCGGTGGGCTCGGCGGGGGCGTTATCGAATTCGGAACTGGCGCGGCGCGCGAATCTCGACAAGAGTCAGGCGAGCCGGGGCGCCGATGGGTTGGTGTCGCGGGGTCTCGTGAAGCGCGCGCCCGACGAGTTCGATGGCCGTGCGGTGAAGGTCACGCTCACGCCGGAAGGCGAGGCGGTATGGCGCGTGGTGATCGGCGCCGCGCGCGAACATTACGAACACCTGTTCGCGGCGCTCACGGATGACGAGATGCGCGTGTACGAGCGGCTGCTCGACAAGCTACTGCTGCGCTCCGATGAACTGGACGGGCAGGACTGACGCCAGCCGCGTCTGCGCGTCCGTCAGACGGCGACGGCAGTAGCAAAGAAGAAGGGCACCTCGCGGTGCCCTTCTTGCATTTCGCTTGCTTCGATTCAGCGTTGGGGTTGCGCGTGAATTACCGCCACCCCAACCGCATTACGAGAACGACAGCGTCTTCGTCAGATCGCCCGGCGGCATCGCGCCGCGCGAAGCGAAGGCCGCATTGCGATGGGCCAGGCCTTCGAGCGTGGGCAGGTCGTACAGGCGCGTGATGAAGCGCAGGACCGACGTGGTGTCGTAGAACGTGTGATCGACGTTGCCGCGCTTGGCGAACGGCGACACGACGAGCGCCGGAATGCGCGAACCCGGACCCCAGCGGTCGCCCTTGGGCGGTGCGACGTGATCCCACCAGCCGCCGTTTTCGTCGTACGTAATCACGACCATCATGTTTTGCCACTGCGGCGACTTCATCAAGTGCGCGAGGATGTTCGCCACGTGCTGATCGCCCGACTCGACGTCCGAATAACCGGCGTGCTGGTTCAGGTTGCCTTGCGGCTTGTAGAACGTCACGGCGGGCAGCTTGCCCTCAATGGCGTCGGCAATGAACTTGTTCGAAATCGGACCGTCGCCCAGACCGCCGTCGCGCAGGTGTTCTTCACGCGCGGCAGTGCCCGGCGCGAACTGTGCGAAGTAGTTGAACGGCTGATGGTGGTACTGGAAGTTCGGCGTATCCGGGCCGCCCTTGTGATCGAGCGCGGCTTGCCATGCACCCGCATACCACGCCCACGACACGCCCTTCGCCGAGAGCAGATCGCCGATGGTGGCGTAGTTTTGCGGCGGCAGCGTGCTCGGGTTCGACGCATCGGCAAGGCGCTTGTCGCCGGTGGCCGACGGCTTGATCGGCGACGGCTGGTAGGCCGGCATCATTGTGTTCACTGCGAAGTTATCGGGCGTGATCGCGCCATCGCGCACGAACTTCGGCTTGCCATCGGCGGCGGAGGCCGGCGATTCCGCATGCACGGCCAGACGCACGCCTTGCGGGCCGTCGGCGAGTACGGCGATCTTGTCCTTGGCCGGGCTTTGCGCGGCGTTCGGATAGACCGGCGGACGGCCCGTGATCAGGAACTGGTGATTCAGGAACGAACCGCCGAAGGCCGCCATGAAGAAGTTGTCGCACATCGTGTACTGCTGCGCGATCTTGTACATGTTGAGCGTCTTGGCGGTTTCGCCGTAGTAGCCCATGACGAGGCCGCCCGAGTCGGCCCATGCGGCGAACTGGTTGTTCGTGCCGTCGGCGATCTGCATCTGGTTTTGCCAGAACAGGTGCCAGAGATCGCGCGTGATGACCGATTCCGGCAGCAGCTTGCCTTCGGTGTCTTTGAGCATGAACGGGGCGTTCGGCTGGCGGGCGATGTCTTTTTCGGTGATGTGGTACTTCTTGCCGCCGATGGTCTGGGCACGGGGCACGAGACCGTCGAAGATCGGCGGCAGCAGCGACATCGGCGACTTGCCGTCGCGGTCGACTTGCGTGTAGGCGGAGGCGGGTACTTTCGAGAGCGGCTTTTCGACGCCGGGGAAGTCGGCGAACAGGTTGTTGAAGCTGCGGTTCTCGAGGTAGATCACGACCACGGTCTTGATATTGGCCTTGAGCTGGGCGTCGAACGTGCCGCCTGCGGCGACAGCGGTCGGGGCACCGGCACCGCCTTCGGCGGCGCAGCCCGTGAGGGCCGTGGTGGCACCGGCAGCACCGGCGGCGCCGATGGCGGCCAGCCCTTGCAGAATGCGGCGGCGCGACGGGTCCGACGGATTGTCGTCCTGGCTGTCGAGGGCGGGATCGTGCGGCTGGGGCGTGGCGTCGTGCGTCATGATGTCCTTGTTTGACCGGTCGGGCTTTAGTGCGCGCGTGGGCGCCCGCAAGGGTCGGCAAGGTGCGACGTACGAGTGAAGTCGTCACCCTGCCCGGGCGGGCGAGGCAGACGACGTTTTTACGCGGGGATTGTGACAATTAAGTGACGAAATCGAGTCACTTGCCGGAGTAACCGCTGTCTTCAAACAAACCGGTGTGGAATTGCTCGACCAAATCGTCGAGCAGCGCGCGCAGGGCGCTCGGCATTTGTTTGCGCGACGTGTAGACGCCGTACACCGTCATTTCCCGTGGCACATAGCCGGGCAATAGCGCACGCAATGAACCGTCGCGTAAGTAAGGCAACGCTGCGTAGACCGGCTGCATGCCGATACCGGCACCGGCGAGCGTCGCCGACAGCAGCACATTCGCCTCGTTCGCCGAGAGGTTGCCGCCGACCGGCACACCGAGCGGCGTGCCCTCATGCGTGAACTGCCACAGGCTCTTGCCGAAATACGTGTAGGTCAGACAGTTGTGCAAAGCCAGATCCTCGGCGCGCGTCGGGGTGCCGTGGCGTTGCAGATACGACGGCGCGGCGCACACGACGGAATGGCACGTCGCCAGCCGTCGCACGATCAAACCCGGCGCTGGCTCAGACGTGACCCGAATCGCCAGATCGATGCGTTCGTCGACGAGATCGACGGTGCGGTCGGCCACCACGAGGTCGATGGCCACGCCCGGATGCCGCGCAATGAAGCGCGTGACTGCCGCCGCAAGAAACGCCTGCCCCAGCGACGTACTGCACGCAACGCGTAACAAACCGCGCGGGGTGGTGTCGTCGTGCGACACGCTGGCAAGATCGTCCGCGATCCCGAGCATTTCGCGGCAGCGTGGCAGCGCATCGACCCCGGCCTCCGTCAGACTCACCGCGCGCGTCGTGCGGTGTAGCAAGCGCGTGCCGAGCCACGCCTCTAGTTCCGCCAGATAGCGCGAGACCATCGCGCGCGACATGTCGAGCCGCTGCGCCGCCGCCGTGAGCGAGCCGCGCTCAGCTACCTCGGTAAAGACACGCATGGCAGTCAGCCGGTCCATGATTTGCTCGATCGATGCAACAAAGTGATCGTCATTATGGGCTTTTTCTGAGCGATTGGAGTGTCTACGATGTCATTCATAGAGCGCGTCGAGGTGAGTGTGTCGACGCAAGACTGCTGGCACTACCGTTCAAGAGGACACCCCGCAATGACGCAAGCCCGTTTGCATTACATCGCCGATCCGCTATGTGGCTGGTGCTACGCCGCCGCGCCGCTCGTGCGTGCTGCCCGCGATGTGGCAGGTCTGGACGTCGCGCTGCACGGCGGCGGCATGATGGCGGGCCCGAACGCGCAGGCCGTGACGCCGCAACTTCGCAACTACGTCATGCCGCACGACCACCGCATCGCGGCGCTCACCGGACAGCCGTTTGGCGACGCCTATTTCGAAGGCCTGTTGCGCGATAGCTCCGCCGTGTTCGATTCAGCACCGCCGACGGCTGCCGCACTGGCCGCCGAGGCGCTGGCCGGGCGGGGGCTCGATATGTTCGCGGCGCTGCAAAAGGCGCACTACGTCGACGGCCGACGCATTGCGGATCGTGACGTACTCATCGACATCGCCACAGAACTCGGCCTCGATCGGCAGGCATTCGCCGATGCGTTCGACGCACAAGACGACGCCGCGCTCATGCGCCATTTCCGCGAGAGCCGCGCGTGGCTGACCCGCGTGGGCGGCAGCGGTTTTCCGACCTTTGCGCTGGAAATCGATGGTCAGCTCGAACGTTTGGAACCGGGCCGCTATCTCGGCAAGCCCGAGGCTTGGCGCGACGCGTTGCGTGAGCGTCTGCTGGCGGCCGAATCAGCCCGATCGGCACAATCGGCCCAATCCGGTGCTACCGCTGGCACGGGCGACGAGACGAACACGCCCCCGCAATGCGGCCCCGACGGCTGCGCAATCTGATCACAGCGGCAGACGCAGCATCGCAAGACGGCGCGGCGTCGGCCGAATTTCCCCTCACCCCAAGGAGTTTCCCGATGAAAGTCGCATTGATTGGTATTACCGGCCGCGTGGGTACGCGTGTGGCCGCCGAATTGCTGCAACGTGGTCACACGGTCACGGGCATTGCGCGCAACCCTGAGCGCGTCGAGGCCGAAAAGGGCCTGACCGTGGTGAAGGGCGACGCCGCCGACCCCACATCGCTCGCGCCGTTGCTCGCCGGAAACGATGCCGTGATCAGCGCCGGGCGCTTTGTCTCGATGGACGCCGCCAAGCTGATCGACGCTGTGAAGCGTGCAGGCGTGCCGCGTTTGCTCGTCGTTGGCGGTGCTGGGAGTCTGGAGATCGCACCGGGTAAGGCGCTCATCGATACGCCGGAATTCCCCGAAGCGTACAAGGCGGAAGCCAGCGCCGGGCGCGACTTCCTGAACGTGTTGCGCGCTGAGCCGAAAGATTCGTCGCTGAACTGGACTTTCCTGTCGCCGTCGGCGTTGTTCGAGCCGGGCGAGCGCACGGGCAAGTTCCGTCTGGGCGGCGATGGCCTGCTCGTCGACGCCAACGGCAAGAGCTGGATTTCGATGGAAGACTACGCCATCGCGCTCGTCGACGAACTCGAAAAGAACCAGCATCCGCGCGCCCGTTTCACGATCGGGTATTGATCGATCGTTGGCGGGGGCTTGTGAGGGGCGGTCGCTGACCGCCCCTCGTCGTTTTCAGGCGGCGGTTTATCTGAGCGCGATGTATTCGTCCCGCGCCAGAAGGCCGATGTCAGCGCGCTTGCCGGAAGGTCAGGTTATAGCGCACGGCGTTGGCGTCGAAGCTGCCTTCCACGCTGGCGATGCCGTGATAGACGAGCCGCGACGGCCCGCCCCACACCACCACGTCCCCCGGCTCGAGCCGCACTTTGCGCGTGCGGTCGCTGCGTTGCAAGCCGCCCCACAGAAAGATCGCTGGCAACCCCAGCGACACCGAGACGATCGGTGCTCCCATCTCGCGTTCGTCACGGTCTTGATGGAGCGTGAGCCGCGCGTCGAGCGAATAGCGATTGATAAGACAGGCGTCGGGTTTGAAGTTGTCATACCCGGCCGCTTGCGCAGCCTCGCATGCCAGTGTCACGAACGATGCGGGCATCGCAGGCCACTCGCGGCCGGAGAGCGGGTCGTGGCTGCCATAGCGATACCCCATCCGGTCGCTGATCCAGCCCACCTCGCCGCAATTCGTCATCGCGACCGACATGCGCTTGCCGCCTGGTGTGAGCCAGTGGCGCAGCGGCGCTTGCGCGACGATCGCGTCGATATCGCTCTGTAGCGCGGCAACGGCTGTGCGGGCATAGCCGCGCAGCACAAAGGCCCCCGGGGCGAGTTCATCGGAGGAGATGCCACGCTCGCCGGATGTAGCGTGGGGGTCGCGTGGATCGTGCGCGTCGTGGGCAAAGAGATCGAGCGTCATGTGGCGTCGTGCAGAATCAAACCCAGTGTGTGCCGATGACCGCTGCGAAGCCGACTCACGCCGTGTCGAAGATTGACGCGATACACGCCTCGCGTGCCCTTCACCGGCCGGTGATTGACGGCGAATACCACGGCATCGCCGCGCGTGAGCGGCACCACTTCGGCGCGCGACTGCATGCGCGGGCGCTGCTCGGTGAGCACGAACTCGCCGCCAGTGAAATCGTCGCCGGGTTGTGAAAGCAGAATGGCCACCTGCAACGGGAACACGTGTTCCCCATAGAGATCCTGATGCAGGCAATTGTAGTCACCCGCGCGATATTTCAGCAGCAGCGGCGTAGGGCGGCGCTGGCCCGCCGCATGACACTTGGCGAGAAACTCGGCGTGTGTCGGCGGGTAACGCACGTCGATGCCCATTGCGGCATGCCAACGGTGCGCAATCTCGCGCAGCGGCGCGTAAAACCCCTCGCGCAGTTCCGCCACGAGCGGCGGCAACGGATAGGCGAAGTACTGGTACTCGCCGAGACCGAAACCGTGACGCGCCATCACCACCCGGCTGCGAAAACGCGACGACGTCGGCGTAATACTTGGTCGACCATCGGTGTCGCCGTACATCGCCACGATGGCAGCGCATTCGTCGGCGCTCAGCAGCTTCGGTACGCACGCAGCGCCAACGCCGTTGAGCTCGTCTTCGATGGTTTGCCAATCGAGGGTCTGCACCCGGTTCAAGGGTTCGCGCGCCGTCATAGCTTCCCCTTTGTGCCCATACCGGCTGCGCCGCCCGCGTCTGCCTGTTCGTGAGCGAGCAGCGCGCGTTTGCGCTCCACACCCCAGCGATAGCCTGACAAGCCGCCGTCGTGACGCACGATCCGATGGCATGGAATTGCCACGGCCAGTGTGTTCGAGGCGCAGGCCTGTGCTACAGCACGCACCGCACGCGGCGACCCGATGCGCTCGGCGATATCGGAATAACTCGCGACTTCACCTGCGGGCACATCGCGCAGCGCCTGCCACACACGCTGTTGAAACGCGGTGCCGCGCACGTCCAGCGGCAGCGACAACCCAACACGCGGCGATTCCACAAACCCCACCACTTGTGCCACCCAGCGCTCGAACTCGGCGTCGGCACCGGTGAGTTCCGCCTTCGGGAAGCGATCTTGCAGTTCGTGCACGAGTGTTTCCGGATCGTCGCCAAGCGAGATTGCGCACAGGCCACGCGGCGTCGCGGCAACGAGTAGCGCGCCAAGCGAGCACTGCGCGACGGCGAAGCGAATCGTCTCCGCCTGCCCGCCCGCGCGAAATGCAGCGGGCTTCATGCCAAGCAATGCCCCGGCGTTTTCGTAGAAGCGGCCATTGGAATTGAAGCCGGCGTCGTAGAACGCCGACGTCACGCTACCGGAAGCGGGCAGCGCGTCACGTACACGCTCGGCTCGGCGACCGTTGGCATAGGCGCGCGGCGTCACGCCGGTTACCGTGCGAAACAGGCGATGGAAGTAGTGCGAGCTCAGACCGGCCTCGGCGGCGAGATCTTCCAGGCGCGGTGCGACATCGGCGGTGTCGATACGACGGCATGCCGCAGTAATGAGTGCCGCATGACGCGCATCGAGCGAGCCCTGGTCCGGCTTGCAACGCCTGCACGGACGAAAGCCCGCCCGCTCGGCGGCAGCCATATCGGCGTGAAACGCAACGTTCTCACGCAGGGCAAGGCGCGCGCCGCACGACGGGCGGCAATACACCCCGGTCGTGCGCACGGAATAGAAGAATTGACCATCGGCGTCTTTGTCGCGCGCCGCGACGGCGGCCCACTTGGCGGCATCCGTGGCATAGCGCGTGGCGGAATCATCCGAAGCGTGTACTGCGATGGAAGGTTCACGCACAGCCTTCGAACGAGATTGCGTCGGGCCGGGTTGCGTCGAGCTTCCTGCACGCGGTTCACGGACTGAAGACTTGGTACTCACTTGATTGGCACACATCGCAGTGTTCTCCCAATGACTGATGACTTGCCTTCAGTTTAGGGAGCGGGTGACGATGCCGCGCTCCGGTTCTTGCTATTGAATTCTGCCGAGGCCGCCCGCGCGGGTCAGACCCCTGGCGGCATGGTGGTGCCGAGCTTGGCGGCAAGGCTCATGACCATGACCAGGACGAGCGCTTCGATGGCGATGACACGCGCGAAGGCCGTCGTGTCCAAATGCGTCTCCCCGGTATCGAGGACCAGGCGCGGCAGAAAGTGCCAGCGATTCCATGCGCCAAGCAGCGCAGCGCAAGCGACGAGTATCAGCTTGGTAATCAGCCACGCGAGATACGGCGCGTTCTGCGGCTCGAACCACGTCGACGGGGTTTCGCCCAACGTGCGCCACGCGTTGAACGCACCGGTGACAAGCGCGACAAACATCGCCAGCGTCGCCACCGACGACAGGCGTTCGCCATAGGCCGCGCGCGCGCCGACCGGCCAATGCCGCCAGCCCGGAATCACGCAACCCGCGACGAGCAGCACGCCCGTCCATGTGGCGGCCGCGCCCACGTGCAGCGTGTGCACCCCGATGGCAAGCCACGGCATCGCGGCGTCGGCGGCATGGCCCGTGCCTGCGCGGGCGAGCGCCAGCAACACGGCGCCGGCCGCATAGATCATCCGGGCATGCCGTTCCTGCTGATGCTCGCGGCGGTGATGACGATCACGCGGATCGTCGGCGACCGGCGGGGCATTGCGCAAACGCCGACGCGCATCGAACCACGTCCACGCGCCTGCGCAGAGCAGCGCGACGCCGAGGCCCGCCACCCATTGCATGCGGCCGTAATGCGATAGCGTGAGGACCTGCCACACGTCGCTCAGCATCGCCGTCGTGGTTTCCCAGTCGCCACCAGTCATCGCCTGCGTACTCGCCAGTACGTAGGCAACCCACGCGACGACGGCCAACCCGGCAGCAAACCCCGGCAGTACCCGTAAGGTCAGCCCGCGTCGCACCGCGTGTGGGCTGCGCAGCAGCAATACCCCCAGCGCCAGCGCGAGCGCAAGGTTCAGCAACCCGGCGGTCGCCGGTTGCCAGGTGCCCGCTGCGAGATCGGACGGCATCACTTCACAGTGAACTTGAAGCTGCCTTTCGTGCGGTGCCCGTCATTCGCCACGGCGACCCAGTTCGCCTGATAGTCGCCCGCCTTGAGGGGCGGCAACGCGACCGTAAGCGTCTTGCGTGCGGCGTCGAGTTCGGCCTTCGTCTGCGTGACCGGCTTGCCTTGCGCGTCGACGACGGTCAGTGTCGAAAAGGCCCCTTCAAGGGCCGAGTCGAACGTGACGCGTACCGACTTCGGCGCGTCGACGCTCGCTTGCGCAGCAGGCTCGCTCGATACCGGGTGCGCGTGGGCCCACGCGCCTTGGGACGCGCCCATCAGCCCGATGACGGCGGCGACGGCGAGCCCACGTGCCGCGTGGCGCAGCGACTGCATTGCGGGCGTGAACAGATCGATCATTTTGCTCGGAGTGCCTGAAGCACGTTGGGTGGGCGTGGCGTAAGAGGTCTTTGGCATACGCGTATCGAGTGGGGTGACAAGGGTGATTGGCAGGGCGATGTTGAGCATCGGCCGCCTCACCATCAGCGGCCTGTGCCGCTCGCGCAGTATCGCAGACCTTGATGACCGATGCAGCCGCTCGCGGGTTCCGCAATAAGGGGGATGAGAAGCGGGATCTAAGCGGGATGAAAGCGGGACGAATAGCGCCGCACCGGGGGCTTGTTCTATTTTTGCAACTGAGTTGCAAAAATAAGATTCTCCCCGTATGATCGCGCCATATTGCAACTCAATTGCATTTTTGCGGCGACATTTCGTTGCAGCCCCGTATGCGCGCCGACGCGTTTCGTTTCGGCCCGACGCCTGCGCCGGTCCCCCCGACGGCGCGCGCCACCGGCGTCCCGCCCTGTGCGCTGCTGGCCGCTTCCAGCCTCACCCAGGCTCCGGCAGCGCCACACCCCTCGCGAGCGTCGTCGGCGTGCATCCCTCCGGGGCTTTACCACAGGATCGATCCACCATGACTTCTCAACTCACTGCTGCCGGTGGTGCCGACCGCCGTCTGCCCGTCACCGTGCTTTCCGGCTTCCTCGGTGCTGGCAAGACCACCTTGCTCAATCACGTGCTGGGTAACCGCGACGGCTTGCGCGTGGCTGTCCTCGTCAACGATATGAGCGAGGTCAACATCGACGCCTCGTTCGTCGCGCGGGGTGCCGAGAACGCGGGCGCAGCGCTCTCGCGTACCGAAGAGAAGCTGGTGGAAATGAGCAACGGCTGCATTTGCTGCACGCTGCGCGAAGACTTGCTGATTGCGGTGCGCGAGCTCGCGCAGGACGGACGCTTCGACTATCTGCTGATCGAATCGACGGGCATCGCCGAGCCCATGCCGGTGGCCGCGACGTTCGAATTTCGCGACGAAGCGGGCCAATCGCTCGCCGATGTGGCCCGTCTCGACACGATGGTGACGGTGGTCGACGCGCTGCACGTGCTCGAAGACTTCAACGGTCTGGATACGCTGGCACAGCGCGGTGAAGTGGCCGGTGAAGAGGACGAGCGCCGTCTGGCGGAACTGCTCACCGAGCAAATCGAGTTCGCCGACGTGGTCGTGGTGAGCAAGGTCGATTGCGTCGATGCCACGCGGCTCGACGCGGTGAAGGCGTTGATCACTGGGCTCAATCCGTCGGCACGCATCGTGTTGGGCGAGCGCGGGCAGGTGCCGTTGAACGAAGTGCTGGGCACGGGCCGCTTCGACCCCGAGCGCGCCGAGCAGATGGCGGGCTGGGCGCAAGCGCTCGCGGGCGATCACGCGTCGGAAGCCGACACTTTCGGTGTGACGAGCTTCGTGTTGCGCCAGCGCGAGCCGCTGCACCCGGCGCGCTTTGCCGCCTTCATGGGCATGCCGCTGCCAGGGCTGATGCGCGCGAAAGGTTACGTATGGGTGGCGAATCGTCCGGCATGGGCGCTTGCGTATTCGCGTGCCGGGAATACGGCGACGCTGGAGCCGGTCGGTCAATGGTGGGCAGCGGCAGACCCGGACGTGTGGCCGCCGTACGGCGATCCGCAGCGCGACGCGATCGAAGCCAGTTGGGAAGCCCCGTGGGGCGATCGCATCAACGAAGTCGTGTTCATTGGCCGCGACATGGATCGCGTCGCCATCGAGTCGGCGTTCGAGGCGTGCCGTCTTGGCGTGGTCGAACTGGCGCAGGGCGACGCCGCGTGGCGCGACTCGCAGCACGCGCTGCAACTCGACATACCGAGCGACGCTGCATGAGTGGTGTGGGGCTGATGGGCGGCTTCAAGGGAAGGGGGGGCGTGGGCGGGTCGCACGGCGGCGCGGAAATGTCGGCAAAGGCGGCGGCGAACGCGAACGGGGCTGTTGACCGCGCGCAGTTCACGCTGTCGCGCAGCTTCGTTTTTGAAGCGGCGCATACGCTGGCACGCCGCGATATCGATCCGCCGAGCATCGACGCGAGCCGTCGCATTCATGGCCACAGCTATCGGGCGACGGTCGAGGTGACCGGCAAGCCGCAGGGCGAGACGGGCATGGTGCTCGATCTCGCCATCTTCGACGACGAGTTGTCGCGCGTGCGCGAGCGGCTGGACCACCGGTTGCTCGACGACGTTGCAGGCCTTGGCCCTGCCACGCTCGAAAATCTTTGCAGTTATATCTGGCGAACACTGGCACCGCAGCTCGCGGGTTTATCGCGTGTGACGGTAAGCCGCGATGCGCGCGGCGACGCGTGTTCGCTCGTGGTTAGCCCGTCGTAGTGGCGTAGTGCTCTAATGGCAACGCGCCATAAAAAAAGCGGACGGCCCCGTGGGAGCCGTCCGCCATCGATGATTCGCGCGTTGCGGCAACCCTTCGCCGCAAGTCACGTCACCTAGTCTTAGAAGTCGGGCGTTTCGATCGGACGCAGATCGAATACCAGCACTTCGGCATCGCGTCCGTTCGAGAGCGTGAGTGCCGTTTCTTCGCGCACTCGCACGCCATCGCCTTCGCCCAGCGCCACACCGTTGAGTTCCACACTGCCGCGTGCAACGTGCACATAGGCATAGCGGTTCGGTGCAATGCTCAGCGTGGCCGATTCGTCACCGTCGAACAGTCCCGCATACACGCGCGCATTCTGATGAATGTGCAGCGAGTTGTCGGCGCCGTCCGGCGACATGATCAGGCGCAGACGGCCGCGCTTTTCTTCCGGCGTGAAACGCTGTTGCTGATACTCCGGCGTGATGCCCTTCTCGTTCGGCACGATCCAAATTTGCAGGAAGTGCACCGGCGACGTCGGCGAGTGATTGAACTCGCTGTGCGCCACGCCGCGCCCGGCACTCATCAACTGCACGTCACCCGGCTCGATGACCGACCCGGTGCCCATGGTGTCCTTGTGTTCGAGCGCGCCTTCGAGCACGTACGAAAAGATCTCCATGTCGCGGTGCGGGTGCTTACCGAAACCTTGTGCCGGTGCCACGCGGTCGTCGTTGATCACGAGCAGATCGGAGAAGCCGACTTGCTTCGGATCGTAATAGTTGGCGAACGAGAACGTATGGTGCGAATTGAGCCAGCCGTGGTTGGCAACGCCTCGGTCAGCAGCTTTTCTGATGTCCAGCATGATGGGCTCCTTGGGGATCTGAATCAGTAAGAGGCGGTGTTGATTGCCTCGATGACTCACATTTTAGGGTCCCCACGCAGAACTACAATCCGTCTGAATTGTGAATTATTGTCATGTCATAGGTGACAATTGATTCGCGTTGAATCCGCGAGTTTTCCCGTGCGGTGGCGGAACATTCCGACCGCATCGGTGAGATTTGCCGAAAAGTCGCGTGTAAATGGCAAAGCTGTGCGGTCGCCGCGCACATTGCCGCACGATGTGCGAGACTACGAGCCTTCTTTCGCATGACCCACCGGTCGTCTTGCGACACCGCCGGACCTGTCAGCCTGACCGCCCCCAACCTGGAGATTCGTCATGAGCCGCACTTTTGCTTTTCGCATCGTCAACGTTTTCGCCGAGACCACTTTCGGCGGCAATCCGCTGTGCGTGTTCGAGGACGCGCGTGGCATGAGCGACGACGAGATGCGAGCGCTGGCGCGACAGTTCAATCTGTCCGAGACGACGTTCATCCTGCCGTCGGAGACTGCCGACGCCCACGTGCGGATCTTCACGCCGGGGTATGAAATGCGCTTTGCCGGGCACCCGACGCTGGGCACGGCCCACGTGTTGCGCGCGATGCGTAACCTCGGCGATGCGCTGACGCTGCAATTCGCCGCAGGCCTCGTGCCGGTGCAGGCCAACGGCGATCACTGGACACTCACAGCGCCGTCGCACGGCGAGCCGAAGATCGCCAAAGCAAAAGAAGCGGATGCTGACATCGCGGCATTGGTCCGTCTGTCGCGTGACGATCTGGCGCAATCGCCGCAGTGGGTCGACACCGGTGCCGATCAATTGTTGATTCCGTTGAAGAACGCCGATGCCGTGGCCCGCGCAACGCCGGACAGCGCACGACTGGAGCGCTGGCCGCTTTCGAGCCTCGAGCGCAAGACGGGCTATGTGTTCTCCATCGACAGCGAGAAGGGCGGCGAGTTGGAGGTGACGGCACGCTACTTCTTCACCACGCAGGGTGGTGGCGTGAGCGAAGACCCGGGCACCGGTTCGGCGTGCGCGAATCTGGGCGGCTGGCTGATCGGCCAAGGTTACCCGTTGCCCGTACGTGCGCGTGTGTCGCAGGGCGACGCCATTGAGCGCCCGTGCCGGTTGACGCTGGAAGTGACGGCCGAGCGTGAGATTCGTGTCGGCGGTAACGTGATCGAACTCGCGCGTGGCGAAGTGAGCCTGTAAGGCCCTAGGGAAGACGCGCGGCGAAAGCCGCGCAGGGAGAATTCAACGGATGTACGCATTGGCAGCACCGGTCGAGGTTGAACTGGACATCAGGAAGAGCCGGTTCATTGGCATCGTCATGCCTGTCGCCACGCGCGAAGCGGCGATGCGCGAACTCGACGCGTTGCGCGTGCGCTATCCCAACGCCACGCACTATTGCTGGGTGTTGCTGTGCGAGGGCGCGTCGGGGTTCGACGACGATGGCGAGCCAGGCGGCACGGCGGCCAAGCCTATGTACAACGTGCTGATGCACAAGGAATTGGCCAATGTGTTCGCCGTCGTGGTGCGTTACTACGGCGGCATCAAATTGGGCGCGGGCGGCTTGACGCGTGCGTACGGACAAGCGGTGAGCGAAGCGTTGAAGCTGGCCACGCTCACCGCGGTCGAACCGATGGCCGAGCCGCAATACCGGTGCAGCTTCGCCCATGAAGCGATGCTGCGCCGGATTGCCGAACGCCATGCGGCCACGGTGCTCGACGTCAGCTACGACGACGGCGTCACCCTGACCTTGAGCCTCAAGGCGCGTGACGTCGACGCGTTCGAGGCCGAGGCCACTGAAGCCCTCAGCGGCGGACTCGAACGCGTCTAGGCGAGAGATTGTTCCAGCACTTGTCGTGTCGCCAAGGCCCGGTTGCCGGGATTACCGGACGTTGATGACGCCCTTCATGCCTGCTTCGTAGTGACCTGGCTCAAGACACGCGAAGTCCACTGTGCCCGCCTGCGTGAAGTGCCACACAAGCGTTTTGCGCTGACCCGGATCGACGGTCACCGCATTGGGCTCGGCGTGTGCCATGCCGGGCATCTGCTGCATCATCTTCGCGTGATCGGCCAGCGTGGCCGACGTTCCGAGCATCATCTCGTGACGAACCTTGCCGCTATTGGTGACGACGAAACGTACCGTATCGCCACGACGTACCGTGAGCGTGCCCGGCGAGAAGCGCATGGTGTCGCGCATGTCGACTTCGACGGTGCGCGTCGCTTGGGCCTCGTCACCCGCTTCACCGATGTTGGCGGCGGCGCTGTCGCCATGGCTGTGTTGCATGCCATGCATGGCATGCGGATCATCGGCAAACGCGGGCAGGCTCAGACCGAGTGCCGTGGCAGGAATGAGCAGGCGCGACAGCAACAGACGGACGAAAGACGAACGAATCATGATTTGCCTCCGGTAACGGGCGGACGGTGAGAAGAAGGTAGGGTTGCAGCATTGCCTTGCCACGGACTCGCGACCGAGCCCCGTGGCGCGCCGGGTTTCTGGGCATACCAGCCCGGATCGCGATAACTGTCGCGCGGCAGGTCGCGCCGCACTTTCACGGTGGTGAACATGCCGCCCATTTCGATCGGTCCATACGGGCCGGTGCCGGTCATCATCGGCAGCGTGTTCTCGGGGAGTGGCATTTCCATGCCGTTCATCGACCCTCCGGTTTCCCCCATCGCCATATAGTCGGGAATGATGCGCGCAATTTTGCCCGCAATCTCGCGCTGATTCACGCCGAGCATCGTGGGCACCTCGTGGCCCATGGGGTTCATCGTATGGTGCGATTTGTGGCAGTGGAAAGCCCAGTCGCCAAGCTCGGTAGCGTCGAACTCGATGGCGCGCATCTGGCCCACGGCGACATCCGTCGTCACTTCCGGCCACTGTGCCGAGGGCGGCACCCATCCGCCATCGGTGCCCGTCACCTTGAACTCGTGTCCGTGCAGATGGATGGGGTGATTGGTCATCGTGAGATTGCCCACACGTATGCGTACCCGGTCGCCCTGGCGCGCCACCATCGGATCGATGCCCGGAAATGCGCGACTGTTCCATGTCCACAGATTGAAGTCCGTCATCTCGTTCACGCGCGGCGTGCGGGTGCCCGGATCGATGGCATACGCGTTGATGAGGAACACGTAATCGCGATCGACGGGCATCGCCGCCGGATCTTTCGGATGCGTGACCCAGAAACCCATCAGGCCCATCGCCATCTGCATCATCTCGTCGGCATGCGGGTGGTACATGAACGTGCCCGCCCGCTTCGCTTCGAACTCGTAGACGTACGTTTGGCCGGGCGCAATGGCACGCTGGTTGAGCCCGGCGACGCCGTCCATCCCATTGGGCAGACGCTGGCCGTGCCAGTGCACGCTCGTCGCCTCGGGCAGGCGGTTCGTGACGTACAGGCGCACACGATCGCCTTCCACGACTTCGATGGTCGGTCCCGGACTCTGGCCGTTGTAACCCCACAGGTTCGCTTGCATGCCGGGGGCAATCTCGCGCACGACGGGTTCGGCAATCAGGTGGAACTCTTTGACGCCGTTGCGCATGCGCCATGGCAGCGTCCAGCCGTTGAGCGTCACGACAGGGCGATACGGACGCCCGGTGGGCGGGCTGTGCGGAGACGCCGTACTGGCGTCGCTGCGTGTGGCCGCCTCGGGCAAGGCGGCAAGGCTGGTGCGCTCGACCGCGGCCGCGCCCATCACGGCGAGGCTGGCATCACGCAGGAATCGTCGGCGCGACGTCATGCGCCACCTCCATGGGAATGTGTTGAAGATGAGGAAGGCGAGGGCGCAGCGTTTTGCGCCCCGTTTTGTGCCCCGGTCTGCGCCGCGGGTGCTGCGTCATGCTGTGCCGCTGTGGGCGCTGTGGGCGCTGTGGCGGCTGTGGGCGCAGCAGGCGTCGAAGGCGTCGCAGGCATCGCTGGTGAGTCGGCATGCGCGTCGCCGCCGCCGAGGCTTTCCCTGAACGCGGCATCCGCTAGCCAGAAGTCCGACGTCGCATCGATGTAGGCCAGCACGGTGTCGCGTTGCTCGCGGGCGTCGGTGAGCAGATCGAACACGCTCGCGAGCATGCCGTTGTAGCGCAGCAGCAGTTCGTCCGAGACGCGTTGGCGCAGCGGCAGAACGGTAGTGCGGTAGTGCTCGGCGATGTCCCACGCAGCGAGCGCCTGGGCGCGACGGGTGCGCACATCGGCGCGCGCTGCGACGGCGGTGTCGGCCAATCGATCGACCCGCTGCCGATAGCGCGCTTCGGCACCGGCCACGCGTGCGCTGCCCCAATCGAAGAGCGGCACTTCCAGCGAAATTTCATAGCCCCGCTCATTGGGTGACCCCGTCGCGCTGTTGTCGCGATAGGACGTGTCGAGCACATTGATGAAGCGCGTCGCCTGCGTGAGACCGAGGTCGCTGGCCGTCGCGTCGAGCGCTGCGCGCGCCTCGCGAATATCCGGGCGCTCGCGCATCGCTTGAGCTTCGGCATCGGGCCACGCCGGACGCACGCGCGGCAACGCGGGCAGACGCGACGGCAACGTGAACGCGAGTTGTTGACCCCATAACCCCATCTGCCGAGCGAGGTGCTCGCGCGCCGTGTTGGCTTGCTCTCTCGCACGTGCCAATCGTGCCGCGGTATCGGCGTAGACCAGATTCTCTTGCGTTCGGCGCATCGCACTGAAGTTGCCCGCACGCGCCATGCCGTCGGCCAGTTCGCTGGCGGCCTGTGTGGCGACGCTCGTTTGCTCGAGAATCTCCACGCGCTCTTGTGCGGCGACGGCATCGATCCATGCCCGTCGGGTGAGCGTGGCTTGTTCGACGATGGCTTGGGTGACCTGCGCTTGCACCTGCGCGAAACGCCGCGCCTCGATGCGCGAGGCGAGCGGCATCGTCAGCACGCGAACGAAGTCGATGCCCCACGTGCGCTCGATGGCGATGTCACCACCACCTTGCACGCGCTGGAAGGCAAAGCGCGGGTTGGGCAGACGACCGGCCTGCACCAGCGACGCTTCCGCAATGCCGAGTTCCGCATAAGTCGCCTGCAAACCGCGATGGTTGATCAACGTGAGTTGCACGGCGGTGTCGATGTCGAGCGGTTTGGCGAGCAGGGCGTCGCGTTGTTCGGCGAGCGCTTGCGTTGCGGCGTCGTCGCGCGCCCAGACCGCCGATTTGCCTAATCGCTGCTGTGTGGCCTGCGCAACGGGGTCAAAGCCGCCATCGTCGCTAAAGGTCGCGCAGCCCGTGAGGGCCAGCGTGGCGATGGCGATGAGTGCGCCTTGCGTGCGACGGCGGTGCCGAGCCGGCGCCACATGACCCGCATTTGGCATGAGGCGGGACGAGGCCATCATCGCGTGCCTCCGCTCATGTTGTGCCCAGCATGCGGATCGGCGGCGGGCGCTGCGGCTGGCGGCGTTGGTGGCGTTGCGGGCGCTGCGGTTGGTTGCGTTGCGGGCGCTGTGCCGTGTCCGGTGTGGCTGGCGGCAGCGGCGGGTGTGGGCGTTGCTGCGTGCCCGCTGTGGGCGGCGGCGGGTGCCGATGGCATCGGCATGGCATGGCCCATCGCGCTGTGATCCATCGGCCCGCCACTGGATACGCTGGCGTTCACCGCGCGCCAATCGCCGGGCGGTACGGAAAGCGCAGGGCGTGTGAAGTCATGCATCACGCCGTGTTGGGGCGCGGGACCTGCGGGCGCGTCCGGGTTGGCGGGATCGTTCGCCGGTTGGGGATGCGCAGCGGCGGCAGGGGCCGATGCCATCTCGGTGGCCGCGCTGACCGGGAGTGCCGTGAAGGCCATCCACACCGATAGCGCGGCGGGCACGGTGAGCGCGTGCCGTCGCAGAAAAAGATACGTCATCGAAAGACTCGTCGAGCATGACGATGTCAGTGGCCCGCGTAATCCGGCCGGGCAACAAACATCGCAAGGTCATCTGACGAACGGACGCGTTGCACTCGCTGCAAGACAGCACACGACAGCGCGATTCAGCGCAGTGTGCGGATGTGCGAAGCGGGAAAACGGTCGGTTCGAACGGGAACGGTGACGGCGCGCAAGTTTCGCGCGAACGTCAGGCTGTCAGACGAGGACGGCTTTGGGAGGACGTTCCAAGGTGGCCACGAACGCGCTGGCGGCGGACGTGCGCAGGAACGGAATGGCAGCAGAAGGCTGCGCGTCGGGCGTGCGAATGGCCAGACTTTGCGGCAGCGCGGTGCAGACGACGCACGCCGCACAGGCCGAACAACTGGCGTGTTGCGAGTGCGAGGCAGATTTGTCGGCGGTGTCGGGCGCGCTGTCGTGACTCGACGCGTGAAGCGTCATGTCGTGCGCCCCGTCGCTGCCCGCCATCGCATCATGATGGCCGCCGTGCATCGCGTGTTGCATCGTGGCATCGCTGTGCGACATCCCCAGCGTCAGTGTCGCCATCGGGACAGCGAGTCGCGCCAAGGTCGCTACAGTGGCATCCGGCGCGCAATGCGTACGCAGCGCGGCCATGGCCTGTAAAGGCATGGTCACGCACAGCAGCCACAGCACGAGGAGTTTGCGCCAGCGATTCATGCCGCGCAGTCTAGCATTGACGAGTTGCCGCTCGCAAATATGCAGGGGCGTGCTGCCGATGTTTGCCGTCAGTGCTCGAACAGATGGAACGACTCGAAGAGCATGCGCCGTCGCGAGAGGACGACGAGATTGACGATACACACGACGGCCACGAGCACGAACAACGTCGCTGACACTTCGATGGTGTCGCTCGCGAGAAACGAGATGAGCGTGAGCGCGGCCATCAGTCCGAGCAATAGCCAGTGAAGCACAGCAGCGAGCCGAAGCAGCCGCTCGGATTGCGCGACCAACACGACCAGCGACACGTAGAACGGGGCGGCCAACAGCGCCAGTGCGAAGACGGCGAGCATCACACCCAGCACGCTGGCGAGCATACCGTGCCCGTCGGCGGCGCTCGCTTGCACACCGACCACCGTGGCCGCAGCGAGATAGAGCAGCATCAAACCATCAAGAATGATCGCGAGTCGGTTCATGACATCTCTCCGACAGGGGGTGGTGCCTCGGGACCGCACAGGTTGAGCCAGCCAGTCGCGGCGTCGATGGCCGCAGGGTCTTGCGCGGCCTGCACGCGGTAGATGGTGACGTTGCCCGCATCGTCCGCGCAGAACATATCGCGTTCGAGATCGGCAATGACGTCGAGTCGCTGCTGAAACCGGTAGAAGCCGAGCGGCGTCAGGTCTTGCACCAGCGCAGCCAGGGTTTCGGGATAGAGATAGAGTCGTCGCGGCCAATGTCCATGGCGCCGGCGAAACTTGCCGAGGGCGCCGAGCACGTGGGCGAGCGTGCCGCCGTGTCCGCGCACGAAGGGGTCCACTGTCAACGACAGACAAGTGTCCACAATCACTCCGTTGACTTCCCGAAGTTGCGTGCCCGGTGAATATTGCTCTTGTGCTTTGATAGTTGCAGACGAAGGCGGCGGACGATATCCGCACTTTCGCTTAATCCGTCGTCATGAGTCTGCGGCGTAGTGCGTCGTCATGCGTTGGCAGAGAACCTGCCGCACATAAGGAAACCGGCGGGCTAAGCCGCCGGTTGAGGCCCCATCGGGGCATCGCCAGCCGCGTGTACCGGCGCGGCATGGTAAGGGCCAAGGAGACTTGGCACCAGGGGGCGCTGCCACAATGCGCTGAACCGTCGCCGGTTCCGGTCGCGCCCATGCAGTTGGACTGCCATCCGAGTATAGGTCGCGAAGCTGACGTGACAATCGGCCTTTTGGATGAGCGGAGCACCCGCGCGAACTAACTGACGTGTCAGCACTCGAATTGGCGCACCATTTCCCCTGTCACCGTGGTTTCGCCTTCGCGGCGTTTGCGTTCTAATGACGCTTTTGATGCCGCACCCTATCGCGCCCAATCGCGCCCGATGGCTTTCGATTGCGCCCGATTGCGCCGTTTTTGCCCGAGGCAGGACAGTCAAACATTCCTATGATGGCAACGAATTCTCTACAACGATGGGCTCTGCTCGCTTGCCTGTGCGCGGCGCAGACGGCCTTTGCCGCCGATCAGTGCGAGGGCATCCTCCTGCTGGCCAAGAGCGCGCAGAACGGTTTTGAAGACATCACCGGCCCGCTCGCGGCTAAGAACGATCGCGGCGAGAGCTACCAGGCGACCTATTCGGTGCCCGGCGGCGACTGCAAGGTGTTTCGCGCGACCGGTCTCGCACCGACCTACGAGTGCATCTGGGACTACCAGAAGATCACGCCGATGGATCTGCGCACGCAGGCGCAAAGCTTCGCCACGCAAGTCTCGCGCTGCACGCGCGGCGTGACCACCCTGCGCACGACGACGACCAACCCGGCAGGGCTGCCCGCCGAGTGGCAGAGCGCGAGCAAGAAGTACGCGCGCCCGGTCAATTTCACGGTTACGGCGCAAGACCTGGTGACGCCGCGCGCTGAGCGCATTCGCGAGATTTCGCTGTCGGTCGAGAAGCAGTAACTGAAGCGAAGCGGCACCGGCCCCATGGTGGCCGCCGTCATCCGGCGACGTGCGTTGGCGCGTCGCGCGTGTTGGTTGTCGTATGCGAATCAGGCGGTTACAAACGGTTGCACACCGCCGCGCGCGTTAACATCTTTTCGGTCGACGCTCGTTCGGCTGTCCCGGTACATTCATTCTTGAGGCGTATGGCGCAGGCATGATCTGCGCGCGCGAATGCCGCTGCGGCTTCGCGCCAAGGACGCCTCGTGCCAACCGGCCCCACCCTCGGGCCGGACGATGTCGGTCGAAAGCCGGCGGTATCGAAATGAGTGCCCGTATTCGCTGTTGTCTCCTATTGCTGCTGGTGTGCGCCTATCCTGCCTGGGCAGAAGGCGGGCGCGGGCGCGACCCCCTCGATGTGAACAAGGCGTCGCTGCGCGAAGACATCAGCCGCTTCAGCGCCGACCGCGGTCGCGGTCAGCAGGCTTACCCGAACTGGGCCGCCCCGGCCGAGCCGCGCGAGCGGCAGTACACCCCGCAAGGTGCCCCGCGTGGCCCTCAAGGCGGCGGTGGACGCCGCGGACGCTGACCCGCTAGCCCGTTTCCGGCAAAACCCCCTTCCGCTTTCCCCTGAGTGCACCGAATGTTGCATATGTGCAACATCGGAATCGTGCGCTCGCACCCAATGCCGACTCTAGGTCGCGCTTCATGACTGCCCATCAATCGCGCATGTCACGGCGTATGTGAGCGTTCGCTAACCCGGCAATATAAGGGATATATCGATCCCGTTATACCGAGGTTAATTGTGGCGCGGGTGGTCGTCTGAATTTTGTCTCCCCACCATTTCCCAGCCGCTTCATGTGGCGATTTTTCTCTGCGGTTTCGGCGTACCGAGGCCGCAGGTGCTGTGCGAGAATCACGGCCGTTCAACAGGGAGGCGCTTCGCAAGTGAGCGCCGGCAGGGCCCGCGCAGGGGCGGGAGCAGGCACACAAAATACTCAAACCAAGGAGAAGTCAATGAAGCGGAGCATGGCCAAGGGCCTGGGCGGGGCACTCATTCTGGGCGCGTGCATGAGCACGTCGGCGTTCGCACAGTCGAACGTCACGCTGTACGGTCAGGTGGATGCCTTTGTGGGCGCGGTGAAGAACCCGGGCGGCAATACGGCATGGACGCAGGGCGGCGGCGGTATGTCGACGTCGTACTGGGGCATGAAGGGCAATGAAGACCTCGGTGGCGGCCTGAAAGCCGTGTTCGTGCTCGAAGACTTCTTCCGTCCGCAGACGGGCCAGTACGGTCGTTTCCAGGGCGACTCGATGTTCTCGCGCAACGCGTACGTCGGCCTGTCGTCGGACACCGCCGGTACCGTCACGATCGGCCGTCTGACCACGTCGTACTTTGTCTCGACGATTCTGTTCAACCCGTTCGTCGATTCGTACACGTTCAGCCCGATGGTGTTCCACACCTTCATCGGTCAGGCCGGCCAAGGTATCGTCGGCGACTCGGGTTGGAGCAACGCCGTGATGTACACCACGCCGAACTTCAAGGGCCTGTCGGGCAGCGTCTCGTACGCGTTCGGCAACAAGGCTGGCGAAACCGGCCAGAACAAGTGGAGCGCCTCGGCGCTGTACTTCAACGGTCCGTTCGCTGCGACCGTCGCCTATCAGCAAGTGAAGTTCGACTCGGTGCCTGACGATATGGCCGGTATGCCGGGCTTCCGCAGCCAGCAAGCCGTGCAATTGGGCGCGACGTACGACTTCCAGATCGTGAAGCTGTTCGGTCAGTACCAATACATCCGTAACAACGTGACGGGCGGCGGCGTGTCGGAAAACGGCGGCCAGCTCGGCGTGTCGGTGCCGCTGGGTAACGGCAGCGTGCTCGCGTCGTATGCGTACACGAAGAGCTCGGGCGCGACCAACGTCAACCGCAAGACCTGGGCGCTGGGTTACGACTACCCGCTGTCCAAGCGTACCGACATCTATGCCGCGTACATGATGGACAAGGTCAGCACGCTCTCGACCGGCAACACGGCCGGCGGCGGCATTCGCATGAAGTTCTGATCGCGCGCGGTGTGCGCGGCGACGCGCGCACCGTCCGGTTCCAGAGAGGGGGCAGGCGCCAATTTGGGGTGCGTCTGTCCCCTTTCTTTTTTCCGCCCGAGATGTCGCGCCACACGCGTCTTGCCCGCCGCTGCCGAGTTCCGCAGAGCGGTTTCATGTGTCACCGATCCGGCGTGTCCGCGCTATGATTTGTGCACCGAAAATCCACCATAGACGGAGCAGAGACGACATGACGATTCAACACGTTGGCATCATTGGCGCGGGCACGATGGGTAACGGCATTGCACAGGCGTGTGCCGTGGCGGGTCTGCCGGTCACGATGGTCGACATCAGCGACGCCGCCGTGAACAAGGGGCTGGCGACGATCGCTGGCAGTCTCGATCGCCTGATCAAAAAGGACAAGCTCACGACGGCGGAAAAAGACGCGGCGCTCGCCCGCATCTCCACGTCGACCGACTACGCCGCGCTCGCCGGTGCCGATATCGTGATCGAAGCGGCCACCGAGAACTTCGACCTGAAGGTGAAGATTCTCAAGCAACTCGAAGGCGTGGCGAAGGCCGATGCGATTCTCGCGTCGAACACCTCGTCGATCTCGATCACCAAGCTTGCCGCCATCGTCGCGAACCCGTCGCAGTTCATCGGCATGCATTTCTTCAACCCGGTGCCGCTCATGGCGCTCGTCGAGATCATTCGCGGTCTGCAAACGAGCGACGAGACGCATGCCCGCGTCGAAGCGCTGGCCCGTCAACTCGGCAAGTCGCCGATTACTGTGAAGAATGCGCCGGGCTTCGTGGTGAACCGTATTCTCGTGCCGATGATCAATGAAGCGTTCTTCGTATTGGCGGAGAACCTCGCGACGCCGGAAGAAATCGACGAAGGCATGAAGCTCGGCTGCAATCACCCGATCGGGCCGCTCGCACTAGCCGACATGATCGGGCTCGACGTGTGTCTCTCGGTGATGAACGTCTTCTACGAAGAGTTCGAAGACTCGAAGTACCGCGCCTGCCCGCTGCTCAAGGAAATGGTCGCTGCGGGGTATCTCGGCCGTAAGACCGGGCGCGGCGTCTACACGTACTAAGTCAAGACCGGTCGCGGTTCAACTGGGCACCCCGCTCGTTTGCGGGCGTGCTCAGCGTGCGCGTCACCGAAATCCGATAGGGCTCGCTGCGCCGATAGCCGGCGGCTTCCAGCGTTGGCGCGAGCGTGTCGCTCACGTCCTGTACGCTCCGCGCGCGCTCGAACGTCACCATCTTGATTCGGCTCCACGGATCGAACAGCCAAGTGTGATCGCGTGTCGACAAAATGGCCTTCGAGAACTCCTGATGTGTCAGGCCGTCTACCTGCCCTTCGATGGGCGGTTGTGGCGTCGCCAAATCCAGCGCTTTGATAACCAGAGGCGATTCTGTGTAGAGCACCATGACGTGTGCCGGCCGGTTCTGGGGGCGCAACGTCACCATGCGCAGCCGCGATTTCGGCACGTCGTGCACCAGCATGAAGTGAAGCAGGATCTCCGCATTTTCGTGGCAGAACGCCTCGCGGCCGGGGTTATCGATGTAAAAGTTCGCCGTCATTGAGGCTGCGCGCCGCTGTTGTCGGTCCAGAGGCTCACTCGGATCGATCTCGCGCTGCCTCGTCCACAGATGTTTGCGAATTTCGGAGATCGAGTTGTTTCGAAACGGTCGCATGTCTTGACGATTGCTGCGTAACAGATTTAGGTCACCCAGCGCATCGAATGCGTCCCGAATCGCGTCGCGCACCCGCGTGTCGATAATTCCATCTAGATCGAACTCATAGCTGTAAACACTGTCAGCGACGAGCTGCGGCGCGCCCATCCGGCTTTGTGAGCAACCGCCGCCGCACAAGCGCAGTGGCGCGTATGCATGCCACTCACCCGTGGCGGGGTCGAGTTTTATGGGGACCTGCGGTTTCCCCGGCGTCGGGGCGTCGACGAGCCAGTGATTGCGGACCTTCGAGCGCTGTAGGCGATAAAAACCATGGGGTCTGCGCAAGAAGAATTGGCCGCCCATCAGAACGAGTCCGTGACGCAACTCTGTGAGTGGTCCCATTCCCAGCGGCCACTGCGAATAGTCTTGAAGAAATTCGCGCTCGCCGTGAATCGTGCTTGTCGAGGCGGCGTTCGGTTGATTCGGCTTGCGAAGCTTTGGCGCTGTTCGCCACTTCGCCATCTCGTCAAATGCGGCTACCGGCAGGCCTTGGGCGGCATTGGCTTTGTGGGCAATCGCCCTGTGGTGCACGGTTGTATCTGTTTGTCGACGTGGTTGGCCTGGCGTGTCTAAACCGCGCAAATCGGAATTCAAGAGTACCGAAATCACGCGGGAGACGTCCGGTGGACGCCCCGCGATCTGTTCGGACACGAGCTGTGCTACGTCGGCGGGCAGGCGAAGCAGTTGCACCTTGGACATTACGCCGGTCCCATAGTCCAACACTTGCATGGTTTCGCGCAGTTGCCCGCGTGTTTGCGCAGGGATGTCTCGACCCGTGGAGACGGCGATGGCATCGTTGACCGATTCGGCGAAGTTCGTGAACGGAGACGCGCCGCTCGCCACCGCTTTCAACACATCGTTGGTGCTGTATTCCGTCTTGATCGGGGCGTACGCCATCGGCCGCATGAGAATGCCCGAATCCGAATCGGAGGCGTCGCCGGGGAATGCGGTGTCGCTGGTGTCGGGCGAGAAGTGGGGTCGTGCAGCGGCGATTGGCATTGCGATGTTCATCGCGCATAACAGTGCGAGCGCCATCGGCCATGCCGTTTGCCGTGGGCCGGTGGCGGCGCTGCCAGGCGTCGTCGGCGCTGAAGCCGTGGTGGCGGCGCTGACCGCATGCATCGGCGGTTTTGCCTGTGAGAGGCATTTGGCGCGGCCGTGACGACTGGCTGGCCGCGATGGGTGCCGTGCAGCGCTTGCGGGCAATCCGTAGCGGGGTGACGGGGTGATGGCGCGTCGATGGGGGAGGTGCGGCAGGTGCGTCAAGTTGGTCTCTCCGTGAGGAGGGCTGTGCATGCGCCGCGCTCGTCAACCTATCGATTCGCTGACACCGCTGGCAATTCATGCAGCCCGGGCCGGAGAGATTAGTGACAGCGCGACGATCAGGCTTGCTGGCCTGAGAATCGCGCTGTGGTTTTCGTTCGGTTCGCTAGTGACCGGGTAGCTTTTTTTGCGCAGGCTTGCCCAGCGGACGCGTGATCGAAATGCGATAAGGCTCGCCCCGCTGGAAGCCCATGTCTTCGAGCGTCGGTGCGAGCATCTCGCTTACCTCCCGTTCGCTGCGCGCGTGCTCGAACGTCACCATCTTGGTCCGGCTCCATGGATCGAACAGCCGACTGCGGTAGCGTGCGGACAGAATCGCCGACTCAAACTCCAACTGCGTCAGGCCGTCTATCTGCCCATCGATGGGCGGTTGTGGCGTTGCCGTTTCCAACATTCCGATCAGCGCGGGTGACTCCGTGTAGAGCAGCATGACGTGTGCGGGCCGATTCTGCGCGTGCAGTGTGATCATGCGGATGCGGCTCGACGGCACGCCGCACATGAGCATGAAGTAAAGGAGCACTTCCGCGTTTTCCTGACAAAACGCCTCAGAATTGGGATGCTCCAAATAGTAGAGCGCCGTGTGTTTCGCGGCCTGACGCTGTTGATCGAACAAAGACGCATGACGGTCGATGTCGCGCATCCTGTTCGTCAGGCGCTCTCTGATTGCCACGATAGAGTTGTCGCGCAGTTGCCGAAGGTCAGCGCGATTTGTGCGCAGCAGGCGCAGATAGCCCAAGTCCAAGAAGGCTCGACGTATCGCCGCGCGCACTACAGGTTCAGGAATTCCGACGAGATCGAACAGCACTGAGAAAACGCTGTCGCGCTCGCGCTCGGTGGTCTTGGCCGCGGGGGGCGATGCTTCCTTGCTGATGCCGCCACCGCCGCCGTATAACCGTAACGGTGCGTGCGCGCGCCATTTTTGGGTCGCGGCGTCGTAAGTCACCGGAACCTGTGGCTTGCCGGGCCCGCGCGCGGCGACGAGCCATTGGTTGTCGGACTTCTGACGCTGCATGCGGTAATAGCCGCCCGTCCCGCGAATGAAGTAATCGCCTCTCGCGACGAGGATGCCTTGCTCTGTGTCGGTGCTGACGGGGCGAATCGCTTCAGGGCTGAGCACATGGGCGCCGAGCGGTTGCGCGTAGCCTTGCAAATATTCCGATTCCCCTATCACGAGTTCCTGAGATTGGGGCGCCAACGTGTCGCGTGGCTCATGCAAGCGCTCGCGATATGGCTTGGGCATGGGTTGATGGCCTCGCGCGACGCTGTGGACTTGCTTCACGGATGTGTCCGAAAGTGACTCCATGCCGCGCAGGTTGGTATTGATCAGCACCGAGATGAGGCGGGAGCTGTCGACCGGTTTGCCCTCACGCTGATCTGCCACGATTTGTGCGATCTCGCCACCGAGACGCGGTAGCGCTACACCGGGCAGCAGGCTGGTGAGAAGGTCTACGGCGGTCGTGCCCATGCGCAATTGTGCGCGGACCTCCGGGTCGACTTCATTGCCAGTCAGCGTCGTGTAGACGTCGGCCATCGATTCGCCAAGATTGCGGAACGGCTCGCGTGCCGATGCCAGCGCCTTCAGGACGTCGTCGAAGCTGTAGTCCAGCTTTATCGGTTCAGGTGCCATTCTGTTGATGACGACGTCGGGCCACGCCGGGGTGACGAGCGTGGTGGCAGACAATGCCGAGCCGACGGGTTCGGCGCCCTCGGGGCACAGACCGATGTTGCGCACTGGCGATGCTTCGGCTGGGCAGCGAGGCACGTTCGCATGCACGGGCAGGGCAAGCGCTGCGACGTTGGCAACGAGCAGCAGTGTCCATGCGATTTGCCGGCCGTTCGATGTTGAGACGCCGGATGGCTCGCGCGCCAACGACGGTGGGCCGGACATGGCGAGCGCGCGTGTTGAACGATGCGCGTGGGGGGGCGAATGCGTGCGCGACCGGTGTCCGGTGGCGCAGTGAGGTCTGGCCTGTGTTGATTGGCGGTGCGGCGCGCTGGCAGTCAATCCGTAGTGCGGTGCCGTGGTGATGGCACGTCGATGCGAGACATGCGTCATGGTGGTCTCTCCGGGAAGAGGGCCGCGCATGTGGCGTGCCCGCCAGCGTATCGATTCGCTGGCGGGCACGCACAACACGCAGCCCGGATCGGAGAGACTCGTCCCGCCACGACGATTAGGCTTGCGCGACCGACGGCCGCGCTGTGGTATTCGCTCTATTCGTTCTGTTCGTTCGAGCCGATCAGCGACCCGTGAGCGAGCGCTTAACGTGCAAGACGTTGACGCGTCTCGTCGTATTCCTGTTTGAGACGCGCCACGATCTCGGCGGCCGGGCGCACATCGTCCATCAATCCCACGCCTTGCCCGGCACCCCAGATGTCTTTCCACGCCTTCGCTTTGGCGAAGTTCATCGCGGTCTTATCGGCGGTCGGCAAGTTGTCCGGATCGAGGCCCGCGTTGACGATGCTCTGACGAATGTAGTTGCCGGACACCCCTGTGAACAGGTTCGTATAGACGATGTCGTTGGCGCTGGCATCCACGATGGCTTGCTTGTAGCTGTCGGTGGCATTGGCCTCGCTCGATGCGATGAAGCGCGTGCCGATATAGGCGAGGTCTGCACCCATGGCTTGCGCCGCGAGAATCGAACCGCCATTGGCGATCGAGCCGGACAGCACGAGCGGGCCATCGAAAATCTTGCGCACTTCGCCCACGAGCGCGAACGGCGAGAGCGTGCCCGCATGACCGCCCGCCCCTGCTGCGACGAGAATCAGTCCGTCGACGCCCGCTTCGAGCGCTTTGTTGGCATGGCGCAGGTTGATCACGTCGTGCAGCACGATGCCGCCGTAGCTGTGCACCGCATCGAGCACTTCTTTTGGCGGTGCGCGCAGGCTCGTGATGAAGATCGGCACGCGATGCTCGACGCACACGCGCACGTCGTGTTCGAGGCGCTGATTCGATTGATGCACGATCTGATTGACGGCGAGCGGGCCGACGACGGCGTCGGGGTTCGCGGCCTTATAGGACGCCAACTCTTCCGTGATACGGGCGAGCCAGTCTTCGAGAATCTGCGGTTCGCGCGCGTTGAGCGCAGGGAACGAACCGACGATGCCAGCCTTGCACTGCGCGAGCACCAGTTCCGGGTAGCTCACGATGAACATCGGCGAGGCCACGACGGGCAGCGCCAGGTTTTGCAGAATCTTGGGAAGGGCCATGAAGTCTCCTTGTGCTGGGCGCTCCCGCGTGTGGGAGCGACGCCGGTCGGCACGTTGGCTGGCGATGCAGGTGGCGGATGTGCCTTCGAAATTATTTCGCGAACGATCGTTCGATTATAGGGGGATTCGTTTGTCTCTCGCGAGGCGGACACTCGAAGAAAGCTTCGGATTGTGCGCCGCGCGGCGTCTTGTGTTCGTGGTCCCGAGCAAGGTGTCGGCCTCGCATCAGGGAAAGCCCTCTTGGTGTGCCGCGCCGTGCCGACTACGATGAAGTCGCGTGCCACGCGGTGCCGGTAACAAGGCGCCGCAGGACGGGTGCCGCGTTAGCGACCGCAGCATTCGACCGGCACGTCACGTCCTCAAACGCCGTTTGCCTTCACCGGCAAGCGGCGTTGTTTTTTTCGTGCCCTCGGCTAGCCTGGGCGGCCAGTTCACACTGCGTAGAGCTTGCCTGCGTCGGCATCGTGGCGCAGCGCACCGGCTTTCGCCAATTCCGCGATGAGGGTGTCGAGCAGTTCGGGCCAAGCCGAGGGTGGTGCGAGCATCGCTGCCGCCCCACGCCACGCGCGTGCGGTGTCGAGCGTGGTCTTGAGTGCGTCGCACGTCATCTCGATTTCTGCCATCAGCCGGAACACGATCAGCACCTTGAGGGCATTGCGCGCGTTGCGTGCAGGGTCGCTGCGCAGGTAGTCGAGCCGGCTGCGCGCGGCGGCGAGCGCGCCGTCGATGTCGGTGAACGGCTTACCATGCCCGGGGATGACTAGCGAGACATCCAGTTGCTCGATGAGATCGAGCACAGCGGCTTGTTCTGCGAATCCCGACTCGCCGTCGAGTTCAGGAAAGATCACGCCGAAGCCGCGTTCCCACAGGGCGTCGGCCGAGATCAGGACGGCATCGGCGGCGCTGTAGAGCATCAGCGCATGCGGATCGTGACCCGGCGCGCCGAGCACGAGCCACTCACGATCGCCGAGCGGGACGGTGTCGCCCGGCGAGAGCGTCTCGTCGAAAACGAAGCGTGCACATTGCTGCCCCGTGGCGCGATACGACAGGCGCGCTTCGTCCCAATGCCGAACCGGATCGGCCTCGGCCGCCGGAACCCACGTGCGGCAACCGTAGTGCGCCTGCAAGGCCGCGTTACCGCCGCAATGGTCGGAATGCAGATGCGTGTTGATCAGGCGCGCGAGCGGTTGTCCGGGCGGCAGCGCGTGTTGGACGAGGGCAAGCGTTTGCGCGGCATGCGAGACGTAGCCGCTATCGACCAGCGCCGGTTCGTCGCCAAGAAACAAAATGTTGTTCGACGACAGCCAGCCACGCTCGAACAAGCGCATGCCATTGGGCAGGGGAGGCAGGGCGGGCGAGGTCATGCGCGTGTCCCCGGCTTCGCGCACACGAGAATCTTCGCCGTGGCGGCAATCACGGTTTCACCGCGCTGATTCACGGCCTCACCGTCGAGCGAGACGATGTCGCCTGCAAGCTTGTCTTTCCACTGGCTATCGGTGACGGTCCAGCGCACGGTGATGACGTCGTCTGCGCGCACGGCGCGCCGCAGCTTCATATCGAATTCCAACCCGAGCGGCTGCGCCGTCTTCGAGTAGTGCGTGGCGAGCAACGCAGCCAGATACGACATTTGCTGCGTGCCCGACGAAATCAGTCCACCGAAGCGCGGGTCGGCCGCCGCATATTCGGCGTCGTGGTGCAGCGGGTTGAAGTCGTGCGCGAGTGCGGAAAACTCGCGGATCGATGCGGGCGTGAACGCGTGAGTGGCGCTAAACGTTTCGCCGGCAGTGACGATTTTTCCCATGAGCGGTGATGAAGAGGTCTGGCGTAATGAGTGAGAAGGCGCGCTAGGCGTCACCGGCGCTGCCACCGCCCGCTTCCACGCGGCGATGCATGACAGGCGGCTCGGCGTGGGCTTCGCGGCGTTGCGGCAACAGCGACCATACGTGGCGCTTGTCGTCGGCGGCCATTGTCGACCACGCGGCAATTTCGGCGAGCGTGCGCCAACAGCCCGAACACCAGCCCGTTGCCGGGTTCATGCGGCAGATGTTGGTGCACGGGGACGGTACGTCGTCCGTTGGCGGCTTCGTGCGCGTGGCGGGATTCGAGGTCACAGTGGCAAGTCGAGCTTGTCGGCTTTCTCGCGTAGCTTGGTTAAAAAGCGTTCCTGATCGACGATCACGCGCTCGTGGGTGCCCGAGCTCACTTTGTCGAGGCCATCCCACGCGGCCACTTCAAAGCGCAGTTGACGGCCATTGACCTCGATGAGCTTGCCGTGAATGCGCAACGTGTCGCCCGCGGGCGTCGCTGCCAGATGCGAGAACGAGACGAGCGTGCCGAGCGATTGCTCGCGCGGCCAATCGAGATAGGGCCGAATCGCCTGAAGGCACGCGCATTCCAGAATGCCCGCGAGATAACCGGTGGCGAGCACGGCGGGCATGTCGCGGCACAGTTCCACGTCGTCGTAGAGTTCGGGCACCACGGCCTTCTTCGGCACGCGATACGTCCACTCGAATGTCAGTCCGGCGACGAGTTCGGGACTCGGCATGGCAGGTCTCCTTTTTTCGATGTTGCGGTGCTGCGGTACTGCGGCGCTATGTCCGCGCACTGAACATGGCTTGCATCTTCCGTACGCCGTTGTGTGCCGACGGCGCTCAGTCCGTTCAGTCGGTTCAGTCGCGCAATGCGACGTCGACGACCGGGGCGCCCGTCATCGCGACGAGTTGCTTGGGTGTCAGGTTGAACACGGCGTGGGGGTGTCCGGCGGCGGCCCAGAGGCTGGCAAGTTTGAGCAAATCTTCGTCGATCAGCGTGACCGGCGAGACGACATGGCCGATGGGGCTCACGCCGCCAATCGAATAACCGGTCTTCTCTTTGACGAACTTGGCATCGGCGCGCGCGAGTTTGCCAACCTGCGCGGCAACCTTCTTCTCGTCCACACGATTGACGCCGCTCGCGATGACCAGCACTGGCGTGTCATCGTCGGCGCGGCGGAAGATGATCGACTTGGCGATTTGCGCCACTTCGCAGCCCAGTCCGGCAGCGGCTTCGGCCGACGTCTTGCCCGTGGCAGGCAGCAGCACGATCGGCTGATCGTGCCCCATGCCCGCCAACAGGCGCGCAACGTGGCGAGCGCCTTCGGGCAACTCGTGCGCGTCGGCTGGCGTGGCGTTATGAGGTGTCTGGCTCATGGTGGTTGGCGCTGTTGGGGCAGTCAGGGCGATCAGGATGAATTAGGCCGCAGCGGGTGCGGCGTCTTGCATCTTGGCGAGCATCGCGCGACCCACGCGCGAGGCATTGTTGCGGCCGATGGCCTTCGAAATAAAGTCGCCCGTGCGCACCACGGCCTCGAGATCGATGCCCGTCTCGATGCCCAGTCCTTGCAGCAGATAGAGCACATCTTCGGTGGCGACGTTGCCGGTCGCGCCCTTCGCGTACGGGCAACCGCCGAGGCCCGCGACAGACGAGTGGAAAATCGAGATGCCGGAGAGCAGCGCCGCATAGATGTTGGCCGTCGCTTGCCCGTAGGTGTCGTGGAAGTGGCCGGACAGACGCTCGATCGGGAACGCGCGTGCGCAGGCTTCCATGACTTCGCGCGTGCGCGTCGGGGTGCCTACGCCGATGGTGTCGGCGATGTCGATTTCGTCGCAGCCCAGAGCCGCCATGCGTTGCACGACGTCGACCACGCTGGCGACCGGCACTTCGCCTTGATACGGGCAGCCGAGTGCGCACGAGATGCTGCCGCGCAGGCGCAGACCGGCGTCTTTCGCCGCCTGTGCCACGGGGGCGAAGCGCGCGATGCTCTCTTCAATCGAACAATTGATATTGCGTTGCGAGAAGGCTTCGCTTGCCGCGCCGAAGATCACCACTTCGTCGGCCTCGGCAGCCACTGCGGCTTCGAAGCCGCGCATGTTCGGCGTGAGCACCGAGTAGATCGTGCCGGGACGGCGCGTGATGCCTGTCATCACTTCGGCGCCGTCGGCCATCTGCGGCACCCACTTCGGCGAGACGAACGAGGTCGTCTCCACATTGGCAAACCCGGCGGCGGACAGTTGATCGACGAGCGCGATCTTGATGTCGGCGGGCACGAGTTGCTTCTCGTTCTGAAGTCCGTCGCGCGGGCCGACTTCGACCACTTTCACGCGTTGCGGCAGTTGAGGCTGAGTCATTGTGGGTGTCTCCTCGGTGTTGTCCTGGCCGGGCTCGGCTCGCGTGACACGCGCAGTATCAGTAACCGCGCGTCAGGTCGACGATGCCCGTAATCGTTTCGCCGCGCTCGAGTGCGGCAATCTTCCCGGCGATCTGTGCCACCGTTTCGTCGCGCAGCGTCAGGGCGGAAATATGCGGCGTGACCGTCACGCGCGGCGCGTGCCAGAACGGATGGTCGGCCGGCAGCGGCTCGGTACGGAACACGTCGAGCGTGGCACCGGCAATTTGGCCGCTGTCGAGTGCAGTCAGCAGGTCGGCGTCGACCAGATGGGCACCGCGAGCGACGTTGATTAGGAACGCGCCAAAGGCCAGCTTGGCGAATAGGTTGGCGTTCAGTACGTCGACTGTTTGCGGCGTGAGCGGCAACAGATTGACGAGAATGCGCGCGCCGCTGACGCAAGCATCGAAACCGGCATCGCCGTGATGCAAGGCGACGCCACTTTCGTCGCTACGCTGGCTGCGGCTCCATGCCCGTACCGGGAAGCCGAAGCTCGCGAGGGCTTTGGCCACGTGCGCGCCGAGCGTGCCATAGCCGAGGACGGCAATGGGGAAGTCGCTGAGGCGATTCGGCTTGAGAAATTTCCACTGATCTTGCGTTTGTTGTGCGCCGAACTCGTCGAGTCGGCGGAAATAACGCAAGGCGGCGGCGCTGACGTACTGCGCCATTTGATCGGCCATGCCCGCGTCTTCGAGACGCACGAGCGGCACACCGGCGGGCAGGCGTTCGGCCCCTTCGCCGCGCGTGCCGAGCACGCCGTCGACACCGGCTCCCATATTGAAAATGGCTTTCAGACGCTCGCGAGGTTGCAGCACCTCGGCGTTTGGCTTCCAAAGTACGAGGTAATCGGCGGGGGCGCTGTCGCCCGGTTGCCAGCTGCGGATGTTGGCGTGCGGCAGGTGTTCGGCGATGCCCGTTTCATACGGGGCAGTCTTGCCGTCGGGCGAAAAGATCAGGATGTCCATGAGCGGCGGGGCGGGCACGAGGCAGCAAAGCCGCCGCGCGGCACCGCGCGGACGGGTTCACTCGATTTACGTTAACGTCAAGTGTAACGCAGCTTGTGTCACCCCGCGTAGTCGGGCGCACCCCATCCCGGGCTCAGTCCTGCTTGGCTTCGCGCAGCGTGGTGAGGTTGACGGCGAAATTGTGGCTATCGTCGGCGATCCAGACTTCACCGTCTTGAATCGTGCATTGCAGGCGCATGGTGCGCGAGGCCAGTGCCGTGAGCGCTTCGGCCGAGGCGTCGTCGAGCATGCGCACGGTCAGGTTCGACAAACGCGAGATCTCTTTTTCGGTGGTTTGCCACCAGATGCCGGCCGGTTTGCCGCCGTACGCGATGACGTCGACGTGCTCGGCACGGCCAGCCGCTTTGATGAGGCGGCGCGCGTCGGGCTGGCCGACGTCGATCCAGCGCACGATGTCGTCGCCGTAATCGAGTTCCCACAGATCGGGTTCATCCGCAGTCGAGATGCCTTTACCGAACGACAGGCGCTCTGCCGCGTAAAGCATGAAGGCGAGCAGACGCACCATCATGCGCTCGTCGGTTTCCGACGGATGACGGGCGAGGGTTAGGTTGTGCGTGGCGTAGTAGTGACGATCGAGGTCGGTGATTTGCACCTCGACCTTATAGATGGTGGCTTTGAGTGCCATGACGTGGTGCCGCTGGAATGAGGAAAGTCGCAAGGATACACCAGCGTCTTGCGGTGCCCGGACTGGCGCCGCTAGCCTTGCCGCGCCGCAGCATGCCGACGGCAAGCTCGCAACAAGCTCGGTATACTGGCGAGTCCGTCTTATCGAAAGTGTCACCCCCCCATGCCGGCCCCTATCCCGCAAACGATCGACGTCAACGGCTATCCGATGGCGTATGTCGAAACGCCCGCACCCGCCGATGCCGTTGGCGCGCCCCTTGTGCTGGTTCACGGCTCGCTTTGCGATCTGCGCTACTTCAAGCCGAACATGGCACCGCTGGGCCAACGCCGACGCGTTATTTCGGTCAGCCTGCGGCACTACTGGCCCGAGGCATGGGACGGGCACGACGGCACGTTCTCCGGCGAGCAGCATGCGGAAGATCTCGCGGCGTTCATTACGGCGTTGGATGTCGGCCCGGTGCACGTGCTGGGTCACTCGCGCGGCGGGTACGTTGCGCTGCGCACGGCGCTGCTGGCGCCCGACACGGTACGGTCGTTGATTTTGGCGGACCCGGGCGTAGAGATCAGCGGTGGCCCCATTCAGGTCCCGCTCGACAGCGAACGGGGCAATTTCCGCGAAAAGGCACTCGAGTTGATTGAGGCCGGCGATATCGATGGCGGACTCGCGATCTTCATCGACACCGTGAGTGGCCCCGACACGTGGCGCCGCATGGTGCCGTGGTTCAAACAGATGGTGAGAGACAACGCACGCACGTTGATCGGGCAGGTGGCAGAGCCGCGTACGCCGCTCCCCATCGACGCGCTGGGCGCATTGCACGCCCCCGTGCTGCTCATGGGAGGGGCCGAGAGCCCGGCACCCTATCCGGATGTCCTCAATGCGCTGGCGCATGCCATGCCGGAAGCGCGCCGCATGCTGATTCAGGACGCCTCGCACGGCATGAATCTGGCCAATCCGATCGCTTTTCATCTTGCCGTGGATGCGTTCCTCGGGAATGACTGACGCCACCGGATCGGCTATCGCGTCCACGTCCTGCTTTCGACATCGAACCCCTTACTCGTCACTCGTCACGCAACATGCTGGGCCCCAAGCGAAGGCTGAGCGTGCGGACCAGATCGGCCATCCACGCCTGATCGCGATCCGATAACTTCTGCATCGCCCGGTTGAGCGACGGATACGGATCACAAGGTGGGGACAGCGTGCCGTCGGCCGCAGTCCCGTGTGCGCCGTCGAATGCGAGCAGTTCGTGAGGCGGCAAGCCGAGCGTATCGGCCAGGATGCAAATATTGCGCAGCGATATGTTGCGTTTGCCGCGTTCCACCCCACTGAGATATGAACGAGCAAGCCCACTTTCGAGTGCGAGCTTGTCTTGTGCCCAGTTGTACTTCTTACGCAAGCCGGCTAGGTGTCTGCCGAATCTAAATAAATTGGAGTCCATACTAAAAATTTCCTTGTTGGGGACAGGAAGATTGAAGCAAAAAACCGGCATCGGGGACGGCCTCTTGGGTATACCCGGTCGCGAGGCACGAACTGCATAGTGTGCAACGTCACCTTGGGGCTGACTTTCGGAGAAGGCACAAGCAGTGCGGGGTTCCGAAAGCAGACGTCACGCTACGCTGCGTAGTCACGATCGCTCGGTGACTCGCGTAGTCGCCCTTCCGGTCAAATGGGAAACGCGAAGTGTGACATCGGCGGATGCCCATGACGCCGGGAGATGACTCTCTTTGTCGGCTTTCGGGATGTCACTCAGTGCCAATGCGTCGTATCTGATATCGGACAATGCGAATGGGTTTTGATATGACACGCGCGTGAGCGATTTCGTCTCGATGGGCGGCGCAATGCCGCGTCTTTTCGGAAGTCACGCGTTGCCAAGAACTGGATGGGCAGTCGTGTCGATACGTGGGCAATGCGACGGGAATACGGCGATGGTGGTCGTTGCACCGACACGCCGATAAGACGAAACATCGCGCGAAGCCGTTGTCATGCGAACGGACTTTGCGCGATGTCCTATATGCCTCTTGCCGTGCCGTCGATCATTCCTCGTCGACGGTTGGGGTGCGATGCGAATCGTCTTGGGCGATCTCGCCCGGTGCGAGAAATCGCTCGCCATCGGCGGGGTGTTGAGGCGCTGCGTAGCGATTGTCGAAGCGCGGTTCGATACGAGGATCAATACGCGGATCAATACGCGGTTCGGTACGCGGTTCGGCGAGCGGTTCGATACGGGAATCGCGTGCATCGCAGGCATCGAGATCGTCGCGGTCGGCATCGCCGTGGCGTGCAGCGTCGAGATCGCCGGTTTCGCTTCGGCCGACATTGCTAAACGCGTCCTCACGCTCGTCGTCTTCGTCTTCGTCTTCTTCTATCGCATCGCTCAAGCTAGGTTCGGCGGGGATGCCGCTTGCGTAGGCACCGCCGTACCCTGCATCGAGGCTGCGATCGCGACCGGAATCGCCGTTATGCAAAAGCTGCGACACGCTGGCGGGTGTTCCGGCGTGACTCAGGCGGGAACTCAGACTGCGGATGATTTCTGCGAGCCAGACTTGGTCGCGGTTTTCGAGCCGCCCGAGCGAGCGGCTGATTTGCGGTAGTGGTGTGCGCTCTGCCGCGATGGCGTTCGCGTCGGTGCCGGTGGGGGCTTGCGAGAAGCGAAGCATCTCGGACGTGGACACGCCGAGCGTGTCGGCGAGTACGCAGATATTGACGAGGGCGACATTGCGGCGCCCCCGCTCGATGCCGCTGACGTACGACCGGGCCAGACCGCTTTCGAGTGCCAGCTTCTCCTGCGACCAGCCACGTGCTTTACGCAAGTGCGCCAGATGGTCTCCAAACAGCGCGAGTGGGTTCGTTTGCATGGCGGAACTCCGTTGACGAGTCACACAGCCTAATCAATCCCCCCGCGTCTTGCGACGTTATATCGCTTTCCTCCCCATGCGTGACAGGTGGCCCTCTATAAAGAGTGGGCCACTTTTTTCGCACAAAATTTATCGGACACTTCCCAAGTCTTCTTGCAGTTTCTGTGTCAGTTCTCGCGCTTTCCGGATCGGCAGGTGCCAGCACTCGCCCAACGCGACACCCGCAAGAATCAGGGCGCCGCCGAGCAGATGGTAGGCCGCAAGATGCTCGCCGAGACCGAAGGCGGCGATCAACGCGGTGAAGATCGGTACCAGATTGATGACGACGGTGGCGCGGCGCGGCCCGATACGGGCGACGCCGATCATCCAGATAAAGGGGGCTGCGATTGACACGGGGATCGTGGCAAACGCGAGTTCAGGCAGGTTGTCCATCGACACCCCGGCCTTTTGCGACATGAGATAGAAGGGCAGCAGCGCGATCACCGCACATACGATTTGTGCGTAGAGCGACGGCAGCGGCGCGAGCGGCAGACGCCACTTGCGTAGCAGCACGCAGTAGATCGCGTACGCGAGCATGGCGAACACCATCATCGCGTCACCGATGCCGATGCCTTGATCGGCGAGGTGCATGACCGATCCGTGACCCACGACCAGCAGCACACCGAAAATGGACAGCAGGCCACCGGCGATGGCGCCCGCAGTCAGTACGTCGCCCAACACAACGACGGCCAGCGTGAGTGTGGTGAGCGGCAGCAGCGACAGAATGATCCCCATGTTCGTCGCGCTCGTATAGTGCGCGGCCGAGTAGGCGAGGCCCTGGTAGATCGCCATGCCCAAAACGCCGAGCGTCGCGTATTGCGCCAGATGAGGGAGGAACGCTTTGCGCTGACGCCAGAGCGAGGGCAGCGCGAACGGCGTGAGAATCACCCCGGCAGCGAACCAGCGCAGGAAAGCGATTTCGGCGGGGAAGATGTGACCGACGGCGAGCTTGTTGACGATCACGTTGGCCGACCAGATCAGCACGGCGGTCAACGGCAGGATGAAATTAAACATGAGTTGATAAGGGGGCACTGGGGTCGCACCGCGCACACTGCACGGTATGCGGCGAATTGTCCGCCCGAGGGGTGTCCGCAAGATAGCGAATTTCGGACAAATGATACGTGGTTTAAGACGCGACGTTTATCGCTCGATCCTCGTCCGCGCGTCATGGCGCGCAGGTAGAATGGCGCGGTGCGGGGATGGACATGTGCACGTTAGGCGGTATACGCCAAGTGCGCGGCCATTTGCCGCCCCACGGTGCACTCGCATCGTGCGCGTTTCGTGACAGGTGATCGGAGCAGCATGGTGTCAGTGAGTCCACAAGGCCGGTCGGCGCATGCCGACGGCGCGCAGCAGCGTCGTGCTGCATCGTCTTCTTTCGGTGTTGATTCTTCGGTCGCGGGCAAGGGCAAGCGCTTCGTGCGCCGCATCTACCGCTTGCGCACCATCGGCCTAGCGATTGGGTTCTTCTGCGTCGCGGGCGTTTTCTACCGTCACGATCCGCCCATCGCGTCCTGGCTTTGGGTACTTCTCATCGTCAACGGGTTTGTCTGGCCGCACGTGGCGTGCGCCTTGGCGCTTTCGCGCCCGGTGCCGTATCGCGCCGAACGGATGAACTTGCTGATCGATTCGGCGTTCGGTGGGTTCTGGGTCGCGGCGATGCATTTCAACGTGCTGCCGAGCGTGGTCGTGCTGGCGATGATGTCGATGGACAACATCGGCGCCGGTGGCGTGAAGTTGTTCTTGCAGGGGGTGCTCGCCAACGTGGCGGGCGTGTTGGTCGGTATCGCGTTAGTGGGTTTCGTATGGGCGCCGGCGTCGGACACGTTCAACGTACTGACGTGCTTGCCGATGATCATCCTTTACCCCATTGCGTTGGGTAAGGTGACCTACGACCTCGCGCAGAAGCTCGCACATCGCTCGCGCGAGATGGAATATCTGTCGCAACACGATGGCTTGACGGGCTTGCTTAACCGGCGCGCGTGGGAGCAGCGTCTGGCCGATATTCATACGCACTGCATGGCGACGGGACAGCCTGCGTGTCTGGTGCTGATGGATCTCGATCACTTCAAGCGCATCAACGACACCTTGGGCCATGCCGCGGGCGACACGGCGTTGCGCCGCTTTTCAGGGTTGCTGCGTCAACGGCTGCGCGACATCGATGCCGTAGGCCGCTACGGTGGCGAGGAGTTCGGCGCCGTGCTGGTGAATACAGGTGCCGTGGCTGGACAGGACCTGATGCATCATCTGCTGGCCGATCTGCGCGCGCGCGTGGCGCAGGCCGAAGCCCAGTTGCAGACGCAAATGCCGGTCACGGACGGCCAGACGCTGTCGCTGACCGAATGCACCGTGAGCATCGGACTGGTGCCGTTCTCGACGGGTTTCGACTCGCCGCAGGCGTGGCTGCAACAGGCCGACCGCGCGCTCTATCGCGCCAAACGCGACGGGCGCGACGGCATGGTCGTGTTCGAGCTGAACCGCTAGGGTCGGTGACGAGCGCCAGTGATCGGCTGGCGCTAGCGCTGTGGTCTCGGACAGCGCGCCAACAGCGCGGGATCGGTGACCGATCAGCGCACGCAGAGGCGCGAGAATGCCGAGCGCAAGGCGGCGGGAATGGCGGCAGCGAAGCCGAACGGGCGGGCCAGCGTTGCCAGCCCCTCGCCATTCAGGACGCGCGAGCCTTCCAGATGCGTCGCCAGTACGCAGAAATCTTCGCGCTTCATGCCCACGCGGTGGCAGGCTCGGTCGAGTTGCTTCAGGTCGTTCGGGTGCAGCGTGAGGGTGACGGTAATACGTTCTGGGTCGGTGTTCATGACGACAATCTTCTCTTATACGAATACGGCGGGCATGTTGCGCGGGTAGGCACATGCCGGGCGCCCACGCGATAACGCGGGCGTGCGTGACCACAAACGCACGAGATCGCTCGGAAGAGAGTGCATGGCGAATTCGCAGCCGGGTACCGATGGCACAAGTACGGGGCTTGCGAATGCGCGCTCCGAGATTCGGGGCGTCGGGTTGTCTGATGCAACGCGTGGGCAATACGAGGCTGTGGGCGCGCGCTCCGCCGCCGAGAACATTGGCGGCGGTACGGCTTCGACGCGTGAGAGCGATGCCTCGTAACAGCAGGGAGGGATGACTCTCCATCCGGCCGTGACAAAAGCGCCGGAGAACAGCAATGAGTACTGCGGACTACCACTGCGGGTAAAGCTAGATTTCACTACGACTGCGCGAGCCGTCTAACGTCGACGGGGACTGCGTTGATGCAAGACCTTCTGAACGACAGGACTGCGGGTGATGCGAGTACAGCGATAAAGCCGAACGGCCAACTTACTGAACTGCCAATTACTGCTACTGCTACTGCTACTGCTGGCGCTGCGTGATGAGACTTACGCGGCGTCTTTGAACTGAATGCGTGTGCACGGCGTACGGCGGTGGCTGCGGCGATAGCGCAAGACGCGATCCACATGCGCCGACGCGGCCAGACGCGTCGCCTTACGATGCAGTTGACGCACGCGTGCGCCCGAAATAGCGATGGCGACGAGGGCAATCAACGACCAACTGACGAAACTCACAACCCTTCTCCTGAATACTTTCGCTGCCAACCCAACCGGAGCGAATCGATTCCAAAAGCTTGGGGTACCGTCGGTTGCGTCTGCTTCAAACTTTGATGAAAACGAATTCTAATGATTTTCCCGAATAGGGTAAACCCTTGAAATTAGAAATACTGTATTCAGATAAGCAATTCAGTTCAAAACATCCAAACGGTCGTTTGAATTCTAAGTCTCTGTCTTCATTTGGAAAATCAGCCCAAACCCGCATGAATCCTCGGGAATGGGCCGATGGCGATGGCCGGAATCAGAAGCTGTGTTTCAAGCCCATGCCGAGCAACAGTTGTGAGCGCGCACCTGCGTTGAGTCCGTACGAGCCGACAGAGGCGGTGGCATCGACGGTTTGCGTACCCGACGCATCGAGCGTCGTGCCAGAAGCCCGTTGGTAGCCGCCAATGACATACGTGGCCGTACGCTTCGATAGCGCGTACGTGACGCCGGCGTTGAACTGGTTGTAATGCGCCGCCGTCTGGCGAGGTCCACGCAGGCGCGTGTAGCTATAACCCACCCCGGTGCTCACCGCTGGCGTCAGCGCATAGCTGGCAAAGGCATTGACCGTATCGAACTTGGCCGTGCCGCTGAATGCCGACAGCCCGTCGCTGGCGTATTCCGCGTGCGAATACGACAGGCCGAGAATCGCCGGGCCCACGGCGTACTTACCGCCCACGCGCGCGATTCGCACTTTGCTCGCCGTACGCAAACCGATGTTGATCGACGAATTGAACAGCGAACCCGCGCTGCTAGACCACTGGCGCAGCCCTTCGTCCTGAGAGCCCGCTACCTGATCCACCTTGCTGCCGCCATCGGCGAAGAAGAAGCCAGCGCCGAGTGCGAGCGGCCCGTTGCTGTAAGCCCCGGCAACGCCATACGAGCGCCCCGAGCCCGCCTTGCCTGCGACATTCCCCATCGCATACATGCCTTCGAATTGAAGGCCGCCGTAGTTGGGCGTGGCGTAACGGATCGCGTTGTTGATGCGCGCGCCGTTGTCGTAGTTGTCGACATCGCCTGGCGTGGCAAAGAACCCGCCGAAGTAACCGTCGGCGGTCAGTCCTTGCACGAGATTGACGACCGGATCGTACTGGCGCCCGATCGTGATTTCACCCCATCGATCGCCCCGCAAGCCCACGATCGCTTTGCGCCCGAACGCGAGGCCGCCATTACCGAGCTGACCATTCACCGCGTTGAAGCCGCTCTCGATTTGGAATAGTGCGGTGAGCCCGTTGCCAAGCGACTCGGTGCCGCGCAGGCCCCAACGGCTGCCGGAAAGTATGTTGCTGGTGATTTGCGACAACGCGACCGAGCCGTTGCCTTGTGCGACATTGTTGGCGTGAACGAAGCCGGAGTCGAGCGTGCCGTAGAGTGTGACGTTGCTCTGCGCATGGACGCCCGCCGGTACGGTGAACAGTGCGAGGGTTGCCGCGAGCGCAAGGGCACGCGGACCGGTAAACATAGGAAGACGTTGTGTCATGGTGTCGGGCAGCGTGGCTGCGCGTGGTTGATATCGACACCGAGAATATTGTTGAATACCGGTTCGGAATCCTGATGAAAATTCCTATTAGCCCGTGAGGCCCGTCACAGCGACGACATCGCGAATTCACTCACCACGTTTCTAAGAACAGTCCCCAAAAAGAATGAAAAAACGCCGCAATTCGCGGCGCTTCTAATTCGGCGGAGCGGGTAAGATGCCAAAAAATGCGGAAACCGAGCAATGACCGTTCGCTACAACTGGCCCACCTTCAAGACGCTGCCGTATCCGGTGTACTTCCGCTACGACGAGTTCGACGCGCAGACGGCGTGGGTGCCGCATCGCCATGACTGGGGCACGCTCAACTACGTGGCGAATGGCGTGATGCAGCTTGAAATCGAAGGCGCGCGCTATCTCTCTCCCCCGCAGTACGCCGTCTGGATTCCGCCGAAAGCGGCGCACGCCAGCTTCAACGCGCACGCGGTGATCTACCGCTCGGTATATATCGATGCGTCGCTCGCGACCGTGCTGCCAGCGCATGCGGCCACGTTGCGCATCAGCGGCTTGCTGAGGGCCATTCTGTCGGACTTCGCAGAGCGCGGGGTGGCGTCGCCGAAAACCGATGCCGACAAGCGTCTCGCGCAGGTGCTCGTCGATCAACTTGCGCTCGCGCCCGCCGAACCGCGCTTTCTACCGCAGGCCAATTCCCCTGCGCTCGTGCGCATCTTGCAGGCGCTGCAAAGCGAGCCTGGCGACAACCGTACGCTGGCGCAGTGGGCGCAGGTAGCGTCCATGACCGAGCGCACGCTTGCGCGTCACTGCCGGGTGGAATTGGGGATGACGTTGGGGCAATGGCGGCAGCGCATGCGCTTTCTGCGCGCCATCGAGGGGCTGGAGGCGGGGCAGACGGTCAAGTCGATCGCGTTCGATCTGGGCTACGCGACGCCGTCGGCATTTATCGAGATGTTCACGCGACAGTCGGGACTGACGCCGGAGCATTTCCGGCGTCAGACGATTCTCGGCGAGGGACGCGTCGGGCTCACCGCGTGAATCTCAACGCATCACCTCGCCGCATAAACCTTACCGTTTGAACGCCAGCAACTGCGCGCCTTCGGGCACCTGATCGCCCACGGCGTACAACACCTCCTCGATTTCGCCGTCGGCCGGTGCGCTGATGGTGTGTTCCATCTTCATGGCTTCCATCACGAGCAGCGGCGCACCTTTCTCGACCTTCGTCCCGGCCGGTGCCAGCACGGCAATGACCTTGCCGGGCATCGGTGCGGTCAGGCGGCCTTCGCCCCCTTCCTGCGCGCCAGCCTGCGCGAGCGGGTCGTGCCAGCGCAACGCCCATGCGTGACCATCGGCAAATACGTGCGCCACTTCGTGCTCGAAGTCGACGTGTCCCTGCACGCGGCGCTCACCGAGCGTGACGCGATACACGCCGCCATCGTGGGTGTAGCGATACGAATAGGTTTCCCCGTCGACGGTGAGCGTGCTGGCCTGCGCGCCGCTCGTGAGGACGACGTCATGACGCGTCTCGCCCTGATCGAACGACAACGTGCGGCGGTAGTCGCCATTCAGACGCCAGCCGGTAGCGAGTTGCCAAGGTGAGTGATGATCGATGCTGTCCTGATACTTGCGGCGGCCGACGATGGCCTCGCGAGAAAGCTGAGCCGCCACCGCCAGCGCCAGCGTGGTCGCCGGGACGGGGGCCACGCCGGGGAACAGCGTGTCGCGATGGCGCTCGATCAGGCCCGTGTCGAGATCGGCACCGGCGAACGGCTCGCTCGCGACCAGACGGCCGAGGAACGCGATGTTCGTTTGCACACCCACCACGCGGTACTGGCCGAGCGCGCGGCGCATGCGGGCAAGCGCTTCGTCGCGGTCCTGCCCCCACACGATCAGCTTCGCGATCATCGGGTCGTAGAACGGCGAGATCGTGTCGCCTTCGCGCACACCCGAGTCGATGCGCACAGCGGCGGGCGTCGCCCCCGCACCAATCTCGAATTGCACGGCAGCGGGCGGGCGCAGTGTCGAGAGCGTGCCCGTCGACGGCAGGAAGTTGTTGTCCGGATTCTCGGCGTAAATGCGCGCTTCAAGCGCATGGCCGTGAATGCGCAGTTCGTCTTGCTTGCGCGGCAGCACTTCACCGGCGGCCACACGCAGTTGCCATTCGACCAGATCGAGACCCGTGATCATTTCGGTGACCGGGTGCTCCACCTGCAAGCGGGTGTTCATCTCCATGAAGTAGAACGAGCCGTCCTGATTGGCGATGAACTCGACGGTGCCCGCGCCCACGTATCCCACCGCCCGTGCGGCGTTGCAGGCGGCGTCGCCCATGGCCTGACGGCGCTCGGCGGTCATGCCCGGCGCAGGCGCTTCTTCCAGCACCTTCTGGTGACGGCGTTGCACCGAACAATCGCGCTCGAACAGATAGACGCAATTGCCGTGCGTATCGGCGAACACCTGAATTTCGATGTGACGCGGACGCGTCAGGTATTTCTCGACCAGCACGCGCTCGTCGCCGAAGCTGCTGGCGGCCTCACGCTGGCACGACGCCAGCGCGCTGCGGAATTCTTCGCTGCGCTCGACCACGCGCATGCCTTTGCCACCGCCGCCTGCACTGGCTTTGAGCAGCACCGGGTAGCCGATCTCGTCGGCGCGGGCGTGCAGGAAAGCGGCGTCCTGATTGTCGCCGTGATAACCCGGCACGAGCGGCACGGCAGCGCCTTCCATGAGCGTCTTTGCAGCGCTCTTGCTGCCCATGGCGTGAATGGCACCGACCGGCGGTCCGATGAAGACGATGCCCGCGTCGTCGCACGCTTTCGCGAAGGCTTCGTTCTCGGACAGAAAACCATAACCGGGGTGAATGGCTTGCGCGCCGGTGGCAACGGCGGCGGCGATGATGGCGTCGATGCGCAGATAGCTGTCGCGTGCGGCGGCGCCGCCCACGTGAACGGCCTCGTCGCACACGGCGACGTGCTTGGCTTGCGCGTCGGCGTCGGAATAGACCGCGACCGTGCGAATGCCCAGACGTGCGGCAGTGGCTGCCACACGGCAGGCGATTTCGCCGCGGTTGGCGATGAGGATCTTGTCGAACATATTGCCTCCGGAAAATGATCGATTGGGGCGACGTTCGCGTCCGGCAGGCTCGCTTGTGGCAAGCCGCCGACGCACTCGCGCCTGCTTCTCTGTCCTGCTGCTATATCGCTACTTTCTTGCTATCTGTCGCCGCCGGTGTCACGGCATCGTCTGTTGCGATGCTCGCCGCGACACCGGCTTCAAACCTATCGTGCCGCCGTCAACGCGTCACTGTCCTAATGCGTCTTGCAAGCCGACAAACCGCCTTCGGCTTCGCCGCAACCGGCGGCGTCCGTGCCCAGCTTCGCTTCGGTCGACGTGCGCATGCCCAAGCGCGCGAGCAACTGGCGGTCGGCTTCGGCCTGTGGGTTCTGCGTGACGAGCAGCTTGTCGCCGTAGAACATCGAGTTCGCCCCGGCGAGGAAGCACAGCGATTGCAGCGCTTCGTCCATCTCTTCGCGACCGGCAGACAAACGCACCATCGCGCGCGGCATGGTGATGCGGGCGACCGCGATCATGCGCACGAAATCGAACGGATCGACGCTCTCGTTGTTCTCCAGCGGCGTGCCGTCGATCTTGATGAGGTTGTTGATCGGCACCGATTCCGGGTACGGCGACATGTTCGCCAGTTGGGCGATCAGGCCAGCGCGCTCGCGACGCGTCTCGCCCAGCCCGACGATGCCGCCGCAGCAGACCTTCAGGCCCGCTTCGCGCACACGAGCGAGCGTGTCGAGGCGGTCTTGATACGTACGCGTCGTGATGATCTGACCGTAGAACTCGGGCGACGTGTCGAGGTTGTGGTTGTAGTAGTCGAGACCGGCTTCGCGCAACTGCTCCGCCTGACCGTCGCGCAGCATGCCGAGCGTGACGCACGTCTCGAGACCGAGCGCCTTCACGCTGCGCACCATCTCGCCGACGGCATCGACCTGATGCGGCTTCGGGCTGCGCCATGCCGCGCCCATGCAGAAGCGCGTCGCGCCCGCGTCTTTGGCGGCTTGCGCGGCAGCAATCACTTCGTCGATCGGCATGAGCTTTTCGGCATCTACGCCCGTGTCGTACTTGGCCGACTGTGGGCAGTACGCGCAGTCTTCCGGGCAGCCGCCGGTCTTGATCGAGAGCAGCGACGAGAGTTGCACTGCGTTGGCATCGAAGTGCTCGCGATGCACTTGCTGCGCACGGAAGATCAGATCGTTGAACGGCAATGCGAACAGCGCTTCGATCTCTTCGACGCGCCAAGGCTTGTCGTTGCGGCGCAGGGCTTCGTCGTGACCGTGTTCGGCGGTGTGGGCATGAACTTGCATCGTGGGTGTCCTTGAATTCTGTGTATTCGGTAATTAACGCGCGGCTTGGGTGTGTGCCAACAGCGGCGCGATGTCGAGATAGCCGGAGGCCGTGGCCGCATCGGGATGCGGCAAATGGGGAATGCGGCCGAGCAGCGGCGCGGGCAAACGTTGCGCAATGGCGTCGATGTTCGCCTCGACGTGCCGCATGTCGGGGTCGACATGGTTGGCGACCCAACCGGCCAGCGTCAGGCCGCGTGCGGCGATGGCTTCCGCCGTGAGCAACGCGTGGTTGATACAACCGAGCCGCAGGCCAACCACGAGAATCACCGGCAGACCCAGTTGACGGGCCAAATCGGCGGTATCGAGCGCATTGCTGCCGACGCCCAGTGGCACACGAAAGCCGCCGACGCCTTCGACGATCACCAGATCGGCGCGCGCGGCCACACGGGCATAACCCGAGCGGATCACTTCGCAGTCGAGGTCGATGCCTTCTTCTTCGGCGGCGATATGCGGCGCCGTCGCGTCCTTGAGCACATACGGGCAGTACCAATCGTCGGGCAACTTGAGGCTGCTCGCGTCGTGCAACTGCTCGACATCCTCGTTGACGAGGCGGCCACCGCTCTCTACCGCACCTGCTGCGACTGACTTCAGCCCGGCACACACCAAACCGCGGCGGGCCGACGCATGCAGCAGCGCCGACGAGACGAGCGTCTTGCCGATTTCGGTGTCGGTGCCGGTCACGAAGAAAGCGTGGCGGGCGGGCGTGGCGCGCTCGGCCATCGGCGTAATGAGGTCTTGATTAGCCATGCGCGTGCGCCGTCCAGTCGTGGTCGAGTTGATTGATCGCTGACGTGAGCCGCGCGACATCGTCTTGCGTGTGGGCGGCCGAGAGCGTCACGCGCAGACGCGATGTCCCCGGGGCCACGGTCGGCGGCCGGATGGCCGGCACCCAGAGCCCGGCTTCAGCCAGGCCGGCCTGCGCGTGCAAAGCTGCCGCATTCTCGCCAAGAATGATCGGCTGCACGCCCGTGGGCGATGCGATATGCCGCCAGTGCTTGAGCTTGAGCGAGCTGCGCAGTTGGAAGATGCGGGCCTGCAACGCGGCGCGGCGCTCGCGGCCTTCGTCGCCGCGAATCAGTGCGAGGCTGGCGAGCAACGCTTGGGCCTGCGCAGGCGCGGCCGCGGTGGTGAAGATGTAAGGACGCGCGCGATTGATCAACCACTCGATCACGCTCTTATGCGCCGCGACGTAAGCCCCGGCAACACCCGCCGCTTTACCGAGCGTGCCGATGATGACGAGATTCGGCGAGCGCAGATCGAAGGGCTCGAACACGCCTCGGCCGTTTTCACCGACCACACCGAATCCGTGCGCATCGTCGACGACGAGCCACGCGTTGTGCTTCTCGGCGAGTGCCAGCAACTGCGGCAGCGGCGCGATGTCGCCATCCATCGAGAACACGCCGTCCGTCACGATCAGCTTCGTCTCGGCCTCGCTGGCTTCGAGCAGCGCGGCAAGCGCGGCCACGTCGCCATGTGGATAAACATGCGTGCGGGCGCGCGACAGGCGTGCGCCGTCGATCAGCGAGGCGTGGTTGAGTTCCTCGGAGAAAATCTCGGCGTCCTTGTTGGCCAGCGCAGAGATCGTCGCCAGATTGGCCATGTAGCCCGTGCAGAAGTACAGCGCACGGCCATCGACCAAATGCGGCGACATGAAGTCGGCCAGCGCCGCTTCGAGTTCCGCGTGCGCCTGCGAGTGACCGCTGATCAGGTGCGACGCGCCACTGCCCGCGCCGTAACGACGCGCGCCGTCGATCAATGCTTCCACGATCTTCGGGTGCGCGGCGAGGCCGAGATAGTCGTTGCTGGCGAAGGCGAGCACGTCGCGACCATCGGCGCGCAAATGCGGCTGACACGGCGTCGACACCACACGATGCGTGCGGCGCAGGTGCGCGCGATCGATATCGGCTAAGCCGGATTCAATGCGTTCGAGCAAGGGATGTGCGCTCATGCTGCCATCTCCGTGCTGTCGAAGTCCTGACGCATCGTGGCATCGAATGCCGCGATCGTTTGTTGCGCGAGCCAATCGCTGGTGCTCTCGTCGAGCACATACGGCGGCATGAGGTAGACCGTCGCGCCGAGCGGGCGCAGCAGCACACCGCGTGCGCGCGCTTCGCTGTAGAACCGCTTGGCGAACGCACCGGCCGCGCCGGGCGTTTCGGGCAGCTTCGCATCGAAGGCCCAGATCATGCCGCGTTGGCGGAAGTGCTGTGCGCGGGCATCGTTCGCAAGCGGTGCAAGGGCTTGCGTCAAACGTGCCGCACGCGTGACGTTGTTAGCTAGCACGTCGTCGTCGGCAAAGATGTCGAGCGTGGCGAGTGCGGCGCGGCACGCGAGCGGGTTGCCCGTGTACGAATGCGAGTGCAAGAAGCCGCGCGCGGTGTCGTCGTCGTAGAACGCGTCGTAAATCGCGTCGCGCGAGAGCACCAGCGAGAGCGGCAGATAGCCGCCGCTGATGCCTTTCGACAGCGTGAGCAAATCGGGCCACACATCGGCCTGCTCGCACGCGAAGAACGTCCCGGTACGGCCGCAGCCGACGGCGATTTCATCGGCGATCATGTGCGCGCCGTGCTTATCGCACAACGCACGCACTTCACGCAGGTAAGCGGGGTCGTGCATCGCCATACCGGCGGCGCACTGCACCAGCGGCTCGACGATGACGGCGGCCACACGGCCCTCGCATTGCGTGAGCAGCGCGTCGAGTTCAGCGGCGGCACGCTTGGCCACATCCGCCGCCGTTTCGCCATCGCGAGCGAGGCGCGCATCGGGCGATGCCACCACATGCGCGTGACGCAGCAGCGGGTCGTAAGCGTCGCGGAAGAGGGCAACATCGGTCACCGCAAGTGCGCCGAGCGTCTCGCCGTGATAACCGTTTTTCACGCAAACGAATTCACGCTTGTCGCTGTGGCCTTGATTGCGCCACGCGTGAAAACTCATCTTGAGCGCGATCTCGACGGCAGATGCGCCGTCAGACGCGAAGAACGCATGGCCTAGTACGCCGCCAGTCAGTGCAGACAGACGTTCTGCGAGCGCCACGACGGGCTCGTGCGTGAAGCCCGCGAGCATGGCGTGTTCAAGGCGGCCGAGTTGGTCGATCAACGCCGCGTTGATGCGCGGATTGGCGTGGCCGAACAGGTTGACCCACCACGAGCTGATCGCATCGAGGTAGCGCTGGCCGTCGGTATCGACGAGCCACGGGCCTTCGCCGTGCGAGAGCGCGACGAGGGGCAGCTTGGCCTGTTGCTTCATCTGCGTGCAGGGGTGCCAGACCTGCCGCTGACTGCGGGCCGCGAGGTTGCCGGGGCCTGACGCGTCAACGCGTGCAGTCTGGTCGGCGATGGCGGGGGGGTGCCCTTGAGCTTGCCGGATTTGGGCGTCCATCATTGACTCCTTCGTGCACCGAGGCGAACGACGCAGGTGCGGATGCACCGTTGCCGAGTCGCCCGGCTGGCCGTCGTCAGACGTACGCAGGGTGCGTTTCTGAACGAGACCGGAGGTGGGGATGGGCGCATGGTAGGCAAAGCGTTTTGGCAGGGCAATAGGCGGAAATGGCGTGAAATCTCGTGCTCTTGCGAGCTATAGCAAGACGTTATCGATAAATTCTGAAAACGCGTCGATAACGTTGCGGCTTCTCCGCCGTCACCCCTCCCAAAAAAATTTTGTAACCGTATTGCAGGCGATTCCGCGTGGCATGGGCCTCAAGCGGCCCTACGTCGCGAAATCCCCCGTGTTTTGCAGGCTCAGGACGCGTCGCGCCACGACGGCGAACGCTTCTCGAGGAAGGATCGAACCCCTTCGCGGCCCTCGTCGGAGGCGCGAATCGTGGCAATACGGTCGGCCGTCTCGGCGATGGCTTCGTCGTCGATGGTGCGGGTAGCGAAGTCTTGGACGAGGCGTTTGCACTCCTTCACGGCGTTCGGGCTGTTGTCGGCCAGCGCCTTGGCGAGTGCTTGCACAGTGCTGTCCAGCGCATCGGCGGCGACCACTTCATGCACGAGGCCATGACGCTGCGCAGTGGCGGCGGTAAAGCGTTCTGCGGTGAGGAAGTAGCGACGCGAGGCCGGTTCGCCCAATGCGCGAATGACGTACGGGCCGATCGTCGCGGGAATCAGGCCAAGGCGCGCTTCCGACAGGCAAAAGTGCGCCGTGTCGACGGCCACGACGATATCGGCCACGGCAGCAAGGCCGACGCCGCCCGCATACGTATCGCCTTGCACGCGCGCGATCACCGGCTTCGGGCAGCGATAGATCGTGTTGAGCATGACGGCGAGCGTCATCGCGTCGGCACGGTTCTCGGCGTCCGAATAACCGGCCATCTTCTTCATCCAGTTCAGATCGGCACCGGCGCAAAAGGCCACACCTTCGGCGGCCAGCACGATCACGCGCACGTCGTCGTTGGTGGCGAGCGCGCGAAACGCGCCCGTCAATTCTTCGATGACGGTTTCGTTGAAAGCGTTACGCACGTCGGGCCGGTTGAGTGTGACCGTGGCGACGTGGGCGTCGACGCTGAGTTTGAGCGTGGCAAGGTTCATGACAGCAAATCTCTCGGTGGCGTCGGGGCGATTACATGCGGAACAGGCCGAAGCGCGTTTCCGGAATCGGGGCGTTGAGCGCGGCCGACAGGCCAAGCCCGAGCACCGTGCGCGTATCCGCCGGATCGATCACGCCGTCGTCCCACAAGCGGGCGCTGGCGTAATACGGGTGGCCCTGACGCTCGTACTGTTCGCGAATCGGCTGCTTGAACGCGTCTTCTTCGGCGGCGCTCCACTGACCGCCCTTGGCTTCGATGCCGTCGCGCTTGACGGTCGCCAGCACCGAGGCGGCTTGCTCGCCACCCATCACCGAGATACGCGAGTTCGGCCACATCCACAGGAAGCGCGGCGAATACGCGCGCCCGCACATGCCGTAGTTACCGGCGCCGAACGAGCCGCCGATGATGACGGTGAACTTCGGCACGTTGGCCGTGGCCACCGCCGTGACCATCTTCGCGCCGTGCTTGGCGATGCCTTCGTTTTCGTACTTGCGCCCGACCATGAAGCCGGTGATGTTCTGCAAGAAGATCAGCGGAATCTTGCGCTGGCAGCACAGTTCGATGAAGTGCGCGCCTTTTTGCGCCGACTCCGAGAACAGAATGCCGTTGTTCGCGACGATGCCGACCGGATAGCCCCACAGATGCGCGAAACCGCACACGAGCGTGGTGCCATAGCGCGCTTTGAATTCGTCGAATTCCGAGCCGTCGACCAGACGCGCGATGACTTCGCGAACGTCGAACGGTTTCTTCGTGTCGGCGGGAATCACGCCGTAGAGTTCGCGCGGGTCGTATTTCGGTTCGACCGGCGTCTTCACGGCCACCGTGGCCGGTTTGCGGCGATTCAGATTCGCCGCGATGCTGCGGGCGATCGACAGCGCGTGCGCATCGTTTTGCGCGAAGTGGTCGGCCACGCCGGACAGTCGCGTGTGCACGTCGGCACCGCCAAGGTCTTCCGCGCTCACTTCTTCGCCCGTGGCGGCCTTCACCAGCGGCGGGCCGCCGAGGAAAATCGTGCCTTGGTCTTTCACGATGATCGACTCGTCGCTCATCGCGGGCACATAGGCGCCGCCTGCCGTGCACGAGCCCATCACCACGGCGATCTGCGGAATGCCCTGTGCGGACATCGTCGCCTGGTTGTAGAAGATGCGGCCGAAGTGATCGCGATCGGGGAACACGTCGTCCTGATTCGGCAAGTTCGCACCGCCCGAGTCGACGAGATAGATGCACGGCAGATGGTTCTGCTCGGCGATCTCCTGCGCGCGCAGGTGTTTCTTGACCGTCATCGGGTAGTAGGTGCCGCCCTTGACCGTGGCATCGTTACAGACGATCACGCACTCTTGACCCGACACGCGGCCAATGCCGGTGATGATGCCCGCGCCCGGCGCGTCGTCGTGATACATGCCGATCGCGGCGAGTTGCGAGAGTTCGAGAAACGGCGAGCCCGGATCGAGCAATTGCTGGACGCGTTCGCGGGGCAGCAGTTTGCCGCGCGCCACATGCTTCTTGCGAGCGGCTTCGCCGCCGCCGCCCGAGAGTTGCGCAATGCGCTCGCGCAGGTCGTCGACCAGCGTTTGCATCGTGGCCGCGTTGCGTGCAAAGTCTTCGCCGCGCGGGTTGAGCTTGCTTTCGAGAATCGGCATGTGACGAAATCCGGTGGAGAGTGAGTTGTCGTTAGGTTCGGATCGGAAACTTGTCTCGGGCGAGGGTGCGAACGTGACTTGTGGTCAGTCGAACAAATCGCCGTCGATATAGCGCCAGCGGCCATCGGCCGTGCGCTCGAAGCGACTGCGCTCATGCAGCCGGTGGGCGCGGCCGCCCACTTTGTAGCGCGCCACGAATTCCACTTCGGCGTGGGCGTCGTCGCGCTGCAAATGCGCTTTGACTTGCAGGCCGAGCCATTGCGGGGCGTCGTCGAAATCCAGCGTGGTCGGGCGCGTGCGCGCGGCCCACGTGTCGAGCAGGTACGGCGCGTTTTGACGCACGAATGCGGTGTAACGCGAACGCATCAGCGCTTCGGCCGTCGGCGGCAATTCACCGCCGTCGATGTAGCGGCCACAGCAGGCGTCGAACGCAAGGCCGCCGCAGGGGCAGCCTTCGCGCTCGTTGTCCGACGTGGTGGCGGTGGGCGTGTTTCGGGGGCTTGCCATGATGTGTTGGCTCGTCAGATTTTGCCGTTCTTCAGGCAGGCTTCCACCTGACCGAAGCGGTCGTAGCCCCAGAACGGCTCGCCGTCCACGATCACGAAAGGCGAGCCGAACACACCGCGCGCCATGGCGAGATCGATTTCCGCTTTCAGATGATCTTTCGCGGCGGGCGAGTGCATGCCCTTGTCGAGCGCCGCACCATCGATGCCGAGGTCTTCGCCGAGTTTGACGAGTTCCGCCGGCTCACCGATGTTCACGTCATCGACGTAAAGCGCTCGGTAAATCTTCTTGGCGAATTCCGCCGCGAGGTCCCCACCGCGATGGTCCTGCACCCACAGCACGGCGCGCTCGGCGACCTGCGTCGGGATCGGGAAGTGCGACGGGCGGTTGAACGGAATGCCTTGAAAGCGAGCGGTGCGCTCGACGTCGCGGCGCATGTACTCGGTTTTGATCGGATGCTGCACCGGCGCGCCCGTGCCGTTCACCTTGTAGACGATGTCGAGCAGAATCGGATGCCAAGCGACACCGCGGCCATGTTTGTTCGCGATGTCGTCGATGCAGGTACTCGCAAAATACCCATACGGGGATGCGAAGTCGAAATAAAAGTCGATGGCGGACGTCATGGTGGCTCCGTTTCAGAATGACGTTTCTGGCCCGCTTATCAAAAGATACGGCGGTATGGCGTACAGCTTGTTATTCGGTCCACAGCAGCAGTACAAAACAGCGTTCGCAGCAGGTGTTCGGATGCGACGGCAACGCGCCACATACGGCAACGTCGCGGCTTACCAAGCCAGTGCGTTGCCGTCGTAATTGAAGAAGCCGCCGTTGTGCGTGGCGCGCTCGCCCGGGGCACGGGCAAGCACGCGGCGCATACCGGCAACGCTCGTCTGCACGTCGATGTCGGCGTTCTCGCCGCCCATATCCGTGCGCACCCAGCCCGGGTGCATGGCGACACACGTCGCCTGCTGCGCTTCGAGCGAGGTGGCTTTGACCACCGAGTTCACTGCGGCTTTGCTGGCGCGATACAACCAACTGCCGTTCGAATCCATGAGTGCCACGCTGCCCATGCGGCTCGACAGAAAGCCGAAGGAGCCCTTCGCTTCGTCGACGAACGGCAGCACGAGCGGCGCGACCTGCATCGCGCCCAGCACGTTCGTGTGAAAGACACGGTCGAATTCTTCGCGCGTAATCGCGGCGAGGCCCGTGGTGCGTTCGGAGTTCACACCGGCGTTGTAGACCGCGACATCGAGGGTTTCGCCATCGAGTTGCCACGTGAGGCCCGCCACCGACTCAATACGCGTGACGTCGAGCTTGAGCGGTTGGGCACCGAGTTCGCGCAAGGCGGCCAGACCCTCGTCGTTGCGCGCAGTGCCAATCACGCGCCAGCCGTCTTCCCGGTATTGCCGCACGAATTCGAGACCGATACCGCGGGAAGCACCGATGATGAGGGCAGTTTTCATGACGCGTGAGTCCTTGTTGGTGTGCTGCCGCCGTGCGAGACGCACGCGCGGCAGCCGGAGTGTGTCAGACGAGTTCGATGGCCATGGCCGTCGCTTCGCCGCCGCCGATACACAGGCTGGCGACGCCGCGCTTGCCGCCGGTCTTGCGCAGTGCGCCGATCAGCGTGACCAGAATACGCGCACCCGACGCGCCGATGGGGTGACCCAAGGCGCAGGCACCGCCGTGGATGTTCACCTTCTCGTGCGGCAAATCGAATTCGTGCATCGCGGCCATCGTGACGACGGCGAACGCTTCGTTGATTTCGTACAGATCGACGTCGTTCGACGACCAGCCGGTCTTTTCGAACAACTTGCGAATCGCGCCGACCGGGGCCGTGGTGAACAGGCCCGGGGCTTGTGCGAAGGTGCTGTGGCCCGCGATGCGCGCGAGCGGCGTGAGACCGAGGCGTTTGGCCGTCGATTCGCGCATGAGCACGAGGGCCGCTGCGCCGTCGGAGATCGACGACGAGTTGGCGGCGGTCACCGTGCCGTCTTTGCGGAAGGCACCTTTGAGCGTCGGAATTTTTTCGGGATTGGCTTTGAACGGCTGCTCGTCCTGCTCGACCACGGTGTCGCCCTTACGGCCCGGCACGGTCACGGGGGTGATTTCCCACGCGAACGAGCCATCTTTCGTGGCGTTCTGCGCGCGTTCGAGCGAGGCGATCGCGAAGGCGTCCTGCGCTTCGCGCGTGAAGGCGTAACGGTCGGCACATTCTTCGGCGAACGTGCCCATCAGACGGCCCTTGTCGTAGGCGTCTTCCAGACCGTCGTAGAACATGTGGTCGATGACCTGGCCGTGCCCCATGCGCATGCCGGCGCGCGCCTTGGGCAGCAGATACGGCGCATTGCTCATGCTTTCCATGCCGCCTGCGACGATGACATCGGCGCTACCGGCGGCGAGCATGTCGTGCGCGAACATCGCCGCGCGCATGCCCGAGCCGCACATCTTGTTGACGGTGGTGGCACCGGCGGCGAGCGGGAGCCCCGCGCCGAGCGTGGCCTGACGCGCAGGCGCTTGCCCCTGACCGGCGGGCAGCACGCAGCCCATCACCACTTCGTCGATTTGTTCGGGTTTGAGTCCGGCGCGCTCGACAGCCGCGCGAATGGCGGCTGCGCCCAGTTGCGGGGCGGCAACGTCGCCGAACACTCCTTGCAGGCCACCCATCGGCGTACGGGCGGCGGAAACGATAACGATCGGGTCTTGCATGGCGGTCTCCTGTAACCGTGAATCGGTGCCGTCGGCGTTGGCCGTTGGCACCGAGTTATCCAATGCTTCAGTCGTTGCGTCGTCCGCGCGCTGCAAGGGTGGGTGCCGCTACCGTGGCGGCGCCCGCTAAGGGTTGCTATGCGCGAGGATTACGCAGTTCTGCAAATGCCGCGACGCAGCGTTCGTACACGCGCGGCAGGGCTTCAAGGCTGTTCACCGACATGCGCAGGTCGCGCACCAAGCCGTCGCGCAGGCCGTACACCCAGCCATGCACCGTCACCGGCTGGTTGCGAGCCCACGCGTCGCGCAATACCGTCGTGTGGCAAATGTTGACCACTTGCTCGATGGCGTTGAGTTCGCACAGGCGGTCGTGGCGGGCGTCGCGCGAGGGCAGCGCGTCGATCTGATCCAGGTGGCGCTCGTAGACATCGCGCACATGGCGCAGCCAGTTGTCGACCAGACCCATCTTCGCGCCGTCGAGCGCCGCGCCCACACCGCCGCAGCCGTAGTGGCCGACCACCATGATGTGACGCACCTTGAGCACTTCGATGGCGAATTGCAGCACCGAGAGGCAGTTCAGGTCGCTGTGCACCACCACGTTGGCGATGTTGCGGTGAACGAACACCTCGCCCGGGGCGAGCCCAGTGATCTGGTTGGCCGGCACGCGCGAATCCGAGCAGCCGATCCAGAGGTATTCCGGGGCTTGTTGTTTGGCCAATCGCTCGAAAAACGCGGGATCTTCCGCGTTCACGCTGGCAACCCAGGCGCGGTTGTTGTCGAGCAGATGGATCAGGGGTTGGTCTTTGTCTTCAGTCATGATCGTGTCATCCGGCAGGCGTGTCGTGCGCTGTGTGAGGTCGACCGCTCAAGCCGCAGCCGCCCGGGCAGGGCGGGCTGTGGCTTGCGTGGCACCGCTGCCGGTGCCGTAGCGATTGACGAAACGCAGCGAGACATCGTACGGATAGAAGTCGTGCATCTGACCGGCTTGCACCCGTTCCTGATGGCTTTGCCATAGGGCCGGGTCGAAGAAGTCCGGATGATGCTGGCTCAGAGAGTGCCGCACGCGCGGGTCGCCGGTCAAAAACGTCTCAAACGTCTGCGGAAACACGTCGTGCGGGCCTACACGGTACCAGACTTCCCCCGACATCGCCTCTTCTTCGTTACGCGGTTCTGGCACTCGACGGATGTGGCAATCCGTCAAATATTCCAGTTCGTCGTAATCGTAGAAGACCACCCGGCCATGGCGCGTGACACCGAAATTCTTGTACAGCATGTCGCCCGGGAAGATATTCGCCGCCATCAACTCCTTGACCGCATTGCCGTACTCGCGCATGGCGTGATCGATCTCGGCGTCCGACGCGGCCTGATGCAGCCAGAGATTGAGCGGCGTCATGCGGCGCTCGATGTAGCAATGTCGAATGACGAGCGAGTCGCCGTCGTACTCCAGCAGCGACGGCACTTCGGCCTGAAGCTCGGCGAGTAGCGCATCGTCGAAGCGCGCGAGCGGAAACGCGACGCTCGAGAACTCCAGCGTATCGGCCATGCGCCCCACGCGATCATGCTGTTTGACCATCAAATACTTGGCCTTCACCTGCTCGCGTGTCGTCTCCTTGGGCGGCGCGAAGCGCTCGCGAATGAGCTTGAAGACGTACGGGTAAGACGGCAGCGTGAAGACGAGCATCACCAGCCCTCGAATGCCCGGGGCCGTGACGAACTTGTCGCTCGAATGCTTCAAGTGATGCAGAAAATCGCGGTAGAACAGGTTCTTGCCGTGCTTTTGCAGACCGACCGACGTGTAGAGCTCCGCCTTCGGCTTGCTCGGCATGATGGTGCGCAGAAAGTGCACGTAAGCCGACGGCACTTCCATATCCACCATGAAATACGCATGCGTGAAGCTAAACACCACGCGCAGTTCGTCGCGGCGCAGCAGCACGGTGTCGAGCGCCAGATGCCCGTCGGCGTCGTGCATGATCGGAATGGCGAACGGCGTGCTCACGTCGCCATTGACGATACGGCCCACGATGTACGCGGCTTTGTTACGGAAGAACAGCGACGCGAGCACGTGAATCTGGAAGTTCGGCGCGGCGTCGAAGTCGCCGAAGGCTTCGTCGATCGCGCGCATCACGTAGGCCACGTCGCGCGGCAGATCGGCGAACGGGCGCTTCAGTTGGAAATTCGTGACGATGCGCGAGAGCGTGGCGGCCATGCCGTCCTGCGCGGGGTAGTACACGCGGTAAGTCGGCTTGGCGGCGGGGGCATCGTTTTCGATGTATTCCGTCGCAATGGCCGGGCGCACGAAGATGAAGCGATTGTTGAAGTACGAGCGGTGCAGCATCTTGCAGCACACCGAGTTGAAGAACGTCTCGGCCAGTTCCGGCTGACGATGCTCGGTGAGCAACCCGATGTAGTGCAGTTTCACTTGCTGCCAGACATCGTCGTCGAGCGACTGCGCGTTGAAGCGGCCCTCCAGCGTGGCAATGCATTCGCGCACGCGCTCGTCGTAATACGCAATGCGGTCGCGCTGGAGCTTCTGGATGCCCATGAAATCACCCGCCTCGAAACACGCCTGCGCCGCCACGCACACCTCGCGAAAGATGCGGTAGTGCTTATCGAAGCCGTCCAGCATCGTGCGGGCGACATCGTAAGCAATCTGCGACGACAGGAGTTTCGGAAAGTGATTCATACCGGTCGGGAAGGGCGCAGGGGCGATCTTCGGCTGATTGTAGCCTTCGGAGGTGCCCCCGTATCGATATGGCGTCGCCCTTGCTGCCTCCCTGAGAGTCTTGAATTTCCGTCGATTACATCGTTTCCGCGAACAACTCGCGGCCGATCAGCATGCGGCGGATTTCCGACGTACCGGCGCCAATTTCATAGAGCTTGGCGTCGCGCCACAGGCGGCCGACCGGATATTCGTTGATGTAGCCGTTGCCGCCGAGAATCTGGATCGCTTCACCGGCCATCCACGTGGCTTTTTCAGCGGTGTACAGAATCACGCCAGCGCAGTCTTTGCGGACTTGGCGAGCGTGATCGCTGCCCAGCGAATCCAGTTGGCGGCCCACCGCGTACAGATACGCGCGGCTGGCTTGCAGAATCGTGTACATGTCGGCGACTTTGCCCTGAATGAGCTGGAATTCGCCGATCGACTGGCCGAACTGCTTGCGGTCGTGGATGTACGGCACCACCACGTCCATGGCGGCCTGCATGATGCCCAGCGGGCCGCCGGCGAGCACGGCGCGCTCGTAGTCCAGGCCGCTCATGAGCACTTTGACGCCACCGCCGACCTGACCCAGCACGTTCTCTTCCGGCACTTCCACGTTCTCGAAGACCAGTTCACCGGTGTGCGAGCCGCGCATGCCGAGCTTGTCGAGCTTTTGCGCGACCGAGAAGCCCTTCATGCCCTTTTCCACGATGAAGGCCGTCATACCGCGCGCACCGGCTTCCGGATCGGTCTTGCCGTAGACCACCAGCGTGTCGCAATCCGGGCCGTTGGTGATCCACATCTTCGTGCCGTTGAGTACGTAGCGGTCGCCGCGCTTCTCGGCGCGCAGTTTCATGCTGACGACGTCAGAACCCGCGTTCGGCTCGCTCATGGCCAGCGCACCGACGTGTTCGCCCGAGACCAGCTTCGGCAGATATTTCGCCTTCTGCGCGGCCGTGCCGTTGCGGTGGATCTGGTTGACGCAGAGATTCGAGTGCGCGCCGTACGATAGGCCTACGGAGGCCGAGGCGCGCGAGATTTCTTCCATCGCGATCATGTGCGCGACGTAGCCCATGTTGGCGCCGCCGTACTCTTCCGAGACCGTCATGCCGAGCACGCCCAGATCGCCCATCTTGCGCCAGAGATCCATCGGGAATTGGTCGGTGCGGTCGACTTCGGCGGCACGCGGGGCGATTTCCTTCGCCGCGAAGTTCGCGACCGAGTCGCGCAGCATGTCCAAGTCTTCGCCGAGCATGAAGTTGAGGCCGGGCAGCATAGTCATGAGGCAGTCTCCAGAAGATGGCGCGTGGCTTATGGCCCGCGCGTATGTTCGATGGTGTTGTGTGCGTTCGAATGCGGAGTGGGGCGAATTCAGCGGATGCAGCGTGTGAGCTGGGCCGTGCGGATCAGCGCGAGGGCGGAAGCACGAACAGCGTTTGCTGCATGAGTGCGCACAGCGTCCATTTGCCGTCGTCGATGACGAAAAGTTCGGCGGTGGCGACGATGAGCGAGCGTCCGGCTTTGACGACCTGACCGCGTCCGACCAGTGTATCGCCCTTGCCCGGCGCCAAAATGTTCAGTTTGTATTCGGCCGTGACCAGCTCGTGCTCGGGCGAAATGCGGGTGTAGCCCGCGTAGCCACCGGCGGAGTCGGCGATCGCGCCGATGACACCACCGTGAAAGAAGCCGTGCTGCTGGTTGACCTTGTCGGAGAACGGCAGTGTGATCTCGCAGTGTCCGTCGGCCAGATGCGTGATGTGCGCGCCCCAATGCGTCATGACGCCCTGGGCATCGAAGCTGGCGCGAATTTTCGCGGCGATGGCGTCGTCGAGCGGCGCGGCTTGAGAGACGGAAACGTTCATGGCGATGGGCGGCATTGAGACCACAAGTGCGGAAATACTACTTTACGTTTACGTAAACGTAAAGTAGGGACTTTCCAGAAATGGAATGTGGTTCGCAGGCCCGGCCGTCACCGGGCACCCGCTGCGTGCCGCTCAGCCCGGCGTCAGGACGGCGAGCTCAATGAAACGAGCTCAGTGCGACGGCGCGGGCACCTTCGCACGGCGCGACAGCGCGGGCGGTGCCGATTCCCCGGCCGCTTCGAGCAGTGCGAGGCATTGGGCTTCGTGCTGCGACACCTCGTCGAGCGTGGCGTGCAGGTCTTCGAGTTGTTGTTCGAGGACTTGGCGATGCTGCGAGAGCGTTTCCAGAAACACCTTGAGCTGAGGCACGGTGTCTTTGGGCGATTCATAGAGATCGAGAATCGTCTTGATTTCGGAGAGCGTCAGTCCGAGGCGCTTGCCGCGCAGGGTGAGCTTCAGGCGCGTGCGGTCTTGACCGGTGTAGACGCGATGGCGTCCGCCCGGGCCTTCGCGCGCCGGCGTGAGCAGCCCCTGGTCTTCGTAAAAGCGGATCGCTCGGGGCGTAATGTCGAATTCGCGCGCGAGATCGGTAATCGTGTAGGTCAGCATCGTATTGGCAGGCATGGTGTGCGCGTGGCTGAGGTATGCCCCGGTCACGTTTAAGCGGGCGCTTACCATTGCAGATAGAATTGCCGTTTACGTTAGCGTCAAGTCGCATCGTATGCAATCGGTGACGGCGTCAACTGAAAGCACAACAAAACAAGCCCATCTGGAGCGTGGCCCCCGTGAATGCCCTCGAACAACAACTGAACTACCCCTTTGGCGATCTCCTGCCCGACGGCGGCACCGTGCACGAAGTCGTGCCGGGCGTCTTCTGGGTGCGCATGCCCCTGCCGTTCGTGCTCGATCACATCAATCTGTGGCTGCTGCGCGACGAAATCGATGGCGTCAAAGGCTGGACGGTGGTCGATTGCGGCATCACGCATCCGCAAATCAAAGCGTATTGGGAGCAGGTATTCGAGACGGCCCTCGGTGGCGACCCGGTGCTGCGCGTCGTCGTGACGCATTGCCACCCCGATCACCTCGGTCTGGCGCACTGGATCTGCAAGGGCGGCGATAAACCGCGTTGGGATGCGCGTCTCGCGATGTCGCTGGGCGACTATGCATGGGGCCGCTTGATGTCGTCGGGCGATAACAACAATAGTTCGAACGCCGGGGGCGAATTTGCCGTCGCGCACTTCATTGCGCACGGCCTTGCCGACGAAGCGATGATCGACCAGATTCGCCATCGCAAGACCTATTTCAGCGATCTCGTGCCAGAAGTGCCGTCACGCTTTTATCGCCTGCGCGATGGCGAGACGTTGCGCATCGGTGGAAGTGACTGGCGGCTGATTGCGGGCTACGGCCACTCGCCGGAACACATGGCGTTGTACAGCGAGCAGCACAATTTGCTTATCTCAGGCGACATGGTGCTGCCGCGCATTTCCACGAACGTCAGCGTGTTTGACATCGAGCCCGAAGCGAACTCGCTGCAACTGTTCCTCGACTCGCTCGGCGTTTATCTCGAACTACCTGCCGACTGTCTCGTGCTGCCCTCGCACGGCCGACCGTTCACGGGGTTGCACACGCGTATCCGGCAACTGCGCGATCACCACGCGGCGCGTTTGCAGGAAGTGCGCGAGGCGTGTGCCCGCTCGCCGCAAAGCGCGGGCGATATCGTGCCGATCATGTTCCACCGCAAGCTCGATGCGCACCAGACCACGTTCGCGATGGGCGAAGCGCTGGCGCACTTGCATTTGCTGTGGCGTACGGGGGAACTCAAGCGTGCGCGCGATGAGAAGGGTGTGTGGCGGTTTTCGCCGGTTTGATGAGGGAATCGCGCAGTCGCTGAATGGCGTCGCGTGATGGTGCGCTGTCGCTCGGTATCAATCTCGCGGCAGCACGCCGAAGCGTTTGCCTACGGTGTCGATGACGACGATGCGATCGAAGAACGGCGCGTTGCCGATCGTCGGGGCCATGCGGTCGTCATCGCGCAACGTGTAGGCCAGTGTCACGTGCACTGGCTGACCACCGACTTGCAGCGCAAGGTCGGTGCGCTTGGGCAGCATCACCAGCGGATTGCCCCACGCGGGGACCGTAATCGGTGCGGGACGGTCTTCTGCCGTCGCCGTGTCGGGAATCAAGGCCCATTGGTCTGGCGGCACCACCAGTTCGAACATGCTGCTGCCGGTATCGAAGATCGCCAGCCCGCTGAACATCGGGGCGCTGTAATCCACCAGAATCTTGTCGCGTAAGTTGCCCGCGCTTTCCCGGTATCGAGAGAAGTGCGCCGGCCAGCGCGCGCTCAACGTGTCCATCTGATCCGCATTCAGCCAGTAAATGCGTTGCTCGCGATAGTCGATGGCGATGGCCATGCCCCGCGTAAAGGCGTAGCCGAGTGTGCCAATCAGCGGTATCTCGTCGGGCGAGCGCGGTGCGCTACCCAGTGCGGCGCGTGTCTCGAAGTCGACTTGCATGCGCAACCCGCTGTCGAAAACGAGGCTCATCTCCGTGGGCAGTGCGTCGTCGGTCACACCTAACGCCGGAGCGGCGGCACGACCGTAAAGCAGATTCGACGGTGCGCCCGTATCCCATTGAAAACACACGCGCTGCCCCGTCGTCGCTAACGTCGCTTCGATGAAGATCGCGGTGCGCTCATGCAGTTTGCCGTCCAGGCGCGCCGACGCGAACTTGAAGGGTAGCCAATCCTGATACTCGAACATGGGGCAGACGTTTTAGTGCTGGGCGCCGAAGCACCGGAGGTCCAAGAAAAAACCCCGCCGTCGCAAACGCGAGCGCGGGGTTTTAGGTCGCATGCCGATGTCAGTCATCGCGGGGCGGCGCTGACATCGAATTGCCACGCCGTTAGGCGTGCTGCGCAGCCGACGGAATGTGACGGCCGTCACGGCCGAGCAACCCGTACGTCACCAAGCTGATCGCCACGGTCAGCAAGATGTAATACGCCGGGGCCAGTTCGTTTTGCGTCGCTTTGATCAGGTACGTGATCCAGAACGGCGCGAGGCCGCCGAAGAGCATGACCGACACGTTGTACAGAATCGACACGCCCGTCGAGCGCACGCCCACCGGGAACACTTCAGTCACCGCCGTCGGGAACGCGCCCCACACGAAGCCCATGCAAATCGCCGGGAGAATTTGGGCGAGCAGCAAATTGCCCATCGACGGCGCGCTATGCAGCCGCGTGAACATCCAGAACGACACCAGACCGTAGAGCAGCACGAACAGCAGAATCAGCGGCTTGCGGCCCACACGGTCCGAAAGCCAACCCGTGAGCGGGCACAGCACGGCGATCAGCATGGCTGCAACAAACGTCGACAGGCTCGCCGCGCCCTGCGTCAATCCCAGTTGCTTGACGGCGTAAATCGGCGTGTAAATCAGCGTGACGTAGAACGACGTGGTCGCCGCGACCGTCAGGCCAAAACCGGCGATAAGCGCACGGTAGTGATTCGCGAAGACTTCCGCGAGCGGCGTGCGGCGCGCGGGCTCACGTACTGCTGCGTAGGCCAGAAATTCCGGCGATTCCGTCATGCGGCGGCGAATGTAGAAGCCCACCGGCCCGATCAGAATCCCGAACAAAAACGGCAGACGCCAGCCCCACGATTCGAGCGCTTCTTTCGTCAGCCCCGTGTTGAGCAAGTAAGCGCACAGCCCGGCGAGGGCGACGGCCAGCGCTTGCGAGCACATCTGGAAACTGCCGTAGAACCCGCGCAGGTGCGGCGGCGAGAACTCGATGAGCATGGCCGTCGAGCCGCCGAATTCACCCCCGGCGGAGAAGCCCTGAATCACCCGCGCCAGCAGAATCAGCAGCGGCGCGGCAAAACCGATGGTCGCGTAGGTCGGGGCGATACCGATGAGCCCGGTGCCCAACGCCATAAGCAGCACCATCACCGAGAGCGCTGACTTGCGGCCCGCGTGGTCGGCATACAAGCCAAAGGCGATGCCGCCGATCGGACGGAAAAAGAACGCAACGCCAAGCGATGCCACGCTCGCGAGCAGCGAGTTGGTGTCGTCGACGGCGGGAAAGAACAGCTTGGCGATGACCACGGCGAACAGGCCGTAGACGGTGAAGTCGAACCACTCGAATGCGTTGCCCAGCGTAGACCCGATCACAGCCTTGCGTCGCAGCGCCGGATCGATGACCGGCGTGCCGGTGGGGGTTGCCTGCATGTGCCTCTCCTGCTCTTGGTTGGGAGCGCCGCACTCGGAAGCCTCACGCCGCTGAAATGCGCCCGGCATGGGTCTTCTCTCTGGTGGCGGCAAAACCGTTCGAATGACGTGTGTGCGTCGTTTGTGTGACCTCTACTCGAGTTACTTATCCACTCTAGCGCAGGTACGCGATGCACCACAACGGGTCAATATTCCGCTGGCGGTGAATTGTTTCAGGGGTGGGACGGGGAGGGCGAACGGGCGGGAGAGCGTCGGCAGGGCAGCATGCGGGCCGCGCCAAGAGGAAGGGGCGCTTAAGCGCCCCCCCGGGGATGTCTTACGATGCGTCGCCGTCAGTGCGCGAACTGGCGGTGGTGTCGGCCGGTTTCTGCCGATCCGCTATACGTGGTTTGCGTGGTGCTTTGGCGAAAGCCATGTCGTACAGCCAGCGCGGCAGGCGACGCAGCAGACAAGCCACGACGCCCATCTGCCACGGCAGTACGACGAAGCGCTTACGCCGGGCGATCGCGCTCGCGGCCTTGTGGGCGAACTTGTCCGCGTCCATCAGGAACGGCATGGGGAACGGGTTGCCGTGCGTCATCGGCGTGCGGATGTAGCCCGGGGCGATCGTGACCACGGCGACTTTATCGGCGCGCAGTTCGACGCGCAGGCTTTCCAGATACGTCATCGCTGCCGCTTTCGACGCGCTGTACGCGCCGTGCCCGGGCAAACCGCGCACACCCGCCACGCTGCCGATACCTACGAGCGTGCCGCGTTTGCGTGCGCGCATGGGGCCGACAAACGCGCTGAAGGTCGCGACCATGGCCATCCAGTTGGTGTCCATGACCGACGCGAAATGTGGCAGATCGGCGGCGTCTTCGGTGTTCACGCCGTGGCTGATCCCGGCGTTGGCAATGACGATGTCCGGGGTGCCGTGGCGCGACATGAAGTCTTCGGCGGCGGCACGCAGCGCGACCGTGTCGCGCACGTCGAGCGCATAGCAATGCACGGCGTGCGGATGCGGCAGCGTCGCGGCTAGATCGGCGAGTTTGTCACCGCGCCGGCCGACCAAGCCGAGAATGGCGCCCTCGGCGGCGTAATGCCGTGTGAGCGCCTCGCCCAGCCCGCTGGAGGCGCCCGTGATGAAGACCTTCGGTGATGCAGTATGTGTCGCCATGAACGCAAAAGCCCGGCCGGAGCCGGGCTTTGTGAGGCGCGAAGCTTAGAGCTTCTTCGCGCGGATCTGATTGATGATCGAATCGGCCGTCTTGAGCGCCGCGTCGAACGTCTGCTGCTCGGTCGTGGCCGGCTTGCCGGCCTTTTGCAGCGCGTCGCCCGAGGTGGCCGGCGAGACGAGGTACTTGCCTTGAATCGCGATCGTCGGCACGCCGTCGATCTTGTAGTCTTGCCACATCTTGTTGGCCAGCTCCACAGGCGTTTCCTTGCGCGCCATGGCAGGCTTGCCAGCGGCATCGTACGCGTTGGAGTAAGCCGTCTTATCGATGCCGAACTGCGCGAGGAAATCGGCTTGTGTGTCCTTCGTCAGCAGGTAGTTGTGCTTGACGTGAATTTCGTTGAACACCTTCGGCGTGAGTTCGGCTTCCTTGCCCAGCGCAGTCAGCGCAATGAACATGCGCGTATGCGGTTCGAATCGGCTTTGGAACGCCACCGGCACGCGCTTGAACACCACGTCCTTACCCTGCGCCTTCACCCACTTCTCGAGCGACGGCTCGAGGGCGTTGCAGTGCGGGCAGCCATACCAGAAGAATTCAGTGACTTCGATCTTGCCAGCGCCCGCCGAGAGGGGCTGCTGCGAAATCGTCAGATAGTCGGTCCCCGCGACCGGGGCTTCCGGCGAGGCAACCGCCGCACCCGAGAGGAACCCGAAAGAAATCAGAACGGCACCAAGAAGTTTTTTCATGATCGTTGTGTAGGAGTGAAGCAGACGCGCCAGCGCTAATGTTGCCGCGCCTCTGCGAAACCATATCCCGGAATAAGGCACATTCGCCAGTGCGTATGACCGGGCAGCGTTCGCCGGGTTCAACGCACCGAGAGTGCCGATACTGCCGATTGCCCCCGCATGATGGGGCATTTCCCCAACGCCTGCCGTGCTGGCGCAAGCGCGGACAAAAGGCGTTGCACCAGGTGCAACGCCTTTTACGTTCACTGCTTCGTGAAACGGATCACTGCCGTGTCGTAGCCGCCGTCTTGCAGGCGTTGACGCACGTGGTTCATCTCGTCGAGCTTGCCGTACGGGCCCAAGCGCACGCGGAACAGCGTGAGGCCGTTGGCGTCGCGCTGCGTGACCTTCGCCTCGAAGCCCGAGAGGGCCAGCTTGGCGCGCAGTTGCTCAGCGTCGGTTTGGGACTTGAACGCGCCCACTTGCAGGTAATAACCCGTGCTGGCGTTATCCGTGGCGCTCGCCGGCGGCGTGGTCGGCGGGGCCACCGGCACCGTCGACTTGCCGTTCAGAATGTCCGAAGGCGACGGCTTGGCCGGCGGCGTCGTCGGCTGGGTCGCCGGCGGTGTGGTCGGTGCCGTCGCTTCCGGCGTGACAGGCGTGCCCGGCACCAGCGGCGACGTGACGGCCGGTTGCGACGCGGTGTCCGGCGTCACGGCACCCGGCACAGCGCCCGGCAGCGGGGTGCGCGGCTGGAGCGACTTGTTCGGATCGGGCGGCTGCGCGGCCGGCGAGTTATCGGCGGGGCGCGGCGGCGTCTTTTCGACGAACGGGGTCGGCGTCTTCGTGATGTAGAGCGCGACGACGACAGCAACGGCCAGCCCAACGATCAGGCCGAGCACGATGCCCAGAAATGTGCCGCCCCGCTGGCGGGGCTGCCGACGTTTGTTTGCCATCGAGTCGATTCCGTCCTTACAGAGTTCCGTTGCGTATTACGGTTCGGAAAGTGGGTGGAAGAGTTACATCTTGGCCGGTGCAGACACACCCAGCACAGCCAGACCGTTGCGCAGCACCTGACGCGTGGCCGCCAGCAACGCGAGACGCGCATGCTTGACGGTCTCGTCGTCGACCAGCACGCGATCGGCGTTGTAGAACGAGTGGAAGGCACCCGCGAGGTCACGCAGATAGAACGCCACGGCGTGCGGGGCCAGTTCTTCGGCGGCACGCGTGAGCATGTCCGGATACTCGGCGAGCAATTGCAGCAGCGCGAGGGCCCGTTCGCTGTCGAGCGGCGAGAGGTCCACATTCGCGAGCTGGGCTTCGTCGCCGCCCCATTGCGTGAGGATCGAGCAGATACGCGCATGCGCGTACTGCACGTAGTACACCGGGTTTTCGTCGTTTTGCTTGAGCGCGAGATCCACGTCGAAGACGAATTCGGTGTCGGCTTTGCGCGAAATCAGGAAGAAACGCACGGCATCGCGGCCACGGCGCAAGGCGTCTTCACGCGCGACGGGGTCGGTGACCGGCGTCTCGGCGGTGATGCCGCCCGACCATTCGATCAGGTCGCGCACGGTCACGTAGCTGCCTGCGCGCTTGGAGATCTTCACCTCTTCGCCATTGCGCATGACGGTGACCATCTTGTGCAGCACGTAGTCGGGGTAACCCTTCGGAATACCGATGCCCAGCGCTTGCAGGCCGGCGCGCACACGGGCGATGGTGCCGTGGTGGTCCGAGCCCTGCACGTTGATGACCTGATGGAAGCCGCGGTCCCACTTGCGCGTGTGATAGGCCACGTCCGGCACAAAGTACGTGAACGTGCCGTCGGACTTGCGCATCACGCGGTCTTTGTCGTCGCCGTAATCGGTCGTGCGCAGCCAGAGCGCGCCGTCCTGCTCGTACGTCACGCCTGCGTCGATGAGCGCCTGCACCGTGCGCACGACGCTGCCGTCGGCATACAGCGACGACTCGAGGTAGTACTGATCGAAGATCACACCGAACGTTTGCAGATCGATGTCTTGCTCGCGGCGCAGATACGCCACGGCAAACGCGCGAATCGATTCGATGTCTTCGACGTCGCCGCTGCCGGTGACCGGTTCGCCATCGGAGGCTTGCACGGTCTTCTTGGCGAGGAAATCTTGGGCGATATCGCCGATGTAGTCGCCGTTGTAGGCCGACTCGGGCCACTCGGCGTCACCCGGCTTGAAACCGCGCGCACGCGCCTGCACGGAAGTCGCCAGCGTCTGAATTTGCACGCCCGCGTCGTTGTAGTAGAACTCGCGGTGCACCGGGCGGCCTTGCGTGCCGAGCAGCGCCGAGATGGTGTCTCCCAACGCGGCCTGGCGGCCGTGGCCGACGTGCAGCGGGCCGGTCGGGTTGGCCGAGACGAACTCGACGAGTACCGGGGCAGCCTCGTTGCTGGCGGCGCGGCGGCCGAAAGCAGCGCCTTCGGTCAGGATGGCGGCGGCCACCGACTGCTTGGCGGCGTTGGCCAGTCGCAGGTTGATGAAGCCGGGGCCGGCAATTTCGACGGCGTCGACCAGGCCCTTGGCGCGGGCGTCGGCGAGGATCGCATCGGCGATCTTCTGTGCCAGCTCGCGCGGATTGGCGCGCAGCGGCTTGGCGAGTTGCATCGCCACGTTACAGGCCAGATCGCCGTGAGCGGCGACTTTCGGGCGTTCGAGCAGGATCGTCGGCGCAGCCGGTGCGGTGCCGTCCGTCGGCATCAGGCCGGTGACGACGTCGCCGATCAGCGCGACGAGAGCATTCTTTTGTGCGGGTAGCATGGCGGGTGTTTCAGGTGCGTCCGGACGGCGTCCAGACAGGCAGTTGAATCGTTAGCAACGGATTTTAACAGGTGTATGATGATCTCACGGTGCCCGCGGCACCCCTCATTGCGTGACATGGTGGGGCAGCGGCGGTGGGGATTAGTCGAATAAGTCGAATATGGAGGCAACCATGCTGATAACGTTCAAGTCGAGAGCGTCACCTGACGTCGCCATGCTGGAGAATCTCGCGCAGTATTTGCTCGGCATCGTCGGCAAGAAGGTTGGCGAGCGCGGCGCGATTGGCGACGACGAAACCGGGGCGGCGATCGCCAAGCTGGAAGCGGCCATCGCAGAAGACAAAGAGACTGCAAAGAAAGAGAACGAAGGCAAGACGGCCGCCGAGCGGGATGACGAAGGTCCACGCCTCGCACAACGCGCCTACCCGCTGCTCGACATGCTGCGCGAATCCAACAAGATGAATGTCGCAGTGATGTGGGAAATCTCCAGCCATTGAGGCAACGCTCGCCGGGGCGCTAACGACCGGCAGCGCTGCATACGTCGCGCAAGCACAGCCGCAGATCCAGAAACCCCGCACGGCAAAAAAAGCAGGCCACGAATCGTGGGCCTGCTTTTTTTATGTCCGGTCGGAAGGCGTCGCCCCCGGGCGAGGGGCAATGTCTTGCAGTGGCGACGCCTACAGACCGGTCATCCTGGGCACCGAGAACGCTTACTGGGCCTTGCCCGGTGCGTTATCCGGTGCGTTGGTGGCACCGTTGCCGGTGTTGCCGTTGGTGGGCGTCTTCTTGGTGCTGTGACGCGGCTGCTGCGCATGCGAGTTCGGATGCGGGTTCGACGGCGTCATGGTTTGAGCACCCGGCGTCGGGGCTGCCGGCGAAGTCGGGTCCGCCTGGCTCGGCATCGGCGTGGTCGGTGCGGTCGTGCTGCCGCCACCCGGGCCTGCCGCGCCGCCGCCAGCGGCACCTTGGGCAAAGCTCAGTGCCGAAGCGCCGGCGAGGGTCAGGGCAGCAACCGAAATGATCAGCTTCTTCATCAGATGGACTCCTTTGCATTGCACTGCACCTCAAAGGAAAAACTGGTGCAGGCCTCACTTGCGTTAGTGAGATTCCAGTCTAAGAGTCCGCAATCTGCGGTGCTGTAAGGCTTTGTAATCGATTGTAATTCGGCTTTTTCCCACGCGAAGAGCGTTGCACGCGGGAAGCGGGTACGCGTGTGGCGCGTAATCGTCAGTCGTCCGAACGACTTGACCAGAAGACCTGATTGACCCCCGGCAGCGTCTCGAGATGATCGGTCAGCGCATCGAGTTCGCCAGCCTTCACGGCGGTCGGCAGCAACAGTGCCTCGATTTCGACTTCCGCTTCACCGAATGGGTGGATGTCGAGCGCGCGCACCGGATAGTTCGACGCTTCGAGCCACGCTTCGACCTTGTCGAGGACTTCACGCTGCGTTGTGCGTGCGCAGATGACGGATAGCGCGTATGTCGCTTCGGACGTCGCCTCGTTGATAGGCGCGCGGTTGATGCGGTTGACGACCGGACGCAGCAGCGTATTGGCCGCGAGCACGAACGCGGCGACGATGACCGCTTCGAACAGCATGCTTGCACCCGCCGCCGCACCGACAGCGGCCGATCCCCACAGCGTTGCGGCGGTGTTCAGGCCGCGCACGGAGGCGCCGTCCTTCATGATCGCGCCCGCGCCGAGAAAGCCCACCCCCGACACCACGTACGAAATCACGCGCGTATCGCCCGGCATTAATCGCATCGACAAGTCGACAAAGGCGGCGGCACCCACGGCCACCAGCACGTTGGTGCGCAGGCCCGCCGTGCGTTGGCGTACCTGCCGTTCCACGCCGATGATGCAGCCGAGTACGAACGCCACGGCGAGCGAGAGCAGCGTGTTGAGCAGCGGATAAAGCTGGAAGTTTTGAATGTTTTGCAGTGCGTGCATGGGACGTCTCGAATTGACGGTCACGGTGCAAGCCCGTCGCCGCGCGGGGCGGGCGGGCCGTTGGGCGGCAACCTGATCGGGCGCGACACTACGCTCAAGTTGCGACAACGGCGTGACACGCAGGTCAGTGACCCGGGTCACGCCGCCGCGATTATGTCACGAGGCGGTAGGGCGGCATAACGGTGCCAAGCGGTGCCTTTTGGCGTGTTATGCAGCGTCATGCCACCCATGCCACCTCATGCCTTCATAGCGTTACGAAAGTTGCGGTGCGAGCAGGCGTCGAGCCGTCGCTTCGTCAACGCCCATGCGTTCCATGAAGTCTTCGACCTGATCGGGACCGATCTTGCCCACGCTGAAGTACGTGCTGTCCGGATGCGACAGGTAGAAGCCCGACACGCTTGCCGCCGGCAGCATGGCGAGCGACTCGGTCACGCTCATGTTGATTTCATGGGCTTGCAGGTAGTGGAACATCGGCCCCTTGACCGAGTGTTCCGGGCAAGCCGGGTAGCCCGGTGCCGGACGAATGCCGACGTACTCTTCTTTGATGAGCGCGTCGTTATCGAGCGTCTCGGCGCTCGCGTAGCCCCAGAAGTCACGGCGCACGCGTGCGTGCATGCACTCGGCGAAGGCTTCCGCGAGGCGGTCGGCCAGCGCCTTGAGCATGATCGCGCTGTAGTCGTCGTGATCGGCGAGGAAGGTCGCTTCCTTGGCATCCACGCCCAGCCCGGCGGTCACGGCGAAGACGCCGATGTAATCCGCCACGCCGCTCGATTTCGGCGCGATAAAGTCGGCCAGCGAACGGTTCGGGCGGCGCACGCCGTCCACCACCGGACGCTCGCTCTGCTGGCGCAGGTTGTGCCAAGTGAACGCGACTTCGGTGCGCGACTCGTCGGTGTAAATCTCGATGTCGTCGTCGTTCACCACGTTGGCGGGCAGCATCGCGATCACGCCGTTCGCAGTGATCCAGCGGCCGAGAATCAGGCGGTTGAGCATCGCCTTGCCGTCGGAGAACACACGCCGCGCCGATTCGCCGACGATCTCGTCGTTGAGAATGGCCGGGTACGGACCCGCGAGATCCCACGTCTGGAAGAACGGACCCCAGTCGATGTATTGCGCCAGCTCGGCCAGATCGTAATTCTTGAACACGCGGCGGCCGATGAACTTCGGCTTGGGCGGCACATAGGTCGACCAGTCGACCTTGTACTTGTTTTCTCGCGCGGTCGAGAGCGACACCATCGGCGTGGCCTTACGGCTGGCGTGCTGAGCGCGCACGCGCTCGTAGTCGGCCTTCACGTCTTCGAGATACTTGGTGGCGGCGTCGTCCGAGAGCAGGTTCGAGGCGACCGAGACCGAACGCGAGGCGTCCGGCACGTAGATCACCGGGCCGTCGTAGTGCGGCGCGATCTTCACGGCCGTGTGCACGCGTGAGGTCGTCGCCCCGCCGATGAGCAGCGGAATGTTGCGCAGGCGGAAGTAGTCGTCGCGCTGCATTTCCGAGGCCACGTAAGCCATCTCTTCGAGACTCGGCGTGATGAGCCCCGACAGGCCGATGATGTCCGCGCCTTCTTCCTTCGCTTTGGCGAGAATTTCGGCGCACGGCACCATCACGCCCATGTTCACGACTTCGAAGTTATTGCACTGGAGCACCACGGTCACGATGTTCTTGCCGATGTCGTGCACGTCGCCCTTGACCGTGGCAATCACGATCTTGCCCTTCGAGCGCACGTCTTCACCGGCCGCGGCCATGCGCGCCTTCTCTTCTTCGATGAACGGCACCAGATGGGCCACGGCCTGCTTCATCACGCGCGCGCTCTTGACCACCTGCGGCAGGAACATCTTGCCCGCGCCGAACAGGTCGCCCACGACGTTCATGCCGTCCATGAGCGGGCCTTCGATGACTTGAATCGGGCGCCCGCCTGCGGCGTCGATCTTCTGGCGCACTTCCTCGGTGTCTTCGACGATGAAAGTCGTGATGCCGTGCACCAGCGCGTGCGCGAGACGCGCTTCCACGGGCTGATTGCGCCACTCGAGGTTTTCTTCACGCTTTGCCGCACCGCCCTTGAAGCGGTCGGCAATTTCCAGCAGACGCTCGGTGCTGTCGTCGCGGCGGTTGAGCACCACGTCTTCGACGCGCTCGCGCAGTTCGGGGTCGAGGTTTTCGTACACGCCCAACTGACCGGCGTTGACGATGCCCATGTCCATACCGGCCTGAATCGCGTGATACAGGAACACGGTGTGAATCGCTTCGCGCACGAGGTCGTTGCCGCGGAACGAGAACGACACGTTCGACACGCCGCCGCTGATCTTCGCACCCGGCAGGTGTTCCTTGATCCAGCGCGTGGCGTTGATGAAGTCGACCGCGTAGTTGTTGTGCTCTTCGATGCCGGTGGCGACCGCGAAGATGTTCGGGTCGAAGATGATGTCTTCCGGCGGGAAGCCCACTTCATCGACCAGCACGCGGTAGCTGCGCTCGCAGATTTCGGTCTTGCGTTTGTACGTGTCGGCTTGGCCTTGTTCGTCGAAGGCCATTACGACAGCGGCCGCACCGTAGCGGCGAATGCGCTTCGCGTGATGCACGAAGGCTTCGCGGCCTTCCTTGAGCGAGATCGAGTTGACGATCGCTTTGCCTTGCACGCACTTCAAACCTGCTTCGATCACTTCCCACTTCGAGGAGTCGATCATGATCGGCACGCGCGCAATATCCGGCTCGGACGCGATGAGATTCATGAAGCGCACCATGGCGGCCTTCGAATCGAGCATGGCTTCGTCCATGTTGATGTCGATGACCTGCGCGCCGTTTTCGACCTGCTGACGCGCCACTGCGAGCGCCTCGTCGAATTGACCGTTCAGAATCATGCGCGCGAACGCTTTGGAGCCGGTCACGTTGGTCCGCTCGCCGACGTTCACGAAGAGTGTGCCGTCGCCGATGTTGAAGGGCTCGAGGCCGGACAGGCGCATCGGTGGCACGTTGTGCGTTTGGCTCATGCTGCTTGATCCTCATCATTACGGTACTGCGACGGCCAACGGCGCGGCTTGACGTCGGCAAGCGCCTTGGCAATCTCGGCGATGTGTTCGGGCGTGGTGCCGCAGCAGCCACCGGCCAGATTCACGAGACCGGCTTGTGCGAATTCTTTGAGCAGGCCCGAGGTGACGTCCGGCGTTTCGTCGAAACCCGTGTCGCTCATCGGGTTGGGCAACCCGGCGTTCGGATACACCGACACGTAGGTGTTGCACAGCTTGGCCAGCTCGGCGATGTACGGACGCATGAGCGTGGCACCCAGCGCGCAGTTCAGGCCGAACGTGAGCGGGCGGGCGTGGCGCAGCGAATTCCAGAACGCTTCGACGGTCTGGCCCGAGAGAATGCGGCCCGACGCGTCGGTCACGGTGCCCGAGATCATGATCGGCAGCACTTCGCCGGTGTCTTCGAACAGTTCGTCGATGGCGAAGAGCGCCGCTTTGGCGTTGAGCGTGTCGAAAATGGTTTCGACCAAAAACAGATCGACGCCACCTTCCATCAGCGATTTGGCTTGCGCGTAGTACGCATCGCGCAGTTGGTCGAAGTCGACGTTGCGTGCGCCCGGATCGTTCACGTCGGGGCTGATGCTGGCGGTCTTAGGCGTCGGGCCGATGGCGCCTGCGGCAAAGCGCGGCTTGTCCGGCGTGCTGAAGGCGGCGCAGGCTTCCTTGGCCAGACGCGCCGACTCGCGGTTCATCTCGTCGGCCAGGTCTTCCATGTGATAGTCGCCCTGCGCGATGGTCGTCGCCCCGAACGTGTTCGTCTCGAGGATGTCGGCGCCGGCGGCCAGGTACTGGCGGTGAATTTCGCTGATGACCTCGGGACGCGTGAGCGAGAGCAACTCGTTGTTGCCCTTCACGTCGTGCGCGAAGTCGGCAAAGCGCTCGCCGCGATACTGCGCTTCATCGAGCTTGTACCGCTGGATCATCGTCCCCATCGCGCCATCGAGAATCAGAATGCGCGATTCGAGCAGCGCCGGCAGTGCCTGCCCGCGGGTGTAGCGCGGCTGCGCGAGCCGGGTCGGCGCGGTGCCAACGCCCGCGTTGGCGGTGGTGGGGGAAGCGGTGGTCATGACGAGCGTCGCCTTGGAGTGGCCGGAAAACCTATAATTGTAATGGTTTTGGCGCGCCCCGCTTGGCCTCTGGCCGCGCCGGGCGGGCGCCGGACACCCCGCACCGACCCTAGCGGCGAGTGACATCTCGCTCACAGGGCACGTTCTCAGATCGACCACTGACACCCAAGCCATGGAATTCCTGCTCCCGAATGCTGCTAACAAGTTTCTGCAAGCCAACGCCAACGCGTTGTTCGTCGACTGCCGCAGCGAGATGGAATACCTGTTCGTCGGGCACCCGGCCGGGGCCATTCATGTGGCTTGGAACGACGGCCCGGACTGGGAGGTCAACCCGCATTTCGTGCAAAGCGTGCGCAAGCTGGCGGGCGCAGGCGGCGACCGGCCAGTCGTGCTGATCTGCCGCAGCGGCAACCGGAGCTCGGCTGCCGGTGAGGCGCTCGAGGCGGCGGGCTTTCTGAACGTCTATGGGGTGCTGCACGGCTTCGAGGGCGATCTGAATGCCACCCATCACCGCAATGCCGTGAACGGCTGGCGCTTCGACGGGCTGCCGTGGGAGCAGTGCTAAAGCGGGGCGGCTGCGGCGGCGCGATGCCAAGGCAAGCCTGACACGCTGGCAAGCTTCATCATGAAAAAACCCTCGCCGTGGCGAGGGTTTTTCGTGTGGCGGCACCGCGTACGGTGTTTGCGTCAGTGGAGCACTACCGGGTTCGTCATGAAGGTGTCGAACTGCCCGAGGAATTCATCGACTTCGTCCTCGGACGGCTCGCTGGCAATCAACTTCTGCACTTCTTCACGGAATTGCCGGGCAAGCGAGCCGTCGAGAAAAATCTCACGGCCAGCGGTTTTGTCCACGATTTCATAGCCACCCGCAGACAGCGAGTGATTGCCGTTATCCGCGGCAAACTCGACGACACAGTAATTTGGGCTGTTGTAAATCATGAGCATGGCAACTCTCCTGGTGTTCCTGCATGGTCCTTGGTAACCCACATAGGGGCGACGCGGCGCGATTTCAAGAGGCATGACCCCATGATTCGCTTATCGGCACACCGGCTGACGAATTCAATGGTTTGGGTCCTCCTTATCGACAAGTTCCAGCAATTCAGGACGGCCTGCCTTGTGCAGGTCATACGTTAGATGCGGCTCCCTGCAAAAACGTTGCAAGCGCATTAGTTACGAACTGTTTCTGCTCGACGATCGATAGGTGGGCCGCATCGGGCACGATTTCCAGCCTTGCCCCGGCAATGCCCTCGGCGATCCGGCGGGCGACGGCAGGCGGCGTGCTGGGGTCGTGTTCTCCCACCAGTACCAGCGTCGGCAGCTCGATTTCCGAGAGGCGAGAGCGCACATCGAAGGCGGCCAGCGCCTCGCACGACGCCGCAAAGCCCTCCGGATCGGTATGGGCGACGCGGTGGCGAATGCGCTCGGTCACCTCCGGCTCGTGCTTGCGGAATCGCTTGCCGAGCCAGCGCTCCATGGTGCCTTCCGCCAGCGCCTTCATGCCACCGTGGCGGGCCTTGGCGGCGCGTTCACGGAATGTCGCGGCATCGGCGGCGTCGTAGCCGGACGTCGTATCGATCAGCGTGAGGCTTTCGATGCGTTCGGGCGCGTCGAGCGCAAGCTGTTGCGCGACGGCACCCCCCATCGAAATGCCTACGAAGTGCGTACTTGGAATTTCCAGCGAATTGAGCAGCGCAGCCGCGTCGGCGGCCAGTTGCCCGATGGTGTACGGGCCGTGCGGGACATCGCTTTGCCCGTGACCCCGGCTGTCGTAGCGCAGTACCCGGAAGTGGGCAGCAAGCGGCGGGACCAGGTCGTCCCAGACGGTGAGGTCTGCACCCAACGGATGCGCTAGCGTCAGCCACGGTCCGTGGCCTTCCACCGCGTAATGAATCGATACGCCGTTAGCACTTACTTTCATCGTGTTCGGCCCTTTATCGTCAATCCCGTGGGATGTTTCTGATTATGTCAGGAACAATGAACTTCTGCTCATCGAATCGTCGCAGTGGGGCAACAGCTCTCACGCGAAGCCGCATCAATGCTAGATCACTCAATGATCTAAGCAATGTTGAGTCGCTAGTTTGAGACGATCAGTCTTGATTGGCGGGGGGGAAGTCTAAGAGGACTAGGCCTTAGGGCTGAGCCTTCTGCGTGAAGATCAATTCGAACTCGTTGCCCGACGGTTCGACTTGCTTGACCCGCACCGGCAGCCAGTCGAGCGACGGGGCGAGCCAGATGTCGACGCGCCGCTCGTCGCCGTTTCGGCGCGGCAAACGCGTGAAGTGGCGCGTTTCGAGGTAGCCCTGCGGCGTTTGCAGGGTTTCGCTGCCCACGTATTGCACCGGCCAGACTTCGCTGCTGTCGGTGTCCACGACGGTGAACTCGTGCGTGACGCCGACCTGCGTGTAGCGCTCTGGGTTGCCGCGCGCGTAGCCCGCCAACTGCATCATCACGCTGAACCGATCCTGCGCGCCGGGGGCCAGCGGCACCGATTGGCCCGAGCGCGAGAACGACAGCGTGGGCGCAGCGCCGTCGCGATGGAAGTCGGTGACGTACTCGGCGCGGCGTCCGCGTTTTTCCACATAGCGCGTGGGGGCGATGCCGTTGGCGTCGTAGCCGCCTTCGCTGATGAATTCGAACGTGCCGAAGAAGATGATCGGCACCGCCACCCGCAATTGGTAGTGGCCGTTTTGATTGACCCAGTGCAGCTCGCCGGTTTGGTTGCGCACGCCGTTCATCAGCGCGTCGTAGGTGAGCGTGACGGAGGGCGGCGGGTCGAACTTGTCGCCATTGGCGGCAGCGGCCGTGAGGGCCGGGCCGGGTGGTTGGGCCGCGGCGCCGCTGGCCGGAGCGCCCGGGGTGTCGCCTTGGCCTGCCTCGGTGGCGGATGCCGCCTGTGGGCCAGGTTCGTCCGTTGTCTGGGGCGCGGCGAGCGTGTCGGGGCTTGCTGGCGGCGCGACAGGCTTCGGCCGAGGCTTGGGCACCGGCTTGGGTTCTGGGGGCGCAGGCGGCGCCGGTGGTTCGACCGGCTTGAGAGGAATGAGCGTGATCGGAATGTCGTGAATCGGCGGCGTGTCATCGAGCGTCGTGCGGTGCACCGCGACCCACAGGGCGATGAGCACGTGCACGGCGAACACCGCCAGCACCACGCCTGCCCACTTCAGCCAGCGCCGTCCGGTCCGTGCGGGCGGCGTCGGACCGGCGGGCGCACTGAAGGCGGCATCGGCGGGTGCATCGGGCGCAGCTTGGCGAGGCGGGCGGTTGGCAGGCAATGGGACGAATTAGAGGGCTGGAACAAAGGGCCGGAACGTCAGGACGTCAGCATCTCATATTGCGTGGAATCTGTTTCGACCCGCGCGTCACCGCCTGGTTCGGAACCGTTACCGCGCGTTAGTCGCTGGCGCGGCGGGGTGTCGCGGTGCCTGTGCCTGCCCGAGATCGGCCGACAGTTGTTGCGCGAGCGTGCGTAGCGCGGTGTCGATCGGGCCGCCCCAACTGGCGTCGAAGCGGCTTTCTGGGCCCAGCGCCATCAGCCCCATCACCAACTGCCCGGTCGCGTCGAATACCGGCATGCAGAACGCATTGACTGACGGCAGCACCGTGCCTTCCACCCGCGCGGCCCGGTGTGCACGCACGTCGTCGAGCACGGCATCGTACTGCGCGCGTGTGGCAGGCAGATGATGGCGCGACGCATGTTGCAAGGTGGCCAGCGCCGTGTCGATGAGCGGCGCGGTCTGACGGGTTGGCAGATAGGCCGCGAACAGGCGTCCGGCGGCCGATTCGAGCATGGGCATGACGTCGCCCAGACGCAGCGGTACGCGCATCGGGAACGTCGAGTCGAGCCAATGCACGACGGTCGGCCCCGAATTGCCCCAGACGGCGATGCCCACCGTTTGGTCGATGGCGTCGCGCAGTTCGCCGAGTGCAAAGCGGGCAGCCTTGAACGCGTCGATGCGCGCCAAATGGGCCAGCCCCATGCGCAGCGTGAACGGCCCCAGGTCGTAGCGCCCGCTCACGGGGTCTTGCACGATGAGTCCCAGTCGCTGAAAGCTCACGAGATAACGGTGAGCTTTGGCAGGGTTCATGTCGGCCGCGTGCGCGAGGTCGCGCAGCATCATCGCGTTCGAGGCTTCGGTCAGTACCTCGATGAGCCGGAAGCCCACCTCGATCGATTGAATGCCCGAGCGAAGCTTTTCTTCTTCGGGGGCGGCGCTCGCGGCCATCTCGGCGTCGTCTGCCTCGCGCATATCGTCAGTATTGTCCGTATGGTCGGCGCTGGCGGTGCGAGTGGTGCGCTTGGCGCTACGTGTGCCCGCAGTCTTGCTTGTCATGTCTGTCTCGTCCTCGTCGCGGTGGCCGTCCTGCGAAATTAGCGCGGCCACCGGTGCTGCCCGCGCTTTTTTCGAGGGGCTGCGCGGGCGTTGCCCTCAGGTAGAATCGTCGGCTTCACGCGCCATTCTATCGGGCCTGAGACCGCCCGCAGACTCCATCACATGAAACTCGCTACCCGTAAGGACGGCACGCGCGACGGTCAACTGATCGTCGTGTCGCGCGATTTGACGAGCGCCTGCATTGCCGACGCCATCGCCCCCACGCTCCAACGTGTGCTCGACGACTGGACCTTTTACGCGCCGCAACTGCAAACGCTGTACACCGAGCTCAATCATCAACGCGCGCGCAACACCTTCAAGTTCGAACCCGACGAGTGCATGGCACCGCTGCCGCGCGCGTACCAGTGGGCCGACGGCTCCGCTTACGTGAACCACGTGGAGCTGGTGCGCAAAGCCCGTGGCGCGGAAATGCCGCCCGAGTTCTGGACCGACCCGCTCATGTATCAGGGCGGCAGCGACGACTTCATCGGGCCGACGGACGACATCGTCTGCGCCTCGGAAGACTTCGGCATCGACTTCGAAGCGGAAGTCGCCGTGGTGACCACTGACGTGCCGATGGGCGCGAGCCCGGCCCGCGCCCTCGAAGGCGTGCGCCTGCTGATGCTCGTCAACGACGTGAGCCTGCGCAATCTGATTCCGGCCGAGTTGGCGAAGGGCTTCGGCTTCTTCCAGAGCAAACCGGCGACGGCGTTCTCGCCGGTGGCCGTGACGCCCGACGAACTGGGCGACGCGTGGCGCGATGGCCGCGTGCATCGGCCGCTCACGGTGAAGTGGAACGACAAGAAGTACGGCGCGCCCGAATGCGGCGAAGACATGGTGTTCGACTTCGGCCAACTGGTCGCGCACGTGTGCAAGACGCGTAATGCTCGCGCGGGCACCATCGTCGGTTCGGGCACGATCTCCAACAAAGATCGCAGCCGGGGCAGTGCGTGCATTGCCGAGAAGCGCATGCTCGAGACCATCGAAAAGGGTTCGCCCGAGACGCAATTCATGCGCTACGGCGACCGGGTGCGCATCGAGATGTTCGATGCGCAGGGCAAGTCGATTTTCGGTGCTATCGATCAGGCGGTTTCCCCGCTCGACGAGTAAATCCGGCCATGCGCCGCACGGTGAAAGTTACCGGCATAGGGTGAACCCGGATATGGCGGGCAATTCTGGCTCCGCTATTCTTTGTCTCCTTGAGTCGGTTCGTACCCCTACCGGGATCGCGGGCCGGCCCGAACTTTCGCCGGCGCGGCGCGAGGTGTCCGTCCCGGGCCTTCGCGTATGAAAAGAACCAGCGCGGGCCAGACCAGATCAGGATTGGACAGGAGACTTTCATGCGAAACCCCGTGCGCACCGCACTGCTGGGCGCGATGTTGCTGGCGTTGGCCGGTGGTGCCGCCGCTCAGGTGAAGATCGGCGTGAGCATTTCGCTCACCGGCCCGGCCGCCTCGTTGGGCATTCCCGCGCGCAACACCATCACCATGCTGCCGACCGAAATCGGCGGTCAGAAGGTCGACTACATCATTCTCGACGACGCCTCGGACACCACGACCGCCGTCCAGAACACCAAGAAGCTCATCTCCGAGAACCACGTCGACGCCATCATCGGCTCGTCGATCACCCCGAACACGCTGGCCATGCTCGACGTGATCGCGAGCGGCACTACGCCCACGATTTCGCTGGCTTCCTCGGCACGCATCATCGAGCCGGTCGACGCCAAGCGTTACTGGATGTTCAAGACGCCGCAGACCGACGCGCAGATGGCCTCGGCCATTGCCGAACACGCGAGCCGTCATGGCGTGAAGACGATGGCGTTCATCGGTCAGGGCGATGCACTGGGCGAAGCCTTCTATGACGAAGTCGCCAAGTTCGCCGCGCTGCAAAAGATCAAGATGGTCGCCAACGAGCGCTTTGCGCGCACCGACCCGAGCGTGACGGGCCAGATTCTGAAGATCATGGCGACCAACCCGGATGCCGTGGTCGTGGGCGCGGCAGGCACACCGGCGGCGCTGCCGCCGAAGGCACTGGCCGAGCGCGGCTATAAGGGCCTCGTGTATCACAATCACGGCGTGGGCAATAACGACTTCCTGCGCGTTTGCGGCAAGGACTGCAACAACACGTACCTGCCGGCCAGCCCGGTGCTGGTGGCGTCGCAGTTGCCTGCCGATCATCCGGCGAAGGTTGTCGCGCTCGATTACATCAAGAAGTACGAGGCGAAGTACGGTGCGGGCACGGTTGCAGCGTTCGGTTCGTATGCATGGGACGCCGGCATTCTGCTGCAACGTGCGATTCCGATCGCCGCGCAGAAGGCCAAGCCGGGCACGCCGGAATTCCGCAAGGCACTGCGCGACGCGCTCGAACAGAGCAAGGAAGTGCACGTGACGAACGGCGTGATCAACATGAGCGCGACCGATCACTTGGGGCTCGATCAGCGCGCCCGTGTGATGGTCAAGATCGAAAACGGCAAGTGGCTGCTGGCACAGTAAGCCACGGCTTGGCGTGAGACGGGCTACGGCCTGCTCACCCGAAATGAATTGATGACCGTCGGCGGTGCCGGGTTCGCCCGATGCCGTCGTTTTTCCAATCCCCGCCTATGCGGGGATGTTTTTTTGGAGCGGTAGACCATGTCGCAAGATCCGTATCAACACTACTCGTCGCTGGCGTTCAAGCGGCATCCGAACGGCGTGCTCGAAGTCATCATGGGCGCGGGCGCGAACAAGAGCGGCTTGTCGACGGCCGATCACCACATGCACCGCGAACTGGCGGATGTGTGGCGCGATATCGACCGCGATCCCGATACGCGCGCCGTGGTCATTCGCGGCGAAGGCAAGGGCTTCTCCGGTGGCGGCGATTTGTCGCTCGTGGAAGACATGGCCGATAACTTCGACGTGCGTGCGCGTGTGTGGCGCGAAGCGCGCGATCTCGTCTACAACGTGATCAATTGCAGCAAGCCGATCGTCTCGGCGATGCATGGCCCGGCGGTTGGCGCGGGGTTGGTGGCGGGCCTGTTGGCCGACATCTCCATCGCTGCGAAGAACGCGCGCATTATCGACGGCCATACGCGTTTGGGCGTGGCGGCGGGCGACCACGCGGCGATCGTCTGGCCGTTGCTGTGCGGTATGGCGAAGGCGAAGTACTACCTGCTGCTGTGCGAGCCGGTGTCGGGCGAGGAGGCCGAGCGTATCGGTCTGGTGTCGCTGACGGTGGACGAAGCCGACCTGCTGCCCAAGGCGTTCGAAGTGGCGGACAAACTCGCACGCGGATCGACCACGGCGATTCGTTGGACCAAATACGCGCTCAACAACTGGCTGCGCAGTGCCGGGCCGTCGTTCGATGCGTCACTGGCGCTGGAATTCATGGGGTTTGCCGGGCCCGACGTGCGCGAAGGCATCGCCTCGCTGCGCGAGCGCCGTGCGCCCGATTACAGCGGCGACGCGCCGTTCTGAGCCCGGCGTCTGGGCCGAGCGCTACCTGACATACGATTCACGTAGGCTCGGCGTATGATCCATAAACAACGCCGACCGTGACCGGAGACCAAGATGAGCGATTCGACGAGTGCCATGCCCAACGGCTTCGACATTCTCAAAAAGATGTGGGAGGCATTTAGCCCGCCCGCGACCTTTACGTCTCCGCTTACGCAGCTAATGCAGAGCGCTGCACCGCTACTCGATCCGAATGAGATCGAGAACCGGATTGCCGAGATGCGCGCGGTCGAGCAATGGCTGACGCTCAACCTGAATGTGCTGCGCTCGACGATTCAAGCCTTCGAAGTGCAACGCGCCACTTACGCGACGCTGCGGGCGTTCGGTAGCGGTGGTTTCGGTGCCGCAGCACAGGGCGAGCCTGCCGGGTTTGGACAGGCGGGGGCAGCTGGGGGCGCGGGTGCAGACTCGGCCGCGTCGCCGTTCTCCCCGCAGTTCGCGCAATTCGCGCAGGCGGGCAGCAACTTCTGGCGTTCCCCGTTTGCTGCATCGGAACCGGCGCAAGACGTCGAATCGCAGGCCCGTGCGCCGGAACCTGAACCCGAGCCGGAACCGGAACCTGAACCGCAGGCGAGCGACGCGCCGGACGCTGCGTCGGGCGAGCAAACGGCAGCCGGTGCCGAATCGCCTTTCGCGCAGGCGAGCAATGCCTACGGCGCGCTCGATCCGTCGATGTGGTTCAACGCCATGCGCGCGCAGTTCGATCAGATTGCGGCGGCCGCGCAAGCCGCAGGCGTATCGGCAACGCACATGACCGAAGCTGCTGCTGCACAAATGTCGGAAGCCGCAGCGAGCGCCACGAAGGCGACGCAAGCGGCCACCGAAGCGGCGATGGCGGCGGGCAAGCGTGGGGCGACCGCAGAGAAGTCGACCGGCAAGACGGCGGCGACCAAGACGGCTGCTGGAAAGTCCGCCGCAGGCAAGACTGCAACGGGCAAGGCGTCGAAGTCGACGGCTTCGTCGAGCAGCAAGACAACGGCCGCTAAGTCACCGGCGAAGGGGCCCGCGAAAGCTCCGGCGAAGTCCGCAGCAGCGTCGGCCAAGTCGGCGAAAGCCAGCGCGACACCGGGCAAGGCTCCCCCGGCGGTGAAGTCCGCCGACGCCACGACTTCCGCCAAAAGCGCGGTCAAGGCACCGGCTAAGCGCGGCGGCAAAACGACGCCATGGGCTTGGTAAGCATCGAGTAGGGGCAGCGTAGGACGTAACAGCATCGCGCGCGGCCGTTCGTCTCGCAGAGTCACAGAGGTGACGGCCGCGCGGGATAACAACAACAGGGAGGCACCCCATGATTTCAGGCGAACGTACCGGACTCGTCTTGATGGGGGGCGGCGCGCGCGCCGCTTACCAAGTGGGTGTCCTCGCGGCCATTGCCGCCATTCAGCGCGAAGTGTTGCCCTCACGGCGCGCGATCCCATTTCCCATCGTGTGCGGCACTTCGGCGGGGGCGATCAATGCGGCGGCGCTCGCCTCGCATGCCGACGACTTCCAGCATGGCGTGATGAAGCTCGATGCCGTCTGGCGTCAGTTTCACGCCGGGCAAGTGTTTCGTGCCGATTCGCTGGGCATGGCGGGCACCGGCGCGCGCTGGCTGGCGGCTATTTCGCTCGGCTGGGCGCTGCGCCGCTCACCTCGTTCACTGTTCGACTGGTCGCCGCTCGCGGAGATGCTGCGTAACGCCATTCGGCTAGAGCGCTTGCCGGAAGTATTCGCCTCGGGCGCGTTGGCGGCGTTGTCGGTCACCGCGCTGTCGTATTCGTCGGGCAAGCACGTCACGTTCTACCAAAGCGGCGAGCCGATCCAGCCATGGAAGCGCTCGCTGCGGCTCGCCCGTGCGGTGCCGCTCACTGTCGAGCATCTGCTGGCGTCGAGCGCGATTCCGTTTCTTTTTCCCGCCATTGAACTCGATCTCGATGGTCAGCCCGAGTATTTCGGGGATGGGTCGATGCGCCAGATCGCACCGCTCAGTCCGCCGATTCATCTGGGGGCGACGCGCATTTTGATCATCGGCGCGGCGCATGGCCAGTACGGGCTCGATAGCAGCGGCGAGCGTATCGCCGGGTATCCGAGTCTCGCGCAGATCGGCGGGCAGGCGCTCGCCAGCGTGTTTATCGACGGGCTGTCGGCCGATCTCGAACGTCTGCAACACATCAACAACGTGCTGCGGCACGTGCCCGCTGCGCAGCGCGAATCGAGTGGCTGGCGGCCTATCGAAACGCTGGTAATTTCGCCGAGTCAGCGCCTTGAGCCGATTGCCGCGCGGCATCTGCAACAATTGCCGCGTGCGGTGCGCACGATGCTGGGGGCGATCGGTGCGGATGAGGCGCGTGGTGCTGCGTTCGCGAGCTACCTCCTGTTCGAATCGTCGTACACGCAAGAATTGATCGCGCTGGGCGAAGCCGATGCGTACGCACAACGTGACGCCATCGCAGCGTGGCTGGTGGCCGAGGCCGATGGCACGAGCCCCCTCGACAGCGTGGAAGCCGGGGCGGTGGGGAGTGTCGATATGCCTGCAAACTCGCCCATGTCCTCGACACCGGCCGACGCGGATGCGCCTGCTGTTGGTGGCGATGCCGCTTGATATCTGATTGAACCGACCGTCGCTATGTCTCGAACTCACGTCCCTTGCCCCTATCCCTCGACGTTCTGGCGCGACCCGGCATTGCCGTTTCTCGAAGCCCGCGAAGTGCTCGACGGGCGGCAAGTCTGCTATGCGCTGCACAGCCACGAAACGTTTTCGATTGGCGTGGTGACCGGCGGGCAGAGCACTTACCTGAACGGCCGCGCACGCGAAACGGTGGGCAAGGGCAGCGTCGTCGTGATGAACCCCGATGCGGTGCATGCTTGCAATCCGATCGGCGACGAGGCGTGGGCGTATCGCATGTTGTTCGTCGATACGGCTTGGCTCGGGGCATTGCAGCGCGAGTTGGGCTTTGGCGACGGGCAAGATCTGCATCTGTTCGATCCGCTGTCGTCGACGGATGCCACGTTGTACGACGGGCTGAATCGGCTATACGACGTTTGCACCGATTCGAGCGCCGATCAGCTTGAGCGCGAGAGTGTGGTCCAGCAGTTTTTCGTGGATGTGCATGAGCGGCTGAATCCGGCGCCGCGTGCGATGCGCGACGACCCGCGCAAGTTGCGCGAGGCGGCGGATTTCATTCGGGCGCATTGCCGTGAGGCGTTGACGTTGGCGCAGATTTGCAGCGCGGCGGGGTTGTCGGCATCGTATTTGACGCGCGCGTTTCGGGCGCAATACGGGCTCACGCCGCATGCGTACCTGATGAATCAGCGGATTCAATATGCTCGCGCACGGCTGCGTCGCGGACACGCGATTGCCGAGGTTGCCCTCGATGCCGGGTTCGCCGATCAGGCGCATTTCCAACGCACGTTCAAGCAACTGCTCGCGGCGACGCCCGGCCACTATCGGGCATCGGATACCCGCAACGCAACGCAGCGTGACGTAACGTAAAGGGCATCAGCCCGCCACCAGGTACACGGCGCTTGCCGCCAGCAGCGCAGCCATGACGCGATTGAGGCGTCGCACGCGCTGCGCATCGCGCATATGTTGCCGAAGCATCGCCCCGGCAACGACCCAGCACCCCACCGACACCCAGCACACGACGAAGTAGATCGCGGCGAATTGCCAGATTCGCGCGGGGTCGCCTGCGGTGTATGCCCCTGTCCCGGCCAAAGCGGCGAGCCAGGCTTTCGGATTCAGCCACTGCATGACGGCGCCGTGCAGCATCGTCGGGCCGCGCTGCGGGTTGGCATCACCCAGTTCGCCGTTATCGACGGCGAGCTTGTAGGCCATGTAGAGCAGAAACAAGACACCGAACCATTGGATCGCATGCATCAGCGCGGGCACGCGTTGCAGGAGTTCGTACACACCAAAGCCCACGCCGACGAGCAGTACGACAAAGCCGACAGTGGCGCCGGTGACGTGGCGCAGGCTCGACCACAAGCCATAGCGCGCGCCCGAGCCGAGTGCCACAACGTTGACGGGGCCGGGGGTGATCGAGGCGGCCAGCGCAAACGCGGCCATGGAGTAGAAGAGCGTCATTGGGAACCCTTGTGCGGAGAATGCAGGGTTCCGAATTTAGAGGGGCTGTCGCGGGGCGTATTGAAGAAAACTGCCTAAGCGGGTGAAAGCGGTGAAAGCGGCGAAAGCGGCGAAAGCGGCGAAAGCGGCCAAAGCGGCCAAAGCGGCCAAAGCGGCCAAAGCGGCGAACGGGGAAGGGCTTTGTCGCTGGTTTGCGCCGTCACGGAAGCAGGCGCTGCCTTAGCAAGCCGAGCAAACGGCCCACGATGGGCAGTTTGGCGTAGATGTCTTCGGTGGCGTCCCAGTAGTCGCGTTGGTAGGCGATGCGCCCGTCGACCGCCAAACGCAGATGAGAAGCGCCGTGAATCACTTGCTCATCCTCGATCCAGCGTTTGGCGTGGAAGTGGAAATTCCAGACGAGTAGCGCTTGATTGTGTTGCAGCAGCGTGGCCGTGATTTCGAAGCGGGGGACGTCGACCCGTTCGAACAAATGATCGAGGAGCGCGGCGAGCTCGGCGGCGCTGCGCACTTCATGCAGCGGACTTCTGAAATAGACGGTCGGCGCATAGAACTCGCCGAGATTGGCGACGCTTTGCCGCGTGAGGGTTTCGACGTAGCGCGTCAGACGGGTGAGCGCGGCAGCATGATCGATGTCCATGGCACGGTCTCGCTTGGGGCGCGCAGGCGGCGCGCGTGGCGCAGGGGAACCTTGCCGTAACTTACCAGCCGATGCTCGGGCGCGCACCGCGTCGGTGCACCCGGCGTGGCGCGGATGAGACAGCGCACCGCGGTTCGCGTTGGACATCCGTGGCGACTCGGGCTAACCGATACCGACCGACGGCGCCCGAAGCCGACCAGCGCCAATCACGCCAATCACGCCAAACAGCGTCAATCAGCGCCAACCAACGGCGACGTGACTCAGCGCACGTCGCTGATCAGTTCCGCCCGCAGATCCGGTGCGCTCGTGCGTGGGTCGAGCCAGATGGCGAAGAAGGCGCGTCCGAAGGCGTCGCCTGCGATTTGGCCAATCAGTTTGCCGTCGGAGAAGAAGCGCGTGCCATCGCCCGGGCGGTACACGCCAGTCAGATGCTGGCCTTCCGACACATCGGGCAGGATGCGGGCAAGCTCGTCCGCCCACCGCTGACGCTCGGCATCGGTCGCCACTTGCAGCTTCGTCATCTCGATGAGACTGCGCTGCACGAGCGTGTGCGATTTGAAGCTACGGGCGTAACGCAGATCGAGGACAAGGGGATGCGAGCCCCAATTGGCACTGAGGCGGTCGGCGACCGAGAAGAGTTCGGCGTCGTAGAGATGAAACCCCATGCGGGTGAAGGAACCGTGACCGACGAGGTGCGCGGTGGGTACTTCTTGAGAGGCCAGTTGCACGGCATCGAACGCGTGCGCGCTCGGGGCTGCCGTTGCCGCACCCACGGTGGCGCAGACGCAGGCGGCGCGCAGCCATGCTGTCAAAGCAAGACGAGTTGCCATGCTCGGCTCCTTTCCGGTTCAAGGATCCAGTCGAGTAAAGGGGCCCGTCGGCAGCGCGTGAGTCGTTCGGTCGGCGCGCTGGCCGGTACAGCTTGTTGCGTGGATGCGACTGAGCGTCTTTTCGACTATCGGGCACGGCGAATTCGGAGGCGGCGACCGCCGCGATCTGAACCGGATCACAAGCACGGAACGACTGCTTTTAGCCTAGACCATGCAAGGTGCGTTGCTGAGCCCCGTCGCACAAGGACAAACCCTGACGCATCGTGATGGGCATCGACCTCTTTTGGCCCACCGTTTGCAGCGTGGCGCGACACGGCCGATGGGGTGGCAATCGTCGGCGCCCGATACCCGCTGCCCCTTGATCTTAGGAGCTTTGCGTGACATTTTGACCGTCGTCAAAATTACGCCGCATTACTGTCACGTGGGGCCCGGCGCGTAGGGTTTTGAAAGGCTTTTATGTTATGATTCAAGAGTTTGCCCATATTTTAGTAGGGTCGCTCTAGCCATATCGCCAGGACGCGGCCAAGTTACAGGCGCTTCATCGCCGTCCTTCAGCGACGGCAGGGGTTCAAGACGTGAAGCCGGACGGCGGGGGCCGTTCGTATCGCGGTCACCGTTTTGTCTGTCGAAATTCGGCGTAAACTTTCACAATACTATCTTGAGTCCTGGTGTAAGGTCTCGCGACCTTGGGGGTAATTGAAATGAACGAAATGCTGTATCCCGAACTGTACAAGTCGCTGGAAGCAGTGCGTTGGAACATGGAGAAGGACATTCCGTGGGACAAGTTCGACGCGAGCCAACTCACCGACGATCAGGCGCGCACCATCAAGATGAATGCCATCACGGAATGGGCGGCGCTGCCGGCGACCGAGATGTTCCTGCGCGACAACCGTGACGACAGCGACTTCTCCGCTTTCATGAGCGTGTGGTTCTTCGAAGAGCAGAAGCACTCGCTGGTGCTCATGGAATACCTGCGCCGTTTCCGCCCGGACCTCGTGCCGAGCGAAGCCGAACTCCACGCCGTGCGCTTCCCGTTCGACCCGGCCCCGCCGCTCGAAACGCTGATGCTGCACTTCTGCGGCGAAATTCGCCTGAACCACTGGTATCGCCGCGCTGCCGAATGGCACACCGAGCCGGTGATCAAGGCCATCTACGAAATCATTTCGCGCGACGAAGCCCGCCATGGCGGCGCCTACCTGCGCTACATGAAGAAGGCGCTGACGAGCTTCGGCGATAACGCGCGTGCCGCGTTCGCGAAGATCGGCGTACTGATGGCTTCGGCGCGCCGCACCGAAAAGCCGCTGCACCCGACCAACCTGCACGTGAACAAGGACCTGTTCCCGAACGACACGGTGCAATCGCGCCTGCCGGAACCGGAATGGCTCGAGCACTGGCTCGACGAGCAGATCAAGTTCGACGACAGCTGGGAAAAGAAGGTGGTCGAGCGCATTCTGCACAACATGTCGCTGCTGTTCGAGCGCACGTTTGCGACCGCTACCGACCTGAACCGCTATCGCAAGGAAATCACCGCGCGTTTGGCGGCAGTGGCGACGCCGGCTGCACCGGCCGTTGCGACGTCGGCGTAATCGGCGATATCGCCAGCAATTTGCGATATCCGTTGTACCGGGGTATCGCGCAAAAAAAGGGGCTTCGGCCCCTTTTTTGTTGCCCGCGCGCTGCCGTGGGACAATACCGCGTTCACTTTGACAGACAGTCATGCAACTCGCCCAAGCTCCCGATTTCGAGGCCAAAGTCCTCTCGCGCGATGCCCTCGTGGCACTCGCTCCGCAATTGCCGCGTCCGCTGGTGTTCACCAATGGTGTCTTCGACATCCTGCATCGCGGCCACGTGACCTATCTCGCACAGGCCCGCGCGCTCGGTGCCTGCCTAATCGTTGCCGTGAATACCGACGCGTCGGTGCGCACGCTTGGCAAAGGTGACGATCGCCCCATCAACAACGAGAACGATCGTGCGGCGCTGCTCGCTGCATTGCAGAGTGTGGACTATGTGGTGACGTTCGGTGAGTCGACCCCCGAAGCCCTGATCGCCGCCGTGCGTCCGGACATTCTGGTCAAGGGCGGTGACTACGACATGGACAAGCTGCCGGAGTCGGCATTGGTGCGGGGCTGGGGCGGCAAGGCCGTGGCGATTCCGTTCGAGCACCAACGCTCGACGACGTCGCTGCTCAAGAAGGTGCGGGCGCAATCATGAATTTGGCACCGCTGGTAGAACTCACGCGTGGCGCAAATGGCGTCGATACGGTGGAATGCGTTCACTACGGCGCGGTCGCCGTGGTCGACGCCACGGGCCGGTTGCGTTACGCAGCGGGTGACCCGTCGTTTCTCACGTTCTCCCGCTCGACGCTCAAACCGTTTCAGGCGCTGCCGTTCGTCGAGGGCGATGGTGTCGCGCATTTCGGATTGACGCAGGCCGAATTGGCGTTGCTCTGCGCGAGCCATTCGGGCGAATCGTTCCATATCGAAGGCGTGAAAAGCCTGTTGAGCAAAGCCGGTTGCGATGAACATCATCTGCAATGCGGCTGCCACACGCCGACGTTCTATTCCGCGACGGGCAAACGGCCCCCCGCCGACCTCAAGCCGACGGCACTGCATCACAACTGTTCGGGCAAGCATGCGGGTTTTTTGGCCTACTGTGCGCAGCACGGGTTGCCGCTGGAAACGTATCTCGATCCCGCACACCCGTTGCAGCAGGCGATTCGGGCGCGTGTGGGCGATGTGGTCGGGATGTCAGGCGACGCCTTGCCGTTAGGCATCGATGGGTGTTCCGCGCCGAACTACGCACTGCCGCTCGAGAAGTTGGCGGCGGCTTATGCGAGGTTGTCCGCGAGTGACGATCCGGCGCTCTCGACGTTGTTCGCGGCGATGACGCAGCAACCGGAGATGGTGTCCGGCACCGCACGCAACGATTTGGCCTTCATGCGCATGGCACCGGGAGACTGGGTCGCGAAGATCGGCACCGATGGCGTACAGACGATCGGTGTGCGATCCGCCGGACTGGGCATCGCCATCAAGGTCGTCGACGGCAATATGCGGGCGCTTTATACCGCTGCGGTGGCCGTTCTCAAAGCCCTCGGACTGGTTGATGCCCCTGAGGCCACCGGTCTCGCTCCGTGGGTTGAACCGACCATCAAAAACGCCCGAGGTCTGCGTACGGGCGTTGTGCGTCCGGTGGTGGAACTCAAGCGCGTGGGGTGAAGCCGGGCGGTGGGTTCGATCGCCGCCCGAAGGTCTGTGTTTTCAATTAGTGGGCGAGCGCAGGCGGGCTGCCCACCGGTGCCGGACACGCTTTCACCAATTGTGCTGACCACTGCTGCGTCACCACGCCGCGCAGCTGAGACGCGGCGTTCGCGTTGATGCCCGCAATGCGATAGACGATCCGGCTCTTCGCATTGGGCCGTTCGCTCAACTGCGGCGTAATACCCTTCTTCTGCGCGGTCGCCATCAAGCGTACGGCACGCTCACGGTCGTTGAACAAGCCGAGCGAGACGACGAGATTCGACCCATCGCCATTCAGCACAAAGTATTCGGTGACGCCGGCTGAGCGAAGCAACGCGATTTGCTTGTCCGCCGCGGCTTTGTTCGGCACCGGATCGAGATGCACCCAATAGCGCTTGTCGACCGCGAGCGACTGTATGTCCCCCTGACCCGACGGCATCGCGGCAAGCAACAAGCCTCGCGCCTGCTGCGCATCGGTGGCGGCGAAGGGGCCGACGTCCAGGCATGTCGATGCGGCTGCCGCCTGCGCGGCCGCAGTCGCCGCCGAAGTCGTCGCCGCATCGCTAGACACGGCGGAAGATCCTGTGGCCGCCAGCGCCTGACTTGCGGCGGCCGCCACAGCGGAAGCCGACGACGCGGCGTTGGGGTTCGGCCCTGCGTCGCTCTCGCTGGCCTTGTTGGCTGCGGTTGTCGAGTTTGGCGTGTTCGGTGTGCTCGACGTGGTTGAGGTCTCGGCACCAGTTGCCGCACTTCCCGGCGTTGCTGTCGCAGCGACGGTCTCGCCACTGATCTGCGCGCCCGCCAGACGGATGCGCCCCGGTTCCAGTTGCTGAGTGACGCGCGTTGGCTCACGCCCCGTCGTCGGCAGAATATCCCGCCACTTCAGCAAGCCGAACTGCACGGCGGCCAGTGCCGCGTTGGCGGCCAAAAATAGAATCAACAGCAAGGCACGCAACATGTCAGACACCCCCTGGCGCGCGCCGGTTGTCGCGCGGCGTTTGCGTTGCCGTGTTGGCGGGAGCGGCATGCGCATCGCTGCGCGGTGCCGTGTCGGCGACCGAGCCTAGCGCGACTTCGTACAAGCCTGCGGGCACGAGCTGGTCGTGTTCGGTGAAAGGCAGCGTGAGCGTTTGTGCGAGCGCCTGACGTGCTCCGCCGGACAAAACACAACGTACCGGCGCCCCGAGCCGGGCTTGCAGTTGCGCGTGATTGCGCTCGACGAGACCGGCTTGGGCGGCGAGGCAGCCGCGCAAAATCGCGTCAGTCGTGTTGCGAGCAAAGTCTTGTCCGCCACTGGGCATCGCCGCGTCGAGCGTGGGCAACTGCGCGGTGCCCTGTGCAAGCGAGCGGAGCATCAATGCGGGGCCAGGGGCAATCAGACCACCGAGATATTGCCCGTCAGCGCGCAGGGCTTCGACCGTCGTCGCCGTCCCGAGCGTGACGATCAAGAGATGTTCGCCGGGCCACGCGGCGTGGGCGCCGATCAGGCTTGCCCAGCGGTCGCTGCCCAATTGCTCCGGTACGTCATAGCTATTGCGCACTCCGGCGCGCACGTCGCTCGCCCGCAAGACTTGCAACCAGTCTGCCGACGCCATCCCCCACAGCGTTTGCAGGGTCATGCGCACGGCCTGTTCGGCGGCGTCGCCAGCAACGTTGGTCAGCCAGACGCCTGCGGGTTCCGGGCAGATGAAACCGTCGTCCTGTCCGCCTTGACCGATGGCGAGCGGCGTTGTGTTGGGTGCGAAGTGCGAGGTATCGGTGGCGCCGTTCGCCATGGCTGACCAGCCGGCACGAATCTGCGTGGCAAGCGTGCGCCATTCGGTGTGATCGACAGCGCCACTCGCGAGAAATGCGGGAGCGGCGGCGCGCCAGTCGGCCGTACGCTGCGCAGGGGCCAGTGCCCACTTGATTCTGCTGTTGCCCGCATCGACCAGAAGCCAGGGGGCGTTCGCGGCCTGGGGGGTCCTAACGGCATCGGCAGGGGCAGCGGCAGGCACGCCCTTCGATGTCGTCGTCGTGACCTTCGCCGTCTTCGATGCGTTCATCGGCGGGTTCCTTGCGAGGCCAATGGCGCATCCGCGTCCACGAGGCGCACAGAGACTTCACCGCTCGCGATAGCCCGTTCTCCGTGATCGGTCGCGACGCGCAGGCAACCCTGTGAATCGACGCCCAGCGCGACGCCATGCAACACGTCGCGGCCGTGTTCGATCATGCGAATCGACGCGCCGCGATAAGCATGCATGGCTTCCCAATCTTCGCGAAACGCGTCGAAACCGCGCTCGCCGAAGCGGGCCAGCATGTCTGTCAGTCGACGAATCAGCGCGGCGAGCACCGACGTCATATCCGGTTCAGGAAGAATCGATTCGAGGGCGGCGGGCGGTGTGGCACTGATGGCTGCGGGTGCGGGTGCGGATGTGGTCGGGGTCGTGGAGGCGGCCGTCGCCGTCGCATTGTCGATGCGTGCAGCCACGTCGCTAGCCTGACGCAGATTGACGCCAATGCCGATCACGACGCCGATGCGCCCCGGGCCAGCAGGCACCGTTTCGATCAAGATACCTGCGAGCTTGCCGCCACGTAGCAGCACGTCGTTGGGCCACTTCAGTCCCAACGCCTGAGGGGCCGACAGCGGCAGATCAGACAGTCCCTCGACTACGGCGACACCCGTCGCGAGCGACAGGCCCGCCAATTCGGCCGGGCCGCCCGGCAACACGTACGCCAGCGAGAACGTCAGGCTGTCGCCGGGGACGCTCTGCCATGCGCGTCCGCGCTGGCCGCGCCCGGCGGTCTGGATCATGGCGGCGCGCACGACCGGCGCGCACGTGGCGTCTTCGCGCAGACGTGCGAGCAGGTCGATATTCGTGGAGCCGGTACTGTCGACGACTTCGATTTGCCAGTCGCGGCAGGCCGCGCCAAGGCGTGCCCGCACGCCGTCCCGGTCGAGACGGCGGCCGGGGGCGTCGGTGGACGCGCCGGACACGCCGGAAGGCGAGGCGAGAGGTGAGGTTTGGGGCGTCACGATGGGCGACGCATCGGCGGCTTTATTCATGGCTGCTATTGTAACGGCGGGGCCTGCGCTGCGCCGCAGTGCGCTGCAACCACGGGCATTTTTCGGCATCATCCGAGTCCAAACTCGGCCGATTCCAGCACGTTTTCGGCCAGTGTCGGGTTGCCATCGAGTAGTAGCACCTGTACCGTACAATGACCGCGTTTCGCCGGATTCCGCCCCGTGCTGCGCTCTGGAGACCCCCTGTTTTGAATCTCGATGCCGTGCCCACCCTGGAGCTCACTACCTCGCCGCAAGGCCCGGTGGTGATGCTGCGCGGCCTGTGGACTGCGCTTGCGCTCTCACAGCGCAAGAAGATGCTGCTCCAACTCGTGCGTGCACTGCCCACCGGTGAACTCGCGTGGGATCTGTCATGCGTCGAGCGCCTCGATCACGTGGGTGCACAGGCGCTCTGGCGGTATTGGAATCGCCGGTTCCCCAAGCAAATTTCGCTCACGCCCACGCAGCGTGCGCTCTTCGAACACCTTGCCGAGTTCGATCGCACGCGCCAGAGCCCTGTGCCGACGCGCCGCGTCGATCCCGTCAGCCGGCTGGGCTATTCGCTGTTTTCTCTCGCCGATCACTTGCGCGGCGGCATTTCGATGTTTGGCCGGTTCGTCATCGATCTCGGCAGAGTCGTGCGCCATCCCGTGCGTGCGCCGTGGCTCGAAATGTCCGCCAATATTTATAGTGCGGGCGCCAAGGCCCTTGGTATCACCGCGCTCGTGGCGTTTCTGATCGGCATCGTCTTGTCGTATCTGTCGGCGCAGCAACTCAAGCTGTATGGCGCGAGCACGTTCATCGTGAACATCCTTGGCCTGTCGGTCATTCGCGAGTTGGGGCCGGTGCTCTCGGCCATTCTGGTGGCGGGGCGTTCCGGGTCCGCCATCACGGCGCAACTCGGCGTGATGCGCGTGACCGAAGAGCTCGATGCCATGCGCGTGATGGATATCTCGCACAGTTTGCGGCTCATCTTGCCGAAGGTCATTGCGTTGGCGATCGCCATGCCGCTGCTCGTCATGTGGACGAATATCGTCGCGCTGCTGGGCGGTGCGCTGGCAGCCAAGTACGAGCTCGGCATTGGTTTGCATTACTTCTTCACGACGCTGCCCAACGCGGTGCGCATCGCTAACCTCTGGATCGGCTTGGGCAAGGGCGTGGTCTTCGGCATGTTGATTGCGCTGGTGGCTTGCCATTTCGGCATGCGTGTCAAACCGAACACGCAGAGTCTGGGCGAGGGCACGACGCAGTCGGTGGTGACATCGATTACGGTGGTAATTCTTGCGGATGCCGTGTTCGCGATTCTCTTCCGCAATGTGGGGATTGGCTGATGAGCGAAACCACACTCTCGGAAGTCGAACGTCCCGGCACAGCCGGTTGCCCGCCGGTTGCTGCGACGCTGCCGGGCGATGCCGAACCTGTCATCGAAGTGCGCGACCTCACCAAGCGCTATGGCACCCACACGATTCACGAGCATCTCGATCTCACCGTGCGGCAGAGCGAGATCATTGCGCTGGTGGGTGGGTCAGGGTCGGGGAAAACGACGCTGATCCGGCAGGTCATTGGCCTAGAGGCGCCAACCAGTGGCCATATCAGCATCTTCGGTCACGACATCACGATGATCGACCGGCGCACGGCACACCTGCTGCGCCGCCGCTCGGGCATGTTGTTTCAGCGTGGTGCGCTGTTCTCGGCGATGACGGTGTTCGACAACATTGCGCAGCCATTGCGCGAGCTTCACACCCTTTCTGAGGATCTGGTTCGGGACGTGGTGATGTACAAGCTCGAGATGGTTGGGCTGTCTGGCCGTATGGCGAACCGGATGCCGTCGGAGCTCTCGGGCGGGATGATCAAGCGAGTCGGCATTGCGCGCGCCATCGCGCTCGAACCTGAGCTGCTGTTTCTCGACGAGCCGACAGCGGGGCTCGATCCGCAGGCGTCTGACGAATTCGTGGACATGATTCGCGGCCTGCATCGCTCGCTGGGTCTGACCGTTGTGATGGTCACGCACGATCTCGATACGGTGATGATGCTCGCCACGCGCGTGGCGGTGCTGGCCGATCGTAAGGTGCTCGTGAACGCACCGGTCGAAGACGTGGTGCGCGTCGATCATCCGTTCATCAACAGCTTCTTCCTCGGTGAGCGCGGCAGACGCGCGTTGCTGGCCTTGCCCGCGGCGCGGCGCCAAAAGATTTCGGAGTTACTCGACGATGGAAAATAAATCGCACGCTTTCATGGCGGGCTTATTCACGCTGGTACTGCTCGCGACAGTCGCCGCAGCGGTGTACTTCTTCAATCGCGATAACCGGGTTCGGGTGCCTTACGACCTGGTCTCGCGCACAAACGTGAATGGCCTGAATCCCGAGTCGGCAGTGCGCTATCGCGGTCTGGCCGTGGGCAAAGTCGATTCGATCAAATTCGATCCACGTACGCCGGGCCAGATCCTGATTCGTATTCTCGTCAACGAGGGCACGCCGATGACCAAGTCGACGTACGCCACGCTGAGCTATCAGGGCGTGACCGGTTTGGCCTTCGTGCAACTCGACGACGATGGCCGCGACCGTACCCTGCTGCCGTCGTCGGAAACGCATGTCGCGCAGTTGCGTCTGCGCCCGAGTTTCCTCGATGAGTTGCAGAATCGCGGCAACACGCTGGTTCGCCAGCTTGAGCAGGCGAGCTCGTCCGTGAATCAATTGCTGTCCGCCGACAATCGTCAAGCGGTGATCGATTCGGTCAATAGCGTGAAGATGGCCGCGCAAAGTGTGAATCGTGTCGCGCAACAACTGGAGCCGGTGACCAAGCAATTGCCGGAGACCGTGCGCGAGCTCAATGGCACGCTGGCCGGAGCGAACAAGCTGACGAATCAATTGACCGATCCGCAAGGCCCGCTGGTGCGTAATCTCGATAGCGTGGGGCGTGCGGCAGATCAGGCCGCGTCGAGTCTCGCGGCCTTCCAGGCGACGACACAAACCTTCGAAGGCTCGCTGCAACAAGAAGCGTTGCCGCGGTTGAATACACTCTCCGACGATTTGCGCACGACGACACAGGCCGTTGGCCAGGCGGCGGAGACGATCAATCGCAATCCGCGGGCGCTGCTTTTCGGCACGTCGCCGCCACCGCCCGGACCGGGTGAATCGGGCTTTGCGTGGCCCGGAGGTGCGGGACGATGAGCGGCCAGACCGAATTGCCAAAGGATACCGACATGCTGGATTCCCTTCGCGGTGCGCTGCGCGCGCTGCTGCTCGCCGCTGGTGCGGCGGCGCTTGTGGCCGGATGCGCGACGAGCTCGCCCTCCGCTTCGCTGACGCGTTACGATCTCGGCCCGCCGACGATGCCTGCCGCTTCCGCTTCCGCTTCGACTTCGGTCGGCACGACGAACGCTGCGACTTCCGCCAACGGCATGTCAGATACAGCCGCGCCGGGCGTGCAGCGCTCGCCGCAGTTGTCGCCGCTCAAGGTAGTCGTCAACGCGCCGAATTGGCTGGACTCGGAACTGATCTATTACCGCTTGCCGGCTAGCGACGGCGACCAAGCGCGCGTCTATGCGAACAGCCGCTGGCTCGCGTCGCCGGCGCGATTGTTCGGCGACCGCTTGCGCGTGGCGCTTGCCGTCGACCGGCCGGTACTGGCCGCAGGCGATCCGACGGCAGCACCTGCACTGCGGGTCGAGCTCGATGAGTTCGCGCAGTACTTCGATAGCGCAACGGCGAGCCGCGGTGTCGTGCAAATTCGGGCCACGCTGTTCGATGGCCCTAAGTTGTTGGCGCAGACGACGCTACGCGCGCAAGCCCCTGCGGCCACTGCGGATGCCGCAGGCGGAGCTCGGGCGCTTGCTGTGGCGAGCGATGCCGTCCAGACCCAATTGATTCAGTGGCTCGCGGGCCGTGTTCCAACGCCGTCGGCAACCACGCGTTCGACGCCGTCGGCATCGGCGCGCTAGCGCATCGGCGTCAATGCCCGAGTCAGACGTCAAACCATGGCAACGACGCGCCTCGCCGCTCACGCGTCAGGCGTTGCTTTGCCTGATCCTGCTCATCGCTTACGCGAGCTTGTATCCGTTCGAGTTTCAGCGGGCGGTCGTGGGTCCGTTCGACTATCTCTTTGCCCCGTTGCCGCGTTGGATGACGATGTTCGATGTCGTCACCAATGTGCTCGGCTACATGCCGCTGGGCATGCTGACGGTGCTGGCATTGCACCCGGCGTGGCGTGGCACACGTGCCGTGCTGGCGGCATTCGTACTCGGGGCGTTGCTGTCGTGCGGCATGGAGGCATTGCAAACGTATCTGCCCACGCGCGTGGCGTCGAACGTCGATCTGGCGACGAACGCCTTGGGCGCGCTGATCGGCGGTGCGATGGCGGTGCCGCTCACGAGCGCGTTGCTCGATCGGGGCTGGCTGCGGCATCTGCGCTTTGCATGGTTTGAACGGCACGCGAGCGTGTTGCTCGTGTTGCTGGCGTTGTGGCCGTGGGCGCAGGCGTATCCGCAGCAGTTTCTCTTCGGCGACGGCGATCTCGTGCGGCAGATCTGGCTCTGGCAAGACCCGGATATCACGGATCTCGTGCTCGACTGGGTGCCGCGGCTGGGGCAGTTGCAAGACTATCTTTCGGCACTCGACGCCGTCGCGAGTCATGCACTGTGGGAAACCGTGGTGACCGCTAGCGGCACCATTCTTGCCGGAATGCTTGCCACGCTGGCCATGCGCCGGGGCGCCCCGCGCGTGCCGCTGTTGTGCGCCATGTTCATCAGCGCGTTCGCGATCAAGGCGGGCGCGTCGGCATGGCAGTTTTCGCCAGCGCAGGCGTTCGACTGGGTGACGACCGGCGCGATCTACGGGCTCGTGGTCGGCGCACTGGTTCTCGCGGTCGCCGCGCGCGGACCGCGCGCCCTGCGCGGTGCGGTGGCGCTGGCGGCGCTGATCGTGCTGTTGACGTTCGTGAATCTGCTGCCAGCGAACCCCTACTACGAGGCCGCGTTGCAGTCTTGGCGGCAGGGGCGCTATGTGCACTTCAACGTGTTGGCACGCTGGCTCGCGTGGACATGGCCGTATTTGGTGCTGATCTACCTGCTGGCGATGTTCGATCCGAGCCATCGGGGCCCCGCGCGCACCACCGGGCATGTCGGTTAGAATGGCCCGCAATAACGTTGCCAACCCCCACAGAGCGACCGATATGGCCACTGAGGCGCAGTTTTACAAGCATCACGTTTTTTTCTGTTTGAACCAGCGCGAACCGGGCGCAGACCGTCCTTCTTGCGCAAACTGCAATGCGCAAGCGATGCAGGAATACGCGAAGAAGAAGGTCAAGCAGATGGGTCTCGCCGGTCCCGGCAAGGTGCGCGTGAACAAGGCCGGATGCCTTGATCGCTGCGAACTGGGCCCGGCCGTGGTGATTTACCCCGAGGGCACCTGGTACACGTACATCGATGAGACCGACATCGACGAGATCGTTGAGAAGCATCTGGCGCAGGGCGAAATCGTCGAGCGCTTGCTGATCGACTGACACGTCGTTCGCGTCTTATCAGGCAATACGAGCCGTACCAGAGCCTAACCGCCGGGGCCTAACCCGTTTCATCAGGCTTCACGTCAAGCATCACTCATGAACGCTCAAACCGAACGCTTTACTATCGACGGCCCGGTCGGGGCCATTGAAATCGCCATCGACCGTCCGGCAGGCGAGTTGCGCGGCATCACCCTGGTGGCGCACCCGCACCCGCTCTTCGGCGGCACGCTCGACAACAAGGTGGCCCAGACGCTCGCACGCGCTTTCGTGCAACTCGGCTACGCCGTCGTACGCCCGAATTTCCGGGGCGTCGGCAAGTCCGAAGGCGAACACGACAAGGGGATTGGCGAGCGCGACGATCTGCTCGCCGTCATCGACTGGATGCGTCAGCAACCGGGCTGGGAAACGCCCCCGCTGGCACTCGCCGGATTCTCCTTCGGCACGTTCGTCCTCTCGCACGTGGCCAAAACGTTGGCCGATGCCGGTACGCCCGCACAACGCCTCGTTTTCGTCGGTACGGCCGCTAGCAACTGGGACGTCGCGCCTGTGCCGGCCGATACCCTCGTCATTCACGGGGAAGTGGACGACACCGTGCCGCTTCAGTCGGTACTCGACTGGGCACGCCCGCAAACCCTGCCGGTGGTGGTCATTCCGGGCGGGGAGCACTTCTTCCACGGCCTGCTGCCGTTACTCAAGCAGATCGTGGTCGATGCGTGGCGCTATTGACACACATCGGGCCGATTTCGGGCGGTAACCCTCCCGACGCTGGGGTACGCAAATCACGGCGGGTATAATTCGTCCCTGAACCTGTCAGGCGATGCCGGGTCTATTCCTCCCGACATGCCTGGCACCGGCGCTTCGGTGCCGCTGTCCTCTTCACCGTGCCGCTTTCGTGTTTTTCATGTTGCGATGGTGCGCGCGGTGCTCAATCCAGTGCAGATGCCTTTGAGTCTCACACCGTTTCTCTCTTCGCCAATGAAATTCAACGCTTCGCTGTCCCGTGCCGCCGCTGCCGCGGCGCTCGTCGCTTGCGGCTCGCTTGCTGCACTCCCGGCCCGTGCTCAACAGATTCCGCCGCCGCCGATGTCGGCTAAGGCGTGGACGATCGTCGACGTCACCAGTGGTCAGGTGCTCGCGGCCGGCGATCCGGATGCGCGTGTGGAGCCGGCTTCGCTCACGAAGATCATGACGTCGTATCTGGTTTTCGAAGCGCTGCGCGACAAGCGCATTTCGATGGATCAAACCGTCATTCCGGGCGAATCGGTGCGCAAGGTGGGCCGCGACGAGTCGCGTACGTTCATCGAAGCGGGCAAGCCGGTCAGCGTGCACGATCTGGTCTACGGCATGATCATCCAGTCGGGTAACGACGCCTCGATCGCGCTGGCCGAACTCATCGGCGGCTCGCAGCCGGGCTTCGTCGAACTGATGAACCGTGCGGCGCAGCGTCTGGGCCTGAAGAATACGCATTACACGAACGTGGACGGTCTGACCGATCCGCAGCACTACACGACGGTCGCCGACATCGCCGCGCTGTCGACGCACATGATTCAAGACTTCCCCGAGTACTACAAGATCTACTCGGAGAAGAGCTTCACGTACAACAACATTCGCCAGCCGAACCGCAATCGTCTGCTCTCGCTCGACCCGACCGTGGACGGTCTGAAGACCGGTCACACGAAGGAAGCGGGTTACTGCCTCGTGTCGACGGCGTCGCGTCCGCTGCCGGGTACGCCGGGCGCCAATCGCCGCGTGTTGTCGGTGGTGGTGGGTGAGCCGACCGAGCGCGCGCGCGTGCAGGATAGCCTCTCGGCGCTGAACTACGCCTATCAAAACTTCGACACGCTGCGTGTGTATGGCGCAAACCAAGTCGTCGCCACGCCTAAGGTGTGGAAGGGCAAGGATAGCGAGTTGAAGATCGGCGTGAAGAAGGACACCTTCATCACCGTGCCGAAGGGCGTGGCCGACAAGATCAAGCCGCAACTCGAACTGCGCGAGCCGCTGATCGCACCGATCGCGAACGGCGCGCAAGTCGGCACCGTGAAGGTCATGGCCGATGGCAAGCAACTGGCCGAATTCCCGGTCGTGGCGCTGGCCGATGTGGCTCAGGCCAGCTTTATCGGCCGCGCCTGGGATGCGCTGCGTTTGATGTTCATGAAGAAGTAAGGACGTTTCCACGCGCCGGCGAGTCGTCGGCGGCGTGTGGTGAGTCTGGCGGGTTCGCGGTGCGGACCTGCGCCTCGCCGGTCAGGTCAGGCCGGCAAACGCGAGGCGCGCCCCAGGGGCGCGTTTTGCAATTTAGCCGTGCGCGATACGCGCCCCCCGCAAATATGGACAACCCCACCGTCTGGCTCAATGGCGAACTGATTCCGCTCAGTGACGCGAAGATTTCCGTTCTCGATCGCGGTTTCTTGTTCGGCGACGGCATTTACGAAGTCGTGCCCGTCTACCACGGCAAGCCGTTCCGGCTGGCACAGCATCTGGATCGCCTCGAGCGCAGTCTGGCCGAAATTCGCATCGCCAACCCGTACACCCGCGCCGAATGGGAAGCGCTGTTTGCGCGCCTGTCCGCCACTTGCGCCGCCGATCCGCACAGCGTGTACGTGCAGGTCACACGTGGCGTGGCGCCGCGTCAGCACACGTTCCCGAAGGACATCACGCCGACGGTGTTCGGCATCGCTACGCCGCTCACGCTGCCTTCGCGCGAGAAGGTCGAGCACGGCGTGGGTGCGGTGACGCACGAAGACCGTCGCTGGCTCAATTGCCACATCAAGTCGACGTCGTTGCTGGGCAACGTGCTGATGGCGCAATATGCGGCCGATCACGATGTGCAGGAGACGGTGCAGTTCCGCGATGGTTTTCTGACCGAGGCGTCGTCGAGCAACGTGTGGGTGATCAAGGGCGGTGAAATGTTTGCGCCGCCGCGTGATAATCGCATTTTGGAAGGCATTCGCTACGGCGCGCTCGAAGGGTTTGCCAAGGAGTGCGGTGTCGCATTCCACGAGCGTCCGGTCAGCGAGGAAGAAGTGCGCAACGCCGACGAGCTGCTGATCACGTCGGCGACCAAGGAAGTCCTGGCCGTCGTGCGTTTGGACGACAAGCCGGTCGGCGACGGCCGTCCGGGCCCGGTCTTCCGCGCACTGTACGCGGCTTATCAGCGAGCCAAGGAGGCGCTATGACGCCGGAGAACAAAGAAAGTTTGTTGGTGTTTCCGTGCGACTTTCCCATCAAGGTAATGGGCAAGATGCAGCCGGATTTTGCCGATGCCATCGTGGCGTTGTTGCGTGAACTCGATTCCGAGTTCGATGCGGCCACGGTCGAGATGCGTCCGTCGAGTTCGGGCAACTACCTTGGCCTGACGGTCACGGTGCGCGCCAACTCCAAAACGCACCTCGACGACATTTACCGTGCGCTGCACGGGCACCCGATGGTCAAGGTCGTGCTGTAACACCACGCTCACGCGTGCGTCGGCGCACCGTCATCGGGCGGTAGCGCCGGGGCGAGCCCCAATTGGGCGTCGGTGGTCAGCGTGCCCGCCGTCGACGCCATGCCGGCGGCGAGCGCTTCGGGGCTTGCCTGCGCGGGACGGCGCTGCATGTTCATCACCGCCTCGAACGCCCCCATTTCCTCGAGAAACCACGTGCGAAACGCCTGCACGCGCTGCGTTTCGAACACGCCTTGCGGACACACGAAGTAGTAATCCCATTCGCACGGCGTATCGACATCCGAGAGGCGCACCAGCCGCCCGGCCATGATGTCGCCCACCGCCAGCGAGCGCCGCACGAGGGCCACGCCCTGACCGACGATGGCCGCTTGCGACAGCATCCCCGAATCCTGATACATCATGCCCTGCGTCGGCTCGGGCAGGTCGAATCCGGCTGCCGCAAACCAGGGCGACCACGGCTCGCCTTCCGAGCGCAGCAGCGTGCTTTGCCGGAGCTCGTCCGCCGTTTGCGGCAGGTGTCCGTCGTTGTATGTGGGCGCACACGCCGGAAAGAACACGTCTTCGAGCACTTTCTCGATGTGCAGGCCGGGCCAGTTGCCTTTGCCCATGCGCAGTGCGATATCCACGTCGTCACGTTCGAAATCGATCAACTCCGCGCTGCAACGCAACTCCACTTCAAGCTCGGGATGACGGTCGATGAAGCGCCCAATGCGCGGCGTCAGCCAGCGGCTCGCAAACGACGGCATTGTGGTGAGCACCAAGCGCCGTTCGCTGCGCGTGCCCGCCTGCAACTTGCGCGTGGCTTGTGCGATGTCGCCAAGTGCGGCGCGGATCGATACCGCGTACTGCCGTCCCGCCGCCGTCAGGCTGATGCGCTTGCCGTTGCGGGCGAAGAGTTGGGTGCCTAGTTCCTGCTCAAGCGCGCGGATCTGATGGCTGATGGCGCCGTGCGTGACGAACAATTCCTCGGCGGCGCGGGAAAAGCTCTCCAGACGCGCGGCCGCTTCGAACGCGCGCAGAGCACTCAGGTTGGGAAGTCTCCGAAGATCCATGTGAGCTTTATTAGCAAGGCCGTGAAAATATGTCGTTTGGTGTAGCGCTTGGCAGTCCCTATGATTCAGTCATTGTCTCGCACTGAGTGGGGGTCGTAAAATGCAAAACAATTTGACAAAGGTGCAATATTTTTACGGCATCCGGCCGGGCGAAGTCGTGAGTCTCGACTTGCACCACGAGCATACGCTTGTCGCCCGCGGTGCGGCAGTTTGGGTGACACGGGCAGGCGACCCGCGCGACTACTGGCTGATGCCGGGTCAGCGTCTGGCCGTGGAACCGGGACGCCGTTACTGGGTGTCGTCGGACGACGGAGCCGAAGCGCAACTCGAACGTGAAGTGGCGCATCGCTTCCCGCTAGTGCGCGAGCTTCGCCGCTGGCTGGCCGGGCGCCGGGCCGCACGTGAAGCGAATTCCTGCGCATCCGCCGCTTGAGGTGTCGTGACGGCAGATGCGCGGCGATCGCGCCGAGTCCGACCGCAGCCGTCGAGGTGTCTGAATCATCAAATTTCACGCGCTCGCGTGGCAGTCCTTGCCACCGAGCGCGTGAGTCGTTTTAAACATTGGCTTGATGTCAATTGAATTCACATCAAAGCGCGCAATAATCCAACGAAAATGCGCCGCTTCATGGGGAGATTTCGCGCAATGACGCAAGGTTCTAGCCCGGCACGCACTACGCCGGTCGCTTCTACATCCGCTGCTAGGCCCGCCAACGCGGGGCATGGCCCGTCGAACCCACAGGCTGACGAGCGTTTGGGCCGGTGGCTGATGGTCGCCGCGATGGTGATTTCCGGCACCATCGGGTACTTCGTTCTGATGTCCGGGCAGCCTGCGCTCAATGTGGTGTTCTTCCGATGCCTGATCGGTGCCGCCAGTCTGTGCGCTTGGTGCGCCTACCGAGGCTACTGGCGCGGGCTGCGCCTGGCGCGCTGGCAAATCGTGAACGTGGCGTTGGGTGCGATCACGCTCGTGTCGAACTGGTACTTCCTGTTCAGCGCGTACAAGCTCACGTCCGTGGGGATTACGACCGTCGTCTATAACGTGCAGCCGTTCTTGCTGGTGATGGCTAGCGCCATCATCACGCGCGAGCGGCCGTCTGCCGCGACGCTGGGGTTCCTTGGGCTGGCGTTCGCCGGGTTGGTGATTCTGGCCGAGCCGGGTGGCGTGCACGGCGCGGGTTATCTGCTCGGCGTGGCGAGCGCGCTGGCCGCGGCCTCGCTTTACGCGGCGACCACGTTGTTCACCAAAAAGCTGGCGGGCACGCTGCGGCCCGAGATTATCGCCGCGCTGCACATGGTCATCGGCGCGGTGGTGTTCGTGTGGATGGCCGACTTCGGCCACCTGCCCAGCGGCTCGCATCAGATCGGGGCCATCGTCACGCTGGGTCTGTTCCACACCACGTTCATGTACTTGCTGCTGTACGGCGCGTTTCAGAAAGCGTCGACGTCGAGCCTTGCCGTTTTTGGCTTCGTGTATCCGGTGGTGGCCGTGGCTGTCGACTTTCTCGCGTTCGGCATCGTGCTGCATCCAACGCAGTGGCTGGGCGGCGTGATGATTCTGGTCGCGGCAGGTTGCTACGCGAGGGGTGTGGGCGCGGGAGCGGGGAAGAAGGCGGGGAAGAAGGCGGGGGCGGCCTGAACCGTCAACTTCACCCCATGAACGTGAACTTCGCCGCAGCGCTCCGAGCAAGACGCGGCGGGTTTCGTTAAAATCGCGCTCATGACCTCCCCGATCGAAGTGTGCTGGCGCGGCACCGAAGACTACGCCACATCGTTCGACGCCATGCGCGCGTACACTGATGCGCGTGGCGCGCACGGCCCGGATCAACTCTGGATCGTCCAGCATCCCCCCGTCTACACGCTGGGACTCGCGGGCGACCCTGCTCACCTGCTGATTGCCGACAGCGGCATCCCCCTCGTCAAAGTCGACCGAGGCGGGCAGATCACGTACCACGGCCCCGGCCAAGTGGTGATCTACCTGCTCGTCGACCTGCGCCGGCGCAAGCTTGGCGTGCGCGAACTGGTGCGGCTAATCGAGCAGGCGGTGATTGATACCCTTGGAGCGTATAATCTCGCTGTTGAGCGCCGGGCTGGCGCGCCGGGCATCTATGTGAGCCCGGGCGACGGCACCGTAGCGCATGCTGGCGCGAAAATCGCCGCACTCGGGTTGAAAATCCGCAACGGATGCAGTTATCACGGCGTGTCGTTGAACGTCGGGATGGATTTGCGGCCGTTCGACTGGATCAATCCGTGCGGTTACGCCGGTTTGCAAACCGTAGACATGGCCACGCTCGGCGTGGCCGCCCGCTGGGACGAAGTGGCCGCGCGACTGGCGCAGCAACTCGGCCATCACCTCGAACAGCACCCCGCGACGGCTGACGCCGCGCCGCCTGCCGATTCTGCGCTCAGCGCCGACGCGGCCGCCAGCGCGAACACCGCCGCCTGAATGGACGCCTGGAAAGCCCCATCATGACCACCACCGTGAACGACACCGCGAGCAAGGAAGTTCGCACGATCGATGGCGATTACGACGCCACCGCCAAGCAGAAGTCGCAAGCCAAGACGGCGCGCATTCCGATCAAGATCGTGCCGATCGAGCGGCTGAAGAAGCCGGATTGGATTCGTGTGAAGGCGGCCACGCACACGTCGCGTTTCTACGAGATCAAGCAGATTCTGCGCGAGCACAACCTGCACACCGTTTGCGAAGAGGCGAGCTGCCCGAATATCGGCGAGTGCTTCGGCAAGGGCACGGCTACGTTCATGATCATGGGCGACAAGTGCACGCGCCGTTGCCCGTTCTGCGACGTGGGCCACGGCCGCCCGGACCCGCTCGACGCCGATGAGCCGCTGAACCTTGCCAAGACCATCGCGGCGATGCGCCTCAAGTACGTGGTGATCACCAGCGTCGACCGTGACGACCTGCGCGACGGCGGTGCTCAGCACTTTGTCGATTGCATTCGCCACGTGCGCGAGCTGTCGCCGCAAACCCGCATCGAAATCCTGACGCCGGACTTCCGTGCCCGTCTGGACCGCGCGCTGGGCATCCTGAACGCCGCACCGCCCGACGTGATGAACCACAACCTCGAAACGGTGCCGCGCCTGTACAAGGAAGCGCGCCCGGGGTCGGATTATCAGCATTCGCTCACGCTGCTCAAGGAGTTCAAGGCGAAGCATCCGGACGTGGCAACGAAGTCGGGCCTGATGGTCGGCTTGGGTGAGACGGACGAGGAAATTCTGGAAGTGATGCGCGATTTGCGCGCTCACAACGTTGATATGTTGACGATTGGCCAGTATCTCCAGCCGTCGGAACACCACTTGGCGGTGCGCCGTTATGTGACGCCCGATACGTTCAAGATGTTCGAAGAAGAGGCCTACAAAATGGGCTTCACGCACGCCGCCGTTGGGGCGATGGTGCGTTCGAGCTATCACGCTGACGTGCAGGCCCACGAAGCCGGTGTGGCCGACGCCATCTAAGGCGGCGCTAAAGCACGACAAGCAGATAACCCGGGCCGCAACATCCCCGGGGACGAAAGAGCGGACGGTGTCTTACCGTCCGCTTTTTTATTGGGCCGACGGGAAAAGTCATTACGAGCCATCACACACGTCGCCCGGTTCGATACGCAATACGCTCGCAACGGGCTCGTAAAACGCCTGCGACCGCAGGGAAAACGCACCGAACCGTCACCGTTCTGCCATTAACGTCGCGCATTCGCCGTGACGGCAAACGCGCCGCCCCCTACGCCGCGCCGAAATATGTTGTAACAACCATCACCTTGCCGCTCCTCCGGCGTTGTTTCAGAATATTGAAACCTTGTTTTGCTGGTCAAAACGAAGGGTTCGCTATACGCGAGTGAGAGTTCCGAACGTACGTGAGGAGACGGCATGTCCCGTCAGGTGACCGAGGGTCGATATTTTGTGGAGGCGCCGCAAGCCGGGCGAGGCGGGCAATTGCTCCGTCACCCGCTGGTATTCGACGCCCCGCACAGCGGCCACGTGTTTCCGCCCGACTTCGACACCATCGCACCGACGGCTGCGATTCATGCCTGTGGCGACGCCTACGTCGACGAACTGTGGTCCATCGTCACGCAACACGGTGCCACGCTCGTCGCCGCGCTCTTCCCGCGCGCCTATATCGATCCGAACCGCGCCGTCCACGATATCGACCCTGAGTTACTAGCGAGCCTGTGGCCGCACGACGCGCGCCCCGAGGCGTACAGCGAGCGTGGAGTCGGTCTGTTGCATCGCTTTGCCGCGCCGAACCAGCCGCTCTACGACCGGCGCTTGAGCGTGGCCGAAGTGGAACGCCGCATCAACGATTACTACCTGCCGTACCGGCATGCGTTGCGCGATGCGCTCGACGCCGCCTGGAACGAGTACGGCGTGGTCTGGCATCTCGATTGCCACTCGATGAGCTCGCGCGGCGGTGCGCTCGACCCCGATGCCGGGATGTCGCGTGCCGACGTCATCGTGAGCGACTACGACGGCACCACGGCCGACCCGGCGTTCTCGCGCTGGCTCATCGCCGAGTTCACGCGGCTGGGGTTTCGCGTGGCATACAACACGCCCTATCGCGGCGGCGACATCGTGCGCCACTTCGGACGGCCTGCCGAGCGTCGGCACAGCGTGCAGATCGAGCTGAACCGGGCGCTTTACATGAATGAATCACGCGGCGAGAAACATGACGGTTTCGCGTCGCTGCAATCGCAACTAGGGCAATTTGCGGCGGCGCTTGCCGCGTATGCCGAACAACATAGCGAGGAAGCTTGATGGACTACACAGTCGCTTCGGTCGACACGGCGCTTTCGCTGCTGTCGCTGGTCGGGGAATGCCCCGGTCTGGGTGTGACGGAACTGGCGCAACGCGCTGGCCTGAACAAGTCGCGTGCCTTTCGCCTGTTGGCGACGCTCGAACAGCACCGCTGGGTCGTGCGAGAGGGCAGCCCCGTGACCTACGTGCTTGGCGCGCAAGCGCTGGTGCTCGGCGTGGCCGGTCACGAGCAGGTGAACCTGGTGAAGGTGGCGCATCGCCATATCCAGTCGCTCAACCGTGCGCTCAACGAAAACATTCAACTGCGCGTGCGCGACGGCCTTGAGTCGCTGTGCGTGGCGCGCGTGGAATCGACCCACGAACTGCGCGTGCATGGCGTGGTGGGCAACCGCCGCCCGCTATACGTTGGCGCGTCGGGTCGTGTGTTGCTGGCGTTCGCGTCGGACGACGTGCGTGCTCAGGTGTTGGGCCGTCCGCGTAAGCGCTTCACGGCAGGCACGCTGATCGAGCGCGATGAGCTTGCCGCTGAGTTGCTCAACGTGCGCACGCAAGACTGCGCCGTGAGCTTCGGTGAGCTGGCCCCGGAAGCCGTGTCGGTCGCCGTGCCGGTGCGCGATGCCTCGGGCGAAGTGATTGCGTCGCTGTCGGCCTCGGGCCCGTCCTCGCGGATGACCCGTGCGTTGCTGCCGGATATCTCGTCGCGCCTGTCGGCCTGCGCCGCGGAAATTTCCGCCGAGCTGGGCTATCAGGTGCAAGTGCCGGAAGTGCTGTCGGCCTGAAGTCCGCGACAGCGGCACATCGACCGGCCGGTGCATTCACTGCTTCGGCCGGCGGTGGCGTCGCCAACGCGTTAGCCGCCCACAACGCGCCCAAATCGCTACGGATTTTTCAACGTTCCGTTGTGCGTTAGCCTTCTCGGGGTTTGCCCCCATCCGCATCGCGAGATTTCCCCATTTCGCCCAAAATTCCGGAAATCCAGAAACAATATTCTGTGATTTTCTGGATTTCCGTATACCCGACCATCGGGTTTTCCACACTTTCTCCCAAATAAATCAAAGACATAGTTTGCTGGCATGACTATTGCTTTCTTACGCGCGTGCTGCTGCGTTGTCTGGATTCCCGACATCGCGCAAGCCGATCTAATAAGAGAGGAGACCTTATGTTCAAGCAATGTCTTGCCGCCGCGGCCTTGTGCGCGGTTTCGCTGCACGCTTTCGCCGACGATCTGGTGCGTCTGGGCAACCTGAAGTTCGCCCACTACGGTGCTGTGTCGTACATGAAGGTGATTGGTCCGAAGTACGGTCTGAAGATCGAAGAACGCATGTTCGCCAAGGGTGTGGACATCATGCCGGCGATCGTTGCCGGTCAGATCGACGTGTCGGCAAGCGCGCTTGATGCCGCCATCGCAGGTCGTGCGCAGGGGGCGCCGATTTACGCTGTGGCCGGTTTCGCCAAGGGCGGCGTGCGCATCGTGTCGAAGAAGGGCATTGCTGTCACGAAGGTGGCCGATCTCAAGGGCAAGAAGGTGGGTGTCGCCCGTGGCGGCGCACAGGAACTCATCCTCTACGCAGAACTGGCCAAGGCCGGTCTGACGTGGTCGGATCAGCCGGGTGCGAAGGACGTGCAGATTCTGTTCATGGCCTACGCCGATCTGAACCAAGCCCTCGCCGCTGGCAGCATCGATGCCATGTGCCAGTCGGAGCCGCAGGCTTCGCAAGCCATCAACAAGGGCTTCGGCGTCGAAATGCTCAAGCCGTACGACACGCCGATCGGCGAGCCGGTGCGCGCCCTCGTCATCACGGAAAAGCTCTACAAGGAAAAGCCGGACGTGGCCCAACGTCTGATGTACGCCTTCGTGGAAGCGACCGATTACTTCATCAAGAACCCGCAAGCGGCCGAGAAGTACGTGCGTGAAGACATGTTCAAGAACCAGATCACGCAGCAAGACTTCACCGATGCCATCGGCAACTCGCCGTACAGCTACGATCTGAGCACGTCGCACGTGCAGCTCACCACCGACCTGATGAAGCAATACGGCGTGGGCAAGCTGCAAGATCCGGTGCCGAAGGCTAACGACTGGGTCAAGCTCGACCTGCTCGCCAATGCCAAGACCAAGCTGAACATCAAGTAAGGCGAGGTCACTAGTGGCAGCTGTTCTTGCTTCCTCCGGCTCGCGCTCGTCGCGCGCGCTACGCGGCGTGTTGATTCCGCTCGCGGTCGTGGTGATCTGGCAGATCATCACCGGCCTCGAGTGGATCAACCCGATCATTCTCCCGTCGCCGGTCGCGGTCGTGACCAAGTGGTGGCAGTACCTCAAGCCGACCGTCACGATGGCCGAGGGCTTCGGCGCGTGGCTGCATTCGAGCGAACTGCTCACCGATGCGGCCAATAGCCTCTATCGCGTGGTCATGGGCTTTCTGGTCGGCACGGTGATCGCCTTGCCGCTCGGGCTGCTCATGGGCACGAGCACCCGCATCTACGGCCTGTTCAATCCGCTGGTGCAGGTGGTGCGCCCGATCCCCCCAATCGCTTACATTCCGCTGGCCATTCTGTGGTTCGGTCTGGGTAACCCGCCCGCGTTCTTCCTCATCGCACTCGGGGCTTTCTTCCCCGTGCTGATGAACACGATCGCTGGCGTGCGCCACGTCGACGGGATCTATCTGCGCGCGGCGCGCAACCTCGGTGCGGGCCAGTTCACGATCTTCCGCCGCGTGATCATGCCCGCCGCGACGCCGTACATCCTGTCGGGCATTCGCATCGGCATCGGTACCGCTTTCATCGTGGTGATCGTGGCCGAGATGATTGCCGTGAACAACGGGCTGGGCTACCGCATTCTGGAAGCGCGCGAGTACATGTGGTCCGACAAGATCATCGCCGGCATGCTGACCATCGGCTTGCTGGGTCTGGTGATCGACCTCGGCATGGATCGTCTCAATAACCACCTGCTCAAGTGGCATCGTGGTCTGGAAACCAAGTGAGGCGAACGACATGCTGATCGAAATCGAACACGTCAACAAACAGTTCGCCGTTCCTGGCGGCACGGTCGATGCGCTCAAGAACATCGATCTGAACATCGGCACGGGTGAGTTCGTTTGCCTGCTGGGGCCTTCGGGCTGCGGCAAGTCGACGCTGCTCAACGCGCTGGCCGGCTTCGTGCAACCCACGTCGGGCGCGATTCGCATCGACGGCCGCGCCGATGCGGCCGCCGAGCCGGGCCCGGACCGCGGCATGGTGTTTCAGGAATACGCCTTGTTTCCGTGGATGACGGTGGCGCAGAACATCGCGTTCGGACTGGAAATCAAGGGCATGAAGCGCGCCGAGATCAACGAGCGCGTGGACTTGCTGCTGGGCAAACTCAATTTGCGCGAGTTCCGCGAGCGGTTTCCGCGCGACCTGTCGGGTGGCATGCGTCAGCGTGTGGCGATTGCCCGCGTGCTGGCGCTCGACAGCCCGATCATGCTCATGGACGAGCCGTTCGGCGCGCTCGACGCCCTCACGCGTCGCACGTTGCAAGACGAGCTGCTGCGCATTTGGGAGGAATTCAAGAAGACGATCATTTTCGTCACACACAGCATCGAGGAGTCGATCTATCTGGCCGACCGGGTCGTCGTCATGACGTACCGACCGGGCACGGTCAAGCGGGACATGGCAATCGAATTGCCGCGCCCGCGCGACACGGCAGGCAGCGAATTCAATGAATTGAAGAAGGAGCTGGCCCAGATGGTGATGGAGGAGCAAATGCGCTTCGCGCAAAGCGAGATCCGCGGGGTCACCGCAGATTAATAACAAGGGTGGTGGCTTGCCCCGCCGCCTGAAGAGGAAACAACATGCAAACGAAGACCAAGAAACCCTTTTACCGCATCCTGTACGTGCAGGTGCTGATCGCCATCGTGATCGGCGTGCTGCTCGGCCATTTCAAGCCCGATCTGGCCGTGCAGATGAAGCCGCTCGGCGATGCGTTCATTAAGCTGATCAAGATGATCATCGGCCCGGTGATCTTCTGTACCGTCGTGACCGGTATTGCCGGCATGGAAGACATGAAGAAGGTCGGCCGCGTCGGTGGTAAGGCGCTGATCTACTTCGAAGTCGTCTCGACGCTCGCGCTGGTGATCGGTTTGATGGCGACGCACATCCTGAAGCCGGGTGCCGGCTTCAACGTCGATATCAGCACGCTCGATCCGAAGGCGATCGCGGGTTACGCCGAGAAGGCTGCCCACGGCGATACGTTCGTCGACTTCCTGCTGCACCTGATCCCGAACACCATCACCGATGCGTTCGCCAAGGGTGAGATTCTCCAGATCCTCGTGATCGCTATTCTGTTCGGTGCCGCATTGGGCATGATCGGTGAGCGTGGCCGCGTGGTGACGGGCTGGATCGACAGCGTCTCCGGCGTGCTGTTCCGCGTTGTGCACATCATCACCAAGGTTGCCCCGCTGGGTGCTTTCGGTGCGATGGCCTTCACGATCGGTAAGTACGGTATCGCGTCGCTGGTGCCGCTGGCCAAGCTGATGGGCACGTTCTACCTGACGTCGTTCCTGTTCGTGATCGTCGTGTTGGGTCTGATTGCCAAGTTCACGGGCTTCTCGATCTTCCGCTTCCTCGCGTACATCAAGGAAGAACTGCTGATCGTGTTGGGTACGAGCTCGTCGGAAGCCGCGCTGCCGCACCTGATGGAAAAGATGGAGAAGGCCGGTTGCTCGAAGTCGGTGGTGGGTCTGGTGATCCCGACCGGTTACTCGTTCAACCTGGACGGCACGAACATCTACATGACGATGGCCGTGCTCTTCATTGCACAAGCGACCAACATCGACCTGACCTGGGGCCAGCAGCTCACGCTGCTCGCCGTGGCGATGCTGACCTCGAAGGGCGCCTCGGGCGTGACCGGCGCGGGCTTCATCACGCTGGCCGCAACGCTGGCCGTGATTCCGACGATTCCGGTTGCCGGGATGGTGCTGATTCTCGGTATCGACCGCTTCATGAGCGAGTGCCGTGCGTTGACCAACATCTGCGGTAACGGCGTTGCCACGATCGTTGTGTCGGCCTGGGAAAAGGAACTGGACCGTAAGAAGCTTGCCGAGGCGATGTCGGGCAAGAAGGGTCCGGAACTGGCCTGAAGTTAGGGCACAGGCGGGGAGCGGTTTTCCCCGCCTGGCGGAACATTCGCCACCGGGCGGTGCGGCACAGGCACAATAGCGCCTGAGCTTCGCCGCCCGGTGGTCCTTTGGTTCCGCGATTGCCGCAGGCAGTGCGTCCGCACGCTGCCTGCGGCAATCGCCTGAACCGGCAATGCTAAAGGCATGCAATTGCTGTAACACCGCCAACATGGCCACCCTGCAAGACAATTCGATCCGCGCACGTCAGAGCGAGCGCCCCTCGGGGGCTGCCGCACCGCACGTGAACGCCGCGGAGCACCGGCGCGACGGAGTCTCGATCGAAATTGAGAGGACCGTGCCGATGCGCCGTTGGTTGTGGATCGCCGCCATGCTCGTGGTGAGCGCCCTGTTTTGCTGGTTGACGTACGCGCTGAGCTGGCAGCGCGGCGTGGCCGACCTGCGCGTGAACGCCGGTGCTCGCGTGGAGCGTTACGCCGGCAGCTTGCGCAGCACCGTCGATCGCTACGAATTCCTGCCCTATCTGCTCTCGCTGCACCCGTATGTGCACGATTTGCTGCTGCATCCCGAAGACCGCGCGGTCGTGCAGCGCGCCAACGATTACCTGTTCGACGTAAATCAACGCGCGAAAGCGTCGGCGGCTTATGTCATTAACGCCAACGGGCTGGCGCTGGCCGCGAGTAACTGGCGCGAGAAGGCGACGTTCGTCGGTCAGGAGTATCGCTTCCGCCCGTACTTCATCGATGCCATCGGCGGTGCGCTGGGACGCTTTTACGGTGTGGGGACCACATCGGGCGAACCGGGCTATTTCGTCTCGCAGCCGATTCTGGTCGACGGAAAGATTCAGGGCGTGGTCGTCGTCAAACTGAATCTGGAATGGTTTCAACGGGCTGGCGCCGATGCATCCGAGCCGGTGGTCGTCGCCGACGATCACGGCGTGGTGTTTCTCTCGTCGGAGCCGCGTTGGCAATATCGGGCGCTCGCGCCATTGGCGCCCGACGTGACGGCGGCGCTGGCGAGCACCCGGCAGTATTACAACCAGCACATCACACCGCTGAACTGGAGCGCCGACGAGCGTCTGGATGCCGATGGCGAAGTGGTGACCGTGCGCGATGGCCGTGGGGCAGGTAAGACGCGGCGCTTTCTTGCCGTGCAGCGCAAATTGGGCGAGCCCGACTGGACGCTAATGTATTTCGCGCCGCTCGATCAGGTCATCGCGAACGCGCGCATCGCAGCGGTGGCGGCGGCGTGTTTGGCGGCGTTCACTTGTTTGCTGGGCGTGGCGTGGAATCAGCGGCGTCAGCGGGTGCGCGATATGTTGAAGAGCCGCGAGCTGCTGCAATCGGCTTATGCCGAATTGGGCGAGCGGGTGGCGGAGCGCACGGCGGATCTGCAATCGGCCAACGAGCGGTTGCAGACGGAAGTGCAGGAGCGCTCGCGCACCGAGCATGAGTTGCGCGAGGCGCAAAGCGAGTTGGTGCAGGCGTCGAAGCTGGTCGCGCTGGGGCAGATGGCGGCAGGCATTACGCACGAATTGAATCAGCCCCTGTCGGCGCTGCGCAGCTTTTCGGATAACACGCGCGTGCTGCTCGATCGCGAGGAGTACGGTGCGGCGCGCGAGAACCTCGAAGCGATTGCGTCGCTCACCGATCGCATGGGCCGGATTACGGGGCAGTTGCGGCTGTTCGCGGGACGGGCACGGCGTGGCGATAGCGAGGCATCGGTGCGCCGCGCGCTCGATAACACGATGATGCTGTTGCGCGGGCGCATGGCAGGCATTCAGTTGTCGGTGACGTTTGCCGAGGGGCTCGACGATGTGCAGGTCGCTTGTGAGAGCTTGCGGCTCGAGCAGGTGTTGATCAACGTGGTCGGCAATGCCATCGACGCGGTGGTGAGTGTGCAGCCGCCGATGCAGCAGCCACCGCAGCCGTCGATTTGGATCGACGTCGATGCCGACACGCAGTGGGCGCGCATTTATGTGCGCGACAACGGACCCGGTATCGCACAGGCGCATATGTCGCGACTGTTCGAGCCGTTTTTCAGTACCAAGGAGGGCGGTCAGGGTATGGGACTCGGACTCGCCATCTCGTCGTCCATCGCTCAGGAGAACGGCGGCCAACTGGTCGCTCGTAATGTACCGGGTGGTGGTGCGGAATTTCTCGTGACGCTGCGCCGCGTGCATCGCGCCGGCGCGACAATCGCATGATGTACAAGAACCTGCAAATCCTCTTCGTCGAAGACGACGAACTCGTGCGGCGTGCCACGCTGCAAAGCTTGCAACTCGCAGGTCTGGACGCCTTCGGACTCGCGTCTGCCGAAGCCGCGCGCGAGCGCATTACGCCGGACTTCGCCGGTATCGTGGTCTCCGATATTCGTCTGATCGGCATGAGCGGGCTGGAACTGCTCGCGCATTTGCGTCAGCACGCGCCGGAAGTGCCGGTGATTCTCGTGACCGGGCACGGCGACATTTCGATGGCCGTGCAGGCGATTCGCGACGGTGCCTACGACTTCATCGAGAAGCCGTTCGCGCCGGATCGGCTGATCGAATCCGCGAAACGTGCGCTCGAGACGCGCAAGCTCATGCTGGAGAACCAAGCGCTGCGCCGGGAACTGGCGGAGCAGGGCGGGCGGGCGTCGCGCATCATCGGGCGTAGTCCGTCGATGGAGACGCTGCGCACGCTGATCGCGAACGTGGCCATGACCGATGCGCCTGTGCTGATCAACGGTGATACCGGGACTGGCAAGGAGTTGGTCGCGCGCAGTTTGCATGAGTTGTCACGACGCCGCGATGCGCCGTTCGTTGCGCTGAACTGCGGCGCGTTGCCCGAGGCGATTTTCGAGAGCGAGATGTTCGGTCACGAAGTGGGCGCGTTTACGGGCGCGGCCAAGCGACGTATCGGCAAGCTGGAACACGCGTCGGGCGGCACGCTTTTCCTCGACGAAATCGAGAGCATGCCTGCCGCGTTGCAGGTGAAGTTGCTGCGGGTGTTGCAGGACGGTGTGTTGGAACGGCTTGGGTCGAATCAGTTGATTCGCGTCGATTGTCGCGTGGTGGCGGCAGCCAAGGGCGATATGGAACAACTGGTGCGCGAAGGCACGTTCCGGCGTGACTTGTTCTACCGGCTTAACGTGGTCACGCTGGCGTTGCCGCCGCTGCGCGAGCGCCGCGAAGATATCGTGCCGTTGTTCGAACACTTCTTGCTCGATGCGGCGGTGCGCTACGGGCGCCCTGCGCCGTTGGTGACGGAGCGCATGCGACAAGAGTTGATGCAGTCCGACTGGCCGGGCAATGTGCGCGAACTGCGCAATGCCGCTGACCGGCTGGTGCTGGGGGTGGCGAGCGTGCCGCAAGACGATTCTCACGCGCCGCTGCCGCTCAAGGAGCAAGTGGAGCGTTTCGAACGTGCGGTGCTGCAAGAGGCACTGGATCACAGCAAGGGCAACGTTGCGGCGACAGCCGAAGCGCTGCATGTGCCGAAGGCCACGTTGTATGAAAAGCTCAAGCGCTATGGCTTGCAGACGAAGGGGCAGGGTGAGGGGGAGCGGTAAATCGCCCCCCCAGTGATGAACAACAAAAAAGCGCCCTAGGGCGCTTTTTTTGTGACCGTCGTTTGCGGCTTTAGGCTTGCTTGGCCAGTGCCTTTTCGATCAGCTTGTCGAGTTCCGCGTATTCCGGCTCGCCGACGTACTGCTTGAGCACGTGGCCGTCGCGATCGACCACGAAGGTCGTCGGCGTGAGTTGCACGTTGCCGTACTGCTTGGCGACGCTACCATCGGAATCCATCGCGACCTTAAACGGCAACTGACGCGTCTGCGCGTAGTTCATGACATACATCGGCGGGTCGTAGCTCATCGCCACCGCGACGAATTCCAGCCCTTGGCCTTTGTACTTCTCGTACGTCTGCACCATCGTCGGCATTTCCTTCATGCACGTCACGCAGCTCGTCGCCCAGAAATTCACCAGATAGACCTTGCCCTTGAGTTGCTCGGGGCTCAGTTTTTGTCCCGAGAGCAACGTGAAGGTCGCTTGCGGCGCACGCTTCGGACCGGCGAACGTGAAGTACGCGGCAGCGGCCACAGCCAGGAGGATGGCGACGGCGAGAATCTTGCCCAGAGGGGACTTACGAGAGGTCGATGCGCTCATGAAACTGCCAATGTTGGTTGCGTGGGCGGGGTGAGGAGCAACAGGCCCTAGACCCCTTTCAGTGACGACGATTCTACTCTGAATCTCAGCGCGTCGTGGTGGCGCTCCCAGCGTGCAAACGCGCGCGGGCATTGGCGATGGCGTCGTCGAGATACGCGCCATAGAAGTCCGGCAGGCCAGCGCCGATCAATGGGTCGGCAATGGCGCGTCCGTTCGTATCGAGGAACAAAACCGTCGGCGAAACCTTGACACCATGGGCACGTGCCCACGCTTTGCCGGTGGTTGTCGTGCCGTCGAAATCGCGTACCGGCGCTGTGCTGTCCATGCCGATTTCGCGCACTTCGTACTTGCCGCTGCGAACCAGCGGCGCGAGTTCGCGCTGGCGAATCGGGCCGCAATAGACGCAGTCGCGAAGCGAGACGAGCACGATCAATGGCGCGTCGAGGGCAACGGCACGCCGGGCGTGTGCGGCGAAGTCGGTGGCAGCGGGGAGGGTGGCATTGACCGTCGAGGCCGCTGAGGTTGTTGGGGCTGTCGATGGCGCTGCGCTGGTGAACGTCGGCGTAACGCTGAAAACCGCGCAGAACATCGCGCCGAGTACCGCCGTCGCGCGTAGCCCGCCCATGCCAACAAGATGGCGGAGGGCTCGGGCGGGGGCGCGTAGCGTGGTCGCGAGGAGTTTAGAGCGGCGTTTCATGGCGCCGATGATACCGGGTTCCGGCAGGGCGCGTTTCTTGTGGCGCAACCCCAGCGCGACTCAACCCCCACGCCGGATGACGGATAATGGCCGACTTCCTTCACCGATTCCCGCTATTCGCTATGAACCGCGTTGTCCGTGTCTTTGCCGCTCTCGGTACTTTGGTCATGCTGGCCGCCTGCACGCCTCGTTACGATTGGCGGGAAGTGCATGACAAGGACGGTGCCTACGCCGTGACGTACCCTGCCAAGCCGACGCAAGACGCCCGCGAAGTGAAGTTCGCCTCCGGCGCGCTGCCGATGCGCATGCAGGCGGCGCGTGTCGATGCCGCGCTGTTTGCCGTCGGTGTCGTCACCTTGCCCAACGACGACGCGACCTTGCGACAGACGGTGCTCACGGAGCTCCAGCACGGGTTGCTGGCGAACGTGAGCGATGCCGCCGCAACGCCGACGCAAGTGATGGTGCGTCAGGCGGGCGATGCGCCGTCGGTCCCAGGGCTTAGTGTGGCCGCGCAAGGCATGGCAAGCGACAAGACCGAGCGTTACGTCGCCGCACGCTTCGTCGGGCGCGGCAATCACGTCTATCAGGTGGTCGTCCTCGCGACGAAAGCGCCTGCCAAAGATCAAGTCGATCAGTTCCTCGATTCGTTCACGTTGGAGTGATGTGGGGCGGCCGCGTTATGCGGCCGTCGTCTCCCGATACTGCACGGCCTCGGCAATGTGATTCACATCGATCGCATCGCACGCGGCAAGGTCGGCCACCGTTCGTGCGACGCGCAGTACCCGGTGATAGGTGCGCGCCGACCAGTGATGCCGCTCGACGGCCCGATGAAGCACCGCGCGCGCCTCATCGCGTAGCGTGCAGTGAGTCTCCAGCGAGCGGCCGGATAGCTGGCAGTTCAGTTGACCTTGTCGTGTGAGTTGGCGCTCGCGCGCTTGCTGCACCCGTAGCGCTACGACGGCGCTGCGTTCTCCGTGCGCTGGGCCTGCGAGGGTTTCGGCACTCAAGGCTGGGACGCCAACATGCAGATCGATGCGATCGAGCAACGGTCCCGACAAACGATTCCGATAGCGCGTGACCGCTTCGCTGCTACAGCGGCATGCGCGTGAAGGATGTCCAAGGTCGCCGCAAGGGCACGGATTCATCGCTGCAATCAATTGAAAGGCGGCAGGAAACGCTGCACGTGCCGACGCGCGGGAGATCGTCACATGACCAAGCTCCAGCGGTTCGCGCAGCACTTCGAGCACACGTCGCTGAAATTCCGGCAACTCATCGAGGAACAAAATGCCGCGATGCGCGAGACTGATTTCACCGGGGCGAGGGACGCTCCCGCCGCCCACGAGCGCTCCCGCTGATGCCGTGTGATGCGGTGCGCGAAATGGACGTTTGCCCCAGCAACGTTCGATATCGAAACCAGTAGCACTGAGACTAGCAAGCGTGGCGACTTCCACCGCTTCGGCGGTACTTAAGGGCGGCAGTAGTGTGATGAGCCGCATCGCCAACATCGACTTACCAGTCCCCGGCGGGCCATGCAGCAATACGTGATGCCCGCCAGCGGCGGCGACTTCGATTGCCCTCTTGGCATGGTCCTGGCCTTTGATGTCGCCGAGGTCTGGCGGGTCGCCATCGCGATCCTCGTTGGTCGCGTTGTCTGGTTTGCGGCGACCCATTGCACACGCACGCGACAGTCGCACTGCCGCTTCGCCCTCGGCGAGATGCGCACACACATCGAGCAGCGTGCGCGCACCATAAATCGTCGCGTCTTCCACCAGCGCTGCTTCTTGGGCGTTGGCGAGCGGCAGCACAAGTGCGCGGTCCCCGGGAGACGCCGCAACGGCGCTTGCCATTGCCAGTCCGCCGCGAATGGGGCGCAACTCGCCCGAGAGCGATAACTCCCCTGCAAATTCGTGCGTACGCAACCCTGCCTCGGGCAACTGACCACTCGCCGCGAGAATACCCAGCGCAATCGGTAGATCGAAACAGCCGGATGCCTTCGGAAGATCGGCGGGAGCGAGATTGATAGTGATTCTTCGCGCCGGAAATTCGAATCGACTGTTTTGAAGCGCGCATCGCACGCGCTCACGGCTTTCCTTCACTTCCGTATCGGGGAGCCCGACCAGCGACAACCCGGGCAATCCGTTCGCCAGGTGAACTTCGACCCGCACCGGCCTCGCGGCCATCCCGGTCAGCGCCCGGCTGCTGACAACTGCCAATGACATGACGTCCCCTCTCGCAATCGATGACGGTCGATAGTCGCCGAGAGCATCGGCGCGTCGCAACGCCCTATCGCATCGTTAGGGGATTTTTCGGAATTGAGGCGGGAGATTTACGGCAGAAGCTGCCGATCGGTCGGAGACGTCCGAGGGCAGAGGCGGACATGAGCGCATGGCCCATCCCCAGAAACAACAAAGGGCGCCGCAGCGCCCTTGTTTTACCGCTTAGTCCTGCGCTTCGTTACGCAGGCTTTCCAGCGCCGCGACGCGTTGCTCGAGGGCTTCGAGCTTCTCGCGCGTGCGGGCCAGCACTTGGGCCTGCACATCGAATTCTTCGCGCGTGACCAGATCGAGGCGCGTGAACCCTTGGTTCAGCAGGCTTTTGACATTGCGCTCGATATCCTTGGCGGGCGATTGCTTGAGCATCTCGCTCACCTTGGCTTGCATGTCTTGCAGGATCTCGTTCGGTTTCATAAGCCTTCCTCTCATCATTTCTGCGCACCAACGTGGTGCTTGCACCGTCCATGTGCTTCGCGCCAGCCGTCCGGCCGTCTGACCGTTGCAACGTGGTGCACGCGCACGGGGGCCGTCAACGTTGGCGCAACTCTATCACCGTTTTCTGCGTCCAGCCAGCGCTCAGGCCCGCCCAGCCGCCCCCTGCCCGGGGCGCAGCGGGCCCGCCACGCATCTCAGGCCACCTCGCGTTCCCCGCAATTTTGCCAATTTTTTATCTCGGAATCCGTATCTTGCGCGTCGCAGCGTGGGTGATGGCAAGACCTGGCACGGGAGTTGCTCTACCTGTTCCCGGAACCTGCCGCACGCTGTACCAAGACGAATGATTTCAACTTAGGGGAAAGTGATGAATAAAGTGTCAACTGCGATGGCTGGCTGTGTGTTCTTCGGTGCAATGGCATTGTCGGCAGGCGCATACGCGCAAGCCGCCGCCGATGGCAGCGCACCTGCGGCAGCGCCGGCTGCTGCACCGGCCGCCGCCGATGCGGCCGCTGAACCGCTGACGGTGACCGCGAACATCGGTCTGTTCTCGGACTACCGGTTCCGCGGCATTTCGCAAACGGGTAAGCGTCCGGCAGTGCAGGGCGGCTTCGACCTGGCGCACGAATCCGGGCTGTACGCCGGCGTGTGGGCGTCGAATATCAGCTGGATCTCGGATGGCAACTCGGCGGTCAGCGCACCGATCGAGATGGACTTCTACGGCGGCTGGAAGAAGGAAATCATTCCCGACTGGACCATCGACTTCGGTGGCCTCCAGTACTACTACCCGGGCAGCTACCCGTCCGGTGCTTACTACCCGCGCCCGCATACGTTCGAGCTGTACGCAGCCGTGGGCTGGAAAACCATCACGCTGAAGTACTCGCACTCGCTCACGCGTCTGTTCGGTCTCGTGGGCCCCAACGGTGAAGACACGTCCGGCAGCGGCTATCTCGACCTGACCGGCACGTACGATACCGGTTTCTGGGGTATCTCCGCCGTCGGTCACGTGGGCCATCAGTGGGTGCACAACTTCAGCGCCGCAAGCTACACCGACTGGAAGATCGGCCTGTCGAAAGACCTGGGCAAGAACTTCTCCGTGTCGGTCGCCTACGTCGACACCAACGCCAAGGAGCAGTACTACACCGCCGCAAATTCGGGCAAAGTGCTTTCCAAGGCCACCGTCGTCGTAAGCGTGTCGAAGACATTCTAAGGAGCGACTCATCATGAAGCTGATTACCGCAATTGTGAAACCCTTCAAGCTCGACGAGGTGCGCGAAGCCCTCTCGAACATTGGCGTGGCGGGTATCACGGTCACCGAAGTTAAAGGCTTCGGCCGCCAAAAAGGCCACACCGAGCTGTACCGTGGCGCAGAGTACGTCGTCGATTTTCTTCCGAAGGTGAAGATCGAGGCGGTAATCAGCGATGCCCTGCTCGATCAGGCCATCGATGCCATCGAACAGGCTGCCCGAACCGGCAAGATCGGTGACGGCAAGATCTTCGTGTCCAACGTCGAACACGTGGTCCGCATCCGTACGGGAGAGACCGGCGAAGACGCGCTGTAAGGTCCTACAAAAGAGACAACAATCATGAAAAAACTGCTTGCCAAACTCTTGCTCGCCGGCGCCTTTATGGGTGTCGTCGGTGCCGCCGGCCTCGGTTCGTCCGTGGCGCTCGCTCAGGATGCTTCGGCCCCTGCCGCCGCTTCGCAAACGGCCTCACCCGCTCCCGCTGCCGCGGCAGCTACGCCCGCAACCCCTGCCGCCGCACCTGCGCCGGCAGCGGCTGCGGCCCCTGCACCCGCTGCCGAACCCACGCCTGTGCCGCCGAACAAAGGCGACACGGCCTGGCTGCTCACCTGCACGGCGTTCGTGATTCTCATGACGCTGCCCGGCCTCGGCCTGTTCTACGGCGGTTTGGTCCGCTCGAAGAACATGCTCTCGGTGCTGATGCAGTGTTTCATCATCTTTTCGCTGGTGGTGGTGCTCTGGTCGATTTACGGCTACAGCATCGCGTTCACCGAAGGCGGGCCATTCTTCGGCGGCTTTGACCGGCTGTTCCTGAAGGGCATGACGCCGGATTCGGTGGCCGCGACCTTCAGCAAGGGCGTGAATGTGCCGGAGTACGCCTACATGGCCTTCCAGGCAGCGTTTGCGGCCATTACCTGCGCGCTGATCGTCGGTGCTTTCGCGGAACGTGCCAAGTTCTCGGCTGTGCTGCTCTTCACCGTGATCTGGTTCACGTTCTCGTACCTGCCGATGGCCCACATGGTGTGGTTCTGGCCGGGTCCGGACGCCTTCACCGATCAGGCTGCCGCCGACGCCGCAACGGCACACGCAGGCTGGCTGTTCCAGAAGGGCGCACTCGACTACGCCGGCGGTACGGTGGTGCACATCAACGCCGCTATCGCAGGGCTGGTCGGTTCGTACATGGTCGGCAAGCGTGTGGGCTTCGGCAAGGAAGCGTTCAAGCCGCACTCGCTCACCATGACGATGATCGGTGCTTCGCTGCTGTGGTTCGGCTGGTTCGGCTTTAACGCCGGTTCGGGTCTGGAAGCCAACGGCGGCGCTGCGCTGGCCTTCGTGAACACGCTGCTCGCCACCGCCGCTGCCACGCTGTCGTGGACGGCCGGTGAATGGATCGGCAAGGGCAAGCCGTCGATGCTCGGCGGTGCTTCGGGCGCTGTGGCCGGTCTGGTGGCGGTCACGCCGGCAGCCGGTTTCGTCGGCCCGATGGGCTCGATCGTGCTGGGCCTGATTGCTGGTCTGGTCTGCCTGTGGGGCGTGAACGGTCTGAAGCGTCTGCTCAAGGCCGACGATGCACTCGACGTGTTCGGCGTGCACGGTGTGGGCGGGATGCTCGGCGCCATTCTCACGGGCGTGTTCGCTGCGCCGTCGCTGGGCGGTACGGGCATCTATGACTATGTGGCCAACAAGGTTGCCCCGGATTACTCGATTGCGGGTCAGGTCTGGATTCAGTTCCAAGGCGTGCTGACCACGCTGGTGTGGTCGGGTGTGGTGGCGTTCATCGCCTTCAAGATTGCCGATATCGTGCTGGGCCTGCGGGTGCCGGAAGACGAAGAACGCGAGGGGCTGGACATCACCTCGCACGGCGAATCGGCCTATCACAACTGATATTCGAGCGAGAGGAGTTACCGGCGCCGGTCGGACAGCCGGCCCGGTATTGCGCGGGCACCCGTTGGGTGCCCGTTTTTTTATGCCCGCTTGCGTTTGCGGGTTCTGCCCCCATCTTTTCTCATCGCGGCATCGTCCCGTGTGCCTGCCAAAACGCGGTGCCCCTTCGCGGGGCATGGCGAACGGCGGGATCGCCAGGCGTTTGCTCTACAATCGATATTCCATCTGGATATGAGAGAAGCATGGTTCCGCATCTCGTCACGGCCCTGAAAGGCCCTTTGCTCGACCTGGAAAAGAAGATCCTCGATGCGACGCCCGCCATCGAGCGCTGGTTCCGGCTCGAGTGGCAGGAGCACACGCCGCCGTTCTACTGCTCGGTCGACTTGCGCAATGCCGGCTTCAAGCTCGCTCCCGTCGACACCAATCTCTTCCCGGGCGGCTTCAATAACTTGGCCCCCGAAGTGCTGCCGCTCGCGGTGCAGGCCGCCATGGCCGCCATCGAGAAGATTTGTCCCGACGCCAAGAACCTGCTGCTGATTCCCGAGCGCCACACGCGCAACTCGTTTTATCTCCAGAACATTGCCCGCCTGTCGACGATCATGCGTCACGCAGGTCTGCATGTGCGTCTTGGCAGCCTCTCGGACGACATTACCGAGCCGACGACCATCGAACTGCCCGACGGCCAGCATGTCGTGATCGAGCCGCTGGAGCGCTCGCAGCGCCGACTGGGTCTCAAGAATTTCGACCCGTGTTCGATCCTGCTCAACAACGACCTGTCGGCCGGTATTCCGCCGATTCTGGAAGGGCTGCACGAGCAGTACCTGCTGCCGCCGCTGCACGCGGGCTGGGCAGTGCGTCGTAAGAGCCAGCATTTCTCGGCGTACGACGATGTGGTCAAGAAGTTCGCCAAGATGATCGACGTCGATCAGTGGATGCTCAATCCGTATTTCGCCAAGTGCGAAGGCATCGATTTCGATGAGCGCGTGGGCGAAGAGAAGCTGGCCGATACGGTCGACGCGGTACTCAAGAAGATCAACAAGAAGTATCGCGAGTACGGCATTACCGAAAAGCCGTTCGTGGTCATCAAGGCCGATGCCGGGACGTATGGCATGGGCGTGATGATGGTGCATGACGCCGCCGAGATCAAAAACCTGAACCGTCGCGAACGCACCAAGATGAGCGTGGTGAAGGAGGGGCTTGAAGTGCACGACGTGATCGTGCAAGAGGGCGTCTACACGTTCGAGCGTATTAACGAGGCAGTGGCCGAGCCGGTGGTCTACATGATCGACCGCTATGTGGTGGGCGGCTTCTATCGCGTGCATACCGGGCGCGGCACCGACGAGAACCTGAACGCACCGGGCATGCACTTCGTGCCGCTGGCGTTCGAACACACGGCGCTGCCGGATGTGCATGCCAAACCGGGTGCCGCACCGCCGAATCGCTTCTATATGTATGGCGTGGTGGCGCGCCTCGCGTTGCTCGCGTCCTCGATCGAACTCGAACGCACGGACCCCGATCCGGAAACCTATTGAACGTTACAGCGTGACGCTCGATTGAGTACTTTCTGAAATCAGAAATAAAAAGACGCCCGGCTGGCCCCCCGACTAGCCGGGCGTCACATTTGCCGTCCGCCTCATGCAGCGGCCGGAAATCGGGGTTTCCCTGGGCGGGGCCCCCCGCAAAGTTGTCTTCCTACTAGTACTTCCCTGTTGGCAGGTTTCTCCATTCGCCGGCGATTCAAGGTACTTTCCCCGCCGTTCACTTGCCCGACACATGTTTGGCGTCGGGCAATGGCGTGATGATGCGGGCGATCGACACGACAAACATCCCCCGAATGGGGGATATGTTTGCAAATTCGATCCGATTAGGAAATTTCCTTAGAGCGATCTGGCCAGGGAGGCGCATGGCGATACGCGGCGATTTGCGGGCCTTTTTGCGGCAGTTGCATCAGTTGCCGGTGTCGACGCTGGATTACTTGCCGGTTTGGCTGGAGACGCTGCGTACCCTGTTGGCGGCTGACGCCGTGGCGGCGCTGTGGCACGACGGCCTAAGTGGCCAGGGCGGCCAGGGCAGCCATGCGGCGGGCGGATATTGGTTTGCGCCGCAGGCGTCGATGTCGGCGTGCGAACGGTTCGCCGCCAGCGACGCCACGATGCCACTGTCGAGCGATGGCTGGGTGGCGATGTCGCGCGGTGAGTTGATTCGAGGGCATGTCCGGCGTATGCGGCCACCGGCGCGCGGGGGCGCCACGCGTATTCCCCAGCCATTTCTTACCCGTTCGGCAGAACTCGACGCGTGTCTCGGCGACGGCGACGTGCTCGATGTTCGCCTGATGCCCGCGTTGCGGCGTGAGCCGGAGGCGTCGCCGTCGACGGTCCGCTCGGGCTCGCTGCGCCTGCTGGTGTCTCGCGCCAGATGTCGCCCACGCTTCAACGCGCGTGAGGTGCAGACGTTCGAACAGGCCGCAGCGGAATTTGCCACTGCGTCGACACGTTCTGTATTGCCGTCGCCCGGTCAGTGGAATGGTGTGGTCGGGACGGCCGCGCCGTGCGTGTCCCCGGTCGTTTCAGGTGTAGCCGATGACCTCGCTACCGATAGTTGTCACGACGTCAGCGGCACGCTTATCTGGCACGACGAGCGGCCCGAGTGGGCCGACCCCGCAGCGCTTTCGCTGATGCAGCGCGTTTGGCGAGGCGCGTCGGGGGAGGTTTGGCCGGACGCATGTCTCGTCGTACAGGCGTGCGGTGGCCTGGCGGCGGAATTGACCTCGCAGCCCGACGACGCTTCGTCGCCTGCGCGGCAGGCCTGCCGTCGGATGGGGGTGCCTGGCGGCACCCTGCATCTGCACGCGACCCGTCTGCGCAATATGAGTGCACGGCCGACAGAGCGGGTACGCATCGCGCTGCATCTTGCCGTGCCATCGGCGTTACGGCTGATGGCGCGCCTGCGGGCGACGCCGCTCACGCCTGTGCAGCGCGAAATTGCCATGCGGTTGCTCGCGGGCGAGACGCGGGAGCAGACTCGGGAGGCCTGCGGTATCGGCGTGCAGACCCTGAAAACGCATTTGTCCTCGATGCGCGCCCGACTCGACCCGGTACGTGATGCGGCTTTGCTGCGCGGCCTGGGCGGCCACGGAGGTCAGCGATCCGGCTGCGAGACGCAGCGGGGTACGTGCGAGCCATAAGCCCGCCGTAAGCGGAGCATGCGCCGATCATGCGCGGTTCGCAGCCAGCCGTCTGGCCGCGCCGTCCGCAGCGGCAAAACGGCGGCTCGGCTAGAATAGACGCCTGTCGCCGCAGCTTGCGGTGTGTGCATCCGAACCCTCAAGACCCCCGCCGATCGATGCAGATTCTCTTTATCGCCGACCCGCTCGACCACTTCAAAATCTACAAGGACACCACGTTCTCGATGATGCGCGAAGCCGCGCGTCGCGGGCACCGCATCTTCGCGTGCGAACCGCACGAGATGGCTTGGCAGGGCGCCAGCGTCGATGCGCGCGTGCAAGAGATTCGGCTGACCGGTGACCCAACGACGTGGTACGAGACCATCGACACGCGCGTTGCTGCGCTCACGGCCTTCGACGCCGTGATCATGCGCAAAGACCCGCCGTTCGACATGGAATACATCAACTCCACGTGGCTGCTCGGAATCGCCGAGCGCGCCGGTGCCCGCGTATTCAACAAACCCAGCGCCATTCGCGATCACTCCGAGAAGCTTGCGATTGCCGAGTTTGGCGAATTTGTCACGCCGACGCTGGTGACTCGCGATGCCGCACGGTTGCGTGCATTCCACGCCGAGCATAACGACGTCATCTACAAGCCGCTCGACGGCATGGGTGGCACGGGCGTCTTTCGCATTGGTGCGGATGGCCGCAACCTCGGTGCGGTCATCGAAATGCTGGGCGAGAACGGTGCCCGCTCGGTGATGGCACAGCGGTTCATCCCGGACATCGTGCAAGGCGACAAGCGCATTCTGATCATCGGCGGCAAAGTGGTGCCGCATTCGCTTGCGCGAATTCCGCAAGGCAATGAAGTTCGCGGCAATTTGGCAGCCGGTGGTCTGGGCGAAGCGCGCGATCTTTCCGCACGCGACCGTCAGATTGCCGAAGCGCTCGCACCGACGCTCTGGCAACGTGGCCTGCTGCTCGTGGGCCTGGACGTGATCGGGGATTACCTCACAGAAGTGAATGTGACGAGTCCGACGTGCTTCCAAGAGATCACGCAGCAGACCGGTTTCGACGTGCCGAAGATGTTCATCGACGCGCTGGAACTGGCGGTTTGAGCGCTGGCGGGCCTTCGCCGGGCATGTCAACGCATTTGTGACACCCCGGAGAAGTCCCTAACGTGATGAAAATTCGGGGATTTTGCGCGCCTGCTAAAATAAGAATCCCAAAATCGACAGGCCTGCGTTCGTCGTTGTGTTCGTACCCCGGACAACTCCGGCGCTCGGCGTGCCTAGCATCATGGCTGGAATTCTAATCATTGCCCACGCACCGCTCGCGACCGCACTTCGCGAGTGTGTTTCGCATATTTACGGCGGTTGTCCGGCGCGCATCGGCGCGATCGACGTTGCCCCCGACCAGGACACGGCGGCGCTACTCGGCACCGCGCGCGAAAAGCTCGCCCAACTGCAAGAAGAGAACGGCGTGCTCGTGCTCACCGACCTGTTCGGCGCCACGCCGTCGAACATCGCTGCGCAGCTCGTCGGGCCGAAAGTGCGGGTACTCGCGGGGGTCAATCTGTCGATGCTCATCAAGTCGGTTTGCTACCGCTCGGTGCCGCTCGATACGCTGGCCGAAAAGGTGCTTGCAGGCGGATCTAAAGGTATTCTGGAAGTCGGCGCAGGTGCGCCGGCCACACACTCTACGTCACACTGAAACATGCTTCGACAAGAAACGACGATCGTAAATAAATTGGGCTTGCATGCCCGGGCATCCGCAAAGCTGACGCAACTGGCGGCGAAATTTCAGAGTGAGGTCTGGCTGACCCGGAACGGTCGGCGTATCAATGCGAAGAGCATCATGGGCGTCATGATGCTGGCGGCCGGTATCGGCTCGAAGGTCGAAGTCGAGACCGAAGGCTCGGACGAGCAACAAGCCATGGACGAGATCCTGGCCCTCATCGCCAATAAGTTCGGCGAAGGGGAATAAACGCGTTGCCGTGGCCCATGGCGAATCGGGCGGCGCTTTGCAGGTGCGTCGCCAAATCGCCGTCGAAAAGGTCACCCAAACGCCGGAATCGGGCCTGCGCTGGCCCGGAGGATCGAATCATCCGCCTTTGAACTGGGGAGACTTCCTTGTCTTTCACCCTGCACGGCATTCCCGTCTCGCGTGGCATCGCGATCGGCCGCGCCTATCTTCTGGCGCCGGCGACGCTCGATGTGCCGCACTATCTGCTCGATCCTTCTCAGATCGATGACGAAATCGCGCGCTTTCGCAATGCGCAGGCGAGCGTCCAACAAGAACTCGATACCCTCAAAGCCGAACTCCCCGACGACGCGCCGGGCGAGATGGGGGCGTTCCTCGATGTCCACTCACTGATTCTCAACGACACGTTGCTGGTCGACGCAGTCGTGAAGCTCGTTCGCGAGCGCCGCTACAACGCCGAGTGGGCGCTGACCACACAGCTCGAAGTGCTCGTTGCCCGTTTCGAAGACATCGAAGACGAGTATCTGCGCGAGCGGCGCGCCGACATTGAACAGGTCACCGAGCGTGTACTCAAGGCGCTCGCCGGTGCCCCCGGCATTCGCCACGTGGTTGCCGAGACGCCGCGCGACGACATGATCGTCGTGGCGCGCGACATCGCTCCCGCCGACATGCTTCAGTTCAAGTCGCAGACGTTCAAGGGCTTCGTCACCGATCTCGGCGGCAAGACCTCGCACACGGCGATCGTTGCGCGCAGTCTGGGCATTCCGGCGGCCGTGGGCGTGGCGCAAGCCAGTCTGCTGGTCAAGCAGGACGACGTCATCATCATCGACGGCGATCACGGCATCGTCATCGTCGATCCGGCGCCGATCGTGCTCGAAGAGTACAGCTACCGGCAAAGCGAGCGCGCGCTCGAAGACCGCCGGTTGCAACGGCTCAAGCACTCGCCCGCGCAGACCATCGACGGCACGCCGATCGATCTGTTCGCCAATATCGAATTGCCGGAAGACGCCAAGACCGCAGTCGCTGCGGGCGCTGTCGGCGTGGGCCTGTTCCGCACGGAATTCCTGTTCATGAACATGGAAGAGGCGCCAGAGGAAGAGGAACAATTCGAAGCGTACAAGCGCGCCGTGGAATCGATGAAGGGGCTGCCGCTCACGATTCGCACCATCGACGTGGGGGCCGACAAGCCGCTCGATAGCCATGAATCGTACGAAACTGCGGCGAACCCGGCGCTCGGCCTGCGCGCGATTCGCTGGAGCTTGTCCGAGCCGCGTATGTTTCTCACCCAGTTGCGGGCGATTCTGCGTGCGTCGGCGTTCGGTCAGGTGCGGATTCTGTTCCCGATGCTCGCGCATGCGCAAGAGATCGATCAGACGCTCGAACTGGTGCGCGAAGCCAAGGCGCAACTCGATGCGGCCGGTCTGCTCTACGACCCGGGCGTGAAGCTCGGCGCGATGATCGAAGTGCCCGCCGCTGCGCTGACGGTGCCCATGTTCCTCAAACGGCTCGACTTCCTGTCGATCGGCACGAACGACCTGATTCAGTACACGCTGGCGATCGACCGGGCCGACAACGCCGTCGCCCATCTCTACGATCCGCTGCATCCGGCCGTCCTGCGCTTGATCGCCATGACGATTCGGGAAGCGCACGCGTTCGGCGTGCCGGTGGCGGTTTGCGGCGAGATGGCGGGTGACCCCACAGCAACGCGATTGTTGCTGGGCATGGGGTTGCGCGAGTTTTCGATGCACCCGAGCCAGTTGCTTCAAGTGAAGCAGGAGATTCTGCGCGCCCATCTGCCGGATCTCGAACGGCCGGTGCAAGAGTTGTTGGCGGCGACGGAGCCTGAAGAGATGCAGGCGGCGCTAGCGCGTCTGGCGGTCGCTTAGTGGTTCTAGCGGCTAAGAAAAAAGCGGGCACCTCGGTAACGAAGTGCCCGCTTTTTAGTATGCGTGCTCAGTTTCGTACGTGCACTCTCGGAATCGGCACAAGAAACGCGGTGAAGGCTTAGTGCCGCTGTCCGCAGACTTTGCACTCGGGATTACGCGCACAGTGCATCGTGTGCCAACTCATCTTGCGGCTGTCGAGCATCAACAAACGGCCCACCAGCGGCACGCCGACGCCCGTCACGACCTTGATCGCCTCGGCGGCCTGCATGCTACCGATAATGCCCACGAGCGGCGCCAGCACGCCCATGGTGGCGCAGGCTTGCTCGGGGAACGGTTCATCGGCGGGGAAGATGCACTCGTAGCAAGGCGAGGCGTCGTTGCGCACGTCGAACACACTGATCTGACCGTCGAAGCGCAGCGCGGCGCCCGAGACCAGCGGCACGCGCGCCGCCACGCAGGCGCGGTTAACCGCATGGCGTGTGGCGAAGTTATCCGAGCCGTCGAGCACCACGGTGGCCGTCTTCGCGAGCGCCGTGAGACGGGCTTCGTCCACACGCTCATTGACCACATCGACCACCACGCCCGGGTTGATCTGCGCGATGCGGTTGCGGCCCGAGATCACCTTGGGTTGGCCCACGCTGAGGGTGTCGTGCAGGATCTGGCGTTGCAGGTTGGTCAGATCGACGTCATCGTCGTCGATCAACGTAATACGCCCGATGCCCGAGGCCGCCAGATAGAGCGCGGCGGGCGAGCCGAGACCACCGGCACCCACAATGACTGCGTGAGCGCCCAGGAGGCGCTCCTGACCCTCGATACCGATTTCATCGAGCAGGATATGGCGGGAGTAACGCAACAACTGATCGTCGTTCATCGCAAAACGGAGAGACTTCTTGACCGCAATCGGGGGGCGGACTGCGGCCGTCGGTGGACGGAGCGGCGGGATGACGCCCGCGCGGCAATAAAAAAACCGTGCCGGCTTTCGCGGGCACGGTTCGTAGTGTAAGGCGGATGCTTACTTCTTGTCCGTCGGCTTAGCGGGCACGACCGTATCCGTTTTCGGATCGGTCTTGGCGCCGGCTGCCGGGGTGGCGGCCGGGGCTGCCTTGCCAGCGGCATCCTTCGGCAGCGGACCGGCATTCGCTTCCAGACGCGACTTGGTGCGCTGGACCGGTTCGCCCTTCAGTTGATGCACAGCCTGTTGGAGCATGAAGTCTTCGGGGCTGCCCAGATCCGGCAGACGTTCCTGGCTTTCCTTCTTGCGCTCTTCCGGCGTCTTCTTCGCGTTCTCTTCCTCGAGGCGGCGCAGTTCTTCCAGGCGGCGGGCTTCGCGAGCGTCGATTTCCTTCTGCTCGTCAGGCGTCTGCGTGTTGTGCAGGTGGTTCTGGTAATCGATCTCGCGCGTGACCAGCACGTCGTCCGGGTCACCCTTCGGATTCTGATCGACCGGCACGTCCGGCTTGATACCGATCGACTGGATCGAGCGGCCGCTCGGCGTGTAGTAGTACGCCGTGGTCAGACGCAGCGCCGTATCCGGCGAGAGTTGACGCACCGTTTGCACCGAACCCTTACCGAACGTGGTCTTGCCCATGATCAGCGCACGCTTGGAATCTTGCAGCGCACCTGCCACGATTTCCGAAGCCGAGGCCGAGTAGGCGTTCACGAGCACCACCATCGGCACCGTCTTCCAGATCGGCGCTTCGCCCTTGAGCGGATCTTCCGGGCTGGCCGACAGGCGATAGTTGTCGAACGTTGCGGTGTACTTCTGCTTCGCGTCTTCGATCTGACCGTTGGTCGTCACGACGGTCGCGCCGTTTTGCAGGAACGCGGCCGACACGCCAACTGCGGACTGGAGAATACCGCCGCCGTTGTTACGCAGATCGAGAATCAGGCCCTTGACCGGTTGATCCTTCGACAGTTCTTGCAGCTTCTTGGCCAGATCCGGCACCGTGCGCTCTTGGAAGCTGGTGATACGCACGTAAGCGATACCCGGCTCCAGCAGCTTGCCCTTAACGCTCTGCACGCGAATTTCGGCGCGCACGATCGACACGGGGAAGGTGCGTTCGTCGGCCTTGCGGTAGATGGTCAGCGTGACCTTGCTGCCCGGCGCGCCGCGCATGCGCTTGACGGCTTGATCGAGCGTCATGCCGCGTACCGGCTTGTCGTCGATGCGGGTGATGAGGTCGCCGGGCTTGAGGCCGGCCTTGAACGCGGGGCTATCTTCGATCGGCGTGATGACCTTCACGAGGCCGTCTTCCTGCGAGATCTCGATGCCCAGACCGGCGAAGCGGCCGCGCGTCTGCTCTTGGAGCTCTTTGTATTCTTCCTTGTCGAGATACGACGAGTGCGGATCGAGGCTCGACACCATGCCCTTGATGGCCGCGGTCAGCAGCTTCTTGTCGTCGACCGGCTGGACATATTCGCGCTTGATCTGACCGAACACTTCGGCCAGCAGACGGAGCTGCTCGAGCGGCAGCGGCGTGGTAGCGCTCTGTGCGGAAGCCTGCGAAAACGCGAGGGTGGCAGCCGCACCGGTCGCGAGGCCCAGCACGATCAGGCCGATGTGTTTGAGGGTTTGGCGCATATAGGCGTGGAAATTCCGGATTTTTCGGGGCGCCCGCCAATGGGCGCGCGCACTTTGGCGAAGTATAACCGTTTGCCCGCGGGGCGGACATTGCCCATTCGACAGGGAGTTTTCCGGAGTGGTTCTCCGAAAAGTTCCATCCGATGCGGCCTTTGCGTGAATTTTCCGTGAAGCGTGGCCCGATATCGCGTTGCATTCGCAGGCTAGATGCGCCTGACAAGCCGGAGCGCGTGGGTTTTCAGCCGCTACAAACGCGGCGCAAACCGTCACATCGGCGTGTTACACCGTATTACCGATGCGGGTTTGCACGCAGTGCCAATGGCGTGAGGATGGCGCTGCGATGGCGCGGACGTGACGACGATACAAAGTGAACGGGCCGCCGGAACACCCAAGTGCTCCGGCGGCCCGTCAGACGATGCGTGCGCTTTGCGAGGCGTTACTTCGACTTGCCTTGTGCAGCGACGGCGGCGAGTGCGCCGGCGATTTTGTCTTGATCGCCGAGATAGTAGTGGCGAATCGGCTTAAGATCGGCGTCCAGCTCATACACGAGCGGCGTGCCGTTCGGGATGTTCAGGCCGGCGATATCGTCGTCCGAAATGTTGTCCAGGTGCTTGATCAGCGCGCGCAGCGAATTGCCGTGTGCGGCGATGAGCACTTGCTTGCCAGCTTTCACGGCGGGGGCGATCGATTCGTTCCACAGCGGAAGTACGCGAGCAACGGTGTCTTTCAGGCACTCGGTGAGCGGAATCTCTTCACGTTTGAGTTTGGCGTAACGCGGATCGTTGTACGAGCTACGATCGTCGTCCGCAGCAAGCGGGGGCGGCGGCGTGTCGTAGCTACGGCGCCAGACGTGCACCTGATCGTCGCCGTACTTGGCGGCAGTTTCGGCCTTGTTCAGGCCGGCGAGCGCGCCGTAGTGACGTTCGTTCAGGCGCCATGCGTGGACCACGGGAATCCACATTTGGTCCATGGCGTCCTGCACGTGCCAAAGCGTGCGAATCGCGCGCTTGAGCACCGAGGTGTAGGCCAAATCGAACGCGAAACCGGCTTCGGCGAGCAGTTTGCCGGCCTGGCTGGCTTCGGCTACGCCCTTTTCGGTGAGGTCGACGTCGACCCAGCCGGTGAAGCGATTTTCTTTGTTCCACGTCGATTCGCCGTGGCGGATGAGAACGAGCTTGTACATGAGCAGCTTCAGTCAGAGTAGGAAAGCGGGGGCAGCCAGCGGGGGTGGAGGCGGCTCGCAGCACCCCGCGCAGCACCGCCCAGTAAGGGCGTAGCGGCAGCGGCCGAGGGGCGAAGGGGCAGGCAAAAAAGCCGCCGCCGACGTCCGGCGCAACGATTGGCAACGCGACCCGTCGGCGCAATCTCGGAATATTTTATAATGATCGGATTCTTTTGATATTTTTCAGGTGGCTTGTGAAGTTCTTTGCCGATTACACCAACCTCGCGCTGATCGCCATTGCCCTCGTTTCGGGCGGCATGCTGGCATGGCCGGTTTTCAAGCGCGGCGGTCGCGGTCTGTCCACGATAGAAGCGACGCAGCTCATTAACCGCAAAGGCGCCGTGGTGCTCGACGTGCGCTCGACAGAGGAATTCGCTGGCGGCCACTTGCCGTCCGCACGCAACGTGCCGCTCGACGACGTGGAACAAAAAGTCGGGCAAGTCATCAAGAATAAGGCAGCACCGGTACTCATCGTGTGCAAGAGCGGTCAACGCTCGGCGCGCGCCCAGACGTTGCTGCGCAATCTCGGCTATGCCGAGTCGTTCAGCCTCCAGGGCGGTCTTGCCGCTTGGCAGGAAGCCGGCTTGCCGGTCGTGAAGTAATCGAGGAGTTGCTAGTTATGCCGAAGATCGTGATGTACAGCACGCAAGTGTGCCCGTATTGCCAGATGGCCGAACGCCTGCTGCGCCAGCGCGGCGTGCAGGAAATCGAGAAGATTCTGATCGACAAGGATCCCGCCCGTCGTGAGGAAATGATGACGCGTACGGGTCGTCGCACGGTGCCGCAAATCTACATCGACGAACGCCATGTTGGCGGTTACGACGATCTGTCGGCACTCGATCGTGCCGGTGGCCTCGTGCCGCTCTTGCAAGCCGCCTGAAACCGCCTGCAAAATAGTCCGCCCAGCCGCGCCCTTGCGCGGCTGTTTTATCCCAAGGAAAAGAAATGTCCGACCAGAATCAGCCGTTTTTCAGCATCCAGCGTTCCTACCTGAAAGATCTGTCGCTTGAGCAGCCGAATTCGCCCGCGATTTTCCTTGAGCAGGAAATGCCGACGGTCGAAGTGCAAGTCGACGTCGCCGCCGAGCGTCTGGCCGACGAAATCTTCGAAGTGGCCGTGATCGCCACCGTGACGGCAAAGATCAAAGACAAGGTCGCGTTCCTGGTCGAAGGCAAGCAAGCCGGTATTTTCGAAATCCGCAACGTGCCGGTCGAACAACTCGATCCGCTCATCGGCATCGCCTGCCCGACGATCGTCTACCCGTACCTGCGTGCGAACGTGGCCGATGCCATCAGCCGCGCTGGTTTCCAGCCGATCCATCTGGCCGAAATCAACTTCCAGGCGCTCTACGAGCAACGTCTGGCACAACTGGCCGAGCAACAAGCGGCCAACGGCGAGACGCCGGCCCCGGGCATCGTGATGCCCGACGGCTCGTCCGCCAAGACTCACTAAGCGCTCTCGCGCTTGATCGACGCGATGGCCAGCGGGGCGCTTAGCTGCGTGAGCTACGCCATTGCGTCGAGGTCACCCTCATGAAAATTGCCGTCTTCGGTGCCGGTGCCTGGGGCACTGCAATGGCCAGTCACATGGCCGCCCGCCATGATGTTGTTCTCTGGGCGCGCGATGCTGCGCTCGTGCAGCAACTCAGCGGCTCCCACGAAAATTCCACCTATCTCCCTGGTGCCACGCTGTCGCCGCGTTTGCGTTTCGACGCCGACTTCGCGCGCGTCCTCGCGCATGGCACGGGCGAACGGGCATTGTGCGTTGCTGCGGTCCCTGTCGCAGGGCTGCGCGCGCTGGCCGGGCATCTGGCGAGCGCCGCACAGCCGCCGCAGCACCTCATCTGGCTGTGTAAGGGCTTCGAGTCCGATACGGGGCTGCTGCCGCATCAAATCGTTGCTGAAGTGTTCCCGGGTGTGGCTGGCGGCTCGCTGTCCGGTCCGAGCTTTGCGCGCGAAGTGGCGCAAGGTTTGCCTGCCGCGCTGACCATCGCGAGTGCCGAACCGTCGCTGTGTGAACTGACCATCGACGCCTGCCATTTCGGCGCACTGCGCATTTATTCGAGTGACGACGTGATTGGCGTCGAAGTCGGCGGCGCGGTGAAAAACGTGCTGGCGATCGCGACGGGCGTCGGCGACGGGTTAGGCCTGGGCCTCAACGCGCGTGCCGCCCTCGTGACACGCGGTCTTGCCGAGATGACGCGCCTGGGTGTGGCGCTCGGTGGCAAGCCTGAAACCTTTATGGGCTTGGCCGGTGTCGGCGATCTGATTCTGACGGCGACCGGCGACTTGTCGCGCAACCGCACGGTCGGATTGCAGCTCGCCACGGGCAAATCGCTCGATGACGTGCTCGCGTCGTTGGGTCATGTGGCGGAAGGGGTACGTTGCGCGCGTGCCGTCCGCGATCTCGCGCATGCGCATGGCGTCAGCATGCCAATTACCGATGCCGTTTGCGCCATGCTGTTTGACGGCTTGCCTGCCCGTGCAGCCGTGGAAGCGTTATTGAGGCGCGATGCGCGCGCCGAGCGGGAAGACGACGCGTAAGTCGTTCGCCGCGCAGCCCATCTGCGATGGTCCATGGTGACCATCGACACTCGCCACAAGGGAGATATGCCCATGTCGCCAGTTGTCCGTCTCGACGCCATCCAAGGCGATATCACGCAATGTCCGGTTGACGCCATCGTCAACGCCGCGAACGAGTCACTGCTCGGTGGCGGCGGCGTTGATGGCGCCATTCACCGGGCTGCGGGCCCCAAACTCCTCGCCGCCTGCCGCAAGCTGGACGGATGCGCGACTGGTCAGGCCAAGCTCACGCCGGGATTCCGCTTGCCGGCGAAGTTCGTCATTCACACGGTGGGGCCGGTTTGGCACGGCGGCGCGCGTGACGAGCCTGCGCTGCTCGCGAGTTGCTATCGCGAAAGCCTACGGCTGGCCGCGGCGCATGACTGCGTGAGCGTGGCATTTCCGGCGATCAGTTGCGGCGTCTATGGCTATCCCGCAGAGTTGGCCGTGCCACTTGCGGTCTTCACGGTGCGCGACGCGCTGCCGCATTTCCCGACGATTGAGCGGGTGACGTTTGTCTGCTTCGACGCCGCCATGCTGCGATGTTATCGCGACGCGTTAAGCGCGTAGGGGGCGCGTAGGGACGAATCAGGGGAGAGTCGCGGCGCGTGGCGCGCCGCCGAGCCTATCAGGCCCCGCCTGCATAACCTTGTTGCCGCCACGCTTCGAAGACCACGACGGCCACCGTGTTCGACAGGTTCAGGCTGCGATTGCCGGGGCGCATCGGTAAGCGCACGCGCTGCGTGGTTGCAAAGGTGTCGAGCAACTCGGGCGCGAGGCCGCGTGTCTCCGAGCCGAAGATGAACCAATCGCCCGGTGCGAACGACAGTTCGCCGAAGGGACGCGAACCACGGGTCGTGAGCGCAAACATCCGTGTTGGGTCCGGGGTCTCCGCACTCAGAAAATTCTCCCAGTTGCTATGCACTTTCATGTCGGCGTACTCGTGATAGTCGAGGCCAGCGCGGCGCATACGCGCGTCGTCGAGCGGGAAGCCGAGCGGCTCGATCAGATGCAGACGTGCCCCGGTATTGGCACAGAGGCGAATCACATTGCCGGTATTCGGTGGAATTTCCGGCGAGACGAGAACGACGTTGAACATGGTCGATGAGCAGTCAGGAGGCAAAGTTATTCGGAATATGGGGTTCGCAGCACGACGGCAGCGAGCACATGCGCCGCGCCCGCTCGCTTGAGCGCTCGCGCCGCAGCATGACACGTCGCGCCGGTGGTCATCACGTCGTCGATCAACACGATGCGTCGGCCGCGAACCCGATCGCTGGCAATGAAGGCATCACGCAGATTGCGTTGCCGGACATCTCGTGTGAGCCCGCGCTGAGACGCCGTCGCACGCTCGCGGCGTAGCCAGCGAGCGCTTGCTGGACGCTGCGTACGTCGAGCCGCAACGCGCGTGAGTTCCCACGCCTGATTGAAGCCACGCGCGGCGAGTCGAGCGGGGGCCAGCGGCACGGGAACAAGCCATGGCGCGCCATCCCCAATGTGGTCGCCATCGCCATCGCCATCACGGAGATTGACGCGACCGCAATACGGCAACAGGGCATCGCCGAGCCGTTCGCCGAATTCGCGCGCCAGTGGCAGCGCGCCATGGTATTTCAGACGAATCATCAGTGCATCGAGTGGCGCTACGTAATCTGCTAGGGCGATGGCTGCGTCGAAAGCGGGGGGATGTCGAAGACAGGCCCCGCAAACGACGGATGGGGTGCGGCAAATTGTCGCACTTTCGCCGAGCGTCGTGTCGTCGGGGAGCGCAGGCATCGGCATCGCAATCGCGCATCGCTCGCACCGTCTTGTCGCCGGGGCGCGGGCGGCATCGAAGGCCAGCGCACAACGCGGGCAAAGCTGGCGCGGTGCACGTGCCTCGCAGACCGCGCAGTGGTCGGGCAACGCGGCAGCCAGCAGCCCCTGTGCAAAGCGGCCAATCAGCGGGAGAGCGGTGCGGAGGATGGACAAGGCGATAACGGGCGACGGGGGAGCGGGCGGAGCGCGGGGCTGCCCGGATGCGCTCGGGCAGCAGCGAGTATACTGCCGACTCGCCTTTTTGCCCGTCCCATGAAGCCTGCCGCCGCCCCCCCGTCCCCGTTCCCCGCCCGCTTTTTGCGCACCGCGTTCGATCGTCGCGCAACGAAATGGGCCGACGCCGATTTCCTGATGAGAGAAGTCGCCTCGCGCCTTGCGAGCCGGCTCGACTACATCAAATTGAAGCCCAAACGCGTGTTGGATATCGGCTGCGGCACGGGCGGCGATCTGCTGGCCTTCGGCGAGCGTTATCCCGACGCTTACCGGGTTGGCCTCGACGCCTCGTTCGGCATGGCCAGTGCGGCCGCTGCGGCGGGGGCCGCCACCGGCTGGCGCCGTCTGTTGCGTAGCTCCCCGCCGTATGGTGTCGTGCAGGCCGATTTCTCTGCGCTGCCGTTCGCGCCGCGCGCGTTCGATCTCGTCTGGTCCAATCTTGCGATGCATTGGTATCGCGAACCGCATCGCGTGATTCCCGAGTGGCATCGCGTGCTGAGCACCGACGGGCTGCTGATGTTTTCCGCGTACGGTCCCGACACGCTTCGCGAACTGCGGGCGGCATGGGCCGAAGTCGATGACGTGCCGCACGGTCTCGAGCCGACCGACATGCATGATCTGGGCGACATGATGGTGGCGAGCGGCTTCGATACGCCGGTAACGGATATGGAGCGGCTGACGCTCACGTTCGAGACGCCGGACACGCTGCTGCGAGACGTTCGCTTGCTGGGCGTGAATCCGTTGCCGGAGCGCCGTAGCGGACTGACCGGGCGCGCTCGTCTGGCTGCGCTGCGCTCCGCGCTGGAGCGTCAACGTGGCAGCGACGGCACGATTTCATTGACGTTCGAGCTTGTCTACGGGCACGCCTGGAAGGTGCCCGAAAAGACCGACGCGGCAGGCAATGCCGTGGTTCGCATTCAGGACATCGGCCGCGGCGGGCGCCCGCGCTAAACCCCGCATTCCTTTTTCCTTCCTTTTAATACGCCGCACCCTGCGTCCTACATGAGCATGCAGGTGTTCGGCGCGGATGCCATTCGCTTAAATGACGCTTCACGGCGTGCATGAGCGAACGATTTCGATCTGCCACGCCATTCCGTTGCCTTCGGGCAAGACTTCAGGAGAGGCATGGTGGGGCATCCGCACGAAACCCTATCGACGGTCGCCATACCCACGGCGTGTGGCGCGTCTGGCCCGTGTGGCGATGCCGAGCCGCCGCTGCGCGTGTCCGATTCCTTTCTACAACCTTCGCCGCCGCTATTTACGGACATCGATGGTCTATGCGCCGCGACGGTTCATCTCAAGTTGGAAGGGCTTAACGCCGCGGGCTCCATCAAGCTCAAGACGGCGCTCCAACTCATCGACGATATCGAAGCTAGCGGAGGAATTCGCGAAGGCACGCGGCTGATCGAATCGTCGTCAGGCAACCTGGGCGTGGCGTTGGCAATGGTCTGCGCTCACCGAGGCTATCGCTTCACTTGCGTGACCGACCCCGACACCTCTCAGCACGCTGTGCGCACGATGCAGGCGCTGGGCGCTCGCGTCGTACGCGTTGACCGTCGCGATGCCCAGGGCGGTTTTCTCGCGACGCGTATCGCATGGATTCACGAGCAATTAGCAAGCGACGGCGATTGGCTCTGGATCAATCAATACGCGAATCCCAGCAACTGGCGTGCGCACTATCGCTGGACTGCACCGGAGATATTCGCAGCCTATGCATCGGTGGATCACCTCTTTGTCGGCGCCGGTACGACAGGCACATTGATGGGGTGCTTGCGGTATGTGCGGGCGAATCATCCGCAGACGCGCGTAATCGCTGTCGACACGGTGGGCTCGGTCACTTTCGGCGCCGCACCGGGGCGTCGCTACATGCCCGGGTTGGGCACGAGCCGGCGCCCCGAGTTGTGCGATCCCTCGCTGCCCGACGCCGTTGTCCACATCCCTGAGATCGAGGCGGTTCGAATGTGTCACGCGTTGGCGAGCCGCGGCTACTTCGCAGGCGGTTCGACGGGCAGCGTGCTATGCGCGGTGCAGCGTGAAGCGGCACGAATCGACGTCAACGCGACCGTGGTCGCGATCGCGCCCGACATGGGGGACAAGTATCTGGATGGCCTCTACGACGCGTGCTGGGTGCAGCGGTGCTTCCCGCAAATGTCCAGCGCCGACATGCCGGCGTCCTCCGTCATCGAAACGGTTACCCCATCCTTGCCATGAGCGCGATTCCGATACCTCAATTCCGTGTGTTTACCGGGGAGCAGATTCACGCCGTGGTGCGCGACGGCCGTCGTGCTGTGCTCAATACGGTCGAAACGGCCTATCGAGCGCACCATGCTGGCCGCACCGTCAACCCCGAAAGCCAATTCCTGCATTTTCCCGGCGGACCCTCGAATCGGATCATCTCGCTACCTGCTCACATCGATGCTGGCGACGGCGATGGCGTCACGGGCATCAAGTGGATATCGAGTTTTCCGGAGAACATCACACATGGCATGCCGCGCGCATCCGCCGTGTTGATTCTGAACGATGTCGTGACGGGCTATCCGATGGCCTGCATGGAGGCCAGCATCATCAGCGCAGCACGCACGGCGGCGAGTGCGATCAGTGCGTTACGGTGTTTCTCCCGCAGCGGGACAACGGTGACGAAGGCAGTACGCGTCGCTTTTGTCGGCACGGGATTGATCGCGCGACACGTTGCGGAGTCTCTGCCGCTGGCCGACGTGCCGATCGAGCGAGTCGTACTGCACGATTTGAACGAAGGCTACGCTGCGCTGCTTGCGGGACGCATACAAACGCACCTCGGTTACGAAGCCGTCACTGAGACTTCCCTTGAGCAAGTCGTTCGACAAGCGGATGTCGTGATCTTTACAACGACGGCCTCCGTTCCCTACGTCGACAACCCCGATTGGTTTGCTCATTGCCCTGTGGTGTTGCACTTGTCGCTTCGCGACCTTGCACCTGCCGTGGTGCTCGAGTCCTACAACGTCGTCGACGATATCGAACACTGCATGCGGGCGATGACATCGCTGCATCGTGCAGAGGTGGCGACTGGACATCGACGCTTCGTAACGACATCGCTTCCCCACCTGCTCAGCGGAGGGGAAATACCCCCACGCGATCGTCCGATCGTGTTCTCGCCGTTCGGCATGGGCATTCTCGATATCGCCGTCGGCCGTTGGGTCTACGAAAAGCTGGCGGCACAGCAGGCACCGATTCCCCGTTTCTTCTACGATATGCAACGCGCATGACTTCTGCTTCCTGCTCTACCACCTCCTCTGCATCGTCCACGTTGCCCGCCCCGCCTGACGCCCCCGCCGGGTATGCCGACGTACTTGTCGGCCTGCAATATGGCGACGAAGGCAAGGCAAAGATCATCGATGTACTGGCCACTGAATACGACGTGATTGCGCGCTTCAATGGCGGTGCCAACGCCGGTCACACGATCGATACGCCGCTGGGGCGCATCGCGCTCAAACAGATGCCTTCCGGCGTATTTCATCCGCACGCGGCGCTCTACATCGGATCGGGATGCGCGCTCAATCCGTGGAAGCTGGCCGACGAGATCACGCAATTGCGCGAGATGGGGGTGGAGCTCGACGGACGTCTGCATATCAGCGCACGTGCCGCCATCGTGCAACCGCATCACATCGCGCTCGACCGACGCGGCAGTGCCGCTATCGGTACGACTGGCAACGGCATCGGGCCTTGCTACGCTGACCGCGCATTACGCGTTCGCAATGAAGCAAGAGTCAACTTCATGCTCGGCGATCTGCTCGATAACGAAGCGGAGACGGTCGGGGCGATGCGCCAGGTACTCACTGGCATGATCAATGCGGATGGCGGAACGTCGCCGTGGGTTGCTGAAATGTCGGATCTGCTACTGCGCCTGCCCGACGTCATGACGCTATTACGACCGCACGTCGAAATCGATCGCAACTGGCTCACGAGGCGCGTGAAATGTGGCGCAAGGGTGTTGTTCGAAGGGGCGCAATCGGTTTTGCTCGACGTCGTCGACGGTAGTCAGCCGTATGTGACGTCGAGTCATACCGTGCCCGCCTATGCGTACGTGGGCGGCGATCTGTCGCCGAAGTACCATCGCCGGACGATTGGTGTGGCGAAGGCGATCATGTCCCGCGTTGGACGCGGGCCATTTCCTTCTGAGTTGGGCGGCGAGCGCTCCGCAAAATATTGTCGAGAGGCCGCAGAAAAACACATCGGCATCGAGCACGAACACGAGCGATTTTGTGCCGATACGCTATTGCGATCCAACGACGCGTTCGAGGTCGGCGCGGCACTTCGTATGCTGACAGGCGAATACGGTACCGGTACCGGCAGGCCGCGTCGCATCGGCATGCTCGATCTTGCGCAGCTTCGCGAGGTCGTCAAGGCACATGGCGTTGACCGTCTTTATTTGAACAAGGTCGACTGTCTGGCCCACTATCTCCAGTCGTCGTATCAAGGCGTGCCGATGCGCGTGCACCGCGATGTGCTGCCCAGCGAACATATTCCCGATGTGCTGATTTATCCCGGGCTCACCGAACGATCGCTGGCGTACGGCCGCGAAGGGCACTTGGACGCGGGGCTCGGTGGATTCATCGATTTCGTCGAGCGCCACATTGGCACGCCGCTCGCCGGTATCGGGCTGGGGCCGGAGCGGGCAAGCATGCTACTGCTCGACGGTGCAAAACCTACTGTGCCGTCCTGCGCCGTTGTACCGCAGGTGACAAACCATGGTTGAGCCATGGCATGAATCGGCCGCAGTGCGGCGTCGCCACGGCGATGCATCGTTTCCGCCGCTATTGCCCGATCACCTGTTTTTCAACCTGTCGTTGATGCCGTACGCGACGCATCCGTGCGTTTGCGCGCTCGGCCAGCCGGTGCGTCAGCGGTTGAGCGCACTGCGCCTGGCTGACTATCTGAGCAAGACGGAACGCGTCGAGTTGTTTATCGTCAATCGCGCGGTCGAACACATGCTCGACGTGCCCGGCATCGCATCGGTGCATCGTGACGACTTGTTGGCGATCTACACCGATGAAGGCTTCCACACTTGGATGATGGAGCGCTTTCGCGGTGACCTACATCGGCAGACCGGCTGCACGTTGCCACAACAACCGTCGCTCAGCGTCATTCGGGTGTTGGCGTTGTGCGAGGCAGTGCCGCTAGCGTACCGAGGACTCGCGATCATGGCGGCGGCATCGGTCACGGAGACATTGATCACGGGGACGCTACGACGCGCGGGCGCGTCGGACGACGTCTATGCGCCGGTCGGTGTTCTGCTGGCGGACCACGCGGCCGATGAGATGCGGCATCAGGCGGCATTCGTGCGATTCGTCGGCGAATGGCTGCCGACGTTGTCTCGCACGGAGCGCGAGTTTCTCAATGCGCTGATTCCTGACTTGATGATGGCGTTTCTGGCGCCGGAGTTGCCGACTTGGCGAGCGCACCTTTGCGCCGTTGGGCTCGACGAGGACGTTGCCGACACTGTGATTCGCGAGAGTGTCGATCCACTGGAAGTCGGCGTGCAAATGATGGAGGCCGCCCTCGTGCCTCGCCGACTGTTCGAGCGGTTAGGCATGTCATGCGCTCAAACGTTTGCGCAACAAGCGAGCCGATGGCGTCCGCCTTGATCTCTGCCTGAATCGATTCCATCGCAGCGCCGCGTCGCAAAGGCGGTGAGCATCGACACGCATCGATAAGCATCGAAGAGCATCGATAAGGAGATTCCCGTGACTTCCGGCTGGCTTGCCCCTGACTTGACGATGAGTGCCGCGGACTACCGCGAGTTGGTCGGTGCGGCACTTGCGTTCAAACGACGCTATCCGCAACACACGGAACTCGTGCTGCGTGGCCGAACGATCTATTTTCTGTTCTATAACGCGTCGTTGCGCACACGGAGTAGCTTCCAGACGGGGCTCTTGCGCATGGGCGGGCATCCCATCACGCTCGATCCGCAGAATGGCATCTACACCCCGGCGCTGCCCGAGGCGGAGGTTCCCTATTCGACGGAACGCGTGGCGGACGTGGCGCGTGTCTTATCGGCATATGGCGACGCCATTGCGATTCGGATGTACGGCGATCCGGCTGGCTGGGTGTATGGCGGTGCTCACCGACATCTCGAAGCCTTTCGGCAGTGGGCGAGCGTGCCGGTCATCAACATGGAGTTCGACCGCTTTCACCCATGCCAGGCGCTCGCCGACATCATGACGTTACGCGAGCAACTGGGTGGTTTGACCGGGTGTCGGCTCTGCATCAGTTGGGCGTATTCGGGAAGTTGGCACAAGCCGGTCGCGGTGCCGCAAAGCCTGCTGCTTGCGGCAGTGAAATCGGGCATGGATGTAACGCTCGCGCATCCTCCTGCCTTCGCGTTGGACCCGGACGTCATGCGCGCGGCCAAACAGTTTGCGGCGCATACGGGCGCGAGCTTGCGCGTCACACATGATTTTCGTGATGGCGTCGCCGACGCACATGCCGTCTATGCGAAATCATGGTGCAGTCTTGCGCATCTCCCGGCGCGCATCGGTGAGCCGGTGGATGAGGCCGCCATGCGCGCCGCATTCGAGGCGCATCGTGACTGGCGCGTCGATCAGAGCGTGATGCGCCAAGCCGCACCCAGCGCCGGATACTTGCATTGCCTGCCAGCCGATCGGGGGCAGGAGGTCACGGACGATGTGATCGACGGGCCACAGTCCTGGGTATTCCAACAGGCGGCCAATCGGTTGCACGCGCAGAACGCGGTCATGGCGCATCTGCTCAACCCGGGGTGTCTGGCATGACGGTCGCGTATCAATACGTCTGCGTCAGTTGCGCAGCGCCGCAGGCGTGGGGGGCGTTGTGCTATCGATGCCCCTTGTGCGGCCACAACCTGCGAATCGAAAACATGCGGGAAAAGGGCGACGATGCGCCGTCATCGGGGGCGGAGATCGTCGCTGGCTTTCGCGGCACAGGCATGTGGCGTTATGCGCCGTTGCTGCCGGTGTCGGCGTGCTGGGCAAGTCGTCTCGCCGTCGGCGGCACGCCGCTGCTCACCTTGGGGGATGACGAAGGCGTGCATCTTTGGATCAAGGATGACAGCCGCAATCCGAGCGGTTCGCTCAAGGATCGGGCGACGGAATTGGTCCTGGCGGCTGCCAAGTGGTTTGGCTGCTCGCGCGTAGTCGCGGCGTCGACGGGCAATGCGGGGGCATCGCTGGCCTGCATTGCCGCGTCACAACAGATGCCCGCGACTGTCGTGGTGCCGAGGCATACCCCGTATGTGAAACTAGCGCAAATACGCGCCTACGGGGCCCAGTTACATGTGATCGACGGCAATTACGACGACGCCTTCGACCTGGCGACCGGCATGGCCGATGCGCCTGAAGTGTGCTGTCGCAACACCGGGTTCAATCCGTTCACCCGCGAAGGCAAGAAGACCTGTGCGTTCGAAATCGCAGAAGCGCTCGATTGGGACGTGCCCGATTGGGTTGTGGTGCCGACGGGCGACGGCAACATTCTCTCGGGTATTGCGGCGGGGTTTCTGGCGCTCTATGCGTGGGGTATCGCGACGCGAGTGCCGCGTTTGCTCGCGGCGCAGGCCAGCAGTTCGCACAGCATCGCGCATGACTGGTTGGTCAGCGAGGCGTCAGGTGCGCTGCCCGCGGTGCCGACGCCGATGGTGCCAAATACCGTGGCCGACAGCTTGTCGGTGGCGCGCCCGCGTGACCATCTCGCGGCGTTACAAGCGTTGCGAATGACGCGTGGCGCCTGCGCCATCGTGACCGATGCGCAGATCATGGCGTCATCGCAGTTGATGTCGCATCGCCATGGCTTGTGGTTCGAACCGTCGGCAGCGGCAGGGCACGCCGCCCTTAGCGACAGCATTTCCAGCGGGCGAATCGCGCGGGGCGCACGTGTCGTCCTACTCGGCACCGGCAGCGGCCTGAAAGACCCGCACGCCTACGAGCGTGTCGCGTGCGATACGCCTGAGATTACGCAGCCGCGCGACACCGTGCCGTCATCGATCTTCCCCGGCGACACGCCCGATGCTCGCGTGCGAGGCCGCCCGTGACGCGCCAACGCGTCATCGTCGTCGGTGCGGGCGTGAGCGGTCTGACGACCGCCGTCACGCTCGAGATGGCGGGCTGCGATGTCGAGATTCATGCGGCGGAAGCCCCAGCGCAGACCACCTCGGCATTGGCTGCCGCGATCTGGCATCCGTTCTATCAGGCCCCCGATCTCGTCTATCTCGAAAACGCCCGGCAGACCTATTCGGCCATGGCGCGGCTCTCCGAGGACGAGGCGTCAGGTGTCACGATGCGCCCGCTCACGGAGTACTTTGCGCGCGATACCGGTACCCCGTGGTGGGCGGAATGCGTTCCGAAGGTCGTGCGGCTGGGCAACGACGGTGGCGTGCCTTCGCGCTACGCCTGCGCCTACCGAATGCCGGTTCCTGTTGCGGACACGACGCGCTATCTCGGCTATTTGACGACGATGTTCCTCGATCTCGGCGGCCGGTTCGTGCTCGCTCGCGTCGAAGATCCAGGTGCGTTGCTCGATGACGTAGATTGCGTGGTGAATTGCTGCGGCTACGGAGGCGCAGCATTCGGTGATGGCGCGATGTCGCTCTCGCGTGCGGTGGTGCTGCGTGCGAGACGCCACGAGGCTGTCACGGGATGCTTTGTCGACGATTCGGACGTGCTGCGCCCGACCTACATCGTTGAGCGGAGTCACGACATCATTCTCGGCGGCACCGCAGATCCCGACATGACCTCGACGGTGATCGGCGAACGACAGGTGAGTGACATTGTCCGCCGGTGTGCCGGGCTTTGCGAAGGCGTGACGTCGCTCGACATTCTCGACGCCCGGGTTGGCTTCCGGCCGATGCGCCGGACAGCGCGCGTGGAACGCGACGCCACGCATGCCGGACTCCTCCACAACTATGGTCATGGCGGCGGTGGCTTCACGCTGTCGTGGGGGTGCGCCAATCAGGTGCTTCGACTGATGAACGAATCGGCGGTGCACTGATCGTTGATGCGCTTCATTGCGTGCCTCATTACGCGCTTTATGACGCACTACGCACCACCGCGTACTCCGCACACCTATCGAGGGGCAATATGCAGATCGATCCAACGACGCTTGACGAAGCCCGCATCTACAACTTCATGATGAGCACCATCCTGCCGCGGCCGATTGCCTGGGTGAGCACGGTCGACCGGCAAGGCCGCCCCAATCTCGCGCCGTATGCGTACTTCATGGGCGTGTGCTGCGTGCCGATGACCGTGCTGTTCTGTCCTGTGGTGCCGCCGCCGCCAATGCAAAAGAAGGACACGCTGCGCAACATCGAAGACGTGCCGGAGTTCGTGGTGAATGTGGCGAGTGCGTCGTGTATCGAAGCGGTGAATCTCAGTGCCGCGCCGCTGCCACCTGGGGAATCGGAATTTGCGTTGGCAGGTGTCACGCCGGTGACATCTTCGCGGGTGCGTCCGCCGCGCGTTCAGGAGGCGGGTGTGGCATTCGAATGCGTGGTTCGCGACATCATCGAGATCAGCGCGGCGCCCGGGGGAGGGTGGGTTGTCCTTGGCACGGTGCTGGCAGCGCACGTGGACGATGCGCTGCTCGACCCGGCGACGCATCAGGTCGATCTTCGCGCGCTCCAACCCATCGGCAGACTCGGCGGCGGCGAGTTCGTGAATGCGGCGAGCGACACCTTCACACTGACGCGTTACAAAACACTCGCCGACCTTGCCGCTAGGCGCGATCCGATGCGCGGCGATGCGCGCAACGGGGCCGACGCATGACGACCGCACCGGCATGTGGTGAAGCGCGCGTCGTGGCGCTCGGGGCGCGACGGTATCACGTCGATGCCTCGCCGTTCTCGGAGGATTTGCGTGGTGTACTCGTCTCCGACGTCGCTGTCGACAAGGCGCACCGTGTGGCGTTGATCATGCGAGGCGCGCCTGTCATTCGGTGGTTCGACGAACAAGGGGAAGCGAAGGGCGCATGGCAGCTCGACCAGATGACACACGGCCACAGCGCATGTTTCGACGCACAAGGCAGGCTGCTGGTCGTCGATTCGGACCGTCATTGCGTGCATCGCTTCGGCGCCGACGCGCAGATCGACACCACGCTTGGCGTTGCCGACGAACCCAGATGGCGCGAGCCTTTTAATCATCCGACTGGTGTGGCGGTTGCTCCGAGCGGGGAGATATTCGTCTCGGATGGCTACGGCAATTCACACGTCCATCGATTTTCGGCAGCGGGCCGCCACATCGCGAGTTGGGGCAGTCCGGGTGAAGAAGCCGGACAATTTAGCAACCCGCATGCCATCGCTGTCGATGCCGACGATCAGGTCTGGGTGGTGGATCGCGAGAATCATCGGGTGCAGCGGTTTTCTGCCGACGGACAGTGTTGCGGCGAGCTTCGCGGGCTGCATCTGCCGACAGCCATCGCCATCGGTCGTGACGGCATCGTCTACGTGACCGATCAGACGCCACGACTTTGCGCTTACACGCCGAGTGGGCAACTGATCGGCCGTTGCCGCACTTTCGGTGCCATCGGTCACGGGCTTGCCGTCGACGCGAGCGGCGATATTTATGTCGCGAACATGATGCCGAACTGCGTCACGAGGTTGCGGCGGTTTGCGTGAGCGCACCGCGGCAGTCTTCGTCGAGCAATCCGTATTCGCTCGCCAGCGTAGCGGCGCGATGACGGCTCGATACGTCGAACTTGCGCATGACGCTGCGCAGATGAAAGACCACCCCATGCTCCGAGATGGTCAGAATGCGGCCGATTTCCCATGACGTTTTGCCGCGTGCCACCCATTGAAGGCACTCACGCTCGCGCGGCGTCAATACCGGTGGCGACGCCGGTGCCGCCTCGCGTTGCACGATGCGCCGAGCCGCGTCGTGTACGTGCATGGCCAATGTCGCGCCGAGATGAAGGGTCCATGCGCGCAGCCGGGGTCGCGGACGAACATCGGGCGCGGCGAGACTCAATATCCCGGGTGCCCCGGACGGCGCGAACACCGGGTACGTCACGCCCATGCGAAGTCCTGCGGCTGCCTGCTCGCTGCGCAAACGCGCGGCATCGGGCGTCGTGAACAGATCTGGCGTCCATTCCACTGGCGTGAGTTGTGTGCCCGCCTTGGCGAGTACCGGATCGAGGGCGGCATAGCCGCGTTCGTCGTAACGGCGCAGCCAGGCTTCGGGGTAATTGGAGACTTGGGGCTGCGCAGTGTCGCCACGCGCCAGGGTGAATTGCCCTTGATAGCGAAAGTGGCGATATCTGAGCAGCTCGCACAGCGATTGCAACTTCGCATGAAGGACGTCGAAGTCGTTGGCCGACTGAAGCGTTTGCAGGCCATCGGCAAACGCATGAAGGATCGCGCAACGCATGGCATCGTTTCGCCGGCATCGGCGTTCATGTAGGGAACATGCGTCGCTTGTAGCACGCGATATCGCGTGCCGACGCTCACGGTCATCGGCGCGTCATCAGAGTGTTGTCAGGATGCGACCCGGAGGCGGGCGCGACATAACGTCGCACGCGAAATTCGGCACAGCGTCTACTGTTGATGGATATCGGACGAATCCCGCATCGCAACGTGCGCGTGTCCCGTGTCGATGCCCATGACAGTGTCGCGATCCTATCCATGAACAAGGCGGCACGAAGCGTTCGACAAGACTTGCGACCGGCTATTCAGGACACCGCAATGACTTGTGTCGTGTTGCAACGTGTCAAACGCACAAAGCATAGGGAGTATCCCGTAGACGCTTTCGCGCGGGCTTCATTGGCTAAGGGAATAACCGGATTTCCCTTTTGCATCAATGAGTTCAGGAGGATGCTATGGCGCGCCAAATACTCGGTATCAATGTTGTCGCTTCGAGAAGGCGCGTTCTATAATGCGGCAGTTTGTCGCGGCCCGGACGTAACTAGTTCCCGGCCGTCGGACATGAAAGACCCAAAATGCCCCACGGGTGACGGCGATGCTCGCAGCCTCTTCTTCCGAAGCCGGATCGGTGACGAAGGAATGGAAGCACAAGCGCAACTGCGCGATATCGCCGCGCCAGTTTGTCCTGTTCTACCTGTCGTTGGCCGCCGTGTCGCTGGGTGTTGCCTTGATTGCGGCGTGGCGCGGTGGGTGGTTGGTCTTGCCGTTCACAGGCCTGGACTTGCTCGTGGTGGGCGTTGCGTTCGTCATTCATGCCCGGCATGCCACAGATTACGAGGTCATTCGGTTGTCGCCCGTGAGCCTTGTGGTCGAGCAACGTTCAGCACAGAGGTTGACGCAATACGAGTTCAATCCCCGCTGGGTACGCATCGACATCGAGAAGCCGCCGCGTTTGCGCATCATCTTGCGCTCGGGTGGTCGCTCGGTCACTGTCGGTGCTTATCTTGCGCCGCATCGCCGCGAACACTTTGCGCGCGAGCTGCGCCGTTGTCTTGCCCAAGAGGCCTGAGAGAGATGGAGACGATCTCGGGCGACCGCCAGGGAGGATTTGGATGGTAATTTTGGGTAAGGAAGCTATGAAAAAAACGAAACACGCCTTGGCGGCTTTCCTTGCGGGCGCCTCACTGCTCGCCGGCGCTCCGGCACTGGCAGTGGCGGCGGTCACCGATATGCCGGGGGGACCGGCCGTCAACGAGCTCAACTTCCAGCCGCCGGTCACTAAGCTTGCGGAAGAGCTTCACAGCCTGCACAACATGATGCTGATCATCTGCTTGGTGATCTTCATCGGCGTGTTCGGCGTGATGTTCTATTCGATCTTCAAGCACCGCAAATCCAAGGGCCATCAGCCCGCGAATTTCCATGAAAGCACCACCGTCGAGGTGATCTGGACGGTCGTGCCGTTCATCATCGTGATTTTGATGGCGCTGCCCGCCACGAAGACCGTGGTGGCGATGAAAGACACCACCAACGCCGACTTGACCATCAAGGTCACCGGCTATCAGTGGAAGTGGGGCTACGACTATCTCAAGGGCGACGGCGAGGGCATCAAGTTCCTGTCGACGTTGAGCACGCCGCGCAGCCAGATCGACGGGCAGGAAGCAAAGAGCAACACGTACCTGCAAGAAGTCGATAACCCGATGGTCGTGCCGGTCAACAAGAAGGTGCGCCTGATCACGACGGCGAACGACGTGATCCACTCGTTCTACGTTCCGGCGTTCGGTATCAAGCAGGATGCGATTCCGGGCTTCGTGCGCGACACGTGGTTCAAGGCCGAGAAGGTCGGCGAGTATCGCGGCTTCTGTACCGAACTGTGCGGTAAGGAACACGCGTACATGCCGGTCGTGGTGAAGGTCGTCTCGGAAGAGGACTACACCAAGTGGGTCGATGCGCAGAAGAAGCTCATGGCCGCGTCGGCCGACGATCCCAACAAGACCTACACCGTGCAAGAACTGATGGAGCGCGGCCAGAAGGTCTACGCCTCGAATTGCGCAGTTTGCCACCAGCCGAACGGTAAGGGCGGCGGTGCATTCCCGGCACTCGATGGCGGGAAGATCGTGACGGGCCCGGTGGCCGATCACATCAGTATCGTGCTGCATGGCAAGAATGCGATGCCGAATTGGTCGCACCTGAACGACGTAGAGTTGGCCGCTGTGATTACGTTCGAGCGCAACTCGTGGAGCAATAAGACCGGCGACGTCGTTCAGCCGGCGCAGGTGCGCGAGGCGCGCGGCAACAAGTCGGCCAATGCCGGCGATGCCGCCACCGCCGTTAGCGCAGCGAAGAATAGTTAAGTGCCGTTCGACCAAGTCGAGGAAGGAGATTGGGTATGAGTTCCATCGCTCACGATCACGTGGCGGGTCACGACGATCACGCGCACGACCATCCGCATGGGTGGCGTCGCTGGCTGTTCGCGACGAATCACAAGGACATCGGCACGATGTACATGATCTTCTCGTTCGTCATGCTGCTCTCGGGCGGCGTGATGGCGTTGATGATCCGTGCGGAATTGTTTGAACCGGGCCTGCAATTCATTCGTCCGGAGTTTTTCAACCAGCTCACCACCATGCACGGGCTGGTGATGATTTTCGGCGCGATCATGCCGGCGTTCGTGGGGTTTGCGAACTGGATGATCCCGCTGCAAATCGGCGCGTCGGACATGGCGTTCGCGCGGATGAACAACTTCAGCTTCTGGCTGCTGCCGGTGGGCGGTCTGCTGCTGATTTCGTCGTTCCTCGTGCCGGGCGGTGCCACGGCAGCCGGTTGGACTATGTACGCGCCGCTGTCGGTGCAGATGGGCCCGGGCCAGGATCTGGCGATCTTCGGTGCACACATTCTGGGTGCTTCGTCGATCATGGGCGCGATCAACATCATCGTGACCATTCTGAACATGCGCGCGCCGGGCATGACGCTCATGAAGATGCCGATGTTCGTGTGGACGTGGCTGATTACCGCGTACCTGCTCATCGCCGTGATGCCGGTGCTCGCCGGTGCGATCACGATGCTGCTCACGGACCGTCACTTCGGTACGTCGTTCTTTAACGCAGCAGGCGGTGGCGATCCGGTGATGTACCAGCACATCTTCTGGTTCTTCGGTCACCCCGAGGTCTACATCATGATCTTGCCGGCGTTCGGGATCGTCTCGCAGGTGATTCCGGCGTTCTCGCGCAAGCCGCTGTTCGGCTATAGCTCGATGGTGTACGCCACCGCGTCGATCGCGATTCTCTCGTTCATGGTGTGGGCGCACCACATGTTCGTGACCGGCATGCCGGTGACGGGCCAGCTCTTCTTCATGTACGCGACGATGCTGATCTCGGTGCCGACCGGCGTGAAGGTGTTCAACTGGGTGGCCACGATGTGGAAGGGCGCGCTCACGTTCGAGACGCCGATGCTCTTCGCCGTGGGCTTCCTGTTCGTGTTCACGATGGGCGGCTTCACCGGCCTGATTCTCTCGCTGGCCCCGCTCGATATTCAGATGCACGGCACTTACTACGTGGTGGCGCACTTCCACTACGTGTTAGTGGCCGGTTCACTCTTCGCACTATTCTCAGGGTTCTATTACTGGGTGCCGAAGTGGACGGGCCACATGTACAGCGAGTGGCGCGGCAAGTTCCACTTCTGGGGCTCGCTCATCACGTTCAACGTGACGTTCTTCCCGATGCACTTCCTGGGGCTGGCCGGCATGCCGCGTCGCTATGCCGACTACCCGGCGCAGTTCACCGACTTCAACCAAATCGCGACGATCGGCGCGTTCGGTTTCGGCCTGATGCAGGTGTACTTCCTGTTCTTCGTGGCGATCCCGGCATGGCGTGGCGGCCCGGCTGCCGAAGCCAAGCCGTGGGACGGCGCAGAAGGTCTGGAGTGGACCGTGCCGAGCCCGGCGCCGTTCCACACGTTCGAGACGCCGCCGAAGGTGCATTGAACATGTCAGTCGGTCGTGAACAGCGCGCAAAAAACGTGCGCACGGGATTGATTCTCGCGTCGGTGGTGGCGATCTTCTTCTTCGGCGTGATGATCAAGGCCAAGCTGTTGGGCGGGATCTGATGCGGTGCGCGACCCACGAGGTCGCGCGCGGTAGCGCAGTCAGCGGCAATCGGCAGGACGGAAAGGACGAATATGGGCGGTTTGCGGCGGATCAATGTGCGTACCTTCAGCAAGTTGTTGCTGCTGGTCGCGGTGATGTTCGGTTTCGGCTACGCCATGGTGCCGTTCTACCGCGCGTTCTGCGATCTCGTGGGCATCAACCAACTGGGCGATCGTACGAACGAGATCACCGCCCGTAATTCGCAAGTCGACGAGAGCCGTACGATCACTGTCGAGTTCGATGCGAATGCGCAGGGACCGTTGCGTTTCAAGCCGGCCAAGAGCAGTCTGACCGTTCATCCGGGACAGATTGCCACGATCGAGTACGAAGTCGCGAATCAGCAACCGCATGACGTGCGTGCGCAGGCCATTCCGAGCTATGCGCCTGCACAGGCAGCGAGCTACTTTAAGAAGATCGAGTGTTTCTGCTTCACGCAGCAAACGCTCAAGGCCGGTGAGGCCAAAGAGTTTCCGGTGGTGTTCGTGGTTGACACGAAGCTGCCAAAAGATGTGACGACGATTACGCTGTCCTACACTTTTTTCGATCTCGGCAAAGCCGACGCCAACCAGCGTGCGGACGTGTCGACCCCACCGGCTACCGTGCCGGGTGCGATAGCCGGTGAAAGCGGAGGTAAGGGCAGCAATGGATGACCTCAAGGAGGCGACCCGTCGCAAGCTGTCGTTCGTACAGACCATCAAAGCGGTGTTCTGGTCGTTCTTCGGCGTGCGTAAGGGGCGTGATCACGACCGCGACATGGCACAGCTCAACCCTGTGCATTTGATTCTCGCGGGACTGATCGGGGGCATCCTGTTCGTGGTGGCGTTGGTGATGCTGGCGAAGCTCGCCATCCGCCTCGCGACGTAAATCAGATAAAGAGAACCAAGCCTGGAGAGATAAGAATGAGTGGTCAACACCAAACGGCGCCTTATTACTTCGTGCCGGCGCCATCGCGCCATCCGGTGAGTTGCAGCGTCGGCCTGCTGGTGGTGCTCGGCTCGGCGGCGGCATGGGTCAACGGACAATCGTGGGCCCCGTGGACGGCACTTGCCGGTCTGCTTTGGGTGCTGTGGGTGCTGCGTTCGTGGTTCGGCGATTCGATCGCCGAGTCGGAGGGCGGGCTCTACAGCAAGCGCATCGACGTCTCGTATCGCTGGGGGATGAGCTGGTTCATCTTCTCGGAAGTGATGTTCTTCGCGGCGTTCTTCGGTGCGCTGTTCTACGCACGCACGCTGGCGATGCCGTGGCTTGGCGATCTCGACAACAAGCTGCTGTGGCCCGACTTCACCGCTGTGTGGCCGAATGCCGGTCCGGCGGGCGTGGTCGACGCGTTCGAGACGATGGGCCCGTGGCCGATCCCGACGCTCAACACGGCACTGCTGCTCACCTCGGGTGTCACGCTCACGATTTCGCACCATGCACTGCGTGCGAACCATCGTGGCAGCGCGATCTTCTGGCTGTTCGCCACGGTCGTGCTGGGCTTCGTGTTCCTGGGCTTCCAAGCGTATGAATATCACCACGCTTACACCGAGCTGAACCTGAAGCTGACCTCGGGCGTGTATGGCTCGACGTTCTTCCTGCTCACGGGCTTCCACGGCTTCCACGTGATGCTGGGCGCGATCATGCTCTCCGTGATGTTGGTGCGCTTGATGAAGGGCCACTTCACGCCGGAGCATCACTTCGGCTTCGAAGGCGCCGCCTGGTACTGGCACTTTGTGGACGTGGTCTGGCTGGGGCTGTACGTCGTGGTGTACTGGCTCTGACGCGTCGCGTTAGCTAGCTTCCCTCGGTGTCACACGCCGCCGGATTCCGGCGGCGTTTCTGTTTCTGGCGTCAGTTGACGTGGGAAATCGCCGCGAGCGCGCTAAGAATGCGGCCATATGTCGCAGCGGTATTTGGGCGACAAAGTGCGCAGCCAATGCGCGCCGCGACATCAATCCGGGGAACGCTTTCGCACGCAGGGTGCGGATCGGATGGCGAGTAGAAGATGGGTGCGGCGATTTGCCGCAGTGGGCCCGCGCGGGACTCAGTATCGTATGCCCGTGCTGTGAATCCAGCCCATCCAGTTAGCAAACAGGATGAGCAGAAACAGCGTCACAGACAGGCCGACACGCACCATGAGCGAATGCACGGTGCGATTCGATCGGCCCTTGTCCCGCATCATGAAAAACAATGCGGACGCCAGACTGCCGAGAATCAGGATGAAGGCGATGGCAACGAGAATGCGCATAATCGGGCGGGTGACGGGAATGCGTCATTATCGGGCAATGGACATCGGCTGGCACGCTGCAATGCAGTGTGCGCGAGTGTCCCCACGGCCCCACTGCGCTGCCAGACAAGGAACGTAAGTGTTGAAAACCCTTTTTCGCGGGATGCGTCCGGTACCGGCGCTGCTTATCGTGCTGGGCGTGGCACTGACCGCTTCGCTCGGCGTGTGGCAGTTCGACCGCGCGCATATGCGGTTGGCGCGTCAGGCGCTGATCGAACAAGCCGAGCATGCGCCGGTGATCGAGTTCGAGCGTGGGCCCAACGCCAAGACCTACACGCTGGACGATGTCGCTAACCGGCGCGTTCGCGTGACAGGGCATTTTCTCCAGAACCGCGTGGTGTATCTGGATAACCGTCCGCGTAACGAACTTCCCGGGTTCTATGTGGTGATGGCGTTGCAGGTGACGCCGGATCGCGTCGTACTGGTGAATCGCGGTTGGCTGCCGCGCGATTTGCGCGATCGCGCCGCGATCATGCCGTACGCCACGCCCGCGGGCGATGTCACGATCGAGGGCATCGCCCAGCCCGATCCGTCGCGCGCGTTCGAGCTGGGGCATGGCGGGTCGGCAGCGGGCATGATGATCCGGCAGAATCTCGACGTGAACGACTATGCGCACGAGACCGGGTTGCCGCTGCAACCGTTTGTGATCATGCAGAGTAACGACACGGGCGATCATCTGCTGCGCGACTGGCCGGCGCCGGCGAGCGGCGCGGATCGCAACTATGGTTATATGGCGCAGTGGTTCGGCATGTCGCTGATCCTCGCGTTGTTGGGGCTGCGTCTGGCGTATAAACGTGGCCGTCGGCTGGAGAACCCAGCGCAGAACATGAGGCAGATATGAGTGCAGAGGTGACCAGCGGGCAGGCCAAATCCGCACAGAACCCACCCGCCATCGATCCGGTGCAACGTCGCCGGGCGCGGCGCATGTTGGTGCTACTGTTCGTCGTGTGTGCGGCACCGGCAGTGGCGGCCTATTTGATGTATTACGTGTTCAAGCCGCAGGGCGGCACGTCGTCGTACGGCAAATTGATCGAGCCGCAACGCCCGCTGCCTGCACTGGTTGTGCGCGACGACGAGACCGGCGAGACACTGCCGCTCACGGCGCTCAAAGGCAAGTGGCTGATGATCAGCGCCGATACAGCCGCGTGTGACGAAAGCTGCGTGAGCAAGCTCTTTTACATGCGGCAGATCCGCGTGTTGCAGGGCAATGAGCGTACGCGCGTAGAAACCATTTGGCTTGTGACGGACGACAACGCGGTATCGGACAAACTCGATACTGCCTACGAGAACACGCGCCGCTTGCGCGCCGACCCGGTGGCACTGGCCAATTGGCTGCCCACGCAAGAGGGCACCGGCCTGCGCGATCACATCTATCTGGTCGACCCGCTGGGCAACCTGATGATGGCGTTCCCGAAGAACCCGGATCCGGGCCGCATCAAGAGCGACCTGACGCGGCTGTTGAAGTGGTCGGGTACGGGTTGATTGGTCGAATGACGGAAATGCGGAAAACCGGGTGCGATTACGCGCCGGACATGACGAAGGATTGACGTAAAACCGATGCTTTACCTTTTGGAACTGGGCTTCATCGGCCTGTGTATCGCGGTGCTGCCGCTGGGCTGGGTGCTGTTGCGCCGCGACCCCGACAAGTACCGCAAGCTGGCTTGGGTGACGACCTTTCTCACGCTGGACCTGATCATGTTCGGCGGCTTTACGCGCCTGACGGATTCGGGACTGGGTTGCCCCGATTGGCCGGGCTGCTACGGCACGTCGTCGCCGTTCGCCGCGCATGCCGATATTCACGCCGCGCAGTTACTGCTGCCGACCGGCCCGGTGACGTTCGTCAAAGCGTGGATCGAGATGGTCCACCGATATTTCGCCATGGCCGTGGGCGTGCTCATCATCGTGCTGATGGTGATGGCTTGGCGGAAGTGGTTGCAGGCACGTGTGCTGCGTCCGACGCAGGCCGGACAGCAAGCCGCACCGGTGCAGTCGCCGTGGCTCGCCACGTGGCTGTTCGTTCTCGTGTGCGTGCAGGGTGCTTTCGGCGCCTGGACCGTCACGATGAAACTCCAGCCGGTGATCGTCACCACGCACCTGATGCTGGCGCTCACTTTGCTGGGTTCATTGGCCTGGCTGGCGTCGCGCCAAGTACCGGCGTCGAGCATTGCGGCCGACCCAGGGGCGCTGCGCTGGCGCTGGGCCGCGCTCATTGGGCTGGCCTTGCTGGTGTTCCAGATCGCGCTAGGCGGCTGGGTGAGCACCAACTACGCTGTGCTTGCCTGTACCGACTTCCCAACGTGTCAAGGTCAGTGGGTGCCGTCGATGGACTTCCACAATGGCTTCAAGCTCTGGCGTGAGCTGGGCAAGACGGCCGGCGGGGAGGTGATCCCGATGGAGGCGCTCGTCGCGATTCACTGGGTGCACCGTACGTTTGCGGTCATCGTGGTGCTTTATCTGGGGTGGCTGGCCACGCGCCTGCGACGACATGCCGCGCTACGGCGGCCCGCAACTCTGGTATTTATCCTTGTCCTCGTGCAATTTGCGACGGGGCTGTCGAACATCGTTTTCCAGTGGCCGTTGCTTAACGCCATTGCCCATAACGGTGGGGCGGCCGTCCTGCTGCTATTGCTTGTTATGTTAAACTACCGCATTCGCGCCGCCCGGGCGGCGTCTGTTTCGACGGGTCTGAATCCGATGGATCAGTCCGGCGATCCCGCCCGCCAGAAGCCCCTCCCCGCAGCGGAGCCGGCTGCCGCACCACTCGCTGGCGCCCCGACTGGCTCGGCGTAGCGCATTGCCTCTGAGTGTATGAAAAGCACGACCCTTCCCCATCCGCCGGCTAGCCGTATCGCACAATACTGGGCGTTGACCAAGCCCCGTGTGACGCAGCTCGCCGTGTTCTGCGCCGTCATCGGCATGTTCCTGTCCACGCGCGGTATGGTGCCGTGGCAGGTGCTGATCGGCGGCACCATCGGTATCTGGCTGCTTGCCGGTTCCGCTTTCGCTGTGAACTGCCTGATCGAGCAACGCGTCGACGCGCTCATGCGCCGCACGGCGTGGCGTCCGTCCGCACGTGGCGAAATCGCGCCTTGGCAGATCATCGTCTTCTCGACGATTCTGGGCGCGGCCGGCATGGTCGTGCTCTACACGTTCACCAATGCGCTCACGATGTGGCTCACGCTGGGCACCTTCGTTGGCTACGCGCTCATCTACACCATCATCCTCAAGCCCTCGACGCCGCAGAACATCGTGATCGGCGGTGCCGCGGGTGCGATGCCGCCCGCCCTTGGCTGGGCCGCCGTGACCGGCGCCGTGCCGGCCGATGCGTGGATTCTGGTGCTCATCATCTTCGTCTGGACGCCGCCGCACTTCTGGGCGCTCGCGCTCTACCGCCGTCAGGATTACGTGAATTCCGGCCTGCCGATGTTGCCGATCACGCATGGCGAGAAGTACACGCGTCTGCAAATCCTGCTCTATAGCGTGGTGCTGTTTGCCGTGTCGCTGCTGCCGTTTGCGCATCGCATGAGCGGCTATCTGTATCTGGCGTCGGCGGTGGTGCTGTCGGGTATCTTCCTCGGCTACGCGGTGAAGCTGTGGCGCAATTATTCCGATGCGCTCTCGCGCTCGATGTTCCGCTACTCGATCGTCTATCTCTCGCTGCTGTTCGCAGCGTTGCTGATCGATCACTACGTGCAGATCTATTTGCTCGGATAAGTGTCTGAGCGGTATCCGGCCACGGCCGGACGCAGACGATGACAGGCGCGTACGGTTTTCTCTGCCGGCGCGCCTGTTGTCTTTTCAGGCAATCTATTCCATACGTTTCGGGGTCATTTGTTCATGAAGCTTGCTGTCATCTGGTTGCGCCGCGCGATGTTTCTGATGGGACTCACCGTTTTGCTCGCTGCATGCGGCAAGGAAGGTCCGACGTTCCAGAGTCTCGATATCACGGGTAACAAGGAGTTCGCACAGGACTTTTCGTTGCAAGACCCGCAAGGCAAGACGCGCACGCTCGCCGATTACAAGGGCAAAGCCGTCGTGATGTTCTTCGGCTACACGCACTGCCCGGATGTTTGCCCGACGACGATGGCCGAACTCAATCAAGTAATGCAGAAGCTCGGTCCCGACGCGCAGAACGTGCAGGTGCTGTTCGTGACCGTCGATCCGCAGCGCGATACGGCAGACCTGATGGGGCAGTACGTTCCGGCATTCAATCCGTCGTTCGTGGGGCTGCGTCCGGCCGACGATGCGGCATTGAAGCAAGTGACCAAGTCGTTCCGCGTCGTGGTCAACAAGGTCGAGGGCTCGACGCCGACGAACTACACCATCGATCACACCGCCGGTATCTATGTCTTCGATCCGAAGGGGCAACTGCGTTTGTTCATGCGTCCGGATGAGCCGGTCGATGCGATGGCGCAGGATCTGAAGACGCTGTTGAGCTAATTTCGACGACATCGTCGGGATTCCGCGCCTGCTCCGTCAGGCGCTGTCTGAGCGCGTAGTCCTGACTGTGCGACACGGCGGTTTCCGTGCGCGCTTCCAGCCATGATTCGAACTCCGGTGTGAGGCGCAACGACAGCGTGCGAACGTTGTCGTTGCCATGCCGCCAGCGATCCCAGTGTCGTTGCCAATGTGTGCTGCGCGTATGAAGGCCATCGATATCGTTGGCGCTCACTAGCAGTGTCAATGCATTCAGGCTCGCGCGATGAATCGGGTCGTTCGGGCTGCGGCCATCGGCAGCGTCGTGCAGCAACACGCGCAGTCGATCGTTGCTGGACGCGTCATTGCTGTCCGAACGGCCTTGCCCGTCAGCGTCCGGTGCATTTCCCCCCACATAGTGAAATACGACACGCCGGTTTTCCGGATCGAACACCACCGGCACGCTGGTGCTGTGTCCAAACAGTTGCAGTACACGCAGCGAAAGCATCAGCGACCGATTGTGCGACTCACTTGGCAACTGCCATGTGGCATCGGACGCCCAGTGTTGCAGCGTCGGCACGGCCTTAATGCGGCGCTCGATTTCGCCATCGCGGCACGACGCTAGACGTTCCCGCAAATCGACCGCGCCTTCGGCGTGCATGCCAGTGTCGAGAATGGCGTTCAGTGTCAGCGCCGCGTGCGGCGTGCCGACCACGTCCAGCAGATGACGTAACTCGCGGCCATTGCGGCACTCCACGAGAGCGTCGTCTTCACGACGAGCGACGTAGTTGAGCAAATCGTGTTTCTGGGGCTGCTGACCGAGTTGGCGCACGCCATTGCTTGCTGTTTGCGCGATACGGTTGGAAATCGAAAACATCGAGAACCTCGCGAAAAAGTGGGGTGAATCATGCCGTTCGCGGAAGCTCACCGCGATTGATCCCAAACGTACGAAATGAACAGCGTGATACGGCGTTGCCGAGTCGCGCTTCGAGCCACGCCTCGAATTCCGCCGAGAGTGGCTGAGTGACGGCGCGTACCGTATCGGCGCCGTGCCACCAACAGTCGGCATCGCATTGCCAGAATGGGGAGCGCTGGGGTTGACCATCGATATCGTTGGTCAGCACGAGTAGATCGAGCGCATTGCGGCTTAGGCTGGCACCGGAGAGGTCGGCGTCACGCGCCTCTGCGGCATCGCTCAGTGCTCGCCTTATGCCACCGTCGGCCGGGACGCGGCCTTCCGTGTGCGAACGTCCGGGGGCGTAATAGAAGGTGACGGTTCTGTGTCTTGGGTCGAATACGATCGGCACACTGGTCGCGTGGGCAAACAGTTGGAGCACGCGCAGCGAGAGGATCAGCGAGTCGTTATTCGGTCCGCCCAGCGATGGCACGGTGGCCTGATCGAACCAGGCGCGCAGCGTTGGCGTGGCCCGAATGCGCCGTTGCAATTCTCCATCGGGATAGAAAAGTAGCCGTGTAACAAGATCGGCGGCGCCTCGAGGCAGCATGCCAGCGTCGATCAGGTGCTCCGGGCGTAGTGCCGCGTGCGGCGTGCCGAGAACGAGCTGGAGGAAAGACAGTTGCAATGGTGTGCGATTGATGATTGCCGCGCCGCGCTGGCTGCGGGCGACATAGTCGAGATACTCGAATGCGGGCGTTGCGTGGCGTTGATCGCACACTCCGCATTGGTTGGAGGACGGGGCACCCATAAGGGTTGGAAGCACGGCGAACCTCGTTTCGTCGGTCAGGGAGTCGCAACGTTACTGAGGGTTCATCGCTCCAGCTTGGCCGCCAGACCGCCAATTTCGTTCTTTGTGCGTGCAAAGAAAAAACGCGCCCCGAGGGGCGCGTTTGCATTGCTATGTTTAGCCAGTCAATGCCGAGGCTTAGCTGCCTTCCTGACTGCGCCGTTCGAGATCGTCATGCGCTTCGAACCACATCACGTTGATGATGCCGAACGCGAGCGCGAGGCCAAGGCCGAGAACCCAAGAGAAATACCACATGTCGCAACTCCTTGATCAGTACATCGTGTGCGGGTTTTCGTTGACCTCTTCGAGTGTCACGCGTCCGCGAATCACGCGGTACACCCAGCCGGTGTAAGCGAGCACGATCGGCAAGAAGACAACGACGGCGATCAGCATGATTTGCAGCGTGAGCTGGCTCGAACTGGCATCCCACAGCGTAAGGCTGCTACCCGGCGCGGTGGCCGACGGCATCACGAACGGGAACATCGAGAAGCCCGCCGTGAGGATGATGCCAGCCATCATCAGCCCGGTGATCACGAACGTCCATGCATAGGCGCGGCTGGTGGCCAGCAACGCCGCCAGCAATGCACACAGGCACGCGACGACGGGGGCGGCGATCATCCACGGATACGTGTGGTAGTTCGTGAGCCACAACCCCGGGCCCGTGGTGACTTGCTTCATCAACGGGTTAGCCGGTGAGTCGGTCGGCCCCATCTGCGTGATGGCGAACCCGTCCACATGCGTGGCCACGAGTACACCCGCGACGAGGAACAGCAACAACGTGCCCAACGCGGTCATCCGCATGATGCGGCCTGCGCGTTCGGCCACCAGCGGGTCGGCCTTCATGCGCAAGTGCGCCGCACCGTGCGTCACCAGCATCAGCACGCTCACCAGCCCGCACAGCAGCGCGAACGGGTTGAGCAGTGCCCAGAACGAGCCGGTGTAGGTCGAGCGCAGCGTGTTGTCGTACGAGAACGGCAGGCCGAGCAGCAGATTGCCGAAGGCCACGCCGAACACCAGCGACGGCACGACGCTGCCCACGAACAGCGCCCAGTCCCACGACGTACGCCAACGCGGGCTCGGTAGCTTATTGCGATAGTCGAAGCCGACGGGACGCAAGAACAACGCGAACAGCACGAGCAGCAGCGCCCAGTACAGGCCTGAGAACGCGGCGGCATACACGAGCGGCCACGCGGCAAACATCGCGCCGCCGGCCGTCACGAACCAGACCTGATTGCCTTCCCACGTCGGTGCAACGGTGTTGATGATGACGCGGCGCTCCGCGTCGGTCTTGCCGAGGAAAGGCAGCAGCGTGCCGGTGCCCATGTCGAAGCCGTCGAAGAAGGCGAAGCCGATCAGCAGCACGCCGATGAGCACCCACCAGATCAGCTTGAGTACGGTGTAATCGATCATCATGATGTGGTTTCTCCCTGACGATCAGACCGAGGCCGGGCGGTCGCGGCCAATGGCCCCGCTCGCACCGTCTTCCGTCTCGAAGTGGTAGCGGCCGGTGTGCAGCGACGACGGGCCGAGCTTGACGTACTTCACCATCAGGAACATCTCGATGATCAGCAACGCGGTGTAGAAGATGATGAAACCCGCGAGACTCAGATACAGATCGCCTGCCGAGAGCGACGACGTCGAGAGATGGGTTGGCAAGATGCCAGCGATGGTCCACGGCTGACGGCCCATTTCGGCAACGATCCAACCGAATTCAGCGGCAAGCCATGGCAGCGGAATCGCCCAGACCGTCCAGCGCAGGAACCACGCCGAGCGCGGCTTGAGCAGGCGACGACGCGCGCACAGCCAGAAGGCCCACAGGAACGTGAACAGGAACAGGAAGCCCAGGCCGACCATGATGCGGAACGACCAGAACACGGGCGCGACTGGCGGGATGGTGTCGTTCGCGGCCATGTGGATCTGTTCCGGCGTGGCATCGACGACGTTCGGCGTGTACTTCTTGAGCAGCAGGCCGTAGCCCAGATCGTCCTTGTACTTGTCGAACTCGGCGCGCACCGCGGGCGACGTGTCGCCGTTGCGCAGCTTCTCGAGCGCAGCGAAGGCGATCATGCCGCGCTTGATGTTGTCCTTGTGTTCGTCACGCAGTTGCGTGAGACCGATCACCGGCGTGTCGACCGAGCGCGTGGCAATCAGGCCCATCGCCCAAGGAATCTTCACCGCAAAATCGGTGCGCTCTTCCTTCTGGTTCGGGAAACCGAACAGCGTGAACGATGCAGGCGGCTTGGCGGTTTCCCACTCGGCTTCGATGGCGGCGAGCTTGACCTTCTGCACTTCACCCGTGGTGTAGCCCGATTCGTCGCCAAGCACGATCACCGAGAGCGTCGACGCGAGACCGAAACCGGCGGCCACCGCGAACGAGCGCAGGGCGAACGGTACGTCGCGGCGCTTGAGCAGATACCACGCCGAGATGCCGAGCACGAACATCGCGGCGGTCACGTAACCGGCCGAGAGCGTGTGCACGAACTTCACCTGCGCGACCGGGTTGAAGATCACGTCCCAGATGCTGTTCAACTCCATGCGCATGGTCTCGTAGTTGAAGTGCGCGCCGACCGGATTGTTCATCCAGCCGTTGGCCACGAGAATCCACAACGCCGAGAGGTTCGAGCCGAGTGCCACCGCGAATGTGGTGGCCAAGTGGCCGATGCGCGAGAGCTTGTTCCAGCCGAAGAAGAACAGGCCGACGAACGTGGCTTCGAGGAAGAACGCCATCAGGCCTTCAATGGCCAGTGGCACCCCGAAGATGTCGCCGACGTAGTGCGAGTAGTACGCCCAATTGGTGCCGAACTGGAATTCGAGCGTGAGACCGGTGGTCACGCCCATGGCGAAGTTGATCAGGAAGAGCTTGCCCCAGAACTGGGTCATGTCCTTGTAGATCTGCTTGCCGGTCATCACGTAGACCGACTCCATGATGACAAGCAGCCACGACAGGCCCAACGTTAGCGGGACGAACAGAAAGTGATACAGCGCCGTTATGGCGAACTGCAAGCGCGAGAGGTCAACGACTTCGCTACTGATCATGGCGGACACCTTGACTGGGGGTGGGGGATGGCGTTTTGTCGGCTGACGGCCCGATCAGGGCACGAGCCACGACGTCCGGCGGCAAGTACATGTGCTTGGCCATCGGGGCGTCGAAGAACGCGTTCTTAAGAATGAAAAGGAGTACTACCTTGATCGCGAGCACGATCAAGATTTCGAGCATGAAACGGGAAGGGCGGGTACGCCATCGCCGGATTAGCCACGCGACGAGGGCGGAATGCGCCACCGCCGGCGTGGTTGCCGTGGCGGGAGGCTTCGGACTGCTAGGAGAGTGGGTGTCCATCCGTGACGGCTCCTGGCGTCGAGAGTCGGTGTGTTGGGAACAGCGTCGACTCTCGCGGCATTGTGCCTTATCGCTTAAAAATGTCAAACCGCAGCGCACTGGGGGCAGATAACACGCGGATGACACCCGATCGATGCGGATCGGCTGCCTTGGGGCAGCACAGGGGCAGCGGGTTCGAGACTAGGGTCCGGCGCGTCGAACGGCCCCCGGGGCCGTCCTTCGCACGTAGCATGGCCACGTACGGACCGATTCTATCGACCGGTCAGCCGGTAGACCTTGCGATGCATCAAGTCCTAAGCAAATGACGGGTGAACTTGGGCGGACGCCAGAAAACAAAAAGCCCCGCGACGGATCGCGGGGCTTTTTGCGGGGAGCGGGCTGCGGCTTAAGTGTGGATTAAGCGAACGCTTGCAGTGCACCCTTCATCTTCTTCATGGCGGCGGTCTCGATCTGACGGATGCGCTCGGCAGAAACGCCGAATTCGTCGGCCAGTTCGTGCAGCGTGGCGCCGCCGCTGCCGTCGTCTTCGACCGACAGCCAGCGCGCTTCGATGATGCGGCGGCTGCGCGGGTCCAGACGGGCGAGGGCGGTTTGCAGACCGTCGCTTTGCAGATGATCGCGTTCGCGCGCGGCGATCACTGCCGTCGGCTCTTGATGCGAGTCGGCAAGGTAAGCGATCGGGGCGAAGCTCGCGCTGTCGCTGTCGTCGCTATGCCCTTCGAGGGCGATATCGCCGCCGGACATACGCGTTTCCATCTCGATGACGTCTTCGCGCTTCACATTCAGATCGCGGGCGACCTGATCGATTTCTTCCGGGGTGAACGCCTGCAAGCCTTGCTTCTGGCTGCGCAGGTTAAAGAACAGCTTGCGCTGGGCCTTGGTCGTGGCGACCTTCACGGTGCGCCAGTTCTTCAGCACGTACTCGTGAATTTCGGCCTTGATCCAGTGCATGGCATACGACACGAGCCGCACGCCCTGCGTGGGGTCGAAGCGTTTGACTGCCTTCATCAGGCCGATGTTGCCTTCCTGAATCAGGTCGGCATGCGGCAGCCCATAGCCGAGGTAGTTACGCGCGATCGAGACCACCAGACGCAAGTGCGAGAGCACGAGCTGGCGGGCGGCGTCGAGATCGTCGTTATCGCGCAGACGCTTGGCGAGCGACTGCTCTTCCTCGGCGGTCAGCAGCGGAATACGGTGAACAGCCTGAATGTAGCTGTCGATGTTGCCCAGACTGCCCGGCAGCATCAATGCCGACGGGGCGAGAGCAAGGGCACGAGAATTCGGCGCCGTGCCGGTGGCCGGCGTCGTCGGATGCAAAGTGGCGGCAGTACTCAAGTGGTGGACTCCTGGTTAGCCTCTGGGAAAGCATTTTAGCACTCTCTCCAGACGAGTGCTAAAGACGTTAGAACCCTTACTGGGCGGGAAGTTTCCGAGGTCTCGGGGTTTTCCAGCAGCCCCGGGGTTCCGGGAAAAGTCACTGGCGCAAACGTGACCTGGATGGTGTAAATTGCAACCCAAGTCGCGTGTGTTCAGGTGTCGGCGAGACGGGGAGGTCAGCATGGCTGGGAAGCATATCGACGCAATACGAGAGCTCGAAGCGGCGCGGTTTTCCGCGATGGTCGAGGTCGATGTCGAAAAACTGGACTCACTTCTGGCCGATGGCGTTCGATACGTGCATTCGAACGGCAAATGCGAAACAAAACAGCAATTTCTGGGGGCGCTCACGTCCGGACGCCGCCGCTATCTCGACATTCAGCCGTCGGATCAGCAATTGCATCAGTTCGGCGACACCGTCGTCGTGATCGGGAAGCTTCTGGTCGAGTTGGAGACGGCGACCGGCTCGCTGGAATCGCAGATGATCTACACCGCGGTCCATGTGCGCGAGGCCGAAGCCTGGCGCCTCATCTCATGGCAGGCAACGCGTATGGCGTCGGCCGAGTAAGCGCCACGGGGCTTGCCGCTTAGCGCGGTTCGCCGGGCGCCACGTGCTCATCTGGCCGACACATCGGCCGTCCCTCTGACACGCTTCGCGCGTGAACTCCAAAGCAGAAGATTTGATGTGTTTCGGGATGAAATGTTCCGGAAATATCGATATTTTGGCGAAAAATCTTGATATCACCGATATTCGGGCGGCGGGACCTGCTTGTGGCCGGAAATCGGCCGGATGGGGCGGGCGCTTCGCCTGTTAGCCCGCTAGCCCGCTAGCCCGTAAGTCCATCAGTCCGTCAGTCCGTCAGTCCTTTAGCCCGCTAGTCCGGTTGGACGGTGGCTCGTCTGCCTCGTTTTACTTGGCCACACCAAGCGCCTGCCGAATCACCTCGACTTGCCGGGCGATGGGGGCGGGAATGGTGACGTCGCCTGCCAGCACAGCCTCGATCCACCGCGCCGTGGATTCGGCGTCAGCGCTCGGCAGGGCGGGCGGTGCGCCCGAGGCGCCTTCTTCGGCGTCTTGCCAGACGCGATGTGCACCGTCCGAGAACCCGTCGATGGCCCCCTGACGGCGGGCATCGGCGACGGGCTCGCCTTCGGTGCCGCGCGCTAGCAGTACGCCGGGCGCGGGGCTGTTCGCCGCGTTGGCGAACATCTCGCCGAGTGTCTCTTTGTATTCCGGATGGGTGTAATTCACCAGCCGCAGCGCCGGTCCGGCGAACGGTTGGAGCAGTTTCACGACCGTGTGCCCCGAATTCCGTACGCCCAGCGCCGCGCGCATCTCCAGCAGGCGTTCGAGCGAAGGCGACAGCGCGGCAATCGGCAGATAGGCGACACGGCGCGCGCGCAGTGCGGCTTCGGCCTCGGCGCCCGAGCGGCAGGCGTCATGTCCGAGCGCGGCGAAGATCGCCTGTGTCCCCACGCGATTCGCGCCGCTGTGGTGCTGTCCGTGCACCAACACCGGAATGCCTTCCCGGGCGAGCAGCAACGCCAACAACGGCGTGAGATTCGGCTGTTTGCGCGCCCCGTTGTAACTCGGCAGCAGCACCGGCGGCGGTGCGTTTTCGGGGGCGGTCAGCGGGGTGAACGTCGCATGGGCGGCGTCGAGCATCGCGCGCAATTCAACGGGCGTCTCGCCCTTGATGCGGTAAGCAATCAGCACGCCGCCAAGCTCGGCCGGGGCCACACGGTCCGCCAGAATCGCGTCGAACAACGTACGCGTCTCGTCGGCGCTCAATGGCCGTGCCCCTTTGGCCCCGCGGGCGATGGTTTTGAGCAGCGGTGCGCAGGCGAAAGGGGCAGCAGAGGTCATGACGCTTTACGTGTTCGAGTGGAGAGGTGACTTAAGGCGTGGTGCCGCGAGGCACAGACAGGCTTCCATCATACGCAATCAGGGGTTGCAGCGCGCGATGCTTGCAGTACCATCTCGTGTCTGTGCGGGGCTTGGCGAGCGCCATGCACCGCCGCCCGAATACCCGAAATTCCTGCCATTGAGGGAAGCCATGTCCACGCTGTACAGCTATTTCCGCAGTTCCGCCGCGTATCGCGTGCGGATCGCACTCAATTTGAAGGGCCTCGACTACGACACCGTGCCGGTGCACCTCGTGCGTGACGGCGGTGAACAGCTTAAGCCTGCGTACCGTGCGCTCAACGTCAACGGACTGGTGCCGACGTTCGTCGACGGCGAAGCGAATATTCATCAGTCGCTCGCCATCATCGAATACCTCGAAGACACCCACCCGACACCCGCGCTGTTGCCTGCCGACCCCGTCGCTCGCGCCCAGGTGCGCGCGCTCGCCCTGGACATCGCCGCCGATATTCACCCGATCGATAACTTGCGTGTGCTGCGCTACCTGAAGCACCAACTCGGTGTGACGGAAGAACAAAAGAACGCGTGGTACGTGCATTGGGTGGTCGAGGGACTGACGTCGCTCGAAGCGCGTTTGCAGGCGCAGGCGCAGCCCGGCAAGTTTACGTTCGGCGACACGCCGACGCTGGCCGATTGCTGTCTCGTTCCGCAGATCTACAACGCCAATCGGTTCAAGATCGATATGACCCAGTTCCCGCGCATTTCCGCGGTGAACGCCCATTGCTTGACGCTCGACGCCTTCCAGCGCGCCACGCCTGAAGCGCAGCCCGACGCGGAGTAAGCGCATCGATGATTGATCCGGCTTTTTGGCGGGGCATGGCGCTCGGCGCCAGCCTCATCATTGCCATTGGCGCGCAAAACGCGTTCGTGTTGCGGCAAGGCATTCTGAAGCGCCACGTTGGCTTGGCAGTGGTTGTATGCGCCGTTTGCGACATGTTGCTCATCGCGGCAGGCGTAGCGGGCATGGGCGGGCTGATTGCCGCCTATCCGCGTTTTCTGACGATTGTCACGTGGGGCGGCGCTGCGTTCCTGTTCTGGTATGGCTTGCGTGCGTGGCGTGCTGCGTTTCGCGGCACCGGAGTCTTGCAAGCGGACGGCAGCCGTGCGGCGACGCAAGAGATGACATGGCAGCGTGCATTCGTGCTCGTGCTGATGCTCTCGGTGCTCAATCCGCACGTCTATCTCGATACCGTGATTCTGCTCGGCGGCATCGGCGCGCGTGAACCGGCCCCCGGGAACGCGTGGTTCGCAGCGGGCGCGATGACGGCATCCGTGTTGTGGTTCACCACGCTGGGCTATGGCGCGCGGCTGCTGGCACCGTTGTTCTCCCGGGCACGGGCGTGGCAGATACTCGACGGCATCGTCGGCGCGATGATGTGGGCGCTTTGCGCGGGGTTAGTCGTGCAGCAATTGTGATGTCGCGACGGCGCAGGGCAGTGTTTCGACGCTGCCCGCGGCAAATGAAATGACAACGGCCCGCCACTCGATGAGTGCGGGCCGTTGATTTTTGCGAGCCCGTAAGGCGTTATGGGCGTTAGGTTAGCCCTTGCCGTTGCTGCGATGGCGGATACTAGCCGACATAAAGACGGACGATCTTGCGTCTGTCATGGCATCGAGGCGTTGTTACCCAAGCAATGCATCCGCGAATTCGCGTGCCGAGAACGGTTGCAGGTCTTCCACCTTTTCGCCCACGCCGATGAAGTAGACCGGCACCGGGCGCTGACGGGCGATCGCGGCGAGAATGCCGCCCTTTGCCGTGCCGTCGAGCTTGGTGACGATGAGGCCCGTGAGTTTCAGCGCATCGTCGAACGCCTTGACCTGCGCGAGCGCGTTCTGCCCCGTGTTGGCGTCGATGACGAGCAGCACTTCGTGCGGTGCACCGTCGGCGGCCTTGCCGAGTACGCGCTTGATCTTCTTGAGCTCTTCCATCAGATGCAACTGCGTGGGCAGACGTCCAGCGGTGTCGGCCATCACGATGTCGATCTTGCGCGCGCGGGCGGCGCTCACCGCGTCGAACACCACGGCAGCGGGGTCGCCGCTTTCCTGGGCCACGACGGCGACGTTGTTGCGCTCGCCCCAGATCGCCAGTTGCTCGCGCGCGGCGGCGCGGAAGGTGTCGCCAGCGGCAAGCAGCACCGATTGGTCATAGCTCTGGAAGTGCTTGGCGAGCTTGCCGATGCTCGTGGTCTTACCCGCACCGTTGACGCCTGCAATCATCACCACCAGCGGCGCTTCACGGCCCAGCACGAGGCTTTGCTCCAGCGGCGAGAGCAACTCGACGAGCAGATCGTGCAACGCGCGCTTGACCTGATCTCCTTCCGTCAGACGCTCGGCTTTCACCTTTTTGCGCAACGCTTCGATGAGGTATGTCGTGGCTTCGACACCCGCGTCGCTCATCAGCAGCGCGCTTTCCAGATCTTCGAAGAGATTTTCGTCGACTTTGACGCCGACGAAGATGCCCGTGAGCCCTGCGCTGGTTTTGGACAACCCAGCCTTCAGTCGCGTGAGCCACGAACGCTTGGCTGCCGGGGCAGGGGCGGGCGCTGCGACGATTTCGCCGATGGCTTCGCCGGTTTCGTCTTTGACGACGACGGCGGCGACCGGGGCGGGGACAGCGGCGGGTTCCGGAATGGGCTCCGGGGCGGGCGCAACATGCGGCTCGACGATCGTAGGCGCCGGGACATTTGCCAGCGGCGGCTCGGACACTTCCGCTTTTTCAGGCACATCGGCGGCACGAGCGGGTGCGCTTTGCGGCGCATTTTCGGCGGCGGCAGGCGCGGCAGGGATAGACGGTACGGTGTCGTTCGGGCGATCAGCGGACGTTGCGGGGGCCTGCGGTGCGGCAGGCACGACCGGCGCAGCCGAAGCGGCTGGCGTGGACGTGATGTGCGTCGGCACAGTAGGTGTCGCAGCCGGTGCGCGCGGTGCCTCCGGGGCTACCGGCGCCGCAGCGGGGGCCTGCGCGGGGGCAGCGTCGGTCTCGGGCGCCGCCTGCGTGGCGACCTCGTCGGCCTCATTTTCGACGGACGATGCGGGACTCGGCTCGGCAGATTTGTTACCGCCCGACTTGAAGCGCTTGAAGAAACTGAACATGGGATGAGGAACTTGGCGTGGGGAGCGCGCTCGGAGACGTGCTGATTTGTCGTGCCATTCGCGTCATGCAAAACGCCCTACAATGGGCGGGTCCTGCATCCGACGCGGGAAATACGATGTATTTTATCAGACGCGTATCAACGTCCATCAAGGGCACGAGGGAGTTCATGAGGGAGTTCATGAGGGGATCCATGAGAGGAACCAAGCGCTGGCTTCACGCTCTGGCTGGTCTGACCTTGGCCGGTGTGATCGGCCTGGGCCACGCCGCCGACAGCACCGGGAGCAAAACGACGGACAACACTTCCGAATTCACACTCTCAAACGGACTGCGGCTGATCGTGCGCGAAGATCATCGCGCGCCGACCGTGGCGCACGTGGTCTGGTACCGCGCCGGGTCGCTCGATGAGTTCAACGGCACGACGGGCGTCGCCCACGCGCTTGAACACATGATGTTCAAGGGCACGAAGACGGTCGGCCCGGGCCAGTTCTCGCGTCAGGTCGCTGCACTCGGCGGCCGTGAGAACGCATTCACCAGCAAGGACTACACCGGCTATTTCGAGCAGACCGAGAAAACGCGTCTGCCCGACATGATGCGTTTGGAAGCCGACCGCATGGCCAACCTGACGCTTACGGCGGACGAGTTCGCCAAGGAAATTCAGGTGGTGATGGAAGAGCGCCGTCTGCGCACCGACGATCAGCCGCGCGCGCTGCTCTATGAGCAACTGATGGCGACGGCGCTGGTGGCTAACCCATATCGGCGTCCGATCGTGGGCTGGATGGATGATCTTCAGCACATGACGGTTGAGGATGCGCGTCAGTGGTACGACCGCTGGTACGCGCCGAACAATGCGGTGGTTGTTGTGAGCGGCGATGTCGATCCGCAGCAGGTGCACCGTTGGGCCGAGCAGTACTACGGCCCGATCAAGTCGCACGCGCTGCCTGAACGCCGCCCGCAGAACGAGCCCGCGCAACTGGGCGTTCGCCGCGTGTTCGTGAAGGCGCCCGCCGAAAACCCGAACGTGATGCTTGCGTGGCGCGCCCCGCGTCTGGCCGATGTCGAGAAGGACGACGACGTTTATGCCCTTCAGGTGCTCGCGGCGGTCCTCGACGGCTACGGCAATGCGCGGTTGACGAGCCGCCTCGTGCGCGAGCAGCGCATCGCCAACGACGTTGGGGCAGGTTACGACGGCGTTGGCCGCGGCCCGCAGTTCTTCATCCTCGATGCGACGCCAGCACAGGGCAAGACGCCCGAGCAGATCGAGAAGGCGTTGCGCGCTCAAGTGGCCGACATCGCGGCGCATGGCGTGACGGACGAAGAGCTCAAGCGCGTGAAGGCGCAGGTCATTGCTGGGCAGATCTACAAGCGTGATTCGGTATTCGGTCAGGCGATGGAGATTGGCCTCAATGAAATGTCCGGCATCTCGTGGCGGCAGATCGACCGCATGCTCGAGAAGGTGAAGGCGGTGACACCGGCGCAAGTGCAGGCCGTCGCGGGCAAGTACTTCGGCGACGATACGCTGACCGTGGCCACGCTCGTGCCGCAGCCGATTGACGAGGCGACTCGCAAGCGCCGCGCCCAAGGGGCGGAAGACCTGAAGAACATGCGCTAAGGGGCCACTCGATGATGAAAATTACCGCACTACTGCGTGCGCTTGTTATGCCCGCCTGCGTGGGCGCTGTTGCCGCCGTGGCGGCTGTGCCGATGACGGCATTCGCGGCGTTGCCGATTCAAACGTGGACGGCGCCTTCGGGCGCGAAGGTGCTGCTCGTAGAGAGTCATTCGATCCCGATGCTCGATCTGAACATCGATTTCGATGCAGGCAGCCGTTACGATCCGCCCGGCAAATCCGGGCTGGCGTTGCTCACGGCGGGGTTGCTCGATTCGGGCGCGACCGCGGTGAACGGTCGTCCGGCGTTGTCCGAAGCGCAAATTGCCGACCGTTTCGCCGACGTGGGCGCCATGGAGTCGACGAGTGCCGGGCGTGATGCGGCGACGGTCACGATGCGCACGCTGTCGTCGGCTGCCGAGCGCGACGCGGCCGTCAGCACGATGGCGCAATTCCTGCAACACCCCACGTTCCCCGAGGTTGTGCTCAAGCGTGAGGCTGCGCGTTTGTCGGCCGCGATTGCCGAGGCCAATACCAAGCCCGAAGCTATTGCCGCGAAAGCCTTTCGCAGCGCTATCTACGGCAAGCATCCGTACGGTGTGAGCGCGACGGTCGACAGCGTGAACGCGGTCAAGCGCGACGACCTGGTGCGCTTCTATCGCGATATGTACAGCCCGAAGCGCGCCGTGGTCACCATCGTCGGCGACATCGACCGTGCGCAAGCCGAGAAGCTGGTGGCGACGCTCACCGACGCGATGCCCGCTGGCGTGCAACCCCCGGCTTTGCCGCCGGTGGCGGCGCTGCGCAGTGCCGTGCAGATCGACTTGCCGCATCCGGCAGAGCAGGCGCATATCGTGAGCGGTCAGGCGTCGGTGGCACGTAGCGACCCCGACTACTTCGCACTGCTCGTGGGCAACTATGTGCTGGGCGGTGGCGGGTTCGTATCGCGTCTGACGGCGGAAGTGCGCGAGAAGCGCGGCCTGACCTACGGCGTAACGAGCATGTTCATTCCGCAGTTGCAAGAAGGACCGTTCGAGATCAGCTTGCAGACGCGTCGAGAACAGGCACCGGAGGCCTTGAAGGTGGTCCGCGAGACGCTGGGCAAGTTCGTGCAGGACGGGCCGACAGACGCCGAGATGCAGGCAGCCAAGGACAACCTGATCAACGGCTTCCCGCTGCGCTTAGATAGCAACCGCAAGCTGCTGGCGAGTGTTGCCGCGATTGGTTTCTACAACCTGCCGCTGGATTATCTCGATACGTGGACCGAGAAGATCAAAGCGGTCACGGCAGCTCAAGTGAAGGACGCGTTTGCTCGTCACGTGCAGCCGGACCGACTGGCGACGGTTGTCGTGGGTCCGAGCAATGTGTTTGGCGCCGCCGCGAATGATGCGGCCACCGCTGGGACGAAGGCGAAGTAATCGGCCGGAGTCGGCCGGATCGCTTGGAATGGATCGGCTCAGGCTTGGTATTTCGCCATAGAAAAACGGCACCGGGAAATCTTCCGGTGCCGTTTTTGCTTTGTGGCGTAGGTGTCGCGCATTAGCGCAGTATCCGTCGTCGCAATAACGTCAACGCGATGGCAAACGCGATGACGGCATAGGCCACGAGTGCCGCGACATGCAACCACGGTTGATCGACGGCACGCCCGAGCATCGCGGGGCGAATCAGAGCCACGGCGTGCGCGAGTGGCAACCATTCGGTGACGTGACGCGCAGCGGCTGGCAATTGCGAGAGTGGGAAGAAGACGCCGGAGAGCAGCAGCATCGGCGTCATGACGAGCGTCTGATAGAACATGAAGAAGTCATAGCTCGGTGCCAGCGCCGTCATCACCATCGCCAGACTCGCAAACGCGAGACCGGCCAGCACGACGGCGGGCAACACGACAGGCAGCGCATCGAGTCGCGCGTAGCCGAGCACACTCGCCACCAACAGAATCGCCAGCCCCGAAAGCACGGCTTTGCTCGCCGCCCAGACGACTTCGCCGAGCACCACGTCACCCAACGTTAGCGGCGTGTGCATGAGCGCCTCCCACGTGCGTTGCACATGCATGCGCGAGAAGCCGGAATACATCGATTCGAAACTCGCGGAAAACATCACGCTGGAACCGACCGTCCCTGCGGCGAGAAACGCGATATAGGACGTGCCATCCACGTTCCCGACCATCATGCCCAGACCGAACCCAAGGCCGAACAGATAGATCATGGGGTCCGCGAGATTGCCGAACATCGACGCAATCGCGAGCTTGCGCCAGACGAGGAAGTTACGTCGCCACACGCCTGTCCACGGCGTGAGGCCGGGGAGATAGCGCGGGGTTTCGGGGTGCGGTAAGTGCGCCGTGGCGGAATTAGCTTGATCGGTCTGATCCGGGCGATTGCCGTCAGTCATCGCGCATCTCCCGTCCTGTGAGTTTCAGGAAGACGTCTTCCAGATTGGCGCGCCGATGCAGATAGCGCACGCCGGGTTGGTCGCGTAACGCGTTCACCACAGGCGCCGCGTCGCGCACGTAGCAGAAGTGGGTTTCGCCGCTCGTTTCGATGCGCTCGGCCAGTGGCGCAAGATGTGCCAGCAATGAGTGAGGCACATCGCCAAAGACCTCGACGACATCGCAGCCGATTTCGCGCGCTACCAACTCCGGCGGTGTGCCTTCCGCGATCTTGCGGCCTGCATCGATCACGCACAGGCGATGGCACAACCGCTCGGCTTCCTCCATGAAGTGCGTGGTCAGCAAAATCGTTTTGCCTTCGTTCATCAGCGATTTGAGCCGTTCCCAGATCAGATGCCGCGCCTGCGGATCGAGTCCGGTGGTCGGCTCGTCGAGCAGCAGCAGATCGGGGTTGTTGATGAGCGCACGGGCGAGGGTGAGGCGTCGTTTCATGCCGCCGGAGAGCTGTCCGACGCGGGCATCGGCTTTCGACTCCAGACGCGCGAAGGCGAGCAGGGCGGGAACGCGTTCGCGCACGTCGGCGGAGGAGAGTCCGAAATAGCGTCCGAAGATCGCCAGATTCTCGCGCACGGTGAAATCGGGATCGAGATTGTCGAACTGCGGCACGACACCGATGCGGCGGCGGGCTTCCGGTGCAAGTTTGGGCACGGACAAGCCGCCCAGCCGAATTTGACCGGCGTCGGGTGTCACCAGGCCCAACAGCATGCGCAACGTCGTCGTTTTGCCCGCGCCGTTCGGCCCCAGCAACCCGAAGCATTCGCCCGGTGCCACGTGAAGCGAAAGATGATCGACGACGGGACGCCCGTCATACGCCTTGCAGAGTTCGGTTACCTCGATGGCAGCATCGGTCATGGCGAATTCGGTGATCTCCTGTCGTAGCGCATGCCTTCCTAAACCACAGGGGGCAAGTCTTACGGGTGATGTGGTATGTTTCGCCTCAACAATGTAGCGTGAATTACCATGAATTTGGACGACCAGCGCGCGCAAACCCGCGCGCGACCTCACTCTTTTACCGCTTTGCGTGCTGCGCTTGCCGCCTGGGTATCGCCTGCCGATGCCGTACACCGCGCCACATGCAGCGCCACATCCCGGAGCATGGCATGAAGTCGGGCGCCGGAAACGTTGCACGCGGCGCGCCGCAGCAGGTACGCATCATCGGCGGCCAATGGAAGCGCACGCCGCTACCCGTGCCACCGGGCGATGGTCTGCGTCCCACGCCCGATCGCGTGCGCGAAACGCTCTTCAACTGGCTTGGACAAGACCTCGATGGCCTGCGCTGCCTCGATGCCTTCGCGGGCAGCGGCGCGTTGGGTTTCGAGGCGGCGTCGCGCGGTGCGGCTCGTGTCTTGATGCTTGAGTACGCGGCACCGGCCGTTCGCCAGTTGCGCGCCAATCAGGCCAAGCTCGGAGCCGATCAGGTTGAGATCGTGCAGGCAGACGCACGGCGTCTGATAACCACACTGTCTCCCGGGGCTTTCGACGTGGTGTTTCTCGATCCGCCGTTCGCGAGTGGCTGGCTCACCGACCTGCTGGTGCCTGCGGCCCGCCTGTTGGCGCCGGGCGGCGTGATCTATGCTGAATCCGACACGCCGCTGGACGACGAGACGCTCGCCACGCTGGCGCTGACGTGTGTGCGCCGGGCGAAAGCCGGAGCGGTGCATTATCATCTGCTTGAATCGATTCCGAAAACCTAGAGACCACAATGAACAAGTACGTAGTAACGGTCCCCAGCCGCGAGGAGACGTTGGCATGGTAGTGGCGATCTATCCGGGGACGTTCGACCCGTTGACCCGAGGACACGAGGATCTGGTCCGCCGCGCGGCGGGCATTTTCGACAAGCTCGTGGTCGGCGTGGCCGACAGTCGCAACAAGAAGCCGTTCTTCACGCTGGAAGAGCGTATCGATATCGCGCGCGAGGTGCTGGGGCACTATCCGAACGTGACGGTCGAGGGGTTTTCCGGGCTGCTCAAGGACTTTGTGCGCAAGCATCAGGCACGCGTGATCGTGCGTGGTCTGCGTGCCGTGTCCGACTTCGAGTACGAGTTCCAGATGGCCGGGATGAACCGCTATCTGCTGCCCGACGTGGAAACGATGTTCATGACGCCGTCCGACCAGTATCAGTTCATCTCGGGCACGATCGTGCGCGAGATCGCGCAACTGGGCGGCGATGTCAGTAAGTTTGTGTTCCCTTCCGTCGAGAAGTGGTTGGTGACGAAAGTCGGCGACCTGTCGACGAAGGGATGAGTATCGTGCGCGCCGGCCTGGCCCAGAGCCTGGCTCTGACGGCAGGCCGGTGTCGCGATACCGATGGAGGTGCCGTATGGCCTTGATGATTACCGATGAATGCATCAATTGCGACGTGTGCGAGCCAGAGTGCCCGAACGACGCAATTTCGATGGGGGTCGAGATTTATGAAATCGACCCGAACAAGTGCACCGAGTGTGTCGGGCACTTCGACGAACCGCAGTGCGTGCAGGTGTGTCCGGTGGAGTGCATCCCGATCAATCCGGAACACGTCGAGACGCCCGATCAGTTGCTCGCGAAGTACACCCACCTGCAAGCGGCCAAGTCGGCCTGACGGCCCCTGACGCGCCGTCAGAAGCCGCTCACCCGCATCACCCTTCCCACCGTCTGCCGCATCACGCCGGAGCGCTTACTTCCCCGGCGTAGCGTGCAGGCGCATCATCGCCTTTTCCATCTCGCCCTTCACGACAAGATCGACAATGTCGAGCGCGCGCGACATCGCGTCGTCGATGAGCGCCTGCTCTTCCTTGCGGGGCGGCTTGAGCACGAAGTCCACCACTTGCTGCTGACTGCCAGCCGGTTGCAGCGTGCGCGGATGGCCAATACCCAGGCGCAGACGCCAGAAGTCGGGCGTGGTCAGGTGCGCCGCGATGTCCTTCAGGCCGTTGTGGCCGCCACTGCCGCCGCCACGCTTGAGCTTTACGCCGCCCGGGGGGAGATCGAGTTCATCGTGCACGACGAGAATTTCGTCGGACAGAATTTTGTAGAAGCGTGCGAGCGCGACGACCGACTGTCCCGAGCGGTTCATGAAGGTCTGCGGCTCGAGCAGCCAGACTTCGTTGCCGGCGATGCGTGCACGTGCCGCGAAGCCGTGAAAGTTCTTCTGGTTCGACAGCGAGGCGCCGCTTTGCTGCGCCAGTGCGTCGACAAACCAGAAGCCGGCGTTATGCCGCGTTGCTGTGTATTCGGCGCCCGGATTGCCGAGCCCTACGATCAGCTTGATCATTTCGGTATCAGGATCATGTGCGCAACCTTAGCAAGGATAGGCGCACCGCCATAAAAAAACCCGCCGGGACATGACGTCGCGGCGGGTTTTGCGTCCAGCGTCGCCGCTGAAGGACAACTCGCAGGCTTAGGCAGCCGGCGTTTCGCCTTCGGCAGCCGGGGCAGCCGCTTCATCAGCAGCAGCGCCCGCCGGTTGAACGGCTTGCGCCACCACCGGGTTTTCTTGCTCGACGTGCAGCGTGAGCGTCACGCCGGCCGGCAGCTTGACGTCCTTGGCATGCACGGTTTGACCAGCAGCCAGCTTCGACAGATCGACTTCCAGGAATTCCGGCAGCTTGCCCGGCAGGCAGCTGATGTCGAGGTCGTTGACGACGTGGCTGATCACGTTAGCGGACAGCTTCACTGCCGGCGACTCTTCAGCGCCCAGGAAGTGCAGCGGCACCTTCACGTGAATCGGCTTGTTCGCGTCGACACGTTGGAAATCGACGTGGAGAACCAGTTGCTTGAACGGGTGGTACTGCACATCGCGCAGCAGCACTTGTTCCGACTTGCCAGCGACTTCCAGCTCGAGAATCGACGAGTGGAAAGCTTCTTTACGCAGGGCGTGCCACAGTGCGTTGTGATCGAGTTCGATCAGTTGCGGATCAACGTTACCACCGTACACGATGCCTGCGGTCTTGCCGGCATTGCGCAGGCGGCGGCTCGCACCCGTACCTTGCAGATTACGCTCAAAAGCGACGACTTTCATAACAACTCCTTGTGCCACCCGCGACCAGGTGGCGATTTCTTCCTGAACGTTCCGTGCCAAAAAACACGGGTTTCAGGAACGACAAAGGCGGGGAAAACGCTCCCCGCCGACATGACAACGGCGCCACACAGGCGCCGTCGCAAAAACTTTACCGAACGCTTACTCGGCGAACAGCGACATCACCGAGTCGCCGCGACGAATACGCGAGAACGTTTCGGCGAGCAGGCCAGCGCAGCTCAACTGGCGAATCTTGCCGCCCGTCGAGTCGTCGCGCAGCGGAATCGTGTCCGTCACGACCACTTCGTCGAGCGCCGATGCGTTGATGCGCTCGGCCGCGCCACCCGAGAGCACCGGGTGCGTACAGTAGGCGTAGACCTTCTGTGCGCCGCGTTCCTTGAGCACTTGCGCTGCCTTGCAGAGCGTGCCGGCGGTGTCGACCATGTCGTCCATGATCACGCAGGTACGGCCGTCGACTTCACCGATGATGTTCATCACTTCGGCCACGTTGGCCTTCGGACGACGCTTGTCGATGATGGCCAGATCGCAGTGCAGTTGCTTAGCGAGTGCACGGGCACGCACCACACCGCCGACGTCCGGCGACACCACCAGCAGGTTTTCGTGGTTTTGCTTGCGCACGTCAGCCAGCAGCAGCGGCGAGGCGTAGATGTTGTCGACCGGGATATCGAAGAAACCCTGAATCTGGTCGGCGTGCAGGTCCATCGTGATAATGCGTTCGACGCCTGCAATTTGCAGCATGTTGGCCACGACCTTCGCCGAGATCGCCACGCGCGCCGAGCGGGGGCGACGATCTTGACGGGCATAGCCGAAATACGGGATGGCAGCGGTGATCCGGCCGGCAGAAGCGCGCTTGAGCGCGTCGACCATGATCAGCAGTTCCATCAGATTGTCGTTGGTCGGCGCACACGTCGACTGAAGGACGAAGACGTCCTTGCCGCGCACGTTTTCCTGGATTTCGACCTGGATCTCGCCATCCGAGAATCGGCTGACCATGGCCTTGCCGAGCGGAATGCCGAGAGTGTTGACGACCTCTTGGGCCAGGGCGGGATTGGCGTTCCCGGTGAATACCATTAGGTTATCACTACTCATCTGGCTACCTGCGGGACGTATTGATGCTGAGACTGAACGACAGAGAAATTGGCAGGGGAGGAAGGACTCGAACCCTCGTATGCCGGAATCAAAATCCGGTGCCTTAACCAACTTGGCGACTCCCCTACACTAACCGATGCCTTTGCTGCGTCGTAGGATACGCAACAAAGTAAAACTTTTTCACGCGAATCCGAACAGCGGGTGTTCGTCCAGACTGGTGGTCACTTGACCGATCCAGCGCTCTGGTAATCGCTTACATGCCGCTTCCGCTTCCGCCTTCGTGTCGAATGCTGCAAACACGCTGGCACCGGATCCCGTCATGCGAGCTGTGGTGAAGGTTCTGAACCAGTCAATCACAGCAGCGACTTCCGCGTATTCTCGAGTGACTACAGCCTGCATGTCGTTACGGAAAATTTCATCCGTTTCGAACACGTTTTTGTTGGCGTGCTCAAGAAAGAACGCCATTGTGACGACGTTCGAATCCCTTGTCAACAGGGGATCGCGAAAAATCTTATCGGTTGCGACGTGTACCCGCGGGTTGACGACCAGAAAGTGCCGTTGCGGCAGATCGACGGCCTGCATTTCTTCGCCCAGCCCCTCGGCAAACGCATTGCGTCCGAACACGAAAAACGGCACGTCTGCACCGAGTTTGAGCGCCAACGTCTGGAGTTCTGCGCGCGGCAAATCGAGCTGCCACATGCGGTTCAGGGCGAGCAGGGTGGTCGCGGCATCCGAACTGCCGCCGCCGATGCCGCCGCCGGCCGGCAGGCGCTTCTCGATACCGATATCCACGCCGAATTGCACGCCACAGTGTTCCTGGAGCAAACGGGCGGCCCGTACCGTTAGGTCGGTCTCGGGCGGCACACCGGGCAGCGGGTTCGTATGCACGATCTTGCCGTCGTTCCGGCGCTCGAAATGCAGCGTGTCGGCCCAGTCGATCAATTGGAAGACGGTTTGCAGTTCGTGATAGCCGTTGGGCCGGCGTCCTACGATGTGCAGGAACAGGTTCAACTTGGCCGGGGCCGGGCAGTCACGCAGAATTTCGTACATGGCAACGCGTTGTGAGGGCTAGCGGCGCAAACCGGTCGCCGAAATGCAGAAATCGCCGGGCGCGGGCGCCCAAGCAAGAGGCGCCAAGGATAGCACCGCATGGCGCGGTGCGTGAAAGACCGGGACGTGAGCGCGTAGTGCCTGCGCGCAATCACCCCGGGCCACCGGGGGTTATTCGTCGATCACCAGCCGTACGGCGAGCGGCGAGCCGCCGAGGTCGCGCGAGAGGTCGACGCGTTTCACGCGCAGCGGCGTGGTGTCGAAATAGGCTTGGTAGTCGATTGTCCAGCCGTCTTGCATCAGCCGAGTGGGCCGTTGCGTCTGCGGATCGCGCTCGATGTTTGCCTGCGATCCCGGCGCCCCCTGCATGCGAAGCCAGTAGCGCATGCCGCCCACGGGCAGCGCGAAACCAAGCGCGTCGTGCATCACGTCTTCGAGACGCGGGCCGGTTAGCGGTGCCTTGCCCGGTAGCTCAAGCGAAGCGCCGCGAGGGCTTTCGCGCACGATGGCTTGCGTTTGCCCGAGCGGGTCGAGCAATTGCACCGTGGCGTTCGCGCCGTTTTGCTGCCAATCGAAATTGCCGTACGTGTTGCGCGTCTCGCCGTTCTGTTCGTATCGAACGGAGAAGCGTCCGCGATAGTGCTCGACGCCGTCGCCAGCGTTCTGTGCGATAGGCGTGGGCGGCGCGAGGCTCGCGCAGCCGGTGCCGAGGGCGGCGGCTGCCAAGGCCAGCGTCAGTCCGGCCGCCCGCATCGTCAGACGCGGGCGTGACAAAGGATAGCGGCGCAGCATCAAGGCGTCACGTTGTAGCGCTTCATGGTCGAGCGCAGCGTGTCGTCGTCGCTATCGACCTTGAGCGCTTCGCGCCAGGTCTTGCGAGCTTCGTCCTGTTGCCCCGATTCCCACAGAACTTCACCCAGATGCGCGCCGATTTCGGCCTGCGCCTGAATGCCGTAAGCACGGCGCAGCAGTTCGAGTGCCTGTGGCTTGTCGCCAAGGCGGTACTTCACCCACGCAAGACTGTCCATGATGTACGGATCGTCCGGCGCCAGCGACGACGCCTTCTGCAACAGCTTGAGCGCTTCGGGCAGGCGCGTGTTGCGCTCGGTCAGCGAGTAGCCCAGTGCGTTGTAGGCTTGCGCGTTGTCGGGCTGCGTCGTCATCACGTGGCGCATGGCTTTTTCCATGACGTCGTAATGCTTGTTCAGCTCAGCCACCATGCCGTACTGATAGAGCAGATCGGGGTCGTCCGGATGGTCTTTGACCTCGACGGCCAGCAGCTTTTCGGCGTCGTCGTAACGTTTGGCTTTGACCAGCAGATCGGACTCGGCACGCTTGAGCGCGAGTTGTTCGCGCGGATCGCTCGACTTGATGCCGTGCAGCAGCGCGCGGCCTTCTTCGACCTTGCCTTGATCGGCCAGCAACTGCGCGCGGCCGATTTGTGCCGGCAGGTACGCGTTGCTGTCTTCGCGAATCTTCGAGAGCCACTTGTCGGCCGCCGGGTAATCCTTGCGATCTTGTGCGATTTGCGCGAGATACACATACGCCTGCGCGCCATCGGTGTTTTGCTGCTCGGCTTCCGATGCGTACTTCTGCAAGTACTGTTCGGCCGTTGCGGGATGCTTGGCGTGCAGGCTCAACAGTGCCAGTGCCATCAACGTCGACAACTCGTGCGGATAGCGCTTTTCGAGCGTCTCGAATTGCTTTTGCGCAGCGTCGAGTTGGTTATCGGCGAGCAGCAGTTTGGCGTAGGCGAAACGGGCTTCCTTGGCGTCCGGATTGCGATCGAGGAACGTCTTGAGCCCGGTGATGGCGCTTGCGCGTTCTTCTGGCCCCATCTGCCCGTAAAGCAGTGCGGCGGCTTCGTAATCCGGCTTGAGTTTGAGGGCGGTTTCCAGCGACGTGCGTGCGCCGGCCGTGTCGCCTGCATCGAGCTGCGAGCGCGCCAGTGCGAGTTGCGCTTCGGGGCGCTGCAAGTCGTTCGCCAGCATACGCTTGAGCGAGTCGATGCCCGTGGCGCGCTCGGGGCTGCGCGCAATCATCTGCTGCAATTCGAGAATGGCTTGCCCGCGGCGCGCTTCCGGCACCTTGTTCAACTCGTCGGTGAGCAGCGGTTCGGCTTCCGCCAGATGACCGGTGCCGACTTCTAGGCTAGCCAGCAATTGCGTCGCCGGGCGCCATGTCGGATCCAACGAGTGCCACAGGCGGGCGGCGACAAGGGCGTCGCCCAACTGACGTGCACCGAGGGCGATCTCCACGGCGCGGCGCGCCATGCGCGGATCCTTCGTGCGATTGGCCAGCGAGATGTAGGTGTTGAACGCCGGGGCGAGGTTGCCCTGTTGCAAACTCAATTCGGCGGCCGTCACTTCGAAGACGATCTCGCTATTGAGTGCCACGTTCGGCAGCTTTTCTTTCGGGACGTCGGCATTGGGGGCCACGTCTTCGGTGTCGGCATCGGCGTCGGCCTTACTCGCGGCGCCAGGCTTTGCTGCCTTGGCCGGCGCAGCGCCCGGTGTCGTAGCCGGTGTCGTGGCTGGGGCAGCGGGCGCCTGCGTGGTTTGGGCGAAGGCGTTCGAAGATGGCAGAAATGCCATGATCGCGCTGGCGCAGGTCACGCCGAGCGCCGTTGCACCGGCCAAGGCCCCACGCGCCAAGGCGTCGCGCAGGCGGAATGGCACGGCCACCGAGGGCTTCGAAGCGGTGGGAACGGACGGGAGACGAGTGTTCGGCATAAGGATCCACGGCAGGTTTCGAGCGATTGTAGCGCGCCCGATACAATAGAGTCTAAATCCTCAGCAAACGTTCGCAGGCATGCCTGAACTCCCCGAAGTCGAAGTCACCCGCCGCGGCATCGCGCCGCATGTGGCGGGCACGCGCGTCGCTCGCATCGACGTTCGCAATGGGTCGCTGCGCTGGCCGGTGCCGGCAGGGCTCGACGCCCTGTTGCGCGGCGAAACGCTGATCGACGTGACCCGTCGCGGCAAATACCTGCTACTCGAATACGCGCCCGGCTGGTTGCTCGTGCATCTCGGCATGACCGGGACGCTGCGCGTCTTGCCTGAACCCAACGCACTCCCGGCGGCAGGCGTGCACGATCACATCGATCTCGTCTTCGAGCGCTGCGCGTTGCGTTATCGTGACCCGCGCCGCTTCGGTGCCGTGCTGTTTCATCCGCGCACCTCCGGCGACGTGTTGCTGCACCCGTTGCTCGCGAACCTCGGCGTCGAACCGTTCTCCGACGAATTCGACGGCAACTGGTTATATGCCGGTACGCGTGGGCGCTCGGTCGCGATCAAGCAAGCCCTGCTGGCCGGTTCGATCGTCGTTGGCGTGGGCAATATTTACGCGTCAGAAAGCCTCTTTCGCGCGGGCATCCATCCGCGGCTCGCCGCTGGCAAATTGTCGCGTCCGCGCTGCGAAAAGCTGGCCGTCGCCGTGCGAGAGACGCTCGCCGCCGCGATTGAAAAAGGCGGCAGCACGTTGCGCGATTTTGTCGGCAGCGATGGCAAGAGCGGCTATTTTCAACTCGAATATTTTGTCTACGACCGCGCGGGCCAACTCTGCCGCGTGTGCGGTACCCCGATTCGGCAGATCGTGCAGCAGCAACGCTCCACGTTTTTCTGCCCGCATTGCCAGAAATAGAAAGCGTCCCCAAAACTACTCATGACCGAATCGCTGACCGACACCTTCGCCGAGCGTCTGATCGCATGGCAGGCCGAACACGGCCGCCACGATCTGCCGTGGCAAAACACGCGCGACGCCTACCGCATCTGGCTCTCGGAGATCATGTTGCAGCAGACGCAGGTGGCCACCGTCATCCCGTATTACGCGCGTTTTCTCGAGCGTTTCCCTGATGTCGCGGCACTGGCCGCCGCGCCACAAGACGACGTCATGGCGCTTTGGGCTGGCCTTGGCTACTACTCTCGCGCGCGAAATCTGCATCGGTGCGCACAGGCCGTCGTGGCCGATCACGGCGGACGCTTCCCGTCAGACCCTGAAACGCTTGCCACGCTGCCGGGCATTGGCCGCTCGACCGCAGCGGCGATCGCCGCGTTCGCGTACGACGCTCATGCCGCGATTCTCGACGGCAACGTGAAGCGTGTGCTGGCGCGTGTATTCGGTATCGAAGGGTTCCCGGGCACGCCGAAGATCGAACGCGAGATGTGGGCGTTGGCGGAATCGCTGCTGCCCGAGCGCAATTTGCCCGCTTATACGCAGGGCATGATGGATCTCGGCGCGACGTTGTGCGGCCGTGGCAAGCCACGCTGCGGTGAATGTCCGTTCGATGGCGACTGTGTTGCTCATTCGACGGGACGCGAACGCACGCTGCCGACCTCGAAGCCGAAGAAGGCGCAGCCGGAGCGTTATGTGGACGTGCTGGTGATTCGGGCGGGCGATCGTGTGCTGTTCGAGCGGCGTCCCGACAGCGGAATTTGGGGCGGGTTGTGGAGCTTGCCGGAACTCACGCCGCCGCTCGACACGCTTGAGCCGGACGATGCCGCGCTGCGCGACCGGTTGGGCGCACGCGCGGCCACGTTGGGCGCTGCGCACGGTGTGGTGCGGGAGATGGTGCCGCTGCTAGGACTCACGCACGTCTTCACGCACTTCAAGCTGCATCTTCGCCCGTGGCTGGTCACGATGGCGCAATCCGCCGCCTCTAGCGAGGCCACGGATTCGCAGCGGGCATGGTTGAGTGCGGGAGAAGCGGCAGGGGCAGGGTTGCCGTCACCGATTCGCAAGATTGCCGACGCGCTCGCGCCGGACAACGGGCAGTTGTCGCTACCGGCCTGAAACGTTCGAGCTATTCGACGGCGCCGCACCAATTCATCGGGTCGATAAGCGGCGAGCTCGGCCGCCCACAAATCGATGATCTCAGCCGACGTCGCTGTCGACGAGTTCGCGATGGCGCACTAGCACGCTCGACTCTGCGCGAAAGCGTTCACCGAGCGTTTCTGCGATAAACACCGAGCGGTGCTGTCCGCCGGTGCAGCCGATCGCTACGGTTAGATAACTGCGGTTATCGCGCATGAAGCTTGGCAGCCACTTCTGCAAATAGGCGCCGATATCGTTGATCATCTCGTCGACTTCCGGAATCGCGGAGAGGAAGTCGATGACAGGTTGGTCACGTCCGGTGAGCGGGCGCAACTGCGTGTCGTAGTACGGATTGGGCAGCGAGCGCACGTCGAACACCAGATCGGCATCGAGCGGCACGCCATGCTTGAAGCCGAACGATTCGAACATCAGCGTGAGGCCCGTGTGATCGTGCTGCACGAACTCGCGAATCCAGCGGCGCAGGGCACTCGCGCGCAGATTGCTGGTGTCGATTTGATGGCCGAGCTCCGTCACGCTGTTGAGCATCTCGCGCTCTTTCTCGATCACTTCCACGAGCGATCCATTCGCGGTAAGCGGATCAGTCGCTGCGGCAGAGAGCGGATGGCGACGACGCGTTTCCGAGAAGCGCTGCACCAGCGTTTGCGTGTTCGCGTTCAGGAACAGCACGCGCACATCGTGGCCGAAACGGCGCAGGCCGCCGATGATCGGCGGCAGATCGGCGAGCGAGCCGCCGCTGCGCGCGTCGATGGCGACGGCAAGACGTGTGTAGTTCTGTGTTTCGAGATACTCGGCGAGCTCAGGCAGAAAGCGCGACGGCAGGTTGTCGACGCAGTAGTAGCCCGCATCCTCGAGGACGTTCAGGGCGAGCGATTTGCCCGAACCCGAAACGCCGGTAATCAATACGATTTTCATGGCATTTCCCGGATACAACCATGATGGTAAGCGATTGTGTCGTTCGGGTGTCGGGCCTGTAATTGCGTGAATGGTTCCGCGCGTTATTCAGACTTGCGCTCATGTGTGCCTGACGTAATACCGGGGGCACCAATGAAAACGGCGCCCGTCGGGGCGCCGTTCGCGAGCCAGGTTCCGGCGCTTAGGCCGCCGGTTGGTTCGACAGGCACTGTTTCATGAACGCCTTGCGATCATCGCCCTTCTTGCCAGTGGCAGCGGTGTTGCAGGACTTCATCTTGTCTTGCTGGGTCTGCTTGGCAGCGGGGGCAGGGGTGCCGGCGGCCGACAGACACTGCTTCATGAACGCCTTGCGATCGTCGCCCGTCTTGCCGGTAGCCTGTTGGTTACAGGCGGTCATCTTGTTGTTTTGCGAGTTCGCCTTGGGGGCTGCCGGTGCCGAGGCCGATTGAGCAAAAACCGGCGATGCGAGCAGCGGGGACAGCAGGAGCAGTGCAGCGAGTGCTTTCTTCATGGTCGTCTCTCCATAGGGTCGGACACGCGAGCGGAAGGACTGCGTGGCGATTACAACATGAAAGAAAACGCGCCGCAATCGCGCGGCGTTGACAGAAAAACGCAGAAATTGCGGTAAACCCGGGGGGAATTGGGGTGCCCCGGGCGTGGAAGCTCAGAGCAGCTTGCCCTGCATGCCGTCTGGGTCTTGCATGGCCTGGCGCTGGCGCTCCATGAAGTCCTTGAGCGTATCGATGCCGCGCAGTTGCAGTATCGTGTTGCGCACGGCGGCTTCGACCAGCACGGCGAGGTTTCGCCCGGCGGCCACTTGCAGAATCACCTTGTTGATCGGCAGGCCGAGCACGTCGACCGTTTGCGCTTCGAGCGGCAGACGCTGGAATTCGCCGTCGGGGCGGCGCACCAGTTGCACGATCAGCTTGAGCTTCATTTTGCGGCGCACGGCCGTCTCACCGAAGATCGTCTTGATGTCGAGCAGCCCGAGACCGCGCACTTCCAGCAGGTTTTGCAACAGCGGCGGACAGCGGCCTTCCACGAAATCGGGGCCAAGACGCACGAAATCGACCGCATCGTCTGCGACCAGGCCGTGCCCACGGCTGATGAGTTCCAGACCCAGTTCGCTCTTACCGAGGCCGGAATCGCCCGTGAGCAGCACTCCCATGCCCAAAATGTCGATAAAAACGCCGTGCATCGTGCAACGCGGCGCAAACACGCGCGAAATGTACAGACGCAGGCTGTCGATGACCGATGCGGTCGACAGCGGGGTGGTGAACAGCGGGGTCGAGGAGCGCGTGCAGCGCAGTACGAGATCGGGCGGTGCTTCGAGGCCGTCGGCCACGACGAGGAACGGCGGTTCGAGCGCAATTACCTCGCCCATATGACGCTTGCGGTTCTCTTCCGTCAGCCGCTGGTAGTAGCGCAGTTCGGCTTCGCCCAGCACCTGAATACGGTTCGGGTGGATGAGATTCAAGTGACCGACGAGGTCGGCGCTCGACGTGGCGGTGGCCACGCTCTCCGGCGTAAAGCCGCGTTCCCACCCCTCATGGCCGGTCAGCCACGACAGTCGCAGCGTGGCGGCGTTGTCGTCGAAAATGCTCTGCGCGTTGATGCCGGTCAGTTCCACCGCGTCGCCTCGTTCGGTTGGGGGTGTGGGTCTACGGGGTTTGCCTGGCGTGTGGGCTCAGGGCTGCCAGTTCGCGAGCGCCGAATGCACGTCTTCGGCACTCGGTGCGTTCGATAACGTCTCGCGCATCGAGCGGTCCGAGAGCAATTGCGCGATCTCGGACAGAATTTCAAGATGCTGCTGGGTGGCTTGTTCGGGCACTAGCAGGAAGAACAGCAGGGACACGGGCTGGCCGTCCGGAGCCTCGAAGGGAATCGGCGCTTCCAGGCGCACGAAGGCTGCCATGGGATGCTTCAGGCCCTTGATCCGTCCATGCGGAATCGCCACGCCTTCGCCCAATCCGGTCGAGCCGAGCCGCTCGCGCGCGAAGAGATTGTCGGTGATGACAGCGCGGGTGAGGCCGGCATTGCTCTCGAAAAGGAGCCCGGCTTGCTCGAAGACGCGCTTCTTGCTGGTGACGGAGAGTCCAAGCAGGATGTTGGACGCAGGTAAGAGTTTGACTAAACGGTTCATCTTGTAATGCGGGCGAACGCGTAGTCGCCCTCCAACCCCCGATTGACCTCGCATTATAGACCACCTGCCGCCGGCCCCGCGCCAATCACCAGACGATGCGCCGAACCATATAAAAGGGGCCGTTCTACGGCCCCGCGGTGGGTGATGCCAGACTATGACAGACGCAATTGCAGGCGCGAGGTTCCGCGCGGGTTTTCGCTAATGTCAGTCGACGCGACTACCACGCCAGGAAGCTTTCATTGCAGCGGTTCCTGTTCGGGCGGTTGCTGATGCTTGAGGGCCTCGCGGCCGTGATCCTGAACCTTGTCCTTGTACTGGATTACCTTGCGGTCGAGCATGTCGATCAGCTTGTCGATGGCGGCGTACATATCTTCGTCACACTTCTCGACGAAAATCTCCTTACCCTTGAGATACACGGTAACGCTAGCAACTTGGCGCCCCGTTTTCTCTTTGGTCTTGTCGACAGATAGGATCACCTCGGCTCCGATCAACTGGTCGAAATGGCGCAACACGCGTTCAAGCTTGTTGATCACAAATTCGCGCAGCGAAGGCGTGAGTTCGAGATGGTGTCCACTGATCTTCAGATTCATAGCTGCTCTCCTTGCTGAAATGCCGAAGTGCGGGCCACGTCACATAGACGGGCTAGCGGGAGTGCGAGCCAAACATGTGACGCAATGTCGCACTGCGGCGTTATGCCCCAGCAGGCCAACACGGCTCACCAGGACTGTCCTACAAAGATTTGCGCAAGTTGACTGCGGGAATTCGCATGGCTTCGCGGTACTTGGCGACGGTGCGTCGCGCGACCACGAACCCTTGCTCTGCCAGCAGTTCCGCGATACGGCTGTCGGAAAGGGGGCTCTGCGGGTCTTCGGCTCCTATCAGTTGCTTGATGAGGGCACGGATGGCCGTAGATGACGCGGCCCCTCCGGCTTCCGTCGCGACGTGTGAACCAAAGAAGTACTTAAGCTCGAAAGTTCCGAATGGAGTGAGCATGTACTTACTGGTTGTCACGCGCGAAATCGTGGATTCGTGTAATCCCAGCGTATCAGCAATCTCGCGCAAAACCAAGGGGCGCATGCCGATTTCGCCGTGGGAAAAGAAGTTCTTTTGACGCTCGACAATCGCCTGCGCCACACGCAGGATCGTGTCGAAACGCTGCTGAATGTTTTTGATCAGCCAGCGCGCTTCCTGCAATTGCTGTTGCAGATTCCCGGTGCCCGGATCGTTGCGGTTATTTCGCAGAATACGGGCATACATTTCGTTGATGCGCAGACGCGGCATCACTTCGGGATTGAGCTCTGCGGTCCAGCCGCTGCCCTGCCGGCGCACCAGCACGTCGGGGACGACGTAGTCGGCTTGCGGCGTGCCGTAAGCGGCGCCGGGGAACGGATCGAGCGAGCGAATGAGTTGGTGTGCGGCGCGCAGGCTATCTTCGCCAACCCCCAGCACGCGGCGCAGGCGCGTGTAATCGCGCGCAGCCAGCAATTCCAGATGATCGGAGACGATGCGCAGCGAGATGGTACGGATCGGGCTCGCGGGCAGCCGCTGCAATTGCAGCCGCAGGCATTCTGCGGGGGTGCGGGCACCGACGCCGGCGGGGTCGAAGCTTTGCAGCAATGCCAGCGCGGCGTTGATTTCTTCGGCTTCCAGCGACAACTCTTCGGTCACTTCTGCCTGAATTTCGTCGAGCGTCGTGCCCAGATAGCCGTCTTCGTCGAGCGACTCGATGAGAAATTCCACCAACGCGCGATCGCGCGGCGCCGCCTTGGTCACACGCAACTGTGCGAGCAGATGCTCGCGCAGATTCGGATGATCGACGTGCAATTGCGGGCGCGCGTTGTTGTCGTCGTCGTCGGTGGCGTTGCCCGTGCGGGCGAAGTCGTTCAGGCTCCAGTCGCTGCCGCTGTCTTGGCCGTTGTCGTCGAAGCGGGTTTCGCCATCGAGCTCGCGTGCCTCGTCGTGACCGTTACCTTCGCTGGGCGCGTCGTTCGTGCTGCTGACCGATGACGTGCGTTCGTTGCGCAGCGAGCCATCGGTACCCACGCGCACCGACCCGGCGAGCCAGTCGTCTTCGCGCTCGAGCATCGGGTTCTGGGTGAGGGCGTGCTCGACTTCTTGTTGCAGTTCGAGCGTCGACAGTTGCAACAACCGGATGGATTGTTGCAACTGCGGTGTGAGGGTCAGGTGTTGCGAGGTGCGAAGTTGGAGGGTCGGTTTCATAACGTTTCTCGCCTTCATTGTAGAGGCTTTGTCACGTCAGCGAAACCGGCCTGCCTCGCTATCGGAGGCAGGGTTTACATGCGAAAAATTAGCTTTACATCCGGAAATTTTCGCCCAGATACACGCGCCGGACGCTTTCGTCGGCAACGATCTGGTCAGGCGTGCCGGCGGCGAGCACCGAGCCTTCGCTGATGATGTACGCGTGATCGCAGATACCCAGCGTTTCGCGCACGTTGTGGTCGGTAATCAGGACACCGATACCTCGGTCCTTCAGGAAGCGCACAATCCGCTGAATTTCCAGCACGGCGATCGGGTCCACGCCCGCAAACGGCTCGTCGAGCAGGATGAAGCGCGGTTGCGTGGCCAAAGCACGGGCAATTTCCACGCGGCGGCGTTCGCCGCCCGAGAGCGACATGGCCGGGTTTTCACGCAAATGCGCGACTTGCAGTTCGTCGAGCAGCGCTTCGATGCGGCGCTCGATTTCATCGCGCTTGAGCGGCTTGCCCTGCGCATCGACCTGCAATTCGAGCACGGCGCGAATATTGTCTTCGACCGTCAGTTTGCGAAAGACCGAGGCTTCCTGCGGCAGATACGAGACGCCCATGCGGGCGCGCTCGTGAATCGGCAGTTCGCTGATCAAATTGCCGTCGAGCTGAATTTCGCCGTCGTCGGCGGGCACCAGCCCCACGATCATGTAGAACGACGTGGTCTTGCCAGCACCGTTCGGCCCGAGCAGACCCACGACTTCGCCGCTTTTCACGTCGAGCGAGACGTCCTTGACGACCGTGCGCGCGCCGTATTGCTTCTTGAGCGAGCGCACAACGAGCGCGCTCGGCTTGCCCGCCATACCGGCGCTCTGGTTGATGCTGGAGGCGTTGCTTTGGGCAGGATTACTCACGCGGATTCTCGATGCGTTTGGAAGGGGCTAGCGCCGGCAGGTCGCCTTTGGGCGCCGCAGCGGGCTTGCTTGCGCCGCCGGGCTGGGCTTGGCTGTCGCCGGTCGCATTGCGGGGCGCGAGGGTGGCGCGCACACGGCCCTTCGGATTGTTCGAATTGATCTGGTCGGCACCGCTATTGGCGGTGTAGACCTCGTTGTAGGTGTCGTACGTGATCACGCTGCCGTGCACCTCGTCGAGCACCCTCGTGCCACCGGCCAGCCGCTTGAGCGTGGCCCGCGTGGTCAGCGTGGCGACTTCGGTCTTGCCGTTGTAGTAAATCGTCTCGCCCCAGCCGTCGATGTACTCGTCCAGGCCATCGCGTTTCTGGCGCATATAGGCGAGCGGGCCGCCCGGCTTGTAGTAAGCGGTGGCGTACTGATAGCCTTCGGGGTCCTGAGTCACTTCCACGCGATCGGCCTTGAGGATGATGGTCCCCTTGGTCATCGTCACGTTGCCGGTGAAGATGTTGACCTGCTTGAGGTCGTCATAGCTCAGGTGATCCGCTTCGATATTGAGCGGCTTGTCGCGGTCGGCGCGTTCGGCATGGGCGAGCGGCGAGGCGAGTGCGCCGAGCACCGCGAAGGCGGTGGCCAGAGCGCGCACAGAGCGGCCAAACGATTGGCGCAGCGAGCCGCCGAGCGGACGATGGAAAGCGGGTCGCAGGTAAGGGCGATCGGTCATGGGGTCTTGGGGCCCTGTGTGGTCGGGGGTGGCGCGCTCGGAGCGGGGGCTGCCGGAGCGCCGGTTGTTGCGGCGGGCTGCACTGGCGGCTTCTTGCCAAGCTCGGCCGGCTGAATTGTGCCATGCACATTGCCGAGCAATTGTACGGCCCGCGAGATGTTATTGAAAATCATGCCGTCGCCATACATCACCGACTGGCCACGGTAGAGCGTAACCGGCAGTTCCGTGCGCACGATGTCTTCGTTCACGAGCACCTGAAAGTGCTCGGACAATGCGCGCATTTCCGGGTCGCGCGGGCCCGGCTGGCGAACCACGACGGCATCGTCGTACAAATCGACGACCGACATGTCGGCGTTGAGCGTGCCGCGCTTGCTGGTGGCGGTGACTTCCGGCGAATCGGGGGTGAAGGCGCGCACGGCGGGCAACGTCATAGCCGTCGTCGCGTCGTCTTCGAAGTGCGTCATGTGCACGGCATTGACGCGGTACTGCGTGAGCCCGGTCGGCGACAGCATGGAGATCACCATGTTGTCGGCGTAGTAATCGGGAACGTGCTTTTTCACATAAGGTGTGCGATCGGCATCGGACGGCAGCGTGCGTTGCACGAGCCAGTAGGTGCCTGCGGCGAGGCCGGCCAGCACCGTGATGGCGATGAGTGAAGCAGGCGAGACGCGTTGTACGGCCATGGGTTCTTCGGCTCCGTAGGCGCGTCAGGCGAGGGCTGCCGCGAGCAGGGCGTCGTAACGTCCCTGCGCACGCAGAATGAAGTCACACAGCTCGCGCACAGCACCGTTGCCGCCGCGCATGCTGGCGATCCAATGGCAGCGCGACTGCACTTCGGCGTGGGCGTTGGCCGGGCACGCGGCAAACCCTACGCGGGTCAGCACGGGCAAGTCGGGCCAGTCGTCACCGATATGGCCGCAGGCGTCGGCACTTACCGACACTTTGGCGCACAGGTCTTCGAAGGCAACTCGCTTATCGTGCACACCCTGATAAACATGAGCAACGCCCAGATCGGCGGCCCGTTTGGCCACGATGTCCGACTTGCGGCCCGTGATGATGGCCGTGACGATGCCCGCTTCCGCGAGCAGTTTCAGGCCATGGCCGTCGAGCGAGTCGAACGTTTTGAACGTCTCGCCGGTCGGGCCGTAGCGCAGGCCACCGTCGGTGAGTACGCCGTCGACATCGAAGACCATCACACGCAGCTTCGCGGCGCGCGCCGTAGCGGCGTCCAGATCGAAATCAGCGGTGGGAGGGGTAGCAGGGGAGGTGCGAGGTTGATTCATGGGGCGCAGACTCACACGACCTTAGCGGCGAACAGGTCGTGGACGTTCAGCGCGCCTACCAGGCGGTCGTTCTCGGTCACGAGCAATTGCATGATGCCGAAGCGCTCCATGAGCTCCGCGGCTTCGGCGGCCAGTTGATCGGGGCCGATGGTACGCGGGCCGGCGGTCATCACGTCGGCCAGTTTCAGCGCGCTGAAGTCGAGCGTGCGCTTGAACAAACGGCGCAAGTCACCGTCCGTGAAGATACCGACCACATGATCGTCGGCATCGACAATCGCGGTCATGCCGAGCCCCTTGGCCGTCATTTCAAGGAGCGCGTCCGACAGGCTGGCATCGGCGCGCACACGCGGCACGCGCTCGCCGGTGCGCATCACATCGCGCACGAACGTGAGCAGGCGGCGGCCCAACGAGCCACCCGGATGCGAGCGGGCGAAATCTTCTGCACCGAAGCCACGCGCGTCGAGCAAGGTGACGGCAAGTGCATCGCCAAGGGCGAGTGCGGCGGTCGTGCTGGCGGTGGGCGCGAGGTTGAGCGGGCAGGCTTCCTTTTCGACGTGCGCATCGAGATGCACGTCCGACAGGCGCCCGAGGCTTGAATTCGCATTGCCGGTCATGGCGATCAGCTTCGCGCCGAGGCGCTTGACCATCGGCAGCACGCTCACCAGTTCGCCGGTCTCGCCGGAGTTGGAGAGCGCGACGACAACGTCGTCTGCGGTGATCATGCCCAGATCACCGTGGCTGGCTTCAGCGGGGTGTACAAAGAAAGCGGGCGTGCCGGTGCTGGCGAAAGTGGCCGCCAACTTGCGGCCGATGTGGCCCGATTTGCCCATGCCGGTTACGACGACGCGGCCGCGGCAGGCGAGCAGCAGCGAGACCGCTTCAAAGAAGCTGCCGTCGAGGTGCGCGGCGACGCGTTCGATGGCGTCCGCTTCGGTGCGCAACACCTCCCGGGCGACCTCGAGTGCCCGGCCTGGATTGATTTTCGCTATCATGCGCGGAGTATATCAAAATGGCTGCGGCACCGAGGGACAGCCGCGCCAGGCTTAGGCGTGCGACGCCTAGCTCATGCCGCCTCCTGCCGCCGACGTGATCCGATTCCGTCATCGGGACTCAAACTGGCACGACACTTGCGTCGCAAGTGCCGAGCTCACCCAGGAAACCCACCTCCGCTGATGGCTTCACCGCTCGAACTCACTCTCGTTCTGTTGTTTGCCGCCTGCGTCGGGGTGGTGCTGTTCCGCATGCTGCACTTGCCGCCGATGCTCGGCTATCTGAGCGTGGGCATCGTCATCGGCCCGCATGCGCTCGGGCTGGCGTCCGATTCGCAACGCGTGCAGTACCTCGCCGAGTTTGGCGTGGTGTTTCTGATGTTCTCCATCGGTATCGAATTCTCGCTGCCTAAATTAAAGAGCATGCGAAGGGTGGTGCTTGGCCTCGGGGTCTCGCAGGTTCTAGGCACGTTGCTCGTGGCGGTGGGCATCGGTGCGCTCGTCAACTTGTTCTGGTCCTTCTCGTGGCAGGCATCGGTCGCGTTGGGCGGCGCGCTGGCCATGTCGTCGACGGCCATCGTCACCAAGATGCTGGCCGAGCGGCTCGAACTCGAGACCGAGCACGGGCGCAACATCATGGGCGTGCTGCTGTTTCAGGACTTGGCCGTGGTGCCGCTGCTCATCGTGATCTCGGCGCTGGGCGGCAACTCGAAAGCCCTGGTGCTGGCGCTGTCGCTGGCGGCGCTCAAGATCACGGGCGCTCTCGCGCTGCTGCTGTGGGTCGGGCAGAAATTGGTGGGGCGTTGGTTCCACATCGTCGCGGCTCGCCGCTCGCAAGAGCTGTTCATGCTCAACCTGTTGCTGCTGACACTGGGCCTCGCCTACATCACCGAGCATCTGGGCCTCTCCATGGCATTGGGCGCGTTCATCGCGGGCATGCTGATCGCCGAGACACCGTTCCGGCACCAAGTGGAAGACGACATCAAGCCGTTCCGCGACGTCTTGCTGGGCCTGTTCTTCATCACGACGGGCATGTTGCTCGACCCGGTCATCGTGGTGAAGCAGCCGCTGCTCGTGCTGCTCTTCTTCGTCGGACCGCTGCTCGTCAAATTCACGTTGATCGCAGGCCTTGCGCGTATTTTCGGCAGTGCGCCGGGTACCGCGATCCGTACCGGCCTCGGCTTGGCGCAGGCGGGCGAATTCGGCTTCGTGCTGCTCAACCTCGTGATCGACCGGAACCTGCTCGACCCGTCGCTCTCACAGGCGGTGCTCGCGGGCATGCTGCTCTCGATGCTGTGCGCACCGTTCCTCATCATCAACGCCGACCGTATCGCCCTGCGCTTCGTCGCGAACGAATGGATGATGCAGTCGCTGCAAATGACGCGCATCGCCACGCAGAGCATCAAGACCTCGGGCCACGTGATCATCTGCGGCTACGGTCGTTGCGGCCAGAATCTGGCGCGCATGCTCGAACAAGAGGGCATCGGCTACGTCGCGCTCGATCTCGACCCCGACCGCGTCATGGAAGCCGCTAGCTCGGGCGAAACCGTAGTGTTCGGCGACGCGGCGCGCCGTGAAGCGCTCGTTGCTGCCGGTATCCATCGCGCTGCCGGTATCGTCGTGACGTACGACAGCACACCGGCCGCGCTCAAAGTGTTGGCACAGGTGCAGGCGTTGGAGCCCACGTTGCCGGTGGTGGTGCGCACCGTCGACGACACCCATATCGACGACCTGATCGCTGCGGGCGCCACCGAAGTCGTGCCCGAAATCGTCGAGGGCAGCCTGATGCTCGCGTCGCATGCGCTCGTGCTGATGGGCGTGCCGATGCGCCGCGTCTTGCGCCGCGTGGCGCAGGCCCGTAACGAGCGCTATAGCCTGTTGCGCGGCTACTTCCACGGTCTTGATGATGACGATGAAGGCGGCGAGCGCGAGCAGGTTCGCCTGCAATCGGTACCGCTCACGCTCAACGCCGACGCGGTGGGCCGCACGCTGGGCGAATTGAAACTGGACAAACTGGGCGTGACGGTCACGGCCATTCGCCGCCACGGCATTCGCGGCGTAGAGCCAGTCGCCGAAACGCGGCTGATGGCCGAAGACATCGTCGTGCTGCGCGGCCTACCCGAAAAACTCGCGGCGGCAGAGCAGCGGCTACTTGGCCGGGGCTGACGCCGAGGTCGGCGCCCTCCCGGCGCCACCCACGCCAACCTGTCTCAGCGCACGTCATCAAGCGGGAACCGTCGTTTTGGCATAATGTGGACTTTCGGGCGTCCGCCCGAGTGAATTCCACCAAGCATCCAGAAAGAAGGATCCCCGTGCAGATCGACGAGTCCCCTGCCGCCTATATCAAGAGCCAGATTCGCACCGTCCCCGACTGGCCCGCGCCCGGCGTGCAGTTCCGCGACATCACGCCGCTGCTCAAGAACCCGCGCACGCTGCGGGTCCTGATCGACGTGTTCGTGCATCGCTACATGGACCATCGTCCCGACTACATCGCGGGACTCGACGCAAGGGGCTTCATCCTCGGCTCGATCCTCGCGTACGAGCTGAACATCGGTTTCATCCCCATCCGCAAGAAAGGCAAGCTGCCGTACCAGACCGTAGCTGAAGAGTACGAACTGGAATACGGCAGCGCGACCGTCGAGATCCATGCCGACGCGTGCGGCCCCGGCGATCGCGTGCTGCTGATCGACGATCTGGTCGCCACTGGCGGCACCATGCTCGCGGGCAAGAAGCTGCTCGAACGGCTGGGTGCCACCGTTATCGAAGGCGCGGCCATTGTCGATTTGCCTGAACTCGGCGGCTCGCGTCTGATCCGCGACGCCGGTTTGCCGCTTTTCCTGCTGTGCTCGTTCGAGGGCCACTGACCTTACCGTCGACCTCGCGCCCGCCTTACCTTTCGCCTTTTCGCCACCCGACCCGGACGCTGCGATGCCCAACCTCTGGCTGTTTTTGCTGACCTCGGTGGCGATCACGCTCGCGCCGGGCCCCGACAACATGCAGGTCATTGCGCGCGGCATCGCGCAGGGGCGCCGCGCGGGCCTCGCAGCGGCGGCTGGCTTTACCGCGGGTTGCCTGTTCCACACGACCATTGCAGCCGTCGGTCTGGCAACCGTCTTGCGCTCGTCGCCGTTCGCGTTTGAAGCGATCAAGCTGGTCGGCGCGGCTTATCTCGTCTGGATCGGCATCAAGGCGCTGCGTGCGCGCGGCGGCCTGACGATGGCGAGCAGCGCAGCCCCGCAACCGCTGTGGGGCGTCTTTCGCCAGAGCGTGTTCGCGAACATGCTGAACCCGAAGGTCACGCTCTTCTTCCTCGTGTTTCTGCCGCAATTCGCCACCGCTGACGCGGCCCATCCGGGCGCGCAGATGTTCCTGCTGGGGCTGGTCTTCATGGCGCAGACCATCGTCGTATTCAGCCTGTACGGCTGGTTCGCGGGCGTGCTGGGCACGTGGCTCAAGCGCCGGCCGGGGGCAGGGCGCTGGCTCGATCGCGTGGCCGGGATGATCTTCATCGGGCTGGGTGTGCGCGTCGCGTTGCAGGGGTAACGTACGCCGCACCGTGTCGCCACAAGCGCATTCGTGCGTTCCCAAAAAAGATTTCGTAGTCCAACCGTCACTGTCCGACCATGCTTGCCGAACAACGCCAACAATACGTGCTCGAACAACTCGCCAAGACCGGGGCGCTCGCCATCAGTGATTTGGTGCGTGAGCTGGGGGTCTCGCGCGAGACCGTGCGCCGCGACCTGAACACGCTCGCGGCACGCGGGCTGCTGCTGATGACGCACGGCGGCGCGCTCGCCGCCGATCGCAGCGAGCCCGACTGGACGCTGCGCGAGAACGTCAACGCGGTGGGCAAACGCGCCATCGGCGTGCGCGCGGCAGAGCTCGTGCCCGACGGCGCGTCGGTCATCATCGACTACGGCACCACCACGCGCGCCGTGGCGCAGGCGCTGCTCTCCAAGCATCGGCTGCGTATCTACACGAACGACTGGCAGATTGCGCGCCTGCTGGGCCGCCATCACGACAATCGCGTCACGTTGCTCGGCGGCGAGCTGCAAGACAACGAAGATGCCGTGCAGGGCTGGGACGCCATCAACCAGATCGCCCAATATCACGCCGACTTCGCGTTCATCGGCGTGGGCGGCGTGACGGAAGACGGCGGCATTACCGACTTCAACCGCGCGGCCGCAGAATTGCGCGCCCGAATGCTGCTGTGCGCCAATGTCTCGGCGGTGGTGGCAGACCACACGAAGTTCGGCCGCGTCACCCCCGTACGTATTCGCCACTTCGAGGCGGCTCGCTACCTGATCAGCGACGCTGCGCCGCACAAATCGATGCTCGCGCAGTTGCGCGCACGCGGCCCGGAACTGCTGATCGCCTAATCAGCCCGGCTTCCGTCGACTGGCTACGCGTGTCGCGTACGCGACGCCCGTAGCCATCGACACCATCACATTCCCTCAAATCGCCACACGTCGCCAAACGACGGATCGGCCGCCGCCGCGCTGCGGCACATCTCCTCGCTCAAGACCCGCACGCCACGGCCCTGACGCGCCAATTCGGGGCATTTTTCGTGCCTTTCGCCGACCCAAAAGATGTAGACAAAACCGGTGCGATGCCTCGTGCCGAACGCTTGCTCGTCTCATCTGACGCGACCGTGTCGGCCTCGTGACAGCCCCTGGTGCGTTCTCGGGAACACTTCCAAATCATTGACGCAATAAGGCTTTTCAACGCCGAGCGAAAAGCTGATCGATTGTCACTGTCTTGTCATCCGCGCTTTTTAGACTGCGTTCACTTTTGGCACAAATTGCCACAAAACAGCTAGTCGAGAGATGCGGGCGCGGCCTCCTGTCCGGGAGTGAAGAACGCGAGCGAGCATCGGTCCCGACCGGCGTCGACTCACAGGTGAACCGTGGACGAAGCGATTCGAATCGAGCGACTGACCAAGACCTTTGGCAGCCGACGCGCCCTCGACGAAGTGGCGCTCAAGATCATGCCGGGCGAGATGGTGGCCCTGATTGGGGCGTCGGGTTCTGGCAAGTCGACGCTGATGCGTCACATCGCGGGCTTCGTGCCGGCCGATGCCCAGCCGGGCAGCATTGAAATTCTGGGCCGTCCGATTCAACGCGACGGCCGCATCGTGCGCGAAGTCCGCCAGATTCGCCGCGATATCGGTTTCGTGTTCCAGCAGTTCAATCTGGTGGGCCGCTTGCCGGTCATCACCAATGTCCTCACGGGTTTGCTCGCCCGAGTGCCGCTGTGGCGCAGCCTGATATTCCGTTTCACGACGGCAGAGCGTCAGGCCGCGATTGCCGCGCTCGCCGAAGTGGGCATTGCCGATCTGGCGTTCCAGCGTGCGAGCACGCTCTCGGGCGGCCAGCAGCAACGTGCGGCACTGGCACGCACGCTCGTGCAGGGCGCGAAGATTATTCTCGCCGACGAACCGATTGCCTCGCTCGACCCCGAGTCGGCCCGCAAGGTGATGGACATGCTCGCGCGCATGAATCGCGATCACAAACTCACCGTCGTCGTCTCGCTGCACCAGGTCGACGTGGCCATGCGCTATTGCGTGCGCACCGTCGCGCTGCACCAAGGGCGCGTGGTGTACGACGGCCCGTCGGCGGCGCTCACGCCCGACCTGTTGCGACGCTTGTACGGCGTGCAAGCCAGCGAATTGCTCAATGAAGATTCCGAAGCATCGGAAGGCTCGACGGCTCAGGCCGACGAAGCGGAAGCCCCCGATACCCCTTTTCTCACCTCGATGTCTCTTAGCTTGACCTGACCAGGAGCTTGCTCTCATGAAACTGTGGAAAACCCTGCTGGCCGGCGCGGCCATGCTCGCCTCGGTGGCGGTTGCGCACGCGCAGGAAATCAATTTCGGCATCATCTCGACCGACTCCAGCGCTGCCTTGCGCCAACGCTGGCAGCCGCTGATCGACGACTTGGAGAAGCAAACGGGCCTGAAGGTGACCCCGTTCTTCGCCACCGACTACGCCGGTGTGATCGAAGGCATGCGCTTCAACAAGGTGCAACTGGCATGGATGGGCAACAAGGGCGCGATGGAAGCCGTTGACCGTTCGCAAGGCGAGATCTTCGCGAAGATCATTTACGCCGACGGCTCGGAAGGCTACTACTCGCTGCTGATCGCCAACAAGTCGAGCCCGTACAAGACGCTCGACGACGTGCTCAAGAACGGTAAGAAGATCAACTTCGGTCTGGGCGATCCGACCTCGACGTCGGGCACGCTGGTGCCGGGTTACTACGTGTTCGCGAAGAACAACATCGACCCGCGCACGTACTTCAAGACGGCTCGCAGCTCGAACCACGGCGCCAACCTGATGGCTGTGCTGAACAACCAGATCGACGTCGCGACCAACAACACCGAAGAGCTCGACAAGCTCGAAGCCACGCAGCCGGAAAAGGCCAAGCAAGTGCAGGTGATCTGGAAGTCGCCGCTGATCCCGTCGGACCCGCTGCTGTGGCGCAAGGACTTGCCGGAAGCCACCAAGAAGAAGCTTCGTGACTTCTTCCTGGCCTACGGTAAGGACGCGCACGAGAAGGAAGTGCTGAAGAACATCTACAACTACGGTGGCTTCCGCGCTTCGACCAACGCTCAGCTGTTGCCGATCCGCCAGCTCGAACTGTTCAAGCAAAAGCAACAGATCGAAGCCGACGCCAACATCGATGCCGCCAAGAAGCAAACGCAACTGGCTGATATCGAAAGCAAGCTGGCCGCGCTCGAGCAAGAAACCAGCAAGACGAAGTAATGCAGTAAGTCGGTACCGGCGGCGGGGGCGCGAGTGGTAAGCGTGCCCCCACTGCCGGAACCCGCAGTCTGAATAGTCTCAGTAGTCCGATTCATTCACCGGCGCACGTTGCCGGTACTACACGTGGTACACGACATGAACACCAGCGTAACCTCCACTGCAAGCACCACTGTTGGCGCGACGGGCCGCCTGCCGGGCGAGCCGCCTAAGCGCTCGTGGCTGTCGTTGATCGGCTGGGGCGCTTTCTTCCTGATTCTGGTGTGGTCGTGGGGCGGTGCCGATATGCGTCCGCTCGATCTGATTCGCGACTCGGGCAACATGAGCCAGTTCGCGCACGATTTCTTCCCGCCCGACTTCCACGATTGGCGCGTGTATGTGCACGAGATGCTCGTGACCATCCACATCGCGGTGTGGGGCACGGTGCTGGCGGTAGTGTGTTCGATTCCGATGGGGTTGCTCTCGGCCTCGAACATGGTGCCGGCGTGGGTGTATCAGCCGGTGCGCCGTGTGCTCGACGCCTGCCGCGCGATTAACGAAATGGTTTTCGCGATGCTGTTTATCGTGGCCGTGGGGCTGGGCCCGTTTGCCGGTGTGCTGGCGCTGTGGGTGCATACGACGGGCACGCTCTCCAAGCTGTTCGCCGAAGCCGTCGAAGCGATCGATCCGCGTCCGGTCGAAGGGGTGCGCGCTACGGGTGCACGCTCGATCGATGAAATTTTGTACGGTGTGCTGCCGCAAGTCATGCCGCTTTGGATCTCTTACACGCTGTATCGCTTCGAGTCGAACGTGCGCTCGGCGTCGGTGGTGGGGATGGTCGGCGCAGGTGGCATCGGCGTCGTGCTGTACGAAGTGATTCGCAGCTTCCAGTACGCCCAGACGTGTGCCGTGATGCTCATCATGATCGTTGTCGTCACCTGCATCGACGTGTTCTCGGCACGCGTGCGCAAGATGGTGATCTGAGGCCGAAAACGTCAGTCTCGTGTGGATGAAAAAGGGCGCTTCGGCGCCCTTTTTTTGTGAAGCGTTTGCTGCCGGATTAACGGCTCGGCGGCACGGGGCTGCCACGCACTCTGCATGTCGCCGCGAGCACAAAGCACAAGGGCGCCGTAGCGCCCTTGTTTCGTACAGACAGGTCTTGCAGGACTCAAGCGATCCGCTGGCCCACCATAAACGTGGCACGCGGAATCGGCGGCATTCCGGGGCGCACCGCCACACGCACCATGTCCGCGCGCAGCCCGGCCTGAATGCCACCACGGTCTGTCAGCCCGGCCGATTGCGCCGGGTTCCACGACACCGTGCGCATCGCCCTCGACAGTGTCCAGCCGCAATCGGCGTGATCGTTGTGCAACTGAAACGCCGCTTGCAACAGGCTCGCGGGCACGTAGTCCGACGACAGAATGTCGAGCACGTCCTCGCGGGCGAGTGCCGACGCCGCCACATTGCCCGAGTGCGATCCGCCGCGCACGACGTTGGGCGCGCCCATGATCACGCCAATCGACTTCTCATGTGCCGCGCGCGCGGCGACGAGCGTCGTGGGGAATTCGGAAAGCGCCACACCATCGCGGGCGGCTTCCTCCACATGTTCGAGCGACGTGTCGTCATGACTCGCCAGCGACAAGCCCCGGGCACGGCTCATCTCCACGATGGCGCGCCGATGCGGGATGGCGTACTTCTCCTGCTGCGCTTTCAGATCGGCGAGCATGGCGTCCCACTGCGCGTCTGGAATCTTGCCGTTGCGCTCGTGATACTGACGATGCAACGCCGGGTCGTGCCACTGTCGCTGCCCCGGCGTGTGATCCATCACCGAGACGAGTCGCAGCAGCGGGTGATCGCACATATCGGCAAACGTGTCGGCCGCGTCTTCCGTGGCGATCTCGCAGCGCAGATGCAGGAAGTGGTCGGCACGGAAGAGACCGGCGTCGATAGTGTCGAGCAGCGCCTGCCCGCATTCGGCTTGCAGTTTGCGGCTGCGCAGGCCCGAAGCGTCGCGCTCGCCAATCACCAGCGAATCGAAAACTGTGGTGATACCAGCGGCCGCGACCTGAGCATCGTGAATTGCGAATGCGGCATGCGTGTTCCAGTACACGCCAGGACGCGGTGCCAGATGCTTCTCCAGGTTGTCGGTATGCAGTTCGACGAGGCCGGGCACCAGATAGTCGCCTTCCCAGTCGATTGCCTCCGGCGCTTGCGTGGTGCCTTCCTCCACCGACCGAATGAGGCCGTCGCGCACTTCCACCACGCCGGTAAAGGTGGTTTCCGGCGTGACGATGCGGGCGTTCTTGATGAGCATGGACGAAAACTCCGAAATCAATGAGCGGGGCGTAGGACGGGGCGCATGGAAAGCGTGCGCGTGGCCACTTCGTCGCGGGTGGCTTCGTCGTGGAAGATGCCGACGATGGCGCTGCCTGCCGCGCGTGCTTCGGCAATCAGTTGCGCGACGACGGCGCGGTTCTGTGCATCGAGCGACGCAGTGGGTTCGTCGAGCAGCAACACGGGGGCGGCGGCAATCAACCCGCGCGCGATGTTGATGCGCTGCTGTTCGCCGCCCGAGAACGTGGCGGGTGCCAGTGTCCACAACCGCTCGGGAATGTTGAGCCGTGCGAGCAGGTCGCGCGCTTTGGCGGTGGCCTCTTCGGCGTCAACACCGAGACGGCGCAGCGGCTCGGCCACGATGTCGAGTGTGGTGACTCGCGGAATCACGCGCAGAAACTGGCTCACATAACCGAGGGTGGTGCGACGCACTGACAGCACTTCGCGCGCCGTGGCGGTCGTGAGATCGACCCAGCGCTCGCCTTGGCCGTTGCCATCGTCGTGACGAATTTCGATGCGTCCCGCGTTCGCGAGGTAGTTGCCGTACAGGCAGCGCAGCAATGTGCTTTTGCCCGCGCCGGACGGCCCGACGAGCGCCACGCATTCGCCGCGGCGCACGGTGAGGTCGACGCTCTCGAGTGCCGGGATTTGTGCATCGACGGCACCCGCATGGGCATGCAGATGAAACGTCTTGTGCAGCCCCTGCGCGCGCAGCATGACGTCGTGTTCGCGCGTCGCGAGCGTGAGCGATTCGTGCCGCAGTGCGTTCGACGACGCATTCGGATGAAGGGTTTGGGGTGTCGTTCCGGAAGTCATACGGGCAGCACCGATGAGACGAGCAGTTGCGTGTAGGGATGTTGCGGATCGTCGAGCACCTGATCGGTCAGCCCGGCTTCGACCACGCGCCCGCCTTGCATCACGATCAATCGATGCGCAATGAGGCGTGCGACGCCGATATCGTGCGTGACGATGATGGCGGCAAGATGAAGGCGCTCGACGAGCGAGCGCAGTAAATCGAGCAAACGGGCTTGTACCGACACGTCCAGACCGGCCGTCGGCTCGTCCATAAAGACGAGACGCGGCTCCGTCACGAGATTGCGTGCGATCTGCAAGCGTTGTTGCATACCGCCGGAGAACGCGCCGGGCATCTCGTCGACGCGCGCCGGATCGAGCTCGACTTGCGCCATCCAATGACGGGCCTTGCTGCGGATATCGCCGAAGTGGCGCGCGCCGACGGCCATCAGCCGGTCGCCGATGTTGCCGCCCGCCGAGATGTTCATCCGCAGGCCATCACGCGGATTCTGTTCGACGAAGCCCCATTCGGTGCGCAGCAGGCGGCGCTTGTGCGCTTCGTCGAGCGCGAGCAAGTCGTGCAGCGCGCCGTCGGTGCCGCGATAGTGGAGCGTGCCGGCGTCGATGTCGTGACGCAGCGCAAGCGCGTTAAGCAACGTCGATTTGCCCGAGCCCGATTCACCGACCACGCAAATGACTTCACCCGGCCACAAATCGAACGACACGCCTTCGCAACCGATCCGGTCGCCATAACGCTTGGCAAGGCCCGACACGCGCAGCAGCGGTTGGTCTGCGGCGCTCACCATGCCCATGGTATTCGTGGCACCGCTCATATCGAGGGCGGCATGGGTCACGGCGTTCATACGGCCTCCTTCGCTGCGCTGCTCGTGTCCGGCGCAGGGTCGGTGCGGCTGCCGCAGTAATCGCTGTCCGAGCACACATACATGCGCGTGCCAGCGTCGTCGGTAATCACTTCATCGAGGAAGCTTTCGGTCGCGCCGCACAGCGCGCAATGCGCGTCCCACTTCTGGATTTCGAACGGGTGGTCGTCGAAGTCGAGACTCTCGACCGGGGTGTAGGGCGGAATGGCGTAGAGACGCCGCTCGCGGCCCGCACCGAACAGTTGCAGCGCCGGGTTCATATGCAGCTTCGGGTTGTCGAATTTCGGAATCGGCGACGGCGACGAGAGATAGCGGCCGCCCACGATCACCGGATAGTCGTAAGTCGTGGCAATCGCACCGTGGCGCACGATGTCTTCGTACAGACGCACGCGCATGAGCCCGTATTCCCCGAGCGCATGCAGCTTGCGCGACTCGGCGATACGCGGCTCCAGCCGGAACAGCGGCTCGGGCATCGGCACCTGATAGACCATGATCTGGCCTTCGCGCAGCGGGGTTTCGGGAATGCGGTGACGCGTCTGGATGACCGTCGCATCGGCCGTTTTCGTGGTCGTCGCGACACCGGCGGTGCGTGCGAAGAAGCGGCGAATGTTGACCGCATTGGTCGTATCGTCCGCGCCCTGATCGATCACCTTGAGCGTGTCGTCGGCACCGATCACGGCAGCGCTCACCTGAATGCCGCCGGTTCCCCAGCCATAGGGCAGCGGCATCTCGCGGCTGCCGAAAGGCACCTGATAGCCGGGAATCGCCACGGCCTTGAGCAGGCTGCGGCGGATCATGCGCTTGGTTTGCTCGTCGAGAAACGCGAAGTTGTAGCCTTCCGCGAGCGGTGCAGCGCCGAGGGTGGCGCCAGATGCGGCGCGCGAGGTGTGTTGCGAATCGATTGTGGCAGCGTCGTTCATGCGGCCTCCTGCTTGTCTTGGGCAGCCGGGGCGAGATCGCCCTCGGCCTCGTCGGTGCCAGCGGTTGGCGCGGCTTGTGCGCCGTATTTGGCCGCGTGCTCGGCGCGCAATCGGCGCACCAGTTCCAGCTCGGCTTGAAAGTCGACGTAATGCGGCAGCTTCAAGTGCTGTACGAAGCCCGAGGCTTCGACGTTGTCGCTGTGATAGAGCACGAACTCTTGCTGCTGCGCGGGCGACGTGATGGCGTCCCCCAGTTCTTGCGTGCGCAGCGCGCGGTCGACGAGCGACATCGCCAGCGCTTTACGCTCGTTGTGTCCGAAGGCGAGGCCGTACCCCTGCGTGAACTGCGGCGGCACATCCTGATTGCCACCGAACTGCGTGACCATCTGGCATTCCGTGACCGCGATCTCCCCGATGTCGATCGGGAATCCGAGCTCTTCGGGCTCGATTTCGATGGCGACGTGCCCGATGCGGATTTCGCCCGCAAAGGGGTGATCGTTGCCGTAGCCGCGCTGCGTCGAATAGCCGAGCGCGAGCAGAAAGCCTTCGTCGCCGCGTGCAAGGTTTTGCAAACGCGCGGTACGCGAGGCCGGTGTGAAGAGCGGCGTGTGCACGAGATCGTGCGGCTCGGGATCGAGGTCGGTTGCGCGCAGCGATTCGAGCAGGCCGTCGCGCCCGAGAATGTCGGTCACGCGCGGCGTGGTATCGATGGGCGGCAGTGGCGGGATGTTCGAGCCGGTGGCGGCGTCGCCGTCATTCGCGCTGTCGGCATGCGAGGATGCTGACTTGGCTGTATTCCCAGCGGCGTGCGCCTGCGCAGCCACTGCATCGGCCCGCGGCTCGCGTACTTCACCTGCGAGCGGTGCGGTCGTGGCGTCGTCTTCGGCCAGCAGCGCGAAGTCGAGCAAACGCTGCGTGTAGTCGTAAGTCGCGCCGAGCAGTTGTCCGCCCGGTACGTCCTTGAACGTTGCGGAGATGCGGCGCGACAGACGCATCGCAGCCGTGTCGATCGGCGTGGTGGTGCCCAGTCGCGGCAACGTCGTGCGATACGCGCGTAGCAAGAAGATCGCTTCGACCAGATCGCCCGCCGCCTGCTTGATCGCCAGTGCCGCCAGCGTCTCGTCGTACAGCGCGCCCTCGCTCATCACGCGCGCGACAGCCAAACGCATCTGCTCGCGAATTTGCGTAACGGTGAGTGCGGGAATCGACGTGTCGCCGCGGCGCGCTTTGGCGAGCAAATCCCAAGATTGTTCGATGGCGCGTTCGCCACCTTTGACGGCCACGTACATCAGCACACCTCCACTTGCGTGGTGCGCGGCAGGCCGAGCACCGTGTCACCTGCCGCGATTAACAGATCGAGCCCGGCAGGAAAGCGCGGCGCGAGTGCCGCGCGCGCTTGCCAGAACGCTGCGTCGAGACCGCTAACGCTCACATCCGTATGCGTTGCGATACCCGGCCCACGCAAACGCAGGTGAAGGCCGCCGTCATTCGCATGACCCACGGCCAGCGTCGGCACGTCGACGATCAACGTGGCCGAGTGTTCGGGCGATTCCGACGTGCCGAACGCAAACCGATCGAGCGCCGGGCAGCGCGCCGGGTCGGTCAGCAGCGCGAACTGTGCGGTGGCGAGTGCGGCATCGCCGTACAGCAGCGGCGCACCGGTATGAAAGCGCAACGCGCTGACCACTTCTGCCAGCGGGGTTTGCAGCCAGACGGGTGTGGTCGCGTCGGCCAGTGCCAGCAACGTGGCACGTGCGGCGACGCTGGCTTCGTCGCTATGGGCGAGTCGGCTGCCGACGCTGCGCAGTTGACCGGGGCGGGCCAGCGCGTCGAGCACGGCGCGAAACACGCCTTGCGCATCGTGAATGGGGTCGGCGAAACCGGGTTGCAGTTGCGACCAGTCGGGCATCGATGCCATCAACATTCAGGCCTCCCGGACCATGGTGAAGAATTCGACGCGGCTCGCGGCGGTGTCGGCTTCGGCCTGTGCGACCGTGTCGGCAACACGCTGCGCAATGGCCGCGAGCGGTCCTGCGGCGAGCGTCGTGTGGTGCTGCGGCATTTGCATGAGTGCGTCGAGCCGGGCGACACGCACGGCGCGATCGGCGTCGCGTCCGAGCACGTAGCCGGTGCCGACCACGCCATCGCGCTGACGCAACGTGCAGCGCGTGACCGTGGTCTCGCCGAGATTGAAGCGATCTCCGCTGCCGCCGACCCGGCCCTGCACCAGCACGAGCCCGGTCTGCGGCGCACGCAGCCAGACGAACTCGGGCGCATCGGGACAGCGCGCCAGGGCGTCGTCGAGCTCGTCGCGCGTGGCGCGGGCGAGCAGCGCCAGCCAGCGCTGCCGAGCCTGCGGGGCGGCGGCAGGCGCTTCGTGCGAACCATCGAAAGTTGTGTTTGGCATGATTGTCTAGTCGTATAGACGTGTGTATGATCGCTTTGGCAATGAATGGGGTAGGACTCGCGAACTCATTACAACTTTGCCGGGTGTCAATTTCATGACAGCACAACTCGAACGCGGTGGCGGCGTGGCCGTTTGGCGACAGATTGCGCAGATTCTCGCCACCGAAATCGGCCAGCGCCGCTATGGCGAAGGCCTGCCCGACGACCGCCTGCCGAGCGAAACCGATCTGGCTCACCGCTTCGGCGTGAATCGCCACACGGTGCGGCGCGCTATTCTTGGTCTGGCCGAGCAAGGGCTCGTCAACGTCGAGCATGGCCGGGGCACCTTCGTGCAGGCGGGCGCGATCGATTACGTTATCGGGCGCCGTACGCGCTTTTCCGAAAATCTTTCCCAGCACAACCTCAAGGTCGCGCAGCAGATTCTGTCGGCGCACAAAGTGAGCGCCGAAGCGAATGTGGCACTGGCGCTGGAAGTGCCCGCAGGTACGCCGGTGTACCGCGTGGAATTGGCACGCCGCAGTCTCGACGATCAGGGCATCGAGTTGCCGCTGGCCTACAGCGAGAATTGGTTTCCGGCGGCACGCTTCGTCGATTTCCCCGATGTCTTTGCGCAGTACACGACGATCAGCGCCACACTCGCCACGTATGGCGTGACCGATTACACGCGACGCGAAAGCCGCATCGGCGCACGCTTGCCGGACGCCGACATCGCGCGGCATCTCGGCATCAATCGGCAGCAGCCGGTGTTGAGCGTGGAGAGCACCGATGTCGATGTGAAGGGCAAGCCGATCAAATACGGCATTGCGTACTTCCCGGCCGACCGCATGCAACTCGTGGTGCAAGGAGACGCGGCATGAGCGGCGGTTTCGATGCAACGCATCTGGCGTCTGCGCATGACATGTTGGCGGCACTCGATCTGAATGTGGCGCGATTTGCGGTGTACTACGTACCCCCTGCGGGCTCATGTTGGTGGCACGAAGGCAGCCGCTGGCTGGGGCGCGACGCCATCACGAACCGGGCACTCAATGCGCCACAGGTCGCCGGGCTATCGAGCGCGTTATCGGAGGTCACCGTCGACGCGCGTCGCTACGGTCTGCACGGCACGCTCAAAGCGCCAATGCGTCTTGCTGCGGGCGCGAAGCTCGAAGACTTGTCCGCCATCGCAGCGCAAGTCGCCGCACGGCACGCCGCTTTCGATCTGCCGCTGACCATCGATGTGGTGGATACCGACAACGGCAAGCGGCCGGGGTTTGTCGCGCTGCGCCCGAAGACGAATGTCGCTGGCGTGCCGGGCGTGGTGAGTGCCGCTGGGGCGTCGGCCGCGAAGCAGATCGATGCGCTCGCGTTCGATTGCGTGGAAGCTTTCGACGGCCTGCGCGCACCGCCGACTGACGCGGAACTGGCACGCCGCCTTGCGCAACCGCTCACCACACGTCAACGCGAATTGCTCACGCATTGGGGGTATCCGTTCGTGTTTGACGAATTCCGTTTTCACATCACACTCACCGATCGTGTGAATGCTGCCGATGCAGCGGCGATTACCGATTGGTGGAAGCCGCGCGTGCAGGCGCTCGGTGCCATGCGTGTCGATGCGCTGGCGTTGTTTGTGCAACCGACGCCCGATGCACCGTTCGTGCTCGCAGAGCGGTTCGCGCTCGGGCAGGGTGGTGTGATGGGGCAGATTGATACGGCCGGAGGTGGCGCATGAGCCGCGCTCGCTTGTTCTACGTGATGGGCGAGTCGGGGGCCGGTAAAGATTCATTGCTGGCCTATGCGCGCGAGCGCATTGGTGTAAGCACCGAAACCGGTTCGCCCGTCCTATTCGCTCATCGCTACATCACCCGCCCGCCCACGGGCGACGGCGAAAACCACATCGCGCTGTCGCTAGCGGAATTTGCGCAACGCCAGGCGTTGGGCGCGTTTGCCCTCGATTGGGACAGTCACGACTGCCGCTACGGCATTGGCGTCGAAATCGACGCGTGGCTGGCCGCAGGCGCGAGTGTCGTGATGAACGGCTCGCGCGCGTTTCTCTCGCGCGCGGTGCAACGGTACGGCGCGCGACTGTCGCTCGTCGAAATTCAAGTGGATCCGCTGGTGCGTGCGCAACGGCTCGCCAGTCGTGGCAGAGAGTCGGGCGATGCGCTCGACAAGCGCGTGGCGCATCGCGTGCAATGGACGCCGCCCGAGGGCATCCCCTTTACCGCCATTGCCAACAACGGCACGCTGGCTGACGCGGGCGAGCGGTTGGTGGCGGCGCTGACCCAACAAGGTGACGCGCCGATGTCACGGTAACAATCCGGTAGCGGTGTGGCGTTGTGTGTCGTTATTTTGCAAATTATTGCAAAATGGGCAAGCTTTGCGTAATCTCACGACATCCACCACGACACCGTCCGCGCCGTTGTCGGCGCGGGCCGCTTTCCGGAGCCCCTCATGGCCACAGCCTTGCCCACTCATGCCCGCGTCGTCATCGTCGGCGGCGGCATCGTCGGATGTTCCGTCGCCTATCACCTGGCCAAACTCGGCTGGTCCGATGTCGTATTGCTCGAACAAGGCCAGTTGTCGTGCGGCACGACATGGCATGCGGCGGGGCTCGTTGGGCAATTGCGCTCGCAAGAGAGCATGACCAAGCTCATCCGCTATTCGACCAAGCTCTATAGCGAACTCGAAGCGGAGACGGGGCTGGGCACCGGGTGGAAGCAGTGCGGCTCGTTGTCGGTGGCCAGAACGGCCGAGCGCATGACGCAACTCAAACGCACGGCCGCCGTGGCGCGTGCTTATGGCGTGCAATGCGACGTGATCTCGCCGCGCGACGCGGGTGAGTTGTGGCCGGTCATGCGCACCGACGACCTGGTGGGCGCGGTCTGGCTACCCGGCGACGGCAAGGCCAATCCGACCGATCTCACGCAGGCGTTGGCGCGTGGCGCGCGCAGCCGCGGCGTGCGCATTGCCGAGAACACCCGCATTACCGAAATTCACACTGCGTCGCCGAATGGCGTACGCACCGCCACCGGCGTGTCGTGGCAGAACAAAGACGGCGATCACGGCCGCATCGACGCCGAGATCGTCGTCAACTGCGCAGGGCAGTGGGCGAAGGCCGTGGGCCGCATGTGCGGCGTGACGGTACCGCTGCATTCCGCCGAGCACTACTACATCGTGACCGAGCGCATCGCGGGGGTGCATCCCGACTTGCCGGTGATGCGTGACCCCGATGGCTACATCTATTTCAAGGAAGAGGTGGGCGGGTTGGTGATGGGCGGCTTCGAGCCGAATGCCAAGCCGTGGGGCATGAACGGCATTCCCGAGAATTTTGAATTTCAACTACTGCCCGACGATTGGGACCAGTTCGAGATCCTCATGGAGAACGCGCTGATTCGCGTGCCCGCACTGGAGACCGCGCAAATTCGCCAGTTCTACAACGGCCCCGAATCGTTCACGCCGGATAACAACTTCATCCTTGGTGAAGCGCCGGAGTTACGCAATTTCTATGTCGGCGCGGGTTTCAACTCGATGGGCATTGCGTCGGCGGGCGGCGCGGGTATGGCGCTCGCGGAGTGGATCGTCGCGGGCGAGCCGACGATGGACTTGTGGCCGGTCGACATTCGCCGCTTTGCAGGCTTCAACGGCAACGACACGTGGCTGCACGACCGCGTGAAAGAAACCCTCGGCCTGCACTACGCGATGCCTTGGCCGAATCGCGAACTGGACACGGCACGTCCGTTCCGCCGTTCGCCGTTGTACGCCACGCTGCTTGCGAAGGGGGCTTGCTTCGGCAGCAAGATGGGCTGGGAGCGGCCGAATTTCTTTGCACCGTCGCCTGACGAAGCGCGCATTGAGTACAGCTTCGGTCAGCAGAACTGGCATGCGTGGAGTGCCGCCGAGCATCGGGCGTGCCGCGAGGCCGTGGCGCTGTTCGACATGAGTTCGTTCTCGAAGCTGCTGATCAAAGGGCGCGACGCCGAGCGTGTGCTGCAATCGTTGTGCACCAATGACGTGGCCGTGGCTCCGGGCCGCACGGTCTACACCGGCATGCTCAACGAGCGCGGCGGCTACGAGTCGGACTTCACGCTCACACGTCTCGCACCGGACCAGTACCTGATGGTCACCGGGTCGGCGCAGACCACCCGCGACATGGACTACGTCGAGCGCCGCATTCCCGCCGATGCACACTGCACGGTGGTGGATGTGACGGGCCAATATTCGGTGCTCGCGTTGATGGGTCCGAATTCGCGCGCCTTGCTCCAGCAAGTGTCGAAGGCAGACTTTTCCAACGAAGCGTTCCCGTTCGGCACGAGCCGCGAGATTGATCTGGGCTATGCGACGGTGCGCGCCACGCGTCTGACCTATGTCGGCGAACTGGGTTGGGAGTTGTATGTGCCGGTCGAATTCGCGGTGGGCGTCTACGAGGCGTTGCATGCAGCAGGCAAGGCATTCGGCTTGCGCGACGCGGGGTACTACGCCATCGATTCGCTGCGCATCGAGAAGGGCTATCGCGCGTGGGGCCGTGAACTGACGCCCGACACGAACCCCGTCGAAGCGGGCTTGACGTTCGCCTGCAAGCTTGCGAGCGATCTGCCCTTCGCTGGCCGCACGGCGGTAGAACAAGCGCGTGCGCAAGGCGTGCGGCGCAAGCTGGTCAGTGTGGCGCTCGACGGCGCGACCGGCAGCATGTTGTGGGGCGGCGAAGCCGTATTGCGCGACGGGCAGCCGGTAGGCTTCATTTCGTCGGCGGCCTATGGGCATACGATCGACGCACCGGTCGGACTGGCTTTCCTCACCAACCCCGACGGTGCGGTGGATGCCGCGTTCGTCGAGGCGGGGCGCTATCAAGTGGATCTGGCCGGTGAATTGCACGACGCACGGGTGCAATTGCGCGCGCTTTACGACCCGAAGGGCGAGCGCGTGAAAGCCTAAGAGGCGGCTTAAGAGGGGCGCAAAGCGGGGACTCAGGAAGGGCGTAGGCCGGGCGCAAGACGGCGTGTGCGTTCGTCCGAATCGCTTCAGACTCGGGCGGATTCCCCGCCGCTTCTGTAAAATGCCGCTTTTGCCTCGTTTTCGCACCTGTCCGGTGAGGGTGCGTCCGGTCTTCCCGTATGTCTTTTGCTTGTATTGCGGCAGCGCGCCGCTTCGACGACACGGCACACCTGCCGCTCGTGATCGGTTCGCAGCGTTATGGCTGGATTCGCCGCCGCGACGCCGAGGCGCTGTGCCGCTGGCCCGAGGTTTTCGAAATCAGCTCGCTCGCGGTGCGTATTCATCCGCGTCACGACACGTGTGAAGCCCGCACGGCGGCGCTCGCACCGGTCATCGAGACGCTGGCTGCCGAGGGCCTCATCACCGGCTGGCGCAACGAACGCTATGCGATCCGTCAGCGGCTCTACGATGCACCGCTGGCGTGGATCGAGCGTGCGGCATCGCGCTTCTTCGGCACGCGTACGTTTGCCGTGCATGTGAACGGGTATGTCCCGGCGCGTTTTGTGGGCGAAGCCCCGAAGATGTGGATCGCTCGCCGCAGCGTGCACAAGGCGACCGATCCCGGCTGTCTGGACAATGCGGCCGCGGGCGGTATCGGCAACGGTATCGGCGTGGGCGACACGCTCGTCAAAGAGTGCTGGGAAGAGGCGGGGATTCCGGCGTATCTGGTGGGCGAAGCCCGGCCGGGGCGCACGCTGCATATCCTCGCGGAGATTCCGGAGGGCGTGCAGTCGGAGCAGATTTTCGTCTACGACCTGGCGTTGCCCCGAGGCTTCGTGCCCGAGAATCAGGACGGCGAGGCGAGCGCCCATTGGCTGTGTTCTGCCGGAGATGTGCGCGACGTGATCGCGCGCGGCAAGATGACCGTCGACGCGAGTCTCGCGAGCCTCGATTTTCTGCTGCGAGAAGGCGCGGTTCGCGCGAAAGACTGCGCCGGCATCGACGCGCTGTTCAAACCGGCCGACGAATAATCACGGTGCCCCGGTGGTGCGATGCATGCGCAGTACTCGGCATGCCTGCCGCACCCGGTGCCCCAAACAGAATTTCCACACTGCAACGTCATTGCAAGCATTTGCCCAGGAGCAATCATGGCACCGATCGAAAATAGCTACATTCTGAAGTTGTCCTGCCCGGACCGTCCCGGCATCGTCCACGCGGTGGCCGGTTTCCTGGTCGAGCGCGGCGGCAACATTCTCGACTCGGCCCAGTTCAACGATCGCTTCACGGGCGGCTTCTTCATGCGCGTGCACTTCCAGCAACTGCCGGGCGAGAGCGATCTCGCCACGTTGCAGCGCGACTTCGCGCCGCTGGCCACGCAATATGAAATGCAGTGGGAGTTGGTGGATGCCGCGATCAAGCCGCGCGTCATGCTCATGGTCTCGAAGATCGGTCACTGCTTGAACGATCTGCTGTTCCGCTACAAGACCGGTCAGCTCAACATCGAGATTCCGGTGATCGTCTCGAACCACAAAGATTTCTATCAGCTCGCCGCCAGCTACAACATCCCGTTCCATCACCTGCCGCTCATGAATTCCACGTCGGAATCGAAGGCGGCGCAGGAAGCGAAGGTGTTCGAGTTGGTCAACGACAACAACATCGATCTGGTGGTGTTGGCGCGTTACATGCAAGTGCTGTCGTCCGACCTGTGCAAGAAATTGGCCGGGCGCGCGATCAACATTCACCACTCGTTCCTGCCGAGCTTCAAGGGCGCGAAGCCGTACTATCAGGCGTTCGATCGCGGCGTGAAGCTGATCGGGGCGACGGCGCATTACGTGACGTCCGATCTGGACGAAGGCCCGATCATCGAGCAGGAAGTCGAACGCGTGGATCACACGATGGACCCGGAACAACTCACGGCCATCGGGCGCGATGTGGAGTGCGTGGCGCTCGCTCGCGCAGTGCGCTATCACGCCGAGCACCGCATTCTGCTCAACGGCCACAAGACGGTGATCTTCCGCTAATTGGCGAAGCGCATGCGATGAAAAAAACGCCCGGAAGAAGTCCCTCCGGGCGTTTTGCTTTTTGACGCGCGCAACTGGTGCGTTAGCGCGCGGGCGACTCGCTGACGGCGTCATTCTGGGCAGGCGACGGGTCCGCGATGTGCATCGCGAGCAGCGGCAGTCCGCCCTTTGTGGTTAGCAACATGTAGAAAGGTCGACCCAGCGTGATTCGTATTTTTTCCCCGGCACCGTCCATGAACACCGTGCGCTGAGTCCCTGCTGCGCGAAATCCCTTTTCGCTGTGCCCCACGCAGATGACTTGCTGCATTTGGATATTGGCCGGGCTATGGGAGGCCGCGAGGTCGGTCTGCGCAAGATGAACACCGGGAGTCACGTCGGTTTTCACCGTGAGGTCGAAGCGCGGTACTCGGAAGTCGGCGTTCCGTGTCTTGAGACCCAGCGTCTTGGAGGGCGTGTCAGGTGCGCGGAGCCGCTCCAGTAACGCATGAAATGCCTCGTGACTCGAGGCGGCGGAGCGCGACGGAAGGGCATAGATCATCCGCAGGCGATCTGCTCGTGAGTCATTCCCGAGCGGCTTCTCGATGACGACATCGAACCCCGCGACTGACAGTCCGACGTTATACGCGCCATCGGAATCGCGCATCATGTCCACGACCTTTCTCCGACCGTCCTGAAGTTGGAAGAAGGCCCGCTGCGTACCTTCTTTCGGAAAGGCTTCTAACCAAGGGGCCTCGAAAAGGAAGCAATTGAGCAACATTGGCTTGCCCGGCGTTGGGGCCGGAAGCTCGACATGGGATACCGCACCGTTGGTGATGGCCTGGACACGCTTATCGACCACTGTCTCGATCGTTTCACCCGGTGACAAGGCGTCAATGGCGATGCCATGCGTGTCAACCAATCGTTGTGCGGCGTCGATGGCACGGCGATGGTCGGCTTGCGCCAGTGTCCGCGTGTCGCCGATGACCATCATGGTGTCGTTGATCTGAATAGACTTGCCAAGATTCGTGCCAAGACGCTCCCTCAGGGCGGTCAGCGCGTCAAACAAACGGGGAAGCTCGCCGTTGTAAGCATTGGCGATAAAGGCACTCGCATGCAGACACGACCGGGTTTCGAAAACCCAATTGCCGTTGGCGGGAATGCGCTGAGCCCGGAGCGCACCGAATACAAGCGATCGTGCTTTTGCCAGTGGGGTGGAATGTTGGTCGGGCGCTACACGCGCAGCGGTAGTTCCACGTATGTCGCTGGCAAAAGAGGCGTGACGATTTTCTGTGGGCAGGTTCAGGGCTGGCTGGACGTTTCCCAAGCGCCGTTGCCGTGCGGCGCCGAGGTGTTCGCGTTGCGCGAAGAGCATCGTTGGGTGAAGCGCCTGAGACACTTGCTGCAAGTTGTCGGCACGGACCAAGCAGCGGCGAATTTCGTGATGTATGCCTTCTCGTGGCTCGTTTGTTTCTGGTGAGTGCGACGTGTTCGTTTTCGTGCCGGTGGGCGTGAGCTTGTTCGATGGGAACATGATTCGATCCAGAAGAGGAAATGGCTCGCGCTAACTCACCGGCGCCCCCCGGCGCCGATAGTGCAGACGAGCGCTGAATGGAATCGACATTCTGCGAACGCAACCGGCACTTCGCTTCTGGATCGCGTGCCGACCTATCAGTTTTACTCCGTCAGCTGCGTTGTGCCAGTTCGGCACCTGCGTCGCGGGCGAGGCGGGCAATCGAGATCGTCGAACTCACGGCGATCAGGCAGACGGTCAGGAATGCCCACGGGAAGTCGACCGCAGTGACGTGATCGCGCCCGTGCAAATACGACGACGTTTGCAGCACGGCCGCACCGATGGTGATGCCGAGCGTGAGCGACACCTGCTGTGCCACGCTGGCCAGACTCGTCGCCTGACTCATGCGATGTGCGGGCACGTCGGCATACGAGATGGCGTTCAGGCTCGTGAATTGCAGCGAACGGAAGCAGCCGCCGAACAGCAGCGTGCCGAGAATGACCAGGTGCGGCGTCTGGTCCGTGAAGAGTCCGTACCCGCCGATGGTGGCCGACGCAATCAGTGCGTTGGTCATCAGCACGCGGCGAAAGCCCCAGCGTTGCAGAATGCGCAGCGAGAGCGTCTTCATGAACATGGCGCCCGCCGCCGAGATGAAGGTGAGCGCACCCGATTCCATCGGCGTCATACCGAAGCCGAGTTGCAGCATCAGCGGCAGCAGAAACGGCGTTGCGCCCACGCCAATGCGGAACAACGTGCCGCCTGCTACCCCGGCGCGAAACGTTGGGATGCGGAAGAGATCGAGCCGCAGCAGCGGATGCGCAAGCCCGCGCGCATGCCGCAGATACCACCACAGCAATACCGCGCCGATCGCGACGAGCCCGAGGGCAAGCGGCGTCGGAATCAGATGCCTGCCAATGGTCGAGAGTCCGAGCATCAGAATCGACAGCCCGAGCCCGGAGAGGATGAAGCCCTTGACATCGAGCGGCGGCACATCGTCTTCAAACAGATCGGGGATGTACTTCGTGGCGAGCACGAAGCCGAGAATGCCGATGGGGATATTGATGAAGAAAATCCAACGCCAGTGCCAATACGTCGTGATGAAGCCACCGAGCGGCGGGCCGAGCACCGGGCCGACGAGTGCGGGAATCGTCAGATAGTTGAGCGCGCGCACCATCTCGCGCTTTTCCACCGACTTGAGCAAGGCGAGCCGTCCGACCGGCACCATCATGGCGCCGCCCATGCCTTGCACGAAGCGTGCGATCACCAGTTCCGGCAGGTTCGTCGAAATGCCGCAGCAGATCGAACCGAGCACAAACACACCGATGGCGAAGCGGAACACGTTGCGCGTGCCGAAGCGGTCGGCGATCCAGCCGCTGATCGGGATGAAGACGGCGAGGCTGATGAGATAGGTCGTGAGTGCGAGCTTGAGCGTGATCGGGCTCTCGCCGAGATCCTTGGCGATCAGCGGCAACGAGGTGGACAACACGGTGGAATCCATGTTCTCCATGAACAGCGCGCAGGCAACAATCAGTGGAACTAGCATGAGGCGGCGGGCGGCCGTAGCGGCAGCCGGATAAGCGAATGGGGTGAGACGGGCGCGCGAATGTCGAAGGTCTGGCGCAGCGCGCTGCCAAACGTTATAGCAAAATTTGCCGCCCCTCGCGCCGCTTTCGCCGGATGCCCGAGATCATGCGGGTTTTCAGGCGATGCTCGCCGAATGCTGCCGTTTTGAAGGGCGGAATGCCGTGTTGAAGCGCGATACGGCGTCATGGCGCTTCATCGCGATTCGAGAAAGTCGCGCAGCACGTCCAGGTGTGTTTGTTTGTCGCCGTCTTCGAGTTTGTGCGCTGCGGTCAGCAGCGTGACGCGGCCTTCGGTCAACCGGGTGCGCAAGGCGGCGAGCATCTCGTTGTGATCGGCGTCGAGCGTCTTCAGTTCTTTCAGAAACCGCGTTCGAAACTCGTCGAACTGCTCCGGATGTTCATGAAACCACTTGCGCAGATCGGTACTCGGCGTGACGTCTTTTGCCCAGAAGTCGACCTGCGCTTTCGCTTTGGCCAGACCGCGCGGCCACAGGCGGTCGGCCAGCACGCGCTGTCCATCGTCGGCGGACGGGGCGTCGTAGACGCGTTTGAAATGGATGTCGGCAGCTTTCGATGACGGCATGGGGGACAGCCTCCGCGAGGGCCACGCGCACGCGTGTGATAGGCGGAAGCTTACCGGAGGATACGAGACGAGGCGAGCGCCGCGCGAAGTGCGACGGCGCTCACCAGTGTTGCGAGGTTATGCCGCCTTCGTGAGCGGCGCGACTTGCCGGATGCCGAGCGACGTCAGCGTTTGGGCAATCGCGGTGACGACGTTGCGCATTTCGTTGTCGTCGATGGCGCCGATGCAGCCCACGCGGAACGTCTCCAGTTGCGTGAGCTTTCCGGGGTACAGGATGTAGCCTCGCTCGCGCACGGCGGCATAAAACGCTTTGAAGTCGTACTTGCCGTCGGCAGGCGCGTGGAACGTGACGATCACCGGGGCCTGCACCTCCGGCGAGAGGAACGGCCGGAAGCCGAGCGACGCCATGCCGTCGACGAGGGCGCGGCAGTTGCGGCGATAACGCTCGCCACGCACCGGTTGCCCGCCCTCTGCGAGGAACTGATCGACTGCCGCACGCAATGCCGCCACCACGTGCGTGGGCGGCGTGAAGCGCCACTGCGTCGTCTTCTGCATATACGTGTACTGATCGTGCAGATCCATCGCCAGCGAGTGACTATTGCCCGCCGACGCGTCGAGCACCGACTTCTTCACGATCACGAAGCCCATGCCCGGCACGCCTTCGAGGCATTTGCCGCTTGCCGCGATCAACGCATCGAACGGCATCGTGCGCGCGTCGATTTCCACGGCACCGAACGAACTCATCGCATCGACGATCAACCCCTTGCCGTGCTTCTGGCACACGCGGGCAATCTCCGCGAGCGGATTGAGCACGCCCGCCCCTGTCTCCAGATGCACCTGCGCGACGTGCGTAATCGACGGATCGCGCGTGAGCGCTTCGTCGATCGCGACGGCGCTTGCGGCCTGATCTTCGGGAACGGGAAGCGCGATGGCATCGCGGCCGAGATAACGGCAGATTTTCAGAATGCGCTGGCAATACGCGCCGTTATCGGGCACCAGAATGCGGGCATTGCGCGGCGTGAGTGTGCCGATGGCCGCTTCCACGGAAAACGTGCCCGAGCCTTGCAGCGGCACGCACGCGTAGTCGTCGCCGCCGTGCACGATATCGACGAGGTCGCGGCACAGCGACGCCGTGATCTGGTTGAACTGGGTGTCCCACGAGCCCCAGTCGCGCAGCATGGCTTGTCGGGTCGCCGGCGACGTGGTGAGCGGGCCGGGGGTGAGCAGAATCGGTTCCTGACCGAGAATCATGACCGCCTCCTATTGAGCGGGGGAATCAAACGAAATCAAGCGAGATAAGCGAAAAGCAGCGAAGCGCAGCGAATGCACATACCGACCATCAATGACCTTTGCGCGCGAGCGCGGCGGGCCGCCGCCACGCTTGCGTGTAGCGCTCCACCACGAGCTGAATGCCGTGATACAGCAGGCACACGAGCATCGACGTGAGCACGACGAGGGTGGCCATGGCGGCGGCGGGACCGATCGAGCCCGTCTCGTCCATGTTCACGATGGCCACCGAGGCGAGCGACGTATCGGCCGAGTACAGGAAGACCACGGCGGACACCGTGGTCATCGCATTGACGAAGAGATAGCGACTGATATCGATGATCGACGGCAAACAGATCGGTGCCGACACGCGCCAGAACGTGCGGTAGAACGGCACTTTGAGCGAGGCCGACACGTACTCGAATTCCGGGTCGATCTGCTTGAGCGCGGTCACTGCGGTGAGATGGCTCGACGAGTAGTAATGCACCACGTTGACGATCACCAGAATCGCCAGCGACCCATACAGACTGTGCAGCGGATTCCCTTCGGGCACGAAGAAGAAAATGTAGCCAAGCCCGAGCACGAGACCGGGCACACCCATCGGCAGCACCGCCATCATGCGGATGAAGCCGCGCAGCCAGGCGAGGCCACGCGTTTTCTCCAGCAGATATGCAATGACGAAGATCACTGCCGTGCCCCATACCGCGCACCAGAACGCCATTTGCACGCTGTTGATATAGGCATCGACCGCGCCGCTCTCCACCAGCCCGAACTGGTAGTGACCCAGCGAGAGGCTGAAGTTGTACGGCCAGAATTTCACGAACGAGGCGTAGACCGCCATGCCGAGAATGGCGAGCATGATGGCGGCCATCCCCCAGCAAAGCACCGCCATCGCCCAGTCGAAGCCGCGCGAGGGTTTGGGCACGTAAGGCACGGCGCGTGCCGAGAGCAGCGCTTGTTGCTTGCGCTGCACCACGGCGTCGACCAGATAGGTGATGCCCACGGGCACGAGCAGCACGAGGCCGACGACGGCACCCTTCGAGAAGTCCTGCTGTCCGATGACGAGTTTGTAAATGTCGGTGGCCAGCACGTTGAAGTCGCCACCGATCACTTTCGGAATACCGAAGTCGGAAATCGCATAGGTGAAGACGATCATCGCCGCGCTGATCACGCCATACTTCGCGCCCGGCAGTGTGATCGTGAAGAAGCGCCGCAACATCGGCGTGCCGAGTGCATCGGCCGCTTCGTAAAGCCGTGCGTCGGTGAGCGAGAGCGCCGTGATCATGATCATCAGCGCATGCGGGAACGTGGCATTCACCAGAGACATCACGATGCCCAGCGGCCCGTAGATATCGATATCGCCCATGAACGGGCGCAGCACGCCTTGATTGCCAAACCAGAAAATGAACGAGATGGCTGGCAGCAGCGTGGGTCCGAGAATCGGGATGAGCGCGATATTGCGCAGCAACGTCTTGCCGCGAATGCAGCTACGCGTGAGGGCGTAGGCAAAGATGAAGGCGAGCGGCACCGTGATGCCCGTCGTCACGATCGAAATCCACACGCTGTTCCAGATCGAACCGAACAGGGCAGGGGAATGAAAGTACTCGCGAAAGTGCCGCAAGCCGACGAAGTGACCGTCGTTGTCCTGCACGCTCTTGATGAGAATGGCGGCCATCGGCGCGAGCAGAAACAGCACGCCCGCTGCCGCGGCCACCAGCAGCAGCGCTTGGGCCAGACGATCCGTCCAGTGCGACGCCAGCCGTGCAGGCCGCAGCGTCGACGGTGGCGCGCTACCGGCTGGCCCCGCTTGAGGCACATGGGCGGCGTGATGAGAGAGCGGCGCGGTGGCTTGCGCTGACGAGGCGGCGGTCAATGTCGACGGTACGGAGCTCATCGCGGCTTCACCCTTGACGGAAGACGCGCACGGCGGCGCGCGGCACGGCAAAGCGCAACGCGCCGCCGGTGGCCGGTTGCAGGGCCTGCATGTCGGCAGGCGAGAGGTCGGCGTAGAGCGGGTGGTCGCACGCGGGCATGCGCAGCGTTACACGAGAGAACGCGCCGAGGAATTCGATTTTCTCCACGGCGCCGTCGAAGAGGTTGGCCTCGTCGTCGAGCTCGTCGAGATCGCGCACGCGTACGTCTTCCGGGCGGAAGAACACGCGAATGTCTTCACCGGTGCGACAGCCGTTGAGCGTGCCGCAAGTGAGTTCGTATTGGCCGACTTGCACGCGCCCGGCGTCGCCCAGACGCGCGGGCAAGATGTTGGTCTTGCCGACGAAGTCCGCGACGAATGGCGTGGCCGGGTGCTGATAAATCTCGCCGGGCGTGCCTACTTGCTCGATCATGCCGTGGTTCATCACCACGATGCGATCGGCCATCGACAGCGCTTCTTCCTGATCGTGAGTGACCAGAATCGTGGTGATGCCCAGACGCTGTTGCAGCGCGCGAATTTCGCTGCGCAACCGCACGCGCACGCGCGCATCGAGGGCGGAAAGCGGTTCGTCGAGCAGCAGCAAACCGGGGGACGTGGCGAGTGCGCGCGCAATGGCGATGCGCTGCTGCTGTCCGCCCGAGAGTTGCCCGGGGAACTTGCGGCCTGCGTCGGGCAGGCCGACCATCTCGAGCAATTCGGCGACGCGTTGATCGCGCTCGGCGCGTGGCACGCGGCGATTCGTCAGGCCGTAGGCGACGTTCTGCGCCACGCTCAGGTTCGGGAACAGGGCATACGACTGGAAGACGATGCCGTAGTCGCGCTGCATGGGCGGCAGGGTGGAGATGTCGCGGCCGTTTTGCGAAATTCTGCCGTGGGTCTGCGCTTCGAGCCCGGCGATGATACGCAGCAGGGTGGTCTTGCCGCAGCCCGACGGGCCGAGAAAGCAGAGCATCTCGCCGCGCCGGACGGTGAGATGAATGTCGCCCAGCACCACGGTGTTGTCGAACCGTTTGTGGATGCCGGCGAGGCTCAGATACGTGTCGTCGCTCATTCGGGGGACCTCCTGCGATGGGCGTTGTGTCCGGTGCGATTAAACGGAGATATCAAGCGGCGCTGGGCATTCGTGCGAACCCTGCCCAGCGCCACTCACGTTACTTCTTCTCCGACTTGGCGCCGTAACGCTTCTGCCATTCGGCAAGTACCGACTCGCGGCTCTTCGCGATTTCCGTGAAATCGTTCTTCACGAGCATGTCTTGGTAATTGGCCGGAATCGTGTCGAACTTCTTCGCCACGCCCGGATACGCCACGATGGCCCAGTCCTTCGCATACATCTCGTTGGCTTCCTTGGTGGCGAGCCAATCCATGTAGCGCTTCGCCGCATCGAGCTTCTTGGTGGTCTTCACGATGCCGGCCGCCTCGATGTCGTAGCCGAGCCCTTCCTTCGGGAACACCAGATCGATCGGTGCGCCAGCGGCCTTGGTGCGGTGCGCGTTGAATTCGAACGAGATGCCGATCGGGTACTCGCCCGCGCCCGCATCGCGGCACGGCTTCGAGCCCGAGTGCGTGTACTTGACGATGTTCTTGTCGAGCGCGTCCATGTACTTCCAGCCGCCGTCTTTACCGAACATCTGGAGCCATGCGGTCACGTCGAGAAAGCCGGTGCCCGAGGTGGCCGGGTTCGGCATCACGATCATCCCTTTGTAGATCGGCTTGGCGAGGTCTTCCCACGACGTGGGCTTCGGCAAATTGCGCTTGGCCGCTTCTACCGTGTTGAAGCACACCGTGGCGCCCCACACGTCGAGCCCGATCCACGACGGCGGCGTGGCCTTGTCGCTATAGGCACGCGTGAGCTGGTCGAAGCCCTTGGGCGAATACGGCGTGAGCAAACCTTCCTGCTTGATCAATTCCAGGCTCGATGCAGCGAGCCCGGCAATCACGTCGGCCTGCGGATTGGCCTTTTCGGCGAGCACCTTGGCGGTGACCACGCCGGTGGAGTCGCGCACGTACTTGATCTCGATATCGGGGTTCGCTTTCTGAAAAGCCTCGGCGTACGGCCGCATCACTTCGACCTCCCACGCCGTGTAGACAGTCAACGTGGTCTTGGCGAGGGCATGACCGGCCTGTGCAGCACAGACAAGTCCGGCGGCGAGGGCGGCAGCGGCACGCAGGGCGCGGCGCATCGGTTGGTTCATGGATGGCTCCTGTGGGTCGGGCAAAAACGCCTTCTCTGAGGCGGTGTGTTGCATATTATTGGCAAATTATGTCTTTTTCTTGAAACCCTTTGCGTTTGTCATCTGCTCGTCAAATACCTCCAATAGTATGGAAATCATTGATTCAGATAGGGTTTTGTCGCTGCCTGCACCGACTCACCCCGACAGTGTTGCAAAATTCGCCTGCGATGTCGGATGTGTTTTGTTGACAATCTACAAACTGCTGTGCTTGAATGTCAAGCAACAAAAATAATCACGTAATGCCACAAAACGCATCACGCGGTTAGCTGAATGTTCGCATCAGAGTTCAGAGATAAGGAAGACCGGTATGACCCCTAAGCCCACTTCGCCCACGGCCATCGAGTTGCTGCAAAGCCAGTCGCTCACCACCCTCGTGCAGCACGAGATCGAACGCCAGATCATGGCCGGCACGCTCACGCCGGGCACCAAGCTCAACGAGATTGAAGTGGCGGGGCGTCTTGGTGTGTCGCGCGGCCCGGTACGCGAAGCGTTTCGTGCGCTGGAAGAAGCGGGGCTGTTGCGCACCGAAAAGAATCGCGGCGTGTTCGTGCGGGTGATCTCGCTCGAAGAAGCCGAAGAGATTTACACGCTGCGCGGCGTACTCGACGAATACGTGGGGCGCACGCTGGCGGAGGTCATCACGTCGGAGCAACTCACGCGCCTGCGTGAGTCGGTTGAAGCGATGCATCAGGCGGTGGAAACCGGCGACAGCGAGGCGTATTACCAGTTGAACCTGGCGTTTCACGACGCGCTCGTCGAGATGGTCGGCAACCGCAAGCTGCTCGAAACCTATCGCCGGCTGGTGAAGGAGTTGAGCCTGTTCCGCCACGAAGCGCTGACCGCCGATACGTCGGCCCCCCCGAAGTCCGAGCGTGAGCACCGCGACATCGTGAGCGCCATCGCGTCGCGCGATCCGGCGCGGGCTGCGCAGGTCATTCGCGAGCATTTGTCGCGAGGCCAGGCGCGCATTCGCGAAGCGTTGGCACGCGCCCCGGGGGCGGCGCCGACGCAGGCGAAGGCCGGCTAATTGAAGAATTGACGTGTTCGAACGAATTGCTCTTGAGGAGACCGACGTGACCCAGCCCGTGCAGATCCAAGTAAATGGCCGCCAGTACCGGCTGCCGCAACAGCCCACCGTCATCGTGTGTGTCGACGGTTGCCAGTTCGAGTATCTCGAAGCGGCGGCCAAGGCCGGCGTTGCGCCGTATATCAAGCACCTGCTCGCCGAAGGCGCGGTGTTTCAGGGCGACTGCGTGGTGCCGTCGTTCACCAATCCGAACAATCTCTCCATCGTGACCGGTGCCCCCCCGGCCGTGCATGGCATCTGCGGTAACTATTTCTACGACCCGGCGGCCGATGGCGGCAAGGGCGCGGAAGTCATGATGAACGACCCCGCTTATCTGCGCGCCGGGACGGTGTTGGCCGCCGCCGCAGACGCCGGTGCCAAGGTCGCTGTCGTCACGGCTAAAGACAAGCTGCGCAAGTTGCTCGGTCACCGCATGGCGGGCATCTGCTTCTCGTCGGAGAAGGCCGATCAGGTCACGCTCGCCGAGAACGGCATCGAAGACGTGTTGGGCCTCGTGGACATGCCCGTGCCGGACGTCTACAGCGCAGCGCTCTCCGAGTTCGTGTTTGCCGCGGGCGTGCGCTTGCTTGAGACGCGTCACGTCGACCTGATGTATCTGTCGACCACCGACTACGTGCAGCACAAGTGGGCCCCGGGCACGGAAGGCGCAAATGCCTTCTACGCGATGATGGACAAGTACCTGCGCCGCATGGACGAACTGGGCGCTGTGATCGGCCTGACTGCCGACCACGGCATGAACGCCAAGCACGATCCGAAGACCGGCCAGCCCAACGTCATCTATTTGCAAGATCTGCTCGACGACTGGCTTGGCAAGGGGGTGGAAGCGGGCGGTGCGCGCGTGATTCTGCCGATTACCGATCCGTATGTGGTGCATCACGGCGCGCTTGGCTCGTTCGCCACGATTTATCTGCCGCGCGATATCGACCGCGATGCCATCCGTGCGCGCATCGCCGCCATGCCGGGCATCGAAGTGGTGCTGACCAATGCCGAAGCTTGTGCGCGCTTCGAACTGCCGCCCGATCGCGTGGGCGATCTGGTGGTGGTGAGCGATCAGTCGGTGGTGCTCGGCACCAGCGCCAGCCGTCACGACCTCACGGGCCTGACCGTGCCGCTGCGCTCGCATGGCGGTATCTCGGAGCAGACCGTGCCGCTGCTGTTCAACCGCAAGACCGAAGGCATTCCGGGCAAGGCGCGCCTGCGCAACTTCGACATTCTCGATGTCGCGCTGAACCACGTTTAAGCCAAACTGGAGAACCCCATGAACGCGCCGCACAAGCTGCATCCCGAGTTTCGCGCCGAAGCCCTGCGTATCGGCGGAGAGAAAGTCACCCGCGAACGGATCATCGAAGTCTTCAACCCGTACACGGGCGATCTGGTTGGCACCGTACCCAAGGCCTCGCTCGACGACGTGCGCCGCGCGTTCTCGATTGCCAAGCAATACCGCTCGACGCTCACCCGCTTCGAGCGGGCCAATATTCTCGACAAGGCCGCGGCCCTGTTGCGTGAGCGCACCGCCGAGGCTGCCGCCATCATCACGATGGAGTCGGGCCTGTGCAAGAAGGATGCGGTGTACGAGATTGGCCGCGTGGCCGACGTGCTGGGCTTTGCTGCGACCGAAGCGCTCAAAGACGACGGGCAGGCGTTCTCGTGCGATTTGACGCCGCACGGCAAGAAGCGCCGTGTGGTGACGCAGCGCGAGCCGCTGCTCGGTGCGATTTCGGCCATTACGCCGTTTAATCACCCGATGAATCAGGTCGCGCACAAAGTCGCGCCGTCGGTCGCCACCAACAACCGCATGGTGCTCAAGCCGTCGGAGAAGGTGCCGCTCTCGGCCTATTATCTTGCCGACACGCTCTACGAGGCCGGTCTGCCTCCGGAGATGCTGCAAGTGATTACGGGCGATCCGATGGAGATCGCCGACGAGATGCTCACCAACGAGAACATCGACATGATTACCTTCACGGGTGGCGTGTCGATCGGTAAGTACATTGCGTCGAAGGCCGGTTATCGCCGCATCGTGCTGGAGTTGGGCGGCAACGATCCGCTGATCGTGATGGAAGACGCCGATCTCGATCGTGCGTCCGATCTCGCGGTGCAAGGCTCGTACAAGAACTCGGGCCAGCGCTGCACGGCCGTCAAGCGCATGCTGGTGCATCGCGATATTGCGGCGCAGTTCACGGAAATGGTGGTGGAGAAGACGCGCGCGTGGAAGTACGGCGATCCGAGCGATGGCAACAACGACATGGGCACCGTCATCGATGAAGAGGCGGCTCGCCTGTTCGAGGCCCGCGTGAACGAAGCCGTCGCGCAAGGCGCGCGTCTGCTGGTGGGCAACAAGCGCGAAGGTGCGCTTTACTCGCCGACGGTGATCGACCGGGTCGACCCGAAGATGACCGTGGTGCGTGAAGAAACCTTCGGGCCGGTGTCGCCGATCATCACGTTCGGCAGCATCGACGAGGCGATTGCGATCTCCAACGGCACGGCGTTCGGCCTGTCGTCGGGGGTGTGTACCAACCGGCTCGATTACGTCACGCGCTTTACCAACGACTTGCAGGTGGGCACGGTCAACGTGTGGGAAGTGCCGGGCTATCGCATCGAGCTGACGCCGTTTGGCGGCATCAAAGATTCGGGCCTTGGCTACAAAGAAGGGGTGCAAGAGGCGATGAAGAGCTTCACCAACACCAAAACCTTCACGCTGCCGTGGGGCATCTAATGTGAGTCCCGGGGGACGTCGGCAAGGCAGGCGGCGACGCGTTTTTGACGCCTGGTCGCCGGGCTGTCCCCCTTACGCAACAAGGCTTAGCAGAGTCGGCGCAAAAATTGTGACAAATTCATGACACGATTGTTGCGCTCGTCATTTTGGTGTACGGTGTACCGATTGGGGATACGCATGACGCGTGAACTTCATACGCATCCCGACGCCAGTTCTGATCTGACGCGGGATGCCGGTATGGCAAACCAGTGGGCGCGTCATGTCGGCGGCGCACGGCGCTGCCGGTCCCGTCGACAACAAGATCACGGAACACTGGCATGCTGACACTGCTCAACCTTCTCTCCGGCGTAGCGATGCTGATCTGGGGTACGCATATCGTGCGTACCGGGGTCCTGCGCGTCTACGGCGCCGATTTGCGGCGCATTCTTTCTCACAGCATTTCGAACCGCTTTCTGGCCTTCGCGGCCGGTGTGCTCGTGACCGGTCTGGTGCAGAGTAGCAACGCGACCGCGCTCATCGTGTCGTCGTTCGGCGCGCAGGGGTTGATCGCGCTGGCACCGGCGCTCGCCATCATGTTGGGTGCCGATGTCGGTACGGCCATCATGGCGCGGATCCTGACGTTCGACCTGCACTGGCTCTCGCCGCTGCTGATTTTCTTCGGCGTCATCTTTTTCCTCTCGCGTAAGCAAACGCGCGCCGGACAACTGGGCCGCGTGTCGATCGGTCTTGGCCTGATCATTCTGGCCTTGCAATTGATCGTCGGGGCGACCACGCCGATGACACAGGCCGCGGGCGTCAAAGTGCTGTTCGGCTCGCTCACCGGCGACGTGATGCTCGATACGCTGATCGGCGCGCTCTTCGCGATGATCTCGTATTCGAGCCTGGCGGCGGTGTTGCTCACCGCCACGCTGGCCTCGTCGGGCGTGATTTCGCTCAAGGTGGCGCTGTGTCTCGTGATTGGCGCGAATCTGGGCAGCGGCATGCTCGCCATGCTGACGTCTGCTGGGCAGAATGCGGCCGGGCGACGGGTGGTGTTCGGCAGTCTCATCTTCAAGCTGATCGGCTGCCTGATCGTGCTGCCGTTCGTCGACTACGCGCCGCTGATGGTGAGTTGGCTCTCGGACCAGCCTGCGCAAGCGGTGGTGAATTTCCACGTCATCTACAACCTGATTCGCTGCTTGGTTTTCCTCGCCTTCACCGAGCCGATGGCGCGCCTGTGTGTGCGTCTGTTGGCTGAGAAGCCGGAAGCCGATACCAGCGCGCGGCCTCGCCATTTGGATGAAAGTGCGTTGTCGATGCCATCGGTGGCGTTGGCGAACGCGACACGCGAAACGTTGCGCATGGGCGACATCGTGGAGCAGATGCTCAACGGGCTGCTCGAAGTCATTCGCAGCAACGATGTGGCGCGTGCGCGCGAAACTCGGCGTATGGACGACGACGTCGATCATCTGTACACGGCGGTGAAGATGTATCTCACGCGCGTGTCTCGCGAGAACTTGAGCGAGCCTGACAGCCGCCGTTGGACGGACATCATTTCGCTCACGATCAATATGGAACATGCGGGCGACATCATCGAGCGCATGGTGACCGAAGTCGAAGAAAAGAAAATTTCACACAAGCTGTCGTTCTCCGAGGCGGGCCTCCAAGAGATTTGCGACATGCATGCGCGACTGGTGACCAACTTGCAGCTTGGCTTGTCGGTGTTTTTGAACGGCGACCTCAAGAGCGCGCAGCGGTTGATGGCCGAGAAGGAGAGCTTTCGCGATCTGGAGCGGGCGTATTCGTACACGCACTTGAATCGACTGGCGGGCCAGTCGGTGCAGAGTATCGAGACGAGTTCGTTGCATCTGGACATCATTAGCGACATGAAGCGCCTGAACTCGCTGTTCTGCTCGACGGCGTATGCGGTGCTCGATGATGCGGGTGCGCTGCGCAAGAGCCGCATGCGCGACAAGCCGAAGGAAGTGAAAGAAACCAAGGCGCCGAAGGAAACGAAGGTGTCGAAACTGGCGGCGCTGGCCGACGTCGCGACGGCGGCCGCCTCATCGGATTCGCGCGACGACAACGAGAGTTCACACGATGGCCCTGAGCCTGCCGGACATCCGCACCCTGTTCGATAAATTTGGTTCGCTGGCGTACAGCGGCGAGCCTGTCACCCAGTTGGAGCACGCGCTGCAAAGCGGCGCGTTAGCGCAGAGCGAGGGCGCCGACGAGGCGCTCGTCGCCGCCAGCTTTCTCCATGATCTCGGCCATTTGCTCAATCTTCAGGGCGAGACGCCCACCGAGCGCGGCATCGACGATCTGCATCAGTATTACGCTTTGCCTTTTTTGCGGCCGCTGTTCGGCGATGCCGTTCTCGAACCGATCCGGTTACACGTCGATGCCAAGCGCTGCTTGTGCGCGGTCGACCCTGAATACTTCAGCCAGCTTTCCGCCGATTCTGTGCGCAGTCTTGCGTTGCAGGGCGGGGTGTTCAACGACGAGGAAGCGAAAACGTTTCTCGCGCGTGAGCACGCCGAGGCGGCCATGCGCCTGCGCCGCTGGGACGACCGCGCAAAGATCGCCGGTATGGAGACGCCGTCGCTCGATCACTTTATGAAGGTGCTGGAGCGCGTCACGATTCAGTGAGGCGAGAGGGGATGAGAAGAGGCTGCCGCGCCGAACGAACGGGCGCGGCATGCTGAGACGATCTTGAAGGTCAGCGCGGCAGACGCGCGCGCCAAGCCGCAGGCAACAAGCGCAGCGCCAGCGCGCGTGACGGCTGCCAGAACACCGACAGCAGCAACAGCGCGGCACCCACCACGACAGCCACCACTGGCAGCCCTTGCGCAGCGGACGACGTCACCAGCACTTTCATGATCGCGCTGATGACGTAGAGCAGCGACGAGAGCATGAGCGCGCGCCGGTCGATCACGAGCGACACCACCGTCAGCACCAGAAACACGGCGATCGCCGCGACGGGGTGCTCAGGCATCAGCGTCCAGAAGATCGGATGCGTGACCATGCACGCTGCGAGCAAATGGAGCCAGAAAGCGACATCCGAGCGGATCGTGACGCGCTGCGGATCTTGCGCATCCCACCGAAGCGCCCACACGAAAATCGCCAGCCCTGCGATCATGTTCGCCAGCAGAATCCAGTCCAGGAAATTCTCGTTGAGCACCACGATGTGCGCCCATGCGGTGAGCACAACGCCACCGACACCGAGTGCGATTACCACCGGCACCCGGAAGCGCCACCAATACAGCGCCGCACCCGCGATGGTGAAGAGCGCCGTGCCGATGAGCGTGAACCAGTTCATCGACTGCCGTACGCCGTCGGCGCCGTTCATCAAAAACGATGCATTGCCGAAGCCGATCATCGCCACCGTGCTAATGAAGCTGAAACTGAAACAGAGCGCGGGCAATGCCATGCGGCGCTGACGCACGAATATTTCCGAAAGCCCCCACGTGATGGCTGCCGAGATCAGCAACTGCAACCACGACGGCAGCGAAGCGGTGAGCCAGATCGTACCGAACGAGAGCAACCACGAGGCCACCACGACGAAGACATCGTTGAAGCTCGTGACCAGCCGCAGCGGTTCGTCGTCGACGCGCTGTTGTTGCAACGCCGGGTCCATCGCGTCGCGTGCAGGGGTGTTCGGAGTGGGATTTGAAGCGGAGGTAGGCGGAACGCCGGGTGTCGTCATGTACTTTGAGAATCCGTGAAAGTCACTGGCAGTGTAACTGCGCGGCGGACTCACGGGCCTGCATTAGATGCAACATTCAGTGACTTCCGCAATGAGCGCGACTTGAATGCGGAACAGTTCACTGCGGATTCCCGGCACGGGTGTATCGATGCCAACATCGACACACCCGTTGTTGGCGGACGGGTTACCCCGCCAACGCCGTTGCTTCGATTTCAACGGCCACACCATGACTGAGTGCCGGTACCGGCACGACGGCGCGCGCAGGCTTCGCGTTACCAGCCCATTCTGTGTACACCTCGTTGAAGGGGCCCCAGTCGTCGACATTTGTGATGTACACACGCACTTGCACCAGCCGTTCGATACGCGTGCCGCATGCCGTCAGAATGGCGGCAACGTTATTCAGGGCTTGTTTGGCTTGCACGGCGAACGGCGCGCCGACGAGGCGCTCGCCTTCCGGCGTGATCGGCAATTGCCCCGAGACGAACACGAAGCCGTTGGCGCAAACACCGTGCGAGTAGTGGCCACGCGGCGGTTGCAGCGTCGGGACGTTCACTTCTTCGATACCGCGTTCTTGAGCGCTCATACGGCTTCCCCCAGGGTCAGTTTTGCGAAACGGGCCAGATCGACGTTGCCGCCGGACAAGATGACGCCGACGCGTTTGCCTTTCACGTCGAGTTTGCCTTGCAGCACGGCAGCAGCGGCCAGACAGCCGGTCGGCTCGACCACGATCTTCATACGGCTTGCGAAGAATTTCATCGTCTGCACGAGTTCGTCGTCGGTCACGGTCAAGATGTCGTCGACGAGCGAGCGGATAACCGGGAACGTGAAGTTGCCAAGGTGCTGCGTCTGCGCGCCATCGGCAATCGTGCACGGCGTATCGATGTGCACGATGCTGCCGCTGCGAAAGCTCTGCTGCCCGTCGTTGCCAGCTTCTGGCTCCACGCCGTAGATGGCGATGTTCGGGTTCAGTGCACGTGCCGCGACAGCGCAGCCCGACAAGAGCCCGCCGCCACCGAGACAGACGACGAGAATGTCCAGTTCACCGGCGTCTTCGATCAATTCTTTGGCCGCCGTGCCTTGACCCGCCATGACGTGCGGATGGTCGTACGGCGGAATCAGCGTCATGCCGCGCTCGGTGGCAAGGCGAGTGGCCAGCGCTTCGCGGTCTTCCTTGTAGCGGTCGAAGAGCACCACTTCCGCGCCATAGCCGCGCGTGGCGTCGATCTTCATTTGCGGCGCGTCTTGCGGCATCAGAATGACGGCGGCAACACTGAGCTCGCGTGCGGCAAGGGCAATGGCCTGCGCGTGGTTGCCCGACGAGAAGGCCAGCACGCCGCCGCGCTTTTGCTCGGCCGTGAACTGCGAAATCGCGTTGTAGGCGCCACGGAACTTGAACGCGCCCATGCGCTGGAAGTTCTCTGCTTTGAAGAACAGTTGCGCGCCGGTCAATGCATCGGCGGTGCGCGACGTCAGCACAGGCGTGCGGTGAGCGGCTTCACGAATCCGATCGTGCGCGGCCGCGACATCGCCGTACGTGATCGCCAAATGGGGAGCAGTCATGATGTGCCTTTCGGGTCGGAGAGGTAGGTGTACACGGTGGAGCGGGCCACGCCCAGCGCGCGTGCGACTTCCGCGTGGGCGTGACGCAGGTCGAGCAGCCCGCGGGCTTCGATCATCTGGATGGCTTCGCGGCGCTGCGTCAGCGTGAGGCCTTGCGGGGTGGTGTTGCGCTGCGCGGCAAAGTCGGTGATGAGCGGGCCGATATCGTCGAGTCGGCGCGTGGCAAGCGTTTCTCGCACGGGGGCGGGCGAGGTCGTCTGAATGCTCACCAGTTGCTGCACGCTAGCGGCGGCGGCAGCGAGCATCGAGATGTCCATGTTCAGGCAGATGGCTGCGACGTAATCGCCGCTGCTGTTTTTCAGCCCGATGGAGGTGCTTTTGGCCGGCCGACCGTCCGGGAAACGGTTCGCGTAATTGGCGATGACTTCCGGAAACGCGGGGTCGGCGATACGCGCCAGCCCCATCTCGGTCACCGCGTCGCCCGGCTGACGGCCTGACAAATTGTTGGCGATGGCGACAATCGCGTGGTCGGGGTCGGTCAGATCGTGCAGCACAACCTCGACGAGCGGCGCGAACGTCTGGCCGAGCGCCTCGACGATCTTGCGGCCTTCGCGCAACAACAAGGCGTTCTCGTCGCGTTTAGCCGTGCCGGGGAGTTTGGTGGATTTCATGATTTGACATTATGTCACTGAGTAACAAAATGTCAAATCGATGTTGAATCTATCCCGTTCTGGTGCGAGCAGGGGACGAGCGGACTGCCGCAGGCAAAGTGCGACAGTCGACACAGCCGTTACACCAACTGCTTCTCCGCCAACTCGCTCTTGAGATAACCGTAGTAGATCGGTGCGGCGACGAGCCCGGGCAGGCCGAAGGCGGCTTCCATCACGATCATGGCGAGCAGTAGCTCCCACGCGCGCGATTGGATTTGCGTGCCGACGATGCGGGCATTCAGGAAGTATTCGAGCTTGTGGATGACGATCAGGAACACCAGCGACGCGATCGCCACGTATAGCGATACCGACAGGCTGAGTACCACGATGAAGGTGTTCGAGATCAGGTTGCCCACCACCGGCAGCAAACCGACGACGAACGTCACCACGATCATCGTCTTGCGCAGCGGCACGTGAATGTCGAACATTGGCAGCACAGCGAGCAGAAAGATCGCCGTGAACACGGTGTTGATGGCCGAAATCTTGAGTTGCGCGAAAACGATGCGGCGGAACGCGTCGCCAAAGCGCGTCACGCGCCGCGAGAGCGCAGCGGCGAGCGGTTGCATGTGCTGCACCGGGCGAATCGTCGAGAGCGCGACGAGCGCGCCCAGCACCAGCCCAACGACGATGTGCACCATCGCGTTGAGCGCTTCCTTGCCCACCAGCGACATCTCTTGCGTGTGGTCTTTCAGAAAGCCGGTCACGGCTTGGTGGATATCGTCGCTATCGGCGGGCATCCGTGCCGTGATCCACGAGGGCAATTGCGTGCGCGCCTGCTCCACCGCTTCCATCATTCGGCCATTGATGTGTTGCAGATGACCGGCGTCGCTGCGGAAAAACGCCACGATGCCGAAAATCAACGCCGTCATCAGCGCAACGATGATCGCCGAGAGCAACGCCACCGCCACGAGCCGCGCCCGCTCGCTCGAAATGCGCAATTGCAAACGCGGTCCGAGCACGTGCACGAGTTGAAAGACCGTCATCCCCGCGAGCACAGCCGAAAGCAGGTGAATGCTCAGCACCAACCACAGTGCGACCGCAGCGAAAACATAACTCGTCAGCTCGACCCAAAAGGCTCGATCCGGATTCCAGCCAGAACGCGGTTCCATGCGTTACATCCTTGTCTAAGACCTAGCGCTCAGTTTGCTCTTATTTGCGCTTATTTGACCTTACGAGCCGCGCTTGAGCAGCGGCGCGAGATATTTGCCGGTAAAACTGGCTTTGCTCGCTGCCACGTCCTCAGGGGTGCCCTGGGCGATGATCTGCCCGCCACCCGCGCCGCCTTCCGGCCCAAGATCGATCACCCAGTCCGCCGTCTTAATCACGTCGAGGTTGTGTTCGATGATGACGACCGTATTGCCTTGATCGCGCAAACGGTGAATGACCGTAAGCAACAGTTCGATATCGTGGAAATGCAGCCCAGTCGTCGGCTCATCCAGGATATACAGCGTGCGGCCCGTATCACGCTTCGAGAGTTCGAGCGACAGCTTCACGCGCTGCGCCTCGCCGCCCGAGAGCGTGGTGGCCGACTGACCCAGCCGGATATAACCGAGGCCCACATCGAGCAGCGTCTTGAGCTTGCGCGCCACGACCGGCACAGGCTTGAAGAACTCATGCGCCTGTTCGACCGTCATGTCCAGCACTTCCGAGATATTGCGCCCTTTGTACTGCACTTCGAGCGTTTCGCGGTTGTAGCGCTTGCCATGGCAAACGTCGCACGGCACATAGACGTCGGGCAGAAAGTGCATTTCCACCTTGATGACGCCGTCGCCCTGACACGCTTCGCAACGCCCGCCCTTCACGTTGAACGAGAAGCGCCCCGGATCGTAGCCGCGTTCCTTGGCAGCGGGCACGCCCGCAAAGAGCTCACGAATCGGCGTGAACAGGCCCGTGTACGTGGCCGGGTTCGAGCGCGGCGTACGGCCAATGGGCGATTGATCGACGTTGATGACCTTGTCGAAGTGTTCTAGCCCCTCGATCTGCTCGTACGGCGCAGGTTCGGCCTGCGAGCCGTAGAGATGCCGCGCGACGGCGTGATAAAGCGTGTCGTTGATCAGCGTCGACTTGCCCGAGCCCGACACGCCCGTCACGCAGGTGAGCAAGCCGACCGGCAGGTCGAGACTCACATGCTTGAGGTTGTTGCCGGTGGCGTCGATGATGCGCAGACGATCCTCGCCCGGCGCGCGGCGCTCGTGCGGTACTTCGATGCGGCGTGCGCCCGACAGGTATTGCCCGGTGAGCGACTCCGGCGAATTTTCAATCTGCTGCGGGCTGCCTTGTGCGATCACCGTCCCGCCGTGCACGCCGGCACCCAGCCCCATGTCGACGACGTAGTCGCTCGCGAGAATCATGTCCTCGTCGTGTTCGACCACGATCACCGAGTTGCCGAGATCGCGCAGATGTTTGAGCGTGCCGATCAGACGGTCGTTGTCGCGCTGATGCAAGCCGATGGACGGCTCGTCGAGCACGTACATCACACCTGTGAGGCCCGAGCCGATCTGCGACGCGAGTCGAATGCGCTGCGCTTCACCGCCCGAGAGCGTGTCGGCGCTACGCTCCAGCGAGAGATAGTCGAGACCGACGTTATTCAGGAACGACAGCCGCGCGACGATTTCCTTGACGATCTTGTCGGCGATTTCGCGCTTCGAACCGTGCAGAACGAGCTCGTGGAAGTAACCAAGCGTCTCGCGCAGCGGCAGGTTGCCAATTTCATAGATCGCTCGCGCCTGTGGGCCTTCGCCCACTTTGACGAAGCGTGCCTCGCGGCGCAGGCGGCTGCCTTCGCAATCGGGGCAAGCGCGGTTGTTCTGATACTTGGCGAGCTCTTCGCGTACCGCGACCGAGTCCGTCTCGCGGTAGCGGCGCTCCAGGTTCGGAATGATGCCTTCGAACTCGTGCTGGCGCACCGACGTGCGTCCTTTCTCGTTCACGTACGTGAACGGAATGGTTTGCTCGCCCGAGCCGTACAGCACGATCTTTTGCGTTTCTTCGGGCAACTCCTCGAACGGCGTATCCACGTCAAAGTCGTAGAACGCCGCGAGGCTTTGCAGCATCTGGAAATAGAACTGATTGCGGCGATCCCAACCCTTGATGGCCCCCGAGGCGAGCGACAGTGCCGGGAAGCCGACGACGCGCTTCGGATCGAAGAACGTCATCTGGCCCAAGCCGTCGCAGGTCGGGCACGCGCCCATCGGGTTGTTGAACGAGAACAGACGCGGCTCGAGTTCTTGCAGCGAATACGAGCACACCGGGCACGCGAACTTCGAGCTGAAAACGTGTTCCTTGTCGGTGTCCATCTCCACGGCAATCGCGCGGCCATCGGCCAGACGCAGTGCCGTCTCGAACGATTCGGCCAGACGTTGCTTGAGATCCGGGCGGACCTTGACGCGATCGATCACCACGTCGACCGAATGCTTCTCCGTTTTCTTGAGCTTGGGCAGCGCTTCGATGTCGTAGACGCGCGCGGTGCCTTCGTTGGCCGCGCCGCCGCCCGAGCGGATGCGAAAGCGCACGAAGCCCTGTGCCTGCATCGATTCGAACAAGTCCGCATGCTCGCCTTTGCGATCGACCACGATCGGCGCGAGGATCATCAGCTTGGTGTCTTCGGGCAGGGCCAGCACGGCGTCGACCATTTGCGACACGTTTTGCGATTCGAGCGGCAGACCGTGATCGGGGCAGTAGGGCGTACCCACGCGGGCGTACAGCAGACGCAGGTAGTCGTGAATCTCCGTGACCGTGCCGACGGTCGAGCGCGGGTTGTGCGACGTAGCCTTCTGTTCGATGGAAATCGCAGGCGAGAGGCCTTCGATCAGATCGACGTCCGGTTTTTCCATCAATTGCAGGAACTGCCTGGCGTACGCCGACAGGCTCTCGACGTAGCGGCGCTGACCTTCGGCGTAGAGCGTGTCGAAAGCGAGCGACGATTTGCCAGAACCGGACAGGCCGGTGATCACCACAAGCTGATGACGGGGCAGGTCGAGATTGACGTTCTTGAGGTTGTGGGTGCGAGCCCCACGAATACGAATGGTTTCCATGACGGTTCCGGAGTCGTCGCCGATGAACCCGCGCGGCGAATTGTCGCGGGAGCGGGTTCCGGCCCCCAAGTGCCCTGGTTTCCCGGGACGTCGGGCCGCGCCGGCACGGTAAATCCGGGCATCGGCACAGCAGGCGGCGGGAGCGGTCGGGCGGACCGCAGGGGGGAAATCCGGGCGGCTAAACCTGCTAATATACCTAAGTTTGATTTCTGGGGCAGAACCTGCTGATCGCACAGTGCGGGCGGGTGGCCAACGTGGGGACAGATGGGGACGAACGGCCCGATTACCAGAGGCTGACCCCATGGCAGCGCAAGATGTCGTCCGAGACCGGGCAGATGGCCTCCGAGAAGGCCGTGCACCGGTGGTTTCGCGGGGCGGCGATCGAACGCGCAGTCAGGTACTTAGTCAGGCAACTCAGTCAGACAATTAAGCAGGCAATCCATCAGATCAATCCGAGGCTGGACGAGCTTTTTCATCTCTCAGGACGTAATGTCTACCGATTCCGTGACTTCCGCATCCCCTGCCACGACCAGCGGCCGTGGTGGCCGCATGACGCCGCTAGAAGTGCGTGCGAGTGCTTCGCTGGCGAGCATCTTTGCGCTGCGCATGCTTGGCCTGTTCCTGATCATGCCGGTGTTCTCCGTTTTCGCGCAGACCATTCCCGGCGGCAACAACACGTTTCTCGTTGGGCTGGCCATCGGCATTTACGGCCTGACGCAGTCGCTGCTGTACATCCCGTATGGCTGGGCGTCGGACCGCCTCGGGCGTAAGCCGGTCATCATTTTCGGGCTGATCATCTTCGCTATCGGCTCGCTGATCGCGGCGCTGGCGCACGACCTGACGTGGATTATCGTCGGGCGTGCCATTCAGGGCGCCGGGGCGATCTCGTCGGCCGTGATGGCTTGTGTGGCCGACCTGACGAGCGACGCCAACCGCACCAAGGCGATGGCAATGATCGGCGGCAGCATCGGCATCTCGTTTGCAGTCGCCATCGTATGTGCGCCGTTCCTTTATCACTGGCTGGGCATGAGCGGCCTGTTCTCGGCCATCGGCATTTTGGCGGTCGTGGCGATCTTCGTGGTGCTGTGGGTGGTGCCCACCCCGCCCGTTCACGCCAAGGCCGGTCCGGCGCCGTTCTCCGAGGTGTTGCACAACCCGGAGTTGCTGCGTCTCAATTTCGGCGTTTTCGTGTTGCATGCGACGCAAACGGCACTGTTTGTTGCGATGCCGCGCATGTTGGTCGCGGCGGGCTTGCCGGTGGCGCAGCACTGGGAGATTTATCTGCCGGTGATGGGGCTCTCGTTCGTCGCGATGGTGCCCGCGATCATCGCTGCGGAAAAGCGCGGCAAGATGAAATTGGTGTTGCTCTCGGCGATTGCGCTGGTGGCCATTGCACAGTTGGCATTGGGCGGTTTGCCGCCGACGGTGGCGGTGATCGCGACCGTGTTGTTCGTTTATTTCCTCGGCTTTAATGTGCTGGAAGCGTCGCAGCCGTCGCTGGTGTCGAAACTGGCGCCGGGGCAGCGCAAGGGCGCGGCGGTGGGTGTCTACAATACGACGCAGGCGCTGGGTTTGTTCTGCGGTGGCGCACTAGGGGGTTATCTGATGACCCACTACGGTCAGAACGCAATCTTCCTGACTTGTGCAGCGGGTGCTTTCCTGTGGCTTATAATCGCCGCACCGATGAAGGCACCAGCGCCTCGTCAATCCTGAACGGATTTCAGCAATACCGGAGAAAGTTTCATGGCATCAGTCAACAAAGTCATCCTGGTCGGCAATCTGGGCGCCGATCCCGAAGTGCGCTATCTGCCGAGCGGCGATGCGGTAGCGAACATTCGTCTTGCAACGACCGACCGCTACAAGGACAAGCAGTCTGGCGAATTCAAGGAGATGACCGAATGGCATCGTGTGTCGTTCTTCGGCCGTCTCGCGGAAATCGTCAATGAGTACCTGAAGAAGGGCTCGTCGGTGTATATCGAAGGCAAGATCCGCACGCGCAAGTACCAAGCGCAAGATGGCACGGACCGTTACAGCACGGACATCGTGGCTGACCAGATGCAAATGCTGGGTGGCCGTGGTAGCGAAGGCGGTGGTGGTGGCGGCGGCGGTGGTTATTCGCGCGGCGGCGGCGATGAAGGCGGCGGCGGTGGCGGCGGTTACTCGCGTGGCGGTGGCGGCGGTGGTGGCGGTGGCCGTCAGCAGCAAGCCCCGGCCAAGCAGTCGGGCGGCTTCGACGACATGGACGACGATATTCCGTTCTAAAGCGTCATCGAGCCTCACCAAGCATCACGCTTGAACAAAACCCCGAAGGTCTCAGACCCTCGGGGTTTTTCGTTTCAGCGCAATGCGAGCTTGAGTGTCAGGGCTGTGCGAGCGACAACCGGTAAATGTCCGCTGGCGCGAGAATCGCCGACGGTGCGCCGCGCCGCACGACGTTGAGCATCGCGTTGCCGACCACGCGTGTCGTGAGCACGCTAGACGGCGAAAAACGCCGCACAAGTGCCAACACTGGCCCGAACAAGAGATACAACCACCGGTAGCTGGCCGTTCGCGACTGAATACCGTCTTCGGGCACGATGGCGGCGGGGCGGAAGATGGCAACTCGGCCGAAGGGCAGGCGTTGCAAGGCATTCTCCGTTTGTCCGCGCACGCGAGCCCACATCGTCTTGCCGCGCTCGCTGCTGTCTGCACCGGCGCCGGACACATACACCATCGCCATTCCCGGACTGCGCGCCAGCAATTGCTGTGCAACATGCAGCGTCAGGTCGTAAGTCACGGCCCGATAGTCCGGCTCAGACATGCCGAACGACGTCACCCCAATACAAAAGAAGCACGCATCGACGTTGGCAAAAACATCAGCCGATGCGTCGAACGCCTTCAAATCGCTCGCTACGACAACCCGAATTCGCGGGTCGTCGTAGCCCTCCAGCACCTGTCGGCCGACCACGACAATTTCAGTGACATCGGGTGCTTTCAGGCAAGCGAGTAGTGCACCCTGACCCACCATGCCGCTCGCGCCAAACAGGACAATACGCATGACGTTACTCCGTAGGCCACTCGGGCGCCGCGGCATCGAAGTCGGCGGCCATCGTGACGGGTTTCCATTGTTGCATGGCCGCTGAACGCGCCTGCTCCTGCGCCTGCAAAATCTGCCACGCGTCGGACCCCAAGACCAGACGCGCAGGTACGTCAGCGCGCGTGGCGAGTTGCGCGATCAGTGCGCCGATGCGCTGCGGGTCACCGACCTCGTGCCCGACGTAAGCGTCGATCAGCGTTTTGAATTCACCCATCGAAGGGGCGTAGTCGGGCGGCAGATCCGTCAACGTTTCGCGCGCCTCTTGGCCCCAACCGGTACGCATCCCGCCGGGTTCCAACGTGCAGATGCGAACGCCGAACGGGGCGACTTCCTTGCCCACCACATCGCTGAATCCCCCTACAGCCCATTTCGCGGCTTGATACGCGGCGAGCCCCGGATTACTGATCCGGCCACCGACCGACGACACCTGGAAAATGTGACCGCTACCTTGGCTGCGCATGACCGGAATCGCAGCACGCGTCAGATTCACGACACCAAAGAAGTTGGTTTCGATCTGCGCGCGGAAGTCGGCTTCCGCGGTGTATTCGAACGGTTCGATATGCCCATAACCGGCATTGTTGACGAGAACGTCGAGCCGTCCGAAGCGGCGCACCGCTTCTGCCACGGCGCGGCTGGCTTGAGCGCTGTCGGTGACATCGAGGGGAAACGTCGCGAGCTGTTCGCCATACGCGTGAAAGTGCGCCTGCAACGCTGCGAGTTGCGCGTCGCCGCGGGCCGTGGCGAGCACCTTGCCGCCTTGCTTAAGTACCGCTTCGACGATGGAACGTCCCAACCCTCGCGCGGCACCGGTAATCAACCAAACTTTGGACATGACAGTCACCTTTTGAAGACTTACTGCGGAGATAAACCGGACTTGCCGGTAACGATAAATGCGTGTGCACGCACTCAATTAAAAGATAAAAATGTGGGCAACGTAACGGCTTGAAGCCCCATCGCTTGAAAAACGAAACGTCAGGCGAAACGTAAGGCGAAACGCCTTATGTCGTGATCCCGCGCCACACCATCTGGAACCCAAGCTTCAGGAACCGCTCGCGCGCGTCGGGTTGCTGATTCACATGGTCGATCGTGACATCGGCAATTTGCTCGAAGACGGATGCGAGCAACGAGATCGGCGCCTTGATCAGCACGCCTTCGCGCACACCGTCCTCCAGCATTTTCGACACGGCGAGAAACGGCTCCATGCCTTGCAGCCGGGTCGTCTGCGGGATCAGACCCGACGCCGAGAGGCGCGCGATCGCGTGCCGCCCCGCAGGGTTGTCGAGTCCCCAACCGACAAAGCGCTCGAACACGTGCGCCATACGCGCCTCGTAGCCGCCGCCGTGCGGATAGTCGGGCATCAGCGCCTGCGCCAACTGCTCCTTCAGATGCAAATACAACTCGCGGAACAGCGTCTCCTTACTCTCGAAGTACGTGAACAACGTGCCTTCCGCCACCCCCGCGCCCTTGGCAATCGCCGAGGTGGTCGCCATCACGCCATGTTCGGCCACAGCCAGCGTTGCTGACTGAAGCAGGGCGTTACGTTTCTCGGGGCTAAGCGGGCGAGCCATGGCGATACCGTTAAATAGAGTGAGTGCGCGCTCAATTATACGCAACTTGCGGTGAAGTGCAAATGCCCTGGACGAAGCGCGATGTATGGCGACAAATCGCGACAAAAGCCGACGCGGCGTCAATTGTCTTGGCGCGGAGGCCGTCATACCCTCGGCGTCGATGATTTGGGAGAACGAACATGGCAACGATCGGCGCGCGCGCAGCAATAGGTATCTGGGCCGCGGCACTCATCGCGATATCGCTGCAAGCGTGCGCACTGGAGATGTCGACGGCACACGGCGAGCCGATCTTTGCCTCGAACGAAGCCGCGATCTGGGCGGGCGAGAGCGGCACGGTGCGGTGGCAGCCCTCGGTCGCCGACACGTGGCAGTGGCAGCTTCGGGGCAAGGTCAACACGTCTTATAACGTCAATGTCTACGACATCGATCTATTCGATACGGACGCTGCCACCATCGCGCAACTCAAGCGCGCCGGACGAAAAGTCGTTTGCTACTTCTCCGCAGGCAGCTCGGAGTCTTGGCGCGCCGATTTCGGAGCGTTCAAGCCAGCGGACAAGGGCAAAGCCATGCGTGGCTGGGCGGGTGAAAACTGGCTCGATGTGCGATCCGGCAACGTCCGCCAAATCATGAAGCAACGCCTCGATCATGCCGCCGTGAAAGGCTGCGACGGCGTCGAACCCGACAACGTAGACGGCTACGACAACGACACCGGCTTCGCGCTCACCGCGCAAGATCAGCTCGACTTCAATCGATTTCTCGCCGAAGAAGCGCATGCACGCAGTCTTGCCATCGGGTTGAAGAACGACGTCAACCAGTTGGCGGCGCTCGAGCCATTCTTCGATTTCGCGGTGAACGAGGAATGTCACGAGCAGAACGAATGCTCGGGCTATGTCGCATTCACAGCGAAGCAAAAGCCCGTCTTCAACGCCGAATATCACGCGAGCTATCGCACCGAAGCGGGGCGGCGAGCGCTGTGTACTGCGGCCAAAAAAGCGAATCTGCGCACACTCGTCTTGCCGAAAGCGTTGGATGACAGCTTCCGATTCAGTTGCGACTGAACGCGTGAAACATCGCGAAAATGTCGTGGTAATGCAATGAAGGTTCAGCAATGTGAGCGCCGCGACAAATCGAAATATTTCTCGTCAGGACTCCACACTATCTGCGCATCGGGATACGTAACATTTGCGAAGCCATCACCTCGCAGTCGTCTTAGCCCCCCATCCCGATGAAGATTCTTTACACCAACTTTCACGTCGGCTGCGGCGGCGGCCAGGACACTTATATTCGCGATCTTGCGACGGCCATGAGCCGAAGCCATCAGGTTACGGTGGCGTCACCGCCCGGTAGTCATTTGTCGGAAAAGCTGAAGCCGATTCCCGGCGTCGAAACGGTCGAAATCCATTTCAAACTGCGTTGGAAGAACTTCCTGCGCGAGACGCTGAAGCTGCGACGCCTGATCGAGGCGGGTCGTTTCGACATCGTCCACGTGAACGGCTCGGCGGATCATCGGCAAGTCATGCTCGCGATCACCGGCTTAGCCAAGCGTCCGGAAGTCATCTTCACCAAGCACAACACGTATGCGGCCAACTCGCTGGGCAACTGGTTGCGCGCGAAGTTCGGCACGAGTCTGACCATTGCCGTGAGCGACTATGTGCGCGAAATGCTAGAGCGTAAATCGCCTTACAGAAACGTCGTCGTCATCAAGCACGGCGTGCGCGCCGTCGGCCAGGAGGCGTTGAGTTGGGACGCGATTCGCACACGCCGCACCGCGTTGCTCGGCGAGAATTCGGCCGATGCGATCCTCCTCGGCAGTGCGGCAGGCACCGGGGCCTCGAAGGGCTGGGCCGACTTGGTTGCAGCACTCATGCTGCTGCCGCCGGATCTGCGCAGCCGATTCCGCGTTTGGCTTGCGGGCACGGCCCCCAGCGATGCCCAGCGCGCGATGGTGTCGCGCTGCGGTTTGGACGAGCAGGTGGTCTTCACCGGCTCGCTCGATAGCGTGCAGGACCTGCTGGCCGTGACCGACGTGTCGTTCGTGCTCTCTTATCACGAGAGCCTCTCCTACGCCTGTCGTGAAGCCATGGCGATGGGGTGCCCGATGCTGGTATCGAATGTGGGCGGTCTGCCCGAGAACGTTTCGAATGGTGTGGACGGCTGGATTGTCCCGCCACGCAACGCCAGCGCCATCGCCCAAGTCCTTCGTGAAGTCGCCGCCGACCCGGGGCGTGTGCGGCTCATGGGCCACATGGCGGCGATGAAAGCGCGCTCGGAATTCTGCTTCGAGAATTTCGCGGCGGCGACGCACGGCGTGTATATGGATGCACTGTCCGTGCATCTCATCGCATCGAAGCAATTGGCATGAGGTCACCGCGTGCGTTTCCCGATTCTGATGTATCACCACATCCGCCCAGTACCCGCCGCGACCGACCCGCTGCGCGGCTTGAGCGTCGATCCCGCGACCTTCGCCCGTCAGATGCGTCTGCTCAAACGTCTCGGCTATCAAGGGCTGAGCATGCGCGATCTTCAGCCCTATTTGACGAGTGAACACGGCCGCGAACCCAATGCCATCCGACGCCGCGTATTCGGCATTACGTTCGACGACGGATACAGCAATGTCTTGACGAATGCGATGCCGGTCCTCAACGAACTGGGTTTCACCGCGACCTGCTACTTCGTGGCAGGACGCCTCGGTGGCGAGAACGATTGGGACGCGCATCTCCCCACCGAGCGTGCCCGCCTGATGTACCGGGAGGAACTGCTCACGTGGATGCGTCATGGCCACGAGGTCGGCTCGCACACGGTCGATCACGTGTCGCTGCCCGACGTCTCGGCTCAGGCGGCCGCGCAGCAAATCGGTGACGCGAAACGCCGTCTCGAAGACATTTGCAACGCGCGCGTGGCGTCGTTTTGCTACCCCTACGGCAACGTCAACCGCGAAGTGCGCGATCTGGTGGAGCGAGCCGGCTATGGCAACGCCACGACCACGCGGCGTGGACGCGTGTGCGCGGACGACGACCCATTCATGCTCGCCCGTATCACCGTCGCAGCGGGCGTCGGGCCGTACCGGTTGTTGTACAAATGCCTGAGCGTCTAACGACGGGCGCAGTCTCCGGCCTTACGGGGAGGAATTCACGGGGTATCTGACGTTTCATCGACCCTTGATGGAAAGGGGAAACGGGTAACCTTGCGGTTTTCAGGAAACCTTGTCATCGATGAGCCGTCACCGCATACCTACCCCGCACGATGGGGGGCTGACCCGCCGCGTCGGCTGGATCGGCCTTTGCGGTCTATGGGGCCGCTGTGGCGCCGGTCTGCTGGCGACCCTCGTAACGGGCGTCGTCGCCCTCGCATTGCCCGGCGCGGCACAGGCGAAAGCCTGCCGCGCAGAAGGCAGCGACCCCACGCGCCCGTCCATCGGCCTTGTGCTCTCAGGCGGCGGCGCCAGAGGCTACGCGCATCTGGGTGTGCTGGAGGTGCTGGAAAAAAACCACATCCCGGTCGACTGCATTGCCGCCGCGAGCATGGGCGCGGTCGTCGGCGGCCTGTATGCGAGCGGTCTCGACACCCAAGACATGCGCCACCGGCTCGAAAACGTGAATCTGGCCGATGTGGCGTTCGACGTGGTGGATCGCAGCGATTTGCCGCAGTCGCTGCGCGAGGACGAGCGCTACTACGTCGACAGCTTCTCGCTGGGCTTCGGCAACAACGGTTTCCAACTGCCTTCGGGGCTGGTACACGGCAATCGTCTGCAAGCGCTGCTTCAGGAGTGGACGCCGACCATTACGGGCAAGGTCACGTTCGACAGCCTGCCCATTCCGTTTCGCGCTATTGCGACCGACTTACGCACCGGCCAGATGGTCGTGCTCGATCACGGGTCGCTGCCGCAGGCCATCCGCGCGAGCATGGCGTTGCCCGGCCTGTTCTCGCCCACCGATGTCGACGGCCGCACGCTGATCGACGGGGGCATTACCAGCAATTTGCCGATCGAGACCGTGCGTGAAATGGGCGCGGACATCGTCATTGCCGTCGACATCGGTTCGCCGCTGCGCCCGCTTGACTCACTGTCGTCGCCTGCGGATGTGATGCAGCAGATGATCGGCATCTTGATTCGGCAGAACGTCGCCAGGCAGCGCGACCAGTTGCACAACGGCGACGTGCTGATTCAGCCCGACTTGGGCCGCCTGACGTTCACCGACTTTCAGAGCGCGGCCAGCGCGATCGACGCGGGGGCGGCCGCCACGCGCGCGGCGCTGCCGCAATTGCAGCGGCTCGCCCTGTCGCCGACGGCGTACGCCGCGTGGCGCGCACGCCATGAAATTCCCGCGCCCCAGACGGTGCGAATTGCGAAGATCGAAATTCAATCGCGCGGCGTGGTGCCGCCCGAGAAGATCCGGGCGGCGATTCACGTGAAAGAGGGGGATGTCTACGACCCGGCGCGTATCAACAAGGATCTGCAAGCGCTGACCAACGAAGACGACTTCGAAAGCGTGACGCAGCAAATCGTCGAAGACAACGGACAGCACAAGCTGGTGGTCACCGCGCAAGAGAAGCGCTGGGGGCCGAACTTCCTGCTCTTCGGGCTGGGGCTTTCGGCCACGACGAAGGAGGAGGGCAACTTCCGCCTGCACGTCGGGTATCGCCGCCCGTGGCTGACCGATAGCGGCCTTGAAGCGCGCGTCGATGCCACGGTGGGCAGCGATCAGGCCGATCTTCACATGGAGTTGCGCCAGCCGATCGCGAACGCATGGGGCCCCTACATCGCGCCTTACATCGATTTGCAACGTCGGCACGCTAACGTCTACGACGCGTCGGGGGATATCAAACTCACGCGATACCGCCTGACGACGCAGCGTGCCGGTCTCGATGTTGGATTTCCGTTGTCGCATCTGGGCGACTTCCGACTTGGGATTGCTTACGCGCACGGCACCGCGACGCCGCAGTTCAACATCCCGCTCGACGACGAGGTGTCGACCCGCGACCTGCTGTTCCCCGACATATACGGCCGCCAGCTCAGCGCACGCGCGAAGCTGGTGATCGATCAGTTGGACGATCCGCAGTTCGTGCGCAAAGGCTACTTTCTCGAGTTGCGTGCGGAGCGTTCGTTGTTCGCCGGGGACGACAGCTACACCGAGGTGTACGGCAAAGCCTTGGTCGCAGCGAGCTACGGACGTCACAGCGTCAACGCCAGCGTGGAAGCCGGTAACAACTTCGGCGGCGTGAATCCCACGAACCCGTTCGGCTTCACCCTGGGCGGCTTTCAGCACCTGTCGGCCTATGCGGCAGATCAGTTGGCTGGCAACTCGATGTTCTACAGTCAGGTGACGTACATGAACCAGTTGGCGACGTTCTCCGCATCGCCGATTCGGCGCCTCTTCGTGGGGCTGAGTCTGGAAGCGGGCAACGTGTGGGGCGGCGATGCGAGTTTCGGCAGCGGAACGCTGCGGCGAAGCATTACGGCGTTCACGGCGCTGACGACGTCGTTCGGGCCCATCTATCTCGGGGTGGCGTTCGCGCCGGGCGGGCGCAACAACTTCTACTTCCAGTTGGGACGGACGTATTGATGGAAGTTTTCATCGCGTTTCTCAAACTCGGGCTGACGTCCTTTGGCGGCCCGATCGCGCATCTGGGGTACTTTCGGCGAGAGTTCGTCGAGCGGCGGCGCTGGCTCGACGATGCCGCGTTCACCGATCTGGTCGGCCTTTGTCAGTTCCTGCCGGGCCCGGCGAGTAGTCAGTTGGGCTTCTCGATCGGACTGCTGCGGGGCGGTTGGCTGGGCGGCCTAGCGGCGTGGGTGGGCTTCACGCTGCCGTCGGTGCTGTTGCTCATTGGCTTTGCGGCGGTGGCGCCCGACCTGAGCGGTCCGGCCGGGGCCGGTTTGATCCACGGCCTGAAGCTCGTCGCGGTCGCGGTGGTGGCGCAAGCGGTGTGGGATATGGCAAGGCGTCTGTGCCCGGATAGCCGCCGTGCCGGGATTGCGTTGATCGCCGTCATCGCCATCAGCACGCTGTCGACGGTGTATGCGCAACTATTCGTGATTGCACTGGGTGCCGGGCTTGGGCTGTGGCTGTGCCGCGACGCATCGTCAAGCGGCATTGCGCGCTCGCCTGCCCTGACGCACGAGGTGAAGATCTCGCGCGCCGCCGGTGTTATTGCGTTGATGCTCTTCTGCGTCTTGTTGTTCGGCCTTCCCGCACTGACTGAGCGGGGCGCAGGGCACGCGCTCGGCCTATTCGAAGCTTTTTATCGGTCCGGGGCATTGGTTTTCGGTGGTGGCCATGTTGTGCTGCCGTTGCTGCAACAGCAGACCGTGGCTACCGGATGGGTCTCGTCAAACGATTTTCTGGCGGGGTATGGGGCTGCGCAGGCCGTGCCCGGTCCGTTGTTCTCGTTCGCTGCGTTTCTCGGGTGGATGAACACCGGCACGCCGAACCATTGGACAGGGGCCATGCTCGCCACGGTCGGCATCTTCCTGCCGGGGATATTGCTGGTGCTTGCCGCGCTCCCTTTCTGGCAAACGCTGCGTGCGCGCCCCTCGATGGCGGCGCTGCTGGCAGGCGTCAATGCCGCGGTGGTGGGGTTACTGGCGGCCGCGTTATACAACCCGGTCTGGACGAGTGCCGTCGTATCGACACCGGACTTCGCTATCGCCGTGATCGGCTTTCTTCTGCTCGCACGTTGGAAGGTGCCACCGTTGGCCGTTGTGGTGCTTTGCGCGGTCGCGGGCGTAGCGCAGGCGATGCTGCACTAAGTCAGATGTTGTCGATCGCGCGAATCACTCGGGCAGGATTGCCGCCGACAAGCGTGTTGGACGGCACGTCTTTCGTGACCACGGCACCCGCGGCGATGACGGCGTTCTCGCCAACGCTCACGCCGCCGATGACGATAGCGCCCGCCCCAATCCATACGCCTTTGCCAATCGCGATGGGCTTGCCGATCGTCGTCGATCGACGCGAAGACGGATCAAGCGGATGGCTCGTGGTGATGAGACTGACGTTCGGTCCGATCATGACGTCATCGGCAATGTCGAGGCCACCGAGGTCGTGAAACGTGCAGTTCTGATTGATAAAGACGTTGTGACCGATGACCGTCTCATTGCCGCCGACGGTGTAAAACGGCGGAATCAGCAGGAAGGTGTCGTCCACCGTCTTGCCGATCAGCTCGCTGAACAACGCCCGCACCTCATCCGCGTCGTCGAACGTCAAACGGTTGAGCCGTGCGGTGATCGCTACGGCGCGTCGAACATTCGCCACCATGGCGGCGGATGCTGCCGTCTTGGCGTGGATGATCCTGGTGCGGTCGTCGTTGCACATGCGTCAGTTCCTTGAATCACTGTGGCGGCGACGCTTAGGAAGCGCCGCGCGGTGCCTGAATCATTTTCCAGCCATTACCGGCCGGATCACGAAACCCCGCATCGATGCTGCCATAGCGCTCGACGGGCTCCTGCGTGAATTCGACGCCATTGGCTTTCCAACGCGCATACGTCTCACGGCAGTCGGCCACATGCAGCACGAGCGGCGGCATGGCGCCCTTGGCAACCATCGCTCGCAGCGTTTGCGCGGTCGCTTCGTCGTGAATCGGCGGGCCGGGCGTGAACAGGCCGAGTTGGAACGAGGGCTGGTCCGGATGCTGGACGGTCAGCCATCGGTACGGCCCATTGCGCACATCTGTGTGCACGCGAAAGCCGAGTTTCTCGACATAGAACGCGAGCGCCGCATCTTGATCATCGACGTACAAGCCCACCACATTGATGCCTTGGTTCATAAATCCTCCTTGGTTAGCGCGGGTGATGGCCGAACTTTACTGTCGGCCGTTCGGCGGCGCTTCTCCAAAACTGCGATGTTGAGATCGGGCCGTTGGGCGGCCTTGAGGATGCAGGCGGGCACGGGGGCGAGCGGCGGCTTGCTGGCCTGCGCTTCGCGCCGCATCTGGCCCGGACTCATGCCGGTGATGTCGCGGAAGATGCGACCAAAGGTGCCGAGGCTTTCCCAGCCGGTTGCGTAGGCAATCTCGGTGATGCTGAGTTCGGTATCTCGCAGCAGCGTGTTGGCTTGCTCCATACGCCGCGTGAGCAGATAGCGATGCGGCGGCAGCCCAAAAGCCTGCTTGAACGACCGCGCGAAGTGCGCGGTCGAGGTGCCACTGACGGCGGCAAGACGGTCGACCGGCCATGCCTCGTGCGACGCAGCGTCCATCCGGTCTTTAGCGCGCAACAACCGGCGCAGCAGGGCGGGGTCTTGCAGATCCGTAGGCGGGGTGCTGCGGCGTTCGCGAGAGGCCATGAGGGTCAAGGGGACGCGATGAGGATGGGCGTAGTTTATCTCGCGTTTTCTCAATCCATGCCTTGCCGGGTGGGCGACGTAACCAATTGCTAGATGCCACACCCGGCACCTGGCTTCCTGGCAGTTCTGGTACCGGGATAAGCGGACAACTATCTGCGGCAGAACGACGTGCCTATGCTGATGGCGTTCCCACGATAAAAGCGACGTCAAATGGCACATCACATTGCAGTCCTCCCCGGCGACGGCATCGGGCCGGAAATCACCGCGCAGGCGGTCGGCGTCCTCAAGGCGCTCGACTGTCATTTTGTTTTCGACGAGGCGCCGGTCGGTGGCGCGGGCTATGCGGCGAGCGGCCACCCTTTGCCCGACGCGACGCTGGCGTTAGCGCGCTCGGCGGATGCGATTCTGCTGGGTGCCGTGGGCGATTGGCGATACGACGCGCTCGAGCGCGCGCTGCGTCCCGAGCAAGCCATTCTGGGGTTACGCAAACATCTGGCGCTCTTTGCCAATCTGCGTCCTGTGGTGCTTCAACCCGCGCTCACCGGCGCGTCGACGCTGAAGGCGGAAGTCGTGTCCGGGCTCGATCTGCTCATCATTCGCGACCTGACCGGCGACGTGTACTTCGGCAAACCCCGAGGCGTGCGCACCGCGCCGGATGGCGAATTCGAAGGCGAGCAGGAGGGGTACGACACCATGCGGTACAGCACGTCGGAAATCGCGCGCGTGGCCCATGTTGCGTTTCGCGCCGCCCGCTCGCGTGGCAAGCGATTGTGCAGCGTCGATAAGGCCAACGTTCTCGAGACATCGCAGTTCTGGCGCAACACCATGAACGCCGTGGCGAAAGACTATCCCGATGTAGAACTGACCCATATGTACGTCGACAACGCCGCGATGCAATTAGTCCGTGCACCCAAGGCTTTCGACGTGATTGTCACGGGCAATCTGTTCGGTGACATCTTGTCGGACCAAGCCGCGATGCTGACCGGCTCGATCGGAATGCTGCCATCGGCGTCGCTCGATGCCGATGGCAAAGGGCTGTACGAGCCCTCGCACGGCTCGGCCCCGGATATCGCAGGGAAGGACATCGCCAATCCGCTGGCGACGATTCTCTCGGCGGCGCTGATGTTGCGGCATTCGCTGGGGCTTGCCGACGAAGCGGCACGCGTCGAGGCTGCGGTAACGCGTGTTCTCGCGTCGGGCTTGCGCACACCCGACATCTGGGAGCCCGGCATGCAACGCGTCGGCACTGCCGAGATGGGGGCCGCTGTTGTGGCGGCTTGTCGGGCGGCCTGACGTTTGGATTTGCGCAGCAGCGGCGCGAGCATTTGCCTGAGCGCGTCTATTCGCCCGCAGTGAACGCGGCTTTAAGAAAGGCCGCAACATCGGTGGGCGACGCCTCGCGGCCCTGTGCGTCACCGCCCATCGTGACACCTCGTGTCAGGCAGCTTTTCGATTCGGCGGTGGCCGCCGCGCCAGTCAGCGTTGCGCCATCACGAATCATGGTGAATTTTCGGCTATCGAGATCGAATACGCCATGACAATCGCGCGCGCTGGTCGCGAGCGGCACCGAGCGCAGGGCCGTGGGCCGGTCGAACGCATGGTACGCATTCGGATACGTCTTGACCTCGACACGCGCGCCTTTCGCACGCAGAGTGTCCGCATACGCCAAGCACGGCGCAGCAGGCGTGTAGTTGTCTTTACCGCCCACGAGCATGAGGACGGGCGCGCCGTCCAAATGCGCCGACGTGTAGGAGATCCCGCAGGACGGATAGAACGCCACATGCGCGGCAAAGCGTAAATCGCCATCGGAGGCGGTCTGCTGGAAGGGCGCTAACGCGGAATAGAGCGCGGCAAACCCGCCACGCGAAAAGCCCATGACGGCGATGCGCTGCCGATCGATACGCGGGTCCGTCGCTAACAAACGCAACGCTGCATACGCGTCGGCAATATCGGCTGCCATCGAAAGCTGCGTCTGGTCTTTCTCGGTGTTTCGGATGCCGCGTCCGGTGAAGCTGTCCACGATGAAACTGGCATAACCCAACGCGTTCATGCGCTGCGCCCACACTCGCTCGCCCGGATTCACGCCGCTGCTGCCGTGCAGGATGATGACGGCAGGCACCGTAGACGCCGCGTTCTCGGGCAACGATAAACTCCCTTCGATAACCGCTTTATCGTTGCTGGCGTAGTTCGCAAGGAAATCGCCGGTGCTGCGAGGCGTTACCGAGGCGAAGGTGATGACTCCGCTGCGACCGTCTGCCAGTGAGTTCGTGACGTGAGCGTCGCTCGACGCGTTCGACGCACATGCGGTGACGAGACAGGCAACGATGCCCGTCAGCACGGCACTCGTAACGAAACGAACGATCCTCGCTTTCATCGGGTATGCGTTCCTTCTTTCGCGTTAAGTACAGAAAAAACCCCACAGGCCGTTATGGCCCATGGGGCGCTCGCATGACAATCGATGCGAGTTCAGGCGACGTTAATTTCACTAATGACTAATCATCCAAGGCCGTCCCGCAGGCCGTTTGAGGCCGCCCGATGCCCCTTGGCTAGCCCCCGCCAACGAGACCTTGCCGCCTGCGCAGCATTGGCATCCGGGCCGGTGGCTTCGCGACGGCCCATCGCCACTCTGACGCGGTGCATTGGCGGCTCGCTCATTGGTGGCATGCGCCGTGCGGCTGGCGTTCCCCATCAACGCAAGCGAAGGCGCCGTAATCACGCGCGTGCCTTCGCTGCCGCAGTCCGGACAATGACACGGTGCGTCGCGATCTGCGATCCGTCTCATTACTACAAACGGCCCGCAGTCCCCGCATTCGAAGTCGTATATCGGCATATCGTTCTCCGTTCGATGCAACGCGTCAGAACTTCACGAGATCGGGCGAACACGGCATATCCACGCCGCCTTTCACATGTCGCACCGGCCCATCAACATTCGGACGGATATCGAAATCGAAGATTTGCGTGGGGAGCCAAAGCGTTGCACAGGCATTCGGAATATCCACCACGCCGCTGATATGTCCTTGTATGGGCGCGCAGCCGAGAATCGAGTAGGCCTGCGATCCCGAGTACCCGAACTTCTTCAGATACTCGATTGCGTTCAGACAAGCCTGACGATAAGCCACGGTCACGTCGAGATAATGCTGGCCGCCGTGTTCGTCGACCGAGATGCCTTCGAAAATCAGATAGTCGTTGTAGGCGGGCGTGATCGGGCTGGGCTGGAACACCGGGTTGCGAATGCCGTACTTCGCCATGCCGCCCTTGATGAGGTTCACGCGCATGTGCACCCAACCGGCCATTTCAATCGCGCCGCAGAACGTGATTTCACCGTCGCCCTGACTGAAATGGAGATCGCCCACCGAGAGGCCCGCGCCATCCACATACACGGGGAAGAACACTTTCGAGCCGCGCGACAAATCCTTGATGTCGCAATTGCCGCCGTGTTCGCGCGGCGGCACGGTCCGTGCCCCCGTCGCTGCCGCCTTCTCGCGGGCAGCCCCGGACAACTTCCCCATATGCGCCGTCGCAGCAAATGGTGGATTCGCCAGCGGCGGCACGCGCTCGGGTGCCGTCGCGATCAACCCGGTTTCACGCGCGTTCCACGTTTCCAGCAGTTTCGGATCCGGCAGACAACCGATCAGCCCCGGGTGAATCAGCCCGGCAAAATTAACGCCCGGAATGTGGCGAGAGCTCGTGTAAAGCCCATGGAAATCCCAGATCGATTTTTGCGCATGCGGAAAGTGATCGGTCAGGAAGCCGCCACCGTTCGTCTTCGAGAAGAAGCCATTGAAGCCCCACTGACTATCGGTCTTCGCGCCGATGTCGAGCAGGTCGACCACCAGCAAATCGCCGGGTTCTGCGCCGCGCACGCCCACGGGGCCCGACAGAAAATGCACGATCGATAGATCGATGTCGCGCACGTCGTCGGCACTGTCATCGTTCTTGATGAACCCGCCTGTCCAGTCGTACGTCTCCAGAATGAAATCGTCACCGGGCTTCACCCAACACGCCATCGGAATGTCGGGGTGCCATCGGTTATGTACCTGCTCGTTTTCATACGCGGACTGCTTCAGGTCGACCTTGATGAGAGTTTCTGCCATTGCGCTCGCTCCTGTTGTCAAATGCCGGTGCGCAAGCACCAGCGCTCAAACGGGCGCCGTGCGGCGCCAAATCTACACAGAGAGGTGTTCGATGACGTACTGAAACATTCAAAGCTTCCAAGCCGCGCGACGCTCAGGACTTCGCGTCTTCGGCCTTTGCAAAGCGGCTTTGCACGGCGACGAGTGCGTCGTCCGTGGTGGCGACGAGCCAAAGGCTGGCTTGCTCGACGATGTGACGGTTGTGATCTTTTAGCGGGCCCATGGCGGCAGCCGCCTTCCAGACGACGGGTGCCGTCTTACTCTTTCGGCCCGACGCGGCCCCGACCAACAGGCAGTGCGGCCCGAGCGGCAGCGATACGAACGGGAGCCCCGGGCTGGTACACACGCGCCAATCGATAAACGGCGCGTCGCCGATGAGCAGCGCGGTGGGCAATCCGTAAAGCACGGTGAAGTCGTACAGCGCCAGTTGTTCGCTCATGCCCAAATAGAGGCGGCGGATGTCGGCGACGACCGCTGCGCGGATTTCGTCATCGAACATCGCCTCTTCGGAATAGCGGGCGACGGCTTCGCGGGCAGGCTTTTGATAGGCGCTGAACAGGCCGAGTGCGAGGCAATCGGCCACGGCGCGTTGCACCTCGGCAGCGGAGCCCGCTTCTTCCGGCTTACCCAGTTGCGCCGCTTTCAGAAAACGGGCAAGCCCCGCTTCTTGAATGGCCGGTCCGTGCACCGACGCGTCGTCGACGGCGTTCTTGTCGAGCGGCACGTAGAGATAGTCTTCGGCGGCAAAGTGTGACTTCTTGCCTTCGTCGAACTTCACCTCGCCGTCGGCGCAGTCCAGATAGCGGGTGCCGATCCGACCATGCTCCCAAACCCAATTCTTCAGAAACGGACGTAGCGGATGCAGCTTGTCGTGATCGGCCATTGAATTCTCCAAGTGCCCCAGTATAGGGGCAACGGGTCGCTCGGCCCGCGCGGGCGAGGGCGAGCGTTAGGCTGTCGGCTTACGCCACACGCTCGCGAGCCACGGCTGCTGCTCGCGCGGCAGGCCTGCCGGGCGGTAATAGTGTTCGAGTTCGACGAAACCGGCATCGACCACGTAGGCGCGCCACGACTCGAGATCATGAAACGCACCATAGCGGCCACGCTGCCAACCTTCTTGATTCGTGCCACGTGGGTTGGAACTGAACAGCACGCCGCCCGGTTTGAGCGTCGCGTGAAGTTGGCGAAGCACGCGCGGCAAGTCTTGACTGGGAACGTGGAAAAGCGAGGCGTTGGCGAAAATGCCGTCGAAGTGCGCGACAGGCAAATCGAGGTGAAGAAAATCTTGATGCCACACTTCGCAGCCGGAGTCTTCGCGCGCCATCGCAACGAAGCGCTCGGCGCCGTCCAGGCCGATGGCGTGATGGCCCATTGCAGTGAAGGCTTTGAGATCGCGCCCCGGTCCGCAACCGAAATCGAGAATCGTCAGCGGCGGTGCGGCAGTGATATGGCGCAACAGCGCCGACATATTCTGCGAGACGTCGTGGTCGCGCGTGCCTTCGCGGAAATCGTCGGCGTTCGTGTTGTAGTGCCGCAAAGTACCGGCACTGATGTCGTCGGGTTCGGGGGGCGTGTGTGTCATAAGGGGGCGATGGGGGGAATGCCAATGATGATCGCCAGTATGCCACCGACCCACCCAAGCCCCTTGGCATCACGCCGCGTTGACGAACTGCCGATCTAGCCCACGCGGTGATCTTCCAGCGCCTGAGCGTAGGCCGTCAAACCGGCCACTACGGCTTGTTGCTGCTCCAGCGTCATTTTCGCCAGCGCATTCGTAACCTGTTGTCTGCCGAACGCGTGAATGGCGGCCACCGTGCGTTTGCCACGCGGCGTCAGCGAAAGCAGTTTGGCTCGTGCATCGCCGCGACTCACGGTTTCCTTCAACTCCCCGGCTTCGATCAGTTTGCGAACCATCCGACTGATGCTGGATTTCTCCAGATTCAAGAACTCGGCAAGCTCGGCCGCTGTGAGCGATTGGCGCGCGCCGATTTCCATCATGGCGTGCACGGCCGATGGTGAGTAATCGGTGCCCGCCAACGTCGTGCGCATGAACCCAAGCTCGCGAACCATTTTGCGCGACGCCGCGCGGATGGCATCGATCAATGCAGTGTCGAGATCCGACATTTTTGTTTTCCGATAGCTTTCTGAAAATAATGTTGTACGATACAACCAATTGGAGTCTGTGGCTATCGAATTCCGCCATGGACGCTGCGCGGTTCGTGCGAATGGCAACGTTCTGAGGACGCCATGGAAACATCGACACAGCTGGAGAATGCGACGTCGCGCCGGGGCCGTATGACGGGGCGCGTGGGGCTGGTGACTGGTGGCGGCAGCGGCATTGGACGCGCCACAGCGCTTTTGATGGCTTGGGAAGGGGCGATCGCCGTCGTCATTGCAGGCCGTCGAGAGCAGGAAGGCGAAGCCGTCGCAGCGCAATGTCGCGCTGCGGGCGCGCAGTCGCTGTATGTGAAAACCGATGTGACGCGCGAAGCCGATGTCGCGCATCTTGTCCGCACGACGCTCTCGCAGTTCGGCCGCCTTGATGTCGCATTCAACAATGCGGGGTATCAGGAGCGACGCGCGCCGGTGGAGGTGCAGGACACGGCCGTCTACGAGACGGTATTTGACGCCAATGTCCGCTCTGTTTTCCTCTGTCTGAAGTATCAAGTCCCCGCCATGGAGGCGCAGGGCGGTGGCCGCATCGTCATCAATGCGTCCGTGAGCGGGCAGCGCAATCCGAACCCGGGGCTGGCGCTCTATGCCGCGTCCAAGGCGGCGGTCATTTCGTTGATGCGCTCGGCCGCGATGGAATGCGCGCCTCGTGGCATTCGCATCAATGCGGTCGCGCCGGGACGCGTGGTGACCGACATGATGCTGGCATCGGGGATCGCGGATATTTCGGCAGTGGCCGCAGGGCTGCCGCTACGACGGATGGGGCGGCCTGACGAAGTCGCCGAAGCCGTCGTTTGGCTGGCGTCGGACGAGGCGTCGTTCGTCGTCGGCCACGTATTGGCGGCGGACGGCGGGTTTATGGCGTCGTGAGCCCTGCGCCCTAGTGGCCGTGAAGCTCACCGTGTCACGGCAGGCCAACTCATCTCGAAACGCGCGCCGCCCAGTGTCATCGGGTCTGTCGCCACCACTCGGCCGTGGTGGGCGCGCAAGACTTGCTCCGTGATGGCGAGGCCCAAGCCATAGCCGCCCGTTCTTCGGTCCAGCCGAACGAACGCGTCGAAGATGCGCTTGCGTTCGCTCTCGGGAATACCGGGCCCGTCGTCTTCCACGTAAATTTCCACATTGCCGTGCCGCAGCCGCAGCCCGACGACGATGCGCGATGCGGCGTACCGGCTCGCGTTTCGCAGCAGATTGCGCATCGCATAGGACATCAAGCGCTTGTCCATCACGACCTGCAACGAGGCGTCCAATTCGGTTTCCAGCGTGATGTCGCGATCGGCGTATAGCAGCGTGGCGTCTTGCACCTGTGCTGCGAACCAATTCGCTACCGACGTGGCTTCGACGTGCGATTGCAACGAGCTGTACTCCAAGCGCGCGAAAGTCAGGCTCATGTCGATCAATTCGTCGAGTTCGGTCACGTCCTGATCGATGCTCTCGAGCGCCTGTTCGCACGCATCCGCTGGCGAAGACGGATCGCGCAACACTTCCAGTGCAAACCGTAACCGTGCCAGCGGCGTGCGCAGTTCGTGCGAGATACCGTTGGTCAGGTCGCGTTGCGTGGCAATCAACTTCTCCATGCGCTCGGCCAGCGCATTGAGCGTTCGGGCGAGCGGGCCGATGATCACGCTGTAGGATTCGCGCGCCCGGGTATGAAACCGTCCACCGCTAAAGTCGATGGCCCGCTCGCGCACCATCACCAGATCGACCCATACCGGGCGCATCCAGCGATAAGCGACGAACGCGGGCAACGCCAAGGTGGCGAGAATGCACGGGACGAGAAACTTCGCCGTCAGCAGATGTTCGTGAAGCCAAGCACCCGGCAGGCTGACGATCAGCAATGCGGCAGGTACCGCGAGCACCAGCAGACACAGCGACAACATGCGCGTGTAGGTGCGCACGTAGAGGCGCGACCAACTGGGGCGCCGGTCGGCGCGGGTATCGGTCCACGAGCGCCGGAAGCGTTGCCATCGGAGGCGGCAGTAGCGGTAGGGCTGAAAAGGGTGGCCGCGCATGTGGGTTCCGACGAAGTGTGACGTGAAGACTGGTGATGTTGTGTCGCCCGGCGTTCAATCCCAGTCCGACTTGTTGAGCTGATAGCCCTTGCCGCGCACGGTCAGAATGCGCTGCGGCGGTGTGGTGTCGTCGCCCAGCTTACGACGCAGTTTATAGATACCGCCGTCGACGGAGCGGTCGACCCCATCGAATTCGACGCCGCGCAGTTGCCGCACCAGATCGTCTCGCGTGACAACCTGACCGGCCGAGCGCGCCAGCGCCCAGAGCAAGTCGAACTCTGCCGACGTCAGATCGGGCGTCGTGCCGTTGGGCAGCGTCACCGTGCGGTTGCCACGGTCGATCTTGAACTTGCCGAAGGTGATCGATTCTGGCTGTGCGGCGGACGACGGACGTTGCACGTTACGGCGCAATTGCGCTTTGATGCGCGCGAGCAGCACGCGCGGTTGCACGGGTTTGTGCACGTAATCGTCGGCCCCCAATTCCAGCCCGAGCACTTCGTCGAACTCTTCGTCGCGCGCGGTCACCATGATGACGATGCCGTCGTAATGCTCACGCGCCTCGCGGCACACCTGAAAGCCGTCCTTGCCGGGCAGGTTCACGTCGAGAATGACCAGATCGGGGCGGCGTTTGACGATCGCCTGAACCGCCCGCGCGCCATCGAGCACGGTATCGACTTGATACCCGTGCTTTTGCAGGTAGCCGGCGACCAGCGCTGAGAGGCGAGCGTCGTCTTCGACGAGAAGAATCCGGGTGGGCATGTTCGAAATGGCGGCAGGCGAAGGGGGAGGGGGCAGCTTCGGCCAGCAGTGTAGTGGGTTCTCGCGCGTTGTGACGCTCTGTCGACAAAACGCGACAATTCTCCATGAAGTGCGACCGACCGATTCGCACAGTGACGAAAATTTCCGCCTTGCTAAAGTTGTAATGTGCAACTATATTGTTGCGAAGCGCAACCGAAATGCAGGCAAGCCATGGATATTTCCGATCTTAACGCCGGCTCGCGAGAAGCCACGATTCTCGAACTGCGGGAGTTCTCGCGCAAGCTGGTGCGTGAGCTAGGCTTCATGCGCACGACATTGGCCGATAGTGATCTGGCGCCTTCCGCCGTTCATGCCGTCATCGAAATCGGCGCGCATCCGGGTGTCAACGCCAAGGACTTGGGCGGATTGCTGCGGCTCGATAAGTCGAATACCAGCCGTCAGTTGGCAAAACTGGAGGCCTCGGGGCTTGTCACGCGCGTCGCATCGAAGGACGACGCGCGCACTTCCACGCTGCAATTGACGCCGTCCGGGCAGGCACTGCGCAAACGCATCGACCGGTTTGCCACGGATCAGGTGTCCAATGCGCTGCGGCGACTGGTGCCGGCCGATCAGCAGGCCCTGGTCCGCTCGCTGGCGCTGTACGCCGATGCGCTGGCGGTCGACAACGCGGGGAAGCCCAATGCCGCGAATGCCGACGCGCCCACCGTGCAGCAGGGGTACGTGCCCGGCTGCATCGGCGATATCGCGAGCCTGCACGCGCGCTTCTACGCCGAGCACTGGGGCTTCGGGGCGTTTTTCGAGAAACGGGTGGCGACGGAATTGGCGGCGTTTGCCGGGGCGTTGCCGACGGACGGCAAAGCGATCTGGCTTTGCGTCGAGAACGGCCGCACGCTGGCATCGCTAGCCATCGACGGAGACCTCGCCACTGGTGTGGCGCACCTGCGGTGGTTCATCGTCGACGATGCCTTGCGCGGCACCGGCATTGGACGCCAGTTGATGTCGCAGGCGATGCAATTCGTCGACGCGCAATACCGGGAAACCTATCTCTGGACGTTCAAGGGGCTGGACGCCGCGCGCCATCTTTACGAGTCGTTCGGCTTCCAGCTCACCTCCGAGTCGTCGGGCGCGCAGTGGGGGACCGAGGTCACCGAGCAGCGCTTTACTCGCACGCGTCCGTCTTGAAGGGCGGGCACGGCCTCATGAAGTCAAGTGTTCGGCAAACGTCTTCAGGTACTTCATGCCGGTATCGCACATGATGGTGACGACAGTGGCGTCGGGCCCGAGTTGTTCGGCAAGTCGCAAGGCTGCTGTCACATTGGCGCCCGTGGACGTACCGCAAAACAAACCCTCTTCCGCAGCCAGCCGAAACGCCATAGCTTTCGCTTCGTCGGTCGACACGCGCTCGATGTGATGGGCAATCCCGTCGCGCCAAAGCGGCACGACGTACCCCGCCCCGATGCCGTCGATCTTGTGCGCGCCCGACGGTCCGCCCGATAACACCGCCGACTCTGCGGGTTCCACGGCAACGACGCGGATGTCGGCGTCGCGCTGGCGCAGCGTCTCGGCGATACCGCGCAACGACGCTGCCGTGCCGACGCTTTGCACGAAGCCGTCGATACGGCCGCCTGTCTGCGCCCAAATTTCATCGGCCATCAGCGTGTAGGCATGCAGTTGGTCGGTGTTTTCCATTTGCGCAGTGAGATACGCACCGGTCTGCTCGGCAATCCGATGGGCTTCGCGAATCATGTCTTTCGTCAGCCGCTCGGTCTGTTTGCCGTTTTCGCTGGGAATCAGCGTGAGCCGCGCGCCAAGCAGACGCATGTGATCGAGCTTCTCTTTCGAGAACGCGTCCGACGTCACGATGTGCAGCGGATGCTTCTTGACTGCGCAAATGAGCGCCAACGACACGCCGGTGCTTCCGCCCGTGTACTCGACGACGGCGCCGCCGGGCGGTAACCGTCCGTCGGACTCGGGCGCTTCGATCATGGCGAGCGCCATGCGGTCTTTCATGCTGCCGGTAGGGTTCTGGGTTTCCAGCTTCACGAAGATGCGCGCGCTGTTCGCGGGCACGACATGCTGAAGCGGCAACAAGGGCGTGTTGCCGATGGTGTCGAGAATGGAAGTCGGGGAGGCGTTCATCGGGGGCGCTCGCTAGTGTCTCGTCATGACGTTCAGGGGGCGGTCCATCTGCTGTGATAGCCGCAACACGACAAAGTCTAGACCCGGCTGCCGTCACAAACTATAGTCGGGAATGACATTATTCGAGTCATTTACGACATGAAGCTTGCCATTCTCGCGCTCGACGGCGTATTCGACACGGGCCTCACTGTGTTGATGGATACCTTCTCCACCGCCAACGAACTGGCCGCCATGCAGGGCTTTCCCGTGCCGCCGTTCGACGTGCACGTGGTTGGCGTGCGCAAGCGTATCCGTACCGCGCTCGGGTTCTCGTTACCGGTGGAATCTGCGAGCGCCTTGCGTCAAGCCGACTGGGTGGTCGTGCCCGCACTCAATGCCAAGCAACCCGACGCCTTGAGCGAAGCGCTAGCGCGCCCCGACGTGCGCGACGCCATTGGGCACCTACGGCGCTGGCACGATGTCGGCGGTAGCGGCGTGGCCGCCGCGTGTATCGGCACGTTCCTGCTTGCAGAAACCGGTTTGCTCGATCAACGCACCGCGACGACGACGTGGTCGCTCGCGCCATTCTTCCGGCAGCGATATCCGGCGGTCGATCTCGATCACTCGAAGATGCTCGTGGCGTCGGCGCGCATCGTCACGGCGGGCGCGATGATGGGGCATCTCGATCTCGCGCTCTGGCTGGTGCGTCAGGCAAGCCCTGAATTGGCGGCGCTGGTGGCGCGTCTGATGCTCGTCGATACCCGCTCGTCGCAAGCCCGGTATGTTATTCCCGACTTTCTGGCCAATGCCGATCCGCTGATTGCGAAGTTCGAGCGCTGGGCGCGTGAGCGGTTGTCGTCGGGATTTTCGCTGCAAGACGCCGCCAATGCACTCGCCGTCGGGCCGCGCACGCTACAACGCCGTACCGAGGCGGTGCTCGGCAAATCGCCGTTGGCCTTTTTTCAAGACTTGCGCATCGAGCGGGCACAGCACCTCGTCTCGCTGGGCCGCGATCTCGAATCGATTGCGGCCGAAGTGGGCTACGCGGATTCCGCCACCTTGCGCACGCTGCTGCGGCGTAAGCTCGGGCGCGGTGTGCGCGAGCTTCGCGCGGAAATGCGGTGATCGCGGTATCGGGGGTATCGGGAGCATCGGTGCATCGGGGAAGCGCTTACCCAAGCACGCCGTCCATCGGCACTTCCAGACCGACCTTCACGTTGCTCATCGAGACGAGCGTCTTGAAGCGCTTCACGTTGTTGCTCTCGAAGAACAACGCGCGCGTCAGTTCGGTGTACTGCGCCATGTTCTGCACGACCATGATGACCACGAAATCGCATTCGCCCGCGACGTAATAGCACTGCTGCACCTGCGGGCACGCGAGAAAGCTGCGCCGCATGGCGTCGAGCAGATCGAGCCGTTCGTTCTCGACTTCGACTTCCGTGATGATCGTGAGCGGATAGCCCACGCGCGCAGGGTCGATCAGCGATACGGTCTTGCGTGTCACGCCCTCGTCGGTGAGCTTCTTCAGACGGCGGTTGACGGCGGCGGACGAGAGATTCACCTGCGCGCCGAGCGCATGCTGGGGCGTCGTGGCGTCTTGCTGAATCGCGGCGAGCAAGGCGATGTCGTAGCTGTCGAGCGTCATGGGCGCAATAAAAATTCGATTTTGTTAGCGAAAACGCGCAATTCGTACGCGTCGTCCGGAATATTATTCAGGTCATCCGATGATACTCCGCCAGCGGTAACGCGCCATCTGCCCGGGTGGCGGGGCTCCGAGGGCGTCCAAGTCACACGCAGGTCTACGACAGCACCGTCTCATGTCCCACAACGAACCCACTTCCGCCGCCGCTGCTTCGACGGCTTCTTCAACCGCTTCACTCCGCCTGAACGGCCCCTTGCTGCTGCAACAACTGCGCGCATTGGGCGAGATCGGTGCCGATCCCGTCAACGGTGGCCGCACCCGCGTCGCGCTGACCGACGCCGAGAAAGCGGGCCGCGATCAAGTCGTCGCGTGGATGCGCGAACTCGATCTCGACGTGCGCGTCGACCGCATCGGCAACATCTTCGGTACGCTGCCGTCCGACGCGATGGATGCCGACGGCAATGCGTTGCGCCCGCTCATGATGGGCTCGCATATCGATACCGTCGTCAACGCAGGGGCGCTGGATGGTTGCTATGGCGTGCTCGGCGGTTTGGCCGTCGTGCGTGCGTTCCGCGAGGCTGGCATCGTGCCGTCGCGTCCGATCACGGTGGTGGCTTTCACTAACGAGGAAGGCGCGCGTTTTCATCCCGACATGATGGGTTCGCTCGTGCACGCGGGCGGGTTTTCGCTCGACGAAGCACTGGATGCGGTCGGTACGGACGGTGCGCGGCTCGGCGACGAGTTGGTTCGTATCGGCTACGCAGGAGACATGACGCCGGGCACGCTGGTGCCGCACGAATATCTCGAACTGCACATCGAGCAGGGGCCGATTCTGGAGGCCGAGGGGCTGCAAATCGGTGTGGTGGAAAACCTGCAAGGCATTTCGTGGCAGCAGATCACGATCGACGGCAACGCCAATCACGCCGGGACAACGCCCACGCATCTGCGCCACGACGCCGGTTATGTCGCTGCTGCCACGGTGACCGAGTTGCGCCGCCTCGCGCGTGAATCGGGCACCACGCTGGCGACGGTTGGCACGATGCAACTTTCGCCGAGCGTGATCAACGTGATTGCGCGCCGGGCGGTGTTCACGGTGGATATGCGCGATCCGGACGAGCAACGCTTGGCGGCGAGCGAGGCCCGTTTGAGCGAGTTTCTGACGCAGATCGCGCAGGAAGAAGGCGTGCGCGTCACGACGGAGCGTTTCGCGCGCTTCTCGCCGGTTGTGTTCGACGGCGCATTGGCCAACGTCATCGCCGAGTGCACGGAAAAACGAGGGCTGTCTTACAAGCGGATGACCTCGGGCGCGGGGCACGACGCCCAAATGATTGCGCGCATCGCACCCGCCGCGATGATTTTCGTCCCGAGCCGTGGCGGTATCAGCCACAACCCGCGCGAGCATACCGACGACGATCAACTGGTGAACGGCGCACACGTGTTGCTCGACGTGGTCGCGCACCGGCTCGGCGTCGCGTCGCCCGCGCTGTAATCGACCTGCGCGGCATCGTCGCCCCCCAATATCGCAATACTGGAGTCCCCCCATGCTGTATCTCAACCCCCGCGCGTCGCGCGTGCCGTATCCGGCTGAACTTCAAGACATCATGAGCATGGCGCGTGCGAGCGAGAGCCGCGCATGGTTGATGCAATGGGATGGCTTGCGCGAGGGCAGCACGCCGTTGCGCGATCTGCCGGATTTGGCGGCGTCGCTGGGGGTGCAGAGCGTGCAGATGAAGGACGAAGCGCTGCGCTCGCCGCTGGGCAGCTTCAAGGCATTGGGGGCGCCCATCGCGCTGGTGCGTCAGATTCTGCGCACGTTCGAAGGGCGTGGGTTCACGGCGCAGACGCTGTTTGCCGGTGCCCATAGTGATGCGCTCGCCGGGTTCACGGCGATCAGTGCGACGGACGGCAATCATGGCCGGGCGCTAGCGGCTGCGGCGCAACGCATTGGCTGTCCCTGTGTGATCGTGCTGCACGCTCACGTGAGCGAAGAGCGCGAACAGGCGATTGCCGCTTACGGCGCGCAGATCGTGCGTATCGCGGGCAACTACGACGCCTCGGTGACGGAGGCGGCGGCGCTGGCGGAGCGACATGGCTGGCACGTGATTTCGGACACGTCTTACGAAGGCTACGAAGCCATCCCACGCGACGTGATGCAGGGCTATGGCACCATCGCTGCTGAGGTTGTGGAGGCGTTGGCGGCACCGCCCACGCATGTCTTTCTGCAAGGGGGCGTTGGTGGATTGGCCGCAGGCGTCGTGAGTTATTTGTGGGAACGCTGGGGCGCGCAGCGTCCGACGTTTGTCGTGGTTGAACCGGTGCAAGCCGATTGTCTTTTCCAAAGCGCGATCGCGGGCCAACCGGCGCAGGCGACAGGCACCGTCGATTCGGTGATGGCAGGACTGGCGTGCGGCGAGACGTCGCCGCTGGCGTGGCGCTTCCTGCAAACGTCGGTCGACGGCTTCATGACCGTGAGCGATGCGCAAGCGGTGGACGCGATGCGGCGTCTTGCGCAAGGAAGCGAGAACGATGCGCCGTTCGTTGCTGGCGAGTCGGGCGTGGCCGGGCTTGCCGGGTTGATGGCCGCGGCAGCATCGCCTGAGAAGGCTTCGGCGCTCGGCCTGAATGCCGGTTCGCGTGTGCTGCTGATCAACACCGAAGGGGCGACGGCACCGTCCGTCTATGCGGAACTTGTTGGGGAAACGGCTGAGGTCGTTGCAGATCGTCAACGCGCGTGGCTGTCTCGCTGATATCGCTGATATCGCTGATGCGGGGCGCAGGCGCCTGCCTTTCTAGATTCCAAGGAACTGACCATGACGCAAGACACCTATTTCGCGAAGGCGCTGACCGACTGGCGGCACGCGTTCCATCGTCTGCCCGAGACGGGATTTGAAGAGGTCGCAACATCGCAGACGGTGGCGACGATCCTCGAGAGCTTCGGACTGGATGTGCACCGAGGTATTGGCGGCACGGGTGTCGTCGCGAGTTTGCGCGTTGGTAATGGCTCGGGGGCTATCGGCATTCGTGCGGATATGGATGCCTTGCAGATCAACGAGCAGGCGCCCGGGCGCGGCCATGCTTCGCAAGTGGCGGGCAAGATGCACGCGTGTGGGCATGACGGGCACATGTCGATGGTGCTGGGCGCGGCCAAGTTGCTGTGCGATTCACGTGATTTCAACGGCACGGTGCGCTTTATTTTTCAGCCTGCTGAGGAACATGGGCGAGGCGCGAAAGCGATGATTGCCGACGGGCTCCTCACGCGCTTTCCCATCGATGCGATTTACGGCATCCACAACATGCCGGGCATTCCGGCCGGGCAGATCGCCACGCGCACGGGCGGCATCATGGCGAGCGAAGACAACTTCGTGATTCGGATTCGCGGCAAGGGTACGCATGCTGCGCGTCCGCATATGGGCATCGACCCGCTGGTCATCGGCGCGGAGATTGTCGTGGCGTTGCAAACGGTGGTGTCGCGCAGCGTCGATCCAGGTGAGTCGGCAGTGGTGTCCTGCACGGAATTCATCACCGACGGCATTCGGAATGCGATTCCCACGAACGTCGTCATCAAAGGCGATACCCGCAGCTACACGCCCGAGGTACAGCGCTTGCTCGAAATTCGCATGCGCGATATCTGCATGGGGATTTGCGCGATGCACGGCGCGCACTGCGAGTTCGAGTACACGCACGAGTTCGCGCCGACGATGAACTGGGAGGCGAACACCGAGGTCGCGGTGCGGGCGGCGAAGGCCGTAGCCGGTGACGCAATGGTCGAGGCGAACATCCCACCGGTGATGGCGTCGGAAGACTTCGGCGTGTTTCTGCAACATCTGCCGGGCAACTTCGCGTTTATCGGTAACGGCACGCAGGATGAGCCCGGTGCGATCCCGCTGCACAACGCGTGCTACGACTTCAACGACGCGATTCTTCCGCTGGGTGCCCAGTACTTTGCGCAGATCGTGCGCGAGAGTTTGCCGCGTTGAACTTGCCGCGCTGCCGGTGGATCAGCGCACCGGTGCCAGCGCTGCTGTACCTGCGTTGATCACCGCATCGGGGAGTTCGCGCACAGCTTCGAGCGTTTTTCGGATGTGGGCGGCGAGATATTCGGCCGCTTTGCCCGCATCGCGCGCGAGGCAGGCGTCGAAGATGGCCTGATGCTCCTCATGCACGTCGCGCGGCACGGGTTGGTGGGTGATCGACAAGCGGCGATAGCGCTCCGACTGCCGATAAAGAATCGCGAGAAAGTGGTGCAGCCAGCGTGACGGACACGCGGCAATCAGCACTTCATGAAACGCGCGGTTGCGGGCTTCCCATTGTGCGAAGGCTTCCGCGCCACCGTTGGCCAGCCGTTCTTCCGCGAGCGAGAGCAGGTGGAAGGCACTCGTCAGGTTGGCTTCCCACGCATCGTCACCCAGCGTGATGGACTGACGTAGCGCCTCTGTCTCCAATTGCACCCGCGTCTCGGTGATGTCGATGAAATCGGCCAGCGAGATCGGCGTCACCCGAAACCCCCGATGCCCGTGCTGCACGACGAGCGCATCGGCGACCAGCAGTGCCAGCGCTTCACGCAACGTGCCAGCGCCCACGTCATACCGATCCTTCAAATGCTCGACACGGAGCTTCTCGCCCGGGGCCAGTACGCCTTCGACGATGTCGCTGCGCAAGCGCAGGTAAGCGCTTTGCGCGAGGGTGGCGTCAGGTGTCTGGGCAGGCGAGGCGGCGTTGCTGAGCATGGGGTCTTCGATGTTGTAGCGCGCTCGGGGCATGCGATGCGCCGGGCGTCGAGTCTCGCGATTATAAGCAGCTTGGTTTGAATTGTCGCAAAAGACAATAAAAATCGAGATAAATAAAAATTCTCGAGAAAATATTGACGCGGGCCGGGAGGTGGATTTATCGTGTGGCCATGTCGCCCGGCATGTGCCCGGTAGCCGTCATTCCCAATAAATCGAGAGCGAGACATGAAAGACTTCCAGAACTTCATCAACGGCGAGTGGGTGTCCAGCGCCCGCACGTTCGAGAACCGCAACCCGGTGGACAACAGCCTGATCGGTCTCGTGCACGAAGCGGGCCGCACGGAAGTGGACGCTGCGGTTCGCGCCGCCCGCGCCGCGCTGCAAGGCCCGTGGGGCAAGATGACGGTGGCGCAACGCGTCGAGTTGCTGCACGCGGTGGCCGATGGCATTAATCGCCGTTTCGATGATTTTCTGGCCGCCGAAATTGCGGATACGGGCAAGCCGCATTCGCTGGCGAGTCATCTGGACATCCCGCGCGGCGCTGCGAACTTCAAGGTGTTCGCGGACATGATCAAGAACGTGCCGACCGAGTCGTTCGCGATGGTGGCGCCGGACGGCGGCAACGCGTTGAACTACGGTGTGCGCACGCCGCGCGGGGTCATCGCGGTGGTGTGTCCGTGGAACTTGCCGCTCTTGCTGATGACGTGGAAAGTCGGTCCGGCGTTGGCCTTCGGTAACACGGTCGTCGTGAAGCCGTCGGAGGAAACGCCTGCGACGGCGACGTTGCTCGGCGAAGTGATGAATGAAGTTGGCGTGCCAGCCGGTGTCTACAACGTGGTGCACGGCTTCGGTCCGGAATCGGCGGGGGCGTTTTTGACGGAGCACCCGGGGGTGAACGGGATCACGTTCACGGGCGAGACGCGTACGGGCGAAGCGATCATGAAGGCCGCCGCAAATGGCGTGCGCCCGGTGTCGTTCGAGCTGGGCGGCAAGAATCCCGGCATCGTGTTCGCCGATGCGGATTTCGATAAGGCGGTCGCGGGTATCACCCGTTCGAGCTTCGACAACAGCGGCCAAGTGTGTCTGGGAACAGAGCGCGTCTACGTGCAGCGGCCGATTTTCGACCGCTTCGTGGCGGCGCTCAAGGAACGCGCCGAATCACTGAAGCTAGGCGATCCGTACGCTGAAGGCACGAACTTTGGCCCGCTCGTCTCGCAAGTGCATCGCGAGAAAGTGCTGTCTTATTACGCGAAGGCTCGCGAAGAAGGCGCGACGGTCGTGACCGGTGGCGGTGTGCCGGATATGCCCGCCTCAATGAAGGACGGTGCTTGGGTGCAGCCGACTATCTGGACTGGTTTGCCCGAGTCCGCTTCGGTCATTCGCGAAGAAATCTTCGGGCCGTGCTGCCATATCGCACCGTTCGATACGGAAGAAGAAGTCATCGCGCTGGCGAACGCCACACCCTACGGCCTCGCCGCAACCGTCTGGACCTCCGACGTCAGCCGCGCTCACCGCATGGGCGCCGCCCTCGAAGTCGGTGTGTGCTGGATCAACGCGTGGTTCCTGCGCGATCTGCGCACCGCCTTCGGTGGCGCGAAACAATCCGGCATCGGCCGCGAAGGCGGGGTTCACTCGCTTGAGTTCTATACCGAGCTTCGTAATGTGTGTCTGAAGCTGTGATTCACCGCGGTTGGTGACTGGTTCTCCCCGCGCTGGTTTTCACGGCGCGGACCCCCGCCTTTCACTCTCGCGGTCGGCCGCCGGCACGCTACCCGTTTTCGTCGCTCCACGAAATTCGCTTTGGAAAACGGGTAGCGCGCCGACGGCTCGTCATCTCCCATCTATCCGTTGCAACACACCTCTACGGCATACCCCCGAAAACTTCTCGCCGCCGCTTCTTCACACCCCGCCGGTCGGTCGTCGTCACATCCGACCGTTCGCGTCACTCCGCATCAGCAAACGGTCGGATGCGCCGCCGACTCGTTTCCGCTCACCCGATTCGTTGCAACCATCGGTGCACTCGCCTTATTCCTGCTTTGCTCCCACCGACTGCATCGCACGCTGCAACCGCTTTACGCCTTCCTCGATCGCATCGACACCCGGTGCTGCAAACGACAAGCGCAACGACGACGCATCGGCATCCTCCGCGTAGAACGCCGTCCCCGGGACGAACAACACCTTCTGCTCGATCGCATGCGGCAACAACTCGCTCGTGCGCACCGCCGACAACCGCGCCCACACGAACATCCCACCCTCAGGCGCTTGGAACTGGATCTCGTCACCGAGCAAGCCGTCCAACGCCTCGCACATCGCGTCGCACTTGCGCTTGTACGCCGCCTTGATGTTCGGCAAATGCCGCGCCAACGCACCGTCCGCCAAGTATTCCGCCGCCACCGCCTGCGTCCACGGCACACTGCACAAATCCACCGTTTGCTTCGCCACGACGCAGCGTCGCGCGATCTCCGGCGGCGCAATGGTCCAACCCACGCGCAAGCCCGGTGCCACGATTTTCGACAAGCTCGAAAAGTGCACGACCCACGCCCGCGAACCCGGTACCTCGTCCGTCAACGCCAACAACGTCGGCAACGCCTCGCCCGCAAACCGCAAGTCGCCGTACGGATCGTCCTCGATCACGATGAAGCGATACTCGGCCGCCAACTTCAACAGCGCGACACGCCGCTCGCGCGACAACGTCGCACCCGTCGGGTTGGCAAACGTCGGCACGGTGTACAACAACTTCGGCACCGCAATCTTTCCCTCGCGCAGCAAGGTCGCGAGATGGTCGACGTCCAACCCATCCGCATCGACTGGCACAGTCACGATCTGCGCCTGTGCAAGTCTCAGCGCCTGCAACGTCGCCGGATACGCTGGCTGCTCGGTCACCACCACGTCGCCCGGGGCCACCATCACCCGCAACAACAAGTCGAGACCCTGTTGCGAACCAGTGGTCACCAACAATTCTTCGCTCGCGCACTTTGCGCCACGTGTCGCCATCAACGCGACGATCTGCGTCTTGAGTTCGGCCAGTCCATCGGTCGGGCCATATTGCAAGCATCGCGTCGGCTGCGCGAAAGCTCGCGCCTGCGCCGCCGCCAACCCGTCGACGTCGAATAAGTCACTGGCCGGGTATCCCCCAGCGAACGAAATCATGCCCGGCTCGGACAAGTACTTGAACAACTCGCGAATGGGCGAGCCCGCCGGATTGGCAAACACTGAAGTGAAGGCGTACATGTAGGCCTCGCTTTCGAAAGCGTGGTGCGTGTGACGTGAAAAGGAAACTCAGGAGGTGGCAAACGCTGCGCGCTAAACGTGGCGGGCAGGCGCTCGCAAGATTCGCTGCGCACCCGGCGGATGGCTCGTGGGAGTCCATGGCGCCAGGCACGCTTTATCGCGATATCACTCGATGGAGAAGTCGATGCCTTGCGCGAGCGGCAGGGCGGAAGAGTAGTTGACGGTGTTGGTGGCACGGCGCATGTAACCCTTCCAGGCATCGGAACCGGACTCGCGCCCGCCGCCCGTCTCTTTCTCGCCACCGAACGCGCCGCCAATCTCCGCGCCACTCGGGCCAATGTTGACGTTGGCAATACCGCAATCGCTACCGGCCGACGACGTGAAGCGCTCGGCCTCACGCAAATCGGTCGTGAACACGCACGACGACAAACCGTGCGACGACGCATTGTTGCCATCAATCGCTTCGTTGAAATCGCTGTACTTGAGCACGTACAGAATCGGCGCGAAGGTTTCGGTCAACACGACTTCGGTCTGCTTCGGCATCTCGACAATCGCGGGCTTCACATAGAAGCCGTTCTCGGCACCCGCAACGGCATGACGCTCGCCACCCGTTACCTTGCCACCCTGCGCACGCGCGCTCTCGAGCGCAGCCTGCATCCGCTTGAACGAGCCTTCGTCGATCAGCGGGCCCATCAGCGTGCCACGCTCCAACGGGTTACCGATCGAGACTTTGCCGTACAAGGTCTTCAGACGATCGACGGTCTTGTCGTACACGCTCTCATGCACGAACAGTCGGCGCAGCGTGGTGCAACGCTGACCCGCCGTGCCCACCGCAGAGAACACGATGCCGCGCAACGCCAGTTCCATATCGGCGCTGCCGGTCACGATGCCAGCGTTGTTGCCGCCCAACTCGAGAATCGAACGGCCGAAACGACGCGCGACTTCCACGCCGACCTTACGGCCCATCTCGGTGCTGCCCGTCGCGCTCACGATGGCGGAACGCGGATCGGCAACCAGTGCCTCGCCCACATCACGGCCACCGATGACGAGTGCGGTCAGGCCTTCGGGGGCGTCGCCGAATTCGGCAATCACTTCTTCCATCAGCTTGTTGACGGCCAACGCAGTCAGCGGCGTCTTTTCCGACGGCTTCCAGACGACGGCATTGCCGCACACAAGCGCGAGCGCCGCATTCCACGACCACACGGCCACGGGGAAGTTGAACGCGGAAATGACGGTGCAAACGCCCAGCGGATGCCACGTCTCAGCCATACGATGGCCCGGACGCTCCGACGCAATAGTCAGGCCGTACAACTGACGCGACAGCCCGACGGCGAAGTCGCAAATGTCGATCATTTCCTGCACTTCGCCCAGACCCTCTTGCAGGATCTTGCCCGCTTCGAGTGTCACGAGGGCACCCAGTGCCTGCTTACGTTCGCGCAGTTTTTCGCCCAGCAAACGAACCAGCTCGCCGCGACGCGGGGCCGGTACGTTGCGCCACGCGGTGAAGGCGGTTTGCGCGCGGGCAAGTGCCGCTTGCGCATCGGCCACGCTGGCGCTGGCCACACGGCCAATCAAGGCGCCGTCGATCGGCGAATGCACGGCGATGTCGCCGGTCTCGGCCAGCTTGGCAATGCCCAGTTCGTTGAGGATGGAGGTGGCGTTCACGTTGATATCCCTAGGTAGTCCGGTTGTTGCAGCCAGTTAGTGGCCGGTAGCAGCAGCCGGTGGTAACAGTCGGTAGTAGCAGGCAATGGACGCAGCCAGCGTCGCGTGGGCCTATTGTGCGCCCGTCGCAATACGCATGCCGCGCCCCACGGTCATTTGGCGTTAGCGGTCATCTTGAAGATGCCCTGTGCATTTCCCGCGTCGAAACGCAGGTCGATCTTCCAGCAATGCTTGGCGTTGTCGTATTCGCGACGGCGCGTGATGAATTCGTAAAAGGACCCCGGCACGTCGCGCGTCACGATCTCGCCGCTAGCCGAGCGAAACTCACGGCGCACGACGTCGGCGCGGTATGCCGTCTGGAACACGCGGCCCGAGCGCGAACGCTCGACTTCAGGCTTCATCGGACGGCCTTTGGCCTTCTCGGCATCCGACAACGCAAAGACGTCTTCGACACGGTCGGTCGCATGGTTGAAGGCGTTGCCTTCGGTGGCAATCCACGCCATCTCGGCCGATTCGGCCAGCAGTGCGTCGTAATCGGCCTCGCTGGGCACATCGTGCTGACGCTCGAATGCCCCCACGATGACGGGCAGCAGTGCCTGTGCGGTTTCCAGCGGCAGCGTGCCGTCGCGTTCCAGCTCCCACAGTTGACCAACCGCTGCGGGCGTGAGCGGGTCTTTGGACGTACCCACCACGTTGGACACTGCCTGCTGGAACGCTTCGGAGAAGCGCTCGGGATGCAATTCGCTTACGAAGAATTGCGAAATCTCTTCGGGCGCATCTTCATGCGCGTACGCGCGGCCGGTCATGCCCAGTCGGTCAAGCGGATAACGGCCGTTCGGACGGAAGCCGAGCGGGCGCAGAATGCGCGTGAACGCCGCTTCGCCCGGCGGCAACGCGCCGTTGTTAGCCCAGCGCACGGTGCGCAACGCACCATGATCGAAGTAAACGCTGCCACCGGCGGCAATGGTTTCTTCGGTGTATTGACGGCCGTTGGCCGAACGCGCCAGCAACCCCTCGAACAAGGCCATGTTCATGGCCTGGGCCAACTCGGCTCGGGTCACCTGACCCGGCTCGAACACGGCCAGAATCGACGGCGTATTGAGTGTGGCGAAAAGCGCGTCGGTACGCGCCTCTCCCAGCAGGGAAACCAGCAAGGACTGCACATTGGCATTGCGCATCGGAATGTCTCGCAGGGGTGGACGCCGTCGCTCCTCTCATGTCGCGCGGCGCCGCAGGGTGTCGGGGCAGGCGCGCCGGAGTGTCAGGCCGCGCCTTCTTGCAGTGACAGCATTATTGAAAGGGATGTCACTCGCGTAAAGCGAGATAAAATTGCCACTTGATGCGTTTTTGGAATCAATATGCGCAAGTTCAGAACCCCAAGCACGGGGGCGCTGCTCGCTTTTGAGGCGGCCGCCCGGCACGAAAGCTTTACCCACGCGGCCCGCGAGCTATTTCTGACAGAAAGTGCCGTCTCGCGCCAGATCGCCACGCTGGAGACGCAACTCGGCGTTCGCTTGTTCGTGCGGGCCAAGCAGCGCGTGGTGCTCACGCGCGCCGGGCGCCTGTACAGCACGCAAGTGCGCCGCACGCTGGAGCAACTCGACCGCGACACGCTGTCGATCATGGCGCACGGCAGTGGCGGGGGGTATCTGGAGTTGGCGGTGCTGCCGACGTTTGCCTCGGAATGGCTGATTCCGCGCATGAAAGACTTCAACGATCGGCACCCGGACGTGCGCGTGAACATGGGCGTGCACACGGACCTGTTCACGTTCGACGAGACACACTTCGAAGCGGCCATTCACTTCGGCCAGCCGACGTGGCCGGGAACGTCGTCGGACTATCTATTCGGGGAAGAGGTGGTGCCGGTGTGCCGCCCGTCGTTGCTGCGGGGGCCAGTCAATACGGCGGCCGACTTGCTGCAATACCCGTTGTTGCACTCGACGACGCGCCCCTCGGCATGGACGCGCTGGTTCGCCGAGCAACGCATCGAGGACAACCGCACGGTGCAAGGTCTGCGTTACGAACTGCACACGATGTTGATTGCGGGCGCCGCGGCCGGGCTTGGCATCGCCTTGGTGCCGAAGTTCTTCGTCGAGGCCCAGCTTGGCGCGCTGGACCTCACGATTCCGTTCGACGTGAAAAGCGTGGCCGAGTCGGCCTATTACCTTGTCTACCCGACGGAACTCACGCACGGCCAGCCACTGACGGTGTTCCGCCAATGGCTGCTCACGCAAGCGAGCGCTTACCGTCCGGTATAGCGACCCGGGCGGTGCCACGCCACGACCATGGCACTCATGGCAACGGCCGAGAGTGCCGACCAGCCCACGCGTCCGAGCGGGATGGTGGCGGTCGAGACAAGCAGAATGGTCGCGTCGATGCACACCTGAGAAATCCCAGCATTGATGCCACGACGGCGTTGCAGCCAGAGCGTAACGATGCCGGTGCCGCCCACGCCCGCGCCATGACGCGCCAACGCGAGAATGCCCATGCCGCACAGCGTGCCACCGACAAACGCGGCAAACAGCGGGTTGACGAACGCGACGTGGAGGGTCTGCGGCATGGCCGCCAGCGCAAAGGTGATGCCGAAGCTCGCGATGGTGGACTTGAGCGCGAAGCCCGGCCCCATCGTGAAGTACGCGAACAGGAAGAACGGAATGTTCACCAGCGTGAAGATGGTGCCCACCGGTAGCGGAAAGATATAAGAGGCGAGCAGCGCGATGCCTGCGACGCCACCGGTGACTAACCCGGCAGCTTTGAGCAGCACCAGACCGACCACCACAAATGCCATGCCGATGATCATCGCGTAGATGTCTTCAAGCACGGAATGCGGCACGCCGATTGTGTCGGTGGCCGCGATGGCGCCAGATATAGCGCCCGATTCGTGTTTCATGATCTGTAAGTCAGGAACAACAAGACGGCGCGTGCGACTCTCCTTGTGTCGTCACGCGCCGCCGATAATTTCCCGCGTCGCTGTCTCGGGCGACGCGCAGCTTCACTGCCTGTTATGTTCAAGCGCCCATTCAGGCGCTTGTTTAAGACCTAATTAAGACTTAACGCGCCATCAGGCAACGTGGTGGACCCAGCCCAGCGGATCGGCCACTTTGCCGCGCTGGATACCCGTGAGTTCGTCACGAATGCGCTTGGTCACGGCACCTTCGCCACCGTCGCCGATGGTGAATTCGCCCTTGGCATGCTTGACCTGACCAATGGCCGTCACCACGGCTGCCGTGCCGCACGCGAAGGTTTCCTTCACGCGGCCGCTGGCAGCATCCGCTTGCCATTGTGCAAATTCGTACGGGGTTTCGTTCACGGTCAGGCCGTTGCGGCGGGCCAGTTCGATGATCGACGCGCGGGTGATGCCCGGCAAAATCGTGCCCGAGAGCGGCGGCGTTTGCAGCGAGCCGTCGTCCATCACGAAGAACACGTTCATGCCGCCCAATTCTTCGATCCAGCGATGCTGTGCAGCGTCGAGGAACACGACCTGGTCACAGCCCTTGCCGCTGGCTTCGGTCTGCGCGATCAGGCTGGCGGCATAGTTGCCGCCGCACTTGGCTGCGCCGGTACCGCCGGGCGCTGCACGCGTGTACTGGTCGGACACCCAAACGGTCACAGCCGACTTGCCCGGCTTGAAGTACGGACCCACCGGGCAGGCGATCACGCAGAAGATGTACTCATGCGACGCGCGCACGCCAAGGAAGCTTTCCGAGGCAAACATGAACGGGCGGATGTACAGGCTGCTGCCTTCGGTGCCCGGAATCCACGCGCGGTCGATATCGACAAGCTTTTCCACGGCTTCGAGGAACAGGGCTTCCGGCAGCTCGGCCATCGACATACGCTGGGCCGACTCGCGGAAACGCTTGGCGTTCGCCTGCGGGCGGAACAGCGAAATCTTGCCGTCTTCGCCACGGTAGGCCTTCATGCCTTCGAAGATTTCCTGTGCGTAGTGCAGCACGGCGCAGGCCGGATCGATCTCGAACGGACGGCGTGCTTCGACCTTGGCGTCATGCCAGCCCGTGCCTTCGGTCCAGCGGATCGTGACCATGTGATCGGTAAATACACGGCCGAACACCGGGTTGGCCAGCTTGGCGGCGATCTGGTCGGCGGGGGTGGGGTTGGCGTGCGGCTCCACGACAAAACGCAGTTGGTTGTCAGCGCTCATGTTTCTTCAGTGTCTCGGCAGAGTTGGCTTGGTCGTCTATGCCGTTAACGTAAACGGCAAGGTGGCGATATTTTCCTCCTTTCGGGGCCTGCCTGTCGACTGAATTCACCGCACGAAGCGTCTCGGCGGGCTTCTCGCGTGCCTGACGCTGGAAATTCTCGCAATTTGGTGGATTTTTGCTATAAAAATGCGAAATTTAGCGGATCGCCGCCAAGCCGGTGACTAACATGGGGCGGTAGCCACGTACGGTAACAGTGTGTAAAAAATGGTTTCGGTCACTCGCCAAGAGACGCTCGACATTTAACATCGTCGGCGGATGATGTGAGCAATGGGAGGGAGGACACATGCAATCGACAACGATTCGAATGTTGCGCGCCTATCTGCTCGTGGCGTCGCTCGGAGCCACTTGCATCGACGCCTGCGTGGTCATTGCCATGCTGGTGTTCGACGTGCCGCAAACCATTTTCGCGACCACCGACTTTCGCCTGGCCATGGCGGCGTCGCTTGCGCTGCTGATTTTCGCCACGCGCACCCTCGCTGGCGTGGCGTTTCAAGCCGCGCTCAATAGCCGTCACGCCTTGCAAGAAGGCGAGCAAGACGGCGCCAGAGTCGCATTGCGCGACGACTGTCCGCACCGCCTGCTCGTTCTCTTTCACATCAACATCCATCGTCAGCGTTTGACGATGCTGGCGGCTTAGGCGGCCTTGTCTTCCACGGGATCGCCCGGGCGCGCCGGGCGCTTGATGGCGATCCACTCCTGCACTGCGGGACGCGCAAACTGCCGGCGGGCGAACTCGGCCAACGCGGGCGGCACGACGTCGTCGTTATAGACCAGACGATTGAGCATCAGCGCCAGATCCACATCCGCAATACACCACTTATCGAACAGCGACATCCGGCCGTCGGGCAGCAGACTTTGCGCGATGGCGATGAGCTTGCTCGCCGCCGCGTAACCGGCGTCCGAGAGCGGATCGCGCGTCGGCCCATAGAAGATGACCTCGGTTGAACGCTCCGCACGCAACACCCCCAGATCGCTGCGCAACCACGCTTGCACCTGCCGAGCGCGAGCCAGCTCGCGCACGTCGGTCGGGTACACGGGGTTCGCAGGGGCGATCGCTTCCAAGTATTCGGTAATCGCCGACGACTCCGATAACGTGAAGTCGCCATGCACCAGCGTGGGCACGCGGCGCGTGAGCGACAGGTCGGCATAGCTGGTTTCGTGATGCGCCCCGAGCGCGAGATCGACGGTGCGCAGATCGAACGGCAACCCCTTTTCGCGCAGCGTGACGAAGACGGACAAAGCGTACGGGCTCGTGAACTGAGCGTCCGCGTAGAGGGTGAAGTTGGCGGGGGCAGCGGCTGACACGATGGACTCCTGACGGAAAAGGGATCCGCCGCACGACCACGCGCGACGGCAGAAAACTGCGAGGCAAACATCGCCTGCAAGCCCTCATGTTGCCGCACCTACGGGGTGATAAGCTACTGCACTATTCGATAGCAAGGTGTGAATCAAACTCACACCTTCACGCTCCCAGCGCAACCCCTATGAACGCACCGCTACGCGCCCGTCCGCCACTGGCCAACCTCGAAACTGTGTGTCTCGTCGCGCGGCATGGCTCGTTCAGTGCCGCCGCCGAGGCCAGCGGTCTGACGCACGGTGCTATCAGCCGCCGGGTTGGCGCGGTCGAGAACTGGCTCGGTTGCGCGCTTTTCGAGCGCCATGCGCGCGGGGTGAGCCTGACGTGCGACGGCCAGCGTTTTCTCGGGCGCGTCGAGCATGCCTTCGACGTGATCGACGCCGCCGCCGACCAGTGGCATCAATCGCGCAAAACCCCGGCCGTGCGTATCAGCGTCGTGCCGTCGTTCGCCAAGCTCTGGCTGCTCGAACGCTTGCCCTCGCTCGAAGCGGGCGACCCGTTCATTGATATTCAGGTGACCACCGAGCATCGCAATGCCGACGTTGGCGCGGGGGAAGTGGACATTGCCATTCGCTACGGGCGGGGTGCCTGGGCCAATGTCGACTGGGAGCCGCTGCTGCCTGAGACGCTCTACCCACTGGCATCGCCCGAAGTCGCCGCACGTCTCAAAGGGGCCAGCGTGTCCGACATGCTGGCGCTCCCCTTGCTGCACGATTCCGATCTCACGGGATGGCGCGCGTGGTGCGGCGCGCAGGGGGTATCGCTGCGCCCGCGAGCGCGCGACCGGCGCTTCGAGGACTACACCGTTGTGCTTGCCGCTGCCGAAGCCGGGCTAGGCCTCGCGTTGGCACGCACACCGCTGGCCGATGCGTGGCTCAAACGAAGCCAGCTCGTGCGAGTGTCCGACGTGGAAGTGGAGTGCCCGCTGCGCTACAACATCGTGACGGCCAAGCGCGAGAAGCGCCCCGAAGTGCTGGACGTGATCGCGCGGTTGCAGGCTGCCGTCGCCGCGAGCGGGTACTGAGGCCGAGCGCTGAGAACACTGTTACGCGTCGCGCTAGTCAATCAACGCGCACGCAAATACCACGAACCCACCGCGCCGTTGGCGGGGGTTTCCCGCAATGCGCACGACGGCGCAGGTTGCCTAAAATGCGTCACCGTTTTGGCATGGATGCACGGCAGGGGATGAACTTACGCTCGCTCGATCTGAATTTGTTGCTCGTCTTCGAGTCGCTGTTGCGTACGCGCAGCACGACCGTGGCGGCCGAGGAGCTTAACCTCACGCAGTCCGCCGTGAGCAACGCGCTCAAGCGCTTGCGTCTGGCTTTCGGCGATCCGCTGTTCGTGAAAACGCCGCAAGGCATGCTGCCAACCGACCTCGCGCTGCAACTCGCGCAACCGGTCACCGATGGCCTGAGTCTGATTCGCGGCGCGGTCGAAGCGCCGCAAGACTTCGTCCCCGCAAACGCGCAACGCACCTTCCGCCTCTACCTGAGCGATATCGGCCAACTGATCTTCATCCCGAAGCTGATGGCCACGCTGGCGAAAGAAGCGCCGGGTGTGCGTATCGTCACCGTCGACACGACGCCGCGCGAAGCGCAGACCGCCATGGCGATGGGCGATATCGATCTCGCGCTTGGCCTGTTCACGCGTTTCTCGTCGGGCTTTCATCAGCAACGCCTCTTTCGCGAACACTACGTCGCCCTGGTGCGCGACGGGCATCCTGCCGTGCAGGAAAGTCTGAGCGCCGAGGCGTTTTTCAGTGCGGCGCATGCGGTGTATCGCCCCACGGCGGGCAATCACGACGTCTTCGAGACGGCGGTCGAGCAGTGGTTTGCCCACGCCGGTCGACAGCGCCACGTCGCGCTGCGCATGGCGCACTCCATGGGGCTCTCGGCGCTGATCGCGGCGAGCGACCTCGTGGTGTGTGTGCCGACCCGGCTCGGCCGCGCGCTCCAAGCCGCAGCAGAACTGCGCACCTTCGCATTGCCGTTCGAGAGCCCAGTGTTCGATATCTCGCAACTCTGGCATGAGCGCTTTCATGCCGACGCGGGCCATCGGTGGCTGCGCAGCACGATGTTCCGTCTCTTCCACGGCGAAGACTAAACCCTAAGCCCGAAGCCGCACCTGCGCCTCATCCAGCGCACGACCCCGCTCACACACGTCCACGCCGCACGCGCTCTGCCGCGAATGCTGCACGCCTGATTCACGGCGTAAATACCCCGCATTTACGCAATTCGTTGGCGTCATGCGGCGGCGCTCCTTATCGTGTTCATCACAAACCGGGCACTGGCCCGCGACACGAACAACATCCGCAGGAGACAGGCGGTGATCAATCTGCACGACATTCGTTACGTGCGGCTGGGCACACGCGACCTCGAAGGGGCTACGCGCTATGCGCGCACCATTCTCGGGTTGCAAGAAGTGCGCCGTGAAGCCGGCTACGTATACCTCCGCAGCGACAGCCGCGACCATTCCGTGTGCTATTTCGAAGGCGATCCGGCCGATCACACCGTAGCGTTCGACATCGCGAGCGATGCGCATTTCGACGCCGCCGCTGCGCAGCTTGAAGCGATGCACATCGACTTCCGCCGCGGCACGCGGGACGAATCCGACATGCGCCGCGTGGCCGATTTCCTCACGTTTCGCGATCCCACGGGCAACCAGATCGAGCTCGTGCTGCGCGCCGCACAGACCGGGCGCGGCTATCACGGCGAGCGCGATGCGGGTATCGATTCGTTCAGCCACGTAGGGCTGTGCACGACCGACGCGCGCCGTGACGAAGCGTTCTGGACGAGCGTGTGCAATGCCCGTGTGTCCGATCGCATCGGCGACGCCCCATTACTGCGCATCGACGACGTGCATCACAAAATCGCGCTCTTCCCGGCCAAACGCGCGGGTATCCAGCACGTGAACTTTCAGGTCAACGGCATCGACGATCTGATGCGCTCGTGGTATTTCCTGCGCGAGCAAGGGGTGCCGATTCGATTCGGCCCGGGGCGTCACCCGACATCGCACGCGATGTTCCTGTACTTCGCGGGGCCGGACGGCATGGTCTACGAGTACTCCACCGGCGTGCGCAAGATCGCCCCGGAAGACGAAGCGACCTACGTGCCGCGTCAGTTCCCGTTCGATCCGACCGGGTTCTGCATGTGGGGCGCGAAGCCCGAGATTCCCGAGTTTTCGGCCTGATAGCCGCATAAGGCGCGCGCCGGGGGCTCCCCGGCTGCCGCTGACTTAAGCGAGGCGGCGACGCCCGGTTTCCCCATGACACAGAACTTCCAAGCTGCGCCTGCACAGGCGCGCGCCGCCATGCGCACCGATATTGCAGATGCCGACCGCGCCGTTCGTGTGGCCGCCCGCACGTTGGCGCGCGCGGGTCTGGCTCACGCCTACGGGCATTGCAGTGTGCGGCTCGACGATGCGCGATTTCTCGTGTGCGCTGCGCGTCCGATGGGCCTGATCGGCGTGGGCGAAGCGGGCACGGTGGTGCCTATCGACGGTCCGTTGCCCGATGGCGTGCTCGGCGAAGTGCGTTTGCACCAGCAGATATATCGCCGCCGCCCCGACATCGGCGCGGTGGCGCGCACCATGCCGCCGAAGACGATGTCGCTCTCTACGCTGCGCCGTACGCCGCGCGCATTGCACGGCCCGGGCACCTATTTCGCGCCGGGTGTGCCGCTTTGGGACGACCCGCAACTGATTCGTTCCGATGCGCAAGCGCAGGCGGTAATCGACGCCCTGGGTGAGAACGCCGCGGTAGTGATGCGCGGCAATGGCGCGGTGGTTGCGGCCGACACGCTCGAAGCGATGGTGGCCCTCACTTGGTATCTGGAGGATGCCGCCCGCGTCGATCTCGATGTACTTGCGCTCGAAGTTGCGATGCCCGCCGCCGTGCTCGACGCCGCCGAGTGCGCCGCCCGCGCGACGCGTTCGGGCCGAATCATCGAGCGCATGTGGGAATACCTCTCAGCAGGCGACCCGGAGCTTCACATGGCAACTACCGCAACCTGAATCGCCCCCCCCCCGGCATTGGCCAACCAAGAGCGTCGTCCACAGACGCCATAGCCGATGACGTTAGCCCACGGCGTTCGCCGTATAGGAGACAGACATGGAAATCACCGCTTTGATGAATCGACGGGGCATCACGCCATTTCAATGGCGTGTCATTGCCCTGTGCTTTTTAATCGTGACGCTCGACGGCTTCGACACAGCCGCCATCGGCTATCTGGCCCCGGCCATTCGCAGCGAATGGGCGATGGCGACAACCAGCCTCGGCACGGTCTTCGGCGCCGGACTCGGCGGCCTGATGCTCGGCTGCTTCATCTTCGGACCGCTGGCCGACCGCATCGGCCGCAAGCGTGTGTTGATCGTCTCGGTGGTGATGTTCTCGCTGGGCAGCATTGCGTCGGCGTACGTCAACAGCCCGACCGAACTCGCGATCATGCGCTTCATTACCGGCATCGGACTCGGCGGTGCCATGCCCAACGCGATCACGCTTAGCTCGGAATACTGCGCCGAGCGCATTCGATCGCTGCTGGTGACGGCCACGTTCTGCGGCTTCACACTGGGCTTTGCGATCGGCGGTGAGATCGTCGCGCAGACGCTGCCGCACATCGGCTGGCGCGGGGTGTTGATCGCGGGTGGCGTGGTGCCGTTGGCGATTGTCCCGGTGCTCATGCGCTGGCTGCCAGAGTCGATGCGTTACCTTGCGGCACGCGGCGATCGCGGTGATCAGTTGCTGGCCATCGCGAAGCAGATCGATCCGTCGGTCACGCGTATCGATCCCGAAGCGGCACCGGCGGGGGCATCCAATTCGGCCGTTGGCGGGCTCTTCACGCGTCAGTATGTGATCGGCACATTGCTGCTGTGGGCCACGTATTTCTGCACGCTGTGTGCGTTCTACCTGCTCACGAGCTGGCTGCCGCTGGTGGTCAAAGATTCGGGCTACACGCTGGCAGAAGCCGCGCGTATCGGCGCGATGCTGCCGCTGGGCGGCACCGTCGGCGCGGTGATGATCGGCTTTGCGATGGACCGCACCAGCCCGTATCGCGTATTGGCTGCGTCATACGTGATGGCAGGCATTGCGTTGTGCATTCTTGGCGCTGTGACGCATCAGTCCGGCTGGCTGATGGTGGTGGTTTTCCTCGCGGGCTTCGGCATTGCCGGGTCGCAGACGGGTGCGAACGCGCTCACGGCGGCCTACTACCCGACGGCCTCGCGCGCGACCGGCGTGGCATGGGCGCTCGGCGTCGGACGGCTGGGTTCGATTCTCGGTTCGAGCTTGGGCGGTGTGTTGATCGCCACGGCATCGAGCACGGCGCAGGCGTTCCAGATCGTCGCCATTCCCGCCTTTCTCGCGGCGGGGCTCATGCTCGTGATGCGTCGTCGCGTGGGCCGCGACGGCGTCGCAACCCCCGGCACGGCGAAGCCCGCAGCGCGCGCGGTCTGATCGGCACCCTTTCCCTTATTGCAGCACCCGCCAAGCGTGCGTCCCCCGACGCTCGCGTGGTGTTTCACATCTCACTGGCCGACACAGGCCGGACCACCACAACGCTTCACAGGAGACACACCGTGACCCACAAGGTACTGCCCGCGCTCGCGCTGGCCGCCGGCTTCGCGTTGGCGCAAACCCCGGCCATGGCGCAAAGCGTCACGCTCTACGGCATTCTCGACACCGGCGTCGAATATATCTCTCACGCGGGCACCAACAACAGTTCACTCGTGCGCATGCCTGCCAATACCGGCTCGTTGCCGTCGCGCTGGGGCTTGCGTGGCGATGAAGATCTGGGGGGCGGTTTGCATGCGCTGTTCATGCTGGAGAACGGCTTCAACGTGCGCGCAGGCGACCTGAATCAAGGCGGGCGCCTGTTCGGCCGTCAGGCGTGGGTCGGCTTGTCGAATCAGTACGGCACGCTGTCGTTCGGCCGTCAGTATTCGATGACGTTCTGGGTGATGAGCGATGCCGACATTCTCGGCCCGGACCTCTACGGCAGCGGCTCGCTCGATAGCTACATTCCGAACGCACGCAGCGACAACACGGTGGCGTACAAAGGCGTGTTCAGTGGCCTGACCGTGGGCGCGACCTACTCGTTCGGACGCGACAGCGGTGGCACGGGCAATTCGCCGGGGCAGGGCACGTGCGCGGGGCAGGTGCCGGGGCAGATGACAAGCTGCCGCCAAGTCTCCGCGATGCTCAAGTACGACACGCCGTGGTTCGGTGTGGCGGGCGCGTGGGACGAGCAGCGCGGCGGTGCGGGCGCTGCCGCGAGTTTCTTCAACGGCGCGGCGGCGTTGCCGCTCACGAGTTCTGCCGACAAAGACACACGCTGGCAGTTGAACGGCTATGTGAAGGGCGGTAGCTGGAAGGTGGGCGGGGGCTGGCTGGGGCGGCGTGTGCAGACGGCGTCGGCAGCGGTGGCCGACGTCAATTCCGACATGTTCTACGTGGGGGCGTTGTATCAGTTCACGCCGTCATTCGCGGTCGATGGCGAAGTGTTCCGCATGCTCAATGCACGCCAGAACACGCGCGCCACGATGGCGACGGTGCGTGGCACGTACTTCCTGTCGAAGCGCACGGCGCTCTACACGCAGGTGGGTTATCTCGCCAACAGCGAGCACGCGGCGTATTCCGTGAGCTCGGGCGGTGCAGGCGGGTCGCCCACGCCGGGCACGAATCAGCTCGGCGTGAACGTGGGCATGCGGCACACGTTCTGATGACGTGCGCCGCATGCCCTGCGGCGCGCTTTACAGCAAACCGGCTTCGGCCAGTTGGGCACGGCGCGGGTCGCCCTGACGCGAGAGCATCCAGCCCGGATACTCGGCGGGCAGGGCGCTCGCGGCGTCGATGGCGGCCAACTCACGCGTATCGAGCGTGACGCGGGTGGCGGCGATGTTGTCGTCGAGTTGATCGGTGCGCTTGGCGCCGATGATGACCGTCGAGACCGCCGGTTGATGCAGCAGCCACGCGAGGGCGATCTGCGCGACCGATACCCCCTTCTCCGTGGCGATGCCGCGCATCACGTCGATGACGTCGTAAGCGCGCTCCACTTCCACTGGCGGGAAGTCGAAGGCTTGGCGGCGGCTGCCCGCTTCTGCTTGCCCGTCGCGGGTGTACTTGCCCGAAAGCAGGCCGCCCGCGAGCGGGCTCCACACCATGAGGCCCACGTTTTCGCTGCGCAGCATCGGCACGATTTCACGTTCCAGATCACGTCCGGCGACCGTGTAGTAGGCCTGAAGCGAAGCGAAGCTTGCGAGATTCAACCGAGCGGAGATGCCGAGCGCCTTAGTGATTTGCCAGGAGGCCCAGTTCGACACGCCGATGTAGCGCACGTCGCCATGACGCACGAGCGTATCGAGTGCCGAGAGCGTTTCTTCGATGGGCGTGGCCGGGTCGAAACCGTGCACCTGATACAGATCGATGTGCTCGAGGCCGGTGCGTTTCAGGCTGGCCTTGATGCCGTCCATGATGTGATAGCGCGACAGGCCGCGCGAGTTCGTGCCTTGCGCGCCGGTCGCACCGAACACTTTGGTCGCGACCACGACGCTGTCGCGCGGCACCTTGAGGTTGCGCAGGGCTTGGCCGGTCAGAATTTCCGACTGACCTTCCGAATAGACGTCGGCCGTGTCGATGAAGTTGATACCGGCGTCGAGTGCGCGCCCCACGAGGGTGTCGACGTCGTTCTGCTGCAAATGTCCGATCTTGCTCCACAGCTCGCCCTGACCGCCGAAGGTCATCGTGCCGAGGCACAGTTCCGAGACGAAAAGGCCGGTGTTGCCGAGTTTTCTTTGTCGCATTGCATTGCTCCGTTGAAGTCGCCACCCGTTGCGCCCAATCATCGGGGGAGACGACTGGCACGGGATGGGATGCATTATGCGTCGCGGGGCATCAGGCAAGCAGTACCTGTTCCTGCACATTTCCTGCCTGATTCTGCAATGGGCATCCGTATGCCCCGAAATGGAGAGAAATGCGGCGCGAAATATGGCGAGGAGATGACGGTCGGGGTGACGTGTGCGCGCGGAAATTGTCAGATTCTCCGGATTTCATGCCCGATCGTGCCGATCCGGCGATGGAGGATCAGGCAAATTCGTCTGGCGGGCGTATGCTGTGCGTCATTGCTGTCTTGCACGGCTTTGCCTGTGGAGCTTCTCGAATGCATCTGGTCAAAACACAACCACCGGCGGTCCCTGCGAGCGAGTTTGCCGACGATCCGTCGCGCGCGGCGCGAGATGAGTTGGTGCGATTGCTGGAGCGGGCGACGCACGGGTTAGAGGGCACGACGCCCACGGCGGTCGATGGTCTCTTTGTCCACCGGATTCTGCATCCGGGTGGGCCGAAGCCAGCGCTGCAATTACCGGCGTTTGCCGTGATTGCGCAGGGTGCCAAACGGGTGCAGATCGGCGACGAGAGTTATGCGTACGATCCGATGCACTACATGGTGTCGTCGGTGCACTTGCCGGTGGTCGCGCAAGTGAGCGGCGCGAGCGAGCATGCGCCGTATCTTGGGCTGCGGCTCGACCTGGCGGTCGACGACGTGACGGCGCTGATTGGCGACGAGCATTTGCCGCCGCCTGCGCCTGCGCAGAGTGGCCGAGGGATGTACGTCAATCGGCTAGATGCGTTGCTGCTTGATGCGGTGTTGCGGTTGCTGCGTCTGCTCGAGACTCCGCGCGACATTCCGATTCTGGCGCCGATGATTCGGCGGGAGATCATTTACCGTTTGCTGATGAACGGGCAGGGTGTGTTGCTGCGGCAAATGGCGTTGCAGGATAGCCAGATGAATCGCGTGGCCCATGCGGTGCGGTGGTTACGTGAGCATTACACGCAGCCGTTGCGGGTGGAGGCGCTGGCGCAGGAAGTGCACATGAGCGTGTCGTCACTGCATCACCACTTCAAGCTGGTGACGGCGATGAGTCCGTTGCAGTATCAGAAGCAACTACGGTTGCAGGAAGCCCGCCGCCTGATCTTCGCAGCGGATATCGCGGTCGCCGCGGCGGCGCAGGCGGTTGGCTACGAGAGCGCATCGCAATTCAGCCGCGAATATGCGCGTGTTTTCGGCGACGCACCGCTGCGCGATAAACGGAAATGGTTGCAGGACGGGGATGCGGGGGCGGGGGGGCGCTAGAGCGGCCGGGCGGATCATCCCCAAGCCCCCTGATATTAGTTTTCTCAATGCCTGCGCAAAGTGCGCAAGGATTCCTCAATGAAACAAAGCGTGAAACCTTCCATCCCACAGGAATAGGTGTCGTAGGTCAGCACCAGAAACTAACGGGAGGTTTTCGATGGCGATGATCGTGGCAGGCCGTTTCACGACGTTCGATCAGGCGAATCTTGTAGCGCGGCGGTTGTACGACCGGGCGTTCCGGCCGACGGATGTTTCGGTTTTCTTTCTCAATCCAACCGGGCAGCACGCCACCTTCCCGACCGGTGGTGATGTCGACGCCGATGCAGCGGCGCGTCCCGCCGAGAAGGGCGCCGCACAGGGCGTCATTGCTGGCGGTGCGTTCGGGCTGGCCGTCGGTGCGTTGCTATTCGTGATTGTGTGGCGATTCTGGCTCGTGCCAGTCGTCGGCATGATGGCTGGCGCGTACCTGGGCGCGTTTCTCGGGGCATTGCGCCGTTTGCGTGGACGACAGCGCGTTTCGGCCGCACAGGCTGGCATGCGCGATGCGGGGGTGATGCTAGCCACGCACGTGAGCGAATCCACCGCAGACACGGCAATCTCGGTATTGCGCGATGCAGGCGCAGCGGCTATCGAGCAGGCGAATGGTGTTTGGGAGGACGGCGAGTGGCGCGACTTCGATCCGCGTCAGCGCGGGCGTAATGCCGCGGCGACCGATGGCCCGGGCGAGCCGACTGTCGGCGTGGCAGCCAACGATCGCTCGGCTACATCGACGCCCCCGCGCGGTCGACCGCGTCGCACCGATTGGCTATAAGCGAATCCGTGTATGCTTTATCGACCTACCTCGCAGGAGGCTCGCCATGTTGTCGATTCACACCGGTTTCGTCGTATGTCCGACCTGCAAAGCCCGCTTTTCCGTCGCTGCTAGCGAGCCTACCGTGCAAGCCTTGCACGACTATCTCCATTCCGATGCGCAGGTGAAATGCCCCACCTGCGACACCGTATTCACGACGGGAAGTGCGAAAAGCAGCATTGAATTCGAACCCGTCAACGACGGCGTCACGCTCTCGCCGTCTCCCGAGCGGAGCATCGACGGGCTCGATAATCACTGACGCTGATTAGCCTGCAATTACAGCGGCGTCATCACCGCTTCCCCCGCCTGATAACGACGCGTGTTCTCGATGAACATGGCGATCGTCGCGGCTTCCGCTTCCGGCGACCGGCCCGCCACGTGCGGGCTTAGCACGATGTTCTGCAAGTCGATGAGTGCCTTAGGCGGAGACGGCTCGCCCTCGTACACATCGAGCCCAGCACCGGCGATGGTGCCGTTGCGCAGCGCCTCGGCAAGGGCTGCGGTATCTACCGCGCTGCCGCGTCCGAGATTCACGAGAAACCCGTGCTTCCCCAGCGCGCGCAACACTTCGGCATTCACCATGTGATGCGTTTCTGCGCCGCCCGGCGCGGTCACCACAAGGTAGTCGGCCCATTCCGCCAGTGCGACGACGCTTTCGAAATATTCGTAATGCGCAGGCACGTCATCGCGGCGCTTACGGTTGCGATAGCCAATCTGCATATCGAAGCCTTCGCCGCGCTTGGCGAACTGCTTGCCGACCGCACCCAGCCCCACAATGCCCAGTTTTTTGCCCGACACGCCCGGTTGCATCGGCAGCGCATCGCGCCACACGCCTTTGCGGCAGGCCGCATCGTATTCAGGGATACGGCGCACGGCGGCCAGCAACAACGCAAAACCTTGATCGGCCACCGTCGGCGCATTGGCACCGGCACCGTTCACGGCAACGATCTTGCGCGCACGCAATGCATCGAGGTCGAGGTTTTCATAACCCGCACCCAGCGCACTCACGAGTTCCGCGTTCGGCAGATGCACCAATTCGGCAGCACTCATCCCGCGCGAACCATTGGTGAGAACGAAGCGAGCCCGGGCACCTTCGTCACCCCAGCCCTCGGGCGTGGCGTGATGGCTCGGACGGTAAATCACATCGAAATGGGTTTGCAGTTCGGACAACTGCTCAGGATGCATCGGGATAATGACCAGCAGTGGGGGCAGCGACACCTTCAATCTCCGGCGGTAGGGTGAAATAGCGCAACGACAGCCGCTACTTTATTCCTATCTGCGACGCTTTGCGCAACGCAGCATCGCCAGCAGGCCTCTCGTTTCGTTGCGTGCAACGTGACGAGAGGCGGTGCCCACTCAACGCTTGCTCACCCCTCAGGCGGGGGCTCGCATCGCCAGCGCAGCTTCGCGATGACGCAGGCGGCCCAACGTCAGCATGGTCACGCCAGCCAACACGGCGGGCACGCCGATAGTGGCGAAGAGCGCTGGCATCGACCACCCCATTGCCAGCATCGACGCGCCGCCGACCGAACCGACCACCGAGCCCAAACGCCCGACACCGTTCGCCCAGCTCACACCAGTCGCGCGGCAATCCGTCGGATAGAACTCCGCCGACAACGCGTTCGCGCCCACTTGTCCGCCCGATACGCAGAACCCCGCCCAGAACACCGCGACCGACGCGAGCACCGGCGAACTTGCGAGTGGCCCAACCGCAGCAATACACACACCGGCGAGCGCATAGGCACCTGCCAACACGTAGTGCGGATTGAAGCGGTCCATCAGCCAGCCGAGCACAATCGCGCCGAGCGTCCCACCCACCTGGAACATTGCGGTGACGATCGCCGCATTGCGCAGCGTCAAACCGTTCGTCCGCAACAGCGTCGGCAACCAACTGGAGAGCAGATAGATCACCAGCAGGCTCATGAAGAACGTGAGCCAGAAGAGCAGCGTGCCACGCAGCAACGCGGGCTTGAACAAGTGGCCCACCGGCGAAGTCGTCGACGGCTTCGTCGCCACATTGAACGTCGCACCGCGCAGGTCTTCATTCGGGGCGATACGCTGCAACGACGCCGCAATACGCTCCGCGGACTTGCCTGCCATCACGAGATAGCGCACCGACTCCGGCAACGCACGCACCAGCACCGCGCCGAGCACGAGCGGCATCACGCCGCCCACGATCAACACCGAACGCCAGCCGAACGCTTCGATCAGCCCAGCCGAGGCCAGCCCGCCAAACGCGGAACCCAGCGTGAAACCGCAAAACATCGTCGTCACGAGAAACGACCGGCGCGACTCGGGGCAGTACTCCGACGTCAACGTAATGGCGTTCGGCATGGCGCCGCCCAGACCCAACCCCGTCAGAAACCGCAGGGCGATCAGTTGCCACAGTTCCATCGACCAAGCCGACGCGAGACTGGCTAGACCAAAGAACAAGACCGAGAAGATCAGAATCGTCTTGCGTCCGAACTTGTCGGCGAGCGGCCCGAACAAGAACGCCCCCGCCATCAGTCCGGCGAGACCTGCGCCAAACAGCGGTGCGAGATGCGCTGGCGTGAGCGACCACTCAGCGCGAATCGCCGGGGCGATGAAGCCGATCGCTGCCGTGTCGAAGCCGTCGATGGCCACGATCAGGAAGCACAAGACGACGATCATCACTTGAAACGGCGAGATGCGATGCCGATCGATGAACGCAGTAACGTTGATGGGACTAGCTGGCATGGGGTGTCTCCTCGAAGGTGCCAGAAGCGTCGGGGCAAGCCTGCCGCCGACGCGAATACATCGCGCGCTTATTCGTGCGCTTATTTGTGTGCTTATTTGTGCGTTTAGTCGCGCAATTTTTTGTTATGTGAACGGTGCTGCGGTTCGGCTTGCGGGGGCGTCGCCGATAGGTCGATCAGGCGTCGCGCAGCCAAGGCGTTTGCGACAGGCAGTTCTCTGCGCGCCAGCCATGCAGCCATTGCAGGGCGTCATAAAACTGCGTTTGCGTGCGGCCTTTCCAGAGCGAATTACGCACCCAGCGATCCACGCCCTTGGCGTGATAAACGCGGCCCATATCGCGCGCGCCGTACAGCACGCGTGCCGTGCGCGGAATGCGCGCGTGTTCGTAGCGGCGGAACGCGTCAACGAAGTCGCCCTTGGCGGCTTCATACGCGGCGCCGAGCGTGACGGCATCTTCGAGCGCCTGACATGCGCCCTGTGCGATGTACTGCGTCATTGGGTGCGCGGCGTCGCCGAGGATGGTGGCGCGCCCGAAGCTCCATTGTTCGACCGGGTCACGATCCGCCGTGGCCCAACGGCGCCACGAGGTCGGACGGTCGAGCATCTGATGCGGCAGCGCGTCGATTCCCTCGAAATACGACAGCACTTCTTCCTTGCTGCCGTCGCGCACGCCCCAGACTTCCTGCTCGCGGCTGTGGAACGTCACCACGAGGTTGTATTGCTTACCGCCGCGCAACGGGTAGTGCACCAGATGGCAATGCGGCCCGGCCCACACCACGGGGGCGTTGACCTGCAAATCCTTCGGCATGTTCTCGACATCGACCACCGCGCGATACACGACATGGCCGGTTACGCGTGGCTCGTCACCGATGAGCGCGTCGCGTACCGCGGACTTCACGCCGTCGCAGCCGATCACGGCATCGGCCGTATGGCGTTCGCCATGCTGGTCGATCACGGTGACGCCGTTATCGTCCTGCTCCAGCGAGACGACGCGCGTTGCGGTCTTGAACTGGATCAGCGCATTGCGTTGCACGGCTTCCAGAATCGAGAGGTGAATGTCGGCGCGGTGAATCACAGCGTACGGGTTGCCGAAGCGCTCGCGATACGGTGCGCCGACGTCGACTTCTGCGATCACGCTACGGTCGATCGCGTCGCGCAAGGTGATGTGATCGGTGAACACCGAGCGTGCGCGCGCGGCGTCGCCGACACCCAAGGCGTCGAGGGCGGCAAACGCGTTGGCGGCAAGCTGGATGCCTGCGCCAATCTCGCCGATGGTTTCGGCTTGTTCGAGCAGCTCGATGCGCACGCCTTGATTCGCGAGGGCGAGCGCGGCGGCCAAACCGCCGATGCCGCCGCCGACGACGAGCGCTTTGGGTTGATGGGGTTGTGTCATGGTTGTCTCCTACGGCCTCTTCTGCTGTCTTACTTAGCCGCCGATCTCACGCTGAAAAATCAGGCTGCTTATCAGGCGCTGCTGCTGCAAACGCTGGGTGCGCGCTCGCATGCTCGAATACGGCCACCGCACGCGGATACGGCGACAAGTCGCAACCCATGCGCCGGGCATTCGCGATTTGCGGCACGAGACACACGTCGGCAAGCGTCGGCGCGTCGCCGAAGCACCACGCACCGTGGCCATGCTTTTCCAGCAGACGCTCCACGCCCGCCATGCCCTCGGCGATCCAGTGCTGATACCACGCGTCTTTCTGTTCCGGCGACAACCCGAGCGTGCCTTGCAGATATTTCAGAATCCGCAGGTTGTTGACCGGATGAATATCGCAACTGATGAGCGCGGACAATTCCAGCACGCGTGCGCGCGCTTCGACGTCTTGCGGCACCAGACGCGGCGTGGGGTACTTCGCGTCGAGGTAGTCGAGAATCGCCAGCGACTGCCCGAGCGAGAAGTCGCCATCGACGATGGCAGGCACCACCGCCGACGGATTGACCTCGTCGACATACGTTTCAGCGCGATGTTCGCCGACGCGAATGTTCACCGGGATGGTGTCGAACGCCACGCCCTTGAGCGCCAGCGCAATGCGCACGCGGTACGACGTCGAGCTGTTGAAGAAGCTATAGAGCTGCATGACCGTACTTGCCTCAGACCACGGCGACGGTGATCTCGCCCAGACCTTCGACGGCCGTAACCATCGTCTCGCCTGCCTTGACCGGACCCACACCTTCCGGCGTGCCCGTGTAAATCAGATCGCCCGGTTCGAGACGGAAGAATTGCGAGAGATAAGACACCGTTTCCGCCACCGACCAGATCAGATGCGTGATGTCGCTCTTCTGCTTTTGTACGCCGTCGACGGTCAGCGAAATGGCTGCCTTTGCGATATGGCCGACGCTCGAGACCGGATGGATCGGGCCGATCGGCGCCGAGGCATCGAACGCCTTGCCGATTTCCCACGGACGGCCCATTTCGCGCATCTTCATTTGCAGATCGCGGCGCGTCATGTCCAGACCGACGGCGTAGCCCCACACGTGTTCCAGTGCCTGCTCGAGCGGAATGTCGGAACCGGCCTTGCCGATGACGGCGACGAGTTCTGCTTCGTAGTGATAGTTGCTGGTTTGTGCCGGGTACTTCAATTCCAGCGTTTCACCGTAAGCGACCGGCAGCACGGCGTCGGCCGGCTTGCAGAAGAAGAACGGCGGTTCGCGGTCCGGATCGAAGCCCATTTCGCGGGCATGGGCGGCATAGTTGCGGCCCACGCAGTACACACGGCGCACGGCAAATTGATCGGTGCTGCCGACAACGGGAACGGCGACGGTGGCGGGCGGAGCGAAGACGAAAGACATAGTGTTTGACTCGACGAAGAAATGGAAAAAGTGTCGTATGCGATGCGCAATCAGGGGCGTAATCAGGTGCGGGATTCGCGCAGCAGATTCAGTGCGGTGAGCACCGGGCGGTCCGAGTAGCTGAACAGCACGGCGTCTTCCAGTGCGGCGAGTTGCACCGGTGCCCACGACGGCACGACGAAGTGATCGCGCGGCTCGAACTGGAATTGCTCGTCGCCGATGCGCACGGTGCCGCGCCCTTCGACCACCGAGAACACGGTGGCGTCGGTGCTGCGATAGGTCTTGCCTTGGAAACCGGCGGGCAGGTACTGCATGAACGTCGCCATCGTCGGCATCGGCCAGCCGCCGGTGGCCGGGTTGACGTAGCGCAGCTTGATGCCGTCCCACGGGTCGAGTTCGCCATTGCGATACAGCGTGTCGAGGGCTTCGCGCGAGCGGGCATACGGGTAGCTGAAGATCGGCGACGTCGGATCGCTCACCTTATGACGCACCGGCAGCATGTTGAAACCGTAGCGCGCAAAGCTGTCGCCCTCGGGGCGCTGCACCGGTTGCTGCGACTCGGGGTAGTTCTCGGCAAAACCGGCATCGAAGTACTGCACCAGCGGAATATCGAGACCGTCGAGCCAGACTACCGGCTCGCCGTCCATCGGGTTGCCGTGGTCATGCCACGTCCACGACGGCGTGATGATGAAGTCGCCCGGATGCATGGTGGTGCGCTCGCCATTCACGGCGGTCCACGCGCCGCTGCCTTCCACGATGAAGCGCAGCGCCGATTGGGTGTGACGATGGCTCGGCGCAATTTCGCCCGGCAAAATCAACTGCAAACCGGCGTAGAGCGAGCCCGTGATGCTAGACGAGCCCGGCGTGCCCGGGTTTTGCAGAATCAGCACACGACGCACCGCTTCTTCAGCGCTGATGACGCGGCCGGCTTCCATCACCAGCGGGCGCACTTCGTTGTATTTCCAGATGGCGGGCACCACACGCGGGCGCGGCTGGGGCGGCACGAGGCTGTGCAGCGATTCCCACAGCGGGGCCATGTGGTTGCGGCCGATGTGTTCGTAATAAGCAGCGCGCTCGGCGCTGGGGGCGCGATCGTTCATGCGTGTCTCCATATGGATGTTCTTGGCTCGGTGGCCCGCTGGACGGGGCCCCGGTTGGTCTATGGATAGCGTTATACTCGGCGAGACATAACTTATGAAATGAAAAAATCATCGGATCCATACGAAAAAACGTATGGCTCGGTGACTTGAATTTCGATTGAAAGGCACCCGCCGGTGCCCGGAGACTGCGCATGGATTGGACCCATCGCCTGCGGCTGCGCAACCTGCAAATGCTGCTGACCCTTGCTGAGACGGGCAACATGAGCCAATCGGCGGCGCTGCTCAACACGACGCAGCCCGGCTTGTCGAAGTGGCTCAAGGATCTGGAAGACGATATCGGCCTGCCGCTGTTCGAGCGTCAGGCGCGCGGTTTGCGTCCGACGGCCTACGGGGAAGCCCTGATCGAACACGCCCGCCGAATCGAGGCGCAACTCGATACGGCACGCGACGATCTCGATGCCATGCGCGAAGGCGGCAGTGGATTGGTCGCTATCGGAACGTCGGGGGCCTCGTCGGCAGATACGGTGCCGCTGGCCGTGTTGCTGCTGTTACAGCGCATGCCGCGGGTACAGGCGCGTGTGATCGAAAACACGATGGACCGGCTGATGAATCAGTTGGCGCACAGCGAAATCGACATCGTGGTGGGGCGCTCAGCACCGGAATTGCAGGATCGCACCGTGCGCGCCGAAGCGCTTTATCTCGAACCGCTGCACTTCGTGGCGCGCGCGCGTCACCCGGTGTTCTCGCTCGATCAGGTGGATTGGCCGGACATGCAGCGCTATCGCTGGGTAGTGTGGCCGCGAGGCACGCCGATTCGCAATGCGTTGGAGGCAGCGCTTGCCGAGGCTGGTTACCCGTTGCCGAGCGATACGGTCGAATCGAATTCCACGATTCTCAACCTCACGCTGCTCAACAACAGCGACATGATCGGCTTGGCATCGCATCGCACGGCAAGCCGATTGCAAGCGCTTGGCGCGTTGCGCATCGTGCCGCTGCGCTTAGCGGGGTTCGGGGCGATTTCGATGTATTGGCGTGACGACGGCGCGAACCGCGCGGCAGTGGTTGCTGCGCTCGATTGTCTGCGCAGTGCCGCGAATCGTTCGCTAGGCGACGCCGTCGCTGGGATAGAGAGCGACGGCTGATCTCAACTTGCCTCAACCTGCCGGGGCGACGCGCCTGCGGCGCAAAGAGGCGAGGTGCGCGGCCATCGCGTTCGATGCCGCGACGCTGTCTTTCGCTTCGATAGCTTCGAGCACCGCCTGATGCTCGTCTTGCGTGTGGGGCAGATCGCCGGGCGCGAGCACGCGCAACTTCCACAGCCGCGCCGAGCGTTCGTGCAACGACCGCATGATGTCGGTCAGTGCGCTATTGCCTGCCGCTTCGGCAATGACCGCGTGAAAATCGTGATCGATCTGCATGAACCGGTCGCGGTCATCGTCGCGATTCAGTTCACTGGAGGCATCGAGCAGTGCTCGCATGCGCGCGAGTTGTTCGTCGGTGCGACGCTGCGCCGCGAGGGCCGCGACATTCGCCTCGACGGCCCAACGCGCTTCGAGCAGATCGAGAATCTCGTCCATCGATTCGCGACGAATCTGCAAGCCCTTGCGCGGAATGATGTCGATCAGTCCTTCGAGCTTCAGGCGTTGAATCGCATGGTGAACCGGCGAGCGGCTAAAGCCAATGAGCTCGCAAATCATCAACTCGTTGAAGAACTGGCCGGGGCCGAATTCGAGCGACAGAATGCGGCGTTTGATTTCGTCGTAAGCCTGTTCGGCGAGCGACGGCCCCTTGCGAATGCGCGTCGAGGCATTGCCGTTCACATCGCGTGACGGCGCGGCGCGCGAAGCCCGGACCGGTTGCGAAGCGCTTGCCGTTGCTGGCATCTCTTTAAAGCTTTTCATCGACTCTTTCCAACGGAATGACGCCTGCGGGGCACGGCAGCGGCGTGTGGCTTCGAACGCTTTGGCGTGAGGCAGATCGCAAACCGAGCCAACGCGATCGAGCGGCGTACGTCGTGCCAGATAACGATGGCTTCGGCAAAGCGCATACGCACGCTTCGCATCGCTGTTAGGGCGTCGGCCACGACAGGCTGCGCGCATTCTATCGCAGCGTCGTCCGCCCGCTGCCGAGGCCCGCGTGTATTGGGTGATGTCGCGACCGGCACGGCGGCGCAAGCTCGCAGCGAGGCTGCGCAAACTCCCGCTGCCCGCAACCGCCGCGTGAGCAGACCAACCGCCGCGCGACGACACCAACGCGTAGTGCAACGGACTGCGCTGCGAACGTACAGAAACCTCATCGACGCTTCCCTATGACCGGCGACTTCGCCATCAATAATTTTTCGGTTGCAATTCTGTAACATATCACACAACATTTCACCAACTATATTACGACCCGCAAGCGCACACAACTGCTTTTCTGGGGAGTGTGAAGGGTGAAGGTCAACCCGCGGCTGGGGCGTGAGCATTGGCGTGCAAGTGTCATCGGCTGGTATCTCCTTGGGAGTCGGGTAATGGCAACGAACAGCAAGCGTCGGCAGGTCGTACAGGCGATCGGAGCAGCAACTGTCGGGTGGATGGCGGGGCAGTGGGGCAGCGCGCAGGCGCAGAACAAGCCCCCCGGCGAACTCACGCTGTCGCTCGATTTCACCGCGCTCGGGCGTCACGCGCCGTGGTACGTCGCGTTAGGCAAGGGGTACTTCAAGCAAGCGGGTCTGAACGTCAAGATCGTGCCGGGGCAGGGAACGGCACAAGCCATTCAGGCGCTCGAATCGGGCATCGCACAGTTTGCGTTTTCCGACGTGGTATCGCTGGCCCTGGCACGGGCACGCGGCGCTAGCAGCGCACGCTTCGTCGCGATGAACTACCAGAGCGCCCCCTACGCCGTCTTCTCGCTGGCATCTGGCGCCAACGCGGGCACCCCCGACAAGCTCACGGGCCTCGAAGTCGCGAGCGGCGCAGGCAGCTTCTCGCCGAAAGTGATTCAGGGCTTCATGAAGCAGCACAAGCTCGACCCGGGGTCGATCAAGTTCGTCAACGTCGACGGCTCGGCGCGCGTGAGCATGCTGCTCAGCAAGAAAGTCCCGGCCATCGAGAACTTCATCTTCAGTCAGGTCGGTATCGAGAAAGTGCTGCCGCCGGGACAACTCACCACACTGCTGCTCGCGGCCAACGGGCTCGAGTTGTATGCCAACGGTCTGCTGGTGAAAGACGAAATGATCAAAGCACAGCCCGATACCGTGCGTGCCTTCGTCAAAGCGGCCATGCAGGGCTGGCGCGACACGCTGGCCGACCCGGAAGGCGCGGCCAACGTCATGGCCAATTACGTGCCGGGGCTCAATCACGACGTCGCCGTCGGCGAAATCAAGTTGCTGGGCACGTTGGCGCAGAGCCCGGCCACGCAGCAAAACGGGCTTGGCTGGATCGACGCCGATCGCATGACGCGCAGCCTCGACTTCATCGCGCAGAACATCGGCATTACCGGCAAAGCGCCCAGCGCGGCCGAGCTTTACACGACCGAGTTTCTGCCGAAGGTGGGCGCATGAACGCACCTCGCGACGCCGCGCATGCCATTGCGTCTCAAGCTGGCGCGGCTCCCGCTGCTCAACCGTTTGCCGAAATCGAAGGCGTCAGCAAGGTCTATCCACCGCGCGGCAAGAATGCGCAGACTGTCGCGCTGGAAAGTGTGAGCTGTAGTTTCGAAGCCGGACAACTCGTCGCACTGCTCGGCCCCAGCGGCTGCGGCAAGACCACACTGCTGCGCATCGTTGCCGGGCTCACACGCCCGACGACGGGCGTGGTGCGCATCGACGGGCAGCCCATCACGGGTGCGCAGCGCGACTTCGGCATCGTGTTCCAGAGCGCGAATTTGATGCCGTGGCGCAACGTGCTGACCAACGTGTTGTTTCCGATGGAAATCCTCGGACGCGCCGACGCTGCCGCGAAAGCACGAGCGCGCGAATTGCTTGAGCTGGTTGGGCTGGCGGCATTCGCCGATGCCCGGCCGCATGAGCTCTCCGGCGGGATGCAGCAGCGTGTGGCGCTGTGCCGTGCGCTGATTCACGCGCCGCGACTGCTGCTGATGGATGAGCCCTTCGGCGCGCTCGACGACTTCACGCGCATGGAGATGCACGACTTACTGCTGAACGTGCGCGAGCACACCCGCGCAGCAGTGATGTTCGTCACGCACAGCATTTCCGAGGCGATCTATCTCTCCGATCAGGTGCTGGTGTTCAGCCGCCGCCCCGCCAAGATTGCCGAGCGCATCGACATCGATCTGCCGTATCCGCGCACGCAGGAAATGCGTTTCACATCGCAATTCACCGCATACGAACGTCATGCGAGCGCGTCGCTGGGAGTCGTGAAATGTCAAAAATGAATTTGCGCGCGGTGGCCTATCCAGCATTGGGCATCGCAGTCGTCATCGTGCTCTGGCAAGCCTACGTCACGATGTTTCACGTACCGATCGCGGTACTGCCCACACCGGCCCAGATTGCGCAGTCGTTCATCGAAGATCGCGCGGCACTCGTCTCGCAGGGATGGGTGACGTTGCAGGAATGCGTCTACGGCTTCGGGCTCGCGTTCATCGTGGGCGTGCCCATCGCTTTCATCATCGCGAACTCGCCCGTCCTCAACCGTATGTTCTACCCGCTGCTGATCGCGATGCAGTCGGTGCCTAAGGTGGCGCTCGCGCCGATCATTCTCGTGTGGCTCGGGACGGGCATCGAATCGAAGCTGGCGCTCGTATGGCTGGTGGCGTTTTTCCCCATCGTGGTCGATACCGCAGCCGGGCTGCGCACCACACCCGTGAGCCTGCTTGAACTCGCGACATCGCTGCGCGCGACCCGTATGCAAATCTTCACCAAGATTCAGATGCCTGCGGCGCTGCCGCACATCGTCTCGGGCGCGAAGATCGCGGTGACGCTCGCTGTCATCGGTGCCGTGATCGGTGAATTCGTGGGAAGCAACGAGGGACTTGGCAATTTGCTGCTCGTGGCGAATTCGCAGATCAACACGCCGCTCGCGTTTGCCGCGCTGATCTCGCTCGCCATTCTCGGCCTCGGGCTGTACGGCGCAGTGGCGCTCATCGAAGTGGCGCTGCGCCCGTGGCTGCCGCATACCGCAGAGGCTGCATAACCGGAAAACCCCGCGACACCCCGCGAAAGATTACGCATCAACACAAGCGCCGGCGCGCCGACGCGTCATACAGGGAGAGGTTCTATGAGCAGTGAAGATCGCCAGTCCGCACCCGCCGGTGCCCCGATGCCCTCGCTTGCCGAGATCCTGCTGCACAGTGAAGCGATGCCGTGGCGCGACAAGTCGCTCGCGGGCATTGCCGAAAAGATGTTCTGGCGCGACGAGGAGACGGGCGCGTCCATCGCGCTCATCAAGTTCGCGAAAGGCGCGGGCATTCCCGCACCGCATTCGCACGCCTCGAACCAGTTCATGTACTGCCTGAGCGGCAAGTACGAGTACACCTCGACGGGCGTGACGCTGCTGCCGGGCAGCTTCTACTGCAACCCGAAGGGCAACGTGCACGGCCCGACGCTCGCGCACGAGGAAACCATCGTTGTCGAGATCTACGACGGGCCGCATTACCCGCAAAAGCCCGATTGGTACACGGACGAGCGCGATGCCCATTGAATCGATTCCCGGCAGTCTGCCGCCCGCGCAACTCCACACGCTGATCGCCGCGCTGTTTGCGGCCGAAGGCGTGTCGTTGCGCAGCGCAGAGATCGTGGCGCATGCGTTGGTCGCGGCCGACATCAGCGGCAAGGCATCGCATGGCGTGATGCTCGTGCCGATGTATCTCGCGCGAATGAAGGCTGGCTCGGTGACGTGTGCCGACGAGGCGGAGGTCGTGCACGACGGCAAGACCACGCTGGTGCTAGATGCTGCCAACGCGCTTGGCCAACTGAGTGCGCATCAGGCGTGTCATCTCGCGACGGCACGCGCGCGCGAATACGGCCTTGCCATGGTGACCGTGCGCAACGCGTTTCACTTCGGTGAAGCGGGCTACTGGGCCCGCCGCATGGCCGACGCCGGTTGTGTCGGCATCGCCATGGCCAACACGCGGCCATTGATGCCCGCGCCTGGCGGCGCACAACGGCGCGTGGGCAACAACCCGCTCGCCATCGCCATGCCGCACACCGACGACATTCCGGTCGTGCTCGACATGGCGATGAGTGCGAGCGCGATGGGCAAGATTCGCCTCGCTGAGCGCGCAGGCAAGACGTTACCCAATGGCTGGGCCACCGACGCGCAAGGCGTGCCGACGCAAGACCCGGCTACCGCCATCGCAGGCATGTTGCTGCCCGCTGCCGGGCCGAAAGGTTTCGGACTGGCGTTCATGGTCGATTTGTTGTGCGGCGGGCTGTCGGATGGCGCGGTCGGCGGGGAAGTTCAACCGCTTTACGGCGACAACGCCATTCCCTACGGCAGCGCGCAGGCGTTTCTCGCCATCGACGCATCGCACTTCGGCTTGCAGCGACCGCTTGCACAACGCGCGAGCGACTTTGCGCGCACGGTGCGCGAGTCGACACCCGCCCCCGGCATCGAGCGTGTCTTCAGCCCCGGCGAACAGAGTTGGCAGTTTGCACAAGACCATTGCGAGCGGTGTCCGGTGTCGTTGGACACCGCCAAACAGTTGACGGCGCTCGCGCGTGAAGCGGGCATCGACGTGCCTGCCGAATGGCAATCCCTTTGACGCTTTCTCGTAGCAGAACAGGACTCTCATCATGGCAAAAGAACAGATCAGCACCGACGCCCTGCGCACTCCCAACGGGCATTTCTCGCAGGCGACAACGATCGAAGCGCGCGGCAAGCTCGTGTTCATCTCGGGCATGACGGCACGCCGTCCCGATGGCTCCATTGCCGGGGTAGGCGACATCGAAGCGCAGACGCGTCAGGTGTGCGAGAACATCAAGAACGCCGTGACGGCGGCAGGCGGCACGCTCGACGATGTGTGCCGCGTCGATGTGTACGTGCGCAACATGGAGCACTTCGAGGCCATCCATAAGGTGCGCCGCGAATACTTCCGCCCGCCGCTGCCCGCATCGACGATGGTCGAAGTCACGAAGATGGTCTCGCCCGACTATCTCATCGAGATCAACGCCATCGCCGTGCTGCCGAACGCCTAACGTCGACAAACCGCCCGCAAGACACAACCGAGAAACCGAGACAAGTCATGGCTTTCGCTACGCTGCTGCATCAAAACCAACAACGCATTGCCATCCGGCATGACGACGCATGGGTATTACTGCCCGCCTCGACGGGCGACATGGTGAGCCTGATCGAAGGCGGCGCATCGGCGCTTGCGCAGGCGCGTGAGTACGCCACTTCCCCGCAGGCCGAACGTGTGCCGGTGAACAGCGCACATTTGCTCGCCCCGATCACGCGGTTTCGGCGCGACGTGCTGTGCACGGGCTGGAATTACTGGGATCACTTCGAGGAAGGCAAGGGCAAACGCGATGGACAAGACGTTCCGAAGCCCACTGCGCCGACCTTCTTCACGAAGGGCCCCGACACCGTACTCGGGCCGTACGACGACATCGCGTACGACGCCTCCGTCTCTGCAAAGTGGGACTACGAAGCGGAGATGGTCGTCGTGATCGGCAAGCCGGGGCGTAGCATTCCGGTGGACCGCGCGATGGAGCACGTGTGGGGCTATTGCCTCGCCAACGACGTGTCGCAACGCGATTTGCAGCGTCGCCATGGCGGGCAGTGGCTCAAGGGAAAGAGCCTCGATGCCACGATGCCGCTCGGACCGTGGCTGGTTCCCGCCGACGAAATCGACCCGGCGCGCGTGCATCTCGAATGCGTGGTGAACGGCACCGTGTTGCAATCGGCAAGCACGGCGCAAATGGCGTTCTCCATTCCCGAACTCATTGCAGAGTTGTCGTTCGGCATGACTTTGCGTGCGGGCGACGTATTGCTGACCGGCACACCGAGCGGTGTGGGCAACGCGCGCGAGCCGCAAATTTTCCTGCACGAAGGCGACGAAGTCATCGTGCGTGGCAGCGGGCTGGGCGAGCTGCGCAACCGTCTGGTGAAGGCGAATCTGCGCGGCGAGTCGGGCGTGAAAATCGACGCCCCGGTGCAGGCCTGACAACGGCAACCCGATAAGGATTTCCATGGAAACGGTAGCAGTCAGCGGGCTCAACGGTTTCGGCATGACGGTGCCCGATCTGGAGACCGCGAGTAAGTTCTACAGCACCTTCGGCCTCGACGTGAAGCCCACCGCCGATGGACAAGCGCTCTTGTGCAACTGCCAGGGGCGTAGTGGCGATGAAATCGTGCTCACACGAGGCGACGAGAAGCGTTTGCATCACTTGTCGTTTCGCATCGAGCCCGACACCGTCGACGCGTTCACGGCGCAAATCGAGGCGAACGGTTTGAAGGTTCACACGCGTGCGCCTGCGGGCTGGCAACGCGAGGGGTTGTGGTTCGAAGACCCGTGGGGCACGTGGATTCATTTGTTGCCCGAGTCGGCGCAGGCCCAGCCGCGCGTGGCGATGCCTACGTACAACTTCGGTGGCGAGTCGCGCCGGGTGGACGTCAATCTTTGGCAATCGCTGGATAAAGCGCGCGTGCCGCTGCGTATCGGCCATCTGCTGATCTTCACGAACGATTGGGAGCGCGCCGAATTCTTTTACGCCAAGGTGCTTGGTCTGCGCACCACCGACCGTGCCGCGGGCAAGGTCGCCTTCATGGCGGCGGGTGTCGGCGTGATCGACCATCACTGCTTCGGGCTGATCAATAGCACCCATCGCGGCTTTCAGCATGCGAGTTTTCAAGTGCCGGGTTTCGACGACATCGGTTATGGCGCTTGGCGTATGCGCGACGCGGGCTATGGCGACGGCTTCGGCCCGGGGCGGCACGCCATCGCGTCGAACTTGTTTCACTACGTCCGCGACCCGTGGGGTAGCTGGGTGGAGTTCTATGCCGATATGGACAAGATCACCAGCGCATGGGTGTGCCGCGACTGGAAAGACTTGCCCTACACGTGGGGGCCGCGTTGGTCTCCCGAGTTTTGGGGCAAAGACATGAACGCGAATCTGGAACCTCGCTGACGAGCGCAGCATTCGTCGGCGGATTTTCTGTCGGACAGATTTGCCGGGACAGGCAAACGGCGGGTAACACAACGGAGTAAGGGCCATGACAATACCTCGCATTGCGCTGGACGTGCACGCGCATCTCGCCCCCATCGAGCCGTCACGGCTCGCGGGCATCGATGGCGTGCGCTGGGACGCCTCGCAACGCAAGCTCGACGTCGACGGGCATATCGTCGGCATCGGCGCGTTGTTCTCTCCCGAGTCGCTCATCGCGTGGATGGACGAACAGGGAATCGAACGCGCGTGGGTATCGATTCCGCCACCGTTGTATCGCGCGCATTTGCCTGAGGAGGCGTCGCGCGCATGGTGCCGGTACGTCAACGACGCGCTGGCCGACGTCTGTGCGAAACACGACACGCGTCTCTCGGCGCTGGTGCACCTGCCACTGGAGCATCCCGAACTCGCGCAGGAAATTGCGGCGTCGAACCCACGAGACGCACGCTACGCCGCGGCGGCTGGCGGATACGACGGCACGCTTTCCGACGACCGCTACGCGTCGCTCTGGCGGGTGCTCGACCGGCAAGGCGCCTTCGTTTTTCTGCACCCGGGGCATTGTTGCGATACGCGGCTCGCCAACTTCTATCTCGAGAATCTGATGGGCAACCCAGTGGAGACGGCCGTCGCCGCCTCGCATCTGGTCTTTGGCGGCGTGGCGGCACGGCATCCGAAGATCCGCTTCTGTCTGGCGCATGGCGGCGGCGCGACGGCGATGCTCGCGGGCAGGTACGAGCGCGGATATCGAACGGCGCGGCCCGGCGTCGATACCTCGCTGCCGACGCCGCGCACCGTGCTCGGGCGCTTCTACGTCGATAGCATCGTGCACGATCCGCAGGCGCTCGCACTCAGTGCATCGGTATTCGGGCGGGATCATGTGCTGTTCGGATCGGACTGGCCGTTTCCGATGGGGCTGCTCACGCCGCATACCCAATTGGCCGACGCCGACCCGGCGCTTGCCGAAGGCATTCGCACGGAAAACGCGCACAAGCTGCTCGACAGCCTGCGCTGAGGCAAGCTGGCCGGGCTTGCGCGCCCCGACGCCCGCCGTTTGCTACACTTGCCGCCTGAAAAGTCACTCTCTCGGGGCGTCAATGATTGGCCGCATCTCCGGCACCTTGCTGGAAAAGAATCCGCCGCACCTCCTGGTCGATTGTCAGGGCGTCGGCTATGAAATCTCGGTGCCCATGAGCACCTTCTTCAATTTGCCTAACATTGGCGAGCGTGTGACGCTGCTCACGCAGTTCATCGTGCGCGAGGACGCGCAATTGCTGTTCGGCTTCGGCAGCGTCGATGAGCGCAACACTTTCCGCGAATTGCTCAAGATCTCGGGCGTTGGCGCCCGTACGGCGTTGGCGATTCTCTCGGGGATGAGCGTGGCCGACATTGCGCAGGCGGTGACGCTGCAAGAGTCGGGCCGCCTCGTGAAGATTCCGGGGATCGGCAAGAAAACCGCCGAGCGTCTGTTGCTCGAACTCAAGGGCAAACTTGGCGCGCAACTGGGCACGGTGCCGGGTACGGCGACGCCGCACGATCACAAGAGCGATGTGGTCAATGCGCTGCTTGCGCTGGGCTATTCCGACAAAGAAGCGCTGGCTGCCGTGAAGACGGTGCCCGAAGGCACGACCGTGTCCGACGGTATCAAGCACGCGCTCAAATCGCTCTCGAAGGGCTGATCTGACGCTCGCAAACCTGTTGGCGTGAGGAAACGGCATGCAACTCCGGTGGCTTGAAGACTTCGTCGAACTCGCACGCACGCGCAGTTTTACGCGGGCGGCCGAGAACCGTTTCGTCACGCATCCGGCATTCGGGCGCCGCATTCGTGCACTCGAAGAGTGGGTCGGCACGCGGCTCATCGAGCGTACCAAGCCGCTCGAACTCACTGCTGCCGGGACCGTCTTTCTCGATGCCGCGACCAACGCGCTCGAAATTCTGCACGGCGCGCGAACGCATTTGCAGGACGCCGCGCCCACACTCGAAAACAATCTCAAGATCGCGACGGGCCGCACGCTCGCGGCGACGTTCTTTCCCGATTGGTACGATCAGACGGTTTCGCGCATCGGCTTTTTCACGGCGACGCTGTCCACCAGCGGGGCCGAGGAGGCCATTCTGCGGCTGGCCTCGGGCGAGGTCGATCTGCTGCTCGTCTATTCCAGTCCGCACACGCGGCTGCTCATCGATCGGGAGCGATTCGACTGGCTGACGGTGTCGCGCGAGGTGTTGGTACCCGTGAGCGCCCTCGATGCGAAGGGGCGCGCGAAGTACCGATTGGCCGCAGGGCCGACGCCAATTCCTTGGCTGGCGTTTGCCCGCACACTGACGTTGCGTGCCGTGCTGGCGCGTCATCTGGCAGAAATGCCGAACCGGCCGATGCTCAAGCCGGTGTATCAGGCGGATTCATACGAAGCGATTCTTGCGATGGCGCGACGCGGCGCCGGCATCGCGTGGTTGCCGCAGCGGCTGGTCGCCGACGACGTAAGCCGAGGCACCCTCGCCATCGTCGGCGGTAAAGACTGGCAGATCGGGTTCGATATCGCGCTATACCGGCGGCGCCACCAGCCGCATCACGTGCTTGATGCGATTTGGCAGGCAGCGCAGCGCGCGGCGGAAGACGACGCGCCCTAACGCTGCACGCGTGTCCCCGAGGCTGGTTGCGAGCGCTCGCATTACTGCGGCCGGAGATGCGCCATCCCTTGTTTCAGATACTCGATCAGACGCGCATCGACCAGCGTGCCCGCCATCAATTCCGGTTCGTTCATGTGCGCCGCGCGAATCTTCGCGTGCGTCGCTGGGTTGTCGCCAGCGTACGAACGGAAATACGTCATCCACCGTTGGACGAGCGTCTGAACTTCGGGCGATTGTGGCGGCGTGCCTTTCTCCATTTGATCGCGAAGCGCGCCGATGAGCACCGGCCATTCATATGTGTAAGTCAGATAGTTCGTCTGCAAGAAGCGCATCTCGGCTTCATCGAGGTACTTCGCGTATAGCGTGAACTTCGTCTGCGCGAAGGCTTCCTGCACAAAGCGCATCAGTTCGGGAGTGATGCCCGTTTGCGTCACCATCTCCGACTCGGTGGTGTGCATGTGATTGAGCTTGGCGAGCAGCCGGGCATCGCCGCCTGTGTCGCGCTCGACCATCGCCATCCACTGACGCGCCGCCGCTTGTGCAGCGTCGCTTTGCGGCGTGTCTCCAGCCGCCATGAGCGCCTGCACGTGCGCCACCATCGCGGGCCATTCGGTTTCCCGCGCGATATCGTTCTGGTACAGCGGTAAGCGGGCGAGTTCGTCTTGCGTGAAGTACTTGTCGTACATGGTCATCAACTCCAGCGTCGTCAGCCATTCGGCAAGATCCGGTGTGTCGCCGCTGTCCAACTGCGCGCGCAATCCGGTGAGCCGGTCGCGAAGGCGCGCCGCCTCGTCGATCTGATGCGTGAGCATTTCGATCTGTCGGGTGACCAGCGAGGCGAGCGGTACGTCGGGTCTTGCCAACCAAGTGCCGATGTCGGTGAGCGACATGCCGAAGCGGCGCAGCGCCTGAATCTGGTGCAGGCGCGAGATGTCGTCGCGGTCGTAGAGCCGATAACCGGCATCGGAGCGTGCCGAAGGCGTGAGCAAGCCGAGGGTGTCGTAGTGGTGGAGCGTGCGCACCGTCAGGCCGCAACGTTTGGCTAGTTCACCGACTTTGAGCAACATCTGGGCACTCCCGTGTCTTCTGGCATACGACAAGGCTGAAGGCTCACGTAACGTGAGGGTCAAGCGATTTTATGCGACAGCATGGGTTGCGCCGATGACAACACTCGGGGCATGGAGAAGCAAGCACGGAAGGGGACTGCGGGAGGTAAGGCGGGGGGGAAGCAAGGGAGAGCCGAATCGTCCCGCCGGGGAGGCGGGACGTCTTGCAAGACAACCCGACGCGAGCCCAGCGCGCCGAGTTGTGAGCATTAATGCTCGTGATGCAGGTACTTCGCCTCTCGCGGCAAGCGCAAGCTGACGAAGAATGCGATCACCATCATAGCGGTCACGTACCAGTAGAACGTCGGTTCCTGACCGGCCTTCTTCAGGCCCAGTGCCACGTATTCCGCCGAGCCGCCGAAGATCGCGTTAGCGACCGCGTAGGCCAGACCCACGCCCAAGGCGCGGACTTCCGTCGGGAACATTTCGGCTTTCACGATACCGCTGATCGACGTGTAGAAGCTCACGATCGCCAGTGCCAGACAGATCAGCAGGAAAGCGGCGATCGGGCTTTGCACGGTCTTGAGCGCAGTCAGGATAGGCACCGTGGCAATCGCACCGAGCAGCCCGAACAGCAGCATGTTGTTGCGGCGGCCGATGCGGTCCGACAGCGCGCCGAACAGCGGCTGCATGCACATGTACACGAACAGGCAGCCCGTCATGATGTAGCTGGCGGTCTTGATCGGCATACCCGCGGTGTTCACCAGATACTTCTGCATGTAAGTGGTGAACGTGTAGAAGATCAGCGAGCCACCAGCGGTGTAACCCAGCACGGTGAAGAATGCCGCCTTGTGATTGCGGAACAGACCCGCCAGCGTACCGGCTTCGCTATTCGTACGGCTGGCCGCCGTCGACGTTTCGTGCAGCGTACGGCGCAGCATCAGCGCCACCACGGCCGTGATCGCACCGACCACGAACGGAATACGCCAGCCCCAGGCCTTGAGTTCAGCCTCGTCGAGCAACTGCTGAAGAATCACGACCACCAAGACGGCGAGCAACTGGCCGCCGATGAGGGTCACGTACTGGAACGACGAGAAGAAGCCGCGACGGCCCTTGAGCGCCACTTCGCTCATGTAGGTGGCCGTGGTGCCGTACTCGCCACCGACCGACAGACCTTGCAGCAGACGCGCGAACAGCAGCAGCGCCGGTGCCCAGTTACCGATGCTGGCGTAGGTCGGCAGCGCGGCGATGAGCAGCGAGCCGAAGCACATCATCATCACGGAGATGACCATCGAGTTCTTGCGGCCCTGACGGTCGGCGATGCGGCCGAAGATCCAGCCGCCGATCGGGCGCATCAGGAAGCCTGCTGCGAACACCCCCGCCGTGTTGAGCAACTGCGCGGTCGGGTCGGAACTGGGGAAGAACGCCGGCGCGAAGTAGATCGCGCAGAACGCGTAAATGTAGAAGTCGAACCACTCGACCAGATTCCCGGACGAGGCCGCCACGATGGCGAAGACGCGTTTGCGCACTTCTTCAGGGGTGGGCGGGACGTTGGTGGTATCGGCGCTCGTTGTGACTGTGTCTCTCATTTCTATTGGCGATGGGCGGCATCGCGTTAACCACGTTGCAACATGACGCAAATGCGATTCGTCCAGCCAATATGCACTTCACACATTAAGGAATCAGCGCATCGCGTCGCGGGGGCGGGGCAACTATAGCGGTTCCCCGCGGGCCGGGGCAATGCCTGCGCGCTGGATTGATCGTTTCAGAATTGGAAATAATGCGCGACATTGTTGCGTTGCAGCATGGTGATCGGCCGCATGGGGCGGAGATCTGCACGGGGTGACGGTCCGTTTTAGCAGGAAGTACCAAGGCGTAAAAAATCTTGGAATTTCTCGCCATGCGAGACGACGCAGGCCAAATGCCGACGTTATGACTTGAACGCAAAGCGTATTTCTCGCCGGGACTTATTTGCTTTTCGATATCCGTTGGTTAGCAGCGGGCAAGCGGGTCAGTAGCATGACAACGCAGTAAACCAGCGGTGAAGCGATGCAAGGCGATACGTTATTGATTAAATCGGGCGGCGAGGCCGCGCTCACGGAGTGGCAGCATCACTTCGCCCGGCTCATGCCAGGACTGCGTGTGTACGGATGGGACGATCCATTCGTCGACGCGCGCAGCGTGAAATACGCACTCGTCTATCAGCCCGATCACGGGCGGCTGGCCGATTACCCCAAGTTGCGATTGATTTTGAGCGCGGCAGCGGGTGTCGACCACATTCTGGCGGACCCGGCTTTGCCCGCGAACGTGCCGATCGTGCGCATGATGACCGACGAGACACGCGAGCGCATGAGCGACTACGTGACATGGGCGGCGCTCTCCATCCTGCGCGACATGCCGGTGTTGGTGGCGGCGCAGCGCGACGGCGAGTGGGCGAGCGCGCACACAGGGCGTTTGGCTCGCGATACGCGCGTGAGCGTCCTCGGCTTGGGCGAATTGGGCCGGGCGGTCGCGACACGCATGCGCGCCCATGGCTTTCAGGTGAACGGCTGGGCACGGACGCCGAAATCGCTCGACGGCGTGACGGTCTTCGCTGGGGAGGCCCAGCGTAACGCGATGCTCGCCGAGACCGACATTCTCATCAATCTGCTCCCCGACACGCCCGCCACGCGCGGCATTCTGGATCGCACGCTATTCGCCCGGCTGCCGACGGGTGCGAGTCTGATTCAGGTGGGACGCGGGGCGCATCTGGACCGGCAGGCGCTACTCGATGCGCTGGATAGCGGCCGATTGCGTTCGGCAGTGCTCGATGTCTTCGATATCGAGCCGCTGCCGCCGGACGACGCCTTGCGCCGCCATCCGAAGATCGTCATCACGCCGCACATTGCCTCGACAGTGTCGTATGCGGCGCGCGCGAGGCAGGTGGCGAATGTCCTCGGCGCGCATTTGCGCGGTGCGCCGCTGCCGTTTGTCTACGACGCTACGCGCGGCTATTGAGACTACGAACGGTTATGCCCCCTCGACGAATTGCAGGGCAACGTGAAAGCCTTCGACGGCGGCGACGAGTACGCTGCCGTCGGCCAGCGTCGTCGACGGGATGCGGCTTTCTTTGAGCGTGGCGAGCACCTGTGCGAGTGAGCGAGTGCGCAGAATCAGCGCGACGCCGCGCTCGCTACCGTCGTCGGTCGTTTCGACTTCGCCGAAGCGTCGCCCGGCTTCGGCAGGCGTCACGAACTCAACGCGGGCACGGCTGGCTTGCAGCGCGTAGCCGTCTTGTCCGAAGGCCGTCAGCACGCCGGGGCCGAAAACACGGTCGTAGAGCGCGGCGGTAATAACCGGATTCGGCGTCGAGATGACGTAACCGACGATATCGGTCACGCCGTTCGGGTGTTCACGCCATTCGTCACGCCACACGTGTTCCGGCGTGAAGTGATGGCAGAAGAACGTGCGGCCGTTGCGCACGAGTTCCGTCGCGAGGCGTACGGTGCTAAAACGCGCGTCTTGTGTCGTGCCGTCGGGCAGGCGCACCGGGCGGAAAAATTCGGCAGGGGCTTGCGCAGACACGCCGCGCGCTTCCAAACCCGCGTGCAACGCGTGTGAGTCTTGCGTCTTGAAGGCGAGTCCCGTGAGGCCGAGGGGGGCCTGCATCACGTCGGGGCGGACCGTCGATTTGCCCGCCTCAAACCCCAGCAATTCGAGATAGTTCTCGCCGAAGATGGCCAGATGGTTGCTGGAGCCGAGCGAATGGTGACCGCGTTCGGTCAGGGTGAATCCCAGACGGCGATAGGTCTCGACCGAGGTTTCGAGGTCGCCTTTGACGTTGACGACAACGTGATCGAGCACCGGGGCGGGGATGGCAACGCTTTGATCAATACGACTGGACACAAAAACTCCCGAGGGAAATTGGACGACGTGTCCATTCTATGGGGAAGTGCGCGCCGGACAAACTGACCAAATTTACTTTGCATAGCGATGCGTCCGTCACCACGCCGTCACGACACCGTTATGACGCCGACGCGTGGGCGGCGTTTTCGAGCGTGACTACAAGATGGTCGGAGAACGCCTTGACGCGAGGGCTCAGCTCGCGCCGCGACGGGTACACGAGATAAAGCCCGGCTTGCGACGCGTCCGCCGAGGACTTCCCGTTTGTGGTGTCGAGCGGATAACGCACAAGCTCGCCGCGCGTGAGCTCCGCCTCGCAGGTGTGCTCCGGTAAAACCGCCGCGCCTGCGCCTCGGAGCGCGAGTTGCTTGAGCAGCGCGAAGCTGTTCGTCGCCACGGCGTAGTGTGCGGGCGGACTCAGTGCAGTCGATCGGGCCGGGGCGACCGGGGCAGCGCGGCTTTTGAACGCCAGTTGCGGCACATCCGGCGTGGCGTGCTTGCGCGATACGCCGAAGGCGGGGCTGGCAAATTTTGCGAAGCGGAAGCTGGCAATGCGGCGGGCGATGACGTGATCGCCACCCGGGTGACCGCCGCGAATCGCCATATCGAGGTTGTCGTCCACGAAATCGCTCACGCTGTCGTCGACCACGACGTCGAAGCGAACCTGCGGATGCGACGCGCGAAACGTGGTGATCGCTTCGCTCAGAGCGTCGAATGGGAAGTCGAACGGCACGCTCATACGAATCGAGCCGGTTAGCACCGTGGCACGGGCGGCGCCGAAATGCGCCGCTTCGCGCAACGCGGCGATCGCAGGCGCGACTCGCTCAAAGTAGTCGCGTCCATCATCGGTCAACGCAATACGCCGTGTCGTGCGACGCAGCAGCACCGTGCCCAAATGCGCTTCGAGCGCGGCCACGCGAGCGCTCACTGTGGAGCGGGGAATTTCCAGCGTGCGCGCCGCGGCCGAGAAAGACTCGCACTCGACGACAGTCACGAAAGCCAGCGTGGTGTTCAGATCCATTGTCCAATCCATTGGCAAGTCTTGCCAATTTTAGACATCTTTTCTTGCAAGCGGCATCTGCGCAAAATGAAGGCAGTCTCACGTTGCGTGAGTTTCCAAAGCACTGAAGGAGCCAGACGTCTTATGCCATCCGAATTCAATCCGCATGCCGATATCGTGTCGTTCGCCAATATGGACGTGCGGCTCATCGAGGGCGTGGGCAGCCCGCGCGATCTCACGATCATGGATATGACCGTCAACCCTCACGGCGGTGCGCCGATGCATCGCTCGCTCGACGAGGCGAAGACGTTCGTGATGACGCAAGGCCGCTTGCAGTTCACGGTGGGCGAGGTGACGCGCGACGTTGCTGCGGGCGATACCGTGATCGTGGCGAAGGGCGATGTGCACGGTTTCACGAACCTCATGGAGACCCCGGCACGCATGCTGCTCGTCTCGACGCCCGCGCGTCACGACGCTTTCTTCCGCGCCATGGCGGCGCTGCCGGTCCCGCACGACCCCAACGCTGTGCGAGAGGTGTGCGAGACGTACCGGCAGGTGATTGTGGGGCTTTAATTCGCGTTCGCGAGCGCTTCGGGTTGCGCTGCTCGGCCCATGCTCATCTGCACTGCAAACGCGCACAGAAACGCAAAGGCCCCCGCCGCAAGGAACGCGCCGCTGAACCCGTGGCGGTATGCCATACGTCCGGCATCGAGCAGCGGGGTGGCGAGCGCTGGCGGATAGAGATGGAGCGCTTGTGCGAAGTCGCCAGCGGAAATGGCGTCGGCAAAATCGAGGCGGGTGGCGACGTCGTGAAGACCGTTGACCTGCGCCGTGCGCAACACTTGCGGCACCGCCGTCGCCACGCTGCGATGCACGCCCGCCGTCAGCACGGCACCGAGCGCGGTATAGCCGAGCAGAATGCCCGAGAAGCGGAACGTCGTGCTAATGCCCGACGCCATCCCGGCGCGCTCGCGGGCAATCGTGCCCATGATCGCTTTCTGCGTTTCGCCGTTGAGCAAGCCGCCCCCGCTGCCAAGCACGAACATCGCCAGCATCAGCGGCAGACCCGAGTGCGCGATACCCTGCGACGACACGTACGACATCGCCACGTTACCCACGCCCGTGAGCCCCAATCCGATCACGAGAATGCGGTATGACGGCAGGCGCGCGGCGAGCCGTTTGCCCACTTGCGGCAGCAACAGCATGGCTAGCGCGAACGGCAGCATGGCGACACCGGCCCCCAAGACCGACTCGCCGCGCGCGTTCTGAAGAAACTGCGGCAGCAGCGAGGCCATCACTTGCGCGCATGCGGCATACGAGAACATGGCAAGTGTTGCACCCGCGAAGGGCCACGAGCGAAATAGCGACAGGTCGAGCATAGGGTGCTGCCGTGCGCGTTCCACCTTGGCGAAGATGACGAACAGTACGACGCCCGCTGCGATGCGCAGCAGAATGCCGGGGCTAGACCAGCCCTGTGCCGGGCCGACGATAAAGGCCCACGTCACACAGAACATCGCCGAAGCGAAGAGCGCGATGCCGGGGACATCTACCGGGCGCTGCACTTCTGCCTTGGATTCCGGCACGATGCGTACGACGGCGAACGCCAGTGCCGCGCAGATTGGCGCGTTGACGTGAAACGCCCAACGCCAGCCGAGTGTGTCGCCGATGATGCCGCCGATGAGCGGCGAGAGCACCATCGTCAGTCCCATCACCGCACCCCATAGACCCCATGCGCGGGCGCGCGCCTCTTTTTCATGAAAGCCGTGACCGATGATGGCAAGCGCTGGCGCAAGCAGGAAGGCAGCACCGACGCCTTGCGCCGCACGCGCCAGGTACAGCCACTGTGCTGTTGGGGCGAGCCCGCAAGCGAGCGAGGCCAACGCGAACCCGGCAATGCCGCAGAGAAACACACGGCGTCGGCCAAAGCGATCGGCGATCGAACCCGCGGGCAGCAAGAGCGCGGCGAAGCACAGCACGTAGGCACCGATGACCCACTGCACGTCGGCAAAGCTCGCATGCAGTTGCGCGGAAATGGTGGGCAGCACGACGCCGACGACGTTGGTGTCGAGCACGGTCATCGCGCATCCGGTCGAGGCGGTCAACAGCAGCGCGAGGCTGCCGGTTGTCGCCGCGCCAGCTTCCGCCGTGCCCGTCGGCTTAGCGGGACTGGGCGTTGCCATGGCTGCTATCCGATTGCATCAGACCGTCCACACCGGCCTTGGCGATTTCTTCGTCGTGCTGCGGCGTGTCGGCAGACACACCAATCGCACCGACCACCGTGCCGTTCACAACCAGCGGCAGACCACCGCGCATGAGCACATAGCCGGGCGCTGTGCCCACGGCGCGGCGGCTGCCGTTCAGCGCATCTTCGAGCACGCCGCTCGGACGGCGGAACAGCGCCGCAGTACGGGCCTTGCCCGGTGCGAGATCGACGCCTGCGGGCACGGCCGCGTTGTCCATGCGCACGAGCGCGATGGGCAGGCCGCCAGCATCGACCACGGAAATGACACACGGCCAGCCTTCGGCATTGGCTTTGGCCTGTGCCGCGCGAATCACGTTTTGCGCGGCGTCGAGCGTGAGGACTGGGCGCGTGGGCAATTCGGCGGCACGTGCGGTGAAGGGCGCTGCGCCCGCGCACAAGGCAATCGATACCGCGACGGTTTGTGCTGCGCGGCGGGTGTTGAAACGAGATATCGACATCATGGTGAGACCCTCTGCAAAGATGAAAAAAAGCACGAAATTGCGCGCGAAAATGAACGCAAATCGCATGCCGTTATTCGATCACGCAGGGCAGAGACAGTCATTGCCGGGCGGCGGCGAAGTTATTAGGTTCAACCTAATGAAATGCACCGTGACGTCGCAAAGGCGGGCGCGGTAGCATGGCGGTCAGCCCATGCCAACGCCTGTCTCAACATCGAGGACTCCGTGGAACTTCGGCACTTTCGCTACTTCGTGACGCTTGCCCAGACGCTGCACTTCGGCCGCGCGGCGCAAGCGTTGGACATTGCCGCGCCCACGCTGACGGTGCAGATTCAGGACATCGAGCGGGATCTTGGCGTGCAGCTTTTCGTGCGCAGTCGTCGCGATGTGCGACTCACCCCGGCGGGCGAGATGTTCTTGCAGGAGGCGCTGCTGGTCCTCGCGCAGGCGGAGCGCGCGGTACTCGCGGGCCAGCGCGCAGGGCGTGGCGAGACGGGGCGGGTGGAAGTCGGCTACATCGGCTCGGCCGTGTTTTCAGGCGTGTTGCAGTCACAACTCGCGACCTTTCGGCAGGCATGGCCCGGGGTCATCGTGAATGCGCGCGAGGTGCCGCAAGGCGAATTGCCGATGATGCTTGCGGAGAATCGCATCGACATCGCATTGCTGCGCATGCCGATGAATCTGCATACCCGTCACCGTGCGCACGTCCTGTTTCGCGATAGTTTTTGCGTGGCGTTGCCTGCGGGCCATGCACTTGCGGCGCAGGCGGGCGCTATCGATGCCGATGCGCTGGAGAACGAGCGCTTCATCGTGCCGGAACAGCCGCTTGGCACGTACGAAGTGGCGCGCCGTGGCGGCTTCACCCCGGCGGGCGGTTCGACGCCGGGCTCGCTTATCGCGGTACTCACGCAGGTAACGCTAGGCGAAGGCGTGGCCATCGTGCCAGACGTACTCGTGGGCACGACGGCGATTCCCGGTGTGATCTTCAAGCCGTTGGCCGGGCCGCCGATCCACTCCGAGATCGCTGCCGTTTTCCGCAGCTTCGAGCCGTCGCTGGCGGTCACGCGCCTGATCGCGCAGATCACGCAGACGCCTGCGGTCACCTCGTATGCGCTGTTCGATCAGGCGGGGTGAGTCGCGATTGTCATATCGCGGAAGTATCGTGCAGGTCCCTAATTCACGCCGCAAGTCTCGTTTCGACCCCTCATGCCATCCTCTACCCTCGTTCGCATTGCCGCGCCCTCTGATCGTAGCGCGCTTCAGTCGCTTTATCGTCAGTTGGTCGACGACGACAGGGTGAGCGTCACGCAAGCGCAGATTCAGGCGTTGGCGGACGACAGTCGCGCGCGGCTCTTCGTTGCCGAGGTGGATGGCGCGGTGCGCGGAACGGTCATCGTGACGATCTGCCCAGATGCCATGTATGCCGACCAGCCGTTTGCCGTGGTCGAGAACATCGTCGTGGACACACAATGCCGCGGAAGCGGTGTGGGTTACGCGTTGTTGCGCGAGGTGGAGCAATTCTGTCTGGCGAAAAACTGCTCGAAGATGATGCTGCTCAGTTCGGCGTCGCGCGCCGATGCTCATCAATTCTTCGAGCGTTCTGGCTTTCGCGGCGACATCAAGCGCGGGTTCGTTAAGTACCGCCGTCAGTTTGCGCAGCCGCGCTGAGGTGTCATCTCATTCGTCGGGATGAAACCGGGCGAGCAGCTCTAGAAACAAGTCCAGTGCACGCGTGCGAGGCCGCGACGTTTCGGTGATGGCGCTGATGGTGTTCTCGTACTCCGGCCCGGCGGGCACCCGCGCAAGCGCATGGCGCTTGGAAAATAGGGCCGCGTAGTACTGCGGCAGCAACCCGACGTAATGCCCGGACAGCACCAGCATCGCAACCGCCTCCAGCCCCGAAGCCGCCGGACCGCGCTCGAGGCCCAGTGTGTTGAGCGCCTCATGCACGAACGGCTGCGAGCGATAGACCAGCGGCAACGACTTCGCGTCTTGCAGGCGATGGCGGGCGACGAAAAGCTGATGCCGTTCGATGAAGAGTCGCTGGTAGTTGAATCCGGCTTCACGCCGGTACATTCCCCGAATCGCAATTTGCACCCGGCGCTCGCGCAATGCGAGATCGAGTTCGTTGAAGGTCATTACCGTCAACTCGACCTTCACGTCCGGGGCTTGCGCCTTGAACTCGGCCAGCGCTTCCGGGATATGGCAACCGACGTCGGACACGATGTGCTCGACCATGCCGATCGACAGCGTGCCGGACAGCACGCCACGCACCGCGTCGATCTCGGGCCGAATCCGTTCCAACGACTTGAGCGCATCGCGCGCCAACTCCAACGCCACCTTCCCCGCGTGCGTCAGCACGAAGCCCGACGGCCCGCGCTCGCAGAGCCGCGCGCCCAGCGTCTCCTCCACGTCGCGGATATGACGGCTGATCGACGCCTTCGACATGTTCAGTTGCTTTTCCGCCGCCGCGAAGCCGCTCGCCTGTGCCACCGCGCAGAAGATGCGCAATGAGCGCAAATCCCGTTCGTTGAAGTCCCGTCCGGCCATGCGTCGGCTCCTGTACGCGTGAATAAGCGAACGTTGTTGCTCGCTTCAAAAGGTTTCGTTTTTTGAAACCATACCAATAAAAAAATCATTTTTCATGATCTTTTTGCCCGCATACAGTCGATCGCAGGACATCTGATAACACCCCCAAAACGCGAGGCACGCTATGAAGACCTTCTCCAGACGAACCTTTATGAAGGCCACGCTGGCCTCGGGCGCTGTGTTGGCGCTGCCGACGCTGGCGTTTGCCGAAGGCGGCACACTGGCCGATATCAAGAAGCGCGGCAAGCTCACTGTCGGCACCGAAGCCGCTTACGAGCCGTTCGAATATGTCGAGAACGGTCAGGTCGTGGGGTACGGTCACGACGTGCTCGAACTGATGGCCGCGAAGCTCGGTGTGAAGCTCGAACAGATGAACCTGCCGTTCCAAGGCCTGCTGCCCGGCCTGATGTCGCACAAGTTCGACTTCGTGGCGACGAGCGTGGGCATCACGCCCGAGCGCGCCAAACGTTTCGCGTTCAGTCAGCCGGTGGGCGTCGTGCGCTCGGTGCTGATGGTGCGCGCCGACGACGCCTCGATCAAACGCGACATGGATATCGGCGGCAAGACCGTGGGCACGCAAATGGGCTCGTCGTCGCAACCGGTCGCGGACGAGTTCGAAAAAGAATTGAAAGAGAAGACGGGCAAGGGCTACGCGGGGACCAAGCTGTTTCAGGCGTATCCCGACGTGTCGAACGCGCTGGCGAACAAAACGGTGGACGTGGCGCTGATGCCGTCGAACATCGCCGCCGTGCAGATGCGCAAGCAGCCCAATGCATTCCGCATCGCAGGCGCGATCGGCCAGCCGAAATTGCTCGCGTGGGTGGCTAACCCCAACGATCTCGAAATTCGCAAGTTCATCAACGACTCGTTCGACGAATTCCGCGCGAACGGAAAACTCGCTGCATTGCAGAAGAAGTGGTTCGGCGCGCCGATGGAAACGCCGCACGAAAACTATCTGCCTGCGGGCGCGATCTGACGGCCGCCGCCATGTGGGAAGGGTTCGATAAAAGCGGGGTCATTGCGCCGTTTCTCGAGGGCGTGGTGTCGGGCACGGCGGTGACCATCGGCGCATCGGCGCTCGCCTTCGTGATCGGTATGGCGCTCGGCATCGTGCTGCTCATTGCACGTATTGCGCCGTTCGCGCCGGTGCGCTCGTTCGTGGTGTTGTGGGTGAGTCTGATCCGTGGCACGCCAGCGCTGATTCACATGCTGATCGCGTACTACATGGTGCCCGCGATGCTCGACATCTCGATCTCGCCGATCACGGCCGGGGTTGCGGCGCTCGCTTGCAACACGAGTGCTTACATCGTCGAGATTCTGCGCGGGGCGCTCGGCACCATTTCGCCGGGACAACGCGCCGCCGCCTACGCGCTGGGCATGCGCGCGCCGTATGTCTGGCGGCATGTGCTGCTGCCACAGGTGATCTATCGGGCGATTCCGCCGCTCACGAGCGAGTTCACGATTCTGCTCAAGGCGTCGTCGCTGATGTCGATCATCGCGGTGCCGGAACTGGCGACCGTGGCTCGCAACGCAACCCTGCAAACCGATTTGCCGTTGCAGGTGTTTGCGGTGACCGCTGCCGTGTACTTCGTCATTCTGTTTTGTATCTCGGCCGCATCGCGACTGTGCGAGCGCCGGGTGTCGAGGATGCTGCCCCATGGTCATTGATTTCGGAATCGTCAAAGACGCCGTACCGGTCTTGTTCGAAGGGCTGCGCGTGAGTGCACTGGTCAGTGCGATCGGTATTCCTCTGGGCATTCTGATCGGCATTGTGGCGGCCTACGCCACGCAGTCGCGCTCGCTATTGAAGCCCGTGGCACTCGCCTATGTCGAACTGGTGCGCAACATCCCGTACTTGATCCTCGTCTACCTGTCGTTCTTCGGTTTGCCCAAGCTGGGTGTCGGGGCATCGGCCATGACGGTGGCCGTGGGATGCACGGCGTTCTACACCGGCGGCTACTTCTGCGAAATTCTGCGCGCGGCATTGCGCAGCGTGGCGCGCGGGCAGACCCATGCGGCGCTCTCGCTCGGCATGACGTACTGGCAGACACAGCGTCACATCATCGCGCCGCAGTTGTTCGGTTTTCTCGTGCCGCCGACCACCAGCCTCGTGATCATGATGTTCAAAGACTCTGCCATCTTCTCGGTGATGAGCCTGCCGGAGATGACCTACCAGAGCAATTTGCTCACCGCCAATACCTTTGCCTACGTCGAAGTGCTCGGCACCACGGCGTTGCTTTACTGGGCCAGCAGCGTGGTGCTGGCCAGCGTCGGGCGGCGTCTTGAGACGGTGATCGGGCGACGCGCCCGGCACGTTTGATCTCTCGTCGCCCCCTCTCGAATATCACCACCCAAGGACAACACGATGACTACCTATACCGTTGCGCCGCGCGTCGGCCACCCGACACTGCTGTATTCGGAGCTCGATCTCGATATCGACAATCTGAAGGCCGATATCGCCGTGCTCGGCATGCCGTATGGCGCGCCGTATGCGGCGTCCGACTTCAGTAACGATCAAACGAATGCGCCGTCGGCGATTCGTCAAGCGACGGACCGTGTGGCGCGCAAGCCGGATCACTACGACTTCGATATCGATGGCCCGTTGCTGCAAGGCCGTACCGATATCCGCTTTGTCGACTGCGGCGACATCATCCCCGACTTGACGAAGCCCGGCGAACACTACGCACGTGCCGAAGCCGCTGTGCGAAAGATTGCGGCGGGCGGCGCCATGCCGATCGTGCTCGGCGGCGACCACGGCATCACCACACCGGTGTTGCGCGGGCTCGATCAGAAGGGGCCCATCACGCTCGTGCACATCGACGCGCATCTGGACTGGCGCGACGAAGTGAACGGCGTGCGCGAGGGGCTGTCCAGCCCGATCCGCCGCGCGTCGGAAATGGCGCACGTGGATCGCATCATTCAAATTGGTCTGCGCGCTCAGGGCAGCGGACGTGAAGCCGAACTCGTGGCGGCGCGCGCGTATGGCGCGGACTTGGTCACGGCGTACGAGTTGCACGACATCGGCATGGATGCCGTGCTCGACCGCATTCCGGACGGCGGTAACTACTACCTCACCATCGATGCCGACGGCCTCGACCCGTCGACGATGCCAGCGGTCGCCGGGCCAGCGCCGGGTGGCGTGACCTTCGTGCAGGCGCGCAAGCTGATTCACGGTTTGGTACGCAAGGGCCGCGTGATCGGTATGGATATCGTGGAGATTCAGCCCGAGAAAGACGACGCCAATCTGATTTCGTGCGTGACGGCGGGGCGATTGATTCTGAACCTGATCGGCGCGTCGATTCGCGCAGGGTACTTCGACAAGCAGGTCGAAAAATGAGCGCGCCATCGACGGCCAACGCGCCGGTGATCGATATCCGGGGCATCGACAAGTGGTACGGCACGCATCACGTGCTCAAGCAATGCTCCACACAAGTGAGTAAGGGCGAGATCGTGGTGGTCTGCGGGCCGTCGGGCTCAGGCAAGTCGACGCTGATCAAAACGGTCAACGCGCTGGAGCCGATTCAGAAGGGCGACATCGTGGTCGACGGGCTGTCGTTGATGGCGAAGACGACGCAGTTGCCCAAACTGCGCAGCAAGGTCGGCATGGTGTTTCAGCACTTCGAGCTGTTTCCGCATCTCGACCTGACACGCAACCTCACTCTGGCCCAGCAGATCGTGTTGGGGCGCGACGCCGGTGCGGCGCGCGCCAAGGCCCGGGCACTGCTCGATCGGGTTGGGCTGTCGGCCCATGCGCACAAGTACCCGGGGCAGTTGTCGGGCGGTCAGCAGCAGCGCGTGGCGATTGCGCGCGCGTTGTCGATGGACCCGAAAGCGATGTTGTTCGACGAACCGACGTCGGCGCTCGACCCCGAAATGGTCAACGAAGTCCTCGACGTGATGGTGGAACTCGCCCGCGACGGCATGACGATGATGGTGGTCACGCACGAAATGGGCTTCGCGCGGCGGGTGGCGCATCGGGTGGTCTTCATGGAAGACGGCGCCATTGTCGAAGATTGCCCCACCGGCGCGTTCTTTCAGGACACCGCTAACCCGGCGGTCAAACGCTTCCTCTCGAAAATTCTGACGCACTGATACCACATGACGCACACTCGAATCCGCAAATTCAACACCCGCGAAACGTATCCGGAGCAAAAGCTCGACAACGATCTTTGCCAGGCGGTCGTCGCGGGCAACACGATTTATCTGCGCGGCCAGATCGGTCAGGATCTGGACACGCGCGAGTCCGTCGGCATTGGCGATGTCTCGGCGCAAACCGAGAAGGCGATGGCAAACGTTGCGATGCTGCTGGAAGAATGCGGCAGCAAGCTCGAAGACATTTGCAAGGTCACCGTCTATATCGTCGACCCGCGCTACCGTGAGGCTGTTTATAACGTGATGGGCCGGTGGCTCAAGGGCGTGTTCCCTGTCTCCACCGGCATCGTCGTGCAGGCACTGGCGCGCCCGGAATGGCTGGTGGAAATCGACGTGACGGCGGTCAAGCCTTAAGGCGACGGCGGCAAGTCGGGTACGTCGATACCCATCAACGCCGAACTCAGCGATTTGCCGTGGGCGTCAAGCGCGAGCGAGCGTGTGACGCCTCCGCCTAACGCGTTGCCAAGCACGAAGTTGAATGCGGCCAGGCGCGGCAACTCGTAGCGAACCACCTCCCCACGGACGACGTCGCTCAGGAATGCCTTCACGTATTCCGGGGTCAAGGTCGTGCGCAGGTGCTCATAGTGGCGAGCGTCGTAGCAGATGACGGAGATGTTCAGCGTATTGCCTTTGTCGCCGGTGCGCGAATGCGCGAGTTCACGTAGTTTCATTTCAGGCCTCGACAAAGGTGAACGCCGGGGTGGCATGTTCGCGCGGCAGCAGTACCGATTGCACGGCGAGTACCTCTCGTGTCGATTTGGTCACGCCGCCACCGCCCGCCGGACCATTCGTGTACAGCGTTTCGACTTCGTTGCCGATGCGCACGGCCTCGTCTGCCGACGCAGTACGCCCCGCAACCCGAACCCGAACCTCGTAGGGATCGGCATGCTGCGCGCCCAACGTTTCGCCATGCAGCGCGTTCACGCCGATCAGGTCGAAGCGCAACTCGCTAGTCTGCACGCCCGTCATCGCTAGGCGTTCGCGCACGATGTCGAGCGCCAGTCGTGCACGCGCGACGGCGCCGGGCCCGGCGTACGAAATCTGCCCTTCACCGATGTAGCCATCAACATACCCGACGGACACCTTCAGCGTGCCGGTGCGCGGCGTGCCAAGCCCGCCCGTGACGCGCACACGATCCGTGGCGTCATCGGCCACGACAACCTCGGAGAAGTCGGCGACCACGTCGGGTTGCAGATAGCGCTGCGGATTGTGAATTTCGTAAAGCAGCTGTTCCTTGCAGGTCGCGGGTGTGACGCGCCCGCCCGAGCCCGCCACTTTGGTGATTACGACCGCACCGTCGGCCGACACTTCGCCAATGGGGAAGCCAAGCCGCGCAAGATCAGCAACATCCTTCGCGCCCGGGTCTGCGAAATAGCCGCCGGTCACCTGTCCTGCGCACTCGAGCAAATGGCCAACGACGGTTGCCTGACCGAGCGTGCGCCAGTCGTCCATCGACCAGCCGAAGGCGTGAATCAGCGGCGCGGCGAAGAGCGAAGGGTCGGCTACGCGGCCGGTCAGGACGATATCCGCGCCGGCGGCGAGCGCATCGACGATGCCCGACGCCCCCAGATAGGCGTTGGCCGACACGATGCGCTCGCGGTACGCCGCGACCGGCTCGCCCGATTCTTCGAAACGCAGATCGCTGTGCAATACGACATTGAGCACGTCGTCGCCGGTGACGGCGGCAATTTTCACGTGATCGAGCCCAAGCGAGCGGGCGATTTGTGCCGTCTTCTGGGCGGCAGCGACCGGATTGGCCGCGCCCATGTTCGAGATGATGCGCACGCCGTTGCGAATCGCAGCGGGCAGTACCGCGCGCATGCGCGCTTCGAGCAATGGGTCGTAGCCGAGTTGCGGGTCACGGCGGCGCGCTTGTTGCGCGATGGCAATCGTGCGCTCGGCGAGGCATTCGAAGACGAGATAGTCGAGCGCGCCGTGTTCCGCGAGTTCGACGGCCGGTTCGATCCGGTCGCCGGAGTACCCCGCGCCCGCGCCGATCCGGACGCGGCGAGTGTCTTGATGGGCTGTCATGCGAATGGCATCCGGTAAGTGAGGCTGAGAACTAGAAAACGCCGAGGACGACGGCCGCGATCGTCATCACGATCGACGCACCGAACAGCAACGGGAACGTGAATTTCTGATGGTCGGCGAGATCGATGCCGCACAGGCCAACCACGAGGAACGTGGCGGGGGTGAGCGGGCTCACCGGGAAGCCCGTCGTCATCTGACCGAGCAGGGCGGCTTGACCGACTTGCACCGCCGGCACGCCGAGTTGTCCGGCGACTTCCGCAATGACAGGCAAGACGCCGAAATAGAACGAGTCGGGATCGAACAACATGCTCAGCGGCATGGAGAGGAAACCGAGCGCGACGGGAATATGCCCAGCCATTTCCGGCGGCACGAAGCCGACGGCGGCCTGCGCCATCGCTTTGAGCATGCCGCTGCCTTGCATGATGCCGGTAAAGACCCCAGCAGCAAGCAACACCCCGGCCATCATCAGGGCAGCGCGCGCATGGGCATCGATGCGCTTGCGCTGCATGTCGACGTTCGGATAGTTCACCATCAGCGCGATACACAGCCCGACCATGAACATGATCGCGGGCGGAATCTTCTCGCCCATGACGACCATGGTGCCGAGCACGATCAGCGTGAGCACGATGTTGAACCAGAAGTTTTTCGGGCGGCGCAGCGCCTGTTCTTCCGGCGTGAGCTCGCGTTTCGGCATCGGCACCGATGTGCCGCCGCCGGTCAGGCCGAGACGCTTTTCTTCCCGACGGCCCAGCCAATACGCCATGCCGAACACGAACACCAGACCCACGGCCTGCACCGGGATCAACGGATTGAACAGGCTCGACACCGGCAAATGGAGTGAGGCCGACGCGCGAATCATCGGGCCGGTCCACGGCAGGAAGTTGATGCCTGCGGCCATCGACACCGCCGCCGCCAGCACGCGGCGATCCATCCCCAAGCGGTCGTAGAGCGGCAGCATCGCCGGAATGGTGACGAGGAAGCAAACCGCGCCGGAGCCGTCGAGGTGGATCAGCAGCGCGAGCAACGTCGTCCCGACGACGATGCGGCTCGGGCGGGTGCCTACCGCGCGCAAAATGCGGTCGATGATCGGATCGAGCGTGCCCGCGTCGGTGATCGTGCCGAAATAGAGAATCGCGAAGACGAACATGCCCACGACCGGGGCCAGACTCTTGAGCCCGTCGATCACGAACTTGCTGGTCTGAAACCCGAACCCGCCGATGAGTGAGGCCGCAATCGGCACGATGATGAGTGCGACGAGCGGCGACATCCGCTTCGAGAGAATCGCGCCGAGCAGCACGACGATGGTCGCCAGCCCCAGTAATGGCAGCATGAGCTTGTCTCCAATATTGTCTTTTAATGCGATGGAGCGTAAGTTCGGCACTGTGATAAATCAATTGAAATGATTTGATTGCAGTCATTACAAACCATAATGGATCTGAACCTCCGAGACATACGCGCTTTCATCGCCGTGGCGCAGACCGGCAGCTTCACGCGAGCGGCGACGCGGCTGCACTTGTCGCAACCGGCGTTGACGGTGCAAATCCGGCGGCTTGAGGAGACGGTGGGCGTGCGGCTTTTCGATCGCAACAGCCGCAACGTGGCACTCACGCCGACCGGCCGCGACCTGCTTCCGTTGCTGCAAAAATCGCTGCTCGATATGGAGCAGGTGCTGGTCGACGCGCGCTCGCTAGGCGACGGTTCGACGGGGACGGTACGCATTGCCTGCTTGCCCACGTTCGCGGCGAGCGTGCTGCCGGAGTTGATTCAGGAAGTGAAGGCCGTGGTGCCCCGTGCCGGATTCCACGTGCGCGATGCGGTCGCTGGGATGGTGAATACGCTCGTGCGTAATGAAGAGGTCGATATCGGCCTGACGGGCGGCGATCTGACCGACCCCGTATTCGAAGTGCTGCATGCGGGCGGCGATCGACTGGTCGCGGTGCTGCCGCAGCAGCATCCGCTGGCGCGACGAAGGCGTCTTACGCTAGCCGACCTTGCCAAAGAGCCGCTGGTCTTAACGTCGCCTGGCACGAGTGTGCGCGCCGTGGTCGATAGCGCGCTCGCCAATGCGGGCCATACGCCGGAGATTGCCTGCGAGGCGACCTACATGATGACGGCGGTGGCGATGGTGCGCGCTGGGCTCGGCGTGACGATTCTGCCCGCGTCCGCGCGCGAGGTGCGGGCCGAGCCCGACTTGCGCGTCAAGGCGATTGACGATCCCGCGTTCCTGCGCCCCATCGCGTTGATCAAGAAACGCGGGCGCACGCTGCCGCCGGTGGCGGACACCTTTGTCTCGATGCTGATCGAACGGTTATCACCAACCTGAGCGGCGGGGCGTGGCGGCGTAGGAGGCTCGCGTTTTAGAAGCGTCGTCGCACGTAGACCGTTGCCCCGGTATCGTGCGAGCGGAACAAGGCAACCCGTGCGCTGGCCGAGACGGTCCAGTCATCGGTGCGCACTTGCAAGCCGCGCGTGGGGTTCGAGCCGAGCTTCGAATCTTCGTTGTTCCACTGCACGATGGAGACCTGCGCGACCGAAGACGGCAGCCCATGGAGCAGGCCCGCATTGGCCTGTTCGGCCGTCTGTCCCAGCGGCCCCAGCGGTCCCGTGCTTGCGGGCGGGCTTGCCGAGAGATGCCGCACGTCGTACTCGGGCTGCACAACGTACGCGCTGCCGACCGTCTCCTCAACGCGCGCTACCGATGGCGCGTAAGGAAACAACGCAGGGCCTTGGTTGGCAACCGCTGGTGGTGGCTGTTGCGGCGTGGTTTCGAAATGGTGGAGATAACGGCGAGGCTCGGGGGCCATCGCAGCGGTCTCCGGCAGGGTAGGGGCAATGTTGGCCATCATCATCCCTTCGGATGAGTCGGTACCGGGGCCGCCCGCAAATGCGAAGCCGCCGAGCGATAGAAGCATTGCGCCGACAATCGTTTCGTTTAGGCACGTCATGGACATGCCTCCCCTGGAGCGGTTGAAACGTCATGTGAGGGCCCCGCCTCTCCGGGCTGACCGCCCTTGCGGGCGAGCGTCCAGATGCTTACTTGTCGTCAGTGCTGATCAATGCTGATCGTGTGGACTGCACGTACAAATTGTAGTCAGCCAATTGCGCTTCGCCACCCCAATTTGTGCTGATCGGGTGGTGCCGATACAAGCGCCCACGCCGCGAGGCCCGCAGCGTCAGCGTCTCCAGCGGAGTGATGGCTTACCCGTGAGGGAATTCACTGATGCGGTTCTTCAAGCGGCTTGCCGTCTTCGAACGCGACCATGCTGCGCTGCGGGTTGGCGATGCGGATGCCACGGGCTTTGAATGTGTCAGCAATGCGACGGTTGAATTCGCGCTGGACTCCCCAACGAGTTGTGTCGGTGCACTGCATTTGTCCGCTAAGTGCCAGCGCCGCGCCATCGACCTGATCGACGCCCCAGTAGCTGAAGTCCGACTTGATGCCGTCGCGGAAGGCCGGATCTTCCCGCAGTGCCGCACCGATTTCCTTGAGCGTGGCGACGGCAAGGTCGACATCTTCTCCGTACGCAATGCTAATCTTCACCGCCGCATTGCCCAGCCCACGATTCGTGTTGTTGACCGTCGTCACGGAGCTGAACGGCACCGTGTAGAGCGAGCCGTCGCTGGCGCGCAGCCGGACAGTACGAATCGACAAATACTCGACGGTGCCCGAGACGCCCGCGAGCGTGACCCAATCGCCCACCTGCAACGCATTCTCCATGAGCAGGAAGATGCCGGTGATGAAGTCCTGCACCAGCTTTTGCGAGCCGAAGCCGAGCGCCACGCCGAAGATGCTGGCGCCCGCGACCAACGGCCCGACGTTCACCCCGATCTCGCTCATGCCAGTGAGTATCACCACGAGGGCAATGCACGAGAAGAGCAGCGTGCGCAGCATCGGCAAGAGCGTGCGCAGGCGCGCCGCGCGCATCACGTCGCCCTGGTGAGTCCATTGTTGAAGGCGGCGCTCGATGGCGATGTTGGCGGCTTCCCACACGACGAGGGCAATCACGGCGGCGATGGCGATCGTCACGAGTGCGCCCGCCAAACGGTGGCCGATCGCGCTCGATTCGAACGTTTGCCAGACCGGCACGCCCCAGACCTGCAACAGCAGCACTAGCCCGATGATGCCGACGACGACCGACAACAAGCCTCGCAACAGCGGGTAATAGCGGTAGGCGTGGCGATGCACGAGCGTGCGGTCTTCGTCGCGCCGCTCGAACGCGCGCGAGAGGGCGCCGAACAGGAGAATGGACAGCAGCCGCATGCCGATGATGACGGCCAGCGTGCGCCCGCCCAGCGTAATCAACACGCGATAACCGTTGTGTACGTCGAGCGCCCAAATGAACCAGAGCGCCATCACGACAAAGATCGACGCCGGTGCCCACGCGTTCGCGAGTGTGCCGCCGACGGCGTTCAGCGAAGGGTGCTTCGCGCAATACGTGCGAATGCGGGTCGCCACGGGGCGCGCGCACTGAATGATGAGCACCGAGACGAGCAAGTGGCCAATGAGCGCTACCGTCTTGATGAGTGCCGTGTGGCCCGCGTCGCTGAGGCCGAAGTTCGCCGCGATTTCCACCAGTGCCGTGCAAATACCGACGACGAGCGCGATGCGCATGATCCATCGTTGTGCAAAGGCGGCCCATTGATCGCCGAGGTGTAGCAACCGCAGTTGCGGTGCATCGGGCTGGAAGAACAACCGGCTGGCCAGTGTGACGAGGCGGCAGATCACATAGATGTCGATCAGCGAACCGAGTGCGGCGGCCGTTGGCGTGTCGTCGTCGACGAGCAGCGACATCATGAGGCTGGCCACGCCCGCGAAGATCATCAGAGGCAGCAGGCGCAGTAGCAGCGTCACAAACGCGCGCGGCAGACGGCCCAGCAGCGTTTTATGCATCAGCGCACGCCCTTGGGCTTGCGACGTCGCTGCGTTGTCGGTTGATGCGGCACCAGTGGCGTCAGCGGTGTCGTGCCGCTCGCCCGTTGCAAAGCGCTGCGCGGCACTCTCGTGGCGTGCGGCAAGTTCGGTGAGCAAACGTCGTAGTAACCGTTTGGCACCCCATTCAATGACGAACGCCGGTAGCAGCACGGCGAAGATGATCAGCAGCGCATGGGCGAACCCTGCGCGTGCATCGGCATGGTTGACGGTGTCGCGCCACCAGCCGCCGACAGAACCGACGTCGAGCAGCGAGTGCAGCGATTCGCGCAATCCGGCGCCGATTTGGGCCGCCCAGCGCGCGCCTTGATGGACCAACATCGACGCCAGTCCGTTCGACTGCAACGCGACAGGGGCGGAAGACGCGGAGGCTGCCGACGCGGCGCTCGGGGCACTGGCCGAGGCCGGTGGTGCGCTCAAGGCACCGACGGCGGCGATGGCCCGCAATGTGGTTTCCACGCGGGCACGGTCTTGCGGATTCTCCAGCACGGAGAGCGCTTGTTGTGCTTGCTGCGGTGTTAGCGCGGGCGCGGTGCTGGTCGGTGCGCTCGCGGATGCGGGCGAGGGGACGGGCGGGGCAGGTGTCGTGGGAGTGGCCGCATGGGCAGCCATGACGAAGAGCGTTAGCAGCCAGCCGAAAAAGACATGTCGCATTGGATTGGCAGAACAGGGCACGCGCAAGCGCGGGCTCGTCGGAATGAGCGATGGGCACAACTTAACATGACCACGCCGTCGACTGAAACGTTCTGCCAGATTCGGCTTACGGAGAAACCGCTGGGCGCAACGTAATCCCGGTCCAATGCCCCTCGGATTGCAGTTCGCGGATCAGGTCGGCGATACATTGCCGTACTGCGAGCGTCGCGGAGCCTACCGGCAGCGAGTTCGACCAGCAGACGCTGGCCGTTCGCTGCAATTGCGGCGAGACGATGCGCAACGCCTTGGGGCGCAGGCTCGGATCGCGCGGTGCCAGTGCCGACGACGGCAAGATGGCGCAGGCTTCGCCTGCACGCGCGATGTCGATCAGCGTCGGCAGAGAATCGATATCGGCGACGATATTCAATTCCACATTGGCCTGCGAAAAGCTGCGCTCGATCAGTAGACGCAAGCCATTCGACGCACTCGGCACGACCAGCGGCACATTCGCCAATCGTGCCAACGCGCAGGTGCCGCTTGCCACGTCGTTACCGCGCGCTCGCGGCCCGCGAGACGCATCGGCATAGATCTCGGGGCAGACCAAATGCCCGCCCATCACATAAAGCTCCTCGTCGAACAGCGGCATGACCGAAATGCCGCGTGTTTCCGAGTCGCGGAACAGCATGGCCAGATCGAGCCGCCCGTTGGCGAGCAGCTCGCTGATGTAGCCGCTCATGCTCTCGAAAATCTGCAAGCGGATGCCCGGGTATTGCGTGCGAACACGTTGGAATAGCGGCACGGCAAGAATCGCGGCAATCGTCGTTGGGAAGCCCACCGCCACTGGCCCCGCCTCGCTGCCGCCGCCATCGCGGACTTCTTCGCGAATCTGCTCCATTTGGCGCAGCACGACGCGTGCGTGCCGGTACATCGTCTTGCCCGCTTCGGTTGGCACAACACCTTGTGCACTGCGAATCAGCAACTGCGTGCCCAATTCCTCTTCGAGTGTGCGCAGTTGCTGGCTGAGCGACGGTTGCGCGATCAACAGCCGTTCGGCGGCTTTCGACAGGCTGCCGCTGTCGACGATGGCGACGAAATTGCGCAGTTGCCGGACATCCATGATCGATCGGGAATAAGGGAAAGCCATAGCGTACCCCTATACGCATCTGGGTGAAATGCCGATGACGGTTGATTTTCCCAGCGAATGCGAACGTTTCCGGCGGCGAGCCATAGGTTCAGCCTATGCCAGTATCCGAAATCGGTATTTCCTCCTCGCCGTTTTGCGCGCCTATAGTGCGGCAGGAAAACGCATAAATCGGAGACAAAACAAATGCAGATGCGTGAACGCACTCCCCTTGGTACGGCCGAACATGCGCCCTCGGGCGGCCTCGCTTCGACCGGGACGGCGCACCCGTGGCGCGACGCGTGGTGGCGGCTCATGGACATGCGCATCGGCATCGTGCCGCTGCCCGTGCACATCGTGCTAGCGCTCGCGCTGATTGCAACGGCGGTCACCGGCAAACTCTCGGCGGAGCTCTCGCCGATCATCGCGCTCCTCGCGGTGTGCAGCTTCACCTGCATGGAAATCGGCCAGCGTATTCCGATCTTCCGCAGCATTGGCGGGCCGGTGATTTTGGTGACGTTTCTGCCGTCTTATCTGGTCTTCACGCATGCATTGCCGCCATCGGTGGTCACGCCGATCGTCTCGTTCTGGAAGGCTGGCAACTTCCTGTATCTGTTCATTCCCGCGATTATCGTCGGCAGCATCTTGAGCATGGACCGCAAGGTGCTGATCGGCGGGTTCTTGCGCATCTTCGTGCCGCTGGTGATCGGTTCGTTGCTCGCCGGTGCGGTGGGCACGGCCGTGGGCACGCTGCTCGGCATGGGCGTGTTCCATACGATCTTCTTCGTTGTGATTCCGGTCATGTCCGGCGGTCTGGGCGAGGGCGTGATTCCGCTCACGCTGGGCTATTCCGAAGTGCTGCATCAGCCCGCTGGTGAACTGCTGGCACAGGCGCTGCCCGCTGTGATGCTCGGCAACGTAACGGCCATCGTTTTCTCTGGTGTGCTCAATGCCATTGGCAAGCGCTATCCGTCGCTGACCGGTAACGGCCAACTGATGCGCTCGGGCGACGACGAACTGCCGGAGGCCACCAAATCCGCCATGCCTGTCGATGCCACCGACATCGCCGCTGCGGGCATGATCGCCGTGTGCCTGTACTTCGTCGGCATGCTCGCCCAGAACACGCTGGGCCTGCCGGGCCCGGTGATGATGCTGGTGCTTGCGGTCGCCGCCAAGGTGTTCTTCGTCTTCTCGCCGCGTTTGGAGCAGGGCGCGGGCGTGGTCTACAAGTTCTTTGCGACAGCGGTCACGTATCCGTTGCTGTTCGCCATCGGCGTGGTCATCACGCCGTGGCAGAAGATCATCGATTCGTTCAATGTGCCGACGCTCGTGACCATCGTCGCAACCGTGGCCACGCTCATGGTGACGGCCTTCTTCGTGGGGCGCCGCATGGACATGCACCCCATCGATGCGGCCATTGTCGTGGGCACGCACAGCGGCCTCGGCGGCACCGGCGACGTTGCCATTCTGACCGCCGCGAATCGTATGCGTCTGATGCCCTTTGCGCAGATTGCCACCCGTATCGGCGGCGCGATCACGATCACGCTGAGCCTTATCGTGCTCGCCAAGATCGTCTGACGCCCCGTCCATCTTTCACTCTCATCCGGAGATCGTTGTCATGAGGCCCCTCGACGGCATCAAGGTCATCGCGCTCGAACACGCCATTGCGGCGCCGTTCTGCACCCGTCAACTGGCCGACCTCGGCGCGCGAGTCATCAAGATCGAGCGCCCTGGCGTGGGCGATTTCGCGCGGGCGTACGACGCGCGCGTCGAAGGCATGTCGTCGCACTTCGTGTGGACCAATCGCTCGAAAGAGAGCTTGTCGCTGGATCTGAAGCAACCGGCCGCGCAGGACGTGTTGCATCGCTTGCTCGCGGATGCGGACGTGCTGGTGCAGAACCTCGCGCCGGGCGCGGCTGACAGGCTTGGCCTGTCGTACGAAGCGCTCGCGGAAAAGTATCCGCAGATCATCGTGTGCGGCATTTCGGGCTATGGCCCCGACGGCCCGTATCGCGATAAGAAGGCATACGACTTGCTGATTCAGAGTGAGTCGGGGTTTTTGTCGGTGACTGGCTCGCCCGAGGCGTCCGCGAAGGCGGGGTGCTCGATTGCCGATATCGCGGCGGGGATGTACGCATACACCAACATTTTGTCGGCACTGCTGCAACGTCAGAAGACTGGGCGTGGCTGCCGCATCGACGTCTCGATGTTGGAATGCATGGTCGAGTGGATGGGCTTCCCGCTGTACTACGCGATCGACGACCAGACGCCGCCGCCGCGCGCGGGCGCTGCACACGCCACGATCTTTCCGTATGGGCCGTTTGTTTGCGGCGACGGCAAGACGGTGATGCTCGGTTTGCAGAACGAGCGCGAGTGGAAGGTGTTCTGCGAGAAGGTGTTGGAGAACCCGGGCCTGACCGACGATGCACGTTTTCGCTCGAACCCGCTGCGGCTCGAGAATCGCGATGTCTTGCGCGGCATCATCGACGACGCTTTCATGCATTTGAGCGCGGCGCAGTTGGTCCAGCGCCTCGATGCGGTGGGGATCGCCAACGCCAATCTGAATTCGATGCACGACGTGTGGAACCATCCGCAGTTGGCCGCGCGCGGTCGCTGGACACAAGTTCAGACGCCTAATGGCCCGGTCACGGCACCGTTGCCACCGGGCGTGCCTGCGTCGTTCGCGCCGCGTATGGACCCGATTCCCGCGCTGGGGCAACACACCGATGCGATTCTCTCGGAGCTTGGGCTTTCGCCGGAGCAGATTGCCGAGATGCACCGCGAGCACGCGGTTTGACGCTTAAGGAGATGCCGGGCATGCCCTCACGTTCATGGTTGTTTGTGCCGGGCAATCGCCCGGAGCGTTTCGATAAGGCACTCGCTGCGGGGGCCGACGCGGTGATCGTCGATCTCGAAGATGCGGTGCCGATTGCGGACAAACTGGCTGCACGCGAGACAGTGCGCGAATGGCTGGCGAGTGATTCGTCAGCACCTGGCACGCCCGTTTATGTGCGCATCAATGCATTGACTACCGATTGGTTTGCCGACGACGTGCGTGCGCTGGCGGCGTTGCCGCGTGTGGCAGGTTTGGTCGTGCCGAAAACCGAAGATGCGGCGACGCTGATCGCGGCAGCCGCCGGTGCACACGAAGCGCTACGCATCGTGCCGTTGATCGAGACGGCAAAGGCGTTTGGCGCACTCGAAGCGATTGCGGGGGCGCCACGCGTCGAGCGGCTGATGTTCGGGACGATCGATTTTCAACTGGATATCGGTATCGAGGGGGACGGGGACGAGTTGCTCTACTTCCGCTCGCAACTGACGCTGGCGTCGCGGCTCACGGGCATTGGCGCGCCGGTCGACGGCGTGACGACGGTGTTCGACGATGCTGCCTTGATCGAACAAGAGGCCCGCCGCGCCCGCCGCTTGGGCTTTCGCGGCAAGCTGTGCATTCATCCGAAGCAGATCGCAGCGGTGCACGCCGCCTTTGCGTGGCGCGACGACGAGGTGGTGTGGGCCAAGCGCGTGATCGCGGCAACCGAAGCGAGCGGCGGGGCGGCCGTCGCACTGGACGGGAAGATGGTCGATACGCCGGTGCTTTTGAAAGCGCAGGAAATTTTGGCCAGTTTGGCGCAGTGATATTGGTCGGCGAGGGCGGTGACACGGCCCTCTGATGTGAAACAACTAACTCCGTAACAGCACGCCTTGTATTTCCGGGCATTCCGACGGGGTAAAGAAAATAAATTTACTCCGTAATGACCTAGGATACCTTGCTTACGAAGTGTTCGATCAACAATAAACTCAGTAACCCGACATATCTCCGCTAAATACCAGCGGGCTGGGCTAGGTCCACGTACGTCCGTACGCGGTGCGCTACGACAGCCGTATCCGAACGGCGGGCGAGGGGGCGCCGCGCCGTGTGTTCGAAGCAGCGACAAGGGCGAAGTTAGGTGGTTACTACCACTAGCGAATACAACGAAGTTGGCTATAGTAGTTTGTGCCACAATGTCTCGCATCAACATGCAATGCACAACATCCGGGCTATTGAAGCGGCGACGCGATAGTTTTTTTGTCCGTCAAACGAGCCAAGGAGCACAGAAATGAAATTACACGACATTGAGTCATCCCGTCTTCCCGAAATAGCCGATTCCGTCAAGGAGTGTGTCAACCTTGGCGAGTGGCTCCTATTCAAGGTTGAGTCTTCTATGGATGGGCAGGAAGCGTCGTTTTACCTCAAGACAGCTACGAGCGTTTTCGAGCTAAGCGACAGTGGAAGAGTGCTGCATGAAGTAAAGGATGGTGTTGAAAAGCTTGAGATTGACGAGCTTTTTTATTTTTCGGATATCCGCAAGCCCATTTCCTTGAGCAACATGAGCCTCTAAGCGTGTGGCGTCGGGCGTTTTGAATCACCTAAAAAATAATGAGTCTAATTGGTGGCAATACCCGGTGGGTTCTATTTTTATCTTCACAAGCAGATTCTGAGCCGAGGCACGTCCAGGACCTCGCGTTCGGACTCATGTGTCTCGAGAGTGCCGGCGTAAACATCAAGAATATTGATATTTACGTTGATGGATCTGATCGCGTCTCCATCGATAATTTCATAAGGAGCGGTACCGCTTCCCCTGTCACGGTGAAGCAGTCGAAAGATTTTTTCATCGATCAGAAGAACAACACTCACGAAAACTTGGTCATGTTCGTGACGGGGCATGGAGGTCTCGAGGGGCTTGACGCCAACCCACCCATAACCCCGCACGGATTGCTGAATAGCATCAAATCGTCGCCGAACCTCAAGCGTGCCGTCGTGTATCTTGGGCAATGCTATGCGGGTATCTTCAACTACATTGGAGCAGGGAGCAAGACTCTCGCGAACGGTGAGATCGATCCCGAAGTCATCCTTATTGGTGCCACGAATCTTCATGAAAGCCTCAGCCACTCAACGTCTGAGACGCTGATCTCAGGTCCTCAGAGTTGGCCTGCGAATCTATTCTTGCTTTTTGCCTTCAAGTGGTTTTTGAACCCCGTTGATGTAGATGGCGACGGCAAGTACACAATCATCGACTCATACAAATTCGCTGGCGTAATCTCAAATGCATCGAACAAGCAGCTGAAGGCCCTGGCTTTCCCTAAGACTCACGATTTGCAGAAGAAGTGGGCCGCCGCTAACGACGCCCATAACCATGACGCTTCGCCAACCACGCTCGCTCAGCTTGAGGCGGCCTCTACTCTGTACAAGAAGCACCTCGAGATCTTGTACGTTCATCAGGAGTGTTGGATTTTGAACGCTATCCCTTCGCAGCGGATTGAACGATAAGTTTTTCCCCCGGTAGTTCCGCACAAATTCTCGACGTTGACGCCACGGCACCCTCTCTGTCAGATCAAAGTGTAATGGTCAGCTCTCCCGAGCATTTATCTTGTCGAGAATACTCGTAATGACACAGCGCTCGCGTCATACTCGCGAGCCGTAGCTCCTCATGGGTGTACTCATCGGGATGAGAGATAACTGATGGCAAAGGTCACCATAATAAATAGCGCGATCTTTGTGGCGACGATCAAGAACGGTATAAGTTTTGAATTTCCGTAAACTTCACTAATCCCTTTCGCGCGTCGACGGTTCGCATACTGGAGTAAGTAGGCCGATCCCAAAAAGGCCCAAAATGCAATTGACTGCACCTCCATGGCTTGAGCCTGAAGCGCGTGCACATACGCAACAAAGTTCCCCCCTGAGTGGCGCATTACCCACGCAACGGCATGGATGAAAAGTGCGAGCCACAGGCCACTAGCGGCACTTGTCAACACGAAGTACTGAAACGGAATTTTGTGGGCGACAAGATCCATGCGCTGACACGCATGGAATGCGACTCGATGAAAGCCCCATTCGAAGGCGGCCCAAACGTATATGCCAAATGCGATCAGAAAGAAAAAGCTGTAAGCCCCGTACGACACAAAGTGGTTGTACATATCATATGCGTCGGGACCCGCAGGAGGTAGCTTCTTGATCTGATTAAATGCGATCCAACTAAACAGGCTGGCGGCCCCGAACTTCGCAACTGCCGCAGCCGTAAGAGGACTGGTGAATAGGCCGGGGTGACGCGTAAACGCCGGACGACCCTCCGGAGTTATAAAGTGCCGGGGTAGCACATACCAGGGGGCAAACGTTAGCATTATGTAAAGCATGACCTTTGAACGGAGGGTTTTCCGTTTGATCGATCTGGTGAGTATTTTTGCTTGAGAGAGCATTAAGAGCTCGCGCAAATAGATGAGACGTTGACGTTACGGGGAGGGGGTTAGAGCTCGCCCAGAACTCGATGGTAACCGAGGTCGTTCACGTAAAGGTTGCGTTGTCCGCATGCACCCAATTTGGGTCGGTGAATATCTCGGCCGTTGTTTGATGAGCTGAGATCTTATTTCATAGTTGGTTTTCGCCTCGAGCCACTATTCAATAGATCTCGGGTACCAGCTATCAGTTCGCCAGCCTTCTTTGGCCTCCGGGTGGTTGGCGCTTTCCGTTTCTTTTTCTCGTCCGCTGCCGTCTCAACTACTCCTCCGCTGGCCTTATATTCACTCCGCTCTTTGGGAGAATATGCGGACAGCGTAGCCTTGTTAGACAGATCAAGCGTCTGTCGGCCGAGCTCCGCAACTTGACGAACGAATGTGTCTGCTTGAGCTTCGGGAAATGGGCAGATGAGGCTAGAGGAACTATTTCCATCAATTCTCGCGCGCGGATTTCGGCCACCATTCGCGTCAATGTTTCGCAATGCTTCGACGTCAAGGCGATGGGTGCTGAAATTCTGGGAGGAGTATGCGTCTCGTAGATCTTTGATCGTCGCTGTGTTGCGCGAGTGTTCTCTGGCAATTCCGTAAGCAAGCGACAGTAACGTAACTGTCTTTCGTCTCAGGCCGTATGACATGTGATGAATTTCCTCGAAAAAGTAGTCGAAGTCGGGAGCCAGAGCGTCACCTGAAACAGTAACGCAAGCCCGTAGGTAGCGTTGCCAGCTTTCCACATCGTCGGTGTGATATAGCGAGTCCGGGCGCAAGACGGCCGGATCTGTCAGCAATCGATCGCGGTCTTGCTGTCCTCTTCGTTGAATGCGAACGACCATGTCGTAGTTTGACGCAAAGACCAATGGTGGTCCGATGTAGCCGGTCGCATAAATCACCTTCGTTGCCAATGTGTTGGCGGTCTCACTGTGTGTTATGAACTGCAGCTCGTCTAGCAGTATGACCCCCGTCCCATCTCGAAAAGCGAGCCATTTGGCTGCCTCCTGAGAATTCATCGAATATCCGGTTGGGCGGCGCGACTCATGAGGAGTGCTTGGGCGATCGTGAGCGGCGTGTTCAACCGCTGGGTCAATGAACTGCGCGACGATTGAGCGAGTTACGTTGGACACTGAGCCATGCGAGCAGACCGGGAAATAGATGCATGGCCGAATGACGGTCTTGTACCCCATTCCGACGTCGACATAAGAAACAACATCCAGGGAACGTTTTAAGGCTTTGAGGAGGGCACTTTTTCCGACTCCGGCCAGCCCCGTCAAACACATTGGAAGAACGCTAAAGCTGTCGGGACGATAGTCGAACATCTTCTCACGATAGGCCGCAGCGTCTGAATACACAGTTTCAATGTGGAGTCTTGCCCTATTCAGAATCTTTCGCGCGATAGCCAAGGTGTTTGGCGTTGAAAGAAATATCTCGTTCAGAAAGTGCTCCAGTTCCAACGACGCTAAGCTTGCAGAGCGTTGGCTAAGCTGCCCCACCGTGGCTGGCACATGTTCCATGTTCGACGCTAGGCTTCGGTCGTCCGCAAGATCATCGTACGGTCGTAACCACGGGTTCATCTTTTTCCTCCGTCCGGACACGTCGTCGGGGGTTACGAATGCACTGTATCCCGCAGGGCACGTTCTTTCTGTTTATTCCTTTTCTTAACGGCCCGCCGGGGTATCGAATTTGAATCGTGAGGGGAGAGACCAATCTGTGATTCGTGTTTTGATTGGTATTCGAGCTCTGCAGCCGCTGCAGCCTTCCTTCCGCGGCGCGCCAGCATTCTGGCCGTGACCTCCTCGCGTTCCAAGTCCTGTAAAGACTCAAACAACAATGTGGGATCGTCGGTCAGAGGAAGAACTCTTTCAACTTCCACAAGGTGGCCGGAAATCTCGATCCACGCATACCGGACGCAAAAGGGAAGCACAAATCCGGGGATATTGAATGTGCAGTGTCGTGGTAATTTCTCCCGAAAATTCCGGAGCAAAATCCCCATATCTCTGTATTCAGCAGATCGATAACTTAAGCCATTCCTCGATACTGTAAATATCACGGGATCAAGCCATTCCCGTACAGCCTCGTCAAACGAGATCCTCCCAGCAGAGCTCCGGCCACGTCCGTCGAGCCAAGCATAGATATCATTAGGTATCGGCAGAACCTCGCTCCGAATCATCTCGGGAGTCATTCGGCTGAAGGCGTCACTGGATTTGTTATCTTTTATCTGTCTGAGAATTTCTCGCTTAACCATTTCGATCGGGTTCAAGTTGCTAATTCTGACTTGTGGAGGGCCCTGGCGCGCTCGCTTCTTCGGGTGGGATCCCTCAACGTTGGGTTTGCCTTTTGGCGCATACGACGGGGTCATCTCAACAGTTGACGTCGCGTCGGCATGTTCTATCGTGGCGCCTGGACCTCTGTCATAAACCGCGCCCCCGGGTGTACCGACGCACGGCCAATCGTTTTCGTCGATTTCCAAGCCTAAAAGGCGTGCGAACTTTACTTTTGATATCGAGCAACAGAAATGGGCCATCCGATATGCCGATGCACGTTCTGCACCAAGGCTGAACCCGATTCCCAAGCCGATCCCCGATGCCACGTCTATCATGCGCACCACCTGAAGCGGGAGTTGTTGGATCTCACCGAGAAATCCGATGGGCAGTTCTGGTGCTTGGGCGGCGTCTAGTTGCACCGCCTGGAAAACATTTCCCACGCCTTCGGAGAATGCGCCTTCTCTTGGGGACAACGTGTTGTTGTACCGGTGCTTTCCGAGGCGGAGTTCGTCAATTTCGGATCGCTTCAGCAATTTGTGAATGGCGTAGTCATATTGCCGTTTGGATGGAAATGGGAGACCCTCCGGTTGACAGAGCATGTCGCCAATAGGTCGGGATTTCACCGTGACCCCAAAATGCTTTCTCACAAAAGATGTGTACGCTGTGGAACTTGTATGCCCGTCAATGACCCTCGAAGAGTATGACTTCACCATTTTCTCGGCGAGTTCGGCGGAAATTCGGAGCTGAGGCAAAGGGTCCTCAAGGGGGGGGCGTCCGAGTCGCGCGTCGCTTGGTAAGGATGACCTGTCCCAGCGACCGTTCTTTATCGTGGCTGGGTACAAGGCAAGTTCGCGGCGCCCGAATGTCAAATATGCTAGGAGCCAGTATCTGACCCTCGTTGTGTCCTTTCTGTGCGTTCGTTCTTTGACTGCCTTAGCTATCGATGCGATCGGATCACTGGAGCCAAAGAGCAGTTTCTCTAAGTCGCCTTCGCACAACGTATCGACAACGTCTCTACGTTGCTCCATAACCTTCAAGTTGCTTCGCAGGCGTCCCTTTTCTTCGCGCCATCGCTCGATCAAATATATGTCGCGACCTTCAAGATCCTCCAACCCGGGGGGGAGCGTGGGTTGATCCGGTGTTTCAAAAATCGCCCCCGATGCGACTAGTGTCTCGAAGTCGCTTCGTGGAAGGCGCAGCAATTCGGCAAATGGTTCCGCCCTCTTTTCGAACGTGACAAGCGCCACAGACTTGTATCGCTCAGAGCTCATTAGGAAGTGAGCATATCGGGTTGCTGAACGCCCTTGGAATCGGTCCGCGGACTCAAGCTTCGCTCCCACGTGCATCAGTCGGCCCCCTTTGGGGAGAAGTACCCTGAGTAAACCTCCAGTTCGTCCACTTCTTTGCGACGAAGGGGCTTGTCGACCTGTACAGGGGTAAAGAGATCTACTGGGATATCCCTATGCCAAATCGCCTCAAAGAGGACGTCTCGACATGTGGCAGCGGATATCCCGTACTCCTTTTCGAAAGCAGGAAAAACAGAAAGGGGTGCGGTCTTGGTACCAACGACGCAGCGTAGACCATCGATAACTTTGTGTCGCACACGCGGCGAAACACCGATTTTTCTGCATGCGAACGTATGCAGCATCCCAAAGTTTCTGATGAGGGTTCTGTCAAATGAGGCGCTCGTCACTCGAATCGTTCTAATTCCGACCGAGGCGTAGGAACGAGCTTCAAGTTCATGGCGCAGTCGTGCTTTCGCTTCTGAAGCGGGTGACACGCTCGATCGGTCGCGGGCCAGTTGGTGGGTGAAAGCCTCGGCGTTGTTCTTGATAGTCCAATTGACGGCATAGATATCATCAACGTCCGAGCGAAGAATCAGAAGAAGATCACCCGTTAAGGGCAGTGCAGACCACGTTCTTCTAACTGAGCCGGAGACTGGGTCGGGAATCTCAGCAAGAAACATTGGATGCTTTGAAACGTCACCAAGATCTTCGGCAATGAAAATCGTGCCGGTCTGGTTTTGCGGCTCAGTAGGGCGTAGCGTGCGATATGCCCCGATTGGGTTGGCCGCAGTGTCTAACGGCAGTCCCCGTTGCTCCTGAATATCTATCAATGCAGGGTGGTACAGCGCGAAAAGCATCGCACTTATCTCGGCTCCGCTAAGTGCATGTACGCGTCGACCTAAGGTCGGAGCCTGCAGCGTCATACAGCGGGAAATAGAAGGGGCTTCCCCTCTTACCGCTCGAATGACCGGTTCGTATTTCTCTCGTATCCCACCCTCCGACTGTCGCTCGGACCAACGACGAGCGTATGTCGCTATTCGATGATTCATCGCTGTCTTCCCCACAGCAGTCGTCTCAGTTGACGCACGAACCTTGCTATCGCTGGACACGTACGGCGGCAAGGTGGGTGTTTTCCTGATCTTCGCTCTTCCCTTCTGACGAATATAGGCCGTCAACGAAAAACATCAAGGAAGAAAGGAATTTTGTACTATGCTGTTATGCACATAATGGAATAAAAATGAGCGAAGATAATTCTTCAATTGGAATCAAAATTGGGCAGAAACTGCGGCGTGCTGGGATGACGCAGACGGAAATCGCAGCGAGGTTCGGGATTTCTCAATCCCAAGTGAGTCGAATATTCTCTGGGAAGGTAACCCGGCGGACGGAGAGTTTCGATGCGCTGCTCTTGTTTGCCGACCGCATCTCCCCCGACGCGCGTCGTCGGAGTCCTCGAACCAACGACACCTTGATGCAGGCGTTGGCGGACGTGTGGGACGGATCAGAGGCCCACGCATCTGCGATAGCCAGGGTCATTCGAAGTTTGAGGGCGTTTCCGCGAAAAAGTGAGTCGTCCAGGAGGTAAAAATTGATTGCCGTCGACCCAATGAATGATGAAATCGGGCTCGGCCATGCTGGCCGGTTTTCAAGATTTTTTGGCGGATTTGCATCGCTTAACGATTTTCAACGATGGTTGCGACGATCTGGCATGGGCTATACCGAGCCGCATTTTGGTCTGCAGCATGTCGAGTTCGTTGCGCACCGAACGAACATAACTTTGAGCGATTACATCGAAAAACACACGCTTATTCCTGCGCGTAGAGGGCTGGAATGGGAGGGCCTCGATGGACATTCAGAAGACGACGCAGGCGCTGTTCGGAGAAGTACTTTAAAGTTTCGTGGATTGATTGACGGACCGGACATGAACATCGCCAAGTTTTGCGCGAGTTGCGCCACAGGGGATGTGCGCGAACATGGTTTTTCTTGGTGGCGACGAGACCACCAACTGGGCGGCATCTGTGCTTGTTTTGTCCACGGAGAGCCATTGCTTTTCGTGAGGGGGCTGGAGAGCTTTTTTGCCGCGCCGCATAAAGTTCTATCGTCGGGATTGGCGCTGCCATATCTGCATGAGCATGTCGACCATCCGATGGTGTTGCGATACGCGCAGTTCGCCCGATATATGCTTTATCGCGATCGAGCCATGGATGTCGGTCTCGGACAACTGGTGGAGGCAAGGAAGTATGAAGTCGGAGTGGAGTTTGTCTATGCTCAGTACAAGGGGAGGCGTTGTCCGCATGCAAAGACAATCAGTACTCACATTCATCAGGACTTTCCTGAAAGATGGTTGCGTGCAAGTTTCCCCAACTTATTCTTGGGCACCGACCCGGTTTACCATCCCGATATAGACCGTGATGAGCCTTGGCGCTCTCAGGCAAGCGGTCGAGGCGTCACCTTGTGCATGGCTTTCCTTTTTTCGAGTGTTTCGGAACTGAGTTCCTAGCTTGCAATTTCCTGCATGCTGCTGACTTAGTCGATGGGGCATGGCGATAGCACAAGCCGTAGTACTGGGAGCAAACTCACATCAAAGTGACAGACCTGTAAAGTATGCGCTGGTGCGTATCTCCCGGGCTCATAGCGGTCCGATGTGTTCCCCGTTATAAGCTCTTGCCTCGAGATCGACCAGGCGTTCACGAGCGACACTTGACATCCAACAGATGAAGTCGCCCCATGCGTTCTCTGTCAACGCCATACCTGCGCTGCTGTCGCCGGGCTCGATTTCCATGAGATCACAGTCCGGCGAGTCATGTTCGAGGCGGCCAGGCTGTAACAGCAGCCACCGAGGGAGGATCTCGGACCATTCATAGGGAATGCACGTCAACGGAATATAGCATTGCCCGTTGCGCTCAAAAGTGTGAAAACCCATCGGCATGAAATTGCCGAGAAGACGCATTTTTTGATCTATTGCCATGTGATGACCGCCTTGGGAGATGGTGCTCTACCCCCCAAGGATAGTCCAGCCGGCCGCTTCCCGTATGGTTCGCGAGGTGGTTACGACATCTCTCCTATCCGCTGAAGCCATCCGTGCACGTCACCCATCGGATCTCGTTCGTTAAGACGCGCTTCCGTGACGAGTGCTTGAACGAGCACTGGCCCACTAGCCTGTTGCATTTCAAGGTGGTGATCGAAGCCTAGCGGCAAGAACATGACCACGAACGTCCGAGGATCATTCTACGGACTAACACCAGCAAGCCACGTCTGGAATCAAACGGCGAAACAAGTATTAAAGCCAAGTGGTGCTGACAATTGGGGGGGGCACGTCGAGTTGTTTCCGGCCCTTGTTCGGAAGACGGCCGACTCAACGTGCAGCAATTCGCCCTGGTTATTTCGTGCACACGACCTGCGGCAAGCGCTTGCCGCACGGCCGCACGCTCAACATGTCTTAAAAGCGGTGGCGTACCCCCGTGGCAAAGCCGGTGCCGCTTGACATAGCCGTGGCCCGATCGTGTATCACCGCCGCATAAAGATCAGTTCGCTTCGAGAGACTGTAGTCGTACGCCGCCACCAACGTCTTTCGATGAGCGTCGGGAAGACGCGTCTGCTCTTTTGACTCGACCCCGTATGACAGCAATACATGTCCGGGTCCAATGGGAATCGATGCTCCGACATTGTAGGTTAGGAAGTCAGCTCTAGTGGTCGGATTGCTCAGTTGTGTCCCGGTGGCCTGGGCGAAGAGCTTCACGATTCTGAAGTCATATGACGCGCCGACGTTCCACAGTTGAGATTCGTTCATTATCAGACTGCCAGGTGGCTTCGCGTAGTTCAGAGACATACTTTTGATGCTCTCAAAAACGGCCCCGGCTGCAAATCCCCCGTTCGCGTACAGCAGACTGGCCCCCATACGTTGACCGGAAGATGTTGAATCCTTCGGCGCGTAGTAGGCCGCGCCCGTAAATCCCACTATGTTGGGCGTCGTATAACTAAATACGTTATTCCAGACCGAGTCGGCGGCACCGCTTCCTGTTATCAACGGTTGCGTTGCACTGGACTGATAGTTTTGTAAGAAGCTCGGGCTAAAATTTAGCGAGGTTCCGAACGCACTGAATCTGCCCGTATTGAAGAACGCCAGCGAGCTTTGTCGCCCGATGCGCACTGTGCCCCATTGCGATTGAAGCCCGACCCAGCTAGATCTTGAAAAAAGTGGGTCGGTATCGTACCGACCAGAAGCGCCGGAATTTACGCGAAAGAACGACGTGAGTTCAAACAACGCACTTAGTCCTCCGCCAAGATCCTCCTTACCGCGCATTCCCCAAAACGACGTATTCAGTCCTCCGCTCGACACCTGGGCTGTGGAGCTTGCGTCTCCGGCGTACTGCTTCTTATAGACCATCGCATCCACTATTCCGTACATTTGAACGCTCGATTGCGCGATAGCGGAAGATGCGGATACCATAAGCGCTCCGAGTACAAGCGGGTGTGTAATTTTCATTGGATTTATCCGTAGCGAGGGCGAACGCGCCCATCCTTGCAGCCTCGCATCTGCCATAGGACGGAAGTTCCTCTTCTTTGAGGTGGAACGGGGAGGGCCGCGGCGGATTCTGCTTACATGTTTTTTTTAGTTCTCCAATTGGGTCGCCACTTGATGACATGCCCGAGCGAACCTGCCGCCCAGGCTTGCCGTCCGGCTATCTCGGTGAGCCACTAAAGGACATAATGTTGTCCGAAACCCACTCGTCGAAATGTCGAGGCGAATGTCCAACCAGCCGCTCAAAATCCTCGGTCAGCGGTGGCGGCGTATCGACACACTTTCTCAAGTAGTCGACTAGCTTCTGACGTGCCTCCAACGTCAGATTTGGTGCCGTCTCTGCCATTTGCTGGACCGCCTCACTATCGGAAATTTCAACGCATTTGATCGAGCGTCCGAGATACTTTGCGATGCTCTCCACCTGCTCCCTAATTGAGATCAGACTCAGTCCCGTAATGTTGAACGCCTGTTGATTGGTCCTGGCGTCAAACAAGGCAACGGAGATTGCCAATCCAACATCTGACTCATGAATCGGACTCCTGAGAGAATGAGGGAATGGCGTGAATACAGACCCACTCCGCTTTATCGAATCAGCCCATTGAAGGCAGTTCGAGGCCAGAATGTCCGGGCGAATGAACGTCCAATCGAGGCCAGCCGATGCAACTTCGATTTCGGCAGTTCGATGCCGCTCAACGATTGGATTGTTCCCTGGCGGAGCCTTTACTACGGATGCGGAAGAAAGAAGCACGACTTTGGTTACGCCTCGCGCTTTTGCAGCTTTGAACAGCGCTGCGCTAATGCGACTGTCGGGCGCATACAGAAATGCGCTTTCGACACCGTCAAAAGCGCGGGACATCGCTTCCAAGTCGCCATAATCGCCACTGACCGTTTCGTATTGCTCGCGAGTAGTCGCCGCTGGAGCCCCTTGGAAATGCAAGCGAATTTCCGCGCCCCGGGAAGCGAGGTGTCGCGTCACTTGATGACCAACCCGGCCATCGGCGCCGGTAACCAATATCTTGGACATAGCGGGCGCGCCTCAGTTGACGGCCAAGATTTTCTGATAGGCCGCTTTTAGCTCGCCAGCGTCCCCACCTCTCCAGGCGATAATTCCGTCGGGGCGAACCAATACAGACTCGGAGGTGCGAAGAGGTTTTGTCGATTCAACAATCGTCACGTTTTGCGGAACGCCCAGTGCCTCAGCGACGGCTCCTGCCGCGCTCGCGAAGTCCTCTGATTCTGTGTAGATTTGGAAGTGTGAGCCAAGTACACGTCGGGTATTAATTTCCGCGCCACCTGCGACTAGATTCACATATGGAATACGGGAGCCAGGAACACCCGACGGATCTGCTGGATCATCAAACGGGTCCTTATTCGGCAGGACCTTATCGTTAGACGAGCGCACGAATGCCCCTTCTGCGCAGACATATCCAAACATCATTTTCGCGTGGTCAATCGGCTCACCGATTAGCGTGGCGAGATTCTTCATGTCTCGGCGTTCCGCGAGGTTGGCGGCTTGCCATGTGCAAACGATCTCGGCGTATGGAGCCCGCTCGGTGTTATATGTTTGGAGAAGGCTAGGGCCTGCGAGCCCTCGCACAACGTAGGCGAGCTTCCATCCCAGATAGTAGCCATCCTGCATGGCCGTATTGCCACCTTGGCCGCCCGTCGGCGGCATTACGTGGGCTGCATCGCCCGTGAGGAACACTCGCTTGGTGCTAAGCTGATCGGCGATCCGATGCGAGTAGTTGAACGTTTGTTCACCCGTGATCTCGAACTGAAGATCCGGCACTCCGACAAGAATCTTGATCAGCTCTCGCGTCGTCTCTTCGGACCGAGACGGATCCGCCGAAAAGTTCCCAACCCACTGATTCTCATAGTCTGTGCTCACAAGAATCCCGGAACCGTCAGGCAGGCCCTCATTCTTGACGTAGTGAATCGTCATAGCATTGTCGCCGCACCATTTTGAAAGGTCAGCGGTAAAACGTACTGCGGTGACGGCCTTGAGGTGTCCAACGCCGTGTGAACCGATCCCAACCTGCGGCGCAATTCCGCCTCGAATACCATCGGCAGCGACGACATACTTGGCGGTAATTGCATAGTCAGTCTGGGAGACGAGATCCTTCAGCTTCATCTGGACCTCATCAGCAAGCTCTCGAATCTCTTCGCATGAGCAATTGAATCTGATCTCCACGCCCAATTCACTTGCACGTTGAAGCAGCGCTTCCTCAGCTCGCGCCTGACTCGCCATTCCAGGGCGTTCCGGAGAGAACTTCGAGAAGTCTGGTCGGTGAGCGACATGATCGTAAATAATTCGTCCAGTTAAGCTCTCGGAGACCATGGAGGTAATACCCGGCTTGCCAGGGGGCTTAGCCGCATAAATCGCCTCTGTAATTCCGGCCACTCGCATTGCTTCCATCGTGATCGGATTCTGTCCGCGCGCCTTCGGCAGGATTGATGTCGTCGCGTTGCGTTCAATCACCAATGGCCGAACGCCGTTGAGTGCGAGGAATACTGCAGTCGACAGCCCCGCCAACCCGGCGCCGACAATAACAACATCATGATTTTTCGTGCTCATTTCATCTCCTTCAAAATCAAATATTCGCGCCTGATTCCCAGAACACCAGGCGTGATCTCGCATAAACAATTAGGCGGTCCGCTGCAAGACCTAGTAGGCCAAAGAACAGCACGACGGCAAACGCGGACGCCGCGTCAAAGTAGGAGGAAAATCGCACGATCAAGTATCCAAGTCCCTGCGACTCTCCTACAAACTCAGTGACGCACATCACGATCAGCATGATCGGCGTAGCAACACGAACGCCTGTGAGCAAGTAGGGCAGCATGGACGGCAGTAACACGTCCGTCACTAAGCGCAGATGCCCAACCTCATTGTTTGCCGCCAACCACATCATGTTTCTCGGTACGGCTCTTGCTCCCGCATACATCTGGACGAATATCGGGAAAAAGCACTCCATCGAAACCTGCACAATTTTTGAAGATGCTCCTAATCCAAAAATTAGGATTACTACCGGATATAGTGACAATTTTGGAATTGGATATAGCACCGACACTAAGGGGTGAAGAGCAGCATCGATCACCTTATTTCGAGCGCACGCTATACCAGCGACGGAACCCGCCATAATCGCGCACGTCAGGCCGGCAAAACCTTTTGTTAGTGTCGCCTGTGCGTTTGTGAGTAGCTCGTTGCTCCGCAGCAGTTCGAAGAGCTGTGTGAGGATTGCCCCTACACCGGGGAGCATCCGACTATCACTCGCTATTGCAACCACCTGCCAGGCAACAACAACCGCTGCCAACCCCGCGACCTTGATGACTCCTCTATTAAAACTCGGCACGATTTACGCCCCAAAATCAAGGTTGTGGCCGCGACAAAGCCAGTTGGAGAGCCTCGTGAGAGCGAGGTTTGAAAAGAATCCCATTAAGGCAATTATCAATATTCCCGAGTACATATTTCGGTAATCACCGTCTTGGTAGGAAAGCATCACTGCTGCCCCTACACCGGACGCATGCCCAACAACCTCCGTTGAAACCATAAGGATGAATCCCACCATCAAGCTGATTCTCAACCCGACCATCGTACGAGGAAGGCTGGCGGGCAAAACGACTTGTGTGAACGTCTTGATTCGCCCAATCTCGTTGTTCTTGGCAAGCCATAGGTACCTTGGATTCATCCCGAGAGCGCCGCTCATGGAACTGAGATACGCTGGAAAGAAGCAGCTCAGCGCAATCACAAGAATTCGCGAAGCGTCCGAAAACCCCAACCACAGAGCAATCGCCGGGAATAGCGAAATCTTGGGTACCGCATGCAGGAACGATTGAGGGACATCAAAGAAATCTCTCACTCCGCGTGACACCCCCGAAAGCAGGCCCAGGAGAACGCCAATCGAGCTGCCGATCAGGAAACCCGTGAAAATCCGCGCTAGGCTTTGCCCCGATTGCTCCAGCACATCTGTCTGCGTAATGCTTGAGAAAGTGGCCCCAACAATTTCCCAAGGACCTAGGAGATATTCGGGGGCACCGAGTCGCCGACTCGCGAACTCCCAACTGATCAGGAGAAACGCAATGAAGCCGAACGTTACGCCCCACAGCTCGTTTGTTTTCCGTTGAATTCTCTTCTTCATCGCGGACTCCAGTCAGTTGGTGGCCGCGTGGCGCACGAGATTTCCGAGATGTGCGCGATATTCAAGTACTTTGGGATCCATCTTCGTTTCGGCGTTTCTCGGGCGGGGCAGTTCGATTCGGCAATCTTCGATTACGGTCCCAGGCTTGCCCCCTAGAACGACGACCCGGTCACCGAGGAAAATCGCTTCGGGAATATCGTGAGTGATAAATACGACTGTGAGCCCCGACGTTTGCCATACCCGAGTTAGTTCCTCTTGCATTTCCTCACGTGTTTGCGCGTCGAGAGCACCGAAAGGTTCGTCCATCAGCAGCACCTCAGGCTTCATCGCCAACGTTCGGGCAAGCGCCGCACGTTGCCGCATCCCGCCGGAGAGCTCGGATGGGTATGCCTTACCAAATCGATGCAACCCCACCTTATCCAAGTACTCCGTCGCCGCTTCCAGTGCCTCACCTTTTGACGCCCCAGTCTGCTCGATGGGCCAAGCGATGTTTTGGAGGACGGTTTTCCACGGGAAAAGAGTCGCCTCTTGAAACACCATGCCCACCTTACGCGTCGGCCCATCGATCGGACGGCCGTTGACCTGAATTCCGCCTGATGTCGCCTGATCAAATCCCCCTAGGATGTGCAGCAACGTCGTCTTCCCGCACCCACTCGGGCCAAGAATGGTGATGAACTCCCCCTGCTTGATCGTTAGGTCTACAGGACCAAGCGCGTGGAACACATGCCCTTTGCGCTTGTACTTTTTTACAATGGATTTGATTTCTAGCATTCGCGTGACGTCTAAAGGCGACGTTGTTGACTTGTGGCGTCTGGGGCACTTACTTCTGTAGCGCGTATCCCCTAAGGACGGTCTCTTCTGCCTTGACAACCCGGGACGGCGGAAGGAATCCCGAACTCACCATGTCGTCAATAGTGGCCTGAACTTCTTTGATGTCGATGCGTCCCTCTTTCGCTCGCCCGCCGTCTGCGCCTGCGTCTGCTGCGTTCGGCGTCACATACTTCGCGGCGATCAAGCTGGGATACAACTGATCTCGTTTCTCCGCCCAGAGCGAGAGTGCCTTCTGGTAGTCTGCCCGCCACGCGCAGTACGCGGCAGGATGCTCCTTCACGAATTTCTGAGTGAAGAACACGACCGTACTGGGGTGAGGAAGCCCTGTGGCTTGGATCGGGCGAAGAAGCACGTTAATTCCCCCTTTCTTTTCCGCTTTGGCAAGAAATTGACGGGAAAGCCATGCAACATCAATCTGCTTATTCCGAAGCGCCTGCTCTTGTGCCGGAGGCGGAAGAGCGACATATTGCGGACCGCTTGTTGATACACCGGAGCGGCGAATCGCGCTCTTGATCCAATATTCGCTAATCGTATTGGGGCCGTAAAAGCCAATTTTCTTGCCACCAAATTGCGACGCTGACGTTATGCCACTGTCTTTCAGGACTACAAATGCGCCCTGGTTGTCATGTTCGTTGGTCTCTACCAGAGAGGCCACAGCCTTCAGATCGACACCAAATCGGATCGCAGTGACTAATGCGGTGAGGCTGATGGATCCAGCATCCAGTTGTCCGGCTTGCACCGCCGTCATCCGATCATTGGCGCCGAATAACTTAGGCTCCAGTGAGTAAACCTTGCCGTTATTTGGAAATTGGGATTTATCGGCCCATAGCAGCGCGAGTGGCTCTTCCCCGCCGCCCGTCAAGCCATATCGAATCGTGACTGGCGCCGCAGTGCTGGGGGAGCTCTTAAGATTGGCGCAAAGATCAATAGGTTGCCCGGTGCCAACGCGCTCTTGTGCATGTGCAAGCGACGGAACCCCAATGCCAACCGCAACGCAAAAAAGCGCTCCGATCACATGGGATGCTTGATTGTTGAAGTGATTGATTGCCTTGATTGCTGTCATTTTCGCCTCTTCATTTGGAGTGATTTCCATTGATCTGCGGATCACCTCGGCAGTAATGCAGGCTGGTTAACATTCGATTCGAGTTCTGTGGCGGGACGATAGTCGAGCAGCGCAGAGAGCTGGTTCGCGGCGATTCGAACCTTTTCGGATATTGATGTCAGGTCCGTTGGGGTGAGTTGCATTGCGGGAACGGTGACGCCCATTGCAGCAACTAACGCACCATGTCGCCCTCGAACGGGCGCGGCAATGGTAGTGATTCGTGCCTCGAAGAAGCCCTCCGCAACGACGTAGCCCCGATCTCGGTCGTGCTTGACCATCTCAAATAGCTGCTGTGTATTTCGAGGCGTACTACTGGAATACGTCTCCAGGTCGCGCTCCGGGTAGAGTTCAGTGAGCTCTTCCCACGTCAAATCCTGCAGCAATATTCGTCCGAGAACAGTCGCATGTGCAGGGAGTCTCGCCCCCACGTTTACCGAACTTATGAAGGGCGTTTCAGCTACAGACTTCGCCACAGCAACGATGAACCTTCCGTCTCTGACGACAAGATTGCAAGAGAGGCGAATCTGGTTTCGGAGCTTGTCCAGAATGGGAATTCCCAACTCGGTTAGCTCCAAAGAGGCGAGGTACTCAAAACCAAGCCTCAGAACCGCAGTTCCCAAACGGTATCGACCGTGATCGGTACGTTCGACAAAGCCGAGTGACTCTAAAGTAGACAAAAGACGAAACACAGTTGATCGCGGTAGTTGCAGCCGGCGCGCCAGTTCCGCGGCGGCGAGCGAACTTTCTTCGCGGCTAAATTGGCAAAGCAGGTGCAACCCACGGGCTAACCCGGGGACGGCGTGCTTGACGTCAAATTCACTCATAAGCTGGCCATCTAACTTCGGTTTCTCATTCGGTCGAGAAATTCGCATCGCCCCCCTTCGATCAGCCGCAAAAGTACGCTTGGTTCGGTCTCGCGGGGATTGCGATGCATTCGGCTCTCGACGTTCCGATTGCATTACTCTGTCCTACCTATGAAACATTGATCTACCTATGCAACAACAGAACTGTACCGGCGTGTCAAAAATAATCCCATTGCGTGGAAACCCTTATGGCAATGTCCGAGCGAATCACACGCGGATGAGGGAGCGGTCGCTTCGATGATTACTGTTGGCGAAAGGCGTCACACGGGGTATTCGCACGCCTGGAGCTTTGCCGCGAGCTACCAAATGGAGTCAGCAACTGTGGACATGATGGTGAGCGACGTTGTACGGACCTTGGCGCGCAAAGAAGAAACGGAGAGTCTTGCGAGGCGGATGTCGACCTGCTGATCACATTGGGCGAACGGCGCTCGGCGAATGTGGCCGCGACGCTGCCTCCGGGGACGAAATAACATTGATGATTCGGTGCCGTACCGGAAGTACCGGATCCGTGCGGTCGGATAAGGCGACTGACAGCTCGTCATCAACGCGAGGCCAGACGCCGATTAGATCGGAGCACGCTGGGGCTCAAGGGAACGATCCAATGCATGCATGCTCGGAAGCTAGCACCCGCACCGCGGAAGGCAGACTCGGCGCGAGATATTCGAGTTCGACCGGCTCGTCCAACCGCTCCGCAGCCTCTTCCAATAGTGGTGTTCGATAAAAATCGAGTGATTGTCGACATCGACAGCGAGCGCTCTGAAACGCCATAGAAGGTCGGTGATGGTTACTCGGTCACGCCGAATTAGGTCTTAAGCAATGAGCGCGCTTCGATATGACAAGATCCGATCCGAAGGCGATATTCCTGCAGTTCTGGTGACGAAACCTATTAAGGAAATTCAGTCAGCAATTCGGACGCCCTTTGCTGCGCTCGCCGTCCTTGCGCACGGATTTGCCTCCAACACAAGTAGGCCCAACGCCACCTTCTGCGAGCGATCACTGAGGACCGTAGGCCGTTGAATTTTGTGGCAGGCGCGGCGTGAGGCTCACATCGACCTGATCTGACCGGCTCGCGGTGTCCGCGCGCGCCGCGTGGGTGAAATTCTTAGCGATTATTGGGCCGGCAGGCACGAAATCCTGTTACGGAGTTCATTGTTCCGTGACGGAGTTCATTGTTTTGCATCACCTCGCCGGCCCTCGCCGCCCAATCAGCACATTTGCGTGCCGAAACGGCACGAAGCCCGTTTTTATGCCGCCTACACTCCGCTTCCTGAGACTGGCTCGGCGTGCGCGTGCGATTCGCACTTGAACGCCACACATTATCCCCAACGCCAGCGGACCCAGAGGAGCAGGGCATGACCAGCAATTCCCGCGCCGCCACCCCGGCGCCCCACAACCCGTGGCGTGAAATCTGCGCCGCGAGTATCGGCAACGCACTCGAGTTCTACGACCTGCTGATCTATGGCTACTTCGCCATCGTGATCGGCCAGTTGTTCTTCCCTTCCCACGACGCGACGACTTCGCTGCTGCTCTCCGTGGGCACGTTCGGTATCTCGTTCGTCACGCGCCCGCTGGGCTCGATCATCCTTGGCAGCTACGCTGACCGCGCTGGCCGTAAAGCCTCGCTGACGGTCTCCATCGCCCTGATGATGCTCGGCACCGCCATGATCGCGTTTGCGCCGACGTACGCGCAAATCGGCATCGCCTCGCCGTTGATCATCATCGTCGCCCGTATGCTGCAAGGCTTCTCGACGGGCGGTGAATTCGGTGCCGCCACGGCCTTCATGGTCGAGCACGCCGACGCCAAGCGCCGTGGTTTCTTCGCCAGCTGGCAGATGTCGACGCAAGGGCTGGCCACGGTGCTCGCCGCCGGTGTGTCCGCGCTGCTCAGCATGCTGCTCACCGCCGATCAACTGAGCGCATGGGGCTGGCGTGTTGCCTTCGCCGTGGGTCTTCTGATTGGGCCGGTTGGCTTGTATATCCGCCGCAATATCGACGAGACGGCCGACTTCAAGAAGCTGGGCGAGAAGCAACGCGAAAAGTCGCCGCTGCGCGAAGTGTTCGGCCGCGATCGCGCCAATATGCTGCTCGGCGCCGGTGTCGTCGCCGCAGCCACCGCGTTCAACTACGTGCACAAGCTCTACATGCCGACGTACGCGGTCAAGCAACTGCACATTCCGGCGACGTCGTCGTTTGTCGGTGCCGTCGTGACCGGCCTGATGCTGATGCTCGCCGCACCCGTCGTCGGCCACCTGTCGGATCGGTTCGGGCGCATTCGCGTGATGTTGATCGCGCTGATTCTCGTCGGTGCGACGACTTATCCGCTGTTCGTGCTGCTCAACCTGTACCCGACGTTCCAGACGCTGCTCATGGTGCAGGCGCTCGTGGGTCTGTTGATCGCCGTTAGCCTCGCGCCGCTGCCCGCACTGCTCGCCGATATCTTCCCGACGAGCACGCGCGGTACCGGTCTGGCGCTGTCGTACAACTTCTCGGTGACGTTGTTCGGCGGTTTTGCACCGCTGATCGTCACGTGGCTCATCGACGCTACCCACAGCAAGCTCGCCCCGAGCTTCTATGTGATGGCCACGGCCGTGCTGAGTATCAGCGCCGTGATCGCGTTGGGCCGCCGCGTGCGTGCCGGCAAGATCGCCGGTATTCCGCATCGTGCCTCGCGCGCCTCGAAGGCCGCCTAAGTCTTTTGCACTGATTTACGCCGCAACGACGACGCCTGCCGCCTCCCCTGTGGCGGCGTCGTCGGTCTTTTTCGGCATCCCTTTGTGGAGTTTTTTCATGACCACGCTCGAAGCCATCCGCGCCGCTCTGCCGGCGTACCCCATCGAAGTCTCGTTCCCCGACATCACCCGCTGGCGCGAAGGCAACACCGGTATCGACTATCTGCACACGTTCGATAGCGGCAAGCCCGGCAAGCACGTGATGATTCTCGCGCTCACGCACGGCAACGAAGTGAGCGGTGCCATCGCCGTCGATACGCTGCTCGCCTCGGGCCTGCGCCCGGTCGAAGGCCGCCTGTCGCTGGGCTTCGGCAATATCGATGCCTACGAGCAGTTCAGCGCAGAGAACGCCGATGCAACGCGTTTTCTCGATGAAGACATGAACCGCGTTTGGACGCCGTCGGCGCTCGACGGCGAGCGTCAGAGCCGCGAGTTGGCACGTGCCCGCGCGATGCGTCCGTTTATCGATACCGTCGACCTGCTGCTCGACATCCACTCGATGCACGAAGCGTCGGCACCGCTGATGATGACGGGCCCGCTGGAGAAGGCGATTGCCCTGGCTGCGGAACTCGGCACGCCGGAGCATGTGATTATCGACAAGGGCCACGCCAACGGCACGCGCATGCGCGACTATGGCGGCTTTGGCGATGCGGCCAGCCCGAAGAACGCGCTGCTCATCGAAACCGGCCAGCATTTCGCCAAGAGCGCACGCGACGTGGCGCTCGACTCGGCCGCGCGTTTCCTGTTGCACGCGGGTGTCGTGGCAGAAGCCGACGTGGCCCCGTTCCTCACGCAAGCCAAACCGGCCAAGCAGAAGTTTGTGGAAATCACGCAGCCGGTCGTCGCGCGCTCGATGGACTTCCGCTTCTCGCAGCCGTTCACGGGGCTGGAAGTGATCGAGAAGGCCGGTACCGAAATCGCCCGCGATGGCGATGAAGTCATCGTCACGCCGTACGACAACTGCGTGATCGTGCAGCCGTCGATGCGTCACCTGGGTGTGAACGTCACGATGATGCGACTCGGCCGTCTGCTCGACCGTTAAGCTTGCAGCGTTCGGTGACGAACCGATGTGACGAAGGGCCAGCGATTCGCTGGCCCTTTTGCTTTGCTTCCCGAGAATTCGATCAGAACGACCCGACGAGCGAGCCGACCACAATCACCGCGACCAGCGCGATCAGTGCGCTCACGATGCTGGTCATCACGATGTCGAGATAGCTCTCGCGATGCGTGCTGCCGCACACGGCGAGAAGCGTGACCACGGCACCGTTGTGCGGCAGGCTGTCGAGCGTGCCCGACGCCATGACGGCGACGCGGTGCATGAGCGCCGGATCGATGCCGTGTTGCGCCGCGAGGCTCACATACGCCGGGCCGAGTGCGTCGAGCGCAATGGTCAGGCCGCCAGACGCCGAGCCGGTGATGGCGGCTAGCAAGTTCGCCGAGAGCGCAAGCGACACGAGCGGACCGCCGTCGATGGACAGGACCCAGTCGCGGACCAACTCGAAGCCCGGCAAGGCGGCGATGACGCCGCCGTAGCCGACGAGGCTCGCCGTACACATGATCGGGAGGACAGAGGCGTTGGCACCGGCGTCCATCGTCTTGCGCAGCGCAGGCAGGCGTCGCCACTGCAACACGATCAGCACGAGAATGGCGCTCGCCAGCGCGACGCACACGCCCCACACGCCAGCCACGCTCTGCAATGTGATGCCGCCCCATCGCGGTTCCGATAGAAAGCTGGCATCGAGGCGGGGGAACACCAGCACGTTCATCACGAAGTTGCCTGCGATGACGACCACGAGCGGCAGCGCGGCGGTGAAAATGCCCGGTAGTGCATCGCTGCGATGCCCTTGCTCGATTTCCGCCGGATCGAACTCGCGGGCGACGCTAGCGCGCTCGCGCACGACGGTGGGGTCGGCGCGCTTATCCCACACCTCGTCGTCGGCATAGCCATGACCCGCGCGGCGCGCCTGCGACTCGCGCCACGTCAGCCACCACAGGCCGACAGCCAGCATGATGGCCGAGGCCATCAATCCGAGCCCAGGCGCAGCGAATGGGGTCGTGCCGAAGAACGGCATCGGAATGGCGTTCTGTATGGCGGGGGTGCCCGGCATGGCGGACATGGTGAAAGTCGAGGTGCCTAAGGCAATGGCCGCAGGCATCAATCGCACCGGAATGTTGGCCTCGCGAAAGAGCGCGTGTGCCATCGGCGCCAGCACGAAGAACGCCACGAAGAGGCTCACTCCGCCGTAGGTGACGAGGGCCCCGCCGAGGACCACGGCGAACATCGCGCGCCGTGCGCCCAACTTATCGGTGAGAAAGGCCGCAATGGCGCGCACCGCACCGCTGTCTTCCATCAACTTGCCGAAGAGTGCCCCGAGCAGAAACAGCGGGAAGAACTGCGCGATGAAGCGCGCTGCGTTCTGCATGAACGTTTGGGTCCAGTGTGCGAGCACGGGTTCGCCCGAGAGCGCTGCGGCAAGCATGGCAGCCGCGGGTGCCAGCAGCAACACGCTCCAGCCGCGATAGGCCAGCCAAACGAGCAGGACCAGACCGATGAGAATGCCGGCGAGCTCCATTCAGATCGACTCCATGAGCGTGTCGAGATCGAGCGACGAGCGTTGCCCGAGGTCGGTGCCGTGTTGATCGAGGAAGGCCTCGGCGCAACGACGGCCCTCGTCGCGAAGCATGACGAGAAAGTCCCATTCGGCAGAGAGCTTGGACGAGTAGCCGAGCGTGGTCATCATGTCGCTCGCAATTCGGTGAATGCGCATCTGCGCCCAGCGGCGGCCCTCTGCGGTGCCCGCGTCGACCACTTGGCGTAACACGGCGATCATGCGTAACTCTTTGAGCAACGTGGCGTTGAAGGAGACTTCGTTCACGCGGTTGAGAATCTCGCGTGCGGAGCGGGGCACTTCCGCACGCTCGACAGGATTGACCTGCACGAGGATGGTGTCGCGCGAGACGGTTTCGCGCACAAGCGGCGTAATGGTCGGATTCCCGGCATAACCGCCGTCCCAATACGGCTCGCCGTCGATCTCGATGGCGCGGTAGAGCATGGGCAGGCAGGCGGAGGCGAGCAACACGTCGGAGGTGATCTCCGCGTTACGAAAAACACGTCCGCGTCCGGTGCGCACGTTGGTTGCCGTGATGAACAGCTGGATCGGACACTCGGCAATTGCGTCGAAGTCGATGTGATCGGCCAGCAGACGCCGCAGCGGGTTGTATTCCAACGGGGCGAGGTCGTAGGGCGACACGACGCGTGCCGCCAGATCGAAGAGCACGAAGAACGGCGAATTGTCGAGCGACCAGCGCCCAAGCACGACGTCGAGCGGCGTGCGGCGCAGTGGACTGAAACGGCCAGCGTGCGACACGTCGCGCCAGAATTGCTCAAGTGCGCCACGCGCGGCGTCGGGGCCGCCGCGCACGAAGCCCGAGGCAAGCACAGCCGCGTTCATCGCACCGGCTGAGGTGCCGGAAATGCCTTCAATGCGTAGGGTTGGGGTGTGGGTGGTCTCTTCGAGCAGGCGATCGAGAACGCCCCAAGTGAATGCGCCGTGCGCGCCACCGCCTTGCAGGGCAAGGTCGATGGGCAGGGGCGACGGGGTACTGGCTCGTGATGCGCGTGGCATGATCCCTCGGCGATGCGGCACTGCGCCGATCGGCACCGGCCGCGTGGTTCGGAACGAGAGTACGGTTGCAGCCGCTACGTTGTTTGCGGTGCAACAAAGCCACTGTCTCAGATAACTGTGAAATCGGCAACCGTCGGTGGGGCGATGATCGGAAGCGTTGGCGGCGAACGCCTACGCGCGGGAGGGGGCGTGGTGCCGTGACGGGCCGAGGTGCGGCGGCAGCAGGGTTAAACCTCGTCGGGCTGCGTCGGTTTGCCGCGTCGCAGGCTCAATTGGGCCAGTACGTCGGCATGCTGGTTGCCCCAGCGGTAAAGCATCTCGATGGGCTCGATGAATAGCTCGCCCAGCGGCGTGAGCGAGTATTCCACCTTGGGCGGCACCACGGCGTACACCTCGCGGTGGATGAGCCCGTCGCGCTCCAGTTCGCGCAAAGTCTGCGTGAGCATCTTCTTGGAAATGCCAGGCAGGCGGCGCTGCAACTCGCCCGTGCGAGTGGTGCCGCACTGCAACGCGTACAGCACCATGCTCGTCCACTTGACGCTGAACAACTCCAGCACGCGGCGCGGGACGCAGGTTTCTTCGAAAACGAAGGGTTCGGACTTGCCCATGGTAACCAAATGGTGACTATTCAACTGAAAGGTGCCTACTGGGGATTTTGGCCCTTCGTCACTATACTTTGAGCCGATAGTGCGTGTCACCCGATGCGACAAGCCGTGCGTGTTGCCGGTTGCGTTTATCGGACACGTCACGTGAATGGAGACCCCCATGAGCAGTTTGTCGAAAACGGCCCTCTCGATGCTGGATCTGGTGCCGGTGCGTGCCGGCGGCACGGTGGCCGAAGCCCTGAAGCAATCTACCGAATTGGCGCAGCATGTGGAGCGGTTGGGTTTCAACCGGTTCTGGCTGGCCGAGCATCACAACATGGACGGCATCGCCAGTTCAGCGACGGCTTTGCTGATCGGCCATGTCGCTGGCAAGACGTCGCGTATTCGCGTGGGCTCGGGCGGCATCATGCTGCCGAATCACCCGCCGATGGTCGTGGCCGAGAACTTCGGCACGCTCGCCGCGCTGTATCCGGGCCGTATCGATCTGGGCCTGGGCCGCGCCCCGGGCGCCGATCAGGCGACCATGCGTGCCTTGCGCCGTGACCGCTTGTCGAACGGTGACGATTTCCCCGAGCAAGTCGCAGAATTGCGCGCACTGCTTGCGCCCGCGCAACCGGGGCAGCGGCTTGTCGCGACACCCGGTGCGGGGAGCGATATTCCCGTGTGGCTGTTGGGCTCGTCGCTGTTCTCGGCACAGCTTGCCGCGCATTTGGGCCTGCCGTACGCGTTTGCATCGCACTTTGCGCCGCGCTTCCTGTTCGATGCGCTGCGGATGTATCGCGAACTGTTCCGCCCGTCGGCAGTGCTCGATAAGCCGTACGTGATGATCGGCGCACCCGTGGTGGCCGCGCCGACGGATGAAGAAGCGGCGTTCCTCTCAACCTCTGCGCAGCAGAAGATTTTGGCGCTCATGCGCGGGCAGAGCTTGAAGCTACAACCGCCGGTGAACGACATGGACGCCCGTTGGGACCCGGCCGAGCAACATTCGGTGGAGGCCTTCCTTGGCGTGTCGGTGGTCGGTGGCCCCGAGCGCGTGAAGGCTGGGCTCACCGAGTTGGTCGAACGCACGCAAGCCGACGAGCTCATGCTCGTCACCGATGTCTACGATCCGGCCTTGCGCCTGCGCTCGTGCGACATCGTGGCGTCGGTCTGGAAGTCGTGATGGTGTGAAGGCGGCCTGATTCGTCTAGCGGAAGCGCCCAATCGAGAAGGGGGAGAGGTCGAGCATCGGCCGCTCTCCCGCGACGAGCGCCGCTACGGTGCGACCGGTCGATGCGGCCGCCGTCAGGCCGACGTGGCCATGTCCGAAGGCATAGAACGCATTCGGCACTTTCGACGCGGCACCCAGCACAGGCAGAGAGTCGGGCGTGCTGGGCCGGAAACCCTGCCAACGCGCGCCATCGACCGATTGCGTCGATTTTTCTCCCGCGACCGCCCCCGGAAACATCTTGTGCAACTGGCGCAGCAACAGGTCGGCTCGACACCAGTTCGGCGGTGCTTGCAGGCCCGCCAGTTCCACTGTCCCCGCTCCCCGCAAACGACCGTTCATCGGCGTGGCAAAGAGTTTGCCTTCTGCCCACATGACGGGACGCGTCGGCATTTCGGCCGGTGCCGGTATCTCCACGTGATAGCCGCGCTCGGTGTCGAACACGATGCTGTCGCCCAACTGCCGGACAAACGGGGCAGACCACGCGCCCGCTGCCACCACGACGGCGCGGGCTTCCTCGCGACCCGCTGCGGTGTGCACCGCGACCACCTGGGCACCGTTGGTCTCGATGGCCGTAGCGGCCGTGTCGACAATGCGCCCGCCGCGTGCAACGACTTGCGCCGTCAGCCGCGCCAGCAAGGCACCCGGGTCCAACGTGTGGCCCGTTTCGCTGATATAGCGCGCACCGACGAAATCGCTCGACAGCGTGGGTTCAAAGTCACGCAGCGCAGCGCCATCGAGCGTCTCGATTTGCACGCCGTTCTCACGACGAAGCGCCATGCCGCCTTCGTCGCCCTGCATGCCGCTCTCGCTCGAGTAGGCAATGAGATAGCCGCGCCGCGTCACGAGATCGTTCGCGTCGGCATCGTCTAACAGGGGTTGATAAGCATCGAGCGCGGGGCCGAGCAACGCGCGTAATGCGCGCGCTTGTGCGCTTACCCGTGCGGGCTGGCTGGCGGCGACAAATCGCGTCAGCCACGGGACCATGCGCGGAAGATAGGACCAACGCAACACCAGCGGTCCATCCGGTTGCAGCAGCCAGCCGGGCACTTGCCAGAGCACGCCGGGCATGGCGATGGGAACGACGGAGGAGCCGTTGATACAGCCAGCATTCCCCAGCGACGCCGCTTGCCGCGCCGACTGCCGATCGACAATCACTACAGGCAGGCCAGCACGTTGAAGATAGGCGGCGGTACACACGCCGACCAGGCCGCCGCCGATGACGACAACCGGACGTGAATCGTTCATGAAGCAGTCCTGCGAATATGCGAAAGCGCGAAAGCGGCTAGTGTACTGCGCCGGGCAGAAGCGCCCGGCGTTCGTCAAAAATAGCGCAGACCCCTCAGATCATTTCGAGCGGGCGCTTGCGCGACGGTGCTTCGAAATGGTGGTCGAGGGCAGAGAGCTCGTCGGGGCTGAGCACGATGTCGTGCGCGGCACGATTGGCGGTGACGTGCGCTTCGGAGCTTGCCTTGGGAATGGCAATGACGCCCGGGCGATGCAACACCCACGCCAACGCGACCTGTAGCGGCGTGACGTTTCTCGTGCGGGCGATATCGCCAAGAATGCCGCTGGTCGGTAAGCGCCCCTGCTCGATGGGCGAATACGCCATTACCGGCAGGCCGCGTTCGGCTAGCCACGGCAGCAGGTCGTACTCCGGCACGCGTCGCGATAGGTTGTACAGCACTTGATTCGTCACGCAGGCATCGCCGCCGGGCGCATCGAACAGTTCGTCCATGTCGTCGGTGTCGAAGTTGCTCACGCCCCAATGGCGAATCTTGCCGGCGGCGCGTAACGCCTCGAAGCCTTCGATGGTGTCTTCGAGCGGCACTGTCCCGCGCCAATGCAGCAGATAGAGATCGAGGCGATCCGTGCGCAAGCGCTCGAGACTACGCTCGCATGCCTCGACGACGCCGCGCCGCGAGGCATTGTGCGGATAAACCTTACTCACGAGGAAGACCTGATCGCGAAGGCCGTCAAGCGCTTCGCCGACCAGCCGTTCGGTGGCACCTTCGCCATACATCTCGGCCGTGTCGACAAGCGTCATGCCCAGCGAGACGCCGTGACGCAGTGCCGCAATTTCCTCGCGCCGACGCTCCGGCTTTTCACCCATCATCCAGGTGCCCTGGCCCAGCACGGGCACCGCCTCTCCGTTTGGCAACGAGACCGTTCGCATGTTGTGTCCTCCATGGTTTTGATGGGCATTATCGACCCGGAGGTCGAGCCCTGACCAGCGCAATGAGGGGTTGGCGCAACACTTTGCGGCGGCGTCCGATCGTTTTGTTCAGATATGTCTGAAGCACGATCGAGAATTCGCCGCTATTCCCTTCGGGCGCGATTTTTCTCGGATAGTTCACACACCTTTGGCAATGTCCTAGCGATAGGCTTGCCTCACCGATGTGCGCAGCGAATGTTGCTACGCAGCGAGACGGCTCGGGAGTGGTGTTGGCTGTGCATGTCGGACCGGAAAGTCGGACAGCGGATCGCTTCAAAAAAGAAAGCCCCGCGAGCGGGGCTTAAGGCCGGCCGTGTGAGGGCCGGCCAAGGAGGTTCATTCGGTATGACCGGGCAATGTTGACAATGTGGACGTCTGGCCCGGTCGAGCGACATGCGAGGCGTATTTTCGGCATGGATTGCCCGTCGGTGTGGAGGAGGATTCTTAATCTGGATCAGAAACTTGAAGTAACAATTGCGCCCTTTTCGCGTAACAGGTGCAAAGTGATAATGATTTCGCCGTACTCAGAAGAGGAGTCCCCCGAAGATGGATAAAGCGATCAAATCCGATCCGGCTCGCCGTTCGCTCGCCGCGCTCACGCCGTTGGAGCGCTATACGCCGCCCGCTATTTTTTTTCATTGGGCGGTTGCGCTGCTGATCGTGATTGCCTATGCCGCTGTGATTACGAAAGGCTACTTGCCGCGCGGCAGTGCGCCGCGCGCGCTGTCGATGGTGATTCACGAGTGGGCGGGGGTCTTGGCATTGGTGCTGGCGGTGCCGCGCCTGCTGTGGCGTGTTGTGAAGGGCGCGCCGCCTGCGCCGCCCGATCAGGCGTGGTTCGTGAGAACGGGGTCGTCGCTGGTGCACCTGCTGCTATACGTGTTCATGTTCGCGCAGCCGGTGCTGGGCTACCTGACGCTGAACGCCGGTGGTCACGTGCTCACGATTCCGGGGCTCGATATTGCACTGCCGCAGTTCATTGGACAAGATGACGCGACGCGCCGCTCGATCAAGGACATTCACGAGACGATCGGCAACGCGTTCTACTGGGTCATTGGTCTGCACGCGCTCGCCGCGCTCTGGCATCACTATTTCCGTCGAGACGACACGCTGCGGCGCATGATGTGAGCCGCAGCGTGTCTGTCCCGGCAGGACGTCAGCGCATCAGAACGTGAATCGCACTCCCGCGAAGACGCTGCGACCGTCGCCCGGGTAGAAGACCGCCGTATTCGCCGTGCGTGCGTCGGTCACAGTGCTGAAGTCCGACACGTAGCGCTTGTCGGTCAGGTTGCGGGCATCGACGTAGAACGTGACACCGCGCTGCACGAGATACGACGCTTGCAAGCCGATCAACGTGTAGCCCGGCACGCGCATCGTATTGGCGTAGTCGACCCACGCGCCGGTCGGCACCCAGTCGAGCGACGCCGCGATCTGGAACCGGTTGGTGAGCGCATAGCCGAGTGTCGTGCGCAGCACGTTGGTGGGCACGCCTGCGATGCGGTTGTTGCCGTACTGCGGGTCGTCACGGAAGCGGAAGTCGCTGTAGTTCCAGATTTGCGAGAGCGTGACGCGATCGCCGGTAGCGATCACGTCCTTGAACAAATCGAACGACGCGCCGACTTCCAGACCTTGCAACACGGTCTTGTTCGCGTTGAACGTCGAGGCGGGAATGTCGGGCGAGGTCGTGTATTGCAGCAATTGATCGCGCACGAGCGAGCGGTAGGCGGTGAAGTCCCACGCAACACGGCCCAGTTTGCCGCGCGTACCGGCTTCAATCGTCCACGCGTGTTGTGCTGCGAGCGGCACGAAGCGTGACGTTGCACCGAAGGTCTGCGAGAGGTCGGTGAAGTCCGGCACATCGGCACTGCGCGTCACGTCGATGAACGCTTGCACATCCTTGCGCGGCTCCCACAGCAAGCCGATTTTCGGATTCACCCCCGAGTAGGCGGCGCTCGTCGAACGATAGTTCGGGTCGTTGGGCAGGCCACCGTAATCGACATATTGGCGCACGTCGCGATAGGCCTTGGCACCGATCATCAGACCCACGGTCGGCAGGAAGAACAGGCGGTTCTCGAAGTAAGCCTCGTAGTTGTACGCGCTTTGTCGCGAGTTGAGCGTTTGCGCGCCGCGATTGCCGTTCACGTTGACGTATTGATCGGCCTGCGTGTTGCCGCCGAAGAACCGGGCGCCGACGATCAGGTCGTTGCGCATACCGGCGAGCGTGAGGTTGGCGGTGTAACGCGGGGCGATGCCGTACGTCCAGCCGTCCTGATCCAGTGCTTGAAAGATCGGGTGGTAAAGGCTCTTGTGAATCACCCACGAGGCGATGTCGAGTTGGCCGACATCGAAGCGGACTGTCGTTAGGTTGCCGAGTCGCTCGGTGCGCGTGTTGCGGGCCTGATCGCCGGAGACGGCCGAGGCAGCGGCTTTGGTTGGGTTGTTCAGCGCGTCGAACAACGAGAGCGAGCCGGGCAGTTTCTGATCGACGATATAGGCGCCGAAGAAGAAGCGCGTCTCGACGCGGGGCGAGAACTTGTAACCGACGTTCGCGTTGAACTGCGCGTACGTGCCTTTATCGTGATCGCGGTAGCCATCTGCGCGATTGACGGTGATGGTGGCGAGCGCGTCGAGCGGCCCGAAAATGCGCGACATCTGGCCGCTGGCACGAACGTTCCCGAAGCTGCCGCCATCGATACGGAACTGATTCGGCGCTTCAGCCGTGTAGGCCGTCGGCGTGACGAAGTTCAGTGCGCCGCCCAGTGTCGTCGCACCGTAGGCGAGGCCGTTGCCGCCTTTGTAGATTTCCGTCGAGCGCAGACCGAGCGGATCGATTTGGTAATAGTCGCCGCTGCCGTCTGCGAGGTTCGTCGGAATGCCATCTTGGAGGATGTCGAGACCCCGCACGTGATAGCCGCGCGCGATGCCCGAGCCCCGAATCGACAGGCGCAGTTCCTGACCGTAACGGTTTTGCACGTAGACCCCGGGGCTGTCCTTGAGGACGTCGCGCAGGTTGAACGCGTAGGTGTTCTGATACGAATCCGAATCCACGAAGCCGACCGAGCCTGCGGTTTGAAACAGATTGGCTTTCTGTTCCTCGACGCTCGGCGAGGTCAGCGACTCGGCAGGTGCAGTCACGGTCGTGGCGGGCAACGTGGCGACCGGGTCGCTCGGCGCTTGCGCGACCAGCAGTGGCGAAGCGGCTGCACTGATCGCCGAGGCGTCGGAAGTGAGCGCGTGGGCTTGGCCGCCCAGCGAGGCGAAGACGAGTGCGATGGCCGTTTGCAACGGCTTCTGTGTGATGGGACGTAGCATGAGTGTCTCTCTGGCGAGCGCTGAGCGTTCGCTTGATGTTCTGGATTGCCGTGTGCGTTGGCGTTCGGGCATAGGAGCACCCGGGCACACGGACGTACCGGCGCACGAACGCACGAATGACCGCAGCGCGCAGCAACGGCGCGCACGACGCAAACGAAACAGCGGAATCGGAAAAGCGCGAGTCACGGCTAACCGGACGCGAGCCCGTTAGCCGGAAGTCGGCGGGATCAGACGATCAGAGAGGGCGGCGCACGCGCCAGTGCTGCGGAGAAGCGGGCGCGCGGATAGTAGGGCACCAGCACGCGGGGGGCGTCGGCGATGCCTGTCGGCGCGGCAGTCGGGGGGGTAAGGAAATGGGATGCGACGAGCGGCTGATGTGCCCAGAGCGTGCAATAGCCGCACTTTTCCCAGTGTTCGGCCGACGCTAGCGAGTGGTCGGGGCCGCTATGTTCACTGTGCAGACTGGTGGCACGCTCGGTCGCGGGCGGCGCTTGCGCATCGTCGTGACCGCTGTGGCCATCGTGCGCGGGGTCGCGCTGCGCGTCGGCACGCGGGGTGCTGTTGGTGCCCAGCGCCGCTTGTGTGCCCTGCACCGTGCAGTAGACCGCAAACGGGTCCTTCTGCATGGCCGCACGCCATTGCGCAATGGCCGGCATGAGCGCTGCCAACAGGATCGCCAGCAAGGCGATCCCGATTGCGACGCGATGCTGACGGAGCTTGCGCATGCCTGGGCCGAAGTTACGTAAATAGTGCGTTCAGGGAAGCAGGCATTGTAGGGGCTGCCGTCACGACGCGTAAATGTTTTGCGTTCTCATGTAGGGAGGACGCGACAATTTGACGCATCGTGCACGGAACTCGGCACAGATCGGGCGATCGCGCCGTGGTACTGGTCCGAATTACGGGGCCGAAGGATGACCCCGAACGATGGGGCCGAAAACTAGAACTTCATCCCCACGCCGACGCCGACGATCAGCGGGTCGATATGCAGCGTGCCGAGGTCAGTCCCGGCCAGCGACGTGTCGGTCTTCATCCAAATCTTCTTGATGTCGATGTTGAAGAACAGGTTTTTCGTCATCTGAATATCGACACCCGCTTGCAGGGCTGGCCCGACGCTGTGGTTCTTGATCGAAATCGGCGTGCCGCCCGCGTTGAGGTTGCTGTTCCAGAAACGCGTGTAGTTGATACCGGCGCCGACGTACGGGCGCACTTTGCCCGCATGGTTGAAGTGGTATTGCAGCAGCAGCGTCGGCGGCAGCACGTTCACGCCACCGAGATGCCCAAGGCTGGACGTGAGTTGATGGCGCGACATGCCGAGAATCAGTTCGACCCCGACGTTGTCGAGAATCATGTACGTGAAGTCGAGCTCCGGCACGATGGCGTTATTGACGGTGACGCCGAGCGTGGGCAGCACGCTGCCGCTCGCATGCGAGTCCGGCATGATGCCGATGGCGCGCACGCGCGCAAGAATGTCGCCCGCGTAAATGCCTTGCGAGCTGTCTTTGATGAAGCCGAAGGTCTTGTCTTGTGCGGCATTCGCGGGCGGGGTGTCGGTAGCCTGTGCCGAGGCGCCAGTGCTGAAAAACGCGGCACCGGCGACGAGTGCGGCTGCGATGGCCGTGGCGCCGAGGGAGTGCTTCATGATGATTTCCAAAGTCGTGAGTGAGCACGAACGATGGTAGAAGCGCCTGCATGCGCCAGACTTGACGCGCATCAAGCGCGCGAAAACCCCTGTCGGCGATGCGACAAACTGTCGCGCATTTGTGGCGCATAAGCGTCGGGTGGCCTCCCCGTTTTGGTAGGATGCGGACTTTGCCACGCGTTCCCCCATCGTGAAGCGCTTGATTTCGTCGCTGCTGCATGCCATCGCCCAAGCGGGCCGGCATGGCATTCGTCTGCTACATCCCCTGCTGCAATCCCTCCAGCAACGCTTGCAACCGCTTGCCGAGCGCGCCTGGCACCATGTGCGTCATCCCACGCGACGCGGCGTGCTGATCTCCATCGCCGCCGTCCCTGCGCTGTTCATCGCCTACACGCTGATTCTGATTCCGTTCACGCCCGGCATCCGCGATATCCGCCGTGCGAAGGTCGACCAGCCCGCACAGGTGCTGTCTGCCGACGGCAAGTTGCTCGCCGAATTCCGGCCGTCCAACCGGGAATGGGTGGCGCTAAAGGATGTGTCGCCCAACGTCGTCAAGGCGCTGGTGTCGACTGAAGACCATCGGTTTTACGAACACCACGGCATCGACCTGAAACGCACGGCGTCGGCGGCGCTGCACACGTTCTCGGGGAATCGGCAGGGCGGTTCCACCATCACGCAGCAGCTCGCCCGCAACCTGTATCCCGACGAGATTGGCCGTGCGCCCACGCTCACGCGCAAGCTCAAGGAAGCGATCACCGCGCTCAAGATCGAGGCGCTCTACACCAAGCCCGAAATTCTCGAGACGTACCTCAATACCGTGCCGTTTCTGTACAACGCCTACGGTATCGAGATGGCCGCCCGCACGTATTTCGACAAGTCGGCCGATCAACTCGACGTAGTCGAAGCGGCCACGCTCGTCGGCATGCTCAAGGGCAATAGCTATTACAACCCGGTCATCAACCCGGAGCGCGCGCTGCAACGCCGCAATACCGTGCTCGCCCAGATGGTGAAATACGGCGACCTCGATGCGTCGAAACTGGCGGCGCTGCAAAAGCGGCCACTGCGCGTGAACTTCGAGCGCCAGACGGAGGAGCCCGGCCCGGCGCCGCACTTCGCTCAGCAATTGCGCAAGTGGCTGATCGGCTGGGCGGATCGCAACGACTACAACATTTACTCGGACGGCCTCGTGGTGCACACCACCATCGACTCGCGTCTTCAGTCGATGGCCACGCAGGCGCTCACGCGTCAGGCGAATCAGTTGCAGGGGATTGCCGACGCGAACTGGTCGGCCCGTGGCGGCTGGCGCGATAGCGCGGCGCTGGTGCAATCGTTCGTGCGCGAGTCGGCCGAGTATCGCAATGCGGTGGCCGGTGGCGAGGCGCCCGAGGCGGCGATGAAACGCCTGCTTGCCGACAAGACCTTTATGCAAAACCTGCGTGCGACGAAAACGCGCGTGCAGGCGAGCTTCCTCGCGATCGACCCGCGCACGGGCTCGATTCGCGCATGGGTGGGCAGCCGCGATTTCACGATCGATCCGTTCGATCACGTGCAGCAGGCCCGCCGTCAGCCGGGCTCGACGTTCAAGCCCTTCGTGTACGGCGCCGCTTTCATCAAGGGGGCGAAGCCCGACGACACCATCGTCGATCAGTCCGTTGAAATTCCGCTCGCGGGCGGCGAAATCTGGCGGCCGAGCGACGATACCGCGCCGACCAACAAGCCGATGGCGTTGCGCGATGCACTGGCGCAATCGCGTAACACGGTGACCGCGCAGTTGATGCAGGAAGTGGGGCCGTCGCGTGTGGTGGGGCTGGCGCGTGCAATGGGCGTGCGCGAGAGCAAGCTCGATCCGGTGCCGTCGCTGGCATTGGGCACGAGCCCGGTGTCGCTCAAGGAGATGGTCGCGTCGTACGGCACGATCGCCGACGGCGGTGAGTATCGCGAGCCGACCATGGTCACCGAGATCACGAATAGCGAAGGCGACGTGTTGGCTACGTTCTCTCCCGCGCGGGCCGAGCGCGCGCTCTCGGAAGCCGACGATTACACGCTGCTCGATACCATGCGCGGTGTGATCAACCGCGGTACCGGCAACGCGATCCGCACGCGCTTCGGCATTCGCGCGGATGTAGCGGGCAAGACCGGGACCACGCAAGACAATGCCGACGGCTGGTTCATCTTGATGCAGCCGCAACTGGTCGCCGGTGCGTGGGTGGGGTTCAACGACAGCCGTATTACCTTGCGCAGCGATTACTGGGGGCAGGGCGCGCACAGTGCACTGCCGATCGTGGGCGATGTGTTTTCGCGGGCGTTGCGCGCCAAGTTGATCGATCCGAATGCGCGCTTCGAAGCGCCGGACAATCATCACTGGTACAGCGACTGGTGGACCCGTGCGAGCGATTGGGTGAGCGCGCTTTTCGCCAAGAAGCCGGAACCGGAACATAAACCGAAGGCGACGGTGAAGCGGCAAGCTGCACCCGCGCCAGCCCCTACGCCGTCATCGTCTGAACTAGGCACCGATACGGCCAGCGCTGCACACAACGACGGCCCGCTACCGGTGCCGGTGGCCTCGGCGGTGCTTGCCAAGCCGGATGCTGGTTCGGCCGTGGCGACACCGCACGGAAACACCATCCCCGGGGTGCCAGGCGAATGGGACGGGCCCGGGGCGACGTCAGGCGTACCGCCGTCGCCGTCGTCTTCGTATTCGCCTTCGCCTTTACCTTCGCAGTTCCCGTCTGCACCGCCCTCGCCGGTGCCTGTCGCGCCGCCAACGCAGGCCATTCCCGCCCCGGCGTCCGCCCAATAAGCAGGCCGGGCGCCATTTCTGGCACGCCCGGCCGTACCAAATTGCCATAACAGTTATGCCGGATTCTCATGACTGCCACGCCCTGTCATGCGCTATATTCATGACGATATAACGGGGACGTGACATGCCTCCCCGGCCACATCGTGGGGGAGGACGCAGGCCATGTTTATCCGGCAGTTGAGTTATCTCGTGGCGCTCTCGCAAGCGCAGCATTTCCGCCGTGCGGCCGAGTTGTGCAATGTGTCGCAGCCCACGTTATCGGGCGCGATTCGCAGCATCGAAGAGGAGTTCGGCCTGCCCATCGTGCGTCGTGGCCGCCGCTTCGAGGGCTTTACGCCCGAGGGCGAGCGGGTATTGGCGTGGGCGCGTCAGGTGTTGGCCGATTGCGAAGGTCTGCGCCAGGAGGCCAGTGCCAGCCGCCGCGAAGTCGCGGGCTGCCTGCGCATCGGTGCCATTCCTACCGCCTTGCCGCTCGTCCCGTTGCTTACCGACGCCTGTCTGCGCGACTTCCCCGGTATGCGGCACGAGGTCTACACGCTTTCGGCCACGCAGGCGCTGCGTCAGCTTGCCGAACTCGATCTCGACGTCGGTCTCAGCTATCTCGACGATCCTCGCTTGCGTGAATTCGAGACCATCCCGTTGTTTCGTGAGCGTTACGTGCTCATCGCGCGCGACGAGGCAGTGCTGGCAGGACGGACGACACTCTCTTGGCACGAAGCGGCGAAACTGCCGCTCTGCCTGCTCACGAGCAACATGCAATGCCGTCAGGGGATCGACGCGGCACTCGCGCGTGCCGGTACGTCGGCGTCCCCTCGAGTCGAGACCGATTCGCTGATGGCGCTATACGCCCATGTACGTTGCGCGGGGCTGTACAGCATCGTGCCGCACAGCGTGTTGTGTCTGGCAGAGATGCGCGACGAGTTGCACGCCGTGCCGTTGCAGCCCGCATTGCATCGCGAGATCGGGCTGATTCTGCGGGAGCGTCAGCCGCGGCCCCCGTTGTTGGAAGCGGCTGTCGCCGCGTTCCGGTCGGTGGATTTACAGGTGCGATTGGACGCGCTGTTGCCTGCGTAGCGGTTGCCGCAGTGGCATGTCGCTGACAAGCACCTACAATTCAGCGCATGACACTCCAAATTCGAAACGAAACCGCCACTGACGCGGCTGCGATCGAAGCGCTGACAACCGCAGCGTTTCTCAACGCACCCCATACCGATCACACTGAGCAATTCATCGTGAACGCGCTGCGCCGCGCGGGCCAACTGACGGTATCGCTCGTCGCGCTTGAGGACGACGCCATCGTGGGGCATGTGGCGGTATCACCCGTCACGATCTCCGATGGCAGCGCGCGCTGGTATGGCCTCGGGCCGATTTCCGTCGCACCTGACCGGCAAGGTCAAGGCGTTGGCAGCCGCTTGATGCAGGCGGCGCTCGACGCGTTGCGTGAGCACGGTGCGGCCGGCTGCGTCGTGCTCGGCGACCCGGCGTACTACGGGCGCTTCGGGTTTATCGCTGTCCCGGAGGTTGTGCTGCCCGGTGTGCCGCCCGAATACTTCCAAACGCTGTCGCTCGACGGTTCGACGCCGTCGGGCACTGTGCAGTATCACGAGGCGTTTAACGCCACCGCCTGACGTTTTTCCCCTGAGTTTGATAGGCCGGACCGATCAACCGATCGGTCTTAACGATTTTCCATCGGCGTGCGATACACCGATCATTGGCCTCAATGCAGCGGCGACACCATGCGCCGCCCACGCAGACAACAACCTCAGGAGCGAGACATCATGGCCAAGATTGTGTGTGTTCTGTACGACGATCCCGTCACCGGATATCCCAAGACCTACGCCCGCGACGATCTGCCGAAGATCGAGTGCTACCCCGACGGTCAGACGCTGCCGACGCCCAAGGGCATCGACTTCCAGCCGGGCGCTTTGCTCGGTAGCGTCTCGGGTGAGCTGGGCCTGCGTAAGTATCTCGAATCGAACGGCCACCAACTGGTCGTGACGTCGAGCAAAGACGGCGACAACAGCGTGCTCGACCGCGAACTCGCCGATGCGGAAATCGTCATTTCGCAGCCGTTCTGGCCGGCCTACATGACCGCCGAGCGCATCAAGCGTGCGAAGAAACTCAAGATGATCGTGACGGCCGGTATCGGCTCGGATCACACCGATCTGCAAGCGGCCATGGAGCATGGCATCACGGTCGCGGAAGTCACGTATTGCAACAGCAATAGCGTGGCCGAGCACGTGTTGATGACCACACTCGCGCTGGTGCGCAACTACCTGCCGTCGTATCAGTGGGTGCTCAAAGGTGGTTGGAACATCGCCGATTGCGTGTCGCGTTCGTACGATCTGGAAGGTATGCACGTGGGCACGGTCGCGGCTGGCCGTATCGGCCTGCGCGTGCTGCGCCTGATGAAGCCGTTCGGCACGCATCTGCACTATCTCGATCGTCACCGTCTGCCGGAATCTGTCGAGAAGGAACTCAACCTCACCCACCACACGAGTCTGGAAAGCCTGGCGAAGGTGTGCGACGTGGTCACGCTGAACTGCCCGCTGCACCCGGAAACGGAACACATGATCAACGCCGACAGCCTGAAGCACTTCAAGCGCGGCGCTTACCTGATCAACACGGCGCGCGGCAAGTTGTGCGATCGCGATGCAGTGGCAGCCGCGCTGGAAAGCGGTCAACTCGCTGGCTACGGCGGCGACGTGTGGTTCCCGCAACCGGCACCGGCCGATCACCCGTGGCGCCACATGCCGCACCATGGCATGACGCCGCACATCTCGGGCACGAGCCTGTCGGCACAAGCGCGCTACGCCGCCGGTACGCGTGAAATTCTGGAGTGCTATTTCGAGAACAAGCCGATTCGCAACGAGTACCTGATCGTGCAAGGCGGCAAGCTCGCCGGTGTGGGCGCGCACTCGTATAGCGCAGGTAACGCCACGGGCGGGTCGGAAGAAGCCGCTCGCTTCAAGAAGTCGGCGTAACCGCGTCACGCGTCTTTCGCAGCACCCGCTGCTTGCATTGCTTCCGCAGTACCCGCCGGGTCGTCGGTCGACGTCTGGCGGGGCAGTATCTCCTCGAGCCCTGTCTCGTTCAAAGGCCGGTCATCCTCACGGATGCACCGGCCCTTTTTTTGCTGCGCTAAGCGTATTCGCCTTAGGCGGGACGCTTCGGAATATCTAGCCCGCGAATCACGGCCGGACGTGCGACGAACGCATCGAGCACACGTTTGACGTTCTTGAATTGCGTGAACTCGACCAGATCGCCTGCCTCGTAGAAGCCGACGAGATTGCGAACCCACGGGAACGTGGCGATGTCCGCAATCGTGTACTCGTCGCCGAGCAGCCACGTGCGGTTGGCCAGATGTGCATCGAGCACAGCGAGCAGGCGCTTGGACTCGTTCACATAACGGTCGCGCGGGCGCTTGTCTTCATAGTCCTTGCCCGCGAACTTATGGAAGAAGCCCAGTTGCCCGAACATCGGGCCGATGCCGCCCATCTGGAACATCAGCCATTGCAGCGTTTCGTAACGTGCGGCCGGATCGGTGGGCAGCAGCTTGCCGGTCTTCTCGGCCAGATACCAGAGGATGGCGCCCGACTCGAACAGCGGCAACGGCTTACCGTCGGGACCGTTCGGATCGAGAATCGCGGGAATCTTGTTGTTCGGGTTCAGCGACAGAAACTCGGGCGTGAGCTGGTCGTCGGTCTGGAAGCTGACCAGATGCACCTCGTAAGGCAAGCCGATCTCTTCGAGCATGATCGACACCTTCACGCCGTTAGGCGTGGGCAGCGAATACAGTTGCAGACGCTCGGGATGGGCGGCGGGCCACTTGCGGGTGATCGGGAACTGAGACAAATCGGCGGACGGGGCGGTCATGGGGTTCGATGCGTTCAGAGACGTTCGGGTTTGGCGGCGCATGTCGCCGCAGGACAGCCAATATAACGCCAAGTGAAAAGGCTTGCTGACGGCGCGCTTGAAACGACAAAGGGACGGCAACTACCGTCCCTTTGTCATTACCGCGATGCGATGACTGCCACGTAATTACGCGTTGTTCAGCACCTTGGCGATGCTCTGCGACACCACGCCGACGTTCTTTTCGTTCAAACCAGCAACACACATGCGGCCCGAGCGAATCAGATACACGCCGTACTCGTCGCGCAGCGTGTCGACTTGCGCGGCCGACAGGCCGGTGTACGTGAACATGCCGCGTTGCTCCAGATAGCGCGAGAGCATGTTGTCCGGCACGTGACCGCGCAGACCTTCATGAATCGCACCGCGCATACGCGTGATGCGCTGGCACATCTGCGTGAGCTCGTCTTCCCACGACTTGCGCAGTTCCGGCGTGCTCAACACCTTGGCCACGATTTTCGCGCCATGCGTCGGCGGGTTGCTGTAGTTGGAACGCACAGCGCTCGTCAACTGACCCAGCACGCGATCGGCCGCTTCGCCCGATTCGCAAATCACCGACAGACCGCCGCAACGCTCGCCGTACAGCGAGAAGTTCTTCGAGAACGAATTCGCCACGAATGCCGGTACGCCCTGACGGGCCAGTTCGCGAATCACGAATGCGTCGGCGTCCAGGCCCGAACCGAAGCCTTGATAGGCCATGTCGACGAAGGGCAGCAGTTCGCGCTTCTTGAGCACGTCGATCACCTGCACCCACTGCGCGTCGTTCAGATCGACACCGGTCGGGTTGTGGCAGCAAGCGTGCAACAGCACGACGCTGCGGGCCGGCAGTTTGTCGATGGCGTCGACCATCGCTTCGAATTGCAGGCCGCCCGTGGCTTCGTCGTAATACGGGTACGTATTCACGGTGAAACCGGCGCGCTCGAAGATGAAGCGGTGGTTGTCCCACGTGGGGTCGCTCACCCACACCTGCGCGTCCGGGAAGTAGCGCTTGATGAAGTCGGCACCCACTTTGAGGGCGCCCGAGCCGCCAAGCGTCTGCACGGTGGCAATGCGGCCTTCAGTGCGTGCGGGCGAATCGTCGCCGAACACGAGGGCTTGCACGGCGTCGCGATAATTCGCGAAACCCGCCATCGGCAGGTAGGGCTTCGGACCCACTTCGGCGAGCAGCAGCGCTTCGGCCTGACGCACGGCCTGCATGACCGGCAGACGGCCATCGTCGTCGTAATAGATGCCGATGCTCAGGTTGACCTTGTTGGTGCGGGCGTCCTTCGCGAAATTCTCGTTGAGCGAGAGGATCGGGTCACCGGGATAAGCATCGATATGTTCGAACATGGCAGTTCCTGGAATAACGGGAGAGAGTCAGCGAATCGGAAATCGGCAATCGGATGAGCGGACGGGCGGACGACCGCAAACGATGATGATACCGCTAGTGCGGCACCCCCGTGTATGCCCCGCGCGACGCGCGCGCGGGACATGCACGCATTTGGCGTGTCAGCGAGCCGTGGCCGGCACGCCGGCGGCCGCGCGTTTCTGGCGCATGCGGTAGCCGATGGTCAGCACGACCAGCCAGACCGGGATCAGATAGACCGAGATGCGCAGGTCCGGAGTCAGGTACATCACGACCAGAATGCCGCCGAGGAACGCCAGGCACAGGTAGTTCGTGAACGGGTACCAGAGGCTCTTGAAGACCGTGGTCTCACCGGCACGCGCCTTGGCACGGCGGAACACCAGATGGATCACGCTGATCATGGCCCAGTTGATGATCAGCGCCGAGACGACCAGCCCCATCAGCAGTTCGAACGCCTTACCCGGCATGAAGTAGTTGATGACGACGCACACGGCGGTGGCCGCTGCCGACACGCCGAGCGCGGCCAGCGGAATGCCACGGGCGTTGACCTTGAGCAGCGCACGCGGCGCATTGCCCTGACCGGCCAGACCGTAGAGCATGCGGCTGTTGCAGTACACGCCGCTGTTGTAGACCGACAGGGCAGCGGTGAGCACCACGGCGTTGAGCACGTTGGCGACGAAGTTGCTGTTCAGCTCGTGGAAGATCAGCACGAACGGGCTGCCGCCGGAGACCACCTTTTCCCACGGATACAGCGAGAGCAGCACGCCGAGGGCGCCGACGTAAAAAATCAGAATGCGGTAGATCACCTGATTGGTCGCGCGCGGAATGGTGCGCGACGGATCGTCGGCTTCGGCGGCGGTAATGCCCACCAGTTCGAGACCGCCGAACGAGAACATGATCACGGCCATGGCCATCACCAGCCCGGAAACGCCGTTCGGGAAGAACCCGCCGTGCTGCCACAGGTTAGCCACGCTGGCGTCGGGGCCGGCATTGCCCGAGAAGAGCAAGTAGCCGCCAAACCCGATCATGCCGACGATGGCGGCGACCTTGATGATGGCGAACCAGAACTCCATCTCGCCGTACGACTTCACGCTCGAGAGGTTGATGGCGTTGATGATGCCGAAGCACACGAGCGCCGAGACCCACGTGGGGATCGTCGGCCACCAGTACTGCACGTAGATACCGACAGCCGAGAGTTCGGCCATCGACACGAGGATGTACAGCACCCAGTAGTTCCAGCCCGAGACGAAGCCCGCGAACTGGCCGCAATACTTGTTGGCGAAGTAGCTGAACGAGCCGGCCACAGGCTCGTCGACGACCATTTCACCGAGTTGCCGCATGATGAAAAACGCGACGATACCGGCAATGGCGTAGCCAAGCAGTACGGAGGGGCCAGCGGTTTTGATGGTTTGGGCGATGCCGAGAAAGAGCCCGGTGCCGATCGCGCCACCGAGGGCGATCAATTGAATGTGACGATTCTTCAGGCCGCGGTGGAGCGAGCCTTCTTGTGCTGCGTTGGCGGACATGTCTGTTCCTTACCCTACCTTCGATGCCATGCGACGCGCCTCTCTGTTTCCGTTCGGTGTGAACGGACCGGAGGCGTTGAGCCGCCACAGCGCGGTGCTTATGACACCGCTGCCGTGTCCTTGGTGGTCACCCCGCGAGAGGTGACCGTCATCCCGGCGCACGTAGCGCCGGTCGTCTCCCCTGGACTCAGACCTTGAGCGTGCCCCGCTCGATCTGGTCGCGCTCGAGCGATTCGAACAGTGCCTTGAAGTTGCCTTCGCCGAAACCGTCGTCGCCGCGACGCTGGATGAACTCGAAGAACACCGGACCGAGCAGGGTCTTCGAGAAGATCTGGAGCAGCAGACGCGGCTTGCCGCCTTCGGTCGTGCCGTCGAGCAGAATGCCGCGCGACTTCAGTTCACCGACCGGCTGGCCGTGACCCGGCAGACGCGTTTCCAGTGCCTGATAGTAGAAGTCGTTCGGTGCCGTCATGAGCGGGACGCCGGCCATTTGCAGATTGTCGATGACCTGAATCAGGTCGTCGGTCAGGAATGCAATGTGCTGAATGCCTTCGCCGTTGAAGGCCATCAGGAACTCTTCGATCTGGCCGCTGCCCTTGGCGGATTCTTCGTTCAGGGGGATGCGGATTTTACCATCGGGCGCGGTCATGGCCTTCGAGGCCAAGCCGGTGTATTCGCCCGAGATGTCGAAGTAGCGAATTTCGCGGAAGTTGAACAGCTTCTCGTAGAAGTTCGCCCAGAACGACATACGGCCGCGATAGACGTTGTGCGTCAGGTGGTCGATCAGGCGAAGGCCGTGGCCGACCGGGTGGCGATCGACGCCTTCGATGAATTCGAAGTCGATGTCATAGATCGACTTGCCTTCTTCGAAGCGGTCGATCAGGTACAGCGGCGCGCCGCCGATACCCTTGATGGCAGGCAGACGCAGTTCCATCGGGCCGGTGGCGATCTCGACCGGCTGGGCGCCGAGCTCCAGCGCGCGGGCGTAGGCCTGGTGCGAGTCTTTCACGCGGAACGCCATACCGCAGGCGCTCGGGCCGTGCTCGGCGGCAAAGTAGGCGGCCGGGCTGTTCGGCTCGCGGTTGACGATGAAGTTGACCTCGCCCTGACGATAGAGCACCACGTCTTTCGAGCGATGGCGGGCCACGAGCGTGAAGCCCATCTGCTCGAAGATCGGTTCGAGCACGTTCGGGGTGGGCGACGCGAATTCCACGAATTCGAAGCCCATCAATTGCATCGGGTTGTCAAAAAGGTCGGCCATGATCGTCTCGGCTTTGTGAGGTGGATGATTCGTTGGATGCGTGCTTTGCGCGGAGGTGGTTTGCGAGGTTTCGGGGGTGGAATTTCTCGGACCGGTCGCGATGCGCAATTAAATTGTGGATCGCTGACCGCCCGGTCGGGATTGCTCTCCCATCCGTTTTGATTCCCGAAACCTGCGTAATGCCTGCCGTCGCGCGTGCACTGCATCGATTTGAGGCGGTCAGTGTAAGTGCGTCACCGCAAAATAGGATTTCGTAAAAGCCATAGGGAAACCCTATGTTATGCACTAATATTTCTCCATTGGTACGCTGGGGGAAAGGAAAGTGCATAACATTGAGATTGATCGGATCGACGTACGCTTGCTGGCGATTTTGCAGTCGCACGGGCGTATTTCGAACCTGGAACTGGCCGAAGCCATCAAGCTGTCGCCCGCGCAAACCCTGCGCCGCCATCGGCGGTTGGAAGAACTGGGGGTGATCAAAGGCTACGACACGCGGCTCGACGCGCAGCGGCTGGGCTTTAGCGTCGTCGCGTTCGTACACGTGACGATGGAGCGTGGGCATATCCGTGACTTGTCGAACTTCAAGGGACTGGTCGCGGAGTTGGCGCAGATACAAGAGTGCTTTTCCGTGACCGGCGATATCGACTATGTACTCAAGGTGGTGGCGCGCGATTTGAAGGCGCTGTCCGAATTTCTGCTCGATACATTGATGCGGATTCCGGGCGTAAGCGCCGTCAAGTCGAGCGTCTGTCTCGACGAAATCAAGTGTACGTCTGCGGTACCGCTGGCGTCCTGACGCCGTGCAGGCGGCGTGCCAAGATGAAGCCGCGCAGGCGGCGCTCCAAGATGAGGCCGCGGGAGCGGCGCGCCACGACGCCAGTGGCGTCTAGCGCTTCGTCCGAACAGCGAACGCCGCAAGCGCTACCGCCACCGCAACCAGCGTGCATCCGACCCATGGGGTGAGCGTGAGCGCGCGCCCATCGACAAGCGCGCCACCGACGCCAGCGCCGAGCGCCACGCCGACATGCATGGCGGCCACGTTGACGCCGACATTGGCATCGGCTTCCTGCGGTGCGCTGCGGATCAGAAAGTTCTGCACCACCGGTGAGATCGACCACGACAGGCTGCCCCAGACCATCATCGCGGCGATAAACACCACGACGTGCCACGCGCTATCGGTGCCCAGCTTGGTGGCGAGCGGCACACACGCCATGGCCACAAGAAACAGCAGCGGGCAGCCGAGCAAAGCGCGCGCCGCGCCCGCGCGGTCCGAGCCCCAGCCGCCGAACCATGCGCCGCAAACCCCTGCGACACCAAACGCGAGGAACAGCAGGCTTAAACCGTCGGGCGAAGGGGCGAGCGTGGTCTGGAGATAAGGGGCGAGATACGCGAACAGCGTGAAGTGCCCGGCCAGCATAGCGATCGATACCCCTTGTGCCGCGAGAAGACGGGGTTTCGCCAACGCTATGACATAGGCGCGCAACGTCATGACGGTGGCGGGCTGGGTGAGCGGCAACACGCGCCAAAGCACGAGAATAAGCGGTGCACTGACCAGCCCAATGACCGCGAATACCGCACGCCATCCGGCCCAGTGTTCGAGCGTCATGCCGAGCGGCACGCCGAGCACTAGCGAGCCACTGATTCCCATGAAGATGATGCCCACCGCGCGCCCGTGAAACTCGGGCGGCGTGATCTCAGTCGCGAGCCGGGAGCACAGCAGCACGATGGTGGCGCAACTCGCGGCCATCGCCATCCGTGCGACGAACAGCGCGGCGTAGCCCGGCGCGGCTGCGGCGGCGAGATTACTGAGCGAGAACACCACGAGCGCGACGACCAACGCGCGGCGTCGCGCATGTCGCGAAAGCCATGCGGCCATCGTGAAGGCCCACAGCGCAAATACAGCGGAGAAGACCGTGGTGAGCTGACCGGCAGACGCCATCGAGACGCCGAGCCCCTGCGAGATCGCGGGCAGGATGCCGATGCAAATGTTTTCGTCGATGCCCACGAGAAACACGGTCAGCGCGAGCAGCCAGACTTTGGCGGCGCTGTGTGGCGACGAGGTGGATGGCGCGGGCGCGCCTGAAGACGATGAGGTCGAAGAAATGGGGGAGGCCAAGAGAGACTCCGATGTCATGACACGCGTCGTGCGACACCGGGATTGGCGCGACGGTTGAGCGTATCGATCCGTCGGGTTTCGAGGCTGGCCTTCGGTTATCCCATCAGACGGCACATTATCGGAATCGGCACAGAGCGGCAACCGAGGCGCGTGGACGCCGCCCCGGGCGATTATCGCAAGGTGACAGCCGATAGTTGACAGCGCGGGAAAAACTGTGTTTTCATCGCAAACATGATCACCGCGCAATTCTCCCTCTCGCTACGACTACTAGCCCGCTCCACCGGGCTTGGTCCGTTGCTGCGCGCGTGCATCGTCTGAATTTCCTCTGAAGCACCGCTGATTTTCCCCAGTTACGCCGATCTGAGCCCCGGTTCATCCAACCGGAGGTCGTAGCTTTTTTGCGCTCAAGCGTCGTCCGGTTGCCACTTTTCCGACAATCGAGACTTCGCCATGTTGAACAACCCTGCTACCAAATACCGCGCCTTTACTCCGGTCAACATCCCCGACCGACAGTGGCCGAGCCGCACCATCACGCGTGCCCCGATCTGGATGAGCACCGACCTGCGCGACGGCAATCAGGCGCTGTTCGAGCCGATGGACGCCCAGCGCAAGATGCGCATGTTCAAGACGCTCGTCGCGATCGGTTTCAAGGAAATCGAAGTCGCGTTCCCGTCGGCCTCCGAGACCGATTTCAACTTCGTTCGCGAGTTGATCGAAGGCGGCCACATCCCCGACGACGTCACCATCGAAGTGCTCACGCAAGCGCGTGACGATCTCATCGAGCGCACGTTCGCCGCGCTCAAGGGCGCACCCCGCGCCATCGTTCACCTGTACAACGCCACCGCGCCGGAATTCCGCCGCATCGTCTTCAATCTCGACCAGCCGGGCGTGAAAGCGCTGGCCGTGGCCGCCGCGAAGACCATCAAGCGTTGCGCCGATGCCGCCCCCGATACGCGCTGGACGCTGCAATACAGCCCGGAAACCTTCACCGGCACCGAACTCGATTTCGCGAAAGAGGTATGCGACGCGGTATTCGATGTATGGCAGCCGACCCCGGACCACAAGTGCATCGTCAATTTGCCCGCCACCGTTGAAATCGGCACGCCGAACTACTACGCCGACCAGATCGAGTGGATGCACCGCAACCTCAAGCATCGCGATTCCCTGATCCTCTCGGTGCACCCGCACAACGACCGTGGCACGGCCGTGGCCGCCGCCGAGTTGGCCGTGATGGCCGGTGCCGATCGTATCGAAGGGTGCTTGTTCGGTAACGGCGAGCGCACCGGTAACGTCGACCTCGTGACCCTCGCGTTGAATCTCTACACGCAGGGCGTCGACCCGGGCCTCGACTTCTCGAACATCAACGAAATTGCGCGCACGTCGGAAGAATGCACGCAGTTGCCGGTGCACCCGCGTCACCCGTACGTTGGCGATCTCGTGTTCACCGCGTTCTCAGGTTCCCACCAGGACGCCATCAAGAAGGGCCTCGCTGCACAACAGCCGGACACCTTCTGGGAAGTGCCGTACTTGCCGATCGACCCGAGCGACTTGGGTCGCACCTACGACTCGATCATTCGTGTGAACAGCCAGTCGGGCAAGGGCGGTATCGCTTATCTGCTCGAACAGTCGTACGGCGTGCAAATGCCGCGCCGTCTGCAAGTCGACTTCAGCTCGGCCGTGCAGCGTTATACCGACGAGACGGGCGCTGAAGTCACCGCCTCGCAAATCTGGCAGTTGTTCCAGAAGGAATATGTGGAAGCCGCTGCGCCGGTCGCCTACGTCGGCCACTCGCTCTCCGAGCGCGAAGGCCGTCAGCACATCGCGGTGACCATCGACATCCACGGTCAGCGTACGACCGTCTCGGGTGCAGGCAACGGGCCGCTCGATGCCCTGATGAACGCCATGCGCACGCCGGTTCGCGTGCAGCACTACGAAGAACGTGCGCTGACCCAAGGCGCCGATGCGCGTGCCATCGCCATTGCGGAAATGGCTGGCGAGACGATTGTCGGCAGCGCGTTCGGCGTAGGCATCGATGCGAATCTCACGACGGCATCGATCCGCGCGGTCATCAGCGGTATCAACCGTGCTTATGCGCGTAGCGAAGACGACGCGAAAGCGACGTTCTTCGACGCCGTGATGCGCGACGTTGCCAAGGCCGTCTGACGCGTGAAGTCGCACAGAACACACAGAAATCTCAGGCAGGAAGCTGAGGAGACACGTAGTTCGGAAGGGAATTTGAGGCAGACGTGTCCGGCGGCGCACTGATCGTGCGAGCCAGACACCGGCGCGGCGCGACGGCACTTACCCAGTGCCGTGCGACCGCCCCGGCCACAGCAATGAAGCGGTGTGACGGGCTTGCCCGATTACAGCGCTTCGATGGCGATAGCGATGCCTTGGCCGACCCCAATGCACATCGTACACAGCGCGAAGCGGCCACCCGAGCGCTTCAGTTGATACATCGCCGTCGTTACCAGACGTGCGCCGCTCATGCCGAGCGGATGGCCCAGCGCAATGGCGCCGCCGTTCGGATTGACGCGCAGGTCGTCGTCAGCCACACCGAGCTGACGCAGTACGGCCAGGCCCTGGCTCGCAAACGCTTCGTTGAGTTCGATCACGTCGAACTGATCGAGGGACATGCCGAGCCGCGCCAACAGTTTGATCGTTGCGGGAGCCGGACCGATGCCCATGATGCGCGGTGCTACGCCTGCCGTTGCCATGCCCAGAATCCGGGCGCGTGGCACGAGGCCAAAACGTGCCGCACTCGCCTCGTCTGCTAACAGCAGTGCGCAGGCGCCGTCGTTGACGCCAGAAGCGTTACCGGCGGTCACGGTCCCATCAGGGCGTACCACGCCCTTGAGTCTGGCAAGCGCTTCCATGCTGGTGGCACGCGGATGCTCGTCGCGATCCACCACGATCGCCTCGCCCTTCTTCTGGGCGATCGACACGGCCGTAATTTCTTCCGCCAGCGTGCCGTTAGCTTGTGCACGCGCGGCCTTCTCCTGCGAGCGCACCGCAAAGCGATCCTGATCTTCGCGGCTGATGCCGAATTCCGTCGCCACGTTCTCGCCCGTCTCGGGCATCGAATCCACACCGTATTGCGCTTTCATCAGCGGATTGACGAAGCGCCAGCCGATCGTCGTGTCGTAAATTTCCGCCTGACGCGAAAACGCGCTAGCCGCCTTGCCCATCACGAACGGGGCACGGCTCATGCTCTCGACACCCCCGGCAATCATCAGCCCGGCTTCGCCCGCTTTGATCGCACGTGCGGCGGTGCCGATGGCGTCCATGCCCGAGCCGCATAAGCGGTTGATCGTGGCCCCTGGCACGTCCTGCGGCAGCCCGGCGAGCAACGCCGACATGCGGGCCACGTTGCGGTTGTCTTCACCCGCCTGATTTGCGCAGCCGTAAATCACGTCGTCGACTTGTGTCCAGTCCACGTTGGCGTTGCGCGCCATCAGCGCCTTGAGGGGAACTGCGCCGAGATCGTCGGCACGCACCGACGAGAGGGCGCCGCCGTAGCGGCCGATCGGGGTGCGAATTGCGTCGCAAATAAAGACTTCACTCATTTGTCTACCTCACCGAATAGGGGGATGTCGAATTCGAGTCGAACAATGCAAATCGCCGGGAATCTCCCGGCGATGGTGGTCATGCAAGTGTCAGGCGACGGCGGGCGACGGCAGTAGCGTCACACCGGTCAGGCGTTCCAGTTCTTCGAACGTCAGGCCCTCGACCATATCGCGCACGCGCAAACCGTCGGGCGTCACGTCGATTACCGCGAGGTCGGTGTAGATGCGCGTCACGCAGCCCACGCCCGTGAGCGGATACGTGCAAGCGTCGACGATCTTGCTTTCGCCTTGCTTCGTTTGATGTTCCATCATCACGAACACCTGCTTGGCGCCGGTGGCCAGATCCATCGCACCGCCCACGGCGGGGATGGCGTCGGGCGCGCCCGTATGCCAGTTGGCGAGATCGCCGGTCTTCGAGACTTGGAAAGCCCCCAGAACGCAAAAGTCGAGGTGACCGCCGCGCATCATCGCGAACGAGTCGGCGTGGTGGAAGTAGGCGCCGCCCGGTTTGAGCGTGACGGGTTGCTTGCCAGCGTTGATGAGGTCTTCATCCTCTTCGCCCTTCGCGGGGGCCGGGCCCATCCCGATCACGCCGTTCTCGCTTTGCAGAATGATTTCCTTCTCGGCGGGCAGATGGTTCGCCACGGCCGTGGGCAGGCCGATACCGAGGTTCACATAAGCGCCGTCGGGAATATCCTGGGCGACGCGGGCGGCCATTTGGTCGCGGGTCAGTCGGTTCATGTCGTAGCTCTGGAATAGGGGACGAGGGAACGTCAAGCGCGCGAGGTGCTGGGCACCGCGACGATACGTTGGACGAAGATGCCGGGCGTGACCACGGCTTCCGGATCGAGCTCGCCCAATTCCACGACTTCGCTCACCTGAACGATGGCGCACTTCGCGGCGGTCGCCATGATCGGGCCGAAATTGCGGGCGGTCTTGCGATACACCAGATTGCCCCAGCGGTCGCCCTTGAGCGCCTTGATCAGCGCAAAGTCCGCATGAATCGGCGATTCGAGCACATACGGCTTGCCGTCGATCACGCGCGTTTCCTTACCTTCGGCGAGCAGCGTGCCGTAGCCGGTCGGCGTGAAGAAACCGCCGATCCCAGCGCCCGCGGCACGAATGCGTTCGGCCAGATTGCCCTGCGGCACGAGTTCCAACTCGATCGTGCCCGCGCGATAGAGCGCGTCGAACACCTGCGAGTCGGTTTGACGGGGGAACGAGCAAATGATCTTGCGCACGCGGCCCGCTTTGAGGAGCGCGGCCAGGCCCGTTTCGCCGTTGCCCGCGTTGTTGTTGACGATGGTCAGGTCGCGCGCGCCCTGTTCGATCAGCGCGTCGATGAGCGCCGAGGGCATGCCGGCGTTGCCAAAGCCGCCGATCATGATCGTGGCGCCGTCATGGACGCCGGCGACCGCGCTGGCGAGCGAATCGTAAATCTTGTTGATCACACGTGCCTCCTGGGCAGTTCCGTCGAACAGCATGGCTGCGCCCGGCGCGATGGCTGGGTGTGCGTGCCGCCCGTGATGGGGTGTCTCGTGGCGATGACGTCTTGTGCGGCGGCATCGTCTGGTTCACAATGTTCTTATAACGAACAAATATTCGCTATAAGAACAGCGTAAGCCTTCCGTTGTCGTGCGTCAAGACAGGGGAAGGGGCAGAGGCGCGTGGTGAGACGGTGCGTACCAGGCGGTAGGCACGGTGGAACCGCTCGCGCAAATCCTTTACGCTTGCCGTCTGCGCGCGCGTGGCGCCGGGGTATCCGGCACACGAGCGCCCGCACTCACCACAAAACCAGCGAACCCTCCTGTCCATGACATCTGTGCCGAACGATTCCAGCGATCCGACCGAAAAGAAGCCAGGCGACTCTTATGTGCAGTCGTTTGCGCGCGGGCTCGCGGTCGTCAAGGCGTTCAATGCCGCTCGTCCGGCGCAGACGCTCTCCGAAGTGGCGCAGGCGTCCGGCCTCACGCGCGCCGGTGCGCGGCGCATTTTGCTGACGCTGGAGGCGCTGGGCTACGTCCGCAGCGAGGGACGGTTGTTCCGGCTGACGCCGCGCATTCTCGATCTGGGGTTTTCGTACCTGACGTCCATGCCGCTGTGGAATTTGGCCGAGCCGTTCATGGAAGCGCTTGTTCAGCAGGTACAGGAGAGCAGTTCGGCGTCGGTGCTCGATGGCGACGACATCGTCTACGTGCTGCGTGTGCCGGTGCGCAAAGTGATGTCGATCAATCTGTCGATCGGCAGCCGCTTGCCCGCGTGGTGCACGTCGATGGGGCGGGTGATGCTATCGGCGCTGCCTGACGACGAACTCGACGCTGCGCTTCGCCGCGCCGACATTCGTCAGCACACGCGCCGCACGTTGACGGATGTCGACGCGCTGCGTGAGCGCATTCTGCAAGTGCGCGCGCAGGGCTGGGCGCTGGTCGATCAGGAATTGGAAGAAGGCCTGATCTCGATTGCCGCGCCGATTCGCAACCGGGCAGGGCAGGTGATCGCCGCGATGAACGTCAGCGGTCAGGCGAACCGGACGTCGGCGGCCGAGATGGAGACGAAGTTTCTGGCGCCGCTGCAACAGGCGGCTCAGAAGATTTCGCAGATGGTGGTCGTGTAGGCCGACCACGGGGCAGTGCATAAAACAAACGGGGCGTTCGCATAGCGACGCCCCGTTTGTTTTGTTGCTTGATGCTCAGTGCTGCGACGCCGCGCCCAGTGCACCGGCACGCGCCAACTGCATAGCCGAGAGCAATGTCTCGTGATCGCCGATCTGATTGGCGAGCAGCAGAATCAATTGCGCGTTGGCGGCTTGGCTCTGTGCATCGTCAAGGTCGCGATGCATGTCGATGAGCGCTTCGTAGAAGTCGTCGGGGCGCGTGAGGCGCGGTTGCGTATCGAGTGCCATGGGGTGTCTCCTCCCGGCTAAATCCATGTTTGTTGTTGAATCAGATCAGCGCCGCTGCGCCGCCGTCATGCTGCGCACGGCAGCGCCGATTGCGTTGATACTGCGCGGCCCAGCGCTTGCTCGCGCGCCTGCGCAATCGCAGCAACGTCGAGCGAGCGCCAGCGTGCACACACGTGCTGATCCGGGCGAACCAGATAGACCGTGCCGGGCGTGGCGTCATAACGCTGTGCCGCGAGCCCTTGTGCGTCGTACCAAACACTAAGGTCCGTTTCGTCCGCCGTTTGCGTCACGTCGCTGGTGACGAACACTGGCATCACGGGCACGCGATCGTTCGCCATCTCGAGCAATGCGGCGAGCGCAGCGGCATCTAGCGACGACGGCGAGCCAAACACCAGCGCGACAAATCGGCCGCCTAGACGCGGCAACAACCAGCCGTCCTGCCCGTTGCGTGAGAGCGGCGCATCGAGGCAAGTGGCACCGGGCATCATGCGCCCGACGAACGTGTCGCGATCCGGCGTATTCAACGTCGACGTATGCAGCACCGCAGGCACCGACAAACGGCCACTATTCACCAACTGACGGGCAAACGCGTGATCGCGGGCGAGCGTGAGCACCGCGTCGCGAAACACGCGCGACACCGGGCTCTTCGGCGTGATGAAGTCTGTTGCACGCGTCGAGTTGAGAATGTTCTCGTCGGCGGCGAATTCGCGCTCGCGCGCGTACGTGTCGAGCAACGCATCGGGGGCGCGATCGTCGAGCACCATCGCCAGTTTCCAAGCGAGGTTCTCAGCATCCTGCACGCCGCTGTTCGCGCCACGCGCACCGAACGGCGAAACCCCGTGCGCCGAGTCTCCGGCAAACAGCACATGGCCGTGACGGAAGCTGTCCATGCGCAAGCACGAGAACGTATAGACGCTCACCCATTCCAGCGTGAATTCGGCGTCCGGCCCGAGCAGCGCCTGCACGCGCGGAATCACGCGCTCGGGTGTTTTCTCTGCTTCAGGGTCGGCATCCCAACCGAGTTGGAAGTCGATGCGCCAGACGTTATCCGGCTGACGATGCAGCAGCACCGATTGATTCGGATGGAACGGCGGATCGAACCAGAACCAGCGTTCCGCCGGGAAATTCGCCGTCATCTTCACGTCGGCAATCAAAAAGCGGTCTTTGAATGTGCGGCCATGACTGTCCACACCGATCAGTTTGCGTACCGGACTGCGCGAGCCGTCGGCAGCGACGACATACCGAGCCGTCGTTTGATACGCGCCATCGGGCGTGTCGATCGTGAGCGTCACACTGGCTTCGGGCGTGCCCGGCGTGCCGTGCTGCACGAGACCCGAGACCTTGTTCTTCCAGCGAATTTCAATGTTCGGCAACTCGCGCGCACGTTCGAACAAATAGCCTTCGACGTAGTACTGCTGCAAGTTGATGAACGCGGGGCGATGGTGACCGGCGTCCGGCAGCAGATCGAAGTTGTAGACCTCTTGATCGCGCAGGAACACGCGGCCGACATTCCAGCAAACCCCTTTTTGCACCATGCGCTCGCCGCAGCCGAGGCGGTCGAAGATGTCGAGCGTGCGCTTGGCGAAACAGATGGCGCGCGAGCCGGTCGAGAGCGTGCAGTCGTCGTCGAGCACGATTACTCGCACGCCTTGGTGCGCGAGATCGATGGCCGTCGCGAGGCCGACCGGGCCGGCGCCAACGACGATGACCGGATGCGGTGCTTGCGCGCTCACATGGGATTCGGGCGCTGCGCTCGACTGTTCCGCACACGGCTGGTAATCGAACGTCAGGCGCTGGTAATCGATGCTGCTCATGCAATGTCTCCGTCGCCGGTGCCTCGCTCGCGTCTCACGCGCAAGGCGGGCACCGTTTTTACTTCTGTTCTACGTTTGCACGGATGCGGACGCGCGCCCGCATCTGAGGCGGGGTCAGTCCTGCAAGGCGGCCCACATTTCCTTGTCGCGCTGCGCCGTCCAGATACGCGGGTGCGAAATGCCGCTTGCCTCGTCAAAGGCGCGCGTCACGTCGAACGGCAGGCAGTGCTCGTAGATGAACACATGGCCGAACTTCGGATCCATCTGGCTGCGCGTGAGCGCCATGGCGCCCTTCAGATCGAGCTTCTGTTCGACGGCTTGCTTGCCCGCTTCGAACAGCGTCGTCACGAAGTCCTTCGTATAGGCGAGACCCTTGGCAACGTCGGTAGGCGTGGTGAGCGCCGGACCGCGGCCCGGGACGAGCTTCTCAGCGCCCAGTGCTGCCAGCGCGTCGAGCGTGGCGGGCCACTCGGCCAGTTGGGCGTCGCCCGTGTAGCAGGCGGCGTCGTATTCGACCAGATCGCCCGAGAACAGCACCTTTTCCTTGGGCAGCCAAACGACCGTGTCGCCCTTCGTATGGCCCGAGCCCAGATGCGCAATCTTCACTTCGAGCTTGCCGAGGAAGAGCGTCATTTCCTTTTCGAACACGAGCGTCGGCCAGGTCAGGCCGGGCACCGTCTCGACACCGGCGAACAAACGCGGGAAGCGCTCGATCTCCGACTTCATGTCGGCTTCGCCGCGCTCTTGAATCATTTCGTACGTGCCGCGGCTCGCAATGATCTGCTGCGCGCCTTCAGCGAAGTAAGCCGATGCGCCCAGCACGCGCACGGCGTGGTAGTGCGAGAGCACGACGTACTTGATGGGCTTGTCGGTGATGGTGCGGATCTTGGCGATCAGGTCTTGCGCCATGGCGGGCGTGGCCGTCGTGTCGACGATCATCACGCCGTCGTCGCCGATGATGACGCCCGAGTTCGGGTCGCCTTCGGCCGTGTAGGCCCAGGCGCTCTCCGACAGTTGGGTGAAGGTGACCTTCTTCGCTTCCAGGTCGGCTTGCGAGGCGAATGCTTTAGCCATGCTTGTCTCTCTCGTATCTCGTCTGTGGGGAGGAATCGACAGCCGGTGGCAGGTCGCACGTCTAGAACAAATGCATGCTCTGCTGGCCGATCGGCGTCAGGTGAGGCCATCTTACGAAATGGCTCGAATATTTGTCAATGACAAATATGGTTGTTATTTGCTAATGTTGCGGCGTGTCTGATTGATGCCCCTTAGGGTCTCAGGGAGAACCCTGATGCCGTCGTTTTTCGGAGGGCATTGCGGCGACTTGTTTAGAATCTAGGCCACTTTTTCTCCGGGAGTCCGCTCCTGTCTTCGCATGAACCGAATTCCAAAGGGTGGTGTCCTCGACGACGAGCCGCCAGCGCGAGTGTCGCGCGGGGTGCAAAGCGTGGACGTTGCTGCGCGCGTGTTGCAGGCACTCGCGCAGGCACGGCGTCCGCTGGCGCCGGGCGATCTCGCTGCGCTCGCGGGGCTGCCGCCCGCTCAGGCCCATCCGTATCTGGTGAGTCTCACGCGGCTTGGCCTGCTCAAGCGCGACCCGATGGCGGGCAGCTATACGCCGGGCCCGATGCTGCTGCGTCTGGCGTTACTCCATTTGGAGAACGACCCGGCGTATCGCGCTGCCGTGCCGCGCGTGGTCGCGCTCGCACGCGAGACCGGCTTTTGCGTAGCGATTTGCACGCCAGCCTCGCAAGGCCCGCTCGTCGTGCATTTCGAGCGTGCGGCGTTTCCGCTGCATGTGAACTTGCACGTCGGCTCGGTCATGTCGCTCACCACCACGTCGACCGGACGGGCGTTCTGCGCGTTCACGCCGCAAGCCGAATGGCCGCAGGCGTGGCAGGAGCAAATGCCGAGCCATGCGGATGAACAACGACAGTTCGCCGCGCTGCTCGACGAAACGCGCGCGAAAGGCATGGCGCGCAGCGTGAACACGCCCAGCCCATCGGTGAGCAGTTTGTGCGCGCCCGTATTCGACGCGAGTGGGCGATTGCGGCTCACGCTGACCGCTATCGGCCCGACGGCCGCGCTCGATGTCGATTGGCAGGGGGGTGCCGCGCACGCTCTGCGAACCACGGCGAGCGCGGTTGCCGAGCAGGTCAATGGGGAGACGGCATGACAGACGGCACAGCAAACAGCGCAAAAGAAGAAACAAACGCGCCATCGAAGCCGCAGCGCGGCATTCAGGCATTGGAAAGCACGGGCGCTTTGCTCGAGGCGCTGGTTGCCGCCGCACGCCCATTGCCGCTCAACGGTTTGGCACGCGAAGCGGGCATGGCCCCGGCCAAGGCCCATCCGCATCTGGTGAGTCTTCAGCGCGCGGGGCTGCTCACGCGCGATGCGAGCGGCAACTTTGAAGCGGGTTCGCTCAGTCTCGAATTGGGGTTGATGGCGTTGCAGCGCCTCTCGCCGACCGGCGAAGCCGAGCCCGAGATATTGGCGCTCGCTGAGGCCACCGGACTGTCGGCCGCGATGGCGGTGCTGGGGCCGGTGGGGCCAACGGTGGTTCGCTTGGAAGAAGCCATGCGGCCGCAGCACGTGAGCTTGCGCATTGGCACTGTGCTTTCACTGGTGAATACCGCCATCGGACGCACGTTCGCGGCCTTTCTACCCGAAGCCGTCCTCGACGGCATGCTGGCGCAGGAAAGTGTGCGCATGGCGGGGCTGGGCGCCGAGGGACGCGCCGCAAAGCCGCCGAAGGATTACGCGGCGAGGCTCGCCGACATTCGTACGCATCGCCTCGATACGGCGTTGAGCAACCCCGTGCCCGGCATCGATACGGTGGCGGTGCCAGTCTTCGATCACACGGGCGAGGTCACGCTGGTGCTCGCAGTGATGGGTTCGTCCGGCAGTTTCGATACCTCGCAGGCGGGTGTCCCGGCCCGCACGCTGCTGGCGGCGGCGCATCGCTTGTCGTGGCGCTTTGGTGCGGTCGGTCGGCTGCCTGACGACTCCGACGTCGTTACGCCGCCAGACGCGCAATAGCAACAAAGCGGTACCACATCAGCGCCGTGGCAATCGTGGCGATTGGTCGAAATACGTGAGGCGTCGCGCGGGCACGACGCGTGCGGCCGCCAGATTGGGCGATGTCATGGCTGCAAGGTAAGATGAGCGCCAACGCCATCCATGTCATTCCGACACACTGCCGCCATGACTCGCATGCCCGTCGAATCCCGTGGGAACGCTGCCGCGCTGGCCTTGAGGTTGATGCCTCTGATGCTTGCCGCGTTGCTGAGCGCCTGTGCTTCAACGACCCAGCAGCAGCCGGGTCCGGCGCAGCCCCCCGAATCTGCGGCGCATGTCGACGGCATGCCAGCCGACTGGACGTTGGTCTCGACGGTGATCGTGAGCCGTCATGGCGTTCGGTCTCCGACACATGCCCATCCCCCGCTCGATAAGATCAGTCCCGACGCGTGGCCCGGCTGGGCCGTACCTGCCGGGTATCTGACCGCGCGCGGCGGGTCGCTCGCTGAGCGCATGGGCCGCTACTACGGCGACTGGCTGCGTGCGCGCCGCGTCTTGCCCGAGAACGCTTGCCCCGCACCGGCCACCGTGTATGGCTGGGCCGACATCGATCAACGCACGCGCGAGACTGGCAACGCGTTGTTGCAGGGCATTGCGCCCGGCTGCGACATGCGCACGGCCCATCAAACCGACCTCACCACTTACGACGCTGTGTTTCACCCCGTGGCCGCTGGCGACTGCCCGCTCGACCCGGGGGCCGCGCGGGGTGCGATCGAAGCGCGTCTTGCGCCCGATGGCGTCGCAGGGCTGAACAAGCGCTATGCGGCCACGCTGGCTCGCATGAGCGAAGTCCTTAACTATTCGCGCAGCCCCGCGTGCGGTGCGCAAGGGGGCTGCAAGCTCGAAGACATACCGACGCGCTTACGCGTGGAAGGCGACGGGAGCGGCGTGACGTTGCGAGGGGCGCTGGGGAGTGCGGCTTCGGCGTCGGAAGTCTTCCTGCTGCAATACGGCGAAGGCTTCCCCGACAACGATGTCGCATGGGGACGCATTCGCGACGAGAGCGACTGGGCACGCTTGCTGGAAGCGCACAACGCGCAGCGCGACCTGCTCGACCGCACGCCCTATCTCGCGGCCACCAACGGCACACCGCTGCTCGCCGTCGTGCTCGATGCGCTGACCCGCTCGGCGGCCGACGCCGGGGCGCCGCCGCCTGCACCGGTTCGCGGCCCGGTACTGCCCGTGGGCAACCGAGTGTATGTATTGACCGGCCATGACACCAACGTGGCAAATCTAGCGGGCATGCTCAAACTCGATTGGCAACTTGCCGGTCAGCCCGACAACACCCCGCCCGACGGCGCGCTGGTGTTCTCGCTCTGGCGTAATCCGGCGGGTGAGCCGTTCGTGCGCGTCGAATTCGTCTATCAGTCGATGCATCAAATGCGCCATCTCACGGCGCTCTCGCTGGACGAGCCCGCCAAGCGCATTGCGCTGCCGCTAGCCGACTGCACCGACGGCCCCGATGGCCGTGCATGCCGCTGGCCCGCCTTTGCGCAACGGGCGAAAGCGGCACTCTCACCGGCGTGTCTCGAGGCGGTTAAGTAAGTAATCGCAAATAAGTCACCGCAAATAAGTGACCGCTTTCTAAGCGTCGCTTCGAATGGGGGAGTGTCAACTACCCCTTTGGAGTCCCGCGATGCAAGACCACATTCAAACCCTGCTCGATCACCTTCAACGCGAAGGCTTCTCGGCACACCTCGACGAAGACGGGGACATTGCCTTCAAGCGCGAAGGGTTGCAGTACGTGCTGTGCTTTGACGAGAGCGATCCGGGCTACGGCAAGCTCTTGCTGCCCAACGTCTATCAGATCGAAACACAGGACGAACTCCACCGCGCGCTCGTGGCGATGGACGAGATCAACCGTCAAATGAAAGTGGTGAAGATCTATACCGTGCGTGACCACGTGTGGCTCACCGTGGAGTTGTGGTTCGAGGATCAGACGTGTTGGTGCCCGCTGCTCGCACGCTCGATGCGCGCGCTGAGTCACGCGTTGACAAAGTTTGCCGAGGCGGTCAATGCGAGTACGCCGAAGCCGGTGAGCGTTCGGCGCTTGAACGCGTGAGGAGGGTGTCGTAGCGGGTGTCACGGCGAGTGTCACGGCGCGTGTCACAGCGGGTGTCGCCAGGAGTGTCGCCGGGACGCCACGCGCGCAAGGAATCGTAAAATTCGCGCACCGCCACAGCGGCCAAACTCACGTAGAATTCGCGGCTGGACTACGTGAGCCCGCATGAAACGCGACGATATCGAAAACGAAGAACTCACGCGCCTGTTGCGCAAGTTTGGCCAACCGGGGGACGGCAGTGCCGCCGTCAAAATGGCCCATCGCGAGTTTTACAACCGCATGGCTGGCGCACTCGACCGACAGGCCCTGCAAGCCACCGGCTTCAACGACGACCTCGCCCGCCAGACCGTTCAGGAGGCGTGGTGCCGGATCGTGACGGGCGCGCAGGACTACGATCCGTCGCGAGCCTCCGTCAAAACCTGGGTCAACATGATCACCCGGTACTGCGCGCTCGACGTGCTGCGCGTGTACTACAAACACTCCCGCTTCACCGATGACGGTGCCAAGTTGCCCGACGATATGTCGGGCAATATGGCGGGTGATGTGCCGGTCGACGACCCTGACGACATTGCCTGCGAATGGCCGAGTGCTGCCGACGGCATTTATGGCGACCAGATCCAGCGTGCCGTGCGCAAGTGTCTCGAGGCGCTTCCGGCCGGTAAGAATCCCAACTACCGTTTGGCGATGGAGCTGGCGCTCGACGAAGACCTCTCGTATGCCGATATGACCGTGGAGTTGCAACGCACCTTGCCACCGGATGTGTTCATCAATGCCGAGCAAGTGCGCGGCTGGGTCAAGAAAGCGCGTGAGCGTATGCGTGGATGCGTCTCGCGCAAATTGGGGATGACGTCCGCCAGCACTGGCAAAACCGGCGCTTCGAAGGAGATGGGCGAGTGAAGCAAGACGAACTGGAACGTTTCCGCTCGCTGGCGTTTTTCTACGCATGCGACAAGCTCGACGCCAAAGAGCGGGCATGGATGGATCAACAACTCGCGGCACATCCCGACTGGCAAGCCATCGTGGCGGAGGAGCGCGAGTTCGCGAGCGCGACACGCGAAGCCATCGAAACGAGCTACACCGAGCGTGCGCCGCTCGTGGCGTTCGACGATTTACCCGATGCCACGACAATTGCTGCCCGAGGGCAGCCTAAGGGCGATGCAGCGACTGGCAAGCGTCAGCCACTAACGCTTGCCGAGCGCTTGCGCCGCTGGTGGCGCGCACCGGTGGGCCGGGGTTGGGCATTTGCGTCGGTGGCGGCGCTGGCCTTGTTGGCTGGGCTGCAAACCATGCGTCTGGCCGGGCTGGAGAAGCTCGCGGTGCCGACGGAGAGCGCAAGTACGATACGTGGCGGCGGCGCGTCGCCCGCGCCGGGCGTGCCGCTCTTGCAGGTGATCTTTGTCGAGACGACAACCATTGCGCAAATTCGCAAGACGCTGGGCGACCTGCAACTCGACGTCGTGCGCGGCCCGGACGAAGACGGCATGCTCTGGCTGGCCGTACCTGCGGGCGACCCTAAGAAGGCGTTGGCCGATCTCAAGGCTACCGGCCTCATCGTCTACGGCGACGTCGCGAGCGACGGCAAATAGCACTGACGGCTGGCAAGACAACATGTCGATGACGGGGACTTCGGTCCCCGTTTTTCATTTCTGCGACGCCTTCAAAAAAATCTTAAAAAAAGTCGACCGGTTTTCCGGTCGACCTCCGAATGGGGGAGTAACTGCTGCGACGCACGCCACCTGCCAACGGTGGTGCCTGCCGATCAGCGGAGCTACCCACGCCGATGAGGCGACCTTATTGCGGAGAAAACGACATGAAGCAACGTGGAAAGATTTTGCGCGACACGAGCGCTGGCCCCGGTCTGGTGATGATCGGCACCCGTCAACATCCGTTCGATCTGGAGGGCGTGTGGCAATCGACGCAGGCCCCGGCGGTGAACATGACGGTCGAGGCGCTGCTCGACGACGCGGGCAAGGTGGTCATGCTCAGCGTGGTCTCCGAGAGCCAGTTGGCGCGCGAAGCCGCCGACGACGCGATGGCAGCCGTGAAGCAGAAGGGCAACGCACTCGTCGCCCGCTTCGGAGCTCGCACGCTGGGCGCGATCGCGCTGCTGGCCATCGGCTGGTTCATGCTCAATGTGCTCTCGGTGCAGGTCTCGGCGAACTATCGCGTGGGCATCTCGTTCTGGAAGCTGCTGGGTTTGATCAACTCGCCGGGCGGTGTGATCAATTCGCTGGGCGGCAATGGCGGTAGCGCAGGGCTGTACGGGCTGGTGGCGGTGCTGGCGCTGGTCGCGCCGCTCGCGCCTTACTTCGCGAAAGACCGCCGCGCGCATCTCGCCAACCTGTTGCCGCTCGTCTTCATGGTCGCCGTTGGCATTGCCATCTACCTGAACATCAGCGACGGCCTGTCGCAAGCGCAGTCGGCCGCGTCGATGTTCGGCGGTCGCGACGCGGGCCGCATGGCCTCGGACTTTGCCTCGCAGATGGTGCGTGAGGCGCTCAAGGCGATCTCGCTGGGCGTCGGTGCCTACCTCTCGCTGATCGTCAGCGTGTATCTCGCAGGCATCGGACTGCGCGGCTACCTCGCGCAACGCTAATTCAACGCTAGTCGGCGGCAAACCGTCTGCCCCGAAAGCCACCACATCGCTACGCCAACTCAACAGGATTCGACTGCCATGACTACGCTCAATCACATGTTTTCGTCCGCTGCCCCCGCCAAGCGCTTGCTGATCGCTACGCTTATCGCCACCGCCACCATGGGGCTGGCCGCGTGTGGCAACAAGGGCAGCGATGCCCCAGCGGAAAAAGCTGCAGCAGCCCCGTCCAATCTCAACGACGTGAAGTCGCCGCAGGCCGCACAGCAACTGCAAAAACAAATGGTGCAGGACAGCTTGCCGAAAGCCGACCCTGCCACGCCCGACGCCAGCTATGTCGAACTCAACAGCGGCAATCAGTTGATGTACTCGTATCTGGCGCTGGCTGATCTGCCGGTCGACTACGATCAGGTGGCGCGCCGCATGTCGCGCGACTACGCAAATTCGAATGACGAATTCCGTAAGCACGACCTGCTTGATGCGCTCAAGCCGAAGATCGAGGCATCGGTGGCGCAAGCGAAGGCGCAGCGTTACTTCCGCATGACCATCACCAACGGCATTCGCCAGTACGCGTTCGACAAGAAGGCGTTCCCGCTGGACGGCTCGCTCTCGGAGACCGGCTCGTATCGGTACTTTCTGGACAACGGCGAATACCGCCTGAGCTTTACCAACGGCGATCGTTTCCGCGATCTGGCCGTGCAGGACGAGAATGCCGCGCGCAAGATCGAATCGATGCGCGCACGCGGCGACACGCCGAATCTGGTGGTCTACGGTTTCACTCAGTCGGCGGATATCGCGAACAAGGCCGTGAGTGCGCAGATCGTGAAGGTGGCGCTGGTGGACCGTCAGGGCAACGTGCTGGCGTCGCAGTAATTACTCAGCCAATTCGAGCTTCATGCCTTCGTGGGTGGCATGGAAGCCGAGACTCTCGTAAAAACGCCGTGCATCGTCACGGCGTTTGTCCGTGGTGAGTTGCACGAGCGTGCAGCCCGCGGCACGCGCCCGCGCGAACACTTGCTCGAAGAACCAGCGTCCCACGCCTTGCCCACGACACGCGCTCGAGACGCGCACGCCTTCGAGCAACGCCCGAGTCCGGCCACGCCGTGACAACCCTGCGATGACCGTGAACTGCATCACGGCAAGCAACTGCCCATCGCGCTCGACCACCAGATATTCGTTGCCGCCTTGCGCCATCATCGCGTCGAACGCGCGTTGGTAGATCGGCAAGTCTTGCGGGGCGGTGCTCTCGCGGGACGTGCCAAGCACATCGTCGGCCAGTAAGGCGATGACCGCAGGCAAGTCTTCACGTGTGGCGCTGCGCATCTTGGCGCTCGCAAGGAAATCGTTCATGTCGTGGGTCCGGAGGGTTGGGGGCGCTCGTCAGCTTACTCCCCGGCACGACATTCATCGACACAAAGCCATAAGCGCATCGTGGCTTTCTTCTAATTTACTTCGTGAGCGAAATAAAATACGACATATACTTCGCGTACGAAATAAATCAAAAACCGAAAACTCATTCATTGGCGCGCCCTCCCGATGTTGCGCGCCGAGGAGCGGTGTCATGTCGTCTCTTGCTTTGGAAATTCCCGCGCTCGACGGCTATTCGCTAGGCGCGCACGCGTGGTATCCGCCCACGCTGCCTGCGCGCGGCGTAGTGCTCGTCCATCCGGCCACTGCGGTCCCTGAGCGGCTGTACTTCGCCTTCGCACAATACGTGGCGCAACGCGGCCTGATTGCCATCACGTACAGCTATCGCGGTATCGACGGCTCACGTTCGTCGTCGCTGCGCGGCTGCGATGCGCGTATGCGCGACTGGGCCGATCTCGATGTGGAAGGCGTGACGCGGTGGGCGCACCAGCAATACCCGTCGCTACCGCTCTATGCCGTCGGTCATAGCTTTGGCGGGCACGCTCTCGGACTCTGCGAGAGCACGAATTTGCTGCGAGCAGCGGTGCAAATTGCGTCGCATGCGGGGTCGATGCGTGTGGTGACGAACCGTCGCGAGCGCGCACGCATTACCTTACTGATGCACTGGCTGGCACCGCCGCTGGCACGCGCGTTGGGTTATATGCCCGGCAAACGGTTGGGCATCGGCGAGGACTTGCCCCTCGGGGTGTTTCTGGAATGGAGCGGATGGACGCGGCTCGCCAACTATTTTTTCGACGATCCAACGTTGCACGCCGAGGCGCGTTTTGCGAGGGTGCGAACGCCGATGCTCGCGATGGGGTTCGACGACGATCTATGGGCGACGCCTATCGGCATCGACATGCTCGTGTCGCGGCTGACTCGTGCGCGCGTGGTGCGCCGCACCATTGCTGCGGATCGTTCGGATACCGGATCGATCGGCCATATGGGATACTTTCGCCAGCGTGCTGGCGCTTTCCTGTGGCCCGAAACTGTCGACTGGTTACTGTCGACAGGCGAGGCGAATCAAGAAGAGTCAACCGACACACCGGCACCCATCTCATCGGTCTCTATTCACGTTGCCTGAATGCCTAAAGCGAAAACAGCTGCTGCCAAGACCTCACCCCGTGCTTCACAAAAATCGCTGGATGCCGCCGAGGCGCTCGATCGTCGGCTGTTGTTCCTGCTCAACGTCGGGCAACGCCATGTGCAACGTTGGATCGATATGCGCGCGGATGACAGCGCCGGTGTGAGTGCGGCGCAGGCGGGCGTGCTCTTTTACCTGCTGCATCACGACGACGCGCTGGTAGGGGAAGTGGGCACAGCGCTGCACCTGTCGCCGTCGTCGATGACAGGGCTGGCCAACCGAATGGTGAATGCGGGTTTGCTCACGCGCCATGCCGATGCCATCGACGGACGTGCCACGCGCCTTAGCGTGACGTCCGCTGGTCACAAAGCCATTGCGCGCGCCCGCGAGGTGCTCGCTGAGCTTAACGCGCGCCTGCACGCCGACTTCAGCGAAGCCGAACTCAAAGTCGTCGCGCGCTGGCTGGGCAACCTGCAAACCCAGTTCCCGACCGACGAGTGAGCAACGAATAACGGCGCACCGCCGAACGCAAAACGAGGCGCGTGCGCCTCGCTTTGTCAAACGTCAGTGAATCGCGAGCGCGTTCGACTGTACGTTCGTCACGCCGGCAGCGACGTTCACGCCGATGTTGCCCGAGGCACCCATCAACGCGCGCTCGCCCAACGAGGCATTCGTCGCGGCATTCACGGTCGCGGCATTGCGAATGTCCTGACGCGTGTTCACCATCACATTCGACGCGCTCGCGAGCACCAATTGATTCGATTGCTCGTTAAGCGCGCCTGCGGCGACATTCACGCCGAAGTTGCCGTGAGCGTTACGCAACGCGTCGGCACCGAGCGTGGCCACGGCTGCGCCGGAAAACACGGTGTCGCTGGTGACACTCTGGCGAGTCGAAATCTGCGTGACGGAGGCAGCCGCACTGCCGAGGGTGTCCGCAGGCGGGGCCGCGAGGGCCGGTGTGCTGATGAAAGACAGCGCAGGCAGCGCGGTCAGTGCGAAAGCGCACAGCAAAGCAGGACGCAACATGTCGTTATTCCCCAGAGCATCCGACGGGACGGATATCTGGTTATCGGCACCTGAGGTGCTCGGGTTGAATGATCTTCCATAAGTCGCGCGCGCACGCCGGGCTATTGTTGTTTTGCCCCTGCACCAACGTGCGGCACATCTTCGGAAAACGACCGACATTCCCGCGGCAGTCGCGGCGCGATTCTCGCATGACAACGCGCGAGCGCGCTGCCATGCCGAGCTGTTTAGCAGGATGAAGCTTCGTTGAACTAGCGCAGTCTTGACGCGCGTGATTACGCCGGTTCCCCCGCGCCGTTCGCCAATCCCGGCGCTTTGTTTTGCGACGTTGCCGCCGCTTGCTGCTGCACCGTTGCCGATTTGCTGTGGTCGATGAGCAACACGGCGATCACGGCCACCACGGCGGGAATGGCGATTGCCATAAAGTTTTGCTGCAACGGCAGCGACATGCCGACCAGCACACCGATCACAATCGGCGCAAGAATCGCACCGCTGCGCCCGACCCCCGACGCCCAACCGATGCCTGTGCCACGTGCGGCCATCGGGTAGAACTGCCCGGCATACGCATACGTCACGATTTGCGTGCCGATGGTCGAAGCACCGGCCAGACCGACGAGGATGAACAACACCGGCGTCGGCACTTTCACACCGAGCAGTGTGATCGACACCGCTGCGAGCGCGTACATGCCCACGAGCACGTATTTGATGTTGAAGCGATCGGCCAGCCAGCCGCCGCCAATCGCACCGAGCATGGCACCGAAGTTCAGCACCAGCACAAACGTGAGCGCCGAGCCGAGGCTATACCCAGCACTGGCCATCAACTTCGCCAGCCACGAGCTAAGCGCATACACCATGAACAGGCACATGAAGAACGCGACCCACAGCATTGCCGTGCTAAAGCCACGCCCGTCTTGAAACAGACGCGAGAGCGGTGCGGCAGATTTGCGATCGGCCGCAGGCAGCGCAAACTGGTCCCCAGTCTGAGCCACGTACGCAGGCGAGAGGCGCGCGAGAACCTGCTTGAGCGTATCGATGCGCCCCGTCTTGATGAGAAACGGCATCGACTCCGGCAGTGCGCGCATGGCGAACGGCACCAACAGCGCAGGCAGACCGGCGGCAAGAAACACCGACTGCCAGCCGTACGATTCGATAAGCCCCTTGCCGAGCAGTGCGGCGAGCATGCCGCCGACCGAGTATCCCGAGAACATCAGCGTGACGAGTGTGCCGCGCAGCTTGCGCGGCGAGTATTCCGTCATCTGCGCGACCACGATCGGCATGACGCCGCCAATCCCGACGCCAGCAAAAAACCGCGTGACCGAGAAACTGATCGGCTCGTGGGTGAAGCCTGCCGCCGCAGTAAAGAGCGAGAACATCAGCACGCAGATGGCAATGGCTTTGCGTCGCCCGATGCTGTCCGCGACCATACCCATCACGATGGCGCCGAACATCATGCCGAACAGCGCGGCGCTGACCATAAACCCGGCGCTGGTCGCGTCCACACCCATGGCTTTCATGATCGATGGCAGGGCGATGCCCGCAACTGCGAGGTCGTAGCCGTCGAAGATGATGATGAGCGCGCACCAGACCAGAATGCGGCCGTGGTAGCCGTTGAAGCGGGCTTCGTCGGCGAGATGATGTACGTCGATATGTCGCATGCGGGTGTCTCCATAACAAATCGCCCCCCGTCGAAGTGCGGGGAGTCTTTCGGGATGTCTTTGACCGACGCAAGCGGCACCTGGCCGAGCTTCAGCGGCGCGACGCCAATGAAGCAAACCACCGTTCCTCGTCGTGGAAGGCAGTCATTTATGCAATATTGTGCATGCAGTAAACGCGAAAAGTCGCACGGCTGCAAGCCATATATTGCCGTTTAAGGGTTTTACATGACGGAACATTGCACTTAAGTGCATGTTTAATCGGCAGGCGGGGGAGGGGTGGCGACCGGCCCGAAGGCCGGTCGCGGCCAGACATCAGCAACGCATTACGCGCGTGATGACGGCTTACTGCTTGGCCACCGAGAACGGCGGCAACTGGTAGCTCCACGTCTCGCTCACGGCTTTGCCGCCAGAGACGAGTGCGGCGCGCAGTTCGGTGACTTTGGCCGGGTCTTTGACCATCACGCGCAGGTTCAGGCGCATGCCGCGCGTGACCGGGTTCGGTTGCAGGGTCTGCTCGATGATCGTCGCGTTATCGCTCACGCTCACTTGCGGCGTGACCGCACCCGCAGGCAGCGTCGCGAGCGGGCCACCGTCGAAGTCCACCACGAGGCCCGTGCTGCCGTCGAAATGGCGAATCAGATTGGCCTGCGTAATTTCACCGGCGGTGCGCAGCGTTTGCTTCACCCATGCCACGTTGCGATCGATGATGCCGCGCTCGTTCATGGTCCAGTGGATCGTGTAGTCGGCTTGCAGCGGCTGGCCCTTGGGCGGCAACTGATCGGGCGTCCAGAACGCGACGATGTTGTCGTTGGTTTCGTCGGGGGTGGGAATTTCCACCAGTTCGACGTGGCCTTTACCCCAGTCGCCTTGCGGCTCGATCCACGCGCTCGGGCGCAGGTCGTAACGATCTTTCAGGTCTTCGTATTGCGAGAAATTGCGGCCACGCTGGAGCAGACCGAAACCACGCGGGTTCGTGACCTGAAACTGGCTGAGGGCGAGGTGGCGCGGGTTGTTGAGCGGGCGCCAGATCCATTCCCCGTTACCGGCGTGAATCGCCAGGCCGTTCGAATCGTGCAACGCCGGACGGAAGTTGTACGGATCGCGCTGCTGATTCGGGCCGAACAGGAACATGCTCGTGAGCGGCGCAATGCCCAGCTTCGTCACGGGCCCGCGCATGAACACGCGCGCCTGCACCTTCAGCACCGAGTCTTCGCCGGGCGAGAGTTCGAATCGATACGCCCCGGTTGCGCTCTGGGAGTCTAGCAGCGCGTAGAACACCAGACGCTTCTCGTCACCCGTGGGGCGCACGATCCAGAACTCGCGGAAGGCGGGGAACTCTTCGGCCACCGGCAGCCCAGTGTTGATCGCTAGACCGCGGGCGGAGAGCCCGTAGACTTGCCCCTTGCCGATCACACGGAAATAGCTCGCGCCGAGCACGCTCATGATTTCGTCGAGCTTGCCCGGTTCGTTGATCGGGTAGAGCACGCGAAAGCCCGCGTAGCCGAGGTTATGCGTGGCGCTGCGATCGAGCTTCAGGTCGCCGAAATCGAAACGGCTGCTGTCGTACTTGATCTCGCTGATCTTATCGGTGCCATTGCTCCCGACAATCTCGTTGATCTTCACCGGCGTGCTGAACTGCATGCCTTGGTGATAGAAGCCCAGACGGAACGGCGTGGGCTGATCTTTCCACTCGAAGTTCTCGCGCTTTGGCTGGATCTTGATGTAGTCGCCGAACTGCATCTGCGCGAAGGCGGGCGTGAGGTTGCTTTTCGGCGCAGTGTAGGGGGCATCGGCCAGCGTTTTGGCGCGGGCGGTGACGTCATCGAGCGAGAACGCCTGCGCGTGTGCAGCGCCCAGCAGGGCAACCGCAGCCGAGAGCGCGGGCACGAGTGAGCGTGCGCGTTGGCGCCAGGACACAGCGAAGGGGGACAAAAGCACGAATCTCTCCGGAGAAGGTGGGTTAAATCGCACGGTTTGGCCCGCTGGGACGAGCGAAACGTGGAATGGGGCGCACCACATTGTGGCAAAGTATCGGACTTCGCGTCGCACAAGCCGCCCGTTTGGGCTGGACTGTGCCGACTTCTGACGACAAGACGGGCGATGTTACTGCACGGGAAGGTGCCGTGGTGCCCCCGTCGTGCTTCATTGGAACGCTATCAGATGAGAATGTTCACTGCATTGGCGCTGGCCGCCAGTATTGTGATGACGCCGGCATTTGCCGACGCCCCTGCCTCGCCGCTGAACGCAGGCCCTGCCACGGTTGCCATGCCGTCGCCCGCAGCCAAACAAGCGTTTATCGACGATCTGATAGCGCGCATGACGCTCGACGAGAAGATTGGCCAGTTGCGGCTGATCAGCATCGGTGGAGACATGCCGCAGGCACAACTCATCAAAGAGATTGCTGCGGGCCGCGTAGGCGGCACGTTCAATTCCGTGACGCGCGAAGACAATCGCCCGTTGCAGGATGCCGCCGTCAAACAAAGCCGCCTGAAGATTCCCATCTTCTTCGCCTACGACATCGTGCACGGCCACCGCACCGTGTTCCCGATCAGCCTGGGGCTGGCCTCCAGTTGGGACATGTCGGTGGTTAAGCAGGCCGCGCGCGTGGCCGCTGTCGAAGCAAGTGCCGACGGACTCGATGCCACCTTCGCACCGATGGTCGACATCTCGCGCGACCCGCGCTGGGGCCGCACCTCCGAAGGCTTCGGCGAAGACCCGTATCTGGTCTCGCAATGCGCGCGCGCCAGCGTGCAAGGTTTTCAAGGCACGTCGCCAGCCAACACCGATAGCCTGATGGCGTTCGTGAAGCACTTTGCGCTGTACGGCGCGGTCGAGGGCGGACGCGACTACAACGTGGTCGATATGAGCCTGATGCGCATGTATCAGGACTATCTGCCGCCGTATCGTGCCGGTCTCGATGCCGGTGCAGGCGGCGTGATGATCGCGCTCAATTCGATCAACGGCACGCCGGCCACGTCGAACAAATGGCTGCTGCGCGATCTGTTGCGCGACGAGTGGGGTTTCAAGGGTGTGACGGTGAGCGATCACGGCGCGATTGAAGAACTGATGCGTCATGGCGTGGCGAAAGACGGCCGCGAGGCAGCCAAGCTCGCCATCGAAGCCGGTGTCGACATGAGCATGGCCGACGTGCAGTACCTCAAGCAGTTGCCCGATCTCGTGAAGTCGGGCGACGTGCCGATGCGCGATATCGACAGCGCCGTGCGCGAAGTGCTCGGCGCGAAGTACGACATGGGCCTCTTCGCCGATCCGTACCGCCGCATTGGCGACGCAGCACACGATCCGAAGGATGTGAATGCGCCGGAGCGCCTGCATCGTGAAGCGGCCCGCGACGCCGCACGCAAGTCCATCGTGATGCTGGAAAATCAGCACGACACGCTGCCGCTACGCAAGTCGGGCAAGGTGGCCGTGATTGGACCGCTGGCCGACGCGAAGATCGACATCATGGGCAGTTGGTCGGCGGCGGGTAAGGCCGATCAAGCGATTACGCTGCTTCAGGGCGTGCGCGATGCCCTCGGCGCGAACGCGCAAGTGACCTACGCGCGCGGTGCCAACATCACCGACGACAAGCGCGTCGTCGACTATCTCAACTTCCTCGACTGGGACAACCCGGAAGTCGTGCAAGACAAACGCACGCCGCAGCAGATGATCGACGAAGCGGTGCAGGTCGCACGCGGTGCCGATACGCTGGTCGTCGCCGTGGGTGAATCGCGCGGCATGTCGCATGAAGCGTCGAGCCGCACGAGCCTGTCGCTGCCGGGTAGCCAACTGGCGCTGTTGCAGGCGCTCAAGGCGACGGGTAAGCCGCTGGTAGTGGTGCTGATGAACGGCCGTCCGCTCGATCTGAACTGGCCCAAGGCGAACGCCGACGCCATGCTCGAGACGTGGTACACCGGCACCGAAGGCGGTCACGCGATTGCCGACGTGCTGTTCGGCGATTACAACCCGTCGGGCAAGCTGCCGATCTCGTTCCCGCGCTCCATTGGCCAGATTCCCACGTACTACAACCAGTTGCGTATCGGCCGTCCGTTCACGCCGGGCAAACCCGCCAACTACACGTCGCAATATTTCGAAGAAGACTCCGGTCCGCTGTATGCCTTTGGCTACGGCCTGAGCTACACCACGTTCGATGTGTCGAACGTGAAGCTCTCGGCGAAGACGCTTGCGCCCGGTAACAAGCTCGATGCCAGCGTCACCGTGCGTAACACGGGCAAGCGCGAGGGCGAGACCGTGGTGCAGTTGTATTTGCAGGATGTTGCCGCGTCGGTCGTGCGTCCGGTCAAGGAGTTGAAGGGCTTCCAGAAGGTGGCGCTCAAGCCGGGCGAATCGCGCACGGTGCACTTCGCTATCGACGAAAGCCTGCTCAAGTTCTATAACGCGAAGCTGCAATACGCAGCCGAGCCGGGCGACTTCAATGTGCAAATCGGACTCGATTCGCAGAACGTGAAGCAAGCGACCTTCGTGCTTCAGTAACGTCAGCCAGACACGTCGTCTGTCGCCGCACGGGCCTGTGGTTGGAATTCTTCCGCGAGGAATTCCACACAGGCCCGAACTTTTGCCGACGACGCTACGCGCGACGGATACACCGCCCACACGTTGGCCGGCTGCGTCACGTCGGGCAGCACCTGCACCAGCGCGCCACGTTCGATGAGCGCGCCCACATCCCACATCGAGCGCAAAAGAATGCCTTGCGCGTCGAGCGCCCATTGCACGGCCACTTCGCCGTGATTGGTCGAAAGCGGTCCGGTCACTTTGAGCGAAACCGCCTCGCCGCGCTGTTGCAGACGCCACATGCCGAACGGGTGATCGCGCTCTTTGATGACGATGCACGCGTGCCCCGTCAGCTCGCTCAATTGCCGGGGCGTGCCGTGTTGTTCGAGATAGGCGGGCGATGCGCACAGCACGCGATGATTGTCCGCGAGCTTGCGTGCAATCAGATGCGGGGCAATCTCGTCGCCGATGCGCACATCGAGGTCGTAGCCCTCAGCGGCCACATCGACAATGCGGTCGAACAGATCGAGTCGGACGTTGAGTTGCGGGTGCCGTGCGCGTAGCCGCGACATCGCGGGCGCGACCACGTGCCGCCCGAACCCGAAGCTGCTCGATACCCGAAGCGTGCCGCGCGGCACCTGGCGGGTGCTCGACACGTCTTCCATCAGGTGATTCACGTCGTCGAGAATCTTTTCCGCCCACGCATAGACCCGCTCACCGGCATCGGTAATCGCGACGCGTCGGGTAGAACGATGCAGCAGCCGCGTGCCGAGATCGGCTTCGAGCATGCCGACGCGTTTGCTCACATAAGCGGGCGAGACGCCCAGCGCTTCGGCAGCAGCGGAGAAGCTCGCACGGCGCGCTACCTGACAGAACACGCGCAGATCGTCGAGATTGGGGTGGGAACTGGCGGGTTTATTCACGATTCGTGGATAGTGGATTAACCAATCGGGTGATTTTATCCGCTTCGGAATGGAATACTCTAGGGCCTGTTTATCCTAACTCGTCTAACAGGAGACACCCCCATGACCGACCAAGCCCAACGCCCCCTGCGCATCGCCGTGATTCCCGGCGACGGCATCGGCAAGGAAGTGATGCCCGAAGGGCTGCGCGTGCTCGATGCGGCGGCCAAGCGGTTTGGCATCGCGCTCGAGTATCAGCACATCGAATGGGCGAGTTGCGACTACTACGTCGAGCACGGCCAGATGATGCCGGACGACTGGAAGCAGCAACTCGAAGGCGCGGACGCGATTCTGTTCGGCGCAGTGGGTTGGCCCGACACGGTGCCCGACCATATTTCGCTGTGGGGCTCGCTGCTGAAATTCCGTCGCGAGTTCGATCAGTACATCAATCTGCGCCCGGCGCGCTTGTTCGACGGCGTGCCGTCGCCGCTAGCCGGACGTCAGGCGGGCGACATCGATTTCATGATCGTGCGCGAGAACACCGAAGGCGAGTACTCGTCGATCGGCGGCGTGATGTTCGAGGGCACCGAGCGCGAGTTCGTGGTGCAGGAGTCGGTCTTCACGCGTCATGGCACCGAGCGTGTGCTCAAGTTCGCGTTCGATCTGGCGCAGCAGCGCAAGCGCAAGCACGTGACCGTCGCCACCAAGAGCAACGGCATCTCGATCTCGATGCCGTGGTGGGACAAGCGTGCCGCCGAAGCTGCCGCGAACTATCCGGACGTGACGTGGGACAAGCAGCACATCGACATTCTGTGCGCGCGCTTCGTGTTGAACCCGGATCGCTTCGACGTGGTGGTGGCGTCCAACCTGTTCGGCGACATCTTGTCGGATCTGGGCCCCGCATGCACGGGCACCATCGGCATCGCGCCGTCGGGCAACTTGAATCCGGAAGGCAAGTTCCCGTCGCTGTTCGAACCGGTGCACGGCTCCGCGCCGGACATCGCGGGCAAGAACATCGCCAACCCGATCGGCATGATCTGGACGGCCGCGATGATGCTCGACTTCCTTGGCAAGAGCGAAGGCCGCGCCCGCGAAGCGCACGACGCGATTCTTGCCGCCGTTGCCAAGGTCATCAAAGAAGGCCCGCGCACCGGCGACATGGGTGGCAAAGCCAACACGACCGAAGTTGGTCAGGCGATTGCGGCCGTCGTCTCCGCAGGCTGAGGCGCGGCTTCACCCGCAGGTGTCTCGGCGTCGCGTGGCGCAAAGTGCCGGTTCGGCACGGCTGGCACGCCGAGATTCTCGCGGAACGTCCGGCCTTCGTAATGCGTGCGGAATAGGCCGCGTCGCTGGAGCTCGGGCACCACGAGATCGACGAACGATGTGATGTCTGCTGGCGCGCTTGGAAACATGATGTTGAAGCCGTCGGCAGCCCCCGTCTCGAACCAGTGCTGGAAGTCGTCGGCAATCGACTCGGGCGTGCCGACGAGCACGCGATGCCCGCCTGCGGTAAAGCGCGTGTAAAGCTGACGCACGGTCGGCTGCTCGCGCCGAATCCAGTCCACCAATAGCTTCTGACGGCTCTTGTGCGAGTTGGTCTCCGGCACATGCTCGGGCAACGGCACCTTCGCATCGAACGGCAAACTGCCGAGATCGATGCCAAGGCTCGCGTAGTTCGCGAGTGCATGCAAAGCGACGGCAGGGTCGCGATGTTCGAGCAGCGCGTCGTAGCGGGCTTCGGCTTCGGCCTGCGTTCGACCGACGATGGGCGCGACGCCCGGCAGAATAAAAATATGTTCCGGGCGGCGCCCGTACTTCAACGCGCGCGTTTTCACATCGGTGTAGAAGGCGCGAGCGTCCTCGATATCCTGCGCGGCCGTGTACAGCAATTCACCTGCGCGTGCGGCCAGTTCGCGACCCGCTTCGCTGGAGCCTGCTTGCGCAATCACGGGCCAGCCTTGCACCGGGCGCGGTGCGCTTAGCGGCCCGCGCACGCGGAAGTGCTTGCCGCGATGATCCAGTTTGCGCACGCGCGCAGGGTCAGCCCATTGTCCGGTGGCCTTGTTGCGGGGGAATGCGTCGTCGGCGTGACTATCCCAGAGACCCGTCACGACGTCGTAGAACTCGTTGGCGCGTTCGTAGCGCAACGCATGGTCGACGTGATCGTCGCGATTGAAGTTTTCGCCGCCCCCTGTCGACGTCACCAGATTCCAACCAGCGCGCCCGCCCGACAAATGATCGAGCGACGCAAAGGCGCGCGCCACGTTGTAAGGCTCGCTGTACGTGGTGCTGACCGACGCCACGAGACCGATGTGTTGCGTCGCCCCCGCCAGACCGGCGAGCAACACGACGGGGTCCCAGCGTGGCGCGCCCGGGCTGTGCGCGAGCGCGACCGGATCGGTCGACATGAAGAGGTTATCGAAGAAGAACAACGCGTCGAAGCAACCGCGCTCCAGTTCTTGTGCGTAGTGCCGGTAGCGCTCGAATTTCAGATGCGCGTCGGTGTCGGTATCGGGGTGGCGCCAGCTATCGCCTTGCACGCCGGAACCCGACATGTAGGCGCCCAGCCGGAGCTTGCGGGCAGGTTGACTCATGACTCTCAGCGCCTCGTCGTCAGGCATTGGAAACGATCACCATACCGAGCGCTATGCGCGCGCACAAACAACGAAATGCGATAAGCAAACCTGCATAAGCAAACGCGCTTCGGCGGCGATAACCATCGCAACAATCGATGGTTGGGCGTGCGTGGCCCGCTACATAGACTGGCCCGTCCGACCACTCTCATCGCTGCGCTAGCGCGTGGTGCCATGCCATGACGTATTTGCTATCTCGTGCCGCACCTCTTGCACCTCTTGTTAAGGGCCAAATAAGCCAGCGTTGGCCGACGTGGCGTTCACGCCTGCGCCGTGCGCTGGTCATTGGGTTGAGCGTCGCCGCGATTCTTCCCTTCGCGTCGGTGAAGGCGCAGGACAAGCCTGTGCTTGTCGTCGGCGATCAGGCGTTCAATGCGCAGAGCTTGTTCGAGGCATCGGGCGTGCTGCGCGATGCGCCGTACACAATCGCGTGGAAACAATTTCCGGCAGGCACGCCCGTGATCGAGGCCGTCAACGCGGGGGCGCTCGACATCGGCCTGCAAGGCGATGGCCCGGTGTTGTTTCTGGCCGCGCAGGGCGCGCCTATCAAGGTCATTGGCATCTATCGCGACAGCCCCGACAGTGTCGTGCTGCTCGCTGGGCCGCACACGCAGATCAAGACAGTGGAAGACCTGAAGGGCAAGACGGTCGCGATTACGCGCGGCGGGTGGTCGCAGCAACTGGTGCAGGCGGCGCTCACGTCGGCAGGGCTGCCGCTCGACGCCGTGAAGTATTCGTATCTGGCGTCGGTCGATTCGGCGGCGGCGTTGCAGGCGGGCAAAGTGGATGCCACGGCCACGTGGGAGCCGTATGTGTCGCGCCTGCGTCAGGCGGGGGCGCGCACGGTGGTGACGGCACGCGGATTGATTGCGGCGCAAAGTTATCTGTCGACGACACAAAAGGTCATCGATACCAAGCGCGAGTTATTGGGTGACTTCGTGCAGCGTTATCAACGCGCGCGTGACTGGTCGCTGGCCGATGCACGGCATATCGACCGCTATGCCGACGTGTGGGCAGCCAAATCGCGTGTCGATCCGAAACTGGCGCACCAGTGGTTCAGCACCTCGCGCGTGCGCTACGAGCCGCTCACCGACGCGGCCATCGCCGAAGCGCAGAAGAGCGTCGACGATTTCGTGAAGACAGGCACGCTGACCAAAGGCTTCGATGTGAAGGGGCTTTTCGACACGTCGTTCAACAAGTTCACGCAGGCGGCGCGCTAGGCTGCGGCTCGTCACAATGCCCCGTGTCGTTCACGTGTGGTCGCTACAATGCTTGCCTGCGTGCGGGCATTGTCGCCCGTGTGTTCATGGGGAAATGCGTGACAGCCAAGGTTCATTCCACTATCGCCGGAACTCACCCGACCGGCCTCAGTCGGCACGTTGTCATTGTTGCCTTTGAGGGCGTGGAGGCGATCGACGTTGCCGGACCAGCCAGCGCCTTCGCCAAGGCATCGCTTGCGGTCCCGGGCGCCTACCGCGTCACCATTGCGTCGCCGTACGGCGGCAGCGTGCATACGAGCGCGGGGTTGTCGCTGGCCGATACTCAATCGTTATCGGTGCTCGGGTCCGAAAACGCAGCCGACCCTGCATTCGACACCATCATCGTGGCCGGTGGCGAAGAGGCTGCACTGCGCCGGGCAATTCTCGACGACGGGGCGGCGCTGTGGCTATCGCAGGCCGCCCAGCAGGCACGCCGTGTGGCAAGTGTCTGCACGGGGGCGTTCGTGTTGATGGCCGCCGGTCTGCTCGACAAACGGCAATCGACGACACATTGGCGCGCCTGCGACCGTCTCGAATCGATGTGTGCCGATACGCAGGTGCAGCGCGGCCGCGTGTTCGTGCGCGACGGCAATGTTTGGACATCGGGCGGTGTGACCACAGGCATCGATATGGCACTGGGCATGATCGAAGCCGATCTTGGCCGAGCTGTGGCGATGGATATTGCGCGGGACCTCGCGCTATTCGTCGTGCGCGGCGGGGCAGAGTCGCAAGTCAGCCGGTCGTTGACGCTGCAAAGCGGCGCGTCGTCGCCGGTGCGCGACGTGATTGCCTGGATCGAAAGTCATCTCGATGGCGATCTATCCGTCGATGCGCTCGCGGCGGTTGCCCGCATGAGCCCGCGCAACTTTTCGCGGGCGTTTTCCAGAGAGACGGGTACCTCGCCTGCGCGCTACGTGACCCGCTCACGGCTCGACTTCGCTGCGTCGTTGCTGCGTCAGACCCCATGGACACAGGAGCGCGTCGCGCAACGAAGCGGCTTTCAAAGCGTCGACGCATTGCAACGGGCATTTCGTGCGACGTTCGGGCAGTCGATGGCGGACTATCGACGCGACGCATAACCGACGCCTTTAATTCGGCGCCGGAACATACTCCATGGCGAGTGAAACGATGTCGCGTTCGGCAGGGCCGTAGCGCTGTTCGATATCTGCGAGCGACTGCACGAACTGGGTCATCGCATTGCGCTTAGGTGCCAACGTCAGGGGACGTGCGGCGCTGGGCACAGGGGGCGTCGTGACGAGCATCAGACCGCTGGCCATTCGCACACGCCCAGATGTGGCGGTTGACGTTGCGACCACCGTCGTGCGCCAGGTGCGCGACCATGCGTCTGCGGTGAGTGCGAGCGAAGTGTCGTCGATGCCGTCGACAGCCGGAATGGCGAGCGTTTCGTGACGCCATATGGCGATGGCGTTGCTTGCAATCGTCCACAATCGTCGTGCGTTGAGTTCGAAGCCCGCACTCACGTGCCGCGCCGACCAGTCGTTGGCACCAAGCCATCGCGCGACCTCCAGCGCTCGGTCGCGGCCTGCAATGCCTTCAACGAGCGCGAGCGACACGGGTATCGACGCGCTCACGCCAGTCGTCGTGACCACGCCATCGTCATGCAGGTAGCGAACATTCGGCACATAGCTGGCCGTGGGATTGGCCTTTCGCAGGTCGCCGCGATCGTACCAGTGGCCGGTGAAGCGACGCCCGTTGAGCAGCCCCGCCTGACTCAGTACGCGTGCCCCGGAACAAATGCCGACGATCATCGCACCGTGAGCGGCTTGCTGTTGCAGCCAGCGCAGCACACGCGGGTCGTCATCGGTGTGCATGGCGGGCACGATCACGATATCGGCCCCGTGCGGATGCTGGGCATCGAAGGCCGCGAGGGTGGTGTCGGGCACGATGCGCAATGCGGGCATCAACGTGACCTCGCCAGCTTCAACTGCTACTGCCTGCACGGTGCCGATGCCGGCTCGTTTGAGCACGGCGTAGGGCACAAGAAAATCCGTGGTTTCGGTGCCGTCGTTCAACGCGATGACGGCAATGACCGGCGAATGAGGCCGTTTGGCTAGTGCGTCGCGCAGCCCCTGTTGCGCGGTGCCGCTGACATCGCTGCCCGAAGTTTCGGGGCCTGCGAACACGGCTGAGGGGCTGATCAGAGCGACAAAAGCGAAGAGTAAAGAAAGCAGGCTGGGCATCGAAGCGTCGTGCGAGGCAAAGAGGCCTAGCGTAGCGAAGCCCCGATGCCTCTCGCAATGACAGCGATGCCGCAGATTCTGCCAACGGCTACGCGGTAGCGCGCTTCGCGGTATTCAGCCCGCCGCCGAACGCGCGCGGGCGCGGCGCATCGACCTTTTCGCGCAGCAGGGCGACGGCGCGTTGCGCGCGCGCCGACAGCGCCCATTCCGAGCGATGAATCAGCCACAACGTGTCGACCACAGGCGGGCCGCAATCGACCACACGAATAGCGTCCTGCGATGCAAACGCTTGGCGCGCGTACTGCGGAATGACCGTGAAGCCCAGCCCCCGCGCCACGTATTCCAGAATCAGGCTGATCTGATTCGTACACCCGTGGCTCGGCAAGCTGCGCACGCCCGGGTTGCCCGGAAAGCGTCGGCTAAGCAGGCGCGTCGACATCGCCTCACCATCGGGGTGATCGATATACCCGATGCGCTTGAGGTCTTCCCACTTGTACACATCGTCCCCGGCAGGCACGACGAGTTCGAGCGGCTCTTGCGTGAACGGTGTGGCGGCCAGACGCGGGTCGTCCGGTCGCAGCGTGACCAGTCCCAATTCGTAGTGGCTTTGCAGCACCCCTTCGAGCACTTCCGGATCGGGGGCGAAGCGGTGCCGAACCACCATCGAGGGATTTGCCTGCTGCATGTCGAGCAGGATGGGGCACAAATACAGCCCGATGCTGCCGGGGGTGATGAGCGTGATTTCGCCGCAATCGTCGTCGGCATCGTCCAGCCGCGAGCGCAGATGGCGGCTCGCGCATTCGACTTCCGCGCAGTAAGCCAGCACCGCGTGTCCCGCTGGCGTGAGCTCGATCGCGCGTGGACGCCGCACCAGCAGCGGCCCGAATTCTTCTTCCAGATGCTTCACATGCTGGCTAACCGCCGCCTGCGTGAGACCTAGCCGGTCGGCGGTGCGCGTGAAGTTGCCCAGCTCCGCGAGGGTCGCGAAGGATTTGAGCCATTGAGGGTTCACCATAATGAACTGTTATCGATTTGATAATGTGCAGATGGTTTTCATTATAGCGGTGCCGGACTACTATTGCTTCCGTCGGCCAAGTCGCCGCTAGAAGCACATACCCCCTATACCGTAGAGAACACCATGTCTGCCTTGTTTTCCCCGTTTGAATTGAAGAGCGTCAAGCTGCGCAATCGCGTAGCCATTCCCCCGATGTGCCAGTACAGCGCCGTCGACGGCCTGATCAACGATTGGCACCTTGCCCACTACGCCGGATTGGCGCGCGGCGGTGCCGGGTTAGTGATCGTCGAAGCCACGGCCGTGTCGCCGGAAGGCCGTATCAGCCCGGGATGCACGGGTTTGTGGAACGACGAGCAGGCACAAGGCATGGCGCGTATCGCGTCGGCCATCAAGGCGCATGGCGCTGTGCCGGGTATCCAGATTGCGCACGCCGGTCGCAAGGCCAGTGCAAACCGCCCGTGGGAAGGCGACGACCACATCGGTGAAGACGATCCGCGTGGCTGGCCGACGATCTCGCCGTCCGCCGTCGCGTTCGGTGGTCATCTCGGCAAGGTGCCGAAAGCGATGACGCTCGACGACATCGCTCGCGTGAAGGCCGATTTCGTGGCCGCCGCACGCCGCGCGCTGGCCGCTGGCTTCGAATGGCTCGAATTGCACTTCGCTCACGGCTATCTGGCGCAAAGTTTCTTCTCGCTGCACGCCAATCATCGTGAAGATGCCTACGGCGGCGACCTCGCGGGACGTAGCCGTTTCCTGCTGGAGACGCTCGCTGCCGTGCGTGAAGTGTGGCCGGAGCATCTGCCGCTCACTGCCCGCTTCGGCGTGCTCGAGTACGACGGCCGCGACGAAGAGACGCTGGCCGAGTCAATTACGCTCACGCGTCAGATGCGCGAGGGCGGTCTCGATCTGTTGAACGTGAGCGTCGGCTTCTCGACGCCGAAGGCGAAGATTCCTTGGGGTTCGGCGTTCCTCGCGCCGATCGCCGAGCGCGTGAAGCAGGAAGCTGGCATTGCCGTGGCATCGTCGTGGGGCATCGACGACCCGCACGCAGCAGAGCGCGTGGTGGCCGGTGGGCAGATGGATCTGGTGATGATTGGCCGCGCGTTGCTCGCCAACCCGCACTGGCCGTACTACGCTGCGCGCGAACTCGATGTGTCGCGTCCGTCGTGGGTGCTGCCTGCACCGTATGCGCATTGGCTCGAACGTTATCAAGTGCAGCGCGCCGCCTAATTGGCTGCAAAAGCGCTTTCGTGCGTCGCAGGTGATCGCCGCATTCGGTGAATCGCAAAAAAACGCCCCCGCTCGTCGTTCGACGCGGGGGCGTTTTCATTTCCGATGCTGTGGCGATTAGCCGCGTGCGAACGGCAGTTCGACTTCTGCCGGAATCGGGCAGACATACGGACGGCCCTGACGGCGTTCAAGCAGTTCCGCCTTCGCCTTGGCAAGCAATTCGGGTGAGCGGAACAGGTCGAGTGCCGATGCCGCGAGCGTCTTCGCCGCCAATAGCATGCCCTTGTGCGCCAGCGTGCTCTTGCCCTGGGCCACCAACTGCCACGAATGGAACGGCGTACCGAACGCATAGCAGGTCGTGAAGCACTGCGCGGTCGGCGTGATCCAACTCACGTCGCCCACGTCGGTCGAGCCATGCAGCGTCGGTTCGTTGCCTGCCTGAAACAGCGCGACGTGATCGAACAACGGCTTCGGATCGCGCCATGCCTGACCGAGCGTGCGCGTGGCGCCTTCGATGTCTTCCGGCGAGAGCGACGCGTCTTGCACACGGCGTGCGTACGCGATTTCCTCGTCGTCGTATTGCGGCGCGCCGAACGTTTCCAGATTGCGATAGACCACTTCGTTGAGCACGCTGTTCTGCACGAGATTCGAGCAGGCCTTGTCGAACACGACGTCGACCGTGCACCCCGTCATTAGCGCAGCGCCCTTGGCGATATTCTTCACGCGCTCGTAAAGCTCCGATGCCTGATCGTTGCGCGGTGCGCGCACGAGATAGAGCACTTCGGCATTGGCCTGCACGACGTTCGGTGACGTGCCGCCGGTGTTGGTCACAGCGTAGTGCACGCGCGCATCGGGCAGCATGTGCTCGCGCATGTAGTTCACGCCGACGTTCATCAGTTCCACGGCGTCGAGCGCGCTGCGGCCCAGATGCGGCGAGGCGGCAGCGTGCGAGGCTTTACCGTGAAAGCGGAAGTACGCCTGCACGTTCGCCAGCGAGCGCCCGTTGAACACGCCGTTGTGCACGGCAGGGTGCCACGACAGCGCTGCATCGAGATCGTCGAACAGACCGGCGCGCGCCATGAACGTCTTGCCCGAGCCGCCTTCTTCGGCGGGGCAGCCGTAGAACCGCACCCGGCCCGGTTGTCCGGTCGCGTCGAGATGGGCTTTGACGGCAGCGGCGGCAAGGTGCGCTGCGGTGCCCAGCAAATGGTGGCCGCAGCCATGTCCGTTACCGTTGCCGATTTCTGCCGACGGCTGGCACTGAAATGCGCCCGCTTCCTGACTCAAGCCGGACAGCGCGTCGTATTCACCGAGAATGCCGATGATCGGACCGCTGTCGCCTGCTTCCGCGACGAATGCGGTGGGAATACCGGCAACGCCGCGCGTGACGTGAAAGCCTGCGGCTTCCAGCACTTCGATATGCAGTTCGCTCGATGCGAATTCTTCGTAGCGCAGTTCTGCGAGATTCCAAATCTTGTCGGCGAGTTCGGTGAACTGCGGGGTGTGCTGCTCGATGTAATCGAGCGGGGAAGCGATGTCAGACATGGAGTCCTCCTGAAGGGTTAAGCGAGGCACGCGTCAGAACTTCTGACGAAAGCCGAGCGCGAAGACGACGGGATTGATGCCGGGCGTACTGAGCGGGTCGGCACCGAAGGAAAGGGACGATTGCCCGTAATTGCGAAAACCGCCCACGCGCGCATAGAGGCCCGTGAGCTTCGAGAATTGATAGTCGTAGCCGAGCAGCGCACCGACGGCGTGGTCGACCTTGCCGGACACGTTCCGGTAGATGACGCCCGCGCGTACTACATGTGGCCCGCGCTGCCAGACCATGCCCAACGAATAGACCTGTGCGGTGAACGTGCCCGGGCCGTTCGGACGCGTGAGCACATAACTCGCCGAGCCCATCGTTTCGCCGAACTGATACGTGGCGCTGAGCATGTAGGCGTCGGTGCGTGGGCCATTGGGCGGCGCGCCGGGTGTAGTGCTCGTGTTGGCCCACACGGCGTTGTACGAACCTGAGAGCATGAGCGGGCCGCGTCCGTAGTTCACCACCGTGCCGATGTTGCTCGCGTTAGGGCTGGACCCTGCCACGTTGCGTGCTGCGTAAAGCACGGTGGCGGTGAGGCCAGCGATGTCCGGCGTCTCGTAGCTCATGGCGTTGTCGACGCGCGCTTGAATTGCCGCAGCGCCGGGCCCGAGATCGGACACCACGAGCGCACTCGTTGCATATGGCGAGAGTTGCCCGACCGACACGAACGGATCGATGCCTTCCGGGCCGATGGCCGGATACTGCTTGCCGAACTTGACCGTGCCCCATTCGGCAGACGACAGCGAGACGTTGGCTTCGCGGTTGTAGAACGCACTGCTGCTCTGCGCCTTGCCGCTCATCAGATCGAAGCCGCTCTCGAGCCGGAACGCTGCACGCATGCCGCCGCCGAGGTCTTCCGTGCCAGTAATACCCCAGCGCGACGTCGATGCACCACCCGAGAGCAATTGCAGGTTTTGCTGCCCGCTATTGCGCGAATACATGAGGAAGCTGTCGACAGCGCCGTAGATCTGGACGGCGGCGTTGGCCGGTGTCACCGCGGTGAGCCCGGCACTGGCCGCAGCCAGTGCCAGCGAATATCGTAATTTCATGTCTCTCTGAATCTTGTAGTTGGTATGTTTTTGCTGGAACGCGTGACCCTCGCGACGGCCTTCGCACAGGAATTCGGGCGTGCAAAGGGCCGGGCCGCGCGCCGGAGCGGCGGCCATCGAGAACTGCGTTGGATGCGAGAAGCTGGTTGAGCGGCTACGCCGTACGTTCGGACGGCGCGCTATCCGCAGGGCGCTCGGGGAAGCACCACAGGGCGATCTGGCTCACCACACCGCAGGCGAGCAGGTACCACGCGGGCGACATGGCGTCGCCGGTGCGATGCAGCAGCCACGTCACGTTGAATTGCGCGAAGCCGCCGAAGATCGTCACGCCGAAGCTGTAGATCATCGCCAGTGCGGTGGCCCGCACGCGGCGCGGAAACGCTTCCATGATCAGCAGAAAGTACGAGCCGGTGCCCAGCGATGCGATCCCCATCACCACCGTCACGATGCCGATCATGAGCGGCACGGAAGGCGCAGTCGTCAACCACTTGAACGCGGGGTACACACACAGCAGCGTGATGAGCGATGTGACGATCACCACCGGCTTGCGGCGCTTCACGCGGTCGGTGATCCAAAGGCCCGAGACGAGCGACGACACCATGATGATCGCGCCCGATGCGCAGCCCGCCAGAAACGAGGTGGCCACCGGCAGATGCAGCGTGCGCACGCCGTAAGCGGGCATGAAGAACACGATGATGTAGAGCATGGTCGTGCCGCCCACGAGCAGCAGCGTGCCAAGCAACACGCGCCCGAGGTAGTTGCGCATGATTTCGCCCAGCGCGCTCTCTTCGCGCTCCGGCGCTTCGAAGGTCTCGTCGAGATTGCGGCGGATGTACATGCCGACCGGGCCTACCATCAGCCCAAGTACGAACGGCACACGCCAGCCCCAGCTCTCGAGCGAGGCGGGTGTGAGCAGCGACGACAGCAGTGCGCCCGAGAGCGCGCCGAGCAATGCTGCGGCCCCTTGGCTGACCATTTGCCAGCAAACCATGAAGCCGCGCCGCGACGTCGGCCCCGATTCCATCAGGAACGTCGTCGATGCGCCGATTTCCCCACCGGCCGACAAGCCTTGCAACAGTCGGCCGAACACGATCAACACCGGCGCGATTACGCCGATGCTCGCGTAGCTGGGGGTGAGGGCGATGAGCGCCGTGCCGACCATCATTAACGCGATGGTGAGCGAGAGCGCCGCGCGACGGCCAGCACGATCGGCGTAGTTGCCGATGAGAATGCCGCCGAGCGGGCGCATGACAAACCCGACGCCGAACGTCGCCATAGCCAGCAACAGCGGCCCGGCTCCCGAATCCACCGGGAAGAAGTTCTTGCCGATGATGCCGGCAAAGAAGCTGAACACCGTGAAGTCGAACATCTCCAGACCATTGCCGACCGACGTGGCGACGATGGTTCGGCGACGGGCCGCGCGAGTGCTGGCGGCGCTGGCCGCAGACGGCGGCTGGCTCGCCGAAGGTGCCGACGGCGGGGACGAACTGGCGAGCGCGCCGTTCAAGGGCGGGGCGGCGTTAGGCGTCATACGGGTTGTCTCCATGCATAGGGGGTGTCGTTCTGTCCATGCGCACGCACGCATGCGACGATTCGGGCCGATAGTAATCAAGCCGTAATAATCCCGATACGCATAAATTCTTATCCTGATAACATCCATTTATCAGTGATAACCCTCGGTATGTAGCCATGAAACTTCACCAATTGCGCGCGCTCGTGGCGGTGGCGAACACCGGCAGCATTCACGAAGCGGCGCGCACGCTGCACGTGACGCAGCCCGCGGTCACACGCGCGTTGCGAGATCTCGAAACGGAAGTGGGGCTGATGCTGATCGTGCGCAGCTCGACCGGGGTGTCGCTCACGCACGAGGGGCGTGCGCTGCTCCAGCGTGCCGAATTGATCGTCAACGAGATGACGCGCACCGAGGCGGAAATGACGCGGCTGCGCGATACCCGGCAGGGACGTGTGTCGATTGGCGTGACGCCGCTCTCGGCGATCACCGTGCTGCCCAAGGCGTACAACCGCTTTCGGCAGACGATGCCCGATGTGACGCTCGAATTCTCGGAGTTCAGCGCGTCGCAGCTCGTCGAGCAGCTAAAGAGCGGGGCGCTCGATTTCGCATTGGGCTCGGGTGTCGATGGCCGGGAATTTGCCTCGGTGCGCGCCGTGCATCTGGCGACGTTCCCGATGTGGTTTTCCGTCGCGCGGCGCGGGCAGTTGGCCAACGCGACATCGCTTGCCGATTTGCAAGACGCCGAATGGCTGCACACCGGGCCTTCCAGCGAATTTCAGGCGTTTCTCACGGAGTTGTTTGCGCGACAAGGGCTGGCGCCGCCGCGTCGTATCACGCGATGTGCATCGCAAACGCTCTTCTACAGTCTGGCGGTGAACAGCAACGTCGTGACGTCGTGGACCCACCTTGCGCTGCGCACCGAAGGCGCAGCGGAAGAACTCAAGACGTTAGATTTGCTGGAGCAGCCGCCCGCACGAAAACTCTTCCTGCTGTTTCGCGACAGCGCGATTCTCACCGCGCCTGCCGAGTATTTCGTGCGATGTATCGAAGACTCAGTGAAGGCCGAGCAAGGCACGCGCGCGGGCAAGGCGTCGAAGGCCGACCGGTAACTTACCAGTTGATGTCGACACAGAGCACTTGCAGCCCCTGCTTCGCCGGGGTGGCGATGGACGCGGTGACGCACAAGTGCGCTTCGTTGATCGACAGATACGGCGGGGTGAAATGCACTTCACCCGGCTCGCGCATCGCTTCGATGAAGTACGGACGCCGCGCCCAGTTCGCGCCTTGCGAATGCAAAAGCGGCCGGAAACGCTTGGCGCGTTGCGACGAATGATTGTTCGGCAGCACGTTGTCGCCGATCTGACGGCCCGCAGCGTCCAGCAAGAAGCAACGTGCGGCGTCGGGCAACGCCAACAAGTCGTGCGCCGCTTCCTTGATATCCATCCCTTGAGCAATGCGAGCCGCCGCCGCTTCGATGCCAGCGACATACGGGGCAAGACGCGCATGCTCTGCGCGCTCGCGCTCGACCAACTGGGTGCGTAGCGCGCCTGAGAGCGCGTCCATGCGCTCGGCGGCGACCTTCGGCGGCACCGGGTCCACGTCGGGGGCCGCGAAGTATTGCCCCTGCACGAAGTCGACATTGCACTCCAGTGCGATGAGCGCTTCGCGATCCGCCGTGAGGCCGCCCATCATCACCAACTGGCCGGATTCGTGCAGCAACGACACCAGTCCGGGCAGCACCCGCGCTAGGTGCGATTGTTCAGTGGCCTGCGCAAGAATGCCGCGATCGAGCACCACGATATCGGGACGCAGATCCCACACGCGGTCGATGTTCGAGTGCTTGGCGCCGAAGCCGCCCAGTGCGATCAGGAAGCCCGCTTTACGCAGGCTGCCGACGATGGCACCGAAGCGCGGCGTGTCGCCGCCCGCTTGTTCGGGCACTTCGAGCACCACGCGTTGGGGCGAGAGGCCGATGGCTTTGAGCGTGGCAATGAGCGCGTCGCCGTAGACGGTGTCCATCAGCGCAGCCGGATGCAGGTTCAGGAAGAGCCAGGCGTCGCGGCTGTCGAATTCATGGAAGTTGCCCAGATGCAGCGATTCGGCGAGGCGGCCGAGTTCGAGCATGTCGCCGTGACGGGCGGCGAGCGTGAAGACTTCGTGCGAGGGCACGTGGCGGCCTTCGGCATCGTGTGCACGCAGCGATGCGTGATACCCGATGGCGCGACGGTGCGACACGGAGAAGACCGGCTGAAAGACGCTGCAAATGGTGAAGTCGCCGTAAATGACGATACGGCGGCCGTCTTCGGCCGCAGTCAGGCGGGGTGGCAACAACCCGGGGGCGTCGAGGTCGATCATGCTCATGGTGTGGACAGTCGCGGGAGCGGCAATGTTATTTACAGAATAGGTGAGCAAGAACCGTGCTCAAAGGCCGCCCGCGCATTGCCTCGCCGGGCCGGCGCTATTGTCCGTGATTTTCGGCCCGCGATGTGCCGCACCGCACCAGCGTGTGGCGCGGCGGCACCAAGTTGGGGCGGATGCCGTGTCCGCCCCGAAGCCCTCAAGGCTGAAGCCGCTGCGCCCGCAGCGCCACACGCGCGAGCAGCAGCGCGCAGATCACATTGAAGATGTGCAGTCCACCGGGCCCGACCAGCGTCATGAATAGCGACGCAATCACCGGTCCGAGAATCCCACCCACTGAGAAGAGGATGAGCAGCGTGGCGCTGACCACGACGCGTTGCTCGGGCGCGGTCCGGTCGTTCACATGCGAGACGATCAGACCGTACTGCGTGAAATTGGCGGCTGAGAATAGGAACATCAGCAGGAAGACGAGCCAATGCGCCTGAATGACGATGAGTGGCGCGCAGAACGCCGCAGACGCGAACGCCAGTCGGCGCGAGAGCGTACGCCGGTCCATGCGGTCGGAAAGCCGTCCGATGGGCCACTGCATGAGCAGGGCGCCGAAGAGCGCTACGCCCATGAGCGTGGAGAGACTGCCGATCGAGAGCCCGATGCGCGTCAGGTAGATCGGCACGATGGCGTAGAACGCGCTGTAGAGAAAGCCCGCGAGAATGCAGCCCGGAATCGCAATCGGCGTTGCGCGCGCCATTTCGGCAATGCCGTCGAACAGGCTCATCGCGGGTTGCTTCACGAGCCGGTCGTCGGCCACGCGCGTGGGCCAGCCTTGCATGAGCGTGATGGGCAGAATGGCGGCGACGAACAAACCGGCGACCAGCAGCAATTGGCCTTCGCTGCCCGCTTCGCCGACGTTGAGAAGAAACTGCCCGGCACCCACGGCGAGGTAGTTGATCGTGAGATACGAGCCGAATACGCGCCCGCGCATCGTGTTGGGCACCGACCCGTTGAGCCAGCTTTCGACGGTGGTGTACACGCCCATCAACGCGAGACCTGTCCCTAGACGTAGCAGGCAGAGCACGAGCGTGGTCTCGCTTACAGCGAAGCCCATAACGAACAACGCGGCGAGTGCTGCGAAGGCGACGAACGCGCGATGCTGTCCGATGCGCTCGATGAGCGAGCGGTTGTAGAACGCGCCGAGCAGAAAGCCGCCGTAGTAGCACGACTGAATCACACCGACGGTAAACGTCGACGCGCCGTATTGCAGCGCGTGAAAAGGAATCGCGGTGGCGAACAGACCGTTGCCGACGACCAGCACGCCGTAGGCAAGCAAAATGCCCATGAGCGCGGGATAGACGCTGATGGGCAGGGGCACGGCATCGGCCGGTGCCGGTCCGGGGGCAGGCGACGGTGCGCTGAGCAGCGCGCCTTCCGAGAGCGGGCCGGGGCGGTCGGGTTCGTCCTCCGGGAGCGGGGTTTCGAGCGACGGATCTCGCTGCATCGTGTCTCGTGGGCAGGTGAGCGATACCCTGAATCATCGCACGAGATCGCCGAAGCCTGCCCTGCCCAGCGTCAAACACGCTGCAAAAAGGCGTGCCCCGTGAGAGGCACGCCTGCTGTTGTTGCCGGTCTCCCGGCGATGCCGTCGTGTGGCTTAGTGTTCTGCGACCCCCGCACCGTGCCACACATGCTGGCGGCGCTTCTTACTTGCAATCCACGCCGCAGACAGCGCGCTGATCAACCCGGCACACAGCACGTAGATACAGATCATCCACGGCTCGCCGCCGTTCTTTTGCAGCAAGTAGGTGGCGATGATCGGGCTCAGGCCGCTCGCGAAGATGCCCGAGAACTGGTAGACGAACGAGATACCGGTGTAGCGAACCTTCGCGTCGAAGAGCTCGGAGAACAGCGCGGCTTCCGGGCCATAAATCGAGGCGTAGATCACGCCGAGCGGAATCACGATAGCGAGCCACACGAGGAACACATTGCCGCCGCTGGCCTTCATCAGCCAGAACCCGCCGAACGACGACAGCCCAGTGAGCAGCGAACCCCAGAAGTAGATGCGCGTGCGGCCGACGCGGTCTGACAGCTTGCCGAAGAACGGGATCGTGAAGATCATCACGAAGGCGGCCGCCATCACGCCCATCAATGCTTCGGTCTGCGAGAGCTTCAGCGTCTGCGTCAGGTAGGCGATGGAGAACACACCGAAGATGTTGAAGAACACCCCGTCGATGAAGCGCGCGCCCATTCCGGCGAGCACATTGCCGGGATTCTTGGTGAGCACTTCGGCAATCGGCATCTTGATCTCGGTGCCCGCCTTCTTGATCTTCGTGAACTCGGGCGTCTCCATCACGTTCAGGCGAATGTACATGCCGATAGCGACCAGACCGACCGAGAGGAAGAACGCGACACGCCAGCCCCACGCGAGAAACTGCGCACTAGTCAGCGTGTACGACAAAAGCGCGACCACCCCCGAGGCGAGACACAGGCCCAGCGCCAGCCCAACTTGCGGAATGCTCGCGTAGTAGCCGCGCTTTTCTTTCGGCGCATATTCGAACGCCATCAACACGGCGCCGCCCCATTCGCCACCCAGCCCGATGCCTTGCAGCACGCGCAGGAAAAGCAGCAGACACGGTGCCCACAGGCCAATTTGCGCGAAGGTCGGCACCATGCCGATGAGCATCGTGGCCACGCCCATGATCGAGAGCGTCATCACGAGCATGCTCTTGCGCCCGAGCTTATCGCCGAAGTGGCCGAAGATCACGCCGCCGAGCGGACGGCTCAGAAAGCCCACGGCGAACGTGCCGTAAGCGAGCATGGTGGAGACCAGCGGGTCGCCGCTTGGGAAATACAGCTTGTTGAAGACGATGCCGGCGACGACGCCGTATAGAAAAAAGTCGTACCACTCGATCGTGGCGCCGATCAGGCTGGCGACGACGACACGGCGCATCTGCCGGGCGTCGGTCTGAGTCGATGCATTCATGGTTGTCTCCGAATCTTTTAATGATGTGTGCCGTTACCAATGACTAGACTGCGACCGCTGTCGATGCGTCTGCTGCTTCTTTGATGCTGTGCCCGGCGCGGATCTTTTCGATATCCGACGCTTGCTGTTTGTCTTCGAGAATCATGTCCGCCGCTTTCTCCGCGATCATGATCGTCGGGGCATTCGTGTTGCCTGAAACCAGCTCGGGCATGATCGAGGCGTCCACCACGCGCAGCCCGGCGAGGCCGTGCACGCGCAACCGGTCGTCGACCACCGCCATGGGGTCGTGTCCCATCTTGCAGGTGCCCGCCGGGTGATAGATCGACTGACTGTATTGGCGCGCGGCTTGCAGCAACTCGTCGTCGCTCTGGTACTGAGCGCCGGGGATGAACTCGCTGATGATGTGCGGCGCGAGCGATGGCGCGGCGGCGATGCGGCGCGCCACCTTGATGCCGTCGATGACGACCTGATGGTCGCGCGCGTCCGAGAGATAGTTGGCGTGGATCGCCGGGTATTGCAGCGGATCGTTCGACACGATCTCGACGCTGCCCCGGCTGAACGGCCGCAACTGACAGACAGACGACGTGAAGGCCGAGAACGGATGCGCACCCTGTCCCGGTTTGTCTGCCGAGAGCGGCTGCATGTGGAACTGGATGTCGGGGCGCTCCACTTCTGGACGCGAGCGCGTGAAGATCGTCACCTGACTGGCGGCGAGCGTGAGCGGGCCCGTGCGTGCAAACGCGTATTGCAGGCCGATCAGCGCCTTGCGCAACGGGTTATTCACCTCGTCGTTCAGTGTGCGCTCGCGTGTCTTGAAGACGAGCCGGACTTGCAAGTGATCTTGCAGGTTCTGCCCGACACCTGGCAGCGCATGCCGCAGCGCCACGCCCGCTTTGGCAAGCACCGTCGTCGGCCCCACGCCGGAGTTCTGTAACAACTGCGGCGAACCGATCGCCCCGGCGGCGAGGATGACTTCGACACGCGCGCGGGCTTTCTTGCGCTCGCCGTTCTGCAAGTATTCGACGCCGACGGCGCGCTTGCCTTCGAAGAGCACGCGGCAAGTCTGCGCACGGGTCTCGACGATGAGATTGCGGCGCTCGCGTGCGGGCTTCAGAAAGCCCTTCGCGGTACTCCAGCGAAAGCCGCGAAATGCCGTTTGCTGAAAGTAGCCCACGCCTTCTTGCGTGGCGCCGTTGTAATCGGCGTTGAACGGAATACCGATGTCTTGTGCGGCAGCGATGAAGTGATCGGCAATGGGGCGGCGCAGCCGCAGGTCAGACACCTTGAGCGGGCCGCCCACGCCGTGATACTCGCTTGCGCCGTGTTCTTGATCTTCCGATTTCTTGAAGTACGGCAGCACGTCGGCATAGCGCCAGCCGCGATTGCCGAGCGTGGCCCAGCGGTCGTAATCCTGACGTTGGCCGCGCACGTAAAGCAGGCCGTTGAGCGAACTGGAGCCGCCAAGCACCTTGCCACGCGGCCAGTCGATTCGGCGATTGGCGACGTTCTCGTCGGCCTCCGTGTGATAGCACCAATCGAGTTCCGGATCGTGCATCGTTTTGAAATAACCGACCGGGATGTGAATCCACGGATTGCTATCGGGACCGCCGGCTTCGAGCAGCAACACCTTGTTCGCGGGGTCCGCGCTCAGACGGTTTGCGAGCACGCAGCCTGCCGAGCCTGCGCCAACGATCAGATAGTCGACCTCATGTTCCATACCGCCTTGTCTCCTGCTTTTGTTCGCCCTCCCCGAGCTGCCGGGGTGAAACGATTCGTTTCGGATTGTTTCGATTCAATGTCGGCGAGCGCCCGGCAAATGCCAAGCGAAAAGAAGCGTGCGAAGGGAAACTGAAACGGAATTCGCCGATGGCGGTTCAGAACGCGGCAATTGCTGCGGCGCATCTGCGGGGTTTCACTAGGGGCAGTGGCGGCGCTGGTCTGAGCGGACTTAGGTGATCGTTGTTTGCCGAATGTCACTCAAACCGGGGTAATCCCGGGGCTGATGATCGTCAAATAATTGGTATATTTTGTTTCTTTTATTTCGATGGTCGGGTGCGAGGAGGCGCAATGCGCGAGACGGGCACGCTAGACGAATTGGATATTCGCGCGAGCGAGGAGGCGCGAAACCTGCGGGCACTGGCGATCATCGAACGTCTTGCCATCGCCGGACAGCCCTATACGCTGTCGCAACTGGCGACGCGTTTGTCGATCCCCAAAGCTACGCTCATGCGGCTGATCGAGGCGCTGGAGTTGTGCGGATACGTGGCGCATGTGCCCGACTCGCGCGGCTCGGAGCGCGGGCTATCGCTGGGGCCGCGTGCGGCGCGGCTGGCGCTCGTCACGCTAGCGAATAACAACTTCACGCGCGCCGCACGCTCGCTACTGCGCGCGCTGGTCGATCGCGTGGGCGAGACCGTCAACCTGACGGCGCTCGATGGCGACGAGGTGCTTTATATCGAGCGCGTGGAAACCAACGAGCCGCTGCGCATGCAGATGCACCCCGGCATGCGTGTCCCGCTGCATTGCACGGCGAGCGGCAAGCTGTTTCTGTCGCAGATGCCGCTGGCCGAGCGGCGTGCGGTGCTCTCGCGCTTGACGCTCAAGCGGATGACGCCGCGCACGATCACTGACCCCAGCTTGCTCGACGCCGAGCTCGATCGGCTGGCCGCGCGCGGCATCGGTATCGACAACGAGGAATTCGTGCGCGGCATGGTGGCGGTGGGAGTGCCCGTGCGCGCGCCCGACGACGGCCACGTGCGCGCCGTGCTGGCCGTGCATGGCCCGACCGCACGCGTGACGCTGGAAGAACTGTTGGGGTTGGTGCCGACGCTGCGCGAGACGGCGACGGCGCTCGTGCCGCTACTCGATTGGCAGCGCACGAGCAAGACAGAGGCGTTGGCCAAGCGGGCCGACACGGAGAAGGTCTGAGCGGGTGATCGGCCGATGTGCCGGGGGCACATCGCCACATTGCGCTCAGAAGGTGTTGGCGAGTTCCTTGGCAGCTTCCTGCAAGCGCGGCACGAACTCCATTGCTTTTGACAGCGACGTGCGCGACACCGGCGCATGCACCGCGATGGCGGCGATGCACTGACCGTCTTCTTTCATCACCGGCGCGGCGACGCAGGCGATGCCCAGCACAAACTCCTCGTTGTCGACGGCAATGCCCTTATGGGCGATGCGGTCGAGTTCGCTCTCGAGCAATTCGGGATCGGTCAGCGTGTTGGGCGTGAAGCGTTGCAGCTTCATCGCGCGCAGCAAGGCGGCGCGTTGTTCGCGCGGCATCATGGCGAGCAACAACTTGCCGCTCGCGCTGCTATGCGCGGGGACGTGCGAACCGGGTTTGAGATCGAGCCGCAGCGGCCACGGAGCTTCCATGCGGTCGAGATAGAGCACTTCCGTCTCGTGGAGCATCGTGAGGTTGCAGGTCTCGCCAAGATCGGCTACCAAGCGGCCGAGAATCGCGTGGCGCATGCGGCGCGCCCCCGCTTGCATCATCACGCCCAGACTCAACTGCGCGAGACGCGGGCCGATCACATAGGCGTTCTTCTGACCGGGCTCGCGAATCACGAGGCCGCCGGCTTCGAGCGAACCGAGCATGCGATGCAGCGATGCCTTGGGCATCTGGATGTCGTGCGCCATGTCGGCGAGCGAGACCGGGGCGTCGGCGGCCACCAGATACTCCAGTAAGGCGAACGCCCGCAGGGTCGGGGTGTCTGCCTTGCCGTCCGACGAGGTGTCGCTCTTGGTCGCTGCGTCGTTCATATGCGCCGTTCCGGAAAATGGATCAGCGGTATTGTACCCAAACGGGTGATCGAACGGCATTGGCGGGTTCCGATGCGTTTCAGTTCGCTCGAATGTAGACGACGCTATCGCGGGCGTCAATTGCTAATTTTATTTTTCGGAACAAATTGTTTCTAAAAATATTTAGCGATATGATGCCGAAAATGAAAGCCCGGTGGCGCGGTACAGGAGACGAACGCGATGCAAAGCCAGAATCAAACCCCCAGCCAGCAGATGCCTGAGCATCCGGACCATTGGGTCGATGCGCGCAGCGTGTTCGGCATCGATGTCGATCTGAAGGTACCCGCCTATCGCGAGCGGGACGACCATGTGCCCGGAATCGACGAGGCCTATCGCTTCAATGCGGACGTGACGCTGGCGATTCTCGCGGGGTTCATGAATAACCGGCGCGTGATGGTGCAGGGCATGCATGGCACCGGCAAGTCGACGCATATCGAACAGGTGGCGGCACGCTTGAACTGGCCGTGCGTGCGCGTCAATCTCGACGGCCATATCAGCCGCCTCGATCTCGTCGGCAAAGACGCCATCGTCGTGCGCGACGGTCATCAGGTCACCGAGTTTCAAGAAGGTATCGTGCCGTGGGCGCTGCAACGCCCCGTGGCGCTTATCTTCGACGAATACGATGCGGGCCGCCCCGACGTGATGTTCGTGATTCAACGCATTCTCGAGCGCGAAGGCAAATTCACGTTGCTTGATCAGAACCGGGTGATCCACCCCCATCCGGGTTTCCGCATGTTCGCGACGACGAACACTGTGGGGCTGGGCAACCTGAACGGTCTGTATCACGGCACGCAGGTGCTCAATCACGCACAGATCGATCGCTGGAATGTGGTCGCCACGCTCAACTATCTCTCGCGCGAAGACGAAGCGGGCATCGTGCTGGCGCGCGTGCCGGAGCTCGGCACCGACGCTGGGCGCGCGCTGATCGACTCGATGGTCAGCGTGGCGGAACTCACCCGCAAGGGCTTCGCCACTGGCGATCTGTCGACGCTGATGTCGCCTCGCACCGTCATCAACTGGGCGGAGAACGTGGGCATCTTCCGCGACCCGGGGCTGGCGTTCCGGTTGACGTTCCTGAACAAGTGCGACGAGGCCGAGCGGCCCATCGTCGCCGAGTATTACCAGCGGGCGTTTGGCCACGAGTTGCCGTTCGACGACGGCGCGCGCTCGCTGCTGGCCGATGCGTCATGACGATCTCCGATCGCGAAGCAGCTCGTCGCGCCGCGCGCGGCGAAGCGCTGTGCGCGGCCACCGTGCGGGCGCTCACCGGCGACGCGGCTTTGCACTACAGCGGCTCGCGACTCTGCCGGAACATGCGCCCGCTGCCGTTGCATGCGCCGCATCTGCAAACGCTGCCGACACCGCACGACCCGTTTCGCTCGCTGCGCGGTGCGGCCGACGGTGCAGCACTGCGGCTGCGCCACAGCGACGCGGCACTGCATCGCAGCCTGCTGCCCGATTCGCCACTGGAGCGGTTGATCTTCGAACTACTCGAACAACTGCGCTGCGAAACCTTCGTGCCGCCGGGCATGCCGGGCATCGCCAAGAATCTACGCGAGCGTTTCGAGGCCTGGTCGCGTGCCGTGCACGAGACGGGCGTGGCCGACAGTCACGTGGGGCTGTTGCTCTACACCGTTGCGCAAATGAGTTGGTCGCGGTTGACGACGTATCCGGTGATCGAAGAGACGGAAGGGCTCATCGAAGCCACGCGCATGGCGATCGCGCCGCGCGTCGGCGGCGCGTTGGCGGGCATGCGCCGCACGCGAGCCGATCAGGCCGCGTTTGCCGTGTACGCGCGCGAACTGGCCGCCGAGATCGCTGCCATGATCCGCTCGGCGAGCGGCGAGGCGGCCGATGCCGACACCAAAGATGAAGAAGACCAGAAGGGCGTGCGCAACGCGTTCTCGCTGTTTCTCGATTTCGACGAAAAAGAAGAGGACGGCATCACACTCGCGCACTCGGGCGACAGCCGCGTACTGAAGGCGTCGGAACAGGGCTACCGCGTCTTTACGACGCGCTACGACCGCGAAGTGTATGCGGGAGCGCTCGTGCGCCGCGCGCTGCTCACGGAGTTTCGTGAACGGCTGGACGAGCGCATCGTCGCGCAGGCGATCAACGTGCCGCGTCTTGCACGTGCGCTCAAAGCCGCATTGGCCGTCCCGCAGCGCGACGGTTGGTCGTTCGGCGAAGAGCAGGGGCGTATCGATGGGCGGCGGCTTGCGCAATTGGTGAGCTCGCCCGCAGAGCGCCGTCTCTTCCGGCTGGAGAAGCACACGCTCATTGCCGAGTCGATGGTGAGTTTCCTGATCGATTGCTCGGGTTCGATGAAAGCGCAGATCGAGTCGGTTGGCATGATCGTCGACGTGCTGTCTCGTGCACTCGATGCCGCTGGCGTGACCAACGAAATCCTTGGCTTCACCACAGGCGCGTGGAACGGCGGACGTGCGCGCACCGACTGGCTGGCGCGCGGTAAGCCGCCGTTTCCCGGGCGGCTGAACGAAGTCTCGCATCTGATCTTCAAAGACGCAGTGACCAGTTGGCGGCGTGCCCGCACCGACATCGCCTCGTTGTTCAAAGCGGACTTGTTTCGCGAGGGCGTCGATGGCGAAGCAGTGACGTGGGCTTGCGAGCGGCTGCGCTCGCGGGTGGCGAACCGGCGCTTGCTGATCGTGATCTCCGACGGCAGTCCGATGGACGCCGCGACGAATCAGGTCAACGACGAACACTATCTCGATCACCATTTGCGCGAGGTCGTGGCACAGCAGCAGGCGCGTGGCGATGTGGAAGTGCTTGGCCTAGGCGTCGGGCTCGATCTCAGCCCGTACTACCGAAATTCACTGGCGCTCGATCTCACGGCACCCCCCGACATGACGATGTTCGCCAAGCTGGTCGACTGGATCGGCAGCGGCGGCCGACGCGGGCATTGATCACAGCATGTGGAGCAGGGCGCTGATCATCAAATGCGCGCCCAGCAGCATCAGCGTGATGAAGGCGATGCGCCGCGTTGTGACCCCGGAGAGCGGTGGCGGATATCGACGTCCGAGCACAGTCGCCAGCGCCACGATAGGCAGCGCCATTGCCGCCTGCCACCACACGGGTGCGGGGAGTTGTCCCGCAAAGGCGCTGTAGATCGTACGGATCGAAGCGGTCACGGCAAACAACAGAATCAACGCACAACGAATCTGTACCAGCGTGAGCGGCTGCCGATAGAAATAGAAGATCAGCGGCGGCCCCGAGATGCCGAACATCCCGCTAAGCAGCCCGCCGAAAATACCGCTGTAGAAAAAGCCCTTATCGCCCGAGCGTTCGGTTTTCGGTGCCGGTCGCAACGCAGATCCGATGCCGCCGTAAAGCACGACGGCCCCCAGCAGCAGGTGCAGCACGTTCGACGCCATGCCGTTGAGATAGTCGAACAGCAGCACGCCGACGACGACTGACGGAATGATGCCGAGCGTAGCCGCTCGCACGGCGCGCCAGTCGATGTGGTGCCACGTGCCGGGCAGCGCGAGCGCGCTATTGATGAGCGTGACCAGACTCACGAGAATCGCCACGCTCGCAACGGGCGCCAGACCAAAGCCGCTGGCGCCGCCCAGCACGATCATGCCGAGACCGAAGCCGGTCACCGTTTGAAAATACGTGGCGAAGCCGAGAAGCAACAGCAACGGCAGCGCCGAGAATACTGACGAAAACGTCATGCCGTCATGCGACGGCCACGGGCGCCGCCATGCTATCGAGGCGCGCCTGCGCAGCTTGCGCCTGCACGCACGTGACGCCGATCACGTAATAGATATCGTCCGAGCTACAGCCGCGCGAAAGGTCATTGGCAGGGCGATTCAGCCCTTGCAGCAAAGGCCCGATGGCCTTGGCGCCGCCGATGCGTTCCGCGAGCTTGTAGCCGATATTGCCTGCATCGAGACTCGGGAAGATCAACGTATTCGCATGGCCTTCAACCTGCGAGTGGGGCACTTTGCGCTGTGCAATTTCGGAGACGATGGCGGCGTCGAGTTGCACGTCGCCGTCGATCGCGAGGTGCGGGCGCGCGTCTTTCACGAGGCGTGTGGCTTCCACCACTTTGTCGACCGCCGCATGCTTGGCGCTACCGCTGGTGGAGAACGACAACATTGCCACGCGGGGCGGTTCCATCAGCAACGCTTGCGCACTGTCGGCGGCAGCCATCGCGATCTGGGCCAGTTGCGCGGCGTCCGGATCGACCACGAGTGCGCAGTCGGAAAAGATCAGACCGCCCTTCATCGTATGGAACGGCTCGCAGAGCATCATCAGGAAGAAGCTCGACACGAGTTGAAACGACGGTTGCACACCGACCAGTTGAATCGCCATGCGAACCACGTCGGCGGTCGTGTTGACCGCCCCGGCAACCGATCCGTCGGCATGCCCGCAGCGCAGCATCATGTTCGCGAAGCCCAACGGCGTGCGCATCTCCGCCGCAGCCTGCTCTCGCGTGAGGCCTTTTTTCTCGCGCATGGCGAACCACGTGCGTGAAAACTCTTCGGATAACGGCGACGTCACCGGATCGATCACTTGCATACCGGCAAGGTCGATACCGGCGTTATCCGCCGCTTGCAGTGTCTTGTTGATGTCGCCAACGAGCACGATGCGGGCGATGCCCTCGCGCGTGGCGCGCTCGGCTGCCGCAAGCACTCGGACGTCTTCCGACTCGCACAGCACGATGCGCTGGGGGGCGCTGCGCGCTGTGTCGAGAATGCGGTTGATGGCTTTCATGATGTCGAATCCAGAAAAAAAAGCGCCCCCGACACCCACAGAGCCGGGAGCGCTATCACACCGCTGACTGCTAATAAATCAGACGTAGTCCTTGTACTTGTCGAGCATGCGCACCGGCTTCGAGAGCGCGTCGCGGCGGAACGGATCGCCCAGCTCGCGGGTACACATGATTTCGATAATGGTCGTCTTGCCGTGATTCATTTGCAGATCGATGGCCTTCTTGAGCGCCGGGCCGACATCTTCCAGACGATCGACCACGATGCCTTCTGCGCCCATCGCTTTCGCGATACCGGCAAAGCTGGCGGTCTCCAGTTCGCCTGCCACGAAGCGGCGGTTGTAGAAGTCCACTTGGTTCTTCTTTTCCGCACCCCATTGACGGTTGTGGAACACCACTGCCGTGACCGGAATGTTGTGGCGCACGCACGTCAGCGTTTCCATCAGGCTCATGCCCCATGCGCCGTCACCGGCGTACGAGATGGCCGGACGGTGCGGTGCGGCCACCTTCGCGCCGATGATCGTCGGGAAGGCATAACCGCAGTTGCCCCAGCTCATCGCGGCGAAGAAGCTGCGCGGCTTGTTAAAGCGCAAGTAGCTGTTGGCCACCGAGTTGATGTTGCCGATGTCGGTCGAGACCATCACGTCTTCAGGCATGGCCTTTTCGAGCTCGCGCAGGACCTGACGCGGGTGCAGATAGGTGCCGCCGTTGAACGTGCGCTCCTTCGACTGCTCTTCGATCATGTCGAGGCTGTACGGATCGCGCTCGTGGGTCCACTCGTCCAGTTCCTTTTCCCAAGCCGCCTTTTCCGTGGCGATTTGGTCGGCACGTGCGCCACGCGTCGCGTCGCAGGCGAGCGTGCGTTCTGCCAGACGCTGCGAGAGGGCAACGGCGGCGGCTTTCGCGTCGCCGCAAATCCCTACCGAGATCTTCTTCACGAGGCCGAGCATCTTGTGATCGGCATCGATCTGAATGATCTTGGCGTTCTTCGGCCAGTAGTCGAGACCGTGTTGCGGCAGCGTGCCGAACGGTCCGAGGCGCGAGCCGAGGGCGACGACCACGTCGGCTTGTGCGAGCAGCTTCATGGCGGCCTTCGAGCCTTGATAGCCGAGCGGGCCGCACCACAGCGGATGGTTGGCCGGGAACGAGTCGTTGTGCAGGTAGCTGTTGACGACCGGTGCGCCGAGACGTTCGGCGAGTGCTTTGCATTCCTCGATCGCGTCGGCCATGACCACGCCGCCGCCCGAGATGATGACCGGGAACTTGGCTTGTGCCAGCAGTTCGGCCGCTTCGTTCAGGCGCTCTTCGCCACCGGCACCGCGGTCAAGGCGTTGCGGTTGCGGAATCTCGGCCTTGATCTGACCGTAGAAATAGTCGCGCGGAATATTGAGTTGCGTCGGGCCCATTTCGGCCATGGCGCGGTCGAAGCAACGGCCCGTGAATTCGGCCATGCGCGCCGGGTGCGTCACGTGGCCTTGATACTTCGTGAATTCCTGGAACATCGGCAGTTGCTTCGCTTCTTGGAAGCCGCCGAGGCCGATACCCATCGTGCCCGCTTCCGGCGTCACGATCACGACCGGGCTGTGCGCCCAGTAAGCGGCGGCAATGGCCGTCACGCAGTTACTGATGCCGGGGCCATTCTGGCCGATCACGACACCATGGCGGCCCGACACGCGAGCGTAGCCGTCAGCCATGTGACCTGCGCCTTGCTCGTGCACGACCGGAATCAGGCGGATGCCGGCAGGCGCGAAGATATCCATTGCATCCATAAAGGCCGAGCCCATGATGCCGAACATCTCGCTCACGCCGTTGGCGACCATCGTTTCGACAAACGCCTCAGACGGCGTCATGGTCTGCGGGCCGGCGTCGGTGGCCGTGAGTTGCTGGGTGGCCGTAGCCGGGTCTTTGGCGTTCATGGTGTCTCCAGTGAAAAATAAACGGAACAAATAATTCCGATTTCGTTGCGTAAGTGGAAATCTAGGTGATTCACTCGCCTCGGTCAATCGGTATTTTTATTTTTTGGTATGTTTTGTATTGAAAAATGCAACGAAAAATCTTGAGCGATAGTGTCGAGCCAGGGCTCACTGCACACCGAAAGAAAAAATGCCCCGGCAGGCGGGGCAAAAAATCCGGCGTTTAGGGCCTGTCAGAACGCCGGGCGATCTTTGCGGAACGCGTTTTTCACTTCGATCTTGCCGTCGCGCAGCGTGAACACGTCGACCATGCGCGCCTCGACGCGCGTGCCGTCGGCTTTGGTGCCGCGAAACGTCGATTCGGAGACGCCGCGATTGCCGCTCACGAAGTGTTCGCCTTCGGTCCACGACGCATCGGGGAAGTTTTCCCATGCCGATTGGAAGGCGGCGCGTACGGCCTCGCGGCCTTCGAACGTGCGGCCCATCATGTCGGGCCCGGCCACCGCGTGAAACACGCAGGTGTCGGTCATGCAGGCCATGAGGGCTTCGATATCGTGCCGGTTCCACGCGTCGTTGAAGGTCGCGAGCAACTGGATGTCGGCGGAAGCATTCGGTGTCGTCATTGATAAGTCCAAAAACAAATGAAACGGATGAGGCGGATGCATCGGAGCGCGTGACGGATCAACGCGCTTCGTCTTGCGCGTGGTATCGCTGATACAAGAAGCGCTGGCCGATACGGCGGAACGGCGCGAAGCCTTGCCACTGCACCGTGCCGAACACGTTGGGGTATTGCAGTGCCGAGTCGTAGATCGGCAGACTCCACGACGGATCGCGCTCACCGGCGATGCGTTGTGCGAGTCGCCGTCCGGCATGGGCCGAGAACGACACGCCGTTGCCGCCGTAACCCACCGCGTAGAACAGGCTTTGGCGCGGATCGGGTTGCGTGACGCGCGGCATCATGTCGTGGCTTACATCGACCCAGCCCCACCACGAGTAGTCCACGCGAATACCGCGCAGTGCGGGGAATTTGCGATGCAACCCTTCGACCAGCACCGCCATATGTTTCGGATTCTGCGCATCGGCCCCGGTGATCGAACTGCGGCTACCGATCTGCAACCGGTTGTCGGGCAGTAGGCGGTAGTAATAGCGCAGCGTGCGCGTGTCGGTGATGACTTCGTGCGTGCGGAAGTTGGTCGCGGCGAGCTCTTCCGGCGTGAGCACGCGCGTGACAAGCGAGTTCGAGAGGATCGGCATGATCTTCGAGCGCAGCGCTTTCGTCACATCGTTGCGGGTATAGCCGCCCGTGGCGAAGGCCACCGCTTTGGCGCGCACCACACCGCGCGGCGTGCGCACGTGATGCACACCGTTGATGGTCTCGACGCTCAGCACAGGCGTGGACGGATGCACGCGGGCACCGAGCGCACGCGCCATGCGCAGATATCCGAACGCGAGCTTGAGCGGGTGCACGCCGATGCCGTCCGGCTCGTGCAGTGCACCGCAATTCTCTTGATCGTCGACATATTGCTCGCTCACTTCCGCGCGCGAAAGAATGCGCGTGTCGTAACCGAACACGTCGCGCATCACTTTGGCTTCGTTGCGCAGGAAGTCCATCTTGCGCTCGCGGTGGGCGATGTAGAGATGGCCGCCCGGTTGCGGATCGCACGAAGGCACTTCTGCGATCAGCGACTTGAAGGTGTCGAAGCCTTCGCGAATTTCGGCGTCGAGCTTCAGCGCGGTTTCTTTGCCCCAGCGCTCGATCCATTGGGAACGATAGAGACGCCCGCTCGCGTTCTGGCCTTGACCGCCGTTGCGGCTGGTGCAGCCCCAGCACGTGCGGTTCGCTTCGAGCACGGTCGCGCGGATGCCGTGTTCGCGAGCGAGAAAGAGTGCCGTGGACAAGCCCGTGAAGCCAGCACCGACGATCACCACATCGACGTCGGCGTCGCCGGGTAGCGGGCCATCGTCTTCGGGCGGATCACCTGCGGTGGCGACCCAGTAGGTCGGTGCGTAATCCATGCCGAGTCCCGGGTTTGCCGAGACGAGCGGATCGTAAAGCGGATCGTATGGCGCAGCTTCGGAGCGACGATCCAGCGCGAAGGAATCAATCGTACCCACGGTAGGCTCCTGAGGAAATGAGCCCATACTGCCAAGAACAATTTCCGCGCATTAGTACCACCGGCGCTTTGTGATGGTGCCAGCGAAAAGCACCGTCGGCACAACCGCTACGCGCCGTCGCTGGTCCACCCAAATCCCATCACTGGCACCACACGTTCTTCCGATGTGGCTCTAAACGTCACGATTTTTGGCTGTAGATACTGGGGCCAGCTCACCCTAATTCCGGGCTCGCGAACGTGTTCTACCGGCTGGCTGGCAAGGCGCTCGCAGCGCCGCTTGGTCGCTCCAAGCAAGCTGCGGGCAACGCCGCCAGACGGCCGGTAGGGCACGTTCCCTTCGGGTTGCCCACCCAAAGGGGCGATCGCTGCGTCATGACCCTCGCGAATATTCCCGATATTCACTTCGGCTCATTCCTTGCGCTCGCCCCTTTGGCCGGGCAACGCGAGCCCGGAATTAGGGTGAACTGGCCCCAGGCCAGACAAATGGCCTAGAAGCGTCAATTCATGACGTGGCCAAGGCGTCGCCAGCCACACTGGCGCACCGCTGCCGAACAACGTGTCGCGTGCCGGAGACAGGACATGCTCAGATTGTTGATTGGACTTGGTTTGCCGTATCTCGGGGTCGTCGGGCTGTTGCCATGGGCGGCATCCCTCGACCGGTATGTGCTTGGCGTGCCGTTTATCTACGGCTGGATCTTCCTGTGGTTCGTGCTGACCTCGGGCTGCCTGTATCTGTGCTGGATGCTCTTCGATCGCCATCAAGTCGAAGACCCCGCCTGACGAGCTATCTCGGCTCACCCGTCACCCCCTTTAGTTCGCTACGAGCCTTTCGGAGATTGCGTCGATGGCTACTCTCATTTTTGCCGGCTTCATTCTGTTGTCGGTCTATCTCGCATTGCGAGCGCGCGGCGGCCGTGGGCCGCAAAGCGTGCACGACTTTTTTGTCGCCTCGCGTCAGTTCGGCGCGTGGCTCGTGTTCTTTCTCGCTGCGGGCGAGATTTACAGCATCGGCACGATGGTCGGGTTTCCCGGCGGCATCTACGCCAAAGGGCCGACGTACGGCGTATGGTTCCTCGGCTACATCTTGCTGGCCTACCCGGTCGGGTATTTCCTTGGACCGAAAATCTGGGACGCGGGCAAGCGCTACAACGCGATCACGCTGCCCGATCTGTTCAAGGGGCACTTCAACAGCCGCTTTCTCGAACTAGTGGTGGCGGTCACCGCCATCGTGTTCCTGCTGCCCTGGGGCCAGTTGCAATTCACCGGACTGGTCGCGGCGCTCAAGGGGCTGGGCTGGAACTTCCAACCGCTGTGGCTGATTTCGTTCTCGGCGTTGCTCGCCTTTATCTACATTGCGATCGCAGGCGTGCGCGCCTCGGCGTACATCGCTGTGCTGAAAGACATCCTGATGGTGGCTGCGATTGTCATCACCGGCGTGGCCGTGGCGTGGGAGGCAGGGGTAACACCGGTGTTCCAAGCTGCGAGCCAGCATGTGAGCAACGCGATGACCACGCAGCAACTCACGTTCGCGATGACGACCATCGTGTTCCAGTCGCTAGGCATGTACGTGATGCCGTTTGGCGTGCAGAACTTCTTCACGGCAAAGAGCGCCAGCACGATTCGCCGCACGCAAGTCGCCATGCCGCTGTACATGCTGATGTATCCGTTTTTGGTGCTCGCGTCGTACTACGCCATTAGCCAGAGCATCACGCTGAGTTCGCCCAACGAAGCCTTCTTCGCTGCCGTGACGCAGTTGCTGCCGTCGTGGCTCGTGGGTTTGGTCGCAGCGGGGGCGGCGCTCTCGGGGTTGCTGGTGCTCGCCGGTATCTGCCTTGCATTGGGGCCGATCGTCACGCGCAACATTCTCTCGGGCATGCCTGAGCATCGCCAGAAGACCAGCTCGAAGGTAGTGATCGTGCTGTATCTGCTTGGCTCCATCGTGCTGACGCTGCTCACGCCGAACCTGATGCTCACGCTCATCAATATGGCGTACTACGGCGTGACGCAATTCTTGCCGGGCGTGATCGCGGTGGTGTTTCGTCTGCGTGTGCGCGCATCGGCAGTTGCCGCGGGGGTGCTCGCCGGACAAGGGCTCGCGCTCGTGCTTTACTACAAGAATCCCGACCTTGGCGGCGTGAACCTCGGGCTGATTTGCCTGATCGTCAACGTCGTCGTCATGGCGGTGCTTCACCTGATTCTCGGCGGCAGTCGCGAGCGCGCGATGGGCCCGGCCGTGGGGACGCTTTCCACTTACAAGAAGTCGTAATGACAGACAGAGACAGCAAGGCAGTAACGAGGAGCGACGTGCGGATTTTCGCCGCACGCAAGATTCTGACGATGAACCCGGCGCAGCCGGTCGCTACGCACGTCGCCGTGCGTGACGGCCGGATTCTCGCGGTCGGTAGCTTGGACGACATGCGCCGCTGGACCGACGCAACACCCGACGAGTCGCTACGCGACAAGGTGCTAATGCCCGGTCTGGTCGAAGGGCATTGTCACCTGATGGAAGGTGCGATGTGGGACGCCGTATATGTGGGCTACTACGACCGGCGCGGGCCTGACGGCCATCTTTGGGCGGGACTGAAAACGCCCGCCGCCGTTATCGAGCGCTTGCGAGAGGCCGAACGCAAGCTTACAGACGACCATAAACCGCTGCTCGCCTGGGGCTACGACCCGATCTTCTTCGAGGGCACGCCACTGGTGGCGCGCGACATCGATACGATTTCGATCACGCGTCCCATCGCGATTTTGCATGCCAGCGTGCATCTGATGAACGTGAACACGGCCATGCTCGAACTGGCGGGCATCGATGGCGACACCGACGTCGAAGGCGTGGTGATGGGCGCGGATGGCGAGCCGACGGGCGAGTTGCAGGAGTTCGCGGCGATGTTCCCCGTGTATCGCGTGATTGGCGAAGGTCTGTCGATTGCCGCCAGCGAAAGTCCGCGCGCGATCTGGAACTTTGGACGCGTGGCGCAGCTTGCTGGCGTGACCACGGCCACCGACCTCGTCAATGACCTGACCGAGACCGGCAACGCCAACCTGCATGAGATCACTGCCGATCCGGCGTATCCGATTCGCATCGTGCCCGCCTTCGCGCCGCAACGCTGCCCGGAAGGCGGTCCGCAACGTGTGCTGAATGCACGCGACGGCAACACCGACAAGCTGCATTACGGACCGGTGAAGTTCATCGTCGACGGCTCGATTCAGGGCTTTACCGCGCGGGTGCGCTGGCCGGGGTATTTCAATGGCAAGCCCAACGGCCTTTGGTTGATCCCGCCCTCGCAACTGGTCGAGACGTTCATGCCGTTTCACGCGGCGGGTTTGCAGATGCATATCCACACGAATGGCGATGAAGCGACGGAAGTCGTGCTCGACGCGATCGAAGCACTGCTTGAACGCCATCCGCGCGTGGACCACCGTCATACGTTGCAACACTGCCAGATGGCCGATGTGGCGCAACTCACTCGGGCGCAGCGGCTGGGCATGTGCGTGAATTTCTTCGCCAACCACGTGTACTACTGGGGCGATGCGCATTATCACCAGACGATGGGGCCAGACCGCGCGAATCGCATGGACGCCGCCGAGCTGGCCCGGCAAATCGGGCTGCCGTTCGCCTTGCATTCGGACGCGCCGATCACGCAACTCAACCCGCTGTTCACGGCATGGTGTGCGGCCAAACGGGAGACGTCGTCGGGGCGCATTCTCGGCGAGTCGCTGCGTCTGCCGGTCGCCGATGCCCTGCGTGCCGTGACGCTGGGTGCCGCGTTCTCGCTCGGTATGGATCATCTGATCGGCAGTATCGAAGTCGGTAAGTATGCGGACTTCGCCGTCCTCGACGCCGACCCGTACGAGGTGCCGCTCGACGACTTGCGGCAAATGCCGGTCTGGGGCACGGTGCTGGGCGGCGAGGTGTTTCGCTCACCCGCGTAATGGCCATTGCGATGAACGAAACCCGTCCGCCCATTCCGATGATCGTGCTGGGCGGCTATCTGGGCGCGGGTAAGACGACGTTGGTCAACGCGCTGCTGCGCAATGCCGACGGCTTGCGTGTCACCGTCCTCGTCAACGACTTCGGTTCGATCAACGTCGACGCTGCGCTCATTCGTGAGCGCGGCGACGACGTGATCGGGCTGGAGAACGGCTGCGTGTGCTGCACCATCGGCGGGCGACTTGTCGAGACGCTGCTGGCGCTTGGTGAGCGCGCAGAACGGCCAGACTTGCTCGTGATCGAAGCGAGTGGTGTGTCCGACCCGGTGCGCATTGCGCAAGTCGGTCTGCTCGATCGGGCGTTTCGATTGCATGGCATCGTGGTGGCCGTGGATGCCGATGGCATCGACGATGTGCTCGACGATCGCTACGTCGGCGATATCGCGCGCAAGCAAATCGAAGCGGCTAGCACCCTCGTACTGACGAAGACCGACCTCGTGAGCGAGGAGAAGCTTCGCGCGGTGCGAGATCGCTTGGCATCGCTGGGCGCGACGCAGGTTGTAGTGACGGCACACAACGGTGTCGTTCCTGCCGCCGTTCTGTTGCCCGATGACGAGATGGTGATGCCCGCAGCGACGGGAAATTTTGCTTCCCGTGCCATCCGTCCTACCGCCCAAGCGTTGCCAGCAGGGCTGCGCAGCTTCAACGTGGAAACCTCACGGGTCTTCGACCGCACGCGTTTGAAAGCCGCGCTTGCGATGTATCCCGGCCAACTTTGGCGCGCCAAAGGCTTCGTCTCGCTGCAATCCGGCGCGATGACAGAGTTGCATGTTGTGGGGCGTCGTTCGATGCTGACCCGGCGACCGGATCTTCCTTCGCAAACGTCGGTGATCGTCATCATCGGCATCTTCACCGACCAAGAGCAACAGCATTTGACGCAAGCCCTTCACAACGCTTGCGGCTGATCTCACCCATCCGTTTTCGCTTTTCCCTTTCGCTTCACTGAAAACAATAAGGGCGGCAGAATCTGCCGCCCTTATTGACATCAACCGCGCCGCATCACATCTCGTAACCCGGGTCCGGCGAACGCAGCTTGCGCCAGATCGAACGTACCGTGAACGCGACCAGCAGCACGGTCAGGCTGACGATGCCTAGCGCGAGCGGCGTGCGTTGATCGGGAATGAACGCCATCGCGCCGACGATCGAGAGCATGCCGAAGATGGCGACCCACGTGAGATACGGAAAGCACCACATGCGCACTTTGAGCTTGCCCGGGGCTTCACGCTCCAGGCGTTTGCGCAAACGCAACTGCGAGAACGCGATCAGCACGTAGACGAAGATCGCCACGGTGCCATACGAGTTCACGAGAAACGCGAAGACCGTATCGGGCGACACATACGACATCACCACGGCCGCATAACCGAACAACGTGCCGACGAGAATCGCACGCACCGGCACGCCGCGCGAGTTGAGTTTGGCCAGCGAGCGGGGCGCGTCGCCACGGCGCGTGAGTGCAAACAGCATGCGCGACGATGCGTACAAGCCCGAGTTCAGCGCCGAAAGCACGGCCGTGAGTACCACGGCATTCATGATGTGCGCCGCGGCCGGAATGCGCATCGCTTCGAGCGCGCTCACGTACGGCGTGGCCATGCCTGCCGAGTTCCAAGGCACCAGCATCACCACCAGCAGGATCGAGCCGATGTAGAAGAACAGCACGCGGCCGATCACCGAGTTGGTGGCGCGTGCAACGGCTTGTTGCGGTTCTGCGGCTTCGGCAGCGGCAATCGTGACAATTTCAGCGCCGAAGTAGAAGCCTGTCGCCGCGACGGCCCCGGCCATCACCGGCCCGATGCCGTTCGGCATGAAGCCGCCGTGCGAGAGCAGATGGCCTGTGCTCGCGACCGCGCCCGGCCACATGCCGAACACGAACAGGCCGCCGAGGAACAGGAATACTACGATCGCTGCGACCTTGATCGACGCGAACCAGAATTCGAATTCACCGTACGACGCGACGGACACGAGATTGGTTAGCGTCAGCACGACGAGCAGCACGAGGCTGATGGCCCATGCAGGAATATCCGGCAGCCAGAACTGGATCAGGTTCGCCCCTGCCACCGCTTCGACGGCGACCACGATCACCCAGAAGTACCAATACATCCAGCCGGTCAGAAAACCGGCGAGTTCGCCGCCCACCGGCTTGTCGCTAAATGCCATGCGGGCGTACTCGTAGAACGAACCCACGGCAGGCAGCGCGCACGCCATTTCGCCCAGCATGCGCATGACCAGCACGACGAGCGCACCGGTAATCAGAAACGAGAGCACAGCGGCCGGACCGGCCGCATGCACGACTACACCACTGCCGACAAAGAGCCCGGCACCGATCACGCCACCGAGCGCAATCATGCTCATGTGGCGCTGCTTCAGGCTCGAATGCAGCTTTGCACCGTTGTCATGACCGGCCATGGTGACCTCCCATGGGGTGTACGACGAAACCGCCATCGATGATGAGAAGACGAACGTCGCTGAGGGAAGACGGGGAGAGTTCGGGGGAATGGAAACTACGGGGGGACGCAGCAAAATGCCGCTCGCGGGCAAGCTGCCCGCGTTGCAATGTCTCGACTGCCACACAACCTCCTGAATACATTGTTGGGCGTCAGGTGCGGCTGGGGGAGCCGCCCTGCGCCTTCTTTAATGACCGACTGACCGCTTACACCTTGCCTTTCCAGGGCACGAGCACACGCTCGAGATAACGCATGATCAGATCGAAGCCGAAGGCGAAGAAACCGATCACGATGATCCCCATGATCACGATGTCCGACGCGAGAAACTCCGCCGCGTTAAGCACCATGAAACCGAGGCCGCTGGATGCCGCCACCATTTCGGCGGCCACCAGCGTGGTCCAGCCCACGCCGATGCCGATGCGCATGCCGGTAAAGATTTCCGGCAACGCAGACTTCACAATCACGTGCATCACGATCTGACGCGGGGTTGCGCCCATCGAATACGCCGCGTGAATCTGTTCCATCGATACCGAGCGCACGCCAGCACGCGCCGCAATGGCGAGCGGGGCGAAGATGGCCAGATAAATGAGGAACACTTTGGAAAACTCGCCGATGCCGAACCAGATGATCACGAGCGGCAGGTATGCCAGCGGCGGCAACGGACGGTAGAACTCGATAGGCGGATCGAACACGCCGCGCCCGATGCGCGACACCCCCATCAAAATGCCCACCGGAATGGCAGTGACACACGCCAATGCGAATGCGCCGAAGACGCGATAGAGGCTTGCGAGCGTGTGCTGCCAGAGCGTAGAGCCAGCGAAACCTTCGGTCGAAACCTGAATGAATTTCTCGACGATGGCGCGCGGTCCCGGCAGAAACAGCGGCTTGATCATGCCGGACGACGTAATGCCGATCCAGATCAGCAGCAACACAATCACCGTCACGACGCTGATGAGCAGGCTGGGGCCCTGACCGGGCGCGCCGAACGATTCGCCCGCCTTGACGGGACGCGGTGCAAACATGCGCGCAATCGGGCCGCGCTGGCGGCGTACACGCGGGCTGGGCGTGGCCGCAGCGGTGGTGGGTGCGGAGACCGGCGGATGCGCGGGGCTGGTAGCAACGGGTTTGGTCATCATGATGGCAACGGCTCCTGCGCGGAATCAGGCAGCGACCGTGTCGGCGGACGCAGAGGTCTGGCCGGCACGTTCGTCGCCATAAATGATGCTGAGTACGGTTTCGCGCATGGCGATGAAGTCCGGGCTCGACTTGATGGCGCGCGCGTCACGGCTTTCGAGATAGCGCTTATTGAAGTCGAGTTCGTAGGTATGCGTGATGCGCCCGGGGCGCGGCGACATGACGATCAGGCGGCTGGCGAGGAAGAGCGCTTCTTCCACGCTGTGCGTGATGAAGAAAATCATCTTGCCGGTCTCGCGCCACACGTCGAGCAGCAGTTCCTGAATCGTTTCGCGCGTGAGGGCATCGAGCGCGGCCATCGGCTCGTCCATGAGCAGCATCGACGGGTTGCAAGTCAGCGCCCGTGCAATCCCCACGCGCTGCTGCATGCCGCCCGAGAGCTGGTAAATCATGTGGTTGTGGAAGTCTTGCAAGCCCACGAGAGCGAGGTTGCGTGCGGCGCGCGCACGCCGCTCTTGCTTGGACACGCCTTGCAGTTTCAGGCCGAATTCGGTGTTCTCCATGACGCTGAGCCATGGCAGCAGCGCATGTTTCTGGAACACCACGCCACGGTCGGCACCGGGGCCTTCGATCGGCGCGTCGCCGAGCAGCAGTTCGCCCGAAGTCGGCGCGATAAAGCCTGCCATCAAGCTAAGCAGCGTGGTCTTGCCGCAGCCCGACGCGCCGAGCGCCACGACGAAGTCGCCGGGCGCGATGGTCAGATCGACGTGGGCGAGTGCCTGTACTTGCTCGCCAGCACGCCGGCCGGGATACACGACGCTGACGTCGTTGACGATGAGTTGTTCCATGAAGCCCTTCTCCTGTCGATCCATCGATCGGGGAGGGGCTGCCGCGCGCTGTGCGTGGCGGCCCCGGCACGGCTTACTTCAGCTTGAGTGCGGCGTCGACGTAGCGCGACGTGACGTACGGCGTGTAATCGGCCTTGACCTCGTTGATCTTCTGCTGGCTCTTGAGGAAGTCGGCCGTGTCCTTGAGGGCCTTGGCAGCGCGGCTGTCTTTGCCGCCGCCCAGCCATTCGGCCGACGCTTGCTGCTGCGCCGACGGGTAGGCATAGAGCGAGAGCGCACCGGGCACGTCTTCCGGTTTGCCGCCGATCGTCTTCACGATGGCTTTGACTTGCGGTGAGGTGGCCGTCCAAGCAGCCTGATGCTGGCGATAGGCGGCGTCGGCATCGGCGATCACCTTCACAAACTTCGCCATGAAGTCGGCGTTGGCCTCACCCCACTTGCGATCTACCGCAATGCCGTCGAACGTCGGCTTGCCTTGCTTCGACAACTCGCCGGACGTGATGAGTACATGGCCGGTCTGCTTGATCTGGGCGAGCGCCGGGTCCCACACGTAAGCCGCATCGATGTCGCCGCGCTCCCACGCCGCCACGATCTGATTCGGCTGCATGTTGAGCACCTGGACTTCCGTCGGCTTGATGCCCCATTGCTGCAAGGCAAACATCGTGTGGTAGTGGGTGGTCGAGACGAACGGCACGCCGATCTTCTTGCCCTTGAGGTCGGCCGGCGTCTTGATGTTCGACGCGTTGCGCACCACCATGGCCTCGGCCTGATTGATGTCGTCGAGGATCCAGAACAGTTGCAGATCCAGCCCCTGCGAAACTGCCGCAGCCATCGGGCTGGAGCCCAGCACGCCGATCTTGATGTCGCCCGAGGCGAGTGCGGTGGCGACCTTGGCCCCCGATTCGAATTGGCGCCAGTGAATCTTGTACCCCGTGGCCTTTTCGAATTCGCCGCTGGCCATTGCCACCAGCCACGGATCGACGATCTGCTGATACGCGATCGTCACCTCCTTGTCCTGCGCTTGCGCAGTGGCCGGTGCCGCCAGGCCGAGTGCCAATACCCCAGGCAACGCGGCTGCCGCCAACGCCGTGGCAGCGAACACCCGTCGCAGCCGGTTCGGAAGTCCTTTCATGGTTCACCTCTAATCGATAGGTTGTCGGTGGAACACTTTCGGGTTGACGCTGTAAGCGTTACGAATCGGCGTCAGGTGAGTGCATCATTGCCGCGCGTATTTTTGTTCGTTAGAGCCAGTTGGCCGCATTTGATGATGCCAACTGAACCAATTTCACCGAAATCCCCCGCAAAGCCGCATGAATGCTGGAATCGGGGTCAATGGAGCCAGACTGGGGATAAACCCGCATTCGGAATTAACGTCACCGTCCCATGAGTAATAATTGACGCTCTTGAAGTAACAAGAAGAGAGGGGACGCGATGTCGAGCCGGATTTCTGCGGCAATGTGGAACCAGTTGTTTTTGATGTCGGCGCGCGCGGGCATGGGTTTGCAGAGTCAGATTCGCCAGATGCTGGTGTCGGCGATTCTCGACGAGCGACTGATGCGAGGTGCTGCGGTGCCGTCGTCGCGCGAACTGGCCGAAGGGCTGGGCGTGGCGCGCAACACGGTGGTGTTGGCGTATCAGCAATTGGTCGACGAGGGGTATTTGATCGCGCGCGAACGGCGCGGTTACTTCGTCAATGGCGACATCCTCGCGCCTCGGGTGGGCACGCAAAGTGTCGAATCACGCGACGCGGCGCACGGGAGTGCGGGGGCGTCAGGCGATCTACCAGCGGGCGTGGACGCTGGCACCATCGCACCGCTCGCACCGCTGACGCCCGACTGGGAGGGGCGCTACGTGGTGCGGCCGTCGGGCCAGCGCAACATCGTCAAACCCATCGACTGGCAGCAGTACCAGTACCCGTTCATTTACGGGCAGTTCGATCCCACGATGTTCCCCACGGCCGACTGGCGCGAATGCTGCCAGAAGGCGCTCACGGTCATGGAGATTCGCGACTGGGCGCCCGACATGATTGCGCGCGACGACGAGACGCTGATTCAGCAGATTCGAACGCGTGTGCTGCCGCGCCGTGGCGTATGGGCCGATGCCGATGAGATCGTGCTGACCAATGGCGCACAGCAGGCGCTGTACCTGCTGGCGGATTTGCTTGTCGGCGCGCGCACGACCGTGGGCATCGAAGACCCCGGGTATCCCGACGCACGCAATATTTTCGCGATACGTACCCCGAAGCTGATTGGCTTGCCGGTCGACGAATTCGGCGTGCCGGTCGACGACAACCTGTCGCAATGCGACTACGTGTACGTGACGCCTTCGCATCAGTGTCCGACCACGACGACGATGCCGCTGGCGCATCGCGAGGCATTGCTGCGGCGTGCAGAAACCGAAGATTTCGTGTTGATCGAGGACGATTACGAGAGCGAGAACAGCTATTCGGACATTCCGATACCGGCGTTGAAGAGTCTGGATCGCAGCGATCGCGTGATTTACATCGGCAGCTTATCGAAGTCGTTCGCGCCGGGGCTGCGGCTTGGCTATATCGTGGCGCCCGCGACGCTTGTGGCGGAATTGCGTGCGCTGCGCCGGTTGATGATTCGTCACCCGTCGGCGTTTATTCAGCGCTCGTTCTCGTTGTTTCTCGCGCTGGGGCACCACGATGCGCTGTTGCGGCGTCTGGCCGATACCTACGCCAAACGGGCCGAGGTACTGACCGCTGCGCTTAGCACGCACATGCCGGAGGCGTCATTCGTGCGCGTGAAGGGCGGGGCATCGTGTTGGGTGCGCGGCCCGGAGGGACTCAACGCGAATTTGCTCGCGCTGCGGGCCAAGGCGCGCGGCATCCTGATCGAGCCGGGGGACGTGTTCTTCATGGGCGAGACGCCACCGCGCAACATGTTCCGGCTCGGCTTTTCGTCGATTCGTTCGGAACACATCGAGGCTGGCATCATCGCCCTCGCGCAGGTGATGCGCGAGACGATGGCCGAGGCGGCGTGACGACGCCGGGTGATTCGGCGTCGGCGTTGGCGTTTTAACGCCGGAGGATTACGCGCGGGTATTCACGCCGAACGTCTCGCCCTGATGCTTGAGCAGAATGTCGAGCGCTGTTTGCAAGCGCTTGGCATTCTCGGGTTCGTTGCGCGACTGGGCCGCAGCGATCCCTTGGCGGGCACGGTCAGTGAAGTCGATGCGCTGGGTGTCGGTCTCGGCAGGCACTTCGATGCCCGTGTCGACCGAAATCTTCATGGTCATGGCCATCAACGGCGCGCTGTCGTCGAGCGTCATCTTGCCGCTGCGAATCTGTGCGTTGGTCCAGTCGCGCAATTGCTGCCGGGTCATGTTCGTGAAGTCGATTTGCGCAGCGTCGGTGTTCTGCGCTGAGGTCGTGCTACCCGTTTGCGATGCCGTCTGCGTCTTTGCTGAGGCGGCCAGCGCGGCAGCGAACGACGCGCTGGCGCTTTCGTTGCGCTTGGCCGTTGCGGAGTACGTGTTGTTCGCGCCGAGGTAGCTCACACCACTATCAATTTTCATAGCCGTCCTTTCAGCAATCCTAATGATCCGATGCAGAACCGCATTCGTTCTGTCTGCTGAAACGAAATCTACAACAAGTGATGCGGATGTGCCAGCGTCACAAGGGCTCGCTTTCACACCCTTTCAAGGCGCGCCATTGCGGCCATAGAGACGAAAGCCTTCGCGCTGCGAGAGCCGTTCGTAGTACGCCGTCACGGCTGCCAGTGGCGGATGATCGATAGGCGTGCTGAACCAGCGATGGACCGACAAGCCGATAGGGATGTCCGCTAGCGTGAACGTGTCGCCGCACACGAACGCTTGCGTGGTTTGCAGTTGTTGATCGAGCACGGTCATCAACTCGCACCAGCGCTTGATGCTCGCGTCGCGCGTCGCCGGGTTGTCGTAGCCCGGTGCCTGCCGAACCAGCGACATAAAGGGGTAGCGCCACGCGGGGTTCAGATCGGCGGCTTGCCAGTCGATCCACTGATCGGCGCGGGCGCGCTCACGGGGGGCTGTGGGATAGAGCGCGTTGTCGCCGCGCGTCGCGGCAAGGTAGCGCAGGATGCTGTTCGATTCCCACATCACGAAGCCGCCGTCGTCGATGACCGGCACCATGCGGTTCGGGTTCATCGCGACGAACGCCGGGGTGTCGAGCGGCAACGTACTCGTGGCATCGCCCCATGGCTCGGGAACGAACGGCGTGTCGAGTTCGTGGCAAAGCCAATACACTTTTCGCACGTTGATGGACGACGCCCGGCCGAGTACGCGAAGCATGAGAACCCCTTGTGTTGGATAGCGGATGCGTTCGATTCTAGCGGCGTTCGACGCGTCCGAGCCGTTCGATCAGCGCCTGATGTGCAGGCCATTGCGCCGCGAGTGCGGCCGGGTCGGCCATCTCGAAGTCTTCGAATGCGAATCCGGGGGCGACCGTACACCCGACCAGCGAGTAGCTCGTGGACGGTGCCGGTTGTGCCGCGAACCAGTGTCCGGCGCGAACGACATATTGCAAGTGCTCGCCGTTCGCGATGTCGGCGCCGAGGCATGTCGTCGTCAACTTGCCAGCAGGGTCGATCTCGTGAATCCAGAGCGTGCCACCGAGATGGAAGTGCCAAATCTCGTCGCTGCGAATGCGGTGGAACGCGGAGAAATCGTCCGCTTCCAGTAAGTAGAGAATCGCCGTGGAGATACTGCGGGCGCCGGAGAATCCGTCCGGCAGCGCCTGCGCGACAATCGTGTCAGAGGCGCGATACGTTTCGCGATAGTGCCCGCCTTCTGGATGCGGCAATAACCCTAGAGACGTAACGAGTTCGGCGGCAGATGGCATGGGGGGCTCCTGACTTGGCATTGAGATCGTTGAGACGAGGGCGCCGCTTATCGTTCGCAGGTATGAACGGCAAGCGGCGCGCCCATTTCAGCAATGTAAATCAGATCCTAGTAGACGAGTTGCGCGTTGATGTCGCGCAGCACGGCCAGGCCCAGCTTTCTAAAGGCGGGATATTGCTCGGGTGCGATTGTCATGCCGGTGGGCGTGAGACGCAGCGTTCGCGTCACCGTGAGCACGCGGCCGTTGGCCTTGTAGCTCGACCGATAGCTGCCAAGCGGCGAATCGATACTTACGGGCTTCGGCAAATTCGCCAGCTTGACCTGCTTGGGCAGCGTGATGATGGTCGTTTCTGTCACCTGGCGGCCAGCAAGCGGCATCGCGAAATCGCGCGATTCCACGCTCATCGCGGTGAAGGTGGAGGCGATGTTGACGAACCCGGACAGCCCGCGTGGCACTTGCATCGCACCGGGGCCGGGAAGTTGCACGTAGCCGGGCTGTTCAAACGCAGTCTGATACGCGAAGGGTTTGGCGAAATCGCGCGGGTCGCCATGCGTGAAGTCGCCCTGACCGCTGCGACCGCCCGCGCTCAGCATCTGACTGGCCAGCGTGGACGTCGTGCCTGCGGGAACCGACGCGAAGATTTGGCGCGACACCCAGTCGAACATGCCGCTCGTCGCAATCTCTCCGGTGCCCTTCAGATTGCCGTCGTCGTCGAGCACCACGCGCGTGGTGATGTCGATGCGAGCGTTCTCGGGGGTATTGGCGGGCAAGGTCACCATCTTGGCGCGCCCAGTGCCGTCGTCGGCGACGAGTGCCAACTTGCCGGCCTCGGTGACGGGCAATGTGCCGAAGCGAGCGACGCTCGCGGTCGAATCCACGAAGAGATTGAATTCCGGCAGATAGGTGATCGCGTGATTGAAGACGCCCAGCGGCGCCGCTACCTTCGGCAGCCAGTATCCGGTGCCGGCGTTCACGAGCACCGGGCTGCTCTTGATGCCCTTGGCGGCGAGCAGGGATTCGAGCAGCGTGACGTGGTCTTTGCAGTCGCCGTATTTTGCGTCGAGGATGGCAGACGCCTCGTGCGGCACGACACCCCCAAAGGCCAGATAAACGCCGACATAGCGCACGTTCTTGGTGACCCATTCGTACAGGATCTGCGCTTGCTTGCGACGGTCGGTCACCCCTTGGGTGAGGCTATCGGCCAACGTCTGAATGGCCGGTGTCACTGCAGCCTTGGGAAGTGCGCGTTCGTTATAAGCAGCCGCGACAGACGCGAAGTCGGGGAACGTCGTGATCGCGACACGCGGGCTGTGATCCACCAGCGCGACCGAGCCGGGTTCCGGCGCGTGGGCTGGGGTGTTGGCGAGCGTCCACTGCCATTGCTGCGTGTCGGGATTGGTAGACGTTTGCAGGCCGCCTTGCATGTCGATCGCATCGACATTCAGTTTCAGCGTGGCAGGCGCGCGCACGACGAGGCGAACCGACTGATAAGGCTTGTCTACGCCGAAATACTCGATGGCGGAGAATTGGCCGGGGAAGAGCGCTTGACGCTGCGTATAGCGCGTTTTCAAGGTCAGCGTGGCGCCGATTTCGGTGGCCGGGAAGATGACAGTCTTGACCTTGCCGTCATCGAACATCGGTGCGCCGGCGCTTTCGCGGCTTTGTTGCACGATGATCTTGTCGGCAGCCACGTCGATACGCTTGCCGTCCTTCGTGGTGGTATAGGCGTCCTCGACAGCGAGATCTTGCAACGACGTGCTATACCGCATCGCGACTTGGCTATTCGCCTTGACCGCGCGGTCGGTCTCCAGACGGAAGTGTCGTGTCTCTTCGCGGGTGAAGGTGCCGTCGGCGTTGATGTCGTAGATGACCTCGTCGGCAAGCACGGTGACGTCCGGCTCGAAGGCGGCGGCGTGTGCAAGGGCGCACGTGCCGATCGTCCCCAATATTGCAACTACCCCGTAAATGAATTGGCGCATGTTCTTTGTGTGTGGAAATGGGATGCCGCCGTGACGCTACCCGATTCACATGAACAAGCGATGACTCGGCGTCGGACCGAGTCAGATCCTATTCCCACTCAAGCGCCTTCTTGCCCCATTCGTACGCAAAACCCAACGCGAGAATAAAGAGGAAGAACATCATCGCGATGAAGCCCGGCCAGCCCACTTCCCGCATGGAGACGGCCCACGGAATCGTGAAGGCCAACTCGATATCGAAGACGATGAAGAAGATCGCCACGCGATAAAAGCGAACATCGAATTGTTTGCGCGCATCGCCAAACGCATTGAAGCCGCATTCGTATGCCGAGTTCTTTTCGGCGTCCGGCCGGTGCGGACGGATGGGCTTCGCGACAAACAACAGCGCCGTGCCCATCAGCAAGGCCACTAGCAGAAACAGCAGGGCAGGGAAGTACTCGGAGAGGTCCACCGGGCCTCCTAAAAGGAAGATTGCGGGAAGGGGATGTGGCGCACTTTCGGTGTCATTCGAATGACACCCGTGCCACCGACACGCGCGTTGGCGCGAGGGTTCCGCCAACGCCGTGTTTTTGGGAAAAATCCTAAGAGGCGAGCTTCATCAGCACGAGCCCGCTCACGATGAGCACGGCGGCGAGAAGTCGTAAGGCACTGGCGGATTCACCGAGCACGAGAACGCCGACGGTAAATGCGCCGATGGCACCGATGCCGGTCCAGATGGTGTATGCCGTGCCGAGGGGAAGCGTCTTCATGGAGACCGACAGCAAACCGAAGCTGGCGGCCATGGTGACGAGGGTGATGACGGAGGGGACCCACTTCGTGAAGCCCGCAGACTGCTTCATCGTAAAGGCCCAGACGATCTCGAGCAGGCCCGCAAACAGCAAATATATCCAAGCCATACGGCTCTCCTATTTGGGTAGAGCCGGGCCGTCCCGGATTGTGTTGCCAGCAGGCTGAGGTCGTCCTCAGCCCTGAACTATAGCAAAGTTGGTCACTAAAGTGCGTGCACTTAGAGCATGCGTTCTATGGCGTCGACCGCGTTGCGCAGGCCATTTTCCGCGCACATTTGCGCGCCGAGTGCCTGCGCACGCGTGCGTGTGGTGGCACGTTCGGCGAATTCGATACTTCGGGCCAGTGAGGTGGCGCGCAACGCACGGCCGTTCAATGCGTCGACTGCGACACCCGCGCGGCGCAGTCTGTCGGCCCAGAAAAACTGATCGCCGGTAAATGGCACGGCAACGGATGGCACGCCCGCACGCGTGGCCGAATGCGACGTTCCCGAGCCGCCGTGGTGAACGACGAGCGAAGTCTGCGGAAACAACCAGTCGTGTGGCGTGTCGCCAATCACATGGAAATTGGATGGCAGTGCTGAACTGTTCGCACCGCTCCAACCCGGGTAGAACAGCGCACGGCGGCCTGCCACGGCCGTGACGATTTCGGCAAGCGACTTGTCCGCATCGAACCCCGTCATGCTGCCGAAGCCGATGTACATCGGCGCTTCACCTGCGGCGAGAAATTCGGTGAGTGCTGGTGGCGCGACCCAGTCGACCGACGGCGACACCCATTGCCCGCAGATTTGTGCGTTTTCGGGCCAATCGTCTGGCCGGGGGACCAGACTCGGGGAGATGCCGTACAGCATCGGGTGTTGCGTCCAGAGCTCGCGTCGCGGCGGAAGTCCACAAATGGCAGCGCGCGCGGCGTTGGTTTTTTCGCGGAAGGCGCGCCACAGCATCTGGTTCACGAACTGCTGACTCGCGCGGTTGAGGAACCCCGGCACCCATTTGGGCGGTAAGAAGGGCGACGCGAATGCGCTTGTGGGGGAGATGGGGATCAGGCCTGTGCCGATTGCTTTGATGCCGAGATGTTCCGCCGCAGAAAGCCCGACAAAGGCAGCAAGGCCCGACACGATGATGGCATCGCAGCCTTCGCCTGCACGGACGATGGCGTTGAGCCAAGCCTGTGCGTGCGTGTTGGCGATGCGGGCGAGCGCGCCCGCGATGTTCGATACGCCGCGCTTGCCTGCGACAACGTTCGAGATCGCAAGCTCAGGTTGCAGCGTGCCCTTGATATCGCCCGCCAGTGCAATGGTGGGAACGCCAAGACCGTGAGCGGCACCGAGCGTGGCGCGATCGGCCAGCAAACATGCTTCGTGACCGGCATCCATCAAGGCCCGGCACAGCATCGCCAGCGGTCGGGTGTCGCCTTCCGTGCCATACGTTGCGACGGCGAATTTCATGAGGTTCTGTCTCCGGGGCGGGCGGCAGCATCTTTCTTGAGTTCGTCGGTCAATGCGTCCTGAATCAGCGCCACCGGGCGAACAAGTCGTGAGGGCAGCGCGCCGTGGACGAGCCAGACGTTGAGGCCGCTGCGGAACTCTGGCACGTCGACGATTTGCAGTGCCTCATGATGGGGGCTGCGGGCCAGCACTTCGGGTGCTGCGAGCCCGACGCCCAAACCCCGCGCAACGAGCGACAGTTGCAACTCGGAGCCGAACGCTTCGACGGCCACATGGAACGGCAACCCTGCTGTCACCATCGCGCGGCTTAGCGCCGAGCGCATGCCGCAGCCGTCCTGATTGAGCACCCACGGATGCTCGGACAATTCGGCGAGCGTGGCGGACTTATCGGCAAGACCTAACGCGCGCGGCGCCACCACCACCGTGGGCTTGTGCGCGAGCAGCGTCGATGTCAGGCCTTCGGGTATCACGGCAGCGTCGGGCAGCAGCACGATGGCGGCGTCCACCTTGCCGCGCTCGACGTTCTGCAACAGGCCCGGCGACCAGCCTGCCGTCACGCGAAGCGTCAGCTTGGGAAAGGCGGCACGCAAGCGGTCGATCGGCTGCTCAAGCGCCAGTTCCGACAGAAACGGCGGCACGCCGATGTTGAATTCACCGGTGGGTTCGTTATCGGGGGAGGCCACAGCCATCAAGTCGTCGACGGCACGCAGCACCGTACGCGCGAGGGCGTAGACCTCGTTGCCGGCGGCGGTCGGCTTGAGCGGTTTGCTCTGGCGGTCGAGCAGTTCGACGCCCAGCATTTTTTCCAGATTCTGTACGCGACGCGTCAAACCCGGTTGCGTCAGGAAAAGCTTCTCCGACGCCCGCACCATCGATTCGCTCTCGACCACTGCCACGAAAGCCTGCAAGTCATGTGTGTTCAAAACAAACTCGCATAATCAATATGAACATAATTCAATTGTGGCATAACGTTGGCGTTTCTACAATCAGCCGGACCGACTCAATGGATCCGGAAAAATGACGCAGCCACCTACCGTTTGTACGCGCAACTTCGCCACGCCCTCGCCACTACCGTCAACTGTGTCGCCACCGCCTTCGGCCGCGCCTGAGGGGGCAGGCCTTAGCCGACAAATGACGCTTTTCTTCGCGGCGGCCGTCGGCATCATCATTTTGAATTTGTCCGCTGCGCAGCCACTGACCGGCCCCGTGAGCCACGCGCTGAATTTGCCGGTCGGGCTGTCGGGCCTGATCGCGATGCTGCCGCAACTGGGGTATGCGGCGGGCTTGCTGCTGCTCGTGCCGTTATGCGATTTGCTTGAGAATCGCCGCCTCATCGTGGTGACGCTGACGTGCTGTGCGGCATTTTTGGCGGTGTCTGCGCTCTCGCATTCGGGATGGGTGTTTCTGGCCTCGGTATTTCTCGCGGGTGCTACGTCGAGCGTGATTCAGATGCTCGTCCCGATGGCGGCATCGATGGCACCGGAGCAACGGCGCGGCCAAGCGATTGGCAACGTGATGAGCGGGTTGATGCTTGGGATTCTGCTCTCGCGTCCGCTTGCGAGTTTGATTACGGGCACGTTTGGATGGCGGGTGTTCTTCGGCATCGAGGCGGTCGCCGACGCCTTGCTCGCGGTGGTGCTGTATCTCCGGTTGCCGAATCACGCGCCGCATGCTGGCGCGAGTTATCCGGCCTTGCTGCGCTCGCTGTGGACGCTGCTGCGCACGGAGCCCGTATTGCAACGTCGCTCTTTGCAGGCGGCGCTGGCACTCGGCGCGTTCAGCGCGTTCTGGACAGCCATTGCGTTGCGACTCGCGCAGCCGCCGTTCTCGCTCGGTATGCAGGGGATTGCCGTGTTCGCGCTAGCGGGCGCCTCGGGGGCCATTGTGACGCCGCTTGCCGGGTATCTCGGCGACCGTGGCGCGGGCCACGCGACGCAGATTGTTTCGCACATTGTGATGATTGTCGCCGTGCTGATGCTCGGCGCGGCGGGCGCGGGGTGGGGCGGTTTCTCGCCGGTGTCGCATCCCGTGCTGGCATTGGCGATGCTCGTCGCCGGGGCCGCAGCGCTCGACGCGGGCGTCATCACCGACCAGACGCTCGGACGCCGCGCGGTCAACCTGCTGAACCCTGCGGCGCGCGGCCGGTTGAACGCGCTCTTCGTCGGCATCTTCTTCGTGGGCGGCGCGATCGGTGCGGCGCTCTCGGGAGCCGCTTGGGCATGGGCCGGATGGAGCGGCGTGTGTGTGGTCGTGCTGGGGTTTGCCGTTGCGCTGTTGTTAGTCGGCTGGCTGGATCGCGCCTCGCAAGGGCGTCGTGTGTGAGGTGACGGCGCTCGCTGCGATATCGCGCGGCGTAGCGCCGAGCACGCGCTTCATCCACGTGGCCATATGGCTCTGATGCGAGAAGCCGGTGTCGAGCGCGATTTGGCTCACGCTCAACCGGCCCTCGATCAGCAGGGCCTTCGCCCGTTCCAGACGGCGCTGCACGACGTACCGGTGCACGGGCAAGCCCATCGTTTCGCGAAACAGCACTTTGAAATGGGGGACGCTCAGATCGACGAGGGCCGCGAGTTCTGTGAGCGAAAGGCGCTCGTCGAGATGGGCTTCGACGTAGTCGATGACGCGTGCGGCGGCGCGTGCCGACAGGGTGCGGCGCTTGCGATCGGACTGGGGTTCTGCATTGGCTGCCCCGCCGGTACTGGCCAGCCGTACGATCATCGCAGTGCAAAGGCTCTCGGCGTAGAGGGGATCGGAGGCGTCGTCGGCTTCGAGTTCTGCCTGCAAGGCCCACGCCATTTGCTGAAAGCGTGCGTCGCGCCATTGGAAGTGCGGGCGAATCAGCGCGTCTGACGACTTCAGGCCGAGTTGATCGTAGGTGTTACGAACGAAGTCGGCAGCAAACCAGATGCTGAGGATGGTGCAATCGGCGTCGTCGGACCAAACGCCCGCCATGCCCGCAGGAACGACGTCGGCGTCGCCGTGGGACTGAATGCGTGCCTTCGGCGCTCCTTCGCATCGACAGACCGCGTTGACAGGCTTGCCCACGTGGACCCCGACCCGATGATGCGAGAACGCCGGAATGCGATGTTCACCGGCGGCGACGCGGAACAACTCGGCACCGAAGCCCGACCACCCGAGCGACGAGCTCGAAAGCAGGCTTTTGCGCTGCCCGGAGTGCGGAATCAACGTTGTGTGAGATGCCTTCATTGCCTGCCCCGTGCTTCTCGATGTGATGCCGCATTTTGCTGCAAATTCCTCGCGCGTGCTGGTGGTGATGCGGGCAGGGCGATGGGCGGGCTTAGGTTGTCATCCGAATGTGATGGGGAACATCCGTCCGTGTGAGTTTTTCGTCGTGAGGCTTCGTAGACTCAAGATCCATGAATGAGAGGCGATGGACTATGTACGTCATCTTTGGTGCATCGGGAAAAGTGGGCCGCGCGACGGTCGCGGCGCTGCGGAACGTTGGGCAGGCGGTGCGTGCCGCGGTGCGTGATCCGGCGCAACACGACGCATTGAGGCGTCTTGGCTGCGAGGTGGTGCGAGCAGATCTCGACGACGAGGCGTCGGTGCGAAAGGCGCTCGACGGTGCGCACTCGGTGCAACTGCTTTGCCCGGTCGCGCACCACGCCTCGGACCCGGAAACTGCGATGCGGCACACCGTGAACACGACTGCGCGTGCGTTGCGAGGGCATCCGCATCTCCATGTCGTGGCGTTGTCCGATTACGGCGCGGAGTTGCCGGGCGACTCGGGGATCACGAGGTTGTTCCGCGAACTGGAAGCGGCGTATCGCGAGGTTGTGCCGCGCCTGACGCTTCTGCGCTCGGCGGAACACATGCAGAACTGGGTACGTGTGATGCCCGCGGCACTCGCTTCCGGGCGGTTGCCGAGCTTTCATCATCCGATCGACAGGCCATTTCCGACGGTGTCGGCCAGTGATGTCGGCGTCGTCGCGGCGCAGCTTCTGCGCGAAGGGCATGACGAAAACGGCGTTCGCGTGGTGAGTATCGAAGGCCCGCGCCGGTATCACGCGGGCGAGGTGGCGCAAGCGTTGAGCGAACTCAGCGGCAGAGAGATCACCGCCGTCGCGCTGCCGCGCACCGAGTGGAACGCCGTGCTCGCGCGCGCAGGGCTGAACGCCAATCTGGCGCGGCTCGTGATCGGCACCTACGACGCGCAGAATGCTGGCCGCATCGACGTGGAAGCGGGGAGCGAGCGGCGCTTCGGCACCACCGAGTTGCGCGATGTGTTGAACGGCTACTGGTCCGCGAGCGCCACGCGGGCGGCGCCATCGCCTTAAAGGAGTTTCGAATGCAGTCCTGTCCCATCACGTGCGCCACACGACAATACATGGCGAAATCCCGCACTGCCGCGAAGCAAACCGCTTCGGCACCGCCTCTTTACCGTGTGCTTGAGGCGACCGCTAAGACGCTACGTTGGGCGGCGCTGGAGGAATTGCTGAGCGCGATTCCCGATAGCAACGACGACTTCGGCATCTCGTAGCACGTCGGCTATTTCAGCGGAATAAGCGTCGCACGGTCGACTTCCACTGCGGTCACGGCGTTTTGCGGTGAGCCGTCGATCAGTTTGTCGGAGTAGGTCAGGTAGACGAGCGTGTTGCGGGCTTTATCCACCATGCGCACGATTCGCAGCTTTTTGAATAGCGGCGAGAGGCTTTCCGAGAAGACTTCTTCTTCCTTCGGCAGCGGGCCGGTGAACGAGATGGGGCCGACCGGGCGGCAGGCGATCGACGCTTCGGCCTTATCCTCAGCCAGTCCGACCATGCCCTTCACGCCGCCCGTCTTTGCGCGGGATACGTAGCAGGTGATGCCGCGCACTTTCGGGTCGTCGTAGGCGTCGACGACAATCTTGTGATCCGGGCCAAGCCACTGGAACGCGGTGCTCACATCGCCAATCTTTTCCGCGTGAGCCCAAGTCGCGGCAACGGTTAGCGCCAGCGCGATTGCAATCTTCATGTTCGTATCCGTTTCGTGTCGGTTCGCCGTCGCCAGCGGCCGCGATCATCGCGAGCCATGCGCTACGACACGCGGATTCTACTCGCGTCGGATGTGGCCTGTGTGACGTGGACGGTGGCGCATGTCGAAGCAGATGCCCGCGCGATCGCTTGCTTGCGATCACTGGCGGGACTCAAGCCTCGTTGATCTCTTGTTGCAGAATCTCCATCCAACGCGCCTGATCCTTCTCGCGGATCATTCGGATCTTCCATTCAGGCGCGTCGATATCCTTCACGACCAAAACGAAATGGCTCAGCGAATCGGCGTGTGCCTTCGCACGTAGCGCGTTACCCACGTTCTGCGCCGCACCCGACGCGCCACCGAATGCCGTGACGTGCGTCGGCCCGGCGTGTACCTTGCTGGCCTTCCAACTGCGGATATCGCTGAAGGGATACGTCTTCATGCGCCACTTCTCGGCGACGGTGACGCATTTCGTGGCCGGGTTCAGCACGATACCGCTGTCACCGAAGAAAAACGTATATCCCTGACCGTCCTGCAAGCCCGCAGCGGCCAGCATGTCCGTTTTCAAATTCCGTTTGCGCAGCACGTGCCATACCGGCAGACCGACCAAGCAGACGAGAAAGAGCAGCGTTACGAAGGTACTCATCGTTATCTCTCCGGTATTCCATTCTTCGTGGTATCAGAACTGGTACTGGGCACCGAGTGTGAACATATCCGCTTTGATGCCGACGTTATCGCCGTTCGAGCCTGCGGCGAAGTGGTCGTAATCGGCGCGCAGGTGCAGGTGCGGCGTCACTTTGTACTTCACGCCCGCACCGAAAGTGACGTGTCCCTTGACGCCCATGTTGTCGTACGAATCTTTTGAATTGAATCCGCCGATGCTCGCGCCGGTTTCTTGCGAGCGATTGGCGAGGACGCTGTAACCGACCTTGCCGAAAACACTGAATGCATCGGTGATCGGATACGAGACGATCGCATCGACAAAGCCGCCAAGCGCGGTCAGCTTGTTCTGCCGACCATTGCTGAACTCGACCTTATCGGCCCCGAGATCGACGAAGCCGGTCTCCAGCGCCAGGTAGTCGTTGAACTGATAACCCGCGTACACCTTGAAGCCAAACCGATTGCGATTCTGCGTGTAGGTCAGCGGCGGGATGGCGATATCGCTGTCGCTGCCTGTGATGTTCGACAAACCGGCAGAAGCGCCCAGATAGAAGCCATGCGAGTTGTCCGGAGTTTCGGCGGCAATACCGAGGGCGGGCAGCGTCGTCAACAAGCAGGTCAGGGCGGCGATGGTCTGTTTTTTCATTGTCGTAGTTCGAAGGATGATTGGCCCTGGATCGTGTGGCGACCAGACGGCGCACGAACATGCGCAGGCCGCCCCGTGACGGCGGGCGCACGGGTGTGGGCTGGAGGAGATCGTAGGAGGGGGCGCTCGCGCGGACAATCGCTCAGGCGACGGTGCGCGACTCAACCCGTGAGCGATGCCGGATCAACCGGCACCGTCATGGCGGGCCTTACTGGGCCGGAGATTGGGGCAGATTCAGCGCGGCGAAGCGAATCAACTCGGCGTTGGTATCGAGGTTGAGCTTGCGTTTGATGTTGGTGCGGTGGGTCTCGACGGTATTCGCGCTGCGGCCGATTCGTTCCGCGATTTGCTGCTTCTTCATCCCCTGACCGATAAAGCCGAGAATTTCGATTTCACGCGTCGACAACATACCCAGCGGCGAGGTCGATTGCGGTGCCAAGCCTCGCGCGCGGCGCAGCAGTCGCTGTTGGACATCGGGCGGGAAGTACGGCACGCCGCGCAGCACCGAGGCAATCGCGTCGAGAATCGTGCGTCCCGCGTTGGCTTTGTTGACGTACCCCATGGCACCGGCCAGCGCGGCGGGTTCGGCATAGGCGGCGTCGGAATGCATCGAGATACAGACGACGGCGGTTTGCGGAAACTCTCGCGCAATCGTGCCGATCAGCGGCAGCGTGAGCGCGTCGCCGAGCATCAGGTCGACCAGCGCCACGTCGGGACGATGCGCACGCACCGCCGCCAAACCCTCGGCCTCATCGCCCGCCTGCGCTAACACGCGGTAGTTGGGCGACGCGTGCAACAGCGTCACGAGGCCATCGCGCACGATGGGGTGATCGTCGATAAGGACAAGGGTGTGGGACATGTCAGGTTGGCTGCATATCGAGGTCGTGCGCCAAGGGCGCGACGGCCGGGGTTACTTCACTTCGACAATGACGCCGCCGTCGGGCCCTCGGCGGAAGTCTGCCCGCATGCCGAGCAATTGGGCTCGCGAGCGAATACTGCGCAATCCTACGCTAGTCGTTGGCAGATCGGAAACGTCGATATTGCCCGGCAGCCCGATGCCATCGTCTCGCACGGTCAGTGCAATGCGCCCGTCGATATCCAGAAGTTGCACGTCGATACGGCGCGCCCGGCCATGGCGCAGAGCATTGGAGATCGACTCCTGCACGATGCGGTAAAGGTGCAACGAGGCGTCTTGCGAAAGCAGCTCGGTGTCGTAGGAGAGGTCGAGGTGGCAGCCGTCGGGGAGTAGTCGTCCTATCTCGTCGCAGAGCTCACGCAGCGCTGCGCCGAGGTCATGAGGCGAGCCGTCGAATGGGGTCAGCCCTCGCGACAGCGTGCGAATGGTCGCGATGCTGCCTTCGACGATTTTGGCGATCTTGTCTATTGACTGGCGATGGACGTCGTCCGAAGCCGCTGGCGAAGAGTGCGCGAGCGTTTCGAGCATGAGCGACGCACCGGTGAGTTTCTGCCCCAGATCGTCGTGCAGTTCACGGCCGATGCGCTGGCGCTCTCGCTCGCCTTGCCGGGCGAGTTCCTGCTCGGCTTGGAGGCGTTCGCGCAGCAGCCGGTCGACCTGATCGCGCGTGCTGGCGAGTGAAGCCGATTGCGACGTGACCGTGGTGCTCAATTGGCGCTGCGAAGCGAGCAGCAGGTAGATGACCGCTGCGCTGATAACGCTTAGCAGGATGCCGACGGAATAACCGATGGCTTGAATGTGGGCGCCGATGGGGTCTTTGAAGCGATCCTTAGCGACGGTGAAATCCAGTTCGAAGACACGGTCGGCGACGAAGAATGAGCGCTTTATTCTGGCCACGGATGCGGCGGGGGCAAGGGTGCTATCGCCGAGACGATAGAGCGTTCGCCGCGTGGGGAGCTCGGCTTCGCCCGACAGCGGCAGTGAGCGGAACGTGAGCGCGAGATATTGCCGGTCGGCGGCAGGAATCGCTTCATGGATCAGCGTAGGGCAGTCGACAAAAATGCCCACCGAACCGGCAAAGGCCTGCATCCGGGCGCCCGGTGGCGGGATGGTGGCGGAGCGGTAGATCGCCAGACGAATGCCGAGCCCTGCACCGGGCTTGTCGTCGAGTTGGGGAATGGCAAGTCCCGACGTGACGGCAGTGGCCGATTCCGCGACCTGTCGCGTCACCGACTCGGGATAGTTCATGTAGATATCCCGGCCGAGATAAACCGTGTGTGGCGACGAATCGAACCGAACGACGAGACGATGCGGCAACGTCGTCGCCTTCGGGAAGATGGTGAAGTTGGTCAGGTGCTCGGTTTGCCGAATCTGGCGCTCGTAGCGCGCTGTGTCGGCAGTAGCGATGAACTCGTTGAAATTGATGTTGACGAGCGCGGGGAAGCGATCGTGAATGCGCAGGGCGTCGTGATAAGCGAGAAACTGGCGCGTCGTCGGGGCGCCTGTCACCGACCAGAGACCACGCAGACCGAGCAGGATGTCCGTGTATCGCAGCAACTGCACTTGCACCTTATTGCTGGCGTCCGTCGCGAACTCGTTAAAGCGCAGATCCGCCGCCGCCTGAGTGCGCGCGGCAAGCTCGCTCACGACCAGATGGCTCACGCCAAGCAGCGTAAGAAAGACGGTGAAGGCGATAGCCAACGGCAAATGGGAGAGGCGTCGGATCACGATGCAAGTAGGCGCGATGGAAACTGGACGCCATCTTGCCGGGGAGCGGGCTTTGGGGCAAGTGGGGGATGACAATCGGCTCGACTCGGGCAAGTGTGAACTGTTGATGCGGGTTGCAGAAATCGCCCAAATCTAGGTACGCAAATCTTACAAGTCGCGGAATTAGAGAAGGCAGGTGCTACGCTTCAGCGCTTTAACGCCTAAGTAATTTGTCATAAAGATGCTATGGACTACGAACAGTATGCCGGATGTAAATGTTATCGACGGTCAAGCAACTGATACATCGATATCAAGCGTCATCGCATTGGGCACCATCTTGGTTTCCGTCACGTTCTTTCTTGAGATAGTAGTTTTCTGGTTTCTCAACGGTCACGAAGCGATGGATATCGTAGATGGCATGTCGAAGCGAGCATTGCGACTGCTGGTTGTTGACGCTACGGCGCGCGCGGCGTTGTTACTGGCGGGCGTTGGATTGCTGTGTCGAAAGCCTTGGGCGATGCCGCTCTACGTATGGACCGTAGTGGTGTGGACGCTAGCGGTGGCATGGCTCTTTTACCTCATCATTGCTGTCGTGAATCTGCCCATATATGGATGTGTGAGCGCATTGTTGTACAACGAAGCGGTCTCGAATCGGCGTGATGTACCCGGGGTCAAGGTAAGTCTGACTTCGCGTGACACGGTTTCAGTGATCTGTCTGTCGCTTTCGTGTGCGGTCCATTTCTGGGCAGTGATGATCAGCGTGCCACGCGATTTCTTTGGGGAGCAACTGACTCCGCTGGGATATCAGGGGTATCTGTTTCTGCTTGCCCCTATGTTCTTCATTGCAGGTGTCGGGTTCTCGCGTAAAGGAAACCGTCTTTGGAGCGCGAGCAAGTCACTGACGGTGTTTTCCTTCTCATTATCCGTCGCCCTCATTTCGAACACTGTTTCGAACACATCCCTGCACAAATACATGCCCGAATCGATTCCACGCGGGGAGATGCCGATTCTCGCGATGAGTTGGTACGCCGTGGAAATCAGCGTAATTGCGATTGTTCTGTCAGGCCTCTTGCATTTCCTGCGCTCAAGAGCGTTGAGAAGATCTCAGGCAAAACCATCTCCTAGTCTCTAAACGTCTTCGCCGTCTCTTCCGCAGCAAACCTGAGTTCGGGCTCGAACGCGAGCAAGTCGTCGAGCGTGAGGCGTCCGACCGGCGCCTGCACGGCGATCGCCGCGCAGGCGCGATTGCGGTTGAGCATCACCGGCACCGCAATCGCGATCAGTCCTTGCAGATGTTCCTGATTGTTGATGCCCATCTTGCGGCGGCGGGTGCGCGCAAGTTCAGAGCGCAATTCGCTCCGGTCTGTGAACGTGCGCTCCGAGAAACGCCGCAAAGGCAGCGTCTCGATCAGGCGCTCGCGTCGCTCTTTCGGCAAGAAGCTCATCAGCAGCTTTCCGCTCGCCGAGCAATGCAGCGGCACGTGCGAGCCCGGTTGAAGATGCATGCGCAGCGGCCATTCCGTCTCTACGCGGTCCACATAAATCACGTCGTTGCCCGAGAGCATCGTGAGGTTGCACGTCTCGCCGATGCGCACGACCAACTGTTGTAACAGCCCATGACGTGCCGCTGCCGGGCCGGTTTGCATCAGCACGTTGATCGCCAGCGCCCGCACGCGCGGCGAGCACTCGTAGCGCCGGTCGTCGGCGCTGCGGGTGATGAGCCACGCATCTTTGAGCTGCGTCAGGATGCGATGCACCGTCTGCTTGGGTAACCCCAGCGCGTTCACCAGATCCATCATCGACAGCGGTCCGCCTGCCGTAGCCAACGTCTCCAATACCCGAAACGCCCGCACTGCCGCAGCGTTCGATTGATTCGATGCCGTCATGTTCGTCTCCTTTGCGCGTAGCCGTCCGTGCGGCAACGCGTCGCTAAAGGTGATTCTGCATCGGTTTCATTATTTTTGCGGACTTCCTTCGGTCCCGAATATCGAGACGACCGGTACACCCCCGCGTTGTGTCCGGTTTGTCCGGGAATTTGAGACCTGCGACGCGACCGCGCTGACTAGATTGGTGACAAGCAAGACACACCAACGACAGGCACCCAGCGCAACAGGAGACACCCCATGAATTCACGGGCTTTCGGAGCCGATATCCATCCGTCCGGCGCAGCAGCAGCGACGACAGCGCAAGACGTCGATCGTCAGGTGGCGGCGCTAGTCGCCCGTGCTAGAACGGCACAGCGCGATTTTGTCCGCGGCGGTCAGCAGGCGCTCGATACCGCGGCGTGCGCCGCAGCGTGGGCGATCATGGAATCCACACGGAACCGGCAACTCGCAGAGCTTGCCGTGCACGACACCGGGTTGGGCAACGTCGAGGACAAGATCCAGAAGAACTTCCGCAAGACACTGGGCCTGCTGCGCGATCTGCACGGGCGCAAGACGCACGGCGTGATCGCCGAGGACACGCAAAAAGGCATCGTAGAAATTGCTCGCCCGGTCGGTGTCGTCGCGGCGATCACGCCATCGACGAACCCGGCGGCAACGCCCGCGAACAAGATCGTCAACGCGCTCAAATGCGGCAATGCAGTCATCGTGGCCCCGTCTCCGAAAGGCCACTCGGCCTGCGCGCTGTTGCTCAAGTTCATTCACGCAGAACTTGCCAAAGCCAACCTCTCGCCGGACCTCGTGCAAATGCTGCCCGATCCCGTGACGAAAGCGGCGACCGCCGCGCTCATGCGACAGGCCGACCTGATTGTCGCCACCGGGTCGCAAGCCAACGTGCGCATGGCTTACACCAGCGGCACGCCCGCATTCGGTGTGGGGGCGGGGAATGTGGCGTCGATTGTGACGGCGAGCGCCGATCTGCAAGATGCTGCCAACAAGATTGCCCGCTCGAAGACGTTCGATAACGCGACGAGTTGCTCATCGGAGAACAGCATCGTGATTGAGGGCGGCGTGTACGACGCGATGATTGACGCGCTTCGCGCCGCAGGCGGTGCGGTGCTCAATGCGAACCAAAAGCGCGCCTTGCAGGACGTGATGTGGGTAGAGGGCAAGCTCTCGGGGAATTGCACGGCGAAGTCGGCGCAGGTCATTGCGCAATTGGCTGGCCTCCACGATGTTGCGGCCCAGCACCCGGCGTTCTTGATGGTGGAGGAGTCGGGCGCGGGCACGGATTATCCGTTTTCGGGCGAAAAGCTCTCCCCGGTGCTGACCGTCTATCGCGCACAGGACTTTAGCGATGCGATATCGCTGGTCGAGCGCATCTACGCCTATATGGGCGCGGGGCATTCCGTCGGCTTACACGGCGCAGATCGAACGCAGGCAGTGCAATTGGGCGAGACGTTGCCGGTCGCGCGCGTGATCGTCAATCAGGCGCACTGCTTCGCCACTGGTGGGAATTTCGACAATGGATTGCCGTTCTCGCTGTCGATGGGATGCGGCACGTGGGGGCGCAACAACTTCACCGACAACCTGAACTATCGCCAGTACCTGAACGTGACGCGCGTGGCGTACCCGATTGAGGCCACCGTCCCTGAAGTCGACGACTTGCTGGGAGATTACTTCGGGAGGTTCGGACGATGAACGCGCCCATGAACCAGCAGTTGGCCGCCAACGTCACGGCGCGCGAATTGGCTTTCGAGCCGCCGCGTACGGTGCGAGATTTGATCGAAATGCAGGCGAAGGTATTCGATGCCAAGCCATTTCTTCTGACGACCGGCGATGGCGTAGCGGAATCTGCCGGTATGCGCGGCACCGAAACGCCGACGCTAACGTTTGCTTCCGTGCGTGACGATTGTCGTGCGCTCGCGCAGCGGTTCGCAGAAGCGGGATTGCAATCGGGCGACATCGTGTCGGTTTGTATGGGCAACGGCCCTCAGACCGCGCGCATTATTCTTGCCGCCATGTACAGCGGACTCATCGTCAATCCGATCAATCTGCTGTGTCAGCCCGCGCAGTTGCAATACATCGTGGAGCATTCGGACACGCGACTGGTCTTTGTGTCCGACACGATGTTGCCAGCACTATCGCAAGCCATCGACGCTGCGCGTGTGCAGGGAATGACAAGGCCAGTCGGTGTGGCTTGCACATCGCCGGAGGCGATGGCGCTCCCCAACATCCCGCGCCTTGGAGAGGCGACTGCGCCGCAACCATCGCAGCCACCGCAGCCCCCGATGAGCGACGTTGCACTGCTGATGTACACGTCCGGTACGACAGGTGTGCCCAAAGGCGTGCTGCTCACGCATCGAAACCTGCTGGCCAACGCGGCTTTCATCAGCGCGGAGCATTGCCTGACTTCAGACGACCGTGTGCTCGCGTCGCTGCCGCTCTATCACATCAACGGGCTGGTGGTGACGTTGTTCACGCCGCTCTTTCATGGCGGGTCGGTTGTCATGGCCCCGCGCTTTTCTGCAAGCACCTTCTGGCGCGATGTCACGGCAACGCAGTGCTCGTGGATCAACGTCGTGCCGACCATCGTCGCGTATCTGCTCGACGGCGAGGTGCCCGAGCGGTCAGCGTTGAGCGCGCTCCGCTTTTGCCGCAGCGCGTCGGCGGCGTTGCCGGGCGATCATCATCGGGCGTTCGAAGCGCGCTTTGGCATCGGCATCATCGAGACGATGGGGATGACGGAGACGGCAGCGCCCGTGTTCAGCAACCCGATCGACGCAGGGCGACGCCGCGTGGGCAGCATCGGATTGCCGTCAGGAGGACAAGCGAAGGTCGTCAGACGCGATGGCACACAAACCGAAGTCGGTGAGACGGGCGAGTTGGTATTGCTCGGCGCGCAAGTCATGCGCGGCTACTACAAACGCCCGGACGAGACAGCGGCTGCGTTCACGCCCGACGGCTGGTTACGCACCGGTGACCTGGGCTATTGCGACGGCGACGGGTACTTCTACATCACTGGGCGGGCAAAGGAATTGATCATCAAGGGCGGCGAAAACATTGCGCCGCGCGAGATCGACGAAGCGCTGCTACGCCACCCGGGCGTGCTCGATGCCGCCGCAGTCGGTGTGCCGGATGCGGCTTACGGGCAGGAAATCGTGGCGTTCGTCGTGGTGCGCGAGCGCGGTAGCGGCAGTGACGGCACCGACTCGCCACACTTCATCCCGCCCGATGCCGACGCTTTGCGCGAACACTGTCTGAAGACGCTCGGCCGCTACAAAACACCGAAGGAGTTTCGCTTTGTCACCGACTTGCCGCGTGGGCCGTCGGGCAAGGTGCAACGGCTGAAGTTGCTGCAAAGCTAACGGCTTGCCATTGCGGTGAAACACCGCGTGGCCCCGCATTACCCGCATTACCCGCATTACCAGAATTACCCGGCAGGACACGATCGCAAGTGCACGACACGTGCGACGTAAATACATAGGAGACAACATGGACAAGCGTTCCGGTCGCGTGAAGACGCGCCACATCATTCTTGCGGTCATGTGCCTGATGTATTTCATCTCGTACATCGATCGTGTGAACATCGCCGTCGCTGGCCCGTTTATTCGACAGGAGATGGGGTTGACCACGGTGCAGTTGGGCTTGGTCTTCTCGGCGTTTGCGTATCCGTATGCCGCGATGCAAATTTTCGGCGGATGGTTGGCGGATCGTTACGGACCAAAACTGGTGCTGACCGTGCTGTCGTTGATCTGGGGCGCGGCAACGCTTGCCACCGGGTTTGCCGGAAGTATTGCGATGTTGGTCGCGTTGCGTTTCTTACTGGGTATTGGCGAAGGCGGTGCCTTTCCGACGGCGACGCGCGCCTTTACTTACTGGATGCCCGTAGCGGAGCGCGGATTCGCGCAGGGCATTACGCACAGCTTTGCGCGGCTGGGCGGTGCGATTACGCCGCCCGTGGTGCTCGCCATTGTGGTGGCCTTCGGATGGCGCGAAGCGTTTATCGTGCTGGGCGTGGTGAGCCTTGCATGGACCGTGCTCTACATGAAGGTGTTCACCAATACGCCGGATCAGCACCGCCGCATGACGGCAGAAGAGACGGCGGAGATCGGCTACAAAGCAGGCGAGTGCGAGCGGGTGAAACGTGCCGCGACGCCGTGGCGCAAGCTTGTGCGCCGGATGTGGCTCGTAACGTTCGTCGATTTCTGCTACGGCTGGCTGTTGTGGGTGTATCTGACGTGGATGCCGTCGTATTTGCGCGAGTCGCAGGGGTTCGATCTCAAGCAACTGGCGCTCTTCACCGCACTGCCGTTGCTCGCTGGCGTGGTAGGCGACACGCTCGGCGGGGTGATCTCCGACAAGCTCTATAAAGCGACGGGACGGCTACGTTTCGCCCGCGTTTCGGTGCTGGTGGTTGGCATGGGGGGATCGTTGGCGTTCCTGCTGCCAATGACGATGGTGTCGAATCCGATGACGGCCGTGCTGCTGCTCTCGGCGTCGTTTTTCTTTCTCGAAATCACCAACCCGGTGCTGTGGACGTTGCCGCTCGATATCGCGGGCAAGTATGCCGGTACGGCCGGCGGCATGATGAACACCGGTTTCGGCTTGGCCGGGATGATCTCACCGGTGGCCTTCGGGTACTTGATCGAGACGACCGGCAGCTATAACGTGCCGTTCGCCATTTCGGCGGCGTTGCTTGGCGTGGGCGTCGTTGCCGCACTGTTTATCGACACCAGTAAAACGGTGGAGAGGGATGAGGCGGATGCCGCGCGCGACGAGCCTACTGGCGTGATGGACACCGCGCCGCTTTGGGTCGCCGTCGGGCCGCAACGGCACCCGTTGCGTCGCCCGTTGCGCTGGCGGCGGTGAGGGGTATGCTCTCGGGGAATCTGCCACTTATCGGATCGCCCATGACTGAACGCCCTCATGAGTTCCTTGACCAGAACGCGTGGGAACACTGGTTGACGCAACACGGTGAGACGTCGGCCGGAATATGGCTGCGTCTTGCCAAGAAGGGGAAGGGACCGCCGTCGTTGACTTACGGGCAAGCGGTAGAGAGTGCCCTTTGTCACGGTTGGATCGATGGGCAGAAGAAGGCGGAAAGCGACGACTATTGGCTGCAACGCTTTACGCCGCGCACCGCAAAAAGCATCTGGTCGAAGCTCAACTGCGACCGGGTCGAGGCGCTGATTGCCGCTGGCAGGATGCTTCCCTCGGGCATGCGAGAAATCGAGAGAGCCAAAGCCGATGGCCGATGGGCGGCGGCTTATACATCGCCCAGCAATTCGGTTGTGCCCGATGACCTGCAAGCGGCACTCGATGCCAACCCCAAGGCTAGCGCGTTCTTTGCGACGCTAAGCGGCCGCAACCGCTACGCCATCTTGTTTCGGCTGCAAAACGCTAAGCGGCCGGAAACACGCCTGCGCAAGATCGAAGAATTCGTCGGTATGCTGGGTCGCGGCGAAACCATTCACCCGTGATCCGGGAGCGCACCCACCCCGTGTCGAAACACACTGCACACAGGGTGGGTGGCCCGCCTGCTTAGCCGCCGGTGCCAGCGGTGGCACGCGCATCGGCGATGGTCTTGTCCCGCTCAGCCTTGGCCTGCGCGACCTTGTCGTTATAAACCTTCTTCGCGGCAGCGACCTTACGGTCATAGGCCTTGTTCGCTGCGCGGATCCGGTTATGCATCTGCACCAACGCGTCGTTGCTCTGACCGGCAGCAGCCGGTGCCATGGCGGCCGGTGCTGCGGGGGCTGGGGCCGGGGCGGCCGCAGGCGTCTGCGACCAAGCGGCACCGCTCGCCAGCACGGCAGTGAGAAGGACGGGGATGAAAAAGACCTGTTTCATAGTGCATTCTCCAGAGTTGTGAGTCGGGAACCTGCGTGGATAACGCCTGCTGCGGTCATCGGCCGTGGCATCAGAATCCGCCGGGTGCTGTTGGTCGGCGGCGGTGGCGACTGCGCATCGGTAGCCGTTTGCACGGGCGGCAAAACTCTCCGGTCTCAGGGAGTCTTACGCCAGTTGGGACGAGATTCCATAGGGAAAAGGGGCAATTTGGACTGCCCCTATGGGTAATGCGCCTTGCGATCGGCACGACCGCGGTCAGCGATGTCGGGGCGCTAAAGCGTTGGGGTGCTGACCAACGATGTCGAAAAACGCCCGGACCATGCGCGTCTCGCGTCTTTCCGCGAGGCAGACCATGTGCACGTGCGTGCGAATCGCGGCGTCGCTGATGTGCACCGCGTGCAGTCCGGGTCCGGGGACGAATTCGACTTCGGAAACGGTGGCGATGCCAAGGTTCTGGATGACGGCCTCACGGATGATCTCGCGGCTTGCCACCTCCATCACAACGTCGGCTTCGACATTGGCGCGCTTGAGCGCGTTTTCCAGCGCTTTTCGGGTGGTGGACCCCTGTTCGCGCAGAATTAGCTTCTCACCTGCTAGTTCGGCGATCTTGATCGACTTGCGCTTCGCGAAGCGATGGTTCGTCGAGCAGAAGATCACGACAGGATGGTCGGTGTAGGGAATCGAGACGAAGCGGTCGTCGCTGGCAACTTGCGCGAGTACGCCGACATCGGCGCTGTAGTCCACCAGTCGGTCGAGAACGTCCTGCGAGTTGCCGGTGCTCACCGAGACTTTGATGCCCGGATAGCGTTGGTGGAACGCCGCGAGCATGGCCGTCACCTGCGCGGGGCCGACCGCCGCCACGCGCAGATGGCCGGTACGCAGTTCGCCAGACTCGCGCAGTAACTGGAGCGCCTCGCCTTCCAGACTGAACATCTGACGCGAAATCGCCAGCAGTCTCTGGCCGACTTCCGTCGTCAAAACGCGTCGGCCGGTCCGGTGGAATAGCTCGACCTTATACAACTCCTCCAGTTGACCGACCTGAGTGGTCACGGTCGGCTGGCTCACGTGCAGACTTTGCGCCGCCGCAGTGAAGCTCCCCGTTGTCGCTACGGCATGGAAGGAACGCAGTTGTGTCAGTCGCATGACGAAGACCCTCAATTCGGTTGCGGCGATTATATAGAGCGTATGAATGGGTTTGCCGAAAAATCAGGCACCGGTGAATGGGTAACCATCAACCGATGGTGATGCCGTGGGGACTCGGCTCGGCTGGCGGGTAGGGGAAGGAATGATGAACTAGAATATCGCTATCTCAATAAAACATGAATTTCATTCATCATGCTCGATCGTATTCATCTGTCCATCGTGCAGGAAGTGGAAAAGCAGGGTTCGCTGACTGCGGCCGCAGGCGTGCTGCACGTGACGCAATCGGCGCTTAGCCACAGCATGAAAAAACTGGAGCAGCAGTTGGGCACCGACATCTGGCTGCGCGAAGGTCGCAGCCTGCGCCTGACGCAGGCTGGGCAATATCTGCTGGCGGTGGCCAATCGGGTATTGCCCCAACTGAGTTTGGCCGAAGACCGCTTGCGGCAGTTCGCGCAAGGCGAGCGGGGTGCGCTTCGCATCGGCATGGAGTGCCACCCTTGCTATCAGTGGCTGTTGAAAGTCGTGTCGCCGTATTTGGCGGCGTGGCCGGATGTGGATGTCGACGTCAAACAAAAATTCCAATTTGGCGGCATCGGTGCGCTGTTCGGTTACGAGATCGATCTGTTGGTCACGCCCGATCCGCTGGATAAGCCCGGCCTCGTCTTCGAACCTGTTTTCGACTATGAACAAGTCTTGGTCGTGGCGGGCAACCACAAGCTGGCCAAAGAGGAATACATCAAGCCCAAGCAACTCACCGACGAGGTACTGGTGGCCTACCCGGTGCCGATCGACCGACTGGACATCTACAGCATGTTCCTCACGCCGGCGGGCATCACGCCCAAACGGCATAAGGCGATCGAGACGACCGACATCATGTTGCAAATGGTCGCGAGCGGTCGCGGCGTGGCGGCGTTGCCGCGCTGGCTGGTGCTGGAATACGCGGACACGATGGATGTGGTGCCCGTTCGGCTTGGCAAGCACGGGATTGCCAAAAACATCTATCTGGGCGCGCGCGAGTCGGACATGGACATCGATTATCTGCGTGCCTTTATCGAGCAAGCGAAAGGGCCTGCTACGGCCTGACATGTCGCAGGACCGGGCTCCATGAGTGAAGCTCATAAGACCATGAGAACTTATCCATTTTCATGACGCCCGGTCGGACACGATAATTCGAGCCTCTTAGCCGTCGACGCCGATTCCGCAACGGAATCCTGAACTCGCGAGTCGGCGCAAAAATCAGGCATCGGATTACCATGAGTCAAGCTTTCACATTTGCCATCAAGCGCATTCGTTTCGATGAGGACTATCGTCCCTCGGACAACACGCGCATCACGACCAACTTCGCTAACTTGGCTCGCGGAAGCAGCCGCCAAGAGAACCTGCGCAACACGTTTCGGATGATCGACAACAGGTTCAATGCATTGGCGCATTGGGATAACCCGAAAGGCGATCGTTACACCGTCAATCTCGAAATCGTTTCCGTCGAGATGAGCATCGATGGCGAAAACAGTGGCAATTCGCTTCCGCTGATCGAGATTCTGAAAACGAATATCGTCGACCGTAAGACTGGCGAGCGCATCGAGGGCATTGCGGGGAACAACTTCTCGTCCTACGTGCGGGATTACGACTTCAGCGTGCTGCTGCTCGAGCACAACAAGGGGCGGCCCGCGTTCGGCACCCCCGAGAAATTTGGCGATCTGCACGGGAAGCTATTCAAGGCCTTCGTGAATTCGGACGCCTACCGGGGCAACTTCAAAAAGCCGCCTGTGATTTGCCTGAGCGTGTCGAGCAGCCGCACCTATCGCCGCACGGCAAATCGACATCCGGTGCTGGGCGTCGAGTATCTGCAAGACGAATACTCGCTAACCGACGAGTACTTCCAGAAGATGGGGCTGAAGGTGCGTTATTTCATGCCGCCGAATAGCGTGGCGCCTTTGGCTTTCTATTTCTCCGGCGATTTGCTTGCCGATTACAACAGCCTTGAGTTGATCGGCACCATCAGCACGATGGACACCTTCCAGAAGATTTACCGACCCGAGATTTACAACGCGAATTCAGCGGCAGGGGAGTCCTATCAGCCGAGTTTGAAGCACGAGGATTTTTCGCTGACGCGCATTGTGTACGACCGGGAAGAACGCAGCCGGTTGGCGATTGAGCAGGGACGGTTTGTCGAGGAGAACTTCATCAAGCCGTACCAAAACGTTCTCGAGCAGTGGTCTGCTAACTACGCTCATTAATTCATCGAAAACACCAAGAAAATCCATCATGAAGAAATTGTTGCCGACCTCGACTGCTGGCAGTCTGCCGAAACCCTCTTGGCTCGCCGAGCCGGAGAAGCTCTGGTCGCCCTGGAAGTTGCAGGGTGACGAGTTGATCGACGGCAAGCGCGACGCTTTGCGTTTGTCGCTGCAAGAACAACAACATGCCGGTATCGATATCGTCAGCGACGGCGAGCAAACGCGTCAGCATTTTGTGACGACGTTTATCGAGCACCTCGACGGCGTCGATTTTGAGAACCGCCAGACCGTTCGGATTCGCGATCGATACGATGCGAGCGTGCCCACGGTGGTGGGAGCGGTGGCTCGGCGTAAGCCGGTGTTTGTCGAGGACGCCAAGTTCCTGCGCTCGCAAACGAAGCAACCCATTAAATGGGCGCTGCCGGGCCCCATGACGATGATCGATACGCTTTACGACGATCACTACAAGAGCCGTGAAAAGCTGGCTTGGGAGTTCGCCAAGATTCTCAATCAGGAAGCGAAAGAGTTGGAGGCTGCTGGCGTCGACATCATTCAATTCGACGAGCCCGCATTCAACGTCTTCTTCGACGAAGTGAATGAGTGGGGCGTCGCTACGCTGGAACGAGCCATCGAAGGGCTCAAGTGCGAAACGGCCGTGCATATTTGCTACGGCTATGGCATCAAAGCCAATACCGATTGGAAAAAGACACTGGGCTCGGAGTGGCGGCAGTATGAGGAAGCCTTCCCCAAACTGCAAAAGTCGAACATCGATATCGTCTCGCTGGAATGTCACAACTCGCATGTGCCGATCGACCTGATTGAACTCATTCGAGGCAAGAAGGTGATGGTCGGGGCTATCGATGTGGCATCCGAGACCATTGAAACGCCGGAGGAAGTCGCCGCGACGTTGCGCAAAGCCCTCCAGTTTGTCGATGCAGACAAGCTCTATCCGTGCACCAATTGCGGCATGGCCCCGTTGCCCCGCAGCGTCGCACGAGGCAAGTTGAATGCGCTAAGTGCAGGTGCGGAAATCGTGCGCCGAGAACTCTCGAATTAATTCGGGATGACGTTGGAAGTGCTGCACCGGGGGCCGGTGCAGCCGATATCAGCGGGGCATCCAGGTCAATGAAGTGTTTTGACTGGATTGGCGGTGAACTCAATTAAATGCGCTGCCACTTCGTCCGGGCATTCCTCCATGACGAAATGTCCGCAGTCGGCCAGCACATGGCCTTGCACGTTTACCGCGATGCGTTTCATCGTGTCGAATAGCATTGACCCCACACCGAATTGCCCGCCCAGCGCCATGACCGGCATCTCAAGCATCCGCGTTGCGCGCGCCCGATTCGCGGCAAGCGCCTCCTGCGAAAACGACTCGCGATAGTAGGCGAACGCCGTTCTTGTCCCTCCCGGCTGTACATAGGCGCGGGTGTATTCGTCGATGACGGTGGGCGTGAAGACCCATGGCCGCGCTGCCTTCTGGGAAAACAGCCACGCCAAGTACTCACGCTCGTGTCCGCGCACGAGGATCTCGGGTAGGTCGGGAATGCGGTTGAAGGCGAAATGCCAGGTTCGATTGTTGAGCTCGTCAGAGGGAATCTCCGACCCCGGCATCGGTGAAATGCCCGGCAGCGCCGCGTCGAACAACGACAGCGTGCGAACGTCGTCAGGAAAGTCTGCGGCATAGGCGTAGGCGATCCACGCGCCGACATCGTGCGACGCCACATCGAGTCTGGTGTCTTTCGTCAGCCCCAGCGCTTGCACGAATCGGTGGATTTCGGCGGCAACCACGCCGGGCGTGAACCCCTGCGAAGGATGCGCGGAATCGCCCATGCCGCGCGGGTCGATGGCAATCACTCTACGTCCCGCTCTCGCGAGCTTAGGAATGACATCGCGCCACGCATACCAGCTTTCCGGCCAGCCAGGAATCAGCAGAATTGGCGCACCGGCGCCAGCTTCAACATAGTGGAGCCGGACGCCATCGATGTTGATCAGCTTGTGGTGTATCTCGATGTTGTTATCGCGAGGATCGGGCGAATTATTTGTAGTCATATCGGTTCCAAAATAAACAAAAGAACGCCATGGATCCCCATGGCACGGTCAAATGTTCAGTCGATGATTTTCATTGCCATATCGAGAATGGCCTTGTCGCGATGGTCGCGATGCGCGTCGCTTTTCCCGACGACTCTTAGCCCCTGCAAGAAGCAGAGCAACGCTTCTGCCGCCGCCTTGGTGTTGAGGTCGGCACGGATAGAACCGTCTTTGATGCCGATCCGTATGAGCTCCGATAACGTGCGCTCGAGGTATTTCAGCGCCTGTTCGAACATGTGCACGATGTCGGGGTCGATCACGGTGGCTTCGAGTCCTGTCGCGACCACTAGGCAGCCGAGTCGCCCCGGCTCTCCCCGCGATTGCTCAAGATAGTGGGCAAGCAGCTTTGCCACGCGCTCGCGCCCCGACCCTTCGCCGCTTGCGATCACCCGGATCCGTTCGTGCCCGAGACTGACGTAGCGTTCGAGCGCGGCAACGTACACAGACTTCTTGTCCGCGAACGCTTTGTACAAGCTGCCCCGCGTGAGTCCGGTCGCATCGACCAGATCGGCAATTGAGCTTGCGCCAAAGCCGCGCTGCCTGAATAGCGCGATGGCGAGATCGACGACTTCGTCGTAGTCAAACTCCCTTGGTCGTCCGCGGCCCGGCTTGCTGATAATGGCAGTCATGGGCGGATTATGGATCACATCGTTCCCATAATCAAGTGGAGCCACGGCCAGAGACATTCAGCCGCCGCCATTCGAAATATTTGATATGGCATCATTGGCGGCTCTATGCGTACCGCTGCGCCGAATCGCATGCGTGCGCAGCCACTCACTCTACGAACGCTTCCTCATGGAACTGCGCCACCTTAGATACTTCGTCGCTGTGGCCGAGGCCAGGAGCTTCCGCGTGGCGGCGGAGCGCATTCACATCACCCAGCCAGCCATTACGCGGCAAATTCAGGATCTTGAAGCCGAGGTCGGGGCCGCGCTCTTTGAACGCAATTCGATGGGCGTGACGCTCACGCCTGCCGGCGCGCATGTGCTGAAAGACGTTCGCGGCATCCTGGACAAGCTGGAGGACACGGTGCGTTCGGCCCGCAAGATCGGCGCGGGGCTGGCCGGCAGCCTCAGAGTCGGATTTGTCGAAAACGTGGGCTGGGATGGTCTAGTGCCCGATGCCTTTGCGCTTTTCCAACAACAAGCTCCCGAACTCCAACTGCAATTGGTGCCGTCAAACTCGCCGGAGCAGATTCAGCAAATTGAGTCGGACACGCTCGATGGTGGATTCATCTACTCGTTCGACCCGTTGCCGCCGTCGTTGCGCGTGCTGCCGCTGCAAAACCGGCGCACCGCGTTGGCGATTCCACGCCAATGGGCATGGCCGACAGACGTACCGGTCGCAGCATCGGCATTGAACGACACACCCTTCGTCGCCTTTCCCCGCCATACGTACCCTGCCTACTACGATCATTTGATCCAGCAGTGCCAGCGTGCCGGATTGACGCTCGACATCGTGCAGGAAGTGACGACCGAAGCGGCGATTCTCTCGCTGGTGTCAGCAGGCATCGGTGCCGCGATCGTCAACGCGAGCAACAAAAATCGACCTCCCGCCCGCGTGGAATTTATCGACATCGACGATCTGGAGATTCGACTGCCGCTTGTCTTCGCGTATGCACCCGAGAACCGGAATCCCGCATTAGCGCGATTTCTCAAGCTGCTAGACGCGCTGCGGTCCGAGTCGTCGCCAGACTAGTCAACGCCCGCGCACCGGGCGATGCCTGAAAGGCATCGCCAATGCAGAAAACGGCATTGGCGCGCTTTATTGTGGCTATTCATCATCAAGCTCATGGAATGGATTCCGATTTGATGATGGAGACGCAAGCGAATGAGCCCGCAACAATCCCGAATTACCGCCAGTATCGACTTCGATCAGGACGGATTTCAGACAGGCACGCTCCGAGTGCCTCACTCGGTCGATCGATCCGCCTACGGACATATTCCGATTCCGATTGCCGTGCGCAAGCAAGGCGAGGGGCCGACGGTACTGCTGACAGGCGGAAATCACGGCGATGAGTACGAGGGGCCGGTGGCGTTGATGAAGCTGTTGCAACGGCTTCCCGCCATGCAGATCAACGGCCGAATCATTGTCATGCCCGGCCTGAATTTTCCGGCATATCTCGCTGGCAGGCGAACGAGCCCTATCGACGGTGCCAACATGAACCGGGTGTTTCCCGGGAAGCGCGACGGCACGATCACAGAAATGATCGCGCACTACGTCGATACCGAACTGTTCCCGCGCGCTGACTTCATTTTCGATATTCACTCCGGCGGGCAGTCGTTCGATCACTTCCCGACGCTGCTCGTCTATCCTCCCAAAGATCGGGGCACGCGGGCCTACTACATGGGGTTGATCGAGGCATTTGGGTCACCCCATGCGATGGTCATGGACCTGCTCGGAGAGGACCGCACGTACGGTGCCGCCGTCGAGCGGCAAGGCAAGCTGTTTCTGTGCGGCGAATTTGGCGGATTCGGCACGTGTAACCCGAGAAATCTGCCCATCGTCGAAGGCGGCCTCGATCGTTTGCTGGTTGCGCTTGGCATCACCTCATCGACCAGTCTCGATCTTCCCCCGGCGCGCACGGCGTACATGAAAGTCGAGGGGCATCAACATTATGTGTTCGCCTCGCTCGGCGGCATCTACGAGCCAGCCGTTTCGTTGGGCGACTGGGTGAACGAGGGCGATATTGCTGCACGAGTCTTCAATCCGCATGCCCCTTGGGAAGCACCGCGCGTCGTGCATTTTGCAGGACGCGGCCGCGTGGTCTGTCTGCGTTCGTTTGCGGGCGTTGAGGCCGGTGATTGTTTGGTGGTCCTCGCGGACAGCACCGACGTCGCCTGATACGGAGAGATCATCGTGTCCATGACCACCTCGCTGCCTATCGAAAACGCCAAACACGCCGAAGACGCGCTGTTCCGTAGGATTTCGCTGCGTCTGCTTCCGTTTCTGACGGTCTGCTATATGTTTGCGTTTCTCGACCGCATTAATGTCGGGTTTGCCAAACTTCAGATGCAGTCCAGTCTCGATCTGTCGGATGCGGCGTACGGGTTTGGCGCTGGCATTTTTTTTATCGGCTACGTGTTGTTGGAGATTCCCAGTAACCTCCTGCTGCCGAAGGTCGGTGCCCGGCGGACGATGGCACGCATCATGGTGCTGTGGGGCCTCACGTCGGCGGGCATGATGTTTGTGCGCGACCCGCTCAGTTTTTACGTGCTGCGTTTTCTGCTCGGCGCGTTCGAAGCAGGCTTTGCTCCGGGCATGATTCTGTACCTGACGTACTGGTTTCCCGGGGCGCGCATGGGCAAGACGATGGCGATCGTGATGGCGGCGGGGCCGATTGGCGGATTGGTGGGCGGGCCTGCATCGACAATTGTGATGACAGCGCTCGCAGGGGTGCAGGGGCTGGCCGGTTGGCAATGGATGTTTATCGTCGAAGGCTTGCCGTGCGTGTTGTTGGGTATTGTTGCTTGGTTCTGGCTGACCGATCGGCCCGACGACGCGAACTGGCTGACGCCGGACGAAAAGTCGCTGCTTCGCGTGTCGACCGCAGGGGGGATTGCACACGGCGGCACCGTTGGCGGACTGCTTAAGGCGGTACAGGACCGTCGTGTGCTCGGCCTCGCACTGAGCAATTTCTGCGTTATTTGCGGCATCTACGCCGTCAGCTTCTGGCTGCCGACGATTCTCAATGCCGCGGGAATGACGGACACACGTGCGGTCGGATGGTGGTCCGCGCTACCGTACGTGGTTTCGTTAGTTGCGATGTATGCGCTGTCGGTGCGATCGGATCGGCACGGCGAACGACGATGGCACTATGCGGTGGCGAGCGTGGTGGGGGCGGTTGCGCTACTCGTGGCAAGCCGGTATTCGTCCGTGTTTGCTGTGGCATTGGCTGCAATGACCGTCGCTACCGCGTCGATGTGGGCAGCGTACACCGTGTTGTGGGCGATTCCCGGCGAGTACATGAAAGGAAACGTGGCGCCCGGGGGTATCGCGCTCGTGAATGTGCTCGGCGTGTTGGGCGGATTTTTCAGTCCGGTGCTGATCGGCGCGATCAAATCGCTGACGGGCAGTCTGGAATCGGGGCTGCTGCCGATGGTCGGGCTGATGCTGCTCGGCGCAGTCGTTATGGTGTTGAATCGGTTTCCTGACGCAACAGTCAGTGAGCGGTGCTAAAAATTTTGACGACTAAGGTCGAATATCCCATATGAAAAATCCCCTCACTTATCGCGTCGGTAGTGCAACCGTGACTCGGATTGACGAAACGACGTTCTCGCTGCCGCCTGAAGTCTTGTTCACGGACTGGGACGTAGCATCCGAAAACCTGCTGAGCGCAAAGCTGTCGTCAGCAAGTCTCGATATTGAGCAACGGCGGGTATGCATGCGCACTCATTTGTGGGTAGTGGAGATCAACGGTCTGACCGTTGTCGTCGACACGGGCATCGGAAATGACAAGGAGAGACCTTTCAGTGCGCTCTTCGATCGACTCGACAACCCAGTGCTCGAGCGCCTCAACGCTGCGGGATTTAGCACTGAGCAGGTCGATTACGTGCTGACGACGCATTTGCACGTGGACCACGTGGGGTGGAACACGCACAGGAAAGATGGCCGCTGGCAGCCAGTCTTCGAGAATGCGACCTACGTGTTCGGTCAGCGTGAGCTAGATTTCTTTGCGACGCAGGAGGGTGAACCTCGCCGCATGGTGTTCGACGACAGCGTCAAGCCGATCATCGACGCGGGGCAGGCGCGCGTGGTGCCAGACGTCGCTTGCGAAGTCGCCGAGGGCATTCGCTTTCTTCCGACGCCCGGGCACAGCATCGGGCATATGGCGATCGAAATGGTTTCTCACGGGCAGACGGCACTGTTCACAGGAGACGTTATGCACAGTCCTTTACAGGTCTATCGTCCGGCGTGGAATTCGACGTTTTGCCGGAGTCAGGAGGAGGCGCGTGCCTCACGCTCGTGGCTGCTCGATCATGCGGCGAGGACGGAATCGATCGTCTTCCCGGCGCACTTTCCGGAAGGATCCGCTGGCAGGATTCTGGCGAATTCCCACGGCTTCGAATGGCGATATCTCGCCTAAGCGACGCTTGTATTGGGCGTGGTCTCCAACTGAATTCGGGTGACAAACCAATCGACGAAAAGATCCGGCATACCTGCCATTTGATACAGACCGCAATGCATCGTGCGCCCAACGGCGCCCGCTCCCGACCCCGAGCGGCCGTCGGATTACCTCGAAGCCGTGGTTTGCGTCGTCAGGCCTTCAACCGTGGGGCGGAACGGCTTCCGGGTCCATCCACATCACCTCCCAGATATGGCCGTCCGGATCCTCAAAACTGCGTCCGTACATGACGCCGAAATCCTGGACAGGCGTGGGGTCCGCCTTGCCGCCTGCGTCGGTCGCCTTCTCAACGAGTTCAGACACCTCTGCCCGCCCTCCTGCTGACAGACACAGTAATACCTGTGCATCTGTGTGCGCGTCGACGATTCGCTTCCGCGTGAACTGGCGCCATTTGTCATGGGTAAGCAACATGACGTAGATCGTCTCGGAGATCACCATGCACGCCGCGGTTTCATCGGTGAACGCAGGGTTGTTGACCGCGCCGATGGCCTCGTAGAAGGCCTTGGAGCGCCTCAGGTCTGTTACAGGCAAGTTGATGAAAATCTGATTGTTCATGATCCGGCTTCCTGAATTTGAGCAATATACGAACTTTGTCTATTGATGTGAGCCATGAAGAGATTGCCATAGCACCTTATCGACTCGCCCAAGTGGCGGGAAGTCCGCGGTTTGCAACGAGGCGTTGCGAAACTGGAACGGTGTCGCCGGACACAGGGAATCAGGCGGTGGACGGATCGGATGGCCACCTTGCGCGCATCAGCTCAAGGAAGACACGCACGGCGGACGTCATGCCGCGCCGACTGGGGTACATGACGTAAAGCGTGGCCGGGCGCGAGCGTACGCCTTGCAGCACAGGCACCAGTTGGCCGTCATCGATAGCGTCTTGGCAAAGGTAGGCCGGCAACTGTGCCATGCCGGCGCCGTGCAGCGCGAGTTCGCGAATGGCCAGCAGGTTGTCTACAGCAATGACCGGCGTGAGAGCGATATCGATTGGCTTATCGTCTTTGTCGACGAACTGCCATGGCCGGGGATTTGCCAGTGTGCCCTGCGCGAGGCAGGGGTAGCCAGACAACTCGTCGAGGCGCGCGGGCGGGCCGTCGGCTTCCAGCAACGACGAATGGGCCACGACGATCGACGCCGACGTCGCCACCGGAATGGCGATGACGTCCTCTGAGGCGAGGGGCACGACGGCCGCGCGGATGACCAGGTCCAGTCGCTCCTCGGCCAGGTCGACAAAGCGATTCGAGAGCGTCAACTGCACCCGCACGCCCGGGTGCGCGCGCGCAAATTCGGCCAAGATCGGCGGGAGCATGGTCTCGGCAATCAGCACGGAGGTATGAAGGTGGATCACGCCAGATGGCTCCGCCACGGAGCTGCGCGTGAGAGCGCCGATCTTGTCAACGTGCACGGCCGCCTCCCGTGCGTGCGCAAGCACCTCCTCGCCAACCGGCGTGAGGCCGAAGACTTGCCCCGACCGGTGTAGCAGTCGCACGCCGAGCGCGCGCTCGAGTGTCGCCACCCGGCGGGATAGCCGCGACTTGGCGATGCCGGTCTGCCGCTCAGCGGCGCTGAATCCGCCAGCATCGACCACGAGGGTGAAGAGCAGCAAGTCGTCGAGATGTGCGCCGCTGCTATGCAGCACAAGGGCGGATTCTCTATAGACGGTGGAGGCCGCAAGGGGACCTGGCATAGGGGGCAAAGGCGCGGGGCCGCGAGGTTACGGGAAAAACAGATGCTACCGTCCCGACGGACGGCTGAGAAGGTTGTGATCCACCCTTATCAACGCCTACTCGGAACAATCACTCAAGGTCGCTCACTGCAAGCTCGAAACCTTCGTCGAGCCATCCGGTGACACCGCCGATCATCACCTTCACTGGCCGTCCCAACTGCGCCAGTCGGATGGCGCCGCGCGTTGCGCCATTGCAGTGCGGTCCCGCGCAGTAGGTGACGAAGAGCGTGTCGTGCGAATAGTCGGCAAGCTTCGACTCGATGATCTTGCCGTGCATCAAGTTCACGGCGCCAGGAATGTGGCCGCGAGCAAACAGCGCCGGGCTTCGAACATCGAGCAACACGAAGCCGGGTGACCCGCTGGCCAGTGCACTGGCAACATCGGAGCAATCGGTTTCAAATTGCAGCGACGCGCGAAAGTGGGCAAGTGCCGCGGTGCTCTCGGCGGCGGGGATGGCGGTGACGGCGTTGTTTTCGCTGAGCGTGGACATAGGTTCGGTCGAAGATAAATGCGGTACGCGTGGTGCCCGGGTAGCGCGATTCGGGAGCCCTCATTTTGCCGTTGCACCGTCAAGCCGATAAGTGTCGGAAATGACAATGTCCGGTAACATTGCGCCATGGAAAATCGTCTCGTCGTTGCGTTGGCTTATGACCGGCTCTGTACGTTTGAATTTGGCTGCGTCACGGAATTGTTCGCACTGGAGCGCCCCGAACTCGGCGTCGACTGGTACCGCTTCAGCGTTTGCGCTATCGAGCCCGGACCGCTGCGCGCGGCTGGCGGCATCACCGTCGCCGCGCCTTACGCACTCAAGCGACTCGACAGCGCTGACACGATCGTGGTGCCCGGATGGCGCGATCCGGATGAACTGCCGCCTGAGGCGTTGCTGAAGAAGATTCGCGCGGCCCATCGGCGCGGTGCGCGTCTTTGCTCGATCTGTTCCGGCGTATTTGTATTGGCGGCGGCCGGCGTGCTCGACGGCAAGACGGTGACGACTCACTGGCGCTACGCCGAGAAACTACAGCAGCGGTACCCGAATTTATGCGTGCAGTCGGACGCGCTGTATGTCGACGAAGGTCAGATCATTACGTCGGCGGGATCGGCGGCGGGGCTCGACATGCTCCTCCATCTGGTACGACGCGATTACGGAAGCGCAGTGGCCAATCGGGTTGCCCAGCGGCTTGTGGTGCCTCCGCACCGTGAGGGCGGTCAGGCGCAGTTTGTGCCACGACCGATGCCGCGCGACGAAAGCGGACGTCTGGCGAAGTTGATCGACTGGGTACGCCAACACCCGGCCTTACCGCACACCCTACGCTCGCTTGCCGAACGCGCGGCGATGAGTCCGCGCACCTTACAGCGGCATTTTCAGGACGCTACCGGCATGGCGCCCTATGAATGGCTGACGCACGAGCGTGTGGCGGTGGCGCGAGAGCTGCTCGAAGCGCAACCGTCAATGCCGATGCTGCGCATCGCCGAGCTGGCAGGTTTCGGGTCTGAAGAATCGATGCGCAGACACTTTCGACGCATCGCCCATACGAGTCCGGCCGCCTATCGGGAGAAGTTTGGTCATGACGCTCGGACGCGGAAGGGTTGAGGGGGAAAGGTGTACGGTGTCCGGCGGGCGATTTGGAGAGGTGGCTGCCGTTCTTTAAGGGCGGCTTTTGACCCAAAGTGGCCGCTCAGGATGTCACATAGCTGTCCTTCGTACACTCCCGTTTTACTCGACTTCGATCCACTGCACTCGGACATCGGGCAAAGCAAGAACGTCTAGCAGATCGTTCATGCAGACGATCGAAAAGTGTTGGCGATTCTCAGTGCCAGGCAAGTTCATATACTGCGATAGCCACGCAGAATTTTCGACGATGACTGCCGGGAGGACCCATTGACTCCATTCTCTCGCTTGGCACTTGGGCCTTGATCGAGCCGATGACTGAATGACAGAGCCGTGGAACTCCTCTATCCATTGCAGACCTATGACGCCCGAAAAGCATAGCTCCAAGTCCGGCTTCTGCGGTTCGGTGCCAGTATTTAGAAGAGAAAAGCGCATCACGACTCGGAGTTCATCGCGTGTATTGAACTGAAATTCGAGATCGGGGCAAGGGAAGTCCACTTCCGCTAACGCCTCCCAATGCATCGCTCTTTCGGACATACTCATTTCCGTTTTCTCGAAACGCGGCGAGGAGCAGGACATTATTCTCGACGATTCCTGAATTGATGCCGAACGGCCGGAACCGGCCGCAAGCAGGTGCTTGCCGAACGACACGGCCATGCATTTATGGTTAAGGCTGGCGCGAGATCGTTACGACGCGCTGCTATCCGTCACCAGCAACGGGTTAACCACCTCTATGATTTCGGCTTGTCCGATTACTCGCGCTCCCTCTGCAACGTCCAATACGCGACCGGTCCAGAGTGTATGTGGATAGGCCTCCGGTGTACTCAGCCAGACCTCGGCCAAGCACTGCTCGCGTGTTGCCAAGCTACGCCCCTCCGCGAACTCGTGATGGGCTGACGACCAATAGTCTGGCAGGATTTCGTAGATCGGACGATAGCCCGTCCGGACGTGCTTTACAGTGCCCTCGTGTGTAAGCGCGGTCAGCATGAACATCACCAGCAAGTCGGGTGGTCGGATTGGACGGCTCATGTAGTGGTTCCTGAAAGCTTGTACAGGAGAACGACATTCAAATTGTCGCCGATCCAGACGTCGTTCTCGGTAGACCGCGTCTGCTCCGACAGCCGCCCGACGCGGTCGGCTGAAGCCGACCCGAAGCAGCCTTACGAATTTTCCACAAGCAGACGTTCAAAATGGCTTCTCGTGGACCGCTTGTAATTTTTTGCCTCCCAACAAGAATGGGAACGCAGGATGAACCCGATTCTGCAGGACCTACAAACAGCGTTTATGAACGAGTTGCAATCTCGCTACGACCAGACTGGCCGAGGATTGCAGCTTTCAACAAACGACATTGACCGCTGGACCGAGATTGTTGGATCGACGACACGGCACGCATACGATGTGATCGCTCGCCATCTAGCGGTCGGGTTTCATGAGCGCCGATACCCTTTTTGGTTCTGTGACGCAGTCGTAAACGCGGTTATCGCTTTCGTTTATGACGATTTTTTCCAGAGGGGAGAAGACTTCCCCGCTTTGTTTTACAAAATCTATTTGGCGTTCGATGCAGGCGAAGTTGAGCGAGAGGGGATGGATCCGATTGAGGTCTACACGCGCCCCATGATTGAGGAAATTGTTCGCAATCTAGCCGAAGAGGCTGGATGACTGTTCATGGCCGGATGCAGGCAAATGCGAGAGGCGGTTTTCGACTCGGAGCGGACATTAGAAACACAAGACTTGCGAGGCCCGCCCGTTTTGTATTCCTCTGATAGTGATGCGATCCAGATACGTGTTTTGTCGGGCTACGATCCGTTGGACACTGAGGCCATGCAGTCAATCTGAGTTTGGGGAGAGCTCAACGCCTGACATTTTTTTAGCTCAGGTGCCAAGACCTCGAGACCCTTCATGGATTTCCCAAGCGTTTGATTCGCACATTCAACCCAGCGATACATGCGATGGGAGTGCATCGATAGCTCGTTGTGTTCGTACACGCTTTTGACGATTACTGGCAGCTTCGCCCGCGTTGCATCAGACTCGGGTATGCCAGCATTCATCACTGCCAACGCCACTTCTTCAGTTGCACCGTTGTCGCGAAGGTTAGTGGCAGTTGCAGCTGCCAAGCCAACCTTCTTACAGCTCTCCGATTTCAGAGCGCCCACCATGTCCACTTGGGCATGTGACACGACGGCGATCAAAAACAAGACGGAGCCAACAGCAATTTCATTCAATTTGCCAAACATTGATCTCTCCGAAACCATAAATACGGGGTTGAGTCCGACATTCTGCGTCGTACAGGGCCACCAAAATGATAGTAGATCCGCTCTTGGCCGATTTCGGCCGGTCGTGGGCGTCCGTTCCCGACCCAAAGCGGACATTCATCGCGAAGGGCGGTGCGCCTCAGTCCGATTCTGAACGAACCTGCGGGAATCGTTTGAGAGGAGAGAAATCCACTTTCCAGATGTCAAGTTCGAACAACTCGTCGTAATTGTCTAGCGACAACGCTACAAAGATTGGGACCCCATCAGAATCAGGAAACTCCTCCCTGTAGATATCCTGACTGAGCACGCGCTCTTGATTTTGGGAGTCGAAGCGGAGGCTCCCCATCCCACCATCGTTCAATTCTTCGACAAGGCACGTTGAGAGAGAAACGCCCACTTCAAGCTTCTGAGCTGTTCCTCGAAGCATATGTCTGATCAATGCAATCTCAGCTTCGTTTAGAGTTCTGAGCGTCTTGCCGTGGTGAACTGTCAGGAGAGGTGCGCGTACCGATTTTGGAGAGTAATCGGTGAATTTCGATACGACCCAATCGGCGTTCTCTTTATCGTACGAGTTTGCAGTGATCGGCATCATGCTCAGTTCGTAAAGTTCATCCTTCCCATCAGGCATAACCTGCCACGCAGTCGGCTCGACACCATATGTTTGCTCTGCCTCCAGCTTGGCGTCATCCAATGTTGGATGCCAGTGGTCCCCTTCAACATCGCGAGTTGAAAAAGAAAAATACCGGATGAGAAGGACACCGTCGGTCAGCCCAAGGATCAGAACTGACTCAATTTCAGGCCACTCCGGCGAGTTGGCTTTTGCCCATATGCGCATGGTTGCCTCCAATTTTCGCTCTCGCACCGATCGTCGATGATCCAGTTCATCGCGTCGACGGTCCGCTTCTGGCCGATCTCTGCCGGTCGCAACGGCTCGCTTGCGACTTGTTGCGGACTTACAGTAAGGCCTGCGGTTGCCCCTTCTTCAACCCCAGGTTATGGCGCGGTTGAGGGCGGGTTCAAGGTCCACAAGTGGCATTTGTGTAGTAGGACTCATCGTCGCAAGTTGCTTGGCACAGTCGATATCGACACTCAGTTGTTCTGGCCGATGATTTCCCGGAAACTTCCTGACGACCAGATAAACCGTGTTCTCGCTAAGCCAAACGCTCTTGTCCATTGACCAAGATTTGTCTTCAAACGAAAGTATGTACAGATGTCGCTCTGCATCCCAAATGCTTGGGCTGTACACCCAAAGCGAATGCCTTGCCTCCCAGACCTCAGCCTGTACTTGAAAGCGTCCGCTTGGTGAATTAGAGATTATTTCCACGTATTTTTGCCTGTTGGTTAGGTCCGCTCTTGGCCGAAAGCAGACGTCTGCCTCACCATTGCTAGGGGTATGGGACAAACTCCGTCAGTTCCCCCCATCTCTGATGAAGCCTCAGTGACCTGCCATCAATCGTCACCCTGATCAAAAAATTGTTGTCGCAACGCAAGAGGACTTGGGTATCGGACAGTGCTTCGTGGGATTCAAGCAATGTCGTGTCGTACATCGCTCCAATGCTCTTCTCGTCCAACGTATTGAACTCACCATCGGTAAGCGTGACGCTCAAGGAGTCGTCCCCGCAATCCCAAGAAGTAACAATGAGATGCGAGCCTGCGCATGGGTACCACGCATCAAGGACGTACCCGAGAATCCATTTTCCTGTTGGCAGGCCGCAAAACAGCAGTTCACTCCTCAGGTCCCAGGAAGCGCGAGGCTCTTCGCGTTGTCTAAGTGCGATTTTGGTGGATGGCATCTATATACCTACAAAACGGGGGCGATGGTTTTTTGACAACACTTTGGGATGCGAATTGAACGACCGCTTCTAGCCAATTTCCGCCGGTCGCGGCGGACCGTTTCCGACCCCGAGCAGCCGTTCAGTCGGTGCCTGATTTGGACTCACTTGATTCATAGCCTGCGAACGGCCCTACAAAGAGGAACCCCCTCGACAGCTTTTTGCGGACTTCTTTCTGGCTGGGAAAATACTCCGCGAACTCACTCCACGCTTGATTGACATATTCGTCCCACATCTTTGGGTCCAGTTCGTCAATCCTGCCGTCCGTGATGTCAACAACCTCGAAGCCGCGCCGCGTGATTTCCGAAACCGCGCTCCTTGCTGCTGTTTCGTGATTTGCCCCCGCGACAAAAACCGGCACACATGCCCCGATCATGTTGCTGGGCATTTCTTGATTTGCACCACGCTTGATGTGCAGCGTCATCCGAAACAGCCCTGGCATTTCCTCTTCCTTCCTGTTCCCGAATATCCTGAGCATTGATCGTCCTCGTTGGAGCGCTTTTTGCGCAGCATACATGAGCGTCAGCGCTTGGCCGAAAGCGGTGGTAACACTTTGGCCGCTACACGGCCCGCGCCCGGCAGCGTGGCTTACGAGTCACCCCGACTCAGCTACGCCGCTACCGTTTCCATCCCGATCAGCACCCCCTCCAAACCCCTACGCAACTTACGTGATAGAATCGTTGACTGATCAAACATTGATCCGTCCAAAAAATGCCTTCCAATCCGACCACCCCGCATTCGGCGGGGCAGGTGTTGCCTTTCCGGCAGTCCATTGTGGCCATGCTTGGCCTCTGTTTCTGCACGATGTTGGTCGCGCTCGACCAGACCGTCGTCGGGACCGCGCTGCCGACCATCGTCGCTGAACTCAAGGGGTTCGAGTACTACGCGTGGGTCGCCACGTCGTATTTGCTCACCTCCGTCATTACCGTGCCGATCTTCGGACGGCTCGGCGATTACTACGGGCGAAAGCCGTTCGTCATCGCCGCTATCGTCGTCTTCACCGGGGCCTCGGTCCTATGCGGTGCCGCCAATAGCATGCCGTTCCTCGTCATCGCCCGCGCGCTGCAGGGGATCGGCGGCGGCATGCTCGTGGGGACTGCCTTCGCCTGCATTCCTGAACTGTTCCCCGATCCGCACGTCCGCCTGCGCTGGCAAGTCATGCTCAGCTCGGCATTCGGTATCGCCAACGCCATCGGCCCCTCGCTCGGCGGTTTTCTCACCGAAGCCTACGGCTGGCGCTCCGTCTTTTATGTGAACCTGCCGGTCGGTTTGCTGGGGCTCTGGTTCGTTGCACGCCATCTGCCCCACATGCGCGCCGACGAGCACGGCAAAGCCAGCCTCGACTGGCTCGGCGCTTTGCTGATCGCCGCCGCACTCGGCAGCCTGCAAATGCTCGTCGAATGGCTCCCGGCCGATGGTTTCTCACGCGGCGTGTTTATTCTGCTCGTGGCCTTCGTCATCGCCTCGCTCGCGCTCTACTGGTGGGAACAACGCACGTCGCATCCGATTCTGCCGTTCGAAATGTTCCGAAACCCAAGTCTGGCGGCGCTCTTCGTGCTGTCGGTCTTCGGCGGTTTTGCGATGTTCGGCGTGCTGTTCTATGCGCCGCTGATGCTGCAAGGCGGCTTCGGTTTGTCGCCGCGTGAAACCGGGTTGCTGATTACGCCGATGGTGGTTTGCATCACCGTCGGCAGTATCGCCAATGGCCGCCTCATCACGCGCCTGCGTAATCCGAACATGATGCTGTACGGCGGGTTTTTCCTGCTCGCTATTGCCTGCGCCGGTGTTATCACCACGCATCGCGGCACGCCGCATGGCCTTATCGCCACGTACATGCTGCTGGCTGGTCTCGGCCTCGGCTTTGTTCTGCCGAACCTCACGGTATTTGCGCAGGAAGTGGCCGGTCGCGCGCACCTTGGTATTGCAACCGCGCTCATGCAATCGCTGCGTATGATCGGCGGGATGCTGGGGACGGCAATCGTCGGCACGCTCGTGGGCCATAGCTATACGGCCCGCGTAAAGGAATCGCTCGCCGCTACCGGTGGTCAGCAATGGACCGCGCAACTCACCGATCCGCAGATTCTCGTGAATGCGCAAGCGCAGAACGATTTTCTGGCGACCGTCGCCCATATGGGGCAGAACGGTGCACTGCTGATCGAGGCGTCACGTACCGCGCTCGTCGGGGCAATTCACAACGGGCAGATGGTGTCGCTCGCGGCTGCGCTCGCCGGGCTTTGGTTCGTGCGCCGCGTGCCGCTCATTCGTCTGACCCGTGGTGCCAAACCGGCACCGCCCGCAGGGGAGTAAGGGCATGCCGACGCCACTCAAACGTAATGTCATCCAGCAACTGAGCCTGACGTACCGCGCCATGATGAGCGCGTTCGACGCGCAGGTCGGGCATCCGCTGCCGCGCTGGCGAATCATCTACGCGCTGGCCGAGCGCGGCACTTGCTCGCAGAAATTCTTGGCGGAGCATTGCCGTCTCGACCCTGCGCAGCTCACCCGTCAGTTGCAGTCGATGGAAGCGCTCGGTTGGCTCACACGCGTGACGGATCCCGACGATAACCGGCTGACCAACGTCACGCTCACCGATGCAGGTAAGCAGGTACACGACGAAGCGACGCCGCGCCGTCAGGCCTTCTTCGATGACGCGCTCGACGGCATGAGCGCAGCCGATATCGCCGCGTTGGAAAACGCTTTGGTGCATCTCGAAGCGCGCTTCAAGTCGGTGTCGTCGCGGGCTCGCAGCGGTGAGGGCGCGGTGAAGGCGGCCATGAACGAAAGAGGAAGCGAGAAGGGCGGCGAGAAGGAACGCGCAAAGGTGAGCGATGCGCAAGATGGCTCATCGGAGGCGTCAGCCGCAGCGCCGCGCAAACGGGCGTCGAAAGCCCGCTAATTTTCCGGTTCGTCGCGCGCAGCAACTGCGCTAGCCGCAATGCAAGAAGCCGCCCCTCGGGGCGGCTTCTTTGTTTTCAGTTACGCGGATTCAGCGATCAGAAGAACGTCTGTACGATCTCGACGACGTTGAAGTCGCCATCGACCACCGGCAAATGACGCCACTTGTCGAACGTCAGGCAGGGGTGGGAGATGTCGAACGCGATCATGTCGCCCACTTGAATGTCGTCGCCCGGGGCGATCCGCAGATATGCGTGCTGATCCATCATGCCGGTGACTTCCCAATGCTCGGGCGTGGCACCCGGTGCTTTGTCCTTGCCCGGACGGAAGCGCTGCGCCGGTTCCGGCATGCCCGCATCGAACGCCGCGTCGCGCTTGCCCAGCGCAATGATCGCGCGCTCAGGCTCCGGAATCGACTGCACATACGCCCACAACTGCAACGCCGGCTGAAGCTGCGAACGCATCTGCTTCGCGATCGGGTTGCGCGTGGCGATTTGTGCCTGCGCAGCCTTGTAGATCCCCACGTCGTGCGTGAGATAGCAGCCGGGGCGCAGCACCACGTCGAGCGGTGCGCCCACATCCTTGTTAGCGAACTCTTCGGCCACGATGTCGTACCACGCCGAGCCCGCGCCGGAGAGCACCGCCGGTGTGCGCTCGACACGGCCCGCAGCAATCAACTCGCGCGTGATGCCCACCGCCCGTTGCAGGAACGCGCGAATGTCGGCCTCGGTGCTCAGCACGCCCTCGTACACTTCGACGCCCGCCAGTTTGACCGCATCGTGGTACTGCGCGAGCGCGTCGAGCACCGCTTGTTGTTGTTCAGCGTCGCGCACGCCCGTACGCCCACCCGTCACGCCCAGTTCGATCAGCACTTGAATCTGCTGCTTACGCGCACGGAAGAACTCGCCCAGATGCGCGACAGCCGCCGCGGAATCCACCAGACAGAAGAACTCGAAGCTCGGGTCGTTCAGCAGGTCGGCAATCATCGTCATGTTGCGCTTGCCGACCAACTGGTTGGCCATCAGCACGCGGCGCACGCCGTGGTGATACGCCGCATTGGTCTGCTGTGCCGTGGCAAGCGTAATGCCCCATGCACCGCCATCGAGTTGGCGGCGGAACAGCTTCGGCGCCATCGTCGTCTTGCCATGCGGGGCAAGCTTCACGCCGTACTCGTGGACGAAACGCTGCATCCACGCCAGGTTGTGACGAATCTTGTCTTCATAGAGCACCGCCGTGGGCAGACTCAGGTCTTCGTTCAGCAAATTCCAGCCGAGCCCGGTCGTGGCCGACGGTGTCAGCGCGGCATTCAATGCCCCGAGACCCTTGTTCAGGGTATCGATCATGCCATGTTGATAGTTTGTATCAGTCATTGAGAATTCTCCACGAAGAACACGCGGGCAACGCCTCGCTATTTGCCGAATGGCTCCTATAATAGCGTCGAATTACCAGCGTTTGACAATTTTGTTATAAAGTAACAAAAATTCGTTCCGAACCCAAAAACCGGCACCCGATCGGGGCCGCACCGACCCTATTCATGACTGAGCCCTTCGATATCGTGACGCGCGTGGCAGAACGTAGCGACGCCCTGAGTCAAGCCGAGCGCAAAGTGGCGCAGGTCGTGCTCGAGGACGTGGCGGGGGCGGCGGCGTCATCGATCAACGTGCTCGCGGACCGCGCCGGTGTGAGCGAGGCCAGCGTCACGCGCTTTGCGAAGGCGATGGGCTGTCGCGACGTGCGCGATCTCAAGCTGCGTCTAGCGCAAGCCGCCGTGGTGGGGCAACGCTTCTTCGGTGCGAATGCCGCCAACGCGCAAGACGGCTCCGGCGAGACGATCGACCGTATTGCCGACGATATTCAGACAACGCTACAGGTGCACCGCGCGCTCATCAAGCCGGATACCGTGCGGCGTGCGGCCGGACGCCTCGCCTCGGCGCGCATGATCTACGCGTTCGGCATGGGCGGCGGCTCGTCGCTGATGGCCGACGAGGCCCGTTACCGGCTGGTGCGTCTGGGCCGCCCGGTGGCGAGCTATCAGGACGCCGTGCTCGCGCGCATGGTGGCGGGCACGCTCAACCGTGAGGACGTGGTCCTCGCGTTCTCCGTGAGTGGTCACACGCCCGAGTTGCTCTCGGCGTGCGAGATCGCCCGCGAGTACGGTGCGCAGCTGATCGCGGTCACGGCGACCGGCTCGCCGCTGGCGGCGCTTGCCGACGAAGTGCTGCCGATTCGTGCGCTGGAAACCGATTTCATTTTTAAACCGTCGTCGTCGCGCTACGCGATGCTGCTGGCCATGGATGTGCTCGCCACGGAATTGGCGTTGCTGGCCAAGCCGCAGAGTCAGGCGCTGCTGCGACGGATCAAGTACGTGCTCGACACGCATCGGGGCGGCGGCGATCGCCAGCCTCTGGGAGATTGATATGACGGATACCCCTGCAAACCCGGTCGTCGTGGACACGATCATTGCCAATGTGTGCGTGGCGGACGGCTCCGGCGCGCCGATGTCCGACGCACGTTTCGACGTTGCGCTGCACGACGGGCGCATTCACACCATCGCCCCAGCTGGCACGCTCGCCAGTTGGCAGACAACACAGCGCATCGACGGCGCGGGGCAGGTGCTTAGCCCCGGCTTCATCGACGTGCACACGCATGACGACACGAACGTCGTCCGGGCGCCGGAAATGACGCCGAAACTCTCGCAAGGGGTGACGACCGTAGTCGTCGGCAATTGCGGGATCAGCGCGTCGCCGGTATCGCTCAAAGGCGATCCGCCCGATCCGATGAATCTGCTCGGCGAGGCCGATGCGTTCCAGTACCCGACGTTCGCCGCTTACGTCGAGGCGCTCGAAAAGGCACAACCCGCCATTAACGTGGCGGCGCTGATCGGCCACACGGCGCTGCGCAGCAATCACATGGACCGGCTCGATCGCGCGGCCACCGACGCCGAAATCGAAGGCATGCGCGCGCAGCTTCGCGAGGCCCTCGATCATGGGGCGTTGGGGCTGTCGACCGGTCTCGCCTACGCGAACGCCAACGCAGCGCCGACGGAAGAAGTCCTCGCGCTCGCGGAGCCGCTGGCGGAGGCAGGGGGGCTGTACGCAACACACCTGCGCACGGAATTCGCCGAGATTCTCGAAGCGCTCGACGAGGCGTTTCGCATCGGCCGTCATGCACGCGTGCCGGTCGTCGTCTCGCATTTGAAGTGCGCTGGTGTCGATAACTGGGGCCGCAGCGCTGAGATTCTCGACGCGCTGGACAAGGCGCAACGTTTTCAGCCGGTGGGCTGCGACTGCTACCCGTACACGGCCAGTTCCAGCACGCTCGATCTCAAGCAAGTGACCGACGATTTCGACATTCTCGTGACCTGGTCGCAGCCGCATCCCGCGCAAGGCGGCAAGCTGCTCGCGACGATTGCCGAAGAATGGGGTGTCGATCTGATGGAAGCGGCCAAGCGGCTGCAACCGGCGGGTGCCGTCTATCACTGCATGGAAGAAGACGACGTGCGCCGCATTCTGCGTCACCCGGCCACGGTCGTGGGTTCGGACGGTTTGCCGAACGACCCGCTGCCGCATCCGCGCCTTTGGGGCGCATTCCCTCGCGTGCTTGGCCGCTACAGCCGCGAGCAACAGTTGTTCCCGCTGGCCGAGGCCGTGCACAAGATGACCGGTTTGTCGGCAGAGCGTTTTGGGCTGACACAACGCGGTTTCGTGCGCGAAGGATATTGGGCGGATCTGGTGCTGTTCGATCCGGCAACGGTGGCCGATGCGGCCACGTTTACCGACCCGATGCAGCCCGCGTTCGGTATTGCGGCGGTGTGGGTAAATGGCGTGTTGTCGTGGCAAGACCGCGCCCCCACGTCGGCGGCGCGCTCGGGCCGCTTCGTGCGGCGCGGTACGCCGCAACCGGTTTTGTAATGACAGTTCAGGCAGTTTTGTCGAAAGGAGTGACGATGAGCATCAAACGATATGGCGTAGAAGGCGGGCAGGGCACGGGCGGCCAGCGCATGCCCTTTGCACGGGCTACCGAAGCCGACGGTTTCCTGTTCGTCTCGGGACAGACCCCGATGAAAGACGGCGAAGTGATCGACGGCGGCATCGTCGCGCAGTCGCATCAGGCGATTCAGAACATGATCGCGATTCTCACGGAAGCCGGTTACGGCACCGAACACGTGATGCGCATCGGCGTGTGGCTGGACGACCCGCGCGATTTCGCCTCGTTCAACAAGGTCTTCAAGGAATACTTCGGCGATCATCCGCCGGCACGCGCTTGCGTGGTGTCGAGCATGGTCATCGACTGCAAGGTCGAAGTGGACTGCGTGGCGTATAAGAAACCTGCCGCCTGACGAGCACCGCAATACGCGTAAAAAGGCCGACCACTGTGTCGGCTTTTTTTATTGCCCCATTGCGCCAAGCGTTCGCCGCGTACCGGCGAGCGCGGACACGTCAGTGTCGGTTCCGCAAAGTCTGCGGTCCAGCTTCGATGGAAATGGCAATTCTCGCGATGCAAGATGGCGCCTTCCATTCAACAAGGAGGCGGCCTGTGAGGACAGAGTCGATGGCAATGGGGACGGTGCCGTGCGTTACCGTCTTGTCATTGCGTAATGGCGCGGGTGGGGGCGGTGACGAGTTGTTCAATATCGAAGGGCTACCGTCGCCGGATGAGATGCGTTCGCACAATCGCGCAGGCCGGCGCGCGAGCAGCGGGTGCAATCGTTCGGCTTGGGTCGACGGATGGGCCGCGGTCGCGCTCACCACGTTCGGTTTGACAAGCTTGGCGGGAGCCGTCTACATCACGGCTTTCGGCGATACCTTCGATGAGAAAACAACGAACGCGACCACCAACGAGCATCTTCGCTACATCGTGGGCGGGACGGTGGCCGGGGTGTCGGCGATTCTGATTGCGGTTGGATTGAAGCATGCCTGCCGATGCGTGCGAGCTCGACGTGGGGAGCCGACCGGGATGCCGGAGTGGCCAACACCTCACATCCCCCCTGTTCTGAGGAGCGCGACTAATGACTGCATCTAACTTCGAGGGCCTGGTCGGGCCGACTTCGACAAGCATCGCCAGCCAGATCGAGATCGCGCTGGAGACGATACGCGATGGGGAATCGCCACTGGCGGACCTGCCACTTCCCAAGCCCGGCGAGTGGGATGCCGCGCAGTGCGACGCGGTGTATCGATCCGGTTACGACGCATTCGAGCGTGGCGATTTCGCACACGCGATCGAGTGCTTTGCGCCGCTGCTCGCGTCTTGCCCGCGCGACCCGGATTACACCGCCGCCCTTGGGCAGGCGTTGTGCCGCGCGGGGAAAGCCGAGATCGCATTACCGCTGTTCATCGCGGCCGCAATGATTGACGAGACGGCACCCGAGCCGATGTATCGCGTGGGGGAGTGCTTGCTCAGACTCAGTCGCTGGGAGCCGGCGATCCGCGCGTTGAAGGAAACCCTCGTGCGTTGCGACGGGCGGCCGCAGCATGCACAGGTCGCCAATAAGACGCGGAAACATCTGACAACGATGGGTTGTTCCGTTTGAGCGATGCCGCCATCGCCCGCCGAAAATTACTGGCGGGCGGTGCGCGCGTTGTCGGGCATCGGCAACGTGAAGTTGGTGCGGAACGGGTTGATGTCTAACCCGCCGCGCCGCGTATAGCGTGCGTACACGGCCAATTGGCTCGGTTTGCACTGACGCATGATGTCCATAAAGATGCCCTCGACGCACTGTTCGTGAAAGCCGGTGTGGCGGCGATACGAGATCACGTATTTGAGCAAGCCTTCCTGATCGATCGGCGCACCGATGTATCGGATCTGCAAGCTGCCCCAGTCGGGTTGTCCGGTCACCGGGCAATTCGATTTGAGCAGGTTCGAGACCAGCGTTTCTTCCACATGCGGCTCGCCCTGGGCGGCTTTGAGCAGGGTCGCATCGGGCGCATAGATATCGGTGTCGATGTCGAGGCGGTCGACGAGCAGGCCGTCGAGTTCATCGAGCTCGAGCTTGCCGAAGCCGCCCGGTTCGACCAGTTTCACTTGCACCGATACGCCCGCCGCTTCCGACAGATCTTGCTGGATCAGTGCGCGTGCCGCGTCGGCGTTCGCCAATTTGGTTTGCGCGAACGAACCCAGATAAAGCTTGAACGACTTCGACTCGATGATGTTCGGCGAGTCGGCCGGCACGATGGCCGTGAGCAGCGCGATCTGCGGCTTGCCTTTCTCGTTGAGCCACGAGAGTTCGTAGCCGTTCCAGATGTCGGCGCCGAAGAAGGGCAGGGTGTCCGGCACACCGATGGCCGCGCGCGCGGGGGCACGGGCGATCGGAAACAGCAGGGACGGGTCGTACTGCTCGGTGTAGGCAACTTCTTTGCCCAGCGGAGATTGGTCAGGCGTTGTCATGATTTGCGATGCCACTGATGACGTGACCGGTCGGGGTGACCCGCGCGGCCGACTCGCAGTGGCGTGTCTGATCGTCGAAAAAGAAATCGGGCTCGAACTCGCGCAGGAATGCGCCCTTGTCCAACCCGCCCAGAAACATGGCCTCGTCGATGTCGATTTTCCAATCCATCAACGTGCGAATGGCGCGCTCGTGCGCCGGGGCCGAGCGCGCCGTCACGAGTGCCGTGCGAATCTTCACCGGCACTTCTTGTCCGGCGAGCGCTTGCAAGCGGTGCAGTGCCAGTAGTAGCGGCTTGAACGGACCCGGCGGCAGCGGCGTGGCGGCGCGCTCGGTTTCGTGCTGCTGAAACGCATCGAGCCCGTTGCGCTGGAAAACGCGCTCGGCCTCGTCGGAGAAGAGCACCGCGTCGCCATCGAATGCAATGCGAATCTCGTCAGGATGCAGTTCCGCTTTTTTGGCGGAGTCGGGGTACACGCGCGCCGCCGGGAAACCCGCCGTCAGCGCGCTGCGCACGTCGTTCTCGTTGGCCGAGAGGAAGAGGTGCGCGCCCAGTGCGTTGAGATACCCGAACGGATCGCGCCCGCGCGTGAACACGCCGCGCTCGATCTTCAACTCGACTTGCTTGGCCGAGCGGAAGACGCGCAGACCGCTCACGGGATCGTTGCGCGAGAGCACCACGACTTCTACGCGATGCTCGTCGCCCCGGTTGAACGCGAGCAGCTTCTGCACCAGCGGGAAGGCCACGCCGACACGCGCCGGGACGTCGAGCCTGTCGAGCTGGTACTGCATGTACGACTGGTCGTCGCCGCTCGCCACGCCGGTCTCATAGACGCGGTTCTCCTCCTCGAAGTCGAACAGCGCGCGCGAAGAGATCGCAACGACGAGCTTGTTTTCGAGCGTGATCGGCATGGCGGCGGACGGTTTCCTGTCGGTTTTCGTTGGTGATTTTCGTTTGCGGTATGAGGCGGCGGCTTACCCAAGGAACAGCTTGTACACGGGGTTGTCGCTTTCGTCCCAGTAAGGATAGCCGAGCGTGGCGAGGAAGTCGCGGAACGCCCCCTTGTCTTCGTCCGGCACCTGCATGCCCACGAGGATGTTGCTGTAGTCCGCCCCCTGATTCCGGTAATGGAACAGGCTGATGTTCCAGTTCGGGCTCATGGCCGACAGGAACTTCATCAACGCGCCCGGACGCTCGGGGAATTCAAAGCGGTACAGCACTTCATGGCTGGCCAGCGCAGAACGGCCGCCGACCATGTACCGGATGTGCTGCTTCGAGAGTTCGTCGTTGGACAAGTCGAGCGTCGGGAAGCCATGACGCTCGAAACCCGCCTTGATGCGTGCCCCTTCGTCGCGGTTGTGCATCTGAATACCCACGAAGATGTGGGCGCTGGACGCTTCGCTAATTCGGTAGTTGAACTCGGTCACATTGCGGCTGCCCACCACTTCGGTGAAACGCTTGAAGCTGCCGCGTGCCTCGGGAATGGTCACGGCGAACACGGCTTCGCGCGCTTCACCGACTTCGGCGCGCTCGGCGACGAAGCGCAGGCGGTCGAAGTTCATATTGGCGCCGGAGGTGATCGCGACCAGCGTCTCGGCTTTGAGTTTTTCGCGCTCGGCGTAGAGCTTGGCACCGGCGACGGACAGCGCGCCCGACGGTTCGAGCACGCTGCGGGTGTCCTGAAACACGTCTTTGATGGCCGCGCAGAGCTGGTCGGTGTCGACGCGCACGACTTCATCGAGATACTTCTGGCACAGGCGGAAGGTTTCCGCGCCGACGTACTTCACGGCGGTACCGTCGGCGAAGAGGCCCACGTCGTTGAGCAGCACGCGCTCGCCTGCGTGGATCGACTGCGCCATGGCGTCCGAGTCGACCGATTGCACGCCGATCACTTTGATATCGGGGCGCACGGCTTTGACATAGGCGGCCACGCCAGCGGCCAGCCCGCCGCCGCCGATCGGCACGAAGATGGCATGCAGCGGGCCTTGGTGCTGGCGCAGAATTTCCATGCCGATGGTGCCCTGACCGGCGATGACTTCGGGGTCGTCGAACGGCGGCACGAAGGTCAGGCCGCGTTCTTCCTGCAAGGTCATGGCGTGTGCGTAGGCGTCGCTGTACGAGTCGCCCGCGAGCACGACTTCGACGGCACGTCCGCCGTGGGTGCGTACGGCGTCGATCTTCACTTGCGGCGTGGTCACGGGCATGACGATGACGGCTTTGCAGCCCAGACGCGCCGCAGAATACGCCACGCCTTGCGCGTGGTTACCGGCCGAGGCGGTCAGCACGCCGCGCTCGCGCTCGGCCTCGCTCAGGCTCGCCATCTTGTTGTACGCGCCCCGAATCTTGAAGGAGAACACCGATTGGTTGTCTTCGCGCTTCAAGTAAATTCGATTGTGCAGCCGCATGGAGAGCGTGCGCGCCAATTCGAGTTCGCTTTCCTTGGCGACGTCGTAGACTTTTGCGGTGAGGATCTTCTTCAGATATTCGGGAGCTGCGTCGGACATGATTTAAGGCTTCTTCAGGTTAGGCACATCAGGAACAAAAGGACAATGATAGACCAGCCCTTCCGCCGGGGCGGTCGCGCTTGGTCTCTCGGGAAAAAACGGGAAAGGGGAGTGCGCGCCCTAGCGAAGGTCGTCTGGGGTGTCGATGTCGCGCACGATTCCGGCGTCGTCGACATCGACGATCGTAATGTGCTCGCTAATCAACAACTCGCGCGCGCCGGTGTCGCCATCGAGGGCGGCCAGGCGTGAGGTATAAGCGGAACCGAAGGCGACCGGATGGCCGCGCTGTCCCTGATAACTCGGGGCGACGATCGCCTCGGGCGAGGTGAGCCCGTTAGCGATAGCGCGAATGGTATGCGGATTGATGTACGGCATGTCGGCCAGGGCGACCAGCCAGCCATCGAGGTCTTCGAGCCCGGGCGGCGGCGCTTCGTCGGTACCCGAGCGGATACCGGCAGCGAGTGTCGCGCCCATGCCGCGCTTGGTGGCGTGGCTCATGACGACTTCGCAACCCGCCTGCAACAGCACGTTCTCCAACTCGGCCGAGTCCGGTCGCACTACCGCGATCACGCGCGGCAATACCGCCAGCAGCGCATGGGCGCTGGCGAGGGCAACGGGTCGGTTCAAGGGATCGCCGGGCAGCGGCGCGAGCAGCTTGTTCCGGCGCCCTGCCGCATCGAAGCGGGTACCGAGTCCGCCTGCCAGTAAAATGGCCACGGGCGGCGTCGAAGGTCGGGTCATGGGCATGCATTATGCGCCAGACTTTTTGTTTACGCCAAACGCGGGCACGCACGCAGGCCCCGCCCGTTGTACGACAGACACCGACCGGACGGTCGGTTTTCTTTGGTTTCGTTTTGTTTTTCGCTATCGCCGGAGTTGCATGGAGTCGTTCATTTCGTGGCTGCTGGGAGCACTTGCGCTACCCGGCGTCGGCCTGCCCGCCGTCTTTCTGATCGCGTTTTTGTCGGCGACTTTGCTGCCGATGGGCTCGGAGCCCGCGCTGTTCGGCTATGTGGCGTTGAATCCGCACATGTTCTGGCCCGCGATCATCGTCGCGAGCATCGGCAATACCGCCGGGGGCATGGTCGACTGGTGGATGGGGTTTGCCGCGCGGCGCGGCTATGTGCGGATCAAGGCGCGTCGGCGGGCGCATGCGCGTGCCGCGGCCGTGGCGGGTGCTGGGGCGGCGGGCGTCGAGGCCATGGTCGATCCCGGCGCTACCAAGCAAGCGGGCAACAAGGCCCCGATGAACGAGCGATATCACCGCTGGATGCGCCGATTCGGGCCGCCGCTGCTCCTGCTCTCGTGGCTGCCTGTGGTCGGTGACCCGCTTTGCACGCTTGCCGGATGGCTCCGGCTTTCATGGCGCGAATGCCTCGTCTACATCGCCATCGGCAAGACGCTGCGGTACCTCTTCATCACCTACCTGATGCTTCGGGTGCCCGAATCGTTCTGGCAGGGGATCTTCGCGCCGTTCAAACATTTGCTGATCGGTTGACGGCGCGAAGGTGGTTATGTCGTCGTTAAGCTGTCGTTAGGTCGAACGGCAACGCACGCAACCGCTTTCCCGTGACAGCAAAGATGGCATTGGCATACGCCGGTGCCAGCGGCGGCAAGCCCGGCTCGCCCATCCCCGTCGGGGCATCGCCCGAACTCACGATGTGCACGCCGATCGCGGGCATGTCGGTCAGGCGCGCCACCATGTACTGATGGAAGTTGCTCTGCTCGACCTGCCCATCTTTCAACGTGATGGCCGCGCCCGGTAACGTCGTGCCCAATCCCATCAACGCCGCGCCCTCGACCTGCGCCGCGACCGTCAACGGATTGACCGCGAAGTTGCAATGCACGCCCGCCGTTGCACTCACCAAACGCGGCGTGCCGTTCTTCACTTCCGCTACCACCACGTACGCGACGACGGAATCGAACGACTCGTGAACGGCCACGCCCCACGCCTGACCTGCCGGTAGCTTCGTTTTGCCATAGCCCGAACGCTCGACTGCTAGCGCCAGCGCTGCACGGTGACGGGGATGCTTGTCGCCCATCAAGGCGTATCGGTAGTCGACCGGATCTTTGCCAGCATTCTTCGCCAACTCGTCGATCAAGGTCTCCATCACGTACGCGGTGTGCGTGTTGCCCACCGAGCGCCACCACAACACCGGCACATTGGCTTGCGGACTATGCAGCGTTAAACGCAACGGCACCGCGTACGGTGTGCCCGCCACGCCTTCCACGCTCGTGCTGTCGACACCGTTCTTCACCATCATCTTTTCGAACGGCGTGCCCTGAAGAATCGACTGGCCCACGATGGTGTGATTCCACGCCAGCACGTTGCCCTTTGCATCGAGGCCGATCTCGGCACGGTGCACGTACATCGGGCGGTAGTAGCCGCCATGGATGTCGTCTTCGCGACTCCAAATCACCTTGACCGGCTCGCGATGGCCCGCACGCTTCCACGCTTTGGCCACCTGTGCGGCTTCGACGCCATAGTCGGAGGTCGGGACCGCGCGTCGGCCGAAACCGCCGCCCGCCATCAATGTGTGCAGCTTGACCTGCTCCGGCTTGAGATCGAGCGTGTGAGCGATGGCCGCCTGATCGACAGTCTGGAACTGCGTTCCGGTCCACACTTCGGCACCCTTGTCGCTGAGCTGCACGGTGCAGTTCAACGGCTCCATGGGCGCGTGCGCGAGATACGGAAAGCTGTATTCGGCCACCAACGTTTTCGGCGCACCCTTGAGCTTCGAGACGTCGGCATCGATCGCCACGACGCCCGGGGTCTTCGCTAGTTCTTTGTACTTGGCGAGTTGTGCCGTCGTGTCGACGTGTTCGACGCCAGTCGTGTCCCACGTGGCGTTCAACGCGTCGCGGCCCGTTTTGGCTTGCCAGTAACCATCGGCAATCACGGTGACTGCGGTGCCGCCACGGTCGTCGGGAATTTCGAGCACGTCGCGCACGCCTTTGACCGCTTTGGCAGCCTTGGCGTCGAACGTTTTTACCTTCGCGCCGAATACCGGAGGACGCGCTACCACGGCCACCTTGAGGTTCGGCAGCTTGAAGTCCATGCCGTACATCGGCGTGCCGGTGGATTTCGCCCGCGCATCGAGTCGGCCCGTCGGCTTGCCCAGCAAGCGGAAGGTCGACGGGTCTTTGAGCTTGACGTCGGCGGGTACCGGCATCGTTTGCGCTTTCGCCGCGAGGCTGCCGAAGGTGGCGCGCTGGCCCTTGGGGCCGATGACAGCGCCATTTTCAGTGCGCAAGTCGGCGGGCGAGACTTTCCATTGCTGGGCGGCGGCGGCGATCAACATCGCGCGGGCCGATGCCCCAATGCGGCGGTATTGCAGCCACGAATGCGCCACTGAGCCGGAACCACCGGTCATCTGAATGCCGAACAGCGGGTCTTTGTAGACGTCAGCCGCCGGGGCCAGTTCGCTGCGCACTTTCGCCCAGTCGCAGTCGAGTTCTTCAGCGACCAGCATCGGCAGCGCCGTCTGCACGCCCTGCCCGAAGTCGAGACGGTTGACCTGAATGGTGACGGTGTCGTCCGGTGCGATACGCACGAACGCCGACGGCACGACCGGCGTGGCCGCTGGACCTTCGGCATGGGCCGAACGCACCGCCCCAGGCCACGACATCTCGAGCATCAGGCCGCCCGCTGCGACCGCCGAGGTTTTCAGAAACGCGCGACGGGATACACCGGCGTAATCGCCGATGCTCACGCCGGGACGTAAGGGCAAACGCAATCCGTTGAAACGAAGTTCACGCATGGCAGTGTCTCCTCGCCTCAGGCCAGCGACGCGGCAGCGTCTTTGATCGCCGCGCGAATGCGCGCATAAGTGCCGCAGCGGCAAATGTTGCCCGCCATGGCCGCGTCGATCTGCTCGTCGTTAGGCTGTTTGTTGTCGCGCAGTAGTGCGGCGGCGGACATGATCTGGCCGCTCTGGCAATAACCGCACTGGGGAACGTCGTGCTTGACCCACGCGTCTTGCACCGCTTTGCCGACGGCATCGGTGCCGACCGCTTCGATGGTCGTGACTTTTTTGCCCGCGACGGCGGACACAGGTGTGATGCAGCTACGAATGGCCGTGCCGTCGAGATGCACGGTGCAGGCGCCGCACAGCGCCATGCCGCACCCGAACTTGGTGCCGGTCATCGAGAGCGCATCGCGCAGGGTCCACAACAGGGGAGTGGCAGGGTCGACATCGACCTGCACGGGACGGCCGTTCAGTTGAAACGAGACCATAAGACACCTCTTGGCGGGTGAACGATTGGGGGATCGCGCCAACATACTCCTGTTCAAAGAATTTTTCAGCCCACGAATGCGGCTAAGTCGTTGTATTCAAACGGATATAGCGGTCCGTTTTAGCGGAAATCGGGTTTTGGTCGCCGCTTGGGCCGTTTGCGGCGAGTTCGTTGCGGAGCCGACGTGTTGCGGTGCAATGAAGTACAATTCGGCCTACATTCCCCTACCAACACTTTCCCAAGCCGGAAGAAAGATCTGGGCATGCGCATTTACTGCCACACCCCTCAGTGCTTCTGCTCGATGACCGAACAAAATTCGGCATTGACGTCTTCGCACGGCAGTCGTCGATCTCGCTGATCGTCCTTGCCGGCCCGCGCGCACCCGTCGCCAGCGGCCGGTAATTCCAAGCGCATACCCGATTTTGACTTTCGGCGCGTCCCGCGAGACGAACGCCGACGGCGGATGCACCGCCGCATTGACGAGCCCGACAAGATGAACGCACCCTTGCCTGCCTTCGAGCCGCACGACGCAAAACATGCCGTAGCCGCCCAACCCCCGCGACTGCGCGAAATTCCCTACAACTACACTTCGTTCTCGGACCGCGAGATCGTCATCCGTCTGCTGGGCGCCGACGCCTGGGACATTCTCGACGAACTCCGCGCAGAGCGCCGCACCGGTCGCTCGGCCCGCATGCTCTACGAAGTGCTGGGCGATATCTGGGTGGTTCGCCGCAATCCGTATCTTCAGGACGACCTGCTCGACAACCCGAAGCGCCGCAAGCTGCTTATCGACGCGCTCAATCACCGTCTGACGGAAATCGACAAGCGTCGCCGCGCCGACGTGGCCGAGCACGCCGACACGCACGGCCGTGAGCGCGCCGCCCGCGTGGAGCAACTGGAAGTGGCCGCGCGCCGCGCCGTTGCCGATTTCGCCGGTGAGTTCGAGAAGATGGCGGAACTGCGCCGCCGCGCGAAGAAGGTACTGGGCCGCACGACGGCTCACGACAACATCAAGTTCGACGGTCTGTCGCGCGTCTCGCACGTGACGGACGCGACCGACTGGCGCGTGGAATACCCGTTCGTCGTGCTCACACCCGACACCGAAGCCGAAATGGCATCGCTTGTGAAGGGCTGCTTCGAACTGGGGCTCACCGTCATTCCGCGTGGGGGCGGCACGGGCTACACGGGCGGCGCGATTCCGCTCACGCCGTTCTCGGCCGTCATCAATACCGAAAAGCTGGAACAACTCGACGAAGTCGAATACTCGGACCTGCCGGGTGTCGACAAGCCGGTGCCGACGATTTTCTCGGGCGCCGGTGTGGTCACGCGCCGCGTGGCAGAAGCCGCCGAGCGCGCTGGTCTGGTGTTCGCGGTGGACCCGACGTCGATCGACGCATCGTGCATCGGCGGCAACGTCGCCATGAACGCCGGTGGCAAGAAAGCCGTGTTGTGGGGCACTGCGCTCGACAACCTCGCGTGGTGGCGCATGGTCGACCCGCAAGGTAACTGGCTCGAAGTCACGCGCCTCGATCACAACCTCGGCAAGATTCACGACATTCCGGTCGCCCGCTTCGAACTGAAATGGTTCGACGGCAATCAGGCCCCGGGCGCGGTGCTGCTCAAGACGGAATTGCTCGATATCGAAGGCAAGCGCTTCCGTAAGGAAGGCCTCGGCAAGGACGTGACGGACAAGTTCCTCGCAGGCCTGCCTGGCATTCAGAAGGAAGGCTGCGACGGGCTGATCACGAGCGCGCGCTGGATTCTCCACAAGATGCCGGCGCACACGCGCACGGTGTGTCTGGAGTTCTTCGGCCAAGCGAAGGAAGCGATTCCGAGCATTGTCGAAATCAAGGACTACATGTTCGCGCAGACCGCTGCGGGCGGCGCCATTCTGGCCGGTCTGGAGCATTTGGACGAGCGCTATCTGCGCGCCGTGGGCTACGCCACGAAGTCGAAGCGCAATGCCTTCCCGAAGATGGTGCTGATCGGCGACATCGTCGGCGACGACGACACCGCTGTGGCGCAAGCCACCTCGGAAGTGATTCGCATGGCCAACGGCAAGAGCGGCGAAGGTTTTGTCGCCGTGTCGGCCGAAGCCCGCAAGAAGTTCTGGCTCGACCGTTCGCGCACGGCCGCCATCGCGCGCCACACCAACGCCTTCAAGATCAATGAAGACGTGGTGATTCCGCTGCCGCGCATGGGCGAGTACACGGACCACATCGAGCGCATCAACATCGAGCTCTCGCTCAAGAACAAACTGCAACTGGTCGACGCGCTCGAACAGTTCTTCGAAGCGGGCAATCTGCCGCTGGGTAAGACCGACGACGCGAACGAGATTCCGTCGGCCGAGCTGCTCGAGGACCGCGTGCAGACCGCGCTCACGCTGCTGCGCGATGTGCGCGCACGCTGGGTATTCCTGCGCGACAACTTCGAACTGTCGCTGAACGACGCGATTCCGCTGCTCAATCGCCACGGCATTCGCGATATGAATGTGGCGTTGAACGACCGCCTGAACAAGCATCCGGATACGCGCCTGATCGACCTGCTGCAAGACCGCACGGTGCGCGTGTCGTGGAAGCAGGAGATTCGCGCCGAACTGCGCCAGATTTTCTCGGGCGGGGAATTCAAGCCGATTCTCGACGAAGCGCAGGCGATTCATAAGCGCGTGCTGCACGGCCGCGTGTTCGTCGCGCTGCACATGCACGCGGGCGACGGCAACGTGCACACGAACATCCCGGTGAACTCGGATAACTACGAGATGCTCCAGGATGCGCACAAGGCCGTGGCGCGCATCATGGATATCGCCCGTTCGCTCGACGGCGTGATCTCGGGCGAGCACGGTATCGGCATCACGAAGCTCGAATTCCTGACCGAAGAAGAGATCGGTGAATTCCGCGCGTACAAGCTGCGCGTCGATCCGGAAGGGCGCTTCAACAAGGGCAAGCTGCTCAACATGCCCGAGCTGCCTGCCGATCTGCGCAATGCCTATACGCCCAGCTTCGGGCTGATGGGCTTCGAATCGCTGATCATGCAGCAGTCGGACATCGGCGCCATTGCCGATAGCGTGAAAGACTGCCTGCGCTGCGGTAAGTGCAAGCCGGTGTGTGCGACACACGTGCCGCGCGCGAACCTGCTGTACAGCCCGCGCAACAAGATTCTCGCGACCTCGCTGCTCATCGAAGCCTTCCTATACGAAGAGCAGACGCGCCGTGGTGTGTCGATCAAGCACTGGGACGAGTTCAACGACGTGGCCGATCACTGCACGGTTTGCCACAAGTGCGCAACGCCGTGCCCGGTGAAGATCGACTTCGGCGACGTGACGATGAACATGCGCAACCTGCTGCGCAAGATGGGGAAGAAGAAATTCAACCCGGGCGCCGCAGCTGGCATGTTCTTCCTGAACGCGACGAACCCGGAGACGATCAATATCACCCGCAAGGTGATGATCGACTGGGGCTACAAGGCACAGCGCTTCGGTGCGGACATCTTCAAGAAACTCGCGAAGAAGCAGATGGCGCACCCGCCGGCCACGGTCGGCAAGCCGCCGCTGCGCGAAGAGGTCATCCACTTCGTGAACAAGAAGATGCCGGGCAACTTGCCGAAGAAGACGGCGCGCGCGTTGCTCGATATCGAAGACAACAAGGTGGTGCCGATCATTCGCGACCCGAAGGCGACCTCGGTCGATTCGGAAGCGGTGTTCTACTTCCCGGGCTGCGGCTCGGAGCGCCTGTTCTCGCAAGTGGGCCTCGCCACGCAAGCCATGCTCTGGCATGTGGGCGTGCAAACGGTGCTGCCGCCGGGCTATCTGTGCTGCGGTTATCCGCAACGCGGCTCGGGTCAGGGCGAGAAGGCCGAGAAGATCGTCACGGATAACCGCGTGCTGTTCCACCGCGTGGCCAATACGCTGAATTATCTCGATATCAAGACCGTCGTGGTGTCGTGCGGCACTTGCTACGATCAGCTCGCCGGCTACGAATTCGAGAAGATTTTCCCGGGCTGCCGCATCGTCGACATCCACGAGTATCTGCTCGAGAAGGGCGTGAAGCTCGAAGGCGTGGGCGGCACGCGCTACATGTATCACGACCCGTGCCACACGCCGATCAAGACGATGGACCCGGTCAAGCTCGTGAACCAGTTGATGGGCAGCGAGAACGACGGCTACAAGATCGAGAAGAACGATCGCTGCTGTGGCGAATCGGGTACGCTGGCGGTCACGCGCCCGGATATCTCGACGCAAATCCGCTTCCGCAAGGAAGAAGAGATGCGCAAGGGCGCGGCCAAGCTGCGCGCCGACGGCAAGGTCGAGGAAGTGAAGATTCTCACCAGCTGCCCGTCGTGCCTGCAAGGCCTGTCGCGCTATAACGAAGACGCTGACGTCACCGCCGATTACATCGTCGTGGAAATCGCGAAGCATGTGCTCGGTGAGCAGTGGATGGCCGACTACGTCAAGGATGCGAACAACGGCGGTATCGAACGCGTGCTGGTCTGATGCTTCTCTCGTGGACGCGGCCGATGCCTGACCGACGGACCATGGAGGTGGCATGGAAGTAGTCTTTACAGCGCTCATCCTGTTGTTCGTGGTGGCGCTCACCGGTGTGCTGGGCAGTTTCGTGCGGTTTCTCCCGATTCCGCTCGTCCAGATCGCGGTGGGCGCCGCGCTCGCTTATCCGGGCGCTGGCGTTCACATCGATCTCGATCCCGAGATCTTTTTCCTCCTGTTTATTCCGCCGCTGCTCTTCGCCGACGGCTGGCGCATGCCCAAGCGCGAGTTCTGGCACCTGCGCGTGCCGATCATCGCCATGGCGCTCGGTCTCGTGATCTTCACGGTGCTGGGCGTGGGCTATTTCATCCATTGGATGATTCCGTCGATTCCGCTCGCCGTGGCCTTCGCGCTCGGCGGCGTGCTCTCGCCGACCGATGCCGTTGCTGTCTCCGCCCTCACCGGGCGCATGCGCATGCCCACGCGGCTGATGCACGTGCTCGAAGGCGAGGCGATGATGAACGACGCCTCGGGCCTCGTCGTCTTCAAGTTCGCCCTCGTGGCCGCCACGACGGGCATCTTCTCGATCGGTAACGCGACGTTCTCGTTCTTCGTCATCGCACTCGGCGGGCTGCTCGCCGGTTGGGCCGTGACGTGGCTCTTTACGCAGTTTCACCGCCGCGTGATGGACGCCTCGACCGAGGAACCCGCCACGGTCGTGCTGTTGCTGCTGCTCATGCCGTTCGCCGCTTATCTGCTCGCGGAACACTTCGGCTTCTCGGGCATTCTCGCGGCGGTGGCCGCCGGGATGACGGTGAGTTCGACCGATTTGCTCAACACGCGTACGGTCACGCGCATTCTCGGCAACGGTGTCTGGTCGATGCTCGAATTCGTGTTCAACGGCGCCGTGTTCGTGCTGCTCGGGCTGCAATTGCCCGACATCGTGCGCGCGGCACTGGGCCCCAACGAACACTTGTGGGCGGCGCTCACGAAGCTCTCTGAACTGATGTTCTACGTCGGCGCCATCTCGGCAGTGCTGATCGTCTTGCGCTTTTGCTGGGTGTGGGTGGCGTGGCGCGTGATGTATTTCATGGGCATGCGACGCGGCGAAATCACCCTCAAGCCGGGCATTCGCTTCACCGGTGTGACGGCCCTCTCGGGCGTGCGCGGCGCGGTGACGCTGGCCGGTGCGCTCTCGGTGCCGCTGGCACTGCCCGGCGGCGCACCGTTTCCCGGGCGCGATCTGCTGATTTTTCTGGCGGCGGGCGTGATTCTGCTCTCGCTGATCGGGGGCAGTCTCGGCTTGCCGATTCTGTTGCGCGGCGTGCGCTGGCCCGCCGAAGACCCGCGTAATCGTGAAATGGGCGAGGCCCGTGTGGCAGCGTCTGAAGCCGCCATTCGTGCAGTAGAGTCGCTGCAAAAGGTGATTGCGAAGTCGGGCGACGAACTCGATACCGCCGTGTGCGCCGAAGCGGCTGCACGCGTGATGGGGCGCTACCGCCGCACGCTCAATGCATCGACCGCCACCGACGAGACACGCGAGCGTGCCGTGCGCGAGGTGGAAGTCGAGCGCCGATTGCGCGCGGCGGCGATTCAGGCCGAACGGGTGGAGTTGTCGAGACTACGCATCACGCATCGCATCAACGACGAAACGCTGCGCGAGATGCTGAGCGAAATCGATTTCGCCGAACTCGCCCTCGGGCCGGTCGACCCGGCGACGGGCAAGCGAACGAAAGGCAAGAAGCACTGACAAGTGCGGGGATCAAGGGAGAAGATCATGGACTGTCCGTTTTGCGCAGGTGACGGCGGCGACGTCGTGTGGCGCGACCCGGTGCTGCGTGTGGTGCTGGCCAACGAGGCGGGGTATCCGGGCTTTGCGCGCGTGGTCTGGGGCGCGCACGTGGCCGAGATGAGCGATTTGCCCGAAGCCGCGCGCGAGCATGTGATGCGCGTAGTGTTTGCCGTCGAGACGGCGCAGCGCACGGTGATGTCGCCGCATAAGGTGAACGTGGCGAGCCTCGGCAACATGGTGCCGCACGTGCACTGGCACGTGATTCCGCGCTACCGCGACGATATCCATTTCCCGGGCTCGGTCTGGAGCGCGCCGCAACGTGAGCTGCCGCAGGCCGTGCTCGCGGAGCGGGCCGCGTGGCTCCCGGCGTTGCGTGAAGCGATCGTGGCAGAATTGAGCCGCATCCCGGCGTGGCCGACGTCGAACTGACGCGACTGAGCGGGCGCTGGGGCAGGCAGGCGCGTGCGCTTGCGTGGTCGGCAGCGACCTGAGCAGCTATACTTCCGGCCGGTGTGCGCGGCACACCGACCGAATTTCTGGAGTCACACACATGGCAGGGCTGGAGAAAGACACGCCGATTCCGGTTTCCCTCACGCTGCATCGCACCTCGCGTGTGCTGGAGCTGGGATATGAAGACGGCAAAACCTACCGGCTGCCGTTCGAACTCCTGCGCGTGCTCTCGCCGTCGGCCGAAGTGCGCGGCCACGGCCCGGGGCAGGAAACGCTCCAGACCGGCAAGCGCGAAGTGACGCTCAACGGCCTCGAGCCGATCGGCAACTACGCCGTGCGGCCCGTCTTCTCGGACGGCCACGACACCGGCATCTATTCCTGGGATTACCTCTACGAGCTGTGCGTGCGTCAGGACGCGCTCTGGCAGGAGTATCTCGACAAGCTAGCCGCCGCAGGCGTCGATCGCGACACGCCGATGCCGTCGCCCGCCAGCGGCCACGGCTGCCACCACCATTGACGCGTTGGCGTATTGACGTACTGGGGCAACGGCGGCGCTGTGTGCGCCGCTTTGATGAATTGGGAGATTGCGATGGGTGAACAGACCCACTTCGGTTACGAGACCGTCGACGAGAAGGAAAAGGCAGGCAAAGTCGCCGAAGTGTTCCATTCGGTAGCGAGCAAGTACGACGTCATGAACGACCTGATGTCGGGCGGTCTGCACCGCATCTGGAAAGCGTTCACGATCGGGCGCGCAGCGGTGCGACCGGGCTTCAAGGTGCTCGATATCGCGGGCGGCACGGGCGATCTGTCCAAGGCGTTTGCCCGCCAAGCGGGCCCGACCGGCGAAGTCTGGCTCACGGACATCAACGAGTCGATGCTGCGCGTGGGCCGCGACCGTCTGCTCGACGCTGGCATCGTGACGCCCGCCTTGCTGTGCGACGCCGAGAAGCTGCCGTTCCCGTCGAACTACTTCGATGTGGTGACCGTGGCCTTCGGCCTGCGCAACATGACGCACAAAGACGCCGCACTCGCCGAGATGCGCCGCGTGATCAAGCCGGGCGGCAAGGTCATGGTGCTGGAGTTCTCGAAGGTGTGGCAGCCGCTGGAGAAGGCCTACGACACGTACTCGTTCAAGGTGCTGCCGTGGCTGGGTTCGCGCATCGCGGGCGACGCCGACAGCTACCGCTATCTGGCCGAGTCGATTCGTATGCACCCGGATCAGGAAACGCTGAAGTCGATGATGGAAGACGTCGGGCTGGAGCGCGTGGAGTACCACAACCTGACCGCTGGCGTGGTTGCGCTGCACATCGGCCGCAAGTTCTGAAGCTACTTAATTAGTAGCGAATTAGTCATTACTTAGTAGTGCAGCCGGGCGTGACAAGCCGGTCTGCTGCTGTAGACGCCCCGATAGCCGGACTTTCGTTCCGACGCGGGGCGTTTTTCATGCGCAGGGCATTTTCTCTGTGGCAGAATCGCCGCTCGACTTGCGGTTTGGTTTCATTACGTAAAAAAGTTTTGTGAACCATTCGAGTAGACGCCTGTCGATAGACAACACCTTATAACTCCACGGAGAGACCAGAGCGATGTTCCAGTTCCTGAAAAACAAGCTGTTGTTGGGCGTGGTGGCCGGCGTATTGGCGGTCGGCATGACGATCGCGGACGCTGATGCCAAGCGCGTTGGCGGCGGCCGGAGCGTCGGCAAGCAGTCCAACACCGTGACGCAGCGTCAAGCCACGCCGCAACAACCGGCCCAAAGCCCGAGCGCGACCCCGAACCAAGCTGCCCCGGCAGCCGCTGGTGCCGGTGCCGCAGGTGCGGCCGCCGCTGCCAAGCCCGCCAACCGCTGGCTCGGCCCGATCGCCGGTCTCGCCGCCGGTCTGGGTATCGCAGCCCTGTTGTCGCACTTCGGCATGGGTGGCGCCTTCGCCAGCATGATGGCCAACGTCATCATCATCGCGTTGATCGCTTTCGCCGTGCTGTGGGTCATCCGTCGCTTCCGCGGCAATAAGTCGCAGTCGCAAACCCCGGCCTACGCTGGTGCCGGTGCAGGCAACGACGCGTCGAACAACTCCCTGCGTCAGTCGTGGGATAACGCGTCGCAACCGGCTGCATCGTCCCAACCGACGCAATCGACGCTGTCGGCAGTGCCGGCTGCCGCCGGTGTCGCGGGTGCCGCAGCCGCTGCGGCCGGTCCGTTCGGCGTGCCGGCTGGCTTCGATGTCGAAGGCTTCCTGCGCAGCGCGAAGGTGTACTTCAACCGTCTGCAAGCCGCTTGGGATAAGGGCGATCAAGCCGACATCAACGAGTTCACCACGCCGCAGATGTTCGCGGAAATCAAGATGGACTTGGAAGAGCGCGGCAAGTCGACCAACCGTACCGACGTGGTCCAACTCGACGCCGAACTGCTCGGCATCGAGCAAACCGCTGCCGAGTACATGGCCAGCGTGCGTTTCTCGGGTCTGATCCGTGAAGCCGAAGGCGCTGCGGCCGAGCCGTTCAACGAAGTCTGGAACCTGACCAAGCCGGTCACCGGCAACGCCGGTTGGGTGCTGGCCGGGATTCAGCAGCTGAACTAAGCTCCCGCCGTTTTTGCCGTAACCTGCCTTACAATGAGAGCCCGCGTTTGAAGCGCGGGCTCTTTTGTTTTTGCCGCCCGCAGGCCGTTGTACTGCGGGCGACGTCTTTCGGTGCGACCGGTGTTCTGCGCCGGCCGGCCGCCAAGCTCATGACCGTCGCCGCCAAAGCCTTTGCCGCCACCGTGAATCACTTGCTCGCCCGCGAACCGTGGGCGCGCGAACGCCTGCGCCATCATGTCGGCGCATCCGCCCGGCTGGCGATGTCGCCGTTCGACCTGCGCTTGCAGGTGGGCGACGACGGCTATCTCGCCGCCTTCGAGGCCGACACCCCCTGCGACGTCAGCATCGCCGTACCGCCTTCGGCCTTGGCCGACTTTGCGGGCGGCGGTCAGGCCGCTGTCATGCGTCACGTGAAAATCGAAGGCGATGCCGAGTTTGCGAATACGGTGTCCTATCTTGCCCAGCACCTGCGCTGGGAGGCCGCTGAAGACCTGAGCAAGGTCATTGGCGACGCGGCTGCCCATCGCGTGACCGAAACCGGTAAGGCCGCTGTGGCGGGTGCTCGCCGGACTGGCGCCACGTTCGCTCGTTCGCTGACCGATTACTTCGTCGAAGAAAATCCGCTGCTCGTGGCGCGGCCACGGCTCGATGCCATGCGTGCCGACATCGGCACCTTGCGCGACGACTTGGCACGGCTCGAAAAGCGTCTTGAAAAGCTCGAACGTCAGCCCGGCGTGCCGCGCTCGACCGGAGGCCGCTAACCAATGCGACTTCTGCGCCTCATCAAGATTCTCTTCGTCTGCTACCGCTACGGCCTCGACGAACTGGTGCTCTCGAGCATTCCGCATCCGTTTGCGCGCGGTCTCATGCGCGTGTTGTCGTTCGGGCGCGGTGGCTTGAAGGCACCGCGGGGCGAGCGTCTGCGTCTGGCGCTCGAAGCGCTCGGCCCCATTTTCGTGAAGTTCGGGCAGGTGCTCTCGACGCGCCGCGACCTGATGCCGCCCGATATCGCGCAGGAACTGGCGCGCTTGCAGGATCAGGTGCCGCCGTTCGATCCGGAATTGGCACGCGCTGCGATCGAGAAGTCGCTGGGCCGCCCACTCGAAGAAGTGTTCGTAGAGTTCGAGCGCACGCCGGTGGCCAGCGCGTCGATCGCGCAGGTGCACTTCGCGCGCATTCGCGAAGGGCAGCATGCGGGCAAGGAAGTCGCCGTCAAGGTGCTGCGTCCGAACATGCTGAGCGTGATCGACAGCGATCTGGCGCTCATGCGCGATTTGGCCGGTTGGGTGGAGCGCTTGTGGCCGGACGGCAAGCGCTTGAAGCCGCGCGAGGTCGTGGCCGAGTTCGACAAGTATCTGCATGACGAGCTCGATCTGATGCGCGAAGCGGCCAATGCCGCGCAACTGCGCCGCAATTTCATCGATTCGGGCATGTTGATGGTGCCCGAGATGTATTGGGACTTGAGCTCCAGCACGGTGCTCGTGATGGAGCGCATGCGTGGCGTGCCGATTAGCCAGATCGAGGTACTGCGAGAGGCCGGTGTCGATCTGAAGAAGCTGGCGCGCGAGGGTGTCGAGATCTTCTTCACGCAGTTTTTGCGCGACGGGTTCTTCCACGCCGACATGCACCCGGGCAACATTCTCGTGAGTCTCGATCCGGCCACGTTTGGGCGCTATATCGCGCTCGATTGCGGCATCGTCGGCGCGCTCTCCGAGTTCGACAAGAATTATCTGGCGCAGAACTTTCTCGCGTTTTTCCGCCGCGATTATCACCGGGTGGCATCGCTGCATCTGGAGTCGGGCTGGGTGCCGTCGGATACCCGCGTCGAAGAGTTGGAAGGGGCGATTCGCGCGGTTTGCGAGCCGTATTTCGACCGGCCGCTCAAGGAAATTTCGCTGGGGCTGGTGCTGATGCGTCTGTTTCAGACGTCGCGCCGCTTCAATGTCGAGATTCAGCCGCAATTGGTTTTGCTGCAAAAGACGTTGCTCAATATTGAAGGGCTGGGGCGTCAGCTCGACCCGGATCTCGATCTGTGGAAGACGGCCAAGCCGTTCCTCGAGCGCTGGATGGCCGAACAGATTGGCCCGCGCGGCTGGCTGGAACGGCTCAAGACCGAAGCGCCGCAATGGAGCAAGACGCTGCCACAACTGCCGCGTCTCATTCATCAGGCGCTCGCTGCCCACGCCCGCCCGCAAGACGACACGCTGTTGCTCGCGCTGCTTCAGGAGCAGCGCCGCACTAACCGGCTGCTGACCGGCGCGTTCTGTCTGGTCGGCGGTATCGCCATCGGTGTACTCGCTGCTTTTATCTGGCTCTATGGTGGATAAACCTCAACCGGAGGCGGGCGCTGTGAATTCTCCGGCGTCTGCCGCCCCTGCCGCGCCCGCCGCTCCGGCGTTCTCTCATCGCGACTCGTCACGTGCCGAGTTCTGGAACGAGCGCTTCGCGAGCGCCTTCATGCCTTGGGACGCCGCCGGCGTGCCGCGTGCACTGCGTGAGTTCGTCGCGAGCGAGGCCAAACCGCAGGCCACGCTGATTCCCGGCTGTGGCGCGGCGTACGAAGCCGCTTGGCTCGACGCGCAGCAATGGCCGGTCCGCGCCATCGACTTCTCGCCGGTGGCCGTGGCACAGGCGAAGGCCCAGTTGGGCGATCGTGCCGCGCTGGTGGAAGAGGCCGATTTCTTTGCCTACACGCCGCCGTTCGCGATCGACCTGATCTACGAACGGGCGTTTCTTTGCGCGCTGCCGCGCACGCTCTGGCAGGACTACGCCCGCCGCGTCGCGCAATTGCTGCCTAGCGGTGCGCGACTGGCGGGGTTCTTCTTCCTGCGCGAGACACCCAAGGGGCCGCCGTTCGGTATCGCCCCCGATGCGCTGGATGCACTGCTCACTCAAGACTTCATTTGCGAAGTGAATCAGCCGGTCGATGCCGCCGATTCGGTCCCCGTGTTCGCCGGGGCCGAGCACTGGATGGTGTGGCGGCGGCGCTAACTTTCCCGAAATCTGCAACGCCTGCCACCGGGATTTGTGATTTTTTCCCCGCGCGTGTCCCGCGCCGCTATAATCGGCCCAAATTTTTTCGCCAGGTGGCAAAACGGGCGCCCCCGAGCGCTGAACAGCATCAGCCCCGTCATGCTCGACCTGAATTTCTGTTGCCCGGAAGGCTGCGGCCCGCGGCACGGTTTCGTTAGTTCGCGTGTGCGGCCTCCTAGCGCCGGATCACGCCCCTGACACTGACGCCGCCGCCGTTACCGTCGCCCTGGGGCTTGGCTGGGGCCGCGTTATGCTGATCTGGTTTGTCATTTTGTATTGGGTCATTTCGGTGGCCATCGGGCTGCTGGCCGCCCTCAAGGTCCGCAATACCAAAGATTTCACCGTCGCCGGACGCCGCCTGCCGTATGGCATGGTCATCGCCGTGGTGTTTGCCACGTGGTTCGGCTCGGAAGCCGTGCTCGGCATCCCGGCCACGTTCATCGGCGACGGCCTGCGCGGCATCGTGGCCGACCCGTTCGGCTCGTCGATGTGTCTGGTGCTCGTCGGGGTGTTCTTCGCCCGCAAGCTGTATCGCATGAACCTCATGACGATCGGCGACTTCTACAAGCTCAAATACAACCGCACCGTCGAAGTGGTGACGAGTATCGCCATCGTGATCTCGTACCTCGGCTGGGTGGGCGCGCAGATCAAGGCGCTGGGCCTCGTGTTCCATACGGTGTCGGGCGGGGCGATGTCCGAGCCGACAGGCATGATCATCGGTGCCGTCTCCGTACTCGCCTACACGCTGCTCGGCGGCATGATCTCGGTGGCAGTGACGGACTTTATCCAGATGATCATCATCGTGGTCGGTCTGGTCTACATCGCCGTGGAAGTCTCCGGCATGGTGCCGGGCGGCGCGACGGCAGTGATCGCTCACGCCGCAGAAGCGGGCAAGTTCGTGTTCCTGCCTGAGATGAATCCGGCCGATGTGCTGGCGTTTATCGCGGCGGGCGTGACCATGATGTTCGGCTCGATCCCCCAGCAGGACGTGTTCCAGCGGGTGATGTCGTCGAAGACCGAAAACATCGCCGTGGCAGGTTCGGTGACGGGCGGCGTGCTGTACTTCTTCTTCACGTTCATCCCGATCTTCCTGGCTTACTCGGCGCTGCTGATCGCGCCGTCGATGGTGCAGAAGTACATCGGCACCGATCCGCAACAGATTCTGCCGCAGTTGGTGCTCACCAGCGTGCCGATCGTGGCGCAGGTGATGTTCTTCGGCGCGTTGCTCTCGGCTATCAAGAGCTGTGCATCGGCCACGCTGCTGGCCCCGTCGGTCACGTTTGCCGAGAACATCATTCGCCCGATGCTGAGCGGCCAGATCGACGACAAGCATCTGCTGCGCCTGATGCGCATCGTTGTGCTGTGCTTCACCGCGCTGGTGCTGGTGTATGCGCTGAATTCGAAGGCGTCGATCTTCCAGATGGTCGAGAGCGCCTACAAGGTCACGCTGGTGTGCTGCTTCGTGCCGCTGGCCTTCGGCCTGTATTGGAAGCGCGCCAGCTCGCTGGGCGGCACGCTGGCCGTGTTTGCCGGGCTGATCGTCTGGATCGGCTGCGAAGTGATGGCCCCCGAGGGGCTGGTGCCTCCGCAACTGGCTGGTCTGCTGGCCTCGATTGGCGGCATGGTCGTGGGCTCGCTGCTGCAACCGGCCTCCGAGCGCGGTCAGCCGCCGGGGCAAGAGGTGTCGACGATCTAAGTGCCGGGCAGGGCGGCTATGTGAGCGCTCGCTCTTTTGCCGGGTGCCGTCACACGGTGCCATCGGCCAGAAACGTCGAATACGGTGACGCCAGACCTTGATCTTGCGTCACCGCGTGCCCATATATCTCCGGACAAATCCCGAAAGCCTTGTGAAGCGGTTATAATTCAAGGCTTTGCGCGCCTTTTCCCGTCGGAAAGAATCATGCCTATCTACGCCTATCGTTGCGAAACATGCGGTTTCGCGAAAGATGTGCTGCAAAAAATGAGCGATGACCCGCTCTCCCAATGCCCGGAATGCGGCAAGGACACGTTCCGCAAGCAGGTGACTGCGGCGGGCTTCCAGCTCAAGGGATCGGGTTGGTATGTCACGGATTTCCGCGGTGGCTCGGGCGGCGCGAGCGCACCGGCAGCGGGCGCATCGTCGACGGCGGTGGCTGCCTCGTCGGGTGAGAGCGCTTCGTCGTCGACGGAATCGGCATCGGCCTCGTCGTCTTCGGGCGGTGAATCGTCGAGCGCCCCGGCGGCAAGTTGCGGCGGCGGCTGCGCTTGTCACTAAGCATTGCCAGAATTGACCGCATTACCCGAATTAGCCGAATTAGCATTACCCGCGTTACCCAGAAGAGCAGAACGACACGTCCGGCCCGGCGGCCTGGCGTGTGATTGACCCCGCTGACCCAGTAGCCGCCGACATTCGCGAGTCCTGCCATGAGCGTCAAAAAACCCGCGTTGAAGACGATTTTCCTCACCGGCCTGCTGGTGCTGGTGCCGCTCGCCATCACGTTGTGGGTGCTGGGCCTGATTATCGGCACGATGGATCAGACGCTGTTGCTGCTGCCCGACGAATGGCAGCCGTCGCGACTGATTGGCATGCGCGTGCCGGGCTTCGGCGTGGTGGTCACGTTGGCTTTCGTGTTCGTCGTCGGCCTTCTGGCGCATAATTTCATCGGCCAGAAGCTGGTCGGCTGGTGGGAAGCGGTGTTGACCCGCATTCCCGTGGTCGGGCCGCTGTACGGCAGCGTCAAGCAGGTGTCCGATACATTGCTCTCGAGCAATGGCAACGCGTTTCGCAAGGCGTTGCTCGTGCGCTATCCGCACGCGGACTCCTGGACCATCGCCTTCCTGACCGGCGCGCCGGGCGGCGACGTGGTCAACCACTTGCAGGGCGAGTATGTGAGCGTTTATGTCCCGACGACGCCGAACCCCACGTCAGGCTTCTTCCTGATGATGCGGGCGAGCGACGTTGTCGAGCTCGACATGACGGTCGATGCCGCCCTCAAGTACATCGTATCGATGGGCGTGGTGGCGCCCGCCCACAACCCGCGCCAGCAACGTCCCGGCCCGCTCCTGTGAGCCACCGGTGACTCCCGGCGTCATTTTTTGAAAATCGGAACAGCAAAATGTCCATGCGTACCTCCTACTGCGGTCTGGTGACCGAGCAACAACTGGGCCAAACGGTCAAGCTTTGTGGCTGGGTCAATCGCCGCCGTGATCACGGCGGGGTCATCTTCATCGACCTGCGCGATCGCGAAGGTCTGGTGCAGGTCGTGTGCGATCCGGACCGCGCAGAGATGTTCAAGGCCGCCGAAGGCCTGCGCAATGAGTTCTGCGTGCAGATTACCGGTCTGGTGCGCGCCCGTCCGGCAGGCACGGAAAACGCCAACCTGACGAGCGGCAAGATCGAAGTGCTGTGCCACGAGCTCCAAGTGCTCAACCCGTCGGTGACGCCCCCGTTCCCGCTCGACGACGAAAACCTGTCGGAAACCACGCGCCTCACGCATCGCGTGCTGGACCTGCGCCGCCCGCAGATGCAATACAACCTGCGCCTGCGCTACAAGGTGGCGATGGAAGTGCGCAAGTATCTGGACGCGCAAGGCTTCATCGACATCGAAACCCCGATGCTCACGAAGAGCACCCCGGAAGGCGCGCGCGACTACCTCGTGCCTTCGCGTGTGAACCCGGGCATGTTCTTCGCGCTGCCGCAGTCGCCGCAGCTCTTCAAGCAGTTGCTGATGGTGGCCGGCTTCGACCGTTACTACCAGATCACCAAGTGCTTCCGCGACGAAGACCTGCGTGCTGACCGTCAGCCGGAATTCACGCAGATCGACTGCGAAACCTCGTTCCTGTCGGAGCAAGAGATTCGCGATCTGTTCGAGAACATGATTCGTCACGTGTTCAAGGAAGCCATCAACGTCGAGTTCGACGCCAAGGTGCCGGTCATGCAGTTCTCGGAAGCGATGCGCCGCTTCGGTTCGGACAAGCCGGACCTGCGCGTGAAGCTCGAATTCACCGAGTTGACCGACGTGATGGGCGACGTGGACTTCAAGGTGTTCTCGGTGCCGGCTACGACCGAAGGCGGCCGTGTGGTTGCCCTGCGCGTGCCGGGCGGTGCCGAGATTTCGCGTAGCGAGATCGACGCTTACACCGACTTCGTGAAGATTTACGGCGCGAAGGGTCTGGCCTGGATCAAGGTCAACGAAGTGGCCAAGGGCCGCGACGGTCTGCAAAGCCCGATCGTGAAGAACCTGCACGACGCTGCGATTGCCTCGATTCTCGAGCGCACCGGCGCGCAAGACGGCGACATCATCTTCTTCGGTGCCGACAAGGAAAAGGTCGTCAACGACGGTATCGGCGCGCTGCGTCTGAAGATCGGTCACTCGGAATTCGGCAAGAGCCACGGCCTGTTCGAAGCCGGCTGGCGTCCGCTGTGGGTGGTCGACTTCCCGATGTTCGAATACGACGAAGAAGATGCCCGCTGGGTGGCCTGCCATCACCCGTTCACGAGCCCGAAGGACGAGCACATCGACTATCTCGAAACCGACCCGGGCAAGTGCCTGGCGAAGGCTTACGACATGGTGCTCAACGGCTGGGAAATCGGTGGCGGTTCGGTCCGTATCTTCCAAGAGGAAGTGCAGAGCAAGGTGTTCCGCGCGCTCAAGCTGGGTGAAGAAGAAGCCCGTGCGAAGTTCGGCTTCCTGCTCGACGCGCTGCAATACGGCGCGCCGCCGCATGGCGGTATCGCGTTCGGTCTGGACCGCGTCATCACGATGATGGCCGGTGCTGATTCGATTCGCGACGTGATCGCCTTCCCGAAGACGCAACGCGCGCAAGATCTGCTCACGCAAGCCCCGTCGCCGGTCGACGAGCGCCAACTGCGCGATCTGCACATCCGTCTGCGTCAGACCGAAGCACCGAAGGCATAACGCATCTCACGAGCACTCGCTCGTGGCGAAACGTTCGAACCCCCTCTGCCGAAAGGCGAGGGGGTTTTTGTTTTTCAGATCGATTATCCGAGGAGCGCGAAGCGATGATAGTGAGTGCAAAGGCGATCATTCGTCGCAACGATACGGTGCTGTTCGCCCGTAACCCGCGCGAGGAATGGGAACTGCCCGGCGGGCAGCCGGAGCCCGGTGAGTCTCTGGAATACGCCGTGCGGCGTGAGGTGCAAGAGGAGTGCGGCTGGCAAATCGCACAGGTGACTTACCACGGTAGCGCCTCGTTCGAAGTGATTCCCGGGCGGTACGTGATGCTGGTCTTTTACGTTTGTGAGCAGGACCCGCAAGATCTGACGCCGCTGGTGACGAGCAACGAGCATTCGACGTTTGCGTGGATCGACGTCGGTGGCGTGCGCCCTGACGATCTGCCTGTGTGCTATTGGGATGCGGTCACGCGCGCGTAATTCGAGATAAGACGCGATGATGCTGAATGACCGATCGCACCGGTTGCCCATTACAATGAGCCACCAGCGCACGGCATTCGCGCAGCCTTTCACCGTTCACCACTTGCATGAAGCCTTTCAAGATTCCCGAATCCGTGCTCGTCGTCATTTACACGCCCGCACTCGACGTGTTGCTGATCGAGCGCGCCGATGCCGACAACTTCTGGCAATCGGTGACCGGCAGCAAAGACACGCTCGACGAACCGCTGATCGAGACGGCGATGCGTGAAGTGTTTGAAGAGACCGGGATTCGCGTGGGTGAGGGCGGTGTGCCAACCAGCGCACTGACGGACTGGCAGCATCAGATTCAATACAACATCTACCCGCGCTGGGCGCATCGCTATGCGCCGGATGTCACGCGCAACACCGAGCACTGGTTTGGTTTATGTGTGCCCGAGAACACGCCAGTGACGCTCGCGCCGCGCGAGCATGTCGCGTACGAGTGGTTGCCTTGGGAGGCCGCGGCCGCCCGGTGTTTCTCACCGTCGAACGGCGACGCCATCCGACAACTCCCCGCGCGCGTGCGCTGACGCCCCGCCGCGCCGATGAGCAAGTACCTGCCGTTCTCCCACGAAAACGACCTGACGCTGCTCTACCTCGGCGCGGAGTACTTTAGCGCGCTGATCGCCGCCATCGACGCCGCCCGGCGCGAAGTGACGATCGAGACCTACATCTTCGAAGCCGACGAGGCCGGACAGAATGTCTCGGCCGCGCTGCAACGCGCCGCGCAACGCGGCGTTGCCGTGCGCGTGATTACCGACGGCGTGGGCACCAGCCGACGCCTGCCGCTCGCCGCCGAGTGGCGAGACAGCGGCGTGATGCATCGCATCTACAACCCGCATTTGTTCGGCAAGTTCGGCTTTTCTCGCACACATCGCAAGCTCGCCATCATCGACCACGAGGTCGCGTTCGTTGGCGGCATCAATATCATCGACGACTACAACGCAGGCGGTGGCACGCGTATGAGCGACCCGCGCTGGGATTTCGCCGTGCAATGCCGTGGCCCCATCGTCGCTGAAATCGCCATTGCGTTTCATATCCAATGGCTGCGTCTCGCACCCGGCTATCTGGGTACGCCGTTCCGCCATCGACGGCGTGGACAGCGCGGGCGACTGCATTCGTCTGTCGTCGGGCAGGCGGCTTTTGTCGCACGCGACAATCTCCACAATCGCCGTTCGGTCGAAAAAGCCTATCTGATGGCACTGGGACGGGCGCGTCACGAAGTCTGGCTCGCGAACCCGTACTTCGTGCCAGGGCGGCGCTTGCGGCGTGCGCTCACGCAGGCGGCGCTACGCGGCGTGGCGGTCCATCTGCTCATCGGCCGCAAAGAGTTTCGCCTGCTCGACACGGCGGTGCCCTGGCTGTACGCCAAGATGCTCGAAGCCGGCGTGCGTATCGGCGAATACGACATGCGCCAATTGCACGGCAAGGTCGCGGTGGTGGATGACGTGTGGGCAACCGTGGGGTCGTCGAACCTCGATGCGCTGTCCCTCTTTCTCAATCACGAAGCCAACGTAGTCTTCTTGGACGATCCGGTTGTCATCCAATTGCGCGACCATATCCGCAAGGCGTTTGCCGAGGCGCGTCTGATCGATGCCGCCCGTTATGGCGAGCGCTCGGCATGGCGGCGCTTTCGCCAATGGGCGGCCTACCGGCTGTACCGTCTGGCGATGAAGGTGCTCACGCGCGGCAAGTACGACTGAGCGCTCACCGGCATGGCGGCAGCCGGATTCCCTGGGCACTGCCAAAGGCATCTAGAAGCCCGCCCAGCGGCGCTCTCGCCGTGATTCCACGGGGCTTCCCCACGGAAACCGATTAGGTATTCCGATCTAATAAATTCCTTGTTCGCCCATGGGCGTCCCACAATAATAGGACGGCCGTTCGATTTTATGGTTAGCATCGATGAACGGATAACCAAAGCGATGCCATACACATGCGAAAGGGTGAACAGACACGTGCCGCGATCCTGAATGCCGCGCTTGAACTGGCGGGGCGGGATGGACTCGAAGGCCTGACGATCGGCTTATTGGCCGATCGCATGCAGATGAGCAAGAGCGGGGTATTTGCGCATTTCGGTTCGCGCGAAGACCTGCAAATTGAAGTGCTGCGCGAATATCACCGACGCTTCGAAGAAGAAGTGTTCGCCCCCAGCATGGACGTGCCGCGCGGCTTGCCGCGACTGCGCGCCCTGGTGGATCGCTGGATGGACAAGCGAATTCGTGAAGTGACGACGGGCTGTATCTATATCAGCGGTGCCGTCGAGTACGACGATCGCGCAGCCAGCCCGGTGCGCGAAGCCTTGGTGAAGAGTGTGCGGTTGTGGCGATCGGCCCTGCTGCGCGCGATCACACAAGCAAAGGAGGAGGGACATCTGCGCTCGGACACCGATCCGCGCCTGATGCTCTTTGAAATGTACAGTCTGACGCTCGGTCTGCATCACGACGCGCGGTTCCTGCGGGAGCCGGGTGCGGTAGAGATGACCCGGGTGGCACTGGAAAAACTGATTTCGTCTTATCAGCGCGGGTGAGGCGCGAGCCGTCCGCGATTCAATTCGAAGTGTTCGGAGGAGTAGGTCATGGGACAGTACAACGCGCCGCTGCGCGACATGCAATTCGTCATGCACGAACTGCTGGGCGTGGAAAACGAATTGAAGGCATTGCCGAAACACGCGGACATCGATGCCGACACCATCAATCAGGTGCTCGAAGAAGCCGGCAAATTCTGTAGCGAGGTGGTCTTCCCGCTCAATCAAGTGGGCGATCGCGAAGGCTGCAAATACGAAGGCGACGGCGTGGTCACCACGCCGACCGGCTTCAAAGAGGCTTATCAGAAATACGTCGAAGCCGGTTGGGCCTCGCTGGGCTGCGATCCGGAATTCGGCGGTCAAGGCCTGCCGCAAGTCATCAACAACGCGCTGTACGAGATGCTGAACTCGGCGAATCAGGCGTGGACGATGTACCCGGGCCTCTCGCACGGCGCCTACGAATGTCTGCACGCGCACGGCACCCCCGAACAACAAGCTACCTACCTGCCGAAGATCGTCTCGGGCGAATGGACCGGCACGATGTGCCTGACCGAGCCGCATTGCGGCACCGACCTGGGCATGCTGCGCACGAAGGCTGAGCCGAACGGCGACGGTTCGTACTCGATCTCTGGCACCAAGATCTTCATCTCGGCCGGCGAGCACGACATGGCCGCCAACATCATTCACCTTGTGCTGGCACGTCTGCCGGATGCGCCTCCGGGCACCAAGGGCATTTCGCTGTTCGTCGTACCGAAGTTCATCCCCGATGCGAACGGCGCACCGGGCGAGCGCAACGGCATCAAGTGCGGCTCGATCGAACACAAGATGGGCATTCACGGCAATGCCACTTGCGTGATGAACCTCGACGGCGCGAAGGGCTGGCTCGTGGGCGAAGCGAACAAGGGCCTGAACGCCATGTTCGTGATGATGAACGCCGCACGTCAAGGCGTGGGCATGCAGGGTCTGGGCCTGACGGAAGTCGCTTATCAGAACTCGCTGGTGTACGCGAAGGAACGCATTCAGATGCGCTCGCTCACCGGCCCGAAGGCACCGGACAAGCCCGCCGACCCGATCATCGTGCACCCCGATGTGCGCCGTATGCTGCTCACGCAGAAGGCTTATGTCGAAGGCGGCCGTGCGTTCTCGTACTGGACGGCACTGCACATCGATAAGGAACTCTCGCACGGCGACGAAGCCGAGCGTAAGGAAGCGGCCGATCTCGTGGCACTGCTCACGCCGATCATCAAGGCCTTCCTGACCGACAACGCGTTCGAGTGCACGAACCACGCGATGCAGATTTACGGTGGCCACGGCTACATCGCCGAGTGGGGCATGGAGCAATACGTGCGTGACGCGCGTATCAACATGATCTACGAAGGCACGAACACGATTCAGGCACTCGACCTGCTGGGCCGCAAGGTGCTGGGCGACATGGGCGCGAAGCTCAAGAAGTTCGGCAAGCTGGTGCAAGACTTCGTCGAAGCTGAAGGCGTGCGCGAAGACATGCAAGAGTTCGTCAACCCGCTCGCGGACATTGGCGACAAGGTGCAGAAGCTGACGATGGAAATCGGCATGAAGGCGATGGCCAACCCCGACGAAGTCGGTGCGGCTGCCGTGCCGTATCAACGTGTGGTCGGCCATCTCGTGTTCGCCTACTTCTGGGCGCGCATGGCAAAGATTGCGCTCGACAAGCAAGGCAGCGGCGACAAGTTCTACGAATCGAAACTCGCCACGGCGCGTTTCTACTTCGCCAAGCTGCTGCCCGAGACTGCATATCACATCCGCGTGGCTCGCGCCGGCGCGAAGACGCAAATGGAAGTCGACGTCGACCTGTTCTGAGAGCGGAGGAGATCACCGTGAGTCAAACCAACAAACCCCTGGTCGTGCGCAAGGTTGCTGTGCTCGGCGCCGGCGTGATGGGCGCGCAAATTGCCGCGCATCTGGTCAACGCGAAAGTGCCGGTCGTGCTGTTCGACCTGCCCGCGAAAGAAGGCCCGAAGAACGGCATCGTGCTGCGCGCTATCGACGGCCTGAAGAAGCTGAGCCCCGCACCGTTCGCCGATAAGGCCGACGCGCAATACATCGAAGTCGCCAACTACGAGGACGACCTCGAGAAGCTGGCCGGCTGCGACGTGGTGATCGAAGCGATCGCCGAGCGCATGGACTGGAAGCACGATCTGTACAAGAAGGTTGCGCCGCATCTGGCCAAGCACGCGATTTTCGCGTCGAATACCTCGGGCCTGTCGATCACCGAACTCTCGGAAGGCTTCGACGCCGAACTGAAGGCACGCTTCTGCGGCGTGCACTTCTTCAACCCGCCGCGTTATATGCATCTGGTCGAACTGATTCCGACCGCTGCCACCGAGCCGGCCATTCTCGATCAACTCGAAACGTTCCTCACCTCCACGCTCGGCAAGGGCGTGGTGCGCGCGAAGGACACGCCGAACTTCATCGCAAACCGTGTCGGTGTCTTCTCGATTCTGGCGGTGTTCGCCGAAGCGCAGAAGTACGGCATTCCGTTCGACGTCGTCGACGACCTGACCGGCAGCAAGCTGGGCCGCGCCAAGTCGGCCACGTTCCGCACCGCCGATGTGGTCGGTCTGGACACGATGGCGCACGTCATCAAGACGATGCAAGACGGCCTCAAGGACGATCCGTTCGCCCCGACCTACGCCACGCCGCCGGTGCTCAAAGCGCTGGTCGAGAAGGGTGCGCTGGGTCAGAAGACCGGCGCTGGCTTCTACAAGAAGGACGGCAAGGTCATCAAGGTGCTCGACCCGCAAACGGGCGAGTACGTCGAGTCGGGCAAGAAGGCCGACGAGATGGTGGTGCGCATTCTGAAGAAGGCCCCGGCCGAACGTCTGCGCCTGCTGCGTGAATCGACCAACCCGCAAGCCCAGTTCCTGTGGGCCGTGTTCCGCGACGTGTTCCACTACATCGGCGTGTATCTCGAGCAGATTGCCGATAACGCGCGTGAAGTCGACTTCGCGATTCGCTGGGGCTTCGGCTGGACCACCGGTCCGTTCGAAGACTGGCAAGCCGCCGGCTGGAAGGACGTGGCCCAGTGGGTCAAGGAAGACATCGACGCGGGCAAGGCCCTGTCGAACGCACCGCTGCCCGCTTGGGTGACGGGCGGCAAGGTGGCGGAAGCCGGTGGCGTGCATACGGCCGCTGGTTCGTACGCCCCCGCGAAGGACGCCTTCGTGCCGCGCAGCACGCTGCCGGTGTATCAGCGACAGGTGTTCCCGGCGGCGCTCGTGGGCGAAGCCGGCAACGATCCGCGCAAGTTCGGCAAGACCATCGAAGAGAACGACGCCGTGCGCCTGTGGGTCGACGAGACCCCGGGCCAGGACGACGTGCTGATCGTCTCGTTCAAGTCGAAGATGAACACGATTGGGCCAGCCGTCATCGACGGTCTGGTGCGCGCCATCGATCTGGCCGAGCAGCAGTATCGCGGCGTGGTCGTGTGGCAACCGACGTCGCTCAAGCTCGGCGCGCCGGGCGGCCCGTTCTCGGCCGGTGCCGATCTGGAAGCCGCCATGCCGGCCTTCATGATGGGCGGTGCCAAGGGCATCGAGCCGTTTATCAAGAAGTTCCAAGACGGCATGATGCGCGTGAAATACGCGCAGGTGCCGGTTGTCTCCGCAGTGTCGGGCATTGCGCTCGGCGGCGGCTGCGAGTTGCTGCTGCATAGCGCTAAGCGCGTGGCGGCCCTCGAAAGCTACATCGGTCTGGTGGAAGTCGGCGTCGGCCTCGTGCCGGGCGGCGGCGGTCTGAAGGAAGCCGCGATTCGTGCGGCCGAAGCGGCCACCGCAGCGGGCAGCGTGCAGTATCTCCAGTTCGTCACCAAGTCGTTCACCAACGCCGCCATGGCGAAGGTCTCGGCTTCGGCGATCGACGCACGCGACATGGGCTATCTGAAGCCGACCGACACCATCGTCTACAACGTGCACGAGTTGCTGTCGGTGGCGCGTAACGAAGCCCGCGCGCTGTCGCTGGCCGGTTACCGTCCGCCGCTCAAGCCCGCCGGTATTCCGGTGGCAGGCCGCTCGGGCGTGTCGACGATCAAGGCGCAACTGGTGAACATGCGCGACGGCAACTTCATCTCGGCGCACGACTTCCTGATCGCTTCGCGCATCGCGGAAGCCGTGTGCGGTGGCGACGTGGAAGCCGGCAGCCTCGTGAACGAAGAATGGCTGCTCGCTCTGGAGCGTCGCGCCTTCATCGAACTGCTGGGCACGTCGAAGACCCAGGAACGCATCATGGGCATGCTGCAAACCGGCAAGCCGGTGCGCAACTAAGCCGATCGGAGACTGACATGAGCAAACAATTGCAAGACGCCTACATCGTCGCCGCCACGCGCGCCCCGATCGGCAAGGCACCCAAGGGCAGCTACAAGAACACCCGTCCGGACGATCTGCTGGCGATGATTCTCAAGAGCGCACTCGCCCAGGTGCCCGACCTCGATCCGAAAGTGATCGAAGACGCCATCATCGGCTGCGCGATTCCCGAAGCCCAGCAGGGCCTGAACGTGGCGCGTATCGGTGCGCTGCTCTCGGGCCTGCCGAACACGGTGGGCGGTGTGACCGTCAACCGTTTCTGCGCCTCGGGCCTCACGGCCCTTGCGATGGCTGCCGACCGCATTCGTGTGGGCGAAGCCGACGCAATGATCGCCGGTGGTATCGAAAGCATGAGCATGGTGCCGATGATGGGCAACACGCCGTCGCTCTCGCCGTCGATCTTCGAGCGCGACGAGAACGTGGGTATCGCCTACGGCATGGGCCTGACCGCCGAGAAGGTGGCGCAGCAGTGGAAGGTCTCGCGTGAGGAGCAGGATGCCTTCGCGCTGGCTTCGCACCAGAAGGCCATCGCGGCGCAGCAGCGCGGCGAGTTCGCCAACGAAATCACGCCGATCGAGATCGTCGAACGGTTCCCGAATCTCGCCACCGGCGAAGTGTCGATCAAGACGCGCACGCTCTCGCTGGACGAAGGCCCGCGTCCCGACACGACGATCGAAGGGCTGGGCAAGCTGCGTCCGGTGTTCGCCAACAAGGGCTCGGTCACGGCAGGCAACAGCTCGCAGACGTCGGACGGCGCCGGTGCGCTGCTCGTCGTGAGCGAGAAGATCCTCAAGCAATTCAACCTCACGCCGCTCGCGCGTTTCGTGTCGTTCGCCGTGCGCGGCGTGCCGCCCGAAATCATGGGTATCGGTCCGAAGGAAGCGATTCCAGCGGCATTGCGCGCAGCAGGTCTCAAGCAGTCGGACATGGACTGGATCGAGTTGAACGAAGCGTTCGCCGCGCAGGCGCTCGCCGTCATCAAGGATCTGGATCTCGACACGAGCCGCGTCAACCCGATGGGCGGCGCCATTGCGCTGGGTCACCCGCTGGGTGCCACCGGTGCGATCCGTGCCGCCACGGTCGTGCACGCGCTTCGCCGCCATAACCTGAAGTACGGCATGGTGTCGATGTGCGTGGGCACGGGCATGGGCGCTGCGGGGATTATCGAGCGCATGTAAGGGACGGGGCCGGACAGTCAGATGACCGGTCATCAAGCGCCGGGGTGTGGATTGCGCAGTACGCGCGTCTGCCCCCGGCGTTTGTCGTGAGACGAACGCGATATTCAGGAGACAGTGGAGATGGACGACGTATTGGTGCAACGCCAGGGCGCGGTACAGGTGCTGACCTTCAACCGTGCACATAAGAAGAATGCGATCACTGCCGGGATGTATCAGGCATTGGCCGACGCGCTGGGCGAGGCCGAGGCCGACCCCGCGGTTCGCGTCATCCTGATTCAGGGACATCCGGAGGCGTTTTCGGCCGGTAACGACCTTGAAGACTTCCTGAAGAACCCGCCGAAGGACGACGACGCCCCGGTGTTCCAGTTCCTGCATCGGATCAGCCAAGCGACCAAGCCGATTGTCGCGGCGGTCGCGGGCAACGCCGTAGGCGTGGGCACGACGATGTTGCTGCACTGCGATGTGGTGTACGCCGCCGAGACGGCACGCTTCTCGCTGCCGTTCTCGCAACTGGCGCTGTGCCCGGAAGCCGCATCGAGCTTGCTGCTGCCGCGCGTGGCCGGCTATCACCGTGCGGCGGAGAAGTTGCTCTTCGGTGAGCCGTTCGATGTGAACGAGGCCGTGGCGATGGGGTTCGTGAACCGGATCGTGCCCGCGGCCGAACTCGCGGAGTATGCGGCCAAGCGTGCGGCGCAGTTGGCCGCCATGCCCGCCGGGTCGCTGCGTGTGACCAAGCAACTGATGAAGGGCGATAGCGCGCGCGAAGTGCAGGAGCGCATTCGAGACGAGGCGCTCGAATTCGGTAAGCGCCTGCTCTCGCCCGAGGCGCGCGAAGCGTTCACCGCGTTCTTCGAGAAGCGTAAGCCGGACTTCAGCCAGTTCTCGTAATTTACGGGCTGCACGTGCTGCGCTGACAAAAAAGGCTGGCCGCCATTGGGCGCCAGCCTTTTTTGCGTTTTCTACGTTCTACGCTGCCGTTCAGCCCAGCGTTTCGAGCTTGGGCAACTGACGGGGACGGCGGTCCTCATCGGTCGCCACGTAGGTGACCATGGCCTCGGTCACTTTCACGATCTCGTGCGACAGGCGCATGCGCTGGGCATAAGCCTCGACGTAGACGGTGATCGACGTGTTGCCGGTCTTGACGATCTTGGCGTAGAAACTGAGCAAATCGCCGACGAAGACCGGTTGTTTGAACAGGAACGAGTTGACGGCGATGGTCGCCACGCGGCCGTTGGCACGCTGGGCGGCGGGAATCGAACCGGCGATGTCGACCTGCGACATGATCCAGCCGCCGAATACGTCGCCATGGGCGTTGGCGTCGGCGGGCATCGGCATCACGCGCAACGCCAGTTCTTTTTCTTCGGGCAGCGCCGTGAGGGCAGGGGTCGGGGTACTCATGGGGTTCCTTGCGTGAGCCATCAAGCGGGGGAAAACTCGGGAGAGCACCGCCGGACGGTGGCCTCCGAGGGGCGCCCACGGTGGGGAAGCCCGCCCGGCGCTGGCTCAGCATGAGACGCCGGGTTCTGCGAAAATACGCCATTGACGATTCTAGCGGAAAGCCCCCCACCGGACCTGTCGCCCGGGCAGGACCCCGCCCCCCAAGCATCATGAGACGTTTCACTCCGGCCGAGCCTGCGCCGGCGGCGGCTAATGCCCCGAATGCGAAGAACACGCCGAAACCGCCGCGCAACGACTGGCAAGTGCTCAAGTCGTTGCTGCCGTATCTGCTCGAATTCCGTGGGCGGGTGACGCTCGCGCTGTCGTGCCTGATTCTCGCCAAGGTCGCCAACCTCGGCGTGCCGATCCTGATGAAGCACATCGTCGACGCGCTGGGCCCGGTGGCCGCGCTCTCGGCGACGGCGCGCGCGACGGCCGACCCGAGCCTGATCGTTGTGGGCGGACTGGGTATGCTGGTGATCGCTTACGGGGTGGTGCGTCTGTCGACGTCGCTATTCACCGAATTGCGGGAAATGCTGTTCTCGAAGGTGACGGAGAGCGCCGTGCGGCAAATCGCGCTGCGCGTGTTCCGCCATCTGCATGCACTGTCGCTGCGCTTTCATCTGGAGCGTCAGACGGGTGGGATGAGCCGCGACATCGAGCGTGGCACGCGCGGCATCCAGTCGATGATTTCGTACTCGCTATACAGCATCCTGCCGACGCTCATCGAAGTCACGCTCGTGCTCGGCTTTTTCGTCGTGCGCTACGACGCGTTCTACGCGCTGGTCACGCTCGGCGCACTCGTGTTCTACATCGCCTTCACGGTGAAGGTGACCGAGTGGCGCACGCACTTCCGCCGCACGATGAACGAACTCGATTCGAAGGCCAACGCACGCGCCATCGACTCGCTCATCAACTACGAGACGGTGAAGTACTTCGGCAACGAGGCTTTCGAGACGGAGCGCTACGACGAGAACCTGAAGCGCTATCGCGCCGCCGCCATCCGCTCGCAAAACTCGCTCTCGGTGCTGAATTTCGGGCAGCAGGTGATTATCGCTACGGGCCTGATTCTGATTCTGTGGCACGCCACGCAAGGCGTGATGAGCGGGAAGATGACGTTGGGCGATCTGGTGCTCGTCAACACGTTCATGTTGCAGCTCTATATCCCACTGAATTTCCTCGGTGTGATCTATCGCGAACTCAAGCAGGCGATGACGGACATGGACCGCATGTTCACGCTGCTCGACGTCAATCGCGAAGTGGCCGATCCGCCCGGTGCGCCCGCGTTGGTTTGCAGCGGTGGCACCGTGCGCTTCGAGCACGTGAATTTCGGCTACGAGGCGACGCGCCAGATTCTGCACGACGTCGATTTCACCATTGCGGCGGGCACGACGACGGCGGTTGTGGGCCACAGCGGTTCGGGCAAATCGACGCTCTCGCGCCTGCTATTCCGCTTCTACGACGTAGGGTTCCCGGGCGCGTCGGCCGGGCGCATCACCATCGACGGGCAGGATATCCGCGATGTGACGCAAGACTCGCTGCGCGCGGCGATCGGCATCGTGCCGCAGGACACGGTGCTGTTCAACGACACGATCTACTACAACATCGCCTACGGGAATCCGTCGGCATCGCGCGAGCAGGTCATTGCGGCGGCGCGCGCGGCGCATATTCACGACTTCATCGAAAGCCTGCCCGCGGGCTATGAATCGATGGTGGGCGAGCGCGGACTCAAGCTCTCGGGCGGCGAAAAGCAACGGGTAGCGATCGCACGCACGATTCTGAAAAATCCGCACATTCTGATTTTCGACGAAGCGACCTCGGCGCTGGATTCGCGCTCGGAGCAGGCGATTCAGACGGAACTGCGCAATATCGCTCGGGAGCGCACCACGCTCGTGATCGCGCACCGCCTCTCGACGGTGGTGCATGCGGCGCAGATCATCGTGCTCGACAAAGGGCGCATCGTCGAGCGCGGCACGCACGACGAATTGCTGCACGCGGAAGGGCTTTACGCCCAGATGTGGGCGCTGCAACAACAGCGCCGCGGCGGCGAGGGGGATGCCGAAGCGTCGCACTTCGCGACGGTCGTTTCCTGAGCTCGGGGGCTCCGCATGGAAATCAAATGGCTCGAAGACTTCGTGTCGCTCGCCAAGACGCACAGTTTCAGCCGCTCGGCCGAGTTGCGTCATGTGACGCAACCGGCCTTCTCGCGCCGCATTCAGGCGCTCGAAGCGTGGCTCGGTAGTGAACTGATCGACCGTTCGAGCTATCCGACGCGGCTCACGCCCGCCGGAGAGGTCTTCTACGAGCAAGCGCTGGCGCTGCTCTCGCAGGCGCAAGAGGCCCGGGCGCTGCTGCGCGAACAACGTTCTGCCGACCATTCGGTGCTCGACTTTGCGGTGCCGCACACGCTGTCGATGACGTTCTTTCCGCGCTGGCTCAAGACGCTGGAAAAGCGTCTGGGCTTGCTGCGCAGCCGTCTGCGCGCGCTCAACGTGCACGATGCGGCCATGTCGCTCACCGACGGCGGCTGCGATCTGCTCATGTGCTACTACCATCCCAGCCAGCCGTTGCAGCTCGACGTGGCGCGCTATGAGATGGTCGTCTTGGGCACTGAACGTTTCAGTCCCTACAGCGCGCCGACACCGCAAAAGCGGGCGCGCTTCAAACTGCCGGGCACGGCCGAAGCGCCGGTGCCTTATCTGGCCTACACCTCGAACGCCTACCTCGGGCGGATGGCCGACCTGCTGGTGGGCGACACGACGAGCCCGCCCCATCTCGACAAGGTCTACGAGACCGACATGGCCGAGGCGCTCAAGGCGATGGTGCTGGCCGGTCACGGCGTGGCGTTCCTGCCGGAGAGTGCAGTGGTCGACTCCGTCGCCCGGGAGGAGCTGATCGACCTCGCCCCGCCGGGTAAAACCGCCGCGCCGTGGCATCTGGACATGGAAATTCGGCTCTACCGCGACCGTCTGGCCTATGCCGACGCCAGCAACCGGCGCGAGAAGACCAAACGCGAAGCCGTCGAGGCGTTCTGGCAGGCGGTGCGCGATCAGGTCAAGGGATGAAAGCGGGGGAAAGCCGGGCAGGGGGAGGCAATAAAGAAAGCTTGGAACTAACTATGCACGAAATGCATAGTTACATGTTTATTCGGCATTGGATTGTTCTTTGCGGGTCTAGGTAAAGTGCGTGCCATTCGTGTCGCAAGCACGGTGTGTGCGTGCGGCGCCGATTGAAGCCGGAGAATCCAAAGATGTCGCAACCGTCACAGCATGCCTTGCCTTCCTACCTTCAGGCCGACGATCTCGGCCCCTGGGGTAACTATCTTCAACAGGTCGATCGCGTCACGCCCTATCTGGGCGGCCTCTCGCGTTGGGTCGAAACCCTCAAGCGCCCGAAGCGCATTCTGATCGTCGACTGCCCGATCGAACTCGACAACGGCACCATCGCCCACTTCGAGGGCTATCGTGTCCAGCACAACACCTCGCGCGGCCCCGGCAAGGGCGGTGTGCGCTTCCACCAAGACGTTACGCTCTCCGAAGTCATGGCCCTGTCGGCCTGGATGTCGGTCAAGAACGCCGCTGTGAACGTGCCGTACGGCGGTGCCAAGGGCGGTATTCGCGTCGACCCGCGCAAGCTCTCGCGCGGCGAACTCGAGCGCCTGACGCGCCGTTACACCAGCGAAATCAACATCATCATCGGGCCGACGAAGGACATTCCGGCACCGGACGTCAACACCAATGAGCAGATCATGGCGTGGATGATGGACACGTACTCGATGAACGAGGGCTCCACGGCCACGGGCGTCGTGACCGGCAAGCCGATCTCGCTGGGTGGCTCGCTGGGCCGTCGCGAAGCGACCGGCCGCGGCGTGTTCGTGGTGAGCTGCGAAGCGGCCCGCCGTCTGGGCATGGACGTGCGCGGAGCGCGCGTGATCGTGCAGGGCTTCGGTAACGTGGGCGGCATTGCTGCACGCCTGTTCGCAGAAGCCGGCGCACATGTCATCGGCGTGCAAGATCACACCGGTACGATCTACAAGTCGGACGGCCTCGATGTGCCGAACCTGCTCAAGCACGTGGCCGAAACTGGCGGCGTGGGCGGCTTCCCGGCGGCTGAAGCCATCAAGGACGACGAATTCTGGTCGCTCGACTGCGAATTCCTGATCCCGGCCGCACTGGAAAACCAGATTACCGAGAAGAACGCCGACAAGATTCGTGCGAAGGTGGTGGTCGAAGGCGCCAACGGCCCGACGACGACCGCTGCGGACGACATTCTGCGTGCCAAGAACATCCTCGTGGTGCCCGACGTGGTGGCCAACGCCGGCGGCGTGACCGTCTCGTACTTCGAATGGGTGCAGGACTTCTCGAGCTTCTTCTGGACCGAGGAAGAGATCAATCACCGCCTGGAGCGCATCATGCGCGAAGCGTTCGACGGCGTGTGGCATGTGTCGCAGGAGCACGGCGTGTCGCTGCGTACGGCGGCATTCATCGTGGCATGTAGCCGTATCCTGCAAGCCCGTGAGATGCGCGGCCTGTACCCCTGATCTGGCGGTGGTTTCGCTCTAAGTAGTAATACGCACTATTGCGTAAAAAACGAATGTTCGGGGCGAAATACGTCAAAAAAGACGTACGTTCCGAACATTCGAGAATAAAAAAACAGGCAATTGCAGTGCTAAAATGCATTCGTTTTGTGCCAAGGAGACCAAGGAATGACCCTCTCGAAAATTGCATTGGCGGTGTGTTGTGTGGGCCTGATGGCAGGTGCTGCACAAGCGCAGGAAAGCGGTACGCTCAAGAAGATCAAGGACACCGGCGTTATTTCGCTGGGTAACCGGGAGTCGTCGATCCCGTTCTCGTTCTATGACAACAACCACAATGTCGTTGGCTACGCGAACGATGTCGCGATGGCTATCGTCGCTGAAGTCAAGAAAGAACTGAAGCTTACGAAGCTGGACGTGAAGCAAACCCCGATCACGTCGCAGAACCGTATTCCGCTGGTGCAAAACGGCACGATCGATATCGAGTGCGGTTCGACCACCAACAACGCTGATCGCCAAAAGCAAGCAGCGTTCTCGAACACCTTCTTCATCATCGGCACGCGTCTGCTGACCAAGAACAGCTCGGGCGTGAAGGATTTCGACGATCTGAAGGGCAAGAACGTCGTGACCACCGCTGGCACGACCTCTGAGCGTCTGCTGCGTCAGATGGATCAGGACAAGAAGATGGGCATGAACATCATCAGCGCGAAGGACCACGGCGAAGCAGCGATCACGCTGCATCAAGGCCGTGCCGTCGCCTTCATGATGGACGACGCCCTGCTCGCCGGTGAGCGCGCCAAGTTCAAGGACGCCAAGGACTACAGCATCGTCGGCAAGCCGCAATCGTACGAAGCCTACGGCTGCATGATGCGCAAGGACGACCCGCAATTCAAGAAGGTGGTGGACACGGCCGTGGCCAACTACCAGAAGTCGGGCCAGGCGTTCACGGACTACAAGAAGTGGTTCCAGTCGCCGATCCCCGCGTTGAACGGCACGAACATGGACTTCCCGCCGTCGGCTGAAATGGCCGCCCTGTGGAAGGCGCCGAACGACAGCGCTGATGTGACGCCGGCCAAGTAAGCCTCATGGGCTTGCAGCAACGCTGAGCATGATCAGTAAGTAATGCCGAAGCGGAAGGAGTCAATCCTTCCGCTTCTTTTTAAGCAAGACAAGTAGAAAAGGGGAGATCATGGCTCTCGGTCTCGATTTCAGTTTTTTCTTCCAGCCGGTAGCCACCGGTGAGAACACCACCTATTTCGGGTGGCTGCTCTCGGGCTTCAAGCTCACGCTTGAAGTCGGCATTGGCGGCTGGATCATTGCGTTGGTCGTCGGCTCCGTGCTCGGCGTGATGCGCACCGTTCCCAATAAGTGGATCTCGGGCTTCGCGGCGGGGTACGTCGAGTTGTTCCGTAACATCCCATTGCTGGTGCAGTTGTTCTTCTGGTACTACGTGGCGCCCGACTTCTTGCCTGAATCGGTCCGTCAATGGCTGTTCTCGCTCAATCCGGCCAGCGTCTCGCTGCTCACCGGTGTGGTTGGCCTGGGTCTGTTTACGGCTGCCCGGGTGTGTGAGCAAGTGCGCTCCGGTATCAATTCGCTGCCTAAAGGTCAGAAGAACGCCGGTCTGGCCATGGGGCTCACGCTGCCGCAGACGTACCGCTTCGTGCTGCTGCCGGTGGCTTTCCGCGTGGTGATCCCGCCGATTACCTCTGAATTCGTCAACATCTTCAAGAACTCGGCCGTGATCTCGACAGTGAACCTGCTCGAGCTGACCGGTCAGGGCAAGCAGCTGATCGACTACACGGCGCATAGCTACGAGTCGTTCATCGCCGTGACGGTTGCCTACATGATCATCAACATCGTCGTGCTCACGTTCATGCGTTGGCTCGAATCGAAGACCCGCCTGCCGGGCTACATCGGGGGCAAATAATGGGTGAGATCTTCGCTTGGGGCGGCGTGGTTGACGCGTGGCCGCTGTTGGTCAAGGGCATGGTCACCACGTTGCAGATCACGGCGCTCGCCGTGATCGTGGGCATCGTGTGGGGCACGTTGCTCGCGATGATGCGCCTGTCCGGCGTGGCACCGTTGAAGTGGTTCGCGGATCTGTACGTGAACGTGTTCCGCTCGATTCCGCTGCTGATGGTGCTGCTGTGGTTCTTCCTGATCGTGCCGCAGGTGCTGCGCTCGTTGCTCGACGTGCCGCCCACGTGGGACATCCGGATGGTCTCGGCGCTCGTGGCCTTCTCGCTGTTTGAAGCAGCGTATTATTCGGAAATCATTCGCGCCGGTATTCAGAGCGTGTCGCGCGGCCAGATGTCGGCAGCGTTTGCGCTCGGTATGTCGTACTGGCAGGCAATGGGTCTCGTGGTGCTGCCGCAGGCCTTCCGCAACATGGTGCCGTTGCTGCTCACGCAGGGCATCATCTTGTTCCAGGATACGTCGCTCGTGTATGCGATCGCCCTGTCCGACTTCTTCGGGATGTCGTATCAGGTGGGTCAGCGCGACGGCACTTTGCCTGCAATGATTGTGTTTGCCGGAGCGGTCTACTTTGTGATCTGCTTCACGGTTTCGATGTTGGTTAAACGTCTTCAAAAGAGGTTGGCGAAATGATTTCCCTCAAAAACGTCTCCAAGTGGTACGGCCAGTTCCAGGTGCTCACGGACTGTTCCACTGAAGTCAAGAAGGGTGAAGTCGTGGTGGTGTGCGGCCCGTCGGGTTCGGGCAAGTCCACGCTCATCAAGACCGTCAACGGTCTGGAGCCGATCCAGCAAGGCGAGATCATCGTCGACGGCACCTCGGTCGCAGACCCGAAGACGAACCTGGCCAAGCTCCGCTCGCGCGTGGGCATGGTGTTCCAGCACTTCGAACTGTTCCCGCATCTGTCGATTACCGAAAACCTGACGCTCGCGCAGGTCAAGGTGCTCGGCCGCCGCAAGGACGAAGCCACCGACAAGGGTTTGAAGTTGCTTGAACGTGTGGGCCTGAAGGCTCATGCGCACAAGTTCCCGGGCCAACTGTCGGGCGGTCAGCAGCAGCGTGTCGCAATTGCCCGTGCCCTGTGCATGGACCCGATCGCCATGCTGTTCGACGAGCCGACCTCGGCACTCGACCCGGAAATGATTAACGAAGTGCTCGACGTGATGGTCGAACTGGCGCATGAAGGCATGACCATGATGGTGGTCACGCACGAAATGGGCTTCGCCAAGAAGGTCGCCAACCGCGTGATCTTCATGGATCAGGGCCTGATCGTCGAAGACGACAAGAAGGAAGAGTTCTTCGAAAACCCGAAGTCGGATCGCGCCAAGGACTTCCTGGCCAAGATCCTGCACTGATCGGACGCGGCACGTTTCAGGACGTGCCGCGGCGTTGGTCGAGGAAAGAAAAAAGCGTGCCTTCGGGCACGCTTTTTTTATGGGCGGTTCGGCCACCTGAGTGGCCGACGGCCTTACTGGCAGGCCGTGTTCTGCTCGTTGCGCAGGCGCACGGCTTCCGGAATCGGCACGACGGCGCGCTTCGTCGGTGCGCCGTTTTCGAAGAGGATCAATTCGCCCGGCTCGAAGGTCGTCCAGACTTCGTTGTCGGTCAGCGGCACGGTGGCGATGACCGCCACGCGATCGGCCGGCGTCGTGAACTTGGCGAAATCGATTTCCCAGTCGGCGTCGATCAAGTGCGCCTTCGCGAACGGCCACTGGCGCGCGATGAAATGCAGGCGCGTGGAGCAATGGGCAATCAGCGCTTGGCCGTTCGAGAGCACGAAGTTGAAGACGCCGTGGCGCGTGATCGTGCGGGTGATGTCTTCGACCGCGTGGAACAGCTCGTCGAGCGGCGGCTGCGAGCCGGGGAAGCGCTTGCGCAGGCCTTGCATGATGTCGCAGAACGCCCGTTCGCTGTCGGTCGTGCCGACCGGCTGGTAGACGCCGGAGAGGAACGGGTCGTAGTCGTGCAGGTCGCCGTTGTGCGCGAAGATCCAGTGACGTCCCCACAGTTCTCGCTGGAATGGGTGGCAGTTCTCGAGCTCAACGATGCCTTGCGTCGCTTTGCGGATGTGCGCGATGACGTTTTTCGACTTGATCGGGTATTTTTTGACCAGTTCGGCAATCGGCGAATTGGCCGCGGCCTGATGATCGATGAAGAGACGGCAGGCTTTGTCTTCGAAGAAGGCGATACCCCACCCGTCGGCATGATGGTCCGTGCCGCCCCCGCGCGCCGCAAAACCGGTAAATGAGAACGTGATGTCGGTCGGTTCCGCGCAATTCATTCCAAGCAGTTGGCACATGGGACGGGTAAATCTCGGATTGGCAGCTCGCGTCGTGTCAGTGCGCTGCTGCCGTTACAATATGGGGTTGCACAAGCATAGCACCGGCCCCTGTGCACGTACATTCCCGCCCTAAAAGTTCGTCGCGCCGACGCCTCACTCGCCGGCACGGCCCAGCAGCCCCGGAAACGATCATGACCACCGAACTGACTATCACCCGTCCCGATGACTGGCACCTGCACGTGCGCGATGGCGCCGTGCTCAAGAGCGTGCTGCCCGACAGCGCCCGCCAGTTCGGCCGCGCGATCATCATGCCGAACCTCAAGCCGCCGGTCACCACGACCGAACACGCGGCGGCTTATCGCGAGCGCATTCTCGCGGCCCGCCCGGCCGGCAATACGTTCGAGCCGCTCATGACGTTGTATCTGACCGACAACACGCCGGGCGACGAGATTCGCCGCGCCAAGGCGTCGGGCTTCGTGCACGGCGTGAAGCTGTATCCGGCAGGCGCCACGACGAACTCGGACGCGGGCGTGACCGATCTGGCCAAGTGCCGTGGTGCACTCGAAGCCATGCAGGAAGTCGGCATGCCGCTGCTCGTGCACGGTGAGGTGACGAGTTCCGACATCGATATTTTCGATCGCGAGAAGGTGTTCATCGATAAGGTCATGATCCCGCTGCGCCGCGATTTCCCGGGGCTCAAGGTGGTGTTCGAGCACATCACCACGAAGGACGCCGCCGAATACGTCGCGCAGGCAGAAGGCCCGATCGGCGCCACGATCACCGCCCATCACCTGCTGTACAACCGCAACGCCATCTTCACCGGCGGTATCCGCCCGCATTACTACTGCCTGCCGGTGCTCAAGCGCGAGATTCACCGCGAAGCGCTGGTGAAGGCCGCCACGTCGGGCAGCACTCGCTTCTTCCTCGGCACCGATAGCGCCCCGCATGCCCGTGGCGCCAAGGAAATGGCGTGCGGCTGCGCCGGTTGCTACACGGCCCTGCACGCGGTGGAGTTGTACGCCGAAGCGTTCGACAACGCAGGCGCGCTCGACAAGCTCGAAGGCTTCGCCAGCTTCCACGGCCCGGATTTCTACGAACTGCCGCGCAACGCCGACAAGATCACGCTGGTGCGCGAAGACTGGGAACTGCCCGCCGAACTGCCGATGGGCGACGCGACCGTCGTGCCGTTGCGCGGCGGCGAAGTGATCGGCTGGAAGCTCAAGGACTGAGGCAGGGCGTTGTCCGTGTCGCGCACGTTGCCCGTGTTGCCGGTGTTATCCGCTTCGGCCGAGTCGGCCGGACCGTACGGGGCGGACTCGCTGACAGAAATCGACTGGCCGCAGCCATGGTTCGCTGCGGTCAGGGCGCACGGGCAGGGTGCGCTCGCCAGCGGCGACTGGCGTGCAGCGCTGTCCTCGCGCGCGAGGGCGGCCGCCCAGGTCAGCGGGCACGGCGAGCCGCTGTGCTTCGTCGAACAAGCGGATTTGCCCGAAGGGACGGCTTACGAAGCGTTCATCGCCGCGACCGGCGGGGTGCCGACCCGGCCCAATCTGCACGACTTCTTCAATGGACTGATCTGGCTGGCCTATCCGCGCAGCAAGGCGGCGCTCAACGCCCGGCAGGCCGCGGCCATCGCGGCTGATGGCGTGCAAGCCACCCGTGGGGCGACCCGCGATGCGGCAACCTTGTTCGACGAAAACGCGGTCATTTTTGCCTGTAGCGACCCGGCCTTGGGCGCCGCGCTGCGTGGCTTCGACTGGCAAACCTTGTTCGTCACACGCCGCGCCGACTGGGGGCACGCGTGTGAGGTGCAGCCGTTCGGGCATGCCTTGCTGGAAAAGCTGGTCACGCCCTACAAGGCGATCACGGCGCACGCATGGATTGTCGATGTGCCGGGCGACTACTTCGATCTGACCCTCGCTGAACGCCTCGAATGGCTCGACGCCCAGTTGGCGCCGGGACTGGCGGGCATCCCGTTCACGCCGCGCGACTTCGCGCCGCTGCCTGTGCTCGGCATCCCGGGCTGGTCGCCAGCGAACGGCGATCCGGACTATTACCGCGACACTTCGGTGTTTCGCCCGGGGCGACGGGCCGATTTGCCAAGCGGGACGCCGTCAGGGCGGTAATCCGGGGCGATCGGGCGTGGGCCGGGCGTGCGCGTGATACACTTCGGCCCGCAGAGTCGGCCAGACAATCGCCGCCTTCATTTGAAGGGGGAGGAAAGTCCGGACTCCATAGGGCAGGGTGATGGCTAACGGCCATCCGTCGTGAGACGCGGAACAGGGCAACAGAGAACAGACCGCCGATGGCCCCTGGCGAAAGCCAGGCGGATCAGGTAAGGGTGAAACGGTGCGGTAAGAGCGCACCGCGGCGTGCGGCAACGCACACGGCACGGTAACCTCCACCCGGAGCAATTCCAAATAGGCAGGTGAGCGGCATGCGCCTCGTGCGTGTGTCGGCAACGGGGCCCCCGGGAGCCTGCGGGTAGGAAGCTTGAGCGGCGTAGTGATGCGTCGCCTAGAGGAATGGTTGTCAGGCGCGGCGCGAGTCGCGTTCACAGAATCCGGCTTATCGGCCGTCTCTGCATCGATACAAAAGCGAAAGGCTCCCGTGAGGGAGCCTTTTGTCTTTCTGCGCTTGCGCTACGTTGGCAGCCTCGCGGCGAGGCAGAGCTTGCGCTCGCCGTCAGTCTGCCGCGAGCTTTAGCCTTCGACGATTTCCACGCTGTGCGTGAGCTCCGCCGTCTTGGCGAGCATGATCGACGCCGAGCAGTACTTGTCGTGCGAGAGCGTCACGGCGCGCTCGACGGTGGCCGGGTTCAGGTTGCGGCCCGTCACGGTGAAGTGGAAGTGAATCTTCGTGAAGACCTTGGGATCTTCGCTGGCGCGCTCGGCCTTGAGCGTCACGCTGCAATCCTTGACCTCGGCACGGCTCTTCTTGAGGATCAGCACCACGTCGTACGCCGTGCACCCGCCGGTGCCGACCAGCAGCATCTCCATCGGACGCGGCGCCTGATTGTGGCCACCTCCCTCCGGCGCTCCGTCCATCGCGACAATGTGACCGCTTCCCGTCTGCGCGATGAAGGCCATGCCATCCTGGCCCATCCAGCTAACCTTGCATTCCATATCTTGATACCCCGAATTCTCGTTCAAGCAAAAATTGTAGCGGCTTCCGCAATAGTGCGTACGATGCCGTCCGACATGCGCCGCAGGCCCCAGAAATAGCCTCGGTTGTTGCGTCGCAATATTGGCGCTTTTTTGATCGCATTTTCAGGGGGAAAAACCCTAAATTTAGGCGGAAGCCTCTAGGGGAGGGCGCAGATTGCGGAGTGATTGTGTTGCAACTTATTGAATTTGAATGGATATTCGTCGATTCATGATTTTTGCGTTGATTTCACATTGTGGTGTTGTATTTCGCACTATAAATTTTCTTGCAACGCACCATCGTCTTTGCTAGACTTCAGTCATTGGTTGTTGTGCTTCACAGCAATTCTGCAAGTGTCTCCTCCACCCTCCTCCTTTGGTGGATTTAACCCGGACCCAATGAGGTTCGGGTTTTTTTTTGTGCGCCCGAAAAGTCCGGTTTACCTAAGTGCGTTTACCGGACGGGTGTTTTTTCTGTATAATCAACGGCTTTTCCGGAAATGCCCACGGAAAAAGCATCAGGGAGAGCCTGCAAGCACAGGACTGCGCCATGCAACTCGCAAGGACGCGGCCGGCAGACAAGCAGGAAGTTGGTGTCTATGGGGCAAGAAGTTTTTTAATTGGATCGATCATGAAGACGTTTTCCGCTAAGCCGGCAGAGGTGACGCGCGAATGGTTTGTGATTGACGCGACGGACAAAGTCCTCGGCCGTGTCGCCAGCGAAGTGGCACGCCGTCTGCGCGGCAAGCACAAACCGGAATTCACGCCGCACGTTGACACGGGTGATTACATCATCATCGTCAATGCTGCCAAGCTGAAGGTCACGGGCGCAAAGCAAACCGATAAGAAGTACTACCGTCACACGGGTTACCCGGGCGGTATCTACGAAACCACGTTTGGCAAGATGCAAGAGCGTTTCCCGGGCCGTGCGCTCGAGAAAGCCGTGAAGGGCATGCTGCCGAAGGGTCCGCTGGGCTACGCGATGATCAAGAAGCTGAAGGTTTACGCCGACGGCAACCATCCGCACGAAGCTCAGCAACCGAAGTCGCTCGAGATCTAAGGGCCACGCCATGTTCAAAAACGATTGGAATTACGGCACCGGCCGTCGCAAGAGCGCAGTTGCTCGTGTGTTCATCAAGGCTGGCAAGGGCGACATCGTCGTCAATGGCAAGCCGATCAAAGAGTACTTCGCTCGCGAAACGTCGCTGATGATCGTTCGTCAGCCGCTCGAGTTGACCAACCACGCTGAAACGTTCGACATCAAAGTCAACGTGTCGGGCGGCGGTGAAACGGGTCAAGCCGGTGCGGTTCGTCACGGCATCACGCGTGCACTGATCGACTACGACGCGACCCTCAAGCCGTCGCTGTCGACCGCTGGTTTCGTTACCCGCGATGCTCGTGAAGTCGAACGTAAGAAGGTTGGTCTGCACAAGGCCCGCCGTCGCAAGCAATTCTCGAAGCGTTAATCGCACGAGTGTGCTTGTTGGGATCTGTCGAGACTCGGCAGATCCGGAGAAAGGCCGCCTCGCGCGGCCTTTTTTCTTTGGTATTTCCGTTGTGATGTTTTCCGCGTGGCGCCGCCTCACACGTGTCGTCGAAGCTTGATAGAATCGCGGTTCCGATTTAGTAGGGGTGGGACATGGTCAAGGTAGGTATCGTAGGCGGCACCGGCTATACCGGTGTGGAACTGCTCCGTTTGCTGGCACAGCACCCGGAAGTGAAACTGACGGCGATTACCTCGCGCAAAGAAGCGGGCACGTTGGTCGCCGACATGTATCCGAACCTGCGCGGCCGTGTCGATCTGGCGTTTTGCACGCCCGATGACGCCCGTCTGACCGATTGCGACGTGGTCTTCTTCGCCACCCCGCACGGCGTGGCGATGGCGCAAGCGCGCGAATTGCTCGCCGCCGGTGTGCGCGTGATCGACCTGGCCGCCGACTTCCGTCTCAAGGACACGGCCACGTTCGAGAAGTGGTACGGCATGCCGCACGCCTGCCCCGATATTCTCGAAGAAGCCGTGTACGGCCTGCCCGAAATCAATCGTGAGCAGATCAAACAGGCGCGTGTCATCGGCCTGCCGGGCTGCTATCCGACGTCGGTGCAACTCGGTTACGCGCCGCTGTTCGCCGGTGGCCGTAAGCTGGTCGATCCGAAGCACCTGATCGCCGACGCCAAGTCGGGCGCGAGCGGTGCCGGTCGCAAGGGCGAGACGTCGTTGATCCTGGCCGAGACGCTGGACAATTTCAAGGCGTATGGCGTGAAGGGCCATCGCCACCATCCGGAAATCAAGCAGGGGCTGGAAGCGATCGCTGGCTACGATGTCGGCCTGACGTTCGTGCCGCACCTGCTGCCGACGATTCGCGGTATCCACTCGACGCTGTACGCGACGATTCTGCCCGAAGCGCGCGATACCGATTTCCAGCAGTTGTTTGAAACGTATTACGAGAATGAGCCGTTCGTTGACGTGCTGCCGGCGGGTTCGATGCCGGAAACGCGTTGGGTGCGCGCGTCGAACTATGTGCGCATGGCGGTGCATCGCCCGGGCAATGAAGACACGCTGGTTATCCTCGTGGTCGAGGACAACCTGGTCAAGGGCGCGTCCGGTCAGGGCGTGCAGTGTATGAACCTGATGTTCGGCTTGCCGGAGAACATGGGTCTGACCCATATTCCCGTACTGCCGTAACGGTATTTTTTGTCCCTAAGCTCTTGATTTTTCTGCCGTCGGCACGATTTCGGAATAGGGAATAGAATGGTACCCAACCGAATTATGGAGATTTGCGATGAACGCACCGCTTGAGGCCGCCGTCACGGAAATGCCCGCGTTTCTGGTCTTTACCGACAGCGCCGCGGACAAGGTCAAGCAACTGATCGACGAAGAAGGCAACCCGGAACTCAAACTGCGCGTTTTCGTGCAGGGTGGCGGTTGCTCCGGCTTTCAGTATGGTTTCACCTTCGACGAAGACGTGAACGAAGATGACACCGTGCTCGACAAGAACGGCGTTTCGCTGCTGATCGACTCGATGAGCTACCAATACCTGGTGGGCGCCGAGATCGACTACAAAGAAGATATCAACGGCGCACAGTTCGTGATCAAGAACCCGAACGCTTCCACGACCTGTGGTTGCGGCTCGTCGTTCTCGGTCTGAGCGACACGACGGCAGCATCCGGAAGTACACAGAGAAAAGGGCCCGCAAGGGCCCTTTTCTCGTTAACGCGCTATTCGTGCGATGCCTCGCCGTCAGCGCGGGTAGATCGCCCCGAGGACGCGCAAACCGGCTGCGCCGGTCACCGACGGCAGATTCCCCGGCAGGCGCGCCAGACAGCGCTCGGCGAGCCACGCGAACGCTAGGGCTTCGACCTGATGCGGGGGCACGCCCAGTGCATCGGTGGTCGCGACCGTGACGCCCGGTAGGCGGGCCGCGATGGCCTGCATCAACGCCTGATTGCGCGTGCCGCCACCGCAGGCGTAGAAGCCTTTGCAGTCCGGTGCATAACGCAGCACGTCCGCAGCCACGCACGCTGCCGTCAGGGCGACGAGCGTTGCCTGCACGTCCACTGGCGCAATGCCCGGGAAGGCGGCCAAATGGGCGTCCAACCACGCGGCGTGAAAGAGATCGCGTCCGGTGCTCTTGGGCGGTGTCTGCGCGAAATAGGGTTCGCTAAGCAATGCAGCGAGCAGGGCGTCGTGAACGCGTCCGCTGGCACCCCACTGACCGCCCTCGTCATAGGGCTTGCCGATATGCCGAGCCGCCCAGCCATCGAGCAGAGCATTGCCCGGGCCGCAGTCGAAACCGGTCACCGGTTTGCCTGAGGCTGCCGCAGGCAGAATCGTCACGTTGCTGATGCCGCCGAGATTGCACACGACGCGCGTCTCGCCAGCCTCCGAAAACTTTGCTTGGTGATAGGCGGGCACCAACGGCGCACCTTGCCCGCCCGCGGCAACGTCACGGCTGCGTATGTCAGCGACGATGTCGATGCCCGTCAACTCGGCAATCAGCGCTGGCGCGTTCAACTGGCGTGTGTAACCGACCCCGTCAAACTCCCCGGGACGATGGCGAATCGTCTGCCCGTGCGCACCGACCGCGGTAATGGCGGACGCAGGCAAACCGGCGCGCTCAAGCAAGGCTTTCACGCAGTCGGCGTAATGACGCGCGAGGGCGTTGGCCGCGAGCGCTTCCCGATGCAGTTCGTTCTCGGATGGGGCTTGCAGCACCATCAGCGTTTCACGCAAATCCGCGGGAAACGCGATGTACGCCTCGGCGAGCACTTTGCCGCTGGGCGACGCAACGAGCACGCCGTCGACACCGTCGAGGCTGGTGCCGGACATGAGGCCGATAAAGTGGGAAGTTGCTGCGATGGCGGCCGGATGGGCGCCTTGGGAAGCGGTGTCAGTCATGAGCGGAGCGCAGACGTTCAGGGGAAGCCGGAGGACGTTTCACACCGTCCGGCGGTGCGTGCATATTGCAAAAATCATCGCAAAATATTGCACGCAACCACCGCACGGTGCGGCCTCCAGCATACCTTAATCGCGCTCGGCGACTTGCACGGTTCGCATCAGATCGATGCGCTTGAGCAGGTTGGCTGCATACATATCGAACAGCTTCAGGCGCGGGCCCGCGAGCGGTGCCACGGCGGCCACATCGGTGGCAAACGGATTGCGCGGCACGTTCTTGTAGCGCAGTTCGTAATGCAGATGCGGGCCGGTGGCCCAGCCGGTCTGGCCGACAAAGCCGATGACCTGACCTTGCGTCACACGGGCGCCCGGCTTCAGGCCGGAACTGAAGCCCGACAAGTGGGCGTAGCGCGTCTGGTAATCACCGGCATGGTTGATCTCGATGAGATTGCCGTAACCGTTTTGCTTGCCGACGAACTTCACCACACCGTCGCCCGCCGCAAACACGCGCGTGCCGACAGGTGCGGCGAGATCGACGCCTTCGTGCTTCTTCCACTGGTGCTGGAACGGATGCTCACGGCCACCGAACGCCGACGAGATACGCGAGAACTCCACCGGGGTGCGCAGGAAGGCCTGCTTGAGATTGCGCCCGTCGAAGCCGTAATACGCGCCGTCTGCCGAGCCTTGCGGGTCGGCGTACCAAATGGCCTGATGTGTCTTGCCTTGGTTGATGAACTCGATGGCGAGAATGCGGCCGGTGCGCACGGTGCGGTCTTGCTGCTTGACCACTTCGTACACGAGCCGGAAGCGATCGCCACGGCGCACGTCGCGCTGGAAGTTGATCACACCGGAGAAGATATTGACCATCTGCGCGACGACGGCATCGGGCACGCCCGCGTCGTCCATGGCCGTGAAGAAGTTACCCGCGATGGCACCCGAGCGCATGGCCCATTCGGTGTCGCTCGCGAGCTGATCGATGCGCGCGCCCAGCTTGCCGCTGTCGTTGCGCTCGATCACCAGCTGCTGGCCATTGGCCGTGCCGGTCGAGATAACGGTGGAGAGTGTGACGAGCTTGCCGTCGTCGTCGGTTTCGGCCTGAACGACCTGACCGGCGGGCACGCCGATGAGACGCCGTGCAACGGCATTCTCGCGGATGAAGCGCTCGGCAGCGGGGTCTTGAATCGACAGGCGTGAAAGCATGTCGCCAAGCGTCTCGCCGCGCCGCAGCGCCACTTGATGGATGAAGGTCTGAGGTTGCGCGTCGAGCTGCTGGATTTGTCGGGCCAGATCGGGGAAGGTGAGCGGCAGCGTGATGCTTGCACCATTGCGTGCCGAGTCCGGCACCATGGGAGCCACGCCGAATGCGGTCACCATTCCCAACGTCAGGGCCGAACCGACCGTCGCCACGATTTGCACCTTTCTGCGACGGTGCTTCGGCTGCGTGGGATCGATCAGGGTCAGCAGTTCACGCGCAAAAAAATCACGGAGTTTTGGCCACATCACGTAAAATTCTGCGCAACTTACGAAAAAGCCCGGGCGGAGCGACACGCTTCGAATTGCCTTCCGGCAACCCGGCGGCGCCTTGGCCCGAGCCGAGAATTGAGCGGCGATTATAGCAGACGCGCCAACATCTCTTGCGTTGGGGGAAATCCCAACGCAGTCTGGATATAGAAGTTATGACAAGTGAACACACACTCACCCCGGAAAAGACGTACCCAGTGACTGACGCCACGCGGGCCGCTATGGCGATCGCCAAGCGCGGCTGCGACGAGCTGCTGGTGGAGGAGGAGTTCCTCCAGAAGCTGGCTCGCAGCGAAGCCACCGGCAAGCCGTTGCGTATCAAGCTGGGCCTGGACCCGACCGCGCCGGACATCCACATCGGCCACACGGTGGTGCTCAACAAGATGCGCCAGTTGCAGGATCTGGGGCACACGGTCATTTTCCTGATCGGCGACTTCACCTCGCTGATCGGCGACCCGTCGGGCCGTAACAGCACCCGCCCGCCGCTCACGCGCGAGCAGATCGAGGCGAACGCCAAGACCTATTTCGAGCAGGCCGCGCTGGTGCTCGACCGCAGCAAGACCGAGATTCGCTACAACAGCGAGTGGTCGATGAAGCTGGGCGCCGACGGCATGATCAAGCTCGCGTCGCGCTACACCATGGCGCGCATGCTCGAGCGTGAAGACTTCACCAAGCGTTTCCAAGGTGGCGTGCCGATCGCGATTCACGAATTCCTGTACCCGCTCATGCAGGGTTACGACTCGGTGGCACTGGAGTCGGATCTGGAACTGGGCGGCACCGACCAGAAGTTCAATCTGCTGGTGGGCCGCGAGCTGCAAAAGCAATACGGTCAGGAGCCGCAGTGCATTCTGACGATGCCGCTGCTCGTGGGGCTCGACGGCGTCGAGAAGATGTCGAAGTCCAAGGGCAACTACATCGGTATCAGCGAAAAGCCGAGCGAGATGTTCGGCAAGCTGATGAGCATCTCGGACGACCTGATGTGGCGCTACTACGAGCTGCTGTCGTTCCGCACGCTCGAAGAGATTGCGCAGCTCAAGCAGGATGTCGACGGCGGGCGTAACCCGCGCGACGTGAAGGTGTTGCTGGCGCAGGAAATCGTCGCACGCTTCCATTCGCAAGCCGACGCCGAGCGTGCGCTCGAAGACTTCAACGCACGCGCCAAGGGCGGCGTGCCGGACGACATTCCGGACGTCTCGCTCGACGGCGCGCCGCTGGGCATCGGCCAACTGCTCAAGCAAGCGGGTCTCGTGCCGTCCACGTCGGAAGCCAACCGCAACATCGATCAAGGCGGTGTGCGCGTCGATGGCGAAGTGGTGTCCGACAAGGGCGCAAAGATCGAGGCTGGCACCTACGTGGTGCAGGTCGGCAAGCGCCGCTTCGCTCGCGTCACCCTCGCGTAATGGTGCCTTCGCGTCGCCATTCGTCGGTTGTGCGGGTTTTGCTGCTCTCGCGGGTTTCGCCGATTTCACCGGTAGGTAGCCGCGCATGATCGCGCTCATTCAACGCGTGCTGGAAGCCGCGGTGACGGTCGATGGCCGCACCGTGGGTGCCATCGGCCCGGGCCTGCTGGCGCTGGTGTGCGCCGAGCGCGGCGATACCGAAGCGAGCGCGGACAAACTGCTCACGAAGTTGCTCGGCTACCGCGTCTTTTCAGACGAAGCTGGCAAGATGAACCGCAGCGTGAGCAGTCTCGACGGCAATGGACAGGCGGGCGGGCTGCTGCTCGTCTCGCAGTTCACGCTCGCTGCCGACACCAACAGCGGCACACGCCCGAGCTTCACGCCTGCGGCGAGCCCGGCGGATGGCAAGCGATTGTTCGATCATTTCGTCGCCCAGGCGCGCTCGCGCCACGCGATTGTCGAGACGGGCGAGTTCGGTGCGCATATGCGCGTTTCGCTCGTGAACGACGGTCCGGTCACCTTCTGGCTGCAAACGCGTCCCGACAACGTGTAATTCAGACTCGGCATCTCACGCGATACCCGACGGTGTGATACCGTCGTTGGGTTTTGAAATGACATCGCAAGGGAGAAGCTGATGAAAGTCTGGAGTGACTCGTTCGCCGACAATGCGGCGATAGACGAACAGTTCGCGTTCGGCAAGCCGGACGCGCAGTCGCATGTGGCGCTGTCGCAGAATAAGAATCCGCATCTGGCCTGGTCCGACGTGCCCGCTGGTACGCGTTCGTTTGTCGTGATTTGTACCGACAGCGACGTGCCGAGCCAAGGCGACGACGTCAACAAGGAAGGCCGCGAAGTGCCGGCCGATCTGCCGCGCGTCGATTTCTATCACTGGGTGCTGGTCGACGTACCGGCATCGATCAACGAAATTCCCGCTGCCAGCCATAGCAATCACGTCACGCCGCGCGGCAAGTTCGGCCCGGACGCGCTCGACGGCATGCGTCACGGCATTAACGACTACACCGCGTGGTTTGCTGGCGACGACAGCATGAAGGGCGATTACTACGGCTATGACGGCCCGTGCCCGCCGTGGAACGACACGATCGTTCACCACTACCACTTCACCGTGTATGCCCTCGACGTCGCCCGTGTGCCGCTCGATGGCCGCTTTGGCGGCGATGACGTCTTGAAGGCGATCCAACCGCACGTGCTCGGCAAGGCGAGCGTCACTGGCACTTACACCCTGAATCCGAAGGCAGAATGACTGGCAAGACGACGACGCTGACCCTGATTCGCCACGGCGAGACCGATTGGAATCGCGTAAAGCGCATTCAGGGACACACCGACATTCCGCTCTCGGCTGAGGGCGAGCATCAGGCCGCGCGACTGGGTGCGCGCGTGGCGCGTGAATTCGCCGCGCGGGGGCACTTGTTCGATCAGGTGCTCACGAGCGATTTGCAGCGCGCCGTGCAGACGGCTGAACCAGTGGCGCAGGCCTGCGGGCTGCCGCTGGTGCGCACCGCGAACCTGCGCGAGCGCCATTACGGTGTTTTCGAGACGCGCTCGCCCGATGAAATTCAGGCGCAGTTTCCCGAGGACTATGCACGCTGGCAAACGCGCGACCCGGATTTCACGATCCCGGGTGGCGAGTCGACACGTGCGTTCTATACGCGGATTACCGGCTTCGTTGCGCAATTGCTGCGCGACCACGCAGGGCAGCATCTCGCGCTTGTCGCACACGGCGGCGTGCTCGATTGCTGCTATCGGCTGGCGACGGGGCTTGAGTTGTCTGCGCCGCGTTCGTACCCGCTACTGAACGCGAGTGTGAATCGCATCGCATTCGACGGCGAGCATTGGCAGGTACTCAGTTGGGGCGACGTCACGCATTTGGACGACGCTGTGCGCGACGAGATCAACGACAAGCCCGCAGAAGGGAGTTCGTCAGATCGCGTGGACCCACGCGTGGTTTGATGTGAATGATTTGCTGCGTCGCCGGTTCATGAGGCGCGGCGTGGTGTCGTGACGATGCGCGCTTTTACCAAGGCGCTCCGGATTCGCCGTATTACCGCTCCATCGACGGCGCTTGTGCGACGACATCGGGTGTCGCCAGCGCCCGTCGTCGCGCTCGGTGCGCAACGCTGTTGCGCATCGCCCAGCGCGCGACCTGCGCCGTGTGACGCACGGCCGGGCGTACGGTCAGGCGGCGCACGATAGCGCCGTCTTCGAAGCCGAGCATGCCTTGCGCCCAATCGGGCAGCAAATCGACCCCCGCACGAAACAACAATCCCCCGAACACACGCGCCCCGGCAAATGGCGACGGCAGGTTGCGTAGCACGCGCACCACTTCGTCCGTGCGCTCGCTCACGGCTAATTCGGGGCGAATCGCAGCGAAATAGGCTTCGATGCCATCGACGCTCGTCGGCACGTCGCGTGCGCCGAGCGCAATCGCGATGCGGGCGACTTCCGCGTAATAGCGATCTTGTTCGCTGCGCGGGAACGCCGGGTTCTTGTAGACCAGATAGCTGCGCAGAAAACTCGATGTCTCTGCGACATGCACCCACGTGAGCAAATCAGGATCGTACGCGGCATAAGGTCTGCCGTCGGGCGCGGTGCCTTTGACTTGCAGATGGATGCGGCGCACGCGATCGAGCAACGCTTCGGCGTCGGCCGTATTTCCGAACGTGGTGCCGCCGATGAAGGTGGCGGTGCGGCGCAGGCGGCCGATCACGTCTTGCCGGAAGCTGGAGTGATCCCAGACGCCCGCCATGGCAAGCGGATGCAGTGACTGCATCAGCAGCGCGCTGATGCCACCGATCATCATCGAGGTGAAGTCGCCATGCACGTGCCAGCAGGCGGCGTCCGGGCCGAACAGGCCGGGGTCGCCGTTGGGCGTGTCGTAATTGAGGCGCGGCGCACCGGGGCCGGACGTGAGGCTCACGAGCCGCATCGCAATCGCGTGTCGCACGCGGCCCGACAGCCCGACAACGGGGCCAGCGGGCTGAAGCGGGGTTTTCGGCGGCGGGGTGGGGAGATCGTCAGGCGAGCTCATGCGCGACGGGCTCCGGCAGGATGGCGCACCCTGACGGCTTCACAGGGACGGATGCAAAGGCTGACGTGGGCCGACATGATAGTTGGCGCGAGGCGCTGAGGGGCGGTGCCCGCCGTCAATTCCCGCCCGGGGTGTCGGGCGACCAGAGCGAGCCGCTCTCCGGCGCGCTGCCCGGGGCCGACAGCCCGAAGTGGCGATAGGCGGCCAGCGTGGCGACGCGCCCGCGCGGCGTGCGTTGCAGAAAACCTTGCTGGATCAGATACGGCTCGATCACGTCTTCGATGGTGTCGCGCTCTTCGCCAATGGCGGCCGCCAGATTGTCGACACCCACCGGGCCGCCGTCGAACTTGTGCAGCACGGCTTCGAGCAACTTGCGGTCCATCACGTCGAGGCCGACCGCGTCGACGTCGAGCATCGAGAGCGCCGCATCGGCCACGGCTGCCGTAATGCGGCCATCGGCCCGCACTTCGGCGTAGTCGCGCACACGACGCAGCAAACGGTTCGCGATACGTGGCGTGCCGCGTGCACGGCGTGCGATTTCGAACGCGCCATCGTCGGCGATCACCGCGCCCAACAGCCCGGCAGAACGGCGCACGATCCCGGCGAGTTCGTCGGCCGAATAAAACTCCAGACGCGCCACGATGCCGAAGCGATCGCGCAGCGGGTTGGTCAGCATGCCGGCGCGGGTGGTCGCACCGACGAGCGTGAACGGCTGAAGGTCGAGCTTGACGCTGCGCGCCGCCGGGCCTTCACCGATCATGATGTCGATCTGATAGTCCTCGAGTGCCGGATACAGAATTTCTTCGACGACCGGCGAGAGCCGGTGAATTTCGTCGATGAACAGCACATCGTTGGCTTCGAGATTGGTGAGCAGGGCGGCGAGGTCGCCCGGACGTTCGAGCACCGGGCCCGACGTCTGGCGAAGATGCACGCCCATTTCGCGCGCGATGATGTGCGCGAGGGTGGTCTTGCCCAGACCCGGCGGGCCGAAGAGCAGCACGTGGTCGAGCGGCTCGGCGCGTTTGCGGGCTGCCTCGATGAAGATTTCCAACTGGCCGCGCACCTTGCGCTGACCGACGTATTCGTCGAGCAGCTTGGGGCGCAGCGCGCGCTCGAAGGCTTCTTCGTTGGGCGAGGCCGGTGTCGGCGCAATGATGCGCTCGGCGGCGAGTTTGTCGGTTTCGATCATGGCAGCATTGTAGCGCTTCGGGCGTCGCTTGCCCGTCCAGTGAGCCGGTTATCCTGCGGCGCCACGGTGTGCGCCGATGATGGCGCGCGGATGTCCCGGCTGGCCTCAGCCGACCAGTCGGCCACGTCGCACGCGCATCGCTTTACCTGTCAGCGCTTGCGACACATCGGCCAATGCCGCGAAGGTTTCGCCGCAGTGGGCATGGCAGATCGCGACGCCCAGCGCGTCGGACGCGTCGGTGCCCGGCGTGCCGGTCAGCGCGAGCAGGCGGGTCACCATGTCCTGCACTTGTTCTTTACGCGCGCGGCCCGTGCCGACCACGGCTTGTTTGAGTTGCGACGGGGTGTATTCGAAGACTTCCAGTCCGCCGACCGACAGCGCCGTGATGGCCGCGCCGCGCGCTTGCCCGAGCAGCAGCGTCGATTGCGGGTTCACATTGACGAAGACTTTTTCAACGGCGGCTTGATCGGGCTGATACGTGGCGACCAGTTCCGACACACTTTCGAAGATGATGCGCAGGCGTGCGGACAGCGTGCCTTCGCCGGAGCGGATGACGCCACTCGTCACGTATTGCAGACGGTTGCCGTGCTTTTCGAGCACGCCGAAGCCAGTGACGCGCAGGCCGGGGTCGATACCAAGAATTCTCATGCAGGGGCCAGTGGCCGGCGCGCAGGGCGCCGAGCGGGATAAAACGGCGTCGGAAGCCGATATGGCTCGTATTCTGGCACAGCCGAGAGGGGGCGTCGCGTCGATTTGCCGCAGGCCCACGGGCTGCCGCTACCTGTGAGCGCCCCCTCGCGAGCCGGCGGATTGTTGTACATTGCTTGCTGTTCAAAATATTCGATGGCCCGCCCGCGGCCGCCTGTCCCCAATGCTCTGGATCAAAGCGTTTCACATCGTTTTCATTGCCTCATGGTTCGCGGGTCTGTTCTATCTGCCGCGCATCTTCGTCAATCTGGCGATGGAAACCGATCCCAATGCCACGCAGCGCCTGCTGCTCATGGCCCGAAAGCTGTATCGCTTCATGACGATGCTCGCTGTGCCCGCACTCGCTTTCGGGCTGGTGCTGTGGCTGTACTACGGCATCGGCCGTCAGAGCGGCTGGCTGCACGCGAAGCTGCTGATCGTCGTGCTGCTGCTCGGTTATCACCATGCGTGCGGGCGTCTGCTGCGCAAGTTCGAAACCGGCCAAAACACGCATTCGCACCGCTGGTATCGCTATTTCAATGAAGTCCCCGTGCTTGGGCTGCTCGCCGCCGTGATTCTCGCGGTCGTCAAGCCGTTCTGACACGACCACAGACAAATCGCACGAACGATTTGCATCGATAACAACACCGCTTCGCACACGCACCGTATCAATTCAGATATCTATCGAGCACCGAGAGGAGCCTGCCGTGAGCCTGACCTGCGATTACTATCTCGCCCCGCCGTCGCCCTATGTGTATATGGGCCATGCGCGGTTCCTCGAACTGGTACGCCGTTACGACGTGCAGGTTCAGCTCAAGCCCGTCGATCTGGGGCGCGTGTTCGCCGTCTCGGGTGGCCTGCCGCTCGCCAAGCGCACGCCGCAGCGTCAGGCGTATCGTCTGGTGGAATTGGCGCGCTGGTCGAAGTATCTCGACCTGCCGCTCAACCCGCAGCCCAAGTTCTTCCCGGTAGCGGGTGACCCGGCCGCGCGCCTGATCATCGCCACACAACTCGCGCACGGCACGGCAAAGGCGCTCGAACTCTCGGGCGCCATTTCCAGCGCGCTGTGGACGCAAGAGTGCAATATCGCCGATGACGACACGCTGCTGAGCATTGCCAATGATCTGTCGCTCGACGGCAAGTCGCTGCTCACCGCGTCGCAAGGCGCGAGCGTGCAGGCCGCGTTCGACGCGAATACCGAAGATGCGATGTCGGCCGGTGTCTACGGCGTACCCTGGTTCGTGTTCGAAGGCGAGCCGTATTGGGGGCAAGATCGTCTCGACTTTCTCGAACGCGCGTTTGCACTCGCGCGCGCCAAGCAAGGCTGATGGCAAGCCATCGACAGAACACCCACTGAGCATTCGCAGGGAGTCATTAGGATGAGTCGTCCGGAAGTTGTGTTGTACAAGAGCGTGCCCGCCGACGTGCGCGCGCGTCTGGCCGAGCATTTCGAGCTGAATGAATTCGACGGTGTGAACGACGCCAATCGCGCGGCGTTCACGGCGGCGCTCGGCCGTGCCGACGGGGCCATCGGCGTGGGGGTGAATGTCACGCCCGCAATGCTCGACGCCGCACCGAAGCTGCATGCGTGGGCCACCATCTCGGTGGGCTACGACCAGTTCGATGTGCCCGATCTCACGCGTCGCGGCGTCGTGCTGATGAACACGCCCGACGTGCTCACCGAAACGACCGCCGACACCGTTTTCTCGCTGATTCTTGCGAGCGCACGGCGTGTGGTCGAGCTGGCTGAATTGGTGAAAGCGGGCGGCTGGAAGGGCAGTCTTGGCGAGGCGTATTTCGGCACCGACGTGCAGGGCAAAATGCTCGGCATCGTGGGCATGGGGCGTATCGGTGGTGCAGTGGCACGCCGCGCAGCGCTCGGCTTCGGCATGAAGGTGCTGTACAGCAACCGTTCGCGCAACGAGGCGGCGGAAGCAGCTTATGCCGCGCAGCACCGCGCGCTGCCGGACTTGCTGGCCCAGTCCGATTTCGTCGTGACGTTGGTGCCGCTGTCGCCCGCCACCGAGCGTCTGATCGGTGCGAAGGAATTCGCGCAGATGAAGCCGGGGGCCATTTTCATCAATGCCGCACGCGGCAAGGTGATCGACGAAGCGGCGTTGATCGAGTCGCTGGCGTCTGGCCATTTGCGTGCCGCAGGCCTCGACGTTTTCGAGCGCGAACCGGTGTCGGTCGATTCGCCGCTGCTTAAGATGAAGAACGTGGTGGCGTTGCCGCACATCGGCTCGGCGACGCATGAAACGCGTTACGCGATGGCATCGTGTGCCGCCGACAACCTGATCGCTGCGCTGACCGGCAAAGCGCTGCAAAACGCAGTGAATCCGGACGCAAAGCGGGGGTAAGCCGCTCTCCCGTCTATTGACCGTCGCTAGCGGTACGGCGACGGTTGATGACTTCCTTCGCTCGGGCGAGCTGCGCGGGCAGTCGATCGCCCAGTCGCAGCGCCATCCCCACTGCCAGCACGTCGCCGATGGCCAAGTGCGCGATGCGCGAGGTCAGTGGCGAGTACACATCGGTGTCTTCGTCCACGTCGGCAAACAACGCCACACTGGCGAGCCGCGCCAACGGCGAATTGCTGTGCGTGATCGCAATGACGGTAGCGCCCGCTGTACGCGCGAGTTGCGCGGCTTCGAGCAAATCTTGCGTGCGTCCCGTGTTGGAAATCGCAATCACCACATCGCCTTCACGCAGCAGCGCGGCAGACATGCCATACACGTGCGGATCGCTATAAGCCACCGCCGGCACACCGAGCCGGAAGAACTTGTGCTGCATGTCCTGCGCAGCAATGCCCGAGGCTCCCGCGCCATAGAACTCGATGCGGCGCGCATTCGCCAGCAGATCGATGGCTTGTCCAATGCTGTCGGGCGAGAGGTTGTTGCGCACTTGCATGAGGCTGCCGATGGTGCGATCGAGCACTTTGCTGGCAATGCCCGGCACCGGTTCGTCGGGACGCACGTCGCGATGGACGAACGGCACACCCTGCGCGATGCCTTGTGCGAGCCGAATCTTGAATTCCCGATACCCGCTGCATCCGACGGCCTGACAAAAACGGGCGATGGTCGGCTGGCTGACGTTGGCGCGCTCGGCCAGTTCGTTCATCGATAAATCGACAACTTCACGCGGCGCGTCCAGCACATAGGTGGCGAGTTTGCGCTCTGAAGGGCGCAATTGAGTCAGTGTGGCTTCGATTCGGTTCAGCATGGCAGGGCAGCAACCCACATAAGCAGTCGCCCACTATAGCACCGGCTACGGCACGCGCCGCATGGCTTTCCCGGCAGTTCTGCTCGGTTGGGAACGATGGGAATGTACAAAAACTACAAAAATATGGCGTTTCATATGGCGGTGAACAGTTTCTCAATACGGTAATAATTGCCGTAACTCATGGAAAACACTCAGTAAAACCCCGTATGCCGATGGCTTTTGATTGATGGGATGTAGAATTTCTACTAAACTCCGCTCCCAATCGTGCCCAACCTGGGCACACCCCATTTCAGCCGAGCCGGCATGACGTCTGAGCAAACCAAGCCCCTGCACCCGACCCTGATGGCCGTCACCGCGCGCATTGCCGCGCGTAGCCGCGATTCGCGCTCGGCCTACCTTGCGCGTATCGAGGCCAGCCGAGGCAGCTTCCCGCAACGCGGCGCGCTCTCGTGCGCCAACCTTGCCCACGGCTTTGCCGCCATGCCCGCCAACGACAAGCTGATGCTGCGCGAGCAGCGTCGCCCGAACGTGGGCATCGTCACGGCGTACAACGACATGCTCTCGGCGCACCAGCCGTACGAGCAATACCCGGCCCGCCTGCGCGACGCCGCCCGCAAGTTGGGCGCGACGGCGCAAGTCGCCGGTGGCGTGCCCGCCATGTGCGATGGCGTGACGCAGGGCAACGCCGGTATGGAGTTGTCGCTGTTCTCGCGCGAAATCATCGCGATGAGCACCGCCGTGGCGCTCTCGCACAACATGTTCGATGCAGCGCTCATGCTCGGTGTGTGCGACAAGATCGTGCCGGGTCTAGTGATCGGTGCGCTGCAATTCGGTCATCTGCCGACGATCTTTGTGCCCGCCGGTCCGATGGCGAGCGGCCTGTCGAACGACGAGAAGGCCCGTATCCGCCAGTTGTACGCCACCGGCAAAGTCGGTCGCGACGCGCTGCTCGAAGCCGAGTCGCAGGCGTATCACGGCGCGGGCACTTGCACGTTCTACGGCACGGCCAACAGCAATCAGTTGCTCATGGAAGTGATGGGACTGCATTTGCCCGGCGCCGCTTTCGTACACCCGCATATGCCGCTTCGCGACGCGCTCACCGAAGCGGCCCTCGCGCGCGTGCTGGCCATCGGTGCCGATACCGCTGAGTACACGCCCATCGGCCACGTGGTCGACGAGCGCGCGGTCGTCAACGGCATCGTCGGGTTGCTCGCCACGGGCGGCTCGACCAATCACACGCTGCACTTGGTGGCGATGGCGCGCGCGGCAGGCGTGGTGATCGACTGGGACGATTTCGATGCGCTTTCGGCCGTCGTGCCGCTGCTCGCGCGCGTGTATCCGAACGGCAAGGCCGACGTGAATCATTTCCACGCGGCGGGCGGCATGGGCTTCCTGATCGGCGAATTGCTCGACGCGGGGCTGCTGCACGAAGACGTACAAACCGTGGCCGGTCCGGGCTTGTCGCGCTATCGCCAAGAGCCGTGGCTCTCGGAGCAGGGGCTGGCATGGCGCGACGGTAGCGCCTACAGTGGTGATCGTGACGTATTGCGCGGCCATGCCGAGCCGTTCGCCCCCGATGGCGGACTGCGCCTCATGCATGGCAATCTGGGTCGCGGTGTCATCAAGGTGTCGGCGGTCAAGCCGGAACATCGGCGTGTGGCCGCGACGGCTCGCGTATTTACTTCGCAGGAAGCGGTCAAGGCCGCGTTTGACGCTGGCGAGTTGCATCGCGACGTGGTGGTGGTGCTGCGCGGTCAGGGCCCGCGCGCGAACGGCATGCCCGAGTTGCATCGCTTGACGCCGCTGCTGGGCGCGTTGCAGGACGAAGGCTTTGCCGTGGCGCTGGTGACCGACGGCCGCATGTCGGGCGCGTCAGGCAAGGTACCGGCGGTGATTCACGTCTCGCCGGAGGCTGCCGGCGGCGGTCCGCTCGCCCGCGTGTGCGACGGCGATCTGATCGTGCTCGACGCCGCGTCTGGCATGTTGCACGCCGAAGTGAGCCCCGATGTGTGGGCCGCGCGCGAGATTGCGCCGGTGCCAGCGTCGGGCGACGACACCGGCCGCCTGCTGTTCGGCCACATGCGCGCCGCTGTCGGCGCTGCGGAAGCGGGCGCTTCCGTGTTCTTCGGATCTGTTTGAGCGCAATGGCTCGAGCGGTGCGCTGGCCGCACCGCTGACTTCAAGGAAAACGCAATGGATATCAATGACATCGTTCGTGCCGGTCCCGTAGTGCCGGTGCTCCAGTTCGACGACGTAGCGCAGGGCGAAAACGTCGCTCGCGCGTTGCTCGCGGGTGGCGTGCGAGTCCTCGAAATCACGCTGCGCACGCCGGCTGCGATGGACGTCATCAAGCACGTGGCCAGCCTGTCGGACGAACTGATCGTTGGCGTGGGCACGCTCACGCGCCCCGAAGAGATGGCGCAGGCCGTGGCCGCCGGTGCGCGCTTCGGCGTGTCGCCGGGCTACACCCCCGCATTGGGCGCCGCGGCCAAAGCGGCCGGTCTGCCGTTGCTGCCGGGCGTGGTCACGCCCTCGGACATTCTCGCGGCGCTGGCCGATGGCTACGAAACCGTGAAGTTCTTCCCGGCCGAGCCCTCGGGTGGCGTGCCGATGCTCAAGGCGCTGTACGGCCCGTTCCGCCATGTGCGCTTCTGCCCGACGGGCGGCATCAGCGCCGAGTCGGCACCGTCGTATCTGGCGCAACCGAATGTGGTGTGCGTGGGCGGTTCGTGGCTCACGCCCAAGGCGCTGGTCGACGCGAAGGACTGGGACGGCATCACGCGTCTGGCCCGTGCGGCGAGCGCGCTGCCGCGTGGTTGATTGAAGCAGGTTGATTGAAGCGTGGTTGACTGAATAACAGGATTCCAACAATCGGGGCGTTAGCCCCACGGGCAGCCGCCCATCTAGCCAATCGAGGAGACCCCCATGGCTGCGGTGCAAGGTAACTTGCTGCTGGTGTACGCGCTTGTCGCGGTAATTGCGCTGATCGTACTGATCGCGAAATTCAAACTGAACCCGTTCATTACCCTGATCGTCGTCTCGCTCGTGCTTGGGCTGGCGGTGGGTATGCCCATGGGCGGCATCGTCAAGGCGTTCGAGACCGGCGTGGGCAACACGCTCGGCCACATTGCGCTGGTGGTGGGCTTAGGGACGATGCTCGGCAAGATGATGGCCGAGTCGGGCGGGGCCGAGCGCATTGCGCGCACGCTCATCGGCTTCTTCGGTGAGAAGAACGTGCACTGGGCGATGGTCGTGATCGCGTTCATCGTCGGCCTGCCGGTGTTCTTCGAAGTCGGCTTCGTGCTGCTGATTCCGATCGCGTTCAACGTGGCCAAGCGCACCGGTACGTCGATGGTGCTCGTGGGCATTCCGATGGTTGCGGGCTTGTCGGTCGTGCACGGTCTGATTCCGCCGCACCCGGCAGCGTTGCTCGCGGTGACCGCTTACAACGCGGACATCGGCCACACCATCATGTACGCGCTGATCGTCGGCATTCCGACGGCGGCCATCGCGGGCCCGCTTTTCGCCAAGCTGATGGCGCGTCACGTTGTGCCGAATCCGGATAACCCGCTGCTGGCGCAGTTCGTCGACGAAGACCGTCCGATGAGCGAGCTGCCGGGCTTCGGTATCACCCTGTTCACGATTCTGTTGCCGGTCATTCTGATGCTGATCGGTAGCTGGGCCGACCTGTTCTTCGCCCCGAAGACGTTCGCGAACGACTTCCTGCGCCTGATCGGCAATTCGGTCATGGCGCTGCTCATCGCGACGCTGGTGAGCTTCTTCACGTTCGGCAAGCAGCGCGGCTTTAACCGCGACCAGATTCTGAAGTTCACCAACGAGTGTCTGGCCCCGATTGCCACGATTACCCTCGTGGTGGGCGCAGGCGGCGGCTTCGGGCGTATTCTCATGGACGGCGGCGTGTCGAAGGCGATTGTCGATGTCGCCACGCACGCCAGCCTCTCGCCGCTGTTGCTCGGCTGGCTGGTGGCGGCGCTCATTCGGGTGGCGACGGGCTCGGCGACGGTAGCGATGACCACGGCTTGCGGTATCGTGGCACCGATTGCTGCCGCAGCCGGGGCGACGGTCAAGCCGGAGTTGATGGTGTTGGCCACGGGCGCGGGTTCGCTGATCCTGTCGCACGTGAACGACGGCGGCTTCTGGCTGGTTAAGGAATACTTCAACATGACCGTGCCGCAGACGTTCAAGACCTGGACGGTTTGCGAGACGATCATTTCGGTGGTGGCGCTGCTGCTCACGCTCGGCTTGGCCAGCGTGCTGTGAGGTAACGATGCAGGGCACGCAACACCCGCAACACGCTGACGCGAGTCAGCCGGTCACAAGGAGACGAGCCATGATCGTCGTGGTAATGGGCGTATCGGGCAGCGGCAAGAGCACGGTCGGGCAGATGTTGGCCGACCGTCTGGGCTGCGGGTTTTCCGACGCAGATTCGTTTCACAGCGCGGCGAACATCGAGAAGATGCGCCGTGGCGAAGCGCTTAACGACAGCGACCGCGCGCCGTGGCTCGCCGCTATTCGCGAGGCGATCGTCGCGCGCCGTGTGGCGGGGCGTCATCATGTGTTCGCGTGTTCGGCGTTGCGTTCGCGCTATCGCGACGTGCTGGGCGAGCACGACGGCGATGTCGTGTTCGTCTACTTGAAGGGCGCGCCCGAGGTGATCGGTGAGCGTTTGGCGTCGCGCGCGGGGCATTTTTTCGATCCGGCACTGCTGCAAAGCCAGTTCGATACGCTCGAAGAACCGCGCGACGCGCTCATCATCGACATCCGCGAGACGCCCGAGGCGATTGTCGACACGCTGCTGCACAAACTCGCCGCCTGCCCGGGCGGTGCGCTGCTCACGCCAATCTCGCCGGCCGGTCCGGCACGCGTACAATAGCGCTTTATTCCCTCAGCCGGCGCCCCGTGCGCCGGCCGTACGCATCGCTATGGCTTCCTTCGAATTTTTCGCGCCCTGTCCTCGTGGACTGGAAGAGGCGCTTGCCGCCGAACTGGCTGAACTCGGGCGTCTCGCGCCTTTGTCCGTCGGCAAACAGGTGCCTGGCGGCGTGCACTTTGCCGGCCCGTGGGCGGCCGGCATGGCAGCCAACCTGCATTCGCGTATCGCGAGCCGTGTGTTGCTGCGCATCGCGCAACAAGGCTATCGCACCGAACAGGACATCTACGCCTTCGCGCTCTCGCAGCGCTGGGAAGACTGGTTCGGTTATCAGCAAACCCTGCGCGTCGACGTCACGGGCATCAAAGCCCCCGTGCGCAGTCTCGAATTCGTCACGCTGCGCATCAAGGATGCCGTGTGCGACCGTCTGCGCGAGAAGACCGGCTCTCGTCCGAACATCGACACGTCCGAACCGGATGTGCGCGTGTTCGCGTTCCTGACGGCGACCGACGCGACGCTTTATCTCGATACTTCCGGTGAAGCGCTGTTCAAGCGCGGCTGGCGTCTGGACAAGGGCGCAGCACCGTTGCGCGAGAACCTTGCCGCAGGCATTTTGCGTCTGGCCGGTTGGCGCACGGATACGGCAGCCGACATGGTGCTGTACGACCCGATGTGCGGCAGCGGCACGTTCCTCGCCGAAGCGGCACAGATTGCACTGGGCGTGCCCGCCGGTGTGGCGCGTCGTTTCGGTTTCGAGAAGCTCAAGGGATACGACATCAACGCTTGGCAATCGCTCAAGGTGCAGGCGCAGGACGCGCAACGCGATGCCCGCGTGCGTGGCGTGCCGCCGACGATTTTCGGCAGCGACATTTCGGGCGACATGCTGGTGAAAGCGCGCGCCAATCTGGAGCGCGCCGGTGTGGGGGACGTGGGCCTGAAACAGGTGGATGCACGCGACATGGCGCCGCCGGTCGATCGTCCGGGCATCATCGTGGCAAACCCGCCGTACGGCGAGCGTATCGAGGTGCGTGGCCGCCGTTCGCCGCGCGATGCGGGCGACGATGGCGATTTCGAGTCGTCAGGCGGACGCGGCCAGTTCCAGCGCGTGCAGCCGGACGGCGTCGATGCGCAGTTCTTCAAGGCCTTCGGCGACGTGCTCAAGCAACGCTTCACGGGCTGGAGCGCTTACCTGCTGACGGCCGACATGAGCTTGCCCGGGCAAATGCGCCTGCGCGAATCGCGCCGCACGCCGCTATTCAATGGCGCGCTCGAATGCCGTCTGTTCCGCTTCGATCTGATTGCAGGCTCGGTGCGCAAGCGTCCTCAAGAAGGCGAGGGCGAAGGCAGCAAGCCGCAAGCGTGACCCGAGTTCGGGGCAGCGTGCGGATAGACGCGACGCCATGAAAAAAGACCGGCCATTGGCCGGTCTTTTTCGTTATGCGGTGTTAGCTTCGGCGCTGCAAGAATCGTGTGAGGATGCCGTGCGAATACACGCTCGCGACATCGCGCAGGAAACGCGGGAAATCGACATGTGCCGCGTCATCCGCCGAATCGGAGAGTGTGCGCATGACCGCGAACGGCACGCCGTATTCGTGGCAGATTTGTGCCACGGCGGCGCCTTCCATTTCGACGGCAAGCGTTTGCGGCAACGCTTCACGCAGTCGGGCCACTTCGCGGGCGCTGCTGATGAACTGATCGCCACTCGCGATTTGTCCGATGTGCACGCGCGGCGAGGTCATCCTGAGTTCGCTTCGAACCTCTGGTGCTACGTGGTTCGGCATCGCTTCTGAAAGCCAATCGCGGGCGGCCTGTGCGAGCGCCTCGCGCAATGACGGATCGGTGTCGAACGTTGCGCGCCCGAGCAGTGGGACTTCAAAGCGGGGAAAGAGCGGACTGGCGTCGAGATCGTGTTGCACGAGCGTGTCGGCGATGACCATGTCGCCGACAGCGAGGCCATGAGCGAGTCCGCCCGCCAAGCCGGTGAAGACGATTTCGCTGACGCCGAAACGGTGGATGAGCGCCGTTGTCGTGGCGGCTGCGGCGACCTTGCCGATGCGCGCGAGCACGATCACGCAGTCTTGTCCGTGGAGCGTGCCCACGTGATAGTCGCGCATGCCGATGTGTTCGACACGGGCACCCGGGGCCATCTCGGCCAGCAGGTCGGCAATTTCTTCGTGCAGAGCGGCAACAATGCCGAGCGGGCCGGACGTCATAGCGCGATTCCGTAGAGCAGTAGAGCAGGGACAGGAACGAGCGCGCATTGTAGCGCGGGGCGACTCTCGCCGCCCCGCGTGTCATGCATCGTGCGCCGTTGCGGCGCACGTGTCGGTATTGCTTTAGTCGACTGCTTTGACCATCTCTTCGACGACCTTCTTCGCGTCGCCGAACACCATCATCGTCTTGTCGAGATAGAACAACTCGTTGTCCAGGCCGGCGTAACCGGCGGCCATCGAGCGCTTGTTCACGATGATCGTCTTGGCCTTATAGGCTTCGAGAATCGGCATGCCTGCGATCGGTGACTGCGGATCGTTCTTTGCGGCCGGGTTGACCACGTCGTTCGCGCCCAGCACCAGCACCACGTCGGTCTGACCGAATTCGCCGTTGATCTCGTCCATTTCCAGCACTTGATCGTAGGGGACTTCGGCTTCCGCGAGCAACACGTTCATGTGCCCCGGCATACGGCCTGCGACCGGGTGAATGGCGTAGCGCACTTGCACACCTTTCTCGGAGAGCTTGTCGGTCAGTTCCTTGAGCGCGTGCTGGGCGCGGGCGACGGCCAGACCGTAGCCCGGCACGATCACCAGCGATTCTGCGTTGCTCATGAGGAACGCTGCGTCGTCAGGCGAGCCCGACTTCACCGGGCGTTGCTGTTGTTCGCCACCCGCTGCCGCTGCCCCCGGTTGTGCACCGAAGCCGCCCAGAATCACGTTGAAGAACGAGCGATTCATCGCCTTGCACATGATGTACGACAGAATCGCACCCGACGAACCCACCAGCGAACCGGCGATGATGAGCATCGGGTTGTTCAGCGAGAAGCCGATGCCTGCCGCTGCCCAGCCTGAATACGAGTTCAGCATCGACACCACCACCGGCATGTCGGCACCGCCAATCGGGATGATGATCAGCACGCCCAGCACGAAGGCGATAGCGGCCATCAGAATGAACGGCAGCCAGCTTTGCGACAGGAAGAAGATCACGCCGAAGCCAAGCATGGCGATGGCGAGCAGCAGGTTGATCGTGTGCTGGCCCGTGAACTGCACCGGTGCGCCCTGGAACAGGCGGAACTTGTACTTGCCCGAGAGCTTGCCGAATGCGATGACCGACCCCGAGAACGTAATCGCGCCGACGAACGTACCGATGAACAACTCGATACGGTTGCCCGGCGGCAGCAGCGTCTCACCCGCTGGCACGATACCGAAGGCAGCCGGTTCAGCGACCGCTGCGACAGCGATACACACGGCGGCTAGACCGATCAGCGAGTGCATTGCTGCGACCAGTTCCGGCATCTTCGTCATCTCGACCTTACGAGCGACGAAAGCACCGATACCGCCACCGACGACCAACCCCGCGAGAATCAAGGCAAGACCCGAGTAATTACCGCCCGAGAGACGGCGCAATTCGTAAATCAGCGCAATGGTGGTGACGGCGGCGATGGCCATACCGATCATGCCGAACGCGTTGCCGCGTCGCGCCATCTTCGGATTCGACAGGCCTTTGAGTGCCTGAATGAAACAGACCGACGCGACCAGATACAGCAGCGTGACGAGATTCATGCTCATTGCTTGCTCTCCTCAGCCTTTACCGGCTTGTCTTTCTTCTTGAACATCTCGAGCATGCGTTGCGTAACGAGGAAGCCCCCGAACACATTCACGGCGGCCAGTGCCACAGCAATAACGCCCATCGTCTTGCCCAGACCGCCTTCGGTCAGCCCAGCCGCGAGCATCGCGCCCACGATGACGATGGCCGAAATGGCGTTGGTCACCGCCATGAGCGGCGTGTGCAGCGCCGGTGTGACGTTCCATACCACGTGATAGCCGACGTACACCGCCAGCACAAAGATGATCAGATTGATCACCGTGTGATTGATCATTTCCATTCTTATGTCCCCCTTCTTATGCGGCGCGTAATACCTGACCGTCGCGGCACATCAGGCACGCGGCGACGATGTCGTCGTTGGTATCGATGACGAGCTTGTTTTCCTTGTCGATCACCAGCTTGAGGAAGTCGAGTACGTTGCGGGCATAAAGCGCGGATGCGTCAGCCGCGACCATGCCTGCCAAGTTCGTGTAACCCGCAATCGTCACGCCATGCACCTTCACGATCTCGTCGGCCACCGACAGCGGGCAATTGCCGCCGCCGTTGGCACCACGTCCTGCGGCGAGGTCGATGATGACCGAGCCGGGCTTCATAGCCTTGACGGTGTCTTCAGCGATCAGCGTCGGTGCAGCGCGGCCCGGGATCAGGGCGGTGGAAATGACGATGTCGGCTTGCGTCAAACGCGTGTGCACCAGTTGCGACTGACGCGCGAGCCATGCGGCAGGCATCGGACGGGCATAGCCGCCCACGCCCTTGGCGATCTCGCGTTCTTCATCGGTTTCGAACGGCACGTCGATGAACTTTGCGCCGAGCGATTCGATCTGCTCGCGCACGGCCGGACGCACGTCCGACGCTTCGATCACTGCGCCCAAGCGCTTGGCCGTAGCGATGGCCTGCAAGCCTGCAACGCCCGCGCCCAGCACTACGAGGCGCGCGGCCTTCACCGTACCGGCTGCCGTCATCAGCATCGGCATAAAGCGCTGATAGAGGTTCGCGGCAAGCATCACGGCTTTATAGCCAGCGATGTTCGCCTGTGAGGAAAGCACGTCCATGCTTTGCGCCCGCGTGGTACGCGGCGCAGCTTCGAGCGCGAAGGCGGTGATGCCTGCGGCGGCCATGCGCGAGTTGTTCTCGGCATCGAAGGGATTGAGCATGCCCACGAGCACGCTGCTGCGCGGGATTTGTGCGAGTTCTTCCGGTGATGGGGCGCGGACTTTCAGGACGAGCTCTGCCCCTAAAGCCTCGGCGGCGCTGCCAATCGACGCACCTGCGGCGACGAAGGCTGCGTCGGGTACGCTAGCTGCGTCTCCGGCGCCATGGGCAACTACGACTTGATGTCCTGACGCGACCAGCTTTTTGACCGTTTCTGGCGTGGCCGCCACACGGGTTTCGCCGGCAAGCGTCTCGGCGGGAATGCCGATTCTCATTGCGTCTCTCCTTGGGTTTGTGAACTGATCTCATCAACGGCCAAGGAGCCGCAGCCAGTGCTGCCGGGGAGCAAGGCGGCCGGGGCGGCGCCCCGCGCCGGCCATATCGCCACTGATGACATTAGTCCTGCAACAAACCACTGCGAACGAACTACTGCACAAACCGGTAAGGCGGGACTGCCACTGCACACTGCTGGTGCTCGAAGCTTACCCGAAGATGACAAACGCGCCTATTGCGCGAAACGGCATATGGATATTCAGGTTTAACGGGGTGCCGCGCCTCGCTGGGCCGACCGACCGGTCGGTCGCCAGCGCCCTCGGCCGTCCTTTCCCCCCCGTTGTGAGCGCCAAACACCGCCAGACGGTAAAATGTCGCTTTTATCGGGGTAACGTCCCGCGACCTGTGAGGATGCGCCATGGATGAGCGCTGGAAGCCCAACGTGACGGTCGCGGCGGTTGTCGAGCGCGACGGCCGCTTTCTCTTCGTCGAAGAACAGAAAAGCGCGGGCCTGTTGATCAACCAACCGGCCGGTCATCTGGACCATGGCGAGTCGATCCTCGACGCCGTGCGACGCGAAGTGCTTGAAGAGACGGCGTACGTCTTCACGCCACGGCACCTGCTCGGCATCTATCTGGCACCGGGCCCGGGCGACATCACCTACCTGCGGTTTGCCTTCACCGGCGAGCTTGGCGAGCACGATGCCTCGCGCACGCTCGACGAGGGCATCGTGGGTACCGTCTGGCTCACGCCGGACGAGGTGCGCGCCCAGCGCGCGCGCCATCGCTCGCCGCTGCTGGAGCGGTGCGTGGACGATTACCTGCGGGGCGTACGATACGACCTCGCCATACTTCAGACCCATCCGGGCGTGACCGGAGGGCAAGGCAACACATGAGTCAAAAACGCGTAGTGGTGGGCATGTCGGGCGGCGTCGATTCGTCGGTCACGGCATGGCTGCTCAAACAACAAGGCTACGACGTCGTCGGTCTGTTCATGAAGAACTGGGAAGACGATGACGACAGCGAGTATTGCTCGACCCGGCAAGACTGGATCGACGTGGTGTCGGTCGCCGATTTGATCGGTATCGACGTCGAAGCCGTGAACTTCGCTGCCGAATACAAGGACCGCGTGTTCGCGGAATTCCTGCGCGAATACTCGGCGGGCCGCACGCCCAACCCGGACGTGCTGTGCAACGCGGAAATCAAGTTCAAGGCATTCCTCGATCACGCCATCGCGCTGGGCGGCGAGACGATCGCCACCGGGCACTACGCCCGCGTTCGCGAACGCGAAGGGCGGTTCGAGTTGCTCAAGGCCGTCGATCATACGAAAGACCAGAGTTACTTCCTGCATCGTCTGAATCAGCATCAGCTCTCGCGCACGATGTTCCCGCTGGGCGAAATGCCGAAAACGAAGGTGCGCGAGATCGCAGCGCAGATCGGCCTGCCGAATGCCAAGAAGAAGGACTCCACGGGCATTTGCTTTATCGGCGAGCGCCCGTTCCGCGACTTCCTGAATCGCTATCTGCCGACGAAGCCGGGCCCGATGAAGACGCCTGACGGCGCCGTCGTGGGCGAGCACGTCGGTCTCGCGTTCTATACGCTCGGACAGCGCAAGGGCATTGGCCTGGGCGGCAGCCGCGATGGCTCGGGAGAGCCGTGGTTCGTCGCACGCAAGGACATGGCGAACAACACGCTGTACGTTGTGCAAGGTCACGACCATCCGTGGCTGCTCTCGGGCACGCTGCAAGCCGAAGACGTGTCGTGGGTGGCGGGCGAAGCCCCTGCGCAGGGTCTGCGTTGCGGCGCCAAGACTCGCTATCGTCAGGCGGACGCGGCCTGCGAAGTGGTGCAGGCGAGCGGCCAAGCGCTGACGTTGTCGTTCGGCGAGCCGCAATGGGCGGTCACGCCGGGCCAGTCGGCCGTGCTTTATGACGGCGATATTTGTCTGGGCGGCGGCATCATCGCATCGACGACGGCCATCGACCCGTCAGACGTGCGCGCAAGCAGCACCGCGTCGAACGCCGCGAATCAAACGATCCTCAATACGCACCTCAACACGAATTAAAGCCGCCGGCGCTCGCCGGGGGGACACCCGGCAGCGTGCCGGCGTGTGTCCCCCCCAAAGCAAGGAGGTTTCATGTTTTCGCGCCGATTCCTGGCACTGTGGCTGGCTGTCGCGTTGCTCGTCGCAACGCTTGCGTTAGTGCTGTTCGACGGCTGGCATCCGCTCTGGCCGTTGCCGTTTGCGGCGTTGGTGGCGCTCGGGGCATGGGACGTGGTGCAGCAACGCCACGCAGTGTTGCGCAACTACCCGCTGTGGGGACACTTCCGCTTTCTGTTCGAATTCATTCGTCCGGAAATTCGCCAGTATTTCGTTGAAGACGACACCTCCGAGACCCCGTTCTCGCGCGCGCAGCGCAGCATCGTCTATCAGCGCGCCAAGGGAGATGTCGATAGCCGGCCGTTCGGCACCGAAATCGACGTGAAGGCCACGGGCTACGAATGGATCGCCCATTCGCTCGCGCCCACCGTGCTCGACACGCACGACTTTCGTATCACCATCGGGCCGGACCGCGCCCAGCCGTACTCGGCGTCGATCTTCAATATTTCGGCGATGAGTTTCGGCGCGCTGTCGGCCAATGCCATCCGCTCGCTCAATCGCGGCGCCAAGCTCGGCAACTTTATCCACGACACGGGCGAGGGATCGATCTCGCCCCATCACCGCGAACAAGGCGGCGATCTGATCTGGGAAGTGGCGTCGGGCTACTTCGGCTGCCGCAACGACGACGGTACGTTCAACGCCGAGAAGTTCACCGCGCAGGCGACCACGCCGCAAGTGAAGATGATCGAGGTGAAGCTCTCGCAAGGTGCTAAGCCCGGTCACGGCGGGGTGTTGCCAGCCGCGAAGATCACCCCTGAGATTTCCGCCACGCGCGGCGTGCCGATGGGGCAGGACTGCATCTCGCCGTCGCGTCATAGCGAGTTCTCCACGCCGCTGGGGCTGCTGCAATTCGTCGAGCGCTTGCGCAATCTTTCGGGTGGCAAGCCGACCGGTTTCAAGCTGTGCATCGGGCATCCGTGGGAGTTCTTCGGCATCGTCAAAGCGATGCTGGAGAGCGGCATCCTGCCCGACTTCATCGTGGTGGATGGCTCGGAAGGCGGCACCGGCGCCGCACCGTTGGAATTCACCGACCATGTGGGCGCGCCGCTTCAAGAAGGGCTGCTGCTCGTCCACAACACGCTCGTAGGCGCTGGGTTGCGCGACAAGATTCGCATCGGTGCGTCGGGCAAGATCGTTACAGCGTTCGACATTGCACGCACGCTCGCGATTGGCGCCGACTGGTGCAATTCGGCACGCGGCTTCATGTTTGCCATCGGCTGCATTCAGTCGCAGAAGTGCCACACCGACCGCTGCCCGACCGGTGTGGCTACGCAAGACCCGCTGCGCCAACGTGCGCTTGTGGTGCCCGATAAGGCCGAGCGTGTGCATCAGTTCCACGAGCACACCTTGCATGCGTTGCAGGAGTTGATTCAGGCGGCCGGGCTCGCGCATCCGTCGGATCTGCGGGCGCATCACATCGTCAAACGGGTGTCGTCCAACGAGATTCGTCTGATGTCCGAGTCGCTGAAGTATCTCGAACCGGGCGACTTGCTGCGCGGGCAATTCCGTTATCAGCTTTATGAGAAGTACTGGCCGATGGCGCGCGCCGATAGCTTCTCTCCGGCCCCGGTGGCCTGAGCAAAACCGCAAAATGTTCGCGGATGAAAAAACGACAACCCGGCGCAAAAACGCCGGGTTTTTTCATGTTTTCGACAAACGGAGCGCAATCGCGATAACGCAGCGGCGACGCCACTCACTTTAAGGTCTCTACCGGATGACATTCACAAGCGCACCCGCCTATCTTGCGGGGACTGACTTTGTTATCCCGCCCTGAACTTCCGTACAGGAGGACCTATGAGTACGGTGCGCTTTCTCATCAGCCACCACGACACCAATCTGAAAGTGAATGGTCTCGTGCAAGCCTTGCCCGCCGGTAGCATGACGGCAACCAGTTCCGACGCCGTCACCGATTCCCCAGATCGAACGACAGCCCACGACTTTCACGTGTGCGACTTGCAGGCGTTGTATCCCGATGTTGTCGACCTGCTCGACCGGCGCCCGCTCGGTGTCTTTCACCGGCAGGCCGCGCGTACGCTACTGCTCGAACCCAGCATGCTCGATGTGGCGGTCGCGTTGCAGAACATCGACCGCATGGCGATGCTGCGCTTCTTCTACGTTTATTGCCTGTGCCGCGATCAGCGATATTTCTCCGCGATGCTGCGGCAGTCGATCGCAGGCAGTCATTCGCTGTTCGATTTTGTCGAAGCCAATTTCCACAAACCCTGGCCTGTGGGGCGTTTAGCCGATGAATTCGGCATGCCGCTGCGCAAGTTCCGCTATCTCTTCCAACAAACCTATGGCATGCCCGCCAAGCAATGGCTGCTCGAGCGACGTTTGCGGCTCGCGCGCGATTTGCTGCTGTCGACTCGGCACAAGGTGCTCGACATTGCGCTGGAATGCGGTTTTACGAATCACGCGCATTTCACCGACACGTTCCGCAAGCGCTTCGATTGCGCACCTACGGAAATCCGGCTGGGGACGCCGCCACTGCGTGGCGGGCAGCGCGTGGCGATGACCCGTACCGATGCTTACGCCGCGCTGCGCGCGGATCTCGTGGCCGGACATGGGGCACTGGTAGACGAGGAACTCGCGTGAACGTCGAGGAAATCAATAGCCAGTTCGGCGAGTCGTCGCGGCGTATTTCAGAACAGGCCATGCAGAGTTTGCGCACGCGTAAGCTCGACAATCCGTCCGACCTGATTGCCGTGCAGTTCGAATTGCAGCAAGCCACCACGATGTATGGCATGCACAGCGCGATCATCAAGCTCATCAAAGACACGCTGATGGGCATCATTGCCAAGATTGCATGACGCCCGGCACCTTTGAAATCACACCGGTTCCGCAAGTTGCCAGCCCTCACGAAGTGGGGCGATGGCTCGATGCGTCGACCCGGCAGATGATCGTCGAACTGGCTTTTGCAGGCGCGTGCCACGGCATGACGTGCGAAGCGCGAACGATTCTCGGCGCCTTGCCGCATCTCGTCGACGATACCGTCACACAGCATTGGCTTCATGCGGCGTTGCTGTTGGCGCTCGGCGATACCGATGCGGCGCGTAACGCGCTCGCCCGTGATGACGAGGGCGATGTTTCCGCCGCTGCCACAGTTAATGGCGCATCGGATCTCGCCGCAATGCAGGCGCTGCATCAGTGGCTGGCCGCCATGCCAGCCGCGCCAGCAAGTGCGAACGATGCCTCGCGCAGCATTTCCACTTCCTTCTCCCGTATCGCCAAATCATGAGTGTCGATTCGATTCACGATAGCGTGCAGCGACTTTCCGCTGCGAGTTTGCCATCGGCCACGCCAACGCCTTCTGACGACAGCGACGCTGCGCGTTTTGCCGGGGCTCTAGCGCATGCCACGCCGTTGCCTGAGCATCACTTGCTGAGTGCTGCCAGCCAGCTCGCCGAAAATACCAACGACTTGACGACGCGCGCGACGCTCGACAGCCGCACGATCAACGATCCGCAACAGCTGCTCGCGTCGCAGCGCGAACTGACTGAACGTGTGCTGTCGCTCGAACTCGTCGCGAAGGTTGCCGGTGCCACCACGCAAGGCGTGAACAAACTCGTTCACATGCAATGAAGCGGGTATCGATACGTCGAAGTACCGCAGTGCTGGTGCTCGCGCTTCTGGTGTCCGGCTGCAAAGAGGATTTGCATCGTGCGCTGGGCGAGACCGAAGCCAATCAGATGCTCGCGTTGCTCCTCATTTCGGGCGTGGACGCCGATAAACGCGCCGAGACGACGGGCGCGACGGTGCGCGTGGCGCGAAGCGATTTTGTGCGAGCGGTCGAAGTGTTGCGTCAGCACGGTTTGCCGCGCGAGAAGCGTGCGTCGGTGGAGGATGTCTTCCCACCGGGGCAACTCGTCAGTTCGCCTGTGCAGGAGCAGGCGAAGCTCGTCTACCTCAAAGAACAGCGTCTCGAGCGCATGCTCGCGGCACTCGACGGCGTGATGATCGCCGAAGTCTCGATTGCCCAAGTCCCTGTCGATTCCGCCGGGCGCGCGACATTGCCGCCCGGCGTTGCCGTTTTCGTGAAATACAGCCCGGAGATCAACATGACGAAGCGCATGACCGATATTCGCAGCCTGATTCACGACAGCGTGCCGGGCGTCGCACCGGAGCGCATCAGTGTGGTGATGCAGCCCGCCGACTATCGGCTGCCGCGTTCCTCGCTGGCATCGGACAGCACGCGTGACGCAACCGCTGCAACCACACCAAGCGGTGCAAGCAACACGAACCGCACAAACAGTCCAAACAGTACAAACGGCAGCGAGCCAACTGGCCGTCGCTTATCGGGTCGGCAATGGTTCTCAGGCATTGCCGCAACGCTCGTGCTGATCGTTGCGACGGCGCTCGGTCTGCGCATGCGTTCGAAGGGAAAGCGGGTAGCGCAGGCGTGATGATGCGATCACCCCATGCCAGCGCAATACCTGAGGTGGTCACACAACTCGCGAGGCTCATCTGGCAACCCGGGCGCTACATGCATGCCCGTTGGTGGCAGGTGTTGGACATGTCGGCGTGGCAGTCCGCCTACCGGCAGCGACCGGCAACACGAGCGTCGATCGACCGTCAACTGATTGCACGCCGCGGGTGGCCGGACAGCACAAGCGCACTAGGTGCCGCGCTCACACCAAGCAACGCGGCCTGTGCCGTGCTTCACCTTGTTCCCAATCTCCGCCGTGTGGCCTTGGCTCACGGCGTTCGCGCGATGGGATGTCCGGACTACTTGCTGGTCGGACACTACCGGCGTGCGCTTGCGCCTTGGCTCGATGCACGGCAATGCGACCGGTTGCTGCTCACGCGTCGTGACTGGCCGACGCCCTCGGTATTGCCCCCGGAGCAACTCGTCGACGCGGCCCTTGCAACGACGGGCGCGTGGCTCGACGAGATGCAGGTGAGTGCCTCTCCCGATATTGCCGCCGCGCATCGTGCGATGCGTGTTTTGTTGCCGCCAGGTGATTCGTTCACGCGCTCGGGGCAGGTGCCCGTGTCGGATGCGTGGGCACGGCTGGCGGCGTTGGAGAAGATGCTATGTATGTCGTCGACTACCCGCTGACGTCGATAGAACCGATTCATGGTCCGGTCCCACCGGGCCCTCTCATTACGCGCGAGACGCTCGATCTGATGCGCGATCAATCCCGATGTCGTGACCAGTGGCTGGCGGAAGCACGTGCCTGCCGCGACGCCGCCTATGCGGAACGCGAGCGCATGCAGGCGGAAAGCGAAGCCATGCGTTCGGCAATGCTCGACGAGGCTCGCGCGCAGGCAACGCAGCACGCGACGCAGCAGGCGGAGGAAGCGCGGCGTACCGCGCTCGCCCAGGCGATCGATTGGCTAGTCGACGAAGCCGCCATGGAGCGCGCGACAGTGCAATCGTTGGAGCGACGCATTGCCGATGCGATGGTCGGTGCGCTTTCGAACTTCGTCGCCACGCTCGACATCGGCGAGCGTTTTGCGCATCGCGTGGCCAAAACCCTGCCTTCGCTCGTGCGCCACGGCGCCTTAGTGCTGCATGTGCCGCCAGTGCATCACGCGTCGGTGGCGAGTGCGCTCCGGCGGGCGGATATCGTGCTCGCGTGCGAGCCCGACCAGGCGCTCAGCGGTCATCGGGCACGCCTGGAAAGTGAATGGGTGACGCTTTGTATCGACCTGGATGCCGATCTTTCGGCGGTTGTCGACAGGTTGCGTGTGGTGCCGAATCTGGAGGTCGCTTATGGTTGATGGCGTCCAGAACCCGGCGCAGGCAAGACCTGCCACGTCCAGCGAGAACCGCGCACTAGAGAGCATTCTCGATGACGAGATGCTCGAACTCGAAGGCGCGTTGCCGGACGTTGGGCGAAGCGCGGTACGCCAGCCCGCCAATGCTGTCGGCGGCTACGTCGCGATGATCGAAGCGGCCATCGCGCACGACGACGATGCGGCACTCGCCGAGTCGCAAGAGAATCTCAGCCTGGCGCTGGGAGTGCGTTTCCGGCGCCCGGGGCGAGCCGACCCGCGCGACGACAAAGCCCGCGCCCGCGCGTTGCTGGAGCAACAGACGCGGCGCCTCTCACGCGTCAATCGCGCCCAGCTCGATGCACTGCGCCAGCAGCTACGCGATCTTCCTCACTCGCCCGACCCTGCCGAATTGATTCGCCGCGCCAGTTTGTCCGGCGGTCACGCCGCGCTAGTGGTCGCCGCGTGGCTTGCGGACGATAACCTGCACCCAGCGGTGCGCGCCCGTTTGCGTCGTTTGCTCGGCGAACTGACATCGGGCGACGACTGGGCCATTGAAGCCTTCGCCGCGCTCGAATGCGGCAATCCCGGCACGGCGTTGCTCCAGCAACTCAAAACACTGTATCGCCAAGCCCACGGTCAGCAGCGCTCGCTCGTGCAGTGGTTCGACGAGTGCCGTCGGTTCGGGCAACGACGCGCCCGTTTGCGGGCACTGTTGCAGGCCCTGGGGCTGGAACTTGGGGCACAGAATGCCGACGCTGACACGGCCCATCTTGCGGGCGTGATCGACGATCTACGGCGCGTCGTGTTGTTTCTCACCCTTGAGTCGACTTGCGAGCAATCCGCTGCGGCGCTGCGCACCGCCGGATATGCGGCATGCGAGACCGACACGATGATTGCTGAAATGCTCACTGTGCTCGACCAGCCGTGGGCGGGGGGCGAATGGTTTGCGCAGCGGGCTTCGTATCTGGGCATGACGTCGTTGGCCACGCAGTACGCGTTCGCTCGGGAACTCACCCTTTTGGTGAAATCTGCGCACGAGGGGTGTTTTCGCGACGAGACACAACGCGACGCACTGAGCGAGGCGCTCGATACCTGGCGCACGAATCTCGCGCAAGACGAACTGTGGTGACGTTTGACGCCGGGGTGGCGCGTTGTGAAGGCCGCCTGCGCCGGCGGCCATGAGGGGAATGAAGTCGTTAGAGAAGACGCGGGGCGCGGCGCGCCACTGCCTAGTCAAGCCCGCAGGTGTTCGCGGCACAGTTTGATGCGGTCGTAGAAGTCCGTGAGCGCTTGAGCGAATGGCTCCGGCTCGGAGGAAGCGTCCTCGTTCACCAGCGCGTGGAGCACGAGCCGGTTGTCTTGTGCACGCAGTTGCACGTGACCGGTGATGGCCCATTCGGCAGGTTCGATCAGCAGTTGGAGAAGGCGCTCGCTGTTGGCGCGATGCAGTCGCGCGGCCTCGTCGGTGGCGACAATCGAGTGAAGTCCGCAGGTATGCTGTTCCAGCGTTTCCACAATGATGCTCGGCGACGCGTTGAACGTCAGTTCGATAGGGGAGTGATTGTCGACGGAGTGGATCTTGCCCGGATCGCAGCCGATCAGCTTGAGAGCGTCTACAAGGGTCTGCGCGAGGTCGTGACGTGGCATGGTGTACGTGCTCTTAAATGGTGACGGTAGTGTGTGGCCTCGGGCATTTCGCGAGCGCACGATATGGCGAACAAAATAGCGAACGATATGGCACGCGCGAAGGCCGCGGTGCCGAATGTTCACACGCGGTGGCGTCGCCGACTTTCGTTACGTGATCATGGTTGTCGCTTCCCGGCGTGGCCGTACGAAGAACCAAAGCGCTGGGTGAGTCGCGTCAGAATTTTGATCGCCGCGTCGAGCGCCTCGGCCTGAATTCGCGCGTGTTGATGTGCCCCGGGAGATAACGGCGACTGGAGTGCGTCTTTCAGTTTTCGCTCGGCATGTTTGAGTTGTGCGAGCTTGTTGGCCGTGGTGTCGAGCGGCGATTCGGCAAGCTGGTCCTCAATCTGCGTCAGTCGTAGCGTCATAAGTGGACTCCGGTGTCAGTGGCAAATAAAACAATCGCTCGTGCGCCGCAATCGACACGCCATCGGCCGCAACGGCCACGACATGAGCACCGCCTGCCAGCCTTGCCCCGGTCATGAGCCGCGTTCCGTCGGCGAGAGTGATATGGGGTGCGTCGGGCGATCCGCCAATGCTGGCGAGCGGCGCAGGCAGTCCTGTCTCGGCCAGCGTCGGCATACGTACGGGCAAAGGTTCGATGCGCAGACGCAGCGTGCGTGATGCGTCGTTCCATGTGTCGGCGAGTGACTGCAACGCCGCTTCACGGCGGGGCGACAGCGGCCCGGTGATTCGCCAGCCGTCGCGCTCGCGCGTCACGTTGATCCCGCGTAGCTGACCGGCGTCTTTCAGGTGTTGCACGACGGTATCGAAGCCGTCGGCTTCGTCGTTGTCGACGCGCCAGCCGTGCGGCAGGTCGAGTCCATCGAGGGCGTCCGACGTGGCTCGCCAACGTGCGTCTGCTACGAACGCCCCGCTAATCACGATTTCTCCGCCTGGCGCGAGGCCGACATAGGCCGAACCGTAGCCGTATAGCCTGAGCAGCGTTTGAACGGATTGGATCAGGTCGGCCGGGCACCATGTCTCATCCCGGATGGCACGTCCCGACTTGCGTGCTTCGGCGCGTAGGCGCGCGCGTGCATCCTCGGGGACGCAGCCACCCGATAACTGCACCGCGTTTTCTGAAACCGACACCGAGACGCCGGGTGCAATGCGAGCGGCCAGCAAGTTGAGTGCGTCGGCGTCGGCCGGGGGCGCGATGACGTTGGCGGCGCCGGTGCGCCACACCATTGCCCCGGCTGCCATGACGGCGAGCGAAGTGAATGCCGCCGCTAACCAAGTCATCGTTCGAAGGCGGGCTGGCCGCGACCATCGCGGGGACGCGGTCGTTTGCGAAGGCAAGGGCATCGATGTGTCGAGCGGTGGGGCGGTCGAGACGACACGTGCAGGGCGTCTGGGTAGCGGCACGGGCAGATCGGCGTCTGCATCGCTCAACCAGAGGCCGAGGCCAGCCAGATCGATCACCGAGTGCAGCGGCAACAGCGGCGCGGCATCGACGCCTATTTCGCGCTCCTCGCTGTCCTCGTGCAGCGCCAGCGGTGCGCCGTCGATCCAGACCGGGACGGCCGTCAACAAGCGCACGCCGTCGTCCCCGACATGCAGCAGCGCCGTGACGCCGCATTCCAATGCCATCGCGATATCGGAGTCCTCGGCGCCCAGCGAGAACTCGCCCGGTGGCAGAGGCAATGCGCGCCCGGCGAGCGGGCCGTCGAGCAGGGTGAGCGTGTACATCGTCGTCATGCTTTCGGTTCGCCAGTCGTCGGCTCGGCTTTGATCAAAAACAGCCGGATAACGCTCTCGTTGCGGTTGGTCGTCGAACTGAACAGCCGTCCGAGAAACGGGATATCGCCGAGCAACGGGATCTTGCTCTCCTGCTCGTGCTGAGTGTCTTGAACGAAGCCGCCAAGCAACAGGCTTTGCCCGGCTTGCAGCGTGGCTTGCGTCGATATGGCGGAGTTGCGAATCGATGGCACGTCGTTGCGCGAATCTCGCGGACTGCGGATTTCCCCGCCATCTTCGATGTTGAGCGTGAGCATCACTTGTTCGTGTCCGCTCGCTTCGTCCGGCACGAGCCGCGGCGTGACACGCAACAGCGAGCCCGACGTCACGCTTTCGAGCTTGGCCACTTTCTCGCCGGTGACTTTCGTATAGAACGTCACACTGCGATCGAGCACCGCCTGCATGTTGTCGAGCGTGACGATGGACGGGCGCGAAAGCACACGCGCTTTCGAATTCCGCTCAAGCGCGGAGAGATTGACCATGAACTTGTTGGTGTCGCCGACCACCGCAGAGAACGTGCCCTGATCGCCGCCGCCATCGTCGCGAAGCTGCCCGCTGTTCAGGCTCAAGGTACCGAAGCCGCCGAATCGCGCGCTCCCCGCAATATCGACGCCCAATTCGGCGATATCGCTGGCGTTCACATCAATGATGGCGACCGAGATGTCGACGAGGCGGGGGCGTACGTCCAATTGCGCGATGAGGTCGGCGTACAGCGGCAGGTTGCGCCGCCGCTCGCGCACCACGACGGCGTTGCGGCGCGCGTCGGCCGAAAAGCGTGGCGTGTTGGCGCGCGGCGGACTTTGCGTCACATCTGTGGTAGCCCCCGCGACGGGCACGAGCGGGCCAGCGCCGAGTATCAGGTCCTGCAATACGCTGACGACGCCCGGCACGACGACTTCCTGTCCGCGATAAGAGTACCTAGTGTCGGCGGCCGTCGCGAATTTAAGGGGAAAAATCTCGATGGTCTCTTCGCTCTCTTGCTGATCGCGTGCGTCGCGTTCCAAATGCTCGGCAAGCATCTTCACGGTTTCAAGGCACGCGGGTACGCCGGCAATCTCCAGCGCCCGGGCGGCAGGAATGGCCCGTGCGACGCAGTGTTGCGGGTGAAGCACCCCGGCGTTGCGCAAATGCGAAAGCAGATCGTCCGGCGACGCATAACGCAGTGACGTCACCTGTCGCGCCGCTTCGCTGGCCTTATCGATGTGCAACGTCTGGCCGTTGAAATACCACGAAAGCCGATAACGTTCGGATAACGCGTCGAGCGTCGCCTGAGGTGAACCGGGAGGCAGCGTGCCGACAAAACGGTCGGTGACCAATGCACTGACGAGCGTCGGTACGCGGTGATGCGCGCCGAAGTCGCGCAATAGCTCGGCGAGGGGGGTGCCCGCGCTCTGGAAGAGGAATGGGCCGCCTTGCCAGAGGGGCACGGTAGGCGCAGCGGGTGGCGCAGACATGACCGCCGTGCTGAGCAGCACGGCGGCGAGCGTGAGGAGTGGAATCGAGCGACGTGTCCCCATGGTCATGACCGGCGCATTGCGGAACGTGAGGGACTTGAGGAGGGTGCCGATGCGCCGTGCGCGGGATGCGTAGCGGCCTTGGGGGCGACGAGCTGGCAGGCAAGCATCTGGCGGCGAAGCTGTGACTCGACGATGGCCGGACACGCGTCGCTGGCGAAGCGATGCACCCACCAAACCTCGCCGTGAGCGATGCACAAGCTGTCGTCGCGAAGATCCGGCTGCGCTGCGATCACCAGCGCGAGGTGCGTGAGCCAGCGTGGCGGCGGTATTTCGTTGCCGGGGGCGATTGCGCCTGCCCGATGGTGCGTAGGCACCGGTATGCCAGTGGCCACACAGTAGCCGACGTCGTCGGAGACGACCCAGCCACGCTGGTCGTCGAGATCGATGAGGTGACGCGCGCCTTGCACGTCGCGCGGGGTAATCCAGTCGAGCGCGGCGAGCGCAAAGGGCAAACGCATACGTGGAGGAGAGTGTCGGGAGTGAGGAGGGAACACGCAAAACGACCCGTGAAACTACGCAAAGCGCGAGGGCATCGATGTCGGTCGAAACCTCTGTCGGATGCGCTCATTCCCGGGAAAGACGCGACGAAAAACCACACGATCGGCCAGCACTGCGCGCTAACCATGTTCGGCGAACGAGGACAATCCGAATGGGTGGCCGACGCCCGCAAAGACCGAAATTGTCGCGCACGGGATGGCGGGAGTCATCCGGCGCAGACCTGATTTGACGGTGCCTCACACCACTTAAGGGCGTTCGCCTAACGCCATGTCGTGCGCAGGAGACGGGAGGAATCCCGAGAGTCTGCTAGCTAATTCGGATACCAAAATTATGGTCAAAAATCCGTATATCCATAAATCGCAAATGTCCAGGAGTCGGGAATGACGGGATGCACAGGGGTAATCGTTGTAGAGGACCACGAGTTGCTGGCAGATGGGATGTGTCGGCTCGTCGAGGTGGATCTCAAGTGGCGTGTGTTAGCCCGTGTCGGTAATGGGCTCGATGTCTACCGCGCCTGTCAGGTGCATCGGCCCGACTTGATCATGCTCGATCTCGGCTTGCCGGGCATGGATGGCATCGACGTGATTCGGCAGTGCTGTCAACGCTGGCTCGGCCTGCGGGTATTGGTCCACTCGGCGAGCGACGACGGTGAGCGTGCGCGGCAGGCGCTCGATGCGGGCGCGGCAGCGTATGTCCTCAAAAGCAGTGCGCGCGATACGTTGATTCAGGCGGCTAGACAGGTGATGGCCGGTCGGCGCTTTATCGATCCCGCCGTGTTCGGCGTGGTGCGTTCGCCGACGCAGCCCTCGGCGCTGTCGTGTGCTTGCGACAACGACACCCCGGAGCGCCTGCTCACCCTGCGTGAGCGTCAAGTGCTCAAACTCGTCGCCGAGGGGCAGCGCAATCGCGATATTGCTGCGCTGCTATCGATCAGCATCAAAACGGTAGAGACACACCGGCTGAATATGATGCGCAAGCTCGACGCACATAACGTGGCCGACATCGTGAATTGGGCACACCGCCTGCGCATGATGTTGTGACCATCGGGAGGTGCCACGCATCGGATCGAAGTTCAGGTATGCGCCGGATGGTCGGGCAAGCGCGCCCGAGCGACCATCGCCGTGGTTTTCCCCCTCCCACTCTCCGAGCACCTGGCCGGTATCCGGCGCACGCCGCATGCACGTTTCCCCGATCGATCTCCAGACGCAACGCAAACTCGAACAGCTCGTCGAACTGATGGCGCTGCCGCCGCGCGCTATCGAACCGTGCATGCGAGTCAGCCTCTCGCCTTGTTTGCTCATGATCGAGGCGGGGACGCCGGGCGTAACGCTGGCACTGACATTGATCGACCGGGCGGCGCGTGCGGAGCGCTGGCTGCCGCTGCTGCTGCAAACCTGCGCGCCCGAGTGGAGTCAGGGCATTCCGGTGAAAGCCTGCGTCGCGCAGGGGCGCCCGATGCTGATCGCCACGCCGCCTGCTGCGTCTCGTATGCAGGCTGGCGACTGGCTGCAATGTCTCACGCGCATGCGGCGGGTGCTCGAGCGTATCGACCGCGAGCAGCAGCGCGACGCATCGTGTTCCGCTGATGCATCGAGCGCTCGCGCGGCGAGTCTGCCCCGGGAGCCACACGCATGACACGCCTGATGTCGTGGCTCAGCGCAGCCGCCGGTCGGCAGGACATCGTGCTCGCCGCGTTGTTGCTCGTCACCGTACTGATGATCATCATCCCGATGCCGCCATCGGTGATGGACATGCTTATCGCGCTGAATCTTGCTGTGTCCCTGCTGCTCCTGATGGTGGCGTTGTACGTCAACGAGCCACTCGACTTCTCAGTTTTCCCCTCCGTCCTCTTGATGACCACGCTGTTCCGGCTCGGGCTGACCATCAGCACCAGCCGGTTGATCCTGCTGCGCGCCGATGCGGGAGACATCGTCTACACGTTTGGCGATTTTGCTGCGGGCGGCAACATTGTGGTGGGGATGATCGTGTTCCTGATCATCACGGTTGTGAACTTCATCGTGATTACCAAAGGGTCCGAGCGCGTCGCGGAAGTGGGGGCGCGGTTCTCGCTCGACGGCATGCCGGGCAAACAGATGAGCATCGACGGCGATCTGCGCGCTGGCACCATCGACGCGTTGGAAGCGGGACGCCTGCGCCGTGTCGTGCAGAAGGAAAGTCAGTTCTATGGGGCGATGGACGGGGCGATGAAATTCGTCAAGGGCGACGCCATTGCCGGGCTCGTCATCATCGTCGTCAACTTGCTGGGCGGCATCGGCGTCGGCGTGTTCATGCACGGCATGAGTGCGAGCGAGGCAGGTTCGCTTTACACCATCTTGTCGATCGGCGACGGACTCGTCTCGCAGATTCCCGCGCTGCTGATTTCGGTCACCGCGGGCATTATCGTGACGCGCGTGCCCGGCGAGCAACGGCACAACCTTGCGCGGGAATTGACGGATCAACTGGCCGCGCAGCCCCAGTCGTTAATGGTGGCGGCGGTGGTGCTGGTGCTGTTCGGCTTGATTCCCGGCTTCCCGATGCATTACTTCGTTTTGTTGGCCGCGATGTCGGGCACGGCGGCTTGGTGGGTGCGTCGTCGCGCACGGGAAGGCAGCAAGACCGCAGACGGCACGAGCGCAGACGGGGGCGCGGACGCGGCGAATGCAGGCCGTCCCGGCGCACAGCCGCTGCAAGTGCGCGTGGGCGGTGCGTTGGCAAGCGCGTCGGGTGGGGCGAGTGTGCTGAGCGAGAAAATCGATGCCCTGCGCGATCGGAAATTCGAGCAATTCGGCGTGCCGATGCCGGAAGTGTGTTTGGTGATCGATGCGACGCTTGCGCCGGACATGCTCGACATCCAGCTCTATCACGAGAGTGTGTTGAGCGTCGTCATGGCACCGGACATGGCGATGGCTCAGTTCGATGGCGAGCGTACGGCCGTCATGTTGCGCGAGCTCGTTGTGGACGACTTGCCGAGTACGCCGGTGCCGTTCGGCGGACACCGGCTGTACTGGCTGGCGCACGCGCAACGCGACCTTTGGCGCGCGCATGGCGGTGCTGCGATGGAAGGGGCCGATCGGGTGGCGCAGTGCGTGTCGCTGGTGATCGACGCGCACGCGGCCGACTTCCTAGGCGTGCAGGAAACGCGTTTCTTGATGGACGCCATGGAAGACCGGTACGGCGAACTCGTGAAGGAATTGCAACGTCAATTGCCGATTAACCGCACCGCCGAAGTCTTGCAGCGATTGGTCGCGGAAGGCATTTCGATTCGCGACCTGCGGCGCGTATTCGAGGCGCTGATCGAATGGGCGCCGCGCGAGCGGGATCAGATCATGCTCACCGAATACGTACGGCTCGGCCTTCGCCGCCACATCGCGCGGCGCTTTCGCCATGGCAATGCCCAGATCGCCGGTTGGAATGTCGGGCAAGGGATCGAAGACGTGGTGCGTGCGGCCGTACGACAGACGTCGTCAGGCTCGTATGCCGATTTGAACGTTGAGCAAACGGAAGCGATTCTGAATGCCATCGACGACATGCTGGCCGTGCATGACGGGACCCCAGCGGTGTTGTTCACCGCGATGGATGTGCGCCGCTTCGTGCGAAAGCTTGTGGAGCGCGAACGGGCCGATCTGGCGGTGCTGTCGTTTCAGGAAGTCGCCGACGAGCCGCAAGTGCGCGTGCTGGGCACGATCGATCTGCAAGGGGCGTACTGAGATGCGCCAACCCGATGCCATTCGTGTTGCGAATGCGTTGCGGCGCTCGCTCAAAGCGCGGCGCAAAGCGTGTGACGAGTGGCGTGCGGCCCCGGGGCGCGATATCCCGCACGGACGCATCGACAAAGTGACGCCGAATGCGCTGCGTGCCCGACTGCCGGGGGCGTCGCTGGGCGAGCAGTGCCGCATTGTGTCGCCGGTTATCGACGCCGAGGTCATTGCGGTGGAAGGCCCGCACGTCTGGCTGTCACCTTATGCGGAGCCGCGCGGCGTCGCCAATGGCGCGCTGGTGTACGCGCTCGGCACACCGTCGCAGGTCGCCGTTGGCGAGCATCTGACAGGGCAGGTGCTCGACGGTCTGGGGCGCAGATTGGACGGGGCGAACGAATCTCCACTGCCGGATGACTTGTGTGAAAGGGCACCAGAAGACTTCCCACCGCGCGGCATCGTTTGGCGTGCGCTAGAGGCCCCGCCGCCACCGGCGATGACGCGTGCGCTGGTGAGCGCGCCGCTGCCGCTTGGCATCCGTGCCATCGACGGGTTACTGACGTGCGGCCGGGGGCAGCGGCTCGGCATTTTCGCGGCGGCCGGGGGCGGCAAAAGCACGTTGCTTGCGATGATGTGTCAGGGCACGCAAGCCGACGTGATCGTGCTCGCGTTAATTGGCGAGCGCGGGCGGGAAGTGCGTGAGTTTCTCGAACACGCGCTCACACCTGCGGCCAGAGCGCGCACGGTGTGCGTCGTGGCGACCTCGGATCGTCCGGCGCTAGAGCGCATGAAGGCCGCCTATACCGCGACGGCCATCGCAGAGGCGTTTCGCGATCAGGGCAAGGACGTGCTGCTGCTGATGGACTCGCTCACTCGCTTCGGCCGCGCGGTACGAGATATCGGCATGGCCGCAGGCGAGCCGCTGGGGGCCACTAGCGGGCTTCCGCCGAGCTTCTATGCCCGTCTTCCGCGATTGCTCGAGCGTGCCGGTACCGCCGAGCGCGGTAGCATCACCGCGTTCTACACGGTGCTGGTCGAGGGGGACAACCTCGATGAGCCGCTGGCCGATGAAGTCCGCTCGATTCTCGACGGTCATATCGTGCTCTCGCGCCGTCTCGCGCAAGAAAACCACTACCCCGCCATCGATATCGCAGCGAGCCTGTCGCGTGTGATGGGCAACGTGGCTGGCAAAGGACACGTCGCGGCGGCCGCGCGAATACGCCGTGCGATGGCGCTTGCCACCGAGGTCGAGTTGCTCGTGCGCGTCGGTGAATATCAAACCGGGCAAGACCCGGATACGGACGATGCACTCGCGCGTGTTTCCGCTATCAAGGCGTTTCTGTGCCAGTCGCAGGGCGATATCGCGCCGTTCGACGAGACCCAAGCATGGCTCGCCCGTCTCGCGAGTTGAAGGACATGGCACAGATCGCCGCGTTGGCGTCACTCGCCCGGCGACGAGAGGCGAGCTTGCGCGCCGCCGTGGCACACGCTGTCCAATCGCTCGACGCCGCGGAGGCAACGCTAGCGCAGCGGCGCCGCGTGTACGAGGCACAACGGCAACGCTGGCACGACGCGCTCGCGCGTAGCGGGGTGTACGGTCAGCGCGCGCTTGGGACAGCCAGCCATGGTGTCGAGGCCGAACGCGCGGCACTGGCCGGTGCGCTCACGACTAAAGAAGCCGCCGCCGCAAGTGCGGCGCAAGCACGGTCGAATTTGCAAGCGCAGCGCGCGCTGCTGCAAGAAAACGCACGCAAGCAGGAAAAGCTTCGCGAATTGCTGGCGTCGTTGCAGGCGTCGTAGCGGTCGTCGCTTAGGGCCTGAAGCAATACGCGGCGGTCGTGCCGCCATGACCACAAGACGCTCCCGAATTTCATTCGCAACCAAGAGGACATCACGATGAGCTCCATCCGCCGCAATGGCATGTCAGCCGAGGCATTCGCCAATATGGGGGCCAATTTGTCGGGATCGCATCGAAACACGTGCGAAGGCACGGGCCCACGGCGGCAAATGGAGGATGACGACGAGCGGGAGTTCACCCTAAGCGTCGAGACGACACCGCGTGTCACGGGGCCCGGCGATGTGCTTCGTTGGCTTCGGGTGTGGCATGCGCGCCAGGAACAAGCGTGGGATGGCGGGAACGCGTTGCGCATCTGCGTGCATGGTGGCGTGCTCGACGAGATGGTCGTGGAAGCCCGGCGCGGGTTGCATGGCGTGACGATCAGTTTGCTATCGCCGCGCTTGACGCTATACCGGCGCTTGCTGACGCAACGCGGCCGCCTTGCCCGGACGATGACGTGGCGGCTCGGTTTGCCGGTAACGGTGGAAGTCGAGGCACGTTATGCCCCCTGACACGCGAGCGCCGGACGTAGTGCTTAGCCAACTGTTCGGTGGGTCGCTGGGCGGTGCTAGCAGTGTTTCCTTCGTTCAAGACGATATGCAGGTGCACGTTGGTTGGCTGCACGTGGGCGGCGATGGCCTGATCGTCGCCGCGCGTGTCGACCAAGGTCCGGTTGGCGAGTTGCGCTTCTGGTGCGACACGCAGCAGTGGTGCGATTGGCTGGCCCCGTGGCTGCCCGTCCCCTCGTTCGACGCGTTGCCGCAGGCATGGCTCGACATCGCGGCGTCGTTGACGTTGTCAGGCGCGTCCGAGGAGGCGGGCGAGGGGGCATTCGGGGCCGTCGACAAATCGTTTGACGACTCGTGCGACGCCGCAGCGTATCCCGCTTATCCCGCCGATTCCGCGTATTCGGCGTATGCCGATGCCTGGCCGAGCGCTACCCAGTTGACGCCTGGCGCCGTGACGCTCGAATGGCGCGTCGGCATGGTATTGCAGCGGGAGGGCCGACGGCTCGCATTGGCTTGGCTCACCGGCGACGGCTCGCAGGACGAGGCGAGCGCATGGCTTCGCGAGCGATGCGCGCGCGCGATGCCTGGCGCACAGCCGCTCGATCCGGCGGGTGTACCGCAACGCGACGGCGTCTTAGTCGCTGGCTGGGCGGATATCTCAAGCGCGCAATGGGATGCCTTGGGTGATGGCGACGCCGTAATTCTCGACAAGAGCGCCGACGTGGCGAACGGTGCGTATTGGGTCGTCGATGGCGATTACGCGCTGGCTTACCCCGGCAACGCCGCCGCCCAGCGTGGCGCGGTCAATGCCGCCGAGGTTCTTCGGTTCGACGACTGCCCCTTTGCGACAACGGATGGCACCTCTCCCGCACGGGTCTTCGCGGTGCTGACGACTCAACCTTTCCCGGTGCCCACGCTCGACGCGTGGAGAACAGGCAGGCTCCCCGACATACGGTCGTGCCACGCGACACACGGGGTCGCCTCATCGCCCGACGCGCCCGTGCTGCATACGACGCGTGTGACGCTGTGGCGCAACGGCATCGCGTGCGGCGCGGCCCGTCTGCTGCGTTTCGACGATGGTCGACTGGCGGTGTGCCGCGAAGGCGAACGCAAAGGCGACATGTCCATCGCAGCGCACGACTCCCCCCAAAAGCCGACCAATTCGGGTGGCGACCTGATGGGCGTGTACCCGTTGTCCCCCTAAGATCGCGACACTTCAACGCCGCACATGCGTGCTGGCCTCGGATGTTCAACGGAGTCTGTATGTCCCTGCTCGACCACCCGGTGCAGCTCGTGGTGTTGCTCTCGCTGCTCTCGATCTTGCCGTTGCTGGTGGTGCTCGGGACGGCCTTTCTGAAACTGGCGGTGGTGTTCGCGCTATTACGCAACGCGCTCGGCACACAGCAGATTCCCCCCAACATTGCGATCTATGGTCTTTCGCTCGTGCTGACCTGTTTCATCATGGCCCCCGTCGTTTTCGACATCGAAGCCAATCTCGCGAAGCGGCCTGTCACGCTATCGTCGCCGAGTGCCGTGGCCGATGCGGACGCGGGCATTCTCGTGCCTTATCGCGCTTTCCTCACGCGTCATACCGATCCGCGCCAACGCGAGTTCTTCGCGGGCATTGCCGCCGACACCTGGCCGGAAAAGCATCGTGCGCGTATCGGCCCCGATTCGCTGCTCGTGCTCATGCCCGCTTTCACCCTGAGCCAACTGGCAGAGGCCTTCAAGATCGGGCTGCTGCTCTATCTCCCCTTCGTCGTCATCGATCTGGTGATTTCGAACATCCTGCTCGCCATGGGGATGATGATGGTCTCGCCCATGACCATTGCGCTGCCGTTCAAGTTGCTGGTGTTCGTGATGATGAACGGCTGGGAGCAATTGGTGCGCCAGTTGCTGCTTTCCTACGCATAAGCCGACATGAGTGAAGCGATCGTCGTCAAGTTCACGAGCGAAATGCTCTGGCTCACGCTGCTGCTGTCGTTGCCCACGGTCATTGTGGCGTCGGCGGTCGGTGTGTTCGTGTCGCTGGTGCAGGCACTCACGCAAGTGCAGGATCAGACGGTGCAGTTTCTGATCAAGCTGCTTGCCGTGTCGATCACGCTGGTGGTGACCTATGGCTGGATGGGCAACGTGTTGCTCAACTATGCCGGTAGCGCGTTCGAGCAAATTAGCCGGATGCAATGACCGGAGCCCGCCCCCTATGTCGTCGATCATGACCTCGCTGGGCCCTGCGCTGGGCGCTGTGGGCGCCTTGGACGACGCGGCGTTCGCGCGCCACTGGGCAGACCTGTACGACTGGCTGCTCGCGTGGGCGGTGGCGATGCTGCGTCCGCTGGGCATTGCGATGCTGTTGCCGGTGTTCTCGCCGGGCATGCTCGGCGCAGGGATGCTGCGCAATGCCCTCGTGTTGGCGCTCGCGTTGCCGGTCGTGCCAATGGTGCACGCCGGGGCCGACATCGCGCCGCAATGGGGCGCGTGGGCCATGGTGATCCTGGGGGAGTTGAGCGTCGGCCTGTTGCTCGGGTTTGCGGCCGCGTTGCCGTTCTGGGCGGTTGATATGACGGGGTACGTGATCGACACCATTCGCGGCGCGTCGATGGCGAGCGTGCTCAACCCGCTCATGGGCGCGCAGTCGTCGATCTTCGGCATCGCGTTGACGCAAATGCTGTGTGTGCTGTTCTTCATTACCCCCGCCGCGCACGCCGTGCTAAGCGCGCTGTACGACTCATACGACGCGCTGCCGGTCGGCACGTCCTGGCATTGGCAAGAGGCGGGGGTGCCTTGGCTGCTCACGCTGTGGCAGGCGATGCAAACGATGTGCGTCGCGGTCGCGCTGCCCGCCATGGTGGTGATGGTGCTCGTCGACATGGCGATGGGTTTCATCAACCGTGCCGCCCAGCAGCTCAACGTGTTCTTCCTCGCTATGCCGGTCAAGAGTGCGATGGCGCTGCTCGTCACGCTGGCGAGCCTGCCGTTTGCCATTGCGGTGCCATTGGCCCATTGGTACCGACTGCCGGAGGGCTTCAGAGCGTGGGTCGTGGCGGCGCTTGCGCAAGGGGGAGGGTGAGCGCCGATGAGCGAAAAGAACCAACCGCCCACACCGAAGAAGATTCAAGACGAGCGCAAGAAGGGGCGCGTCGCGAAGAGCGCCGACCTGGCTGTCTGCGCGCAACTCGGCATCGTGCTGGCCTGGCTCGTCTTCGAAGGCCCGGCCCTTTACGTGGCGTGTATGGGGCTGGTGCAGCGCATGCTGCTCGTGCTTGGCGACCCGGTAGACGAAGCGGTGCGTGGCCTGTTGGTGCCGTCGCTGTTGCTGCTCCTGCGTTTTTGCGGCGGGCTGGCCGTCGTGCTGATCGTATGCACTTGGCTGGTGATGGTGCTGCAAATCGGCGCGCTGGTGGCGCCCGAAGCGATCACGCCGAAGTACGAGCGCATCGATCCCGTGGCAAAGGCCAAGCAATTGTTTTCGCTTCAGTCGCTCTTCGAATTCGCGAAGTCGCTGCTCAAGGTCGCGGTGCTGGGGACGGTTTTCTTCTATCTGATTCGCCAATACACGCCGTCGCTCGCGGTGCTGCCGCAGTGCGGCGCGGATTGCGGGCTCACGCTCACGGCGCGCTTGCTGTTCTGGCTGATGTCGGCGCTCGTCATCGCCTATGTGGTGTTCGGTGCGCTCGATTTTGCTTTTCAGAAATACAACTTGCACAAGCAACTGATGATGTCGCACGACGAGATTAAGCGCGAATACAAGGAGATCGACGGCAATCCGGAAATCAAGCACAAGCGTCGTGAAATTCATCGGGAGACGATCGAGAGCGGCAGTCTTGCCAACAACGTGAAGCGCTCGACCGTGGTCGTGCGTAACCCGACGCGGCTTGCCGTCTGCCTGCGCTATGTCGCGGGGGAGACGCCGGTGCCTTGTGTCATCGAGAAGGGACGCAACGCACGCGCGCGCACCATCGTTGCACTCGCTGAGCGCGAGGGTATTCCGGTTGTCGAGCACATTCCGGTGGCACGGCGGCTGATGGCGGAAGTCGATATCGATGCGCCCATTCCTGCGGATCTATTCGATGTGGTGGCGTCGATACTGCGCTTGGCCCTCGATTTGCCTTACGAAGCGCAGGACGCCGAGGGTGCACAGGCGGACAAGGAGAAGCGCCCGGACGAGCGTGGGCGGCGATGAGAATATCGACGCTCGGCGCTTGGATTGCCCTCGCGCTCGTGTGCGCACCAGCGGTCGCGGCGAGCGCGCAGACGGACATCGCACTGCCGCTGCATCCGCGCATGACCGATGCCGGAGTCGAGGTCCCTGAGCGGAAAGCACCGTCAAAGGCATCGACGGTGCCGTCGCCTGTTTCGTCGCCGGTGCCTTCGCCGATATTCACTGCCGACCCAGCGCCCGCATCCACTGGCACGACAAATCAACAACTCAACGCGATTGCGCCCGCACCTTCGCCGTCATTACCGTTCGACACGCTGGTTCAAACGACCGCGCGCGACTATTCGCTCGACGCGGCGCTGCTGCATGCGATGGTCAGCGTGGAGTCGGGCTACGACGCACTCGCGGTCTCGCCCAAGGGGGCCATAGGTTTGATGCAGGTGCGGCCGCAGACCGGGGCGCGCTTCGGGTTTCGACGTCTGGAAGACCCGGCCGAGAATTTGCGGGCCGGGGCGTCCTACTTGCAATGGTTGCTCACCCGCTTCGACGGGGATTTGTCGCTGGCGCTGGCGGCGTACAACGCAGGGGAGGGCGCGGTGCTGCGTTACGGGCGGCAAGTGCCGCCGTTTCGCGAAACACAGGATTACGTGCGCAAAGTGATGGCGGGGTATTCGCGGCTGACGGTCATGCCGTCGAAAAACACGGAAACCGTCGTTGCGCCTGCTTCGCCAAGCGCTACCGCCGCGACGCCCACCGATGTGGCTAAGGTTCGGGCGCTGCCGCGCGATCGGCGCGATGGCCATGGAAGCCGTGAGAGCGGCGATGTGCGGGCGTGGCAGATTTTGCGGGGGCTTGGCGCCCTGGTGACGCGCAGCCCGTCAAAGCGGACCGCGCCCACGATGGGCCGCGATCAACCGGCTGTCGTCATGCCAGCGAGCCAGACTCGCCGGTCGCCATGACGCGCCGATCAATGCCGCTCAGACCACCGGGACCGTGTCGGCGACAGACGGGCGAGCCGACATGCGCTCGAAATGGCGGGCGAGATTGGGGTGTGCGCTACGCCAGTCGATGTCCGCGAAACGGAAGTCGAGATACCCCAGCGCACAGACGACGGCCACGTCGGCCAGCGTCAGGCGATTGCTCGCGCACCACTGACGCTCTTCGAGCCCTTGCGACATGGCGAGCAGCGCCTCGTTGATCTTGCTGCGCTGACGGTCGATGAGGGCCTGCGAGCGTGCCGCTTCGTCGTGGAACATCATCTCCACGCGAATCTGCACGGCGGCGTCGGTCACACCGTCGGCGAGCGCTTCCCAAACCCGCACTTCGGCACGTTCACGACCCAGGGGCGGAATGAGCTTGCCCACCGGCGACAGGGTGTCGAGATACTCGCAGATCACCCGCGAGTCGAAAACGGCTTCGCCGTCCTCCATCACCAGGCAGGGCACCTTGGCGAGCGGGTTGGACTGCTGGATGCGGCTGTCGTCGGCCCACACGTTCTCGAGTTCGAGCTTGTAGTCGAGCTTCTTTTCCGCAAGCACGATGCGGACTTTTCGAACGTAGGGGCTGGCGAGGGCACCAATCAACTTCATGTGGATCCTTGATAAATCGCAATAGCGCCGCAGAGTATAACGTGCGGCCCGGGGCACCGCGTAATGCCCCGGATGGGCGGTGCCGGGCGGCAAGGGCACGCCCCGGCGGCGGCCTGACACCGGATCGGGCGTGGAGGGGGCCGGCAATGGTAAAATGTCGGCCTTTCCGAGTTGGCGTTTTCGCTTTGTCAGGTTTTGCCGGTATTGCGCGGTGTTCCGGGCCCCCCACAGGGACGTCCGGCCTCGCGCGAGTGCTGCGGCAGGCCTCGCCGGCTCCCCGGTTTTCTTTTTCGGTGCCCAGTGCCATGTCCGACGAATTCTCCCCCTTGACCGCGCTTTCCCCGCTCGACGGCCGCTATGCCAGCAAGACCGACGCGCTGCGTCCGTGGCTGTCCGAAGCCGCTTTCATGCGCCATCGCGTGACGGTCGAAATCCACTGGCTGATCGCTTTGTCGAAGGCCGGTTTCGCCGAGATCGCGCCGTTCTCGGCCGACGCAGAGAAATTCCTTCTGGATCTGGCGGCTAACTTCTCGAACGCCGATGCCCAGCGCATCAAAGACATCGAGAAGGTCACCAACCACGACGTGAAAGCCGTCGAGTACTGGCTCAAAGAGAAAGTGCAGGGTCAGGCCGAGCTCGAGAAGGCCAGCGAATTCATCCACTTCGCCTGCACGTCGGAAGACATCAACAACACCTCGCACGGCCTGATGATCAAGGGCGCGCGCGACAAGGTGATCGTGCCAGCGCTCGAATCGCTGGTCGCCAAGCTGAGCGAACTGGCCCGCGAACACGCGTCGCAGCCGATGCTCTCGCGCACCCACGGTCAGCCGGCTTCGCCGACCACGCTGGGTAAGGAAATCGCCAACGTGGCCGTGCGTCTGGCCCGCGCCCTGGAGCGCGTGCGTCGCGTCGAGCTGCTTGCCAAGATGAACGGCGCTGTGGGCAACTACAACGCGCACCTGTCGGCTTACCCGGAATACGACTGGGAGACGTTCTCGAAGACCGTCATCGAACAGCGTCTGGGCCTGACGTTCAACCCGTACACGATCCAGATCGAACCGCACGACTACATGGCCGAGTTGTTCGACGCCGTGGCCCGTGCCAATACGATCCTGCTCGACCTGAACCGCGACGTGTGGGGCTACATTTCGGTCGGCTACTTCAAGCAGAAGACGAAGGCCGGTGAAATTGGCTCGTCGACCATGCCGCACAAGGTCAACCCGATCGATTTCGAGAACTCGGAAGGCAACTTGGGCCTGGCTAACGCCGTGCTGCGCCATCTGGCCGACAAGCTGCCGGTCTCGCGCTGGCAGCGCGACCTGACCGACTCGACCGTGCTGCGTAACATCGGCGTGGCATTCGGCTACAGCCTGCTCGCGTACGACTCGTGCCTGCGCGGTCTGGGCAAGCTCGAAGTCAACCCGCAGCGTCTGGACGAAGATCTGGACAACACGTGGGAAGTGCTGGCCGAGCCGGTGCAGACGGTGATGCGCCGCTTCGGTGTGCCCAACCCGTACGAGCAACTCAAGGAACTCACGCGCGGCAAGGGCATTACCCGCGAAGCGCTGCAAACGTTCATCAAGCAACTGGCGATTCCGGAAGATGCGAAGGCGCGTCTGCTGGAAATGACGCCGGCGAACTACATCGGTATTGCCGAGTCGCTCGCCAAGCGCGTCTGACGCTAAGCCGTACCGCTGTAAATGAAAAGGGCCGCTGATGCGGCCCTTTTTGCGTGTCATACGGGGTACTGAGTAGCTTGTGTATCATAGCCGGACAATTCATAAGGAGAATCCCCGCAAATGAAGCTCGCCCTTGCACTCGCTACTCTCGCCGCAGCGCTGGTCCCGGCACTTTCGCACGCGCAATTCGCCAAGCCGGAAGACGCCGTGGAGTACCGCCAGTCGGCCCTGTTCCTGCTCGGTAACCACTTCGGCCGCATCGGTGCGGTCGTCAAGGGCGACGCGCCGTTCAACAAGGACGACGTGGCCAAGAACGCCGAACTCGTCGCCACGCTCTCGAAGCTGCCGTGGCCCGCGTTCGAAGGCGGTCAGACGACCGCTAAGAGCAAGGCAAAGCCGGAAGTCTTCACCGACAAGGTGAAGTTCCAGCAAGCGCAGGAGAAGATGGAAACGGCCGTGGCGCAGCTCAACACGGTGGCCAAGGGCGGCGATCTGGCATCGATCAAGAAGGCCTTCGGCGACGCCGCACAGACCTGCAAGAGCTGCCACGACAACTTCCGCGCGAAGTAAGTCGATTCATTGCGTCGGTGAGGAGGCTTTCGCCATGGCGGACCTCCCATGAAAAAGACCGGTCCCCGAAAGGGCACCGGTCTTTTTTTGTCTCGCGAGGGCGCTTGTCGGCGCTTGCTCGATGCGCGTCCGAAATCAGTACGACGGCAGCGAAGCGACGGCCGGCGTGAGATGCACGATGCGATACACCACCGCCGACGCCAGCACGATCAGCACCAGTGCGCCGGCGCGCACGCGCCAGTCGTCGCGCGCGGGCGGCGTGGGCGTCGCGAGCGGCTTGTCGCCGACGATCATCGGCGTAATCAGGTCCTTCTTACGGCGCACGCGATAGTAGACAATCGCCACCACGTGCAACACCACCAACGCGACGAGCACCCACTGGTTGCGTTGATGCCAGCCGGTCAGCCAGTCGCTCAAATCCTTATCGATGAATTTGACGAGCGGGCCGTCGTTGAAGATGTCGTCGTTCGAGAAGAGCCCGAGCACTGCCTGAATGCCAAAGAACAGCAGCATGGCGATGACCGAGAGTCCGCCCAACGGCGTGTGACCGGCGAAGCGGGCATCAGTGGTGTCGGGCGCGCGCAGCGATTTGAAAAACGTACGCGGGCCGGTCATGAAGTCGCAAAAACGTGCGTAGCGCGGCCCCACGAGCCCCCAAACCAAGCGGAACATCAGCAGCGCGAGAATCGCGTAGCCGCACCAGAAGTGATAGATCATCGCGTTGCCGCCGGTCTTCGCGGTGACATAGGCGGTGAGCGCCAGCACGACGAACGACCAGTGGAACAAACGGGTGGGCAGGTCCCAGATGCGGATCGGTTTCATGGCGGAGAAAGGCGTGAATAATGGAAAAAAACCGCCGGACATGCCGGCGGTTTTTTGACTGACTGCTAACGCATCGCGTGTCGATCAGACACGTGCACCGAAGTTCGGATCGTTGCGGTCGACGCCGTCTTCTTCGTCCTTGCCGCTGTGCTTGATGAGGTCTTCGCGCTTCACGCCGAACCACATCGCCAATGCAGCTGCCACGAACACCGACGAGTAGATACCGAACAGAATACCCACGGTCAGTGCCAGTGCGAAGTAGTGCAGCGTCTGGCCACCGAAGAAGAACATCGAGAGCACCATCATTTCCGTGCTGGCGTGGGTGATGATCGTACGCGACATGGTCGTCGTAATCGCGTGGTCGATCACCTCCTGCACGGTGGCCTTGCGCATCTTGCGGAAGGTCTCGCGAATCCGGTCGAAGATAACGACCGACTCGTTCACCGAGTAGCCCAGCACTGCCAGCACCCCCGCAAGCACCGCCAGTGAGAACTCCCACTGGAAGTACGCGAAGAAGCCCAGAATGATCACCACGTCGTGCAAGTTGGCGATCACGCCGGCCACTGCGAATTTCCATTCGAAGCGGAACGACAGGTAAATGATGATGCCCACCACCACGAACGTGAGCGCCAGCAACCCGTCGGTGAAGAGCTCGTGGCCGATCTGCGGGCCGACGAATTCCACGCGGCGAAGCTGCACGTCAGGCGTGTCGGCCTTCAAGGCGCCCATCACGGCGTCGCTTTGCTGCGCGCTGGTGATTTGCTTGCCGTCCGGGCCGTTCTGAATCGGCAGACGGATCATCACGTCGCGCGAGGTGCCGAAGCTCTGCACCTGCACGTCGCGATAGCCCAGCTTGCCGACTTCGCCGCGAATCTTCTCGAGATCGGCTGCCTGCGTGTAAGCCACTTCCATGACCGTCCCGCCGGTGAACTCGATCGACATATGCAAACCGCGCGTCGCCAAGAAGAACACCGCCGCCACGAACGTGAGCGCCGAGATGATGTTGAAGATCAGGGCGTGCCGCATGAACGGCACGTCTTTCTTGATGCGGAAAAATTCCATGACTGTTTCCTCTCGCGCCTGCGGTTATTGCTCGCCTGCGTCGGGTGCGTTCTTCGCACCGTCCGGGCGCCAGACTTGACCGATCGCCAGCGACTTAAGCTTGCGACGGCCGCCGTACCACAGGTTGACCAGGCCGCGCGAGAAGAACACGGCAGAGAACATCGAGGTCAGGATACCCAGGCAGTGCACCACGGCAAACGCGCGCACCGGGCCCGAACCGAAGGCCAGCAGCGCCAGACCGGCGATCAGCGTGGTCACGTTCGAGTCCAGAATCGTGGCCCAAGCATGTTCGAAGCCCAGCGAGATGGCCTTTTGCGCCGAAGCGCCGGCCCGCAGTTCTTCACGAATACGCTCGTTGATCAGCACGTTCGCGTCGATGGCCATACCGAGCGTGAGCGCGATAGCGGCGATACCCGGCAGCGTCAACGTGGCTTGCATCAACGAGAGCATGGCCACGAGCAGCAACAGGTTGAACAGCAGAGCGATCACCGAGAACACGCCGAACAGCATGTAGTACATCATCATGAACAGGGCGATGGCGATCAGGCCGTACATCACCGAGTCCACACCCTTTTGCACGTTGTCGGCACCGAGGCTCGGGCCGATCGTGCGTTCTTCGATGATTTCCATCGGCGCAGCCAGCGAACCGGCGCGCAGCAGCAGCGCCAGATCGTTAGCACCCTGTGCCGAGCCCATGCCGGTGATCTGGAAGCTCTGGCCCAGTTCGCTGCGGATGTTCGCCACCGTCAGCACTTCGCCCTTGCCCTTTTCGAACAGCACGATCGCCATCGGCTTGCCGATGTTGTCGCGCGAGACATCGCGCAACACGCGTCCGCCTGCGGCGTCGAGCTTGATGTTCACCGACGGTTGCTGGTGATCGTCGAAACCGGCGGCGGCGCTCGTGATGCGATCGCCGCTGAAGATCACCGAACGCTTGAGCAGCACCGGCGCGCCATTGCCGTGCAGGAACAGTTCGTCCTGCGGCGGCACCGGCGTGTCGGCCGACACGATACGCGGTGCGTCCGGGTCAGCCAGGCGGGCTTCGAGCGTTGCCGTACGACCGATGATGTCCTTTGCCTTGGCCGTGTCTTGCACGCCCGGCAACTGAACCACGATGCGGTCCGGACCTTCTTGCTGAATCACCGGTTCGGCCACGCCGAGTTCGTTCACGCGGTTATGCAGCGTGACGATGTTCTGCTTGACGGCGTTGTCCTGCACCGCGCGGCGCGCGGCTTCGGTGAACGCACCCACGACCTTGAACGTGCCGTTCGGGCCAGCTTGCGTGGTGTAGGTGAGGTCAGGCAGGCCATCGGCGAGCACGCCACGGGCACGATCGGCATCGGCTTGATCCGTGAAGGCGACTTCGATACCGCTATCCGTGCGCGTCACACCGTTGTGGCGAATGTTCTTGTCGCGCAGCAGGGAACGGGCGTCGGCAGCCGAAGCGTCGAGGCGCTTCGTGATGGCGCCGGCCATGTCGACTTGCAACAGGAAGTGCACACCACCGCGCAGGTCGAGACCGAGGTACATCGGCAGCGCGTGAATCTTGGTCAGCCAGGTCGGCGAAGCCGAGAGCAGGTTGAGCGCGACGACATAGGTCGGATCGGTCGGATCGGTGTTCAGCGACGACTGGAGAAGATCTTTGGCACGAAGCTGCGTGTCGGTATCGGAGAAGCGAATACGCACGCTCGGGTTGCTACCCGTGCTGTCGAACACGGCACCTTGATAGGTGATGTTCTGTGCCTTGAGCGCGTCTTCAGCGCGCGAGAGCGTCGAGGGATCGACCTTGACGGTCGCCTTGACGCTGGAAATCTGTACCGCCGGTGTTTCACCGAACAGGTTCGGCAGCGTGTAGAGCACCCCGATGGCAAGCGCCACCAGAATGATGATGTATTTCCAGAGAGGATAGCGATTCATAGCGGCGGGCTAGGGTGATGCCTCGTGGCAAACCGTGCTTCAGACCAGGCGCATGGCGGCACCCGTTGCCCCGAGGGCAGAGATGCCGCCAAACGCTGCGGCCGCCAGATACGGCGGCCGCGTGCGGTTGCGCGAAGGATCAGAGCGCCTTGATGGTGCCCTTCGGCAGCAGGGTCGTGATCGCGCCCTTCTGCACGTTGATCTCGACGTTCTCGGCGATTTCAACGGTCACGAAGGTTTCACCGACCTTCGAGATACGGCCAGCGAGGCCACCCGAGGTCACGACTTCGTCGCCCTTGGCGAGCGCAGCCAGCATGTTGCGGGTTTCTTTCTGACGCTTCATTTGCGGACGGATCATGATGAAGTACAGCACCACGAACATCAGCACGAGCGGCAGGAAGCTCATCAGGTTGCTGGTCGAGCTAGCGGCGCCAGCCGTCTGAGCGAAGGCTTCGGAAATCAGCACGTTCGGTTCTCCTTATGTGTAAGACGTGTAAAAGCCGCGTGTGGCCGGTTGCCCGGTCACGCGCGGCATGTGTTTCGGTGCGAGGATGCAGGATCCAAGCCCGGCATTTTACCACCGCCCGACCCCGTTCCTCCGGGGATTCGGTGCCTGAGTTTCAGGCACGCACCTTCACTGCACGCCGCGCGCGCGATCGGCCCGGAACTGGGCGACGAAAGCGTCGAAACGGTGGGCCTCGATGGCATCCCGGATTTCCTGCATCAGCGTGAGATAGTAATGCAGGTTGTGGATGGTGTTGAGCCGCGCGCCCAGAATCTCCCCGGCTCGCTGCAAGTGGTGCAGATAGGCGCGCGAAAAGTTTCGACAGGCGTAACAGCCGCAAGTTTCGTCCAACGGGCGCGTATCCGTCTTGTGCGACGCGTTGCGAATCTTCAGGTCGCCAAAACGCGTGAAGAGCCAGCCGTTACGGGCGTTACGCGTCGGCATGACGCAATCGAACATGTCCACACCCGCCGCCACGCCGGCTACCAGATCTTCCGGCGTACCGACGCCCATCAGGTAGTGCGGCTTGTCCGCAGGCAAGCGCGGGGCGACGTGGTTGAGCACGCGCATCATGTCTTCTTTCGGCTCGCCGACCGACAGCCCGCCAATGGCGTAACCGTGGAACGGCAGCTCCGAGAGCCCCGCAAGCGATTCGTCGCGCAGGTTCTCATACATCCCGCCCTGCACAATCCCGAACAATGCGTTCGGGTTTTCGAGCTTGTTGAATTCATCGATCGAGCGCTTGGCCCAGCGCAGCGACATGCGCATCGATTGTCCGGCCTCGGTTTCCGTCGCGGGACGCCCGTCGATCTCGTACGGCGTGCATTCGTCGAACTGCATGACGATGTCCGAATTGAGCACGTGCTGGATCTGCATCGAGATTTCGGGCGACAGGAACAGGCGGTCGCCGTTGACCGGCGAGGCGAATTTCACGCCTTCTTCGCTGATCTTGCGCAACTCGCCCAGGCTGAATACCTGAAAACCGCCAGAATCGGTCAGGATCGGCTTGTCCCAGCCCATGAAACGGTGCAGTCCGCCGTGCGCGGCAATGGTTTCCAGCCCCGGGCGCAGCCACAGGTGGAACGTATTGCCGAGGATGATCTGGGCGTTGTTTTCGACCAGCTCGACAGGCGACATCGCCTTGACCGAGCCGTAAGTGCCCACGGGCATGAAGATGGGCGTCTCGACCACGCCATGATTGAGCGTGACGCGCCCCCGACGGGCATTGCCGTCGGTGGTGATGAGTTCGAACTTGAGCATGTGTCTTGCGCCCCGGCACCACCGGCAAAACAAGCCGGCGCCCGCACAGGACGGAATAAAGCGGCACGCGCCCCATGCGCGGCCAGGGCGCTATTGTACCGGGTCGGGCAGGGGCGGTTAGAGAAGTGTCGTACAGACGGCGGCTGGCCGGGAGCGGAGACGGTGCGACGGCACCAGCCAGCCGCGCCGGCCAAGCCAGCGATGCATCAAGCCGCCGCTTTCGGCGCTTCGTGCATCTCTTCGCGCGACAGAATCATCGCGTCGCCATAGCTGAAGAAGCGGTAACGCTGCTCGATGGCGTGACGGTAGGCCGCGCGGATCGTCTCCATGCCCGAGAACGCCGACACGAGCATGAGCAGCGTCGACTTGGGCAAGTGGAAGTTGGTGATCAAGCGGTCGACCAGTTGGAAGCGGTAGCCCGGCGTGATGAAGATATCGGTCTCGGTACTGCCCGCACGCAACGTGCCGGGTTCGCCACCCGCTGCCAGCGCCGCCTGCGCGGCCGATTCGAGCGCCCGCATCGACGTCGTGCCCACGGCGATCACGCGGCCGCCGCGTGCGCGCGTGGCGGCGATAGCCTCGACCAGTTCGGGGGTGATTTCGTACCACTCCGAGTGCATCTTGTGTTCGTCGAGCTTTTCCACGCGCACGGGCTGGAACGTACCGGCGCCCACATGCAGCGTGAGCGTCGCGCGCTGCACACCGAGGGCATCGAGTCGTGCGAAGAGCCCGTCGTCGAAGTGCAGCCCAGCGGTCGGGGCCGCCACGGCACCGGGGTTGCGGGCGTAGACGGTCTGATAGCGCGTCTCGTCGCCCGCATCGGCTTCATGGGCGATATACGGCGGCAGCGGCAGACGCCCGTAGGTTTCCAGCAAGGGATAGCAGTCGCTCGGGAAGTGCAGCGTGTAGAACGGATCGACGCGCTCGCCGACGGTGACTTCGAAGGCATCGGCCAGCCGCAGCACCGTGCCCGGCCCCGGGCTCTTGCTCGCGCGGATCTGGGCGAGCACCGTGGTGCTGTCGATCACGCGCTCGACGAGGACTTCGATCTTGCCGCCGCTGGCCTTCTGGCCGAACAGGCGCGCCTTGATGACGCGAGTGTCGTTGAACACGAGCAAATCGCCGGGTGCCAGCAGACCGGGCAGGTCGGCGAAACGGCGATCGTAGAGATGGGGCGGCGTGACGCTGCCGTCGACCTCCAGCAAGCGGCTGGCGGTGCGCTCGGCGAGCGCGGTCTGCGCGATCAGTTCGGGCGGCAGGTCGAAATCGAAATCGGAAAGGGTATACATCAGCGTTTACAATGCGTAGCAACCGACATTTTACTTGGTTCGTCGGGTGCCTTGCCGATATGGCGTGCACCCGGGGATCAACCCCTGACGCCGCGACTGCATGACCGAACGCCGAATGCCCGCCCCAGCGCCTGCTGCCGACCTTGTGGATCTCGCCGATGCTGCCGAAAGTGCACCCGGGGAGACCGGGGCCGCACGCCGGGGCAAGGTGCCAGCAAAGCCGAAGGCAGCCACCAAGCGTGGTGCAAAAGCGAAAGCTGCGAAGTCCGCCAATGACAGCGCAGACGACAGCGCCAACGGTGCCGCAGTCAACGGAAAATCCGCCAAAAAGCCTGCCGAAAAGCCCGCCCCGGGCAGCAGCGCCGCCCGCAAAGGCAGCGCGGATAAGCTCGCCAAGCTCGGTCTCAAACGTGACATCGATCTGATCCTGCATCTGCCGATGCGCTACGAGGACGAGACACGCCTGAGCAAGATCGGCGATGTGCTCCCCAGCGAGTTGGCGCAGGTCGAAGGCACGGTCACGTCTAGCGAAGTCGCCTACCGTCCGCGCCGCCAATGGCTGGTACGCATCGAAGACGAAGGGCACGAATTAGTGCTGCGTTTTCTGAATTTCTACGGCAGTCAGCAAAAACAACTCTCTGTGGGAACCCGAGTGCGCGTGCGCGGCGAAGTGCGTGGCGGTTTCTTCGGGCTGGAGATGGTGCATCCGGCGTATCGCGTGGTGTCCGATGCCTCGCAACCGCTGCCTGAAGCGCTCACGCCGGTCTATCCAAGCGCCGCCGGGTTGTCGCAAGCGTATCTGCGCAAAGCCATCCACAACGCCATGGAGCGCACGCCGCTCCCCGAACTGCTGCCGCCTGGATTGCTGCAAGCGGCCATTGGTCCGGACCATCCGCTGCCGCCGTTGGCCGACGCCGTACGGCTGCTGCACGCACCGCCCCCCAAAGTTTCCGAAACCTCGCTCATGGAGCGTTCGCACCCCGCATGGCTGCGGATCAAGTGCGAAGAACTGCTGGCGCAACAACTCTCGCTCAAGCGGGCGCAGGCGGCACGCCGACGTCTGGCCGCGCCGTCGCTCGGTAAGCACGTCCCCGGCGGACTGCTCGAGCGATTCGAAGCGGCGCTGCCGTTCAAGCTGACGGGCGCCCAGCAGCGCGTGTGGGCCGAGATTCGTGCCGATTTAGCCGAGCCGCATCCGATGCAGCGTCTGTTGCAAGGCGATGTGGGCAGCGGCAAGACCATCATTGCGGCGCTCGCCGCGACGCAGGCCATCGACGCGGGCTTTCAGGCCGCCATCATGGCCCCGACGGAAATTCTCGCCGAGCAGCATCTACGCAAGCTTTCCGCATGGCTCACCCCGTTGGGCGTGGAAGTCGCGTGGCTCGCGGGCAGCATGAAGGCGAAGGAAAAGCGCGAAGCGCTCGCACGCGTGGCGAGCGGCGAAGCACAGCTTGTCATCGGCACGCACGCGATCATTCAGGACACGGTGACCTTCGCCCGTCTCGGCATGGCGGTGGTCGACGAGCAGCACCGCTTCGGCGTGGCACAGCGTCTGGCATTGCGCAGCAAGATGGCGACCGCAGGCATGGGTGCAAACGCCATGCCGCACCAACTGATGATGAGTGCGACGCCGATTCCGCGCACGCTCGCCATGACGTACTACGCCGATCTCGACGTCTCCGTCATCGACGAGTTACCGCCGGGGCGCAGCCCTGTGGTGACGAAGCTGATCAGCGACACGCGCCGCGCCGAAGTGGTCGATCGCGTGCGCGCGGCGGCGCTGGCGGGGCGTCAGGTCTACTGGGTGTGTCCGCTCATCGAGGAAAGCGAGGCGCTGCAATTGCAGACCGCCGTCGACACGCATGCGCAACTGGTCGCGGCGTTGCCCGAGTTGCGCGTGGGGCTGGTGCATGGCCGCCTAGCACCCGCGGAGAAGGCCGCCGTCATGGACGACTTCACGCGCGGCGACACGCATCTGCTCGTCGCCACGACTGTGATCGAAGTGGGCGTTGACGTGCCCAATGCGTCGCTCATGGTGATCGAGCACGCGGAGCGTTTCGGCCTTGCACAGTTGCACCAGTTGCGTGGGCGAGTGGGGCGCGGCTCGGCCGAATCGGTGTGCTTGCTGATGTACGCGTCGCCGCTGTCGATGGGGGCCAAGGCGCGCCTGCAAACGATGCGGGAAACGACCGACGGCTTCGTCATCGCCCGTCGCGACCTTGAAATTCGCGGCCCGGGCGAGTTTCTCGGCGCTCGGCAGTCTGGCGCGGCGATGCTGCGCTTTGTCGATCTGAACGAGGACGGCTGGATGATTCCCGGCGCGCAGGAAGCGGCGGAACAACTGCTGGCGTCGCATCCTGGCGCGGTCGCGGCCCATTTGGAGCGTTGGCTCGGCGCTCGCGAGGACTATTTGAAAGCCTGAGCGGGCACGGGCGGCGCAATCTGCGGTGAATTCGACGGGTTGCGCATCGTGATCCATGGTGTGCCCACGATCGGGCGTCGCCTGAAAACGGGCAATGGCCGCTCGATTGTGCTATAAAAAACAAAATCTATCGATTGCGGTAATCCGATTAATTTACAGGTTAGGACGACATGACCCTCACGGAACTCAAGTACATCGTGGCGGTGGCGCGAGAACGCCATTTCGGTCGCGCAGCGGAAGCCTGTTTCGTCAGCCAGCCGACGCTCTCGGTGGCGATCAAGAAGCTCGAAGACGAGCTCAATGTGCAGATTTTCGAGCGGGGTGCCGCCGAAGTGAGCGTCACGCCGCTCGGTGAGCAGATCGTGGCGCAGGCGCAGCGTGTGCTCGAACAAACCATTGCCATCAAGGAAATTGCCAAGCAGGGCCGCGACCCGCTCGCCGGCCCGCTGCGTTTAGGCGTGATCTATACGATTGGGCCGTATCTGCTGCCCGCGCTGGTCAAGCAGATGATCGAGACCACGCCGCAGATGCCGCTCATGCTGCAAGAGAACTACACGCTCAAGCTGATCGAGTTGCTCAAGCAGGGCGAGATCGATGCGGCGATCATGGCGCTGCCGTTCCCCGAGAGCGGTTTGATGGTGCGCCCGCTCTACGACGAGCCGTTCGTGGTGGCGTTGCCGCGTTCGCACCCTTGGGCGACGCGCGAGCAGATCGACGCGGGCGACCTGAAGCAGGAAACGATGCTGCTGCTCGGCAGCGGGCATTGCTTCCGCGATCACGTACTCGGCGTTTGCCCCGAGTTGATGCGCTTCTCGCAGAATGCCGACGGCATTCAGAAAACCTTCGAAGGCTCGTCGCTCGAAACCATTCGTCACATGGTGGCGAGCGGCGTCGGCATCACCGTGTTGCCAAAGACGTCGGTGCCCGAGTCGCAAGCGCCCGATAGTCTGCTGCGCTACGTGCCGTTCTCGGCACCGGTGCCCGACCGTCGCGTGGTGCTCGCATGGCGCAAGAGCTTCACGCGCCTGCCCGCCATCGAGGCGGTGGCACAAGCCATCGCCCGCTGCAATTTGCCCGGCGTGATTCCGCTCGATCTGCCGGCAACGGCAAACTAAGCCAAAACACGCAGCAAACCCCTCAGACCCCGTCAGACCCCGATGCGCCGCCGCTTCCCGCCGCGGCGCATTGTTTTTCCCTATTCGATAGATATAGACAATTAATTCGACCGTTTTAATTGGAATTATTAACCTAGCGACATGCGTTTGCGAACCCCTCGCCACGCACCTGAGGTGACCACGATGACCGCACTGAAGACCTATTTGCACGACATCGAAGCCACGCTGGAACACGTGCTTGCCGAGTTTGCGCAGATGGCGGCGTAAGTCGATTCCAACGCGTCCATCCCCACGCAACCCGCCCGACGGGTTGACCGATCAAGAAACAGGAGAGCCTCGCATGTCCGACACCAAGAAACTCACGACCGCCGCCGGTGCGCCGGTGCCCGATAACCAGAACACGATGACGGCAGGGCCGCGTGGCCCGGCGTTGTTGCAAGACGTGTGGTTCCTCGAAAAGCTCGCTCACTTCGACCGCGAAGTCATTCCTGAGCGCCGCGTGCACGCCAAGGGCTCCGGTGCCTACGGCAAGCTCACCATCACGCACGACATCACCCGCTTTAGCCGCGCACGCGTGTTCGAAGCCGTCGGCAAGGAGACGCCGGTATTCCTGCGCTTTTCCACCGTCGCAGGCGAGCGCGGTGCTGCCGATGCCGAGCGCGACGTGCGTGGTTTCGCGCTGAAGTTCTATACCGACGAAGGCAACTGGGATCTCGTGGGCAACAACACGCCGGTGTTCTTCGTGCGCGATCCGCTCAAGTTTCCCGACTTCATCCACACGCAAAAGCGCGACCCGAAGACGAATCTGCGTAACCCGACAGCGGCATGGGACTTCTGGTCACGCCATCCGGAATCGCTCCATCAAGTCACCATTCTGATGAGTGACCGTGGCTTGCCTGCGAACTATCGCCAACAGCACGGCTTCGGCTCGCACACGTTCAGCTTTATCAACGCGGCGAACGAGCGCTTCTGGGTGAAGTTCCACTTCAAGTCGATGCAGGGTGTCGAGAACCTGACCAACGCGCAAGCGGCCGAAGTGGTTGCCGGTGATCGCGAGAGCGCCCAGCGCGACCTGTTCGATGCCATCGAGGCCGGTAACTTCCCGCGCTGGCGCATGCAAGTGCAAGTGATGCCCGAGGCCGATGCCGCGACGTACGCCATCAACCCGTTCGATCTGACGAAGGTGTGGCCGCACGGGGACTATCCGTTGATCGACGTGGGCGTGCTCGAGCTCAATCGCAATCCGGAGAACTACTTCGCGGAAGTCGAGCAGGCGGCGTTCAATCCGGCGAACGTGGTGCCGGGGATCAGCTTCTCGCCGGACCGCATGTTGCAGGGCCGTTTGTTCTCGTACGGCGACACGCAGCGTTATCGCCTCGGGGTGAATCACAGCGCCATTCCCGTGAACGCGCCGAAGTGCCCGTTCCACAACAGCTTCCACCGCGATGGTGCGATGCGCGTGGACGGCAATCTGGGCGGCACCACGAACTATGAGCCGAACCGCTACGGTGCGTTTGCCGATCAACCGGAGTTCCGCGATCCGCCGGAAGCCGTGGGCGCAGTGGCCGATCGCTACGACCATCGCGAGGACGACGACTACTACTCGCAGCCGCGCGCGTTGTTCCGGTTGTTCGACGATGGGCAGAAGTCGCGCCTGTTCGGCAATATCGCTGCCGCCATGCAGGGCGTGCCGGACGATGTGGCCGATCGGCAACTTGAGCATTTCACCAAGATCGATCCGGCGTATGCGCAAGGGGTGAAAGCGGCTCGCGAGGCGCTGGCGAAGCGGTAACGACGGGACCGTTACTTAGAAGTGATGCAGAGGCGGCACAGGGGCGAGGCGGCTCACACCGTCTCGCCAGTGTCGTTCTCGCAGTGTGAATTCAGCCCGCGGGCCAGAACGCGCGAATGGCGGCGACGCCGTGGGCACCTGCGTTGCGTGCGGTGCTCAGGGTCTCGGCGCGCATGCCGCCGAGGGCGAACACCGGCAGCGTCGTTTGCGCGGCGAGCGCTGAGAAAGCAGGCCAGCCAAGCGGCGTGGCATCGGGATGCGTTGCGGTGGCGAGCACCGGCGAGAGGGTCACGAAGTCAGCACCGATGCGGTGGGCTTGCGCGAGTTGCGCGGCATCGTGACAGGCGGCGCTCACGAGTTTCCATCCTGCGGGCCGTGCGGCGCATGCCAGCAGCCGCGCGCTGGTCAGGTGCCAGCCATCGGCGTGCGGGACAGTATCCGCGTGCAATCCGTTCGCGGCATCGAGCCAAAGGTCGGCGACGTCAGCGCGTGGATTGAGCAGCAACTGCGCGCCTGCGGCATGGGTGAGGGCCAATGCCGACTCCGCCAACGCGCGGTAACCGTCGGCATCGAGCGAACGGTTGCGCAGTTGCACCAGGCGAATGCCGCGCGCCAACGCCTGCGCGAGCAGAGACGCAAACGACGCGATCTGCGCAACGGAGGTGACTTCCGGTGTCACCAGAAGCTGACGGGGAAGCGCGGGGTCGGCAGCGCCGGTTGCGCTGGACAGGCTGGACATCGACAGGAATCGGGCAAGGTCGGCGGGCATGCGGCAGTGTAACCGGAACATTAATCGCGTTACCGCATCAGACCAAGTGTGTAACTCGTATCGCGACGCGATGCGGGTAACCCTAGTGAATCAAACGAACGGAGTCATCATGGCAAAGAAAAACAACGTCGCCACCGTGAACATTGGCATTAGTGAGAAGGATCGTAAGCGCATCGTCGAAGGGCTGAATCACCTGCTCGCCGACACCTACACGCTGTATCTGAAGACGCACAACTTCCATTGGAACGTCACCGGCCCGATGTTCAACACACTGCATCTGATGTTCGAAGGGCAGTACAACGAACTGGCGCTGGCCGTCGACCAAATTGCCGAGCGTATTCGTGCGCTGGGCTATCCGGCACCGGGCACTTATAAGGAATTCGCGAAGCTATCGTCGATTCCCGAGGCCGAAGGCGTGCCGAGTGCTGAAGAGATGATTCGTCAGCTTGTCGAGGGGCAGGAAGCCGTGACGCGCACCGCGCGCGGCATCTTCCCGACGGTGGACGCGGCCTCGGACGAGCCGACCGCCGACTTGCTCACCCAGCGCATGCAACTGCACGAAAAGAACGCGTGGATGCTGCGTAGCTTGTTGGCTTAACGCGCTAGCACACGCTAGTACGCGCTTGTTCGCGTCGGTATGCGCCGGATTCCCGGCGCATACCACCGGCACCTTTATCACCCCTATCGAATGAGAAATGTCATAGAGAAAGGGTGCACTCATATGGGCAGTCCAGTACACTCGCTGGATGCCCACCGATTGGCTTTTCCGCAACCTCCTCGTCGGTTTGTTTCTGCCGCCCGCCAATGTTTTGGTGCTGGCGGCGCTTGCGCTGATTGTCTGGCGGCGCTGCCCGCGTATCGGTAAGACGCTCGCCGTGACGGCCGCATTGGCGCTATGGCTTCAGGCGATGCCCTGGGTGGGCGATCGTCTGACGCGCAGCTTGAGCGTCGGCACACCGGTGGACGTGAAAGCCCTCGACGCGGCACGCCAGTCACCGCAGAGCGCTGGCGAACTGCCGCAGGCCGTCGTCATTCTTGGCGGTGGGACCAGCGTCGGCGCAACGGAATTCGGCCGCGCCGAGGGGGCCGATTTGCCCCCGATGGCAATCGCCCGCGTGCGCTATGGCGCGTTTCTCGCACGCCATGCACAACTGCCTGTTCTCGTGTCCGGCGGTGCGCCGTCGGGCTTTCCCATTGCAGAGGGTCGCCTGATGGCGCAAATCCTCACCGAAGAATTCGGCGTACCGGTCCGCTGGACTGAGGCTCAATCGCTGAACACGGCGCAAAACGCCATCTTTAGCGCGCGCATGCTGACCAATTCCGGTATCACGCGCGTGTATCTGGTCACGAGCGCCTGGCATATGCGCCGCGCCCGCGATCAGTTTGTGCGCGCTGGGCTCACGGTGGTACCCGCACCGTGCTGCAACGAGCGCGCACTCGATCCCGAGGTCATTCCCGGCTGGTGGCCGACACTCGACGGCATGCGCAGTACGCGCTTCGCCCTGCGCGAGTGGATGGCGATCGCCGTAGGGCACTAAGCCGCTTTTCACCCAACTGAATGAGAGAGACATATGAAGACGAAAGCCGTCCTGACCGCTGAAGACGTACAGAAGATCAACGCTGCTGCCGTGGCCGAAGCCACCGCGAACGGCTGGAATGTGTGCATCACGATCGTCGACGACGGCGGTCACGCGTTGTCGCTGCATCGCATGGACGGTGCTGCCCCCAGCACCGCAATGATGTCGCTGGGCAAGGCGCAGACGTCGGCCGTGGGGCGTCGCGACAGCGGTGTGTTCGAAGAGATGATCAACGGTGGCCGCTTCGCGTTCCTGAGCGCGCCGAACACGGCGATGCTCGAAGGCGGCGTCGCGATCGTGTTCGAGGGCAATGTGATCGGTGCAGTGGGCGTGTCGGGCGTGAAGTCGGTGCAGGACGCACAGATTGCCCGTGCCGGTATTGCTGCGGTGGTTGGCGCGTAAGCACCAAAAAGAAAACCCGCAGCTCGTGAGCGGGTGAAAAAAGAAAACCCGCTCTCGCGAGCGGGTTAAAGGCTTGTCAGGCCGGATGGCCGCAACCTGAGGCTTGGCAGGCTGGGCCACGAGGAGAACATCAATGAAACCCTTGTGGCTGGACAAAAAAAGTGGCTTGGCTGGCGCGCAACGCAGGTAGAGAGGGGCTTGCCGTAACTACATGGGATCGCGTTGCGTTCGCTGGCTACTGCCAAACACCTCTTAGGCGAGGTGGTCCCCACAAAACTCGGTGAAGGCGGCGGCAAGGTCGTGGTCAAGCCACCGCCAAAATTCTTTACTTCGCCTTCGTACTGCCGGTTGCTACAAGTGACTGAGGGTACGGCTAACTTCGGTTACTTCGTCAGAATCAACTTGCCGTAGCGCGTAGCGCGCAACTGGTAAGTCTGACCGTTGTGCAAGATGTTCACGCATTGCGTGCCTTGCAGCAGATGGTCGCTCGTCAAGACGCGGCCGGTTGCGTTGCTGGCCGGCTTCGCTGCTGCCGGGCTGGCCACTTGCGTACGCGACACCGACAAGGTGCGGCGCGGCGCCGTAGCGGGCGTGGTCTGGCGTGCAGTGGTGTGGCTTGCGCTCATCTGGCTCATCCGTATGTCTGACTGTGAGAAGAATCTTAAATGAGAATCATTCCCATTTATATTTGAATTTGACTATTGTTCTCAAGTCGGCAATAGATTTTCTGGATTCGAGAACGCCGGACGCGATGACGACGCGTCCGGCGTGAAGATGCGCGCTGCTTAGTCGAGCGCGCCTTGTTCGGCGAGGGCGCGGATGTGCGCGATGGTGTCGATATCGGCCTCGCGATAGGCCGATTTCACGAACTCGCTGTACCGGGTGTCGGCGCTCGGCGCGTCTTCGGGCAGCGTGGTGCTGTAGATGAAGCGCACGAAGTAGTGCGTGGGCGTCGGCTCCTCGATCTTCATCGTGAGTGTGCCGCCCGCGTGCTGGTCGGTGGCCGCCGTTTCATAGCGCACCGATTGCAGCGCCTCGAAGATCACGCGATCGCGCACCACCGCTTGTCCGAAGCGAAGCTCGCGCACCAACGTGTCGTCCGTGCGCTCGTGCACGATGCACTCGTCGAGCCCCAGCACGAAGTTGGCCGGTTGCTCAGCACGCAGCACGAGGCCGTTCCAGAGTTGCTCGCGCGAGAGCGCAAAGGCCAGCGGGTTCAGGAGGTCGTTAACCTCGATCAGGTGTTCGTACTGCAAGAAGTTTCCCCTTGAATTGATAACCGCCAGCGCGCCATTCTGGCGGGCCGGCGGAGCAGGTTCGGGCTGCGACAGTCGACGGTGACCCGTCTCGGCGTATTGGCGTCTCGGCGTTACTCGATCAGCGAACTGTCGATGGCAATCGTTCCCGACAATACCTTGTGAATTGGGCACGCGTTGGCGATTTCCAAGAGGCGCTGCCGTTGTTCTTCCGACAGATCGCCACCCAGCTCGATCTTGCGCGTGATTTGCGTCGTCCCCGCGGCCGGTTTGCCGTCCGGATTCATGGCCAGCGTGACTTTCACTTCCTTGAGCGGCCATTCCTTGCGGCGGGCGTACATCTGCAACGTGATCGACGTGCACGCACCCAAGCTCGAGAGCAGCAGCGCGGACGGCATGGGACCTAGATCGCCACCGCCAAGCGAGGCGGGCTCGTCGCCAATCCATTCGTGCTTGCCATCCGAGAGACGCGTGGTGAAACCGGCGGCGCCCAGATGGGCGGTGACAATCGCTTCTGCGCTCATAACAACTCCTGTTAGATGCACTCATGGGTCACAACGCACTATGCGTGTCATTGTGACCCAATTCAGTCCTGCAAGTGCAATGCACGCGCGTCGATCAGGCTCCCGTTGCCGGAATGTGGCCCATCCGTCCGGCCTGAAAGTCGAGAATCGCCTGACGAATCTCGCCTTCCGTGTTCATCACGAACGGGCCGTAACGTGCCACCGGCTCACCCAGCGGCTTGCCGCCGATCAGCAGGAACGACAGCGGGGTGTCGCTCTCGTTGCGCACGGTGACGCCTTCGCCCTCGTTACCGAACACGACCATCTGGTGCTTCTTGGCAGCCGTCGGCTCGGCTCCGAATTGCCCTTCGCCGTCGACCACATAGGCAAACACATTGAAGTCGGCCGGCACCGATTGTTCGAGCACCGCTTGCGGCTGCAACGTGAAGTGCTGATACAGAATCGGCGTGCGGGTCTCGATTGCGGCCTTCGTGCCGAGCGCCTCACCGGCGATCACACGCACCGACACCTTGCCGTCATCGCTGGTGGCGACAGGAATCCCGGCCGCAGGCAGTTCCTGATAGCGCGGCGTCATCATCTTATCGACACGCGGCAGGTTCACCCAAAGCTGGAAGCCGTGCATCTCGCCGCCGCGCTCCTGAAACGCCTTCGACGGCATTTCGGAGTGAATGACCCCGGCACCGGCCGTCATCCACTGCACGTCGCCGGGCGTGAGCTTGCCCGCATGACCTTGCGAGTCACGGTGCTCCATTTCGCCTGCCAGCAGATACGTCACGGTCTCGAAGCCGCGGTGCGGGTGATCGGGCGCGCCCTTGGCTTCGCCCGGTTCGACCTGCATCGGCCCCATTTCGTCGAGCAGTAGGAACGGATCGAAATCCATCAGCATGCGCGTCGGAAACGGACGGTTGACGTAAAAGCCGGCACCCTCCTGCGTTTGCGCAGCCGTGAAGACGCGGGCCACCGGGCGGGTTTGGGTCGTACTCATGAGGGGACTCTCCTGTGTGGGCTGATACGCATAGGGCGTCATCAGTCCGTTGTCATGTGCAGACTATATCGGGGCGAGTGGGGCGGGGAGTAGCCCGGAAGCGGGGAAGGATTGTTACCCGATTGGAACAATCGAGCGGAAGTCGGTGCGGCAGACGAAAAAAAGCGCGGTGATGAACACCGCGCTTTTCGTTTCAGCGATTCGTGAATCGACCGGTGGCTTACTTGGCCGGTTCGGTCACGAAGCCGAGTTTGGTGACACCGGCCGACTGTGCGTCGGCGAGCACCTTGGCGACGCTCTCGTAACGCACGTTCTTGTCGGCGAAGAGGTGCAGTTCCGGCTGCGGCTGCGCGTCGGCGGCTTGTTGCAGGCGAGCGTGCAGCGTGGCCTCGTCGACCTCTTGCTTGTCCCAGAAGACGGTGCCGTCAGCCTGAATCGACAAATCGATCTTGGCCGGCTTGGTGTCTTCCGGCTGGCTGCTTGCCTGCGGCAGGTCGAGTTTGACGGCGTGGTTGAGCACCGGCAGCGTCACGATGAAGATGATCAGCAGCACCAGCATGACGTCGACGAGCGGCGTCATGTTGATCTCGCTCATCATGCCGTCGTCCATGCTTTCGTCGCTGCTATAAGACCCCATGGCCATGGCGAACTCCTTCTCTCTTGCTGCGGCTTAGCTGGCGCTGGCCGGGGTGGACTTGCGCACCGGCGTGACGTTGCTCGCGAACTGCGGCGAATGCAGGCTGGCGCCGGTCAGGAAGTAGGCGTGCAGGCTGTGGGCAAAGCGGTTGAGCTTCGAGACCACACCCTTGTTGCCGCGCGTCAGGGCGTTGTAGCCGAGCACTGCCGGGATCGCGACGAACAGACCGAAGGCGGTCATGATCAGGGCTTCACCCACGGGGCCGGCCACTTTGTCGATGGTCGTCTGACCCGATGCGCCGATGGCCAGCAGGGCGTGATAAATACCCCAAACCGTACCGAACAGACCGACGAACGGCGAGGTCGAGCCGATGGAGGCGAGCAAGGCCAGACCGCTTTGCAGGCGCGAGACCGTGTCGTCCACCGAGTTCTTCAGGGCACGCGTGATCCAGTCGCTCACGTCCATCTTGTCGTGCAGATGGGGCTGGCTTTGGCGATGGTGTTCGGCGGCGTCCTGACCGGCGAGGGCCAGTGCGAGGAACGGGTTGTTGTTGCCCGACGATTCGCCCAGCTTTTGCAGACCGGCGGTGAAGTTCTCCGAGTGCCAGAAGTCGGGTTCGGCAGTGCGCGTGAGGCGGCTCAGACGGAAGATCTGCGTGCCCTTGATGATGATGACCGTCCACGACAGCACCGACATCACCAACAACACGATCGCGATGGCACGGGTGACGAAATCGCCCTGCGCCCAGACGTGGCTCAAACCATACTCTTGCATTTTGCGTTCCTCTGGAAATCCAGTTCGTGAATCGTTACGTTAATTATTGAGATTAAACCCGAAGGCCTTGACTGCCGTCGTCTCGACCGCGCGGCCGTTCTGCATCGCGGGCGTGCAGCGCATCTTGTTCGCAGATTCAATGGCGGCTTTATCAAGACGAGGGAAACCGCTCGACTTGGTGACTTCTGCGCTCGTTACCCGGCCGTTCGCGCCGATGACGAGGCGCAACGTCGTCGTACCTTCTTCGGCGTTGCGGCGCGACATCGACGGGTAGATCAGCGGCGGATCCGGGCACTCGATCTTCAATCCTTCTACACGTCCCGGCGGTGCGGCAGCGGGGGCGGGCGTCGGCGGTGCCGGCGGCGCGGGTGGGGCCGTATCTTTCACTGGCTCGGATTGCTGCGGCGGGGCAACGGGTTCGGCCTTCTGCGTAATCGCATTCTCAGGCTGCACACGCGGCTTGGGCGGCGGCGGGGCGACCTTTGGCTTCGGCGGCTCTGGGGTCGGCTTCGGCGGCGTGGGCTGCGGCGGCGTCGGTGCGACTTGCGGCGGGATGATCGTGGCGGAGAAGACCGTCGGAACAATCGTCGCCTTCTCAGGCTCGTTGCGCAGTTGCGACAAACCAATGAGTGCGGCGAGGTGGACGGCCACAATCGCCACCGCGATCGCGATCGCTCGCGGCGACGTTAACGGATCGCGGCTCGGCGTGAGCGCGAGGGTCGTAGGGGGCACGGTCGACATGGTAACGGCTAGGGTACGCTAATTGCGGCGATGAACGGTGAGTGAAGCGCGCTGTGCGGAACTCGGGGTTCGGATGGGCCGGACGTGCGATCAAAGGAAAACCGCGCCAAGGGGCGCGGTCGGCGAATACAGCGAATGCGCGAAGCAGACAGCCTGACGTGCACTCACCTTCGAAACAGGAAGAACGATAAGCATAACGTCGATACAAAGCCAATCAGGAGTTCCATTTGACACCTCCGGGGGTGACGCGAATCGCTGGCTGGCGCATGGCCGCCTGATGCGGTTGACCGCATGCGAGACGCCTGGCTGGCTCCCTTGCCTTCGCGACTTACCGCAGTGTCGCAACGGCGAATTCCTAACGGTTGGCGCGCGCTGAATTACGCGGCCAACGCAAGTTCTTGCATGACGACGACTTCGGTCGTGGTCGTGGTGACGTCGCAAGCCGACTGGCAGCAGCCACCGCACGAGCGGCCACAGCAGGGCGTGGCACCCGCGACCATTTCTTGAACGTACGGACCGCACTTGCCGCAGCATAGGGCTACGCCGAGGTCGATCTGAAGATCTTCCATCGAGGTGGCGCCAGCGTCGAGACAGGCCTTGATCTGGCGCTCGGAGACGGATTTGCAGACACAGACGATCATGATGAAAACGTCAAAATGTAACACTAATGAGAATAATTATTATTTAAGCAATCGGATTTTGCAAGCCCCAATGACCTATCCCATGGCACGCACATGGATATACGGGTGTTTGAATCGGGCTAAACAGTTGGACGTCGTGGGAAGGTTGTGCAGCCCGAATTTGGGCTGAACGCCCGTGTGGCGGGCTTCGGCGGGCGGTGCCCGCCGTCCGGTTCAGTCGGCGAGCGCCGAGGCTGTTTTGATGGCCGTGTCGGTTGCGGGCCACACGGCACCGTCAATTCGACCGATTTCGACGGTCTGCGCGACGGGCGGATTCACGAGCAGGCGGTCCGCCATGGTCTGAAGGGCGTGAACGTTCGCTGTCGTGAATAACTGCATATCGCCGCTCGCGCCGGGTGTGCGGGGAGCGCACAGATCATCCGCTTCGAGGCGGCGCTGCAATTGGCGGGCGATGGCGGCGCCGGTGTCGATGAGCGTCAGCGCGCCGCCGAAGCGCTGTTGTATTGCCGGGATCAGAAACGGGTAGTGCGTGCAGCCCAGCACCAGCGTGTCGGCCCCTTGCGCCACCATCGGTGCGACGTAGCGTTCGAGCAACGCCATGACGGCAGGGGAGTCGACGTCGCCCGCTTCGATGCGTTCCACGAGGCCGTGCCCCGGTTGGCAAAGAAAGCGCTGACCTTGCGCCGTGTGACGGGCGAGTAAGTCGGCGAAGCGCGCGCTACGCAGCGTGGCGGCCGTTGCCAGCACCCCGATCACGCCGCTGCGCGATGCGGTGGCGGCGGGCTTGATGCCAGGCTCCACGCCTACGACCGGCCACGACGCGTCGGCGCGCAACGCGGCGACGCCGTGAGCGGTGGCCGTGTTGCAGGCAACGACGAAGGCTTTGGCACCGCGCTCGCGCAGCCAACGCCCTACGGCGAGACTGCGCTCGGCAATGAAGGCATCGGGACGTTCGCCATAGGGGGCGAAGGCGGAGTCGGCCACATAGAGCAGCGACTCGTGCGGGAGCAGGGCGCGTACGGCTTGGAGGACCGAGAGGCCGCCGAGACCGGAATCGAAGACGCCAATCGGCGCGTTGGAGGGCATGGCAAATAGAAAAGGGCCGGCAAATTGCCGGCCCCGAAATTCTAGCGCAAAGCCCGTTGGGCGGTGTTGACCAGCGGGCTTTGTGCGTTTGTCTTACGTGGTTCAGTCTTCGAACGAAGCCATGCCCGACTGTTGGTAGTTTTGCAGGCCGACCTTGGCGATCAGTTCGATCTGCGTTTCCAGCCAGTCGATGTGTTCTTCCGTGTCGTGGAGAATTTCGTTGAAGATTTCGCGCGAGACGAAGTCTTTCACGCTTTCGCAGTGGGCGACGCCTTCCTTGCAGGTCTTTTGCGAGAGGTATTCGAGCTTCAGGTCGCAAGCCAGAATTTCTTCCGTGTTCTCGCCGATGAGCAGCTTGTGGAGGTCTTGCAGGTTCGGCAGGCCGTCGAGCATGAAAATGCGCTCGATGAGCTTGTCGGCGTGCTTCATCTCACCGATCGACTCGTCGTACTCGTGCTTGCCGAGCTTGTCGAGGCCCCAGTGTTTGTACATGCGGGCGTGCAGAAAGTACTGGTTGATCGCGGTCAGTTCGTTGGTGAGCTGAGCGTTGAGGAGTTCGAGGACTTTCTTGTCGCCTTTCATTTCGGATCCCTATATGCAGTTGTGCAATTTGCAAGCGGTTGAACGATAGCCTGAAAACCGCCGAAAGCCAAGCCCTGTAAGGCTTTTCGTGAACCGAGACACGAATGGTAACGCGATCCATTCGCGTTGATTTTGCATCGTCTTTCGCAAGAAAAAGGCCCGGACAGTGCCGGGCCTTTGACTACAACATCGCTACCGCTGGATTACTCCGCCGCGACCGGAATCTTACCGATCTTGGCTTGCCATTCCTTCGGGCCGGTTTGGTGCACCGACACGCCGGTGGCATCCACGGCGACGGTGACAGGCATGTCCTTCACGTCGAATTCGTAGATGGCTTCCATGCCCAGGTCTTCGAAGGCCAGCACGCGTGCGGCGCGGATTGCCTTCGACACGAGGTAGGCGGCGCCGCCCACGGCCATCAGGTATGCAGCCTTGTGCTTCTTGATGGCTTCGATGGCAGCCGGGCCACGTTCCGACTTGCCGATCATGACGGCGAGGCCCGTCTTCGACAGCATCATGTCGGTGAACTTGTCCATACGCGTGGACGTGGTCGGACCGGCCGGGCCGACGACTTCATCGCGTACCGGATCGACCGGGCCGACGTAATAAATCGCACGGCCATTGAAGTCGACCGGCAGCGGCTCGCCCTTGGCGATCATGTCGGCGATGCGCTTGTGGGCAGCGTCGCGGCCCGTGAGCATCTTGCCCGAGAGCAGCAGGGTCTGACCCGGCTTCCAGCTGGCGACTTCTTCCGGCGTGAGCGTGTCGAGGTCGACGCGCTTGCTCGTCTCGGTGTTCGGTGCCCAGTGCACGTTCGGCCAGGCGTCGAGCGACGGAGCGGCGAGGAACGAGGGGCCCGAGCCGTCGAGCGTGAAGTGGGCGTGGCGCGTAGCGGCGCAGTTCGGGATCATCGCGACCGGCTTCGACGCGGCGTGCGTCGGGTAGTCGAGAATCTTCACGTCCAGCACGGTGGCCAGACCGCCGAGACCTTGCGCGCCGATACCCAGTGCGTTGACCTTCTCGAACAGCTCGATACGCAGCTCTTCGTTCCAGTTTTGCGGGCCGCGCTTGATCACGTCATGAATGTCGATCGGGTCCATGAGCGATTCTTTGGCGAGCACCATGGCTTTCTCGGCCGTGCCACCGATACCGATGCCGAGCATGCCCGGCGGGCACCAACCGGCGCCCATCGTCGGCACGGTCTTCACCACCCAGTCGACGATCGAATCGGACGGGTTGAGCATCACGAACTTCGACTTGTTTTCCGAGCCGCCGCCCTTGGCTGCGACCGTGATGTCGACCTTGTCGCCTTCCACGATCTCGTAGTGGATGACAGCGGGCGTGTTGTCCTTCGTGTTCTTACGGCCGGCTTCGGGCGGGGCGACGATCGAGGCGCGCAGGACGTTGTCCGGGTGCATGTAAGCCTGACGCACGCCTTCGTTGATCATGTCGGTGAGGCTGCGCTTGGCATCCCACTGCACGTTCATGCCGACCTTCACGAAGACCGTCACGATCCCGGTGTCCTGACACAGCGGACGGTGGCCTTCGGCGCACATGCGGCTGTTGGTCAGAATCTGTGCGATGGCATCTTTAGCAGCGGGGCTTTCTTCGGCCTCGTAGGCGCGGCCCAGTGCTTGGATGTAATCGTCCGGATGGTAGTAGCTGATGTATTGCAGGGCACCGGCGACGCTCTGAATGACGTCGTCTTCTTTAATGACGGTAGACATGAAACGGCTCTCGACTTAGTGGGGACTTGGTGAGGATTTAGTGGGTATTGGTATTGGGTACAGCTTGGGGGGTAGCGTATGCCGGGGCGTGGCTGTCGTTGGTCATTTTGTTGACCACGGCCATCACGACGGCAGAAAGCAGGAACGAGATGTGGATAACGACTTGCCACATGATCGTGTGCGGCGTCTGTTGCGCCGCATCGATAAACGTTTTGAGCAGGTGGATCGACGAGATGCTGATGAGCGCCATCGAGAGTTTCACCTTGAGCACACCGGCATTCACGTGATCGAGCCATTCGGGCTCGTCGGGGTGGCCTTCCACGCCGAGGCGGGAGACGAAGGTCTCGTAGCCGCCGATGATCACCATGATGAGCAGGTTCGAGATCATCACCACATCGATCAGGCCGAGCACGACGAGCATGATCTGCGTTTCGTCGAAGCTTGCTGCGTGGGTGACGAGGTGCCAGAGTTCGGCGAGGAATTTATAGACGTAGACGCCTTGCGCAGCGATCAGGCCGAGGTAGAGCGGCAGTTGCAGCCAGCGGCTGAAGAAAATGATGCGAGGCAGCGGGCGCATCGGCGCGTCGGAGGGGCGGCCGGGAGTCGACATGGCAATCTTGACGAAGTGGGGGACATTCGCCTGCGCCCGAAGCCGCAGGCCATTTTTATCAAATCAACATCAATCGAAGCATTTGAAGCGTTTGAAGCATCTGGCTGGTCTCGTGATACGAAAACCGGCACCGGCGGCATTTTACAACGTCTTGCCGCCGGGGCTGCCGCTATCTGGCGGCAACCTTTTTCGCCGCCCCGGCACTTGGCAGCGCGGCCAGCACGATGCCCGAGACCGTCAGCGCGAGTGCAGCCCCTTGGGCGATCGTCAGTTGTTCGCCCAGAAACACGACGCCGTAGGCCGTTGCTGCGACCGGTACCATCGCCGTGAAAACGCCCGCCAACTGGGCGCTCACATGCCGAATGCCGCGCATCCAGAGGAAGAACGAGAACACGCTGGCGGCGAGTCCGTACCAGACGATGAGCGCCCAGTGACCGGGCGTGAGCGCCGAGTAATCGACGGCCATCAGCCCGACGATACCCAGCGGCAGCATCATCGCGCCACCGAGCAGGTGGGTGTAAGCGCAGATATCGATGGCGGCCATCTCCGAGGCCAGACGCTTGGAGACGATCACGTAGATCCCCTCGCAAACCACCGCGCCCAGCACCAGCGCGTTGCCCAGCCACGCATTGCTGCTCGATCCAGCGGCCCCGGCCCCGTGCGAATCGCCGCGCGACAGATTCAGCAGCGCCACACCGAGAATCGCGAGGCCAATGCTAACCAGCGTGCGCCGCGACGGATGCTCGCGCAGCACGGCCCATGAGAGCAGGGCGACGCAGGCGGGCAGCGTGGCGGTAATCACCCCAGCAGCCGTCGCCGTGGTCTGCCGCACGCCGTAGAGCATCAGCAGCGTGAAGAGAAACGTGCCGAAGAACGTCTGCACGAAAAGGTTGCGCCATTGCGAGCGGGTGACGAGTCGCATTCTCGCCGGGCGATAACGCGGGGCGAGGGCGATGACGGCGATCACGAAGCGCCAGAGTGCGAAGGCGGCCACGGGCATGACGGCGACCATGGTTTTCCCGATGCCCACATTGGTGCCGACAAAGAACATCGCGAGCGCCAGAGCGAAGCTTGGAAAGCGGGCAAACAGCCGGTCGGTCGACGAGGGCAGCGCTTGTGCGGCGGGCGTCGAAGGGGGCGAAGAGGTCGAATTCACGGGCGCTCCGGGCGAGTCCGGGGTTGGCGGGATAGGGATGATGCGGGTAGGATTGTAGCGAATACGCCACGGTCTGCTGCACCGCAGTGACGCGCTTACGTGAGTCCCGCACGCGAGAGACGTCACGCGGGTGCACCAGTGTAAGGCGTTAGTAAGTCGCTCGTCTTAATGTGGCGTTAGCGATTTGTTTTGGCTTGATTGCAATGGTTTTTGCATATCCATAAGAGGGGACAACTCATGGCAGCAATTGAATCGGTATTGCAGGAGCAGCGCGTCTTCGCGCCGCCGCAGGCGCTTGTCGCCAAAGCGAACATCTCCGGCATGCCCGCCTATGAGGCGCTGTGCGCCGAGGCCGAGAAAGATTACGAGGGATTCTGGGCGCGTCAGGCGCGCGAGAATCTGGCCTGGCACAAGCCGTTCACCAAAGTCCTTGATGAGACCCAAGCCCCGTTCTACACGTGGTTCGAAGATGGTCAACTCAACGCGTCTTACAACTGTCTGGACCGCCAAATCGAAGCGGGTCTGGGCGACAAAACCGCCATTCTCTTTGAAGCCGACGACGGCACGGTGACCCCGGTTACCTACCGCGACCTGCTCTCGCGCGTGAATCGCTTTGCGAACGCGCTCAAGGCAAAGGGCGTGAAGAAGGGCGATCGCGTCGTGATCTACATGCCGATGTCGATCGAAGGCGTGGTGGCCATGCAGGCTTGCGCGCGTATCGGCGCGACGCACTCGGTGGTGTTCGGTGGCTTCTCGGCCAAATCGCTGAACGAACGTGTGATCGACGCGGGCGCCGTGGCGATCGTGACGGCTGACGAGCAGATGCGCGGCGGAAAGGCGCTGCCGCTCAAGGCGATCGTCGACGAAGCGCTGGGCATGGGCGGTTGCGATCACGTGAAGTCGGTGATCGTCTATCGCCGCACGGGCGGCAATGTGACGATGCAGGCCGGGCGTGACGAAGTGCTGCAAGACTTGGTCGCGACGCAATCGGACAAGTGCGAGCCGGAGTGGGTGGGCGCGGAGCATCCGCTGTTCATTCTTTACACGTCGGGTTCGACGGGTAAGCCGAAGGGCGTGCAGCACAGCACGGGCGGCTATTTGCTGTGGGCGTCGCTCACGATGCAATGGACGTTCGACATCAAGCCGGACGACGTTTTCTGGTGCACGGCCGACATCGGCTGGATCACTGGTCACACGTACATCGCCTACGGCCCGCTCGCGGTCGGTGCGACGCAGGTGGTGTTCGAAGGTGTGCCGACGTATCCGAACGCTGGCCGTTTCTGGGAAATGATCGGCCGCCACAAGGTGTCGGTGTTCTACACCGCGCCGACGGCGATTCGTTCGCTGATCAAGGCGGCGGAACAGGCCCCGGACGTGCATCCGAAGAAATACGATCTGTCGTCGCTGCGCATTCTCGGGTCGGTCGGTGAGCCGATCAATCCGGAAGCGTGGATGTGGTACTACGAAAACATTGGCGGCGGCCGTTGCCCGATCGTTGATACGTGGTGGCAGACGGAGACGGGTGGTCATGTGATCACGCCGCTGCCGGGCGCGACGCCGCTGGTGCCGGGTTCGTGCACGCTGGGGTTGCCGGGTATCGATGTGGCGATTGTCGACGAGACCGGTCAGGACGTGCCGAACGGTCAGGGCGGCATGCTGGTCATCAAGCGTGCGTGGCCGTCGATGATTCGTACGATCTGGGGCGATCCGGAGCGTTACAAGTCGAGCTACTTCCCGCCGGAGTTGGGCGGCAAGATTTATCTGGCGGGTGACGGTTCGATTCGCGATGCGAAGACGGGGTACTTCACGATCATGGGGCGTATCGACGACGTGCTGAACGTCTCGGGTCACCGCATGGGCACGATGGAGATCGAGTCGGCGCTGGTGGCGAACCCGATCGTGGCGGAAGCTGCGGTGGTGGGCCGTCCGGACGATACGACGGGTGAGGCGATTGTGGCGTTTGTGGTGCTCAAGCGTTCGCGCCCGACGGGCGACGAGGCGAAGCAACTGGCGCTGGAGTTGCGTAACTGGGTGGGTAAGGAGATCGGTCCGATCGCCAAGCCGAAGGACATCCGCTTCGGTGACAACCTGCCGAAGACGCGTTCGGGCAAGATCATGCGCCGTCTGTTGCGCGTGATTGCGAAGGGCGAGGAGATTACGCAAGACACCTCCACGCTGGAAAACCCGGCGATTCTCGAGCAACTCAAGCAAGCGCAGTAAGTTGGCTGCCGCGTCGTCGAAGTGTGGCGACGCGGCGGTGTGGCGTGGGGCGTCATCGTGAGTGGTGACGCCCCATGTCGCATGAGGCATGCGCTGCGATGGTTTTTTGACGCCATTTCTGGCGTTCTTTCCGTGCGCATGGGCTGACGACTGCGAGCGTCGACACAACATCCCCTATGCAGTGCCGATGGGGCTTCCGTCAGGTGACTGACCGCGCGCCGATGGTGAATCCTTTGAAGACCCGTAACGGCGACTCGACAGCGACATCGGGCCAGACCGACGACCTGCCGCGCAATTCGCATTGGCATCGGGAGGCGGCGGCCATCGCTGCGCGCCACTGGCACCGCACGTTGTGGCTGGTGGCGGTGTTGATGGTGATCGGCTTCGTGGTGACGTTCGTGCCGCAGTTCTGGGCGCGCGAATGGATGTCGGTGAGATTTGCAGGCTGGCCGATACCGTTCTATATGGGCGCACAGGGATCGATCCTGATCGATATCGGGTTGATCGTTATCTATGCGTTGATCCAGCGTCGCAACGACGCGCGGTATCACGGTGAGTTGCAAGCGCTGCGCCGGGCGCGTAGTGACAGTCTTGGGCTTGGTGATGCGGCTGGGACTGGAATTGCTGGCGGTGTGCAGAATGCCACTTCTCGTATGACATCTCGCGCCACATCGGCGCCGAATTCCCAATGAGTTTCACGCGCAGGCTGCTGCGCTACTACCTGTATTACACGGCGGGGTTCTTCGCGTTCGTGCTGATGATTGGCTTGCTTGAGCGGGTCAACGGGCCGGGCGTGTGGATCGGCTATGCGTTTCTGTTCGTGACGATCGCCGTGTATGCCGTGATCGGGCTGATTTCTCGCACGTCTGATGCTACGGAGTACTACGTGGCCGGGCGGCGTGTGCCGCCGATATTCAACGGGATGGCATGTGCTGCCGACTGGATGAGCGCGGCGTCGTTCATGGGGTTGGCTGGGTCGTTGTATGTGTCTGGGTATGACGGGCTTGCCTATGTGATGGGCTGGACGGGCGGGTATTGCTTAGTGGCGTTTTTGCTCGCACCGTATCTGCGGAAGATGGGGCGTTACACGGTGCCTGATTTTTTGGGCACGCGGTACGACAGCAATCTTGTGCGGGCGTTGGGGGTGTTCTCGACGATTCTTTGCTCTTTCGTCTATCTCGTTGCGCAGATTCAGGGCGTGGGGTTGATCGCGTCGCGGTTCATCGGCGTGGAGTTCACGATTGGCATCTTCTTCGGGCTGGCGGGCATTCTGGTGTGCTCATTCCTCGGCGGGATGCGTGCCGTGACTTGGACGCAGGTGGCGCAGTACATCATCATGATCACGGCGTTTCTGGTGCCGACGGCGATGATCGGCCATCAGACCGGACACGGTTGGTTTCCGCAGTTCAGCTACGGCGAAGCGCTGGCGAAGGTAGAGGTGCTGGAGCGCGAAATCCAGAAATCGATACCCGAGCGCGAGGTGCGCGACTACTACCGCGAGCAAGCGGAGCAGATGCAGCGACGGCTGGATGGCCTGCCGGATAGCTTCTACAGCGAGCGGGCAGAGTTGGAGCGTCAGTTGCTCGATACGAAGCGTCATAACGGGCCGCTGCGTGAGGTGAAGGTACTGGAGGCGAAGCTCGAAGCGTTCCCGCGCGATGTGGGGGATGCGCAGAATCGCTGGCTCGAGTTGCGCAATCAATATGCGGAACGGAGTGAGCCGCCGCATGCGATGACCGAGCCATTCCCGGCGAAGGACGATACGACGCGCAGTTCGCAGCGATTGAATTTCCTGCTGTTGATGGTCTGCCTGATGATCGGCACGGCGAGTTTGCCGCACATCCTCACGCGGTACGGGACAACGGCGACGGTGCAGGGGGCTCGCAGTTCCGTGGGCTGGACGTTGTTCTTTGTGGCGCTGTTGTATGTGAGTGCGCCGGCGTTGGCGGTGATGCTCAAGTACGACGTACTGCTGCATCTGGTCGGGGCGCGGTATGAGAACTTGCCTGCGTGGGTGATTCAGTGGCGGCATGCGACGCCGGTGCAGCTCGACGTGTCGGATGTCTATCGCGATGGCGTAGTGCAGTGGGGCGAGATCTGGATGCAACCAGACATGCTGGTGCTGGCCGGGCCGGAGATCGCAGGGCTGCCGTACGTGATTTCGGGGCTGGTGGCAGCGGGCGCGTTGGCAGCGGTGTTGTCGACGGCGGACGGGTTGCTGCTGACGATTGCGAACGCGCTGTCGCACGATGTGTATTTCCACATGATCGACCGGAACGCATCGAGCCAGAAGCGGGTGACGACGTCGAAGATCCTGTTGCTTTGTGTGGCGATGTTTGCGTCGTATGTGACGTCGCTGAAGCCGGGCAATATTTTGTTTTTGGTGGGGGCGGCGTTCTCGTTGGCGGCATCGTGCTTGTTCCCGGCGTTGGTGCTGGGGGTGTTCTGGAAGCGCACGACGCGTCTGGGCGCAACGGCCGGGATGGTGAGCGGGTTGCTGGTGTGCGTGTACTACATCATGACGACGTACCCGTTCTTCACACGACTGACGGGCTTCGCCGGGGCCCGTTGGTGGGGCGTGGATCCGATAGCTGCGGGGGCGTTTGGCGTGCCGGTAGGGTTCGCGGTGGCAATCCTGTTCAGCTTACTGGGCGGCCGTCCGAGCGAACGGGACGAACACCTGGTGGACCACCTGCGGCGGCCCTGACGAAGAAATTTTAGTAAGCAGACGCCGAAGGGACTGGGATATTCCCGCCGACCTGCTATAATGCGCGACTCTTCAGGAGAGATGGATGAGCGGTTTAAGTCGCACGCCTGGAAAGCGTGTATAGGTTAATAGCCTATCGGGGGTTCGAATCCCCCTCTCTCCGCCACCGCATTCTATAAGGCTTTCGGGCCTTATCCGGAAAGCCCCGTTCCCTAATCGGACGGGGCTTTCCTATTTGCACAAATCGACTTCTCGGCAGCAGTTTGACCTTTTCGGCCTTGCCGCGGTATGAGCGTCGGGTGGTCTGGGCCGTTGTGTGCGAGAGCGGTGCGCGGGCACGTTCAATCTATTCCGCGTTGCTCAACCCCCTGGCCCGCAGGTCGCGCTCGATAAGTCACTAAGAGATCTTCGTCTCAGCGGGCACCGTTCCTATGTAGCCACGCCACATCGAATCAGAGCCATCTGGGCGACCCGTCGCCTCATCGATAAAGGCGTCGCCGGTCAGCGCATGGAAAAGCCACTTTGACGCGCGCTGGGGCCGTGTTCGAATGGCGTCCGCAACTGCTTCGCGCAACTCATCTGTCCATTCGTAGATCGTGTGCTTGCCACTGCTTTCGGCGGTTTTACGCCGTTGGATGTGGATACCCACATCATCAAAGTCTCTGTCAGGTTGGTGGACGAGTGTCTCGGCGACAGCGCGAGTCTCTTCCATCTTTCCAAGTCGCTCGGCCCAAACGAGATACGCCTCGGGTACGGGCGAGCGGAGGCGTAACTGCGTTTTCCGTCCCGCAAGGACTCAAGGCCGCGCGGTACTTCGTAGTAGGCACCGCTTCGCCGACGCCAGCGTGTTGGGAGGCCGCTATTCGCTTCGCTTCTCAAGCGTCGTTTATCAATCGTTCTATCACTGACGCTTTGGTCCGAAAGCTCCGAACCCTCCTGCCTATAACTAAGACTTTGGGTCGGCACTTCGCTGGAACGCGATGGTGCTTGATATATCGACGCTCTAGCGCTATCACACACCGTTACCGCTTACGGCCCGCTTCTCGCGGGCCGTTTTCACTTATGCCGTCTCTTGGCGGCGCATCAACGGCGCATCTAGTGACAAACGCTGAATTGGTGGTTGAAGTGATTAAGACGTCGCCTGCTACGGCGGTTCCGGTAATGACGCTATTGGGTTACAGCATGGTGGCCGGTTGGGTAAGCATGGCGACGCTCGCCTACGTGGTGATGTTGGCAGCGCACTACATCTACAAGAACTTTATCAAGCCTTCGCGCAATCCGGAGTGATGCATGGATAGCAAACAAAGGTTACTTGGGGAGCTTGCCTCAGGGGCGGTCGCGGCGTTGCTGGAGCTGGTCCCCCACGTTGAGGGGGGGGCGGTACGTGGCTTATCAGGATTCCGCCGGGGGATGGACGATCTGCTACGGCCATTTGCGTGGAGTACGTCCGCGAATGAAGGCAACGCGGGCATAGTGCGATGCGTGGCTCGAAGCAAACCTTCGGGGCGCGCTCGACCGAGACGTGCGTGTGCAGATATCAACCGCTGAACGCGTGGCACTCGCGGACTTCGCATTTAACTTGGGCGAAACGAACTTACGAAATAGCACGCTCTTGCGATTCGTGAATTTGGGGCGTCGCGACGATGCATGCAACGAGTATCGCCGTTGGGTTCTGGGCGGAGGGCGCAAGCTCAATGGGCTTGTGAAGCCCCGTGAGTTGGAGGAATGGCTATGCCGGATGCATTGAAACCGTGGACCGCAGTGACGGCCGTTGTGTTGCTCGTGTTGGCCTGCATGGCGATCGGATGGGGCACTAACGGCTGGCGCATGAGTGCGGGGATTGCCGAAGCTCACAAGGTGCAAGCCGTCGAACGCGAAGCATCGGCGCGTGCGGCAATGGTGGATCTAGTCGAAGGCGCTAGCAAGGTAAGGACTGCGGCCGATTCGCACGACAGCGAGCGCGCAACGATCGTGGGCAAGCTCGACCAACTTTCGAAGGACTTTTGAAACTATGCCAAGGAAAAGCCGCCGCCTGATGATTGCCACCCTGATGCTGGCCGGGTGCGCCGTCTCTCCGACGCCATTGCCGCCGCCCAGCACGCCGCAGTAGCTTAGTGGCAAGCTGTCCGGTCCCTGACGCGCCCGTTGAGGTAGATTTTGATGTGTGGCAGGAGTGGACACAAAACACTTTGCTCAGAGCGCTTGTGAATTGTGCGCGACGTCATGCACGAACGGTGGCGGCTTGGCCGACCTAGGCTAGCCTGCGTCCTCAACGCGATGCCAGTGAGCGAAGAATATCTCGCCCATGTCGAACACGGTCATACAGTCGCTAATAATCTGCGGGTGCAAGCTGAGAGGGCGGCTAGCTCCGTCGTCGCCTGTGCTGTGCAAAAACAAGAATGTTGGATGCTTAAGGGCATCTTGTTCTTCGCAAATCGCTGAGTACAGCCTTTTCCCTTCCGGCGTGATGTCATAACCCAGCGCAAGCTTCCTTTTGTCCAGTTCCTTGTACCGATTTGCGTTGTCCGGGTGAACGTGAAAAGGTGGCACGTATAGTGGTATGCGATGCGCAAGCGAATCGCGGTATTCCTTCTGGTATTCGATATGCCATTTCTCAAGCTCTAAAGATTTGTTCCGGATTTCTACGGGGAAATAGTTGCGCGTCTCCGCCCGAAACATTCCGATCCACTTAACACCTTTGCGATGACCGCGCAACTGATGACGTTCGACGAATGCCCAGGCGAAGTTCTCAAAGACGCCGTAAACATTCATCACAAACGCGTGGAGGTTGATCTGAACGTCGTGTAGCTTTTCTGTATCAAGCGGGCGAGTCGTGTTAGGAGGAAACTTCTCGAAGATATTCCCAATAGCTGTTTTGATAACACCTATCCGTCGCCCCGCACCGTATCGAAGATGGTGGGCGGTTTGTGTTTCTCCGAACGGAGCGGCGTGCCTGACACACTCGCCCATGAGGACGTCGAGGCGCTGCCGGATCTCAATCAAATTGAGAACGAATTGACGGTACTGCTCGTTCGTATATGGCATCGGGAGGCTATTTGTCGGCGCGGCGGCCAATGTCATCAAAGTGGGAGCGTTCTATCCGGCGGTCTTTGAAATGGTCGTGATGACAAGGTACGCAGCGTGGGCAATCCAGTAAGCCGTGCAACCTACCCCAACCACCATAAAGCCAGTGGCGAAGCGAAGCATCCATGTGGGGAAGACGCGCTGTATCCGAGCCGGAACCGGTTTTGCAAGACCATCTTTCGACCGAATGGTCAGAGGCTGCAACTGCGTTTTATATGCGACCATTTGCAGTGTGACGAACTCGTGTGGGCCGAGCGCGTCAATCGTTATGACATGATGGCCCTCGGGAGTGGTTGACTCTGCGTAATTGACGGCGGGAGAGAATTCAAAGAAATCGGGGCGTGTTCGGTGGAGTATTTCGACTTTCTCGGCTTGCTTGCGCCCCAGGTTCTGTAGGGTGAGTGACGTCGTCGCTAGCGATAATGAGTGCTCGTTGACGTTGAATGTGAAAGTGTGTGGGATCCAAAACGACAGCCGGGACTTGGGTTGGAGGTGCGTGAGCAAGTATCCAACGAACAACGATAACAGCGAAGTGATGATGTACCCTTGGTACGCTTCCATCCGTCTATTCTCCCCGGTTTGTTGTTTGATATACGCGTGGTGATTTTTCTATACGTGAGCGTTGAATTAGTCATTACAGCAATTTCACAGCCGCGGCGATGTGTGAGGGTGGCGACTCACGTCGCCGCCACTTCATCCGCATCTGAGTTCGTAGTCAGTGTCAGATGCATGCCTAGGGCACTTACGACTTTTGCAATGGTCGCGAATTCCGGATTGCCGGTGTCTGACAATGCACGATACAGTGCTTCACGCGCACCGCCTCAGACCATAGTGTCTTCTGGATTTCGTCGTGCAACTGAATCACCTTCATAGTAGCTTTTCCGGCCTATTGGGACCTCTTTTGGAGTATCTCTGCTAGGTACTTCGCAAGGTCGCCTCGGCCTTCACGCTCGATTTTGGCTTTCTCGAGTTCCACCGTGGTTTGGTCCTTCGATAACACATGGTTCCGTTCTGTTGCGGCAATTGCTGACACCGTATTGGAGATCAGGTTTTGGCTGCCAAAATCGATTGCCGTGCGAAGGGCAATTTGCTTCGATTCCAGGTTTGTCAGCTCGTTTTGGAAGTATTTAATTTCCTGAAGACTAGACTTGTACAGCGACAGAAAAAAGAAAGCGAACAATTCAATCATCACCACTAACGTCATCCGCGGTAGGAAGTGTGCGGCGAATTCCCAAGTGCTTCTTGATATGGCTACTTCTTGGAGGACGGTCGTTGCCAGTAACGCTAATCCGATCACCGTGATGACGCCACCCGCAGTCAAATTGACATTGCCTCGTCGCCCAAGTGATGCCAACTCTTTTACGATACGAGCACGTGACTCGGCGAACCTTGCTGATAGTTCCTGCGTTTTCGCCTCGTGCTTCTGATTGAATTCGATACGTCCCTTGAATTCACCGATCAGCGAGTCAGAAGCCTCCTTCTTGATCTTATCCTTGAGACATTCCACGAGATACTGCCAATCGCGCTCATCATGGATCGAGATGATTTTGGGCGACGAACTAGCCCCCTCTAGACCGTTGGGCGAGCTACCTAACACTGAAGCTTGAGGATAACGTAGCGAATTTTCCTTTAGCTGTTGTGCTTTGAGGTGGTCCGACGAAAGATGGATGAGCTCAGAAGTTACGAATCCGGTCTGTAGATACGCCATTACAAAGGAAGCAGCTGAGAAGCCAAAGAGCATGAGGACTGTCAGTTGTAATACGAAGTGAGGGATTTCGGCGACCAGATAGTTCATCCAACCCTCAGAGCTTGACGCGATGAGCAATAGCGCTGCAAGAATTATCGGTCCGATAATAGCTACAACGTACATGCGCGCTTTTCTATCGTAAGGAAACAACAGGCTCGTGACGCCTTCTGCGAGTTCTTCGATGAAACTTCTATACGGGAATCGTGCCATTTTTTTCGTGATTAGAGTTGTTATGTATGGACAGCGTGGAACCTTGCTTGAGTATCGGATTGAAAAGATACTTTGCCTGCGCGGCCTGAGCGAAAAGTTGCGAATCTCCGTATTGCCATACAGTGCTTTATGATAAGGCAATTATGAGAGGGCGGACATAAACGGGTCTTCCTATTGCGTTTTCCCTGCATGTGATGGAAATGGGGTGTTGCGTAGACGTGATAAGGGAGGCTTCAGGAATTGTTTGGTTGATTATTCTCAATATGTTTCAAAGGTTTGTGCTACTGAGTTGGCTGGGTGAATGGCCTATCGGGGCGGGCGAATGCCCATCTCTCCGCCACAGATAAAAAAGTGGCTCCCCAAGTGGGAGCCCTTTGCGCGTTTACTATCTTGGGGGATGTTTACCAACTCGGGGGAGCGCATGAGACGACGTATCACCATCAATGTGTTTGACCCGCTCGCGGCGATTCACGAGATCGCTAGCGACATGCATGCGGCAGGCGGTATCAGCAAGCGCACGATGCGTGAATATGATGAGTTGTGCATACCACCTGTTCCTGAATACACGAAGACGGCGATCATCAAGATTCGTAAGAGCGTACGCGTCAGTCAAGGCGTACTGGCTGCGTATCTCAATACCAGCCCTTCGACCGTTCAGAAGTGGGAGGCGGGAACAAAGAAGCCGAGCGGCGCAGCGGCCAAACTCCTCCAAGTGATAGAGAAACACGGGCTTGAAGTGCTGGCGTAATTTCTTGCTGGCTTCTGCGTCGATTGATATAGGGCTTCCCATGGGGAAGCCCTTTGCACATATTCCGTTGGATAAATGCCTAGCTCGCGATTGGGCTAATGAAGCAGCGTGACGTATGTCGGCTTTCGTCGATAGACCCCCACGGCCATGCGACTAGGCGGCGAGAAGGTCACCTTTTAGCTTGTGGCATTCGAGAACAAGTTCTACGGTCATTTCGCTTAGCTCTTCGAAGATCGCGAGCAGAAACCTGTGCGGTATTTCGTTGCCTGCGTACGTCGTCGTGCACGTCGAGAGCGCAAGGATGCGTTCAGAGAGGACGTTGAGTCTGTCTACGGAAACGTGGACAAGGGAGGTTGCTGATGAATGATTCGTCATGCGGGGTGCCTCGTACTAGCCAATTTCTGGAACCCGCCACCCGCTGCATTGCGCAGGGGTGGGCGGGCACTGGACTAGGTTAGCGAACCGCTGGTCACTCGGATTAGGCGGCACACCCGAAGGTGTCCCAATCCAGGCCCGCCCGTAGACACGGATACGTGGCACTGCGCACACGAAAGCCGCAAAGTTCGCGGCTGTGTGCCCGAGATATGACCGTTCGGGTCGCTAAACCCGGCCGCGTTTGTGGCGCGACGGGAACCAGCTTAGCTATCCGACGATGAGGGCACCACGCGTTCAGAGTCGCATTCTAGGTCACTCGTTGAGATTCAGAACATTCCGATGTCTCAATAGGGACTCTGCTTGGTCGGCTGCGACGTTCGTCGTGATGTGCAACCAGAAACAAAAACGGAGCCGATTGGCTCCGTTGGCTCGTTTGCACATACGGCTCTAACCGAATCGTTTGACTAATAGCCCGCTGCCGATGAGCCCCGCGATCATTGCGCCAATCGTAACGATGACGCTCGGGGTGAGAAGCGCCGCGGCAAGGCCAACCGCGGTTCCACCACTTAGCGTGGATGCGAACTTGATCATCCGACTCGCGGCCTGCGGGCGGTTCTGACTTGTGGGCAGGGGGCGGCCGTGTGCAAGGCGCAGCTTCCTGATAGAACGCGCCTTCGATGCGCTAGCTGCAAGTCTTTTTCGCGTCGGCGTGGCGGACACCATCTACTCCAGTGATCCTCCTGCGGGTTTGCCCATTTCTCTGGGGCGACATGGGGCGGATTGTATGGCGATGGTCGAACGCTTGAAGGTGATTAGGATTGGGGCATCTCAGTGACTACTCGCTGCGAGAACCGTCTGGCGTGCCATTGCAGCGACGAAGTAATTCTGGAGTGACATGGGAATTTGAGAGCCTCCCCAATCGGAGCTCGGAAACGATGTGGTGGCGGTACCTGTTAGACGAACTGGGCGTCCCAATCCGCTCGCCCACTAGCCCCATCCCCATCCCACCCCCCCGCATGAATGATTTCTCATCGCGCATAGGCGTCGTTTTTTTCGTTTGTAAGGAAAAAAATGGCTGCCTACCTTCTCTCCACCGGTTCGTAGTCAAAAAACGCTGCTCGGATTCGTCGCTGCGGTAGGCGTTCACGCGCCGACGGCACTTGCCTTATGCGGCGAGCCGAGACAACCGAGCGCACTCGAATAACCGGACGGACCCGTCATTGAATCGGGTCCGGGGGGCAGAGATACATGGATTGGAGATCCAGATGAAGAAAATCGCAGTCGGCCTAATCGCACTTTTCCTGTTTTCCAGCTCGGCGCTGGCGCAGTCGAACGTGACGCTTTATGGCGCAATTGATGAAGCGGTCGTGTACTCGAACAATTCCGGTGGTGGGAGCGTGGTGCAATTGCTCGACAGCTATCACTGGAATACGGTGTTCGGCATGAGGGGGACGGAGGATCTGGGGGGAGGGCTGAAGGTTGTCTTCGATCTGGCGAGTTATTTCAACTTGTCCAACGGCAAGCTGTTTCGATCGGATACGTTCTTCAGTCGCAGCGCTTGGGTGGGGTTATCCAAGGCGGAGTATGGCACGCTGACATTCGGGCATCACAACGATTTTTCGGTGCTCCTGTTGGGCAACTCGCCGGGATTCAATTCAACGTTTTCGCAGACGCCAGCGAATGCCGACCACATGGCGGGCGGTTATGTGAACAACTCCGCCTCCTATCGATCACCGACATTCGGCGGCTTCACCTTCTTTGCCCTCTATGCACTCCCCGGCGGCGCATCAGACACCTACAACCGCGGTCGAGCAATGAGCTTCGCCTTGTCCTATGCAGACGAGCGGCTAAAAGCGGCAATTGTCGGTACCAAAATCAACGGAGTGAACTTCACGCCCACCTTAGCCGGGATGAAAACGTTCCTCGGACAGACCGTTACGCCGTATCGCCCCTTTGCCGTCGATTCGCAAAACATCTACGGGGCAAGCGCTTCCTACAAGTTCGCCGACAAGTGGACCGCAGGATTGAGCTATACCGACGTGGCATTTGCCGGGTTTGGTCAATATGAATCGATCCGCAGTGGCACGGCTGACGTCATTTACGATTTTCAGCCGGACCTCAAGATCACGTTGGGGTATGGGCGCAGCGCTTTAGGTTCGGGGCGACTCTCCAACTACAGCCTCTTCGTCGACAAATTCCTTTCGAAGCGAACCGACGTCTATGTCGGTGCGAGTTTCGTGACGTCCTCCGGGGCGACGCAATCCGCCGTCTTATTCCCTCTCACGCCATCGACGACCAACCGTCAGTTTGCAGTGGCCACCGGGATACGCACCTTCTTCTGACGAGTAGTCCCGCGATTAATAAATCGGGAAGAAAACGCATGTGTTTGAGCGCGCTCGCTCCCGTCTGACGCAGAGTGAGTGCAGCAAATCAAAGCTATTTGGAGGGTTTCAATGAAACAGGGGAATATCACTTCCGCCGGGAATGTGCGGTCGGAAGGCAAGCGCACGAATGAACCATGGCTCATGGTCATCTACGCGACGATCGGCGCGGGTGTGTGCAGCACGGCGGTCATCCTAATGACGGTGGGTGTGTTCATTCGAGCGCTGGGCGCAGCACACGGCTGGGATCGCGGGCAAATCTCCGGAGCGCTGTCTATCTGCGCGATCAGTCTGGCCGTCGCGACGCCGGTAATCGGTGCGCTGATCGACCGGTTTCACCTCCGAACCGTGCTTGTGACGTCGTTGCTCACCTACGGCGCGACGGTGCTGGCAGTTCCGCTGATGGTGAAGACGTGGGGAATCACCGGCTTTTTCCTCGCGTTTTTCTTGATCGGCGTCTTCGGCGCGGGTTCGAACACCATCGTCTACTTGCGAGTGATCTCCGGTTGGTTCGACCGATCGCGTGGCCTTGCACTCGGCATCAGCATGGCTGGCGTTGCGCTCGGAGGGGCAATCGCAGCCCCCTTTGCCGCTGCGATGATCCAGCGGTTTGGGTGGGAAGCTGGCTACTACGCGCTTGGCGCAATGCCGATCGTGCTTGGCGTGCCATTGGGCCTGTTTCTACTGCGGGAAGCGCCGTCCGAGGGCAACGTAAGCGGCCGCGCCGCCGGGGTACTCGGAGCAGCCGGAAGCACGCTAACGCAAGCGCTCTCCAGCCGCGCATTCTGGCTGGTTGGGATTTCCGCATTCCTCATGGCCGTCGCGATCAATGGTGCGCAGATCCACTTGGTCCCCATGTTGCTCGACCGTGGCGTCGCGCTCTCGTCGGCAGCGTTCGCGACGACCGTATTGGCGGTTGCCGCGCTCATCGGACGCGTTGCCGCGGGTTATCTATTCGATCGAATCTTTGCCCCTCGCGCCGCCATTGGCATCTTTGCGTTGTCGTGCGTTGGCTGCGCGGGACTTCTGGCAACAAACGCCCCGGGGTCCGTGTACCTGTGCGCGGCACTCCTCGGCTTTGGTGCTGGTGCCGAATCCGATCTACTGGGGTATTTGATTAGCCGGTATTTCGGATTGGATCACTTCGGCAAGATCTTCGGTTGGGTGTTTGCGTCGTTTATGGCGGGATCGGCCGTCGGCCCGGTCGTGTTCGGAATGGGATTCGACGCGTCGGGAAGTTACGCCATGCCGCTCTATCTGGCGTGCGTGGCCCTGCTGGCCGTCTGTGCGTTGTGCGCGATGATGCCGCGATATGCCCCCGTTCAAGAGGCTCAACTCGAAAGCGCGGCCTAGTCGACGGATAGCCCTCGGCTCGCTAAGGCACGAGCACCGGGACGCATTACAGAAAGTGAGGCAAGGGCGTCGAACAAAACGTGTATAGCGCGTTGACGCCTTGCATACAGTGCACAAAACTCTCCACTCCATTTGAGCCAAGCTCGCAGACGATCGTCTGAATGTTTGGCACGCGTTTCGGGGAAAAGATGAAAGAAGTCGAACTAGAAGTGCTGATCGCGTCGAGATTACGCGACGCGTACACCAGCGGTCCCATTGCTCCATTCGCCTCCTGCGTGGACGGCGATATTGACGCCGCTTATCGCATCCAGCACCGCAACACCGACCATGCGATGAAGGTCGACCGCCGCCAAATCGTAGGGCGAAAAATCGGACTGACATCGACGGCTGTCCAGAAGCAGCTTGGCGTCGACCAGCCTGACTACGGTGTGCTGTTTGACGACATGGCAGTCGCCAATGGCGGGACCATCGATATGTCGAGCCTTTTGCAGCCAAAGATCGAAGCGGAGATTGCGTTTGGTTTTCGCGTGGACATCGACGACTCGTCCCTCGAAATGTCCGACCTGTTTGAGCGAATTGAATGGGTCGCCCCGGCGCTCGAAATTGTGGATAGCCGCATCGAGAATTGGCGCATCGGGATTGTGGAGACGATCGCGGATAACGCGTCGTCTGGCCGCTTCGTGATTGGCCCGAAACTGCCATTCACGTCGGACATCGAGTTGGTGAACTGCCAAATGCAAATGCAGGAGAACCGGCAGGTGGCTTCGACGGGAAGCGGGGCGGCGTGTTTGGGGCATCCGCTGAACGCAGCGCTTTGGCTCGCCAAAAAGCTGATCGAGGTGGGCCATCCGATCAAAGCGGGAGAGTTGGTGCTTAGCGGCGCACTCGGACCCATGGTGAGCGTCAAGCATCACAGCACGTATCACGCCGCTATCGAGGGGATCGGTGAGGTCTCCGTTCGGTCCAGCGCTGAAGCCGGAATTTGATTCGGAAGTTAGGAGAGGAAGTTGCCATACCTAGATCATCACGAAAGTCGGCTGTATTACGAAGTGCACGGCAGCGGTTCGCCGGTAGTGCTATTGCATGGCGTGGGCGGTAATCACGCAAGCTGGTTTTATCAAGTCGCCGCATGGCGAGCGCATTTTCAGGTCATTCTTGTGGATGCCCGAGGCTTTGGGAAATCCACGGACGCCGAGCTAGCCGGACGCACCGAGTTCACGAACGATCTCCTCGCAATTCTCAATGCGCTCGATTTGCACCGCGTATCGTTTGTTGCGCAGTCGATGGGCGCTGGCACCGCGATCGATTTCGCGTGTCGCTACCCTGACCGTGTCGCGTCCCTCCTAATTGCCGATTCTCTGGTCGGCATTACCTTGCCGGAATCCGTCGCTTCGGAAATGGCAAAAGTGCAGAGCGCGACGCGCGACCTGTCTCAGGCAGAACGCGTGCTCGGACGCACACACCTCGCCAATTCCCCAGCGATGACGCAGTTATATCTGCAAATTGCCGGATTCAATCGCTACACCTTTAAAACACTTGTTGGCGTTCAGCCGTCTTACACGCCCGAGCAGATCGCGGCGACGGGCGTACGTATCGGCTTTCTCGTTGGCGAGGAGGATGTTCTGTTTCCGGCAAAGATCGTATCCGACGTTTGCAAGCGCTTCATCGGATCGGAATTGATAACGCTTGCCAGCGCAGGGCACTCCGCCTATTTCGAGGCGCCAGACGCCTTTAATACCCGCGTCGCCGGTTGGCTTCGATCCCAAAAGTCCCAAGCATAGACAGCCAGCGAACTGCGGCATGCAAAGAGCGCTCGCGAGATTGACCGAGGTCTGGATTGCCGGGGGGCAACCTTCTGCGCCTGTGGTCAATCTCGCGACGCACCCTTTAAGCCAACGGCGCTATCGCTCACATTTGAGCGCCACTGATGGAAGGTTCCGGCGGCTATGGCAGCTTCACAGGAAGTCGGGCAGCGATTGCGCGACTGGATATACGACGCGATCCGAGATCTCGTCGAGCGCGGCAAGCTGCAACCCGGTCAACGGTTGACGGAAACGCATCTCGCTGCACGGTTTGGCGTTTCTAGAACGCCTGTGCGTGAGGCATTGTTTCAGTTGGCTAGGGAAGGGCTGCTGGAGCCATTGGAGCGAGGTTACGGGTTCAGTGAAATGCCGATGCAGGCGTTACTGGCCCGATTGGACGTGAAAGCGTTGCTCGATCCGGTGGTCGTCGCAAACGTTGCTGAATCGGGAACCGTCGCACATATCTCGCAAATTGCTATCTTGTCGGACGATGCGAGACGCGTGCTCCTTTCTGACGCCTCGTCATTCGCTGCGGCGAGCGCTGTTCACGGATTGCAGAAAACCCTCGGCACCGCTTGCACAAACCACGTGCTCGCACGGTGCTTCGTCGCTGCGGAAGATGACTTTCTCGCTGCGAGGCCATTGCTGCTGCGATCAATGAAAAACCGCTTAATGACCTCGGACTACCTGGACGTCTTCGTTAAGCAACTAGTGAGCAGGGACGCAATGTCAGCCGAGGCTCAAACGCGTGCCTATATCGCCAGACTCGCGGAGTCGTGCGGCATGCAAGCCTGAGAAGTCGACGCAAGGAAGGGGGGCAGTTACGAACGCGTCTCCGCGGCCGTCTTTACGGTTCGCTTTCGAGGCGCACGGCCCGACGGGTTCGGATGCGTCTTTATCAGCATCTCGACATACTCTTTCGCAATTTTCCCCGCGCCTTTCACGTCGCGCGAACGAATTGCCTCGAGCAACAAGCCATCACGATGCACTGAAATAGCGCGATTCCCTTCGTCTTTGTAATGCTCGTTGCGAACCAGCAGGAACTGATCTTCCAGCACTGCACAAACGCGCGTTAGCGCCGTGTTGTGGCTCATGTCGAGCAGTAGGGTGCGGAACTCATGTGCCGCCGCGACAAACGCGGAATACTTCGACGACGCCTCGGCCTTCTTCATCTTTTCGTAGGCGCTCGCCAAGGCTTCGATCTGCTCGTCGGATCCGTACTTTGCCGCGTGTTCGGCCAGCGGCGGATCGAGCAATAGCCGGACTTGCATGCGTTGCAGGAAATCTCGCGGCGTATCCGTCATCAGCGAATACCCGCGATCGGTGCGCACAACCAAGCCTTCTCGCGCCAGTTGGAAGAGCGCCTCGCGTATCGGCGTGCGCGAGACCCCATAGCGCTCGGCCAATTCCAATTCAACGAGCCTAGACCCGGCCGGAATGGCGCCCCCGTGCAGATCCTCCCGAAGCAGTTGGTAAACCTGATCGCGTAGCCGATCGCTCTGTACGACTCTACGGGTGGCGCTCATAGCGTTGAAGTTTTGGTTAGTTCGCACCGATTCTACGACGAAATGCCTGAGATTTCGGTGGGCAAAGTGGGATTCCGTGACATTCACTCAACACATTCGTAATGCTCATGCATAGGTGAATTTCAAATCGTTTGTTGCGCCTAGAACGCGGCCCTAGGATGGCAATCACGTCGAGTTGCGGCGTCGACACTATCCGCTAGCAACGAGAAGTCCAGTATTCATTGCATACAGTACGCAAACAAATAGATCGGAGACGCCCACAATGAGCGAACAGGCACATTTTGTAGACGAAAGTTTGTTGAACAAGGTCCCGCGCTGGCGCAACTACCTTGCGGCGAAGCTCGGCTTTCGGAACCACTGGTATCCGGTGAAGCTGTCCAGCGACGTTCTCGAAGGCAAGGTGAGCCAAGCGACGGTGTGTGGCGAGGAAATCCTGCTCAAGCGCGTGGACGGTGAAGTGAAGGCGATTCGCGACCGGTGCCTGCACCGCGGCGTGAAGTTCTCCGAGAAGGTGGAGTGCTATACGCCCGACACGATCACGTGCTGGTACCACGGCTTCACCTACAAGTGGAACGACGGCAAGCTGTGCGACATCCTGGCCTCGCCCGACAGCAAGGCAATTGGGCGACGTAGCGTCAAAAGCTATCCGGTTCAGGAGGCCAAGGGCCTGATCTTTGTGTTTGTGGGCGACGAAGGGTTTGAAGCGCCACCGCTCGCGGAAGACGTGCCGCCGACGTTCCTCGACGACGATTTGGAATTGCACTGTGCGATCTATGAAGTCGAGTCGAACTGGCGCGTCGGTTGCGAGAACGGCTTCGACGGCTTGCACGTGTACATCCACCGCGCGTCGGAGCTCGTGCCGGACACCCAGCGATCCCTGCCCATCGGGCACCTTGCGAAGTCGGGCGACGTGCTCGTACACGAGGAGGCGGGCGCACCGAAAGGCGTCTACGACGCATTTGCCAACCATACGAGCATTTGGGAAGGGAAGGTCGATGGTCAGGTTGTCGTTACCGGCACGAAGCGCGTGTCTGAAAAGCCGACCCGAACCACGGCTGCGTCGCTCTGGATGCCGTGCGGGCTGCGCGTCGATGACTTCCCCGATCAGGACATCACGCAGTTCGAGTTCTACGTCCCGGTGACGGAATCGAAGCACCTCTACGTGATGCTCGTCGGCAAGCGCGTTTCGACCGAGGAAGAAAGCGCGCACTTCAATCACGAGTTCTGGAATCGATGGAAGCCCATCGGTTTCGAGAACTTCAACGCTCAGGACATTCAGGCGCGTCTGGCGCTTCAGACCTTCTACAAGCGCGATACGGCCTGGCTCGACGAGATGCTCATCGAGGGCGATTCGCCGCTCATCAAATGGCGCGAGCTATGCCATCGCCATGCGCGCGGCATTCAGAAGCCGGAACACATGTGAGCGGTCGAGGCTCAATGGCGCAAGGTGAGCAATGAAAAATACACACGAGAATGAGCCGATTGTGATCATCGGCGCGGGCATCGCAGCCGTCTACGCCGCCGAAAGCGCGCGAAAGGCGGGCTTCGACGGCCGAATCATCATCTGCGGAGACGAGAGCGAGGCCCCTTACGACCGTCCGCCGCTTTCCAAAAAGGTGCTGCAAGAGGCAGCAGAAGCGGACCACATTTCGTTGCGAGACAACGCGTTTTACGACGCGCATGACATCGATCTGCGCCTCGGCAACGCGGCGCAGCGTATTGATCGGGACGCGCGTCAGGTCATGTTCGCCGACGGCACGTCCCTCGGATACGGGGCACTCGTGCTGGCGACCGGATCGTCGCTGCGCACGCTTCCTTTGCTTCATCCCGGCATGCCGCACGTGTTTTACCTGCGCCGGATTTCGGATGCGATCGCATTGCGAGAAGCGCTGCCGAACATCCGGAGCCTCGCAGTGGTTGGTGCAGGCGTGATCGGCCTAGAAGTGGCTTCTGTCGCCAACGGCATGGGAATCGACGTGACGGTGCTGGAAGCGGGAGACCGTCCAATGGCTCGCGCAACCTGCGTCGAAGTTTGCAACTTCGTCGTGCAGCAGCACGAAAAACGAGGTGTGCGCATTCGCACCGGCGTCTCGATCAAGGAAGTCACCGAACGCGCGCCTGGTTACCGCCTGGCGCTCTCCAATGGCGAATCGCTAGACGCGGATGCGGTGGTGGTCGGCATCGGCGTGGTGCCGAACGTCTCCCTTGCCGCCGCCGCTGGCATCGAGACGTGCGCGTCGGGCATCTGCGTCGACGGGCGCGGCCGAACCTCCGACGAGCACATCTATGCAGCCGGGGAAGTCGCGTTTCACTTCAACGCCCGTGCGGGCCGTCCGGAGCGTCAGGAGAACTGGCATCACGCGGTGGCCCATGGCGAGCATGTCGGACGGGCCATCGTGTGCGGTGGACCTGACTACGAAGAGATCAGCGGCTATTGGTCGGATCAGTACGACTTCAGTCTCCAGTCCTTTGGTGTCTCCATTGGCGAGCAGAACATCGTGCGCGGTGATCCCGCCAGCGGGGCATTCGTCGTATTCCACTTGCAGGCTGACGTGGTTGTTGGCGTCAGTGCCGTGGGCGCGCCTCGCGAAATGCGGGCGGGTAAAGCGCTCGTGAGGGCGGCGTCCAAGGTCCCCGTTTCGGTTCTGCGCGATGCCAGCATCGACTTGGCAAAGTGGCGGGACGATCGGCGTTTCGATGCCAAGTCAGCGTAGGGGGCGGCGTGCGAATCCTATTTGCAATGACGGGCAAGGATACAAAGCCATGGATCGATGCGCTTCGTAACGCAATGCCGGGGGCCGATGTGCGGGAGTGGGGCCACACCGACGTGGCCCCGGCCGATTACGTGCTGGTCTGGAAATCCGATCCAGTGACCCTGCGCAAACGCACCGGATTGAAAGCCATCTTTAACGTGGGGGCTGGGGTCGACTGGATTTTGAAAGCGGTCGAGCAAGACCCCACGGTGGTGAGCCGCGACGTGCCCATCTACCGGATCGAAGACGCTGGCATGGCATCGCAGATGGTCGAGTACGCCACGTACGCGACGTTGCGAAGCTTCCGACGCTTCGATGCGTATGAGCAGCAGCAGCGCGAGGGCGTTTGGCAGCCGCTCGCCGTTCATACGGCTGGCGAGTTCATCGTCGGCGTACTCGGTTTGGGCAGCCTCGGTGCGGCGGTCGCCAGTCGGTTGGCGTCGTTCGGCTTCCAAGTCCGGGGCTACAGCCGGTCTCCGAAACGGTTGGATGGCGTGAGGTGTTTCAGCGGCAAGGACGAGTGGTCTTCGTTCGTTCAGGGCGCCCATGTCCTGATCAATCTCCTGCCCAACACGCCGGAAACCCTCGGGGTACTGAACGCACAGACATTCCAGCGGCTTGCCAAGGGCGCGCACGTCGTGAATCTGGCGCGCGGCGAGCATCTGGTCGAGACGGATCTGCTCTCGGCAATCGAGCACGGACAACTCTCCGGCGCGACCCTCGATGTCTTCATGCACGAACCACTCCCCGCCGGTCATCCCTTTTGGAAAGAACCACGTATCTGCATGACGCCACACATCTCGGCGCAGACGCGGTTGGGGGAGAGCGTCGAGCAGATGGTGCGCAAGATCGATGAGATTGAACACGGCCGAACGCCCACCGGTCGGGTGGATGTGCTTCGCGGCTATTGAACGGAATAGGTAAGGCTTATGGAAAAGAAGATTTTCTTGTGTCGCAAGGCGGATGTGCCGAGCGAGAGCGTGATTCAGGTCTGCCCGAAAGAGGTCGAGGACGGGCTCGCGGTTTATCACGTCGAAGGGAAGTTCTATGCGACGGAGGATCTCTGTACGCACGGCATGGTTGCGCTCTCCGGTGGAGATCTGCAAGGCACCACGATTTTTTGCCCGCTCCATGGCGGGGCATTCGATATCTGCTCGGGCGAGGCGGTCGAGAAGCCGTGCACCGTGCCACTCAAAACCTACCGCGTCATTGAAGAAGGCGACGCGCTATTCGGTCTCATCGACTGACCTTGCCCTTAGTCACACGCCAGGCAGGAAGCGTCGATTCAATTTCGGAGGGGAAACGTATGTTCAGTAAGGAAGACAACGAGCGACTGTGTCGAGTAGGCCCGGACACGCCGATGGGCAAGACATTCAGAAGCATGTGGATGCCGTTCCTGATGCCGGAAGAACTGCCCGGCCCGGACTGTCCGCCTATTCGCGTTCGCTTGCTAGGGGAAGACCTCGTTGCGTTTCGCGATACCAACGGCAAGATCGGCCTGCTCGATCGCTATTGCCCACACCGTCGCGTGGACCTTTTCTTCGGGCGCAACGAAGAGTGTGGTCTGCGCTGCGTCTATCACGGCTGGAAGTTCGATGTCACCGGTACGATCGTCGATATGCCCGCGGAACCGGAGAACACGCGAATGAAAACCGACACGCGGATCAAGAGCTATCCGGTAATCGAATGGGGCGGCGTCATCTGGGCGTATATGGGAGATCCAGCGCACATGCCTGAGCGGCCGCCCGAACTCGAATGGGGACTCGTGCCGCCCGATTTTCGATTCATCACGAAGCGCTTGCAGCGCACGAATTACGCGCAAGGGGTGGAAGGCGGCATCGATTCCAGCCATGTGGGCATTCTCCACAGTCACCTCGATGCGGAACATCCCGAGCTGCCGTTTCGCCAGCGGCAAGTGTCGCCCAACCTCGCCATTCCGTATCTGGCGTCGGACACCGCGCCGAAGTTCTTTGTTCGCCCGACCGACTATGGCATGGCCATCGGCGCGCGGCGCAACGCGGGCGATACCTCGTACTACTGGCGCGTCACGCAGTTTCTCGCGCCGTTCTACACGATGATTGCGCCGATCAAGGAAGGGCGCGCATACATGGGGCATGCATGGACGCCCATCGACGACGAGAATTGCTGGGTGTTCACGATGACGTGGAATAGCGATCGCCCGCTAAGTCAGGAGGAACTGGACCACGGCGCGGTGCATTCGGACGTGATGAACGACGGCTCTTATCGCCCCTTAGTGACGGCGGAAACGGACTACGGCATCGACCGTCTGCGCCAGCGCCTGCATAGCTCTACGGGCATCGAAGGCATCGGCGTGCAGGACACCGCCGTGCAGGAAAGCATGGGCCCCATCGTCGACCGCTCGCGCGAGAATCTGGGTTCAGGCGACGCAGCCATCGTCGGCTTCCGCAAGGCGCTGTTAAAGCTGGCGACGCAGTGGGAAGCGGCTGGCGTGCTCGACGTGGCACACCACCCAGAGTGGTACCGCGTTCGATCCACAGCCGCCATTCTCGAACACGGCATCGATTTTCAGGCGGGCACGTCGGCCGCGACGACCGTGGGTTGATCCATCTCGCAACGCAAGCGACTGGCTTCTCCTGCAAGCCAGTCGCACAGCGATCGCACAGCCCCATCTTCCTGAGCGCCTTCGCGCATCAACAAGTGATAGGCCCCCGCGCTGGTGACCTCACCTAGCGGCGGCACTACCAACTCGTCGCGCCCCTCGTAGTTCTCCAGCACCGCCTTCGGCACAAGCGCCACCCCCTTGCCATCCTTCACGGCTTGCAGCGTGATGAAGAAGTGCCCGAAGTCGAGCGGGTTGGCGTCGTCGGGCACACGCAGTCCGTGCAAGGCCAGCCAATCCGGCCACGCGTGCCGTCGGCTCGCCGTATTGATCAGACGGTATTGAAGCAAGTCGGCAGGCGCGTTGATGGCGCCTACCGCGTCCATGAGATGCGGCGACACGACGGGGACAAGAATGTCCGGGAAGAGAGGCTCGACATAGACGTCCTTCCAGTTCTCCGTCATATCCAGATCGATGCGCGGCGCGCGCCGGTCGTAGCGTTGTCCGGGGACCTTGCCCACGCGGATGGCGACATCCACCTTCTCGCTGTGGAGATTCACGGGGTCGATCGACGAGATCAGCCGGACTTCGATATCCCGGTGTGCTTCGGTGAATTGCGCCAGCCTCGGCATGAGCCAGCATGTGGCGAGCGTTGGCAGGACATCGAGCGTGACGACGCGGTGGGTGTCTCGCACAGCGCGATGCGTCGCCATAGAGATGATGTCGAGCGCTTGTTGAATCGATCGAAAGTACTCGCGTCCAGCGGGTGTCATTTCGATCTTTCGCGTCAGCCGGACAAACAGCTTTTGCCCGAGAAAACTTTCGAGAAGCCGAATCTGCCGGGAGATCGCCCCCTGAGTCAGATGTAGCTCTTCTCCGGCTTTGGTAAAGGACAAGTGCCGCGTCGACGCTTCGAAAGCGCGCAGGGCCAGCAAGGGGGGAAGACGATAGCTCATATGACGTACCAAGTTCGACAAGCTTGAGACAAGGTTCCCGCGCCGGTGTTGATCAATGACGCATTCCGAAATGCACACATCCGACGCAGAAAAAATCGTTTGTTGATGGGAGAGGTGAACTCCTACCATCCAGACTCGTATCCGACAGGTCGCGCAGGTTCGAAAATGCAGAAAAACGCGATTTGTGTGGCTTGAGTTCTTTATTTATCAGGCACTTACGGATTCCACTGTATACAGCATTCAATGGATTCGATACTAGAGAAAACGCTATGGCAAAAATTGTGATGGGCATCGGTTCCTCTCATAGTCCGACCCTTTTGATGAAGCCATCCGCATGGTTGGCCCGCGCCGCGACTGACGATCAGAATTTCTTTGTGCTTCACGATCACTCAGGCGCTCGGGTGAGCTATGGCGAGTTGCTCGAAAAGGCCGACCCGGCAATCCTGGACGAGATCACACCTGCCAAACTCGAGCAGCGTCATAAGCAGAATCAGGCGGCTGTGGCGCAACTTGCCGAGACGCTCAACAAGGTGAACCCCGACATCGTCGTGATCATTGGCGACGACCATAAAGAGGTGTTTCACGACGACAACATGCCGGCACTATCGGTGTATTGGGGCGAGACCATTCCTTATCGTCCGACGGGGATCATGAAGTGGAAGTACGACCCTGATCTCGATCAAGAACTCTGGTATCCGCAGGAGCCGAAGGACTATCCCGTCGCGTCGCAATACGCCGAGCGCTTGATTCGCGGAATGATGGATGACGGCTTCGATGTCGCGCAGTCCAAGTACTTTAAAGATCAGCAGGCAATGAGCCATTCCTTTGGCTATGTCTATTACAAGCTGATGACCGAGAAGATCTACCCGTCGATTCCGGTCAGCATCAACACCTATTACCCGCCCAACAATGTGTCGCCGCTGCGCGCCTATCGCATCGGGCAGTCGATCCGGCGTGAGATCGAATCATGGAGCGAAGACCTTCGGGTGGTGGTCATGTCGACGGGCGGGCTGAGTCACTTCGTCGTCGACGAAGCGTTCGATCGAAGTTTTCTTGAGCGCCTTGCCGCGGGTGGACCCGACGTCCACGCTCAGCTGCCGCTGCAAAAGCTTCAGTCGGGGAATTCCGAGTTCCGCTGCTGGTCGGCATTGGCCGGTGCAGTCGACGGCATGAAGATGGATTTAGTCGACTACATCCCGTGCTATCGCAGCCCCGCCGGAACCGGATGCGCAATGGCATTTGCGACCTGGTCGTAACGCTAAGCCTTTGGTTCGGGCAGCGGCGTGAAAACCATGGCTGCTGCCCTTGATAACACCGGTGAATTCGAGGATTGGGAAAAGTAGATATGCAAGCGCATACGAGCGGTCAAACGAAACGAGTGGGTGTGGCGGTACTGGGGACGGTGGGTAAGTCGATTGCGAAAGCGCTCGATGAGGGGATTCCGGGGATTGAGCTTGTCGCCGTCGCGGCGCGTGATGGCAAAGCGGCTGCTGAGTGGGCCGCCTCGCTGCGGAGTCGTCCCGTTGTCGCCAGCTTTAACCAGATGGCGGAGATTTGCGACGTCGTCATCGAATGCGCACCGGCGCATCTTCTGCCGGAAATCGCTGCGCCGGCGCTCAAATTGGGGAAGCAGGTTGTCGTACTTAGCTGCGGCGCACTGCTCGATAACGATGAACTCATCGATATTGCGCGTGAGCACGGCGGACAAATCGTGATTCCTACCGGGGCGCTGCTGGGACTGGATGCAGTGAACGCTGCGGCGGAAGGCCGAATCATGTCGGTGAACATGGTGACGCGTAAGCCCGTCAAGGGACTGCTGGGCGCGCCGTATCTTGCAGAGCAAGGGATCGTGCTCGACGGAATCATCGAGAAGACGCGGATATTTTCCGGCACGGCACGCGAAGCGGCGAAGGGCTTCCCCGCGAATTTGAATGTCGTGGTTGCGCTATCGCTGGCGGGCATTGGGCCCGACCAAACGAAGCTGGAAATCTGGGCCGATCCGGACATCACGCGAAACATGCACACCATCACGGTGGAATCGGACGCGGCGCTGTTCTCCATGTCGATCGAAAACATTCCGACTGAAAACCCCCGCACGGGGCGGATTACGGCGCAAAGCGTATTGGCGCTGCTGCGCAAAATGACGTCGCCGATGCGCGTGGGAACGTGAGGCGTGGCCATGAGCTTACGTCGTCCCCCTGTGGAACTGCACCGGCTGATTAGTGCGCTCGTGCACCGTCCCGAGTTGGTCGCCCGGTTGCGAGAGGCGCCGGATCAGGTGCACGAGGAATTCGGGATTCCCGCAGATCAACGCGTGCAATTGCAGGCCGAGCCAACGAAAGCGCTGCGCGAACTCGATGTGCATCCGAACTTGCAGTTTAAGTATCTCGGTGCCCGTGGCTTGTTGAAGCTGGCCCCGGCGTCGATTGCTCCCTTTCTTCAACAACAAGGTCTTGGCGATGGGAAAGATTGTTAGTGCCGCGGCCACGTCTCACACGTTCGGCGTGGCGGATGGGGTGGAGGCGCAAGCGCAGCGCATCTTCGACGGCATCGACCGAATTGGGCAGGCGATTCAGGCATCCAAGCCCGACGTGATCTTGATTGCCACCAGCGACCATCTCGTCAACTTCTCGCTCGATTTCCAGATTCCACTCGCTGTCGGCATCTCGGACGAGTGGTGTCCCTACGGCGATCTTGGCGTGCCTCGGCAACCGTTTCCGGGACATCGGGCGTTTGCCACCGAACTCGTCGCGTTTGCCGCTACGAAGGATTTCGATCTTGTTGCGGTCGAGAACGTCAAGCCGGATCACGGGCTTGCCATGCCGAACGCGATCATCAATCGCGGCATGAACGTGCCGGTCGTGCCGATCTACATCAATACCGTAATGACACCAGCACCGACTTGCGCACGGAGCTTTGCGTTGGGCAAGGCTGTGCGGGCGTTTGTGGAAACCTCGCGACCGGCGCGCGAGCGTGTCGCGGTTTTGGCGACGGGCGGGCTCTCGCACTGGATCTGTTTGCCCGATTCAGGGCGCGTGAATGCGAAATGGGATCGGGAATTGATCGAACGAGTCGTGACCGGTCGCGGTGCGGAACTGGCGGACTTGTCGTTCGACGAGATCATCAAGGACGGCGGAAACGGCGGACTCGAGATGGCCACTTGGGCATTCATGGCCGGGACGACGGGGGCGAGCGTGGGCGAACAGGTCTATTACGAAGAAATGGCCGCGTGGTGGACCGGCATGGGCGGAGTGCTCATGCATCTGGATGGGGCGTGATTTTCATCCACCCGCGACGCGTTGTTTCTCTAAACATTTGAAGAAGGTTTGATGATGAGTTATCCCTCTCTGCCTGCGGATATTCAGGCGGCAAGTCATACGGTCGATGTGAATGGCATCGAAACGCACTACCTCGACATTGGACATGGCGACCCGCTGATCTTGATCCATGGCGGTGGCGCCGGTGCTGACAGCTGGGGCAACTGGCGTGGCTGCCTGGAAGCTTACGCAAAGCACTTTCGCGTGATTGCCTACGATATGCCGGGCTTCGGTCGTTCAGCGAAACCGTCTCCCGATGTGTACGAGTACACGCAACAGAACCGCAATCGCCATTTGCTCGGATTCATCGATGCGCTTGGCCTTGAGCGTGTCAGGATCATTGGGAATTCGATGGGCGGGGCGACAGGGCTTGGGCTGGCGATTGACCATCCGGAACGCGTCGAAAGGCTCATTTTGATGGGGAGCGCTGGACTGAATATCGCTAATCCGGATCCGTCGTACATCAAGAACCTGCAAGGCTACGACTACACGCTTGAAGCCATGCAGCGGATCATGCGTGCGATGGTGGGATCTCGTCACGTTGTCGATCCGGTGATCGTGCAATATCGCCACGAGATCATGCAGAACGAAGACGCCCGGCAGGCGATTCAGCAAATCACCCGAGCCAAACTGACTTATGAGCGCGAGCAGATTGCGTCAGTGAAGACGCCGACCCTTGTCGTCGGCGGAAAAGAGGACAAAGTGGCGGTGCTGGCGAGAACCTACGGCTATCTGGAGCTATTGGATAACTCGTGGGGATTCATCGTGCCTCACGTCGGTCACTGGGTGATGATCGAAGCCCCGCAAGAGTTTGCGGTGATGACGTTGGGCTTCCTGACGGACCCCGCCTTCGTTGCGTGTTAAGCCGTAGCGACCTGCCGTCAACGTGACATCAATGCGTATTACGCTTTCACGGACGTTTTGAACGTGTATGCGGTACCAACACATACGAAAGCATTGATATTACGGGATCATTTCAAATGACAGTGCCACACCTCATCAATTTGATCGCGCATGTGGCAGCGGGTGTTTGCGCGATGGGTATAGGGTTTTGCATCCTGTTCACGACCAAAGGAACGGTCGTGCACAGGAAGATGGGGCGCGCATTTACCTATTTCACGCTTGCCGTGTGTCTCTCTGCGGTGATCGGCAGCGTGTTTTTTCGCTTCATTCCGATGTTTGCAGTGCTGACCGTTCTGGTGGCATTTCAGCTACTAAGCGGTTGGCATGTTATCTACACCAAGGATCTAGGGCCGAACAGAGTCGATTTGCTTCTTGCGTCATGTGCAACATTGGTCGGTGGTCTGCTACTGAAGCAGGTACTGTTTTCCCCATCGACGGGCAGCACGTCAAACGTGGTCGTATATTCGTCGCTCGGGACGCTAGCGCTCTTAATTTTTTATGAGTTCTTGCGCTGGACCTTTCCAAAGACATGGCACGCGAATCTGTGGCGTTACGAGCACATCTACAAACTCGTCGCCTCTCTTTTTGCCATGATTTCGGCGTTCGTCGGCAATGTCATTCGCTTTGGTCAACCATACTCTCAAATTGCTCCGTCGATCATTGGGTTGCTCACCATTGGATGGTTCTTCTGGATGAACTATCGATACCGAATGAAGCCGTCGTTGACTGCTGCCTAGGCCAATGAGAATTCCACGGCCACATACTTGCCACAAGCATCGCAAAACCCCATAAAATCAAGCGTCTTATAAGGCTCTCGATTTTCAATGGGCTCGCCATTCGATTGGTGGATCTGTTGGAAATTGAAGAATGACCTCCAACGGGGAAAGGGCGTCATGGCAAACACGGAAATTCGGATTTCAACGGATTCGATCGAGCCGTCGTTACGCGACGACTTTTGGCGTGAAGTGACGCGTCCATTCGTCGAGACCATGCGTTCCAAGACTTCGAATGCGGTCCCGTTGGAAGGCGCGATGCTGATCCGCACCGTCGGGGGTATGACGCTGGGTTCGACCAAATTCAACGCGCAGCGCTATGTGCGCGACAAGCGAACCATCGCGCAAGGCGGCCTCGATCATTACCTGATTCACGTGTTGGCGGCTGGATCAATTCACGGCGACTTTGCTGGGAAGGATGTCGTCGCCGCGCCGGGTGGCATCTGTGTCATCGATCTCGCGCGAACCTACACGTGCGAAGTTGACGCGGGCGTGCGAGTGGCTACGACGGTTCCGCGTGCGAGTGTCGAGAAGTTGTTGGGTTCGCGTGATCTGCACGGCTTCGTGCTGAAAGCCGGTCTGCCGCTGACGCGATTGCTGATTGATTATCTTCAGGGCTTGCACGAGATTTCCGCGAGTCTGTCGGCCAGCGAAGACATCGCGGTGCAAGACGCGCTCATGACGTTGCTCGCCGCTGGTCTCGCGAACGCGCCGCCCGCGCATGCCGAACCGATATCCGTACTCGGGCGTGCGTTACGTGAGCGCTTGCTGGCGTTTATCGATAGCAATCTCACTCGCGCAGATCTAGGTCCCGAACTTCTCACGCAACGATTTCGCATTTCCCGAGCGCATCTGTATCGCACGTTCGCGGATGACGGCGGCATTGTGAGCGTCATCCGAAACAAGCGTCTTAACGCGGCCTACCGGGCGTTGCTTGATCCGAGCCGGACGGCAAGATCAACGTCGGCCATTGCGGCCGATTTCGCATTTGCGGATGCGGGGAAGTTTCGCAAAGCCTTTGCCGCGAGTTTTGGCGTGACGCCCGACGACGCGCGTGAACAGGGGCAATACATTGCGTCTTTAACTGACGGCGCCGGTCATCTATCGACCCACTTCGCGGCGTTCAGCGGGCATTCAGTCGCGCGGCAGACGCGTAACTAATAGAGGGGAAGGACGGCCGCGGCACCCCGCTGTCGATTTGCGAGGCCACCAGTCGCGACAACATGTGATGTGCTGTTGGCTCAAAATCGGTACCTCAGGCCAATGATCGGCCCCTGTTGAACAACGTTATAAACGAAACCGCTCTTGTTGTATTTAACGCCGAGCGCCCGGTATCCCAACATGACGGACCAGCTCTCTTTAAATTGATATCCGACAGCCGCCGTCACATCCCAATCAAGATCCGCCTGGCCTGTCCCGACGACGCCCCAGCCTGTCAGATACCAGTTGTCGGTCAAGAAGTAGTTTCCTCGGACTCCCGCAACCGCATCGACCCACGTCGCGCTATCGCTGCGACGCTTTCCGTTGAGCGCGCCCGCAGTGATGTCGATATCGGTGCTCGCATACCAGACGCGTGCGCCTGCGACTAAATCAAGTCGAGTCTGGCCGTTGGCGAGGATGTTGTAGCTGCCGCCTAGAACGCTGGTGAATGTCTTCGACGTGACATCGAATTTCCCGCCGGTAGAGACGCGTCCATACATCACGTCTGCCAGCAAACCGTAGCGACCATATCGCGCTTCGGCTCCCGCCATGAACGACAAGTCGACATTCTTGAGAATGTCGCCGAAGTCGGAACTGACATGACTCGCGGCCATGCCGAACTGTCCAACGTTGCCGTGTATTCCCGCTGCCCAGATGTATGGGCTGACACTTAACGTCCAACGTTCCGCATTCGGCGATGCGCTCGTTAAAAGCGTTGGCGGGACGGAAAGCGCATCCGCTGCGAATGCCTGAGTGTGAATCCCCGATAGGGCGCTCAACAGCGTCGCCTTCGCGATAAATGATTTCATGGTGCTCTGATTCGGCATCTTGTCGGTCAATCAATCGGTTCGATAAACGCCTTATTGACTCGACAAGGCTGCTGCTTCGCTCGCGCAGTTCAACTGCGATGACGCCCCCTTCGACTGCTGCGCTAACACTTCTTTGCGAGCCGCTTTCAGATCGGCAAGAAATGCCGCATTTGTGTGAAGCTTGGCGACCGTCGCCGCGCCCATGGTGCGTCCCGCGTCTACGTCGCTTTGCCAGTGAGCGTTGCAGATAACACGGCTTTGGCCGAATTCCAGACCGCGCCGCAGTAGCGTATCGGCTCGACTGGGATTGATTTCAGACAGAATGAGTCCCCACGCCCAGCCTGCGGCGGTATGTCCCGAAGGGTAGGAGCCGTCATTGCGCAGCAACGGTTCTTGCTCAGGAAAGCAGGTGCCTTCGTTGTGAACCACGAACGGGCGCGTGCGGTTATAGGTGTTCTTCACGCCATAGGTTGATAGCCCGGCATCCGTTAACACGCGCTGCATCAGGCGGTAGAGTTGCGGCGTCTTCTTTTCGCTGATATCGACGCCCATCGCGCAGGAGAAATTCTTCGCGGGCTGCGGAAACTTCAGATCGGCGTCCAGACGGGCCAATTCAGAGCGTGGCTTACCACGCAGCGGGACGGTTGCCTCCCGCGCCGCTTCGTCACGAGCGAGTGCTGCACTGCCGTCGGCTGGTGGCGGTCCTAGCAATTCCAAACTATTGGGCAAGTCTTTGGGCTGGATGTAGCCGGGCACCAACTGGAAGTGCGGATCGGTGACGTCGGGACTCGGGCCTGGGATGTTGTCTTTAGCAATCGAAATGCCAGCTTGCATGCCGACGACGACCGACAAAGCAGTGATTCTCTTGCGAAGTTGCGAGCGCATGGGCGATAGGTCTCTTGGAATTGAAGGTCTTGTGTCTTGGAATAGCAGGACCGCGACCTTGATACCTTTCGCCAGTTTTATTCGTACTCCGGATAACAAGTTATCTAGTGAGTCGTGTTCTTCTATAACAAGGTGGCTTGTGCGATCCTGCTCGCGACTTTACCCGTGCTGCCTTCGGAAATGACGGCGCGGGCAGTGCGGTGAGACAAATCGCAAGAGATAAAGAGACAGAGCCGTGGAATGTTCGTCGCGTATAGCCGTCTCTTATGCCTTTACACGAGCTAGCCGTTCGCGATGACTACGCCTTAAACCGAGCGACCAGAAAGTCGAGGAACGTGCGCAGCTTGACCGACAACTGGTGGCGCTCCAGATAAATCGCATGGATGTCGGCGTTCGGCAACGCCCAATCGTCCAGCAGAGCGACGAGGTCGCCGCGCGCCAGGTGCTCATCGATCTCCCATTCGGACCGCACGGCGATGCCACGGCCCTCGAGCGCCCAATGCAGGACGGCACTGCCGTCGTTACTGGCCAGTGGACCGTCGACTTTGACCGTCTCAACGCGCTTGCCTCGCGAGAAATGCCAACTGCCGAAGGCGGACTCGTTCTCGCGAATGATGAGGCAAGCGTGCTGCGTCAGATCGTGCGGCGTGGTTGGTGAGCCGTGACGCTTCAGATAGGCGGGCGACGCGCAGACGATGCGACGATTGCGCATGAGGCGACGAGCATTCAGCCGAGCGGCAGGGATTTCACCAAAGCGGATGCCGACGTCGAAGCCTTCGTCCTGCAAGCTCACCGGGCGGTCGCTCAGGTGCAGTTGGATCTTCATCGCAGGATGCTGCGCGACGAAGTCCGAGATGGCGGGGGCCAACCGCGCGCGGCCGAAGCCGAAGGAGGCGTTCACTCGCAGCAAGCCGGTCGGCTCCGCGCGACTGCGCGTGACTAGTTGTTCCAGCTCGGTCAATCCGTCGAGCAGACGCGCGCCATTAGATAGATACAGCTCACCCTCAGGCGTGAGGCTCAGCCGCCGCGTCGTCCGGTTCATCAACCGAACCCCGAGCCGGCGCTCCAATTGCGCGAGCCGCTTGCTCACTGCGGGCGGTGTCACCCCGAGCTCCCGGGCGGCCGCTGCGAGATTGCCGTGGCGCGCCACCAGCGCAAATAGACGCAGTTCCGAAAAGCCATCCATATAAGAGCCTTTTGCCGTCGTTATTCGTTCCAAATGGTAACGAGTGGAATTACTTTGCGGAAACCCAATCGCCTGAGGCATCAATTAGACTCAAAACGGTTTCGGGAGACAACGATGTTCGAAGGATTTACTGACGCGTCCGTCCAAGTCGACGGCATCAACATTCACGCCATCCGTGGCGGACAGGGGCCGGCGCTGCTTTTATTGCACGGGCATCCGCAGACGCACGTCATCTGGCACAAAGTGGCGCCGAAGCTAGCGGAACACTTCACGGTGATCGCGGCGGATCTGCGTGGCTATGGCGATAGCGGCAAGCCAGTTGGGGATGCGGGGCACGAGAATTACGCCAAACGTCGAATGGCGCTTGATCAGGTCGAACTAATGCGACACCACGGGTTCGCGTCATTTTCCGTGCTCGCGCATGACCGCGGCGGACGAGTGGCGGCGCGTATGGCGCTCGATCATCCAGACGTCGTGACGCGCTTGATTACATTAGATGTGGCGCCGACGCTGGCGATGTATGAGAAGACGTCCTTTGATTTCGCCCGCGCTTATTGGCACTGGTTCATGCTTGTGCGCCCGGCGCCGTTCCCCGAGACGTTGATTCGCGCGGACCCCGATCTCTATCTACGTCAGACGATGGGCGCACGTAGTGCTGGCTTGGCACCCTTTACTAAAGAAGCGTACGCGGAGTACCTGCGCTGCCTTCAGGACCCGGCCACTGCGCACGGCATGTGCGAGGACTACCGGGCGAGCGTGACGATCGATCTAGAGCACGACCGGGCGTCGTTGGCGTCTGGGCAGCAGATCCGTTGTCCTTTCTTGGCGCTGTGGGGCGCGCACGGTGTGATTGAACAGTGCTTCGATCCTATTAAAGAGTGGCAGGCGTACGCGCCGCAGGTAGAAGGAGAGGCGCTGCCGTGCGGACACTATCTTCCTGAAGAGGCACCGGACCAGTTGCTTGCGCGTGTGCTGCCATTCCTCGGTGTGCCTGCAAAATAAGCACCTTCAAAAAAGTTTCACAAACCCCTTGCGCGCATCGAAGAAGGTGACTAATATCTCGTCTCTCGCAACGACAGCGACGCAGCGAAAGCAGCGAAGCAAGTAAGTGCGACGGGCTGGAAAGCCTGGTGGTTAGTGGTTTTGGAGCTTGTGAGTCGCTACGGCGACGAGCGAAAAGAAGCGAAAAAAACTGTTGACGACGAC
>NZ_CABPSK010000003.1 GCF_902459645.1 Pandoraea pneumonica
GGCTTTCCGGCCCGTCGCACTTACCTGCTTCGCTGCTTTCGCTGCGTCGCTGTCGTTGCGAGAGACGGAATATTAGTCACCTTCTTCGATGCGCGCAAGGGGTTTGTGAAATTATTTTGAAAATCCCTCAATTAGCGTGCATTTCCCATCCCGTTCCTCGAGCCACTTGCCCACTTCCTCTATATAGAGATGCCGACACGCCCCGGCATCGGTGGCTTTGGCACAATAGCGGGCATGAACTCCGATCTCTCCCAGCAAGCCCCCGGCCACCCCCATCCGTTCTCGGCGCTTCTTCCCGACACGGTGATTACCGCCGTGGAACATCTCGGCAGCTATAGCGACGGGCGGTTGCTCGCGCTCAATAGTTACGAGAACCGTGTCTATCAGGTAGGGATGGAAGACGGTCCGCCGCTCATCGCGAAGTTCTACCGCCCTGCCCGCTGGACCGACGACGCCATTCTTGAAGAACACGCCTTCACGCAAGACCTCGCACAGCGCGAGATCCCGGTCGTGGCACCGCTCGCCATCGACGGCAAGACGTTGCACCACTTCGAAGGCTTTCGTTTTGCCGTGTTCCCTCGGCGCGGCGGCCGTGCGCCCGAACTTCAAGATCCGGACACGCTCAACTGGCTCGGCCGCTTTCTGGGCCGCATTCACGCGGTCGGTGCGACGCAGCCCTTCACCCATCGCCTGACGCTCGATATCGACACCTACGGCCACGCCCCCGTCGAGTATCTATGGACAAACAACTTCATCCCCACCGATCTGCGTGACGCATGGCGCAGCATCGTCGATCTGGCACTCGCGGGTATTGCGCGCGCGTACGACCGGGCGGGTGACTTCAAATTGCTGCGCGTCCATGGCGATTGCCATGGCGGCAACGTGTTGTGGACCGACGCCGGCCCCCACTTCGTCGACTTCGACGACACTTGCATGGCGCCGGCAATGCAGGATCTGTGGATGCTGCTCTCCGGCACACGCAGCGAAATGACCGTGCAGCTCGACGAAGTCTTGAGCGGCTACGAAGACTTCGCCGAATTCAACCCGCGCGAGCTTCACCTGACCGAAGCCCTGCGAACCCTGCGCCTCCTCCATTACAGTGCGTGGCTCGCGCGCCGCTGGGACGACCCCGCATTTCCCGCCGCATTCCCATGGTTCAACACGCAGCGCTACTGGCAGGACCGCATTCTGGAACTGCGCGAACAAGTCGCACTAATGGATGAGCCGCCGCTCGTCTGGCGCTAATTACAGCGCCGCCCCCCCGCGAGCCAATACCGGAGATACCCGGAACCTCATCGATGCAAGCCCCACGCTCACCACCATCGCCACATGGCGACGGCGAGCGCGGCGGCAACGCACCACTCGGCAGACGACCCCGTCGTCACATACAGCGGCGAACGAAACCGTGTTCGCAGTGGCCAGCAAAGCGGCACACCCGAGGGCGTCAGCCAGTCGGCGAGCAAATGGGACAGATATCCCGCACACAGCGCCAATGCCCATGGGGGCACGTGCCCCCATCCATAGACACAGGCGGCAACGAACAACATCAGCGGCAGCAGCGAATGCGTCATGCCGCGATGACCGAACACGCTGGAAATCGCCAGCGATATTGGGGCAAGCCGCTTTCCCAACAGACTCTTGGGATGATCGATATCGGGCAACAGCGCGCCGACAAGCGTCAATGGCCACGCGTGAACGCTGGCCGCCCAACCGGTGCGGTGCATCAGCCATGTCGCGCCGATACCGAAAATAAGATGACTTCTGGCTTGCATGAGGAGAGAAAGAGGGGGAAGACGCGGCGCCCGTCATCAACGCTCGCCCTTCTCGGCGTGGATCGTGATGACAGCGCCTTTCGCACGAGAGATCGCCCCGCGCGAAGGGCGGCGGAGTCTACCACCGACGCGAGCGGCTTCCTACGACGTTCTCCCCACGACGCAAGTTCCGGAACACCACCGCGATGACATCTTCGTGACGCGCGCAACAGGCACGTACCAAGAATCGCCCATGTCATTTAAACGCGGTTGACGCTGCCTAGCGCCGCCACGTACGATCCGCCCGTTCGTTTCGATTTCCTATACGAGATCACGAGATCCCCAGCGGCACGCCCAGCCAACACCGGCCGTGTCGACGCAAAAAATCCAACGTCTGGCCACCCGCTGGTCAGCCGGAGTTTTCGATGAAGAAGCTTCTGATCCTTGCCGCTGCCCTCACGCCGCTTGCCGCCAACGCGATGAATCCGCTCGTGACGGACGACACGGGCACGCAAGACACCGGTAACTGGCAATTGGAACTCAGTAGCGAATGGACATCGCTCGTCAACGCGCGCCAGCAGCAATGGAATTCCACGCTGACCTACGGTGTGCTGCCGAATCTCGACATCGCGATCCAGGCGCCGTATCAGCGCAATCGTCCTGACGGTGCTAGCTGGACAAACGGCCTAGGCGACCCGCAGTTGCAAGCCAAGTGGCGTTTTCTGGAGGGCGAGAACTGGAGCCTCGGCCTGAAGCCGTTCGTGACGCTGCCAACGGCAAGTCACGATCGCGGCCTGGGCAACGGCCGCGTCACGAGCGGCGCGAACATCCTGATGCAATACGACCTAGATCGTTGGACGTTTCTCGGCAACCTGGGCTACACCTGGAACGACAACCGCGATGGCAATCGAAAGAGCTTGTGGAATGCGTCCGCCGCCGTGTTGTTCAATGTGACCGACAAACTTCGCTTGGCGCTGGACATCGGCAACCAAACGAACGCCGATACGTCCTCGACCACGCGACCGGCTTACGCGTTGGTCGGTGCGATCTATAGCCCGACGAAAGACCTCGATCTCGACGTCGGCTACAAACGGGGCCTGAATCCGGCCTCGCTCGATCACTCCGTACAGGCCGGGGTAACGATTCGCTGGTAACGCGCCCTTGGCCGCTCGTCACGGCGTACGAGGGTTATCGCAGCCACATTTATTCTGCGGTGCGACATGCGTGAGAGGCGCAGGAAATGCGTACCTCGCGCACGAATTTGCGGGTGTTCTTAAAATAAATTTCATAAACGTTTGACAGGATGCGCGTTATTCCCGTATTATTCTTCTTCTCAGACGCGGGGTGGAGCAGTCTGGCAGCTCGTCGGGCTCATAACCCGAAGGTCACAGGTTCAAATCCTGTCCCCGCAACCAAATACGAAAAGCCCGTTGATCGCAAGATCAACGGGCTTTTGTTATTTCGCGAACGAAATCGCGCTCGCTAGCCTCCACCTTCACTTCACGCATCGGTGGTCACGTCCGCCCCAATCTCCTGCGCCACGACGAATCGATGCCCGTCGGGTGTTCCAACGACGAATTCCCGCATGCGGTAGGGCCGGTCCGTGGGGGGAGAGAGCAAGATCGCGTCATTCAACGCAAACGTTTTGTACAACGCGTCGACATCGTCCGCTTCCAAATAGGCGAAGTAGCTGTGATCGCCGATTTGCGACGCCGGTGGCGTGTCGGGACACGCCCCCAGCATGACGCGAACGCTGCCTCGCGAGACAAGGCGCCAGTCCGATGCCTCCGTCCACGTCAGTTGAAAACCGAGCACATCGCGAAAATACGCCGCGCTGCGGTCGATGTCCTGAACCGCGAGGACGAACGCAAACGGCCGTAGCGTATCGATGTCGGACATGAGTACTCTCCTTCTTTACTCAAACGAGCCGCACGGAAGACCTCGGGCGAGAACAGCGAGTGCGGCGGTTGCGCGGCAAACCGTCGCGTTCCAAGCATAGTCGACAACAGCGAGCGTTATACTCTCGCGCTTCTGTTCACGCGCCGGTTCACCCCGGCGGCTAAAAGGATTACGTCCCATGAGCGCACTGCCACCCTGTCCGAAATGCAATTCCGAGTTCACCTATGAAGACGGTGGTCTGTGCATCTGTCCGGAGTGCGCGCACGAGTGGTCGGCGCAAGCCGTCGCATCGAGCGAACCGACTGAGAAGGTCTATCGCGACTCGACCGGCACCGTCTTGCAAAACGGCGACACCGTGACCGTCATTAAAGACCTGAAATTGAAGGGCTCGGGCGGCGTGATCAAGATGGGCACCAAAGTGAAAAACATCCGGCTGGTGGACAGCGACCATGACATCGATTGCAAGATCGATGGCTTCGGTGCCATGAGCCTGAAAACGGAATTCGTCAAAAAGGTTTAACCAACCTTGTCACATGCGTGGCGGTCTCGTCCGCCACCGCGTCAAAACCCAGCCGAAAGCAGAAATCTGCGGCAGCCTCGGTATCCGTCGTCAATCTGATCTGACGAAAATGAGGCACCACGCGCTGCAAAAGCGCGAGCACCAGCACCTCCCCCCAGCTGAGTCAGCCCGGTGACCCGCCTTTCCATATCGGGATGCCTATAATCGCCAAAACGATCGATCCTCGCGTCAGACGACCACGCAACGAAGGACTCCTCTTGATCTACGACGTCATCATCGCCGGCGCTGGCCCTGTCGGCTTATTTCTCGCCTGCGAACTGCGGCTCGCGGGTGTCTCGGTACTGGTGCTGGAGCAAGCCGACACGCCTGACTCGCCGTTGAAGCGACTGCCCTTCGGACTGCGCGGTTTGTCGATGCCCACGCTCGATGCTTTCTACCGCCGCGGCTTGCTCGACGAAATCACCGCCCCGCTGCGCAATAAAGACGGTGGCAAACAAGGCACGCCGAGCGTCCCCCATTGGATGCAGCAAGCGCGGCGTCCGGGCGGCCATTTCGCGGGCATCCAGTTTTTCCAAGACAACGTCGACACGTCGAAGTGGCAGTACTTTCTGCCCAACCCGGCGGGCACGAGCGTGGCGGTCGAGATGGAGCACATCGAAGCCGTACTGGCCACCCGCGCCATCGCAACAGGGGCATTCATCCAGCGAGGCCACGGCGTTGAAGGCTTCACCCAAACCGACGACGGCGTCACCGTACACGCAGGCGGCAAGGCGTTCGAAGCGAAGTGGCTCGTCGGTTGCGACGGCGCACGCAGCGCGGTGCGCAAAGCGGCTGGCATCGACTTCATCGGCACCGATCCCGAATTCACCGGCTATTCGGCGCAGGTCGAGATGACCGATCCAGACAAACTCACGCCCGGCCGTCACTACACGCCCACGGGGATGTACACCTACCAGGCGCCCGGCACCGTCGCCATCGCCGACTTCGACGGGGGGACATTCCATCGCACACAGCCGATCACCCTCGACCATGTGCAGACCGTGTTGCGACGCGTGTCCAATACCGACGTCACGATAAGCAAACTCCTGCTCGCGACCACGTGGACCGACCGCGCGCATCAGGCCACGACCTACCGCAACGGCCGTGTGCTGCTCGCAGGCGACGCGGCGCACATCCACTCCCCGCTCGGCGGCCAAGGCCTCAATCTGGGATTGGGCGACGCCATGAATCTCGCGTGGAAGCTGGCAGCAACCCTGCACGACCACGCCCCAGCCGATCTACTCGACACTTATACGAGCGAACGCCACCCGGTCGGCGCGCAGATTCTCGACTGGTCGCGCGCGCAAGTCGGCATCATGCGGCCGAGCCGGAGTTCGCGCGCACTCGAAGCGATCTTGCGCGATGTCATCGAAACACGCGACGGCGCAACCTACTTCGCCGAGCGCGTATGGGGCACCTCGCTGCGTTACGACCTCGGCAGCGACCACCCACTCGTGGGCCGCAGCGCCCCGGATATCTCTCTTATCGACGGAACGAAACTCGGCCCCCTCCTCGCGACCGGCAAAGGGCTGTTGCTAGACTTCGACGCCGCCCCATCGACGCAAGCCTTGATAAACCGCTGGCGTGACCGAATCACCTACGTCGGCCTCGATGCGCAAGACCGGTTGGGCTTACGCGCACTCCTTGTGCGACCTGACGGCTTCGTCGCGTGGGCCAGCGACACCTCATCGGCTCACGCCCTCGACCACGACGCCATCGCGCAAGCGGCCTCGCGATGGTTCGGCACCCCGGACGACGCATGACGGCACCCGACACAAAGAACGCTCAGGACAAGCAGGACAAACAAGCCACCGCCCCGGCCATCGGTCTGGGCAGCGCCGCCCGCGATCTCTATCGTGCGCTGTGGCACCACGCCGCTGGCGTGCGGCCGCAAATGCTCGGCGCGGCCGCATTGTTATCGGCGGCGCAGTTGCTGCGGCTGACGATGCCTTGGCTGGCCGCACAGGCGATCAACGCGCTTCAGCAAGACAACATGGCGTTGGCGGGGCGCTGGATTCTCTACCTCGTCGGCGTCTATCTGCTGTCGTGGCTGCTGCATGGCCCGGGGCGCGTGTTGGAGCGCAACGTCGGCGTACGCGTGCGCGTTCGACTGGCCGATCAGCTTTACGCACGCATCGCCGCGGCCCCTCTGGTCTGGCGCGATGGCAGGCACTCGGGTGAGCTCCAGCACCGAGTGGTGCAATCGAGCCGCGCGCTGTCCGACTTCGCGCAGAACCAGTTCGGTTACTTGCAAAGCGCGTTCAACTTCGTCGGGCCGCTGGTCGCCCTTGCCCTGCTCTCGCGCACGAGCGGCGTCATTGCGATCACCGGCTACGTCATCATCGCGATCATCATCCTGCGTTTCGACCGCGTGTTAATGCAGCTCGCGCGCGCCGAGAACGACGCCGAGCGCCGCTACGCCGCCGCATTACTCGACTTCGTCGGCAACGCTGGCACCGTCATCGGCTTGCGACTACAAGCCGCCTCGCGCAAAGTGCTTGGCCGCCGCATGGACGCCGTGATGGTGCCACTGCGTCGCACCGTCCTCGTGAACGAAGGCAAATGGTTCGCCGTCGACCTGCTTGGCATGGGACTCACGTGGATTCTGGTCGTGGTGTACGTGCTGCAATCGCGGCAGCCGGGCCAGGCGATTTTGCTCGGGACTGTCTTCATGATTTACCAGTACGCGCAGCAGGCGGCGACGGTGGTCGGCGCGATGGCGTCGAACTTCCAGAGCTTCGCGCGCATGCATACCGACTACGGCAGTGCCGAGCCGATTTGGCAGGCGCCTAGCGATCCAGACGCCGCGGTACCCGCCGTCGACCCCGAGGCCACATGGCAGACGCTCTCGTTGCACGGTGCCACCTGGCAGTACGCCAACAACACGCGCGGCGGACTGCATGACATCGATCTCGTGCTGCAACGTGGCGCGCGCGTGGCCCTGATCGGCCCGAGTGGTGGCGGCAAGAGCACGCTGCTGCGCATGCTCGCGGGCCTGTACCCGCCGCAAGCGGGCGAGTTGCGCAGCGACGGCACGGTCATCGACTGGCAGGAACTGCGCACGTTGGCCACCTTGATTCCGCAGGAAGCCGACGTCTTCGAGGCCAGCGTGAACGAGAATCTGACCTTCGGCGAACCTGCCGACGAGACGGCGGTGCAATCGGCGGTCCACACCGGAGCCTTCGACGACGTATTGCAGCGCTTGCCCGATGGGCTGGATAGCGCCCTGAGCGAGCGCGGCGGCAATTTATCCGGTGGCCAGCGCCAGCGTCTGGCGTTAGCGCGCGGCGCATTGGCCGCACAGGGGAGTTCGTTGCTGCTACTCGACGAGCCGACCAGTGCGCTCGACCCGCTGGCCGAAGCCCGCGTCTTCGATCGCATGGACGCCGCATTCCCGTCGTCCTGCATCGTGGCCTCGGTGCACCGGCCAAGCCTGCTCAGCCGCTTCGACACGATCGTCGTGATGGAAGCTGGGCGCGTAGTCGATGCCGGTCCGCGCGACGAAGTGTTGGCACGGCGCGGTCACTAAACGCGCCGTAAGCCGTTACCCCCGCGCTCGCAGTATCGCGTCGGCAAATTCCACAAACCCGGCCCCGCCCGGCCCCTGCGTCACCCACGCGGGCGGCACGGGCAGTTGCGGCAGGTAATCGACGACGGTGCTCACCCCGGCCGTGTGTTTGAAATACGCGAACATTGGGGCGTCGTTGGTCGAGTCGCCGGAATAAGCGACGACATCACGCGCCGTTTCGGGATCGACGCCGAAGGCTTCGGCCAGCACCCGCTTCGACATCGACAGCTTGTCGTAGCCCCCCAGCCAGCCCAACACCCACAAGTTATTGATCGTGGCGTCGGCCCCGGCAGCCAACAACGCGCTGACAATCTGCTGATCTTGTTCCGCGCCCGTGCGCCGATACGCAAGACTAGTCAGCCGAAACGCCTGATCGTCGGCACGTTGCGCCTCGGGAATCGCCGCCTCGATCGTCGCCGCAATGGCGTGAAGCTGGCGCTGAACGTCGGCCACGCGCTCGTGGGCATGCCAATAGGTGCGCGTCACGCTGTGCCCATCCTGCCCGCGCGTGAGGAAAAGGCCGCCGTTCTCGGCAATCACGCCGTCGACCGGCCACATACGCGCCATCTGATCGCACCACCCGGCAGGGGCGGCGGTTACCGGAATCACCCGAATACCGTTATCCTGCAAGCGCTCCAGCGCCGAATAGGTGGCGGCGGCCAGCCGCCCTCGGTAGGTCAGGGTCTCGTCCATATCGGTCAACACGAATTGGACAGTGGAGAACTGATGGCGCGGTGCTAACGACAATGTCTGCATGATGCAAGTCATCCGATGAGGTCACGACGATTATGCAGGCCGAAGCCAGACGCGTTCTTCCCGCCGCGGGAATCGTTAGCAGCGAAACGACTAAAGGACACCAGACCATGGACGACGAACAGACCATTGCCGCCATCACCGCGCTGGAAGCCAAGCTGCGCGCGGCCATGATCGCGAGCGATGTCGACGCGTTGAATGAATTGCTCGACGACGATCTGGTCTTCACCACCCCGGACGGGTATGTACTCTCCAAGGCGGAGGATTTGTCTGCGCATCGCGACGGGCAACTCCGTCTGACGCAACTGGATGTCTTCGACACGCAGATCCGCCGCATCGACAGTCTGTGCCTGACCACGACCAAAGCGACGCTGGCAGGCCAGTACGGCTCGATGGCATTCGACGGCAAGTACGCGTACACGCGTTTGTGGCGACCGCACGGCGCGACATGGCGGGTGGTGGCAGGGCAAGCCGCCAAGATCGGATGATCGGGCAATAGGCTAACAAGCACGCTCACCATGCAAAACCCATCCAAACCCGCCGACTGGGTCAAACGCGCCACGCCGATCGACGGTGTCGAGCGCATTGAGGCGTGGTTCCAAGGCAATGCCTACGCGATGCATCGCCACGACACCTACGCCATCGGCCGCACGCTCGCGGGTGTGCAAAGCTTCAATTACCGGCGCGACCGACGCGACAGTCTGCCGGGGCACACGATGGTGTTGCACCCCGACGAAGCGCACGACGGACAGGCCGGGACGGACGAAGGCTTCCGGTATCGCATGCTTTACGTGCAGCCGTCGGTCTTCCAAGAGGTGCTCGGCGGGCAAGCGCTGCCGTTTGTCGAAGGCGGCTTGTCGACCGACCCGCGTCTGGCCTCAGCGACCGAAGCGTTGCTCTTACAGGTGGGCGATACGCTGGAGCCGCTGGAGCAAAGCGACGCGCTCGCAGAACTCGCTCAGGCACTGGCCCTTGCCGCGGGCACGCCCCTCGTCGGGGGCAAGGGCGATTATTTCGCCGCCCGTCGCGCGCTCGACTATCTGCACGAAAACTGCACGCAGGCCGTCTCGCTCGAAGCGCTGGAAGCGGCGACGGGACGGGATCGCTGGAGCCTGTCGCGCGATTTCCGGCAGTTTTACGGCACTAGCCCGTACCGTTACCTGACGATGCGTCGACTCGACGTGGTGCGGCGGCTGCTGATGGCCGGACAACCGCTGGCGAACGCTGCTGCCGACGCGGGTTTCGCCGATCAAAGCCACATGTCGCGACACTTTCTCAAGACGTTCGGCCTGACGCCGGGCCGCTGGCTCCAAGCTGCGCGCCGCAAAGCGGGTGCCTAGGGCCTGTTCAGTCGCTCCCCCCGTCGCTCCACCCGTCGCCCCACCCGCCGCCCCCAACCCCGCACAAACGTTCAATACGGTCGCCGCCCGAGCGCGTACGCTCGGCATTCCCCCCTCAAGACCGGAGACAACGATGTCCACCCCACAAGACAACACCTCGGCCGCCCCGACGCAGCGCGGACAGTCGCAGGCTATCGATCCGATAGCCAAAATCTCGCGCATCGACGGCCATTGGCAGCCGCGTGTCGTCGCCGAGATGAACGACTATCAGTTCAAGGTCGTGAAGGTGATTGGCGACTTTGTCTGGCATGCCCATGCCGATACCGACGAAACCTTCATCGTGCTCGACGGCGAGCTGCATATCGACGTGCGCGACGCCGACGGCGAACGCACGATTGTCGTGCCTGCCGGACAGATGGTGGTGGTGCCTAAAGGGCTGGAACACAAGCCTTTCGCGCCCAGCGAGGCGAAGCTGATGCTGATCGAGCCTCGCGGCGTGGTCAATACGGGCGACGGCGATGCGGGCGATCGGACGGTGGCAAACGACCAGTGGATTTGACACCGACCTATTTTGTTCAGATTTCACAACAGATGTTTTCCAATCTGCGTATTTATCCGTCGCGCGTGGTCTCTTAAACTTGCAGTCATGTTGCGAGTCGGGAGGAGGCGCCCGGGCTTGCAAAAACTTCCGGCGTACTAACTAGCAGCTAGTGCGCCGGTTTTAGTTGAACCCCCTGCCGTCTCCATGGCGCGTGCCGCGAGTGCGGTGCGCCCGCACCACACACGACGGTCATGACAAGAAAAATTGCATTAGCGGCCTTCCTTGCAATCCCGGGATCTTTTGCGATCCTCGCGATTGCCTTGCTGCATCCCACGCTGCGGCGCGAACTCGCCCGGGCTGCCGGTCTTGAGCCCGTGTTCGCGAACCTCTCGCGTCAACTGGTGCTGTTCGCACTCGTCTGCCATTTGCACCTGCATCACCGCCAAGGCATGCGTATCTGCACGCAGGGCGCCGATTGCGACGCGTTCGCGCGCTGATTTACGTCGCACGGATAGCGTCGCGCGGATTACCTCGCCCGAATCGGAAACCCTTCCACATAGGCGCGCAAGTCACCGTCCGGCCCCCAGACGCTTTCGTCCCATCGCCGACCATCGCATAGCACCTCCTGCACAGGTGCCGACGCGACCGGAACACCTTCGGCCTGTGCCGCTGCCTCGTAAAGTTCGGTCTGATTGACCTGCGCCGCGATCCGGGCGGCAGACGTCAGCGCGTCGTCACCCGTCATGCCCCAGCGGCGATATTGCGAGATGAACCACATCCCGTCCGACAAGCGCGGATAAGTCACCGTACCGTCATCGAAGAAGCTCACCGGCAACAGGGCATGGCGCCCCTGCAAGCGCCCAAAATCCCCAAGCAGACGCGCTGCGATCAGGTCGCGCGGTGCACCAACCCACGCCGGTTCGGCCAGCCACCCGGCAGCTTCTTCGCGATGCCCTGGCAGATCAAGCCAGCGGCACGCACTGAGCAGCGTGCGCACCAGCGCCAGCGCCGTCTTTGGATACCGGGTCACAAAATCGCGGCGGCAAGCGAGCACCTTCTCGGGGTGATTCGGCCAGATATCGCTCGACACCGCGACCGTCCGCCCGAGCCCACGCGCCTGCGCCACCGCGTGCCACGGTTCGCCACAGCAAAAACCGTCTAGCCCGCCCTCTTCCATCGCCGCCACCATATGCGCGGGCGGAATGACGATGCGCGCAATCTCCGAGAGCGGATCGATCCCCTGCGCGGCAAACCAGTAGTTGAGGAACATCGCGTGCGTGCCCGTCGGGAACGTCTGCGCGAATACCGGCGTGCGGCCCAGCGTCGCGAGCGCATCGCGCAAACTACCGGTCTGCGCCATCGCGTCGGCCAGCGACGGCGTCACCGTCACCGCTTGCCCGTTCCGGTTGAGCACCATCAGCACGGCCATATCTTCGCGCGGCCCGCCAATGCCCAACTGCACCCCGTACACGAGGCCGTACAACGAATGCGCGGCATCGAGCTCGCCGGTGAGCAACTTGTCGCGCACGGCGGCCCACGACGACTCACGGCTCAACTCCAGCGTGAGCCCGTGCTCGTGCCCGAGTTCCAGCCGCTTGGCGACCACCAGCGGCGCAGCGTCCGAGAGCGCCACGAAGCCCACCCGCAAGTGGCGCTTTTCCGGCGCATGGCTTGATGTCCCACTCAGCGTGTCGGCGCGCCCTGCGCCGAAATCCATCCATGATGATGTCGACATGAGCCGTGTCTATCCCAGTAATTCGGCGATCGAGACGAGTTGGCGCGCCACTTCGACGAGCTTCTCGCCCTGATCCATCGCCCGTTTGCGCAGAAGGGCATACGCCTCCTGCTCGGAAATCCTGCGCCGGTCCATGAGCAAGCGCTTGGCCCGGTCAATGAGTTTGCGATCGGCCAACTCGCTCTCGGCCTTGGCCAGCCGTGCGCGCAGCTTCTCCTCGTGCGCGAAGCGCGCGAGCGCCACTTCGAGAATCGGTGCCAGCCGGTCGGCCGCCAGCCCTTCCACCGAATACGCCGTCACCCCGGCATCGACGGCAGCGCGAATCAGCGACTGATCACCGTCGGCGGAGAACATCAGCACCGTGCGAGGCGCGGCAGCATTCATGACGGCGAGTTGTTCAAGCGTGTCACGCGACGGCGATTCGGTATCGATGATGACCACATCCGGGCGCTCGCTCTCGACCACGCGCGGCAACGCCTGCGGCTTGGCCACTTCGGCAAGCATCTCGCAGCCCAAACGCGCGAGCGCCGCGCGCAAGTCGCCAATGGGCTTGTCGGTATCGGTCACCAACAGCACGCGCAGCATGCCGGGCGACGGGCCGGGGGCAAGTGGCGTGTCGGCCTGAGGATCGCGATCTGCGGTATCCGGTCGTTTCGGCAAGGTCGTGGGGGCCAAGGGGTTTAGGGGGAAATCAACGTATCACGCGATTGCCAGGAGATGCCGAAAGATTCGAGCCTCGCCCCTGCACCGCGTGCGATATCAGTATAGGCAGTCACTAGAACGCCTCAGGCCGCTCGCGCGATGACGGCATCGGTCGACGCATCGGCGTGCGGCACGGCAAGCGCCTCACCGACTGCGCCGCCAACGAGCAAAATGGCCGGGCTGGCGAAATCGCCCGCCCTCACGTCCTGCGCCAGCCGCCCGAGCGACGTCACCAGCCGGCGCTCCTGCGCCGTGCCCGCCCACTGCACGGCCGCGGCCGGTGTCGCGGCATCGAGATGCGCGAGCAACGTCTCGCTCAGCGTTTCGACGCGATGCACGCCCATGTAAATCGCCAGCGTCGTACCCGTCGCGGCCAGCGCCGCCCAGTTCGGTGCCGTGCCGTCCTGCCGGTGCGCGGTGACGAACGTCACCCCCGCGCAATGATCGCGATGCGTGAGCGACATGCCAAGCCCGGCGGCCGCCGCGAACGCCGCCGAAACGCCGTTCACGATCTCCACCGGCACGCCGGCGAGCCGCAGCGCGCGCATCTCCTCGCCCGCACGGCCAAACATCAGCGCGTCGCCGCCTTTCACCCGCACCACATGCGCGCCGCGCCGGGCCAGTCGGCACATCAACCGCTCGATGAACGCTTGCGGCGTCGACCGGCAGCCGCCGCGCTTGCCCACGGCAATCACGCGTGCCTGCGGGGCGAGTGTGGCGATGTCCGGGTTGGCCAGATCGTCGACCAGCAGCACGTCGGCCTCGCTCAACACCCGCGCGGCGCGCAGTGTGAGCAGATCGAGTGCGCCGGGGCCCGCACTGAGCAGGGTCACTTTGCCGAGTTTCATGATCGTTCTCCGTCAATTCTGCTAAGTCCTGTGGGTAATGCACAGCCGCCGCTTACATGGCGCCAGCGCTCGCCGGTTGCTCGTGTGCAAGCGGCAACGTCTTGGCGCTCACGCACATGCGCTGCAACTCCGGCACACACGATCCGCAGACCGTGCCGCAGCCGAGCGTCGTTTTAAGTTGTGTCACGTCGGCCCCGGCGGCAATCGCTGCCGTGATGCTCGACGCCTTGATTTGTTTGCACTGACACACCGTGCGGTCGCGCGTCGCGCTCAGCGTAGCGGCACTGTCCGCCACAAAAACGGCATGCCGCGCACGCGTCCACGGGGTGCCCTCTCGCACTCGCGCGAGCAACGAGGTCGATCCGGCGATATCCGCCTCGCTGCCTGCGACGAGCACGCCTTCGATCACCGCGCCTTGCCACGCCACACGTTTGGTCATCGCGCGGCGCGCATCGCGGTATTCGAGCAACGCCTCGTCACGCGGCAACGCCAACGCCGTATGCAAGCGCTCGAGCCAGTCGGCGTCGGCCTGATCGTCGGCCGCCGAAACCACCACGCGGTCGTCGCCCTCCAGTCGCACTGTTGCGAAGCGCCGCTCGGCGAGCAACGGCTGCACTGCCGCGTGCAGTTGCAACGCGTCGCCGCGACAGACCGCCGATACCCGCCACGGCAGCGTTAGCGGGTCGACGCGCACCGCCGCATGCTTCAACTCCGGCTGTTTCGAATACTTGTCGACGGCCCCCGTCGTCGTGTCGTTGACGCCGCCACCGCCGAGAAACTGACCGCTCCAATGCATCGGCACAAAGACCGTGCCCGAGGCGACGTCGTCGCTCACCGCGAGCAGCAGCACGCGCTCGCCGCGACGGCTCGACAGCCGAACGAAATCCCCCGCGCGCAAACTGCGCCGCGTGGCATCGGTGGGGTGCATGGTCAGCGTCGGTTCGGGGGCATGTTCGAACAACTGCCCCACGCGCCCCGTGCGGCTCATGCCATGCCATTGATCGCGCAAGCGTCCGGTAATCAGCCGGAAGGGGTGACGGGCATTGATCGGTTCGGCCACCGGCTGGTATTCGAACGCGTGAAAGCGCGCACGGCCATCGCCTGTGGCGAACACGCCGTCTTCATAGCGGCGGGCAAGCCCGTTCGACGCCCCCACCGGATACGGCCATTGCTGCGGGCCGCGTCGTTCGAGCAGCGCGTAGTCGAGCCCACCGATATCGAGATCGCGCCCGAGGGTGAGTTGGCGGTGTTCGTTAAAGATCGCCTGCGTCGAATCGAAGACGAACGGCTCGACGGGCGCATCGAGTTGCGGCGCGAGTCGCCGTGCCACTTCGCTCGCAATCCACCAGTCGGCACGCGCCGCGCCGGGGGCATTCACAGCCGCACGCACGCGCGAAATGCGCCGCTCCGAATTGGTCACCGTACCGTCTTTCTCCCCCCAGCTTGACGCGGGCAGCAGCACGTCGGCATAAGGCACGGTGTCGGTCTGACGAAACGCCTCCTGCACCACAACGAACTCCGCAGCATTGAGGGCTTCGCGCACACGTGCGCTGTCGGGCATCGAGTGCACGGGGTTCGTGCAGGCAATCCAAATCGCTTTGATACGGCCGTCGCGCACCGCGTCGAACATCTCGACGGCGGGCAGGCCCGGCCGGTCGGACAGCCCTGCGACGCCCCACAACTGTTCGACTTCGGCACGATGCGCCGCATTGCCAATCTCGCGATGGGCCGCGAGCATCGTCGCCAGCCCGCCCACCTCACGACCACCCATGGCGTTGGGCTGCCCGGTGAGCGAAAACGGCCCTGCCCCTGCGCGCCCGATTTGTCCGGTCGCCAGATGCAGATGAATCAACGCTAAGTTCTTCTCCGTGCCGTGACTCGACTGATTCAGCCCCATGCAATACAGCGACAGCGCCGCCGGACTCTCGCCAAACCAGTCGGCCGCCTGACGCAACGCCGATTCCTCGATGCCGCACACATCCGCCACGAGTTGCGGCGGGTAGGCGCGCAGCACTTGCTTGAGCGCATCGAACCCTTCGGTGTGTGCGTCGATATACCGGCGGTCGATACGGCCTTCCCAAATCAGGTGATGCAGCATGCCGTGAAAGAGCGCGACATCGGTGCCGGGCACGATGGGCAGATGCAAGTCGGCCATCGCCGCCGTATCGGTGCGGCGCGGGTCTACGACGATCCAGCGAATCGACGGATCGGCGGCGCGGGCCGCTTCCAACCGGCGGAACAGCACCGGATGCGCATAGGCCATGTTGCTGCCCGCGAAGATCACCGTCTTCGCCGCTTCCAAATCGTCATAGCACGTGGGCGGGCCATCGGCGCCGAGCGCCATCTTGTATGCGCTCACTGCGCTCGACATGCACAGGCGCGAGTTTGTATCGATGTTGTTGGTGCGCACCAGCCCTTTGGCGAGCTTGTTGAAGACGTAGTAATCCTCGGTGAGCAGTTGCCCCGATACGTAGAACGCGACGGCGTCTGGCCCGTGCTGCCGGATGATGTCGGCAAAGCGTGTCGCGACCGTCGTGAGGGCATCGTCCCAGGTGGCGGGGATGCGATCGGCCTCGCGCGACGTGCGCATCTCGGGCATCAGCACGCGCCCGGCGAGCGATTGGGCGGTGAGCGGCAACGTCATGCCTTTGCTGCACAAGCGCCCGTAATTCGCCGGATGCGCCGGATCGCCCTGCACGCCGACAATGCGCTCGCCATCGCTCTCGACCAGCACGCCGCAGCCCACGCCGCAATAGCAGCAGGTCGTCTTCGTCACGGTCGTCGCAGCAGGCGCTGTGATCGACGGGGAAGCAGGGGTCAGAAGGTTCATGACGGACTCCGGCGCGGACATGGTTCGAAAGGCTCGAAAGGCTCGATAGGACGCGTGGCGTTCAAACGGTGGCCGGTGCTTCTGCATTCGCTGGCTCGCCGACCTTCGTCGCGCCGTCAGCCGATGCATCGGCCGGGGCTTCGAACGACAGCAACACATCGCTGCCGTCGAGCCGCACGGCAAATCGTTGTGCGCAGCCCACGTCAGGCGCGCATGCCTGCCCGGTCGCCAAATCGATGTTCCAAGCGTGCAGCGGACACGTCACCCGCTCGCCGTGCACGATGCCCTGCGAGAGCGCGCCGCCCTTGTGCGGGCATTGATCGCGCAGCGCAAAGACCTTGTCGCTCTCGGTACGAAAGAGCGCGATGTTGCCGTCCGGATGCGGCAACACACGCGTCCCCAGACGCGGAATCGCGTCGATGTCGCACACGTGCAGCCAGATGGGTTGAGACATTTCCATAGCGTTGTCCTCAAACGGTGGCCGGGGCGGCGGGGATAGCAGGGGTGGCAGCGCCGATGGCTGGCAACGGCGCGAGCGGCTGATACTCATTCGCCTGCTTACCGTCGATGCGGGCTTGCCACGGGTCGGGCAGACCATCGAGCGCGTAGAGCAACCGTTCGTAGAGCGCGCGACGGTTGGCTGCGTCTTGCACCACGCGCTGCTTCACATAGTCGAGCCCGACGCGTGCGACGTAGTGCACGGTGCGATCGAGGTAATACGCTTCTTCGCGATACAACTGGAGGAACGCGCCGGTGTATTCCTTCACCTCTTCGGCCGTCTTCACCTTGACGAGAAACTGCGCGACTTCGGTCTTGATGCCGCCGTTGCCGCCCACATAAAGCTCCCAGCCCGAATCGACCGCGATCACGCCGACGTCTTTGATCCCCGCTTCGGCACAATTGCGCGGGCAGCCCGACACGGCCAGCTTGACCTTGTGCGGCGACCACATGTTCGCGAGCATCGTCTCGAGATCGATACCCATCTGCGTGCTGTTCTGCGTGCCAAATCGGCAGAACTCGCTCCCCACACACGTCTTCACCGTACGAATCGATTTGCCGTACGCGTGGCCAGACGGCATGCCCAGATCGCGCCACACGCTCACGAGGTCTTCCTTCTTCACGCCGAGCAAGTCGATGCGCTGGCCGCCCGTGACCTTCACCATCGGAATCTGGTATTTGTCGGCGACGTCGGCAATCCGGCGCAATTCGCTCGCGTTCGTCACACCGCCCTTCATCTGCGGCACGACCGAGAACGTGTTGTCCTTTTGGATGTTCGCGTGCACGCGTTCATTGACGAAGCGGCTTTGCGGATCGTCGACGGCTTCTTTGGGCCACGTGCTGAGCATGTAGTAGTTCAGTGCCGGGCGGCAGGTTGCACAGCCGTTCGGCGTGCGCCATTCAAGAAAGTCGTACGCGGCGCGATGCGACGTCAGACGGTGCTCGCGCACGGCACGGCGCACGTCGGCGTGCGACAAGTCGGTGCACCCGCAGATCGCCTTCTCCTTCGGAGCGGCATCGTAGGTCGAGCCCAGCGTGCTCATGAGAATCTGCTCGCACAGACCGGCGCACGAACCGCAGGAGCTCGCCGCCTTCGTATGCTTCTTCACGTCGTCGAGCGTGAACAAGCCCTTCTCGGTGATCGCTTTGACGATGGTGCCTTTGCACACGCCATTGCAGCCGCACACCTCGTCGGTATCGGCCATCGCGGCCGCGCGGCTTTGCCCTTGCGTGCCGACGTCGCCGACGCTCGATTCGCCGAACATGATGCTGTTGCGCAACTCGCCCAGCGCACGCCCTTCGCGCAGCAACTTGAAGTACCACGCGCCGTCGGCCGTGTCGCCGTACAAACAGGCGCCCACGAGTTTGTCGTCGCGAATCACGAGCTTCTTGTAGACGCCGCCCGCCGGATCGGACAGCACGATTTCTTCGGTGCCGTCACCGCCCAGAAAGTCGCCCGCCGAGAAAAGATCGATGCCGGTGACCTTGAGTTTGGTCGAGAGCACCGAACCGCGATAGCTGCCGATGCCCATGAGCGCGAGGTGATTCGCGCACACCTTGGCTTGCTCGAACAGTGGCGCGACGAGGCCATACGCCACACCGCGATGGCTCACGCATTCGCCGACCGCGTAGATGCGCGGATCGTATGTCTGGAGCGTGTCGGATACCACGATGCCGCGCGAGCAATACAACCCGGCAGCTTCGGCGAGCGTCGTGTTCGGGCGGATACCGGCGGCCATCACGACGAGGTCTGCCGCAATTTCGTCGCCGTTGCTAAAGCGAACCGCGCGCACAGCGCCAGACGTGCCGTCGTCGCCGTCACCCAAGATCGCTGCCGTTTGATGCGACAGGCGGAAGCTAAGGCCGCGTTCTTCCAACGATTGCTGCAACAGCTTGCCCGCGGTCGCATCGAGTTGGCGCTCCAGCAATGTCTCGGCCAAATGCACCACGGTCACGTCCATGCCGCGCAGCTTCAGGCCGTTGGCCGCTTCCAACCCGAGCAAGCCGCCGCCGATGACCACCGCGTGGCGCTTGACGCGAGCGGTCTCGATCATTGTCTCGGTGTCGCGGATGTCGCGATAGCTGATCACGCCGTCCAGATCCTTACCCGGCACGGGCAGGATGAACGGGCTGGAACCGGTCGCAATCAGCAGGCGATCGTAAGGCGCTTCGGTGCCATCGGCGCAGCGCACCACGCGACGCGGACGGTCGATTTGCGTGACCTCTTTGCCCAGATGCAACGTGATGCCTTTCTCGGCATACCAATCGAGCGGATTGAGCACGATGTCGGCAAACGACTGCTCCCCCGCGAGTACCGGCGAAAGCAGGATGCGGTTGTAGTTCGGATGCGGCTCGGCGCCGAACACGGTGATGTCGTACTGATGCGGTGCGATTTCCAGCAGCTCCTCGAGCGTGCGGATTCCGGCCATGCCGTTGCCGATGACGACCAGACGAGGCTTGCGCATGTTGATTGCTCCTGTGGCAGCGCCCGAAAAACAAAACGGCGTCCGACCGTGCCGCAGCACGGAGGGACGCCGTTGTCCTGTGGGTACAACGCAGGCTTGCCCCTGACGTCGCACCGGTATCGATGCCGGCGACGCCTTTGCCGCTGGCGTTAGTGCTTACGCAACAAGCATGCCAGCGGATCGTCAACTATCGGCAAAGCGTTGCCGAATAAGGCTGAGGAGGAGGAGGAGTGCCAATGGCTTGGCAGCAAGCGCGGCTTCGGTGCTGCACCGCAGCAGTGCATGGCACGCGATGTCCGCACCACGATGACGCGATCGGCCCACGATCCGGCATGCGCCGATCAGCGCGCCGTACGAGGCGAATGTCCGCTCACTTGCGCGCCCGCATTGGCAGGTAAGCGTGCTCCGTCGATCAGACCGAGCAGCGCCAGCGCGCCCATCGCGACGAACGTCCAGCGGAAGCTCGCCGCGCTATAGGGACTGGCGCCCGCCACTTCAGTCACCTTGAGCACGAGCGCACCGAGCGCGATGCCCAGACCGGAGGTCATCTGTTGCAACGCTGAGAACAGCGTCGAGGCACCGCTCATGTCGTCGGGCGGCACATCGGCAAAGCCCATCGTCGCCAGCGTCGTGAACTGCACCGACCGGCAGATGCCGCCGAAGAGCAACACGAGTGCGGTAATCCAAAACGGCGTCGTCGCCGTGAGCAACGCACACATCGCAAAACCGATCGCCACGAGTACGCCGTTGCCAAGCAGCACGCCGCGAAAGCCGAAGCGTCGCATGATCGGTGTGGTGGCAGGCTTGATGCCGAGATTGCCCGCGAACAGCGCTAGCATCAACAAGCCGGATGTGACCGCGCTCATTCCGAATGCCAATTGGAACATGAGCGGCAGCAGAAACGGCGCACTGCCGATGGCGATCCGGAACAGCGAGCCGCCCCACACCACCACCGCGAATGTCTGCACACGCATCGCGCCCAGATTGAGCAGCGGGTGCGGTGTGCGCAGAAAGTGCCGCACCGACCATCCCATTGCGACACCACCGATGACGAGACACGCGATGACCATCGGCCAATCGGCCGGTGTGCGGCTGGCTAGCTCCACGCCGAACATCAGCGCGCTGGCCCCGACGCCACTCGCGACAAAGCCCGCGAAATCAAACGGCTTGCGCTGCCCCGGCGACGGTTTCACCAGCCACAATGCCGCGGCGAACGCCGCGATACCCAGCGGCACGTTGATCAGGAAAATCCAGTGCCAACTCCACGTCGACGAGATGAAGCCGCCTAAGGCTGGCCCCAGTACAGGCGCTGCGAGTCCCGGCCAGGTGATGGTGGCGATGGCGCGAACGAGCGCCGGTTTGGGGGTATTGCGCAAGACGACGAGCCGCCCGACAGGCACCATCATCGCCCCGGCCAGCCCCTGCAAGACACGACACACGGTGAACATGCCGAGGCTGGTGCTCATCGCGCAAAGCACCGACGCGAGGGTGAACAGCGCAATGGCCGACGGAAACACTCGGCGCGGGCCAAGCCGGTCGGCGAGCCAGCCACTCGCAGGAATGAACGCCGCGAGGGCCACCAGATAAGCGGATAAGCCGATGGAAAGTGCAGAAGGCGCGACACCGAAGTCGTGCGCCATGGCGGGCAGCGACGTGGTGATGATCGTCGCGTCGAGGTTCTCCATGAAGAAGGTCGACGCGACGAGCAACGGCAATGCCGTTTGCGATACCGTCCGGGCCGGTGGTGCCGGTGATGCCGGTGATGCCGGTGATGCCGGTGATGCCGGTGGCAGGGAAGACGATTGCGGGTCTTGCGATGACGAATCGGACACGACGGCAGCTCTTGGGGGCAGCGAACGCCAGCGAGTGTATTACAAGCTCAATCGTCCTGCATCAGCGCGCGTCCGATGATCAGTTGCTGAATCTGCGTCGTGCCCTCATACAAACGCAGTAAGCGCACGTCGCGATAGAAGCGCTCGACCTTGTATTCGTTGATGTAGCCTGCGCCGCCATGCACTTGCACGCCACGATCGGCCACACGCCCGACCATTTCGGTACAGAACAGCTTGGCGCACGACGCCAGCATGCTCACTTCGGCATCGCGCTTACCGGCCGGTTTGGCGTCGTAGCGCAACGCACAGTCCTGCACCATCGACCAGCCTGCATAAAGCTCAGCCTGACTATCGGCAAGCATGGCCTGCACCAGTTGAAAGTCGCCAATGCGCTGGCCGAACTGCTTGCGCTCGCGCGCATACGCCACGGCTTCATCGAGAATGCGCTTCGCCATCCCGCAAGAGAGTGCGGCGACATGCAAGCGTCCGCGATCGAGCACCTTCATTGCCGTCTTGAAGCCCTTGCCCGCCTCGCCGCCGATGATGTTGGCGGCAGGCACGCGCACGCCGTCGAGCACGACGTCACAGGTTTTCGTGCCGCGCTGGCCCATCTTCTTATCGGGCTTGCCGAGCGAGAGCCCCGGCGTGTCGGAGGGGACGATAAACGCCGAAATACCGCCCGCGCCTTCGCCGCCCGTGCGCGCCATCAGCGTGAATGCCCCTGCGCGCGGCGCGTTCGTAATGAAACGCTTCACGCCGTCGATGACATAGTGGTCGCCGTCGAGCACGGCACGCGTCTTGAGCGCCGCAGGGTCGGACCCGGCGTCGGGCTCGGTCAGCGCGAACGACATGATCAGATCGCCGCTGGCCACGCGCGGCAGCAGTTCGCCTTTCTGCGCCTCGGTGCCGTCCATCAGAATGCCCTGCGAGCCGATGCCGACGTTCGTGCCGAACACCGAGCGAAACGCCAGCGACGTTTGCCCGAACTCGTACGCGACGCGCACTTCCTGCGCCATCGAGAGGCCAATGCCGCCGTATTCCTCAGGAATCGACAGGCCGAACAGGCCCATTTCCTTCATATCGTCGACCAGCTTCGCCGGGACTTCGTCGTGTTCCTCGACGTCGTTCTCGGCGGGCACGAGACGCTCGCGAATGAAGCGCTGCACGCTGGCGAGCAGCAGTTCGAACGATTCGCTATCCAGTCCTTTCGATGTCATAAGCCGTATTTCCTCAGAGCCTGTCTGCGCGACGACGCTTGTTGCGCGGGCCGTCAGGTGCCCGCTTGCAGCATCTCGCGCAATTTGAATTTCTGTATCTTACCCGTGGGCGTGGTCGGCAGCGCATCACGCACTTCCAGCCGCTCGGGCCAGTACTGCCGTGCCACTTTATGCGACGCGAGAAATGCCGTGAGGTCTGTCAAATCGATGGCCTGCCCCGCGCGCGGCACGACCATCGCACATGCGCGCTCGCCCAATCGCTCGTCCGGGTACGCCACGATCGCCACCGTCGCCACAGCCGGATGCCGATACAGCAACGCTTCGATTTCGACCACCGGAATGTTCTCGCCGCCGCGAATGATCACGTCCTTGCTGCGCCCGGCGATACGCACGTAGCCCGTTGCATCGAGATAGGCGAGATCGCCCGTGTCGAACCAGCCTTGCGCATCGGTGCCGTTCCACTGCGCGCGCTTCAGATACCCGCCGAAATTCGAACACGAGCGCACGAGCAAACGCCCGGTTTCGCCCGCGGGAACGTCTTGATCTTGCGCATCGACCACACGAAGTTCGACGCCGGGCAGCGGGCATCCGTCGGTGGTCGACGCACGGGTATCGTCATCGTCGAGCCGCGTGAGCGTGACCGCGCCGTTCTCCGTCATGCCCCATGCGGAAACGATCTTCGCGCCCAGCACCTTGCGCGCCTGCTCCACCACTGGCCCCGGAATCGGCGCGCCCGCGCACAGAAACGCGCGCAGGCTCGGCACCGGCTCGCCGCTCGCCGCGACGGCTTTCGTCAGATCGGCCAGAAACGGCGTGGACGCCATGGTGAACGTCACCCCGTATTCACGGATCAGCCGCACGGCATGGTTCGGGTCCCAGACATCGAGCATGACGGCGCTCGCACCGAGCAAGACCGGCATCATCAGCCCGTACATGAAGCCGGTTTGATGGGCCAGCGGCGAGCCCATCAGAATGACGTCGTCGCGCCCGAGCCGCATGCGATCGGCATAGGCGACGATATTCGAGAACGTGGTGTTCGCACTGTGCATCACGCCCTTGGGCTCGCCCGTGGTGCCCGACGTGTACATCAACTGCATGACGTCGTCGGGCCGCGCCCGAGCGGCTTGCAGGGCGGCGCGCTCAGTGGCGTTTGCCGCAGGTTCGCCCGACATCATCAGCGCGTCGAAACTGTCGTCGCCTTCGGTTTCGCCAACGACAACGACATGCGCGAGCGACGGCAAGTCGCGCTGCAAGGCACGCGCCATCGTCGCGTGATCGAAGCCACGGAATTGCTGCGGCACGATAAACACCTTCGCTTCGCCGTGCCGCAGCATGAACGATAGCTCGCGCTCGCGGAAGATGTGCATCAGCGGGTTGAGTACCGCACCAAGCCGGGCGCAGGCGAGATACGCCACCGCAAACACCCAGCCGTTCGGCAGTTGGCAAGCCACCACATCGCCGCGCCCGACGCCTCGTCGAAGCAGGCCGAGGGCAAGACGCTCGGCGGCATCGGCCAGTGCGGCGTAAGTGAGTTGCGTGGTCTCGCCGGTAGCGGAGGACACCGCCGTGAGCGCCACCTTGTCGGGAAACGCCACAAGCGCCGCGTCGAGGGCATCGTTGATCGTGCGCTCCGGCCACCAGCCGCGCGCCACGCTGTGCTCGCGCCGAGGGGGTAACAACACCGCATCGAATTCCATCGCTTCGTCTCCTGTCGGTCTGTCGTTCTCGTTATCGATGATGCGCAATGATGCTGCGGGGTACGGCTTAGATCGGCACCGCCTCGCGTCCGGCGCGGGCACGCGCGATGATCGTTTTCATGATTTGCGCAGTCCCGTCGCCAATCTGGAAGCCCAACACATCGCGCAGACGCTGCTCCATTGGCCCCCGGTCGTAACCGCCGTGCCCGAACATCAGCAGGCATTGGTGGATGGCGTCGTAAGCCAACTTCGGCCCCCACCACTTGCACATGGCGGCTTCTGCGCTGTGCGGCAACCCGCGATCCTTGAGCCAAAGCGTTTGCAGGCAGAGCAGACGCGCGGCCTCCACCTGCGTGTCGAAGTCCGCGAGCGGATGCGATACGCCCTGAAACGCCGAAAGCGGTTTGCCGAACGCTTCGCGCTGTGCGACGTAATCCCACGTCTCGTCGAGCGACGCGCGGGCCACGGCCAACACTTGCAATCCGATGAGCGCGCGAGAGAAGTCGAAGCCCTGCATCACTTGGACGAAGCCCTCGCCGGGCGCGCCAAGCACGTGATCGGCGTCGACCTTCACGTTCTCGAAGAAAAGCGAGCCGCGCCCAATCGCGCGCTGGCCATGGCAATCGAAGCGCTGCCGCGTGATGCCCGGCAGATCGAGCGGCACGAGAAACGCCGAGACGCCGCGCGCCCCCGCCGATATTTCACCGGTGCGGGCAAAGACCACGGCGGCATCCGCTTGATCGGCGGCGGAGATCGACGTCTTCTCGCCGTTGAGCACATAGTGCGTGCCGTTGAAATCGGCGCGCATGCGCAGGCTTGCGGCGTCGGAGCCGCCACGCGGTTCCGTGAGCGCTATCGCGAGCAACGTCTCGCCTTGCGTGAGTTTGGTCAGCCACGGCGTGACGATCTCAGGCTTGCCGTGATCGGCCAGAATTTGCCCGTTGAGCGACGCGAGCAAATTGACGTACGACATGCTCAGATCGGCGCGCGCAATCGCTTCGTGAATCACCCCGGCGGCGAGCCGTCCCATCCCTTGCCCGCCATAAATTTCCGGCAATTCCGGCGCGATCAGGCCCAACGCCCCCATCTCGCGCATCAGCGCGCGGTCGAGCACACGGGTTTTGTCGCGTTCGAGAAAGCCGGGCGCAATGCGTTCCTGCGCAAAGCGCTGGGTGTGTTCGGCCAACGCGACGAGGTCGTCGTCGAGATACGGATTGTGCATAGCCCTGCTCCTCGCTTCGATGACGGGACTTACTTGGCGTATTTGCGGAAGTCGGGTTTGCGCTTCTCTTGAAACGCGCGCACGCCTTCTCGCGACTCTTCCGTCTCGTAATAGAGCTTGAGCGCGTACATCCCCATGCCGGCGATGCCCGCCTGCTGTGCCGTATCCATATTGAAAGAGCGCTTCGCGATGGCGATGGCCGTGGGGCTGCGCTCCATGATTTCGTCGCACCACTTCTGCACTTCGGCGTCGAGTTGCTCGTGCGGCACCACCGTGTTGACGAGTCCCATCTCGAGCGCTTCGGCGGCGGTATAACGACGGCACAAATACCAAATTTCGCGCGCCTTCTTCTCCCCGACCACGCGGGCGAGGAACGCCGTGCCGAAGCCCGGATCGACCGAGCCGACTTTGGGGCCGACTTGCCCAAACACCGCCTTCTCCGAAGCGATGGTGAAGTCGCACAGTGTGCAGATCACATTGCCGCCGCCAATGGCATAGCCCTGCACGCGGGCAATGACCGGCTTCGGTACGTCGCGAATCGCGTTATGCAGTTCTTCCATCGGCAGGCCGATGGTGCCGCGTCCGTCGTACTGCCCCTCGTGCGCCGACTGATCGCCGCCCGTGCAAAACGCCTTCTCGCCCGCCCCCGCCAACACGATGCTGCCGATCTCGCGGTCGTAGCCCGCTTTGTTGATCGCGTGAATCAGTTCATCGCAGGTCCGCCCGCGAAACGCATTCATCTTGTCGGGACGGTTGATCGTGATCCATGCCGCGCCGTTGCGCACTTCGTAGCGAATGTCTTCGTAGTTCATCGTCTGTCTCCAAACCGGGGCGGATGGCCCACGGCAGATATCAGTGACTGGGGAATGGGGGAATGAGCGGAATCAGCCGTTCATCGTCAAGCCGCCGGAGACGCTCAGCACCTGACCGGTGACAAACGCCGCGTCGTCGCTGGCAAAGAAGGCGATGGCGCCCGGCAGATCGTCCGGCTGGCCGATACGGCCAAGGGGAATCGCTTTGGTGAAGGCTTCGACCAGCTTCTCGGGGTTGCCTGCGCCTTCCTTGTAATCGGCGAAGAGCGCCGTGTCGGTCGGCCCCGGGCACACCACATTGACCGTGATGCCGTGACGCGCATGCTCGCGGGCGAGCGTTTTCGAGAAAGCCACGATGCCGCCCTTGCAGGCCGCATACACCGCTTCTCCCGATGAACCGACCCGTGCCGCGTCGGAAGCGATATTGACGATGCGTCCGCTGCGCCGGGCGATCATCCCGGGCAATACCGCGTGATGCATATGCAGCGCGCCCACCAAATTGATGGCGATCAGACGCTCCCACTCTTGCGGCACCGTCTTGGTAAACGGCTTGAAGATGTCCCACCCGGCGTTGTTGACCAACACGTCAATCGGGCCAAGAGCCTGCACCGCCGCCGCGACGGCGGCATCGACTTGTTCGCGCACGGTGATGTCGCAGGCAAACGCCTGCGCCCGGCCGCCCGCTTCCACTATCTCGCCCGCCACGCGCTCGGCGGCCGTCAGATCGCGGTCGAACACGGCCACCGCCGCCCCCTCACGCGCCAACCGGCGCGACGTTGCGCCACCGATACCGCCCCCACCGCCCGTCACAATGACGGTCTTGCCTTCGAAGCGCTGCATATCTCGTCTCCAGAGTTGCTGGCGGGCACGGTATCCTTGCTGACCTCGCAGGTATCTCGCCCGCCCATCAAATTACGTCAACATATTGACGTATACTAGACATCACTTTCGCGATACGCAAGCGCTCGGCTGCGGAGTCTTTGATATGGATAACCCTAAGAATAATTTGGATATCACGCGCATGGAGCTAGCCAACCGGCTGTTCTTCCGGCTCTATCAATGTGCCAACATGTTGCATAAAACCGGTACGCGGGCCGTGGAAGATCTCGGCCTGACGACCCAGCAATGGGCCGTCCTCGGCGCGCTCTCTCGCCCGGAAGTGCCAGACGGTATGAGCGTGGGCGATTTGGCGCGCTATCTGATGGTGAGTCGACAGAATCTGTCGGGGCTGATCAGCCGGATGGAACGCGACGGCCACGTCGCCAGCGCACCGGATGGGCGCGATCGCCGCTCGCGCCTCGTCACCATGACCGAGCACGGACACGCGGTATGGCACCGTGAAGCGGTGCCGCGTATTCACGACTATTACGGGCAAGCGCTCGACGAATTCTCGACCGGCGACATCACCCACACGCTGCACTACCTGCTCAAACTGCTCGACAACATGAAGCAGATCGACGGCGCGGCGGGCTCAGAAAATGGGACGAGCGACGACGGCGAAATGACCGGCGCTCAAAAATAAAACAGCCCGGCGGCGCGAAATATACGCGCTGCGGGGCTGATTCTTGCGCACCGTCATCGGCTGAAAAGCCAATACCAGCAAGGGTTTACGGGCATTCCTTCGTCTGGAGCAATACCGTATTAACTAGCATCCTAATTATTAGTTAACATATAATCTTTCTCCATGACCTCCCTAGAATCGCTCCGCTTCGCTTTCACCAGCCACTTGTTGCTGGCCGGTAAGCAGTGGCGCCAGTTATCGCAAAGCGCAATCGTCGAGTACGGCATTTCTGCCGCCAGCGCCGGGCCGCTGCTGTTCATCCGCCGTCTTGGCCAGGGTGTGCGTCAGGTCGAGCTTGCCGAATATGTCGGGCTCGAAGGCGCCTCGCTGGTACGGCTGCTCGATCAGTTGTGCGCGGCCGGGCTCGTGCTGCGCGAAGTCGATGCCAGCGACCGGCGCGCCAACGCGCTGCGGCTGACGGAGGCCGGCGAAGCGCTCGCCGAAAAGCTCGAAATCGAACTCAGTCAGTTGCGCGCGAAGGTGTTTGCGAACGTGCCGCGCGAAGATTTCGAAGCGGTGCTGCGCGTGTTCGAAATTCTCTCCAGCGCGACCGGTCCCGACGCGACCATTCTCGCGATGGAGCCCCCAAAGAAGTAAACCGTGCTCAATTGGCCATCCTCACGCGACTGGATTTTCTCCATCAAGGCGTTTCTCGCCTCGATGCTGGCGCTCTACATTGCCCTCGCGCTCGGTTTGCCGCGCCCCTACTGGGCGATGGCCACGGTGTACATCGTGTCGCATCCGCTCACGGGCGCGACCCGCTCCAAAGCGTTGTACCGGGTGCTCGGCACGTTGCTGGGCGCCGCAGCGTCGATCGTTTTCGTCCCCGCGCTCGTCAACACACCTGAATTGCTGATGGCCGCCGTCGGCCTGTGGACCGGCACGCTGCTCTATATCTCGTTGCTGCATCGTTCGCCGCGCAGCTATGTGTTTCTGCTGGCGTCGTACACGCTGCCGCTGATTGCCCTGCCTGCGGTCGGCACGCCCGACGGCATCTTCGACATCGCCATCGCCCGATCGGAAGAGATCATTCTGGGCATCGTGTGCGCAAGCGTCGTCGGCGCGGTCGTCTTGCCCACGAGCGTGGCGAAAGTCTTGCACGACCGCTCGGGCCGCTGGCTCGTCGACGCCGCGCGCTGGACCATGGACATGCTCTCGGCAGACCCCGACGGCAAGGCCTCACGCCACATGAGCCGTCACCGAATGGCGGCCGACATTCTGGCGCTCGACCAGTTGATCAGCCAGCTTTCGTACGATGCGGACACCTCCGCCCGTGTGCGCGACGCGCAAGAACTGCGCGGGCGCATGACGATGATGATGCCGGTGCTTTCAACGGTTGCATCGCTCGTGCAAACGCTTCGCCAGCACCCGCAGGGTGCCCCCGAGGCGCTCGAAGCGAAGATGGCCGACGTGGTCGCATGGCTGCGCCAAGGCGCGCCGTCGCCCGCCCCGGCGCATTTGCTCATGCCGTCGCAGCCGGTCCAACCGGCTGGTGAAGCATCCGATTGGTATAGCGCGCTCGTCTCCGCCACTGAAGACCGCCTGCGCTCGCTGGTGCAACTCTGGCAAGACTGCGTCGCGCTGCAACGCCGCTTCGGTCAGTCGGACGATGCGCCCGAATGGACGCCCGCTTTCCCGTATTGGGAACTGGGCGGCGCGCGTCACTACGACCACGGGCTGCTGCTGTTCTCGACGATCTCTGCAGCGCTGTGTACGTTCCTGATGGGCATGGCGTGGATCTACACCGGCTGGAACGATGGCGCCGCTGGCGTCTCGCTCGGCGCCGTGGCCTGCTGTTTCTTCGCGGCCATGGACGAACCCGCGCCGTTTATCCGCTCATTCTTCTGGGCGACGGCCGTGTGCGTGGTGTTTGCCGCCGTGTACGTGTTCTTCATCCTGACGAACGCCCACGACTTCGGTCTGCTCGTCGCGATGTTTGCGGTGCCGTATTTGTTGCTCGGCACGTTCATCCCGCAGCCGCGCTTCACCATGGTGGCCATGCTCGTTGCGGTGAATACGGCGAGCTTTGTCGGGATTCAAGGCGGTTACAGCGCCGACTTCTCGGCGTTTTTCAACAGCAACATTGCGGGCCTCGCTGGCGTGTTGTTCGCGCTGCTCTGGACCTTGCAGACGCGGCCCTTCGGCACGCGCGTCGCGATGCGGCGGCTCATTCATTCGAGCTGGCGCGACATCGCGAAGAATGCGGTCGGCCGCTCGGTTGCCGAACACGGCCGTCTGCGCGCCCGCCTGCTCGACCGGCTCGGCCAGTTGGTGCCGCGACTGGCGGCCAGCGAAAGCGAAACGTCGAGCGACGGCTTCACCGAAGTGCGCGTCGAACTCTCGGCGCTGGCGTTGCAGCGCGAGCTGCCGCATTTGAATTCCTCGCAGCGCGATGCCGTACAGGCCGTGCTCACCGACGTGGCGCGCTTTTATCAGTCGCGACTCGACGAACAGGTGAGCGAGCCCGACATCACGCTGCACGACAAACTGCTGGGCGCTGTGCGCTCGTTGGTGGCCCATAGCGATCAGGCGGCGCGTAGTGCGCGCGCCTCGCTCATGGACATCCACGTCGCGCTGTTCCCGACCACACGACCTGAGAGTGCCCAATGAGCGGAGAGATCGACATCTACGGCGTTTTTGTGCCGATGCTGCTGGCCCTGATGATCGTGGCCTTCGTGCTGACAGGTGCGCTGCGCTTCTTGCTTGCGCGCATCGGCTTTTACAAGCTCGTCTGGCACCGTTCGTTATTCAACCTTGCTGTGTACATCATTGCGCTGGGCGGCATTGTCGCTATCGCGCGCGCCTGTCAATCATGAAACTGAAACTTCGCTCTCTTGGCCCCGTCGTTCTGACGCTTGGCGTCTCCGTCGTTGCGGTCTTCGTGCTCCTGCATTTGTGGGACTACTACACCGTCGCCCCGTGGACACGTGATGGCCGCATTCGCGCCGACATCGTGCAGGTGGCCCCCGACGTCTCCGGCCTCATTACCGACGTGGAAGTCAAAGACAACCAGCCCGTACATCGTGGCGACCTGCTCTTCGTGATCGACCGCGACCGCTACACGCTGGCGCTGCAACAAGCCGAAGCGAATGCCGCCGCACTGCGCGCCACGCTGGCCCAGTCGCGCCGCGAGAACGCCCGCAATCATCAACTGACCGAAGTGGTCGCGAAGGAAGTGGTCGAAGCCGGTCAGGCCAAGGTCGAGTCGGGCGAGGCCGCACTGGCGCAGGCCACTGCCGCCGTGCAACTCGCCAAGCTCAATCTGGAACGCACCCGCGTGCTGGCCCCCGCCGACGGCTACCTGAACGACCGCCTGCCGCGTGTTGGCGACTACGTGAGCACGGGCCGCCCGGTGCTCTCGATGGTCGATGCCAATTCGCTGCACGTGGAAGGCTATTTCGAAGAAACGAAGATGCGCGGCATTCACATCGGCGACAAGGTCGAAGTGCGCCTCATGGGCGAGCGCCACGTGTTGCACGGTCATGTGCAGAGCATCGTTGCCGGTATCGAAGATCGCGACCGCACCAGCGGCGCGTCGATGCTGCCGAACGTCAACCCGACGTTCAACTGGGTGCGTCTTGCCCAGCGCATTCCGGTGCGCATTGCGCTCGACGATGTGCCCAAGGATATGCGTCTCGTCGCCGGCCGCACCGCGACGGTGACCGTCGTGGAAGATCGGGGCGGCAAGTCTAAGGAAGGCAATCCGTCGAAGGCTGCCGCAGCCGCCAACGACGCTGCGCAAACGCAAGTCGCCGCAGCGCGCACGACCGGTTCCCTTCAGGGAGCGCAGCAGTGAAAACGAGATTTTTGTTGATGAGTGCAGTGGCCGCGGCCGCCGCACTCGTCGCCGGATGTACGACCGTCGGGCCCGACTACCATCTGCCGGAGAATTCGGTGATGCGCTCGGCGCAAGCCAACGGCCCGATTGCCACGGCGAATCAACGCGCCGTGTCGATCGGCGAGGTGCCCGACGACTGGTGGCAACTCTATGACGACGCCAAGCTCGACGCGCTCGTCAAGCAGGCGCTCGCCGCCAATACCAATGTGCGCGTCGCCGTGGCTAATGTGCAGCGCGCCATTGCCATGTATCACGAAGTCGAATCGGAAAACCTGCCGCAAGGCGGCGTGGAAGCCAATGCGGCACGCGCACAACTCTCGGGCGAGAGTTTCCTTCAGGAAGAGAAGCTGCCGGTGATCAATCTGGCGGCAGCCGCGCTGTCGATCTCGTATCAGATCGACTTCTTCGGCAAGCTCGCCCGTGCAGACGAAGCCGCGCTCGCCGCAGCAGAAGCCAGCCATGCCGCGCTCGACGTGGCCCGCGTGAGCGTGGCCGCCGAGACGGTGCGCGCTTATGTGCAAAGCTGCGCGGCCAATCACGAATACGACATCGCCAACGATCAACTGAAGTTGCAGGAAAAGAGCGTCGCGATCACGCGCAAGCTGGTCGACGTTGGCCGCGATCAGCCGACCGACTTGCTGCGCGCACAGGCGCAAGCCGACACGCTGCGCGCAGCCCTGCCCCACTTCAAGGCGGAGCACGAAGCGGCCACGTACAGGCTTGCCGTCATGCTTGGCAAGGTGCCGGGCTCGCTCGACGCGAGCGTGACCGAGTGCCGTCAGATTCCGCAACTCAAGCAAGCGTTGCCGGTCGGTGACGGCACGGCGCTGCTCAAGCGCCGCCCCGATGTGCGCCAAGCCGAGCGCGAGCTGGCGTCGGCCACCGCAAAGATCGGTGTGGCGACGGCAGATTTGTATCCGTCGATTCGCATCGGCGCATCGGTGGGCGCGAGCGGCATGCTCGAACACTTCGGACAAGGCCGCACGGAGCAGTGGAGCGTCGGCCCGATGATCACCTGGTCGTTGCCGACCAACGGCGTGCGCGCGCACATCAAGGGCATGGAAGCGGGCGCCGATGCGGCACTGGCTCACTTCGACGGCGTGGTGCTCAAAGCCTTGCAGGAAACGCAGACTTCACTCTCGGCGTACACCCACGAACTTGAGCGCGACGACGCATTGCGCGACGCACGCGACAAGTCGCGGCAAGCCGCCGATCAGAACCGCCAGTTGTATCAGGCCGGACGCGCGCCGTACCTCACGAGTCTCGACGCTGATCGCACCCACGCCAACACGGAAGCGGCACTGGCCGCCTCGCAAACGCAGGTGGCGATGGATCAGATCAATCTGTTCCTCGCGCTTGGCGGCGGCTGGCAGTCGAGCGCCGCACACGACGCCACCGCGCTCGCTGAATCCCATGCGAAGCCGGAGACGGCGAAAGGCGTCGCAGTCGCCACGGAAGTGAAAACGAACTAAGGATATGGCGCCCACGCGGCGCCAGTGGCGAGGTTCAACAGACCAATAAGCGGATGACGTCGAAAGACGCATCCGCTTTTTGTTTTGTCCCTATCGTGGCAATGGGAGAGGGAGGAAGCCCCAGAAACACACAAGCCCCGTCGGGAACGAATCCTCGGGCGGGGCTGTGGTAAGTGACGCGGTACGGCGTCGGGGCGATTCGCGCGGCGCGGGCGGGACCAACAAGGTCAGGCGGGCCGTCGGCGAATCAGGTGCTGCTGTGACAACAGATCAAACTGACAACGTGCACTAGCTTAGTTGGTCATCGGTTGCGTTGCGACACCTTGCTGCGCTGCTTCAATTTCGGCCGTACGTTTTTGCAATTGAATCGACTGTTCGTAGGTGTACGGGAAGTTGAATTCCGTCACCGGCGAAAGACCGAGTTCACGAGCCGCTTGCAGTTCAGCGCGCACATGCGCACGCGTCACACCACCGGTTTGTGTCTGGTCGGCGAATGCCGAGCCGGCAGCCATGGCAAAGCCAACGAGCGCGACGGCAGTCAACAGGTTCTTTTTCATGGAAAACTCCTTTTATCGTTAATTTGTCGCTCAGGAACCGAAAACCGCATATCAATCAGCTTTCGTCCTGAGTAAATTATAGTTTTCCCCTAGCAATGAGCCAGCCCGAATGCGACAACACACTGTTTCGCAAAAGCTGTTAAATCGCGTGGAATTGGGAACTAAATGGCGCTGAAATGGCGCCCAAATTGCAGATACCGGACAACGAGACAGCATCGATCTCTCGAAGATCGAGCTATCTCGTCAGACGGAATTGGAAGGGGCGGTTTTTAGGCGAATCAGGGCGCGATCAAGCCGCTGCTAATTGCCGCAGCAATGGCCTGATGCCGATTGACGGCGCCGAGCTTGCGCTTGGCGTTATTGATGTGAAACGTCACCGTGTGCTCGGAGATCTTCAGAATTAAACCGATCTCCCATGCCGTTTTTCCGCGCGCGGCCCACAGCAAGCTTTCAATTTCGCGTGGACTCAGTTTTCCCGCACTGCGGCTCGCCACCCATTGCATGTCGAGTTGCTGCACCGCCTGGTGGAAATACAGCGCACTCAGGTAAATCTCGCCAACCATGCGTGCTTCGTGTTCGGCGCACTCGTCAGGCGATTGCGGTGTCGCTGCGGTGAAGATGGCGCGCTCGCCCGCCGCCCCATAGAGCGGAATGCTCACGCCACAACCCAGCCCATGCTCGCGCGCATCCGCGAAAATCGGATGCGGCCGTTTCTGTGTGAGAAACGAGCGCCAGAGAATCGGCAGCGGCGACAGGTTCGCAGCGACGAGCACCGGGTCGACTTCCGCATACCCTGCGACCTGATATCGCTCGATCCACGCGCCGGGAAATGTCGTGAAGATGTGGCGGCTCGGCATGCCCTCGGCGCTAATGCGCTCGTCGCCCGATTGGAAGGCTGCGGCCTCACGCTCGCGGCGCGGCAGCAACGGTGCATAAAACAGCGAGCGATAACCCAGTGCGTGCGTCAGTTGCTGAAATTCCGCGTCAAGCGCCTCGACCGAGCGGGCGCTAAGGAGCCCCTCATACCGGTAAAGATTGTGATGCATTTCGAATTGCACGTTCTTGTTAGATGCCGATGTTCGCGCATTGTAGTCCGAGCTTCGCATTTTGCGGATAGTTTATTTTGAGCAGTAAAACAACACGCCTTGTTGACGTGGACTGCCAATTATTAACATGCGACATCATGTCGCGCTGCCCAGACCTTCGAGCGCTTGCAACACTCGCCGCAACCCCGGGGCGAGCGGTTTATCTTGTCGAACCACGATCGCCAGCGTGCGCGCAAGATCCGGCGTCAACGCGGCAATGCGCAGCCCTCGCCGATGGTGCGCAGCGCTCACCGCCATGCGAGGCACGATGCTGTAACCCAGTCCGGCGGACACCATCTCTTTGATGGCTTCGATACTCCCCAAAGCCATCACCGGACGAATGCGCAAGCCCGCTTGCAAAAACCACTCATCGATCAACAGGCGCGTGCTGCTGCCCGCCTCGAAAGCCACCATGGGGGCGGCGGCGAGCGCATGCGGCGTAATTTCTTCCGGCCAGTCTTGCTCGCTCAACGGGGCAATGGCCACGAATTCGTCGCGCAGCACCGGCGTGATATGCAGGCTGCGCCCGGCGGCAGGCAACGTGACGAGCCCCACGTCGAGACGGTTTTCCGTCACCGCCGCCACCACGTCGTCGGTGTTGCCGGTACTCACGCGAATGTCGAGCGCCGGATGGCGCTTGCGCATGGCGCGCAGCATCGGCGGCAATAAGTGAATGCAGGCCGTCGCCCCCGTGCCGATCGCGACTTCTCCCGCAATGCCTTGCGCATGTGTGGACAATGCCTGCAAGGCCTCTTCGACGGCCGCATCGATACGATGCGCGTGTTCGAGCAACGTCAGACCTGCGGACGAAGGCTTGAGCCGCTTGCCCACCCGCTCGATCAGACGCACATTCAGGCGCTGTTCCAACTGCCGCACCTGAAGGCTCACGGCGGGTTGCGACAGATCGAGGCGATCGGCGGCGGCAGAGAAGCTTCCCGCGTCGATCACCTCGGCAAAGGTATGCAGTTGATCCAGATTGAGGCGTCGCATCTCAAAGTTTCCCTTATGGATCGAATAAGATGCCAAGACTTTACCAAGAGATGGCCTGCGCGCACTATGGCAACTCTGCGCCTTCCATCCTTTCATTCCTCGCCGCCCGTACGGATACGGGCATGCTCCCGACATCACCATGCCCACCGTCGTCACGCTAGGCCTTGCGCAACTCATTAACTGGGGCGTGAGCTTTTATCTGCCCGGCGCGTTCGCGTGGCGCATCGTGCGCGCGACCGGCTGGGCACAGACGGTCGTGTTCGCCGGGCCGTCGCTCGCCATGCTCGTGATGGCCGCCGTCTCGCCGTACTCGGGCCGTTGGCTAGAACGCTTCGGCGGGCGGCGTGTGATGTGTGCGGGCACCCTCATCTGTTCGGCGGGTTGCGCAGTGCTGGCCAGCAGCACGACGCTCGTGCAGTTTTTCGCTGCTTGGTGTTTGCTTGGCGTCGGCATGCGGCTGTCGCTCTACGACGCGGCCTTCGCCACGCTCGCCGCGCTTTACGGCGCGGCAGCCCGCCGCCCGATGACACAAATCACCTTGATGGGCGGCTTCGCCACCACCGTTTTCTGGCCGTTAGGGAACTGGCTGGGCGATACCTGGGGCTGGCGCATCGGCGTGTGCGTTTTCGGCGGCATCGGGCTGATCGCGTGGGCATTGCTGCGCAGCCTGCCGCCCACGCCCCCGCGAGTAGTCACAGCAGGCGAGCGTCCCTTGGCGGCCACCGCATTGCCGTGGCGTCCCGCCCTGCTTTACGGCAGCGTGATGGCGTTAGTTTCCATTCTGTCGTCGGGGCTGGCCGCGCATTTGACCTCGCTACTCGGCGCCCACGGGCTGCCGGTCGGGCTTGCGGCGCTATGGGGAGTGGGTCAGGTGTGTGCCCGCATGCTGGAGTGGCTGCAACCGCGGCAGGCAAGTGCGGTGAAGCTCAACGTCGTGGTCGGCTGTGGTCTGCCGCTGTGCTTTGCGCTGGGGCTAGCGGGGATGTCGTCGCTCGCGGCGGCGGCTGTCTTCATCTTTTTGTATGGCGCGCTCAATGGGCTGGCGACGCTGCTGCGCGCCAGCTTGCCGCTCGAACTCTTCGCCCACGGGGCCTACGCCCGCGCGTTAGGTACGCTGCTCACCCCAGCGTTCGCCCTCGCGGCCATCGCGCCATGGGGCTACGCGCTGGCGCGGGAGCAATGGGGCGACCTCGCGATTCTCTGGGTGTCGCTCGCCATCGGCCTGCTTATCGCGTGTGCGGCGCTAGCGCTGCTGCGTCTGGCGCGGCAAGCGCCTGTTCCACAAACGCCCGCAGAAACTCGATCCACGACTTGACCTTCGCGTCGAGATACAAGCGCGACGCGTAGACGGCATACACGTACGTGCCCTGCAATTCATAGTCGGGCAGCACGCGTACCAACGCGCCGCTGCGCAGCGCGGGCAGTGCCGAGAGCAGCGGCACCGGCCCCACGCCGCATCCGCTAATGAGCGCCGCCGCGAGCGAATCCGCCGTGTTCACACGCAGGCGGCCCGCGGGCACGGGAATCTTCACCCGGCCATCCGGCCCCTCGAAATGCCAGTGATCGACCGAATAATGCGGCGCCACGAGCCTCACTTGCGTGTGCTGCGCCAGGTCCTCCAGCGAGCCAGGCGCGCCGTGCATTTCAAGGTATAGCGGTGCCGCGCACAGCACCGACGCCATGCGGCAAATGCGTGTGGACACGAGACCGGAGTCGGGTAGCTGGGCGGTCGCGAGGCGCAGCGACACGTCGATATTCTCTTCGAGCAAGTCGGGCACGCGGGAGGACAACAGCAGGTCGGCCTGCACCTCCGGATACTGCTCAAGAAAACGCGCCAGCGCGGGAATGACAAACACTTGTCCGAAGCTCGCCGGGGCGTGAAGGCGCAACGTGCCACTTGGCGCGGCCGTCGCGGCACCGGCTTCCGCCTCGGAGACGTCGACCATCGCGATGATGTCGCGACAGCGCGCCAGATAGCGATGACCGGCGTCGGTCAGCGCCAGCTTGCGTGTCGTGCGATGCAGCAGACGTGTGCGCAGGTGCGCTTCAAGCTCCGAGACGGCCTTCGACGCCTGTGCCGTGGTCATGTCGAGCGCACGCGCCGCACCGGCAAAACTCGCCGCATCGGCCACGCGCACGAAGATCCGCATGTTCTTGAGAGTGTTCATGGAGCGTCATGATATATGCACGTGCCGCGATATTGGTTGGGATCGGGGCGCGCGCTTGGTATGCTTGCGGCCCGTTGGTCCGTCTTCACCCTGCATCACCCCTTTTGCTAAATTCGCCTACGAGACTCTCCGTATGACCGATACGACACCCCGCCAAGCCGACCATCCGATCGATCCGCAATTCGTGGCCCGCTGGTCGCCGCGTGCGTTCACCGACGAAACGCTGCCCGAAGCCACTCTGAACACGTTCTTCGAAGCCGCCCGTTGGGCCCCCTCGGCCTACAACGCGCAACCGTGGCGCTTTGTGTACGCCCGCCGTGGCACGCCGCACTGGGAGCAATTCGTCGGCTTCCTCAACGAATTCAACCAAAGCTGGGCAAAGCACGCCGCCGCCATCGTCATCGTGATCTCGAAGTCGACGCTGACGCCGCCGGGCTCGCAGCAAGAAGTGCCCGCACCGACGCACGCCCTCGACACGGGCGCCGCGTGGGGCTACCTCGCACTGCAAGCCTCGCTCTCGGGCTGGGCCACGCACGCGATGGCTGGCATCGAACACGACAAGATTCGCAATGAACTCGATCTGTCGTCGAAGTACACCATCGAAGCGGCCATCGCCATCGGCCGCCCGGGCGACCCCGCTACGCTGCCCGAAGGCCTGCGTTCGCGCGAAGTGCCGAGCCCGCGCGAGCCGCTCGCCAAGATCGCTGCTGAAGGGCGCTTCGCGTTCTGATGCGCGGCGCGGCAGCGTCGCGTTTGCTGCCCGCCAGATGTGAAAAACCCCGCCGGGTCTGTCGAACCGGCGGGGTTTTTCTTTAACGGCTTACTCGCCATCGATCAGGATGCGGACCGCTCAGGCTCCCAGCCGCCACCCAGCGCACGATACAGCGCCACGTGATTGACCAGCACGCGCTGCTTCACGTCGATCAACTGTTGCGCCGCCTGAAACTCACTGCGCTGCGCGTCGAGCAATTCGAGATAGCTCGCCACGCCGTTCACATAGCGGCGCTTGGCGAGCCGCAGACGCTCACGCTCGCCGTCCGAGACCCGCTTTTGCGCCTGAAACTGACGCGCCAGTTGCGACTGTGCCGCCAGCGCATCGTCGACTTCGGCGAAGGCCGTCTGGATGGTTTGCTCGTACGTCACCACTGCCATTTCCTTGCGCACTTCCGCAAGATTCAGGCCTTGGATATTGCGGCCGCCATCGAAGATCGGCACGGTGATTTGCGGCACGAACGACCAGACACCCGAGCCTGCCCCAAACAGATCGGCAAAGCGCGTGCTGGCAGTGCCAATGTCCGTGGTGAGCTTGATCGACGGGAAGAACGCCGCACGCGCTGCGCCGATATTGGCGTTGGTGGCGCGCAATTGCGCTTCCGCACGGCGAATGTCGGGGCGGCGCATCAGCAGCGACGACGGCAGCCCGGCAGCCACCGGCACTACGAAGGCATCGTCGAGCGTGGCAGCAGACACCGGCCGCGTGCCGACATCGCCCGTGAGCACCTGCAAGGCATGCACGACCTGACTGCGCTGACGCTCACGCTCGGCCAACGCCGCGCGCGCCACTTCGACTTGCGTCGTTTCGGTGTTCAGGTCGAGATCATCGACCAGCCCGCGCTCGGCCCGCAGACGAATCACGCGAATCCCTTCCTCGCGCGCCGCCAACACTTCGCGGGCGTAGTTGATCTGCTCGCTCAATGCCACCAGGCCGATGTACGACGTGGCGACTTCAGCGACCAGACTGACCTGCGCCGCGCGCTGGGCTTCCTCGCTGGCGAGGTACTCGTTGAGCGCGGCGTCCTTCAGACTGCGCACGCGCCCGAAGAAGTCGAGTTCGAACGCGCTCACGCCGAGCGTCGCGCGCAGATCGTTGGCGACATAGTTGCCCGTCGTGCCGCCGTTGCCGTCTGGTGTGCCCGCATAACGCTGACGCCCGAACGTGCCGCCCGCTTGCACGCTTGGCAGCAAGTTGGCCGCTTCAATGCCGTATAGCGCACGCGCTTCCTGCACGCGTAGCGAAGCCAGGCGTAGGTCGCGATTCTGCGCGAGCGCCTTGCGAATCAGCCCTTGCAGGCCCGGATCGGTGAACACTTCCGCCCAATCGGCGTCGGCGCTCGGCGCAGGCGTGAGCGCTGTTAGCGAACTGAGCGCTGGTGACGCCGCGCCAGCACCCTCCGGCGCGGCCTCGAAAGTCGTCGGCATCGGTGCTGCCGGACGCTCATACGTCGGTGCTAACGTGCAACCGGCCAGCATCGCAAACAGCGCGAGCGATGCCAGCATGCCGGTGCGGTTCATGGTCATCCCGTCAGTACGGGGTCGAAACTTCGTCATACATTCCCCTCGGCGGCCGACGTGATGTCACGCGAGGCATCCGCCTGATTCGAATCCGGGCGGCGCACAAAACGGCCCACCCACAGGAAAAACAACGGCACGAGGAAGATCGCCAGCACGGTGGCCGACATGATCCCTCCCAGCACCGCCACGCCGATAGCACGTTGTGCGCCAGAGGCCGGGCCCGTCGCGATAGCCAGCGGGATCACGCCGAAGCCGAAGGCCAGCGAGGTCATCACAATCGGTCGCAGGCGCAGACGTGCCGCTTCGATTGCAGCTTCGACCCAGCCCATGCCGTGCTTGACCAAGTCGTTGGCGACTTCCACGATCAGAATCGCGTTCTTCGCCGACAGACCGATGGTCGCGATCAGGCCGACCTTGAAGTAGATGTCGTTGGGCATACCGAGCAGACTCACCGCGCCCAGCGCTCCGATCACCCCCAGCGGCACCACCATGATGACGGCCGCCGGAATGGCCCAGCTTTCATAGAGCGCAGCGAGCGCGAGAAACACCACCAACACCGACAACGCGAACAACATCGGCGCCTGCGCCCCGGAAATACGCTCTTCCCGCGACTGACCGCTCCACTCGTGACCGATGCCCTTTGGCAAGTCGGCCATCAACTGCTCCATGCGCGCCATCGCTTCGCCGCTGCTCTTGCCCGGCGCCGACTCGCCCTGAATCGTGAACGACGGATAGCCGTTGTAACGCTTGAACTGCGGTGCACCGAGTTTCCACTTGAGCGAGACGAACGCCGAGAGTGGCACCATCTCGCCGTTGGCATTGCGCACGCGCAGATTGCCGACGTTCTCCGGCGACACGCGCTGACGGCCATCGGCTTGCACGATCACGCGGCGGTTCTCTGCACCGAGCATGAAGTCGCCCACGTAGTCCGAGCCGAACATCGTAGCGAGCGTGGTGTTCACTTCGTCCATGCTCACTTTCAGCGCTTCCATCTTGCGACGGTCGAGCGTGACGTCGATCTGGGGCACATCGCCCTGACCGGCGAAGATCACGTTCTTGAGCACCGGGTCTTCCACTGCTTGCTTGAGCAGTTGGTCACGTGCGGCGATAAGCGTTTCGTTGCCGACACCGGCACGGTCTTGCAGGCGCAGGCTGAAGCCGTTCGACGAACCCAGTTCCGGCAGCGCCGGGCTGTTCATCGCCAGCACCATGCGATCGGGCTGGCCGCCGAACTTGGCATTCACGCGATCGACGATGGCGTTCACGCCGTCGTGCTTCGACGTACGCTCGTGCCAGTCTTTGAGCGTGACGAACAACATGCCGCCGCCCGGCCCTGCGCCGAACTCGTTCCAGCCGCCCAGCACGAAGACGTGTTTGACCGGCTCGTCCTTCATCAGATAGCTCTCGATGCGCTTGAGTGCCGTCATCGCTTCCGGCAGCGTCGCCCCCTGCGGCTCGGATGCCATCACCATGAAGCTGCCCGTGTCTTCCTCCGGAATAAAGGCCGACGGCAGTCGCATGAAGGCCAGCGGCACGGCGATCAGCACAATGCCGTAGACCACGATGGCGCGCCACGGACGGCGCAACGTGTTGCTGACCGTGCGTGTGTAACGCTCGGTGCCCAGTGCAAACGTACGGTTGAACCAGCCGAAGAAACCGCGTTTCTCGTGGTGATCGGCCGAGATCGGGCGCAACAACGTCGCGCACAGCGCCGGGGTCAACGACAGTGCGAGGAACGCCGAGAAGCTGATCGACACCGCGAGCGTCACCGCGAACTGGCGATAGATGTTGCCCACGGCGCCAGAGAAGAACGCCATCGGCACGAACACCGTCACCAGCACGACCGTAATGCCCACGATGGCGCCGCTGATCTGCCGCATGGCTTTGACCGTCGCGGCATAAGGCGGCAGCCCCTCTTCGACCATGATCCGCTCGGTGTTCTCGACCACGACGATGGCGTCGTCAACCAGAATACCGATGGCGAGCACCATGCCGAACATCGTGAGCGTATTGATCGAGTAGCCCAGACCGAGCAGAACCCCGCACGTGCCGAGCAATGCGACCGGCACAACAAGCGTCGGGATCAACGTGGCCCGCAAGTTCTGCATGAACAGGTACATCACCAGAAACACGAGCACGACGGCTTCGAGCAAGGTCTTGAACACCTTCTGGATCGACACCTTCACGAACGACGCCGTCTCATACGGAATTTGGTACGAGACGCCTGCCGGGAACAGGCTCGCTTGCTCGTCCATGACCGCGCGTACGGCCTTCATCACTTCGATGGCATTCGACCCGGCGGCGAGCTTGATGCCCATTGCCGTGGCCGGCAAGCCGTCGACGCGAGACGAATAGTTGTAGTCGGACGCACCCAATTCCACACGCGCGACATCGCCCAGCCGGATGGCCGAGCCGTCGGCCCGCACGCGCAGCGGAATATTGGCAAACTCCTCTGGCGTGGACAGCGCGCTGTCGGAGACCACGTTCGCGTTGATCGGTGCAGCCGTAGGCGTCGCGCCTGCGCCGAGATCGCCGATGGTCACGCGCGCGTTGTAGGCGCGCACTTTCGAGACGATGTCGGACGCCGTCAGATCGAGCGCCACCAGTTTGGACGGATCGGGCCAGATGCGAATGGCCTTCTCGGTACCCCAGAACTGCACCTGCCCGACGCCGGGCACGCGCTTGAGCTGGTTCATGACCTGCGAGGCGGCGATCTCCCCAAGGTCGAACTCGTCGACGGACGGATTGCTCGACGAGAGCGTGACCACCATTTGCACGTTGTCCGCTGCGCGCTCGACCTTCACGCCATAGCGGCGCACGACTTCCGGCAGACGCGACTCGATGGTCTTCAACCGGTTCTGCACTTCAACGGCGGCCAGATCGAGACTGGTGCCTTGCTTGAACGACAAACTAATCGACGATTCGCCGTTTCCGCTCGATGCACTCATGTACATCAAGCCCGGCGCGCCGTTCATCTGACGTTCGATCACGGCAGTCACCGAGTCTTCGACGACCTTGGCCGATGCACCCGGATAGCTGCTCCAGATGCTGACGATCGGCGGCGCGATATCCGGGTACTGCGCGACCGGCAGTGCACGGATCGACAACAGCCCGACCAGCGTAATGATTAGGGCGATCACCCAGGCAAAGACCGGGCGATCGATAAAGAAACGAGCCATGATTAATGCGTCTCCGCTTTAGCGGGTGTAGAGGCGGCGGCGGCTTTTTGCGCGCCGTCGGCCTTCACTTTGACTTGCATGCCGTCGGCGAACTGCGCCACGTTGTGCACGATCACCTGCTCGCCGCCCTTGAGGCCATCGGTCACGAGCCACTCGCGGCCTTCGATGGCTTCGGCGCGCACTTTGGTGTCGTGCACCTTGCCCTGCGCATCGACCACGCGTACGACGGCACCGTCAGCGGTGCGAAGCAGCGACTCGCGCGGCACACGCACGATGTTCGGATTGACGGCGCCTTGCATGCGCACTTGCACGAACGCGCCGGGCAGCAGCACGCCGTCCGGGTTCGGCAGCAATGCGCGCATGGCGATGGTGTCCGTGCCCGGATCGACAGCCAGATCGGTGAAGAGCAGCTTGCCCGGCAAGTCATATTCGCGGCCATCGGGCAGCGTCACGTGCACCTTCGGTGCGGCAGCCTCGTTGCCGTTTTGCAACTTGCCGGCGCGCAAATCGCGCGTCATGGCGTATACCTCGGCGGCGGGTTGCGAGAAGTTCACGTAGATCGGATCGATCTGCTCCACCCGTGTGAGCAACGTGGGCGAATCGAGGCCGACTAGCGCGCCCTCCGTCACTTCGGCACGACGCACGCGCCCCGCAATCGGGGAGACGACGTTCGTGTAACCCAAGTTGAGTTCGGCGCGACGCACTTCCGCACGCGCGGCGAGCACGTCGGCCCGGGTACGGGCTTCGGCGGCACGCGACTCGGCGTCTTCGCGCGCGCTGATGGCACGCTCTTCAAGCAGGCCACGATAGCGCTCGATCTTGTCTTTTGCGGAATCGTGTTCGGCCTGCGCCTTCGCAAGCGCGCCGCGTGCGGCATCGAGCGCGGCCGAGAGCGGCTGCGGGTCGATGCGGAACAGCACGTCGCCGCGCGCAACCTGCTGACCTTCCTGATAGCGGCGCTCCATGACGACGCCGCCTGCGCGAGCGCGCACGTCGGCACTGCGGAATGCCTCGAGGCGTCCCGGCTGTTGCGTCGTGAGCGGTTCGGCACGGCGTTCGACCGTGCGCACCACGGCTTCCGGGGTGGCGTCGGCCTTATCTTCTTTGCCGCGGTCGGTACAGGCTGCGAGTGCGAGTAGACCCACGAGGGCGCCCGTTAGCATTCCGAAACGGGCTCGGTGTTCGATTTTTGATGACATGTAAAAACGTTGGACTTACGACATCCGGTCGGGGGGGTGCCGATACCGCGTTGGGAGCGCGGTGCCGGCCCGGGAGCAGCGCCGGCGATGGGGAACCGGGCATCTGCGTCTCTTCATGGGTCGCCGTGGTTGGCAGGTGCGCGTTGCGCGAAGAGGTCTGAACTGAAGACCACCGGACCGGGGATCCGGTCGTCTGCCGCCTCGCCTGTTTCGGCGTTTCAAATTGGCGTTTCACTAGGAGAACCGCGATTCTGACGTGAAATCGATGTTAGAAAAAGTTGGAACCTATCTATAGAATGGATGGATGAACTGGACAATTGAACAATTGCGCTATTTTGTGGCGGCAGCCGAAGAGGGATCGATATCGGCTGCCGCGCGTCGTTTGGGCAAAGCCCAGTCGGCCGTCAGCACCGCCATCGCGCTGCTGGAAGCCGATCTGGGGTTCGAACTGTTCGATCGCAGCCGCCGCAACGCCCGGCTGACCGATCAGGGCGACGTCATGCTGCTCGAAGCCAAGGAGTTGTTGCGCCAGGCCGAGGGCTTGAACCACCGGGCTAATGCGCTGGCGTATGGCGAGCAGCCGCAGTTGTCGCTCGCCATCGACGAAGCGTTGCCCTATCAGGCAGTGAGCGAGCTCGTCCGCGATCTCGCGCATCAGTTCGCCTATCTGGAGCTCACGCTGCTCAACGGCACCTCCACCGAAGTGGCGGAATACGTGGAGAAGCAACGGGCCGATATCGGCTTTCACGTCGACCGTGGCGCGATTTCTTCCGCGCTTGGGCACAAGTACGTGGGGTCAGCCGTGCAAGGGGTGTTCGTCGCGGGCGACCATCCGCTCGCCTTTCGCGATCATGTGACGCGTGGCGATCTGGCGAGATACCGGCAAATTCTGTTGCAGATGGACGACTTCACGCCCTTGCAGCTCAGCCCCTCGATTTGGCGCGCCGATAGCTCGTACGTGATCGCCAGCATGGTCGTCGACAAGCTCGGCTGGGCCGTGCTGCCCATCGACATTGCGAAGTACGAAGACCTGCACGAATTGCGCTGCGACGACTTGGGATTGCCGCAATTGCCCGTGCGCATGGTGTGGCGTTTTGGGAGAGAACCCAACGACGTGATGCGCTGGTGCGAGGCGCGATTTGGGGAATTGCTGCGCGCCAGTGTGAGCACGCAGTAGCGCATCCGGCGGCATCCATCGATAAAACGGGCGGCGCGCGACGCGCCGCCCATCGACTCACCGATTACTTCGCTTCGACGTAGGTCTCGGGCGCAGTCGCCGAGCGGTCGATGACGCCGTCGGTCAGCGATTCGAACTGCGCCAACGTCATCCACTCGTTGCCGATGGACTTCGGTCGATACACCGCGCGCAACGGCGCGTTGGCGTCGTCGAGCGGCACGAGGTTGCGTGTCTGGTCGAGACTCTGCGCCACGTACGACACCCGAACGAAACGCTTCCCGTCGCGCGGACGAACAAAGCGTTCGAACATCAGCATGCCTCCCGGCACCACATCGTTGTCGGTATATGCGCCCAGTTTCCAGTCGAAACCGAGCATTGCGCGCACCTGCGAGATGTTGGTGTCGTGCGCCACGAACACCGTCAGCCGTGCGGGCGGCGGTACCCCTTTCACGCGCTTGGCCTTGGCAGACACCGGTGCCGCGTCTATCGCCATCGCCACCTGACTCAGCAACTGCGAGCCTCCCCGGCGCGCGAGATACGGCGTGTGATTGACCAGATCGTATTTAGCGCTACGCAAGCCCATCAGGCGGATGACATCGGCTTCGCCCTTCACATGCCCGAAGGCAATGCGCTCGAGCGGCCAGCCGTCCGCATACTGCATACGAATGGTCTCGCTCATGCTTGCGCCCACCGATACCGGCCCGGTCAACCCGATCTTTCCGCTGTCCTTCACGCCCCATGCTTTCGAATACAGCCCACAGGCCTCGGCCCCTCGCTTAGCCGCGCAATCGGCCGGAACACCGACGGCATCGACCATCGCGGCGACATCGGCCTCGTACTTCTTGCGAGCAAGTTCAGGATCGCCGCCCATCGCCTGCAAGATGGCGTCATAAGCGAGCTTGGGGTCAGGCGTGCCCAGCCCGATTTCACCGCCATGGAACAACGTGTCCGAGGCGTTGTTCGTGTGTTTCACCGGCACACCACAGCCGGGGAACATGCCTTCGAGCAGGGCTTTCGCCGTCGCCTGCGTGCGCGCAGAAGGGCTGGTCCAGACGAAGGTTTCGCTCGCACCCGCGCAGCGCCCTTCGCCCAGCAGCCCGGCACGTTTGAGCGTGCCGCGCTCCCACGCGCCCAGCAAGGTCACCGCCTTGTAGCCGTGCGGCGTCAGTTGCCCGTCCGCGACTTCGAAAGCTGGCCACGGTTGCGCTGACGCCGCGTCCATCTTCGGTGTATCGGTGGCCGCACGTACCCCGTGGCGCATCACGATCACCGCACGCTCCAATCGCAGCCCGGAAGGCGCCCACGCGGCGGACTGCGCCGATTCGGCGGGAACAGCCTGCGCTGGTGAAGCCGCGTGCGCCCCGAAGGGCACGAACGCCGTCATCAGACCGCTGGCGATGACGCCCGCCATCGCCCCCCACCCTGCGCCGCTCACACGGCAAATTGCTTGCATGGTGTTCTGTCTCCCGATCAGAAGTCGATACGCGCGTTGAGGCTGAGCGTGCGCGGCGCACCGACCTGGAGATAGTTCTCCTGGTAGTACGACCAGTAGCGGCGATCGGTGAGGTTCGTCACGTTGGCGCGCAGCGTCACGAGCTTGCCATACACACGCGTGCGATAGCCGACACCGGCGTCGAGCAGTGCCGACGGGTTGATGTAGTTGACGTTGCCCGAGTCGATGGCCATGCCGCCGAGGTAGCGCACGCCGAACTGGAAGTACAGGCCTTGCACCGCCGGGACACGCCACGTGGCCTGGAACGCCGCCTGCCAATTCGGTGCACCGACGGCACGCTTGCCGTTCACACCTGCCGCCGCGTTCACGTACTTCGAATCGAGGCCCATCACGCTCGCGTCGAGCGTCAGGCTGCGCAGCACATCGACCGAGCCGCCCAGTTCGAAGCCCTGATAGCGCACCTTGCCGTCTTGCACGAAGTAGTTCGCGCTGTTGACGTACTCCGCCCCGCGCTCCACACGGAACAACGCGGCCGTGGCACGCCAGCGGCCCTGATCCGTCTTCACGCCCACTTCGTACTGATGGCTCTTGATCGGGGCCATCTGTTGATTGGCGTTCTTCGTCGTGCTGTCTGCCGTGCCGCCCTGCTCCAGCGATTCGACATAGCTGGTGTAGAACGTCAGATCGCTGCGCGGCGAGTACATCAACGCGACCGTCGGCGTGACCGGCGACGCGTGGTAAGTCGTCGCCGCCGCGGTGGCCGAAGCATGTGCGATTTCGTCGTACGTCTGGTAACGCACGCCCGCCAGCAACGACCATGAGCCGTACGAGATACGGTCGCTCGCGAAGATGGCGCGTTGCGTCAGCTTGTCGTCGCCGTACGTACCGCCGCTGAAGTTGATGTTGTTGGCCGAGTAGATCGTCGGCGAGTAGAGATTGCCGTTGCCAACGACCACCTTCGGCGTGTTGACCGACTTGTTCGATAGCAGCACGAGGTTGCTCGCGCCGAGCACGACTTCATGCGTGAGCGGCCCAGTATTGAACTTGCCTTCGACCGTTGCCTGCACTTCGTCGAACTCGTAGCTGTGATATTCGGCGCTGATGCGGTCCGAGTAGTCGCCCTTGTTGCTCGAAATGTAGTACTGATCCTTCTTGTACTGACGCACCGAATCCGAGTAGCGATAGGCCACCTTCGCCACCCACTCCGGCGCGATCTTGTACTGCACGCCAAGCGTGGCCATTTTGTAGGTCACGTCGGTGTAAGAGCCGTTGCTATACAGCTTCGAGCGGCCCGAGATCGGACCGGGCACCAAGTACTTGGGGCTGGTGATGATGTCGACGCCGCCCGACGTGCGACGCTCTTGCCACATCGTGTCGAGCGTCACCGTCAGGTCGTTGGTCAGTCGCGCGTCGAGTCCAAGGCCCACCGACGTGCGGTTGATCTTGGCGCTATCGGCCGCCGCGTTGCCCTCTTCGTGCACGGCGTTGAAGCGGTAACCGAAACGGTCGTCCTTACCGAAACGCCCGCCCGTATCGATGTGTTCCTTCCACACGCCGTCTTCGCTCCACCCTTGGTCGTAGCTCAGCGTGAACTGCTCCGTCGCGCGCTTGGTGACGTAGTTGACGATACCGCCCGGGCTGCCGAAGCCGTACATGAAGCCCGTCAGGCCCTTGAGCACTTCAATGCGATCGAACATCTCCAGCGGCATTTCCACGCCACGGTTCACGCTTGCGAGGCCGTCGATTTTGTAGCCATTCAGGTCGTCGAGCGGCAGGCCGCGCACGGCCAGCGTGGCCGGGTGCGTGCTGTAGCTGGTGCTGATCGACGTGACCGACGCGTCGTACTTCACCGCTTCCGAGAGGATGTTGGCTTGGCGGTCCTCAATCTCTTCACCCGACACCGATTTGATCGAAAACGGCGTATCGATTTCGGCGTGATCGCCAAGCGCACCGGCGCTGGCACTGCGCTTGAGGCTCGTGGGCGAGACGATCTGCGAGGCGGAGACGTTCACTTCCGGCAGCATGGTTTCGCCAGTTGCCGCAACTGATGTCGTGGCAGCAGCGTCGGCCTTAGCTTGCGCTTGCGCAGCCAACGGCAGCAAACCGGCCAGACAGAGGCCTGCGGCGACAAGGCGCGCGTACAGCGCTGATGTGGGGAGAGACATTGGCGCTGAGCGCTTGGCGTGCTTGGTGTGCGAAGTCGTCGAAGCGCTCGCGGCGGCGGGCGAGCGATGCGTCAGGCGTTGCGATAGGTCGTGGCGCATGGTGATCGAAGTGGGTGAGCTTAAGGTTGTGGTCATTTGGCAACCGGCTACGTTTAGCTCGCCGTCGGCACTGGCGCGGGCGTGCAAACGCCCCCACCGGTGCCGCAGCAGCGGCCGGTATGCCTTATCGAAATGGGTAGAACTCGGGAGATTCAGACGATCCGCTTGCGGCGCAATACCGCAGGCGCGTCGTCTCAGGTGGCGCTGATCGCTCGAAGGCGATGGGCAGATTCCGGCCGTCGGGCCTTCAGCGTTTGGCGGCCTCGCTGACAAAGCCAATCTTCGCGAGACCGCCCGACTGCGCCGCCGACATCACTTGCATGACATCCTCGTACGGCGTCTTGCGATCTGCGCGCAGGTGCAACTCCGGTTGGGGCTGCGCATGGGCGGCGTCGGCAATCAGGGCGCGCATGCCGTCGACATCGACCACACGATCGTTCCAGTGGATCGCCCCTGTCGCATCGATCGCCACATCGATCGTCTGCGGCTTCACCTCGGCGGGTGCGGACGCGGCGCGTGGCAAATCGATCTTCACCGCGTGTTGCAGGGCAGGCATCGTGATGATGAAGATCACGAGCAGTACCAGCATCACGTCCACGAGCGGCGTGGTGTTGATCTCGGGATTGAAGTCGTCTTCGACTTCGCTAGGCACAGAACCGGCCATTTATGCGGCCTCCGGCATGGCTTCTCGGCGGCGAGCATCCTTGGCCGTCGCAAGCGTCGTGGTATCGGCACCGGCATCGATACGCCCGCCGCCTTCCGGCAAGCGCTGTCCGACGACGATCATGTCGTGCAATTCGTACGTGAACGCCGACATCGCAGCGACCGACGTCTTGTTTGCGCGCAGCAAGGCGTTGTACGCCAGCGATGCGGGGATGGCGACGGCCAGACCAAGTGCGGTCATCACCAACGTCTCACCGACCGGCCCGGCGACTTCGCCGATGCTCGCTTGCCCCGATGCGCCGATGGTCATCAACGCGTGATAAATGCCCCACACCGTGCCGAACAAGCCGATGAACGGAGCGCTGGAGCCCACCGTCGCCAGCACCGGCATGCCGCTTTGCATGCGCACCTGACGGCGGGCGATGCGCTCGCGCAAGGCGCGGGTCAACCAATCGGACAGCACCGGCGGGGTGCGCCCGGCCGCAGTCGCTTGGTGGTGTTGCAGTGTGGCGTCGAGACTGGTGTGGGCGAGTTCGACGAACGGGTTGCCGCGCACATCACCGTCGAGCGCTGCCACGCCGTCGCGCAACGAACCGGCTTTCCAGAACGCGCCAGTGGCCTGATCGGCCATGCGGCGCAAACGCCAATTCGAGAACGCTTTGGTCACGATGACGTACCACGACGCCACCGACATCACGAACAGCATCAGGGCGACGCCCTTGATCACGCCGTCGGCTTGCGCCCACAGCGTGTCGAAACCGATTTGAGGAATTGCCATAAGAGCCTCGGGAGAAATAAGCGAATGAGCGGGTCAGGTGTCGAGCGAAAAACGCAACGGCACGATCACGTAGACGGCTTGCGGCTTGCCGTCCTCGGTATAGGGTTTGAACACGGCGCGTTGCACGGCCTGCACGCCAGCCGCATCAAGTGCGACCGAGCCGGACGATTGGCGCACCGTAATCTCGCGCGGCAGGCCGTCTGCGCCGACGAGCACCCGCACTGTCACCACGCCCTCTTCCGCCATGCGGCGCGACGACTCGGGGTAGACGAGCACCGGCGCGCGCAGGTACTGCACGCCATGCGTGATGGTGCGAGGCGTTGACGGGACGACGGGCTGCGGCGTCGCGGCGGGTGCCGCTGCGGCGCTCGGTGCCGCCGATGGCGCAGGTGCCGGTGTTGGGTCGGCCGTCGGCGCGCTCGGCGCGGGCGTGCTTTGCGGCGACGGTGCGACAGGTCGCGGCGTCACCTTGGGCACCACTTGCGGCTTCTGAGGTGTTTGGGGCTTCGGCGGCTGCGGCGTCTGAGCCTGCGGTTGTGCGACGGCGGGCGTCGGTGTCTCTTGCACGAGCGTGGCGTAGATCGGTGCAGGTGGCGTAACGACTGTCGGTTCGCTATGCCATTGCAACGCCAGCGCGAGGGCTACGCCGTGCAACGCGAGCACGCCCGCGAGCCACAAGGTCTGCGAGGCGCGTCGCGATACCGCTTGCGGCGCACCAGACGCCACCGGGGCATCCGACGTTGCAGCAGTGCGCGAACGCACAGCTTGCGCGGAACCCGTCAACCAACTGGGCAACGCCGGGACTTGCAGCGGCGGCATCGCGCCATTCGCTCCAGACATCGAACTCTCCTTGCGCGTCTTTGCAAACGCAGGTCATCAACGGCATCGAATCGCACGCGGTTATTTTTGCAATCTATTTGCACACGTGTGCAAAACGACGCAGACAACATGCGATTCGGACAACGAGACGAATTGTAGAAACTACGTATGACCTCACCGTGACAGGGCTGGCCGTAGGCAGTGAATTTTTCGTGTTGTCCGCGGGGGCTTCGCTTGGGGTCTGACGTCGTGTTGCAAACGTGAAAATTGCAATCGAATGCAATACCGGTGAAACAAATGCCGTGACGACGCTTATTCAGGAGACGGGTCGCCGTGCCGGATCGATGCACCGACGATATCGTTGAGCGTGTTGTAGAGCGGCTTGCTGGACGCAAGAATCGGATTGCCGCGCGTTAGCCCGTCGTCCGCCAGAAAGTCGCTTACGCGCCCACCGGCTTCTTGCACGAGCACCACACCGGCCAAGCAGTCCCACGCATGAATGTGCGGTTCGTAATAGCCGATGAGTCGCCCAGCGGCGGTATAGGCCATCATCAGCGCGCCAGAGCCAATGCGTACGAACATGCCTCCGCGCGCGAGCCAGCCATCGAGAAACGACAGAAAGTCTGCGCGGTCGACACGATGCGATACGCCCACGCCGAGCACGCCTTGTGTCGGCGCATCGACATCCGCCACATGCAACGCCGTGCTCACACGCGTGATGTTCGATTCGCCGCCGTCGGGCTGGCGCGGCGTCGATGGGCTTGCCAGCACGGCGTTGTCGACGAAAGCACCGCGTCCGGTCGCACTGTGAAAGAGTTCATCGGCATTCGGATCGTAGATCGCGCCAATCGCGGGCACGCCGTCGACGATCACCGCGATCGACACACACCACGCATGCATGCCGTGCAGAAAGCAGGCCGTACCGTCGATGGGATCGACCACCCACATGACGCGCGATGCCGTTGGGATGCGGCCTGCCGCTGCACTTTCTTCGCCGAGGAAGGCATCGTTCGGAAATGCAGCCGCCACACGCTCGCGTACCAGTTGCTCGATGGCGCGATCGGCCACGCTCACGACATCCTGCACGCCTTTGTATTCCACCGTCAGCGCATCACGCGTGCGGAACATGGCGAGTGCGCGAAGACCAGCCTCACGGGCGATGACTTGCGCAAGTTCATATCTCGAATCGAGGGTATCGAGTGTGCCGTCGGCACCAGCGCTTGCCGACGGCGTCATTTGACGTTCTGTCCCGGTCATTGAGCGGCTCCTACGATGGCTGCGCCACGTGCATGCAAGCCGACGGCGACGCGCGTGCCGACGGGGAACGGAATTTCGAATTGATGTGACAAGACCACGAGGTCTCCTGCGGAGGTTTGAACGAAGTACTGCGTGGCGCGCCCCAGATAAGTGGCGCGCCGGATTTCACCGATAGGACCGCGCGGCGCGTCGGCGCAGTCTTCGGAATTTCGGACTGAAGCGGGGACGGCATGCAGCGTCAGCGCTTCCGGGCGGATGGCGACGCGAGCGTGGGTCAACGCCGGTCCGGCATACGGCAACGTGAGCGGCAGCCCGTGAAAATCGCATTGCGCGTGACCGTCGCGTTGGGCGATAACGGGCAGGTCGATCAGGTTGGCGTTGCTGATAAATGTCGCGACAAACGCATCGGCGGGCTGCTCGACGAGCGTGCGCGGTGCGTCTTGCTGCGCGATGCGGCCGTCGTGCATGACGATCACTTGATCGCTGATCGCCAGCGCCTCCTCCTGATCGTGTGTGACGTAAACCACCGTCAGACCGAGTTGCGTCTGAAGATCGCGGATGTCTTCACGCACGCGCACCCGCAGGCGAGCGTCGAGATTCGAGAGCGGTTCGTCGAACAACATGACTTCCGGCTCAAGCACCAAGGCTCGCGCGACGGCCACCCGTTGTTGCTGTCCACCGGATAACTCGGCTGGCATGCGTTGCGCCATCGCGGTGAGACCGACGCGCGCGAGCGATTCTAAAACGCGCTCGCGTAATGCCTGCTGGGGCACGCGCGTGACCGTGAGGCCATAAGCGACGTTCTCGAACACACTCATGTGCGGAAACAGCGCGTACGACTGAAACACCATGCTGACGTCGCGATGTTGCGCGCCAAGGCGTGTCACGTCCCGGCCGCCGAGGGTGATGCGTCCCGCGTCGGGAAGCTCAAGCCCGGCGATCAGGCGCAGTGTCGTCGTCTTGCCGCAACCACTGGGTCCGAGCAATGTCGTCAATGTGCCCGGTGCCACGGTGAACGACAGATCGGGGATGGCGACATGATTGCCCCATGCCTTGCGGACGTTCTCGAAAGTTAGCGCGCCGCGGGTGTTGGGTGCGATCTGAGGTGCGAATTGAGGGGCGTTCATGCGAGGGATTTCCTGCCGATTCGAGACGTGCGTGCTGTGCGTGGTGTTCGCGGTGCGTCACCGGGCGTTTCGGACGGCGGCAGGGTCGTCGCCACCGTCATGCGAGTGCGTTTGGTTTCGCTCGCCCGCAAGCCCGCCTCCAGCGATACGACGATGGCGAACAGCACCACGACCAACACGCCTGCATAGGCCAGCGCGGGACCATAGCTGCCGTTCGAGATGAGGCCGATCAGGTAGGTCGTAGCAAGATCGTGATCGGCGCTCACGAGAAATACGACAGCGCTCACGGCCGTGGCTGCACGCACGAAGCCGTAGATAAGCGCCGCCGCGCAGGCGGGGCGCAGTAACGGCAGCAAGACGCGGCGCAGCGTTGTCCAACTGCCTGCACGCAGGGTCGCCGACGCCTCGTCAAGACTCGGATCGATCTGTGCCAATGCGCCCACCGTCGTGCGCAAGCCCATCGGCATGTTTCGGAACAGAAACGACAGCACGAGAATGGCCCCGGTGCCGGTCAGCGCCAGCGGTGCGGCGTTAAACGTCTGCGCGTAAGCCAGACCGATAACGGTGCCCGGAATGGCGAAAGCGGCGACGAGGGCGCCCTCCAGCCAGCGCCGCCCGGCAAACTGACGGCGCGCGATCAGCCAGCCGCCGAGTACGGCGGCAATGGCCGTCAGGGGCGCGGCAATGGCCGCCAGACGTAACGTTTCCAGCGCCGAAGGCCACGCCTGACCGGTGAGCGTCAGCGCGCCGTCTTCTATCGCGATGCCGAACACGTCGGTCAGGTGCGCCAGCGTCCAATGGAAATCGACGCCCCACAACGTCACGAACCCGCCCGCGAGCAACGTGCCGTAGACCGCCAGCGTCAACAGGCACCACGGCGCGACAAGTGCCGTCAGCGACCATGAGAGACGTGCGTCGAGCGGCGCGGCGCGGCCGCCTCCGCCCTTCCCGTTCACCGCGACATAGCTGCGCTCACCTAGCCAGCGGCGTTGCAGCGCGAACGCGCCGAGCGCTAGCAACAGCAACCAGACCGCGAGTGCTGCGGCGCGGCCCGGATCTTGTTCAGCGCCGACAACGGCAAAGTACAGATCGGAAGACAGCACCCGGAAGTTGCCGCCCAGCACCAGCGGATTGCCGAAGTCGGCAAGACTCTCGATGAAACACAGCAGCCATGCATTGGCGAGACCGGGACGCATCATCGGCCACGTCACGGTGCGAAACGTTTGCCAATGCGTAGCGCGCAGCGTGGCGGCGGCTTCTTCGAGCACCGCAGGCAGGCGCTGCACCACGCCCACCACCGTTAGAAAAGCGACTGGCGTGAATGCCAGACACTGCGCAAGCCAGAGGCCCAGGGGACCGTACAGCCAGCGCCCCGGGGCGACACCCAGCGCGTTGGCAATGGCTTGCGTGATCGCGCCGTTGCGTCCGAGCAGCAGAATCAACGCGAGCCCCACGGCGAAGGGAGGCGTGATCGCAGGCAGCATGGCGACACCGCGCAGCAACGCCGCTCCGGCTCGCGAGCGCGCCAGAGCGCCGCGCGTGGCGAGTAACGCGAGGGCTGCACCGAGCACCGTCGATGCCACTGCGGACGCGATACCAAGCGCAATGCTGTGCCAGCCACTGCCGCAGGCGCCGACGCCGCGCAAGCAGCCGAGCCGCCAAACGTCCGGGGCCAGTGTCGTCCACACGGCTCGCAGATCGCCGCCCGCGCTTTGCCATGCGGGCACCAGCGAGAAAAGGCTATTGGCAAGCGGCCACGCGACGAAAACACCGAGTGCCAGCACGGTGGCAATCAGCACACCGCGCGTGAACACGTCGTGCGGCAGCTTAGCGGGCGTGGGCATAAATTTCCGTGTTCCAGCGCTGCAACAGGCGCTTGCGCGTGGCGGGGTCGCCGAAGCGGGCGGCGTCGTAATCAATCAACTTGATGCTGGCGGGCAGTGGCGCGAGCTTCGGTATCGCGGCGTCTCGGTTGGACGGCAGTTGGTAGGCGTGCGCCTGTTCGGCGAGCGACTGCACGTCGGCACGCAAAGCGAATTCGTAGAACTGTTTTGCGAGCGCGGGATGCGCTGCGCCTGCGATCAGACTCATGCCGCCGATTTCGAAGCCTGTGCCTTCGCATGGGGCGACGGTGGCAATGTCGAAACCTGCGACGCGTTGCTTGACGAGGTCGTGCAGGAATTCGATCGCGATGCTCGCTTCGCCGCGTGATGCCGCTTCACCCGGTGCGACGCCTGTCGCGGTGTATTGGCTGACGTTGGTGTTCAGCGCGCGCAAGTAGCGGAACGCTTCGTCCTCGCCCATCAGTTGCACGAAGGTGGCGAGTGCGACGTAGGCGGTGCCCGATGCGTTTGGATTGGCGATCTGAATCTCGCCCTTCCATGTGGGTGCGAGCAGGTCGCGCCAGCATTTCGGCGGATCGAGGCGGCGTTTGCGCAATTCCGTCGCGTTATAGCCGATGCCGAGCAGTCCCTGATACACGCCGACGGTGCGCTCACGCCCCGTCTGTGCGAAGCGCTGCGCCCAGGGCTGCAACTGCGGCAGAGACGGCGAGCGGTACGCCTCGGTAAGCCCTTCGAACGCGGCTTGCAGATGCGAATCGCCGGAACCTGCCCACCACACGTCGAATTGGGGGCGGGCGCGTTGCGCGGTGAGCAGCGCGAGGGCTTCGCCCGCACTTTTACGAATCATCGCTACGCCGATGCCTGTGTCTTTCTCGAAGCGCTTCTTCATCAGTTGGCACCATTCGAGATCCGCCGAGCACAGCAGGCTCAGACGGTCGGCGGCGTGCGCGGTCGATGGCGGCAGCATCGTTGCGGCGGCTGCGATGCACAGCGCGGCGGCGAGCGTGCGGCGTGCCGTTCGTAGCAGCCGGACCGCGAAACCGACGCGTGCGGGTAGCGCGGGTTGGGCGGGTCGCGTCGATAGCGCGGCCCGTATCGACGCATTGCACTCGTTTGCAATGTTGGGCGCAACGATCGGAGGTTTGGGCTTCGTAAGCATGGGAAGGGGCGGAGTCGGTCCGTGATGGGCGCTGTGTCAGCCAGTGGTGGCGCGGCGCACGAAGGTGACGGGAGCGATGCGGACTTCTGCGGCACGCGAGAAGTCGGTGATGCGGTGGGAGAGCATGTCGACGACGCTATGGGCGAGCGTGTCGGTGTTCTGTGCGATGGTCGACAGGCGATAGCTGTCGAGCGCGGCGTGCTGGATGTCGTCGAAGCCGACGAGGCGCATGTCTTCAGGGAAGCGGCGGCCAAACGTGCGGCGGGCTTCGTCCATGAACCCGAGCGCAACCATGTCGGTGGCGCAGAAGACGCCGTCGGGCGCATGCGCCGCGTCGGCTAGCACTTCACGCGCCGCGAGTTGCCCGGCTTCGTACGACGAGATCGTGGAATTGCACAGCGTGATCCGGTTCTTGCGCACGCCCAGACGGGTGAGTGCGTCGACATAGCCTTCGCAGCGTTGGCGGCCGCTGAAGTGCGTGGTGTGCGGCCCAATGAAGGCGAAACGTGTCGCGCCGGAATTGAACAGTTCGCGCGCGGCGAGTGCGCCACCGGCGTGGTTATCGCTGTTGATGACGTCCGCGCCTTCGAGTTCGGGGGCACGGTTGATCATGGCGACGGGCACTTTTCGCTCGATGTACTCGCGCGCGAGTGAGAGCGGCGGTGCGCCGGACGTCATGATGACGCCTGCGATGCGATAGCTCAGCAGACGCTGCAAGGCGTAGCTGGTCTGATCGGGGTCGTCGGCGTTCATGAGAATGGGCAGCAAGCCGCGCGCGCCGAGGTGATGGGCGATGGGGGCGAGCAGTTGAGCGCGAAAGGGGCTGACCAGCGCGGAGGTGACGACGCCCACGAACGTGCTCCGACCCTGAATCATGTTCCGGGCGTTGATGTCGACGTGGTAGTTCAGCGTCTTCGCGGCTTCGAGCACACGGGCGCGCGTCTTAGGCGAGACGCTGGCACCGGGTGTGAAGGTGCGCGAAACGGCAGAGCGAGACACCCCAGCCATGCGCGCCACATCCTCGGCAATCGCCCAGCTCTTTTCTTTGTCGGTCATCGAAACAATGGGAGCGGGTACGCGAAAGAGGCCAGCACGGAAGTGGTCGCGCCAGCACGATGACCGCGTAGCTTAAAGGCGGGGTGTGTCGGATGTGTGACAGGGGGAATGCCACTTGGTAGTGCCGATAGATACGGCTCCGTCCAAACGCAAGTGGAGGACTGAGGACATCCCCACCAGCTTTTAGGAAAACCCAAGTAGGCACGCTACCGGATTTCTTATAGCGATGATAGTTGATTGGAATCCATAATAAATGGCAGAATTCGCCATCTACACGAGCACTAAAATAAACAAGGAAAAATAAATGCACCCAGTGATAGCGAAGACTTTCGGTGGCCTGTCTGTTCAGTACTACACTCGTCAGTTTCTCTTTGGCCTGATTTTCCCCGCACTTATCTTGTTCGTTTTGAATCGGGGTAATCAGCCGCACGGGCCAGCATTTATGGCTTACGCACTGTTTGCGATCAACACATTGCTATACCCTTATTCTCGCTTCGTCTATGAGAGCATCGTCGGCTATATCATGGGCAGCAACGTCTTCTTCGTGAATGCAATTCTTATGCTATTCGTAAAATCGATCACGATGGCAATCTGCTGGTCGTTCGCAATCTTTATCGCGCCGTTCGGTCTCATGTACCTCTATTTTCACCACAGCCGGAAATCGGCCGGTTAAATTGGCGCGACTTGGTGTCGCGAATCCAGCAACGTACGTGTCTTCAAATTCCCGCACGTCCTAACTCAGCAACCTCGCTCTCGGTGTTGTTCGCAAAAAGTGCCCCTTCGGCATTGGCACATTTAGGCGGCGCACCGAAGCACGCGCTTTTGTACGTGTCCGCTACGTTCGACAGCGTCAGCTGTGATTGAACGCGTATCGCCCTGCCGCCATCTACACGCACGACCGCACCGACAAAGTAGTCATATGGGCCTCGATGGTGCCGCAGTCGACGCGGGGGGCGGCCAAGCCTCAAACGGGCTAATTGCGCTCGCTGGACCTAGCCACCGAAGTGAGCAGTGCATTGGTTGATGAAAGTGCGATGAACACGCAACTCGATGGAAGCGGGCGACCGTGGGCCCTTGTAGAACTGGCCTGCCCAGAGGGATTCGAACCCCCGACCGTCGGCTTAGAAGGCCGATGCTCTATCCAACTGAGCTATGGGCAGTGCGTGTTGGCGGCGACCGAGTGTCGCTGCCGGAAGGTTCCGGGGCGTTCAGCGCTTTGCGGTAGATGATTCGCAATCGCAAACTGCACGCAAACGCCCGAGGAATCGGCGATTATAGCGCACGCGCATGCCAATTTCATCCGCGCCGCCTCGGGAGATGTCCTCTTTACGTGCCACTCCCTTCCCATCTAGACTGCTGATGTGGAGGGACGCGCTCATGAACGAGATCGAACGCGAACAACGCTACGGCGCACATAACTATGCCCCGCTCCCCGTCGTGCTCTCGCACGCCAAGGGCGTCTGGGTCTGGGATGTCGAAGGCACCCGCTATCTCGACATGATGAGCGCCTACTCCGCCGTCAGCCACGGCCATGCCCACCCTCGCCTTGTCGCGGCACTCACCGCGCAAGCGCAACGGCTCGCTATCGTCTCGCGCGCCTTCTATTCCGACAAGCTCGGCGCCTTCCTCGAACGCCTGTGCGATCTCACCACCCTCGGCGGCGCCCTGCCGATGAACACCGGTGCCGAAGCCGTCGAAACCGCCATCAAAGCCGCCCGCCGCTGGGGCTACAGCGTCAAACGCATTCCCGCCGAAAAAGCCGAAATCATCGTCGCCGACGGGAATTTCCACGGCCGCACCACCACCATCGTCGGCTTCTCCTCCGAACCCGCCTATCGCGCCGATTTCGGCCCGTTCGCGCCCGGTTTCATCCGCGTACCCTTCGGAGACATCGACGCCGTACGCGCCGCCATCACCCCCAACACCTGCGCCGTCCTCTTCGAAACGATTCAAGGCGAAGGCGGTGTAGTCGTGCCGCCCGACGGCTTCCTGCGCGCGCTGCGCGATCTGTGCACCGAGCAGAACGTGCTCATGCTGCTCGATGAAATTCAATCCGGGCTCGGGCGCACCGGGCGATGGTTCGCTTATCAGCACGAAGGCATCGTGCCGGATGGGGTGATGCTGGGCAAAGCCCTCGGCGGTGGATTGCTGCCAGTCTCGGCATTTGTCGCGCGGCACGACGTGATCGACCTGTTCGAACCCGGCAGCCATGGCTCGACCTTCGGCGGCAATGCGCTGGCCGCTACCGTCGCGCTCGAAGCGCTCGACGTCATGGCTGATGAAGACCTACCCGGTAGAAGCGCGGAAATGGGGGAATATTTGCTCTCTCGCCTGCGCGCGATTCATTCGCCGGTCATTCGAGAAGTGCGCGGTCGCGGGCTTTGGGTCGGCATCGAAATCGATCCCGCATTGGCCGACGCGCATGATCTGGCGATGCGTTTGCTGCGACGCCACATCCTCGCGAAAGAAACGCGCTCGACCGTGCTGCGGCTCGCGCCGCCACTCATCATCGAGCGCGCGGAAATCGATATGTGTGTCGGCGCACTCAAAGCGGTACTCGCTGAAGCAGAAGCCGAGCAAATCACCGCTTAGTGTGAAGACCCGTGCGCGGCTCAATGCGCCGACGACTTCGACCAGAGATTCATCACCAAGACCCCGGCGATAATGAGCGCCATGCCGAGCATCGCCGCGGCATCGAGTTTCTGCCCGAACAATACGCGCGACGCGATCGAGATCAGCACAATCCCCAGCCCCGACCACATCGCATACGCGATGCCCACGGGGATGGTGCGCAGCGTGAGCGACAACATGTAGAACGCCACGCCATACCCCGCCACGACCAGCACGACCGGCCCCACGCGCGAGAATCCGTCCGACGCCTTGAGCGCCGACGTGGCAATCACCTCCGCCACGATCGCCACCAGCAAGTACAGATACGCCATCGTTATCCTCCGGTTTTCAAGGCCGCCCATCATAACCGACAGCCCCCGAAAATTTGTCTTGCACAACCGTGCGACGCCTTGCTAAAGTCGCCGTCACGGTGTGGCCAGCACACCGGCGTCGCTCGGACGGTTCCGGGCGCTTACGTTCCAGGATCAACATGTCAGGCTCCCAGAGCTCGCGCAGCTTTGCGCGCATCAATCGTCTTCCCCCGTACGTCTTCAACATCACCGCCGAACTCAAAATGGCGGCGCGCCGTCGTGGCGAAGACATCATCGACCTCTCGATGGGCAACCCTGACGGGGCCACGCCGCCCCACATCGTCAGCAAGCTCGTCGAAGTGGCACAACGCCCCGATACGCACGGCTACTCCACTTCGCGTGGCATTCCGCGTCTGCGCCGCGCCATCACCCGCTGGTACAAAGACCGCTACGACGTCGAACTCGACCCCGAGCGCGAAGCCATCGTCACGATCGGTTCGAAGGAAGGCCTCGCCCACTTGATGCTCGCCACGCTCGATCAAGGCGACACGGTACTCGTGCCCAACCCCTCGTACCCGATTCACATCTACGGCGCGGTCATCGCCGGTGCGAACATCCGCTCCGTGCCCATGACGCCCGGCATCGACTTCTTCACCGAACTCGAACGCGGGATTCGTGAGAGCCATCCGAAGCCCAAGATGGTGATTCTCGGCTTCCCGTCGAACCCCACCGCCCAGTGCGTCGAACTCGAATTCTTCGAGCGCGTGATCGAACTCGCCCGCAAGCACGACATTCTCGTCGTGCACGATCTGGCCTACGCCGATATCGTCTATGACGGCTACAAAGCGCCGTCGATCATGCAAGTACCGGGCGCGCAAGACGTCGCCGTCGAGTTCTTCACGCTGTCGAAGAGCTACAACATGGCGGGATGGCGCATCGGCTTCATGGTCGGCAACTCGGAGCTGGTCGCCGCGCTTGCACGCATCAAGAGCTATCACGACTACGGCACGTTCACGCCCGTGCAAGTCGCTGCTATCGCTGCGCTGGAAGGCGACCAGACGTGTGTCGAAGAGATTCGCGCGCAATATCAGCGCCGTCGCGACGTGCTCTATAAAGGCTTGATCGAAGCCGGTTGGGCCGTCGATCTGCCCAAGGCATCGATGTATATCTGGGCGCGCATCCCCGAGCCGTATCGGGCGCTCGGTTCGCTGGAATTCGCGAAGAAGTTGCTCGCGCAAGCGAAGGTGTCGGTTTCGCCCGGCATCGGCTTCGGCGAGTACGGCGACGAATACGTGCGCTTCGCGCTGATCGAAAACGAATCGCGAATTCGTCAGGCAGTGCGCGGCATCAAGCACATGTTCCGTGACGACGGACTCGTGACGCCGACCGTCGCGTAAGCAACCACGTCAACGTGTCGTCGCGACACGTCGCAACACGCCGGGGCTTCCGTTCAGACGGAAGCCCCGGTTTGCTTTCCAGCACCGCCGCCGACACCACCTACGCGCGAACTTCCAAATACCGGCTCGGCACATCGCCCAGCACACGGCGAAATGCCGAAGTAAAGGCGCTTGGGCTGCCATAGCCCAAATCGAGCGCGACGCGCGTCACCGACTGCCCTTCGCTCAGACGTGCAATCGCCGCCAACAAACACACTTGCTGTCGCCATTCGGCAAAACTCACACCCGCCTCCTCGCGGAACCGACGCGTGAACGTCCGTCGACTCATCGACGCCGCAGCCGCCACAGCATCGAGATCCGTCGCAATCGACGGCGCAGCGAAGATCGTTCTGCACACATCCGCCAGCCGCGCATCACTCGGCATCGGGGCATGCAACGACAAGCGCGGCATCGCGGCAATCTCTGCGATCAACAAGTCCATGAGCTTGCCGTCTCGCCCGTCGACGTCGTACATCGCAGGCAAATCTACAGCGTCATCCATCAATTGCCGAAGCAACGGCGACACGCCGTAGACGCAGCAATGCGAAGGCATCCCTGCCGCCTCGGCAGCGTCACTAGCGATGAACGTGTTGAGCATCGTCACGGCGCCGCTCATGGTCATCTCATGCTGCATGCCCGCAGGCACCCAACAAGCGCGTTGCGGCGGCACGAACCAACGCCCCTGCGGCGTCGCGACCGTAATCATGCCGCGCGAAGCGAACGCGAACTGGCCGCGTGCGTGCGCGTGTTCGGGATAGGTCGAGCCTGCCGCATAGTCGTTGGCTGTCACGACCACGGTACGTGGCAAGGCTTCGTAGGGATCGAGCGGGGTATTGCGCATGGCCCGAATTCTACAGTGATTGACCCAGCATTGACGGCGGGCAACGGCATCGACACCTACGATTCCCGCTGTCGACACTATTCACACACGGAGTTGTGATGCCCAATACCTTTCATCGCGTGGGGACTGGCCCCCACGTGGTTCTTGTCCTGCATGGCTGGTTCGGCGACGCGCACGCGTTCGACGCCATCGAAGCGTGGCTCTCCCGCGACGAGTTCACCTACGTCTTCATGGACTACCGCGGCTACGGCGGCATGCGTGAGGTCGCGGGCGCCTACACCATCGATGAGATTGCCGATGACGCGCTAGCACTCGCCGACGCCCTTGGTGCGCAGCAATTCAGCCTTATCGGGCACTCGATGGGAGCGATGGCGATCGAGAAGATCGCCGTCCTTGCGTCTGAACGCGTTCGCGCGTTGATACCCGTGACACCGGTGCCATGCGGCGGCGTGCCGTTCGACGCGCAGCGACGTGCGATGTTCGAAAATGCCGCGCATGACATCGAATTGCGCCAGGCGATCATCGACCGCAGCACGGGCCACCGGCTGCCATCGCAATGGATCGAATGGAAAGCGGCTTACTCGGCATCGCGCTCGACGCCGGAAGCCTTCGCCGCCTACTTTGCCGCATGGGCCGACACCAACTTCAGCCACGAAATTACGGGCGTGCATCCGATGAAAGTGCTCGTCGGCGAACATGACCCGACGTTCAACGCGACGCTCGTGCGTGAGACGTATCTGCAACGATATCCCCACGCCACGCTCGAGGTCATGCCGAACGCCGGTCACTATCCGATGAACGAAACGCCGCTCGCCCTCGTCACCGCCATCGAATCGTTCCTGCGCATCACGACGCCGGCAACCACTCTTGCAGCGTCACTTCGATGGTGATGAACGACAGGTTGCCACCGCGCACGAAGCGTCCGGCGAACATGCGTCCTTCGGTGTCGGCCACCATGCCGTGCAGCATCGGCAGCGCGTTGGCGGGGTCGGTGCGCACATCGACTTCGCCGAACACGTTGAGGATTTCCACGCCCGGACCCTGCACGAGTTGCTCGCGCCAGCCCTCGCCCGCGCGAAACGTGAGCCGTGCATCGATCAGACTGCCGACCGCCCCGCGCACGATCGCGCGCGAGATCGAATGCTCGGCGCACAACGCTTCGATGCTTTCGGTCAGATCCTGATTCGGTTTGAGACGGGCCACCACCAACCGGCCCAGCGTGCCATTTTCAATGGCTACGGGAACATCGAGCGCTGCGCTCATGAGAGATCTCCGGCAACGGGATGGAGCAGGTGAAAGCGCGTTTCCTCATCGTCTGCGGTCACATAGCCGCCGTGCTCGAACAAGCACAGGCGGATAACCACGGGCTCATCGCCAGCCCATGTGTGATCGAGAATCAGATGGCCGCCATGCAACATGCCCGACGGGTCGGAAAACCCCGCATGGCAATGCAGCAATGTCGCCCCGTCCGCTGTACGGCCCACCGTGATGGCGCCGCCGATCAGGTCCACTTCCCGGGTTTCGTCGACCGGCGCCCCATACCCGAAGGGGCGCTCTGTATCTGCGGTGTTCTCGATCATGTGATACCGCAGACCTCGCGCGGTGCCCGCGCAAAAACGGCCGACGCCGCCGCCGTACGCATAGCGGGATAACGCCGCGCGTAACGACTCGCCAAGATTCGCACCAGACCGGATCGTCACGCGCAGTTCGTGCTGCCCGCTCAACACGCAGTCTTCCACACGGGGTAACGTGGGGGCGCCTGCATGCCGATAGATCCGTGAAAGCGCAGGTTTCATAGTCGATAGTCTCCTTGCTCTTCGAGCATCGTCTTGATTTGCTTCTTCACGATCTTGCCGTAGCCCGACTTGGGCATGGCATTCCAGAACACAAAGCGGCGCGGCCACTTGTAGCGGGCAATGCGCGCTTCGAGATGTCCCAGCAACTCGTCGGCTTGCGCGGCCATGCCCTCACGGGCCACCACCACCGCCAGCCCACTCTCGCCCCACTTGGGGTCGGGCACGCCGAGCACTGCGCACTCCGACACTGCCGGGTGCGTGAGCAACGCTTCTTCGATCTCGCGCGGATACACGTTCGAGCCGCCCGAGATGTACATGTCCGACGCGCGCCCCGTGATGTACAGGAACCCCTGTTCATCGACATGGCCCAGATCGCCGGTGTGGAACCAGTCGTCCTTGAACGCCTTGGCGTTCGCGTCCGGGTTGTTGTGATAGCCCATGAACACGGCCGGCCCACGCACGCAAATCTCGCCTGAGCCGAACGGCGGCTGACGCACACCATGTTCGTCGAGAATCGCCACTTCCATCCCCGTGCGCGGCAATCCGCAGGTGCCCACTCGCGCATCGGGCGCATCGTCGTCATCGCCATGCAGCCACGGCGGCAGCACGGTGATATTGCCCGTCACTTCACCAAGACCGTAGTACTGCACCAGCACGCGGCCCAGCTTTTGCAACGCGTATTTCTGATCGGCGCGATACATCGGCGCGCCCGCATAAATCACGAAACGCAACGAGCTGTGATCGTATTCGTCGACGGACGGGTCTTCGACCAGCATCTTCACAATGGTCGGCACGGTGAACATGTTGTCCACCCGATGACGCTCGACGGCCTGCCACACCTGCGCCGCATCCATCTTCTCGCCCGGCAGCAGCACACTCGCGGCCCCACGCGCCGTGTTGACGATGGCGTGAATGCCCGCGCCGTGCGAGAGCGGTGCGACCACCATCGAACGGCTGCGATAGGTGATGCCCGGCATCAGGTCGGCCAGATGGTTGGTGACGACGAACGCCATTTGCCCGTGCGAGAGCACACCCGCTTTCGGATGCCCCGTCGTGCCCGAGGTGTAGAAGAACCACAGCGGGTCTTCGTACTCCACCTCTTCCTCGAACTCGGGCGCGCCCATGTGCTCGGCGACCAGCGTCTCGTAATGCAGTTCGCCCGCGCGAGGGGTGCCCAGCGCGATCACGTGGCGCAATGCGGGGGACGCCGCCTTCACCGCGTCGACATGCCCCTCGAAACCCGCGTCGTAAATCATCGTGCATGCCCCGCTCGACTGACCGAGATAGGCCGCTTCGGGCGCAGTAATGCGGAAATTGGTCGGCACCCAGATCGCGCCGAGCTTGAACGCGACCCACGCGCTCTCGAAGATCGGCAGATTGTTGCGCGAGTGCACCAGCAGCTTGTCGCCCTTGCCCACACCGAGCTTGCGCAACGCATCGACGGCGGCATTCACACGGGCGTCGATTTCGCCCCACGTCGCGACTTTGTCGCCGATGATGACACCCGCCTCATTCGGATGACGCCGGGCAACGTCGGCCAACAAGCGGCCGAGATTCATGACCTTCTTGAGCATCTTGCTCGTCTCCTCTGCTTTGCTCTTTGTCTGCTTTGCACGGCCTTGCTCTGCGCATCGAACACGGCCGCCGGGCCATTCATGCCAATCAACGGGCTTCGAGAATGCTCACGTAGTTGGCCACCGCCGCACCGCCCATGTTGAACACCCCCGCGAGCTTCGCGTTCGGAATCTGCATCTCGCCCGCCGTGCCCGTGAGCTGCATCGCGGCCATGACGTGCATCGACACGCCCGTGGCGCCGACCGGATGCCCCTTGGCCTTCAGACCGCCCGACGGATTGACCGGCAGCAGGCCGTCTTTTTCCGTCAGCCCCTCGGCCACAACGCTGGCTCCCTGGCCCGGCTTGGCAAGCCCCATGGCTTCGTATTCGATGAGCTCGGCAATGGTGAAGCAGTCGTGCGTCTCGACCAGCGACAAATCCTTGAGCGACAGCCCCGCAACGCCTAACGCCTGACGCCATGCGTGCTGACCGCCTTCGAAGGCAAGCGCGTCGCGGCGCGAGAGCGGCAGGTAGTCGTTGACTTGCACGGCGGCGCGAAAGCCCACGGCCTTCGGCATCGTGCGAGCGACATCGGCTTTCGAGATCACGAGCGCCGCAGCGCCGTCGGAGACCATCGAGCAATCGGTGCGCTTGAGCGGACCCGCGACGAACGGATTCTTCTCGGAGACGTTGCGGCAGAAGTCGTAACCGAAGTCGCGGCGCATGTGGGCGTACGGGTTGACCGTGCCGTTGCGATGGTTCTTCGCGGCAATGCGTGCGAGCGCGTCGGATTGATCGCCGTAGCGATCGAAGTACTGCTGCGCAATGGTGCCGAAAACGCCAGCGAAGCCGCCCGGAATGCCCGCTTCCTCACGCGCATACGAACACTTGAGCAACACTTCGCCGACTTGCGGGTTAGCGAGCTCGGTCATCTTCTCGAAACCGATCACGAGGACGTGCGTAGCCTTGCCCGCTTCGATCGATTGCAGACCGCCATGCACGGCAGCCGAGCCGGTGGCGCACGCGTTCTCGTAGCGCGTTGCCGGTTTGAAGCGAAGGCCGGGAATGTTGTTGAAGACAAGCGACGACGGGAAGTCCTGATACAGGAAGCCGCCATTGAAGGTGCCGACGTGAATCGAGTCGATCTGCTCGGGGGCGAGGCCCGCATCGTCGAGCGCGGCTTGCGCCACTTGGGCCAGCAGAACTTCGGCGTCGACGTTATCGAGTTTGCCGAACTGGGAGTGAGCCCAGCCCGTAAGGCATGCAGCAACCATGAAGTATCTCCGGAAAATTGGGGTGATCCAGACTCCGGTGAGCAATTTCGATGCCAGTGTTGCGCGGCTCATGAACGCCATGACATCGAACGCCGATTGCGCAACGGGACACAGGGCGATTCAACCCGTCGTCCGAACACACGCTTGTGGCGTGCGCGCAATTGACGTAAGCGTAAAGCCGGATTCCTAACGGCATCAAGTGAATTCGAATGCCCGGCGCATGAAGCGAATTTGCTGTGATGCAGCAACGCCGCCCGGGTCGAATCGAGGGTGTCTCACGTGCGACAGGTGTCGCATCCACTGTCGCACTCGCGCGAGACACGTGTCGCAACGGGCACCCCGGATGCGACAGGTGTCGCATGTCTGCGCGCCGCCAAGTTGATCCCCATGTTGATCACCCTGCACGCCCGTCATGCCTTCGCCCCCGCCTGTTCCGCCAGACAAAAGCCGCTGCGCCGTACGCCCACGCTCGCTTGGATGCTTAACAACGTAAGGGTTTTCCCGTCAGGGCGTCGAACTGGCATTCGATTTGCGTAAGATAGCCAAGCCACTTGCGAGCCCGCTTTCCGAGTTGGCAGGAACGTTGCAGGGCAACACGCCCGCACCTTCCCGCTTCAGACGCAGTCACCAAACCTATAAACAAGGAGACATGCAGTATGAGCACCATGGATCGTCGCCACTTCATCAAAGTTGTGGCCGCCACATCGGCAGCCGCCGCCACGGGGTTGTATCAAGCGCAGGCACACGCCGCCGAAATCACGCTGAAATTCGCCAACAACTTGCCGATCAGCCATCCGATGAACATTCGCGCCAAGGAGATGGCGCAGAAGATCGCGGATCAATCGAAGGGCCGCATCGACTTCCAGATTTACCCGAACAACCAACTCGGCACCGACAGCGACATGCTGAGTCAGATTCGCTCGGGAGCCATCGACTTCTTCACGCTCTCGCCGCTGATTCTCGGCACGCTGGTGCCCTCGGCGCAGATCTCGGGTGTGGGCTTCGCATTCAAGGACTACGGCCAAGTGTGGGCCGCCATGGACGGCGATCTCGGCGCGCACGTGCGCGGTCAGATCGCGAAGACCACGGTGTTCGCGTTCGACAAGATTTGGGAGAACGGGTATCGCCAGATCACCACGAGCAATCGCCCGATCAACTCGCCCGCCGATCTCAAGGGCCTGAAGATTCGCGTGCCGACGAGCCCGCTGTGGACGTCGATGTTCCGTGCCTTCGATTCGTCGCCGACGTCGATCAACTTCTCGGAAGTCTATTCGGCGCTGCAAACGAAGATCGTCGAAGCGCAGGAAAACCCGCTCGCGCTGCTCACCACGGCCAAGCTGTACGAAGTGCAGAAGTACGTCTCGATGACGAACCACATGTGGGACGGCTTCTGGTTCCTCGCCAACAAACAGAAGTGGGACAAGATTCCGAAGGATTTGCAGGACATCATCACCGCCAACGTGAATGCCGCGGCACTCGTGCAGCGCGACGACGTGAAGAAGCTCAACGACGGCGTGATGGTCGAACTCAAGCAGAAGGGTCTCGTGTTCAACGCACCGAACAACGAACAGTTCCGCGACAAGCTGCGCTCGGCAGGCTTCTATACCGAATGGCATAAGAAGTTCGGCGACGAGGCGTGGGCGATGTTGGAAAAGTACACCGGGAAGCTTGCGTAAATGGAAACGTTGACGATGACGGCCGAGCCCACGCACGCGCTCGCCCGCCTCTTCTGCCACGTCAACCGCGCGGTGATGAAAGTCACCGAGGCGGTTGCCGTGCTGCTGGTCGTGGCGGAGACTCTCATCCTGCTCGCGGGCGTGATCTCGCGGTACGGGTTCGACAATCCGCTCACCTGGTCGGATGAACTGGCGCAAATCCTGTTCATCTGGCTATCGATGCTCGGTGCGGTGATCGCACTCGATCGCGGTGAGCACATGCGTTTGTCCGCCATCGTCAACAAGCTCCCCGCAGCGTGGCGCGACTGGTTCCAGACGATGGCCGCGCTCACAGTATGCGTGTTCGTGGCGCTCATCATCATGCCCGCCTACACGCATGCCATCGAGCAGATGGACATCACCACGCCTGCGCTCGAAATTCCCGACGGCTTGCGCGCGGCTGCCTTGCCGGTAGGCGCGGCCCTCATGCTGCTCGCTGCGATCTCTCGCATGGCGCGTTGTTCTACGGTGCGTCAGTTCGGCTTGGGCGTGTTGGTGGTCGCCGCCATCGGCGCCGCACTGTGGCTCGGCCGCCCCGCGCTGATCGCGATGGGCAACTACAACTTGCTCGTGTTCTTCGTGCTGATCGTCGGCGTGTGTGTGGCCGGGGGCATTCCGATTGCGTTCGCCTTCGGTACCGCCACGCTGGCCTATCTGGCGCTGGTGACCGACGCCCCGTTGCAGATCGTCGTGAGCCGCATGGACGAAGGCATGTCTGGCCTCATCCTGCTCTCGGTGCCGCTCTTCGTATTGCTCGGTGCGCTGATCGAAATGAGCGGTCTGGCACGCAGTCTGATCGAGTTCATGGCATCGCTGCTCGGCCACGTGCGCGGCGGTCTGCAATATGTGCTGCTCGGGGCGATGTTTCTCGTCTCGGGCATCTCGGGTTCGAAGGCTGCCGACATGGCCGCTGTCGCCCCGGCACTGTTCCCCGAGATGAAGCGCCGCGGCTCGAAGCCGGAAGACCTCGTTGCACTGCTCGCGTCGACTGGCGCGATGACGGAGACGATTCCGCCGAGTCTGGTGCTCATCACCATCGGCGCCGTGTGCGGTGTGTCGATTACTGCACTCTTCGTCGGCGGCCTGCTACCCGCCGTGATCGCCACGCTCGCCATTGTGGTGGTGTGCTTCACGCGCTCGCGTAAAGAAGCCCCTAACGCAGCACGTCGCGCGCCGTGGAGCGTGATCGGCAAGACGTTCATCATCGCGCTGCCCGCGCTGGCCCTGCCGATTCTGATCCGTACGGCGGTGATCGAAGGCGCAGCGACGGCGACGGAAGTCTCGACGGTCGGTATCGCTTACACGATCGTGATCGGCCTGATCGTGCATGCCTTCAAGAAACATCTGGACTTCAAGCGTCTGTATCCGCTGCTCACGGAAACCGCTGCGCTGTCGGGCGCCATTCTGCTGATTATCGGCATGGCCACCGCGATGGCATGGGCGCTCACGCAGTCGGGCTTCTCGGCCAAACTGGTCGGCCTGATGCACGGCGTGCCCGGCGGGCAGGTCGGCTTCCTGCTGATCTCGATGGTCGTGTTCATCGTGCTGGGCAGCGTGCTCGAAGGCATTCCCGCGATTGTGCTGTTCGGCCCGTTGTTGTTCCCGGTGGCGCGCTCCTTGGGAATTCACGACGTGCATTACGCCATGGTCGTGATTCTGTCGATGGGCATGGGGTTGTTTGCCCCGCCGCTCGGCGTCGGCTTCTATGCCGCGTGCGCGATCGGCAAGACGTCTCCCGACAAGGTGTTCAACCGCATGTGGACCTACATGGGCGCGCTTCTCATTGCGCTGCTCATCGTCGTCTTCGTGCCTTGGATCTCGATCGGCTTCCTGAAGTAAGTCATACGTATGGCTAGGTAACTGACGGGCTCCGCCGCTTTGCTGGCGGTGGAGCCCGCGCTGTAAATCGAAATAAATTTAGGAGTCCATAGCATGACCCAGAAAGTGGCAGTGGTGACAGGCGGTGGCATGGGGATTGGTGCGGCCATTTGCGAGCGGCTGGCGAGCGACGGCATGACGGTCGTGGTCGCGGACCTGAACGAGGCAGTCGCCCACGAGACGGCGGGTAAGCTCCGCGAAGCAGGCCACGACGCGTGGGCACTCGCGATGAACGTGGGCGATGAGGCGTCGATTGCCGACGGGTTCCGGCAAGTGGCGCAAAAGCACGGGCGCTGCGATGTGCTGGTCAATAACGCGGGCATCGCCAAGACGTTTCCGTTTCTCGAATATCCGCTCGATCACTGGCATCAAGTGATGGCCGTGAACCTGACCGGCACGCTGCTGTGCGGTCAACATGCGGCACGCCTGATGCGCGAGCAACGCTGGGGACGCATCGTCAATCTCGCCTCCGTGGCGGGCATTCTCGCGAGCGCGGGGCGCACGGCCTATGGCACGTCGAAGGCCGCGGTGATCGGTCTGACGCGTCAGATGGCGATTGAACTGGCGCCGTTCGGAATTACGGCTAACGGCGTTGCACCAGGCCCCATCGACACGCCGCTCACCAAGGCGCTGCACTCCGATATCTCGCGCCAGCACTATACGGAAACGACGCCGCTCGGTCGCTACGGCCAGCCGCGAGAGATTGCGGGTGCCGTGAGTTTTCTGGCGTCGGACGATGCGTCGTATGTGACCGGGCATATCCTGCCGGTCGACGGCGGGTTTGTCGCCGCCGGGATTTTGGAAATCTAAGAGGAAATCTGAGTAGGCATGTGATCAGCGCAGGCTGGTGTCCGGCAGATCGGGCACCACCCGCGCGCCCGGCACTCGCTGCATTTCGCGCCACGCGCGCTGGGCGTTCTCAACGAATGTGGCGACGCAGGGGTTGTGATTGTCTCGGCTCCACAGCAACGCCACTTCCGCCACCGGCGCGTTACGCAGCGGCTTGAACACCGCGTTACCCGACGCGCTGGCGCTGCTCATCGACATCGGCACCATCGCCACGCCCAGCCCCTCCCCCACCAAATTGATAATCGTTTGCTGAAGGTTCGTCTCGAGCCGGATATGCGGTGCGAAGCCTGCGCGGCGGCAGTGCGTGACGATCAGGTCATAGACCAGCGGGGCGATCTCGCGCGGAATGCTCACGAACGATTCATCGGCTAACTGCGTGGCGTCGAGCAGCGGGGTCTCTGCCAGCGCATGCGTGCGCGGGATCACGGCCACCATCTCCTCGCGAAATACCGTTGCGGTATCGAGCCCCGACAAATCTTCCGGGCGATACATGATGCCCACGTCGATACGTCCAGCTCGCACCGATTCAGCCAGCAAATTGGGCAGCGCTTCGGCGAGCTTCATGTCGACGCGCGGATAGGCGGCTGCGTAGGTACGCGTGAGCGCAGGCAGGATGTTGTACGCCGAAGACATCATGAAACCGACGGTAATCGCCCCATCCTCGCCCCGGCTCGCAGCAACCACGTTGCGCTTGGCCCGATCGACCGAATTGAGAATTTCTACCGCGTCCTGATAAAACCGCGCTCCCGCCCGGGTCAGACGCACGCTACGGCGCGTGCGCTCGAATAGCAGCACCCCCAACTCGGCTTCCATCAGTGCAATCTGCCGCGAGAGCGGCGGCTGCGAGATGTGCAATTGCTGCGCCGCGCGGCCAAAGTGCAACGTCTCGGCCAACACGACGAAATACTGAAAATGGCGCAGTTCGATCATCTGATACCCCACAGGTATTAATAGCGCATCAATATTGTATTGGATGTTATGACTGTGCGGTCGTATGCTCCATTTGCGGTCGCCACCCGAGCGAGACGCAACAATAAAGAGACGTGAAGGAAACGCCAGGCCAAAAGCCACCGACGGCGACCTTTCGTAACGATACGAGAAGGAGACAGTCATGCCCGCTCACCTTGCTGTAGCGAACGCCCCCGCTCGACCCGTCAGTCCGCTTGGTTCCCTTGGCTATCTTGGCAATGTCGCCCCCAATGTCACCCCGTTAGGCACGTCGGCCACCTTTGGCAACGTCGCCTCGATTGCTCCCCTTGCTCCTCTTGCTCCTGCCTTACCGCTCGCTCCGGCGCCCGCCACGGCGGCTCAGCGCCAGATGCGCCCCGACTATCTCGCCATCGACGATCTCAGCGGCACCGACGCCCGCATGCGCGACCTGCTCGCGCGCGGCAAGCGCTTCGTCGATCGCGGCCTGCCGGTGCTGATTCTCGGCGAGACGGGCACCGGTAAGGAATTTCTCGCCCGCGCGCTGCATGCTTATAGCGAGCGGCGCGCGCAAGCATTCGTCGCGATCAATACCGCCTCGATTCCCGAACATCTGGTCGAGAGCGAATTGTTCGGCTATCAACGCGGCGCGTTCTCCGGTGCACTGCCCGGCGGCATGAAAGGCAAGCTGCAACAGGCCGACGGCGGCACGCTGTTTCTCGATGAAATCGGCGACATGCCGTATGCGCTGCAAACGCGGCTGCTACGCGTGCTATCGGAGCGCGAAGTCACGCCGCTGGGCGCGAGCCGCGCCATTCCCGTCGACGTGCAATTGATTTGCGCCACCCATCAGGATCTCGCTAGCGCGGTCGCACAAGGCAAGTTTCGCGAAGACCTCTATTACCGCGTCGCCGTGGGTGTGCTCACGCTGCCCACGCTTCACGAGCGCGACGACAAGCCCGAGCTTATTGCGCGCATGCTCTGCGACGAATGGCCCGGCCTGCGCATGGATCAAGCGCTCGCCCGTGTGTCGACCGACGCGATGACGCGCCTGCTCGCTTACGCCTGGCCCGGTAACCTGCGGCAGATGCGCGCAGCATTGCGCTACGCGTGCGCGGTGATGAACGGGAATGTCATGCGGGTGGAAGATTTGCCGCCAGAGGTGTGCGCGGCAACGCCAATGACGGCGACGGTGTCGCGCCACGCGGTGACCACAGCACACGATGCACCGCTGCGGGAAGCGTCGGTACTGACGATGCAGCATGCGGCGTCGGCGGCGTCGATGAATGCCGTTGCGGCCACCGCCTCAGCGAACGTCTCGACCGAGCGCGATACGCCGCGTATGCAGGAGCGAGAACGCATCTTGCAGGCGCTCGCGCAGCATCGCTGGAACATTTCTGCGGCGGCTCGTACGTTGGGATTTTGTCGCGCGTCGCTGTATCGCAAGCTCAAGCAATTGAGCATTCCGCACGTGCGCGATTGTGCCGATGCGCTGACGTCGGGGCACTACGCATGACACGAAAAACCGACGAAAAAACGCAGGCAAAAAAAAGCGCGGCCGATGAGGCCGCGCCAAGGTTTGGAGACTTTTCACTCAACGCAAAAGTCTACTTCTCGCGGAACGTAGTATAGGTGCGCACCCGCGAAACATTCTCATCATTCGGCGCAATGATTTATTCGCCCGCTCGCAATAGTCTCTAAAACCCCATAAATAAAGGGCTTTTTTGACGCCACGCGAAGTCGCGCGCGAAAACAACTCGGAATTCGCACATCGGCCACATCAGTGACATCTTTGCTTTCGCACTCGATGCTGCATGCGTGCGTTCAGCGATGACGCGAAGATGACACGATGCTGTCGCGAATCGAACATGCCAGTCATCGGCTGCTTCACGATGCACTCGGCAGCTATATAGAAGTGAGTAGAAGTGCGTCGACATCGGAAGATCGCTCACGCAAATCGTTAAACGAATACGTGACGGCTTTCTCTACGCAATTCCCTTCGATGCACCGCTCGCGCAAAGCGTGAGTGCGACATGAAATCGCAGCGCGGGAACCAATTCAAAACATGCGTGTCGCGCGCAAATCCAGCGCTGGCAACGCTTCGCAGCCGCCTCATTGCTGTGCAAACACTGTGTCCCGAGCGCAACACACACCGCTTGCATCGCCATTTCTCGCCTAGGCTTAATCAAGCCAATCCCTTGTCACACAACGCTTTGCGACACGTCGACACGATTCTTTTCAGAAGTGAAATAGATTCTTGCGGATTCTGAAATAGGCGAGAGGGAAGCCCCCTCATACACTGCCCCCTGTCAGCAGAACAGTGCCGATACCTGATCGGGCCCGCGAATGACAAACCGTCACCTCGACATGTTCTGTTTCGCCGCGTTCTGTTTTCACGCGAATTCTGCGATTCGTGTCACGTTACTGGAGCTTAAACCATGAAAAAAACTCTTCTTGCCGCAGCCGTCGTCGGCGCGTTCTCGGCAACCGCCGCGCATGCACAGAGCAGCGTTACGCTGTACGGCTTGATCGATGCTGGCGTTGCTTACACGAGCAACTCCACCACCACGGCAGGTGCTTCGGGTTCGAAGAACTTCCGCGCAACGAGCGGCCTGGTGAACGGCAGCCGTTGGGGCCTGAAGGGCTCGGAAGATCTGGGTGGCGGTAACAAGGCCATCTTCGTGTTGGAAAACGGTTTCTCGATCAACAACGGTCAATCGGGTCAAAACAGCCGCATGTTCGGCCGTCAGGCTTTCGTTGGCCTGTCGAACGACAAGTTCGGTTCGGTGACCGTGGGTCGTCAGTACGACTCGCTGGTTGACTACCTGGCTCCGCTGACCCTGAACGGTTCGTCGTACGGCGGCACGATCGCTTCGCACCCGTATGACAACGACAACACGAACAACTCGTTCCGTGTGAACAACTCGGTCAAGTACTCGAGCGCCAACTACAACGGCCTGACCTTCGGCGGCCTGTATGGCTTCTCGAACAAGGCTGGTGACTTCGCCAACAACCGTGCATTCAGCGCCGGCGTGAACTACGCAAACGGCCCGCTGACGGTGGCTGCTGCTTACTTGGAACGCCAAGGCAACCCGGGTGCTAACAACACCGCAGGTGCTGTGGACACGTCGGCAGGCGGTGACTCGGTGTTCAACGCATCGAAGCAACGCGTGTGGGGTATCGGTGGTAACTACGCCTTCGGCCCGGCAACGGTCGGCCTGGTGTACACCCACACCCAACTGCAAGGTCTGTCGGGCCTGAACTACAACAGCACCGCTGTGTCGTTCAACAACGACGGTCTGAAGTTCGACAACTTCGAAATCAACGGTCGCTACATGCTGACCCCGGCAGTCTCGCTGTCGGCCGCGTACACGTACACGATGGCCAAGCAAGATTCGACCGACCAGAAGCCGAAGTTCCACACCGTTACGCTGCAAGCTGACTACCGTCTGTCGAAGCGCACCGACGTGTACCTGACCGGTTCGTACCAACACATCTCCGACAACCAAGGCACGGGCTTGCAAGCCGGCGTTGGCGCTGCCGGTGGTATGTCGTCGACCAGCTCGCAAACCGTTGTGGGCACGGGCATCCGTCACCGCTTCTAATCGACGCGGACAGAGCGCTGTTAGCCACATCGCAGCGCTCTCGACATGAAAAAGGGCAGCCTCGGCTGCCCTTTTTCTTTGGCGATGAACGCGACGGTCATCGCATTAGTAAGACCTCATCAGAAGCGCGTTTCGCGCGCGGCACGCAGGAAGTTATCGAGCACCGGCGTGCAATCCAGAAACTCCGGACCACCCGCACGGTGAAACTCCGGATGCCATTGCAGGCCCATCACGAACGGTGCCTTGCGATAACGAATCGCCTCCACCACACCATCCTCCGCACACACGGCCTCGACGCTTAGGTCGCGCCCCAGTGTCTTCACCGATTGGTGGTGAATCGAGTTCACGATCGGCACATCGACCGGGCCGAGCATCTGCGCAAGCGACGAGCCTTCGGTGAAGGTCAGCGTGTGACGGTTGTGCTCGTACGTTTCGGTCACGTGCGGAATGGCTTCGGGCAAGTCGGTGGCAATGTCCTGATGCAGCGTGCCGCCAAACGCCACGTTAATGAGCTGGCAGCCCCGGCACACCCCGAGAATCGGTTTGCCCTGCTCGACGAACTCGTGCAGCAGTTCCAGTTCGTACATGTCACGCATGCGGTCGCCCTGCCATTCGTGGCGCGTGGCGACTTCCGAGTACGTGAGCGGCGCAACGTCTGCCCCGCCCTGCAACACCAGGCCGTCGAGATGCTTGGCGTAATCGTGCAAACGGATGTGACTGGGGTGCAATTGCCCTTGCGTGTCGACCGTCGGAATCATGAACACCAGCACGTCGCGCGACATCACCCAGTGAGCGATCGACTCTTCGAGGTATTGCAGCGTTTTGCTGCGCAACCCCTTGTTACCGGGCTCCGGATGGAAGATACGCGCGGAGATGCCGATCTTGAGCGTGCGCTGTGTGATGCGTTGACCCGCACGGTCGTACCACGCACGGAAACGCGCACCGACGATACGGCGCAGCACCGACCACGGCGAGTCGCCCGCCTGAAGATACGACGGCGCGCCGCCCATCGACGCAGGACTGCCGGGGCGCGGTGCGCCGCCGCCGAAGGTTGGTTGATGGGGAGGCTCGCCGCCGCCAGAGCCGCCGGAACCACTTGCGCCTGCTGGCGCAGTACCGCCTGTGGCGGCAGATGCTGCCGCACCGGTCGCCCCCGCTTGAGTGGATGACGCGCTCGCGCCAGCATCAATCGTTCCGCCCGCGCTACCCACGCCAGCGGCCTTAACGTCTTCACGCGACGCGGCGGCCGACGGTGCACCGATGGGGTTGCTGTCGGACGCGACTTCGGCAACCGATTTCTGGCTGACTGCCGGTGTCGATGGCGTCAAAGGCGTTGCAGGAGGCTGCGGTTTCTCTGCGCGCGCATCGGCGGAGGCGCCCGGTTCGGGCTGATGCACCGGGCGCGTCAGCGTATCGGGATTGGGGGGCATCTCGGCAGAACCTTCCGCCGTGCCGCCCACCGGCTTGCCGGTCGCACGCGGCGACGCGGGCGTCGCGCCTTCGACGTACTCCGTCGACGTCGTCGATGTGCTCGACGATGACTCCGGCGTCACGGGCTTGGCTGCGCTCTTGCTCGCGCCGGTATCGGCTTCGGGGGACTTGGGGGGCTGTTGCGGCGATTTCGGATCTTGAGCGTCGGTCATATTGGCTTTGGGATGCGTCCGCTAGAAGAGGGAAAGTGGGTAGACCATGGCGACCGGCAAATTATCCCGCCGCCCTTGTGACGTCGCAACCGCGAAACTTGTCCGGCCATCCGGTGCTGCGCCAGACATCGCGCGTCGATGAAACCGTCGCGTCGCCATGATGTCGAAGTCATTTGTAACGCAAAGTGCGTGACCATGCCTACCAGCAAGAAAGTTCGCTTGCGCGTATCATTCTCAACACTTTGAACGATGTTATACGACGTTTGCGTCGGTTCGGCACGCAATTCTGCAAAACCGCCCCGTATTGACGTCTGTTTTTGGAGTCTGCAAGTGAAACGATTTCTGCGCCTGTGGCAAGTGGCCCGCCACGATTTCCGCATCCTCTGGCACGCCGTGCGCGACCCACGCCGTCCGCGCTGGCTGCTGCCCGCCGTGGCTGCGCTGGTCGTCTATCTGCTCAGCCCCTTCGACCTGATTCCCGACTTCATCCCGGTTTTCGGTCTACTCGACGACGTGGTCATCATCGGCATGGTGGTGCACTGGCTGGTAGGACGCCTGCCCGCCGACTTGCGCGAGGATGCGCGCGCCCATGTGTTCACACAACGCGCCTGAGCGCTAGCGGTCGCGGCAACAAAAAAGGGACGCCTCGGCGTCCCTTTTCCTTTTCTAGCCAATGATCCGTCAACCAGTTACGGCATCAGCAGCGTCGAACCCGTGGTCTTGCGCCCTTCGAGATCGCGATGCGCCTGCGCGACGTCGGCCAACGCATAACGCTGATTGACTTCGATCTTCACCGTCCCCTTAGCAACGACATCGAACAGTTCGTTCGCGGTGGCTTCCAGATCCGCACGCTTGGCCGTGTAGTTGAACAAAGTCGGACGCGTGAAGAACAGCGAGCCACGCGACACCAGATCGGCGGTGTTGATCTGCGTGACCGGCCCCGACGCATTCCCGAAATTCACCATCGTACCCAGCGGGCGCAGACAGTCGAGCGAACCGATGAAGGTGTCTTTGCCGATCGAGTCGTACACCACCGGCACGCCTTCGCCGCCCGTGATTTCCTTCACGCGTTCGACGAAGTTCTCGCGTGTGTAGACGATCGGATGGTCGCAACCGTGCTGGCGCACCAGCGCCGCCTTCTCGTCGGAGCCCACGGTGCCGATGACCGTCGCACCCAGTGCCTTGGCCCATTGGCACACGATCAGGCCCACGCCACCGGCGGCGGCATGAATCAGAATCGTGTCGCCAGCCTTCACCGGGTACGTGCGGCGCAGCAGATATTGCGCCGTCATGCCTTGCAGCATCATGGCCGCGGCCTGATCGTCGGTGATGGCATCGGGCACGCGCACGAGCGGTGCGGCGGGCATGACGCGCGCCTGCGAATAAGCGCCGCACGGACGGCTCGCATAGGCGACGCGATCGCCGGGTTTCACATGCGTGACGCCCTCACCCACCGCTTCGACCACACCCGCGGCTTCCATGCCGAGGCCTGCGGGCAGCGGCTGCGGATAGAGGCCCGTGCGGAAATACACGTCGATATAGTTCAGCCCGACCGCGTTGTGGCGCACACGCGCCTCGCCCGGCCCCGGCTCACCCACTTGCACGTCGACGTACTGCATCACTTCCGGGCCGCCGTTCGTTTCGATACGGATCGCTTTTGTCATCCTCGCTCCTTAAGACTTTTGGTGTGTCGCTTTGGGGTGTGTCGATGGCTTACCGGCCGTGCGCCAATTACTTGGGTTGCGCCGCCAGCCGAATGATCAACTGTTCGAGCAGCAACCGCGCCGTCGAGCTATTCGTGGCGCACGGCACGTTGTGCACGTCGCACGCGCGCACGAGCGCGTTGATGTCCGGTTCGTGCGGTTGCGGCGTCATCGGGTCGCGCAGGAACAGCACCATGTCGACGCGCCCTTCGGCCAGTTGGGCGCCGATTTGCAAGTCGCCGCCGTGCGGGCCCGAAAGCTTGCGCTCGACCTCAAGGCCCAGTTCCGTGGCAATGCGTCCGCCCGTCGTGCCGGTGGCGACGAGATCGCACTGACGCAGCACGTCCACGTAGTCGCGCGCGACGGCGAGAATTTCATCTTTCTTTTTGTCGTGCGCGATAAGGGCAATACGAACCTTCGGAACGCTTGTGACGCTGGATACGGTCATGTGGGAAGTCTCTGCCTAGAAAGTGCCGGGGTAAGCGCCGCCGTCGATCAGGACGTTTTGCCCGGTGATGTAGCCTGCCTGCGCGCTGCACAGGAATGCGCACGTTGCGCCGAATTCGTCCGGCTGCCCGAACCGACGCGCCGGAATCGCCGCCGCACGCTTCGCACGCGCTTCGTCGACCGACTGCCCGCTCTTGTCGGCCCACGCTTTCATCGTGCCCGCCAGACGGTCGGTATCGAACGCGCCGGGCAGCAGATTGTTGATCGTGACGTTATGACCGACCGTCGTGCGCGATAACCCCGCGACAAAGCCCGTCAGGCCCGAACGCGCACCGTTCGAGAGCCCGAGGATGTCGATGGGGGCCTTCACCGCCGAGGAGGTGATGTTCACGATACGCCCGAACTGGCGCGCGATCATGCCGTCCACCGTCGCTTTGATCAGCTCGATGGGGGTGAGCATGTTGGCGTCCAGCGCACGAATCCAGTCGTCGCGCTGCCAGTCGCGGAAGTCGCCCGGGGGCGGGCCGCCCGCGTTAGTCACGAGGATGTCGGGTTGCGGGCATGCGGCGAGCGCCTGTGCACGGCCTTCTGGCGTGGTGATGTCGCAGACGACTGCCGTCACTTTCACGCCCGCCGATGCGCGGATGGCGTCTGCGGCCTCATTCAACGCCGCCGCGGTGCGCGCCACGATCACCACATCGGCGCCCGCCTCGGCCAATGCTTGCGCGCAAGCACGCCCAAGCCCCTTGCTCGCACCGCACACCAGCGCCGTGCGGCCCTTGATTCCCAGATCCATGGTTCAACCTTCCGAATAAGTAGCGACGCCGTCGCGAATTCGTGGAAATACGGCCCTGCGAGCCGTCTCGCAGCGATTCTAAGGGAATCGGGCGACGGCCGCTGACGCCCGGCCTGATGTCCGGCATTTCAGGCCAGCCATGGGTGCCAAGCGTCGAAAGGCGGACCGCCGTCGCCTGCATCGGCTAAAATCGCGGCCATGCGGGCCACACCGGCCCTGCCTCAGAATGCTGCCATGAAACAAGACAATCGCTTCCCGAATCTCTATATCTGCGATCACCCGCTGATCCAGCACAAGCTCTCGCACATGCGCGACAAGGAAACCTCGACGCGCACGTTCCGCGGCCTGCTGCGCGAGATCACCTTGCTCATGGGCTATGAAATCACGCGCGACCTGCCGCTCACGACCGAGCGCATCGACACGCCCATGGTCACCATGGACGCCCCCGTCATCGCCGGTAAGAAACTGGCCATCGTGCCGGTGCTGCGCGCAGGCGTCGGCATGAGCGACGGGCTGCTCGATCTGGTGCCCTCGGCCCGCGTGGGCCATATCGGCGTGTATCGCGACGAACAACATCGTCCGGTGGAATATCTGGTGCGCCTGCCCGATGTGACCGACCGCCGCTTCATTCTGTGCGATCCGATGGTGGCCACGGGCTACTCGGCCGTGCACGCGGTGGACGTGCTGCGCAAGCGCGGCGTGGAAGAAGAGAACATCGCGTTCCTCGCGCTCGTGGCCGCGCCCGAAGGTGTGAAGGTGCTGCACGACGCGCATCCGGGCGTGAAGCTCTACGTGGCGTCGCTCGACGAGCGCCTGGACGATCACGCCTACATCATCCCGGGTCTGGGCGATGCAGGCGACCGTCTGTTCGGCACGAAAAACTGAGTTTGCGATGAAGGATCAACGCGCCTAACGACGCTTACGGCGCGTGGCCATCGCCACCCCGATGGCCGCGAGCACCATGCCGCCCCACGCCAGCGGCGGCATGTGCTCACCGACCATGACCCACGCCGCGAGCGCGGCCGCGGGCGGCACGAGGAAGAACAGCGCTGAGACGCGCGACGCTTCGCCGCGCCGGATCATGGCGAGCAACAGCGAGATGGCTACGATCGAGTTGCCGATGACAAGGTAGACGAGCGAGAGCCCGAGCTGCCAATTCCACGTGACATGCATCGGTTCGAGCCACCACGCGAGCGGCAACGTGGCCGCAAAGCCGACGGCGTATTGCACGAGATTCGACGTAATCGGGTGCTGCCCGACGCCGAAGCGCTTCTCGTACAACGTGCCGCAGGTAATCGCGCCCAGTGCGATAAACGTGAGCAGCAAGCCCAGCGACGACGTCGCCTCCACCGCCGAGCGCGCCACGATCACCAGCGCCGCCCCCGCCAAGCCCAGCCCCAGACCGATCCAGTTCATGCCGCTCACACGCTCGCCGACCAAATGCGGCACGGCCAGCGCGACGAGAATCGGTTGCAGCGACGTAATCAACGCCACACTGCCCGCCGAGACGCCAAGGCGCAGCGCCAGGTACGTCATGCTGAAGTACAACGCTTGTATCAGCAGGCCGATGACGATGAGATGGCCCCACGCGGCGGCAGTCTTCGGCAAAGGCGGGCGCATCACGATCGCTAGCGGCGCGAGGACCACCAGCACGAATCCGTAACGCAGCGCGAGGAACGTGAGCGGATCGGCGTAAGCCAGCCCGATTTTGGCGACGGTAAAGCCGACCGACCACAGAAACAGGAAGATCAACGGTGCGGCGCGCAGCCACAGCGGATCGTGAGCGACGCCGGTACGCACCGGCTCAAGCGACGATTTCAGAGACATCGGGAAGCGCAGACTCCTTCATTGTTATTGTTGTCGTGCGTGATGCGTGATCCGGGTATGACGTATGACCGAGCTATCGGCGGCGATTCCCACCGAAAATGCTACCGAGTACACCCCGGACGATCTCGCGGCCCAACTGACTGCCGATCGTGCGTGCCGTGCTCTTGACCATGGCGTCGATCGGGGTGTCTTTGCGGCTGGTGCCGCGCGCCCCAGTACCGCCACTGCTCCCCCCGAGCAAACCGCCGAGCGAATCTTTCACCGCGTCGAGCAGTCCGCCCCCGGACGCCTCACCGCTCGCCGGGGCGCCAGCGGCATCCGATTGCTTGTCCTGTGTCCGGCCGACCAGCTTTTCGTAAGCGGATTCGCGATCGACGGCGGTTTCATACACCCCCGCCACTAGCGAGCTCGCCATCAACGCCTGCCGCTCCTGCGGCGTAATCGGCCCAATGCGCGACGCCGGCGGCGCGATGTACGCCCGCTCGGTAATCGCCGGGCGGCCCTTCTCGTCGAGCAACGACACCAGCGCCTCACCGACGCCTAGCTCGCCAATCACTTTCTCGATATCCAGCGACGGGTTCGCGCGCATCGTCTGTGCGGCCACCTTCACCGCCTTCTGATCGCGCGGGGAATACGCCCGCAGCGCATGCTGCACGCGGTTGCCCAACTGACCAAGCACCGTGTCGGGCACGTCGACCGGATTCTGCGTGACGAAATACACGCCGACACCCTTCGAACGAATCAGGCGAACCATTTGCTCGATGCGCTCAAGCAACGCTTTCGGCGCCTCGTTGAAGAGCAGATGCGCCTCGTCGAAGAAGAACACCAGCTTCGGCTTATCGGGATCGCCCACTTCAGGCAGCCGCTCGAACAATTCCGCCAGCAGCCACAGCAGGAACGTGCCGTAGATGCGCGGTGCGGTCAGCAGTTTGTCGGCCGCGAGGATGTTGACGATGCCGCGCCCTTGCGCGTCCGTCTGCATGAAGTCGTCGATGTTGAGCATCGGCTCGCCGAAGAACTTGTCGGCCCCCTGCTGCTCCAGCGCCAACAGCCCGCGCTGGATCGCGCCGACCGACGCGGCCGAGATATTGCCGTACTGCGTGGTGAAGCTCGACGCGTTATCGCCCACGTGCTGAAGCATCGCGCGCAGGTCTTTGCTGTCGAGCAGCAACAGGCCGTTGTCGTCGGCAATCTTGAATACAAGGTTGAGCACGCCGGTCTGCGTCTCGTTCAGCCCCAGCAGGCGTGCCAGCAGCAGCGGCCCGAGATCGGAGACGGTCGCGCGCACCGGGTGCCCCTGTTCGCCGAACACATCCCATAAGGTGGCGGGGCTGCCGTGCCAGTCGGGCGTCTCGAAGCCCAGATTGGCAATGCGCTCTTTGAGCTTGGGGGTTTCGACGCCCGGCTGGGTGATGCCGGTCAGGTCGCCCTTCACGTCGGCAAGAAAGACCGGCACGCCGATATCCGAGAACGCCTGCGCGATGACTTGCAGCGTGACGGTCTTGCCGGTGCCGGTGGCGCCGGTGATCAGGCCGTGGCGGTTGCCCATGGCGGGCAGCAACCCGAGCAGGTGTTCGGTGTTACGGGCGATGACCAGCGAGTCGTTCGAAGGAGAGGCGGGGGACGGCGACGCTTGCGGCGGCGCGGGCTTCTTGGGCATGAGCGACCTCGGCAGTAGACAACGGCGCGGGTCGTGACACGGCGCAGCAAACACCCGTGGCACGGTGCGGCGGCATGATAAAATTGCCTCCGATTATAGCGGCAGGTTGCCGCCCGGGCCGTCTCGGCTGGGGGCCCACCTGTCAAGCGCCCGCTGCCCACGGTGGCGGGCGCTCCCGTTTCAGAGCTTGGCCACGCGGGACTGCGGCGGCCGGCAGCATACTTAGCCGCAGTGCGGCACGACGGAGAATTTCATGGCGGGTCATAGCAAATGGGCCAACATCAAACACAAGAAAGCGGCGGCGGATGCCAAGCGCGGTAAAGTCTGGACACGCCTGATCAAGGAAATCACCGTGGCGGCGCGTCTGGGCGGCGGTGACGCCGACAGCAACCCGCGCCTGCGTCTGGCCGTGGAAAAGGCGGCCGACGCCAACATGCCGAAGGACAACGTCAAGCGCGCGATCGATCGCGGCGTGGGCGGTCTGGACGGCGCGAACTACGAAGAAATTCGCTACGAAGGCTATGGCATCAACGGCGCGGCCGTGATCGTCGACACGATGACCGACAACCGCGTGCGTACCGTCGCGGAAGTGCGTCACGCCTTCTCGAAGTTCGGCGGCAACATGGGCACCGACGGCTCGGTGGCCTTCCTGTTCACGCACTGCGGCCAGTTCCTGTTCTCGCCGGAAACGCCGGAAGACAAGCTCATGGAAGTGGCGCTGGACGCCGGTGCCGACGACGTCATCACCAACGACGACGGCAGCTTCGAAGTGATCTGCCCGCCCAACGACTTCCAGTCGGTCAAGACCCAGCTCGAAGCCGCTGGTCTGAAGGCCGAAGTCGCGGAAGTCACGATGAAACCGCAAACCGAAGTGGTCTTCACCGGCGACGACGCCGTGAAGATGCAAAAGCTGCTCGACGCGCTCGAAAACCTCGACGACGTGCAGGAAGTCTTTACCAACGCCGTCATCGAGGAATAAACAAGCATGAAGATTCTGGTTGTCGGCTCGGGTGGCCGCGAACACGCCCTGGCGTGGAAGCTTGCGCAATCCCCGCGCATCCAATTGGTCTACGTCGCCCCGGGTAACGGCGGCACGGCGCTCGACGAGCGCCTGCGCAATGTCCCGATCAGCGATCCGAACGTGCTCGCCGAGTTCGCCATTCGTGAAGGCATCGCCCTCACCGTGGTTGGGCCCGAAGCGCCGCTCGCCGCCGGTATCGTCAACATCTTCCGTGCTCGCGGCCTGAAGGTCTTCGGCCCGACGCGCGAAGCGGCTCAACTCGAATCGTCGAAGGACTTCGCCAAAGCGTTCATGAAGCGCCACGGCATTCCGACCGCCGATTACGAAACCTTCTCGGACGCCGCCCGCGCCCACGCCTACATCGACGCCAAGGGCGCGCCGATCGTCATCAAAGCCGATGGTCTGGCTGCTGGCAAGGGCGTGGTCGTTGCGATGTCGCTCGAAGAAGCCCACAGCGCCGTGGACGCCATGCTGGCGGACAACAAGCTGGGCGACGCCGGTGCGCGCGTGGTGATCGAGGAATTCCTGCAAGGCGAAGAAGCCAGCTTCATCGTCATGGTCGACGGCAAGAATGTGCTGCCGCTGGCCACGTCGCAAGATCACAAGCGTTTGCTCGACAACGATCAGGGCCCGAACACGGGCGGCATGGGCGCTTACTCGCCCGCGCCGATCGTCACGCCGCAAATTCACGCCCGCGTGATGCGCGAGATCATTCTGCCGACCGTGCGCGGCATGGAAACCGACGGCATTCGCTATACGGGCTTCCTTTATGCCGGTCTGATGATCGACGCACAAGGCAACATCAAGACGCTCGAATTCAACTGCCGTATGGGCGACCCCGAGACGCAGCCGATCATGGCGCGCCTGAAGGGCGACTTCTCGGTGGTGGTCGAGCACGCGATTGCCGGCACGCTCGATAAGGTGGAACTCGACTGGGATCGCCGCTATGCGCTGGGCGTGGTGCTCGCCGCTCACGGCTATCCGGAGACCCCGCGCAAGGGCGACCGTATCTCGGAGATTCCCGCCGAGACGAGCGATTGCGTGACGTTCCACGCCGGTACGCAGTTGGAAAACGACGTGCTGACGGTCACCGGCGGGCGCGTGCTGTGCGTGGTCGGCCTGTCGGATACCGTGCGCGGTGCGCAAAGCGTGGCGTACCAGATGGTCAATCAGATCAGCTTCGACGGCATGCAATATCGCCACGACATCGGCAACCGCGCCCTCGCGCGCAAGCCGGACGGCACGGCGTGATCGCATAGCTTCGCTGCGCTAGTCGCTTAGCTAGCGGCTTAATCAGCGGCCCGGACGACGATAAGTTGTCCGGGCCGTTGTCGTTTCAGCCCCTCCCCTGCCCGCCGGACGTGACAACGGCGTCCAACGCGTCATCTCGCCACGATTGACAAGCGAATGGCAACTTGGCACGCTGGCAGCGGCGCAACCTGCGTAGTTCAACGATGGCGTCCGCAAATTCGCGGCCTGCGTGGACTGCGCAGCCTGCACACCGGTAGCCCCCCATCCGGCCAGCCCGGCGGAACCCAGCAGTTTTCCCGACAGATCCCTAGCTCGACGGAGACGCATATGTTCGACCTCAACAAGCTGGTCAACGATTATCTGGTGCCGTTCGGACTGAAGATTCTGATGGCCGTCGTCATCTGGATCATCGGCGGCCTCGTCATCAATTTGGCCGCCCGGCTCGTGCGTGCCGCCATGACCCGGCGCGCCATCGATCCCACGCTCGTGCGCTACACCGAATCGTCGCTGCGCATCGCCCTGCGCATCGCTTTGGTGCTCACCATCCTGAGCGTGTGCGGCATCGAGACGACCTCGTTCGCTGCCCTGCTCGCGGCCGCCGGTATCGCCATCGGCGCGGCCTGGTCGGGGCTGCTGTCGAATTTCGCCTCCGGCATCTTCTTGATCGTGCTGCGCCCGTTCAAGACGGGCGACATGATCAGCGCAGGCGGTGTGACCGGCGTGGTCGATGAAATCGGCCTGTTCGTGACGACCATGACCACCCCCGACAATCTGCGCGTGTACGTGGGCAACACGAAGGTGTTCAGCGACAACATCACGGTGTACGACGCCAACGCCTTCCGACGCGTCGAGCTGAAGGCGCAGCTTGCCCACACCGTCGACGTGCAGGACGCCGTGGCACGCCTCAAGGCCCGCATCGCCCAAATTCCGAATGTGACGAGCACGCCCGCCGTGGACGTCGAGATTCTGGAGTTCACCCCGGCCGGGCCGGTGCTCGCGGTGCGCCCGTATTGCCATAACCGCGACTATTGGCAGGTGTATTTCGATACCAACCGGGCCATTGCGGAAGTGGGCGGCGCGGCGCATTGGCCGGTGCCCGCACCGCGCCAGATCCTCATGCCGCCGCCGGCCGACGTGGGTGGCGGCACCGCCAGCGCCGCAGCGCCGATCATCGGCACGGGCAATGCGGCGCCAGCCGGTGCGCGCCCGAATGCCCCGGCGCCCTGAACGTCCCGAAAATACCGAAAGTCATAACAACCTCTTGATACCGATCATTCGGGCGGCGAATCCGCCGCCCCATGAGCGGTCGAAAGCGGTACCTGACGCCCCTGAACGCCCGTCAGCCGGTACAATCCGGGTATTACCAAGCAACGGGACGTAGAAGGATGACCGCGAGCACGACAGCGCACGACGACGCTCAGATGCCGGATACCGGCGCAGTGCGAACTTATTTGCTCGGTCTGCAAGACCGAATTGTCGAAACGCTGGAACGGCTCGACGGCAAGCGCTTCCTCGCCGACGACTGGCAACGCCCGGCCGATGGCGCGCTGCGCGGCGACGGCCGCACGCGAGTGCTCGACGACGGCGACTTCTTCGAGCGCGGCGGTGTGAACTTCTCCCACGTGGTAGGCGACAAGCTGCCCGGCTCGGCCAGCGCCTCCCGACCCGAACTGGCTGGGCGCGGTTTCGAAGCCCTCGGCGTCTCGCTGGTTCTCCATCCGCGTAATCCGTACTGCCCGACCGTGCACTTCAATGTGCGCATTCTGATCGCGACTGCGCCCGGCGAAGCCCCGGCGTTCTGGTTCGGCGGCGGCATGGATCTCACCCCGTACTATCCCTTCGAAGAAGACTGTCAGCACTTCCACCAGACGTGCAAGGACGCCCTCGATCCGTTCGGCACCGATTGGTACCCGCGCTTCAAGGCGTGGTGCGACGAGTACTTCTATCTGAAACACCGGCAGGAGCCGCGCGGCATCGGTGGCATCTTCTTCGACGATTTCTCGGGCGGTGGCTTCGAGACCGGTTTCGCCGTGATGCAAAGCGTGGGCGACGCGTTCCTCGACGCCTATGTGCCGATCGTCGAGCGCCGCCGCGGCATGCCGTATGGCGAGCGCGAACGCGACTTTCAGGCGCATCGCCGTGGCCGTTACGTCGAATTCAATCTGGTCTGGGACCGTGGCACGCACTTCGGCCTGCAATCGGGCGGGCGCACCGAGTCGATCCTGATGTCGATGCCGCCGGTCGTGAAGTGGCACTACGACTGGAAGCCAGAACCGGATACGCCGGAAGCGAAGCTCTATACCGACTTCCTCGTACGTCGCGAGTGGGTGTAAAGGCAGCCCACGCATGACCGTCACTTCTCCTGCCGCTGGCCACACCAGCCACCCCGGCCGCCCCAAGCGCATCGGCGTGCTCGGCGGCACGTTCGACCCGATTCATACCGGCCATCTGGCGCTGGGCGCGCTCTTTGCCCGCACGCTCGCGCTCGACGAATTGCTGCTCATGCCCGCGGGCCAGCAGCCGCAAAAGCAAGGCAGCACGCCTGCGGTGCACCGTCTCGCGATGACCCGGCTGGCTAGCGAACTGCTGGCCGAGGAACTGCACCGTACCTGCCCGGCCACGCAACTGATCGTGAGTACACGTGAAATCGAGCGCGCCGGCCCGAGCTACACCGTCGACACGTTACGCGAGCTTCGCGCCGATTACGGCCCCGAAGCCTCGTTATCGTTACTGATCGGCTCGGACCAACTGGTGCGCCTCGACACCTGGCACGCGTGGCGCGAACTGTTCGATTACGCCCACGTCTGCGCGGCCGCCCGCCCCGGTTTTAGCCGCGAGACCGCCTCGGCACCGTTGCGCCAAGTCTTCACTGAAAGGGAAAAGTCCGCGCTCGGGGTACAATCCACGCCATGCGGCGGCATCCTGATCGACGACTCCCTAGCCGTCGACATCTCCGCCACCGAGTTGCGCGCCGCGCTGGCGCATGCGTCAGACGCAGTCTCACGGCCTGAAAACCTGCCCGAACCCGTTTGGCAGTACATTCGCGCGCAACACCTGTATCGCGCCTGACGAGCCCTTGCGGCCCGTCGTACGGCGCCCCCTGATCGCCCCGTTTCACCAAGACAACGCACTATGGATATTCGCAAACTTCAGCGCCTTATCGTCGACGCCCTCGAAGACGTCAAGGCCCAAGACATCAAGGTGTACAACACCGAGCACCTCACCGCCCTGTTCGAGCGCGTGATCATCGCCAGCGGTACGTCCAACCGCCAAACCAAGGCCCTCGCCGCCAGCGTGCGCGACAAGGTCAAGGCCGCCGGTGGCGACATCATCAGCATGGAAGGCGAAGATGTGGGCGAATGGGTGCTGGTCGACACGGGCGACGCCATCGTGCACATCATGCAGCCGGCCCTGCGCCAGTACTACAACCTCGAAGAGATCTGGGGCGAGAAGCCCGTGCGCCTCAAGGCCGCCGGGACCAAAGCCGGCGTGAAGGCCAGCGCTGAAGACGACGCGGAAGACGAAGAAGACGCCCCGGCCGAAGCCAAGGCCCCGGCGCGCCGCAAGGCAACCAAGTAAGTCTCGTCGACGGCTGCACGGTCATGCGTCTGTTCATTCTCGCGGTCGGGCACAAAATGCCCGGCTGGATCGAGACCGCCTTTGCCGAGTACGCGAAGCGCATGCCCCCCGAGCTGCGCATCGAACTCAAGGAAATCAAGCCGGAGCAACGCTCCAACTCCCGCACGGCCGAGACGGTCATGGCCGCCGAGGCGCAGCGCATCGACGCGGCACTGCCGCGCGGCTGCCGTCTGATCTGTCTGGACGAGCGCGGCACCGACCTCACCACGATGCGTCTCGCGCAGTCGCTCACCACCTGGCAGCAAGACGGCCGCGACGTGGCCTTCGTGATCGGTGGTGCCGACGGGTTAGACCCGGCCCTCAAATCGCGCGCCGACACGCTCATCCGCTTGTCCAGCCTCACGCTGCCGCACGGTATGGTGCGCGTGCTCCTCGCCGAACAGCTCTACCGCGCGTGGAGCATCAACGCCAATCACCCCTACCATCGCGTCTGATTTACGTCCCTTGCCTGTGTTGCGGATGTCATCGTGCAATGCGATGCCGCCCGCAAGGTTGTACGCAAGGTGACGTCCTCCCGGCAAATAAGTCAGAAATAAGTCACAACGCCTTGTGCAGTGCAACGGCGCGTTGCGTGGCGCTTCAACCATTGCTCGCGAGCCTTGCGGGCAGGTGAAATCCAAAAATCTGTCAATGCCCCGCCAGACGCCGCCATACAACAACCTGTGCTGCACTGCGGGTGGAAAAAACACGATGGCGTGGTAGTCTACGCGGCGCTATAACCGTTCGCACCGCGAACAGACAAGACTTCTCGTGAACCCCCGGAGATTGGCATGAAGCAACCTTCTTTGCGCACGTTCGCCCTGGCTGGCGTCGGTGCGGCCCTGGCGCTCACCATGAGCACGTCGGCATTGGCCGCCACCGAGATCCAGTTCTGGCACTCGATGGAATCGGCACTCGGCGAGCGCGTCAACCAGATCGCCAACGACTTCAACGCCTCGCAAAGCGATTACAAGATTGTCCCGATCTACAAGGGCAACTACGAGCAGGGCCTGGCCGCAGGCATCGCCGCGTTCCGTGCTGGCAATGCACCCGCCATTCTCCAGGTGTACGAAGTGGGCACCGCCACGATGATGCAGGCCCAGAAGGCCGTGAAGCCGGTGTGGCAAGTGATGAAGGACGCCGGCGAGCCGTTCGACGAAGCCGCGTTCGTGCCGACGGTGGCCAGCTACTACGCCGACAGCAAGACCAACCATCTGGTGTCGATGCCGTTCAATAGCTCGACCCCGGTGCTGTACTACAACAAGGACGCCTTCAAGAAGGCCGGCCTCGATCCGAACACCCCGCCCAAGACGTGGGCCGACGTGAAGGCCGACGCCACCAAGCTCAAGGCCGCGGGTCTGTCGTGCGGTTTCACGATGGGCTGGCAAAGCTGGACGCAGCTCGAGAACTACAGCGCATGGCACGCCCTGCCGTTCGCCACGAAGAACAACGGCTTCGACGGTCTTGACGCCAAGCTGGTCTTCAACGGCCCGCAACAAACCAAGCACATCCAGTTCCTCGCCGACATGGCCAAGGAAGGCACGTTCACGTATGTGGGCCGCAAGGATGAAGTGACCTCGAAGTTCTACAGCGGCGACTGCGGTATCGCGATGACCACTTCGGGTGCGCTCGCCAACATCGCCAAGTACGCCAAGTTCAGCTACGGCGTGGGCATGATGCCGTACGACGCCGACGTGAAGGGTGCACCGCAGAACGCCATCATCGGTGGCGCCAGCCTGTGGGTGCTCGCGGGCAAGTCGTCTGCCGAATACAAGGGCGTGGCCAAGTTCCTGAACTACCTCGCCTCGCCGGCCGTCGCCGCGAAGTGGCACCAAGACACCGGCTACCTGCCGGTGACGAAGGCCGCTTACGAACTGACCGAGAAGCAAGGCTTCTACGCGAAGAACCCCGGCGCCGACATGGCCATCAAGCAGATGCTCAACAAGCCGCCTCTGCCGTTCACGCGTGGCCTGCGTCTGGGCAATATGCCGCAGATCCGCACGGTGATCGACGAAGAACTCGAAGGCGTGTGGAGCGGCAAGCAAACGCCGAAGGCCGCGCTGGATAAGGCGGTGGCCCGTGGCGACGACCTGCTGCGCCGCTTCGAAAAGTCGGGAAGCTAAGCGCTACCCCGCACACGTCGCAGCCGCTGATGTACGAGCGATTCGTGCATCGGCCAATGTGACCGTGACGTTACAATGACGCCACCCGGCCCGCCCACGCGGGCCGGGTTGGCGTTTTTTTCATTGGTTCTATTCGTTATGGCGCACAACTCAAGAGAACGCCCTCGCTTCGGTACCGGCTGGCTGCCCTACGCGCTCGTCGCTCCGCAGCTCCTCATTACCGTCGTGTTCTTTCTGTGGCCCGCGGGCGAGGCCCTCTGGCAATCCACATCGACGCAGGACGCGTTCGGGCTCTCCAGCCAGTTCGTGGGCTTCGACAACTTCACGGCGCTCTGGAGCGATCCGCTCTACCTCGCGTCGTTCCGCACCACGATGATCTTCAGCGGACTGGTCACCGTTTGCGGGCTGGTCATCTCGCTGCTGCTCGCGGCCATGGCCGATCGCGTGACGCGCGGCAAGCGCGCCTATCAGACGCTGCTCATCTGGCCGTATGCGGTGGCCCCCGCCATTGCTGCCGTGCTGTGGGCGTTTTTGTTCAACCCGAGTATCGGTCTGGTGACCTACGGGCTGGGCAAGCTCGGCGTCGAATGGAACCATGCGCTCAACGGCGGTCAGGCGATGTTCCTCGTCGTGTTGGCCTCGATCTGGAAGCAAATCAGCTATAACTTCCTGTTCTTCTACGCCGGTTTGCAGGCCATTCCGCGCTCGCTGGTGGAAGCCGCGGCGATTGACGGTGCCGGTCCGGTGCGCCGGTTCTTCGGGCTGGTGCTGCCGTTGATCTCGCCGACCACGTTCTTCCTGCTCGTGGTGAATCTCGTGTACTCGTTCTTCGACACCTTCCCGGTGATCGATGCAGCCACGGGCGGTGGCCCCGGCCAGTCGACCATGACGCTCATCTACAAGATCTACTCGGAAGGCTTCAAGGGGCTCGACCTCGGTAGCTCGGCGGCGCAATCGGTGGTGCTCATGGCAATCGTCATCGTGCTCACGGTCGTGCAGTTCCGCTTCATCGAACGCAAGGTGCAATACGCATGATCGAGAACCGTCGCGGCCTAGATATCTTCTGCCACGTCATGCTGATCATCGGCGTGTTGTTGGTGGTCTTTCCGCTCTACGTGGCGTTCGTCGCCGCCACGATGAACGAGCGCGAAATCTTTAACGTGCCTCTGTCGCTCGTTCCGAGCTCGCACTTGTTCGAGAATCTCGCAACGGTGTGGGGCCGGGGCACGGGCGATTCGGCGATGCCGTTCGGCCTGATGCTCGGCAACAGCCTGCTCATGGCGCTGGTTATCACGATCGGCAAGATCTCGGTGTCGATCCTGTCGGCCTTCGCCATCGTGTATTTCCGCTTCCCGTTGCGCAACCTGTTCTTCTGGCTGATCTTCGTCACGCTAATGCTGCCGGTCGAAGTGCGCATTTTCCCGACGGTGCAAGTCATCTCCAGCCTCGGGCTCATCAATAGTTATGTGGGCTTGACGGTGCCGCTCATCGCGTCGGCCACTGCCACGTTCCTGTTCCGGCAGTTCTTCATGACATTGCCCGACGAACTCGTGGAAGCCGCGCGCATCGATGGCGCCGGCCCGATGCGCTTCTTCATCGACGTGGTGCTGCCGCTCTCGAAGACGAACATCGCAGCGCTCTTCGTCATCACCTTCATCTATGGCTGGAATCAGTACCTGTGGCCGATTCTCGTGACCAACGCCCCGTCGATGACGACGGCGGTCGTGGGCATCAAGAGCATGATCGGCAGCGGGGACACGGCCACGCAGTGGCAGCTCGTGATGAGCGCCACGCTGCTCGCAATGCTCCCGCCGCTTGCCGTGGTGCTGCTCATGCAGCGTTGGTTCGTGCGCGGTCTGGTCGATTCGGAAAAGTAATCATGGCAAATCTCAAACTCCATAGCGTTAAGAAAACCTACGACCAGACGAACTACATCCTGCACGGTGTCGACATCGACATCCAGGACGGCGAATTCGTGGTGATCGTCGGTCCCTCGGGCTGCGGCAAGTCGACCCTGCTGCGCATGGTGGCCGGCCTGGAGTCGGTGAGCGAAGGCAGCATCCTGATCGGCTCGCAAGTGGTGAACAAGCTGGAACCGAAGGATCGCAACATTGCGATGGTGTTCCAGAACTACGCGCTGTATCCGCATATGGATGTGCGTCAGAACATGTCGTACGGCCTGAAGATTCGAGGCATCGACAAGAAGTCCATCGAGGAGCGCGTGCTTGCCGCAGCGAAGATTCTCGAACTCGAACCGCTGCTCGCGCGCAAGCCGCGTGAGCTCTCGGGCGGCCAGCGTCAGCGCGTGGCCATGGGCCGCGCCATCGTGCGCGAACCCGCCGTGTTCCTGTTCGACGAACCGCTCTCCAACCTCGACGCGAAACTGCGCGTGCAAATGCGTCTAGAAATTCAGCGTCTGCATAAACGCCTGAAGACCACGAGCCTGTACGTCACGCACGATCAAGTCGAAGCTATGACGCTCGCCGATCGCGTGATCGTGATGAACAAGGGTTACGCCGAGCAGATCGGCACGCCGTCGGATGTGTACGAGCGCCCGGCTTCGCTGTTCGTCGCCAGCTTCATGGGCTCGCCCGCGATGAACCTGCTCAAGGGCCGCGTGGATTCGGAAGGCCGTTCGTTCCAAGTGGATGGCGGCGGCCCGTCGCTGCGTCTGCCGCCGACGAGCATGGCGCACGCCAACCGCGAACTGGTGCTCGGCGTGCGTCCGGAGCATCTCATTCCGGCGGAGCAACCGAACGGCATCGGCGCGTTCGCGGCGCAAACCAGCATCCTCGTCGATCAGCTCGAACTGCTCGGTGCCGACAATCTGGCGCACGGCCGCTGGGGCGATCAACACATCACCGTGCGTTTGCCGCACGAGTTGCGTCCGGCGGCAGGCACGGTGGTGCCGTTGGCCATTTCGGCAAAGGCACTGCATCTGTTCGATCCCTCCACCGGTAAGCGAGTCGAAGCATGAGTGATAGTGCAACGTCTTCTCATTTGTGGCGCGCGTGGCCGTACCCGCGCATCGTCTCTCACCGGGGCGGCGGCAAGCTGGCCCCGGAGAACACGCTGGCAGCCTTCGAAACCGGCGCCTCGCTCGGCCTGCAAATGGTCGAGTTCGACGCCAAGCTCTCGGCGGATAACGTCGTGTTTTTGCTGCACGACGACACGGTCGATCGCACCAGCAACGGCCACGGCGCTGCCGCGCAGATGACCTACGCCGAGATCGCCAAGCTCGACGCCGGGTCGTGGTTCGACGCGCGCTTCGCCGGGGAAGTCATGCCGACGCTGGCGCAGGTCGCCGAGCGTTGTCACGCGCTGGGGCTCGCGGCCAATGTGGAGATCAAGCCGTGCCCGGGGCGCGAAGTGGAGACGGGCACGCTCGTCGCGCTCGCCGTACAGGCGCTGTGGCCCGCCCATGCCCTGCCGCCGCTGCTCTCGTCGTTCTCTTACGAAGCGCTGGAAGCCGCCGCTAAGGCGGCGCCTGCGCTGCCGCGCGGCATGCTGTACGAAGCCGTGCCGGCGCATTGGCGTGACGACGCGAAGGCGCTTGGCACCGTGTCGCTGCACGCCAGCCATAAGCATCTCGACGGCCCGCAGGTCGCTGAAATCAAGGCGGCCGGTCTGCAAATGCTCGTCTATACCGTCAACGACCCCGAACGCGCGCGTGAGCTCGCGGCTTGGGGTGTAGATGCCATCTGCACCGATCGCATCGACCTAATCGGCGCAGATTTCCTCGCGGATGCCTGAAACCCCGGCGCCCCCCCGCTGAAACTGGCGGGCGTGGGCGCAAGGCGGCATAATAGGGCGCGTTCCCTTCGCCCAGCCTACCAAGCGGCCCGGTGCAGCCCGAATATCCCTTCGAGCGCCGGGCTGGACGATTTCAAGCCAAGCCGCCCATGCCGTATATCTATCTCGCTTCGCAAAGTCCCCGCCGTCAGGAATTGCTGCACCAGCTCGGTGTGCGTTTCGAACTGCTGCTGCCCTCCGCCGACGAAGACGCTGAAGCGCTCGAAGCCGTCCTGCCCGGTGAGCCGCCCGACAACTATGTCCAGCGCGTCACCCGTGCCAAGGCGGAAGCGGCCATTGCCCGGCTCAAGCGCGCCGGTCTGCCCGATGCCCCGATTCTCGCCGCGGATACCACTGTGTGCCTCGACGGCACCATTCTCGGCAAACCCTTCGACGATGCCGACGCGCGGGCCGTGCTCTCGCGGCTCTCGGGCACGCGTCACCGCGTGCTGACCGCCGTGGCGGTGTGTACCGGCGACCAGATTCGTCAGGCCGTCAATATCTCGCATGTCTGGTTCCGGCCGCTGCGCACGGAGGAAATCGAGCGTTACGTCGCGTCGGGCGAAGCCATGGGCAAAGCCGGTGCTTACGGTATTCAAGGCAAGGCCGCCGAATTTGTGATGCGCATCGACGGCAGCTATTCCGGCATCATGGGCCTGCCGCTATGCGAAACCGCTGCGCTGCTGCGTCAAGCGGGCGTCGACTTCTGACGCGTACCGAATTCCTAAGAATTTCGAGTCTGGTCGACACTTTATGAACGAAGACATTCTGGTCAACATCACGCCGCAAGAGACGCGCGTCGCGCTCATGCAAATTGGCGCGGTGCAAGAACTGCACATCGAGCGCACGCTCTCGCGCGGCCTCGTGGGCAACATCTATCTGGGCAAAGTCGTGCGCGTGCTGCCCGGCATGCAGTCGGCCTTCATCGATATCGGGCTGGAGCGCGCCGCGTTCCTGCACGTGGCCGACATCTGGCATCCGCGCACGAGCAACGACACGTCGGTGCCGCACCCGCAACCGCCGATCGAGAAGACCGTTTTCGAAGGCCAAACGCTGATGGTGCAGGTCATCAAAGACCCCATCGGCACGAAGGGTGCGCGCCTGTCCACGCAGGTCAGCATCGCTGGGCGCACGCTGGTGTATCTGCCGCAAGAGCCGCATATCGGTATCTCGCAACGCATCGAAAGCGAAGCCGAGCGTGAAGCGCTGCGCAGCAAGATTCAGTCGCTGGTGCCGGCCGACGAAAAGGGCGGCTTCATCGTGCGCACCATCGCCGAAGACGCCGCCGACGCTGAACTGGCCAACGACATCGCCTATTTGCGCAAGTCGTGGCAAACCATCGGCGAGCAAAGCACGCGCGTGCCCGCACCGGCGCTGCTGTATCAGGATTTGAATCTGGCGCAGCGCGTGCTGCGGGATTTCGTGCACGAAGAAACCGGCAAGATTCTGGTCGACTCGCGCGAAACCTTCCAGAAGCTGGCCGAATTCGCCGCTATCTACACGCCCGCCGTGCTGAGCAAGCTCACGCATTACACCGGCGAGCGCCCGCTGTTCGATCTGTATAACGTCGAGACGGAAATCGAACGGGCGCTCTCGCGGCGCGTCGATCTGAAGTCGGGCGGCTACCTGATGATCGACCAGACCGAAGCGATGACGACCATCGACGTGAACACCGGCGGCTACGTCGGTGCGCGCAACTTCGACGACACGATCTTCAAGACGAACCTCGAAGCCGCGCTGATGATCGCGCGCCAACTGCGCCTGCGCAATCTGGGCGGCATCATCATCATCGACTTCATCGACATGGAGAGCGCCGACCATCGCGACTCCGTACTCGCCGAGTTGAAGAAGGCACTGGCACGCGATCGCACGCGCATCACCGTGAACGGCTTCTCGCAACTGGGGCTGGTGGAAATGACGCGCAAGCGCACGCGCGAATCGCTCGCGCACGTGCTGTGCGAGCCCTGCGCGGTGTGTCAGGGCAAGGGGCAGGTGAAGACGCCGCGCACGCTGTGCTACGACATCCTGCGTGAAATTCTGCGCGAGTCGCGTCAGTTCAATCCGCGCGAATTCCGTCTGATCGCCTCGCAGGAAGTGGTCGATCTGTTCCTCGAAGAAGAGTCACAACACCTTGCTATGCTCATCGACTTCATCGGCAAGCCGATTTCGTTGCAGGTGGAGTCGTCGTTCCATCAAGAGCAGTACGACATCATTCTGATGTAAGCACCCTCGCGCGCCTCGTCTCCCATGCCCTACTCCAACTACGACAATCTTGCGGCATCCAGCGAGGCGCTCGACAAACACGCGGTCGCGCGACATTCGACCTGGGTCAGTATCTGGGTCAATGTCGTGCTCACCACGGCGCAGATCGTCATCGGCATTTTTGCGCGCTCGCAAGCGTTGATCGCCGACGGGATTCACTCGCTCTCCGACATCGTTTCCGACTTCGTCGTGCTGGCCGCCGCACGCGGCAGTGCCCGTGCACCCGACGCGGATCACCCCTACGGTCATAACCGCTACGAAAACGCCGCGTCGCTCTTTCTCGGCGCCATTTTGCTGGTGGTGGGGGCTGGCATGCTGTGGCGAGGCATCGAGCGGCTGCTGCACCCGGAAGAGATTCCGGAAGTGCACGCGATTGCGCTCGGCGTGGCAGTGCTCGTGCTGGTCTGCAAGGAAGGTCTGTTCCGCTACATGCTGCGCGCGGCGCAGCGCGTGCGTTCGGCGATGCTGGTGGCGAATGCATGGCACGCGCGCTCCGATGCCTTGTCGTCGCTCGTCGTCGCGTGCGGCATTCTGGGCAATCTGGCGGGCTACCGACTGCTCGACCCGCTCGCTGCTGCCCTGGTGGGTCTGATGATCGGGCGCACCGGATGGAAGTTCGGCTGGAATGCGCTGCAAGACCTGATCGATCGCGGGGTGGACGACGCCACGATGGTCACGATTCGCCAGCACTTGTTGGAAACCCCGGGCGTGCGCGCCATCGACATGCTGCGCACGCGACGCATGGGCGACGAAATCGTGGTGGACGTGCATGTGCTCGTCGACGCACGGCTGTCGGTCTCGGAAGGTCACTACATCGCAGAACAGGCGCGCGCGGCCGTCATGAACGTGCCGCAGATTCTCGACGTGCTGGTCCACGTCGACCCGGAGAGCGACACAAAAGGCACCGCTTTGCAGCAATGGCCCGCGCGAGCGGCGGTGGTGTCCGCCGCCGAGGTGCTTTGTCGGGCAAATGCGCTGGCGCTGCACGACGTGAAGCTGCACTACATCAATAACGGGCTCGAAGCCGACGTGATCGTGGAAGGACTGAATGAGTCCGCGACGAACGCGTTACACGCGGATGCCTGCGGCGAATATGCCTCGCAAACGATCGCCGATGCGCTCGCCGCGCGCTTCGGGCTGCGCCATGTGAGAGTGCTGCGCGTGACGGGGGAGACGTCCGCTACGACCTGACCTGATCCGACCTGACGGCAGAAACAAAAACGGCGCTGAAACAGCGCCGTTTTCATTTTCCGCTTAGCCATCGACTCAGTCTTCGTGCTTGTAGTCGGCGAACAGCATGCCTTGCTTGTCCTTGTCCGACACGAGTGGCGTGATGCCCTCGAGCGGCCAGGGGATCGCCAGCGAGGGATCGTCCCAACGGATGCAGCGCTCGAACTGCGGCGCCCAGTAGTCGGTCGTCTTGTAGAACACTTCAGCGTACTCGGACACGACGACAAAGCCGTGCGCAAAGCCCGCCGGAACCCACAGTTGCTTCTTGTTTTCCGCGCTCAATGTCTCGGCAACCCACTTGCCGAAGGTCGGCGAACCTTGGCGAATGTCGACGGCGACGTCGTAAATTTCACCCTCCAACACGCGCACGAGCTTGCCCTGCGGCTGCTTGACTTGATAGTGCAGGCCGCGCAAAACACCGCGTGCCGAGCGGGACTGGTTGTCTTGCACGAACGAGAACTCGCCGCCCAGCAAATCATTGAAGTTACGCTGGTTGAAGCTCTCGAAAAAATGGCCGCGCGAGTCGCCAAAGACCTTGGGTTCGATGACGCACACAGCCGGAATGGCGGTCGGAGTGACTTGCATAACGATTAGCGGTAGATATCAGAAGCCAAAGGAGAACTGGCCTTGCGGCCAGTTCTGCGTTCGGAGATGTTAGAAAACTCGCTCGCGCAACATCGCGAGGAGGTACTGGCCGTAGCCGTTCTTCGCCAGCGGTTGCGCCAATTTCTCAATGGCAGCGGCATCGACCCAGCCACGGCGGTACGCGATCTCTTCCGGGCAAGCCACTTTCAGGCCCTGCCGGCTTTCAATCGTTTGAATGAACGTGCTGGCCTCCAGCATCGACTCGTGCGTGCCCGTGTCGAGCCACGCATAACCACGGCCCATGATCTGCACGCTCAGCTTGCCGCGCCTCAGGTACTCGTTATTGACGTCGGTAATTTCCAACTCGCCGCGGGCCGAAGGCTTGATCGAGCGCGCGATGTCGATGACGTTGTTATCGCAGAAGTACAGCCCCGTCACCGCGTAACGCGACTTCGGCTCCTTCGGCTTCTCGACGAGTTCGATCGCTTTGCCGCTGTCGTCGAACGTCACCACACCGTAACGCTCCGGGTCGTGCACCGGATAGGCGAACACCGACGCCCCTTCGGTTTGGGCGTTCGCTGCCGACAACAGCCCGGCAAAGTCATGACCGTAGAACAGGTTATCGCCCAGCACCAACGCGCACGGGTCGTTACCGATGAAATCGGCACCGATCAGGAAGGCCTGCGCCAGACCGTCCGGCGACGGTTGCACAGCGTACTGAAGATTCAGCCCCCACTGGCTGCCATCGCCGAGCAATTGCTCGAAACGCGGCGTGTCTTGCGGGGTCGAGATGATCAGAATGTCGCGAATACCCGCCAGCATCAGCGTGGTGAGCGGGTAATAGATCATCGGCTTGTCGTACACCGGCAGCAACTGCTTCGACACGGCGAGCGTCGCCGGATACAGCCGCGTGCCGGAACCGCCGGCGAGGATGATGCCTTTACGTTTGATGCTCATACGTGCCCCACACTTATTTTTGATAATGCGTTTCGATCCAGCGCTGATACTCGCCCGACTGCACTTGGCGCACCCATTCGCCATTGGCGAGGTACCACTGCACGGTCTTGCGCATGCCGGTCTCGAACGTCTCGGCCGGACGCCAGCCCAACTCGCGCTCAAGCTTGCGCGCGTCGATGGCGTAGCGGCGGTCATGGCCCGGACGATCCGTCACGAACGTGATCTGATCGCTATACGACTTGCCATCGGCACGCGGCGAGAGTTCGTCGAGCAGCGTGCACAGGTACTTCACCACCGACAAGTTGTTCTGCTCGTTCCAGCCGCCCACGTTGTACACCTCGCCCGTCGTGCCCTTCGACAGCACTTCGCGAATGGCCGAGCAATGGTCGCCGACGTACAGCCAGTCGCGAACGTTGCTGCCGTCGCCGTAGATCGGCAGCGGCTTACCGGCGAGCGCGTTGGCGATCACCAGCGGAATCAGCTTTTCGGGGAATTGGTACGGACCGTAGTTGTTCGAGCAATTCGTCGTGAGGACCGGCAGGCCGTAGGTGTGGTGATAAGCACGCACCAGATGGTCGGAACCGGCCTTCGATGCCGAATACGGGCTGTTCGGCGCGTACGGCGTCGTCTCAGTGAACGCCGGGTCGGTCGGGCTCAGCGAGCCATACACCTCGTCGGTCGACACATGCAGGAAGCGGAACGCATCGCGTGCCTCACCTTCGAGCGAGCCCCAGTAGGCGCGGGCAGCTTCGAGCATCGCGAACGTGCCGACGATATTGGTTTGCACGAACTCGCCGGGGCCATGAATCGAGCGGTCGACGTGGCTTTCTGCCGCGAAATGCAGGACCGCGCGCGGACGATGTTCGGCATAGAGACGATCGAGTGCTGCGCGATCACAGATATCGACCTGCGCGAAACGATGGCGCGCATCGTGCTCAAGACTCGCCAGATTGGCCAGATTGCCAGCGTAGGTGAGTTTGTCGATGGTCACCACCGGCTCGTCATGTTGCGCCAGCCAGTCGAGAACGAAGTTTGCGCCGATGAAACCGGCGCCGCCAGTCACGAAGATCATGAGTATCGAAGAAAGTTGAGAGAAGTAGATTTAGCGGGTGCGCGGTACGCGCCCCATTAAGAAGAATTCGTCGTTCGGTTGCATCGACACCGCATTCGCAATCCGGTTGGACATACCGAAAAATGCCGTGATCGCCGCAATATCCCAGATGTCCTCGTCGTCCAGCCCATACTCGCGCAGGATGGCGTAGTCCTGATCGCCCACCTCGTGCGAGCGTTCGCACACTTTCATCGCGTAGGCGAGGATCGCTTTCTGACGCGGGCTCAGATCGGCCTTCAAGTAATTGACGGCCACCTGATCGGCCAGCAACGGCTGCTTTTCATAAATACGCACCAGCGCGCCGTGCGCAACCACGCAGTACAAACACTGGTTCGCGGCACTCGTCACCACCACGATCATTTCGCGCTCGCCCTTGCTGAGGTTGCCCTCTTTAAGCATCAGTGCATCGTGATAGGCGAAAAACGCGCGGAATTCGTCGGGCCGATGTGCCAACGCGAGAAACACGTTCGGGATGAAGCCCGCCTTTTCCTGCACTTCGTCGATACGCGCACGAATGTCCGCCGGCAGGCTCGCGAGCTCCGGCACAGGAAAACGACTAATCGGCGGCTGGCTCATCGTAATCTCCTCGAAACGTATTGTCGGTTGCAGAAATTGAGCGAATTCAAGCGGAATTTCGTCGAAATCAGACGCTATCCCCTGAAATTCGCCCCGAGATCAAGCCACTTCCTGCGCGTATTGAATGCGGTGCAAGTGCGCGTAGAGGCCATTATGCGCCAGCAAGGCCTGGTGCGAGCCTTGCTCCACGATGCGGCCATGCTCGAGCACGACGATACGATCGGCGCGCTCGATGGTCGACAGGCGGTGCGCAATCACCAGCGTGGTGCGGCCTTCCATCAACACTTCGAGCGCCGCTTGCACGTGGCGTTCCGACTCGGAGTCGAGCGCCGAGGTCGCCTCGTCCAGAATCAGGATCGGGGCGTCCTTGTAGATCGCGCGTGCAATGGCCAAGCGTTGACGCTGACCGCCCGACAAGCGCATGCCGTTATCGCCCACGAGCGTCTGCACGCCATCGGGCATTGCCGCGACGGCGTCAGTCAGATTGGCCGCCTTGAGCGCCGCATCGACGCGTGCCGCATCGATTTCCTGACCGTAGGCCACGTTGGCGGCGATGGTGTCGTTAAAGAGCACCACGTCTTGACTCACGAACGCAATTTGACGGCGCAGATCGGCCAAGCGAAGGTCGCTGAGCGGAATGTCGTCGAGCAAAATACGGCCGCCCGTCGGATCGAAGAAGCGCGGCACCAGATTGACCATCGTCGTCTTGCCGCTGCCCGACGGGCCGACCAGCGCAACCATCTCGCCGGGCGCGACATCGAGCGAAATATTGTCCAGCGTCGGACGATCGCTCGCGCCGTAGTGGAAGCTCACGTGATCGAACGTCACACGGCCCTGCGCGCGCTCCAGCGTGCGCGTACCGCCGCTCGGTTCCGTTTCGACATCCATCACTTCGAAGATGAGTTCGGCGGCGGTCATACCGCGTTGCAGCGGCTGGTTCACGTCCATCAGATGCTTGAGCGGCGAGACCACCAGCAGCAGCGCCGTGACGAACGCCGTGAAACCACCGACCGTCATCTCGCCCGACGACGATTCGATCATTGCCACGGTAATCACGATGGCCAATGCCAGCGAGGCCAACGCTTGTGTCACCGGCTGCGCCAGGCCACCCGAGACGGTCACGCGCATGGCATAGCCGCGCAGCGTGCTGGTCATCTTGTCGAAGCGCGATTTTTCGTACGCCTCGCCGTTATGGATCTTCACGACCTTGTAGCCGCCGACCGCCTCTTCCACCACGTAGGACAGCGCGTTGGTCAGCGTTTGCTGCTCGCGGTTCAGGCGGCGCAGGCGGCGGTTGATCTTCCCGACCAGCCAGCCGATGAGCGGCAGAATGATCGCCACGACCAGCGTGAGGCGCCAGTTCAGATAGAAGAGATAGCCGAGCAAACCGATCACGGTCAGCGAGTCGCGCACGAGCGTGATCAGCACGGTGGTCAGCACACCGAGCACCTGATTGACCTCGAAGACGATGGCGTTGATCAGCGTGCTGGTGGTTTCGCGCTGGAAGTAAGCGGCAGGCGCATGCAGCAAGCGCTCGAACATGCGCACGCGCAAATCGAGCAGCACGCGGTTCGAAACCCAAGAGAGCATGTAGTTGGCCGCGTACTGCGCAAGACCCCGGATGACGGCCAGCCCAATGACGGCGGCGGGCACGTACCAAAGTTTCCACGGATCGCCGCCCGAGAAGCCCTTGTCGAGCACCGGCTTGAGCACGGCCGGGATGGCGGCCTCGGTCGCCGCGACCATGGCCATGGCGAGCACGGCCAGCAAACCCATGTGCCAGTAAGGCTGGAGATAGCCCAGCAGACGTCGGAGTATCGGTCCGGAGGGCTTATGCGGTGCGCTCATGTAGTCGGGGAACGGCGGAAAAACCGCTATTCTAACGTACCGGCCTGTCCCGCCGGGACTCGTCTGACGCGGCACCGGACGCATCCGGAAAATTCATCGGAATGCCGCTCGTTCCCGCCCTTGAGCGCGCCTGCCGGGAATGGGAACCGGTATACTGCCGCCCATGGCAAGCGCACTCGAAGTTCTCCGTACCGTATTCGGCTATAACGCATTCCGTGGCGATCAAGCCGCGATCGTCGACCATGTCGCCGGCGGGGGCGATGCGCTCGTGCTCATGCCCACGGGCGGCGGCAAATCGCTGTGTTACCAGATCCCCGCCCTGCTGCGCCCCGGGCTCGGCATCGTGGTCTCCCCGCTCATCGCGCTCATGCAAGATCAGGTCGACGCGCTCTTGCAAGCCGGGGTGCGCGCCGCCTATCTCAATTCCAGTCTTAGCTTCGACGAGGCCATCGACACCGAGCGGCGAGCGGCCCGTGGCGAACTCGATCTACTCTACGTCGCGCCGGAACGGCTGCTGACGGACCGCTTTCTCGATCTCCTCGACCGACTCGACGAACGCGGGCAACTGGCGCTCTTCGCGATTGACGAAGCGCACTGCGTGTCGCAGTGGGGCCACGACTTCCGGCCTGAGTACATTCAACTCTCGGCGCTCCACGAGCGGTATCCGAGCGTGCCACGCATTGCGCTCACGGCCACGGCCGACGCGGCCACCCGCGAAGAAATCCAGACGCGGCTCGGCCTCACCGAGGCGCATCTGTTCGTATCGAGCTTCGACCGGCCCAATATCCGCTACGAAATTGTCGACCGCGATAACCCGCGCAAGCAGTTGCTGGCGTTTTTAGGGCGGCATCGCGGCGAGGCTGGCATTGTGTACTGCCTGTCGCGCAAGAAAGTGGAAGAAACCGCCGCGTGGCTCGAGACGCAAGGCATTCCAGCCCTGCCCTATCACGCCGGGCTCGACGCCGACGTGCGCCGCACCCACCAGCAGCGGTTTCTGCGCGAAGAGGGCTTGGTGATGGCCGCCACCGTCGCGTTCGGCATGGGTATCGACAAGCCGGACGTGCGCTTTGTCGCCCATCTGGATTTGCCCAAGAGTCTCGAAGCCTATTATCAGGAAACCGGCCGTGCGGGCCGTGACGGCGAGCCGGCCGAAGCCTGGATGACCTACGGGTTGAACGACGTGGTGGTTCACCGCAGCCGCATCGACGAATCGAACGCGCCGGATCTGCAAAAGCGCATCGAACGTCAGAAGCTGGACGCGCTGCTCGGTTATTGCGAAGCACCGCGTTGCCGCCGTACGGTGCTGCTGTCGTACTTCGGCGAGACGAGCGAGCCTTGCGGCAATTGCGACGTTTGCCTGAACCCGCCGGAAGTCTTCGACGGCACGATTGCCGCGCAGAAGGCGCTGTCGGCCATTCTTCGCACGGGCCAGCGTTTCGGGGCCGGGCATTTGGTCGACTTGCTGCGCGGGCGCAGCACGGACAAGATTCGCCAGTTCGGGCATGAAAGCCTGCCGACGTTCGGCGTCGGCGGCGAACTGGACGATCAGGGCTGGCGCGCTGTATTCCGTCAGTTGATCGCCCATGGCCTGATCGAGCCGGACAGCAGCCAGTACGGCGCCTTGATCCTCAATGCCGCGGCACGCCCGGTGCTCAAGGGCGAGACAACGTTGTCGTTGCGCCGTCAACGCGCTGTCGCCAGCAAGAAAAGCCGCTTTGCAGGCTACGCGTCGCCCGCCATCGAGCTGGATCCGGCAGATCAACAGCTTTTCGACAAGCTGCGCGCCTGGCGTCAGGACATGGCAAAAACGCAGCAGGTGCCGGCGTACGTTATTCTTCACGACCGGACATTGCGTGAACTCGCGCAGCGCCGCCCGCGTCATCGCGACGGACTAGTGGATATCACCGGCCTGGGTGAAGCGAAAATCGAGCGCTACGGTGAAGCGCTGGTCGAGTTGATGAACGCCTGAACGTGAGATCGTTAGTACGTTAGATCGTCCGAATCCGTCTATCCCTGAAACCTCATGACTGAAGCCCATTCGACCACGCCGGGTTTATCGAGTCAGCCAACGACATCGGCGTCGCAACGCCTGCCGTTGACCGTGACGATTCTCACCCGCAACGAACGGCACAACATCGCCGACTGCATTGCGTCGGTGAGCGGGTTGGCATCGCAAATCGTCGTGGTGGATAACGCCAGTACGGATGGCACGGCAGATATCGCGCGCGCGGCGGGTGCCGAGGTACACGTCACGCCCGATTGGCCCGGCTTCGGGCCGCAGAAGAACCGCGCCTTGTCGTTCGCGACGCAGCCTTGGGTGCTGTCGCTCGATGCCGACGAACGCGTGACACCCGAACTGGCCAGCGACATCGCTGCGGCGATTTCAGCTAACCGCTATGCGGGCTATCGCATGCCGCGACTGTCGCAGTTCCTCGGTCATTGGGTGCGCCATTGCGGGTGGTATCCGGACTACGTGCTGCGGCTCTTCCGCCGCGAAGCCGGACGTTTCTCCGACAATCTCGTGCACGAACGCGTGATCGTGGACGGAGAACTCGGCACGCTGTCGCACCATCTGCTCCACTACAGCTATACCGAAGCGCGGCAGGTCGAAGACAAGGTGCAGCGCTACGCGAAGGCGGGTGCCAAAGAAATGGCATTGCGCGGCAAGCAAGTGTCTGCACTTAAGCCTTGGATTAATGGCGGATGGGCCTTCGTGCGCACCTACGTGCTGCGGCGCGGTTTTCTGGATGGCTCAACCGGCGTGGCGATTGCGCGCATGAATGCACGAAGTGCTTTCTTGAAGTACGCGTTGTTGAGGCGCGGCGAGAATTGAGTTGGGTGCCAGCAAAAACGAAAAAAGGACGCTACGAAGCGTCCTTTTTTGTTGACCAAGGCCCTCATGACTATCGCGACAGTGCGGCACACAGCAACGACAAATTCTCGGGCAGGCCGCCAAACGTCACTTTGCAAGCGCTCGCTTGATACGTGAGCGCAGCATCTGCCAGCGCAGGTTGCCGTCTTCGACAGGTTCTGCCAGACGGCCGTCGCTACCCGCAGGCAAGACCGTGCCGCGACGCAGATAGTAGCGGTCGAAAATCTTCTGCGTCATCCCCCACTTGCGCAGGAACTGCGTGCGGCCATCGTTCTTCACGACCTTGCCGGTGCTCTTGCACTGGAAGTGGTAAACCAGGCTCGCACCAACGCCGATGAACTTGCGGCAGCCCGCCGCCCACATCTTCATCGAGAAATCGTTGTCGCTGCTCATACCGGGGCTCAACTCGGTGCTGTAGCCACCGACAAGGAACCACCAATCGCGATGCACGAGCGTCGGCGGCCATGTCGAACCGAACCAATCCGCCTTCTGATAGGTCGGTGCCGTCGCGAGCAGTGCCGCTTCATCGAAGGTGTCGACTTCGCGCCCGAAGTCTTGCACCAGCACACACGGATTGCCCGTATCGACCGGCTCGATCATCGTGCCCGAGAGCATGAACGCCTTGTCCGGCATCGCATCAGCACGTTCGATGAGCGCCGTATCCCAGCCCGGGCAGCAATACATGTCGTCGTTCAGATAGACGATGTACTTCTCGCGCGCGAGCGCCGCCGCTTGATTCACGGCGTAGCAAATCCCGATGTTATCCGGCGACGCCGTGTGGTCGAGCCCCTCGGCACGCACCCAGTCCAACGACCCGTCCGACCCATCGTTCACGTGCACGATGATCTGATGCGGCATAGCTGAGTTCTGGCGAATGCTGCGCACGCAAAGTTGCAGCAACGCGAGGTTGTTCCACGTCGGAACGATGATCGAAAACATCCGGAAATTCCTTGTTGTTCAGGCTAATGGGACAAGCCGGTTAGTAGACGATCTGCACCGAGTCCGGCGTGAGCCACTGACGCAGCTCGCCCAGCAACTCGTCGCCAGGCTGGACCTTCCAGTCGTCGCCAAGGCGCGACTCGCACTCGGCATCGGGGCGGCGGTACACAATGTGCACCGGCAGGCCCGTCGGCTTGTCGTCGTCGCCATTCCCGTTGCCATTGCGTCGGCCGAAGCCGCCCCCGCCGCCGCCATTTCCGCCGTGGCCGCCGTTGAAACCACCCCCACCGAAGTTCCCGCCACCGCCGTTGCCGCTACCGGCCGTTGCCGTCACGCGATACATCGTGCAATGCGGTTGCAATGTGGCGCGCAAACGCGTCCAGTCGGCATTGCCGTTGAACGACAGCTTGAGCGCGCGCGCAAAACGGGCACGGGCGCGCCCCAGGTCCATGAGACTTTCCGTGGTGAAACGCAGCCCGCCGGTGAAGCTGTCGGGGCGCGCGTTGCCGTGCACGATCAGCAGTTCGTCTTCTTTGAAGAGTTGCTTATTCGCTTCGAACTGTTCGTTGAAAATCGTCACTTCGAGCGTGCCGGTGCCGTCGTCGAGTTGTGCGATCACCATCTTGCCGCGCTGGGTCATCATCGTGCGCAGGCTGGCGATCACGCCCGCGACGAGCCGGTCGCGCCCTTCGCTCAGATCCCGAATGCGCGTACGCACAAAGCGGCGCACTTCTTCGGCGTAGGAGTCGAACATGTGGCCAGACAGATAGAAACCTAGCGCCTGCTTTTCTTCCTGAAGCTTGCGCTTGTCTGTCCATGCGGGCTCGTCGGCCAACTCGAGCGGCGCTTGCAGGCTTTCGTCACCGAGATCGAACAAGCTAACTTGATTGGCCGCAGCACTCGCCTGTTCGGCGGCTTCCATCGCCATCGGCACCGACGCCATCAACTGCGCACGGTTGGCGTGAATGGTGTCGAACGCCCCGGCGCGAATCAGCGCTTCAATCGTGCGGCGATTCACCATGCGGCGGTCAATGCGCTGGCAGAAGTCGAACAGATCGGTAAAAGGCCGCTCTTCGCGCGCGCGCAAAATCTCTTCGATGGCCGATTGGCCGCTGCCCTTGATTGCGCCGAGACCGTAGCGCACGGTCTTCGAGTCCGCCGGTTCGAAACGGTACGCGGACGCGTTCACGTCCGGCGGCAAGACGGCCAGTCCGTTCGTCAGGCAGTCTTCGTACAGAATCTTGACCTTGTCCGTATCGTCCATGGCCAAGCTCATATTGGCCGCCATGAATTCGGCAGGGTGGTGCGCCTTGAGCCAAGCCGTGTAATACGCGAGCAGCGCATAGGCGGCCGCGTGCGACTTGTTGAAGCCGTAGCCCGCGAACTTCTCCATCAAGTCGAAGATTTCGTCGGCCTTCTCGGCGGTCAGCCCGTTCTTATCCGCACCTTCGCGGAACAAGCCACGGTGCATGGCCATTTCCTCGGCCTTCTTCTTACCCATCGCGCGACGCAGCAAGTCGGCGCCACCGAGCGAGTAGCCACCGATGATCTGCGCCATCTGCATCACCTGCTCCTGATAGACCATGATGCCGTAGGTCTCTTGGAGCACCGGCTCAACGCGCGGGTCAGGGTATTCGACCTTCTCGCGGCCATGCTTACGCGCGCAGAAGCTCGGAATCAGGTCCATTGGCCCCGGGCGGTACAACGCCACGAGTGCAATGATGTCTTCGAAGCGGTCGGGCTGGGCGTCTTTCAACATGCCCTGCATGCCCCGGCTTTCCAGCTGGAACACCGCCACCGTATTGGCTTTCTTGAGAATGCTGAACGCTGCCGGGTCGGTCAGCGACACCTGTTCGAGCGACCAGTCGGCCATCTCTGGGTGCAAGCGCTTAATGTAGCGCTCGGCCCAGTTCAGGATCGTGAGCGTGGTCAGCCCCAAGAAGTCGAACTTCACGAGGCCGACGGCTTCCACGTCGTCCTTGTCGTACTGGCTCACGACGCCGCTTGCATCCTCACCAACGCCTTGCGTGTACAGCGGGCAAAAATCGGTGAGCTTGCCCGGGGCGATCAGCACACCACCGGCGTGCATCCCCACGTTACGCGTGAGGCCTTCCACACGCTGGGCCAGTTCGAGCAGTTGCTTAACCTCGTCTTCCGTGTTGAAGCGCTCGGCCAGTTGCGGCTCTTCCTTCATGGCGTCGTCGAGGGTGACGAGCTTGCCGGGCTTGAACGGAATGAGCTTGGCCACGCCGTCGACGAAGTTGTAGCCGAGATCGAGCACGCGCCCGACGTCTCGCACCGCCGCCTTGGCCGCCATCGAGCCAAAGGTCGCGATCTGCGACACGGCGTCGGCGCCGTACTTGTCCTTCACGTACTGAATCACGCGGTCGCGGCCGTCCTGACAGAAGTCGATATCGAAGTCAGGCATCGAGACGCGTTCTGGATTCAGGAAACGCTCGAACAGCAGGTTGTATTTCAGCGGGTCGAGGTCGGTAATACCCAGTGCATACGCGACGAGCGAACCGGCACCCGAGCCCCGGCCCGGGCCAACAGGCACGCCGTTGTTCTTCGCCCACTGAATAAAGTCCGCCACGATCAGGAAGTAGCCAGGGAAGCCCATCTTGATAATCGTGCCGGTCTCGAAATCGAGCCGCTTGTAGTACTCCGGGCGCTGCGCGTCGCGCTCCGCCGCATCGGGGAACAGTTGTCCCAGACGCACTTCCAGCCCTTCCTTCGACAAATGCACGAGATAGTCGTCGAGCGACATGCCGTCAGGTGTCGGGAAAAGCGGCAGCTTCGGCTTGCCGAGTTCGAGCGTCAGGTTGCAACGCTTGGCAATCTCGACCGAATTGGCAATCGCAGACGGCACGTCCTCGAACGCGGCGATCATGTCGTCCTGCGTGCGGAAACTCTGATCCTGCGTGAAGCGGCGCACACGGCGCGCATTGCCGAGAATTTCGCCCTCGGAGATACACACGCGCGCTTCGTGCGCGGTGAAGTCGTCGGCCGTCATGAACTGGATCGGATGCGTCGCCACCACCGGCAACCCCACCTTCGCCGCCAATTGCACCGCGTGCTGCACGTAGGCTTCCATACCGGGCTGACCGGTGCGTTGCAGTTCGATATAGAACGCGCCCGGGAAGACCTTCGCCCAATGCTGAGCACACTGGGCGGCCAGATCGGGGTTACCCGCCGTCAGTGCGGCACCGATGTCGCCCATCTGCGCCCCGGAAATCGCCAATAGCCCACTGGCCAGGCCGTCGGCCTCAAGCCACGACGGGTCGATTTCCGCGCGTCCGCGCCACTGATTCCCGAGCCAGGCTTTCGAGAGCAACTGGCACAGATTCAAATAGCCTTCCTTGTTCCGCGCGAGCAGCAGCAATCGTGACGGCTTGTCGCGATCGGCGGCATTCGTGATCCAGGCGTCGCAGCCGACAATCGGCTTGACGCCCTTGCCGCGGGCTTCTTTGTAGAAACGGATGGCACCGAACATGTTCGCGAGATCGGTGAGCGCGAGCGCGCCCTGCCCGTCCTTGGCCGCGGCTTTGACGACGTCGTCAAGGCGCACGATGCCATCGGCGATCGAGTATTCGGAGTGGAGGCGGAGGTGGACGAAACGAGGTTCTGACATGGGCCGTATTGTAACGCGGCGGCTCCGGATTTCGCGCGCCGTCTCCCGGTTCGAACCCCTCGGCTGTGCTTTTCGGAACGTACCGGCCAGCCGGTCGGAATTTGCGCTATCCGGCAAGGGGCGTTTGTCCGATTCGGCGACTTACGGGGTGAAATCAAAGTGCCTTCGGGCCAGATCAGCGATAATAGCGGTTTATTGCTTCACGCTTTTTTGCGAAACCCCGTTGCCATGTCTATCGTCAACATCGCTGCGTACAAGTTCGTCTCGCTCGACGACATCGCGACGCTGCGCCCCGCGCTCCTCGAACACTGCCAAACGCTCGACCTGAAGGGCACCATCCTGCTCGCACCGGAAGGCATCAATCTGTTTCTGGCCGGCTCGCGCGAATCCATCGACGCGTTCCTCGCCCAGTTGCGCGCCGACGGGCGCTTTGCCGACCTGATCGTCAAGGAAAGCCTGTCTGAGACGCAGCCGTTCCGCCGCATGCTGGTGCGCGCCAAGAAGGAAATCATCACGATGAAGATGCCGGTCATCAAACCGGCAGACGGACGCGCGCCCGGCGTCGAACCCGCTACGCTCAAGCGCTGGCTCGATGCCGGTCACGACGACGAAGGCCGTCCGGTCGTGATGCTCGATACGCGCAATGACTTCGAAGTGGATGTCGGCACGTTCGACAACGCCGTCGACTACCGCCTAACCAAGTTCTCCGAGTTTCCCGACGTCATCGCCGAGCATCGCGCAGAGTTCGAAGGGAAAACCATCGTGTCGTTCTGCACCGGCGGCATTCGTTGCGAGAAGGCAGCCATCTACATGCGCGACATTGGGCTGGAACATACCTATCAGCTCGACGGCGGCATTCTCAAGTACTTTGAAGATGTCGGCGGCGCCCACTATCAAGGCGATTGCTTCGTGTTCGACTATCGCACGGCACTCACGCCCGATCTCGCACCGGCAGGTACCAAGCAATGCTTCGCTTGCCGCGCCGTTGTCACCCCCGAAGCTCAACAAAGCCCCGACTACGTCGAGGGCGAACATTGCCCCGCTTGCGTCGGCGACAAAGCGGCGCAGTCGGCCGCCCCTGCCGAGAGCCCCTCGCCGTCCGTCGTCAACTGAGGCGCGCCGGTGACGCTGACTTCGTCGCAAGACTCGGCGCATCAAGCACACGCGAAGGCCGCGGAGGCGTCGACACCTGTCGAACCGCGCCTTTCGCAGCGATATCGCGGCCGGTTCGCCCCGTCGCCAACCGGACCGCTGCATCGCGGCTCGCTGGTCACGGCGCTGGCGAGTTGGCTCGATGCACGCGCGCACGACGGCGTCTGGATCGTGCGCATGGAAGATCTCGACGAACCGCGCTGCGTGCCGGGCGCGGCCGACGACATTCTGACGACGCTCACCCGGCTGGGCTTCCACAGCGATGAACCCGTTGTCTGGCAGAGTCATCGGCACGCGTTGTATGAAACGGCGCTTGCGTCGCTCACCGCTGCCGGCCGGGTCTATCCCTGCGGGTGTACTCGCCGCGAGATCGCGGATTCGCTCACGCGCGTGCATGCCCGTCACAGCACACTGGCCTACCCCGGCACTTGCCGTGATGGCCTGCATGGCAAACCGGCGCGTGCGTGGCGTCTGCGTGTCCCCGACGGCGATGCCGCCTGCGTGCGTTTCGATGATCGCTGGATGGGCCCGCAATCGCAGGATCTCGCCACCGAAGTCGGCGACTTCGTCCTGAAGCGCGCGGACGGGCAGTGGGCCTATCAGTTGGCGGTGGTCGTCGATGACGAAGCGCAGCGAATTACCGATGTCGTGCGCGGCACCGACCTGCTCGATTCCACGGCCCGGCAAATCTACCTTCAGCAATGCCTTGACGCCACCACGCCGCGTTATCTACATGTTCCGCTGGTCATGGCCGACGATGGCGAGAAGTTGAGCAAGCAGAATGGCGCAGCACCGCTCGCCATCGACTCCGACGACGCCGTACTTAGCGCGCTTAAAGACGCCGCGATGCATCTCGGCTTGCCAGCCGTCTTGCATCAAGCGACACATCGCGAAGACTTCTTCGCGGCAGCAACGCAGGCATGGCGTGAGCAGCATGGCGACTGACCGGGACCGGACAGGCTGACATAGCTGGCGTAGCAGCCCAGCGTCAGGCCAAAGTGCCAACCTATCTCAAACCGGGTCGCACCATAAAAAAAGCCAGCGTGAGCACGCTGGCTTTTTTATGTTCGGCCAAGACAAGCTAATCGGCCGAAAGCACCACCTCAGTTACTCGCCTTACGCGGAAAGCCCGCGAGCAATGCGGCCACCTGGCGTTTCGGGGCCTTCTCAGGCATCGCACCGAAGGCAGTCGGCGCACTGGCGTCTTGCGAAGCCTTGTTGTTTTGCTGGCCATTGTCGGCCGTCGGCGACGGCTCGTACGGCTTGTAGAAAAACTCGTCTTCCGGGCGAACACGGCGCTGACCCGGCAGGCTGCCGCCGCTGCGACCAGCGCGCAGACCTTCGTGACGGGTGTGGCGCTCACTGCGCTCACCACGTTCGCTACGGTCCGAACGCTCGGTTCGTTCGCTGCGCTCACCGCGCCCATCACGATCATCGCGCGAACGGCTACGGCGCTCCAGCACCAGTTCGCCGCGCTTGAGTTCGCGCTTAATCAGCTTCTCGATTTCGACGAGATGCTTGCGCTCGTCCGGTGCGCACAACGAGATGGCTTCACCCGACGCCCCGGCACGGCCCGTACGGCCAATGCGGTGAACATAGTCTTCCGGGTTGTACGGCAAATCGTAGTTGATCACGCCCGGCAGATCGGAGATATCCAGACCACGTGCTGCCACGTCGGTGGCCACTAGCGCCTGAATGCCGCCTTGCTTGAAGGCTTCGAGCGCTTGCATGCGCTCGTTCTGCGACTTGTCGCCGTGAATGGCCGCCGTCACCACGCCGTCGCGCTCGAGCTGACGCGCCAGACGGCTTGCACCGATCTTGCTGTTCACGAACACGATCACCTGCTTGAGGTCGCGTTCGTTGAGAATCTGCACCACAGCGGCGCGCTTGTCGTCTTCCGGCACTTCATAGACGACTTGCTCGACCGTATCGGCCGTCGCATTGCGACGCGCCACTTCGATGGTCAGCGGGTTGGTGAGATAGCTCGAAGCGAGCTTTTTGATTTCGTTGGAGAACGTTGCCGAGAACAGCAGCGTTTGGCGCTGCTTGGGCAGCAAATTCAGAATGCGCTGGAGATCGGGCAGGAAGCCCATGTCCAGCATGCGGTCGGCTTCGTCGAGCACCAGCATCTTGACCTGCCCCAGATTGACCGTCTTTTGCTCGACGTGATCGAGCAGACGTCCCGGGGTGGCGATCAGAATTTCGACGCCGCGGCGCAGCGCGTCCTTCTGCGGGTTCATGTCGACGCCACCGAACACGACCGTATTGCGCAGCGGCGTGTGCGAGGCATACAGGCGCACGTTTTCGGCCACTTGGTCGGCGAGCTCACGCGTAGGCGTGAGAATCAGGGCACGTACCGGGTGACGGGCGGGGGAAGCACTCGTATTCGCGTCGGGCAGCAGGCGCTGGATGATCGGCAGCGAGAAGCTGGCGGTCTTGCCGGTACCCGTTTGCGCAGCACCCATCACGTCACGGCCGGAAAGCACCACGGGAATCGCCTGCGCCTGGATCGGCGTGGGACTCGTGTACCCCTGCTCGGCGATGGCCCGCAAGATGTCCGCATGCAGCCCAAAGCTATCGAAGCCAGGGGTAGGAACAGCATTCACATCAGCCATGGTGAAGGGACATCTCTTTTAAAAAAAACGGGGGCCGCCACGCGGAAAAGGTCCGCATCAAAGCACACTCGCGAAGATTCAAGGGGCGCAGAGCGCCATGCTCAGGGCTGGCGCAGGAGGGGGCTGTCAGAGGACAGATGCGTCGGGCGCCGCCGGACCTGGGAGGTCATTAAGAAGCGAAACAGACGCAATTCTAGCACTTGCGCACGACCAACGTGTGACAGCGAGGCTTTGCGGCCCGATATCTCGGCCTGCGCAGCCCCGCGCCGCGCCTGATGGCACGGGATGCGGGACGCGGTTTTCGACGTGAGGATCGCTGCCGTGCTTAGCGGCCAGCGCCAGCGTTTGCGCTAGCGTCGGACTTGGCGGCCTTGGCCACTCCGGCCTTACCGGCTTTCGCCTGTGCGGCGCGCTGCTTGGTCGCATAACGTTGCGCGAGTACCGCGCAGACCATCAGTTGCATCTGGTGAAACAACATCAGCGGCAGCACAATCGCGCCGAGCGGGCCGGTGGCAAACAACACCTTGGCCATCGGGATACCGCTTGCCAGGCTCTTTTTCGAACCGCAGAAGACGATGGTGATTTCGTCTTCGCGCGAGAACCCGAGCCAGCGCGCCGCAAACGTGGTGAAGGCGAGCATCACCGCCAGAATGACCGCGCAGCAGCCCAGCAGGCCGAGCAACGCCAGCGGCGGAATCTGATGCCACAGGCCGGTATTGACCGCCTCGCTGAACGCCGTGTACACCACCAGCAGGATCGAGCCCTGGTCGACGAATTTGAGCAACGCACGATTGCGCTCGACCCAGCCGCCAATCGCCTTGCGCGACAACTGGCCGGCAATGAACGGCACGAGCAGTTGCAGCATGATGTTGCCGATGGAATCGAACGGCGACGCCCCGGTGTTGCCGTCGTGATGCACCACGATCAGGCCCACGAGTACCGGCGTAATGAAGATGCCAAACAGGCTGGAGGCCGACGCGCTGCAGACGGCGGCAGGCACGTTGCCGCGCGCGATCGACGTGAAGGCGATGGCCGACTGGACCGTGGCAGGCAAGGTGCACAGAAACAGAATGCCGAGATACAACTCAGGCGTCACCGCCCAAGAGAGCACCGGCTTGAGCACCACACCCACGAGCGGGAACACCGCGAACGTGCTGGCAAAGACGAGCAGGTGCAGGCGCCAGTGCGTAGCACCGGCCAACACCGCTTCACGCGAGAGTTTCGCGCCATGCAGGAAGAACAGCGCAGCAATTGCGACGTTCGTGAGCAGGTTGAAGGCAACTTCACCCTCACCGTGCGCCGGCAGGAAGCTGGCGAGCGCTACGGTCGCCACTAACATCAACGTAAAGTTGTCGGGAAGGAAACGCGGTCGGGCCATCGTCAATCTCGGGTCGATCTCGAGGAAATCTCGGCAGAGTTACAAAAGACAAAGCCCGTACGCCAAGACACAGCACGCTGCGGCGTGGGGCCGGCAGCGCCGTCGACAATCAATCGGTGCGCGATCGAATGTGACCGGAAGTGTGCGCTCGCGATACGGGTTTTCACGTATTAAAGCGCAACGACAGTTAAAATACAAATTCATTTAAAAAATTTATTCATACCAATAACGCATGAATATCTCGCTGCGCCAACTCAAGGTCTTCCTCGCCGTCGCCGAGCACGGCAGCTTCAGCCGGGCCGGCGAGGACATCGGTCTGACCCAACCGGCCGTGAGCCGCTGTATTCGAGAGTTGGAACAAGAACTCGGCCTCAAGCTGGTAGACCGCACCACGCGGGAGGTCACCCTCACCGAAGTGGGCGCTAGCCTCTCGGCCACGCTCGCCCGGGTGCTCGATGAACTCGAGAGCGCGTTGCGTGACACCCACGGCTTGGCGGAGGAGCGGCGCGGCCGCGTGCGTGTGGCCAGCGCGCCCACCATCTCGGCGAACCTCATGCCCGAGTGCATCTCGGCCTGCGCCGCCCGGTATCCGGACATCACCTTGATGTTGCGCGATCAGGTGCAGACGCTCGCCACCGACAGCGTGCGGCACGGCGAAGTGGACTTCGGCGTAATCGTCGCCTCGGAAGGGACCGACGACCTCGTGGGCGAGCCCATCATGGTCGAGCCGTTCCTCGTGGTATGCGACCGCTCACATCGCTTCGCCAAGCAGTCGCAAGTCACGTGGAAGGATTTGAACGGCGAGAAGCTCGTGCTGCTCGACTATGCCTCCGGCAGCCGACCGCTCATCGACCGGGCGCTGGCCGAGCATGGTGCCTACTGCCAGGTCGCGCAGGAAGTCGGCCATGCGATTACCGTGTTTCGCATGGTCGAAGCCGGAATCGGCATCAGCATCATGCCGGCGCTGGCCTTGCCCGCCATGCCCGGCCTGCCTGAGAGCGGCGGGCAGCTGGTCGCCCTGCCCCTCGTGCCGCAGATCGACCGCACGATCATGCTGGTGCGCCGGAAGAACCGCACGCTGTCACCCGCCGCGCAATCCGTGTGGGAGTTGATTCAGCAAATTACCGCCAACACGCCACATGCCCTCGCAGCGAAGGCAAGCAAGGCGGCCAAGACCTCCAAACCCAGCGACAAACCCTGACATCATTGGAGATAAGCGTGGTTACCTGACGTAACCCGCGCGTTGGCCGCCAATGAATTCACTTATTGCTCGTGCGACAGCTTTTTGGGGCGAAATGTAAGTGAGCACCTGCTACAATTGCCCTGCGTCGACTCCCCCCGAAAGCGCCTGACTGTCGTGTGAGGACTCACCAGCTTCTCACCCCACCATGCCTCGACGCCATGCCCGCACCCCTGCGGGCATTGTGTTTCCGGTATGGCGTCATGGACTTGTTCATCAAATACTTCAGCCCGCTGTGGCTTTTTCACGCGGCAGCCGATCTGTCGTTCTGGCAGCGGCATCAACTCGACGCGCGCATGCAAATCGTGAGCCGCTTCATGTGGCGTTACGTCATGCGCTGGTCTGTCGTCACTGCCGTGCTGCTGGTACCGGCGGCCGTGATGGCGCACGGTCTTGCTGCGACTGGATTCGCCCTCGCAGGCGGACTGTCGGCCAGCGTGGCGGTACTGATGGCCGCGCTCGCGCTGGGCTGCTTGATTGGTTCGCGCCTGCGCTGAGCGGTTCGCGCTTGCGCTAACCGGTCCGCTCCCGCGCCAAGCCTCGACGCGCCGCACCCAACACCCGAATCTCCGCGACAAATTGCCCCGGCACGGGACCGTGCCGACCGTATCGTCATGTGCGTCGACTATGATGAAACGGCTCGCATCGCACCGCCGATCGCCGGCCGGTTGTGACGCAAGCCACTTTGCCCCTTCACCCCCTTAGGAGCATTTCATGGCCAACGCCAAGATTCTGGTGGTGTTCTACAGCATGTACGGGCACATTTTTACGATGGCCGAAGCGGTCGTCGAAGGCGCGAAGAGCGTCGCCGGTGCCGACGTCACCCTGATGCAAGTCCCCGAACTGGTTCCCGACGAAGTCCTGGAGAAGAGCGGCGCCAAGGCAGCGCGCGCGGCGTTCGCCCACGTGCCCGTGGCGCGCGTCGAGCAGTTGGCCGATTACGACGCGATCATTTTCGGCACCCCCACGCGCTTCGGCAATATGACCGCGCAGATGCGCAACTTCCTCGATCAAACCGGCGGCCTATGGGCCAAGGGTGCGCTGATCGGCAAAGTCGGGAGCGTGTTCGCGAGTACCGGCACGCAACACGGCGGGCAGGAAACCACGATCACGAGTTTTCATACGACGCTGTTGCACCAAGGCATGGTGATCGTCGGTGTGCCTTACTCCGAGCCGGGGCTCACCAATATGCAGGAAATCACGGGCGGCACGCCCTACGGCGCCACCACACTCGCGGGCGCCGATGGCTCGCGCCACCCCAGCGCTAACGAGTTGAAGATCGCCAAGACACAAGGCCGCCATGTGACGGAAATCGCGTCGGCGCTCAAACACGGCCGTACGCTGTAACCAGCGCCTGAATTCGGCAATCTCACGATGGCGGGAGCTGGCCTCCCGGCAAACTCCCGCCATCACGTAATGTCACGCGACATCAAAGCGCGACGTCAATCCGATGCCGCCGCAGCGGTGACACAACCTCAGATCAACTTCAAATCCTTCATCACTGCCCGTGCAATGCGCGCACGCTTGGGGGCATCGTCGTCGCTGTGCATGTCCATATTCATCGCCACGGTCGTAATCTTGCCGTCGCGCTCGACCCAGCCAACCCACCAGCCGATGTCGTGCTTACCGTCCACATACCAGCCGGTTTTGGCGTGCATCACGTAGTCCATGGTCGCTTCGGCAATGGAGATCTGCCGCACGATGTCTTGCGTGCGTGCCGAGAACGGCAACTGTCCACGGGCAAGCCGTTGCAGAAACACCACCTGTTCGCGCGCTGAAATTTGCAGGCTGTCGTCCACCCAGTACGCATCGGCGGCACGCCCGATCGTGTGGTTGCCGTAGCCGACCTCGTTGAGCTTGGCCTGCGCGTATTGACGGGGAATCTTGTGCGAGACGACCTGATAGCACGGCAGACACGACACCCGGAACGCATCGCGCAAATTCATCGCAGCATTCCAGCGCGCGAAGTGGCGCGGCTTGCCATCCCAAGGAATGATCTCGCGCTCGTTGTCGAGTGCCCCCGAATCGAGTGCCAACAGGCTATTGAAAATCTTGTAAGTCGATGCGGGCGACATGCGTTGGTTGGCGCGAATGCTGTCGTAGGCCTGATAAGCACCCGTGCGCTCGTCGAGCACGATGATCGTGCCCTTGGCGCCTTCCGCCTCGAAGTACTTGCCCCAGTCGGGTCGTTCTACGATTTTTGGGGCGACCGGGGCGGCATCGGCAGCAATTGCCGGCGCTACGAACCCGGCGGGAGACAGCAATGCGCAGACGATCCGTAAGACCGCGATCCGAGTGCACCAGCGAGAGAGATTCATCATTTTGGAGTCCTGATGTCAGTGGGTAGACGTACGCCATGAACGAATGTCATAGGCGGATATCGATAAGCGCTGGCCGGGCGCTCGCTTCCGAAAGCGCTTGCAGGATAGGAGGTGTTTCGGCACATGAAAAGACACACTGCCGTAACCGATGTAACCGCCGTATCATTGCCGCGAATCCGGCGCACAATGCCGGTTATTGCCGCCTCTTAGCGCACATTTTTCCGGCACGCCGCCATGCCAGATCCTCGCGTTCCCCCGTCATCCGCGACGCACGCCGCAGTCATCGAACCCGTCAGCGCCCCCGGCGGCGCGCCGCCCCTCGTCATTCGTCTCGACGCGCCTCAGCAGGTTGACGACCAGCCGGTGCGATATCAGAGCCTATGGCTGCTGATGCGCTTGTATTACGCGGCGCGCTACGAAGCGTCGCCCGTGCCGCTTGCCGCGCTCAAGTCGCGTTTCGCGCAGGCGGGCGACCTGCGCATGCTGGTCAGCCGGGCGTTTGCCGATTTCGGCGATTGGGGCGTGCAAGCGGGATGGGGCGACGACCGGCACGCCGACGCGCGCCTGTTACCCAAGCGCGGACGAGGCAAAGGGCCGTTCTGGCTAGCCGCCGATGAACTCGCGCGCATCGTGGTCACGATAGGCGGTGCCGCCCCCAGCGATGAGCAGCGCACGCTCGCCACGTTCCTCGGACTCGCCTTAGACGCACCGTCCACGCTCGACACCCCGGCACTCGACTACGTGATGCAGGACATCGCGTTCTGGCATCACGTCACGCTGGGCAAGCGCGATATGCAGGACGGCATCTTCTTCGCGCCCGCAGAACCCGCGCTCCAAGCCCGTTCGCGCACGCAACGCACGGGGGCCATTCCGTCGTTTCATGCGGCGCAAGTCTGCGCGGTCGACGACGTGCAGCGCGGCATCGCCTTGCTGGCTGAGACCATCGTTTGGCGGCGGATGGGCGACGTGGCGCGCGCAAAACGCACACTCACGGCGCTCGCGGAAACGTTCGGCACGCAGGCCACGACGCAGCATTCGTCACCGACATTGCGCGCGATGCACTGGATCGTGCAGGCGTGGCAAGCGTATGCCTTGCGCGATGAAGCCGGTGCGTTCGCGCACTTGCAGCGCATTAGCGACGACGCCACGCTCGCGCCCTGTCTCGTCTACAACCCGCGCATTCGCTTCGAAACACGCAATTTGCAGGCCTTGCTGTACAAAACGCATGCGGCGCGGCCCGGCCCGCAACCCGCGCGTGCGCAATCGGCAGCCGACGCCCTCGCCGCCTTTTCCGACGCGCTGCAAGCCGCCTTCGAAGCCGACTCCATCGAACTGGCGCAGCACGTGGCCGCCAACATCGGCTTGTCGTTGTGGCTGTTTTGGCAGGATTCGTTGATCGATCCGGCACGGCGTCTTGCGGTGGCCGATGTGCAGCGCCAGGCATTGCGCTGGATTGGCCTGTCCGAGTGGATCTGCGACCGCTTCGGTGTCGGTGGCAACTCGGTGTGGAATACGGTGTTTTTGCTGCGCATCGCGCGCGGCGCGGTGCCCGTGCGGCGCGATCCCGATTTGGCAACGCTGCGCGCGAGCACGCCGCTCGCCGTCGACGCGTTTCTCGACGCCGTGCAGCCGTTCGGCGCACCGTTCTCACGCGCCAAAGGTTTTTCGAAGTGGACCGATGTGGTGGCGACGACACTTGCCGATCACGAGGAAGGACGCGTGCGCTTCGAGCCGTTGCAGCTCGCCAACTTGTGGTTCGAAATGTTGTGGTTTGCGCTGCATCAGGATGGCGATTCGCCGCAGGCGACGCACGCGGCCCAATCGCTCGGGCGCGTGCTGCCCATGCTGCCCCCGCCCGACCGGCGGTTTTTCCGCGACGCGCTACGTCTCATGCCGCGCGAGTTTCAGCGCGAGGTGCGCATCGCGGAGTAATGCCAACGGCATCGCGCTTAGCGCACGCCTTGCGGTGTCTTCGGCAGCGGCGAGCGGAACGAGATCGCCAGACGATTCCATGCGTTGATGGTGCCGATGGCGAACGTCAAATCTGCAATTTGCTTGTCGTCGAAGTGCTCGCGCAGGTCGGCGAAAACAGCGTCGGGCACATGGCCGTCCTGCACGTTGGTCACGGCTTCGGTCCACGCCAGTGCTGCGCGCTCGGCCGGTGAATACAGTTCGGTTTCGCGCCACGCGTCGAGCAGATGCAAACGGCGCGCTTCGATACCGACTTTGAGCGCGTCGGCCACGTGCATATCGATGCAGAACGCACAGCCGTTCAGTTGCGAAGCGCGCAGCCACACGAGTTCCAGCAAGCCGCCCGGAAGGCCGCAATCGTGGAAGTAGCCGCTCAGTGCCGCCATGTGTTCGTAAGCGCGCGGGGCGGCTTTGATGTAGTTCAGTCGCATCATGATTCTTGTCTCCGTTAAAGGTCGGAAAACACCGCTGACGTCGGCCCGCCATCTGGGTGCCGATGCCGCCTGCGCTGTGCGTCGATGGATGCAACGATACGGGCTCTTGGCCCCCTTCGGAAGAGCCAAAACAGAATAGAATCGGTAGGCCAAAAAGTAGGCCAATCCACCCGAGATGCCGGTGCCTTAGCGGAGCCCCCTCACATGTCTGATTCGTCCAACGTGTCCGAAAGGTCCGAAAGATCAGAAAGCTCCGACCTCAGCGCCCTGCACCTCGGCGACGCCGCACACGCGACCGGCATGCCGACCTATCGCGCGCTGTACGAGCGAATTCGCGAAGGCATTCTCTCCGGCAAGCTCGCCCCGTCGTCGCGCTTACCGTCCACACGTGCGCTGGCGAGCGAACTAGGCGTGGCACGCGGCACCGTCGAGGCCGCCTACGAGCGGCTCGTTGCCGAAGGCTTCGTGATCGGACGCGGCGCGGCTGGTAGCCGCGTCAATCCCCAACTCAGCGCGGCCCGTCTGGACGCTGCCGCCAAGGTACTGACCAGCGATGCCGGTCGGCGCAAGGGTGTCGGCGCTAACGTCCCCAACAGCGCCCCCACTAGCGCCCCCAACAGCGCCGCCCTGCCGCCGTCGGTCTCGGCACGCACAAAGGACAGCCCACCGGCCCCAGGCCCCACCGCCGAGAGCCCGAGTCACGTGCCGCTCAGCGCACACGGCACGCCAATGCCGCTGCAAAACGGCATGCCAGCATTCGACGAGTTTCCCCGCAAGCTCTGGGCGCGACTGGCAGCGCGGCATGCCCGTCATCTCCCGTCCGACGCCTTGAGCTATCAAGACGCCGCCGGTATCGCCCCCCTTCGAGAGGCCATCGCAGGCTATCTGGCGATCGCGCGCGGCATTCACTGCGATCCGGCCCAAGTCATCGTCACCACCGGCTTTCAAGGCGCACTCGCGCTGATCACCCGCGTACTGCTCCAACCGGGCGACGCCGTGTGGTGTGAAGATCCCGGCTACTTCCGGGCGCATGAAGCCCTGCGGATGGCGGGTGCGGCGTTGGTACCGGTGCCCGTCGACAACGATGGCCTCGACGTTGCCGAGGGAGAGCGCCGAGCCCCGAATGCGCGGCTCGCCGTCATCACGCCATCGCACCAGTCGCCGCTGTCGGTCGCGCTGCCGCTTGAACGGCGTCTCGCCTTGCTGGCGTGGGCGCAGGCCAATCAAGCGTGGATCGTCGAAGACGACTACGACAGCGAATTCCGCTACACGGGCGCACCGCTGCCCGCGCTCAAGAGTCTGGATGGCGGCGAGCGCGTGCTTTATGCGGGGTCGTTCGGCAAGGTGTTGTTTCCTGGGTTGCGGCTCGGCTATCTCGTCGTGCCACCTGAGTTGTGCAACGCATTTATCGCGGCGACCGCCCTCCTCAGCCCCGTGCACGGATGGATCGAGCAGGCCACGGTTACCGACTTCATGACGCAAGGGCATTTCAGCCGCCACATCCGGCGCATGCGCCAGCTTTACGGCGAGCGTCGCGCCGCGCTGGCTGACGCGCTGCGACAACATCTCGGCGGCCGGATCGAGCTCGCGCAACAAGCGGGCGGCATGCATTTGCTGGGCTGGATCGAACCGCATCGCAACGATCGGGCGGTATCCCGTGCGGCCCACCCGCATGGTCTGGCGCCCGGGGCGCTGTCGTATTTCCGTATCGAGCGCGAGTTGCCGCCAGCGCTCGTGATGAGCTTCACCAATGTGCCCGTCGCCAGCGCAGACGACGTCGCGAAGCGGCTCGCCCGCGCCTTCGACGACGACGAAAAATTCCGCCTCGTATGACGCAGCGCACCATTTTTCGGATGTCGCATCGGAACAATTTTCGGATGGTTTTCGGGACACATCGCGCTTGTGTTCGCCCGTCATGTCGGTGTATCGTTGCCGCAAAGCTAGCGCAGGGGTCCTGCAACGTGAGTTGTGGGTGAGAAATACCCTTAGAACCTGATCTGGATAATGCCAGCGCAGGGAGCGTAGAAGTCACTCGCCCCCGTTCATGCTCCTGAGCCGCTTTGCGCCGAATTTGTCGGCGTCAACACGTGCCCCGCCAGGAGACATTGCATGAACGCCAATCCGAAGTTCCTCTCAGCCAACGCGCGCGTGGACGAAGCCGCGATCGCACCGCTGCCCAATTCCCGCAAGATCTACGTGAACGGTTCGCGCCCTGACCTGCGCGTTCCGATGCGTGAAATTTCGCAAGCCGATACGCCCACGAGCTTCGGCGGTGAAAAGAACCCGCCGATCTTCGTCTACGACACGTCGGGCCCGTACACCGATCCGGACGCCAAGATCGACATCCGCTCGGGCCTGCCCGCACTGCGCGCCGCCTGGATCGAAGAACGTGGCGACACCGAAGCGCTGCCCGGCCTCTCGTCGGCCTATGGCCGCGAGCGCGCCGACGACTCGGCCACGGCTGAACTGCGTTTCCCGGGCCTGCACCGCACGCCGCGCCGCGCCAAGGCCGGCAAGAACGTGACGCAGATGCACTACGCGCGTCAGGGCATCATCACGCCCGAGATGGAATACATCGCCATTCGCGAAAATCTGCGCCGTCAGGAATACATCGAGAGCGTGCGCAACGCCGGCCCGCAGGGCGAGCGTCTTGCCAAGCTGCTCTCGCGCCAGCATCCGGGCCAGCACTTCGGTGCCAGCCTGCCCGCCGAAATCACGCCTGAATTCGTGCGTAGCGAAATCGCCCGTGGCCGCGCCATCATCCCGAACAACATCAACCACCCGGAATCGGAGCCGATGATCATCGGCCGTAACTTCCTCGTGAAGATCAACGCGAACATCGGCAACTCGGCCGTGACGTCGTCGATCGGCGAAGAAGTCGACAAGATGACGTGGGCCATCCGTTGGGGCGGCGATACGGTCATGGATCTGTCGACCGGCAAGCACATTCACGAAACGCGTGAATGGATTCTGCGTAACAGCCCGGTGCCCATCGGCACGGTGCCGATTTATCAGGCGCTCGAAAAGGTCAACGGCAAGGCCGAAGACCTGACGTGGGAAATGTTCCGCGACACGCTCATCGAGCAGGCCGAGCAGGGCGTCGACTATTTCACCATCCACGCCGGTGTGCGCCTCGCGTACGTGCCGATGACCGCTAACCGCATGACCGGCATCGTGAGCCGTGGCGGCTCGATCATGGCCAAGTGGTGCCTGGCTCACCACAAGGAAAGCTTCCTGTACACGCACTTCGAAGAGATTTGCGAAATCATGAAGGCCTACGACGTGGCGTTCTCGCTGGGCGACGGCCTGCGTCCTGGCTCGATTTACGATGCCAACGACGAAGCGCAGCTCTCGGAGCTCAAGACGCTGGGCGAACTCACGCAAATCGCCTGGAAGCACGACGTGCAGGTGATGATCGAAGGCCCGGGCCACGTGCCGATGCAGCTCATCAAGGAGAACATGGATCTCCAGCTCGAGTACTGCGACGAAGCCCCGTTCTACACGCTCGGACCGCTCACGACGGACATCGCCCCCGGCTACGACCACATCACGTCGGGCATCGGCGCCGCGACGATCGGCTGGTACGGCACGGCCATGCTCTGCTACGTCACGCCGAAGGAGCACTTGGGTCTGCCGAACAAGGACGACGTGAAGGAAGGCATCATCACGTACAAGCTCGCTGCGCACGCCGCCGATCTGGCCAAGGGTCACCCGGGCGCACAAATTCGCGATAACGCGCTGTCGAAGGCACGCTTCGAATTCCGTTGGGAAGACCAGTTCAATCTCGGTCTCGATCCGGACAAGGCGCGTGAATTCCACGACGAGACGCTGCCGAAGGACTCCGCCAAGGTGGCGCACTTCTGCTCGATGTGCGGCCCGCACTTCTGCTCGATGAAGATCACGCAGGACGTGCGCGACTACGCGGCCAAGCAAGGTATCTCGGACGAAGCCGCGCTCAAGCAAGGCATGGAAGTCAAAGCGGTCGAGTTCGTGAAGAAGGGTGCCGAGATCTATCAACGCACCTGAAGCCCACGGCTTTGATAGCTTGCGTATGAAAAACGCGCCCGGAGCGATCCGGGCGCGTTTTTTTATGCAGCGTTAAATGGTGGCGGTGTCGGTGCCAGATCAGGCATCGGGATATTCGTAAGACACTTCGTCTTCATCCCCGCTCAGCGCACGCTGCGTTGGCACCCCCAGCGCCGTCATCTCGTTGCGTAGCCGCAGGCACGCCACCTCGGGGCGCAGCGACGTATGCATCGACGTCGCCAAGGCCATGAACGACGGCGTGTTGGTTTGCGGCAGCCGTGCCGACTGCATGACGTCGGTGTGGCGCATCCCCCAGTGCGCGTCGCCGGTCTGTTCGATACCCAGCGCCAGCTTCGCCCAGTCGTTGGAACACACCGCGACAGTTGCCGGAAGATCGGTACGCGCCATCGCTTGTTGCATCGGCGATCCGGTGGAAAGCGCCACGCGCAGCATCCACTCGGTGGCGTCGGCAGCCGGCAACGTACGCTTCCCCTCATGCAAGCGCTGATTGACCTGACTCACGAACGAATGCACCGGCTCGCGCACCAGACAGGCCCGTTCCCACTCCTTCTTGCCGACCAGATCGGGTTTGCCGGTCCAGCGGCGTGCCGTATCGCCAACCGTCTTGGCAACATCGGAACGAACGACCTCATAAACCGAAGTGCCGTTGCGTCCGTCCGTGCCGATTAGCGAGCCGCCCACGACGTCGTTGCATACCTGCCCGCGTTCGCTGCGTGCGTCCGGCATCAACACCGGATGATTCGCAAACTCCGTCGCCGCCGGGCGTGGCGATCCCACGGCGGGTCCGGCACAAACGTACAAGGTTTGCACCGACGACGGACACAGGACGGGCACTGCGCGCTGCGTGCCGTTTTTGGGGGCCTGCGCCGCAAACCCATCGCTCACACCGGAAAGTTGGCTCGCGCTCGATGCGTAGTCCGCACGAAACGCATCGCGCAGGGCACTGATTGACGGGCGGGCCGCTGCCAACGCCAACGCGCTTCCCAGACGCGCAAAAATCGGACGCCCGCCTTCGATGTTGCTCACGCCGTCCAACGCCGCGTCCGTCATGCGTTCCGGCGAAGGCGCCTGGGGCGAGTGAAAGGGAACCGGCGCAGGCGCGCCGGAAGCTTGCCCAAGGGCATTCCCGCCAAGTCCGCCATGTCCGCCCGGAAAAGCTTGTAAGCCATTCATCGTGAAACCCTCCATCAGTGCGGTGAACGTGGTGATCGACCACGGCCCCGACATGGTGTCGAAGCGGCGTTCACGATGCCCGACGGCGCTGAGCAACATTATCGGTTCTGCACGCCGCCCCGCTCAACTTGCGCAAGCCACCGCTCGTCAGGCGACAGTCAACGCCCGTCGGGAAACAGGAGGGGCGGCGGGAGGGGCGGCGGGTTGCCGCTGTCGGGGCGACACGGACTTATGGCATGCTATCGGTCAGCGGCACAGCCGACGCGGCTGCTGCGCTCCCGAGGATTCGCATTGCGCAACGCTTCCCGGGGACGCGCTTTCCGCACCCCAGCCCGAAGGCATCTCAAAATGACGGCCGTCCGGCCTTGTTTCGAAATGTCTCCGCGCAACCGGTCAAACCTCAGTTCCGAGGCGCGACCGCCTTGCTCCCGTCGCTGCTGTGCGCCTGACTTTGTACTTACAGGTGACAACAATATGAGTGGTTACGGCTTTCTTTTCAGTATCTTGTTGCTGGTTCTGGCGAGCGCCTTCTTTTCCGCCGCCGAAATTTCCCTGACCGCCGCCAAGCGCACCAAACTTCAGGTGCTCATGGAAAAGGGCGACCAACAGGCGATCAAAGTGCTCGCACTCAAGGAGCAACCCGGCAACTTCTTCACCGTCGTACAGATCGGCGTGAACGCGGTCGCGGTGCTGGGCGGTGTGCTCGGCGAGAGTTTTCTGACCGGCTATCTGTTCGACTGGCTCTCGTCCTTCACCGATCAGGCGATGGCCCTGCGTCTCGCAGGCATCGGTTCGTTCCTGTTCATCACGATTGCTTTCATTCAGTTTGCCGACCTGATTCCGAAACGGCTCGCCATGGTCAACCCGGAGCGCGTGGCGATGGCGATCATCGACCCGATGCTGCTCTGCCTGAAAGTGCTTCGCCCGCTGGTGTTCATCTTCAACGGCATCGCCAACATGTTTCTGCGCATTTTTAAGCTGCCGACGCATGCCATCGAAAACATCACGTCCGAGGACATTGCCGCTATGGTCGGTGCCGGTGCCGAAGCTGGCGTCCTGCGCAAACAAGAATTGCACCTGATCGAGAACGTGTTTGAGCTCGAATCGCGTACCGTCGGCTCGGTGATGACGTTTCGCGACGACGTGGTGTATTTCACCATCGCGGAAGAAGAGCGCAGCATTCGCCAGAAGATCACCGAAAGCCCGCATTCGAAGTATCTCGTGTGCCGCGGCGAAATCGACAACGTGCTGGGCTATGTCGATTCGAAAGACTTGCTCCAACGCATTGCCAGCGAAGATTTGTCGAGCGTGATCCGCAATCTGGACCGCCTCTACGCGAAAAAACTGCTCGTCATTCCCGACACACTCAACCTCTCGGAAGCGCTGGCCCGCTTCAAGGAAACCCGTGAGAGCTTTGCCGTCATCATCAACGAATACGGCATGGTGGTGGGCGTGGTCACCCTCAACGACATCGTCGGCGCGCTCATGGGCGACGTGGTCCACCCGGCGGACGAAGACCAAATCGTGCAACGCGACGAGCACTCATGGCTCGTCGACGGCGTGACCTCGGTCGAAGACGTGAAGAAGGCGCTCGATATCGACGAACTGCCCGGCGAGGGCGATTACGAAACCATCGCTGGCTTCATGATTTATCAGCTCAAACGCATTCCCAAGAAGTCGGAAGCGACAGAAGCGATGGGCTATAAGTTCGAAGTGGTCGACATCGATAACTACAAGATCGACCAGTTGCTCGTCACCCGTCTCGGGTCGCTCGCCGAAGCGGCGATTGCCGCGCAAAAGCAGACGTCCTGACGAACGCGCGGGTCATGAGGGTATCGCCTCGATGACCTGCGCCAGTCGATCGGTCAAACCACCATCGCGCTGTGTCGGGCGCAGAATCGCCGACGCGATCACTTGCCACGGCGCATACAGCCACGCCTGACGCCGCGCGCGCGTCACGCCGGTATAGATCAACTCACGCGACAGCACGCGGCTCGACTGTTCGGGCAGCACGATCGCCACGCGCTCGAATTCAGACCCTTGCGACTTGTGAATCGTCATCGCAAAGGCCGTCTCGTGCGCTGGCAGGCTCGCCGGTGAATATAGCCGGTACCCGCCGTCCGGCGTTGCAAACGCCACGCGCAACGCACCACCGGGCCCCAGCGGCAGTGCGATGCCGATATCGCCGTTGAACAGATTGAGTGCGTATTCGTTCTGCGTGATCAGTACCGGACGCCCCGCAAACCACGCACCGCCCCCGGCATTGAGGGCGACACCCGCGCGGCGCGCCAGTAACGCGGTGAGTTGCGCCCCAAGGAATTCAACGCCACGGCGTCCGCCTCGGGTCGCGCACAACACCCGGAACTGACCGAACGCCACGAAGACCGGCTGCGCCACCATGGCGATGTCGCCTGCCGTGGCCGCTCCCGGGTCACCGAGTTGACCGATCAGCGTGACAGCGTCGGTCAACGCGTCGAGGTACGCGCCGTAACCGTCGGCAAGTGCGTTGAGGTTCGCTGTGGAAAGTTGCACGCCGCCGTCTTCGCTCAAGCTCACGCGATCGGGTGCGGATGTCGACGACGCGCAATCGGTGGAAAACGCTTTGCGCGCGTCGGTCGCGCGTCCTGTTTTGATCGCCGTTGCCAATCGACCAATCGCCGAGTTCTCGCCGAACCGGTACGTACGCTCCAGCCAGACCACGGCATCTTCCAAACCGCGCGACGTGCTGCCTTGCGCACTGGCGGCTAATGGCCCCTGCACAGGCGGTGTCGCTTGCGGCCAGCCCAAGGCACCCAACAACTGCTCGCGCATGTCGGCAGAAAACACGCGTTTGGCACTCAACTCCCCGAACACGGCGCCCGCTTCGACGGCGGCCAACTGATCCTTATCGCCCAGCAGAATCAAGCGCGCGCCATCGGGCACCGCTTCGAGCAATTGCGTTGCCATCGACAAATCGATCATCGAGGCTTCGTCGACGACGATCAGATCGTAAGGCAGCGGATTGCCCGCGTGATGGCGAAAGCGGCGACCGACTTGCTCGGCCGACTCGGGTAGCACCCCCAGCAGGCGGTGGAGCGTGAGCGCCGCTTCCGGCAACGCCTGACGTACCGCTTCTGGTAGGTCCTGACGTGCAGTGAGGGCCTCCTGCATCCGCTGCGCCGCTTTCCCTGTGGGCGCGGCCAGCGCCACGCGCAAATTGGCATCACGTTCGAGCAGGCACGCGAGCAGGCCCACCACCGTCGTCGTTTTCCCCGTTCCCGGCCCGCCGCTGAGCACCACGAGCGAGCGTTGCAACGCCAATGCTGCGGCAGCCATCTGCCAATTGGGTTCGGGTTGACCGTCTGGCGAGGTAAGCACCCCGTCACCGAAATACTTGCGCAGGCGGGCGCGATCCTGTGCGGTGACAGGCGTCGTTTCCGAACTCGCCAGCTTGCGGCCTAGCGCTGCCGCAAGACGCGCTTCGTAGACGTAGTAGCGCGCAAGATAGAGGCGATCTTTCTCATCGAGCAAAAGCGGCCACGCGTCGGATTGCGCATCACTGGCCAACGTCAACGCGAGGTCGGCAGGTGCACACAGACCGCTGGCGAACAGCGCATCGCGCCAAACCGACAGCGAAGGTGCGTCGTCCGGAAACAGTTCGCCGCTCGCCTGCGCGTCGAGAAAGTTGTCGAGCGGCACGCACACATGCCCTTCGGCCGTTGCCAGACTGACCGCCAAGGCGGCACGCCAAACGTACCGACAAGTCGATTCGTCGGCTCCCCGCCCACGGGCGAGCATCGTCATGCGGCGCGCAAAACCCTGCGCTAGCCTAACAACGCCAGTGTCCGCGAGTGTGCTCGCTGCTGGATCGTTTTGATGGAGGACTTCGCTCATGCGTTCGTCTCCCCGGCATCGACGTCATCGCTACCATTACGGCCGTCCAGGGCCAGCGCCTCGGCCAACGCGGTGTTCTCGCCCGCAGAGAACAACCCGTCAAGCGCATCCACCATCTCGCGCGACGGCTTATCGAAGTACACCCCCGGCACATGGTCCTCCAACTGATTGGCCTCGGCCCAATCGGGGCGCACACCCCGCACAAAAAGGTAAAGACTTCCCGCCATATCGCGGTCGTAATCGTAGTCAGGCAAGCGGCGGCGCAAATAGCGATGCAACGCCAGCGTATAGAGCAGGTATTGCAGGTGATAACCGTGATCGGCCATGGCTTCGCGCAGGCCGTCCGGACCGTAGTTCTCGGGGGCGGTGCCCAGATAATTGGACTTCCAGTCGAGAATCCACCACTGCCCGTGATGACGAAACACCAAGTCGATGAAGCCCTTCAGATAGCCGCGTAATACCGTGGCGTCGAGCGGAAGATCGGGGTAACCGTGCTGACGCAGCAGACCGCGCAAGGCGTCGAGCGACACCGCGTCGGCCGGATACGTGAACTCCATTTCCGTGAGCCGCTCGGTCGTCGCCACGTCGGCCAGCCGAACACCTGGGCGAAGCGGTGTGGCCAATGTGTCGGCCAGCATGTTCATCATCATCGCCCGCCAGAGATCGTTCTGTTCCGCACCGCGCCCGGGGGGGCGCTCGCGCAACGCACGTGTGACGGCCTGCGGCCATTGGCTGCGCGAGGTGAAATCGGCCAGCTCGAACACTCGGTGCAAGCTTTCGCCCGCCGCCGGGCCACGGGGAAACCGCAGAATATCGTCGGCAGGCGGCCAGGTATCGTCGCCCTCGGGCGGTAGTGCAAACGTCGGGCCTGCGTTGGCTTGCGCATCGTAATCGGGGCGGGTGCGCTCTGGCGCACTGAGTTGACCGCCGCCCAATTGTGGTCCGGTATGCATGCCCGCCAACAAACCCGAGAAGCTGCCGATACGCCACACTTCCCGTAGCGCGCGCGTACTCGTGCGCGTGGCAAGCTCGGGAGCGGCATCGTGCCCAATGCGCTCGCCAGCCCCCAACGCGTCGCCGACAGGCAGCGGAATCACGTCGATGGGTCCACCGGCAAGGGCGGTCCATGCGGTGCGAATCGCGTCGACGCGTGCATCGGCATCGACGGTCGTGGCAATCCAATCGTCAAACGATGTGCCCTGCCCTGCGGCCAGCCAGTTGAGCATGCCGCCGCACGCCTCTTTCACGCTACGCCGCGAAGTGTAGATGCCCGCAGCGAGATAACACCGATAAACCGCCCGGGTGAGTGCCACGTACAACAGCCGTGCTTGTTCGGCCGATTGCTCACGTCGTAGCGCGGCATGGGCTGGCGAGCCCTTGGCGCCCGCTTCGGTGAAATCGATGACGGCATCCGGCCCGTCGTGATACTCCAGCCCGTCGAGACCGCCGCTGTCTCGCACCGCGCCGTCCCACAGGAATGGGCAGAACACGACACCGTATTCCAAGCCCTTCGACTTGTGGACCGTCACGATCTGCACGAGGTTTTGATCGGACTCGAGACGCAATTGCGCTTCTTCGCCGCCACTGCCGTTGCGCTGCGAGGCCAGCCAACGCAGCAAGGCGGGCATGCCGGGCTGCTCGGCCCAGCGGGCTTGCGCCAACTCGGCCAGATGCATGAAGTTGGTCAGACGGCGCTCACCACCGGACTGCGCCACCAGCCGCGCGGCCAGCCCAAGTTCGCGCATGAGCGTGCGCCACATCGCCGAGAAGCCGCGCTCGATCCACAACTGCCGATAGCGTTGCAGCCGTTCGATCCAGGCGATAGCCTCGGCGTCGGACGCGTCGCTCGTCTGCATACGGAACAGTGCCATGGCGTCGAGGCCGAACAATTCCGTAGCGAGCGCCGCGCGCAATGCGCGCACATCGCCCGGCGACTCCACGGCACGCAGCACGCGCAGCAGCGTTTCAGCCTCGTCGCTGGCGAACACGGAGTCCTGCGTGAGCTCGACGCTGCCTACGGCGTGTTCGGCAAGCATTGCCTTCATCAGCGCGCCCTGCCGGTGCGTTTGCACGATGACTGCGATGTCGCCCGGCGCTAACGCATCGTTGCCGATGAGGACATCACCGCGCGACGCATCGCCAAGCAAGCGTGCGACTTCAGCCGCCGTGGCCCGCGCGCAGGCTTGCTGTGCTTCGTCCTTGGACAGCGGGCCATCGCCTTTGCCTTCGTCACCGCTCTCGCCTTCCGGAAGCCACCATACGGTGAAGTCGGCTACCGCGCGCCCGTCGGTCAGCGGTTCCCGGCGGCGTTGCCCCGGACGTACCGGTGGATACTCAAGCCCGTCGAGCACAAACGCCCGGTCGTTCGCGCCGAACAATCGGTTGCCCGCTTCGATCATCGCGGGTGTCGAGCGTTGATTGACGGCAAGGGTGTACGCCGCGTCGGCATTCTCGCGCGCGGACAGATACGTGTGAAGATCGGCGGCGCGGAAGCTGTAAATCGCCTGCTTCGGATCGCCGACCATGAACATCGGGCCACTGCCGCCCCGCTCGCTTTCGGCGCTTTCGGCGCTTTCGGCGCTTTCGGCGCTTTCGGCGCTTTCGGCGCTTTCGGCGCTTTCGGCACGGTACACCGCGTTGAAGATGGCAAATTGCAGCGGGTCGGTATCTTGGAACTCGTCGATCAGCGCGCACGGATAACGAGTGCGCAGGGCTTCGGCCAAGTCGGGATGTTGCGTGAGCGCGCGCGCAATATTGCCCAGCAGATCGTCGAACGACACCACGCGCAGTTCGCGTTTTCGCTGTGCCAGTTGATCCGGCGCCTGCATCAGCCATTCACGCAAGATACGAAGCCACGCCATTGCATAGCGTTCGTCGGCGTCGGCGCGTGCCTGTACCAGCACGTCGGCCAGCCCGAAGAACCGGTGATCGGGCGGTGTCTCGCCTTTCTTGATGTCCTTGGCCAAGCGCGTCGTCGTCAGCAACTCAGCCTTCGCGTGAAGCAACGCACCGACATCCTGCGCATTGAGATACCGCTGCCACGCGGACACCGCCTGTGCGAGCGACGCCTCGTGATAGATATTCTTCTTGAACGACGGCAACGCCTTGCGCATCAATTCGGCAATACCCTGCGCGTCGGCCTCCCAGCACTCGCGAGCGTCCGCGTAGGTTGCCAGCAACGCGGCATCTACCGCCGTCGTCGCATCGGCTTGCACGGCTTCGGGCCAACGCAATGCCGACATGGGCTTCTTCAGACGCCGGGCCAGCTGATCGGTCAACGTCCCCGGCGAGCGCTTACGATCCACCAGCCACGCGGCGAACCCGTCGTCTTCGGCGGCCAGCGGCTCTACCACACGACGCCAGAACTCCACGGCCAAATCGTGCCGCACACCGTTATCGTCCGGCACCAATTCGTAAGCAAACGGCAAGCCCGCCGCAAAAGGCACTTCGGCAAGCGCCCGCTGGCAGAAGCCGTGAATCGTGTGAATCGACGCCTGATCGAAACCGCGCAACGCCGCTTGCAGGCACTCGCGAATCTGCTTCACGGACATCTCGCCGCGCTCGATCAACCCGGCAATCATTACCGTGAACAGCGGATCGTCGCTTGCATGGGGATCGAAGTCGGGAAAGTCATCGTCTCCGTCGGCTTCATCCTCGCCCGCGCCGTCATCCGCCGCATCGAACATCGGTGCCATCGCAGCGACCAGCCCCGACAACCGGCCGCGAATGCGCTCGCGCAGTTCGGCCGTCGCCGCATTGGTAAACGTCACCACGAGGATCTGCTCGACGGTGAGATTTCGCTCGAGCAAGAGCCGCACATAAAGCGCGCAGATATTCCACGTCTTGCCGGTCCCGGCCGACGCTTCGATCAGGCAGACCCCATCGAGATCGCAGTGAAAGACGTCAAGATCGATAAGCTGCGTCATGCGCCCTCCACGAGTTCGAGATGGGCGACCAACGGGCCGAAAACGGTATTCGCGAGCAGATCGAACGGCGAAGCCAGCGGATCTTCCACGCCTCGCCACACCAACCGGGTGTAGGGGTCATCGGCATCGCCGCGGGCAAATGCCGACCCCTCCCACTGGCTCTGCGCGTCGCTCGGCTTACCCGTACTTGCCAATTTCCACGCACTGCGTGCAAAGAACGGCAGCGGCCGCGTTTGCCCAAGCCGGTACAACGCGACCAATTGACCGAGCAATGTCTCGGCGTTCTCCACGGGGCGCAGCGCAAACGTATCGTCCTCGCCGTACCAAAGCGTGCGTGCCGCCACATCCAGCCCGGCGTGCTCCGGCTGCTGCAAATGGGCGCACAGCGCGAGGTGAGATAACCACGCCGCCAACAAATCGCTCGGCCGCAGGCTGCCGTAGCGGTACATCACCAAACCGTAACGCGACACGGGCGCGAGCCGTCCTTGCAACAGGCACGGTGCCGAAAGCGTCGCATCGCCGTGCCATGCTGCCCCGGTCGCCGCCTCCCATCCCTCAGGCAGCGCAGGTGCCACCGGCAACATCGTCAAGATCTCTTGCGTGCCTTCCGCCTGCGCTTCACGCACTTGCGAAGCCAACGCACGCAAGCCGCCCAGTTCCCGACGACGCCATACGGCACCCGTCGCGCCTCCGGGTAGTTCATGGCTGACGCGCGCAATGCGCTCAATCGCGTCGGCGCGCATTCTTGCGTCGCCATCTTCGGCACGCAGCAGGCGCGGTAAAAGCCGCGCCGCCAATGCGTCGCGTCCCGCCCAGTCGAGGACGAACGGTTCGTCGTCTTCGACTTCCGTGAGCACGTCACCCAGCGTGAGGCCCAGCCGGTCACGCGCCCACGCCCGCCCGGGATGCCGCCAGAAGCGCAGCAAATCATCGAGCGTGAGGTGCGTTTGCGCGACCGCCGGTAGCGGCTCGCTCACAAATGGGGCAGCCGGGGCTTCCGGTGCTGGCGCGGCCATTTGTGCCGCCAGTTGCCGCGCGGCTTCACCGTTGGAGACGTCGTAGCTGTATAGCGACGGATGCTGGCCGTCGAAATATGCGGGCGAGAACGGCTGCAACGGGTGCAGCACAACCAGCCGCTCGCGAGCCTCGCGTTGCTCGTCCGCATGAAACCCTTGCGACGCCGGAGCTAGCAGTTGCGCCGTGAAGTCCAGCAACTCGTCCACCGCTGTCGACGGCGGCAATGGGGCGTTGTCGCGCACACTGCGTCCGGTGTAGGTGACCAAGAAGCGGTCCTGCGCACACAGCAGCAGATCGAGAAAGAGATTGCGCTCGTCGTCGCGCCGCTGGCGGTCGCCACGTTGCGGCAATACGCGCATCAGGTCGAATTCGTCGGCTCGCACGCGTCCCGGCAACACGCCATCGTCCATCCCGAGCATGCAAACGACACGGTATGGCAGCGAGCGCAGGCTGGGAATCGCGGCGAACGTGACGCGCCCGGACGGCACACCGCCGCGCGTCGGGTCGTCCAAGGCGTCGGCCAGCACGCGGGCGACCACCTCCACGGGCACGCGCACTTCCGGCGCGCCGTCGGCAATGGCCGAGCCGATTTGCTCGATCGCCATGCGCACTTCCGCCACGTCGTCGGCAAAGCGCGAATCGTCGGAGAAAAACTGCTCCAACATGGCGAGCAACTGATCGCGCCATGCCAGCCCCGTGCGCTCGGTTTGCAGCGCCACCGCCGTGGCATCCAGATCGTCGATCAGACGCGCCAACTCCCCCAGCAATTCCGCACGGCCGCCTTCGATACCGCCCACCGGCAACCAGTCGTCGACCGGCAGCGCATCGTCCGGCAGGGCATAGCCGAGGAACAATCGCATCATCGCGTCGCCTAGCGTGTGGCGCTCCAAGGCGGGGGTGGCGGTTGGCACATCGGGCCCTGCTTCCTGCTCCCTCGCCCCTCCCATGCCCCGCTGCGCGCCCTGTGCGTCCAACCGCAACAGCGCATCGCCGCGCCAGCCGCGTCGCGCGCCAGCCGCGTGCAACCAGTTCTGAATCGAATCGAGCACATTGCCCGCGAGATCGTAGCGCTGTGCCACGGCTTCCGTGCGCGCCAACTCCACGAGATCGGATGCTGCCACGCGCAATTGCGGCAACGCCAAGATCGAAGCGAATGCTCGGGCAACGGGGTTGGTACGGGTAGGCGGCAGCCCGGTCACCAGATAGGGGATGCGAGGCGTCGCCGTGCCGAAAACGGCATCGATCAGCGGCGCGGCCTTGCCTAGATCCGGCACGGTAATCAGTACGTCGTCGGGGCGAAGGTCCGGTATCTCGTCAAAACACGCCAGCAGACGGTCATGAAGCACCTCGATCTGGCGCGCGAGGCTATGGCAGACGTGCACTTGCACCGAGCCATCCGCACTCACGCCTTCCGGCACCCCGTAACGCCCGTCGTCGAGCGTCAGCATGCCGTTTTGCAGCGCGGCGAGCAGCGTCGGCGCAGGATTCGGCTGGAACAGCGCACGGTCTTCGACCGCCTGCTGGGCAAGATCGGCATACAGCGCATCGATGTGCGACTGCGTCTGTCGCCCCCACTCGGCCAGCAGCGGGTGACCGACCTCGCGGTGCGCCGTGCCGTCGCGCCGCTTCAAATAGGACAAACGTGACGGCGGCACGATATCGAACCAGTAGCTCTCGCACGGGTTGAGCACGTACAAATGCACGTCCATCAGGCGCGACATCGCCTTGAGCATCACCATCGAGAGCGGCGGCATCGACGACAGCGCGAATACCGACACACGCGCAGGCCAGCCGGATGGCAACGTCTCGGGGGTCAATTGTTCGATCTGGTCGATGGCGCGCAGCGTCGGGTGGCGCTCACGAATATTCAAGTGCTGCAACGCGCGCCGCCACAAGTCGCTCTGCCAGATTTCGTCGTCTCGCTGAACATCGCCCCAGCCAGCCGCCCCGCCGACGGGAATCTTGTCGCCCGTCTGCCAGCGCTCGAGCCAGTTCGGCCGGTAGGTCAGATATTGATCGTAGATGTGGGCCAGCCGCTCGGCCAACTCAAAGCGCATAACGTCGTCGGCTTCAGCTAGATAGCCTGCCAGCCGAGGGGATGTTTTGACCCACGGCTGGGCAAGACATTGGTAAAGCGGCCAGACAAGGCGGTCCGGCGCGAACGGCGAGCTCTCGGGCACCGTCAGCAGCTTGCCCGCCATGTCCCACAACCATTGCGCCAGATAGGTCAGACGCACGTTCGCGCACACGCCGAACACGTCGGCATAGTCCAGTTCGAGCCGACGGCGTACCGCCACACTTGGCACGACGATGGTTTCCGAATGCAACGGATCTCCCGGCGCCTGCGCGAGATCGCGCAACAGGGCAGCTTCAAGCGTGGTGAACCGGTTAGAAAAGAATAGATGGAGCATTCGGAGGTGGGCTGGGGAGACTGTTCGCAAGCATAACAAAAGGCCCGTGCCAAAGCCCATCGGAGCGGTCCGAAAACTCGGGCCGGTCGGCGTCACAGCACACGGCGGGCAGGCATGTAACCGGCAGTATCCCCTCTTCGCGCTACGCGGGCGTTCGGCTAGACTCCTGTCTGCGCCGTGCGCTACCCGCCGCGCGGCCGGCTTTGCAGCGGAACCCTCGCACCCGACGCATGGACTACCAGACCGATATCAAGAAGTTCCTCTATAGCCACTACTTTTTCACCGGCACCCGCCAAGCCTTGGGTGTCGTCTTGCCTGCGCTCGTATTGTTCTGGGGGCTGGATCAGCACCTGCTCGGCATCGAAGTCGCCTCGGGCGCGTTGTGCGCCAGCGTCGTCGACATCAACGGCCCGCTGCGCCACAAGCACACTGAATTGCTGAGTTGCACGCTGCTGGGCGCCCTCACCGTGCTCATCACCGGCATGGCCACCGCCGCCCAGCCGTGGCAACTCTGGCTCACCACGCTGATCCTCACGTTCGGCCTGTCGATGCTCGTGGTCTATGGCTTTCGCGCGTCGCTCGTGAGTTTTGCCTGCCTGATGATGATGGTGCTCAACGTCGAGGCCGATCTCACCCGCCATCAGGCCGTGCTCGATGCTGGCGCGGTGCTGATCGGTGGGCTTTGGTACACCTATTTCAGTCTGGTGGTTTGTCGTGTCTGGTGGTTTCGCATCGAGCAGCAAACGCTGGCCGAATGCTTCTTCGTCACCGCTCAGTATCTCGAAGCGAAAGCGGCGTTCTACGACTCGACGACCGATATCGACGAATGCTACCGAAACCTGATCGCCGCGCAGGTCAATGTCGTCGAGAAGCAGCAAGCCGCACGCGAAATCATTCTGCGCAATCTGCCCCGGCTGCGCACCGGCAGGCTGGAGCCTCGCCGCACGATGCTGTTCAATCTGTTCATCAACATCGTCGACCTGCATGAGGTGGTGGTGTCGGTGCACACCGACTATCCGATGCTGCGCCGCGAGTTCGCCAATCAGGACGTGCTCGTCTTCTTCCGCGACATGATTCGCAAGATCGCCGTCGAAGTCGATGCCATCGGCTACGCCATCGCGACCAATGAGCCGTCGCGCGCGCAGCGCAGTTGGCGCGCGGAATTCCGCGCTATCGAGTATGAAATCGACGCGATGCGCAAGCAGCAGTTGCCGCAGCAGGCACCCGAGGCGTATCAAGCCGTCACCAGCACGTTCCGGCGGGTGTGGAGCGCCACACGTGTGCTCGAGCGCATGCATCGCAATACGAACATCACGACCGCCGCCTCGGCCACGGAAATGCAGATCGATCAGGCGCTCGTGCGATTCACGTCCCGGCAGAGCTTCTCGCCCAAGCTGCTGCGCAAGAACCTGACATTCGCTTCACCGAGTTTTCGCCACGCGTTGCGCGTGACAATCGCGATCACCGCGGGCCTCATCATCTGCGAGAACTGGTCGTTACTCGCTGGGCAAGCCCATAGCTATTGGGTGCTGCTCACGATCATCGTGATTTTGAAGCCCGGCTTCAGCCTGACGAAGCAGAAGAACGCCCAGCGTCTGACCGGCACGCTGCTCGGGTGCGTGAGCGTGCTCGTCATTCTGTCGTTCGTGCACAAGCCGTGGGTGCTGTTCGCGCTGATGTTCTTCTGCATGGTGATGGGCAACAGCCTCTCGCTGTTCAACTACGGCTTGTCTGTGGTGTTCATGTCGTCGTACGTGCTGCTGCTGTTCCACTTCCTGCTACCGGGCTCGTTGTCGGTCGTGGGCGAGCGCGCTATCGACACGTTGATCGGCTCGGCGGTCGCCTTGGTGTGTTCGTATCTGTTCCCCTACTGGGAATACCGCCTGATGGGGCCGTTGATCCGGCAAGCGGTGCAATCGACGCGAACTTATCTGGAATCGTGCGTCGGTCGTGACGGCGTACGCGACGATCTGGCGTATCGCATGGCGCGCAAGGACATGCATATTGCGTTCGGGAATTTTGGGGCGGCGTTCAAGCGGATGATGCTCGAACCCAAGTCGAAGCAAGTGTCCGTCGGTGAGCTCAACGACTTGCTGGTGCAGAACCACGTCATGGCGTCGTACATCACCGGCATCTCCGACGTGCTGCCGCGTCAGATCGCTGCCGACAAGAGCGGAGAGCTTGGGCAAGTCGTCTCGGCCATCAGCGACTTGCTTTCGCAGGCGGTCGCGGCCCCTGCCGCCTCGGTGCCCACCGACGCGCAAGCGGCCAGCGAGGCGATGCGCGACTACACGCGCCGTCTGGACGCACTCGTCGTCACGCAAGAGCAGCAAGCCGACGCCCCCGACGCCAGCGTGCAAGAACTCAAGCAAGTGGTGCATCAACTCAAACAAATGCTGCGCGCGGGCGAGCTGATTCTGCGCGATATGCGAGGTATTCGGCTGCCCGCTTGAGTCTGATGCGTGAAAGGTGTGGATGGGTTGCTGTGAGTGAGCGAGCGGGCGTCGAATCAGGTGATGCCCGTTCGCGTTGCGTAGTGATAGAGATCGACATCGCGATCCAGCCCGAGCTTGCGCATGGCGTTGGTCTTTTGCGAGCTGACCGTCTTCACGCTGCGGCTCAGTTTGAATGCGATTTCGCTGATCGTCAGGCCCGAGACAAAGAGCCGCACCACTTCCACCTCACGCCCCGAGAGTTTCGACGCGTCGGCTTCGGCATCGTCGACCACCGAGTCATGTAGTCGTGTGGCCAACCCGGCGGGAATGTAGCGGCTGCCGTCCGCCACCACGCAGACGATATCGGCAATCGAACTCTGCTCGTCGAGCTTCGAGAGAATCGAATGCACGCCCAGTTTGAGCATGCCGCGCAAGATCGCCAGATTCTCCAGCATCGTGACGACGATGATCTTGATGTTGGGAAAGTACCGGCGCACGTAGCCGATCAGAAATAGCCCGTCTTTGAAGTGACCGCCGGGCATCGAGAAATCGGTGACCAGAATGTCGCACGGGGCCTTGGCCAACAAGGTCACCAACTCCGACGAGTTGGACGCCTCCCCTACCAGCTGAATCATCTCCCGCTCTTCGAGCAAGCGGCGTATTCCGTAACGCACAATCGGATGGTCATCTGCGACCACAACGTTGATTGTCATAGCGGCCCCCTCCTTGTTGTCATCTGGCAGAACTGCCGCAGCAACACGGCGCTTCGCGCCTGCCATCGCAGCGAAGTGGGGCCATTCTGGCAAAAGGGATTGGCGCGCCCCGCTGGGAGATTGCCCATAGGCAATTCACCAAAGCACGCTTGCTACGCGGTGTGGTCAACGCGCGGAATGTCCGGCCGCTGCCTCATAGAGCGGGCACTGCGGGCGAAAGGCTTGATTTCATTCGCTCGAACGTGAAAACACTCATGCCCGCCGGTGGCCGCTTTGTGCTACTCGCGTCACAGGGCGTCAGACGATTCGCGGCATGGGCTGCCGCGATTCTGAGCGCGAACTTCGGAATTAGCTTAAACACCAACGCGGAAAAAGGTGATCCCCCCCGCAGGTACTCGGAAACGGATCAGCCCGCCGACGCCCCCGAAGCCGTCGCGGGGGGATTCGGTGGGACGGCACCGTCCGGCGGCGTCGATGCACTCGGCGCGCTCGGCCCGCCGTCTTCCGGCGGCAAGCCATGCCAGCCACCGCCCAGCGCGGTCACCAGCAACACGTTCGCCGTGAACTGACGGCCAAGAATCGTCAGCGACGTACGTTCCGTGCTGTACGCCGTGGCTTGCGCCGTCAGCACGTTCTGAAAGCTGACCGTACCCGCCTTGTATTGATTCAGGATGAGTTGCAGCGCCTCGCGCGACGATTGCACGGCCTGCGTCTGCACCGTCGCCTCGCGGCCCAAATAGTTCAGCGCCGCCAGATTGTCTTCGACCGACTGGAACGCCGTGAGCACCGTTTGACGATAGGTCGCCACCTGCGCGTCGTAGGCCGCGATGGCCGCGTCGGTCTGCGCGCGACGCAGTCCGCCGTCGAAGAGCGTTGCGGCCAATGCCGGGCCCACCGACCAGAAGCGGCTCGGCAGCGTCAGCCAGTTGGCGAAGCTGCTGCTCTGGAAGCCACCGGAGGCGGAGAGCGAGAGCGTTGGGAAGAACGCCGCCTTCGCCACGCCGATCTTGGCATTCGCCGAGGCCACTGCGCGCTCGGCCGATGCGATATCCGGGCGACGCTCCAACAGTTGCGACGGCAGGCTGCCCGGCACCGTCGGCAACGCCGCACGCAGCGGGGCCACGCTCAGCGAGAACGCCGCGGGCGCCTTGCCGACCAGCAGCGCGATGGCGTGTTCCAACTGGGCGCGTGTCACCTCAATGTCGATGGCCGACGCCTGCGCCGATTGCAATTGCGTTTGCGCTTGAATCACGTCGGAGCGCTGCGCCACACCGACGGCGTACTGATTCTGCGTGAGCTTGAGCGTTTGCTCGTAGGCCGTGACGGTGCGATCGAGCAACGCCTTCTGGGCATCGGTTACGCGCAGATCGAAGTAGTTCTGTGCGAGCAGGGCTTGCGCAGACAAGCGCGCGTTCGCCAGATCGGCCGCACTGGCCGCCGCACTCGCGTCGCCCGCTTCGACCGAGCGGCGCACGCTGCCCCAGATGTCCGGCTCCCAGCTTGCCGTGCCCGACACGCTATAGCTATTTGACAGACCGCCTGCACCGGAGCCGCTCACCGCCGTGTTGCTCACACGCGAGCTGCTGCGCGTCACGCTGGAACTCGCGCCGATGGTCGGGAAGAACGCCGAGCGCGCCTGCGATGCCACTGCCAACGCCTGTCGGTAGTTCGCCTCGGCCACCTTGATGTTCTGGTTATTGACGTCGACCTGCGCCATCAACTCGTTCAGTACCGGGTCTTGATAGATCGCCCACCATTCGCCCTTGGCAGCGGCGTCGTTCGGCTCTGCGAGCTTCCAATCGCCGGTTTCCTTGAACGCGGCTGGCGTATCCATCTCCGGGCGCACGTAATCGGGCCCGACCGCACAACCCGCCAGCCAGAGCACCGCGCTCGCGGCCAGAAACGCGGCAGTACGGCGCGTGCGCAGCGATGCACCGGCACGTCCCGTGGCGGGGTGGCGGGCAGCGTTGACTTGACGATTCAGAGTACGGGACATGGCACGAGCCGGCTCATTGGCCGGGGCAATAGAGTCAAATTCGGGAACGGCCGCCGATGTGGCAAACCCGTCGGCAGGCAAGCGCGGTGTGGCCGGTGAGGTCAGCGACGCCAGTGACGTCGGTAACAAGCGACGATCAGCCATGGCTCACCTCCGCATCGCCGTGGCCGCGGGCACGCCAGCGCGCCCAGCGCAGCCGCACGCGGTCGAGATACAGGTAGACCACCGGCGTCGTATAGAGCGTCAGCACTTGGCTCACGAGCAGGCCGCCCACGATCGAGATACCGAGCGGCTGACGCAGTTCTGCGCCGTCGCCCGTGCCCAATGCCAGCGGAATCGCGCCGAGCATGGCGGCCATCGTCGTCATCATGATCGGGCGGAACCGCAGCAGACACGCGTGATAAATCGCATCGCGAGGCGCCATGTTCTGTCGCCGTTCCGCGTCGAGCGCGAAGTCGATCATCATGATGGCGTTCTTCTTCACGATACCGATCAGCAGAATCACGCCGATGAGCGCGATGATGCTGAACTCCGTGTTGAACAACAGCAGCGCCAGCAGCGCGCCCACGCCCGCCGAGGGCAGCGTCGAGAGAATGGTGAGCGGATGGATGTAGCTCTCATAGAGCACGCCCAGCACGATATACACCGTGAGCAACGCCGTCAGAATCAAGAACGGCTGCGACGAGAGCGCCGACTGGAACGCCTGCGCCGTGCCTTGGAAGCTGCCGTGCACCGACGTCGGCATGCCCAGACGCCCCACCGCATCTGCGATGGCCGCCTGTGCCTGCGACAGCGACACGCCCGGCGGCAAGTTGAACGAAATCGTGCTCGCCGCAAACTGCCCCTGATGCGAGACGCCCAGCGCCGTGTTCGTCGGCCGGTACTTCGCAAATGACGAGAGCGGCACTTGCGCGCCTGCCGAGGTCACGACGTAGATGTCTTTGAGCGACTCAGGGCTCTGCCACCACTGCGGCGCCACTTCCATCACCACCTTGTACTGATTGAGCGGGTTATAGATGGTCGACACCTGCCGCTGGCCGAACGCGTCGTTCAGCACGTTATCGATCTGGCTCATCGTGAGGCCAAGGCGCGAGGCCTGATCGCGATCGACATCGAGCGTGGTTTGCAGCCCCTTGTCCTGCTGATCGGTATTCACGTCGGCCAGAATCGGCAGCCGCGAGAGCGCGTTACGCACCTTCGGCTCCCACTCGCGCAGTTCCTGTAAATCGTCGGCCTGCAACGTGTATTGGTATTGCGCGTTGCTGGAACGCCCACCCACGCGGATGTCCTGCACTGATTGCAGATAGAGCTGCGCGCCCGGCTCTTTGGCCAGTTTCAACCGCAAGCGCGCAATGATCTGGTCGGCGGAGAGCTTGCGCTCGGACAACGGCTTCAACGTCACGAACATCGAGCCGCCATTGCGATTCGAGCCGCCGGTGAAGCCCGTGACCGTCGCAACAGCGGGGTCGGCCTGCACGATCTTGATGAAGTCGGCGAGCTTCTTTTCCATCGCCTGGAACGAGATCGCCTGATCGGCCTGAATGAAGCCGATCATGCGCCCGGTGTCCTGTTGCGGAAAGAAGCCCTTCGGCACCACGGTATAAAGCCAGACGTTCAGACAGATGGTCGCGAACAGAATGATCAGCATCAGCGGCCCGTGGCGCAACGCCCACGACAGCGAGCGCTCGTACTCGCGCAGCATCGCGGCGAACATGTGCTCGGTCCAGTCACCCATGCGAGTCCAGATCGACGGACGGCGTGGCGCTTCGGTAGCCAGCGGTGCAGCGCCTTGCGGCACGCCCGGCGCCGGTTTCCCCTTGAGCAAGCGCGCGCACATCATCGGCGTGGTAGTGAGCGACACCACCAGCGACACCATAATTGCCGCCGAGAGCGTCACCGCGAACTCACGGAACAGCCGCCCGACAATGCCGCCCATGAGAAGCAGCGGAATGAACACGGCCACCAGCGAGATACTCATCGACAGCACCGTGAAGCCCACTTCGCGCGTGCCCTTGAGCGCCGCCGCAAAGGGACTTAAGCCCTCTTCGATATGGCGAGAGATGTTCTCCAGCACGACGATGGCATCGTCGACCACGAAGCCTGTCGCAATGGTCAGCGCCATGAGCGACAAGTTATCGAGGCTGAAGCCGCACAGATACATCACGCCGAACGTGCCGATCAGCGAGACCGGCACGGCCACGCTCGGAATCAACGTCGCGCGCCAGTTCCGCAGGAAGAGGAACACCACGCCGATCACGAGCGCAATGGAGATCAGCAACGTGCGCTCGACTTCACGCAGCGACGCGCGAATGGTCGGCGTGCGGTCCATCACCACATCGAGGTTGATGGCCGCAGGAATCGACGCCCGCAAGTTCGGCAGAATGGCGTTGATGCCGTCGACCGTCTCGATGATGTTTGCGCCCGGTTGCGTGGTGATCACCAGCAGCACGGACGGCTTGCCGTTGGCCGAACCCGCGTTGCGCAGATCTTGCACGGAGTCAACGACATCGGCGATATCGGCCAGACGCACCGGGCGACCGTTCTGATAGCTCACGATCACCGGCAGATATTCCTTGGCCGTCTTCGCCTGATCGTTCGCGAGAATCTGCCAGCGGCGGTCGCCGTCTTCGAGCGCGCCCTTCGGCCGGTTTGCGTTCACCGCCTGAATCGCCGTGCGCACCGTCTCGATGGGGATCTGATACTTATTGAGCGCAGTCGGATTGAGTTCGACACGCACGGCAGGCAACGAACTGCCGCCCACGGTCACGTCGCCCACGCCTTCGAGCTGCGAAATCTTCTGCGCGAGGATGGTCGACGCCGCGTCGTACATCTGGCCGCGCGTCATGCTCTCGGACGTGAGCGCGATGATCATCACCGGCGCGCTGGCCGGATTCACCTTGCGGTACGTCGGATTGCTCGGCAGCCCCGTCGGCAGCAGGCTGCGGGCGGCGTTGATGGCGGCCTGCACGTCGCGCGCCGCACCGTTGATGTCTCGGTTCAGATCGAACTGCAACGTGATGCGCGCCGAGCCGAGCGAACTGCTCGACGTCATTTCCGTCACCCCGGCAATGCGCCCGAGCGAGCGTTCGAGCGGCGTCGCCACGCTCGCTGCCATCGTCTCGGGGCTGGCGCCCGGCAGCGAGGCCGAGACGGAGATGGTCGGGAAGTCCACTTGCGGCAACGGCGAGATCGGCAGCAGGCCGAACGCGACAATGCCCGCGAGCGTGACGCCGATCGTCAGCAGAACGGTGGCGACCGAGCGCCGGATGAAGACGGCCGATAAGTTCATCGCGTCTGACCGTCCGGGGTGTCGACGACGCTCGGGCCGCCATGACCACCATGGTCACCGTCGTCCGACGGGCCAAAGCGTCGCTCGCGCCACGCACGGGCGCGCAGCGCCAGACGATCGAACCACAGGTAGATCACCGGCGTGGTGAAGAGCGTCAGCACCTGACTGACCATCAAGCCGCCGACCATCGTGATACCGAGCGGCTGGCGCAATTCGGAGCCGACGCCCGAGCCGAGCATCAGCGGCAGCGCGCCCAGCACGGCCGCCATCGTCGTCATCAGAATCGGGCGGAAGCGCAGCAGACACGCCTGATAAATCGCCTCGCGCGGCGCCATGCCGTGCTCGCGCTCGGCCTCCAGCGCGAAGTCGATCATCATAATGGCGTTCTTTTTCACGATACCGATCAGCAAGATAATGCCGATGATCGCGATGATGCTGATGTCGTTGCCCGAGACCATCAACGCGAGCAGTGCGCCCACGCCAGCCGACGGCAGCGTCGACAAAATAGTAATCGGGTGGATATAGCTCTCATAGAGCACACCCAGCACGATGTACATCGTTACCACGGCAGCAAGAATCAGCCACAGCGTGTTCGATAACGACGCCTGGAACGCCTGCGCCGCCCCTTGGAAGGTCGTCTGCGTGCTGATCGGCAAGCCGATGGACGCTTCGGCGTCGGTAATCGCCTTGACGGCATCGCCGAGCGATGCGCCCTTCGCCAGGTTGAACGAGATCGTGGCCGCCGGGAATTGGCTCTGGTGGTTGATCGCGAGCGGCGTGGGTTTCTCGATAATCGTCGCGAACGATGCGATCGGCACCTGCACGCCGGTGGTCGAGGCCACGTAGATGCCCTTCAACGCATCGGGGCCGCGCTGGAAGTCGTCGGCCACTTCGAGCACCACACGGTATTGCGAGGCCTGCGTGTAGATCGTCGAAATGAGGCGCTGACCAAACGCGCTGTACAACGTCTGATCGACGGCCGCAGGCGTCACGCCCAGACGGCTTGCCGTGTCGCGATCGATCTCCACGTACGCCTGCAAGCCATTGACCTGCAAGTCGCTCGTCACGTCGGCCAGTTGCGGCACGTGCTTCAACTTGTCGACCAGCTTCGGCACCCAAATGCCCAGCGTGTCGAGGCTCGGGTCTTGCAGCGTGAATTGATACTGCGTGCGGCTGATGCGGTCTTCGATGGTCAGATCCTGCACCGGCTGCATGTAGAGCGAAATGCCCGGCACGCGCGCCACTTCGGGTTGCAGGCGGCGGATCACTTCCGAAGCGTCGAGCCCGCGCTCGCCCTTCTCTTTCAGGTTGATGAGCAAGCGGCCGCTATTGAGCGTGGAATTCACACCATCCACGCCGATGAACGACGACACGGATTCGACGGCTGGGTCTTTGAGCACTTCCGACACGAGCGCCAATTGCCGCTCACCCATCGCGGCGAACGAAATCGACTGCGGCGCTTCGGAAATCCCCTGAATCACGCCGGTGTCCTGCACCGGGAAGAAGCCCTTCGGCACCCACATATAGAGCAGCACCGTGAGCACGAGCGTGCCGAGCGCAACAAACAGCGTGGCGGTCTGACGGTCGAGCACCCACGTGAGCCACTCGCCGTACTTCGCGATGATGCGGTCGAACATCTCGCCGGTCTTGCGATAGAACTTGCCCTGCTTCTCTTCCGGCACGTGGCGCAGCAGCTTCGCGCACATCATCGGTGTGAGCGTGAGCGACACCACCGCAGAAATCAGGATCGAGACCGCCAACGTGACCGCAAATTCGCGGAACAACCGGCCCACGACGTCGCCCATAAACAGCAGCGGAATCAGCACCGCGATCAGCGAGAACGTGAGCGAAATAATCGTGAAGCCGATCTGCTCGGCACCCTTGAGCGCGGCCTGTAACGGTTTCTCGCCCTGCTCCATATATCGTGCGATGTTCTCGATCATCACGATGGCATCGTCGACCACGAAACCGGTCGCGATGGTCAGCGCCATCAGCGTGAGGTTATTGATCGAGAAGCCTGCGAGATACATCACGCCGAAGGTGCCAATCAGCGAGAGCGGCACGGCCACACTCGGAATGATGGTGGCCGAGACGTTACGCAAGAAGACGAAGATCACCATCACCACGAGGGCGACGGCGAGCACCAGTTCGAATTGGACGTCGGAGACCGAGGCGCGAATCGTCGTCGTGCGGTCGGTCAGCAGTTTCATGTCGATGCTGCCCGGCAGCGAGCCCTGCAACTGCGGCAGCAACGCCTTGACCTTGTTGACCGTCTCGATCACGTTGGCGCCCGGCTGGCGCTGCACGTTCACGACGATGGCCGGCGTGGTATCGGCCCACGCGGCCAGCTTGGTGTTCTCGGCACCGTCGATCACATCGGCGATGTCGGACAAACGAATCGGGCCGCCGTTCTTATAAGCGATGACGAGATTGCGGTACTCGTCGGCCGACGCCAGTTGATCGTTCGCGTCGATGGTCGATGCGCGCAGCGGGCCGTCGAAACTCCCCTTCGCCTGATTCACGTTGGCCGCGGCAATCGACGTGCGCACGTCTTCGATATTCAGCCCGTACGACGTAATGGCGCGCGGGTTGACCTTGATACGCACCGCCGGGCGCTGCCCGCCCGAAATGCTCACCAGACCGATGCCCGGCAACTGCGAGATCTTCTGCGCCACCCGCGTGTCGACCAGATCCTCCAGCTTGGGCAGCGGCATGGTCTTCGACATGATCGCCAGCGTAATGATCGGGGTGTCCGCCGGATTCACCTTGCTGTAGATCGGGGGCATCGGCAAATCGCTGGGCAGCAGGTTGCTGGCGCTATTGATGGCCGCCTGCACCTCCTGCTCCGCAACGTCCAGGCCAAGATCGAGCGAGAACTGCAATGTAATCACCGACGCGCCGCCCGAACTCGTCGACGACATCTGATTGAGGCCCGGCATCTGACCGAACTGGCGCTCGAGCGGGGCCGTGACCGACGACGTCATCACATCGGGGCTAGCGCCCGGATACAGCGTGACGACCTGAATGGTCGGATAGTCGACCTCCGGCAGCGCCGAGAGCGGCAGCAGCCGGTAGGCGACGAAACCGGCGAGCAGAATCGCCAGCATCAGCAACGATGTGGCAACCGGTCGGAGAATAAACGGGCGGGACGGATTCATTGGCAGCGTCGGGGGTGCTTCTCTATGGGCGGCGTGCGCACGGGTGCCGGGCTCTGCATCGCGTGCGCTGTGTCGGTCAGGAGGGCGGGCAGGAGGGTGAGCAAACTCACGCCCGATCGCCCCTTAGTGCGCCTGACGGCGATTGCCGCCATTGCTGTTGCGCTTCTCGCCCGGCTGACGCGGTGCGGTCGCCGCCGCGCGGCTCTCCGCGGTAATCACTTCCACCTTGGCGCCATCGCGCAGCTTGTCCATGCCGTCGATCACGAGCTTCTCACCCGGCTCGATGCCCGATTCCACAGCAACATTGGTGCCGTCGGTGGGTCCGAGCTTCACGGTCTTGAGCTTGACGGTCTGGTCCGCCTGCACCGTGTACACAAAGCTGCCTTGCGTGCCGCGCTGCACTGCGGCGCTCGGCACGAGCGTGGCGTCCTTGAGCGTGTCGACCAGCATCTTCACGTTGACGAACTGGTTAGGGAACAGCATGCCTTCGGTGTTCGCGAACGCCGCCTTGAGCTTGACCGTGCCGGTCGTCGTATCGATCTGATTGTCGATGGAGGCGAGCTTGCCGCTGGCCAGCTTGATCTTGCCGGCGCGGTCGAAGGCTTCCACCGGCAGGGTTTCCCCGGCGCGCGTGCGCTTGACCACGCGCGGCAGATTGTCTTCGGGGATGGTGTAGACGACTGTGATCGGCGTGACTTCGTTGATGATGACGATGCCGTTGGTGTCCGAAGCGTGGATGATGTTGCCCGGATCGACCTGACGCAGGCCGGCCAGCCCCGAGACGGGGGCCGTGACGCTGGCGTAGCTCAATTGCAGGCGGGCATTGTCCAACTGCCCCTGATCGGCCTTGACGGTGCCTTCGTATTGTTTGACGAGCGCGCGCTGGGTATCTACGGTTTGGGAAGCGATCGAGTCTTGCTTAAGCAGCGTCTCGTAGCGCGCCAGATCGAGCTGCGCATTCTTGAGCAGTGCTTGATCGTGGGCCAACTGCCCTTCTTGCTGCGTCACCACCACTTGGAACGGGCGCGGGTCGATTTCAGCGAGCAACTGGCCTTCCTTGACCATGTCGCCTTCTTTGAAATGCACCTTCATCAGTTGGCCGTCCACGCGCGAGTGCACGATGACGCTGCGCGTCGGCGTGACCGTACCCAGTCCGTTGAGGAACACCGGCAGGTCGCCCTTCTTGGCCTCGATCGCCGTCACCGGCGTGGCTGGCATGCCTGCTGCCCCCGGCGCCCCGCCCGGCGGGCCACCCCGGCGGCCGCCCTGCTGGGCCGGCCCTTGGGCATTTTGATTGTGCACGCGGTAGTAAACACCCCCAGCGATGAGCACCACGATCAGCCCGATCACGCCCGGCACGAGCCAGCGGCGCTTGCGCGAGGCCGGTGGGGTCGCCCCCATGTCGCGGCGCGCCCCGGCGGCGGGGGACGTGGGCGGCACTGACGAACGACCGGAATCGTTCGGTTGGTCGGAACCGTGGGGACCGTGCTCGGTCATGACTTCCTCGTAACAACGGAGTGTTTAGCGGATTCGTCCGGTGCGGACGACGTTATTTTTTCTGATTGCTGCGGCGCGGCAAACCGGCTGGGAGAATGCCCAGCCCCATGCCTTGCCGAAATCGGCTGATCAGCATAGCAGACGGACATGACACCTTTGTGCGGCGATACCAAAAAGCGGTCAACGCCGTAAGTGACCCGGCACACGGGAGATGGTTCGATGTCTGGCGATGCTTCGCAGACCTGTCTATTCTCGTGAGCCGCGCCTTGCAATGCCTGACCGCAGCGTTCTCGTCATGCGTCTGTCGCAGGCTTGCCATGCGTGTGAAGCGGCATGCAAGCGGCGTACAGCGGCATTTAGGCCGAGAAAGTGCGGCTGGGTGTGCGTGGAAGTGGTGATGCGCAGACAGTGCGAAGCTTAAAGGATGGGCGCGGATTTCGTGCGCCGATAGGACAGGCTCTATTATTACGCATGATTACAGGTGACCAACACTGTAATGCCCGGAAACAAAACGCGTGCAAAGCCGCACGGGGAGGCCACTATCATGACGACACAACCTGTCAAAGCGAATATGAAGATTCTTGTTGTCGACGACGATCCCGATTTGCGTGACCTGCTGCGTGAGTATCTCAGCCGTCACGGCTTCTCTGTGGCTGTGATGCACGACGGCGACGGACTGGCCGCACGTCTCGAGCGCGAACGCCCTGCGCTGATCGTGCTTGACCTGATGATGCCCAAGGTCGATGGTCTGACGGCGCTGCGCGATTTGCGCGCTCGCAATGACGACGTGCCCGTCATTCTTCTCACCGCGCGCAGCGACGAGATCGACCGCATCGTGGGTCTCGAGATCGGTGCCGACGATTATCTCGGCAAGCCGTTCAGCCCGCGCGAGCTGCTCGCACGCATCAATGCCGTCTTGCGCCGTCGCAAGTCGCCCGATGCCGCCGTGCCCGAGCAGCGCGAGAACTACACCTTCGGGCCGTTCGTTCTGGACTTCCGCAGCCGCACGCTCACGCGCGACGCGCAGTTGCTCACGCTCTCCGACGGCGAATACGGGTTGCTGCGTCTGCTGGTGAATCACGCCATGCAGGTGCTCTCGCGCGAACGCATCATCGAATTGCTTTACGGCGCCGACAGCGACGTGAACGATCGCGGTATCGACGTGCAGATCTGGCGCCTGCGCCGCCTGCTCGACGAAGACGCACAAAGCCCGCGCTTTATCCAGACCGTGCGCGGGCGCGGTTACATCTTCGTACCCGACGGCCAGCGCGCCGATATGGCTGCCGGCTAACACGCCGCGGCCCGGGTCGGTTGTGACACCGGCGTCGTACGCTATTTCCCGAAGCCTCTTATTAGAGAGGCTTCGTCCATCGGTCTGGCAAGGACTCCGGCAATGCTGTTTAACCCGGGCCACATGCGGAGCCCCGCATGAAAGGCCGTTTCGATACGCTGTTCGGCCGTCTGGCGCTGCTCATCATTGCCGCGCTGGTCATCAGCCATTTCTCTTACTTGACGATCCTGCGCAGCGATCACGACGATACGCGCGTACAGAACGCCGCCGAGCAGATGGCGTTCATCATCAAGGCCGCCGCCGAGGTCCATGAAGGACACTCGGAACTCATGCTGCCCGATCTCGTGCAGGTGGTGCCCGCCACGTTCGCCCATGGCGATGTGTTCGAACCGCCGACCAAGACGGCGAGACTCACGACCGAACTAGCCCGCCGCTTGCCGGCCGGCACGCAGTTGCGCGTGGAGCGCACGCCGCCGCCGCGTATCTGGGCGCGTCTGCCGGGTCGCGATTACTGGATTGCCACGCCGGTGCTTTCGGTGCGCAACCCGCCTGGCACCGCCACGATCCTGCCCGGCCTCGCGGCAGTGCTCGGGATCACGGTCATCTTTGCCCTGTTCGCCGCCTGGCAATTGCAACGGCCCGTGCGCGATATGGCCGCCGCCGCCGAACAACTGGCCACCCATCGCATTCGCACGCCGGTCAAAGAGCGCGGTCCGCTGGAAGTGCGCCAACTCACCGAGCGCTTTAACCGGATGAGTCACGACATCGTGCAAACCGATCGCGAGCGCAATACGATGCTCGCCGGGATCGCCCACGATCTGAAGACGCCGCTCGCACGGCTGCGGCTGCGCGCCGAGATGCTCGACGATGTGCAGATGAGCGAGGGCATCACGCGCGACGCTGAATCGATGACGCGCATCGTCGACCAGTTCCTGCTGTTTGCACGGGGAATCGAATCGGATAGCGCCGCCTCGCCGGTAGAGGCGCGCATGCAGTCGTTGATTCAGCCGTTCCTCGATCAGGGCTATGCGATCGAACTGGATCTGCAAGCGGGCCCCAGCTTCAAGCTCAAGCAGACGTATCTCGAGCGCATCGTCAATAACCTGCTCGATAACGCCGTGACTTATGGGCGCGCACCGATGGCGATTCGCACGTCGCAGGACGCGAGCGGCTGGCAGTTGGTCGTGGAAGATAGCGGCCCGGGCATTCCCAACGAAGACATCAACCGAATCATCCGCCCCTTCGTGCGGCTGGACCCGGCGCGCGGCGGCAACGCGCACTGCGGGCTGGGATTGGCGATCGTCGACAAGCTCACGCAACAACTGGGCGGACGCGTTTCGTTTAGTAATCGCCCCACAGGCGGGCTGCGGGTGACGCTGATGTTCCCGCCGGACGATCCGGGGGCGCAGTAGCCTGCGAAACGTCGCACGTCGCACGACGCGCTCGGGGCAGACGTCCCATTTGAACCGCCCATGAAAAAACCCGCCGTCCAAGACTGGACGGCGGGTTTTGTTCATTACGGGCACTGCATCACATCAAGCCACAGCCAGGCGATCCGGGTTGGGGGGCAATGCGACTACTGGGCTGCTGCTTTACTGCTCTCAGGGACACGGCGAAGATGGCGCAGCGCGACGTAAGTGACAACATCGGCACAACGTCGCATCCGGCTCCCCGTTCCGCCTTCCCTGGCATGTGACCGGCAATGCCAGTCCGGCAACTACACCGGCTTATTACTTGATCAGGAACTTCTCTTTGTTCTTGCCAATCCACTTCGGTGCGCGACCACGGCCCGACCAGGTTTCACCCGTCGCCGGATTTGCGTATTTGGCGGCGAGCGGTGCGCGCGTTGCGCGGCGACGGCCATCGGTCGTGGCAAGGCCAAGATCCTTGGCGGTCAACTCGTACTCTTGAATCTTTTGCTTCAGTTCCGCGATGACCTGCGAAACTTCCCGTGCGCGAGCTTCGTCGGCTTGCTTCTCGAGCTTTTCGATCTGCGCGCGAATTTCCTTATAGTTTGCCATCTGGCGTGTCCTTACATTGTTAAAATGGATCGCCACTTAAAATAGCACGAGTTTTAATAAATTGAAAACAGCATTTCCGAAGAATGAGTCTGCGAGCGCACAAATCGCATTGAATTCCTGGCACTCAACTTCGGAATATGCACAGAATCAGGGCATGAATCCCAGAATTTCCCCAGCATTCCTCCCCTCCATTACCCGCCACTAATGTTCTGCAATGCCGCGCATTCCGGCAGAAATACCGATGCCGGTCGTCAGGACTCCGCATTTCCTGAGACTTGTCCGCCGTATTACGCAACATTCGGCAAGACTTCGTAAGGATTCGCAACAAACATCGACGTGAAGCAACGCAGATCGGCGTCAGCAATAAAACACCGCGCCAAAATATACGATCACAAATATTTAAGTGCAGTCCGATTAGTCTGTTATCCAAAACACTACCGACATTCGGGGATTTCACATCGGAGTACCGCAATTTTCGGATAAGCGCTACGCAGAATTTACGCAAGCGATTGGACGGCATTCAGGCCACGCGTGATGCGTGACATGGGAAAGTTCCTCACTCGTTCAACTAAATGAACACCCGTGCAATATCCCCGTATATCTCCCTGGAATTGGGTGGCAAACGATGCTGCATCGCGGCATCGATAAATCGGGACCGAAATTATTTCGTTAACGTATACGTCAATTCGCTATTGCGCAGCCATGCGTCAATGTCATTTCCCCATGCCGTCCGGTTTCCGTAAGATGGGAATATCCGTCTATACCGATTCACCTTGAAAATCGCCCAAAGCCCCGTCAGGCGGGGCACAGCGCCCCCTCAAAGGCGTAAGATCGGGGCATCCGGAATTAAGCAATTGACGAATTGCCGCTCTCGCTCCGGCTTCGGTCCGGTTTCAGTCACTCCGCAACGCAATTACACCGCCGTCATTGAATCGCCCAATTCGCATGCCAACTTTGCCCGCCCCCTCGGAATCGCCCGAACCTCGTGATGTGACGCCGGTCACGCTTACCACCGATCGCACCGTGCTCAGGCCATGGCGCACGGAAGACTTACCCGCCTTTGCCGAGCTCAATGCCGACCGGGAAGTCATGCGTCACTTCCCCACGACACTCGACCGCGCGCAAAGCGACGCGGTGGCCGAACGCCTGCGTAACCATATGCGCAAGCACGGCTTCGGTCCGTGGGCGCTGGAGATTCCGGGCGTCACGCCATTTGCGGGGTTTGTCGGGCTGATGCGCGTCGGCTTCGACGCGCCGTTCGTGCCGGCGGTGGAAATCGGCTGGCGGCTGGCCCGCCCTTGGTGGGGAAAGGGATACGCGAGCGAAGCCGCACGGGCGGCCGCTCGATTCGCGTTCGACGTTCTGCAACTCGATGAACTGGTGTCGTTCACCGCCCCCGCCAACGCGCGCTCGCGTGCGGTCATGACACGCATCGGTATGCGCCACTGTCCCGACGAAGACTTCCTGCATCCGCTCATTCCGCCGGGCCACCGGCTGCGCCGTCACGTGCTGTACCGGTTGAGCGCCGAGGAACTGGCTCGCGCGACACCCGCCTGATATTGGCGGCGCACACGCCATCGGCGTCGTCTTAGCGATTGAAGGCGGTGCGCGCGTTATGGGACAATCTAGCTCTTTGCGCCAGCCGTCCCCCCCCATTGTGTCGCGCGCCGTCATTATTCCGCTCATCATCGCTTGCGCCCTGTTCATGGAGAACATCGACGCCACGGTGATCACCACCTCGCTGCCAGCCATGGCACGCGATCTGCACCAAGACCCTATTTCGCTAAAGATGGCCCTCACGGCCTACGTCGTGGGGCTGGGTATTTTCATTCCGATCTGCGGCTGGGTCTCCGACCGTTTCGGCGCACGAAACGTCTTTCGCACCGCCATCGGCATCTTCATGGCCGGCTCGATCCTGTGCGCGCTGTCGTTCTCGCTGCCGACGTTTGTATTTGCGCGATTCCTGCAAGGTGTGGGCGGCGCGATGATGGTGCCGGTCGGCCGACTCGTCATCTTCCGTGCCGTACCGAAGCATGATTTGGTCAAAGCCATCGGCTACCTGACCATGCCCGCGCTGCTCGGCCCGGTGATCGGGCCGCCGTTGGGCGGTGCCATCACGGCGTATTTGCATTGGCGCTGGATCTTTTTCATCAACATCCCCGTCAGCCTGCTGGGCATCTACCTCGCCGGGAAGTACATCGACAACGACCGCGGCGGCGATGCGGGCAAGCTCGACACGGTCGGCTTCGTGCTATCGGCGTTGGGCAGCGGCCTGTTGATGCTGGGACTCGCGATGATTGGCGAGCATCAGGTCGCCGACAGTGTCGTGATCGTCATGTGCGTTTTGGGCGCGGTGTTTCTCTATGCCTATTGGTGGCATGCCAATCGCACCGAAGCGCCGCTGCTCGACTTTCGGTTGCTGCGCATTCCCACGTTCCACGCGAGTGTGATCGGCGGTTCGCTCTTTCGTATCGGTTTAGGCGCTGTGCCGTTTCTGCTGCCGCTGGCGTTGCAGGAAGGCCTGCACATGGACCCGTTCGAGTCCGGCATGATCACCTGCGCCTCGGCCTTCGGCGCCATTTTCATGAAAGCCATCGCGCAGCGCGTGCTGGCGCGCTTCGGCTTCCGGCAGGTGCTGATGGTCAACGCGGCGCTCGCAGGTCTGGCGCTGGCGTCCTATGGGCTATTCACGCACAACACGCCGGTGTTGGTGATGCTGGGCGTCGTGGCCTTCGGCGGCTTCTTCCCGTCGTTGCAGTTCACGTGTCTGAATTCGATCGTCTATGCCGACATTGCCAGCGAAGACGCCAGCCGGGCCACGAGTCTGGCGAGCGTCGTGCAGCAGCTGTCGCTGGGCCTTGGGGTGACGATTGCCGGGATGGTCTTGCAAGCAAGCAGCCGCCTCGCAGGTCACACACAACTGACCGCGGGCGATTTCCTGCCCGCGTTCCTCGTCATCGGCCTGTTCTCATGGCTCTCGATTCCGATCACGCGCCGCCTACCTGCCGACGCAGGCACTGAACTGGCAAGAAAACACTGACACGGCTGAGCGGGCGGCGGCGCATCGCGCTTCGCCGCTCGTGCGTCCCTACGCTCAGGACTTCGCCGCCCGTGCAGGCAGCATTGCGTGAATTGCCATACCTGCAAGCATCGCCAAGACGAATATCAGCCCCTTGCCCGACCCTGCACCGAGCAACACGAGCGCCGGCCCCGGGCAGATACCGGCAACACCCCATCCGACGCCGAAGAGCAACGCACCGAGTACCAGACGCTTATCGAGCCCATGCAGGCTCGGCCACGCGCGCGGCTCGCCGGTCCACGCCATCGGCTGCGCGCGAGCGAGTCGAAAGCCCACGAGACCGACGGCAATCGCACCGCCCATCACAAACGCGAGCGACGGGTCCCACCGTCCAGCGATATCCAGAAAGCCAAGTACCTTCGCCGGATTCGCCATGCCCGCGAGAATCAGACCGAGGCCGAAGATCAGCCCGCCAACGAACGCCAGTGCGAGCTTTTTCATGCGGCACCTCCCACATGCAGTACATGGCGCACGACGAACACGGTAAGAAAGCCTGTCGCCATAAAACACAACGTGGCGGCCAGCGAACGCCACGACAGGCGTGACAACCCGCAAACACCGTGGCCGCTGGTACACCCCGACCCCAACCGAGTCCCGAAACCGACAAGCAGCCCAGCACCGACGAGCATGGCGAAACTGGCATCGATTTGGGCTTCGGGCACCACGGCAAACGCGCGGTATGCCCACGGTGCCGCCATCAGCCCGACGATGAACGCGAGCCGCCAGCCAATGTCGCCCGACCGTGGGCGCAGCAAGCCCCCGACGATGCCGGAGATACCGGCAATGCGCCCGTTGGCAAGCATGAGCCAGACGGCGGCCACACCAATCAGTACACCGCCAGCAAGCGCGGTCCACGGCGTGAAATGCAGGGTATCGAAGGTCATGAGCGGTCGGTCAAACAAAAGAACACGGAAGGCGGCAACGCGCCGTCACGGCTGAGGGCAAAACTGGTCGTAGAGGCAAGAAAGCACGGCGAGCAGCGACGCATCGCCGACGGCGTAGTAGATGCGTTTGCCATCGCGCCGCGTGCTGACGAGTTGCTCGGCGCGCAGCACGGCGAGCTGCTGCGACAGGGTCGGCTGACGGATATCGAGCTGCGCCTCCAACTCCCCAACCGACAACTCGCCCTGCGTGAGCTGGCACAGAATCAGCAGCCGATCTTCATTCGCTAACGCCCGCAGCAGCTTGGTGGCGTCGCGCGCAGCGCTACGTAAGCGCGTGACGTCGAGCGGCGCAGCCACAGCGCCGCCGGGCGAACTATCGGGCGTGGCGGCGGGGATGGGTTCGAGGGCGTCGTCGCGCATAGGTGACGAAGTGGCTCGTGGCATGGCAGGATCGAGGCAATTCGGGAAAGGGATGGAATTGGTGAAAGTGGCGCAAATCGTAGAAAGCGATGCGCGACGCTTTGTCACGCATATCGCGTACACTTTACTCGTTTATAATATATCAATCGATAAACTTTTGCTGGAGCCCGGTCATGTCTGCTACATCAGCCCACATCGAAGCCTTCTTCGACAAAGGCACCTCGACGGTGACCTACGTCGTGTTCGATGCGCCGGGCGGTCGCGCGGCGATCATCGACCCGGTGCTCGACTACGACCCGAAAGCCGGTCGCACGCACACTGGCTCCGCCGAACGCGTGCTGGCGTTCCTCACGGCCCAAAAGCTGACAGTCGACTGGATTCTGGAAACGCACGCCCACGCCGACCACCTGTCGTCGGCACGCTGGCTTAAGGAGCGTGTGGGCGGGCTGATCGCCATCGGTGCGCATATTCGCGACGTGCAGCACGTGTTCAAGAAGCTGTTCCATCTGGGGGCTGACGTGCCGCCCGACGGTTCGCAGTTCGACCACCTGTTCGACGATGGCGAGACGTTTGCCATCGGCAATCTGCAAGCCGAGGCGATGTTCGTGCCGGGCCATACACCGGCCGATATGGCGTATCGCGTGGGCGACGCGGTCTTTGTCGGCGACACGCTGTTCATGCCCGACGTCGGCACCGCGCGATGCGACTTTCCGGGCGGAAATGCCCACACGCTGTATCGCTCGATCCGACGCCTTCTGTCGCTGCCGGAAGACACTCGCCTGTACATGTGCCATGACTACCCGCCCGCGAGCCGCGCGGTGAACTGGCAAACCACGGTGGGCGAGCAACGCCGCGCGAACATCCACGTGCACGACGGTATCGACGAAGACACGTTCGTCGCGATGCGCGAGGCGCGCGACCGCACGCTCGACATGCCCACACTGATCTTGCCCGCGGTACAGGTGAACATCCGTGCAGGCGACATGCCCGCGCCCGAATCGAACGGCACGCGTTATCTGAAGATTCCGCTAAACGCGATTTGAGCGGCTTGGCTTAGGCCCGATTTAGGTTCGGCGCCGATCCGGCTTAAGCCCTCTGCTTAGTTGAGCGCTGTTGGCGCGGCGAGCTGCGACGCCAGCGCTTGGCGCGCCTGTGTGACCCAGTCGGGTTCACCGCGACGCGCCGGGAGCAAATGAAACTCCGCTTCCGGCAGCTTCGGCAAACGACGCCCTTTCACCAGCTTCTCGATGCGCATGAGCGACGGCCCCGCAGCCGACGCATTCAGGCACGCCACCCCGAGTCCCGCACTCAACGCCAGTTGTAACCCCGCCACCCCCGACGCCACATGCGCGATGGTGTACGGCACGTGATGCGTGTCGAGCCATTGCGTCGTGAATCGATGGAGCGCACACGTGTCCGGCAACACGAGCAATGGCAGCGGCGCGCCGGTATCGAGGACGAAATCGGGTGCGGCCACCCAGTCGAGCGTTTCGCGCGATAGCGCCTGCGTCCCCGCAACCCCTTCGCGCGCCATCGACTTCCCGAGTATTCGCATCGACACCCCGATATCGAACTCGCCGGTGTCGTAACCGGTTTCGATAATGCCGCTCTTGAGAATCGTCACGTGAATGCGCAGCGCTGGATACACCACACCCAAATGCCGCAGCATGCGCGCGACATCGCCGGGGCGGAAGTAGTCGGTAATCGCCAGCCTCAATTCGCCCGAGAGCGAGAAACCCCGCACGTCGTGCCACGCCTGCTCGCTCTGCGCGAGCAATTGCCGCGCGTGGCCTAGCAGACGATCGCCCGCCGCCGTTGTCGCCACGCCCAGCTTGCCGCGCGTGAACAGCGACACCCCGGCCCGCGCTTCAAGCTTGCGAATCTGCTCGCTCACCGACGATTGCGAGAGAAACACCAGCGGGGCCGCCGCCGACAAACTGCCCGCGTCTGCGACCGCGACGAACGTACGCAACTGATCGAAATCGAATCCCGGCGCCATGATGTTATCCATTTGATAAACCGATGGATCAAATCGTATATTCCCGCTTTTCCGATGTCAATCGACTCCCTAAACTGATGTCGTGGTTAGCAACAACCGTGCGCTGGCGATCCATGTTTCGCGGCGTATCCTTCACGACTTCAGGAGTTTCGTCATGCCTCATCTCGTTCTGCAACTCTCCGGCACGCCCAACGATGCCCTCTCGCGCGACGCCGTGCGCGCCGTCTCGCAACTCACGGTAGACGTGCTGCACAAAGCGCCCGAAGTGATCGCCGTCACCGTCGAGTACATTCCCCACGAGCGTTGGTTCATCGGCGGCGCGCCGCTCTCCGAGCAGGGGAAAAACGCCTTTCATCTCGATATCAGCGTGACCGACGAGACGAACACCAAGGCCGAAAAAGCGCAGTACATTGCGCAAGTGTTCGAAGCGCTCTCGGGCTTGCTTGGCAATGTGCACGCGTGCTCGTACATCCACGTGATCGACGCGCGTGCCGCGGCTTACGGGTACGGCGGGCGCACGCAGGAATTCCGTCATCAACGCGCCGGTCAGTAATTCGCACGCAAGCCCGTGCATCCGGGGGGCCGATCGGCAATCCCGACCGCCTTCTGGTTTCCCGGAATGCTGCCAAAGCCGCTGTCCACGCGGCTTTTCGGCCAACAGAACGAAACAATTCGAACACTTTCTTACGACTATTTGTTTCGTGATTTGCCGGTTCACCTCGTACGATGAAAGCGCATTCAAAGACATCGCTTTCAAGGGGGCGAACATGAAAAAACTGACTCTTACCATCGCGCTCGTTGCCGCCACGCTCGGCGGTATTGCTGTAGCACCGGCCCACGCTCAGGTGGGCGTATCGATCAGCATCGGCGCACCGCCGCCGCCGCGTTATGAAGTGGTGCCGCCGCCGCGCGTCGGCTATGTGTGGGCACCGGGCTTCTGGGATTGGGACGGCCATCGCCACGTGTGGAACGGCGGTCACTGGGAACGTGAGCGCCCGGGCTACGCCTACCGTGCGCCGGAATGGCACCAAGGCCCGCATGGCTGGGCGCTCGATCGCGGCGGCTGGGGCCATGGCGGCCCGGACCGTCATGACGACCGTCACGACAACCGCCACGATGACCATCGCGACGACCACGACCGCTATCACGGATAACCCCCGGTCGATGCTGCGCGCGTGCGCATGACCTCGCTCGCAGCAGATCTCCGCTTCAATATCTCCGAACGCCGGCGCTTATCAGCGCCGGCGTTTTGCTAAGGAAAATCGATTGGTTGGGCGCGCGCCAGTGCCCCGTTATCTTGTGAAGCTCGCGTGTGAAACCCGCTCGCCGCTATCCGTAGCGAGCCTCCGCCGAACCCTGTCCGGCTTACTTCCGGCGGTATCGAGTGAAGGTTTCATGCGTTTCACAAAAACGGAGCCCATCAGGCCATGCAAAACATCCATCGCACACCACGCGCACAACGGGTTGGTTCGATCTTCGCCGCCGCCCTCTTTTCCGCCGCCGCATTGCTGCCGCTCGCAGCGCACGCCGACAAACTCGACGACATCAAGAAAGCGGGCGTGCTGCGCGTCGCCACGTTCGACAGTAATCCGCCGTTCGGCTATGTCGACGCCAAGTCGCACAAGATCGTCGGCCTCGATGTGGACTACGCCAAGGCGCTCGCCGACAAGCTCGGCGTGAAGCTCGAACTGCAACCGACGAACCCCGCCAATCGCATTCCGTTCCTGACGTCGAAGAAGGTCGACCTCGTGCTCGCCAACTTCACGATCACCGACGAACGCGCCAAACAGATCGACTTCAGCATTCCGTACTTCTCTTCGGGCCAGCAATTCCTCGCGAAGAAAGGCACGCTTTCGTCGCCCGATCAGTTAAGCAAGCTGCGCGTAGGCGCCGATAAGGGCACCACGAACGAAATCACGCTGCGCGAGAAATTCCCGAGCGCGACCATCGTCGCCTTCGACGACACGCCGTTTGCTTTTGCAGCATTGCGCGCGGGCACCGTGCAAGCGATTACGCAGGACGGCCCGAAGCTGGTCGGCCTGCTCGCCAACGTGCCTGACAAGCAGAACTACGAAATCCCTGCATTCACCATCTCGAACGACTACATGGGTGTGGGCGTGCCCAAGGGCGAGGAGCGCCTGACGGCCTTCGTGAACGACACGCTGCGCGGGCTGGAGAAGGACGGCACCGCCGCCAATATCTACGACCGCTGGTTCGGCCCGAAAACGGCACAGCCGCTGCCGCGCCTGTTCAAGATCGGCGATAAGGCGTGAGGCGTGAGGCTTGGGCGCTAAAGCGACGCATTGAGTCCGCTTAGCGTTATTAGCCTGCCAGCCGGGGCACAAGAGGGAACCACCTCGTGTGCCCCGGCGTTTTTGCTTGGATACACCGCGTCATGATCGATTGGCTCGCCCCGAAGTACCTCAGTTGGTTGTTCCATGGTTTCGTCGTGACCATCGCGCTGGCGGCGGTGACGAGCGCCGCCGCCACGTGGTTGGGCTTCGGGCTCGCACTGGCACGCAACTCCCACAGCGCAGTATTCGCGCGCCCTGCCGCAGCGTTCGTCGCCGTCATGCGCAATACGCCGCTGCTGGTGCAACTGTTCTTTTGGTATTTCGGCGTCGCCGCGCTGTTGCCGACGAGCGCCGTCGAATGGCTTTCACAGCCGCACGCGTGGCATCTGGTGCTGTTCGATATCCGCTGGCCAGCGCTTGAGACCCTCGCCGGATTCGTCGGCCTCACGCTCTACACCACGGCATTCATCGGTGAAGAAATTCGTGCCGGGTTGCGCGGCGTTGCCGCCGGTCAGACGCAGGCCGCTGCCGCACTGGGGCTCAGCCGCTACGCGATCTTCCGTCACGTGGTGCTGCCGCAAGCCGTGCGCATCGCGTTGCCGCCACTGTTCGGGCAGTACATGAACGTAGTGAAGAACTCGTCGCTCACGATGGCGATCGGGTTGGCCGAACTCTCGTATGCGTCGCGTCAGGTCGAGACCGAAACGTTCAAGACGTTTCAGGCGTTCGGCATTGCCACCCTGCTCTACGTAGGCGCGATCGCGCTGATCGAAGCCGTGAGTCTTGCGACGACGCACCGCCATGCCGCCGCCCCTTCCCGCTGACTGCTGACCGCTTGGCGCTGACCATGAACTTCTCTGCCGTTCTCGATAACCTGCCCTACCTGCTCTGGGGCGACTTCCCCGAGGGTCCGCTCTCGGGCGCCGCGCTCACGCTGGTACTTGCCAGCACGAGTGCAGTGGCATCGGGCCTGCTCGGGCTAGCGGGCGGCATTGCGCTCGCGATGCTCAACGGTCCAGCGCGCTGGGCACTCACGCTCGTCATCGGCTTCTTCCGGGCGATTCCGGTGCTGATGCTGATCTTCTGGACTTACTTCCTGCTACCGATCCTCTTCGGCGTGAACGTCCCCGACCTGGCGACCGTGGCGTGCGCACTCTCGCTCATCGGCGGCGCGTATCTCTCGCACACGGTCTATGCCGGAATTCGCGGGGTGGGCACGGCGCAGTGGCAAGCGGGCATGTCGCTCGGCCTCACGCGCGTGCAAACGCTGCGGCATGTGGTGCTGCCGCAGGCGCTGCGCATGATGGCGCCGTCGTTCGTGAACCAGTGGATTTCGCTCGTGAAAGACACATCGCTCGCCTACATCGTCGGTGTGGCGGAGCTGTCGTTTCTGGCGACGCAGGTCAACAGCCGGTTGATGGTGTATCCGGCGGAAGTGTTCGCCTTCGTCGCGCTGATCTACTTCGCGATGTGCAGCACGCTCGAATGGATTTGCGGGAAGGCGTTCGGGCAGGCGGTGCCGGGAAAGAACGCCCAAATCAAAACGCAAACGCCCCGACGCGGCTGGCAGCGCATCAAAACGATACGTCTGCCCAGCGTGCCGGGGCGTTTGCGCCGACGCTCGGCGCCGGGGGCTTTACCTACCCCCGAGCGCGAGCGCCGCGTCGACTTCAGTCACGATTGGCCTGGATGACCGTGAGCGCCGTCATGTTGATGATGCGTCGCACGGTCGAGCTGGAGGTCAGCACGTTGACCGGTGCACCCACGCCCAGCAGGAACGGGCCGACGGCAACGTTGCTGCCCGCGCCCGTCTTGAGCAGGTTGTAGGCGATGTTGCCCGAGTCCACGTTCGGGCACACCAGCAGGTTGGCGGCACCCTTCAGACGCGAATGCGGCAGGATACGGCTGCGCAGCGCTTCGTCGAGTGCGCAGTCGCCGTGCATTTCGCCATCGATTTCCAGATCCGGCGCTTGTGCCGACACCATCTCCAGCACGCGGCGCATCTTGGTACCCGACGCGGCGCTGCCCGAGCCGAAGTTCGAGCGCGAGAGCAGCGCGACCTTCGGGTTGAGGTTCAACCACGACATCTGCTTGGCAGCCGCCAGCGTGAATTCGGCGATCTGCTCAGCGGTCGGATCGTCGTTGACGTGCGTGTCCACCAGCGCCACGGTGCGCTTGTCGAGCAGCAGGATGTTCATGGCCGCGTAGGTATTCGCGCCCGCTTGCTTGCCGATCACTTCGTCGACGAAGCGCAGGTGGTCGTGATACGCCCCTACCGTGCCGCAGATCATGCCGTCGGCGTCGCCCAGACGCACCATCATTGCGCCGATGAGCGTGAGACGGCGGCGCATTTCCACGCGTGCCATTTCCTTGGTGATGCCGTCGCGGCAACGCAGTTCCCAGTAGTTCGTCCAGTACTGGTGGAAGCGCTCGTCGTAGTACGGGTTGGTCACTTCGACGTCTTCGCCCAGACGCAGGCGCAGACCGAATTTCTCGATGCGCGCAAGCAGCACTTCCGGACGGCCCACGAGAATCGGACGTGCCAGCTTTTCGTCGACGATCACTTGCACGGCGCGCAGCACGCGCTCTTCTTCCCCTTCGGCGAACACGATGCGCGCTTTGCCGCCGTCGCGCACGAGTTGCTTAGCCGCCGAGAAGATCGGCTTCATGAACGCGCCCGAGTGGTACACAAACTGCTGCAACTGGTCGGCATACGCGCCGAAGTCGGTGATCGGACGCGTCGCCACGCCGTCTTCCATGGCGGCACGCGCCACGGCCGGTGCGATACGCACGATCAGGCGCGAATCGAACGGCTTCGGAATCAGGTATTCCGGCCCGAACGAGAGGTCATAGGCGCCGTAGGCGGTCGCCACGGAATCGTTCGGTTCTTCCTGCGCCAAACCGGCAATCGCGTGCACGGCAGCGATTTCCATGTTGCGCGTGATGGTGGTCGCGCCAACGTCCAGTGCGCCACGGAAAATGTACGGGAAGCACAGCACGTTGTTGACCTGATTCGGGAAGTCCGAACGGCCCGTGGCCAGCACCACGTCGTCGCGAGCTGCACGCGCGTCTTCCGGGAAGATTTCCGGCGTCGGGTTGGCAAGCGCCAGAATCAGCGGGCGCGGGCCCATGGTCTTCAACATTTCCGGCTTGAGCACACCACCGGCCGACAGGCCGAGGAACACGTCGGCGCCTTCGATCACTTCGGCGAGCGTGCGCTTGTCGGTCTTCTGGGCGAAGCGCGCCTTGTCCGGGTCCATGCCGACTGCGCGGCCTTCATAGACGACGCCGTCGATGTCGGTGGCCCACACGTTTTCGATGGGCAGGCCGAGATCGACCATCAGGTCCAGACACGCCAGGGCAGCCGCACCGGCGCCCGAGGTCACGACCTTCACTTCCTTGATGTCTTTGCCCACGACCTTCAGGCCGTTGATGAACGCGGCCGAGACGGTGATGGCGGTGCCGTGCTGATCGTCGTGGAAGACGGGAATCTTCATGCGCTCGCGCAGCTTGCGCTCGACGGTGAAGCACTCGGGGGCCTTGATGTCTTCGAGGTTGATCCCGCCGAAGGTGGCTTCGAGGCTGGCGATGATGTCGACGAGCTTATCGGGGTCGCTTTCGGTGACTTCGATGTCGAAAACGTCGATCCCGGCAAATTTCTTGAAGAGGACGGCCTTGCCTTCCATCACCGGCTTGGAGGCGAGCGCACCGATATTGCCCAGACCCAGCACGGCCGAGCCGTTGGTGATCACGCCCACGAGGTTGCCGCGCGCGGTGTAGTTGAACGCCTTGGCGGGGTCGGCCGCAATTTCCTGACACGGGATGGCAACGCCCGGGGTGTAGGCGAGCGCCAGGTCGCGCTGCGTGACGAGCGGCTTGCTGGCCGTCACGGAGATCTTGCCCGGCGTGGGGAACTGGTGATATTCCAGGGCGGCCTGGTGATCGTTGTTGTTGCTCATGGGCGTGTCGTCCTCGTTGGATGTCGTCTCTCTCGCGCGCCGTCCGGCCGTTCTATTCGACGGTTGCCGCCCGGCGCACCTGATTGCGAAGCCATTCTAGGCAGCCGCTATTGGCACGCGATTCTGAATTACTATGGGGCCATCATGTTTTCGTTATGAGCGTACGTTCCCCGCCCGGCGGGGGCTGGGCGCTCGCAGGATTCGGGGATTCAGGGGGTGGGAGTGGTGCCTTTCGATACGGGCGAGGTGGTGCGGCGTCTGACGACGCGGCTCAAGATGCGCCATCTGGTGCTGTTATTGCAGATTCAGCAGCATGGCTCGCTCACGCGCGTAGCGGAGCATATGGCGACCAGCCAGCCAGCCGTCACCAGCGCGCTCGCCGAGCTGGAAAGCATGCTGGGCGGACCGCTCTTCGACCGCACGCCGCGCGGCATGACCCCCACGCCACTGGGCGACGTGGTGCTCGCCCGAGCGCAGGCGATGGTGCACGATCTCGACCACCTGACCCGCGACATCGAGGCCGTCATGGCCGGGCACGCAGCGCGCCTGCATGTCGGGGTGATTCCGTATATCTCGGGCAAGACGCTTGCCGCCGCCATTCAGCAAACCCTCGCGCAGTTGCCGCAACGGCTCACCGTCACGCTGCACGAGGGCACCAGCGAGGCCCTTATGGCGCAGTTGCGCGATCACACGCTGGATGTCGTGATCGGGCGCGCCGCCGCCAGTGTCGATCTCACACAAGTGCAATTCGAAGTGCTGCATCACCAGATGCCCCGCGTTGTGGCCAGCCGCCGGTTAGCGGCGCGTCTGGGCCGAAGTGCCCCGGTTTGGGCGCAACTCGCCGAGCTGGACTGGGTGATGGGTGCGCCCAACACGCCGCTGCGCGATCAACTGGCCGATTTGTTCCTGCACGCGGGTGTGGTGCCGCCGGTGCCGATCGTCGAGAGCTTTTCGTCGCGGCTGACCGGCGAATTGCTCGCCAGCAGCGAGCGCGCCGTGTCGCTGCTGCCTGCCGACATTGCCGAGGAACTGGTGCGTGTGGCGGGTGTGGCCGTGGTGCCGTGGTCGCTGACGTGGACGTTGCCGCCGGTGGCGATGTTCACCCGCCGCGAGAACCCGCGTGAGACGCATCAACGCTTCACGCAAGCGCTGCGCACCCAATATCAGGCGATGACGGGTGCGGGGTAAGTAAGGCATCGAAAGGGTTTTCGGCCGAAAACACCGGCAAAATCGCGAAATAACCGCCTTTTGCCGTGTTTGTCCGCCGATTGCCTCCCGGGTGCCAGAAGTAAGGTAAGGGCATGAACGATGCCGTCCCTCCCCATACCCTCTCAGTCAACGCGCCCGCCGTCGCGCCGTTTGCCCAATCCCCGCGCCAGATCTTTCTCGCCCCGGCGTTGCTGCCGACGCAGGTCGGTCCGGCCGGGTTGCGTTTCGATTTCAACGATGGCGCACGGGTCGTCATTCCCGACTTCGGTCAGCCCCTGCCGTGGCGCGTGCGGCTATTCGACACGCGCAACGACGCCACGCTCATCGAGACCGAGTTGTCCTCGGGTGTCGTTCGCAGCCCGGCCAAGTTCTTCGTACCGTATGGCATCACGATCTGGCTGAACAACGTGGTGGTGTTCGAGCATCGTTTTGAGGTCCGCGATCAGTACGTGCTCGTACAGTTTCCGCTGGCGGCCTTGGGCGACGTTCTCGGCTGGCTGCCTTATGCGCTGCGTTTCGGCCGCGAGCATGGCTGCCGTTTAGCCTGTGTCGTCACGCCTGCCGTCGCTGCGCTGTTTCGGGACGCCTACCCTGAGGTGGACTTTGTCGCGCAGGAGAACGTTGAGCGGCGCAAGTATTACGCGACTTACAACGTCGGACTCTTCTTCGACGATTGGGACCTGAAGCAGCAACCACGCGATTTCCGCCAGACGGGGCTGCATCGCACGGCTGCACACATTCTCGGCGTGGACGACGCGGAGGCCACGGCCACGCTCTGTTTGCCCGATGACTCTCGCCCGCTCGCGGAGCCTTACGTCTGCATCGCTGTGCAGAGTACGGCGCAGTGCAAATACTGGAATCGCCCTGAAGGCTGGGAGACGGTGGTTGCCGCATTGCGTGCGCGCGGCTTCCGGGTGATTTGCATTGATCAGAAGGCGCGCCATGGCAAGGGCGACTTTTGCCAGGAAATTCCGGCAGGTGCCGAAGATATGACCGGCGATTTGCCGCTCATTGAGCGCGCGCGCTGGTTGCGGCACGCGAGCGCCTTTATCGGCCTGTCGAGCGGGTTGTCGTGGCTGGCGTGGACGGCAGGCACCCCGACCGTGCTGGTATCGGGATTCACGCTGCCGCATAACGAGTTCTCGACGCCTTATCGCGTCAGTGCGCCGGAACGTACGCCGGAAGTCTGCACCGGCTGCTGGCACGATCCGGCCTTGCCCTATCGCCACGATGACTTCCACTGGTGCCCGCGCCACCACGGCACCCCGCGCGCGTTCGAATGCTCGCGCGAGATTACGCCGGAACAAGTGCTGGAGGCGGTGGATCGGATTTCGGGGATCAGTTCAATTGCTTTCGCAGCGCGGCGCTCGATATAGCGTCGATATGGCGAAACGCCGGCGCGATGCGGTCGATGTCGGCGGCACCGACCGAAAACTCGTCGAAGAACACTCGCCATTCGCGCACGACTCGCCAAACGTCGTCGATCAACTGGCAAGCATCACGCCGCGACAGCGTAAAGCGCTCATGTGATTCGAGCGCATTGTCGAGCGTGGCCAGTCGTCCTTGCGGCCCCACGCCAAGATGCAGGACTCGCTCATGCGCCGCACTGCTGCGAGGCATCACATCGTAAAGCGGACTGAGACGCCAGCCGCCAAGGTGTGCGTCCCAAAGAAATCCGTGATTGCGCAGATGATCGTCGTCGTTGCTCACGAAGATGTTGTAAATCATCCGCTTGAAGAGTTCTGCATTGTCGCGCCGGATAACGCTCGTATGACAGTAGCGTCGCACGGCATCGGCAAGATCCGCATAGGCCTTCGTGTGCGATTCGGTTTCGTCGCAGCCTACGAACGTCAAACCACTGACAAACGGGATGCGCCGTTCGACATGCCCCTCTTCCGGTCCAACGCAGGAAAGTGCGGCATCGGCACGGGCGTCTTCGTCGGGCCCCGCCCAGAACCGGTCAAAGCGACGAATCAACATCACTTGACGCTCCCCCAACTGACGAATATGCACCGCTGGCACCGTCAATCCAGCACGCTCAGCTAGGCGTAAGGTCGCACACTCTAGGATCGGCACGCTAAACGGGTCATTGCGGCTGGGAAATTTGGCAAGCCACAACACCCCGGTTTCATCTCTCACGGAAGCCTTGGGACGCGCGCCACCAAGCGCAGAGCCATCGACAAAAATGGCGTCAAGATGCGCGGGCACGGGCAACCCCGCCTCGATCCGGTCAGCCGCCTCCACCAGATACGCCAGCGATTTCACGCCAGTCACGCCCGCCGATGGCGCGTCGTCCAAGGTACGCCGCACGTCGAGCGCGCCAACACGTTCGCTGCCCGCGTGGAGCAAATAGGCCGATTCCGGCAAGCTATTGGCGGGCACCTTGAGTTTTGCCTCGATCACACGCCGCCCCCACGCGTCGGGCGCCGCATCACGAATGCCGCCGAACGCGGTCAACTGATTGTGAGGAAACAAACGCCTCGCGGCCACGTTCTCGCGCTCACCAATCCCAAGACTCACCGGATCGACTTCGACGGCGTCTTTGCGACGCAGGTATTTCAGACCATACGCAAACGCTGACGCCATCAACGTAGGCCCAGATTCAGTGAGATCGAGCTGACCACACGGTGCCCACCCTTGCGTCAGATGCGCGAAAACGGTGAGCCGAGTCGTGGCCTCTGCCATGGTTCGCATTCCAAGATAAGAGATAAGTGACTGACTTCCCCGGCGTTTTTTGCGTCACATCAGAAATCGAGCGCCTCAAGATCGGCGCTCGACAGATCACGCACCCGCCGGGTTTGCTCCCGCAACGTCAATGCAGCCAATGCGGGATCCGATTCAGCATACAGATCCTTGAGCGTTGCGCCGGGGGCGACGGCATCGAGATAGCGCAGGATTTGCCCGAACGCGAGCCCCGGGTCGCCATGTTCGAGGCGATAGATGGTGTTGCGAGACAGCCCGGCGCGGGCCGCCACGTCCGTCTGCTTTAGCTGCCGCGCCTTCCGCAGTCGGGCCAACAGCTGGCCAAGTTGCGCGGCTTCGGCCTGCAACGTCGACGAGATCGAATCGCTTTGGGAGATTTTCATGATCGTAAAATCACACATTAACGGCTTAATGATTGATTTTACGATCAATTCTGAAAAAGACAAGGCTATGAATGCTCGTAAAATCGAGCAATACAGACTTAATGTTCGATTTCACGAGCATTACGCGGTGAGCGCAGCTACTCCGGCCGCCGCCGAAATGCCCACCAACCGGCAGCCGCCGTGCCCGTCGCGACAATCGCGACCAGCACCCAGAACCCGTGCGGGTGCTCGGCCAGTGGAATGCCGCCGACGTTCATGCCGAAGAAACCCGCCACGATGTTGATCGGCAACGCCAGCACCGTCACCACCGTCAGCGTGTAAATCGTGCGGTCGGTGCGCTCGCTCACCATCGCCGCAATCTCCTCCTGCAACAACTTGATGCGCTCTAGCAGCGCCGACAAGTCGTTGAGCACCACGGCAAACTCTTCCGTCGCCTGCCGGAATTCCTGCACATCCTCGGCATGCCCCCACGCAGGCGGGCGGCTCAACAACCGGAACAGCGCCGCCGGCTCCGGTGCCAGCAGCCTTTGCAGTCGCACCAGCACCCGCCGCAGCGACCCCAGATCGGCCCGGTTGCTCTCGATACGCTGCTGGAGCAATCGGTCCTCCACGGTGTCGACTCGACGGCTCGTTTCGCGCACGATGCGCTCCAGCACGTCCGCCTGATCGCGGAACAAGTGCACCAGCAACGCCAGCGGCGAACGAAACACCTCGCCACGTTTGACCGACGCCCGCAGCTTGTCGATCGAACGCAACGGCTTCACCCGCCCCGTCACGAGTAAGCGGGCATTGGCCGCGACTCGCAACGTCGAAATTTCGGACTGCGCAATATCAAACGCGAAGATCACATCGTTGATCACCGCCAGCAACCAGTCGTCGGAATGTTCGATGCGTGTGGAGCGCGAGCCTTCGGTCAGAGAGTCGAAGAACTCCTCGGGCAAGTGCATGTGCTGTTGCAGCCACTTCTCGCACGCCGCATGCGCGAAATTGAAGTGCAGCCACAAAAACCCGTCGCCCCCTTCACCACGGCCCGCCTTGGCCAGCCACGCCAATGCCTCGCCAGAATCGACCGGTTCAGGCGGCGCACCGTCGGTAAAGCGATAGCCATAGATCAGACCAGCCTGATCGCAGCCGTAAGCGTTATGAGCAAGGTCGGCGAACATGCGCACTGTTGGAGCCAAACGTGGGAAGACAAAACACCGGGAAAGCCACGCCGGAATCGGGTGGGACCGACCATCATGACAATGTCATATGTCTTTTATGTGACAGTCATAAAGCCGTTGCGCGTACCAATCCCCTTTGCACCACGGCCCTCGCCAGCGCCATCCGGGTGTCATAGAATCGTCGCATACTCAGTCGCCCGACTCTATCGTCGCGTCCCGCCCGCTTTTTCGTCCCAATCTCCGCCCTGTACTGAGACCGTCGCCATGACCAAATTCGATTCCGATGCCGACCACGACGCCTCGCTGGCGCGTCGTCTGCAAGATGACCTCATCGACAGCTACGACGAAGAAATCGAGATGGAAATCGATGATCTTCGCCTGCCCGGCCTGAACGATCTGACCGACGCCGCGCGTGGCGAGCGCCTGCAATATTTCCGCGAATTGTTCCGCCTGCAAGGCGAACTCGTGAAGCTGCAAGACTGGGTGATTCGCAGCCGCCATCGCCTCGTGGTGATTTTCGAAGGCCGCGACGCCGCAGGCAAAGGCGGCGCCATCAAGCGCATTACGCAACGCCTGAACCCGCGTGTGTGCCGCGTCGCCGCTCTGCCCGCGCCCAACGATCGCGAACGCACGCAATGGTATTTCCAGCGCTACGTGCAGCATCTGCCCGCCGCAGGCGAGATCGTGCTGTTCGACCGCAGTTGGTACAACCGCGCCGGTGTCGAGCACGTCATGGGGTTCTGCACGGAAGACGAATACGAAGAGTTTTTCCGCTCGGTGCCCGAGTTCGAAAAAATGCTCGTGCGCAGCGGCATCCAAATCGTCAAGTACTGGTTCTCGATCTCGGACGAAGAGCAAGAAGCGCGCTTTCTCGCCCGTATCCAAGATCCGCTCAAGCAGTGGAAGCTGAGCCCGATGGATTTGGAAAGCCGCCGCCGTTGGGAGAGCTACACGCGCGCCAAGGAAGTGATGCTCGAGCGCACGCATATTCCCGACGCGCCGTGGTGGGTGGTGCAGGCCGACGACAAGAAGCGCGCGCGGCTGAACTGCATTCATCACTTGCTCGCACAAGTGCCCTATCACGACGTGGAACGCACACCGGTGCTGTTGCCCGAGCGCGCCCGCAGCGAAGACTACATGCGCCACCCGGTGCCCGACACGATGATCGTGCCGGAGATTTATTGAGGGAAAGGCCCCGCCTGGACGCGCCTAGGGTCGGTTTGCCTTAGTGCGATGTTAGTGCGATGTTAGTGCGATGTAAGCGGGGCTACCGCCTGGACGATGGGCAGGCACATCGTGACGCGCAGGCCGCCGTCCGGCGACGTCGCCAGACGCACCGAGCCGCCGAGCCCTTCGACCAAACGCCCCACGAGCGATAAGCCAAGGCCGCAATGGCCTTCGCCGCCACGCGATGCGTCCAGACGCACGAACGGACGCATCGCCAGCGCGACCTGATCCTCCGGGATGCCTGAGCCGCAGTCGCTCACTTCGATAAACCCCACATCGTCCTCGCGCCACGTCGCCAAACGTACCGGCGGCTCGCCATGCTCCAGCGCATTGTCGACAAGGTTCGACATCACCCGATCGAGTAACGTGCGCGGCAACAGGAAACCGGGGCCCGCACGCAGGTCGCAGGTGAACAACGGCACACCCGCACATGACGGGGTCATGCCCGCGTGCGCGGCGTCGCTAGCGTCGCCTGCCCCGCCATCGCCGCCATCGGCAAGGGCCAGCGCTTCGACGGCCATCTCGGTGGTCATGAGCTCCATGGCCGCCGCGCCGCACACGTCTTCACTCGGAAACTGCTCGCTCAAGAAGGCATCGACGCTCACCAGCGGGCTGGTATCCGCCTCGTCGCGGGCATACGCGAGGAATTGCTGAACGATATGGTTGATCGAGGCAATATCGCGCACGAATCCGTCGCGCGAGCCTTCGTTATCGATCAGGTCGGCGCGCAGACGCAGGCGCGTGAGCGGCGACTTCAGATCGTGGGCAATACCGGCGAGCATGATCGCCTGATTGTCTTCCGCCTCGGCAAGACGCTTGGCCATGTCGTTGAACGCATGGGCCAGATCGCGCAACTCGTGTGGACCTTGCTCGGGCAGCAGCGCCGGGCGACGTCCTCGCGCGATCACGCGCGCCGCCTGCGCGACACGCGAGATGGGACGCTGCATCTGCCACGCCATCAGCAACGCCAGCAGCACCGCCCCAATGAGAATGCCAACGGTCTCGCGCACAAAGGGAGGCATTGGCGGCAGATCGAGCGGGATGACAATCCACTCGTCGTGCTTGGGCAGCAACACCCACAAGCTGCCGCGCTTCGCGTCTTCGCGCACATGCAATTGCGTGCCTGGCGGCAGCTTCGAGAGCAGCTCGTTTCTCAAATGCGAGGCGCGTTCGTCGCCCGTCGGATCGGCAAAGACCGGTGCCTGTGCCACCGGCACCCGCCGCAAGCCGTGCGGCGGTGCCAGGCTGCCCGGGTCGACGGCGCGCTGATCCACGCTTTGAATTGCGATGAGCAAGCCGCGGGCGAACCCGTCGACTTGCTGGCGAGGCCGCTGGTAGAACACCAGCGCGCTCCACACCAGATGCATCACCAACAAAACGCCGATGCCGAGCAGCGCCATGCGCCCGAACAACGTGTCACGCAGCCGCCAACGCAGTTTCACGCAACCGACTCCCGCCAGCCACGCACCGCGCGCTTCACCACGGGCGCCACCGATGCGACCGGTGCCACCGCGAGCGCCGGGCCGTCATCATCGGCACCCGCGGCACCCGCGTCGTGTTCGCGCTCGCTGGCGGCGGCATCGGCCGACAACTCGCCCCCCGGCACGAAAACGTATCCCTTGCCGCGAATCGTCTGGATATAGCGCGGCTCGGACGGGTCGGCTTCAATCAAGCGACGCAAACGCCACACCGGCACGTCGAGGCTGCGATCCCGGAACGAGATGCCGTCGCCATACAGCATGGCGTGCAGCTTCACCCGGGGCAGCACCTGCATCGGATGCTGCGTGAAAGCCTTGAGCATCGCAAATTCGGTATCGCGCAGCGGCAAACGCTCGCCCTCGCGCTGCAACGTGCGCAGCGAAAAATCGAGCTCAAACGGGCCGAATCGATACGGCGCACGGGCGTCGGGCGCGCTCGCCGCCACCGGGCCACGACGGCGCAGCACCGCATGAATGCGGGCGAGCAACTCGCGCGGATCGAACGGCTTGGCGAGATAGTCGTCGGCGCCCAGCTCAAGACCGAGCGCCCGGTCGAGCGGACCGCCCCGTGCCGAGAGCATGATCACAGGGATATCCTCCCCGGCCGCACGCAAGTCCTGCAAGGCACGCAGGCCGTCGCGCTCGGGCATCATGATGTCGAGCAAAATCACCGACGGGCGTTCGAGTTCGAGCCGGCGCAGCAACGACGCGCCGTTGTGAAGTACCGAGACCTGCATACCGTTGGCATGCAGCAGCTCACGCAGCAGGTCGCGCACGACGGGATCGTCGTCGACCAGAAGAACATGCAGACTCATGAAGGAATTCTCGCTAATTTAGGCTCGGCCCAACTCACGCAGGGAAGCCGAACTTTGAACTGCCGCCACGGCAGGGTCTTGCGCTGTTGGCGCCGATGCCGCTGCCGCAGCAGGCTCGCGCACCCCGGAGAGCGATCGCAGCGCATTCGTGAAACGGTCGGGCGATGCGTTAGCCCGGTGAGTGCCGACGGTGCCGGCCGCGCCTTGCCCCGGCAAACGCCAGGCCCGATGTAGCGCCGCACCCGGCGCGCCAATGCCTAAGGACATGGTTTGTGCTCCCATGGTGTCGAGATACACCGAAGTTTGCGCGCCCGTCCAGTTACGCGTTGGCCGAAGCATCCAATAAAATGGCACTCAATCCTTATTTCAGAAAGGATTCGTAAGGCGGCCTGATGCGCGACTCAACCGTTCGCGAGCATCACACACCGGAAAAATGCAAAATTGAGCGACGTTGCGAGAGATAGCGCGAAATTATAGCCACCTTATCGCCCGCACGCTGGTTTCAACAGGTGCCGCACTCACCCCGCCTTTCCCGTGGGAGGCCGTATGCGCCGCGCAATCTTCACACTGTGCAAACACGTTGCCGCCGGACTAACCGCCACCGTCGTGACGACAGCCGCGGCCTTTGCCGCCCCGGCAGCCTTGCCAGGCGGGGCTTCCCCGTCACCGTCGGCGCCCCCGGCATCGACCGCCCCCGACGCCTTACGCAATTTCGGCAACGATCCGTTTCTCCACATTTCCTCGGCGGTTGCGGACTGTCCCTTACCCCTTGGCCCGCTAATGCGCGAATCTGACTGGCTCGCCGACGCCCATCACCGCATCGAGAAAGGCAACCACTGCTGGTTCGAAGGCCGTTGCCGCCTGTCCAACAGCTATCGCTACGACGGCGACATTGCCGAGAGCGCACAGCGGCGGCTCTCCGCCGTCGCCGCCGACATCCCATGGAAGACGCAGACGTCGCTCTGGCTGACGTTCCAGCGGCGCATCATCGTCGTGCAGGGCTGCATGGCACCGGGCTTCCCACTGGCGAAATTCATCAAGGCGCTCGGCGAGACGGCGGACGTCGAGGCCGTCGTCGATCAGGTCGTCACGCGCCGCGCCGGTGCGCCAATGCCCGCGCTGACGTATCCCACGCCCGATCATCCGCAACTCCCCGCAGGCGCCCATCCGCTGCCGTGATCGAACGCAAGGGCACGCAAATCGACCGAAAACAACGTAAAACCACATCCGGTCAACTCTGTTCACAAAGTCGCAACAACTGAAAACAGTTTGCTGCGCACCCTTTGATTAGGATCGCCACATGTCTGCACATCGGTGCGGATTCGGTGCTTATTTCCTGATCAATGACGCTTTCCAGCAAGTTCCGCCTCCCCGCCCTGACGCGCCGCCGCAAGATCGGCGTGGCCGTAGTTCTCGCGCTGTGCGCGCTCACCGCGTGGCAATGGCCGCATGCAAAGCCTCCCGCTTATCTCAGCGCTAAAGTCGCGCGCGGCGATCTGGAAGATGCAGTGCTCGCTACCGGCGTGCTCCAGCCCATCAAACAAGTGGAAGTCGGCTCGCAAGCCAACGGACAGTTGCGCTCGCTCAAGGTGGTGCTCGGCGACAACGTCACGAAAGGCCAATTGCTCGCGGAAATCGACCCTACGCTCAGCGAAAGCGACCTGCGCGACGTGACGGCTGGCCTGAACACGCTGGCCGCCGACCGCCGCGCCAAGGCCATTCGCCAAGCCCAGGCCGAGCGCGAGTTAGCCCGCCAACGGCAGATGGCGCGCGATGAAGCCACCTCGCCGCGCGATCTCGAAAAGGCCCGCATGGAGTACGAGGCGCTCACGGCAGAACTCGCCTCGCTCGACTCGCAAATCAGCCAGCAGAACGTCAAGGTCGATAAAGCCCGCACCAACTTGTCGTACACGCGCATTACCGCGCCGATCTCGGGCAGCGTGACGCTCATCAGCACGCAGGAAGGCCAGACCGTCACGGCGATTTATCAGATCCCGACGATTCTCAAGATTGCCGATCTGTCGAAGATGACGATCAAGGCACAGGTTTCCGAAGCGGATGTGGTGCGCATTCGAGAGGGTCAGCCCGTGTATTTCACGATTCTGGGCGCGCCGCAGACACGCTACGAAGGCAAGTTGCGTGTGATTCAGCCCTCGCCCGAAAAGATCAACAACGCGATCTTCTTCAACGCGCTGTTCGACGTGCCGAACCCGAACGGCGTGCTGCGCCCCGACATGACCGCGCAGGTCTCGATCGTGCGCGAGCGCATCGCGAACACGTTGACGTTTCCGTCCGTGGCACTCGGCGAGCAGCGCGCAGACGGCCGTTATAAGGTTCGCGTACTCGACGCAAAGGGCAACGCGCACGTTCGCTGGGTCAAGGTCGGACTCGACAATCGGCTGACGGCGCAAGCGCTCGACGGTCTCGCAGAAGGCGAGCGTGTGGTGACGGCCGACCCGGCCGACGCACCGCCGCCCGGCAGCGGCGACAACGGAGGGGCTTTGCTGTGACGCACACGCTCCCGCCGCGCGATCGGTCGATGCCGGAAGGTGCTGCCGCACCGGTGCCCGTCACCGATACGGGCGCGCCCCCGCTGCTGCATCTCACGGGCGTGGGTCGTTCGTTCGGCGAAGGCGTGAGTGCCGTGACCGTATTGCGCGATGTCGAGCTCACCATCCGTTGTGGCGAAATGGTCGCGATCATGGGGCCGTCGGGTTCGGGTAAGTCGACGCTAATGAACGTACTCGGCTGCCTCGACCGCGCAAGCCACGGGCGCTACGAGATCGATGGACGCGATGTTGCCTCGCTCTCCGACGACGATCTCGCCGCGTTGCGCCGCGAACACTTCGGATTCATCTTCCAGCGCTATCACCTGATGGGCCATCTCACGGCGCAAGGCAATGTGGAAGTGCCCGCCGTGTATGCCGGTACGTCGAAGCCAGCGCGCGCGCAACGCTCGGCAGCATTGCTCGGGCGGCTTGGGCTCGGGGGACATTTAACGCATCGTCCGTCGCAGATGTCAGGCGGCCAGCAGCAGCGTGTGAGTATTGCTCGCGCGCTGATGAATGGCGGCGACATCATCCTCGCGGACGAGCCGACCGGTGCACTCGACAGTCGCAGCGGGCTCGAAGTGATGCAGATTCTGTGCGAGCTGCACGCGCGCGGGCACACCATCATTCTCGTCACGCACGACCCCGGCGTTGCCGCGTGGGCGCAGCGTGTCATCGAAATTGCCGACGGCCGCATCGTGCGCGACCGCGTGAACGAGACGCCGCGCACCGCTGAACTTGCGGCGCTCACGCGGGAACGAACACAGGAAAGTGCTCACGCCAGCGCGCAAGAACACCCCGTCGGGCAGCGCATCGACGAGGATGCGCGTGTGTCCCGAGCTACGATCGCACCCCGCTCGCGTGGTTGGTTTGCGGGTTGGCCGAAGTTCTCGGAAAGCCTGTCGATGGCGTGGCACGCGCTCGCCTCGCACCGGCTGCGCACGGGTCTTACGATGCTCGGCATCATCATCGGCATTACCTCGGTGGTCTCGCTCTCCGCCATTGGCGAAGGCACCAAGCGGCGCGTCCTCGACGATATCGGCAGCATCTCGCCGAACACCATCACCGTGCTGCGCGGTAAAGACTTCAACGACGACAAAGCGGCCGAGATTCGCACGCTACTGCCGCGTGACGCCGACCTGCTCGCTGCACAGCCCTACACGGACAGCGTCTCGCCGCAAATTAACGCGCGCACGGTGCGCGTGCGCTTCGGGCGCATCGACACCGACGCGCAAGTGCATGGCGAAGGGGCCAACTTCCTGCGCGCCAATGGGCTGAAACTCGCGCGCGGCCGAAGCTTCGACGCCGCCGAAGTCGCGCGGCAAGCGCAGGTCGTCGTCATTGGCGAAAACGCGCTGAAAAAGCTGATGCCGAACGGCGGCGACCCCATTGGGCAGATCGTGCTGGCCGGTTCGCTTCCGTTGCGCGTGGTCGGCGTAGTGCGCGACCGCTCGTCGATGTTCGTGAGCCGCTCGCTCAATCTCTTCGTGCCGTGGAGCACTGCCGCGAGCCGTCTCGCCGGACAACAGCATCTGGAAGCGATCACGGTGCGCATCATCGACGGACATCCCCCGTCGGCAGCCGAAGCAGGCATCGTGCGCGTGCTCACGCGCGCCCATGGCAACAAAGACTTCTTCACGTTCAACATGGATACGGTCGTGAAGTCGATCTCGCGCACCAGTCAGATGCTCACGCTGCTGCTGTCGTTTGTCGCGCTGATCTCGCTAGTGGTCGGCGGCATCGGTGTGGCGAACATCATGCTGGTGTCGGTGACCGAGCGCACGCGGGAGATTGGCATTCGCCGTGCCATCGGCGCACGACGGCAAGACATCCTGCGCCAGTTTTTGATCGAAGCCGTGCTGGTCTGCCTGATGGGCGGCGCCGTCGGTGTGGTGCTGTCGTATGCCATCGGCCAATTGGTCGCGTTTGCCGTGCCGCAAGTGGCCGTCGTGTTTTCCGTTCATACGTTCGCCGCTGCCGTGATGTGCGCCAGCGTGATCGGCGTGGCCAGCGGCTGGTGGCCGTCGCGTAGTGCCGCGCGGCTCGACCCAGTCGACGCCCTTGCCCGCGAGTAAGTTTGCATCGCCCCCCAACCGTCCCGCTGCGCCCCCCCCTCAGGCACGGGATGGATTTATACCCCGCGCGCGATTCGGTGTCGCGCGCGGGGGTCTTTTTGCTGATTCGATGACCCGCCCATTGCCCCGCCTTCCGATGTCTTTGCCGTCGCTGTCTGCTCGATCTGTCTCGCGCGCTTTTCCGCGACTTTTTCCGCGCTATTTCTCGTTCTCCGTGCTGAGCGCCGCGATGCTGCTCGCCGGATGCGGCCTCACGCGCACCGATTACGAACGCCCGGCCCTGCCGGTGCCCGCCCAATACCGTACGCCGATCGACGCGCCCAGCCACGTCGTCGCGACTGATGAGACCGCAGCTATCGATCCATGGTGGCGAGGTTTTGCCGAACCCGGCCTCGATGCGCTGGTCACGCGCGCACTGGCAGGTAACCCGGGGCTCGCGCTCAAGTCGCTGCAAGCGGACCGCGACGCGCTTCAGGCGGGCCTCACCGGCGCGAACCGCTGGCCGCAATTCTCCGCTTCGATCGCGGGCGCAAAGTCGCGCGCACTCGATGGCCGCAACACGGTCATCGCCCCAAACGGACAGACGAGCTCCGGCACGAATGCGAGCATCAGCTACGAGGTCGACCTGTGGAACAAGCTGGCCGCACAACGCGACGCGGCGCAGTGGCAAGCGGCGGCCAGCGCGTGGGATCGCCGCGCCGCGGCGCTCACGTTGTCGAGCGATGTCGCGTCGTTGTACTGGCGGCTTGCGTATCTGAACGACAACGTGCGCAGCGCGAAGGAGGACTTGGCGTCCGCCGAAAAGATCGTGGCGCTGGTCGACGCGCGCCGTCGTGCCGGTGCCGTGTCGGCGCTTGACCCCGTACAGGCACAGCAGGATCGCGACGCTGTTGCGGGCGCGCTGGCCGACTGGGAGCGTCTGCGCGACATCGCCCGGCATGCGTTAGCCAATGCCCTTGGCGAGCCAGCACAAACGCGCTTCGCCGAGCGCGAAACGCTGGCCGACGCCACGCTCCCCGAGGTCGCGCCCGGCCTGCCTGCGGAGTTGCTGGCTCGCCGCCCGGATCTCGCTGCGGCTGAAACCCGTATGCGCGCACGATTGGCTGACGTCGATGCAGCGCGTTTGTCGTTCTATCCATCGCTCACGCTCACCGGATCGACGAGCACGACCAGCGATTCGCTGTCGCGGTTGCTCGCGAATCCGGTCGGCACGCTTGCCGCGACGATTGCCATGCCGTTCCTGCAAGTGCAGACGGCGCGATTCACCACAGCGCTCGCTCGCAACGATTTCGAACAGTCGGGTGTGGCGTTTCGCAGCACGCTGCTCACCGCGTTAAAGGAAGTCGAGGATGCGCTCGCAACGCGCGAACGCACGTCCGTGCAATACGAAGCGCTGGCGCGCGCGGCCACACTGGCGCAGCGGGCCGCCGCGTTGTCCGGAGCGCGTTACCGTGCGGGCGATATCGACGTGCAGTCATGGCTCGATACGCAACGGCTTGCGCGTCAGGCACGCCGCAATGCCGCGCAGTCGCGCCTCGATCAGATCGACGCGACGCTCACGCTCATCAAGGCGTTAGGCGGATCGACGAATGGCGATGTGTGATGTTGATCGTCGCTCGGTCGCGCGAATGTCTGCATGAGGTCTGCGCGAACGTCAGCGTGCCGGGTAAGGCTCGCCGAGATCCCAACGAGATTGCCAGTGCTCGACGTACTGCCGCGCAATCTCGGGGGCATTGCGAATCACGACCACGTTCTCGGAGTTGGTCGTCTCAGCCGACTTCGCGAAATTGAACGAGCCGGTTTCCACCGTTTCGCCGTCGACGATGATCGTCTTGTCGTGATGGATATTGAAGTGGTCGTTAGTGCGCAACGCTACGCCGTGGCTCGTCACGAAATCCATCGCCGCCCGGCTCGTTTTGCCGGTGTTGCGTCGCTTGTCGATCACGACGCGCACGTCCACACCGCGCTTTTTCGCATCGACCAGCGCCTGCATGATATCGGGCGCCTGAAACGAGTACGCGAGCATTTGAATGCTGTGCTTTGCGCTGGCAATGGTCTCCAACACCAGCGTTCGGGCCGAGCCTTCCGGGGAAAAACCCGCCTGAATGGTGGGTTCGGCGTGCGCCAGCGAAGACGACAGCGGCGCGACGCTCAGCAACACCGCCAGCGCGAAGGTTCGAAGGGTTTTCATTTCGTCAGTGTCGCCAATAGCGCCGCCACGTCCGGATACTTCAGCCGGTAGCCAAGTTCGCGCTTGAGCCGGGTATTGTCCAGGCGCCGCGACTCCGACATGAACGAGAGCAGCGTCGGCGGAAGTTCTCGCTCAGCGACTTCGCGCGAGATTCGGGCCGGGCGTGTCATGCCCAGCGCATCGGCCACGCGGTCGAAATATTCGCCCATGCGCCACTCGGTATCGTCGCTCGCGTGCACGACGCGTTGCGGCTTGCCGCGCCACATCGCCCGGATCAGAATCGCCGCCAGATCATCGGCGTGGATATGGTTCGTGTACACGTCGTCCGATTCGCGCAATGCCGGAGTGCCGCGCTCCAGCCGGGCCGTCGGCAACCGGTCAGCCGCGTAGATCCCGGGAATGCGCACGATCGACGCGCGCCAGCGCACGCGCAAATGCTCCGCCTGCCGCCATCTCGGGCGCGCACCCGCTACGCTCGAACCGCTCGCTGGCGAAATCGTTCGCGCGGGCCCGGCCAGCCAATCGCGCCGGGCATTGCGCGCGTGTTTCGACGGCCGTCCCAACGCGCGCAAGGTGCGCTCGGCGTCCACACGCCGCTGCCCGCGCGGTGAACGTGCGCGCGGCGTGCGAGTCTCATCGACCAGCGCACCGCCACAATCGCCGTACACCCCGCTGGTGCTGGCGTAGACCAGGATGCGGCGCGCGGGGCCCAGGCCCCCCTCGGGTACAATATTGGCCTTCGACGGGTGCAAAAGGGCGGCCCTCAGACGGCGCGTACGAAGGTCGCGCGTGCCACTACCGGCCACCCCGTCGGGCGGCGCCAGATGCAACACGCGCGGGGCCAGATGGGCGATACGCGCAAGGCTCGCACGGTCATCGAGATTGGCCGCAACGGGCACGGCGCCCGCGGCCCGTAACGCCGCATGACGCGCGTCGCTGGACGTCACGGCATAGACGCGAAAGCGTTTGACCAGTGTCGGCAGCGCACGCATGCCGACATCGCCGCAGCCCACGACAAGCAGGCGCGGGCGACCAAGGGATTTGGACGGATTTTTCATTTTTCGGATTGTAGTATGGCTTACAACGTTTCCCTCGTGCCGAGCGGGCGCGAGTTCCAGGTGGAAGACGGCGAGGCATTGCTCTCGGCCGCGCTGCGTCAGGGCATCGGCCTGCCTTACGGCTGCAAGAACGGCGGCTGCGGGTCATGCAAGGCAAAGCTCGTCGAGGGCACCGTCGAACACGGCGCACACTCGGCCTCGGCGCTCACCAAGGACGAAGAAACGCGCGGCTTCGCGCTACTGTGCTGCGCACACGCCAAGAGCGATGTGGTCATCGAGAGCCGTGAAGTCAAAGGTATCGGCGACATTCCGGTCAAACGCCTGCCCTGCCGCGTGAACGCGCTCACGCGCCTGGCCGACGACGTGATCGTCATGCGCTTGCAACTGCCCGCCAACGAACGCTTCCAGTATCTGGCCGGCCAATACATCGAGTTCATCCTGAAAGACGGCCGCCGACGCAGCTATTCGATGGCCACCGCGCCGCACGAAGAAGGCTTCATCGATCTGCATCTGCGTCATATGCCCGGCGGCGTGTTCACCGATCACGTCTTCAACACGATGAAAGAGCGCGAAATTCTGCGCTTCGAAGGCCCGCTCGGCACGTTCTTCTTGCGTGACGATTCGGAGAAGCCCATCGTGCTGCTCGCCTCGGGCACCGGCTTCGCGCCGATCAAGGCCATCGTCGAACATGCCGTGCACAAGGGACTGAACCGTCCGATGACGCTTTATTGGGGCGCACGGCAATTGAAGGACATCTACATGCGCGATCTGGCCGAGCAATGGGCGCGCGAGATTCCGAATTTCACTTTCGTGCCGGTGCTCTCGGAAGCTGCGCCGGAAGACCAGTGGTCGGGCCGCACGGGCTTCGTGCACCGCGCCGTGGTCGAGGATCTGCCGGATCTGTCGGGCTACGAGGTGTACGCGTGCGGTGCGCCAGTGATGGTCGAATCGGCCCGCCGCGACTTCATTGCGCACCACCAGTTGCCGGAAGACGCGTTCTTCGCCGACGCCTTCACCACCGAGGCCGACGACCCGGGGGCCGCGACCTGATCGACGGGGGAATGCTTCGGACTCGCCGGACATGTCGCCAAGGCGCGACAGATGCAGATGTGAGACAAGTTCACGCATTCCCTTTGACAAGCGCCGCATCATCGACTTATTCTTGCCGACATGAACCTGATTGCCATCGCCTCGATCCGACGTCGCCGTACGCTGCCCCTCCCGGGATGCCGCGCGGCGCGCTATGGACTGCGATAACAAGCGAGTTCTCAAGCACAGCAAAGCCACGGGCAAACCCCGTGGCTTTTTTTATTCCTCGTCTCTTTACCTTTCGCCCTTCGGAGACCGTTATGTCGCTTGCTTCCCAATCTGCCGCCTCGTCATCGTCAACCGCCTCGAGCGCTAAAACTTCCGCCGACGCGAAGTTCGCCGAGTTCGCCACGCACGCCCTGTTGCCGATCACGTCGCGCCCGGATCTCGTATTCACCCACGGCAAAGGTGCCTGGCTGTACGACCACGACGGCAAGCGATATCTCGACTTCATCCAAGGCTGGGCCGTCAACAGCCTGGGCCACTGCCACCCGGTGATGCGCGACGCGCTCGCCACGCAATCCTCGCAGTTGCTCAACCCGAGCCCGGCGTACTACAACCTGCCGATGATCGAGTTGGCGGACCTGCTCGCACGCCTGTCGGGGCTCGGCAAGGTGTTCTTCGCGAACAGCGGCGCAGAAGCCAACGAGAGCGCCATCAAGCTCGCCCGCAAGTGGGGACAACTGCACCCGAACCCGGCAGGCGGCGCGCGCTTCGAGATCATCACGTTCAAGAACGGCTTCCACGGTCGCACGCTCGCCACGATGTCGGCCAGCGGCAAGCCGGGCTGGGACACCATCTTCGCGCCGCAAGTGCCGGGGTTCCCGAAGGCCGATTTGAACGATATCGCGTCAGTCGAAGCGCTGATCGGCCCCGATACGGTCGCCGTGATGCTGGAGCCGATTCAGGGCGAAGCCGGTGTGGTGCCCGCGACCGACGCCTTCCTCAAGGAACTGCGCGCACTGACCAAGGCGCGCGGCCTGCTGCTGATCGTGGACGAAGTGCAAACCGGCTGCGGGCGTACCGGCACGCTGTTCTCGCATCAACAAGCCGGTATCACGCCCGACATCATGACGCTCGGAAAAGGCATCGGCGGCGGTGTGCCGCTCGCCGCCATGCTCTGCGGCGACGAGTTCGCCGTGTTCCAGCCGGGCGATCAGGGCGGCACGTACAACGGCAACCCGCTCATGTGCGCGGTTGGCCTCGCCGTGATGCGCACCGTCAGCGCTCCGGGCTTCCTCGAATTCGTGCGCGCGCAGGCCGATTACCTGAGCGCCGGGCTGGAACACCTGTCGTCGCGCTACGGCGGTCAGGGCGAGCGCGGTGCCGGGCTGCTGCGCGCCTTGCTGCTCGGCCGCGATATCGGCCCGCAGCTGGTGGAAGCGGCGCGCGACATGGGGCCGGACGGTCTGCTGCTTAACTCGGCACGCCCGAACCTGCTGCGCTTCATGCCCGCGCTCAACGTGAGCCGCGACGAAATCGATCAGATGCTCTCGATGCTCGATTCGCTGCTCGCCAAGCACGCTTGATAACGCCGTCCCCGTTCAAGATTCCAAAGAGGAGATCACAACGATGAACGACATGAGCCAGGCGCACGCGACGCCACCGGCCGACGCCATCGTCGAAATTTCGTACGATCCGGCCCGACTCGATATCGGCTTCATCCACAACGCGCTCTCGACGCAGACGCACTGGGCAAAAGACATTCCGCGCGACACACTCATGCGCGCAATCTCGAACTCGCTTTGCTTCGGCGCTTACGCTACCCATGTCGAAGGCGGACCGGTGCAGCAAGTCGGCTTCGCGCGCGTGATTACCGACCGCGCCACGTTCGCGTATCTGGCCGACGTGTTCGTCGATCCATCGATGCGTGGCCTGGGCATCGGTAAGCGCTTGTGCGAGAACGTGCTCGCGCATCCGGCATTGCAGAACCTGCGGCGCTTTCTGCTGGCGACGACCGATGCGGCGAGTCTGTACGCGCGCTATGGGTTCGAACCGCTGGGTGCCGTGAACAAGATGATGCAGATTCACCGGCCCGACATTTACACCGGCGAGGGGGCGGCCTCATGATCTCGCTGGCTTCCGACGTTCATATCCGCACTTTCGACGACGCCGATACCGATGGCGTGCTCGCGCTCTGGCGCGAAGCGTTCCCCGAGTACAACCGCGCCGACAAGCCGCACCGCGAGCCGCGCCGCTCGATCGCCAACAAAGTAGCGATGCAAGATGGCCTGTTCTTCGTCGCCGTGCGCGATCGCAAAGTCGTGGGCACGGTGATGGCTGGCTACGACGGGCATCGCGGCTGGGTGTACTCGCTGGCGGTGGCGACTGCGCTGCGCCGACGCGGGGTGGCCAGCGCACTGCTACGCCATGCGGAAACGGCACTCACCGAGCGCGGCTGTCTGAAGCTGAATTTGCAGGTGCTCACGCAATCGCGCGAAGCCCTCGCGTTCTATGCGGCGCACGGCTACGCGGCCGACGATGTGGTGAGTATGGGGAAGCGGTTGCCGCTGGCATCGGGCGCGCGCGTCACGATGTAAGCCGCTGGATACGGCATGGCGCGCGATGCACGTGCGCCGCCGTGGCAATGAAAAAAGCGCGCTGGAGTCGCCTCCAGCGCGCTTTCGTTTTTCAGCCAAGCCGACGGCTTATTCCCCCAGATACGCGGCGCGCACCTTCGGGTCGTCGAGCATGTCTTTGGCGTTACCGGTCATGGTGACGAGCCCGCTGTCCATCACATAGCCGCGGTGGGCGGCCTGCAATGCCAAACGTGCGTTCTGTTCCACGAGCAGTACCGTCACGCCCTCGCCAGAGACCGTGCGCACCACCTCGAAGATCTTGTCGACCATGATCGGCGAGAGGCCCATCGACGGCTCATCAAGCAACAGCAGTTTGGGCTGGCTCATCAGTGCACGCGCCATGGCGAGCATCTGCTGCTCACCACCGGACAGCGTGCCAGCGAGCTGGTCCTTGCGCTCCTTCAACCGCGGGAAGATGCCGAACATCTTGTCGACGTCGTTCTTGATCCCGGTCGTGTCGTTGCGTAGATACGCCCCCATCTGCATGTTCTCGAGGATGGTCATGCGCGTGAAGATGCCACGGCCTTCCGGCACCATCGCCAGCCCCTGCTTGAGCAGATCGAACGCTTTCACGCCGCGAATCGACTTGCCCAGATACTCGATGTCGCCATCGGCCCACGGCAACAGGCCTGTGATGGCCTTCATCGTGGTCGTCTTGCCTGCCCCGTTCGCGCCGATAAGCGTGACCAGTTCGCCCGGCTGGATACTCAAGTCGATGCCCTTGACCGCCTTGATCCCGCCGTACGCGACTTTCAGGCCCTTGATCGTCAACATTGCTGCGCTCATCAATGGCCTCCTGCACCGAGATACGCTTCAATCACCGCCGGATTTTTCTGCACATCCTGCGGCAAACCTTCGGCAATGACCTTGCCGTAATCGAGCACCGTCATGCGGTTGCACAAGCCCATCACCAGTTTCACGTCGTGCTCGATGAGCAGGATGGTCTTGCCGTCGCTGCGAATCTTGTCGAGCAAGCCGCGCAACTCGACCTTTTCGGTCGCGTTCATGCCGGCGGCAGGCTCGTCGAGCGCGAGCAGCTTCGGGTCGGTGGCCAACGCGCGGGCAATCTCCAGACGGCGCTGGTGGCCGTACGAGAGATTGGCGGCCGTGTAGTTGGCGTACTTCGCCACGCCCACGTATTCGAGCAGTTCCATCGCGCGATCGCGGATGGCGCGTTCTTCGGCCTTCGCGCCCGGATACCGGACGATGGCGCCGATCACGCCCATCTTCGTGCGCACGTGGCGCCCCACCATCACGTTCTCGACCACGGTCATGCCGCCGAACAGGCGAATGTTCTGGAACGTACGGGCAATGCCCGCGCGCGCCACTTCATGCACGGCGGTCGGCTTGTAAGTCGTGCCGTCGAGCGTGAATTCGCCCGAATCAGGCGTGTAGAGCCCGGTGATGACGTTAAAGAAAGTGGTCTTGCCTGCACCGTTCGGGCCGATCAGCCCGTAAATTTGCCCCGGCTTGATTTCCAGACCCACATCGGTGAGGGCCTGAAGACCGCCGAAGCGTTTGTTCACGCCCTTCACGGACAGAAGAATTTGTTCGCTCATAGTCAGTTCGTCTCCCTCGGCTTACAGAGTCCGCTCTTCCGGACGCGGCGACGGCCACAGGCCGGCCGGACGGTACAGCATGATCAAGATCATGGCCAGACCGTACAGCAGTTGCCGGATCACCTCGGGATCGACGATGACGCTGCCGAACAACTTCATTTGCAACGGGCCCATGGTCGAGCGCAAGACCTCGGGGAACGCCGAGAGCAGCACACCGCCCAGAATCACGCCCGGAATGTGCCCCATACCGCCGAGCACCACCATCGAGAGCACGACGATCGACTCCCAGAAGGTGAACGACTCGGGCGAGACGAAGCCCTGGAACGCCGAGAACATGCCGCCCGCCACACCGCCGAACGACGCGCCCATGGCAAACGCCAGCAGCTTGATGTTGCGCGTGTTGATACCCATCGCCTTGGCCGCGATTTCGTCTTCACGAATGGCCACCCACGCTCGCCCGATGCGCGAGTGCTGCAATCGCACGCAGATGAACGCGATGACTAGCGCAAGGAACACGAACAGGTAGTAGTACATGTACACCGAGCTGACCTGCATCCCGAAGAAGTTGTGCGCCTTCGAAAAATCGAAGCCGAACAGCGACGCGGGCTGGATGCCGGTGATGCCCTTCGGGCCGTTGGTGATGTTCACCGGACGGTCGAGGTTGTTCATGAAAATACGGATGATTTCGCCGAAACCCAGCGTCACGATCGCCAGGTAGTCGCCGCGCAGACGCAGTGTCGGCGCGCCCAGCAAAATGCCGAATATCGCCGCTACCGCCGCCCCGATCGGGATGGTGAACCACACGGGAACGTGTAGCCCGCCCGGGAACATATGCCCGATCCACTCGAATTGCGTAGTCAGGTGCGGTGAGCTGAGAAACGCGGTGACGTACGCGCCCACGGCATAGAACGCGATGTAGCCCAAGTCGAGCAGGCCAGCGAAGCCCACCACGATGTTCAGGCCCAGCGCGAGCATGATGTAGAGCAGCGCGAAGTCGAGCACGCGCACCCAGTAGTTGCCGCCAGCGTAGCCGACGAGCACCGGGGCGAAGATCGCCGCGAGAAGGAAGAATGCGAGGCCGCGATAGGCCTTGCGCGTGGCGGCGGCCGCCGAAATTTGCGTGGCCGGGCCGGCGGAGCTTTGCACAGGTTGATTCATTGTGTGGACTCCCCGCTTATGCACGATCTGCCACGCGTTCGCCCAGCAAGCCGGACGGACGGAACACCAGCACCACGATCAGAACGACGAAAGCGAACACGTCCTGATAGTTGCTGCCGAAAACACCCCCGGTGAGGTCACCGATATACCCCGCGCCCAGTGCCTCGATCAGGCCGAGCAGCACGCCGCCAACCATGGCGCCTTGCAGGTTACCGATGCCCCCGAGCACGGCGGCGGTGAACGCCTTCATGCCGGGAATGAAACCCATGTAGAAGTGAGCGTTACCGTAGTTCGACGCCATCATCACGCCCGCCAGTGCGGCCAGTCCGCCGCCCAGCGCAAAGGTCGCCGAGATCACGAAGTTGGGGTTCACGCCCATGAGACCCGCCACGTTGCGGTTCTCTGCCGTCGCACGCATGGCGCGGCCGAGCTTGGTGCGGTTCACGAGCTGCGTGAGGCCGAACATCACGAGGAACGCGACCACGACGATCACGATGCCGGTGCCGTTGGTCACAGCGCCCGGATGGTTGCCGCGCTCAGGGATGACCGTCATGGCGTCGGTGGGCAGCAGCTGCGGGAACGACAGCGGGTTACGCGACCAGATCAGCATGGCGATCGTCTGCAACAGCAGCGACACGCCGATGGCGGTGATCAGCGGCGCGAGTCGCGGCGCATTGCGCAGCGGCCGATACGCGACCCGTTCGATCACGAAGTTGGTCAACGCACACACGGGCACACACACCGCAGTGGCGATGGCCAGCATCAGCACCGGATTCATGTTCGGTGCAATTTTCATCAGTAAGTTGATGGTGGACAGCGCGACCATCGCGCCGATCATCATCACGTCGGCGTGGGCAAAATTGATGATGCCCAAAATGCCGTAGACCATGGTGTAGCCCAGCGCAATGATCGCGTACACGCTACCAAGCACGAGGCCGTTCAAGATTTGTTGGATAAAAATATCCATGAAGCTAACTCCTTGATCCCCGAAAACGGGCTCCCAGCGCGCTTCACCGATAGGCGTCGCAGGGGGGCTGAGAGAACTGCGGGTGTTGAGGCTAATCCTGGTTCAGGAGGGGGGGCCGTGCCCGTCATGCAGGCACGGCGTCGTTCCGCAGATGAAGAAACGGCACCGAAAGGGTAGGCAACGGTGCCGTTTCATGGCGCTAGCGCCCGGGAGTTACATCTTCACCACGTCAAGCACGCTCTTCTTCTTGTTCTGGTAGTTGTAGAGCGTAATCACCGGTTCCTTCATGTCGCCCTTGCTGTCGAAGGCGATGTGGCCAATGACACCCTTGTAGTCGGTGGCCGGCATGGCTGCCAGGATCTTGGCCGGATCGGTCGAGTTGGCACGCTTCATCGCATCGACGATCACGTTGACTGCATCGTACGTGAACGGGGCGTAGATCTGGATCGGCTGGTTGAAGCGCGCTTCATAACGCTTGGAGAAGTCGTCGCCGCCTTCCATCTTCGACAGGGCCATACCCGCTTCCGAGCAGACGATGTTGTCGATGGCGTCGCCAGCAAGTTCGGCCACCTTGTCGGTACACACGCCGTCACCGGCCAGCACCTTGGCACCGATACCCAGTTCCTTCGACTGCTTGGCGAACGGGCCGCCGGTAGCATCCATACCGCCGTACATGATGATGTCCGGACGCTCACCCTTGATCTTGGTGAGAATGGCGCGGAAGTCCGTCGCCTTGTCGTTGGTCGCGTCGTGCGAGAGCACCTTCAGGCCGTTGGCCTTGGCGGTCTTCTCGAACTCGTCGGCCAAGCCCTTACCGTAGGCGGTCGCGTCGTCGACGATGGCCACGGACTTGGCGCCCAGCGTCTTGGTTGCGTAGTTGGCCAGTGCCGGACCCTGCTGGGCATCGGTCGCCACCACACGGTAGGCCGTCTTGAAGCCCTGTTGGGTGTAAGCCGGGTTGGTCGCCGACGGGGAGATCTGCACGATGCCCGCATCGCTATAGATCTTCGAGGCCGGAATCGTCGTGCCCGAGTTCAAGTGGCCCACCACTGCGACGACTTTCTCGTCGACCAGTTTCTGTGCAACTTGCGTAGCGGTTTTCGGGTCGGCCGCATCGTCTTCAGCCACCAGTTCCAGCTTGACCGGCTTGCCGTCGATGGTCAGACCGGCTTTATTGGCTTCCTCAACGGCGAGGCGTGCACCATTTTCGTTATCTTTGCCCAAGTGAGCAATTTGGCCCGTCAATGGTGCAACGTGACCAATCTTGATAACAACCGCATCGCCGCCCCCGCTGGCGGCTGTCGTCGCGGCAGGTGCAGAAGCGGCACCCGAATCGGCCTGCTTTTCTTCCTTCTGACCGCATGCCGCCAACAGCGTCACTGCGGCGACTACGGGCAGTACCTTCGCGAACTTGAGTTGCATGTGATTATCTCCTGATTGTCGGCGATTTAATAAAACGCCAATAACGCCAATTCAATGTTTCGTATGCGAAACGCGCGCATTGTAACTCCATTCTTTGCGGCTGCGATGCCCGCCGCCACAGGGTTTTCCATAATGGAGGCCTAAGGTTTATACCGACTTGTGCAACCCTATTTTTTCAAAAGTGCAACCCCGCATTCGATCTAGGTTTTACACACCCGGGCGAATCCGCTCAGGCGGCTCCATGGTGCATGCGATGCACCAAATATGGGATCCATCACCATAGTTACTAATAAAGCAAATAGCGTGCCCAATCGAATTGGAGCTAATACTCTAATTAAGGAAGTGTATAAATAATTGGATAATTGAAAAACGAATGGCGTTATTCGACTTCAATTCATTAAGTGTTGAATTGACGAAATGACAGCCATGGTTTTAATGGCCGATACGGTAAATTGCGCGAAAACGACACTGCGGTAATTCCGCAAAAACGTACGCAGAATTGCGTAGTGACCGCGTGAGGTTTTCGTGGGAATGGCGCGCGTCGGTTGACGGCTTTCAAGGGTAGGAGAAAGCGCGTCCAGCGCGCTTTCATTAAGTGTTGCAGCGGGCGAATGCGGCTGCGCAGAGGCCCGTGCTCGGATGAGTTTGGACGAGCGGGCAGCAAAAAGCCGGGGTGCGCTAGATGCGACACCCCGGCTTTTTGCGGTCTGCCGACCACCGAGTTACGGTGGGCGACGAGACTTGATGCTAACTAATACGGCTTGAGCTTACTCGGTGATCGGCGTCAGGCCCTTGGGCAGCGGGAACGCAATGTTCTCTTCCACCCCTTCGAGCACCTTGACCTGATTCACGCCCAGTTCGCGCAGACGCGAGACGATCGACTGTGCCAGCACTTCCGGAGCCGAGGCCCCTGCCGTCACGCCAATACGGCGCTTGCCGTCGAACCACTCGGGCTTGAGCTGTGCCGGCGAGTCCACCATATAGGCAGGCACGCCCATCTTCTCGGCGACTTCGCGCAGACGGTTCGAATTGGAGCTGTTCGGGCTGCCCACCACGACGACGACGTCGCACTGCGGCGCCATGAACTTCACGGCATCTTGGCGATTTTGCGTCGCGTAGCAAATATCTTGCTTCTTCGGCTCGGTGATCAGCGGGAAACGCTTCTTGAGCGCATTGATCACTTCGGCGGCGTCATCGACCGAGAGGGTCGTCTGCGTCACGAAGGCGAGCTTCGATTCGTCAGCGACTTGCAAGGCGAGTACGTCTTCGATGGTCTCGACGAGGAACATGCCCTCGCCCGACTGGCCCATGGTGCCCTCGACTTCCGGGTGTCCCTTGTGACCGATCATGATGATCTCGAGGCCTTGGCCGCGCATCTTCGCCACTTCGACGTGCACCTTCGTCACGAGCGGACAGGTGGCGTCGAAGATGCGCAGACCGCGCTCCTGCGCTTCGGCGCGCACGGCTTGCGACACGCCGTGAGCGCTGAAGATCAACGTATTGCCCGAAGGCACGTCGGTCAGCTCTTCGACGAAAATGGCGCCTTTCTTGCGCAGATTTTCGACGACATAGGCGTTATGGACGATCTCGTGACGCACGTAGATCGGGGCCCCGAACATGGACAGCGCGCGCTCGACGATCTCGATTGCACGGTCGACGCCCGCGCAAAAACCGCGCGGCTGGGCCAGCAGAATTTCCGCGTCCGACAGGGTCGGCGCTACGACTTGGGTGGCGCTCATTTCGATTCCTACAGAATGCCGATAATCTGGACTTCGAACACAATCGGCTGTCCAGCCAACGGGTGGTTGAAGTCGAACAATGCCCAGCCGTCACCCAACTCGCGCAGGATGCCCGCATAGCGGCCGCCGCTCGGCGCGTTGAATTCGACCAGATCGCCCACGGTATATTCTTCGCCGAAATTGCTGTTCTCTTGCAGCGTCTTCATCGACACGCGTTGCAGCAGTTCGGGGTTGCGCGGGCCAAAGGCCTGCTCCGGGGCAAGTTCAATACTACGGCGTTCCCCCACATTCATGCCCAGCAGCGCCTGTTCCAGCGTCGGCGCCATCTGGCCGCCGCCGAGTTGCAGCGTGGCCGGCGTACCTTCGAAAGTGTTGACGATATCCGCGCCATCGGGAGCGGCAATCCGGTAGTGCAAGGTCAGATAGGAATCGTCTTGAACCACGGGGGGTGCGACAGAATTCATGGGGGTCTCACAGCAAGGTCAAGCTAATATTGTAAATGACGACGCGTTGCGCGTCCGGCTCCCCCTTCGCCCAGTCCGGAATTTTTCCTCCGGTCACTGCTTTTCCCTTATGTGACATCGCTGCGATTCATGCGCGCGGCGGTGCCTGCGCCTGGAGTCGTCATGTCTATCGCCCAATGGCCCCTCGCCGAGCGGCCCCGCGAAAAAATGCTTGCCCGTGGGGCCAGCGCCCTCTCCGATGCCGAATTACTCGCTATCTTCCTGCGCACCGGCTCGCGCGGGCGGAACGCCGTCGATCTCGGCCGCGAATTACTGATGCGCAGCGGCGACTCGCTGACCCGCCTGCTGGCCACACCGTTCGGCACGCTGCGCCAAATTCCCGGCCTCGGTCAGGCTAAATTCGTGCAGTTTCAAGCCGCGCTAGAAGTGGCTCGGCGCATGCTCGGCGAGCGAATGGAGGCGGGTAACGTCCTCGACTCGCCCGCACGGCTACGCGACTACCTTCGCCTAACTCTGAATGACGACTCGCGAGAGCGCTTCGTCTGCTTATTTCTCGATGCCGCCCACCGGCTGGTGAGCGCACGCATCATGTTTGAAGGCACCCTCACGCAAACGTGTGCCTATCCACGTGAAATCGTACGGGCGGCCCTCGAAGTCAATGCCGCGGTGGTGATCGTTGCGCACAACCACCCGTCGGGGATCGCACTGCCAAGCCCGGCAGACGTGACGCTCACGCGCTTGCTCGGCGACGCGCTGGCCTTGCTGGAGATACGTTTGCTCGACCATTACATCGTCGCCGGCGACAGCGTTTACTCGCTCGCCGAACAGGGCGAGTTGTGATCTGCACAACAATTTAGCAAGCAATTCGCGTTCACGGGCCGGTTTGCGCTATAATCCGTCCCTTCCCGAATCTCCGACAGGCGCTTCCCACCATGGGCTCGCGTCCTACATCGCCTAAAGCGATTGATTTGTCTGGGATTTTTGTGGTATCATCGCGGTCTGTCTTTTCGACTCACCACTTTTTTTTACACAGAATTCTGGGTTAGGAGTGCTTCATGGCACGCGTATGTCAAGTGACCGGGAAAGCGCCGATGGTCGGCAACAACGTTTCCCACGCCAACAACAAAACCAAGCGCCGTTTTCTCCCGAACTTGCAAAATCGCCGGTTCTGGGTTGAGAGCGAAAACCGTTGGGTGCGCCTGCGTATCTCGAACGCTGGCCTGCGCCTGATCGACAAGAACGGTATCGACTCCGTTCTCGCCGACCTGCGTTCGCGCAACGCCATCTAAGTTTTAGGAGCTCATCATGGCAAAAGGCGCTCGCGACAAGATCAAGCTGGAATCGACCGCTGGCACGGGTCATTTCTACACGACCACCAAGAACAAGCGTACCCATCCGGAAAAGATGGAAATCAGCAAGTTCGATCCGGTGGCTCGTAAGCACGTGCCGTACAAGGAAACCAAGATCAAATAAGATCAACAGGTTTTCTCGCAGCAGTTCGCTGCTGCGTTCGATACCCCGCCTCTGGCGGGGTTTTTCATTTGGGCGTCCCGAAATTCAAATAGCTACGCGTTGCGTAGTCGCACTCTCGTCGATATCACCGTCGTGCGCATAGGGTCATGTGCCACGCGCGTATCGACTCGCTATACTGGCTCACTTCCTATCATGCGAATCACGTCACCAAGATGGCGTCGATTGCGGAGACAGCCCGTATCATGAATTTCGACGTCGTCATTGTCGGCAGTGGCCTTGCCGGCCAATCCGTCGCCCTGCATCTGGCCGACACCTGCCGGGTCGCATTGGTCGCCAAACGCCCCATGCCCGAAGGCGCAAGCGACTGGGCCCAAGGTGGCATCGCCGCCGTACTCGACTCGGCCGATAGCGTCGACGAGCACGTGGCCGACACCCTCATCGCCGGCGCCGGACTGTGCGACGAGGCGGCGACTCGCTTTATCGTCGAACATAGCCGCGAGGCTATCGAGTGGCTGATCGGACAAGGCGTCCCGTTTACCCGTGATGAAGGCGCCGAACTCGGCTTCCACCTCACCCGTGAAGGCGGTCATAGCCATCGCCGCATCATCCATGCCGCCGATGCCACCGGGCACGCGGTCATCAGCACGCTCACCGAGCGCGTGCGGAAGCATCCCAACATCACCCTGTTTGAAAATCACTTCGCCGTCGATCTGATTACGTCGGACCGTGCGGACTCTGCGCCCACCGCCGGACGCCATTGCCAAGGTCTTTATGTGCAGGATCTGGCCACGGGCGAAGTCCACGCGATGACGGCACGCCATACGGTGCTGGCCACAGGCGGTGCCGGGAAGGTTTATCTCTACACGACGAATCCCGACACAGCCACGGGCGACGGCATCGCGATGGCGTGGCGCGCCGGTTGCCGGATTGCGAACATGGAGTTCATCCAGTTCCATCCGACCTGCCTCTACCACCCGTATGCCAAATCGTTTCTGATTACCGAGGCCGTGCGCGGCGAAGGCGGCCGGCTGGTGTTGCCCGACGGCACCCGCTTCATGCCGCAGCACGACCCGCGCGCCGAGTTGGCGCCGCGCGACATCGTGGCCCGCGCCATCGATTTCGAGATGAAAAAGCACGGGCTCGATTGCGTCTATCTGGATATCAGCCACCAGAGTCCCGAATTCTTGCAAGAACACTTCCCGACGATTCTGGCGCGCTGCGCCGAGCTCGGCATCGACATCACAAAACAACCCATCCCCGTGGTGCCCGCCGCGCATTACACCTGTGGCGGCGTGGTCACGGACATGAATGGCCGTACCGATTTGCCGGGACTTTATGCCGTTGGCGAAGCCACGTACACCGGACTGCATGGCGCCAACCGGCTCGCGAGCAACTCGCTGCTCGAATGCATCGTGCTGGGTAAAGCGGCCGCGGAAGATATTCAGCGAGATGAAGCGTCGTCGAACGCGGTCCGCGACGTGCCCGCATGGGACGAAAGCCGGGTTTCCGATGCCGACGAAGAAGTCGTGGTCGCCCACAATTGGGATGAGTTGCGTCGGATGATGTGGAATTACGTGGGTATTGTGCGCACGACCAAGCGCTTGGAGCGTGCACAGCATCGCATCGCTTTGCTCCGCGAGGAAATCGCCGAGTACTACGCGAATTTCCGCGTTAGCCGCGACTTGCTCGAATTGCGCAATCTGGTCGACGTGGCGTCGTTGATCGTCGACAGCGCACTGTCGCGCCACGAAAGCCGTGGTCTGCACTTCTCGCGCGACTTCCCCGACACGCTGCCGAAGGCGTTGCCGACAGTGCTCTCACCGGTGCTGCCGCGCAAACGCTGACGCATTCGGCACGTCGCATCGCCATCACCGTCACGTCGGACAGCACAAAAGCAAACACCCCGAACGCCGGCTCGATAGCCGATGTTCGGGGTGTTTTTTAAGCGCATGCGAGGCACCGACACACGTGCGCCACAGCCGCCTCGGGCTTTTTAGCCAACCGTCTCGAGAATACGCATCGAGAAATCTGTCGCGCGCACGTCCTTGGTGAGTGCGCCGATGGAAATGCGGTCGACGCCCGTCTCTGCGATGGCCCGCACCGTTTCCAAATTGATGCCGCCCGATGCCTCCAGCACCGCGCGACCATCGGTCACACGCGCTGCTTCGCGCATCATCTCCAGCGAGAAGTTATCCAGCAGGATCGACTTGGCACCGCACTCCAGCGCCGTCTCAAGCTCTTCGAGCGATTCCACTTCAATCTGCACCGACGCGCCATCGGCCAGCCGATCGGCATTCGCAAGCACCTGACGAATGCCGCCCGCCGCTGCGATGTGGTTTTCCTTGATCAGAATGCCGTCATAGAGCGCGAGACGTTGATTGGTCCCACCGCCGACAAGCACGGCAAACTTTTGCGCGAGACGCAGCCCCGGCATTGTCTTACGGGTGTCGAGCACACGCGCCTTAGTGCCTTCGACGACATCCGCGTAGCGACGCACCGCGGTTGCCACACCAGAGAGCAATTGAAGGAAGTTCATCGACGTGCGTTCGCCCGTGAGCAACGCGCGCGCCGGACCGTAGATGTCGCATACCGGCGAATCAGGTGTCATGCGATCGCCTTCGCGGTAATGCCATTGCACGCGAACGGACGCATCGATATTGCGCATGCTGGCTTCAAACCACTTCACGCCACACAGCACAGCAGCTTCACGCACGATGATGCGCGCATGCGCCATCTCGTCGGCGGGCACTAGCAGGCCCGTCAAGTCGCCAGCACCGATGTCTTCGGCCAACGCGTCGCGCACATTGCGAACGAGGGCGGCTTCAAGGGGTTCGCCGAACGCGGCGAAATCGGGGGACAGCGCCTCGGCGGTGCTGAGCGTTACGGATTGCGTCATTATGCTGGGCCTACACCAGAAAACAGCGCGCCGTCGCGCGCGAAATCGCCACTGGCACGCACGCTCTGCTTGCGCGCTTCGGCGAACGACAACATGCGGTCGATACACGTATGGGCACGCTGCCCGATTTCCGCGTCGACATGAATTTCGTTGTGCCCCTTCTCCAGCACGTCGGCCAGATTTTGCAGGCTGTTCATCGCCATCCACGGACAATGCGCGCAGCTCTTGCACGTCGCGCTGTTACCCGCCGTCGGTGCTTCGATGAAACGCTTACCCGGCGCGGCCGCACGCATTTTATGCAGAATGCCGTTGTCGGTCGCCACGATGAATTCGGTCGCATCCATCGTCTGCGCCGCCGCGATCATTTGCGACGTCGAGCCAACCACGTCGGCCAATTCGACCACTGCCGCCGGCGACTCCGGATGCACGAGCACCTTCGCGTTCGGATGCTCACGACGCAGCACTTCGAGCTCGGTCGCCTTGAATTCGTCGTGCACCAGGCACGCGCCCTGCCACAACAGCATGTCGGCGCCCGTCTGCTTTTGCACGTAGCTGCCGAGGTGGCGATCCGGTGCCCACAGAATCTTCTTACCCTGCGCATGCAGATGCGCCACGATTTCCAGACCGATCGACGACGTCACCATCCAATCGGCACGGGCCTTCACCGCAGCACTCGTATTCGCGTAGACCACGACGGTCCGATCGGGATACGCATCGCAAAACGCGGCGAATTCGTCCGCCGGACAGCCCAGATCCAGCGAACAGGTCGCGTCGAGATCCGGCATCAGAATGCGTTTTTCGGGGCTGAGAATTTTCGACGTCTCGCCCATGAAGCGCACACCGGCCACGACAAGGGTCTTCGCCGAATGATTGCGGCCAAAGCGCGCCATTTCGAGCGAATCGGCCACGCAGCCGCCGGTCTCTTCAGCGAGATCCTGCAAATCGGAATCGACGTAGTAATGGGCCACCAGCACGGCATCTTGCTCGACGAGCAAGCGCTTGATACGCGCCTTGAGTGCTGCGCGTTCTTCCTGCGACGGCGCATCCGGGACGCGCGCCCAGGCTTGGGCCACGCACATGGCGCCGCTCGGTGCGGGGCGCTCGAATTCTACGGATTTAAGTGAGGCATTCATTTTCGCTGGGTCTGTGGGGACCGGAATGACAAAACCCCGCCGTAGCGGGGTTTCGATTATGCGACAAAAACGAACTTCTGGCTGATGCGCTTACGCGTAGCGGCGCAGGCGCGTCGCGAATTCCTGCAAAGCGTGAATACCGCTCTGCTCGGCACGATGGCACCAGTTCTGCAATTGGCTCAGCAGTTGCTCGCGCGAAGCGTTCGAACGCTCCCAGATACCGGCCAGTTCGCTGCGCAGTTCGTAATACGTCTGCACCGACTTGCTGTGCGCGAAGATTTCGCCGAGTTGCTGCTTCTGCGGCTCTTGCAGCGACGCTTCGTCGTGATGCAGCCACTTACGGGCACCGCGCAACAACTGATATTCACCGACCTGACGCTTTTCCTTGAAACGCGCCAGCTCTTCACCGTACGCACGCTTGAACGTCTTGGCATAGCGCGCCATGACTTCGTAGCGATTGGAGAGCACGGCTTGCAACGTATCGTCGTCGCACGTCGCCTTGACCTTCGCGAGCTTCGGCGTCGGTGCGACCTTCTTCACCTTGGCCAGCCCCACGGCCGAGAGAATACGGATGTACATCCAGCCGATATCGAACTCGTACCACTTGTTCGACAGCTTGGCCGAGGTGGCATACGTGTGGTGGTTGTTGTGCAGTTCTTCGCCGCCGATGATGATGCCCCAGGGCAGCAGGTTCGTCGAAGCATCGGCGCAGTTGAAGTTGCGATAACCCCAGTAGTGGCCCAGACCGTTGACCACACCGGCAGCCCAGAACGGAATCCACACCATCTGCACGGCCCATACGGTCAGACCGATGGCACCGAACAGCGAGATGTTGATGATCATCATCATGCTGATGCCGAGAATCGGAAAACGCTTGTAAATGTTGTTTTCGATCCAGTCGTTCGGCGTGCCGTGGCTGAATTTACGCAGCGTTTCTTCGTTCTTCGCTTCGGCGCGATAGAGTTCGGCACCTTCGGCGAGCACCTTCCACAGGCCACGCGTTTGCGGGCTATGCGGATCTTCCGGCGTTTCGCACTTGGCGTGGTGCTTGCGGTGAATAGCGGCCCACTCGCTCGTGATCATGCCCGTGGTCATCCACAGCCAAAGACGGAAGAAATGGGCAACGATCGGATGCACGTCGAGCGCACGGTGCGCCTGGCAACGGTGCAGGTAGATCGTCACGGCCGCGATCGTCACGTGCGTGGCGATCAGCGTGTAGGCGGTGATCTCCCAGCCGCTCCAATTGAGCAGGCCGGTAGAAAGAAATCCAAGGAGACTGTCCAGCAAAATATCACTCCAAACTAATCAATACGGTGGCAATCGCAGCAAGGGTGCCGCGTCTTGTCTTGTCGGGCCATGCGGAGGGCCAGCCACCGCGTTCGGTCTCGTTCTTGCGCTCGCTTGACGCTTTGATTCGCAGGAACTCCGCAAGTTGCGTGAATTCCCGGGGCGAGTGAGCGCTAAACGTGCCAGTGAACGTCTGGTTTTTATGGTTTGCCGGGCATTTTACCTGACGGACTGTTCCCCGTGTGTAACGTCCCCGCCACGCATTTTGTCGCAGGTCAAGCCGCCGCCGTAGAAAAAATCGTCTACGGGGTGGGCTTCTTGCCCGGTTCAGCCTCTGTTTGCGCCGGTTCCGGGGTACCCGGGGGTAACGGAATCCGGCTCACGGCGTCCGCCAGGCCGCCCGAGGGCCCTGCTTCGGCCCAGTCGTTCAGAATCCGTATTTCGCGCTGTGCATACGGAATTTCAATACCATGCTCGCGAAATGTGCGCCAAATCCGCAAATTAATCTGCGAACGGATCGATCCGCTGCCTAATGCCGGATCTTGTACCCAAAACCCCATTTCGAGGTCCATTCCGTCAGCACCGAAGTTCAGCAGCAACGCCGAAGGGGGCGGATCGGTGAGCACGCGCGGAATGCCCTCGGCGGCCTTGAGCATGAGCGACATGGCCAGTTCGACGTCGGCGCTGTAGGCGACCTGCACGTTGACCTTAGCCCGCCCGCGCGTCTCGGTGAACGAGTGGTTCTGCACCACATCCGTGACGAGCTTTTCGTTCGGCACCAGGGCCTCGATGCCGTCGAGCCCACGCACGACCGTGTATCGCGTGTTGATTTGCGAAACCGTGCCGTGATACGGCGCCACGGTAATCAGGTCGCCCAGCCGCACCGAGCGGTCGAGCAGGATGATGAAACCCGACACGAGGTTCGACGCGATTTTCTGCAAGCCAAAGCCCAACCCGACACCGAGCGCACCGCCGAACACGCCAAGCACCGTGATGTCGATGCCCACGAACGAGAGCGTGGCCAGCACGGCGATCAGCGTCAGCACGCCTTTGACCAGCCGCGACATCACCACTTTCAGGTTGCCGTCGAGCGTGGTGGTGCGCATGATCCGGTCTTCGATCAGCGACCCGACCCACATCGCCAGCACCAGCGTCACACCGATCCAGAGAATGCCCGAGAGCATCGAGAGCAGCGTGAGATGGCTAGCCCCTACGGCGAAACGCACGCTGGCCAGCCAATTCAGGATGTCGTCGTGCACGCCGAGCACGTAGGCCAGCATCGACAGCCAGGCAAACGTGGTGAACACGCGCTCGAACACCTTCAACAGCCCGTAGGCATGCGGCGACGAGGCGAACAAGCGGCGCGCGAAGTAGAACGCCAGATAGATCAGCGCCGTGCCGAACAGCGGCACTTCTGCGAGCCGCAGCAGCGACACGCGCATGTACTCTTGCAGCACCACGCGCGTGAGCGCCACGCACATCCAGCCGAACATCGGGAAGAACGAGCGGCGCAGGCTGGACGAGCCCGCCCGACGCGCAGGCGCCACGCGCTCGAAGTGACGATCGAGGCGGCCGATCATCCAGCGCCGCAGCACGAACGCCACGCCAAGCGCCGCCACCAGCGCCACCACCTGCCAGATGATCTGCGGTTCGCCGAAGTCGCGTACGACATCGCGCACCAACTTCGCGAAAGCCGGACTTTCCTGCATCGCCATTTTTCTTTTTCCCTTCTTCGCTAACGCCCGCTGCCGAACTTACGCCGCCGGAGTTTCCGGCGTTTCCGTTGATTCGGACGATTCCGATGCTTCAGCCGCAACCTTGGGTGCCTTCGGCGCCTTGTCTGCCTTCTCGGCGGCACGGCGCTCGAACACGGCGGCGAAGAAACCATCCGTGGCGTGGCGGTTCGGCAGCAGTTCCAGATACTTACCGGTATCGAGCGCGATCTTCTGCGACGCGAGCAGTTCGTTGGCGGGCAGCAGCACAAAGTCGGGATGCGACGCCGCAAACGCCTCGGCAATGGCGCTGTTCTCTTCGTTGAGCAGACTGCACGTCGCGTAGACCAAACGGCCACCCGGCTTCACCAGCCGCGCGGCACTCGCCAGAATCGACGCTTGCTTTTGCGTGAGCTCCGCCACCGATTGCGGCGACTGGCGCCACTTCAGGTCCGGATTCCGGCGCAGCGTGCCCAAGCCGCTGCACGGCGCATCGACCAGCACGCGGTCGATCTTGCCCGCCAGGCGCTTGATCTTGCTGTCGTTCTCGCTATCGATCATCACGGGATGAACGTTCGACAACCCGCTGCGCGCCAGACGCGGCTTGAGTTTTGCGAGCCGCTTCTCCGACACGTCGAACGCATACAGACGCCCGGTCGAGCGCATCTGCGCGCCGATGGCGAGCGTCTTGCCGCCCGCCCCTGCGCAGAAGTCGACGATCATCTCGCCACGGCGCGGTGCGACCAATTGACACAGCAACTGGCTGCCTTCGTCCTGCACTTCGATGGTCCCAGCCACGAACAGCGCATGCTTTTGCAGAGCAGGCTTGCCCGCCAGACGAATACCGTTCGGTGCAAACGGCGTGGGTTCCGCCGAGAAGCCATCGGTGCGCAGTTGCGCCAGCACGTCGTCGCGGTTGCCCTTGATCAGGTTCACGCGGCAATCGAGCGGTGCCGGTTGGTTGAGCGCGGCGGCCAGCGGTTCGAGTTCTTCTGCGTCGAAACGCTTGGCCAGACGCTCGTAGAGCCAATCGGGCAAGTTGGTGCGCACACGCGTCGAAAGGCTCGCCGGGTCGATCTGACCCACGTGCTCGAGCCAAGTGACTTCATCAGGCGTGGCAACCAATTGCACCGACGCCAGCCCGCGCGTGAACGCCAGCCCCAGCAGCGCCAGACGGCGCTCCAGCGGGCCCGAGCCGCTACCGGCATGCTGCCCGAATTCGAGTTTGCGGCGCAGGATGGCGAAGACCGTCTCGGACAACACACCGCGCTCGCGGTGACCCAGCTTGGCGTTGGCGCGGAAATAGGTGCTCACCAGCGTGTCCGCCGGGCCGGTGAAGGTCAGCACGCTGCCGAGCAGCCGTTGGGTATGTTCGAAGAGCGCGGGCGACAGGTGCTCGCCGCGCATGCGGGCCGTCTCGGCCGGCGGGGCCTCTGGGCGGCGGTCGTTGCGGGAACGGTCGTAGCGGTCCGGGCGCACGTAGCGCTCTTGACGCTCGCCAGCCTTGGCCGGATTACGGGAATCGGAGGACTTGCCGCCTGAGCGGTTACCGGATTGATTTGCGCCATCGCGGCGCTGCGTCGGACGGGTGCTCATGCGTTCTCACCAAAAAGCCATTGCGGATCGGGCGTGCCATCGGCGGCGGGGGTGACCGTCACACGGCCATCGGCCACGATCAGACGGTCTTCCACGAACCACCGCACAGCGCGCGGATAGATGATGTGTTCTAGCGGCAGGATACGCTCGGCCAGTGCCTCGGGCGTGTCTCCGGCCTTCACCGGCACAGCGGCTTGCAGCACGAACGGGCCGTGATCGAGCTCGGCGGTCACGAAATGCACCGTGGCGCCCACGATCTTGCAACCGGCTTCCAACGCCCGTGCATGCGTTTGCAGCCCCGGGAAGGCGGGCAGCAGCGACGGGTGGATGTTCACGAGACGCCCGGCATACCGTTCGGTGAACTCGGGCGTGAGAATGCGCATGAAACCGGCGAGTACGACCAGATCGGGCTGGTGGCGGTCGATTTCTGCTGCGAGTTCGGCGTCGAACGCTTCGCGGGTCTTGCCGCGGCTGGGCACGACGGCCGTGGCGATGCCATGTTCACGAGCAAAGACGAGGCCCTCGGCCTCGTCGCGGTTGGCGATGACGGCGGCCACGCGGGCCGGCCAGCCTTCAGCCGTACAGGCACGGACGATGGCCTCCATATTGCTGCCACGTCCGGAAATCAAGATGACAATGTTCTTCATCGGCGGATTTTATCATTGGCGCGCCGCACCAGACACGCGAAGCGCGCCGCGATGGCGCCGAAGCGTTTATAATTCAACGTTCTGCGGCGCCGCAATGTCGGTTTGGCCGTCCTGAAAGGCACTCCGGGCCCGCCCCGCCGCCGCAGGCCAGCCAACCGTGTAGCGCCGCCTGGTTCATCCCATAACGTTCATCAACGTCCTGTACTGACGCTTCCTTATCGTGCGAGTCTTCCGGGGTCTACCCAACGCGCAAAGCAAAGCGCCCTGCGTGCTGACGATCGGCAATTTCGACGGCGTGCACCTCGGCCACCAGGCCCTGCTCGCGCGCGTGCGCGCCGCAGCGGCTGCGCGCGGCCTGCCGGTGTGTGTGATGACGTTCGAGCCGCATCCCCGCGAGTACTTCTCCCCTGACAAGGCGCCTGCGCGCATCTCGAACCTGCGTGACAAGTTCGAAGCCCTGCGCGCGCATGGCGTCGACCGGCTGGTGGTCGAGCACTTCAACGCCCATTTCGCCGGTCAGTCGCCTGAAGACTTCGTGCGCAACATCATCGTCGACGGCCTGCACACGCGCTGGCTGCTCGTTGGCGACGATTTCCGCTTCGGCGCCAAGCGCGCGGGCGACATCGCCTATCTGCGCGAAGCGGGCCGTCAGCACGACTTCGTCGTCGAGCAAATGCCGACGATCGCCCACGATGGCGTGCGCATCTCCAGCTCGGAAGTGCGCGCCGCGCTCGCCGACGGCAACTTCGAGCGCGCGCATGCGCTGCTTGGTCGCCCGTACGCGATTTCGGGGCACGTCGTGCATGGCATGAAGCTCGGGCGCAAGCTCGGCTTCCCCACGCTCAATATTCGCATCGCGCACAAGCACCCGGCCCTCACGGGCATTTTCGTCGTGCAGGTGCACGGCCTGGCCGATACGCCGCTGCCCGCCGTGGCCAGCCTCGGTCTGCGCCCGACCGTCGACGATTCGGGACGCGTGCTGCTGGAAGTGCATCTGCTGGACTTCGCGGGCGATTGCTACGGCAAACTCGTGCGCGTGGAATTTTTGCAGAAGCTGCGAGACGAAGCCAAATTCGACGGTCTGGCCGAGCTCGAAGCTGCCATCGCGCAGGACACGCGCGAGGCCCGCGCCTATTTCGCCCATGCGCTCGACGCCAACGGCCCGAGCGCACGACGCGACTTCGCCACCTCGGCAACCGATCGAATTAGTTGATCTTCGCCCGCGTGTGCTGGCGCTTCGCGTCGCGCGCGCGGCTCGGCACCGCCTCTGGCACACGTCGTCGCCAAGCGTCCTCCGGCCCCGCCGGCCGGTACGCGACGCAAACGGCGCGAGCGCCCCACACCGATTTCCAAAAATTCGTAGCGAAGCACCATGAGCGAAAAGAAAGCCCCGAGTAAGTACCCCGTCAATCTGCTGGATACGCCGTTCCCGATGCGCGGCGACCTGCCCAAGCGCGAGCCGCAGTGGGTCAAGCAGTGGCAGGACAAGAAGATCTACGACAAGATCCGTGCGGCCAGCAAGGGCCGACCCAAGTTCATCCTGCACGACGGCCCGCCGTATGCGAACGGTGACATCCACCTCGGCCACGCGGTCAACAAGATCCTCAAGGACATGATCGTCAAGGCGCGCAACCTCGCCGGTTTCGACGCCGCCTATGTGCCGGGCTGGGACTGCCACGGCATGCCGATCGAAATCCAGATCGAAAAGCAGTTCGGCAAGCACCTGCCGGTGCGCGAAGTGCAGGAAAAAGCGCGCGCCTACGCTGCCGAACAGATCGAGCGCCAGAAGCCGAACTTCAAGCGTCTGGGCGTGCTCGGCGACTGGGACAACCCGTACAAGACCATGAACTTCTCGAACGAAGCCGATGAGCTTCGTGCGCTCGCGAAGATCATGGAGAACGGCTACGTCTACCGCGGTTTGAAGCCGGTGAACTGGTGCTTCGACTGCGGCTCGGCACTGGCCGAAGCGGAAGTCGAATACAAGGACAAGACCGATCTGGCCATCGACGTGGGCTTCGCCTTCGCCGAACCGGAGAAGGTCGCCAAGGCGTTCGGTCTGGCCAAGCTGCCGACGGACAACGGCTTCATCGTCATCTGGACGACCACGCCGTGGACCATCCCGTCGAACCAAGCCCTCAACGTGCACCCGGAAGTCGAGTACGCGCTGGTGTCGACCGAGCGCGGTCTGCTGATCCTCGCGACCGACCGTGTCGAAGACTGCCTGAAGACCTACGGCCTGCACGGCGAAATCATCGCGAAGACCAAGGGTGAAGCGCTCTCGCTGATCCGCTTCCGTCACCCGCTGGCCACGGCCGATGCGGGCTACGAGCGTACCTCGCCGATCTATCTCGGCGACTACGTGACGACCGACACGGGTACCGGTATCGTCCACTCGGCCCCGGCCTACGGCGTGGAAGACTTCGTGTCGTGCAAGGCGCACGACATGCCCGATTCGGAAATCCGTATGCCGGTGCTCGGCGACGGCCGCTATCAAGACAGCCTGCCGCTGTTCGGCGGTCAGTCGATCTGGGACGCGAACCCGCATATCGTCGACGCGCTGCGCGAAGCGGGCACGTTGTTCCACTCGTTCAAGTACACGCACAGCTACATGCACTGCTGGCGCCACAAGTCGCCGATCATCTATCGCGCAACGAACCAATGGTTCGCGGGCATGGATGTGAAGCCGGTTGAAGGCGCACCGGGCGACGGCAAGACGCTGCGCGAAATCGCGCTCGCCGGTATCGAGGCGACGGAATTCTTCCCGTCGTGGGGCAAGCAGCGTCTGCACAACATGATCGCGCACCGCCCGGACTGGACGCTCTCGCGCCAGCGCCAATGGGGCGTGCCGATGGCGTTCTTCGTGCATAAGGAAACCGGTGCCCTGCATCCGCGCACGCCGGAACTGCTCGAAGCCATTGCCAAGCGCGTGGAAACCGAAGGCATCGAAGCCTGGCAGACGCTCGACCCGGTCGAACTGCTCGGTGACGAGGCCAAAGACTACGTGAAGAACCGCGACACGCTCGACGTGTGGTTCGACTCGGGCACCACGCACTGGCACGTGCTGCGCGGCTCGCACAAGCATGAGCTGGGCTTCCCGGCCGACCTTTATCTGGAAGGCTCGGACCAGCACCGCGGCTGGTTCCACTCGTCGCTGCTGACCGCTTCGATGCTCGACGGCCGCCCGCCCTACAAGGCGCTGCTCACGCACGGTTTCACCGTTGACGGTCAGGGCCGCAAGATGTCGAAGTCGATCGGCAACACGATCCTGCCGCAAGATGTCGCCGACAAGCTGGGCGCGGAAATCATCCGCCTGTGGGTGGCATCGACCGATTATTCGGGCGAACTGTCGATCTCCGACGAAATTCTCAAGCGCGTGACCGAAGGCTATCGCCGCATCCGTAACACGCTGCGCTTCCTGCTCGCCAACCTGGCCGATTACGACCACGCGAAGCACGCGCTGCCCGCCGATCAGTGGTTGGAGATCGACCGTTACGCCGTGGCGCTGACGAATTCGCTGCAAACCGAAGTGCTGGGCCACTACGACCGTTATGAGTTCCACCCGGTAGTGTCCAAGCTTCAGACGTTCTGCTCGGAAGACCTCGGCGGGTTCTACCTCGACATCCTGAAGGACCGCCTCTACACGAGCGCACCGGATGCCCCGGCCCGTCGTGCTGCGCAAAACGCGCTGTACCACATCACGCAGGGCCTGCTGAAGCTCATGGCCCCGTTCCTGTCGTTCACGGCAGAAGAAGCGTGGCAAGTGTTCCAGCCGGGCAACGACACGATCTTCACGGAAACGTACTACCAGTATCCGGAAGTGGACGAAGCCACGCGCCTGCTCGAGAAGTGGTACCTGCTGCGCGCGGTGCGCAGCGACGTCACGAAGGCGCTGGAAGAAGCGCGCGCCGCCGAGCAGATCGGTTCGTCGCTGCAAGCGGAAGTGGAAGTGCGCGTGTCGGGCCGCAAGTTCGACGTGCTGGCCAGCCTCGGCGACGATCTGCGTTTCGTGCTGATCACGTCGGCCGCGACCGTCAAGCAAGTGACGGACGAAGCCGCTGAGGGCGTGGTCGTCACGCCGTCGACGCATCAGAAGTGCGAGCGCTGCTGGCACTATCGTTTCGACGTGGGTTCGGACGCTGAACATCCGACCTTGTGCGGCCGCTGCGTGTCGAATCTCTTCGGCAGCGGCGAACATCGGAGCGCGGCATAATGGCTGGCAAAGCAGGCGCACGTACGGGCGCAAAACGTAGCAATGGCAACGGCGGCGGTGCCCGCATCGGCACCACGCTGGGCCTGGCCCCGTGGCTCGGCATCGCGGTCATCGCGATTCTGCTCGATCAGGTCACCAAGCTCACCATTCTGAAGACGTTCCAGTACGGCGAATTCCGCCCGCTGACCTCGTTCTTCAATCTGGTGCTGGTGTACAACAAGGGCGCGGCGTTCAACTTCCTGGCCGCTGCGGGCGGCTGGCAGCGCTGGTTCTTCACGGTGCTCGGCGTGGTCGCGGCGGTGGTCATCATGTGGCTGCTCAAGCGTCACAACGGCCAGAAGATGTTCTGCCTGTCGCTCTCGCTGATTCTGGGCGGCGCGCTCGGTAACGTGATCGACCGTGTGGTCTACGGCCATGTGATCGACTTTCTGGACTTTCACGTGGGCGGCTGGCATTGGCCGGCGTTCAACGTGGCCGACTCGGCCATTTGCGTAGGCGCCGTGCTGCTGGTGATCGACGAGTTGCGACGCGTGCGGCGCGGCAAATAGCCACGCCAGAGCAGGAACTGCGGCACGGCTCGCGGGGGTGGTTAAGCGGTAATGCCACCCCTGATGCGAGCCGCTGCCACCACCGTCGCGGCGCCCCGGAGGCGCCGCGCGGCACTTTGGAGGAGGCATTTTCAAATGGAACTTGCGGGCAAGACCATCGTCCTCGGACTTACCGGCGGCATCGCCTGTTACAAGTCAGCCGAACTCACGCGGCTGTTTATCAAGGCAGGCGCGACCGTGCAGGTCGTCATGACCGACGCCGCCACGCAGTTCATCACCCCGCTCACGATGCAGGCCCTCTCCGGGCGGCCGGTATTCACCAGCCAGTGGGATAACCGCGTCGACAACAACATGGCGCACATCGACCTCTCGCGTGAGGCCGACGCCATTCTCATCGCCCCCGCTTCCACCGACTTTCTCGCCAAGCTCGCCCACGGCATGGCCGACGATTTGCTCTCCACGCTGTGCGTGGCGCGCGATTGTCCGCTGCTGGTGGCGCCCGCGATGAACCGGCAGATGTGGGGCAACCCGGCGACGCAACGCAATGCGGCGACCCTGCGCGGTGATGGCGTCACGATTCTCGGCCCGGATAGCGGCGATCAGGCCTGCGGTGAAGTCGGCGACGGCCGCATGCTCGAACCGGAAGACATCTTCGAAGCCGTTGTCGGCTTCTTTCAGCCCAAGCGACTGGCAGGCAAACGCGTGCTGATTACGGCCGGACCGACGTTCGAGCCGATCGATCCGGTGCGCGGCCTGACCAATCTGTCGAGCGGCAAGATGGGCTTCGCCATTGCACGTGCGGCGGCGCAGGCCGGTGCGGAGGTGCATCTGGTCGCTGGCCCGAGCGCGCTCGATACGCCGTACGGCGTAACGCGCAGCAACGTGCAGACGGCGCAGCAAATGTATGACCGCGTGCTGGCCGATGCGCCGCACAGCGACATCTTCATCGCCGTGGCGGCCGTGGCCGACTGGCGCGTGCGCGAAGTGGCACACGACAAGATCAAGAAGACCGGCGACGCCGACGTGCCCACGCTGGAATTCGTGCAGAACCCCGATATTCTCGCGGCCGTCGCGCAGTTGCCCAAGCCGCCGTATTGCGTGGGCTTCGCGGCCGAGTCGGGAGATTTGGAAAAGCACGGTGCCGAAAAACGCCGCCGCAAAGAGGTGCCGCTGCTGGTCGGCAATCTGGGACCAGCCACGTTCGGGCAGGACGACAACGAAGTCATCCTCTTCGACGACGCCGGTCAGAAACGCCTGCCGCGCGCCGATAAGCAGTCGCTGGCGCGCAGCCTGATCGTCGAGATTGCCGCGCGCTTACCTTCGCGCACGCCCGCTTGAGTTCGCCCCGCACCTAGCATTCCCCTACTGGCCTCGCGGCTGTCACCGTCGTTGTCCGGCGACGGTGACACACTGGCAACTCGCCACGTCTGCCCTGCCCTGTAGGTCTCGCGCTTTAAGGTCTCGTCCTGTAGGCGCTGCAATATCGGCTGCAACGGCTTTATCCGCTTTATCTGCCTCACCCGTCGCCGCCCCTCGGGGCCGCACAACAAAACAAACAAAATGACGCAACCCGCTCCTACTTCGCGGCCGGTGGTCAGTGTCTACAGGACACTGAGCATGCTCGCCGCCATCATGTTTTTCGGCTTCATGACCATTGGCATGCCGCTGCCCGTGCTGCCGGTGTATGTCCACGAATCGCTGGGCTACGGCTCGTTCATCGTCGGCGTGACCATCGGTATCCAGTCCGTCGTGACGCTGCTACTGCGCTCCTACGCCGGACGCACCGTCGACACCCGTGGCCCCCGCCGCGCTGTGCTGACCGGCCTATGCGGCTGCGGTGCCGCCGGGGTGCTGTATCTGATCGCGTCGGTGATGCCGAATCCGGCGCTGGCCCTTGGCGTGCTGATCGCCGGACGTGTGGTACTCGGCTTCGGCGAGAGCCTGCTGCTCACGGGCGGTATGTCGTGGGGTATCGGTCTGCTCGGCGCGGCGCACGCGAGCAAGGCGATCTCTTGGCAAGGCATTTCGATGTACACGGCCATTGCAGCCGGTGCCCCGTTCGGCGCGTATCTGCTGGAAGCGGCAGGTTTCACCGTCGTCTCGCTGGTCAGCATCGTCGTGCCAGCCATTGCCTTCGTCATTGCGCAGCGCCTGCCCGCGGCTGCGCCGGTCGGCGGGACGCGTCTGCCATTCTTCCGTGTGGTCGGCCTGGTGTGGCGCCCGGGGCTGGCGATGACGCTCGGCAGTATCGGCTACGCTGTGATTGCCGCGTTCATCACGCTCCACTACGCGAGCCACGGTTGGACGGGTGCCGCGTACGCACTCACGCTCTATAGCGGCTGCTTCATTGGCATGCGCGTGTTGTTCGCGCACTCGGTCGATCGCTTCGGCGGACGCCGCGTCGCCATGTGCTCGCTCGTGTTCAGCGCGATCGGCCAGTTTCTGTTGTGGACGGCCATCAATCCGCACATGGCGTTGGTCGGTGCAGGGCTGACCGGCCTCGGCTTCTCGCTGGTGTTCCCGGCGCTCGGCGTGGAAGCGCTGCGCTCGGTGCCGCCGCAAAACCGTGGCGCGGCGCTGGCGGCGTATTCGGCCTTCTTCGATCTAGCGCTGGGGCTGATCGGCCCGATGGCCGGGCTGGTTGCCAACTACTTCGGCTACGCTTCGATCTTCCTGTGCGGGGCGCTTGGCGGCGTCATCGCCATTCTGATGATTTCGCGCTTGCCGCATGCGAGCGCAGACCCTGCCCCTGCCGGTCCCTCCGGGCCCGCGGGCGGCGCTCACTGAGTTGCATGGAATCAATGCCATGACGCAAACCCGTAATCGCATCAAGCTCTCGGTGCTCGATCAGACACCGGTGATTCACGGCCACACGGCGGCAGACGCCATCGCGGCTACCGTGGAGCTCGCCCAAGCCGCCGATGAACTCGGCTACACGCGCTATTGGTGTGCGGAACACCACGGCCTGCGTGGCGTGGCAAACCCGGCACCGGAAGTGATGATCGCGCGTCTGGCCAGTGTGACGAAGCGCCTGCGTGTGGGGTCGGGCGGCGTGATGCTGCCTTATTACAGCCCGTTCAAGCTTGCCGAGCAGTTTCTGATGCTCGAAGCGCTGTTTCCGAATCGCATCGACCTCGGTGTCGGACGCGCGCCCGGTGGCGACATGCGCACTGCACGCGCCGTCGCCAAGGGCCCGTACGACGCGGGCGAACACTTTCCGCAGCAAGTGGCGGAACTGGCTGGGCTCTTCGATGGGACGCTGGCCGACGATCACCCGTATCGCGGCGTGCTGCTGCAACCGGCCATCGAAACGCGACCGGAATTATGGGTGCTGGGGTCGAGCGAATTCGGTGGTCTGCTCGCCGCGCAGCTTGGTCTGCGCTACTGCTTCGCGCACTTCATCAATGCGCATTACGGTCATCGGGTGACCGAGGCGTATCGCGAGCGCTTCACGCCGGGGCAACTCGATAAGCCCTATTGCTCGGTCGCACTGTTCGTAATCTGCGCGGATACCGATGCCGAAGCCGAAGCACTCGAAGCCGGTGTCGACCTGCGCCGCGTGCAAATGGCGTACGGCATGAACGAGCCAATTCCGAGTCTCGAACAAGGCGCCGATGCCAAACCGCAGTATCGCGAACGCGAGCTGTCGGTGATTGCACGCGAGAAGCCCCGTAGTATCATCGGCACCCCGGAACGGGTGACGGCTCGTGTGCTCGAATTGCAGGAGCAGTTCGATGCTGACGAGATCATCGTGCTGACGGTGGCCGGCAGCTATCGCGCCCGTCTGCGCTCGCATGAACTGCTCGCGCAGGCGTTCTCGCTCTCGGCGACCGACCCCCCGGTCAACGCGACTCCCGACTAATTCTTTTCTGATTTACGCCCAAGCCAACGCTATGAAACTCGACGTCAAGATCCTCGACGAACGCCTGCGCTCGCAACTGCCCGCTTACGCCACGCCGGGCAGCGCCGGGCTCGATCTGCGCGCGTGCCTCGACGCACCGCTCACCATCGCCCCGGGTCAAACCGTGCTCGTGCCGACGGGTCTCGCGATCCATTTGGCCGATTCGGGCTACGCCGCGCTGATTCTGCCGCGCTCGGGTCTCGGCCATAAGCACGGCATCGTGCTCGGCAATCTGGTCGGACTGATCGACTCGGATTATCAAGGCCAGTTGATGGTGTCGACGTGGAACCGTGGCAACGAGCCGTTCGTGCTCAACCCGTTCGAGCGTCTGGCGCAGCTGGTGATCGTGCCGGTGGTGCAAGCCGAGTTCAATCTGGTGGATGAATTCCCCGAAAGCGATCGTGGCGCGGGCGGCTTCGGCAGCACGGGCAAGCACTGAGTCTCCGACGCACGCATCGCCGCATGTTTGCGGCGCGCGCACCCAAGAAAAAACGCCGCATTTAGCGGCGTTTTTTCATTCCGGATACCCCAGAAGAATCGATTACTCGACTTCGGCGGCTTCCGGCTCCGAGCGGGCGTTGCCGTCCTCGGGGAACGACAGTTGCACCTGATCGTGATCGTCGAGATCGACGGTCACACGGCCGCCCGTCGTCAGACGCCCGAACAACAGTTCGTCGGCCAAGGCGCGGCGAATCGTGTCCTGAATCAGACGCTGCATCGGACGCGCGCCCATCAGCGGATCGAAACCCTTCTTCGACAGATACGTACGCAGCTTGTCGGTGAAGACAACCTCGACCTTCTTCTCGTGCAGTTGATCTTCCAACTGGATAAGGAACTTGTCGACCACGCGCAGGATGATCTGCTCGTCGAGCGGCTTGAAGCTGATGATCGAATCCAGACGGTTACGGAACTCAGGCGTGAACATCCGCTTGATGTCGGCCATTTCGTCACCGGCCTGACGCTCGTTCGTGAAGCCGATGCTCGCACGATTGATCGTCTCGGCGCCCGCGTTCGTCGTCATGATGATGATGACGTTGCGGAAGTCGGCCTTGCGTCCGTTGTTGTCCGTCAGCGTGCCGTGGTCCATCACCTGAAGCAGCACGTTGAAGATGTCCGGGTGCGCCTTTTCGATTTCATCGAGCAGCAGCACGCAATGCGGCTTCTTCGTAATCGCTTCGGTGAGCAGACCGCCCTGATCGAAACCGACGTAGCCCGGCGGCGCGCCAATCAGACGGCTGACCGCGTGGCGCTCCATGTATTCCGACATGTCGAAACGAATCAGCTCGATGCCGAGCGTGAACGCCAGTTGCTTGGCAACTTCGGTCTTGCCAACACCGGTCGGGCCCGAGAACAGGAACGCGCCAATCGGCTTGTCCGTCTTGCCCAGCCCGGCACGCGACATCTTGATCGCGGCTGACAGCGCGTCGATGGCCGGGTCTTGCCCGAACACCACGCTCTTCAGGTCACGATCGAGCGTCTGGAGCTTGCCGCGGTCATCGGCAGACACGCTTTGCGGCGGGATGCGCGCGATCTTCGAGACGATCTCTTCGATCTCGCCCTTGCCGATGGTCTTCTTCTGCTTCGACTTCGGCAGGATGCGTTGCGCGGCGCCCGCTTCATCGATCACGTCGATCGCCTTATCCGGCAGATGACGGTCAGTGATGAACTTAGCCGACAACTCGGCCGCCGCCGACAGCGCGCTCGACGAATACTTCACGCCATGGTGTTCTTCGAAGCGCGACTTGAGCCCGCGCAGGATCTGCACGGTTTGCTCGACGGTCGGCTCGTTCACGTCGATCTTCTGGAAGCGACGCGAAAGCGCTGCATCTTTCTCGAAAATGCCGCGATATTCCGTGAACGTGGTGGCACCGATGCACTTGAGCTGCCCCGACGACAATGCCGGCTTGAGCAGGTTCGACGCATCGAGCGTGCCGCCAGAGGCTGCACCCGCACCGATCAACGTGTGAATTTCGTCGATGAACAGGATCGCGCCCGGGCGCTCTTTGAGCTCCTTGAGCACAGCCTTCAGACGTTGCTCGAAGTCGCCGCGATACTTGGTGCCGGCGAGCAGCGCGCCCATGTCCAGCGAGTAGACCGTGGCGTCTTGCAGAATCTCGGGCACTTCACCGCGCGTGACGCGCCAGGCGAGGCCTTCGGCAATCGCCGTCTTGCCCACCCCGGCTTCACCCACGAGCAGCGGATTGTTCTTACGACGGCGGCACAGCACCTGCACCACGCGTTCGACTTCCGACTCGCGGCCGATCAGCGGATCGATCTTGCCGTCGCGCGCGAGCTGATTCAGGTTTTGCGTGTACTGCGCCAGCGGGCTTTCTTTGGCGTTTGCGCCTTCTTCACCCTCGGTGCTGCCTTCACCGGCCTTGGCCGATTCGCCAGCCGCACCGGTCTTGGTGATGCCGTGCGAGATGAAGTTGACCACGTCCAGACGCGTCACGCCCTGCTGTTGCAGGTAGTAGACGGCATGGGAGTCTTTTTCGCCGAAGATGGCGACGAGCACGTTGGCACCGGTCACTTCCTTCTTACCGTTGGAAGTCGACTGTACGTGCATGATGGCGCGCTGAATTACACGCTGAAAACCGAGCGTGGGCTGGGTGTCGACTTCGTCGCTCCCGGGCACGGTCGGCGTGTTGTCCGCGATGAAGTTGCGCAGGTTCTGGCGCAAATCGTCAAGATTCGCCGCGCAGGCACGCAGCACCTCAGCAGCGGTGGGGTTATCCAAGAGGGCGAGCAACAGGTGCTCGACCGTGATGAATTCATGTCGGGCCTGGCGCGCTTCCATAAACGCCATGTGCAGGCTGACTTCCAATTCCTGGGCAATCATGCTTCCTCCATCACGCACTGCAGCGGGTGCCCGGACTGCCTTGCATGGCTAACTACTTGCTCAACTTTGGTCGCCGCGACGTCGCGCGTGAAGACCCCACAAACTCCCCTGCCCTCTCGGTGGACCTTGAGCATGATCTGCGTAGCAGATTCCCGGTCCTTATTGAAATATTCCTGAATGACCATCACCACGAACTCCATCGGGGTGAAATCGTCGTTCAACAGTACCACCGTGTACATCGAAGGCGGCTTGAGCTGTTGCTCTTGCCGCTCCTGTACGGTGTCGTCATGCGTTGTCGGTAAGGTTGCCATACGTGGATTCTAAACAACTCCGGGGCGCAGGAAGCAATCGAAGCTCCTATTGCCGCCTGCCGCCGGTGTCCACCGGAATGCCAACACTCGCCAAATCGCCGCGTGCGTTGTCCAGCAAGGCGCCGCAGCCCCGACCACCGGGGGTGCCACACCCATATGAGTCAGCTTAACCCAAATTTCAAGGGCGTGTCGCGGCACTGCTTATGCCCTCCTAGATATAAGGGTAAAACCTGATCGAACTCATGTTCTATTGGCGAAAAAGGGCTTGACACTATTGGCACTTACCGAAAACAATCGTCGTGGCGCTTTTCCTCTATAAGCGTTTTAAAAGAAAAGATGCCTGGGTGAGCCTAAGAAGCCGCCGCACCTAGTCGGCGGGTTTTTCAGATGTGCTCGTTGTTGCGGTGATATGTAGTAGTCGTAATTGTTTAGGGGAAGTTTGTATGGCAACCGGTACGGTCAAATGGTTTAACGATGCCAAGGGTTTTGGTTTCATCACGCCGGATGAAGGTGGCGAAGATCTGTTCGCTCACTTCTCGGCAATCCAGATGAACGGCTTCAAGACCCTGAAGGAAGGCCAGCGCGTCTCCTTCGAAGTGGTGCAAGGCCCCAAGGGCAAGCAGGCTTCGAACATTCAGGCCCCGACCTGATAAGCTGCGCTTCAACGCATCGGAAACCCGGCTTCGGCCGGGTTTTTTATTGCGCCGCACAAAAAGTTGTACCCCATCAAATCAGCTTCGTATCCATTCCGAAACTTTTGGATCCGGTTTTGAATGAAAAGCAAAGCGCAACTTTCCACTCCGCATCTCTCATCCCGCACAATTTATCCGCGTTTAATCGCAGATAAAACCATTCGCATAGCAATATTCCACTCAGTTATTAAAATAACGCGGATGAGTCGCGGGTTGCGGAAATCAATTACGCAATTAGCTGAAAAGACTAAGTATTCCTACGCAGGCAGCTGTCCGACAACGTGAACCCTAAACCCAAAATAAGCGCTGGAAAGGAATAGCTTTTTTAACGATTTCAGGCCCCCGGGAAGGGATAATGTTGCGGGTATCTAGTCTGGCCCATATGTATCATTCAATAAAACGATGAATCATATGATCCGCCCTGTCATTTCCGTCTGCCCGGGGGTGGCGCCTCCCCCCCGAAAATGCTGTCGTGCAAGCGTGACGGGCCGCCTCGCAGACACGCAGGCAGCCCGTTTGGACGATTTCCCCTAGATTGGCCCGGGGCCGGGCCGCGGCCTCAGCCCAAATCGACGTAGACCGTACCGGCCTCGATGCGGATGGGGTAAGCCTTCACGCCCTCGGTCAAGGGCGCGCACATCGCGGCGCCCGTGCGCACGTCGAATTTGCCCTGGTGTAGCGGGCACTCAATCTCGTGCCCCTCCAAAAACCCGTCGCATAACCGCGCGTTGCCATGCGTGCACAGGTTGTCGGTCGCGAATACCTCGCCGTCCACACCGTAAAGCGCGAGCTCACGCCCGCCCACGACGAGACCGACCACGTCGTCCTCGGGAATGATGTCGCGTGCGCCTACCTCGATCCAGTTACCGCTCATGATGTCCTCGCTTCAAATCGGGTAAATCAGCGAGTTGGGGATCATCTCGCTGTCGAAAATGCACAACCGCGACGCGAACTTCCATCCGTCGCTGGTTCGTTTGACGATGTCCAGATACCGGCCGACCGAGAGAATGTCGGTCAGTTGGTCCGGCTTGGTCCGAAAGACGGCGTAGTTCGACTCCACATGCAGCGTCGTCTCATCGAGCGCCTTGATCGTCGGCAGGCCGATCACATGGCGCTGGTAGTACGGGTCATGAAAGAGCGTGTCGCGAATGCCGTAAATGCGGTCTTGAAGCATGCCGCGGCTCTCGAAGGACAGCGTTGCCAGCGGCAGCCCCATTTCGTGGTTTTCGCGCGGCTGCACGCGGTAGATGCAGTCCTCGAGGAAGAACTCGGGCCAAGCGTCCCACTGCTGCGCGTCGAGCGCCGCCGCATAGGTGGCATTAAGCTCGACAACGGCTTGAAATGTCGCAAAGTCGACCATGTTTTCGTTTCTCCTCAAACGCCCATCACCCGTCGCCAATACGCGTACATGCCGCGAATCAGCGTCTCGGTCACCATGTGGTCGGTGTTCTCCACGCCCGTGCCGCCCAACTCCGCGAGTACACGGTGCCACGGCTTCTGTTCGAACCCTTCTTGCGAGCACTCGATGGCTTCGCCGTCGTCGGCCGAAACAAACCCCGCCGGGCCGAACAGGTTGGCTTGTCGCAAGCGTCGCTGCGTCATTTCTTCGGTGTCGTCTTCGAACCCAAAGTGCGTCCACACGAAGTCGAACGAATCGTGGCCGCGCGGCTGGATATGCCGTGTCGACACCGAGTTGACCTGTTGTTGAAGGATGACGCTCGGGAAAAGCGTCATAAGCACGGCCGTCGGCCCTTTCCACCAGTCTTCCTGCACGATGTCGAGAAAGCGCATGTCGTTGAGCGACATCGTCTCTTTGAAACTCGATACCCCCGATGTGACTTCGCCGCCACCGCCCTGCCCGCGCGTCGAGATCATGGCGGCGTGACGTCCGTGCTCGTCCATCACCAAGCGCGACTTGTTGTCCGCGCGCCAAAGTCCGAACGTGACGAACCACGTATGCAGCAGCCCCGGGTGGTAGGGGTCTTTGATGTTCTCCTGCATCAACTTCCAGTTACCCGGAATACGTTGCTTGTTGTAGCCGAGCAGCTTGAGCTTGCGACCGTCGAACAAACGGTCGAAGTAAGCGCAGATTTCGGGGCCGAGAAACGCTTCGAGCGATTCGATTTCGTGATCGAACGACGCGAAGATCACGCCACCGCGCGTGGCCACCTTGAGCTTCGTCAGGCCGTGATCTTCGGGCTTGAAGTCCTTGGGCATACCGCCGTTGACTTTGCCGTCCTGCTTCACCCCGCGCCGGAACGGCACCCCCTGAAGGTTGCCCTTGAGGTCGTAATTCCACTGGTGATACGGACAATGAAAGTCGGTGCGGTTACCGCGTTTCTCGCGACAGAATTTCATGCCTCGGTGCGCGCAAACGTTCTCGACCACATTGATCTCGCCACTCGCATCGCGTGTGACGATCACCGAGCGCTCGCCGATGACCGTACGCTTGAAGTCACCCGGATTCGGTACTTCAGCTTCCAGTCCGACATAGTTCCAGTGGCCACGATAGAAGCACTGCTCCAACTCGCGGCGATACAGATCGGCGTCGGTATAAACGCGGAAGGGAATACGGCTCGTGCCCTCGGCAGGCCAGATTTCGGACGTGTCCGACGCGTCGTGCCTATCGAATGCTTCGGACCTGTCTGACGCTTGGGACGTGCATGGCGTTGCCGGCTCGAGTCCGGTCTGCGGTGTGGTACTCACGGTTGTCTCCTTTGGGGAATTCGCGAAGCGCAAGCGGCGCGGTCTGCGCAGTATTTAGGCCGCGTTGGCGTAGAAGGCGTCGGCATAGATATGAGCGGCGTCGATGCCGCGCGCGCGCAGCAGGGCCGTCGCGGCATCGACCATCGGCGGTGCGCCGCACAGGTAGGCGCGCCAGCCAGCCAGTGCGTCGGCACTCGCGAAGTCGGCAGCAACAGCGTCGGTCACGTGGCCAAGTCGGTACGATGGGCCGCTGTCACTCGGCACTACGGACGTATCGAACGAGTTGGACGAATCGGACACATCCGCCAAGACTTCGGACACCACGGGCTCGCCGGTCGTCGTCACGACATGCAGTCGCACGATGCCGTCATGGCGTGCCGCCAATTCGCGTAGCCATTCAAGACCATACACATCGGACGGCGAACGCGCGCCCACGTAAATTTCAATCGGATTGGTCATGCCGCGCGCGACAGCGCCGCGCACGATGGAGAGCACCGGTGCCAGCCCGGTGCCACCTGCGACGCACAACATCGGTCCTTCGTGCCGCGTACGCAGATACGACGTACCGAGCGGGCCGGATACGCGAACCGCGTCCCCGACCTTCAATTGCTCGGCAACGTACCCTGTCACCGCACCGCCCGGCACGCGTCGGATGTGAAATTCCAGCGTGCCGTCGGCGTCGATCCCGGCCATGGAATACGGGCGAATGTGATCGGGCGTGAATTGCAGCGTCGCGTATTGTCCCGGCGAAAAACTCAGCGGTTTTGCCGGTTTAAGCACCAATCGCTGGATGTCGTGCGTGAGCGGTTCGATGGCGAGTACGGTCGCCTTAAGAATCTTCGCGGGATGCACGACGACCTCGTCGACTTCGGGCAACTCGATCTCGCAGTCGCCGTGGACCGTCGCCTGACACGCCAGCACGTAACGGGCGTCGGCTCCCGTCTCGCCCGCGGTGTCGTTACCAGCGTGATGGCGATATGCGTAGCCGCCCGCCTCTTGCACGTCGCCCGAAACGACTTTGCAGCGGCACGTGCCGCAGCGCCCGGACAGGCAACTATAAGAAATGGGGATCTGGCGATCGGTGAGCGCTTTGAGCAGGTTGTCGCCGGGGATGGCGGCAAAACGCTCGCCGAGCGGTTGCACGCTGACTTCCATGGGGGTTTGTCTCCGTTCTGTCGGCACCCGCCGGGCACCGTTTGTGGCGCTCGCTTGTGACCCTCAAAGGATCAGTCGACGCCGTTTGAACGAAGCATCGCGCACGCGACGATATAAACCAATAGAATCTCGCTTATATGACCCATAGATTTTGGTGATAACACCGAGATGGACTTACATACTGTCGATCTGAACCTGCTGGTGGTCTTCCAGCATCTGTACAACGCGCGACGCGTTTCGCGCGTGGCAGAGGCGTTGGGCGTTACGCAACCTGCGGTTAGTAACGCGCTCGCGCGGCTACGCAAGTTGTTCAACGATGAGCTATTCGTTCGCACGTCGCGCGGCATGCTGCCCACGCCGATGGCCATCGAATTGGCGGAGCCGGTGGCTGCGGCGCTCGACGCGCTGCATGGCGTGTTCAATCGACAGGTGGCGTTCGACCCGGCGACGAGTCAAAAGGCGTTTCAGATTGCGATGACCGACATCGGCGAAGTGCATTTCCTGCCGCGTCTGATGCATGCACTGGGCGAGCAAGCGCCGGGCATTACCGTGAGTACGGTGCGGAACACGGCTATCAATTTGCAGGAAGAAATGGCGGCCGGCCAAGTCGATCTGGCCGTCGGGCACCTGCCGGATCTAACGTCGGGGTTCTTTCAGCGGCGGCTGTTTCGCCAGAAGTACGTCTGCATGTTCCGCCCCGGACATCCGCTCGACCAGTCAGGCGGCGTGTCGCGAGACGACTTCGAACGCGCCGAACAGGTGGTCGTCGTCGCAGCTGGCACCGGGCACGGACAAGTGGATGAGTTCATGACGCGCGCGCACGTGCATCGCAACATTCGCCTGCGCGTGCCGCACTTCGTCGCGTTGGCCGACATTCTTCACGCCACCGACCTGATCGCCACGGTCACCGAGAAATTTGCGCAACGCAGCGCGCAGCACTTCGGCCTGCGCTATGTCGATCACCCGATCGACGTGCCTGATATCCAAATCAATCTGTTCTGGCACGCGCGCTTTCATCAAGAGCCCGCGAGTCAGTGGATGCGCACGCTGCTGTTCGATTTGTTCTCGGAATAGCGATGACGGCGGGAATGACCGCGCGAACGACAGCGGAAATGACTGAGGGAATGAGTAAGCGAAAAAGAACGGCGATGTCAGCCGCCGGTGCACGAGCGTGGCTCACCGCCCGTGCCACGTCTCCCAAAGCCCCCGCCAGAACGCGTTAGCATTGCGCCGCGCGCGCCATCGCATGTTCGGCAGCGAGACGGCGAGCCATTGCGACGCGTCGTCGATACGACGCTCAGTGAACAGGTGCGGCGCATTGAATAAGTCGAGATACGCCTGCCGGTAATGCTCGACCATCGCGCTTTCCTGATAATAGGTCTCCATCCAGCGGCGCGAGGCGGCCCCGATCTGCGTGCGCAGCGAGGCATTCGTGAGTAACTCGACGAGCGGCGCCTCGGCCGCTTCAAGCGGCACATCGACCCATGGCAACTCCCAAGCGCCGGTCAGCCGCCGAAGTTGCGCTTGTACGCGATTATCGAGATGACCGAGCGTCGGCTTGCCCTGCGAGAGCGCTTCGAGCCCCGAGAGGTGGTAGTTGCCGGTCACACACTCATCGAGCGCAATGGCAGCGCTTTGCTTTAGACGCAGGCACTCGTCGTGCGGCGTGCCCGTAATCAGCCGGACTTCGCATAAACCGCGCCGCTCGAGACGCCGCAGGAGTCGCAGCGTCTGAGGTGCTCCCTTGGTTTCCCAGCGCTTGCGCCATCCCGACGAGCGTCCGCTGGGAGAGAAGACAACCACAGGCCGCCCCGTATCGCCCGCGAGTTCCGGCTGCGGCAAATAGCGCGAGTCGTTGAGCGGCACGATATTGGGCACCACACGCGCAAACGGATAGAAACGCTCCGGCCCCTGCGCGATGACCAACTGCGGGATCGGATCGTTGACGATCTGCTCGCGCATGGCCATGTCCTCTCGCGCCCACAATTCCGGCGCCGAGTGAAACTGGCGAATCAGCTTCTTATGAGTGAACAACTGAGGGAAGTCGGCGCCGAAAGTCTTATCCATCGGAAATATCTGATGGATATGGATGACGTCGGCGGCCGCAATGACATCGAGCGCCACATCGCGCTGGCGTTTCCAGTCGATATCGACGGCGAACGTGCGTGTCTGATACGCCGCCGCATCGAAGACGATGTGCCGTGCTTCGATATCGGTGAGCCGGTTAAGCGCCGAGACAATATTGCCCGGGCTGCCCGCCACCGGCGTATGCGAGATGTGGACGACCTTCATGCTGCGCAGTCTACCCCCCGCCTTCGCCCCTGAGGTTACGTGGCGGGGGGATGCAGCTTACGCGCGATTACGGCCGTAACACTTCGCGTTCGTCACGCGGGCTTCGCGCTGTCTACGCGCCGTCTTACGCGTTGAAACCGCCGTCGATGGTCAGGCTGGCGCCGGTGACGAAACCTGCCTCGTCGCTGGCGACGTATGCCACCATGGCGGCGATTTCCGACGGTTGGGCGTGACGATCCAGTGCCATCAGGCCGTGCATAACGCCCGCGAAATCACCGGTCTCCGGATTCATATCGGTCGCCGTCGGCCCCGGTTGCACGTTGTTCACGGTGATGCCGCGCGGGCCGAGGTCACGTGCCATGCCCTTGACCAGTCCGACAAGCGCCGACTTGCTCATCGCGTAGGCTGCCCCGCCCGCAAACGGCATGCGATCGGCGTTGCACGAGCCGATGTTGATGATGCGCCCGCCATTGCCCATATGCGCCAGCGCCGCCTGCGATGCGACAAAGACCGAGCGCACGTTGATGTCGAGAATTCGGTCGAAATCGTCGAGCGCCATGTCCGCGACGTTCGCCATGGTGAAAACACCGGCGTTGTTCACGAGAATGTCGATCTTGCCGAACTCGCGCGCGGCGTCGTCGATGGCGTTGCCCAGTGCCGATGCGTCTGCGGCGTCGGCCTGCAATGCCAGTGCGCGGCCACCGGCAGCGCGAATACGCGCGGCGATGGCTTCGGCTTCCGCCTTCGAGCCCTTGTAAGTGAAAGCGACGGCGGCGCCGTCGTCTGCCAATCGCTGCACGATCGACGCGCCGATGCCACGCGAACCACCGGTCACAAATGCCGCTTTGCCTTGAAATTTCGTTGCCATGATGTCACTCCGTTGTCGGTAAAAAGTGAAGCCAGTATGGTTGGCGGATTACCTGCCAACTAGTCCATAATTCCGATCATCACTTTCAACTCAGCGGAACAGGTGTCACATGGAAGCGCTGAACCTGCTCGAATCGTTCGTCCTCAGTGCGCGTACCGGGAGCTTCTCGGCGGCCGCGCGGCGGCTTGGCATTACCCCGGCCGCCGTCAGCAAGAACGTGGCGCGACTTGAGGCGCAAATCGGACTGAGGCTGTTTCACCGCAGCACGCGCAGCCTGACGTTGAGCGCGGGCGGCGAGTCGTTTCTGCGCGAGATCGATGGGCCCTTCGCGGCGCTCACCGATGCCGTCGCACGGGCGGCCGAGCGCGAGAGCGCGCCTTCGGGCGTGCTCAAGGTGAGCGTGGCGCATGCGTTCGGGCGTCAGTATCTGGTGCCGCTGCTCGGCGATTTTCTTGCGCGCTATCCGGACATCGTGCCCGACTGGCGCTTCGATAACCGCGCGGTAGATGTCGTCAGCGAGGGCTTCGATGCCGCCATCGGCGGGGGCATCGAATTGACGCCCGGCGTGATTGCGCGGCGTCTGGCGCCGACGTACACGGTGATCTGCGCATCACCGGCGTATATGGCCGAGCGCGCGGCCCCGAAACATCCGTCGGATCTCGCGTCGTTTGACGGCGTGATGCGCCGCTCGGGAATGTCAGGACGGATTCGGGCGTGGGAGTTGCGCAATTCGCGCGGCGAGCGGGTCAACGTGGAGGCGCGCACGCGCATGATCTTCGACGACCCCGAGGCGATGGCGCACGCGGTGGCGCTGGGGTACGGCATCGCATTACTGCCGATGCCACACGCCGCACCGCTGCTCGACGCCGGACGATTGGTGCGATTGCTGCCGGGCTGGTGCGAAGAATACGGCGGACTGTTCGTCTATTACTCGAACAAAAAACAGTTGCCGCTGCGCACGCGCGTGTTTGTCGACTACGTGGTGCAGGCCTTCGAAACGCAGAAACTGGCAGCGTATTTCGATGGACGGTAATGTCAGCAAAGACGCGGTGACGCCGGTGACGCCGGTGACGGCAATGACGGCAGTGACGGCGGCGAAATGGGCGACGGGCCGTTATCGATGGGCAAGGATGTTGAGCAACCTGCCGAGCGGATCGCGCACGTAGAAGCGGCGCACGCCCCATGGCTCGTCGGCCGGGCCGTAGACGATGGCGACGCCCGCGGCGCGCATAACAGCGAGCGCCTCGTCGACATCGTCGACTTCGATCGACAAATCCGGCACGGGGGTGCCCTCACCGCCCTCGGTGGCGACACTCATTTGCACTGTCATCTTCGCGGCGCTGCCGTACGTGGCGATCCAGCCGTGATTCATCAGTAAATCGAGGCCAAGCAGTTCACCGTAAAAATGCTGTGCGGCTTGCATCGCGCCTGGCGACGGCGCGGCGAGATTCGCGACGATGCGGTTGACCTTCATGGGTCGGCTCCTTTGGGATCCTGTGGGTGAGAGGCATGAGATGGGGGCGATACCTACCTTGCTATACGTACTCGTGTGCACTGTAATGGAATCGTCGTGCCGACGCGATGACGGGATACGAGAACATCCCAGCGGCGGCCGCCCGGGGGCTGGGAGATCCGATGATGGATACCGCCAACGCCGCGTCCCGGTTTGCGAGCCGGTTCAGCCTCTTCGTGTCCGGCGTCGTGTTCGCCGCCGCCGCAATCGCCCAAGCAAGCTACCCGCCACCGGCCAATGAAGTGAGCGTTGCCGCCGGAGAGAAAGTCGCGCTTTGGGTGCAGCCCAACTACAGCGTGCTTTGCCGATCGCTCGGACAACCCACCTTCCAACTCGACTCCGCGCCTGCCCTCGGGGAAGTCTCTGCGGAGTGGATCGACTACACGGTGCCCGTCGGGCAACGCTGCGAAACGATGCGCTTTCCCGGCATGATCGTCTGGTATCAAGCGGGCAAAACCGCAGGCACCGACGTCGTAACATGGACCGTGGGTTTTCCTCGCGAACTCACGAGCCGCGTGCCTGCCACGGGCGACCATCGCGTGACGACGACCATCGTTATTCAATAGCGATGCCACTCGATTTCAACGTTTAGGATTAGTCGGAATTGCAGGCCACACGGCCGGTAAACGCTTGCGCTCGACGTATGGCGACGAAATAGAATTTGTTGCGCCCCCTGTTTCTCTTTCGTCGCTTTTGATTTTCAAGCGCAGGTTTATATGATCAAAATTTCTCCTGAGACACGCGCGAAGCTTCGCTGCGTGGTGAGTTTTGCGGTTATCGGCTCGTCGCTGACCGGTGTTACCGTCGGCCGGATGGACTTTGCCTACGATGCACGCGATGTCGTAGGTCTAGTCTTTGCAGCAATCTCGGCACTCTGGCTCTTTTGTCGAAGGTGACAAGCGATGTTGCCGACTTTTCAAATTGACGGAAACTGGATCGATTGTTGTGCCGTGCTTCATGGTGTTGCGTATGTGGCTTGGCGCGCATGGATCACGCGCCGTAGCCAGCGTTCCTCGGCCACGACACGCGCCAGTGACTTCGCATTCGGCGTCGCGCTGTTTCCTCAGTACGTACTGCTGATGTGCGTAGCATCCTCAACCTTCATCGAGGGCCTCGCACAGTCGAGTCGTATCAGTCTGTGCATTGCGGGCAGCTATGCGCTCGCTGCAATGTGGCAAGAACGTCGAGACGATCACGCACTCACTCATTAGCATCGCGGCCGTTCACTTTCGCGACGAGAGTACCGCTTCCACGAATGAAAAAACCCCGGCGAGCATGGCTCAACCGGGGTTGCGATCACCGTCGTTTCGAAACGCAGAGACGGCGACCTTCGCCGTCTAATCACGCCTTACATATTCTCGATCATGACGTCGCCGAAGCCCGAACAAGAGACTTGCGTAGCGCCTTCCATCAGACGTGCGAAATCGTACGTGACCTTCTTCGAGAGGATCGATTTCTCCATCGACGCGATGATCAAGTCTGCTGCCTCGGTCCATCCCATATGACGCAACATCATCTCTGCCGACAGGATCTCGGAGCCCGGATTCACATAGTCTTTGCCCGCGTACTTCGGCGCCGTGCCGTGCGTAGCTTCGAACATCGCCACCGAGTCCGACAAGTTCGCGCCCGGTGCAATGCCGATGCCACCCACTTGCGCGGCAAGCGCATCCGAGACGTAGTCGCCATTCAGGTTGAGTGTCGCGATGACGTCATACTCGGCGGGGCGCAGCAGAATCTGTTGCAGGAACGCGTCCGCAATCGAATCCTTGATCACGATGTCTTTACCCGTCTTCGGATTCTTCACCTTGCACCAAGGACCGCCGTCGATTTCCGTGGCACCGAACTCTTTCTTCGCGAGTCCGTAGCCCCAATCGCGAAAAGCGCCTTCGGTGAACTTCATGATGTTGCCCTTGTGCACCAGCGTCACCGAATCGCGGTTGTTGTCGATGGCGTATTGAATCGCCTTGCGCACAAGACGCTCGGTGCCTTCGCGCGATACCGGCTTCACGCCGATACCCGACGTCTGCGGGAAGCGAATCTTACTTACACCCATCTCGTTTTGCAGAAACGCGATCAGCTTCTTCGCCCCTTCGGACTCGGCTTCCCACTCGATGCCCGCATAGATGTCTTCCGAGTTCTCGCGGAAGATCACCATATCGATTTTCTCCGGCTGACGCACCGGCGACGGCACCCCCTTGAAGTACTGCACCGGACGCAAACAAACATAGAGGTCGAGCTGCTGGCGCAACGCCACATTCAGCGAGCGGATGCCACCGCCCACCGGCGTCGTCAGCGGCCCCTTGATCGAGACGACGTAATCCTTAACGGCATCGAGCGTTTCGTCCGGCAGCCACACATCGGGGCCATAGATACGCGTCGACTTCTCACCCGCGTAGATTTCCATCCAACTGATTTTGCGCTTGCCACCGTAGGCTTTCTCCACTGCGGCATCGACCACCTTGAGCATCACCGGCGTGATGTCCACGCCCGTGCCATCGCCTTCGATGTACGGAATGATCGGCATGTCCGGAACGTTCAACGAGAAGTCCTTGTTCACGGTGATCTTCTCGCCGGCCGGGACCTTGATGTGCTGATACGACATGGTGGGACTCCAATTGGATAGATCGGATAACGCACGCAGGCGGCGGTATCGCCATCGGGTTTAGCGGCCTATTGTAGTCACAACGGTAGTTACCGCGCCTATCGCTGCGTACAGCAAACCTCAAGTCTTATATAAGACATAAGACTGATTTTTTGGATTATGCATTAACATGTCGGGCCTGAACAGAGGTTCCGATTTTCTTCTCCCGGTATGACACTTCTCGCGCTCAACAAGCCTTTCGGCACGATCTGCCAGTTCTCGCCGCACCCGACGCACCCGACGCTCGCCGAATGGGTGCAGCGTCCAGGCGTCTATCCGGCTGGACGCCTCGATGCCGATAGCGAAGGTTTGCTGCTGCTCACCGACGACGGCCGCCTACAAGCGCGCATTGCCGAACCCGAGCGTAAACTGCCCAAAACCTACTGGGCACAGGTCGAAGGCGCTTACGACGAGTCGGCCGTAGCGCGCTTGCGCGCGGGGCTCGATCTAGGCGACTTCGTGACCTTGCCGTGCGAAGCGCGTGAAATTCCTGAGCCGGAATCGCTATGGCTTCGCGATCCGCCGATTCGCTATCGCGCGAGCATCCCCACCCATTGGCTCGAGATCCGGCTAGTCGAAGGCAAGAACCGGCAGGTCCGGCGCATGACCGCCGCCGTCGGTAAGCCGACCTTACGCCTCGTGCGCGTCGCCATCGGTCCGGTCGACATCTTTGCGTTGAATCTCGCGCCCGGACAGTGGTGCGAACTGCCGCAACAAATACTTACACTTTCCAGTCAACGGAGCGGTCGCCCGGCTCGTTGAGGGAACAGGTGCGCAACATACGCACCACTAACTGAAACGAGGAAACCAAGTCATGAACAAACTGCTGCTCGCACTGACCGCCGGCATGATCGTGTCCGGCGCCGCGATGGCCCAACAATCGGCGCCGGCCACGGCGCCTGTCGCGCCGGCGGCGCCCGCAGCAGCAGCACCCGCTCCGGCGGCGGCAGCTGCCGACAAGGCCGCGCCTGCCAAGAAGTCGTCGCACAAGAAGCATCACCACAAGAAGTCGGCCAAGAAGGGCCCGGCTACGCAGCCGCCGACTGGTAACAAGCCGTAATACTTCACTTAGTAAAAATCCGCGAGTGAGTTGTCAACCGATGTCCTGACCGGACGTTATTAGAGGTGACTCACTTCGCGGGTCAACGAGTTCACCACCCAAACATCGAGCTTCAACGAGGAATCTCATGAAAAAACTGATCGCTGCCCTGGTCGCTGGCCTGTTCGCAACTGGCGTGTTTGCTCAAGCTGCTGCTCCGGCCGCTCCGGCTGCTGACGCTGCTCCGGCTGCCGCCGCTAAGCCGGCTGCAAAGAAGAAGTCGACGCACAAGAAGTCGACGCATAAGAAGTCGGCGAAGAAGGCTTCGGCTGCTGAAGCGCCGGCCGCCGCCAGCAAGTAAGTACCGCGTCGCGCAGCTTCACTGCGCAACTGACGGTAATAAGCAGGTTGCTCATGCAACCTGCTTTTTTTTCGTCCGACGGCTACAATGGTCCGCCATTCGTCTGGCGTTTCCAGACCTTCCCAGGAGTCGTTCGTGATCCGGATTTCGCGTCAACTGGCTGCGCTCGCCGCAAGCGCCACGTTCGCCACTACCGCCGCCTTCATGGCACTCGCCCCGGCAACTGCTGCCGCGCAACAGATCAAACAACCGGGTGATTTCCCGACCGTCCAGCTCTCCGCTGGCATGTTCCTCATCAAGGCCGAAGTCGCCGCCAATGAAGCTGACCGCGAGCAAGGCCTGATGTATCGCACGAAGATGGCGCCCAATGCGGGCATGCTTTTCGTGTTCGAACAGCGCGCCATGAACTGCTTCTGGATGCGCAATACGAATCTGCCGCTGTCGATCGCGTTCCTGCGGGATGACGGCACGATCGTGAATATCGAAGATATGGCTCCGCAAACGGATGACAACCACTGCCCGAAAGAGCCCATCCGCTACGCGCTGGAAATGAATCAAGGCTGGTTCAAAACCAAGAACCTGACGGCGGGCACGAAGATTTCCGGGCTGCCGCGATAATTCAAAGCGCTAATTCACAGCGTTAATTCGCCACGTTCATCTCATAACACGGTGCACGCCCTATCGTGCACCGCTCGAAATGGTCAGTGCGCTCGCGAGCGCACGTTCAAGAAACCGATCGAGCAGCCACGGATCGAAATGGCGTCCACGCTCGGCAAGCATTGCCTTCACGATTTGCGCAGGTGTGAGCGCCTCGCGATACGGACGATGGCTGGCCAACGCGTCGAACACATCGACCAGCGCGACAATGCGCCCGGCCAGCGGAATGCGATGGCCCGATAAACCAAAAGGATATCCGCTGCCGTCGTAGCGCTCGTGATGCGTACGCGCGACGCTCGCGGCCAAATCGCAGGCGGCGCCACCCAGCGCGCTCAATATATCGGCACCTAATTGCGGATGCATCCGCATCACGCGAATCTCATCCGGCGTCAGCCTGCCGGGCTTCTCCAGAATCGAATTCGGGATACAGAGCTTGCCCGTGTCATGCAATGCCGCGGCGAGCCCCAGTGCCTGCGCTTCGATAGGCGGCATTTCCAAAGTCTGCGCAAAACGCCAAGCCAGTCGCCCGACTCGCCACATGTGTGACGCGGTGCCGCCGCGCTTGCACTCGGCCAGGCGGAAGAGCGTCCATGCCGCGGGCGGCAGGCTGTGCATGAGATGCGTATCCGCTAGCCAGTAACGGTGATGTGAGGGGTGTTGCGGGGCGTCGTGTGCCGCGCGGTGTGTGCGAGCCTGTGGCCCGGGAGTGACGTCGCACGTTGGCGCAGGTTCTGGCATACGGTGTCCAAAGGGTGTCCAAAGCGCATGGAAAGAGGCTGAGGCGAAGCATCGTGCAGCGTTGTCGTGCACTGCGATTCGCTTGAAGTGCTTACTCTAACGACGCTCGCGCGCATCAACGTTGATGCCGATCAAACGCGTTGCGCCTACATGCGAACCGGTAGATGCTGAAAACAAAAAGCCCATCGCAAGCGATGGGCTTTTGTTTCACCGGCGAGGCGTCGCGCTCGGGTCAGGCGCGTGACGCCCGGGTTGACCTCGGGTGCCGGTGAAGTCCGGGGTGTTCGATTACGCGAAGTTCTTCGCTGCGAAGTCCCAGTTGACCAGGTTCCAGAATGCCTCGACAAACTTCGGACGGGCATTGCGGTAGTCGATGTAGTACGCGTGTTCCCACACGTCGATGGTGATCAGCGGCTTGTCAGTGCCGGTCAGCGGCGTGGCAGCGTTGCTGGTGTTCACGATATCGACCGAACCGTCGGCCTTCTTCACGAGCCACGTCCAGCCCGAACCGAAGTTACCCACGGCCGACTTCGAGAACGTTTCCTTGAAGGCGTCGAACGAGCCGAACTTGGTGTCGATAGCCTTGGCCAGATCGCCAGCCGGAGCACCACCGCCCTTCGGCGACAGCGTGTTCCAGAAGAACGTGTGGTTCCACACTTGTGCTGCGTTGTTGAACACACCGCCCGACGACTTCTTGATGATGTCTTCGAGGCTGGCGTTTTCGAATTCGGTGCCCTTGATCAGGTTGTTCAAGTTCGTCACATAGGCTTGGTGATGCTTGCCGTAGTGATACTCCATCGTTTCCTTGGAGATGGTCGGCGCCAGTGCATCGATGGCGTACGGCAGTTCAGGGAGCTTGTGTTCCATGGCGATTGTCCTTTGTGCTCTGAGGGGAACCCGATTTTTGCATTATCCGGAACCACCGATTCTAGGGCAGATGCAATAACCCCGCAAACCTGACGGTTACTTGTTTCACCGCACTTTGCGCCACGCGTGTGACGATTGTGTGCCAATCCCGGCGAATGCACGCACATTGTCTGCACTTCGCTAACACTGCCGGGCCGGTGCGGCTAAAAAGTATCGTCTAGCCTGACCTGAACGTCACCAATGCCCACGTCGGCTGCGCCGTCGGCCAGATGCATCGTGACCTGCTGCCCGCGCTGGAGCTTGCGAGGGTCGCGAATCGGCTGACCGCGCCCGTCGAGCACTGCGGCATAACCGCGTTGCAACGTGCGGCGCGGGTTCAAGAGTTCAAGCTGGGCGGTGGCGTCCGCGAGCCGCTGCGACGAGCGCTCGGCGCGGCGCGACATGGCCGTATCCAAACGCTGTGAGAGCAGTGCGAGCCGTTCATGTTGCGACGCGACATCGGGTATCGCACGCCCGAATCGCAGACGCAGCATGTCGAAACGGCTGCGGCGCTGGGCGAGCGGGCGCTCCAGCGCGTGCCGCATTCTGTCCGACAGATGGGCCAGCGCCCCTTGTTGGCGCGCCAGACGCTCGCGAGGCGACACCAGTCCGCGTGACAGGCTGTCGAGTTGCTGAGCCCGTTGCTCCAGCGTGCGCCACATGGCGCGCGTCAGGCGTTGACGCTCGCGATCGACCTCGCGCAGGCACTCGTCGCGCGCCGCACTAATGAGCTCGGCCGCCGCCGTGGGCGTGGGTGCCCGCACGTCGGCGACGAAGTCGGCAATCGTGAAATCGGTTTCGTGACCCACCCCCGAGACGACCGGCAGTTCACTGCGGGCGATGGCATGGGCGAGCACTTCTTCGTTAAACGCCCAGAGGTCTTCAATCGAGCCGCCGCCGCGACACAAGAGAATCGTGTCGACTTCGCGGCGCGCGTTGGCGGTGTCGAGCGCCGCCGCCAGACGCGTTGCCGCGTCGGCCCCCTGCACCGGCGCCGGGTAGACCACCACCGAGACGTGCGGCGCGCGGCGAGCGAGCGTCGTCAGCACGTCGCGCAGCGCCGCCGCCTGCAACGAAGTCACGACACCCACACGGCGGGCATAGCGCGGCAACGGCCGTTTGCGCTCGGCGTCGAACAATCCCGCGGCGGCCAGCTTCTCCTTGAGCCGCAGAAACGCCTCGTAAAGATTGCCCTGCCCCGCACGGCGAATGGCCTCGACGTTCAGTTGCACTTCGCCACGCGGCACATACATCGAGAGCAGCGCCCGTACTTCGACGCGATCGCCTTCTTTCGGCGAAAAGTCGGCGTGCTGGGCGCGGCCACGGAACATCACGCAGCGCATTTGCGCCTGGGCGTCTTTGATCGAGAAATACCAGTGGCCACTGGCTGCGCGCGTGAAGTTCGAGATCTCGCCGCTGACCCAGGCGAGCGGGAAACTCCGCTCCAGCACCCCGGCAACGGCCTTGTTCAAATCCGAAACACTGAGCACGCGATCCGCACCACGATTGGGCCGGGCGTCGTCAAAAGAAAGGTTCATGCGATTCGGCAGGTCAAAAGCTGTCCACAGGCCCGTTAATTTAAGGGTTTTCGACCCCTGCCGCCTGACTTTTCCTACGTCCGGCGGGGAAAGCCTTGATTGGCGGGGCTGTACGGCGGGTGTCGCACCAGTGTCACATGGCGTTTTCGTGACAGAACGCAGGATATATGGAGGCCTGGGGACATGTGCACAAAGTTATCCACAGGCTGTTCAATAGATTTTGGGATTTGCGAGTTTGCGGTGGTGTTCATATCTGAAACCTTTTATTGCTCATTTTTTCATCACGAACCAAAAACCGCCTTGCGCTCAACGACTTGCAAAAAGTATCCCAAGGTTGTCCACATCCTTGTGCTCGTCAGATGTGGAAAACGGTGCTTGCCCATCCCCACCCTGCACGCTACAGTGCGGACTCGTTTGCCCATCCCCGCAACAAGCAAGAGGTCGTCTTTGTTCGCCGTCATCCAGGCCGCCGGCTGGCCCATCTGGCCACTTCTCATCGCATCCGTCATCGCGCTCGCTCTGATTGTCGAGCGTGCCCTGTCGTTGCGCCGCGCACGCGTGCTGCCCAGCGGCGTGCTCGAAAATGCCATTACGCTCGCGCGCCGCGCACCGGCCAAACACGAGGCGACCGAAGCGCTCGCACGTGGTTCGTTGCTGGGCCGGGTGCTGGCTACCGGTGTGCGCTACGTCGCCCACAATCCGCAGGGACCGCGCGACGGGGCTAAGGAAGCGCTGGAAGAAACCGGCCGCGCCGTCGCCCACGAGCTCGAGCGCTTTCTGCCGGCGCTTGGCACCATCGCCTCGGTGGCGCCGCTCATGGGGTTGTTCGGTACGGTCGTGGGCATGATCGAGATTTTCGGCTCACAAGACGCGACCGGCACCGACCCCGCCCAGTTGGCCCACGGTATTTCCGTCGCGCTGTACAACACCGGCTTCGGTCTGATGATTGCCATTCCCGCGATGATCTTCTACCGGTACTACCGCACGCGCGTCGATGCGTTTCTCGTCGAACTGGAAACGCAGGCGGTCCATTTCCTCGATGCCACGCTGCCGCGGCACTGACCGGCGAGGCGCACGATGAACTTCCGTCGAGGCCTGACAACGCGCGACGAGCCGGAGATCAATCTGATCCCGCTCATCGACGTGCTGCTCGTCATTCTCATCTTCCTGATGATCACCACGACCTATACGCGCTATACCGCGCTCAAGGTCAATCTGCCGACGGCCGACGCTGAAAAGGCTGTCGTACCGCCGCGTCAGATCGTGGTGTCGGTCGGCGCGGACGGCAGTTATGCCATCGACCGGCAAGCGCTCGGCCAACGCGATGTGGCTAGCCTGACGGGTGCACTGCGTCAGGCAGCCGGTTCGCAGAGTGCCGGGGCAGAACCGCCGGTCATCATCATCAATGCGGACGCGAAGAGCACCCATCAATCCGTCATCAACGTAATGGAAGCCGCGCGTGAGGCTGGCCTGTCGCGTCTGACGTTCGCTGCCCGCTCGAACAACGCAAACGGCAAGCCCGCCCGATGACGGCACCGGCCTCCCCTGACCCACACGCCCGCCGTGGCAACGATAGCGTTTCGGGCACCCGTGCCCGCGCGTTGGTGCCGCGTCTGTCTGGATCGCTGGTGCATTGGGTCAGTGCGCAATGGCAACGGCGCGGGGTCGCGGCCTGGCTGTTATGGCCGCTGTCGTGGATCTTCGCGGGTATCGCCGCCTGGCGGCGTCTAGGTTTCCGGCGCGGTTGGAAAACCTCGACTCGCCTGCCAGTGCCGGTCGTCGTGGTGGGTAACCTCACCGTCGGTGGCACCGGTAAGACGCCCACCGTTATCGCGTTGGTAGCCGCACTGCGCCAACGGGGCTATTCCCCCGGCGTGCTCTCGCGAGGCTACGGTGCACGGCTGTCGAGCCCCACGGAAGTACGTGAGACATCGCGCCCGGAAGACGTCGGCGACGAACCCCTGCTCATCGCCAAACGCACTGGCGCCCCCGTCTGGGTGTGGCCAGCCCGCGTCGAAGGCGGGCGAGCACTGCTGGCAGCGCATCCGGAATGCGATGTGATCGTTTGTGACGACGGTCTTCAGCATTACGCTTTAGCGCGCGACGTCGAGATCGCGGTATTCGACCATCGGTTAGGCGGCAATGGCTTTTTGCTACCGGCCGGACCACTGCGCGAGCCGTTATCCCGCCAGCGCGATGCGAACCTCATCAACGATCCGTACGGCAAGACACTACCCGATTGGCCCAACACCTGGCGCCTGACGCTCGCACTGGGCGATGCGTGGTGCGTCAGCCAGCCTTCGCTCTCGCGCCCGCTGGCTCACTTCGCTGCGGGTAACGGCGCAACGACGTCTTCGGTGGCGATGGCAGCAGCAACAGCCGCGGCAGCAACTACAACGGCACCGACGTCCCCGGCCCCGCGCCGCATTCTCGCCGCAGCGGGCATTGGCGCACCCGAGCGCTTCTTCGCAGCGCTGCGCGCGGCCGGTCTGACCATCGAGACGCTGCCGCTGCCCGATCATTACGATTTCGCGACCAATCCGTTCGACGGAGTCGCGGCCGGTGCCATCCTGATTACTGAAAAGGATGCAGTAAAATGCCTCACCTGGTCCGACCCACGTGTGTGGGCCGTACCCGCCGAGGCGGCGCTCGATGCGCGCCTGGTATCCCTGGTAGTGGAGAAATTGCGTGGACACCCGACTGTTTGAGATTCTCGTCTGCCCGTTGTGCAAGGGCCCCCTGGAGTACGACAAGAAAGCCCAGGAACTGATTTGCCACGCCGATAAGCTCGCGTACCCCATTCGTGACGGCATCCCCGTCATGCTGGCCGACGAAGCACGCCAGTCCGTCGAAGGCACGCCGGTGCCGCTCTCCGACGATAAGTCCGGATCGTGAGCGCTGTGACTGATTTTGTTGCCGTGGTGCCGGCGCGTCTGGCTTCGACGCGCCTGCCGAATAAGCCGCTTGCCGACATCGGCGGCAAGCCGATGGTGGTGCGCGTCGCCGAGCGCGCCCGTGAATCGGGGGCACGACAAGTCGTTGTCGCCACCGACTCGCAAAGCGTCGTCGACGCGGTGGCGGCTCACGGATTCGACGTGGTGCTCACGCGCGCCGATCACCCGACCGGCACCGACCGCCTCGCCGAAGTGGCCGTGCAGCAAGGCTGGGCCGACGACACCATCGTCGTCAATGTGCAAGGCGACGAGCCGCTGATCGACCCGCGTCTGGTGCATGCCGTTGCGGGTCACCTCGCCGAGCACCCGGAATGCGCCTTGTCGACAGCCGCGCATCCGATCACCGACAACGCCGAGATTTTTTCGCCGAACGTCGTTAAGGTCGTGCTCGATGCGCATAGCCGAGCGCTCTATTTTTCACGCGCGCCCATTCCGTGGTCGCGCGACGCGTGGTCCGCAGGTTTGACCGATGTCGCTACGTTGCCTGCCGCAACGACGCCGGTGTACCGGCACATCGGGCTGTATGCCTACCGCGCCAAGTTCCTGCGCAGCTATCCGAGCTTGGCGCAGGCACCTCTCGAAACCGCCGAATCGCTCGAACAATTGCGCGCGTTATGGCATGGCGAGCGTATCGCCGTGCTCGTGACGGATGACGCGCCGTTGCCGGGCGTCGACACAGCCGAAGATCTCGAACGCGTACGCGCATTGCTGCGCGACTGAGATTGACACCGACGCGGCGACCGGCCCAGCCGGTCCCGCCGCTCGTCGCTGTGATCATCCCGACGCTTGTCCCGGAAATTGCACTGACAGGATCGATGCAATCCCGCAAAACGCCGACGGGCGGGCACGTCGTGGCATAATCGCTCTGATTCTCGCGAGCAGACCTCCGGTCGCGCGCGCCGCGCCCCTGCCGAGCGCGACGCCTGCGCGCCGTGTCGCGTGCCGGTCAACGCCCCGCACGCCCACGCAAAACCCGGAGTCGATCCTGCCTGCCGCACGCACAGCATTCACAAATCACAAACTTTCAGGAGTCATCGATGCGTCTGATTTTGTTGGGGGCACCCGGGGCCGGCAAGGGCACCCAAGCAACGTTCATCAAAGAAAAATTCGGCATCCCGCAAATCTCGACCGGCGACATGTTGCGCGCCGCGATCAAGGAAGGCACCCAGCTCGGTCTTGAAGCCAAGCGTTTTATGGACGCAGGCGATCTCGTGCCGGACGACGTGATCATCGGCATGGTCCGCGAACGCCTGACCGCCGACGATTGCAAGAACGGTTACCTCTTCGACGGCTTCCCGCGCACCATCGCGCAAGCCGAAGCGATGAAGAAAGCCGGCGTCGCCATCGATTTCGTGCTCGAAATCGACGTGCCGTTCGATGAAATCATCACGCGTATGAGCGGTCGCCGCACGCACCCGGCATCGGGTCGCACGTACCACGTCAAGTTCAACCCGCCCAAGGTCGAAGGTCATGACGACGTGACCGGCGAGCCGCTGGTGCAACGCGACGATGACAAGGAAGAGACGGTCAAGAAGCGTCTGGCCGTGTACGAATCGCAAACCAAGCCGCTCGTGGCCTACTATTCGGACTGGGCCAAGCATGGCAGCCCCGGCGCGATCGTCGAGGCCCCGCAGTATCGCAAGATCTCGGGCCAGGGCAGCGTGGACGAAATCCGCGCGCGCGTGTTCGACGCACTGAAGTAAGCGCGACGATGCGCCGCGCCTCATCCCTATCGGTTGACGTTCGGCGCAAATGACGCAATAGAAAAAGGCGGCCAGTGCAAACTGGGCCGCCTTTTTTGCCTCAGGAGGATGACGCATGGAAATTCAGGGCAATGTGTTTCTGATCACCGGTGGCGCCTCGGGGCTTGGCGCCGCCGCCGCGCGCTGGCTGGCCGGCTTGGGCGCGAAAGTCACGCTGGCCGACGTCAATGTCGCCGAAGGCGAGGCGCTGGCCGAAAAGCTCGGCGGCAAGTTCATCAAGTGCGACGTCACGCGTGAGGACGACGGCAAAGCGGCCGTGGCCGCCGCGCAAACGCTCGGCACCTTGCGCGGCCTCATCAATTGCGCCGGTATCGCCATCGGCAGCAAAACTGTCGGACGCGACGGCCCGCATCCCCTCGACACGTTCTCCCGTGTCATCCAGATCAATCTGATCGGCACGTTCAACATGATCCGTCTGGCCGCCACGGCCATGAGCCAAAGCGAACCAAATGGCGAAGGCGAGCGCGGCGTGGTCGTGAACACGGCATCCGTGGCGGCGTACGACGGTCAGATGGGGCAAGCGGCTTATGCGGCGTCCAAAGGCGGCGTGGCAAGTCTGACACTGCCAGTCGCAAGAGACTTGTCGCGCAGCGGCATCCGCGTGATGACCATTGCACCGGGTATCTTCGAGACGCCGATGATGCTGGCCATGCCGCCCGAAGTGCAGGCGTCGCTCGGGCAAATGGTGCCGTTTCCGCCGCGTCTGGGTAAGCCGTCCGAATACGCCATGCTCGTCGAGCAGATCGTGCGCAACCCCATGCTCAACGGCGAGGTCATCCGACTAGACGGCGCCATTCGCATGCAACCCAAATAAGCCGCTTAGGCAAAATAGCGTCTGAAAGGCGCATCGAGACACTTTGCCGCATCGCAGCAATTTGCCGTGCCGAGTATGACTACAATGAAAGCCGGGCCGCAATCTGCGGCCCACTCCGATGCCGGTGAGTCGCCGGCCCCGCGTGTTCCCCCCGTCCCCCGAGGCAGGAGGCTGGCATGAAATCACTGGCGCAACAGATGTCGTTTTATCAGCGCTATCACCGCAGTCCCAAGAATCGTCTCACGCATTTCTTCGGCGTTCCCATGATCATCCTCGCGGTGATGCAAGCGTTCTCGTGGATACCGCTAGGGCCGAGCGGACTGAATGCCACGCATGTGATCGTGCTGGTCCTGCTGATGTACTACTTCCTGCTCGATGTCCCCCTCGCACTCGCCATGACGGCATTTTTCGCCGTCATGCTCGCCGTGACGCAACATCTGGCGCGACTGCCGTGGCCGTGGGCACTGACCGCGTTTGGCCTGCTCTTCGTTGGCGGCTGGATCATTCAGTTGATCGGGCATCACTTCGAAGGCCGCAAGCCCGCGCTACTCGACAATCTCTTCCAAATTTTTATAGCGCCGATGTTCCTGATGGCGGAAGTGTTTTTCTACTTCGGCTACAAACCGGGTCTACGGCGCCGGGTGGAAGAACTGGCAGCAGAACCGGCGTGATTCGCCGCGCCAGAAACAAAAACGCCAGCCGACGAGGCTGGCGTTTTGCTTTGTGGACTTCGTTCAGATCAACGTTGCGGACCTAGCCGCACCATCCGCGACACGCGCCGCACTCATCCGTGGCTGCCGGGCCGACGGCTCAGATCGTCGAGCACTTGCCGGATCGCATCGGCGTCTTCCGCGTCGGGACGTTTGCTCAGATAAAACTCAAGGTCGTCCTGCGCGGGGCGCACGAGGTTAAGTCTCGCATAGGCCAAACCGCGATCGCGCTTCTCGATCGGTTGATCGGGCAGCACCAACACCATCCGCTCTTGCACCGCGAGCAATCGCTCCCACCGCTCGTTCTGCGTATAGATCGCCCGCAAATTCCGAAGCATGCGCGCGAGAATTTCGCGCGGCGTCGCTGGCTCCAGGAACGGATGCAACAGCGCCCATAGCGCCAATTCCTGAATCGGCTCGGCGCTCTCGTCGCGGTAGTGCTTCAAATAAGGCTCGACCATTTCGAGCAATCGCTGCGGCGAGAGCGAATTGCCGGACAACGGATCGATCACCACGTCGCCAGCCGGTACCGCCAGGCGCAACAGAAAGTGCCCGGGGAACGACAAGCCGCGCAACGGCAGCCCAATCTGATGACCGATTTCCATGCATAGAACCGCAAGCGAAATCGGGATGCCGCGACGCCGGTCCAGCACGATGTGCAGATGGCTGTTATCGGGATCGTAGTAGTCGTTCTGATTCGCGGAGAAGCCGAGTTCGCGGAAGAAGAAATGATCGAGCAGTTGCAGCTTTTGCAACGGCCCGGCGTCCTGCGGCAGACGTTTGGACAAGCGCGCAGCAAACGCGTCGATTTGCGTGAGCGTGTCCTGCACGTCGAGATCGGGATAGACGTCCTGCGCGATGGCGATCGCCGCCTCGGTGAGCGGCAGGCCGTCATCGGACGCCACTAGTGCTGCAAAGTACTCGAGAAAGCGATTCGCCATGCGGCACCCGTAGGTTCTGCCGCGTCAGTTCGTACGACGTCGGAAGAACGAGAAATTGAAACCCATGAGGAATAATGCGCCGAAATACACCACGGCGCATAGCACCAGACTCGCGCCCAGCAGCGCGATACGCGCCAGCGGCCGTGCCCCCAAGGCAACCCAGTCGAAACTTTGCGTGAACCAGAGCAACACGCCCGCGAGAATCAGACAGGCAGCCAACAACTGAACAAAAAATAGCTTCCAACCGGGCGCGGGACGGTAGATGCCTCGCTTATAAAGCCCCGCGAAAAGCAGCGCCGCATTCATACAAGCGCCCACACCGATCGACAGCGACAAACCCGCGTGCGCAAACCAGCGCACAAACAGCAGGTTCGACAACTGCGTGGCAATCAATACCACGATGGCAATCTTCACCGGCGTTTTGATGTCCTGCTTGGCATAGAAGCCAGGGGCCAGAATTTTGATCAGAATCAGGCCAACCAGCCCGACACCATAGGCGGTGAGCGCATGGGCCGTCATCACCACGTCGGTCGCGTCGAACCGGCCATATTGATACAGCGTGGCGGTGAGCGGTTCCGCGTAGACGAACAGCCCCACGGCGCTGGGCATCGCCAGCAAAAACGTCAGACGCAGCCCCCAGTCGAGCAATGCGGAGTATTCGGCACCGTCGCCGTCGGCATGCGCGCGCGACAAGCTCGGCAACAGAATCGTCCCCAACGCGACGCCAAGCAACGCCGTCGGAAACTCCATCAGGCGGTCGGCGTAGGCCAGCCACGACACACTGCCTTGGGCGAGCCGCGACGCAATATTCGTATTGATGATCAGGCTGACCTGCGCGACCGACACGGCCAGCGTGGCCGGCACCATCTTCGCCAGCACCCGCTTCACCCCGGGGTTGCGAAGCGCGGCCACGATATTGATCGTGATGCGCGGCACCATGCCAATGCGAGCAAGCGCGGGCAATTGAATGAGCAGTTGCAGAATACCGCCGACGATGACGGCGTAAGCCAGCGCGTAGACCGGCGTTTCGAGGTGCGGCGCCACCCACAGCGATGCGACGATCGAGCTGACGTTGAGCAGCACCGGCGCGAACGCGGGTACCGAGAACTGGCGCCAGGTATTGAGCACCCCGGCGGCGAGCGTCGTGATCGAGATCAGGGTGATGTACGGGAACATGACGCGCGTCATGAAAACGGCAGCGTCGAACGTGCCGTTGTCGTGCGACAAGCCCGTGGCGACCGCGAAAACCACGCCGGACGCGCCGAGCACCCCGGCAATCGTGATCGAGAGCAGCACCCAGAAGAGGACTGTCGTGACGGAATCGACCAGTGTTTTGGTCTCTTCGGCGCTTCGTTGCGTCTTGAATTCGGCCAGAATTGGCACGAATGCTTGCGAAAACGCCCCTTCTGCGGACAAGCGCCGCAAAAGATTGGGAATGCGGAACGCCACGTTATAGGCGTCGGTCATCGGACCGGCCCCGAACATGCGCGCAATGAGAATTTCACGGATCAGCCCGGTGATGCGCGAGAGCATCGTAAAACCGCTGACCGTAGCGAGAGCTTTTAGCAAATTCATGTTGCGCGTATTATACGCACAGCAATGCAGCAAAGACGTTGCAATTTCCGTTGGCCTTCGGCTATAATCGACGGTTTCGAAGTCAATGGATTGCTTCCTGGCCACCGTGTCTCCCAGGGAGCCGAGCCAAACTGCATAGAAAGCCGCATCAGGCGGAGCAATTCAAGGAATTCACCGAACATGGCAAATACCGCACAAGCACGCAAGCGCGCGCGTCAAACCGTTAAGATCAACGCTCACAACTCGGCGCTGCGTTCGCGTCTGCGTACGGCTGTTAAGGCTGTCCGTAAGGCCATCGCTGCTGGCGATCAGGCTGCTGCCAAGGAAGTGCTGCGCACTTCGGCAAAGACGATCGACATCATCGCTGACAAGAAGATCGTTCACAAGAACACCGCTGCTCGTCAAAAGAGCCGCCTGTCGGCCGCCATCAAGGCGATGTCGGCTGCTGCCTAAGGTAGCGAAGCACTACAAGTTGCTTGCCGGTTCCGACTACGGTCGGGACACTAAAAAGCCCGCTTTATGCGGGCTTTTTTCTATTGGGCGTCGCTCGGAGTACTCAAACGAGCCCCCATCTGCACGTCGCCAATCACTCGCGTGACGCTCGCACAGCCAAGAGTTTCAACAATCAAAACGGGAAAGCAACAGATCGACGGTGAGTAGGGCCAAAGGCCCGGCACTCACGTCTGGCCGAAGAGGATCGGCCAAGGGGGAACTGGAGGGGGTTGCTACGGAAGGGAATTACTTTACGTCGGGAACGAAGCAGGCTTCGGTCAGTTGCAGATCGTTGTCGCGGGCGAAATTCATGACGAAATCGAACGCCATGGGTTCGATTTCGCGCAGCCGCTCGTCAACGACGACGCATTTGACGTCACCCACCATAATCGGGCGCACATAGGGGGAGTACTGCATGTATGCGTTCGGACCGGTACCCCGGCCACAGAACGACACGGCGCCGCACAGACGTTCCGCCCAGTCACTCGGCCGGAACTTCTTGCCACCCCGGGTCAGACCCTGGATGAAATACTCGCGCGCGGAAACCTGGTCGGTCATATCGCTCAATCACCTCAAAAAACACCTGGACAGCCATACGCGGGTAGCGTTGCTGACAGAGCCAGTATTATATCTTATATAAGACTCAAACCTGTCTCCCCACCGTTGCCGCAAATGTTTTTTTCGGTCTTGCCAGCCCTTCCGGGCTGTGCCGCAGCGGTGTCGATCATACGCTTTTCGTGTGACGGCAAAACGATTTGGTAGACTAGGGGTCTGCTCCTCCAAGTGGGGGGGCGGGCCTTAAGGCTTGTTCGTCGCGCCGATAGCGGGCGAGTTCCCGCCGGGTCTCTCGATCATGTGATCCCCCGATTCTCGGCCTCCTGCAGAACATCCAAATGACCACCGCCAAACCCATCAAGCATTACCTTCAATTTTCGGATCTGACACTCGATGAGTACGACTACGTCCTCGAGCGCACCCGTATCCTCAAGAAAAAATTCAAGAACTACGAGACATATCACCCGCTGCACGACCGCACGCTGGCGATGATCTTCGAGAAGAGCTCGACCCGCACCCGCCTGTCGTTCGAGGCTGGCATTCACCAATTGGGTGGGCACGCGGTGTTCTTGAATACGCGCGATACGCAACTGGGCCGCGGCGAGCCGATCGAAGACGCCGCCCAGGTCATCTCGCGCATGACCGACATCATCATGATCCGCACGTTCGGTCAGGAGATCATCGAGCGCTTCGCGCAGCATTCGCGCGTGCCGGTGATCAACGGCCTGACCAACGAGTACCACCCGTGCCAGGTACTCGCCGACATCTTCACGTACTACGAGCATCGCGGCCCGATCAAGGGCAAGACCGTGACGTGGATCGGCGACGCCAACAACATGTCGTACACGTGGATTCAGGCCGCCGAGATCTTCGGCTTCCAGGTCAATATTTCGACCCCGCCGGGCTACCGCCTCGATCAAGCGATGGTGGCCGAGTCGAGCCGTCCGTTCGTGCGTGAATTCGACGACCCGCGTGAAGCCTGCGACGGTGCCGACCTCGTGTCGACCGACGTGTGGACCAGCATGGGTTACGAAGCCGAGAACGAAGCGCGTAAGGCCGCGTTTGCCCAATGGTGCGTGAACGCCGACCTGATGAAGCAAGCCAAAACCGACGCGCTCTTCATGCACTGCCTGCCCGCCCACCGTGGCGAGGAAGTGTCCGCGGACGTCATCGACGGCCCGCAAAGCGTGGTCTGGGACGAAGCCGAGAACCGTCTGCACGTGCAAAAGGCGCTCATGGAGTACCTGATGCTCGGCAAGGTTTAAGGCCTTCGTCCGTCTCAATAGCTCATCGCAGTAAGTAACCCATTCATAGCCACACGGTCTAGAGCGCGTCACCCGTCAGAACATTTCGGAATTTGCACCACTGCGGTGCAAATTCCGTTGTGCATCGCACAAATGTCACCCGGGTCGACGCATGAAACGTGCTAGCATGAATTCACACCTGCCTATCGGATGACTTGGGATTCCCAGGAAAGCCCAGGTTTCCGAGCAGCAGGACATTCGACTTCCGATCCAAACCGCATCCGGTCATGACGCAAAACGCAACGCAGTTCGACAACGTTTCCGTAATCAAGCGCGCTAATACCTATTTCGACGGCAAGTGCGTCTCGCACACCGTGCTGTTCCCGGACGGCACGCGCAAGACGCTCGGCGTGATCTTCCCCGCCACACTGGCTTTCGGCACCGATGCTCCGGAAATCATGGAAGTGACAGGCGGCCGCTGCCGCATTCGTCTGGCCGGTCAAACCGAGTGGCAGGAATACGCCGCCGGCGAGCAGTTCTCCGTGCCGGGCAACAGCAAGTTCGATATCGAGGTCGTCGAGACGCTCGATTACGTTTGCCACTACGGCTAACCGTCGGCCAGCATCGCAACCGCACGGATTGATTCGCGCGGTTGCCCTCTCGGCCGGTTCAGCGCGGCCCGGCGCCGCTACTCACTATGTCGCGTCTGCCCCCCGAATCTGCCGACGACGCTGCCGGCAACACCCCTTCTGCGGCCACGTCAGGCCCAAACCTCCCAATCGCCTCTACGGGCGCTACCGGGCCTACGCCCGCCACCTCTGCCGCCGCCACGCATGCGAACGGCAACGCCTCCGATCTTGAACCCACCGACGTGCCGTTGCTGCCGCCCGACGGGCTGACGAAATCTGGCAAACCGGCGAAACCCATCAAGGCGAGAACCCGCAAATCCGATCCAGCGACGCCCAATGGTCAGGTCGACACGAAGGGCAGCACCGATTCAGTCAACGAATCAGCGGCGGCCACGGCCAGCAAAGCCAAGACCACCCGTCCGACACGCAGCCGTCGTGGCAGCGCCAAGAAGAAAGGCATCGATCTCGGCTTGCAAGGCGGCGGTGCGCATGGCGCGTACACGTGGGGCGTACTGGACAAATTGCTCGAAGACGGGCGTCTCGAGTTCGAGGGCATCAGTGGTGCCTCGGCAGGCACGATGAACGCGCTGGTGCTCGCGCATGGCCTACTGGATCGTCCGGGTGTCGATCCGCGCGAAAAGGCCCGAGAATCGCTGCACAGCTTCTGGCTCGGGGTCTCGCAGGCCGGGTCGTCGGCGACGGCATGGGCGCAAACCGTCTTCAGTTGGCTCAACGGTCGGCCGACCGAATATCCGGTGTGGCACGACTGGATGCAAAGCATGCAGCAGTGGATGATGCCGTTCTCGCAGCCCACGGCCGAAATCAACCCGCTGCGCACGGTACTCGAAGCACAGGTCGACTTTGAGCGGTTGCGCGAGAGTACGGCCACTCGCTTATTCGTCTCCGCGACGAACATTCGCACGGGCAACATCCGCATCTTCCGCACGCACGAAATCACGCTCGATGTGGCCATGGCGTCGGCCTGCCTGCCGTGGCTCTTCAAGCCGGTGAAGATCGATGAGGATTATTACTGGGACGGCGGCTATCTCGGCAACCCGCCGCTCTACCCGTTCTATTACGAGACGCTCACGAGCGACATTCTGATCGTGCACATCAACCCGATCGAGCGCAAAGAGAAGCCTGTGCTGCCGGGCCAGATCATGAATCGGGTGAACGAGATCACCTTCAACGCATCGCTACAGCGCGAATTCCGCGCCATCTCCTTCGTGCACAAGCTGCTCGACGAAGGCTGGCTCAAGCCGGAATTCCGCAAGCGTTTGAAATACCCGCTGATCCACTCGATTCGTGCCGATAAGGAGCTCTACGACCTCTCGTCGTCGACGAAATTCGTGACCGACTGGCACTTTCTGACGACGCTGCGCGATCGCGGACGCGAAGCAGCGGCCCGGTGGCTCGACGAGCATTACAACGATGTCGGGGTACGCTCCACGGTCGACTTGCGCCGCGACTATCTCCAGCGGCTGCCCGATGCCACGTCGATCAAAGCATGAGCGGTTCGGGGTCGAGCGAGATACCGAAGCGCTCGTGCACGCTGGCCTGCACCGCCTTGGCGAGCGCGACGATATCGGCCCCGCTGGCTCCGCCGCGATTGACCAGCACCAGCGCCTGACGCTCATGCACCGCCGCTTGGCCCAGCGACTTGCCGCGCCAGCCGCACTGATCGATCAGCCAGCCTGCCGCCACCTTCCAAGTGCCGTCCGGCTGCGCATAGCCAACGATCTGCGCAAAGCGGTCGCGCAAATCGGCGAACGTCTGCGCATCGACCACGGGGTTCTTGAAGAAGCTGCCGGCATTCCCAAGCACAGCCGGATCGGGAAGCTTGCGGCGGCGAATATCGGCCACGGCTTCGAATATCTGCACCGCGCTCGGCGATTCGATCCCCGCATCGGCAAACGTACGCGAGACATCGGCATATCCGGTCACCGCGTGCCACGGACGCGGCAGGCGCAACGTGACCGACACGATGATGAAACGCCCCGGTTCACGCTTGAACAGCGAATCGCGATAGCCGAACGCACAATCGTCGCGCTCAAGCGTGACGAACTCGCCCGTCGTCGTATCGAGCGCACGCAGCGAGGCGAAACGCTCGGCCAATTCAAGCCCATACGCACCGATGTTTTGGATCGGCGCGGCACCCAGCGTGCCGGGAATCAGGGCGAGGTTCTCGAGCCCCGGACACCCTTGTTCGAGCGTCCAGCCGACGAAGTCGTGCCAGACCTCGCCTGCCCCGCCGCGCACATAGCTCGCGTGGGCGTCGTCGGCCAGCCGCTCCCGATGGCGAATCGCCATTTTCAGCACCACGCCGTCGAAGTCTTGTGTCAGCACCACGTTGCTGCCGCCACCGAGCACCAGACGCGGCAAACCCGCCAATTCCGGCATGGCGAGGGCGTCCACCAGCGCCGCTTCGCTATCGATCGTGACGAGGTAGCGGGCTGTGGCAGGCAGACCGAAGGTATTGAATTCGCGCAGGCTGACGTCGCGTTGCAACTGGAGCATGAAGAGTGGTGGTGTTATTCAGCGGCCGCCCCGGCCCCGTAGACAGCTACGAGATGGATGCGAGACGGGCGGCTGAATTACAATGTCGGGCGAAAGAATTTTGCGCATTATACCGGCCGTACCGCGGACTGCCCGGATTGCCCCGCGCCATTGCGCACGGCACCGGCAGGTTCGCCACACGGCACTGCACCGGGGCGAGCCGCCCATTTCACGAACCCTTTGTAATTCAGGAGAGCCAGATGCCATCGTTTGACGTGGTTAGCGAAGCCAACATGGTAGAGGTCAAGAACGCCATCGAGCAGGCCAACAAGGAAATCTCGACGCGTTTCGACTTCAAGGGGTCGGACTCGCGTGTCGAGCACAAGGAGCAGGAGATCACCCTGTTCGCCGACGACAACTTCAAGCTCGAACAGGTCACGCAGGTGCTCATCAGCAAGATGGCCAAGCGTAACGTCGACGTGCGCTTTCTCGACTACGGCAAGGTCGAAAAGATCAGTGGCGACAAGGTCAAGCAAGTCGTCAAAGTGAAGAAGGGCGTGGAAGGCGATCTGGCCAAGAAGATCGTGCGCCTGATCAAGGACAGCAAGATGAAGGTGCAGGCGAGCATTCAGGGCGACAGCGTGCGTATCGCCGGCGCCAAGCGCGACGATCTGCAAAACGCCATCGCGCTGCTGCGCAAGGACGTGACCGACACGCCGCTGGATTTCAACAACTTCCGCGATTAAGTGCTGTCGTTTCACACAATAAAAAACCCGCAGTTATCGCTGCGGGTTTTTTATTTGACGAGCATGACGTCTGCGACAGCGTTACTTCTTCTGCCCGATGCGGCTTTCCTTACCGGCGATCAGCTTGCCGATATTCCCGCGGTGGCGATAGATCAGCAGAATCGCCATGACGATGACCGCAGGCGCATACGGCCCGAAGCCGAACATGAACACGTAGTACAGCGGTGCAAACACGGCTGCCACCAGCGCCGCCAGCGACGAATAGCGGAAAAAGACCGCGATGATGAGCCAGGTCGCACCCACCGCCAGCCCGAGGATCGGGTCGATGGCGATCAGCACGCCCGCTGCGGTCGCCACGCCCTTACCGCCCTTGAAACGCAGGAATACCGGGTAGAGATGGCCGATGAACACGGCCAGCGCCACGGCGGCCAGCCCGAAGTCGCCAACGCCCCAGGCATCGGCAAAACGCTCTGCGAGGAAGACGGCGAGCCAGCCCTTGAGCGCGTCGCCCAACAGCGTGAGCACGGCGGCTTTCTTATTGCCCGAACGCAGTACGTTGGTCGCGCCCGGGTTGCCTGAGCCGTAGCTGCGCGGGTCTGCGAGGCCCATCGTGCGGCTAACGATCACCGCGAACGGCACCGAGCCGATCAGGTAGGCAAGGACGATAAAAACCAGAGTGGCCATGAACTTCGTGCGTGAGGAAGATTTGTAATGGCCGCCATTCTACTTGACCCGCCCGGTCGCCCCATTCTGGCAAACACGGGGTTGCGCCCGCGCGGGGTGGTCCCCATGCCCATCGGACTCGTGTGCCGCGCCCTGCGTTGCGTCGAGCAGCCGCCGCACTCCGCCGATGAATTCACGAAGCAACGCCGATGTCGACGCGAGCGCGTGCACCCCACCCTCACCGACGCACTGGTCAATGTCTGCGGCACGCTTGGCGAGTGTGGGTTGCGAAAACGCCCCGAGGACGCCCTTCACCGCATGGAGTTGCTCTCGCAGCCGCCGGATATCCCCCGCGTCGAATGCGGCCTGGATGTCGTCGACCGTCTGCCGGGTGCCAGCCAGAAAGACTTCGCGCACATGGGGCGGCAGCTCACCGCCGCGCCAAGACGCCGGATGCGCGGGGTGCGTCGGGTGTGCCGCGTGTGCTGGGTGTGCTGGGTGCGTTGCACGCGCAATCGCATCAGTGCCGATTGACGCGACGAGGGTGCGCAAACCCGTAAGAGAAAGCGGTTTGGTCAGCACCTTATGCATCCCGGCGGCTTCACATCGCCGATGCTCCTCCTGAGTCGCATGCGCCGTGAGCGCGACCACCGGAATCGTGGGCCATTGCGAACGAATGCTGCGGGCGAGCACATAGCCGTCGATGTGCGGCATGCCGATATCGGTAATCACCAAATCGAAGCTGGCGCGTGAGAGTGCATCGAGCGCCGCACCGCCATCGCCGACCAAGGTACTGCCGTGGCCCAGCGTCGCCAATTGCTCGGCGAGCAATACGCCATTCGCCTTGCAGTCTTCCGCAATCAGCACGCGCAGCGGTCTGGCTGTTCTCGAAACGCCGGACTGCGTCGCACTCGGCAACGATTCGGCGCCGACGACATCCCATTGCTGAGCGTGCAGGACGAACTTCAATGCGGCGAGCAGCGCGCGAGGGGAGTAACTGGACACGTGCACCGTCCTGCCTTCGCGCACGGGTTGCAACGGCCCTTGCGCGTGGCAATCGATGATCCAGCCCCCGGAGGCAACGTGCGACGTCGCGTCACGCGTGAGCGCCGCCGCGCGATCGCCGATCACGATGACCACGCGCACACGCGTGTATGCAGCGTCGTTCAGACTCGCCGCATCACGGCAAGGCAGAACCACCAGCCCCCAGGCTTCGAGCTGGGCTGTCGTATGAAATAACGTTTGAGATGCGGCATGGGATACCGACCGAGATACCAAGCGCTCCCCCGACTGGCCCTGCTGCGCCACAAGCGCGACGACCTCACCCGAGAAGGGTGCGGTTGCAGGTCCTTGATGCGGCATGGCCGAGCCCGCCAACGCCAGCTTCACGGTGCAACGCGTACCGCTGCCGAGCCTGCTGCGCATCGAAAGACTCCCACCCATCGCATCGACGAGCCGTCGACACAGTGCCAGCCCCAGGCCAGTGCCGCCGTACTGCCGGTGAATCGACGGGTCCGCCTGCGAGAACAGACCAAACACACGCGTTTGCGCTTCCTCCGAAATCCCGATGCCTGTGTCTTCGACGTGCAGCGCAAGCCACTGCTCAGCGATTTCGATGTGCAGGGTGACGGTACCTTCCGACGTGAACTTGACCGCGTTCGAGAGTAGATTGCTCAACACCTGCGACAACCGAGTGGCGTCCCCCACCACTTGCGCCACGACGATATGGTCGGTCTCGAAGCGCGAGAGCAACGTCAGCCCCTTCGCGTGTGCCATCGGAGCGAAAAGCGCGAGTGACTTCTCGACGATCGGCACGACATCGAAGCACTCGTTCTCGATTGTCATCTCCCCCGCTTCAATCTTCGAAAAATCGAGGACGTCGGCAATGATGCGCATCAACTGTTCCGACGCCGCGCTAACGGTCGCCACGCGCGCCTGCACCAACGGCGCAAGCGCCGAATGAGAAAGCAGTTCGAGATTGCCGAGTATCGCGTGCAACGGCGTGCGTATTTCGTGGCTCATCGCGGCGAGGAATGCGGACTTCGAGGCGTTTGCCGCATCGGCGGCAAGGCGCGCTGCCAGTAAATCTTTTTCCAGACGCTTGCGTGCGGTGACGTCGGTCATGGCCACGACTAGCACGGCCTCGCCCCGATAGCGTGCCGGTGCCATGCGCACCGACAAATCGACCGCGCCGCCGTCGCGCGTGGCGAGCGTCATGGCGAGTTCGCACACTGCGCCGCCCGGCGACGAACGCCGCGTGTACTTTTCGACGAGATCGGCAATCCACCATGCCGGACCATCGGCCGCCTGCTCCAGCCACAGCGTCATGCTCGGGCTGCAACGCAGCGGCTTGCAAGTACTCAGCGATATCAAGCCCAATCCGACGGGTGCCGTATCGATCATCGTGCTACTGAGATGCTCGCCCTCGAACAGCCGCGCCGAGCGTTCGAACATCGGGGCAAACACGTGCCGGTTGAACAGTACCAACAGCAGCCACATGAGCCCGACGATGCCGAGCGTGGTCACCGCCGCCGTCACGAACGGCGCCATCACGTTGCTCACGGCTTGCCGCCACGGCTGTGCATAAATGACGAACCAGCCCGTGTCGGCGAGCGGCACTGCCAAGGTAAAGACCCCGGCACGAAAGGCGTCGCTCACGCCTTGCTGCGCGGCGGCCACCACGCCTGAGGCCAAAACGCGTTGCACGAGCGCTTCGTCCACGCCCAGACGTGAGCCTGTCTGCACCAACCGTAGTGCGTCGTCGACCAGCAGGAATGTGCCGTCGAAATGCGGCACCGGGAACCACGTATCGAACAACGCGAACGCGCCCTCCTGCGCCTCCTGTGTCGCTTTCACCGCCTGCCCCGCCTGCACCTGCTGAACGATCGCTCGCGCTTGCGTGGCGCCGATTCGTCCCAGATCCAGCGACAACTCGCGGTACTCGCGCATCAACTGGTGATGCACCGTCGACACCATGCCGAGGAAAAACGCGCCCACCAGCACCGCCGTAATGACCGCCCCACCGCCGAAGATCAACCGGCGGTGATAGCGGCGCAGACGCGTGAGCATGCCCTGCCCTGAGTGATTAACCATGTCGTGCTTTGCGCTCTCGCGCACCGTCGACGCGACGCCCGCGTCGAGCGAATTATGTCGTCGGAAATCACCGGGATCGGGCGAATACCCGCTAGTTTCTGACTTGTCAGAAAGAACCCGGGCAAAAGTGGGAAAACACCCGTTTATGGGTTTAGCGCACGTTACGCCGCGCGTTTGTACGCAATTCGCGGAACCCGTGGCAGGTAGCCGATGCCTCACACGCGCCCCTTTGGCGGAGACATAGGCACATGACAAAAATACGCGTTGCCCTGGCCGACGATCACCCGGCCATTCTTGCCGGCTTGCGGTACGAACTGGAAAATCAGCCATCGCTGGCTGTCGTGGGTACCGCGCGAAATTCCACGGCGATCGTCGAGTCGATTCTGCGCGCCCCTTGCGACGTCCTCGTCACCGATTACGCAATGCCTGGCGGTCGATATGGTGACGGCATGACGCTACTCGGTTACCTGCATCGCACGTTCCCCAAATTGCGTGTCGTCGTCCTCACGTCGATCGAAAACCCGGCGCTCTTGCGGCAAATCGGCGCGTCGGGCATTCGCGCGGTACTCAACAAGACGGGCGACTTACATCACCTGATCGCCGCCATTCATGCGGTGTATCTGGGGCACGAATTTCGTTGCCCCGCATCAGGGCCGAGACCAGCGTCGAGCACCGCAGGCAAACCGCTGAGCAAACGTGAGTCCGAGGTTTTACGTCTGTACGTTTCCGGTGTGTCGATCACGGGCATTGCCGCACGATTGCACCGGACCAAGCAGACCATCAGCGCGCAGAAAGTCAGCGCCATGAAAAAGCTCGGCCTCGAGTGCGATGCCGATCTTTACGGCTTTGCCTTCCGGGCGGGTTTGTCGACAGCGGCTCTATCAAATCCGTCCGGCATCGACAGTCATCTCGAGCCGTAGCGTGCCCTCGTACTCGCCGTGGCGTTTGGTCGTCACCACAAATGGCGCGATTTCGAAGTTCAGCCGTGCCGGGGTGCACGCCACCGGCACGGGAATGCCCGGAAGTCTGACCAACCGGATCGGAGATTGCGACGTCGGCGAAAACGCCATGCCCGCCGCGTCGCCGATCCGCAACCACTGCGTCGCGCCGTCGTAGGTCAACCCGACGCGGTAATCGATTCGGTCGACGGGCAACAGCCCGGGCGTGCCGCGCGCAGCGATCGAGGCATACCCTGCGGGCTGTTCTGGAAACTGTCCGCCCGGACCAGTGGCGCGCACGCGCAACGCTCCATCGCTGTTCGATCCGAAGCCGTCGTAGAAGCACAAGTCCAACGCGCGCCCGCCGAAGATCACGGGGACGAACCCAGCCCCCGGACGGCTGCGCAAATCGAACGCAACGCGCGGGTTAACCGTCGCGAGCGTCGGAAAATAGATTTGCGCGTTGTTGCGGTCGGTCACGTTCAGCGTGATGTCGTACACGTGCGTAGCACTGGGGGCGGTCTGTCCGAGTTCGATGACATTGAGCATCAGTTGCGCCCGCCAGATACCGGCCATCGGCACTTTGGCCATCTCTTCCCGGCTCAGGCTCAAGTCGTAACGCGACGCGTCATAACGTCTGCCACCACACGTCCCGTTGTTCGTATTGTCGTGAAGCTGCCGACGAACGTGGTTGCACGTCGAGCCGCTCACCGTCACGATCTTGGCGCCTGTCGCAACGAGGTCCACGGCATGATGCGTTCGGCTTTCGACGAAGCGCAGACGAATCCTCGTACGCGCCCCGGACGGGTCTGAAGTCGGGCGCACCGCGCAGGCACCCACCGCGCTGTCGGCATTGGAGCGGCAACCATAAGCCGTTCGCGAGCCGCGGATTTCCCCCGGCGTGTAGTGGACCTGAAGTGGTTCTCTGAACTGCCAGTCCGCGGCGATGCTCGAACGATCGACCGTTTGCTCGACGCTTTCCCGGTGATCGACCGGAAACGCCTGTGCAAATACGTCGTCTGCGATCCAGAGACTCCCCAGCGCGACGGCACCTGCCATCAGATACGGCACCGCCCAACGCGGCACTCCCCTGTTACCGCGTAACTGCATCAGCGACATCTCGCCTCGTCTCCTGTACTGACAGTTCACGCTGGCTCAGCAAGCGTTGAACGCGTGCGTCGGCGCGCATCCCTTCGGGCAACGTCTCCTGCGCGAGCGCCTCGCACTGCGTGGTGCCCGTCACGTGGACCACGTCCTCGCGCCGCGTCACGTCAATCGCGCAGCGAAGCGGTTGCCCTCGACTCAGCAAATAGAGTGAACTGAGCTGACGCGGTGACTCGATCATGAACACCCCCTGATCGTCGAGCGGCTGTGCCGGCACGCTGAGTACCTGCGCGTGATCGAGCGACAAGCCATCGGGGCCCAACGCGCGCCCCACATACGTGTAACTGCGTCCAGCAGAAACCTCATGTGTCACGACGCGTCCCGGCGTCAGAAAATAGTCGCGGCGCGACGCCCCGCGCACCAGGCTTACCGTGTGGTCGTGCACGCCGGACGTTGCCTCCGAGACCTCGCCAGACTGCAACCGGTAGCCACTGACCGGCACGATCGCTGCGCCGCCGAAGTCCACCGTCACCGGCCGCCCGCCGACGTCGAGTCTGGCCGCCGCGCCCTGTGTCCGATCGTCTTCATCGGCAACGACAATGGCCACCGCAGCCGGTGCTTCGCCTGCGAGAAATGCCGGGCCAAGCAGCACCCGGTCACGCGTGACGGCTAGCGACGAGGCGTATCCGCCCGTGAACGACACCCTGTCGCCCCCGACGATGCCAGCACGGCGGGCGCTGCCCGAGAGCATCGCGTTGGCGTCGCCATAGCGGCCATCGACGGCACCCCGCACCGTCGCCGACACATCGCCGCGCACCTCGCCGGAGACGCCGACAGCAAGCTCCCGGCGCGACGTGTCGTCCCATGTCCAGGCATGCGAAGCCTGATACCCCGTCTGCGCGCCGCTGCGACGCTCGCCTTCCCCGCTACGCAGTTCCACACCCGCGCTACTGAAGGTTGCCGCTCCCTGCGTGGGAGGCTTCGGACGATGCGCCGTCAACGTCAGACTCACGAACGCACCGGTATCGCGACTCGCGGCCCCCGATCCCATCGCGCCACCGCCCCCCGCTGTGGCGCGGCGCTGATACACGCCGACACGCGACGCCACCGACAATCGGCGCCAACGGAAGGACCGACTAAGCGTCGCCTGTAGCGTGCGCGAAACCCGGTCGCTGTGGCGGCTGTTGGGAACATCAGCGCCGCCAAGGGGCCGGGACGCATCGAATACGTCGGCTGCCGAGGGCGAACGTCCCTGTGTCTTGTTGTAGCCGTAGCCCGCACTCGCCTGCCATGGTCCCAACGGCACCGAGAGCGCAGCGTTGAGCGAGTCGTAACACCCAAAATTGAGTGCCGACTGCCCGAACGCCGCTGTGTTGCGCGTACATGACGCGTCTCGCATCTGATAGCGATACAGGCTCAAACCGACGCCGTTGGCGAGCGCGACGGATTGCGTGTTGCCGTACGCGCCACCGGTGCCGACAAGCCCACTACCGGCAAGCGTCAGCGTGCCGAATGAGAACACGTGACGCCAACTCAGTTGGGTCTCGTTGTACAGCGCCGACGGCACCCAGCCGACGCCGCTCGTGAGTAGCACGCCGCCGCCGACCGGTGTGCGCGCCCCGGCTTGCGCGATGAAACCGCGCGCGTCGCGTTGCCCATAGCGCTCGTCAGCCGCACGTCCGGCTTGTCCAAACCATTGAAACCGCTGATCGAACGCACCGCCGCCAACTTTGGTGAAGGGCTCCGAAGTCGTGCGCACCAGCGTATCGGCTTCGACAATGCGCAGCGAGACGAGATAGGTGCCTTCGGGAAAGTAACGTGTATCGATGGTCTGCACGCCAGCGGGCAAATAGGCGCTGCCGAGCAACTCGTTGCCACGATAGGCATCGACACGCGCGTCGCGTGTGAGCAGTACGGTCAGCGGCGAACCTTGCGCTGCACGGTGCTCGTTCACGTACGCCTGCGACGTGCCCACGCGAACGCCATCGAACCGATGCACCGGCAGCAATGAAAAACCGAAGCTGCCCCCGCGCGTGCTGGACAGATCGCGTTGATCCATTCGCCCGAACTGGGTGTAGTGTGTGGCGCCCAAGTCGTGACGATAGTAGAGGCTGTTCAGCGACGCGTGCAAACGGTCTGCACCGCCATCGCTTTGGCCGTGTTGGCCATGCTGCCCCGTGTGCACAAGCGACCAGTCGAAGCCCGCGAAGCTCCGCGATGTGATGCCGAGTGCGCCGTTGCCAAGCAGCGTGAGATTACGTTGCGTACTGGACCCAGCAACGTTGAGCACTTGCGAGTGAATCAGCGCGCGCTCGCTGCCCGCGGGGTTCGCGTAATACGGCTCGTCGGTCGTATCCGGCACCGGCAGCCAAGCCTTCGCAAGAAACAGATCGAGTGCGCCGCGCTGCTCATCGAAGATGACGTCGGCGGTCTCGGTGTCCAGATATCCGCAATCGATGTCGCACACCAAGTGGCCGTTTCGGGCCATGGGCATGGCGAGGGCAGCCAGCCTGCTGGCAGCGACGTGCGACGCGTCGGATGCGTTGGCGTCGTCACTCGCCGCCGCTGGCAAACCGATGGCCGCAGCCACCGCTTCCGGCGTTTCCAATCGCACGGTGTCCGGGCGGACGAACACGGGAAATATGCCCAGCGTCTTGCCCAGCATGCGAATTTCAATTTGCTCGACTTGGCCGTGCACGATGTCTTCGAACCCCGGTGGCACCCGTGCCGCGTTCACGGTCGACGCCGCCGCGTTGGCACCGAGTGCCACAGCAAAGCAGACGAATGACGTGTACAGCAGACATCGCATGGCGGATGAGTCGAAGGCCGGACCAGCGCGACGCGTCAGCCGATGGCATGCGCGCTGGCCTTCCGACATGGCGGTGAGTGATTAGCCCGCCGCAGCCGCGACGAGCAGCACTTCGAGGCGGCCGGTGTAGTTGCCCGCGGCCGGGGTGTTAGTGCCTGCTAGCCCACCCGTGATCGCCAGCGGCAACGTCACAGACTCACCCGTGCTCGCCCCCTGCCAGAGCGTTGCCGCGGTAAAGCTGGTATTGGCCGTCGTAATCGGGCGTCCGCCGAGTTGGACCGTGAGCGGGATCGGCGCCGCCGCGTTGTTGGTGGTGTGCAGCAACTGCGCGGCGCTGCCCAATCGCACGTCGACATTTTGCGAGTCGTCGTTCGTGTGAAGACGCGTTTGCACGACGGGCGCCGACACCTGCCGCGTTGCCGCGTTGTAGGTCATCACCAAGCTTTGCGGCATAGGGGTGCCATTCGCCTGCAATACCGACAGCGTCGGGTCGATGCTCGCTGTCAGGTCGATGACGACTTCTGCGGCGCTGACCGAGATCATCGGGAGCGTCATGGCCAGTGCAACGCCCAGGTGCTTGATTCGCTTCATGGATAGCTTTCCTTGGTAAGTGAGGTAAGGGAGGGGGGAAAAAGGCCGGTCATGCCACCGGCACGGGAAGGCCAGGGCGCGTTGCCCAGCCAGGGGCTACGGCAAGACGCTCAGATCGGCAAACCGATCCTCCCGCTCACTGTCGACCCGATACTGGATGCGCGTTGCGTGGGCGCGCATCGGTTCAGGAATGGCGAGGCGCAAACCGGGATAGACGCTTTGCCCGACGGCTTGCCATTGGCACGCATCGTTCGATATGCCCGCGCATTGCCCCATGGCGAGCACATGCGCACGAACGTTGCCGATGTTCAGTACGCCCGCGTTGTCGCTGGTGCGTGCCAGCGCAACCACGGCGCGCGAGGGCTGAACGCGCACGAGCGCGCCCCAAACGAAGCTGACCTGCACGTCGGTGGCGATGTTGTCCTGCGCATCGGCAGGTGGCGCGTCTTCGATGGCCCCGACGGGGCGAATGTAGACGCGGTAGACGGTTTCCTTCTCCGGGCGGCCGAGGGCCACGACGCGCACCTGTCGCGTTGCGCCGCCAGAGAGGACGAATTTACCGGGGGAGGCGACGAGACCGCCGTCGAGCGCGCTGACTGGCGTCTCGTGCTCGGCGGGCGTCGCAGGGTCGATGACTTTCCGAACGGTGACTTCGACGTATTGCGTACTCGGCGACTGCGATGTCACGCGAATAATGCTGACGGGCTGCCCCGTGCCCGCGATCACGCTGGCAATCGGCGACACCGTCACATTGGCCCATGCGGGCACGTGCGGCCACATCGCGCCGAAGGCGACGAGCGTCGCCATGACACGACGGTTTCGAATCGACATCCCCTGTCTCCCTGCGAATGGCTAGGCCGTGCGCGACGCGTGAACGGCTTTCGTTCAGGCATCTCGTGGCATGACCATCGTAGAGAGACGTTGCCCGCGTGAACATCTGACGAGTCAGAATTTCACGCGGCGTGTGACAGCGTGGGGAGATTAGTCGGCCAGCGCAGCGTTCACGAGCGTTGGTGAGAGCAAGCGCACAATTTCTGACGGGGCGATCGACACCAGATACCCTCGGCGGCCGCCGTTGATGTAGATCTCCGGCAGATCGAGAATCGTGGCTTCCATGAACACCGGCATGCGCTTGCGGGTGCCGAAGGGGCTCGTGCCGCCGACGAGATAACCCGAATGCCGCTGCGCCACTTCGGGTTTGCACGTTTCGATGCGCTTGCGTGCGCTCTGACGCGCCAATGCCTTGGTCGAGACCTGACAGTCGCCATGCATGAGCACGATCAGCGGATTGGCATTCTCGTCTTCCATCACCAATGTCTTGATGACGCTGTGCTCGGGCACCCCGAGCGCTTCCGAGGAGACACGCGTGCCGCCGTGCTCTTGATACTCGTAGAAGTGACTGCCGAACGTCACGCCAGCACTGGCAAGGGCCTTGGTGGCAGGCGTTTCTGCGGTTGCCTTGGATTTCATATTGTAAAAATGACAAGCAAGTGAACGCGTCGATTGTAATGAATCCCTGAGCGCCTGCCTGCATGACGATGCCGCTGGCGACGCATTACAATGCCGCCATGGCCGCCCCCTACGACACCTCGCATCAGGACGCGCTTGCCGCACAATGGCTGGCGAACCTGCCGCCGCGCATCGACACCCTGCCCGCTCGCATCGCGGCGCAGACCCCCACTCGCATCGCACTGATCGACGATTTCCGCCGCCTGACCTATGGCGAGCTGGCGCATGCCGTCACTGCTTGCGCGGCGCATTTGCGCGCGCATGGCGTGCGCGGCGGCGATCGCGTGATGATCGTGGGCGAGAACGGAATCGCTTACGTGGTGCTGCTGCTGGCCGTGGCCTCGCTCGATGCGTGGCCGCTGCTGTGCAATGCGCGGCTATCGGCTACGGAACTCGGCGTGATTCGCGATCATGCCCGCCCACGCTGTGCGATTTTCACCGTCGATGCTTCGCCTGATGCCGCCGCGCACGCGCGCAGCCAAGGGGCCGCTATCGTCTGGACGGAATTGGCGCTCGGCGCGCTCGCGGCGACCGACGCCGATCCCGAGAGCGAAGCTGAGCCCGTGCAAGCCGACGCCGCCACGCAGTGCGCCGCGCTCATCTACACCACAGGCACGACCGGCACGCCCAAAGGGGTGCGTCTCTCGCATCGCAATCTACTGTTTATCGCGGCCATATCGAGCACGCTGCGTCGCGTCGGTGCCGACGATGTCGCCTATGCCGTGCTGCCGATCTCGCATGTGTATGGACTGACATCGGTGTGTCTGGGCACGTTGTATGCCGGTGGCACGCTGCGTTTGGCGGCGCGCTTCACGCCCGAAGCCGTGCTCGATTCGCTCGCTCACGATGGACTGACCATCTTGCAGGGCGTGCCCGCGATGCACGCGCGCTTGATGGCCTATGTCGCGAGCGAGGGCACGCCGCTCGTGGCACCGCGTCTGCGCTTCGTGTATTCGGGGGGCTCGCCACTCGATGCCGCGCTCAAAGCCCGCGTGCAAGCGTTCTATGGCCTGCCGATTCATAACGGTTATGGGCTAACTGAGAGCAGCCCGACCGTGTCGCAAACGCTGCTCGATGCCCCGCGCGACGACTGCGCCGTGGGGCCCGCCATTCCCGGCGTCGCCGTGCGCATCGTCGATACACAGGGACGCGACCTGCCCGATAGCGACGTGGGCGAACTCTGGGTGCGAGGGCCGAACGTGATGCTCGGCTACTACCGCGCACCGGAACTCACGGCCGCCGCGATCACTCCCGATGGCTGGCTGCGCACAGGCGATCTCGCCCGCCGCGAAGCCGACGGCGCGCTCTTTCTCGCGGGACGTGCGAAGGAGTTGATCATCCACTCCGGGTTTAACGTCTATCCGATCGAAGTGGAGCAAGCGCTCGCGAGTCATCCCGACGTGCTGCAAGCGGCCGTACTGGGCCGCGAAGCCGACGGCAACGAGGAAGTGATTGCGTTCGTGGAAGCCCGCCCCGGGCACATCGTGGATGTGACGGCGTTAGCGGCATGGGCGGCGGGCCGATTGGCGCCCTACAAGCGCCCCGCGCAGATTCGCGTGCTCGACGCCTTGCCTGCGGCGTCCACCGGCAAGGTGCTCAAGCACAAGCTCAAAGCGCTGCTGTAAGCGCGGCAGTCTCGCCCACCCGGGCCTATCCGCCCCCACGCGCACCTATCCGCGTGGATGGTGTTGTGCGTGCAGCGACTTCAAGCGCTCGCGCGCGACGTGCGTGTATATCTGCGTGGTGGAGATATCGGCATGACCGAGCAGCAATTGCACCACGCGCAGGTCGGCCCCGTGATTGATTAGGTGCGTGGCGAACGCATGCCGCAGCGTGTGCGGCGAGAGCGGTGCGTGAATATCGGCGAGTTGCGCGTAGCGCTTGATCAGATACCAGAACGCTTGCCGCGTCATGCCGTCGCCGCGTTGCGTGACGAACAAGACATCGCACGCGCGCCCTGCCAGCAACACGCCGCGACTCTCTGCCAGATAGCGTGTGAGCCAACCGCTAGCCTCATCGCCGAACGGCACCAGACGCTCTTTCGCGCCCTTGCCGAAGATGCGCAGCACCCCTTCGTTGAGCCCCACTTCGATGGTCTTGAGCGCGACCAGCTCAGACACACGCAAACCGCTCGCGTACATCAACTCCAGCATGGCGCGATCGCGCAGCCCAAGCGGCTGCGTGAGATCAGGTGCCGCGAGCAACGCCTCGACCTGCGCTTCGGATAGGGTCGAGGGCAGCCGTTGCGCGCGTTTGGCCGACGCGATGCGCAGGCAAGGATCGAGATGCACGATGTGTTCGCGCAGTGCCCAGTGATAGAAACGTTTGAATACCGACAGGCGGCGATTCACGCTGCTGGCCAAACTCTCGCGACGCCATGCCAGATAAGCCGAGAGCGCCGCCTCGTCGACACCGTCGAGCGCCATGTCGTGTTTGGCGGCCAGCCATTCGGCGAACAGTCGCATATCGCGCCGGTAAGCGTCGAGCGTATTGCGAGAGAGACCGTCTTCGAGCCAGATCGTGTCGCAGAACTGGTCGATGAGCGTGGCACTGCGCACGTAGGCCGCGCCTTGCGCATCGAATTCCAGCGGCGTGTCGCCGGAGACTTCCCGCGCTGCGCCAGCGTCCGAGTTGTCGTCACTGCCGCTGTCGCTGATATCGTCGATGGCGGCTTGCTCGAACGGCTCGTCGTCGTCATCGAAATCGACGGTGCGGTCGACCGCGCCCTTCGTTGTCTTGCGCGCGCTCAAAGGGTGGCTCCTTCCTGAGCCAGCGCCCATTTCACGTGTTCGCGCACCAGAGCACTTGGGTGATCGAGGCGTGCGCTCAGCGCGTCGCGCAGCGGCTTGCGCGTCTCGTCATCCGCGGCCTCACGCAGCGCGTTACCCAACCCGACGGCCAGATTGCGCAGCCAGCGCTCATGACCGATACGGCGAATCGGGCTGCCTTGCAGGCGATCGAGAAAGTCGGCTTCGGTCCATGCGAACAATTCCACCAGCGACGCGCGGTCTAGACGGTTGCGCGGCGCGAAATCGGTCAACGGCGACGGCTGGGCAAATTTGTTCCACGGGCAGAAGAGCTGGCAGTCGTCGCAGCCATAGATGCGATTGCCCATCTTGGCGCGCAATGGCTCGGGAATCGCGCCTTTGTGTTCGATGGTCAGATACGACACGCACAGCCGTGCATCCACACGAAACGCTTCGGTGATCGCGCCGGTCGGGCAGACATCACGGCATTTCTGGCACTGGCCGCAGTGTTCACCGCGCGAAGCGCCGTCGTCGACCGGCAGCGGCACGTCGACAAAAATTTCGCCGAGGAAGAACAGCGACCCCGCGTCGCGCGAAAGCAACAGCGTGTGTTTGCCGCGCCAGCCAAGACCGGCTTTCTGCGCGAGTTCGACTTCGAGCACCGGGGCCGAGTCGGTAAAGACGCGATATCCGAACGGTCCGATCGCCTGCGCGATCCGGTCGGCGAGTTGCTGCAAGCGGTTGCGCATCACCTTGTGATAGTCGCGACCACGGGCATAGAGCGACACCACGGCCTCGCCCGGCTGGTGCAAACGCGCAGCCTCGTGCTGGCGCCAGCCGCTCGGATCGGTCTCTTGGGGAAGGTAATTCATGCGCGCGCTGATCACGCGTCGCGTGCCGGGTACGAGTTCAGCGGGGCGAGCCCGCTTCATGCCGTGCGCGGCCATGTAGTCCATATCGCCGTGACAGCCGTCGTCGAGCCATTGCTGCAAGCCGGGTTCGGCGTGCGAAAGATCGATGTCCGTGATGCCGACTTTACCGAAGCCGAGCTCACTCGCCCACGTGCGAATTTGCCCGGCGAGCGCGGACAGTTGCGCTTCACTGAGCGAAACAATCGCCGTATTGTCGCGCGAGGGCGACACTTCGAGCCCATCTGGCGGTGCCGATGGCTCGACTTGTGCGGCGGGAGCGGGGAAAATCACGGAAGCTTTCATTGACTCCATTTTACGCAATGCCCGAACACACAGCGTCCGCGCCACTGGGCGAGCGCGTTTTTGCGCTCCCCGACGAAGCTGCCACCGAAGCCTTCGCAGCGGCACTCGCGCACGCCATCGTCTCGCGCATGGCACACACCGACGCCGCGCATGCCGGCCTGCACGTCCAGCTATCCGGCGATCTCGGGGCTGGCAAGACGACCCTCGTGCGTGCGCTGTTGCGCGCACTGGGCCACACCGGGCGCGTCAAAAGCCCGACGTATGCGCTGTGTGAACCGTACAACATCGACACGCCACAGGGCGTACTGCCGGTCTATCATTTCGACCTGTACCGCTTTGCCGATCCGGCCGAATGGCACGACACGGGCTTTCGCGAGCATTTTGCGGGCGATGCGCTGTGTCTGGTCGAATGGCCCGAAAAAGCCGACGGCCTGCTGGGCACCCCCGATTTACGCCTGTGGCTGGAACCAGTTGGCGATGGCCGCCGTCTGACGACGAGCGCCTACACGCCGGCCGGCCTTGCTTGCTTGAACTCATGCTGATCAAACGATTCGCCCGAACCGACGACGCCTCCTCGCCCAATGCCGGCCGCCGCCGTGCACTGCGCGCAGGCGCATCGACGCTCATCCTCGCCGTCACCGGCACCCGTCTCGCCTTTGCCAATGCCATCGTCGCGGTGCGCGTGTGGCCGGCGAAAGACTACACACGCGTCACGCTCGAGACCGACAACCCGGTCAAGTTCCAGCAGCAGTTGATGGAGAGCCCAAACCGCTTCGTGATCGACCTCGACGAAGTGGATCTGAGTCCGGCGCTGCGCGACCTCGTCGCCAAGATTCAACCGAACGATCCGCAGATCATGCAAGTGCGCGTGGGCCAGTTCAAGCCCGGTGTCGTGCGCATGGTGTTCGATCTGAAAGCCGGTGTGAAGCCGCAATCGTTCACGCTGCCGCCGGTGGCGGGCTACAAGTACCGCACGGTGTTCGATCTGTATCCTGCGGTGGAACCCGATCCGCTCATGGAGTTGCTCGCGAAGTCGGGCCACAAAGCCGAAGCGCTCGCCCAACAGGGGGCGTCGTCCGGCGGCACGCCGAGCACCGAAGAGAGCGAAGCGTTTTTCCAGCAATACGCCCAGCGCGATGCGGGCAACGCGGCACCGGCACGTCCGCCCACGCCGTCGTCCTCGACACGCCCCACGCGTCCGCCCGCCCCGGATAAAACCCCGCCGCTGGCCCAGAATAACGACGGCGACGACGGCCTGAGCATCACACCGCCGCCCTCGCGCGGCCCGAAAACGGCCCGCCTGCTCACCATCGCGCTCGACCCCGGGCACGGCGGCGAAGACCCGGGCGCTATCGGAAGCAAGGGCTCGTACGAGAAGGTTGTGGTGTTGCAGATCGCCAAGCGCCTGCGCGACAAGATCGATGCGCAGCCCAATATGCGCGCGATGATGACGCGCGACGCCGACTTCTTCGTGCCGCTGGGCGTGCGCGTGCAGAAGGCCCGCCGCGTGGATGCCGACCTGTTCATGTCGATTCACGCCGACGCCTTCACCTCACCTGCGGCCAACGGCTCGTCGGTGTTTGCGCTCTCCGAGCGGGGTGCCACGAGTGCGACGGCACGGTTGCTCGAAAAAACGCAGAACGCATCCGACTTGATCGGCGGCGTGAACATCAAGACCAACGACCGCACGGTGGCGCATGCACTGCTCGACATGTCGACCACGGCGCAAATTCGCGACAGCAAGGTCTTTGGCGATGCGTTGCTCAAGCAGATCGGCGGGCTGAATCGGCTGCATAGCGGGCGCGTCGAACAAGCCTCGTTCGCCGTGCTCAAGGCACCGGACATCCCATCCGTGCTGGTCGAGACGGCCTTCATCAGCAACCCCGATGAAGAGCAGCGCCTCAACGACCCGGCGTATCAGGAGAAACTCGCCAACGCCCTGCTCACCGGCATCAAGGCGTATTTCGCGAAGAATCCGCCGCTGGCCAAGAACCGCACGGCTTAAGCAGATCGAAGGACAGGCGGCACAGACGCCACAAACAAAAATGGCGCGCCCCATCAGGACGCGCCATTTTTTTCATCTGTTGCTTGCGAAGCCGTAACCCTTGGCGGGTCACAGCCTCGTCACGACACGCTTACTCGCCTTGGCTTTGCGGCACACGGCGACGACCGCGCGTGAACAGCTTCCACACGGCACCCAGTGCAATCGGCACCACCGCTGCGCTGATACCCACGAGCACGATCACGTTCAGGTATTGCTTAACGATTGGCATGTTGCCGAACAGGTAACCGCCGCCCACGAGCAGCACCACCCAGATTGCAGCGCCCAACACGTTATAGAGCTGGAAGCGCACCCACGACATGGCCGACACGCCCGCCACGAACGGGGCGAACGTGCGCACCACCGGCACGAAACGCGCCATCACGATCGTCTTGCCGCCGTGGTGTTCGTAGAAGTCGTGGGTCTTGCGAAGGGCATCGCGATCGAGAAAACGCCAGTTCTTCTCGTACACCCGAGGCCCGATCTTCGAACCGATCCAGTAGTTGAGCGTGTTGCCCGTCACGGCTGCAATAAAGAGCAGCACGCCGAGCAGCCACGGATCCATCGCTCCGGTCGCGGCAAACGCGCCCCCGATGAACAACAAGGAATCGCCCGGCAGGAACGGGAAGAGCACCAGCCCCGTCTCGACAAACACGATCAAGAACAGAAACAGGTAGACCCAGTTTCCGTATTGATCGATAAACACACCCAAATGCTTATCGATGTGGAGCACCATCTCCAGCAACTGCACCAAAGTATCCAAGTCGATTCCTCAAGATAAAGGACGCCGGCCCGTCCCCACGGGCGCGCGACGAGTCGCATCATACCAGCGCAAACGTCGGGCGTCGTTAAGTGCCGATGACAACCAAAAATTGCCCATTCACCGGCCGCCGGACACCTTCGGGCCACCCAAACCTGACCCGAACCTTCCCATGACAGGACTATAGCGGGTGTTTGTTAGCTGTTCTTTAGGTATTGCAGGCTGAAACGCTGACCGATCTATGTCTTTGAGGGCAACCTTTATAATGGTTCCCATGTCTGCCACCCCGACCTCCGCTTCCGCTGCTGACGGCCTTGCCGGCGCGCCCGACGACCTCGCTGGCGCCCCCGCCGACCTTGCCGCCGCAGCCACCCGCCTGCCCGGCCCCATGCCGGCGGCCCTCGCCCCCGCGCGCGCGATCCGCGTGCTTCCCGACCAGTTGATCAGCCAGATTGCCGCCGGCGAGGTGGTTGAGCGCCCGGCCTCCGTGGTCAAGGAATTGCTCGAGAACGCGCTCGACGCGGGCGCCCGTGCCCTCCAGATCAAGCTCGAAGAAGGCGGCGTGCGTCGCATTGCGATCACCGACGACGGTGGCGGCATGTCGGCCGAGCAATTGCCGCTCGCGCTCACGCGCCACGCGACCAGCAAGATTCGCACGCTCGACGAACTGGAATCGGTGCTCACCCTCGGGTTTCGCGGGGAAGCGCTGGCCTCCATTGCGTCCGTCGCGCAGCTCACGCTGTCGAGCCGTCAGATCGACGCGCCTCACGCCACGGCCATCGACGGCAATACCGGCGCGTTGACGCCTGCGGCGGGGCCGGTCGGCACGACGGTCGATGTGCGCGATCTGTACTTCAACACGCCCGCACGTCGCAAATTCCTCAAGACCGAGCAGACCGAATTCGGTCACTGCATGGACGTGATTCGCCGCAGCGCGCTCGCGCGCCCCGACGTCGGCTTCTCGATTCTGCATAACAACCGGGCCGTGGAGCACTGGAACGTGTCCGACGCCGCCACGCGCGTCTCCCGGGTGCTGGGCAACGACTTTGCCGATGCTCACCTCGCGCTCGACGAGGGCGCGGCCGAGTTGCGGCTGTCCGGCTTCGTCGGGCTGCCCACGGCCAGCCGTGGACGCGCCGATCAACAGTTCTTCTTCGTGAACGGCCGGTTTGTGCGCGACAAGCTGCTCACGCACGCCGTGCGCGCCGCCTATGAAGACGTGTTGCATGGCGACCGTTACCCGGCCTACGTGCTGTATTTCGAATTGCCGCCACAGTTGGTCGACGTGAACGTGCACCCGTCGAAAATCGAAGTGCGTTTTCGCGATGCACGCAGCGTGCACCAGTTCGTCTTCCACGCCGTGCAACGTGCGCTGGCTCGCGCCGCTGGCAGTGGCGGTGCGACGCACGCGGCACACGTGACCGAAGGCGGTGGGCTGGCTGCCGGAAGTGCGAACCCCGGCGGTAACGGCTTCGGCATGATGGGCGCGCGGCCTGCGGCAGGCTTCGGCTCGCCGGGTGGCAGCAGTTGGAACCCGCGTGCGCAGCAAGGCACCCTGCCGGTTGCACAACCGCTCTCGGTCTACGACAACCTGTTTGGCCGCGCAGCGCCGCCTGCGCCGCGCCCGTACGGTCAGCCCGGCGTCACCGATGCCCCGGCCAACGCTTACGGCTCGCTCGGAGCACTAGGCAATCCCGGAACCGCCGCAGACGGCACCGCCGTGCCGACGACCGACGGCCTGACGCCGGGTGCCACGCCCGACGCGATGCAACTGGAGCAGCCACTCGGCTTCGCGCTGGGCCAACTTCACGGCATTTACATCCTCGCGCAGAACGCCTATGGGCTGGTGCTCGTCGATATGCATGCCGCGCACGAGCGCATTCTCTACGAACAGTTCAAGCACGCGCTGATCGAGCAAAGCGTGCCTGTGCAGCCGCTGCTCATCCCGGTGACCTTCTTCGCCGACCCGGTGGAAATCGGCACGACGGAAGAGCATCAGGAAACGCTAAAGGCGCTCGGCTTCGACCTCGCCGCCATGTCGCCGACGACGCTCGCCGTGCGCGCCATCCCAGCGCTGCTCGACGGTGCCGATGCGCAGGCACTGGCCCGCGCCGTGCTCGCGGATCTGCGTCAATTCGGTGGCTCGCGTGTGCTCACGGAACGTCAGCACGAATTGCTCGGCACACTGGCCTGCCACAGCGCGGTGCGCGCCAACCGTCGTCTCACACACGAGGAAATGAACGCACTGCTGCGCCAGATGGAAGCGACCGAGCGCGCCGACCAGTGCAATCATGGCCGCCCCACGTGGTATCAGCTCACGCTGGGCGATCTCGACAAATTGTTCATGCGCGGCCGTTGAGTTGCAGCAGAAGCATCGCAAGGTCACAAGGTATCCGGAAGTTCATGAATCCCCCGCCCCCGATTGTTTGCCTGCTGGGCCCGACGGCATCCGGTAAGACCGCTGCCGCCCTGGCGCTCGCGCAAGACACGCCGATCGAAATCATCAGTGTCGACTCCGCGCTCGTCTATCGCGAGATGGATATCGGCACGGCCAAACCCAGTGCCGAAGAGCTCGCCGCCGTACCGCATCACCTGATCGACATCATCGATCCGCGCGATGCCTATTCTGCCGCGCAGTTTCGCAATGACACGCTGCGCCTTGTCGACGAAATCACGGCGCGCGGACACCGCCCGTTGCTGGTCGGCGGCACCATGCTCTACTACAAGGCGCTCACGCAGGGGCTGTCGCCGCTGCCGTCTGCCGATGCCGAAGTTCGCGCGCGACTCGACGAAGAGGCTGCACGCGATGGCTGGCCAGCCATGCATGCACGACTCGCGGCCGTCGACCCGGTGACGGCGGCACGCCTCGCCCCCAACGATTCGCAACGCGTGCAACGCGCGCTCGAAATTTTCGAGCTGTCGGGCAAGCCGATGTCGCAATGGCTCGCGGAACAAGCGCAAGCGCCCGCAGAAGATTCACCGCACACGTTCGTGCCTGTCGCGTTGGAGCCCAGCGACCGTTCGGTGCTGCACGCCCGTATTGCCGAGCGTTTTCGTCTGATGCTGGCCGCCGGTTTCATCGAAGAAGTCGAACGTTTGCGCGCGCGCGGCGATCTCGATCCTGGCCTGCCGTCGATGCGCTGCGTCGGCTACCGTCAGGTGTGGGAATACCTCGATGGCGAGACCGACTACGACACGATGCGCGACAAGGGCATCTTCGCCACGCGTCAGTTGTGCAAGCGTCAACTCACGTGGCTGCGCTCGATGCCCGAGCGCCATATCGTCGACTGCACGGCCAGCGACGCGCCCCAACGCGCACTCGCCACCGTGCGCGAGTTGTGGCAAATCTAGCCAGCCCACGCGTTCAATGGCTCGCTGCGAACGCCTAGTCTTGCGCTGACGCAGGCCACCGCAGCGGGCCATTTCCGCCCGCCCCCGCATCGCCGCGCCACCGCATGTCCCGCCTTGCGGAACACGCACACTCACCTCGTTTCCTCTCCGTTGAAACCCTGACAGCTTTCCGGTTTGCATGTCGATTTTGATATGCTAATTTGCATATCAACGTTTCGAGCAATTCAAAATTGCATCGAATCCACGATACCGGGAAGGGTGCCAATGACGCAGACTTCGATGGAACAGAGTGGGGTGCCGGGTGCGCTGCAAGCCGCGCCAAGCGACACGCGGCGCCTGCCCGCAGGCAAACCGCGTAGCTTGCCGGTCGGCAAGTGGCTGGTGCGCGCAGGGATCACGCTGATCTACCTGTTCATGCTGAGCCCGTTGATTTTCGTGATCTGGCTGAGCTTCTTCAAAGACGCGATCATCACCTTCCCGCCCAGCGGCTACACCGTGTCGTGGTATCTGAACGCATGGCGCAATGCCGCGTTTGCCAACGGCTTCCTGCTGTCGCTGCAACTCGCCGCCTGTGCAGCCATCGGCGGGGTAATTCTCGGCGTGGCCGCCTCGCTCGCCCTTGCGCGCTATCGTTTTCCGGGCCGCCGCACGCTTGGCAATGTGCTGCTTCTGCCGCTGGTCGTGCCCGGCATCGTCGCGGGCATCGCCACTTATCTCTTCTATCTGCGCGCCGAAAACCTGTTCGACGTCGATATTGTCGGCACCTTCGGCGGGCTGGTCGTCGCACACATTTGCCTGACGATTCCGTGGACGATGCGCCTCGTAGGCGCGAGCCTCGCGCAAATCGACGGCACCATCGAAGAGGCCGCGCGCAACCTTGGCGCGGGCCCTTGGCGCACGCTGTGGCGCGTCACGCTGCCGATGCTGCGCCCGGCCATCGTCGCGGCCGTGTTGTTCAGCTTCATCGTGTCGTTCGAGAACCTCGAACTCACGCTGCCGCTCGTGGGCCCGGGCAAGACCACCTTGCCCATCGCGATCATGCAGTACCTCGAATTCAATCTCGACCCGACGATTGCGGCCGTCTCCGCCGCGCAGATCGTGTTGCTCGGCATCGTGATGCTGATCACCGACCGCTTCGTCAAACTCAGCCAGGTGATCTGACATGGCCAACGTCTCCCTGCGCGGTCTGCGCAAGCAATACGGCAATGCGGCCGCAGTGGCCGACTTCTCGCTGGAGATTGCCGAAGGCGAACTCGTCGCTTTTCTCGGCCCGAGCGGCTGCGGCAAAACCACCACGCTGCGCATGGTCGCGGGCTTCGTCGAGCCGACCGATGGCGAAATCTGGATCGGCGGCAAAGAGGTCTCGCGCCTGCCACCGCACCGGCGCAACACCGGCATGGTGTTCCAACGCTACGCGCTCTTTCCGCACATGACCGTGGCGGAAAACGTCGCGTTCGGATTAGAAATGCGCCATGTGTCGAGTGCCGAGCGCACCACGCGCATTCGCGAAGCGCTCGACATGGTGCGCCTCACGCAACTGGCAGACCGCTACCCGCGCCAACTCTCCGGCGGCCAACAGCAACGCGTAGCCATTGCCCGCGCGCTGGCCATTCGCCCCGACGTCTTTCTGCTCGACGAACCGCTCTCGAACCTCGACGCGAAGTTGCGCACCGAAGTGCGTGAGGAAATTCGCGCGCTGCAACGGCGTCTCGGCCTGACGACGATTTTCGTCACGCACGATCAGGAAGAGGCGCTCGCCATTGCCGACCGTCTCGCCGTGATGCATGACGGCCGCGTGCAGCAGATCGGCACCGCCGACGCGCTGTACGAACGCCCGGCCAATCCGTTCGTAGCGAACTTCCTCGGCAAGATGAATTTCCTCGCCGGACGCATGAACGACGGTCATTTCGTCACAGCGAAAGGCGAACGCTTCGCGCTTGCCGACGCTGCCCCCGACGCCACCACACTCGGTATCCGCCCGGAGCGCCTGCGCCTGACCGACGCCCCCGTCGCCCACGAGAGCGCCGTGCCGGTGACCGTCGATCAGACGATTTATCTCGGCTCCACGCTTGAATTGCGTCTGAAGAGCCAGCAAGGCGAAACCCTCGTCGCGCATGTGCCGAACACCGCCAGCGACAGCGCAGGACGCTACGCCCCCGGCCAAATGCTCAAGGCGTGTTTCTCGCCGAGCGACTGCCTGTTGTTCAACGCTTGACCGACACACCCTATACCTCTGACTCACCCACTCACCGCTTCGGCCTCACGTTTGGAAGGATGACGACATGACGCACGCCCTGAACCGCCGCACGTTTCTCAAGACCGCCTCCGGCCTCGTGCTGGCCCCGGCGCTCGGCCTCGAAACCCTCTCGGCACATGCGGCCGATGCCTGCCCGAATGTGGTTGTCGGCACGTGGGGCGGCGACTATCTGAACCTGCTAGAACAGAACATCGGCAAGCCGATCATCGAAGCCGCGGGTGGCAAGGTGACCTACGACTCGGCCGATCAGGTCGCACGCATGACCAAGCTGCGCGCAGAGAAAGCGTCGCGACGCGGCTCGCTCGACGTGGCGTGTCTGGCCGACCTCGATATGTACGACATCAACCGCTCGGGCATTCTCGAGCCGGTCGATGCGAAGCTCGTCCCCAATCTCGCCAACACGCTCGAAACGCTGCGCCGCCCCTACTCCATCCCGCACATCTTCAGCGCGATGGTGATCGTGTACAACCCGGAAAAAATCGGCACGAAACCCGACTCGTTCATGGCCGCGCTCGATCCGAAGCTCAAGGGCAAAGTGGGTTTCTCCGACATTCTCTACAACTTCAACGTGGTGAGCAGTTCGCTCGCAGCAGGCCACAAAGACGGCGATACGGCCGGTGGTATGCAGTTCCTGCGCGAGTTGCGCAAGTCGCAGCAGCCGAAGGTCTATCCGTCGAACGAAGCCGTGGCCTCGGCGCTCAAGAGCGGCGACATCTGGTTCACCTGCATGTGGAAAGCACGCGCATTGCAATGGAAAAAGGCTGGCGTGCCCATCGACTACGTGGTGCCTAAGGAAGGCGCCGTGCCGGTGACGTTCGAAGCAGCCGTGCCGAAAAACTCGCAGTCCAAGCCGTGCGGTTTCAACTATCTGAATGCGATGCTCGATGCGCGCGCGCAAATCGGTTTCGCTGAAACGATGGGCTACGCGCCGACCGTGAAGAACGCCAATTTGCCGCCGTCGCTGCAACAAAGCGTGGGCTTCACGAACGCGGAACTCGACCGCATGGTCAAGCTCGACTACGCCAAGTTCACCGCCGACAAGCCTGCACTGCTCGACTTCTGGAACAAGGAATTCAAGGTGGGCCTGTGAACGCCGCCACTGCGCCAGAGTCCCCCGAGTCGACCATGCCCTCGCCCACCCGTTTGTCGAACGCGCCCAGAGGCACCACCGCACGCGCGGTGCGCGGTGCCTTCACGGGCGGTGCGCTCATGTTCCCGGCCACGCTCGTCGTGCTGGTGGTGATCGTGCTGCCCGGGCTGCAATTGCTGCGCTACAGCCTGAATCGGTTCGATCCCGTCGACATGATGCAGGCCGCGTTCACCGCCGAGAACTACCTCAAGTTCTTCACCGATCCGTATTACCTGTCGGTGCTGTGGACCACGATCAAGGTCGCCACGCTGTGCACAGCACTCGCGCTCGTGCTCGGGTTTCCCGTCGCCTACGTGCTGGCGCGCACGCAAAGCCGCTTCAAGAGTCTGCTGGTGATTCTGCTGGTGTTCCCGCTGCTCGTGGGGAACGTGGTGCGTGCGGCGGGCTGGATGGTGATGCTTGGCAACGCGGGCTTCGTGAATTCGCTGCTCGTCTCGCTGGGGATCGTGCCGCAACCCATTCGTTTGCTCTACACGCCGTTTGCCGTGGTGATCGGTACGACCGCCGTCGTGCTGCCGTACATGATTCTGACGTTGCAAAGCGTGCTCGAAGGGATGGACTTCTCCGTCGAGGAGGCGGCCCGCAATCTCGGCGCGACGTTCCGGCAGACGCTCACTCGCGTGATTCTGCCGATGGCAGCGCCCGGCATTGCGGCGGGCACGATGCTCGTGTTCATTCTGTGCATGAACGCGTATGCCACCCCCGTGCTGCTCGGCGGCACCGGCATCACGATGATGACGCCGACCATCTACGACCAGATCGCGAAGGCGAACAACTGGCCGTTCGGTGCCGTGCTCTCGCTGATATCGATGGTGGTGACGTTTGCCCTCGCGATTGCGTCGCACTGGGTCATTCAGCGCCGCTACGCCAAGACCATGATGACCTGATTGAACCGACCCCACCGACTAAACCGACACCCCGGCCACATCGCCCGGTGAGCGCTAACTCGCTCGCGAGCACAGGCCAATTCGCTCGAAAGGATTTCGCTATGCCGACACTCTCCGATGCCACTCGCCAGTACCGCCGCGATCTGATGAACGATCTGATGGATCACACGCGCGTCGATGCGCTGGTGTTTACCGCGGCCGACTTCTTCCAATGGGCGACCAACTTTCACGTCGACGTGCAGACGTGGGAGCGCCCGATCGCGGTGTGCGTGCCACGCGACGGCGAGCCATTCGCGGTAATGAACGAGCTCTCCACGCATCACCTGATGATGGCCCGCGAGCGCGGCCATCTGTGGCTCGATCTCGACCGTGTCTCGCTGTATGCCGAACATCCGCGCGTGACGCAGCGTCTGCCGCTGCTCGCCGAAGTGCCCGCGCTCGTCGCCGAGCGTCTGCGCGCGGCGGGATTGGCAGGCGCGCGTATCGGCGTGGATGCGGCGGGCGGGCCGCTCGCGCGCGCTAACGCCATGCTGCCCGATGCGAAGCTCGTGCCGATGCTCGCCGAGATGCGCTCGCTGCGCTGGGTGAAGCACGCGGAAGAGATTGCGATCATGCGCGCCGCGTCCGAACTGGCCGACTGGGTGCAAGACCGCTATCGCGAGAACATTCGCCCGGGGCGGCTCGTGCAGGAACTCGATTACTCGATGGCGGCATTGATGGTCACCGAAGGGGCAAAGCGCTTCCCCGGTGAAAACCTTGAAGTCATGCGCTGCTGGACGCTGTCCGGTCCCGCGTCGGCCTCACCGCACGGCGACGGTGCCTCGTGCGGCGCCGTCATCCGCGAGGGCGACGGGCTGGTCAACATCGTGATCCCGCGCTTGAACGGCCTCGTCATCGAGAACGAACGCACGTGGTTCTGCGGCAAACCGTCGAGCGATCAGGCGAAGTTTTACGAAGTGGCGCGCGCCGCCAACGAAGCGGCGGTGAACGCAGCGGTCACCGGCAGACCGGTTTCGGGCATCGACGCCGCCGCACAGGCCGTCATCGAAAAGGCCGGTTGCGGCGAATACATCCGCCATCGCACCGGACACGGCATGGGCATCATCGGTCACGAATATCCCGACGACATGGCGTTCAACCACCGCCCGCTGCTGGCCAACGAGGTGTATTCCGCCGAGCCAGGCATCTACGTCTACGGCTTGGGCGGCTTCCGTCTGGACGATTCGGTCGTCACCGGCGATACCCCCGAAATGCTCACGCGCACGCCGCGCACGCTGGCCCACGCGACCATCGACTGAGCACGCCCAATGCAGGCAGCGCGCGCATCGCGTGCGCAGCGATAGAGACACACCTTCTGGGAGGAGAGGTTATGGAGTCGATTCTGTTGTCGAACTGCGCGTTGCTCGATCCGGTCAAGGGCGAGTTGCGCGGCGATCACGCCGTGCTGATCGAAAACGGCCGCATCAAAGAGGTCTCGGATAAACCCATTCGCAGCACCACGGCGCGCGAAATCGACGCGCGCGGCAAGACCGTCATGCCGGGCCTGATTGACTTGCACGTGCATGTGCACGCCACGCAACTCAATTTGTCGGCGCAGGCGCACTTGCCCAACGTGCTCGTCACGCTCAAATCGGTGCCGATTCTGCAAGGGATGTTACGGCGCGGCTTCACGACCGTGCGCGATGCGGGCGGTGCCGGACATGCGATCAAGCACGCGGTAGAGAGCGGCCTTGCCGAAGGCCCGCGCCTGTTCGTCTCGGGACGCGCGATCAGCCAGACCGGCGGTCATGGCGACGGCCGCCCGCGCACCGACTACATCGGCACCGATGGGCCGTGCCCGTGCTGCGTGCGCGTGGGGGCCCTCTCGCGCGTGGCCGACGGCGTGGATGAAGTGCGCCGTGCCGTGCGCGAAGAACTGCAAATGGGGGCCGACCAGATCAAGATCATGGCCTCGGGCGGTGTCGCCTCGCCGACCGACCCCGTGGGCGCATGGGGTTATTCGGAAGACGAGATCCGCGCCATCGTGGCCGAAGCACGCGGGCGTGGCACCTATGTGCTGGCACACGCATACACGGCCGCCGCCATCGAGCGCGCCGTGCGCTGTGGCGTGCGTACCATCGAACACGGCAATCTCATCGATGCGCCCACCGCGCGTTATATGGCCGAACAAGGCGCGTACGTCGTGCCCACGCTCGTGACCTACGATGCGCTCGCCAACGAAGGCAAGTCGCTTGGCCTGCCTGACGACAGCGTGGCGAAGATTGCCGACGTGCACGCGGCCGGTATGCGGTCGCTGGAAATTTTCCGCGATGCTGGCGTGAAGATGGGCTACGGATCGGACTTGCTCGGCGAATCGCAGCGCCTGCAATCGGACGAGTTCCGACTGCGTGCCGAGGTGCTGACGCCCGCTGAGATTCTGCGCAGCGCGACGGTGGTCGGTGCGGAAGTGCTGGGACAGTCAGGCCAGTTGGGCGAAATCGTGCCGGGCGCGCATGCCGACGTGCTTATCGTCGACGGCGACCCGCTGCGCTCGCTCGACTGCCTACTGGGCCAGGGCGAACGGATTCCGATGGTGATGAAGGGCGGTAAAATCCACGCTTTTGCGCTGTAGCCAAGCCCGCTGGGGCGCGCACGCGCGCCCCTTCTTCTCCGTGGAGATCTGATGGATTTTCGGCACGTCGACGCCTTTCGCGCGCTGATGCTCACACGCACGACCACCAAGGCCGCGCAGGTGCTGGGCACGTCGCAGTCCGCGGTGAGCCGGCTCGTGGCCGATCTCGAACGCTCGACACGGCTCACGCTGTTCGATCGCGGGCGTGGACGGCTGGAGCCGACCGCCGAAGCCTATGCGCTGTTCGAAGAAGTGGAGCGGCGCTATGCGGGGCTGGAGAACATTCGGGAATTCGCGCTGAATCTACGCAATCCGGACAGGGCCGTCATTCGCGTGGGTTCTGTCGTGTCGTTCGGTCTGGGCTACTTCGCACGCGTGATGGCGGGCTACCGCGTGGTGCACCCGAGCGTGCAGCTCGCGTTGATTACCGGGGCGTCCGATTTGATTCGCGATCAGGTCGTGACGCGTCAAATCGCGCTTGGACTGCTCACGGACACCAAGGACGTGGCCGCCACCGACGCCGTCTCGTTCGCAAAGCTCGATGCCATCTGCGCGCTGCCTGCGGGTCATCCGTTAGCGCGCAAAAAGGTGGTGCGGCTGGCCGATCTTAAAGGGCAGCCCATCCTCTCGTACGAGCCGACGGATATGGTGCGCTGGGGCATGGATCAACTGTTCACCGACGGCCGACTGCACGAGCAAGTGGTCGCCACGGCGCGCTACTCGGTGAACATCGCCACGATGGTCAAAGAGAACGTCGGCATCGGGCTGCTGCATCCGGTGGCGGCTTACGACTTTCTCGATTCGGATCTCGTGCTGCGCCGCTTCGAGCCATCGATGCCGTTTCACACGCTGCGCGTCACGCCGCGCTCGGCAGCCCCTAGCGCCCAGATCGACGACCTTGTGCGCGTGATGGAAACCACACTCGACGATGTCATGCGCGCCGTCGAAGACCGCATGAAGCGTTGAGTCGCGTGAGGCATGCGAGGCGGGCGCTACAACATGCGCTCGCACATGTAATCCACAAACACGCGCAGCTTCGGTGAGAGATGACGGCTCGACGGCCAGAGCATCCAGAACTGGCCGGGGTTTTCCAAATAGTCCCCAAGGAACACCTGAAGCTCGCCTGCGGCCAGCGCATCGCGGGCGAGGAAGTCGGGCATGTAGGAAATGCCGAGTCCGTGTGTGGTCGCGCTGAGCAGCGCTTCCATGTTGTTGCACGTGAGGCTCGTACGTAGCTTCGGCTCGCGCGTCACTTCAGAAACGAACGCCCACGGCTGCAATTTTCCGGACGTCGGGAAGCGAAAGCGAATGCAGGCATGCGCTTCCAGATCGTGCGGCGTTTGCGGAATGCCATGCGTTGCGATGTAGTCCGGCGACGCGCACAGCACGAAGCGAAACGGCCCGGCACGCCGCGACATGAGCGTCGAGTCCGGCAGATCACCGCTGCGAATCGCCACGTCCAGCCCGCTTTTGATCAGATCGACGATGCGGTCGTCGAAATCCAGATCGAGTTCGATGTCCGGATACTTCGCAGCGAACCCGGGCAGCAGCGGCATCACAAAGCGGTAGGCCGTCACCGGCAGCCCGACACGCAACTTACCGCGCGGCGTCTGCGACACCTGCGAGAGCATGGCGCGCGCGTCGGCCAAGTCGTCGAGTACCCGTCGACAGCGCTCGTAATACATCTGCCCGGCTTCGGTGAGATTCACCCGTCGCGTGCTGCGCTGAAACAGCCGCACGCCGAGCGTCGCTTCGAGCCGCGCAATTTGTTTGCCGACCGCCGATGCCGACACCCCCGTCGCCTGCCCCGCCGCCACGAAACTCAACGTTTCCGCCGCCCTCACGAACGCGGTGATTTCCGCCAGATTGTCCATCGTTGCTCGCTCCCGTCGGGTTTGTTGCTCGCTACTAGCTATTCGCTGTCCGCTATGCGCCGATCGCGGGTCACTGCGGGCCATGATCGCCATTTATTACGGAATTTTATTCCTTAATCTACGAACCCTCCGCCTGTTTATCCAGCATTAACGATTTTTTAGCATGTATGGCGTGACGTCGGCCGACGTTTCCCTCCGATTCCCCGGTATTTCGATGCGCGCTGGCGCGTCCCCCTCAGGATTCTTGTCATGTCGATCACGCCTTCCTCTTCCATGGCCCGGCCTCGGCCGCCTGCCGACGCGTCGCTACGACGACGGCTGCTGGGCTTGTTCTCTGTTTGCCTCGCCGCGCTGCTGCTGCCGATGAGCTTCTCGGGTGGCGCCGTCGCGACACCGGCCATCGGCGCGGCGTTGCACGGCAGCGCGCTGGAGATGCGCTGGATCACCAGCGCATTCATGCTCGCCTTCGGCGGTTGCCTGATGGCCGCGGGCGCCTGTGCCGATGCCTTCGGCCGTAAGCGCGTATTTTTGCTGGGGGTCGGCAGCTTGTTGGTGACGTCGTTGGCGCTTGCCCTGTCGAATTCGGCACTTGCGATCGATTGGCTGCGCGCATTGCAAGGAGTCGCTGCCGCCGCGACGCTCGCTGGCGGCGGCGCATCGCTGGCGCAAGACTTCGATGGCCACGCCCGCGCCCGGGCCTATGGCCTGCTGGGCACCACGTTTGGCGTAGGGCTGGCGTTCGGTCCGTTGCTGGCGGGCGTGCTCATCGCGCGGTTCGGCTGGCGAGGGGTGTTCGCATCCACCGCCGTCGTCGCGGCATTCGCGCTTTGCATCGGCGCACGATGCATGCGCGAATCGCGCGACCCGGCCGCCGCAGGGCTCGACTGGCCCGGCACGCTGTCCTTCACCGGCGCGCTCGCCTGCTTCACGTACGGCGTGATTCAGGCGCCTGCCGTTGGGGCGACGGCGCCGGAGGTCATCGGCTCGCTCGCGTTAGCGTTAGGACTGGCGATCGCGTTTGTCGTCATCGAGCGGCGCGTCGCCCAGCCGATGCTCGACCTGACGCTGTTTCGCTACGTACGCTTCATCGGCGTGCAGATGCTGCCTATCGCCACGTGTTGCTGCTACATCGTGCTGCTCGTGCTGCTGCCGTTGCGGTTCATCGGCGTGCATGGCGACAGCGAAATCGTCGCCGGATTGCGCATGATGGCCATGTCGTTGCCGATGCTCGTCGTGCCGTTCATCGCCACGCAACTGGCGCGGCGCATTCCCGCAGGCGTGCTGTGCAGTGGCGGTTTGGTGCTGGCGGCGGTGGGGTTGGTTTGGCTTGCGCGCACGGCAGGTGCGCCGAGCGCGATCGGCTCAATTGATGCAACGGACAGCGGCGTATTCAATTCCGCGTTATGGCCGATGCTGCTGATCGGTGCGGGCAGCGCGGTGCCGTGGGGGCTGATGGACGGGCTGTCGGTGAGCGTCGTACCGACCGATCGCGCGGGCATGGCGATGGGCATCTTCAATACCACGCGCGTAGCGAGCGAAGGCGTCGCGCTTGCGCTCGTCGGCGCGGTGTTGATCGGGCTGATCGGCACACACTTGCCCGATCTGCACGGCGCAGTCACCCCCGATGCTGCACGTGAAGCCATCAACCGACTGGTCGCGGGCGATATGCCGGGCGCCCGGCGTGCCGTGGCCAGCGTGCCCGCGTGGGGGGAAGCCGCGTTGCGCGATGCTTACGAACAGGCGTTCGCGACGCTGCTCGATCGGCTGGCCGTCGTCACGCTGATCTGCGCCGGGGTTGTCTTTGTCTGCCTAAAAAGAAAGCCCGCGTAGAAGAAGAAAGCCCAGATAAAAGAAAGCCCGCCGAGGTTTCCCTCGGCGGGCTGTCCGTGCATTCCTAGCCGGGGAGGGTCTCCCCGGTGTCCTACCCGATCGTTAGGAAACGATCGTCTGGGCTTCGCCTTCCTTGCGCTCGCGAATCGTGCCCAGACGGTAGACCGTCTCGCCCGACGCTTCGAGGTGCTTGACGGCGGCGTCGGCGTCAGCGGCCGACACGATCACGGCCATGCCGATACCGCAGTTGAACACGCGGTGCATTTCGGCGTCGGCCACCTTGCCGTGTTCTTGCAGCCACTGGAACAGCGGCGGCAGCGTCCACGCGTCCTTCGACAGGTCGGCGGTCAGGTTATCGGCCAGCACGCGCGGAATGTTTTCCACGATACCGCCGCCCGTGATGTGGGCCATGCCCTTGACCGGCAGCGTTTCCATCAGCGCCAGCAGCGGCTTCACGTAGATGCGCGTGGGGGCCATCAGCACGTCGCGCAGCGGTTGGCCGTGGAAGTCGGCGTCCAGATCCGGCTTGGCCACTTCGATGATCTTGCGCACGAGCGAGTAACCGTTCGAATGCGCGCCCGACGAGGCCAGACCCAGCACCACGTCGCCCGGGGTGATGGTCGTGCCGTTGATGATCTTGCTCTTTTCCACCGCGCCGACCGCAAAACCGGCCAGATCGTACTCGCCGTCCGGGTACATGCTCGGCATTTCTGCCGTTTCACCGCCGATCAGGGCGCAACCGGCCAGCTCGCAGCCTTGGGCGATGCCCTTGACGACGGTCGCGGCCGTGGCCACGTCCAGCTTGCCGCAGGCGAAGTAATCGAGGAAGAACAGCGGCTCGGCGCCTTGCACCAGAATGTCGTTCACGCTCATGGCGACCAGATCCTGGCCCACGGTGTCGTGCTTGTTCAGGGTGAAAGCGAGTTTGAGCTTGGTGCCAACACCATCGGTGCCCGAAACGAGGACCGGCTCCTTATAGCGCTTGGGCACTTCGAACAGCGCGCCGAAGCCGCCAATGCCGCCCAGCACGCCATCGCGCAGGGTTTTCTTGGCAAACGGCTTGATCGCTTCGACCAGCGCATCGCCTGCTTCGATATCGACGCCGGCGTCGCGATAGGAAAGGCCGGAAGTTTCGTTAGGGTGTGACATGACGGGAATGCATCAAGGTTCGGTAAAATGCGATTTTACCCGATGCGCGGGCCGGACTGGCACGCAAACGGGATATCGGACGCCGGCGCAGTGCTGGCGTGCCCTGCAAACCGTATGGCGCCGGCATTTCGCCGGCTTTCTTCGTTCGTGATCCAGCAACTGTATCTCGACCTCGGCACTCCGCCGCCCGCGACGTTCGACAATTTTATTGTCGGGCCCAATCGCGAGGTGGCGCAGACGCTCGCCGGTCTGCCTGCCGAGCTTTCCGCCGGCCTTGCACGCGACCGCGGTATCTACCTTTGGGGGACCGCGGGGTCCGGGCGCACCCATTTGATGGAGGCGCTCGTGCACGCCGTCGGCCCGAGCGCGCGCTATCTGCGCCCGAACAGCCCGCTGGCCGCCTTTATGTTCGATGACTCCAGCACGGTCTACTGCGTGGACGACTGCGACAACCTGTCGCCGAACCAGCAGATCGCCGCATTCAACCTGTTCAACGAGACCCGCGCCCGGCCGCACTGCGCGTTTGTCGCGGCCGGCTCGCAACCTCCGGTGGACATGCCGCTACGCGAAGATTTGCGTACGCGCTTGGGATGGGGTCTGGTTTTTCATATTGTCGGGCTGGACGATGACGGCAAAAAACAGGCGCTGCAAAACGCCGCCCGCGAGCGCGGCTTACAACTGGCGGCCGATGTGCCGGCTTACCTGCTCACCCACTTCCAGCGCGATATGTCGAGCCTGATGGCCCTGCTCGACCGGCTGGACCGTTTCTCGATGGAGCAAAAGCGTGCCGTGACCCTGCCGCTGCTGCGCCAGATGTTGACTCACACCGACGCCGCTGCCCCCGACGGCAAAAACTGACTGGCACTGAGTCCAGTCCGCTTCAGGTAAAATTCGCGCAATGACAAATTTAGCTCTCTTCGATCTCGACCACACCCTGCTGCCGACTGACAGCGACAAGGAGTGGGGCCGCTTCCTCGTGCGTCAAGGCGCCGTCGACCGCGACACGTACGCACAGGCCAACGAGGCCTTCTATCAGGATTACCGTGCTGGCCGGCTCGACATGCCAGCCTACCTGCGTTTTTGCCTGGCACCGCTCGCGCGCTATCCGCGCGATCAGCTCGACGCCTGGCATGCGCAGTACATGGAAGAGTCGATCCTGCCGCACGTGCGCCCCGAAGCCCTCGAACTTCTGGACATCCACCGCAAGGCTGGTGATTTGTGCGCGATCGTGACCGCGACCAATACGTTCGTGACGCGCCCGATCGCCAAGGCGTTCGGTATCGACCACCTGATCGGCACCGAGCCGCAGACGGTCGGCGACGATCCGCAGGCCCGCTACACCGGCGCCTATGTCGGCACGCCGAGCTTCCGCGAAGGCAAGATCACCCGCACCGAAGCCTGGCTCGCGAGCCTGGGCAAGACGTGGAGCGACTTTGATCACGCCTTCTTCTATAGCGATTCTGCCAACGACGTCCCCCTGATGGAGAAAGTGAACCATCCGGTGGCGACCAATCCCGATGAAGCCCTGCGCGAAATCGCGCTGGCGCGTCGCTGGCCCATTCTCGAGTTGTTCCAGTGATCCGCAAACTCATCAAGAAGCTGCTCGGCAAAGAAAGCGGCACCTCCGGCGCCGCCGACAGCGCCACCCCCGCCGGCACGCCGGTCGTGATTCCGGTGTCGGTGCACGGCATCGATCCGACGCTGCTCTCGAAGAACGCCGTGCGCGTGACCGACACGCTGCAACAGGCGGGCTTCAAGGCCTTCATCGTCGGCGGTGCGGTGCGCGATCTGTTGCTCGGCATCGCCCCGAAAGACTTCGACGTCGCCACGAGCGCCACGCCCGAACAGGTCCAACGCCTGTTCCGCCGCGCGCGCATCATCGGCCGACGTTTTCAGATCGTGCACGTGCAGTTCGGGCAGGAGATCATCGAGACCTCCACGTTCCGCGCACTCGTCGACGCGATCGACAGCGAGCAGATTGGCGCGCGCCGCCCCAAGAAAGGCGAACTGGACCGCAAGACGCACGTGACCGACGAATCGGGCCGTGTGCTGCGCGACAACGTCTGGGGCGAGCAGGATGAAGACGCCGCCCGCCGCGACTTCACCGTCAACGCGATGTATTACGACCCCGCCGCGCAAACGGTGCACGACTATCACCACGGCTGGGAAGATATTCAGAAGCGCGTGCTGCGCATGATTGGCGACCCCGCCACGCGCTACCGCGAAGACCCGGTGCGCATGCTGCGCGTGGTGCGTTTCGCGGCCAAGCTCGGCTTCAAGATCGACGACGCGACCGCCGCGCCCATTCCGGAACTCGCGCCGCTCATCGACAACGTGCCCGCCGCACGTTTGTTCGACGAAATGCTCAAGCTGCTGCTCTCGGGCCACGCATGGGCCTGCGTGCAGCAACTGCGCGAACAGGGTCTGCATCACGGCCTGCTGCCGTTGCTCGACGTGGTACTGGAACAACCGCTGGGCGAGAAATTCGTCACGCTGGCCCTCGCCAACACCGATGCGCGCATTCGTGCGGGCAAGCCGGTGTCGCCGGGCTTCCTGTTCGCCGCCCTGCTCTGGCATCTGGTGCTGGAGAAGTGGCAAGCGTATCAACGCGCCGGGGAATATCCGATTCCCGCGCTGCACCTCGCCATGGACGACGTGCTCGATGCACAGACCGGCAAGCTGGCCATCCAGCGCCGTTTTGTGGCCGACATGAAGGAAATTTGGGGCTTGCAGGTGCGTCTGGACAAGCGCGTGGGCCGCACGCCGCTGCGTCTGCTCGAACATCCGCGCCTGCGCGCCGGTTACGACTTCCTGCTGCTGCGTTGCGAATCGGGTGAAGTGCCCGCCGACGTGGGCCAATGGTGGACCGACTTCCTCGAAGGCGACGCCGCGGCACGCGATGCGCTGCTCTCGCAGGGCGCCGCGTCGGGCAGCACACCGGCCGCCAAGCGCCGTCGCCGTCGTCGCAAGCCTTCGGGTTCGCGCGGTGGCGAGGGTGGCAATGAGGGCGGTGATGGCGGCCACGGTGGTGAAGGCGGCGGCAACTCAGGTGGCACAAATTCGGGCGGCGATAGTGGTGAGAACGCTACCAGCGAGAAAAATGGCAAGCGGGTATCATCGCGACAGCATGGTTCCGAAGGTGCTTCATGACTGTTGCCTACATCGGGCTGGGTGCCAATCTTGGTGATGCCCGTCAATCGGTGAAGGACGCCATCGTCTGTCTCGCGCAGCAAATTGGCGTCACGATCATCGGCAAATCCGATCTCTATCGCACCGCTCCCATCGAGTCGAGCGGTGACGACTATCTCAATTGCGTCGTCGCGGTAGAGACGTCGCTCACTGCGCGTCAGTTGCTTACGCTGTGCCTGAAGATCGAGCTTCACTTCGGGCGCGAGCGGCCGTACAAGAACGCGCCGCGCACGCTCGATCTCGACGTGCTGCTCTATGGCGACGACCGCATTACGGAGCCCGATCTGATCGTGCCGCATCCGCGTATCGCCGCACGCGCTTTTGTGCTGCGCCCGCTCGCGGATCTGGCGCCCGAACTCGACATTCCCGGCGTTGGCCGCGTGAGCGCGCTGCTGCCGGGCGTGGCCGATCAGCGCATCGAGCGCGTCGCGCAGTGCTGCTGCCCGACGAAGCGCGCTTACGCATCATGATCGCCCGATGAGATCGCCCGTCCTCGGGCGTTTTCGCTATCTGGCCGTCGAGGGGCCCATCGGCGTTGGCAAGACATCGCTCGCACGGCGTCTGGCCGACGCGTGCGGTGCCGACCTGATGCTCGAACAGCCCGCGAACAATCCCTTTCTCGAACGTTTCTATCGCGACAGCGCGCGTTACGCGTTGCCTGCGCAATTGACGTTTTGTCTGCAACGTGTGGACGAAGCGACTGAGATTGCCCGACGCGATATCGACGGCAAACCGATCTTCACCGACTTTCTGCCGGAGAAGGATGGGCTGTTCGCGCGGCTCACGCTGGCTGAGGACGAGCTTGCGCTGTATCACCGGCTGGTGGCGCATATCGAGCGTCCACACCGAGCGCCCGATCTCGTGATTCATTTGCAAGCGAGCCCCGAGACGCTCTTCTCGCGCATTCAGAAGCGGGCGATTCCGATGGAGCAGCAGATCCCGGATACGTATCTGCGCGCGCTATGCGACATCTACGGCGAATTCTTCTATCATTACGCCGCAGCGCCGGTATTGACCGTCGATACGGAGCAATTCGACCCGGCGCACAATGACAGCGATTTCGCGCTATTGATCGAGCGAATCGATCAGATGCGCGGACGCAAAGAAGTCTTCGTCAAGGGCGCGCGCCCCTGAGCCCACGAGGCTCGGCGGCGCCTGAGCCTATCCCACCGATCCACGCGTCGTCGCGGGCGTACGACATCACCCGTCCCCGCCCGGCGCGCCAGTGACTCCTCCTGAACCGAGGCCGACATGAGTTATCTCCAGGAATCCAATCGCAAGGCCGTGACTGTCCCCGGGCTTGCCGACATGCGTGCACGCGGCGAAAAGATCGCGATGCTGACCTGCTACGACGCGAGTTTTGCCGCCCTGCTCGACCGCGTGGGCGTCGATGTGATGCTCATCGGCGACTCGCTCGGCAACGTGATTCAGGGCCAGCGCACCACGCTGCCCGTGACGCTGCGCGACATCTGCTATCACACCGAAACGGTGGCGCGTAACACGAGCAAGGCGCTGGTCGTGGCCGACTTGCCGTTCGGCACGTACGGCACGAAGGAACAGGCGTATCAAAGCGCAGTGGCCGTGATGCAAGCCGGTGCGCAGATGGTCAAGATCGAAGGCGGCGCATGGCTGGTAGATACGGTCCGCTTTTTGGTCGAGCGCAGCATTCCGGTGTGTGCGCATCTGGGGCTCACGCCGCAATCGGTGCATGCCTTCGGTGGCTTCAAGGTGCAGGCGCGCGACGAAGCAGCCGGGCAGCAACTGATCGACGACGCGCGTGCGTTGCAAGCTGCGGGCGCGCAATTGGTGGTGCTTGAGGCGATCCCGGCAGCGCTGGCGACGAAGGTGACGCCCGAGTTGCCGACGATGCCGACCATCGGCATTGGCGCAGGCCCCGACTGCGACGGTCAGGTGCTGGTACTGCACGACATGCTGGGCGTGTTCCCCGGCAAATCGCCGAAGTTCTCGATGAACTTCATGGACGGTCAGCCGAGCATCGCTGCGGCTGTGGAAGCGTATGTGCAGGCGGTAAAGCACGGGTCGTTCCCGGCGCCGGAACACTGCTTCTGATCGGCGCGATACCGAAATGGTGAAAAAGGGGCTGTCCAGTGGACAGCCCCTTTTTCATTTCACATTAGCAGAACGTGTAAGTGGCCCCCATATTGCGAAGAGACCAAGGCTTATCGACGTTGCCCCAGAAATCAGAAAAACAAACTCAATGCTGGTGGCATGTGAAAGCATGCCACCGAGTAATGGGGCCAGAATCATCAGCAGGAGTTGCAGACTTCTGCCGGTTGCCGTCACGGTCCCGAGAGCTTCCCGTGGGCACTCCCGTTGGAAAGTGATCATGAGTAGCATGACTCCAAGACCGTACCCGAAGCCATTGCCCACCCAAAGCACGAGCATGTGCCACGCAGAGAGCGAAAACCCGAAGTACACCGCGATCGCAGGAGTAAGGACTGTAAATCCAAAAAGCACACACGCGGCGAAAAGCAGCGTTGAGGAATCAAATCGCCGAACGACCGCTTTGAAAACAAGTGCGGCCAACATCGCCCCAGCGGCTGTGCAGCCGACAATCGCTCCAAACGTGCCGTCCGGATATCCGCGTGCCTGCAAGAATAGCGCCAAGAGTGCGTCGTAGAGTCCAAGAACGAAGGATTGACACGTTGCCACTGCGAACACGCGTCGCAGCAATCGGCTGCGACGAATAGTCTCGTAGAAGGTGGCCCATATCGGACGGACGCACTTGCGAGTGTGACGACCATGCTCGCGTTGCAGATTGCACCCTGTCGAAATCAGAACGATACCTATCACGCTCAGCGCTACAGAGATGGCGAACCCTGGAAGATGCCATCCAGCGAGAACTGCCGCGACCATTGGTGCGATCAGTTTCGTGATTTGATCTATGAGCGTAACGCGGCTCGCGTTCGCGGGGAGTTCGTCATCGGAGAGTAGATCGCGGAATAAGCGTTGCTCCGATGGCGCCGGAATGAGGTTCGCGATCCCTTTTAATAAAATACAGCCGATGAATAAGCCCAGCGTTGGCGCATGCCAAAGTGCGACTGCTGCAATCGCTCTAAAAACATAACTCCAGCGCAGCATGCGCCACGGACACATACGATCCGCGAGCGCACCAAACCACGGCCCAGCAACGACGCCCGGTACCCCGTACAGCGCCATCGCTACCCCGATGGTAATCGGGTCGCCTCCCCAACGAAAAGCGAGGCTGCCGAAGATCAATGTGAAATCAATCCATAGAATGGCAGCGCCGAGCGCACGAGAGAGAAGCACGCGCGTGTAGGGTTGGAATGCAAATATAAATGGCAAGGAGGTCGTCAGCGTAGAGAGTGAAGGAATTGCTTCCGCAGGTAGAGTCGATTCTCAGCGACAAAGCCGTCCAGCCCCGCCTCCAGCGAGAAGCGGGCCAAGTCTGACCGTCTGTTGATAAAGCCTGCGCCTTTGAAATTCAACGAAGTATTGCAAAGCACACCAACCCCAGAGAGCTTTCTAAATTCAGAAAGAACTTCATGCAGAGCGGGATTTTCGTTGCGACTCAACGTCTGAACGCGTGCGGAGCCATCAACGTGAGTGATCGCTGGGAGTCGCGAAGTCAATACGCGATGGAAGAAGAGCATATAAGGGCTCGGCGTGGCGGGCGCAAAGTGCTCAGCAAGCTCCTCCTCTCTACATACTGGCGCGATTGGCCGAAACGACTCGCGTTGTTTGATCTGGTTCAGGCGATGGAGCGTTGCTGCTTGGAGTGGGCTGGCCAAAATGGATCGGTGACCGAGCGCACGAGGACCGATTTCGGCCTTACCGCACGCCCATCCCAAAATAGCGCCATCGAGCAGGTGTTTGGCAACATCGCCCGGTGTCGCCGACCCGACGACAAAGTCCGAAGGGCCAAAATCGTCGAGCACTAGCGCTTGACCGGCGTAGACCGACCAGCGAAGTTTGGCCGACCCTGTGAGCGAGAATTGGACATCGGCTGCAGTTCCGATGGCCGATCCTGTGTCGTTTGGACAAGGTGGGACGAAGACGTCGGAAAACAAACCGGTCTCCAGAAGCGACGAGTTCCAGTCGCAGTTCAACGCACAGCCTCCACAAACAAGCAAAGGCGATCGTCCATCAACGAGTGGGCGGATTCTCTGGATGAAGTACTGAAAAATTGCGTCCGATATTAGACGTGCCCATCGCTTCCCTACATTCGACGTAACGCCACAGTTGTATTGGGGAAACGAACGAAAATCAGATTTTGATAACTTTGGGAGTCTCTCCGGATTTGCGAGAAGTGCATCGATCACCTCGCGCTCCGTTGAGGTAGGTGTCTCACTCTCATGAAATGCGGCGAGCGCCATCAACTTTCCTGCATCTGCCAATCTTATGGCCCCAGGAGGAAGGCAGAACGACTCGTCCATCAGACCATAGGCAAAGCCGTACCGGAGTCCAGGGCCCCACATCACGTTGCTTAATACCGTGATGTTTAATTTCTCATCAATCCGATAAAACCGCCCGATATACCCTTCCCATAAGAGGGCGTAGCATGGCGTGCCTTGCGGAAATGGCGAGAGCGCATAAGCACATAAAAGATGCGAGCGCTCGTGGGATGACGACATCACTCGTACCTCACGTCCGCATATTGTCTTACGACAAAACGTCGGTGGTTCTAGCCCAAGGTAACCGTGGCCAATTGGTCGCATTAAGTTGCCGCGACTTTCTTCCCAACCGCTAATCGCAAGCACGTCAGGCACTGACGGTAAGTCTTCCAACGTGTGAATGATCGATGTGATATCAAGCGCAGAGTATCTGGCCCCCGAGTCTTTCTCAGTTTCATGAGAGAAAACGAGGTTCCCATCAGATACATAAGCGGCAGAACCATCGTGACCTGGTTTGAAAGCGACAATATTCATAGACGTTCAATTTGGCCCAAGAAGTGCTTCATCGCGACGATTGCATCACGTGCCACAGATCCATCGCCATAACCCGCGCCGAGAAAGAAAAGTGTCGACTCTCGTACACCATCAACCTTGAGTAGTGCGTCCGCTTCCGCATCGACGAAATATCCCGTAGGCCAAGATTGGATCCCTTGCGCAGTGCAAACCAACTGGAAGGTTTGTAAGAGACAGCCAACATCCATCAGGGCAACACGATAGGCTCTGGAGTGCGGATACTTCCACCAAAGTTTGTCGAAACGTGAAGTGATAAACACGCCGAAGGCGAGATCCTTAGCTATCGTCTGATTGCACAACACCTTGCAAATTGAGTCAGCGCTCGGCATCGGCGCGACGTACGACAATTCGTGTCGAATGGATCGATAGTGATAGATCGCTGGAGGTAGGTCCGTGACGTTGAGTGCAACTAAGTACGGCTCACTCGACTGCATCGATCCTCCAGAAGGGGACGTTCTGCGATATCCCACCGACTGCATGCCATGCTCAACCAGATCTTGGCGTGAGCTTCCGTGCACGGCACCAAATGTTGTCCAAAGTGTGTTGGCGACTTGTTGGAGCGAGATCGCATGTCCGTCAAAAGCGCGACAAGTTGCCCGCTTGGACAATGTCGTGTTGAAGTCTATGTCGTCAATTGGCTCGGGGGACGGGAGGGACATCACGCGACCGTCAAGAAGAAGTTCGTCCTGCGGAATGCGTTCAGAAACCGAGGCGCAATGATTTATATACCCAAGATACGGAATAGCTTCTTCCTTCGCGTCAGATCGTGGAACCCGCGTTCCGACGTGGAACATTCGAGACAAGCAATCCCATCCCCAATCGGGAGGATCGCCCTCAGCTAACAATTTGGCATTAAGCAAGTCACCATCTGCTTTACTCATGCCGCCTGTCTCGCCAGAGGAAAGGCACAGTAATCGACGTAGATGTTCCGGCTCGATTTCATACTGCTTGTGTTGCCGGTAGTCCCAGAGGATTAACTTTCCTCCAATTATCTTTACGAAAGCAGTCGGACTCATGCGTTCCCCGTTAAGTAGCACAAGGGCACTGATGCCAGCGCCCCTGTGTCAGCTCGTGGATTACTTTGCGTTTACCGGTGCGGTATGAGGTGTGTTGTATGCGTCATTGGATTGATTCGAAAGCGGCGGCTCGAGTCGGATTTGCTTCATTTTGTTTCTCCTTAGATTGGGTTGCTTGCCTCCAGACATCGGGTCCGTTGGCGCCCCCATACTCGTCCGTCAAATAGTTGGCGGCTGTCCGATTTCGACGCGTTGTTTTGTCAATGCAACTAGGCGGTTCGAAAACAAAAAGGGCCAAGTTCTGTGCAATACAGAACTTGGCCCTTCATGGCACGGTCTACAGGTCTCACTTCAGCAAGTCAGTTCATCCGGATTGCCCACTGTACTTTCATTGCCGAGTTCGCTCACGCCGCCTTCGGCAACATCAACACCACCGCAAACCCTTCTCCGTCGATGCGCTCGAACGCCATTTGTCCGCCGTGAGCACGCATCACTTCAGCGACCATCGCCAACCCCAGACTCGCGCCTTCCCGGCCATCTGCACGCGATGAAAACGGGGTGCGTACGCGCTGCCATTCCGTCTCTGGAATGCCCGGGCCATCGTCGAAGAAGCGCAGACGCCACTGTTCGTCATGGCTCGTCACGTCGACATACAGACGACGCGGCGCACCGTAAGCAAGCGCATTGACCAGCACATTCTTGACCGCCTCGCGCAAGCTGAGCGCATCGCCGACGATCATCGCCGGAACGGTCTCGCCGCTCGACGTCTCGGGTAATTGCAGCGAGAAATCGATATCGCGATCCGCATACGACAACGTCTCGCGCATCGCATCCTGCAACAACTCCCCCAGATCGACCGGCGTCGGTGCCACGCTGTCGGCGCGGTGTTGCACCATCGCGTGATTAATCAACTGATGAATGAGTCCGCCCAGCCCTTTCGCCTGCTTTTGAATGCGCGCGATGTGCGATTGGCGTGCGGTCTCGTCGGTGGTTTGCGTCAGCATTTCCGCTTGTGCAGTGAGCGCGGTCACCGGCGTGCGTAACTGATGCGCAGCATCGCCAATCACACGCCGCATGAGTGCGCGCGACGTCGCCAGTCGCTGCATGAAGTCGTTGATCGCTCCGACCAATGCGAGTGTTTCCGCAGGCGCTGTCACTGCGAGTGGGACAAGATCGTTCGAATCCCGCGCACGAATCGCAGTCTCAATCTGCTTGAGCGGTGCGAGCGCTTGACGCAGTGTCCATAGCGCCGCAAGCAGCGTCAGCACGCCAGTGGCGATCGTGATAAGCAGCGTGTTATCCGCCAAATTCCGCGTAAATCGCACGCGCGCGTTTTGCGTGTGTGCCATCGCCACGACCGCCCACGGATGCGCTGCCGCGACCGGCATACGACGCCCAACAATGGCGATACGGATCGGCATTTCCTGATACGTGCCGTCGATCACGATGGGCCCATCGGCCAGCTTGTCCCACGGAATCGGCGGGCGAAACTCGGAGTCGCCCGCTACCGAGCGTCCGTTCGGATCGAGCACGGTGTAGAAAATCTGATCGCCGGGCGCGAGCGCCGAAAACGCTGCGAGCGGCACATCGACGTTCACTTCGCCGTTCTGATACCACGTGTTTTCCGCGACCTGAAGCGCGCTGCCAAGCAGCCATCGGTCGTACGCGCGATCGACGGCCGCACGCGTGGAAAACCAGATGCCGAGCAACACCGCCGCGACGGCGATAGCCAGCACCACGCCCATGCGAACGACGAGCCGTAGATAAAGCGACCGGCCGGGAACGATCATGACAGCACGAGTTGATAGCCCAGTCCGCGCAACGTGCGAATCTGGAATTGCGCGGCAGCAAGCTTCTTTCGCAAGCGTGCGACGTACTGTTCGAGCGCGTTCGCATTCGGCGGCGATTCGTCGCCATAGAGACGATCCATCAATTCGTCTTTGCCGAAGATACGGCCCGGGCGTGCCGCGAGAATTTCGAGCAGCGTAACTTCGCGGCGCGTGAGTTCGACCGGCAAGCCATCGATTTCCACGCCGCGGCTCTTGCGATCGAGTGTCAGGTTCGCGCAGGCGAGTTGATTGGTCGCATCTTGACCCGTGCGGCGCATGAGCGCGCGCACGCGGGCTTCCAGTTCGCGAAAATCGAAGGGTTTCGTCAGGTAGTCGTCGGCACCGAGATCGAGCGCACGCACGCGCTCTTCGATTTCGGCGCAGGCCGTGAGCATCAGCACACGCGTCGACAAACCACGCTCGCGCACGCGCCTGAGCAGTTCCAATCCGTCGATGTGCGGCAGCATCACATCGAGAATCAGCAGGTCGTAATCGTCGCCGATGCGCGCTGCCGCCGATGCGCCATCCGTCTCGCAATCGAGCGCGTGGCCGAGCCGCCGCAACTGTGTGGCAATGGCTTCGGCCACATCGACGGTGTCTTCCACCAGCATGATGCGCATGATTACAGGTCTCCTTTTGCCGACTTGAGCACGATGAGCACAGGGTTTGTCCTACCCCCGCCTGACCACGCCTGTCAGCTTCGTTACAGCTTTGCTGCTTAGTATCGGAGCCGATTATAAGAGCATCAATCAGGAGACAGGCAATGCCCAACAACCCCCATCCGGCCGCCGGGCCGGTGCCGGCTGCCGCACAGCCGTTGCTGGAAATCGATCAGGTCACGCTTCAGTACAAGACCGACGACTACCTCGTGACCGCCGCCCAGCAGGTCAGCTTCAATGTGTACCCCGGCGACCGGTTCGTGTTGCTCGGGCCGTCCGGTTGCGGCAAATCGACCCTGCTCAAGGCCATCGGCGGCTATCTGCCGCCCGTGCACGGTGAAATTCGCCTCAAAGGCCGCACAGTCACCGAGCCCGGCCCCGACCGCATGATGGTGTTTCAGGAGTTCGACCAGTTGCTGCCGTGGAAAACGGTGCGCCAGAACGTCGAATTCGCGCTGATCGCCAGCGGCCGCCTGAAAGGCCGCGAAGCCGCCGATCGCGCCGCACACTACATCGAGAAAGTCGGGCTGGCCAAGTTCATCGACAGCTATCCGCACACGCTCTCGGGCGGTATGAAGCAGCGCGTGTCCATCGCGCGCGGCATGGCCATGGAGCCGGACGTGCTGCTCATGGACGAGCCCTTCGCCGCACTCGACGCCCTCACCCGCCGCAAGATGCAAGACGAGTTGCTGCGCCTGTGGGACGACACGCGCTTCACCGTGCTGTTCGTCACGCACGGCATCGACGAAGCCATTCGCATCGGCACGCGCATTTTGCTGCTCTCGCCGCATCCGGGCCAAGTGAAAGCGGAGCTCAACAGCATCTCGCCGGAACAACTGGGCACCGCCCACCAGAGCGCGCTCGAGACGCGCATCGACCAACTGCTGTTCGCGGCGCACTGAGGAGACTCCCCCAATGAACACCCTGCAATCCGCGCAAGCTGCGCCTTCGGCCTCCGCCGTCCCGCCGATCGAACCCGTGTTCCGCCCGGAGATCGTGCTGGAGCCGGTGCCCGCCGAACTCTCGTCGATCCAACGCCCGCTCTCGACGTTCGAAACGCTCTATCGCCTGAGCTGGCTGCGCAAAACCGTCATCCTGCTCGTGCTGGCGCTAGTCTGGGAAATTTATGGACGCTGGCTCGATAACGCCCTGCTGTTCCCGAGCTTCACCGACACGCTCGAAGCCTTCGTCGGCGGCATCACCAGCGGCGTGTTGCTGCTGCGTGCGGTCATCTCGCTCAAGACGCTGCTGATCGGCTATGGCATCGGTATCGCGCTGGCCGCTGTGCTGACCACCGTCGCCATCAGTTCGAAGATCGGTAACGACCTGCTCGAAACGCTCACGGCGATGTTCAATCCGTTGCCTGCGATTGCGCTGCTGCCGCTCGCACTCATCTGGTTCGGTCTGGGCAATGGCAGCGTGATCTTCGTGCTCGTGCACTCGGTGCTGTGGGCCGTGGCACTCAACACGCACAGCGGCTTTCGCGGTGTATCGAAGACGCTGCGTATGGTGGGTCAGAACTACGGGCTCAAGCGCTTTGCGCTGGTGCAGCACGTGTTGATTCCGGCCGCATTCCCGAGCATTCTCACGGGCCTGAAAGTGGGCTGGGCCTTCGCATGGCGCACGCTGATCGCCGCGGAACTCGTGTTCGGCGTGTCGTCGGGCTCGGGCGGTCTGGGCTGGTACATCTTCGAGAACCGCAACTCGCTGGAGACGGCCAATGTGTTCGCGGGCCTGTTCTTCGTGATTTTGATTGGCTTGGCCGTAGAAAACCTGCTGTTCGCGCGCATCGAAAAGCGCACGCTGCACCGCTGGGGCATGCAGCACTAATTCATAATTCCAACGATACGGAGACAACAACACCATGAATCGACGTCATTTCACCCGCTGGGCAAGCACCCTTGCACTGGCCGCCACTACGGCACTCTCCACGCTCGGTAACGTGGCCCACGCCGAAGCCAGCACCGTGCGCCTGTCGCACGGCTACGGCATTCTCTATCTGCCGCTGATGGTCATGCGTGACCAGCATCTGGTTGAGAAGCACGCGAAGGCTTTGGGGCTGGGCGATGTGAAGACCACGTGGACGATTCTCGACGGCGGCAACGTCATCAACGACGCCATGCTCGCTGGCAATCTCGATGTCGCCGGTACGGGCGCGCCGGGCTTCGTCACGCTGTGGTCGAAGGCCCACGGCATTCCGCGCTCGGAAGTGATCGGCCTGTCGGCACTGTCGACCGGACCGCTTTGGCTCAATACGAATAACCCGAACATCAAGTCGCTCAAGGACTTCACCGCGAAGGATAAGATCGCGATTCCGGGGATCAAGACGTCGCTCTCGGCTGTGCTGCTGCAAATGGCCGTGGCCAAGACGTTCGGTATCGAGAACTACGCCAAGCTCGATCCGCAAACGGTCAGCCTGAGCCATCCGGAAGCCGTGAGCGCGTTGCTCTCAGGCAAGACGGAAATCACCGCGCACTTTACGTCGCCGCCATTCTCGTATCAGGAACTGAAAGACCCGCGCATCAAGCGCGTGCTCAATTCGACCGACGTGCTCGGCAACATCACCATCGACGTGGTGTTCGCGCCGAAGCAGTTCACGGTGCAGAACCCGAAGCTGGTGCAAGCGATTCTCGACGCTCAGGAAGAAGCCGCCGCGTACATCGCGAAGGATCACGTGGGCGCCGCGCAGACCTTCCTGCGCGTGTCGAAGATGAATCTGCCGCAAGCCGAGATCGAACAGATGATCAACGACCCGGGCCTGCAATTCACCACGACGCCCAATGGCTTGATGCAGTACGTCGAGTTTATGGGCCGTGCGGGCACGATCAAGACGCGTCCGGCAAAGTGGAGCGATCTGTTCGTGCCGCAGATGGCGGCGCGTCAGGGTAGCTGAAGCGTCGCGGGCACCGCGCCCCGCAACGCATTGCACACGACGATGGCCTGCGCAGTCAGCAGGTCGTCGCGTGTGACGACCGCTTCGACGGCATGCCACGTCCGGTCTTCGAGCAACACACTTCGCATCACACCGGGTAGCACGCCGCACGCGAGCGGCGGTGTTACCCACTGCCCACCCAGCTTGACGAACACACTGCTTCGTCCGCCCTCGGTGAGTTCTCCCCGGTCGTTGAAGAACAACGTGTCGAATGCGCCATGCACTTCGGCGTGCTTCCACGCGGCGTCGTAGCGCTCGCGCACCGTTGTTTTGTGACGCAGGAAAAGATCGTCGGCTCGCGTGGCGCTGGCGTCATCGGCAAGCAGCACTTTCACAGGACCTTTCAACGCTGTGAGCACACCGTGCGTGATCGTAGGCGTGCCGTCGTGCGAGATCGCCAGACGCACGCGATGCATATCGTCTTCGGATAAGGTCAACACGAGCGCGTCGAGCTGTGCGCACAAGGTGGCTTCGTCGAAGCGGAAACCGAAGTACTTCGCTGACTTTTCCAGACGCGCCAGATGACGGTCCAGATGCGCAATGCCCGCAGCTTGCGTGGCCTGCATGGTCTCGAAGATCGCGAAGCCGGGATCGAGCGCCGTCAGAAAGCGCGCTTTGAGCTTGCACTCCTCCCACTCTTCGTCTGCCTTGCTATCGAGCACGATACCTGCCCCGACGCCCAGGCGGCCACGACGCAAACCGTCCGCACGCGGCGATTCGAGTTCGAGCGTGCGAATGGCCACGGAGAGGCAGAAGTCGCCCAATTCGTCCGATGCATCGTCGCGGGCATCGAGCCATCCGATAGCCCCGGTGTACAAACCGCGTGGCGACGACTCCAGTTCACCGATCAGTTGCATCGTGCGATGCTTCGGCGCACCAGTGATCGAGCCGCACGGATACAGCGCGCGCAATACGGCGTGTAACGGTGTCTGGTCGGGCAGCGTGGCCGTGACCGTCGAGGTCATCTGCAACACGCTGGCAAAACGGGTGACTTCGAACAGCTTTGGCACTTTCACCGTGCCAGGCACAGCGATACGGCCCAGATCGTTGCGCAGCAAGTCCACGATCATCAGGTTCTCGGCGCGATTCTTCTCGTCGGCGGCGAGCGCGGCGCTGCGTTCGGCATCGACCGTCGCATCGCCCGATGCCGGGGCGGTGCCCTTCATCGGCTTGGCTTCGAGTTGACCGCGCGAGTGCCGCAGGAACAACTCCGGCGACAGCGAAAGAATGGCGCGGCCCGCAACGTCACGCGCGCCGGGCAGCATCACCAGTGCGCCATACGGCACTGGCTGACGCGCGCGCAAGCGGCGATACAACGCGATCGGTGAGCCGAAGGCGTCGAAGTTCAGGCGATACGTGTAGTTGATCTGGTAGCACTCGCCTTGCGCGAGCCAGTCGTGAATGCGCGCGATGGCGTCGTCGAAGGCGGGTTCGCTCACGTCGCGCTGTAGCGCAGCGACACCGGCGATGCTGGGGGATGCCGCGTGGCTCGCGACAGTTGAGTTGTCGCCGCTGGCAGCATTTCCCGCTTCGGCGGCCAAGCTAGCGACTTCCTGCGCCGCCAACCAAGCCTGCGTTTGCGCAGCGTCGAGCTTGCGCAATTCGCTAAACAGCAACGCCCGAAACTGCCCGGGGGCGCGGCGCGTCGCCACGGTATGCACCCCAGCCAAGCGCACACCAAATTCGTAATCTGCCAGCAGCACGGCGTGCAGGCCGTGGCGCGTGGCGTCTTCCACTTCGCGCAGCGCGTCGGAAAGCACACCGGGCTCGTCGCAAGTCACCTCGCGTACGAGCCCGGTATACAGACGCGCCCCGCCGGCCGGGTCCGCACTGTCGTCCAACAGCGCAAACGCGGCCAAGGGCGCTTCAATAGGCATGAAATTACTCGAAGAACTGCTTCACACGGTCGAACCAGCCCTTGGTCTGCGGGCTGTGACGTGCGCCGCCTGCCTTGAGCGACGTGTCGAAGTCGCGCAGCATCTGCTTTTGCTTGTCGTCGAGCTTGACCGGCGTTTCCACCTGCACATGCACGTACAGATCGCCCGGATAGCTCGCGCGCAGCCCCTTGATGCCCTTGCCGCGCAGTCGGAACGTCTTGCCCGTCTGCGTACCTTCGGGCACTTCGAACGTCGCCTTGCCGTGCAGTGTCGGGGCGTCGATATCGCCGCCCAGTGCCGCCGTCGCAAACGAAATCGGCATCTGGCAGTGCAGATCGTCGCCGTCGCGCTCGAACACGTTGTGCGCCTTGATGTGGATTTCCACATACAAATCGCCCGCCGGACCGCCGTTCACGCCCGGTTCGCCGTTGCCCGACGAACGGATACGCATCCCGTCTTCGATTCCCGCCGGAATCTTGATTTCCAGCGTCTTGGTCTTCTTCAACTTGCCCGAGCCGTGGCAGTTGGTGCAAGGCTCAGGAATGTACGAGCCCGTGCCGTGGCACTTCGGGCAGGTCTGCTGAATGCTGAAGAAACCTTGCGACATGCGCACCGAACCCGAACCGTTACAGGTCGGGCAGGTCTCGGGCTTGGTGCCCGGCTTGGCGCCGTTGCCGTGGCAGACTTCGCACTCTTCCCAGCTCGGCACGCGAATCTGCGTGTCGAAGCCGTTGGCGGCCTGCTCCAGCGTAATTTCCATGTTGTAGCGCAGGTCGGCACCGCGATACACCTGCGGACCGCCGCGGCCACCGCCACGGCCGCCACCGGGGCCGCCCTGACCGAAGATGTCGCCAAAGATGTCGCCGAAGGCGTCGGCAAAGCCGCCGAAGCCCTGACCGCCCGCACCGCCGAAGCCGCCCATGTTCGGGTCGACGCCCGCGTGACCGTACTGGTCGTACGCAGCACGCTTCTCCGGCTCGGAGAGCATTTCGTAGGCCTCTTTGACTTCCTTGAACTTCTCTTCGGCGTCCTTGCTGTCCGGATTGCGGTCCGGATGGTACTTCATCGCCAGCTTGCGATATGCCTTCTTGATTTCGTCGCCGTCAGCGTTCTTGGCGACGCCAAGGACTTCGTAGTAATCACGTTTGGCCATAACTCTTTCCAATGTTGGCGCATGTCGCCATCAGGCAAAAAGCCGGGTCGAGATTCTCCGCACGGAGAACTTCGATACCCGGCCCATACGCACGGCGCTGACAGACCCCTGCCCGCGCCGCGCGCCATGCACGCTTTACTTCTTGTCGTTCACTTCCTTCACTTCGGCGTCAACGACGTTGTCGTCATGCGGCTTGCCTTGCTCAGCACCGGCAGCACCAGCGGCGCCTGCCTGAGCCTGCATGTCGGCGTACATCTTTTCGCCGAGCTTCTGGCTCACAGTACTCAACGCTTCGACCTTGGCATCGATATCTGCCTTGTCCGAACCGCGCAGTGCGCCTTCAAGTGCCGTGATGGCCGATTCGATCGCTTCTTTTTCCGAAGCCTCGATCTTGTCGCCGTACTCGGTCAGTGCCTTGCGGGTGCTATGCACCAGTGCGTCACCCTGGTTACGAGAGTCGGCCAGCTCGCGCGCCTTGTTGTCTTCCTCGGCGTTGATTTCGGCGTCCTTGACCATCTGCTCGATTTCAGCGTCCGACAGACCCGAGTTCGCCTTGATGACGATCTTGTTTTCCTTGCCGGTGGCCTTGTCCTTCGCGCCCACGTGCAGAATGCCGTTGGCATCGATGTCGAAGGTCACTTCGATCTGCGGCGTGCCGCGTGCGGCCGGCGGGATGCCCTCGAGGTTGAACTCGCCAAGCGACTTGTTGCCGGCGGCCATCTGGCGCTCACCCTGGAACACCTTGATCGTCACGGCCGGCTGGTTGTCGTCGGCCGTCGAGAACACTTGCGAGTGCTTCGTCGGGATCGTGGTGTTCTTCGAGATCATCTTGGTCATCACACCGCCCATCGTCTCGATACCCAGCGACAGCGGGGTCACGTCGAGCAGCAGCACGTCCTTGCGATCGCCCGAGAGCACCGACCCTTGAATCGAGGCACCAGCGGCCACGGCTTCGTCCGGGTTCACGTCCTTACGCGGGTCTTTGCCGAAGAACTCCTTCACCTTCTCTTGCACCTTCGGCATACGCGTCATACCGCCGACCAGAATCACGTCGTCGATATCGCTCACCTTCACGCCGGCATCCTTGATGGCCATGCGGCAAGGTTCGATCGTGCGCTCGATCAGGTCTTCGACCAAAGCTTCGAGCTTGGCGCGCGTGATCTTCAGGTTCAAGTGCTTCGGGCCCGAGGCGTCGGCCGTGATGTACGGCAGATTGATTTCGGTCTGCTGGCTCGACGACAGTTCGATCTTGGCCTTTTCAGCGGCTTCCTTCAGGCGTTGCAGCGCCAGAACGTCCTTCGACAGGTCGACGCCTTGTTCCTTCTTGAACTCGCCGATGATGTAGTCGATGATGCGCTGGTCGAAGTCTTCACCGCCCAGGAACGTGTCACCGTTGGTCGACAGCACTTCGAACTGGTGCTCGCCATCCACGTCGGCGATTTCGATGATCGAGATGTCGAACGTGCCGCCACCCAGGTCATACACGGCAATCTTGCGGTCGCCGCCTTCTTTCTTGTCCAGACCGAAAGCCAGTGCGGCAGCGGTCGGCTCGTTGATGATGCGCTTGACTTCCAGACCGGCGATGCGGCCTGCGTCCTTGGTAGCTTGGCGCTGGCTGTCGTTGAAGTACGCCGGCACCGTGATCACGGCTTCCGTGACCGGCTCGCCCAGGTAGTCTTCGGCGGTCTTCTTCATCTTGCGCAGCACTTCGGCGGAAACTTGCGGCGGGGCCAGTTTCTGGTCGCGCGCTTCCACCCAGGCGTCGCCGTTGTCGGCCTTGACGATCTTGTAGGGCATCAGGCCGATGTCCTTCTGCACTTCTTTTTCTTCGAAGCGGCGGCCGATCAGGCGCTTGACCGCGTACAGCGTGTTGCGCGGGTTGGTCACTGCCTGGCGCTTGGCCGGGGCGCCCACCAGGATCTCGCCGTCTTCCACGTAAGCGATGATCGACGGGGTGGTGCGTGCACCTTCCGCGTTTTCAATGATCTTGACCTGATTGCCTTCCATCACGGCCACGCACGAGTTCGTGGTGCCCAAGTCGATACCGATAATCTTGCCCATAAAATTTCTCCTAGCGTCCTTTGCGTCTTTCCGTCAGGCCTGTGGCCCGTTCAATTCATTGATCTGCACGACATATGGGTGCCGCGCGGTGCTTTTCAAGACCCTTCTTGCGGTCCGGTTTTGCCCCCCGCCGCCGCGATTTTCTCGCGGGCGGCGGCCACCGCCAGCCGGAACTGGGGCAGGCCCTGCCAGCCGGTCGCCCGGCCCAGCTTCTTACCGTGATGAAAGAAGAAGAGCGTCGGCACCCCGTGCAGCGCAAACCGCTTGCCCAGCGCCATATCGGCGTAGACGTTGGCGTGAAACCAGCACAAATCCAGCGCCTCGATGGCCTCGCGCTGCGCCACCATGGTCTTCTTGGCAACTTCGCAGTTAAAGCAATCGACACCCCAGAAAAACACCACGGCGAGTCCGTTGCCCGCCGCCAGCAAGCCCTCGTCGAACGTGGCAGACGTCAGCTCGCGCATCGAGAATGCCTCGAATGCCGTGCCATCCACGCCGCTCATGCCCGGAAGATCGCTTGCCATAGTGTCGTTTTCCAGCGAATTCGCCGCCCATCCTGAAAAAACCAAAGCTTGCCATGATGTCATGACAAGCTTCGTGACTGCTTACACCGGCATTGCCCGTTTTTTAGGCAGATTTTGCCGACATATTTCCGGCTTACTTGCCTGCGGCAACGGTCACCAGCGCCGGGCGCAGCACGCGATCGGCAATCAGGTAACCCTTTTGCAGCACTTGCACGACGGTGTTCGGCTCTTGCTCGGCCGGCACCATCGAGATGGCCTGATGTTGATGCGGGTCGAACTTGGCACCTGCCGGGTCGATCACGCTGACGCGGCCGCGCTCGAGCGCCGACAGCAGTTGGCGCAGCGTGAGTTCCACGCCTTCGTGCAGCTTGGTCACGTCGCCGCTCTTGTCGGCGGCGGCGGCTTCGAGGCTGTCGATCACCGGCAGCAGGTTCTCGGCAAAGCTCTCGACGGCGAATTTGTGCGCTTTGGTCACATCGTCTTGCGACCGGCGGCGGATGTTCTCGGTCTCGGCACGAGCACGCAGGAGCTGGTCACGCAGATCGGCGGCTTCGGCCTGTGCCGCAAGCAGCAGCGTTTCGACCGAGGGCAGCGCGTCGGTCGCGCCCGCAGCATCGGTCGGGGCCGCGTCGGCCTGGGACGGAATCGGCTGATCGGGAGTGTTTTGCTGTTCAGTCATGAGAATGAGTCGTCAAAAGGTTCTTGCAGCGCACCACGACGATGCGCCGCCGGTTCAAATCCCTTTGGATAGTAGGGGCGTTCACACCGATTTCAAGAGTGGGTGGGCATTCTGTGCCCCGTGTCGGTGCGCGCCGCGTGCCGAAAAATATCCGGTTACACGCGTTACGAGTCCTCTATTGTATCGGCCGTTGCTGCGACCTAACATGAATTACGGTCCAGCCAGAAGTTGTGCCGAACCTGGACCCGGTCGCTCGCCGGACTCCCCCCGTTGTCCAGTCGAGTGTTTTGTAGCGTTAGGAGCGCATCATGAAGCTGCCACTGGCTGTCGTCTTCATCCTTGCGTTGGTGACGATGGTAACGATCACGATCTGCCTGTCCGGTGCAGTGACCCGGCGCGACACCGAATACGGTGGCGTGCGCGCGGTGCTGAATCACTACGTCGACATGCCGGGCGTGCCGGCCCATCAGTCCTCCAACGGGTTGCCCACACGCTGATTCTGGTTCATTTCCGCTCCCCCAAAACGTCCGCCGCCGTGCAATTTGCCGGCGGCGGCGTTCGTTCGGGTGGAGAACACGGATGATTCCCCGCTTTTTCGTGGATTATTCGCCCAAACCGCCCATGCGGCGGCGGTCGCGCTTGGTCGGGCGGCCGTGAATCTGGGCGGCGGGCTCCTGAAACAGTTGTCGCCGCTCACTTTCCTCGGCACGGGCACGAATACTCGCTTCCGTCTCTTCATAGAGCGATTGAGCGATGGGCGCAGAGCCTCGCACTTCGGCAATCGCCTTGATGCGCACTTCCCAGCGCGTGCTGCCGTTGTCGACGCTCAGCACGTCGCCCGGACGCACATCGCGCGCCGGTTTGACTTTCGCCTCGTTACACGTCACGCGGCCTCGATCCACGGCTTGCGTGGCCAGCGAACGCGTCTTGAAAAAACGGGCGGCCCACAGCCATTTGTCGATACGCGTGGCGGCGTGGGGGGAATCATCGACCTTCACCGTCATGCACGTGCTCCCGGGTTGGCCGCCGCGTTCGCTTCGTCGAACGCCGCCACCGCCGCCACCTGACGCGCCCGAGTGGACGCCGCAGCCGCCGCAGCAGCATCGGCCTGCCCTTCGGGCGACAGCACCGGCCAGCCTTGCAGGTTGCGCGCCGCGATCTCGCCGAGCGCGGTAATCCACGCGCTTGCGCCGTTCAGACACGGAATGAAGTGGAACGCCTTGCCGCCCGCCGAAAGATACGCGTGGCGGCCTTCCATGTTGATTTCCTCGAGCGTCTCGAGGCAGTCGGACGTAAAACCCGGGCAGAACACGTCCACGCGCGGGGTGCCGCCACGGCCCAACTCTTCGAGCGTGGGGGCCGTGTAAGGCTGAAGCCATTCCGCTTTGCCGAAGCGCGATTGGAACGTGAGACGGCAAGTGGTCTCATCCAGGCCGAGCGCCGCCGCCAGCAGCCGCGCAGTCTTCACGCACTGGTCGTGATACGGATCGCCCAAATCGAGCGTACGGCGCGGTACACCGTGGAAACTCAGCAACAGACGTTCGCCAGCCGCAAAATCGGGACGGCCGTGTTGCAGCCAATAGCCTTCGACTTGCTGGCGCAGGGCTTCGATGTAGGCGGGATGGTCGTGATAATCGCGCACCGTGCGCACGTCGGGCTGGTTGCGCAGGCGCGCCAGCACGCGGTAGACGGCATCGGTGGCGGTGGCCGTGGTGCTGCTCGAATACTGCGGGTAAAGCGGCAGCAGCAGAATTCGCTCGACGCCGCTCTGACGCAGCGCGCGAATACGGTCCGGAATCGACGGATTGCCGTAGCGCATCGCGTAATCGACGATCACGTCGTAATCGTTGGCGTGCAGCAGGTTGCGCAGCGCGGTCGTCTGATGCTCGGTGTTGACCTTGAGCGGCGAGCCTTCGCGCGTCCAGACGGTGGCGTACTTCTGCGCCGACTGACGCGAGCGGAACGGCAGAATCACCAACCGCAGCAGCGGTTGCCAGATAAGCGGGGGAATTTCAACGACGCGCGGGTCGGACAAAAACTCGCGCAGGTATCGGCGCACGGCCGCCGGACGCGGCTCGTCGGGGGTGCCGAGGTTGATCAGCAGAACGGCGGTCTTGCCGGACTGGCCATGCGAAATAGGTTCGGGATCGAAGCGCATGAAGCGTACTTTACCGCAAACCGGGACGAAATCCGGCGGCGTCGCGGGCACCCGCCACCGCCCGCAGGCAAGCGGGGCGGTGACGAGCGGCGATCGATGTCAGCCGTGCGAGTGCTCATCCTCACGCGCCGGGCGATGTTCCGCCGACGGCTGCTGCGCCTCGCGGGCGGGGGCGTGTGCCTCAGGCTTGTTCTCCCTCGGCGCCGATTGCGGATGCGGTGCAGGCTGCGGACGCTCTTGCGGTTGCGGACGCGGTGCCGGTTGCGGGCGTTCCTGAGGTTGAGGTTGAGGATGCGGTTGCGGTGCCGCCTGCGGGCGCTCTTGCGGCTGCGCACGTTCCTGAGGTTGCGGGCGCGGTGCGGCCTGCGGATGCTCCTGAGGTTGCGGTTGCGGACGCGGATGCACGCGCTCTTGCGGCTGCGCCTGCGGTTGGAACGGCTGCGGTTCCGGGCGCTGCATCGCCGGATTCGACTGATATTGCTGCGGACGACGTGCAGGTTCTGCCTCGTTCTGCTCCGGACGCTGCGACTGCACGGCCGGGTTCTGACGGCGCGTCTGCATGTCGCGCTGCGCCGCATCGTGCCCCGGTTGGTTGGGTTGTCCCTGCTGCGCAGGGGCGACCGGCTGACCGCCTTCTCCACGGACGGCAGGTTGTTCCGGACGGCCCATTTGTCCTGTTGGCTCCGAACGGCCCGGCGGATGCGGCACGCCCTGCGGCGTCGCCTGCCCCACCGCCCCGGCGGGTGGCATCACGCGTTGATTCGGCTGCCCCAGATAGCCAGGGTGTCCCGGCACACCGGGTTCGCCTGCACGGTTAGGCACGCCGGGCTGCCCGGGTACGCCGGGTTCGCCCGCACGATTCGGAACCCCCGGCTGTCCGGGTACGCCGGGTTGACCGGGCACGCCCGGTTGTCCCGGAATGCCCGGCTGCCCAGGCGCACCAAATTGTCCCCGCTCTCCCGGCACGCCATGCATCGCCGGAACCGCCCCGGTAGCCGATTGCGCGCCGGTCGCGCCGATCGGTGCACCGACCGGTCCACGGGTCCCGACCACCGTTACATGCGGCTGAGTCCGCGCTTGCGGCGCAGCCCCCGGCCCCGGTCGGTTGTTCGGCGTGAAGGCCAGCGGCGTACCGCCCGCATTGGGGACGGCATGCAGATTACTGGTCAATTCACGCGACGCCACCGGACGCTGCACCGGCGCACGCGTGGCGAGCACAGGGCGGTTGAAAGCAGCCATCGGCGGCACACCGGCGGCCGGACGGCTATTCCCGACCAAACTCTGCTGTACCGGCGCGACGCCCGGGGTATTACCCACGCGCCAATTCTGCCCAGCGCGCGGCGCAGCCAATGCCGTCGGCGCACCCACCGGGCGGCCCTGCACGAAGGCTTGTGCAGGCATCGTCGACACGGCACCCCGCACGTTGCGGTTCACGTAGATGTTGTTGATGTTCGTGACGTTATGGACGTTGTTGATGTTGTTGATGTTGGTCGTGCTGATCACCGTCGAGCGATTGATGTTGGTGACGTACGACGAGCTGGCGTGATAAGCCGGGCGATACGGATCGTGCGGTCCGAGCGCGAACCACGCCAAACCGACACCACCGGCGGCGAACGCCACGCCCCATTGATTCCCGCCGCTGCTGCCGCCGACCCAGCCGACGAGCGCTGGCGCATACACCGGACGCACCGCCACGGGCCCCGGCACCCAGCACCAGCGCGTATCGACATAGGCCCAGCGGCCATAGTGATAAGGCGCGAAGCCCCACGGCGCTTCGTCCACCCAAGTCCAGCCCCACGGGTCGACCCAGACCCAGTGCCCCGTGCGATACGGTGCCCAGCCAGCGGGCACGCTCGACGGCACCCAAACGGCGCCATAGGTCGGCGTGTCCTGCCACGAGCCATAGTCGTCGAGGCTTTCAAAGCCGGTCATGTCGCGCGGTACGTAGCGCGCCGACACCGACGCGTCTTCACGCGCGTCGCGCTCGCGCACCCACTGATCGAACGTGTCGGCCGCGAGCGGTCCGGTCGGCTGCTGCAAGAGATTCTGTCCGGTGAAAGCCACGCGCTGTCCCCGGCCCAGCGGCACCGAGGCCCCCTGTCCGTACACGGTGCCCGCGCCTTGCCACACGCTGACCGTCGTTACGCCGTTCGGATCCACGTCGATGCGATACTCGCCAGCCTGCTGCGGCACGAACGCAAGATTAGGGGTATCGATTTCGTAAGGCTGGTTGGGATCGTAGCTTCGCAGACGCAAGCCGACCGTGCCTTGCGTTACGTTCAGTTGCACATTCTGGTCGGTCACCGCCGACAGGGTGACGCTGGTCGACGCGCCGATGCGCACGGCCGTGCCGCCCACGTGCATTTCGGCACGGCTGTTGCGATCGACCCAGACGGCATCGCCGGTCGTGAGCGGCCGGTTGCGGTCGGCGTAGCGCCAGTCGTCGGTCCCGGCGGGCGCGTAGGTCACCGTGCCGTCGAACTCGCCGAGACGGGCCACACGCCCAGGCGGGTCGGCGCTCTGCGCTTGCGCCAGCGCTGGTGCGACCAGCGCACCGAGGGCGCCGAACATCAGTCCGGTGCCGAGAAAGCGAACCATCGTCCGCCATGAATTCAGGGGTTTCATACCGACTCCCGGCCCATCCGGCGGGCCTAGTCAAGCTAGCGTGTGCTGCGTGCCGCCTTGTTGTTCTGTCCGAATCCTTTGGCGAGTCCATCCACCCACTTCCGCCCAGTCACCCCGCCATAAGGGACACCTTGAGCGTAAGCCCGCCGTCTGTGACAGCGTGTAAAGGAATGCTACGGGTTTGTAACGCGAAAGCGCCAGGCGTGCACGGGAAATGCCGAACGCGGCGGAAAGTAGCGGGATCGACGCGGGGCAATCGAACCACCGCCCCCTGCGTTCAATGCTGGCTAAGCGCGTTCGAGAGCAGCTTGGCCGTGATGTCGACGATCGGAATCACGCGTTCGTACGCCATGCGTGTCGGGCCGATCACGCCCAGCGTGCCGACCACTTCGCCGTCCACCTCGTAAGGGGCGGTCACCACGGTCATCTCTTCGATCGGCACCAGGCTCGATTCGCCGCCGATAAAGATCTGCACCCCTTGCGCCCGGCTCGATACGTCGAGCAGTTGCAGCAGACCGGTCTTCGACTCGAACACATCGAACAGCTTGCGCAGCCGCTCCATATTGGAGGAGAGATCTTCCACGCCGAGCAGATTTCGCTCGCCGGAGATGAGCACACTCTCTTCGCGCGTGGTGTCCGCCATGGCGTCGCTGCCCGCGTCGACGGCGGCTTGCATCAGGGCGCTCATGTCAGAGCGCAATGCGTCGAGTTCGCCACGCAAGTAAGCGCGCACATCGTCAAAGCTTTGACCGCCGAAGTGGGCATTCAGGTAATTGCCCGCTTCGACCAGTTGCGCTGGCGAATAGTCTTTTTCGGTCAGGATGATGCGGTTCTGCACATCGCCATCGGGCGTCACGATGATGAGCAGCACCCGCTTTTCGGACAAACGCAGAAATTCGATCTGGCGGAAAACTTGGCTGCGCCGCGGCGTGAGTACCACGCCCGCGAATTGCGACAAGTTCGACAGCACTTGCGCAGCGGAGGCCACCAGTTGCTGCGGCCCGGCCGGTTGCAGGCGGTTTTGCACTTGCGACGCCAGGCGGTGCACGGCGTCTTCGAGCGGACGCACCGAAAGCATAGTGTCGACGAAGAGCCGGTAGGCGCGTGGCGTGGGAATGCGTCCGGCGGACGTATGAGGGCTGGCGACGAAGCCTAGCGCCTCGAGGTCGGCCATCACGTTGCGGATGGTCGCCGGGGAGAGATCGAGTCCTGAGTAACGGGAGAGCGTGCGCGAACCGACCGGCTGGCCATCGGCGATGTACCGTTCGATCAGGGTTTTGAGGAGAGTCTGCGCACGTTGATCTAGCATGGCAAAAATTGTAACGCGAAAAGAGAGCACGCGGCGTCTGGCGCGCACGCCTGTCGGGCCAATGGCACAGCCAGACATTGCGCGGGGAACGCGTTGGTTGCTGTCATCGACTTATGGTGTAATGGCGGCATGAAAACAGGGAGCCCTTTCAAGACCGTAGCGCTCGTCGGGAAGTATCACGCCGACGGCGTTGCCGAACCTTTGCTCACGCTAGCGGCATGCATTGCCCAGCGGGGCCATCACGTTGTCTTCGAGCGCGATACGGCGCACAACATCGGCGCCGCTGCCGACCCGTACGGCACGCTCGACATTCAGGAAATCGGTACGCAGGCAGATGTCGCCGTCGTGGTGGGTGGCGACGGCACGATGCTCGGCGTCGGCCGTCAACTCGCCGCCTCGGGCGTGCCGCTCATCGGCGTGAACCACGGCCGCGTGGGTTTTATCACGGATATTCCGCTCGACGACATGCGTCAGGTGGTGCCCGCGATGCTCGAAGGCCATTTCGAAGCCGAGCAGCGCACGCTGCTCGCCGCACGCATCGATCGCGATGGCCAGACGCTGTTCGAGACGCTCGCCTTCAACGACGTGGTGGTGAACCGCTCGGGCATCTCGGGCATGGTGGAACTGCGCGTGGATGTCGACGGGCGCTTTATGTACAAGCAGCGCTCGGACGGCCTGATCGTCGCCACGCCGACCGGCTCGACGGCTTACGCGCTTTCCGCTTCCGGTCCGATCCTGCATCCGCGCCTCGGCGGCGTGGTGCTCGTGCCGATCGCCCCGCATGCGTTGTCGAACCGGCCGATCGTGTTGCCGGACTCCAGCGATATCGTGATTACGATCACGGGCGGGCGCGAAGTCGGTGCCAACTTCGACATGCAGTCGTTTGCGGAACTGCGTCAGGGTGACAAGATTCTGGTGAGCCGCTCGGCGCATCAGGTCACGTTTCTGCACCCGGTGGGCTACAACTACTACGCGACGCTGCGCCGCAAGCTGCACTGGAACGAACATATTTCGGACGAAGACACGCCGCAGAACTGATCCGCACCCACGCCACCCAACCCGGTGGCGTGTGTTTTTGTGCGCAGGTCGCGCACGCGCGGGCGACGCATGCGGCCTCCCGTTCGTCGCAAAGTCCCCTTATCATTGACGCTTCCCGCTGGCCCGCCGGGCCGGTGTCCGAATGTCAGGCACCCGATACCCCATGCTACGCAGTCTCTCGATTCGCGATTTCGTGATCGTCGATCGTCTCGATCTGGAATTCTCCGCCGGTTTCACGGTGTTCTCCGGCGAGACCGGTGCTGGTAAGTCGATTCTGATCGATGCGCTCGCGCTGGCCATGGGCGAGCGCGGCGACGCGAGCATGGTGCGCACCGGTCAAACGCGCGCGGACATTACGGCGGAATTTGCGGCGGACGCCGAGGCGCGTCCAGATCTTGAAGCGTGGCTGCAAGCGCAGGCGCTCACGCTGGAGGAACACGGCGGCGTGTTGCTGCGTCGCGTGCTCGATACGAGCGGCCGCTCGCGGGCGTTCATCAACGGCACACCGGCCACGCTCACCCAATTGCGTGAACTCGGCGAGATGCTGGTGGATATTCACGGGCAGCACGCGCATCAACAATTGCTGCGCCCCGATGCGCAGCGCCGCCTGCTCGACTCGCACGCAGCAGCCACTGCACTGGCCGCCGATACGGCCGCCGCGCACAAGGAATGGCGGCGTCTCGTGAAGCGCTGCGAAGAGGCCCAAGGGCGCGACCGCGAACTGCAACTGGAGCGCGAGCGCCTCGAATGGCAGACAGCGGAACTGGACAAGCTCGGGCCGCAGGAAGGCGAGTGGGACGACGTCAACGCGGAACACCGTCGCCTCTCGCACGCTGCGAGTTTGATTAACGGTGTGCAAGGCGCACTCGATGCGCTGGCCGAAGCGGACGGGGCGATTGTGCCGTCGCTCGGGCACGTGGTGCATCAGATTCGCGAACTGGCGGAAATCGATACCGGGCTTGCCGACGCGCTCGCCGCGTTGGAGCCTGCCGAAATTCAACTCCGTGAAGCCGTGCACTCGCTCTCGCATTACGCACAACGCATCGATCTCGATCCGGAGCGGCTGGCGGTGGTCGAGCAACGGCTCGACGCGCTGCACTCGGCGGCGCGCAAGTTCCGCGTGACACCGGAGAACCTGCCCGCCGAGCACGCCGAACGCCGCGCACAACTCGAAGAACTGACGGCGTCGCAGGACACCGCCGCCATGCAGGCCGCGGCCGATGCGGCGCATGCGGCGTATCTCGAACTCGCGAAATCGCTGTCGAAGGCGCGTGCGAAAGCCGCCGCCTCGTTGTCGCGCGAAGTCACCCGCGCGATGCAAGATCTCTCGATGCCCGGCGGACGCTTCGAAGTCGCCATTACCCCTGCCGCAGAACCGCAATCCTTCGGGCTGGAGACCATCGAGTTTCTGGTCGCCGGTCACCCCGGCGTGCCGACGCGTCCACTTGCGAAAGTCGCCTCGGGCGGCGAACTCGCGCGTATCAGCCTCGCGCTGCAAGTTATCGCGAGCAGCGCCAGCCTCACGCCGACGCTGATCTTCGATGAAGTGGACTCGGGCATTGGCGGCGCTGTGGCCGAAGTCGTCGGACGCTTGCTGCGTGAACTCGGCCAAGGCCGACAAGTGCTCTGCGTCACGCACCTACCGCAAGTTGCGGCACTCGGCCATCAACACCTGCGTGTGAAGAAGCGCAGCGATGGCGATACCACCATGAGCGAGATCGAACCGCTCAATCGCACTGAACGTGTAGAGGAAATCGCACGCATGCTGGGCGGCGTTGAAATCACCGCCACCACGCGCAAACACGCTCGGGAAATGCTGGCGCTTTAATCAAAGCGCTCATCACACCGCACACGCTGTCCTCCGAGCCGGACCGGGGCCCTTTCTCGCTGCTCAGACAGTGTTCAACTCGCCTCGAGAAAGGGCCCCGATCCGTCTCCGCAATCGCCCATAAAAAACGCCGGGGATCACCCGGCGTCTCGCTTTCCCACTCGCTTTCGATTCGATCGGGCTGCCGTGCTTATACCGGCCCTGCGTTCGCGAAGACGGAATCCCACAGCGCGATCACCGCGCCACGTTCCGTCTCCACATCCGCTACCGGTACCCTCGCCGCTTCCACGCCATCCAAGCGCAACTTGTGTTGACGCTTGCGATACGTCCGGTACGCCGCTGCTGCCTCATCCGCCAGCTTGGCGTCGATCAGCCCCAATTGCGCGGCCTCTCTCAACAACGCGATATTGCCCGCGTTGCGCAACAGCGCCGGATGCGCGCCCGAATGCAGCAAGACCAAATACTGCACCGTGAACTCGATGTCCACCATGCCGCCCCGGTCATGCTTCAAATCGAACAACTGCGTCGGGTTCGGATGCCCCTCCAACACCTTGCGGCGCATCGCGACAATCTCTTGCGCCAACGGCAGCGCCTCGCGCGGCGTCGCCAGCACTTGCTTGCGAATGTCCTCGAACGTCGCACCAATCGCCTCGTCGCCCGCACAGAACCGCGCACGCGTGAGCGCCTGATGCTCCCACACCCACGCCGTATTCGCATTCCCCTCTCGGAACTGATACTGGCGGAAGCTCTCGATGTTCGTCACCAACAACCCCGACAAACCGTTCGGGCGCAGCCGCAAATCCACATCGAACAACATGCCCGCGCCCGTGTGCGTGGTCAGCCACGTCACGAAACGGCGCGCCAATGCTGCATACGCATCCGGGGCGCGATCGTCGTCATCGTCGTAAAGGAAGATCAAGTCGAGATCGGACGCGTAACCCAATTCCTTGCCGCCCAACTTGCCGTACGCAATCACGGAGAAACGCGGCACCTCGCGATGACGCGTCGCCACGTGCGGCCAGACAGTCGCAATCGTCACGTCGACAATCACGTCTGCCAATTCGGATAGCCGGTCGCCAATCGCCTCGACCGACAACGTGCCCTGCAAATCGAGCAACAGAATGCGGAAGACCTCGGCATGGTGCGCACGCCGCAAGATATCCATCTGCACTTCGACGTTACCGATGGCACCCGAGGCGTTCAGGCTCAGCAACAACTGTGTCTTGAACGACGGCCAGTCGAACGGGGCGGCCAAGGCCTCGTCGTCCAACAACTCGTCGAGCAACTGCGGATGGCTGATCAGATACCCCGCCGCCCAGCGCGAGCCAGCCAATACCTTCACCACGCGCTCCAACGCGCGCGGATATTCGGTGAGCAATGCCAGATACGAACTGCGGCGGCTAATGGTCGAGAGCAAGTCGAGCATGCGCGCGAGCACGGCATCGGCTTCCTTCGTACCCGACGCGCCCTCCACGGCCCGCTGCACCAACTGATCGAAGCGCCGACGGCTGGTCTCGTTGAGCGCCTTGTAACGCGATGACGTCCACACCGCGCGCAAACGATCCAGTGCGCCCTCGGCATCGGTGAAGCCCAAGCGCGTGAGCTGGTTGCCCAAGTCGCCGGTCTGCGCCTCGTCGGCCAGACACTCGCTCCACAACTCCGGCGGACACTCGCAATCGCCCTCGCCCGCCGCACCGCCCTTCTGCGCGCTGGCGTTCGCTTTGTCGGCGAATATCTCGTCGAACTGCGCCGCCACAAACTCGCGATGCTCGTCGAGCACGGTCATGAACGCCGTCTCGTCGGGAAAGCCCATCGCCTTCGCCACCGCGAGACGGTCGTCTCCCGGCATCGGCAAGATATGCGTCTGCGCATCGTCGAGATACTGAATTCGGTGCTCGAGTTTGCGCAAGAAAACATAAGCGTTCGCCAACGCGTCGGCCACACTCTGCGCCAGCCAGCCACGCCGCGCCGCCACACCCAGCACGGCCAACGTCGGGCGCACACGCAGCTCCGGCTCCTGTCCGCCCCGAATCAGTTGGAAAACCTGCGCGGAAAATTCGACCTCGCGAATCCCGCCGCGTCCCAACTTGATGTCGTTGATACGCGCCGGTTTGGCACGCGCACGGCGCTCGGCCTCGTGGCGAATCTGCTCGTGCAACGCGCGAATGGCGCCGATCACGCCGTAATCGAGATAACGGCGGAAGACGAACGGCTGCACCAGCGACGACAACAGGCGCTCGATGCGCTTGCCCGGCTCGCTCGCGACCTCGGACACCAAGCGGCCCTTGATCCAGGCGTAGCGCTCCCACTCCCGGCCCTGCACATAGAAATACTCTTCGAGCATCGGCAGACTGCACACGAGCGGCCCCGAATCGCCATTCGGGCGCAGCCGCATATCCACCCGGAATACATAGCCGTCGGGCGTCAATTCCGAAATCAGGCCGATCAGCTTGCGGCCGAGCTTGGTGAAGAACTCATGATTGGAGAGCAGACGCAGCCCTGCGCCATCGCTGCCATCGGGTGCCGTCGTGTCGCCATCGTCTTCGTAAAGGAAGATCAGATCGATGTCCGACGAAACATTCAGTTCGCGCCCGCCGAGCTTGCCCATGCCGACGACGCCCAGCGTCTGACGTTCCCCCTCGGTATTGCGCGGCACGCCGTGAATCGCCTCCAACTCGCGCGACAGCACAGCAATGCCCGCCTGCACGGCGAATTCGGCGAGCGCCGTCATGGCGCCGGTCACTTCCGCCAACTCGGCGCGACCGTCGAGATCGCGCTGCATCACGGCGCACAACGCTTCGACACGCAGCACGCGCAAAGCCCGCGTAAGCCCGGCCTCGTCGATACCAGTCACGCCGGACGGCTGATCGGGCGGCGTGAGCATCACCCCGGCAATGGCTTCGAAACGCCGCGCAAGCCAACGCGCGTCAACGGGATGCTCACTCAGATCAGGCAGTGCCTCGGCCAGCGCAGGGCGGCTTGCCAACATGCGCGCGGCGTAACGGGAGTAAGTCTGGATATCGGTCTGAATTTCAGGTGAACTCACTGGCGGGGTTCCGGTCAGCAATGAGAATGGAGACACACAATGTCTGTCGGCGAGACGGCAACACGCACCTTTGGACACCACGCCGCGAACTTTCACGGGCTTGCGGGAGCTTTCGCCCGCTTACCCGTGCGAAATTAAACGGCGGAACACCTGTCTGTTTGTACGACGCTCCACCCGTCGAACCGCCATGGGCTTGTGTTACAGTCTTTGCCACAGAAACTACCACATTCCCTCGTAGACGAGCAGCATGACCGACCGTAAGCCGCCTGCCTCGCCCATTGCGACCCGGTCCTGGTTCTCGTCACTGCCTCGCGGCATACGCTTGGGCCTGGAATGGCTGCTGGCGCTCATCGTGGTCGTGTATTTCGGACTTGGTGCCGTTGTACTCGCAACCCGGTACGTGATCCTCCCCCGTGTCTCGGACTACCGCCCTCAAATCGAGGCGGCAGCGTCGCGCGCGCTCGGCCTGCCCGTCACCATCGGCAAGATCGACGCCGTCTGGCGCGGCTGGCATCCCTATCTGACGCTCGAAGACGTGCGCATTCAGCACGCGGTCGCGCCTGCACAACCGGCGTCGCGGACCCGTGCTTCCCGCAGCAACACGAAACCGGCGCCGCAAACCGCATCGGCGGCGATTGCGGCTAGCGCCGCTGGCGCTGCGTCGGCCCCCTCGGCCCCCTCCGATACCGCGACCTATGCCCCCCCCGGCGCGCCGCCGCCCGTCGAACCCGGCCTCACGCTGCATCGCCTGGACGCCGTGCTGTCGTGGACCAGCCTCGTCCATCTCGACGTGCGCCTCTCGAGCCTCACGCTCTATCAGCCGGACCTCAGCGTCGAGCGGCTCGCCGACGGCTCGATCCTCGTGGCGGGCATGCCGGTCTCGGGGGGCGGCAGCGACGCGGATACCCGCGCGACCGACTGGCTCATGCGTCAGGCCCGCGTCATGATTCGCGGCGGCACAGTGCGCTGGCGCGACGCCACCCGCCCTGTGCCGGAAGTCGTCGTCACGAACGTGAACGCCATGCTGCGCAATCGCGGACTGGAACATCGCTTCGGCATGCAAGCGACGCCGCCCGCCGGGATGGTCGCCCCGCTCGACATTCGCGCGCGCTTCACGAACCCGCTCTTCGCTCGCCCCGGTGAACTCAAACGCTGGCGCGGGGAAATTTATGCGGATGTCGGCACGATCGATCTCGCCGAACTCGCCCAACACGTCGATCTTCCCGGCGAACACGACGCCCGCGACACCCGCGGACGCGTCGCCGCGCGCGCATGGGTGAGTTTCGACAACGGCAACATCACCGGCGCCACCGTGCGCGCCGCCGGGGAAAACACGTCGGCACAACTCGCCGACGATCTGCCGCCGCTGTCGTTCGACGCAACACAGGGCCGGATCGATATCACCCGCATCGGCCCGCAAGCCGACAGCGGCTGGAATTGGCGGGTGCGCGAGCTCACGCTTGCGGCCGCCGGACGCCCCACGCTCGACGTGCCCGACATGCACGGCAGCTACGCCCCGGCCACCGGCGATCACGGCTTGCACGTGACATTGGCCGGTCAGCGCTTCGACATCGGCGCGGCCATGGCGCTCGTGCCCGCGCTGCCGATCGACAAATCGACACGCGACACGCTTGCCAGCTTCCAGCCGCGCGGCCGACTCGCTAACTTCGACATGAGCTATCAGGCGCCGAAGCCCCACGGCACGGGGAACTGGCGCGATCTGCCCGGCATTCGGCAATTGCCGCCCGAGCGCGATCGCTATCGCGTGGTCGCCGACTTCGAAGACGCCGGTATCGACAGCCTGCCCAACCCGAACCCGCCGCCGCGCAACGGTGGCCCCAACGCCGGACGCCCGGGGTTCTCGCATCTGAGCGGTCATATCGAAGCCGACCAATCGCGCGGCAGCCTCACGTTGAATTCGAAGGGGACGGTGCTCGACTTCCCGGGCCGCTTCGATCAGCCTCGCATCGCCCTCGACACGCTCACCGCGCGTACGAGTTGGCGCGTCTCGCACCCCGTGACGAAGCGCGATGCCCCTGCCGAGGTGCACGTGCGCGTCGATTCGCTGCATCTGCAAAATGCCGAACTGACCGGCGACGTGAGCGGCACTTGGCAGAACGGCGGCAAGGGCAACGGCATCGTCGACCTGAAAGGCACGATTACGCGCGCGAATGCCAATGCGGTGCCGCGCTACCTGCCCACCGATATCGGCGCAAGCGTGCGCGACTATCTACAACGCGCGCTGGTTGCCGGTACAGTGCAAAACGCGCCGTTTGCCGTGCAAGGCGATCTGGAAGACTTCCCCTACGAAAAAGGTCACGGCAAGTTCCGTATCGACATTCCGCTGGTCGACGTGACATTCAATCCGTCGCCGCTGCGCCCGGGGCATACGGAAGTCTGGCCCGCGTTCGAGAAGGTGCGCGGCAATCTGCGCTTCGATGCCGACAAGCTGCACATCGCCATCGATTCCGGTTCGATCTACGGGGTAACGCTCACGCAAGTGGTGGGTGATATCGACAAGATCGGCCAGGAAGATTCGACGCTGGCGCTCAAGGGCGACGCCCGTGGCCCGGCAGCGGACTTCGTGAAGTATCTGAATTCGAGTCCGGTCGGTCACTGGATCGGCGACTTCACCGACGAAACGCGTGCGAACGGCAACGCGCAGCTTTCCTTGCAGCTTTCGATGCCGCTGGAACACACCGACCGCTCGAAGGTCAGCGGCCGCGCCAAATTCCTGCGTAATGACATCGCGCTGATCAACGGGCTGCCGACGTTCGGGGCTGTCGACGGCGAACTCGCGTTCACCGAGCACGGCATCTCGCTCGACAACTTGCGCGGCACCTTCCTCGGCGGCGATGTGCGCGCGTCGGGCGGCAGCCGCGACGACGGCACCATCGCGCTGAATGTGGCCGGAACGATGAGCGCACAAGGGCTGCGCGAGAACCGCGAAAACGCCACGCTCGCCCAGCTTGCGAAACGCATGACCGGGGCCACGCCTTATACGGCGGTCGTCACCGTGCGGCAGGGCATGACAGACGTGGCCGTGCAATCGACGCTCGCCGGTCTCGCGGTGAATCTGCCCGCACCGCTGGGCAAGAGTGCCGACGTGTCGCTGCCCGCGCGCTTCTCGCTGCGTCCGCAGCCGAACCCCGGCGGGCGTCGGATCGACATGCTCGACTTCGCGATCGGCAGCGTGCAAGGCAACTACGTGCAACAGCGCAACGGCAATCGCGTGGAAGTATTGCGTGGCGGCATCGGCATCAACCAGCCAGTGCCCGCGCCGCGCGAAGGCGTACAGGCCACGGCGCAGTTCGACACGCTCGACGTGGACGCATGGCGCAGCGTCATCGCCTCGCTCGCGACGGATGCTACGACGCCAGGCACGCAAGGCACACCGCCCGCGCCCGCCGAGACGGCCGCTGCCGCACGCGAGGAATTCGGTGCTTTGACGCCGTATCTGCCGACACGTTTGGCCTTGCATGCGAAGCAAGTGCGGCTGATGTCACGCGTGTGGCCGGAACTGGTGCTGGGCGCGCAGCGCAACGACCGCGACTGGCAAGTGAGCCTCGCGTCCGATCTGGTCTCTGGCTTTGCCGAATGGCATGCCCCGGATGCCAAGAACCCGTCGGGTGCGATCCGTGCTCGGTTGGCCAAACTGGTGATCCCCAAGGAAGAGCACGGCGACGATGTGCTGACCCAGGTGCTCGACGAGCCGAGCGACGAATTCCCGGCGATCGACGTCGTCGCCAACGATTTCGTGTTGCGCGACAAGCCGCTCGGACGCCTGCAACTGAACGCGCACAACGATCTCGAAGACGGCGTGCCGGTCTGGCAACTCACCAAGCTGGAATTGAGCAATAGTGCCGCCACGCTCGATGTCACGGGCAATTGGCGCACGTCGCGCCGACGCGCTGCGACCGCTGCGGCCGACGAAGACGTGCCGCGCCGTACGGTGCTCGACTTCAATCTCGACGTGAAGAATGGCGGTGCCCTGCTCGACCGGCTGGGCCTGCCCAAGACGCTCAAGGACGGCTCGGGCACGGTCTCGGGCCGCTTCGGTTGGCGCGGCGGGCCAGACGCCATCGACTATCCGACGCTCGGCGGCAAGGTCAAGATCGATTTGAAGCGCGGCCAGATTCTGAAGGCGGACCCGGGCCTGGCGAAACTGCTGGGCATTCTGTCGGTGCAAACGCTCGCCAAAATCCTCACGTTCGACTTCAACAGCGTGGTGGGCAGCGGCCTGCCGTTCGACAACATCGACGGCAACGCGACGATGCAGGCGGGCGTGGCGAGCACCGACGATCTGACGATTCATGCCAATGCGGCGACGATCAAGATCGACGGTCACACCGATCTGGCGCGCGAAACGCAGGATCTGAACGTGCTGGTGCTGCCGAAGATCAATGCCGCGTCGGCCTCGCTGGCATGGGCGATCATCAATCCGGCGCTAGGGATCGGCTCGTTCTTCGCGCAGTTGGCGCTGGGCGAACAGCTCTCGCGTACGCTCTCGACGACGTATCACGTGACGGGTTCGTGGGATAACCCCGTCATCGGACAGGCGAGCGGCAATCAGAGTAAGATCGATCCATCCCCGGAAACCCGGCCCGAAGCCCAGAACACCGGCACGCCCAACGGGCTGCACGGTAACTGAGCCGGCTTTGAGAGCGTCTTTTCAGCCACTTCATGACGAGCCCCGATAGTTCTGCCACCCGCGCCGCGAGCCTCGCCCCGGCACGCGTGGCCGCAGTGCAAATGGTCAGCGCCCCCGACGTCACCCGCAATCTGCAAGACGCCGGGCGCTTGGTCGCCGAAGCGGCCGACGCTGGCGCGCAACTGGTGCTGCTGCCTGAGTACTTCTGCTACATGGGCCAGCGCGACACCGACAAACTTTCCCTGCGCGAACAACCCGGTCAGGGTCCGATTCAGGACTTTCTGGCGGAAACGGCACGCCGCAACAACGTCTGGCTGATCGGCGGCACGCTGCCGCTGGCCGCCCCCGAGCCCGACCGTGTTCTGAACACCACGCTCGTTTATGGCCCGGACGGCGCACAAGCGGCGCGCTACGACAAGATTCACCTGTTTAATTTCGTCAAAGGCGAAGAGGCTTACGACGAAGCCCGGACCATTCGTCCCGGCGAAACCGTACGCGCGTTTGAAGCGCCGTTTGGCCGCGTGGGCCTGTCGGTCTGCTACGACCTGCGTTTTCCCGAGTTGTACCGTGCGATGGGCGACTGTACGCTCATGGTCGTACCCGCCGCCTTCACTTACACGACGGGGCGCGCGCACTGGGAATTGCTGTTGCGAGCGCGCGCCGTCGAAAACCAATGTTACGTGCTGGCGTCCGCGCAGGGCGGACACCACGACAACGGGCGGCGCACCTGGGGGCATTCGATGCTGATCGATCCGTGGGGCGAGATCGTCGCCCAACGTGAAGACGACGGCGCCGGCGTAGTCGTCGGCGACATCGACCCGGCACGGCTCGCCGCCGTGCGCCAAAGCCTGCCCGCCTTGCGGCATCGCGTATTGGGTGCGCAAGCATCCTGCGAGTCCGCCACGCCGGCTGCGCTAGGTTGACATCGCGCCATCCGTCCCCATATTCCGAACATATTTCCTTGGCCTGACACCGCATGAAAATCATCGAACCCGGCATTCAGAACCTGGCCACCGCGCGTGAGTTGCTGCTCACCCCGTATGGCCTCGACGAAACCCATCTGCAACGCGCACTCGGCGACATCTTCACGCACCGCGTGGACTATGCCGACCTGTACTTCCAGTACACGCGCAGCGAAGCGTGGAGTCTCGAAGAAGGCATCGTCAAGTCCGGCTCGTTCTCGATCGATCAAGGCGTGGGGGTTCGCGCCATCGTGGGCGACCGCACGGCCTTTGCCTACTCGGACGACATCTCCGACATCGCGCTCAAGGAAGCCGCCGCCGCCACGCGCAGCATCGCTACCGCTGGCCGTGGCCGCGTGAAAGTGGGCAGCAAGCTCGCGAACGTCTCTGGCCGCGCGCTTTATCTGCCGTCGGACCCGCTGGCCTCGCTCGACGCGAACGGCAAGGTCGCGCTGCTCGAGCGCATCGAAAAACTCGCTCGCGCCCGCGATCCGCGTGTGTCGCAGGTGATGGCCGGTCTGGCCGGTGAATACGATGTGGTGCTCGTGGCCCGCAGCGACGGCGTGATCGCCGCCGACGTGCGCCCGCTGGTGCGCGTCTCGGTCACGGTGATCGTCGAGTCGAACGGCAAACGCGAAATCGGCAACAGCGGTGGCGGTGCCCGTCTCGACTACGGCTACTTCACCGACGATCTGCTCGAAAAGTACGTCAAGGAAGCTGTCGACGGCGCCATCATCAAGCTCGACGCCCGCCCGGCCCCGGCCGGTGCGATGACTGTGGTGCTTGGACCGGGCTGGCCGGGTGTGCTGCTGCACGAAGCGATCGGCCACGGCCTGGAAGGCGACTTCAACCGCAAGGGCTCGTCGGCGTTCTCTGGACGTCTGGGCGAGCGTGTTGCCGCCAAGGGCGTGACCGTGGTCGACGACGGTACGCTGTCGAACCGCCGCGGCTCGCTCAATATCGACGACGAAGGCAACCCCACGCAGTGCACGACGCTCATCGAAGACGGCATTCTGAAGGGCTATATGCAAGACAGCCTGAACGCCCGCCTGATGAAGATGCCGGTGACCGGCAACGGCCGCCGCGAGTCGTACGCCGCGCTGCCGATGCCGCGCATGACGAATACCTACATGCTTGGCGGCGACAAAGACCCCGAAGAAATCATCGCCTCGGTCAAGCACGGCCTGTACGCGGTGAACTTCGGCGGCGGTCAGGTCGACATCACCAACGGCAAGTTCGTGTTCTCGATGTCCGAGGCTTACATGATCGAAGACGGCAAGATCACGTACCCGGTCAAGGGCGCGACGCTGATCGGTAACGGTCCGGAATCGCTCAAGGACGTGACCATGATCGGTAACGACATGGCGCTCGACTCGGGCGTGGGCGTGTGCGGCAAGGAAGGCCAAAGCGTGCCGGTCGGCGTGGGCCAGCCGACGCTGCGCATGGAAAACATGACCGTGGGTGGTACGGCGTAAGTCGGGACCACACGACAGAAGACCGTCGCCACAGCGCGCCACGGCTTCTGTTGGTCGAATGCCACGCATAAGATTGCGCACTGCAAAAAATGCGTGAAGCTTAGCAAAGCGCCCGGGTCAAACCGGGTGTTTTTGCATGATTTCGAAATATCAGGAATTTTCGACGCATTTCACACCAATGAAATGCAATATTTCCGCGCGTTTTTGCGCGGTTTAGCGCAGAGTCACGGTTGCAGCGTCATCCGATTCGGCGTATAAAGTTGTTTCTGTGCACGGCGAAAGCCTGCGATGCAACGACAGACACCCTTCATGACCGCCAATAAGTTTTACTTTTACTTTTTTGCGAATCTCACACCGCTGGCGGAAGGAGAGGGGCAGTTGCAGCAGTAAGCACCGAAACGAATCCTGAAAAACCGCCAGCGAGTCTGGCGGTTTTTTTTTTGACCCGCATTCCCGAGAAACGAACCGCAGTCCGAACTGCCCAGGAGAAAAACCATGCCTCCCCACAACACCGATGACGTCCGTATTCGTGAGCTCAAGGAACTGACGCCCCCGGCGCACCTGATTCGCGAATACCCCTGCTCGGAGAAGAGCGCGGACCTCATCCACCGCTCGCGCGGCGCCATCCACCGCGTGTTGCACGGCATGGAAGACCGTCTCGTCGTCATCATCGGCCCGTGCTCGATCCACGATCCGAAAGCGGCCATGGAATACGCCGCACGTCTGGTCGAACAGCGTGAACGCCTCAAGGGCGAGCTCGAAATCGTGATGCGCGTGTACTTCGAAAAGCCGCGCACGACGGTGGGCTGGAAGGGTCTGATCAACGACCCGCACATGGACAACAGCTTCAAGATCAACGACGGCCTGCGCCTTGCGCGCGAGCTGCTCGCCCAAATCAACGAGTTGGGTCTGCCCGCTGGCACCGAATACCTCGACATGATCAGCCCGCAATACATCGCGGATCTGGTGTCGTGGGGCGCCATCGGTGCGCGTACGACCGAATCGCAGGTGCACCGCGAACTGGCTTCCGGCCTGTCGTGCCCGGTCGGCTTCAAGAACGGCACCGACGGCAACGTGAAGATCGCGGTCGACGCCATCAAGGCCGCATCGCAGCCGCACCATTTCCTGTCGGTCACCAAGGGCGGCCACTCGGCGATCGTCTCGACCGCGGGCAATGAAGACTGCCACCTGATTCTGCGCGGCGGCAAAGCGCCGAACTACGACGCAGCCAGCGTACAGACGGCGTGTGAAGACATCGCCAAGTCGGGTCTGGCAGCGCGCGTGATGATCGACGCCTCGCACGCCAACAGTCAGAAGAAGCACGAGAACCAGATTCCGGTTTGCGAAGACATCGCACGCCAGATCGCCGGTGGCGACGACCGCATCATCGGCGTGATGGTCGAATCGCACCTCGTGGCGGGCCGTCAGGACCACGTGCCGGGCAAGCCGCTGACCTACGGTCAGAGCATCACCGACGCCTGCATCAACTGGGAAGACAGCCTCGGCGTGCTCGACACGCTCGCCGAAGCCGTGCGTGCCCGCCGTCTGGCACGCGGCTCGGGGAACTGAGCCGGTAGGAAGTATCGCTGGCGCACCGCCCTCGGCGTACGTTGATGGCACGACAGCAAAACAAAAACCCGGTCGATGCGAGACAGCACGACCGGGTTTTCTTTTGCGTCGGCGGCGCCCGGCGTCGTACCGAGCCGCCTCAAGCTGTATCAGGCTTCGCCGCTATCGCGCTCGCGCTGCCACAGCACGTCGCTGCCGCCACCGGCACGGTTGAGCACGCGCGCCAGCACGAACATCAGGTCCGACAGACGGTTGATGTACTGACGCGGGGCCGGTCCGACCGTCTCTTCTGCGCCGAGCGCCACCATTGCGCGCTCCGCACGGCGGGCCACGGTACGTACCACGTGAGCCAGCGCCGCCGCCCGCGTCCCACCGGGCAGAATGAATTCTTTGAGCGGCGGCAGCGCCTCGTTGTAATGCGCTAACCAGCCGTCGAGCCGGATTACATGGGCGTCGCCCAGCAACGTGTGACGCGGCGTACTGAGTTCGCCGCCGAGATCGAACAGATCGTGCTGAATGGCGACCAGCACGTCGCGCACGTCCGTCGGCAGGTCTTCACACAACAACACCCCGATATGCGAATTGGTCTCGTCGACCTCGCCGATGGCGACGATGCGCAGGCTATGTTTGTCGACGTGGGCACCGTTGCCCAGACCGGTTCTGCCGCCATCGCCCGTTCGCGTGACGATCTTGCTCAAACGATTCCCCATCTTGCGATACCTGCTCCTTGCGGCATGCCATGCCCGCCGGTTGTCATGCCCCGACGGCCGTACGACTTACCTTCTTGTGATAGAAAAACGCCATCTGCCACGCGCCGCCTATTTTTCGGGCAATTCCGATGGCGCGTGTCGACGACAAGTTCGTATGATATGACGCAAAGGGTGGGGAAAAACGCCATCACAGCGTAAAATCCCCGCTCATGAGGTGTCAGGGCATTCGCCGTCTTCGATAGGCGAGCCCGAGACCCCGCCCAATATGGAGCAAGCCCCCGGGAGCACGCCACCGCTGTCCCGCGTTGGCCGCCCGGAGACCCGAAGGAGAAAGCCGTGAATCACCCCCACCTGCCGTTTGCCGCCAAGCGTCCGTTCCCCGACGCCCTGCTCACCGAATTGCAAGCCCTGCTGGGCGAGCGCGTGAGCACGAAGGAGGCGCTGCGCGAGCACCACGGCCGTGACGAGTCTCCGTTCGACCCGATGCTGCCCGACGCCGTCGCCTTTGCGCACAGCACCGACGAAGTCGCGCAGATCGTGAAGCTCTGCGGCAAGTACAACGTGCCCCTCATCCCATACGGTGCCGGTTCGTCGCTCGAAGGCCATCTGCTGGCCGTGGAAGGCGGCCTGTCGCTCGATTTGTCCGAGATGAACAAGGTCGTCTCGATCAATGCGGAAGATCTGACGGTCACCGTCGAACCTGGCATCTCGCGCAAGGCGCTGAACGAAGCGCTGCGCGACACGGGCCTGTTCTTCCCGATTGATCCGGGTGCGGACGCCAGCATCGGCGGCATGTGCGCGACGCGCGCCTCGGGCACCAACGCCGTGCGCTACGGCACGATGCGCGAGAACGTGCTCGCACTCACCGTGGTACTTGCCGACGGCCGTGTGATCCACACCGGCACGCGCGCACGCAAATCCTCCGCTGGTTACGACCTCACGCGCCTGTTCGTCGGCAGCGAAGGCACGCTGGGCATCATTACCGAAGCCACCGTTCGCCTGTATCCGCAACCGGAAGCCGTGTCGGCGGCCATTTGCTCGTTCCCGAGCATGACGGACGCGGTGAACTGCACGATTCAAACGATTCAGTTGGGCGTGCCGGTCGCACGCGTCGAATTCGTCGACGCGCTGGCCGTACGGGCGATCAACAAGCACTCGAAGATGGAACTGCCCGAGACGCAGACGCTGTTCTTCGAATTCCACGGCAGCGAAGCCGGGGTCAAGGAGCAAGCCGAGACGGTGCAGGCGCTGGCCGATGAGAACGGCGGCACTGGTTTCGAATGGGCCACCCGCACCGAAGATCGCAACCGTCTGTGGGGGGCGCGTCACAGCGCGTACTTCGCCATGCTGCAACTCAAGCCGGGTTGCCGCGCAGTGACGACCGACGTCTGCGTGCCGATCTCGCGTTTGGCCGAATGCGTGGGCGAAACGGAAGTCGATTTGCGCGCGTCGAGCCTGCCCTGCCCGATCGTGGGCCACGTCGGTGACGGCAACTTCCACGTGGCGATTCTGATCGACCCGGACAAGCCCGAAGAGATCGAAGAAGCCGAGCGCCTGAATGAACGCATCGTCGAGCGCGCCATCCGCATGGGCGGCACTTGCACGGGCGAGCATGGCGTGGGCCTGCACAAGATGGGGTTCCTCGTCACCGAGCATGGTGAAGATGCCATCGACGTGATGCGCTCGATCAAGACGTCGCTCGATCCGCATAACCTGCTCAATCCGGGCAAGATTTTCCGGTTGCGCTCGGCGGGCTGAGCACCGCATGAACGCTCCCGCGATGTCGCAAAGCCCGCACGACGCTGACGCGCCCGATCGGCAGACGCCGCTCGAAGAGCGCCAGCGTCAGTTGCTCGATGCCCTCGGACAGATTCTGCCCGCGCACTGCATCCTGCATCGCCGTGAGGACACCACGCCCTATGAGTGCGACGGCCTCGCCGCGTACCGCCGCGTGCCGCTGGCCGTGGCGCTCCCCGAGACCGAATCGCAGGTGCAGCGTATTTTGCAGGCCTGCCATCAGCTCGGCGTGCCGGTCGTGCCGCGCGGCGCGGGCACCAGCCTGTCGGGAGGGGCCATGCCCATTACCGAAGGGCTCGTGCTCTCGCTGGCCAAGTTCAAGAAGATTGTCGAGATCGATCCGTACGCGCGCACGGCCACCGTGCAACCTGGCGTGCGCAACTTGGCCATCTCGGATGCGGCGGCCACTTACGGCCTTTACTACGCCCCCGATCCGTCCTCGCAAATCGCTTGCACTATCGGCGGTAACGTCGCGGAAAACTCCGGCGGCGTGCACTGCCTGAAGTACGGCCTCACCGTGCACAACGTGCTGCGCGTGCGCGCCATCACGATGTCGGGCGAAGCGATCGAATTCGGCTCGCTCGGTCCCGATTCGCCGGGGCTGGATCTGCTCTCGGTCTTTATCGGCAGTGAAGGCATGTTCGGCGTGGTGACCGAGATTACGGTCAAGCTCGTGCCGAAGGCGCAGACGGCGCAGGTCATCATGGCGAGCTTCGACGACGTGGAAACCGGTGGCAACGCGGTGGCCGCGATCATCGCCGCCGGCATCATTCCCGCTGGGCTGGAGATGATGGACAAGCCTGCCACGCAGGCCGTCGAAGAGTTCGTTCACGCGGGCTACGACCTCGACGCCGCCGCCATCTTGCTGTGCGAGTCGGACGGCACCCCGGAAGAAGTGGCCGAAGAGATCATGCGCATCTCGCATGTGCTGCGCACGTCGGGCGCCACACGCTTGCAGATTTCGCGAAGCGAAGAAGAACGCCTGCGATTCTGGTCGGGCCGCAAGAACGCTTTCCCGGCCGCCGGGCGCATCTCGCCCGACTATTACTGCATGGACGGCACCATCCCTCGACGCGCGATTGGGACATTACTCAAACGCATTGAGCGGTTGGAACAAACCTACGGATTGCGCTGTATTAACGTCTTTCACGCGGGAGACGGCAACATGCATCCGCTCATTCTTTTCAACGGCAACGACCTCGACGAGTGGCATCGCGCCGAAGCTTTCGGTTGCGACATTCTCGAAGCGTGCGTCGAACTTGGCGGCACGATCACCGGCGAGCACGGCGTTGGCATCGAGAAGATCAACTCGATGTGCGTGCAGTTCTCGGCCGAAGAGCGCGACGCTTTCTTCGGTGTGAAGCGCGCTTTCGACCCGGTCGGATTGCTCAACCCGGACAAGGGCATTCCCACGCGTGCGCGCTGTGCCGAATACGGCAAGCTGCACGTGCGCGGCGGCCTGCTGCCTCACCCCGACCTGCCGAGGTTCTGACATGCGAGCGCTGTCGGAATGGCTGCCGCACGACTGGCGGCAGCGGCTCTACATCATCATCTTCGAGGCCGATACCCGGGAGGGGCGGCTGTTCGACATCGCGTTGCTCATTGCGATCGTCACGTCGGTGTTCGTGGTCGTCATCTCCAGCGTGCCGGTGGTGCAAAACACGCTGCCGCTGCCGATGGCGATTCTCGAGTGGTTCTTCACGCTGCTCTTCACGGCCGAATACATCGCGCGACTGTTGTGCGCGCACCGGCCGCTGCGCTATGCGCTCTCGTTCTACGGCATCATCGATCTGCTCTCGATCCTGCCGACGTATCTCGCCATCCTCGTGCCCGAATTGCACGGTCTGATCGACGTACGTTTGCTGCGCCTGATGCGCGCGTTCCGAATTCTCAAGCTCACTGCCTACGTGGACGAGGCCGGTGTGTTGAGCCTCGCGCTCTATAACGCGCGCCGAAAAATCTTCGTGTTTCTGGGCTTCGTGTCGATCATCGTCGTGATCTTCGGCACGCTCATGCACATCATCGAAGGGCCGGAGCACGGCTTCACCAGCATTCCCGTGGGCATCTACTGGGCCATCGTCACGCTGACGACGACGGGCTATGGCGACGTGGTTCCGGTCACCGGACTGGGCAAAGCCATCACGGGTTTCGTGATGCTGCTCGGTTACAGCGTGATTGCCATTCCCACGGGCATCATGGGCGCCGAAATTCATTCGGCCATGCGCAAGCGGCCGATTACGACGCGCACTTGCAAGCAATGCCTCACCGAAGGACACGACGCCGACGCGAGCTTCTGCAAACATTGCGGCAGCGCGCTCGATCCCTATCAAACCGACACGCCACCGCCGCCCGAACCGAGCTGATGACCGACACGAACGACACTCTCGATCAATTCCGCGCCGTCATCGAACACGCCACCGCCCGGCGTCAGCCGCTGCAATTGCGCGGCGGCGGCACCAAAGCCTGGTATGGCCAGCAACGAGTGGGCGAAGTGCTCGACACGCGCGCCTACAGCGGCATCGTGGCCTACGACCCCGCCGAACTGGTGATTGTCGCGCGCTGCGGCACACCGCTCGCCGACATCGAAGCGGCGCTTGCCGAGCGCAATCAATTGCTGCCGTTCGAGCCGCCGTACTTTGGGCCGGGCGCCACCATCGGCGGTGCAGTGGCCGCTGGCTTGTCCGGACCGCGGCGCGCTGCGGTAGGTGCCGTGCGTGACTTCGTGCTGGGCGCCAAGTTGATGGACGGGCGCGGCCACGTGCTGAATTTTGGCGGGCAGGTCATGAAGAACGTGGCCGGTTTCGACGTCTCGCGCATGCTCGCGGGGTCGCTCGGCACGTTGGGGCTCATTCTTGAAGTCTCGATCAAGGTGCTGCCGCAGCCGTTTGCCGAACTGACGCTGCAATTCGAGATGAACGCCGTAGACGCCGTGCGAAAGCTCAACGAATGGGGCGGGCAGCCGTTGCCCATTACCGGCAGCGCGTGGCGCAACGACTTGCTCGTGATTCGTCTGGCGGGAGCTTCGGCGGCGATCAAAGCCGCGCGGGTGAAGATGGGCGGCGAACTGGTCGATGCGATTCATGCGGCCAAGTTCTGGCATGCGATTCGCGAGCAGACCGATACCTTCTTTGCCGATGCTGGCCCCGGTCAGGCGTTGTGGCGTCTGGCAGTGCCGTCGACCGCCGAGCCGCACCGCTTGCCGGGCAAACAGTTGATCGAATGGGGCGGCGCACAACGCTGGTGGATCACCGATGCCGATGCGCAGATCGTGCGCTCTGCCGCGCGTCAGGACGGCGGGCACGCCACGCTGTTCCGCTACGGCGAGCCGGGCGTGAGCGTATTCACGCCGCTGCCCGCACCGGTCATGCGCATCCACCGCAATTTGAAATCGGTGTTCGACCCGGCAGGCATCTTCAACCCGGGGCGGATGTATCCCGAGTTGTGACGGCGTCGACGTTACCCGTTTGTGTCCCGCCTGTATCCACTAACCGGGTCACTTCCGTGGCGAGCGTGCGCACCGCGCGGTCGATGTCTCGCGTGAACGGATGCCCGGTGTTCATGCGCAGAAAGTGGTCGTAACGCGTCGAATTGGAGAACAAACTCCCCGGCGCGACACGAATTCCCTTTGCCAATGCCGCGTCGAACAGCTTCTCGGAACTCACGCCGCCCGGCATCTCCACCCACAAGCTCAGACCGCCCGTCGGCAATGTAAGCCGTGTGCCAGCCGGGAAGTAGGTCGCGATCGCTTCCGCCATCGCCGCCCGCTGTTCGCGCAAATGCGCGCGCAAGCGCCGCAGGTGGCGGTCGAACTTCGGCGAGTCCATGAACTCGCCCATGGCGATTTGCGCCAGCGCTTCGTTCGGACGCGTTTGTGCGTACTTCAGCATCTCGATACGCCACTGCCACTTACCGCCTGCAATCCAGCCCAGACGCATGCCCGGTGCCAGCGTCTTGTGCAGCGATGCGCAGTGAATCACGTTGCCGGTGGTGTCCCAACTGCGAATGGCGGCGGGCGTCGTGTCGTCGTCGCCCAGTGCCGAATAGGTGTCGTCTTCGATGATGGCAATGCCGCGCGACTCGCCCCACTTCGCAAGACGCGCCTTGTGCGCATCGGGCATCACCGACCCCATCGGGTTCTGGAAATGCGGCACGACAATCACAGCCTTGATGTTGTCGTAGGTCTCGCAGGCGAGTTCCAACGCTTCGAGCGAGATGCCGGTTTGCGGACTCGTTGGAATTTCGAGGGCGCGGATGCCCATGCTTTCCAGCGTTTGCAGCAATGCGTAGTAAGTCGGTGACTCGACGGCCACCACGTCGCCCACACTGGCCACAGCACGCAGCGCGAGGTTGATCGCCTCGATGCATCCGTGCGTGACGACGATTTCTTCCGGCGCAATGTTCATGCGCGCTTCCAGCGCACGCCGGGCGATGGCCGCACGAAAACGCGCCTCGCCGCCGCCCGGAGGCGGGGTGCCGTACAGCAGCGGATTGTCGCGCAGCGCACGCAGCGTCGACTGACGCAACTCCGCGACGGGATAGAGATTCGGCGCACCGTGCGCCACGGCAAAGTTAATCTGCACGTTCGCCTGAAGCCCACGCGCGAGAATCGACGACACGCGTTGATTGATGCCGACGTACTGCGCGAGATCGGGCACCCACGGGCGTGGTTCGTCCAACGGCGCGAGGCTGGCGCGTGCGGGCGTTCGTACAAAATACCCCGAACGCGGACGCGCTTCGAGCACGCCCTGAGCCTCCAGATGGCGGCAGGTCTGCAAGGCAGTCGAGAGGCTAACTTGATGGCGATCCATCAGCGTGCGTACGCTTGGCATGCGATCGCCGGGGGCCAAGGTGCCCGCTTCGATGGCTTGGCGGTAGTGCTCTGCGAGTTGCCGATACAGCGGCAGCGCTTGCGCGGGGGCCGCCGTGGTGGCGATCGATGGCGACGACGGCGTCATCTCTGCACGCTGGACAGACGTAACAAGCGTGTCGGTCGTGTCGAGCGTCGCAGGCGCGTTCGGGTCGAGGGAGGTGATGGCGGCTTCCATGGAGCGATCATCGGGCATCGGCGGCAACCATAACAGATACAGATTTGCTGATTTGGCATCGTAACAGATGCGCGAAAGCCCTTCTGTTACGGGCGAAACCGCCGATCTGTGTGCCTACCGGCGCTGCCCTCGGGCCGATACGCTGTACTCACTCGTACAACGCACCGGAGTCCGTCATGGCAAAGCGCCCTCACTCTGTTTTCTCCCCCGATCTCGCACTCTCGCGGGGCGCCCGGCATGTGACGGCGATTCGGGATTCGCGTGACGCCGCAACCCGCGCCAGCGCCCCGGGCAAGGACGATCTCACGGCGTTGCCCGAGCAACTGACGCTGGCGAAGGCGCAGGCGTTCCACGCCTATGTGCGTCGGGGCACGGTATTCCATGTGAAGCAGGGAAGTGTGTGGCTCACGCCCGCCGCACGGTGGCTTGCGGCGACGGTCTGGGCCGCGCCGGTGCACCTGCCTGCGGGGCACGCCTATGTCGCGGAAGACACGGGCTGGCTTGTGCTGAGCACCGATAGCGGCGCTGAACTGTTCTGCCATGCCGTCGAAGCGCCGCCCGCGCGCTGGTACGCCCTGGCGTGGCAGGCGCTTCGGGAACGCTTGGGCGCGTAGTCAGTGCTTGGTTATCGCCGCCACCGCGCCTCCATCGCACATCGGCAACGCCCAGACTTAAGCCGGTAACAGCCGCTCAATATCTGCGCGGATCGCCTCGGGCTTGGCGGTCGGCGCGTAGCGGGCCACGACGTTGCCGCTCGCGTCGACCAGAAACTTCGTGAAGTTCCATTTGATCGCCTTTGTCCCCAGCACGCCGCGCTTCTCGTCGGTCAGGTACTGATACAGCGGCGCGGCGTCGGGGCCCTTGACGTCGACCTTGGCGAACATCGGGAACGTGACGTGAAAGCGCAAATCGCAAAAGCTGCGAATCGCCTGCGCATCGCCCGGCTCCTGCTTGCCGAATTGGTTACACGGGAACGCCAGCACCTCAAAACCGCGCGGTGCCAATTGCGCGTAAAGCGTCTGCAAACCCTCGTACTGCGGCGTGAAGCCACATTCGCTGGCCGTGTTCACGATCAGCAGCACCTTGCCGCGATACCGCGACAGACTCACCGTCTCGCCCGCCAGCGTCTGCACGGAAAAATCGTAAACCTGCTTTGCCTGGTGTGAACTCGCGCTCATCTTTGGCTCCCTCTGAATTGTCGGCACGCGCAGTCTGCCATATTCACCGGTAGCACCTCGTTTTTTCCGGGGTAGCACCTCCCTTTTCGCACGGCTATAATCGTTGGCCTACCCTGCGGCCTGCGGGGCCGGTGACGCAAGCGATGCGTCAGCCCCTTCGCTTCACGACGCTTCCCGACGCCTGAACTCGCCTCATGTCGACCATCGCTTCTCATCTCGACGCCGTCCTCTCCCGGATCGCCCAAGCTACCGCCGACGCCGCACGCCCGGCGGGCAGCGTGCAACTGCTCGCCGTGTCGAAAACCTTCGGCCCGGACGCCGTGCGTGAAGCGATTGCCGCCGGTCAGCGCGCCTTCGGTGAGAACTACGTCCAGGAAGCGCTCGACAAAATCGCGGCGCTCGCCGGTGAAACGGTCGACGGCAAGCCGCTCGAATGGCACTTCATCGGGCCGCTGCAAAGCAACAAGACACGCCCGGTCGCGGAACACTTCGCTTGGGTCCACTCGGTCGACCGGCTGAAGATTGCCGAGCGCTTGAGCGCGCAACGCCCCGCCGGTATGCCCCCGCTTCAGGTCTGCCTGCAAGTGAACATCAGTGGCGAAGCCACCAAGAGCGGTGTGCTCCCCGCCGAGGTGCCTGGGACCGCCCGCGCCATCGCCGCCCTGCCCAATCTGACGCTGCGCGGCCTGATGGCGATTCCCGAGCCCGAGGACGACCCGGTGCGCCAACGCGCCCCGCTGCGTGCGATGCGCGAATTGTTCGATGCACTTCGCGCCGACGGCTTGGCGCTCGACACGCTCTCGATGGGCATGTCCGGCGACCTCGAAGCGGCCATCGCCGAGGGTGCGACAATGGTGCGCATCGGCACAGCCATTTTCGGGGCCCGTGACTACGGGTCCCACGCCTGAGGGGCCTATTGGCAATTGGCAGCCCCTTGGCTTATTCGGATGACGGACGAGACGCAAACGGCTCGCCACGGCATGACACGGTAACGACGCAAACGACTCACGCAACGCAAAGGATGGTTATGAGAATTGCATTCATCGGCGGCGGCAATATGGCCAACGCCCTGATCGGCGGATTGGTGGGACGCGGCACGGCACCGCGCGACATTCTCGCGATCGACGTCAACGAATCGACCCGCGAGGGCCTCGTCAAGCAATACGGTATCGACACGGCCAGCGCGCCCAACGACCGTCTGCGCGATTTCGACACGCTCGTGCTGGCCGTCAAACCGCAAGTCCTCAAGGACGTCGCCCAAGCCCTGCAACCGCACTTGAACGGCCAACTGGTCATCAGCATTGCGGCCGGTATCCGCGCGTCGGATCTGGCGCGCTGGCTCGGCGGTCACAACCAGATCGTGCGTTGCATGCCTAACACCCCGGCCCTCATCGGCATGGGCATCACCGGGCTGGCTGCACTCTCGGGTGTGGATTCGGACCAGCGCAAGCGCGCCGAGACCGTGCTGGGCGCCGCGGGCCAAATCGTCTGGGTGGAAAAGGAAAGCCAGCTCGACGCCGTGACCGCGATTTCGGGTAGCGGCCCGGCCTACGTGTTTTATTTCATCGAAGCCCTTGAGCAAGCCGCGCAAGAACTCGGCTTCTCGCCCGAGCAAGGCCGTCAATTGGCGATCGCCACGTTCACCGGCGCCTCGCAACTGGCCGCCCAGTCGAGCGAACCGGCCAGCGTGCTGCGCGAGCGGGTTACGTCCAAGGGGGGCACGACGTTCGCCGCCCTGAGCTCGTTCGAGCGCGATGCCATTAAGGCCGCCATCGTGCGCGGCGTGCACGCAGCCAATACGCGTGCCAAGGAATTGGGCGACGAACTCGGCGACGCTTGATGTGAAGGTGCTGGCTGACATCGCTCGATCAAGACCGACGTCAGCCGCCCGGCGTTTGTCGGCACGCTGAAATGGCGCAACGGCGCGAGTGATTCACGAATCACCGCGCCGTTTTTCATTTCGACCGGCTTCGCTCATCGTTTTTCACCCCGCAGTGATCGCTTTCTGGAAGCGCCCCTCAGCATCGGAACGCTAGCTTCTGCGTACGACAACCGTGCGGAGATAGCCACCATGCCGGGCACACCATCGAGACCGCCACACGGCCCCCTGAAATCGCAACGCCGCAACTTTCTTAGAGGGGCTTCGGCGTGGTCGGCCACCGCACTCGTGCTGCCGATTAGCGGATGTGCAAGCCTGCTCGAGCCAACCGAACCGCGCGCATCGTACAAACTCGACGCGCTCATCGCTTCGCCCAACCAAGACTCTCGCGTACGTACGTTGGTGCTGCACTACACCGCACTGCCGCTCGGCGCATCGATCGCGATACTGACCGATCCGAAGCGGGCCGTCAGCGCGCACTACCTCGTGCCGAACGTCCCGCGTAACGATGGGGAATTCGGCGTCTTCGCATTGGTGCCGGAATCGCGACTGGCACGTCACGCCGGAGTGAGCTACTGGCAGGGAGAGCGCATGCTGAACGGCACATCGATCGGCATCGAGATCATCAACGGGGGCTTTCCGGCGAAAGACAATCGCGTACCGCTCATGACCCGAAGCTGGGAAGCCTACGGTCAAGACCAAATTGCCGTGGTCGGGCAACTTGCAGGCGATATCGTGGCACGCCATGACATCGCTCCCCATCGAGTGGTGGCGCATGCCGACGTGGCCCCGGGGCGCAAGCTGGATCCGGGGCCGCTATTTCCATGGCATACGTTGTATGAGATTTACGGGGTCGGCGCGTGGCCCGATGCAGACGTCGTGGAGTATCACCGCGTTGCGCAACCGTTTGACGGCGATATCGGCGACTTGCAGGCAAAGCTGCTGGCGTATGGCTACGACACGCCGCAAACCGGTGAGCTAGACGCACGCACCGTCGATGTCGTGTCCGCGTTCCAGATGCATTTTCGCCCGGCGCGGTACGACGGTGTCCCCGACGCCGAGACCGTCGCTATTCTCGATGCGTTGTTGGAGAAGTATTTCAACCGGCCGCGTAAGCCTCGGAACGGGCCGGTTTGACACGGCCGCCGGATTAGCCGTGCGCCGTCAGCAGGTAATGCCCGGCAATCCCTGCGAAGACCGCAGCGCCGAGCCAGTTGTTGTGGCGGAATGCCGCAAAGCACGGCATGCGCTCGCGTTTGCGAATCAGGAAGTAGTGATAGATGGCGAAACTCACCGCCACTGCCATACCCAGCCAGAACGGCCAGCCGAAGCCAAGATAAGCGCCCACACCCATCTGAATGCCCAACGCGCCCGCGTAGCAGAGCATGATGGCCGCTACATCGAAACGGCCGAACGTGATGGCCGAGGTCTTGATGCCGATCTTCAGATCGTCGTCACGATCGACCATCGCGTACTCGGTGTCGTACGCAACTGACCAGAACACGTTCGAGAGCAGCAGAATCCACGCGAGCATCGGCACTTGATCCTGCACGGCGGCAAATGCCATCGGAATGCCGAAGCCGAATGCCACGCCCAGATAAGCCTGCGGAATCGCCAGAAAACGCTTGGTGAACGGGTAGGTGCCAGCGACGAACAGCGCCGGGATCGACAGCCATTTGGTCAGCGCGTTGAGCGGCAGAATCAGCAGAAAACTCACCAACGCCAGCGTCGCGGCGACGGCCACCGCCTCCCACGCACGAATGCGGCCCGACGTGATCGGACGCTCCTTGGTACGCTTCACGAACTTGTCGAAATCGCGGTCGGCATAATCGTTGATCGCGCAGCCTGCCGAGCGCATCAGGAACGTACCTAGCGTGAAAATCAGCAGGAGCAGCGGATCGGGATGTCCGTTCGAGGCAATCCACAGCGCGGCCAGCGTCGGCCACAGCAGCAGCACGGTGCCGATCGGCTTGTCCAGACGAACGAGGCGGAAATACAGCGGAAGGCGTTGAGCGAGCAACATGGGCGGCACACAGGAAGACTTGTGGCGACATTGTAGGGCACGCGCCCGACGCCCGCCAATTCAGCCTAGCGGATGGCGGGACGGCCCCTTGCTACTTACCGCTTACCAGATCCAGAACATCAACAGCCAGAGCCAGTTGACCAGCGCGAGCGCCGCCACGATACCGGCCATCCCGGCCAGACGGCGTCCCAGCGTGGCAGCATGACGTCCCGTCACGCGCCAGCCCAGCCACAGACTCCAGAGCGTGGTGGCCGCCAGAATGGTCGCGCGCACATCGTTCGCCCAGTACACCGGCAAATGCTCGGCGCGCAGCAGGCTGATCGTGGTGGCGGAGAGGCCGAGGAACACGCCCGCACCCGCAATCGGAATCAGCGCCTGCACCAGATGGTTGAAGCGCGACGTCTCCCACTTCCCCATCGCCCGGTTGGCCAGCGCGAAGATGACGGTGAACGCCAGCCCCAGCAGCAAACCGTTGCCCAGGATGTAGGCCACCACCAAGCTGCCGTCGAGCCACGTGAACACATCGCTCTGATCGGGGTAGTTGGTGAAGACGAACCACGGCGCATTCGTCTCGAACGGCCACATGATGTTGCGGTCGATGAGCCACGAGGCAATCGCCGTCTTCACGGTGACGAACCACGGGTTCACGGTCCAGTGGAACGCGCCGATGGCCACACCGAGCAGGCCGTACATCACGAGCACGCTGTCCCACACGCTGTTGTTCTCGGTCGCGCCGAACTTCACGATTTCTTCGCTCGGCGAGCGGCCGACCAGCTCGATCGCGTCGCGGTGTCCGGCGCAGCGGCCGCACATATGGCACTCCGCACCGCCCTTCATATTGCGCAGCGGCACGAGGGGCGCGCAATTGACGGGAATGATCTTATGACCGTTGGTGTGATACGACTTGCGCCAGGCTTCTTCGTTGACCTTGAAGTGGAACGGCGCGAGACGCGCCAGCAGCGAAAACACGCCGTTGACCGGGCACAGGTATTTGCACCACACGCGCTTGTCGCGGCCGTAGAAGTAGCCGATCACCATCGCGCCGACGGTCGAGCCGCCCAGCACCAGCAGCACGGCTTTCGGATACTGATAGACGCTGACCATCTGCCCGTAGAGCGTGGTCCCGGCGAAAGCGACGAACGGCCAGCCGCCCCAGCGCATCCAGCGCGGAATGGCGCGGCCACGGCCGTGGCGGCTTGCGAATTCGGAGAGCGTACCTTCGGGGCAGAGCACCCCGCACCAGACGCGGCCCATCAAGACCATGCTGATGAGCACGAACGGCCACCAGATGCCCCAGAACGTGAACTGGGCAAAAACGGTGAGGTTATTGAGGATGTGCGCCGTCTCGTCGGGCAGCGGCATCATGACCGGCACGCAGATGAGGAAGGCATAGACCAACACAATGCCCCACTGCACGCCGCGGATCAGTTTGCCGTGGCGTTGCATCCAAAGGCCCACGCGGGCCAGCAGGTTCGGGACAGGTATGGCGATGCTCATGCTCAACTCGTGCTTCGGGGATTACTTCAGCGACCCGGCGGACTCTCTATGCAGCGTGGTCCGCTCAGGCCGTTCAGGCCAGATGGGGCAGTTGGCCCCGTCTGGCGGATGGCGCCGTGGTGTCGCTTAGGCGACGACTTAGGCGACTTAGGCGGCCTTAACCTGCTTGGCCGGGGCACCTGCGCGCTTCAACAGCGCCCAGATGAACAGCCAGTACAACGCGTACACCAACAGATTCATACCGGACGGATGCGCGCGGTAGCCGGTCAGCGTGGCAACCAGGCTGCCGAACGGGCTGGCGTCGTCGAGAATCGCGGAAGTATCCCACAGTTGGTCGACCAACGTCGGCACGAACTCCAGCGAAATCAACCGGTCCAGCCCCGACTCCAGCAAGCCTGCCGCGAGGAACAACAGCATGATTTCCGTCACGCGGAAGAACAGACGCCACGAGAAAATCTTGCCGCCCAATTGCAGCAGCCAGAACGTGAGTAGCGCCAGCGCGAAACCGATCACCACGGCCAGCCACATGTTCAGCGGCACACTGCCCTGCTGACCGAAGCCGATGCCGTACAAGAAGATCGCCGTCTCGCTGCCTTCACGGGCAATGGCCAGCGCCACCAGTACCAGCACGCCCCACCAAGTGCCCTGATCGTGATTCTTCCTTAGCGACGACTCCATGTCGCGCTTGAGCGTGCGGCCGTGCCGCTTCATCCAGAACACCATTTGCACGATCAGCACACAGGCGATCAGCACCATGGCGGTCTGGAAGTAATCTTGCGCGTCGCCCGAGAGCACTTCGGTGAAACCGACCAGCGCGGCACCGAGTGCCACCGCCGCCGCAATACCGAGCGCCACACCGGCCCACAGATAGGGCAGGCCGCGCTTCGCGCCGTGCTCGGGGTTGGCCAGCCAGGCATGCAGAATGCCTACGACCAGCAGTGCCTCGACGCTTTCGCGCCAGACGATGAACATGACCTGACCCATCGTGCAATTCCTTTAGTGATGCGTGTTGATGCTTGTTGCTGCTGATTGGTACTTACTGTTACCTACGCCGCACGCGTACGCGGGTTCGCGCAAACGCCTGCGAGATAACCTTACTTGGCGACGATCACGCCTTGTGCCTGCTGATGAAAGTCGTCGAAAAACTTGTATTCGCCCGGTTGCAGCGGCGCGATCACGACAAACGACTGCGCGCCCGGTGCGAGCACCTTTTCCTTGCGCAGTTGCAGGCTCTCGAACTCGACCGCGTTCGTGCCGGTGTTATGCACTTCGATCTTGATACGCTTGCCGGCGGGCACTTCGATGCGGGCGGGGTTGAGCTTGCCGTTGTTCATTTCCAGCTTGAACGTGGGCAGGTCGTCCGCGTGCGCAAGCGACGTGGCGCCGAGTGCGAACAACGTGGCCAGCACGGCCGTCATGGTGGCCAGCAGGCGCGCGATGCGCTGAATCATCCTTCATGCTCCAAATGAAAACAGCGTCGACCCGCCATCAGGCCAACGCTGCATCAAGATAGTAAGGGCTTAGTAGCCGCCCTTCTTGCCGATACCGCTGAACGTGAACTCGACGGTCTTGGTAATCGGCTTGAACCACGGGCCCACGCCGGTTTCCTTATCGACGTGACGGCCAAAGCACCACGGGCCCATGCCGCCGTGCGCTGCGTGCGCACCCGAGGCGGCCATCGCGCCCATCTTGCAGCCGAATTGTTCCAGCGTGCCCGGGGCATTGACCACCATCGTCAGCGTGTACTTGCCCACGCCGTCGAGCTTGACGTTGTCGCCGTAGTGCGGGCCGTCGCTTGCGACCATCGGCATCATCAAGCCTTCGATCACCTTCGTGCTACCGGCCTTTTGCAACTTGTACGTGATTTCCAGCCCCGGAATCCAGTCGCCTTCGGCGTAACCGTTCGGGTTCTTGGCAACGGCGTGAATATCGGCTTCGAGGTGGATATCCGACTTCTTGGCATCGTTCATCATGCCGGCCGGTTCCATCGTGATCGGTTGCAGATAAACCGTGTTGATTTCCATGCCAGCCGTGACCAACGGCTTGCCAATCGGAAACTCGGCGGCTTGCGCCAGGGTTGCCGCACCGGCAAGCAGCACCGCTGCCACGAGGGATTTCACGCGCATACGAACTCCAGAAGGTGAGAAGTTAATGCAAATTATTCTCAATAAGTTTAGCACTATCGCCACTACCCGACAAACCCGAAGTCGACGCTATATGGGGAATTGGGGGGATTGAAAAGGCGATGGGGCCGCATTCTGCCCCATTTTTTGCACAAGACTTAGGGAACCCGCGGCTTCCGTTTACGGAAAATTACCAAACCGCCGACGAACACCGCGGTGAACTGCGCAACGGCCGCCGGCCGACACCTTAACGGCACATTCTTAGCGCCGAATTAGCGTGGCATCAGGGCAACACGCCGCCCCGGTCGATCTTGCGGGCCAGCACCACCGACGTGGTGGTGCGCGTCACGCCATCGATCTCGCCAATCGTGTCGAGCAACGCGTCGAGCTGGTCGGGCGACGCGGCATGCAGCCACGCCACATAGTCGAATTCCCCGCTGACGGTGCAAAGCAGATGGATTTCGGGCATTTTGTCGAGCCGACGCTGCACGTCGCGTCCCGAGCGGGGTTGCACGCTGATGCCCACGCACGCCTGCAAGCCGCCACCTGCGGCATCTTGCCCGAGGCGCACCGTGTAGCCCGCGATCACCCCCGCGCGCTCCAGCCGTCCGATGCGCGCAAGCACCGTCGTTCGGGCCACCCCGAGCCGACGTGCCAAATTGGCCGCGCTCTCGCGGGCATTGACGCGCAACAGCGCGAGCAGATTCCGATCGAGTTCGTCGAGCGGCGTGGCGGACAGGGTCATGACGGACTCGGCAAGGGCTAGAGCCTAGCGATCGGGCTCGTGAGCGGTAAAGCGCGATTATAAGAGGTCGTCACGCAAAGGTCTGCGCGCCAGGCTCACATCGACGAGCATCCCCCTGCCCGCCCAAGAGATACGATGACATGGGGCAAACGCGGCCGTCATCAACCGGTCGTTGAAGCGGCCTCACTGGCTGTCGACGCGCCCACCGCATCGCCTTCGACAGCACTTAACCCTAGTCCTATCAAGGCCATGGCCTCGGGTATCCCCGCAAGCCCCCGGTATTGACAACGCGGAAGTCCGATGCGCAAAATCACATCACTTATATGACGACGTACAAGAAAGACCCACCACGGCAGTTGCGGATGTCATAGCCGCAGATCGATTGCCTGGCGCGTCGGCCCCGAACGTCACCGGAGACAGGCGTCAGCCATGCATTTCTCGTTGAATTTCGCCCCGCTGGTTCCTTATTGGCCAGTTTTTCTGGAAGGCGCATGGCTCACGCTGAAGATGACGGCCTTGTCCGTGGTCATCGGCACGGCGCTCGGTACGTTGGTCGCGTTCGCCAAACGTAGCCGCCATCGTCTGCTGTCGCGCCTGTGCGGCATCTACATCGAGTCGGTGCGCAACACCCCCTTCCTCGTTCAAATCTTCCTGCTTTATTTCGGCCTTGCGAGTCTGGGCATTCATATGCCGACGTTCGCGGCGTCGGTCATCGCCATGGTGATCAACATCGGCGCTTATGCGGCCGAGATCATTCGTGCGGGTATCGAGTCGGTGCCGCGCGGGCAGATCGAAGCGGCCGAGTGTCTTGGCCTGTCGAAGTGGCGCATTGCGTGGCACGTGATGCTGCAACCGGCCATCGAGAAGGTGTACCCCGCGCTCACGACGCAGTTCATTTTGATGATGCAGGCCTCCGCCATGGCCTCGCAAATTTCTGCGGAAGAACTCACGGCCGTCGCCAACACCGTGCAATCGGACACCTTCCGCTCGCTCGAAACCTACATCGTCGTTGCCGGGTTGTATCTCGTGCTATCGCTGCTGGTGAAGCTCGTCGCGTGGGGCGTGGGCGAATATCTCTTCAAGCGCCGCCGCACCGTGCGCCGCGCTGCGGCCCAGACGGCACAGGCCGCACGCCGACGTGCCACGGCAGCGCGCAATGCCGGTGTGACAGGCGCAACCGGCAGCAGCGCCGCACAACGGAGCGCGTCATGATCGGCAGTTTCTCGTGGACTTATCTCGGCTATCTCGTGCAGTCGATCGGCTGGACGCTGGTGCTTTCGCTCATCGCGTTTGTGCTCGGTAGCGCCGGTGGCTTTCTCGTGATGCTCGCGCGCATCTCGCCGCGCCGCTGGCTGCGTTTGCCTGCACAGGTGTTTATCGAAGCGATTCAGGGCGTGCCGCTGCTGATTCTGCTGTTCATCGTGTACTTCGGCCTGTCGGTGTACGGCTTCGAATTGCCCGCCATCGTGGCCGCCGCCCTCGCGCTGATGGTCTACACCAGCGCGTATCTGGGCGACATCTGGCGCGGCTGCGTGGAAGCGATGCCGCGTGCGCAGTGGGAAGCCGCTGAGTGCTTGTCGTTCACGCGCTGGCAGACGTTGCGTCTGGTGATCATTCCACAAGCCATTCGTTTGTCGCTGCCGCCCACGATCGGCTTCTTGGTGCAGATCATCAAGATGACGTCGCTCGCATCGGTGATCGGCTTCGTCGAACTCACGCGCGCCGGTCAGATCATCAACAACTCGATTTTCCAACCCTTCCTCGTGTTCTCGCTCGTGGGGGTGTTTTATTTCGTGCTGTGCTACCCGCTTTCGCGCTGGAGCGCTGCACTGGAGGACAGACTGAATGTCGGCAATCGTTAAGGTCAACCAGATTCACAAACGCTTCGGCGACAACCCGGTGCTCAAGGGCGTGTCGTTCGAAGTGGAGCGCGGCAAGATGGTCGCGATCATCGGCGCGAGCGGTTCGGGCAAGAGCACGGCGCTGCGCTGCATCGACCGGCTGGAGACGATTGACGAAGGCTCCATCGAAGTGTGCGGTATTCGCGTGGAAGATCCGAAGATCGATCTGCACGAACTGCGCCGCGAAGTCGGCATCGTCTTCCAGAGCTACAACCTGTTTCCGCACCTAAGCGTGCGCGAGAACATCATGCTCGCGCTGCGCCACGTGAAGCGCATGCCGCGCAGCGAGGCCGAAGCGGTTGCCAAGCGCGTACTCGCGCAAGTGGGCCTTGCCGAAAAAGCTGACAGCTATCCCGAGCAACTCTCAGGCGGTCAGCAGCAGCGCGTGGCGATTGCGCGTTCGCTCGCCATGTCGCCGAAGGTGATGTTGTTCGACGAAGTGACTTCGGCGCTCGATCCGCAACTCACCGGCGAAGTGCTGCGCGTGATGGAAGACCTCGCTGCCGACGGCATGACAATGGTGCTCGTCACGCACGAGATGGCGTTTGCCAAGCGCGTGGCCGATCAGATTATTTACATGCATCAGGGCAAGGTGTGGGAAGTCGGTCCGGGCGAGATGCTCGACAACCCGCAAACGCCTGAACTGCGTGCGTTCCTCGCCAATGGTCTGTAAGACAGGCCGCCTGCGTACGCTAGCAAATCGCAGCAAAACACAACACTTCAAGGAGACCACCGCATGAAACTCAAGACGCTCTTCACCCAAGCCTGCGCGGCCGTTGTGCTCGGCGCGATGGCGCACGCTGCGCTCGCCGATCAACTCGACGACATCAAGAAGGCGGGCAAGATTCGCGTCGCGATTGCCATGGGCACGCCGCTGTTCTCGTTTGCCGATGCCAATCTGCAACCTGCGGGCTCGGATGTCGATACGGCGAAGTTGCTCGCGCAAGACCTCGGCGTGAAGCTCGACATCGTGTCGGTGACGAACGCTGCGCGCGTACCGACGCTGCAAGCGAACCGCGCCGACGTGGTGGTGGCCGACTTGTCGATCACGCCGGAGCGTGCGCAGGTCATCGACTTCTCGGTGCCGTATGCGGTGATCTCGATCATCGTCGGCGCGCCCAAGAGCATGAACATCAAGACCTATGACGATCTGAACGGCAAGCGCGTCGGCCTCACGCGCGCGACCGTCAACGACACGCTGACCACGCAGAACGCCAAGGGCGCGCAGATTGTTCGTTATGAAGATGACGCGACGCTCATCACGTCGATGGTGACGGGGCAAGTGGACATCTTCTCGAGCACGCCGTCGAACCTCGGCGAGATGGCCAAGCGTGCGCCGGAAAAGAATCTTGAATTGAAGTTCACGCAGAAAGACTTCGATCTGGGCATCGCGCTCAACAAAAACCAGCCGCGCCTGAAGGAGTGGATCAACGAGTGGGTGAAGACCAACCTCAAGAACGGCAAGCTCAACGCGATCTACAAGAAGTATCACGGCCGTGATCTGCCGGACAGTGTGACGAAGGCTTCGTAAGCGTCTGTTTCGCACGGGTGATGGCGATGAAGCACGCATGTGCCGAATCGCCCTCACCCGTTTTCTGTTTCACGACGCCAGCGGCACCGCCTTATTCCCGGCCAGCCGAATCGCCCGCCGTACCGCCAGCCCTCGGCCGAGAAATACGCCGGTGAAGGCGCCGTAGGCCAAGCTGATCCACGCGACGAAGCCGCCTTGCTCGCGCAGCGCTGGATGCATCGCTAATTGCACGGCGACAGCGAATTTCAACGCGAAGATCGCGAGCATCCAGACGAGTGGCATCCAACTCCCTGCGACGATGACTCTGCGCGTCGCTGGCACCCAGCGCACGTCGCCCCAGATACCAAGCGCGGCACGCAGCGCCACGACGATCACCACGGCACTCGTCCATGCGACGAGCGACGGTGCACTCGCCCCAAACGAATTCGCCACGCCGTATGCGGAAAACACCGTCATGGCCACCGGCATCGCCAGCGCCGCCCACAAGGGCTTTTGCTGTGTACGCGTGGCCGACAAGCCCAGCGCCACCAACCCCACGAATAGAAACCCGACCCACAGCGGGATATGAGACAGAAAGGTCATTGCAACGCTCCGAAGAATGGCCGCAGTCGTGCGGCGATGACCGAAGCATCGGAGATTGCATGAGATGACTCGACGAGGATGCGACGAACGGCAGGCGGCATGGCGCGAGTTGCCGATGCGATACGCGAGCCGAGCGCACTGTCACGCGCCGACGCTGCAACGCACCGCCGTGCCACCGTTCCATTGCACCACCGCATCACCGCATCGCCGCACCATCGCGCCACCGCGACACGATGTCGCAACGTGTCGCCGCGCGGGAGAAACACTGGCCCGAGAATTTAGAACGCGGTAACGTAGCGCCTTGCTCACAAAACGCTTCGCGCAGCATTTCCGCCGATGAACCGTTCGTCCTTAGCTTCCCCGCTCGCCACCGCGCTCCACCACGAGCCATCACGCCAGATCGCAGCTTCCGTCGCGCCCTTGAACGCTCGGCAAATCGCGTCGCTCGGCGCAATGCTCATGGCGCTTGCATTCGCGTCGCCAGTCTTCGCGGAGGGGAATATTGCAGAAGGGAAAACGCTCTTCACGGCGCGCTGTTCGTCCTGCCATTCGGTCGGGCCGATGGCGGGCTCCGGGTTCGGGCCGCAACTCAATGCGATCGCGGGCCGCCGGGCGGGCAGTCTGAAAGATTTCGACTATTCGACCGCGATGAAGCAGTCGGGCATCGTCTGGGACGACAAGTCGCTCGCCGCCTTCATCGAGAACCCGGGCAAGACCGTGCCCGGGACCAAGATGCGCTTCTGGGGCATCAGCAACCCGCGCAAGATTGCCGATTTGCTGGCGTATCTGGATTCGCTCAAGTAAGCCCAATCACCGCTCAGTCGTCGGCTCGCTGCTTCAGCGCGGCGAGCACGTCAGCCGTGGTCGTCGTCTCACCAAGCCTCGGGAAGATCTTCTCGACGCTGTGCGCATGCGACGCGGCATTCAGGTCAGTCATCGCATCGACCACGAGCGCCACGTTGTAGCCAAACTCGTGGGCATTGCGTGCGGTCGATTCCACACCAATGCTGGTGGAAATACCCGCCAGCACCACCTGCGTCACACCACGCCGACGCAAGAACTGATCAAGCGACGTGCCGTAAAACGCGCCCCATTGCAGCTTCGTGACTTTGTGATCGCTGGGCTGCACGTCGAGCTCAGGGATCAGATCAGCCCAATCGGGGGCAGGCGTGCCGTGCACAGGCGCGTCGGTTCGGCCCGCCGGGCGGCCAGCGACGTTGACCAGCACCACGGGCAAACCCCGCGCGCGAAACATTTGCGTCAATGCGGCGCAGTGCTTTTTGATGTCTTCGACCGGATGCGCGGTCGGCAAGCTCACAATGCCCTTCTGCATGTCGATGACGACAAGCGCAGGCAGACCGGGATGGGAATCGAGTTGGGAGAGTGGCATCGGAAGCCTCAGGAGTTGCCGAGTCGGCGAATCAGTTCTACCGCCGAGACGAGCGTCTTGCGCTCGGCGGGCGTGAAATTGGCGACGGCGCTCATCAGCCAGTCGTGCTTGGCTAAGCGCACTTTGCGCCGCGTCTCACGGCCATCGTCGGTGAGCGCAACCAGCATTTGCCGACCGTCGTCGGGATGAGCGTATCGCTCGATGAGCCCTTCCGCCTCCATCACCGCCAGCGTGACGCCCATCGATTGCGGCTTGACCGCTTCCGCGCGGGCGAGATCCGCCGTCGTCGTGGGGCCGCCCTCTTCAAGGCGCGCCATGATGGCCACTTGCGACCACGTCAACTCGCGGGTGTTGGAAACCGCCCGCAGGCGGCGCAGCAATTGGCCCATCACCGGCAACAGGTCGGCGATGGCGCTTTCAGATTCGTTGGGAACAGTCATGGGCGAAGCATAGAACTTGGAATATTAACTTGCAAGTTAACATTCCAATTTCATCGTGCCGTTGAAATGCTGCGTCGTATCGGGGACCGAAATCCGAACCCCTATTGTCTTTGCAATAATTCCTGCGTAGATTTGGAACGCCACAAGCAGTTGCCGACCACGGTCGGCGTCGCCCACAAGCGATATTCAACGCACTACGAAGCGGCCGTCCGAGACGGCCGTCTTTTCGCTAGGCAGCAGCGCTATCCACACCACAGGCAATTCGGCTTACTCAACCCTCGGGGGTTAGAAATGCGGAAGCTTCTCTCGTTTCTGTTGCTGCTTGTCTCTGTTCACGCCCTTCCTGCGGCGGCAGACGTATTTACATTTCCCACCAGTTTCAAGCATCAAACGATCGCTACCAACGGCGCGAAAATTTACGTGCGCGTCGGCGGTCACGGGCCAGCCGTCGTATTGCTGCATGGCTATGGCGAGACCGGTGACATGTGGGCACCCATCGCCGCAAAGCTCGCGGCCAACCATACGGTGGTCGTCCCCGACCTTCGCGGCATGGGGCTCTCCGACCATCCAGCCACTGGCTACGATAAGAAGAACGAAGCACGCGATATTGCCGGGGTTCTGGATGCGCTCCAGATTGGCAAGGTCGATGTGGTTGCCCATGACATCGGCAACATGGTCGCCTACGCTTTCGCAGCCGAGCAGCCTGAGCGCGTGACGAAACTCGTGCTCATGGATGCCCCGATTCCGGGTGTTGGCCCGTGGGAAGAGATTCTGAAGAGCCCGCTGCTCTGGCACTTCCGTTTCGGCGGGCCGGACATGGAGCGTCTGGTCAAGGGACGAGAGCGTATTTATCTCGATCGATTCTGGAATGAGTTTTCCGCAGATCCCAAGAATTTCAACGAGGCATCGCGTCGGCATTACGCAAAGCTCTATGCCCTGCCCGGTGCGATGCACTCCGGCTTCGAGCAGTTCCACGCTTTCGATCAGGACGCGATCGACAACAAGGCGTTTCTAGCCAAAGGGCCTTTGCCAATGCCGGTACTGGCGATCGGGGGAGAGAAATCCTTCGGAACGATGATGGCGACGGTCGCCAGTGCGGCGGCCAGCAACGTTCAAGGTGTCGTGATTCCAAACGCGGGCCACTGGCTGATGGAAGAACAGCCGCAGGCAACCATGAGCGCGATCACCGCATTCCTTCAGTGATGGTCATGCCCGCATGGATCGCCCCGTCGGCACGAAATCGATTCGCTCGATGTCGCGTCAGGGGCCTGACTTGATTAGCGTCTGCGGTGAGCGCTGGCTCGGGAAGTACAACCGAGCCAAATGTGCAGATGGTACCGGGGACCGGACTTGAACCGGCAAGCCCGAAGGCGGCGGATTTTAAGTCCGCTATGTTTACCAATTTCATCACCCCGGCAGGGTCGCGCATTCTAACATCCCCACCGCGTTACGTCAGTTGAGTATCATGGCGGCATGCGCGCGGTGCGCGCTCCACCGGAGATCGATCCCATGCTGGAGAATCTCGACCGCATCGCCATGTCGCTCGACGCCATCGAAACCGCCGCGCGCGACGTCGCCCTGCACTCCCCCCAGAACGCGCAGGCGCTCTACACCGCGCTCATGGAAATTCGTAACGCCATCGCACTCGTCGCCCAAGAAGTCGTGCGGCTGGAACACGAAATCCATGGCCCCACCGGCAACGGGCCGACATAAGCGCGCGAGCATCTCACGAATGACCTCCCGCTAGCACAGCGGCGCCCCCGCTTTGGGTGCGCTCCCACACTTTCTGTCTCTTCGTCGTCATGGCCGTCGATTCCGATAGCACCCCGCCGCGCCCGTCCTGCTGGCAACTCGCCCTCGCTTTCGGCACCGTCGGGGCCACCGGCTTCGGCGGCGTGCTGCCGTGGGCACGCCGCATGGTCGTCGATCAAAAGCAATGGCTAACCGACCGCGAATTCGCCGAACTGCTGCCGCTCGCACAACTGCTGCCCGGCCCTAACGTCGCCAACATCGCCACCGTGCTCGGCCGCCGGTTTCGAGGCCCACGCGGGGCGGCCGCAGCAGTCGCCGGACTCTACTTCTGCCCAACCATCGTCATCATCCTCATCGGCTTCGCGTATGCGCAGTGGGGACAAACGCAGGTGGTGCAGCACCTGCTCTCGGGCCTGATGCCCGCCGCCACCGGACTCGTCATCGCCACCGCCCTGCGCCTGCTCGCCGGTTTGGAGCGGCACTGGAGCACGCTGACGTTTGCCGCCGCCACGTTCATCGGCAGCTTCGTCTTCGGCCTGCCCTTGCTGCTCGTGCTCGGCGTACTCGGGCCGTGCGCCATTCTCATGGCGTATCACCTGCGACGACAGCGCGACCGACAAACACCGCCCGATGCCGTCTGATATGCACACGCTCATCGATCTCTTTCTCCACGGCTCGCTCTGGTCGCTGCTGGCCGTGGGCGGCACCAACGTCACGCTCGCAGATATTCATCGCTACGCGGTGGAAACGCGCCACTGGATCACCGACGCGCAATTCGTCACCTTCTTCTCGCTGGCGCAAGCGGCGCCCGGCCCGAACGGTATGGCCGTCACGCTCATCGGCTTGCAAGCCGCAGGGCTGCCCGGCGCGCTCACGGCCACGCTCGCCAAATGTGCACCGAGTTCGTTACTCGCCTATTTGGTTGGCGGCTGGGTCGACCGGCACGAACGCTCACCGTGGGTGCGGGCGGTGCGCGCCGGGCTCGCGCCGATTACCGTCGGGTTGCTGGCCGCCAGCAGCGCTATTTTGGCCCGCGAAATCGACATCAATCTGGCGCGCGCACTCGTCACCCTCGTGGCCATCTTCATCACGCTGCGCACGCGCTGGAATCCGCTCTGGCTCATCGCGGGCGGCAGTCTGCTTGGGTTGACCGGATGGTTGATGTAGTACCTCCCGGCCGGGGTTCAAACCGGCCACTCCCGGTGTCATACGAAGCGCTGGCAACAGGTCTACAATAGAGCGCACGTTTCACAACACGGTGTGTCCCCATGACCGTCCCCTGTTGTACGTCGCAAGCCGAGGCGCCCTCCGGCACCTCCCCCGAAGCGAGCGTCCTGCGCACTATGCGTGACGGGCCGTCCGCCAATGGCACCATCGCCGATCGGTTCGATTCGGTGCGCGCCGCATCGGTCGCGTTCGCGTCCGGGCTATCGGACGCCGACGCCACCGTGCAGTCGATGCCCGACGCCAGCCCCATCAAGTGGCATCTCGCACACACTACGTGGTTCTTCGAGACGTTTTTGCTCGGTGAATACGGCGCACTGGCTGGCAGACGCTATCGCCCCTACGATCCGCACTTCGCGTTTCTCTTCAACTCATATTACGAAGCCGCCGGTCCGCGTCATCCGCGCCCGCAACGCGGCTTGCTCACGCGCCCAACGCTCGACGAAATTCTGCGCTATCGCGCCCATGTCGACGCGGCGATGCACGAGTTTCTACTGCACGCCGATCTGCCTCGCGATGTCTTCGATCTGATCACGCTCGGGCTTCATCACGAAGAGCAGCATCAGGAACTGATGCACACCGATTTGCTGCATCTGTTCGCGCAGAATCCGTTGCGGCCCGCGCATCGTGAAATCGTTCGCGAAGCGGATCGGGCACCGCATCCGAATATCCCCTTGCAATGGATCGAGCTCGACGGCGGACAGCATCGCATCGGCCACGCGGGCGAGCCCTTCTCGTTCGATTGCGAGACACCCGCGCACGATGTGCTGCTACGCCCCTTTGCCATCGCGTCGCGCGTGGTGACCAATGGCGAGTGGCGCGACTTCATCGAAGACGGCGGCTATCGCATGGCGGGGCTCTGGCTCTCCGACGGCTGGGCGACTGTGCAACGCGACGGCTGGGGGCATCCGCTTTACTGGGAATTACGCAACGGCGAATGGCATGCGATGACGCTCAACGGCATGCAACCCGTCGACGACAACGCACCGGTGCGGCATGTGAGTTATTTCGAAGCCGATGCGTTTGCGCGCTGGGCTGACAAGCGATTGCCGACAGAACATGAGTGGGAGGTCGCGGCACAGACACAGGCGGCGCGACAGAACTCTCCGACGCAGCAGCACGATCAGCTTCACCAGCTCTACGGCCCGGTCTGGCAATGGACCGCGAGCCCGTACGTCGCTTATCCCGGATTCCGGACGGCAGCGGGGGCCGTCGGCGAATACAACGGCAAGTTCATGTGCGGACAATTCGTGCTGCGTGGCGGCTCGCTGGCAACACCGGCGGGACATTCGCGCGCGACGTACCGCAACTTCTTCTACCCGCATCAGCGCTGGCAATTCTGCGGCCTGAGGCTCGCGGAGGACCGCTGATGTCGCATGCCACCCAAGCCACGGCATTCGTTTGCCCGTCACTGCCCGAAAACGCGTTTGCCACCGACGTGCTCGCCGGTCTCGGCCACACGCCCAAGTCGCTACCGAGCGTCTGGCTCTATGACCGGCGCGGCAGCGAACTCTTCGAGGAAATCACCGGCCTCGACGAGTATTACCAGACACGCACCGAAACTGCCTTGCTCGGCGAATGCGCCGCCGCGATTGCCGATGTCATCGGCCCGGACGCCGTAGTCGTCGAATTCGGCAGTGGCTCCAGCCGCAAGACCCCATTGCTGCTCGACGCCCTCGTGACGCCGCGCGCCTATGTACCGGTCGATATCGCCGACGATTTTCTCGACGACGCCGTGGCGGCACTCGCGCGCCGTTGCCCGGGCATTCCGATGCTGCCGGTGCGAGCCGACTTCACGCGGCCGTTTCACCTTCCGCCGCAATTGCAGAACACGCAGGGGCCGCGTCTGGGCTTCTTTCCCGGCTCGACCATCGGCAATTTCGCGCCCGGCCAGGCGGCCGCCTTTCTGGCGCACGTGGGCAAGATGCTCGGTGCGCGTCGGCGCATGGTCGTCGGCGTCGATGCCTGCAAAGACCCTGCCGTACTGCTGCCCGCCTACGACGATGCTCGTGGCGTAACGGCGCAGTTCGATCTAAATGTGTTGGTGCGCATCAATCGCGAACTCGACGGCAACTTGCCGCTCGACGCCTTCCGCCATGAAGCGCGATTCAACGCGGGCGCGAGCCGCATCGAGATGCATTTGGTGGCGCAGCGGCCTTGCCACGCGGATGTGCTCGGTCAGCGCTTCACATTTGCCGCGGGCGAATCGATTCACACCGAGAACTCTTATAAATACGGTCCCTCGGAATTTCGCGCGCTCGCCAACTCGGCTGGCTGGGACGTGGAACGTGTATGGCACGACGCCCGTTCGCGCTTCGCGGTGTATCTCCTCGGGCCAGCGGCTAACGCCTGACGGCCAGGCACGGTTCGCGCGAGTGACAGGTTGGTCTGACCGGTCATTCGCGCGACGCCTTCCACACTTCAAAGCCAAAAACGCAGCAGCCCTAAAGTTTTTCTGCGCTTTTGCCGTTAAGCCGAGGGGATCCACGCTGCTTGCTCTGCAAAGTGTGAATTCGACAGCGTTTTAATGAATCGCGGTGACTTGCTGGCAACGAATACGCTAGAATCGCCGCCATATGGGGTCACGCGCGCCGCGAGACAGCGGCGGGAATCGATGGCCATCTTCATAGCGCACGGCCATGACCGGCGCGCACCGTTTAGACGTATCGCTGCAATGACTTCACGCGCAATGGGGATGCACGTGGCACGGGCTCCGGCGACGCCGCCTGCGGCCTGTTGCACTCAGGCAGACGCTCGCCGAGCCATGACGGGCTCGCGTGACGACTGGCATCGCGCCGTCGCAGTGGCCGGGAGCCTGTCACGATGAGCCGTATCTCACTCACCCTGTCCGACACCGCACTTGCGGACCTGCAAAAAGACTTCGACGCGTTCGTGCGTATCTCCGCCGCCGTCGATCGTCACTTCACGCCCCCGCCTTTCGACGACTTTCTGCGCGCACGCCTGCTCGACAGCACCGTCCCGCTCACCGAAGCCGCCGTCGCGCAATTGCTCGCGGGCGGTCACTACGCGTGGGCCAAGCGCACGTTCGACAAGCAGTTTCCCGACGTCGTCTCGATCATCCTGAATCAGGCGCGCCAGCACGGCTTTTACTTCGTGTCGCGCCCGGAATGGACGCGCGAAGATATGTCGCGTCAAGCCAGCCGCTGGGCCGAAGGCATCGTGCGCGAAGCGAAGGGCGAAGAGCGCATCGTGGAGTCGCTCGCGGGGCAGATCGTGACCTCGGCACAAGACCTCCGCACGCTGGAAGCGACGTTGCAGACGCCCGCGTGGCGCGCAGCATCGGTACTGCGCGAGCGGGTATTCGACGCCAAACGCGCCGTGGAAACCGCCCGCACCTTGCAGGCGAGAGAAAAGCTGGGGGAGTTGCGCGCACTGCTCGACCTCGCCGTGATCTACGGGTCGGTCGGGCATCAGGAAGCGGATCAGATTCTCGAATACCTGCGTGTGCTGCGTCCGGAGATTTTCAACGACGACCCCACCGTGTTCGAGCGGCTCGCCGCATGGTTGCGTCGCTTGCTCACGCCTTCCGCACCGCGTCCGGCCATCAACGACGCACCGCCTGCCGCCGCGTCAGGCTTGTCACACGATCAGACATCGAAGAACGCCGACAGCTTGCAGTCGCCGCTGACGCGTTGATGTGCTGATGTGCTGACGCGCTGATGTGCCGACACAGTAACGTGTCGCTTCGCACGCGCATCGACGCGCGCTGATACGCGGCGTCTCCCTCGCATCAACGGTTGAAAATCAGCGCCACCCCAGCGCTCGCAATCAACGCGCCTACCCACGCACCGGCTGCCGGACGCTGACGCGTACGAATCCACAGCAGCGGCAGCACCATCACCGGCGTGGTAGCCGAGAGCGTGGCGATCACCCCCGTATTGCCATGCCCCATGCCGTAGAGCAGCAACGTCATGCCCACGGCCACGCCCACAAAGCCAGACAACGCCGTCAGCGCCAGCGTGCCCGGCGTGAACGCGGCGAAGATGCTCCGCCCGCGCCGCGCGGCAAGTATGGTCAGCCCGAGCGCCGACACCCCCACGCGCACCGCCGATGCCCCCACCGGATCGACACCGGCCGCCATCACCGGCTTGGCGATGAGCGTACCGATCGAGTGACACAGCGCCGCCGTCAGGCCAATCGCCACGCCCACGCGCACGTCGCCGCGCACCGATTCCCAGTGATGGGCATCTTCCCGGCGGCCACCGAAAGCGATAGCTAACGCCACCCCCGCCGTCACCAGCGCAACGCCGACGATGGCACGCCAGCCGAGCGCCTCGCCCAGCCAGAAGTAGCCAAGCATGGCCGTCATCGGCGCATTGGTTGCAAAGATGATGGAGTTACGGCGCGGCCCGAGACGGCCGAGCGAGGTGTAGAGAATGGTGTCGCCCACCAGAATGCCGATCAGCCCCGAGGCGCATAGCCGCAGCCATTGTTCGGGCGTGAGCGACGGCCAGCCACGCAACACCGCCAGCGCGAAGAGCAGCATCGCGAAGACGAGCAGCATGCGGGCGTAGTTGAACGGGAAGGAACCGGCCTGACGAACAGGCGTGATGGCGATCATGCCGCTGCAAGCCCAGCAAAGGGCGGCACCGAGGGCGGCGAGGTAGGCGAGTTGGGTTGTCATGGTCAGGGGGCGGACGGCGCGAAGTCGCAACCGCCCCCCGCCGTTGGGACGCCATTATACGAGCCGCGCGCCCCATCCGGGTGCATCTTCTCGTTGTCTTATTGCCCCTTCCGTCTCGCTCCTTCCCCCCCACGCGTTCTCGGCCCTTCCCCCTTCCCCGCGTCGCTCGATCGGACTTTGCAGGCTTACATATCCTCGTCGAGCCGATACAACGCATCGAACATCGCGCGATAGGCCGCCGCGACACCCGAGGCACCGCGCAGCATGCGCAAGCGCGCGGCGGCATCCGGCGGCCCAGCCTCCTGCACCCAGAGCGACAACAGCGGCGTGCCGCCACACACACTGGCGTCGTGACGCGCATGCGCACACACCGCCGCAAACCCCTCCGCGGCCGACGGGTAGCGTTGCGAGAGCGCCTCGAACTGCGCTTCGATCTCGCTCACCGCCCGCGCCGCAGCCGGGGCCTGACAGAGTGCACAACAGCCGACGTAGCTCGGCATGTCCCCCGCCGCTTCGATAATGAAGTCGACCAACGCGTGTGTCGCGTCGAACGCGCCGCTATCGAGGAACGTGCGGGCAGCCGCGCCGCAGCGCAGCAATCCGGCAGCCAGCATCGTCGCCTGCCCGCGCTGCTCGCGGTATTGGCGCAACAGCATCGGCCGCAAGACCGGGTCGGTACAACGTTCGACGGCGATCCTGTTATGCACGTCGGCACCCGCCGCACGGTGGTAAAGCTGCGCGAGAAACGCGAGCACTTGAATGTCGCTCGACTCTCTGGCGAGAAAGCGCGCCCAGAATGGCGTCGAGAAAATGCCGCGCATCCACGTGTCGCAAATGCTCCCGAATGCGGGCACGATATCGGGCTGCGTCGCGGGCAACACACTGACGAGCCCCTCGTCGACAAGCCTCGCGAGCCAGCCGCTGGGCGCCGGTGCCGACGCCAGCAACACACCGTGCCTCACGCGCTCCAGCCATGTCGGCACCTCAGGTGTCACACCGTGCAATGTGCACGACACCTCGTGCGACGCCACCGTGACGACATCCCCCGCACAAGACCACTCCGCGTGCGGCGAGACGATGACCCACACGGCCCCGCCGGGCCTGTCGGTCTCTGCATGGGGATGGGGATGGGTATTGGTATTGGCATCGGCAAGTTGGCGAGACTCGTCGAGCGGGCGCGGCACCGAATTGGGCATGACTGGCACCGCACTCATCGGACGATCGCGCCAAGCAACAGCACCTCGGCACCGGTCACGACACGCACCACGTCGATGCGCAGACCGGCGAAGCCGCTGTCGGGCGACGTCATCGGGGTCTGACGCGTGCCGCCCGACACACTGCGTTGTGCGTTGCGAGATTTGGGAGGGATGGCAGAAGTGAAAGCCTGCGATGCCGAGGGTGGTGCTGGCGTCACGGGCACGAAGGGAAAGGGTAGCGGCGAGGCGTTGGTCGGCATGTCGGCTCCTGTCGAATCCTGCGAGCAAACGCTAACCTTAGGAAAACGCGAGGGTTTCGTGATTGGGGCAATGCTCTAGGAAAATTCCCAACGAGTGCCACGCCGCTGCCATGCGCCATACCCGGCTTTTGCGCGCACACCACCGCCCTGAATGGCTGCCGCGCGGGCACCCGTCGTCGCGCGTTGCGCCCGTCAGGTCACTGAAGGCGTTACGCGCAAGCGTCACGAATATCCGTCGGCTGAGTGGCACTTTCGGAAACCGCCCAAGAACCTGTTGGGAGAATCCGAAGCCACCTCGCACTTCTGCGCCCTGTCGCGATGGCGGCAACTGCACAGGTACAATCGTCTGGCTACGATATGTCGCCACACGAGGAGTTACGCTCATGCATCTCTACCAGCGTCTGCCGATCTTTGTCTTCGAGATCGAAGCCTGCGAAGACCTGAAGTTCATCACGATGGCGATTCGCTTCAATCTGGATCGCAACGGACAACACTTGTCGCTGGCCGATTGGCAGCGCCTGCCGTATGAGGCGCGCGAGACGCTGGCGTCCTGCGCGCCGGGCGATGAGGATTTTGCGGCGCGTCTGGATGAGATTGCCGAACAGCATCTGGGCCAGCCGGTCGAGCGCAGCATCGACGCTGCGCCGACGGCGTGGCAAGACGGTAACGCCCTGCCGCCGGGCTTACTCAAGCAATGTGAACTGGCCGACCTGCTGCCGCCCGACGTGGGCGACTGGGGCACGCTCACGCCGTTTCGCCGCTACGTGCTGACCAAACTCTCGCGGCGCGACACGCTCAACCACTGCTTCGTGCCCGCCATGCTGGAGTTCGGTCTGGCGCAAACGCAAGCAGAGCTCTGAGGCCAGCCCCCCCTCCGCCGCCCTCGCCTATCATCAGGTCACCGGTGCGGGGTTGAACAGCACGAGTGCGTTGTGCAACTCCCACCGCTCGGCCCACGTCTTTTCGCCGCTCGCCACCGCGAGCATCAAGTGGAAGAGTTGCCAGCCCACGTCTTCGATAGTGGCCTCTCCCGTGGCGATCCGCCCCGCGTCGACGTCCATCAGATCGTGCCAACGGCGCGCGAGATCGCTGCGTGTCGCGACTTTGATCACCGGCACTTCGGCCAAACCATACGGTGTGCCGCGCCCGGTCGTGAACACATGCAGATTGATACCGGCCGCGAGTTGCAGCGTGCCGCAAATGAAATCGCTGGCAGGGGTCGCCGCATAGATGAGCCCGCGCTGGCGTGACCGGTCGAGCTTGTCGCCCGGCGACACCACGCCGTGAATCGGCCCGCTGCCTGACTTCACGATCGATCCCATCGCCTTTTCGACGATGTTCGACAAACCGCCTTTCTTGTTGCCCGGCGTCGTGTTCGCACTGCGATCGACGCGCCCGCGCTCCAGGTAGGCGTCGTACCACGCCATCTCCTTGATCATGGCTTGCGCCACTTCGGGCGTGGCCGCGCGCGAGGTCAACTGATCGATGCCGTCGCGCACTTCCGTCACTTCCGAAAACATGACTGTCGCGCCGGTGCGTACCAGCAAGTCCGTGGCGAAGCCGACAGCCGGATTCGCGGTCACGCCCGAGAACGCGTCGCTGCCGCCGCACTGCACGCCGACCACCAGTTCCGACGCGGGCACCGTCTCTCGCCGACGGGCATTTAGGCGCTGCAAGTGCACTTCCGCCGTCGCGAGAATCGAATCGATCATCGACAGAAAGCCGACATGCGCCTCGTCTTGCAGGCAAACCGTGTCGGGTTTGCCGTCGGCGTTCGCGCTGCCGATGGGGATACTGCCCGCCGGGAGCAGCCGCTCCGGCTGAAGCTTCTCGCACCCCAAACTCACCACCATCACTTCGCCGCCGAAGTTCGGATTCGTCGCGATGTTACGCAGCGTGCGGATGGGGACGATCGCATCGGGCGCATCGATGGCGACCCCGCAGCCGTACGTATGCTCCAGACCGACAACGTCGTCGACATTCGGATACTTGGGCAGCAGCTTCTCTTTGATGCGCTTCACGGCAAACTCGACCACGCCCGCCACACACTGCACGGTCGTCGTGATCGCCAGAATGTTGCGCGTGCCGACTGAGCCGTCGGCATTCCGATAGCCCTGAAACGTGAACCCTTCGAGCGGTGGCAATTCGGCCGGCACGCGCGTTGCGATCGGCAGCCGGTCGAGCGACGGCGCTTCCGGCATATGCAGATTGCGCTCGTTGACCCAACTGCCCGCAGGCAATGCGCGCGCCGCGTAGCCGATGACCACGCCGTAGCGAATCACCGGCGCGTCCTGCGCGAGATCGACAAGGGCGACCTTATGGCCCTGCGGCACCGCATCGACCAGCACCAGACCGTCGGCAAAACGACTGCCCGCAGGCAAGCCGCCGTCGTTCACCACGATGGCAACGTTATCTGCGGGTTGCATGCGGATGTAGCGCGGCAAAGCCGACGACTTGTTGGAAATATCCGACACACCGGCGGCGGTGTCCTGATGTGCATCGCTTGCGCGGCGCGTGTCCTGTGTTGAAGACATCTTGCGTCCCTCTCCTCCTGCTGACTTGATCCCATCCGGCGTCGTTGACGTTAGCTCAACCCGCCGTCACTTATGCGTCATCATACATCTAGACGCTTTCTGCGCGTACGCTTTCGCGGTCACACCCATATACCGATAAGCCCTTTCCGGGTTTATCCCAACTGCCATTCCGGCAGCCGCCCTCTTGCTCGTCCGAATGACATGTTATACGATGACATATAACTAAGCGCCGGACGCTAGTTGAGCGATCCCTTTTTTATTGAATCCGGCCCTGCGGGCCGACAGGAACTGCCGAAATGACCGCACCCCAAGAACTCAAACAGATCGTCTCCGACGGCTTGTTGTCTTTCCCCGTGACCGATTTCGACGCGAATGGAGACTTCAACGCGCGCGCTTACGCGGCTCGCCTGGAATGGTTGGCGCCGTTCGGTGCGACGGCCCTGTTTGCAGCCGGCGGCACGGGCGAATTCTTCTCGCTCACGCCGCAGGACTACAGCGCCGTGATCAAGACCGCCGTCGATACCTGCGCAGGCAAGGTGCCGATTCTGGCCGGTGCCGGTGGCCCGACACGCATGGCCATTCAGTACGCACAAGAAGCCGAACGCCTCGGCGCCAAGGGCGTGCTGCTCATGCCGCACTACCTGACGGAAGCCAGCCTCGACGGTATCGCCGCGCACGTCGAACAGGTCTGCAAGGCCGTGAACATCGGCGTGATCGTCTACAACCGCGCCAACTCCAAGCTGAGCGCCGACGAACTGGAGCGACTCGCCGACAAGTGCCCCAACCTGATCGGCTTCAAGGACGGCGTGGGCGACATCGAGCGCATGGTGCAAATACGCCGCCGTCTGGGCGAGCGCTTCTCGTATCTGGGTGGCCTGCCCACGGCCGAGGTCTATGCCGCAGCGTACCGCGCACTGGGCGTGCCGGTGTACTCGTCGGCCGTCTTCAATTTCATCCCGAAGACCGCCATGCAGTTCTACCGTGCCGTGTGCGAGGACGATCAAGCCACGATGGGCCGTCTGCTCGACACGTTCTTCCTGCCGTATCTCGAAATTCGCAATCGCCGCGCCGGGTATGCCGTGAGCATTGTGAAAGCGGGCGCGAAGCTCGTCGGCCACGACGCCGGTCCGGTGCGCGCGCCGCTGACCGACTTGCTGCCGCAGGAACTCGAAGCGCTCGACGCGCTGATCAAGAAGGTCGAAGGCTAAGGAGCCCCGCATGCAGATCACCGGTGAGATGTTGATTGGCCGCGCCGATGTGCGCGGCAGCGCGGGCACGCTCGACGCGTTCGATCCGTCGCGTGGCGAGCGTCTTGCGCCCGCGTTCGGCGCGGGCACCCCGCAAGACGTCGACCGGGCCTGCGAACTGGCCCGTGCGGCGTTCGACCCGTTCCGTGCGCTGCCGCTTGCGAAGCGTGCCGAATTTCTCGAAGCCGTCGCGCAAGCCATTCTCGATCTGGGCGATGCCCTCATCGAACGCGCCCATGCGGAAAGCGGCCTGCCTGTCGCGCGTTTGCAAGGCGAGCGCGGCCGCACGGTCGGGCAGTTGCGGATGTTTGCGCAAGTGGTGCGCGACGGACACTTTCTCGACGCCACCATCGATCCTGCACAACCGGCACGCCAGCCGCTGCCGCGCAGCGATCTTCGTCTGACGAAGATCGGCCTGGGCCCCGTGGCGGTGTTCGGTGCGAGCAACTTCCCGTTAGCATTCTCCGTGGCAGGCGGCGACACGGCGTCGGCGTTTGCGGCGGGATGTCCGGTCGTGGTGAAAGCGCACTCTGCACATCTGGGCACGTCGGAGTTGGTCGCACGCGCGGTGCGTTCCGCTGTGCAAAAGCTCGGCTTGCCCGAGGGCGTCTTTTCGCTGCTCGTGGGTGAGCGTGCAGTGGGCGAAGCGCTGGTGGCGCATCCAGCCATCGCTGCGGTCGGCTTCACCGGCTCGCGCACTGGCGGACTCGCATTGCAACGCATCGCGCAAGCCCGCCCGGTGCCGATTCCGGTTTATGCGGAAATGAGCAGCATCAACCCGGTGTACGTATTGCCGGAAGCGCTCAGCGCGCGCGGCGACGCCATCGCCAAGGGCTTTGCCGATTCGCTCACGATGGGCGTCGGTCAGTTCTGTACGAATCCGGGGCTGGTGCTGGGCATTGCGGGCGAGGCGCTCGAGCGTTTCTGCCAAACCGCTGGCGACGCCCTCACGGCGAAGGCCGCGGGCACGATGCTCACGCCGGGCATTCATCAGGCCTACGACAAGGGTGTCGCGCGTCTGGCCGACGAAAGCAACGTAGCGCTCGTCGCACGCGGTCAGGCAGGCAGCGGTTGCCAGGGGCAAGCCGCCCTCTTCCGCACGACGGCTGCGGCGTTTCTCGCCACACCGGCGTTGCACGACGAAGTGTTTGGTCCGGCGTCCGTCGTCATCGCATGCGAGAGCATCGACGAGATGATCGCGATTACCGAGCGTCTCGAAGGCCAGCTCACGGCGACGTTGCAACTCGATGCAGGCGATGTGGAAACCGCGCGCCGCCTGTTGCCGAGTCTGGAGCGCCGCGCTGGCCGCATTCTCGCCAACGGGTTCCCGACCGGCGTCGAAGTGTGTCATGCGATGGTGCACGGCGGCCCGTTCCCGGCCACGTCGAACGCGATGTTCACATCCGTGGGCGCCACCGCCATCGATCGCTTCTTGCGCCCGGTCTGCTATCAAGACCTGCCTGATGCGTTGCTGCCGGATGCACTGCGTCAGGACAACCCGCTCGGTTTGTGGCGTCTGGTCGACGGGGCACTCAAGCAAGCGTAATACCTGCGTAGTGCGTAATTCGCGAGGGGCGTCATCGAGAAACGCTGGGAGTTAAAAGCGTTTCCCGATCCGCCCCTCGCGTCATTCATACAGCCATTTCGAGGCGAGCCGGGTCACACGCGGCATGATCACGTAAGTCATCAACCCGACGATGACGGCGGCGACCACGAGTTTGGCGAAGATCGTATTAGTCAGCCAAGGCAAGCTGGCTGCCAGCCAATGCACGGGTAACGGCACCACCACCGTGAGCGGAAAGATCACCGACAGCGTCAGCAGAAACTGCTTATAGCGCTTAGCGGGTTTTTGTCCCGGTGCCGGGTGAAACCAGAACTCGAGCCCGGTGATCGTCTGACGCCGCTCGTCACTCGCCAGAAACGGCATCACCTCGCTGAGCAAGGTCTGCCGCGCATCCGACTCGAACCAATCTTCCGCATGCGCTAGCGAGTCGAAACGCAACGTCACGGTGTAGACCGTCGAGCCCGCCGCAGGACGAAGGACATGCACACCACGGTGCCCGGGGAATCGTTCCGCGATCGGCACAATGCGCTTGAGCCATGCTTCGTACGCGGCAACGGACTCCGGGCGAATGTGATGCTCGATGACGGCCGTCACACTCTCGGGACGCGGCAAACTGCGTGCCGAAAGATCGCCCAGCGAGGCGCTACGCAGCGAGGGATCGCGCGGATCCATGGAATCTGTGGCGGCGGTGGTTTCGGCTTGATGCATAAGATCCTCTTCGAATTGTTATTTAGACGTAGCGCGGAATCGGCCCGTTTTGCGGCGTCGTATCGTCGCCCAAGTCCAGCATGACGCGATCGACATAGCACCAGCCCCAGCCTTCCGGCGGGTCGTAGCCCTCGATGATCGGATGACCGGTTTCGTGGAAATGCGCGTTAGCGTGGCGGTTCGGCGAGTCGTCGCAGCACCCCACGTGGCCGCACGTGCGGCACAGTCGCAAATGCACCCAACGGCTGCCGGTTTTCAGACACTCTTCGCAACCGAGTGCGCTGGGTGTGACGTGTTGAATGCTGTCGGTATGCGTGCAACGTTTGGACATGGCGATCTCTCCTCAGAGGGTTGCGAGATGCTGATGGATAAACGCGACTGCCATTGCGCCTTCGCCCACCGCGGACGCGACGCGCTTCATCGAGCCATGCCGCACGTCGCCCACGGCGAACGAACCCGGCACACTCGTTTCCAGCGGAAACGGGGCACGCGCGAGCGGCCAGCCCGCCGCCGCCAACATCGCCGGGGTGAGATCCGGTCCGGTGACGAGATAGCCGGAGCCATCGCGCGTAATGGCGGTATCGCGCGCCCAATCGGTATTGGGCAAACCGCCGATACAGACGAACAAATGATGCGTCGCCAGATGTTGCTCCGCACCGCTCGCACGTTCGCGCACCGTGATCGCCTCCAGAAAGCGATCGCCATGCAACGCACTCACTTCGCAGCCCGTGACCACCCGAATGTTGGCCGTGCCTTGAATCTTCTGAATCAGATAATCGGACAACGTATCGGCCAAGCGCGCACCGCGCACCAGCATGACAACTTCGCGCGCATAAGCCGACAGATGCATCGCAGCCTGCCCCGCCGAATTGCCACCGCCGACCACATACACCGTCTCGCCGGTACACATCGGCGCTTCGCTCGCACCGGCGCCGTAAAAAAGCCCCAGCCCCTGCAACCGCGCCTCGTCTGGCAGACCGAGACGGCGCCACTCGATGCCGGTCGCGCAAATGTTGGTGCTCGCGCTTAGCTGTGTGCCGTCGGCCAGATCGACATGAATGCCGCGCTCGGCAAACACGGCGTACACGCCCTCGCGTAGACGAAGAATTTCTGCCCCAAAGCGCACCGCCTGCTGACGCGCACGCTCGGCAAGTTCACCGCCGCTAATGCCCTGCGGAAACCCCAGATAGTTCTCGATCAACGACGAGTTACCCGCCTGTCCGCCGACCGCATCGCGCTCGACGAGCACCGTGTTCAACCCTTCCGAAGCGGCATACACCGCCGCACTCAACCCCGCCGGGCCAGCACCGTAGATGGACACGTCATACGCCTTCCGGCGGGGCTTTTCCACCCATCCCAGCCGCCGCGCAACGTTTGCGACAGTCGGGTTGAACAACCGCGTTCCATCGGGAAACTCACACACCGGCAGCCCCGGATCGTCCAATCCCCGAATACCGGGAATGCGGCGCGCCGCCGCTTCATCCAACTCGACCCAGTCGAAGGTGACCACACTTCGGCTCAGGAAATCGCGAATCTCAAATGCACGTGCAGAGATGGCAAGCCCGAGCAAGCGCACTCGGGGGCGTGGGGTGTCAATCGGATCGGCAGCGGCGGGCGATGTCATGACAGCTCCGTGTCGTTACAAACCGAGCAAGGTGCGGCCTTCATCGGCCAGCAAGTCGTGCGTCTCGGGATGCGCACGCATATAAGCCGCAAACACGGGGCACTGCGGAATGACACGCAGACCACGCTCCCGCGCCGAGGCCAGCCCCGCCAGCACCAACTTCGTGGCGATGCCTTGGCCACGCAACGCGTCGGGCACCAGCGTGTGAATGAACGTAATGACGTTGCCCTCCAGCGAGTAGATCGCAACGGCGTGTTCGCCTTGCACCGTGTACTCGAAGCGGTGCTTTGCCGGGTTGTCTTGCACCTGAATCGGCGTGGTCGAAGTGGTCATGAAAGTTTCTCGATGAGGGGGCGCGGTTTTACACGCCCCCGGGGCATGTGCCCCTTAGCCCTTGATGAATGCCAGCAAATCGGCGTTGAGTTGATCGGCGTGGGTGGTCGCAGTGGCGTGCGGTGCGCCTGCATAGACCTTCAACTGCGCGCCCTTGATCATCTCCGCCGCGATCTTGCCGGTCGCCTCGAACGGCACCACTTGATCGTCGTCACCGTGAATCACGAGCGTGGGCACGTCGATCTTCGCCATGTCAGGGCGGAAATCCGTTTCGGAAAATGCCGTCACGCAATCGATGGTGGCTTTGATCGACGCCTGCAACGCGATCTGCAACGTCTGCTTGAGGACGCCTTGCGACACCTTCGCGCCCGGCCGATTGGTGCCGTAGAACACCGTGCTGAAGTCATCGATGAACTGCGGCCGATCGGCGGCAAGACCTGCACGGATACCGGCAAAAACAGAGGCATCCGGCCCCATCGGGTGATCGGCCGTCTTGACGAAAAGCGGCGTCACGGCGCTGATGAGTGCGAGCTTGGCAATCCGCGAGCTGCCTTTACGGGCGATGTAGCGCGTCACGTCGCCCCCACCCATCGAGAAGCCAGCGAGGATCACGTTCTTCAGATCGAGCGCTTCGATGAGCTCGCCGATGTCGTCGGCGAACGTGTCGTAGTCGTAGCCGGTCCACGGCTGGCTCGAACGGCCGAAACCCCGGCGGTCGAACGCAATGGCGCGGTAGCCGCGCTCGGCGAAGAACAGCATCTGGGCATCCCACATGTCGGCGCTCAGCGGCCAGCCATGGCTAAAGAGAATCGGCTGGCCCGAGCCCCAGTCCTTGTAGTAAAGCTCGGTGCCGTCGCGCAAAGTCAGAGTCGTCATGATTTTTTCCAAAGAAATGGGGGAAACGAGATCGAGAAAACGAAGCACTTACCGAAGCAATTACCGCTGCCGTTTAGGCATCCGCACGGGCTTTCCAGTCGTGCCATGCCACCAGCAAAAAACCACCCACCAAACCGAGATGCTCGAAGAACGCGTTCTCGGCCATGAAGCGCTCGGGCTGCGGCATCTCCCAGAAGCGCAGCGCCAAGAAAGTGGCGAACAACGTGAACGCCGCCAGGGCCAAGGCCCCCAGCCACCGATAGAAGCCGGTGAGGATGAGCAGCGACGCGCCCAACTCCAGCACGATGACGGCCGCCGCCATCGGTGCCGCGGGCGACACGCCGAAGTGCTGCATTTCGGCGATCGCGGCGTTGAAATCGAACGCCTTATCGAGGCCGCCCTGCAAGTAGGCGGCACACAACAGCAACAGTGCGATCCACCGCAGTGCGGGCGCGGGTTGCCAACGCGCAAGGGTTGACGTGTTCATCGTCACACCGCCCAGCAGGCACAACCCAGCGCGCCCCAGAAGCCCTTCAGATCGGACACGGGCAGCTTGCTGCTCCACGCCGTCGCATGCCGGTGACCGTGCACGTTGCAGTTGTTGGCGCAGGCACAGGCCGCTGCGGCGTTGTGCAGTGCCTTCTGCATCGGCGTGCCTTGTGCCGACGTTTCCTTATCTGCCCATCCGGCATAACCGCCGAACGTGCGGGCAGGCGACCAGTCGGGCATCGCTACCGGCGGCGTGCCTTCGTCGAACGAGGCAAACGGACCCGCCCCGTAGACCACTTTGCCGCCAACCATGGTGAGCAGCGCGGTGGTGTCGGCAATATCCGATTCGGCACAGCCGAAGAAGTCGCGATCCGGCACGATCAGATCGGCCAGTTGACCCGCTTCGATACGGCCCTTCTTGCCGACTTCGTTCGAGAACCACGTGACCTTCTCGGTCCACATGCGCAGCGCCGTCTCGCGATCCACGCAGTTGGCCTGCGGGTAAAGCTGCATGCCGCCCACCGTTTTGCCCGTGACCAGCCACGACAGCGACACCCACGGGTTGTAGCTCGCCACGCGCGTCGCGTCGGTCCCGGCCGACACATTCACGCCCTTCTCCAACATGCGCTTGACCGGCGGCGTTGCCTCGGCAGCGCCTGCACCGTAACGCTCGACGAAATACTCGCCTTGATATGCCATCCGATGCTGCACGGCGATACCGCCACCGAGTGCCGCGATGCGATCGATCGACTTCTCGGAGATCGTTTCGCAGTGATCGAAGAACCAGTTCAGGCCTTCGAGCGGCGTGTCTTGATTTACCTTTTCGAACACATCGAGCGCTCGCTCGATGGTCTCGTCGTACGTCGCGTGCAGACGCCACGGCCAGCGGTTCTGTGCGAGTACACGCACCACTTCTTCGAGTTCGCCTTCCATCTCCGGCGCCATGTCCGGGCGCGGCTGGCGGAAGTCTTCGAAGTCGGCGGCGGAGAACACCAGCATCTCGCCCGCGCCGTTATGGCGGAAGTAGTCGTCGCCCTGCTTGTACTTGGACGTTGCGGTCCAGTTCAGAAAGTCTTCCTTTTCCTGCTTCGGCTTTTGCGTGAACAGGTTGTAGGCGAGGCGAATTGTGAGTTGACCGGCGTCGGCCAACTGCTGAATCACCTGATAGTCCTCGGGGTAGTTCTGGAAGCCACCGCCAGCATCGATCGCGCCGGTCACGCCAAGGCGATTGAGCTCACGCATGAAGTGGCGCGTGGAGTTGACCTGATAGTCCAACGGCAGCTTGGGGCCTTTGGCCAGCGTGGCGTAGAGAATCGAGGCATTGGGTTTGGCGAGCAGCAAGCCCGTGGGGTTGCCCGCGCTATCGCGCACAATCTCGCCGCCCGGCGGCGCCGGCGTATCTCGCGTGTAGCCCACAGCGCGCAATGCGGCGCCGTTGAGCAAAGCGCGGTCATACAAATGCAGGATGAAGACCGGGGTGTCGGGGGCCACGGCATTGAGTTCGGCGATGGTCGGCAGGCGCTTCTCGGCAAACTGATGCTCGGTGAAGCCGCCGACCACACGCACCCATTGCGGTGCGGGCGTGATTGCCACCTGACGCTTGAGCATGCCCATCGCGTCGGCCAGGCTGCGCACGCCGTCCCAGCGCAATTCCAGATTGAAGTTCAGGCCGCCGCGAATGATGTGCAGGTGGTTGTCGATCAGGCCCGGCAGCACCGGCTTGCCCTTCAAATCGATGACTCGGGTGTTGTCGCCTGCAAGGGGCAGGACTTCTTCGGTACGGCCAACGCGCACGAAGCGGCCGTCTTTGATGGCCACAGCACTCGCCGTGGGATTGGTGCGGTCCAGCGTGGTAAAGCGCCCGTTGTGCAGGATGACGTCGGGGGTAGCGGTCGAGGCGTTGGTGGCGGTCATGTCGGGCTTCCTTGGCTTGGCGGAGTGGGACGTCTCAGGACTGGGAACAAGGCGCTCGCCATTTAGGCGAGCGCGACACCGGTTGCACGCGCTGCGTGGGCAGCGTGCGCTACGTGCGTTCTTCTGCGCTTTCTTCTGCGCTTTCTTCTATTACGTGCGTTCTTCTTTGACGGGCGCGGCCGCAGCAACGTCGGTCTTGGCGCATCGCGGCAGCTCGCCGAACACATGCGGCTTGACCTGCTCTTTCAGCCACGAAGTCTGCACCGTGTCGGGCTTGATCCAGCCTTTGACGAGGGGCGGAATCTGCTCACCGAGCAAGATTCCGAGAAGCCCCACCAGAGCGACGACCGGCGGTGCCGGGGAGCGCACGTGAAACATCGCGTAGATCACGCCAACCAGTACGCCGAGCGCCAGTGAAAGTAGGTAGGGCTTCATCGTCTTCCTCCGGATTAGCCTTCGTGAGCGCCAAACATCGTCTTGGCATAGTTGATGCCGATGCCGTACGACCCGCCCCACTTCTTCGCGATACCCGTGGTCATGTCGTACGTGTCGGTGCGCGCCCAGTCACGTTGCAATTCGAGCAGATACTGCAACGACGTCATCGGGCGGGCGCCAGCCTGGATCATGCGCTCAACGGCGCGTTCGTGGGCTTCCGTCGAAACGTCGCCGCTGGCGTCGGTAATCACATACACCTCGAAACCTTGATCGATCGCCGAGAGGGCCGGGCCCACGATGCAAACGCCGGTCCAGAGACCTGCGAGCACGATGCGCGACTTGCCGATCTCGTTCACGCGGCGAATCACTGCCTCGTCTTCCCACGTGTTCATCGACGTACGGTCGAGCATCTTCTGCCCCGGGAACGGTGCGGTGACTTCTTCGAACATCGGGCCGCTGAAGCTCTTCTCAGCCACGGTGGTGAGGATGGTCGACACGCCGAAACCGGCAGCGGCGTTAGCAACCAGCGCGGCGTTGTTGCGCAGCGTGACGGCGTCGATCGAGTGCGTAGCGAAAGCCATCTGCGACTGGAAGTCGATCATGATCAGCGTGTGGTCTTGCGGCGTGAGCAGCAGCGAACCGGGCTTGGCGGCGGCGACGGGTTTGTTGAGGGCCATGGTAAGTCTCCTAGATTGCGTTGAATGACAGAAAAGTTAAAAACCAACGGGAAATCGCGTTTTACTGTTCGATAAAATTCACTAAATCAAACTCGGCGGCTCGTGTAAGCTTTCGTCTGTGTTTCCCGCCGCGTTGGAAGAAGTTTCGTCGGAATCAAGGCACGCGAGGTTGAAGGTTTTGACGACTTATCATCGAAAATTTCGATGATCGATTTTTTGGAGAATCATCCGTGCTCAAGCTGTCTCTGGAAGCCATCGAAATCGTCGATGCCATCGCTCGGTACGGCTCGTTCGCCGCTGCGGCCGAACGGCTGCACAAAGTGCCGTCGACCATCTCGTACGCCGTCTCCAAACTGGAAGATCAACTCGGCCTTGCCCTATTCGTTCGTAACGGACCGAGGGTGACGCTCACCGACGCGGGACAGGAGATGCTCAAGGAGGGCCGCTGGCTGCTGGCGGCGGCAAACCAGCTTGAATCACGCATGCGGCAAATTGCGACCGGCTTCGAGGCGGAAATCCGGTTGGTTCACGATTCGCTGATCCCCACGAGCGCCTTCAATCCGGATATCTGCGCCTTCGAAGACCTGAACTGCGGCACACGCCTGCGCATTGGCACCGAGACGCTCACGGGGACTTGGGAGTTGTTGCGGGAAGGACGGGCGGATCTGGTGGTGGCGGCGGGGGAAGGACCGGCCAGCGGCGGCTATAAGGCCGTGGCGATCGGCACGCTGGATTTCGCGTTCTGCGTGAGCGCCAACCACCCGTTCACCAAGCTGGGCCGTCCGCTCACGCGGGACGACCTGCTGGAGAACACCGCCATCGTCGTGGGCGACGGGGCGCGCTCGCTGGCCGATCGCTCAGTGGGGCTGTTGCTGGGCCAGCGCCGGATCACGGTGCCCGGCATGCAGGCGAAGATTGCCGCCCAGTTGGCCGGGCTGGGCCACGGCTTTCTGCCGCGCGCCTGCGTGTGCGCGGAACTCAAGCGCGGTGCGCTGGTGGAATTGCAGGTCGAAGAGCCCCGCCCGCCGGAGACCTTCTGGCTGGCGTGGCGCACCGAGCGCATGGGCGAGGCGTTGAAATGGTGGAGCCAGCGGCTTAGCCGGCCGTTGTTGCCCGAAATTCTGGCGCTTTAAAGCTGCGCCAGCGAACTCGCAACGGCCTTCAGATCGACCGAACCTGGCGCGCCGATCAGCGCATAACCGAGCTGCCCCTTTCGCCAGGTGACCACGCCCATACGGTCGATATGCTGCTCGGCAACGCCTTGATCCGGGCGCGGGTCTTTCACCACGCATAGCGCAATCGGGTCGCCCTTCTCGGGCAAATACACCATCTGCACCAAGGCGCGATCCTGCCAGCGCAAGCGCTGCACACGCTTGAACGTCAGGCCCTGCGCCTTCAGATCCGGCACTTGGATATCGAGTTGATCGTCGCGCTGAATATCGGCCACGGTGCGCGCGGTGTCGCTGGCGTCCACGTTCACCGACGCCACTGTGTCGCGCGCATAAAGCTGCTGATATTCGGCCGCCGCACGCACCCACGTCACGCCTTGCGGTGACTTCGGCGGGGGAGTCGTGGCACTGGTGAGCACCGGTGCACCAATCCCTGCCTTCTGCAAAACGCCCGGCAACAACGGCATCGTGACGGCGGTCACCGCCACACCGGCCGCAAACGCCGCAGCGAGCCACCACGGGCGCACACGACGCCCCGGCCCATTCGTCGGCATCGACGATTCGATCGGCGCATCGTTAGCGACAGGCGCATTCGTTTGCGGAATCTCACTCGCGGGCTTCGCCCCCGCCTGCTGACGTTGCGCATGCGTGCGCAGCAACGCGTCGAGATTGGCGCTCAGGCTTTCGGGCACGGGGGGCAACGCTTGCGCAGCAAACGTCTCGCGATACGGCAGGCGCGACGCCCGCAGCGAGGCCACCACGTCGGCCAGCGCGGGCGAGGCGGCTACGGCCGCTTCTACCTCGGCACGTTCGGCCGGGGCGAGTTCGTTGTCGACGTACGCGAGCAGGCGGATATCGTCTTCGTTCATCACGCGTCCTCCTCACGTGCGCCGGGGGTGGTGTCGATCCGGCGGGGTTGTCCCTCGGGGTTACGGAACCGGTCGCCGATGGTACGGCGAGCACGTGACAGGCGGCTCATGACCGTGCCGATGGGCACGTCGAGCACGAGCGCAGCCTCTTGATAACTCAAGCCTTCAACCGCCACGAGCAGCACCACGAGACGTTGCGCCTCGGGCAACTGGTCGACGGCACCGAAGACCTGGTGATAGCTGGCAAGCTCCTCCGGCGTCGACGCTTGCAAATCAGGCACGGTTTCCACATCGGCGTCTTCCCACGCGAGACTGCCGCGCGAGCGTACCCGCCGCGCACGAATCTCGTTGATCCACGTGGTGTGCACAATGCTGTACATCCAGCTCAGCGCGGAGGTGCCCGGCTGCCACTGATGCACGCGCTCCAAGGCATGCACGCAGGCGCGCTGCACGAGGTCTTCGGCATCGTGACGATCGCCTGCGATACGCAGCGCGAACGCCCAGAGGCGTGGCAGCAGGCCCGGGAGCATGCTGGGCAAATCCTGACCGGTCATCGGCGAATTTCCTGGCGGAGGAGACCTGGCGGCAAGCCAGTCCGAAGCGCCGCCGGCGGTGGCCGCCAGCGTACGCCGCGAAATTATACTGAGCCGCCGGGAAACCCGCGCGACGGGAGTTCGCACCCGCGTCCTCCCGCTTCGCTCAAGGCTTGATGGCGTGCCACACGTCCTTAAAGCCGTCGCCCTTCATGTCGCCCGGTGCGGCATCTTTCGTGAACAGGTACATCGGCTTGCCTTTGTAGGCCCACTGCATCTTGCCGTCGTCGCGCTTGATGATCGAGTAGTCGCCTTCGGGCTTGGCGCCCAACATGGCCATCACCGGCGGCCACGCTTCGGCGCACGGGCCGTTACATGCGCTCTTGCCGCTGCCGGCTTCATCTTTGTCGAACGTATAGATCGTGCGGTTCTGGCCATCGACCAGCATGCCGTTGGCCGCCTTGAACGGCACTTCTGCGTGGGCAACGGTGGCGGCAAACGCTCCGGCGGCGACGACGAGAGCGGACAGAACGGCGGACATCGATTGACGTTGGTTCATCAGATTGGCTCCTCAGGTAATTGTCGGTGTCGACATTGAGAGAACGTTCGCCCGCAACGCTTTATTCCATCGCGAGCGATCGGTATTTTCCGCCGCTGCCCGGTAAACGACAACGGCCACCCGAGCCCCCTCGGATGGCCGTCACCGGGCAGGCCGCGCCGGGGGGACATCCGGCGCGTCTGCCTGACAAACGCAATATTCCTTTGCTGGCTGACTTCCCCTCTTTATTCTCCTTTCGGTGCTTCTTTGACGCGGCTCACCAACTGCGTCGGGCTGACGAATTGCAGCGCGATGAGCACCCACAGCAACGTGATCGCCATGTAGATCATCGCCATCGCATCGATCGACTGTGGCGCCCGCACGCCGGTGGAAAACACCGCGTAGTACAGCGCCACCACGAGCGTCTGTGTGTCTGGGCCTGCCGTGAAGAACGTCAGTTCGAACATCCCGATGGTGCGCACCAGCACCAGCAAGCCTGCCGCAAGCATGCCCGGCACCAGCAACGGCAGCAGCACGTAGCGGAAGTACTTGAGCGTGTTCGCACCGAAGATGCGCGCGGCAGCCTCCAGATTCGGGTCGATCTGCTCGATGAACGGCGTCATCACGAGAATCACGAACGGCAGCGACGGGACGAGGTTCGCGAGAATCACGCCCGAGAGCGTGCCGCCCAACCCGATCTTGTAGAGCACCGTCGCCATCGGAATGCCGTACGTCACCGGCGGCACCATCAACGGCAGCAGGAACACCAGCATCGCAATCCGCTTGCCGGGGAACTGCGCACGCGCCAACGCGTAGGCCGCGGGCACCCCCAACGCAATGGACAACAGCACCACGGCGCCCACGACCTCGAACGTCACCCACAACACGTTAGCGAGTTGGAAGTCGTTCCACGCCTGCGCATACCAATGCAGCGTGAAGCTCTCGGGCAGCGGCGTGCCGAACCAGCGCGTAGCGACCGAGTTCATCGTGACCGTGGCAATCATCAAGCCGACGTTCACGAGGAAGAAGATCATCGCGCCCCACACCAGCACCCGCCAGATGCGCGCGCCGGGGCCTTCGCGGCGCAAATTGCGGCGCGCACCCTTCGCTTCGCGCGACGCGGTTGTGTTGCCCACGGGCGAAGGCGTCGTCATGAGGTCTCCGTTCTGCATAGCCATGGCACCCGCCATCGATTTATCGGTCGCGCTCATCCTTTGCCTCCCGTGGTCGGACCGCTATAGAACGCCCGGCGTGCGCCGAGCATGCCCGCCACGATCAGCAGTTGCACAAAGCCCATCACAATCGCCACACACGATGCGAGCGAGTAGTCGTAGCTCTCGAATGCCGCTTCGTACGCCGCGATCGACACCACGCGCGTGGCACCGGCCGGCACCCCGAGCAGCACCGCCGACGGAAACACCGAAAACGCCTGCACGAACGACAGACACGCAGCCATCGTCAGCCCGGGCACGAGCAACGGCAGATAGATCAGCCGGAACTGTTCCCACGGGCCTGCGCCGAGCGTACCTGCGGCGCGCGCCAGCGTCGGATCGATACCCGTCACGTACGACAGAATCAGCAGGAACGCGAACGGAAACCCCGAGATCACGAGCGAGATCAACACGCCCCAGTAGTTGTGGGTCAGACGCACTTCATCGCTATACAAATGCAACGCGTGCAGTGCCTGCGGGAACCAGCCGTTCGGCCCGTAATACGTCAGCATGCCGTCGGCGATCAGCACCGTGCCGAGCGTGACCGGCACCACCAGCAGCATCGTCACGAACTTCGCCGCAGGCGTGTTGCGGCGCAACGCAAACGCCGCCGGAATCGATGCGCCGACGTTGATCAGCGTGGCGGGAACCGCAAGCTTGAGCGTGATCCAGACCGTCGGCCAAAGCGTGGATTCGGTAAAGAACTTGAGATAGTTCGCGAACACCCCGCCGCCGTCCATCGGCTGGAACGACAGGAACAAGCCGTACGCGAACGGGTACACGAACATCGCCACCAGACACGCGAGCGCTGGCACGACGAGCCAGCCGCGCGCATCGAATCGTGCCCCGGCCGGGGCCGTAGACGTGGCGGCACTCATGCCCGCTCTCCCGCGTACACGAGCGTGCGATCGGCTGGCACGCGCAGCGGCACACGCTCACCAACAGCGAAGTCGCCGGGCAAGCGCGCATACAACGGGCCGAACGGCGACGCCACGCGCAGCAGCGAATCGTGACCGCCGTATTCCACCGTTTCCACCACGGCCTCAAAGGCGTTGTCGTTGGCGGCTTGCGCGCGCTCGAAGTCGTCGGGCCGGATTGCCACACTCACGTTGGCGCCGCTAGGCGATTCCATGAGCACGCCGTCGAACGACGCACCGCCTGCTGACACGCGGGCATGTTCGCCCTGCGTCGACGTGACCGAAAAGTCGAGCACATTGCGATAGCCCATGAAGCGCGCCACGTGCAGATTGCGCGGGCGGCAATACACGTCGCGCGGCACACCGATTTGCTGCACCACGCCTTCTTTCATCACGACGATGCGATCGGCCATCGACAGCGCTTCGTCCTGATCGTGCGTGACGTAGATCGTCGCGCGGTCGAGCTTGCCGTGAATGCGGCGAATCTCGGCGCGCATCTCGATACGCAGCTTCGCGTCGAGATTCGACAAGGGCTCGTCCATCAGCACCACCGGCGGCTCGATCACGATGGCGCGTGCAATCGCCACGCGCTGCTGCTGGCCGCCCGAGAGTTGACCGGGCAGCTTGCGCTCGTGCCCCACGAGTTGCACGAGTTGCAGCGCGTCGCGCGCCCGCTTCTCGATCTCCGCACGCGGCACGCCGCGCATGCGCAGACCGAAGCCCACGTTCTCGAGCACGCTCATATGCGGAAACAGCGCGTAGTTCTGAAACACCATGCCGAAGCCGCGCTTTTCGCTGGGCAGCACGTCGATGCGCTCGTCGTCGAGCCAGATCGCGCCGCCCGTGAGCGGCGTGAGTCCGGCAATGCAGTTGAGCGCGGTCGACTTGCCGCAGCCCGACGGCCCGAGCAAGGCGATGAACTCGCCGCGCTCGATCGTCAGGTCCAGCCCGTTCAGTGCAGCAACGGACTGGCCTTCGGCGTTGGTGAAACTACGCGCAACGTTGTCGAGGCGTAGATGCTGAAAGTTATGCTTCATGACGAAACCCTTGTGAATCCGCCGAATTACTTCGACTTCTGGGCGCCGATCTCGGCATCCCACTTCTGGAAGGCCGCCACCATGGCCGTGGCGTCGAGCGGCACGGCATGCGGGAAGTCGGCGATCAGCTTCGCGTACTCGGGACGACCGTACTTGGCGATCACTTCCTGACTCTTGGCGGGCGCAGCCGAGAGCGGCACGTCCTTCACGGCGGGGCCCGGATAGAAGTAGCCGTCGTCGTAGGTCAGCGCCTGTTGCGCCGGTTCAAGCATGAAGTTGATCAGCTTGATGATGACTTCCATCTTTTCCTTCGACACGCCCTTGGGCACGACCATGTAGTGCGCGTCGTTCACCCACGTGAACTTGTCGAACGACTGCACCTTGAAGCTCGCCGGGACGATGCCGAGTGCGCGCGGGTTGATGTCCCAGCCCGTGACGGTCACGGTCATATCGCGGCTGCCTTCGCCGAGTTCCTTCATCACCGCCGACGTGCCGCCCGGGTAGTACGGAATGCACGTATCGAGTTCTTTCAGGAAAGCCCACGTCTTGTCCCAGCCCTTGATCGGATCGTGCGGATCTTTGTCGCCGAGCAGATACGGCAGGCCCATCAGGAACGTACGGCCCGGGCCGGAGTTGGCCGGACGCGCGTAAATCAGCTTGCCGGGGTTCGCTTTGCACCATGCCAGCAGCTCAGCCGGCGTTTTCGGCGGTGCGCTGACCTTGGCCGGGTTGTATTCCACGAGCGGACCAGCGGGCATGAACGTCACCGCCAGACCATAGCCCTTCGAGAGTTCCTGCATCGCGCGCACATTCGGCGCGTACTTGTCGAGCACGCCCGGCAGTTGGGCGCTGTACTCGGGCAGCAGGCGTTGCCAGAGGTTTTGCTGGATACCGGCGGCGAGCGCATCGGTGCCGGTCAGCACCACATCGATGTCGGCGCGGCCAGCGGCCTGCATCGCTTTGATCTTGCCCGGCAGTTGCGGCGCCGGGGCGTTGGTGAAGGTGATTTTCGAGACCAGATCCGGGTACTTGTCACGGAACGCTTCGAAGCCCTTCTGCGTGAGCGCGAGGTTACCCGCCACGTCCACGATATTGAGCGTCACCGGCGCAGCAGCGGCGGTGTTCGCAATGCTTCCCACTACGGCGGCACATGCCAGTGCGCTTAACGTGCGTTGCCAGAATCCCCTGCGGCTGAAGGCCATGCTGTCTCCTCTTCTAGGTTAAATTTCTCGTAAGTCATCATATGACTGACGTTGTCATTTTGCAATTAGGAGACGCCGCGAAACACGTCAGAGATTTCCCTAGGATAGCGAGACATCTTTGTTTTTGCAGCGTTTACAGGCTTATTTCACCAGGAAAGACAGCCAACGATCAGGGGAAACACCGATAGAGAGACGCCGGATGCGTCACCTAAATTACGGCCAGTCATACGATGACGTAAAAGATATCAGCGCACCGCAATTTGCGGATGCCGCAGACGAGGCCGAGACACCGTGAAAATCCAGCGCATCACCATCACCCCGATTGCCTTTCGCGACCCGCCGCTGCTCAACGCGGCCGGTATTCACGAGCCCTACGCCCTGCGCACGATCATCGAAATCGAGACCGATAACGGGCATGTCGGGTTGGGCGAGACGTATGGCGACGCCCCGGTGCTCACCCTGTTGCAAAACACCCGCGAGCATTTGATCGGCATGGACCCGTTCGACACCAACGGCCTGCGTGCCCGGGTGGCGGCGGTGGTGGCGCGTGGCGTGGGCGGCGAGCGCGTCGAGTACGAACTCGCGCCGGGCACCGATCCGCGCAAGGATGCCGAGAAGATTTACTCCGCCTTCGAAGTGCCCTTCCTCGATTTGCAGGCGCGGCATCTGGGCATTCCGCTCGTCGAGCTCCTGGGCGGTGCGGTGCGCAACGAGGTGCAGTACAGCGCGTATCTGTTCTTCAAGTACGCGCAGCACATCGAGAACCCCTACGCCCCCGACAGTTGGGGCGAGACGCTCGACGCCACGCAGTTGGTCGCGCAGGCACGCACGATGATCGACACCTACGGCTTCGGCAGCATCAAGCTCAAAGCCGGTGCGCTCGATCCGAGCGCAGAAGTGAAGTGTCTCAAGGCGCTCAAGCGCGCATTCCCGGACAAGCCGCTGCGCATCGATCCGAACGGCAACTGGTCGCTCGCCACCGCCATCGCGATGGGCCGCGAACTCGAAGGCGATCTCGAGTACTACGAAGACCCCACGCCCACACTCGAAGGCATGGCCGAACTGCACCGTGCAACCGGCATGCCGCTCGCCACCAACATGGTGGTGACCGATCTGCGCCAGTTCCGCGAAAACGTGCGGGTGAACGGCGCGCAAATCATTCTTTCCGATCACCACTACTGGGGCGGCCTGCGCGATACGCAGCTTCTGGCGCGCATGTGCGAGACGTTCGATCTCGGCCTGTCCATGCATTCCAACTCCCACCTGGGCATCAGCCTGATGGCCATGACGCATCTGGCCGCGAGCGTGCCGCGTCTGTCCTATGCCTGCGACACGCATTACCCGTGGCAAGAGGCCGATGAAGAAGTCGTGCGCGGGGGAAAGATCGCGATCCGCAATGGCGCCGTCGCCGTCACGAAGGCCCCGGGGCTGGGTCTCGAAATCGATCAGGACCAGTTGGCGAAGCTTCACGAGCAATACCTGCGTTGCGGGGTGCGCACCCGTAACGACGCGGTACAGATGCGCAAATACCAACCCGGCTGGAGCGGCAAGGCACCCCGCTTCTGACACAGGCACACGCGGTATCCGAAGTCCCGAAGCATCGAAGCACCGTAGTTTCAGAAACACAAGAAAACACACCACCTGAGGGGATGTCGTGAGACAAACGAAACTGTTCGCCGGGCTTGCACTCGCCGGTCTCGCTGCCGGCGCCGTGCCGGCCTTCGCGCAAACCAACGTCACGCTGTACGGGATCGTCGACGATGCGCTGACTTACAGCAGCAACCAGAACGGCAGTTCCAACACCTACCTGCGTAACGGCAATCTGGCGGGTAGCCGCTGGGGCATTCGCGGCACGGAAGATCTGGGCGGCGGCACCAAGGCGCTGTTCCAGTTGGAAAACGGCTTCGACGTGAACAGCGGCGCGTTCAGCTCGGCGGGCGTGATGTTCAATCGTCAGGCGTTCGTAGGGCTGAAGAACGACACCGTCGGCACCGTCACCATCGGCCGTCAGTACACGCCGTACTACCTGATGGTCGGCACGATCGGCCCCGTGGCCTACGTCACGGGCGCGACCGGCGCGCACCCGGGCGATATCGACGGTTTGGACACGACGATTCGCATCAACAACTCGGTGACGTACACCTCGCCGGTGCTGTGGGGTGTGACGGCCAGCTTGCAATACGGCTTCGGCGGCCAACCCGGCGCATTCAGCAAGGGCAATACGTATTCCGGCGCATTGCGCTACGACGGCGGCCCGCTGTCGTTGGCAGCCGGTTATTTGCGTTTGAACAACGTGGGTGGCGGCACGAGCTGGAACAGTGCGTCGACCGGGTCGTTCGGCACCTCGGCGGTCAATCAGGGTTACGTGACGGCAGACGTGCTGCAACACATCGCCTTCGCGGGCGTGTACACCATCGGCGGCCTGACGTTCGGGGCAAGCTACAGCAACGTGCAGTACAAGCCGGGCGCCACGTCGCTGTTCCACGACACGGCAGTGTTCAATACGGCGGGCGTGCACGCGTCGTGGATCGTTGCGCCGCAATGGCGTCTGGCGGCCGCCTATAGCTATACGGCAGCGTCGAAGGCAAACGGCATCAACGATGCCGCGACCTATCATCAGGTCTCGCTCGCGCAGGTGTATTCGCTCTCGAAGCGCACGTCGCTCTACGCGCTCGAAGCGTGGCAGCACGCCAACGGCAAGTCGCTGTCGGCCAATGCGACGAGCATCATCAACGCCGGTCCGGTGGTGGGCGATTCGCAGAACGCCACGCCGTCGACGACGAGCTCGCAGTTCGTCGGCATGCTGGGGATTCGCGTCGACTTCTGACGTCTGCCCGCACGTTGTGTGTCCTGAGGGTCGACGCCGTGCGCGCGTCGGCCCGTGCTTGACGAGTGGTCGCGAGAAGGCGCACTTTGGACCGTCGATACCGCATCGCATTTGGGGTGAGGCATCGACGGTCGATTCTTATCGGTTGTCGTATGTATGCGACGGTCGATAAGGTAAACTGGGGGCGTTTTTTTCGTCATCACCTCTTTATCCGACGCCATGTCCATGAACAGCTCGTTGCCCGCACGTCCTCGCCGCAAGTCTCGCAGCCTCACGGAAGAGGTCGTGAGCGCCTTGTCCGAGCAGATTCGCGCCGGCACGTTCCGGCCCGGCGACAAGCTGCCGACCGAGTCGGCCATCATGGAAAGTCTCGGCGTGAGCCGCACCGTAGTTCGCGAAGCCATTTCGCGGCTGCAAGCGGCGCAACTGGTCGAGACGCGTCACGGCATCGGCACGTTCGTGCTCGAAGCGCCCCGCGAAAACGCCCTGCAAGTCGACACCAACAGCATCCTCACGATGCTCGACGTGCTGGCCATTCTGGAATTGCGTATTTCGCTGGAAACCGAAGCCGCCGGGCTGGCCGCAAATCGCCGTACCGACACGCAACTCAAGCTCATGCGTCAGGCGCTCGACGACTTCGAGATGCACGTGCGTCAGCGCACCGGCAATGCGGTGACCGCCGACGTCGCCTTCCACTTGCAAGTGGCGAGCGCGACGGGCAACCGCTACTTCCACGACATCCTCGAACAACTCGGCAACACGATCATTCCGCGCACGCGCGTGAACTCGGCTGCGCTGGCCGACGACGATCAGGTGACGTATTTGAATCGTGTGAACCGCGAGCACGAAGATATCTACAACGCGATTGCGCGACGCGACCCCGAAGCGGCGCGTGCTGCGATGCGCACCCACCTGACGAACAGCCGCGAGCGCCTGCGCCGTGCGCAAGAATCGGCAGGCGCACAGAACTAATTTCCTCCGACGTTCAGTACAGATCGCCGCGCACCGCGCGGTAATACCCTTCATCCATCTCCTGCGCTTTCGCTTTATCGATCCCGGTAAGCGAGGCCTTCATCTCGCCTAGCGACGGCACTGCCGTACGCGCGAGTTGCGACTCCGGCCGCCAGAGTTTCGCGCGGTTGATCGCTTTGCCGCAGTGGAACAGCACTTCGTCGATCGTGACGACGATGGCCGTCTTTGGCGTGCGCTCGTTCTCCTTCAAACGGTTCAGCAAATCGGGCGACGTCGAGATCTGCCCGTGCCCGTTGATCCGCATGAACACCTCCAGCCCCGGAAATAAAAACAGCATGCCGATGCGGCTGTCTTCGTTGAGATTGCGCAGCGACGCGATGCGGTTGTTGCCGGGCCAGTCGGCAAACGCCACGGTTTTTTCGTCTAGAGCATGAACGAACCCGGGCTCGCCGCCGCGCGGTGACGCATCGAGCCCTTGCGCGCTCCCCGAGGCGAGGCAAAAAAACGTGGCGACTTTCAAGTACGCGATGTGAAAGGGCAGCAGATTCGGCATCACGCCTTTGACGATCATCTCCGAGGGCGGATCGTAGAGTTGATCGAGATCGATGGGCTTGATGAGTTCGGTGGGCTCGATGGGCTCGACAGGGGCTTGTGACATGACGAGGTGTCCTTGGCAGATTTGACAAGGCAGCATATCGCCGCGAGCGCTGGCACTGATAGACTATTCACGCCATTGAATAGCGCATTTGCGCCACAATTGCGCTCACCTATCGCGGCATCCCGATCACCATGACTTTCCCCGAGCATCTGACACCGAAGATCGCACGCGTGCACTGCATGGACGCCACCGATCCGCCGATCATCGCCTTGATGGGACGCATCGACGAGCCGCGCGGATCGCAAACCCATCAACACGATTCGGGGCAACTGCTCGGGTTGCTCGGCGGACTGCTGACCGTGCAGACGAGCGCAGGCACATGGGTCGTGCCCACCACGCGCGCCGTCTGGATTCCGCCGAATCATCCCCACGCCGCGTTCTCGCACGGGCCGTTCTACGGCTGGGCGGTGTATGTGCGCCCTGACCGGTGTGGCGACCTGCCCGACGCACCGCGCGCCATCGAGGTAACCGGTCTGATGCGCGAAGCCGTCTTGCGGGCCGCGCAGTGGGAATTGGGCCAGCCGGATCGCCGTCAGGAGAGCGTCGTGAACGTGTTGCTCGATGAGATTTCCACCAGCGATGCCGACACTTTCCGCTTGCCGATGCCGGGCGACGCCCGGTTACGGCGCATCGCCACCGCCCTTGTCGACAACCCCGCCGACGCCCGCACCCTCAACGAATGGGCGGTCTGGGCCAACACCACGCCGCGCACCGTGAGCCGCCGCTTCGTCGAAGAGACGGGGCTGACGTTCACCGCATGGCGTCAGCGTGCGCGGTTGCTTCGCGCGGTGGAGCTGCTGGCGGCGGGCCAACCGGTCAGCACCGTGGCACTCGATCTGGGATACGACAACGCAAGCGCCTTCATCGCGCTATTCCGACGCACGTTCCACACCACGCCGGGGCGCTACTTTGCTTCGTAATACGGCATAACACTTTGTCGGTGCCGCACCCTTCGCCGCCCGTTCCCGGCGTCATGCGGCGGGGGTAGTATCACCGCTGGTCCTCGTTCGAAGGTCAATAAAAATATGATGCCCATCGCCACGCGTTTGCGCCCTCGCCTTCACCTTCCACGCCTTGCACTTCGCTGCCGCTCAGCGGTGTTGGCGGCGATGCTTCCGATCGCGTTGTGCGCGGGTGCGCCGCACGCCTTCGCGCAGGACGAAGCCCCGGCAGCGGCGACCGCCTCACCACAAGAGATTCAGCCCGAAATCGTCTCGATCGTGGTGCCCGGCGCAGGCACCTTTGGCCGCGACATCGCCATGCGCACCGAGGTCTACAAGCCCGCTGGCAACGGCCCCTTCCCCGTGCTGCTGTTCGAGCATGGCCGCGCGGGCGACCCGCTGGAGCGCGCCAAGCTGGCACACCCGGTGTTGCAAGGGCATGTGCGGTTCTGGCTCAGCCGAGGCTTTGCCGTCGTGGCGCCGATTCGCGTCGGCTATGGCACGACGGGCGGCCCGGATCGCGAGAACTCGGGCGCGTCGTTCGGCAATGCGGGGGAATGCAAGCGCCGCCCCGATTTCCGCCAGCTTTGGAAAGTGACTTCCGAGGCAAATCTCGCCGCCCTTGGCTGGGTGCGAGAACAGCCGTGGGCCGACAAGGATCGCGTCATCTTGGAAGGCCGCTCGGTCGGCGGCTTCACGACTGTGGCGACCGTGGCCGAACGACCACCGGGTGTCGTCGCGTACATCAACTTCTCCGGCGGTGCCGGGGGCTCGCCCGACAAAGCGCCGGGCCATAGTTGCGACCCCGAGCAAATGAAGTCGATCTACGGCGAAATGGGCAAGACCACGACGATTCCCGGCTTGTGGCTCTACGCGAAGAACGACCAGTACTGGGGACCGGATGCCCCGAAGGGCTGGTTCGATGCGTTCGCGGCGGGCGGCAGCCCTGCCCAGTTCGTCCACACCGACGACCTGCCCGGTCACGACGGTCACTTGCTGCTCACCTACGGCGGCAAGATGTGGTCGGTACCGCTCGACAAATTTCTCAAGCAGGTCGGGTTTTGAGTGTGGCGGCGATGCGCACTCAGTAGCGGCTTAGAAGATGCTTAGAAGCGGCTCGGTAGCGACTCAGTAGCGGCTTAGAAGCGATACGTGAGCTTCACCCAGCCGTTACGCGGTGCGCCATAGGTGTAGCCGTTGTAGCCGCCCAACCCGGCCCAGTAGCGCTTATCTGTCACGTTGCCAACGTTGAGCGACACGCTTAACTCGCGCGTGACGTCGTAGCGCGCCATCAGATCGATGAGCGTGATACCGCCTTGTCGCGCCGTCAGCCCGCTATAGGTCTCCACATACGAGATCGCGCTCTGGTAGCTCAAGCTGCCGCCGATCGTCACCTTGCTTAGCACGCCGGGCAGACGATACGTCGTGGCAATACGCAGCAGCCGCTGCGGATACGTCGGGTTCACCAGCGCGCCGCTGCGGTCGCGCTTGGCGCTGTAGGTGTAGCCCGCCTGCACCTGCCAGCCCGGCAGCACCTGCCCCGCGACGGTCGCCTCGAAGCCTTGCGTCTTCGCACCGCTCACCGCCTTGTAAGCCGCCGTGCCGCTCGGCGTGAGCGTGCCGTCGGTCACAGCGAGGTTGTCTTCATACGTGCGGAAGATCGCTACCGCCGTATTCAATCGTCCACCGAAGTGTTCGCCCTTCAGACCCAACTCGATGTTGTTGCCGCGCTTAGGCGCCAGCGTATTGCCCGAGGTGTCTTGCGCCGTGTTCGGCGTGAAGATGCTCGTGTAGCTGGAATACAGCGAGAAGTCCTCGCTGACATCGACCACCAGCCCTGCGTATGGCGTGAACACGGCGTTCTGCTCGACCGGCGCACCGGTCACGAGCGCACCGTTCGTGCCGTTGTTCCAGTAGCGCGCCCACGACGTCGCGCGATACCACGTGACGCGACCGCCCAGAATCACCGACACACGGGCGATCGGTTTGATCTGTGTCGCCGCGTAAATGGCGGTTTGCTGCGTGGTGCCGCCGAGCCGGTTCAGCGGATAGGCAAACGACGGCATCGGGATGCTGCCCGGATTGAGAATGTCGACCGGGCGTCGATCGAACGCATTGGGCACCGCCGAATCGTTGCCGTAGTTGTAGGCGTTGTGATTGATGCTCGCGCCGAACGTCGCCTGATGGGTTCGCCCGAACAGGTGATACGGCCCCGTTGCATACACGTCTAACGCTTTGTTGATGCCATACGCGGGGTTACTCGCGAGCTGCATCGTGCCCATGTGCGTATTGGGATCGATGTTGGCGGGATACAGCCAGACGTCGCCGCTGTAGCGCTCGCGCTGGTTGCGCGACCACGAGCCTTCCGCCTTGATCTTCCAGCCCGAGTCGAAGCGATGATCGAGATCGACGAAGACGCGATCGGTCGTCATGTTCCACAGGCTCCACGGCGTAGAGGAGTTATACGAGCGCGGCAAATTCGTCGCGGCTCCGTTGCTGTAAAACAGCGGACTCTGGCCGAAGTCAGCACCGTGAATCTTGTTCTTCTGATACTCGTAACCGGCCGAAATCGTGGTGTTGTCGGTGATGTCGGCTTCGACGATGCCGTAGAACACGTCTTCACGCGTGCGCTTGTCGTCGATGAAGGTGTCGCCTGCGGTGTGCGAGCCGACCACGCGCGCGCGCAGCGAGCCCGATTCGTTGAGCTTGCCGCCCACATCGGCTTCGAGGTTGTAGCGGCCCCACGACCCTGCACCGGCGGTGACGTAGCCCGTGAAGTCTTTGCTCGGGCGCTTGCGCACGAGATTGATGGCACCGCCCGGATTGCCCACGCCATTGAGCAAACCCGCTGGGCCGCGAATCACGTCGATACGGTCGTACATCACCATGCTCAGCAGGTTGCGCATGCCCGCGATGGTGTCGTACGCGAGCGTTGGCACGCCGTCGATCATGGTGGCGAGATCGAAGCCGCGCGAGGAAAAGTTCGCGCGCTCGTCGAGCGTATCGACCACGATGCCGGGCGTTTGCCGCAGCACGTCGGTGAGCGACATCAGGTTCTGATCTTCGATCTGCTGGCGCGTGATGACCGTCATCGATTGCGGCGTTTCGCGCAGCGACAGGTCCATACGCGTGGCGCCATCGGTCACGCGCGTTGTGTACGAACCCGTGCCTTCGGTAACGCGCTGCGCGTCAGCGCTGACCACCGTCGCGGGCAAGGCCACGGCATCGGCATGAATCGATACCGTGCGACCGGAGATACTCACCGCGAGCCCCGAACCGGCAAGCGCCCGTGAAAGCGCATCGCCCAACGTCATACGGCCTTGCAGCGCTGGGGCGGTCTTGCCGGTGGCGAGGCTCGCATCGAAGCCGATACCGACGCCGGACTGGCGCGCCAACGCGTCGATGGTCAGCGCGAGCGGTTGTGCGGGCAGCGACAGATCAAGCGGCGTGGCGGCGACATTAGTGTTGGTGGTCGCAGGTGTCTGGGCGCGCACCTCCAGCGGGAGCGAGGCGGCGCACAGGCAGGCGACGGCGATGCTAATGAGCGTGGCCGCATGTTTCGAGTGAGTTGAAGTCGGCAAAGCGTGCAGATGTCTGGTCATTTCCGTGAGTCTTCTGTTGGCTTACCCGGTGAAGACGCACGAGAACGCAAACGACAGACAAAAATTTTTCCCTACCGTAGTGCCGCGATGACGGCTTGACCGTTTTCCCGACGAACGCGAACCGGCAGCATCGTCGGCAAGCCTTGCAGAAAGCCCGCGGGATCGGACACGGGGAATGTGCCCGTCAGCCGCAGCCCGCGCAGCGCTGCGGCGTCGGCGTCCGCCATACGCATCTGCTGCGCCGGCTGGGCGAGAAAGTCGTTCCACTGCGCGATCGCCTGCGGCAGCGGCGTGGCTTGAAAGACCAGCCACCCTTCGCGCCAGGCCCCGACGCTTCGCGGCGTGACCGCTTGCGGCGCGCCGATACCCTGCGGCAGCGTCGTGACCGCCTGTCCGGCGGCCAGCGTGACATCGGGGTCACGATCCACGTGGACCCGGCCGTCAGGCGAGCGCGCCCAGACGGCGACGCGTCCATGCGCGACGGCCACGTCCATGCCGTCGTCACGCAGCGCAACGGTGAAGACCGTGCCCAGCACGCGCACGTTGCCGAACTGCGTGGCGACGCTCAGTGGCCGCGACGTATCGGGTTGCACGTCGAGATGCAGTCCACCGCGCGACAGTTGAAACTCGCGGCGATTGCGGTAGTAAGTGATCTGCACGTCTGTGTGGGGTGCCAGCGTCACCACGCTGCCATCGGGCAGCGTGTGCGGCAGCACTTCGCCTTTGCCGGTGCGCAGCGCGAGAGTGTGCGTCGGCTGTAACCATTGGCGCCGGGCCACACCGCCGAACACGATGGCGAGCCCGCCGACGCCTAGCCACGTCAGCATCTGACGGCGGGCTTGGCGCGGCGTGCCATCGACTCGCTTCGGCACCGCGACACGCTCGCGTAACGCGGCACCGTCCGTCTGCGCCCAATACGATTGCGCAATGTCGGCGGCGGCATCCTGCACGGGAGACTCGGCACGCCAGTCGGCCAGTGCGCGGGCGGCGGCCGCGGCATCATCGGCGTCGCCGTGTTGCGTACGGCCAATCAGCGAGAGCGCGTGCGCAATCTGGCCGCGCGTCGGCTTCAATGCACGCGATGAGGGCTTCGTGCCGGGAGTTTGGGTCGCGCGGGCGCTCATGGGCGGTAACTCATGCAATCCATGACAGCGCGCACGACGTGCTTATCGATGGCTTCGAGCGAGACTTGCATGTGGCTGGCGGCTTCGGCATAGCTCATGCCGTGAATACGCACGAGGATGAAGGCGTCGCGGCGTTTGCGCGGCATCCGCTCCAGTCGGCTGAGCAGCCGTTCGAGTTGCTGACGAATATCGGCGTGATGTTCGGCCGACGGCGCGTGGTCGGCGCCGATGAGGGCCAGGGTCTGGAGCATGCGCGTCTCGGCGTCATGACGACGCGCGTCGCTCACGATCAGATGCTTGCCGGTGCGATAGAGCAACGCCCGCCAGTCGCGAATCTCCGTGCCGCGCGTCTGCAAGGCGAGCACCTTCGCATAGGCTTCTTGCACCAGGTCTTTCGCGTTGTCGCGATTGTTCAGCGACTTCGCGAAGAAGTTGACCAGCTCGGTGTAGTAATGCGCAACCACGGCAGTCTTCCGGCAGCCCGTCGCATCCGCGCACGGAAAAAGTTAAATGAGAATTAATCGCATTATGGCCGTGAGTGACGACGTGACGCAAGAAGGATTTTGCGTATTGGAACGGGATTAGGTCAGGCGCGCTCCGCCCCGCGGCAAATGCGCGCCTGTATGCGGCGTCGAATCAGAATGAAGTCGGCGTCGTTAGCGTTGTCGCGTGGCGCTATCGGATCTCAGCGACGTCGATGCGATTGCCGTCAGGATCGGCAAACACAAACGCACGTAAGCCGATGTCCATGGTGCGCAACCGTTTGACGATCCGCACGCGATGCTGCTCGAGGTGATCGTGCAAGGCATCGGCATTCGCCACCATCAAGTGCGCGACGTTCTGCGCGGTGGCGCGATGCTGGGCGTCGCGGGACAAGTGCAGCTCCGCACCGTCTTTTTTGAGAATCACGAAACCGACGGGCGAACCGGCTTCGAACACTTTCTCGAAGCCGAGCACATCGCAGTAGAAACTCAGTGACCGGTCGAGATCGGCAACGGAGAGGGTCGGGGCAATTCGGCCGAATTGCACGGCATGAGGGACACGATTGAGAGTATCCATGGGCGCTCCACAAGCGGCGTCTGCGGTTCCAAGATGGGCGACGAAGGCGGTGCTTCGACGGGAAACAGACGCTAGATGGCGGAGCGGTGTCCGCAGGTTCGGCGTATCCTAGCACGACCTTTTTGGGCTGTTGAGTCCTGCTGAGTCCTGCTGAGTCCGCCACCCCTATCAAAACTATCAAGTGCACGACGCGCCCAACGCCCTCACCTCTATCTATTGGCATGACGACACGCTGCGCCACCGCAGCGTGAGTCGCGTCGTGCTGTGGGGGCACGCGGATATCCCCGCGCCGCCTGAGCGTTTGGTGACGGATTGGTCGCGCGATATTTCGTCGCACACGCCGTTGGCCGTTGGTGACGTCGAGCCGATGCCGCTAGCGCGCGCACGCATGCGCTGGCCCGAGTATTCACAATGTGTGCAGGCGGCCTACGACTGGACCGGGGCACAGGGTCTGCCGGGGCTGCTGGCGGCGAGCGATGTGGCGTTGATGGCGTGTCGCGGCGCGCGCTATCACCACGATGGCGAACAGTACGGCGGCTTCGTGTTCTGCAATTTGTTTCTGAGCGACGACTGCGGGCTGGACGTGCATTTCCCGCATGCCGGGAATGGCGGCTACCGCATTCCGCTGACGCGCGGCACCATGCTCGTGTTCGATACCTGCCAGCCGCACGCGGTCATCCGTCGAGGCAGCAGCGGGTTCGACGAAGCGGATTTTGCGAATCCCGTAGGTACGCTCGACAACGTACACATGTTCCTCACGTGGGAGCTTCCCGTCGACGACGCACGTATGGTACAAGCGCTCGGCATTCGCTTCGACGTTTTGTCGTCGGCTCCGGCACAAGACTCGCAAGTGCTGGTCGATGGGCGCACCGCCACGCTGTGTGCCGATACCGGCCGATGGTTGCCTGTGGCGAATTCGCTTTGATTGGGGCATTCGGCCCTTAGCGCCGCCGCTCGTAACGCCATCATCCGCAAGATCGTACAAGCCAGCCACCTGACGGTTGCGCTAGTCTTCCCCTCTCGCATTTCCACACGACCGGCGCCGCAGATGCGCTGGCGTGTTCGACGTTTCGTTGGGCGTAAGTGTTTTTGTTTGAAGGACGTGTAATGAGTGGTATGTATTCGCCATCGGTCGCGGCGCAGGCGTCGCCGTTTCGCACCGAGATGGCACGAGGCATGCGCGCCGCGCTGCCGGTGATGTTGGGTTTCGTTCCCTTTGCGTTAGTGCTTGGAGCTCAGGCGGCGCAGAAAGGCTTGAGCGCGATTGAAGTGCCGTTGATGACGGGCCTGAACTTCGCGGGCGGCTCCGAGTTCACGGCAATTCGTATCTGGACCTCGCCGCCGCATATCGCGCTGATTATTGCGATGTCCCTGCTGGTGAATGCACGGCATATTTTGATGGGTGCGGCGCTCGCGCCTCGTATGCGTCATGTGCCGCTGCCGCGTGCGCTCGCTGCGCTCTTTCTGATGTGCGACGAAAGCTGGGCCATGGCGCTTGCCGACGCGAATGCGCGCGGCAAGGAGCGCATTAGTTTCGGCTACTACGTGGGTGCGGCGATCAATCTATGGATGACGTGGGTGGCGTTCACTGCGCTCGGGGCAGTGCTTGGCCCGGTGCTGGGCGATATCGAGCAATACGGTTTCGATATGGCTTTCACGGCGGTGTTCATCGTGCTGCTCAAGGGCATGTGGAAGGGCATGAAAGCGAGCCGTCCGTGGTTCGTGAGTCTGGTGGTCTCGGCGATCACGTATCTGCTGGTGCCTGGTGCTTGGTATGTTGCGGCGGGCACGTGTGCCGGGCTGATTACAGCGGTCATGCTGGAGAAGAAAGATGCTTGATGGGATGACCGTTCTGACCATTGTGTTGATGGCAGCGTCGACGTACGCGACGCGCATCGTTGGCTTTGTGGCACTGCGCGATCGCACGTTGAGCCCGCGCATGCGCGCGATTATGGAGAGCGTGCCGGGATGCGTGCTGATCTCGGTGATTGCACCGGCGTTCGTCGCCCGTAACCCCGCCGACTTGCTCGCGCTGGCTGTGACGTTGCTGGTGGCGACGCGGTTTTCGCTGTTGCCGACGGTGGTGATCAGCGTGGTGGTGACTGGGGTGTTGCGGCAGGTGGTTTGAAAGGAGCGCGGGACGCGCGCCCCCTCTAAGGAATTACGGACATTCAGGGCCGCTATCCTTGCTCGCGTCACGCTCCACAAATTTGATTTTCATGGCGGTCTGCGACTTTCCCCGGCAAACCTCCTGTAGCGCTACATCGGGAGGTTGCCCCTCGCGGCGCACAGGGACGAGTTTGTAAATCGTGTCGGGCGCTAGGTCCACTTCCAGTTCGCGATAGTCCTGTTTCCGCTTGGTCACGGATCCAAACCCCATGGGGCTCACGGATGCGGAATGCGAGAGGCGAATGGTCAGCGTGTGGTTGCCGGGCAGCATTTGGATGAACAGGCCACAGTACGGGACGCCGCCGCCGTTACCCGATTCCTCAGGACATAGTTCGCCATCGACGCCCGCGACGTATGCGATAACTTGCTCCGCGGTTGTCTTGTTCCAGGAACCACCGATCCACCCCACTGCCACCAGCGAAATTTCCTCGTCCGGGAGCGTGTCCCCCGGGTACATTCTTTTGGGCTCCTCACGGGCCCCCTGGGCAATTGAAATCGCACCGAATAGCATTGCACTGACCACGGCAACCCGGCTCAATACTCGTCGCATTGTGTTTCCCCTTATCTGTTATTGATTTTCGCGCAGAAGCATATCAAACGATTCGCGTGTGACGGAAGTTCAACTTATCAATCCACAGGGAGCCCATTTGAATCTGCTTACGTTGTTCCCCGGCGTCGAGGCGGGTGTGGAAATACGGCCCCGCTGGCCCGCACGCTATGTCTACGTGGATGCGCATGCGTTGAGCAAACTTCAGGCGATTCAATCCGAGATGCCGCCTGAGATCACGCTGATTCTGACACGCGGCTTCGAGCCGAAAGCTTCGAGCCTCGGGTTAGCGCGGCGTCAGTTTCGCTCGCTCGGTATCGCTGTGTTTCGCTTGATCTATCCCACGCGACACGACGAGCTCGCGGATATTTTCGGCAGCAACGGACATGATGTGGACGGCACGCACGTCGACGTTTCTTTTCGTTTAAATGGGCGACGTGTGCGCATGCTGCCGCTAGGTGTATTTACCCCACCTTCGTGGCAACGGCGCCGCATGGAACGCTGCGCTGCGGCATTGGCACTTGTGAAGTCAGCGCTCGTCAGCCATGGGTTTTCGATTCATCACAACGCGACGGAGAGTCTGCAAATTCATTGTGATTGGGTTGGATAGTGCCTGCTGGCAGCGAGCCATTTCGTGTTTCACCGTGCTAACATCGCGAAAAAATTCGTTTAATAAATCAAACTAAAAATCGCGATAACAAGATGAAAAAAATATCCTGGGGATTTAGCACACGACATCTCGCAATCGGACTGATGCTCGTCGGTTCGCAACTGCTCTCCGCTTGTGGCGCAATTGGACCGGCGTTCCAAGCGGTTCAGAATGTTCCAGAAGATAAAGCCCTTGTTTATGTGTACCGTTACGACCGCCTCGCACTTGGCGCGCGTACGGCCAAGTTCTATCTCAACGACGTTCCCGCTTTCGATTTGGATAGCAACGGTTATTCATGGCTGACGCTGTCACCGGGAACGTACCACCTTGCACAGCGCTGGAGCAGCCTCTGGATGGGCGAGGACAGGGACGAGACCCGATTGATCCTGATGGTGGGGGCGGGTGAGACGATCTACGTTTCGTTCGACACCAATCGGTGCCCCTCCGATTACGGCATGCTCTGTCTCAGTTGGAAACTGAAGCGGATGTCGGAATATTTGGGACCGAAAGAAATCGCCAACAAAAAATTTCAGGAAAACTTCGGGCTAAAAGAAATCGCGGAAAACGTGGAGCCCGAGTGATCAAGTGACGCTGACCGGGGGCGGGGATTCATTGCGATTGGCTTAATGCGTACCACGCGCCTTAAGCCACGCACTCAACGTTGCCGCCGGCAGCGCCTTAGAGAATAGCCACCCCTGACCGTATTCGACGCCTTTGCGCTTCAAGTACTCAACCTGCGCCTCGGTTTCGACACCTTCTGCCACGATGCCAAGGCCAAGCTCGTGTGCCATTTCGATGATGTGCGGCGCGACGACACTCGATGCCGCGCCCTGCCCGATGGTGTCGACGAAAGACTTGTCGATCTTCAGCACGTCGACGGTGAACGATTGCAGGTAGGACAGACTGGAATAGCCGGTGCCGAAGTCATCGATATACACGGGGTGACCGGCCTGCCTGAGCGCCCCAATGATCTTTCGGGCCGAGTCGGCTTTGAGCATGCCCCGCTCGGTCGCTTCGATTCGGATTTGCGATGGATGGATGCCCGTGCCCGCCAAGCTCGCATTCAATTTCTTGATAAACCTGTCGGTTTGCAAATCCTCGCCAGCAACATTAATCGACACATAGAACGATGGCTGCGCCCGCAGCAATTCCTTAAGGTCGCGAATCGTCTTTTCGAGCACCAAGTCGGTAAGCGGTTGAATTAAGTCATTGTCTTCGGCCACAGCGACGAAGATATCCGGCGGGATATTCTTGCCGTTCAAATTCCACCGAACCAGCGCCTCGCATCCGACGCACACGCCATCCTCCAGCCGCACGATCGGTTGGTAATGCACGTCGATATACCGGCGCGAAATCGCCCATTCGAGCGTAGCGGGGAACGACACTTGTCGTGAGATTCGCTTATACGACAGCCATCCAATCAATCCGCCCACCGCCACGCCAATCGCAAGCCAGAACGCCAGCAGCCCCGTCCAACCGGCGACTAACCCACTGCGCGGCGCTTTGACGATGACCCCAATGGGGCGCGATGACGAACGGGCAACGGCGTAATGCCATTGATCACTCTTGATCTGACCGCCATGCCGCCACGCGTTGAGCATGTCGTCGCGATCGGCGCCGTACGACATGGCAAGAACGCCGTTGGTATCGATGTTGATGGCAGCGATCGGGCGGCGGGCCGGGTCGATGATGTCCACATACGATTGCGGATTGATCGACACGTAGTTGCCGTCGCGCCCGAATTGAATGTCGTCGCGAACGTCGCTGATGGGGTTGTGCTGACGCAGCCAGACGAGATAACCGTCGTTGCTTCGCCAACTCGGTGCCGGGAGTTTGAAATGCTTGTCGCGCACGTCGCCAAGCAGTGGCGAGCAAAGGTATTGCGAGTCGCCGTACGCGCCTGCGTCCTGAACGTAGCCGTAGTTGAAGATGACGCGGGAAGCTCGCGCAAGATAGGCGGGGGAACAGCGAGGTTCTGCACCGGCAGACAAGTCTGCGATGGCAGCGAACGCCTGATAGGTGACCTGCTCCGCGCGCATGACAGCCTTCTGCGCGAACTGCTGGAGCTCTTCTTGCTCACGCTTTTGCGCGTCTTCGCGCGCGATGTAGATGCTGGTCAGCACAGGAAGCACTGTGCCGACGCAACCGAGCGCAATCGATGCCGAAATGAGCGACAGCCGTCTGAACATTCTGCAAGCCTCCCCCGAGCTCCACACACCGCCAAGCAGCGGCAGTCCCCCGAACGGCGACAAGGGCCAGGATGCCTATTGCGACCCGTGACTTGGTCGCATACTAGCCGATATTTGAGGCGCGGGGGATTGCCACACGTTTGCGGCAATGACGCGTCTATTTTTTGATAAGCATTAATGCCAGAGCACTACGATCTTTGATGCTTTCGCGAAAGGCCAAGCAAGGCGAACCCCACGATCGACAAGATCAGCAGCACTTGTAGCGTGGCATCCCAATGGAAAAGTCCTCTGGCTTGCGGATACTGAACTCGGACATAGACGTAGCTCATCACGCACTGAAGCACTTCAAACGACGCAAGCGCAACCAACAAGAGTCCCGCGACGTGCTGGGCTGACCGCTTCTCCTGCCAAATCACACCGCCGATCCACATGATTAGCAACGCCGCACCGAGGTTCACGAGTGCTTGGCCGCTCGTCATGGCCACCGAACTCATCGTCGGCGACGTGCCGTTGAACAGCGCCCCAATGGTCACGTAAAGCAGAAGCGTCGCGAAACCGAAAAAACCCAGCCCAACCGCGCGCTGAATGTTTTCCTCTACCGAACGCCGACGGTTATCGGTTGCCCGCACAATGGGCGCGCGAAAGAGAATCATCAACGGCACCGCCGAAACCAGGGCCCCGAACAACTGGAAGACCACACTTCCCTCGTACAGAAACAAGCCCGCGACATTACTCAGCAGAAACTGGGCAATGAGCACAGTCCTTCCCCAAGACAACCGCCGCAGCAGCGCGACCGCACAGATCGCACTGACTACGCCACCCAACCCCGTCATTACCCACTGCCAGCCAATCGATAACGTTGATCCCGGAGTGAGTGGCGCGCCACGGGACTGCTGCGATGCATAGACCCAGTAGAAAGCCACGAGCGTAGACATCGCATAGAACATGCAAAAATAGCCCGCCAATGTTGGCCGATCAGATTGGTTCATAAGTCGAAGTGCCCGGAGCGCGGGCGTGGGTCAATCGAAAATTGCCACGAATTGAAGCGACAGAACATCTATTTTCACGCAATGACGGCCCATCCTCTTAAAACAAAGGAGGCGGTATAGGGAGCGAATTCTGGCGCGGAAAAAGAAAAAGCCCTGACAAGTCAGGGCTTTTGAATTTTGGAGGCGGGAGTCGGAATCGAACCGGCGTACACGGCTTTGCAGGCCGCTTGAAAGTCTTAAATATCAATCGACTACTAACAACACCACCCCGAAGCACCCCCTCCAGCGTTCCAGTTACCTAAAGACCCGCTGCGTAGGCTGGCTGGAATCCAAAATTACTGTGGCTCGTATTCATCCCCGACCTGCAAGAGCCCTCTTACACCGAGCACAACGCTGAAGCGCTTGAAATGGCGCAGGAACTCGGCAGCGGTCAAGGCCAAGTCGACCTGTCTCAAAGGAATCGCGCCCTGCGCGCGCTTGGCATCAATGTACGCCTTGGAAGTGTCGTACGTATTTTCGGGCACAACCAGTGCCTTGATCGAAATGAAGTCGTGAGCGCCAGCGTAGAACTTGACACCGACCACCGTCTCTCCCTCTTTGAGGAGTCCTTGGTCCGCGATCCAAGCACGAATGCCAGCCAAGTCAGCGTCGTCAGCGTGAGCATCACCGACCCAATCCCCATATTGCGCCTGCGCTTTGAATACTTCCGGCATAAATTCACCTCGAATATCAATAGTGGAATCAAGAATTCTACATTGCTCTGCACACCTACTTATCTCATATTTCGATTAGAAATCCTCAACGTACGGATTTGTCATTTTTATGGAAAAGGCGGTTGCGCTTTCGCCAAAAACTCATCGCCAACAATTCTCGGGACAGTTTCAAATGCGAGATGGAGCATGGGGGTGACATCAACCCCGTTCAGCTTGTTGTCATATGTTGCATGAGCAAGACGCTGGCCTGCAAAGTCACATGTTGCTACCCACGCTCTCCGCACCTTCTCAGGCTGAGGGAAGCGATGGACCACGCCTAGAGGCAGCCGATGCAAAGGGGAACCACCGATATCCCAGAAATCTTCTATCCCCACGTCCCCCTTCTTTCGCTCCTTTATTTCCACAAGGTCCGAAAGCTGCCCCCCACTCCTTAGCCCCACGAACTCAAGCAGTAGGCGGCAATGAACTGCTGCCATGTTTGAAATCGGATGCGTGTACATGTTAACCGTCGTCTCGTGTACAGGTTCCGCCTCTTGATCGACGTACACCCTCAACGGCGCCAGTTGATTGTGCTTGCTTGCCAGTTGCAAAGCATGCAAGCCATATTCAACCGACATTTTGTAGTAAGGGATTATGTGTAGCAGCATGTCAAAGCGCCGCTTTGCGGCCCGCGTCAATTCCATTTCTCCCCCTTGACTTCGTTGCACTCGGACAAACCAGATATACTGTACAAAAACACAGTGTTATATTTTGCACCATGCCGCACATCCTGTCTGACACATCAAACTCACCGTGCGATAGGTACATGCTCGATACGGAGCATAACGTTGTGCCAGCGAGCGATTGGGCCGACTGGTGTAAATGGATGGCCGGGCCACTGTGCCCTCGATGGGTGACGGAGGTACCGCCGACTAACGTTCGAGTTTTCACGTTCTTCGCAGGCATGCCAGACGAGCACGGCGCCTTCTTTTGGACCACCATCACTGGCGGACGTTATCACGGGCGAGCAGGGCACGCGCTCACCTACGCAGACGCCAAAGCACAGCACACCCGGGTGGTTGCTTGGCTCCGCAAACGCTTCCCCGACCCGTCATGAGTAGATTTTTGCAAAGCGACTTTTCATTGCAATTGTGTAACCCATGGGTTACATTTAAATCATGACGAAAATTCTCCAACACCCTGAATTCAGCAAATGGTTTTCCGGCTTGCGGGACAAAAAAGGCGTTGCCGCGATTGCTCAACGGCTCGACCGCATCGCCCTTGGCAACCCGGGGAACGTCAAGCCGGTGGGCGAAGGCGTGTCGGAGTTGAAGGTGGATATCGGCCCGGGCTATCGCGTGTACTTTGTGCAGCGTGGAGCCGTGCTTGTGGTCCTGTTATGCGGGGGCGACAAGTCGACGCAGGCCAAAGACATTAAGCGTGCCAAGAAGTTGGCCGACGAGCTGGAGGATTGAGAAATGAAACTTAGCGAATTGAAGGAATTTGACGCCGCAGAGGCGCTACAAGACGACGAGACGATCCGACATTACCTGTCGCTCGCGTTCGAAGGAGGCGACCCGCGAGAGATTCAGCGGGCGCTTGGCACGGTTGCCCGTGCGCGAGGAATGAGCGCACTTGCACGAGACTCCGGGATCGCTCGTGAAGCGCTTTATCGTGCGCTGTCAGACACGGGAAACCCCGAATTTGCGACCATCGTAAAGGTAGTAAGCGCCCTTGGCTTACACCTCACGCTGACCGCAAACACCGAGCCGACAGACACCGCGACGGCGTGACCTTCTTTAGCACGCTACGCCGCCGCCCGGAACTAAACGCGAAGTGCGGCACACGTGCGCCAACTTTACCCGAAGAGCCCCGCTGGCTCCGCGTGCCGGTCCCAACTGTAGATAATCACTTCTCTCCGGTCGACGGGTTTGTCATTACCGCCGACCGTGTATTTGATATCGCACGTGTCAATCTCGAACCCCGCGAATACACGCCGAATATCCGGGTGATCATTTAGGCTCACAATCGCCTTCCCTTTGATCGTTCGAAGCAAGTCAGCCATGCGCTCGTACTCAGCAAACGGGAACGCCACGCCGTAACCCTCTGTCTGCCAGTAGGGCGGATCAAGATAGAAGAACGTCTGCTCGCGGTCATAGCGCTCGATGCATGCGTACCACTCCATATTCTCGATGTACGCACTAGACAGACGGAGATGAGCCGCCGACAAATTCTCCTCTAAGCGCAAAAGATTGAGTCCGGGCGGTGCTGTAGTAGCCGTACCGAAGCTCTGCCCTTCCACCTTCCCACCAAAGCAATTTTGCTGAAGGTAATAGAACCGCGCAGCACGTTGAATATCCGTCAGCACGCGCGGCGGCGTGTCTTGCAGCCACTTGAACACCTCCCTGCTCGATAACGCCCACTTGAACTGTCGCACGAACTCCTCGAGATGGTTCTGCACCACACGATATAGGTTTACCAATTCGCCATTAATGTCGTTAATCACCTCGACCGGTGCCGGGTTCCGCATGAAGTACAACGCTGCACCTCCAGCGAACACCTCGACATATGTCTTGTGTGCTGGAAAGCGGGGGATTAGATCGTCCGCAAGACGGCGCTTTCCGCCGATCCAAGGGATGATGGGTTTCGTCATGAGTATGGGCCTTATGGTTTTGTTACAATTCGCCCCGCCTCCTAGGAAGGTAGCAGGGCCTTGGCTTGGCTCACTGGGTACTCAGTGTGTCAGGTGACTGTTCAGATGCTGCAACACCTGAGCGGTCGCCCTGTTTTTCGGATACGAGTCGTTTCTCTAAGCGGGGGGTGAACGAATGTCACAAAGCCGAGCGCTAACGGCAATCAGCATCGTGGGAGCTGCTGTCACGGATGCCCTGACAGCACAAAACAGTCTGGTTGCCACGTTGGGCGGCACTGGTATGGTTGTAGCTCTTACCGGTCTACTAGAGGCACGCGTAAAGAATGCGACGCAGATTATTGAAGAAGAGCTGCGCCGAGGCGACCGCAACCTCGACGTCTCGGATCTCGATGGCGTCGCGGCAATTGCATACAGGTACGCTCGGGCCGCGCAGGAGGGCGCAGCACGCAACAATTTGCGTCTGATGGCAAGAGTCCTCGCGGGCCAACAAGAACAAAAATCCATCTCAGCCGACGACTTCCTTTATTACGCAGATCTAATTTCTGGTCTCCGGAGAAACGAGATCATCTATCTCGGAAGCCTACTGCGCTATAACGTGCGGCTTGAAGCATTACAGCCCCAGAATTCCCAAGAGTTGCAGAAGCGTTACCTCGATATGCAACGCGAGCTACATGCGAGCGGCTTTTTGACTCACGAGCAAAGCACAGTCGCCACCAGCCTTCAGCGCACAGGCTTGATCCTCAGTTTCCAGACCGGCATGAACTTCACCGGATCCTTGGGAATTCACGTGGGGACGCGTCTGCTTGATGAATTCGAGCGATGGGCAAAACTGGAGGCATTGGTTCGTGAAGATGGGGCCACAGAACCGCCCCCTGACGTGAGCAATTAACGGCTCCACGCCGCTACCGTCTTGGCGTGGCGGCGAGCGCAATCAACCAGTGCCCCAAGTAACTTTTCCTGCACCCACACTTGCCACACGTCGTAATCGGCAAGTGCGGGGGCGTCCGGCACCTCGCAGGCTGCGGCAAGTGCACTATCGAGTTGCGGCTTGCTTGGCGGCGTCAATTGCGTCTGAGAGGCTGCGCAGCCGACCAGCATCAGGGCGGCAGTCAACAGGCAGAGGCTTTTCGTTCGCATAGTTTTTCAAATCCTTCGATAGTTGGTCGAGCTTGCCGACAATCGCAGCACGCTCGTCGGTATACGACTTAGCCGCGTCCCTCACCAAGTCGGCCCCCTTCACAAAATCCGCCAGCGCGGCCTCTGCCGCTGACGCGCGATCCTCTGCTCTCGCATGACGTTCTTCAGCGATTGCCGCTGTCATGCGCCAACCGTTCACCACCCAGCCGCCGCCGAATCCAGCGAGCACGCCCAAAAGCAAGAGCGCGACGATGAGGCCGCCCTTGGATGTCCACGCTGTAACGTCAAGCACGCCCACGATCCACCTCCTGAAGTCCGCGATTCAGTACAGCGTCAAGGACGCGGGATCCGCCGTACCCGGCCAGCGTGATAGCCAGCGCTTCAAGCGCCCACTTCCACTCCATCCACTCGGCCACGAAGAACGCCGCGAGACCCGCTACAACGCCGACGACCAGATCCTTCGCAACTTCAAGCGGCACTGAGCGAACAGGCGGTGCGTCAACTCGCGCGAGCTTCTGCAACGTGTTCGCGACCCCACCGAGCAGCGAAAACACCAATGTCAGAACGATGGCGGCCGGTGCGATGTTCGCAAGATCCTGATCGAACGTCACCGAGCTACCGGCGATGGCTGCCGTCGCCCAGCAAAGCAGCCAGATTGCCCACGTCAGCTTGATAATTTGTTGCACACCATCCCCCGTTGAGTGCGATGTTTTTGAAGGGCGTCGCGCAACGCGAGCACGACGCCAAAGCAAGCCATTCCGACGTGAAGTGCATACACCGCCCAATCTCCGAATCCGACGCTTGCAGCTCGAAGTACCTGCACAGCGACGAACGGCGGCACGAGATATCCGAACGCCACTCCCACATAAAACCAGTGACGTAGGTGCACTGCCCAAGGCAAAGCGAACCGTGTCGGCATCACGTCGTTTACAACCACGTCCGCCAGCAAGGCCACGGCCAACGCAGCAGTCCCACACGAAATCAGGCCGCCCGCCACCCCACTGAAGTCGACCATAAAGGCCGCGAGTGAATCCGGTGCCCCGAACGCAGCGACCGCCATGTACAAAGCGAACAACGCGTACATGACGCGCGCAACAATGTCTCTTTGCATCTCACACTCCCAAAGCAGCCTTGGCCTGCTTCCACCGTGATTGCCGATCCGCAAGGCCATTCGTGCCGCCGTTGATGACTCGCGTAAGCCCAACGAAATCGCCCCGATCCGCTAACGCGTTACAACCCGAGTTTTTCCAGTACCAGCCCGCCGAGCGAGCGGCATTGATCGGCTCTAGCAACAGCTCCGGGTGCTCCAGCAAGTCCAGCTCAAGCGCCATCCCGCACAGCACGTAGTTCCGGTGCCCCGTGATCTGGATTAGCCCTCGGCCCTTGTATCGCTGCCCGTCGCCGTCGGCTTCCGGCGTGTTGCCCAAAGCGATAGCTTTCGCGCCGGTGTCGTAAGCCGCTCCGCTCGCGTATTCCTGTGCCGTCGCGAAGCCATCACTCTCGTGCCCGATCTGCGCGAGAAAGGCCGCTTGACGTTCAGGCGTCGATATCCCGAACTCGGACATAGCCAATGAAACCGGTGCGGCCCACCGGGCGGCAAGCTTCACGCTGGTTCCTGTAGCGCGTTGAAAGGTCTGCAACTCCATTAGCGCCCCACAAACCAGATCGTCAGAAGCGGCGACGCCACCACCGCGCCCACCGCCACAAACCCGAGCAACACATCCATATGCACCTCCAAATAAAAAAGGCCACCCGAAGGTGGCCTTGCTGTTGAACTGCTCAAAGATTTAGAGCGCCGATACGTCGAGCACCATCGCATTCCAGCGAAGTGCCGATCCAAAGTCGTAGTTATAGGCGGGAGGGTTCGGGGCTTTCGGACCAAAACGCCAGTGATAGAACGATTGATAAACGACACCCGAGCCGGTCGACCATCCGCCCATACCCAAGATGCCACTCCACGCGCCCTCGTCCTTGCGACCGCCCGAAAGCGTCGTGATCGGCGTCAGAACAGCGCCCACGGCGAGCTTGCCGCGCCCCGGGTATGAGTACGGCTGCGTGAACGCGCCGGGGAACGCGTATTGCCCGTAACCGTCACTGTCGCGGGCAATACGCCCCGAAAGCACGTCGGCGACACGCGCATATTTCGTGCGAGCGTCAAACACCGGCACCTGCGCCTCGTTGAAAATTCGCACGCCTGCCCCGGGACCACGATAGGCAGGTGTCGGATTGAACACATACCAATCGACGTCTTGCGGGGACAGCGAGTGCAATCGCACGGTCCACGTACCGTTGCCATTGTTCACGCACGTGAGCTGCGCAACCGGATAAGGGCACGAGTACGCCACCATTGGCTGCGTACCGACAAATGTGATATCCGCGATGTACCCGGACGCATAGACGTCGCCATTGCCACTCCCGCCGATCCAAATGCTGGCCCAAACAAGCGACACAGTTCCCTTATCCGACACGCCGTAGTTCGTGTACTCCCCGTCAATCTGCAAGTTGAATTGGTTATCACGACAACGAAAACCACCCGGCATCAGTAGACTCCATAAACGATGTAGACCGGCACCCCATACTGCGTGCCTTGCGGCGTGGGATACGTCCACGAAACCATGCGGTTCGCATCTGAAATCACGGGATGGCGCTTGTAAGCCCGCACATCCGAAAACAGGAGTGCGAGCTGGGGCGCGAAGTAGATATCGCCAGTTGCAAACGCTGGGTGCCAGACGCTTCCCGGATTGACACCATCCGCATAGGCGATGCCCAGCACGCGAGGCACACGTGCTGAGCCGTCGAAGACCGTTCGCTGCTGCTCATCGAGAATTCGAAATCCGCTAGGCATCCCACCACCCGAATTGAGCGTTAATGTTTCCGTTCGGGAAGAACAGCGTCACACCGTTGCTATCGATCTTGAGCCGCCGCCCTTCCGCATTCATGGGGTTAAATTCCATCTGCCCCGTGCGGAAGTTGAGACGCAGCAACGGCTGCCCCAGCGCATTACGCGCGTCTGACTCCAGCCACTCGACAAAAACACCGCTACCCAAAGTGGCTTTGCCGATCAGCGCACTGTTAATCACCGTATCGCCGTTCTGGATCGCAAACGGAATTGATACCTTCCCGTTTACAACGTTAAGCACGAAAAACTGATCGGCCTGCACGCCAAACCGCGACGTGGGCTTACCGTTGCTGTTGTCGATACCGACGCTGAAACCTGCCGCGTACGGAATGCCGTCGGCCGTTACGTTGACCTGCACCACCCGAGACGCCGAGATCTTGCCGTCGAGCGAAACCTGCGCCTCAGACAGATCCTGAATTGCCGCACTGGTTTCGCCGAGCGATGCCTGCACGTTGTCGACACGACGAGCGACGGCCATGTTTTCCGCTGCCCACGCAGACTGCTGCGACCAGACACCCGCAAACACTTTTGTTGATCCGGCGTTGAACGACGTCGAGCCAGCCATCGGCGGATTCAGTGTTGCATACACCCCGTCAAGCTTCGTAGCCAGCGCATCGTTCTGCTGTGCGCGCGTCTGAGACTCTTCGATCAATCGAGCATCTACGTTCTCGAATGACGACTGCATCGCATCTACTTGCTTCGTGATCGCCTTGTCTCGCTCAAGACTTGCGCTCGCCTCACGAGTAACTAGCGCATTGGTGTCGCCGACGCTCGCCTTTACCAAATCGACCTGCGTGGAAATCACTCGGTCGCGCTCGACGCTGGCACTCGCCTCTCGATTCGCGAGCGCTGCGACGTCGCCGACGCTGGCCTGCACCGAGTCGATACGCTTTGCCGCCGCCATATCCTCGCTGGCCCATGCAGCTTGTTGGGACCACACACCTGCGAGCACAAGCGTTGAGCCAGCGTTGAACGTCGTCGAGCCAGCCATGGGCGGATTGAACTGCGCATACACGCCGTCAACCTTCTGCGCCATCGCATCCAACGCAGTAACGCGCTGCTCGTGCTCGTCTACGAGCGCTGACGACAGCCCCTCAACCTCGCTTTGTACGCCGCGTACCCGCGCATTGACGGATCCGGGCAATTCAGGCGGCCCGTCAATCAGGTCGATACGCTCAGCGAGCTTCTTTCCGATGATCGACTCGTCAACTTCTCCTTTGATGTAATCGAGAATGTTGCCGGGATTGACGTCGGTCGAGCCAAGCACCCCGCCAACACTGGGATAAAAGTCGCCGACGTTGCCGGATCGGTCGACCAGTCGCGCCCAGAAATAGAATTTCTGACCGTGAGCCAACCCCATGAGTGACGTTGAGTTGTGCGGATAGGCAAAATCGCCGAGCTTGATCGCTGCGCCCACGTTAGCCGTAAGCGAATACCAGATCTCCGTTCGCTCGATATCGAGCGGCCCGGGCGGGAAACCCCACGCAAGCGCGATGCCCATTACCAGCGGACTGGCGCTAAGTGCTGTGACCACTGGCGGCGGCGTCGTCTTACCTTCCAGTAACGTCGCCACCGAATAAGTCGCGGCAGACATCACCCCCAGCGCGTTGATCGCACGAACCCGCATTACATACGTGCCCGCGTAGATCCCTTGCACTTCTGCGCTCGTGCTACCCGTTGTCGGCATCGACACCCAATCGCCGTTGTCACGACGCCACGCCACGCTGTATTGCACGGCATTCTTGACTGACGGCCACTCGCCTACCATCGTCGTGATAGCGATGCCCTGATTAATCACGTGATAGGCGGAAACCGTCACGCTATCGGGCGGGGGCTGCACGCTTGGAGGCACAACGACAGTCGGTCGCGGATCAATGCGCGTGCCGTGATCGACCGCCTCGAACTTACCCGGCTCGTACTGCACGGCCGTAACCTCGAACGTGAGCTTGTCGCCCGCGCGCTTTTCCTTGACCAATCGAACCCGGTAGAGCGGCGCCGTGAGATCCGAGGTCTCGATCACCCATGCCGCTTGCTTCGCAACTTCCTCGGGCCAGTCCTGCGTTACGGTCACAACCCGGTCACTGATAAGCTCGATGGTGCGCGTGGCGCTCTGACCGCTCGGCATGTTGATCGTGATCGTGTCGCCCGCAGACGCGTATGGCTCTCGATCCAACGTAACCGACCGCCCCGACGACTGACTCACGCGGCCGTCGTTCATCCGCCGCGCCCGCACCCGGTCATACACTCGCACCACTTCACCCGGGAGGCTGCGCAGCCCCTCCAATGCCACCTCAAACGTAACGGTGCCCCGCTCAAGCCGCGACGAGAGCAATAGCCATTGCCCCAAGCGTTGCGCCTGCCCTTGCGAAGTGCACCCGAACGCAACGACCTCGGTGATTTGGAGGCCGTAGCGCTGGATGCCGTCGGGGTCTTCGACGTATTCAACTTTCTGCCGCCCGAAGTCGGTTTGATCCGACCACGACACGAGCGCCGCAGTGAAGCGAGTCTTACGCGGCGTGCCTGCGTAGCGAAACTTGCCGTCGATGACGTTCGCCGCGTTGTAGACGTACCCGGGATCTTTGGGCATGTCCGCCGACACGAACACGGTGCCTCCGGCCATGTACGCGATGCCTCGGAACAGCGAGGCAAGATCCTGAATTACCTTGCGCGCCTGCGCCCGCTTTTGCAGGTACACATTGCACGTGAAGCGCGGCTCCATGCCGCCGCGACCGTCCGGCACCATCTCGTCGCAATAGCGGGCAATCGTGTACAGATCCCACTTATCGAGCTGGTCGGCCGAGATGTACCGCCCAAGCCCGTAACGGCGCGAGAGCACAAGATCCCGGAACACCCAAGCCGGATTGTTCGTCCACGCGAGCTTAAAGGCACCTCCCCACGCTCCGGTGTACTGGCGAGTCCACGGGTCATAGTTGTCTGGCACGGCCACAATGCGCCCATAGATCTCATAGGCACGCTTTGGAATGCTCCCGCTGAATTGAGCGGCCGGGAGTGTAACGAAGGCCAGTGCACTCATGGGGTAGCGCAACTTGGCGTCGATAACCTCCGTGTATGCCTCGACAACCGTCTTACCCGAGATCGTGTCGCTCGTCGGTTGCGGCGTCTTTCGCACAACGCGAACCGTCCAACCGAGCTTTGCATGCGGTAAATCGATGCGCCGCGTGCGCTCATACTTTTGCGTCGTTTTGCCATCGAACGCTTCGTTCAGCACGTCGACGAACGGGCTACCGTCCGTCGAAAGCTGAATGGAATATTCGACACGCCAACCGACCCTATCGCCGTTGTCGAGCTGCTGCATCAATCCGGCAGCGGACAGCCTGACGCGCACCGCCGACAGACTCAGATTGTTGATCGCTTGCGTCCAATGCTGGCCGAACTTCAGCTCGACGCCGACATAGGTTTCGTTGTCGACCGAAGGCAGGCCAGCGATATAAGTCTGATCCTGCGTCCCGGGCCGGAAGTCGACCGTAGCGCCTTGGAAGTTGAACGACCCGTCCGCGTTTTGTAGCGGCGTCTCATTCACGAATACAGACCGCAACCCGTCGACGAACCCGTAGATCTCTCCTTCGCTCACGATATCGAGCACCTTGGCCGTCGCGACGCTATGCAAACTGTCCGGTGACTCCACCGGCTGGCGCACCTCGCTCTCGGCCTTGAATCCCATCAATGCGTTCACTGCTGATCCTCCGCATAAATGCCGCCAGAACCCACCGCCGAACCTGCAATCACGCGGCCGTATGCCAGACCGACGCAGTTCCCCTGCGCTTCGGTGTTGACGATCCCGTTGAAGTAATACGAAGCGCCGTTGTCCGGTGAGTCGGCCGCCGCGACGCCGTTCGGTTGACGTGAGATCAACTGCGTCACGCCGCCGAGCGTCATCGAAATCCCGAGCGGCGCAGCGGCGGGAAACCATATCGACGCGACCAAGAGCACCCCACCCAGAATCGTTTGAAATACGCCGCCAGCCTTCGCCCCCTGCAAGATCGGAGCGATGCGAATGTCCTCGCCGTTGGCGAATGTCCGCAGCTCGTCATAGCCGAGGTTTCGCTTGCCGACGAACACGGCATACGAGATCCCGAGATCCTGACTCTCCATCAGCGCTTGCCTAAAGCCCGGGACCATCACGCTAAGTGCCTTGATCGCTTCGGCCGGGGACGCCACCACTAAGCGGTGCACGCGACCGAACCGCGCCCCTAGCCATCCGTAGAGCCTTATCGTCGTATAGGTCATTTGCGGGACCCCATAGAAAAGGCCCGCTCGTGGCGGGCCTTGAGAAGCGTCAGACTCATTCGATCATTCGCGCACGTAGCGCAGCACGTGACGGGTGCAATCGAGCCAGTACCCGCCATATACGTCGCGCGTAGAGAGGCGCCCGTGTAAGTGGTGCAGCATGCAACCGTCGCCGATGTAGACCCCGGCATGGTTCGGGACACCGTTCTTGCTGCGAATCTGCATCAGGATCACGTCGCCGACTTGCAAATCGCGAACCGCGCGGTGCACGGCGGCCGGACTATCAGCAACATCCTCGAAGCCAGCGTCGCGATAGTGCTGCCGATACAAGTCACTTTGCCCGTCGTCCCACCAGCCATCCGTTCGGCCAAAGTCCGGCAACACAATGTCGCGCTCCCGCTCGTACCAATCGCGCACAAGTGCATAGCAGTCGAGCGTACCGTGATGGAAGGATCGGCCGACGAGCGGGGCCACGTAGCCACGTGGCTCGATCATCTTCGTCTCGCCGGACGGCCAAGCCATAATCAGCCACGGCAGGCGAGAGCCTTCGCACCTCACGAGATCCCCCTGACTGGGTTCGGGTGACGCATCGGGATGTGAATGCACTGCACACACAATCTCGCCCAGATCTTCGGCTGCGGAATACTCATCAGCGGGCAGCATGAAACTATCCCATTTCCCCGTACGCGGATTGCGCGCGGCCTTGTTCGAACACGGCACGTACACCTCGCGCCCTCGCTCAATGATGACGAGGCCGCAGCATTCCCGACGCTCGTTCTCGTATTCCTTGGCGGCGTGCTCGCGGATGGCTTGCAACGTGGTTTCGTTCATGATCGGTTCAGCCCTGCGCCCGGGAAGGCGCGAAAAGGTATCGGCTCCCACTCGCCGAATCGCAACTTGCAATCGCTCATTGCACGGCCGCACGCATCGAGCGACGGATCGTCGACGGGGTTGCCCTTACGATCGAAGCAGCGCGTGCCGGTGTAACCGCACTCCGGCCCGCGATACTCCTCGACGTCGCACCAGTTGGCAACAATGGTTCTAGCGGGGATCTGCGCATCGCCAAAGTCGAGCAACGACGCAAGTTCGAAGTCGACCTGAATCCCCGGCTCTTCGTTGGTTTTCTGCTCGATACGCCACTCGCCGGTAATTGTTCCCTGCGACGGATCTGCCGACGGGTTGCCTTCCGGGAAATTTCGAGCATCTAGATAGTGTGCGAGCGTTCGACGGCGGCGAAACACTGCACCGACGAGATCCTCGTAAAGCACGCACATAGCCGAGATAGCCCCCTCGAAATCGCCTACCGAAACCGTGGGCGTCTCCTGCTGCCCCTCCCCGATGAGTGCAAAACCGTCGCCAAGAATCGGCCACGCCGTGTACTCCACACCACGCCACCAGATCGACGCGACGTCGGGGTAGCCATGGAAGTGAAACATCAGGCTAGGCTCGATACTCGTTGCATCGAGCTCGTACATCTCGACGTAACCACCCGGGGATAGCGTTTGAATATCTGCGAGCAACGGCATGTCGCCCTCCTTTAACTTGCGTCGCCGGAAGGCGTACCGTTGACTGCGGCTGACAGTGCGTCTACGGCAGCGGTAAGGTCAGTGATACGTGTTTCCGCCTCCTTCAAACGGCGTACCACCGCCTGCACACCAGCGGCCAAATAGACCGTTAGACCGGAGTAATTAACCCGCTGGTAGTCCGGCACCATCTCGTCGGTGCCCCCTGCCGGGTCGGCAGCACGCATCGCGTCTTTTGTCCCTGTTACCAAATGTGGGAACTGCTCCTGCAACTCGTGCGCAAAGACACCGGGACCGCGCGAGTGATCGGGGTCGAGGAGAGCATCGTATTCGAACAGATGGAGCCGCAGGAGGCGGCCGAGTACGTCATCTGGGTCGAGATCGGCCACGTTCTCTTTTAGCCGATAGTCTGAACCTTGGGTTAACGTGCCCAGTATCGATAGCCCGCCGACCGACGATAGCCCCATCAAAATACCGCCGTTCGCCGTGCCGCCACCGTTTGACCCAACCCAAGAAAGGCTACCGTCTACGCTCAAGAAGCAAATTCGTGCCACGACACTCGGGATATGCCACTCAAACGCGGGCCAGTTGTCGTTCTTTACTTGTACGTACCCCTTCACGGCATTTCCGACGGTGCCGTCTCCCATAACGAAATTCGAAGATGAACCGCCCGGGTTCTTCGGCATCTTTTGTGCGAGTGCCGCCTCGGCCGTCTCGCTCGACATTTTCGCGTCGAGCTGCCGTTGCGTCTCCTGAAAATTGTTGTTGGTCCGCGAAAATCCAGTACGCGCGTCGTCACCGCCCGCACCATCCGGCAGAGAACCCAGCCTGATAGGATCGAATGCCATAGCCCCTCAAAAAGAAAAGGCCGCTTGAGTAACCCCAAGCAGCCCATATGATTTGATAACGAACCCACCGGCGCGCTACGGCACCGGCGACAGTTCAAACGTGGCGGTGATCGTGCAGTTGCCAGCGCCGTGCGCGACGTAGCCGTAGCCTCCGGTCACCTTGTAAATCCCCTTGCTGTGATCTGGCGGGGTCCAGTAGAACCGCGTGACGCCGCGATGGCGGCGCAGGAAGTCTTTGACGGGTTCCAGCTCCGCAGTGGTGCCGACTAGCGTCACCGGCCACGATTGCTTTTCGACGTTAATGCCGTCGTCCGCCTGTTGGCTGTAGCCGTCGCCGAACTGCGCAGTTAGCGTGCGAAAAGTAACTTGGCCCTGCACGTCGGGACGCACCGGCCAAGTGAAGGTTTCAAGATCCATCCGCTACCTCATTCATGCGCCATGGCTACCTGCGGCCACGGTCAGCCCACTCGGTAATGAGACCGCCCGGCCGCAGTGCCGCTCCAATCTCAGCACGTGCCCGGTCGCCCATCTGCTCGGCGAGGCGCTGCAATAGCGGATCATTGGCTGCCGTCTGCGTTTGGGTTTGCGCACTTCCGGGGGTAATGTAGAAATTCTGTTCGACGACCACTGACGGCGTTGCAGCCCCGCGCGTTGCTGCGGGAACAGCAACCACCGGTGCGGCCGACGAACCCCCAACGTACCCACCATCGGAGAAACCCGGCAACGACGCGTTAAGGCCACTAAGAAACCCCATCATGCCGGGGCGACGCACGACGTCCGCATTCACGACGAATTCACCGCGATGCACAACGCCTGCTGCTTCGTACTTACCGCCGTCGCCCGTGTAGCCCCCTTCAGAGAAGCCGAACATGGACGCCAGCCCGCCCCACCCGCCAACGCTGCCCATCGCGCCCGATAGCCATCCGCCGTTGCCGAGAAGCGTCTCAGTGAAGAATTTCTGAGAAGCCAGCTTGGCGAGATCGCTAAGCATGCCCGTGGCCATTTTCGAGAATGCGCCACCGACCGACTCGGTGCCCGTCACCATGCTCGAAAATGCGTCGCTGAACCGCTCACCGAGATTGGTTTGAATCGCTCGGCCGAGCGCGTCGACGTTCACCTGCGTGCGAAGCATGCCGGTGTTCAACCGCGCCATGAATTCATCGATCTGCGGGGTGTTGCCGTATTCGGCTTTCAGATCTGCAACAGCCTTTTTGACCTGCTCGTATCCAGCCACGGCGATACGCGCAGCGCCGTCCGTTGCTTGCAGGCTATCCACCGTGCCCAACGTACCGAGCGCCTTGCTGTTGCTGATATTTTCGAGCGTGCGGTTGTATGTATCGTCGACCTTCCGCACTTGCTCTTCGTAATACCGCAGCGAGTCAGCAACAGTGGTGATGCGTTGCAGCGCGATAGCCTGATTGCCTTGCTGCTCGGCCTGCGTTTTTTTCTGCTGGATCTCCTGAATCTTCGCAAGCACCTGCTCGCGTTGCTTCGCGTCCTTGCCGCTGAAGTCTTGCAGTTGCGCGATCTGTTGGTCATACAAGGCCAGCTCGTTGGCGACTGCTTCCTGCTGCGCTGCGCCCTTCGCAGCGAGATAGTCCTTAACGGTCATGAAATTCTGACCATAGAACGCGTCGAGCATTGCGTTTCGGTCTTTGAGCAACGATTCTTCGGCCGCGATCTGGCGCGTCGTCAGACGCAGCGATGCGTCTAGATCGAACTTCGGCGCATCGAAGGTCGATCCCTTGTCCTTAAACTTCTCGCTGATCTGCGCAATACCTTTCGACAGATCCGCATCGGAAAGCTTGCCGGTGAACTGCTCTTTGAATTCCGCGATGGCGTCGTCGCGCTCCTGCTGACGGCTCCGGTACTTCTTCATGAAGTCCTTGAGCGCGTTCTGCGTCGTGCGCCCCTGCGCGATATCCTGCTGCTCTTGCAGGTCACGAGCACCGAACTGCAACTGTGCGAGCTGCGAACCTTTCACCCGCAACAGCTCGTTACGCGCAACATCGTTCAATCGCTCATAGCCGCCGCGACGATTCACGATGTCGTCGACGTCTTTTTTTGCCTGCGCAATCGCATCGGTTACTTCCGTCGATGCGGAGCGCGGGGCCATCCCCTTTGCGGCGAGCGCGTTACGCTCTTTTAGCTTGCCGATCTGCCGGTCGAGATCCGCAATAATGTCGCTCGTGCTTTTCTCGACACTACGTTTCGCATCATCTTCGGCCCGCTGCGCGCTCGATCCCCACAACTGCCACGCAGCAACGCCAACCCCTAGCGCCGTCGTGACGAGTCCGATAGGACCGCCCAGCACGCCAAGCGCTCGCCCGAGCACGCCTGCAACACCGCTGGCGCCAGCTTTGGCAGCGGTAAGCGCCAGCGTGGCCTCGGTTTCGGCCGCCGTGGCGGCAGTCATGGCGGCAGAGATGCGGGCTTGCTGCTGACCAAGAACGGCCAATTCAGCAATGGCAGCAGCTCGTGCCTGCGTCGCAGTTGCATTGGCACGCAGCGCTGCGCTATGCGCCCCCATCGCGACCGTCGCTTCAATCGTGGCATTCGCCTCGGTGAGCGTCGCCATAGCCTGCTCGCGCGCGGCAACGACTGACGCCTGCGTTGCGACCACTTTGTCGACCGACGCCTTTGCCTTGAGCACGTCAGCCTCGGCGCTCGCCACAGCAGCCGCGCGTTCGGTCGCAAGCGCTGCACTCGCTGTAATCGCCGCGTTGCCCTGCTGCACCATCGCGCTACCGGCCGTCAGCGCCCAGCCGCTCAGCTTGTAGGCAAGCAAGCCCTCGACCGCGCCCGCGAGCACGTCGAAGTTCTTCGCAGCCAACGTCACAGTGCTCGACAGGGTGCCACCGATCCCGGAACCCTGATTTAGTGCAGCGACGTAGCCGATAGCTTCATTCTTGAGCAATTGAAACGACTGCCCAATCGTCTGCGGCATCTTGGCCGCTTCGGCTCGGAGCTTGTCGAAAGAATTCAGCACCGACTGAAAGACAACCTCAGACGTCAGCTTGCCCTCGGTGCCGAGCTTCTTTAGCTCGGCCTGCGCCACGCCCATACCGTCCGCAATGGCCTGTGCGAGACGCGGCGCGTTCTCCGTGATCGACCGGAATTCATCGCCTTGCAAGCGGCCGGACGCGAGGGCTTGACCGAGTTGCAAGATGGCCGCTTCGGACTGTTGCGCACCAGCGCTGCTAATCAGCAGCGACCGGTTCACCGATTCGGTGAAGCGCACGAGATCCGTCTGACTACGCGTCAGGTTCTCCGTCGCCCGGGAGACCTTGCTATACAGGTCAACCGTGGCAGTGAAGCCCGCGCGCGTGTCGTTGGCCGTGCGGAAGAGCTGCGACTGTGTTTCCTGCAACTCACGTTGCGTGTCGGTCACCAGCCGCAGCTTTCCGACGACCTGCTCGGAGGCATCCGAGAGCGACACAAACTCACGGGCGACCACTGCGACACTGAACATAGCGAAGGCGTTCGCCATCGCACCGCGCATCTGATCGAAGCGCTGCACGACGGCGCTCGACTGTGCTTGGATGCTTTTGAGCGCGCCTTCGGCCGTTTTCGTCGACGACTCGATACGCTGCATGCTTTGCTGCGTGACGTCCGCAGCGCGGTTCATGTCCGCGTTAAACTTCGCGATCCCCGCTTCAAGCGAGACGACCGCAGACCCCATGTTGACGTTGCCGTACATGGATGTACCTCACTTTTTCGATGGGGGAATGCCGAATATCGTCGCGCGCAGCAGATTGGAGTGCGCAACCTTGTCCTGCAACAGAACAGGGGCCGCAGATTGCTTCTCCAACTCGGCTTGACGGCGTACGTTCCACGGCATGAAATGCAGCGGACCAAAGGCGTCAGGCGTTTTTTTCGGGTCGCGATTGACGTTGTAGATTGCCGAGACGACCGAGCCAGCCCGGAGATCGTCGAACGACGATCCCCAAGGCTCCAGTTCCGCGAAGGCAATCCAGCGCGTGAACTCCGCGCTGGACACACTTCGCTTTAGCTCGGCGACTGTTCGCCCAAGGGCGAGGGCGAGTCGGAACCAGAGCCGCTCGACTGGATCGTCTCGGAGGGCTTTTTTGCCTCTTCAACCGCCCCCGGCCCAAGACCGTTAATGCGGATTGCGTGCAGAGCCAAGCGCTCGATAACATGCGGCTGCTTCTTACGAAGCTCATCGAGCCGGTCCGCCCCGAACAGCAGCGCCCCGTCGTCGTCCACAAGGCAGAGAGAAACGACCATCTGGCCGAATCGCACCGCCGTGACGTTCTGGCTCGCATCCGAAGCGGCGACCATCATCGCGGTGAGCTGGTCGCGCTGCTCACCGCTCATCATCCGCACTCGCACGTCGCCACCCCACTCGGGCACAGGCACCGACTCGACCGCAAGATCGTCGGCAGCGAGGATTTGTTCTCGTGTCAGTGCCATGCTTAGCCCCCGACCGGCGCGTCTGCCGAGATGACTTCACCCGTCACCCGCAGCGTGACGCTAACCTTCATGATCTGATCCACACCGCCGTTTGTCGGAAAGCTCATCACGTAGGCGTCAAAGGTATCCGTGTTACCAGCCGGGTACGTCAGACGAAACGCACACTTCTTTCGCGACTTCTTAGCCGCAATGAGCGCGAGCTGCCCCGGATCCGTGAAATTGCGGTTCATTTCCATCGTGAAGTTGCCGAAGTCCTGCAAGCCCGGCCGCACTTCCTTCGCCTTGCTGCGCAGGTTCGTTGCGTCCAGCTCCGACGCCTTGCCGTCAAAGCCCTGATAGCTCACAACCCCTTCGATCTCGACCCACTGAGCACCATCGCCCTTTACTTCGAGAATCGAGTCTTGCGCGCTGATAGCGCCATTTTCAAGAGCATCCATGTGCCCTCCTAATTAGTAAACCAGATAGAGAAATCGCGGGACGCTCGCCAGAGACCTGTGTCTGCCTCCTTCGTCCAGCGGGGATTGCCTTCGAGCGGTATTGCCTTCAGAACCGCGTCACGCGTCAAAGCGAGGAATGCTCCGTCCATGACGGCCAGCGCCTCCAAAAGTGACTTTGCGTATGCGTCGATCTGCATACGAGCGTTCTGCGTGGAACTCGGGCCGCGCAACGTGACGTTCGGCTTGCCGCCTATACCTTGGTAGGTAATACGCGGCAGCTGTGCGCCTTGTGGTGCCGTGCCGGGGAATACAGCCCCCGGCGTGACCGGCTCTAGTGCCGCTTGAACCGCCTTTTCGATCATTTGCCACTCCCGTGGAGCTGAATCCCGCGCCACAACGAGTCGAGCAGTTGCCGAACCGCAGCGTCGCCGGTCGCTTCAAACCCGGGCCGCACAAACGGCTCGGCGGGCATCTTTGACGTACCGAACTCCTTAAAGACCCAATACCAAGCGTCCCGGCTGTAGTCCTTGGTTCCGTCTCGGTTACGACGCGGGCCGCTTCGCACGCCGATGATGTACGTCATGTGAAGCGGATCACTCGGATCCCTGATTCGCTTTCGGTACACCGCCGCTCGCATGCGTCCCGTATCAACCGGCGCTCGCTGTTGGATCTCGCGTTGGATTAGCACCGCCCCTGAGCTGACCGAGCGCCCCAGCGTGGTCCGTGCGACCTTGGGGGCGAGCTGGCGCATTCGGTCAACGATCTCCTGCCATCCCTGCACACGGAAGTCAGCCATCGGAGGCTCCGGTTGAACAGGCGAAATCGACGTACACGCGCCGACGTTTATCAGGAAGGATCGCCGCGATGCTGTAGACCTGTCCGTCTGCGTCAACGATTCGATCCGACGCGAGCACGTCGTCACGCCAGCGCATGCGAATACTCACGGTCGCCACGCTTACCTCGGTGCCGCTCGTCACGTACTCACGTCCATTGACGAAACGTATGTCGCCCCAATCTGCGTCTAACCTCACCCATTGGTGCGACTGCTCGCCCAAGGCGTCCCTTACGGACTCTCGTCGCTCGATCACCACCCAATCGCTTAATCGACCCGCTCTCATAGCGAGAACCATCGGTAGGGGCCGACCAGTGCCTCATAGGCCAACGGCACCGTGTACAACTGCGCCCCATCGCCAACGGCTTCCCGATGCTCGTACCAATGGCCGATGAGCATGAGCATTGCGACGCGAACGTCTTCCGTGACAGCCATCGCGCTCTCGGGGGCGTCCTCGGGCAACTTCTCTTCGGCGGGGTACAACTTGCGCCCGGTATCGTTCTCGATCTTCCGCTGCGCAGCTTTCGCGAGCAGTTCGACGTGCGGATCGCTCCCGCCGTCAGCGGGCGGCGACCCACGCAAGCGCAGGTGCCGCCATACCTCTGCATATGTGACGAGCATAAAAAAAGCCGCTCTCGCGGCCCTCACTGACGGTTACTTCGACGATTTACGCGGGCTTGCCCTGCAACGACTTGATCGCCGCCAAGTCCTGCTGAACACAGCCGAAGCGGTAGAACATCAGGAAGCCGGTCTGATCGAACTCGGCGTACCGCTCGACCAAACGCTTGAGCGTCATCGAGCGGACCTCGCGAATGACGAACTGCGAGAAATCGCCCGCGTACATGAACTTGCTGCCCGCACCGACATTCGCAACTGCCTGATCGACGACGTATTGATACTTCAGGATGCGTGCAGGTGCCCCAGCATCCAACCCCGGGATCCACAGCGGACGGCCCTGACCGTCTTCCATCTCCTCGATGAGCTGCATCGTCGAATCGTTGAATGCCAAGCGGAAGTTCGGGGCCGAACGATAGGCCGGATCGACGGAGTGGATCAGCGCGTTAATCTCCTTCCACGTGAATTTGTCCGCTGCCGCTGCGATCTTGCCGACGGGGGCGGAGGCTTCCAAGCCCTTCGGCTGTGCGGGCTTGCCTGCGCCCGTGCCCTGTACGATGAGACGGGCGCGGACGCGGCCGATACGCGAGCCGGCGCGTCCGGCCAAGAACGCCTCCATATCGACGCCCGCGTCGTTCAGCAGCTCATTCGACACACGGATCACCTTCGACGTGAGCTTGTGCGCGCCGACCGCATCGAGGCCGAATTCCACGTCCTTCTCGCCCGCGTCTTCGTTCTCGCCAACGAGCGCACCTTCGTCGTTCGTGCCGTCGCTTGTCGGCCACTCGATGGGATTACCGCTGTCGGTAACGAGCAGTTGCGACACCGATGCAATGCCGCCGAACGCGCGCATCGATTCCTGCACACGCGCAAGAAACGTCGTCGGTACGGTGTAGCCACCTCGCGACGGCTCTGCTACGCCTTGCGCGCGGCTTTCCGCCGCGAGCGCTTGCCGCTCTTCGGTCGACAGATCGCCGAGGCCGCGACGCATGAAGCGGTCGAACAACGCGGAACGCTGCTCGTCTTCCGTCTGCGTGCCCGCTGCCCGGGCGGCCTGAGCCGCCAGCTCGGCGGCATTGCCTTCGACGTAGCGTTGATCGTTCGCGCGAAGTTCTTCTTCGCGCAGGATCTTGTCGTCGAGAATCTTGATATCAGCGCGCATCGCGTCCCACTTCGAGCGCTGCTCATCACCCCATGCGCCATCGCCTTGCGCCTCGTGATAAGAACGCATTTCGTTGGCGAGCTGCGAGCGGCGTTGCTTCATTTCTGCAAGAGTCATATGTGCTCCGTTGATAGTTGGTTGAATCAGAGAGTTTCGAGATAGCGCTCGCGTGCGCGACGCCCGTTTTCGGCTTCGACGCGCGCCTTGTATTGCGCGTCGTTTGCCTCTTTCCACGCGCTCAACGAACGCTGCGCGGCGTGACTGTCTTCGTAAGCCGGATAGGTAACGGGCGATACGTCGATGAGCGCTTCGAAGCGGCGAATTGTTCGCACAACGATATCGCCCTCTTCTCGCCACTCATCGCCCCCCGGGGCTACACGAAACTTGAAGCTCGACCCGGAAACGTCGCCTCGCTGCATCGGCGCGAGCACGAGATCCCGCACCATTTGCGTGTCCGGAGGCGTGATCGTGTACGCCAGCCCGCGTGAGTCGAGCGAGAGCGAAAGCGTGCCGCTTCGCGTTCGCCCGAGGACGAAGTTGGGATCGTGATTGAACAGAGCTCGCACGTCGTCGCCGATCACGTCATCGAACGCACCCGGCGCGATCTCCTCGACGAACATGTTCATAATCAGCGAGCTACGCGTGTTGAATACCGCCGCGTAGCCCACGATGACGGAAGGCTTCGCGGGATCGCTGGACGAGCGCAGTTCGCACGGCTGACTCGTCAGCGTGCGCATTTCAATGGTGGTCATGAAAAGTACCTTTGCGTTATGCCTGAGTTGGCGGGGGCGCGTTGACCTGCGATGCCGGTTTTGCGTTCACGCTAACGAGCATTTCGCCAAGGCCATCGCGGGGGTTCAGATCTTCAAGCGCACGAACTTCGTTTCGATCCATCCAGCCGTCCGTAATCGCGTAGTGGTAGAACTCCGCACGCTCTTTCGGGGTGCCACGCAGCAGCGCAGCCAGATTGGCTTTTACGTAGTAGCCCGCCTTTCGCTCCGCTGGCGTGAACACCTTACGGTTTAGCTCCTGCTCCCAGTTCACACACCACGGCAACATGGTGTGACGCACGAACTGGATGCCCGCCTCGCTGATATTCGAAAACGTCGCCCGCTCAAGATCGTTGATCATGTGCGCGGGCACGTTGTAAATGCTCGCGATCTCCGAACGGTTCATCTTGCGGGTATCAATAAACTGCGCGTCTTCCGGCGCAATTGAGATCGACTTGTACTCAAGCTCCGCAGGCAAGAGAAGCGTCTTATTCTCGGAGGCCGCGAGTGCCGTTTGCGCCTTGCGCCAAACAGACTTCAAGCGCTCCCACGACGTTTCGTTAAGCGCCTGCCCTTTGAGCGTCACAAGCCCGGTAGGTCTACCGCCACCCGTGAAGAACTCTCGCCCGTAGCGCTGCGCCGCGATACCGAGGCCCAACATCTCCGCGTGCTGACGAATCGGACTGATCCCCGTGCGCCCATCGGACCCGAGCGCGCGAATGTGGATCATGTCCTCGGGCGCAACGGACATTGGCCTATCGTCGTCGCCCAGCGTGGAGTAGACCCACCGATTGCCGTTCTTAACCAACGTGGTCTGCCAAGGCAGACACCGCGCCAGCTCGACCAGCTCACCGCGAGCGCTTCGTCGGATCGGCGTGTACGCGTTCCCCCATCCACAGACGTGCGCCTGTCGCGTTTCCCGCCACTTGTAGCTCGTCTCCCACTCGTTCGGAGCGTCGTGCAGCAAGTAGTAGGCAGCGTGATCGGTGGCGACGTCCACCCGCTCCCCACGCCGACGAAGCACGGCAAGTGGCAGTTGCCCCCACGAACTCGATAGCACGTTGATACACGCATACACCGCAGACAGGCGCATAGCCGTTTCGGTGGTCACCGATATCTCCCCCGCGCCGTGAATGTACTCGTGCAGGTTCTGCGCCGTAATGGAGGACGATTCCGCGTCCGCGCTACGTTTGCCAATCAAGGCGTTTAAAAGTCGCATGGTCACATGACGAGCACGTCGTCTTCATCAATGGTTTCACTCAACGGACGTCCATCACCGGCGCTTGCTCTCGACAGTGCCATGACCGTCGCGACGGCTGGGTCGATACGCCCTCGCGCTAGCGACTTCTTCTTGTCCGGCCGGAAGTTACCGTTACTGTCAAAGAGCAGCGAGACGTTGAGCGTCGCCCAACGCATCACGGCATTGCCGCCGTGGCGCAGCCGGTAGTCGTAAATCAGCTCCTCGAACTTCTTTGCACCGGGGTACATGCCACCTGTCATCTGCGGTACTTCGACCATCGGCACACCCGCCTCCATCAGCTCGTTGGCAAGATGCGTCGCGTTCCACTTGTCGAAGGCCAGCTCGACCAGCTCGTAACGCTCCCGCACCTCGCCAAGAATGAAATTCTTGATCGGCGTGTAATCGGTAACGTTGCCCTCGGTGACGTTGAGCCACCCGTCTTTTTCCCAACGCTTGTAGTCCGCCCGGTCATCCGCAGCCTGATCGGTCACCTTCGCTCTCGGGCAATAGGTGTAGACCAGCAAGTACCACTCGCCGTCTGGATCACTTTCGTCGGGAGGGAACACAAGCGCCAACGCGGTCAGATCTCGCGTGGATGACAGGTCCAATCCGCCGTAGCATTTGCGGCCCCTGAGAATCGCCGGATCGAACGGCTTTCCACCCTTGTCATACGTCGCCGCATGGATCCAACCGTCTGCGCCGTTGACCCACTGATTCAGATCCTTGGTCAGAAAGTTGGTAAGCGCGGACGGCAGCGCCTTTGCCTTGCGAGCCATCGACCGCATGTATTCGAACCGCTTGGACATACCCAGCCCGGGGTTCGCCTTGATCCAGTTCCGCTCCTCAAACGGATCATCGTCAGCGTCGAGCGTGTAGACGTAACCGAAGAAGCTATCGTCTTCACGCTCGCCCCGCAGAATCTCGATCAGGTAGCGACGTATCTCCGTACAAACACCATCCAGAATGAAGCCTGCCGTCGTGATCGCGGAGAGTAGCGGCTGTGTACGCGCCCCAAGCGCAGACTCCATTACGTCCCACACTTCCGGCGTTTTCTGCGCGTGCAGCTCGTCGAACAGAATTGCCGACGGATTCAACCCGTCGAGCGATTCAGCGTTTGCCGGTAGAGGCTTGAACACTGAACTATCAAAAGCAACTTTTTCCTGATTGGTGCCTTCATGGATGGTGAACGAGCGCTTTACGCCTTTCGAGCGACGCGCCCATCGCCGGATATTGTCGAATGCAGGCTTGAACACCGACATTGCTTGTTCACGGGTAGTCGCCACCGCGTAGACTTCCGCACCGACTTCCATGTCGGCCATAAACAGGTACGCACCTTGTGGGCCTTTCCATGTGCTCTTGCCATTCTTGCGCGCAACCTCCTCATAGCCACGGGTGAAACGACGCGTGCCCTCCGGACCGAGCCAGCCGTACAGGACGGCGGTCCAAAACTTCTGCCATGGGTCAAGCAGGATTGGCCGACCGGCCAACGGCCCTTTGATGTGAACGAAGAAGCGCTCGATGAACTGAATGACTTTCCACGCATGACCGGGGCTAAACGTCAGGCCACGCTTTGCCCCGTCTCGCAGATCTTGGTAGTGACGCTCGACCGCGAGATACACCAGCTCACCGACAACGATCTCCCCTCGCAGCACGGGCAGACCATAGTCCTCATCCCACTCGTGCAAGACGCTCGGGGTTAGTTGAGCGATTTGCTTGCGGGTGCGGCGAGCGCGGATTGCAGCAGATCGCCGAAGAGATCGTCCTGCTGCCCGTCGTCGCCCAACTTCGCCCTTGCCATCACCGATGACGGTAGGGTCAGGCAACTCTCGGGTAGCCATTTCAGCAACTCCGTTTTAAGCGTCTGTGCCGCATAGAAGAACTGGTGCGGCTGCTCGAATCCGGTCTTGGTCTTGATGAAATACGAGCCGCTGTTGCTGGCTTCGAACTCCTGCAACTGCAACTCGGTGTTCACCCATCGGATGAAGGTTTTGCACACGACCGCAATCGCCAGCCCGGCAGTCATGTGCGGCAGCCCTTCTTCGCGCAAAACGTGGCAAATGTAGTCCCACACCTTCCGCTCGCGCGGCGACAACTGCGTGCCGGGTGGTGGCTTCGGTGAAAGCAACTTCTTACCAACGGTGCTTGCTGACGATTTTTCGTCAGCCGCGTACTCATCGGCCAGATCGGTGTAATCCGAACTCATACGGCGCTCCTGTGGCCCGCGACAAGATTTTTCGCCAAACAGGGCGAAGTAGCGGGTCTACGGGGCGGCTGCTTTAACCCCCCCCCTCTTCAAAAATCACTGCTCGGAAAAACGCAGCTGGGCGCTCGGTCCCTGGCAAAAGCGCCTCAGAGATTGACCCACCCCCTCCCCGGCCGGTCATCGTCACCGACCGGGGGTTGCTTGTTTTGTGAGCAGACCCTGTGCCGCCCGGGATCGGCCGCGCTGCTTCTCGGCATCGGTCTTTGCGGCATGGCACGAACGACACAACGTTTGCAGGTTCGTGTCGTCGTCAGTTCCGCCCTCTGCCTTCGCGACGATGTGATCGCACCAAGCGCTGTAAGGCGTGTCACCCACTGGTTTGATGACACCCGCCCGCAGGCATTCTTGGCATAGCCACTTGTCACGCGCGAATACGCGTTGTCGCTTTGCTTCCCACCCAGCTCCGTAGCCTCGCTGCTGCCGCGTGCCACGCTCGCGATCAGCGAACGAGCCACGCGCAACGCGCTTGTGCTTGTCGCAATATGCCGAGCCGTCGCGAACGAGCGCGCGACAATTCGGCTCTCGGCATGGGCGGGGAGCGCTCGATGGCATACGTTCACGAAATAGGTGCTCGCCGCACGTCCATAGCGGTGGACGGCGACGAGCGGTCGGCCGCGAGGAGACGGGCGCGGCCGGTTGGACAAAACAAAAAGCCCCGAACGCTTTCACGTTCAGGGCTTCACTGTGTTCTTCGCAATCATCTAGGGCGGACCTTCCCCAACCCCACCTCGCAGGCTCCGATTGTTATTTTTATGTCCCGAGAGGTTTGCACGACTAACGCGCGGTGCCAGCGATATCCCGAAACGTCGTAACGTCCAACAGGATGAAACGGATTCTATTTCAAGATATTTCGGATTGCAACATTATCTCCATCGCATCTGCTTTTTCACCGTCGCCTCTGTTGCCGCATCGACCTCATCCAACAACGCCAGCATTGCTGCGAACAGACGTGACCAATGTTTGCGATACACCTCCAGATCTAAACCCATGCACCGCGCTCGTGCTGCATCGTCTTGTGGCGCACGTCCGGTGCCACCGCAACCCGGGCACTGCAAGAGCGGAGCTGCCGCCGCCTTCGACTTAGACATACGGGGGATCCATCGGCGACCGTGGCACGTCACGCACAGATCAGCCACCCATTCGGTAATGACACGAGCCGCGAACCGCTCGACGATATCCACGCTACTCCGCTCCACATCGAATCCCATGCGAGCATCCCTACGGTCAGCCTTCGTCACGCCCGTGAACTTCGACCGCTTGAACTTACCCGAAGCCCGCACGCGGCTTGCAAGTATCAGCGTCGCACGCTTCATTCCCGCATGCTTCACGTCTTGCCCGTACTTCATGCGCCACAGCAGACGCCCCAACTCGTCTGCGAATGCGAGAGCACCCAAAGTTACTTGGGGATCCATCGCGGCATCAGCGAGTTGGCTATGCGGATTCATCGCAATCCCGGCTTGCTCTTTGTAGTCGACACTCATTGCATGCTCCCCCGTCCCAATGTCCCAACGTCCCAAAGAAAAAATGAATGCTTGGGTGTGTGCGCCTGCGACGCGGGCGACGTGCGCACTCTCGCCTGCACGTCGCACACGTCGCACGCATCACGCGCACGGAACCGTGGCGGCGCATGGGACATTGGGACATGGGACGGCGATTCAGCGCGCCGTTGTCCGCTGTCGCGCGCGCCAATGCCAGCGGTTAGGCGCGCCTCGCTCCGATCAAAGCGGCACATCGTCGGCCTCGTCGTAAGTAACAGGCGGAGGCGGAGGCGTGGGCGCTACGGGTTCGGCTGGACGCTCGTAGTACCACTCACGTGCGCCGGTGCTCTCACGCTTACGCACCCAGCCGATAGACTTGAGAGCCTTGCCAACGCGCCGCTGCTCGGCCGGGGTCCACTTCGAAATGTCGAGCTTGAGCACGTCAGCCAGAATCTGCTCCGTAGTGATCTTGCTTTCGGACAGATGATGCAAATGCCGTGCGATCATCGTCTCGTACACGTCGCCTTCGTAACGCGCTTCTTGCTCAACAGAGAACAGAGGCTTTTCGTGGGCCAGCACCTGCCACGGCGTCGGCTGCATACCGCCCGCTTCGTCGTTCGCCTGCTCCCACTCCAGATACTCGGTAAATGCTTCGGCCCAAAGTTGATCGCGGTCGCGAGCAAGGCCAACGAAATCGATGACGTCAGCAGTCTTTACCGGCCAGTAGCGACGATTGCCGGACTCATCCTTCAGGTACGCATCGAAGTTGACCGAGCCGCCGACAACCCACTGCCGTGGCACGTCGATAGCCCGCCGCCCATAGGGCGGGCGGAACGTATCAACCGCAGTCGTGAAGAACTTCTTAGCGAGCGACGAATCGGCTTTGTTCAACGCATCAAGCTCGGCCAGCTCAAGCACCCATTTGCCGTTCATCACGACATAGGTGTCTTTGTCGCCGATGTTGATATGGGCGTCTGTAAACCACTGCTGCCCGAAGAGCGTCGCGAACGTACGCGACTTACCTGCATCCTGCTTACCCTCCAAAATGAGGATGTTGTCCATCTTGCAGCCGGGGCGCATCACACGGCCAACAGCGCCGAGCAGCCACTTGAACCCGACCAGACGCGCATACTCGGTATCCTCGACGCCCAAGTAGTCGACGAGCCACGAGCGGAGGCGGCTCTTGCGATCCCAATTCGGGCGAACGGATTCCAAGTAGTCGCGCACGACGTGGTACGAGCTGCGCTCAGCGACTAGGAAAGCCGCCTCCATCGTTATGTCTTGCTTCGGACTGAATCCGTAGCGCTGGCCGAGCCACAGCACGCACCGGGCATCGTCGCGGTCGGTCCATTCGCCCTCGATGCCGCCTTCGTCGAAAGGAGGCGGCTTGAGCTTCATGACTCGACCGGAGAACTGCTCGAACCCGAGCACGCCCGCCCATGCCGGATCGTTGAGCAGGATGGCGAATACGTTGTCGAGCGCCGGAAGTACAGCACCGGAATTGTCTGCGCGACGTAGCCGCGCCCGCCAATGCTCCTCTTCGTCGCCATCGCCTCGCATGGCTCCCGCTGCGCCAGCAGACGAAGGGGTAGCCGCCGATCCCGCAACCTTGCGTCGACCGTTGGCGTCCACAGCCGTGACGATACGGCGATCTTCCATGACCTCCAAAAGTCGAGACGCGCGCGCGTACGAAATCGAAAGTAGCTTTTGCAGATGCCCAACCGTTGCGCGCCCGTGCTTCGTCACCGCATCGACGGCTGATTCGTAGAGCGGATCGTCTTGCGTCTCAGCAGATTGCAGGTGCGCATACGGCGCGACGCTTGCTGGATCCGCCCCCATCGCAGCCAGTACCGCAGCGCTCACCTGCTGCCTGACCACATGCAAGCCCTCTTCGACATGCAAGTCGTTAAAGTCAGTCAGCTTTCGATCGCCACGTGCTTCGAACGCTGGATACGTCACGCTCGCGTTGCCCACTTCGGCTGCCGCTTCGTGAGCCGCTTTGCGGCCTGCGTTTGCAAATGACTTCGTGCGCGGCGCAGTGCTTGCACCGGCCGTCGTAATCGTCGCAAGCAGCCACTCGACGGCAAAGGCGTCGGCCTTGCGTTCGATACGCACCTGCACTGCGGTTTCGCCGCGTTTGAGCGAGAGTGCGTCACCACCGATCTGCGGATCGCCTTCATATCCGAATTCGTCGGCCAACCAATCGCGCGCACGCTGCTCGATCTTCCAATCGTCATCGGCGAGAAACAGCAGATGCGCGCCGGGATGGCTCTTGCGGAGACGCTTGGCGCTCTCCATCAGCCCGCCCGCGTCGAACGCGACCACGACCGGGATTGCATCCTCCAGCGCCATACGCACGGATCTGGCGGTCGCGTAGCCTTCGGCGATGCCGACGACCTGATCGTCGGCCGAGACACTACCGAGTTGGCAGGCGGTGCCCACCTTGTCCATACCCGCATTGAAGCGCTTAACGCCGTCCGGCGAGATCTTTTGCAGCCCCGCAAGGTGCTGCGTCTCTCCGTAGACGACCATGGGCACAAGAATTTGGCCTTCGGCATCTACGCGAACGCACTCGGGTGTGATCTGCTTTTTGTCGAAATAGGCTGACGCGACGGCATGCGCCTCTGCCGCGTCCCACTGTGCGTTTGCACGATTGGAGGCATTCTTTGCCGCTTTGGCCTTCTTTTCCGCCTCTGCTCGGGCAACATCCTCCTGACGGCGCTTGACCGCCGCGAGATCATCTGCCGTTACGGTTTCGCCAATCCACTCAAACTTTGTGGCCCCGTTATCGTGACCCGACCAGCATCCGTAGGCGCCGGTATGGCCGATCAAACGGCCGTCTCTCCACACCTCATGCAAGGCGTACCAATACTTTTTGCCCTTCCCGTACCGATGGTGCTTGTCGTCAGCGATGGGGTGACCCTCGGGTAATGCCGGGTGACCCGCCGCCAACAGTTGCAGACGGATATCGTCAATACTTGCCATCGTTATGCCGCCTCGATCTGAGCCATGCGCACAGCCTTGCGCCAACGCGCGCGGCCCGCCACAAACGCGCAGGACACCGACGCCCTACGGAAACGGAATGCGGGGCGCATATGGCCCCGTGCTTTCATTCGCAAAGTCACTTGTTGCCCCCGGTTAAACCTTGCCGCGCAGGCGCTGCCATTCAGCGTTATGAAGCGTCTTGAAGCGCTCCGTTTGCTCGGCAGTGAAATGGCCCGCGAGGAAGTGAAAGAAAGTTCGACGTTCGTCGAGAGTCGGGTATGTGGCGCAATAGCAAGCCGCCGCCTCTATGAAGGTGTCTACGTATCCGCCGCGACGTGCCTGCACAAACAGAACGTTGGGCGGGAACACCGCGAGAAGTGAAGTGAGAAATTCGGGCAGACGGCGGGGGGCGTGCGCCGCAAGACGTGCGCTCTCAAAAGCAACGCAGTCGAGCTGCGCGTCGAGATCGCAACAAAGCCCCGCCTTCGCGCGGTACTTGTTGCAACACACCATCCCCGGACCGAACTGCATCGATCAGGAGTTGTGCTGTTGGGCGAGAATTCGCGCGCGGGCAAGTAGCCCGTCGAGCGTTCCCTGAGTCTCACGGACCACACGGGTGATTGCGTCCAGCTCATCGAGCGAGATCCGTCCGTCATCGATAGCCGCGATAACTTCGGCCGCAACCGAGCCCGTGTGCTGCCCAAGCGTGAGCGCGTCACGCGCGAGGCCTGACACGCACTGATCGCCACTCATCTGCGCCATAGGTACGGCACGCATGCCGTACTGCGCAGCGAACGCGGAAATCGCATCGCGTGCGTCGACCCGGCCACGTTCATCCAAAAATTCAACGAGCAATCCGAACATTTCGAACGAGATACGGTTTTCGCCTTCGTTGCGCAGGCGAAGTCGAAGCGACTCCGGCGAGATCTGACGGCCACGGCGTGCCGAGAGGAAATTAGCCGCATCCGCAACACCACCGGGAGTGGCGCGTACAGCGTTGTAGAGCACGTCGAGCGGTTCTGTTTCGCGATACTTGTAGGTCATGCTGGCCCCGTTTCTTTGATACGTGTGCGTTTCATCGTGTTAACCGCCGCCGAAGGTCACTACAGTTCAAGGCGTCACACGACAGGGAGAAGAGAAGGTGCTTAAACAGAACTCAATCCGCAGGGGATGCGTTGCCGGGCGTCGCATGACCGTCAGGGCAACTCGCGAAGTAATCGTGCAGGGCTTGCACGGTCGAAACACGGGGGTCAGTGACCACGCCGCTGGCGACCTTTACGACCGTGTGGTACGGCACTCCGGACTCGCGGGCGATTTCAGGCCACTGGCGTTTGCGTTCTTGCAATTTGGTGCGGACGGCCTCAATCCAACTTGGCTGGTTTGGCTTCATTTCCGTGATCCCTCGATTGATTAACCGAGAGAATAAACCATCGATGGCTATTTTTGCAATCGACAATTGGTCACAAATGGCTATCCATCCTTGGCAAGATGGGTTTATGGCTACCGCAAAAACGACCACTCCGACGAAGCTGCAAGCACTGCTGGCGAAGAATGTCCGTCAGCAAATGGACTTGCGCCCCCACCTCGACACTCAGGCGAAGTTGGCCGTGCGCGCGGGCGTCACACAAAGCACGGTCGGGAGAATTTTGCGCGGGGAAGTGTCACCGCTTCTATGCAACGTAGAGGCAGTCGCCGAAGCACTCGGGGTAAGTGTGACCAGCCTGCTAGTCGAAGAAAGCACGAGCGACGAGATCCAATACGATCACGAAGCCTTCGCACGACTGCCCCCAGCCGAAAAAGAGAAGATCAAGTCATACATCGGATTCGTCATTGCAACGAATCGCGGCCTCAGCTTTTCCGAAGTCACACCCGCAAGCGCAGAGCAGGCCGGAGACATTACCGCAGCGTCCAGCAGACCATTAGATCACAGGACGCTGACGCATAATGAAACGACCAGTTCATCAAAGAAACGAGCAGTCAAACGTAGTTAGCCTTAGTGACGCCCGCGTCGAGCGTGCTACGCAAATCGACGCCGCTGCCCATAACACCGGGGTTCGGCAGCAAGCAGTCCTCAATGCCACCCTTCGCGCATTCGAATCGAAGGAGTGCGCACCTGTGGCCGCAGCGCAGGTTTTCGTCCGCGCCGACGGATCCGTCGAGACGTGCATACAGAATGTTGAGCCGGAGCACTTTGGTCCGATACTCGCCGCACTTCGCCGAATCCAAGACGTTCTACTCGGAGCATCCCTAAGCTCCCGACACCGCCCTCGCCCCCGCGAGCGCGGTGCAATCGACACAATCCTACTCGCCTCCACCGTCCAGATTGCGGGCTTCGCCGCCGCAGCGTACATCAACACCAATCCGTGGATCGACGTTCTGCTGACGGTCGGGGGCGAAGCAATCGCCATCGCCGCTAGCCGCTACGCAATATCCAAGCTATAGCCAAGTTTGGCGTTTTTACCACAATCAAGATGCACAAAAATAAGGCAATCCCCACTTAATAGCCATTGATGGCTTGACACTAATAGCCATGAATGGCTATTCTCCGCTCCAGTAACTACCGAAGCGGAGACAGTCATGCCCACTTTGTTATCTCAACGTTTGAAGCAGCACGGCACGACGCAGACCCTGCGCGAACTTCCCGCCGTGCTGCCGACCGGATTCACCGCAGCAAGGCAAAGCGACTTTGCGCGTCCACGTCGCGCACTGTGCCTGTGCTTGCTATCTCTCGCGGCCGCAATCGTCTACGCGAGCAGTGAGCGGCCCCAAGCGCCCACGCCGCAACCCGCTAAACGCAGCCCCGGGGTCATCCGCACCAAATGCAGCTCCGATTGCCTGCATCCCACCCGACCGCTTCGCCGCTTCGTGTGAGCCTCACCATGCCGAAGCCCGATACGTTCGACGACGAGACGCTCGCGCGCGAATTCCGCCTACTCCGCTGCCGAGGCTCTCCGTCAGTTGCTCTCGCTCACCCCGGCATTCGCCGATGCCTCGCCAACTGCGCGGAACTCCGCCAGCAGCGCGAGAAGCCGAGAAGAGATGCACCGGATCTGAAACGACTTTCAGCCGGTGACAAAGATGAGTGACCAGCCATGACCAAGCCTTTCATTCTCCCCGGCCCGGACCGGGATCAACGTTCCGACACGATCAGTCTCATGAGTACCACGAGCTACGATCCCGCTGCCCCGCGTCCAACCACGCCGCTGCTGATCGGCAAGTACGTCGTCTATCGCAAGCCGCTCGCTGGCACGCCGCTTACCGTCTACATGATCATGTTCGGCAACGTTGTCGCGGGGACTCAGGTATCCCTGCCGACCAAGGCCGATTGCGACACCGCCACGAAGCGACACCGCGCCGCACTTGAGGCGCGCGCTGCCGAGCAAGCCGCACGCGATGCACAGATCGCGGAGCGGGATGCGAAGCGAAAAGAAGCGATGGACAAGCGCAAGGCAGCGAACGCCGCACGCGCAAAGGTGGCCGCATGATCGACTCACGCCAAACTGATCTAGCTGCCGAGCCGATCATCACAGGCAACACGAAGGCCGCCGTGAAGGAAGCAGGAGGCGGTTCCTCCGACTTGTGGATCATCGATCCCCGAAAAGTCTTTCACGACCCGCGTGACAATGCGCGCCCCCTCGACTACGAACGCGTTGCCCACCTTACCGCGCTCATGCTCGCCAACGGCTTTGACAAGACGAAGCCCATCGGCTGCTTCGTGCGCAAGGTTGGCGACGAGAATCGCATCTACGTTCATGACGGGCAGCATCGTCACTTTGCCGCGATTGCGGCAATGGACTCAGGGAAGTGGTCGCGACCAGAGATCGTCTTTGATCGCGTGCCGCTCATCATCCGGGATGCCCGGACGGTTGATCGCCGGACATTAATCATCACCGGCATTACAGCCAATGATGGCGAAAGACTCACCCCACTCGAACTTGGCGGGCGCATCGCAGAATTGCAACGAGAGGGGATGACACAGGCCGAGATCTGCGCCGCACTGAACATCACCGGCCAGACTGTGCGCGACGTCATGCTGTTGCTCGATGCTCCGACCGAACTGCATACGCTCATTCGCGACAAGGCGATCACGTCGACGCTTGCCATCAAGACGATTCGAGACGTTGGCCCGAGCAAAGCTCTTGGCGTCATCGAAAAGGCGCTCTCCGTCGCTACCGAACAGGGGCGAACCAAGGTTACGCAAAAGAACCTTGACCTGCCCAACAAGCCGAACGAGAAAAGCTCACCCAAACCCGCCGCCGAGAAAACTAAAGGAACAAGCGCTATTGGCGATGCGTTCGCAAAGCAACTTTTGTTTGCTACCGTCGCCGCGTACAGCAGTCCGACGTTCGGCGAGGACTCCCCGGGCTTTGTCGAAATATCCACGGTGCTTTCGACGTTCTGCCGCATCCACTCGACAACCGACGATGAGGCCCCCGTGGCTGTAGCGCACGAATACGGCATGCTCGATAGTCGGGCAACCGAATTCATTCGCTCGCCCAAATGGGCTGGAAGCTACGTAGAAATTAACGTCGCGCGTGGCGAGTCGGGCAAGTGGTACTCATCACGGTCTTATCAGATCGGCACGACATATCAGGGCGGCCCTGTGTCGCATCATGGCACCGGGCATTCAACGCGCCGTCTCGCCATTGCGGCAGGCGCCGTCGCACTCGCCGACCAACTGCGACACAACCAATTCACCCGCGACAACAAGCACACTCACCGAGCCGTCAACTGGCTCGAAGAGCTTGCCGTACGCGCACTCACGGGGGCCGTTTGATGGGTTGCCCGGCCATTTCTACCCCATGTCCGCTGCCGCGACAGCGGGAAAGGGGGGCAAACGACAAGTCGCCCCAAACCAATCCCACTGCACACGTCAGCGCGGATGCGCCTGCATCCGAGGAATTTGTCCAGATGAACGAAGCGCCGCTCGCGCGGCGCGAAATCCAGATTAACGAAGGCGTGGCGCTTACGCGCCCCGCCCAGCCGGAGGGCTCTACCATGACACACGAAATCGCTGGCCTGACCACGTACGGCGGAGTACACCACTTCTCAGCATCGATGGATGACGATGGCACGCACGCGGGTCACGCGCTGCTGCCGTGCCCGATGTGCGGCGGCAACGATCTTGAGCTTGCGAATACTCATACGCCTAGCTACTGGATCGAGTGCTGTGACTGCGAGACACAGGCTCATGGAGATTTGCCGGAAGGCGGTGGCGGGACCATTCGGACGCGACGAGCTTGCCTTCGCTTGCACAAGGCAGCTATTGAAAGCGCAGTAGCGAAGTGGAATGCACGCGCAGCTGCGCCCGCCTCGGACAACACTCACGCCCAAGCCTTCGCATCGTTTCACGTTAGCGACGACGACGCCCTTGAATGGGCCAGACGACACAATCTCGAAGGCGCGCTGCGGCACTCTGGCGAAGCACGTCAGGCGATCGAAGATGCTCGGTCCCTCCATTTGCTCATCGCCGAACGCGATGCAAAGGGGGCGTAACAGAATGAAGTACACCCGAGAACAACTCCGCTCGATGGCACGCACTGCACTGCAAGCCAGAGCCGAAAGCGACGAGCGCTATCTGCAACTCGTCGTTCAACTCAGCATGCAACTCGATATGCCGACCGACGAAGTAGAGCAGCGCATCGTCATGTTGGCGCACGACGACGCCAAGGAGGCCGCGTGACACCGATCACTTTCCCCGGCTATTCCGTGGGTGCGCGTGAAGTCACCGTAATCGCTGAGCGAATCCTTGCATGGTGGCCGATTGACTACAACGGCGTTCACGGCACATGCATTCAACTCGACACGGGCAAAGAAATCAATGTCCGCGCATGGTCGACTGAAGTCGACCGAGCCGTCGTCGCGGCCGGGAGCAAAGCATGACCCACAATTACATGATGAGCCAAGCGAGCGAGTTCGATCTGCAACTGATGGCCGAAGCAGGCAGGACAATTGGACTGCGCACGCGCATCGAGAACTTTCGCGAGCTTCGTGTGGTCGCCTTTAGCGCAGCATTGCTTGGCGACTTCGACCACCCCTGCGTGCGAATTCGACACCGCTACAACCCGCTCGACGATGACAAGCAAGCGTCCACACTGGCAGCAGTCGCCTGTATCAACGTGTACCACATGCCGGATGCAGACGCTTGCCTTGCCGAAACTTATGCACGCTCATCGGAACCGAACGGCCCGCCGCGACTAATACGGGAATCGGTTGACTATATGTCGAGATCTGCACGAGATAAAACTGCGGCGATGCGTCGGGCGGTTGTAACCGTGGCTGCGGCACTGTACCGGGCCGCGCTGGAGGCGGAAGGGGGCAATCGTGTCTAGAACGTTCAACATCGCGGAGTGTGCACAGTTTCTCCACATCCACGAATCGACCGCGCAGGATCTCGCAAAGGCTGGCGAGCTTCCCGGCTGCCAGATCGGGCGGGCGTGGGTATTCCTAGTGGACGATCTTGTCGCATATCTGCGCGACCAAGTGCGCACGCAGCAAATGCAGCGACTGGCCGAGCAAGAGGTTTCACGTGGGATCGACGCGGCAACGGCACGTATTCCGCCTACGCCGATCCCGCGCCCTGCTCGCAAGGCCCGAGCAAAACGCGTGTATCAGCCTTTACCAGAGGTGAGTAGCCAAGTTGCTTGCGCGTAGGTTCGCGTACCGACTCAGCATGCGCGGGTCTTTATGGCCCGTGATCTTTGATATCTGCAAGTCCGAGAGCTGCGTCCGCTCGTAAAGGCGCGACGTAGCCTCATGCCTCAAGTCGTGAAACCGGATCTCGCCGCACTTCGCCATATCGAACACGCGCGAGTATTGCCGGGATAGCAGCGACGTCACCCTCGCCAGCTCCACGCGAGAGACTTCACCAGACCACCACGGGAACAGCCGGACGTCGGCCGCGTAGCCTTCCATGCCTCGCGTGCCGCCGTCGACGTGCGCGAGGTATTCCCCGAGCACCCGCACGGCCACACTCGAAAGCGGCACCTGTCGCCTGTCACCGTTCTTCGTCTTGTCGAGAAAGATCGTACGCGCGGCAATGTCGATCTGATCTTGTGAAAGCGTGAATATCTCGCGCATGCGCATGGCCGTCTCTAACGCCAGGTCGAACATGCATTCGAGCGCAGCGCGATAGGCGAGCGCCAACGGCCGCTCACGATCCTCGCGCTTCTCCCCGTTCAACACCGCACGAATTGCGGCCTCCTGCTTCGCGTCTAGCCGCTGCTCGCGCGATTCGTCACGCTTAGCCGCCTTCCCCTTTCCGACCGCAGCGAGATAGGCCACGTCGGCGTCAGAGTAGGTCGCGTAACGCTTGGGCAGCAATCCGAGCGGGTTAATCACCAGCTCAGGGTATTGGCCGGATCTGCACGCCCACGCGAAACACCGACTGAGCGCCCCGACGTAATGGCGGATCGTCGACGGTGCGAGATTCTGCTCGCGCTTCATGTCGGACACCCAACGTTCGACCCACTTGTAGTCGAGCGTCAGTAGCGGCGTTTTGCCGAGACGCGCGTGAATGACGTTTAGCAGCGCTCGATCTTCGTCAGGCACATGCAAAGCAACTTGGTATGCACGATTCAGTTCGGCGAGCGTCAACTTACCGGCCGCAGTCGGCGCAAACTCTTCGGGCACGACACCCGCATCGAGCAGCGCTTCGAGACGGCGCACATACTCGTCGCCCTCGGCCTCGCTCTCAAATCGCAGATAGATTGGTTTGGGCAGCAGAGCGCTGCGCTTTACGACGTACTCCCACGTACTACCCCGAAGCCTTTTAGTTGCCATTCCTCAACTCACGTACACGGCAAATATTCATGTATTCCGGGTGGCAAAGCACCTAATCCCGGGTGGCAGAGACGGGTTTATACCACTTTTGGCGGGTATACGCGGCGATGAAACGGGGAGTAGAAAAAGAAAAAGCACTGTAAATACAGTGCTTTAGATGGAGGCGGGAGTCGGAATCGAACCGGCGTACACGGCTTTGCAGGCCGCTGCATGACCACTCTGCCATCCCGCCATCGGGATATGCCGCATTGTAACCACTCGGTGTTGCCATCGAGGGCGCCCTTCGGATCGATCGCCGTGGGCTTTTCGGCAAATAAAAAGGGAAGCCAGGCTTCCCTCTGGATTTGGAGCGGGAGACGAGTCTCGAACTCGCGACCTCAACCTTGGCAAGGTTGCGCTCTACCAACTGAGCTACTCCCGCATGACACCCGACATCAAGGCTTTATTCACTCAATGTCCAGTGTAAAAACTGGAGCGGGAGACGAGTCTCGAACTCGCGACCTCAACCTTGGCAAGGTTGCGCTCTACCAACTGAGCTACTCCCGCATTTTCATGCGTACTACCAATCCAACACTTCTCAAAATTTCGCTGCCGGGCTAACGCCGTAGCAGCGAGAAGGAGATTATGTCCAAACGCCGATTCAGTGTCAAGCACCTGCACTGAAAATTTGTGAAGATTTTTTGCCTCCCTCGCGCAAATCCCGCACTTTCAGCCACTTACGCTCACATCTGTGCGCCGCCACGCTCACGAATCTGCGGCCACGCGCGGCGCAAATAATACAGCATCGACCACAACGTCAGCACCGCCGCCACGTAAATCAGCCACGTGCCCCAGAACCGCGAATCGAACCGCAAGCCGTTCCACACTACCGTGCCGTTGAACAGCAACAACGGAATCGCCACCATCTGCGCCGCCGTCTTGATCTTGCCCAATTGATGCACCGCCACGCTGCGCGACGCGCCAATCTGCGCCATCCACTCACGCAACGCCGAAATCGTAATCTCGCGGCCAATGATGATCAGCGCCACCAACGCGTTGATCCGGCCCATCTGCAACAACATCAGCAACGCCGCCGCCACCATCAGCTTGTCGGCCACCGGGTCGAGAAACGCCCCAAACGCCGACGTCTGATTCCAGCGACGCGCCAGAAACCCGTCAAACCAGTCGGTCAGCGCCGCCAGCACGAAGATCGCACACGCCACCCAATTCATCTGGACCGGCGTCAACCACGTGGTCGGCAAGTAATAAACGCCGACCACCAGCGGGATCAGCACGATCCGAAGCCAGGTCAGGAAGATGGGGACATTAAAAGGCATGGCAGCATGAGTTCGGCAAACGGCAGTCGACACACGGCGCACTCGGCAGCCGTACCAGACCCGCATTGTGCCGTGTATGCCCCGCAGCGACAAGGCCGAGGCACCGCTACGCGGTTGACATATGCGTCACTGTGCCCCTATCTTGCTCGCAACAACCCGCCATTAGCACCGATCTCGTGAAACCGCTCTGGTCGTCTCTGCCCGCCCTGCGATGGCGCCTGCTCCCGCCGCACGTCATCATCAGCATGCTGGTCGGCCTCAACGGGCTGCTGCTCGTCGCCTCCGTCTTGCTGCGCGTGCCGGGCAGCCTGCTCATCGACCTCTTCGTGCGCGGCGACCTCTCGGCACTCGAGCGCATCGAAGCCCGTCACCTGCCCCGCCTGCTCTTCGGCATCAACGCCATCGAGCGCATCGATTTCTCGCATCTGCCCCGCGCACTCGTCGGCCTCTCGCTCGTTGCGCTCAGCTGCGGACTCGTCATTCGCGCCCGCACCGCATGGGCCTTCTCGCTCGTGATGCTCGCCCTCGCGGCGATCATCAACGTGCATCTCAATATCCGCTTCGATCTGACCTTTGCGCTGTCGATCGTCAGCATTGCGCTGCTGCTCTGGTACTGGCGCGAATTCGACCGCGCGAGCTTCGCCGCCGCCACGCTCTACACGCTCGTCGCCGTGTTCGCGCTGGTCGTCTATGCCACGTTCGGCACGATGTATCTCGGCAGCGAGTTCGCGCCGCCGGTCACCGATCTGGCCACCGCGTTCTACTTCGCTATCGTGACGATGACGACCGTGGGCTACGGCGACATCGTGCCGCACTCGACCGACGCACGGCTCTTTACGGCCTCAGTCATCATCTTCGGCATCAGTGTGTTCGCGACATCGCTCACCGTGGTCATCGGTCCGCTCGTCGGGGGCAATCTCAAGAAAATTCTCGCGGGGAGGTTTACTCACGTGATACGCAAGCAACACTTCATCGTGGCCGGCGCATCGCCGCTCGCCATCAACGTGCACCACGAACTCACGAAACGTGGCTGGCCCGTCACTGTCATCATCGCGAGCGGTGTCGACAACCCGTATCCGGAAGATGCCGATGTGATCCACGGCGACGCAAGCGATAACGCAGTCCTCACGCATGCCGGGATCGAACATGCGAAGGCCGTGTTAGCCCTGCGCTCCGACGATTCGGAGAACGCCTTCATCGTGCTCGCGGCCAAGGAAATCGCGCCGGGCGTGCGCACCATCGCGTCAGTCAACGACAGCAAGCACCTGAGCAAGCTCAAACGCGTGCAGCCGGACATGATCTTCGCGCCGCCCGTCGTCGGCGGCGAATTGCTCGCGCGCACGCTCTCCGGGGAAACCGTCGATAACGATACGGTGATGCGGCTACTGTTTCACGGGGATACGGAGAAGTGAGCGACACCGAGCGATGTTCGCTGCCCAGTTGACATGGATGCCGAGCCGTCGCCAGTGACGACTCGGCAGGACGATGGATGCGCTCCGACAAGGGCGGCTATCCTCCTCGTCGCCAGCCTCAGTGAAGCTGTCGGTAGATCTGTTCCGCCAGCGTTGTCGAAATACCTTCCACGCTCGCCAGTTCGTCAACGCTTGCCGACGCCACGCCTTGCAAGCCGCCGAAGCGCATCAACAAGCGCTGACGGCGTTTGGCACCGATGCCTTCGATCTCTTCCAGACGCGACGTCTGACGTGCTTTCGCCCGCTTCGCGCGCATCCCGGTGATTGCAAAGCGGTGCGCCTCGTCGCGAATCTGCGCGATCAACATGAGCACCGCGCTTTCCCGGCCCAGTTCCAGCGGTGCGCGGCCATCGGCGAAGATCAACGTCTCGAGCCCCACCTTACGGCCCTCTCCCTTGGCAACCCCCACCAAGCGGCTAATGTCGATGCCCAACTCGACGAACACCTGACGCGCCACTTCCACCTGGCCCTTGCCACCGTCGATCAACACCAGTTGCGGCAAATTGGCTTCGACGTCAGACACGTCGGTGACTGCGGCGGCATCTGCTGCGACGTCGGCCGCAGCGTCTGTCGTGGCGTCTGTCGTGGCGTCTGTCGTGGCGTCTGTCGTCGCGCCGTCCGCTGTGGCCGTTGTTTGCTGCGCGTCGTCGTGCGACGCCGTGTCAGGCAGTACCGCCGTCTCGGCTTCGGCGCGCGCCACATCGGCGGCGACGGACGTCGGGTCTGCGGCATCGCTCACCGTCAGCGCCGCCGCCTCCATCAACCGACCATAGCGGCGCGTGAGTACCTGACGCATCGCGGCATAGTCGTCGCCCGGCGTGATGCCAGCAATGTTGTAACGGCGATATTCGCTCGTCTGCATCTTGTGATGATGGAACACCACGCACGATGCCTGCGTCGCTTCCCCCTGCGTGTGGCTAATGTCGAAACACTCGACCCGCAGCAAAGCCGCATCGTCGATGTCGAGCCCGATGGTCTGCACCAACTCGCGCGTGCGCGCCTGCTGGCTGCCCTGCTCCGTTAACAGACGCGTGAGCGCGAGTTGCGCGCCTTGCAGCGCCATGTCGAGCCACGCACGCCGCTGTCCCTGCGGTTGACGCACCATCGCAATACGGCGGCCAGCCTGCTCGGAGAGCGCCGTCAGCAACTCGTCGCTGGGCAATGCGTGACTCACGACCAGCACCGGCGGCACCGATTGGCCCAGATAGTGCTGCGCCACGAAGGCTTCGAGCAGACGCGATTCGAGTGACGCGGCAGGCGTGTCGGACGGCATGTCCGAAGCGATCTCGGCAGCGACGGCCGGATCGGCATCGATAGGCTCAACGTCAGTGGCAGCGACGGCGTCGGCCGACACGACATCGTCCTCATCGAACTCGTCGGCAATGCCGCCTTCGACACCCCGTTCCACATGCGCCGGGAAATACGCCTTGTCGCCCAAGTGGCGGCCACCGCGCACCATCGCGAGGTTCACGCAAGCGCGGCCACCCGCGTAGGCCACCGCGAGAATGTCGGCATCGACATCGCCCGCCGTTTCCACCGACTGCTGCTGCAACACGCCGGAGAGCGCTTGCATCTGATTGCGCACGACCGCCGCTTGCTCAAACTTCAGCGCCTCGGCGTACGACATCATCTTCGTCTCCAGCGCACTGAGCACTTCGCTCTGACGCCCGGACAGGAAGGCGGCGGCGTTGTTCACGTCGCGCGTGTAATCGTCGTCGCTGATCGCACCGACACACGGCGCACTGCAACGCTCGATCTGATGCAACAGACACGGGCGCGTGCGGTTGGCAAACACCGAGTCTTCGCACGTGCGCAGCTGAAACACCTTTTGCAGAATCTGAATGCTCTCACGCACGGCCCACGCGCTCGGGAACGGGCCGAAATACTGCCCCCGGCGATCGACCGAACCGCGGTAGTACGCCATGCGCGGGTACTTGTGCTGCGTGAGCTTGAGAAACGGGTACGACTTGTCGTCGCGAAACAGGATGTTGTATCGCGGGTGCAGCGCCTTGATGAGGTTGTTTTCCAGCAGCAACGCCTCGGTCTCCGAGCGCGTGACCGTGGTCTCCAGCTTGGCGATGCGCGCCACCATCAACGCAATACGCGGCGAGAGTTGTGTCTTGTTGAAGTAACTCGAGACGCGCTTCTTCAGATTGCGCGCCTTGCCCACGTAGAGCACGTTGCCTGCGGCGTCGTAATAGCGATACACGCCCGGCAGGTTCGGCAGTTGCGCGAGCACTTTGCGGGCGTCGAATTCGGGCACTGAAGGGGCGACGGTCTCCGCCCCGGCGGCGGTTTTCGCTTTGCGTGACTTGCGGGGTGGCGTGACGTCGTGGGCGTCTTCGGTCATGAACTCTAAGATTCGGATGCGTCCTGCGGACAGCACAGCGGTGCTGCCACGTGTCACAAGGACTAGAATCGCAAGTTTAGACCAATCCGAGTCACCGCTTCTCAATGTCCCTGCCTACGTCTCACCCCGCTGTGCCCGCCCCCTCGTTGCCCCTCGTGCCGCGCTGCGATCTCTTCTGCACGGTGATCGACAATTTCGGCGACATCGGCGTGTGCTGGCGGCTCGCCCGCCAATTGGTGCGCGAGCATGGCTGGTCGGTGCGGCTATGGGTCGATGACCTGACGAGCTTCCGCTATCTGCGCCCAGAGATCGATCCCGGGCTCGCCAAGCAACGCTGCGACGGCGTGGACGTCCGCCACTGGGGGGCCGACTTCGGCCCGATGACCGACGACAACGCGCCAGGCGATATCGTCATCGAAGCGTTTGCCTGCAACGTGCCCGAACCCTATGTGCAGGCCATGCACGCGCGCAAGCAAGCCGGAAGCCCTCCCGTGTGGATCAATCTGGAATATCTCAGCGCCGAAGATTGGGTGGACGACTGTCACTTGCAACGTTCGGTGCATCCGCAACTGGGATTGGTCAAAACCTTCTTTTTCCCCGGCTTCACCGAACGCACCGGCGGGCTGGCGCGCGAGCGCGAGTTGTTCTCGCGACGCGATGCGTTCTATGCCTCGGCCGACCTGCGCGACGCTTGGTGGCAACGCACGCTGGGGTTGCCCGCAGCACCCCAGGGTGCCCTCGTCGTCTCGCTATTTGCGTATGAGAACGCTGCACTCCCGGCCCTGCTCGCTCAGTGGGCCGCCAGCGACACGCCGGTGGTGTGTCTCGTGCCGCAAGGACGCGTCGCCCCGGGCGTCGGCGAGTGGTTCGGGCGCAGCGCCTTGGCGCCGCGCGAGTCGGCAACCCGTGGATCGCTGACGGCTTATGGCCTGCCGTTCGTCCCGCAGGCCGATTTCGACACGCTGCTGTGGGCGTGCGATCTGAACTTCGTGCGCGGGGAAGATTCGTTCGTGCGGGCGCAGTGGGCCGCAAAGCCGCTGGTCTGGCATATCTACCCGCAAGAGGACAATGCGCATCACGAGAAGCTGGACGCGTTTCTTGGCCGATATTTGGCTGAAATGGCTGAAACGGCTGAATCGGCCGCGAACGGCGGTGGTTTGTCGGTCACCTCGCGTGAAGCCTTGCGCACCTTCACCCATCTCTGGAATGGCTATGCCCAGACGGCACCCGACTGGCCGGCGCTGGCGGCCGCATTGCCCGCGCTCACCGTACATGCGCGCGGCTGGGCAGACAAGCAGGGCGCCCTTCCCGACCTTGCGCGACAGTTGGCAAGCTTCGCGGAAAATCAGGTAAAATAGCTGGTTTTTCAACGCTTTGCTGCTGAACCTGCTGCCCCGGACCGTTCCGGGCGGGCGCGGGAATCAAGCGGCGAATGGGCGTATGGAAGCGCTCAACAAGCGGCAAATCGCTTATTTCGTCACAGGATCTCGTTTTTTATGAAAACCGCTCAAGAACTCCGCGTCGGTAACGTCGTCATGATCGACGGTCAGCCCAACGTCGTGCTGAAGACCGAATACGTCAAGTCGGGCCGTAACTCCAGCGTCGTCAAGATGAAGTACAAGAAGCTGCTGACCGAAGGTCGCGGCGAATTCGCGTACAAGGCCGACGACAAGTTCGACGTCGTTGTGCTCGACAAGAAGGAAGTCTCCTACTCGTACTTCGCCGACCCGATGTACGTGTTCATGGACGCCGACTACAACCAGTACGAAGTCGAAGCCGAAAACATGGGCGACGCAATCAAGTACCTGGAAGCCGATATGAAGTGCGAAATCGTGCTGTACGAGGAAAAGGCTATCTCGGTCGAACTGCCGACGACGCTCGTGCGCAAGGTTGAGTACACCGAGCCGGCCGTCAAGGGCGACACCTCGTCGGGCCGCGTGATGAAGAACGCCAAGATCAACGATCTGCTCGAAATTCAAGTGCCGCTGTTCGTCAGCACCGACGATTTGATCGAAATCGATACGCGTACCGACGAATACAAGAGCCGCGCTTAAGCGATTGCCCGCCGCCTGCGCCGTCTTCGGATGGCGCGGTGCGAAGCGCAACGCAGTGGTGAAAAAAAAAGCGCTCGTCCCTTCGGGGTCGAGCGCTTTTTGTTTGGCGGCTTGCTTGGATTGAACCCGAACGGCTGACTACGCCTCCGGGCTCATCGTCGATCCCGCACCATCAGCCGCCGAACGTCTCCGCAATCAATCGCTTCGCCGCTTGATATTCCGGCTGCGCGAGCATCTTTTCCCAACCGTGCACTTTGCCGCGGCCCTTGAGATGCTTGATACGGCGTTGCGACACCGTGTCGATCTCCGTCTTCATTTCTCGCAGCATACGGTCAGCCTTTTCCGGGCTATTGCAGATCAGCACCATGTCGCAGCCCGCATCCATCGCCGCGTGTGCCGCAGTCACGACGTCACCCGCGGCGCTCGCACCCTGCATCGACAAGTCGTCGCTGAAGATCACACCGTCAAAACCGTACTTGCCACGCAGAATCTCCTTGAGCCACTTGGCCGAGAAGCCTGCCGGGTTCGGGTCGACCTGCGGATAGATCACGTGTGCTGGCATCACCGCCGACAACGACATGCCGAGCCAGTCGTAGGGCTGTGCATCGACCGAGAGAATCTCGTCGAGTGAGCGTTCGTCGACGGGAATCTCGTGGTGCGAATCCGCCGCGACGAAACCGTGGCCCGGGAAGTGCTTGCCGCAGTTCGCCATACCGGCGAGCAGCAGGCCGTGATTCAAGCTCTTGGCGAGCATCGCCACCACGCGCGGGTCGCTGTCGAACGCACGGTCGCCGATCACCTGCGACGTGCCGTAATCGAGATCGAGCACCGGCGTGAAGCTCAGGTCGATATCGCACGCACGCAACTCGGCGGCGAGCACATAGCCCACGGCCGTCGTCACGCGCGTGGCCTTGAACACGTCCTCGTGCCACAGCTTGCCGAGCTTGCCCATCGCGGGCAGATGCGTGAAGCCGTCAGTGCGAAAACGCTGCACACGACCGCCCTCGTGGTCGACCGCAATCAGGATGTCGTCACGCACGTCGCGAATCTGCTTCGTGAGCGAACACAACTGCGCGCGATCGTCGAAGTTACGCGCGAACAGGATGACACCTCCGGTCAGCGGATGGTCGATGCGGCGAATGTCGTCTTCGCTAAGGGTCAATCCGACGACGTCCAACATCACCGGACCCGGCCTGCGCTTCGTCATTACGTTTTCTCCGATGCAATTTTGCGTGAAGCGATCGCGAACGCGACCGCGTATTCCTTTTCGTCCGTGATCGAGATTTCGATCGACAGCTGCCGGGCGGCCAGCCATTCGGCCAACTCGCCCGACGCCACCACAACGGGTTTGCCCGACGGGGCGTTGAGCGTCTGCACCGCGCGCCACGTCATCGGCCAGCGCATGCCGAGACCGATGGCCTTCGACACGGCTTCCTTCGCAGCAAACCGCGTACACAAGTACGCGAGTCCGCGAACCGCAGACCGGTTCTGACGGGCGTGATAAACCTTGAGTTCCTCCGGCCCCAGCACGCGCTCGGCGAATCGGCCGCGCGTACGCTCCATCACGCCCACGACGCGGCTGATCTGGAGGATGTCGGTGCCGACGCCGTAGAGCGTCGTCGGTGCGTCGGGCGGGAGCGGATCCTGAACACTCATGGGGTCAACGTCCTGCGGCGCGGCTCAGCCGCGCGCAGCGATGCGGCTGGCAACCATGATCGCCTTCATCTCGCGCACGGCATTTTCCCAGCCCGCGAAGATGGCGTGCGCCACGATGGCATGACCAATGTTGAGTTCGCTAATGCCCTCGATGGCCGCAATGGGTTGCACGTTTTCGTAATGCAAGCCGTGACCGGCATTGACCCGCAGCCCCAGCGACAGACCCAGCGCCACCGCACGTTCGATGCGGGCGAATTCCGCTTCGCGCGTGGCCTCGTCATGCGCCTCGGCATATCGGCCGGTGTGCAGTTCGATCGCCGGCGCACCCATGCGGGCAGCGGCGCGAATGGGGGCTTCCTCGGGGTCGATGAAAAGCGACACGCGGCTGCCGACTTCGCTCAGCCGCTGCGTCGCGGCGGCCACTGCGTCATACAGGCCCACGACATCGAGACCGCCTTCGGTGGTGAGCTCCTGACGGCGCTCAGGCACCAGACACACATCGTGCGCCTTCACCTGACAAGCGATGGCGAGCATCTCTTCGGTCACCGCGCATTCGAGATTCATGCGGGTCTTGAGCAGGCCGCGCAAGTTCGTCACGTCGTCGTCGCGGATATGGCGGCGGTCTTCACGCAGGTGCAGCGTAATGACGTCTGCGCCCGCTTCTTCGGCCAGCAACGCCGCTTTGATCGGGTCGGGATACGCCGTGCCGCGCGCATTGCGCACCGTTGCGACGTGATCGATATTTACCCCCAGGTCGATGGGGTTGCCGTGGAAGAAGAGGCTCATAGTTTTTGCAGGTCGAGCAGGATCTGCCGGGTATTGAGCGGCACGCCGCCCAAATGATGGTTGAGAAGAAAGCGCATGAGTAGCTTGCTTTGCTGCACGGTCTGCGCGCGCGTGTAGTCGTCCTGCTCCATATCGAGCAGCGTCTGACCACTCACCACCGGCCAGTCGGGCGACTCGCCGCCGCGCGCGGGCCGTACCCCCCAATCGGGATGGAAAACATATTGGCGATCGCACACCACCTTGCCACGCGTTTGCGTACAGCGATCAAACGCCACCGCGTAGCCGGTCTCGCGCAACAACACGCGCTCGAAGGCCCGCAGAATGATGCCGGCCGGCTCACCATGTGCAAGGTGATGCAGCGTCGTCAGGTAATGTTGGAACAGTTTGTCGTGCGGGTCGTCACGCGCACAAAACTTCACCAGCAATTCGTTGAGGTAGAAGCCGGAGAGCAGCGCATCGCCTTCGAGCGGACGCAGGCCACCCACCCATTCGGCTTTGGTCAGCGTGCGCAATTCGCCCTTACCCAGCCATGCCAGCGAGAGCGGTTGAAAGGTTTGCAGCACACCGCGCAGCGCCGAATGCGGACGCTTGGCCCCTTTGGCGACCAACGCAATACGGCCGTGATCACGCGTGAGCACGTCGATGATCAGGCTGGTTTCGCGGTAGGGGTAGCTGTGCAGCACGAAGCCCGGCTGCTCGGAGACGCGGCTTTGTTCGCGCTCGGCGGCACGCGCTGGCGACGGTGCCCGACGCGCGCGCTTGGTGCCTTTGGCCGCCGGTTGGGCAGCGTCGGCCTTGCCTGTGACATCAGCTTCGCGAAACGCTTCCGCCGCTTCGTCATCGACCACCCGCGTCGCGGCGCTCGTCGCACGCGAAGTGCGCGTCGAACGGGCTGGACGCGAAGGGCGCGTCGTTTGGGTGGGCGATGCCTTGCCGGGCGTCGGCGCTAGTTCGGCCGACGTGGCAATCTCGTCACTTGCAGTGTCGAGTTCACTCGTAGCCATACGCCCGCAGGCCGGCCTCGTTGTCGGCCCAACCGCCCTTGACCTTGATCCAGACTTCCAGATACACGCGGCCGTCGAAGAGCTTCTCCATATCGACGCGGGCATCGGTGGAGATCTGCTTGAGCTTCGCCCCCTTGTTGCCGATGATCATCGCCTTGTGGCTGTCGCGATCGACCAGAATCGTCGCGAACACGCGGCGCAGATTGCCCTCTTGCTCAAACTTGTCGATGATCACCGTGCTGGTGTACGGCAGTTCGTCACCGGTCCAGCGGAACACTTTCTCGCGCAGAATTTCGGCCGCGAGGAAGCGCTCGCTGCGATCGGTCAGATCGTCTTCGCCGTAAATCGGTTCGCCTTCGAGCAAGTACGGACGCAGCACGCCCAGCAGTCGCTTGATGTCGTCGGCACGCTTGGCCGAGAGCGGCACGAATTCGCGGAAATCGCGGGCTTCGCCGACGCGCTTCAAGAACGGCAGCATCTCTGCCTTGTCGTTGATGCGATCGAGCTTGTTGACGATCAGCAGCACCGGCACATTGTCGGGCAGCAGCTTCATCACCTTCTCGTCGTCCGGGCCAAAATTGCCTGCCTCGATGACGAAGAGCACCACGTCCACGCTCGAAAGCGTGGAGGTGACGGCACGGTTCAGCGAGCGGTTGAGCGCACTGGCGTGACGCGTTTGAAAACCCGGGGTGTCAACGAAGATGTACTGTGCGTCGTCGGTGGTGCAAATGCCCGTGATGCGATGGCGCGTGGTCTGCGCCTTGCGCGAGGTAATGCTGATCTTTTGACCGACGAGGGCGTTGAGCAGCGTCGATTTGCCGACGTTCGGACGCCCGACGATCGCCACGGTCCCGCAGCGAAAATCCGTCTTATCGTTCATGTTTGGAAACTCTCTTGATAGGGGGCCGGCGCTATGCGCCCTCCCCTTGAATAGTACTCAGGCGGCTGCCGGCGGTTGCTTGGCAGCTTCGACCTTGTCAGCCGATTTCTCGGATGCCTTCTCAGGCGCTTTCTCCGAAGTCCGGTCGGCCGCGGTCTTTTCAGCCGCCTTGCCGTGCACAGCCGTCATTGCGGGCACCGGTGCGCTCGTCGCCTGATCGGCCTTCTTCGCCTCGGAGGCTGCCGCCTTCGCCGCGCGCTTCTTGGCAGCCTTCGCACTCTTCTCCGCTTTAGGCTTCGCGAGCGCCGGCATCTTCTGCACTTCTTCAAGCGCCTTCTTGGCCGCGGCTTGCTCGGCCGCGCGGCGGCTGGCACCTGCGCCACCCACCTTGATATCGAGCTTGGGTACGGCGCATTCGACTTCGAACTGCTGGTTGTGCGCCGCGCCGTGCGTGGCCGTCACCGTGTATTGCGGCAGCGCGATCTTGTGACCTTGCAGGTACTCCTGCAACAGCGTCTTCGCGTCCTTGCCAAGCGTCTTCGGGTCGACGTGCTCCAGCACCGGCGTGTAAAGCCGTTCGATCACGGCGTACGCCGCTTCGAAACCGCCGTCGAGGTACATCGCACCGAATAGCGCTTCAAGCGTATCGGCCAGAATGGACGGACGGCGGAAGCCGCCGCTCTTGAGCTCACCCTCACCGAGCCGCAGGAAGTCGGAGACACCCAGCGCCTGTGCAATTTCATACAACGACTGCTGCTTGACGAGATTGGCGCGAACACGCGACAGATCTCCCTCGTCGAGCTTGGGATAACGACGGAACAGAATCGCTGCGACGGAACAATTCAGAATGGAATCGCCGAGAAACTCCAGCCGCTCATTATTGGCGGCACTGTGGCTACGATGCGTCAGTGCTTGGCAAAGCAATTCCGCATCGTGGAAGCGATACTGGAGACGTTCTTCCAGTTGATTCAGAGATTGAGGCATGGCGCAAGTATAGCGCGACGCTCCCGCCCCGGCGCGCCCCGTCGCCAAGAAACGACGGGCGAAACCGCCGTCCGACGGGCTTTTCAGACTCGCGTGAGGACGGTGGCTCAGACAAGTCCGGGGCGATCACAGTGAGATCTGCCCGGCCCGCCAAGCCAGCCGCATGATTAAAAGCAAAATCAGAAACAATAATGCGGAAATTGACGACAAACCGCCAATTTCCGCATTAATAACGCTTTACCACCACTTCACTTCCGGCTTACCCCATACGGCGGTAATCCGAGAACCTTCCAATTACTGGAAACCACCCAGCCGCTTGAGGTTCGAGAAGTTCATCCAGATGAAGAACGCACGGCCCACGATGTTTTGCTCGGGCACAAAGCCCCAGTAACGGCTATCCGCACTGTTATCGCGGTTGTCGCCCATCATGAAGTAGTTGCCCGGCGGCACCTTGCAGATCACGCCCTGGCTGTTGTACTGGCAGTTCTGCTTGTTCGGGAAGTCGTCGGCGCCCATGATGTACGGCGGCACGTTCGGATCGTTCAGGATGCGATGCTTCACGCCGCCCACCGTCTCTTCGAACTGCTTGAAGTAAGCGATGTGTTCGTCGTCGAAGAAGTCCGGCATCGCCGTCTCCGGCACCGCCTCGCCATTCACCGTGAGCTTCTTGTTCTCGTAAGCCACCACGTCGCCCGGCACGCCGATCACACGCTTGATGTAGTCCATCGACTCATCTTTCGGGTAGCGGAACACGACCACGTCGCCACGCTTCGGCTCGCCCAGATCGATGATCTTCTTGTTGATCACCGGCAAGCGAATACCGTAGTCGAACTTGTTCACCAAGATGAAATCGCCGACCAGCAGCGTCGGAATCATCGAGCCCGAGGGAATCTTGAACGGCTCGACCACGAACGAGCGCAGCACGAACACCGCCAGAATCACCGGGAAGAAGCTCGCCGAGTATTCCAGCCACCAGGGCTGGCGCAGCTTGTCGTCGCGTACCTTGGCACGCGCACTCGCCAGCGCACCGCCCTCTTGCACGCCCGAGCCCTGAATACCGGAACCCTGCATCGCAAGCTGCTGCTGATCGAATTGCGTCACCGCCTGCTGTGCTGCCCGGCGGCGCGCCGGTTGAAACACCAACTTGTCGGCCACCCAGGCCACCCCGGTAACCAGCACCAGGATCAAAAGAATCAGGGCGAAATTCATGCGGGACCTGTCGCTACGTTATTTGTCTTCGACTTGCAAAATGGCGAGGAACGCTTCTTGCGGAATTTCCACATTCCCCACCTGCTTCATGCGCTTCTTACCAGCCTTCTGTTTCTCAAGCAGCTTCTTCTTACGCGAGATGTCGCCACCGTAACACTTGGCAAGCACGTTCTTGCGCAAGGCTTTGATGTTCTCACGCGCAATAATGTTCGCGCCAATCGCGGCCTGAATGGCCACATCGTACATCTGACGCGGGATGATTTCCCGCATCTTCGCGGCCACTTGGTTACCACGGCGGCGGCTCTCCGAGCGGTGCACGATGATCGACAGCGCGTCGACCTTGTCGCCGTTAATGAGCATGTCGACTTTGACCACGTCCGACGCGCGATATTCCTTGAACTCGTAATCCATCGACGCATAACCGCGCGACACCGACTTCAGACGATCGAAGAAGTCGAGCACGATTTCCGCCATCGGAATTTCGTAGATCAGTTTGACCTGACGGCCGTGATATTGCATGTCGAGCTGAATGCCGCGTTTTTGCTGGCACAACGTGACGACCGAACCCACATACTCCTGCGGCATGTACAGGTTGACCGTGACGATCGGCTCGAGAATCTCTTCGATGCGGCCCGGATCGGGCATCTTCGACGGGTTTTCAACGGTGAGGGTCGTACCATCACGCTGCACCACCTCATAAATCACGGTCGGTGCCGTGGTAATGAGGTCCATATCGAATTCGCGCTCCAGACGCTCCTGCACGATTTCCATGTGCAGCAGGCCCAGGAAGCCGCAACGGAAGCCGAAGCCCAGCGCTTGCGAAACTTCCGGCTCGTATTGCAGCGACGCGTCGTTGAGCTTGAGCTTTTCAAGCGATTCGCGCAGAGCGTCGTACTGGTTGGCTTCCACCGGATAGAGGCCGGCAAACACCTGCGGCTTCACTTCCTTGAAGCCCGGCAGCGGCTCCGGTGCCGGCTTGGTCGTGGTGGTCACAGCGTGCGTGACGGTGTCACCGACCTTGGCAGCGTCCAGTTCCTTGATGCCCGAGATGATGAAGCCCACCTGACCGGCCGACAGCGACTCGCGCTGTTGCGAGCGCGGCGTGAACACGCCGACCTGCTCGACGGGGTACGTAGCCCCCGTGGCCATCAGTTGAATCTTTTCCTTCGGCTTGAGCGTGCCGTTGACCACGCGCACCAGCATCACCACGCCCACGTAGTTGTCGAACCACGAGTCGATGATGAGCGCTTGCAGCGGGCCGCTGGCGTCGCCCTTGGGCGGCGGCACCTTGGCGATGAGGGCTTCGAGCACCTCTTCCACACCAAAGCCCGTCTTGGCCGAGCAACGCACGGCGTCGACCGCTTCAATGCCGATAACGTCTTCGATTTCCTGAATGGCGTTCTCGGGCTCGGCCGACGGCAAGTCGATCTTGTTGAGCACCGGCACCACTTCCACGCCGAGTTCGATCGCCGTGTAGCAGTTGGCCACCGTCTGCGCTTCCACGCCTTGCGAAGCGTCGACCACGAGCAGTGCGCCTTCGCAAGCGGACAGCGAACGGCTCACTTCGTACGAGAAGTCGACGTGTCCGGGCGTATCGATGAGGTTCAGGTTGTAGATCTTGCCGTCGCGCGCCTTGTATTGCAGCGCTGCGGTCTGGGCCTTGATGGTGATGCCACGCTCGCGCTCGAGGTCCATCGAGTCGAGGACTCGGGATTCCATTTCACGATCGGACAAACCGCCGCTCAGCTGGATGATGCGATCGGCCAGGGTCGATTTCCCATGGTCGATGTGGGCGATGATCGAAAAATTGCGAATATGGTCCATGAGGCGGGGCTATAGAAAAGTCGGTGCCATGAAGATTCGGCTCGGCAGCGGCTTTCGAGAGAATCGGCGAACACGACATTTTAGCCGAAAGCGCGGTCATTCCGGCCGAAATCGCGTGCATCGCGGCGTTTCATCGGTGGGGTGGGGGAAGCCGTCCCGCACCATCCGGGGGGGCTTGGCAGATATATGTCCTACGGGGCGCTTAGCGCCGCTTGGACGGCACCGGCATCGAAACGATACCGGCACAACTCGCGCTCGCCTAAAGCGAGCACAGGCACGATCTCGTCGTATTTCGCTTCGAGCGCCGGGTCGCTGTCGACGTCCACCACCGTCACAGAGAAATTCCACGCCGGGCGCAGAGCCTCCAGTGCCGCAAGCATGTCATCGCACAGATGACACCATTTGCGGCCATAGAGGGTCAGCGCCGGCGCGGTCATCGCAAGCCCGCTTACTTGCTGGCCGGCGCACGCGGGCGCAACGGCACGAACTGGGTCGCATCGCCACGGCGCACGAGAATCGGCACCAAACGCTTCGGATCGAGCGCCTTGACCACTTCTTCGAATTGCTTCGCGCTCGTGATATCGGTGTCGCCCACGCGCAGAATGATGTCGCCCTGCTGCAAGCCGGCGCGGCCCGCCGGGCCTTCCGAGAGCTCGACCTGCACGCCGCCGCGCAGCTTCATGTCCTTCTTCTGCGCATCGGTCAGATCGGAGACCACCAGACCCAAGGCATTCGGATGCGGGGTATCGGCAGCGCCGCTTTGCGCCTTCGACGCCTTCGGTGTGTCTGCGTCCGCCTCGGCGATCGTGATGCGCAGGTCTTGATTCTTCCCCTTGCGCAGCACTTGCAGCGTCGCCGTTGCGCCCGGCTTGGTGTCGCCGACCATGCGAGGCAGATCCGTCGCATGATCGACCGAGCGGCCGTCGAACTTCATGATGATGTCGCCCGGCTGAACGCCCGCCTTCTCGGCAGGACTGCCCGGCTCGATGCTACGCACCAATGCGCCTTGCGCACGCGGCAGGCCCAGCGAATCGGCCACGTCCTTGCTGACTTCGCTGATCGCCACGCCGATACGGCCACGCACGACCTTGCCGGTCTTCTTGAGCTGGTCGGCGACGCGCATCACTTCGTCGATCGGAATCGCGAACGAAATGCCCATGAAGCCGCCCGTCTGGCTGTAGATCATCGAATTGATGCCTACCACCTCGCCTCGCATGTTGATCAGCGGGCCGCCGGAGTTGCCGGGGTTCACGGCGACGTCGGTCTGAATGAACGGCAGATAATCGCCCGTGTCGCGGCCCTTGGCCGAGACGATACCGGCGGTCACCGTGTTCTCGAGCCCGAACGGCGAACCGATCGCCACGACCCACTCGCCCACGCGCAGCTTGTTCGAATCGCCGATCGGCACGGTCGGCAGATCCTTGGCATCGACCTTGACCACAGCCACATCGGTGCGCTTGTCGGCACCGACCAGCTTGGCCTTGAATTCGCGCTTGTCGGTCAGCGTGACGTAGATGCTGTCGGCACCGTCGACCACGTGAGCGTTAGTCATGATGTAGCCGTCGGCCGATACGATGAAGCCCGAACCGACGCCACTGTTCTGCTCTTCGTCCGGCTGCGGCTGGCCGCGCTTAGGCGCACCACCCTTCGGCCCCGGTTGCGGCATCGGCACGCCGAAGAAACGGCGGAACAACTCGGCCATGTCGTCGTCCATGCCCGGCGGCAGGCCGCGTTGACTGCGGCTCACGCGCTCGGTCGTACGAATATTCACGACGGCCGGGCCGACGCGATCGACAAGCTGAGTGAAATCGGGGAGGTTGGTCAGCGGCGCAGCCGGTGCGGCTGGCGCTGATCCGCTGGCGGGTGCCGACGCCGGTGCGGCAAAAGCGGCGGGAACTCCCGCCAACGAGGCGGTCACAATGCCGCCGAGCATGACACGAAGCAGGAGAGTCTTCTTCATTGGAAGATCGTAGTGCGCGATAGTCTGGGAATCCCTGAGGGCAACGTCGTCATGCGCATGGCCATCGCTGCCATGTGCCCTTCGCTGCCCGGGCCGCGCCGTCACCGGTCGCGGCCCGCCCGGCAGCCGATTACTTCGCCGGCTGCTTGAATTCGATACTTGCAGCGAACTGTTGCAGAGTCGCCTGCGGCACTTCGCCGAGCAAGGTCAGCCAGTAGTCGCCGTGGCGCTTGATGAGGATGTTGGTCGCCCCAGCGCTGCCGTGGCCTTCCTTGCGGTCACGCGTAGCCGGCTCGATAAACACCGAAAGTCCAGCCATGCCGTCGGAATATACCACCTGCTGGACTTCCAGCGGTTTGCCGTCGGCCGTCGAGCGCATCGTACGGCGGACTTCGCGAACGGCCTTGAAGCCCGGCACCTTCTTGTCGACGTCGATGCTCCAGCCCGCGTCGGACAAATGCGTCGGTGCGATCTGCGGCTTGATGACGTGCCAGCCGTGCGTTGCCTGAATGGCATGCACGATGCGCGCTTTCTCGCTCGGCACACCAATCGAGATCTGCGAGAACGCCGCTTGCTCAAGCATGTGACCGTCGGCATCGATGGTCTGCGCGCGCAGCAGCAAGCCGGTGTTGCGATCGGCCCACAGACGGTAGCCGAAACGGTACTCGTCCTTCGGCGTGAGTTCGATCACCATGCAGTCGAACCCGGCCATGCGCTCGTTCGGCAGCAGCTTCGGCGTGTAGAAATCGAGAACGTCGCGGTTAGGCGTCGCGAGCAACGCGGGGAACGAGTCCTTGCTCTCGCGCTTTTCCTGGAAAACAGTCTTCTGCTCCGGAATCAGCGTGTAGACATCTTCGTTCTGCCGGAGAATTCGGCGCTGACGACCGTCGAGCGTTTCGAGTTCTTCGTACTCGTTGCCCTTATCGGCAAAGTGGCTGATCTTCGATGAACGCATGGTCGAGCCACGCTGATACACGAAGGTGCCGATGTAGTTCTGGGTCTGCGCCGCGCGATGGATCTTGTTGAGCCATGCGCTGACTTCGCGCCGCTCGACCAGCGGGTCGGCAGACGGCGCCGAGGCCTGTGCCCACGCCTGCGATTGCAGTGTGGACACCAGCAGGAAGGCAAACAGGAAGAAAGTGCGCCCCAAGGGCGCACGCGGCAAGGATTCGATACTCAGGCGCTGCATTTATTCATCCGCTTGCGCCGAGGCTCGCATATAAGGAGACACACCCTGGCCGATCGGCGCCGGGGCGTATTGCTGATGCGCCGCCAGATACTGGTCCAGACGCGCATCGCGCAGCACGATCAGATCGTTCGGACCTGCACCGTTGGCCGCCGCGGCAACCGCTTGCGGCTGCTGCGTGAGCGTCACACGGGTCAGGTTCGTACCCGCGGCAGCTGCCGGGGTTGCCGTCTGTGCCAGCACTTGCGGTTGTGCGCCGCCCGCCGGGTGATCTTGCAAACGCGGCACCACCACCCACGACAGGGCAGCGACCGCAGCGGCGGCAGCGGCCGTCGGCAGTACGCGGCGCACGCGCAGGAACGGATTGATACGAGTGATGCGCGAGCCGGCATTGCTTGCCGTTTGTGCGGCGCTAGCCTGTGCATCGGCCAGTGCGGCCGGCGCGAGCAGGTGCGGCTCGGCTTCGAGACGCGCGGCGAACGAGGCCATGAAGGCCGATTCCGAGCGCGGTAGTGTCAGTTCATCGGAACGCAGTGCGTCCCCGATCAGATGGTAGTCATCCCACAGAGGCCGGCCCGAAGTATCCGCCTCGTCCAGCAGGGCTGCCAACTCGTCCGGATCGAATTCCCCGTCCACCAACGCGGAAATCCGCTCGGCTTGCAGCCCCCGCTGCGTTTGCACCGTCGCTGATCCCATGATATCCCCCAACGAAAATAACTTCCCCGGCGGCGCGCTCACCAGCGCTTACCGTCAGGCGTGTCCAGCAGCGGCCGAAGCCGGCTGGCAATCGCTTCACGCGCCCGGAAAATTCGCGAACGGACCGTTCCGATCGGGCACCCCATGGCTTCGGCGATCTCTTCGTAGCTCAAACCCTCGATTTCTCGCAGGGTAATTGCCGTTCGAAGTTCATCGGGCAAAGCCTCCATCGCCGCGTTGACCGTTTGAGCAATCTGCTTGCTCATCAGCATCGACTCAGGCGTGTTGATATCCCTTAGTTGATCGGCCTCGGCAAAAGTTTCCGCTTCTTCAGCGTTTGCTTCAGTCGAAGTCGGTGCACGACGCCCCTGGGTTGCCAGGTGGTTCTTCGCCGTGTTGACAGCAATACGGTACAGCCAGGTATAGAACGCCGACTCGCCGCGAAACTGCGGCAAGGCACGGTAGGCCTTGATAAAGGCCTCCTGCGTCACATCCTCGACCTCGGCGTGGTCGCGCACGAGCCGCGATACGAGGCGGATGATCTTGCGGTGATATTTCGCGACCAGCAGCTCGAAGGCGGCTTTGTCGCCTTTTTGCACGCGCTCGACAAGCGCCTGGTCGATTTCTCGTTCACTCACCTGATATGGATCCGTTTTTTCTCTGGCTGCCAGGTCCCGGTCGGGCCTGATTGCACCATGGCGGCACTTGCCACCACAGCTGGATGTGTCTTGTACGCCGCACGCCCGGGCACACTCACCGGCGCGTGGGTCAGCGGGACGGGACGCCTGCGCGGCGTCCCGCGAACTTAGACTCGCTGGAAGACCAGCGTGCCGTTAGTCCCGCCAAAACCGAAAGAGTTCTTCAATGCGACATCAATTTTCATGTCGCGGGCCACGTTTGCGCAGTAATCCAGGTCGCAAGCGGGGTCTTGATTGAAGATATTGATCGTCGGCGGCGATTTTTGATGATGAACAGCCAGCACGGTGAACACCGATTCCAGGCCACCCGCGCCACCCAACAGGTGACCGGTCATCGACTTGGTGGAATTCACCACGACGTTCTTGGCCGCATCGCCCATCAGACGCTTCACAGCGACCGTTTCGGCGATATCGCCCAGCGGCGTCGACGTGCCGTGTGCATTGACGTAATTCACCGCATCGGCGTTGATACCGGCGTCGCGCAGTGCATTCTTCATCGAACGCAGCGCGCCGTCGCCGTCTTCGCACGGTGCGGTCATGTGGTACGCGTCGGCACTCATGCCGAAGCCGGTCAGCTCGGCGTAGATCTTCGCGCCGCGCGCCTTGGCGTGCTCGTACTCTTCAACCATCATCACGCCAGCGCCTTCACCCAGCACGAAGCCGTCGCGATCGCGATCCCACGGACGGCTCGCCGTCGCCGGATCGTCGTTACGCGTGGAAAGCGCAGTCATCGCAGCAAAGCCACCGATGCCCAGCGGCGAAACCGTCGATTCAGCACCGCCGGCGAGCACAGCGTCCGCATCGCCGTACTGGATCATGCGCGCAGCTTGACCAATACAATGCAGACCCGTCGTGCAAGCCGTGACGATAGCAAGGTTGGGGCCCTTCAGGCCGTACTTGATCGACAGGTGACCCGAGATCATGTTGATGATCGAACCCGGCACGAAGAACGGGGAGATCTTACGCGGACCACCGTTGAGGGCCGCAATCTGGGTGTCTTCGATCATCGGCAAACCGCCGATACCCGAACCCACCAGCACGCCAATGCGCTCGGCGTTGGCTTCGGTCACTGCGAGGCCACTATCTTCGAACGCTTGAATGCCTGCGGCGAGCCCGTAATGGATAAACGTATCCATACGGCGGGCTTCCTTCGCGGAAATGTACTTCTCGGTCTCGAAGTTCTTAACTTCGCCGGCGAAGTGCACTTTGTGGGCACTCGAATCGAACTTCGTGATGTTGGCGATGCCCGATCGGCCAGCGACCAGATTTTCCCAACCTTCGGCAACGGTATTGCCGACCGGCGAGATCAGGCCCAGACCAGTAATGACGACGCGACGACGACTCACGATACTCCCCTTCTTCTGCTGGGTCATACAAAACAAAAGCCACAGAGGCGACAGGGTTCGACCCCGTGCTCCCTGCGGCTGACAGGCATCCCTGGCGCCGGGAACCGGTCGGCACCCCGGCCGGCCAGGCGATCCATAAGCCCTGTTTAGGCCTTGACGTGCGCGCTTGCGTAGTCGATCGCTTGCTGCACCGTCGTGATCTTTTCGGCTTCTTCGTCCGGAATTTCCATACCGAACTCTTCTTCCAGGGCCATCACCAGCTCGACCGTATCGAGCGAGTCGGCACCCAGGTCATTCACGAAGCTCGATTCGTTCTTGATCTCCGCCTCGGCAACGCCAAGTTGTTCCGCGACGATCTTCTTGACGCGTTGCTCAATGTTATCCATGCAAACCCTCCGGGGTAGTTAGTTCAGACAAGTGCGCGCATTTTAACAGGTTTGCCGTGCAAAGTTAGCCTGCGCCAAATAATGTTCAACGCCTTGCAAAATCGCATAATTATACGATTACTTACGCGATCCGCTCTTAACTCATAAACATGCCGCCATTCACGTGCAGCGTGGTCCCGGTGATGTAACCGGCCTGCGGCGACGCGAGGAATGCCACAGCATTCGCGATATCTTCCGGCGCACCGAGGCGGCCCAGCGGAATCCGTGCCTTCAGGGCTTCGTGCTGAGCTTCGCCCAGCGCCTTGGTCATATCGGTATCGATGAAACCCGGCGCGACGCAGTTGACCGTGATGTTTCGGCTGCCGATCTCGGCGGCCAGCGAACGCGTCATGCCTGCGACACCCGCCTTAGCGGCTGCGTAGTTGGCCTGCCCCGGGTTACCGGCCGAGCCGACCACCGAGGTCACGTTGATGATGCGGCCGTTACGTGCCTTCATCATCGGCTTGATCACGGCACGCGACAGGCGGAAGATCGCCTTCAGATTCGTGTCGATAACGTCGTCCCACTCGTCGTCCTTCATGCGCATCGCGAGGTTGTCGCGCGTGATGCCAGCATTGTTGACGAGGATGTCGAGCTTTCCGTGTTGCTTGAGGATGTCATCGAGCGCCGCAGCCACGCCTTCGGCGTCGGTCACGTTCAAGACGATGCCTTTTCCCGAAACACCGGCTTCGGCGAAATACGCATCGATTCCCGCCGCGCCCGCTTCGCTCGTGGCGGTACCCACGACGGTCGCGCCCTGACGGGCCAGTTCGAGGGCGATGGCGCGTCCGATGCCGCGCGATGCGCCGGTCACCAGCGCCACGTGATTGTCGAGTTGCTTGCTCATGAGAGAAATACCTTTGCGTGTTGCTTACGAGAGCTGCGCGCGCACGTCGGCGAGCGATGCCGGGTCGTTGATCGAAAGGCCCGTCAGGCTGCCTTCGATACGCTTGGTCAGGCCGGTGAGCACCTTGCCCGGACCGCACTCGACCACTTGCGTGACGCCTTGCGCGGCAAGCCACTGAACCGATTCCACCCAGCGCACCGGCGCTGCCGCCTGACGCACCAACGCATCCTTGATGCGGGCCACGTCGGTCTCGACGGCCACATCGACGTTATTCACGAGCGGAATTTGGGGGGCGTTGAACGTCACACCCGCCAGATATTCGCGCAGACGGTCCGACGCCGGCTTCAGCAGCGACGAGTGGAACGGAGCCGACACCGGCAGCACCAGCGCGCGCTTGGCACCGGCAGCCTTCGCCAGTTCGCATGCCTTTTCGACGCCCGCCTTCGCACCGGCGATCACCACTTGCGCCGGGGCATTGAAGTTCACGGCTTCGACCACGCCAGCCGCCGATGCCTCGGCGCACACGTTACGCACGGTGTCGTCGTCCAAACCGAGAATGGCGGCCATCCCGCCCTGCCCGACCGGCACGGCTTCCTGCATGGCTTGCGCACGGAAACGCACGAGCGGCACGGCGTCCTTGAACGCAATCACGCCAGCGGCCACGAGCGCGGTGTATTCACCCAGGCTGTGACCGGCCACGAAAGCGGGCACGGCGCCGCCGTCCGCCAGCCATGCGCGATACATCGCATAGGCGGCAGTCAACATGACCGGCTGGGTATTGGTGGTGAGGTTGAGATCTTCGGCCGGGCCAGCTGCGATCAGCTTGGCCATATCTTGCCCGAGGGCATCCGAAGCTTCAGCGAGGGTTTCGCGCACAACGGCGTTATCGCCGAAGGCGTCGAGCATGCCCACCGATTGGGATCCTTGTCCCGGGAAAACGAAAGCGAATGTCATGGCGCTTGGGTTTGCAGTCAGATTCAGGAAACATTGCGGCGCTCGCTCGCGCGTCGTCGTGACACGCGATGCAGTGTCGCTGCGCGCGTTGCGTTCCCGCAGGAACACCCAACACGCGCGCGACGCCACGGCGCCGAAGGAGCTTACGCGCTTATTACACGCTAACTTACGCGCTTACATACGGAACAGCACCGCGCCCCAGGTAAAGCCGCCGCCAACGCCTTCGATCATGACGTTTTGGCCCGGCTTGATGCGGCCGTCGCGAACCGCCACGTCGAGCGCGAGCGGAATCGAGGCAGCCGAGGTATTGCCATGCTGGTCGACGGTGACGACCATTTTTTCTTCGGGCAAGCCCAGCTTGCGGGCCGTGCTCGTCATGATGCGCAGGTTGGCCTGATGCGGAATCAGCCAGTCGATCGCCGACTGCTCCAGTCCGGCCTTCTCAAGGGCCTCGTGGGCCACTTTTTCCAGCACCTTCACGGCCAGCTTGAACACCGCCTGGCCATCCATATAGAGGAACGCCTCACCCTGCACCGCGCCGCCGTTCACATTGCCCGGCACGCACAGAATGTTCGAATGGCTGCCGTCGGCGTGCAACGCGCTCGCCAAAATGCCCGGCTCATTCGAGGCTTGCAGCACGACCGCGCCGGCACCGTCGCCGAACAGCACGCAGGTGGTGCGGTCGTTGAAATCGAGAATACGCGAGAACGTTTCGGCGCCAATCACCAGCACGTTGCGGTGGGCACCTGCACGAATGAAGTTGTCTGCCGTGGCCATCGCGTAAGCGAAGCCCGAGCAAACGGCCTGCACGTCGAACGCGGCGCAGCCGTTGGTGATGCCGAGCTTGTTCTGCACGAGGCAGGCCGTACTCGGAAACACGAAGTCAGGCGTGGACGTGGCGACGATGATCAAATCGAGGTCGCTGGCATCGATACCCGCCATCTCGAGGGCACGCTTGGCGGCCTCGGTGGCCATGTCGCTGCTCGACTGATCGGGTGCCGCGAAATGCCGGGCCTTGATACCGGTGCGCGCGACGATCCACTCGTCGCTCGTCTCGATGCCGCGCGTGGCGAGCTCGTCGGCCAGCTGCTGGTTGGTCACGCGTCGCGCCGGCAGGTAACTGCCGGTACCGATGACACGGGAATGAATCGCGGACTGGGTCATCTTATGATCGGTTAGAGCGCCGGGGCGGGGCCGCCGGCATCAAAGCGCCGGAATGGCGCTCACCGGCTTGTTGTCCTGGAGCTGGGTTTGATTCTCTTGCATGGCGCTCGACAAGCGATCGAGCACACCATTGCGAACTGCATCATAGCCGCGTTTGATAGCCCATTCAAACGAGTAGGCGTCGGCCGAGCCGTGGCTCTTGATGACGAGTGCGCGCAACCCGAGCAACGCCGCACCGTTATAACGACGGTGATCGACGCGGTGCTTGAAGCGGGTGAGAATCGGCAGCGCGATGACAGCGATCACTTTGGTCCACCACGTACGGGTGAATTCCTCACGGATCATGTCGCCGAGCATTTGTGCCAGGCCTTCGGAAGTCTTGAGCGCGACGTTACCGACGAAACCGTCGCAGACCACGATGTCGGTGGTGCCGCGATAGATGTCGTTACCTTCCACGTTGCCGTAGAAGTTCAGCGTGGAGGCGCGCAACAGCTCGCCTGCCTGCTTGATGACGTCGTTGCCCTTGATCACTTCTTCGCCGATGTTGAGCAAACCGATCGACGGACGGTCCTTACCGTCGACGGCCGCCACGAGCGCATGGCCCATTTCGGCGAATTGCAGCAAGTGAGTCGGCTCGCAATCCACGTTGGCGCCCAGATCGAGCATGGTGGTGTATCCACCCTTCTCGTTAGGCAACACCGTGGCAATGGCGGGACGCTCGATACCCGGCAGCGTCTTGAGTACGTAGCGCGAAACGGCCATGAGCGCACCGGTATTCCCGGCGGACACGCAAGCCTGCGCGCGCGCTTCCTTGACCAGGTTCAGCGCCACGCGCATCGAGGAGTCTTTCTTCTTGCGCAGGGCGGTCTCGACCGAGTCGTCCATGGCGACGACTTCGGTGGCGTTGACCACGGACAGGCGCGGGTGATCCGTCACACGCAGCTTTGCGAGCTGCGCGTTGATGGCTTCCTGCTGCCCGACCAGCACGAGCTCGACATCGTCGGTGGATTGTACGAAGTGAACCGCGGCCGGCACCGTCACCGATGGGCCGTGGTCACCGCCCATACAATCGATCGTCAGGGTGACTGTCATGTCGACGTGATTGGCTTGCGGTACAAGTAACAAAAAAAGCGGCAGGATGAGTGCCGCTTTTGCCACATCGGACGATCAAACAGCGCCATGATGGGCGCGTGTCGTCGGTGGGGCCGACTTAGTCGTTCTTGGTCTTGATGACCTTACGACCACGGTAGAAACCGTTCGGCGAGATGTGGTGACGCAGGTGCGTCTCACCCGACGTCGGCTCGACGGCGGTCGACGGTGCGGTCAGGAAATCGTGCGAACGGTGCATGCCGCGCTTCGACGGCGACTTCTTGTTCTGTTGAACGGCCATGATAACTCCTCAAAATATCGCGAAATTTTAACACAGTTCGAGCGCCGCCCTACGGTGTCGGCCTGTCGGCCCGACCTGTGCGACTAACGCAAACATGTACTTTGGTGAGCCGGAAACCCGGCCGCACTTTACTTTCCGTCCTTGTCCGGCGAGCGCTTGAGCGCTGCCAGCGCCGCGAACGGAGACGGCTTATCCTCTTCTTCGGGCTCGGGGGCCGGTTCGGCCAACCCGTCGCTGCCCGTGGCCAGGCTGTCGTGCACACTCGGACAAACCTCGTGTTTGGGCACAATCGGCAAGGCCAACAGCAATTCTTCCTCGACCAGCTCGCGCAGATCGAAATGTTTCGAGCCGACCAGCGCCTCGAGTTCGTCCTCGTCGAGCGGACGGGCTTCAGCAGCCGCATCGTCACGCACGATCTCGAACGTCGTTTCCGAGTCCAGCGGCTCCTGATACGGCGTGAGGCAACGCTGGCATTCCAGCCACATCGGCCCTTCGACCGTCAGCGTCAGGAACTGAGCCACGGTGGGGCTGCCATCGGCACGCAACACCTGCTTTTCGCTGCCTTCGGCGCGCCAGTGGAACACGCTTTGTGTACGGCCGGCCTCCGAGACTTCGGCAGGCACTTCGGTTACCATGCGCGGCAATGCCGCAAGTTGCACGTCACCTTCCGCCACACGGCCGGTACGCGCGAATTCGAACAGATCGACGATATATTCGTTCATCACGCTCATCCTTGCCTTGGCGCATCTGGCTGCATATTCAACGTCCCTTGCCCTCGCAGCGCCTTGATCCGACGCCGTTTCCCGGGGTTCGAACCTTGATCGCGCAGACTGGCGGGACCGAGCGCCAGATTGCAAAAGCCGTGAATTCTAAATAGTTTTTCGTTTCTCGTCAAACACTTAAACCCGATGACCGCACAGCCCCTGCCACCGCTGATCCTGGCCTCCGGATCGCGCTATCGCCGTGAACTGCTTGAGCGCTTGCGCCTGCCGTTCACGGTCGTCGTCCCGAACATCGACGAAACCCCGGCACCCGGCGAAACCCCACACGACACCTCGCTGCGCCTGTCGTGCGAAAAAGCCCAGGCCGTCGCCGCAAGCCACCCGGACGCCCTCATCATTGGCTCCGATCAGGTCGCCACGTTCGAAGGCCGCCAAATCGGCAAGCCCGGCAGCTTCGAGAACGCCATGGCGCAGTTGCGCGACATGCGCGGCAAGGTCGTGGAATTTCACTCCGCCCTTTGCCTGTACGACGCCCGCAGCAAGCGTAGCCAGTCCACTGACGTCGTGACGCGGGTGAAGTTCCGCGATTTGCCGGACAACGTCCTCGCCGCGTATCTCCACGCCGAAACGCCTTACGACTGCGCTGGCAGCGCCAAGTCCGAAGGGCTCGGCATCATGTTGCTCGAAACCATCGAAAACGACGATCCGACGGCCCTCATCGGCCTGCCGATGATTGCGCTCACCACCATGCTGATGCAAGCGGGCGTCACTATCGTGCCGGGCGTCGATGCCGCGCAAAGCGCGTCGGGAGCGGCAGCATGAGCGGCACGCTGTATCTGATTCCGAATACCCTCGGCACCGCCACGCGCGGCGGCCTGCCCGCCGTTCTGCCTGAAGACGTTCGCGCGGTCACCGCGGGCCTCACGTACTTTGTCGGCGAGCAGGCGAAGAGCACCCGCGCCTTCCTGAAGCTGGTCGGTGTGAGCACCCCCATTCAGGAAATCGAGATTCGTGAGTTGAACGTCAACACGCCGCCAGCGGCTGTCGATGCCCTGCTCGCCCCGATTCTCGCAGGTGCCGATGGCGGTCTCGTGTCGGAAGCCGGTTGCCCGGCGGTTGCCGATCCGGGCGCGCTGCTCGTGCGACGTGCGCATGAGAAAGGCGTTCGCGTGGTGCCGTTCGTTGGACCGAGCTCGATTCTGCTGGCCTTGATGGCGAGTGGCCTGAACGGCCAAAGCTTCGCGTTTCACGGCTATCTGCCGACCGACGCCGGTGAGCGCAGCAAGCGGCTGCGCGAACTGGAACAACGTTCGCGCAAAGAAAAGCAGACGCAAATCTTCATCGAAACGCCATACCGCAACAAAGCAATGCTCGACGCGCTACTGCAAAGCTGCGACGCCTCGACATTGCTTTGCGTCGCGGTCGACGTCACGCAGGAGGCGGAGCAAATCGTCACTCATCGCGTGAAGGGCTGGCCGCAAAATACGGTGGAATTGCACAAACGCCCGGCAATTTTTCTATTTCTCGCGCAGTAGCCGCCCCTGCCGCGTAAGCAGGTAAAAGAAAACCCCACGAAGCTTTTCACTTTCGTGGGGTTTTTCATTAAACGAGACGCCCGAATCCAACGGTGCTATCGAGGCCCGGGGTAGCGCGCCATTACTTCAACGACAACGAAGACCCCATCATCATCGTCTTCATAGCCGCCGTGCCGACGGCCGCACCGAACCGACGCGCCATGCGCTCGGGCAGGTTTTCCTTGACGGTGTAATCGACCAGATCGGGCGCTTTCAACACATCGCGCGCGACTGAATCGACCGTGCCCGTCCCGTCGGCCAACCCCAGTTCGATGGCGCGCTGGCCCGTCCAGAACAGGCCGCTGAACAAGTCCGGATCATCCTTCAGACGGTCGCCACGGCCTTTTTTGACCGCACCGATGAACTGCTGATGCACCTGTTCGAGCATGTCGAGCGCATAGGTTTTTTGCTGATCCGTCTGCGGCGAGAACGGATCGAGGAAGCCCTTGTTGCGCCCTGCCGTCAGCAGACGGCGCTCGACGCCGAGCTTATCCATGAGCCCCGTGAAACCGAAACCGTCCATCAACACGCCGATGGAACCCACGATGCTCGCCTTATCGACATAGATCTTGTCGGCGGCAGCCGCCACGTAATAGCCGCCCGAGGCACAGATTTCCTCGACTACGACGTAGAGCGGCTTCTTCGGATACTTTGCACGCAAACGGGCGATATCGTCGTAGATCATGCCCGCTTGCACCGGGCTGCCCCCGGGGCTGTTGATCCGCAGAATCACCCCGGCAGCCGACGAGTCCTCAAATGCCGATTCCAGCGCCGAGTTGATTTTTTCAGCACTGGCCTGACCGTCGGGCGCAATTTCGCCACTCAACGTGACCAGCGCCGTGTGCTTGCCAGACCCGCCGACGGACGACGTGCTGCTGCCCCCATCGATGTCGAACACCGACCACACGACCAACGCAACGATCGCCAGCGCAAGCAGACGGAAGAAGATTTTCCAACGCCGCGCAGCACGCTGCTCGCGGATGCCAGCCATCAGCACCTTCTCGAGCATTTCGCGCTCCCACGGCTTCACTTCACGCGGATCGCGAGGGCTTGCGCTGCCGCCACCAGAGGGCGGACGCCCGCCGGGTGGCGGAAAACCGGGTTCGGTGCGGGGCGAATCGGGCGGCAGAGAGTCGGCCATACGTTATCCAGAAAAGCTTTGGGGAGTATCGGGCACTTGTATATAGGTATCCGGCCACCAGACGACGGTCGTCCCGGCGGACGCGTCCGGCTGTTCCTCGACTCGCACCGGCTGCAACGCGCCACCACGGCACGGACCGCCAACGCAATGCCCGGTATCGGGCTCGTACGTCGCGCCATGCGTAGCGCACATCAAGTATAAGCCGGAGGTCTCGAAGAACTGCCCCTCGGCCCAGTCCAGTTCCATGGGCACGTGGGCGCACTGATTGAGGTAGCCGTACACGCGCCCGTCGTACCGGATGACGAAGGCGGGCGTGACTCGCCCGCCGACCAGCACGTCGAAACGCACGCCGCGCCCACCATCTTCCAGCGCGGCGCCAGCGCAGATCGGCTGGGGTGCGACGGCCTCGCTCACACGCGCTCCAGCAACCACTCGCGCAGCTCGGCCACGCTACCCGCGCAAAACGCAGGCGCCAACGCCTCGAGTTGATCGCGCGGATGCGCACCGCCGTAAGCCACGGCGACGCTCGCGGCACCGGCGCTGTGCGCCATCTGCAAATCGTGGGTGGTGTCGCCGATCATGACCGTACGGCGCAAATCCTGACCGAGTTCGCGCGTCAGTTCCTGGAGCATCGCGGGGTGCGGTTTCGAAAATGTCTCATCCGCGCAACGTGTCGCATCGAAAGTGCGCATCAGGCCCGCCGCTTCCAGTGCGCGATTCAGCCCAACGCGCGACTTGCCCGTCGCCACCGCCAAGAATCGGCCGCGCGAACGCAATTCTTCGAGCAGCTCGCGCACCCCGGGGAACAGCACCGTTTCCTTGTCACCTATCAAATAATGAAAGCGATAGCGTTCAGAGAGTCGCGGATAGTGCGCAGGGTCGAGACTCGGGACGGCCATTTGCAGCGCGTCACGAAGCCCCAGACCGATGACATGGCTGGCAAGCTCGTCGGTCGGCACAGGCAACCCAAGGTCGCGGCAGGCCGCCTGAATACAGCGGGTAATGGTGGGCGTCGAATCCATCAACGTCCCGTCCCAGTCGAAAACGACCAGGTCGAACTCAGGGCTTGGCATCGGCGGAAGCGCCTCGAAGTTGATTCAGGAATTGCTCACATTCTGGCGGTAACGCGGCTTCCAGCGCAATTGGCGTATCGAGCACGGGGTGCGTGAACTTCAGTCGCCAGGCATGCAGGAACATGCGCTTGATACCGGGTTTGCTGCCAGGCCGGGCGAGCGTCTTGTTCAGCGTGAAGTCGCCATACTTGTCGTCGCCGACGATCGGGGTGCCGCAGTGTGCCAGATGAACGCGTATCTGATGGGTGCGTCCCGTTTTCAGTTCCGCTTCCAGCAACGTATACGGCGGCAGCGATTCCATCATGCGAAATATCGTATGCGACTGCTGGCCGTCTTCCTGCACGCGCACGCGGCGCTCGCCCTCAGACGTGACGTATTTATATAGCGGTGCCTTGACCGCACGCAGCTTGTCGCGCCATTCGCCCGTCACGCAGGCCAGATAGCGCTTGTCCATCCGGTTGTGGCGAATCTGCTCGTGCATGCCGACCAGCGCGGCGCGCTTCTTGGCCAGCAGCAGGATGCCCGAGGTTTCGCGGTCGAGACGGTGCACGAGCTCGAGAAACTTCAGCTGCGGCATCGCCCGGCGCAATTGCTCGATAACGCCGAACGACACGCCGCTGCCACCGTGCACTGCCACGCCGGCAGGCTTGTTGATGGCCATCAGGTAGTCGTCTTCGAACAGCACGGGGAAGGTGGCGGCGGGCACGTGGGTTTGCGGTTCGTTGGAACCGGCGGCCACGCGGACCGGAGGAATTCGGACGATATCGCCCAGGACAAGTCGATAGGCTGCGTCTACTCGCCCTTTATTTACACGGACTTCGCCGCTGCGAAGAATCCGGTAGACGTGGCTTTTCGGTACCCCTTTGCACTCGCGCAATAGGAAATTGTCGATTCGCTGACCTGCCGAGCCGTCATCGACTTCGACGAGCCGCACCTGTGGTGCGGGTGCCGGCGCAACCATTTTGTGCCGACTTTTGCCTAACTCATTCATTATGAATATAATTTGCCCAACAGAGGTGGCGGTAGCGGGAATCATGCCAAATCCACGCCTTTGCCGGTGCATACCCCAAAACGGTATTTTACTTGCACCCCGGGCAGGCTGCTCGTCCGGTGACCCTGGAGCAGCGAGCGCACGCACGTCACGCAGCGTCGGCAGGAAGTCTGGCCCACAGGCCGCTTCGGTCGCAGCGCGCGTGACGCGGATAGAGTTGGTGGTTATAGAATTTTTTGGCGGTCAGACTGAATTGCATTGTTCGGGCTGATCGCTTTGTGAATATCGTTCGCGCAAAAGTCGAGATTGAGGCGCCGCCACAATAAGAATAAGTGTCGGCAGGCGCCCCGAGAAAAAGCTGATGAAGTTTCTCGTGTTACGGACTGCAAGCCCGAAGTAATCCGCGTTGTGCCGGCGTTTTACGGCACATCGGCGGTTCCGGGCGAGCGCGTTAGCGTATTCGCAGGCGCCTTTGCGTCCGTGGGCCTCGTCGCCCGGACCTCCCCGGCAATTCTTCCACCTCCGGCTCGAACCTCGCGTGTTGGATAACTCGAGTGATACGTGCCCGACGCTCTGCGCATTCGCATCGGCGGCGGGTGGGAGTCGTTTTCATGAAACGCATGTTGTTCAACGCCACGCAGCAGGAAGAACTGCGCGTGGCCATTGTCGATGGGCAAAAACTCATCGATATCGATATCGAGACGGCCGGACGCGAACAGCGTAAAGGCAACATCTACAAGGGTGTCATCACCCGTATCGAACCCTCCCTCGAAGCTTGCTTCGTCAACTACGGCGAAGGCCGTCATGGCTTCCTGCCGTTCAAGGAAGTCGCCCGTGCGTACTTCCGCGATGGCGCCGATGTGCGCAATGCGCGCATTCAAGACGCCCTGTCCGAAGGCCAGGAACTCATCGTTCAGGTAGAAAAAGAAGAGCGCGGTAACAAGGGCGCTGCCCTGACCACGTTCATCTCGCTGGCCGGCCGTTACCTCGTGCTGATGCCGAACAACCCGCGTGGCGGTGGCGTGTCGCGCCGCATCGAGGGTGAAGACCGTCAGGAACTGCGCGAAACCATGGCGCAGCTCGAATTGCCCGACGGCATGAGCATCATCGCCCGCACCGCCGGTATCGGCCGCTCGGCCGAAGAGCTCCAGTGGGACTTGAACTACCTGCTGCAACTCTGGCACGCCGTCGAAGGCGCCGCCAACAACATCGAATTGCCGCGCGACTCGGCCCTGATCTACCTCGAGTCGAGCCTCGTCATTCGCGCCATCCGCGACTATTTCCAACCGGATATCGGTGAAATTCTCATCGATACGGAAGAAATCTCCGAACAGGCACGTAACTTCATGCAGGTGGTCATGCCCGACCATCTCAATCGCGTGAAGCAGTACCGCGACGACGTGCCCCTGTTCTCGCGTTTCCAGATCGAACACCAGATCGAAACGGCTTACTCGCGTCAGGTGCCGCTGCCCTCGGGCGGCGCCATCGTGATCGACCACACCGAAGCTCTGGTGTCGATCGACGTGAACTCGGCGCGCGCCACCAAGGGCGCCGACATCGAAGAAACCGCCCTGCGCACCAATCTGGAAGCTGCCGACGAAGTCGCGCGCCAGTTGCGTCTGCGCGACCTCGGCGGCCTGATCGTGATCGACTTCATCGACATGGAGTCGGCCAAGAGCCAGCGTGAAGTCGAACAACGTGTGAAGGATGCGCTCAAGCACGACCGTGCGCGCGTCCAGATGGGCAAGATTTCGCGCTTCGGCCTGATGGAACTCTCGCGCCAGCGCCTGCGCCCGTCGCTCTCGGAAGGCACGCACGTGACCTGCCCGCGTTGCAACGGCACCGGCCACATCCGCGACGCTGAGTCGTCGGCACTGCAAGTCCTGCGCATCATCCAGGAAGAAGCGATGAAGGAGCACACGGCAGCGATTCACTGCCAGGTGCCGGTCGAAGTCGCCGCCTTCCTGCTCAACGAAAAGCGTCAGGAAATCAACAAGATCGAAGCGCGCTTCAAGGTTGGCGTGCTGCTGATCCCGAACAAGCACCTCGAGACGCCGCATTACAAGCTGGAGCGCCTGCGCTTCGACGACCCGCGCCTCGACGCGCCCAAGGCCAGCTACGCGCTCGCCGAGGAAGCCGCCCGCGCGTCGGAAGACGATCCGGCCGGTTACAGCAAGAAGAAGGAAGATGTGCGTCCGCGCCAGGAAGCCGCCGTCAAGGGCATCACGCCCGAGCAGCCGGCCCCGGCAGCACAGCCGCGCCCGGAACCGGTCGCCGCAACGCCCGCCCCGGCAGCCCCGGTGCGCAGCGGTGGTTTCATCGGTTTCGTGAAGCGTCTGCTGGGTCTGGAGTCTGCCGCCCCGGCACCGGTCAAGGAAGAAGCCCCGGCCAAGCCGACCGCGCGTCCGCCGCGTGAGCGCCATGACCGTCCGCATCAACAAAACCGTAATCGCCGCGGCAACGCCCGTGACGAAAACAAGACGGGCAAGGACAACGCGGGCCAACCGGCACGCGAAGGCCGTGCTGCACGTCCGGAACGTGGCGAACGCGCCGATCGTAACGAGCAACGCGCTGAGCGTGGTGACCGTAACGAACGCAATGAGCGCAACGAACGTACCGACCGCACTGACCGTAACGAGCGCAACGAACGTGGCGATCGTAACGAGCGTCAAGAAGGCCGCGACAAGCGCGAGCGCGATGATGCCCAACGTCAACCGGCACAAGAAGTCGTGCGCACGGAAGACGGTCGCGAGCCGCGTGAAGGCCGCGAGCGTGGCAATCGCCGCGATCGCAACGAGCGTCGCGAACGCCGTCAGACCGAAGGTGCCGATGGCCAACAAGCCGCACCGCAACGTGTTGCCCAAGCCGGTGCCCCGTTGAACGCTGGCGACGAAGCTGAATACGACCAACAAGACCGTTTGGCAGCACAGGCCGCGCAGGCCGAAGGTGCACCGGGCGTGACTGGCGAAGACAACGAGCAGGCGAACGAAGAACGCCGTCGCAGCCGTCGCCGTGGTCGTCGCGGTGGCCGTCGTGAACGCGAAGCCGGCGAGCAGCAAGCGCATGGTGAAGGCGAGCAAGGCGAAGGCGTGGAAAGCGTGGAACACACCACGGCATCGGAAGACGGTGTCGACGGTGTGCGTGCCCCGGCTCTGACGGAAGCACGCGCTGAGAACGTTGCGCCCCAAGCCGCTACCGCAACTGCCGCAGCAGCCGTGACGGCGCAGGTCGCCGCACCGGTTCACGCCGAAGCTGCCCCGGCACCGGTCCAGACGTTCCAACCGGTGTTGCAAGCCGCTCAAGCCATTGAATCGGCACCGGTCGCAGCAGCGCCTGCCCCGGCGCAAGTGCAAACCGCAGCCCCGGCTGCCGCACCTGTCGCCACGGTGCGCGAAGCCGCCCCGGCGGCAACGCCGGAAGTGCCGGTGCAAGTGGTCACGGAACCGGTGGCCCCGGCCGCCCCGATCGCGCCGGTGAACGTTGCACCGCTGCCGACGGCAAATGCAGCAGAAGTTGCTGCGCCGATCGTGCCGCCCGTCAGCGCTCCGCTGCCGGCAGCTACGCCGAGCCCGGCACAACCGACGGTACCGGCCGCGGCCTTGACCGAAATCGCCGCTACGTCGGTCAGCGCCAGCGCACCGGCAACCCCGGCAGCTCCGATCGAAACCGCTAAGCCGGTGGTCGTCGAGACGCAAGCGCCTGCCTACGTGGCACCGGCCGTGACGGCCCAACCGGAAGCCGCGGCTGCGGCCACGGAAATCGTGACGCCGAAGCCCGCAACGGCTAGCGTGACGCCGGTGGTCGAGCAGGGCGCGTTGGAAAGCACGCTCCAGAGCGTTGGTCTGGTCTGGGTGCATACGGATGCCGACAAGCATCGCGCCGCCAAGGAAGCCGCCGCGCAAGTGGCACCGGCACCGCGCGTGCAGCGTCAGCGTCGTCCGGCCGCACCGCTCAACAACGGCCCGATGGAGCAAGTGGAAACGCATGCTTCGCCGGATCACGTTGCCTGAGAGGCCGTAACGTTGTCCGGACAAGGTTGATGCGGCAGCTTTCTGTTTGACGCCGCATCGGCCAACGCCAGGCAACTGCCGTGACGCCAAAAAAAGGGGGCTTCGGCCCCCTTTTTCATTGCAGGAACGCCGTGAAGCGCACCGGCCGCTGCATCGACGCCGTGCCGCGGTGAGGCATGCAAATATCGGGACACCCTCGTGTTGTCCCGACTTGTGCGTGCGCCGCACTGCCCGTATCGTGATGCCTGACACTGGCTTGATGTCCCGCATCGAACTGGTTGCTGTCCGCCATGCCGTTGTGACGGTTATGCCGTCTGAATCTCCGGTATCGGCAGCAAACATGCCAATTCGCTAGAATGGAGACGCAAGCCTAGGCCCCACCATGACTGAAACGATTATCCGACTTACCGATCTGCGCACCGACGCGCGATATGCGACACATACGCCGCAGATCCCCGCACAAGTGCGCGCAGCCACCGGCCATCTCGACGATGCGCTGGCTCGGCCGCTGCACGATCTGCGGATTTCGGTCACGGATCGTTGCAATTTCCGCTGTGTGTATTGCATGCCGAAGGATGTGTTCGACAAGGACTACACCTTCCTGCCGCAATCCTCCCTGCTGTCTTTCGAAGAAATCGAGCGTGCTGCGCGCCTGTTCGTCGAACATGGCGTGGAAAAGCTGCGTCTGACGGGAGGCGAGCCGCTGCTGCGCAAGCATCTGGAACGTCTCATCGAGATGCTCGCGCGCCTGCGCACGCCCTCGGGCAAGCCGCTCGACATCACGCTCACGACCAACGGATCGTTGCTCAAGCGCCGCGCTCAGTCGCTCAAGGACGCCGGTCTCACCCGCGTGACGGTGAGTCTGGATAGCCTGGACGACGCGATCTTCCGCCAGATGAACGACGTCGACTTCCCCGTCGCGAACGTGCTCGAAGGCATTGCCGAAGCACAACACGTCGGGCTGGGGCCGGTGAAGGTCAACATGGTCGTCAAACGCGGCACCAACGATAGCGATATCGTGCCGATGGCGCGTCATTTCCACGGCAGCGGCGTGGTCCTGCGTTTCATCGAATACATGGATGTAGGCACGTCGAACGGCTGGCGCATGGATGAAGTGCTGCCGTCCGCCGAGGTAATTGCCCGCGTGAACGACGCGCTGCCGGTCGAGCCGCTCGACGCCAACTACCCGGGTGAAACGGCCCAGCGTTGGCAATATCGCGACGGCGGCGGCGAAGTGGGCGTCATTTCGTCGGTCACGCGCGCGTTTTGCGGCACTTGTTCGCGGGCGCGACTGTCTACGGAAGGCAAGTTGTACCTGTGCCTGTTCGCCAGTTCGGGTTACGACTTGCGCACGCTGTTGCGCAACGGTGCAAGCGATGCGCAGATTTCGACCGTCATCGGCGATATCTGGCGCGGCCGCACCGACCGCTACTCGGCCCTGCGCACGGCCGCCACGGGCTTGCCCGAAGATGCGCCGCCGAAAGTGGAAATGTCCTATATCGGCGGATGATTACCGGCAGTTGGCGTGCCGCGCATCGGTGAACGAAATGCACCGAATGCGCGAAAGGCGATAAGCGCCACGCCTGACTGCCGACTCCGAATTCCTGATCTCACACCACATGATTGCTGCTGCCCCGGACGCTAGTTGCGCCCGAGACTCCTTCGCTCTGTCTGAACGTACGCGCCCAACGGCACGACACGTGACGGCACGCCCTCGCTCGCAAGCGCTGCGTCTGCGCATGGTCGCCATGGGCTTCGCCACGCTGGCGCTGATTTGCGGCGCGCTGATGCCGTCGCTAGCCCATGCCGATTGCGACCCTTCGGAGCGCGATATTGCGAACCACCTCATCACCTATAGCGGTCAACTCGGCGAACGCAACCCGCTACGGCTGGTGCTGCGGCCGTCGTCGAGCGGCAAGCTCGAAGGCCGCTACGCTAACGCCTCGTCGCAAAGCGACACGCTGCTCACCGGCAAGCTGGAAAACAAATCACGCGTGCATCTGACGGAGTTCGACGCGGGCGGCATGCCGCGCGCCACCTTCGAAGGCGAGTTCTCCGCACGTGACGATATCAACCGCCAGCGCGGAGCGTCGGGAAGTTGTGAAGTCATTTCCGGTCAGTGGAAAGATTTGCGCAACGGCCGCACCGTGCCGTTCGAATTGGCGATGTCGAACATCCAGACCGGCAAGATCGATCACTTGTACGGCGCGGCCGGTGCCAACGACGACGAAACCATCAATCGCGCGGCAGGCATGTTCCGCAAGGGCGTGCTCGACGATCGCCGCGATGTCGTGGCGCAATCGATTCGCTATCCGGTCCACGTGTCGCTGCGCGGCAAAACGCTGATACTGCGCAATCCGAAGTCGCTGCTCGCGCGTTACAACGAGATTTTCACGGACAGTTACGTGCGCACCATCGGCGCTGCCGTGCCGCGCCTGATGTTCGCGCGCGACCAGGGCGTGATGCTCGGTGATGGCGCGGTCTGGTTCGATGCGACCGGGCGCGTCATCGCGCTCAACCGCTCATAACGGAAAGCCCATGCCGAACTTCCCGCCCATTGCCCGCGACGCCATCACCGGCCTGATTCTCGCGGGCGGGCGCGGACAACGCATGGGCGGGCGCGACAAGGGCCTGCAACTGTACGACGGCCGCCCATTGGCGGCGCATGTGCTGGCGCGGCTGGCACCGCAAGTCGGTGCCGTGCTGATCAGCGCCAACCGGAATCACGCCGCTTATTCGGCGCTTGGCGCCGACGTCGTCTCCGACGAGACTCAGGATTTTGCCGGGCCGTTGGCGGGCATGCTCTCGGGGTTGCGTGCCGCAAAAACCGAGTACGTGCTCACCGCGCCGTGCGATTCCCCTCTATTGCCTGACGATCTGGCCTTGCGCCTGACGGCCGCGCTTATCGAATCGGCGCAGTCATCGCCAACGGCCAGCGCAAATCCTTCGCACTCGGCGGGAATGGCTCCGCCCCCACTCACCGTCACCGCCGCGTACGCCGTCACATCGGAGGGCCCACACCCGGTCTTCGCCCTGCTGCATCGATCGCTGGCCGACGACCTCGCGGCGACGTTGGCCGCTGGCGAACACCGTGTCAGAGCGTGGCTGGCGCGCCACAAGGCTGTACAAGTTCACTTCGGTGACGAGCGTCCGTTTTACAATGCCAACACGCTTGACGACCTTCATACCGACACGCCGCGCGCCCCCCGGAATTCTGGGCAATAACATTGGGGCACTGACGCGGCCCGATCCGCCGCCATCGCGCGATGTCCGATGACGACGCCACACCGATGACAACACTAGACGAAGCCCTTGCCGGCTTGCCGGCGTACGACCCTAACGACATGACGGTCGAGATGGCGCGCGCGATTATCGCGCGCACCGCGCAGCCGGTGGCCGCCATCGAGCAAGTTGCCGTTCGCAGCGCGCTGGGCCGCGTGCTGGGGCGCGACGTCATCTCTCCGCTCGACGTTCCCGCTTTCGAAAATGCCGCTATGGACGGCTACGCCTTTGCCGGTGCCGCGTTGGCGGCGGGCGGCCAAGTCCGCTTGCGCGTCGCCGGGCGTTCGTTCGCCGGGCGCCCCTTCGATGGCGTGACCGGCGCGGGCGAATGCATTCGCATCATGACGGGCGCATTGCTGCCCGCCGGTTGCGACACCGTGATTCCGCAAGAACAAGTGCAGCGCGAAGGCGACACGGAGATTGTGACCTTCACCGCCGATGCCGTGACGCCGGGCCGTCATGTCCGCCACATTGGCGAAGACCTCGCGGCGGGCCATCCGGCGCTGCTCGCAGGCAAGCGTCTGCGCCCGGCCGCGCTCGGCCTGCTCGCCTCGCTCGGCATTGCCGAAGTGCCGGTGCGTCGCCGGATTCGCGTGGCTTTCTTTTCGACCGGCGACGAACTGCGCTCGGTCGGCGAACCGCTCGTGCCGGGCAATCTTTACGACAGCAATCGCTACACGCTGTACGGCATGCTCCAGCGACTCGGGGTCGAAGTCCTCGATCTGGGCGTCGTTCGCGATGACCCGCAAGCCATTGAAGACACCCTGCGCACCGCCTGCCGCGAGGCGGATGCGGTGATCACCTCGGGCGGTGTCTCCGTGGGCGAGGCCGATTACACCCGCGAGATGATGACGCGTCTGGGCAACGTCGTTTTTTGGAAGATGGCGATGCGCCCCGGCCGTCCGTTTGCCTTTGGCGAACTGGAAAGCGACGGCCATCGCGCCCTGCTCTTCGGCCTGCCTGGCAACCCGGCCGCCGTGATGGCGTCGTTCTACCATCTGGTGCGCGACGGCTTGTTCGTGCTGATGGGTGCCGAGCCGCAAGCCACGCCGCATCTGCCCGTGCCGACGACCACCGCGCTCGCCAAGCGCCCGGGCCGTACCGAATTTCTGCGCGGCATTCTGGCCGCCGACGCGCAAGGCCGCTGGCAAGTCACGGTCGCCGATGCGCAAAGCGCCGGCATCCTGCGCACGATGAGCGAAGCCAATTGTTTCGTCTCACTAGAAGCGTCGCGCGGCAACGTCGCGGCGGGAGAATTGGTCGACGTCATTGTGTTCGACGGACTGGTCTAGTCCAGCGCGAATTCCACAAGCCAACTTTACGCAATACCCGCAGGCTGAGCGTCGACAGCTTGCCTACACAACAAACCTGCAAACACACACGCGCAATGACAATCCGAAAACAGATCACCTACATCAGTCCCGGCCAGACGGCCAAAGCACTGGTCTTGGTCTACCTCACGTTTAGTATTCCGTTGGTACTGCTCGCCTTCCTGGCGGCGTTCATTCGTTACGGCGAGTTGCCGGGCCTCGCGTTCATTTCCGCGCTGGTGCTCAACGCCATCGTCGGCTTCGTGCTCTTGTGGATTGCCTGCCACGCCTATAACTGGGTGGCTGAGCGCTTCGGCGGCATCGAAGTCGCGCTGAGCGACGTACCCGACGAAGACGAATAACGCCCGATCCTCGCGTGCATTCTCTCGCTCGCTCCCTCGCTCATTCTCTCGATTAATCCGACTTACGAGATGCCCACTATGTCTTTGCACCTGCGCCCTGCGACGCCGAACGATGTCGATGCCATTCACGCTCTGATGCGTGAACTGGCGGTTTTCGAAAAGCTGCTCGATATTTTCGAAGCGACGCCGGCCAGCGTGCACGACGCCCTGTTCGGGGCATCACCTGCGGCCGAGTGCTTGATGGCGGAGTGGGATGGCAAGCCGGTCGGCTATGCCTTGTTCTTCCACAACTTCTCGACGTTTCTCGGACGCCGGGGTCTGTATCTGGAAGATGTCTACGTGCAGCCGACGATGCGAGGCAAGGGCGTGGGGCAAGCGCTCTTGCGACGTCTCGCTCGCATCGCGGTGCAACGCGACTGTGCGCGCTTCGAGTGGACGGTACTCGACTGGAATCAGCCCGCCATCGACTTCTATACCGCACAAGGCGCATCGGTACTGCCCGACTGGCGCGTGGTTCGCATGACCGGCGACTCGCTGACAAAGTTTGCCGAGGGCGACGCCTAAGTCGTCTTTTGGCGCCTAAGTCGTTTTTTTACCGAAAACGGCGCCTAAGTCGGTTCGGGCGCGCAAGGTGATCATGTCACCTTCGACGCGCCCGGCGTGAGCCTCACGCGCTCACTCTTCGTCAGCCCCCAAGTCCACACCCAACAACTGCGTGGCCTGCTCGCCTGGCAACGCTTCAACGGTCTTGAGCTTGCGCGCCATCTGGCGCGTACGCACTTCGGCCTGATCGATCGAGCGCGTCACCGTTTCCAATTGCGACTTGGTCCGTGCGAGCACGTCGCCAAACTTGGTGAACTCGGTCTTCACCGCGCCCAAGACTTGCCAGACTTCGCTGGAGCGCCGCTCGATCGCGAGCGTGCGGAAACCCATCTGCAAGCTGTTGAGCAGCGCCGTGAGCGTGGTCGGCCCGGCGACGGTTACGCGATACTCGCGCTGAAGCAGATCCGATAGCCCCGGGCGGCGCAACACTTCCGCATAGAGCCCCTCGGTCGGCAAGAAAAGCAGGGCAAAGTCGGTGGTGTGCGGCGGTGCCAGATACTTCTCGGCGATGGTTTTGGCTTCCAGGCGAATTCGTGTTTCGAGCGCCTTCGATGCGTCTTCCACGGCGGCGGGGTCGGCACGTTCTTGCGCATCGAGCAGCCGCTCGTAATCCTCGCGCGGAAACTTGGCATCGATCGGCAGCCACACGGGCGTGCTGCTGTCGCCGTTCTGACCCGGCAGGGCAATCGCGAATTCCACACGTTCGCTGCTACCCGGCTTGGTCGCCACGTTCTTCGCAAACTGGTCGGCCGTGAGCAGCTGCTCAAGCAGCGCCTGCAACTGCACTTCACCCCAGATGCCGCGCGTCTTCACGTTGGTCAGCACGCGCTTGAGATCGCCCACACCAGCGGCAAGCGTCTGCATCTCGCCAAGCCCGCGGTGCACCTGCTCCAAACGATCCGATACGAGCTTGAACGACTCGCCAAGGCGTTGTTCGAGCGTGGCGTGCAACTTCTCGTCCACGGTGCGCCGCATCTCTTCGAGCTTTGTCGCGTTATTGACTTCGATGTCCTTGAGCTTTTGCTCGAGCGTCGCCCGTACTTCGGCCAGACGCCGTTCGTTGCCCTCGGCCAATTGCGTCAGTTGCTGATGCTGTGCATCGCCAAAGCGACGCAACGCCGAGGTCTGCTCTTCACGCATCTGCTGACCGTTGAGCACCAGGCTCTGACGCACCGCGTCGAGCTGCGCGGCATTCGACTCGGTCAGCTTTGCCAGTTGTTGCGCAAAGCCATCGATCTGATTGTTCTGTACCGTTGCAACACTCGTCATCTGCGCCGCGAGCGTTTGTTGAAACTGCGCCATCTGCGCGCTTTGCTCGCCGCGCCCGGCACGTGCCGTCTCGGCAAACTCCTGCCGCAGACCGCGCTCACTGCGCTCCGCCGCCCGCAAAATATCGTCACGGACATTCGTGAGCGAATCGACGAGCGTCGCGCGCATACCGGCGTCGCCATTGCGCTGCCACACCTTCAAGGCAATCGCGATCATCACCAGCAAATTGAGCGCCGCCAGCCCGACTAACACCATCTCCACACTTGCCTCCTTAGGCCTTTCGTACAGCGGGGTTGAGCAGGCAAGGCGGCTTGCCCGGCGCCGAACCGAAGCCCAATGCCGCAATTAGGTTATCTGCCGCTAGGCTCGCCATGCCTCGGCGCGTTGCCGCCGATGCGCTCGCGATATGCGGCGTGAGCACAACATTCGGCACCTTCAACAAATCGGGATGCACGCTCGGCTCGCCCTCGAACACATCAAGCCCGGCCGCTGCAATTTGCTTGCTCGCCAACGCTTGCGCGAGCGCCGCGTCGTCGACGATGCCGCCGCGCGCCAGATTCACGAGCGTGGCCGTCGATTTCATGGCCGCGAGTTCTGCCGCGCCGATCGTGTGATGGGTGTCCTTCGAATAGGGCAGCACGAGAATGACGTGATCGGCCGTCTTCAACAGCGTGTCTTTGTCGACGTACGACGCCTTGCACGCGGCTTCGGTCGCGGCATCGAGACGCGAGCGGTTGTGATACACCACGCGCATATTGAAGCCCATGGCACGACGTGCGATCGCTTGGCCGATGCGGCCCATTCCGATGATGCCGAGCGTGCTGCCATGCACGTCGGCACCGAGGAACATGTCGTAGGCCCACTTATTCCAGTGGCCCTCGCGCAACCAGCGCTCCGATTCCGTCACCCGCCGAGCCGTGGCCATCAGCAATGCCCAGCCGAAGTCCGCCGTCGTCTCGTTGAGCACGTCCGGCGTATTCGTCGCCATCACCCCAGCGGCCGTCATCGCGTCGATGTCGAAGTTGTTGTAGCCCACCGCCATATTGGCGACCACACGCAGATGCGGTGCCCCAGCGAGTACCGACGCGTCGATACGCTCACTGGCCGTCGTGATCGCACCGGCCTTATCAGCCAATCGAGCGCGCAATTCGTCGCTCGAGTAGACGGTGTCGGCGTCGTTGCGCTCGACCTCAAAGTACTGCGCCAGCCGTTCGATCACGTCCGGGAAAATGGCACGAGCCACAAGAATCTTCGGTTTCACCTATCGTCTCGCAGGAGTTGGCCGCTTGGCAGATATCGGATATCGGTTTGCGGCTTAGAAGAAAATTAACGTCATCAACACGAACAGCGGCAGCAAGATCGCGCCCGACCACAGCATATAGCCAAAGAAGCTGGGCATGCGAATGCCGCGCTGCTCCGCAATGGCTTTCACCATGAAGTTCGGCGCATTGCCGATGTACGTGTTCGCACCCATGAACACAGCGCCCGCCGAAATAGCCGCCAGCGTCGCAGCACCCGACGTCATGAGCGTTGCCGCATCGCCACCCGCCGTGTTGAAGAACACGAGATACGTCGGCGCATTGTCGAGGAACGACGACAAGATGCCCGTCGCCCAGAAGTACATGACGTTGTCCGGCGCACCGTTCGGGCCGGTCACCAGCCGGATCACCCAGCCCAATGCCCCCGCCTCACCGGCACGCAGAATGGCCACCACCGGAATGATCGTGAGGAAGATGCCTGCAAACAGTTTGCCGACCTCTTTCATCGGCTCCCAATTGAAGTCGTTACCAAGGCGCGCCGTGCGCGGCGTGATCACCAGCGAAATCACCGTCAGCGCAATGAGTCCGACATCGCGTGCAAGATTCTCCAGCGTCACCGGCGTGCCGAACACATCGAACACAACGCCCGGCTTCCAGATGCCGCTCATCAGCACGAGCCCGACGGCGGCCGCAAGCAGTACGAAGTTGCGCTTGCCTTCGAGGCGCAGCGGTGCGACGTGCGGCGTGGGATCGAGCTCGTCGATCTGACGCTCCGACTTCTGACGGAAGTAGTACGAGTCGATCAGGAAGAAAAGCAGCAGCAGAATGACGCAGGCCATCAGGGTTTCAGGCCAGATGTGCTGGGTTGTCCAGAAGAAATCGACGCCTTGCAGGAAGCCGAGGAACAACGGCGGGTCGCCCAGCGGCGTGAGCGAGCCGCCCGCGTTCGCAACCAAGAAGATGAAGAACACGACGACGTGCACGTTGTGCTTACGATTGTCGTTCGCGCGAATCAGCGGGCGAATGAGCAACATGGCGGCGCCCGTCGTGCCCATGATGCTCGCGAGCACCGTGCCCAGCCCCAGCAGCCCGGTGTTGAGCCACGGCCCGCCACGCAGGTTGCCGTGCACACAGATACCGCCAGCCGTGGTGAAGAGCGCCGTCAGCAAGACAACGAAGGGAATATATTCGGCGACCAGCGCGTGAACGGCGCCGTGCCATGCCGCCCCTACCCCGAACATGAGCGCATAGGGCAACAAAAACGCCGCGCCCCAGAACGCGGCGATCTTGCCGAAATGGTGGTGCCAGAACGCCGGTGCGACCAACGGCCCGAGCGCAATCGACAGCAGCATGCCCGCAAACGGCAATCCCCACCACGCGACGAGTTGTGCGCCGTCCGGGCCGCCCCCTGCGGCAAACGCGGCCGGACTGATCAACGTCAGCCCTGCGGCGGCCAATGCTCCCCAAATGCCCTTCTGCATTGTTTCTGGTTCCTGTTGGTTGATGGTCGACCGATTAGGAGTCGCCCGTCTCGACGGAGTGCCCGAAGCGGCAAGAGCTTGGGATATTTCCCATTTGGATTCGATAACCACGCCCGATTGGCGCGATGCGACAGCCTGCCCCGTGACAGCCTGCTTTCCTTCGCCCCTTTATCGTCCTGTTCTGCCCCTCGCTCGCCCCTTGCTTGCCCCCCGTTTTCGCCGTTCGGCCAGAGAGCAATCAGACGCCGGTCAGGCCCCGTCGACGATGATGACGTGAACGCGGTACGGGCCATGCGCGCCCAGCACCAGCGTTTGTTCGATGTCGGCCGTACGCGACGGCCCTGCGATGAAGTTGGTCGCGCGAGACAATTGGCCGCGCTCGGTGCGCATCAGCGCGAAGGCATCTTCATGACCCGAGACGATGCGCGACGCAGGCACGACGGCGATGTGCGTCTCGGGCAGCAACGTCGCCGAAGCAAACGTCTCCGGACCGGACATCATCATCAACGCCCCGGTCTCGGCCACCGCGCAGAAGCAACCCGTGATGCCCACGAGATCTTCGCCCAGCGGTTTGCGATATTCGAGGTGACAACCGGCGCCCGCCCAATCCAACTCACGCAACGTCGGCCACGCCACAGCCTGCGAGACCAGCCCGTTCGCTTGCAGATATTGCGCAGCGGCTGCCGGCACATCGCTCATGGCCGACACGCGTGCGATGGTGGTCGAGAGCGCTTCCGCCTTGGCGATGAACGTGGCGACGAGATCGTCGGGCATCGTCGGGCGCGGTCCTTGCGGATGACGCGCCAGATAATCTTCCGCCGCGGCCTGCTCGTTCTCTCGCGCGACATCCGGGCGATGCTGGGCATTGCGGATGCGGGCGAAGATGCGATTGCGGGCGTCGGTGGTATCCATGGCTGCGTCCTGAGAGGCCGGCACACCGGTACGTGGCCGGTGTCGTCTCGTGCGTGTCGTTCTTGATGTTTGGCCGCCGCAGTCAGCACGGCGGGCGATGCGCAATTATAACGGCACGCCACGCCCGCACGCCCGGCATTCGCGCACTATCGGAATGGTCTGGTGCGGCGCTGGGATTAAGCCGCCGGTACTTCGGGCGCGATCTCGAACACCTGACGCAAATAGGCGAGATAAGCGTCGTCATCGCACATATTCTTGCCCGGCGAATCCGACAACTTGGCGACCGGCTGACCGTTGCACCGCACCATCTTGATCACGATTTGCAAGGGCTGATAGCCAAGATCGTTCGTGAGATTGGTGCCGACCCCAAACGCCAGCTTGCAACGATCGCGAAAGCGCTCGAAGAGTTGCAGCACCTTCGGAATGTCGAGGCCGTCGGAAAAAATCATCGTCTTGGTGTGCGCGTCGACCCGGTTCTCGGCGTAGTGCTGCAAGAGCCGTTCGCCCCACACGAATGGATCGCCCGAGTCGTGACGCGCGCCGTCGAAGAGCTTGCAGAAATACATGTCGAAGTCGCGCAGAAACGCCGACATGCCATACACGTCGGACAGCGCAATGCCGAGATCGCCGCGATATTCCTTAGCCCAAGTCTCAAAGCCGAAGATTTGCGAATCGCGCAGACGCGGCCCCAGCGCCTGACAAGCCTGAAGGTACTCATGCGCCATCGTGCCCAGCGGCGTGAGGCCAAGCTTCGACGCGTAGTACACGTTGCTCGTGCCCGCGAATTGTTCGCCCAGTTCTTCGCTCAGCGTGAGGATCACTTCCTCGTGCCACTCCTTCGAGAAACGGCGCCGCGTGCCGTAATCGGCGATCTTGCAATCGCGATACGCCACCGGCTCGGCGAGCATACGAATCTTGTCGCGCAGCCGATGCCGCCCCTCTTCATAGGCGGGCACACGCTGTGTGTTTCGGAAATACACCTCGTTGACGATGGCGAGCACCGGAATTTCGAACAGGATGGTGTGTAGCCACGGCCCCTGAATGGTGATGTCGATCTCGCCGTTGCCCTTGGCCGAGGGCTGCACGGTGACGTACTTTTCGTTGAGATGAAACAGATCGAGAAAGTCGATGAAGTCGCTTTTGATAAAGCGCATTGCGCCGAGATAGCGCAACTCCGACTCGGTGAAACGCAGACCGCACAGCAACCGGATCTCGTCACGAATCTCGTCGACGTAGGGTGTCAAATCGACGCCTTCCGTGCGGCACTTAAAGCGGTATTCGACTTGCGCCGCAGGAAAGTGATGCAGCACCACCTGCATCATCGTGAATTTGTAGAGATCGGTGTCGAGCAGCGAGGTGATGATCATAGCGACGGGACAAAGGCACACGGGGGCACACAAGGGCACGCACGATGGTACCGCAAAGCGATGGCGTGTATGCGCTCGGGAACAACGCGCCTAGCGGCCCGCGCGCCAGGCCGCGCCACCGCCCACAAGTCTCGGGGCAGGCTCACCCACGGCCTCGGGCTGCGCTACAATACGCGTTTTAACGGCCGATCGAAGCCGTTGCGCCCTACGTTCTGGAGTTGGCATGACCCACGTTGTCACCGAAAACTGCATCAAGTGTCGATACACGGATTGTGTCGACGTTTGCCCCGTCGATTGCTTCCGCGAAGGCCCGAACTTTCTGGCCATCGATCCGGACGAGTGCATCGATTGCGCGGTCTGTGTGGCCGAGTGTCCCGCTAACGCCATTTATGCCGAAGAGGACGTGCCGGGCGATCAACAAGCGTTCATCGCGCTGAACGCCGAACTCTCGCCGCTGTGGCCGAGCATCACCAAGACCAAGGCACCGCTCGCCGACGCCGACCAGTGGAAGGACGTCGCCGACAAGCTCAAGCTGCTCGAGCGCTGATTCAGCGGCCCCCACGCCATTTGGTGCACAAAAAGTGCGTTCCGAGTGTTGACAGTGGGTTTAAGCCGCCACTATAATCGCTTTCTCTTTTGATCCCCGATAGCTCAGTTGGTAGAGCGCCGGACTGTTAATCCGTAGGTCCCTGGTTCGAGCCCAGGTCGGGGAGCCAAGAATTACCGAAGCGATGGCCTCGCGCACGCGAGGCTTTTGTTTTAGTCGATGCGCCGTTACAGCGACGCATGACAACCCAGTTTGATCCTCGATAGCTCAGTTGGTAGAGCGCCGGACTGTTAATCCGTAGGTCCCTGGTTCGAGCCCAGGTCGAGGAGCCAAAACGCAAAAAGCCTTGCCGCTCGGCAAGGCTTTTTTGTTTTCGGCGACGCTATCCGGCCACGGCATTCGATCCGTGCGCCCAAAAGAAAACGGGGCACCGTCTCCGGCGCCCCGCTCACTGCTACACCTCATCCTCACCCGCGCAAACTTACTCGCTGGCAGGCGCCCCGATCGGCACTTGCGGGCTGAGCGTTTCGTTATTGTTCACACTCTCGATCCAGCGACGGCGCATCGGTGCGAGCAGGAACTTCGCCGCCACGGCTGCCGCAATGCTGATAACAGCCGCCGCAATGAACACGCGGTCCCAGTGTCCGCCCACGGCCAGCACCGATGCGAGCGGCACCAGCAGCGCAGCCGTGCCCTTCGCGGTGTACAGCGTGCCTGCGTTCGACGCGGCGTTCTTGCTGCCGAACGTGTCGGCACACAGCGCCGGGAAGATCGAGAAGATCTCGCCCCAGCACAGGAACGTCATCGCGGCGAAGAACACGAACATGTACGGGTTTTGACCGAAGTGCATCAGCCCGAGCATCGCCACGCCTTCGCCGAGGAAGATGATGAACATCGCGTTTTCACGGCCGATCTTGTCAGACACGAAGCCGCACAGCGGACGCGTGAAGCCATTGCACAGATTGTCGATCGACAGCGTCATCGTGAGCAGCGGCAACGTCGCACCGAACAGCGTCATCGGCATCGACGCAATCCCGTAGTCCTTCGCAATCGGACCGATCTGCGCAGTCGCCATCAGGCCACCAGCCGCCACCGCCACGAAGCACACGTAGATCACCCAGAACACCGGCGTGCGAATCATCTGGCCCGAGGTGTAGTCCACCTTCGTCGCCAAATTGCGGCGCGACACCGTGACACCCTTCGGTGCACGCGGCTTGACCAGCAACAGCGCGAGGATGAAGATCGCCACGCCCTGCACGATGCCGAAGTTGAAGAACGCCGCTTCGTAGCCCGACTCGCGAATCATGTTCGCAATCGGAATCACCGTCAGTGCCGCCCCTGCGCCGAAACCGGCAGCCGTCAGGCCAGCGGCCAGACCGCGCTTGTCCGGGAACCACTTCAGCGCGTTACCCACGCAAGTGCCATACACGCAACCGGCACCGATACCCGCGATCACGGCTGCCGTGTACAGCACGGTCAGCGACGTGGCGTACGAGTACATGATCCACGAGAGCGCAACGCAGATTGCGCCGCCAGCGACCACCGGACGCGGCCCAAAGCGATCGACGAGCCAGCCTTCGATCGGCACGAGCCAGGTTTCCACGACGATGAAGATCGAGAACGCCACTTGAATTGCCGCGATGCCCCAATGGTTCTTGGCCTCCATCGGCTCGACGAACAGCGTCCACGAATATTGCAGATTGGCCACCAGGCCCATACAGATAATGCCGATCACCAGTTGTGACCAGCGCCCTCCCAGAAAAGAGGTTTTCTCCTCCGGTTGCGCAGCTGCTTGCATGACTTGCCTCCTGTTCCTGTCAGACGATTGCCGGTGGTCAGCCCGATCGCACGCACCCGCGCGCAGTGAAGGGAACACCACCGTCATCGCGTGCCGTCGTGCGTCACTACTTCGGTGACAGCGCATACGACACGCCTCCTGGCATTGCTTGCGGCTCATGCTCGGCCGCTTGATCCTGGAGCGTCGCCTGGCGGCGCGCTCGCGGGGCTCGGGCCCCGGCTGACTGACTTGCGGAAGCGCCAAAGGACACTTCCGGCCCCCGCTTCGGCGCGGCGACACAGGCGTTGAGCCCGTGCCGGCAAGTTGCCGGCTGCCGAAGGGTGACTAGGGTGACAAATTCGAGTGCGGGTCACGGGTCTGCGGTGCTGTCGGGTTGCCGACATCACGTCACAGGCCGCGCCCCATCACTCAGGCGGGCGCGCCTCGCGGACGCGTGATCGCCGAATCGCCTGCCCACGACGGGCGGCAGGGAGATGAGGACCGCCGGGTGTCACGCAGCAGATGTGCGGACGTTGGCGACGGATACGACCGGACAGCCAGCGCGATGCCAACATCGCACTCAGGCTGCCCAAAAGGAAAGGTGTGCTTGCCCAACTTGAGTCTCCGACTTGTGCCACGGCCCGACCCGGGGTATCCCAGTGAATTCCGCGTTGCCCGGACGCGCCGAATCGCTCCAGATTCGCCCGACATTTCGCGGAATTTTTGTGGCCGCTCCGACAAATCGCATCTGATATACAAGATGCAATATATCGAATTAAGTATTTTTATGGTTCCAAAAGTAGACGATGCCCGAACCACTGTCAACCCGGGAACGGCGGCAACGGAGTGTCAGTCGGGGGTGCGGCGAAGGCTTGCGAGACGGTGCGACGTGAGTGCTCGGTAACCCGGGAATGAGCAGCAGCCTTGCTGGCGGGGGATGGCGGGAGGAAGTGGGCATCTGACCCCGCCCTGCCACGGCGTAACGCCAGGTAGGGCAAGGTCAGGGAAAACGATGACGTTTTGGAGGGTGCCGGATGCGCGATCGCGCGTGCATCAAACGGCGCTGGTGTCGCCCGAGCTATCGCCCGAGTTGTCGCGGATGAAGGTGAGGTGTTCGCGCAACGCGCGTTGTGCGCTAGCGGCGTCGTGCGAGGCCACAGCGTCGAAGATGCGGCGATGTTGACCGATCAGTTCCGCAAGATCCGCACCGTGTCCGACGATCGCGCGGTAGTTGTCCACGACGGAGCCGCGCAGCAGCTCGAAGATCGCATGCATCAGATGCACCAGCACGAGGTTGTGCGTGGCTTCGGCCAAGGCCAGATGGAAATGCGCGTCGAGTTCGGGCACACGGGTGAGCAACGACGCACCGCGGGCACCGCCATCGCGGTCGTCGTCCAGACCGTCGCGTCCGGCGGCGTAAGCCGCCTCCAGCGCTTCAAGGGCCTGCCCAAGACGGGCGATGTCCTCGGGCGTGGCACGTTCGGCAGCCAGCTCGACGGCTTTGGCTTCGAGCACTTCGCGCATCTCGAGCACGTCGTCGACGGTCTTGCTATGCCGCGACATCAGTTGCGAGAGCGGTTCAGCGAGCAACGGCTGGCTGGCGTTGGCCACCAAATACCCGCCGCCGGCGCGTCCCACGATCAGACCGCGCGACTCCAGCCGCAGCAGGGCTTCGCGTAGCGACGGCCGCGACACTCCCATTTGCTGCGCAAGATCGCGCTCCGACGGCAAGGCTGAACCGGGGGCGAGACGCCCCTCTACCACCATCGTCTCCAGTTGCTCGTAGACCATGTCGGACAGCCGCAAACGCGGCGGAGGCGTGACCGGCGCAAAGCTCGCGACGGCACCCGAAATCTCGCTGGTGGGTACGGAGGACATAGGCAAGGACGGCTCGGTAGACGACATGTCGGCTGGGTTTCTCGACGAAAAAGGCTCAGAGACGCAACGATACAGGATGGCGTTCGTGCCGGGGCACACCCACGCCGCTACCGTCTGCCGCCCTTCGGAATCGGTTAGGAATTACGTTCAAACCAAGGGTTAACCCTGTGGTCGAAATGAGAGCATTCCCTTTAGGATGACGTCATCCGACAACTGGTCGACCAGTCTACCAGTAGACCAGATCACTCATAATATACGTCAACGACCCTTCGAGCGCGAGACGCCCATGGCATCGAATCCGCACCCCACGCGCAGCCCGACGCCGGGCGACGCCTCCAGCAGCATGACGCTCAGCCCGCCACTGACCGGCGCTGGCCTGTCGACGGCGGCCAACAGCGCCGCCCAACGCGCGCCTGAGACCGAGCCGGTTTTTCCGCAAGTCGACGAACAAGAGCGGGCCGCCCGGCTCGCTGCCCTGCAAGCCGCCGTCCCGGAAGCGTTGTGGCTGACCGAGCGCGAACAGATCACGCCTTATGAGTGCGACGGGCTCGCGGCCTACCGCCGTCTGCCGCTCGCCGTGGTCCTGCCCTCTGACGAAGATCAGGTCTGCCGCATCTTGCGGGCGTGCCGTGAACATCGCGTCCCGGTCGTGCCACGTGGCGCGGGCACGGGCTTGTCGGGCGGTGCCATGCCGATTACCGACGGCATCGTGCTGTCGCTGGCGAAATTCAAACGCATTCTCGAAGTCGACGCGTACGCGCGCACAGCCACCGTGCAGCCCGGCGTGCGCAACTTGGCCGTGTCGGAAGCGGCGGCCCCTTACGGTCTGTACTACGCCCCCGACCCGTCGTCGCAAATCGCGTGCACGATCGGCGGCAATGTGTCCGAAAACTCAGGCGGCGTGCATTGCCTGAAATACGGCCTGACTGTGCACAACGTGTTGCGCGTACGCGCCGTGACGATGGATGGCGATGTCGTCGAATTCGGCTCGCACGCGCTCGATTCGCCGGGCCTCGACTTGCTCTCCGTGTTCATCGGCAGCGAGGGGATGTTCTGCGTCGTGACCGAGATCACCGTCAAGCTCGTGCCCAAGCCGCAAGTGGCACAGGTCATCATGGCGAGCTTCGACGACGTGGAGAGCGGCGGCAACGCGGTGGCCGCCATCATCGCGGCAGGCATCATTCCAGCGGGCCTCGAAATGATGGACAAGCCCGCGACGCAGGCCGTCGAAGAGTTCGTGCATGCGGGTTACGACCTGAACGCCGCGGCCATTCTGCTGAGCGAATCCGACGGCACCGCCGAAGAAGTGGCCGAAGAAATCGCACGTGTGTCGGCCGTGCTGCGGGCCTCGGGCGCGACGCGCATTCAGGTGTCGACCTCCGAAGCGGAGCGCCTGCGTTTCTGGTCGGGACGCAAAAATGCTTTCCCGGCCGCCGGGCGCATTTCTCCCGACTACTACTGCATGGACGGCACGATTCCACGCCGCACGATCGGCACGCTGCTCAAGCGTATCGAAGCGATGGAAGCGCAATACGGCCTGCGCTGCATCAACGTCTTTCATGCGGGCGACGGCAATATGCACCCGCTGATTCTCTTCAACGGCAACGACCTCGACGAGTGGCACCGCGCTGAAGCGTTCGGCAGCGACATTCTCGAAGCGTGCGTCGAGCTGGGCGGCACCGTCACCGGCGAGCATGGCGTGGGCATCGAGAAAATCAACTCCATGTGCGTGCAGTTCTCGCCCGAGGAGCGCGACGCGTTCTTCGCGATCAAGCGCGCCTTCGATCCCGCCGGACTGCTCAACGCCGACAAGGCCATTCCCACCCGCGCGCGTTGCGCCGAGTACGGCAAGATGCACGTGCGTAACGGCCTGTTGCCGCACCCCGATTTGCCGAGGTTCTGATGTCGCAGGCCCCTACCCTTTCCCTCGCACCGCATACGCAAGACGCGGCCTGCGCAGCGCACGCCGCGCAAGTGCTCGACAGCATCCGATCGCGCGTCGTCGCGGCCACCGCCGCAGGCACGCCGCTCGATATCCACGGTGGCAACACCAAGCGCTGGTACGGCGAAACGCCCTCGGGCGAGCCGCTCGACATGCGCGCCTACGCGGGCATTGTGTCGTACGACCCGGCAGAACTCGTCATCACCGCGCGCGCCGGTACACCGCTTGCCGAGATCGAAGCGGTGCTCGCCGAAAAGGGACAAATTCTGCCGTTCGAGCCGCCGCATTTCGGCCCGGGCGCGACGCTCGGCGGCTGCATTGCGGCGGGGCTCGCTGGCCCGCGCCGCCCGCACGTCGGTGCCCCGCGCGACTTTGTGCTCGGCGCGGTTGTCATGAACGGCCAAGGTCAGGTCTTGCACTTCGGCGGACAGGTCATGAAGAATGTCGCCGGTTACGACGTTTCGCGCGTGCTTGCCGGCGCGCTCGGCACGCTTGGCGTGCTGCTCGAACTCTCGATCAAGGTGCTGCCGCAACCGGTCGCCGAAGCCACGCTGCGCTACGAGATGCCGCAGGCGCAGGCCATCGAACAGTTGAACCAGTGGGGCGGCCAGCCGCTGCCGCTGATGGGCTCGGCATGGCTCGACGGCCTCTTGACGGTGCGTCTCGGGGGTGCCGCCGCCGCGATCGACGCCGCACGGCACACGATGGGCGGCGAGCATATCGACGCGATCGAAGCGCAACACTTTTGGCAAGCCTTGCGCGAGCAAACGCACCCGTTCTTCGCGCGCTCGCCGGTGCATGGCGAGGGGCAAGCGTTGTGGCGTTTGTCGGTGCCTTCGACGACACCGCCGCTCACGCATGGCGATGAGCAATTGATCGAATGGGGCGGTGCCCAACGGTGGTGGATTACGCCGCGCAGCGCCTCGGAAGTGCGCGCCATTGCCGCAGCGACAGGCGGGCATGCTACGCTGTTCCGCCACGGCGACAAGTCGGCCGGTGTGTTCACCGCACAGCCGGCCCCATTACAAGCCATCGGCGAGCGCTTGCAGCAAGCTTTCGATCCGAGCCGAATCTTCAACCGCCACCGGCTGTACCGCTAAAGAAGACGATGCAAACGAACCTCGCAGAATTCCTCCGCCACACGCCGGACGGCGACGAAGCCGAAGCCATTCTTCGCAAATGCGTCCATTGCGGCTTTTGCACCGCCACGTGTCCGACGTATCAGTTGCTCGGCGACGAACTCGACGGCCCGCGTGGGCGCATCTATCTGATCAAGCAGATGGTCGAAGGCCAGCCCGTCACGCGTGAAACGCAGCGCCATCTGGACCGTTGCCTCACGTGCCGCAGTTGCGAATCGACCTGCCCGTCGGGCGTGCAATACGGACGTCTGGCCGAGATCGGCCGCCGCCACGTCGATGCCAAAGTTGGACGCCCCGCCGGTGAGCGCGCCCTGCGCTGGACCCTCGCCCACGTGCTGCCCAATCGTGCGCTGTTCTCCCCGGCCCTGCGCTTGGGCCAGCAATTCCGTACGCTCTTGCCTAGAACGTTGCGCGAAAAAGTACCGCATCGCCAGCGCTCGGGCAGTTGGCCGCAAGGCAAGCACGCGCGCCGCATGCTCATGCTCGAAGGGTGCGTGCAACCGGCCATGCTGCCGAACGTCAACAAAGCCACCGCACGGGTGCTCGATGCGCTCGGTATCGAGATGGTGCGTCCGTCGTCGGCGGGCTGTTGTGGCGCGATTCGACTGCACCTGAACTATCACGACGACGGACTCGACGACGCACGCCGCAACATCGACGCCTGGTGGCCCGAGATCGAAGCCGGTGCCGAAGCCATCGTGATCAACGCGTCGGGCTGCGGCGCGACCATCAAGGAATACGGCCACCTGCTGCGCCACGACGCGCAATACGCGGGCAAGGCCCAGCGCGTCTCGGAGATGGCGCGCGATTTGTCGGAAGTGCTGCTCGACAACGTGGAGGCATTGCAGCGTCGCATGCCGAACCGCAAGACGGGCAAGATCGCCTATCACCCGCCTTGTACGCTGCAACATGGCCAGCAACTCAAGGGCGTGGTGGAGAAGCTGCTCGCGCAGGTGGGCGTGAACGTGATGCTGCCGCAGGACAGCCACATTTGCTGCGGCTCGGCGGGCACCTATTCGGTCACGCAACCGACGCTCTCGCACCAGTTGCGCGACGCCAAGTGGAAGTCGCTCGATGCCCTCGACCCGGAACTGGTGGTGTCGAGCAACGTGGGCTGCATCTGCCATTTGCAGGCCACCGCCAAGGGCGAACACTCGCGCGACCACGCGCCGGTACAGCACTGGATCGAGTTGATCGACCGGCTGATGCGCCCGGCCGCCTGATCCCCCGCCTGATCCGCCACCCGATCCGCCGCCCCGGCCTTCGCCTTACCCGCTAGCCGACATCACCCACGCGCCCGGCGATTGTCCCGATGAAGGGGATAATCAATCCCGGGCGCGCTCGTTTATCTGGACGATCACGCTCCCTAGAATCGGGGTTAGGTCAGCACACTGTTGTGCTGGCAAGCCAAACGTTGCATTCGACAACCCCCGATTCCTTTGCTGGAGCCCGTCATGATCGATACCAAAACCGCCCCGTACGCCGCCCTATTGCTGCGTGTCTCGCTGGGCATCCTGTTCCTCGCCCACTTGTCGCTGAAGGTTTTCGTCTTCACGATCCCCGGCTTCGTCGGGTTTTTCGGCTCGCTTGGTCTGCCGCCATTCCTGGCCTATGTCACGATGGCAGTCGAACTCGTCGGCGGCCTGATGCTGATTACCGGCTTCTATGCGCGCTGGGCCGCGCTGCCGCTGGCCGTGCTGATGCTCGGCACCATCGTGAGCGTGCACGGTCACAACGGCTGGATGTTCGCCAACAAGGGCGGTGGCTGGGAATTCCCGGCGTTCTGGCTGGTGGCGCTGCTCGTCGTAGCGTTGTTGGGTGATGGCGCTTGGTCGGTCCGCTCGGCTGGCCGTGCCCCTAAAGCCTGATCGGCCTGATCTGCCTGATCTGCAATACGCTCACTGGAGAAATCGTCATGTCTGCCCTGCCCTCGCTGTTCGTCTCCCACGGTTCGCCACTGCTCGCGCTCGAACCGGGCCGCACCGGCCCGTTGTTGACGGCGCTGGGGCGGGCGGTACCGCGTCCGCGTGAAATTCTCGTGATTTCCCCGCATTGGTCCACCCCGACCCCGCGCGTGGGCAATCTTGCGCAGCAGCGCACGATTCACGATTTCGGCGGTTTTCCACGCGAACTCTACGGCCTGCAATATCCCGCGCCCGGCGCGCCCGCGCTCGCCGAGCGCACGGTGCAAATCCTGCGCGACGCCGGGCTGCCCGCCGCGACCGACGACCAATGGGGTCTCGATCACGGCGCGTGGGTGCCGCTGCGCTATCTCTTTCCCGATGCCGACGTGCCGGTGACGCAACTGTCGCTGCAACGTCAGATGCGTCCCGAGTATCACTATCGCGTCGGTCAATTACTCGCCCCGCTCGCGCGCGAGGGTGTGCTTGTCGTGGCGTCCGGCAGCTTCACGCACAACTTGCATGAAGTCTTTCGTGCGCCCTCCGAAGACCGGGCAGAAGCGCCGTATCTGGCGGAATTCGTCGCGTGGTTCACCGAACATCTGGCCACCATGGATCTGGACGCACTGTTCGACTATCGCGCCCGCGCGCCGCACGCCGAACGCGCCCATCCGACCGACGAACACCTGCTGCCGCTCTACGTGGCGCTGGGTGCGGCTGACGACGCCGCCAAGCAAACGCACTTCGATACTGGAGCTACCTACGGCGCGCTGCGCATGGATGCGTTCGCCTTCGGCAATGCCGCACCGTCACTCGCAGAGGTCGCGGCACTGGCACAATAGTGCGCAAAATCGACATTTAGGAGCCACACCGCGGCATGAATAAACTGCGCGAGATCGAGTGTTTCATCGCCGTCGTCGAATCGGGCAGCTTCGTGAAGGCCGCGGCTGCCCTCGGCATCTCGAAGACCGCCATTTCGCGGTATGTGGCCGATCTCGAAGCCCGGCTGGGCACGCGACTGCTGCAACGTACGACGCGCCGCCTCTCGCTCACCGAGCCCGGCCAGCGCTATGTCGAGCGCTGCCGCCAGATCCTCTCCGAACTCGACGAAGCCGACGCCATGGCGGGCGAGCAAGATGGGCAACCCGCTGGGCCGCTGCGCATCAACGCACCGCACACCTTCGGCGTTCTGCATCTCGCGCCGCTGTGGCCGACGTTTCTCGCGCGTCATCCCCAGGTCTCGCTCGATATCACGCTAAGCGACCGGCTGATCGACATCGTCGAAGAAGGCTACGACCTCGCCATCCGCATTACGCGTTTGCCCGACTCGTCGCTCGTGCATCGGCGGCTGGCCGGTACGCGCATGGTGCTCTGTGCGTCGCCCGGGTACCTCGCGCAGCACGGCACGCCGCAGCATCCGAGCGAATTGGCGCATCACGAGACGGTCGGCTATAGCTACTTCTCGCATCGCCGGGAGTGGCGCTTCGACGGCCCAGACGGCCCGGTGTCCGTTCGCACGCATGCCCGGCTCATTGCCGACAACGGCGATACCTGTCTGGCCGCCGCCGAGGCCGATGCCGGGGTCATTCTGCAACCGTCGTTCCTTGTGCAAGATGCGTTACGCGACGGGCGCCTCGTCGAATTTCTGCCCGAGTACACGCAGGGAGAGACCGGCATCTACGCGGTCTATCCCACGCGCAAGTATCTGAGCGCCAAAGTGCGCGCGCTGATCGACTTCCTCGTCGACGCGTTTGCCATGCCGGGCTGGCGAGCCATCGACCGGCGCTGAGCCCGCGCCATCGACGTCACAACGGCCCGCTCGCACCGCGTAGCCACTTGCTCGCATCCGCCGTGAAAGCCCCTTGAATCGCGCAGAATTCCCCGGCAAAACACAGGAACTTCGCGCAGATTTATTGTCCATGACAAATGTCACTTATACTGTCGGGCCTGTCGTCCCATCTCAGATATTTTGGAAAACTTCTTACTGATCGTCGCTGCGATCCTGCTGGTGTTTCTTAACGGCTTCTTCGTGGCGGCGGAATTCGGCCTCGTCAAACTGCGCCAGACGCGCGTTCACATCATTGCCCGCCAACGCGGTTGGCGCGGTCGTATCCTGGCCAAGGTTCACGGCCAACTCGATACTTACCTCTCGGCCTGTCAGCTCGGCATCACCCTCGCCTCGCTCGGCTTGGGCTGGATCGGCGAGCCAGCGTTTGCGCGCGTGCTCACGCCGCTGTTCGCCGCAGTGGGCGTCTCGTCCCCCGAACTGATTCACGCGTTGGCGTTCTTCATCGCGTTCTTCACGATCTCGTATCTGCACATCGTCGTGGGCGAACTCGCGCCGAAGTCGATGGCACTGCGCATGCCCGAAGCCGTCTCGGTGTGGACAGCCGCACCGCTCTACGGCTTTTACTGGCTGATGTACCCGGCCATCTGGGTGCTCAACCACAGCGCCAACCGCTTGCTGCGCTGGACGGGCCTCGACCCGTCGCACGGCGCCGAAGCGCATTACTCGGCCGATGAAATCAAGTTGATCGTGCGCGGCGGCGCGGCCAGCGAGAAGCTCTCGCGCGACGACTGGAACGTGGTGGCCTATGCCATCGATTTCAGCGACCTGACCGTGTCCGACCTGATGCGCCCGATGAGCGAAGTGGCGGCGTTTCGCCGCAGCGCCACGTTCACCGAGAACATGGACACCGCGTATCGCCATCGTTACAGCCGTTATCCGTTCTTCGATAAAGACGGCGAGACCGTGCTGGGCGTGATTCACCTGAAAGATCTGTTCCTGGCCGAACACCACGGCCAGTCGATCGAAGACCTAGGCAGCATGACGCGCCCGGTCGAGCGTGTGAAACCGGACATGCCCGCGCGTGAACTGTTCCAACGTTTTCGCCGCGGGGCCCCGCACTTTGCCATCGTGGGCTGGCCTGACCAGAAGCCGATCGGCTTCCTCACGCTCGACAACCTGCTCTCTGCGCTGGTCGGCAAGATTCGCGACGAATTCCGTCAGACCGAAGACGACTGGACACGCATGGAAGACGGCACGCTCATCGGGCGCGGCAGCTTGCCGATCCTGACGCTCGAGCGCGCGCTTGGCCTGAACATTCCGAGCGAACATGCCGAGTCGGTGGGTGGCCTGATCATGGACACCCTCGCGTACCTGCCCCGCGAAGGCCAGAAGATCGACTTCGACGGGTTCTCTGTCGTGGTCAAGAAGATGCAGGGCCCGCGTATCGTGCTCGTGCGCGTGTACCCAGACGGCGTGCGCGAAGCCCGGGGCGAGGCGCCCGACGCGGCCTGACCCCCGTACCCAGTAGATTCCCGAATATGTGGCGGTGCAACAACGGGCAGGGGATGCCCGATTGATGCCCGCCATGTCCCCCGCCAAACTACGCTTCATAAGTGCCAAATCCCGTTCGAGGCAGGCACAGGTTGCGGGGGCAACATGCGTGATGGATGCCGCCAGGCGTCCAGGGGAGTCCCAAAGTGGACAATACGGGGAAGTTCGCGCTCGATGCGCTGATCGGCACCTGCTATGACGGGGTGCTCGACGAAGCTCGCTGGGACGAGGCGTTGCGCGGTTTCAACCAGTGGGCTGGCGGCATGGGATTCCACTCGGTCACGTGGGACCGCGCCCGCCACTGCGCCACACGCGACTCCAACTCGCTAGAAGCGTCACCGGCGGTCATCCGCGAATTTCTGGAGAAGCTTGCGCCGTCCGACCCGCGCGTGAGCCTGATGCTGCGCCAGCCGGTCGGGCACGCGATGCGTTGCCATCACCACCTGAGCGACCGCTACGTCGCGCGCAGCGAACTGTTCAACGAATTCCTGATTCCCAATGGCGTGCGCTATACGTACGGCCTGCATCTCGAAGGTGCCGACGGTACCAGCGAGTTGCTGGCCATTCTCCGCTCGCCCGATCACGTGCCCTTCGAAGAAGCGGACGCCGACCCCGAACTCGAAATCCTGACGCGCCATCTGGCTCGCGCGGCACACCTGCGCGCGGGGACACGGCATTTGCAGGCGCAGGCGTCGATGGGGATGGCGGTGCTCGATCAGTTGGAGCTGGCCGTCATCATCACCGACGACACGGCGCACACCCACTACCTGAACGCAGCGGCCCATCAGTTGCTGGGCTCGACGCGCAACGTCGCCATTCGCAGCGGAAAGTTCGGAGCGTTACTGCCGAGCGATGAACGTGCGCTGCGGCGGCTGATCGAGCAGGCCACCGCGCGCATGCCGGTGGCGGGCAGTCATCGGCTGCATGGCGAGAATCAACGGCATTGGGTGGTGACGGCGTTACCGCTGCGCGAGTCGCACGCGTGTGCGGCGCCTTGGCAACGCCCGATGGCGATGCTCACCATCGGGGAGTTGGACCGGCGGGTCACGCTGAGCCCTTACACGCTCAAGGTGCTTTTCGGGCTATCGCCAGCCGAGGCCCGTCTGGCGCTGGCGTTGGCCGAAGGCACCGAATTGACGCAATACGCACAAGAGGCCAACGTGGCCATCAACACCGCACGCACGCAGTTGCGGCACGTCTTCGACAAGACCGGATGCCGACGGCAAGGCGATTTGCTGCGGTTGTTGCATGCGATTCCGGCGCTACGTATTCACGCACCGACGTAGCAGGCACCGACAAAGTACGCACCGAAGCAGCCGTTCAGCGGCAAGCGCGACGGACACCGATCAAAACGGGGAATGATACTGGCGAGGCCGCAGACCGGGCCTCGCCTTGACGACTCAGCCGCGTGCAAACGCCTTGCGGTTGAGTTCGAGCTGGGTGATCAGCTTTTGCAGACGCGACTCGGCAGTGCGCGAGAGCGCGATGTAACGGCATCCGATGTGGTACTCCACATCCTTGGGCAACGGCACCGTGCGCAGATTGCACACTTCGAGATCGACTTGCACCGTACCGTAGTCGCGTAGCTCGACCTCGGCATGCATGAGCATCGAGCCCTTCGGAATGTCAGCGGCCACTTCAGCGCGCGTGCGCAAGCCCAGGCCACCGAGCGACAGGTCGAACACGTTCAGGCGCAGCGGCGCATCTTCCGGGAATTTGACCGTGCATTGGTACGGATCGAGGATCGGCGTCTTCACACGGAAATAATCGCGGCGCTGCAAGCGCACAAGCGATTCCGGATACGACGCATAGAACGCGGGATAGCCTTCGAACTCGCGCTCTTCGATGTCACCGATCGGGAAGTGCACCTGAATGCCCTCGGGCACACCGACGAAGAGCGCACGCTTGTTGGCGAGCAACGCGCGGTTTTCCGTCTCGACGCCACCCCAGTCGAAGTAGAAGCCGCGCGCTTGCGGCTCGACCTTGAGCAGCCGCGTGACAAGCTGACGCTGCCCGTTGGCGAAGTACACCGTCATGAAGTCGCCACGCGTGGCCAGATGGCGCAGCACCCCTCCAATTTCCAGCGGATTGCTGATGCGATACGAGTCGTGCAGTTGGGACTCGTCGTCCGTGGGCGCCGGCGTCACCTGCGGTTCTGTCGTTTCCATACCTGATCTTCTATTTGTCCCCGATACGACCGCGCAAGCCGTACGAATTAAGCCTCTGGCGACTGGCCGGGCGTCTCGGCCCGAAGGCCGTCAGACGCACTCCACGGCATATCACGTGGCATCACGTGACATCCCGTGATAACGGCCGTCACCCGGAAATATTGAGTGCATTCGCCTGCGGGCATACTTCTCCCCGTACCCGCACACCGCACTTTGGCACCCGGAAGCGCCCCTACTTGCTCAATCGCGTTGTTGCCGAAGCATGCCAGCCGAATCGGCTTAGCGATGCACGGCGGCCATCAACGCGCCAAAGCCCATGAACACGCCGCCGCTAATCCGGTTGAATGCCTTGAGTACGCGGGCTTCACGCAGATACGGCGCGATGCGCAAGCCGCCCGTGGCGTACACCAAATACCAGCTCATCTCGATAACGGCGAACGTGCCGAGCAAAATCGAGAATTGCGGCAGTTTCGCGGCAGCCGGATCGATGAACTGCGGCAAAAACGCTGCGGCGAACAGAATGGCTTTCGGGTTACTCGCGGCCACCAAGAAGCCGGACTTGAACAGCTTCCCGAAGCTGGAATCTTCCACCGACGCCGGGCCGCCGAAGCTGGCCGCGCTGGTGGTATCGACCGGCGAGCGCCAGCTCTTGTATCCCAGGTAAATCAGGTAGGCGGCGCCGACGTAGCGCAGGGTGTCGAACACCATCGGCCATGCCTTGAGCACCGCCCCCAGACCCGCCGCCGAGACCGACATCATGGCGATCAGCGCAGTCATGCAACCGGCCATCGTACCGGCGGCCGGACGCAGTCCGTGACGCGCGCCGTGCGTCATGACGAGCAGCATGTTCGGACCTGGCGTAGCCGAGACGAAGAATACGGTGACCACGTACAGCCACCAGGTTTGCAGGCTCATGATTGCCTCGGAAAAATGCTTCACATATGACGACCAGGCATTGTAGCGTCGAACCGCTGCGGTGGCATCGTTCGCGTGCACGTCCTGCACGTTTCGCCGGCTATCCTCGCGCGGCGTACGGCGGCGAGGCGGATGGTGCGATTGAAAAATCGGTTCGGAAAAATAAACAGGCCCGATGACTTTCGTCATCGGGCCTGTCATTTCGCTGCACACCCCGTTACCGGGGGCGCTCACGAAGGCGAATTAAGCGCGATTAGATCGGCTTGATGTTCGCGGCTTGCTTGCCCTTCGGGCCAGTCTTGACCTCGAACGACACGCGTTGGTTCTCTTGCAGCGACTTGAAGCCGTCAACCTTCACTTCCGAGAAGTGAGCGAACAGGTCTTCACCGCCGGCGTCCGGGGTGATGAAGCCGAAGCCCTTAGCGTCGTTGAACCACTTAACAATACCGGTTTCCATGTTTTTTCCTAATAAAACAATAGCCTGGGGTCGAAATGACCCCTCCAGCGCTGACAATCAAGGGAAAATGAAGGACTAGAAACCAGCGAGAAGCAGGAAAACTACGTCGGACAACAACTTCGCGGCTTGACAATCTGCAATTGGTTTTATACGTGGCAACTGCATGCTTGTCAACTAGGAAAATGCCGCAAATTAAGTAACAGTTTCCCGCAAATAGCGGGGAATTTGCGCACTGTTCAGGTATCTGACAGGGTCTCGCTGCCCGTACAATGGGCGTTTTGCACCGTGCTCATGCCGTCGCTGCGCACTCGGACCCGTATTTCGTGCTGCCAGAAATGATCTTCAGGCAACATTCGGCCACCCCGCTCAGCCTTTGCTGCTGTGCCTCGCGACCGCCTCTGGGCCCATAACCTGCCAACGGATGGAGCCTAAACATCTCGTGCGATCGATCCGATCGCAATCTGAAGTGCCGACGCGACCGCTTGCGTCGTCCCGCACTTCCCGCACACCCCGCCTTTTTTCGAATTGGCTCACGCGCTGGCGCGCTCACGCCGTCAGTCTTGCCGTGTGCGCCACATTAGCCGCCTGTGCAGGCTCGCCCACCTATGGGCCGGTGCCCGCCGGCAGTTACCGTGTGGCGTCCGGCGACACCCTCTATGGCATTGCCCGAGCCAACAACGCCAGTACGGCCGATTTGGTGCGCTGGAACGGCCTGACCGATCCCGACAAGATCGAGGTCGGCCAAGTGCTGCGTGTGGTGCCGCCAGCCGGATCGGCAAGCGCACCGCCCCCTACGGCGTCGAGCGGCGCGTCGTCAGGCAGTGCCGCAAAACCGCGCCCGAAGGCACAGACGGCGCCTAAGGCCGCCCCGGCACCGGCTGCACCGCGCACGGCGACCAACAAAATTCCGATGGTCTGGCCCGCCGACGGCCCGGTGCTTTCGAACTACAACGGCAGCAGCAACAAGGGGGTCGACATCGGTGGCAAGTCGGGCGATCCGGTCTACGCAGCCGCCGCTGGCAAGGTCGTGTACGCGGGCAGCGGCTTGCGCGGCTATGGAAATCTGGTGATGGTGCAGCACGATAACGGCTATCTGACCGCGTACGCTCACAATCGCGCCATTCTGGTCAAGGAAGGGGCAGCGGTTACCAAGGGGCAGAAGATTGCCGAGATGGGCGACACCGACTCGCACGGCACCGTCAAGCTGCACTTCGAAGTCCGCCAGAAGGGCACGCCGTTCAATCCGCGCGATTTCCTGCCGTCACGCTGAGCCAACACGGGCTTAGTTAGCCGCGCGTGAGCCTTGTCGAAACGACACGGCTGGCCGCCATCACTCAGGGCGCACTGCAAAAACAAAAAGGCCGAGTCCTCTACCAACAGGACTCGGCCTTTCGTCATCAGCCATCGACTCAGACGGCAGACGCGAATGTCTGCGCCCGCCGCCACTCATCCATCAAGCCGACGCCAAAAACCCCTGCGACAGCCCATTAGCCCGCGCGTCGCGCCAGTCGCGATGCGCGCGCGGGTCGGTCCACACCAGCAGGTGCAACGCCGCCAGCCCGCGCGGATCGTTGAGCAACTCCCACTTTTGCGTGTTCGTCAGCTTGGCCGGGCCCTTGAGCAACGCCGCCTCGACGCGCCCCGCACGAATCGTGTCGTGCTTCGGATCGTCGTGCGTCGGCGTCACACTCGCGGCCACCAGCGCGTTCGCCATCGGATCGACCACCGCATCCACGAAGTTCACATGCGAGCGCGCTTCGTCGGTGTACTTCTCCGTCATGCGCAGCTCTTTCGGCGGCCACGATTCTTCGGGAATCAAGAACAAGCGCGCCTTCTTCAACCCGCGCCCCAGCGACACCCGACTGGAGAACACCGACACCGGAATCGAGATCATCATCGAGCCGACGATCGGCATGAGCCACCAAATGAAGTCCGGGTTGAGCCAGTAGACCAATGCGCCCCAACCCACGCCGATGATCGTCTGCAAACCATGGCGGCGAATCGCCTCGCCCCAATGCGTCTCCGCATCTTCACGCGGCGGCGACTTCCACTGAATCGCGATACCGGTCAGCGCCGCCAACACGAACTGCGTGTGGAACAACATACGCACCGGCGCGAGCACCGCCGAGAACACCAGTTCGATCAGCATGCTCACCGTGACGGCAAACCAGCCTCCGAAACGCTTCGCGCCCTTTACCCAGATCAGCAGCACCGCCAAAATCTTCGGCAAGAAGAGCAACGTCGCCGTCGCGGAGAACAACGCGACCGCGCGCTCCGGATGCCACTCCGGCCAAACCGGGAACAACTGACGCGGCGCCGTGAAGTATTCGGGCACCACCAGCGTGTGCTTGGCGAGCAAACACGTCGAGAGAATCAGGAACGCAAACCACAGCGGCGCCGACACATACGCCATCGCCCCCGTCACGAACACCGCGCGGTGCACCGGATGCATCCCTTCGGCCAAAAACAGGCGGAAGTTCATCAGGTTGCCCTGACACCAACGACGATCGCGCTTGAGCTCATCGAGCAGGTTAGGCGGCATTTCTTCGTAGCTGCCCGGCAGGTCGTAAGCAATCCACACGCCCCAGCCCGCCCGGCGCATGAGCGCCGCTTCGACGAAGTCGTGCGAGAGAATCGCACCCGACAACGCGCCGTTTCCTGGCAATGGCGCCAGCGCGCAATGCTCCATGAAAGGCTTGAGACGAATAATCGCGTTGTGGCCCCAATAGTGCGATTCACCCAGTTGCCAGTAATGCAGCCCTGCGGTGAACAACGGCCCGTACACGCGCCCGGCAAACTGCTGCAACCGCGCGTAGAACGTCTCGCGACCGGCAGCCAACGGCGCGGTCTGAATCAGCCCGGCGCTCGGGTGCGCTTCCATCATGCGCACCAGCTTGGTCAGACATTCGCCGCTCATCACACTATCGGCGTCGAGCACGATCATGTAGCGGTAATCGCTGCCCCAGCGGCGGCAGAAATCGTCGAGGTTGCCGCTCTTGCGCTTCACGCGGCGCTGACGCCGGCGATAAAAGATTCGCCCGAAGCCACCGACCTCGCGGCACAGCGCCTGCCACGCGTCGACTTCGGCCGTGCAGTTATCCGCTTCGTTCGAGTCCGACAGGATGAAGAAGTCGAAGCGCTCGAGCGAATCGGTCTTCGCCAGCGACTCATACGTGGCGCGCAGGCCCGCAAACACGCGCCCCACGTCCTCGTTACAGATCGGCATCACGATCGCGGTGCGCGCATCGGCTTCGATCGGCGCGTCGCCTGCGGCCATCTTCGAGATCATGTGGCGCTCGCCACCGACCAGCAAGACGAAGAAACCGAAGATGGCGGTCCAGAAGCCCGCCGACACCCAGCCGAACAGCAGCACGAAGAGCGCGAGCACGGAAAATTCCAGCGGATCGGCACCGTGATACGGCAACACCGACGCCATGAAATGCGTGGCGAGTGCCGTCTGCGCAATCATCAGCGCAAGCAGCGTCCAGCGACGGCGGCGCCCTGCCTGCGACCATCGGCCTTTGGGATCGGGAGCGTCGCGCACCAGCGGATCGGGATCTTTGCGGCCAGTGATGGCCCGCCACAACCGCTTGAGCGGATTGAGCGACCACGGACGCGGTACGAGCGACGTGCGGCGTACCGGCGGCGCAATGCGCAACGTCTCGACACCTCGCACTTCGTTCAAACCAGCCGCCGCCGCCAACGACCCGCCTTCGGTCAAGGCAAGGCGTGCGGGTTGCGACGCCAGCACAGCGTCGCTGTCGGATTCGATTTCGGCGATATCGGGGGCATGCCATGCCGCCGTGGCGACAGGCGAACGCACACCTGCTGGCGTGGCCGCAGCCTCGCCGCCGGTCACGTCCTGGACGGGTGCATTGGGTGAATTGGCGGCTTCGCTTTGCTCAACAGCACGCTCGAGACCCGGCTCGCCCTCGTTCGACGACAGCGCATCGTCAGCGGGCAGGCGATCGGCGCCCTCACCGTTCGCGATGCGGGCGGTGAGCAGACGTTGGATACGGGTGAGCACGTCGAGCGAATCGCCGCCGTCACGCTGGGCTTGAGCCAGCAGTGCGCGGCGCTTCTCGGCGGGCAAAGGCAGCCGGTCGACGTACAACTCGTCGACCGGAATATCGGAGCGGTCGCTCACTCGGGGGGTAACAGGTAGCTCCACGTTTCGGATAGGGTATTGCTGCCGTTGCGCAGATAAGCGCGCATTTCGACGGGTTTCTCGGAATCGAGGCGGCGCATGCGAAGCATGACGCGGTAGCCTCCCGTGACGTCATTGCGCTGCGTCTGCACTTCAAGGATCTTACCGTTGCCGTCGGTCGTCACATTGCCTTCGACCTTAGCGTCGTCCGGCAGTTTCTTGAACGCCGGCCCCTCGAAATCGAGCGCGAACAACAGACTGTCGTCTGGTTTTCCCCGGTAGCCATGCCCCCGCCGGCTTTGCGTTACCCACGCCATCGGCGGGCGCTTGTCATTATCCTTTTGCCAAGACAGCTTGTATTCGAACGAATAAGGCTGCTTGGGCTTGGGCGGCGCATCCGGCACCCAATACGCGACGACATTATCGTTCGTTTCATCGGGCGTTGGAATCTGCACCAGTTCCACGCGACCCTGCCCCCACTTGCCCTTGGGCTCGACCCAGGCGCTCGGGCGCAGCTCATAGTGATCTTCGAGATCCTGATAGCTGCTGAAATCGCGATCGCGCTGCAAAAGGCCGAAACCGGCCGGATTCGAGAGCGAGAACGACGACACCAGCAAACGCTTCGGATTGACCAGCGGACGCCAGATCCATTCCCCCGTGCCCGACTGAATCGACAGGCCATCGGAGTCGTGCACTTCCGGGCGATAGTCGGGCGCCGGCGGCTGTTGGTTCTCGCCGAAGAAATACATGCTCGTGAGCGGTGCGAGGCCCAGCTTGGTCACGTTCTCACGCAGGAATAGTTCGGCCTTCACGTCCACCGTGGTGTCGACACCGGGGCGCAGCGTGAAGCGATACGCGCCCGTCGCACGGGGCGAGTCGAGCAGCGCGAAGATCGTCAGGTCCTTGGCGCCTGCGGCCGGGCGCTGAATCCAGAACTCGGTGAAGCGCGGGAATTCCTCGCCGGAATTGAGCGCCGTATCGAGCGCCAGCCCGCGTGCCGACAGGCCATAGGTCTGATTCTTACCCAGCGCGCGGAAATAGCTCGCGCCGAGGAAGACCATCACCTCATCTTTGTACTTGGGCGTGTTGACCGCGTAGTGAATGCGAAAACCGGCATAACCGAGCCCGCGCAATTGCTTCGGATCGACCTTCACCGCGCCGAAATCGAACTGATCGGGGGTGTAGCGCACTTCGCGCACGCTGTTACCGATCAACTCGTTGATCTTCACCGGACGGTCGTAATACGAACCTTCGTGGAAAAACATCAGCTCGAACGGCAGCTTCTGCGCGCGCCACAGCGCCTTCTCGGGCTTGAAGCGGATGCTGCGATAGCGGTCGTACGTCAGATTCTGAAGGTCTTTCGGCAGATTCTGATCCGTCGGCTTGTAGCGGCTATTCGCGAGCGTGCGGGCCTGTTTGGCCACGTCGTCGAACGAGAAAGCATGCGCTGCGCCCGACACCAACGCGCAGACACTGAGCATTCCGGCAAGCGCCAGACGCAGGGCACGGTGGGAAATCATGCGGGAAACCGTATTTGGCAGGAATTCCATCGGCAGTGGGGTAGCGTGTAACGCGCGTGCCGGCCGCAGCCAGCGTGCGCTGAACGCGCAATTTTACCCGTTCATTTGCCGATTGACCAAAGGCGCATCGGCAAAACCTTCGAAGCAGGCGCTCACATCACGTCAATCGTCCGCACCGCAGTCGCTCCAGCCGGGTCACAAAATTGTGACGATTTGTGACTGATAAGAGAAACGAGGGAATTTGAGAGGCAATTTTTCGATTTCCGCCCCTTTCAGCGATTGGCAAACGCCAGCAATCCGCCCAATGCCATCAACGTGCCGCCGATGGTCCGGCGCACGGCGTGCTGTCGACGAACCATGGCCGCGCGCATCCAGCCCGCCGAAAAGCCCAGCGCGACCAGACTGAACCAGCCCCAGTGCGCCAGCGACATAAACGCGCCGTAGGCCACCCCGACCTTCCAGCTCGTGCCTGCGTGCACCACCTGCGTGAACGTGCTCACGACGAACAGCGTTGTCTTGGGATTCAACGTATTGGTGAAAAAACCGGTGCGAAACGCCTGCCATTGCGAACGCTGCGAACGTTGTGACCGTTGGGAGCGTTGCGAACGCTGTACGTGCGAGCCCGCATCCGAAGCCGGGCCGCCCGGCGTTGCCTCGACGCCCTCGCCTTCCTGCGTGGCGTCGGCAACGGGCGATCGGTCTCGCAGCGTGCGCCAGCCGACGTAGATGAGATACAGCGCCCCGCCCCATTTCACGACAGAAAACAGCCACGGTAAGCGCGTCATCAGGAGCCCAACGCCCACGAGCGTGTAGAAGACGTGCACCTGTACCCCGGCGGCAATGCCCAGCGCAGCCCATAGCCCGGCACGGCGGCCATGCTGCCAACTCGCGCGCGTGACCATGGCGAAGTCCGCCCCCGGGCTGATGACCGCCAGCACGGTGATGGTCATGACGGCAATCAACTCTTGCATGATGAGAACTCACGGATTCGACTCGGACGCAGCCCCCGTGGCTGCGTCATCGAGATTCATTCCGGCGTCATTCTGCCGATCATCGGGTCGCGTGAAAAACGATCCTTTCGCACATCGATACGTGATAATTTCTCACCCATGAACCGCTCTCTGCCCTTGAACGCGCTGCAAGTGTTCGACGTTGCCGCCACCGAGTTGAGCTTCGCCCGCGCGGCGGAACGGCTATTCGTGACGCATGGCGCAATCAGCCGTCAGATCCGCACTCTCGAAGACGCGCTCGGCCTGCCGCTTTTCGAGCGTCGCAACCGAGCGGTATTTCTAACCCCGGCGGGCGAGCGCCTTCATGCCACGACACGGCAGATGTTCGAACAATTGACGCAGACGGTGGCGAGCCTGCGCCCGGTCGCCGCCTCGCGCACGCTGGTGGTCTCGTGCGAGCCGACGCTGGCAATGCGTTGGCTAATTCCACGCCTTGGCGCGTTTGCGCAAGCGCATCCCGACATCGCGTTGCACCTGCACTCGGCGGGCGGCCCGATCGATCTGGCGAGTGCGGGTGTGGATGTGGCCATCCGCCGCAACGATTTCTTCTGGGGACATACGCTGGTGGCCGAGCCGCTCGCCGACGAGTGGATCGGCCCGGTGGGGTTACCGACGGCGTTCGATGCGCCGCACCCGACGCTGCTGCACACCCGTACCCGCCCACAGGCTTGGCACGACTGGCAACGGGCGATGAAAGCCGACGGGCAGGCGTTGCCCCACGGAAGGTACGCCGCACGGGCCGGTACGCCACCGCCCTTCGAGCATTTTTACTTGAGCTTGCAGGCCGCTAGCGCAGGCTTGGGTGCCGCCATCGGATCGGTGTACATGGTCGGTGACGAACTGCGCGACGCGCGTCTCATCGCGCCCCACGGCTTTGTTCGCGACGGCTCGGCGTATGTCGCGCTCGCGCGGGACGCGTTCTCGGCGAATCCCGCCACGCAGGCATTGTTGGCATGGCTGCGAACTGCGATGGTCGAAGCGGCGTTGCCATGGATCGGCTCAAGCGCTACCGATGTCACGGGATAAACACCGCCCGAAACATCAATCGCGGGCATCGCCCCCGTCAGCGTCACGTTCAGGCAATTTAGGCAAGCCACTGACCGGCGGCAATGGCGTCGCGGGCGGTCCCGCCGCCGCACCGGCCGCATCTTCCAGCGGTGCAACCGCTGGCGGCGTAGCGCGCGGCAGCATACGAACGCCGCGCCAATTCCCCCACTTGTAGTAAGCGAGGGCCATCACGAGCGAGACGGCAAACCCCAGCGGGAAACTCCACCAAATCGCCTCTGCGCCCCACGTCTTTTGCATCTGCCACGCAAATGGCAGCCGAATCACCCATTGCGAGACGAACAGAATCACCAGCGGTGCCGTCACCGCCCCAGTCGCCCGCACCACACCGAATAACACGATCGTCACGCCGAACAGCACGAACGACCACGCCACGATCGCGTTGATATGTTGTGCCACGGAAATGGCATAACCGTCGCCCGGCAGAAACGCGTTCATGAACTGACGGTTGAAGAGCAAGATGGCCACCACCAGCGTGCCGGTCATTACGAAATTCAGCCCCACGCCCACGCGCCCGATGCGCGAAACGCGATCCCACAGCCCTGCGCCGACGTTCTGCGCGGTCATCGACGACACCCCCGCACCGATCGCGAGCGCAGGCATCTGCACGTAGGTCCAAAGCTGCGACGCCACCCCATAGGCCGCTGTCGTCTGCGATCCATAGCCGTTGACGAAGCCCATCATCACCATGGCCGACGACGAGATCACCACCATCTGGAGTCCCATCGGGAGCCCTTTGACCACAATCAACCGCAGCAGCCCCAGGTCGATGCGCAAGTATCCCCAGTTCTCGCGGGTGAGCCACAGCGGATCGCGGCGGCGATAGAGCGTGTAGAGCAGCGCCGCGAGGCTCACCGTCTGAGCGATGAGCGTGGCACCGGCAGACCCTGCGATGCCAAACGGCGGGATCGGCCCCCAGCCGAAGATCAGCAACGGGTTGAGAACGACGTCGAGCCCGACCGAGAGCAGCATGAAACGGAACGGCGTGCGCGCATCGCCTGCGCCGCGCAGCGCCATCATCACGAAGTTGTAGAAGTACATCACCGGCAGCGCCACGAAGATGATGCGCAGATAGGCAATGGCAAATGCGCGGGCGTCGGACGGCGTGCCGAGCGCGTTCAATAGCTCCGGCGTGAAGATGTAGCCGAACACGGCCACCGCCATGGACATCAGCACGAAGAACGTGGCGCTCGTGCCGACGATGCGCTGCGTGAGCACATGGTTCTTCGCGCCGATCGACTGGCCGATGAGAATGGTGTTGGCCATGCTGATGCCGAACACGACGCCCAACAAGAAGAACAGCAGGATGTTGGCGTTCGACGCCGCCGTGAGGGCCGACTCGCCGAGATAGTGGCCGATCCACATCGCGTTGATCGACGCGTTGAGCGACTGAAGCACGTTGCTGCCGAGCACCGGCAGCGAGAACCAGAAGAGCGTCTTGCCGATGGGCCCGAGGGTGAGGTCTTTTTCGGCCATGGAGGGGGCTATTTGGTGTCGAGCTTCACACCCGGCGCGGGCATGGGCACCGCGCATCGGTGTGCGCGAAGGTTGTCGAGAAATCGCTCGATGAGCGGCAGCACCTTCGCTTCGATGTCGGGATGCCCGTAGCCGAAGCCCGCGAAGTTGTAATGCGTAGCGCCGTCGACCACCGCAAGCCAATGGCAACCGGGCGGCAGATCGGCATACGGCGTAGTGCGCTCCTGCCACTTGCCGTCGAGCGGCGCGTCGCGGGTGCCGGTGACCAGCAGCATAGGTTTGCGGATATCGTGCCACGCCCCCGCCGGGAAGATCGGCCCCGGCCCTTGTGGCGAGAGCACCACGTAGCCGTCGAAGCGGTCATCGCTGTCGAGGCCGAGTTTGTTCTTTGCGCCCGCCTCGAACATCACGGTGGCCGCCCCGGCCGCATGCCCCATGAATACGGCTGGGCCGGTGCGGCATTGTGTACGGCCCCAGTGCAGCGCGGCGCCCGTGTCTTCGAGACGGTCGTCATACACTTCGGGCTCCGTAGGAAGGGCCAGCGAACCGTCGCGCATGCCGCCGCTTCGTACGCGATCGCGCAATGAGTCGCGGCTGTTGTCTTCCTTATGCGCCATCGTGATGGTGAGCCAGCCGTATTGCGAGAGTGCGCGGCCAAGCCAGGCGAGTGCGTCGCGATCGTCACCCGCGCCGGGGCTCAACACGGCCAACCCGTTGCATGCAGTCGTGGGACGAAACACATGAAGCAACACGTTCGCCCCGTCGCTGCGCAACACGCGCTGATCGACGCCGGTGGGTGCTGAGGTAGTCGAGGGAGATGTGGGACCAGAAGCCGACGAGGCAGGCGATGGCGTTGCAGCAGCCGATACAGAGGCCGGTTTCGGGACCGGTTTGCCCATGATGGGCGTATCCGCAGCGGTGGCGATGGCAGGCGATAGGGACGTGACCAGAGCACAGGCGGCGAACGTCACGAACATCGTCCCGAGGGAGCGTCCCACCGTCCACCGCGCCATTCCGAGCATCCGTTCTCCCCTGAAAACTGGAAGTGCAAAGTCAGGACGCCCGGTCTCGCGCCGAAGTCCCGCTGCGACATCACACGATGGGCCATCTTAGCGCGGATTGCGTAGGGGCTCGCATGATTTTTGCGTGTCGAATGCGTGTCTCGCGTGCGCAACGCGCGCGAGGCGGGGCGCTTGCGGGCAGTGTGACTTCGTGCCCTGCCCCGTGCGGTAACGGGGCGGGCAGAATTACCGGGATTGCTATGGGGAGATTCGGGAGAATCGGGAGAAGCAGGAGATTTGCCGCCCGGGTCAGGCCCGCTGTCCTGCCGCCTTCGTTTGGCCGCGCATCTCTCGCGCGATACCAAGCGCCGATGCATACCCCGCAGGATCGAAGCGCCAGGTCAGCGCCACGAGGGCAACGTTCACACCGACGAGCGCAATCCACGCGGGCGTGAAACCGCCGGTCAAGGCGCGCACGGCACCCGCAGCAAACGGCGCGAGTGCGGCGATGCAAAAACCCACCCCCTGCATAAACGCAGCAAGCGCTGCCGCATGACGCGGGTGGGCGTGATGATCCAGCGCGAGCACCAGGCCCAGCGAGAACGTGCCGCCCAGTCCAAAACCGATCGCCCCGATCCACACCCAAGGTGCCGCTTCGGGGGCCACGACAAGACCAGCCAGCCCGGCAAGCGTTGCCACCAGCGCCAACGTCAGCCAACGGCGACGGTCGACATTGCGCCGCGCCAGCCACGGCAGCGCCAGCGCCGCCACCACCTGACACGCCGTCAGTGCGGCGAGCAACGCCCCGCTTTGTGTCGCGCTCATGCCCGTCTGTTGATAGAACGGCGGCAGCCACGCGACCATCGTCGTATAGGTGCAGTTGATCAATCCGAAGTAGATGGCGAGCGTCCACGCCCGCGGCTTGCGCAACAGATCGAACATCGACGGTTCGCGCAGCGCATCGTGAACGGCGGCTTTGCGTTGCGCGGCGCGCGTCGAAGCGTCCGCCTTCGACAACACGGCGGCATGACGCGCGACGAGCGCTTGCGTCACCTCGGGGCTGACCGCCGCCTGCGTGCCCAGCGGCGCACGCCACCAAGCCATTGCGGCCGCCGCGACCACTGCAAGCCACATCCCAAGCCCAACGCGCCAGTCGTCGGCCAGCGACGACACCCACGGGCTCGCCGCCGCGCCAAGTCCGCCGCCGCCCATGAGCGCCGCCGAATAGAGCCCCATCATTGCCGTCATGCGCGCGGCGCTGTAGTTCGCCTTCACGACACCGGGCAGCAATGCCTGAATGATGGCGATGCCAATGCCCGAGGCTAGCGCCGTCGCGAGCATCAGCACCGTATCGTCGGCGATGAAACGTACTCCGCAGGCCAGTGCGAGCGCCGCCAAGCCGAGCAGCACGCCGCGCCGCTCACCGAGTCGCCGGGTCAGCCCGCTCGCCGCGAACGCGCCTGCGCCCATGGCGAGCACAGGCAGCGACGTGAGCAACGCCGCGACCGGAAAACTCATCCCCGTCGCCTCGCGAATCTGCGGCAACAACGGACTGATCGAAGTGAGCGTCGGGCGCAGCGTGAGACCGACCGCGACAATCGCAAGCCAAAGCGTCATACCGCGACACCCTCGCGCACGACGACGTGGCCGTTGGCCACCACCCAGCGGCGCGGCGCGCGCGTGACGACGGCTTGCGCAGCGTTCAGTGCATCCACGAGCACCAGATCGGCCCGTGCGCCCACCGTCAGACCGTAATCCGCAAAGCCGCACACTTGCGCGCCCTGATGCGTCACGCAGTCGAGCGCGATATCGAGCTCGTCGTCGCGGCGCAGGTTGTAGCGCAGGCCGATCATCATGGCGCGCTCGAGCATGTCGGGCGAACCGTAGGGCGTCCAGGTGTCGCGAATGCCGTCGTTGCCGCCCGCGAGCGGCACACCGGCTTGACGGCACGCCATAAGCGGCGGCACGACGCGCGACGGCGGTGCGGTGGTGATGAGCGACACACCGGCATCGGCCAAGCGCGCGAGCAACGCCGCTGCGCGCGCGGCATCGAGTTCGCCCAGACAAAACGCATGCGAGACGACGACCTTGCCTTGCATGCCGAGGGCGGCGATACGCTCGAGCATCAGCTCGAACGAGAACACCCCCATCTCGCCCGGTTCGTGCAAATGAATGTCGACGGGACAGCCATGCTTGTCGGCCAGCGCAAACATCGCGTCGAGCGACTTCGCCGGGTCGCGGTCGATGGCGCAAGGATCGAGCCAGCCCAGCACATCGGCCCCACGTGCCAGCGCGTCGTCGAGCAGGGCGACAGTGCCATCACGATCGAGCACGCCCGACTGCGGAAACGCCACGATTTGCATATCGAGCGTATCGGCCAACGTTTCGCGCGTGGCGAGTACGCCGTCGAGATGGCACAAGCCAGCATCGGTATCGATATCGACGTGTGTGCGCAGACGCGTCGTCCCCGCCGCCAGAAACGCGCGGCCCAGCGCGAGCGAAGCCGCACCGGCGTCATGCCCGCTGGTCGCACGCCACGTCCGCTCGTTATCGATACGGTCGATCAAGCGTGTGCCGCATTCGTTGACGTACCACGGCATGCCCCACACGGTTTTATCCAGATGCGTGTGTGCTTCCACAAGCCCCGGCATCAGCAAAGCGCCGCGTGCATCGATCGACTCGGCGGCGTCCGACTTTGCAGCGTTCAACGCAGGCAACGACGCGCCGATGGCGGCAATCGTCGCCCGCCCGGTGCCGTCGCGCTCGATGCGCACCTCGACGGGGGAGCCGTCGAGCGCGCGGGCATTGCGAATTTCCAACGTTGTCATGAATCAAGTTCCTTGCGCCAGTCCCGGCGCGACATTGCGGGCGCGTGTCAGCACGCTGACGACCACGAACGTGACCGCGTTCACAGCGAGTGCCACGAGCCCCATGTTGATCGACGCCACCGAGTCCGGTGCCGCGGGCAACAGCGTATGCAGGTTCACGTCGAGCGTGACGGCGAACGCCAACACGACTGCACCAGCACCAATGCCCGCAAACGCGCCGTACTTGTTACCGAACGGACGCGGCAGCAAGCTCGCCACGAACGACGGGAACAACTGCGTGAGCAGGCTCGATGCGAACAGCGCCAGCGCGACGAACGTCGCCCCACCGCGCAACACGAAGAACACGGCCACCAGCCCGAACACCGGCAGTACGCGCTTGGCAAGCTTGGCCACGAAGGCGTCGCTCGCGTGCGGCGCGAAGCCGTCGCGGTACACATTCTTGGCGAGCAGCGTCGACGCATTGAGCAGAATCATCGAACCCGGCACCAGCGCGGTCAACACCCCCACGCCACCGATCACGCCGACGAACCACGGCGAGAACGTCTGCTTGACGATGCGCAGCAGCGCGAGATCCGAATCGGCGCCCGTGAGGCCCGGCACTTGCAGGATGGCGGCAAAGCCCACGAAGAACATGAACGCGATGACCATCTGATAGAGCGGCATCAGAATCGTGTTCTTACGCACGGCCGTCTCGCTCTTGGCCGCATACACCGACGTGAACACGTACGGGTACAGGTAGTAGCCGAGCGAGGTCAGCAGAATGGTCGAGTTATACCAAGACAGCGTGAGGCCGCTCGTCGGCATTTGCAGAAAGCCCGGACGCGCTGCCTCGATACGATCGAACATCTCGCCGAAGCCGCCGAAGTAATGCAGCGGCAAATAGATGCCGAGGAAGATGGCGATCACCAGAATCAGGATGTCCTTGTAAATCGCGATGCTCGCCGAGCCGTGAATGCCGGACACCGTGATGTAGAGCACCATCGAGATGGCACCGCACCAGATGGCGACCGTCGGCGTAATCGTGCCGTACGACGCCTCGGACACGATGATGCCCAACCCGCGCAACTGAATGATGAGGAGTGCGCTCATGCCCAGCACGGCGACGAGCGACACCACCACACCCAGCGCGCGCGAGCGATAGGCACTCGCGAAGAAATCCGAAAACGACACGCAACCGTGGCGCGTCGCATGACGCCACGCGGCGGGCAGCATCCAATAGCCGAGCAGATACGCGAGTGCACCGTAAGCCAGGATGTAGAACGCGGGCGGTCCCTTGCTGTAAGCCCAACCGCTCGCGCCCAGAAACGTGAACGTCGAGAACGCCTCGCCAGCCATGAGCAGGAAGACGAGTAGCGTGCCGAAGCCACGCCCGCCCACGGCCCATTGCTCCAGACTCATCTTTCGGCCGCCGCGTGCGCGCAGACCGACAAACAGCGCAAAGACGAGAAACGCCGCAATTACGGTGAGTGCGGCGTTCATGATGCGGCTCCCGAGCGCTTGTGCGCCTCGTTGGCGGCGGCAGCGCGATCGGCCGCAGCGGCTTCGCGCGATCCGTCGAAGCGGAACATCACCACCATGACGACCGACGTGAGCAGCAGCCAGACAATGTTCCATGTCATCAGGAACGGCAGACCGGCGAGCCGGGTGCCCACGTGTTCGGCGAGCCAGCCGCCGCTGTAAAAGGCCGCGATAGGCAGCGCGGCCAGACAATGTACGAGTTTCATGACGTCTCCAGACCCAATGCAAAACGAGGGGGATGACCGCTGTCGTGCGGCCGGATGGTTTTAACCGTAGAATGAACCACGAAATGGTTAACCATTTTTGTTGACCATTATCGGCAGTGCGGTGCCAAAATGCAAGATCGCGCCGCCGGTAGCGGTCGAACCGAGGGTTTTCCACGGCAACGCAAAGGGCTGGGGCCGCCGGGTACAATGCGCCCCACAGACACGTCTGCCGGTCGATTGCCGGTAGTGCGCCATCGAATGATTGATACGGAGGGAAGGTTTGAGCCGCACTGCACCGGCGCCGCAACACGCGGCGTCAGACCCCGACACCGCGCCAGCCCTGCCGACGACGGACGACGCCCAAGGCGCGGGCAGCGCCGGGCAGCAAATCGAAGCCCGGGTCTACGCCGCCATTTCGCAAGCCTTGCTCTCGGGCAAGTTGCGCCCGGGGATGCCGTTGCGCGAGCGCAATCTTGCACAGGCGTTCGACTGCACGCGCGGTGCCGTGCGCAAGGTGCTCGCGCGGCTCGGTTTCGAGGGCAAACTGGTGCTCGAACCCAACCGAGGCGCGTTTGTGCCGCAACCCTCGCTCGACGACATCCGTCAGACCTATCGGGCGCGGCGCGTTCTGGAAACCGGCGTGATCGCCAGCGTTTGCGGCCAGTTGAGCGAGACGCAACTCGCGCATCTCGATGCGCACGTGGCCGACGAAGCCGAGTCGCATGCCCAGGGCACGCATGAGCGCTCGATCCGGCTCGCAGGCGAATTCCATCTGAAGTTGATCGACACGGCGAATAGCGTCGAGTTGGAGACGTTCGCGCGTCAACTCGTGGCGAAAACCGAGCTCTACAAGGCGCTGTTCGATCCGGCGGAGTTCATGCACTGCGCGCCGACGGAGCACGCCCAACTGGTGGCCCGCTTGCGCGCCGGGCAAACGCAGGCGGCCATCGCACTCGCCACGGCACATCTGGACGAACTGGAGGCACGCGTGCTCACGCGGGCAGCGGCTGCCGAGACACCCGATTTCCACGCGATCTTCGCCGAGGCGTTCGCGAACGCTGGCACGCGCTGATCTTCCGGTCCTGGGCTATCGCGCCTGCCCGCTCCGGCTCACGCCCGTCAAGCCGGGCGCAACATTCCCACCACGGCGGTTGGGTCGCGTCGCGCTGGCGGCGCAATCGGGGTATATTTCGCCTCAACCCGATTCGCCGTTCCCCCGCACGACGCACGAAGCCCGAAGGTAGCCCATGTCCCATCTGGTAGTTCACGGCGGCCAGCCCCTGCGCGGCCGCATCACCCCCTCCGCCAACAAGAACGCCGTACTGCCGGTACTGTGCGCGACGCTGCTCACCGACAAGCCGGTGCGTTTGATTGGCGTGCCCGAGATCACCGACGTACGCAAGATTCTCGACATCTTTCGCCAGCTCGGCAGCGATGTCGCCGTCGATTTCGAGGCGGGCACGCTCGACGTGCATCACCTGAATACGAAGTTCGACCCGCGCACCGACCATCTGCCGGAAGAAATGCGCTCGTCGATCATGCTGGTGCCGCCGCTGCTGGCCCGCTTTGGCGTGGCGCGCATCGAAGACAACATCAAAGGCTGCACGCTGGGTGTGCGCGAGATCGACCCGCACATTGAAGTGCTGCGCCACTTCGGCGGACGCGTCGAGCGCACCGAAGGCTCGCTGCTGATTCACGCCGACAGCGCGCGCCCGGCCATTCACCACTGGCTCGACTACGCGTCGGTGACCACCACGGAAAACTTCGTGTTGTGCGCCGCGTCGGCCAACGGACGCTCGCAATTGAACAACGCCGCGTCCGAGCCGCACGTGCAGGAGTTCTGCCGCTTCATGCAGATGCTGGGCGTGCCCATCGAAGGCGTGGGCACCTCGCAGCTCGCCATCGAAGGCGTGACGAGTTTTGGTGGCGGTGAATTCCGCTTCTCGGAAGACTTCCACGAAATCACCACCTTCCTCGCGCTCGGTGCCATCACGGGCGGCGAGATCACCGTCAAGAACACGGCGCCCGAGCAGTTCCCGCTGATCGACCGCACGTTTGCGAAGTTCGGTGTGAAGGTGGAGCATCGCGACGGCTGGTCGACCGCCACGGCGCAAGGCCCGCTCAAGGTGCAGACGCCGTTCACGAAGAACATTCTGACGAAGGTGGAAGCCGCGCCGTGGCCGTACTTCCCCGTCGACCTGTTGCCGATCTTCATCGCCCTGGGCGTGAAGGCCGAAGGCAGCGCGATGTTCTGGAACAAGGTGTATGACGGCGCGATGGGCTGGTCGACGGAACTCTCGAAGTTCGGCGCCCATGTGTTTCAGTCCGATCCGCACCGTCTGATCACGTTCGGCGGCATCCCGCTCTCGCCGGCGGTGGTCGAGAGCCCGTACATCATTCGCGTCGCGATTGCGTTGTTGATGGTGGCCGCGAGTATCGACGGCCAGTCGACGATCAAGAATGCGCTGCCGATCAAACGCGCGCATCCGCGCTTTGTCGAAAACCTTTGCTCGGTGGGCGCCAACGTCGTCTGGACGGACCCGAAGTAATTCAAGGGAAGCGAGCAACGGAAGCAGAGTCCGGCCGGTCCCCCCCCGGGGGGGCCGGGCTCGCAGATCGAGCGCGCCAGCGGCATACGACCCCCCGATCGCCTGCGCGCCGGTCATCGCTACAGCGAACCCGACGGCTGACCTTACCTGAGCCGCTATTGCTCGACGGCATCGCACCTTTGCCCGACGGCATGCGACGTTTGCTTGGCGGAAAAATATTTGCCGCGCCCCGGCAATCGCCCCACATCCCCCCGGCACGCCGGACCGAATGTGAAAGAATGACGGCCATCATGAGCGATCGCCCCCTGCCCTTGCCGCCGTCCGGCGCAGTCCATGCCACGGCTGCCGCACGCCGTGCCGGTACCCCATGGCCCGTCTCGCCGCATGCCCGCCAGTTGTCGGGCGCACGCGTGCTCGTGGTCGACGACAATCAAGAAGACCGCATGCTGCTGATGGACTTCCTCAGCCAGCAAGGCTGCCGCGTCTACATCGCGCAAGACGGCCGCGACGGCTACACCAAGGCGCGCACGGTCCAGCCCGACCTCATCCTGATGGACATCCGCATGCCGGTCTGCGACGGTCTCGGCGCCTGCCGTCTGCTCAAGGCCGACCCGGGCACCCGGCACATCCCTCTGATCTTCCTGACCGCCGCGGCACTGCCGGGCGAGCGTGTCGCCGGACTCACCGCCGGTGCCGTCGACTACGTGACTAAACCGTACGACTTCGAAGAAGTGCGTTTGCGTCTGTCGATTCACCTTAAAGCCAGCATGCCTGCGCCCGCACCCGTGGCCCCTGTGAGCGCGCCTGCGGCAGCCCTGACAGAAGAAGCCCCGTTGCCTGTGCAGGCGCACACGCTCGACGCCGTGCTCTACCGCGCCACGCGCGCCTTGCTGCTCGGCCAGCTCGACGTCACGCCGGAACTGGCCGGGCTGGCCAGTGCCGTCGGCACGAACACACGGCGGCTGAATCTGGCGTTTCGCCGATGCGTGGGCGTGACCGTCTTCGACTTTCTGCGTGAAGAGCGCATGAAAGAGGCGCGCCGCTTGCTCACGGAAACCTCGCTCGACGTGCAAGACATCGCCGCCGCCGTGGGTTTTGCCAGCGCCGCCAACTTTGCGACCGCGTTTCGCGAGCGCTTCGGCATGCCGCCAAGCGGGTTTCGTGGGCGCGGCCCGACCGAGCCGGGATCTCCGCAATGACCGTAGCGCCTGCGGGAAGTCAGGCCAGTGGTTGGCGGCAGGCAGCCTGGGCCGTCGCCGTACTGCTATTCCTACTCATCAGTTGGCTGACGCCCGCCCGCAGCGCACACGCTGCGCCATCGGCGATCGACATAGCGAGCGCGCCGTCGCCGCTCAAGCTCGACCGGCAATTGCGTCTGCTGGTGGACACCTCCGGCCAACTCGATCTCGCACAAGCCCTCGCCGCCCCCGACTGGCGCGACGTCACACCCAAGATGCTCAACCCCGGCTACAGCCGCTCGGCGTTCTGGCTCCAGGGCACGCTCGATAACGCGAGCGATCAACGTGTCACGCGCTGGCTTAGTGTTGGCATCGTGCGATTGGAAGACATTCGCTTCTACGCGATGCCCGTGGGCAGCACACAGCCGTCTGTCGCATGGCGCGCGGGTCACACCGTGCCGCTGGCCCAGCATCCGATACGCTCGGAGACCTCGGTCTTCCCGATCTCGCTAGCCCCCGGTGAGCGCATCACCTTCGCCATTCGCGTGCAAACCCGTTCGTCGGTGAGCATCGTGCCGCAGCTCTGGCTGCCCGACGACTACCGTCAGACCGAATCGCGCAATGCGATGGTCGCGATGCTGCTCGCGGGCTCGATGCTCACCATCGCGCTGTACACGCTCGTACTCGGCGTCGCCCGGCGCGACATCGTGTTCACGCTGCTCGCGCTCACCACGCTGACGCAGGTGGCGCAAGACATGGCGTTCCAGGGGTTCATCTATCGCTATCTGCTCCAGCAGGGCGGCGACTTCATCGTGCGAGCGCCGAGTTTCTTCTCGACCATCACGGCGGCGGTCTTCAGCGCGATGGTAGCGATCTTCTCGGGGCTGAACCGGATCACGTTCTGGCGATGGATGTATCGCGCCATGATTGCGGTCATGGTTTGCATGACCCTCTGGGTCGCGTTCGGCGATCACCGAGCTGCCGCGTTCACTCACCTCCAGTTACTCACCGTCTTCAACGTGATCTGGGTGGTGTCGATGGCCGACGGCTGGCGGCGCGGGTACGCCAACGCCCGGCTGTGCCTGCTCTCGTTCTCGCCGGGCTGTGCGGTGCTGTTCTGGCGTTTGGCCATCATCAACGGGCTGCTGCCCGAAGACTGGCTCGCCAACACGGCGATGGCATGGAGCACCAACTTCTCGGTGCTGATCATGCTCTCGGTGATCGTGGCCGGGCGTTCGCGCGAACTGGATCGCAAGCAACGTGCTGCCCAGCAGGAAGTGCTCGACACGCGCCGCGAAGAACAGGCGCGGCTCGCCAACGCGGTCGATACGCGCACACGCGAACTGCAAGCCGCACTGATCGCCGCCGACGAGGCGAGCAGCGCCAAGAGCGACTTCCTTGCGCGTATCAGTCACGATCTGCGCACGCCGCTCACATCCATCATCGGCTTTGCCGATCTCGTGCAGGCGGGCGGGCGTGAAGATGCCGACCGGGGGCGCATCATCCGTCGCAGCGCCCATCACATGCTCGCAATGATCAACGATCTGATCGAGTACGCCGGTGGCGGTGCTGCCGACGCGCTGCACGTCGCGCCCGTCTACACGCACGCGTTTATCGACGGCGTTGCGCAAGAAGGGATGAGCCTCGCGCGCAAGCACGGCAATGCCTTCTTGCTCGACATCCGCGCGCCGTTGCCGCCGCTGCTCACGCTCGACGCCAAGCGGGTGCGGCAAGTGCTCGGCAACCTGCTCGACAATGCGGCGAAATACACCGCCGACGGCACCATCACGCTCACGCTCTCGGCGTCGCCCGACCCCAAGCACAACGACATCGTGCATGTGTGCTTCGGCGTGGAAGATTCCGGCTGCGGTATTGCCCGCGACGATTTGGCGCGCGTGTTCGAACCGTTCGCACGGCTGGATCGCGCGCGGCGGCTGCCCGGCGTCGGGCTGGGGCTCGCGATCGTGCGGCAATGGGTCGAACGCATGAAAGGCACGATCTCCATCGACAGCACGCCGAACGTCGGCACTCGTGTGGCGTTCACCTTGCCGCTGCGCATTGCGCGCGAAGGCGAACTCGTGCCGCAGTCGCTCGCGGGGGCGACGCATGCGCTGCCCTCCTTCGATGGCACGGGCCACCATATCTGGCTAGCGGAAGATTCGCCCGAAATCCGGCAGTTTTTGCATGACGAACTCGCCAGTCTCGGCTTCACGGTGAGCACGTTCAGCGATGGCGTGGCACTGATTGCGGCGCTCGGCAACCCGCGCGAGACCGAGCCGGATCTGGTGCTGACCGATCACATGATGCCCAACGCCGACGGGTTGAGCGTTGCGCGCGCAGTGCGCCGTTACTGGCCCGGCATGCCGGTGCTGGCCATCTCCGCATCGCCGCAAGTGGTGGCGTCCGACGGCGGCTATACGGCCTGTCTGCTCAAGCCCATCGAACTGGCGGACTTGCGCAACACACTCGCCCGACTGCTCGACTTGCAACGCGACGACGCCCAAGCGCCCACCCAAGACGACGGCAACGTGGCACTGACACGCCCACCGCGCGAGCATCTGCAACAGGCGCGGCAATTGATTGCCATGGGCGCAATCACCGACCTGATGGACTGGGCGCGCGAGCTCAGCGAGCAAGCGCCGCAGTTCGATGGTTTCGCGCGGCACGTGCACCAACTGGCGCAGCGCGGCGATTTGTCCAGTCTTGCCGAGTTGTGCGAAGCCTGAAACGCGGCCATCGCCAATAAAAAACGGCACGCCTTGAAGCGTGCCGTTTTTCGTTACCTCCAGCGCAACGTGCGTTGCCCGGTTTGAATCGTCAGTCTCTGAGCGGCTGGTGTGCCGTTTCGCGAGCCGCGAACAAGGCAATGGCCGTAATCGCCAGCGCCGCCGTCACGTAAAGCGACACCGACACCGTGGTGCCGAATTCCTTGTACAGACTCACGATGATGAGCGGTGCGAAGCCGCCGCCGAGAATGCCTGCGAGCGTGTAAGCCAGCGACGACCCCGCATAGCGAACACGCGTCGGAAACTGTTCAGTGACGAACGCCGCCTGCGGGCCGTACATGATCGCGTGAATCACCAGACCGATCACCACCGACAGCACGATCAGCGCCGGGCTCGACGTATCGAGCAACACGAAGAAGCCATACGCCCAGATCACGGCACACAATACACCGAAGCCATACACCGGACGGCGGCCGAGCTTGTCGGAGAGCGCGCCGAACAACGGCACCGTCAGCGCGTTGAACGCCGTGCCGACCAGCACGGCAGTGAGCGCCAGCGGACGCGACAGATGCAGCGTGCCGGTCACGTACGTCAGCGTGAAGACGACCATCAGCGCGTAGAGCACGTCCGAGCCGATACGCGAACCGCCAGCGACGAGCAGATTGCGCCAATGCTTGCGGAACACATCGGCAATCGGCATTTCCGCCTGACGATCCGAATGCGCCATCGCTTCGAACATCGGCGTTTCCTCCACACCGCGGCGCACCCACAGACCGAAGGCCACGAGCACGAGACTCAGCAGGAACGGCACGCGCCAACCCCACGACAGGAAGTCTTCAGGCGAAATGGCCAGCGTAATGAGCGCGATCAGGCCAGTGGCGAGCAACGTGCCGAACGACGGCCCGACTTGCGTCCACGACGCATTCAGCCCGCGTTTGCGCTGGTCGCCATGCTCCACCGAGAGCAGCACCGCACCCGCCCATTCGCCGCCGAGCGCCACGCCTTGCACGAAACGCAGTGCGACGAGCAGCACCGGGCTCCAGATACCGATCGAGGCGTATGTCGGCAGCAGGCCCATCAGACCGGTCGTGAGCCCCATCACCACGAGCGTGAGCACGAGCACGGCGCGTCGACCGATCTTGTCGCCGAGGTTGCCGAACACCATGCCGCCCAGCGGGCGCGACACGTAACCGACGGCATACGTGGACAGCGCCAGAATCGTGCCCGCGAGCGGGTCGACCGACGGGAAGAACAGATGGTTGAAGACCAGCGCGGCGAGGGTGTTGTAGACCGTGAAGTCATACCATTCGAGCGTGGTGCCGACCATGCTGGCCGTGGCCAGACGGCCTTTTTTCGTCCGTTGCTGGCGGGCCGTGGCGGCAGCATCACCGTCGTGGCCGACGGTATCGCGAGCGTCCGTGTAGGTAGTCATGCGTGTCTCCGGAAGGGGCGGATCGGGGGCGGTAGATCGGGTGGCGTGAGCGTCAATCAATCGTCACCGGCACCGAGACGCCAAAGCATGGCGAATCGCGTGACGTCGGTGGCGGGCACGCCGTAGGCGGCGGCGAGCGTCTCGGCAGCGGCGCGCACGGCATCGGCGTCGGTGCCTTCGATCAGCACGACGGCATCGGCTGGCGGCAGCGGGGCGTCTTTGGCGGTCAGCGAGACCGACAGCTTGGGCACCGTCACTTGCAGCGTGGCGCGCACAATGCCGTCGCCTTGTGCGAGTTCGGTCAGTTGGGAGGCTAGGCGAGCATGGGCTTTCGCCACCGTCGCCTCATTGAGCACGAAAGCGGCAAGCTGGCCGCCCTGACCTTCACCGGCCTCCACATCGAGCGTGCCGACCCGGCGTTGCGTGCCCTGCATGCGCGCGAAGTTGCGCAGCGACCATTCCGTTTGGTGATTGAAGGCTTGTGCGTAAGGCTCGCTGGTGAACACACCGGCGTCCTGCGTGCAGTACAGCGCGAGATAGGGGCGCGGGGTGTCGTGCAGGGCCTTGAAGCGGCGGGCAAACCGGAAGCCCGGAATCGCCACACGCTCCTGCATGTGTTCCCGGTCGTACCAGCGGTTGAAGTCCGCTTCGAAAGCCGGGTCGATATTCGTCCAGATGCAGAGTTGAGCGCGCGGGGCAGTGGCAGTCATGAGGCAATTTCCATCGGTAGCGACAATCGGGGGGCCGGCCCAGCGCAGGCATGCGTTGCATGCGTGGGGCTCGACCGTCGCACCGAGTGTGCAAAACCGGGGAAAAAGCGTCCAACAAGAAATCAAATTTGCCGTAACAGCAAATTCTTATGACCGCCGCAGGCCCGCCTACATTGGGTTCTCGACCGATTGCGGCCCACTGTGGACAAGCGAGGGCGTCAGGATTCCGCGTCGCCCCAGGCGGGGGCCGTCATGGCGGCAGCGGGCGGAATGGCGATATCCGGCCCCATATTGAGCGCGAACTCGCTTGCGGTGCGCTGCGCAAGGCGGGCGACGTTTTCGGCCAGCAGCGCCCCTGTGCGGAACGAGCCGACCAACGGCAGATTGGGGAAATTGGCGTTCACGCGCAGCAAATGCAGGCTGTGCTCGCCCAGTTCGCGTTGAATGATCGCGGGCGGCAGCATCGCCACGCCGAAACCGTCGACCACGAGCCGGATGATGGCGGCCACCGACGTCATGCAGTGCACCCGCACCGGCCGCTCGGCCGCGACCGAGAACATGCGCTCCAACGTCTTGTGGGGCCCGGAATTGCGCGAAAAGCTCACCAGCGAATAAGCCGCCAGGTCGGCGACGTCGAGCGTCTCGCCCTCCAGATTGAGCTTGGGGCTGGCCACCCAGCGCATGGGAAATTCAGCCAGCGGCAGGTTATCGATGCCTGTGCCGTGCTGCATGTCGGTCTGCAACACGAGATCGAGCGACCCGGCTTCGAGCTGTTTGCACAGGTTGATGGTCGTCTCGCTGGTGACCTCGATCTCGAGCTGCGGGTATTCGCGGTGAATACGGGCAGCCAGATCCGGAAACCAGCTATGCACGATCGACTCCACCACACCGATCTTGAGCACACCGGGCGGCATATCGGGGTCGGACAGTTCACGCTTCATCTCCTGCCCGAGCATGACGATGCGCTCGGCATACGCCAGCGCCTTCTGGCCCGCGGCGGTCAGCGTCACCTCTCGCGCGCTGCGATCGAACAGCCGTACGCCAAAACTCTGCTCCAGCGACGCGATCCGGCTCGACACGCCCGCCTGCGTGGTGTGCAGCCGCTCGGCCGTGAGACGGAAATTGCGCAGCTTGGCGAGCCAGACGAAGGTTTCGAGAAAGCGAAGGTTCATGCAGCGTGGCGAGGACGGGGGATGTCAGATTTCGGCAAAAACTCGCCGCAGATTGCGGTGAGGCGTCGGCTCATTCTAATGGAACACAAAAGGGGCACCTCCGCGCCCGCGCGAAGGGTGCGTCGAATTCGGGCCGTCGAACTGAGGCCGTGTTACGTCCGACGTTCCGGCGATGTTTCGTTTCCGTAACGTTTTGGCGGGGTTTCGGAGGGTGTGCGCGGCGTTGCCCGCGCCGCACGCCTTACAAATCAAGTAGTTGAGGGTATCGAGACACATGGCATGAGATTTGCTGACTGAGAAGTAACGGCCCGTCGAGGCCGGAGGGCCGATTCACTGGAGACTGTCATGCCATCAGCCCACTTTCGCCGTCCGCATCCGACAGTAGAACTCGCACGTTGCGTGTTCCGTCAGCACTACATTCGCATCATGCAGGCCGACCAGCCGGGTAATTACGCGGTGCTGGTGGATGTCTGGCCGATGGACGGCCGCACGTTCGCGAGTATCGATCAGGCCAAACACGCCGCCATGCTGTTCATTCGCGATATGGAAAACGATTGAGCGATTGAACGACAGAGTCCACGTAAGTGTTCCCGCGCCGGGACGCCTGGCGCGGCCAACGAGACGAGACCGTCATGAAACACCACCACACACGCCATACTGCCGCCCGAAACCATGCCCTGTCTGCGATGCCGAAGATGGCAGCCCGTCAGGAGGTTGTGCTCGACCCGGCGGCCGACCCGTTCGCCCGCATTGCCGTCGAGGCTTATGCCGAAGCCTGTGCCAAGGAACAGCCGTGGCTGGCGGAAGCGTTGCAGCGGCAATACCAGTTGGCCGGCGGCACCCCGTCGAGCGCGGCGGCCATGTGGCGCGTGTTTCACGCAGCGCAACGGCAGGCGCGCGAGGGCGATGCCTACGACGAAGCCGCCTGGACACACGTGGCACTCCACCTGTGCGCGGTGCTGGGGGCGATGAACCTCTGAGTCAACCCGCGGCAGGCTTGCGCGGAACACTTGTTGTGCCGCAACACACCGTGGGCGCGTAAAGGGCGGTTCCAGGCACTATTTCTGGCATACTTCGTGCAGTTTTATTTGACGAAGTCTGCCAGGTATCCAATGAGCAAGACCCTTGCGCCGACCCGCAATCCCGGCCGGCATTTGTTTGCCACGATTGTAGGCATCCTCATCCTGTTGTTTCCCGCTGCCGCGCTCGTCGTTCCGCGCGGCGGAAATACTGTGATGTTCCTCATTACGGCCTGCGGTGCCATTGCGCTTTTCCAGTCGCGCAAGTGTGGCAAGTCGCGCCCTTGCACTCGGGACCGCGTACCCTTCGGACTGTTTATCGCCTCGCTCGCGCTGCCGGTGATTGCCGTCCTGATCGTCGAATTGCTGCATCGCAACGTCGTCGCCAATACCCTCGACTCTCCGGTCCGGTTTTTGGTCGCCTTGCTGGTATTTCTCGGACTGCGTCATATCGCCACCACGATCCCCAAATGGATCGATCTAACCTTCGGGCTCGGCGCCATCTCAGCGGCGGTCATGGCGCTTTATTCGACGGCAGAAACCCTTTCCACGCGAGCCGAAAGCACGTTTCTCAACCCCATTCACTTTGGCGATATCGCACTCCTGCTTGGCGTGCTCTCGATCGTCGCCATTCACTGGTTCCGCCGTGATCGGTTCTGGATCGTCGCCTTCAAGCTGCTGGGCGGTACCGCCGGGTGCTACGCGTCGTGGGCCAGTCAGTCCCGTGGCGGATGGGTCGCCCTCCCCGTTCTGATCGTCGTTTGGTTTCTTTACAAGCCGCACGCAGACAACATGAAGCGCCGCGCGGCCATCGCGGGCGTGGCCGTGCTGCTTATCGCCAGCACATTCCTGTCGGCCACGGTCAGAGAGCGCTTTGACGCGATCTCCTCAGACCTCACGCTTTTGCGCGCAGGCCAGGCAGACACGTCTGTCGGCATACGTCTCGAATTGTGGAAAGCTGCCGTGAAGCTCATTCGCGAGCATCCGTTGACGGGTCTGGGTGCCCACGGGTATCGGGATGCCATGCCCACCATGGCAGCGTCGGGCGACCTCACGCCGGTCGCTGCCGACTATGGCAAGGGCGAGGTCCACAATCAGATCCTCGCGTATTTCACCGATTACGGACTGCTCGGCCTATTGGCCATCCTTGGCGTCTACGTCGGCCCTGCCTACTTCTTCATTCGCGTAGGCGCAATACAAACCGAGCGACGTGAACAGCGAGCCGCACTCATGGGCCTGATCACCGCGCTTTCGTTCGCCGTGTTCGGTCTGACCGTCGAAACCTTCAATCTGAAGGTCACGGTGGCGTTCTACGCGACGATGCTGGCACTTTTGGCCGCACTTGCCTATCCTGACAAGCCGACCGGCACCGCCGTTGCGGCCGAGCGCTCCTAACTCGCACCGAGGCCGCAGCCCCGCCATGCTAAGCATTCTGATTCCGACGTGGAACAACCTGCCGTTTCTCAAGCTGTGTATCGACAGCGTGCGACGGCACTCGGGCGAAGCGCACGAGATTCTGGTCCACGTGAACGACGGCAGCGACGGCACGCTCGACTGGGTGCGCGAAGAAGGGCTGCGCCACACGCACAGCACCGGCAATGTCGGCGTGTGTCTCGCACTCAACCAACTCGCCCCGCTCGCCTCGCACGATCAACTGTTGTTCCTGAACGACGACATGTTCGTCACGCCCGGCTGGGATACCGCCCTCACCGACGCCGCACGCGCGCTCGACACCCCGGTCTATTACCTGTCGTCGGTCATGATCGAGCCCAATGCGGGCGTGAGCAAACAAGTGGTCTCGCAAGACTTCGGCACGACGACCGAAACCTTCGACGAAGCCGCCCTGCTCGCTTTCGCCAAGTCGCTCGGGCGTGGAGACGTCAATGGCGTGCCTACGCAGCCCACGCTGGTGAGCCGCAGTCTTTGGCACCTTGTCGGGGGCTACAGCATCGAATTCGGTCCGGGCATGAGCAGCGACGACGACTTCCTGATGAAGTTGTGGCTGGTGGGCTGCCGCACGTTCCGCATTGTCGGCAAGAGCGTGGTTTATCACTTCGGCTGCCGCTCGACCGGGCGTGTGATCAAGAACCGGGGCAGCCGCGAGTTTCTGATGAAGTGGGGAATGACGCAGGCGGAGTTCAAGCGCGATTATCTCGACCGCGCAGGCACCCCCGCGGGCGACGCGCTGCCGAATGTGCCGCAACCGAGCGGCAAGAGCCGCATCAAGCGCGCCTTGCACGGCGGCAAACCGTACCCGCTGGAAGATTTGGCGCGCTGGGACAAGAACGTCCCGCGCCATTTGAAATTCGATGAATCGTGAGGCACGTCACCGTCTGACGGGCGATTGACGCCGCCAGACCGGACACACTGCCCCAAGCGGCCGGCCTAAGCGCCGGCCGTTGTCATTTCCGGCAGCCCGGCTTTATGACGGCGCTAACACGCCAACACTGCGGCGCGCACCCGCCCAGCCGTCTGCCGTCAGTGGTGCCGTGGGTGCCGGATACGGGCCCAGGCGTGCTCCATACGCCGCACGGCGGGGCTATCGGGGTGACGCGTCCACCACACCCCTAGCTCCCACACCATGCCCGCGAGCAGCGCAATGATCACCAGGGCGCCGATCGTGTACCAAATCTCTCCGAACGAGGTTGCCATGTTCGTCTCCCGAAAACACATCACGCACAGCCAGCGACTGTGCGTGATTGCATTCTAGGCGAAGCGTTCCGGCTTGCCCGCCGGGTCTGCCCTAGGGCGTGGCCCCGACTTAGAGTTGGCCCATCGCGAGTTGCACGGCCAGGCTGCTCACCGAGACGGCCGCCCACACGCCGAGCCCCAGCAGAATCGGGCGCACCCCGGTCGATGCCATGCGGCGCAGGTTCGACGACAGGCCGATGGCCGTCAGTGCCACGATGATCAGGAATTCCGCCGCCTCATGAATCCACGGTTGCAGCGAAACCGGCACGAGGCCTGCCGTGCGGATGCCCGATGCGATCAGGAAACCCAGAATGAACCACGGGAAGATGCGAGCGAGGCTGAAGTTACCGGCACCCGACTTCTTGGCGCGATACGCCACGATGGCGGCCAGCGTCAGGCAGATCGGGATGATGAGCGTGGCACGCGTGAGCTTGACGATCGTCGCGTAGTCGCCAGCTTCCTTGCTGTAGCTGTAGCCTGCGGCCACCACCGAAGACGTGTCGTTGATCGCCGTGCCTGCCCACATTCCGAAGCCCAGATCCGAGAGGTGGAGCATGTGGCCGAGCATCGGGAACAGCACCACGGCGGCGATGTTGAACAGGAAGATGGTCGAAATGGCGAAGGCGGTCTCATGATCGTCGGGCTTGACGATGGGCGTGACCGCCGCAATGGCCGACCCGCCACAAATGGCCGTGCCCACGCCGATGAGCAGCTTGAGCTTGCCGCCGACGCCCAGCATGCGGCCGAGGCCCCACGCCGACAGGCCGGCTGCCGTGATGGTCACCGCCGTAACGGCGAGCGATTCGAGGCCGGTATGCGCCACTTGCGAGAGGCTCAGGCCGAAACCCAGCGCGATGATCGACCACTGCAACACGTACTTCGATGCGAACTTGATCCCGGCTTCGTAACGCGCGCCGGGAGCAAAGATGTTGCGAACGAGAATGCCGAGCAGAATGCCGAACACCGGACCGCCGACGAGCGGCATCTGACGCCCGAGCAACAACGCCACAAACGCGATGACCGTCGAAAGAATGAGGCCCGCCCACGGGTTGTGTTGATCCGGCACCAGCGTGTCGGGGCGGGATGCCGTTGCGGGGCGAGCGTCGTGGGTTTTCGTTGTCATGGCAGGCACTCCTGTTGAATGCTTGCCAGTCTAAGAAAAGCGCTTCAATAATAAAAATCGTTATATCGAATACGATATATAAATATTCCCGATATTTATCAAGCGCTGCGGTAAATCACTGAATTCGTTGCACTTTCCGGCGGCGGGCGCAGACGGATACGACCGAGCCGTTACGTCGAGTGGCCTGAGATACACTCTTTCTAGCCTGCTTTACGTGACAACCAGAACCCTAAAATCCGGAGACCGTTCCTCATGTCGCAAGCTGCCGACACTCAGGCACATCGCGCCGAGTGGTATTTCGACTTTGCCTCGCCGTTTGCTTATCTCCAGTTCGAGCGCTTCGATTCGTTGCCCCGGTCGCTCACTGTCGAACTCAAGCCCATCGTGCTCGGTGCGATTCTCGTGCATTTGCAGACGCAGGGTCCGGCCGAGATTCCGGCCAAACGCATCTTTACGTACCGCATGGCGCATTTCCGCGCGGCGCAGAACGGCATTGCCTTTCGCATGCCCCCGGTGCACCCGTTCCACCCGATTCGTGTCCTGCGTCTGGCGGTCGCGCTCGGGGCCACGCACGACGTGGTACGCACGATTTTTCGCTTCATCTGGGCGGAAGGCCGCGACGTCACCGACGAGGCCGGGTGGCGCGATCTGAGCGAGCGCTTGGGACTGTCGCCGGAAGAGGCGACCGCACGCACCGAAGCCCCCGAGGTGAAGGCCGGGTTGCGTGAAAACACCGAAGCGGCCATCGCGGCCGGGGTGTTCGGCGTGCCGACGTTTGCCTGCGAGGGAGAGTTGTATTGGGGCGATGACGCCACGGCGCTGTTCCAGCACTGTCTGGCGCATCCGGAATGGCTGCATTCGCCGGAAGTCGAGCGCCTGCAACACCTGACGGTCGGCGTGCGGCGCGAACGCTGAGCATGGCCCGCCAACGCGCTCGATGGTGGATCGTTGGCTGATCGACGACGAAGCGACGACGAATTGACGGCGAACCGATGCGTTATCGGCCAGCGCCCATCACGAGCGGCAACGGCACGGCATCGGCCATAGCGGCGTAGCCCGCGTCGCTGGGGTGCGTGCCGTCGCCGCTATCGAGTCGCGGCAGCATGCGTGTCGGCTGGCCCGGGTCACGCAGCGCAGCATCGAAATCGATCACGCCATCGAACGCCCCGCCCGTACGCACCCACGTATTCACCGCTTCCCGCACGGCTTCACGCTCGGGCGGCAGTTTGCCCGGCGGAATCGTGGTGCCGAGAATCCGCACGCCCCGGGCACGCGCCGCGGCAATCAGCGTCTGATAGCCCGCGATCATCTCGGGGGCGGTCACGATCACGTGCGGTACGTCGCAGTCGAGCCCTGCGTGCGGCGGCACATAGCCGAAGTTGATGTCGTTGATACCGATTTGCACGACCACCGTGCGCACGCCGGGCTGTTCCAGTGCGTCGCGCCGGAAGCGCGCCACGAGCCGTTCGCCGTAACACGCGGAATCGTGCAGCAGTCGATTGCCGCTGATCCCCAGATTGAGGACCGAAATGTCGCGCCGACCCGCCGCTTCCAGACGTTGCGCCAGCCGGTCCGGCCAGCGGTGGTTGGCGTTGAGCGAACTGCGCATGCCATCGGTAATCGAGTCGCCGATGGCGACGATCGCATGCGCGGGCGCTGCGGGCACCACGCTCACACCGGCGAGCCACAGCGTATTGGTGAACTTCGTGCGAAACGGCGTCGGGAGTTCGCTTTCGACAAAATCGCCTGCGCCGCTCAGGAACGCTGTCTGCTGGGCGATCTTGTGCCAAGTGGTCGGCGTTTGCGCTTCACGGGTGAACAGGCTGATGGCAAGCGGCGCGCCTGCGCGGGCGGACATTGCAACCGGATCGCTCTCCAGCGAGGCGCCGGGGGCGATCTTGGCGACCGGCTGGCCCGCGAAAGTCAGTGCGCGCAACGTCGTCGCATCGATGGCCGCGCCTCGCACGGACGCCGCCACACTTGCACGCTCGATCACGAGCGGCTGTGTGCCATAGGCGTTGGTGAAGCGCACGCGCACTTCGCCGCCCGACAGACTGGGATAAATGATTTGCCGCACCGTGCGCCCGCCCACGGCAGGCGCGCGATTGAAAGACGGCGCGGCGGGATGCTGTGCCACCGCCTGCGGGGCCGTGGCCCACGTGCCCACGCGGGCAGTCTGGGCGTTTTGTGCCAGAGCGGACGATCCGAGAAGTATCAGACCGGCAGCGAACGAAAAACGAAGCATCGGCGGTGTTGGGGACATCGGGGGCATCGGGTACGGCGAAGCAGCGGCGAAGAAGCGACGAAGAAGCGGCGCTCGAATCGTTGCCGGGGCAGCCCGGCAATAGCCGCCATTGTGCCTGATTGTGGCCGTTGGCAAGGACTTACATTACCTTACGGCCGCGCCGTGGCAGGACGGCGCGGCCCGAGCGACACAGTGGCTCAGTGGCTCAGTGGCTTACTAGCTCGCGACTCAACGCGTCGAAATGACGATCGCGACGCGTCGGTTCTGCGCGCGCCCGGCGGGCGTGCTGTTGTCTGCCACTGGATTGCGCTTGCCCGCGCCGACGGTCTGGATGCCGCTGCGCTGCATTCCAGCGTCGACCAGGACGCCTGCGACGGCGTCGGCACGACGGGCCGAGAGTTGCTCGTTATACGTGTCGCTGCCCACGGAGTCGGTGTAGCCGTACACGCGCACTTCGGAGAGTCCGACCTTCACGAGCGTCTGGCCGATACGGGTAACGGTTTGCCGGGCAGGGTCGCGCACGACGAACTTGTCGGTATCGAAAAGCACGGTGTCGGACAAGCCGAACTCCCAGCCTTCGTCGGTCTGCACAAAGCCTTCGGACTTGAGCGCGGCGATCTGTTCGGCGGTAAGACCATGTACGGGCGCGGTCTGGCAGCCCGCGAGGACGCCCACGCCGATCAAGCAAGTCAGCATGGCCAAGCGGCGGCTGAGCGTGCTCAGGCGCGAGAGCGATTGCGAAAGAAGGCGCAGAACGAGGCGCGCGGCCCCGAAGATGCAGGCATGAACCGGCGAAGTGCCCGGGCGCGATTGTGTGGTGTCAACTGCGAAGTTCAAGGTGATTCCCCATTGCGGTGTGTAATCCGGTCGTCTTTATCTTTATGGTGCTGCTAGTGCTGCTTTTGCGATGCTTAGTCGCGACTAGTTGAGACTAGTTCTATTCATGTTAGGTGCTGCTCGAAACGCTATCCCTTGGGGGTTTCCGCAACATGCCACGTGCCGACACCGGCTCGCTTGGCCTGATACATCGCCGCGTCGGCCATGCGCAGCAGTGCTGGCGCATCCGGCGCGTGCGTCGGATATAGCGCGACGCCGATACTCATCGACGTAACGATCTCGCCGCCCCCTGGCAGCGCGATCGGCTTCTCCATCGACACGAGCAAACTCTGCGCGAGCCGCACGGCATTGGACGTCTGACGCACCCCCGGGAGCATCACGGCGAACTCATCGCCGCCCAGACGCGCCACCAAATCGCCTTCGCGCAGCGGCTGACGCAAACGCTCGGCAATCGCGATCAATACCGCATCGCCCGCGTCGTGGCCTAAATGGTCATTGATATCTTTGAAGCGGTCGCTATCGAGATACAGCAGCGCGACGTGGGTGCCCAACTCGTGCGCGTCGCTCAGCGCCTGCGCGAGACGCGTTTCGAAGTACGCGCGGTTGGGCAAGCCCGTCAGCGGATCGTGATTCGCTTGATGCGCCAGCGTCGCGTTCTGCGCCCGCAAATGGTTCTGCCAGCCTTCGAATTCGTCGAGCAGCGCGTTGAAGTCGTCGCCCAGCTCCTTGAGTTCAGCCAGCGGCGTGGCGGCAACGCGCTGATGAAACGCGCGCTCGCGGCGCACTGCGTGGGCCACTTCGGCCAGCGCCCGCAACGGCTTGACGATATCGCGGTGCATGCGCTTGGCCAGCACGGTCGCCACCGCGAACGTCACCAGCAGGCACGCCAGCACACCACCCACACCACTCAGTAGGAATACGAAGAATTGATGACCCTGCCCCTGCACTTCAATATGACCGACGACATCGCCGTCATGGCGAATCGGCAGCGTCACCGGCCCGGGCAACGCCACGTCGGCCACGGCACGCTCCAGCGTTGCCAGCGCGCCGCCGTCGGGGCGCCGCCACAACGCGAATTGGGCGCCGTGCGCATCGAGTACGCGCACTTGCACCACATCTTCTTCATTCGCGATCATCGCGATCGCTTCCTGCGCCGCCACACGGTCGCCGAACACGACAGCCGCTTCGACGGTGTAAGCCAGCGAGCGGCCCAGCAACAGCAGATTGTTCTCGGCATACACACGCAAGGCGATCCATGCCACCAGCGTGAGCGAGACGGCCGCCAGCACCACGGCGGAGACCGCCAGACGCAAGTGCGTGCGCCGCAAGACACCTTGCAGCGAGGGCCTGCGGCGGTGTTTCACCGGCGCATCGAAAGCGTTCGCGGCTGCGGCGGCTGCGTCGGTACCGCCAGACAGCGGCATATCGTGCGTGGCGCCATTAGCATGCGCCGTCGACGCACCTTGAGAATCGGCGGACGCGCCGCCGGGCATCTCGACCGGTGCGAGTCCGGCGAGGGGGGCGTGTCCAGACATCGGCGCGCCGGGGGGTGGGGGGATGGGGGGGCGTGGGATCGTCATGGTGTCCCCGGCTTACGTGCCAGCTTCAGCACGTTGGGGTGAACGCGAACGCCGCTGCGCGCGACGGTATCGAGGTTGATGTCGAAGGTCACACGATCGGCATCGACGTTCAGGCAGAACATCGTACCGAGCGTGCACGAGTCGTTACGCTCGCTGATCGTGAGCATGGGGCGACCGGCGATATGGTTCAGCAATTGCCGCCGTTCACCGTCGCTCACGGCACCGAGATAAAGTGCATCGCACGACGTGGCGAGCGCGGGGTCGCCCACCTGAACACGCTGCGCTTCGACCGGCACACCGGCACTCGGCAGCGGCCCGGTCAGCAGATCGCGCGCGTAGTCGGTGTTGCCAGCCACGCACAGCCGCACCTTGGGCGGGGTCGCTGGCCAGCGCGTGAAGCTGATGATGCCCAGCACCACCTGCCGCACGTTGGCCTCGCGCGTGCCCGCCGTCGCCGTGCCACCAGCGCCGCCAGCACCACCAGCACTTGAAGGCGCGCCAGCAGGTACGGCGCTGCCGGAGGCCGCGCTCGCACCCGGCACCTGCGCGCTAGCGCTGCCCATGGCGAGCCACCACAGGCAGAGAAAAATAAGGGCGACGCGCACGCGCGTCATCCGAGGTGTCTGGCGCGTATGCCAGGCCCTCGATGCCATGCTGCCCGTCAACGTCCAGACGCAATACAACGCTGTAGTCCTTAATAATTGTCGGCAATCACCGGCCAATGCGCCGATGGCTTGCCGCATGCCCCAATTTGGGTCAGGCCGCATCATACCGAAGCCCCGTGTGCGAGGCCATATGAAGCCATGGCCCGAAAGGTCGCACGGGGGCCCGTATCGCTCACACCCACCCCTCTTATTTTCGATAGGCCGCCAGTGGCGGCCGACATCGCACAGCATGCGCGCGCGAACCGGTTTTCGAAAGCCCTGTCACGTCCGCATTTTCCCTTGCACGCGCGTGCTTTTACCATGGCAGAATAAAGGCCATAACCTTTTGAAAATCAAGGTAAATCGGGCGGCGAAGATCGCTCGAAAATCAAGAGATTCGCGACGCCAGGGAGGTGTTGCATGCGACTGCGGAAATCCGCCATTCAACGCGCGCGATCATGAACGATCCCGTGCCGCGTCCGGTGCCCGATATTCAAGCCGAGTTGAGCCGTGCCGCGCTCGACAGCGCGCCCTATGCGATGTTCGTCTGCAACGACGACGGCATGCTGGAGCGCATGAACACCGCCTTCACCCGGCTCACGGGCTACCTGCCGGAACACCTCATCGGCTTGCGCAGCGTTCTCTCGCTACTCGATCCGTCCGAATTGGCGCGCCGCCGTCTGCCCGCGCTGGCGAGCCTCTCCCCTAACGAAGCGGTGCCCTACGACGACGAGTGGCATCTGCTGACCCACGTGCGCAGTTGGCTGCCGATCCGCCTGGCGCTCTCCTGCGTGGAGCACGCCCCCGGCGAGCGCCGCTGGGTGGGCATCGTACTCGATCTGTCGCAGCAGGTTCAGGTGGCGTCCCGGCTCTGGTACGTCACCCATCACGATCCGGTCACACGGCTGCCCAATCAAACACTGCTCAACGAACGTCTTGAGCTCGCCATCCATCGCTGCGCCCGTCAGCAGGTGGGACTCACCGTGCTGCTGGTGGAACTCGATCACCTGCGCAAATTGCGCAGCACCTTCGGGCCGCCCACGGCCGAGTTGGCGTTGCGCATTGCCGCCGAGCGGCTGCGCGAAGCGAGCGGTCCGGAAGACGCGCTGGCCTGCCTCGGCAGCAGCCAGTTCGTCATCGTGACGAACGACACCGGCGACGCGGCACGTTTGCTTGCGGCGCGGCTTCAGGCGCGGCTCGCGCAATGGGCGGATGTCGACCAAAACCCCGTCGCGCTCGATGCGAGCATCGGCGCGGTGAGCTACCCCGAGCATGGCAACACGCCAGAAACATTACTCAGACGCGCCCACGTCGCGCTTGCCGAGGCGAGTGCCAGCGGCGGCGGCATGCGCTTTTTCAGCAGCGAAATGGATGCGCAGGCCCGCAGGCGCAACGAGCTGGAAGGCCTGCTGCGGGTGGCCGTGAACGAGCAAGCGCATTCGCAGTTGCATCTGGTGTATCAGCCACAGATCAGTTTGGCGGATGGCGAAATCCGCAGCGCGGAGACGCTGCTGCGCTGGCGTCATCCGATGCGCGGCAACATCGGACCGGCCGAATTCATTCCCATCGCCGAGACCTCGGGCCTGATGCTGCCGCTGGGCGAATGGGTGATGCAGACCGCCTGCCGGGAAGCCAGTCGGCTGCTGCGGCGCTGCGGCCATTTGCCGCGTATTTCCGTGAACGTCTCTGCGCAGCAGTTCGCGCGACAGGATGTGGTGGCTATGGTCGAACGGGCGTTGCTGGCGCACGCGCTGGAGCCTCGGCATCTGGAAATTGAAATTACAGAGACGGTGCTGCTGGGCGACTCCAGCGCCGCCGTGGGCACGTTACGATCGCTGCACGACATGGGCGTGGAGATTGCGGTCGACGATTTCGGCACCGGCTATGCGAGTCTTGCGTATCTCACGCGGTTTCCCGTCAATCGGTTGAAGATCGATCAGACCTTTGTGCGCGACATGCTCGTGCACCCGCCGAGCCTCTCCATCGTGAATGCCGTCATCGCCATGGCGCACTCGCTTGGGTTGCGGGTGACCGCCGAGGGCGTCGAGACAGAAGCGCAAGCGCAGCGTCTGAAAGAACTGGGCTGCGACGAAGCCCAAGGCTTTTGGTTTGCGCGGCCCGTCGATATGCACGGGCTGTATCACATCGTGGCTCCATTAGGCAGCGGCGCCCGCCGCTAAGCCACGCGTCAATGAAGCAGCGGCGCCCGCCGCTGAGCCACGCATCAATGGCATAGTGCTTTCGACGCTTTTTGGCACTTCCTGACAGGACATCGGCTCCCTAAGCTGAGATCCTTTCAGGAGGATTCGCCATGTTCGACTTATCGAAGTTTTCGCGCGCAATGCGCGCGCCGGGCACGCCGGGCACGTCACCGCTGGCCCCATGGGTCGCGCATCGCACCACGGCGGTCGTCGCGGCGCTGAGTATCGCCGCCGTCGGACTCGCCTTAACGCCCCCCGCGCAACGCGCACTGCCCGGCTGGCTCGATACGTTCTGCACACTGGCCACGCGTGCCAACGATGCGCTCTCGGCTCACGCGTCGTCGCTGTCATCGCTGTCCTCGGCTCCGTCACAGCCGCAGGTCACGACCGCCATGACAAGCGCACCGGCGAACAGTGGCGCTGCCGCCCGCCCGTCGACCAAGCTCACCCCGTTGTCGTGCGAGCCGCTCGCCAACGCGCCCGGCAAATCGGTGACCACCGCCATCGTGGAATTTCCACCGCTCGCCTTCGCCCCGGCGCACCGGCATCCGGGGGCGGTCACCGCCGTGGTACTCGAAGGCACGATCCGGTCGCAACTCAATGCCGAGGCGCCCGTCACCTATACGGCCAACCAGACGTGGTTCGAACCGCCGGGCACGCTGCACACGATGTCCGAAAACCCCGATCCGACACACTCGGCCCGCTTGCTCGCCTTCTTCGTGACCGAGGAAAACTGCGGTCCGCTCACGATCTACGAGCCGACGGCGCAGCCGTCATGACCTGACCCCAGCACACCTGGCGGTTCATTGGCGCGCGCCGTGCTGGCGCGGCCTGCGCCTTGCTAATTACGCTCCCGGCCCTGCTTTTTTTGCGCGACTGGCGTGTCAAGACTCGCGCGCAAGTTTAGAACGCGGTAAGGTACGTCGCGAAGGGAATCACCCCCCAAACGTCGTTGCAACGAGGAATTTCTCCATGAAAACCAAAGCCGCCATTGCCTGGGAAGCCGGCAAGCCCCTGACCATCGAGGAAGTTGATCTGGAAGGGCCGCGCGCTGGCGAGGTGCTGATCGAGGTCAAGGCCACCGGCATCTGCCATACGGACTACTACACGCTCTCGGGTGCCGACCCGGAAGGTATTTTCCCCGCGATTCTCGGCCATGAAGGCGCGGGCGTCGTGGTCGATGTCGGCCCCGGCGTGACCACGCTGAAGAAAGACGATCACGTCATTCCGCTGTACACGCCCGAGTGCCGCCAGTGCAAGTTCTGCCTCTCGCGCAAAACCAACTTGTGTCAGGCAATCCGCAGCACGCAAGGCCGCGGTCTGATGCCCGACGCCACGTCGCGCTTCTCGCTCGACGGCAAGCCCATCTTTCACTACATGGGCACGTCCACCTTCTCGAACTACATCGTCGTGCCTGAAATCGCCGTGGCGAAAGTGCGCTCCGACGCGCCGTTCGACAAGGTTTGCTACATCGGTTGCGGCGTAACCACCGGCGTGGGCGCCGTGGTGTATTCGGCCAAGGTCGAAGCCGGTGCCAACGTCGTGGTGTTCGGTCTGGGCGGTATCGGTTTGAACGTGATCCAGGGCGCGAAGATGGTTGGTGCGGACAAGATCATCGGCGTCGACATCAACCCGGGCCGAGTGGAACTGGCGAAGAAATTCGGCATGACGCACTTCATCAACCCGAACGAAGTCGAAAACGTCGTCGATCACATCGTGCAACTGACCGACGGCGGCGCCGACTACTCGTTCGAGTGCATCGGCAACGTGACGACGATGCGTCAGGCGCTCGAATGCTGCCACAAGGGCTGGGGCCAGTCGTTCATCATCGGCGTGGCCGCAGCGGGTCAGGAAATCAGCACCCGCCCGTTCCAGTTGGTGACCGGACGCGAATGGAAAGGCTCGGCCTTCGGCGGCGCACGCGGACGTACCGACGTGCCGAAGATCGTCGACTGGTACATGGAAGGCAAGATCAACATCGACGATCTCATCACGCACACGCTGCGCCTCGATCAGATCAACGAAGGTTTCGATCTGATGAAACGCGGCGAGTCGATTCGCTCGGTCGTGCTGTACTGATCGACACGGCAACCCGCCGACCGTGACCCGCCCCGGCGAGGCAAGCGCCAAGTCACCCGACCCGGCGCTTGCGGCGGACCACCCGCTCGCACCGCCCGACGCGAGCGTGTCCACCGGACCGCTCGCCCAGGCGCGGCGGCGGCGTCATCGCATCCGCCTCGCCATCTTCTTCACGCTGCTCATCGCAGGTCTCGTCTTCACCACTTACAGCCTCGTGCGCGACGTCGGCCGCGCGGGCGAGCACTCGATGGCGTTGCTGCCGTTTGCGCTGCTGGTCATCGCGCTCGTGATCGCGCTCGGCTTCGAGTTCGTCAACGGCTTTCACGACACGGCCAATGCCGTCGCCACCGTCATCTACACCAACTCGCTGCCGCCCAGCGTGGCCGTGATGTGGTCGGGGCTGTTCAATTTCCTTGGCGTGTTGCTCTCCAGCGGCGCCGTCGCGTTTAGCGTCGTGTCGTTGCTGCCGGTCGAACTGATTCTGCAAGTGGGGTCGTCGTCAGGTTTCGCGATGGTGTTCGCGCTGCTGATCGCCGCGATCGTGTGGAACATGGCGACGTGGTGGCTGGGGCTGCCCGCGTCGTCGTCGCACACGCTCATCGGCTCGATTGTCGGCGTAGGCATCGCCAACGCGCTCATGCGCGGGCGCGACGTCACGAGCAGCACGGGCGGGATCGACTGGAGTCAGGTCGCCACCGTCGGCTATTCGCTGCTGCTCTCGCCGGTCATCGGTTTCGCGTGCGCTGCGGCGCTGTTTATCGCGCTGAAGTTTTTCGTGCGCAACCCCGCGCTCTACGAATCGCCCAAGCCACGCACGCCGCCGCCCTGGTGGATTCGCGGCTTGTTGATCCTCACCTGCACCGGCGTGTCGTTTGCGCATGGCTCCAACGACGGTCAAAAGGGCATGGGACTCATCATGCTGATTCTGGTCGGCACGGTGCCCATGGCCTACGCGCTCAACCACGCCATGCCCGACGCGCAGGTTTCACAATTCGTCGCGTCGGCACAGACGGCGCAGCGTGCGCTTGCAGCGCAGCCGCCGCTGCTTGCGTCGAACGTCGCGTCGAACGTCGATGCCACAACGGCCGCGCAGCCCGGCAATGCCGCGTCACCGGCACCGCGCGCCGTGCTCACCGCTTTCGTTCGCACCGAGACACTCACTCCCGAAGTGGTGCCCGCGCTTGCGGTACTAACCGGCGACATCGCTCAAGAAGTCGCCAATCACGGCTCGTTCGCTCGCATGCCCGCCGAATCGGTCGCGAATGTGCGCAACGACATCTACGTCGCCGCCGAGTCGATTCGCCTCCTGGAGCGGCATCACGACGCGCCGGTCACGCCGGAGGCAGCACGCGCGCTTAAAGCGTTTCGCGCGCAACTCGACGAAGCGACGAAATACATTCCGTTCTGGGTGAAGGTGGCCGTCGCGATTGCACTGGGGCTGGGCACGATGGTCGGATGGCGGCGCATCGTCGTGACCGTCGGCGAGCGCATCGGTAAGAAGCACCTCACTTATGCGCAAGGGGCTTCCGCCGAACTGGTCGCGATGGCGACCATCGGCGCGGCCGATCTTTACGGCTTGCCGGTGTCGACCACGCACGTGTTGTCGTCGGGTGTGGCAGGCACGATGACCATCAATGGCTCGGGCTTGCAGTGGGACACCATCCGGAATTTGTTACTGGCGTGGGCGCTGACCTTGCCCGCCGCCATCGTGCTCGCAGGCGGGTTGTACTGGGCCTTCAGCCAGGTGTTGTGAGGCTCTGCGCCGCAATACCGCGCCCGCAACGGGCATCGGCGCGACCTTCCCATTTTGTAAGCCCCGTAATGTGCACAAATATTGCGATCCGGTTTCGATACGCGTGACAGCAAACCAAGTGGGAACATGACGAGTCGAACCGCATACGAAGCTACGAAGCGTGTCGTCCGCTGGCGGTTCTCGCAAACCACCCGGGCGCGCTGTTACGACAGGGAGACTGCAAATGAAGAAAAGCCTCTTGCCACTCGTCATGACGGGGGCATTGACGGCCGTCACCCTCGCCGCGCTGCCCGAAATGGCATCTGCGCAGGCGAGTCAGGCCGTCATCAACTCGCCGGCCAATGTGCGCGCGGGCCCCGCCAGCGACTATCCGATCGTCTCGCAAGCCGGCCCCGGTATGCCGGTGACCGTCTATGGCTGTTTGTCCGATTACACCTGGTGCGATATCGGGCTGCCCGGCTCGCGCGGCTGGATCTACGCCGCGCTCCTGAGCTATCCGTATCAGGGCAATCCGGTGCCGGTGCTCAACTACGGCACGATGATCGGGCTGCCGATCATCACCTTCTCCATCGGCGCGTACTGGGGCAACTATTACCGTGGCCGCCCGTGGTATCACGATCAGCGCTATTGGAACCGCCCGCCACCGCGCCCTCGTCCGCCGCATTGGGGTGGGCCGGGACCGCGCCCGCCGGGTGGCCATTACCCGGGCCCCGGCCCTCGTCCGCCTGGACACGGCGCAGGGCCCGGTCCTCGCCCGCCGGGCCACGGTGCCGGTCCGGGGCCGCGTCCTCCCGGGCATGGCGCAGGTCCGGGACCGGGCCGTCCGCCCGGTCACGGTGCTGGCCCCGGCCCGCGTCCCCCGAGCGGCGGTGGCGGACACGGTCCGCGCCCACCGGGCGGCGGTAACGGGGGTGGGCACGGTGGTAATGGTGGTGGAGGTGGTGGACACGGTGGTAATGGCGGTGGCGGTGGACACGGCGGCGGTGGACGCCCTGGTGGCGACCGCTGATCGCAATGGCAGCGAAGGGGGTCCGTCCGGTACTCCGAGTACGTGACCCCAATTCAGCAGGCACTGCACGCGTTTTGGGAAAAACGCTTAAAATGTGGGCATTGTCGGCCAGGCGGAGGTGCCAATCAGGCGCCCATGGCCGACCCGCAGGACAGCGAGCCCTCGCCCGATCGACGCCCCGGCGTCGAAGTGCGCAGCCAGCGCATCGGGCATCCGTCACATTGCAGACCACTTAGCAGATCTCTCTCAGGCGTGCCGTCGCAGCTTCATCTCGCGGCGCTCACGTCAGTCCGGCAAGATCCTCCGTCAGTCTCGATCGTGTTCCCCCGCCCCCACGGGCGTGCGTCGGCGTTGCTCGCGTCTCCTGCGGCCAATCCGTCAAGCATGGGAACGAGCGGCCACAAGCCCGGGGTGCCCCTTGCAGCCAGGTCGCGGGTCATTGTTGCCCGCGGGATTTCTCTATGGCGCGCGCCTTAATGCCGCGTCAGAGACATACGTTGCAGGAACCTTTTGCAGGTCATGAGTCTTTTTCGAACCAAAAACATCGAGAACATGCTGGCGGCCAGCCGCACCGGCAGTCTCCGCAAGGTGCTCGGCCCCGTCGATCTCGTCCTGATGGGCATCGGCGCCATCATCGGCACCGGCATCTTCGTGCTCACCGGCACCGGCGCACTGACGGCCGGCCCGGCCCTCACCCTCTCGTTCATCATCGCGGCCACGGCCTGCGGCTTCGCCGCGCTGTGCTACGCCGAGTTCGCTTCCACAATTCCCGTCTCCGGCTCGATCTACACGTACAGCTACGCCACGCTGGGCGAGATCGTCGCGTGGATCATCGGCTGGGATCTGATGCTGGAATACGGTCTGGCGTCGTCGGCCGTGTCGGTCGGCTGGTCGGGTTACTTCCAGTCACTGGCCGCAGGCTTCGGCTTGCACCTGCCCGCCATAATTACTGCCGCCCCCGGCAGCGTGCCCGGCGTGACCACGTTCATCAACTTGCCTGCCGTCGTGATCATGCTGCTCATCACATGGGTGCTGTCGTATGGCGTGCGCGAGTCGGCCCGCATCAACAACCTGATGGTGGCGATCAAGATCGGCGTGGTGCTGCTCTTCATCGCTGTGGGGGTGTGGCACGTCAAACCGGCCAACTGGACGCCGTTCATGCCGTTCGGCACCAGCGGCATGTTCAATGCTGCCGCGCTCGTGTTCTTTGCCTTCATCGGCTTCGACGCGGTGACGTCGGCGGCGGAAGAAGTGCGCAATCCGGGACGCGATTTGCCCATCGGCATCATCGGCTCGTTGATCGTCTGCACGCTGCTGTATGTGGCGGTCGCCGCGATCATGACCGGCATCGTGCCGTTCGCGAATTTTGCTGGCGTCGATCACCCGGTGTCGCTGGCATTGCAATACGCCGGTCAGAACTGGATCGCGGGCTTCGTCGATCTGGGCGCAATCCTCGGCATGACGACCGTGATTCTGGTGATGACTTACGGCCAGACCCGCATCACCTACGCGATGTCGCGCGACGGCTTGCTCCCGCCGATGCTCTCACGCATTCACCCCACGCATAAGACGCCGTTCGCAGGCACCTGGATCATCGGTGTGGTGTTTGCCGTGATCGCCGGTTTCGTGCCGCTGGGCGTGCTTGCCGAGCTGATCAATATCGGCACGCTGTCGGCATTTGCGCTCGTGTCGGTGGCGGTGCTCGTGCTGCGCCGCACCCGTCCGGACCTGCCCCGCGCGTTCCGCGTGCCGGGTGCGCCGGTGGTGCCGCTGATCTCGGCAGGCCTTTGCCTGTTCCTGATGGCACACCTGCAAGCCGCGACGTGGATCGCCTTCGTCGTGTGGCTCGCCATCGGCATGGTGATCTACTTCACCTATGCGCGCCGCAACGCGCTGCTGCACAAGCACGGCGACAAGCCTGCGCAGCCGTAATCGTCGTCATAGCCAGTTCGGTCGTACCCCCCGCTCTACCGACTTCCCCGTCTCCCGCCGTTTCGCGGGAGCGCGTATAGTCCGGCACAGGCCCTGCCGCACACATTGTTGTGCGGCAGGGCCGTCCGCCCTCATGGCGGTTCTGCAAGTCGCTCGCTCGTGTTTTCCGTTGTCCGCTCACTACAAAGCACCCACAAAAGGAACAAGAACATGCGTCGTTACGTCCTGCTCGCTGCCGTGCCTGCCGCCTTCGCCGCGGGCTTCCTTTCGTCCCACCTGATGCCGAACGCCTCGGCACAAGCCGCCGCCCCGGCACCGCTCACCGCCCAGATCATCGACGTCGGCGCTATGACCGACGAACAGATCGGCAAGCTCGTGCCCAACGTCGGCACGTTGCGTTCGCGCACCCTGGTCGCCACGGCCAACGGCACCGTCGCCGTGCAAAGCGGCAACGTGCCGCGCCACACGCACCAGGAAGCCGACGAGATTCAATATGTGATCTCCGGTAGCGGCACGTTCTGGCTGGGCGACCAGCAGCGCGAGGTGCACCCGGGCGATCTCATCATCATTCCGCGCGGCACCGTCCACGCTGGGTCGCAAAACACCAGCGGCGAGTTCAAAGTGCTCGCGATCAAGCTCCCGCCGCAGGCACCCAACGACATTCAGTTCGTGAAGTAATCGAACGTAGCGCACCTCAGGCCTGCGCTGCTCGGCGGCGCAGCCCGATTAACGTCAGCTCGGCGAATACCAGCACGGTGACGATCTGCACGCCGATGAAGGCCGCACCTAACGCGTTGGGTGCGATCCAGCTGGAGGCCAGCAACACGCCGCAGTCGAGCGCCCAAATCACGTTGATCGCGATGACCACCCACGCCGCGCTCGCGGGCAACGTGGTGCGCCGTACCAGCCAAACGAGCGCCGCCCCGTAGACGAGCAAGACGAGGCCTGTCACGCGCAGGCCATCGGCGGGCAGGTCCAGCAGCGCCGCCAGCGGTGCCGCAGCGAGCACCTGCAACAGCCCGACGGCACCGCTGACGATGGCGTCGGCGAGCATGACGCGGGCAAGAAAAACAGAACGGGAAGAAGCACCAACCGAGTCGTGGCGCGAAGCCTCGAGCGAAGACTGACGGGATGACATCATGATGACCTCCATCGAAGTGGGACCGATCCGGACAACGCGCCCTCGGCGACGTTGTTCAGGATGACGAGACATCGTGTCTCGCTGACTGCCATCTTCGTGACTGCACGACGTGCCGTCGATTACCTGTGAGGTAATGGCGGCTCACACCCCAGCCGCTATCATCCGTTTCATGACAACACCTGCTATCGGAACCCTGTTGCGCGACTGGCGTCAGCGCCGGCGCATGAGCCAACTCGATCTCGCGCTGGAAGCCGAGATATCGACGCGTCATCTGAGCTTTGTGGAGACCGGCCGCGCGCAACCCAGCCGCGACATGCTCCTGCATCTTGCGCAAGCGCTCGACATCCCGCTGCGCGAGCGCAATGCCTTGCTTGTGGCGGCGGGCTTCGCGCCCCGCTTCGAGGCACGCGCCTTCGACGCCCCCGACATGGCCGTCGCTCGCGAAGCGGTGCAACGTGTGCTCGATGGACACGAACCGTATCCGGCGCTGGCTGTCGACCGGCATTGGACGCTGCTCGCGGCAAACCGGGCAGTCATGCCGCTGCTCGCCGGTGTCGACCCGTCGCTGCTGAGCGGCGCGGTCAACGTGCTGCGCTTGTCGCTACACCCCGACGGGCTCGCGCCCCGCATTGCCAATCTGCCGGAATGGCGCGCGCACCTGTTACATCGCCTGCGTCAGCAAATTCACGCGAGCGGCGACGCGACGCTGGGCGAGTTGTATGAGGAATTGAAGGCGTATCCCGTGACAGAGCGCGGACCCGCACCGGTGGTGCCGCCAACGGCAAGCATCTTCGTGCCGATGCAATTGCGCACGAACGATGGTTTGCTGTCGTTCTTCAGCACGACGACGGTATTTGGCACGCCCGTAGATGTGACGCTCGCCGAACTGGCGCTCGAAGCGTTCTACCCGGCCGACGAAGCGACGGGCCGAATCATGCGCGCCATGGTGCTGTGACGCCGCTGCCGTGCGCTTTAGCCGAAGTTGCGGTTGAACCACACGATGCCGTACCCAAGGGCAAACATCGTGAGCAGCAACGGCACCGAGATGCGCAGCACCTGAATGACGAGCGGGCGCGGCGGCAAGTCCTCTTCCTCGGGCATGCGGTCCGCCTCGCGCAGCGCACCGGTACACAGCGCCGCCGCGACGGCACTCACAAAAACCCAGAACGTCTGGTTATAGACGAGTGCGACGAGCAACAACGCCAGCGCGACGTTGCGGCCGTGGTAGATCAGGTTGACGGTATTGCGAAAGGCTTGCGGCGACATGTCGGTGTGGCGCAGGTCTTGGCCGCCAGGCGGCCCCTGCGCAAAAGTTCTAGTTATGTGACGTCATCCCGTGCTGCCGTGCACGCGGCACCGGGCAAAACAGAGCCCTCAAAAAGCTCAGCGAAGCATAACCAGACTTAACGGCCAGTGCTACCGCAGTCTTTAACATCTGCCTGAATTGCCCGCTTCATCGGCCCTCATCGGCCCATTTCGGCGGCCTCATCGAAGGTGTGTGCGCCGCATATCAGCGCCTTGCGCGAACGCCATGTTCGCTGCCATATGAATGCGGTATTCTCCCTCGCATGACCGAATCCGCCGCCTCCCCCACCCCCTCTGTCAGTGCCGACGGTCCGCCCGGGCGTGCCGTCTACGTCATCGTGGCCCATCCGCGCTGGCGCGACTCCCGCGTGAACCGCCGGTTGCTCGACGCCGCGCGCAGCATCGCCGGTGTCGACGTCAACGACCTGTATTCGACCTACCCCGACTTCAGCATCGACGTTGCCGCCGAGCAGCAGCGCGTTGCCCGGGCCGACCTGATCGTGCTTGTACACCCGATCTACTGGTACAGCATGCCGCCGCTGCAAAAGCTCTGGTTCGATGAGGTACTCACGTGGGGCTGGGCTTATGGGCACGACGGCCACGCGCTCGCGCAAAAAGACCTGTGGCTCGTGCCGAGCACTGGCGGCCCGCAAGCGAGCTATCGCGTCGAAGGATATAACCAGCACGAATTTGCCGACTTCCTGCCAGCCTACGAACAAACGGCGCGCCTTTGCGGCATGCGGTTCCTGCCACCGCATGTGTTCTTTGGCGCGCGCCGCAGCGACGATGCCGCGCTCGACGCGCACGTCAGCGAATTCGCCGGTCGGCTGGCGACCTACCCGCAGTGGCCGGAACTGATCACCATGGACGCCGCGCCCGAGTGCAGCGACATCCCCGACAGCGACCGGCCTCGCTGCCCGCCGGACGCCTTGCAAGGTCCGGCATCCGCCACCGATCCCGAGCCACCCGCCAATGACGCGAGCGCACGCTCCGGGAGGGCCGTCTGATGGAACACGTCCCGTCGTGGCTGCTCGCCAGCCTCATCTATCTTTCCGCTGCCGTCATCGTCGTGCCGCTCTCCCGCGCCTTGGGTCTGGGCGCGATCATCGGCTACCTCGCCGCAGGCATTGCGATTGGCCCATGGGGGCTGGGACTCGTCTCGCGCGTGGAAGATGTGCTGCACTTTGCCGAGTTCGGCGTCGTGCTCATGCTGTTTCTCGTCGGTCTCGAACTGGAGCCGAAGCGGCTGTGGAACCTGCGACGGCCAATCTTCGGCTGGGGATCGGCACAAGTCATCGGTTGTGCGGTGCTGCTCTTCGGTGTGGGCGTCGCGCTGGGCGCCCCATGGCGTATCGCGTTGGTCGCCGCCCTCGGTCTTGCGCTGTCGTCGACCGCCATCGCGTTGCAGGTGATGGCCGAGCGCAACCTGCTCGGCACGCCCAGCGGACAAGCCGGTTTCTCGATTTTGCTGTTTCAGGACGTGGCGGCCATCCCGATCCTGGCGCTGCTGCCACTGCTCGCCAACTCGGTCGATAGCCATGCGCTCACCGGCACCGAGCGCGCACTCGAAGCACTGAAAATCGTCGGTGTCATCGCGGCCATCATTCTCGGCGGACGATTGGCATTGCGCCCGTTGCTGCGCTGGATTGCCAACAGCAAAACGCCTGAAATCTTCACCGCCGCAGCCCTGCTGCTCGTCGTCGCCATTGCGGCGTTGATGCAATGGGTGGGGCTGTCGATGGCATTGGGTGCATTTCTCGCCGGGGTGCTGCTCGCAGAAAGCGAATACCGGCGCGAGCTTGAGACCGACATCGAACCGTTCAAGGGCTTGCTGCTCGGGCTGTTCTTTATCGCCGTGGGCATGAGCATCGACTTCGGGGTGCTGTTCGCGCAACCGCTGCGCATGCTCGCCGTGGTCGTCGGCTTTATGGCGGTGAAGGGCTTCGCGATCTACGGGCTGTCGCGCCTGATGAAGCTGCCGTATCAGGAACGGCCAATCTTCACGCTGCTGCTGGCACAGGGCGGCGAATTTGCGTTCGTGGTCTTCCAGTCGGCGGGCCCGCAAGTCTTGCCGCCTGCCGTGTCGTCGTTCCTGATTGGCGCCGTCGCCCTCTCGATGCTGATCTCGCCGCTGTTGCTCGTCGCGATCGACAAATGGCTCCTGCCGCGCTACAGCCTCAAGGGCTCGCCGCGCATGGAAGAGATTGCCGAGCCGCAGACGGCCAGTGTGGTGATTTGCGGCTTTGGCCGATACGGCCAGATCGTGGGCCGCGCGCTAGTGCCGCAGGGCGTGTCGGTGACTGTGCTCGATCATGATCCGGACACCATCGAGAGCCTTCGCCAAATTGGCTTTCGCGTGTTCTACGGCGATGCCACGCGCCTCGACTTGTTGCGTATTGCGGGCGTCGCGAATGCCCGCGCGGTCGTGGTCGCGGTCGACGATGTCGATCAGTCGCTCGAGATCGTAGATTTGCTGCGCGAGCATTTCCCCGACGTGCCGATCGTCGCGCGAGCACGTAACGTGGGACATCTGTTCCAGTTGCGCGACCGTGGCGTGAAGCACATCGAGCGGGAGGTCTTCGAGTCGTCGCTGCGCAGCGCGCGATCGGTGCTGGAAGAACTGGGCTGGCCGACGGCCGAAGCGCGTGAAGCCACCATGGCGTTCCGGCGCGGCAACATCAAGCTGACCGACGAGATGTATCCCTTCTATCAGGACCGCAACAAGATGATTGCCAAGTCCAAGGAAGGCCGCCGTCAGTTCGAGGAGCAGATGACGCGCGAGCGCGAACAGCGCAAAGCGCAGCGGCAAGTCACGTTCGGATGGGACGGCGATAAGGCACCGGACGTGACACCCACGCCCGTGCAAACGCCAACGGCAACGAAGGAAAAAACTACCGGGCAATAACGCCTAGTAACACCTAGTAACGCCCCGCCCGGTGTATGCGCTGCCGTCCGGCCGTTCAGTCGAACGGCTTGAAGTGACCGTCGGCCGGAACTTTCGCGTCGGTGCGCAGACGCTCTTCAGCGTCGCTGCCAGCCAGCCCGCGATAGTAGAGATGCACGGCAATCGCGGCCGAATAGCGGCGAATTTCCACCAGCGTCAGGAAGGCGTGCGTGGCCGACGTGAACATCAGGTACGGCGACTCTTCTTCGATGAGTCCAGCGACCTGATGCAGCCCGTGGCGGTGGAGCACGTCGGCGAGTTCATCGCGGCTGCGGTGCGTGACGGCATCGGTGGCCGGGTACATCATGCGCAGCAGTACGAGCGGATGCTCGGCGCACGCCAGCGAGAGCGCCTGCACGACGGCGTGGCTATCGAGTGCCGTAGCGACGGCTTCACCTTCGGGGCGATGCTGGGGAAAGAGTTGCTCAAGGGTCAACGTCATGATGAGTCCAGTGCAAAGAAGCTGAAAAACAGCGACAGCGGGCTCACCAGTCTAGTGAGCCCTCGACTCAGGATAAACGCTGTCGGGTGATAACGCGCGTTGCGTCAAACGAAACAATTACAGCATATTTCAAGCCGCCCGCCCTCTTGCCCCACCTCACTTCCGACTGAGTTTCACCTCCGTAGCGCCCCGATTTCCACACACCTGCAACTGCCTTCGGCACTTCGCAATTACGTAGTTTTACGTCATGTCTGCGCCCTGAGGCGCGTGCGACAATGCGCCGATTAACATGTTAACTATAAGGAAGAGGCAACTGTGGTTAAGAGTATTTCCCGTTTCTTTACGCAGGTCGTGCATCGTTTTTTGCCTGATCCGCTCATCTTCGCCATCTTTCTCACCGTCATCACTTTCGCGCTCGCGCTGGGCTTCACGCCGAAGACGCCCGGGGATCTGGTCTTGCTGTGGGGATCGGGATTCTGGAATCTGCTCGCGTTCTCCATGCAGATGGCGATGATTCTCGTCACCGGCCATGCGCTGGCCAGTTCCGCCCCGATGAAGCGCGCGATGGCCGCCCTCGCCAGCTCGGCGCGCTCGCCCGCACAAGCGACGATGATGGTGGCGCTGCTCGCAGGCATTGCGTGCGCGATCAACTGGGGCTTCGGTCTGGTGCTGGGGGCGATGTTCGCACGCGAAGTCGCTCGGCGCGTGAAAGGCACCGACTACCGTTTGCTCGTTGCCTGTGCCTACATGGGCTTCCTGACGTGGCACGGCGGGTTGTCTGGCTCGGTGCCGCTGGTCGCGGCGACGCATGGCAATCCGATGGAGAAAGTCGTCGGCCTGATTCCCGTGTCGCAAACGCTCTTCACCGGCTACAACGCGTTCATCACGATTGGTCTGATCGTGATGTTGCCGCTGCTCGCGCGGGCGATGATGCCGCGCCCGAACGAAGTCGTGTCCGTCGATCCGAAGCTGCTGATCGATGAACCCACGCACGAGCGCGTGCTCGGCCCCGACGCTACGCTGGCCGAGAAGCTCGAAGAAAGCCGTCTACTCTCGCTGCTTGTCTTTGTGCTGATCGCGGCTTACCTGATCATTCGCTCGGTCACCAAAGGCTTCACGCTCGACATCGATACCGTGAACATCGCGTTCCTCGGCATTGGTATCTTGCTGCACAAGACGCCGATGGCTTATGCCCGCGCAGTGGCCAATGCGGCGCGTGGCGCGTCGGGCATCATGATTCAGTTTCCGTTCTACGCTGGCATTCAGGCCACGATGGATCACTCCGGGCTGGCGGGCGTCATCACCAACTGGTTTATCGAAATCGCCAACGTGCACACGTTCCCGTTGCTGGCCTTCCTCAGCTCGGCGGTGATCAACTTCGCCGTGCCTTCGGGCGGCGGTCACTGGGTGGTGCAAGGGCCGTTCGTCATGCCCGCCGCGCAAGCGCTCGGTGCCGACATGGGCAAAGCCGCCATGGCCATCGCGTACGGCGAGGCGTGGACGAACATGGCCCAGCCGTTCTGGGCCCTGCCCGCACTGGCCATCGCAGGCCTGGGCGTGCGCGACATCATGGGCTATTGCGTGACGGCGCTGTTGTTCTCGGGCGTGATTTTCGTCGCCGGAATGTACTTGTTTTAAAGGGGTTTGCGCAGCATTCGCGCGCCGCGAACAGACAATTCTGGTCGGCGCGCGCGTATCGCTTGAGGTATGATTTTTGCGAATGCCGATATGACCGATACCTCATGCGATATCCAAACCAGATGTCCGACACGCAGGCGGCGGCCGTAGCCGCTGCCGACCATGTCATGCGCCATTGGCAATACGATGTCGATGGCGCGGTGGCAATTGGTTCGGACTCCCACAAGCAGATGTTTTGCCGCATGCTGCTTGAGTCTCACAATCCCTACAAACCGGCCGTTATCGACTGGCCCGAGCTTCCCCCCGACGCACTCAAGCGGCTTACCGCGCTGCCCATTTGGGACATCGCCGTGCAAACCGAAGGGCGCGCCTCCATTCGCGTGAGCACTTACGCTGCGACCGTTCAAGACCCGTTGTTACGCGATGCGATCGCAATGGACGGCGACGAAGAAGCGCGCCACAAAGTCGTGCTCTCGAAGCTGGTGAAAGCCTATGGCATCGAGCTCGTTCCCGAGCCTGCCTACCCGCCGCCCAACGATCCCGAATGGGCATGGATGAAGACCGGTTTCAGCGAGTGCATCGACAGCTTTCTCGCGTTCGGTCTGTTCCGTTCGGCACAGCGCTCCGGTTACTTCCCCAGCGCCCTTGTCGAGACGTTCGAGCCAGTCATTCAGGAAGAGGCCCGCCACATTCTGTTCTTTGCGAATTGGCTGGCTTGGCATCGCCACAACCTGCCGTTCTGGAAGCGCCCATGGTTTTACGCGCGCGTCGCTGCCATTTGGGTCGTGTTGATTTGGGAGCGCGTGGCCATGGCACGTGGCATCGACACCGATGGCGTGGCACACGATGCGAACTTCCTTGCCACCGGCACCGCCGAGATCGGCGAATCGCTCAAGCCCCGCGATCTAATCGCGTTATGTCTAGAGGAAGACGCCCGCCGCATGGACGGCTTCGACAAGCGCCTGCTGCGCCCGACGTTCGTGCCGAAACTCGCGCGGCTGGCGCTGCGATTCATGAAGGCGTGAATTGCGAATCAGGCGCTGTCAGCCCGGCCATCACAAAGAAAAAAGCCGTTCCCTCGGGAACGGCTTTTTATTACCTGCTGCGAGTGCTACCGGCAGATCAGCTGCCTTCGCTCACATTCAGTTCACCAGCAGCGCGGGCGCGGGCGAGTTCTTGCTTGACGTCAGCGCGCGACACGCTCGGGCCTTGCGACACGACGATCGGGTAGTCCACGTCGTTTTGTGCCATCAGGCCTTCAGCGCGGGCTTGTGCCAGTTCGCTCTTCACTTCGACGCGGCTCTTGGCCGGGCCCGAAGCGACATACACCGGATAGTCGGCGTCGCCTTGCGGGATCAGACCGTTAGCACGGGCTTGAGCCAGATCGGCCAGCACGGCAGCGCGGGTCAGCGGAGCACCTTGCGAAGCCACGTCCGGGTAGTTGTTACCGTTTTCGACAGCGTAGCTGGAAGCGGCACCGAACGAAGCGGCAGCGGCGATAAGGGCGATTGCGATGTTCTTGCGGTTCATGTTTGAAAACTCCTGTCAGTTGCGACGGCTTTGTTTTGTTAAAGCGCCGTCGATGGAAGGAAGTCTAGAACTCGCAAATGCAATGAAAAACGCGATATTTGTCCACGAACTATTGCGTCTTTCGATGAGAATCGCATGCCCGATATTGGTGCAAACCCTGAGAAACCGCGCCCAGCAACGATCGCCGGGCGCGGCCACTGCGTCAGTTCGCCAGGGACGCCCCCAGCGCATCGAGCAAAAATTGCGTGCCGCGCTCGCGCGAACCGGAATCGTCGTACCCGTCGAGAAACGCGCCTTGCTCGGTCATCACCAATTGCGTGCCGCCGTCATGCGCGCGCAGCTCGATGGTGGCGAGCGACGCCGAAATCTTGCGGGTATCGAGGTGCATCTCGTAGGCGTAGACGAGCCGAGTGTCGGGGACCACGTCGTAGTAGAGCGCGTCGAACGTCGAGACCATGCCGCTCCCCCAACGCCCTTTCGAATGCTCGCGGCCGCCCGGGCGCACATCCATCGAACGCTCCACTTGCGTAAAACCGGGGCCGCCACCAAACCATTTGTCCTTGGCTTCGCGCACCGTCAGGGCCCTGAACACCCGTGCGGGCGAGGCCGCATACTGCCGCTCGATGCGAAACGTGGCGTGCACCACCGACCGGTTCGACGGCGCGGCGGCGTCGGCATCGAAGCGCGTGACTTCGCGGCCAAGCTTGTCGAGGGTTTGCGCCCAACCTTGGCTGGCGCCCGCAGGCATCCACGCGAAGGCTGGATCGAGCACGGTGTAGCGTTGCTCGACTTCCAACCGCGTGCCGTCGCTCACATTGGCAAAGCCCGCCGTCGTGTGTGCGCGAAACAGCGCGTGCCCGGCAGCATCGGTCACGTCCATTTCGATGGCCAGCCTCACCGGCGCATCGACTTCGGTGAAATGTCCGCGAATCCAATGCGACTCGCCTTCCGGCGACTGCATTCGCAGTTCGAAAACACCGCCCACACGCGCATCGACGCGTGCCTCGGGCACGGTGTAACCCGTCGGACAGAACCAACGTTTGACCGCCTCCGTCGTCGTCCAGGCTCGAAACACCGCCTCACAGGTGGCCGGATAAGTGCGGCCAATCGTCAGCGGGCGTGGCTGTTCTGCTGCATCACTTGCCGTGTTCATCAACGTCTCCTTCGGGCGGCAGGCTGGCCAGATACTCGCCCAACCGGTCGAGATGGCCCTCCCACTCATGTCGGCGCTGGTTGATCCATCGCTCAGCAAGACTCAGCGCCTGAGGTTCGATCCGGCACGTTCGCACGCGGCCGGCCTTTTCCGTTCGCACCAAGCCCGCGCTCTCAAGCACGGCAAGGTGCTGCATGACCGCCTGTAGCGACATCGCCAACGGCTGCGCCAACGCACTCACCGACGCCGGCCCCTGCGCCAGGCGCACGAGCATCGCGCGCCGGGAAGTGTCGGCCAGCGCCTGAAACGTCAAATCGAGGGTGTTGTCATGGTCAAGCATGTGCTTGAGTATAGTGGCGAAAATTAGTAAAGCAAGAACTTTAGTATCAAGTCCTTGCTTAGCGGTAGATCGGGTGGATTGGGCTGAATCGGATCAGGTGATGATGTGATGCTCGCCGCGCTCGCGCAGCTTGGCGGTGTGCTGGCGATGCAGAATTTCGCGTAGCGACTGCTCGGTGGAATCGGACATCGCGTCGAGTGCGAGGTCGTTAGGCTCCAGCCCGAACGGCTCTTCGATCTCGGCGCTAACCGCTTCGAGGGCAAAGAAGGTGTACGAGATAAACGCGACGATCACCGGCGTCATCGGCCCGATGGAGTCGACCAGACCGAACGGCAACAGCACGCTGTAGAGATACGTCACGCGGTGCAGGATCACGCCGTAAGTGAACGGAATCGGCGTCGAGGCAATGCGCTCGCAGCCGCCGATAGCCTCGCCAAGCCGGTCGAGGTGCATCTCCATGACTTGCGCGAGCGGGGCTTCGATTTGCCCCTTGAGACGGCGCTCACGCAGCCATTCCCCGGCCATCAGCAAGATGGTGATCGGCTTGAACTGCTTGCGCATCAGGCACTTCACGTCTTCGGGGCTGAGCAGCCGCTCGAAGTCGGCGCGCGGGTCGGTGCCACGCAACTGATGGCGCATGCCGTGCACGAACGCGATCAGGTACGCCACGAAGCGCGGCGAATCGGAGGTATCGGAGACGAGCGTCATCGACTGACGGGCGAGCGCACGCGTCTCGTTGAGCACGCTGCCCCAGAGCACGCGGGCTTCCCAGTAGCGGGCGTAGCTCGTGGTGTTACGAAAGCCGAGAAAGATGGCGAGCGTGATGCCGATGAGCGAGAACGGCACAAACGTGAGCGGAATCTTCCACTCGAACACACGGCCGTGCGCCAGCGTGACGACGATCGAAATGATCGTGGTGAAGATGAGCTGCGTGGCGATCTTGGGCACGATCGAACCGCGCACGACGAAAAGCATGCGCAGCCAATGCAGATTGGGACGGACGATCATGGCGGAATTAACGCTCGCAAGCGCTCAGAACAGGCGGTGGGGGAGCCGATTCGCGGGCATCATACGCCGCTGCCCCGCGTCCGGCAACGATTTCTGGCAATTTCTCCGATCCCTGCGGCGGTGGCCTCACATTGCTGCGGCTGAAATGGTTGCAACCGTTTGCAACAACGCTACCCGCCGCATTCGCGGCTCGCGAGAATGCAACTGCGCCGTCTTGGCGTGTACAAGTGCTCAATAACGATCATGAATCCACATCGCACTCAGGGTAAGGCTCGCGGCCTGGCCGCTCTCGCACTGGTCGCCGGTCTCGCCGGCGTGGTTGGTAGTTTGTCGGGTTGCGTTGTCGAGCCGCCCCGTCCCGCGCCTGCCGCGCGCGTCGTGGTCGAGCAAGACCCGCATACCGTTGCCTTGCAACGCCGCGAGCAAATCGACCGCCGTATCTCGAATGAATCGCACGACATCGACAATCACGTGAACCAAGGCTACTACCCGCCGCCGCGTGGCTACGATCTGCACCGCCGACTCGACGCCATCGCGCAGGAAACACGTGACATGGGCGCCCAACATGGCGGTGGCTTGTCGGCGGACGAACAGCGTGCGCTCAATCAGGAACTCGATCAGTTGCATCGCATGATCGCTGGCTAAGCGCAGCGCATAACGCACTACGCGCTACGCACTAAGTGGCTAGACATGCAAAAACGCCCGGTGGCTCCTAAGCCATCGGGCGTTTTGTCATTCGAGCGATGCGTGTGGGCGTAGTTACTTCACATCCAGCGCCTGCGCCAGCGTCACCGGATCTTGGAAGATGCTCGAGAAATCGAGCGCCCCATGACCGTTGGCGCGATGCACTTCGAAGATGCGGCGCGCCAGATCGCCCAGCGGCGTCGCCACATCGCTGGATGCCGCCGCCCCGTGCGCGAGACGCAGGTCTTTGGCCATCAGGTCCGTCGCAAAACCGCCGGTGTAGCCGCGCGACGAGGCCGCGTTCTCCATCACGCCCGGACACGGGTTATAGACTTCCAGCGTCCAGTTGCGCCCGGAACTCGCTTGCATCACCGCCGAGAGCACCTTCGGATCGAGCCCGTTGGCAATGCCCAGCCGCAGTGCTTCGCTCGTGCCTGCCATCAAGATGCCGAGCAGCATGTTGTTGCACAGCTTGAGCGTCTGCCCTGCACCGAGCGCACCGCCGTGATGAATGGCGCGGCCCATGTTGGAGAGCAACGGCCGCATGCGCTCGACGAGCGCCGCGTCGCCGCCCACCATAAACGTCAGCGTGCCCGCCGCCGCGCCCGCCGTTCCGCCGGATACCGGCGCATCGAGCAACGCCGTGCCAGGGCGCGCCAGCTTCGCGAGTTGTCGCGGAATCTCCGGCGGTACCGTGCTGCTGTCGATCAGCACCGCGTCGGGTGCCGCGTTCGCCAGCACACCGTCCGGGCCATCGTAGGCGGCCAGCACATGCTCACCGGCAGGCAGCATCGTGATCACCACCTGCGCGTCGCGCACCGCATCCGCAATCGATTTCGCCGCCTGACCGCCCGCGGCGGCGAGCCGCTCCAAAGCCGGGCCGGATAGATCGAAGCCGCGCACGGTGTGTCCGGCCTTCACCAGATTCGCCGCCATCGGGCCGCCCATATTGCCCAGTCCGATGAACGCGACGCGCCATGTGGGCTGAGATGTCGTTTCCGTAGCCATCGTCATGTCTCCCAAGTATTGGTGCGCGCCTTACTTCAGCGTGATCGTCGTGTTCACGCCAGCAGGGCCGGTACCGCGCGCTTGCCAACGTGCCGTGACCGTCTTCGTTTGCGTCCAGAACAGAATCGCCTGCTTGCCGTTGGGGCCCAAGTCACCCAGCTTCGAACCACGCGAACCGGTGAAGCTGAACCACGCCACCGGCACCGGAATCGGCAGATTGATACCGACCTGCCCGACGTCGATCTCGTTCTGGAATTGACGCGCCGCGCCGCCGTCTTGCGTGAACAACGCCACGCCGTTGCCGTTCGGGTTCGCATTAACGAAGGCGATGGCTTCGTCGAGCGTGTCGACACCGGTCATGCACAGCACCGGCCCGAAGATTTCGTCGCGATAGATCGACATATCGGCGTTCACGCCGTCGAAGATGGTCGGGCCGACGAAGTTGCCTTCCGGCGCTTCCTTCACGACATGACCGCGCCCGTCGAGCAGCAGCTTCGCGCCCTCTTCCACACCGGCGCCAATCAGCTTTTCGATACGTGCGCGCGCTTGCTTCGAGACCACCGGGCCGAGGTCGGCCTTGCGATCGGTCCCCGGGCCAACCTTGAGTGCACGCGCACGTTCGACGAGTTCCGGCACCCACTCACGCGCCTCGCCCACGAGCACGGCGACCGACGTGGCCATGCAGCGCTGCCCGGCAGCGCCGAATGCCGCGCCCAGCAGATGATTGATCGCTTGTTCACGGTCGGCGTCCGGCAGAATCACACAGTGATTTTTCGCGCCCATCATCGCCTGACAACGCTTACCGGCTTCCGACGCGCGGCGGTAGATATGCGTGCCGACATGGGTCGAACCGATGAACGACACCGCCTTGATGTCCGGGTGATCGCAAATCGCGTTGGCGATGTCCGGGCCGCCGTGCACGACGTTGAGCACGCCCGGGGGCAGACCGGCTTCGAGCGCGAGCTCGGCCAGACGCAGCGACGCGCTCGGGTCTTGCTCCGAAGGCTTCAGTACGAACGTATTGCCGGTGGCGACAGCCAACGGGAACATAAAGCACGGCAGCATCACGGGGAAGTTGAACGCGGTGATACCGGCGCACACACCCAGCGGTTCGATCAGCGTGTAGACGTCGACGCCACCTGCGGCGTTCTGCGCGTATTCGCCCAGTTGCAGCGACGCGATCGAGCAAGCGTGTTCGACCACTTCCAGACCACGCCCCACTTCGCCCTCGGCGTCGGGCAGCGTCTTGCCGTGCTCACGGGTAATCAGTTCAGCCAGTTCGCCCGTGTGATCGCGCAGCAGTTGTTGAAAGCGCAGCATCACGCGCATGCGCGACGCCTGCGAGGTGGCACGCCACGTCTTGTAGGCGGCCTTCGACGATGCGACGGCGGCGTTGAGTTCTTCCGGCGTGGCAAACGGTACGCGTGCAATCACTTCCTGCGTGGCAGGGTTCACGACGTCGCGCCACTGCGACGACTTCGATTCAACGCGCTTGCCGTCGATGAGCAGCGGAATGGTAGGCAGGGACATGACACGCTCTCCAAATCGAAACGAATGCAAAGTTCAGGAATGGCGGGTTGCGAGCGAGACCGCCCACAGCGCCGCCGGTAACTCAAAGATAGGCAATCGGCGCGACGCCGTTGCCACGCATTTATCGTGCCGCCGCCGTCGTCTTCACGAGCGGACAGGTCGACTTCGACAACGGTTGGAACGCTTCGGTGGCAGGCACCGTGGCGACCGTGGTGTAGTAGTCCCACGGGCCTTTCGACTCGGCGGGCGACTTCACACGGAACAGGTACATGTCGTGAATGACGCGGCCGTCCGGGCGGATCGATGCGTTGTGCATGATCGGATCGCGAATCGGCAATTCACGCATCTTTTGCGCAACCACCTTGGCATCGACGCTCTTGGTCGCGGCCACGGCGCGCAGGTAATGCAGCACGCTGGAATACACCCCTGCTTGCACCATCGTCGGCTTCAGATCCTTGTACTTCTTCTGAAAGCGTGCCGACCACGTGCGCGAGGCATCGTCGAAATCCCAGTAGAAGCCGTCGGTAAACATCAGCCCCTGCGCGGTATTGAGCCCCAGCGCATGCACGTCCGAGAGGAACACCAGCAATGCGGCGAGCTTCTGCCCGCGTTGCACGATGCCGAATTCGCGCGCCTGTTTCAGCACGTTGACGGTGTCTTGTCCGCCATTGGCGAGTGCAACCACTTCCGCCTTCGAGCTTTGCGCCGAGAGCAGGAACGAGGCGTAATCCGACGCATTGAGCGGGTGGCGCGACTGGCCCACCACCGTGCCGCCCAGCGCCTTCACGTTGTCGGCGGCATCTTTTTCGAGCGAGTGGCCAAAGGCGTAGTCGACGGTGATGAAGTACCACGACTTGCCGCCGTTCTTGACCATCGCGCGAGCCGTCGCGGCCGATTGCGAATAGGTGTCGAACATCCAATGGAAGCCCGTCGGGGAGCAGTCTTCGTTGGTCAGGCGGGTCGTGGCCGGGCCGGAGAACAGCGCGATGCGCTGTTTGTCCATCGCAATCTTCTGCACGGCGAGCGCCGCCGCAGAGTTGGTCAGGTCGGCAATGGCATCGACGTTATCTCGATCGAACCATTCGCGCGCCTTGTTGGCGGCGACATCGGCCTTGTTCTGGTTGTCGGCCGAGACCAGATCGATCTTCATGCCCTTGCATTCGGCGGCCAGACAGTCGTCGATGGCCATTTGCGCAGCCACCACCGACCCCGCGCCGCCCATCGCCGAATACGTGCCCGACATGTCGGTGAGCACACCCACCTTCACCGGACGGTCCGGCAACTGCGCCATGCTGCCCACCGACGCCATCCCCAAGCCCGCACCGAATCCCAGCGCGAGCAGCCACGGCTTGATCTTCATTGCTTTGTCTCCTGGTTTTTATCTTGCGTCGCTGTCGTCTATGCGCAGCGCTCATGAATTGTATTTGTGCGAATTTGCTTTACATAGCACATAACTGCATCTACTTTGTGCATAAATGCACATAGGAGACGGCGCCCATGGCGACCCGCAAGCTCGCAACGGCCACCCCGCCCGCAGGCGTAGAGCCGCGTCCTGATTGGGACGATCTTCGTTACTTTCTGGAGGTGGCACGCACGCAGCGCGTGAGTGCTGCGGCACTGCGGTTGGGCGTCGATCACACGACGGTGTCGCGCCGCGTGCGGGCGCTGGAGCAGTCGCTCGGCACGTTGCTATTCGATAAATCGCGCAACGCGGGCTTTGCGCTCACGCCGGAAGGCCAGCAATTGCTCGTGCATGCCGAGCAGATGGAAACCACGCTGCAATCGGCATGCGAGCAAGTGGCGGGTCTTGGGCAGACGCTCTCCGGTCACGTGCGCATTGGTTCGACGGAAGCCTTCGGCACTTATTTCGTCACGCCCGTGCTGGCGCACTTTCAGCGCGAATACCCGGCCATTCAACTCGACGTGCTGCCCGTGCCGCGCTTCGTGAGTTTGTCGAAACGCGAAGCCGACATCGCCATCACCATCGAGCGGCCGCAGCGCGGGCCGTACGTGTGCAGCAAACTGTGCGATTACCGGTTGCAGTTGTACGCGACGCCCGGCTATCTCGCGCAATACGGCGGCGTGGAGACGTTCGCTGACCTGAGCGGACGGCGCTTTATCAGCTATGTCGACGAACTATCGTTCAGTAATGAACTGCGCTATTTGGAAGATGTGGTGCCCGGCTGCGACGTCGTGATGCGTAGCACCAGCGTAATCGCCCAGTATCAAGCGGCGTTACAAGGCGAAGCGCTTGCGATCTTGCCGTGCTTCATGGCCGCACAGGACACGCGGCTCGTGCCGCTGCTCGCTGGCGAAGTGGTCGTCACCCGCAGCTTCTGGATCTATTGCCACGAAGAGTTGCGCACGCTCAAGCGCATCACCACGCTATGGGACTATCTGCGCGATGCGGCCCAGCGCAACGAAGCGCTGCTGCAAGGCAAAGCGGGGAAACTCGTGCAGGCGTGAGCATCAAGTTCACAAATCGCGAATCTTGCGCTGCTCGTTGTTGATCACCATCGGCACAGCGGCGCGCATCGCCTCGACAAAGCGCAGCAGGCGTGCCGGGTAGTGCTTCGCGTAGGGATAGATCAGGTTCATCGGCAGCGCCGTCGAGCGCCATTGCGGCAACAGTTGAATCAGCCGCCCTTGCGCCACGTCTTCGGCCATCACCCATGCCGAACTCACCCCCACGCCCAGCCCGCGCAATGCGGCACTGCGCAATACGTACAAGCTGTCGGTACTCATGCGCGCGTCGAATGCCACCCGCGCCCGCTCGCCGGTCGTCTTGTGCGTGAGCGTGATGTCGTTGCGATAGAACGTGGTGAGCGCCAGCCACGGCATCTGCACAAGATCCTGCGGATGCGCAGGCATGGGCCGGTCTTGCAGCAGATCGGGCGACGCCACGACGATACGCGGCACATCGGTCAGTGTGATCGCCACGTTCGACGGATCTCGCAACTCGCCCACATGGATGGCGCAGTCGATGCCTTCCGCAATGAAGTCCGGTTCGCGGTCCGACAAGAACCAATGCACCTTGATGCCTGCGTAGCGCTCGAGAAAGCTGACGAGCGGTGCGACCAGCAGTTCCTGCCCAAACGCGTGCGGCGCCAGTACACGCAACGTGCCTTCGGGTTCTTCGCCAGTGCCGCGCAAGTCGGCCTCGAATGCCTCCCAGCTTGCCACCAGTTCTTTCGCACGGACAAAACATCGCTCGCCGTCTTCGGTGAGCTTCATCTGGTGGGTGGAGCGTTGCAGCAGCCGAAGCCCGAGCGAGCGCTCCAGCATTTGCAGGCGGCGGCTGACCGTCGGCTGTGTGGTCCCCAGCAGCGCCGCTGCCGCCGACAGGCTGCCCGCTTCGACGATGCGCACGAAGGTCTGCATCAGTTCGACACGGTCGGCCCCGCCGCCCTTCGGAGCTGGGGTGTCCATTGAGATGCTGGGCGAATTCGGCACTTCCGGGGCTTTGGTCATACGTCACACGTATAAAGGTTCTACGGATTATAGGTCTACCGTTGCACCGCACCAAGGGCGAAACTACGCGCCGTACTGTGTCCTCACTGGAGCAACACACATGAGTTCCGCCCAACTTTCGAATGCCAGCCCGTCAGACGTCCGGCCTCAGCCGGAACTGTCGGCACGGCTGATCCTGCTACTTGCCGCCGGTGCGGGTTTGACCGTGGCCTCGCTGTACTACGCCCAGCCGATGCTCGGCATCATGACCGACGACATCCATGCGGCGAACACGACCGTCGGCTGGGTGCCCACGCTCACGCAATTGGGTTACGCGCTCGGCATCTTGCTGCTTGTGCCGCTGGGCGATCGCTTCGACCGCCGCCGTATCGTGCTGATCAAGGGTGCGGCACTGGCGCTGGCCTTGCTCGTCGCCGCTGTCGCGCCGGGAATCGGCACGCTGCTGGCCGCGAGCCTCGCTATTGGGCTGACGGCGACCATGGCGCAAGACATCGTGCCCGCCGCTGCCGCGCTCGCCCCCGAGTCGATTCGTGGGCGCGTCGTCGGCACGGTGATGACCGGCCTGCTGATGGGCATCCTCCTATCGCGGGTGATTTCAGGGTTTGTCGCGCAGAACTTCGGCTGGCGCGCCATGTACGTCGTCGCGGCCATCAGCGTGGCGGGGTTTGGCGTGGTGGCGTGGCGCGGCCTGCCGTCGTTCCATCCGACTACGCAGATGACTTACCGCCAACTGCTCGGCTCCGTCATCGGCCTGTGGCGCAAGCACTCGACACTGCGCCGTGCCGCGCTCGCACAGGGCTTGCTTTCGGTGGCGTTCAGCGCGTTCTGGTCGACGCTGGCGGTCATGCTCCACGAAGCGCCGTTCCATCTGGGCGCGGCAGCCGCTGGCGCGTTCGGTCTGGCCGGTGCCGCAGGTGCGCTCGGCGCGCCGCTGGCCGGGCGTATTGCCGATCGCAAGGGCCCGCAGGTGGTGACGCGCCTCGGCGCTTCGCTCGTCGCGATCTCGTTCGCCGCCATGCTGTTCGCGCCGTTGCTCAGTGCCCATGCGCAGTTGTGGCTGATCGGGCTGGCCGCCATCGGTTTCGATCTGGGCGTGCAGGTCGCGTTGGTCTCGCATCAAACCATCGTGTACGGGATCGAGCCGCCCGCACGCAGCCGCCTCAATGCGGTGCTCTTCGTCGGCGTGTTCATCGGCATGTCGGTCGGTGCGGCGCTCGGCGCGCAGGCGTTGGCGCACTGGGGCTGGACGGGCGTGGCGTCGCTGGCAACCCTCGCCTCGCTTGGCGCACTGGCAGTGCGCATGTGGCCGGGGACGACCGTCGCCGATTGATTCGCGCAACCATCGCCGGTGTGCTCAGGTGGGGCGGATGGCGATGGCGACAAAACAATGGCCGCGTCCCTCACGGGAGGCGGCCATTGTGTTTTGTTCAGTTGGCGGCAGCAGCGGCTTTGGCAGCACAAGCCTGCACACGTCGGAACAGATCGTCGATATCGATCTGCGTGACGTTCAGGCCGAAGCGATCGCGCAATAGCTGTTCCAGTTGCGCGGCCGATGCAATTTCTGATTCGCCGATCGCTTCCCCCCGCGTATTCCGCTCGGTCAGCCGGGTGTTCAACACGGCGAGGCGGCCGTGCGGCAAAGCACGCGTGAGGATCAGGTTGTTGCGGAACACCGAATCGGGCGCGGTTGACGTGAACCAGTTGCCGAGCTTGTAATCGACCCACTCGGCCGGGCGCGTCACGAAGCGATACACCGGCAACCATTTGTCGGCCGATTGCACGCTTAGGTGAAACTCGCCATCAGGCGCGGTGGCGAGACGATAGGTTTCCAGCGGCGTCTCTTGCGGTTGCGTCGAATGCAGGCGCAGCGGCGCTGTGAGCGTGACCGAACCGAAACCTACATCGGCGAGCCACGTCTCGCCCTCCAGCGCGACGCGCAGCAGCATGTGCGTCTGCCCGGCTTCCGCATCGAACGAGCGCCCCCACACCACGCGGCCAATCATCGGCGTGACGTCAAAACCGAGGTGCTTGAGCGCCGTCGCGAAAATCAGGTTCTGCTCGAAGCAGTAGCCGCCGCGACCGCCATCGATCAACTTGGCGACAACAGACGGCAAATCGACGTGGACGGCGAGTTCCCGAATCGGATTCAGGTTTTCGAACGGAATGGCGAGCGGATGCAAAGCGTGAATGCGGCTAAGAACATCGAGCGTCGCTTCGCGCGGGCCGGTATAGCCAATGCGCTGAAAGTAGCGCGCCAGATCGAATGCATCGGACATTTCAAGCACTTCCAGTAACGAGAGATGCCGGTACGTTACCGCATTGGCTGCATGCGCGGGCAAAGCCCCGATTTGGCCAGGGCCATTCGTGCCTCGCATAGGCGGCGAAGCCTGCGATTTTCGGTAGGCGTCGCCAAGCGCCGGGTGCCGTATGCTCAAGCCTTCGCGCTTCGGGCGCACTCAATATGGCCACGGAACGTCGACAACATGACGCCGGGCCAGAACGGTTTCAATGAATTCAGCAACCCATACGTTGTCTGTGACCTGCCAGTGTGGCGGCGTCACGATGCATCTGCACGGCGCACCCGCCGCCCGCGCCAACTGTCACTGCAACGCCTGCCGAGATTTTTACGGCGCGCCAGTGCTGGCCGCGACGGCGTGGTCGCCCGAGCAAGTGGGTGTCGATGGTGCGACGCAGGTTTTCGCGCATCCGTCGCGCAGCCTCACGCGCCGCTTCTGCCCGCAATGCGGCGAGACGATGCACGGCACCAACCGGCTCGACATGTGTGTTGTGCCGAACGCGCTGCTCGCGCGGGCGCACGACGGCAAGCTGCCTGCCGAACTGCAACCGACGATGCATCTGTTTTATCGCCACCGTGTGCTCGACGTGCGCGACGCCCTGCCGAAGTATCTCGACGGCTGGGACGGCCCTGTACACGACGAATGACCGCGACGGCAGCACCGACGCGGTCATTGGCATTGGCTTAGTCTTTGGATTCGCAGAACCGAATGCGGTTATTGAACGGGTCGGTGACCGTCATTTGATTGCCCCAGTCGAGCTCCTCGATGCCGGGGTTCATATTCGGGTACCGCTTGCCGGAGAGTTCTTGCTGATAGGCCATGACGCCGTGCATAAACACGAAGGTCGTGGCACCGGGGCTCGCGTCGCCGAAGTGACCGGAGAGATGCAGCGTCATGCCCGCGCGCGAGACCTGACAGTAGAGCGGCATGCCGTCGGCAAAGCGGTGTTCCCAGTCGAGCCGGAAGCCGAGAAAGTCGAGATAGAACTCACGCGCTTTCGCTTCGTCGAAAATCCGGTGAATCGGTGCGACGGTGTTGAAGACAATGCCGTCGGCGCCCGAGGCAGATGCCAGTTTCGCGGCGAGCACGTTCCAGTCCGCAAAGCCGAATTGTGCGGCGACGGATTCTAGTGCCTGAGCGTGGGAGATATCGATGCCCTCGCGTGCCAAACGTTCGCGCAGGGACTTCGCCATGATCTTGGCGTCGAGATAAGTTCGCATGTTAGCCATCCTTGATAGCGTTCTACGGCGACGGATGCGTTCAGTGCTCGCGTTGCTGATGCGTGTCGCCAATGGAACGGGACGGACATGCGAATTGCGATGCTTTCACCGTGCCCGGGTTGCGGGTGCGAGCGGCAGGCAACATCAGCCTTGCCGGCGATTCTAGCAGCATCGCTCTCACCAACGGAAGTCCCCAAGCGATGCCGAAATGCGATGACCTGCGCGCGAATTCCAGATTGGCCGTAGCCGCGGCAGGCCGGTATAGTGGCGCTCGTTATCACCGTCCCCCGTCACCCTCCTCTCCCCTGAGGGGCCGGTTGCCGTATTGCGGAGCCTTATTCTCATGATCGACGCCGCGCGCGTTACGCAAGCGCTGGCTGAGCGCCACGTTTCTCCCGATGTCCGCCAGCGCGAGGCCATTGCCGCCCTCACCGCGCTAGGCACGTCAATCGCCAGCCATGCTGGCAGCACGTTCGACGGCGTGTATTGCTACGGCTTGCCCGGACGCGGCAAAAGCCTCGTCGTCGATATGGCATTTAGTGTCGCCGCGTGCGAAAAGCGCCGCGTCCATTTCCACGAATTCCTGCGCGATATCCATCGCCAGCTCGTGCGCGAACCGAAGTGCGACGACCGGCTGGCTGCGGTGGCCAATCGTTGGTTATCTGGCGTCGAGTTGCTTTGCTTCGATGAATTCCATGTGCACGACATTGCCGACGCTTTTCTCATCGGCCGTTTTCTCGACATTGCGCTCGCCCGAGGCGTGAAGCTGGTGCTGACGTCGAACTATGCGCCGCAGAACCTGTTGCCCGATCCGGAATTTCATGAACGGTTCGAGCCGACGATTGCCGTCATTCTCCAGCGCTTTGCCATCGTGCATTTCGATGGGGCGACCGACTATCGGATGGGGGGCGAGGCGGCAACGATCCCCCGCTGGTTGGCACCGCTCGATGTGGCGGCGGCGATGCTGCCGCAACACTTCGCCACGTTGGAAGGCGCGCCAGCGGGTGACGCCGCTGAAGTCTCGCTGGCGGGACGCCCGCTTGCCGCGCGCAGCGCAGGCGAGCGTGTGCTGTGGGCCAATTTCGACGATCTGTGCGTCGCGCATCGCTCACACCTCGACTATCTCGCGCTGGCGGAGCATTGGCAGGCGTTGATCGTCGACGCGCTGCACGTCGAACAATTGCGACGCCCCGACACGTTGCAGCGTTTTCTCTGGCTGGTGGATATTTGCTACGACCGGCAGCGCACGCTGCTCATTGCGTCGGATGCGCCGCTGATTCCAGCACTCGATGCGATGCGCGACTGGCGCGATCTCTCGCGCACGATCAGCCGGCTGGCCGAGATGGGTTCGCTCGATTACGAGCAGCGCACGATTGCCCCGCTTACTCGACCTCGCTGATTGTTCTCGACAAAGCCTCGTGCGCTACACCGCGTTCGCGATTCGCTCTCGCAGCCATTGATGTGCCGGGTCGCGATGCACGCGCTCGTGCCACAGCATCGAGATTTCGAATCCGGGGACATCGATAGGTGCCGTCACGATTTGCAGGGCCGGATCGTTGCGCACTAGCCGCTCGGGGGCCATCGCCACGAGATCGGACGCGGCCACTGCGGCGCGCGCGATCAGAAAGTGCGGCACCGACAGTACGACCCGGCGCGCATGTCCCAACCCCGCCAGCACCTCGTCGGTGCCCGCCTGAAACCCACCGCTCTGCGACACCATCACGTGCTCAAGTTCGCAAAACTGTTTGAGTGTGGGACGGCGGCGCAACTTAGGGTGCTCGCGGCGCCCCACGAGCACGTAGCGCTCGGTGAACAGCGTGCGGCGGCGCAGCCCTTCCGGTGAGCCGTCCGTCGTGTGAAACGCGAGATCGATGTCGCCCTGTTCCGCCTGCTTCGTCATCAGGGCTGGCGCCATCTCGACTAGGGCAAGCCGCGTATTCGGTGCGACTGCGCGCAAGTCGCCAAGCATCGGCAGCACCACCGTCGACTCGGTGTAGTCGGTGGCGGCGATGCGCCATGTTCGATCGGCGCTCGCAGGATCAAACGGATCTGCGGGGGCAACGGCCTTCGAGAGCGCCGCCAACGCTTCGCGAAGCGGCGCGCGTAACGCTTCCGCGCGCGCGGTCGGACGCATACCGCGCGGCCCCGGCAACAGCAGCGGGTCGCCCAGCAGATCGCGCAACTTCGCCAGATGCACACTCACGGCCGGTTGCGAGAAGTGCAGCCGCTGCGCCGCACGTGTCACGTTTTGCTCGGCCAGAAGCACGTCGAGCGTGACGAGCAGGTTCAGATCGAGGCTTCGCAAATTATCCATGGTTATACCTGCAATATTGGCAATTCATTTCCAATATACCTGCTAGCCGCCTAAGCTGCCTTCATTCCCTGAACGAATTGATGAATTGGTAATGGAGGTTGGTCATGAATGTCCTGATTGTCTACGCGCACCCCGAACCGCGCTCACTGAACGGCGCGCTGCGCGACTTCGCTGTGCAACGCCTCGAAGCGGCTGGACACCACGTGCAGGTTTCGGATTTGTACGCGATGCAGTGGAAAGCCGCAGTCGATGGGGACGACTCGCTCGTGCACGAAGCCAGCACGCCGTTCAACCCGTCGCTCGCGTCGAAGCACGCTTTTGAGAACGGTCAACAGCGTGCCGATATTGCGCGTGAACAAGACAAGCTGCGCTGGGCCGACACGGTGATTCTGCAATTCCCGCTGTGGTGGTTCTCGATGCCCGCCATCATGAAAGGCTGGATCGATCGCGTTTATGCCTATGGGTTCGCCTATGGCGTCGGCGAGCATTCGGACGCACGCTGGGGCCTGCGTTATGGCGAAGGTTCGATGGCAGGCAAGCGGGCGATGCTCGTGGTGACGACTGGCGGCTGGGACTCGCATTACAGTCCGCGCGGCATCAACGGCCCGATTGACGACATCCTTTTCCCGATTCAGCACGGCATGCTGTTCTACCCAGGGTTCGACGTGCTGCCGCCGCATGTGATCTATCGCGCCGGCCGTATGGATGACGCCAGGTTCGAGCAGACTACGCGTGAACTGGGTGAGCGTCTCGACACGCTGGCGACGACGCCGCCGATTCCGTTCCGTCGCCAGAACTACGGGCAGTACGAGATTCCGGCACTCACGCTCAAGGACGATGTGGCCCCGGGCAAGCGCGGATTTGCCGCCCATATCGGCTGAATTGGCTGAATCTCCAAGGCTGGCGGGCGGTCCGCCGGCCGCTTGCCGACGCCGGGGTTATCTGCAAGACTGGCACCCGATCCCCTTTCCGGTGCCTCGCCATGCAACTCTCCACGCTTGCGATTTACGCCACCGCCGCGCTGATCGGCGGCCTGATTCCCGGCCCGACCACGCTACTGGCGTTGGCCAACGGCGTTTCCGGTAACTGGCGAGTGGTGCTGGTAGGGATGGCTGGCGCGGCGCTTTCCGACCTCGCGATCGTTGCGGCCGTCGGTGCTGGCCTTGGCGCCCTGCTCATGGCATCGGCGACGCTCTTCGCCACGGTGAAATGGGTGGGTGTGCTCTATCTCGTGTGGCTGGCGGTGCAGTTGTGGCGCAGTCATCCGAAGGATTTGAGTCAGGTGCGCATCAAGGCCGATCTCAGCGCCCGCCGCGTCTTCCTGCGCAGCTTCGGCGTGACGCTCACCAATCCGAAGATTCTGCTGTTCCTGTCGGCGTTTCTGCCGCAGTTCGTCAACACGTCTGAGGCACTGGTGCCGCAGTACGCCACGCTGGCGGTGGTCTTCGCACTGGTCGATATCGTGGTGATGACGCTTTACGCGACCGGTGGCGTGCAAGCCGCACGCCTGATGACGGCACGTGGCCTGAAGCGCCTGAACCGCGTATGCGCTGTGGTGATGTTCTCGTTGGCGGGCGGGCTGGCGTTGTACCGAAAATCGGGGAATTGACACCTCCGGCACCGCCTGGACGCGGCCCTCCACGGCCATCGTCCATTTGAAGGATTCCCAACCTTTTTCGTTTCCCCTATTTTCTGACGCAGCCGTTCGTTTTAGAAAATCAAGCCCCAGCCTGACGCCGTCGACCGATCGCGGGCATGGGTCAAAAATAATGACGATGCTGTACCGGCGCCCAGCGCCGCAGGGGAAACGTTATGAATCGGTATTCGGCCATCACCGCCATCAGTGCGGTGGCCATCGCCTTGCTGCCCACGCAGGCCCTCGCGGCTGACACTTGTACTTCCGAGGCGTCGCTGTTGAACACAGGGGTTAGCACCCCGCAGCTCAAGCCGTTGTTTGCCCCCTCAAAGCCCGATACGGCATTGGTCAGTGAGCTTCAGATCAAGCCCGAGCAACTGAACGAACTAGAAACCACGCTCACGACCTATCAGGTCATCGATGGCGTAAAGCTGGAGGCCGTCGTAGGTCAGGCGACCGGTAGCAGCGACCAATTCCTGACGATCTACTCGTTCAAGCAATACCGCTCCGACGGCGGGAAGAAATACGGCGTGTCGATCGAGATGCGAATTCGTTACAAATCCAAGTCGGGTTCGATCTCGCTCTCCAATCTGTTCGGTTTCCTCTCGGCGTCGGGTAATGCCAGCAAGTTCGACGGCAGCATCAGTTTGTCGGTCCACGGTATCGGCAACGCGAAAACGGCGGCCTTATTGCCGATGCCATCGAAACTGGATGAAAGCGCGGCAGCCATGTATTTCGGCTACATGGGCACACTCAAAAGCCTGATCACGGATCAAGGCACGCAGATCATCCCGGTAATTCTCTCCGAGTGCACTTAAGCACCCCGGCCAATCGACTTGCATAAGGACGCACGATGACGCTTCGCTATCTGGCGGCTGTCACGCTACTCATTTCGCCTGCGCTGACCTTTGCAGGCACCGCGCAGCAATCCGACTTCGATCTGCCTGCACCGGCGGCCATCACGACGCCTAAGCAGCTTTGGGCAACGCACTACTACGTTCATGTCGCGGCAAGCGCGCCGACGGGCATCCCTTACCGCGATGCGGCGGGCAACGCGCTGTCGGACAACATTTCCCCGAAGGACTGGTGTCTGGGCGCCATTGAGGGGACCGTGCAGGTGACTCTGGGGACGGAGAAGCGAACACTGAATTACGACGGCAAGGGTGCCCAACAGGTCGATTGCAAGGCAACGCTCAACGCCAACGTCAAGAAAACGCCGTGGATCACCAGCACGGGCAAAAGCTATTTCAAACTCGCGAAGGGGCCGTTTGGCGACGGCGTGAACGACTTTCAATTGGTGCCACTTCGCACCATTGCGGTGGATAAGAGCGCCATTCCGTATGGGTCAGTCATCTATGTCCCAGCGGCGCGAGGTGCGACGTTCGAGATCGATGGCCAGAAACTCCAGCACGACGGCTACTTCTTCGCCGGGGACACGGGAGGCGCCATCAAGGGCAATCACGTTGACGTGTTCTGCGGTGCCACCACGGCCAACTGCCTGCCGGGCATTATCACGAGCAACGACAAGCGCACGTTCGATGCCATCGTCGTCACAGACGCGAGCATCGTGAGCCGCTTGCGCGCGTTGCACGAAGGCAAGTCCACGCCGTAATCGCGTCGCGGTCTTGCCTCCCCGACGTCACGCCTTGATTGCGCCCAGCGAAGCGATATCCGCCGCGTTATCCAACTTCTCGACGTGCCAGCACGCATCGATCAAACGATGCGCCTGTGCGTCGGGCAGGATACCGTTCACCAGATCGAGGAATTTGGTTTCGAGTTGCTTGTCGGTCATCGGCACTTCCAGGCTGCCGATGGCGTGCTCGATGAACTTGTGCAGCTTGCGGCCGTCCTTGAGCGTGATGGTCATGTCGACCTGTTCCGGCTTGATCGACGGCACGATGGTCGCCGTCACACGATCGCGCAAAGCGATCACGGCCGGGTCTTGCACCGCGCGGTCGCTGTACTGACGCTCGCCCGCTGCGCCTTCGATGATGGCGACCGCCACCGAGTGATACACGCTGAACTTGCCCTCAAGCCCGATGCGCGGCGTCTTCTTACCGGTCAGTTCGATGACGAGCGGATTGACCTTCAACTCGATGCCCGCGATCTGATCGGCCGTCAGCTTGTACTCGTTGCGCAACTGAATCGCCGCATCGATCGCCGGGTGAATCACGATGCCGCACGCGAACGGCTTGTAAGTGTTGAGCGCCGCCTCGTAGCGCTGCCCCAGCCCTTCGGTGATTTCGCGATAGTCCTGCTTAGTGCTGATCGCATTCGCCCAGCCGCGCTTCGCTTCGATCATGCCGTCCGAACTCGTGAAATCTTTCGCCGCGAGCAGCGCTGCAAACAGCCCGTTGCTCGCCGCGCGCCCCGGGTTGAAGCTCTTGTTCATCGAGCCGAACGACTCACGCAACCCCACCGGCTGCGACGCCGCCAAGCCCAGCGCCCAGACCATCTGCTGCTCGCTCAGCCCCAGCACTTTGCCCGCCGCTGCTGCGGCACCGAACACGCCTGCCGTGCCCGTAATTTGCCAGCCCACATCGTAGTGATTCGGATAGACGGCGTTGCCGATGCGGCATTCGGTTTCCACGCCGAGCACCAAGGCGTTCAGAAAATCGCGGCCGGAGATCGGGTGATATTCCGACAGCGCGAGCAATGCTGACGTGACCGGACCCGCCGGGTGAATGATGGTCTTCAGATGGGTGTCGTCGTAATCGAAGATATGGCTGGCGACGCCATTGAGGAACGCGGCATTCATGATGTCGAAGCGTTCTGTGCGGCCGAGCAGATGCGCTTGCGCAGGCCCGGAGAACGGCGTGAGTGCGGCGACTGCACGATCGACGGTCTCGTGACGCGAGCCGCCCACGGCGACGCCGATCCAGTTCAACAGCGTGCGCGTGCCTTCCTTGCGCACCTTCGCGGGCAGGTCTTCATAGCGCGCGGTGACGATGTATCGCGCCAGCGTGCGCGTCACGCCCTGCCCCGCAGTGCCCGCGTCGCTGCTGGCGGCCGACGCCGCTGCCGGAGCAGGTGCGGCCATGCTGCGCTGCATGAGCCCTTGCGCCGCAGCGATGGAAACCACGGCACCCGCCTTCAGGGCCGCGCGGCGATTGATCGTGTTCATGTGTCTTTCCTCCATGTGTGTCTTGTTGGTGCACCCTGCGATGGGGCGGTCTTCGATCATGCGCGATATCCCGACGCATTAGAATCGCAAAAATCACAACCATTAGTGCACCGTACGCATGAATCTAGAACTGAGCGATCTGCGCGCCTTCGTGGCGATTGCCGAGCGGGGAAGCTTCCGTGCGGCGGCCGAGGAAATTCATTTGTCGCAATCGGCGCTGTCGCGACGTATCGCCAAGATGGAGAGCACGCTCGGCGTACGCCTGCTTGAGCGCACGACGCGCCGCGTCGATTTGACGGTGTTCGGGCGCGATTTCGCCCGTAAGGCGCGCGACCTACTGAACGAGTTCGAAGACAGCCTGCGAGGCCTGACCGATGGCGCGACGCGCATGGGCGGCGAAGTGACGCTGGCCTGCGTGCCGTCTGCGGTGCGTCACTTCCTGCCGGAAGTACTTCGCCGGTATCACGAGACTTATCCGCGCGTATTGATTCGCGTGAGCGACACGGGCGCGAGCGATGTGCTGTCGAGTGTGGTGCGCGCGGAGGCGGACTTCGGTCTGAATTATCTGGGCGCGCAGGAAGAGAACATCGAGTTCCAGCCGATTCTCAACGAGCCGTTCGTGCTGGCGTGTCGGCACGATCATCCGCTCGCTGCACGCAAACGCGTGAAGTGGTCGGAGCTGAAGGAGCACGAGTATTTGGCGGTAGCGAAGGCCAGCGGCAATCGGTTTGTTCTCGATCTGGCGCTTGCGGAGACGCCCGACTTGCCGCGCTCGTTTTGCGAGGTTCGGCATGTCATGAGCGTCGTGAGTCTGGTGGAAGCGGGGCTCGGCATCGCCGCCGTGCCGCGTTTGGCGATGCCGCCCGGCGACCACCCCACGCTCAGAAGCGTGCCGTTGGTGGATCCCCCGGTCACGCGCACGATGGGGCTGATTCGCCGCCGGGGGTTGGTGCTATCGAGCGCCGCGCAGCATCTTTACGACACGATTCTGGCGTTCGCCGAGCGGCCGGGTAAAAAGCGTTAAGCGAGCGCTAAGCAAGCATTAGGCGCGACCGGTGCCATCTCGGCGCGGGCGGCGCAGCGTGAAGTGTTCGAACGGCGCAATTTGCCCGTCTATGCCCACCACGTCGTAGTAGGTCACACGAATCTCGGTCATGTCGCCGGGGCGGCGTCCCGGGTCGACATCGAACGAGGCGAAGCCATAGGCGCGTGCGGCGTTGCGCACGGCTGACCACGGGGCGTCTTCCTTCACGTAAATCGGTGGGCGTTTGCCGGTCTTGGCATCGCGCTCGCCCACGCCCGTGATGACGCGGCAGCAAGGCGGGTTGAACAGCAACTGATTGGACGGCGCAGACGTGCCCCCGCCACCGATCACCATGTGCACGGTGCCTTGCGTGGTGTCGATGACTTCGGTGCCCATTGCGACAGGAATCGGCGTGAGCGTGCCGTTGGCTTGCTGGCCGCGGATGGGATGCGAGCGCTCGTAATGGTGCTCGTGACCGCAGACGACGAGATCTACGCCGTATTTGTCGAAGAGCGGCAGCCATTCCTCTCGGATCCCCAGATCGGCGCCGTTGAATTTATCGGCGGTCGAGATCGCGACCTGGTGCATGCAGACGATCAGCCAGTCGATCGATCGGTCGGCGCGGGCGGCGGCCAGCTCTTTTTCGAGCCATGCCTTTTGCGCGCCGTTGGAATAGCCGCGCACGTAGGTGTCACCGGCGTCCTGATAGCAGACGTCGTCGTTGGCAATGGCGATCACTCGCACTGCGCCTGCGGTGAAGGCGTACCAGAGGCCACGCGTCACGTCGGTCTGGCCGTCTGCGGGCGGCAGCGAGAAATAAGTCTGGTAGGCCTGATAGCCGATCGGCCCGTTGCCGAGTTCGTTTTCGTGATTGCCCGGCGACGGCATCCACGGACGATTGCGTGCGCTGCGGGTGTTGTTGTTCCAGAAGTCCCACCACGTGCGCACGCGATCTTGCGAGAGGTTGGCGTAGCAGAGGTCGCCGTTGAACAGATGGAACAGCGGACGCAAGCGTTCGACGCCGAGCACGGTGTCGCCAGCGACGGGGGAACCGAGGTTATCGTTCACGTAGGTCGGCGGCAGCGTGACGCCTTCGGGCGGCGTGAAGAGCTTGCCGAGGGTCGGCGTGCCCTGATCGCCGAAGCTGGTGAAGCGCAGCGGCTGACGACCGCGCGGTGCAGTACGGAAAGTGCCGAATTGCGGTTCTGCACCGTCGTGCAGCGCGGCGTAGAGATAAGCGGAGTCGGAGGCGAGACCGGTGATCTTCGCGTGATAGGCGTAGACGGTTTGCTTCGATTTGCCGTCGACATAGCGGACTTCGTCGGCGGCGACCGTCTTCTCGAGTCGCCCGTCGGGTCGGCCGAGGATGGCGCGCGGGTGCTTGACCGGTTGGAGTGAATGCCAAGACACGACGATATCGCGCGAAGCATCGGCACCGAACTGGAGATGCAGGCCTGCGACCGGGGGCGTTGCGACGGGATCGATTGGGGTGGCCGCGTGTGCCGATGCCAGCGGCGTGGCGGTGCCCTTGCCTGCTGCCTCAGCGCTAAGCGGCGCGATCAATCCAACGGCACCGATGCCCGCGGCGGCCAACAACCGACGGCGTGCGAGATCGGGGTTGACGTCGTTTTTGTCCAGAGCAGTCATCTCGGAGACCCACCAGCTTTGAAGGGACTCCCACTTTAAGGACGTTGTGTGACAGCCGATGGATTACGCGGCGGAAATACAGCCCACTGTGATTTGTCTCAGTTTCCCCAAATCCGGTCGGCGGGTATCTTTGAATCAACTCGCGGAATCAACCAACCCGCGAGACCGATGAAACCCAAGACTGGAGGTGTGACATGCCCTGGATGGCAATTCTCGACGGAATGGTGACGGTGGGTACGTGGGCTAGCCGGGCCGCACCGGTGGCAAAGTTCTTCTCGGATGTGGCGAGCCTGTTCATGTAAGACCTAGCGCGTGGGGCAGACACATGTCCTTCATATCGTGGATGCGCAGCGGATCTCCCCGTGGCACCATGCGCACATCTCGGAGGCACACAAACCAAATATCAGGGGGAGAGGATGCGACGACATTCACTGATCGGCATGCTGACATGGGGCGTCCTGTTCGTCGCGGCTGACGCGGCCGCTCAGGCGCCTACGGCGAACCAACTGCGCATGAAGCAATGTGCCGACTTGGCGGGTTCACGCCAAGGCAGCGACCGCACGGCTTTCATGCGGGCGTGTATCACGAGCGATTCGCCACCGTCGGCGCCTGCTGACGCGCAGACCCAAGGCAATCTGACGGCATCGGGCTTTTCGGGAACCGCAGATGGCTTCGAGTTTTCCGTGGACGGATCGCAGGCGGTCGGCGTCGGAGGGCCGTGCGTAAGTGCGGGCATCAAACGATTTACGTTCACCGTCGTGCCGAGCTTCGTGCAGTGGCAACGCGGCACGTTCCGCACTCAGTACGTGTTGACCGGCCATGGGGAGCTGCCTCAGAACTCCGGCCCGCCGCTTGACGTGCTGTACACCTTCGACGCGAATTTCGACTGGGCAGGTCAACTGGCGGCAGTTGCGCAACAGCGCCGTCGCCTGTCGGACGGCGGCGCGCCCATTGAATGCCTTGCGCGCAGCCACAGCAAATACGTCGAAGCCGCCGAGAACTGGATGCGAATCAACAAATCGATGATTCAAAAACAGTGGGGCGCGCAAATCAAGGAAATGACCCACTAACTCCCTCCCCCTAACCCGCTAATACGGGCGGGACGGGGGACGCGCTCGTTTCACCCTGCGGCACCGCGCCAAGCCGTCTCCTGTGTGATGCAGATACGCAACAAAAAGGGAAACCCCTTAGTCCTTTTCCCGCCCAGATGAAAGCTGGTCGAAGGATTGCGCTCCGTAAAATCGCCGAAAAGATACCGCTGCCCCCCCTCCCTTCGTTGGGGAGCACAGCGGCACATTCGGAGACAATCATGCGACCCGGCATTCCTTTAATGCGGTGGCCCCTGCGCGCCGTGCCCCCGCGTGACCTAAGCCTGCGGCATCGACTGCTGTGGTGGTTGCTGCTTCCCTTAGCCGTCTTCACCGTGATCTCGGGCGCCATGTCATACGACGCCGCCCGGCAGACCGCTGCGTTGGTCGAAGACGGGGCGTTGCTCGCCTCGGTGCGCACCATCGGCGAGGACATCGATTGGGACGACGGCGTCGTGAATGCGACGGTACCGCCAGCAGCGCTCGAAATCTTCGAATCGCCCGAGCAGGACCACGTGTTCTACAAGGTGACGGATCAACGCAACCGGCTTCTGGCCGGTAATCCGGACCTCGCGCCGCCCCCGGTGCGGCCAGCGCATCCGCTTTACTACGACACCACGCTCGCCGGCCAACGGATTCGCGCGGTTGCCTATGAGCGCCAGCTCTACGACGCCGGGGCCACGACCGTGGTGACGGTCATCGTCGGCAAGACGCGAGCCTCGCGAGACGCCATGGTCTAGCGCCTGTGGCAGCCGCAGTTGCTCCGCCAGGTCATCATGCTTCTACTTGCCGCGCTGTTCGTCCATCTGGGGCTCACCTTCGAATTGCGCCCGCTCATGACGCTCAAGGACGAAGTGGCTAACCGCGAGCCCACGCATCTCGTCCCGATTCGCGTGGATCGCCTGCACGCCGAACTCAGACCGATCGTCGATGCCATCAATCAATGCATCGCTCAATTGAATCTGTACGCCGCAACACAACGGCAATTCATCGCCGACGCCGCGCACCAGCTACGCACGCCGCTGGCCGTACTCGATGCGCAGATTCAGTTCGCCCGCCGCTGCGAGAGTCCCGATCCCAAACTGGCCGACACGCTGGGTTGCATGCAACGCAGCAGTCACCGAATGGCCGCGCTCACCAGCAAGTTGCTGTTGCTCGCACAAGCCGAATCCACGGCATCCGGCAGCCTGCAAGACAAGGTCGATGTCGCTGGCGTCGTCTCCGATACGCTCGGCGACATGCTGCTGCTCGCCGAACAACGCGACATCGACCTCGGTGCCGATCTCGCCCCCGACACGCATGTGGCCGGGAACGCAAGTTTGCTCTCGGCGCTGGTGGCGAATCTCGTCGATAACGCAATCCGCTACACACAGGGCGGCGGACGGGTGACCGCCAGTTGCCGGCGCGAGCACGACGACGTCGTCGTGCAAGTCGCCGACAGCGGCCCCGGCATCCCGGCCGAAGCCCGTGCGCGCATCTTTCAGCGCTTCTATCGTGGTGTCACGCAAGCCGAGGGCACCGGACTCGGCATGGCGATCGTGCGCGAAATTGCCCAGTCCCACGGCGGCACCGTAGAGCTTGGGCAGGGCGCGCAAGGCACCGGGCTATTGGTGACAGTCAGACTGCGGGCGTGGCCGGGGGGTGTCGCATGAAGCTGCTGCTCGTTGAAGACAACGCCGAGCTTGCCCACTGGGTCATCACGCTGCTGCGCGACGAGCACTTTGCCGTCGATTGCGCCGAACACGGTGAAGCAGCGGAAGTGATGCTCACCACGCAACTCTACGATGCGGTACTGCTCGATATGCGCTTGCCCGGCATGAGTGGCAAGGAGGTATTGGCTCGCCTGCGACGCCGATGCGACAACGTGCCGGTACTGATGCTGACCGCGCACGGCTCGACGGACGACAAGGTCAGTTGCCTCAACGCGGGCGCTGACGACTACGTGGTCAAACCCTTCGACGCCCGTGAACTAGTGGCGCGCATCCGGGCGTTGATCCGACGGCAATCGAGCAACCGGTCGGGCGAGATGCGCTGTGGCGACCTGCAATACCTGTTCGGTGCGCGTGAATTCCGCCATAACGGCACACCCATCGCCCTACGGCGTCGCGAGCATGCCTTGCTTGAAGCCTTGATGTTCCGGCAGGACAAGGCGGTCTCGAAAGTCCTGTTGATGGAAAGCGTTTTCTCGCACGACGACGAACCGAGTGTCGACGCAATCGATCTTTACGTCCATCGTCTGCGCAAGCACCTAGCGCCCTCCACGGCGCGCATCCTGACCCTGCGCGGCTTCGGCTACGTGCTGCGCGAGCATGTCATGGCCGACGCCATCCTTGCGCCATAAGAGCGAATCGGCCGACGCGTCGCGGCAGATTGGCCGCGACGCGATTCCCCCCGCAGCAGGCCTGCGCGGCCGTGAATCCGCATTTCCCCTGAGTTGTCTTCACCGGCCGTGAAAGGATGGTGAAGGATTGCCCTCACTACGATGGACATCGATGGTTTCGCCCTGAATTCGAGTGACTTCGCGAGAGGCACCACCCGGCAAACCATCGACATGGCGACACATAAAACCCATCCATTGAGAGAGGTACGAGGAGATGCGCTTGAAGAACCCCACCCTGGCACTTGCTGCCGCGGCTGTTTCCCTGTGCGCGGGCCACGCCCAAGCCCAGTCGAACGTGACGCTTTATGGCTTGATCGACATGAGCGTGCCGACCTATCAAAGCAACGCTGGCCCCAACGGCGCGAAATCGTTCGGCATGGGGTTTGGCGGTGAACCCTGGTTTAGCGGCTCGCGCTGGGGCCTGAAAGGTGCCGAGGATATTGGCGGCGGCAACCACATCATCTTCCGGTTAGAGAGCGAGTTCGTGGCCGCCAACGGCGAGATGGAAGATCCGGGTCAGATTTTCGACCGCGACGCCTGGGTCGGGATCGAGAACGATACCTTCGGCAAGTTGACCATCGGCTTTCAGAACACCATCGCCCGCGACGCATCGACCATCTACGGCGATCCGTACGGCAGCGCCAAGTTGACCACCGAAGAGGGCGGCTGGACGAACGCCAACAACTTCAAGCAGTTGATCTTTTACGCTGCCAGTGCGACCGGCACGCGATACAACAACGGCGTCGCGTGGAAGAAGCTGTTCAACAACGGGTTGTTCATGAGCGCCGGATACGCGTTCGGCAACACCACGAATTTTGCGGTCGGCTCGAACTATCAGGTGGCGCTCGGCTATAACGGCGGTCCGTTCAACGTGTCCGGCTTCTACAGCCACGCGAATCGTGCCGGTTTCACGAATCAGTCGTACTCGGTGGGCGGCAACTATACGTGGGACATCTTCCGGGTGAACGCGGGCTACTTCCACTACACGGGTGATCAAGGGGCCCTCGGGCAGCGCCGCGACAACGCCTGGACAGTCTCGTTCAAGCTCGCGCCAAAAGGCCGCTTCGACTACGAACTCGGCTATCAGCAAATGCACACCAGCAACGCTGCCTATAACGCCGATGGCTTCGTGCCGAACGCCAATAGCGGCGCCTTCAGCATGACGTCTGGCGTGGGCAGCGGCTATAAGGAAACCCTTTACGCGTCGGTGTTCTACCACCTCTCGAAACGCACTGAGGTCTACGTCGCCGCCGACTATATGAAGCTGCACAGTGGCTATACGGTGGCTGGCACCAACGGCGCGAATAATCAGGTTGAGGCGACAGCCGGTATCCGAACCCGCTTCTGATGGATTTCTGATGTGCTGTGCGCGCGCTCGTGACGTGCGCTTGCCCCTTGCGCCCCACCCTGTCGAGTCGTTGATTCAGGGGTGGGCGCTATTGTCTTCTGCGATTGCAGCGCATCGAACGTTTTTGCACTTCGACTTCGGGGGCCAGCGTGTAAGCGCTCAATTCGAACCCGCCTTCGCGCGGTCCGACTGCGCGATGCGCAGCGCCCTGAGCTGGATATCAAGGGCTCGTGCCAGTTGTTCCTGCTCGACACGCACTTGTGCCAGCCGCTTTTCGATGTCGTCCTGCTTGCTCTGCGGTGTGGACACGGGTTGCGCTTGCGCGATGGGCGCATCGTTGAGCACCACCAACCCGAGATTGCCTTCCTTGGTATTGGCGAGCCCTTCCGAATTTAGCGTCGGGCGCCCGGCCCGCTCCCATTCGTCTTGTGTCATCGGGCACTGCACCCCCGTCACTGCCAACGCATAGCGGTTCTCGGCGATGGTGCACAACACGGCGACCGATGCTTTCACCTGCCCCATGCTGCGCAGTTCTCGTGCGTTCTTGAGCGTCTCGCAATGATGGTCCGTCCACGTGGTGCCAATGGAAAAACCGAACATCGTGCCCGAGCCGCCGACGCTGGTCGATCCCATGCAGGTATCGGTCGATGTTGTCAGTGCAGGGCCCACAGCGGTGGATGCCGAGAAGCGTGTGTCGGTGTTGTAAATCGCGTGTGAATCCATATTGAGCGAGCCGCCGGTCGCTCCCGATGAAGCGGTACCGCTGCCCATGCCGGTCATCGATTGCCCGAGCGCCGAGAACGCAAGCGTGACGAGACCGATGAAGAGCGCAATCTTCTTCATGATGTTTCCCCTCAATGTGTTTTGTGTGTGCTCTCGTGTGGCGGGCGAGGTGCCGATGATGCGAGTGACACCTGCCCGCTCTTGCACGTCATGCGTTGTCGACGCGGTGTTGTCGACGTTCGCCAACCGACAACTTAGTGGGTCGGCGTAGGCAGTTGGACGACCGACAGCGGCGACGTGTTGTCGGCCTTGACCGTCACACCAAACGACGCATTGCTGCTCGCCGTGTTATGCAGCGTGTTGGTGAAACCCGACGACTCGTTGTAGGTAGCGCCCGCGCCGATCTGGTTCACGTTCGGGATGTTGGCGAGATTGATGTTCGCGCTCGTGAGCGCGGCAAGCCCGGTCGCGGCGATGTTATCGACACTTGCACTGCCGCCTGCGCTCGTGGTGTTCGTCACCGAGAATCCGTTGTACTGCGGCCCGGTGTAGGCGACGTCTTGTTGAATGCTGCTGTAGAAATTCGCGCCGCTCGCCGACGCGTTCGAGTTGGCTTCGTTACTACCAGCCTGCGCGTAATTGGATGTGCCGGACGTGGCGCTACCGGTACCGGTGCCATGTGCGCTCGGAAACGCGAGCGTGCCATTTGCCGTCGAGCTTGTCGTGCCCTGTGCGATGGCACCGCCACTGCCGCCGCCCACCGATGCGTTGAATGCCAGTGCCGAGCCTGACGTTTGCGTCGTTCCCACGAGATTCATCTGCGTGCTGGCGTAGGTGTTCGTCGTCGTACCGGGTTGCAGCGTGAACGACGACATCTGCGTGGCGCTAGCACCGGTGTACGACTGCCCGGGCGCCACGGAGGCGGCAGAACCGGAAACACTGGTGGTGTTGCTAAGAATGCCGGTGCCCGAAGCGCTCGGTACTTGGGCATGTGCGACGCCAATCGACGCGAACAGAGCGAGCAGGGTCAATGAGACTTTTTTCATGGTGTGGCTTCTCCAATTTTGGTTCTGTGATTGAGCTTCAAAGCACTGGAGATATGGCCACTGAGCACGTGCGAACGATGCGTCGCCTCGTGTGTGATCATCCCCCCGAGACGACCTGATCACTGGTGAACGCGTTATGGTTGCGTCCGATCCAGCTTGCCGTTCGTCTACAGAGAGGCTCAGCAACTTGTATGCCAATCACGAATCGGGATTGAAAAACGTCATCAGGGTTTAGACCGAGAGACACGCGGCTTCGCCATGTCTGTCTTCAGTTGATCGAGACGATTGAATGTGAATAATTCGATCGGTGTGCGCAACGTTCGAAGGACTGCGAAGCGGCGCGAGTCGATCAAAGCGTTACGAAGGGCGAATACGTAACGTAACGAGATGGGGACGCCTTGGAACATCGGCGAAACGGCGCGTTACTGGGTGCTTCAGAGATGTTGCGCGCGCGTAATGCGCCACCTTGGAAGTGCGGTCAATACTGCATTTGAGGGATAAGCGGAAAAGAAAGCATTTGAATGATCGAGGGATCGACGGACTTCCTTCAATTGAATGATGTCTTTGCGAAATCAGCCTCCTAGAATCCGCAAACAAGTGAATTCGACGTTGGGGATTCGTGTGAAGAAGAACCTTTCGCAACGGCTTCAAATCGCCGCGATCGCAAGCATTGCCGTCATGCTGACGGGCTGCGGACTGCCCGGACCCACACACAAGAGCAACGCCCAGATCGCGTTGGATAACCGCCCCGATTGCAGCGTATTCGGTGTTTGGGAACATTACACGTGGTCGGGCGAATGCCAGGGCGGTCTGGCCAGCGGGCAAGGCACGCTGCTCGGTTACGCTGGCTCGACGCTGATGCTGCGCTACGTTGGCGAGATGAAGGCCGGTCTTCGCGACGGCTGGGGCGAAATGTGGATCAACGGCGACAAGATTCACGGCGGCCCCACCACACGATCAGGACGCTTCGCGCGCGGGGGTCTTGTGACTGGCGCCGAAACGAACAACTACAGCGTTAGGAACTACACGAACGGCGAGAACTCGAGCACGACGTATACCTCCGAAAAAAGTGAGTCGTCTTCGGGGGTCGGCTCGATGACAGCAGGCCTACTAGGCGCAGTCGCGCTGGGCGCGGCGGCCGGTGGCGGTAAGAACGCAGCGCAGTTGCAAGCCATGGGCTCCGCACTACAGGGCACAGCATCTGCCAGTCCACCGATACGTTCGACATCGGCAGGCACGAACAACGGGGCATCGAGTGCAGACACCAGCCCACCGGTCAACGGCTGCGCGCACCTGACGCCGGTATTGAAGCCTGCGTACAACGACGCCGATATGTTCATCGAGAACACCTGCTCGTATCCGATTGTCGTTGTCGTATGCAATGTTGCTGCGACATCGCAGTCCTGCACGCACCAGTACTCGCAAGTCAAACCTAACGCCAGATATGGGCTGGGGGGCGGGTTTGCGCCGAAGACCACGTATGCGTCCTTCAGTTGCAAGGCGCCGTACTACCCCAACGTCCGACTCGCGGGCGGCGTGTTGTCGGGTGGATGCACCAGTGTCCCGGCTTATTAGCGGCTGCCGGAGCGTCCTCCCGAAATCGTCCCCCGCTTTGGAAACACGCAGATTGCCAAAAACCCCCGACCCCGCTTAGAATGTCGATCTTCGCGGGCGTCGTATAATGGTAATACCCTAGCTTCCCAAGCTAGAGCCGTGGGTTCGATTCCCATCGCCCGCTCCAACACCCTCTCTGCTATTTTTCCCCTAGATTGCTCCGCCACTGACGTCGCACCGACGCCTTGAGCCTCTGTCCGTCCGGCCGGTCCGTATCTGGTGGAGTAAAATCCGCTTCCCATGCGCTTCTCTGACTTCGACCAACGCCTCGCCGCACTCGGCGCTCAACCTGTCCATCGCGGGCGGGTGGCTCGCGTCTGGCTGAACGGTCAGGCACTCGATACGGGTACGCGGCGACGAAGCTCAGAACACTTCCTGCCGCTCGCGCTGCGAAACGCCCTTCCCGCGTTGACCGCAGAACTCGACGGCCTTGCCCGCGTCCGCTCGGAACACACCGGCAGCGACGGCTCGCGCCTGCTCGTCGAACTCGCCGACGGGCAAATGGTGGAAAGCGTACTGCTGCCGCGCGACGGACTCTGCGTCTCCACTCAAGTCGGTTGCGCCGTCGGCTGCCGCTTCTGCATGACCGGCAAGAGCGGCCTGATCCGCCAGATTTCGAGCATGGAAATCCTCGCCCAAGTCGTGCTGGCCCGCCGTTTGCGCGCAGTGAAGAAAGTCGTGTTCATGGGCATGGGCGAACCCGCCCATAACCTCGACAACGTCCTCGAAGCCATCGACCTGCTAGGCACTGAAGGCAATATCGGCCACAAGAACCTCGTGTTCTCCACCGTGGGCGACCAGCGTGTGTTCGACGCCCTGCCCCGGCAACGTATCAAACCTGCGCTTGCACTCTCGCTTCACACGACCAAAGCAGACCTGCGCGCCCACCTGCTGCCGCGCGCGCCGAAGATTGCGCCGGATGCCCTGATCGAACTCGGCGAAAAATACGCCCGCGATACCGGCTACCCCATCCAATACCAGTGGACGCTGCTCAAAGGCATCAACGACGGCGACGATGAACTCGACGCCGTCGTGCGTTTGCTCAAGGGGAAATACGGCGTGCTCAACGTCATCCCCTTCAATAGCCTTGAAGGCGACGACTACCAGCGCCCCGATCGCGAACGCATCCGCGAGATCGTCCGCTATCTGCACAGCCGCGGTGTGCTGACCAAAGTGAGAGACAGCGCTGGCCAAGACGTCGACGGCGGTTGCGGACAGTTGCGCGCCCGCGCCATCGGCGAGACGAAAGTGATTGAACTGCGCCGCACGCAGTAAGCACGCGACGCAGCAAGGCCGTAAGTTTATGCCGCGTTGGCGCGCGAGAGTTCGCGGAAATTCATCCAGTGCGAACTCACCAGCCACCCCGCATCCACCGGCAAGCTCACCCCCGTAATCGCACTCGACTGATCGCACATCAGGAAGCTGACGGCCGCCGCAATCTCGTCGGTACCGACCAGACGACCCAGCGCCGAGTGCGCTTCAATCGCCGTGGCGCTGCGCTTGCCGGTCGCAAGCTTGTCTTCGAAGATCGGCGTGAGCGTGAAACCCGGCGCAACCGCATTGACACGAATACCCGACGCCCCCAACTCACCCGCCGCCAACTGGGTCAGCGCACCCAGCGCCACCTTCGTCGGCGAATAGGCGTGAAGCGGCAACGGCCGCAGTTCATTGATCGACGTGATATTGACGACCGCACCCGCGCCCGCCTGCGTCATCAGCGGCGCAAACGCCCGCAGGCAATGCTGGGCACCGAAATAGTTCACTTCCCACACGCGACGCTGCATGGCATCGTCCATCTCCAGCATCGGCATGACGTCTTGCAGCAGGCCGGCCACGTTCACCAGCCCGGCAACGCCGCCACGCTCGCGCAACGACGCCGCAAGCGCATCGACCGACACATGGTCGGTCACGTCGAGCGCCGCCAACGTCATTCGCGGCTCGCTGGCACGCGCACCGAAGACATCGCGCAACCGGGAAAGGTCGAGATCCGTGGCCACGACGTGCCAGCCATCGTCGAAGAGGCGGTTCGCCACCGCCAAGCCAATGCCGCCGCTCGCACCCGTCACAACAACGGCGTGTCCGCTATCGCGCAGTGCGTCCAACGATTTGCGCTTCGCGCGCTCAGGGGATGGGGTCATACATGCGTCTCCGTCAGGGGGTGTTGTCGTTTTAATTTCTAAACAATTCGTTTAGTTTATCAACACCCCCATCCGACGCGTCAAGCCTTTTTTGCCGCACCCTTTGCGCGCGAGGTCTTCGCAGGCGCGGCTTTTGTGCCCCGTGTGCTTTTCGCCGCCATCGCGGGCACCTTGCCGTTCGGACCGATCAGGCCTTGCATGACAAGGTCGACGTGCTCGCGCACAAACGCTCGTGTCAGCGGCTTATGCCCGACGAGCAGACGGTAATACAGCGGTGCATACAGGATGTCGAGTACCACGTCGGGGTCGCCCGGCTTGATCAGACCGCGTGCTACCGCGTCGCGCACGATCTCCACGCCCTGCTGGCGGCGAGCCGACACGTATCCGTCACGGAAAGCTTGCGCGATTTCAGGATCGGACTGCCCCTCCGCGATCAGCGCGCTAATCATCGTGCCCATCGGCCCGCAAAACTCCTCGGCCATCTTGAGCAGGCGCGCAAAAATGCTGTCGAGTTGCAACTCCTCCGGATACGGCAACGCCTGCCCCGCTTCCCTCAGGAAAGCCGTCATGATCACCGACGCGCGGTTCGGCCACCACTTGTAGATCGTGGCCTTGCTCACACCCGCTGCCGTCGCAATGGATTCCATCGTCGTCGCGGACAACCCCTGCTCGAGCAACAAACGATAAGCCGCATCGAGCACGGCGCGCTCTGCTTCAACGCTGCGTTTGCGTCCGCGCCGGCCTGCCGCGGGAGATTCGGGATTCAACTGACTTGACATTCGTTATGCCCAGACAAATACTAAACTAAACGTTTAGTTTATAAATTTCGTCACCGCTTCGAAAGCCCCTTGAGCGGTACGTCGGTTTGGAGAACGGAATGCAGAAGTCTGACACAGTTTTTTCTTCATTTGCCCTGCCCGCTGGCGAAGCGCTGGCCGATACCGGCATCACACCGGCCGAGCAACGGGTGCGAGAAGACCTCGCCGCAGCGTATCGGCTCTGTGCGCTCAACGGCTGGGACGACTTGATTTACACGCACTTGTCTGCGCGCGTGCCGGGCCCGTCGCATCACTTTCTCGTGAACCCGCTTGGTCTGGCATTCGACGAAATCACTGCCTCGAACCTTGTGAAGATCGACCTCGACGGCCGCGTCATCGGCAACTCGTCGTATCGTCCCAATGCCGCCGGTTTCGTGATTCACGGGTGTATCCACGCGGCGCGTGAAGATGCCGCATGCGTGATGCATTTGCACACCGAGGCCGGTATGGCGTTATCGGCGTTGGAAGACGGTCTGCTGCCCATCACCCAGCACGCCATGCGTTTTGTGGGACGGCTGGGTTATCACGATTACGAAGGCATTGCGCTCACCATCGGCGAGCGCGAACGGCTGCTTACCGACTTGGGCAGCCATGCGGCCTTGATTCTGCGCAATCACGGCACACTCACCGTGGGACGCTCAGTAGGTCATGCGTTTGTGGAAATGTTCTATCTAGAGAAGGCGGCACGCGCGCAACTGCTCGCACAGGCGACGGGTGCCCCGCTGCGAATTCCGGCACCGGACATCGCCGCGTTGACGGCCCATCAATGGGTGACGGATCTACGCGGCTCGGGCGATCGCGAGTGGCCGCCCCTGCTGCGCCAACTCGATCGCCATGGCGATGGCTACAAGCGCTAGTGTTGCGACGATGTTGTGCAGTACGAGTAGGAAAGACGAATTACGAAAGACGAAATGGGCAGTTGGCAGCGACCAGCAAACATAACAGAACCATGACGGAGACACCCCTTGAACCCGACCCTTGCATCACAGGCGCGCCAACCGGTCGCCGGTGGCGATAACGCCGCCGCACTGGACTCCCGCATCGCGCAGGAGACGATTGGCCAGCTATTCCGGCGCATTCTGCCTTTCCTGATCCTCTGCTACATCGTCGCTTTTCTCGATCGCGTGAACGTCGGCTTCGCCGCCTTGCACATGAACGGCGATCTCGGGTTCACCGCCACCGTCTATGGCTTCGGGGCGGGCATCTTCTCGATTGGCTACTTCGTGTTCGAGGTGCCGAGCAACCTGATCCTGCACCGAGTGGGCGCACGCATCTGGATCGCCCGCATCATGGTGACGTGGGGCTTCGTGTCGGCAGGGTTTGCATTCATCTCGGGCGAAACGTCGTTCTACGTGATGCGCTTTTTGCTGGGCGTGGCCGAGGCAGGATTTTTCCCCGGCATCGTGTTGTATCTAAGCCTCTGGTTCCCGGGGCGCGCCATGGCGCGGGCGACGGCCATCTTCATTCTGGGGCTGCCGCTGGCCGTGCTGATCGGTGCGCCGCTCTCGACGGCCATTCTTACGTCGTTCCACGACTTCGCAGGCCTGCGCGGCTGGCAATGGATGTTCCTGCTCGAAGGGACATTGGCCGTCGTGGTCGGCGTCATCGCGTACTTCGTCCTCGGCAGTTCGCCGGACAAGGTCACGTGGCTAACCGAAACGCAACGCGACTGGCTGGTGCGAACGCTTGCGCAGGAGCGCGCCGCGAAGGAAAGTGCGCGGCAATATAGCGTGATGCAGACGCTGCTCTCGGGCAAGGTGCTGCTGTTGGCGCTGGCGATCTTCTGCAACATCACCGCACTGTTCGGCATCACCTTGTGGATGCCGCAGATCATCAAGGGCATCGGCGGGCTCGACAACACCCGGGCCGGGCTGCTCAGTGCCGTGCCGTACGTGTGTGCTGGCATTGCGATGGTGATCAACGCACGGCACTCCGACAAGACCGGTGAGCGCCGTTGGCACATTCTCGTGCCCGCAGCGATCGGTGCGGTCGGCTTGGTGATGGCCGGTAGTGCGTCATCGCCGTACGTCGGCATCATCGGGCTGTGCATCGCGGCGGCGGGCATTCTGGCATCGAACATTCTGTTCTGGCCGCTTGCCCCGATGTTCCTGACGGGTGCCGCTGCGGCGGCCGGCATCGGACTGGTGAACTCCGTCGGCAATCTGGGAGGCTTCGTCGGCCCGTACCTGACCGGCTGGGCGAAAGACACCTTTGGCGGATACAGCGCCAGCATGAACACGCTTGGCGTCATGGTGCTGGTCTACGGCCTGCTGCTCTTTGCATTCCTTACCGTGACGACGCGACGTGCAGGCAGCGCCAGCGCAAGCGTTGCCACGCCCGTGCAAGGTACGGCAGCGCGCTGAGCCTGCCACCTCTGCCCATCGATCCCGTTTCTTTACTTTGCCCGAGCGCGCGCCGCGCGCTCGGTTCTTGCCATGAATATTGCTAACACCCTTGCCCGTGCCGCTGCCCGGCATCCTTCGCATATCGCAACTTATGTCGGCGACGCGCCGCAGCTCGACTACGCCACCCTGGCGCGTCGTTGCGCCGGTATCGCCAGCGGCCTTCGTTCGTTAGGGCTGGCCGAAGGCGCTCGGGTAGCGCTATGGATGCGCAATCGTCCCGAGTACCTCGAATGGCTCTACGGCATCTGGTGGGCAGGTCTCGTGGCGGTGCCCATCAACGCGAAACTGCATCCGCGCGAGGCGGCGTTCATCGTCGATGACGCGCAAGCGGACGTGGTACTCGCAGAAGCTGAGGACGCGCAGGCGCTTCTCGAATGTCTGACGACGCAGGCCATTTGCCTCTCGCCGGAAGACGATCGGGTTCGGGAATGGGTGAAGACGGATGCGTCGCCCACCGTGCCTGCGGCATCGCGCGAGAACACGGATCTTGCGTGGATCTTCTACACGTCTGGGACCACAGGGCGGCCCAAGGGCGTCATGCTCTCGCATCGCAACCTCTGGTCGATGGCGGCATGCTACCTCGCCGACGTCGATGCGATCGGCCGTGAAGACCGCACGCTGTATGCCGCGCCGATGTCGCATGGTGCGGGCCTGTATAGCGTTGTGTTCATGATGCAGGCAGCGGGGCACGTGTTTCCTGCCTCGGGCGGGTTCGACGCACCGGAGATGTTTGCGCTCGCCGATTCGCTCGGCGGCATCTCATGCTTTGCCGCGCCCACGATGGTCAATCGGCTGGTGCGTCACGCGCAGGCAACCGGCGCGTCGTCCGACGGGTTCAAGACGATCGTGTATGGGGGCGGCCCGATGTATACGGCGGATATCGAATGCGCGTTGTCGGTGATGGGCTCACGCTTCGTGCAAATCTATGGTCAGGGCGAGTCACCGATGACGATTTCGGTGCTACCGCGCGATAGCATCGCGGCACGTGAGCATCCGCGTTGGCCGCAACGTCTGGCGTCGGTAGGGCACGCGCACGCGATGGTGGAAGTCGAAGTGGTCGACGACAAGGGCGCGCCCGTACCGACGGGGACCGCGGGTGAAGTCGTGGTCCGCGGCGATGTGGTCATGCAAGGCTATTGGCGCAACGCGGAAGCCACAGCAAAGACGCTGCGCAACGGCTGGCTATGGACGGGCGATATCGGCGTGCTCGATGACGACGGCTTCCTCACGCTCAAGGACCGGTCGAAGGACGTGATCATCTCTGGTGGCACAAACATCTATCCGCGCGAAGTGGAAGAGGTGCTCTTGCGCGCCGACGCTGTCGCCGAGGTCGCTGTCATTGGAGAACCGGATCCGGAATGGGGTGAAGTGGTCGTGGCTTACGTCGTCTGCACGCCCGGTGCTGCGCTGGATAGCGCCGAGTTGGATAGACATTGTCTGGCGCACATCGCGCGATTCAAACGCCCTAAACGCTACGTACCCGTTGATGCCCTGCCGAAGAACCACTACGGGAAGATATTGAAGACGGCGTTGCGAGGTGACGGCACTTGAACTTGGCCTTTGCATGCCGCCTAAGGCCAAACCCACAACCCAGGTCCGGTTATTGGAACATTCGTTAAAAAATAACCTATAGTTCCGACTACCGGACTGGCGTGATTTGTCGCACCCCGGCGTTCGTTCCTGACTCCCCATTTCGCCGAGGGCCATTCACATGAGCGGCAGACCACGAGAATTCGACGACGCGGCCGTTATCGACGCGGCCATGGACGCGTTCTGGACCCACGGCTATGAAGGCACGTCGGCGCAGACGCTCGTCGAATGCACGGGGCTCGGGCGCGGCAGTCTCTACAACGCCTTCGGCAACAAACTCAACCTCTATCACGAAGCCCTCGAGCGCTATCAGACGCTCGGGCTTCAGACACAAGCGGATATCCTCAACGCGCCCGGTCTCGTGAAAGACCGGTTGCGCGCACTCATGCAATGGGGCATCGACGAAGACCTCGATCCCCAGAAAGAGCGCGGCTGCATGGCGCTGTTCGCCGCACTCGAACGCGGCGGCAAAGACCCCAAGGTGCGCCAGATCAGTCAGGCCTATCTCACGCGCATCGAGCAAGTGCTCGTGCATCTGATCGCCATCGGTCAACACAGCGGCGAGTTGTCCTCCGACCGGCCCGCTCTGCTCGTCGCGCGCACCTTTCTCAGTAGCTATTACGGACTGCGCGCACTGGGACGTACCGTTTGCGAGCGCAAGTTCCTCGAAGACATCATGGAAGGCACGCTCGCCCAACTCTGACGCGCCCCGCCACGCACATCCAACACGCAACCTCCGACATTCGCTCAAAGCCCTTTGGGCTTTTTCTTCCCCCCGATATGGAATGATCGTTACAGATATGACGCAAAAATCCACGATGCCACCCGTCGTCTACTTACTAGGGCTCACCGTCTTTGCGATGACCACGGCCGAATTCATGGTCGCCGGCATGATGCCCGCGCTCGCCCATGCGATGAACGTCGGCATTGGCGACATCGGCAACTTGATTTCGCTTTATGCCCTCGGCATGACCATTGGCGGCCCAGTACTCACCGCCCTGCTGCTGGCCTTGCGCACGCCGCACAAGCAAGCCCTCGTATGGCTGCTCATCATCAACGTCGCCGGTGGTGTGTTGGCCGCCGTTGCTACGCGTTATGAAGTGATGGCGCTCGCGCGCATCATCATGGGCGTGGCCAGCTCCGCCACCTTTGGTGTCGCCCTCACGTTGTGCGCCGACCTCGTCGCCCCGTCGGTGCGTGGGCGCGCCGCCTCGTTCGTGCTTGGCGGCTTGATGTTCTCGCCCGTGGTCGGCGTGCCGCTCACCGCATTCATCGAGCAGCACTATGGCTGGCGCGCCAGCTTCTGGCTTGTCGCCGTGCTCGCTGCCCTGTGCACCGTGGCCGTCGCGCTGTGGGCCCCGGCCACAGAAAAGCGCGAGACGGTGAGCCTCGCCGCCGAATTCCGCTCGCTGCTCAATCGGCCGCTATGGGCTGCATTCATCACGAGCGGTCTGATCATCGGTGCCACGTTCGCCGCGTTCAGCTACTTCTCGCCGATCTTTCTGAACGTCGCCGGGGTCTCGGCGGCCACGATCCCGAATCTGCTCGCCATGTACGGCATCGCCAACATCATCGGCAACGCCGTGACCGGACGCTTTGCGGACCGTCACACGCTGACCGTTCTGATCGTGGGGTTGAGTGTGCTGGCGCTTGCGTTGGTGAGCTTCGCGTTGTGGGCACAGATCACGCCCATCGGCATCGCCGCCTTCGCCGCAATCGGTCTGACCGGCGTGTCGCTTAACCCCGCCATGGTGGCGCGCGTGATGCGCGCTGCTGCGCCGGGGCCACTCGTGAATACGATGCACACGTCGGTGATCACCGCTGGCTTGGCATTCGGCACGTGGGCAGGCGGGTCGGCCATCGATGCGGGCTACGGCATGCGCGCGCCGCTGTGGATCGGTGCTGCCATGGCAGCCGTCGGTCTGACCAGCCTGCTGCCGTATCTTCGTTCCGGGCTGGCACAAACGGCTGACGCCACCTGCTGATCCGAAGCAGCGGCCATCTCGTCTGCGCTATCTGAGTTTCACGCCGTCTCTGGGCTACCCCTGCGCGATCTCCGCATCGATGCTTTCGCGCAAATACGTCCAGAGACGGTTCGCCACGGGGCCGTGCGGGCCGTCGGTGCGCCGGGCAGCGACGATTTCCTCGGTGTGCACAGGCAGGTATTTCCCTGCGATGGACTTCAGCGCGCCGCTTCGCAGTTCCTCCTCGATCAGATGCGCGGGCAAATGCCCCCAGCCCAAACCTTGCAAGATGACATCCTTCTTCATCGCCTGATCGGCCACCGTGCATTGATGCGCGCCTTCGATTACGAAGAAGCTTTCACCACTCGATGCCCGCGCCGAATCTCGCATCACACATTGCGTGTAGCCGCGCATATCCACTGGGCGCACCGCTCGGGGCAACGGCGTGGTGAGCATCTGCGGCGCCACTACCGGTACGAGCCGCACGTTGCAAAGATCGATCCATGCGATGTCGGCGTCGCGTTTATCGACGCGATGCAAGATGAGGTCCGCATCGCCCGCTTTGAGCCGCTCCATCGGGCCGCCAACCGTCTCGAAGTGCAGTTGCAAGCGCGTGTGCGAGCACTGCGCGAAAAAGCGCGCAAGCAACCCCAGCAACGTCTCACGCGGGCATAGGTCACCAATCACCACGTTCAACTCGCTTTCCTCGCCCATCGCCAACTGCGCCGCGTGATGCCGCAACCCGGCCGCTTCGCGCAACAGCGGCTGCGCGCGCGCGTAGAACGACTGTCCCGCTTCGCTCAACTTCACGCGATAGCCGCTTCGGTCGAACAACACGAGCGCAGTCTGACGCTCCAGCCGCGCCACCGCAGCGAAGACCGCCGGATGCGTGCGATGCAATACCTCCGCTGCCGCCTGAAAACTGCCTTCGCGGATAACGGCGTCGAAGCATTGCAGGTCATGCAGGGTGAAATCCATCATGTCATCTCTTTTTACAAAGATCGTTCGATCTTTGTAATTTAAATCATTTCTCGCCTCGACCAGAATGGTCTTCACCAACTGACCCAGTTGAATTTCTTCCGGAGACTACGATGGACAACTATTCCTTCTTCGACACCACCGACGGCGCTCGCATCGCTTACCGCATTGATGGCGGCAGCAAAGACGCGGCGGACAAACCCGTGCTGGTGCTCTCCAATTCGATCGGCACCGATCTGCATATGTGGGACGCGCAAATTCCCGCGTTCTCCCAACACTTCCGCGTGCTGCGCTACGACGCGCGCGGCCACGGCGCGTCGAGTGTGCCGCCCGGGCCGTATTCGCTCGACCGTCTCGGTGAAGATGTCGTCGACTTGCTGGATCATCTGCATATCGCCCGCGCGCACTTTCTCGGCCTGTCGCTCGGCGGCATCGTGGGGCAGTGGCTTGGGGTGCATGCGGCCACGCGCATCGATCGCCTGATTCTGAGCAACACGGCGCCCTATCTTGGTCCGGCAGAAGTTTGGGACGCGTCCATCGCCGCCGTGCTGCAAGCGAGAGATATGCGCGAGACAGCGCAGACGTTCCTGCGCAACTGGTTCCCGGCTCACATGCTTGGCGACGGAGATTCGGCTAACGATGCGGCCCACGCGCTCGTCGCCCCGTTCCGTAAAACGCTGCTCGCGACGAATCGTCACGGGCTCGCCGGGTCTTGGGCGGCGGTGCAACAAACCGATCTGCGGCGCGCGATTGCCGACATCACGCGGCCCACGCTTGTGATTGCCGGAGAACACGACACGGTGACCGCCGCCGCCTTCAGCAGGACGATGGTGGAGACGATTCCAGGCGCACGCCTGCATGTCTTCCCGGCAGTGCATTTGTCGAATGTGGAATTCCCGGAAGCGTTCTCGGCGGCAGTCATCGCGTTTCTCGAGTGAATCCACCAAACAACGCGACGGATTTCGATCGGCAACAACATTTTGAGATGCCATGGAAATGATGGGCTGCGGGCTGCCATAATCGCCTCATTCTTGCGCGCGCCCCTCACGTCCAATTAAAAAATGACGCCCAATCGAAGACCCATAAAATCGCGTTCGAACGAAATCATCCGTGGGTTGGCGAGCCGCCTCGCCACTTGCGGCATCACACCGAATCAGGTCTCGACAGCCAGCGTTGCCTTTGCCGCTATCGCGGCAGCCGCACTCTTGTACAGCCACACCTGGCCCGCGATGTTGATCGCGATTCTGGGTATTCAACTTCGCTTGCTTTGCAACGTGGTCGACGGTCTGATCGCCGTGGAGGGCGGCAAGAAATCACTGCTCGGCGCGCTCTACAACGAATTCCCCGACCGGATCGCCGACAGCCTGTTGCTGGTGGCATCCGGTTACGCCGCAGGAATTCCCTGGCTCGGTTGGCTGAGCGCGCTGCTCGCGGCGTTGACAGCCTATGTGCGCGTGTTCGGTGGCGCGCTCGGCCTCGAACAGCGCTTTCTCGGCCCGATGGCAAAGCAACAGCGCATGGCACTGCTGAGTGCCGCTTGCCTTTTGGTAATTGTTGAGACCGCGTTGCAGCGTCCCTATTACGCGATGGGCATCGCCCTTGCGGTCATTGCCGCGGGTAGCGCTTTGACTTGCGTCACGCGCACCCGCGCAATTGCGCGCGATCTGGCGGCAGCATCCTCATGAATAACTTCCAGCAAAGACGGCTGCTCGGTCTGGTGCGGCTCGTGGTGGGCGCACATGGCCGGTTTCTCTTGCCCCCATCGGCATGCCAGACGATCTACTTCGCCAACCATACGAGTCATATCGACACGCTGGCGATTCTGGCCGCATTGCCGGAGTCGCTGCGCGAGAACGTGCGCCCGGTGGCCGCGCGCGACTACTGGGACAGCTCGCCCAGCAAGCGCTATATCGCACAGCGAATGCTCGATGTCATTCTCATCGACCGCTCGGGTGAGCGCACTGCGGAGAACGCCACGGATCCGCTGGCACCCGTCGACGCGGCGTTAGATGTCGGCGAGTCGGTCATTCTGTTTCCCGAAGGCACCCGCAATGCCGACGGCGAAGTACACGCATTCCGAAGCGGACTGTACTGGCTCGCCAAGCGCCACCCGGATGTCGATCTGGTGCCCGTCTATCTGTCGAATCTCGCACGTGCGATGCCCAAGGGCCGCTTTTTGCCGATTCCATTCATGTGCGAAGCCATGTTCGGCAGCCCCTTGCATCTTCTGCCCGACGAACCGAAGGCCGCGTTTCTCGACCGCACTCGCCAGCACATCATCGATCTCAGAGACCGCAAGGGATAAGCCATGCCTACCATCTTCTGGCAAACGATCATCGGTGTGATCGGCCTGCTGGCCGTGGCATCGATCGCCGGTTACTTGCTCAAACGCCGACACGGACCGGATAACGACACGATCCGCAATCTCAATCAACGGGTGGCCGCATGGTGGCTCATGGTGATCGTGATCGCCGGCGCACTGCTGCTCGGCAACTACGCGACGATCGTCTTGTTTGCCATTTGTGCGTTCTTCGCGCTGCGGGAATTCATCACGCTCACCCCCACCCGGCCTGCCGATTACTGGCCGCTGGTGCTCGTCTACTACGTGGCGCTCCCGGGCCAGTTCCTGCTGCTCGGTCTTGGCTGGTACGGCTTGTTCACGGTATTCATTCCCGTGTACGTGTTCTTTGCACTGCCCGCCGCCGCGGCGTTGGCGCAGGACACGAATGGCTTTCTCGAGCGCAATGCCAAGGTGCAATGGGCGGTGATGGTCTGCGTGTTTTCGCTTAGCCACGCCCCGGCATTGCTGATGCTGCAAATTCCGGGCTACTTCACGACGAACGCGCCGCTGTTGCTGTACTTCCTGCTCGTCGTGCAGTCGAGCGACGTCTTTCAGTATGTCTGCGGGAAGCTTTGGGGCAAGCGCAAGCTCTCTCCTCACGTCAGTCCATCCAAAACGTGGGAGGGACTGCTCGGCGGCGGCGCAATGGCCGTCGTACTGGGCGCGCTGCTCCATGGCCTAACGCCGTTCCATCACTGGTGGCAATCGACCCTGATGGCCTTCGTGATCGTGATCGGTGGGTTCATCGGCGGGCTGGTGCTCTCAGCTGTCAAACGCTCGCTCGGCGCCAAGGATTGGGGGGTCATGCTGACCGGACACGGCGGCATGCTCGATCGCCTCGACTCGATCTGCTTCTCCGCCCCGATCTTCTTTCACCTGACCCGGTACTTCTTTACACCGGCGTGAGCGATCACTGCGCTCGAACGTCAAGAGTGCACACAACGGGCACAAACCGGGGTGGCAAGGGCCGCGCAGTGTAAACTGCTGGGTTTTTGACCCCCCAGTGGAATGGTGCAAGTGCCCCGGCGTCCTGTAATCAGCGCCCCGACACTCATACGCTCTCTGGCCCGTCTGAGCACGTTCACGCCGCCTGAGGCCGCGCCGTCGCTCTCGGACCGCATGAGTGAGTGGCTGGGCTGGACCGACGCCATCGCCCTGTCGTCGGCTCTCAAAGCCTCCCCGCCGGCCGAAACGCCCGGCGCGCGGGCGGCTGCGCCTGTCGCGACCGGCGCGGCGCAAGCCCTCGCACGCGTGCGCACGGACCTCGCCGCAGCCATCGCCCGCGATTGCGGACTGGCCGCAGCGCCCGGCGGGCAAATTCGCGCCATGAGTGCCGCCGAGCGTCAACGGGCCGCTTCGTTTGCCGAATTTCCCGCTTATCGGCAGCGCTACGCCACGTCGCAACAGACGATGGACACGGCCATCAGTGCCTTGCGCACCCGCCTGCGCGCACAACTGGCGTTGATGTCGCCAGATGCCGCCAAGCTGGCCGGCGTCGATGCCGTGATGGAGCGCGTGCTGGGCGCCCGCGAGCGCACCCTGCTGGCCGGCGTGCCGAATCTGCTCGAAAGCCATTTCGTGAAGCTGCGAGATACCGAGCAGGCCGCCCTCGCCGCGCCGCGCGTGCCCGGTGCCCCGCCGCTCGCCCCGGCAGGCACGTGGCTCGACACCTTCCACCGGGATATGCAGAGCATCCTGCTCGCAGAACTGGATATCCGCCTTCAACCGCTTGAAGGGCTGCTCGCCGCCCTGCTCGCGAATGAACTCGGCGAAAACGTTTGTGAACCCGGACAACATGACCCGTTACCTCGTTGATCTCATTGCCTTTGTCGCCGGACTGGCCGTTGTCGGCTGGATCGCCATCGGCTATGCCGGCACCAACACCCTCGCGCTGGCCGTCACGCTGCTCATCGCAGCCGTCTATCTCATCGGTGCGCTCGAACTCAAACGCTTCCACCAGTCGTCGGACGCGCTCGCAAAAGCCGTCGGCGGCCTGAGCACCGCTCCTGCGTCACTGCCGTCGTGGCTCGACACACTGCCCGCTGGCCTGCGCACCGCCGTGCGCCTGCGCGTGGAAGGCGAGCGCGTCGGCTTGCCCGGCCCGGCACTCACGCCGTATCTGGTCGGCCTGCTCGTGCTGCTCGGCATGCTCGGCACCTTCCTCGGCATGGCCGCCACGCTGCGCGGCACCGGCATCGCCCTCGAAGGCGCGACCGACCTGCAAGCCATTCGCGCATCGCTCGCCTCACCCGTCAAAGGCCTCGGCTTCGCGTTCGGCACCTCGGTCGCCGGTGTCGCCACGTCGGCTATGCTCGGCCTGCTCGCCGCACTCGCGCGTAAGCAGCGCGCCCAAGTCGTGCAAGCGCTCGACGCACGCATCGTCACCACGCTGCGCGGCTTCTCGCAGCAGCATCAGCGCGAAACCACCCTGCAACTGCTCCAGCAGCAAGCCGCTGCAATGCCCGCGCTCGTCGACCGCCTGCAAGAGATGATGGCCGCCATGGAGCGCCAAAGTCAGGGCCTCGGCGAACGCCTCGTGGCCAATCAAGACGCGTTGCACGCCCGTACCGATGCGTCGTACGCGCAACTCACCAGTGCGATGCAGCAGTATCTGAAAGACAGCGTCGCGACGACGGCCAGCGCCGCCGGTGCCGCCATCCGCCCGGAAGTCGAGGCGACGATGGCCAGTCTGGCGCGCGAAACCGCGTCGTGGCATCAAACCGTCTCGGGCGCAATGCAAGATCGGATGGACGGCTTGTCCGATCGCTTTGAAGCGACGACGGCTCGCGTGGCCAACGTCTGGAAAGATTCGCTCGACGCACAGTTGCGCACGAATGCGTCGCTCGCCACCGATTTGCGCGGCGCGCTCGGCGAATTTGCGCAGACGTTCGAGTCGCGCTCGGCCCGCCTTATCGACGACGTTGCGACGCGATTGGAAGGCGCGACCTCACAGGTCAGCACCGCGCACGCCGGTGTCGCACAAACGTGGGAAACGTCGCTCGCAGCACAACAACGCACCAGCGATGCGCTCGCCAAGGAGCTGGGCGCCACGCTCACACAATTTGCGCAAACGTTCGAGACCCGCTCCGCTGGCTTGCTGGCTGACGTGACCACGCGTCTCGACAACGCGACCGGCAGCATCGCCACCGCACAGACGACCGTCGCGCAAGCCTGGGAACAAGCGCTCGCGCAACAGCAGAGCGCTCACAACGCGCTCACGCAAGACCTCGGTGTGGCCCTGGCGCATTTCGCGCAAACCTTCGAAGCCCGCTCGACGGCGCTGCTCGGCGATGTGGCTGCCAAGCTCGATGCCACGAGCGGCAACGTCACGGGCGCTCACGAACGCGTGGCGCAGGTGTGGGATCAAGCGTTGACGCAACAACGCGCCGCGCACGACACGATGGCGCAAGCACTCGGCACGGCGCTGGAACGCTTCGCACAGACCTTCGAGACACGCTCGAATGCGCTGCTCAGCGATGTGGCGGTGAAGCTCGACACCACCAGCGGGAATGTGTCCGGGGCGCACGAGCGCGTGGCGCAAGCATGGAACGAATCGCTGGCGCTGCAAAAGGCCGCCAACGCCGCGCTGACGGCCGATCTCGGCACCGCTTTGGCGCAATTCACCGAAACGTTCGAACAGCGTTCTGCGCACTTGGTCGACGGTGTGAGCACGCGCACGGAAGGGGCGATGCAAAGCGTCGCCGAAACGGCAGCCGTGGTATCCGGCGAGTGGAAGCAAGCCATCGGTGCGCAGCAACAAGCCAACGATGCCCTCACGCAGAACCTCGCCGCCGCCCTTGAACGCTTCGCAGACACGTTCGATACGCGTTCGACACAGTTGCTGCAAGGCGTCTCGACGCAAATGGACAGCGCCTCGACCAATGTCGCCCAAGCTTGGCGCGAGGCCATCGCCGACCACGCCCGCGTAAGCGAACAACTGGCCAGCGGCAACCAGCAACTCGTCGCCGCAACGACGACGGCATTCACCGAACATAGCGCATCGCTGCTCGACGCGCTGAGCGCTGCCAACGCCGCGCATCACGACGCCACGGCGCAGCGCGAAACTCAACGTCTGTCGGCATGGACCGAAACCCTCGAAGGCACGCTCGCCACGCTGCGCGAACAATGGCAGCAGATGGGCGCACAAACGGCCAGCCAGCAACAAACGATTTGCGAGACGCTCACGCGCACCGCGCTCGACATGTCGGAACAAACGCGCCGCAACGCGAGCGACACCATCGCCGAGATTTCTCGCCTGATGCAGACCGCTGCGGAAGCCCCGAAGGCCGCCGCGGATATCATCGCCGAGTTGCGCCAGAAGCTTTCCGAGAGCATGGTGCGCGACAACGCGATGCTCGAAGAGCGCTCGCGTCTGCTGGAAACACTCGGCACGCTGCTCGACACCGTGCGCCACGCGGGCAACGAACAACGCGCGGCGGTCGACGAGCTCGTCACCACGTCCGCACAGTTGCTCGAACGTGCCAGCGCCAATCTGGGCGACACCATTGCCGCGCAAACCGAGAAGCTGGCCGCCGCGTCGGCGCAAGTCACCGGCAGCGCCGTGGAAGTCGCAAGCCTGGGCGACACGTTCGGTGCCGCCGTGCAGGCCTTCGGCGAATCGAACACACAACTGCTCGACCATCTGCAACGCATCGAAGCCGCGCTCGACAAGTCGATGGCGCGCAGCGACGAACAGCTTGGCTACTACGTCGCACAAGCACGCGAAGTGGTGGAATTGAGCGTGATGTCGCAAAAGCAGATTCTCGAAAACCTGCAACAGCTCGGCGGTGCCCGCGCGCAACCGGGTAGCGCGGCAGCATGAGCCACGACTTCGACTCCGACTTCGCCGACAGCGATGTTGGCGCCGCAGCGCCGACGTGGGCCGTCTTCGGCGACTTGATGTCGGTCATGCTCGGTGCGTTCGTGCTGATCATGCTCGGCGTCATCGGCGTGCAGCTCGAACTGTCGGCCAAGCTCGAGCGCGAAGTGAAAGAGCGTCAGGCCGAAACGCAACGCCGCGAGACGCTGGAAAAAGCGCTCGCCGGACCGCTCGCGGGTGGACGCGTCACGATCGTGAACGGCCGCATCGGCATCAGCGGGAACGTGCTGTTCGCGCTGAACTCCGACCAATTGCAGCCGCAGGGGCGCGAAGTGCTGCGCAGCCTCGCCGCACCGCTTGCCGCCTATCTCAAAGTGAGCGACGAGATTCTGATGGTCAGCGGCTTCACCGACGACCAGCAAGTGCGCGAAACGAACCGGCGATTTGCCGATAACTGGGAGCTGTCCGCACAACGGGCGCTCACGGTCACACGCGAATTGATCGCGGCGGGCATTCCGCCGTCGTCGGTGTTCTCCGCCGCGTTTGGCGCCGAGCAACCCGTCACGTCGAACGCCGACGAAGCCGGTCGCGCGAAGAACCGGCGCGTAGAAATTGCCCCGATGCCACGCAGCAGCGCGGGGAATACCGGGAAGTCGAATGGCTGACGATCCGCGCGATCTCCCGGAAACGTTGACGGCGCCAGAAGCGTCCGTCTGGCAAGCGCAACTCGACGGCTGGCGTGCACAGCAAGCCGACAAGCGGGATCCGGTTCGCTTTCACCTTATTGAAACGTTGGCTCGACGCGCGGCCACCTTCACGGGCGAAACGCGGCGCGTGCTGGACGAGCGCTTGCAAGTGCTAGTCGATGCGTTCACGAAGGCGCTGGCGGCGCGCGAGGTCTCAGTCACTGATGACAGCGCGGCGACGCCACAAGGCGCACCGTCGCCGCTTTCCCTGCTGATCGCGGATATGACCCAGCGCGTTGGTGAGCGGCCCGCGCAAGCGATGCCGCCGATCAAGCGCCCAGTGCAGTCAGCGCCTGCCGCGCGGCAAGCGGGGCCCGCTGGATCGGCCGCGCCGACAGTTTCGGCGGCTTCGACAGTTTCGCCCGCACCGGTCACCACGCCCACGGTCATCTCGACCGGCGACGGTTTCGAAGACATGGACGTGCTGGAGTATTTCCGCGAAACGTGGTCGAAGCTCAGCACCGACGGCAATCTGCGGCAGTCGCTCGCCCAAGTGCCAGAGAATGCCGGGCCGTTGAATTCCAGCCACCTCGTGCACCGCGCGCTCTCGCTCATGCACGACGTTTCGCCCGACTATCTGCGCCACTTCCTGCGCCATGCCGATGCCCTCTCGTGGCTCGAAGACATGGACACAGCAGGTGCGATGCGCAACAAGAGCGCGGCACGTGTCGCGGCGTCGGGCAAGCCGTCGCGCGCGAAGGCGCGGTAATCGGCTTTGGCCAACGTTTGCGGAATCGGCGGCATTGGCGACATCAGGCGGCAGTGGGCCCCGCCGGACGCCAACTTGCCAGTGAAGGCCGTTCCGGGCGATAATCGCGCTCGTTCCCGCTGCCAACGCGCGGGAAAATCCTTTGAAAATCATCGTGTTGGGCGTAAGTCACCCGTACGCTGGCATCACTTGCCGAGCGCGCCGCCCGCCGCAGCACTTCCTCGATAAGCCCTCGCACCCGACGGCTTTCTGCTTCCATGACGAACCACGGACACCCGCCGGCTGACGACGCGCAACCGGCCCACGACGACGCTGCCGACCTCGACGCGCCGCAAACTTCTGACGCGCAAGACGGCGACACCCAAGTCGGCCCGGACGGCGTTGCGCATCCGCGCCGCATTCGCAGCTTCGTGCGCCGCGCTGGCCGTAGCTCGGAAGCGCAAAAGCGCGCCTTCGATACGCTCGGCCCGCAGTTCTTGGTGCCCTATACGCCCGACGCCCTCGACTGGCCCGCAGCGTTCCATCGCCCGAATGCGCCGCGTATCCTCGAAATCGGTTTCGGCATGGGCGACGGCACCGCGCACATTGCGAAAGTGCGTCCCGACGACGATTTCCTCGGCGTGGAAGTGCACGAACCCGGCGTGGGCGCACTGCTCAAGCTCATCGGCACGACCCCGCTCTCGAACGTGCGCATCATTCAGCACGACGCCGTGGAAGTGGTGGAGAACATGCTGCCCGAAGCGTCGCTCGACGGCGTGCACGTGTTCTTCCCGGACCCGTGGCACAAGAAGCGCCACCACAAGCGCCGCCTGCTCCAACCGCCGTTCGTAGCACTCCTCGCTTCGCGCCTGAAGCCGGGCGGCTATCTGCACTGCGCGACCGACTGGCAGGAATACGCCGAGCAGATGCTTGAAGTGCTGGGCGCTGAGCCGACGCTCGAGAACACCGCAGCCGATTACGCACCGCGTCCCGACTATCGTCCGGTGACGAAGTTCGAGAATCGCGGCCTGCGTCTCGGTCACGGCGTGTGGGATCTGGTCTTCAAGAAGCGCGGCTAAACGACGCGATTGAAAGGCTGAGGCATACGAAAAAGGGCACCGCGAGGTGCCCTTTTTTCATTGCGTCAATCTGTGATGCTTGGGTAATGCTCAGTCGGCCCAGACCACCAGCCCGCTGTAGCCGGTCGCCAGCACCACCAGACCGAACACGATGCGGTACCACGCGAACGCCGTGAAGTCGTGCGACGCGATGTAGCGCAGCAGCCAGCGCACGCAAATGAACGCGCTGATGAACGCTGCCACGAAGCCGATACCGAACATACCGATGTCGTCCACCGACAGAATCGAACGCGATTTATACAGTTCATAAACGGTCGCGGCGAACAGCAGCGGGATCGCAAGGAAGAACGAGAACTCGGTCGCCACCTTGCGCTCCAGCCCGAACATCATGCCGCCGATGATCGTGGCGCCCGAGCGCGACGTGCCGGGGATTAACGCGAAGCACTGCGCGAAGCCGACCTTCAGGGCGTCCACCCACGTGAGTTCGTCGATGGAATTAACGCGTGGCAATTTGCCAGCCTCGACATTACGACGGTTATGCCGCTCGACCAAAAGAATGATCACGCCGCCAACGATAAACGCCGTCGCCACCACCGTCGGGTTGAACAGCACCGCCTTGATATGCGCACCGAACTGCTTCGCCAACAAAGCCGCCGGCAGGCAACCGAGAATCACGTTGAGCGCGAAGCGGCGCGACTTGCTATCGCGCGTCAGCCCGGCCACGACGTGCACGATCCTCGCGCGGAATTCCCAGCACACGGCCAGAATTGCGCCGAACTGAATCACGATCTCGAAGACCTTGCCCTTCTCGTCGTTAAAGTTGAGCAGACTGCCGGCCAGAATCAGGTGACCGGTCGATGAGATCGGGAGGAATTCGGTCAGACCTTCGACCACACCGAGAATGATCGCTTTAAGCGCCAGCAACAAGTCCATGCAATGGTTTCCTGAGAAGTCTTGAAATCGGAAGAGAGGTTTTACGCGGAAAAAATTAGGTGAGCCGTAGGGCGCTAAACGGCCGAACGATTTAACGCCGAAGCTTGGCAGCGCCGGATCAACGGGAATCGAATTTGACGTTCACACCGTGCGAAAGCACGGTGATCTGGCCCGGCTGGCGTGCCACGCCGCCAATGGTGAGTTGCTCGGGCTTGAACGTGTAGATCGGCGCGCCTTGCAGCAATTGCGTGGCGAGCAACGCCCCCGCCGCGTTCAATTGACGCGACCAGCGCTCCGGCAAGCCATCGATGGTGAACGTCTCGACTTCCGGATCGCGCAGCACCACGGACATCGTGGCCGGGTCGTAAGCCAACGCGCTGTCGATGGCCAGCGTGCCGGTCAGCGGCGCGCCGCCCAGCGGATGCGTCACCGTGGCGTCGACCGCCACTGCCAGGCGGTTGCGCTCGGGCAGCAGCGTCAGGCGCGGGTGCGACAGGTTCACATCGAGCACGGCCAGCACGCGGCGATCGAACGGAAACTTACGCTCCAGCGCGCGCTGCAATTGGCCTTCGGAAAAGGTGTAGTCGTTGCCGAACGGCAAACCGGCACAGGCGGCAAGTCCAGCAGCAAGCGCCGAAGCACCGGCGAGTGTCAGCCAGCGACGGCGTGCGGGATCGACCGCCTCAGATGCCTCGCACTGCTGATAATTTTCTCGATCCGAATGCGATTGACGCGCCATGTCCCCATCCAAAACAGGGCGCCCAGCGCCCGACACGCGCGACTATAGCACTCGCACATGACGTGGAACTACCGGTGCCTATTGGTACCTATTGGTGGTGAACCGGTGCCGTCAACGCTTCTAGCTGCGAGAGCCACCGTACGGCTTGCTCTCGGCTGTCACCGCACATTTCTGCTGACGGTTGCAACGAGGCGCACACCGCCGGGCGTTGCGGGCTGCCGAAAATCTGGCAACGGTCGTCGGCGTCGAGTTGCACGCAACGCGTGTTCGCGGGCTTGCCGTGCGGCATGCCGGGAATGGGCGTGGAGATGGAAGGCGCGATACAACAAGCCGCGCAATGCGGTCGGCAATTCATGAAACGTGATGAAGCTGTGGAAACAGTGGATGCCGTGAAAGCAGGCGGCGCATTTTACCGCGTACGCCGCCTGCCCCCGTTCACCGTCACCACGGCAACGCGCCCGCGACGTCGAAGAACCCGCCGTTGACCGGCCCGCGCTCGCCCAGCGCCAGCATCACCACGCTGCGCGCCCCGTCTTCCACGCTCTGCTTGCCGCGTTTGCCGTTCAGGTCGGTCGCCGTGTAGCCCGGGTCGACCGAGTTCACCGTGATCGCCGTCTCGCGCAGGGTGTGCGAGAGCTGCACGGTCAGCATGTTGAGCGCCGCCTTCGACGCGTTGTACCCAATCAGCTTGAACGCCGCATGCTCCCACGCCGGATCGCCGTTGTAGGCGAGCGAGCCCAAGCCGCTCGACACGTTGACGATGCGCGCGGCGTCCGAGCGCGACAGCCACGGCAGCATGGCTTGCGTCACCCGCAACGTGCCGAAGAAGTTGGTCGCAAACACCCGCTCGACGGCCTCGATGGAGGCCCGCTCAGGCACGTCGTCACGCGGATCGGTAATGCCCGCGTTGTTCACCAGCACGTCGAGCCGCCCGTGATAGCGCCCAATGCGGTAGGCCGCCGCATGCAGTGTCTCGGGCTTGAGCAGGTCGATGACCAGCGTCTCTGCCTGAAACCCCGCCTTGCGCAGCGGTGCCACCACTTCCTCACCCTTGGCCTCGTCGCGTGCCCCCACGACCACCGTCATGCCCGCCTCGGCGAGCGCACGTGCCACTTCCTGCCCAATGCCCTTGGTCGCGCCCGTCACCAGTGCCACCCGTCCCAGATGGCTTTCGGCGTCCGCTCGCACTGCTTTGTCGATTGCGTCCCGTTTCATCACTGCTCCCGTCGTCGTACCTGTTGTTCTGCGCCCAGCCGCACGCAAATTTGTTAGCATCGAGTTTATGAAGAATCCTTCAGTTTTTCTATTCGCATATGAAACCTGACATCCGAGGGGTCTCCGGGCCCCGTAAATCGCCGCAGCAGGCGCGTTCGCGCGTGACGATCGACGCGATTTTCGAGGCGGCCCTTCAGGTTTTGCTGCTCGATGGCGGGCGTCAGCTCACCACCACTCGGGTGGCCGAGCGCGCGGGGGTGTCGGTCGGCACCCTCTATCAGTACTTCCAGAACAAGCAGGTGCTGCTCTATGCCGTGCTCGAGCGGCATATCGATCGCATCGTCTGTACGGTGGAGAAGACCTGTCAGGATTCGCACGGCTTGCCGATTGAGGCGATGGCCCGGGCGCTGGCCGACGCCTACGTCGGCGCGAAGATGACGGATATCGAGGAAGCGCAGGCGCTGTACCGTTTGTCGGAAGATTTGGACGGGCGCGAGGTGTTCTCCTGCGCCAGCGAACGGATGCACGCGGCGGTCGCCGCCATGCTAGATACCGCGCAGGACGGGCGTTTCGACGATACGAGCACGGTCGCGTTCGTGTTCCTGAACTCGATGACGGGGCCGATCAAGGCGATTCTCGAAAACCGCACCCCGCCGAATACCACCTGCGACAAGCTGGCCGCCCACATTGCCGATCAGATCGCCACGATGTGCGCGGCTTATCTGCATCGCGTGGCGCTTCCTAGCTCACCTTCCAGCGCCTCGCTCAGCGCACCAGTTAAACCTTAAGTTCACGCGTCATCATGACCGTCGCCCGGAACTGGTAAAATGCGCGGTTGTGTTTGCCTACAATCCCACGGTAATCGAAATGAATTACGAACAGGCCCGCTTTAACATGATCGAGCAGCAGATCCGTCCTTGGGACGTGCTCGATCAGCAGGTGCTCAATCTGTTGACGGTGGTCAAGCGCGAAGACTTCGTGCCGGCGCCCTACCGCAACCTCGCATTCACCGATGTGAAGATCCCGCTGCGCGACGCCGCCATCGGCAACGACAGCCAGTTCATGCTGGAGCCGCGTGTCGAAGCGCGCATTCTGCAAGCGCTCGCGCCGAAGAAGAACGAGAACGTGCTGGAAATCGGCACGGGTTCGGGCTACATGGCCGCGCTGCTCGCCTATAACGCGCACCACGTGACGACCGTCGAATTCGACGCCAACCTGGCGCAAGCCGCCCAGCAGACGCTGCGTGCAAATGGCGTGACGAATGTGGAAGTGGTCAACGCCGACGGCGCGCAAGGCTGGAGCGCCGCCGCCCCGTACGACGTGATCGCCATCTCGGGCGCGCTGGCGGAACTGCCGCAAGCCTTCCTCGCGCAACTGAAGGTCGGTGGCCGTCTGGCTGCCTTCGTGGGCGGTTCGCCGGTCATGGAAGCGCAGCTGATCACGCGTCTGTCGGAAAACGAATACCGCACCGAAAACCTGTTCGAGACGCAAGTGGCCTATCTGGTCGCGCCGCAACCGTCGAGCTTCAAGTTCTGAGCCCGGCGCCCGGGTGTGTGCTGCCGCCAACTGACGGCGGCGCGCCCCGGAATGCCGTGTGCGGACCAGCCCCGCGGGGGATCAATGAGGACTGGCCGCCATCTATACGACATACGTTCATCATGCAAAACATTACACCGGCGCAATTGGCCCAGTGGCTCGCGGATGGGGACCGCAGCCAACCCACGCTACTCGACGTGCGTGAGGATTGGGAAGTGCAGACCTGCCACATTGCGCAGAGCAAGAATGTGCCGCTCGGCGACGTGCCGGCCCGTCTGAACGAACTCGACGCCGAAGGCCCCATCGTGTGCATTTGCCATCACGGCATGCGCAGCGCCCGCGCGGCGATGTTTTTGGAACAACAAGGTTTTACCCAGCTTTTCAATCTCGACGGTGGTATCGATGCCTGGGCTCGCCAGGTCGACCCGTCGATGCCGACTTACTGAGCCAGGGCCATGCGCCCCCCGAGGCTCGCCGCGCATCCGCGCGCGGCCAAGCGTGCGCCTGCCCTGCGCGCGGCGTTTGCAATGCCTGTCGTCTTCGCGACGATGTGCTTTGCCGCCGCGCCCGCCAGCGCCACCGATCTTCTCCAGCTCTACGGGGAAGCCCAAACCCGCGACGCGCTGATCGCCAGCGCCCGGTCGGCCTATCTCGCGAACGTGGAAGCGCTGCCCCAGGCACGCGCCGGGCTGCTGCCACAAGTGGTCGCGCGCTGGAGCACCGTCAACACGCACTACGGTTCCGGGAATATCTCGAACACGTTCGGTAGCAGCGGCTATAGCCTCGCGCTCACGCAGCCGATCTTCCACTGGGATAGCTGGCAGACGTATCAACAAGGCAAGCTCACGGTGGCGGCCGCCGAGGCGTCGTTCGCCCAGGCAGAGCAAGATCTGATTCTTCGCGTGGCCACGGCGTACTTCGACGTGCTTGCCGCGCAGGACGATCTCGCGCTCGCGGGCACGCACAAACAGGCGATTGCCGAGCAACTCGCCGCAGCCAAACGTAATTTCGAAGTCGGCAACGCGACCATCGTTGATGCGAACGAAGCGCAAGCCAGTTTCGATCAGGCCACGGCGCAGGAAATCGCCGCGCAGAACACGCTCGACGTTCGCCGCGCCGCCTTCGCTCGCATTGTGGGCCATCAAGTCGGTTCGCTCGCGACGCTGCGCGCCGGGGCCACGCTCCCGTCGCCGCAACCGAACAATGTCGCGGACTGGGTCGCGCAAGCCGAGCAAGCCAACTACGGCGTGCAATTGCAAACGCTCACGCTGGAGACGGCACGACGCGAGACGTCGAAGGCGAAATCGGGCTACATGCCGTCGGTAGATCTGGTCGCTAGCGGCGCGCACTCGAACGTGGGCAACGCCAACAGTCTGCTGTCGTCGGCCATGTCGAGCCCGTCGAGCCAAGGCTCAGGGCCTAGCTCCGCAGGCCAGATTGGCATCCAGATCAGCATTCCGATCTTCTCCGGCGGCTCGGTGCAAAGCAAACTGCGTCAGACACTCGCGCTCGAAGACAAAGCGCAAAGCGATCTCGACGACGCACGCCGCCTCGCCGTGCTCGGCGCTCGGACGTCGTATCTGGGGGTATCGAGTGGATTGGCGCAGGTGAAGGCGCTTGAGGCTGCCGAGCAATCGGCACAATCGTCGGTGGCGTCGAACAAGCTCGGCTATCAGGTCGGCATTCGTATCAACGCCGACGTGCTCAACGCAGAAGACAAACTCTTCACGACCCGCCGCGATCTCGCCAAAGCCCGCTACAGCACGCTGCTCTCCAGCCTTCAGTTGAAAGCTAGCGCGGCAACGCTGGTCGATACGGACCTGCAATTGCTCAATGCGCTGCTGACGGAAAACCCGGACGCTTCTGCGGCGATGGCCGGTGCTCGGGAGGCGTCACCCGCGAATGCTGGGGCTGGGTTGCCTGAACGAGGCGTGCGGCCCGGGACTTCTGCGCCGTTGCGACGCTAACTGCAACCCCGGTTCGTCCCTTCTCCGGGACGGACCGGCATACGCATGCGGTGCCGCTTAAGCCACCGCCGCTTCCAGCCAACGGCCCAAAGCACCCACCGTTCGGCCCGTTGCGCCCTGATGCTGTCGTGCGAATAACGTTGCGGCAGTACGCATCGCCAGCCGACGGTCATCGTTGACCAACAAGTCGGCCAGCGATGTCGCCAGTTCGCTCGCATCGCTCACCCGTCGCGCAGCACCCGCCGCCAACGCGTTTTCGCTCGCCTGCGTGAAGTTGAACATGTGCGGGCCGAAAATCACCGGCGTACCTGCCGCACACGCCTCGATCAAATTCTGCCCGCCCAACGGCAACAAACTGCCCCCGATGAAGGCCATGTCCGCCGCGGAAAAATACGCCGCCATCTCGCCCATCGAGTCGCCCAATACCACCTCGACGTCGGCAGGCAACGGGGCACCGTCATCCGGCCACGCACTGCGCCGCACGTAATTCAGCCTGAACTTCTCGAGCATCGCCGCGACTTCGTCGAACCGTTGCGGATGACGGGGCACCAACACCAACAACGCCCGCCGACCTTCGTCGGACGCCGCCGCCAGCATGGCTCGCGCCTGCAACACCTGGGCTTCTTCACCGTCGCGCGTACTGGCCGCCAACCACACCTTGCGGTTGCCAAAGCGTTCACGCCACTGCTTACCCAGCATCAGGAGCGCGGGCGGTGGCGTCATGTCGAATTTCAAATTGCCCAGCACGTCGACGTCGTGCGCACCCAGCATGCGCAGTCGCTCTGCGTCGGCATCGCTCTGCGCCAGCACCCGCGTGAAGCCGCCGAACACCGGACGTGTCGCGTCGCCAAACTTGGCCGCACGTTTGAATGAACGCGCCGACATACGTGCATTCGCCAGCACCAACGGCACGCCCTGTTCGCGGCACGTGAAGATCAAATTCGGCCAGACCTCGGTCTCCATCACCACACCGACGCTCGGCCGCCACTGCTTCAAGAACCGGCGAATCGATCCGACCATGTCGTACGGCAAATAGCACCGCAACACCCGATCGCCAAACAAGCCCTCGCCCGTGGCGCGGCCCGTGGGCGTCATGTGCGTGAGCAGCACGCCGTGCGATGGATATTTCTCCAACAAGGCTTCGATCAGCGGTTGCGCGGCGCGCGTCTCGCCAACGGAGACGGCATGCACCCAGATCAGCGGGCGGCCGGTGTACGGCGGCGCATCGTAGAAGCCGAAACGCTCGCCAATATGACGGCGATACCCCGGCTCGAATCGGCCACGCCACCACAGACGAATGACCGCCAGCGGGGCCACGATCCACCACAACGCACCATAGACGAGACGCAGCAGCATCAGATGAGCGTCCGGTCGGTAAGGCGTTGCAATACCGCCAGCGGCGAGCACTCGGGGTGCACCATCGCTTCGGCGGGCAGGAAGAAGGTCTGCTCCATCATGAACTGCCCCGACATCACGGCGTGCGACGTTTGGTCGGAGAAGCAAATCCACACGCTGCCCGGTGGGAACGGCATGGTCTGCTGATCGGCATCGTGCTGATACGTCATGTCGGCCTTCATGCCGTCGTGCAAATTCAGCATGATGTGGTCGTAACCGCTGCGCGGACGCTTGGTAATGCCCAACGCATTTTGCAGCCACGCCGAACCCGGCCACTGCGTGGGCACCTTCGGCAAGAAGCGCTTGGCCACGTCTTCGAACGGCTCACCCACACGCCATACGCGCGGCTGCCCTGCCGGGTTGATATTCGTGAACACGCGCAAGATGCGCTCGCCGTAGTTCGGTCGCGACGGGAACGCGTCGACGTGCAAACGGCTATCATCCTTGCGCCACGAGGTCTGGCGCGTCTCGACCTGATGCAGCCGCAGACTCGTCGGCGCAGCACGCAGCTTGCCGCGATACTCGGGCAGCAAACCGTCGATCAGGCTGCATGCCTGCGTGTAGTAACGCTTCACGAGTTCGTGCACGGCACGTTGCGTGGCCTCATCGGCGGCGACGCCCACGAGGACGTCGGTCTTCGGATCGAGGCTGATGTTCTTGCGCTTCGGATCGGCGATGGCCGGATCGAGCAGACGTTTTTCATCCGCACCGATGGCAAAGGCCAGATGCGGGAAATACAGCACTTTGCCCGCTTCGACGTCGGCCACGAGCGTCTCGCGCGGCAGCGACAACTCGCCGCCCTGCCAATTGCCCGACTCGACGGTCACGATCTGACTGCTCGCCTGCGCGGCGCCCTCGGGATTCGCTGGATTCGCGGTACGTCCCGCGTTCGCTGCGTTCGTTGGGTTCGTTTGGCTCATGCGTTTCGATCCTCCCCTGAATGCCCCGATGCGGCGACGCCAGTCAATGGCGCGACCGGCAATAGCGGCGCGAACTCGCGCACGGTATCGCGCACCTGAGCGAGCGTGGGTTTGTGCTCGGCGTCGCCGAGATTGACGATGTGCGGCGACCAGAACCCTCCGGTGCGCCACGCCGTGCTGAAATTGTATAGCTCGATCGTGGGACGGTTCAGCGCTGCGGCAATATGTACCAAACCGGTATCCACGCCGACGGTAATCGCCCCGCGATCGATCAGCCCGACCACCTGCGACAAATTCATCTTCGGCGGCACCCAGGCGTGCTCGCCCAATGCCGCCGCCAATCGTTCAGACACCACGCTCTCGGCTGCACTGCCCCACGGCAGCACGATCAGCAGGCCCTGCCCCACGAGATCGCGTCCCAGCGCAATCCAATCGTCTTCGGGCCACGTCTTGTCGTCGCGCGACGTCGCGTGCACGAACACGGCATACGGACGGTCCGGACATTGGCTGTGGTCGGCACGCTCGGTTGCAATACCGAAGTCGATATCGCCCGGCACCTTGAAACCCAGCGCCTGGGCCACGAGCAAGCGCGAGCGCGTCACCACGTGCGTATGCGGCTCGATGCGCACCATGTGCTGATAGAGCAGCCGCACCGGCCATTCGTAGCTGGCACCCTCGGTGCGGTTGCCCAGCCCCCACACCGCGCCGCGTGCCGTACGCGCAATCCAGCCGGTTTTCACCAGCCCTTGCGTGTCGATCACGTAGTCGTACGGGGTCTCGCGCAACGCACGACGGAACGCACCGATTTCCTGCCACGTTTGGGCGGCAAACGGCTTCTTGCGCCAGCGGCGCAAAGCAAAGGGAATAACTCGGCGCACACCGCGCACGAGTTTCACGAGATCAACGAAGCCCTCTTCCACAACCCAGTCGATCTGGGCATCGGGATAGTGACGCAGGATGTCCTGCACCACGGGCATGTTGTGAACGACGTCGCCGAGCGACGAAACTTTGACGATCAGAACCTGCAACCGAACGCTCCGGCGGTTCGGCCGGGCCTCGTGAGCAAAACCGCGATTTTACCCCGACACGGCCCGCCAATCATGGCTTCGGTAACGGTTTGGTATGGGGTTCGGTATGGGGTTGAGTACGAGGTGCTATACGGCGTCGGGCCCGGCGTCACCGCTTGGCGGCGAGCACCGGGCCCGAAAGTCCCGCGAAACCCCGTTAGAACGGCAGCTTGGCGTCCGGCTTCACTGCCAGAATGGCCGCGCGGAAATCGTCCTGAATACGCTTGATGGCGGCTTCGCTATCGGCTTCGAAACGCAGCACGACCACCGGCGTGGTGTTTGAGGAACGCGCCAGGCCAAAGCCGTCGGGGTATTCCACGCGCACGCCGTCGATCTTCACAATCTCCTGCGCCCCTTCGAACTTGGCGGTCTCGCGCAGCTTGTCGATCAGCGCGAAGTTCTCGCCTTCGGCCAGCGGGATTTGCAGCTCAGGCGTGGAGATCGAGTTCGGCAGCGCATTGAGCACCGCGCTCGGATCGGCCGATTTCGACAGAATTTCGAGCAGACGTGCGCCCGTGTACAGGCCGTCGTCGAAACCGTACCAGCGGTCCTTGAAGAACACGTGACCGCTCATTTCGCCAGCGAGCGGTGCGCCCGTTTCCTTGAGCTTGGCCTTGACCAGCGAATGCCCGGTCTTCCACATGAGCGGCTCGCCGCCATGCTCACGCACCCAGCTCGCGAGATTACGCGTGCACTTCACGTCGTAAATGATCTTCTCGCCCGGGTTGCGGCTCAGCACCTCGGCGGCAAACAGCATCAATTGGCGATCCGGATAAATGATCTGGCCGTCCTTCGTGACCACGCCCAGACGGTCGCCGTCGCCATCGAACGCCAGACCGATTTCGGCGTCGGTGGTCTGGAGGGTGCGGATCAGGTCCTGAAGGTTCTCAGGATGTGCCGGGTCCGGGTGATGGTTCGGGAATGTGCCGTCGACGTCGCAGAACAGTTCGATCACGTCGCAACCAAGCGCGTGGAACAGCGCCGGCGCGTACGCCCCGGCCACGCCATTCCCGCAATCGACCGCAATCTTCATCGGACGCGCCAGATGCACGTCGTTCGAAATACGCGAGCGATACGACTCGCCGATCTCGTCGGCCGTGTAAGTGCCCTGGCCAGTCTCGAAGTCCTGCTGCTCGATGAGCTTCGCCAGGCCTTGAATGGCATCGCCGTAGATGGCGCGGCCGCGCAGCACCATCTTGAAACCGTTGTAGTCCGGCGGGTTATGGCTGCCGGTGACCATGATGCCCGAGTCGACGACGCGCCCGTGCAGGGTCACGTTCGTTGCGAAATAAACCATCGGGGTGACGACGACGCCGATGTCGACCACGTCGACGCCGGCAGCGCGCAGGCCGTCGGACAGCGCACCGACCAGCTCAGGGCCGGACAGACGGCCGTCACGGCCGACAACGACGGCGTTGCCGCCTTCGCGACGCAGCGCCGTGCCGAAAGCGCGACCGATCAGGTGCGCGACGTTGGCATCGAGTGTCTTGCCGACGATGCCGCGAATGTCGTATGCCTTGAAAATCGCAGGCGAAACTTGCGTGGTTTGCGTCATGGGAAAGGGTCTCTCGGAAACGAGGGGAAATGAGTACCGAATACGAATGCCTGATGCGCAGACTTAAGCGCGGCGTGTCGGAGCACGCTCGCCATGCTGCCGTATCAAGAAAAGCCCGCCACGAAGGCAGGCCGGGCACGGCGACATTACGCTAAAATTATACGGGACTTCGCTGCGCTGCGGCACGCCCGCGAAACCCTTGTCAGCGAGTGCCTACAATCGCCCGGCGAACCGTACCGGCTCACGATGACAAGCGAGTGAAGTCTCCCAGCACCGGCCTCTCAAGGCCGGTTTTGCTTATTTCGACAACGAGTGAGCCGCGCGCCCGCCCACATGCCTTACCGGACCATCATTCGCAACATCCTCTGGATGCTGACCGAGCGCGGCGCGCAAATCGTCGGCGGCATTGTGGTCTCCGGCCTCCTCGCCCGCAGTCTCGGTGCCGCGCAGTTCGGCCTGTTTCAATACGCGCAATCGCTGGTATTTCTCGCCGCCTCGCTCACGCTGCTATGCGGCAGCGAGGTCGTCGTACCCCGGCTCGTCGGCAAACCCGAAGCCGAGCAGCGCACGGTCATCGCCCACGCCTTCATGCTGCGGCTGGCCGCCGCTGCCGTGGCCTACGCCGCGCTCGCCATCTACGTCATCGCGTTTGCGGACTCCGAACTGATGGCCGCCGCCCTCTGGCTCGGCGTCGCGCTCTGGTTTCGCGAGCCGGTCGGCATCGTCATCGCCTGGTTGCAAGCGCGCACGTACAACCGGCCCAGCGTCACGGCCAATCTGTGCGCGCTCGGTGCAAAACTCGCCCTCGTGGCGGTGTTGTTCGTCACGCATGCAGGCATCGTCGCGTTTGCCGTCGTCTACGCCATCGAAGCCATCGTCGCCGCAGCCCTGTTGGCCCGCTATTACTTCCGGCACTCGCCCGCGACACCGGTCGTTTGGCGACGCGATCTGTTGCGTGAATTGCTCACCAGCGGCCTGACGTTCTGGGGCGGATTGATGCTGATGATGCTCTTCAAGCGCATCGATCAACTGGTGCTCAAACCCATCATTCCGCTAGCGGAACTTGGCGCTTACGCCGCCGCGATGCAAATCACGGAGAACTTCGTTCTCGTCGCGCCGATCATCGCAAATTCGCTGGCCCCGCAATTGATCTTTCAGGCGAACGACAACACACAGGCGCGGCGCAATACCGTGCGCGCCGTATGGCTCATGGTCGCCGCCGGGGCAAGCCTCGCCGTCCCCATTGCCATCCTCGCGCCGTGGATCGTGCACTTGATTTACGGGGCGGGGTTTGCCGAATCGGCGCAGATTCTGCGCGTCTCGGCGCTCATGGGCATTTTGGTGTTTGCCGATGCCGCACTCAACCTGACGCTGATCCGACGCGGTGCAGGCCGTTGGGTCGTCGCCAAATGGCTATGCGCGGCCGTGATCGCGTTCGTGGTGGTGCGTAGTTTCGCGCCGCAAATCGGGGCCATGGCGGGTGCACTGGGGTATGGCGCGGGTTACGCCGCCGCCCTGGCGCTCGGTATCTGGCTGCTGCGACGGGACTGACGCGATGCCTCCTACCACGTCAGCCATGCCCGCCACGCGCCCCCAAACGATCTGCCTGTTTACCGGCACGCTGGCCGCTTTCGCCGGTGCCGAGCGCGCCACCGCTACGCTGGCGAATGCGCTCGCCGCGCGCGGACACCGCGTGCACGTGCTGTCCCTGTGGGGCCATACGCCCGTGTTTGCGTTGGCACCCGAAGTCCGGCATCACGCGTTGTTCGCCGAACGGGTGGCGTTCAAGCACCACTATTTGCCGATCGTTCGTGACGTCAGGCGATTTGTGAAAGCCCACGGCATCGACGTGATGATCGACGTCGACCCGATGCTCGCGCTCTACACGCTCCCGGCGACGTTAGGCCTGCCGATACGGCGAATCGCTTGGGAACACAGCACCTACGCCAGCGACCTCGGCCGCCGCGCACGCCGTTGGGCGCGGGCGTTGGCCGCACGCCGCTACGACGCCGTGGTGGTACTCACCGATGCGGACCGCGACGCCTGGCAGGCCCACCACCCGCACGCGCGGGCGCAGTTCGTGACGTTGCCGAATCCGCTGGGGATTGCTGCCCCGGCCGAACCGCCGTCTCACGACGGCGCGCGCTGCGTGCTCGCCGTCGGGCGATTGGTGCCGGAGAAGGGATTCGACCGGCTGATCGCCGCCTGGGCCCAAATCGTCACTGACAGCACCGCTAACGTCACCACTGACGCCGCCACTGAAATCGCCCTCAATATCACCGCCAGCGGTGGGGACGCCACCCCTGTCACGGGATGGCAAGTCCGCATTGTTGGCGATGGCCCGTTGCGCGACGCGCTGCGCTCGCAGGCGCAGGCGCTCGGCGTGGGCGACACCGTGCAGTTGCTCCCCGCCGTGGCAGATATCGCGCAGCACTACGCGCAAGCCGCGATTTACTGTCTGCCGTCGCGACGTGAAAGCTTCGGCCTCGTGTTGCTCGAAGCCCAGGCGTACGCACTGCCGATCGCAGCATTTGCCGCCGACGCCGGGCCGCGAGCGCTGCTGCACGACGGTATCGACAGCCTGATCGCTGCCGACGGCGACATCGATGCACTGAGCGCCGCCCTGCGCCGCCTGATCGACGATGCGCCACTGCGCAGCCGGTTGGGTTTGGCCGGTTATCAGCATGCACAACGCTTCCGTCCCGACGCCATCGCGGCGCGCTGGGAGACGTTATGGCAGCCATCGACGGCAAGCGCCGAGGCTACGTCATGAAGATCGTTTTGTTCGTCACCGGCTTGCAATTGGGCGGCGCGGAAACGCAAGTGGCCGATCTCGCCCGTGGTTTTCTCGCGCAGGGGCACGAGGTCGTCATGATCTCGCTGACCGGCGAGTGCGCCGTGCGGCTGCCCGATTCGCCGCGTTTCTCGCTGATTGAATTGCGCGCCAACAAAACGCCGTGGTCGCTCGCCGCTGCCTTGGCGCAATTCGCGTCGCATATCCGGCGCTTGCGGCCCGACGTCGTGCACGCGCACATGGTGCATGCCAACCTGCTTGCGCGCGTGGCTCGGTTATTCGTATCGATGCCGGTGCTCGTCACCAGCGCGCACAGCCGCAATGAAGGTGGACGGGCCCGCATGCTCGCCTACCGGCTCACCGACCGACTCACCGACCTGACGACGAATGTCAGCGACGACGCCGTGGCCGCTTTCGTCGCCCAAGGCGCAGCCCCCGCGTCGCGCATCGTCAGCATGCCCAACGGCATCGACACGCAACGCTATCGGCCCGATGCCGCCAATCGCGCGGCGCTGCGTGCGTCGCTGCCCGCATCGCTCGCGCCGTCTGCCGATGGGCACGGCGCGGTGCCTATCGTGCTTGCTGCGGGGCGTCTGGTCGACGCGAAGGACTACCCCACGCTGTTAGACGCCTTCGCGAACGTGCACCGCGAGATGCCCGACGCCCGCTTGTTCGTCGCCGGAGACGGTCCATTGCGCGCCGCCTTGCAGGCACGTGTCGACGCTCTGAACCTGGCGCAGACCGTCACGCTGCTCGGCCGTCGCGACGATGTTGCCGACTGGATGCGCGCCGCCGATGTCTACGCCATGTCGTCGGCCTGGGAGGGCCTGCCGCTCGTGATCGGCGAAGCCATGGCCAGCGCGCTGCCGGTGGTTTCGACCGACTGCGGCGGTGTGCGCGAATTGCTTGGCGCGCACGACGGGAATGCCTTGGTTCCCGTCGGCAACGCCCAGGCCCTGGGCGATGCCATTCTCCAAACGCTGCGCCTGCGCCAGCACACCCCCGATGCGCTGAACGCCATCGGCGCCACCAACCGCGAGCGCATCGTCACCCATTACTCGCTCGACGCCGTCGTGGCGCGCTGGCTCGATTGCTATGCGCAGCTCGCCGTGCGAACCGCCTCAACCTACTGATCGCCCATGCGCCAGCCCGTTCTGTTTTGCTCCAATTCGTTCTGGTCGATCCATAACTTCCGTGGTGGCCCTATCCGCGCATTGCTGGCCGACGGTTATCCGGTTCACGTAGTGGCCCCGGACGACGACTACTCGCCGCTCTTGCGGGCGATGGGGTGCGTTGTCCACATCATGCCGATGGCGTCGAAGGGGAAAAATCCTTTCAGCGACCTCGCGCTTGCCTGGCGGCTGTATCGTCTTTACCGCAGCGTTCGTCCGGCCGTTTGCTTTCACTACACGATCAAACCCAATATCTACGGGGCGATGGCGGCGCATTGGGCGCGCGTTCCCTCTGTGTCGATCACCACGGGGATGGGCACGGTCTTCATCAACCGCTCTTTCCTGACCCGAATCGTGCGACAACTCTATCGCCACGCGTTTCGCCACACGCGGGAGAACTGGTTCCTGAACGAGTCGGATTTCGAAGCGATGGTCGGCGGGGGCCTCGTCGATCTGCGTAAGGCACGGCTGCTGCCCGGCGAAGGGGTCAACCTCAATCACTTTGCCAGTGCTCCGTGGCCTGCCGACGATGGCTCGTTCCGGTTTTTGCTGATCGCACGCATGCTGCGCGACAAAGGCGTGCTGGAATTCATCGAGGCGGCGCGCGCGCTGAAGTCGTCGGCACCGCACGTCAAATGCCAACTACTCGGACCGGCAGACGTCGAGAACCCGACATCCATTTCGCACGATCAGATCGCCGCCTGGGAGCGTGAAGGGCTTGTCGAGTATTTGGGCGTGACACAGGAGGTGCGACCGGCCATCGCACAGGCGCACTGCATTGTCCTTCCGTCCTATCGCGAAGGGCTGTCGCGAACCCTTCTAGAGGCTGGCGCGATGGCGCGTCCAGTGATCACTACCGACGTACAAGGGTGCCGCGAAGTCGTCGACGATGGCCGTACCGGATGGGTCGTGCCCGTTCAGGACGCCAAGGCCCTGACAGCACAAATGGCAGCAACGTCGAGGATGTCACCTGCCGAATTGGCGGCGGTCGGACATGCCGGGCGTGCTAAAGTAGCGCAAAATTTCGACGAAGGTCTGGTGATCGCCGAGTATTTCAGAGTCCTCGGCGAGGTCGATGGGAGCGACAATCGCCCAAGGCTCTCATCCGATTCAGCGCAGTAAGCTGACGCCAGTCACATATAAGAACTAACATCGCGCTCAACGACTTGTCCGTACCATGCTGAACCTGACAGTGGCCCTCGTAGTCTCGTTTATCACCACGCTGCTGATTGTGCGTTATGCCCACGTGCACGCGCATTTTTCGAGCGATAGCGATACCAAGGGTGTCCAGAAAGTCCATGCCCATCCGGTGCCCCGGATCGGCGGCTTGGGCATCATGCTTGGACTGCTCGCCGCGGGCACGTTCGCCAACTTTCACTACCCCGGGCCGCTGGAAGAAATCCTGCTGCTCGCAGCGTGTGCGGCCCCGGTATTCCTCGGCGGTTTCATCGAAGACATTACCAAGCGCGTGTCGCCGCGCATGCGCCTGTTGTGCGCCATGGTCTCCGCTTTCATCGCCTATCTCGTGCTGGGCATTCACATCAATCGCATCGGTATTGCACCGGTGGATCAGTTGTTGGCGATTCCCGTGATTTCGGTGGTGTTGACCGTGATTTGCACGGCGGCGATGACCAACGCCGTCAATATCATCGACGGATTCAATGGTCTGGCGGCAATGGTGAGCATCTTCATGTTCGCCTCGCTGGGCTATGTGGGTTTTCAAGTCAACGACTACATCGTGCTGGCCACATCGATGATCATGATCGGTGCCGTGCTGGGGTTCTTCATCTTCAACTACCCCAATGGCTTGATTTTCCTCGGTGACGGTGGGGCGTATTTTGTGGGCTTCATGCTCGCAGAGCTCGCCATCCTGCTCGTGATGCGCAATCCGTTGGTGTCGCCGTGGTATCCGGCGCTCATGCTGATCTACCCGATCTTCGAGGTGTGCTTCTCGATTTATCGCCGTCGATTCGTGCGGGGTGTCTCGCCCAGCATGCCGGACGGGGTGCACCTGCACATGCTCATCTACAAGCGGATTTTGCGTTGGGCCGTCGGCTCGCGCGTCGCCGCACAGCTCACGCGACGTAACTCGATGACGTCTCCGTACCTCTGGGTGCTATGTCTGCTGGCCGTCGTGCCCGCGACGATCTTCTGGCGCCACACGGGTATTCTTGCCGCGTGCTGTTTGGCGTTCATCGTGACCTATGTCTGGCTGTACCGGAGCATCGTGCGGTTCCGCTCCCCGCGCTGGATGATCGTCAAAAAGAAACGCTGAATTTCGCTTCACTCGTTGATGGCCCTGCTTCAGGCCATCGGGTCGCCCCATGCTGAGTCTTGCCATCGCCCTCGTGGTGTCGTTTATCACGACGCTGTTCATCGTGCGTTACGCGCACGTGCACGCCCGTTTCTCCGGTGACAGCGATGTCGCCGGCGTGCAGAAATTTCACGTACGGCCGGTGCCGCGCATCGGCGGCGTCGGCATTTTGGCCGGATTGATCGTCGCGGCGACGGCGCTCGGCTTCCCCTATCCGAAAGTTGCGCGCGACATCCTCCTGCTGGTGGCCTGCGGCCTGCCCGCGTTTCTCGCCGGCTTCGTCGAGGACGTGACCAAGAAGGTGACGCCTACCGTGCGGCTCGTCTGCACCATGTTCGCCGCGTTGCTCGCCTGGCTGCTGCTCGACATCCACATCACACGCATCGACATCGCGCTGGCCGACCGCGCATTGATACTGGCCGCCGTGTCGGTACCGCTCACCGTGCTGTGCGTGGCGGGCATGGCCAATGCCGTGAATATCATCGACGGCTTCAACGGGCTTGCCGCCATGGTCGCCATGATCATGTTCGCCTCGCTCGGCTACGTCGGGTTTCAGGTGCAAGACCCCATCGTGCTCACCACGTCGATGATCATGGTCGGTGCGATTCTCGGCTTCTTCATCTTCAACTTCCCCGGCGGCCTGATCTTCCTGGGCGACGGCGGCGCCTATTTCGTCGGGTTCATGCTCGCCGAAATTGCCATCCTGCTCGTGATGCGTAACCCGCAGGTCTCGCCGTGGTATCCCGCGCTCATGGTGATCTACCCCGCCTTCGAGGTCTGCTTCTCGATTTATCGCAAGCGTTTCGTGCGCGGTATTTCGCCCGGCATTCCCGATGGCGTGCACCTGCATATGCTGGTGTACAAGCGGCTGATGCGCTGGGCCGTCGGCGTGCGCACGGCGAGCGCGCTCACGCAACGCAATTCCTTGACGTCCCCGTACCTGTGGCTGTTATGCTTGCTGGCAGTGATCCCGGCGACAGTCTTCTGGCGACACAGTCTGGTGCTCGCACTGTGCTGCGTCGCGTTCATGGTGACGTATGTCTGGCTGTACCTGCGCATCGTCCGATTCAAGGCCCCGCGCTGGCTGATCTACAAAAAATGAATGACCACGGGGGGCGACGCGCCTGAGTAGAGGGTAGATAACTCACCAAGGCGCGCGGCCGCAGCACACGGAATCCCCCTGTTCGGGACAACAAGACAAGACAGCGCCACCGCGATGCGTGACATCTATGCCATCGGCGACCTTCAGGGTTGCCAAACGTCGTTCGAAGAACTCCTTGCCCTCTTGCCGCAGGATGCCGATCTATGGCTCGCGGGCGATCTCATTAATCGCGGCCCCCGTTCCCTCGATACTCTGCGTCAGGTCATCGCCCTTGGCAATCGCGTCACCGCCGTGCTGGGGAATCACGACCTGCATCTGTTAGCCGTTGCCGCCGGGGTGCGCCAAGCGCACGGCAGCGACACGCTCGACGATATTCTCAACGCGCCGGATCGCGATGCCCTCATCGATTGGGTGCGCCATCGCCCGCTCGCGCATTTCGACCGCGGTCATCTGATGGTGCACGCCGGCGTGCTGCCCCAATGGGACGCCGCACAGGTCGTGACGCTCGCTCACGACGTCGAAACGCAATTGCGCGGACCGGACTGGCAAACGTTTCTCTCGCGCATGTTCGGCAATCAGCCCGATCAGTGGCGCGAAGGGTTGCCCGACGAAGATCGCCGACGTCTCACGATCAATGCGCTCACGCGCCTGCGCTTTTGCACGGCAGATGGCCGTATCGACTTCAAGCTCAAGGAAGGGGCCGACGCCGCCACGGACGACCTCAAACCGTGGTTCGATGCGCCCAATCGACGCACCGCCGATGTCACCGTCGTGTTCGGCCACTGGTCGGCCCTCGGTTTGGTCATGCGCGATCGCGTACTCGGGCTCGATACCGGGTGCGTGTGGGGCGGGAAGCTCAGCGCCGTTAAGCTCGCGGACGCGCCTGCGCAACGCGACCTGATTCAGATCGACTGCCCGCAAGTGCGTGACCCGTTCGGCTCGGGCGACGGCAAGAAGCGCAGCAAGATTAAGAAGTCCGAGAAGGCCGAAGATGCATTCAAGGCCGCCAAGGAAGAGAAGCTCGGGAAATCTGCGCGCAAGATCGAAAAGATCGGCAAGAACGCGGAGAAACGCGTCAAGCTGGAGAAGGTCGAGAAAGTGGAGAAGACGGCCAAGCGCAAAGAGGCGTAAGCCGAATCTGGCGACGTTACTTCACCGAACGACATCACACCCCATACAAAAACGGCACCGCAGTGAATCTGCTGGTGCCGTTTTTTGTTGCTGCGTCGCTGCTGGTTATTCGTTGCTTCGTTGACGCTAAAGGGGGCGGCGCATCAAACCTGCACGGCCTGAGCGGTATCGCCTTCCTCGTCGCCCATTGCAGCGTCGCGCGATCCGACCGAACCGCTTTGCGGCAGTACCGCTTCCGGCAGATACCCCTGCAACTGCTCGCCAACCGCCTTCTGCGCGCCGAGCGCCACTTCGCGTCGATGCTGCCCGTCCTGCGGATACTGCGGCTCGCCCACGGCCAAACGCACCGTCATCGGGGGCGCTCGCAGAATCATGTCGATCGACTCGATCAGCGTCATCTCACCGATATACGCCGGTGCCATCGTGTGACGCCCGCTTGCCGCATCCGTATAGAACAGGCACAGCGGCTGCACCGGCTTGCCCGTGCTCACTGGCGCTTGCAGCAGATTCGCGTGGAACGGCAGGAGACTTCGGCCATCGGTCGTCGTGCCCTCCGGAAACACCGTGATGATGTCGCCGTCACCCAGACAGTCAGATAGGTAATGCATGATGCGGCGCGCGTCGGCACGACGCTCGCGTTGCAGGAAGATCGTGCGCGTCTGCACGCAAAGCCACCCCACGAGCGGCCAGTGACGAATCTCGGCTTTGGCCACGAAACGCACTGGTTGCCACGCGTTGATGGCAAAGATGTCGATCCACGAGACGTGATTGCACAACAGCATCACGCCGCCCTCGGGCAACGGCGCAGCCTGCTCGACTTCGAGACGCATGCCGCAAAGCCGCAGCAACTTCTGCGACCACGCGCGAATGCGGCGATGCTTGCCCGCTTCCGAGAGCATCGGGAAGAGCACCAGTGCAGTCAGCAGACCGCGCGCAAGGTGCAGGCCCAGACGGAGTTTTTTGATCAACAGCACGGCTATCGCGTCCTAAACGGCAAGAGTTTCATGCGCCACGTGGCCACCGACCAGCGTCAGACGCACGCGTCCCGGTAATTCGTACCCGAGGAACGGTGTGTTGTGTCCCGCACTACGCAGCAACGCTGGCGATACCGTCCAATAAGCCGACGGTTCGAACACGCACAGATCGGCAGGCACGCCGACGGCTAGTCTACCCGCTCCGGCAATCCCGATGCCCGATCGGGCGGGTCCGCCAGCGTTGTCCAGCCGCTGTGCGGGGCCATGTGTCACGCGCGCCAGCGCATCGATCAACGGCACACGCGCTTCGTCGGCCCATTTCAAGACCAGCGACAGCAGCAATTCGAGCCCCGTGGCGCCCGGTTCTGCCTCGGCAAACGGCACCAACCGAGCGTCGGCGGCAAGCGGCGTGTGGTCGGAACAAATGGCATCGATCGTGCCGTCGCGAGCGGCATCGCGAATCGCCTCGCGATCGCGCTGGCCGCGCAACGGCGGATCGAGCCGGTACTGGGCATCAAAATACCCGATGTCCATGTCGGTGAGATGGAGGTGATGCGCCGCAACGTCGCACGTGATCGGCAACCCCTCCGCCTTGGCCGCCCGCACGAGCGCGACGCCTGCGGCCGACGACAAACGGCACAGATGCACGCGCGTGCCGGTCACACGTACGAGTTCGAGAATGGTGTGCAGCGCAATCGTCTCGGCAGCCACGGGAATCCCCGCCAGCCCCAGGCGCGACGCCACCGCGCCGCTGGCGGCCACGCCCCCGGCAGCGAGGGCGGCATCTTGGGCACGCAGCCAGACGGTCAGCCCAAAGGTGCCCGCATATTGCAGGGCTCGCAATAGCGTGCGGTTGTCGGCAATGGGCGCATTGGCCTGCGACAAACCGATGCATCCGGCGGAAGTCAGCTGGGCCATCTCGGTGAGTTCTTTCCCGCCGAGCCCAACCGTGAGGGCACCGAGCGGGTGAACTTGCGCATGGTGCATGGCCTGCGCGCGAAGCTGGAGCATCTCGACGAGATCGGGCTCGTCGAGCACCGGATCGGTGTCGGGCGGACACACCACGCGCGTCACACCACCGGCGAGCGCCGCCGCCGCTTCGCTCGCCGCAGTCACCTTGCGGGCGGCGAGATCGACCAAGCCGGGCGCCACGACGAGTCCCTTCACGTCGATCGTCCGGTCTGCCGTGAAGTCGGCCGATGCTTGCTCGAAAGCAGCGATCTGGCCGTTGGCGATAAATACGTCTTGCACCCGGTCGGTACGGGTGGCGGGGTCGATGACGCGGCCACCCTTCAAATGCAGTTTCATGGGCACCCTCAACCGTTGTTAGCCGCGACGATGCTCATCACCGCCATGCGCACGGCAATGCCGAACGACACCTGTTCGAGGATGACGGACTGCGGACCGTCAGCCACCTGCGAATCGATCTCCACGCCGCGGTTCATCGGCCCCGGATGCATGACGATGGCGTCCGGCTTGGCCAACGCAAGCCGCGCCGGGGTGAGGCCGTAATACTTGAAATACTCGCCCGCCGAGGGCAGCAATGCGCCATTCATCCGCTCGTTTTGCAACCGCAGCATGATGATGACGTCCACGTCGCGCAGCCCCTCGTCCATGTCGTGAAACACGCGCACACCGAGTTGTTCCAGCCCGGTGGGCAGCAGCGTGCGCGGGCCGATGGCGCGCACTTCCGGCACGCCGAGCGTGGTCAGTGCGTGAATGTCCGAACGGGCGACGCGCGAATGCAGAATGTCGCCGACGATGGCCACCGTCAGGTTGTTGAAGTCGCCCTTGTGATGGCGAATCGTGTACATGTCGAGCAGGCCCTGCGTCGGATGCGCATGACGGCCGTCGCCCGCATTGATGACGTGCACGTGCGGCGCGCAATGCTCGGCGATCAAGTACGGTGCGCCCGACTGCGCGTGGCGCACCACGAACAAATCGGCATGCATCGCCGAGAGGTTGCCGATCGTGTCGAGCAGCGTCTCGCCCTTGCTCGTCGACGACGCGTTGATATTCAGATTCAACACATCGGCGGATAGACGCGCAGCCGCAATTTCAAACGTCGTGCGCGTACGCGTGGAGTTCTCGAAGAACAGATTGAAAACGGATTTGCCGCTCAGCAACGGGGCTTTCTTCACGTCGCCATCGTTGAGGCTGACGAACTGTGTGGCGGTATCGAGAATGTGCGTGAGCACGGCGCGCGGCAGGCCTTCTACCGTCAGCAAGTGCTTCAACTCGCCGTTGCGGGTGAGTTGCGGGTGGCCGCGCCGGCCGAGAATTCCATTAGCCATACGGCGACTCCGAAGGGGCAGCCAGCGATCGCGTGCACGTTCTGTCAGGCAGGCACATGCTCGTCGAAGTACTGCTGGAGAATGATGCGGGCGGCTTCGGCGTCGAGCGAGGTCTTTTGCGAGACCTTGACGCCGGCTTCCGCGAGCGCGGCGGCAGCTGCCACCGACGAATACCGCTCGTCGACCCACACCACAGGGACATTGAAGCGTCCGTTGACCTGATTGCCGAAGCGCTTGGCCTGTTGTGTCATTTCGTGCGGCGTGCCATCGGGATGACATGGCAGGCCAACGACGATGAGCTCTGGCTGCCATTCGGCAATGAGCTTGCCGGTCTCGGCAAAACGGACTTCGCGATTGAGATTGGCGAGAACAGTGAGGGCACGGGCTTCGCGGATCAGCAAATTGCCGATTGCCACTCCGATACGGCGCTCGCCGTAATCGAAGGCGAGCACCGTGGCGCTGCCAGCCGTCATGCGTGACCGGCGTCGGCGGAAAGCATCGAGGACGACACTCCCAGCAACGCGAGTGCAGCGTCGAAACGTTCGGCCGGTGGCACATCGAACACGATGCCAGGGTCGGCGGCCACCGTCAGCCAGCCATTGCGGCTGATTTCATCTTCCAGTTGCCCGGCGCTCCAGCCCGAATGACCGAGCGTGAGCAGGAACCGGCTGGGGCCGTCGCCGTTAGCCACGGCTTCGAGTACGTCCTTCGAGGTGGTCATCTCGAGACCGCCCGGCACCGACAGCGACGAGCTGTATGCGGTGCCCGTCGACTCATGCAGCACGAAGCCGCGCTCGGTCTGCACCGGGCCGCCGAAAAACACCGGCTGATGGGCCAACGGGTCGATTTCCAGCTTGAGGTCGAGCCGCTCGAAGAGCGATTGCAGATCGATGTCGGTCGGACGATTGATCACCAGTCCGATCGCCCCGCGCTCGCTGTGCTCACACAGATACACGACCGTTCCGGAAAACGTCGGATCGGCCATGCCGGGCATGGCGATAAGGAACTGATTCGTGAGATTGATACGGTCGTTCGGCATAGGGCCAAATTTGATTAGCGGACGGTTTGCGGGCTTGCCGCATCGTGCTACGGCCATCGGCCACCTCGGGTCTGGTCCCCCTAGGGCAGCCTTTGCGCCGACTTTATCACGGAACGTCACGCCCGGTGACGAGCCGCTGTCCGAATACGCTCGCGTCCAGCGCCCGCTCACGCCACATGGCCATCTCGGCGATCAGGTCGGGGCGCGGCTCCGGATACGCGTCTGCCGCAAACTGGTGCAGCATGCCGCGCAACGCCTTGACGGTCATGGCCAGCGCCGCCGGTCCGCCCGGCTCGGCGGGGGGCGATGCAGCAAGCCGCTCGCCGGTGGCCGACACAGCCGCCGCGAGCCGGGCGACCGGCGCCAAGCCGATGGCCGACGCATATTCGGCAACGCGCCCTGCCACGGCGGGATCGTTCAAATTCGGTAGGGCTTCGTCGGCCAAGCTCAGGAAGGTCTGACAAACGTCATGCCGCACCGCGAGCGGACCGATGCGCAGCCAGTCGCGCGAGCTCGATCCCGCGCCTTGCTTCTGGGCAGCTTCGACGGCATCGGCCAGCGATTCGGGCAGCGTGCCCGAGCGGCGCAGCACGCCAAAATCGGCCAGCAGCGTGCTCAGCCAACTATCCGGTGCCTGCGCTTGCCAGGTGGCCAGCGCTTCGATCAGGTCGTGACCCGGGATGACTTCGGCTTGTGTTTTGGCGGTCGTCTGGCCGGGATTCGTTGCGGCGGTAGCGGAAGCGGTCGCCGCCGGAGCCACGGACGTCGGCACGGCCGACGCTTGAACGGTCTGCCCCGGCGTCGTGGGGCGCGTTAGCTGCCGCCGCAACGCCATGTTCATCCGCCCGATCTGGCGCTTGTCCGCAAGACTCAGCGGGGCGCGTGCAAACCGCAACCACGCCGCCGCGAGACGCCAGTAGTCGAGGGGCGCTGTCGCCCCGGCACGGTGCAAATCGGCAGCAAGATCCGCGAGTTGTGCGAGCGCTGCCGTGGTGTCGGTAGCATCGGCATCCGGGCGCAGCAGGCGCAGCAACACCCGCTCGACATCGGCGCGCAGCGGCGCCGTGCCTGCCGGCAGACCATGCAGACGTGGCGTGGCAACCGCCCAACCCGTCATGCGCAACTCACCGGCGGTCGGAGCGCCGGGCCAGCTACGACCTTCGGCCCCCTCGGACGCTGCCGCAGGCATTGCCGCAGCCAGCGTCGATGGTGCGGCGCCAGCCTGCCATATCTCCCGTTCGAACTGACGCAACGCATTGCGCATGGCGTCTTGACTGCCCGGCTGACCATAAGCCGTCTCGGCAATGGCTTGCACCAGCCGCTCGCCATGGAGCGCCCAGTCGGCATGGCCACTTGTCTGCAACAGTCGATTGGCACGCCGTAATGGCCCGAGCGCCGCCGCCGGTCCGTTCGACCAGGCGTCGGACGCTTCGGTCAGCGCCTCGGCGACATCGGGCAGGCGCCACAACGGGGCGTCACGCGTCTCGCGCGTTGAAGGGCTCTGAGAGGCGTCGGGGGGCGTTTGCGGGGTCACCATGGGCGGTCGATCAGGCCATCGGCCTCAGATCTGCACCATCTCGAAGTCTTCCTTGCGGGCGCCGCACTCCGGACAGGTCCAGTTGATAGGCACGTCTTCCCAGCGCGTGCCGGGGGCAATGCCTTCGTCGGGCAAACCAGCCTCTTCGTCATAAATCCAGCCGCAAATGAGGCACATCCAGCTCTTGTATTCCATTCTTTCTTAAGCGACTAGCGTTCCGTTACAATGGCTTGTCAACCGCTTCGGGCCCCGACGACAGACTTGTCGTACGGTGATGTGGGGACCTGCCGATAGCTTGCCCGGCGGGTGCAGCCCACGGCGCTTGCAAGCGCTCCGAAGCGGGCATTTAAGGCGTGATGGTACCAACGAACCCAAGCCCTGACCAGATCGCCGTCTATCCTGCCTCCATGCACACTGAATCCCCTCCCATTGCGCTGACCTTCGGGCTTTCCGACCCCACTTCGGCTACCGGCGTCCAGGCCGACCTGCTCACGTTCGCGAGCATGGGCGGTTATGGCGTGTCGGTACTCACGGGCTATTCCTCACAAGACTCACGCGCTTGCGTCGACGTACAACCCGTCGATCCCGACTGGATCGTCGATCAGGCCCGCATGCTGCTTGAAGACATGCCGGTCGCCGCGTTCAAGGTCGGCAGCGCGATCAATGCCGAAAATGTCGCAGCGATTGCCGAAATCGTGGCCGATTACGACGAGACGCCGCTCGTGGTAGCACCCGACTTCGGTCTGGCCGGCGAGCACCTGCTCTCCGCCGACGAACTGCGCGAAGCCACGGCGAGCCTGCTCGTGCCGCAGGCGAGCGTGCTCGTCGCAAGCCCCGCGAGCGTTGTCGCGCTGGCGCAGACCGTGAGCGAGAACGAAAACCTCGCGCTCGACGAAGCCGTGAGCATTCTTCTGGAACACGGTTGTGAATTCATTCTGGTGAGCGACAGCAACGCGCCGCAATTCACTCACACGCTGTATTCGGACGACGGCGTAGTGCGCGAAGACGCGTGGGACCGCCCGCCGCATAACGTGGCCGGCGCGATGGACACGCTCGCGGCCGCCGTGGCCGCGATGCTGGCCAACGGACTGGCCATGCCCGAGGCCGTGCGCGAAGCGCAGGAGTACTTGCAACAAGTGCTCGCCAACGCTTTCCGGCCCGGTATGGGGCGGCATTTCCCCGATCGATTCTTCTGGGCGCGCGCCGACGAGAACGAAGACGGGGCGGCAACGGATGCGCCCGACATCGTCATTCCCCCGGACGCTGACGAGAAGGCCTGACGAAAACAAATCGCCCGCAATTGCGGGCGATTTGCTTAATACGCGCCAACTAGCGCGTCGGCGCTCAGGAAACCTTTCGCGTCGCCGACGCTGGCGCTGCCATGGCATCGTCCTCATCCGGATCGCCCTTCGGACGCCCCCACTTCTCGATGACGCGTGCAACGAACGGCTTCAGTTCGTCGCCCTGACTACGCAACATGCGAATCAGCGAAGCGTACTGGCCGTCGAAGATCAGCATGTTGTAGTTCTTCAAGCGCTGCACATCTTCCAGCGCCTCGTCGTCTCGACCGGCGAGTGCAAGCAAAACGATATAGCGCTTGATCATCGTCGGCCCGGCCCCGAGCGCCAGCGCCTCACGATGGGAGGCCAGCTTCTCGTCGAGCTGATCGCGATTGAGGTACAGCGCGCCGGTCACGGCGTAGTCGCCATACGGGGCGAAGAACAACGCCGGATCGGTCCGGTAAGTCTCGATCTTGCCCGCACGGTACGCGACTTCCACACGCTGATAGTCACCAATCAACCACGGAATCGCGACGCAAGCGAACAGCACGATCACGCCATTGATCGCGCCTGTGGCCGCGGGCGACACGCCATTGATCGCTTTGGTATCGCAAAAACCCAGCAGGAACAACGCAGGGAGCAAGAAGAACGCATAGTGCTGCGGATACTCGAGCATTGCGTGCACGGCGAGCATGCCGAGCAAGATGAACGCGAATGCCACCGGCGCCGATTTGATGGCTCGCACCGCACGCACGAACCACAGCAGCAAAGGCACCAGTACCAGCAGCGTGCCGACGAGGCCGATCTTCGCCAGCAGATCGAGCAGCGCGTTGTGCGCGTTGTCGGCCATCTCGACCGGGCCGAGCTTATCGACCAACGCAAACTGCGCATCGATATAGTTCGACCACCCGGCACCAAAGAGCCAATGCTCTCGGAAGATCGCGAACCCGTATTCCCACAGATTCAAGCGCCCCACCACCTGCCCCGCCTGCTGCATACGCGCGACCGCACTGCCGTCGAGTTGCAAACCCCACGCCACGTTGGCCCAACCGACAAACGTCGTCATCAGGAACAGCAACGGCAAGATGGCCACCGGCACGAACCAGCGCAGCGGGCCGCGCAGATTGTGCGGTGCGTGCTGCTGCGCCATCGCGCGCTCGTTCCAGACGAGCCACAGGCCGAACGCCGACAGCAACGCCAGTTGCAGCCACGGCGTGCGTGAGCCGGTGAAGCAAATCCCGATGTCGAACGCCGCACACACGGGCAGCCATAGCCACACCGGCAGCTTGCGCTGATACCAGAGATAGAACGCCCCGGCGCTTGCGAGCGACAGATACGTCGCCAGATGATTCGGCTGATACATATTGCCGAACAAGCGACGCGCGGCAGTGACGGTGTACTTCGCCACCAGCCCCGGCACATGCGCTTCGAGATGGAAGGCCTGCACCACTTGGGCGCCGAACGCGTACAGCCCGCCGAGCGTCAGCGCGGCCGCACTCCATCGCATGAGGGTGCCGCGCCAGCCCAATTGCGCCAGCCAGAAGCCCGAACTCGCGGCCACGATCATGCCGACGCCATAGAGCAGCGCGGTCATCATCAACTGCGGCAGTTCGGTCGCCATGGTCGCGCGCTGCACCAGGATGACCGCGATGTACATCAACGGCATCCACGTGATGCGCGGCAGTTGCAGCAAGCGCGAATCGCGCCGCCACACGGCCACCATCGACAACACGCCGAGTAAGGCAAACAACGAGAACGCCAATGACTCCGAATAGAACGTGGAGATCGGATACGTATGTTTGACGAAGTTGTAGGGCAGAGCCCAGATCGCGGCTAGCGTGAGCCCGATCATCGAGAGAAGCAGAGGTGGAAACAAGGTCGCCGCCGTGCAGTACACCGGTTGAAAGATGCGCAAGCATAACGAAAAATGGCCGCCGAAGGGGCGACCATTTCATGCGAGCGACGCCGACTCAGGACTTCGACTCAGGACTTCGCGGCTTCCGCCTGTGCACCACGGCATTCGGGCGGTGCCAGCTTGGCTGCCAGCGTGGCACCGGTCGGTGCCCCGTCGCGCCCTTGCGCGTAGCAGGTCCAGACGATCTGGCCTTCCGGCGTCTTGCCCACGCTCAGCGTCTGCGGCTTGCCGTCGGCACCGGTGCTCGTGGGCACCAGCACGATCGAGCCATCGCCCGCGCGCTGCGTGTAGGCGATGGTGACATTGCCGGTCGACGCTTCGATGCTCACCGCGTTGACGTTATCCGTCGCGCTCGGGGCTTGCCAGCCGCTATTGAACGGCGCGCCGTGCATGGCGTTCTCAGAAACGAGTGCCTTGGCCGCTGCTGCCGACCCGAGCCCCTCGACGACGCGCGCACGCACCAGATAATTTTGCAGATACGGGACGCCTGCCGTGACCAGCACGCCGATGATCGCCAACACGATCATGAGCTCGATCAGGGTGAAGCCCCGGGACTTGGCGATACCGGTGGTCCGGTGGCCGAAACGACGCATTGTGTAACTCCCAGCGAAAGCATTGAAAACGAAACGGACGCGCCATTTCAGAGAAGAAACGGCGCTCGTCGGGGGGAAGTGGGCGGAGTATGCCATAGCCCCCGCGCCGCGAGCCCTGCCGCAGATCAAAATCGGGCGGGGCTGTGCGGGTGTTCAGAATCACCCGCCCAATGGACCCGATTATTCCGAAGAGGTTGCACGCAAATGACGCGCCTCGCTGCGACGTCGGAGCAGCAACCCCACGCCGACGACCATAAGCGCACCGATGGCCGACGCAATGTAGTGCGTGTATTGGGCCGCTGCGCCCGGCAGGTGCAGCCACGGGCCGATGCCCGGGTCGGTCACGATCAGATTGCCGGCAATCCAGCCGAGCAGCGCGGCGCCCGCCATCACGATGACAGGGAAACGGTCGAGGGCCTTCAACACCAGTTGCGAGCCCCACACGATCAGCGGAATGCTCACGAGCAAGCCAAAAATCACGAGCGGCAATTGGTGATGATCGGCAGCGCCTTCGGCGGCGCCCGCGATGGCGATCACGTTGTCGATGCTCATCACCAGGTCGGCCACGATAATCGTCTTGACCGCGGTCCAGAGCTTGTCGGCAGGCTTCACACTGTCGTGCGCGTCGTGGTCGGGCACGAGCAGCTTCATGCCGATCCAGAGCAGCGCCAAGCCGCCCAGCGCCTTCAGATAGGGCACCGCCAACAGCGTCACAGCGAACGCGATCAAAATCACGCGCAACACGATCGCACCGATCGTGCCCCACACGATGCCTTGCAAACGTTGCTTGGCCGGCAAATTGCGGCACGCGAGCGCGATCACCACGGCATTGTCGCCACCCAGCAGGATGTCGATCATGATGATTTGCAGCACCGCTGCCCAGTTCAGCTCAGCGAAGAACGCCAGCATCGCGAATTTATCCTTGGTTGAAAACCCATAGCAAAAAAGGGAGCCCGATAGTCCGGACTCCCTTTCGAGTGACCGATCGTGCGGCTACCGGTTCGGGCAGCCGCAACGGGGTCGACCGACGGTAATTACAGCACCGACTTGAGCAGGCGGCCCATTTCCGACGGGTTCTTGGTCACCTTGATGCCGCAGGCATCCATGATGGCCAGCTTGGCTTCTGCCGTATCGGCACCGCCCGAGATCAGCGCGCCGGCGTGGCCCATGCGCTTGCCCGGAGGCGCCGTCACGCCAGCGATGAAGCCGACGACCGGCTTCTTCATGTTGCCCTTGATCCACTCAGCAGCCGTGGCTTCGTCCGGACCACCGATTTCACCGATCATGATCACGGCGTCCGTATCCGGATCGTCGTTGAACATGCGCATGACGTCGATGTGCTTCAGACCGTTGATCGGGTCGCCACCGATACCGACGGCGGTCGATTGACCCAGACCCAGTGCGGTCAGTTGGCCCACGGCTTCGTACGTCAGGGTGCCCGAGCGCGACACGACGCCGATGCGACCCTTCTTGTGGATGTGACCCGGCATGATGCCGATCTTCAGTTCGTCCGGCGTGATCACGCCCGGGCAGTTCGGGCCGAGCAGCAGGGTCTTACGACCTTCGCGGCGCATACGGTCCTTCACTTCGATCATGTCACGAACAGGAATACCTTCCGTGATACAGATCGCCAGGTCCAGATCGGCTTCGACGGCTTCCCAGATCGCGGCAGCAGCGCCTGCGGGCGGCACGTAGATCACCGACACGGTCGCGCCGGTTTGTTCCTTGGCGTCCTTGACCGAACCGTAAATCGGAATGCCCTCGAAGTCCTCGCCGGCCTTCTTCGGGTTCACGCCAGCGACGAACGCGTTCTTACCGTTCGCGTATTCGCGGCACATGCGGGTGTGGAACTGGCCAGTCTTGCCAGTAATACCCTGGGTGATGACCTTGGTATCTTTGTTGATCAGAATCGACATTGCTTGATTTCCTTCATCCGGTTGCCGGGCAGCGTTCGCGCACCCCTTTGAGGCGGCGCGCCGCTGCGGCTAAGACAGTTCTGTTAGTTGCCCTTGGCAGCTGCAACAACCTTCTGGGCAGCTTCTTCCATGCTGTCTGCGGCGATGATCGGCAGGCCGGACTCAGCGAGCATCTTCTTGCCCAGGTCTTCGTTCGTGCCCTTCATGCGCACGACCAGCGGCACCTTCAGCGAAACGGCCTTCGACGCAGCGATCACGCCTTCGGCGATGACGTCGCAGCGCATGATGCCGCCGAAGATGTTGACCAGGATGGCGGTCAGGTTCGGGTTCTTCAGCATGATCTTGAACGCTTCGGTCACCTTCTCCGTCGTGGCACCACCGCCCACGTCCAGGAAGTTGGCCGGCTCGCCGCCGAACAGCTTGATGGTGTCCATCGTGGCCATGGCCAGACCGGCACCGTTCACCAGACAGCCGATGTTGCCGTCGAGCGAGATGTAAGCCAGATCGAACTTCGAGGCTTCGACTTCAGCCGGATCTTCTTCGTCCAGGTCGCGGTACGCAACGATTTCCGGGTGACGGAACAGGGCGTTCGAATCGAAGTTGAACTTGGCGTCCAGCGCCGTGACCGTGCCGTTCTTCGACACGTTCAGCGGGTTGATTTCGGCCAGCGATGCGTCGGTTTCCCAGAAGGCCTTGTACAGACCTTGCAGGATCGCGCGGGCTTGCGGGATCGAAGCGTCGGGGACGCTGATCTTCTTGGCGAAGTCGTCGGCTTGCGCGTCGGTCAGACCGGCCGACGGATCGATGACAACGTGGTGAATCAGTTCCGGATGCTTTTCGGCGACTTCTTCGATGTCCATGCCGCCTTCGCTCGAACCCATCATCACGATCTTCTGCGTGACGCGGTCAACCACGAGGCTGACGTACAGTTCGTTATTGATGTCCGCGCCTTCTTCGATATACAGGCGGTTGACCTTTTGGCCTTCCGGACCGGTCTGGTGCGTGACCAGTTGCATACCGAGGATCTGGTTGGCGTACTCGCGCACTTGCTCGAGCGACTTGGCCACCTTCACGCCGCCGCCCTTACCGCGACCGCCTGCGTGAATCTGGGCCTTGACCACCCAAACCGGACCGCCGAGTTCTTCGGCTGCCTTCACGGCCTCGTCCACGGAAAACGCCGGAATGCCGCGGGGCACCGCGACTCCGAATTTCCGGAGGATTTCCTTGCCTTGATACTCATGAATCTTCATGCGTGATTCCCTTCTTGCTGAGTTGGAAGTTTGGGTTCGAGCTTGCGAGTCGAGGCACCATCGCGCACCGCTTCGGTAGTGGCGGGCGTCGTGGGCTCGTTCGCTCGATCGTTTGCGCGGCCGTTGAACCAGCGCGGGTAAAACCGGCGCACTGCCTCGCCATCAAACCGCAAGGCGTGACAATGTCCGAGTTGGAAAGGAGGCGCCGTGTTCTCGGCGTCATTGGCCGCAGTGTCCGGTGTGTGAATGACAACACCGGCAAAGGCCTGAATCGCTGCCGTGGGCAGGACACTACATAGTTCTGTCAGATGCGTACAGCCTGCCGCGCCGGCGAGTCGCTCGCGCACACCGTGGCGGAAGCCGCGGCGCAGGTTAAGACCGATCAACTGACGGTATTCGGTACCGATCTGATCGCAAATGCCGGGATACGGCACCCAATCGGACACGGCTTCAGCGTCGCGCACTTCGAACTCTTCATCGATCGTCACCCGCAGCCATAGCTCATGAATCGGCGTGCCCTCCTTGCGAAGGCCCGTAGCCAAAGCAAAATCCCGATCTTTGTGATCGGTTAGACGGGCTTCGATGTCCCATAGGCCATCCTCGCGCGAATACGCTTCGACAGCGATCGTGCGGCGGTGACGCAGGGTACGAGAGGCAGGCTCAGAGAGCGGCATGCGAGAGTGTGCAATGCATGAACGCAGAAAGACCTTGATTCTAGCATAGGCAGCGAAACCGTCTGCCGCAGTGCAGCAGACGCCCGCTGCATAAGGCTCAATTACCCGACCCACTGGTCGGGTTATGCGATTTTCGATGCCGTCGCGAACATGGTGCGACGCCACATCGCGATAACCGTGGAAGCAAGGCGATACGCGAGTTTCCGTGCCGCGTCATACGTCACGCGAGGTATGCGCAACCCGTTCGGTAACGTGGCGATTGCGTTGCCCACTGCCGATGAATGACGCTTCATTTATGAGAAAAAATTTTTACCGCCGCTGCGTCAGCGTTAGCTATCGTCCGAGAACTCATCGGCGCCCCGCACGATTTTGCTGATAACGGTACGAGAAAAGCCGCGCGATGCGAGAAAACGCATCTGTTTGGCGCGTGCTTCAGGTGTAGTGGCGACTTCACCGAACTTTTTCTGCCAAACGGCGCGGGCGCGAGCGAGCTCGGTGTCGCGCAACTGCTCGGCCAGGGCGGCTACGGTTTCCGGGTCCACTTGATGTTGCCGGAGTTCACCGACGATGCGGGTCGTACCCAGCCGCGAGGCCCGGCGGTGCACCACGCTCTCGGCGAAGCGTTCGTTGGATAGCCACCGCTCGGCTTCGAGCGCGTCGAGCAGACGATCCAATGCTTCGGGCTCCTCGGCATCGACATAAGGCGCGAGCTTGCGGCGCAATTCGGCACGGCTATATTCCCGACGCGACAGATACCCCAGTGCCCGGCCTTTGAGGCTGAGCACGGGTTTGCGCGAGCGCTTGGCCGCAACGGCTTCATCCCCCGGCGGAGGCGGTGGATCTTGCGGCGTACGGGGAGGACGTCGATTCATCATGATGATGCGGTGCCGCTAAAACAAAAACGGCAACGCGACGCCTTTTCAGCGTCGCGTTGCCGCATTGACTCGGAGGTCATCAGACCTCGTCGTCTGCTTCGATCTCGCCGGTCTCGTTGATCGCCGTCACGCCGAGCGATGCACGCACCTTGTTTTCGATCTCGTGCGCGATGTCAGGATTCTCACGCAGGAATTCGCGTGCGTTGTCCTTACCTTGGCCGATCTTCTCGCCGTTATAGCTATACCAGGCGCCCGACTTCTCGACGATCTTGGCGGTGACGCCCAGATCGATGATTTCGCCTTCGCGCGAGATGCCTTGACCATACAAGATGTCGAAGATCGCCTCGCGGAACGGCGGCGAGACTTTGTTCTTCACCACCTTGACGCGGGTTTCGTTGCCGACGACTTCGTCGCCCTTCTTGATCGAACCGATACGGCGGATGTCCAGACGCACCGAGGCGTAGAACTTCAGCGCGTTACCGCCCGTCGTCGTTTCCGGGTTACCGAACATGACGCCGATCTTCATACGAATCTGGTTAATGAAGATGACCGTGCAGTTCGTGCGCTTGATCGTACCGGTGAGCTTACGCAGCGCTTGCGACATCAGACGCGCTTGCAGACCCGGCAGCGAGTCGCCCATTTCGCCTTCGATTTCGGCCTTCGGCACCAGTGCCGCAACCGAGTCGATGACGATCAGGTCGATCGAGCCCGAACGCACCAGGGCGTCGGCGATTTCGAGCGCTTGTTCGCCCGTGTCCGGCTGCGAGATCAGCAGTTCCGGCACCGAGACGCCCAGCTTGTTGGCATAGCCGACATCGAGCGCGTGTTCCGCGTCGATGAACGCGCAAGTGCCGCCGATCTTTTGCATCTCCGCCACGACTTGCAGCGTGAGCGTCGTCTTACCCGACGATTCCGGTCCGTAAATTTCGATCACACGGCCACGCGGCAGACCACCGACGCCAAGCGCGATGTCCAGACCCAGCGAGCCCGTCGAGACGACCTGGATGTCAGCTTCGACCTCGCCGTCGCCAAGACGCATGATCGAGCCCTTGCCGAATTGCTTTTCGATCTGCGCGAGGGCAGCGGCGAGCGCCTTGCCCTTCTCAGCCGACAGATTGGCAGACCCTTTCTTGCTTTCTTCCATGAATCGTCCTTTGATATGATGAGCGAGACGGCTCGAGTGAGGCGTGAATGCCAGCACTGTATAAAAAAACAGTGCTTTTGGCAAGTGCCTGTTGTCCGAAAGCGCCGAAACGACAAAAAAAGCCGCGAACCACGCGCCGCAACATCACTGGAGACACGCCGCAGCCGTCAGGCTCCGGTGCCTAACAAGCCTATCACGCCCATGCGAATTCTCATCGCAGAGGATGACAGCATTCTGGCTGACGCCCTGACTCGCTCGCTGCGCCAGGGAGGCTACGCCGTCGATCACGTCAAAACGGGGCTCGAAGCCGACTCCGCGCTATCTGCCCAGACGTTCGATCTGCTGATTCTCGACCTTGGTCTGCCCCGCCTGCCCGGCCACGAAGTGCTACGCCGGCTGCGCGCCCGAAATTCCCATCTGCCTGTTTTGATACTGACCGCTTCGGACAGCGTCGACGCACGCGTGAAGGGCCTCGATCTCGGCGCCGACGACTATATGGCCAAACCGTTTGCGCTCGCCGAACTCGAAGCGCGCGTGCGCGCCCTCACGCGGCGTGGTGCGGGCGGCGGCTCGACGGTCATCCGGCACGGGCCGCTCAGTTTCGATCAGGTCGGGCGCACTGCCTATATACGTGAGCAGATGCTCGATTTGTCGGCGCGCGAACTCGAACTGCTCGAAGTGCTGCTGTTGCGCACCGGCCGACTCGTCTCGAAGGAGCAACTCGTCGACCATCTGTGCGGCTGGGGGGAAGAGGTAAGCAACAACGCCATCGAGGTGTACATGCACCGGCTGCGCAAGAAGATCGAGCCGAGCGGCGTGCGCATCGCGACGATTCGCGGACTGGGCTACTGTCTGGAAAAACCCGCAACTGCCCCTGCCAACGCGGCGTGAGGTTTTATGCGCCTGAGTCTTCGTCATCATCGCGATGCTAACGCGGTGAGTTCCCCTCGCCCGTCGCGCTCTGCGCTGGAGAACGCAGACCCAATGCGCGATGCCATGGATTCGGCCGATTCCGCCGACACCACCGACCCGTTCGATCCCTACGCCGATCCCTTCACGCGCCCCGGCTTCGGCGCGCCGCTAGAGCGCGAGGCCGAGCCGCCGCCGCGCTCGCTGTTCGGTGAGATTCTCGATTGGATGCTCGCGCCGTTGCTGCTGCTCTGGCCGATGAGTATTGCCGTGACGTATCTCGTTGCGAAGTCGATTGCCAACGGCCCGTTCGACCGCGCACTGGAAACCAATACGTACGTCCTTGCCCAGCAGGTCCATGCCGATCGCGGACAAGTCACGCTCACGCTGCCCATGCCCGCACGCGATCTGCTGCGGGCCGACGCTACCGACAGCGTCTACTTTCAGGTGCTTGGCGCGAAGGGAGAACTGGTGGCCGGCACGGCCGAGTTGCCGCTGCCCCACGAAGACGATCGGCCGCAGCCGGGCGTGGTGCAATTTCGCGACGAGACGCTCGGCGGCAACGACATTCGCGTGGCCTTCACTTACGTCGATCTTCCGCGCCTCGAACCGAAGGGCGGCATGGCGCTCGTACAGGTCGCCGAGACACTCGATAAGCGCAGCCAACTGGCCAACGAAATCATCAAAGGCGTGATCCTGCCGCAGTTCGTGATTCTGCCGCTGGCCATCGTGCTCGTCTGGTTCGGGCTGTCGCGCGGGCTGGCCCCGCTGCATGCGCTGCAAGAGCACATTCGCGCGCGGCGTCCCGACGATCTCTCGCCGCTCGAAGCGCGGCAAGCGCCGCCGGAAATTGCCCCGCTCGTGAATTCGCTGAACGATCTGCTGGGACGGCTCGAACAGAATATGAAGCTCCAACAGCGCTTCATCGCCGACGCAGCGCATCAGTTGAAGACCCCGCTCGCGGGTTTGCGCATGCAGGCTGAACTCGCATTGCGGCAAACGTCGCCGGACGAGTTGCGCCGTTCGCTGTCGCAGATTGCCGTCAGCTCGGAGCAGGCCGCACGTCTCGTCAATCAGTTGCTCGCGCTGGCACGCGCCGAGAACAGCGCGAACGACGCCGCGGCGTTCACCCCCGTCAATCTCAGCGTGCTCGCGCGCAACGCGATGCAAGACTGGTTTCAGGCAGCGTTCGCCAAGCGCATCGATCTGGGCTTCGAGGAGCCGCCGTTCCCTGTGCATCTGTCGGGTCAGCCGGTGATGCTGCGCGAGTTGCTCAACAATCTGATCGACAACGCGATTCGCTACACACCCGCCGGGGGCAAGGTCACGGTGCGCTTGCGTCATGAAGCCTCCGACGGCTTCGTGCATCTGGAAGTCGAAGACACTGGGCCGGGCATTCCGGCGGCGGAGCGTCCGCGAGTGTTCGAGCGTTTTTATCGCATTCTCGGCAGCGACAGCGACGGTAGCGGACTGGGGTTGGCGATCGTGCGCGAGATCGTGCAAATCCATCGTGGCGACGTGAGCGTGCTCGACCATGTCGACGCGCAGCATCCCGAAGCAACGGGCACGTTGATACGCGTCACCCTGCCGCTTGGCGACCCTATCGAAAACCCGCATGCGTAGCGAAAAGGCGTCGAAAACCGTCAATTTCGGGGCAAAGACGAGGGTAAGTCCCTAGCGGCGTAAGCTTCGAGTCAGTTTGGCGTCAGACGGCGGTAAGGTTGTCCTCCAATAATCAGTTGCAACGGCCCGGGTACGTCCCAGGGGCGTGCTTACATTACAGGAGACAACCGCATGGCTACTGCAACGACAGCCACTACGCATGCGCCGATGACCAAAGAAGAACGCAAAGTCATCTTCGCGTCGTCGCTGGGCACGGTGTTCGAGTGGTACGACTTTTATCTGGCCGGTTCGTTGGCCGCTTTCATCAGCAGACACTTCTTCTCGGGCATCAACCCGACCGCCGCTTTCATCTTTACGCTGCTGTCGTTTGCTGCTGGCTTCGCGGTGCGTCCGTTCGGCGCGATCGTGTTCGGCCGCATCGGCGACTTGGTCGGCCGTAAGTACACGTTCCTCGTCACCATCACGTTGATGGGTCTGTCCACGCTCGTCGTCGGTCTGTTGCCGGGCTACGCGTCGTGGGGCATTGCCGCACCGGTGATCTTCATCGCCATGCGCTTGCTGCAAGGTCTCGCACTCGGCGGCGAATACGGTGGTGCCGCCACGTACGTGGCCGAGCACGCACCGCACGGTCGTCGCGGCTTCTACACGTCGTGGATTCAGACGACGGCCACGCTGGGCCTGTTCCTCTCGCTGCTGGTGATTCTCGGCACGCGTATGGTGATGGGCGAAGAAGCGTTCGGTGAATGGGGCTGGCGCATTCCGTTCGTGCTCTCGATCGTGCTGCTGCTGGTTTCGCTGTGGATTCGTCTGCAACTGAGCGAATCGCCGGCATTCCAGCGCATGAAGGCTGAGGGCAAGGGCTCGAAGGCACCGCTCAAGGAATCGTTCGGCGAGTGGAAGAACCTGAAGATCGTGATTCTGGCGCTGGTCGGTTTGACCGCTGGTCAGGCAGTCGTGTGGTACACGGGCCAGTTCTATTCGCTGTTCTTCATGACACAGGTGCTCAAGGTCGACGGCAACACTGCCAACATCATGGTGGCGTTGGGTCTGTTGATCGGCAGCCCGTTCTTCGTGTTCTTCGGTGCGTTGTCGGACAAGATTGGCCGCAAGCCGATCATCATGGCCGGCTGCCTGTTGGCTGCGCTGCTGTACTTCCCGATCTTCAAGGCGCTCACGCACTACGCCAACCCGGCACTGGAAGCGGCTACGGCACGCTCGCCGATTACGGTGATTGCCGATCCGAACGAGTGTTCGTTCCAGTTCAACCCGGTGGGCACGTCGAAGTTCACGAGCTCGTGCGATATCGCGAAGAGCTATCTGTCGCGCGCAGGTTTGAACTATGAGAACCAAGCGGCACCGGCGGGCACGATGGCGACGGTGAAGATTGGCGACAAGGTGATCCAGTCGGTGGACGGCAAGGCAGCGGACGCGAAGGACAAGACCAAGGCGTTCGAGACCGACATGTCGGCCACGCTCAAGGCTGACGGCTATCCGCCGAAGGCCGATCCGGCGCAGATGAACAAACCGATGGTGGTGATTCTGCTGGCGATTCTGGTGATCTTCGTGACGATGGTGTACGGCCCGATTGCAGCGATGCTGGTGGAGATGTTCCCGACGCGCATTCGCTACACGTCGATGTCGCTGCCGTATCACATCGGTAACGGCTGGTTCGGCGGCTTCTTGCCGGCCACCGCGTTCGCGATCGTGGCAGCCAAGGGCGATATCTACTCGGGGCTGTGGTATCCGATTGTGATCGCGTTGATTACCTTCGTGATCGGTATGCTCTTCATCAAGGAAACCAAGGACGTCGATATCTACGCCAACGACTAAGGGTGTGACCGACCAGACTGGTTGAATGGATCGACAACGCCGGTGCCTTCGGGTACCGGCGTTGTCTTTTTGTGCGACGGGTTCTGGTGGCGTGCGCGGGCGGCGGTTCGATGGGTGGTGTTACGAGGCAGGCGAACTATTTTCATCTTCTCGTAAAAACCTGTTGACAGCGCATGATGGGGTTCATATAATCTTTTTCTACGGCGAATTAGCTCAGTTGGTTAGAGCGACGGAATCATAATCCGCAGGTCCGGGGTTCGAGTCCCTGATTCGCCACCAGATGTAAAAAGCCGCTGTTCCGAAAGGATCAGCGGCTTTTTCTTTATCTACGCCTTTGCACCATCAATCAAAGTCAAACATCTCGAACAGCGACCTCTTCTTGCGTGGCTGATCGTAGTGGCGGCGGCGGTCGTCGTGGCCGTAGTGGGTATCGCGGCGGTGATCGCCGTTGTGGCCGAAGCCGTGTCCTTGGCTCTCCTTCCGATATTCCCGCTCGATGTGCTGGTCTCGTTCGTCGCGAACATTGCGCTCGCCACCGCGTGTCAGATGCGCCGGCATCGTGGCGCTCCCGTCCGTGCGCTCGATCAGCTTGTCCAACTCGCCCCGATCCAGCCACACGCCGCGGCAGCCCGGGCAGTAATCGATCTCCACCCCCTGACGCTCCGTCATCAACAAATCCCGGGTACTGCACACAGGACATTTCATCGTTTCGCTCCGTCACGTAAAAGACAACGTCCTCAATGTATCGGTCGGCAGCGCCACGAAAAACCTGCATTTCCATTCACCTAACTTCGTAAAAACCGAACTCAACCCACGCACCGCCCCAACGAAAAAGCGGTGCCGATTTTCACCGGCACCGCTTCGTTCAGCCTTGATTCAACGCGTCGGCGATTAATTCACCACGCGCGCCTTCTCCGTTTTACGCCGCGCCTTGGCACGACGCGTCAGCATGTTCAGGCCTTCGACGAATGCCGAGAATGCCATCGCCGCGTAGATATAACCCTTCGGCACGTGCGATCCCATCCCCTCGGCAATCAGCGTCATACCAATCACCAGCAAGAAGCCCAGCGCCAGCATGACCACCGTCGGGTTTGCCGCGATGAAGCGCGAGAGCGGACCCGCCATGAACAACATCGCCGTCACCGCTGCAATCACCGCAATAAACATGATCGGGATGTGCTCCGTCATGCCCACCGCCGTCACGATACTGTCGATCGAGAACACCAGATCCAACACCAGAATCTGCATGACCGCCGCGCGCGCCGTGATCGTCGCCACCGTGCCAGCCGCCGATCCCTCCTCAGCGTGCGGCTCGTCGTCGGTCGCCGACGCCACGTGGTGATGCATCTCCTTCGTCGCCTTCCACACCAGGAAGAGACCACCTGAGATCAAAATCAGATCGCGCCACGAGTACCCATGACCGAACAACTCGAACAGCGGCATGGTCAACTTAGCGATCCAGGCCACTGTGCCCAGTAACGCCAAACGCATGATCAACGCCAACGCGATACCCATGCGCTGCGTACGCGCACGCATCGACAACGGCAACTTGTTGGTCAGAATCGAAATGAAGATCAGGTTGTCGATGCCAAGCACGACTTCCATCACCACCAGCGTGACAAGCGCCGCCCATACCGCCGGGTCGGCCGCCAAAGAAAGCAGATAGTCCATAGGTGCGCCAGAGTTTCCGTAGAGTTATCGAAATCGCGCCCGCCAACAGCGCCAATCTCGTTTGTTGTCCCGCCAACAACGCATTCCGCGGGTTCAGGACAGCATCATCGTCGAACTCATGCTTCGCAAAAACCAGTTATATACTTCACCAAAGTTCGGTTTTTTCGAAGTTACCTCATTATGTTGAACTACCGTCATCTTTACTATTTCTGGGTCGTCGTCAAGGAGGGCGGCTTCGCACGCGCGGCGGAGCGTCTCGACATGGCCGTGCAGACGATTAGCGCACAAGTTCGCGAACTGGAAAAGTCACTGGGGCACCAGTTGCTCAAGCCCATGGGGCGCGGCGTCACGATGACCGAGCCCGGGCAGGCGGCCTTCCGGCGCGCCGAAGAGATCTTCCGGCTTGGACAATCTATTCCCGATGAAGTCCGCGAAGCCGCCAGCGGCCGGGTCGCGCGCCTGGCGGTCGGCCTCTCGGACGGTATCTCGAAGCTGGCCGCCCACGCGCTGCTGGCGCCGGTGCTCGGCACGCCGTCACTGCGCCTCGTCTGCCACGAAGGCGAGCACGAACAACTGCTGGCCGAACTCGCCCTGCATAAACTCGATCTGGTGCTCGCCAGTCAGCCTGCCCCCTACAACCCCACGCTGCGACTCGCGAGCGAGCGCCTGATCGAGTCGCCGGTCGACTGGTATGGCCCGGCGTCGCTCGTGCGCAATGCCTCACGCGACCACTTCCCGCATTGTCTGACCGAACTCCCGGTGCTGATGCCGACCGGCCACTCGGCACTGCGGGCACGGCTCGATCAATGGTTCGAAGCCGAGGGCATCCGGCCGAATATCGTCGGGGAATTTGAAGACAGCGCCCTGATGGCCGTCTTCGCCACGCGCGGCATGGGCGTCTTTCCCTTGAGCGAAGCCGGTGCCGGTGACGTTTCGGTGCTACGTGGCCTGCGCTGGCTCGGACGCCCGCACGGCGTGCACGAAGACATTCACGCCATCCGCTCGCGGCGCGGTGAAGGGCATCCGCTCGTGCACCAGATCATGGCGCAAGCCGGCACGCTCGCGGCGACGCCATCGGAGTCTGATATAACGGCGGGTAACACGCCTGCGGCGTCCGCCGAGCCTGCCGGATCATCGGCGTCGGCCTCTGCCTCAGCGTCAGCGCCCGCACTTTCGAGGAAACCTCATGTCAAGCCGTAGCGATCAGCGCAAGTTCTTCCATCTCCTGCTGTTCGCCGTCACCATCGCCTTCGTGTGGATTCTGTTCCCGCTCTTTGGGGCGGTGTTCTGGGGAACGATTCTGGCCGTGATCTTCCAGCCGGTGCAGCGGCGGTTCGAGCGTCGTATGCGCGGCCGCAAGAATCTGGCGGCCTTCGCCACGCTAACGCTCATCTTGCTCATCGTGATTCTGCCGCTCACGCTCATCGTCGGCATGCTCACGCAGGAGGTCGGCACGGCCCTCGTGCGCTTTCGCACCGACCTGCCCCAACTGACGGTTTCTTTCCAAGGCCTGCTCGACCGGCTGCCCGGCAGCGTGCACCGGATCATGGATCTGGCAGGCGTGCAGGACATCACCGCCATTCAACAGAAAGTCGGCGACGGTGCCGCGCAAATCGGCCGTTTCGTCGCTGTCTATCTACTCAGCATCGGCCAAAACACGGCGCAGTTGCTGGTGAGCTTCGGTGTGATGCTCTACTTGCTGTTCTTCCTGCTGCGTGACGGCATCGTGCTGGGTGTGATCATCCGCCGGGCGATTCCGCTCGACGAACGTCACAAGACGCAGTTGCTCAAGCAATTCACCACGGTCGTGCGCGCGACGGTCAAAGGCAATATCGCCGTCGCCGTGGCACAGGGTGCGCTCGGCGGTTTCATCTTCGCGGTATTGGGTATTCAGGGGTATGTGCTGGCCGCCGTCGTGATGGCGTTTCTGTCACTGCTGCCAGCCGTCGGCGCGGCCTTCGTCTGGGTGCCCGTCGGCGTCTGGCTGTTCCTCTCGGGCGATATCTGGCGCGGCGTGATCCTGTTCGCCTTCTGCGGCACCATCGTCAGTCTGGTCGACAACGTGCTGCGCCCGATTCTCGTGGGCAAAGACACCAAGCTGCCCGACTGGGTGGTGCTGATCTCCACCCTCGGCGGCATGTCGCTCATCGGCCTGACCGGCTTCGTGATCGGTCCGCTCATCGCCGCCCTCTTCATCGCGTGCTGGAATATCTACACCCGCATGCGCGACGAAGAGGTCGATCAGAGCGATCTTGGCTAAGTTTGCGGCCAAGTGCGCGATCGAATGATCGGCTAACCGCGTAACTCACAACACCTGAGCGCTGCCCACGCGGCGCTCAGGCGCTCAGGCGCTTCCAGCCCGTTCAGGCCACGCGGGCGTTGGCCGTCGAGGCGACGATGGTCTCGAGATCGGCACCCACTTGTGCCATCACCGCGTCCCAATCGCCGCGCTGCGGCTGGCGATACAGCGACGCCGACGGATACCAGTCGCTGTCGCGGCGCGTGACCTGCCAGCGCCAGTCCGGCGTGTGGCCCAGCAGCACCCACACAGGTTTGCCCAACGCCCCGGCCAAATGGGCCACTGCGGTGTCGGCCGTAATCACCACATCCATCTGCGCGATGACCGCCGCCGTCTCGGCAAAATCGCTGAGCTTCGCGCCGATATCCATCACATTGGCATGCTCGGCCAATTGCGCGCGCTCCTCGTCGGTGGCATCCACCTGCAACGCATAGAACTTCGCGCCCGTCGCGAACAGCGGCTTCCAGTGATCGAGTTCGATATCGCGATTCGGCGGGAACGGCCGCGCGCGCCATGCAAAGCCCACGCGGACTTGGCCTTCCGGCTTGGCCCCCAACATCGAGCGCCAGATCATCTCGCGCGACGCACTCGATCGCACATAAGGCATGTGCGCCGCCGCCACGTCGCCGCCAAGGCCCAGCAAATGCGGCAGGCTGAGCAACGGCATCTGCCAGTCGAAAGACGGCACCGGCATGTGTTCGCCCAACACGGTCACGCCACGGGCGAAACCGCCCAGTAGCGTCACGAGCGGCGCCTGCACGTAGAGCATCACCTGCGCGCCCAACGCCACCAGGCGCGGCACGAATCGCACGAACTGGAGCGTATCGCCCAAGCCCGGCTCGCTATAGACGACGACCTTCTTGCCCGCGAGCGGTGCTTTGCCATCCCACAAGCGGTCGGCAAAACGCCGCGGCTGCGTTTCATCGACCCAACGCCACTCGTAATCGGCCCACCCGTGCGCGAAATCGCCTAGCAGCAAATTCGTCTGCGCCCGGTTGGTACGGGCGCCCGCGTGTTCCGGCGCGAGCCGCACCGCTTGGGTGAAACACTGCAAGGCATCTTGAAACGCATGACGCTCGCGCAGCGCAACGCCGAGATTGACCAGCGGGTCGGGCTGCTGCGGGGCGATGGTGTTGGCGAGCCGGTAAGCGTCGATTTCTTCGTCGTACCGGCCCAGCGCGCCCAGCGCGCGACCACGATTGAAGTGGGCCTGCCACAGCGCAGGCGCCTTGGCGGCGGTGCGCTCGAACCACGTCAGCGCACGGGCGTTATCGCCCGCCTGCGCCCACGTGAGTCCAACCGTATGGGTCGAGCCGATGGCGTCCGGCGATTGCTGCACGGCCGATTCGAACAGCGCATCGGCACGCATGGGCCGGCCTGCCTGCAAGCTGGCCATCGCGGCATCGAAACTCACCTGCGCGCCGGCTTGCGGCACCAACGCCAGCATTCGGTCGAACGCGTCGGCGGCCGAGTCGAACGCCTGCATGCGCAGTGAGACGTAGGCCAAACCTTCCAGACCGGGCAGAAACTCGGGTGCCTGCTTGAGCAGTTGGCGCAGTTCGGCCATCGCTTCGGCCAGCCGTCCGGCGGCACTCAGTTGTCGTGCGCGCTCGCAACGCGCATCCATTGGCGTCGTCATGCGGCGCTTCCTTAGTGTTCTGAAATTGGGGGGGGCGGGGCAGCCGGGAAGTCCCGTATCTACTGGGGAAAATCAAGTACCGGTGCCCGAACAAGCGGTGCACACTACACGACCGCACGGCACGAAGCAAGCCGCGGGGATTCGGCCGCGCAGGCAACGCAAAGTTCACAACTTAACGACACTTAAATGTGACAATTTTTATCCGCGCAATCGGTAGCTCGATCGGTGACTCATTTGGTAGCTCAACCGGTCGCTCGATCGGCGGCTCGCCGCACCGTATTACCCTTCGAAACGACATCTGCGGCGGTGCAGCATAAAAACCACAGTCGGGGAATGACGAGCGCCGTTTGCCAGCCCGATGCGCTCGCTTTAACATCATTTTGCGGGTCAATCTGGTAGCATCCGCTGCCGTCCATGCATACGTGTGCGACGACCGCAAACCGGGCAGCTGATTTCGCCCTATCGCTTTGCTGGTCGCCGCGTTGCGCCGCATGCCGACGCCGAGTCCCGTTGTTCGTCCGACCCCTCATAAACACGAGGTCCTGATGCCGCGCGTAGCCCGACCGTTCATTCCCGCCACCGCGCGACGCCTGCTGCCCAATCGCTGGGATTTCATTGCCTTCCCGATCATCATCGGTTTTCTGATGGTCAGTTCTTCGGGCATTCGCCAGACGTGGGCACCGCTAGCCGATCTGCAAACCGAAGTCATCTCGCTCGACCCGTCCAATCTGCCCGAGTACGCGCTACGCACCACGCTGCGCATGCTCGCCGCGATGGTCGCCTCGCTGATCTTCACCCTGGTTTACGGCACGCTCGCCGCAAAGAGCCGCCGCGCCGAGAAGCTGCTCGTGCCGATGCTCGACATCCTCCAGTCGGTGCCGGTGCTGGGCTATATCTCGTTCACGGTGACGTTCTTCCTCGCCCTCTTCCCCGGGCGGGTGCTGGGCGCCGAGTGCGCCGCCATCTTCGCGATCTTCACGAGTCAGGCGTGGAACATGACGTTCTCGTTCTACCAGTCGATGCGAACTCAGCCGCGCGACCTCGCTGAAGTGGCGGTCAACCTGAGGCTCTCGCCCTGGCAGCGCTTCTGGAAGCTCGACGTGCCCTACTCGATGCCGGGCCTCATCTGGAACATGATGATGAGCATGTCGGGCGGATGGTTCTTCGTGGTGGCCTCCGAAGCCATTACGGTGGGCGACAAAACGGTCACGCTGCCGGGCATCGGTGCCTATCTGGCCACCGCCATCCTTCAGCGCGACTTGCACGCGGTGGGCTGGGTGATTCTCGCCATGACGGTCGTGATCTTGATTTACGACCAGTTCCTGTTCCGCCCGATGGTCGCGTGGTCGGACAAATTCCGCCTCGAAGACACCGTCTCGCAAGCCGCGCCCGAGTCGTGGGTGCTCAACATGATTCAGCGCACGCGCGCGATTCAGTATCTGCTGCGCCCGTTCGGCAAGCTGCTGCGCACGATTGCGCGGGCGCGCATGCCCGTCTCGCTGCCGGCGGCCATCCATTCCGAGTCGAATACGCCGCTCTCTCGCGTGATCGACTGGATCTGGGCCGCCATTCTCGTCGCCCTTGGCGTGTTCGCGGCGTGGAAGATTTGTGCGTTCGTGCTGGCCGAAGTGGGGTTCTCCGAAATTCTGCGTGTCTTCGGGCTGGGCCTGATTACGCTGGTGCGCGTGCTGGTGCTCATCGCCATCGCGTCGGTCGTCTGGGTGCCGCTGGGCGTGCTGATCGGCCTGCGCCCCAAGCTCGCCGAGCGCATTCAGCCACTCGCGCAGTTCCTCGCGGCCTTCCCGGCGAACCTGCTGTTCCCGATCTTCGTGGTGGCGATCGTGCATTTCCACGCCAACCCCGATATCTGGCTCTCGCCGCTCATCGTGCTCGGCACGCAGTGGTACATCCTGTTTAACGTGATTGCCGGGGCGACCACCTTCCCGAACGATTTCAAGGAAGCGGCGACCAACTTCCGTATTCGCGGCTGGCAATGGTGGCGTCAGGTGATGCTGCCCGGCATCTTCCCGTACTACGTGACGGGCGCGATTACCGCCTCGGGCGGTGCGTGGAACGCGTCGATCGTCTCGGAATACGTACAGTGGGGCGACGACAAACTCGCCGCGCACGGGCTCGGCGCCTATATCGCGCAGACGACCGCCGCCGGCGACTATCCGCGTATTTTGCTGGGCATCGCCGTGATGGCGCTGTTCGTCGTACTGTTCAACCGCTTGCTGTGGCGTCCGATGTACGCCATCGCCGAAAACAAGCTTCGCCTGAATTGAAGGGACCGTGATGCCGAACGATACCCAACCGACCGTCGGAAAAGAGATCTTCTCGCTCGCCAATGTCAGCCGCGGCTTCCGCAAAGGCAGCGACGAGCGTCAGGTGCTCGATGGCGTGAACCTGCAACTGCATGAAGGCGAAATCGTCGGGATGCTCGGCCGCTCCGGCTCGGGCAAGTCGACGCTGCTGCGCATCATCGCCGGGTTGATTCAGCCGAGCTCGGGCGACATCCGCTACCTCGGCGCGCCGCTCGAAGGCCCGCCCGAAGGCGTGGCCATGGTGTTCCAGACGTTTGCTTTGTTCCCGTGGCTCACGGTGCTGCAAAACGTGGAAGCTGGCCTCGAAGCGCTGGGCGTCGAGCCGAAAGAGCGCCGCAAGCGTGCGCTCGCCGCCATCGACTTGATCGGTCTGGACGGGTTCGAGAACGCCTATCCGCGTGAACTCTCGGGCGGTATGCGTCAACGCGTGGGCTTCGCCCGTGCGCTGGTGGTCAACCCGACGCTGCTGCTCATGGACGAGCCGTTCTCTGCGCTCGACGTGCTGACCGCCGAGACGCTGCGTACCGACCTGCTCGACCTCTGGAGCCAGCGCCAACTGCCGATCAAATCGATTCTGATCGTCACGCACAACATCGAAGAAGCCGTGTTCATGTGCGACCGCATTTTGGTGCTGTCGTCGAACCCGGGGCGCGTCGTGGCCGAGATCAAGGTGCCGTTCGCGCACCGTCGCAATCGTCTCGATCCGGCGTTTCGCAAGATGGTCGACGACATCTACGCACTGATGACGTCGCGCCGTAACGCGCACACCACGCAGAAGATTCCGCTGGAACTGTCGAGCCCGCTGCACGAGGTGTCGACCAACCTGATGGCCGGTCTGCTCGAAGCCCTGGCTGGCCCGCCGTACAACGGCCGCGCCGACTTGCCGGAAATCGCGCAAACGCTGCTACTGGAAGTGGACGATCTGTTTCCCGTGGCGGAAATTCTCGACCAGTTGGGCTTTGCTGAACTCAAGGAAGGCGATTTGCTGCTGACGACGGCGGGCAAACGTTTCGTGGATGTGAGCACGCAGGAACGCAAGGTGCTGTTTGCCGAGCATCTGCTGCGTCACGTGCCGCTAGCGGCAAAGATTCGCGCAGTGTTGCAAGAGCGTCGCGGCGGACGCGCACCGCGTGTGCGTTTTGAGCAGGAACTGGAAGACTCGATGTCGGACGATCTCGCCCAAGAGACGCTCGACACCGCGATCAACTGGGGACGCTACGCCGAAATCTTCTCGTATAACGACCACACTGAGACGTTCAGTCTCGAGGACGTGGAAGGCGCGACCTGAGCGGAACGCCTCGCTGCACGACTGACGAACTACGCCGCGCCGGACGCAAGTCCGCGCGGCGTTTTCGTTTTTAGAAGGCGTAGCCGACGCCGATCATCCAAGTCTGATTGATCGTCTTCGAATCGGGCTCGTAAGCATTGTTGCCCGGCGAGATTTGCGTGACATCGGAGCGGCCATACTGAAAGCGCGACCACTCGTAGGTCGTGTTCACGTGGAAATTGCGCGTCACCGCGTAGTCCAGCCCGAAGCCCGCTACGATCACCGGCTTGTTGCCCAGACTGAATGTGTTTTGCGAACCGGCTAACGTCATCGACGAGCCGAGCATCGCGCCCGCGCGGAAGTCGGCCGTGGCGACCAATTTCGGTGTCACTTCAAGCTGGCCCATCAGGCCGCCGCCGACCACGTGGTGACGATAGCGCTCGTAAAAACCGTACGGATCGCGGCTGCTGTCGCGAATCCACTCGTGATAGCTGTAGCTGATGTACGGCACGAGTTGCGCATGCCACGTGCCGAGCATGAAGGGCAGCGCCTTACCGGCCTTAAGCGTGACGTCGGTGGTAGTCGAGCGCGTCGTCATCTGGTAACTCGGCTGCACGACCTGCCCGGTCAGATTCTGCAAATAGCCGCCGTAATCGACGTTGCCGTGTGCGACGCGCACCTGTCCGCTGAAGTACAGGTTCGAGATACCGAATAGCTGGTGCTGTGTAGAAGCGCCGAGACTGAAAGCGGCGGTGTTGCCGCGCTCGGAATCGCTCTTGCCGGGGCCGATATCTTCCCAGTAGTGCAACTGCTGCACCCCGGCGTCGACCCAAACCTGATTGTTGGCGCGCAGCATGGCTTCCTGCGCATGGACGTTGCTCGCCATCAAGGCGGCGGCAACCAAGGCAATGGCGGTGACCGCGTGAAGCGATGCGGCGGCTCCGCTGTGGCCGCAAGCGATGGTGCGGCGCGTATTCGGCGTCATGACACGACCCTCCCCAGGCGTGAGATCAACGACGATTCGGCAATGGCCGTCGGCGCGGCCACCGTTTTCAGGCATTGTTTCAGCGCGCGCGGCGGGGCGCAAGCGGACAACCGTGGATTTTTTGTGGTGTTCGCGTTGCGCAATATCTCATCCATCGAGAGACCTGCTGGGGCCAGCCCTCGTCGTCGCGGTAACGGCCTTAGCGGACGAGCGTCAGGACAAAAGAAACGCGTTACGGGGAGGATGGCGGGCAGTTTCGAGGAGGGCGTCGAAACGCATGAGGCGGCGACGCAACCGTGTCAAAAAGGCCACACCTATCAGTGTAGATACTGATTCGCGGTCGTTTTTGTGCAGTCGCATAATCAGTGACGGACCTGCTTGTCACGCGCCGGGGGGCGCGGCGGCAAAGGCTTGCGCAGGTTCCGTCCGCGGCGAAGACCGTGTACTAGATCTGAGAAGACGCAATATGAGCTACTACCACTCGAAAGAAGAAGGCCGGGGACGCGCCTTGACCTTCACCACCGGCTATCGCTGGCGTCGTCGCGGCCTCGCCGTCACCTGTGCGGTTATCGCCGCGCTGGTCTACTACGCGGTTCACCACCCGAAGTAAGGTCCGGCCGCCACCAGACACGAGCGCCGTTTTGTCCTTATTTGTTCCGGCGCTCCTGTCCCCGATGACGCCTCAGGCGGCGTTTCCCAAGACCGGTGCATGCCAGTCGAGGGGTACGTTTGCGAGCATATCCTCGACCATCGCATCCAGACCGTACGCGGGCTTCCAGCCCCAGTCGTAGCGCGCATGCGTGTCGTCGAGCGTGTGCGGCCACGTCTCGGCAATCGCCTGACGGAAGTCCGGCGCGTACTTCACCGTGAAACCCGGCACGCGGCGTGCAATCGCCTCGGCCAGCGTCGCCGGATCGAAACTGACCCCCGCCACGTTATACGACGAGCGCACGCGCAGACGCGAGGCGTCGGCATTCATCAGCTCGAGCGTGGCACGCACGGCGTCAGGCATATAAATCATGGGCAGCGTGGCGTCTTCCTTCAGGAAGCACGTGTACGTCTCGCCACGGCGCGCCGACTGGAAGATATCGATGGCGTAGTCGGTCGTGCCGCCGCCCGGCGGCGTCTTGTAGCTGATAACACCGGGGTAGCGCAGGCTGCGCACGTCCACCCCAAACTTCGCGTGGTAGTACTCGCACAGCCGCTCACCGGCCTGCTTGCTAATGCCGTACATCGTGGTCGGATCCATGATCGCCAGTTGCGGCGTTTCCACGGCGGGCGTGTGCGGGCCGAACGCGGCAATCGACGACGGCCAGAACACGCGCAGGCCCTTGCGCGACTGGTGCTCGCGAGCGAGTTCCAGCACGTTGAGCAGCCCGTTCATGTTGAGCGTCCACGCTTGCAGCGGACGGGTTTCGCCCGTGGCCGAGAGCAGCGCCGCCAGATGGAAGATCTGCGTGATGCCGAAGCGCTCGACGAGCGCCGCCAAACGGGGCGCATCGAGCACGTCGAGCGTTTCGTAATGCACCGGATGACGCGACGGTCCCGGCGCGATATCGGTCGCGACGACATTCTCGTTGCCGTACTGCGCGGCGAGGGCTTCGACGAGTTCGCTGCCGATTTGCCCGTTGGCGCCGATGATGAGGATGCGTTCCATGTTCAACCTTGCTTGAGAATGCCGAGTTCGTTACCAGCCTGCGCAAAGGCGGCCAGCGCGCGCGTGAGGTGCTCACGCGTGTGGGCCGCCGAGAGTTGCACGCGCACGCGCGCCTGCCCCTGCGGCACCACCGGATAGAAGAAGCCCGTCGCGATCACGCCGAGTTCAAAGAGGCGTTGCGCGAAGCTTTGCGCCAGCGTGGCGTCGAACAACATGACCGGCACGATCGGGTGCGTGCCCGGCTTGATGGTGAAACCTAGGGCGGCCACTTCGCGGCGGAAAAACGCCGTGTTCTCATGCAGTTGCTCGCGGCGGGCCGACGAGTGTTCAAGTTCGTCGAACACCGCCAGCGACGTGCCCACGATGGCCGGGGCCAGACTGTTCGAAAAGAGATAGGGGCGCGAGCGCTGACGCAGCGTCTCGATGACTTCGCGACGACCCGCGGTGAAACCGCCCATCGCGCCGCCCAGCGCCTTGCCCAGCGTGCCCGTAATGATGTCGATCTTGCCGATCACGCCGTGATGTTCGTGCGTGCCGCGCCCCGTCGCGCCCATGAAGCCCGTGGCATGACATTCGTCGATCATGATGAGCGCGCCGTATTGCTCAGCCAGCGCCACAATGCGGTCGAGCTGGGCGATCGTGCCGTCCATCGAGAACACACCGTCGGTGACGATGATGCGATGACGCGCCCCGGCAGCCGCTTGCAATTGGCGCTCGAGGTCTTCCATATCGTTGTGCGCGTAGCGCAGACGTTGCGCCTTACAAAGACGCACGCCGTCGATGATGGAAGCGTGATTCAGCGCGTCGGAAATGATGGCGTCTTGCTCGTCGAACAGCGGTTCGAACACACCGCCGTTCGCGTCGAACGCCGCCGCATAGAGGATGGCGTCTTCGGTCCCGAGATATGCGGCAATGCGCGCTTCGAGTTCCTTGTGCGGGCCTTGCGTGCCGCAGATGAAACGCACCGACGACAGGCCGAAACCGAAGTCCTCAAGCGCCTTCTGGCCAGCTTTGACCAGCGATTCGCTGCCCGACAAGCCCAGATAGTTGTTCGCGCAGAGATTGATGCGGGTCACCCCGTCGTCGCACATGACCTCCGGCCCCTGCCGCGACATGAGCACGCGTTCCTGCTTGAAAAGGCCTTGGCGGCGCGTGTCTTCGAGTCGTTCGGTCAGTTGCTGATAGAAACCCTCGCGGGCTTCCGGGGTGTGTGCGGTCATCGTGTGCTTCTCCTCGGGCGGTGCGTGTGCTCTGCTACCATGCAGGCATTCACCTTAGCGGAAACTATACTTTATATTGAACAAATTTCAATATATCGAAAAATTCTAATATCCCGGAAAGAATATGGCAAGCATCCCCGCAACGCCCGCCACCGTGCCGACCGCACCGCCGCCGGTGGGCGACATGATTCAGCAACTGCGCAAGGAGCGCGGCATGACGCTCGAGACGCTCTCGCGCGCCTCCGGCGTCTCGAAGTCGATGCTCTCGCAGATCGAGCGCGACAAGGCCAACCCGACGATTGCCGTGGCCTGGCGGCTGTCCAACGCGCTGGGCGTGCGGCTCGATCAGTTGCTCGGCGCGCCGACCGGTGACCCCGAACCGGTGCGCGTCATCGGCAAGCACGAGATCCCGACGCTGGCCGGGGCAGAGCATGCCTATCAGTTGAAAATCCTCGGGCCGATGGAGCTCGCGGGCAAATACGAGTGGTACGAGCTCACACTTCAGCCGGGCGCCGCTCTCGTCTCCGAACCCCACGACCCGGGCACTCGCGAGCACTTCACCGTGTTCGACGGACAGGTCGACATCGAAGTCGAACACTTCGTGCGCCGCGCGAAACCCGGCGAGACGGCTCGCTATCCCGCCGATCGCGCTCACGCGATCCGTAACGCGGGCAAGTCAGTGGCGCGCGGGCTACTCGTGGTCATTCACGGCTAACGATCCCCAATACGATCCCCAATATCTCCACAATCTCGCGCTCAAGTCCGCCGCCAGACTGCCGTTACCACACCTTCGGTCGGTGTCTTCATCAGGGGCACTGATAACCAATACACAACCGGACCGCCCGGGCGTACCCATACGCCACGGGTGGCCGCCGCCAGCGCGCGCGATCGCGTGGAATTTGAGCGGAACGAGTGGGGATGACGAAGTCATGCAGCGATTGAGTTTGAATGCGAAGTTGTGGTCAGCTGTCGGATTGATGTGGATCAGCTTGCTGGTCATGGCCGTGTGGGGCGCCTGGGCCCAGCGCAATACGATGCTCAGCGAGCGCCGTGCAGGCCTCACGCACGTGGTCGATTCGGGCCTGAGTCTCGTGAAGCACTACGCCGAGCGTGCCGAGCGCGGCGAAATGACGGTGCCCGATGCGCAAAAGCTCGCCCGCGAGCAGATCGGTGCGATCCGTTACGACGGCGACAACTATTTCGGTATCTTGAACTCGCAGCGCGTCATCGTGCTGAACTCGGTCAATCCGAAGCTCGAAGGCCGCGACATGAGCCAGTTCCGCGATCCGTCGGGCAAGCTCATGTTCTCCGACATCGTGGCGGCCGCCCGCACCGATGATCCCTTCGTTACCTACCTGTGGCCCAAGCCGGGCTCGGAAAAACCTGTCGAGAAGATTAGCCGTGTCGGGGCCTACACCCCGTGGGACTGGTACCTGACGACCGGCGTCTACGTCGACGACATCAATGCCGCGTTCGTCGGTGCACTGGTGCGCTGGGGGGTGATTCTCGCGATCATCGGGCTGGCAGTCTCGGCCGTAATGCTGCTCATCATTCGCAATGTCCGCGACAGTCTGGGCGGCGAGCCTGAGTACGCCGCCGACATCGCGTCGCGCATTGCCGATGGCGATCTGCTCACGCAAGTCAAACTGCGTCAGGGCGACCGGGCGAGCCTGCTCTACGCCATGCAGCGCATGCAGGGGAATCTGCAACAGATGATCGGGCGCATTCGCGGGGGGACCAGCGCGATTACCTTGGCCTCGCGCGAAATCGCCGAAGGCAATACCGATTTGTCGGCCCGCACGGAGCAACAGGCAGCGGCGCTCGAAGAAACGGCCTCGTCGATGGAGCAATTGACCTCGACCGTGCGCCAGAACGCCGATAACGCCCGTCAGGCGAGCCAGCTTGCCGAGAACGCCTCGTCCATCGCAGTGCGCGGCGGACAAGTGGTCGATCAGGTCGTCGCCACGATGGAAGGCATTTCGCAGAGTTCGAACAAGGTGGTCGACATCATCAGCGTGATCGACGGCATCGCGTTCCAGACGAACATTCTTGCGTTGAATGCGGCGGTGGAAGCCGCCCGCGCCGGCGAGCAGGGCCGAGGCTTTGCGGTCGTGGCCGGTGAAGTGCGCACGCTTGCCCAACGCAGCGCCGCCGCGGCGAAGGAAATCAAGGAACTGATCGAAGCGTCGAACGGCCGCGTGCAGGACGGCTCGATCCTCGTCGCGCAAGCGGGCCAGACGATGCACGACGTGGTGCAAGCCGTGCGGCGCGTGACCGACATCATGGGCGAGATTTCAGCCGCCTCGAACGAGCAGAGCCACGGCATCGAACAAGTCGGCCGTGCGGTCACGCAGATGGATGAAGTCACGCAGCAGAACGCCGCGCTGGTGGAACAGGCCGCCGCAGCGGCGGCCTCGATGGAAGATCAGGCCCGGCAGCTCGACGCTGCGGTCGCGGCCTTCCGTATGTCGAACGGGGAGTTTGCCGATGCGGCATCGAGCGCCAGCCCGATTCGCAGCGGTACTGCGTCGGTGGCCATGCAGCGTTTGGCCGCATAACGTGCTTCCTTAAGCTGGCGAAGTGACCTTCGCCAGCGCCGCGTCGATAATCTGCCCCGCGACCGTGGGCAGCACCCGCAATGGGGCCGACCCCGGGCCGAATGTCTGGCTCGCGGCGTACGCCCCTTCCAGCACCAGCGACAGCGCATCCACCAACGGTGCGGGCTCATCCAGCCCCGCGGCGGTCGCTAACTCGGTGAACCGGCGCACGACTTCTGCCTTGTAGTTCACCACCGACTTACGGGCGGGATGCTCCGGGTCCGGAAACTCGGCCGCCACGTTCACGAACGGGCAACCGCGATAGCCGGGATGGCTGGCGCGCTCGGATAAATCCACGAAGATTTGCAGCAACTGCGCGCCCGGCTCGCCCGGACGGCGCGCGATGCTTTCGTCAATGCGCTGGAGGCTGCACGTCTGCATTTCGTCCAGATACGCGAGGATCAACTCGTCCTTCGACGCGAACTGACGATACAGACACATCTTGTTGACGCCCGCGCGCTTGACGACGGCATCCACCCCCACCGCGCGCACCCCTTCCGTGTGAAACAGTTCCACTGCGGCGTTGAGCAAATATTGCTGCGCCACTGGCGCCGGCGTCACATGCCGACCGCCGCCCTTGGCCGCGCGTGTTGTCGCGCTTAATGCAGTCTTGCGAGCGCGGGCAGGCGACGCCGCCTTGTCGTCCGGTGCGGCTGACGTGGCGGCTTGCGAAGGATCCCGGGCTATCGATTTGGCCATTTGCTGGCGCTCCTGATTCTATGATTTGCAACATGCGGGGGCCGCGCCCATAAGAGTCGACCAATGCGGGTCGCGCAATGCCCCTGCCGTCACAAAGGAATGCTTGACATGTTACCGATCGGTTCATAACATGGCAACCTCATGTTACCGAGCAGTCACAACCGACTATTCGGCATAGACAGCACGGCACCAGCCAACGTTCCCGACATTGTGACGCGGTCCCCCGGAGCCGCAAGGATTCCCGCCATGAAGGCAGCCATTGCAAGACGCATCAACGGCCATTTCCACTACGGGTGGATCGTCGTGGGTGTCATTTTCCTCGTCCTGCTGGCCTCGGCGGGCATTCGCGCCACGCCCAGTGTGATGATGGTGCCGCTGGAGCACGACTTCGGCTGGAGCCGCGCCACGGTGTCGCTGGCCATTTCGGTGAATCTCGCACTGTACGGGCTGACCGGCCCGTTTGCCGCTGCGGCGATGCAGCGCTTCGGCATCCGCCCGACGGTGATGGTGGCCTTGTTGCTGCTGGCCTCGGGCACCGCACTTTCCTCGTTGATGACCGCGCCGTGGCAGATGATTCTGATCTGGGGCGTCATGGTCGGCGGCGGCACGGGTGTGGCGGCCGTCACGCTCGCGGCGACGGTCTCGAACCGCTGGTTCCATACGCACCGCGGCTTGGCCATGGGCATTCTCACGGCCAGTTCCGCGACCGGGCAAATGGTGTTTCTGCCGATGATGGCCGCGATCACCGAGCGTTACGGCTGGCGTCCGGTTGTGTTGATCGTCGCCGTGGTCGCCGCCCTGGTGCTGCCGCTGGTCGCGTTTTTGGTACCTGAGCGCCCGGGTTCCGTCGGCCTGCGTCCGGTCGGCGCACCGGCCGATTCACCTGACGTGCCGCTCGCCCAAGGCAACCCGTTGGCGCACGCGTTGTCGGTGCTGCGCATGGCGGCGGGCAAGCGCGATTTCTGGCTGCTGTTCTTCAGCTTCTTCATCTGCGGTGCCAGCACCAACGGGTACATCGGCACGCACTTCATCGCGATGTGCGGCGACTATGGCATCTCCGAGGTCAAGGGCGCGGGCATTCTCGCCGCCATGGGCATGCTCGATCTCGTGGGCACGACGCTCTCGGGCTGGTTGTCCGACCGCTATAACAGCCGCGTGCTGCTGTTCTGGTACTACGGGCTGCGCGGCTTGTCGCTCATTTACCTGCCCTATGCGTTCGGCTTCGACTTCTTCGGCTTGCCGCTGTTTGCGCTGTTCTATGGCCTCGACTGGATTGCCACGGTGCCGCCGACGGTGCGTCTGACGACCGACGTGTTCGGCAAGACCATGGCTCCGATCGTATTCGGCTGGATCGTGGCCGGGCACCAGCTTGGTGCAGCCACGGCGGCACTGGTCGCCGGTTCGCTGCGGGCCACGCTGGGCAACTACACGATGGCGTCGATGCTCTCGGGCGGCGTGTGCATCATCGGCGCGTTCATGGTGCTGCGGATTGCTCGCCGTGCCCCGACGAGTGCGGCCCCTGCAAGCGCTTAAAAATTGTCTTAACCTGTGCAGGTTTTTGTGCAGCACAGCAACCCCCAACTTTCACAGGATCTTCAGCAATGACGGATTCCCAAGCGACTCCCCTCTCCCCCCTTTCCGCGCTCGATACGGACTTGTTTTCGCCGTACACGCTCGGCCCGCTCGAACTGAGCAATCGCGTCGTGATGGCGCCGCTGACCCGCAGCCGCGCCGGTGCCGGCGATGTGCCGGGACCGCTGGTCGCCGAGTACTACGCGCAACGCGCGTCGGCTGGTCTCATCATCAGCGAGGCCACCAATATTTCGCAGCAAGGCAAAGGCTACGCGTTCACCCCCGGCATTTACACCGACGAGCAAGTCGCTGGCTGGAAGAAGGTGAACGATGCGCTGCACGCCAAGGGCGGCAAGATCTTCTGCCAGCTCTGGCACGTGGGCCGCATCTCGCACCCATCGCTGCAATCTGGCGGTGCTTTGCCGGTCGCGCCTTCGGCGATTCAACCGGCAGGCAAGGCATTCACCGAACATGGCTTCGAGCCGCACCCGACGCCGCGTGCGCTTGAGACGTCCGAAATTCCGGGCATCGTCGAGCAGTATCGTCATGCGGCCGAGTGCGCCAAGCGCGCTGGTTTCGACGGTGTGGAAATTCACGCGGCGAACGGCTATCTGCTCGACCAGTTCATGCGCGATAAGACGAACCATCGCACCGACCAGTACGGCGGCAGCATCGAGAACCGCGTGCGTCTGGTGCTGGAAGTGACGCAGGCGGTGGTCGATGTTTGGGGCGGCGATCGCGTGGGCATCCGCCTCTCGCCGATTAGCCCGGCGAACGATTGCGGCGACAGCAACCCGGAACCGGTGTTCACGTACGCCGTAGAGCAACTGAACCGCTTCAACCTTGTGTATCTGCACGTGGTGGAAGGTGCGACGGGCGGTCCGCGTGAAGTGGCCGACGGCTTCGATTTGCAAAAGCTGCGCCGCATTTTCAACGGCACGTACATGGCCAACAACGGCTATGACCTGGCGCTGGCCATCGAGGCTCGCAAGGACAATTTGGCGGACCTGATCGCCTTCGGCAAGCCGTTCATCGCCAACCCCGATCTGGTGGAACGCCTCAAGCGCGGCGGCCCGTTCAACCCGCTCGATCGTGACACGCTCTACGGCGGCGACGCCCGCGGTTACGTGGACTATCCGACGTTGGACGAGTCGGTGGCGTAAGGTTGCGGCAATATCGGTTGCCAAATCAGCGGCAATAAAAGAAGGGCTCCTGCGGGAGCCCTTCTTTGTGCTGATTCAATGCATGGACTCGTTTCGGTCATCATCAGCAAACGCTTCACGCAAACAATCCATCGTATCGCTTAGCGCAGACGGATTGAGTACGCCAACCCGCCGCACTAAACGCCGCCTGTCGATTGCCCTCACCTGATCGATAACCACAGATCCGCGCCGTCCATCGAAACACGTCGGCACCCGATAGCCGGTTAGGCGTGCGGACGACGTGAGTGGCGCAACGATCACCGTTCGAACCCGCTGGTGCATTCGCGCAGGCGACACCACTACACATGGACGCGTCTTTCTGATCTCGCTACCGACAGTCGGATCTAGCACCACGAACCAGACGTCGCCACGCTTCACCACGTCCACTCCTCCTCGTCGAAGTCGTTACCGAACTCTCCAAGAAGCAGCACGCTATCGCCGGATGCGCCCTCTGCATCAGCTTCCGGCGCGTCCATCACGGCATCAAAACCATCCCTTTCATCCATCGCACTGCCCTCATTGCATTACCCCGTTGCTCGCTCATCTCGTGTGAGCTGAGACGCATCGTCGCAGGCGCAAAACACGAAGTAAATAGGGATGGCAATGTTCCGGAATATTCCTGATGCGTTGCTCGGAAGAATCACGCTATCGCGCAGAATCGATGCAACATCAAGCCACCCGTTGCGCCTGCCAGCGCAACAAATCCGCACCCGCAGGATTCTGGTACATGCGCAGGCCGAACTCCGGCAAGATCGCCAACAGATGGTCGAACACGTCGCCCTGCACGCGCTCGTACTCTGCCCACACGATCGTGTTGGTGAAGCAGTACAACTCCACCGGAATGCCCGTTGCCGACGGCTCCAGCGAACGCACCATGCACGTCATGCCCTCGTGAATGTTCGGATGCGACTTCAGATACGCCAGCGCATAGGCGCGGAACGTGCCGATGTTCGTCAGCCGACGCGTGTTCGCCAACACCCCCGCCGCCGTGCCGAGCGCCGCGTTCGCTTCCGCAATCGTGCGCTGCTTCTCCGACAAATACGGCCCGAGCAGATGCAGTTTCGATAAGCGTTCAATCTCGCTTTCGTCGAGAAAACCCACGCTGCCCGCATCGATACACAGCGTGCGCTTGATACGGCGTCCGCCCGCCTGCTGCATCCCGCGCCAATTGCGGAAGCTCTCCGAGATCAGCCGCCACGTCGGAATCGTCGTGATGGTCTTGTCCCAGTTCTGCACCTTCACCGTGTGCAATGCGATGTCGACCACGTCGCCATCGGCACCCACTTGCGGCATCTCGATCCAGTCGCCCACACGCAGCATGTCGTTCGACGTGAGCTGCACGCTCGCCACGAACGACATGATCGTGTCTTTGAATACCAGCAAAAGCACCGCCGACATCGCCCCCAAACCCGAGAGCAACAACCACGGCGAGCGATCGATGATGGTGGCCACAATGGCAATGGCAGCGACCACGTACAACGCGATCTTGCCCAACTGCACGTAGCCTTTGATCGAACGCGTGCGCGCATGCTCCGACGTCGCATAAACCGCTTGCGATGCGTTCAACATCCCCGCGATGGCGAGTGTCGCGTAGAGCAACGTCGTGGCGAGCGCGACGTTGCTGATGACGATCGCCAGCTTCGGCGGCAAATCAGGCACCAACGCAATCCCGAACTGAATCACGAGATACGGCAGGATATGGGCCGCGCGCTGGAAAACCCGATGCGCGAGCAGCGCGTCGTCCCAGCGGTTCGCCGTGCGCTGTACGACGAGGCGCACCACGCGCACGATCACGAACGTCGCCACCGCCTGCACCAGCATCGCCGCCACGATCAGGATCGCCAAGCCGCCGACCATGCGCGCCCACGGCGCATTTTCAAACCATATCAACATCGAATCCAACGTCATCCCGCAACTCCTTGACTACGATTGATCGGCCCAGCATCCCGCAGATTCTGCACGGCCTGCGCTGTGTGCACTGTGCGCATGCTCCATGCGCCAATGCAAAAATGACGGCCCCGCAGGACCGTCATTTCCGAACATCATGACGTGCCCGCGTATAAGGCACGTCTGCGTGAGCGTACCGTCGTTACATCTGCGCGCCGAACGGCACGCTCGCCACTACGCTCGGCGCGCCAGGCAGTGACGGGGCAACGATCGTACCACCGCCGCTCCCACGCGATTTGCCGGAACTCAAATAGTCGGCAATCGAGTCCTGCGTGACTTCGCCCAGATACTGATTGTCGTCGCCCAACACCGGCAGCGACGCCAGGTTGTGTTCATACATGCGCGAGAGCAGCACACGCAGATTGTCGTTGGCCACCGCCGACGCCTTGAAGTCGCGCACGCGCTCGCCGCACGTACCCTGCGCATGACGCGTATCGCGACGCGCCACATACCCCAATGCCTTCGCATTCTCATCGACCACGACCAACGAGCGCGTGTCGAGCTCGTCCATCAGGCCGTAGGCTTCCGCGAGGGTCGTCTGCGGCTTGACGGTCGGCTGCGGTGTCGCGGCGTCTTCTGCGCGCACCAACAGCAAGCGCTTCAAAATGCGGTCGTGACCCACGAAGCTCGCCACGAATTCGTCGACCGGGCGCGCCAGCAATGCATCCGGTTGCGCGTATTGCACCAGACGCCCTTGGCGGAAGATCGCGATACGGTCGGCCAGCTTGATGGCCTCGTCGATATCGTGACTGACCATGATGACGGTCTTGCCCAACTGGCGTTGCATCTGGAAGAACTCGTTCTGAATCGACTCGCGATTGATCGGGTCGACCGCGCCGAACGGCTCGTCCATGAGCAGCACGGGCGGGTCGGCCGCCAGCGCACGAATCACACCGATACGCTGCTGCTGACCGCCGGACAACTCGCGCGGATAACGCGACAGATAGTGCTTCGGATCGAGCGCGACCATCGCCATCAGTTCCGTCGCGCGCTCGCGGCAGCGCTTCTTGTCCCAGCCCAGCAGACGCGGCACGACGGTGATGTTCTCTTCGATGGTCATGTTCGGGAACAGACCGATCTGCTGAATCACATAGCCGATATGGCGGCGCAGTTCGATTTCATTGATCTTCCCGGTGTCTTCGCCGTTGAGCAGAATGCGGCCCGAGGTCGGCTTGATCAGACGGTTGATCATCTTGAGTGTGGTGGTCTTGCCGCAGCCCGACGGGCCGAGGAAGACGCAGATTTCGCCCGGCGGCACTTCGAGACTGACCGAGTTCACGGCGTTCACGCGCGTGCCGTCCTTCTGGACGAAGCTTTTAGTGAGATTGTCGAGTGTAATCATGCGGTTCGAATTCCTTTGGGTGTCAGCACGCGCTGGAGGCGGTGCAACAAGGTGTCGGCAACGATGGCGAGCAGACTCACCATGACCGCACCCACGACAAGTTGTCGGGTATCGCTCTGGCTGATCCCGCGGGTGATCAACACCCCGAGACCGCCGGCACCGACGATGGCACCAATGGCCATCACGCCAATATTCATCACAACGGCCGTGCGCACGCCGCCCAGCACCACCGGCACCGCCAGCGGCAACTCGACCAGACGCAAGCGCTGCCAGAACGTCATGCCGATGCCGATGCCCGCTTCGCGAATGCTCGGATCGATCTGTTGCAGCGCCAGACACGTGTTGCGCATGATCGGCAACAGCGAGTAAAGAAAGACCGCCGCCACAGCGGGCGCAGGTCCAATACCGATGCCATACACAGAGAGCACCGGAATCATCAGGCCGAACAACGCGATCGAGGGGATCGTGAGCACGACCGTCGCCAACCCGAGCACTGCGCCCGACAGCCAGCGAAAACGCGTGACCAGCACGCCCAGCGGCACGCCAACCACGATGGCAGCGCCAACCGACGCGGCCACCAGCCACGCATGCTGCCCTGTGAGGATCAGAATGCGGTGCCAGTTATGAGTCAAATATTCAATCATTGGATTTCCTCAGTCAGTGACGTCAGGGAGCACAGCGCAGAAGGCAAGCGCCTCACTGCACCAACCCTTCCTGTTCGAGGAATTCGCGCGCCACACGGGCCGCGCCCTTATGCTCGATGTCGACCTTCGCGTTCATATCGCGCATGTTGTCGTCGTTGATCTTTGCCGCCAGAACGTTGAGCTCATCGGCCAGCTTCGGATTCGCGTCGAGCACTTCCTGACGCACCACCGGGGTCGCGGCATAGGCCGGGAAGAACCCCTTGTCATCGGTGAGCACCTTCAGATCGAAACCCTTGTTGCGGCCATCGCTCGTGTAGACCAAACCGCTGTCGATCTGCTCGTTCTTGAGGGCGGTGTAGACGAGGCCCGGGTCCATCTGCTTGATGTTCTGGCGCTCGAGATGGAAACCGTAAAGCTGCTCCATCGGCTCGAGACCATCCGAGCGGCCGACGAATTCCATGTCGAAGGCGAATTGCATTTTCGGATTCGCCTTGAAGCGCTCGATGAGCTGCGAGACGGTCTCGATGCCCTCTTCCCGGGCAATCTTGCCCGGCATGGCGAACGCATAGGTATTGTTGAGCGCCGACGGATTGAGCCAGACGATGCCGATCTTGCCGTCGAGTTCCTTCACACGCTCGTAGGTCTGTTGCGGGTCGAGCTTCTCGGTGACCTTGTTGTAGACGATGAGCGACGTGCCGGTGTATTCCCAGACGATGTCGAGTTGCTTACTCTCCATGCCTTGACGCATCACCACGCTGCCCAAACCGTTCTTCAGTTCGATGTCGTAGCCTTTGCTCTTCAAGTACTGCGCGGTCATCTCCGAGAGAATGAGCTGCTCGGTGAAATTCTTGCCGCCGATGGTGAGCGTGGCAGCGTGGGCAAGACTGCCCAGTGCCATCGCGCCGAGGGCCAGCCCGGTCACTGCCAGCTTTCGCGTCAGCTTGCCGAGTCGTGTTCTAGAGAAAACTTGCTTCACGTGTGGTCTCCTTTGTCTTAGCGCGTCGCTGCGCCGTGACGTGCGAACCAGAGGCCGCTCGCGAAGGCGACAATGCCGTCGAGCACGAGCGCAAGCAGCGCTGTGCCGGCAGCGCCGAGCAACAACTTCGTCTGGTCGTTCAAATAGATGCCGGGGAAAATCAATTGACCCAGGCTGTCCGCACCGATCAAGAACGCCAACGGCGCAGTGCCGACGTTGATCGCGAGCGCGGTACGAATGCCGCCGATGATGACCGGCATGGCGTTGGGCAGATCCACGCGAAACAGCACCTGCGCGGGCGTCATGCCCATGCCGCGTGCGGACTCACGCAACGCCGCGGGGACTTGCCGCAAGCCTTCGTAGGCATTGCGAACGATCGGCAGCAGCGACGCAAGCCACAGCGCCAGAATGGCGGGGCGGTCCCCGATACCGAGCACTGCCATCGAAAGCGCGAGCACGGCGAGCGACGGCAGCGTGTTACCGATGTTGAAGATCTGCACGGCGCGCTCGGCGTGTTTCGCGAATATCGGCCGCGAGATCAACACGCCCGCGGGGACGCCGACGGCAATCGCCATCGCCATCGAGATGGCCACGAGCTTCAAATGCTGTTGGGTGTAATACACCAGGTCTCCCCGGTATTTGACGAGCGAGTCGACGCCCAGCCAATACACCAGACCGGTGACTGCGGCGGCAACACCGAGCAGTCCGAAGCCGGCCAAATAGAGAATGCGATACTGCTTCGCCACGTTCATGCTCCCTTTGAATGGGTTGGCAGCGCTGGCGCGAGGCAATAGCAATCGCCCCGCGTGACAACGCGGTCAAACAAGCATGACAACTGATAGCTGCCTTGCGAATTGTGAGGTGTTCGCTCCGAAGGTCTGAGAAAGACAACGGTGACGAACCAGGCGTCGCGTGATGCGACTTGAGAGACGAGCTTTCGACGCCGTGGGCGCCTGGGCCTCTCGATACACGCTTATTGAAAGCGCGCGAATGTTTTACTGCACAAGCTCATTGCGTGATGGTACGGATCGCCGGCGCAACGAGGAACACCGGCAACGCTTATGTTTCTATTGGCCAGTCAGAGCGATTGGCCTTTTTTATTCTAGTACAGATAGTGCGTCGATGCCAACCCATGACATTAACTTCTGCCAATAATTCAGCACATTTCCGCATTATCTGCCGCTATATCTCCCATATATATCGGATACCGAATCAATTGCGTGCGCTGTAATCGCCCGTCATCTCTGGCTTCTCCGCGGGTCAATGGGAGATGTCCCATTTATTGAACATTCGACGTTTCGCAGAGCGGTTCGGTGTGTCGCATTGAATTATTTTCCGAACTTAGTAGGGAACCCTCTAAACGCGTTTTCGATGCCGCGAAACACGCCTGTTTATGAGGCTCTCGGCGAATTTGGAGGGGGGCTCTGGAAACGGATGCCAACCCGTAAAAACTCGTGTATTCTCCGAGGTTTATCTTAGTTTTCAACCATTTAGCGCAAAATCGGGGAAACGGGGCGGTAACGCGAGGCTATGACCTGGCGGCCAGTCACGGGCGCGGTGGTTGAACGGTAAAAGAGCGATCGTGCGCGAGGCACGAGGGCGTTGATCGGCAAATAAGAACTATGAAAAGTACCATCAGCCGTACCGAACAGGGCAACCGTGTTGCAGCGACGACCATTCTCGCCGCCTGTGCCGCGCTCACCCTCGCAGGGTTTCTCACACGCGCCTTAGAAGGTGCGGTGAACCCATTGCTCACCTTCTTTCTCGTCTCCGCCGGCGGCATTCTCAATTTATCGACGGCGTGTCTGCTCGGTGTGCAATATCTGTACAACGGCAAGCGCTACTTCGCCCAGTTCGGCTGTGCGTTTTTACTGCGCGGCCTGTTTATGTTCACGCAAGGTGTGTTGCTGGCGAATCAACTGGCTGGCATCTCGACGCACATCACGCGCGCGCCGTTTTGGCTCTGGCTGGTGGCGGAAGCCAGTTTCGCCGCATACGTCATGATCAGCGTGCGAAGCTATTCGCGCACCCGCAGCGATCCGCATACGCGCCCCGGTTACTCCGAAGCGGCCCGCTACGGCGCTACCGTGTTGATCATCTGGCTGACGGTTTCGCTCTCGGTCGTGGGCGCTGCCCGCACGCTCGTCACACCCAAGTTCGCGGGTGGCATCGATGTCGAGACGATTGCGCTGGGCGCGATGTTCGTCGCCTATCTCGCGCTCTGGTGGCGCATCGCAGCGGTCACGCGTCTGTCGCACAAGTTGTTTCTGCTGGTTTGGGTGGTGGTCACCATCTCGCTGTGCCAGTTGCTGCTCGCACTCACCGCGCCCAGCGAGGCGTCGTATCAATGGTATGCGGCGCGTTTGCTCGCGCTGGCGTCGCCGGGTGTCGCAACGCTCGCACTGGTGTGGGAAATCACGCGTCAGTATCAATCGCTCGCGCTCACGAACACCGATCTCGTCGAGAAAGTTTTCATCGATCCGCTCACGCATATCTACAACCGCCGCTATTTCGACAATCGCATCCGCATCGTGGCCGACCGCGTGCAGCAGCACAACACGCCGCTGTCGGTGCTGATCATCGACATCGACTTCTTCAAGCAAGTCAACGATCGCTATGGACATCCGTTCGGCGACGCCGTGCTGCAACGCATCGCCAACACGATTCAGCATTGCATTCGGCTGCCGAGCGATTTCGTCGTGCGGCTAGGCGGGGAGGAGTTTGCCGTGGTGTTGCCGGAGATCGATCAGCATGCTGCACTGCGCGTGGCCGATCGCATTCGTGAATCGGTCAAGCGCGCGAGTACCGACTTGCTGCCCCTGAAGGCACGCGAGGACGGCGAGGCCATCACGATCAGCGTGGGCATTGCGTCGTGGCATCCGGGCGAACCGCTGGTCATCAGCTCGATGCTGGAGCGGGCCGACAAAGCGCTCTATCAAGCCAAGCACAAGGGCCGCGATCAGAGCGTGCTGGGGCAGTTGGCGGCTTAGTGGCGGGCTAGATAGCGACGTCGGTGACGACTGAATTGGTAGCGCGGAAACGTTGCGGCGTGGTTACCGCCTCGGGTGTGTCGGCGGCCCTTTGAGTTCGACGGTATTCCCGTCGGGATCGGTGAGATAGCACGACGGCCCTTCTCCTTGGGCGCCGTACCGCTGCACCACTTCGCCCAACGTCACGCCATGCGACGCCAGCCCTTGCCGGATGGCTTCGTCGTCGAACGGTTCGACGCGCAAACAGAAGTGATCGAGGTTGTGGCCTTCGGCCCCCGGCGCGTCGCCGCCTTGTCGACCGATCGTTCCGGCGACATCGACCAGATCGATCAACGAATCCCCCGCGCGCAACTGCACGAGTCCGATATCGGCCTGCACCTTCTCCAGCGTGCAGCCCAGCACATCGACATAGAAGTGTTGAAGACGCGCAACGTCCACCGTGCGCAGCACCACATGATCGAGCGCGACGAACGGGATCTTCATCGAACGTCCGTCGCCCCGCTCATGCCGCGCTCAACGCATAGCGCCGACGCTTTTCGACCTTGGTTTCGTGGGTCATCTCGCTGCGGCCGTCTTCGAACACGGTTTCGAGTCTGACCGTGAACCCCCACAATCGCGCCACGTGCTTGAGCACTTCCTCGAACCCGTCATCGAGCGGTTTGCGGTCGCTTTGCACGTGCCGCAGCGTGAGCGAGCGGTCGCCATGCAGATCGACATGCGAAACCTGAATGTTCGGCTCCAGCGTGCTGAGGTTGTATTGCTGTGCCAGCATCTCGCGAATTTCGCGATAGCCGGTGTCGTTATGAATCGCCGTCACACGCAAGCGGCTGTCGCGATCGTCGTCGAGCACCGAGAACAGCTTCAGATCGCGAATGACCTTGGGCGAAAGAAACTGCTGAATGAAGCTCTCGTCCTTGAAGTTGCGCATCGCAAAATCGAGCGTCTTGATCCAGTCGCTGCCCGCGATGTCGGGTGCCCACAGGCGGTCTTCTTCCGTCGGCTCCTCGCACATACGGCGGATGTCCTGAAACATCGCGAAGCCAAGCGCATACGGATTCAGGCCGCTGTAATACGGGCTATCGAACGACGGTTGATAGACCACGTTCGTGTGCGCGTGCAAAAACTCCATCATGAACGCGTCGTTGACGAGTTTCTCTTTGTAGAGCTGCTGGAGAATCGTGTAGTGCCAGAACGTCGCCCAGCCCTCGTTCATCACCTTGGTCTGGCGTTGCGGATAGAAGTACTGCGCGAGCTTGCGCACGATGCGCACGATTTCGCGTTGCCACGGCGCCAGCTTCGGTGCGTTCTTCTCGAAGAAATACAGCAGGTTCTCCTGCGGCTCGCCCGGGAATGCCGGCTCGTCGGAATCGGTCGGATCGAGCCCGTCGTCCTCGTCGTCATCGTGCAGCACGTGATTCGGCAACGTGCGCCACAGATCGTTGATCTGCAATTGCAGATAGTTCTCGCGCTCCTTCTGGCGCGCTTGCTCCTGCGCGAGCGACAGGCGTTTAGGCCGCTTGTACCGGTCGACGCCGTAGTTCATCAACGCGTGGCACGAATCGAGCAATAGCTCCACCGATTGCTCGCCGTAGCGCTGCTCGCACTCGGTGATGTAGTTCCGCGCGAACAGCAGATAGTCGACGATGGCGTCGGCATTGGTCCACGTGCGGAACAGGTAGTTGCCCTTGAAGAACGAGTTATGACCGTAGCTGGCATGCGCAATCGTGAGCGCCTGCATGGTCATGCTGTTCTCTTCCATCAAATACGCGATGCAAGGGCTCGAATTGATGACGATCTCGTAGGCGAGCCCCATCTGCCCGCGCTTGTAGCCGCGCTCGGACGACAGAAAATGCTTGCCGTACGACCAGTGGTGATAGCCGATCGGCAACCCCACGGTGGCATAAGCGTCGAGCATCTGCTCGGCGGTGATGATCTCGATCTGATTCGGATACGTGTCGAGCTTGAAGTTCGCGGCAATGCGCGCGATCTCATGCTCGTAGCGTTGAATCAGTTCGAAGGTCCATTCCGATCCGGTCGATATGTAGGCCATCGTCAGGCCGCCTTTTTCTTGAACAAATCGTGCAGCACCGGGTAAATCTCCGCGGCCTCCATGATGCGTTGCATCGCGAAGTTCGAATGCTGCTGCTTGACCGACAAGTACTCGTTCCACAAATTCTGCGGCTCCGCGCTCGCCACTTCCACATACGCGAAGTACTGCACAGCAGGCATGATCGTTTGCATCAGAATGTCGCGGCAGATCGGGGAGTCCCCGTCCCAGTTGTCGCCGTCCGAGACTTGCGCGCCGTAGATATTCCAGTCGCTCGGCGAGTAGCGATCAGCGATGACTTCCGCCATCAATTTGAGCGCACTCGACACCACCGTGCCGCCCGATTCCCGTGCGTAGAAGAAGTCGTCTTCGTTGACCTCCTTCGCGGTCGTGTGGTGACGGATCAACACCAAATCGATGCGCTCGTAGTTATGCCGCAGGAAAAGATAGAGCAGCATGAAAAAGCGCTTGGCCAGATCTTTGCGGCTCTGATCCATCGAGCCCGACACGTCCATCAGACAGAACATGACGGCCTGCGCTTGCGGGCGCGGCTGCATGATGCGGTTCGAATAGCGCAGGTCGAGCTTCTCGATATACGGAATGGCTTCGACGCGCGTGCGCAGGTGCGTGATTTCGTGTGCGAGCGCGAGCGCCCGCGGCGACGTATCGCCTTCGCGCGAAACGACATCGGCGTACTCGCTCTCCAGTTCTCGCAACTGCTTGCGATAAGGGGCGGTGAGTGCGATGCGCCGGCCCAGTGAGCTGCGCATCGTACGAATGACGTTCAGGTTCGACGGCGTACCGTCGATGGAGTAACCCGCCCGAACCTTGCGAAACTCCGGAATCTGCGCGAGCCGGCGTTTCGCGAGGTCGGGTAAGGCCATGTCTTCGAAGAAGAACTTCAGGAATTCCTCGCGAGAGAGGTTGAAGACGAAATCGTCTTCGCCCTCGCCCGAATCGCTGGCGCGGCTTCCGCCGCCACCTGCGCCCGACGGTGGACGCTCGAAGTTATCGCCCACCACGAACTCGCGGTTGCCGGGATGCACCATCTCCCGCCGCCCGCCGGGCCCGTGGTGGAACAAGGGCTCAGAGATGTCCTTGACCGGGATCGAGACCTGTCCGCTGCCATCGATATCGGTAATCTTGCGCCCAGACACCGCCTTCGCTACCGCGCGCCGAATCTGATCGCGGTAGCGCTTGATAAAGCGTTGCTGGTTGATGGCGCTTTTGTTCTTGCCGTTTTGCCGTCTGTCGATGATCGCTGACATAGTGGCCCCGACTGGTTACGAGGATTTGCGCACGCGCAGGTACCATTCCACGAGCAGGCGGACCTGCTTCGGGGTATAGCCTTTTTCCACCATCCGGTTGACGAAGTTGGCGTGCTTTTCCTGGTCCTCCTTGGACGACTTCGCATTGAAGGAGATCACCGGCAGCAAGTCCTCGGTGGTCGAGAACATGCGCTTCTCAATGACGGCCCGCAGCTTTTCGTAACTCGTCCAGAGCGGATTCTTGCCCGCATTGTTGGCGCGCGCGCGCAGGACAAAGTTGACGATCTCGTTGCGGAAGTCCTTCGGGTTCGTGATACCGGCCGGCTTCTCGACCTTCTCCAGTTCATCGTTGAGCGCCGTGCGATCGAGAATCTCGCCGGTATTCGGATCGCGATATTCCTGATCCTGAATCCAGAGATCCGCGAAGTTCACATAGCGGTCGAAGATGTTCTGACCGTACTCGGAGTACGACTCCAGATACGCGGTCTGAATTTCCTTGCCGATGAACTCGACGAACGGTGCGGTCAGATACTCCTTGATATAGGCGAGATAGCGCTTCTCGACTTCGCCCGCATACTGTTCGCGCTCGATCTGCTGTTCGAGCACATACAGCATGTGCACTGGGTTGGCCGCGACTTCGGTGTTATCGAAGTTGAACACTTTCGAGAGCACTTTGAAGGCGAAGCGCGTCGACATGCCGGTCATGCCTTCGTCCACCCCGGCGTAGTCGCGATACTCCTGATACGACTTGGCCTTCGGGTCGATGTCCTTCAGGTTCTCGCCGTCGTAGACGCGCACCTTGGAGAAGACATTGGAGTTCTCGGGCTCTTTCAGACGCGTGAGCACGGCGAACTGCGCGAGCATCTTGAGCACGTTCGGCGCGCGCGGGGCATTGGCGAGCGAACTGTTCTTCACCAGCTTCTCGTAGATCTTCACCTCGTCGGTCACGCGCAGGCAGTACGGCACCTTCACGATGTAGATACGATCGAGGAAAGCCTCGTTGTTGCGGTTGCCCTTGAAAGTCTGCCACTCCGCTTCGTTCGAGTGAGCCAGCACGATGCCGTCGAACGGGATCGCACCGAACCCTTCCGTCCCCTTGTAGTTGCCTTCCTGCGTGGCGGTCAGCAACGGGTGCAGCACCTTGATCGGCGCCTTAAACATTTCCACGAATTCGAGCAGGCCGCGATTGGCCAAGCACAGGCCGCCGGAGTACGAATAAGCATCCGGATCGTCCTGCGGGAATTCTTCGAGTTTGCGGATATCGACCTTGCCGACGAGCGACGAGATGTCTTGATTGTTCTCGTCACCCGGCTCGGTCTTGGCGATCGCGATTTGTTGCAGCACCGACGGACGCAGCTTCACCACACGGAACTTGGTGATGTCGCCGTTGAATTCGTTCAGGCGCTTGGTGGCCCACGGCGACGGAATCGTTGTCAGATACCGTACCGGGATGCCGAAGTCCTCTTCGAGAATCTTGCCGTCTTCCTCGGGCGAGAACAGACCCAGAGGCGACTCGTGCACTGGCGATCCCTTCAGGCAATAGATGGGCACTTCTTCCATCAATGCCTTCAGTTTCTCGGCCAGCGACGACTTGCCGCCCCCCGGAGGCCCGAGCAGATACAGGATCTGTTTGCGCTCTTCGAGCCCCTGTGCGGCGTGTTTGAAGAACGAGACGATTTGCTCGATGGTGTCTTCCATGCCGTAAAACTCACGGAAGGCCGGGTAGATCTTGATGATCTTGTTCGAGAAGAGCCGCGAGAGCCGCGGGTCATGGTGCGTATCGATGAGCTCGGGCTCACCGATGGCGCGCAGCATTCGTTCGGCCGCCGACGCATACGCGGTCGAGTCTTTCTTACAGATCTCCAGATACTCCTGGATGCTGTACTCCTCTTCCTTGCGTGCGTCGAAACGTGTCGTGTAGTGGCTGAAAATATCCATATGCCTCACCCCCCGCTTCATCGGAAAACACCGCAACGCGATGCCCGCTCTGTTGCCTAAGACCCGGATGACTGCGCAATGGTTTCGACCTGGCTCACTGCATGCCGGAGCGACGTTCGCGAAACCTTTCGCACTGTCCCCTCCCTCACATGAACGACTCAAAATCGGTTTAGGTTGACTTTAAACTTGTCACTAGAAAAAGCAACCGTTAACTCATCATATGCACAAACAAAAAAACTGTCGCTAGATATTTGCCGCAGCGCTAAGCATTCTCGATAACCCGCACCCGGCAAGGGTTTCCGCGCAATCTACGCATTGCGCATGCCAAGCGAAATACATCAAAATTCGAGCGAATTATCACGCGCAACGGCACGCATTGCGCACTCGGGTTTGCCTGCATTCGTAACACGTCGTAATGCGTTGCTAATTATTAAGTAATCCTATTTATTCGATAGCATTAAACAGCAAATGTCAGCACGTCGGCTGCGATGATTTTTGGAAAAAAGAGTGGGTAGCCCGACGACGTCGCAGCGTGCGAAGCCGTGGGCGCGAGACGAGAGGTTTGCCGGCGAGAAGCGACGCGACTGCGCAAGTCGCGAAGGTCGTGCGGATCGCATGCGATGCATGAATCCACAACCGGAAAACCAACGACGATCGGATGATTGAACGGGCGAACCTCCTCAGGCAGGGCCGGCATGAAGGCGTGCGCGCGTGAGTCGCTGCGCCGCATCATGTCGCCGTCTCATCGATGCCTTGCATATTGCCGAACTCTGGAATGAAGCGAACACCATGCCAGTCGATCGAGCGTGAACTCATGTTACGCCGGTTCGCAAAAATGTGCTGCCGCGATATGTAACGCGTTGTGTCGTGCTGACGGCAGCCCTCCCGAAGCGCTCTGGCGATGCGCGCGACGCCGGGAACGATTCATGCAATAATGCAACTTTGTTGCATTTATTACACAGTTGCAATCTGTGTGATGTCCGCCCTACCCGCGCCATGATTCGCTTTTCCGTTTGGCTCTATCGCCTCGCTGGCTGGCAGCGCACCGCACTTACCCTGCTGGTGCTCGTGCCGCTTTGGGCGCTCGTAATGTGGGCGCTCCAAGGAGTCGCCTCGTGATCGGCTGCCGCAATCTCTCCGTCCGTTTCGGCCCCAATTTGGCGCTCGAAGGCGTTGACGCGACTTTTGCACCCGGCGTGCTCTCAGCCGTCGTCGGTCCGAACGGCGGTGGCAAAACCACGCTGCTGCGCGTGCTCGCAGGGCTTCAGAAGGCGTCCACCGGCAATGTCATCTGCGACGAGCCCGTCGCCTATCTGTCGCAACGCCCCGAGACCGACCACCGCTTCCCCATGTGCGTGGAAGAGTATGTGCTGACCGGCACCTGGCGCCGCACCGGCGACGCACGCCGACTTGGCCGCGACGAATTCGACCGCGCCCACGAGGCGCTCGCCCGCGTGGGGCTCGCCGACAAGCGCGCGCAGCCGCTAGAAGTCTTATCCGGTGGGCAATGGCAGCGCGCCCGCTTCGCCCGTTTGATCGTGGAAGATGCGCCGATCGTTTTGCTGGATGAACCGCTCACCGGCATCGATGTGCCCTCTGCGGAACTGTTGCTGGCACTGCTGGATCAATGGCGCAATGAGGGTCGCACGGTCGTGACGGTGCTGCATGACCTGCCGCTCGTGCTGGAACGCTTCGCTTATGTCGCCGTGATGGCGGGCAAGCTGGTCGCTGCCGGACGCCCGGCAGACTGTTTACATAGTGGGTTCCCGTCGGCCGCGGGCACGTTTGGCGGCGGCACTCATGCCGGACTGTCCGATGCCGGGGGCTACACGACGTTTGCGCCGCATACGGCCGCGCCAGTAGGTGGCGTCGCTACCCACGCTGCAACAGCTAGCGGCGTGACCGGCACGATAGGCGAAGGTCCGTCGACTGCATCTGGCGCGCGGGAAATCCCGGGAGGTCGCCATGGCGCTTGAATTGCTTAGCGCCGCTGGCAACGTAGTCGATCTGTTGATCGGCCCGTTCGCCGAGTTCGACTTCATGCGGCACGCCCTTGTCGGCAGCCTGGCGCTGTCGATCGGCTGCACGCCGGTCGGCGTGTTCCTGCTGTTGCGGCGCATGAGCCTGATGGGCGATTCGCTCTCCCATGCGGTGCTGCCCGGCGCTGCGGTCGGCTATCTGATCGGCGGGCTGTCGCTGCCATGGATGGCCGGTGGCGGCATGGTCGCTGGCCTGCTCGTCGCGTTGTTAGCCGGGGTGTCGAGCCGCCGCACGCGGCTGGATGAAGGCGCGTCGTTCGCCGGTTTCTATTTGCTGGCGCTCGCAGGCGGGGTGGTGATCGTCTCTAAATGGGGCAACAGCGTCGACCTGATGCACCTGCTGTTCGGCTCGGTGCTGGCGGTGGACGATCCGTCGCTGATTCTCGTGGCGGCCATCGCGACTGTGACGCTGTTGTGGTTCGGGTGGCATTATCGCGGTCTCGTGCTCGACAGCGCCGACCCGGCGTTTCTCGGCCACGGTCACGGCAAAGCCGTGATGCGTTATCACCTCGGCTTTACCGTGCTGACGGTGATGAATCTGGTCGCAGGGTTTCAGGCCATGGGCACGCTCATGGCCGTGGGTTTGATGATGTTGCCGGCCGCCACGGCGCGGCTGGTCGCCAGCACGCTGCCGGGCATGCTGCTAGTGGCCTGGCTGGTCGCCAGCGTCTCGAGCGTGGTTGGCCTGCTGATTTCGTACTATCTGGCTTGCCCGTCGGGGCCGGCCATCGTTTTGACGGCAGGGCTCGCCTATCTCGGCGCGCTCCTTGCCACGCCGGGCCGCACACAGGCTCCGGCGATCTGAGAGAGGAAAACATGTTCGGATTGGGTAAATCGGGCGGTAAATCGTGGCTTGGCGCCGGCTTCTTCGCCGCGTTGTTCACGCTGGCGCTGGCAGTGGCCAGCCCGGCGCAAGCGCAAGACACACGCCTGCCGGTCGGCGTGAGCTTCAGCATCCTGTCCGATATCGTGAAGGTGGTCGGCGGCGACCGTGTCGACGTCACCACGCTGGTGGGACCCGACCAGGACACCCACGTGTATGAGCCGACCCCGGCCGACGTCGCCAAACTCTCTGGCACGAAGCTGTTCTTCGTGAACGGTCTGGGCTTCGAAGGCTGGTTGCCGCGCTTGATGAAGGCGAGCCACTATCCGGGCACGATCGTGACGGTGACCGACGGCCTCAAGCCGCGCACCATGCGCGACGACGGCCGTGTCGTCACCGACCCGCATATGTTCCAAGACCCGGTGCTGGTGAAGTCGATGGTCGACAACGTGGCCGCTGCGCTCTCGAAGGCCGATCCGGCAGGGCGCGCGTACTACACCGACCGCGCCAAGAACTACCAACTCGCGCTGGACGACTTGATTACGTGGGCCCGCAAGCAACTGGCGCCGATCCCGTCGAACCGCCGCGTGGTGCTGACGTCGCATGACGCCTTCGGCTATCTGGGCGAGCGTTTCGACATCAAATTCCTCGCCCCGGAAGGCGTGTCGACGGAAAGCGAAGCCAGCGCGCGCGATGTGGCCAACCTGATCCGCATCATCCGCCGCACGGGCATCAAGGCCGTGTTCATGGAGAACATCTCGAACCCGCGCCTGATTCAACGCATTGCGCACGACGCCAAGGTGAAGGTCGACGGCAAGCTGTACTCGGACGCGCTGTCGCAGAACCCGGAAGCGGCGACCTACCTCCAGTTGTTCCAGCACAACATCCGCGCCATTGCCGCCGCGATGAAAGACAACCGCTGAGCGTTGCGGGGGTGCAATACCCCTGCCGTTCACGCGGTATAATGCGCGCACCACTCACCGGCCCCGCTAAGGAGGTCCGGACAGGCCGGCCACGCCGGCTTTTGCGTTTGGGCCGCCGCTTTTTCTTTGGTCGGCCCCCGACAGAACCCCGGAAACCTCTGAGCTCACGCCTCCGAGATAACCAATTACGGACGCCCCCAGGTTAATCACTGCGAACGGCGCACACTCAATGGCAAAGAAGATTTACATCAAGACGTTCGGCTGTCAGATGAACGAGTACGACTCCGACAAGATGGCGGACGTGCTCGGCGCGGCGGAAGGCCTCGAGAAGACCGATACCCCCGAAGACGCTGACGTCATCCTGTTCAACACCTGCTCGGTGCGCGAAAAAGCGCAAGAGAAGGTGTTCTCGGATCTGGGCCGCATGCGCGCGCTCAAGGAAATCAAGCCGGATCTCGTGATCGGCGTCGGCGGCTGCGTCGCCAGCCAGGAAGGCGCGGCCATCGTGCAGCGCGCCCCTTACGTGGACGTGGTGTTCGGCCCGCAAACGCTGCACCGTCTGCCGCAGATGCTCGAAGCCCGCCGCTCGACCGGCCGCTCGCAAGTCGACATCTCGTTCCCGGAAATCGAAAAGTTCGATCACCTGCCGCCCGCCAAGGTGGAGGGTGCCACGGCGTTCGTCTCGATCATGGAAGGCTGCTCGAAATATTGCAGCTACTGCGTGGTGCCCTACACCCGCGGCGACGAAGTCTCGCGCCCGTTCGAAGACGTGCTCACGGAAATTGCCGGTCTGGCCGAACAAGGCGTGCGTGAAATCACGCTGCTGGGTCAGAACGTGAACGCCTATCGCGGCCTGATGGCCGACGGCGAAATCGCCGACTTCGCCCTGCTCGTCGAATATGTGGCCGAAGTGCCCGGCATCGAACGCATTCGCTTCACGACCAGCCATCCGAAGGAATTCACGCAGCGGCTGATCGACATGTACGCCAAGGTGCCCAAGCTCGTGAGCCACCTGCACCTGCCGGTGCAGCACGGCGCCGACCGCGTGCTCTCGGCCATGAAGCGCGGCTACACGGTGCTCGAATACAAGTCGATCATTCGCCGCCTGCGCCAAGTGCGCCCGGACATGTCGATGTCGTCGGACTTCATCGTCGGCTTCCCCGGCGAGACCGAAGAAGACTTCGACAAGCTCATGTCGATGATTCACGAGATCGGCTACGACACCAGCTTCTCGTTCATCTACAGCCCGCGCCCCGGCACCCCGGCGGCCAACCTGCCGGACGACACGCCGCGCGAAGTGAAGCTGCGCCGTCTGCAACACTTGCAGGCCGTGGTCGAAGAGAACGCCGCGCGCATCAGCCAGCGCATGGTCGGCTCGCGCCAGCGCATTCTGGTCGAAGGCATCTCGCGCAAAGACCCGAACGAGCTGCAAGGTCGCACGGAGAACAACCGGGTGGTCAACTTCCCGGCCTCCGAGGCACAGCGCAGCGCGCTCATCGGCCAGATGACGGACGTCGTGATCACCTTCGCCTACCCGCACTCGCTGCGCGGCGAACTGATCGTCACGCATTGAACAGGCACCTTACCGGATCAACCGGATCATCTTGAAAGCACTCGCCCAAGAATTCACCGCACCGCGCGACGATAATCGCCGTCTGGCCAACCTTTGCGGCCCGTTCGACGAAAACTTGCGCCAGATCGAACAGGCACTCGACGTGGCCATTTCCCGCCGCGGCCATCGCTTCACGATTCGCGGCAAGAGCGCCGTCATTGCCACGCAGGCGCTCGAGAGCTTCTACAACCGCGCCACCGAACCGCTGTCGGTCGACGACATTCAGTTGGGTCTCGTGGAAACGCGGCAGGGCCATGCGCCCATCGTGCGCCACGGCGACGATAACCCGTTCGCCACCGGCGAAGAAACGGAAAACGGCTCGCCCGTGCTGCACACCCGCCGCGCCGACCTGCACGGCCGCACGCCCGCGCAGCGCGACTATCTCAAGCAGATTCTGTCGCACGACGTCACCTTCGGTATCGGACCGGCCGGCACAGGCAAGACCTATCTGGCCGTGGCCTGCGCCGTCGACGCCTTGGAGCGCGATGCCGTCAAACGCATCGTGCTCACGCGCCCGGCGGTGGAAGCCGGTGAGCGTCTCGGCTTTCTGCCGGGCGATCTCGCGCAGAAGGTCGACCCGTATCTGCGCCCGCTTTACGACGCGCTTTACGATCTGCTCGGCTTCGACAAAACGCAGAAGTACTTCGAGAAGCAGATGATCGAGATTGCGCCGCTTGCGTACATGCGCGGGCGCACGCTCAATCACGCGTTCATCATTCTGGACGAGGCGCAAAACACCACGCCCGAGCAGATGAAGATGTTCCTCACGCGTATCGGTTTCGGCAGCAAGGCGGTGGTCACGGGCGACACGACGCAGGTCGACTTGCCGCGCGGCCACAAGAGCGGTTTGAACGAGGCGCAAGTGATTCTGAAGAACGTGCGCGGCATCGCCATGACCCGCTTCACCAGCGTGGACGTGGTGCGTCACCCGCTGGTCGCACGCATCGTCGACGCGTACGACGCTCACGCGCAACACGCGGAAGCCGGGCTCGATCTGCCGGCTTCGGCAGAGCAGGAACCCCGTCAGGCGCGCGCGCCGCGAGGCAAGGCATGAGCGCAGCGCAACCTCGTCACGCGCTCACGCTGACGTGTCAGTTTGTGATCGGCAAGTCATTCGCCGATCACAAGGCGGTGCTCTCGCGTGCCAACCTGCGCCGCTGGGTGCAGGCGGCGCAGTTGGCCGATGCCGAACTGACGCTGCGCTTTGTCGACGCCGACGAAGGTCAGGAGCTGAACCGCAGCTATCGCGGTAAGGACTACGCGACCAATGTGCTGACCTTCGCGTACGCGCAAGACGAGAGCGACCCGGTGATGGGCGACATCGTGCTGTGCTGCCCGGTGGTCGAGCGCGAAGCGAACGAACAAGGCGTGACGCTCGAAGCGCATTACGCCCATCTGATCGTGCACGGCGTGCTGCATGCGCAGGGCTACGATCACGAAGAAGACGACGAAGCCGAGGAAATGGAAGCGCTGGAGACGGAGATTCTTGCCGGTCTCGGCTACGCCGATCCGTACGCTTCGGAAAAGACGGCTGCGCCGCGCAAAGCCGCGCCACGCAAGACAGCCGCAACCAAAACCACCAAGACCACCGCGCCGGCCAAACCGCGCCGCGCCTGACCCGCTACCGCATGGACCGCATCCCAGACCGCCCGACCGCCCCCGACTCCCCTCCGGCCAGCGTGTCGAGTGGCCCCGGATGCAACCAGTACCCGCCCGATCTGGGCATCGCCCGCCATTTGAGTCCCGAAGAGCTCTCGCGCTCGCTCGATGCCGCACTGGCCGGATGGAACGGCAAGCAAGACCTCTGGATCTTTGCGTACGGCTCACTCATCTGGAACCCCGGTGTGCCCGTCGAAGAAAGCCTGCACGCCCGCGTGTTCGGCTATCACCGTGGCCTGTATCTGTGGTCGCGCGTCAATCGCGGCACGCCGGAACATCCGGGCCTCGTGCTGGCGCTGGACCGTGGCGGCTCGTGTGCAGGCGTGGCCCTGCGACTTTCCGCCGCACATGCGCGCGCGCATCTCGAATCGCTCTGGCATCGCGAAATGGCGATGGGCTCGTACCGCCCCGCATGGCTGCACTGCGCGTTGGCCGATGGCCGGACCACGCCCGCGCTCGCCTTTGTCATGCGTCGCGACGTGAAGAGCTACGCCGGGCGCTTGCCCGACGACATCGTCCGAAAGGTGTTCGATCAGGCGCAGGGCCGCTACGGCACCACGCACGACTACGTTGCCCGCACGGTCAAGGCGCTGCGCGAAGCGGGCATGCCCGATCCGGCGCTCGAAGCCGTGTTGCACCGCTGCGGTGCACCGGCGAGCCCCCGCTGACACGGTGTTGGCGTGCATCTGGTGTATCCTTGAGCTTCCTGTAACAGCTCGGCGTCCGCCCAACTTGGACGCGCCGTCATGAACGACCCTTATCCCAGTCGACCCGGTCAAAAAAAGCCCGAAAAACCTCGCTCTCTGCTCGAACGCCTCACCGATCTGATTTCCCCAGAGCCGGAGTCGCGTGCAGAGTTGCTCGAAATTCTGCAAGACGCTCACGCCCGTAACCTGATGGACGCCGATTCTCTGGCGATGATCGAGGGCGTGTTCCAGGTGGCAGATCTGTGTGCCCGCGACATCATGGTCCCGCGCGCTCAGATGGACGCCATCAACATCGAACAGACTCCCGAAGAATTCATGCCGTTCGTACTGGAACAGGCGCACTCGCGCTATCCGGTCTACGAGGGCAATCGCGACAACATCATCGGCATTCTGCTCGCGAAGGATCTGCTTCGTTACTACGCGAATCACGACTTCGATGTGCGCGACATGCTGCGCCCGGCGGTGTTCATCCCCGAGTCGAAGCGCCTGAACGTGTTGCTGCACGACTTCCGCGTGAACCGTAATCACATCGCCATCGTCGTGGACGAATACGGCGGCGTGGCAGGGCTCATCACCATCGAAGACGTGCTCGAGCAGATCGTCGGCGACATCGAAGACGAGTACGACTTCGATGAAGAAGAAGACAACATCATCGCCGCGCCCGACGGCACCTATCGCATTCGCGCGCTCACCGAAATCGAGCAGTTCAACGAGGCGTTCGGCACCCAGTTTGTGGATGCCGAAAACGACACGATCGGCGGTATGATCACGCACCAGTTCGGTCGTGTGCCGCGTCGCGGCGAGCGTCTGCGCGTGGGCAATCTCGTGTTCGAAGTGCTGCGCGCCGACGGCCGCCAGATTCACATGCTGCTATTGCGGCGCGTGGAACCGGCACCCGCCGTTGACTCTGACTAAATCCAACGATCCATGCAGGAAATGACCGTCCACGCGCCCGAGCGGCGCTCGTGGCCGGTCTGGCGCGCGCGTGCGCTCGCCGGACTGGCCGGTATTGCACAGACGCTGGCCTTCGCTCCGCGCGATGTCTGGTGGTTGCAACTGCTGGCCATGGCCGGTTTGTTTGCACTGGTCGAGCGCAGCCCGTCGCGGCGCGACGCGCTATGGCTCGGCGGCGCCTTCGGCGTGGCGTCGTTTGTCAGCGGCATCTGGTGGCTCTACATCAGCATGCACACGTACGGCGGCATGCCCAGCGTGATGGCAGGCGCGGCCGTCGTCCTCTTCTCGCTTTATCTGGCCATTTACCCGGCGCTTGCGACGTTCGTCACACGCTGGGTGCCAAGTGCCGGTCCGTGGCGCGCGTTCGCGTTCGCCGGGGCCTGGACGCTGGCCGAATGGCTGCGCGGCACCGTCTTCACCGGCTTCCCGTGGCTCTCTCCCGGCTACGCGCACGTTGACGGCCCGCTGGCCGGTTTTGCGCCGCTGCTGGGGGTGTACGGTATCGGCGGCCTCGCCGCGTTGGCCGCTGCGTGGCTCGCCCGCGCGGTGTTGCCGTTGAATATGGCCACGCGACCAGTGCGACGTCTCGCCGCCGTGGCCGGTGTGCTCGTACTGCTTGGTGCAGGGGCCGGTCTTGCGCGTCATGCGTGGACGACACCTTCCGGCGAGCCCATCACCGTGCGGCTGCTGCAAGGCAATATCGCGCAGGACATGAAATTCGAGCGCGCCGGTATCGATCATGCAATGGCGCTCTATCGCGACATGATCACCGCCGCGCCCGCCGATCTGATCCTTACGCCGGAAACGGCCTTCCCGGTGCTGCTGCAAGGGATTCCTCCGGAAATTGCCGAACCCATTCGTGAATTCGCCGATCGCACGGGCTCGCATGTCGTGCTCGGTGCCGTGGGCGCCACGTTGACGCCGCAGGGCCCGACCGATCTGACCAACAGCCTGTTCGGCGTGACCCCGCGCGACCAAACGTTGCACCGCTACGACAAACACCACCTCGTGCCTTTCGGCGAGTTCGTGCCGTGGGGCTTCCGGTGGTTTGTCGACATGATGCATATCCCGTTGGGCGACTTCCTGCGCGGCACGGCCACACCGACCGGCTTCCCGGTACGCGCTCAGCGAGTCGCGCTCGATATCTGCTACGAAGACTTGTTCGGTGAAGAAATTGCCGAGGCGCTGCGCAACATGCCCGAGCCCGCGACGGTACTCGCCAACGCGACGAATCTGGCGTGGTTCGGCGACACCATCGCGCTCGATCAGCATTTGCAGATCGCGCGCATGCGCACGCTGGAAACGGGTCGCCCGATGCTGCGCGCGACCAACACCGGCACCACGGCCATCATCGATGCTCACGGCCGCGTGCAAGGCCGCCTGCCCGCGATGACCACCGGCGCGCTTACTGGCACGGTGCAGCCCTATACGGGCCTCACGCCTTATGTGCGCTTCGGCAATGTGCCCGCACTGGTGCTCGCGCTCGTCGCGCTCGGCCTCGGCCTGATCGTGGGACGGCGCGCTCGCTGAGTGTGACGGGTGAAGGCAGCGAGTGAATGCGGCGGGTCTGGCAACACGGCCCGCCTCGGATTCACCCGATTGGTCGGCCAACGCCCCGCTCGGGCCGGATTCCCGCTAAAATTCAAGGTTTTGGGGCCTGTTCACCCTGGTTTTCGACGGGCATTCTCTGCCCGAGATCAGGAGGAACAGGCCCCAGTTCGTCGGCCGCGCTCGCGGCCGGGCCGATGGACTGCGCAAAATCCGCATATTTCCCTGTTCGTCCGCGCGAATTCATCATGCTTACCTTTCAACAAGTCATCCTGACGTTGCAGGATTACTGGGACAAGCAAGGCTGTGCACTGCTCCAGCCTTACGACATGGAGGTCGGCGCCGGTACCTCGCACACCGCCACGTTCCTGCGCGCGATCGGCCCGGAGCCGTGGCGCGCCGCCTACGTGCAGCCGTCGCGCCGTCCGAAGGATGGCCGTTACGGCGAGAACCCGAACCGCATGCAGCACTACTACCAGTACCAGGTGGTGCTCAAGCCGGCGCCGGAGAACATTCTCGACCTGTACCTCGGTTCGCTGCGCGCGCTCGGTCTCGATTTGACCGAAAACGACGTGCGCTTCGTCGAAGACGACTGGGAAAACCCCACGCTCGGCGCCTGGGGTCTGGGCTGGGAAGTTTGGCTCAATGGCATGGAAGTCACGCAGTTCACTTACTTCCAGCAAGTGGGTGGCCTCGATTGCAAGCCGGTGCTCGGCGAAATCACGTACGGTATCGAGCGTCTCGCAATGTATCTGCAACAGGTCGAGAACGTGTACGACCTCGTGTGGACGGAGTGGGAAGAGCAAACGGCAGACGGCCCGGTGACGCGCCGCCTCACGTACGGCGACGTGTTCCATCAGAACGAAGTCGAGCAGTCGACGTACAACTTCGAGCATTCGAACCAACCGATGCTGTTCAGCTTCTTCGATAACTACGAAAGCGAAGCCAAGCGTCTGATCGAAGCCGAACTGGCGCTGCCGGCCTACGAAATGATTTTGAAGGCGGCACACACCTTCAACCTGCTCGACGCACGTGGCGCGATCTCGGTGACCGAACGTGCGGCGTACATTGGCCGTATCCGGGCGCTCTCGCGTCTGATCGCACAGGCCTACTACGCTTCGCGCGAAAAGCTCGGCTTCCCGATGCTGAACGCCCCCGCCGCCCAAACCCGAACGCAAGCCGCATGATGAGCACCGCACAACGTACCCTGCTGGTCGAACTGCTGACCGAAGAACTGCCGCCGAAGGCGCTGGCACGTCTGGGCGACGCCTTTGCCGAGGGCATCGCCAACGGCCTGCGCGCACGCGGTCTCACGACCGACGCGAGCGTCGTCAAACCCTACGCCACGCCGCGCCGTCTGGCGGTCGCGATCACCCACGTGCTCGAACGTGCGCCGGATGCGACCATCCGCGCCAAAGTGCTGCCGGTGTCCGTCGCCCTCGACGCCAACGGCAACCCGACCCCGCCGCTCGCCAAGAAGCTCGCCGCGATGGGCTTCGCCGACCTGCCGGTCGCCAGCCTCGAACGCGCCATGGACGGCAAGGCCGAAGCCTTCTTCCACACGTACACCGCTGCCGGTGCGCAACTGGCCGACGCGCTGCAAGCCGCGCTCGACGAAACGCTCGGCAAGCTGCCCATCCCGAAGGTCATGAGCTACCAGCGCCCCGATGGCGAAACGGTGCAGTTCGTGCGTCCGGTGCATGGTCTGATTGCGCTGCATGGCGATACGCTCGTGCCCGCCACGGCCATTGGCCTGTCGTCGGGTAACAAGACCTTGGGTCACCGCTTCCTGTCGAACGGCGAAGTCGTGATCGCCAACGCTGACGAATACGCCGCCACGCTGCTCGACGAAGGCCGCGTGTACGCAAGCTACTCGGCGCGTCGCGACGCGATTCGCGAACAGCTGCTCGCCGCAGCCGGAAACGACCACGTGGTGATGCCCGACGCGCTGCTCGACGAAGTCACCGCACTGGTGGAATGGCCGGCCGTGTACGCCTGCCACTTCGAAAAGGAATTCCTGACGGTGCCGCAGGAGTGCCTGATTCTGACGATGCAGACGAATCAGAAGTACTTCGCGCTCACCGACAAGCCGCTGGCCGACGGCGGCCGTCTGACGAACCGCTTCCTCATCGTCTCGAACATCGCCACCGACAAGCCGGAACAGATCGTCACGGGCAACGAGCGCGTCGTGCGTCCGCGTTTGGCCGATGCGAAGTTCTTCTTCGAGCAAGACAAGAAGAAGCCGCTGGCCGATCGCGTGCCGCTGCTGGCCAACGTCGTTTATCACAACAAGCTGGGCTCGCAGTTGGAGCGCACGCAGCGCTTGGCCGCGCTCGCCGGTGCGATTGCGAAGATGACGGGTTCCGACGTGGCACTGGCCGAGCGCGGCGCGCTGCTCGCCAAGGCCGACTTGCTGACCGACATGGTCGGCGAATTCCCGGAACTGCAAGGCACGATGGGCACGTACTACGCCCGCCACGACGGCGAGCCGCAAGACGTCGCCCTCGCCTGCTCGGAACACTATCAGCCGCGCTTCGCTGGCGATGCGCTGCCCGTCACGCCGACCGGCACCGCCGTAGCGCTGGCCGACAAGCTCGAAACGCTCGTGGGCATCTGGGGCATCGGCCTGCAACCGACGGGGGAAAAAGACCCGTTCGCGCTGCGCCGTCATGCCCTCGGTATCGTGCGTATGCTCATCGAGAAGCGTCTGCCGGTGATGCTGCCCGACCTGCTGCGCACGGCCTACGAAGGCTTCACGACCGGTGTGGCCGATGGCGCTTACCTGAACGACGTCTACCTGTTCGTGCTCGACCGCCTGCGCGGCTATCTGCGCGAGCGTGGTTTTGCCGCCAACGAAATCGAAGCCGTGCTGGCGGATCAGCCCAAGTATCTGGGCGATCTGATCGAGCGTCTGGAAGCCGTGCGTGCGTTCTCGGCGCTGCCGCAGGCCGAAGCACTGGCCGCAGCCAACAAGCGCATTGGCAATATCCTGAAGAAGACCGCGCCGCCCGCCGACGGTATCGTGCAGCCGTCGCTGCTGATGGAACCGGCCGAAAAGGCACTCGCCGCCGCGCTCGATAAGGTCACGCCGCTCGTGCAGACTAGCTTCGAAGCTCGCCAGTACGAACAGGCCCTCACGGCGCTGGCGCAATTGCGCGATGCGGTCGATGCGTTCTTCAACGACGTGATGGTGATGGCCGACGACGAGGCGCTGCGTAACAACCGCCTGGCGTTGCTCACGCACCTGCACGTGCAGATGAACCGTGTGGCCGATCTCTCGAAGCTCGCCGCCTAACCTGTTGCTACTCGCCGCCCGCCATGGATTCGCGTAAAGACCGTACCCCCGGACCTGCCGCTCGCAAGCTGGTGATTCTCGACCGAGACGGCGTGATCAACGTCGACTCGGACCAGTTCATCAAGTCGACCGACGAGTGGGTGCCGTTGCCCGGCAGTCTCGAAGCCATCGGGCGGTTGAATCAGGCCGGCTATCGCGTGGTCGTGGCCACCAACCAGTCGGGCGTCGGCCGTGGTCTGTTCGACATGGCGACGCTGGGTGCCATGCACGCGAAGATGTCGAAGCTGGCGGCCGCGGTCGGTGGGCGTATCGATGCGGTGTTTTTCTGTCCGCACACGTCGGCCGAGGGTTGCGATTGTCGTAAGCCGAAGCCCGGTCTGTTTCAGGAAATCGCACGGCGCTACGAAGTCGACCTGACGGGCGTGCCCGCCGTGGGCGATTCGCTGCGCGACTTGCAAGCCGCAGCGGCCGTGGGTGCGCACCCGCACCTGGTGCTCACCGGCAAGGGCAAGAAAACACTGGCCGCCGGTAATTTGCCGGAAGGCACCCGCGTGCACGACAGCCTTCAGGCGTTCGTGCACGACATGCTCGCCGAAGAGGACGCCAAGAGTGCCTGAGCGGCCTGAAGTCATTCAGATGCCCATTCAGACGCCCAAGACACTCCCCGCCCCCGGCCCACTCATTCAAGCGCCAACCTGATGCAGCGACTTCGTTCGATTCTCTTTTTCCTCTTCCTGATTGTCTGGACGATTCCGTACGCGCTCGCGTGCATCGTGACGTTCCCGATTCTCTCGCGCGTCAAACGTTATTGGTTTGCGGTGGGCTGGTGCCGCACGGTCATTTGGGTGGCAGACAAGCTGTGTGCCATTCGCTACCGCATCGTCGGCTGGGAGAATCTCCCGGACACGCCCGCCATCGTGCTCTCGAAGCACCAGTCGGCGTGGGAAACCGTGGCGCTGCCTGCGCTCATGCCGCGTCCGCTGTGCTTCGTGTTCAAGCGCGAATTGCTCTATGTGCCGTTCTTCGGCTGGGCGCTCGGCCTGCTGAGCATGATTCACATCAACCGCAGCAAGGGCACCGATGCGTTCCAGTCGGTGGTGGCGCAGGGTCGTGAGCGTCTGGCCGAAGGGTCGTGGATCATCATGTTCCCGGAAGGCACGCGTACGAAAACCGGCTCGCGCAACAAATACAAGTCGGGCGGTGCGCGTCTGGCGGCAACGACGGGCGCGCCCGTGGTGCCTATTGCGCACAACGCCGGGCGCGTGTGGCCGCGCAATTCGTTTATGAAGTATCCGGGGGAAGTCATCGTGTCGATCGGCCCGGTGATTCAAACGGAGGGCCGCACTGCCGAGGCCGTCAATGCTGATGTGGCCGAATGGATCGAACGTGAGATGATTCGTATCGATCCGGCCGCGTACACGTCAGCCCCGAAAGCCACGCCGGAAGCCTCCCCAAGGATCTGAGCGCACTACGAGACTGTCTCATGCCGAACGACCGACCCGCGACCCGCAATGCCAGTAGTACCCGCGATCGCCACGCCCGGCATGAGATGCTCGTTCCCCAAATGGAACTCGATTTATTCGGCAGCCCGGCCGCCGAAGCCAACGGCGTCGCAACCGACGCACCGGCCGCCGCCAGCTTGAACGCCCCGCCGCAAAATCCGGGCGTCACCACCAACCCGACCAACCCCGCTCCCCCAGCTACCTCCGATCTGTCCGATGCCCCGGTCACGCCACGTCGCGCGCCGGCGGCTGGCGAGCGGGTGATCATGCTCGACGGTCATGCGCTCTACTACCGCTTCAAGCGCTCGTCACGCCGCACGATCGGCTTCATCATCGACGAATCGGGTCTTGCGGTCACCGCACCGCGCTGGGTGACGATCGCTGACGTCGAAGCGGCTGTCGTCGAAAAGAAACGCTGGATTTTCAACAAGATCGCTGAGTTTCGCGAACGCTCGGCCCGGCGCGTGATTCCGCGCGTGAACTGGGTCGATGGCGCGACGCTGCCGTATCTCGGACACACACTGACCGTGCGTCTGGGCGGACGTCCCGGCGCGCAGCAATACGACATCCACACGCATACGCTCTGGCTCGATTTGCCGCCGCAGGCCGCGCCTGAGCAGATGCGCGACCGCGTGCAGGGTTGGTTGCAGCAGGAAGCCCGCAAGCTCTTCACGTCCCGGCTCGATGTCTACGGCGAGCGTCTGGGCGTGCGCTACTCAGCACTCGGTTTGTCCTCCGCCACAACGCGGTGGGGCAGTTGCAGCGCCGATGGCCGCATTCGCCTGAACTGGCGGCTGATCCACTTCCCGCTGGGCGTCATCGACTACGTGGTCGCGCACGAATTGGCGCATTTGAAGGAAATGAACCACGGGCCGCGCTTCTGGCAAGCCGTCGCGTCGATTTTTCCGGAATTTGAATCTGCGCGCGATACGCTCAAGTCGCATGCGCCGGAGTGGCTGCCGGAGTTCTGACCCGGTTAGTGAAATTACTCAACGCTGCATGAACTCGGCTCATTTTGGCTGACGCGGGTACAATTGACGCTTCGTTTGTCCCCACACAGTCAAAACACCATGCGAATGCTCCACACCATGCTGCGCGTCGGCGACTTGCAGCGCTCGATCGACTTCTACACCCGTGTGCTCGGCATGCAACTGCTGCGCCAGAGCGAAAACGCCGAGTACAAGTACACGCTGGCTTTTGTGGGCTACGGCCCCGAGTCGGAGAACACCGTGCTTGAGTTGACCTACAACTGGGGCGTGGAAAAGTACGAAATGGGCACGGCGTTCGGCCATCTGGCCGTCGAAGTCGACGATGCCTACAAAGCTTGCGATACGATCCGCGCCGCTGGCGGCAAGATTTCGCGCGAAGCTGGCCCGGTCAAGGGCGGCACCACGGTCATCGCCTTCGTGGAAGATCCCGACGGCTACAAGATCGAACTGATTCAGAAGCACTCGGCCAAGGGCGGCCTGTAAGTCGACGAGCTTGATGCGTTGATACGGCGGCGGCCTGCTTCGGCAGCGCCGCCGCCAAAACGTCAGAACTGCACCATCGCGAAATCTTCCTTGCCCACGTCGCACAGCGGGCAGCGCCAGTCTTCCGGCACGTCTTCCCACCGCGTTCCCGGCGCAATGCCGTCTTCGGGATAGCCGGTCGCTTCGTCGTAAATCCAACCGCAGATCACACAGACCCACTGGCGGAATTCCGTTGCCGTGGCGGGCGTTGTCTCGTCTTCAGCAACAGCGTCGACGTCATTCGCGCCACGCGTGGCCTTCCCCGGCACAGCCGGATCAAGCAGCGTGAACATCAGCGGCTGATCGGTCCCCATCGCTTCGTGTTCAGTGCGCGCGAGATGCGTTTGCAAGGCGGCGAGCAGCGCCTGCGCTTCGTCGCGCGTGAGATCGATCCAAAACGGATCGCCTGCCCCATCGTTGAGTCGCGACGGGGAAAACTGGAGTTCGACGGCAGAGCCTTTCTTGTACATGGGGGAATACAGCGGTGATGAGGCGGTGATGACGCAGCGCTTGACGGACGATGGACGGCAATGGAGAGCAATAGCACCCGAGGGACGCATTTTAGCCGCGCGACTGTCCCCGATAAACCCTGCTAACGGGGAAACATTGTGCCGCATAGGTCAACAATGATTACCCCTACGGCGCGCACCAAAATGATGCCTGCCCGATACGGATCGTGGACAATGAGCGCCAACGTCCGCGCCATCCTCTGAGTTAGCCAATGAACACCGCCCCTCGTCCGATCGATGCCACCGCGCTCGCCATCATGGTGGGCCTATGCGCCATCTGGGGCGGCCAGCAGGTCGCAGTGAAGCTCGCCGTGCCCGTGGTCCCGGCCGTGCTGCAAGCGGGCCTGCGCTCGGTGATTGCGACGCTGCTGGTGGGCGGGTGGATGTTGTGGCGGCGTCAGCGCCTCATCACCGGCGAGGGCACGCTGCCCGCCGGTATTCTCGCGGGCGTGCTGTTTTCGCTGGAATTTCTCTGCATCTTCGTCGGACTCACGCACACCACGGCATCGCGTATGGCGGTGTTTCTGTATTCCGCCCCCTGCTTCACCGCGATCGGCCTGCATTGGACGGTGCCTAGCGAACGGTTGCGCACCGGCCAATGGCTCGGCATGGCGCTCGCGTTTTGCGGCATCGTGGTGGCGTTCTCCGACGGCGGCAGCACCAGCCTCGCGACCACCTGGCCGGGCGACTTGCTTGGCATTCTGGCCGGGGTGTTCTGGGGAATGACGACGGTGGTCGTGCGCGCGTCGAAGCTGGCAACGGCCGCGCCCGCGAAGACGCTGCTGTATCAGTTGTCCGTCTCGGCGGTGCTGTTGTGCGTGCTGGCGCTGGCGACCGGCAACGTGCATATCGGCGAGGTCACCACGACCACGTGGATCAGTCTCATCTACCAATCCATCGGCGTGGCGTTTGCGAGCTATCTCATCTGGTTCTGGATGCTCACACGCTACAGCGCCGCCCGGCTCGCCTCGTTCTCGTTCCTGAGCCCGCTCTTCGGCGTGACGTTCGGCGTGTTGATTCTCGGAGAATCGGTGGGCTGGCGCTTTGCAGGCGCCGTAGCCCTGGTGTTTGCGGGGATCAGCCTCGTGAACCGGCGCCGCTGATCGCACGCGCGAGCGACACGTACTCGTCGACCGAGACATCTTCCGCGCGGCGCGTCAGATCGAAACCGAGCGCATCGAAGTCGACACGGTCGCGATAGCTGTGCAGCGTATTGCGCAACATCTTGCGGCGCTGCGAGAACGCCTGCGCGACCACGGCTTCGAACACATCTAAATTCACTTCGGGCAAATCGGCCAGCGCGCGCGGAATCATCCGCACAATGGCCGAATCGACCTTCGGCGGCGGATTGAACGCCTCGGGCGGCACGTCGAGCACCTTATCCATCCAGTAACGGTATTGCAGCATGACCGAGAGGCGGCTGTAGTTGCTCGACCCGGCCGGCGCGACCATGCGCTCCACCACTTCGTTTTGCAACATGAAGTGCTGGTCGCGTACGAGTGCGGCAAAGCGCATCAGATGGAAAAGCAGCGGGCTCGAAATGTTGTACGGCAGGTTGCCGACGATGCGCAACGGCGTCTCGTCGCGACGATCTTCCGGCACCAGCGAGCCGAAATCGAAGTCGAGCGCGTCGCCTGCGTGCACCGTCACACGATCGCCGAACTTGCGCGTCAGGCGCGCGACGAGATCGCGGTCGAGTTCCACGACATGCAGATGGGCGAGCCACTCGGTGAGCGGCGTCGTCAGCGCGCCAAGGCCCGGCCCGATTTCGACCATCAGGTCATCGGTGCGCGGCGAAATGGCGCCCACGATCGCATCGATCACGCCCATATCGACGAGAAAGTTTTGACCAAAACGTTTGCGCGCCACGTGGCCCTGTTGGACGCCCGTGCGCTTCGATGCGCTGCTCATGTGAAATTCCTTAGGAACGCGGTGGGGTAACGGCACCCGTGGGCGCCGTTGGCGCGGCACTCGCATCGTTTGCGGTGCCCGCGCTCAGTTGTGCGTGAGTGGCCGCATTGGCGGCCATGGTGGCGGCGGTGCGCAGCGCTTCGAGCAGACTGCCGCTCTCGGCGCGTCCGGTGCCCGCGAGATCGAGCGCCGTGCCGTGATCGACCGAGGTGCGAATGATCGGCAGACCGAGTGTGATATTCACACCAGCACCGAAGCTCGCGTATTTGAGTACCGGCAGGCCTTGATCGTGATACATGGCCAGCACGGCGTCGGCCCCGTCGAGATGACGCGGCTGAAAAAGCGTATCGGCCGGGTACGGGCCGCGTGCGTCGATGCCCACCGCGCGCGCGTCGTCGAGCGCGGGGGTGATGACATCGATCTCTTCGCGGCCGAGATAACCCGATTCGCCTGCGTGCGGATTGAGTCCAGTCACGAGAATGCGCGGACGCGTCAGGCCGAAATGGCGCATCAGGTCCTGATTCAGGATGACCAGCGTTTGCAGCAGATCGTCGCGGCGGATGGCGCCGGGCACCTGCGCGAGCGGCAAATGCGTGGTCGCGAGCGCCACGCGCAGGCCACCGCCCGCCAGCATCATCACCACGCGCGGGGTATGCGTGCGCTCGGCAAGATACTCCGTATGGCCCGTGAAGGCGACGCCACTGTCGTTGATCGTGCTCTTTTGCAGCGGTGCCGTGACAATCGCGTCGAAAGTGCCCGCCATCGCGCCGTCGATGGCCGCATCCAGCAGTGCGAGCACATAGGGGCCGTTCGCGGCATCCAACTGCCCCGGCACAGCCGGGACAGCGAGCGGATGGTGTTCGACATGCACACGCCCTTGCGCCAGCAATGCCTGCCACGCGTCGCCAAGCCCAACCGCTTGCGCGCGCGAGGCGAGCAGCGTCGCGTCGCCGAGCACGGCGAACTGACATTGATCGAGTTGGGGATCTGAAACAGGCGGAGTGGACGGCGTCAGGTACTGAACCAGCGCCTGCACGGTCAGCTCCGGCCCGACGCCTGCCGGTTCACCGGTGGTGATGGCAAGGACGAAGGGCCGGGCGGATGTCATACGAAGTGATGTGGCGGTGTCGGGTCGTCGGTGTCGGGCCGCGCTTATTGCGCAGCCGTATTCAGACGATAGTCGACGTAAGCGCTGTCGCGCAGTTGTTGCAGCCAGTCGCGATACTGCTGCTCGGCCTTACGGCCACGCAGTTCCTGCATGGCGAGGTTGCGCTCTTGATCGCCCGAGACTTGCGACTCGCGATGGCCCAGCACCTGAATCAGGTGGTAGCCATATTCCGAGCGCACCGGATCGCTGATCTGGCCGTCCTTGAGTTCCGACATGGCACGCTCGAACGCCGGCACGGTTTCGCCCGGCGAAATCCAGCCGAGGTCGCCGCCCTGCGAGGCCGAGCCGTCCACCGACACTTGGCGGGCGAACGTCGCAAAGTCACCCTTGCCAGCGTCGATTTGGGCCTTGATGTCGAGCAGCTTCTTCTGCGCTTGCGCTTCCGACACCCCGTCGCCCACGCGAATCAGGATGTGACGGGCGTGAATCTGCGGCACGGTCATGCCCTGCTCGCCACCCTGCTTGCGGGTTTCGACCAGCTTGATGACGTGAAAACCGTTATTGCTGCGCAGCACCTGCGGCACGAGCGTGCCCGCTTGCAGCTTCTGCACCTGCGTCAGATACAGATCGGGAATGCGTTCGGGAATGCGAAAGCCCATGTCGCCGCCACTGGTGGCGTCCGAGGCATCCGAATATTGCTTGGCGAGGGCAGCAAAGTCGCCACCGGCTTTCGCCTTGTCGAGCGCTTCGTTGGCCTTCTTCTGCGCGGCGTCGACTTGGTCGGCCGATGCGCCGTCCGGCACCTTCACCAGAATTTCGCTGATGCGGTATTCGGTTTCGGAAGGCGTCGCCGAGGCGCCGCGCTGGGCCGCGAGGAACGTGTTGATTTCCGACTCGCTGACCTGCACCTGGCTGTCGACTTCCTTGTCGCGCAGGCGGGCCAGAATGATTTGTTCGCGCACTTCCTTGCGGAACGCATCCCAAGGCACACCGGCTTGCAGCAGGCGGGCCTTGTATTGATCGACGGACAGGCGGTTGTCGGCGGCAATGCGTTGCAGCGCCTGCTCGACATCGGCGTCCTTGACCACGATGCCGTCTTCCTTCGCGCGCTGGAGCTGCACCTGCGTGATGATCATTTGCTCGAGCACTTGGCGCTGGAGCATGTCGGCCTCGGGAATCGGACGCTTGGCGAGGGTCAGCTGATGCTTGGCCTCCTCGATGCGCGTATTCAGTTCCTTGCGGGTGATCACGGCGTCGTTGACCACGGCCACGATGGAATCGACCGCACGCGCGGACGATGCGGGCGCGCCAGCAGCTTGAGTGCTGACCGGTGCCGGCTGAGCCACCGCCACCCCGGCGGCGAGACACAGGCTCGCCAGCAGCGAGGCACGCTTCACAAACATGTCATTCATAGTTGCTGAATCGAGAAGGAATCTGGTTCGTCGGCGGCGGCTGGTAGCCAGGCACGCCTTGCTTGAAGGCTTCGGTGGCGCTGGTGCCGGACTTGGTCAGGCCCTTCAACTCCAACTGCGCAAAAATCCGCGAAGTCGTCGTTGTGGCATTGGTCGCATAGCGCTGCACCCCGACCCGGAAAGCCCAGCAGTCGGCATCATACTCGAAACCCGCCAGGGCATCGATGAACGACTTGTCGGTGATGCTGTAGTTGATCCGGCCCACGACCCCGAACCGGGGTGTGATCGGCCACTGCCCCGAAAGTTCGATCTGGTTGATCGGGGTCACCGTCAATGCCGTCTGCCCCACCACCGGCGGCGGATTGCGCAGGTAACGGTAGTAGATATTGAACACGCGGCGCTCGCCCGGGCGCCACGTGATACCGACGTCCGACCGGTTGAACTGCGACGTGCTCGGGCTGTACTGCACTGCCGTGCTAAACGTGATGTTGCTGTACAGCAGCGCAGAGCCGCCGACCAGGAAGTCGGACACCCCGGCGTTCTCGGGCGTGCCGCCCGGCATCGTCACGAGCGACTGCTGAATGTTGTAGCGCTGCGCATACCAGACACGCGCCCGTTCGATACCGCTCTCGGCATCGATCAAACGCGAGGTCAGGGCCATCGTCACACGGTTGGCATCCTGAATCCGGTCTTCGCCGATGAACGAGTTCTCGCTGAAGATTTCCGCGAGGTTGAAGTCGGCGACCGCACTGTCGAATACCGGAATCGAGCTTTGATCCCGGTACGGCGTGTAGACGTAGAAGATGCGCGGCTCCAACGTCTGCTTCATGCTCGAGCCGAACAGCGTGAGCGGACGCTCGAACGTGAGACCGGCATCGAGGCTGACCGTCGGCACCGTACGCGTGATCGACGACTGCATCGTCGACCCGTTCGGGTATTGAACGTTGTACGAGGCCGCGTTGAACATCACCTTCGGCACGATGAAGTAACCCGGGGTCAGAATCGGGTAGCTCAACGTCGGCTGCGCATACAGGCGCTCGCCATCCGGCTGGCCGGTGACAGCGGCGATACGGAACCGGTTGTACCGGATCGGCATCGTGAAGTCGAAGCCGTGGAAATCGTATTTGTTATACGTTGCCGACAACTCAGGAACCGACTCGTACTGCGGCGCGCTCGGGGCCAGCGTCTGGTACTTCAGCACGCGCGCGAGGAACGACCAGTCGCCGTAATTCCACGTCAACCCCGCCTCGCGGTTGTACACGCGTGTCACGCCCGTCTGGAAGTTGGTCCCCGCACCAAAATCGTCCGGATACGTGTCATCCGAGACTTTGGTGAAGTTGACGTACGCGTTGACCCCGTAGCCCAACTTCTGACTGTGCTGCCACGTATACGTGTAACGCGCGTCACCGGTCACCCGGTCCTTCGGCAGATACTCGATGTGAAACAGGCCCGAGTAGGTATCTTCCAAATAGCGGAAGTCACCCATGAGCATCGTGCCGCGCTTCGTCATGACGCGCGGCGTAATGGTCAAATCGCGGTTAGGCGCGATGTTGAAGTAATACGGTTGCGTGAATTCGAAACCCGTCTGACTCGACTGCGTAAACGTCGGTGCGAGCAAGCCCGAGCGGCGCTCGGTGGTTGTCGGGAACGACATGTACGGACTGGCCAGAATCGGCACGCCCTGGAAGAACAGAATGCCGTTGTAGGCCGTGCCTTCCTGCTGTTCCTGATCGAATTCGAACGTCGACGCTTTGATGTACCACGCGGGCGTCTTGTCGTCGTCGGTACAGGCGCATGCCGAATAGGTACCGCGATGCAACGTCACGACATTCGCCGCATCGACATCGGCACGCTCACCCTTGCCGCCACCGCCCGTCACGAGCTGGTAGGTCGGCGTGAGCATGAAGCCGTCGCCCGCACCGGTATACATATGCGCTTCCGGGCCGACAAACGTATTGCCGCCTTGCGACATATGCGCATTGCCGTGCGCCACAACCTCGTCGGTATCTTGATCGTAGGTCAGGCGATCGCCCTTCACATAGGAGCGCAGCTTGCGCGCCTCGGCATCGCCGTCGACGGTCGCGTCGACATTGGTCCGGCCGGTGAGGTGCATACCGCGCACGTACATCGGCACATCTTCACCCTCGCCCAGCACGTAATCGGACAACGCCGGCACCGTGCGCAGCACGAGGCCATCGCTTTTGGCGAGATCGGGAGGGGGGGCTTCCTGCGCACCGGCGAGCGAACACCACACTCCAGGCAAGGAGAGCAGCAGGGCCAGTGGCTTGCGTCGCGTGCGCATCAAGCGTCGCAGCGACGAAACTTCATTCGTATGGACTTGTTTATCCGGCATGTACGCAAACAGCGAGACAATCGTGGCGCCGCTTGCGGGGCAGCCAATCCCGCACGTCCAAACGGCATTGCCGGGACATTCGGGACGGTCGATCGAGGTCGAGAAACAGGGCGTCGGGAAAACATGATCGGGTATTATATGGCAAGACGTTTACCGCCCCCATCATGACCGCACAATCCAGCGTTCCCGCGAGTGTTTCCGAGGCTTCCAGCCTGTCCGCCAGCAACCTCGCAGATTCCCAAGATTCCCGCCTGAAATCGCTCGCCGCCTGGCTCTCGGGTCTGGCCGAGTCGTTCTCGCTCGATATGGCCCAGTGGGCGCCAGCCTCGGCGGACGCGAGCTTCCGGCGCTATTTCCGCATCGGTAGCCACAATCCGGCGCATCCGAGCCTGATCGTGATGGATGCGCCACCGCCGCAAGAAGATTGCCGTCCGTTCGTGCATGTCGCGCAATTGCTCGACGAAGCGGGCCTGCAAGCCCCGAAGGTGCTCGCCGAAGATCTGGCGCAAGGCTTCCTGCTGCTCACCGATCTGGGCCGCGAGACCTACCTCGATGTGCTCAACGAGGACAACGCCCGCCCGCTCATGCGCGCGGCGCTCGACGCGCTGATCGTATGGCAGCAGAGCTCACGCGCCGACGTGCTGCCCGCCTACGACACCGCGCTGCTCCAGCGTGAGCTCGACCTGTTCCCGGATTGGTATATCGGTAAGCATCTGAAAGTCGAACTGACGGCCGACCAGCGCGCCACGCTCGATCGCACCAACCAGTTGCTCATCGAGAGCGCGCTCGCACAGCCCAAGGTGTTCGTGCATCGCGACTACATGCCGCGCAACCTGATGCCGGGTCTGCCGGGCACCGCTGGCCCAGGTATCTTGGATTTTCAGGATGCCGTCTACGGCCCGCTGACCTACGACGTCATCTCGCTCATGCGCGACGCGTTCCTGAGCTGGGACGAAGAGCGCCAACTCGACTGGCTGGCCTATTACTGGGAACGCGCCCGTAAGGCCGGTCTGCCGGTCGACGCCGATTTCGGCGAGTTCTACCGTCAGGCCGAGTGGATGGGGCTGCAACGCCATTTGAAGGTGCTCGGCATCTTTGCCCGCATCAACTATCGCGACGGCAAGCCGCGATATCTGGCCGATACGCCGCGCTTTCTGGAATACGCCACCAAGGTGGCCGACCGTTATGCGCCGCTGCGCCCGCTCGCCCGTCTGCTCGACACGCTGACCGGTCAACAGGCCGACGTCGGCTACACGTTCTGATGCGACAAATGAAGGCGATGATCTTCGCCGCCGGACGCGGCGATCGCATGCGTCCGCTCACGGACACGACGCCCAAGCCGTTGCTGCCGGTCGCGGGCAAGCCGCTCATCGTCTGGCAGATCGAAGCCTTGGCGCGCGCGGGCTACACCGACATCGTCATCAACCATGCCTGGCTGGGCGCGCAAATCGAAGCGGCGCTCGGCGACGGCAGCCGCTTCGGCGTGCAACTGGCGTATTCCGCCGAGCCGCAAGCGCTCGAGACAGCCGGTGGTATCGCGCAAGCCCGCCCACTGCTCGAAGGGGCGGGCAACGTGTTTCTGGCCATCGCAGGCGACCTGTTCACCGATTTCGATTTCGCTACGCTGCGGGCGCCGGCCGAGCGTATGACCGCGCAAGCTGCCCCCGGCATGCACCTCGTGATGGTGCCGAACCCGTCGTTTCACCCCAAGGGCGACTTTGCGCTCGACGCCGACAACCGGTTGCATCTGCGGGACAACGCCCCGCCGGGCACCGTGCCGCTGACCTTCGGCAGCATCGCGCTATACGACTTGCGGTTGTTCGACGACATCACCCCTGGCACGCGCATGGCGCTGACGCCGCTGTATCAACGCACGATTGCCGCCGGACACGCGACGGGCGAGCGCTTCGACGGCGAGTGGGAAAACGTCGGCACGCCCGCACAATTGGCAGCACTGAACGACGCAGTGACGGGCCGACAGCCCCGATAGCCCTCGGACAGCCGCAGTGAGCAGTATTGAGCACCGCTATGCAGCGCTCACCCCCTCGGCAGTAGAATCGCCTGAATACGACAACAATGGAGCCCGCGATGACCGATACCCCTTACCGTGCCCGCCGTGAGCGCGTCATCGAGCAAATGCGTCAGGCCGGTGGCGGTCTCGCCATCTTGCCGACCGCGCCGGAAGTGCCGCGCAACCGCGACAGCGACTATCCCTATCGTCACGACAGCTATTTCTATTACCTGTCGGGCTTTACCGAACCCGAGGCCGTCGTGGTCCTCGATAGCCGCAACGGTCAATCGATCCTCTTCTGCCGTGCGAAGAACGAAGAGCGCGAGATCTGGGACGGTTTCCGCTACGGCCCCGACGCTGCGCGCGAAACGTTCGGCTTCGACGCCGCCTATCCCATCGACGAAATCGACACGCGTCTGCCGCAGTTGATGGCCGACGCCCCCGCGCTGTTCTACGCGCTGGGCGCCTCGGCACAGCAGGACCGTCAGGTGCGCCACTGGCTCAACAGCGTGCGCGCCCAGAGCCGCATGGGCGTGTCGGCCCCGGCTGCCGCCCGCGATATCCGCGCCATTCTCGATGAAATGCGTCTGGTCAAAGATGCGCACGAGATCGACATCATGGCGCGCGCCGGCAAGATTTCCGCTGACGCTCACGTGCGTGCGATGAAGACGTCGCGCCCCGGGCTGCGCGAATATCACCTCGAAGCCGAATTGCTCTACGAATTCCGCCGTCACGGCTCGCAATTCCCCGCCTACGGCTCGATCGTCGCCACCGGCGCGAACGCCACCGTGCTGCACTACCGCGCGGGCGACACCGAGTTGCGCGACGGCGATCTGTGCCTGATCGACGCCGCTTGCGAGCTCGACGGCTACGCCTCGGACATTACGCGCACGTTCCCGGTGAACGGCCGCTTCACGCCCGCCCAGCGCGAGCTTTACGACATCGTGCTTGCCTCGCAACAAGCGGCGATCGACGCCACCCGCGCGGGCGTCGCCTTCGACGCGCCGCACAACGCTGCCGTGCGTGTCCTGGCACAAGGCATGCTCGACACTGGATTGCTCAAGCGCGACACCGCGGGCAGCGTGGACGATGTGATCGCAGATAAGTCGTTCAGCCGTTTTTACATGCACCGAACCGGTCACTGGATCGGCATGGACGTGCATGACTGCGGCGAATACCGCGAAGACGGCCCGAACGGCGAGCGGCCGTGGCGCACGCTCGCCGCGAATATGGTCACGACCATCGAGCCGGGCATTTACGTGCGCCCGGCACCCGACATCGACGAGCGTTACTGGAACATCGGCATTCGGATCGAAGACGACGCGGTCGTCACGCCCAACGGCTGCACGCTGCTCACCCGCGACGTGCCCGTCGACGCCGACGAGATCGAAGCGCTCATGCGTCGCTGATTGGCCGGTTTGCGTGCAGACATGACGATGACCGACATGACACCCGAGGCCCCCGTGCGCCGTTTCGACGTTGCCATCGTCGGCGCCGGTCCGGTCGGTACGACGCTGGCGCTGTTGCTCGCCGAGCGCGCCCCGCAGTTACGCGTGGCGCTCATCGATGCGCGTGGGCCGCAAGCGGGTTACGACGATCCGCGTGCACTGGCGCTCTCGCATGGCAGCCGTGAAATTCTGGCGCGCGCCGGTGCCTGGCCGCACACGGCACAGGCGGCGACCGGAGCGCGTTCGGACACGGGCCTGGCGGCGACGCCGATTCACCACATCCACGTCTCGCAAGCGCGCCGCTTCGGCAGCACCGAGATCGATTTTCGCGAGCATGGTGTCCCGGCCCTCGGTTACGTGGTGCGCTATGGCGCGCTGATGCGTGCCCTCGACGGCGCGATGCAGCGCACGCCCACGCGTTTCGAACACTCGCCCCAGACACCGCTCTCGCAAGGCGCGCTCGCACCGGGCGTGCATCACTTCCGCCCTTATCAGGCCATTGCGCTGCGTCAGGACGCACAGCAGGTGACGATCACGCTCGGCACCACGGCCGACGATCATGCCGAAACCCTGTATGCGACCTTGGCCGTCAATGCCGAGGGTGGGCTTTTCGAGAGCCAGACGTCACGCCCCCGGGCGCGCGACTACGGACAGACGGCACTCGTCGGGTTCGTCACCTGCGAACGGCCGCGTGCCGGATGGGCGTGGGAGCGCTTCACGTCCGACGGCCCCTTGGCGCTGTTGCCGCAAGACCACGGCTACGCGCTCGTGTGGTGCTGCGCGCACGAGCAAGCCAAGCGCCGCCGCGATATGGACGACGCGAGTTTTCTCGCAGAACTGCACGCGGCGTTCGGCGACCGCATGGGCCGCTTCACTGCCATCAGCGCCCGCGCAGGCTTCCCGTTGGGCCTGAACGCCCTGGGTCACGTGATCGACGGACGAGTGGCGGCCATCGGCAACGCGGCCCAGACCCTTCACCCGGTAGCAGGACAAGGGCTCAATCTCGGCTTGCGCGACGCGTTCGACCTCGCCGACACGCTGGTGCGTGACGCGCGCAACCCGAGCCAGCACGCCGCGCCTGCCAATGTCGGAGTCGCCGGGGCTACCAGCACGACTGGCGCGACTGGCGATGCTGGCGGTGTCTTTAGCGTTCCCGGCCCGGCGGCCCTCGCGGCCTTTGCCCGTCGGCGGCGGGCGGACCGGGGCATGACCATCCGCATTACCGACCTGCTGCCCCGCGTTTTCGGCATCGACGCCGCGCCCGTGGCCGTGCTGCGGGGCATGGCGCTGGCCGGTCTCGACCTTGTGCCGCCGCTCAAGACGGCCTTCGCCCGCCAGATGATGTTCGGGCAACGCGGGTGATTCTGCACATTTTTTAGGCGACGGGGACCGGTTTTCGCAGTAAAATGCTCGTTTTTTCCCCCGGCGTTTCTCTGCATCGTGCGTATCGGTCCCCACGAACTCCGCAATAACCTCTTCGTCGCGCCCATGGCTGGCGTGACGGATCGCCCATTCCGCCAGTTGTGCAAACGGCTGGGGGCGGGTTATGCCGTCTCGGAGATGGTGGCCTCGAACGCGCAGCTCTGGAAAAGCGAGAAGACCATGCGCCGCGCGAACCACGCGGGCGAAGTCGCACCGATTTCCGTGCAGATTGCCGGGGCAGACCCGGCCATGATGGCCGAGGCAGCACGCTACAACGTCGAGCGCGGTGCGCAGATCATCGACATCAACATGGGGTGCCCGGCCAAGAAGGTTTGCAATGTGGCCGCGGGTTCGGCCCTGTTGCAAAACGAGCCGCTCGTCGCGCGCATTGTGTCGGCCGTGGTCGGCGCGGTGGGCGATGTGGTGCCGGTCACGCTCAAGATTCGCACGGGTTGGGATCGCGATCACAAGAACGCGCTGACCGTGGCACGCATTGCCGAAGACTGCGGCATCAGCATGCTGACCGTGCACGGCCGCACGCGCGCCGACCTTTATCACGGCGACGCCGAGTACGAAACGATTGCCGCCGTGAAGGCCGCCGCGCGCATTCCGATCGTGGCCAACGGCGACATCGCCTCGGCGCAAAAAGCCAAGCACGTACTCGAAGTCACGGGGGCGGATGCCATCATGATCGGCCGCGCCGCACAGGGCCGGCCGTGGCTGTTCCGCGATATCGAACTGTTTCTCACGACGGGCGAAATTGCGCTCGCACCGCGCGTCGACGAGATTCAGCAAATCATGAACGAACACCTCGAAGACCATTACGAGTTTTACGGGGAGTTCACCGGGGTGCGAACCGCCCGCAAGCATATTGCGTGGTATTCGCGCGGGCTGCCGGGGGCGGCCACTTTCCGCCAGCGTATGAATACGCTCGACAGCACGCAGGACCAGTTGGCTGCGGTCAACGAATTTTTCGAACAGCAGAAGGCGCACTCGGACCGTCTCTGCTATGAACAAGAATCGCCGAGGGAGCTATTAGCCGCATGAGCAAAACAAACATAGAACAATGCGTACGCGACAGCCTGGATTCGTATTTCCGCGATCTGGATGGCGCCGTACCACACGATGTCTACGATATGGTTGTCACCGTCGTTGAAAAGCCGTTGCTCGAATTCGTACTGGGCAAGGCCGATGGAAATCAGTCGCTCGCCGCAGAATATCTGGGGATCAACCGCAACACGCTGCGCAAGAAGTTGCAGCAGCACGGCCTGCTGTAGTCGCCCGCGAGGACAGGCGGCCACGTCGATGTGCACGCCTGTTCTGCCCCGCCGGGGCGTGCGCGTAGAAGGCTCGGTTCGTTAGCTCGATAAGATCCGCCCCATCGTTTCTGCCCGCCCTATTTGTCCGTTTTTGCCGCTTCACTACCGTCCGTCATGATCAAGCAAGCTCTCATCTCCGTCTCCGACAAGACCGGCATCGTCGACTTCGCCAAGTCGCTCGCTGCACAGGGCGTGTCGATTCTCTCCACTGGCGGCACCGCCAAGCTGCTGGCTGACGCCGGTCTCAAGGTGACCGAGGTGGCCGACTACACCGGCTTCCCGGAAATGCTCGATGGGCGCGTGAAGACCCTGCATCCGAAGGTGCACGGCGGCATTCTGGCGCGTCGCGACCTGCCCGAGCACATGGCAGCGCTCGACCAGCACGGCATCCCGACGATCGACCTGCTCGTGGTGAACCTGTACCCGTTCGTCCAGACGATCGCCAAGGACGACTGCTCGCTCGAAGACGCCATCGAGAACATCGACATCGGCGGCCCGACGATGCTGCGCTCGGCCGCGAAGAACCATCGCGACGTGACCGTCGTGGTCGACCCGGCCGATTACGCCGTGGTGCTCGACGAGATGAAGGCTAACAACAACACGGTGGGCTACACCACGAACTTCCGTCTGGCGACGAAGGTGTTTGCGCACACGGCGCAATACGATGGTGCGATCACCAACTATCTGACGAGCCTGGGCGAGTCGCTGCGTCACAGCGAGCGCGCGGCCTACCCCGCAACGCTCAACCTGGCCTACACGAAGGTGCAGGACATGCGTTACGGCGAGAACCCGCACCAAAGCGCCGCGTTCTATCGCGACATCACCACGCCGGCCGGTTCGCTCGCGAACTATCGCCAGTTGCAAGGCAAGGAACTGTCGTACAACAACATCGCCGATGCCGACGCTGCGTGGGAATGCGTGAAGACGTTCGACGCCCCCGCCTGCGTGATCATCAAGCACGCCAACCCGTGCGGCGTGGCCGTGGCAGCAACGCCGGCCGACGCGTACGCCAAGGCATTCCAAACCGACCCGACGTCGGCCTTCGGCGGCATCATCGCGTTCAACCGCGAAGTCGACGAAACGGCTGCGCAATCGGTGGCCAAGCAATTCGTCGAAGTGCTGCTGGCCCCGTCGTTCACCGAAGGTGCCAAGCAAGTGTTTGCCGCGAAGCAAAACGTGCGCTTGCTGGAAGTGCCGCTGGGCGACGGCGTGAACCAATACGACTTCAAGCGTGTGGGTGGCGGTCTGCTGGTGCAATCGCCGGACGCGAAGAACGTTGCCCCGCATGAACTGCGCGTGGTGACCAAGCGTCATCCGACGCCGAAGGAAATGGAAGACCTGCTGTTCGCATGGCGCGTGGCGAAGTACGTGAAGTCGAACGCCATCGTGTTCTGCGCAGGCGGCATGACGCTGGGCGTGGGCGCGGGTCAGATGAGCCGTGTGGATTCGGCACGTATCGCCAGCATCAAGGCACAGAACGCCGGTCTGTCGCTGAACGGTTCGGCCGTGGCGTCGGATGCGTTCTTCCCGTTCCGTGACGGTCTGGACGTGGTGGTCGATGCAGGCGCGACCTGCGTGATTCACCCGGGCGGTTCGATGCGCGACGACGAAGTGATCGCCGCTGCCGACGAACGTAACGTCGCCATGCTGATGACGGGCACGCGTCACTTCCGTCATTAATCACGAATTAATCACGATGCTGGGGCTCGCGCCCCGGTTCGCTGACGTCTCAAAGCAAAAGGCCGCTTCGATTGTCGAAGCGGCCTTTTGTTTATGGTGTCCGACCGTAAGCGCATCGGGTCGGCTTATTGAAACAGCGGGGCGGCCGACGAGAGCAGGATCAGACCTTGGAAGGCGTATTCAGCGGCGAGCATGAGGGCTGCGGGCATGGTGTTTCTCCTTGTGTTTGGCTTAGCGCGGTGTTGCGTGAGCCAGTGAACGCAGTATCTCCGCGATGCCCTTTTGCCGAAACTGTGATTAATACAAGTCGGCTTCGCGCCCGGTGCTGTGCCTGACACCGGGCGCGTCCGACACTTCCCGCGCCGCCATCCCCCCGGATCGACGACGCGCGACGAGGCGGTGACGGTGCCGCCTCAGAAGTAGTGTGCGAGACCCACGGCGACGCCGACCTGATTGCTCCCCGGCACGATGCTCAGCCCATACCCGGTCACGCCAAGATTCGAGTTGTTCTGATTGCGCGAGAAGCCGACTTCCGCAAAGAGCTGCGTGCGCTTGGACAACAAATACGCCGCGTTCGCTGCGAGCAGATACGGATGCTGATTGGCCGACGTGATGTTGTTGTAGTAGATCGCGCCGGACAGGATGACCTCCGTCACGGGGCGATATTGCAGCCCGGCGTAGTACAACTCGTTGCGCCCGGCCACCCCCGGCACATTGCTCAGATACCACTGATAGCCCGCGTACGGCTTGAAATTGCCGATGGCGTAACTCACGCCCGCCGCCACGCGTTGCGACGTGGCACCCTGCGTCGCGACCGACGTGCCCTGCTGCTGGTCGTACACGAGCGAGACATTGAGCGGACCGTTGCCGTATCCGACCGACACGCTGTATTCCTTCCCCACGCGCCACTCGCCCGGCACCTGCGCACCGTTGGCAATGGTCGCGTCGTATCCGGTGGAGAAAAGTCCGGCAACTTTGAAACCGTTGAAGTTGCCTGCGTACTTGATCGAGTTGTCCGCGCGACCAGCGAACTGCGCATCCATCGCGGGTAGCGAGTAGCTGTAGTAAGACAGCGGATCGAGTTCGAGGAACGCGTCGTAAATGAGGTTCTTCTGGCGGCCGATCGTCACCGCGCCCCATTCGTTCTGAAGCCCCACGTAAGCCTGTCGGCCGAACATGCGCCCGCCTTGCTGCAATTGCCCCGTGTCGAGATTGAAGCCCGCTTCGAGTTGCATGATGGCTTTGAGCCCGCCGCCCAGATCCTCCGAGCCTTTGAAGCCGAACCGGTTCGGTGCCTGCGAGCCGTTACTCACTCGAAACAACGACGACTTGCTGCCGTTCGCGCCAGCCCCTGCGTTGGTGAGGTATTCCAGACTGTTGTCCAAAATGCCGTAAATCTGCAAACCATCCGCCTTGGCGCAACCCGCCGCAACGGTGAGTGCCATTGCCATCCAAACTTTGTGCTTCATGACATTCCCTATTTTTATGTTGGATACCAAACTACCTGTCCGTCATTTGCTGCGAACCAATGCAGCGGGGGGATTGGGTTCACACGCTGGGGGATGCGTGCAACGGCGCATGGTGTCGCCGAGGGTGCCGAGGGTTCGAACGACGCCGAGGGTCCCATTACGAAGCGCTGTGATCTCTGCAAGAATGGCCAGCGCAATTTCCGGTGGCGTTCGTGCGCCGAGGCGCAAACCGACCGGACCATGCAAACGTTCGATCTGCGGGGGTGTTAGATCGAACATCGCCAAACGCTCGCGGCGCGACGCCTGATTCCGGTGCGAGCCGATCGCACCGACGTAAAAGGCATCGGATTTGAGTGCTTCGAGCAACGCCATGTCGTCGAGCTTCGGGTCATGCGTGAGTGCGACGATGGCGGTGTTGCCATCCGGGCGCAGACTCACGATCAAATCGTCGGGCATCTCGCTGACTCGCGTCACGTGCGGCGACAGCGCACCGGGCGCGTCGTCAGCCATCTCATGAATCTCACGCGGATCGCAGATCACGACCTGATACCCCAGCGGCACCGCCATCGCTGTGAGATGCCGCGTGAGTTGCCCATCGCCGATGACGATGATTCGCCATCGCGGGCCGAACGGAACGCTAAGACGCTCCGGCGTGTACGAGAACGCTGCTGGCTGTGCAACGCGCTGCACGCAAGCCTGACCGGTGCGCAGGTCGAGCTCACGCGTGCCGAGTTGCCCCGCGTTGATCGCTGCGCGCATGGCGTCGAGCGCGCTGTGCCGACTCACGGATTCGAGAATCAGTTCGAGCGTGCCGCCACATGGCAGACCGAAGCGATGCGCCTCGTCGGCGGTGAGGCCGTAAGTCTGCACATGAGGACGTATTCCCGGGCGAAAGCCATTCGCCACCTTGGCGAGCAGATCGTCCTCGATGCATCCGCCGGACACCGAGCCAGCCACCCGGCAACGCGCGGTGAGCGCCATCATGGCGCCGACGGGCCGCGGCGCCGAGCCCCACGTGCGCGCCACGGTGGCCAGCAACACCTCGTCGCCCTGCGACTGCCAGCGCGACACGGCATCCAGAACTTCCGCATCGAGAACGTCCATTACACGCTGCCTTTGCCTTGTCCCGCAGCCACACTGCCAAGCGCGCGGGCTTCCGCGACCGTCTGCGGTAGCGGCATCGAACGGGGGCGTACGCCGGTGGCCCGTTTGATGGCCTGCGCGACGGCGGGGGCCATCGGCGGCAACGACACTTCGCCACACCCTTGCGGCGGCCGATCGCTCGGCACGATCACCGTTTCGATCTTCGGCATCTCGACGAGATACAGCAGCGGGTAATCGCCGAAGTTGCTTTGTTCGACGCCGCCGTTCGCAAACGTGATCTGACTCTTGAACGTGTTGGTGAGCGCGAAGCCGATACCGCCCTCGATGTTGGCGCGAATCAGATTCGGATTGATCGCACGGCCGCAGTCGACACCACACACGACGCGCTCGATCTTGAAGCGATCGCCGACGACACGCATCTCGACGGCCACCGCCACATACGTAGAGAACGCGGCACCGCGCCCGGTGTACGTGCAGTAACCGAAGCCGCGATAAACGCCGGGCTTGGCATTCGCCTGCCAGCCAGCCGCCTTCACGGTGGTATCGATCACGGCGCTTGCCAGGGCATCGTGGCGAAGCAGACGCTTGCGATACGCGATCGGGTCGCTACCGGCCGCTTCGGCCATTTCATCGATGAAGCTCTCGAGAAAGAACACGCTGGACGTCGAGCCCACGGAGCGCATAAAGCTCACGGGGATGTTCGGCTGCGGCACGTCGACACCCTCGACGCGCAAGTTCGGCACTGCGTAGGCCAGGTCGTAGAGCCCGTCGAGCATCGTCTCGTCGTAGCCCGCTTTCTCGTAGTTCTCTTTCTTGATGACGTTGTAGAGCGACTGCCCCGCCACACGAAGATGCATGGCACGCGGCAAGCCGTCGCTGCCGAGCACGGCTTGGAATCGGCCCGACGCGCACGGCCGATAGAAGCCGTGCTGCATGTCGCCTTCGCGCGAACGGATCACTTTGACAGGCCGACCGACCGCTGCGGATGCCACGGCCGCGTGAATCACGAAGTCAGGCACGTATTTCCGCCCAAAGCTGCCGCCGAGGAACGTGGTGTGGACCGTGACCTTTTCAGGCGGCAGCTTGAAGATGCCACCGAGTGCCCAGCGCACTTTGTCTTGCCCTTGAATCGGCCCCCACACTTCGATTTCGCCGCGATTTTTGCGCACGTGGACGGTGGCGTTCACCGGCTCCATGGTCGCGTGCACGATGTAGGGCGTGTGGTACTCGCCGGTGACCACCTTGCCGCCTGCGGCGATCATCGCCGGGGCGTCGCCGATGTCGGTAGCGATACCGGGCTTGCCGTTGATCAGCGCCGCACGACGCTCGGCGAGAATCGCGGCGCTGTCGGCTGCGGCCCCGGCCTTCCATTCGACGTCGAGCGCATCGCACGCTTTCTTGGCGCGCCAATAGTCGTCGGCCACCACGATGACGGCGTCTTTGGCGATCACGACGTCATGCACGCCTTTGCGTGCCTTGATGTCATCGCGATTCTTCACGGCGACAGGGGCGCCGCCCGTTGTCGGCGCCATGCGCACCGCACCGATCAGCATGCCCGGCACATTGACGTCGATACCGAAGACCGCCGATCCGTCGACTTTCGACGGCGTATCGAGGCGCGGCATCGGCTTGCCGATCAACGCGTGTGCCGCTTCGTTCTTCAAATGCGGATGCGGATTGAGCGGCACTTTCGCCGCGTCCGCCGCCAACTCGCCATAGCCGAGCGAGCGGCCCGACTGCGGGTGAATCACGCGGCCATCGCGGGTGATGCAATTCGTCGTGCGTACACCCAGCCGCTGCGCCGCCACGCTCACCAGCGCTTCGCGTGCCTGTGCGCCGGCAACGCGCAAGCGCTCGTAGAAGAGCGTCACGCTCATCGAGGCGCCCACGAACTGCTGCAACGCTTCGTTAGCAGCCGCCGTGCGGTAGGCATCGCGGGCAGTGACGAATTCGACGCGCACGCGCCGCCAGTCCGCATCGAGCTCGTCGGCAAGCACCTGCGGCAGGCCGGTGTACACGCCCTGCCCGACTTCGCATTGCGACAAGCCCAGCACGGTCGTGCCGTCGGCGTCGATACGAATCCAGTCGTTGATTTCGATGAGATGACCCGTAGCGCCTTCACTCGCTGCGCGCGCCTGCGGACTAGTCAGCCACGACGCAGACAACGGAATGACCAGACTACCGGTGGCAATCGCCATGCCCTTGAGCCAGTTACGCCGTGACGGCGATGCCATCTCGCCTTGCGCTTCGTACGCTTCGTGCGTTGCTTTCTTTTCGTGAATTTCCTGAGTTTCGTGTGATTGGCGAGCGCGCGACACGGCGCGCTTAGCCTCAGCGTTTGGCAGCGGCATGGATCGCCTCCCGAATGCGGTGGTACGTCGCGCAACGACACAGATTGGTCATGGCTTCGTCGATCTGCGCGTCCGTCGGATGCGGGTGCTTATCGAGCAGTGCAGCGGCGGCCATCACCATGCCTGACTGGCAGTAGCCGCATTGCGGCACGTCGTTGGCGATCCATGCCTGCTGGATGGGATGCGAGCGCGTGGGCGACAAGGCTTCGATCGTCGTGATGCGCTTGCCCGCGACGGCGGAGACCGGCAGCACGCACGTGCGCGTGGCCACGCCCTCGAGATGTACGGTGCAGGCGCCGCAGGCGCCGATGCCGCATCCGTATTTGGTGCCCGTGAGTCCCGCGGCATCGCGGATGACCCACAGTAGCGGCGTGTCGTCTTCTCCTTCGAAAACGAACGGCCGCCCGTTGAGCTGGAATTCCATTGACTCTCCCGTTGTGACTGACTCACTCGCAGCAACGCGTTATCGCGCGTTGTCAGATGACGAGTGAATTCTCACTACGAGAAAATTGCCGAACAACGGCCAGCCGACCCGAAAAGGTCGCCGTTCGTCCAGAGCGGGGAAAACCCCTGTGTGATGCCGTGTGAGCGCGCATGTGCTTTCGCATGCGCGTGTCGGCCGGTGTGACGCGGCTAGTTGCCTAGCTCGCAACTGCGCAGATACTCGCGTGGCGGGAGGCCATAACAGCGGCGGAAAGCTCTTGTGAAGGCCTTCTCCGACGCGTATCCGACGGCGTCGGCGACGTCCGAGATTCTCGCCCCAGCGCCCGCCAAACGCTCGGCGGCCAGATACATCCGATGCGTCGTCAGATACGACATCGGCGACTCCCCCACCAATTCGCGGAAACGCAGGCAGAACTTCGAGCGCGACATGCCCGCGATGCTCGCCAAGTCCGCGACCGTCCATGCACGCGCCGGGACCTCATGCATCGACGCAATGGCTCGGCCCATCTGCGGGTCGGTCATCCCTCGCATCCAGTGCGTACTCATCGCACCGCTCGACGCGAGATAGGCGCGCAAGATCTGGACAAACAACACGTCCGCCAATCGCGCGACGGCCACTCGCCAACCCGGGCCGCGCTGCATCGATTCCTCGATGAACGCTGCTAGCGTAGTGGTCAGCAGCGCGGGCACCGCCGGGTCGCCCGCCCGAATGTGAATCAGTGGCGGCAGCGATGCCAACAACGGGTTTCTCACCCGCTCGCGAAACATCACCACCCCCGTGTACAACTCGCTGACCTCACCCGTGCCACCGGCGCGGAACGCCAATGGCGTGTCGAGCCTCGGCTCGATGCCCTGCGCCGACATCATCTGCTCGAACACGACAGGCGGCTCGTCTAGCGACGAACACATCACATGTTCGTGCCCGTGAGGCAACAGCACGCAATCGCCCGGTTCGATCCTGACCGGGGCCATGCCCGCCACCCGCAGATAGAACGGCGCGCCCAGCGCCGTCCGGAACGGCACCCCCTCCAACGCAGGCTTTCGCAACGACCACGGGGCACCAAACGTGAAACGCCCAGTGACGACGGCATCCGCCCGCACATCGCTCAAGACATCGCTCAACGGATCCATGGCACCGGACCTCGCTGGAATCGAGAGAATTGTTGTTTCATGGGTGGAACTTTGATTTATAGGCGGATAAATCAAAGTATGCCGTTTCGCTCGCCGGAAAAGTATCCGGATCAGCCTAGGGGAAGTACGGGGGGAAGGCGGTAGGTGCTGGAACGGCAAACCCGCGCAGCCGTCGTGAATCGATGCTGGCGGGCTTGGCGGGGCGACGGCAGGCCTGCCCCTAGAAACGAGATTAGCGACGCGTCAGGCAGGTCAGGAAGACGTCGCTTGGCGTTGTGCCTTCGGCGCGCAGTTGGCAAGCGGTCCCGTCGATGTCGCCGATCTCGTCCAGACGCAGCGCGTGGCCGGTCGGCACGTTCACCGCCTCGCCATTGGCGAACGTCACGGTCACGCCGCCCTCGGCACAGTAAAGGAACGCGATGCTATTCGCCTGCGCTGGCAGCGCCCACGTCGCCACGTCGGTCGTCAGGCGGTGTTGCGCCAACGTGTGCTGCCACTCGGCGCGACGCGTCATGACGTTGAAGTCGTCGATGGGCACGCCGTCGACGTCGAGCGCCGGGGCGCTGCTCACGGCCAGCTCGCCGCCAAACGCGTACGGCGGCGTTTGCGTCGTGAGCGTCACATCGTCGCGGCCTTCCACGTTCAACGTCAGCGAGCCGCCTCGCACGATCGCCAGCGAGCGGTCGATGCCAGCAAAGACGGAGAAGGGCCCCGGCGCAGCCACCGTTGCGGTGCTGATGCGCCAGTCGAAGCCGTCTTCACCCGGGCGACGGGCAACGGCCAGTTCGGTCGTCACCCCCAAGCCGTTCTTCCACGGCATTTTCTGAAAATCGGCCGGGCCGAGCACTTGCGCTTTCATTCGCCGATCACCCGCTTACTGGCGAACTTCGCCATGGCCGAACACCACGTATTTGAGACTCGTCAGCCCTTCCAGCCCCACCGGGCCACGGGCGTGCAACTTGTCGTTCGAAATGCCGATTTCCGCGCCCAGCCCGAATTCGAAACCGTCCGCGAAGCGCGTGCTCGCGTTGATCATCACGCTGGCCGAATCGACTTCGCGAAGGAATTGCATCGCCGCGCTGTAATCCTCGGTCACGATCGCATCGGTGTGGTGCGACCCGTAACGATTGATGTGCTCGATGGCCGGGGCCATGCCGTCGACGATCTTGACCGCCAACACGGGCGCCAAATACTCGGTCGACCAATCTTCCTCAGTGGCGGCCACAACGCCTGCGATACCCGCCTGCGTGAGCGCCGCCACGGTGCGCTCGCAGCCGCGCAACTCGACCTGCTTGTTCTGGAACATGCGGGCGATAGTCGGCAGTTGGTCCACCGCGCCCTGATCGACGAGCAACGTTTCCATCGTGTTGCAGGTGCCGTAGCGATGCGTCTTGGCGTTCTCGCAAATCGCCAGTGCTTTCACGGGGTCGGCACGATGATCGACATAGACGTGGCAGATGCCGTCGAGGTGCTTGATCATCGGCACGCGCGCGTCTTGCATCAAGCGTGCAATCAGGCTCTTGCCGCCGCGCGGCACGATCACGTCGACGTACTCCGTCATGGTGATCAACTCACCCACGGCCGCCCGGTCGGGCGTGCTCACCACCTGCACGGCGTCGCCCGGCAAGCCGGTCGCGGCGAGTGCTTCGGCGATGAGCGTCGCCAGTGCAGTGTTGCTTTCGATCGCCTCGGAGCCGCCACGCAAAATCGTCGCATTGCCCGACTTCAGGCATAGCGCCGCCGCATCGATGGTCACGTTCGGACGCGACTCGTAGATGATGCCGATCACGCCCAGCGGCACGCGCATCTGGCCCACCTGAATGCCGCTCGGCTGCACGCGCACGTTGCTGATTTCACCAATCGGGTCCGATAGACCGGCGATCTGACGCAGGCCTTCGATCATCGTGCGCAGTGCCTTGTCGGAGAGCGTCAGACGATCGATGAACGCGGCATCTTGCCCGTTCGCGCGCGCGCGTTCGAGATCGCGTCGGTTCACTTCCTGCAACTTCGCTCCGTCGCGCTCGATGGCGTCGGCAATGGCCAGCAAGGCGCGGTTCTTCGCGGCGGTGTCGGCACGCGCCATGGCGCGCGATGCTTCACGGGCACGTTGGCCCAGTGACTGCATGTAGGCTTTGATATCCATATCGTTGCTTTGGTCTGTTCGGCCGATGGGGCCGATTAAGTCGGGAGATACCGCCGCGTTACCCGTGCACCGGACGCGGCGCACGCGCGGAACGCGCCATCGGCGGTCGCTCACCCACGAGCAGCAAGCCGAGTTGCAGCATGCCGTCCCAGGGGTCGCCCGGCAGCCCGTCGGCACGCAACCCTTTCACCTGACGGTCAAGGCGCGCAGCCAATTGCAGCGCTTGCGCAAGCATGGTCGGGGTGGCGCGATTGGCCGCCTGTTCCATCAAACGCTCGCGCGGGCCCCACACGCGGTATTCACGCAGCAACATCGCGAGCGGCTTGCCAGCGGCCATGCCGCGCGTGATTTTGGCGAGCGTGCGCACCTCTTCGGTCAGCGCCCACAGCACAAGCGGTGCCGCTTCGCCCTCGCCGCGCAAGCCGTCGAGCATGCGCACGAGACGCGGCGCATCGCCCGCGAGCACGGCTTCGCTCAACTTGAAAACGTCGTAACGCGCGACATTGAGCACGGCATCCTGCACCTGCTCGAATTCGAGCGTGCCCGCCGGGTACAACAAGCCGAGCTTCTGAATTTCCTGATGGGCCGCTAGCAAATTACCTTCGACGCGGTCGGCGATAAATTGCAGCACGCGGCGTCCAGACTCACCCGCCGCAACGCGCTGCCCTTGCGCAGCCAAACGTTGTGCGATCCAGTCCGGCAAGCGTGCGCGATCTACGGTGTCGATCTTCACCGTCACTCCCGCGCGATCGAGTGCCGTGAACCAATCGGACTTGGTAGCTGCCGCGTCGAGACGCGGCAACGTGATGATGGTGAGCACGTCGCCGCTCGCGGCTTCGGCATGCGCCTTGAGCGCCACACCGCCCTCTTTGCCGGGCTTGCCGCCGGGAATGCGCAACTCGATCAATTTGCGATCGCCGAAGAGCGACATCGACTGTCCCGCGTTGGCCAGCGCCCCCCAATCGAAACTGCGCTCGACCGACAGCACGTCGCGCTCGGTAAAGCCGCCCGCGCGCGCCGCCGCCCGCACCCGATCGACCGCTTCTTGCACGAGCAGACTCTCGTCGCCGTAGATCACGTAGATCGGCGAGAGGGTCTTGGCAAGATTCGCGTCAAGCGCGTCGGGGCGCAGTTGCATGGCGTTGGGGTTCGGTCCGGTCGGCAGAATGGCCTTAGTGATCCGGCGTGGGCGTCGGCATGGCCTTCACGGCTTCCATGCGGCGAATGATCTGATCGACGGCATCTTTCTGCATGTCGCGATTGAGCAAGGCAGCCTCGGTATCGCGCGCCGTCGCTTCGCTGTCGCTGTACGGCAAATTGCGCGACAGACGAATCGTGCTCAGCGGAATGATCGGCGTGCCGTCCGGCGTCACCAACTGGAACGTGAACGTGGCGCGCATTTCGTACTCGCGCGCCTGTCCCGTCGAATCCAGACTGACGGCCGTTCTCGACTGCGTCTGATTCAGGATCTCAAGGCGAGCATCGGCATCGCTCGGCGCATCGACCACAACGGTGCCCTTGCTGCCGTAACGGATATAACGCTTGAGGTCGATGCCCATCTGACCGCCGCCCGAGATATACAGCCGCTTGAAGGCGTACTCGCTCGCCCCGCGTAGTTGGAAGCCGCACGCCGACAAGGTCAGCGCGCAGCTCAGCAGCGCGATCCAGCCGAAAATCCTGCGCGTCATACCCGCGCTGCGTTGCCCGGATGTCATTTGCACGTGATGTGCCCTCTTCTCACCAAATCATGGATCGGCAGTCGCTGCCGGCTCAGACCACCACGTTCACGAGACGTCCCGGCACGATGATGACCTTCTTGACCGGCTTACCTTCGCCGAACTTGACCGTCATCTCATGCGCCAGTGCCGCTTGTTCGATCGCTTCACGCGAGGCGTCTTTGGCCACGAGAATCGCGCCGCGCACTTTCCCCGCCACCTGCAACACCAGTTCGATTTCGTCTTGCACGAGCGCCGCTTCGTCCACTTCCGGCCACGAGGCATCGAGCAGATCGCCCGACTGCGCCGCATAGCCCAGCGCGTCCCACAGACCGTGCGTCACGTGCGGCACCACCGGGTAGAGCACGCGCAGCAAGATGCCGTAGCACTCGCGCACGGCGCCCGCGCCAGCAGCGCCCTTGTCGTTCTCGATGGCGTTGAGCATCTTCATCGCGGCCGACACCACCGTGTTGTACTGCACACGCTGGTAGTCGTAGTTAGCCTGCTTGAGCACGCCATGCACCTCGCGGCGCAATGCCTGCGCTGCCGCATTCGACGTCTCGATGGCCGCATCTGCCTGACTCAGCATCGCCGCTTGCGACTGGCCGAAGCCCCACAGGCGACGCAGGAAACGGCTAGCGCCTTCGACGCCGGCGCCCGACCACTCGAGTTGCTGCTCCGGGTGCGCCGCGAACATCACAAACAGACGTGCCGTGTCGGCACCGTACTGATCGATGAGCGACTGCGGGTCGACGCCATTGTTCTTCGACTTCGACATCTTCTCGATGCCGCCCAGGATCACGTCGCCACCATCAGCCTTCGACGTCGCGCCCAGCGGACGGCCCTTGTCGTCGAACTGCACTTGCACGTCGAGCGGGTTGAACCACGTCTTCTTGCCAGCGTCGTCTTCGCGATAGAACGTCTCGTTGAGCACCATGCCTTGCGTGAGCAGGTTCTGCGCCGGTTCCTTGAACGTCACCAACCCCAGATCGCGCATGACCTTGGTCCAGAAGCGCGAGTACAGCAAGTGCAGAATCGCGTGCTCGATGCCGCCGATGTACTGGTCCATCGGCATCCAGTAGTCGGTGCGTGCGTCGACCATGGTCTCGGCATCCGGGCAGGCGTAGCGCATGAAGTACCACGACGAGTCGACGAACGTGTCCATCGTGTCGGTCTCACGGCGCGCCGGTTTGCCGCACTTCGGGCAATCGCACTTGAGGAACGCTTCAGACTTGGCGAGCGGGTTGCCCGTGCCGTCCGGCACGAGGTCTTCCGGCAGCACCACCGGCAGATCTTTCTCCGGCACCGGCACTGCGCCGCATGCGTCGCAATGGATGATCGGGATCGGCGTGCCCCAGTAACGCTGGCGCGAAATACCCCAGTCGCGCAGACGGAACGTCACCTGCTTGTCACCGACTTCCTGTGCCTTCAGGTCGGCCGCAATTGCGTCGACGGCCGCTGCGAAGTCCAGGCCGTCGTACTTGCCGCTATTGATCAGCGTGCCCGCCTTTTCGCCGTACCAGGCTTGCCAGGCGTCGGTCGAATACGTTTCGCCGGCAACAGACACCACTTGCTTGATCGGCAGGCCGTACTTGCGTGCGAACGCGAAATCACGCTCGTCGTGCGCCGGCACGCCCATCACAGCGCCTTCGCCGTAGCCCATCAGCACGTAATTACCGATCCACACTTCGACCTTGTCGCCGGTGATCGGATGCGTGACGAAGAAGCCCGTCGGCATGCCCTTCTTTTCCATCGTGGCGATGTCGGCCTCGGCCACGCCACCCTGCTTGCACTCGGCAATGAAGGCCTGCAAGTCGGGACGCTCGGCAGCCAAGCGCGTGGCGAGCGGATGCTCGGCGGCAATCGCGCAGAAGGTCACGCCCATAATCGTGTCGGCACGCGTAGTGAACACGCGCAGCAGCTTGCGCTCGCCATCGAGTTCGTACGGGAAGCCGAAGTTCACGCCGAAGCTCTTGCCGATCCAGTTCTGCTGCATCACCTTCACGCGCTCGGGCCAGCCGAGGTCGTCCAGATCGCCGAGCAGTTCGTCGGCGTAATCGGTGATGCGCATGTAGTACATCGGAATTTCGCGCTTCTCGACGAGCGCGCCCGAACGCCAGCCGCGGCCGTCGATCACCTGCTCGTTGGCGAGCACGGTCTGATCGACCGGGTCCCAGTTCACCGTCCCCGTCTTCAGATACACGACGCCCTTCTCGAGCATCTTGAGGAACAGCCACTGATTCCAGCGGTAATACTCCGGCGAGCAGGTGGCGACTTCGCGCGACCAGTCGATCGCCAGCCCCATCGCCTGCATCTGCTTCTTCATGTAGGCGATGTTGTCGTACGTCCACTTCGCCGGCGGCACGTTGTTGGCCATTGCCGCGTTTTCCGCCGGCATGCCGAAAGCGTCCCACCCCATCGGCATGAGCACGTTGTAACCGCGCATGCGCATCTGACGGTACATCACGTCGTTGATGGTGTAGTTGCGCACGTGGCCCATATGCAGCTTGCCCGACGGATACGGCAGCATCGAGACGCAATAGAATTTCTGCTTGTCCGCGCGCTCGGTGGTCTTGTAGGCATCGATAGCCTGCCAATGCGACTGGGCGGCGGCTTCGACGTCGGCGGGAACGTATTTTTCTTGCATGATGGGTCGGCGGATAGGATTCGGCTCGGCTTTGCCCTGCCGGTGTACGGCCAAAGGCGCAGTACACGGTAACGTCGGGCAGATCCGGGGAAAACGATGATTATAACGCCGCCGGGTGCGGATTCGGCGCGATGGCGGCGGGCGTCGCAACCTTCGAATCGAAGGGCTGCCAGCGGGGCTCATAACTTCGCCCCATTAGGGCTGGCAATGCGTCAATGCGTACCGGCGAGACCGCCGGAAAGCGAGAGAGCCGGGCGTTCGATTACCTTGCGGCACCACGAACGCCCAAGCTCGGCAGGGGCTTAGCGTAGGCCTAGCACGTCCTGCATGTCGAACAGGCCCGTCTGACGCTCGGCGAGAAAACGCGCGGCGCGCAGCGAGCCTTGTGCGTAGGACAGACGGCTCGACGACTTGTGCGTGATTTCGATGCGCTCGCCGATGCCGGCAAACAGCACCGTGTGATCGCCCACGATATCGCCGCCGCGCACGGTCGCAAAACCGATCGTCGACGGATCGCGCTCACCGGTCACGCCTTCACGGCCGTAGACCGCACATTCCTTCAGATCGCGTCCGAGCGCCTCGGCCACCACTTCGCCCATACGCAACGCGGTGCCCGACGGGGCATCGACCTTGTGGCGATGGTGCGCTTCGATGATTTCGATGTCGTAGCCGGTATTCAGAATCTTCGCAGCGATTTCAAGCAGCTTGAACGTAGCGTTCACGCCAACGCTCATGTTCGGCGCGAAAACGACGGCCACCTGCTTGGCACCTTCAGCCAAACGCGCTTTCTCGTCTTCCGAGAACCCGGTCGTGCCGATGATCATCTTCACACCGTGCTTCTGGGCAGCCGCCAAATGCAGCAGCGTGGCTTCCGGACGCGTGAAATCGATCAGGAATTCGGCGTTCGCCAGAGCGGTGTCGAAATCGGCAGTGATGTTCACACCGGTCTCGCGACCGAGGAAAGCGCCGGCGTCGTGACCGAGTGCCGGGCTGCCCTCACGATCGAGCGCGCCCACGAGCTGCGCGTCGTCGGCAGCCAGCACGGTTTCAATCAGCATCCGGCCCATACGGCCGGACGCACCGGCAATCGCAATCTTCATCATGGTGAGTCTGTTGGTTTTTCTGAGCGCTTACTGGGGGGCCGTGAACAGGCCGCCGGAGGTCACGCGCGGCGACGGCACCAGGCCCGTGCCAGTAGCCGTACCGGCGCCCAGGCTGCTCGTGCCGCCAGTGGCGAGGCCCGTGCTGGCATTGGAGGTCGTCGGCGCTGTCGCGGCTTCGGCGGACACCGTAGCAACGTCGTTCGCGGCCGGGATGGCAGCGGTCGGTGCTGCTGCGGCGACATCAGGCGACGGCGCTGCGGCTTCGGCGGCGGCCGCACTCGCGGTCGACGGGGCCGGCGCCTCGGTCTTCACGGTCTTGCCCTTCTGACCGTCGATTTCCTGCACCAGTTGATATTCGGTCGGCAGGTTCTCGCCACCTTCCCAACGGGCCAGCGTATCGCTCTCGAAATACAGCTTCAGATGGCGCTCTTGCACCACCGACGCGTTGCCGCGTTTGAAATAGAAGACGTAGTCCCAGCGATTGGCGTGGAAGATATCGGTGAGCAGCGGCGTGCCGAGCAGTTGGCGCACTTGATCGCGCGTCATGCCGGGCTTGAGCTGGTCGTAGGCTTCCTTCGAGACGAAGTTGCCCTGCACGATATTGATTCGATACGGCGTCACAACGCCGATCACCTTGTCGGTCACGCTGTCGTACGTGGAACAGCCGGCCAGTGCCAGCAGTGCTGCGGCAGCATACAGGGAGAGATAACGACGCAAATCTGACTCGCTTTCAAAAAAATCGAACTTGACTCCGGCACGCCGGGCGCGCCGCCACATCGCCCCCGTTGACGGCTAAACCGTCCCGTTTGCGCCGGTTTGCGCCGGGCAAGGCAAAAAGGCATTATTATTGGGGCTGTATTGTACTCTAGGGACGTAGAGCGATGCCGAATCCCGCCGATCTGAAAAATATCGGACTGAAAGCCACGCTTCCGCGCCTCAAAATTCTGGAAATTTTCCAGAACAGCGAGGTGCGCCATTTGACCGCCGAAGACGTTTATCGTCACCTGCTCGGCGAAAATCTCGACATCGGTCTGGCGACGGTCTACCGCGTGTTGACGCAATTCGAACAAGCCGGACTATTGTCGCGCAGTAACTTCGAGTCCGGCAAGGCCGTATTCGAACTCAACGAAGGCCATCACCACGATCACCTGGTGTGCCTGGACTGCGGTCGCGTCGAAGAATTTTTCGACGCAGAAATCGAACGCCGCCAGAAGTTGATCGCAAAAGAACGCGGTTTTGCGCTTCAGGAACATTCCCTCGCCATGTACGGGAGCTGCACGAAGGATCCGTGCCCGCACCGGCAGAAGAATTAATTTCACTTCATTTCAACATCATCGCCATCCCGGAGGCCAGGTCCGGGAGATGCCCCAATAAGTCGGTTACTTGGAACATAAAGAGGGTTCACTGCATCAAATGGTGATTCCTCAAGCGCAAGGCATACGGCCATCCCGGCCACGTCTCGACGTTCGATTCCACCCGATGAATAACGATAAAACGCCCAACGAAATGGCATCTGAAGCGCAGACGGACCTCTCACTCTCAGACGTCCTGCACTTCTTGCGAAGCAATGCCACCTGGATCGCCGGTCTCGCCATCGTTGGCGGCGCCATCGGCGTTGGCACCACGTACCTCGTGCAGAAACAATGGGAAGGTAAGCTCACGCTCCAGGTAGGCCGCGCCGCGGGCTCCCCGGTGAGCGGCCCCGACGGGCCACTCATCGAATCGGTGCAACAGACCGTGGGGCGGGTTGGGCTGAACACCTTCCGCGATGATGTCGCCAGCAAGGTGCTCCCGGAGCTCAAGGGCAACCAGGAAGCCCTGCACAGCGCCGTCGTCTGGAAATCGATCAAGGCGCGTGCCGTTCAAGGCACCTCATACGTTGAAATCACCGCGCGAGGCACGTCAGAGCAGCAAGCGGAGATGGCACTCGACGACGCCGCGCAACGAATTATGAGTGACCATGCCTCGATTCTCGAAAAGGCACGCGATTTGCCGAAACAGCAGTTGAGCGTGATCGATGCCGCGATTGATGCGAATGAAAAAGCGCAGGCAGAACTCAACACGGCATTGGCACACTCGAAATCGACCGACTCAGTGATGGCGCTCAGCGCCTTACAGAGCAGCCGATCGGAGCGCGCTGCGTTAAATGACAGCCGATACCGGATTTCGCAAATGTTGGCCCCCGATCAGTCGTACAACACCCGCATCGTGAGCGCCACACAGGTCGACGACCACCCGGTCTTTCCTCGCAAATTGTTTTTTGGTTCCGGCGGTATCGTGATCGGCGGTGCGCTCGGCGTCCTTATCGGACTGATCCGAGTGCTTTCCTCGCGTCGTCGTCCCGACTAAAGCAGATCGCTGCTACGCGCGACGCACAGGCCGGTTTATTTGGCGCGCCAATAAAAAAACCGCTGTCTTCCGACAGCGGTTTTTTATTGCACTACCGAAGCAGCAGCTTACTTGGCCGACATCAGCGCGACGGTCGTGTCGAGCATGCGGTTCGAGAAGCCCCACTCGTTGTCGTACCACGACGTCACCTTCACCAGACGACCCGAGACCTTGGTCAGCGTACCGTCGAAGTTCGACGATGCCGGGTTGTGGTTGAAGTCGACCGACACCAGCGGTGCCGTGTTGTACGTAGCGATTGCCTTGAGCGGGCCTTCAGCGGCTTCCTTCAGGATCGCGTTGACTTCTTCAACCGTCGTGTCGCGCTTGGCGATGAACGACAGGTCGACGATCGACACGTTGATCGTCGGAACGCGGATAGCGTAGCCGTCGAGCTTGCCGTTCAATTCCGGCATCACCAGACCGACAGCCGAAGCGGCGCCCGTCTTGGTCGGGATCATGCTCATCGTGGCCGAACGGGCACGACGCAGGTCTTCGTGATAAACGTCCGTCAGCACCTGATCGTTGGTGTAGGCGTGCACCGTGGTCATCAGGCCGTTTTCCAGACCGATCTTGGCGTGCAGCGGCTGAACCAGCGGGGCCAGGCAGTTGGTCGTGCACGAGGCGTTCGAGATGACCGTGTCGGTCGACTTGAGCACGCCTTCGTTCACGCCGAACACGACCGTCGCGTCCACATCCTTGCCGCCCGGGGCCGAGATGATGACCTTCTTCGCGCCGCCCTTCAGGTGGGCGCCGGCCTTTTCCTTCGTGGTGAAGAAGCCCGTGCACTCGAGCACGACGTCCACGTTCAGCTCGCCCCACGGCAGTTCTGCCGGGTTGCGGTTGGCCAGCACGCGGATCTTGTCGCCGTTGACGATCATGTAATCGCCATCGACCGTCACCGTGCCCGGGAACTTGCCGTGCGCCGTGTCGTACTGCGTCAGGTGAGCATTGGTCTGTGCATTGCCCAGATCGTTGATAGCGACGATTTCGATATCGTGCTTCTTACCACCTTCGTAATGGGCACGCAGTACGTTGCGGCCGATACGGCCATAGCCGTTAATAGCGACGCGAATGGTCATGGGGGTTTCTCCGTAAGGTCTAACGAAATCAGCCAAGCACGGACTTGACCGTCGCGACCACGTGGTCGACGGTGAAGCCGAAGTGTTTGAACAGCACGCCGGCCGGGGCCGACTCGCCAAAGGTGTCAATGCCGACCACGCCGCCTTCCAGGCCGACGTACTTGTGCCAGAACGCGGTCACACCGGCTTCCACGGCCACACGCGGCACGCCGCGCGGCAGCACGCTTTCGCGGTACGCCTTGTCCTGACGGTCGAACACATTGGTCGACGGCATCGACACGACGCGCGCCGCAATGCCCTCGGCAGCCAGTGCTTCGGCGCCCTTGAGCGCCAGATCCATTTCCGAACCGGTCGCGATCAGCACGATCTGCGGATTCGCCACGTCGCGCAGCACATAGCCACCGCGGCGAATATTGGCGATCTGCGCTTCGTCGCGCGAGACGAACGGCAGGTTCTGACGGCTGAGCACCAGGCTCGACGGGCCATCGTGACGCTCCACGGCCGCCACCCAGGCGCTTGCCGTTTCGGTCGTATCGCACGGACGCCACACGTCCATTTGCGGAATCAAACGCAGGCTCGACACATGCTCGATCGACTGGTGCGTCGGGCCGTCTTCGCCCAAACCGATCGAATCGTGCGTGAACACGAAGATCGAGCGCAGCTTCATGAGCGCCGCCATACGCAACGCGTTGCGGCTGTAGTCCGAGAACGTCAGGAACGTGCCGCCAAACGGAATGTGACCACCATGCAGCGCCAGGCCGTTCATGATGGCGCTCATGCCGAATTCGCGCACGCCGTAGTTGATATGGTTGCCGTACTGCACGCCGTCGGCGTTGGCACGCACAGCCTTGCTCGCCTTCCAGTTGGTCAGGTTCGAGCCGGTCAGGTCGGCCGAGCCGCCCAGGAATTCCGGCAGCACCGCCGCAAGCCCTTCGATCGCCAGTTGCGACGCCTTACGCGTTGCCACCGTTTCGGCCTTTTCGTTGGTCTTCGCGATCAGCGCGGCAGCCGACGACTTGAAGTCGCCCGGCAGTTCGCCCTTCATGCGGCGCTCGAATTCGGCGGCTTCGGCCGGGAACTGGCTGCGGTACGCAGCAAAGCGTTCGTTCCATGCAGCTTCGGCTTGTTGGCCCGCGGCCTTGGCGTCCCATGCGGCATAGACTTCGGCCGGCACTTCGAACGGCGGCAGGGTCCAGCCCAGCGCGGCACGCGTTGCGGCGATTTCGTCTGCGCCCAGCGGCGCGCCGTGCACGTCGTGACCGCCCTGCTTGTTCGGTGCGCCCTTGCCGATCAACGTCTTGCAGCAAATCAGCGTCGGACGATCCGACGTCTTGGCTTGCGCAATGGCGGCATCGACAGCATCGGCGTTGTGACCGTCGACATCGCGGATCACATTCCAGCCGTAGGCTTCAAAACGCTTCGGCGTGTCGTCGGCGAACCAGTATTCGACGTCACCGTCAATCGAGATGCCGTTGTCGTCGTACAGCGCGATCAGCTTGTTCAGGCGCAGCGTACCGGCCAGCGAACACGCTTCATGCGAAATGCCTTCCATCAGGCAACCGTCGCCGAGGAACGCATACGTGTAGTGATCGACGATGTCGGCGCCCGGACGGTTGAATTCCTTGGCGAGCAGCGCTTCAGCCAACGCAAAACCGACGGCATTCGTGATGCCCTGACCCAGCGGGCCAGTCGTCGTCTCGACGCCCGGGGTAATACCCACTTCGGGGTGACCCGGCGTCTTGCTGTGCAGTTGGCGGAAATGCTTGAGTTCTTCGATCGGCAGATCGTAGCCCGTCAGATGCAGCAACGAGTAGATGAGCATCGAGCCGTGGCCGTTCGACAGCACGAAGCGGTCGCGATCGAACCAATGCGGGTTGACGGGGTTGTGCTTGAGGTGACGCCCCCAGAGCGCGACCGCGATATCGGCCATACCCATAGGTGCGCCAGGGTGACCGGAGTTAGCCTGTTGAACCGCATCCATGGAGAGGACACGAATGGCGGAGGCCATCAGGGCAGCCGTTGCAGTAGAGGAGTTCGTCATGGTGACCAGCCGGAATAGCGGGCGTGCCCCGTTGCCGCGGGCTGCCGCGCGAAATCAAATGCAGGAGAAAGATCGCGATTTTATCAGATACGGCACCTTCCCGGGTCGGTTGCCGCGAACTTCCCCAAATGGCGAGAACGTGGAATGATGCGAAAAAGTGGCGCAATCACCGCAATTTAGAGGAAGTTGTCACAACAATGCCCGTCATACGCGACGTCACACAGGACGATTCCGATTCCACGCCATCGCCTTGCACCGCCCCGCTCGGGCCTTGGGCCACCTACGCCTTTGCCGCGCACCCGGTGGCGCAGATGACTTCCCCCTATCAGCACATCGAAATCGTCGATCTGCCCGCCTTCGGCCCGCTTGGGCGCGCCTATCGGCTCGACGGCCGGTTCATGGCCAGTCTCGCGGACGCGCACATCTGCCACGAGTGCATGGTCCATCCGTTGCTGCTCGCGCACGGCGAAGCCCAGCGCGTGCTCGTGATCGGGGGCGGTGACGGCGGCTCCGCACGCGAAGCCTTGCGCCACGCGAGCGTGACCGAGGTCGTCATCGCCGAACTCGACGCCCAAGTGCCCGCGGCGATTTTGCAGCACATGCCATCGCTCGCTGGGGGCGCGTTCGACGACCCGCGCACCACACTCGTCATCGGCGATGCGCGCCATTTCGTCGCGGCCGCCTGCGCCCAAGGCGAGCGCTTCGACGCCGTAATCTTCGATCTGACGGAAGCCGACGGCGCGGCCGCCCCGCTGCACGATGCCAGTTTTTTCGCGCAGGTTCGCGCCCTGCTGACGCCGCGCGGCGGCATCGCCGTGCAACTCGGCGCGCCTTGGTTCGCGCCAACTCAGGTGCGGCGCATGCTCGACGCGCTGCGTTCGGTCTTCACCCACGTGCAGCCGATGACGGCCTACGTTCCGCTCTATGGTTCGCTCTGGGCACTGGCGGTGGCGAGCGATGCTCTCGACGTGCGGGCGGTCGATCCCGACACGTTGCAGACAGCGGCACGCGCGGCGTCTCCCGACGCTTTGCGCACACTGCGGCACTACGCCGTCTCTCGCCACGCGGCACTATTCGACATCGCCCCAGATTTGATTGAAGTCCTGAATCATTCCAGCGCATCGCCCGAGACGAGATGACGCGCTCCGCGTGAACATCGCACGCGTTCCTTGTATATTGAACGCACGTCACGAATGCCGAACCCGCAGCGCAACCGCCCGGTTGTCGGCAGCAAACACGGAGGCAGTCATGTCCGATCCCCGCCCGTCCCACGTGCCATGGTTGACGCCGTATCTGACCGTGCGCGACGCCAAGGCGGCCGCCACCTTCTACGAGCAGGCGTTTGGCTTTACCGTACACAACACGATGGACGACGATGGTGCCGTGATGCACGTCGAAATGTTCTATCAGGGCCAGTTGATTTTGATGTTCGCCCCGGAAGGTGCTTTTGGCAGTACCGCGCGCACACCGCGCACCTCGGGCGTGGAAGCGCCGCAGAGCTTCTACGTCTATACGGAAGACGTCGACGCGCTCTATGCACGTGCGACCGGCGCCGGCGCAAAGGGGCTGATGCCGCCGGAAGACCAGTTCTGGGGCGATCGCTTCTGCCAGCTTGAAGACATCGATGGTTATCGCTGGGGCTTCGCACGGCCGGTCGCGGCACGCGGCTAGGCGATGCGCTCGCGCGCCACATCGAGCATGTACACGCCCGCGCGCGCCCTTCCCCATGCGGTATGCTTGCGCCCCTGACCGCTCATTGGCCGAGCCCACGCCGAAAGCGTCGACACTACGTCGTTCGCCGACTGGCCTAATCCGGCCCCATCCCGATTCGTATGCCCCGTTTCTTCGTTGATGCGCCATTGCACGCAGGCGCCCTGCTAGAGCTTCCCGACGCCGTCGTGCGTCATGTTCAGGTATTGCGCCTTAAAGCGGGCGATTCGCTCACGCTGTTCAATGGGACTGGCGGCGAATATCCGGCCGAGCTGACGAGTCTGGAAAAGCGGCACGCCACGGTGCAATTGGGTGCCCATGACACTCGGGAAGCCGAAACACCCTATCGGGTCACGTTGGCGCAAGGCATTGCGGGCGGCGACAAAATGGACTGGCTGATCGAGAAGGCCATCGAGTTGGGCGTCACGGAAATTCAACCACTGGCCACCGAGCGCTCGGTCATTCGACTCGACGGCGAACGCGCCGCTAAACGGGTTGCGCACTGGCAAGCCCTGGCGCAGGCGGCATGCGAACAATGTGGCCGAAACCGTGTGCCGCAAATCCTGCCGATCCGGCCGATTACGGCCTGGTTACGTGACCCGAACACGGTTACGAGTTACGCATGGCGTGTGCTATTGTCACCTAGAGGGGACAGCGGCTTCGATTCGCTATTGCCGCAAGCACCGGCACAGCCCGGCGTGCTGCTCTTCGGCCCGGAAGGCGGGCTCACACCTCAGGAAGAAACCCTCGCGCGCGACGCCGGTTTCGGGGCCATTCGCCTCGGGGAACGGATTCTTCGCACGGAAACGGCGGGCATGGCAGTTCTCGCGGCACTGGCCGCACGCTGGGGGGGTTGGTAAGGCATCGTGATTGGCAACGGCCTCGCAGGCCTCAAGGAGAAATCGTCATGGGTATTCTCGATTCCATTCTCGGCGGTGCGGCCGGCAACTCCGCAGGCGGTAACAGCGGTGGCGGCAATACACGCATGCTGTTGTTGATGGGCCTGCTGGCGATGATCGCCAGTCATGCGGGCAAATCGGACGGACAGGAAGGCGGTGGCGGCCTGCTAGGCTCGCTAGGCGGTGCGCTGGGCGGCATGCTTGGCGGTGGGGCCGCAGCGGGCGCTGGCGCGGCAGGCGGACTTGGCGGTTTGCTAGGCGGCCTGCTCGGCGGTGGGCAAGCCCCCCAACCGGGCGGTGCAGGCGCACCGGCCACGTCGCCGACCGATTTGATCGGCGCACTCGGCGGCCTAGGCGGGCTGACCCAAGTGCTGGAAAGCGGCGGACTCGGCGACGCGGTGCGCTCATGGGTAGGCACGGGCGGCAATCAGCCGGTGTCTCCCGACCAAGTCGCGCAAGCGCTCGGCCCGGGCGGCCAACTTCAGCAGTTGGCCAACACGGCAGGCGTGAGCCAGGATGAAGCCGCACAGCAACTGTCGTCGATTCTGCCGGAAGTTATCAACCACCTCACCCCCAACGGCGACGTCCCGCAGGGGCAGTTCGATCTGGCCGGTCTCGCCCAGAAGTTTCTGGCTGGGCATACGTCCTGAACGACGTACTGTGTCGGCGCGCGATGCGCTGGCATGACGCCTGAAAACAAAAAAGGTCCGCAGTAGCGGACCTTTTTTCATGGCGATCTGACGTGAGACTTAGCGGCAATCTCAGTGAAATTCACACCCGATCACAGCATGTAGCTTACGCAAACGAGTAGAACACGCGGAAGCTCACACGACGCTCACCCCAAAACTCGGCGGCATCGCGGAAGACATCGAGCAGCGTTTCGCGCGCATCCTTGTCGAACTTCGTCGCCACCGGCAGCCCTTCGAGCACGACAACGAACCCGGGCTGTGCACCGCTACGGCTGACGAGATCGGTCAGACAATCGTGCAATGCGTCGAAATTCTTGCCGAAATGCTTCGGGAACAGGAATGACGTCGCAATCGTTTCAAGCACTTCAGCCTTGCTCTGCGCCTGCGCGCAGTTCGCATACAGGAAGTGCTGCCCCAGTCGCTCGGCCTCGTCAGCCAGTTCCGGCACACGGAAGGCGCGGATCGACTGCACGATATTCGGCCTGACGGTCTTGAAAAGACTCATATCTCCCTCTTCCGATAAGGTATGGCGGCGGCCAGCCCGCGCAACAGCATGCAGGCCCAGCACCTGCTTGAACAAGTTGCCATCGCCCGCACCGAATGGATCTGCCATAAGATCTTTCCCGCGTTCCTGTGCGAAAACCGGCTCACTCATACTGCTGTCATTCCCTTATGCGTCTAAAGCTGTTGTAGTGATCTTGGGTGTAGTAACAAGGATCGACTGCACGTTGATCACCGCCACAGATGATGCGCCTGGCACCTCTATTGCGGGCACCGGGAGTCGGCACCGTGTATTCATGGTAATAGCCACGCGGCATTTTGGGCAGGCGCTTTTCGTAGTTCCCGAACACAATGCCATCTTTGGCATAAGGGAACGGCCCGCCCTGGGCAATCAGCGATAGCGTGCGCTTCGCTTCGCGGGGCAACTCGGTGGCGGATACCGCCGCCGTTTGATCCGTGACATATGGCGCGGTTTCGCGCGCCACGGCATTGCCCCCCAGAAAAACACTCCCAGCCGCCGTCAGCGCCACGATGCTCCGGTGAAGCCAACGTGCCATTGTCATAGCTAGGTTGTCGGCCTGCGCGGTTTTGCGCTGCGGGCCCGTTCTGGTGGGTGAAGCCGTAAGGGTATCGCTATTACTCACCGGAATCAATGTCGGCTTACATTTCGCAACTAATTCACTCAACAAATTCATGAAAACAAAGAGTTTTTCACGAAAGTGAGTGCACACATCACGATATACGATACGGGAAAAGCGTCGTCAAAATGACAAAACGCCGCCCGTGAAGGTGCGGCGTTTTGTCGTTAACGTGGGCCGAACGGCGGCGAACCGCCAACCGGCCTTAGCGGGTCAGCACACGCTCAGCGGACGTCTTGCTGCGCTGCCGCATCGGCGACCACGAGGGCCACCATGTTGATGATGCGTCGCACCGTGGCCGACTCCGTGAGGATGTGCACCGGTTTGGCGGCACCCAGCAGAATCGGGCCGATGGCCACGTTGTTGCCCGCAGCCGTCTTCAGCAGGTTGTAGGCAATGTTCGCGGCGTCGATGTTCGGCATGACCAACAGATTGGCCGCACCGGTCAGCGTCGATTCCGGCATGATGCGCGCGCGCAGTTCCGGATCGAGGGCGCAATCGCCGTGCATTTCGCCGTCCACTTCGAGCTCCGGCGCACGTTCTTGCAGAATCGCCAGCGTTTCGCGCATCTTGCGGGCGCAGCTCGCGTCGCTCGTCCCGAAGTTCGAGTGCGAGAGCAGTGCCACCTTCGGCTGAATGCCGAAACGGCGAATTTCTTCGGCGGCCATCAACGTGATCTCGGCCAATTCTTCCGCGCTGGGATCTTGGTTGATGTGCGTATCGACGAGGAAGATCTGACGATTCGGCAGAATCAGCGCATTCATCGCGCCGTAGACATGGCCGCCTTCGCGCTTGCCGATCACACGATCGATGAAGTGCAGGTGGCGCCCCGGCGTCGATACCGTGCCGCAGATCAAGCCGTCGGCCTCGCCCTTGCGCACCAGCATGGCGGCAATCAGCGTCGTCCGGCGGCGCATTTCCACGCGGGCATACGAGGCCGTCACGCCCTTGCGGTTGGTCAACTGGTGATACGTCTCCCAGTAGTCGCGGTAGCGCTCGTCGTGCTCGGGGTTCACCACCGTGAAGTCGACACCTGCGGTCAGACGCAGGCCGTACTGCTGAATGCGATGCTCGATCACCGCCGGGCGACCGACCAGAATCGGCGTGGCAACGCGCTCGTCGACGAGAATTTGCACCGCACGCAGCACGCGCTCTTCTTCACCTTCGGCAAACGCAATGCGCTTCTTATCGGCAGGCACACTGCGCGCGACCGAGAAGAGCGGCTTCATCAGGCCGCCACTGTGATAGACGAATTGCTGCAACGACTGCGAGTACGCATCGACATCGGCGAGCGGGCGCGTTGCGACACCGGCGGCCATCGCGGCTTCGGCCACGGCAGTCGCCACCTTGACCAGCAGGCGCGGATCGAAAGGCTTCGGAATCAGATACTCGGGACCGAACGACAAGTTCTTGATGCCGTAGGCCGATGCGACGATGTCGCTCTGCTCCTGACGCGCCAGTTCGGCCAGTGCATTCACGGCCGCAATTTCCATCGAGCGCGTGATCGTCGTCGCGCCCACGTCGAGTGCGCCGCGGAAGATGAACGGGAAGCACAGCACGTTGTTGACCTGATTCGGATAGTCGGTGCGGCCCGTGGCCATCACGCAATCCGGACGCACTTCCTTCGCGAGTTCCGGCGTGATTTCCGGATTCGGGTTGGCAAGCGCGAAAATCAGCGGCTTGTCGGCCATCGTCTTGACCATTTCCGGCTTGAGCACGCCAGCCGCCGACAATCCGAGGAACACGTCGGCACCGCCGATCACATCGGCCAGACCGCGCGCGTCGGTCTTTTGAGCGAAGCGAATCTTCTCGGGGTCCATCAACTCGGTACGGCCTTCGTACACCACGCCGGCCAGGTCCGTCACCCAGATGTTTTCAATTGGCAGGCCCATGTCGACGATCAGGTCGAGACATGCGAGCGCGGCAGCGCCTGCGCCGGACGTCACGACCTTGACCGACTTCAGATCCTTGCCGACCACTTTCAGACCGTTAATGAGCGCCGCCGCCACCACGATGGCCGTGCCGTGCTGATCGTCGTGGAAAACGGGGATCTTCATGCGCTCGCGCAGCTTGCGCTCGACGATGAAGCACTCAGGAGCCTTGATGTCTTCGAGGTTGATCGCGCCGAACGTCGGCTCGAGTGCGGCGATGATGTCGACGAGCTTCTCGGGGTCCTTCTCGTCGATTTCGATATCGAACACGTCGATATTGGCGAACTTCTTGAACAGCACGCCCTTGCCTTCCATCACCGGCTTGGAGGCGAGCGGGCCGATGTCGCCCAGCCCGAGCACGGCCGTGCCGTTCGAAATCACGCCGACGAGATTGCCGCGTGCCGTGTAGCGCGACGCATTGAGCGGGTCGATGACGATTTCCTCACACGCGGCGGCAACGCCCGGCGAGTACGCCAACGCGAGATCGCGCTGGTTCAGCAACTGCTTGGTCGGGGCGATGGCAATTTTGCCGGGGGTGGGGAATTCGTGATACTCGAGCGCAGCTTCGCGCAGTTTCGGATCGATCGGCGTGGGCATGTGGGAAAGCTCTTAACGGACAAAATGGCTCAAATTTTCTATGCGAATTGTAGCCCCATTTATTCACGCCATTTATGCAAAAAGCGGATAAGGGCTGCACCTTTTTCCTGACGATCGTCGCGAAAATTCTCCGCAAATTCAACGCTGCATCGCACCATATTCGTTTTTTCGGACCACGGATGAAACATCAGTGAGGCAATGTCCGAGTGTTGGATAAGCCGATGTCCGAAATCGCCGGGCCGCGCGATAAGAGCGTTGGGAAAACCCGGTCAGCCTCGTAAAATGCGCTATCGGGTCTCTACCCGAAACTTCGCCATCCATGACCAGGCCCGCCGCAACCATGTCAGTTCCATCAACGCCCTTGTCTGAGTTCTCGCTGATCGATCGCTTCTTTACCGGAGCGACGCGTCAGGGCGACCAAGTGACGCTCGGCATCGGCGACGATTGCGCATTGCTGCGCCCGCCAGCGGGCGAGCAGCTCGCGATATCGACGGACATGCTGGTGGAAGGACGCCATTTCTTTCCCGACGTCGATCCTCGCGCGCTCGGTCACAAGACGTTAGCCGTGAATTTGTCGGATCTGGCCGCCATGGGGGCCAAACCGCTGGGTTTCACCCTTGCGCTCGCACTGCCCGACAGCGATCCGGCATGGCTTGCACCCTTTGCGCAAGGATTGGCCGCGCTGGCCGATCGTTATGATTGCCCGTTGGTAGGCGGCGACACGACGCGCGGGCCGCGCAATCTCTGCGTGACGGTCTTCGGCGCAGTGCCGGGCGCGCATGCGCTACGACGTGACGCTGCTCAGCCGGGGGACGATATCTGGGTATCTGGAACGGTCGGGGATGCGCGCTTAGCACTCGGGGTATTGCGGGGTGAATGGCAACTGGCCGGGGCAGCCGATGCGGTTGGGGCCGCCGACGCGACCGGGCCAACCGAATCCGCTGGCCGTGCCTTGCCAGCCAGCAGTGATTTTGAACAAGTGCGCCGCGCGATGGACTGGCCCGAGCCGCAGATCGAACTCGGCATGGCGCTGCGTGGCGTGGCGCGCGCAGCACTCGATATCTCCGACGGCCTGCTTGGTGATCTCGGCCACATTCTCAAACGCTCGGGGGTTGGCGCGCGAATCAACGTCGACGCGGTGCCGCGCTCGACGATACTTGCGGCGCAGTCGCTGGCAATTCAGCGACTTTGCACATTGGCCGGCGGCGACGATTACCAATTATGTTTCTGTGCCGACAGTGCGCAACGCGAGCGAATTTCAGCCATCGGCAACGAACTCGGCCTGCGCGTGACGCGTATCGGTACAATAGCGCTTCCTGATGCACGCCAGGCCCCGCTGCAATTACATGACGATACGGGCGCGCCTGTCGCTGCCGACTTCAAAAGTTTCGACCACTTCCAATGAGTACTGACCAAACGGCCGCCCTCAATCCGGGCAGCGGCCCGCGCCGGCCGAACACGCGTTTTCTGTTCTCGCACCCGGCCCATCTGTTTTCGCTCGGTTTCGGCACGGGAATGTCCTCGCTGGCGCCGGGAACGGTAGGCACGCTCTTCGGCTGGGCGTCGTATCTCGTATTGAATCTGTATCTGACGGTCACCGGCTGGGCGACGCTGATTGCGCTCGCCGTCGTCGGCGGCATCTGGATTTGCGGTTTCACGGCGCGCAAGCTCGGCACGCAAGACCCCAGTTCTGTGGTCTGGGATGAAATCGTTGCCTTCTGGATTGTGCTGCTGCTCATTACGCCCACGAGCTTCGTCGGACAACTGGTCGCGTTCATCCTGTTCCGCTTCTTCGACGCGGTGAAGCCGCCGCCGATCCGCTATTTCGACCGTACCGTGAAGGGCGGGCTGGGCATCATGCTCGACGATCTCGTCGCTGCGTTCTGCACGTTGCTCGTCATTGCGCTGTGGCGCTCGATCTGAGTTTTCGATCGACGCATCGCAGCGCATCCCTCCCCATTATTGAAGGCGCCGTCCCGTGGTCTCCCAACAATCTCTTCTGGCCCAACTGTCGGTAAAAGTCGGCAACCGTCTGCGCGACGAGCGTCTGATGCTGACCACGGCAGAGTCATGCACCGGGGGGCTGGTGGCCGCCGCGATCACCGATATTTCGGGCAGCAGCAACTGGTTTGAACGTGGCTTTGTCACGTATTCGAATCAGGCAAAGACCGAAATGATCGGCGTGCCAGCCGAACTGATCGAAAAACACGGCGCCGTGAGCGAGCCCGTGGCGCGCGCCATGGCCGAAGGTGCGCTGTTCAACAGCCGCGCGCAGATTTCGCTCTCGATTACCGGCGTTGCCGGTCCGGGTGGCGGCAGCGCGGAAAAGCCGGTGGGGATGGTTTGCTTCGGCTGGAGCAATCGTGTGAAAACGGTTGTCGAGACGAAACACTTCAAGGGCGACCGCACGCAAGTGCGCAGTCAGGCCGCGCAACACGCGCTGCGTGGCGTGATCGAATTGCTCGACACGGCCGAGTCATAACCGTCTCAACGGTCTTAGCGGTCGCAGAGGTCGCAGCGCACCTCGCTCCTTTCACTGCGCCCGATCAACGGACATAAAAAAAGCGCCTCGCGAATTCGCAGGCGCTTTTTTATCGATGGCGTAGTCGCTGTCGCGAAACCATGGTGCGGCGACACCCGACAACGGTGCCCACCGCAACGCACACGACGACTTACCGATACGCGTTAATGCTGTCGCGAGTCTTCTGCGCAGCCGCCGCGGCGGCCGCCGCAAACTGCTCGTCGCGGCCAGCGTAGATGATGGCGCGCGACGAGTTGATCATCATGCCCGTGCCGTTCGCCGTCCGTCCAGCCGTGACCGTCGCTTCCACGTCACCGCCCTGCGCACCAACGCCGGGAATGAGCAGCGGCATATCGCCGACGATGCCGCGCACCGTGGCAATTTCCGCCGGGAACGTCGCGCCCACGACCAAGCCGATCTGACCGCTCGTGTTCCACGGCCCCGCCGCCAGACGCGCCACGGTTTGATACAACGGCTTGCCGTCGACATCGAGGAACTGAAGATCGCTGCCGCCCGGATTCGACGTGCGGCACAGCACGATCACGCCCTTGTCGGCGTGCGCGAGATACGGCTCCAACGAATCGAACCCCATGTACGGGTTCACCGTCACGGCATCGGCACGATAGCGCTCGAATGCCTCTCGGGCGTACTGCTCGGCGGTGCTGCCGATGTCGCCGCGCTTGGCGTCGAGAATCACAGGCAAACCCGGGTGATCGGCGTGGATATGCGCAATCAGACGCTCGAGCTGCTCTTCGGCGCGATGCGCGGCAAAGTAAGCGATCTGCGGCTTGAATGCGCAGGCAAACGGGGCCGTGGCGTCGACAATCTCGCGGCAGAATTCGAAGATCGCTTCCGGGCGGCCTTGCAAATGCGCCGGGATACGCGACGGTTCGGGGTCGAGGCCGACGCACAACAGCGAGTTGTTGCGGGTCCAGGCCGAGCTGAGGGCTTGCGTGAATGTCATGACGGTTTTCCGGCGGTGTTCCGATTCGAGGACGCTATTTTACCTGCTTGGCGTGCCCGTCCCACCGGAACCGTCGCACCGACACCGGCACGCCCCCGCGAGCGCCCCAATCAATCGAGCCAGCCGCGGTGACGGAAGTACAGGAACGGCGCAATAGCCGACAAGATCATCAGGCCGACCGCAAACGGATAGCCCGCCTCCCACTGCAACTCCGGCATCATCTGGAAATTCATGCCGTAGATACTCGCGATGAGCGTCGGCGGCAAGAACGCGACCGCAGCCACCGAGAATATCTTGATGATCTTGTTCTGATTGATGTTGATGAAGCCGATCGTGGCGTCCATCAGGAAGTTGATCTTGTCGAACAGATACGCGGTGTGGTTATCGAGCGACTCGATGTCACGCAGAATCTGTTTGCCCTCCTGATACTGCTCGTCCTTGAGCATGCGCGTGCGCATCAGAAACGACACCGCACGGCGCGTGTCCATCACGTTGCGCCGAATGCGGCCGTTCAAATCCTCCTCGGCCGCGATGCTCTCGAGCGCCTTGGCAGCATCGGCGTCGGTGAGATTCTTGCCCAACACACGCCGACTCACCTCTTCGAGCGCCGCGTAGACCCCTTCGAGCGAATCGGCCGAGTACTCGGCATCGGTCGAGTACAGATCGAGCAGCACGTCCATGGCGTCACGCACCGACCCGGGCCGAATGCGCGCACGCATGCGCACCAGCCGGAACACCGGCAGGTCTTCGTCGTGAATGGAAATCAGCAGGTCTTTGAGCACCACGAACGCCACCGGCACGTTGCGCGATTGCTCCTCTTCGTCGAGCAGAAAATCGGTGCGCACGTGCAGCACGCCGCCATCGTCTTCGTAATAGCGTGCCGACGCTTCAATATCGGTGAGTTCATCACGCGAGGGCAACTTCACCCCGTAGGCCTCTTCGACCCAGCGGCGCTCGTCTTCCGATTCGCTATGTAAGTCGACCCAAACCGGCGAAACACTCGCCAAATCGCTCGGTTGGTCGCAAGTCACCTGTTGCAGGCGGCCATTATGGATGACGAAGGCATTGATCAAACGGAGTTCTCCCTGCTACGCGGCGACGCCAAGTGTACAGGCACGCGACAGGCACGCCAAGCGCGGTAACGCGGCGGAGCGCGTCGGAACGAGGCGCGTTCGAATCACGCGAAAACATCGCAATATCGCCGCGTTTTCAGGGCGTTGCCCGTGAGTTGCGCGGCTTGGCTTCTCGTTGCCCTTGTCAGCGGATGCCGCACCGGCACGTAGGATTATTCTCAAAATCGATGAGATGGCGTCCCGCCATAGTCAGTCGCGTCACACTTCGCGAACCAATCAACGCACTTTGCGTCAATTTTGATATCGACGTTTCGAGACGTCTGCTGACAGGGAGTTCCGAAATGACTGAGGTCACCACGCCCCTCGCATCTTTCGATGCCGTGATGGGGTTTCTTACTGCGAATGCTGTGAACTACGGCTTGTCGTTCGTGCAAGCCGTACTGATTCTGCTGATCGGCTTCTGGATCGCCGCGCGCCTGGGCAATTTCGTGCGCAAGACGCTGGGCCGGTCCGCCAACTTCGACGCGACGCTCAAGCCGCTCGTCGCGTCGATCGTGCAATGGTCGGTGCGTATCGTGACCGTCATTGCCGTGCTGGCACAGTTCGGTGTGCAAACGGCCAGCATCATCGCGGTACTCGGTGCAGCCGGTCTGGCCATCGGTCTGGCGCTGCAAGGCACGTTGCAGAACATTGCGGCGGGCACCATGCTGCTGCTCCTGCGGCCGTTTCGTATCGGCGACTACATCACGGCGGGCAGCAACGTCGCTGGCACGGTCGAAGAGATTGGCCTGTTCACCACGACGCTCACCAATGCCGACGGCATTTTCGTGTGCGTACCGAACAGCCAGATCTGGGGCCAGCCGGTAACGAACTACAGCCGCAACGCGACGCGTCGTATGGAAATTACCGTGGGGATCGCGCTCGACGACGATCTCGACGCAGCCATGAACGCGTTGCGCGAGCACGTGCAGCAAGACGAGCGCGTGATCGACAAGCCCGCACCGGAAATCATGGTCAAGCAAGTGAGCGACAGCGCCGTGATCGTGAACGTGCGCGTGTGGTCGCTGCTGAGCAACTACTGGGGGTTGTATTGGGACCTTCAGCGCGGCGTGAAGGAAACCGTCGAGGGCGTGGGTTGCTCGCTGCCGTATCCGACGCGGACTGTCGTACAAATTCCGGCAGATATGCCGCGTTGAGGGCTAGGGACGGGGCTTGAAACGGGGCTAGGGACCGGCGCTGCCGTTGGCGCATGTATCGCAGGCGCGCCGCTGCTCCCTTGGCAATCCGCTACCGCTACTGCGGCAACTCCGCTGCCCCCATGCGGCGCGCGATCACACCGGCGCGCTGAGCGAGATACGGGGAATTACGATGCGTATCGAAATAGCGCGGCCGTGGCAGCATCACGGCCAATCGCGCTGCTTGCCATGGCGATAACTTCGACGCCGGAATGCCGTAGTAATAGCGCGACGCCGCTTCGGCACCGAACACCCCTTCGCCCCACTCCACCGAGTTCAGATAAATCTCGTAGATCCGCTGTTTATCCATCCAGAACTCCAGCATCCACGTGATGCTGAATTCCTCGGCCTTGCGCAGATAGCTCTTCTCGCTCGAGAGAAACAGGTTCTTCGCGAGTTGCTGCGAGATCGTTGAACCGCCCGCGACGATGTGCCCCTTCTTCTGATTCTTCTCCCACGCGCCGAGCATCGCGTCGATCTCGTAGCCGTCGTGATTGACGAAGTTGGCGTCTTCGCTCGCGATGATCGCGCGCTTCAAATTGCGTGAAATCTGGTCGTACGGCACCCAGTCGTGTTTGAGCGATGCTTTCGGATCCGACTCACGTAAGCGCTGCTCCGCCGCGCGCATAAACGCCGTCGATTGCGGATTGAAGCGCACCCACCAGCCAATTTGCAGGAAGTAATAAAGCTGCGTGGCGAAGATGCCCACGACCAGCAACGTGACGAAGTAGGCCGTCCATTGCCACGGCCCCCACCGACGTTTGCGGGCGTTGCGTGGATGACGGCGTTGGACGGCACTCATGTGAGGCGATCAGCCCTTGGCCACGAGCCGCGCGCGCAACGCGGCACGCACGGCCTGCGTCGTTTGCGCTGACGGACGCACACCGCGCCAGAGCGCGAACGCTTCGGCGGCTTGCTCCACCAACATGCCCAGACCGTCGGCCACCTTCGCGGCACCGTTTGCGCTGGCGTGCGTCATGAAGACGGTCGGATGTGCGCCGTACATCATGTCGTAAGCCAATGCCCCGGCGGCGTACACGCCTCGGGGCAGTGGCGGCACATCACCTTGAAGACTGCCCGCCGTGGCATTGATGACGACATCGAAATCCATCGGCACCGCGTCCCAGCCGCCGCCCGCGAGACTCACGCCCGCCTTGCCTGCGGCCTCGGAGAAGCGGGCCACGAGTTCGTCGGCACGCGCGACCGTGCGATTCGCGACGAACACCAGCGAAGGACGCCCCGCGATCAACGGGAGTAGTGCCCCGCGCGACGCACCTCCCGCGCCCAGCAACAGCACACGGCGTCCGGCAAGCGACACGTCGAGCGGCCCTTCGATATCGCGCACCAGCCCCACGCCATCGGTGTTATCGCCGGTGATGCCGCGCCCATCGAACACCAAGGTATTCACTGCGCCCGCCGCTTGCGCACGCTCGGTCAGGTGATCCGCTAGCGCGTGGGCTTCCAACTTGAACGGCACCGTCACGTTGGCCCCTCGAGCGCCGCCGTCGATGAACGCGCGCACCGTCGCGGCAAACGCGTCGAGCGGCGCGAGCAGACGCTCATAAGTCAGGTGCTGGGCCGTCTCGCGCGCGAACTCGGCGTGAATGTAGGGCGACTGGCTGTGTTCGACCGGGTGGCCGATCACAGCGTAGCGATCGGCGGGCGTAGCGGCAGTAGCAGGCGTAGCTGGCGTGTGGTTTGTCATGGTGGTCAAAGACGCGGCGCCTGGCTTTCGCTCAGGCGCCGCTTGGAAATTGCATCGCATCGTACACCGCGGGCGATTCAGCGAATCAGCGCGCGCAGATCACAAGAAGATCCACAGCGCGAGCCCCCCGAACAGCGCCCACTTCACGGCATAGTACACATAGCGGTTCCACGCCTTGAGGCGTTTGCCGACAAGTCGGATGGCGTAAATATACTTGAACGCCTTATTCATTCCGCCAGTTTTGTCACCGGCCTCGTTCGGCGACGCTGCCGCGCCCACCAAGTGACGCCCGAACCAGTGGTTCACCCTCTGCGTCCAGCGGTACCGCATCGGCCGCTCCACATCGCAGAACAGAATGATCCGGTTCTGCCCGCTCTGATTTTCCGCGTAGTGGATGTACGTCTCGTCGAACACCACACCCTCGCCGTCGCGCCAGCTATAACGTTGCCCGTCGACGTCGATATAGCAACGGTCGTCGTTGGGCGTCACCAACCCGAGGTGATAACGCAACGACCCGGCGAACGGGTCGCGATGACGCACCAGCCGGCTGCCGGGCGGCAACTCGGCAAACATCGCCGCTTTGATCGTCGGAATTCGCTGCACGAGACTCGTCGTCAGCGGACACAACGTGTGCGCCGACGGATGCGCGTCGTCATACCACTTCAGATAGAAGCGCTTCCAGCCGCTCTTGAAGAACGAGTTGAAGCCAACGTCGTTGTAGGTGTCGGAAGCCTTGATGCGTCTGGCTTCGAGAAGTGCAATCGCTTCCGTGCGAATCGCTTCCCAGTTCTGACGCAAAGGTTCGAGCTCTGGGAAGTTGTCCGGCTTCAGATACGGTGTCGTCGGCACGCGTGAAAACGTGTACATGAACACATTCAGCGGCGAGAGAAACGTCGAGTGATCGGACAGTTGACGGAAGAATTGATGGCGGACCTTACCTCGCAGGTGTACATACACCGCGCACGCAGCAAAGATCGCCAGGAGGACCCATTTCATGGCGGACTTTCCAGTCATTCGGGAAAACAGCCGAATTATAAAAAGTTTTGGAAAGTTTTTCCGTGCAGACCTGTCAGGGGCCTGACTTACCGCCCGCCGTGTCGGACCCCGACGCCGGTAACGCAAGCGTTTGCGCCTGCACGCCTTGCCGCGTAAACGTCATCCGCGTGACGATTTCCAGAATGTCGTAGCGCTGCTTCATCTCTGGCGAAAAATCGCCGAATGGTGCGCTCGCCTGCACGATCGCGACCGCGCGCCGGTCGAGATCCTTATTGCCCGAGCTACGGGTGATTTCCACCCCCTGCACATCCCAGCCATCCTTGTGATAACCGAGCCCGCCGCGCTGATTCACGTTGAGCGTGACGATCAACTCGCCGTAAAGGCGGTCGTTGCCCACTTGCGGGAAATGGTCGGTGCCGTAGCGCTCGATGCGATGACGCAGCGTGTCGAAGTAACGCGCATAGGCCACTTCACGTGTATTGGCCGTGACCTGTCCGCGCTTCGGACGCGTCTGATACGCCCGCAATTGCTTGTCGATTTCGGCCTGCAACCGGGCGATCTGTTGGTCGACCGTTTGGTCGTCCTGCCCGCGCCCGTTTTGCGCGGCGTTGCTCCGGCTGCGTTGCGATTCCGGCACGGCTGCGTACTGGCTGCGCAACTGCGAAAGCAGCTTTTCCTGCACGGCCTCGAGTTCGCTCACACTGCGCTGAATCTGCGCCACAGGGGCACCGTCTCGCTCGACGGCGCGCGACGGTAGCGGCGAAGTGGCGCGCTCGCCATCGTGTTCGCCACCGCCCACCAAATTCGCTTGGGCGAGCGCCGTGGCTTTGTCGGGTGCGTTGGCGGATTTCGCATTGACGAGGACGACTTCGAGCGGCGTGTCGGCGCTATGCAAGCGGAAGCTGTCGGGCGCGACGAAATGCACGGCCAGTGCGATCAAATGCACGATGGCCGAGATGGCGAGCCCCGTGGCGAGCGGATGCTCGCGCACGAGCGCCCAGCCGCGGCGGCGAGCCGCGGCCAGATCGCCGGACGCGACAGCCGGTTTCAGCACGCAGTGTTCGCCGAAGCGTTGGCAGCCCCCGCGGCCATCAGCGCCGCCCCGAACGGGGACGGTTCAGTGACTGCGGTGGCATCGGTCGCATCGGTCGCAGCAGCGGCACGCTCGGCGCGGTCGTCGCGATCGTCTGCGCCGCTGTCGTCGTCGCGCTCGGTGCCTTCGGCGTCATCAGCGTCATCGCCGTCGTCATCCTCAACGCCGCCCTCGGCATCGGTGGCACCGTCGATGTTCCCGTCGGCACCGTTGCCGCCTTCCTGACCGCCTTCGCCACCGTCACCATCGTCTTCGTCGTCGGCCAGCAGCGACTGGCTGGCGTCGAGCACCTGCGAGACGCGCACCGAAATACCGAGCGTGACGACGTCGAGCGACAGCACGTCGAGCATGATTTGCGTACCGCGCGCATGCGGTGCGAGGCCGGGCACGACCAACGTGAGCGGCACGTCGTTCAAACGCACCGTGTCGCCCTTGAGCACACTCGCCTGCACCTGCGACTTGTTCTCTTGAAGCAGCCAGCGCAGGCACCAGTAACGCTCCATGCGGCTCTGATGCTCGGCATATGCAGCGTAAGCCGCTTCGAAGCTCGACACAGTGACGTACAGGTCGGCATCTTTCGGCTTGAACGGTGCCGCCAGCTTGGCCGTCACGCCATGTCGCACGCAAGCCAGCAACTGCCACTGATTCACCAAGTCCACATAGCGGCGCAGCGGCGAGGTGCTCCATGCGTACTGCTCGACGCCAAGCCCTTCGTGCGGTGCGGGCGACGTTTGCATGCGCGTGCGGTTCACGCCATAGGCACGCTGCGCGCGATAGATACCGGGCACGCCGCAGTCGGCCAGCAAGCGGCCCCAGCGGCTGTTCGCCAAAATCGCCATTTCCGCCACGATCAGATCGAGCGGCGCGCCACGCATGCGCTGCTTGATCGTGACGTGCTCGCCGTCGACGTAGAAATTGAAATCGGTCTTGTTCTGCACTTCCGGGCGCAGGCCGTAGCCCACGCGCGCCGCCTGACGCTTGTCGTAAAGCGATTGCGCGAACGGCCACAGCAAGCGCAGTTCTTCCTTATGGGGATACTCGCCGCTGCCGTCGGCCAGCGTTTCGGCCGTGATGATCGAATCGAGTTCGTTATGACGCAGATTGGCGGAGATCGGCACCATTTCGGCGCGCGTCTCGGTCGTGACAATCTCGTAGGTATCGGCCTTGACCACCACATACAGCGAGAGCGCCGGACGCGCACCGCCTTCGGCGAGCGTGTAGGCCTCGACCACCGAGTCGGGCAGCATCGTGATCTTCTCGCCCGGCGCATAGACCGTCGAGAGGCGCACGCGCGCAATTTCGTCGATGGCGTCGCCACGCGCGATACCGAGCGCCGGCGCGGCAATGTGAATCCCTACGCGCAGCAACCCGTCAGGCAGCACCTGCACCGACAGCGCATCGTCGATTTCCGTCGTCGTGGAATCGTCGATGGAGAACGCCTGCACGTCGGCCAGCGGCAAGTCTTCGGTCGGCACCGGCGGCGCCCCCACATCGGGGAAGCCCGTGCCACGCGGGAAGTATTCGTACAGGAACGCGGCTTCGTGATAGGCGCGCGGCGAGGCAATGCCGCCACAGGCCAGCATCACTTCGGCTTGCGTTTTGCCCAGCGCGCTGGCGGCCGCGTCGAGGGCCTTCCATTCGATAGCGTTTTTGTCCGGGCGGAACAGCAGTTGCAGTTCCTTGCCCTTGAGCGCGTCGGGCAGCGTGCCCGCGATCATCTGCTCGGCGTAGCTCGCTTGCAACTCGGCCTGCTGTTGCTTACGTGCGAGACCGGCGAGCGCCGCCTGAATCTGCTCTTGCGGCGCGCGCTGGTATTGACCACGGCCTTTGCGGCGGAAGTAGATTGGCGACGCTTGGAGGGCGAGTGCTAGGCCCGCTTGCTGCGCCACGCTCGCGCCTTCGCCGAAGTATTCGGCCGCGAGCACCGGGAACGCGAATTCCTCGGCCGGCGCGCATTCCCACAGGAAGCTCATGTCGATATCTTGCGACGCCGCCTGCGCCTGCACGATCAACTCGGCCGGCGCGGGAGACTCGAAGCGCAAGAGAACGTCGCGTCCCTTGATCTTGCTGCGGCGTCCGCCCGGCAGCTCCACCTGATACGACTCGCCCTGCTGCGACAACACCGTGCCGGCCTTGAAGCCGCCGGATTCCTCAAAAAAAATGTTCATGAAACAGCCATCGATCGCAATAGGCGACATTGTAGCCCGCCGACGTGCGGCGGTTTAGGGCGAAAGGGGAACGCGCGTGTCGTCACGGCCATCGGCAGCACTTGCCGTGGTTTGCCGTCGACGCGAATCTCATTCCCCGGCAAAAGCGGCCGACGTGCCGATGGGCGTGGGCACATCGATGCCGGCAAACCGCAGCACGTCGTCCATGTAGTCGACGAAATCGGAAATCCCGTGATCGCTGCCTTCGATCAACGTCAGCTTGGCCCCCGGGAATTTCGCGACCATGTCGCGATAGTCGAGCGTCTGATCGCCGGTCGCGGCCACGAGGTAGTAGCGCTCCGGACGCGTGATCTGCGCCACATCGATCATGCGCAGCTCGTCGAGGTGACGGGGCTCCACGACGATCGTGCCGCCACCGTGCCACATCGGCTGCTCGCCCAGCCACTTCCCGAGATCGTCGTACGGGCGCGTAGCCGGATTGAGCAGCACCGCGCGGCAACCGAGTTTCTCGGCCAGATAGGTCGCGTAGTAACCGCCGAGCGAGCTTCCCACGATGGTCAGTTCGTCGGGGTTCACGCCGGTGAGCAACCGCTGGGCGTCGACGACTGCCGCCAGCGGCGACGGCGGCAGTTGCGGGCATGCCCACACGTGGCCCAGCCCAAGCTTGTGCATGCGGGCGGCCATCAACTGCGCTTTGAACGAACGCGGCGAGGAACGGAAGCCGTGCAAATAGAGAATCATGTAAGGCTCCGGAAAACTTGTAGGTCGGTGGTGCGGGCGGCGATCAAGGACGTCATGAATCCTAGATTAGGCGCGCGCCGCGAGCGCATCGAGTAATTTCTGATGAATGCCGCCAAAGCCGCCGTTGCTCATGACCACCACCTGATCGCCCGGCTGCGCGGCCGCGACCACGGCACGCACCAGCCCGTCGATATCGCTGAACGCTTGGCCGCGCGCACCGAGCGGCGCCAAGGCCTCGGCCAAATTCCAGCCGAGCGAGTCTTTGCCGCTCGGGGCGCCATAGCCGAACACCAGATCGGCATCGGCCAGACTCGCGGGCAACTGCGCCTTCATGACGCCCAGCTTCATCGTGTTAGAGCGCGGTTCGAGCACGGCCAGAATGCGCGCCTCGCCCGCGCGGCGGCGCAGACCGGCAAGCGTGGTCTGGATCGCGGTCGGGTGATGGGCGAAGTCGTCGTAGACGGTTACGCCAGCGGCCACGCCGCGTACTTCCATCCGGCGCTTTACGTTCTCGAACTTAGCGAGCGACGCGGCACCTTGTTCGGGCGGCACGCCGACGTGACGCGCCGCTGCAATGGCCGCCAGTGCATTCATCCGGTTGTGTTCGCCTTGCAGTGCCCACTTCACTTCACCCGCCGCGGGTTGCCCGTGATGCACCCAGAACGCTTCCTGTCCGGGCGCGAGCGTCTCGGTCGCCTGCGCGACGTGCCAGCCGTCGGCCACGCCAAAGCGCTCGACTTCGCTCCAGCAGCCCCGTGCCAGCACACGTTCGAGCGCAGGCTCGCGACCGTTGACGATCAAGCGGCCCTGCCCCGGTACCGTGCGCACCAGATGATGGAATTGCGTCTCGATGGCGGTCAGATCCGGGAAGATGTCGGCGTGATCGAATTCGAGGTTGTTCAGAATGGCCGTGCGCGGGCGGTAGTGGACGAACTTCGAGCGCTTGTCGAAGAACGCCGTGTCGTACTCGTCGGCCTCGATCACGAAGAAGTCGCTTTCCGTCAGCCGCGCCGAAATGCCGAAATTCATCGGCACGCCGCCAACGAGGAAGCCCGGGTGATAGCCGGCATCTTCCAGAATCCACGCAAGCATCGACGTGGTGGTGGTCTTACCGTGCGTACCGGCCACCGCCAGCACCCACTTATTAGCAAGCACATGCTCGCCCAGCCATTGCGGCCCCGAGGTATAGGGAAGATTCCTGTTCAGGATCTCTTCCATCAGCGGGTTGCCACGCGAGACCACGTTGCCGATCACGAACAGGTCGGGCTTGAGCGACACCTGGTCCGCGTCGAATCCCTCGATCAGCTTGATACCTTGCGCTTCGAGCTGAGTGCTCATCGGCGGATAGACGTTGGCGTCGCAACCGGTGACGGTGTGTCCGGCCTGACGTGCCAGAACCGCCAGACCGCCCATGAACGTGCCGCAGATGCCAAGAATATGAATATGCATGGATGGGGAGCAGAGGAGCAGATGAGGACGGGCCAAGCCCGTGCGGGAAATGGGAGTGCGGATAACCGAGGGCTACATTGTACCTGCCGCGTGATGCGGGTGGCCCGCCCGTGGTTGTCCGGGCCTTGTGCGGCCCCCGCCCCGTCGGCGCGTCACACCACGCAGGCGGCCGGTCACGCCTTTCGGGTATCATCGGCCGCATGACACGTAAATCCTGGACCGATGCCCAACGCCTGCGCGAAGAAATCACGCTCGCGGCCGCTCGCCTCATCGCCGAGGAGGGGGCCGACTACGCCACCGCCAAGCGCAAGGCGGCCAAGCAGGTGACGGGCGAGACGCGCATTGCGGGCGAATTGCTGCCGGATAACGACCAAATCGAAGCGGAAGTGCGCGAGTACGTGCAGACGTTCATGTCCGACACGCAGCCCGCCGAACTGGCGCACCTACGCGGCGTCGCCCTGAACGTCATGGACGAGCTGGCGCGCTACCGCCCTTACATCACGGGCGCGGTCTATAACGGCACCGCCACGGCGCTATCCGACATCTATTTGCAGGCATTTTGCGATAACCCCAAGGAAGTCGCTATCGACCTCCTGAACCGGGGCATCGACTACGAGGTCTCCGAGTCGCGCCATTTCAATGGCCGCGGCATGGTCGAGACCCTAAGTTTCCTGTGGCGCGAGCGGGGTCAGCGAGGTGAACCCGCCGGCGTGCACCTCTCGCTCTATTCACTCGACGACATGCGCGGCGCGCTCAAGGCCAGCGACGGCAACGGCCGCCCGGCCCGCACGGACGCGAACGGTTTGCGCGCCGTAATGGCTGCAACGGCCGCATCGGCCGCATTGGCCGCAACGCAAGCGCCGTCTCAAGCTTGATTTCCCTTTTCCCGTCATGACAAAACGCATCGTCATTCTGGTGATCCTGGCGCTCGTGGGGCTGTCCGCCGGTTTCTGGCTCGGCCACCGCAACCAGCAAGCCGCCGATACCTCCGACGCCGCCGTCGCCCAACTGCTCGCGACTCGGCTGCCCGACCTCAAGGGCACGGAACAAGCCGTGTCTCAGTGGAAAGGCAAGACGCTCGTGATCAACTTCTGGGCGCCGTGGTGCGGCCCCTGCGTAGAAGAAATGCCCGAGTTGGCCGCCCTTTCCCATGAATATGCGGCGAAGAACGTGCAATTTGTCGGGATCGGCATCGATACCGCCCAGAACATGATTGCGTTCGAGCAGAAGGTGAAAGTCGATTACCCGCTGCTGGTGGCAGGCTACGCAGGCACCGATCTGGCCCGGGCGCTGGGCGACAAGGCAGGCGCCTTACCGTTTACCGTGGTGGTCGACGCCCAAGGACGCATGCACTATCAGAAGCTCGGCCGCATTACCACCGACGAAGTGCACGCGGCGCTCAAACCGCTTATCTGACCCCACTTGTACGGGGTGTTTCGGTGGGCGGCCCCCGCCTAATGTAGCCAGACACCCCGGAAACCCGCGTATTACGGTGCCGATTTTCGCCCTACTGGACAAAATCGACCAACTGGCGTTTAATTGCGCCCAATTTCGTGAAATTTGATTCGCCGATGCCTCACCGCATTCTCGTGCTACACGGCCCTAACCTGAACCTGCTCGGTACTCGCGAGCCGGAGGTGTACGGTCGCACGACCTTGGCCGACATCGACAATGCCCTGCTGGCTCAGGCCCAGGCAGCCGGTGCCGAACTGGCGACGTTTCAAAGCAATCACGAAGGCGCACTGGTTGACCGGATTCAGGCCGCGCGCGGTGAATCGATCGATTTCATCGTGATCAACCCTGCGGCCTATACCCATACGAGCGTGGCAATTCGCGACGCGCTGGCGGGTGTTGGCATCCCGTTCGTCGAAGTTCACCTCTCGAACGTGCATGCCCGCGAAGCCTTCCGGCATCACTCGTATTTTTCCGATATTGCGCAAGGTGTGATCTGCGGCCTGGGCTGGCGCGGGTATACCTACGCACTCGATTTTGCCCTGCACCGGCTCACCGGCGGGTAGTCCTCTCATCCCCAATTTCCCATCGCGGGACGCTGTTCCCGCGTCGATACCGAATCAAGGAGCTTCCTTCATGGATTTGCGCAAACTCAAGACGTTGATCGACCTCGTGGCCGAATCGGGTATTTCCGAGCTCGAAGTCACCGAAGGCGAAGGCAAGGTCCGCATCGTCAAGGCACCGCCGCAAGTGATCGCCGCCCCGATGCAAATGGCCATGCCGGCAGTCCCGCAAATGAGTGCGCAACCCGCTGCCGCTGCCCCCGCAGCCCCGACCCCCGTGGCACCGGCTGTGCCGCAAGGTCACATCGTGACCTCGCCGATGGTCGGCACGTTCTACCGTGCGCCGTCGCCGGGCGCCGACGCGTTCGCGCAAGTGGGCGACTCGGTCAAGGAAGGCCAGACGCTGTGCATCATCGAAGCGATGAAGCTGCTCAATGAGATCGAGTCGGACAAGGCCGGCGTGATCAAGGAAATCCTCGTCGAGAACGGTCAGGCCGTGGAATACGGTCAGCCGCTGTTCGTGATCGGCTAAAGCCAGTTGCCGGACATGCGCGCGTTGCTGCGGCTCTCGGCTTTGCCGTGCCGCACCGCCGGGTGCCCGGCCCCGCTCCTTACCCCTACGGGCAGGACTGCACATAATGTTTGAAAAAATCCTCATCGCCAATCGCGGCGAAATTGCCCTGCGCATCCAGCGTGCGTGCAAGGAAATGGGCATCAAGACGGTTGTCGTCTACTCCGAAGCCGACAAGGAAGCGAAGTACGTCAAGCTCGCCGACGAAGCCGTGTGTATCGGCCCGGCACCGTCGCAGCTCAGCTACTTGAATATGCCGGCGCTCATCAGCGCGGCAGAAGTCACCGATGCTCAGGCGATTCACCCGGGTTACGGCTTTCTCTCCGAGAACGCCGACTTCGCCGAGCGCGTCGAGCAATCGGGCTTCACGTTCATCGGTCCGCGCCCCGACACCATTCGTCTGATGGGCGATAAGGTCTCGGCCAAGCAGACCATGATCAAGACCGGCGTGCCCTGCGTGCCGGGTTCGGAAGGCGCGTTGCCCGACGATCCGAAGGAAATCGTGCGCATTGCACGCCAGATCGGGTATCCGGTGATCATCAAGGCCGCAGGTGGCGGCGGTGGTCGCGGCATGCGCGTGGTGCACACGGAAGCGGCGCTCGTGAACGCGGTCAACATGACGCGCGAAGAAGCCGGCCGGGCGTTCAACAACCCGGAAGTCTATATGGAGAAGTTCCTCGAGAACCCGCGCCATATCGAAATCCAGGTGCTCGCCGACAAGCACAAGAACGCCATCTGGCTGGGCGAGCGCGACTGCTCCATGCAGCGCCGTCACCAGAAGGTGATCGAAGAAGCGACCGCGCCGCTGATTCCGCGCCGTCTGATCGAGCGTATCGGCGATCGTTGCGCCGACGCTTGCAAGAAGATGGGCTACGTGGGTGCCGGTACGTTCGAATTCCTGTTCGAAAACGGTGAGTTCTACTTCATCGAAATGAACACGCGCGTGCAGGTCGAACACCCGGTGACCGAGATGATCACGGGCATCGACATCGTGCAGGAACAGATTCGCATTGCCGCCGGCGAGAAGCTCGCCCTGCGTCAGCGCGACATCCAGTTCCAAGGTCACGCGATCGAATGCCGTATCAACGCCGAAGATCCGTACAAGTTCACGCCGTCGCCTGGCCGTATCACCGCCTGGCATATGCCCGGCGGCCCGGGCATCCGTGTCGACTCGCACGCTTACAACGGTTACTTCGTGCCGTCGAACTACGACTCGATGATCGGCAAGCTGATCGCCTACGGCGCCACGCGCGACCAAGCGATCCGCCGCATGCGTGTGGCACTGTCGGAAATCGTGATCGAAGGTATCCAGACCAACATTCCGCTTCACCGCGAAATGATGCTCGACGCCAAGTTTGTCGAAGGCGGCACGAGCATTCACTATCTGGAACACAAGCTGGCGCAGAAGACTGCCGTCGGCGGCAATTAAGTCGTTTTATCTGTAAGGAAGTCGTCGCCATGTATCGCGAACTCGTCGTGGAAGTTGCCCGCGCCCAAGCTGAGGCCCTGTCGGACACCCTGATCGATCTGGGCGTCCTGTCGGTCTCCGTGGAAGACGCGGATGCCGACACCCCCGACGAGCAACCGATGTTTGGCGAGCCGGGTCTCACCCCGCCGGACACCGCGTGGCAGCGCTCGCGCGTGGTGGCCCTGGTGGGGGAGGATCAGGATGCCTCCGTGCTGCTCGCGGCGGCCGTCAACGAACTGAACTTGCCCGAGACGCCGGCCTTCACGCTGCGCGACGTCGAAGAGCAAGATTGGGTGCGTCTGACGCAATCGCAGTTCGAGCCGATGCAGATCGGTCAACGCATCTGGGTCGTGCCGTCGTGGCACGACGCCCCCGATGCCGACGCGCTCATCCTCGAACTCGATCCGGGCCTCGCGTTCGGCACCGGCAGTCACCCGACCACCCGCTTGTGCATGGAATGGCTCGAACAGCACGTGCAATCTGGGCAGTCGCTGCTCGATTACGGTTGCGGCTCGGGCATTCTGGCCATCCTCGCGCGCAAGTGCGGCGCCGATCCGGTCTTCGGTATCGACATCGATCCGCAAGCTGTCGAATCGGCACGCTATAACAGCGAGCGCAATCACGCGCCGGTCGAATACGGCCTGCCCGACGATCTGCGCGATGGTCAGTTCAATATCGTGGTCGCCAACATCTTGTCGAATCCGCTCAAGCTGCTCGCGTCGATGCTCACGTCGCGCGTGGCGCCCGGTGGCCGACTCGCGCTCTCGGGCGTGCTGGAACGTCAGGCCGATGAGGTGATCGCGGCTTACGCGCCCTATATGAAGATGTCGGTCTGGCGCGCACACGATGGCTGGGTCTGCCTGCACGGGCAGGCCGCCGGTTAAATCCACATAACGCGCCGAGTCCTATGACCCCATCCCCGCGCGTTCTGGCTACCCGCTGTCCCCACTGTCATACCGTCTTTCGCGTCGTCGCGGATCAGCTCAAGCTGCGCGACGGCCTGGTGCGCTGCGGCCACTGCCGCGAAGTGTTCGACGGACGCACCTATCTTTGCGAACCGCCGAAAGACGACGGCGAGCCGCACGTTGCTGCCGATACCGGTCTGGCGACGGACGGCATCACGGCAACTGATCGTTCGGCAACCGCCGACGCGGCACCTGCCCCGGCGCAGGCTCACGAAACGCATGCGGCAGATATTGCCTCGTCGTCCGCCGTGCCTTCGGTCCCGGCGCTCTTTAGCGACGCCCCGGCGCACCCCTCGCATACCGCGCATTCATCGCCCCCCTCGCATCTCTCAGATGCCGACGCGACGACATCACGCGCGCCGGTGCCTGAAATGCTCACGCCGACGGCCATCGCGGCACTGCTCGGCACGGCTGACGAGAGCCGCGCGCAGATGCAGCACGGCCCGGGCCGGTACATCGACGATGACGACGCCACGGTGTTGCCTGCACCGACGGCTACGCCGGTAAGCACCACGCGCACAGGCACCCCTGCCACTGCTTCGAACGGGAAACAACCGGGCGCTGCCCGCATTGTCTGGCGTGTGTTGATGATCTTCGCGATCGTCGGCCTGCTCGCGCAGTGGGCGTGGCTCGAACGTGCGGCGCTCGTCGATCGATTCCCTGTCCTGCGGCCTGCCTTGGCTGTGATCGGTCGCCCGCTGCACATTGCCGTAGCGCCGCCGCGTCAACCCGAGATGCTGCAACTCTCCAGCGTGACGTTGGTGACAGACGACGGCGCCTCGGCGAGTGCCGACACCGCAGCGCAAGCCGCACCGGCGAGCGATGCTTCGGCAGCTTCTGCCGCATCCGCCGACAGTGTGCCGATGACGCTGACCGTCTTCATGCGCAACGATGCCGGGCATGCGGTGGCATGGCCCTCGCTCGAACTCACGCTCTCGGATATCGACGGCAAGCCGGTGGTGCGTCGCGTTTTCGCCGCCGCCGATTACGTCGCCGAGGGGCCGTTGCGCGATGCTGGCCTTGCACCGCACAACGAACGCACGATTCGGTTACGATTGTCGGCGCAAGCAGCGCTTGCCAGTAACTATCGGGTGCTCGCGTTTTATCCCTGATAGCGCTGCCGCACTCAACACTAGGAGATATCGATGTCCCAAGTCACCCTCGGGGGCAACCCCATCGAAGTCGACGGCCAGTTCCCGCAGAAGGGGCAGACCGCACCGGCGCTCAAGCTGGTCAATGCCAAATTGCAGGACGTCACGCTCGATGACTTCGCTGGCAAACGCAAGGTTCTGAACATCGTGCCGAGCCTCGACACGCCGACCTGCGCCACCTCGACCCGCAAGTTCAACGAAGCCGCCGGTAAGCTCGAGAACACCGTTGTGCTCGTGATCTCGGCCGACCTGCCGTTCGCCATGAGCCGCTTCTGCGCAACCGAAGGCCTGAACAACGTCGTCACGCTCTCGACCATGCGTGGCCGTGAGTTCCTGAAGGACTACGGCGTGGCCATCACCACCGGCCCGCTCGCCGGCGTGAGCGCCCGCGCTGTGGTTGTGCTCGACGCGGACAACCGTGTCGTGCACGCCGAGCTCGTGCCTGAAATCAAGAACGAACCGAACTACGACGCCGCGCTGGCTGCACTGTCGTAATTCGCAAGTTCATCGGCCACGAAACGTTGTGGCCGATTGCATGACCTGTGCCGGCGCCCGCGCCGGCACATTGCCGTCCGGCAACTCGCCGCCGTGTACTGGCGAGAGCGCACGCTGCGCCGCTTTGTGCGGTCATCGACGCTGTCGCCAACGCATGACTGTTTTGCACGCCTCGCGTCGCCAACGCGCGCCGGGCGCATCCTCTGACTCTTCGCAAGGAATCATCTCGTGACTACCGTGATCTGCGGCTCGCTCGCCTACGACAACATCATGACGTTCGAAGGCCGCTTCGGCGAGCACATCCTGCCCGACCAGGTGCACATCCTGAACGTGAGCTTCCTCGTGCCGACCATGCGCCGCAACTTCGGCGGCTGCGCTGGCAACATCGGCTATAGCCTGCATCTGCTCGGCGGTTCGCCCACGGTGATGGCAACGGTGGGTGAAGACGGCGGCGCGTACCTCGAGCGCTTTGCGTCGCTCGGTATGTCCACCGAGTTCGTGCGCACGGTCCCCGACTCGATGACGGCCAACGCGATGATCACCACCGATCTGGATAACAACCAGATCACCGCCTTCCACCCGGGCGCGATGATGTTCTCGGCACAAAACCGCGTGAGCGATGTGAAGGGCGCGACGCTCGGCATCGTGGCCCCCGACGGCCCCGATGCGATGCTCGCGCACGCCGAAGGATTTGCCGCCGCCGGGGTGCCGTTCGTGTTCGATCCGGGTCAGGGCCTGCCGATTCTCTCGGCTGAGACACTGCGTCGCATCGTGGAACTCGCCACTTATCTCGCGGTCAACGACTACGAAGCCAAGCTCCTCGCCACCAAGACCGGCTGGTCGCTGGAAGATCTCCAGTCGCGTGTCGAGGCACTGATCGTCACGCGCGGAGAACACGGGGCCCTGATCTTCGCCGACGGGAAGCAGCACGACATTCCTGCCGTAAAAGCCAAGCGTGTCGTCGATCCGACCGGATGCGGCGACGCCTTCCGTGGCGGGTTGCTCTATGGCATCGAAAAGGGTCTGGACTGGCCGACCACTGGCCGACTGGCCAGCCTCATGGGTTCGCTCAAGATTGCCGAGCAGGGCCCGCAGACCTATGCACCGACGCGCGCCGACATCGACGCGCAATATGAAGAAGCGTTCGGCCACCGCTTCGAATGATTCCAGGATATTAACGATGGCACGACTGACCACACCGCTCATTCTTACCACTGTCACGGCATCGCTCATGCTGTCCGCCTGCACGGCGTTCGGCCCGAGCAATTCCGCCAGCGTCTACGACAGCCGTCAGGCACAACGCGAACAGGTTGTCCGTATGGGCACTGTCGAATCGGTGCGTCCGGTGACGATCGATAGCAGCAACGGCGACCCGGGCGTGCTCGGCGTCGTCGGCGGCGGCGCACTCGGCGCGATCGGCGGCAGCGCCATCGGTGGCGGTCGTGGCTCGATCGCGACGGGCATCATCGGCGGCCTGCTCGGCGCCGTGGCCGGGCAAGCGGTCGAGAATCGAATGAGCAAGAAGGCCGGTCTGGAAATTACCGTGCGACTCGACAACGGCGAACTGCGTGCGATCACGCAAGATGCCGACGACGCATTCCAGCCGGGCCAGCGCGTGCGCCTGCTCTCGAGCGGCGGCGTGACGCGTGTGACGCACTAAGTCTGACGCTTCGGGTGCCGCTGAGGCACTCGGCGAAGTACGCAAACGGGCGGCCATCGGTCGCCCGTTTTTACGTTTGCGTTCGGTACTTTCAAAGGCAGATGACGATCATCGTTCGCTCATGAAAAAACCCGCTGTGACGACTCGCATCACAGCGGGTTTCTGATCGGGTAGGACTACTCGATCAAAAGACACCTAAGTGTCTAGGTTCCTGCGTCAGCACTCGAATTACGGACGGCTGCCGGTCGGGAACGGCCATGCCGCCGCCGGATTCAGAGCCGTCTTCGGTGCTGCTGCCGGCGCAGCTGCGGGAGCCGCAGCAGGCTTGGCAACCTTCTTCACTGCGGCCTTCTTAACAGCAGGCTTCTTCGCAGCGGCAGGCTTTTTGGCAGCGGGCTTCTTCGCCGCAGCCTTCTTCGCAGCAGGCTTGGCAGCCGGCTTCTTAGCAGCAACCTTCTTCACTGCTGCTTTCTTGGCGGCCGGCTTCTTGGCTGCAACTTTCTTGACGGCGGCCTTCTTGGCAACCGGCTTCTTCGCTGCAACCTTCTTCACTGCGGCTTTCTTAGCCACCGGCTTCTTGGCTGCAACCTTCTTCACCGCTGCCTTCTTGGCAACCGGCTTCTTAGCAGCAACCTTCTTCACTGCGACTTTCTTGGCGACCGGCTTCTTAGCGGCAACCTTCTTTGCTGCCGGCTTCTTGGCGGCAACAGCCTTCTTCGCGACCGGCTTCTTAGCAACAGCCTTCTTCGCGACCGGCTTCTTGGCAGCAACTGCCTTCTTCGCAACCGGTTTCTTGGCAGCAGCTTTCTTCGCTGCCGGCTTCTTGGCAACAGCCTTCTTAATCGTAGCCATCACATTGCTCCTTAACGTAAGAGATCACTCAAACGAAACTACCTGAGAAGGAAACCCGACCACCGCACGGCGAACCGCCGGCGAGCGGGCTATTCATCGGCGTACGCATCGGACATCGACGGCTTACGCTAATGAATTCGGCGCTGCGCGCATGACGCTGACCATGAGTGGTCACGCGCGCAAAAAAATTGCCGACGACATCGCCGTCAGCAATTCGATTGTCTTGAGAGGGGAGATTCGCCAGATTCTTCGGGGGGTAGCTTGCCTGTCCCGTCATCGGGATGGAGGAGATTGCGATAGCGGATAAGCGATACTGCTTGCTATGCACCAAGGTTTTTACGCTCCGTAACTACCAGCTCTCTGTCGCGGGAGGAAAGCAATGTGCTTTCGTGTGTTCATCGAGACTGCAATTTATTTGAGCGAATAATAATTCTTTTGTGATGCGATGTTAATACTTTGTGCATAAAAAAGCGCACATCAATCGCAGCGAAGAAGTCAATCTGTTGTATTTGATGCACATCGCACTCGCGCTTCGATGTCTTCGACGCACTCACGAGACTGCGATGATGAGGATGATGTGCGTGACGAGCGCCTTCTCTTCTGCTTCTCTTCACACTCGTCACGCGTGCTTCGCACGCACACACCACCCTCTCGAAAACCGCATGGATGCTTGCTTTGCAGCCAGCACCCATTTTTACTTCAAGCTTAGTCCCAGCTCAACGCGCCACCGGTTTGGTACTCGATCACTCGCGTCTCGAAGAAGTTGCGCTCCTTCTTCAAGTCGATCATCTCGCTCATCCACGGGAACGGATTCTCTTCGTTCGGATAGAGCGCTTCGAGACCGATTTGTGCGCAGCGACGGTTCGCGATGAAGCGCAAATAGCTCTTGAACATGGCAGCGTTCAGACCCAACACACCGCGCGGCATCGTGTCTTCGGCGTAGCGATACTCCAACTCGACCGCCTTCTTGAACAGCTCGCGAATCTCTTCGCGGAATTCCGGCGTCCACAGGTTAGGGTTTTCCAGCTTCACCTGATTGATCAGGTCGATGCCGAAGTTGCAGTGCATCGACTCGTCGCGAAGGATGTACTGATACTGCTCGGCAGCGCCGGTCATCTTGTTCTGACGGCCCAGTGCGAGGATCTGCGTGAAGCCGACGTAGAAGAACAGACCTTCCATGATGCAGGCGAACACGATCAGCGAGCGCAGCAGCTTCTGGTCGTTCTCTTGCGTGCCGGTCTGGAACGACGGGTCGGCAACGACTTCGATGAACGGCAGCAGGAACTCGTCCTTGTCGCGAATCGACGGCACTTCGTGATACGCGTTGAAGATCTCGCCTTCGTCCAGACCCAAGCTCTCGACGATGTACTGATAAGCGTGCGTGTGGATCGCTTCTTCAAACGCCTGACGCAGCAGGAACTGACGGCACTCCGGCGCGGTGATGTGGCGATACGTGCCCAGCACGATGTTGTTCGCCGCGAGCGAGTCGGCCGTCACGAAGAAGCCGAGGTTGCGCTTGATGATGCGGCGCTCGTCTTCGGTCAGACCGTTCGGGTCTTTCCACAGGGCGATGTCGCGCGACATGTTGATTTCCTGCGGCATCCAGTGGTTCGCGCAACCGGCCAGATACTTTTCCCACGCCCACTTGTACTTGAACGGCACCAGTTGGTTCACGTCCGTCGTGCCGTTGATCACGCGCTTGTCGGAGGCGCTCACGCGGCGCGTCGACTGCGAGGCGATCACGCTCGGTGCGTCCGATTGCGTGCCGAGAATGTTCGGCTCAGGCGAGAACGTGGCGGCCGGTGCGGCGGGTTTGGCGGTGGAGGTCTCTTCTTCCCAGTTCAGCATAGGGTCTCAGTCCGTTCAGGTTGATGCGGTGCACACAAACGCGTGCATCGCCGAAGTGGCAGATCTAGCGGATCAGTCGATCACTCGCATACCGCAACAGCGGTCAGCGGCGAAAAATCCGCAAGGATGAATACGGTGTTTCGGGGGCTTATCAGAAGCGCTTTCGCACTGTCTTGAAATACTTCGCGAGCGGGGGAGATGGCTTGCTTCACTTGCAACATCACGACCTCCCGACGTCGAATTGAATGACTCCAATTTAGCACAATTACGTCACGCATTCCAGCACTCTCACACTATATATAGTGCTGAAGTCTGCGCCGACCACTATACCTAGTGTTCAGCCACATCCCACGCGAGACGCCCGCCAAGCCCCGCGGGACCGGCATGTTGCCACGATTCGGGTGCCAAAGGTAGGGCCAGTTCGCCCGAAGCGCGGCGTCTGTCGGCGCGACGGCATCGGGCGTATGCTATGCGTCACGCGTCACCCGCGCAGCGAACCCAAACACCAGATTTGGGCGCGCGCCAGCCACGACGCGCAGGAGAAGAAGGAGATACCGACAATGACTTCCCAAGGTGCCGACAACGCAACTTCAGCACGCCCCCTGCCGACACATCCCCACGGCGCCACGCCCCTCACGCTCACCCCGGGCAAGCCGGTCCGGCTCTCGGCCGGCTCGCTCATCGCTGAAGTACAACCGGGCTGCGGCGGGCGGCTCGCGCGACTGGCGCGGCGCGACACGCGCGGCGATCTGTTCGACTATCTGGTGCCGCTCGGCAACGAGCCGTTTGCCTCGGATGAATGGCCGAAGGCGGGTGCGTTTCCGATGCTGCCGTATACCAATCAGTTACGCGACGACACGCTGCACTGGCAAGGACGCGACATCGTGGCACGCGAAGCGCCTGCCGCATCGAGTTCGTTGCACGGTTGGGGGCTGCGCCGCACGTGGGAGGTGGTAGACGAGAGCGCCCACTGCTGCGTGCTGCAACTCGACAGCCCGGCGCAACCCGAATGGCCCTGGCACTATCAAGCGTATCTGTCGATATCGCTCGACGCGCAAGGTGTCGACATGCAGCTCTCGCTCACTAACCTCTCGGCAGGCGAGATGCCCGCCGGGCTCGGTCTGCATCCGTACTTCCGCTGGCCTGCCGGTGCGCGTCTGACGTTCGAGGCGGAGTCCATCTGGCGATCGCCCTCGGAAGACGTGCGCTGGCCCAGCGAGCAACGCATCCATGTCGGCGCCATCGAAGTGGTGTCGGTCGGCGGCGGGCTCGACAGCGAAGGCCGCTCGACGTGGTTTGCCGAAGTGCCCGAAGCCGGCCGGTTCGACGCACGCATCGACTACGCAGGCGGTCTGCGCTCGGCCACGGTGCGCAGCGACGACGCCTCGTGGCTCGTCGTGCACTCGCCCGCCGGACGCCCCTATCTGTGCCTGGAGCCGTCGACGCATCGTGTGGGCGACTTCGATCACGATCATGTCGCGGTGCCGCACGGCGAGACGCTCAACCTGTCGATGCGCATCGACCTGGCCTGAGCCCGGCTGCATAGAAAGACACCCAAGAAAAAACCCCGTCGTCCTCGCGGACCGACGGGGTTTTTTCTGAGCTACCGGCACCATCGCTGGCACCGGCATTCACTCAACTTACTGGCAAGCTTCGCACTCGTCGAAGCCAGGGTCGCCCGGACGCATCGTGCAGACCGCGCCTTCGGCTTCCGGCATCGGCTGCGCCAGCGGCGAGGTCGGTTCGGCCGAGAAGCTGCTGCTCGGCGTCACACCGCCCGAGCTCACGGCATTCAACGCGCCATGGCTCACGGTCGACTTCTCGACGTGCGTTGCCGCCATCGTACGGAGGTAGTACGTGGTCTTCAGACCGCGCGTCCACGCCAGCTTGTACGTCTCGTCGAGCTTCTTGCCCGAGGCGCCAGCCATGTAGATGTTCAGCGACTGCGCCTGATCGATCCACTTCTGACGACGCGACGCGGCTTCGACCAGCCACTTCGGCTCGACTTCGAACGCCGTGGCATAGATCTCGCGCAGGTCGGCCGGCACGCGGTCGATACGCGAGAGCGAGCCGTCGAAGTACTTCAGGTCGGCGACCATCACTTCGTCCCACAGGCCACGCGCCTTCAGGTCACGCACCAGATACTCGTTGACCACCGTGAATTCGCCCGACAGGTTCGACTTCACATACAAGTTCTGGAACGTCGGCTCGATACAGGCCGACACGCCGATGATGTTCGAGATGGTGGCCGTCGGTGCGATCGCCACGCAGTTCGAATTGCGCATACCGTGCGAAGCGATGTGCTTGCGCAGGCTGTCCCAATCCATCGTGGCCGACTGGTCGACTTCGAGGTAACCGCCGCGCTCTTCCGCCAGCAGCTTGAGCGAGTCTTGCGGCAGGATGCCACGATCCCACAGCGAGCCTTTGTACGACGAATATTGACCGCGTTCCTTGGCCAGCTCGGTCGACGCCCAGTAAGCGTAGTAGCACACGGCTTCCATCGAACGGTCGGCGAACTCGACGGCGTCGTTCGAGGCATACGGCGTGCGCAGCAGGTGCAGGCAGTCTTGGAAGCCCATGATGCCCATGCCCACCGGACGGTGATGCAAGTTCGAATTACGCGCCTTGGTCACGGCGTAGTAATTGATGTCGATCACGTTGTCGAGCATGCGCATCGCCACGCGAATGGTGCGCTGCAACTTCTCGTGGTCGAGCTCGTAGCCGTTGGCCGTCTGCTTCAGGTGCGCCACCAGGTTCACCGAGCCGAGGTTACACACGGCAATTTCGGTGTCGCTCGTGTTGAGCGTGATTTCCGTGCACAGGTTCGACGAGTGCACCACGCCCACGTGTTGCTGCGGCGAACGGATGTTGCACGGGTCCTTGAACGTGATCCACGGGTGACCGGTTTCGAACAGCATGCCCAGCATCTTGCGCCACAGGGCTTGTGCCGGCACCTTCTTGAACAGCTTGATCTCGCCGCGCGCGGCCTTGTCTTCGTAAGCCGTGTAAGCCTGTTCGAAGGCCTTGCCCACCTTGTCGTGCAGGTCCGGGCAGGTCGACGGCGAGAACAGCGTCCACTCCGCGCCTTCCATCACGCGCTTCATGAACAGGTCGGGAATCCAGTTCGCCGTGTTCATGTCGTGCGTACGGCGGCGGTCGTCGCCGGTGTTCTTACGCAGTTCGAGGAATTCTTCGATGTCCAGGTGCCACGTTTCCAGGTACGCACAGACAGCGCCCTTGCGCTTGCCGCCCTGGTTCACGGCCACGGCCGTGTCGTTGACCACCTTCAGGAACGGCACCACACCTTGGCTCTTACCGTTCGTGCCCTTGATGTGCGAGCCGAGCGCGCGAACCTGCGTCCAGTCGTTGCCCAGACCGCCGGCAAACTTCGAGAGCAGTGCGTTTTCCTTGAGCGCTTCGTAAATGCCTTCCAGATCGTCGGAGACGGTCGTCAGGTAGCACGACGAAAGCTGCGAGCGGCGCGTGCCCGAGTTGAACAGCGTCGGGGTCGAGCTCATGAAGTCGAAGCTCGACAGAATTTGGTAGAACTCGATCGCGCGCGCTTCGCGCTCGACTTCGTTCAGGGCCAGACCCATGGCCACACGCATGTAGAACGCCTGCGGCATTTCGATGCGATGGCTGTCGATGTGCAGGAAGTAGCGGTCGTACAGCGTTTGCAGACCCAGGTAGTTGAACTGGAGGTCGCGCGAGGCGTCCAGCGCAGCACCCAGCTTGGCCAGGTCGTACGTCAGCAGTTGCTCGTCGAGCAGTTCGGCTTCCACGCCTTGCTTGATGAAACGCGGGAAGTATTCGACGTAACGGGCTGCCATCTCGCCCTGCGGCACTTCTTCGCCGAGAATTTCGCGGCGGATCGTGTGCATCAGAATGCGAGCGGTCACCAGGCTGTACGCCGGTTCCTTTTCGATGAGAGTACGCGAGGCGAGAATCGCCGAGTCGTACACCTGCGACAGCGGCACGCCGTCGTACAGGTTCTTGATGGTCTCGGTCAGGATCGGCTCGGCGCTCACTTCGTTACCGAGGTTTTCGCACGCGGCCTGCACCACGCCACGCAGCACGCCCATGTCCAGGGCACGCGTCACGCCGTTATCGGTGACATGCAACACCGGGGCGTCGGGCGTGGCGGCTTCTTGCGTGGTCTCCACCGCGTGAGCGCGCTCTTGCGAACGCTTCTCGCGATACAGCACGTAGGCGCGGGCCACGTTGTGCTCGCCCTCACGCATGAGCGCGAGTTCGACCTGATCTTGAATGTCTTCGATGTGGAACGTACCGCCGTTCGGGCGGCTGCGCACCAGCGCGCGCACGACGGCTTGCGTCAGTTGCTCCACGAGTTCGCGAACACGCGCCGAAGCCGCACCTTGACCGCCGTTCACGGCGAGGAACGCCTTGGTCACAGCGATGGCGATCTTCGACGGCTCGAAACCCACCACCGCGCCGTTACGTCGAATCACTTTGAAGTCGGCGTTGGTCGCCGGTTCGAATGCGCCCGTCGTTTGGGGCGCCGACGCACCCGTGCCATTGCCGGCATTCGCGGCGGGCGTCGGGTTCGGGCGGGTGAGGTTTTCGTTAGTCTGCATGTAAAAACTCCCGTTCCAATGAGATGGTGCTGTTAGCGCGTCTCTACCAGTTTTACGGCCGGCAAAAATGCGCCCTGGGGGCGCCGATGGAGCGAAGTGCTGAACACCGCACGACCGACGGACGGCCAAGGGTTCGAGGTGTCCGCTGCACGGCTTTGCTGCTGTGCCGCCCCACAAAACGCCGCAGGACAAGCACGGTATTGATGGATATTGCTTCCTGTGCCGACCACGTCATCAACCACTACATATAGTGGTCAGCACCCGAATTGGCACTAAGTATAGTGGAGATGACGCACTCCGCAAACTCAAAAATTTCTCTCTCCGGGAAGGCCCGTGGCATCGCCCTGTCAAGCAAAACCTACCCCGTCATGGGGGTTAATCGGCCGCCTGAAACGGCAACATCGCGGGGGTCAGCTCCGCCATTCGGCGCAACCGCGGCCATTCGAAATACGGCCCCGGATCCGTCTTGCGACCCGGTGCTATATCGGCATGTCCGGCCACAGCTTGAATGGGGTAACGCCCACGCAACGTCTTCGTGAGCGCCGCCAGCGTCGCGTACTGCGCCGCAGTGAACGGCGTGTCGTCGGTGCCTTCTAGCTCCACCCCGATCGAGTAGTCGTTGCAGCGTGCCCGCCCTTCGAACGACGACGCCCCGGCATGCCACGCACGGGCATCGCACGACACGAACTGCTGCAACGCACCATCACGGCGCACGAGAAAGTGCGACGACACGTGCACGCCGCGAATCTCGTCGAAGAACGGATGCGCGTCGTGATCGAGCCGGTTCTGAAAGAACGCTGGAATCTCGTCGCCACCGAACTGCCCGGGCGGCAACGAAATGTTGTGTACCACGAGCAAGTCGGTCGGCATGCCTGCCGGGCGCGCATCGAAATTCGGCGACGGCAACCGCTGCGCTTCGAGCACCCAGCCTTCGGTATCGAGCGTGAAAGCGGGCAGTCGGCCCGGCGCGTCGGGGGCGTTCATGCGGCACCTCGCGACGGCGTGCGCGTGAGCTCAACGCAAGCGGCAGCGCAAGCACTAGCGCGGCATTCCGGCCGGTGGACAACGATAGGGGACACCCATGACTGGAGCATGACGGGCACAGCGATCTCCCGTAGAGCGAGGGGCGCCATTGTAGCCCACTTGGCGTGACGCCGTCGGCGGGGGTCCCAACGGCGGCAGTGGCGCCCGCTACGGTCAATGTGCCCGAGGGGCCGCGCAAAACAAATCGGCAGATTCCCCAAAGAAGAAGCCTCCCGCCGTACCAGGCCGAGAGGCTTCCATGGGCGTTGCCACGCCCGGGGGTGGTAATGCATTCGTGTCGTGCAACACGCGTACCACCCCGCACCGCTCACAGGGGCGGCGCCGTTGGCCGATGCTACCGGCCGGATGAACCCATCGATCACGGAAATGCCGGAATCGCCGCCTCCACCCCTTCCATATGCGCTTCGGGGTGGTGCGCCTTCAACATCTCGCGAACTTCGTCGACGCGGCTTTCGCGCACATCGACCATCAGCAGAATCTGACCTTGCTCGAGCGGCGCTCGGAACATCTTGAGCCGCGAGTTCGGCACCGACACGCCGATCATGCTCGACACCCACGCACCGAACAGCGAACCGAGCGGCGCGGTGATGATCATCAATTCCCACTGGGGACGCGTGCCCACGATGGGGAAAAACGCCGCGACTGCACCGACTGCCAGCCCACAGAAGCCGCCGATCACGAGCCCGGCTTCGGCGCCGTGCACGATATCGGAAGTCTGTAGGAGGTTAGCCTCGTGCAGTCCCTCCAGGTCCATTTCGTCACGTGCCATAAAGTGGATGTGACGTTCCTCGATCCGCGCGAGCAACAGATCGCTCATGGTGCGCTGGGCACTGGCCAGATCGGGAAGCAGGAAATACATCCGTCTGCGCATTAACATGTTGCGCCCTCCTGTCGACGTTTCCGACAAATCCCCTTCGTTGGTCTTGGTTTGTGCGGGGTTGGTTACTGTGTTTTAGTGCATGCGACAGGCATGCGCAAGCCGCCCAACGGGGCAGGCTTGCTAATAGAGAGGGAAATGCGCGCGGAAGATGCGCGGATGTGCCGCGCTGGCAGACTCAGGCGCGGTGTTCGCGCGCGAGATAGGCGTCGCGATGCGCGCCGCTGCAAAAGTGCGTACCCCCGGCGCCATGCACCGCATCGCTCTCCGGCAGATAGGTATCGCACTCTTGGCAGCGCACCATGCGCTCGGCAGGCGGCAGCGATTGTTGCACGGTGGTCTTCGCGCCATTCGACGGCGGCGGACGCATGCGATCGGCGTCGCGCTTGCGTTCGTTATGACGCATCCACCAGGTGCCCAGCACCAACAACACCAGTAACAGCAAGATATTGCGCATCGCGCTTCAAGTCTCCGTCATGCGATGCAGCACCACCTCTAGCACGAAGCGAGAACCGACATACGCCAGCAGTAGCGCCACGAACGACGCCAGAACCCAACGCAGCGCGACCTTACCGCGCCACCCATAAAAGTGTCGGCCCAGCAGCACCGCGCCGAACATCAGCCACGACACCACCGCGAACACGGTCTTGTGATCGATGCGCACCGCACGCCCGAAGAGCGCCTCGGAGAACATCACACCGGAAATCAGCGTCAGCGTGAGCAGCACGAAGCCCGCACCAATCAGCCGGAACAGCAGCTTCTCCATCGTGAGCAACGGCGGCAGTGTCTCTAACCAGCGTGCCAGCCAGCCGGTCGGCTCGTTGCCGCGCGACGGATGCAATTGTCGTTCCGCATAAATCATCAACAGCGCGTGCAAGGCCGCGAGTGCGAACAGACCGTACGCCATGTTCGCGATGATGAAGTGGGCCTTGAAGATCGGATCGGCGGCAAAGCCGAGAATGCGCACGTCCGGGAAAATTAGCGGCAACAGACAAGCCACGGCGGCAATCGGTGTGACCATTAGCCGCAGGCTGTCGAGCGGGAAGAAGAAACTCTCGATCCAATAGATACCGACCGAGAGCCAGAGCATGGCCGAGAGCATGTACGCGAAACCGAAGTGCATGCTGTCGGCACGGAAGATCGTCTGATGCAGCAACACCCCATGCAGCGCGAGCACGACGAACAGCGAAAGCTGCATCGGCCAACGCGACGGCGTGCCCGTGACGGGCACAGGCGCGAGCTGTCCACCCGCCATCGCGAGCGCGGCATCGCGCCGGTAACCTTGCCACGAACAAACCGCCAACCCGGCGTAAAGGATGGCGGTCAGCGCATACAGTAAAATAGTCATGTTTGAAGTTTACACCAGCCCATGACGGGCGCGCTGCCAGGCTGTTCACCCGCCCGGCCGTGCCCGCCCACCGGGCCACTGCGGGTCTTACAGGATACGTTTCATGCTCGACAATCTCACTACGCGCCTTGCCAAGGTCGTCAAGACACTGCGCGGCGAAGCCCGTCTGACCGAGGCCAACACGCAGGAAATGCTGCGCGAAGTGCGCCTTGCCCTGCTCGAGGCCGACGTGGCCCTGCCGGTGGTTCGCGATTTCATCGCCAAGGTGCGCGAAAAGGCGCTCGGCGAAGAAGTCGTCGGCAGCCTCTCGCCGGGTCAGGCGCTCGTGGGTGTCGTTCAGCGCGAACTGACCGCGCTCATGGGCGGCGACTACGAAGGCCGTGCCGCCGAACTCAATCTCGCCACCACCCCGCCCGCCATTATCTTGATGGCCGGTCTGCAAGGGGCGGGTAAAACCACCACCGTCGGTAAGCTCGCCAAGCTGCTGCGCTCGCAGAAGAAGAAAGTCCTCACGGTTTCCGTCGACGTCTACCGCCCCGCCGCTATCGCGCAGTTGCAGACGGTGACCGAACAGGTCGACGCCGATTTCTTCCCCTCGCAACCCGATCAGAAGCCGGTCGACATCGCCCGCGCGGCAGTCGACTGGGCGCGCCGCCATCACCACGATGTGCTGCTCGTCGACACGGCCGGCCGTCTGGGTATCGACGAAGCGATGATGCAGGAAATCAGCGCCCTGCACGCTGAGTTGAAACCGATCGAAACGCTGTTCGTCGTCGATGCCATGCTCGGTCAAGACGCCGTGAACACCGCCCGCGCGTTCAACGACGCGCTGCCGCTCACCGGCGTGGTGCTCACCAAGCTCGACGGCGACTCGCGCGGCGGTGCGGCGCTGTCGGTGCGTCATATCACCGGCAAGCCGATCAAGTTCGTCGGTGTGGCCGAAAAGCTCGATGGCCTCGAAGTCTTCCACCCGGACCGCATGGCGAACCGGATTCTCGGCATGGGCGACATTCTCGCGCTCGTCGAAGAAGCCCAGCGCGGCGTGGACGTGCAAGCGGCGCAGAAGCTCGCCGAGAAGGTAAAGAAAGGCGGCGACTTCGATCTGAACGACTTCAAAGCGCAGATCGGTCAGATGAAGAACATGGGCGGTCTCTCTTCGCTGATGGACAAGCTGCCGGCACAGTTTCAAGCCGCGGCTAGCCAAACCAATATGGATCAGGCCGAGAAGCAAGTGCGCCGCATGGAAGGCATCATCAACTCGATGACGCCCGCCGAGCGCGCCAAGCCCGAACTGATCAAAGCCAGCCGCAAGCGCCGTATTGCCGCCGGTGCGGGCGTGCAGGTGCAGGAAGTCAACCGCATGCTCAATCAGTACGATCAGATGCGCACGATGATGAAGAAGTTGAAGGGCGGCGGCATGATGAAGATGATGCGCAGCATGAAGGGCATGATGCCGGGTATGCGCTAAGCGCTTGCGTTGTGCATGACATCCCGGTCGCAGGGTTGCGGTTCGGCTGATATCGGACATTTCCGGCTAACCCCGGGCTTTCCGTATATACTCCGGGCCGCAAATAGCGACATCCCCCCGCAACAAGTGATACAGGGTCGCCCCATATGAACCGCGAAGAAGCCCTCGAAGTATTCCGTAATTCCGAAGAAATCGTCTCGGCCGACCAGGTCAACGCCTCGGTCGACCAGATGGCCGGTGCCATCAAGGCCGCCATCGGCGACGAATTCCCGATGGTGCTGTCGGTCATGGGCGGCGCCGCCGTCTTCACCGGCATGCTGCTGCCGCGCCTCGACTTCCCGCTCGAGTTCGACTACATCCACCTCTCGCGTTACAACAACACCACCACGGGCGGTGCGATGCAGTGGCGCGTGGCGCCGCGCGATTCGGTGCGCGACCGCGTGGTGCTGGTGCTCGACGACATTCTCGACGAAGGCGCCACGATGGCCGCGATTCGCGATCGCATTCTCGAGATGGGCGCGTCGAAGTTCTACAGCGCCGTGCTGTGCGAAAAGATTCTCGCCAAGGAAAAGCCGTCGCATCCCGACTTCTGCGGCTTCACGGTGCCCGATCGCTATGTGTTCGGCTGCGGTATGGATGCCAAGGGTTACTGGCGCAATCTGCCGACGATCCGCGCGCTGACTACGCCGCGCTGATCCGCGCCAGCATCACCATGAAGAAAGGGCCCCACGGGGCCCTTTTCTTTTTGTGTCTCGACGGTGCATCAGAACTGATGCACGAAGACCTTCACGCCTTTGAGGATCATCTCGACTGAGATCGCCACGAGAATCAGGCCCATCAGCCGCTCGAACGCCGCCACCACACGCGAGCCCAGCAAGCGCTCGATGCGATCGGCCAGCAGCAGCACGACGGCGCACACGGCCATCGTCACGCTGAGCGCCATGATCCATTCGAGCATCCGCCCCGGCTGTTGCGACACCAGCAGCATGACCGTCGCCAAGGCCGACGGCCCGGCCAGCGCCGGAATCGCCAGCGGCACGATCAGCGGCTCGCCCGCCGTCGGCAGCGACCCTTGATCGGGGTGCGGGAAGATCATGCGCAGCGCGATCAGAAACAGCACGATGCCGCCTGCCAACTGCAACGACAGATCCGTCAGGCTCATCATCCGCAGGAACCGATCTCCCACGAGCATGAACAGCAGCAGAATCGCGAACGCGATCAGCACTTCCCGCACGATGACCCGTGGCCGTCGCGACGCGGGCACATTGCGCAGGGCATTCACAAAGATGGGGATGTTGCCGAACGGGTCGGTGATGAGCAGCAGGAGAATCGTGGCCGAAGCGAACGTGTATTCCATACGGAGAGTGCTCTAGATATGACAACGGCAGCCGCCGAAGCGACTGCCGTCAGGTACTGCTGGAACGGATAACTAGCTAGCTCAGACGGCCTTCGCAGCACGCACCTTGCCGGTGACAACGTCGGCCACGGCGGCGGCATCGAGCAACTGGGCTTCGGTGTCGCGTCGGCCCTGATACTCGATCTTGCCTTCCTTCAGGCCACGATCGCCGATCACCACGCGGTGCGGCACGCCGATCAGTTCCCAGTCGGCGAACATCACGCCCGGGCGCTCGCCACGGTCGTCGAGAATCACGTCGACACCGGCGGCCAGCAGGTCCTCGTAGAGCTTGTCGGCGGCGGCGCGCACGGCGTCGCTGCGGTCGTAGCCCATCGGGCACAGCACCACTTCGAACGGGGCGATCGATTCCGGCCAGATGATGCCGCGATCGTCGAAATTCTGCTCGATCGCAGCGCCCAGCACGCGCGTGATACCGATGCCGTAGCAACCCATTTCCATCGGCGCCGGCTTGCCGTTCTCATCGAGGAACTTGGCATCCATCGCGTCGGAGTACTTGGTCCCCAGTTGGAAGACGTGCCCCACTTCGATGCCGCGGCACAGCGCGATTTCGCCCTTGCCGTCCGGCGAGGCGTCGCCCGGCACGACATTGCGCAAGTCGGCCACCACTTCCGGCTCGGGCAGATCGCGGCCCCAGTTCACGCCGGTGGTGTGGAAGTCCACCTCGTTGGCGCCGACCACGAAGTCGCTCATCTTGGCGACGGTGCGATCGACCACCAGCTTGACCGGCTTCTTGGTCCCGATCGGGCCCAGATACCCCGGCGGCGTGCCGAACCACTCGACGATTTCGGCTTCGGAGGCGAAGCGGAAGTCCGTCAGCCCCGGCACCTTGCTCGCCTTGATTTCGTTGAGTTCGTGATCGCCGCGCAGCAGCAACAGCCAGACGGTCGTACCGGCGTCTTCGCTATCGGTGGCCAGCACAATCGACTTGACGGTGCGCTGGAGCGGAATCGACAGCAATTCGGCGACGGCTTCGCACTTGGCCTTACCCGGCGTGGCGGTCTTGGTCAGCGCCTCGGCGGCAGCGGCGCGCTCGCCTTGCGGAGCGACGGCTTCGGCCATTTCGACGTTGGCCGCGTAATCCGACGTCGGGCAGTAGGCGATGGCGTCTTCACCGGTGTCGGCAATCACGTGGAATTCGTGCGAGCCCGAGCCGCCGATCGAGCCGTTGTCGGCCACCACCGCGCGGAAGTCCAGCCCCAGACGCGTGAAGATGCGCACATAGGCGTCGAACATCTTCTGATACGAGACCTGCATGCCGGCGCGGTCCTTATCGAAGGAGTAGGCGTCCTTCATCATGAATTCGCGCCCGCGCATCACGCCGAAGCGCGGACGGATCTCGTCGCGGAACTTGTTCTGCACCTGATAGAAGTTGACCGGCAACTGGCGGTAGCTCTTGATCTCGCGGCGCGCGATGTCCGTCACCACTTCTTCGTGGGTCGGGCCGACGACGAAATCGCGGTCGTTGCGATCCTTCAGACGAAGCAGCTCCGGGCCGTACTTTTGCCAGCGGCCCGATTCCTGCCAGAGTTCGGCCGGTTGCACGGCTGGCATGAGCAGTTCCAGCGCGCCGGCGCGGTTCATTTCTTCACGCACGATGGCTTCGACCTTGCGAATCGAGCGCAGGCCGATCGGCAGGTAATCGTAGATACCGCCGGCAACGCGGCGGATCATGCCGGCACGCACCATCAGCTTGTGGCTGACGATCTCGGCGTCCGCGGGAGCTTCCTTGAGGGTGCCGATGAAGAAACGAGAGGCTTTCATGCAGATTTCCGGAAAAATTAAGGGTCAACGGCCGGGTTGCTTCGGTCGGGTGCCCGAGCCCCGCCAGCCGCCGCGCCGGTGATTATCTGTTTATAATCGAAGCAATTTTAAAGGATTCAAGGGTGGTTGTATGCTTGACCGTGAAGGCTTTCGCCCGAACGTCGGCATCATCCTCTTAAACGCACGCAATGAAGTGTTCTGGGGCAAGCGGCTGGGCGAACACTCCTGGCAGTTCCCGCAAGGCGGCATCAAGTACGGCGAAACGCCCGAACAGGCCATGTTCCGAGAATTGCACGAGGAAACCGGGCTAAAGCCAGAACACGTCAAAATCATCGGTCGCACGCGCGACTGGCTGCGTTATGAGGTGCCGGACAAGTTCATCAAGCGCGAAGTGCGCGGACATTACCGGGGCCAGAAACAAATCTGGTTCCTGCTGCGCATGGTCGGTCGCGACTGCGATATCTGCCTGCGCGCAACCGATCATCCGGAGTTCGACGCCTGGCGCTGGAACGAGTACTGGGTGCCGCTGGATGCCGTAATCGAGTTCAAACGCGAAGTGTACCAACTCGCGCTCAACGAGCTCTCGCGCTATCTGCGCCGTACGGCTGCGCGTGCCCAGCACGAACGGCGGCGGTTTCCGCGCGCGGGTGCCCATATCGGCGAGTTGCCGCCGGGTGCCACGGACGGCGCGTACGGTGACGACTTGGGCCACGAGCCGCACCACGGCTCGCACGGTCCGGACGATCATTCGGACCATTCGGACGATTCGGCACATTCGGGCCCCTGCACCGAGGACTGTGCCGGTGCCGCTGTCGGCGCCCCCGCCAGTATCGGCGAGGCCAACGGCACCGAGAGTGCTGGCGCCTCGGGCGGCACGGCGACCTCCGGTAGCCACCGTAAGGATTCGTCGGGCGGAGGGCATTGAACGGGGCCGCTGCTGGCCTGTCCATCATCGGGCGCGGGCGTCATGCCCGCGCCGCACCGATCTCACCGTGTTGACCGGCCTCGCCGTCATCACCACCGATCACCCGGAACCACCCGAAACATTTCGCGCGGATTTCCCCGCTTTCGCTCATCAGCCGTCTTACTGACCGTCATCTCATGCGACTTTCTTTCCCCCGCCGCGCACCGCGCCTCGCTGTCTTGGCCCCGCTGACCGCGCTGGCATTCCTGGCCGCTTGCAGCAGCACGTCGCAGCCCGTCCAGGACTTCGACGAATATCTCGCTCAGCAAGAAGCTGCAAAGGGCAAATGGAAGGAAGCCGAATTCACGATGCCGACGACGGCACCGCAAGACGCCGACCTCGTTGCGTTCCCCACGCTGCCGAACTCCTCGCTCACTTACTCGATCGACACCAAGTCCGTGCAAGTGACCGACGACGGCGTGGTGCGCTACGTGGCCGTCATTACGAGCAAGGAAGGCGCGCGTAACGTCTCGTTCGAAGGCATGCACTGCTCGTCGTTCGAAACCCGCCTGTACGCCACCGGCCGCCCCGACGGCACCTGGGCCGCGGCCCGTAACAGCGAATGGCGGCCGATTCGCCCGTATGGCACGACGGCCTATCAGGGCATTCTGTACCGCGACTTCCTCTGCCGCGACAAGACGCCGCTGGGCAAGCCGAAGGAAATTGTGCAGAACCTGCGCTACCCGGCGACAAACCCCGAGTACAAGTAAGCACAGCGCGGGCAGTTCTCGCCCGCATGGCAGCGTCGATGCCATAAAAAAACGCCGGTCACGATTATCGTGCCGGCGTTTTTGTTTCGACTGCGTGGTTCGGCGGCCGATATCGGCGATCAGCGCAGAATCAGGTTGTCGCGATGAATCAGCTCGGGCTCGTTGGCAAAGCCCAGCACTTGCTCGATATCGCTGCTCGGGTGACGGCGAATGAGCCTCGCTTCCGACGCGCTGTAGTTCGACAGGCCGCGCGCAATCTCGTGACCGGCCTCGTCCACGCAGGCGATGACTTCCCCTCGCGCGAACGTGCCCTCGACGTCGATCACACCGATCGGCAGCAGGCTCTTGCCCTCTTCGATCAGCTTCTTGCACGCGCCCGCGTCGATCACGACACGCCCGCGCACCTGCAAATGATCGGCCATCCACTGCTTGCGTGCCGTTAGCACCGCCGTGCGCGCCACCAGTTGCGTACCAATGGCTTCCCCACCCGCCAGCCGCACGAGGACATCCGCCTCACGGCCCGAGGCAATCACGGTATGCGCACCGCTCGTCGCCGCACGCTTGGCCGCGAGAATCTTGGTCAGCATGCCGCCGCGGCCGATACTCGAGCCCGCGCCGCCAGCCATCGCCTCGAGGCGGTCGTCGCCCGCTTCGGCTTCGTGCACGAATTCGGCGTTCGGGTCCTTGCGCGGGTCGGCCGTATAGAGCCCCGACTGATCCGTGAGAATGACGAGCGCATCACCGTCGATCAGATTGGTGACGAGCGCACCCAACGTGTCGTTGTCACCGAACTTGATTTCGTCGGTGACGACCGTGTCGTTCTCGTTGATGATCGGCACCACGCCAAGACGCAGCAAAGTCAGCAGCGTCGTACGCGCATTCAGATAGCGTTCGCGATCGGCCAAGTCGGCGTGCGTGAGCAGAATCTGCGCCGTGCGCACGCCATGTTCGGCGAAGCGCGTCTCGTAGACCTGCGCGAGCCCCATCTGCCCCACGGCGGCGGCGGCCTGAAGTTCGTCGATGGCTTTCGGTCGACGTGTCCAGCCCAAACGCTGCATGCCTTCGGCAATGGCGCCGGAACTCACCAGCACCACCTGCTTTGGCGCACGCCCGTCACCACCGTGCCGCAGCGCGGCAATCTGCTGCGCCCAACGCGCAATTGCAACGTCGTCCAACCCGCGACCGTCGTTGGTCACAAGGCTGGAACCCACTTTCACCACGAGCCGCCTGGCATCGGCAATGACCGAACGCATGGGACTGGTTTCTCCTGCGGATGTATTGGGAAGGCTGGTTCGCTGGCACCGTCGGGCGACTGTGGCAGGTGCGTCGCATACAGCGACGGATCTGCCTTCACACCGATCACGGCCAGCGCGGCCGGATCATCGGCGGCGACGTCATGACGACGACACCGCCCATGTCTTGAGTGATGTGGAGTTTACGCCTTTGGCGTATCGTCCGGGGGCGTTTGTGGCGCTGGGTCGGCCGCGGGAGCGGCTTCCGGCGATGCACTGCCCGTCGTGCGGAAACGCGGATCGAGCGCGGCATCTTCAAGCGCTTCTTCCACGGCACCACGCTGCTGATACAGATACTCCTGCACCGACAGGCACAGATGTTCGCAGCCTTCGCCGGTCAACGCCGAGATTTGGAACGTCGGACCATCCCACTCGTAACGCTTGAGGAAGTCGGCGACGCGCTCGGCGCGCTCGTCTTCCGGGATCATGTCGACTTTGTTGAGCACCAGCCAGCGGGGCTTTTCGAACAGTTGCTGATCGTACTTCTGCAATTCGAGCACGATGGCTTTCGCGTCGACGACCGGATCGACGCCTTCGTCGAACGGTGCGATGTCCACGATATGCAGCAGCAAGCCCGTGCGCTGCAAGTGGCGCAGGAACTGGTGACCCAAGCCGGCGCCTTCTGCCGCACCCTCGATCAAACCCGGAATATCGGCGATCACGAAGCTCTTGCCGGGCGCGGTGCGCACGACCCCGAGGTTCGGGTGGAGCGTGGTGAACGGATAATCGGCGATCTTCGGACGGGCGTTCGACACCGACGCGATGAAGGTCGATTTGCCCGCATTGGGCATGCCGAGCAGGCCGACGTCCGCGAGCACTTTGAGCTCGAGCTGGAGCATGCGGCGCTCGCCGGGCTTGCCGTCGGTCTTCTGACGGGGCGCACGGTTCGTGCTCGACTTGAAGTGAAGGTTACCCAGACCGCCCGCGCCACCTTGCGCGAGCACGACTTCTTGACCGTGTTCGGTCAAGTCGGCGATGGTCTCGCCGGTGTCCATGTCGCTGATGATAGTGCCGACCGGCATGCGCAGGAAGACGTCGTCGCCGCCCTTGCCGTAGCAATCCGCGCCCCGACCCGACTCGCCGTTACGCGCCAGATGCTTCTTGGAGTAACGGTAATCGATCAGGGTATTGATGTTGCGATCTGCCACGGCATATACGCTGCCGCCGCGACCGCCGTCGCCGCCGTCCGGTCCGCCGAACGGCACGAACTTCTCACGGCGCATCGATGCCGAGCCATTGCCGCCGTCCCCGGCGATCACCTCGATACGCGCTGCGTCAATGAATTTCATGGTTCCGTTCCGCCTTATCGACCGTCCGTAGACGATGCTAATTCTGTACAACGCCCCGTGCAATCCGCGAAATGTCGCGCACTTTGCGCCGGGACAAACAAAAAAGGCTCCGCATGAGAGCGGAGCCTTTTGGTGGCAAAAGGCTTAGCTTACGCTGCCGGCACCACGCTAACCACTTGCTTCTTCGCTGCGCCCTTGACGGCGAATTGCACGTGGCCATCGGCCAATGCAAACAGCGTGTGGTCCTTACCAATACCGACGTTTTCGCCGGCATGCATACGAGTACCGCGTTGGCGAACGATGATGCCGCCAGCCAGGATTGCCTGACCGCCGTACACCTTCACGCCGAGGCGCTTCGACTCGGAATCGCGGCCGTTACGGGACGATCCGCCTGCTTTTTTGTGTGCCATGACTTAACTCCTTACCTAGCTCTATCGATTAGCCGTTGATGCTGTCGATGCGCAGCTCGGTGTAGTTTTGGCGATGGCCTTGACGCTTTTGGTAGTGCTTGCGACGGCGCATCTTGAAAATCTTCACCTTGGGGTGACGACCCTGGGCGATAACGGTAGCCTTGACGGAAGCCCCACTGACCAACGGTGCACCGAACTTAATCGATTCACCCTCGCCGACGGCGAGAACCTGGTCGATGGTGATTTCAGCGCCAATGTCAGCCGGTATCTGTTCTACTTTGAGTTTTTCGCCAGCAGCAACCTTATATTGCTTGCCGCCGGTTTTTATGACCGCGTACATTGTTGAACCTCACTCATAAACAAGAGATATTTCTCCGTGCAGGCCGAGGGTCCCGAAAGGACGCTTCTTACCGGCCGAACATTGCCCCGCAGCCCGTCATACTTAAGTATTTTCGGACTTGTCGCGAAGAATGCGCGCACGAAAACCGGGGATTATACAGACTTTATCCTTTTGCGTCAAAGACTTCCGTGAACGCAGTCATTCCGCGGGGCTGGTGCCCGAAAGTTGCCGCGTCCACTATATAATTTGGGGCGAATTTTTCCTCACCCGAGCCTTGTCTTGACTGCTTCGACTTCTCCCCAGAACGTACTGGCCGCCATCGCCGACGACATGCGTGCCGTCGACCAGCTTATCCGCCACCGGCTGGCCTCCGAGGTGGTCCTGATCAATCAGATCTCGGAGTACATCATCAATTCCGGCGGCAAACGCCTGCGTCCGGCCTTGCTGCTGCTCGTTGCGAACGCGCTTGGCGTGACCTCGCCGCATCGCTTCGAGCTGGCCGCTGTCATCGAATTCATCCACACCTCGACGCTGCTGCATGACGACGTGGTCGACGAATCCGACCTACGCCGCGGCCGCCAGACGGCCAATGCCCTCTTCGGCAATGCCGCGTCGGTGCTGGTCGGCGACTTCTTGTACTCACGCTCGTTCGAGATGATGGTGAGCGTGGACAACATGCGCGTGATGCAGATTCTTGCGCGCGCGACGAACGTCATCGCCGAAGGCGAAGTACTTCAGTTGCTGAACATGCACGACCCGGACGTGGACGAGGCGCGCTATCTCCAGGTCATCAAATACAAGACGGCGACGCTTTTCGAAGCGGCAACGCAACTCGCCGCTGTCTTGGCGAATGCGGATGCGCAAACGGAAGCGGCCGTGCTCGAATACGGCGGCCGCCTCGGCACCGCGTTCCAATTGATGGACGACTGGCTCGATTACGCGGGCGACACCGACGCGATGGGCAAGAACGCCGGCGACGATTTGCGCGAGGGCAAGCCGACGCTGCCGCTCATTCACGTGCTGCAACACGGCACGCCCGAAGAGCGCGCGCTCGTACGCGAAGCCATCGAGAACGGCGGCACCGACAAGTTCGAGCCGATCCTTGCCGCGATCACACGCACGGGCGCCCTCGACTACACACTGGCACGTGCGCAAGAAGAAGCCGATGCCGCCGCACAAATAATTTCTACACTTCCCTCTTCACAATACAAAAATAGCCTGCTAGAATTGTGTTCTTACTCGATAGCGCGACGCACTTAAGACGCGAAGCAGCAAAATCGAAAGCGGGGTGTAGCTTAGCCTGGTAGAGCGCTACGTTCGGGACGTAGAGGCCGGAGGTTCGAATCCTCTCACCCCGACCAAGATTTACTTTGCTCTCATGCAAAGCAAAAAAACCGCCGGATTCGTCCGGCGGTTTTTTTATTTCTACTGCTTATTTCTGCTGCCGTTTTCTTATCGGCATCGCGGGCAGTGCCAATGCCTTGCACTCCGTGACATGCGCGCACCTCGTGGCCGTTCACGCCCCCCCCTCGGTCGACGCCATTTCCCCTCTGCTATAGTGGCACCTCGTTGCCACCCCTCGCGCCATTTGCGCACCCATACGCTTGGAAGACCTGCCCTTATGGGCGCAAATTTGCGCCGTCGCCCTGCTGATCGTCTGCTCGGGCTTCTTCTCGATCTCTGAGACGAGCATGATGGCGCTCAACCGCCATCGCCTGAAACATCTCGTGCGCGTGAACGTGCGCGGCGCGAAGAACACACAGGGCCTGCTCTCGCGCACCGAAGACCTGCTCTCGACGATCCTCGTCGGCAACAACGTCATCAACACGGTCGTCCCGGTGCTCACCACGTCGATAGCCGTGCGTTACTTCGGCAACGATGCCGTCACGCTCACGGTGGCAACGGCGCTCATCGCCCTGCTCATCATCGTATTCGCGGAAATCGGCCCGAAAATCGTCGGCGCGACCTATCCTGAACGCATCGCACTGCCCGCCAGCTCGCTGCTCAAACCCATCGTCACGCTCGCGACACCCCTCGTGTGGGTGCTCAACGGTTTTGTGCGCGGCATATTGCGCGTGATCGGCATCGACACGCGTCGCGCTGCCGGTGAAGCCCGCCTGAGTACCGAGGAATTACGCACGATCGTGCTCGAAGCCGGCAACTACATGCCGACCAAACCGCGCAGCGTGCTGCTCAATCTGCTCGATCTGGAGAACATCGCCGTCGATGACGTGATGGTGCCGCGTGCGCGCATCGAAGCGCTCGATATCTCGGCGCCGCTCGACACGATCCTCTCGCAGCTCGAGACCTGTTATCACAACAAGCTGCCCGTCTACGATGGCGACATCGATCGTGTTGTCGGCATCCTGCCCGTGCGCCGCACACTTGCCGCGTTGCGCCATCCTGACGATCTCACCGTCGACACACTGCGGGCCCTGTTGGTCGAACCGTATTTCATCCCGAGCGATACGCCTGCGTTGCGGCAACTGCAATATTTCCAAGAGAACCATCGGCGCGTGGGTCTCGTCGTCAACGAGTACGGCGAGGTCGAAGGCCTTGTGACGACGGAAGACATCATCGAAGAGCTAATCGGTGAATTCACGACGAGCACGCCGGGCTCCGGCGGCAGCCGCTCGGGCTGGAACGCCGATAACGAATGCCTGGTCGGCGGCGGTGTCGGGTTGCGCGACCTGAATCGCCGGCTGGGCCTGCATCTCCCTACCGACGGCCCCAAAACACTGAACGGATTGATCCTCGAAGTGCTGCGCGAAATTCCGGAAGCTGCCGTGAGTTTGGAAGTGAGCGGCGTGCGCATGGAGATTGTGCAAATCGATAATCAAGCGATCAAGACCGTGCGGCTGTTTAAGCCGGAAGGCCATAAGTCCGGCACGTAGCCCGAGGCGCGAAACGCAAAAAACGCACAGGACGCACGCGGCGAATTCCTCTCGCTCACTGCGCGTCACACTGCCCCGTTTTTCGGGCAATTCCGATTGAGATCCCCTAGGGTTTTGACGAGACTGAAGCATCACAACGCTCTCGCCGAAACCCTGTCATGACATCGCCCCTTCAGTACCTCGAACAAGTGTTCGGTGAAGCGGTGCGCGCTGGCGCCTCCGACATTCATTTCGAACCGATGGCGCGACGCTTCCGTATTCGCCTACGTGTCGACGGCCTGCTCCACGAACACGCCGACGTGCCGATGCCGTGGCGCGATATGCTCGTCGCGCGGCTCAAGGTACTCGCCCATCTGGATATCTCCGAGAAGCGTTTGCCACAAGATGGCCGGATGCTATGGCGTGAAGCGAACGAGCCCGTCGAATGCCGCGTGAGCACTCTGCCGACACTGCATGGCGAGAAACTCGTCGTGCGTTTGCTCGATGCCGCGAAAGTCCCTCTCTCGCTCGAAGCGCTCGGCTATACCCCCGAGCAATATCAGGCGCTCACACGAGCGATTGCGCGTCCGCACGGCATGATTCTGCTCACCGGCCCCACAGGGAGCGGGAAGACCGTTTCGCTCTACAGTTGCCTGCGGCGGCTGAACGACGTCACACGCAATATCGTCACGATCGAAGACCCCGTCGAAATCCGACTGCCCGGGGTCACGCAAGTCAACCTTAACGAGCGGGCCGGACTCGACTTCGCGACTGCACTGCGCGCCTTTCTTCGACAAGATCCGGATGTCCTGGTCGTGGGGGAAATCCGTGATGCGCTGACGGCATCGATTGCCGTGCAGGCGGCGCAAACCGGTCACCTGGTCTTCGCCACCGTCCATGCGAACGATGCCTCCAGTACCGTCGCGCGACTGCTAGACCTCGGCGTCGCCCCGTTCAATCTATCGTCGGCACTTCTGCTGATCAGCGCGCAGCGGCTCGTTAGGCGACGTTGTCCGGCGGGGTGTGAAATCGCAAATGCTCGCGCCTATGCATCCACGGTTATCGCATCACCCACACATGGGACAAATGTCAGCGACATCGACAAACACGTCGCAGATGCCGTAAGCATCGACACATCGAATGACATGTCGGTGCAAACGTCTGTGCTCAATACGCGCACCAAGGGCCGTGAAGAACCCCAGCGCCGCCACACTTGCATGCGCTGTCACGACACCGGGTTTGCGGGGCGCATTGGCGTATTTCAGGTGATGCCGATCAGTGCGACACAAGCCGTGAATATTGCGCAGTCTCGCAGCCCTCACGATCTAGCGGCGCAGGCGGCAAGCGAAGGTGTAATGACGTTGCGCGACGCAGGTCTGTGGCATGCCGCTGCGGGTACCGTCTGCCAGGAGGACATCGATGCAACAACACCTGCCTGAGGCAGCGCCGGATTCGCGCGCAGACGCGCGCTCGGACTCGAGTTCGGATTCGCAATCGAAACGCACTGCTGTCAGCGAGCTTCGCGAACCGACGCACTCTGCTCAATCTTGTCGCTGGCACTGGCAGGGGCGTGATGAACAGGGTCAAGAGCGGCACGGCGAATTGACTGCGCGCGGCGAGGCAACCGCGCGTTTGCTGCTGCGGCGGCAACGCGTGACCGTAACGCGCTTGAGCGCCGGACGCCGTCATGCCCCAACTATTCGCGTGAGCGCCGCCGACGCCGCCAACCTCCTGCGGCGCTTGGCTACCCTGCTAGGTGCCGGTGTGCCGTTGACCGCTGCGCTCGACGTTCTCGCACGTGGCGCGCACACGCGTGGGCTCAAACGTCTCGCACGCGAAATTGCACAGGACGTCAGGCAAGGCTTGGCGCTGGCACAGGCCATGTCACGGGCGACGCGTCATTTCAGCGCCATCGATTGCCAGTTAGTCGCAGCGGGCGAACTAGGCGCGCAACTCCCCGCCACGCTCGTGCGCCTGAGCGCACAGCGTGACCACACCCGCGCCCTACGCGACAAGCTTCAGCGCGCGCTCGCTTATCCCCTGACCGTACTCGGCATCGCCATCGCGGTGGTGATCGCGCTATTACAGTGGGTCATCCCCGAATTCGAACGGCTTTTCGCGAATGCGGCGGGCGGGGGTGTCCCGTTGCCACCGCTCACACGCGGGCTGATCGATTTATCGCGCGCGACCCTCGTCGACGGGCCATGGCTGCTGGCCGCCATGGGTGCGGTGGGGGTTGCCCTCAGCGTGGCCCTCAGGCACAGCACACGCGCCCGGCGCATGCGCGATCGCCTGATGCTCGGCCTCCCCGGCATCGGGCCGGTCCTGCGCATGACATGTGCCGCCCGCTGGGCGCGCACGCTCGGCACACTGCTCGATGCGGGCATTCCACTGGCCGACGCCATGGACGCTGCGGCTAGCGCTTGCGGCAATCTGGTCATCCGCGAAGCCGCCCACGCCGTACACATCTCGGTCGCCCGCGGCGCACCGCTGGCGGGCGCACTGGAGGCCAATGCGCACTGGCCGCCGGTCATTGCGCAACTCGCCGTGGTGGGCGAGGAATCGGGTACACTCGGGCGCATGCTCAACCAGGCGGCCGGTCTGCTCGACGAAGAAGCCGCGCATACGCTGGTGAGTGCCTGCGCGACGCTCGAACCCATGATGATTACGTTTCTCGGCCTGCTGATCGGTGGCATGGTGCTTGCCATGTATCTGCCGATGTTCCAACTCGGATACGGTGTCGCATGAACGGCTACGCGGAGCCCCTTCTCATCGACTTTCTCGCGCAACTGGCGCCGCATTGGCGCTTTGCCCTCTTTGCTGCGGCGGGTATCGTTGCGGGCCTCTTTCTCGACCTTGCCGTACGCCGCGTGCCCGTCGCCGTCGAGCGCGCGTGGCTGGCCGAAATGGAAGCTATGGGGCCCGGCGATGCCATCACCCCGCAGGCATCCATCAGCGCCCTGTCCGCCGAACGTTTCCAAGCCGTGCCAATGCCCGACGCCGCGCCGACACGGCGCTGGCAGTTGTCGCTGCTCAGTGCACTGCTAAGCGTGGGCGTAGCGTGGCGTTTCGGCCCAACGTGGCAAAGCGTTGGCGCGCTCGGCCTCGTGTGGACGCTCCTCACCCTCGCTTACATCGATCACGACACCCAGCTACTGCCCGACATCCTCACGTTGCCGCTGCTATGGGCCGGCTTGTTGTGCAATCTGGGGCACTGGTATGCCGCGCTTCCCGATGCCGTCATCGGTGCGGCCGCCGGATACGCGAGCCTCTGGGCGCTTTATTGGGTCTACTGGCTGTTGCGCCGCCGCGAGGGCATGGGCTTCGGCGACTTCAAACTCTACGCGGCACTCGGCGCTTGGCTCGGATGGACGGCGTTACTGCAAATCATGACGATCGCGTGTCTGCTGGCCGTGGTTGTGGCGGGAAGCGCATGGCTCACCGGACGCTTGCGCAGCGACCAAATGTTTCCGTTCGGTGCGTTTCTCGCGACGGCGGGTATCACCACGCTGTTCGGCGGTAACGAATTGATGATGTGGATTGGAGGCACCCTATGACTTACGCCATCGGTCTGACCGGCGGCATCGGCAGCGGCAAGACCACTGTCGCTAACCTGTTCGCCGCGCACGGCATCGCCATCATCGACACCGATGCCATCGCCCACGGCATCACGGCGCCGGGCGGGGCCGCCATGCCCGCCATCCGCCGTACGTTCGGCGACGCCTTCGTTGCCCCCGACGGCTCGCTCGACAGGGCCCGCATGCGCGAACTGGTTTTCGCCGACAACGATGCAAAAGCGCGTTTGGAAGCCATTACCCATCCGTTGATCCGCACCGAATGCGAGCGCGCTGCCGCCGATGCCTCGGGCCCTTATCTGATTTTCGTCGTGCCGCTGCTGGTCGAGTCGGGCACGTGGCGAGAACGCGTACAACGCATCCTCGTCGTCGATTGTCCTGAAGAGACGCAGATCGCACGCGTCATGGCCCGCAATCAGTTCTCGCGTGAGCAGGTGCTGGCGATCATGGCGCGGCAAGCCACCCGCGCGCAGCGGCTGGCCGTGGCCGACGACGTCGTCGACAACGATACGCAGCACGCCGCGCTCACCTCACGCGTCGATCACTTGCACGCGCACTACCTCAAGCTGTCCGAAAACGCGGGGGGACAGTGAGCCATTGCGCTGCGTCATGACATCGTTGCGTGAGCCGGTGGCCGGCGTGTATCGCGTTTGCACCGCATGGAACGCCGACTCGCGTTGCACCTCGACAGATTCCCGCATTAGAATGTCGCCATTACGCTGAAAAGCGCCAACTTCTAGGCCAACGCGCTTTGATCCTGTACGAATATCCGCTCAACGAACGCATTCGCACGCTGCTTCGGCTAGAAGAGCTGTTCGGGCGCTTTGCCTTTTTCGTCGGACAGGATCAGCCGCTCGATCATCACGCGGCGCTGATCACGATGTTCGAAATCGCGGACATCGCGGGCCGCTCCGATCTGAAGAACGATCTGGTCAAAGAACTGGATCGGCAGCGTCTGACGCTTCAGACCTATCGCGGCAATCCCGACATTGCATCCGACGCGCTTGAACAGTTCATCGACGAAGTCGAGCGCGCGATCGCGAATCTCAACCAAATTCCCGGTAAACCCGGCCAGCATCTGAACGACAACGAATGGCTTTCGAGCATTCGCAGCCGCTCGGTGATTCCGGGCGGTACGTGCCGCTTCGACCTGCCGTCGTATTACGCCTGGCGTCATAACGACGCCGAGCAGCGCCGCCAGGACATCGATAAGTGGATTGGTCCGCTCATGCCGCTGCGCGACGCCATTGGCATCGTGCTCGGTCTGGCGCGCGAATCGGGCCACGCCAGCAAGGCGATGGCGCAGCAAGGCAGCTATCAGCAGATGCTGACCGGCCGCGTCTACCAACTCATGCAGGTGCGGGTTGCCGCCGATCTGCGCGTGATCCCGGAAGCCAGCGCCAACAAGTACATGCTTTGGGTGCGTTTCACCACGCAGGACGGCGATCTGAAACCCCGTCCGGTCGACAGCGACGTACCTTTCCTGCTGACCCTCTGCAATCTGTAACGTCATGACAACCGTCGTCAATTGTCCGACCTGCGGCAAGAAAGTCGTTTGGGGGCCCGAAGCCAAGTTTCGTCCGTTTTGCTCGGATCGCTGCAAACAGATCGATATCGGCGCGTGGGCCGCTGAGAAATACACCATCCCCGCGGAAGCCGCCGACGATCCGTCGCAAGATTCGCCGCTGGACCCGACGCAGCGCTAAGGACGGCACTCACCGCGTGCCATCGACGCGCGGCACTGAAACAACAAAGGCACCCTAGGGTGCCTTTGTGTTTTCGGGCGTAGCAAGTCGTGCGAGACGCCGGCCAACGTCCGACGACAGGTGGACGCAGCGAAGGCTTGCGCCCTTATCTCACGCCTTACCCGCCATTTCCTCAGCCAGCCATTTGAGCGGCGGCTCAGCGGCCGGCAGCAGTGGTGTGACGCCCACGGGCGGCCGCTCCCAAGCCAATGCCTGCCCTTCCTTACCGTGCGGCTCGCCGTCCCACGCCGTGACCTTGCAGAAATGCAGACGCACATAAGCGTGCGGATAGTCGTGCTCCAGCACACGCCATGGGGCGCAGCGCACGACCGTCACACCGAGTTCTTCGTGCAACTCGCGCGCGAGCGCCGCCGCCACCGACTCACCGGCTTCGAGCTTGCCGCCCGGAAACTCCCAGTAACCGGCATAAGGCTTGCCCGCCGGGCGTTGCCCGAGCAGCACCGTGCCGTCGGGGCGCACCATGACGCCAACCGCCACTTCCGTGATGGCCCGCCCATCGGGCGCATATCGCTTCGATTCAGTCATATTTCTGCGGTTGTTTTACCGGGCACGCCGTCACCGCGTGCCCGATGCCTTTCAACGTATCGAAAGGCGGTCAAGAAGCCTTTGTTGCACCCGCCGCACTGCTGAGCTTGCCCGCCCAGTCACGCGCAAACTGGAACGCCACACGGCCCGAGCGCGAACCGCGCTCCAGCGCCCAAATCAGCGCTTCGTGCCGTGCGTTCTCAAGCTGATCGGCCGGCACACCGAAGTGTTGCAGCCAGTGCCCGACGATCGTCAGATAGTCGTCCTGCTTGAACGGATAGAAGCTCACCCACAAGCCGAAACGCTCGGACAGCGAGATCTTCTCCTCGATCACTTCGCCCGGATGAATCTCACCGTCTTCGGTATGGCGATAGCTCTCGTTGTCCTTCATGTATTCAGGCAACAGATGGCGGCGGTTCGACGTAGCGTAGATCAGCACGTTGTCCGATTGCGCTGCGATCGAGCCATCGAGTGCGACCTTCAACGCCTTATAGCCCGACTCGCCATCTTCGAACGACAGGTCGTCGCAGAACACCACGAACCTCTCCGGACGCGCCGAAATCAGGTCGACGATATCGCCCAGATCGACCAGATCGTCCTTGTCCACTTCGATCAGACGCAGACCTTCGCTCGCGTACTGGTTCAAGCAAGCCTTGATCAGCGACGACTTGCCCGTGCCGCGTGCGCCGGTGAGCAGCACGTTGTTGGCCGGCTCGCCACGCACGAACTGACGCGTGTTCTGCTCGATCAAGCCCTTCTGACGCTCGATGTTTTGCAGATCGCCCAGCGTGATTTCCGAGACGTGCGCGACCGGTTGCAGGAAACCGCGTCCCTGCTTCTTGCGCCAGCGAAACGCCACTGCCGCGCGCCAATCGATCTCGGGGACGGCCGGGGGCAACATCGCCTCCAGTCGGGCCAGCACGCCTTCGGCGCGCGTGAGGAACTGCTCCAGCTTGTCCATGCTTCGAATCCTTGCGCTGGCGAGGAACGCCAGTCGATGTCTCGTCGTTCGGTGTTGTCGTTTCCCTTCGCTATCGGCCCCGATGCTCGTGCCATCGGCGACCTGCCTGCCAGCTCCATGCGTCTCATGGGCCGGCGCCTCGAACGGCACCCCGTGCGCGCCGGTCGGGCACGCAGCGAGCGGCCGACAACCGCCGCCTCCGGTGGGAGGGGACGGCTGTCGCGTCAGGGCTTAGGAGCGGTAGTCCGCGTTGATGCTCACGTAGTCGTGCGACAGATCGCAGGTCCACAGCGTGGCTGCCGCGTCGCCGCGACCGAGCACCACGCGCACCGTGATCTCGCTTTGCTTCATGACGCGCTGACCGTCTTCTTCGCGATAGTCGGCATTACGGCCGCCAGCGCGGGCGACCAGCACGTCGTCCAGATACAGGTCGATCTTGCTGACATCCAGATCGTTCACACCGGCATAGCCGATCGCCGCCAGGATGCGGCCCAGATTCGGGTCCGACGCAAAGAACGCCGTCTTCACGAGCGGCGAATGACCGATGGCATAAGCGATCTGACGGCACTCCGCCACATCGCGGCCGCCCTCGACGGTCACGGTGATGAACTTGGTGGCGCCTTCGCCGTCGCGCACGATCAGCTGTGCCAGTTCCTGCGAAATCGACAACAGCGCATCGCGCAACGCGGCAAATGCCGGGGTGTCAGTGCTGGCAATTTCCGGCAGCTCGGTCTGGCCCGTGGCGGCCACGATGAACGAGTCGTTCGTGGACGTATCGCCGTCGATGGTGATCGCGTTGAACGAGCGGTCGGCCACGTACTTCACCAGGGCGTCGAGCACCGGCTGTGCCACGCGGGCGTTGGTGCCGACGAAGCCGAGCATGGTCGCCATGTTCGGCTTGATCATGCCGGCCCCCTTGCTGATGCCGGTCATGACGATGGGCTTGCCATCGATCACGACTTCGCGCGAGGCGGCCTTCGGCAGCGTATCGGTCGTCATGATCGATTGGGCGGCCTCGTACCAGTGCGCGGGGGCGAGATTGGCAATCGCCTGCGGCAACCCGGCGACCAGACGGTCGACCGGCAGCGGCTCGAGAATCACGCCCGTGGAGAACGGCAGAATCTGGTTGGGGGTCACCGACAGCAGCTTGGCCAATGCGTCGCACGTGGCGCGCGTGGCGGCCATGCCCGGCTCACCGGTGCCAGCGTTGGCGTTGCCGGTGTTCACCACCAGCGCGCGAATGCCGGCGTGTGCGGCCAGATGCTCCTTGCAGACGGTGACCGGCGCCGCGCAGAAGCGGTTCGTCGTGAACACGCCCGACACAGTGCTGCCAGCGGCCAGTCGCATGACCAGCACGTCTTTGCGGTTCGGCTTACGGATATTGGCTTCGGCCCAGCCCAGTTCGACGCCAGGCACGGCGCGCAGTTGGGAGGCTTCGATCGAGGGGAAATTGACGGCCATGAGGGTTCGCCCGCGAGAGGTAAAGGTTGCATCTCCCGCCCTGGCAATGTCGGCACGACAGCCCGCCCGGGCGGCGGTTGATCGGTGCGGCCGGGGACTGAGACCCGCTGACGAGCAACATTCCCGGCGCCACAAACGACTCGGCGCCGATTTTTGGTCGGCGCCGCGTCGCTTGGTTCACATCTTAAGACAGTTTGCCGTGGCAGTGCTTGAATTTCTTGCCGCTGCCGCACGGGCACGGATCGTTGCGGCCAACCTTCGGCAGCAGATCGTCGCCACCGGCCACCGCGGCCGCAGCCGAGGCAATCGCCGCGACCACCGGACGCCCGGCATCCTCGTCGACTTCGCCCTCACCGCCCACGGTTTCGAGCTCGTCATGCTTGAACTCGATGTTGACCAGCCCACCCGCGTTGTCATCGAGCGATTCGGTCGCTTGCTCCAACTCTTCTTGCGACTGAATGCGCACGTTCATGATCACGCGCGTGACTTCCAGCTTGATGGTTTCGAGCAACTGGGCGAACAGTTCGAACGCCTCGCGCTTGTACTCTTGCTTCGGGTTCTTCTGCGCATAACCGCGCAGATGGATACCTTGGCGCAGATGGTCGAGGGCGGCCAGATGCTCGCGCCAGTTCGAATCGACGCTTTGCAGCATGACCGAGCGCTCGAAGCCCGAGAACGACTCGCGGCCCACCAGTTCGATCTTGGCAGCGTAAGCGGCCTCGGCAGCGTCGAGCACTTCCTTGAGGATGTCCTCGTCGTCGATCTCGTCGGCACCTTCGATACGCGATTGCAGCGGCAGATCCAGTTGCCACTCTTCGCGCAGCGTCGTCTCGAGACCCTTCAGATCCCACTGCTCTTCCACCGTACCGGCCGGCACGTAGGTACGCACGATATCTTCGAACACGCTCTGGCGCATGCCGGCGATGGTCTCGGATACGTCTTGCGTCTCGAGGAGTTCGTTACGTTGCTGATAGATCACCTTACGCTGATCGTTGGCAACGTCGTCATACTCGAGCAATTGCTTACGCACGTCGAAGTTACGGGCTTCGACCTTACGCTGTGCCGATTCGATCGAGCGCGACACGATGCCCGCTTCGATGGCTTCGCCTTCCGGCATCTTCAGGCGATCCATGATCGCGCGCACGCGGTCGCCCGCAAAAATGCGCAGCAGCGGATCTTCCAGCGACAGATAGAAACGCGACGAACCCGGGTCGCCCTGACGGCCCGAACGGCCGCGCAACTGGTTGTCGATACGGCGCGACTCGTGACGCTCGGTGCCGATGATGTGCAGACCGCCAGCGGTCTTCACTTGCTCGTGCAGACCTTGCCACTCGTCCTGCAATTGCTTGATACGGCTTTGCTTGTCGGCTTCCGACACGCTTTCGTCGGCTTCGATGAACGCCGATTGCTTCTCGACGTTGCCACCCAGCACGATGTCGGTACCGCGACCGGCCATGTTGGTCGCGATGGTAATCACGCCCGGACGGCCTGCCTGCGCCACGATCTCGGCTTCGCGCTGGTGCTGCTTGGCGTTAAGCACCTGATGCGGCAGCTTTTCACGCGTGAGCAGTTGCGAGAGGTATTCCGACGTTTCGATCGAAGTCGTGCCCACCAGCACCGGCTGGCCACGCTCGACGCAATCGCGAATGTCCTTGATGACCGCGTCGTACTTCTCTTTCGCCGTCTTGTAGATCTGATCCTGACGGTCGATCCGCTTGGGCGGACGGTTGGTCGGAATCACCACCGTCTCGAGACGGTAGATTTCGTTGAATTCGAACGCTTCGGTATCCGCCGTACCCGTCATGCCCGAGAGCTTGGCGTACATGCGGAAGTAGTTCTGGAACGTGATCGAAGCGAGCGTCTGATTCTCGTGCTGAATCGTGACGTGTTCCTTGGCTTCCACGGCCTGATGCAGACCTTCGGACCAGCGACGGCCGGCCATCAGACGGCCCGTGAACTCGTCGACGATGACGATCTCGTCGTTCTGCACCACGTAATGCTGGTCCTTGTGGAACAGCGTGTGCGCGCGCAGGGCGGCGTACACGTGGTGCATCAGCGTGATGTTTTGCGGCGCGTAGAGGCTGTCGCCCTCGGCGATCATGCCCCACTCGGCGAGCAGTTGCTCGGCCTTCTCGTGGCCGCGCTCGGTCAGGAACACCTGACGCGCCTTCTCGTCGAGCGTGTAGTCGCCCGGCACTTCAACGCCCGTGCCGTCGGCCTTCTCTTCACCGATCTGACGCTCGAGCATCGCCGGCAGGCGATCCATCTTCACGTACAGCTCGGTGTGATCTTCGGCTTGGCCAGAGATGATGAGCGGCGTGCGCGCCTCGTCGATCAGGATCGAGTCCACTTCGTCGACGATTGCGTAGTTCAGGGCTCGCTGCACGCGCTGCTCGGTCTCGTAGACCATGTTGTCGCGCAGGTAGTCGAAACCGAACTCGTTGTTCGTGCCGTACGTGATGTCAGAAGCGTAGGCGGCCTGCTTCTGATCGTGCGGCATCTGCGACAGGTTGATGCCCACCGACAGACCCAGGAAGTTGTACAGACGCGCCATCCATTCGGCGTCGCGCTGGGCCAGGTAATCGTTGACGGTAACGACGTGCACGCCCTTGCCAGTGAGGGCATTCAGATAGGCCGGCAGCGTGGCGACGAGCGTCTTGCCCTCACCCGTGCGCATTTCGCCGATCTTGCCGAAGTGCAGCACCATACCGCCGATCAGCTGCACATCGAAGTGACGCATCTTCAGCACGCGCTTGCCGGCTTCACGGCAGACGGCGAAGGCTTCGACGAGCAGCGAGTCGACGCTCGCCCCCTGGGCGATACGTTGCTTGAATTCCTCAGTCTTGCCGCGCAGCTGCTCGTCGCTCAGTTGGGCGATCTGCGGCTCGAGCGCGTTGATCGCCGCGACGGTTTTCTGGTACTGCTTGATGAGCCGCTGGTTGCGGCTGCCAAATACTTTTTTGAGAAGACCGGGAATCATCGGATCACTGGTTAGGGCGGCAAATGTCGTTCGCAAGCTTGCGGACGGTCAAAGGAACAAGGTCCGAGCGCCACGAAATTCCCCCCGTGACATCCGGACCGCCCGACGCGCCTGCGCACTGCGGGTCACCAGCATTTGGCAGACTTGCCACACGCTGGTTCGATACCTGTTCTAAAAAATGGATTCTAGCATGCTGCGGTGATACGCCCGGGCGGCTTGGCGTCTTGTAGCGCCGTGGTTTCTCGCGCTCGGCAGGGGGCGACGCTCGATCGCGGGGTAGAATATGCGGCAACCGCTGTCTCATCATATGAAACGACCCAAAGCACCTCGCGTAGCCCGCTCGTTGGATGCCCTGTTATCCGCCTCTGACGGGGCCGGGTCGCTGCTGGCTGCCGCCGAGCAACTCGGTCGGCTTGAGCGCGACGTGCACGCGTTGCTCCCCGCACCGCTCGCCGTGAGCGTGCGTGTTGCACCGCCACGCGATGGAGCGCTCGTTTTCCTCGTCGCCAACAATGCGCTGGCCGCGCGCCTGCGTCAGCAAACGCCGTCACTCATCGACGGCCTGGCAGCACGCGGATGGCTCATTCGCACGATTCGTATTCGCGTGAGCATCACCGCACCCGAGCCGCCCAAGCCCCCCAAGGAAGCCCGCCTCTCGCGGCAAGGTCTGGTGAGTCTGCGCGATCTGCGTGACACGCTGGAGCCCTCCCCTCTTCGCGATGCGCTGGCCCGCTTGGTCGCACGGCACTCCTACGGCGGCACACGCAAGCCGTGAGATCGAGATAACGCGCCGCCGAAACTTATCGCGCGTCAAATAAAAAAGCGCCGGATCACCGGCGCTTTCGTTTTGTTACATCCGCACCGTCACGCGGCGCGTCGCACAATTTGCGTGAATTATGCGAATTGCGTTTGCGGCTCGAACTGGAAGCCGCGCGGGGCGTCTTCTGCACGCTCGAACGTCACCACTTCGAACGCTTCCTGTGCGAGAAGCTCGCGCAGCAATTGGTTGTTCAGACCATGGCCCGACTTGTAAGCGGTGTACGACGCCAACAACGGATGACCGATCACATACAGGTCGCCGATCGCGTCAAGCATCTTGTGCTTCACGAACTCGTCGTCGTAGCGCAGGCCGTCGTTGTTCAGGATGCGGTACTCGTCGAGCACGATCGCGTTGTCCATGCTGCCGCCACGCGCCAAGCCCAGTTCGCGCAACATTTCGACCTCATGCGCGAAACCGAACGTGCGGGCACGAGCGATTTCCTTTGCATACGACGTATCGGCGAAATCGACCTCGAGCGCCTGCCCCGTGCGGTCCACTGCCGGGTGACGGAAATCGATCGTGAACTTGAGCTTGAAGCCTTCAAACGGATCGAGGCGGGCGAACTTGTCGCCTTCGCGAATCTCGACCGGCTTGGTAACGCGGATGAATTTCTTGGCAGCCGGCTGCTCTTCGATGCCTGCCGACTGAATCAGAAAGACGAACGTCGCAGCGCTGCCGTCCATGATCGGAATTTCTTCGGCGGTCACATCGACATACAGGTTGTCGATGCCCAGCCCTGCGCATGCCGACATCAAGTGTTCCACGGTGGAAACACGCGCACCATCCTTCTGCAACACCGACGCGAGACGCGTGTCGCCAATCGCCATCGCCGACGCCGGAATCTCCACGGGAGGATTCAGATCGGTACGGCAGAAGACGATGCCGGTATTCGGCGGCGCCGGACGCAGCGACAATTCGACCTTGCGACCGGAGTGCAAGCCGATGCCGACTGTCTTGGCGATGGATTTGAGAGTGCGCTGCTTGAGCATGCTATTTATTAAAACTATCGGACGCTAATGACCATAGATCGAATTATATCAGATCGGCGCCTTCATCGTTGTGCCACAAACACAACGAATCGTTACTAAACATTTTGGATTCTGCCTCACCGGTATGCCTTTGAAACATCCCGTCATAGGAAATAAGCCATTTCGCCTTCTGGCGACAGCCACGGCCTCATGGTGTTTCGTTGCCCGTCGATCGATCCAACGTCCATCGTAGAACAATTGGCGATCCGGTTCAGGGCACCCCGTCCACCGCGACGGAGGCATGCCGCGGCGGTCGGGGGACAGACCCGCGAGACCGGGTCAGGGATGACAGACGCTTACCCGTAACGTCCACCATCTGTTACGCGTTGACACTTCATGCGACTCTGGTTGTCGCAACGCCGAAACATCAACCCACATAACAACCTTGCCGTATCGCCGTTCGGACTCGTACTGCGGCGCGCCTTCCCCACACCAACGGGCATGGTTCATAGGGCGGCGACGAATCCTCACGACGACCTGCGTAGGTCTCGCGATTCCCAAGGTGCGGCGGCGCCAGGCACTGGCACCCGGCCCGCGCGCAACCCTGTCAGTCGGCTTGCTTGCGCAGGAAGGCCGGGATGTCGTACGTGTCGACACCCTTTTCCTGCAACGCTGCGACGTGCGAGGCTGCGGTCTCGCGCGTGCTGCGCCACACGGCCGGCGTATCCAGCGCGCCGTAGTCCGTACCGGCTGCCTGACCCACGTTCGGCACATGGCCGGTCGCGATCGGCATATTGTCGGTACCGGTCTTGAGCAGCGTCATCGGTGCAGCGACCTTCTTCGCCGCGGCACGGCCCAGACCCGTTGCGACCACGGTCACGCGCAGTGCATCGCCCATCTTGTCGTCGTAGACGGTACCGAAAATCACGGTCGCGTCTTCGGCGGCGTAGCTCTTGATGGTGTTCATCACTTCACGCGTTTCCGACAGACGCAGCGAACGCGAAGCCGTGATGTTGACCAGCACACCACGCGCGCCCGACAGGTCCACGCCTTCGAGCAGCGGGCTTGCCACAGCTTGCTCGGCAGCCAGACGTGCACGATCGACACCGGCAACCGTCGCCGTGCCCATCATCGCCTTGCCCTGTTCGCCCATCACCGTCTTCACGTCTTCAAAGTCGACGTTCACCAAACCGTCGACATTGATGATTTCGGCGATACCGGCCACAGCGTTATGCAGCACGTCGTCGGCGCATTGGAAGCACTTGTCCATCTCGGCATCGTCGCCCATGACTTCGAACAGCTTGTCATTGAGCACAACGATCAGCGAGTCGACGTTGTCTTCCAGCTCTTGCGCGCCCGTCTCGGCCACGCGCATACGCTTGCCGCCTTCGAACTCGAACGGCTTCGACACCACGCCAACGGTCAGAATGCCCATTTCCTTGGCGATCTGTGCCACCACCGGTGCTGCGCCCGTGCCCGTACCGCCGCCCATACCGGCGGTGATGAACACCATGTGCGCGCCACGCAGCGCGTCGGCAACGCGCTCACGCGCTTCGTCCGCTGCCGCACGGCCCATCTCCGGCTTCGCGCCAGCACCCAGACCGGTCTTGCCGAGCTGAATGTTCACGCTAGCCTGCGAGCGGCCCAGTGCCTGCGCGTCCGTGTTCATGGCGATGAATTCCACGCCTTGCACACCGCGGTTGATCATGTGCTGGACGGCATTGCCGCCAGCGCCACCAACACCCACCACCTTGATGATGGTGCCGTTGGTTTCCGTTTCCAACATTTCGAAGTTCATAGCGCCTCCAGTGAATTAAAAACAGATTCGGCACTGCCTGAACACGAGCCGCTCGGGTAAGCCGCCCATGGGTTCAACACCGAATCCACACCCCTCAAACAACCTAAAAAACAACTTAAAAATTGCTGAAGAACCAGTCGCGCATGCGCGTCCACACCTGGTTCGCTTGTCCCGATTGCACGGCGACCTTGCGGCCACGCATGCGTTGCGAGCGCCCTTCGAGCAACAGGCCCATCGCCGTTGCGTAGCGCGGGCTGCGCACCACGTCGGCCAAGCCGCCTGCGTACTCGGGCACGCCGATACGCACGGGTTTGAGGAAGATGTCCTCGCCCAGTTCGACCATGCCCGGCATCATCGCCGCGCCGCCCGTGAGCACGATGCCCGAGGACAGCAGTTCTTCGTAACCCGACTCGCGCACCACTTGCTGCACCAGCGAGAACAGTTCTTCCACACGCGGCTCGATCACCGCCGCGAGTGCCTGACGCGAGAGCGTGCGCGGACCGCGCTCGCCCAGGCCCGGCACTTCGATCATTTCGTCCGGATCGGCCAGCGACTGCTTGGCGATGCCGTGTTGAATCTTGATGTCTTCCGCGTCCGGCGTCGGCGTGCGCACGGCCATCGCGATATCGCTGGTGATCTGATCGCCCGCGATCGGAATCACGGCCGTATGACGGATCGCGCCTTCGCTGAAAATCGCGATATCGGTCGTGCCGCCACCGATATCGATGAGCACCACGCCCAGTTCCTTCTCGTCTTCGGTGAGCACCGAAATGCTCGACGCGAGCGGTTGCAGAATCAGGTCGTTCACTTCGAGACCGCAGCGGCGCACGCACTTCACGATGTTCTGTGCGGCCGACACGGCACCGGTCACGATATGCACCTTCACCTCGAGGCGGATGCCGCTCATGCCGATCGGCTCGCGCACGTCTTCCTGACCGTCGATGATGAATTCCTGGGTCAGGATGTGCAGCACCTGCTGATCGGTCGGGATGTTGATCGCCTTGGCGGTCTCGATCACGCGCGCCACATCGGCCTGCGTCACTTCCTTGTCTTTGATCGCCACCATCCCGCTCGAATTGAAGCTGCGGATGTGGCTGCCGGCGATGCCCGTGAACACGTTGGTGATCTTGCAATCGGCCATCAACTCGGCTTCTTCGAGCGCACGCTGAATGGACTGCACGGTGGCCTCGATGTTGACCACGACGCCCTTTTTCAGACCTCGCGATTCACTCTGACCGAGACCGATCACCTCATAACGGCCTTCAGGGCGCAGCTCGGCCACCACCGCCACGACTTTCGACGTGCCGATATCGAGGGCGACCAACAGATCCTTGTAATCTTTGCTCATAGCGTGTGTAAGTCCTGAAGTCTCACTGGCTTCGCTTGACCGGGGCGGCAGGCTTCTTCGCTACCGGCTTTTGCGAATCCCGCTTTTGCACCGGCGTCGCGGCCAGTTTCTTGGCCTGCTCTTCGCTCAAGAAACGCATGCCCGCGGCCCGTACTGCAAAACCGTTCGGGTAACGCAGATCGGCGTACTCGATCTGATTGCCCCAGCGTGCCGCTACCTGCGGATACGCCTGCACAAAACGGCGACTGCGTGTGACGAGCGTCTCGGGCGTACGCTCGCGACCCAGCGCCAATTGCAATCCGCCGACCAATCGCACGCCCCAGGCGTAACGGTTCGACAGCGTGACCGCTTCGGGTTTCATATTCAAAGGCGCGAACCACTTCACGAAGTCGTAGTAACGCGCCGTCACATCTTTCTCGCTGCCCGGCGGGCCAGCGAATTCCGGCAACTTGCCGTCGTCCTCCGCTTCGGCCAGATTCGCCGCAAACAGTTCGCCGTCCACACTCACCAGACGGCCGTCGTTCCACGTCGCGAGCGGCTTGTATTCCTCGATCGTTACCGCAAGCTGGTTCGGCCAAACGCGGCGAACGCTCGCATGACGCACCCAAGGCACCGCTTCGAACGCCGCACGCGTGGCATCCAGATCGATCGTGAAGAAGTTGCCCTTCAACCGCGACACCGCATTCGCACGCAAGGTCGGTCCGTTGATATGCGACACGTCCCCATCGATCTGAATCGCCTTGAGCGTGAAGATCGGCCGCTGAATCAGCCAATGGCCGCCCGCCGCGAGCGCCGCCAGCACGACAAGTGCGACGAGCGCACTCGCGATGGCGTTGAGCAGGCGTACGTTTTGCCACATGGCGATTCGCTTTCCGTATCAGGGCGTTCTTCAACGCGTTGTTCAAGATGTCACTCAGGTTTCCACTGCGCGTTCGGGTGCAAATCGAGCGTCGCAGTTGCCAGAATTTCAACCACCAGGTCTTCATACGACAGGCCCGCCGCCCGCGCCGAAATCGGCACCAGCGAATGGCCGGTCATTCCCGGCGACGTATTGATCTCCAACAGATACGGCTTGTTGTCGCGCTTGCGCAGCATCACGTCCGCACGCGCCCAGCCACGGCAACCCAGCACGAGGTACGCGCGCAACACGATGCGCTGCACTTCTTCCTGCAACGAGACCGACAACGGCGGCGGGCACTCGTAGCGGGTGTCGTCCTTGAAATACTTGTTCTGGTAGTCGTAGTTCGCGTCCGGCGCGACGATACGAATCACCGGCAGCGCGCGTGCAGCCGCCGCCCCCTTCGTGCCCACGCCCAGCACCGGCACCGTCAGCTCGTCGCCGTCGATGAACTCTTCGGCAAGCACATCCGGGTCGAGCACGGCGGCCTTCTCGTACGCGGCCTTCATTTGCGACGCATCGGAGACCTTCGTCAGACCGATGGTCGAGCCCTCGCGCGACGGCTTGACGATCAGCGGCAGCCCCAGATCGCGCGCCACGGCCTCGAAGTCGCTATCGGCGTTGAGCATCGTGAAGCGCGGCGTCGGCAGCCCTTCGTTGATCCACACACGCTTGGTCATTTCCTTGTCCATCGCCAGCGCGGAAGCCAACACGCCGCTGCCGGTGTAGGGAATGCCCAGATGCTCCAGCGCGCCTTGCAGCGTGCCGTCTTCGCCGTAGCGGCCATGCAGTGCGATGAACACGCGGTCGAACTTCTGCGCCGCCAGCGCGGCGAGATCGTTCATGCCGGTATCGAAACCATGCGCGTCCACACCCCGCGAGCGCAGCGCTTCGAGCACACCATTGCCCGAGATCAGCGAGATCTGACGCTCGGCCGAGCGCCCGCCCATCAGGACGCCAACCTTGCCGAAACGTTTCGGATCGAAAGCACTCACGTCAAACTCCTTGCTGAACTTGCAACTTCGCGGGCACCGCGCCAATCGAGCCGGCACCCATGGTGATGACAACGTCGCCCGCGCGGGCGACCTGCAAAATGGTGTCGGCCAGTTGCGCGACGTCTTCCACGAAAACCGGTTCGACCTTGCCCGTCACACGCAGTGCGCGTGCAAGCGCCCGGCCATCCGCCGCCACGATGGGCGCTTCGCCAGCCGAATAAACCTCTCCGAGCACCAGCGCATCCGCTTCGGACAACACCTTCACGAAGTCTTCGAAGCAATCGCGCGTGCGCGTGTACCGATGCGGCTGGAATGCCAGCACGATGCGACGGCCCGGGAAGGCACCGCGTGCCGCTGCGAGCGTGGCTGCCATCTCGACCGGGTGATGACCATAGTCGTCAATCAGCGTGAACGTGCCACCGCCGTTCGCTTCCGGCAGCGCGATTTCGCCATAGCGCTGGAAACGACGTCCCACGCCATTGAATTCGGCCAGCGCCTGCTGAATGGCCGCGTCGGGTACTTCGAGTTCGGTCGCAATCGCAATCGCTGCCAGCGCGTTTCGCACGTTGTGCTCACCCGGCAGGTTTAGCGTGATATCGATCGGCGGTGCGCCGTCGCCAAACGTGCGATGCACCGTGAAGCACATGCGCCCAGCATCGGCACGCACGTTGACCGCGCGCACCTGTGCGTCTTCCGACAGGCCATAACGCACGATTGGCTTCGAGACGAACGGCAGAATTTCGCGCACGTTCGGGTCGTCCACGCACAGCACGGCAATGCCGTAGAACGGCAGGCGCTGCGTGAAGGCCACGAACGACTGCTTGAGCCGCGCGAAGTCGTGCCCGTAGGTATCCATGTGATCCGCATCGATGTTCGTGATGACTTCGATGACCGGATTCAAATTCAGGAACGAGGCGTCCGATTCGTCTGCCTCGACCACGATGAAGTCGCCCGTGCCGAGCTTGGCATTGGCACCTGCGCTGTTCAGACGGCCGCCGATCACGAAGGTCGGATCAAGCCCGCCCTGTGCGAGCACGCTCGCCACCAGACTCGTCGTCGTGGTCTTGCCGTGCGTGCCGGCAATGGCGATGCCCTGCTTCAGGCGCATGAGCTCCGCGAGCATCAGCGCGCGCGGCACGATAGGAATCTGACGGGCGCGGCCCGCGAGGACTTCGGGGTTATCTGCCGTAATCGCGGTGGACACCACGATGGCATCCGCGCCTTCGATATGCTCGGCCGCATGGCCGCGAGCGACGCGCGCGCCCAGCGCCGCGAGGCGCTGCGTCACGGCGTTGTCGCCAAGATCGGAGCCGCTCACCTGATACCCCAGGTTGAGCAACACCTCGGCAATGCCGCTCATACCCGAGCCGCCGATGCCGACAAAGTGAATGTGTTTAACGATGTGTTTCATTTCAATCCTTGGCCAGAGCCGCGCACACGCGCGCCACTTGTTCGGTGGCGTCCGGCTTGGCGAGCGCCCTGGCTTTCTCTCCCATCGCGAGCAGCGATTCGCGCGTCTGACGGCGCAACCACTCGGCCAGGGTCTCGACCGACAGCTCGCGCTGATCGATCAGCGTTGCCGCGCCCTTGTCGGCGAGGAAACGCGCATTCGTTGTCTGATGGTCGTCGACCGCGTGCGGGAACGGCACGAACAGCGCCGCCACCCCGGCTGCGGCCACTTCGGCCACCGTCATCGCGCCCGCCCGGCAGATCACCAGATCCGCCGCCGCGTAGGCGTCGACCATGTTGTCGATGAACGGTACGGCTTCGACCGTCACCCCCGCTGCGGCATAGTTCGCCTGCAACGTCTGAATGTGTTTGACGCCCGCCTGATGCGTGACCTGCGGACGCGTCTCGCGCGGCAACTTCGCCAGCGCCTTCGGCACGATCTCGTTGAGCACCGTTGCGCCCAAGCTGCCACCGACCACCAAGATTCGAAGCGGACCGGTGCGCGCACCGTAGCGCTCTGCGGGCGGCGCCATGTCGTCGAAATCGGCGCGAATCGGGTTGCCCACCCATTCGCCGCGCTCGATGGTGTCGGGGAACGCCAGCAGCACCTTGTCTGCCACGCGTGCGAGCACTTTGTTCGCTAGCCCCGCCACCGAATTCTGTTCGTGCAACACCAGCGGACGCCCGAGCAGCGAGGCCATCATGCCCGCCGGGAACGTGATGTAACCGCCCATGCCCAGCACCACGCTCGGCTTGGCGCGACGCACCGCTGCGAGGCTTTGGCCGAACGCGCGCAGCAGGTTCAGCGGCAACAGCAGTTTGGTCATCAGCCCCTTACCGCGCAGCCCGCCGAACTTCACGAACTCCATCGGAATGTCGTACTTCGGCACGAGCGTCGCTTCCATGCCGTTCGGATTGCCGAGCCACACCACGCGCCAGCCCTGCACGCGCAAGAAATTGGCAACCGCGAGGCCCGGAAAGACGTGACCGCCCGTGCCGCCGGCCATGACCAGCAGCGTGCGTGTCTTCGTCTCCGGTGCCGGCATCGCGGTAGCGCGCTCGGTCATACTTTTCCTCCCCGCATCAGCACGCGGTTTTCGTAATCCACCCGCAGCAAAATCGCCACGGCCACACAGTTGAGCAAGATGCCCGAGCCGCCGTAACTGACCAGCGGCAACGTCAGCCCCTTGGTCGGCAGCAGGCCCAGATTCACGCCCATGTTGATAAAGCATTGCGCACCGAGCCACACGCCCACGCCCTTGGCCAGCAGCCCGGCGAACGTGCGCTCCAGCGCCAGTGCCTGACGGCCGATCTCGAACGCGCGGCGCACCAGCCAATAAAAGAGCAGGATCACCACCAACACGCCGACGAAGCCGAATTCCTCACCGATCACGGCGAGGATGAAGTCGGTATGCGCCTCGGGCAGGTAGTGCAATTTTTCGATGCTGCCGCCCAGCCCCACGCCAGTCCATTCGCCGCGACCGAACGCGATGAGCGAGTGCGTCAGCTGGTAAGCCTTGCCCAGCGCGTAGTCTTCGCGCCACGGATCGAGATACGCGAAGATCCGCTCGCGACGCCATGGCGAGAGCCAAATCAGCATGGCGAACGTGCCGACCGCCGTGAGCGCCAGCCCGCCGAACAGGCGGCCGTTCACGCCGCCGAGGAACAAGATGCCCATGGCGATGGCGGCCACCACCATGAATGCGCCCATGTCCGGTTCGAGCAGCAGCAGCAAGCCGACGAACACCACGGCAATCCCCATCGGCAAGAAGCCCTTGCCGAAGCTCTGCATGAATTCCTGCTTACGCACGGTGTAGTTCGCGGCGTACAGCGTCACCGCGAGCTTCATGATTTCCGACGGCTGGAGGTTGAGCACGCCAAACGGAATCCAGCGCTTCGAGCCGTTCACGCCCTTACCCACGTGCGGGATCAGCACGATGATGAGGAGCAGCAGCGCGAGCAGAAAGAGCTTGGGGGCGAGCTTGTCGAGCGTCTTGACCGGAATGCGGAACGTAATGGCCGCCGCAGTCAGGCCCATCGTGAGCGACACGATGTGACGGCCGAGAAAGTGATACGTCGAGTAGCCGCTGTACTTCGGCGAATCGGGCAGCGCGACCGAGGCCGAGTACACCATCACCAAACCGAGCGAGAGCAGCGCGATCACCACCCACATGAGCGCGTGATCGTATTCGAGCATGCGCGAGCGCGTGGGCTTGATGCTGCCCAGCGTGCGGCTCGCGGCACTCGTCGCTGCGCCCGGTGCCGTATCGGCCCCCGCGCCAGCGAAACCGGCCTGACGCTTCTTGCTGAAGAACGACTTGAGACGATTCATAGCATCACCCCCGCGTCGGCGGCCAGATCAATCACGGTGTCGCGAAATACCTGCGCGCGATGCTCGTAATTGCGGAACATGTCGAAGCTGGCGCACGCAGGCGAGAGCACCACGGCGTCGCCCGGTTGGGCGAGCTTGGCGGCTTCGCGCGTGGCGTCTTCGAGCGTCGGCGCATCGATCAGATCGACGCCCGTGTCGGTCAGGGCTTCGCGCAGCAGACCCGCGTCGCGGCCGATGAGGAACACGGCACGCGCATGGTGAGCGACCGGATTCGCCAGCGGCGAGAAGTCCTGCCCCTTGCCGTCGCCGCCCAGAATCAGCACGAGCTTCTTTTCCAAACCAGTGATCGCCGCGACCGTGGCACCGACGTTCGTGCCCTTGCTGTCGTCGTAGAACTCGACTTCGTTGATGCTCGCGACGAGTTGCACGCGGTGCGGCTCGCCCGGGTATTCGCGCAGACCGTGCAGCAGCTTGGCCATCGGCAAATCGATGGCGCGCGCCAATGCCAACGCCGCCAAGGCGTTCGACGCGTTGTGCTGGCCGCGAATGCGCAACGCATCCGCCGGCATCAGACGCTTGGAAAACACTTCGACCGGCGCCTGCTCGGCACCCGCTTTGCGGCGCTTGGGGGCAGGCGGCGCGTCCTCGCGCGTGATGCCTTCCACCAGCCACCACATGCCGCCTTCCATCTCGAGACCGAAGTCACCGACGGCGTCGGGAGCCTGCGTGCCGAACGTCACCACGTTCGCCTCGGGCGACGCCATGGCGATGACGCGCGAATCGTCACGGTTGAGCACGCGTACCGTCTGCGGCCCAAAAATGCGGGCCTTGGCGGCGGCGTACGAATCCATATCGCCGTGCCAGTCCAGATGGTCTTGCGTGATGTTGAGGATGGTGGCCGCGTCCGGGGCGAGCGAGTGCGTGGTCTCAAGCTGGAAGCTGGAGAGTTCGAGCACCCAGACGTCGGGCAGCGTCGCGTCGGCGATGCACTCGGTCAGACGATCGAGCGCCGACGGGCTGATATTGCCCGCGACCGCCGTCCGCTTGCCCGCGCGGCGGCACAGCAAGCCAGCGAGACTCGTCGTCGTGGTCTTGCCATTCGTGCCGGTAATCGCGAGCAGCTTCGGCGCATAACCGCTCGTCGCCTGCATATGACGCAGCGCTTGCGCGAAGAACTCGATTTCGCCCCACACGGGAATGCCGCGCTCGGCGGCCTCGGCGAGCAGCGCGGCCACATCGGGCACGAGCGGCGAGAGGCCGGGGCTGATACCGATCAGTTCGATCTCGTCGAGCAACGGGTCGATGCGATCGGCAAACGCGCCGCCGATGAATTCGGCCTGCGGGGCTTCGGCGTGCAGGGTAGCGACGTTCGGCGCGCTCGGCGGCAACTCGCGCGTGTCTGCCGCACGTACGCGGCAGCCGTAACGCGCGCACCAACGTGCCATCGCCAGGCCGGACTCTCCCAGACCCAGGATCAGGACACGCGGTTGCCAGGATTCACCAAACTTCTCGCCAAACACGTCGCTCTTCCTTTTATCGATTCAAACAACCTACGAATGCATCGCTTCTTTGCCGCCGATCTCCCACTATCGGCGCGAGCGGCCCTACCTTTAGCGCTTTGTTACTTCTTGTTGCTTAATCCAACTTAACTAACGCCCAGCACGCGCTTAGCGCAGCTTCAGCGTCGACAGGCCGATCAGCACCAGCATCAGCGTGATGATCCAAAAGCGCACCACGACCTGCGTTTCCTTCCAACCCGACAATTCGAAGTGGTGATGCAGCGGCGCCATCTTGAAGATGCGCCGCCCTTCACCGAATCGGCGTTTCGTGTACTTGAACCACGTGACTTGCAGCATCACCGACAGCGTCTCGGCGACGAACACACCGCCCATCACGAAGAGCACGACTTCCTGACGCACGATGACCGCCACGGTGCCCAATGCGCCGCCGAGCGCCAGCGCGCCCACGTCGCCCATGAACACTTGCGCCGGGTGAGTGTTGAACCATAGGAACGCGAGCCCCGCCCCCGACATCGCTGAACAGAACACGAGCAACTCGCCCGCGCCCGGTATGTGCGGAAACAGCAGGTACTTCGAGTAGACGACGTTGCCCATCACGTAGGCGAACACGCCAAGCGCGGCGCCCACGAGCACCACCGGCATGATCACCAGGCCGTCGAGGCCGTCGGTGAGGTTAACGGCGTTGGACGAGCCGACGATGACAAAGTACGTGAGCGCAATAAAACCGAACACGCCGAGCGGGTAGCTCATCGTCTTGAAGAACGGCACGATGAAGTCGGCTTTCGGCGGCAAATCGAGCGGGAAGCCGTTACGCACCCAGCTGATAAACAACTCGAACACCTTCAGGTTGCTCGTCTCGGACACCGAGAACGCCAGATAAATGGCGGCGAACAAGCCGATGATCGATTGCCAGAAGTACTTCTCGCGCGACGACATGCCGCGCGGGTCTTTGAAGACCACCTTCCGGTAGTCGTCGATCCAGCCGATGATGCCGAAGCCCAGCGTGACCATCAGCACGATCCAGATGAAACGGTTGCTCAAATCCGCCCAGAGCAGCGTCGCGACGGTAATGCCGATCAGAATCAGCACGCCGCCCATCGTGGGCGTACCCGACTTCACCAGGTGAGTCTGCGGGCCGTCGGTACGCACGGCCTGGCCCACCTTCATTTCGGCGAGCTTGCGAATGACCATCGGCCCGAACGAGAGCCCGATCACCAGCGCCGTGAGGCTTGCCATCACGGCCCGAAACGTCAGGTAGTTGAACACGCGCAAATAGCTCGCATCCGCTTGCAGCCATTGCGCCAACGTCAGCAACATTCCATCAATCCTTTTTACTTAGCCGGGGCGTTGCCGCCCCCGGTTTCACTCGTAGCGCGCAGTGCTTCCAATACGCGCTCCATCCGCATAAAGCGGGATCCTTTAACCAGCACCGTCGCCGGTGCGCTCAGCTTTGCAATCAGCGCCGCCGCCAGCGGGGCCACATCGGCGAAATGCTCGCCGCCGTCGCCAAACGCGCTCACGGTGTCTTGCGTCTGCTCGCCCAACGCCATCAGCAAGTCGATGCCCCGTTGTGCCGCGTATTCGCCCACTTCCCGATGAAACTCGGGACCGTTGTCACCCACTTCGCCCATGTCGCCCAGCACCAGCACGCGAGGCGCTGGCGTCTGTGCGAGTACGTCGATTGCGGCCAGAACCGAATCGGGGTTCGCATTATAGGTGTCGTCGATCAGCGTGACGCCGGCGAGCGGTCCCTTCGAGAGCGTCGACACCTGAAGTCGGCCTTTGACGGCAGAAAACGCTTCGAGTGCCCGCACGATCGAACCAATATCGACATGCGCGCCGACAGCGCAGGCAATCGCGGCCAGTGCATTGCGCGCGTTGTGCTCACCGAGCAGCGGCAACTTCACCGTGAATCCACCAGCGGGCGTGTCGACACGCAGCACGCGGGTCGCCACGTCGTAACGTCCGGAGACCGCCGCACGGGTGTCGAGCGCGAAGTCGAGCACACGGCGCTTCGTGCCAGGCGCCTCGGCGATTTCCCGCCACATCGGTGCGAATTCGCTCTCCGCCGGGAACACCGCAACGCCGTCGACGGGCAGCGCCGCCAACACCGCCGAGTGCTCTTCGGCCACGGCAGACACGCTCACCATGAATTCCTGATGCTCGCGCTGCGCGTTGTTGATCACGGCCACGCTCGGCTGCGCAATTCGCGCCAAGTACGCTGTCTCGCCCGGATGATTCATGCCGAGCTCGAGCACGGCCAGCTTGTCGCCATCTTTCAGACGGAACAGCGTGAGCGGCAGGCCGATGTCGTTATTGAAATTGCCAGCAGTGGCCAGACGCGCGTCGGCACCGACGGCTTCGGCAAAAATCGCCGAGATCATTTCCTTGACCGTCGTCTTGCCGTTGCTGCCCGTGACAGCGACCACCGGAATGGCAAAGCGACGGCGCCATGCGGCAGCCAGTTCGCCCAGCGCAATGCGCGTGTCGGGCACGATCAACGCCGGAGCGTCGAAACCTTCCGGCACACGCGACGCCACGACAGCCGCCGCACCGGCGCGCACCACGTCGGCAAGGAAGTCGTGCGCATCGAAGCGCTCGCCCTTGAGCGCGATGAACAAGTCGCCCGGTTGTACCGAACGGCTATCGGTCACGATGCGCGAAAATGCCGTCGATGCCGAACCCATCACGTAGGAATCGGCCACGGCGGCTTGTGCATCACTCAGTTGCCACATACTCATTCGCCACCTCCGCGCACGGTCGTTGCACGCGCCGCGAGTGCCAGGCGAGCGTGCTCCTGATCGGAGAACGGCTTCTTCTTGCCCATGATTTCCTGTGTACTTTCGTGCCCCTTCCCGGCGATCAACACCAGGTCGGCGGCTTGCGCACCGCGCACGGCTTGCAAAATCGCGCTAGCGCGATCTTCGATACGGCGCGCGGCGTCGGGCTGTGCGAGACCGGCAGCAATCTGCGCCATGATCTCGGCAGGCACTTCGCTGCGCGGGTTGTCGCTCGTGAGCACAATCGCGTCAGCTAGACGCTCAGCCACAGCGCCCATCTGCGGACGCTTGCCTGCATCGCGATCGCCACCGCAACCGAACACGCACACGAGCTTGCCGCCACGGGCATCCGCCACAGGGCGCAGCGCGGCGAGCGTTTTGTCGAGCGCGTCGGGCGTGTGGGCGTAATCGATCACCACCAGCGGCTGACCCGGTTGCCCAATCTGCTCCATGCGACCGGAGACCGGTGTGAGCGTGGCCAGTCCAGCGATGGCCGCGTCCTGCGGCACGCCAGCGGCGAGTGCCGCGCCAAGCACCGCCAGCGCGTTACTAATATTGAATTCACCAATCAGCGGCACGGTGATCTGCTGACTATGACCATCGATATGCAGCGTGAAGCGCGTACCGATCGTCGTCGCGCGGATGTCTTCCGCACGCAGCACGCGGTTGCCATGCGCCGACGTCGCATCGCCATGCAGGCCGTATTCGTAGACCGGCGTTTTGCCTTTCAGACGCGTCAACAGACGTTGGCCCATCGCGTCATCGCGATTGATGACCGCAGCCTTCAACCCCGGCCAGTCGAACAACCGCGTCTTGGCCGCTTCGTACTCGGCCATCGTGCCGTGATAGTCCAGATGGTCTTGCGTCAGGTTGGTGAACACGGCGACATCGAATGCCACGCCGTTCACTCGCCCCTGATACAGCCCGTGCGACGAGACTTCCATCGCGACCGCTGCCGCACCCTGCGCACGAAGATCGCCGAGGCTGCGCTGCAATTGCACGGCGTCGGGGGTGGTGAAGCCGGTGACCGTCAGATGACCCGGGAAGCCGCTGCCCAGCGTGCCGATCACGGCACTGCGTGTGCCCGCCTTCGTCAGCAACTGTGCCAGCCATTGACTGCACGACGTCTTGCCGTTGGTGCCGGTCACGCCGAGCATCGTCATGCCGACGCTCGGTTCGCTATACCAAAGCGAGGCGAGCGGGCCTGCCAGCCAGTCGAGACGCGAGACGCCGAAATTCGGCACGTTGCCGAGGTTGGCCATGCCAGACGGCCACGTGAAATCGTCGCTCTGCCAGAGCACCGCCGCAGCGCCGCGCTCTACCGCATCGGCAATGAAGCCACGGCTGTCGGCCCCCTTCACGGCGTAGGCCACGAACACATCGCCCGGCCCGACACGGCGACTGTCGGCGTGCAAGATAGCACCAGCCGGTACCGTACGGCGCAGCCAATCCCAAGCCTGCGCCAACGTGGCACGCTCGGCGTCGTCGGTGATCATGGTCAAAGTGACCGGGGTGGAGTTCACGGTGCCCATGGCTCGCTCTCCTCCACCTTGTCGCTCACGACGAGCTTGGTTACGGGCGAATCCGGCACCACGTTCAGCGAACGCAGCGTGCCGCCCACGATGGCGGCAAACGCCGGACCGGCCGCCACGCCGCCGTAGTGCGCGCCGCGCCCCGGCTCGTCGAGCGTGACCGCCACGATGATGCGCGGCTCGGACATCGGCGCCATGCCGACGAACGACGCCCGGTATTTACTCTTGTCGTAGCCCTTGCCCGACTGCTTGTAGGCCGTGCCAGTCTTGCCGCCCACGCGATAGCCGATGACCTGTGCGCGCGTGGCGGTACCGCCCGGCGAGGTCACCATTTCGAGCATTTTGCGAACTTCACGCGCCGTAGCGGGTGAAATGACCGGCGTGCCCTTGACCGTGCTGCCATCGGTCTTGTAGATCGAGATCGGCAGCAGTTCGCCGTCATGGGCGAACACGGTGTAAGCACGTGCGAGCTGAATCAGCGAACTGGACAGGCCGTAGCCGTAGCCCATCGTCGCCTGCTCGATCGGACGCCAGCTTTTCGCCGGACGCAGACGACCGGCCACTGCACCGGGGAAGCCGATCTTCGGTGCCTGACCGAGGCCGACACTAGTAAACATGTCCCACATTTCCTGCGGCTTCATTTGCAGGGCAATCTTCGCGGTGCCGATGTTGCTGGAGTGCTGAATCACGCCTTGCACGGTGAGCAGACCGTAATCGCGCGTGTCCGTGATCGTCGCACCGAAGAAGTTCGCCCGACCGGTGGTCATCACCGTCGTCATCGGTTTCACGTAGCCATGCTCAATCGCCGCCGCCACGGTGATCGGCTTCATGATCGAGCCGGGCTCGAACGTGTCGGTGATCACGCGGTTGCGCAGTTGGGCGCCCGTGAGGTTCGTGCGGTTGTTCGGGTTGTAGGTCGGCAGGTTGACCAGTGCGAGCACTTCGCCCGTGCGCACGTCGAGCACGACGGCGCTGCCAGCCTTGGCACCGGTGCGCTCGATGGCATCTTTCAGTTCGCTATAGGCGAGGAACTGGATCTTGCTGTCGATCGAGAGCGTAATGTCGTGGCCGTCGCGCGGCTGCGCCAGGATGTCGAGATCTTCGACCACGCGGCCCAGACGATCCTTGATCACACGGCGGCTGCCCGGCGTTGCGGCGAGATCCTTCTGCATCGAGAGCTCGACGCCTTCTTGACCGATGTCCTCGACGTTGGTGAAACCGACGATGTGCGCCGCAATTTCGCCTTCCGGATAGAAGCGCTTGTATTCCTTGCGCTGATAGATCCCCGGAATATCGAGTTCGGCCACTTGCTTGGCCACGTCCGGCAAGACCTGACGCTTCACGTAGACGAAACTCTTGTCTTGACCCAGCTTACGGCGCAGATCCGGCTCACCCATTTCGAGCAGACGCGCGAGCTTGCGCACTTGCTCGGTGGAAACATCTTCGGGCACGTCTTCGGGGATCGCCCAGATGGCCTTGACCGGCAAGCTGGTGGCGAGCACCTGCCCGTTACGGTCGAACACTTTGCCGCGCGTGGCGGACATCTCCAGTGTGCGTTCGTAACGGCTCTCGCCCTGACGTTGATAGAAGGCGTTGCCCGGGCCCTGAATCCAGAAGGCGCGTGCGGCGAGTGCCGCGAAGGCGCCGAAAATCACGAAGACGAGCATCTTCGAGCGCCACATCGGCAGACGCACGGACAGCACCGGGCTGGCAGAGAACTGCACATCCTTGGTCTTGGCCTTAGCGTCTTTGCGGCGGATCATCGCTTGCCTCCGCTGGCGGGGGGTGCCGAGGCGGCACTCGCGGTCGGTACCGGCACATCCACCATCGCCCCCGTGCCACCGGCCGGGGCGGAGAGATATTGCGTGCGGCCCGGCGAGACTGCCTGCATCTTCAGGTCGCTACGCGCCACGTTCTCGATGCGCGCACTTTTGCTCTGGGCGCTTTGCTCGTACTGAAGGCGATCCCAGTCTTGCAGCAATTGATGCTCGAGCGCCTGCTCGCGGTTGAGCTCCACGAACGTACCGCGCGCCCGGTATTGCGCATTGATCAGCGACAGCGCGCAGCCGATCAGCAGTGCGAGCAGGAGAATGTTGAGCCGGCTCATGACGACACCCGCTCCATGACGCGCATGATCGCCGAGCGCGCGCGCGGGTTCGCCGCGACTTCGGCTTCGGAAGGTTTGATCTTGCGGTGGGCTTTGAACGGCGGTTCGGGAATTTCGTGGGCGCGCAACGGCACGCGGCGATCCACCACCGGCGCGCTCGTGCGCGCTTGCATGAAGCGCTTCACGATGCGGTCTTCCAGCGAATGAAAGCTGATCACCACGAGTTTGCCTCCCGTTTCGAGGACATCGGCCGCCGCTTCAAGCGCTATCTCGAGATCCGCAAGCTCTTGATTGACGTGAATCCGTATAGCCTGAAAGGTGCGTGTTGCCGGGTCCTTGCCCTTCTCACGGGTCTTGACGGCGCCAGCCACGATCTCGGCAAGCTCGCGAGTGCTGACGAGTGGACCGAGGTGGTCGGCGTTTGCCCGGCGAGCAACAAGCGCCTTTGCAATCTGAAAAGCAAACCGTTCTTCCCCATAGTCCTTGATGACCTCCGTCATTTCTTCCAGCGTTGCTCGGGCCAGCCACTCGGCGGCCGACTCGCCGCGCGTGGTATCCATGCGCATATCGAGCGGCCCGTCGAACCGAAAGCTGAAACCGCGCGCGGGGTCGTCGAACTGCGGCGACGACACGCCGAGGTCCAGCAATACGCCCGACACCTTGTTCGCGCCGCGACGGGCAAGCCCATCGCGCAGCGTCGCAAAGCTGTCGTGCTCAATCGAAAATCGCGGATCGGCAATCTTTGCCGCCTCCGCGATCGCTTGGGGATCCTTATCGAATGCGATCAGTCTCCCCTGGGCGCCCAGCCGCTCTAGCACCCTGCGACTGTGCCCACCCCGCCCGAACGTTCCGTCGACGTATACGCCGTCGTCGCGCCACAGCAGGGCATTCACGGCCTCGTCCAGCAGGACCGTGCGGTGCTGCATTACCGTTTCCACCGCGTGCGCCATGCTCGTCGGACCACCTGATCAATCAAAAAGTGAAGTTTTTCAGTGCTTCCGGCATGCTCTGCGCCATCGCTGCCTGTTCCTTGGCGGCGTACGTCGCGGCATCCCAGAGTTCAAAGTGACTGCCCATGCCCAGCAGCATGACTTCCTTGTCCATGCCCGCGGCTGCACGCAATTCCGGCGCTACCAGGACACGCCCCGCCGAATCCATCTCGACGTCGGCTGCGTTGCCCAGGAAGATGCGGCGCCACCAGTGCGCATCCATCGGCAGTGCGGCGATCTTGCCGCGGAAGATCTCCCATTCGGGACGCGGAAACAGCAGCAGACAACCATCGGGGTGCTTCGTGATCGTGACCTTGCCTTCGGCCTCGCCTTGCAGCACGTCACGATGCCGGGCCGGAATCGACATCCGTCCCTTTGCATCCAGTGAAAGTGCCGAGGCTCCCTGAAACACGTGCGCTCCCGTGAGGTTTCGTCCGCCTGTCCGTCATGCCGAGAGAGAAAGATTTCGTGCGTTACAGCACACAAAAATACACTTTCTCACACTATTTCCCACTTTAGAGGAGAGTGTTTGGCCGGTCAAGCGTTTCGCCGGTTTTTCGGACGGGATTTGTCAGACAGAACAATGACTTAGCGCACTTTCCTCAAGCAGCCGAACCAATTTTTGTCAGGAAAATTAATGACATAACTGCGATAGTGAAAGTGGAACCTCAAACTTGAAGCCCAATCTCGCGCAAAGCCCGCCAGCGCTATCGATACGGGGTAGTGCGCGCTTACGCCATGGCGCGCGCCATTTGGTGACACGCAAAATGCCACCGGACACGCGCCACGCGAGGGAGATCGACACAGGAAAAGAGAGAAGTGCCAGAGACGACCGCAGTGCTCTATATATAGTAGGCCGTCGTCGTCATGACCTTGGCGGCGGCCCGCATCACGCGCTGTACCGGCACGGGCAGTTCGATACCGCCCGCATCGCGTGCTGCCTGACCGTGCTCGATTTCGTCGAGACGCATCTGATCAACGATGGCCCGCGAGCGCAGATCATGCGGCGGCAGTTCGTCTAGATGGGTATCGAGATGGTGTTCGACCTGACGCTCGGTCTCGGACATGAAGCCCAGGCTCACGTTGTCACCGCACTTTCCGGCGACGAAGCCGATCGCGAAGGCCCCGGCGTACCAGAGCGGGTTGAGCAAGCTGGGACGCGAGCCCAATTCGGCCAGCCGATGCGCCGTCCACGCAAGGTGATCTTCTTCCTCTTTCCCTGCGTGCTCGAACGCCGCCCGCAACTCGGGCCGCTTGGTCGCCAGCTTTTGCGCCTGATAGAGCGCCTGCGCGCATACCTCACCGACATGATTCACGCGCATGAGACCCGCGACGTGCCGGCGCTCCTGCGGACTCAGCCCGTCGTCGGCAGCATCACTTGCGGCCGTGGCCCCGGCACCGCTCGCGTGACCCGCGCCGGTCGGCTCGGTTGTCGTCGGTGCAGCGGATATAGCGGATGTGGCAGGGACAGGAATCGGGCGGGAGGCTTGCGTGACCCCGACGATTGCTCGCAGGCCACGGTCCAGTTCGGAGATAAGGCTGTCTGAGAACATCTGACTTTCAACTCACTTCAATCTTTCACAATGTGGAATTTAGGACGATTCCACCGCGTCTGCCGGTGATGATACGCGCCTTTGCCAGACGTGCCTTGCGCGGGAGCAAACGCGCGCGAGGCACGCCAGAAGCCGGTTTCCGGGCTGTTGCGTAAACGAAACAAAGGTCGCCGCAAACCCGCGCAAATCCGGCCTTTTCCTTTGCCGCCCACAGTGAATTTGTTACATTACGTCCAACTTCTCGCGAAGTTGATTAGCAAGGACGTTATCACTAGTGACCTTGTTAAACAAATCTCACAATCCTTTGGAGATCACTCAATGAAAAAGTCGCTTCTCGCTCTGGGTGTGCTCGGCGCATTCGCTGGCGCTGCTCACGCTCAAAGCAGCGTGACCCTGTACGGTATCATCGACGCTGGCCTGCAATACGTCAGCAAGACCGGTGGCAACCTGGCTGGCACGGGTAACACCTCGAAGAACTTCCAGTTCGCCAACGGCAACCTGCAAGGTTCGCGTTGGGGCCTGAAGGGTGCTGAAGACCTCGGTGGTGGCCTGAAGGCAATCTTCGTGCTGGAAAACGGTTTCAACCTGGGCAGCGGCACGCTGGGCCAGAACAGCCGTATGTTCGGTCGTCAAGCCTACGTTGGTCTGAGCAGCGCAACGGCTGGTACGTTGACCATCGGTCGTCAGTACGACTCCGTGGTTGACTTCGTTGGTCCGTACGCTTCGGGCAGCCAATGGTCGACGTTCGCGGGCGCTCACCCGTTCGATAACGACAACTTGAACAACTCGTTCCGCGTGAACAACACTGTCAAGTACACGTCGGTTAACTACGGCGGCTTCAGCGCTGGCGGTATGTACGGCTTCTCGAACTCGGCCAACAATGGTTCGACGGGTTCGGGCTTCGCCAACAACCGCGCTTACTCGTTCGGTGCTGGCTACGCTAACGGCCCGGTGTCGTTCGGCGCTGGCTACTTGTACCTCGGCTCGCCGGGCAGCAACAGCTCGGGCGTGATCAACAACTCGGGCGATGCTACGACGGCCATGACGGCTGGCGGCCTGAGCGACAAGGCATGGATTGCATCGGCAGGCGGTTCGTACGCCTTCGGTCCGGCCACGCTGGGTCTGGTCTACGGTCACTCGGTGTACCAATACGTTGGTGGCGGCAGCTGGAAGTTCGACAACGTCGAACTGAACGGCAAGTACATGCTGACCCCGGCTCTGCAACTGGGCGCTTCGTACACGTACACGTGGTCGTCGCTCCAAACGGCAGGCAACAGCGTTTCGCCGAAGTACCACCAAGTCAACCTGGGCGTCGACTACTTCCTGTCGAAGCGCACGGACACGTACCTGGTTGGTCTGTGGCAACACGCCAACAACGATGCTCCTGGCGGCGCAACGTTGAACGGCCTGGGCTTCTCGAACAGCACGAACCAGTTCGCTGTTACGGCCGGTATCCGTCACAAGTTCTAAGCTGACAGTTTCTGTCACTTAGTCTTTGTTTGACGAAAGGGCACCTTCGGGTGCCCTTTTTTATTGCCTCGATTTTTGCGTCGGTTATTGCCTGGTTATTGCCTCAGCATTTTCCAGCGCCCGGATGCGGTCACGCTCTGCTTGTTTCCTGCCTCCCCGTTCTTCACCCCCTGTCTTCCGTCTCTCCATGTGGCGCGCGCGTTGTTTCCAAGCCAACCGCCCGCGCAAACCCGGCTTGACCGGGCGTTTAGTTCAAACCTAAAATTTCCATACTGTAAATTTCACATCGCCTCCCATGAGCCTCGCCGATTCCGACTCTCTCGATCTCGAAACGCGAGCCAACGACCGCGAGCACGACGCCCTGCGTCTGTGGCTGCGACTGCTCACCTGCGCCAACATGATCGAAACCGACATCCGGTCGCGTCTGCGCCAGGATTTCGATTGCACGTTGCCACGCTTCGATCTGCTCGCCCAACTCGACCGCCATCCGGAAGGGCTGAAGATGGGCGAGCTCAGCAAGCGCATGATGGTGACCGGTGGCAATGTCACCGGTATCACCGATCAGTTGGAAAAAGAGGGATGGGTGACGCGCGAGACCGTCGTCAACGACCGACGGGCGTTTTTGATCAAGCTGACGCCTCGTGGCAAGAAGGCCTTTTCCAATATGGCGCGCGCCCATGAGGAATGGATCGAGCAGCGCCTTGGCCGACTGCCGGAAGACCGGCAGCGTCAGTTGTATGCGCTCTTGGGGGATTTGAAGTCGGTGATCGCCTGACCGACTAGCCCAACCGACTTGCGCTGACCAGCAGCGCGTACGCACGCGCGTCGATCACGGCGACGCCGCCGAATGGCTTTCGGCTACCTCGCTGCGTGGGCAGGCGAATTCAATGCCGCTCGTGCCGCTGCCGCTGCGGGCGTTTCGTTAAGTGCGGCAAGCACCGCGTCACGCTCATCCGCTTTTCGCTTCGACAGTGCTTTCACTGCGCTATAGAACTTCGGCAAATCGTTGCCCTCTTCCGCGAGCAACGCCATGAACGCCGGCACCCACTGGTTATAAGTGGCGAAAGAACCGATCTTCGCGTTGTTCAAATCGCTCGCGAACCAGAGATCGAACCCTTTGTAGCCGCCCCACGATGCCTTGAGCGCCGCGTAATCGGCACGCATGCGGGTGAACAGCACGTCCTTTTGCGCCGTTTTCTGTCCGTCGGTATCTGTGCCGTTGTACAGCGCCTCCAATTGCTTGCGGTAACCCTCGACCAATTCGCGGAATTGCCGTCGATGCGCGTCATAACGCTCGTATTCGATCGCCGCGTCAGGATGCGCAGCCAACCAACGCTGCACGCCGACAGTCTCGACCGTGACCGCAAACGACTCGTTGAACGGCGTATCCCCCCGCACGAACAAAATCTGATGCGCGAGCTCATGGAAAATCATCCGGGCGACTTCAGCACGCGGCAGATAGATGAAGGTGCTAAGCAGCGGGTCATCGAAGTAACCCAGCGTCGAATAGGCCGGAATCCCTGCCACGAAGGTTTCCCATCCATCGCGATGCAGCTCTGCGGCATAGGCCTCCGCCGACTCCCGCGAGTAATACCCGCGATATTCGACGCATCCGACAACAAGCAAACACGACTCATGCAGCTTCAACGAGAGCGCGGGCGCAGCGAACACGTTGTAGACGACGTAGGGACGTTTGATGTCCGCGTAGCTGCGATAGCTGCCGTTATCAGGCTCCCCGAGCGCCGTTACGGCGTAGCTACGAATCTGCTCCGCTTCCGTCAAACGCTCACGCAACCGCGGATCTAGCGAAGGGTCCGCGAGTAGGTCGTTCACCGGCTGCGCCTCATGCAGCATGGTGAAATGGCCGTTAATCGACTGCGCGTAATAACCGACCTGGCTGCACCCACCCATCGCCGACATCACCGCGCATGCCGACAGTACCTTGAGGTACCGAAACCGAATCGGAGAACCCTTTACAGGCAAGGTCGACATGACAAACTCCGTGAGCGTTAGCGCGGGGCGCTGATCTTAGGCTGGCGCGACGTCGACCAGACAGTCGTAGAACGTCGGCGCGCGCCCAAGGTCCGTCAGTTGCTGGCTCGTGACCTCGTTGGCATTTTTGCCATCCGGTGCGAGCTTCTTCCACCAGATCGACAACCCGACCACCACGCCCTCACGAGCCTTTTCCGTCACCCGCGCTTTGGCGTTCAACGTGCCTCGATCGTTGAAAATCCTCACCCCCGCGCCGTCCGCAATACCACGGGGTCCAGCGTCGGCCGGGTGAATATCAAGCGTCGGCTCGCCCACTGAAGAGCGCAGGCTATCGACGTTCACGAAACTCGAGTTCAGGAAGTTACGCGCCGGCGGTGAAATCATGGCCAGCGGATAGCGCGCGGCGAGCGACGGATTGCTTGCGACCGATTCGTACGGCGGCACCCAGTCCGGCAGCGGATCGAAGCCTTCCTGCTGCATCCGCTCCGAGTAAAACTCGCATTTTCCCGACGGCGTGTAGAAACCGCCATTAGCGAACGGCGCCTCGGGCAAGTCGTAGCGCACCCAGCCGTCACGCTTGAGTGTTTCCCAATCCGCGCCCGCCATGCGCGAATCAGACCATCGGATCGATTGCTCGGCAAGTTGATCGTCCGTGTCCGAGAAGCATGGGTCTTGCCACCCCATCCGTTGGGCGAGTAGACGGAATATTTCCGAATTTGGCTTCGTCTCCCCCAACGGCGCGATAGCAGGATTATTCGCCAGCAGGTAGGTGTGGCCGTACGCCTTATGGATATCGAGATGCTCAAGCTGCGTGGTCGCAGGTAGGACAAAGTCGGCATAGTCGGCGGTATCGGTCTGGAAATGCTCCAGCACCACCGTGAACAGATCCTCCCGGCCGAATCCGGACGCCACCTTGCTCGACTCAGGGGCGACGGCCACGGGGTTGCTGTTATAGACCACGAGGGCTTCGATCTTCGGGCCAAACGACGCATCGCCCGGATGGCACAGCGCGTCCCCGATGGCGCTCATGTTCACCAGCCGCGGCACCTTGTCCGGCACTGGTCGCAGGTCCGGACGCGCTTGCGCCAGCGCATCGACCGGCGCAAAACCCGACGTCGACATCAACAATCCGCCAGCCGGATCGCGCCATGCCCCAATGAGTGCAGGCAAACAGGCGACGGCGCGCGTGGCTTGACCACCGCCCTTGGCGCGCTGCATGCCGTAGTTGAGACGAATCGCGGCGGGTTTAGCGCTGGCGTACTCGCGGGCCAACGTCACTACCGTGTCTTCGCTGATACCGCAGATCTCGGCCACGCGCGCAGGTGTATAGCGCTGCGCCCGTGCTTTCAACTGAGCGTACCCGACCGTGTGACGCGCAATGTACTCGTGATCGACGAGGTCCTCTGCGATCAGAACATGCATCATGCCGAGCGCCAGTGCGGCGTCGGTGCCGGGGAGCAACGCAATATGCTGGTGGCACTTCTCAGCGGTGAGCGAGCGATAAGGATCGATCGCAATCAATTTTGCCCCGCGCCGCTTGGCCTCCTGCGCAATCGCCCAGAAGTGCACGCTCGACGTGATCGGGTTGCTGCCCCAGATCAGAATCAGCTTGCTATCGACAAAATGCTCGACATGCATCCCGACGCCCGCCCCGTACGTATAGCGCAGCCCTGCGGCGCCGGCGCTCGCACAAATGGTGCGATCAAGCTCGGACGCGCCGAGTTTGTTGAAAAAGCGTGCAGCCATCGTTTCGCCCTGCACAAACCCCATCGTTCCCGCGTAGCTATACGGCAGGATGGCTTCGGGCTCGCGCGCTGCGATGCCTTTCAGACGGGCGGCGATCTCATCGAGCGCCTCATCCCAACTCACCTGTACAAATTGTCCCGCCCCCTTAGGGCCCACACGTTTGAGCGGGTGCAACAGACGGTCCGGATGATAGGTGCGCTCGGTATAGCGAGAGACTTTCGTGCACAGCACGCCCTTGGTCGTCGGATGGTCCGGATCGCCCTGAACCTTAATCGCGACGCCATTCTCCACCGTCACGTGAAGTGCACACGTATCGGGACAGTCATGCGGGCAAGCGGCCCGAACGACGTGGGTATTGGACGTCATGAAACTACTCCTCTCTCTGCCGAAATGTCGCGTCTGGTTGGGGTGTGACGCTGGCGACATTGTATTACGTTCGTCGGCGCTTCGCCCCGTCCCACGGGGCGGTACGGCCTTTTCCGGATGGCTCTGTATGGGCGTTCGCGTTTTCCTATCGAGGTGCCAGACCCTGCCTTTAGGGGTAAGATGAGCCATTGCGTACGCAGGAAACCCCGTCATGAAGCTTATTCCCGAAATCGATGCCGCTCGCGGCGAAATTCAGACCATTCGACGTGACATTCACGCACATCCCGAGTTGTGCTTCGAAGAGAAACGCACCTCCGATGTTGTGGCCGAAACGCTGACGAAGTGGGGCATCCCCATTCATCGCGGCCTGGGCACGACGGGCCTTGTGGGCATCATCAAGAACGGCAGCAGCGATCGTGCGATCGGTCTGCGCGCCGACATGGATGCCCTGCCAATCAAAGAAGCGAACACTTTCGAGCATGCCTCGAAGCACGAAGGCAAAATGCACGCCTGCGGCCATGACGGCCACACTGCCATGCTGTTGGCAGCCGCGCAGTACCTTCAAAAGCACCGCAATTTCGACGGCACGGTCTACCTGATCTTCCAACCCGCCGAGGAAGGTGGTGGCGGTGCGCGCGAGATGATCAAGGACGGCCTGTTTGAGCGCTTTCCGATGCAAGCCGTCTTCGGCATGCACAACTGGCCGGGGGTCCCTACCGGTACGTTCGCGGTTACGCCGGGCCCGATGATGGCCTCGAGCAACGAATTCAAGATCACTCTGCGCGGCAAAGGTACGCACGCCGGCATTCCTAACGCAGGGATCGACCCGGTCATTGCGGCAGTACAGGTCGCACAGGCGCTTCAAAGCATCATTACGCGCAACAAGCGGCCAATCGACGCCTCTGTGCTGTCAATTACGCAGATTCATGCTGGCGACACCACCAACGTCGTGCCGGACACGGCGTGGCTGGGCGGTACGATCCGTACCTTCTCGCTCGAGGTATTGGACCTGATCGAATCGCGTCTGCGCGAAATCTCGGAGTTTGTGGCCAAGGGGATGGGATGTTCGGCTGAGGTCGAATTCCAACGCAATTACCCGCCAACCATCAATGATCCGGCGATGGCAGCATTGTGCGCCGACGTGATGCGCCAGGTGGTTGGGGATGAGAACGTGAACGACAAAGTTGAGCCCACGATGGGCGCAGAAGACTTCTCGTTCATGTTATTGGAGAAGCCGGGCGCGTACGTTTTCATCGGTAACGGCGATGGCACGCATCGCGACAGCGGCCACGGCCTCGGGCCGTGCAATTTGCATAACGCCAGCTACGACTTCAACGATGATTTGCTGCCGTTGGGCGGTACTTACTGGGTGAAGCTCGTCGAAAACTATTTCGGCCGAGACCAGTAATCGCCGCGTTCGCATCGAGGCGCTCCAAAAAAAGCCGGCGATTGCCGGCTTTTTTGCGTCAGCTAAATCTACTTGGCTGCCGTTGTGGTGGGAATACCGTCAGTCTCCAATCGAATATCACCGTACCAGGCCGTGAACTTCGATTGCGTGTTGTCACCGTCGCTCATGATCGCGATGCCAATCAAGCGCCCGGGCGGCTCCCCGAATGCCTTCTCATAATCCTTCGCGATATCACGCGAATAGGATTGCCACTTGCCGAGGTCACCGCTGCCCCGCTCAACGACGATGGCTCGAATCCGGCCGGTGTAAGGATTCTGAACGACTTCGTCCGGCGAGAAACGTCCGTCGCCCCAGGTGTACATCAACGTCGCATAGGGTAATTCGCGCCCGCTCACCAGACGTGCGAGCTCGCGGTGCAGGTGATCCTGCGTGGTGAGTTTCGCCGGATCGCCATCGAAAGCGAGTGCGATGCGTACAGGGGCATCGTCATATCGCTTCGTGCGGATATCCGCAGACGGCGGCATGGCGTCGGCTCGCCAGCGCCAATTCAACTTGGCCCCTGGGTAGATAGGAATGTCGAGCTTCTGCGCAATGCCCGATGCCGACGCGTCGACCTGTGCGCGGATGACGGCAACGCCTTGCTCGTCGAGTGTCTGCTCGTAATTAGTGCGACGTTTATTGTGCGTTACGAGATAGGTTTCCCAATGCGGTGGGAGTCCTTCAGCGGTGACGGCCGCAGAGAGCGGGGCAATATCGTCACTCAACGAAGGCGACGCCATGAGAGCTACGTCACTCGACGGCTGATGCACGGCGCAACCGCCAACAATAAATGCAATGCCCAACGCGCCGCCAAGCAAGGTCAAACCACGCCACATTGCATGGCGCTTACTTCGATCATCATTTACCACTGGTTTCACTCCCCGAACCACAACTAACCCCGTGGTCGAATCGTAAGCGAGAAACCAATGACGATCTATCCGAAGTTTTACTTCACGACGTCGATGCAACACTTTGCGCGATGGCCGAGCGTGGCTTTAACGGAGCCTCGTTGGTCGATGGGAAGCCAATTCCGCTTGTGCAAAGCAAAAACCCCTTGCTACTTTGGTAGCAAGGGGTCTTTAGGGGAGCCTGACGATTACCTACTTTCACACGGG
>NZ_CABPSK010000004.1 GCF_902459645.1 Pandoraea pneumonica
CGTCCCCTAGGGGATTCGAACCCCTGTACTCACCGTGAAAGGGTGATGTCCTAGGCCTCTAGACGAAGGGGACAAAATCGTCAAAACTTTGTCTGTTTCGCTTTACTGCATTTCGCGAAGAACGCTATTCTAAACAACATTTCTTCGCTTGTGAAGCTTTATTTTCAAGTTTTTTGCATCGTTTTTGCAAGAATCTTGCTCATTCGACGCGCCTGAAAATCAAGCTTCGGAATCCGTGGTGGAGGTAAGCGGGATCGAACCGCTGACCTCTTGCATGCCATGCAAGCGCTCTCCCAGCTGAGCTATACCCCCCGAACAGAGAAATGAGATTCTAATGACAAACCCATTTCCTGTAAATACCCCTCTCGCATTTTTTCCGCATTATTTCGCCGATCCGTGCGAAAAATGAAAAACGGCGACTCAATCGAGTCGCCGTTTTCCTTTTCAGCGCGGCAGCGTGCACGCACGCCGCCGAAAGCACCGCTAACTTAGCCTTCGTGCTTGGTCACTGCCGCAGCGCCAACGCGCTCTTCTTCGGTCAGTGCCTTGTGCGACAGACGCAGACGGCCCTTGTCATCCTGCTGAATCACCTTCACACGCACCGACTGGCCTTCCTTCAGGTAGTCGTTGATGTTGTTGATGCGCTCATTCAGGATTTCCGAGATGTGCAGCAGACCATCCTTGCCCGGCAGCACCGAGACGATCGCGCCGAACTCGAGCAGCTTGAGCACGGTGCCGTCGTAGACCTGACCCACTTCGACTTCGACGGTGATCAGTTCGATACGACGCTTCGCTTCGGCAATGCCTTCAGCGCTCGGGCTGGCGATGGTGACCACGCCGTCGTCCGAGATGTCGATGCTCGTGCCCGTTTCTTCGGTCAGCGCGCGAATCACCGAACCACCCTTACCGATCACGTCGCGGATCTTTTCCGGATTGATCTTGATGGTGACCATGCGCGGTGCGAATTCCGACAGCTCCGTACGCACGCCCGATTGGGCTTCCGTCATCTTTTCCAGAATATGCAGACGGCCTTCCTTGGCTTGCGCCAGCGCCACTTGCATGATTTCCTTCGTGATGCCCTGAATCTTGATGTCCATCTGGAGTGCGGTCACGCCGTTCGACGTACCTGCCACCTTGAAGTCCATGTCGCCCAGGTGATCTTCGTCGCCGAGAATGTCGGTCAACACGGCAAACTTGTTGCCTTCGAGGATCAGGCCCATGGCGATACCGGCGACCGGCGAGGTCAGCGGCACACCAGCGTCCATCATGGCGAGGCTACCGCCGCACACCGAAGCCATCGACGACGAACCGTTCGACTCGGTAATTTCCGACACTACACGCACGGTGTAGCCGAAATCGTCTGCGCCCGGCAGGCAAGCCACCAGGGCACGCTTGGCCAGACGGCCGTGACCGATTTCGCGACGCTTGGGCGAACCCACGCGACCCGTTTCGCCCGTCGAGAACGGCGGGAAGTTGTAGTGCAGCATGAAGCGATCACGGTACTCGCCTTGCAGCGCGTCGATGATCTGCTCGTCGCTCTTGGTGCCCAGCGTAGCCACCACGAGTGCCTGCGTTTCGCCACGCGTGAACAGGGCCGAACCGTGCGCACGCGGCAGCACGCCGGTGCGAATCGAGATCGGACGCACGGTGCGCGTGTCGCGGCCGTCGATACGCGGCTCGCCAGCCAGAATCTGGCTACGCACGATCTTGGCTTCCAGATCGAACAGGATGTTGCCGACTTCGATCGCGTCCGGGGCAGCTTCGCCCTTAGCGGCAGCGGCTTCACCCAGCTTAGCGATCACGTCGCTGCTCACGGCACGCAGTTGTTGCGTACGGGCTTGCTTTTCACGCGTTTGGTAAGCGGCGCGCAGCGAAGCGTCGGCCAGCTCGGTCACTTGTGCGATCAGCGCTTCGTTCTTGCCAGCCGGCGTCCAGTCCCACTCAGCCTTGCCGCCATCGCGCACGAGGTCATGAATGGCGTTGATAGCCGTTTGCAGTTGTTCGTGACCGAACACCACTGCGCCCAGCATCACGTCTTCCGGCAGTTCCTTGGCTTCCGATTCCACCATCAGCACGGCTTGTTCCGTACCGGCGACAACCAGATCCAGTTGCGACTTGGCGATTTGTTCACGCGACGGGTTCAGCACGTATTGGCTGTCGACGTAGGCAACGCGGGCAGCACCGACCGGGCCGTTGAACGGCAGACCCGAGATGGCCAGCGCAGCCGAAGCACCGATCAGGGCCGGAATGTCAGCCGGCACTTCCGGGTTCAGCGAAACGACTTGCACGACCACTTGCACTTCGTTGTAGAAGCCTTCCGGGAACAGCGGGCGAATCGGACGATCGATCAGGCGCGACGTCAGCGTTTCGTTTTCCGACGGACGGCCTTCGCGCTTGAAGAAGCCACCCGGGATCTTGCCGGCGGCGTAGGTTTTTTCGAGGTAATCGACGGTCAGCGGGAAGAAGTCTTGACCCGGCTTGGCGTTCTTTGCGCCCACAACCGTAGCCAGCACAACGGTGTCGTCCATGTCGACGAGCACAGCGCCCGACGCTTGACGGGCGATCTCACCCGTCTCCATGCGAACCTTATTTTGGCCCCACTGGAATTCCTTGGACACTTTATTGAACATTTGCACTCCTTTATCGAATCGCGCGAATGCAGCAGCGGCGCGATATCGCTGCCGGGGTGGTCCCGACGCCGCACAGGGGGGAGTGTTATGCCATTCCAGCGTTGCTCGGCGCGTTGCCGTGCAGCTCTCTGATGCGACCCTGGAATGACACAAGCCCTGCTTGCCGACGAGGCCCCGTAACTCGGGAACCCGGTGCGAGGACCGGGCTTGGCGGCCGGAAAAGCATCGAAATGAGGCTCTTCAGGCGTCGCCCAAAAACAAAATGCCTGCATCAGCACGCTGATACAGGCATCTCGTCGTAATCGTAATCGCTTACTTACGCAGGCCCAGCTTCTCGATCAGGGCGCGGTAGCGGTCCGCATCCTTGCCCTTGAGGTAATCGAGCAGCTTGCGGCGACGGCTCACCATGCGCAGCAGACCGCGGCGGCTGTGGTGATCCTTCATGTGGGCCTTGAAGTGCGGGGTCAGTTCGTTGATGCGCGTGGTGAGCAGCGCAACTTGCACTTCGGGGGACCCGGTGTCATTGGCCGTGCGGGCGAATTGCGCCACGACGTCCGACTTCTTGATATCTGCGTTCGACATTTGCTTTCCTTGGATATACACGCGGTCACGGAAGAATGGCCGTGCCGTGAACTTACAAAAACATGCGCGACATCGCCGCGCACAAACAAAAACTGCAAGTGCGCGATTATACGGGAATTGCCATCGGGCCGCCACAATTTTCCATGCTGCGCCCCATCAGGCGGGCCTGAGACCCCGATTTCGGGGTCAAAACCCTGAAAACGCCCCGTACAATCCGCCCAAAATCTGCCGATTGTCTCGAAAATCGCACCAATCCAACCCCGCCCGTACGCCCTCAATCCACCGCAATCAACGCTGGCGAGCCATCCGGCAGGTACTCGGCAGCGCCACCTTATTGGCCGGAAGCTCCATCACCGTCTTGAAGCCGTAGCCCGAGCCCTCGTTATCGAACTTCACGCCCGGCTCACCCGCGCGACGCATCACCGACACATACAACGGCTCGATCATCTGGTGATCGTTCGGGCGCATCCACGCATCGGCCGGTGCCTCGCGAATACGGCGATTTTCCAGCGCGCGGCCCACCGTCGTCACGTCGGTCGTGCCAGCCTGCTCGAGCGCCGACGCAATCATGTCGATCATCACGCTCATGCGCAGCAGCGGATAGTCGTCGCGCGCTTCCGGATACCGGGCGCGGAAGGCCTTATAGAACGCATCCGACGCCTCACCGCCCACATTCGGGTGCCACTCAGCCACGGCATAAACGCGCCCCACCCCAGCGTCGCCCAGCGCGGCCGGTGCGCCCAGCGCGTTGCCGTAAAACGTATAGAACTTGAGTTCCATGCCCTGCTCGCGGGCGGCCTTCACCAGCAGCGTGAGGTCGTTGCCCCAGCTCCCCGTCACGACCGTATCGGCCCCGGCAGCACGAATGCGCGCGAGATACGGTGTGAAATCCTTCACGCGGCCCACCGGGCTGAACTGCTCGCCCACGATCTGCACGTCGGGACGCTTCACGCCGATCATCTGGCGCGCCAGCCCAGCGACCTGTCGGCCAAAGCTGTAGTCCTGATTGAGCAAATAGACCTTCTGAATGCTCGGGTCTTCCTTGATCGCCTCGGTCAGCGCCTGCATACGCATGGCGGCATTGGCGTCGAAGGCGAAATGCCAGAAGCTGCACTGCTCGTTGGTGAGCGCGGTATCCACCGCCGAGTAATTGAAGAACAGCATGCGCTGACCCGGCTCACGGGCGTTGCGCTTGTTGATCGCGTCGATCAATGCCGATGCCACGGCCGAGCTATTGCCCTGCAAGACAAAGGGAATTCCCAAATCGCCGGCCGCTTTGAGTTGCACCAGGCTGTCTTCGACCGCCCCTTTGCTATCAAAAACGGTGAGTTCCAACGGGTGCGCGCCATCACGCAATTTCACGCCGCCACGGGCGTTCACGCGCTCGATCGCGAAGCGCAAATTGCGCTCGACCATAGCGCCCGCATTCCCGAACGGCCCGCTCATCCCTTCGATGAGCGCCAGGCGAATCGGCGGTGCGGCCTGCGCAAGACCGGTGGCGGCCAGCAGACCAAGCGCGATCCAGCGCGGCAGTGAACGCGACCACGAGCGCGACAATGAACGCGGCAATACGCGCGCCAGCAAGACGTGAAATTTCATCGAGGCCCCAGTAACTCTCTCGGCGCGAATCATAACTGCCCGGTCCGGCCCCGGCAAGCCGAGTCACCCCACGATGCGTCACACGGCGGTATGCTTATGTCGTGCCGCTGTGCGGTATTTCCGCGTGAATACGAGGCTATCCATGATCCCGATTTCCAGAGTGCTCGTGACCGGTGCCCTCACCCTGTCGCTCGCCGCCTGCTACACCGCGCCCTGGCAGACGTTGCCGCCGAGCACATCGCAGGCCGACGTTCAAATGCAGCTTGGCAAGCCCAAAGAGGTCTACCCGCTCGCCCCGGGTGTGACGCGCTGGCTCTATCCCACCAAGCCATTCGGCGAAGAGACGGTGGCCGTGGACTTCGACGCGCAGGGCCGGATGCTCAAGGCCACGCAAGTCTTGTCCACACAAGAGTTCAACAAAGTCGAAGTCGACAAGTGGACCAAGACCGACGTGCTGCATCACTTCGGCGAGCCGGTCGAAACGTCGGCCTTCCCGTTGATGAAGCGCGAAGTCTGGACTTACCGCTTCAAGCAGGACGACGTGTGGTTCTCGATGATGAACTTCTACTTCGACCCGGATGGCGTCGTGAAGACCACGCAAATCAGCCCCGACCCGCTGCACGAGAAGCGCGACAACAACATGTTCTGACCAAAGGAGACGCTTCATTACCCGCCCCCTCGAACTCGATCAGGCACTCGATCAGACATACCTCTCCCAACTCCGCCACGACCTCTTGCGCTTTGCCAAGTTGCAACTGCGCGACGACCACCTCGCCGAAGACGCGGTGCAGGACTCGCTCGTGGCGGCATACGCGCAGTCGCACGAATTCGCTGGCCGCGCGCAGCACAAGACGTGGGTCTTCGCTATCTTGCGCAACAAGTTGATCGACACCATGCGCGCGCGCCGACGCACGGTCAACGCATCGTCGCTCGAAACCCCCGATGGTGCAGACGCTAACGGCGAATCGGTGTTCGACCGCGAGCTCTTTGGGGACAACGGCCACTGGGCCGAACACGCCCGCCCGAAGCCGTGGCCGCGCCCCGAAGCCATCGTTGCCCGGCAGCAGTTTTGGACGATGTTCGATTGGTGTCTGAACGAACTTCCCGAGGCCATCGGGCGCGTGTTCGCCATGCGCGAATTGCTCGACATGGAGATGGCAGAAATCTGCGGCGAACTCGAGCTCAACGCGAATCATTGCAGCGTGTTGCTGTACCGCGCCCGCCTGCGCTTGCGCACGTGTCTGTCGACCAAAGGCTTGGAGAGCGCCGATGCCACTGGGTAAGTGCCGCACCATGACGCGAACGATCTCCGATGCCCTCGAGCGCCGCCTGACCCTTGTCGAATCGGTCCGACTGCGCCTGCACCTGAGCGCGTGCGATGGTTGCCGCGCCTATCGGCAACAGGTTCACGCACTACGCTCGATAGCGCGCATCGTCAGCGGGCGCGCCATCGACAGCAACGACGGCAACACCAACAGCGATCTTTGAAATTTTTTCGCGCGATCTGTCATATCCGGCTCGCTGGTCCGACTAAACGGTGCCATCGCCAGTGAATGCGCTGCGCGGTGCTCCCTTTCATCAACCGGAGAGACACCATGAAAATCCGCAAACTTGCCCTCGCCACTTCCTTCGCAGCCATTGGCATGATTGCCGCCAACACTGCTGTCGCTTCGAGCCACTCGGCGCTCACCCGCGCGGAGGTCAAAGCGGAACTCAAGCAACTCCACGACGCTGGCTATTCGTCCGCACAGGACAACACACGTTACCCGGCGAACCTGATGGACGCGCTGAACAACGCGTCGCGCACCAGCGCCGCCAGCACTGGCGCGAATGCCATGCCCGCAAAGCAGAACATGGCCGCCATGGAAATGGATCGACCGAAGTTTCGAGACTTGGACGCAGGCTTTCTGAATCGCGTGTATCGGGGCAGCTAAGCGGCGTCGGGGTGTCACGCATCGTGACGCCCTGCTTGCCGCATGGCCCCTTGCGTCGTTGGCGGCAACCGGCGTTGGCGGTTGCCGCATCCGATTCCTCTGCACAGGAGAAGTCTGCGTGCATACCCAAACTGTTTTATTCACGCCTGCCCGGCTCGAACGCGCCGCAGGTGCGCTCGCGATATACAGCGTCGCTGGCGTCTTTCTGGGATACGGCGCCTACAAGTTCACGAGCGTTGAAGCTCAGGCCATTTATCCATTAGTCAGCAACAGCCCGCTGCTCGGCTGGCTGTATCACGTGCTCAGCGTGCAAGGCGTGTCGAATCTGGTCGGCACCATCGAGATCGTTTCGGCGCTTGCCATGCTTTGGCGAAGAGACTGGCGTGTCAGCTTGGCTGGCAGTCTTGGCGTTGCGCTGGCGTTGGTCGTCACCGTATCGTTCATCGTGACGACACCGAACGCCGGTGGCAGCGCCTTTGGATTCTTGGTCAAAGACACTGTGCTGCTTGGCGTTGCACTGCTCGCTGCGTCGCGAGCTTGGGCCGCCGGGCACAAGACGCCAAACCTCACGTTCCGCTAACCCTGCCGTCGCTCGCTCACGCCGCAGGGGCCCGCCACGCGATCATGCCCTGCGTGCGCGCCCGCACGTCGCTCGACGCCAGGCACGAAGCGAGCGCCTCGTACCCGCGCGCGCCGGGATACGGGGCAACGCAGAAAGGGGGTTCGTGATTCGCCGGGCAGAGGATCAGCGTCTCGTCCGGACCGACGGCGCTCAGATCGAGGATGTGCACGGAGCGCGTCATGAGGATGAGTCGCTGCGACGAACGTGCAGCGCGATGGCGCAGGAAACGAATCAGTGCTTCCTGCGTCGCCTGGTCCAAGCCCTGCTCGACCATGTCGACAACCACGACGGGGGCCACATGCGCGTTACTCGCACTGCTCGCGCCATTCACACCACCCGCCCCGCCCTCCCGGCTCACCGCGCCTGTTTCGTAAGTGCCGTCAACTTCCAGCGCCATGAGCAGCGCGTACAGATCGGGACTCGCTTGCCCCCCCTCCTCCACAATCCACGCCGTGGCCCGCGCAATACGGGCGGCGTCTGCCGCAACGGGTGGCGGCGATGCCGAGGCCTGCGTTGCGCGGCCGAGTCCAACGAACACGGCCCCCGGTATCGACTCGGCCAATTGCATCGCCAATCGCGTCTTACCGCTGCCCAACGGCCCAGTCAGGAAATTAAGCGGACGCACGTCTTTCAATTCGAACCACTCGCCGCCCCACGGCCACGGCAGGGCAAAGCCGACATTCAACGAGGCTGAATCGGAGGCATGGCGAGGTTCATTCCGCAACAACTGCGTCAGAGCCCCCGTCGCGGGCATTCGCCCTTCACGAAGCTCTGCACGCAGGGCGCGCACGCGAGCGATCTGCTGCATGCGGGTTGCGGTATCACGCAAGAGCACCGCTTCGTGCGACTCAAGCGCCTGCGCCAGTGCGTCGCGATTGCCGTCCAGCACCGACTTGACTTGTGCAAGGCTCAGACCCAGCGCACGCAGAGCCACCACTTCCCCGGCTCTCGCCATGTCCTGTACGCCGTATTGCCGATAACCGGCAGCGGTGCGCCCCGGCGCCAACAACCCGTGCAGCTCATACAGACGCAGCGCCTTACCCGACACGCCAAGTTGCTGCGCCGCCTCGGACGCCGTGAGATTTCGATCGGAAGACGCCATTTATCGCTCCTTCATCTGTGGGATGACGTCATGTTCAGCCCGGCCCCAAGGGACGAGTCAAGCCGCAATTGCGCCGCCAGAAACGACAAAGCCGCCACCTTCGAGATGAAAGCGGCGGCTTTGCGATGCCAGAACGCGGCAGCCGGTCGACATGTCGGCAGCGAATGCCGCGTCTGCCTGCCAGCCCGCCCGCTACCCGGCGGCCTTACGGCGTCAATTGCGGATTGAGCTTCTCGGCCTTCGAATACAGCTTGTTGAGCGCCGAGAGGTACGCCTTGGCCGACGCGGCAACGATATCCGGATCGGTGCCCACGCCGTTCACGATACGGCCGGTCTTCGACAGACGCACGGTCACTTCACCCTGCGACTGCGTGCCCGTCGTAATGGCGTTGACCGAGTACAGCAGTTGCTCGGCACCGCTTTGCACTTGCGACTCGATGGCATTGAGCACCGCGTCGACCGGGCCGTTGCCCTCGGCTTCGCCCACCAATTCCTTGCCCTGCGCGGTGAACACCACACGTGCGCTCGGGCGCTCGCCCGTCTCCGAGTGCTGCGCCATCGACACCAGATAGAAGTGCTCGCCACCTTCAGCGGCCGCTTCGTTCGAGACGATCGCCAGAATGTCTTCGTCGAAGATTTCCGACTTCTGATCGGCCAGTTCCTTGAAGCGGGCGAACGCCGCATTCACGTCCTGCTCCGATTCCATCTCGATGCCCAGCTCTTGCAAGCGTTGCTTGAACGCATTGCGGCCCGACAGCTTGCCCAGCACGATCTTGTTCGCGGTCCAGCCCACGTCTTCCGCGCGCATGATCTCGTAGGTGTCGCGGGCCTTCAACACGCCATCCTGGTGAATGCCCGACGCGTGCGCAAAGGCGTTCGCGCCGACGACGGCCTTGTTCGGCTGCACGTTGAAACCGGTAATTTGCGACACCAGCTTCGAGGCCGGCACGATTTGCGTCGTGTCGATGCCCAGTTCCAGCCCGAAGTAGTCTTTGCGCGTCTTGAGCGCCATCACCACTTCTTCGAGCGATGTATTGCCCGCGCGCTCGCCCAGACCGTTGATCGTGCACTCGATCTGACGCGCACCGCCCAACTGCACACCCGCCAGCGAGTTCGCCACGGCCATGCCCAAGTCGTTATGGCAGTGCACCGACCAGACAGCCTTGTCCGAGTTCGGCACTCGCTCGCGCAACGTACGCACCAGCTGACCGTAGAGTTCCGGCACACCGTAGCCGACCGTATCGGCCACGTTGATCGTCGTCGCGCCTTCGTCGATCACGGCTTCGAGCACTCGGCACAGGAAGTCCAGATCCGAGCGGCTGCCGTCTTCCGGCGAGAACTCGATGTTGTCGGTGAACTGACGCGCAAAGCGCACGGCCAGCTTCGCCTGCTCGAACACCTGATCCGGCGTCATGCGCAGCTTCTTCTCCATGTGCAGCGGCGAAGTGGCGATGAACGTGTGGATACGCGAAGAGTTAGCCCCCTTGAGCGCCTCGGCGGCGCGGGCAATATCGCGGTCGTTGGCGCGGGCCAGCGAGCACACCGTGCTGTCCTTGACGATGCCCGCGATGGCTTTGATCGACTCGAAGTCGCCATTCGAGCTGGCGGCGAAGCCCGCTTCGATGACGTCCACGCGCAGACGCTCCAGTTGACGGGCGATACGAATCTTCTCGTCGCGCGTCATCGATGCGCCAGGCGACTGTTCGCCGTCGCGCAAGGTCGTATCGAAAATGATCAACTTGTCAGCCATGACTTTCTCCTGTGGGGATCTCGTAGAGTTCGGTTTGTTCTTGGTGTCTTGTTGCGGCTTGCCCGTGGGCCGAGTCACTTACCGGGTCGGCTTGGGAAGCCTTGCTTTGGGTATCCGCTTTGGAAAGCCTGCGCTCGGGGGCAACGACCGAAGGGGTTTAGCGCGCGACGCGCACAACCGTTGTCGGCCCGGCAATCAGCAGGTGGCGCGAGCGGCGTGGCGAAAGCGGTGCGGAAGGGAGGCCCAAAGCCCGGGCGGCGCCTGAAATCATGTGCGCCAATATAGTCGCAATCGGGTGATTTCGCAACGACGCGGGGGGCACCGGAAGCCGCGTAATTCCGGCTCGAAAACCGTAGGCGTCGACACAAACGTTGTAGCCCGCTGCCAAGGGTTCGGAGAGCATGGCTCGCCCCGCCACGACAGCGCCTGGCTCCCCCTTTCCGGGCGGAATTCGGATAGCGGCGCACGGGGCGCCAACCGAGAGGACTCTGCATGGGCAATACCACGTCGTTGATGGCAAGCGCGCCGCCCCATTCCATTCATGCGCCTGTGGGAAATGGCGCGTTACTCGCACCCATCGCACCGCAACCAGGGCTGGCGAGCGCATTTCAGGGTGCTGGCCCGCAGCGGGCATTGATCGAGACCAAGGCCAAGCCCCTGCCGCGTACTCAGCCCAGTGCCGCGGCGCGAGGTAACAAACCGCACAACGTCAGTAAAAGACGCGTGCCGCCAGCGATGAACCCGCCGATTGACGCGCCAGCCTCTCCTCTCTCACGAGACGACGTGCGAGTCGAGTGGATCGGCGGCAACGTGAGCATCAACCGAAACTATTCCGCATCGAAGGTATTGCGAATCCTGGGTAGCAGCCGCCGCCCATTCGCCTCGCTCGCGGAAGTTGCCGACGATTTGCATTTTGCCGCCCACGGGAAGGGCCTGCCTTCGCGACAGAAGAAAATGGCGGACATCGCCGGACAGTGGGTCGACGTCGCGACATCGTTACATCCGCGCATCATGCTCTCGCGCAATTTGGCGGGCGGGATGGCGTCGTTGGCCGACATGCTGGACGGAAAGCCATTCACGGCCGAGCAGACCAACGCAGCGCTACTCGCCCTTGATTTGCGAGCCATTGGCAGGCCGTCGCGCGTCGAGGCGTCGGCCGATCTTGCACCCCTGCGCGAACCAGCGTCGGTGCCCGAGCCGCCCGTGCCGCCGGACCTGCGGCAAGGTGCGTTGCCCACCGAAACGCGCCCGATCATCGATGAGCATTGGCTCCGCGAGCATGTCGCGACACCCACCGAATCGCTGCCAGCACCCAACGCCGAGGGGCTGATTCACCATGGCGGGAAAACATGGATAAAAGGCGACGGCGGCTATTACCAGGTGCATCGCAGCGCTCGGAACGGATGGTCCGTCTATACCCGCGGCGGGCTGCACGACGTGCCGGTGCAATTCGAACCGGCAACGGCACAGTGGCGGGCGTACCCCAAATTGAGCCTCAATGGCGGCGGCGGCGCCACGAGCAAGCAAATGCGGGCGGCTCCCCCGCCATCGGACAGGCGAGCGTCAAACGAGCCCGCGTCGGACGGGCCTGCATCGGGCAGGACGGCGTCGAACAGGCTGGCACCGCCCGCCAGCGAACTGATGCCGAAGGACAGCATGGATGGGTTCCGAATCGTCACGTCGTCCTTTCCGTTGCTGGCGGCCAGACCGCAGCTGGCCGGCAGAATAAGACGGGCGTTTCGCAACCTCGGCAAACTGTCCCTGCTCCGCAGCAATCGGCCCGATCGACGACATATGACCGACTATTCGATTTTCGAGGCGCGCAACAGCATCGTCGAAGAACTCGAATCCTCCGGGCGCACCTCAAGCCTCGAAAGCCGTCAGGAAAGCGCCGCCAGGATCACGACCAACTACTACGAAGCACACCGGGGCTCGGAAGCCTACTGCCAAGAAAACTCCGAGATACTGTTTCAATATCTGCTTGACGAAGGAGTCTCGCGCAAACGATTGTCCATGATCACGTTCACAGACAGTGACAGCGGCCATGTGGCAGTCCTCTATACCAAACACATATCGGCCTTCAAAGGCATGATCAGCGAGGACAAGCAGGCGTTCCTGTCGGAAGCGGATTTTGCCAATACCGTGTTCGAGCGTCGTGAGACCACGTTGTTGCTCAACCCCTGGGGGCGCGCGAAATTGCTCGGGTTTCAACACGCGGAAACACCGCAAGACGTTCTGAATACGATCGATATGGCCACCGGGGAAGCGGGCATCCTCTCCCGGTTCGGGTATCGCGTGAGGGCCACCCATCCAAAGTAATCGGCCGCATGCAAAGAAAAACGCGGGACGAATCAGAGAGATTCGCCCCGCGTTTGTGCGCTCAGCGCCGCTAATGCCGCTCAACCCGACCCTTCAGCACCAGGCACGTCGGCACATCAAGCCGGTGGAATGCGCAGCACCTGCCCCGGGTAGATTTTGTCCGGGCTGGTGAGCATCGGCTGGTTGGCTTCGAAGATGGCGTTGTACTTATTGGCATTGCCATAAACCTCCTTCGCAATGGCCGACAGCGTGTCACCCGACTTCACCGTGTGATAGGTCGCCTCGGCCGAGGCCGTCGACACGGACATCTTGTCGTCGACCTGCGCCACGCCCTTCACGTTGCCGCAGCACAGCAGAATCTTTTCCTTGGTCGCCTGATCCGGCGCCACGCCGAACACTGTCACCGTGCGCGACGCGCCGTCGAACGTCACGGTCAGCCCGGTCGCGTCCAGATTCTGCGTTTTGATGTAGTTCTCGATGGCCTCGGCGGCCGTACGGTTCGCGGCGTCCGCATCGGGGCCCGGCGGCGGCGGTTCAGCGGCTTCTGCCTTGCTGCCCAACAACGCCTGACCGGCTTCTTTCACGAAGTCCAGAATGCCCATGATTTCTCCTTCGTCACGTAGAACAACGGAAACGGCGCCGGGACCGGCCTGCTTCACCACGGCACACCCGCGCCGACGGGGGGGTACTTCGGAGCCTGCAACCGCAAGACTACAGCATCGCGGCACAGGGTCACCTGACAACACTGACAGGTGGATGTGACAAGGGGCGTACCGAGACGCCCCTTGTGTTGACCTGATTACTCGTCCACTTCGCCGAAAATCCGTTGCCGACGGCCTTTCACGAAGCGAATTGCCCACAGCACGTAGCCCGAAATGCTGTACAGGCAGAACATGCCGAAAAGCACCAGCGGCGGGTCGGACGACACGAGAATGAAGCCGACCATGAACAGCAGCACCACGCCGAACGACACGCGCTGACGCACATCGAGCGCTTTGCCGCTGTAGAACGGCGCGTTCGAGACCATCGACATCCCGGCGTAGATCGTCAGCCCGAAAGCCACCCAAGGCATCCAAAACACGTTCACCGGCAGCTTGTTGTCGATCGTGATCCAGACGAACCCGGCAATGAGCGCCGCCGCCGCCGGGCTGGCCAGCCCTTGGAAGAATCGCTTGTCGACCACGCCGATGTTCGTATTGAAGCGCGCCAGACGCAACGCCGCGCCTGCCACATAAACAAACGCCGCAAGCCAGCCCCACTTGCCGATTTCGTGAAGAATCCACTCGTACATGACCAGCGCCGGCGCCACGCCGAACGACGTCATGTCGGAAAGCGAATCGTATTGCTCGCCAAACGCGCTCTGCGTATTGGTCATGCGGGCGACGCGCCCGTCCATGCCGTCGAGCACCATGGCGAAGAAAATGGCGATGGCCGCCTGCTCGAAGCGGTCGTTCATGGCCTGCACGATGGCAAAGAAGCCACAGAACAGCGCCGCCGTCGTAAAGGCGTTGGGCAGCAGGTAAATACCGCGGCTGCGCGGGCGAACCGGCAGCTCGTCTTCGGCGGCGTGTTCGTGTTCTTCGTTCATCGATGGGTCTGCGGAAGCGTTTTTGTGACGGCCGAACGGTGAAAGGTGTCGGACATTGTTGCGCAAGCGGCCGCGATGGTTTTCCGGCATCTGAACCTCCTTGACGATGCGTGGTGCTGCGGGCCGAGCCCGCGACGGATCACCGCTATTGGAACGCAAGAAGCGAAAGCAGTTGCAGACCGCGGCACCGTGACGCACAACATTTGGCAACTTTCATGCACAACGTTGCTTGGCGCCACCGCGCGCGGCCTGACTTGGGTCAAGCCGTGCCGATTACAGATCGGCGAGGATCGTCGTGGTCGCCGACACCTTTTCGCCGATGGTCACGCGCGGACGCGAGCCCAGCGGCAGGTACACGTCGACACGCGAACCGAAACGGATGAAGCCATAACGCTGACCGCGCGTGAGCGTCTCGCCCGGCTTCACGTAGCACAGAATACGGCGCGCGATGAGGCCCGCGACCTGCACGCTCGTGACGATCTGACCGCCCACGTCGATCACCAGCGCATTGCGCTCGTTCTCCAGCGATGCTTTGTCGAGATCGGCGTTGAAGAAACGACCCGGGAAATATTCCACCTTGGTCACCGTGCCGTCAACAGGGGCACGATTCGAGTGAACATTGAAAACGTTCATGAAAACGCTGATCTTGAGCGCTTCACGGCCTGCATAGGGGTCCTGCGTGGTTTCGATGGCGACGATGCGGCCGTCGGCCGGCGAGAGCACGGCGCCTGCCTGTTGCGGCACCTGACGCGGCGGATCGCGGAAGAATTGCAGCACGAACAGGGCGATCACCCAGAACGGCGCGGCCCACAACACGCCTGCCAGAAAGTGCACGACAAGCGCGACGGCGACGGCAATGCCCAGGAAGGGCCAGCCCTCGCGGGCGATGATCGGGTGAGGATAATTCATGCGATTGACTCGCGTCCTTGGGAAAACGGTTGAGTGAGCGGGTCGGCCTGCTTCGGGCCAAACCGTGGCGTGGCGGCATTGTAGCAATGCGCGCGCCGTGACGACACTTTTTCGCCATCTGACATGCCGGCGTCACAAAAAAAGCCGCCCGCCGAACCGCGGCGAAAGCCACGGCGGGGCGGACGGCTAGTACTGCTTTGAACTGCGGCGACTGACGTCGTGCTTAGTTCTTCGACTGGTCGACCAGCTTGTTCTTGGCGATCCACGGCATCATTGCGCGCAGCTTGCCGCCAACTTGCTCGATCTGGTGCTCGGCCGTGATACGGCGGCGCGAGATCAGGGTCGGGGCGCCGGCCTTGTTTTCCAGAATGAACGACTTGGCGTATTCGCCGGTCTGGATGTCGGTCAGGCACTGCTTCATGGCCTTCTTCGTCTCTTCGGTCACGACGCGCGGGCCGGTGACGTACTCGCCGTATTCGGCGTTGTTCGAGATCGAGTAGTTCATGTTGGCGATGCCGCCTTCATAGATCAGGTCGACGATCAGCTTGAGTTCGTGCAGGCACTCGAAGTAAGCCATTTCCGGCGCGTAGCCGGCTTCCACCAGCGTTTCGAAACCGGCCTTGATCAGCTCGACGGTACCGCCGCACAGCACGGCTTGTTCGCCGAACAGGTCGGTTTCCGTTTCTTCACGGAAGTTCGTTTCGATGATGCCGGCACGGCCGCCGCCGTTGGCAGCAGCGTACGACAAGGCGATGTCGCGAGCGGCGCCCGACTTGTCTTGCGCCACGGCGATCAGGTGCGGCACGCCGCCACCGGCCGAGTACGTCGAGCGCACCGTGTGGCCCGGGGCCTTCGGGGCGATCATGATGACGTCCAGGTCAGCGCGCGGGATCACGCAGCCGTAGTGAACGTTGAAGCCGTGGGCGAAAGCCAGGGCAGCGCCTTGCTTGATGTTTTCGTGCACTTCGTTCTTGTACACGTCGCCGATTTGCTCGTCCGGCAGCAGCATCATGACGATGTCAGCCGACTTCACGGCTTCTGCCACTTCTTGCGTGTTCAGGCCGGCGTTGACCGCCTTATTCCACGAAGCGCCGTTCTTGCGCAGACCGACCGTCACGTTCACGCCGCTGTCCTTCAGGTTCTGTGCGTGGGCATGGCCTTGCGAGCCGTAACCGATGATCGTGACTTGCTTGCCCTTGATGAGGGAGAGGTCGGCGTCTTTGTCGTAGAAAACTTTCATTTTGAAATTGTCCCGTATTGCTAAAAATTAACTGAAATCAGAATGGATCGAAATCCGCTTACCGTGTTGGCGTTACCGCTCAAACCTTCAGGATGCGCTCACCGCGACCGATGCCCGAGCCGCCGGTACGCACCGTCTCGAGAATCGCCGTGCGATCGAGCCCTTCGATGAACGCGTCGAGTTTCGACGAGTTGCCCGTGAGTTCGATCGTGTAGGTCTTTTCAGTAACGTCAATGATGCGGCCGCGGAAAATATCCGACATCCGCTTCATCTCCTCGCGCTCCTTACCGACCGCACGCACCTTGATGAGCATCAGCTCACGTTCGATATGCGCGCCTTCGGTCAGATCGACCACCTTCACCACTTCGATCAGCCGGTTCAGGTGTTTCGTGATCTGTTCGATGACATCGTCAGAGCCCGTCGTGACCACCGTCATGCGCGAGAGCGAACGATCTTCGGTCGGCGCGACGGTCAAGGTCTCGATATTGTAGCCACGTGCGGAGAACAGCCCGACCACGCGCGACAGCGCGCCCGGCTCGTTCTCGAGCAAAACAGAAATAATGTGCCTCATGGTGTATCCCGGATTGTCCAATTTTGTGGGTTCGCCGCGCCCGTGCCTCGGCCTCAGTTAGCCAGTTGCACTGCGGCGCACCGCGCCTTGTTACAGATCTTCCGAACCAAGCAGCATCTCGCTGATGCCCTTGCCCGCCTGGACCATCGGCCAGACGTTCTCGGTGGGATCCGTTTGGAAATCCATGAATACCGTACGATCCTTGAGCGCAAGCGCCTCGCGCAGTGCCGGCTCGACGTCCGACGACTTCTCGATGCGCATGCCCACATGACCGTACGCCTCGGCGAGCTTCACGAAGTCAGGCAGCGCGTCCATATACGAACTGGAGTAACGCTTGCTGTATTCGATCTGCTGCCACTGGCGAACCATGCCCAGATAGCGGTTGTTCAACGACAGAATCTTGATCGGCGTGCGGTATTGCAGGCACGTCGAGAGCTCCTGAATGCACATCTGGATCGAGCCTTCGCCGGTAATACAGGCGACTTCAGCATCCGGATGCGCCATCTTCACGCCCATGGCTGCCGGCAGGCCGAAGCCCATCGTGCCCAGACCACCGGAGTTGATCCAGCGGCGCGGCTTGTTGAAGCGGTAATACTGCGCTGCCCACATCTGGTGCTGACCGACGTCCGAGCACACGAAGGCTTCGCCATCGGTGAGCTTCCAGTACGTCTCCACCACGTGCTGCGGCTTGATGATTTCGCTCTTGCGATCGAACGCGAGGCAATCGCGCGAACGCCATTCCTCGATCTGCTTCCACCAATCGGCCAGCGCCGCGGTGTCCGGACCGTGTTCGGCCGTTTGCAGGTTCTCGATCATTTCGCGCAACACTTCCTTCACGTCGCCGACGATCGGAATGTCGACCTTCACGCGCTTGGAAATCGACGACGGGTCGATATCCACGTGAATGATCTTGCGGGCGGTCGAGGAGAAGTGTTCCGGGTTACCGATCACGCGGTCGTCAAAGCGTGCACCGATGGCGATGAGCACGTCGCAGTGCTGCATGGCCATGTTGGCTTCGTACGTGCCGTGCATGCCCAGCATGCCGAGGAACTTGGGATCGCTCGCGCGATACCCGCCCAGGCCCATGAGCGTGTTGGTCACCGGATAGCCGAGCAAGTCGCAGAACTGGTTCAGTTCCTTCGATGCATCGGCCAAGATGATGCCGCCGCCGGTATAGATATAGGGACGCTTGGCCGAGAGCAGCAGGCTCATCGCCTTGCGGATCTGACCCGAGTGGCCCTTCGTGACCGGGTTGTACGAGCGCAGCGACACCGACTTCGGATATTCGAAGCGGGCGCGCGCTTTGGACACGTCCTTCGGAATATCGATCAGCACCGGGCCGGGACGGCCGGTCTTGGCGATGTAGAAGGCTTTCTTGATGGTGGCGGCGAGATCGCGCACGTCCTTCACGAGGAAGTTGTGCTTGACGCACGGACGGGTAATACCGACCGTGTCGCATTCCTGGAAGGCGTCCAGACCGATAGCGGCCGTGGGCACCTGCCCGGTAATAATCACGAGCGGGATCGAATCCATGTACGCCGTGGCGATACCGGTGACCGCATTGGTCACGCCGGGGCCAGACGTCACGAGGCACACGCCGACTTTGTCGGTGGAACGCGAATAAGCGTCGGCCGCATGCACGGCAGCTTGCTCATGGCGAACCAGGATGTGCTGGATCTTGTCCTGCTTGTAGAGTTCGTCGTAGATGTAGAGAACCGAACCGCCGGGATAACCCCACAGATGTTCGACCCCTTCTTCCTGAAGCGAGCGCACGAGAATCTCGGCGCCAATCATGTCTTCGGAAGTGTTTTGATGGCGAGTAGCTTCCGCCTCGGAGAATTCCGCGCTTGGCATGTTCATTGTCGACCTTTCAAAGTTTCGGCAAAAATTTTGATCGGGTGCTCTCCCCGCGAACTTGTGGTTCGGGCTCAAGCTGCGCGTCTGAATGATGGACACACCTTTTAAGCGTGCCGATATTGAGACAATCACAGATATTGCGAACTGGCAACGTTACCGGTTTGCAGCAAAATGGTCAAGCAGGTTTATGCATTTGCAGCATGATTGCGAAGTCCGCTTCGCAAGATTCCCACACCGTGCGCGAAAGCGCCCCATGCTGGTGCACAATCTTTCCACGATAGGAAGCCAAGACAAACCCGCCTGTCGCAATCGAGCAAACACGGTGAAAAGCGGTTACATGGGCGCGCGTTTTTGGTAGCATCCGCTCCGACTACGCGATCTTTACGTAATCTTTACGCTTACACGGCATTTCAAAGGCGCAGCGGGCAACGCTGCGTGCACCCCACCGGATGGCATCTGACAAGGAACTGGCGGATTTTCTCGCGGGCATCGAACGGCGCGCCTTCAAGCAGGCCGTCTATGCCGTTCGTGACGACGAGGCCGCCCTCGATATCGTTCAGGATGCGATGATCCGCCTCGCCGAGAAATACGGCGACAAGCCGCCGGCCGACCTGCCGCTGCTCTTCACGCGCATTCTCCAAAACACGATTCACGATTATTTCCGGCGTCAAAAGGTGCGCAACACCTGGGTGACGCTATTCTCGAATCTTGGCGGCGCCAGCGACGACGATCGCGACGATTACGATCCGCTCGAAACCTTACTCTCGCAGGATGGGTCCATTCAGACCGAGAGCAGTGAGGACCAGGTTTCGCGGGCGGAAATCCTCACCATTATTGAGTCAGAGATACAGAAACTACCCGCGCGTCAACGGGAAGCCTTCCTCATGCGTTACTGGGAAGACATGGACGTTGCCGAGACCGCCGCCACGATGGGGTGCTCGGAAGGCAGCGTCAAGACGCACTGCTCACGCGCCACACACGCGCTGGCGGCAGCGTTGAAGGCAAAAGGGATCAGGTTATGAGTCACGATCTGGAAACGAGGGAAATTCGCTTCGCACATCGCGTGCGACTGGCGCTGGACGAAGCAGCGGATACGCCGTCGCCGAATATTGCGGCCCGGTTGGCCGCTGCACGCCAGGAAGCGCTTGCGCGCAAGAAACCGGAACCGGTCGCCGTCGTGCAGCCGGCGCTGGTGCTCGCGGGCGTCGGTGCCGTGAGCGGTACGCCGGACGTCGGCGGGCCGCGCCGCGCATTCGACAAACTGGGGCGTCTGGGGCTGCTCTGGCCGCTCGCCGCCTTGGTGATCGGTCTGGCGGGCATCGCCTACTGGGAACATCAGCAACACATTCAGGACCTTGCGGATATCGACGCCGCAGTGCTCAGCGACGAACTGCCGCTCTCGGCTTATGCCGATCACGGTTTCAACGCCTATCTGAAGCGTGCCCAGTAGTCCCACCCTCCAAGACCGCCCTGTGACGCGACGCAACGTACTTTTTCTGGTCGCCGCGCTAATCGTGGCCGCGCTCGCCGGCACGGCAGCGCTGCGCCGCTCGCAAGCCCCCGAGCCCGTCTCCGACGCGCCGCCGGTCATCGCCGGCACCAGTGCCTCGGGCGCTTCCGCCACCGCCTCTGGCGCTGCGGCCAATGCACCGGTCGGCAGTCTCTCGGGTGCTACGGCGAGCGCACCGACTGCGGCACTGCCCTCGCCTGGCGGTTATTGGGCCAAGCTCACCCCCGCACAACGTGAAGCGCTCTCGCCGCTCGCCCAAGACTGGAATCGCATGAGCGATCGTCAGCGCGAGAAGTGGGTCGAGATCGCCAAGCGCTTCGACACCTTGTCGCCGGAAGGCCGCAAACGTCTGCACGATCGCATGGCCGACTGGGTCCGCCTGACGCCCGAGCAGCGCCAACTGGCCCGCGAAAGCTATCAGAACGCCAAGACACTGCCGCCGGATCGCAAGGCACAGGTCTGGCAGCAGTACCAGCAACTCACGGAAGACCAGAAGAAGCGTCTGGCCGCCGACGACAAGAAGCAGGCAAACCGTCCCAACGTGGTAAGCGCGCCGCCTTCCGGCCGCACGGGCGTGAAGAATCCGTACGCGGCCGTCCATCGCAAAGACGCAGGCCCGACGGGCAAGAATGGTGCGTTGCCGGTACCCGCACCCTCGTCGACGCCGGGAAGTGCCTCTGCACCCGCAGCAGCACCTACCGCCGGGCAGACGGGCGCCGCACAGGCTGCTTCCGGCAGTGCCGCCGCGAGCGCTGCCGCCGCCAACGGCAACGGAAATGGCAACACGGCCAACGACCGTGGCGACGCCGTCTTCAATTCGGATCTGTATCACCACAATTGACGCGTGGCGCTGTCGTAGCGCCGCCATCGCATTGCCAGACGGCCGCCTCCGGGCGGCCGTTTTGCATTTGAATTCATGAACGCGGCGTGTCGGCCTGACATTGGAATTCACGAACACGGCATGCCGGTCTGCCATCTGCGAGCCCCCACGCCTATCACGCCAGCGACCTCTGCCTGCCGCCGTCCGTCGATCGGCTGGCCCATCGCGGCAATCTTCCGCATAATGGGCGACGCATTGCCAAGGGCAGGCGCGCTGGCTTCCGTCTCGCGCGCATGACGATAAGACCTCAGACCACGCTGCGATGACCGATTCCGCTACGACCCGCGATACTTCGCCCGCAACTCCATCCGCCGCATCGCAAACCGGCCGCACCATGCCCTCGCCCGACGGCAGCTACGCCGTACCGACGTTGCGGCGCCGTCTGCTGTCGATGGTCTATGAATCGCTGCTGCTCTTCGGCGTGCTCTTTCTCGCGGGCTATCTGTTCAGCGCCCTGACCCAGCAACACAGCGGCTTGATGTATCGCCATGCGATGCAAGCATGGCTGTTCCTCGTGTTGGGTGCCTATTTCGTGTGGTTCTGGACGCACGGCGGCCAAACGCTCGCCATGAAGACCTGGAAGATCCGCGTGGTCGACGCCCATGGCCAACCCCTCGGCCTTGGCCGCGCCCTCGCCCGGTACGTGCTCGCGTGGCTGTGGGTACTCCCCGCGATGGCGCTGGACTGGGCACTGGGCCTGACCGGCTGGAACAGCGTCACGCTGCTCACCGGCTGGATGGTGCTGTGGGCCGTCGCCATGCGCGTGATGCCCGACCATCAGTTCGTTCATGACCGGCTTGCTGGCACGCGCCTCGTGAGCGTGCTCGGCAAATGAGCCCGCCACGCGACGCCCCATCGACGGGCCCATCCGAGGGTACCGGGGCAGTTCGCACCTATCGCGCATCGCGTCCTCACGTCATCTTCGGCGCAGCCGAGGTATTGCTCTCGCTGGTGGTCGCCGGTGCCACATGGGCGACATGGCACAGCCCATGGACAACGCTGCTGTGGACCCTGCTATGGCTGCCGGTCTCACACGCCGTGGGCCTCGCCGCAGGTTTCACCATGGCGGCAAACGCCGACCCAACCCCCGAGCGCCGCACGAGCGGCGGCACGAACATCGCCATCTGGGCGTATGAATGCGCCGCGTCGATTCTGCTGCTCGATGTCTACCAGCCGTGGCGCAGTACCGCCCCCACGGCGTCGCCGACCGGCCCGGCTAGACCGGTCGCCGTTCTGCTATTGCACGGCTACGGCTGTAATCGCGCCTTCTGGCTGCGCTTCTCGCGCCATTTGGCAGACGCCGGTTATCACAACGACGCCATCAATCTCGGGCCGATTTTCGGCGACATCGACGACTACGCCGAGACCATCGCCAACGCGGCACTCGCGCTCGCCGAGCGCACGCGCTTGCCCGTGGTACTGGTCGGGCACAGCATGGGCGGCATCGCCGCGCGCGCGTGCCTGCGTCGATTCCCAACGCTGCCGGTGATTCACACGATCACGCTCGGCTCGCCGCATTTCGGCACACTGCATGCGCGCCATGGCATCGGACATAACGTACGGCAAATGGGCCTTGGCAGCGAATGGCTGGTGACGCTGGCCAATGGCGAAAGCGACGCCGAGCGCTCGCGCATCACATCGATCTACACGTATCACGACAACGTCGTGTATCCCGTGCGGACTTCGGTGTTACCGGGCGCGCGCAATATTGCGCTCGACCGGCTCGGACATGTGTCGCTCGGCACGCATCCGCGAGCGCGCGCACTCGTGTTGGAAACGCTAGAACGCGTCGCACAAGGTTTGCGTCACGGGGCGTAATGCTCGCCCGCGCTTGTCGCATCGCCGCCACGCTTCAAGACACATTCGCGACACGTCGATGACTGTCATCGTCCCTTCACGAAGGCACGGCGTAATGCACGCATGTTCAACGCGACGTGCGAGCCGCTATGACGACGACACCCACCTTTGTGCCGCTCTCCCCACCCACGGCTCGCGCCGGTCGCTTCGCCGACGCCCCGCCGGGACGCCCCGCCACCCCGCCCGCTACGCCCCCCGCCGCCCCGCCCTCCACGATCGACCTGCCGCCCGACAATCCCGATCCGCTCGATCCGCCGCCTGAAGGCATCACGCGCTACCGCACGATCTGGCTCTCGGATATTCACCTCGGCACGCAAGGCTGTCAGGCGGACTACCTGCTCGACTTCCTACGTCACCACGAGTCGGACTACCTCTATCTCGTGGGCGACATCATCGACGGGTGGCATCTGCGCAAGGGCTGGCACTGGCCGCAGGCGCACAACGATGTCGTGCAAAAGATGCTGCGACGTGCGCGCAAGGGCACGCAAGTCATCTACGTGCCCGGCAATCACGACGAAGCCGCGCGCCAATTCTGCGGCCTCGCGTTCGGCGACATCGCAGTGCGCGACGAAGCGTTTCACACCACGCTCACGGGCAAGCGCCTCTGGATCACGCACGGCGATCTATTCGATGGCGTCATCCAGCATGCGAAGTGGCTCGCCTATCTCGGCGACTCGCTCTACACGCTCACGCTGCTGCTCAACCGCTGGTTCAATCGCGTGCGTACACGCTTCGGCTTCCCGTACTGGTCGCTCTCGCAGTACCTGAAGCATCAGGTGAAGAACGCGGTGAATTTCATCTCGGCGTTCGAGAACGTGATGGCCGACGAAGCGCGCCGCCGCGGCTGCGACGGTGTGGTCTGCGGTCACATCCACAAGCCGGAAATCCGCGAGATCGACGGCCTTCTGTACTGCAACGACGGCGACTGGGTCGAGAGCCTCTCGGCGCTGGTCGAGACAACCGAAGGCGAGCTTCGCATCATCTACTGGACGCAGAAGCGCAGTGCGCGTGCCACCGTCAAGAGCACGCCGGTGAGCGCTTGAGCCGACTTGAGCCTGCTTAAGACTGCTTGAGCCGCCATTGCAGGACCCCGTTGTGAAACGCCAGTGCGCGCCCGGCCGAGCATCGCCGGGCGCCTGCCCTGACCCCGCGCGCGCCGTCTGCGCGCGTCTTTGACTCGCGCCATGTGCGCGAAGGAGCGCCCGATGAAAATCATGATCGTCACCGACGCCTGGGATCCGCAAATCAACGGTGTGGTCCGCACGCTGAAGAACACGCGCGCTCAACTCGAAGCCGCCGGCCATCGCGTCGAGCTGCTCACGCCGCAGGAATTCCGCACCCTGCCGTGCCCCACTTATCCGGAAATTCGCCTCGCCTTCTTCGTGGGTGGACAGGTGAAGCGCCGCATCGAGGAATTTGCGCCCGACGCCCTTCACATCGCCACAGAAGGCCCGCTGGGCATGGCCGCCCGCAAATGGGCCACACGCAACGATTTCCCGTTCACCACGGCGTACCACACGCGCTTTCCCGAGTACGTGCAGGCGCGCTTCGGACTGCCGCTGGCGACGACCTATCGCTTTCTGCGCTGGTTCCACAAGCCCTCGCGTGCTGTGATGGCACCCACGCCCGTGGTCAAGCGCGATCTCGAGGCCAATGGCTTCAAAAACGTGGTGCTGTGGACGCGCGGCGTCGACCTCGACATCTTCCGCCCACAAGAAGCCCATGTGTTAAATTCAGCCCATCCGATCTTTCTCTACGTAGGACGCGTTGCTGTGGAGAAAAACATTGAGGCATTTCTGAAGATCGACCTGCCGGGCTCGAAATGGGTCGCGGGTGAAGGGCCGCAATTGGCGGAGCTTCGTTCGCGCTATCCGGATGTGAACTATCTCGGCATGCTGTCGCAGCCTGAGCTGGCGAAGGTGTACGCATCGGCGGACGTTTTCGTCTTCCCGAGCCGCACCGACACATTCGGCCTGGTGTTGCTCGAAGCGATGGCCTGCGGCCTGCCGGTGGCAGCGTACCCGGTCACCGGCCCCATCGACGTGATGCATGGGTGCCCCGAGGGCGACGCCGGCGCGCTGCGTGAAGACCTGCGTGAAGCGTGTCTCGATGCGCTCAAGGTGTCTCGCGAAAGTGCCCGCGCATGGGCGGAACGTTTCTCGTGGCAGGCTGCCTCAGAAGAGTTTGTTTCGCACCTGCATCCGCGCACGCCCGAGTCGTCATCGCTCGCGCCTGCGCTCTGATCCACCTCTCGAGCCCGTTGCGGCGAGGAACCTGACGCTTGTTCATCGACCATCCGCCGCCACGCGACAAACAACCGAATCCGTACAAGGGCAACCGGGGCGTCATGCGCGCATGGCGCGCCCTGAAGTACTCCCTGTCCGGCTTCAAGTTTGCCGTTTTCGAAGAGAGCGCTTTCCGTCAGGAGCTGGCGCTCGCCGCCATCTTGCTGCCGGCAGCGATCTTCCTGCCGGTTACGGCCGTCGAGCGCGTATTGCTCATCGGCTCGATCCTGCTCGTGCTGATCATCGAGCTCGTCAATTCGAGCATCGAAGCCGCCATCGACCGCATTTCGCTGGAACGGCACGAACTGTCTAAACGGGCCAAGGATTTCGGCAGCGCCGCCGTCCTCGTTGCCCTCGGTCTGTGTCTGCTCACCTGGGCGTCGCTGGCCGGCCCTGTCATCGTCGAACTCGTTCGCTCCGCGTTTTTCTGAGATCGCTCACGGCGCACCTTCCCATGCTTGGCAGTGCCCCGCTGCCGGGTATAATCGGCGCCGTACCCAGTGATACTCACTTCATAAACGCAAGCGGAGAAAATCCTTCGCCGAGCTTGCCGCTAACCGGGGCCGACAGACATGGAAGCAAAGCAGCCACGCCGAACCCGCGAACGAATTCTTGAGGTGTCACTTCGACTCTTCAACGAAATCGGCGAACCCAACGTTACGACCACCACGATTGCCGAGGAAATGAAGATCAGCCCCGGCAATCTGTACTACCACTTCCGCAATAAAGACGACATCATCAACAGCATCTTTGCGCAGTTCGAGCAGGAAATCGAACGGCGACTGCGGCTGCCCGAAGATCACAAACCGACGCTCGACGAAGTCTGGACGTATCTGCAATACATGTCCGAGTTTCTCTGGCGTTTCCGCTTCCTGTACCGCGACCTGAACGATTTGCTGGCGCGCAACCGCACGCTTGAGACGCATTTCAAACAGATCGTCGGCCACAAGAAGCGCTTCGCGCGCGAGATGTGCGACATGCTCGTCACCGATGGCGAAATGGAAATCACGTCGGAACAAATTGAAGTGGTCACCACCAACATGGTGGTGCTCTCGACGTACTGGTTGTCGTATCAATTCGTGATGAATCCGCGCAAGTACAACGATCCGGAGGAGATCGGCGCGGGCCTGCATCAGGCGAGCTATCACATCCTCTCGCAAATGGCCCCGTATCTGAAGGGCCGCTCACGTGAGTTGTACGACAGGATGGCGCATGAATCCTCAGCCAAAGGAGTTCAGTAAGGCATGACCTCGGAAGTCAAATCCATTTGTATTTATTGCGGCGCCGCGACGGGCGTGCGTCCGGCCTACGCCGAAGCGGCACGCGAGTTGGGCCGCCGTATGGCCGAAGCCGGTATTCGCCTCGTGTACGGCGGCGGCAAGGTTGGCCTGATGGGCATCATTGCCGATGCCGTGCTCGCGCATGGCGGGCAGGTCGTGGGCATCATCCCGAAAGCGTTGATGGAGAAGGAAGTCGGGCATACCGGCCTGACGGAGCTGCATGTGGTTGAAAACATGCACCAGCGCAAGCAGATGATGGCCGACTTGTCGGACGCGTTCATCGCCATGCCCGGCGGTATCGGCACCTGCGAAGAACTGTTCGAAGTATTCACGTGGTTGCAGATTGGCTATCACGCCAAGCCGATCGGCCTGCTCAACGTCGAAGCGTATTACGACCCGCTGCTCGTGTTCCTCAAGTCGATGGTGACGGAGCAGTTCCTGAAGGGCGCACAACTCGACCAGTTGCAAGTCGAAGCATCGCCTGAAACGCTGCTCGACACGATGCGTCACTTCAAGCCGTCGCAAGTCAATCGCTGGGCCGATCAGCGCACGCAAATCTAAACGTCTCCCCACGTTTTAAAGCAAATCTCTGGGCATTCACGCCCCGCCGCGCGGCGAAAGTCGCGCGGCTCTGCACCGCTCCCGCCGTCGTTGAACTCTTACGGGCTACGCAACTCAGACATCGGTTGCCCCGCGCCCGCCCGGGTTGGCCCCTTCCTCGACGAGCAACCTGCCCATGATGTTAAAGATGCTTCGCCCGATGCGACTCTTGCGCTCTCGCTGGCTGCGCCCGCATGCCGGCTTGCTGCTACGTCGCAGTTTGTGGATGGCGACACCGCGTGGTGTGGCGATCGGACTCGCGTGCGGGGTGTTCTTCGGCATTCTGTTCCCCGTCGGGCAAATTCTCGTGGCGTTGCTCGCGGCGGCCCTCTTGCGCGGCAATTTGTTCATCGCGGCAGCAGGCACCTTCATTACGAACCCGTTGACCGTGCCGTTCGTTTATTTGGGAGCGCACCGGTTGGGGCGTTGGATGCTGGAATGGTCGCCCGCACAAGAGATTGAAGCGACGGTGGCCGCCGCAACGCGCGCCAGCGAAGGGATGTGGGCACAGGTGACGAATTTCGACTTCGGTGCCGCCACCCTGCACCTGATCACCGGCCTCGCGACCAGCGCCTGCGTGAGCGCAGTGCTGGCCTACGGCATCGGCTTCTTTGCGATCCGCTGGCATTTGCAGCGCAAAGCACGGCTCAAAACGACGAGCCCGGCTCCTTAAGAAACGCCACTTCTTCTGGCGTCGACACACGCCCCAACGCCGCGTTTCGATGCGGATAGCGCCCGAAGCGTTCGATGATCACGGCATGGCGGCGCGCGTAGTCGAGGTTATCGACCATGCCATGCGACTTGGCCAGTTGCTCGTACAACTCGAGCGACGTGTGCTGACTCTCAAGCGACTCGTCGTGTTCGAACGGCAGATAAACGAACACCCGGTGTTGGGCCGTCGGCAGACGCTGATCTTCGCCCGCTGCCACCAACTGACGCGCTACCGCCAGCGCGCGCGCGTCGCCAGCAAACGCGCCTGCCGTGCCTCGGTACATATTTCGCGAGAACTGGTCGAGCATCACGATCAATGCGCACGCCCCAAGCGGCGTGTGCGCCCAGTCGTCGCGTTCCCCCGCAAGTGCCTGCGCATGCGCCACGCCGAAGCGCGTACGAATCTCGTCGTCGAAGGCGTCCGACTTCCGGAACCACTCCGGCCGGGCTAGCCCGAACACTTCGCTATCGGGCGTGCCGAACCAAAAATCGAGTACCGCCTGCCATGGCGCGTCGGTAGTGGAAAGCTTGGCTGCCGGGGGGGTGATCGACATGCGGCCTCACATCATGGGATTGGAAATCCGCATGATGCCAGAGTCACGCAAACGCGAGCACTACGCGACGCGTGCGCGACGTCTTCTTCTCGATCTTGCTCACGCGCAGTGCCCCGATTTCGGCCGTATTCGCCACATGGGTGCCGCCACAGGGTTGGAGATCGATCCCTTCGATACGCACCAGACGTACGCGCCCGAGCCCCATCGGCGGCTTCACGCTCATGGTGCGGACCAATTCCGGACGCGCCGCCATTTCTTCATCGCTGATGCTGTCGATATTCACCGGCCGTGCCGCCGCCACCAGCGCCGCCAAACCCGCCTCGACCGCTTCGCGCTCGATCGGGTCGTTGGTCACGAAATCGAGCCGCGCATATTCCGGCGTGATGCTGCAACCGTCGACCGGATGCGGCAGCACGGCGCACATCAAATGCGATGCGGTGTGAAAGCGCATATGGCGAAAACGCCGTTCCCAATCGATTTCGGCTTGCACCACATCGCCCACCGATAGCCCTGCCAGCGCTTCGGCCTGTCCTTCGGCTGGCACATGCACGGCGTCGTCGGGGGTTGCGCCTTCGTGCTTCGATTTACGCGTGTCGGCAATGGTCAGGCGCGAACCGTCGGCGAGCACAAATGCCCCAGCGTCGCCCGCCTGCCCGCCACCGAGCGGATAGAACACGGTGCGATCGAGCATGATGCCGTTCTCGTCGATATGGGTGATGCGCGCCTCGCATTGGCGCAGATAGGCGTCTTGTCGGAACAGCGCTTCGGTTGTCATGGTGTCTCCTTCTGGAATTGGACATAGTCGCGCGGTTTTACCAGCGATGACCAGGGCCAATCCGGCGCTTTCAGACCAGTACGGTGAGGCGTGTACTTGTCAGCTCTGTTTGTCAGCTCTGTTTGTCAGTTCTGTTTGTCAGCCCGGTTGCGCATCCAGTCCGCCGTCCCGTAGAACGCCTGCATGAGCCGTTCCTGAAGCGACGTTTCAACGCCAATGTCTTGCATAGCGAGCGCCATGCAACGCAGCCACTGGTCGCGCTCGCTGGTCGCAATGGGGAATGGCAGATGGCGAGCGCGCAGCATCGGATGCCCGAATCGCTCGATGTAGTGATTCGGCCCGCCGAGCCAGCCGCACAGGAACCAGAAAAACTTATCGCGCGAGCCATCGAGCGACTCGGGATGCAAGGTGCGAATACCGGCGAATTCCGATTCGAGATCCATCAAGTCGTAAAAACGGTCGACGAGTTCGCGTACGCGCGCTTCGCCGCCGAGTAACGAAAACGCGGTCGGCTGCGCAGGGGTGTCCTGCACATCGTCGTCCGCGACTTGGGAGGTTGGGGAAGATTGGGAGGAGTTTTCGGTCGTCATGGCCGCTATTGTGCCCGAGGCCCGAAACCCTCGCACGCGGCAGGATGCCGCGCCGGAGCGCGTCACCCACCACCGTGCCAACTCACGGCACCGCAGTCTAGGCGCCGATACGTCTTAAACTTCGCGCAGCGTGCGCAGCGCCGACTGGCGCAATACCGCGCGCAGACCGCTCCACCCGCCGATCAGCGCGCACAGCACCCCTGCCACGATCCCCAGCACCGGCAGCCACGGGTTGAACGTCAGCGCGAATTCGAACACGTAATGCGCGAGCGCCCAGCCGAGTGCCCCGGCACCGAATGCGGCCAGCAGTCCCGCCAATGCCCCGACGGTCACCAACTCCGCCAGATGCACATCGCGAAGTTGTCGCGACGATGCCCCCAACGCACGCAAGATGCCGCTCTCGCGCATGCGCTCGTCGCGTGTACCCGCAAGCGCCGCATAAAGCACCAGCACTCCAGCGGCGAGCGTGAACAAGAACAGTGCCTGCACCGCGTCGATAACCTGCGACAGAATCAGTTGAATCTGCGCCAGCAACGCGCCGGTATCGATCACCGTCACGTTCGGGAACTGCCGCACCAGCGCATCGGCCACGCCCTGCTGCGGGGCGTCGAGGTGGAACGACGTGATCCACGTCATCGGAAAATCGCGCAACGCCGCTGGCGGCATCACGACGAAGAAGTTCACACGCATCGATCCCCAGTCGAGCTTGCGCAAGCTGGTAATCGGCGCATCGATCGTCTGACCGGTGACTTCGAAACGCAGCGTGTCGCCGAGCTTCAGGCCGAGCGTCTTCGCAATGCCCTCTTCCATCGAAATCTGCGGCGTGGTCGTGTCGCCGTACCACTGCCCCGCTGTCACGCGATTGCCATCCGGCAAAGCCGACGTGTACGAGAGATTGAATTCACGCTCGGCGAGCCGCCGCGCACGCTCTTCCGTATAGCGCTCGCCCGTCACCGGCTGATCGTTGATCGCCGTGAGCCGCGCGCGGATCATCGGCGAGAGTTGCACGTCAGGCAAACCGGCCGCACGCAGTTGCGCCAACACCGGCGCGTCTTGCCCCGGCTGGATATCGATCACGAAGCGATTTGGCGCGTCGGCTGGGCTCGACTGCCGCCATCCGGCGACGAGGTCGTTACGCGTGACCGCGAGCAGCAACAACGCCATCAGTCCCAGACCTAGCGCGACAATCTGCAACGCGCTCCCCAGACCACGGCGACGCAGCCCCGCCAGCGCATAGCGCCAGCCGATGCCGCCCATCGCCCCACCGACCGGGCCGCTACGGCGCGCCCACGCGGCAAGCCCGCGAATCGCCAACCATGCCAGCGCAGCGAACACGATCGCGCCGACAACGAAGCCACCCGCGACCATCGCCCCCAAGCGCAGGTCGCGCGCGGCGAAGAGCAACAACGCGGCGAATGCCAACGCACTCGCGCCGTACGCCAGCCAGCCCTGACGGCGCGCACCGCCCACGACATCGCGGCGCAGCACATGCAACGGCGCCACTTCCGAGAGCGGCAGCAACGGGGGCAGCGCAAAACCCAGCAGCATCACCAGCGCACTGGCGAAACCGAAAGCCGCAGGTCGCCATGTGGGCGCGGGCAACCCTGCCGGAATCACATTGCCCAATTGGGCCAACAACGCCCAATGGGCGGCGTAGCCGAGCGCCACACCGAGCGCCCCGCCAATCAATCCGAGGCCGATGAATTCGAGTCTCACCATGCCGCGTAACGAACCACGCGACACGCCTAAGCAGCGCATCACGGCGCACGCATCGAGATGTCGTTCGCTGTAGCGGCGTGCCGCAATGCCCACGGCGACTGCCGCCAGCACGGCGGCCAGCAGCGCCACGAGCGAGAGAAAGCGCTCGGCGCGGTCGAGCGTCTGGCGCACCTGTGGCTGACCTTCTTCCAACGATTCGAGATGGACCCCGCGCGCTTGCTCGGCGGCCGGGCGAGCCCACGTGGTGAATTGCTTCACCTGCGCATCAGACCCCGCGACGAGCAACCGATAGGTGATGCGGCTACCGAATTGCACCAGCCCGGTGGACTGGAGTTCGTCGAAACGCATCATGACGCGCGGCGCGAGCGAGCCGAAACCGTAGCCGCGATCCATTTCACGGGTGATGACGGCGGCAATACGCAACGACCGGTTGCCTACGCGAATGTTGTCGCCAGGTTTGACGTGCAAAGCGTCGAGCAGCGCGGCGTCGACCCAGACCGTGCCTGGCGCCGGAATATCGGCAGCGGGCGCGTCTGGGGTGTTTGCCCCGGCGTCGGCTGCCGTTCGGACACGTCCGCGCAGCGGATATCCGTCGCTGACCGCCTTGAGCGACGACAGACGGCTCGCCCCGGCCTGACCGGTTTCGCCGATGGCGCTGGCCATGCTGGGAAAGTTGGCGACGACAGCAGTCGCGAGACCGTCGGCGTGCGCCTGACGAGAGAATTCGGGAGATAAGGGAGCGTCGCTGCGAACGACGAGATCGGCGGCGAGCATCTGGCGCGCATCGCGCTCAAGCCCGCCCTGCATGCGGTCGGAGAGAAAACCGACACTGGAGAGTGCGCCAACGGCCAGCAACAGCGCCACGAGCAGCAGATGCAGCTCGCCTGCACGCCAGTCGCGCAAGAACATCCGCCACGACTGGCGGGCAACTTCAGTGAACCCCATCGTTCCTCAATCCTTTGACCCGGGCCAGCAGTGAGCGCCAGCCACGCCAGACACGCGGCAGCCACCACCACGCCAATACGACGAAAACCAGCAACATCACGAGAAAGACCGCCGGCAGGAAGAACGCTAGCGCGAGACCGCCCACCGTGGAGACATCTTCGCCGGCTGAGGCCGCCACATTGGAGAAAGGTTCCGGCGACGTGTTGATGAGCGCCCGGCTCCCCGCTTTGGCCAAATGTGCCGTGCCCGCGAGCGCACCACCGGCAAGCCCGGCCAGCACGGTGACGGTAGGGTCCATCTGACCGAGTGCCGCCGCGCCCAACACAATGCCTGCCGGAATGCGGATGAACGTATGCACCGCGTCCCAGGCGCTGTCGACAAAGGGAATCTTGTCGGCGAAGAACTCAATAGCGGCGAGCACGCCCGCCGCGGCGATGACCCATGTGGAGGCCAGCACCGCCAGCGTCGGCGGCAGATGCAACCACCCGAGACGTGCCGCCAGCCCTGCGCAGAACACCGTCAGGTATAACCGCAGGCCGCTGCCCCAGGACAGCCCTGCGCCAAGCGCAATCGATTCCAGCATGGTGACCCTCGCTGCCGCCGAGATGGCTGCGTCGCACGATCACGCGCCTCAGACTGTTGGCGCGGTAACGGAGCTAAAAGCGGAACGCAAAGCGGCGTGCATATCAGCCAACTTGCCAACGCCCCAGCTTCACGCCCTTCACACCGTTACGGCGCCATTATGCCGCGCGTTGCGGCAACGCACCACCGGTGACATTTTGGGGGGCGTTGATACAGGTTTGACGTCGGTTCGGCGCCGGTTCAGGACGCCGTGGTGAGCTTCAGCCCCACGAGGCCCGCCAGAATCAGTGTGACGCTGGCAATTCGTGCTGCCGAGGCCGATTCACCGAACAGGATGATCCCGAGAATGAATGCGCCGACGGCACCGATGCCGGTCCAGATGGCGTAGGCCGTCCCCAAGGGCAGCGTACGAACGGCGAGCGCCAGCAGCCACACGCTGCCGACCATCGAGGCAATGGTGAAAATGGACGGCACGAGCCGCGAGAAGCCTTGCGTGTACTTCAGACCGACGGCCCAAGCCACTTCAAGCAATCCCGCAAAGACGAGAAGGATCCAGGCCATGAAAGACTCCGATGCATGGATGTATCGGGGTCGTCCCCGGGAAAAATGAATCCGTGCACCGGGTCGTCCCGGCAACTACGGGTTCCATCGGAAACCGAATGAAATTCGGATCGTCGCCGCATTGGGCGGTGACATGAACGAAAGAACCCGGCGATTTTATCAAAGCGAGCGCCCCATCAAAGGACGCCCTATCGGTGTCATGGGATTTCCACCTCCAGCCGATACCCCACACCGGTTTCGGTGAGGATGTGCTTCGGCTGCGCGGGGTCGGCTTCGAGCTTCTGGCGCAGGTGGCCCATGTAGATGCGCAGGTAGTGGTTGCTCTCGACGTGCGACGGCCCCCACACCTCTTTGAGCAGTTGCCGGTGCGTGAGCACACGCCCCGCATGACGCACCAGCGTCACGAGCAAACGGTACTCGATCGGTGTCAGGTGCACGGCTTCGCCGCCACGCGTCACCTTCCGGCGCGCCAGATCGATGCTGATATCGCCGAAAGCAAAGGCTTCGCCCAGCGTCTCGGAGTTGCCGCCGCGATGATGGCGACGCAGCTGCGCGCGAATACGCGCCAGCAACTCCGACACCCCGAACGGCTTCGTCAGATAGTCGTCGGCGCCGACGTCGAGTGCGACCACCTTCTCCGATTCTTCGTTGCGCGCCGACAGCACGATGATCGGCATGTCCGTCCAGCTACGCACCTCGCGAATCACTTCAACGCCATCGATATCCGGCAATCCAAGATCCACGATCAGCAAATCGGGCTTGCGCGTCGCCGCCTCGACCATCCCCTGCCGCCCTGCCTCCGCCTCGTGCACGACCATGCCCTCGGCTTCCAGCGATGTGCGCAGAAATCGGCGGATCTGGCGTTCGTCTTCAATCACCACGATGGTGATAGTCGGTTCACTCATGACTTTGTGTGGCTTTGGTGTGGGGCAATTCAGTGGGCATGTCGGCACCCGCTTCCAACTCGCCCGACGATTCGTTCAAATCAGGCACGTCCGGCTCGGCAGGTGGCGTCTCGACGGGCAGCGTGAAGCTGAAACGCGCGCCATGGCCGCCGGGCACGTTGGCGGCCTCGATTCTACCGCCGTGCGCTTCCACGATGGCTCGGCAGATCGCGAGCCCCAAGCCGATACCCGGCTTAGCCGACTCTTTCTCTCCGCGCATGAACTTCTCGAAAATGCGCCCTTCCATGCCGATGGGCAGCCCCGGCCCGTCGTCGCTTACGCTCACTTCCACTTCGTCGCCGAGCGTTCGCGCGGCAATCTCGATGTGCGACCCCGACGGCGAGTATTTGGCCGCGTTCTCCAGCAAGTTGGTAAAGAGACGCTCCAGCAAGACGGCGTCAAAGCGCAGCAACGGCAAGTCGGCCGGTATGCGCGTGCTGACCTCATGCCCGGCCAACACACGCCGAGACGCCCGCAGCGACGTGCCCACTACCTCTTCGAGCATCTGCCACTGCCGGTTGAGTTGCACACCGCCCGCCTGCAACTTGGCCATATCGAGCAAGTTGGTCACCAACCCCGTCATGCGTTGCGCTTCTTCATGAATCGCATCGACGAGTTCCGTGCGCAATGGCCCCGGCGTTTCCGCATTGCGACTAAGCATGCTTGCAAAGCCGACGATGGACGTCAGCGGCGTGCGCAAGTCATGCGAAATGGCCGACAGCAGCGAGTTACGCAGCCGCTCGGACTCCATTGTCACGAGCGCATCTTGCGCAATCTCGACGTAATGCACGCGCTCGAGCGCCAATGCAATTTGTGCCGCAAAGGTATCGAGCAGGCGAAGTTGCTCCGGTGTCGCAATGGCGCCCGTCGCGGGATTATCCGGCGCGACCACCAGCACGCCGCGCGTGCGCATTGGCGCACGCAACGGCAGGTAGTAGGCGTCCGACGCTGGCAGTGTGTCAGTGCCCTGCCCGGCCGCTTGCTGACGGTCGTAGACCCACTGCGCGACATCCGTATCGATATGCGCAGGCATCGTCTCCGCCTGCACGTTCTCTACCGGTTGTCGCACGCCGCCCTGACTGTCGGGCAGCAACAAGGCCACGCGCGCCTGAAAGACTTCGCGCACGTGACGCGATCCGATCTCAATGATTTGCGGTGTGGTGAGCGCCGCCGCCAACTCGCGCGCCATGGCATACACCGCCCCCGTGCGCCGCTCGCGCCATGTCGCCAGCCGCGCCTGAAAGCGCAAGCTCGTCGTCAAATGACTGATGACGAGCGCCACCGTCAGCATCACGGCAAAGGTGAGCAGGTACTGCGTATCCGAGACCGACAACGACATCTTCGGCGGCACAAAGAAGAAGTCGAACGCCACCACCGACAGGAATGACGCCAACACGCCCGGGCCACGCCCCAGTCGCATCGCGGCAATGATCACGCCCAGCAGATAAAGCATGGCGATGTTGGCGAGATCGAGGAACGTCGTCAGTTCTGCCGCTGCGAGCGATATCACGCCGCAAATCCCGACCGCCCACGCGTAGCCACGCCACGGCCCGCCCACCAGCCCGAGTTCCGGTGCGTTGGTATCGAACCAATCGCGCCAGTCGCCGCGCACCACTCGCTTGTCTGCCGACGTATCGCCCGCTGCCGGACCGATCAGCACCACGTCGACGCCTCGGGCGAGCCGAACCAAGGCTTCGTGCAACGGTGTGCGCGCTGTCCACCATCGCCGTGCCCCGCTCGCCCCGACGACGATCTTCGACACATTGCGCATCTGCGCATACGCGAGCAACGTCGGCGCGGCTTCGGCACCATCCAGCGTGAGCGTTTCCGCCCCCAGCTCTTGCGCCAGCTTGAGCGTGGCGTATGTACCTTCGCGACGCACTTGCGATTGCCGCAGTATCGCGGGGGTCTCCACGTGCACGGCCAGCCAGTCGGCGCGAAGACTCGCCGCCAGCCGCGCGGCCGCTCGCACGAGTGCCCCTCCTTCAGGTCCCGGCCCGATCGCCACAAGCAAGCGCTCGCGGGCCTGCCAAACATGGCTGATCGATTGATCCGCACGGTACTCGCGCATCTGCGCATCCACGCGGTCGGCGGTACGGCGCAATGCCAATTCGCGCAACGCAATCAAATTGCCCTTGCGGAAGAAATTGCGCACCGCCCGCTCGGCCTGCGCGGGCATGTACACCTTGCCTTCGCGCATGCGTTCAAGCAGTTCGTCGGGCGGCAGGTCGACGAGTTTGACTTCGTCCGCCAGATCGAACACCCGGTCGGGCAACGTCTCCCAGACACGAATGCCCGTGATCTGTCCGACCACATCGTTAAGCCGCTCCAGATGCTGCACGTTAAGCGTGGTGTACACATCGATGCCAGCGGCCAGCAACTCTTCCACATCCTGCCAGCGCTTCAGATGCCGTTCGCCCGGCACGTTGGCGTGCGCCAGTTCGTCGACCAGCGCCACCGCTGGTTTGCGTGCGAGCATGCCGTCGAGGTCGAATTCGCGCAGCACGCGCCCGCGATACTCCACCGACTTTTGCGGCAGCACTTCCAGCCCTTCGAGCATCTTCGCCGTCTCTTCGCGGCCATGCGTCTCCAGCACGCCGACCACGACGTCGGTGCCTTCCTCGCGCAGCTTGCGCGCGGCTTGCAGCATCGCAAAGGTCTTGCCGACACCTGCCGACGCGCCAAAGAAAATCTTCAGCCGACCGCGCTGCTCGCGCGCTTCGTCGCGTTGCAGTTTGTCGAGCAATTCGTCGGGGTCGGGGCGTTCCATGCCAGCCATCGGATCAGTCCACTAAGAAGACGCGCGCCCTCTCGCCGGTCGGCGAGAGATGCGCCAAGAAATGCGCCAAATTCTGGGCACTTGCAGTGCATTCGGCAAAGCAAAAACGGCACGCGTCAAGGGCGTGCCGCCAATCTACCGCACGCTGCCGGACAAGACCAGCGATTCGCCCGTCCGTCCGGCAGCCGTTCCGCGCTTTCAGACGCTGCCCGGCGCCATTCCATCCAACGCCAGGTTGAGCTTCAGAACATTCACCCGGGGCTCTCCGAAAATGCCCCATTGGCGGCCTTGCGTGTTCTGCGCAACCAGTGCCTGCACGGCCTCCGGCGTCAGCCCACGGGCCTTCGCCACGCGAGTGATCTGATAGGCCGCCGCAGCGGGGCTGATCTCGGGATCGAGACCGCTGGCAGACGCCGTCACCAGATCGGCGGGCACCGGCAGCACTGCCGTCGGGTCAGCTTCGCGCAGCGCGGCAATACGCGCCTTCACGGCGTCGGCAAGCGCCGGGTTGAGCGGGCCGTAGTTCGAGCCACCCGATGCCAGACCGTTGTCCGGCATCGGTGCCGTGGCCGACAGGCGGCCCCAGAAGTACTTCGGTTCGTCGAAGTTCTGTCCGATCAGCGACGAGCCGACCGCTTTGCCGTCTTTGTAGATCAGGCTGCCCGAGGCTTCGCGTGAGAACGCGACCCGGCCTACGCCGGTCACGACCAGCGGATACACCAGACCCGTAATCACCGAGAGCACGACAAACAGGCTCAGCATCGGGCGTAACAGGGTTTTCATGACGTCTATTCCTTTGAGTTCTGCAATGTGAGGCGAGCGCGCTAACCGATCAAGCCCAGCCCATCGCGGCGATGATCATGTCGATCGCCTTGATGCCCACGAACGGCACCAGAATGCCGCCCAGCCCGTAAATCACGAGGTTGCGGCGCAACAGCGTGGCCGCGCCGAGCGGGCGATACTTCACGCCCTTGAGCGCCAGCGGAATCAGCACCACGATGATCAGCGCGTTGAAAATCACCGCCGACAGAATGGCCGACGACGGGCTGGCGAGACGCATCACGTTCAACTGGTCGAGCTGCGGATACGTGGTGGCGAATGCCGCCGGAATGATCGCGAAGTACTTCGCCACGTCGTTCGCAATCGAGAACGTGGTGAGGCTGCCGCGCGTCATCAGCATCTGCTTGCCGATCTCGACAATCTCGATGAGCTTGGTCGGGTTCGAGTCCAGATCGACCATGTTGCCGGCCTCTTTCGCGGCCTGCGTACCCGAGTTCATCGCCACGGCCACGTCGGCCTGTGCGAGCGCCGGAGCGTCGTTCGTGCCGTCGCCCGTCATGGCCACCAGCTTGCCTTCGGCCTGATACTTGCGAATCGTCGCGAGCTTGGCTTCCGGCGTGGCTTCCGCGAGGAAGTCGTCGACACCGGCTTCCGCCGCGATGGCGGCTGCCGTCAGACGGTTGTCGCCGGTGACCATCAGCGTCGTAATGCCCATCTGACGAAGTTCGGCAAAGCGTTCCTTGATGCCGCCCTTGACCACGTCCTTCAACTCGATCACGCCCAACGCACGCGTGCCTTGTGCGTCTTGCTCGGCCACCACCAGCGGCGTGCTGCCGCGGCGCGAAATCTCGTCGACCGACGTTGCCAGCGCCGCGGGCCACACGCCACCCGCCGATTCCACATAACGTTTGACGGCCTCGGCTGCGCCCTTGCGAATCTGTTTGTCGGCCAGATCCACCCCGCTCATGCGCGTCTGCGCCGAGAACGGGAGGAACACCGCGTGCAGCCCGGCCATCTCGCGCTCGCGCAAGTTGAAGCGTTGTTTGGCGAGCACGGTAATGCTGCGGCCTTCCGGCGTTTCGTCGGCCAGCGACGAGAGTTGTGCCGCGTCGGCCAGTGCGCGTTCGTCCACGCCCGGGGCGGGCACGAACTGCGACGCCTGACGGTTACCGAGCGTGATCGTGCCGGTCTTGTCGAGCAGCAGCACGTCGACGTCGCCAGCCGCTTCCACGGCACGGCCGGACGTGGCAATCACGTTGGCCTGCATCATGCGGCTCATGCCAGCCACACCGATGGCCGAGAGCAAGCCGCCGATGGTCGTCGGAATCAGGCACACCAGCAGTGCGACGAGCACGGTGATCGTGACCGGATGACCCGCTTGCGTCACCAGCACGCTATAGATCGAGTACGGCAACAGCGTAGCGGTGGCGAGCAGCAGCACCAGCGTGAGCGCAACGAGCAGAATCGTCAGCGCGATCTCATTCGGCGTCTTCTGACGCTTGGCGCCTTCCACCATCGCGATCATGCGATCGAGAAACGCCTCGCCGGGGTTGACCGTCACTTTCATGACGATCCAGTCGGACAACACACGCGTGCCGCCCGTGACCGCCGAGAAGTCGCCGCCCGACTCGCGGATCACCGGCGCCGATTCCCCCGTGATGGCCGATTCATCGACCGACGCCACGCCTTCGACCACTTCGCCGTCGGCAGGCACGACATCGCCCGCTTCCACCAGCACGAAGTCGCCACGGCGCAAGCTCGCGCTGTCGATGACCAGGCACTCGGCGTCGCGAGCCGCTGCGCGCAGTTGCTTGGCAGGCACGTTCTTCTTGGCCTGACGCAGCGAGGCGGCCTGCGCTTTGCTGCGCCCTTCGGCCAGCGCTTCGGCGAAGTTCGCGAACAACACTGTGAACCACAGCCACAGCGTGATCGCGAGGATGAACGGTGCGCTAGCTTCGGCGTGACCCGCGAGGGCCATGCCGAAGAGCACCGTGGTGAGAATGCTGCCGACGTAGACCACGAACATCACCGGATTCTTCGCTTGCGTGAGCGGGTGAAGTTTGCGGAACGAGTCGACGATGGCCGGCTTCACGATCGTGGGGTCGAACATCGACTTCACTGCCGATGTATGACCCTCGGCGACCGGCCGGGTAGCGGTATTACCTGCGGATTGATTCATGAGTGCCTCGAATGCCTCATTTCGATATTCATTGCGCGCCGATCATCGCCAGATGTTCGGCGATGGGGCCAAGGGCGAGCGCCGGCACATAGGTGAGCGCGCCCACCAGCAGCACGGTGCCGAGCAGCAGCACGACGAAGAGCGGGCCGTGCGTGGGCAACGTGCCCGACGTGGCGGCGATGCGCTTCTTCGCGGCCAGACCGCCAGCAATCGCCAGCACCGGCACAATCACCCAGAAGCGGCCGAACCACATCGCAATCGCCAGCGCGTTGTTGTAGAACGGCGTGTTGGCCGAGAGTCCCGCGAAGGCGCTGCCGTTGTTGTTCGCGGCCGAGCTAAAGGCGTAGAGAATTTCGGAGAACCCGTGTGTCGCCGGATTCGCCACCCCCGCCTGCCCCGCCGGAAGCAGCACCGCGACCGCGGTACCGAGCAGCACCAGCATCGGCGTCATGAGCACGGCGACAGCGACCATCTTCATCTCGAACGCTTCGATCTTCTTGCCCAGATACTCCGGCGTGCGGCCGATCATCAGCCCCGCCACGAACACCGCAAGCATCGCGAAGACGAGCATGCCGTACAGGCCAGACCCCACCCCGCCGAAGACCACTTCGCCCAACTGCATCAGCAACATCGGCACCATGCCGCCCAGCGGCGTGAGCGAGTCGTGCATGGCGTTGACCGCACCGCACGACGCAGCGGTCGTGACCGTCGCGAAGATGCCCGACGCGACGATGCCAAAGCGCGTTTCCTTGCCTTCCATGTTGCCGCCCGACTGCGCCGCGCTCACCTGCTGGTCGACGCCGATCGGCGTGAGCACTGGGTTCCCCGCTTGTTCCGCCGAGACGGTGGCGATGCTCGCAATCGAGAACGCAATCGTCATGGCGGCGAGAATTGCGATGCCCTGACGGCGGTCACCGACCATGCGTCCGAATGTGTGGCACAGCGCCGCCGGGATCAGGAAGATCGCCAGAATTTGCAGGAAGTTCGACAGCGGCGTCGGGTTCTCGTACGGGTGCGCCGAGTTGGCGTTGAAGAAGCCGCCACCGTTGGTGCCGAGCATCTTGATCGCTTCTTGCGAGGCGACCGGCCCCATCGGCAACGTCTGCGTAGACGTCACGGCCGGTTGCGTCACGGGCTTGCCCGCCGCATCCATCTTCGGCTGACCGTCCGGGCCGAGCACCGGGTTGTCGTAGTGCGTCGCTTGCACCGTCGCGACGTCTTTGTAGGCGTCGAAGTTCTGAATCACACCCTGACTCATGAACGCGGCGGCAAACAGCACCGACAGCGGCACAAGGATGTAGAGCGTGATGCGGGTCATATCGACCCAGAAGTTGCCGATCGTCTTCGCCGTATGACGGGCGAAGCCGCGAATGAGCGCCACCACCACGGCGATACCGGTCGCGGCAGACAGGAAGTTCTGCACCGCGAGGCCGAGCATCTGCGTGAGATAGCTCATCGTCGACTCGCCCGAGTAGCCCTGCCAGTTCGTGTTGGCCACGAAGCTCACGGCCGTGTTCATCGACGAATCGGGCGTGACCGCGCCGAAGGCCTGCGGGTTGAGCGGCAGCCAGACTTGCCAGCGTTGCAGTGCATAGACGGCGAACGCGCCCAAGGCATTGAAGCCGATCAGCGCAATCGCATAAGCGCGCCAGTGCATTTCCTTTTCAGGATCGATGCCACACAGGCGATAAAGACCGCGCTCGACCGGGGCAAACCACCGGTTCACACGCGATTCGCCAGCGAGCACGTCGGCCATGAAACGGCCGAGCGGGCGCGCCAGCACCAGTAGCACGACGAGATAGACGCCGAGCTGAATCCAGGCGTTGAGTGTCATGCGAGATTCTCCGGCTTGAAGAGCGCGTAGACGAGATAAGCGAGCAGCGCGAGCGTGAGTCCGCCGCTCAGCCAGTACATGGCTGTCATTGCTGCCCCCCTACCGACGCGCAAAATGCGACAAAGCCGACGGTCGCAGCGGTGAACACCGCCATCACGCCGAGATATAACCAATCCATGACAACTCCCTATCGTGTGGCAGCCAGCACACTACGGGCGCGACGCGCCCTCGCATGCCCTTCGCATGCGTATGCCAGCCGTGTTCTGAACGATACGGATCGGCGCGTAAAGACGGGGACAAAAGGGGTAAAGCCGGTGTAAACAACGCGTAAACGACAACGCCCGCCGATATCGCTATCGGCGGGCGTTGGTACGGGTTTTAAAGGCTTCGGGCGGGCGCAACGAGTAGCGCTGCCCGCGCCCGATGACGCGTCACTCGGTCACTTTCGAGCCTTCGCGCCAGACCTCGATCACTTCCTTGCTCGGCTCGAGGTTCAGATTCACGTTACGCGGCGGAATCGGCTGCTGGAACCACTTGCGCTGAATGTCGCGAATCTCACCCGAGCTAAACACGTGTGCCAGCGTCGTATCGACGAACTTCTTGAATTGCGGGTCGTCGCGACGCAGCATCAACGCGTTGAGTTCGGTTTCGAGCGGCGCGCCGACGATGTCGAAGTCGCCCGGTTCGCGCGCCGTGGCACGCAGGCCAGCGAGCAGCACGTCGTCGAGCGCAAACGCCTTGGCGCGGCCGGTTTCGAGCGTCATCATCGATTCACCATGGTCACGCGCCGGAATCACGCGAAAACCGCCCTTGTCCGCTTGAATGCGTGCCAAACGCTCACCGGTCGAGCCCGCCGAAGCCACGAGATTCTGGCCCTTCAGATCGTCCAGACCGCGAATGTTGTCCTTCTTGTTGACCAGCAGGCGCACTTCCGACACGTAGTACGGATTGCTGAAGCCCACTTGTTCCGCACGTTCCGGCGTGATGGTGTTCGGCGCGCAATCCAGATCGACCGTACCGTTCTTCACCAGCGGAATGCGGTTCTGCGGCGTGATCGACATCTCGCGCACTTTCAGGTTCGGCATATTGAGCGCCGACTTGACCGCATCGACCACGGCGTAGCACAGGTCCATGGTGTAACCGACCGGCTTGCCCTTGTCGTTCACGTACGCAAACGGGATCGCGGCTTCGCGGTAACCCAGCGTGATGAGCCCCGTGTCGTGGATTTTCTTGAGCGTGCCCGTCAGATCGCCGTGGATCTTCGGCAATGCGACGACGGCAGCGTCTGCCTTAGCGGCCTTGGCCGGTGCGGCGAGGGCCGACGGCGCGGTCGAGATAGCGCCCAAAACGGCAACGCCCACCGACAGGCTCAGGGCCACACGGCGGGCGGCAACTTTCCAATTCAATTCAGTGAAACGGTTCACAGCAAATTCCTATCGCATTAACAGCACGATAGCAATTTACAGATTTCTGCCATTCGGAGCAAAGCCAGTTTTGTCATTAGCTTATGCCGGGCATCATTCCTGCCGTCCGGCCTCCGCTCCGACCTCCCAAAGCGCCTGAACCTCGGGCGACGGCAGCATGTGCAGATTCACCCCATGCGGCGGTGTCGGGTTCTGGAACCAGCGGCCTTGCAGGCGAGCCATTTCACCGCTTCGGAAGATGTCCATGAGTGCGGCATCGACGAGCGCCTTGAAAGCGGGATCGTCACGGCGCAAGACGAGTGCGTAGTACTCGGGGGCGTCCGATAGGGGCGGGCCGACCACGCGGAAGGCGTCGGGCCGCTTGGTCGTGGTGCGCAAACCTTGAAGCAGAACGTCGTCCAACGCCATGGCCTGCACGCGCCGGTCACGCAACAGATGGAACGCTTCGTCGTAGTCGCGGGCCATCAGCAACTGAAACCCAACCTGCGCCTGACGCGCTCGCACCAGACGCTCGGCCGTCGTGCCCTGCACCACCACGAGCCGCAGACCCCGCATGGCATCGATCGACCCGATACCGCTGCCACGCCGCACCATCAGCCGCACATGGGCGGCGTAATACGGCACGCTGAACGCCACCTGTTCGGCACGCTCGGCCGTTAGCGTCGACGGCGCACAGTCGATATCGATGGCCTCCCCTTTGACGAGCGGTGCCCGCATTTGCTCGATCACCCGCACCGGTACGCGCTCCAACTGCGGCATGGCGAGTTCTCGCTGGATTGCCGGGACGATTTTTTGACAAAGCGCCCACGCCAGCCCTGTCGGCTGGTCTTTGTGGTCAACGAAGGAGAAAGGGACGGCGGACTGCCGATAACCGAGTTCGATGCGCCCGCGTTGTCGAATGCGCTCCAGCGTTGGGGAAACGGCCGTTAGGGTGGGTTCTGCATCGGAGGTGCCCGACGCGTATGCATTGAGGGAGGCAAAGCTGGCTAGCCCCAACCCGGCGGCAAGCACGAAACGAAAGAAGAGAGTCATGGCGGCGCACTCGATAAGGGGACGGGGAAAGTCGCACCTTAGCAATGCGCCGGGCCAGCGCCTACGGCCTGTGCAGCCTTTTCGGACTATTCCCCTCGGCCCCCTACGCCTGTCCCGCCATCGACGTTAGCGCGTCTGCGCCAGCAGTGTCTGCAACAACCGTTCGTCGTCGTCAGCCGTCGGCGCCGTATTGTCGAAGCGCACCAGGCCGGGGAAAGCGGCGGCAGGTGGCAGAAAGCGGCGCACGCGATACTCGTCCCAGTGCGCGAGTTTGTAAGCATCGTTGGGGTTGGCACGGCTCACGATGCGGGCTTTCGCGCTGTCTTCATCGAGATCGACCCAGACGACGTGCACGCCGACGTCGTCATCCACTTCCAGCCAGCCGCGATCGAACAGCAACCCCTCGCGCAACTCGCGCGAGAGCGGCCCGACCACCAGCACATTCACGCCAAGCCGCAAATTCTCGCGCGCCGTCTCCAACAGCCCGTAGTACTCCGGCTCGCGCAACGTTTGCAGATACAGCGGGCTATCGCGGTCATTCGGGTTGCCCGTCAGCGCGCCCATCACCGATGCGCTGAACGCGCCATACAGCGTGTCTTTGTCCAGCAGACAGAACGCCTCGCCGCTGCGCTCGATCAGCGGGCGAATCAGGCGCTTGGCCAGTGTGGTCTTGCCAGCGCCGGCGTGGCCGCAGAAGAAGATGAGTCGCGTCATACCGTGACCTTGCGATCGAGCATCACGAAGTGCTTGCGCACGGGCTCAATGACTTCGAACACGCCCTCGAAGCCCGCCGGAATCACGCAGGCATCGCCGGGGCCGAACTCCGAGCCGTTGCCTTGATCGTCGCTGATCCGAATGCGCCCTTCGATCACCGAGAAAAACTCCTGCCGATGCGGGCCGAATGCGATGCGCCAAGCCCCCGGCTCACAGGTCCACTCGCCGCAATCGAATTCGCCAAGCGCGTCGGTATAGAACTGGCGCGTGACGCGCTGCGGATTGCCGCTCACGCGGCGGGCCTCGGCGGGGTGATCGAACACGGCTTCGCCCGCTTGTTCGGGCGCGAAGGTAATTAGTTCAGGTGCAGTCATCGGTCTAATGATGGGTATGAAGATGAACTCGGGAAATCAATTGAGCGCAGCGCTCAGTTTGCGACGCCAAGCGGCGACTGTCGCCGGGTCGGTGCCGCCGAGCGCGTCGAACACGGCGAGCATCGATTTGCGGCCAACGTCGTCGCCAAACGTGCGATCACGCTGCACGATGCCCAACAACGTTTCAAGCGCCTGCTCGTACGCGTGATCCGCCAGATAGCGATTCGCCAGATCCAGTCGCGCTTGCAGATTATCCGGCTCGGCTTGCACACGTGGCAGCAATTGCGCGGCCGGCGGCAAGTGGCTTGCCTGTTCGGCCGCTGCCAAGCGCGTCTCCAGCGCAGCAATGCGCGCATTGCCGCCTGCCGCCGTGCGGGGTGAAATCAGGGCGAGTTCCGTGCGTGCGCCTGCGAGATCGTCCATTTCGATGAGCACATCGACCAGATCGAGTCGAATTTCGTCATGTGCCGGGTCGAGCGCCAATGCCGCTTGCAGCGCGTCGCGCGCGACCGACGGATTGCCTTCGGCAATGGCCTGACGGGCCACCTGACGCGCCATTTCGGCGGGGTTCGGCACGATGCGTTCGATAAACGCGCGCAACTGGCCTTCGGGCAACGCACCGACAAACTGATCGACCGGCTCTCCATCGACGAACGCGACCACCGTGGGCAGGCTGCGCACGCCGTAATCGGCACAAAGCTGGGGATTCTCGTCGGCGTTGATTTTCACGAGCCGCAGGCGCCCCTGTGCCTCGGCTTCGAGCTTTTCGAGCAACGGCCCGAGCACATTGCAGGGGCCGCACCACGGGGCCCAGAAATCGGCGAGCACGGGCACTTGATGCGAGACGGCCAGCACGTCGTCGTCGAAACTGGCGAGGTTGGTGTCGATCATATGACCTATAGAGCGTGGTAAATTGCGTGAATGGTGGCCGTTGGTTCGTGCGATTTTCTATGACTGACTTCTATGACTGACGGCCGCTTTGCCTAATGCGTGAATGCGCATGAATGGGCAGAAATAGCATGACTTGCTTGATGCAGGCATAGCGCATGGTAATCGCAAAACTGGGCATATCGATACGGACGCGCGCGAGCGCGCCGGGTTCCCGTCCCGGCCGTCATCGCCAACGAGCGCCACATTGAGCGCTGCGCGCCGTCGCATGACACGCTGGGAGGCACATGCACGCAGGCCACGGCACGGCGATCTTCTTCACGCAACTCCTCTTGTTGGTGCTCGTCGGCAGGCTGCTCGGCGAAGTCATGCAGCGCCTGCGCCAGCCCGCTGTGATGGGCCAACTGCTCGCGGGCGTACTCCTCGGCCCGTCGGTCTTCGGTGCCTTGCTGCCCGCTTGGCAGCACGCCATCTTTCCCGATAACGAAGCGCAGAAAAAGATGCTCGACGCGGTATCCGAGCTAGGTGTGCTGCTGCTTTTGCTATCGACTGGGCTGGAAACCGACCTCGGTCTGGTGCGACGCATGAAGCGCATGGCGATCTTCGCGTCGGCAGGCGGCATGATCATTCCGTTCGCGTGCGGCTTCGCCCTCGGCTGGCATCTGCCCGACAACCTCCTGCCTCACCCCGAGGCGCGGCTGGTAACGTCGCTGTTCATCGGCACCGCGCTCTCCATCTCGTCGGTCAAAGTGGTGGCGATGGTCATTCGGGAAGTCGACTATCTGCGCCGCAACATCGGGCAGATTATCCTCGCGGCGGCCATTCTCGACGACACCACGGGCTGGATCATCATCGCGGCCATTGCCGGGCTGGGTGCGAGCGGAACGGTCGACCTCGGCCACCTGTCGTTCAGTCTCGGCGGCACCCTGCTCTTCATCGTGCTGTGCTTCACGGTAGGTAAGCGCGCGGTGGCCGTGGCCATTCGCTGGACCAACGACCGCTTCACGAGCGAGATGCCGGTGTTGAGCGCCATTCTCGTCATCACCTTCGTGCTGGCGCTCGCGACCGACAAGCTTGGCGTGCACACGGCGCTCGGCGCATTCATGGCGGGCGTGATGATCGGACAATCGCCCATCCTCACCGAGCAGATCGAAGCGCAACTGCGCGGCCTGATCGTCGCGCTCTTCGCACCGGTGTTCTTTGGCGTGGCGGGCTTGTCCGTCGATCTGACCATTCTGTTCGACTGGCGCATGTTGGGTCTCGTCGCCGGGCTGATTCTGATCGCCAGCATCGGCAAATTCAGCGGGTGCTTCTTGGGCGGACGACTGGGTGGCATGTCGTCGGCGGAAGCGCTCGCGCTTGCCACGGGCATGAACGCGCGCGGGTCGACCGAGATCATCGTGGCGAGTATCGGGCTGTCGCTCGGCGTGCTGAGCAAGGACTTGTTCACGATGGTGGTGATCATGGCGCTGATCACCACGCTGATCATGCCGCCCGTGCTGCGGCGCGCGCTCGTGCGCATTCCGCTATCGCCCGAGGAGAAGGCCCGGCTCGAGAAAGAAGCGGCTGAGGAGAAGGATTTCCTGCCGAATGTCGAGCGCATTCTGGCGGCGGTGGACGGTAGCGCCAATGGCCGCTTCGCTGCACGTATTGCGGGCCTGACGGCGGGTGTGCGCGGCACGTTGACGACGGTGCTGGCGCCCTCTCCGGACGGGAATCGCAACCGTAAGTCGGATGCGTCGACCGGCGCGACCGATTCGGACGACAGCGAGGAAGCGGCCTCGCAAGATGCCTACACAATCGCGCTGAAGGCCGCCATGCTTGCCGTGCCCCGTGCACCGGGGACACCGGGCGTCGATGACGACAACGAAGCAAAGGCCGATGACGATAAGGCGCGCACGGCGGTGCGACGCGAAGCCGAGCGGTTGGTGCTTCGCGAACGGACCGGCGACGCTCCGCAAAAGACACCAGAATTGCCACATGGCCCGGTCGACGATGCTGAAGGTAACGCCGAAACCGCACCCAAACATGAACCCGTCGGCGAAGCGCACGACGACAAGCGCGTGAGCGACGCCACGCAAGAAGGCGATTTCGTTGCGAGCGATCCGTCCGATGCGGCGCGGGACCAGCAGGCTGCGCAATCCGATACGAGCCACGAAGCGACGCGCATCTCAGATGAAATCGGTAAGGGCTACGGCTTCGTGATCGCGGGCTTCGATGCAGACGGCGAAGAATCCGACTCCGACGTCCCGCCGTTGCCCTTGCCAACCGGCGTGCTGCCGCTCACCAAAGCGTTCGATGGCGCCATTGCCATCGTGCTGGCCCACGGCGACCATGCCCGCACGCCTGACGCGCCGCTCGATATCCTCGTACCGGTCTCAGGAACGGACTATTCCCGCCACGCGGCTGAACTGGCGATCACCCTCGCACGCGCTGCCAACGCCCATGTCACGGCGCTGCATGTTTCCGCGCGCACCGCGCCGGGCATGATGCACAAGCGGTGGCGGCCACGGTCGCTGCGTCCCGATGCGGCTGAAGCCGCCATGCTTGAGAATCTGCACGCACTAGCCGAGCGCAACGGCGTAAAGCTGCGCACGCGCTTGCTCGCAGGCGGAAAGGTCGACGATGCGGTGCTGCATCAGATTCACCACGGCAAGCACAACCTGCTCGTGCTGGGCGTGCAGCCGCGTTTCGGCGATCGACTGAATTTCGGCGCCGTCTCGCATCGTCTGCTCGAAGAGCGGCGCTGCTCGGTGATCGTGTTGAGCGCTTAGTTAGCGCAGCGAATCGCCGCTGAGCGAAAAAGCCCGCTGCGGAGTGCTCCGACAGCGGGCTTTTTAACAGGCAACTGACTTACTTCGCCGCAGGCTTACGCTCAGGAATCGGAATCCATTCCGTTTCACCGGGCACGTGGCCCATCTCCTGCGCCATCCATGCGGTCTTGGCCTGCTCGATACGCTCGCGGCTCGACGACACGAAGTTCCAGAAGATGAAGCGGTCGCCATCGAGCGGTGCCCCACCCAACAGCATCAACCGCGCGGGCTTGTCGCCTGCCACGATATTCACGTCGCTACCGGGCGCGAGAACGCCCATGGTTTGCTCCGATAGCAACTCGCCGTTCACCGTCACTTCGCCCTGTACCGTGTAGACGGCACGTTGCTCGTACTCCGGTGGCAACACGAACGCCGCACACGGCTCCATATCGACGGCAAGGTAAAAGATCGGCGAAAACACCTTCACCGGCGACGTTTCACCAAATGCTTTGCCGAGAATCAGTCGCATATGCACGCCCGGCGCAAAGATATCGGGCAACGACGAGGCGTCATGGTGCGAGAACGACGGCTCGGTCTCCTCGTCGGCTTGCGGCAGCGCCACCCAAGTCTGGATGCCGTGCACGTCGCCACCGCGCTCGCGCACATCAGGCGGGGTGCGCTCGGAGTGCACGATGCCTCGCCCGGCGGTCATCCAGTTCACCGCGCCCGGGGTGATGCGCTGATCGCTGCCGAGGCTGTCGCGGTGCTCGATTTCGCCATCGAACAGATACGTCACGGTCGCCAGCCCGATGTGCGGGTGCGGGCGCACGTCCATGCCCTGCCCGGGGGCGAGCGTCGCAGGCCCCATGTGATCGAAGAAGATGAACGGCCCGACCGTTTTAAACGGCAGGCTCGGCAAGCTGCGTTGCACGGTGAAAGCGCCGATATCGCTCGTGTGCGGCTTGAGCACGGCGAGGAAAGGACTGGAGGACTCGGTCATGACACGATGCTCCTGCGGGTGTGTTGGGGGGAAGGATGACCGATTGTAGAGGACATTGCGGGCCGGGTCATGACGCATCGCTCGCAATGCCACGCCGCAAGGCTCCTATAATGCAGGGATCCCGAAACGCTTTTTATTGCGCGCCACGACGGTGCGCTTAGGCTCATGAACAAAGCATTCGTCAAAGAAGACAACGGCGACGACGATGACGATCTCGAAGCTGGCGCGCCCGCCATTCCGGCGGGCGCGAAGAATTACATAACGCCGGCGGGCTATCAGCGGCTGAAAGACGAGTTGCTGGACCTGATCGACAATCAACGTCCCGAAGTCGTGAAGATCGTGTCGTGGGCTGCCTCGAATGGCGACCGCTCGGAGAATGGCGACTACATCTACGGCAAGCGCCGCCTGCGCGAAATCGACCGCCGCATTCGCTTTCTTACAAAGCGTCTGGACAACGCCGAAGTCGTCGACACCCGTCGGCAGGAGAACGTCGATCAGGTGTTCTTCGGCGCGGAAGTCACCTATGCCGACGGCAAGGGCGATGAACACACCATCATGATCGTCGGCATCGACGAGGTTGACCTCGACCGCGGCCGCGTCAGCTGGATTTCGCCGATGGCGCGCGCGATCACCAAGGCCAAGGTTGGCGACACCGTGCCGTTGCGCACGCCAGCGGGCCTCGAACAGATCGAAATTCTGGACGTGCGCTATCCGCCGTCGGAATGACCGCAGACTGACATTTCAAAGGGAATTCAACGAAACGCCGACGCAGTGTCACTGGGCATGCGTCGGCGTTTTTTCGTCAGTACTGGCCGCGTTCGCGCGTAATGCGCATCGCGTGATTGGCGTGCAATTCTTCCTGATGCCGCTCGCTCGGACGTTCGCGGGCCACCCGCATCACATCAGGATTCACGCGGATACGGCGCATCACGTTGGCCAGGTGCACCCGGTCGCTCACTTGAATCAGGAAACGCAGCGTGGCCGATTCGTCCGGCACCACTTCATCCATGCCGATGTGCACGATATTGGCGTCCGACGCCGTGATATCGGCCGCCACACGCGAGAACACACCACGGTTGTGATGCACCAGCACCTTGATGCCGACGTCGAACAGACGGCCCGGCAGCGGTGCCCATGCCACATCGATCCAGCGTGTCGGGTCTTTGCGGTGGATACGGCGCGCGACCGGGCAATCGGTCGTGTGAATCGCCATGCCCAGACCGATACCGATATAGCCCATGATCGCGTCGCCCGGAATCGGACGGCAGCACGCCGAGAACTGCACCGACATGCCTTCGGTGCCGGTAATCAGCACCGGTGGGCCGACGTTCTCCTCGCCTGAGCGCGGGGCGTCCGGATCATCCGGGCTATCGTCGTTCTCGCCTTCCTTGCCCGACGTGAGCACGGCCAAGCGCTTAGCCATCACCGCCGCGACACGACGGCCGAGGCCGATGTCCGCGAAGATGTCCTGACGATCTTTGTTACCGGTCCACTGCGCGAGCTTCTCCCAGATTTCCGGGGAAATCTCGCTCATCGTGAGGCCGTAGCCCTTCAAGGCTTGCTCGACCAGACGTTCGCCAAGCTGCACCGACTCGGCGAAACGCATCGTCTTGAGGTAATGACGGATCGCCGAGCGCGCCTTGCCCGTACGCACAAAGCCCAGCCACGCGGGGTTGGGCTTCGAATAAGGTGCCGTGATGACTTCGACGATGTCGCCGTTCTTCAACTCCGTGCGCAGCGGCAGCAGTTCGTTGTTGATCTTGACGGCGACGCACTGGTTGCCCAGATCGCTGTGCACCGTGTAGGCAAAGTCGAGTGCCGTCGCGCCGCGCGGCAGCGCCATGATGCGCGCCTTGGGCGTGAAGACGTAGACCGCATCGGGAAACAAGTCGATCTTGACGTGTTCGAGGAATTCGGTGGAATCGCCGGTTTCGCTCTGGATGTCGAGCAGCGATTGCAGCCATTGATGCGCGTACTTCTGCACATCGTTCATGTCGGCGCCGCCGTTCTTGTACAGCCAGTGCGCCGCCACGCCCGCCTCGGCAATTTCATGCATGTGGCGGGTACGAATCTGGAATTCGATGGGTGTGCCGAAGGGGCCGACGAGCGTCGTGTGCAACGACTGATAGCCGTTGACCTTCGGAATCGCGATGTAATCCTTGAACTTGCCCGGCACCGGCTTGTACAGCGCGTGCAGCACGCCGAGCGAGAGATAACACTGCGGATTCGATTCCACGACGATACGGAAGCCATAGACGTCGAGCACTTGCGAGAACGACAGCTGCTTTTCCTGCATCTTGTTGTAGATGCTGAAAAGCGTCTTCTCACGGCCAAAGACGTCGGCGCTCACGCCGCCTTCCTTGAGGGCTTTCTCGACCGCGTCGAGAATCTTGCCCACCACCTCGCGCCGGTTGCCGCGCGCGGCCTTCACGGCCTTGTCGAGCACGGCGTAACGACGCGGATGGTAATTCGCGAAGCTCAGATCCTGAAGTTCGCGATAGGTATTGTTTAGGCCCAGCCGGTGGGCGATGGGCGCATAGATGTCGAGCGTTTCGCGCGCCACACGTCGACGCTTCTCGGTCGAGGTGACGCCCAGCGTGCGCATGTTGTGCAGCCGGTCGGCGAGCTTGACGAGGATGACGCGCACGTCGCGCGCCATGGCGAGCAGCATCTTGCGAAAGCTCTCGGCCTGCGCTTCCTCGCGGCTGCGAAACTCCATCTTGTCGAGTTTCGACAAACCGTCGACCAGTTCGGCGACTTTGGGACCGAACCGCTCAGCGAGTTCGGCCTTCGTCACGCCCTGGTCTTCCATCACGTCATGCAGCAGCGCAGCCATGATCGACTGTGCGTCGAGCTTCCACTCGGCACAGATCTCGGCAACGGCAACGGGATGGGTGATGTAAGGCTGTCCGCTCTGGCGATATTGGCCCAAGTGGGCTTCGTCGCTGAACTGGAAGGCTTCTTTGATTTGCGCGAGTTCGCTTTCCTTGAGGTATTCCCCCAGCATGCCCTTCAGACGGGCAATGGAAACGACTTCGTGCTTACGCGGCTGCTCGGGCGTCGCGGTCGGCCCGAAGAGGTGCCGATACGACTGCTCGAGCAGTGCGTCGATGTACTGCCGCGTGGCGCTTTCGCCCTTTTTCTTCTTGCGCTCGGGCTTGGGCTCCCCCGCTTTGGGTTCATCCGCAGCGATGGACGTGGCCGGTGATTTCGCGTGACTCATACGTGTACCTGCATCGTCGAGCGGCCCGGAACGTCACATCGCATCAGTGCTGTCTCCTGAGAATCAGAGCGGCACTTTCTTGAGCATCTCGATGCCCACCTGACCCGCTGCGATTTCGCGCAGCGCGACGACGGTCGGCTTGTCCTTGTTGTTCTCGAGCTTCGGCGTGTGACCTTGCGCCAGTTGGCGGGCGCGGTAGGTTGCAGCGAGTGCGAGCTCGAAGCGATTCGGGATTTGTTTCAGGCAATCTTCAACGGTAATTCGGGCCATAAGGAGGTTCCTTCTCAATATAGGGCGTATTCTATCGCAGCCAGCGAACGCTCGCGTAAAACGCGAAGGCGCACTGGCGCGCAGCGATACAGTAGCCGGGTTATTCGTCGTCTTGCGGCGAGTGAATGCCGAGTTCGATGAACAGTGATTCGTGACGCGCACGCTGCGATGTGAAGCCCAAACGCGTGGCCGTGACCACCGATTGCAACTCCGCCAGCGCGCGTTGGAAGTCTTCATTGATGATGATGAAGTCGGCTTCCGGCGCATGGGCCATCTCGCCACCCGCCGCCAACAGGCGACGCGTGATGACATTCGGTTCGTCCTGACCGCGCTTCTTCAGACGCTCTTCGAGCGCAGCGATCGACGGCGGCAAGATGAAGATGCCGACCGCATTCGTAAAGCGTTTGCGCACCTGCTGCGCGCCCTGCCAGTCGATTTCCAGCAACACGTCGTGACCGTCGCGCATCTGCTCTTCGATCCACACGCGCGACGTGCCGTAGTAGTTGCCGTGCACTTCCGCGCTCTCGAGGAATTCCCCTTGCTTGCGACGTGCGACGAAATCTTCCGCCGTCAGAAAGTGGTACTGCACGCCGTCTTCTTCACCGGGACGCGGCGGGCGCGTGGTGCTCGAGATCGACAGGCGAATCTCGTCGTCTTGCGCGAGCAGCGCGTTGACGAGCGTGGATTTACCCGCGCCCGAGGGGGCGACCACCATGAACAAGTTGCCGGGATACTCGGCATGCAAGACGGTTTGCGGGTTGGGCGATTGCGGGGACATGCGACTTACTCCAGATTCTGCACTTGCTCGCGCATCTGCTCGATGTAGAGCTTGAGCTCCATCGATGCATCGGCAAGTTCTTTCGAGGCGGCCTTCGAGCCGAGCGTATTCGCTTCGCGATTGAGCTCTTGCATCATGAAGTCCAGCCGTTTGCCCACCAGGCCTCCCTTGTCGAGAATGTGGCGGGTTTCCTTCAGGTGAGCATCAAGGCGCGTGAGTTCTTCCGCCACGTCGATGCGCACGCCGTACATCGTCACTTCTTGACGAATACGCTCCGAAATTTCTTCCTTACTCGGTGCCGTGGCACCTTCGGGAACCACGATGCCGAGCGCTTCGTGCAGACGGTCGATGATCTTTTGTTGATGACGCGCGATCAGGTCCGGCACCAGCGGTTGCAGGCCCGTGAGGATCGTCTCCATGCGCTCGATACGCTCAATCAGGCTTTGCTTGAGTTGGGTACCTTCGCGCTTACGCACTTCGACGAGGTCGCCGATGGCGGCACGTCCGGCGTCGATAACCGCATCGCGCAGGGCTTCGGCCGTGACCGACTCTTCGCCGAGCACGCCCGGCCAGCGCAGAATTTCGCCGGTGCGCATACGTTCGGCATCGGGGAACAGCGCGAGCACTTGTTGTTCGAGGTCGGCGAGTTGGCGCACGGCGTCGATATTGAGCGCACCGTTCACGCCGCTTTCGGGACGCTGCACGTTAATGCGGATGTCGACCTTGCCGCGCGAGAGCTTGGCGGTCAGGCCTTCGCGCAGTGTCGGTTCGCACGCGCGCGCCTCTTCCGGCATACGGAAAGCCAGATCGAGGAAGCGCGAATTGACCGTGCGCAATTCGACCGACACGCTCGCGCCTGCGGCTCCATCGGCATGCGCAATGTCGCGCGTGACGCTGGCGTAGCCGGTCATACTGTAGATATTGTTGTCTTTCATCGGGGTGACCGGTACCACATGCCCATGACACTTTGTCAGCGGGTCGGATGCAGCAACCGGTTTTGCATGCATGGATGAAACGCGATTATCGCATTTTCCGGCCGAAGGGCTGGGGAATCGCCGCGCCGTGCAACGCCCGATGCCTCGCTGCATCATCCTTAGTGCCTGCCTGCGGACTCGGGCCGCGTGACCCGCTGGCGCCAAGCGCATCACATTTAGCGATACCATTCGGGTATTGCCGCATCAATCCACCCTCGCAGGACACTCATCCATGACGCAAATCACCCGCCCGGACGGCCGTGCGCACAACGCACTGCGCCCCGTGCGCATCACCCGCCAGTACACCCGTTACGCCGAAGGTTCGGTTCTCGTCGAGTGCGGCGAAACCAAGGTTATCTGCACCGCCAGCGTCGAAGAAAAGGTGCCGGGCTTCCTGCGCGATTCCGGTCAAGGCTGGCTCACTGCCGAATACGGCATGCTGCCGCGCGCCACGCACACCCGTAGCGACCGCGAAGCCGCACGCGGCAAGCAAAGCGGCCGCACGCAAGAGATTCAACGCCTGATCGGCCGCTCGCTGCGCGCCGTGTTCGATCTCGAGAAATTCGGCCCGCGCACCATCCAGATCGATTGCGACGTCATTCAGGCCGATGGCGGCACGCGTTGCGCCTCGATCACCGGCGCGTTCGTCGCTGCGCACGATGCCGTGTCGAAACTGATTGCCGACGGCAAGCTCGCAGCCTCGCCCATCCGCGCCCATGTGGCCGCCGTGTCGGTTGGGCTGTATCAAGGCCAGCCGGTCCTCGATCTGAACTACGCCGAAGATTCCGCCTGCGACACCGACATGAACGTCATCATGACGAGCGAAGGCGGTTTCGTGGAAATTCAAGGCACGGCAGAAGGTGCTCCGTTCACGCGTGAACAAAGCAATGTGCTGCTCGATCTGGCTGACGCGGGTATCCGCCAGTTGATCGAAGCGCAAAAGCGCGCGCTGGGAGTGTAACGATGGCGATGCAGAAAATCGTCCTCGCGTCGAACAACCCGGGCAAGCTGCGCGAGTTCGCGTCGCTGTTCGAGCCGCTCGGCATTGAGCTGGTGCCTCAGGGCATGCTCGGCGTGTCCGAAGCGGAAGAACCGCATGTGACCTTCATCGAGAACGCGCTGACCAAAGCCCGTCACGCAGCAGCCGCGACCGGCCTGCCCGCACTGGCTGATGACTCGGGGCTGTGTGTGCCGATTCTCGGCGGTGCGCCGGGCGTGTATTCGGCGCGCTATGCCGCACGCGCGGGCCGCGAGAAGTCGGATGCCGCGAACAATAAGCATCTGATCGAACAACTCGCACCGCACGCCGACACACCGGGCTATCGCGACGCGTATTACTTCGCCGCGCTGGTGCTGGTGCGTCATGCCGAAGATCCGCAACCGATCATTGCCGAAGGACGCTGGGATGGCGAAATCGTCGACACGCCGCGCGGCACGCACGGTTTCGGCTACGACCCGCACTTCCTGATTCGTTCGCTGAATCAAACTGCCTCCGAATTGGATCCCGCCGTCAAGAACGCCCATAGCCACCGCGCCCGTGCGCTGCGCGTGCTGCTTGAAAAGCTGGGCCGGGAGGCGTGAGCGGTATGAGTGATTCCACGTTGCCCGTGCAGAACTTCCTGCGGCCCGGCAAGATCAGCCTGCCGGCCTTGCCGCCGATGTCGCTGTACGTGCATTTCCCGTGGTGTGTGCGCAAGTGCCCGTATTGCGACTTCAACTCGCATGAGTGGCGTGGTGCGGGCGGCGCGCAAGCCTTCCCCGAGCAGGCTTACCTCGACGCATTGCGTCAAGATCTGGAACAGGCGTTGCCGCTCGTGTGGGGCCGTCCGGTGCATACCGTTTTCATCGGTGGCGGCACGCCCAGCCTGCTGTCGGCGGAAGGTCTCGACCGGTTGCTCTCCGACTTGCGCGCGTTGCTGCCGCTGGATGCCGACGCCGAGATCACCATGGAGGCGAACCCGGGCACGTTCGAAGCCGACAAATTCCGCAGCTTCCGGGCGAGCGGTATCAACCGGCTGTCGATCGGTATTCAGAGCTTCAACAGCGAACATCTGAAGGCGCTCGGGCGTATTCACGATGGTGACGAAGCACGTCATGCCATCGAGATTGCGCAGGCGAACTTCGACAACTTCAACCTCGACCTGATGTACGCGCTGCCGAACCAGACGCTTGCGCAATGTCAGCAGGACGTGGAGACGGCGCTGTCGTTCTCGCCGCCGCACTTGTCGCTGTATCACCTGACGCTCGAACCGAACACGCAATTCCACAAATATCCGCCGACCGTGCCCGACGACGACACGGCCGCCGACATGCAAGACTGGATTGCCGAGCGCACGACGGCGGCCGGGTTCGATCACTACGAAGTGTCGGCGTACGCGCAGCCGCATCGACGCGCCAAGCACAACCAGAATTACTGGGAGTTCGGCGACTATCTGGGCATTGGCGCGGGGGCGCACAGCAAGATTTCGTTCCCGCATCGTGTCTTGCGCCAGATTCGGCACAAGCATCCGCAACGCTTTATGGAAGCTGCTGCCGCAGGCAACGCAGTGCAGGAAGAGAACGAAGTCGACGCGCGCGATTTGCCGTTCGAATTCATGCTCAATGCGCTGCGCCTCACGGGCGGTGTGAAAAGCGAGTTGTTCGCAGATCGTACCGGCATGCCGATGTCGCGCATTGCGAAGGCGTTGACGGCGGGTGTCGAAAAGGGTTTGCTGGTCGATGATCCGCAACGCATTGCCCCGACCGAGATGGGGCAACGATTCCTGAACGACCTGCAAGGGATGTTTTTGGACCGCTCGGGTAGCTGAAAACGCTAAACGAGAAAGTGAAATGCCGGGCGCATCTGAACTGATGTGCCCGGCATTTTCATTTTGACGATCGATCTTTAGCGCGCACTCCGCGCTGCGCCCTCACCCCAGCGCGGACCCCACTTCCCGAAGCGCCTTCCGAATGATCTTGCCGGTGACGGTCATCGGCAATTCCGGCAAAAAGACGACCTTGCGCGGATATTCATGCGCGGCGAGTCGCGTCTTCACGAAGTTCTGAATCTCTCGCGCCAGTTCCTCCGACGGCGCGAACCCTTCCCGAAGCACGACAAACGCCTTCACGATTTCCGTCCGAAGCTCATCCGGCTCACCGATCACGGCGGCGATCTGCACCGACGGATGGCGGATCAGACAGTCTTCAATCGGCCCCGGGCCGATGCGATACCCCGCGCTGGTAATCACGTCATCGGAGCGCCCGGTGAAAGTGATATAGCCCTGCTCGTCGACAAAACCCGCGTCTCCGGTTAGCAGAAAATCGCCGCGATATTTGTCCATCGTGGCGTCGGGGTTATGCCAATAGCCGAGGAACATCACCGGATTGGGTCGAGCGATGGCAATGTTTCCGATGGTGCCGACCGGCAACGGCACGCCGTCGTCATCGACGATGGTCACCGCGTGGCCGCGTACGGCACGTCCGATGGCGCCGGGCAGCGCCGGAAACTCCGTGGCGCACGACGACACGACCATATTGCATTCCGTCTGCCCGTAGAACTCGTTGATATCGACGCCGAGGTGTTCGCGCCCCCACGCCAGCAATTCCGGCCCGAGCGATTCGCCGCCGCTGGCGACCGAGCGCAGTTGCAGCGGCCAGTGCTCGCGTGGCGACGGGACAGTGCGCAGCATCTTGAGCGCGGTAGGCGGCAGGAAGGTATTGCGCACGCCGTGGCGCGCCATCAAATCGAAGGCAGCCACCGGGTCGAACTTCTCGAATCGTCTCGAAAGCACGGGCACGCCGTGATGCAGCGCTGGCAGCAGCACATCCAGCAGGCCGCCGATCCAGGCCCAGTCGGCGGGCGTCCAGATCAGGTCGCCTTCGTGGGGGAATCCGTTATGCGACGTCTCGACGCCCGGCAAGTGCCCCAACAACACGCGGTGCGCATGCAGCGCGCCTTTGGGTTTGCCGGTGGTGCCGGAGGTATAGATGATCAGCGCGGGCGTGTCGGCGCGCGTCTGGACGGGTTCGAACTCGGTTTCCCGTCGCACGATGGCGGGCCAGAGGGCGAGCAGGCCATCTTCCGCCACACCCCAGTCTTCCTCATCCGAGACATGGTGATGGACTTCGGGCAGGTCGTCGTGAACGACGTAGACGAGCCGCAAGTCGGGCAATTCGCCACGAATGTCGTCGATCTTGCCAATGCTGGCGAGGTCGGTGACGAGCACGGCGGCGCCTGAATTTTGCAGGCGATAGGCGAGCGCTTCGGGGCCGAACAGCGTGAAGAGCGGCACAGCGATGGCGCCGAGCTTGTAGGCAGCAACGTGGGCGACGAGCGTGGCGGGCGACTGCGGCAGGAAGATACCGATGCGGTCGCCTGCTTTAACGCCGTTGGCGCGCCATTCGTTGGCGAGTTGGTTGGAGAGTTGTTTCAGAACATCGAACGTCAGCCTAACGTGAACGCCGTCGCTGCTCTCATGAATCAGCGCGAGGCGATTCGAGCCATCGGCCCATTTATCGCAGACATCGACGCCGATGTTATAGAGCGTGGGAATCTGCCAGGCGAAGGGGGCGGAGGCGTTGGTTGGGGTGTCGTTCGGGATGGGAGTCGCGCGCTCGCCACTGGCGTCATTCGACGTCTCGCGGGCGTGGTCGCGGGAGGTATCGGCATCCATGCGGTGTCTCCGGGTCATGTCTGGCCTCGCACGGTACGCCGGGAGCGGTCACCGCACGTCTTGAAGCATGATGCATGCCGGAGGCGGACAAAACAAGGGGGAGACGGGGGAACTCTTGTATTTAAGCGGGGTGTGAGGCGATTTTGCTGCGTCGTGGGCTTCACATCGTGAGCCGAGCGGGTATAATGCGCGCTGCCGTGCGGTACCGGTCTGCGTGGGAATACCGACGCCGATTCCTCCGGACCGCACGCATCTCAAAAGCCGTCATCCCAGACGGCATCTCGTGCCACGACATTCGGTCGTGCGCAACGCCTCGGAGGCGTGCCAGAGTGGTTTAATGGACTGGTCTTGAAAACCAGCGAAGGGGTAACCCTTCCGTGAGTTCGAATCTCACCGCCTCCGCCAGAATTTCAAAAAACAGTCTAAAAATCAGCAGGATAGAAATCCGAATTTCCAACGACTCACAAAAAAACTATCAAATTCAGCCCTGCAACAATCTCAAGAAACCTGTTGCTACGACTAGGGCGGAGTGGCAATTTGCAAAGAATCATACGTCGAGGACTTAGGGCTTTCGCGCCCCCCCGCCCTCGACAACTAGAGATACGAAGCAAAGCTCAACGGCGTTCAGTTTGCCTGCGCATCTACAATTCGCTTCAGCAGTCTTCTTGCATTCACGCCGCGAAGGACGTGAAGCAGCAACATCGATGCGCATGTCATGACTACCAATGCAGCGACACCCGCCGCTTGACGCTGAAAGGCCACGCTCTTACGAATCTGATCGCTCAAGCTCCCGTCAAGCATTGACGAGCAGATTGCTTTTGATTCGCTCTCCGTAAAGGCTGCAGCTCGGACTAACGCCAGGGGGTCACTCTTGCACGTCGAAGTCGATACGGTCCAAGTTGACATGAGTGACCGCCCAAAAGCGGAGATTTCGAAACTAGCGGGGGACCTAATCCCATCCGAATCGGCGAGGAAGGTGACCCGGCTTCCCTGCGTGGTCAACATAGCTGATCGACTTTCACCAGCGCTTACGATAACAGCGGCAAGCCCAAGCAAAACACCAAAGATCACGTACATGCCGACGCTCTGCCTAAGCGACGGCGGTCTTACAAAATTTGGATGAGTGACGTCCACCCAAGGCGCAGCCCTTGAGAAATCCCTCATCGGTATCCTCTTTGAATCGGCGAACCACACCAAGTTTCGCGCATCACCTAAGCGGCCAACCCTGATGCCATGACGAAAGCAAAAGGCCTCCAGATCATGCATTTCCTGCAAATGTCGAAGAATCGACGGATCCTCAACCTCCCGTTTGCCCGCGACTACCCGCCAAATCCGATCCAGCAGGATATTGGCTGACCCACTCCTCCACCGCACAAAAACAAACGCAAGCAACAGAAGTAACGGAACGATGAGCGTCGAAATAAATGGGGACGTGAAAAAGGATGTGGCCGTATTGCTCATTAGTCTCGCAAGAAATTGTATTGAAGCTGCCCTTCTCAGGTCCAGCTATCGCCCTAAATTTTGCCCTCAGCGTTAGGTCGCGGCAATGGCAACCATTGCGACGCGCCAGTCACCATTGCAGAGAAAACTAGGATCGATTCCTAAGCATTTCGGCGATAGCATCCCCTCCGCCCCAAGAGCCCCTTCACAGCCAACACGAATCACGGTTATTATTTTTCGCACAAATCAAACTAGTGACCAGAATGGTAAACGACCATCACGATAATGGGGAAGACAGAGCTACCGAGTTCCCGGGTGCTCGACCAGCGGGGAATCCGTTATTCCAACCGCAACGGGAATTCGCTGGCGCAGTTACCTTTGATCGGTTCGGTTACCAATATGATTGGGCTCTGTATGAATTTCTTGAGCTCTATCGTCGCGGCCAGGCGCATGTCGTTTTCATGGAATTTCATGAGGATGTTGTTTTCAGCAGTTCGAGCGAACCGGAAACAGCTAGCTTCGTATTTTGCCAAGTCAAAGCAGGCGGGAAATCTTCATACACGGCGAAATCGCTAACCAAACTCCCAAAATCACAACAGCCGAATTCGAAGACGTCATCGCTAACCGCGGACAAGCAGTCCGTTCTCGCCAAATTATTCTCATCTCTCTCAACCAAACAGATAGACGAGCGAGTCGAAAAGGTTCGTTTGATCGCCACTGCAGGTTTCTCGTTGAAGTTGTCTTCGACCGGATTCCGGCTGGAAGAATTTGCCTGGACACATCTAGACAGTGTTGACGCGGAGCACATTCGGCAGGCCTTGCGCACCGAGCTCGGGAGTGACGTAAGCATCGATAAGCTTCACTTTTGTCAACCACTGCTCGCCCCCCAGCAGCATGACTTGACGGTAATGGGCCTGATTGCAACACTCATCAGCGAACGAAGCCCCAAGGACGGTGGGAACTCTAGAGAGATATATTTACTTCTAAACGACGAGCTGCGTCGAAAGGGCGCGGTTGCATGGGATTATGCTGACTGGGATGAACTCGTCCGAAAGAAGGGGCTGACAGGCAGTAGAGTAGAAGCGCTATTCGCTCAATTTTGCTCGTCTCGGTCCGTCGACGAACTGATTTCCGACGTCGGGGAGCTGGCCCGGGAGCTTGCGATGACCACGCTAGAACGTCGGCGAATTCGACAGGCAGCACGCGATTATGAGTTATCAGTTCTTGCAGGTGGCTCGATTGGTCAAATTCAGGCGCAGCGCGCGATTCGCGAACATCTCAACACAACGCTAAAGACCCAGCCGATTTCACTGACAAACTTACATCTGCTCGTCAGTACTGCTCCCCAAATTGTGAAGGACGTCCTGCCTGACATTGTTTCCATCCAAGCCGCATATCTCATCGAACATTTACGGGCTTGACATGACCCAGCAAAATTATAAATTTCTAGTTCGAAATCTACGCACGAAAGCTTATGAACGCATTGAAATTCAACCGACTATTCGTGCAATCGACTACCCAAAATCTGGCAAACAGGTTCCGGTTCGGAAGCGGCTTGAATCTGATTACCGGGGATGACAATTCGATAGGCAAATCGACCTTTGCTCGCTTGCCGCTTTGGGCGCTGGGCTGCGACTTCAAATTCGACGAAGACTGGCGACAGCACGACGCTCGCGTAATCCTCACGTTCTCCGTTGGAGATTCGGAATACGCGGTTGCGCGTCATCGCAATTCAATTTTCCTGAAAATTGGCGAAGGCGACTGGACGAACTATGAAAAGATATCCGGCGAGTATGCTCAAGAGTTTGCAAAAATAGTCGGCTTTGGAGCGTTGCTACCTCGCAAGGGCCAAAAATGGATTCATGAAGTTCCCCCACCAGCTTATTACTTCTCCGCGTTCTATGTCGACCAGCGGAAGGGATGGGTGGCGCCCTGGAGCAGTTTCACGGACTTTCGCTACGAGCAGTGGAGGCGACCAGTCATTTCTTTTCATGCGGGCTATCTTAAAGCTGAGCACTACAAACTCGGCGCAGGAATCGCGGAAGGTCAGCAAGCCATAGAAGAGAACGTCAAAGTAGTCGAAAAGTACTCGCGTGCCGTCGAAGTTCTAAAGTTGTTAGCCCCTCCAGACGAGCTGCCCATTACGGACAAAGAACTCGACAGTGCGATTCAGGAAATCCAACATTCAATGGTCGCAGTAAAGCGACGAGAGCAAAGAGCTCTCGCCTCATTGACGGCCCGACAAGAGGAGCTCGAGCTCACAAAGGTACAAAAGGGCATTGCTGAGGCTGCAGTCGTAGACCTCGAAAAAGACTATGATTTCGCGGTAAACAACTTGTCTGAAGACATGCTTGTATGCCCGCTTTGCGCGACTGTGCACGACAATTCACTATTGAACCGCGCCGCAATACTTCAGGATCGTCAACAAGCGTTCGCTCAAGTCGCTAAGCTGACCGAACATCAGGCCAAGGTCGAATCTGCCATCTCAAGTGCGCTGCGTCGACTGGAAAGCACTCGCGAAGACTTAAGCAAGCTGAATCGAAGATTTAAGCGGCTCGATAAAGACGTATCGGTAAAGAGCCTGCTCGAAGGGATGGGCACAGCCTCTATCAAGAGCCGTGCAAACACCATCACAACTGAGGCGTCCGCTCGTATCACAGAAGCGAAAGCAAGCCTGCGTAGCCGACGACGTGAGCAGAAGGAGATGGAAGATCGAGACCTAGAGTCCTCCATCAACGGTTACTTCCGCACCGAACTCTCCCTACTTTGCAAAAACCTAAGAATTCAGCCCGGGTTTGACATTGAAACCATAACCCCGTTTGACTACAACGAGCTTGCCGAGCGCGGCGGCGCAGCCGACAACAGCCGCCTACAGTTGGCATACCATCTTGCCGTCCATAGACTGGTGCAGCACTTTAAGACAGAAGCTTTACCTCCATTGATTCTGGATACACCTAATCAACAAGACCAAGGCGCGCTGAATTATGGTCTCGTCTCATCGGAACTAAAGAAACGTGCCACCGACGACACACAAATTATCGTGTGCGCCACGCGTCACAAAGACATGCATCCGCTAGAACTTGGTTCAACCGTATTCGAGCTAGGCCCTGAAAAGCTATTCGCCGAGGACATGAATGAGAAGCTGGCTCCGATGTTTGCTCGTGTCTTTGGGGGAGCTTCCACATAGCGCGATCAGAGCGTCTAGGGAGGCATCAGTGACCGGCGACTCCCCACCGGGGGCGGCACGCCCCGCGCCGAGCAATCGTACCGATACTAAATCTCGGCAGTGACACGAGTGCTCACGCCGTACTCTTTCGCGCGTCTTTGATAGAGACAGTTTTGGATATGTGGTCGATGCTGTAAGGAGCGATCCGGTCACAAGGCGATAGTGGAAATAACACGGGCCGGTAAGCAACTATATCGATGACTACCCTGAGGGCTGCGGACAACTGCCGCAGAATTTGAAGATCGCCTTCCAAATTAATTTGGAAGGCAGAGAGCATCAGGACGCAATCTGCTCGGCGCACGCACGCTTCACCGTCGCCGTGCCGACGCCGAACCTCTCCGCCGTTTCTCGAATGCTTGCACCGTGCTCAGCTCGCCATGCTTTTATCGCCGCATAATCCTGTGATCGCGCTCGCCCCTTATATTTCCCGTCCGCTTTTGCGATTGCCACACCGCGCCGTTGCATTTCAGCGCGGTTCAGATAATCCGCCTCGCCCTGGGCAGCCATGAACGCCAGCACGGCATCCCGCGTTGCTTTCTCAATAGCGCCCTTGGCATTTCCATCAAAAACCATCCCGTTGAGCGTGCATTCGACGCGGACGCCAAAGTCCATCAACCGACGCATCGTGCGATGCAGTTCATCGTATCGGCGGCTAATGCGGTCGAGCCACCGCACAATAAGCACGCCACCGTGACGTAAATCATGCTCGACTTTACGCCACTCGTCCCGCGCGTCAGGGGCCACATGGTAACCACTCACACCCTCATCGATGAACACGTCCTTGTCGTGCACACCGTGGGCTTTGGCGTCGTCGTACTGGCTTGCCGACGACTGACCGTCGGTTGTCGAAATCCTGCCGTAATACAGCTTGCGCATGGCATCTGATGGATCATTAGAATTAATGGATCAATTATAACATGGCTCAATTTAGTGGTTAATTCTATTGATCCAACCGGGCAGCGCCCAAGTGGTTAGCTCATTACGGTGTACCGTAATGAGCCACAATCTGTCACCGAACAACGCGACCAGCGGGGCATGTCTATTCGCATACCGCCGTTTGATGGCATACAACTGCCCGAACCGGTCGGGGCCAGGGAGATAAAACTTGCGAAGGGAAAATTATTGGACGTCATCTAGGGGCACTTATTGATAAAAGGCACCTAGCGATTGACCGTCGGCTTGTGAGTTGCGGCGCGGGTTTATTGCTTCAGCAGTGGCCAATTGAGAACATGCCGTGCGTACGCGACATCGACACAAGAGGCTTATTTGTTAACGCTCGGAACACCATGCGTTAACGCTAGGATGACTATATCCTCGCGATCGATGCCGCTCACGAACCGCGGCTTTCGACTCACCAAGGAACCTTAAGAAATTCATCGCAATGTCTAGTGCCTCAGTGTAAGCGAACGTTGCATTAGAGCAAAGAGGACGAGTTGCGCATCTTAGCGAATCCCGTCGTCCTATGACTTGCAAAACACCAACAAAAATTTGGCAAGTTCCTGAGTAAACCTTAATATCGTCCTTGCAATTGGGTTTCGCTATAGGTGAGCGGAGTTTCGTTTAGGTGTAGAAACTAACAACTTTTTTAAGACACCAAGCCATGCTCAAGCGAATCGTTACCGTTTTCGGAGTTGGGTTGTCGCTGGGGTTGCCATTGGCCGCGCGGGGTACAGAAGGAGCGTTGGGCCGCCCTATTTCTGGTACGGGGGTGACGCCGGACGCGGGTATCGTGCCGCCGGAACCAGGGTGGTTCGTCAATCTTGCTGAAATCTATTACGACGGTTCTATCAGTTCGTCACGTGCCGTACCGGTCGGCGGCAAGACGACATTGGGCCTGGAAGCTAAGGTCTCTTTCACACTGGCCACTTTGCTGAAAGTTTGGGATACCGGCACCGGACCCTGGAATTTCGCGTCCAGCGTTACCCTGCCGTACGCGTGGACCAGTGCGAGTGCAGCACTCGGCATTGGTAACCGCACACCCAGCATCAGGCAGGACGCGTCGGGTCTGTTTGACCTGACCTTTACACCGCTGACTGCTGGCTACCATTTCTCAAAAACCGATCACATTTCGTTTAGCGTCAATATCTGGGCACCCACAGGCAAGTACGATCCGGGCAGCATCGCCAACGTCAGTCTGAACAACTGGACGTTCATTCCAACGGTTTCCTATACAAAGCTGGTGCCCTCCATCGACGCAGAATTCAACGTGAGCGCTGGCGTCCAGTTTTACACGCGCAATTCGGCGACCGATTATCAGAACGCACCGCTGTTCACCCTAGACGTGCTGGCGCTCAAGCGCTTCGCTAATGGACTGGGAGCCGGTGTTATCGTCGGCACGGTTCAGCAGGTCGATAACGATAGCGGTCCTACGGCGGACAGACTGAATGGCTTTCGTGGCTACGATTGGTCTATAGGCCCGATCGTCACCTATGACACAAAAATTGGCGGCAAAAATCCGCTTAGCCTGACGCTGCGTTGGGTCCCCACTGTTGCCAGCAAGAACCGGCTTTCGAGTACGTCGACAGTCATGGCAACTGCAACTATCGGCTTTTAAGCCTTCCGCATGATCGTCGTGAGCGGCGCGACGTGGCCTTTCGTTGGCGATCTCGCTCTTGGCCTCGACCAGTTCCGTTGCTTGACTTTCAGTTTTGTCAGGACTGACCGCCTTGACCCACTTGTGGAGGCTATGCGCCGAGACACCAAGGTGGCCAGTTACCTCGGCCACAGATTGATCTCGCTAGACGATCTGACGACCCGCTTCTTCCTTGAATTCGGGGGGCAGTTCTGCACTCATAGACTTCCTCCTATGCTTAAATTATAGGCGCAGAAGTGCTTACGATCCCGGAAGAAGTCCAGATCAACAGAATATGGCCTCCGACATGACGTCGTTAAATCCATTGTCCATAGATTTCGGATAATAAAAATTACTGCGCTAACTTAATAATAAAATTCCCCTTGCGCTGGCTTATGTTTAATGTAAAAAAATAGAATACCTTTCGCTTTATCAAAAGGGGCGTTCTATGCCATTCTATGACGCAACGTATTCGAAACCGGCTGTCAGCCTTCGGATCCAGAGGCGGCATCCAGAACTTACGGGATTCACGATTTTGGCAGTGGCCTGCGCGGCCACGCTAAGCGCCCCAAGCGTTGTCGTCCAAGCACAGACTCTCCCTCCCGCAACAGCAATATTTCTATCGAACGGTGCAAGCGCCACCTACACGAACGGCACGCAGAACGCCTCCACTGCCGTTCGTGTCAGTTCCTCGGCGGGCCGGACGACATCCCTGACATTTGCGCCTGTGAGCGACATGTCGGTAACCAGCCCCACCAACACCGCGATTCAAGTGTCGGCATCGGGGGCCAACTCCTTCGCGACCTTTACCATTAATTCTTCAAACGGGTACGGTGTAGCGATTCAAGGCGTTGGGAACTACTCGTTCGGCGTCGTCGTTAGTGCCACCAACGGCGGATTGGCAACTGCAAATCTCGGTACAGGCACGACGGTAGTCACAGGTGGCGGAACTTCGGGGGCTGGCTTATGGGCAACCTCGGGAGGAACCATAACCGGGGATCGGTTAATCATTACGACGAACGGCGACTATGCGCAAGGTGCCGGTGCCGTAGGCGGCGGCACCATTAAGCTAACCAATAGCAGCATCAGGACTTATGGGACCCAAGCGTACGGGTTACTAAACCGTGCAAGCCATGGCGCCTACGAGGGAAATGCCGCCCTGGAGTACGACACAGGTACAGTCCTGACGAGTGGGGCGTATTCGCATGGCATCGATGCTGAAGGTAACGGCGCGACCGTCGTGGTCAATTCGATCATAGGGACTACTGGTACCAGTGCTTATGGCATTCGGCTTGTTGACTCGGATTTTGGAACAGCCTCAACCGGCAGCCCGAACTTGACGATTCGCGGGTCCGGCGGTACCGCTTCATCGGTCACAACAAGCGGTGACTCCGCACACGCAGTTGTATTGATGAATCTCTTTGGCGGCGATACCGCTTCACTTACCGCCTCGGGAACAACGTTTCTCGCTCAGGGTAGCAACGCATACGGAATTCATATGACTGGGGTTCCAGGATCGACCGAGCAAGCCTCCTTCGATGCTTCTACGATTCAGAGTGCCCAGTCCGATGCCATACATGTCACAGGGCCCGCAGCGTCGGTTGTATTGACCAATGGCTCCAAAGTGATAGCGCCCCGGGGGTTTTCTGCCCTTAACGTAAATGCAGACGGCACCTCAGCCGGAGCTGCCACGCTCCTATCGGAGGGGTCAATGCTAACCGGCAGCATCCTCACCGACGCTCAGAGCACCGCAAACGTGGCACTGCGCAATGGCTCGACATGGAATGTCGTCGGGGATTCAAACATGACGACGCTCGAAAACACAGAAAGTCTCGTGAACGTCGTATCCAAAGCGAATCAGGGCAGCGCTCCTACCACCCCCTCCTCATATACGCCCGTCGTCGTTTCGGGAAACTATGCGGGCAACAATGGTGCCCTTGCGATTAATACATATCTGAACTTAGGAGGCCCGCTTTCGCGCCAGTTCACTGACCGACTGCTGATTGGCGGGAATGCCACTGGCACAACTCTGGTCGATGTCAATCCGGTTTTCGGCAGTCCGGGGCCGACATCGGCTTATCAAGCTCACTTGCTTCGGGGGACGTTGCGGGCTCCCGCCTTTCATCTCTTTACCGCTACAGATGGCATCTCCATCATACAAGTCGCCGGTACGTCGACGCAGGATGCTTTTGCACTGAAGAACGGCTACGTAACGGCGGATAATTTGCCATTCCAGTACCACTTATATGCTTACGGCCCCGGGTCCGAGTACGGCGCCGCAGACGCATCGCAATCATTGGTCGGAGGCGGAACCGCCTTTTGGGACTATCGGCTTCAAACTGCGTTTGTTACACCCGAGGGACCGGTGATTCCCGAGGACCCAGGACAGCCTGAGCCTATTCCAGAGAATGCCAGACCTGAAGTGGCGCCGCAGGTCGCGTCGTATCTCACTGTACCTGCAGCGCTGCTGTATGCAGGCTTAGTCGACATCGACACGCTACACCGGCGCTTAGGGGAAGTGCGAGACGACAGAACTCTGGGGCGCGACTCGGGCGCTGGAGAGGCGTTCGTGCGCGTGTACGGAGGTCACTTTAACTACAACAGCAACCGCTCCTTCTTGCAATATGGCTACAACGCAACCGGCGATTACAGTGCCGTCCAGTTTGGTGGCAATTTATTCAAACGGCGCGACGACGAGGGACTATGGCGATTCGGCCTTGCCGGGTCCATTGGCTGGCTTCATTTCGAACCAGAAGCTGTAGATGGCTACAGCGCGACAGCCGGGAATACGTACAGACTCTCGGCTTATGCGACGTATCAGAGCGCGCAAGGGTGGTACGTTGACAATGTGCTCTCATTCGGATGGTTTGATGGACGAGTGAGTACATCGGCATACAGCACAGCGATGGACCTGCGTGGGCGCGACGTCGCAGCTTCGATCGAGGCCGGATATCCCTTTTACGTGGGGGCAGGTCTGAATGTCGAACCCCAGGTACAGTTGGTCGGACAACATGCATCATTCAATAACCGAGTGGATGCCGACGGATTACCTGTCAACATTGGTGGCCAAAATCAACTGCTCGGCCGTGTTGGCGTCCGTCTTACACGGCCCTTTGAAGTGGGGACAGGCCGCGTCACGCCATACGTGGCTATCGATTACCTTCATGCATTCACAGGGGGTACTCAGATCACTGTCGCTGGTGTGGGGTTCACCGGCGGAAAACTGGGCGATTCGCTACGGCTGTCTTTCGGTGCCAATGCGACGATGTCAGAGCGCATGACTCTCTACGGTCGCGTGTCTTGGGCTCAAGACGTAGGAGGTTCGGGAATGCGTGGATGGTTGCTTAATGCGGGGGCTCGTTACTTGTTCTAGCTGGCTTCGCGCTTGGAAGTACCTCCCCACGACAGGTGCCGTGCTGAATATCTAAACTACGACGTCGATCAGAGCACACTGAATAGGATCGCCTCGCTGATTCCCAGCTTACGGCACACCTCTTCGACCTTCGTACCCAGCTCCGCTTGCTTCAAAGATAACGCGATCTGTGCTTCCGTGAACTTGCTCGTCTTCATGGCATGTCTTCCGTTTCAAACTGTCAAAATCATGCCGGATTTTCTATTTTTCAGTGGTACTGTTTTCTGGGGTAGGGGCACTGAGGGGTAACACCCCGGCGTTCAAGCTGGAGCTGATCAACCCATCGACGCAAGACCGACTCGGCAACGCCGACAGCCCGTGGGTTACTAACCATGCGCTAAAGGCTACACCCGCGGGCAGCCACGCCGTGGCTCCGAGCAACCCCGTCGTACCAATTGACCGAGCCAGATAGGCAGTCATTAGCCAGACTGCGAAAATGCCTATTCCCCATCCGACTGTGGATGTGAGGCCCAAGGCCGGTCCCGTTGACTTCGGCATTTTGCGTCCTCAAGAAGCGGTGCATAGGTACTGTAATCCTCTCGAGCCATGGCGCCCGGGGCGTTTCGCGAAGCCAGCCTGCGAGACACATCATGTCGGAGACGACGACCGACTCCCGACGCTTCTTTCGCGGCGGCAACCGCCGCGAAAGAAGCGTCGGCATTCAGAGCAGGCGAGGCGAACCGCATCGCAGGGAGGCGGCTAAACAGACGAGGGACCAGAGCTCCACAGTCAGTTATGGCAAACTGAGGTGACTCCCATCGCGCGGGGCGTAGAAGATGCTCGCCCATCTCTGAGCAATGCGAACGATCGATTGAAATCCACAGCCAGGAGTCGTCAATCTCGCGAGGTCACGCATGCGCCAGAATACCGCATGGCAGTGACCGCCTATCCGGGAGTGCTGAATACTTCACGCTTCCTTGCCTCTAGCTGGCAAAGATGCGCTTCACCCCAAATGCGCCGCCGATTAACAGATCGCCGTCCGCCATGACTGTTGTGATACCGCCAAACGCATTCCAGATTCGGCTCTGATCAGGGAAGATCCAGCGCTCGCGGAGTTCGCCGGTCTGCCAGTCCAGACCTACGTACTGGTAATCGCCGTTCTCCTTGTGCGCACAATAGAGCAAACCCGTTGCCGCAGACACGACCGGCACCATGATGTCTGAATTGTCCACGTCCCGGTTGATCCACGCCGTGTCGAACTGGTGTGTCTGTGGATTCCAGTTGAACTTCTGCACGCCCTTGGGCGCTGGGCGTGTTACGCCAGCGGTGAACGCGTTGGGAGCCCCCGGTGTTTTGACCGGCTGGGGGTAGGAACCGTTGATGAAAGTCACGCCATAGCCGAGCGCATTCGGCGAAGGTTCGATAGTCAGTTGAGATATCTCGATTCGAGTCTGATCGGCAATGCGACGGGATTTCGTGCCGGGCTTCTGCTTAAAATCTGCCGGGATAGCGTCTCGCCAGAAGGCGACGGCGTTCGTACCGCTTTCCGCCGCGTCGGCGATCACGACAAGCTTGTCCGGATCGTCACCGAACCCAACGAGCGTTGGCGTGGTACCCGATCCTCTTGATATTGCCCCCGCAGCCAGAGCTTTTTCGTCAGGCGTCCACTCATAACCGGATTCCCAGGCGCCATCTTTCTCGTCAGTCGATAGCGAAGTGCCGTTCCAAATGACCTTGAGCATCCGGCGAGATGTCACCACATAGATCCCATTCTTCTCATCGATCGCGATGCTGTTGTCGACGGCCTCATTCGCGAAAGTAATGAAAGACTTGACGTTCAGGTCTCGATCGAGAACCACTAGGGCGCCCGGCGCAGCCGCAACGATAAAACCGTCGTAGGTCATGTTCAGACCGATGATGCGCGAAACCGCTTTCGCCGCAGCAGCAGGCATGGCTTTCGCGACATCAGCAGATTTGACAACGCGAACCGGACCGGAAACGACATTGTCATCCGTCGTTTTCAGAACCTTTGTTCCACCGTAGACGCAGTAATGATAGCCATCTCGGTCGAACATGTTATAGACGCCGTTGATCCCATCGGCAGTGGTCACGCCGAGGGCCTCGAATCCGCCAACGGCCGCAAGCATTGCCGCGTCGTCCCTGGACGCTCGGGCCTGATTGAAGCGATCCAGTAACGCAGCTACTGCCCCATCACTGGCCTTGCCCGCTTTCTCCTCATACCCTGGGTAAGGCAGGAAGGACACCGACTCGAAGCGCTTGCCGGTGGCGATGATCTTCCTCACACCCAGCGTCCCGCTCGCAAACAGCACGGTATCCGGGCCGACGTTCTTGATGGTCGGATTCGATACCATCAAGTTAGGGACGACCTTCAGATCCGTGTTCAACGTCAAGGATCTTCCTTTGACGGGACCGGCAATAAGGACTGAGTCCGTCGCCCCTCCATTGAAATGCGAAGTCGGGTAAACGCTATTGGTCAACCACGGGTTTTGCGCGGGCATATTCGGTTGCGCACGTCCCGCAACAGAGTTCTGCGAGGCGCATCCGGAGCCGATGGCTGGTATGAGAAGGACACTTGCCCCCGAGAGAATAAAATCGCGACGACTTGTCATTAAGTCCTCCAGAATTGGAATTTCATCCCGCGTCAATCGACACAGTGCATCTTGCTAAACGTTACCAATCCGCCTCACGACAGAATATATAAGAAACAACATTTGTCAGCCGTATTTCGTGCTGGCTCGATGCGCTCTATTTTTGTCATGGTTGAAATTTTCGCGAAGTCACCAATCCGAGAAATCTCGGTTCGCTGCTCGGCAGCGAGATTTTGCGCTCTGGCTTTTCTGGCGGGACTTGCTTGCTGACTTATGTCATTTCCGATGCGTGCCTCGCTGAATATCTAAACTAAGACGACGATCAGGGCGCACTGAGTAGTATCTTTCCCCAGACTCATCAATCATTGGGCATCCCGTTGCGAGTGTTGAGAAAAATCTGATTGCGTCCTGCAGTGCGTCTTCGCGCGAAAAGTAGCCCGCGCTACCCTCAATAATGGCTCCGGGGCCCCGCGAGTACATTGCCTGGATTGTCCAAACAAAGTAACCGTTGCTGTGCAAGAAGGGAATCGTCAATAGGAAGTGGGTGGGTAGATGCTGAAGCATGTTCACTCCTCTTGGCACCTGTCCTGCGTGACGAAAAAAAGCCCACTAGCCAGACTGTGGGCCAGAAACGTTCCACCGAGGGGCCGAAGGCGGAACGGAGGCGTCGCCTGCTAAAGATTTTCTACTCTATACAACGATGTGCAGTGAAAATCTCCAAACAATCGTTCGATATTCCGTCTAGCGATCGGCCACACGAGTGCGGTTGACCATGATTTGGGACGCCCGTGCGTGTCGCTTGAGCCCGAAGGGCGACCCAAGGGGTATCTCCCTGCATCTGCGCCGCCAAAGAAAAAGCCGCTGGCCCGGACCATCAAACAGATTTATAAACCGCAGGGGCGGATGAGTGCTTGTAGTGCGAACGCGTCAAAAATCAGACTTGCGCCCGAACTTCTTTCGCGGTTGATGCCTGGGGCGCCGACCGTGTGGGTATTCGTCCCAAACGCCTGCGAGATGTCGCGAGCGCTATGCAGAAGCCTTATGAGGCTGTCGCGCTCGGCAAATACCTGGTGATCCGACGGGCAATAGACGTCCATTAACGGCCCGTGCCCACCTTCGGATATCGCATGTTCCGCTTCGCATTGGATGTGCGATCACGCACCAAAGTGACTGACGGGAATTCGACCATCCGGCGAGTGGGGGGCGCTTTGAATATCTCGACCACTAAATCAACTGATATCAAATGTTGGGATGTCAGACTGTTGAGAGAGGTGAAAAGACCCTCGCTTTTGATCCCGCCTATTTGGTCAGGGATGCGATAAGGAATTTGTTAGTAAGCACACGTCCAATGACGTTCAGCTTCAATTGAGCCATTTTTTCGCTCGCATATGCATGACTCACCGGATTTCGAACTGCTCGCCGGTAAGCGCGATAGCTGATCCCAAGAAGCGCAGGATAGAGCGGCAACATCAACCACTGTGACGACGTGCTCTTTTCAGTTCGATGAACCTCCATCGAACTGAAGCCAGCCAGCATGGACAGCGTCCGAAGTTGCTGCGCCCCCATCAGAAACAAGTGACCGTAATACCGCTTGTCGCCAGATTCGCCCCAGACGCTCTCCATCGCGCTCGGTGGCGTACCGCGCAGAATCTCGCTTTCAAAGAAGAGATACGCCAACTTTGACGCCAATGAGCTGCGATTCGGCGTAGTCAGGAATAGCTCTCCGCCCGGCTTGAGGATTCGACAAATCTCTTGTAACGCCGACAAGTGGTTCGGAAGGTGCTCGATCACCTCCTGCAAAATCACCACATCGACGGAATCGCTTTCGATCGGTAGTCCCTCCATGATGTCGGCGTATTGCGCGCCGCCTTCCAACTTGCATCTTTCCGGCAGGATGTCGTAAGGCCGCACGTCTGCGCCGAGGTTCCGTAGCACATACGTTGTCCGTCCGTCCCCGCATGCGAGATCGACAACGGTCTTGCCGCTCCAGTCACTTCGCCCCCTCAGAATCCGGTCGACGTTCTTCCCGATTCCAGCCCCGATTTCTTTCTCGAACATAGCGGTTTTCTTCTCGACGTTGCTCAACGAACCCTCGGCGTCGGCTACCAACCAGCAATCGCATGCGACGAACGAAAGACCGGGGAAGGACTCAAGGGGAAAACTAAAGAAATCGCATTGTAGAGTAAACTCGACAATGTTTGTCGTGTGTACTACGTCGTTAATCAGTCGTCATACGGGCATCCTGCCCGGCATGGCAAAGAAGAAACTCCCGGCACCTGCCGTCCCATCGACCATCTCCGAGGCGATCGGCCGACGCATCAAGGAGTGCCGTCATGAAGTGGAAAAGTCGCAGGAAACACTAGCTTTTGAGGCGCAGGTGGACCGCACCTACATATCCGCAATCGAGCGAGGGATTGCGAATCCCACCATCGAAACAATTGCGAATATCTGCTTCGCGCTCGGCTACACGTTGTCGGAACTGTTCGCAACGCTTGATGACGTGTCACTCGAACCGACCGGCGAGCGCCGGACAAACGCCGCCACTCCGCCGGAAATCAAACGCACCCGGCTGAGATAGGGGTTTACCCTTGGTTAATCATGCGCGGCGTCGCGGCCCTAGTCACGCTAGGGCCGCTGTATCAGACGGGGGTGTCCAACCCCTGTCCTGCACGAAACAGAGCCCATCCAAACGCGTTTTATGGCCCGGAGAAGCCATTGCGCCGTGGTGTTTGGCCCGTGCACGGACACAAACCCCACCCAATTGTTGCAAGAAAGCAACAATTGGCACTATCGCCGGTATTGTTGACTCGGCGTCGCGACCGAAAATGCAGCGAAAACTGTGCTAGGATTTCCGAAAATTACGAATAATTCATGCGAATTTTTCTGATTTTTTGAGGATTTATTTCTCGAATCGGTGTTTTTTGTCTGATCAACCCGAAAGTGATCCTCCTGGTTCGAAGCTTCCTCGGTGACGTCAATCGCCTGCAGCAATGCCGCTCATCTCTGCGTTTTTCCTCGCACTTGAGCAGTCGACCGAACGCCAACTTCAGGTGTCTTCGGGCTAACGCCGAACGGCGCGCCTAAGTCTCCATCGACTGATTCCCCTAAGCCTTAAATTTCCTTTTTCCGCATCGGCGGTGGCCTGTTTTCGCCTATTTATTTAGTACACCTATATATGAAAAGCGATCAACCTAAAGAACATAAATTTCCACTCGGCGACATTCTCGCCACAGCCGGGGCCGTCGAAGTACTTAATCGCACAAACACGAACGCCGTTGAACTGCTGAGACGCCATGTTTCAGGTGACTGGGGCGTCGTGTGTGCAGCCGACGCACTGTTTAACGAGCAAGCAATTACTGGGAAGGGGAGGATTCTTTCTGCGTACGAGATTGGGCCTCAGAGGGAGCGGGTATGGATCATTACTGAGGCTGACCGAAGCGCTACGACCATCTTGAAGTCGGCGGAATGCTGATGGAGCTCACAGTGCAAAAACTTCATCCAGCACTGAGATCGGGAAGACGTCTGTTTATCGACGGATCGGACTCACCCACGTTCAGTTTTCAGGGCAGCTTCGATTCTTCGTGCGCGTTGCATGCAACTGCCATGGCGCTTGCGCTGCAACGTCGGATGCTGAACCCGCTGCGGCCGACGTCTCGATACAACCCGGACGAGCGCAAGTTCATCCGCCAAGTTCTTCCGTACTGGCATTCAGGAATCTCTATGGCAGACCTGCATACCTTGATTTGGGAGCTGAACCTTGGGCTTAGACCGCTCCTCTTCGAAGGTACTCACTCCGATGTGATTCGATTCTGCGAGCAGGAAGTTCGACAAGGGTGGCCGGTAGTGATGGCTTTTCGAGAGAGCCATCGAGTTGGCCAACACGCCGTCCTGATTGTCGGGGTTGAAGGTCGACAGATTGGACGAGTGTTCGATGGGCACACTCTCTTGGCAATTGACTCGTCGGAAGGTGAGCCAAGTCTAGCGGCTTACAACGCTCGCCTGACGTGGGCCAACGGCAATCGAACCTGCGACGGACATTCCGTCTACGAAACCACGTTTGATCGAAAACGAGTGGTCGTAACAGAAGCTATATCGCTTCGCTCGGTGAGTAAGAGGCGGCGACGCTCAGACAGGCCGCCGAAGTCGTAGCGAATGGGCTCAATGCGCTCGGAAATTTCGAGCTCTCCTGGGCGTGCTCACGGCGAGTCGGGAAAGCTAGGCGAGCACTTGAAGAACCAGGCGGACGTGCTCACACCCCCTTCTTGCCTGACTTCGTGCCGACACGCTGTGAGCGCCTTCCTTGTGTCGTATCCAGAAGGGCAAGGGCGTCATCGACCAACCGCTCGACGATTTCCTGCTGTGCTGGTGTCAGCGATGAAAGCTTTTCGTGAACTCTCGACGCGCGGTCGTGTGAACTGATTCCGGCCGTGTTGAACAAGTCAGCAAGTCGGCACTGAAGATTATCTGCAATACCGGCGAGGCGCTCCAAGCTTGGGATCAGTGTCCCTCGTTCTATCCGCGAAAGCGACGACTGTTCAACCTGGATCAGCTCGGACAACCGTTCCTGAGTCATGTCGAGTGCCTTTCGGCGCGCTGCAATGGCTGCCCCAATTGACCGTGCGAGCTGATCTACGTTGCCCAAGCCTGAAACCCTCCTTGTTTGACGGGAAAGTGTCAGCCGTGAGCGCACTACTGGAGAAGGGCGTCATAACGAATAATATTCGTCATGTAGAATATTTTGGAAAAGTAAGTAAACCTTCAATTGCGATGGGGATTTTCATCATGAAACTTGCACGTATTTTTGCTGTTGCTGCTGCATTTGCTTCACCAGTTGCTCACGCTCAGCTCAATCAGATTCTCGGGGTGATCCAGTCGGCGCAAAGTGCCGCAACTCAAGCAGCACAGGTATTACCGCAGCAGTCTGGGCAGAATGCTACGCAGAGCCAGGACGCAACATATCGAGCCCAGACGGATCAAAGAGCGGCGGCCGGAAAACAGCGGGCACAGCAAATGGTCGCGGAGCAGGATGCGGCAGACATTGCGAAGTACAAGGCTTCGCAGCAACGCGGCCAGCAGGAAGCAAAAACGCAACGGGACGAAGCGACGAAAGTGGCCGCAGCGTGCCCTGCATTAGTGGACGAGAGATACAACATCGCCGAGCGTTTCATTCGCTGCCGAAATCAAGGGCTAACCATGCCACAGCAAATGACTTTCGTTGGTGGGATGCCTGTCCTTGCGCAAGCTTACATGGCGTCCATGCTGCAGGACGTCTATGAGGACGACGTAACGAGTCCAGCAAAAGGTGCTGCCATCACCGACTACTACGATGGTTGCTATCGTCGCGGCACGCCATGTGTGCGCCGGAAGTGGTGACTATTCGAGATGCTGTCCGCCCAAGTTCATGCGGGCGGACAGCAAACTGTAACAACTAACTGACCAACGGCTGCTAACGGCCAGAAGCGGTCTCTCGACGATTGCGTGTGGAATCGAGACAATGACAGTTCGCTTTCAGTCTGAATCTTAATCTGTCAACACAGCGATCTTCTTGTTGAATCGGAATTCCCCGAAAATGGCGAGGCTATCCGGCTAGTGAAAAATCAACGGTTTAGGAAAACTCATGAAGCCCGCTATCCGACTCGAATATCTACATCATCAGTGTCAACGCCTCATCTACGAGGACGAGTTCGGGATTGTCGAGGGCGTGGTCGAATATGGTGTGGACGGGGGGCTGTTGCTTTGGGAAGGCGATTTTCATTGTTCTGCTGAACGCCGCGCACGCCTAATAGCTGAGGCTGAGGAATACATGGCGGCCAAAGGAGGGCGATGTACGGTCCTCCGGGGCAAGTCGCGCATCTGAGGCAACTTCCGCTCAGGGTCGGAAGGAGTCATTTGGCGTACGGCGGGGCTGCTGCTCCCGAACTAGCGTACCTGCATGGGGTGCAGGTGGTCGGAGGTTCAAATCCTCTCGCCCGGACCAGAACAGAACCCTCACAGTCATTGGCTGTGCGGGTTTTTTCGTTGGAGTCAATCTATTGATTCGTATGGCGTAATATTAGGCGATTGCTTAATATCTTTGCTGACGACGATTCTCACGCGGGCCTTTAGTGCGGGCTACACATTGGTTCTGTGAGCATCGGGCCGCGACAAGTACGACCGCGTTCGCCGAGCGAACCCGAATCCCACCCACTCACATCAATCGTCTCGCTTGGTGATGGTCACCGGTCGCTTTTCGCTCCTTAGTTTGCGCAAGCGCGTCGTTAATGAGTGATGCCCCGGCAGATAAATAAAGCCAATCATGCTCTATCGCAATTTGACCGAAGGCGTCTCTGCCGCTCGAAATACCTTGACGGTGCCAGACTGCCAAGGTAGTGTGTACAGAGAAACATTCAAGAAGCTCGATTGCTGATCATCATTTTTCTGCGTTTTCCGCGCGGTAGTCGCTATCCTCTCTCCCTCCTTGAAGTTTTTCTCGCTCCGCAACGGAGCTAATTTGATTATTTCAAGGATTCATCATGGAAACTGGTACCGTTAAGTGGTTCAACGATAGCAAGGGCTTCGGCTTCATTACACCGGATGCTGGCGGCGACGACCTGTTCGCCCACTTCTCCGAAGTGCGAGGCGAAGGCTTCAAGTCGCTCGCAGAGAATCAAAAGGTTAGCTACGAGACCAAGCGCGGCCCCAAGGGCCTGCAGGCATCGAATATCACCCCGCAGTAACGTAGTTCAGGGGCCGGCTCACCGGCCCTTTGCTTGTATAGCATCCGCGCGGAGCCTTTGCGCTCCCGACTTGATCGCACCATTTCGAGGTGTGCGTCATTTGTCTTTCCGACACGATCTGTCTCGCTCCCATTTTCGAAGTTTTCGACTTGTATGGCCCGAATGCCATGCAAGCGTCACTCGCATTCCATCTATGAAAAATAATAACCATAACCACCATTACAACGGGTATCTGGTTTCCCCCTCCGCGTACCAGCTTCCGGACGGCTGGTTTGCGGCCAACCTCCTGCTCGAGCGGGGCGATGCCGCCCACGCGGCGCCCGCCGCCTACACATTCCATGCGCTGGACTATTTCGACACCGAACTGCAAGCCCTGGGGCACGCCAGTGCATGGGCACGCGACTGGATCGACAATCGCGGTTAATCGTCGTAGCATCCGGCCACATCGCAAGATGCGCGATCGTCGTCCGTCTGCGCTTCGTCATCAGAATTGCGGTGACCCGTCGACATAAAATCGCGTCAATCCCGCGCCCCATTGAGTGAATTCTGCGCCCATGTCGTCTCCACGCATTTGACACGCCTACCCGAAAGCGGATGCCGCGCCAAGTAAAGGGATGTGAGCTGGTCAAGACACGGTGAAACTTGAGAAGCTAGCGCAATGCGAAGGCAGAACAGGCTGGGAAACGCTTACACAATATGCATTGAGTCCTCGATGCAATGGGCGTATAAGCAATATATCGAACATCAAGTCTGACGTTAATCGATCAAGCGTCGATCTCATCGATCATTGCGAGACACTTCCGATCTCTGAATTTCTTGGTTGTCCGCCACTTGCGCCCAGTTTCGCGTTCCGCGATGACTATTCGCAGGGAAAACCTGGGGTTCACATGAGCACCGGAATTGTAAAGTGGTTCAACGGCAGCAAGGGCTTTGGTTTTATCACGCCGGATGATGGCGGGGACGACTTGTTCGCCCACTTCTCAGAAATTCAACCTCAAGGGCGCACGGAGTTTCGCACCCTGCAAGAGAACCAACACGTTTCCTTCGACCTCACGCGCGGCCCGAAAGGTTTGCAGGCATCCAACATCAAGCCCGCGTAGCGTCTTCCCTGAATCGCTCGTTAGCATCGCCGTGCCAATACGGCGATGCGGCATTGCTCGCCATGTCGGAGGAAATATGTCACACACGTCGCCCTCATACAGAGGATTCAGCTTGGAAACTCTGGTGTTCTTAGACCCGGATACAACCCAAGCGAGCCGTAAACACGAAAGGTTGCTGGCTGTATCCGTGCGCATCACCCCGAGTGCGGACGTCGGTTCAGTTCCGTCGCCAGAATCGCGAGTGTTTCGACTTGAGACAGTCCTGTTCGATTCAATCGGCAATGCACGGCGCGCTGGCGATGAGTTCGGCCGCACACTGATAGACGGCTTTATTAACAAGGCTTCGTTGGAGGCATAACCCCATGGGCGCTTCTCCTAACTGGTTCTTGTATTCCGGCTACGTGCCAGCTGACGCGGCACGCCTGCTTTCTTTCGGATCGATCGCACGCGCGATTTGTCTGAGCAATCGGACGGAAGCGTCTGCGCATGCGCAGCACGGCCCCGTCGTTAAGTGGCTACGTTGGCGGGCCGCTGAACGCAAATTGCCCAACTGAGCGGCTTTATCGAAGCGCGGCGCACAGGGTCATAAAACTTTTACAGGAGCGAACATGCTCGCCCTTTCAGCACAAGCCATAACTGCGGCGCTTCAACGCATTGCGGAAAAAAACCCGAAGCAACCTTCAGACGCGGTTATCAATGCGTTGCTCGCACGCGAATTGATACATCGAGTCGGCAAGCATTTCGAGCCGACCCAATTCGGTCGCTCATATTTCCGCCAGGCCTATACCATCCGTCCAGGATGGTATACCTAGTCGGACACCGTTCGCAGCCGTACGAACTGGTTTCGCAAAAGTCTATCTGAACTAGTGGCGAAAGTCGTCGAGGTGGGCGGAAAATGATGCTGTCGAACCTCTAGCTCACATTAATCGCGTATCGTCAATGCGTCATAGGTGCGCTCGCAGGTAAGTCCTTCGATGTGAGCTGCATCAGCGTATCGAGCAAGTTCTTCCGCAGCCTGGTCAGTCCGACTGAGCGACCGGTGGATGCCTTACCAAGGGCGCTTTCAGGCTTCACGTAGCCACGGCTTTCACAAGCGCCGTAATATCTTCGCGTGATTGCGTGTCGTTTTGGACAAAGCCAGCACCTCGGCCCAATACGTTTTCGAAAACTATTCCGACATCGTTGAAATGTTGTAAACAGTATCTTCGATGGATATCTAGCCAGAACCACGTAACGTCCGCTTCGGGTCGCAAGCAGACTTTCGAGCATATTTGGCCGTTTCATGGTGTCGCACCGGCTTTTGTTAACACCACAGGCAATTTGGTCGAAATTCATATGCCACCCCGGGTATTTGTCTTTCGGCCGCTACGATGCACACTCTCAATCAAAGCTCGCTGAATCGTTCTACCATGTTAGGGGCCTTGACGCAGGAGCATGCCATGCCGACCATCAATTTCGTATATCGCGGATGCGTCGTAGACATCGATGTCGGAGAGCGAGCGACCTTGTGGGACATCACTATTGAAGTGACACCCTACGAGGGCGTCGAGCTGATCGAGCCTATCGCAGCGAAGAAGCTGAAGCTACCCAAGACGGAGGAACTAGACGTCATTACCAGCGAACTGATCAACGAAGTCCAACGGGCAATTGATCATCGCTTGGTGGGGTGTTAAGACCAACAGAGCGTGCCAGGGTCGACATTCGTAGATATGGAGGGGGCAGCCCATGTGAAATGCGTGCGCTTGGAGGAGCAGGATTAGTGTCGTCGAGCATTTCATTGGAGCGCTGAGGTGGTGCGAGCGACAACTGCACTACACACCACCTCATGCAATCTCACACAATGCGGCGGGCACGAGCGCGGAACGCACACGCCGGGTAACGGCCTGTCCATTTGGGGAAATCCGAGCGCATGTTGGCCTGGGAGAAAATCTCCGCCAGAGGCAAAGGTTCGATCATCGGATGGTCGAGCAAGATGTCGATGCCCGTCGCTTTGCGGATTGCGCTGCGGTGACGATCAAACGTCGACGCCGGGCAGATCGCCCGCAGATCAGCCTCACGAGCCCACAGTTCCAGTATGTAGTGCAGATGCTTACCAACACCGTCGATCTTGTTGCGCAGCTGACGCAGAGGCACGTACGACTCAAGGCGAAGATGGGCCGTTTCCTCCCAGAACACTTCACGCACCTTCTCCACCGTCCACGCGGAACCGCGATTCAGCTTGTGTTGCGCCAAGTACTTCTTGTCCAGCTTGAGCTCGACGCGAACACTATTCAACGCGGCGGCGTTGAGACCTGCCAAGATTTTCTCCACATCATCGTCGCCGACGACCGCGCGCAGATATTTGAGCGAACGCGTGCGCTGGTCGGTCAGTTTCTGCGCTTTGTCGTAGAGCAAGAACGCAGCGTTACGACGAGGCACTTCGAAACGAATGCCAACACCCTGAGACGACACCGCCGGGCGGAATTCCCACGGCAAAGTCAAACGAATATGCTCGAGAATTTGCTTCAGCGTAACGCCTTCAGGTAAGCCAAACCGGTACGTAATATCGAATGCTCCCAGTGTGAATTTGCCAGCGCGCCAGGCTACACGTTGTCGCTCCGTGTACTCGAGCTGTAGCGCGTTGAGCACCGCGCAAATCAATGTCGAGCACAACACGCGAACGTTGTCCGAACCGAACACGTTGTGGCCTTGCAGCGGGGTGAGCGGTGACGAGCAGATGTTGATCGCTGCACCGTTTTCGAGCGACGTTACCGTTATGGGTACGCCGTTCGGATGCAGCGATACCGTGGTGCTAAAGCGTTTCGATTCAGGCGTTTTCGGACGTGTTTTTTCTGCGACTTTGACGCGTTCGTTACCGAACGGTTTGTGTCGAAACGGGAATGTGATGTTGACCAGATCAATCACATGAATCCTTTATGCAAGTTGAGTGAAAGGGAACTGCACGTGCCCTTTACAACTTTCAGGATTCGATGTCGTAGATGAGGAGAACTGCGAGGATTTACGTGATTTCTTGCGGGGAGCCTAGTACTAGAACGTATATGAGGGGATATAGATTAGTATTTGCTGCGCGGAGGGAGCCGAGGGGCAGAATCAGCGATGATGCGTCTTTTTGGGGCGGCCCTTCAGGCGAAGCCTACGTAGTTTTGTAGACTTCGCCGCGCACATCCATTATTGGTCCATGACTGCGCTTTTACGAATCACATACATAGAGACGCGACCGGCTCCACGCAGTAAGCGAAGTTGCTGCGTCGGACGATTGTCGGAGCCCGGGGCTAACCACCCCTTATCTATCAGCGCATCGTGAAGCGCCGCACGCCCGTGCTTCTTCTCCAGCTCTTCGAACGCCCACTTGAAAATCGCGTAAGACTTACTGCCATCACGTTGAGGATAGGTAAAGCCGATCGCGGTCTTCTGATTCGGGTCGGTATAGCTCGACCAATCGGGGAAGTCATGTCGATGCTTTTGAACGAAGCTTCGGACATCATCGAGGATGGCTTCCCGCGGCGAGCGCAAATGTTGCTGGTAGTTCAAATGCCACGTATTCAGGAGCTGGCAAAGTGCGCTACGAATTTCGGCTTCGTCGACAGGAAAAACTCCTGCCTGATGGGCGACACTGCCCGCACGGTACAACAGCGAGAAATTTCCAACGACACGAGCACAGATACCGTCGCTCATGTCGATGTTCGTCCCCTCAACTAAGCTTGCTTTTACCTTCCGGTCATTCGCGATGTGCACCGCTTTGATCTTGCTCAGGTGACGGCAGAGGTAGCTAACGAAATCGCCCCAGGCGACACCATGAGTTTCATATGCCGAGTCATTCAGGGACTTCGCGAACGAGGCGCCGTTCGGTCGACCGTGCAAGTTCGCGAATGCGCCGTGCTCGTAGTCTGCAGCGAGCGTAATAAATCGCGCGAACTGACCAAGCTTCGTCGGATGACGTGCCTGCCCAATTCGTTCGACAATGCTCTCCTCGCCGGAGGTAATTACGACCGATGTCATGAAATTCCCCGCAGCAAGGGTCCCATCGCTATGGGCTCGCAGCTTACCGGTGCCGTTCATCAGCCGGTACGCCGCATCGGACAGCACACGAGGTGCAGCCTGCCCAATCTCATCAAGTACCAGCGGTAAGTGCGCGTGTGTTGCAGCGAGAGCCTCGACACCGCTTTCGGTGCCCGCCCAGGTTGCCATGCTGACCGGTGCATCGAAAAGCGCTTTTACCAAGCGCAGCGCAGTGGTTTTGCCCGTGCTAGAACGACCGACTATGGATACGCCGAACGGGGCGTGATTCAGCGGGTGCAACAGAGCGGAGGCGAAGCCCGCGCACAATGAGGCAAGAAGCAACGGATTGCCCTTGCACATGTGGACAATCGACTCCCATTGTTTGCGTGAGCCTTTCTTTGCCCGCCGCGGAAATTGCGCCAGGTGCGTGACTGCAAGCGAGGCCCCAGAGGAGCGGAATGCTTCGTCGCCGTACACATACGCTTCGTCGCCACCAATTCGCTGCCAGCCCTCGTGAATCGTGCGGAAGCAGACCGCGCGCTCCGGCTGGGCTGCCAGATATTTCGCAACTGCGGCCGCGCTCTCCTGGTCGACTTTGACGCCAAGCGTGATCAGGTGATCAATCAGCTTGCCGGGCTTGTTAGCCAGCTCATATGGCACCTCGATGCGCTTGCGTGCGCCATGAAGCGCAGGAACATCAAGCTCATACGCGGGGCGGCCGCCATCGGCATCGACGACAGTGCGCACCAACTTCATGCCGGAGGGGAGCATTTCGCCGCGGCCATCGCGAACGTTAGCTTCGCCAGCTTGAGAGCGTGACGAGACGCGTGAAGATTTGCCCACCGCTTGCCGCGATGTGCTTTTCGGCTTAGTTTTGGGGCGCGGTTTTCGAAAGTAGCTGTGCGGCTCTTCACCGCCGATGCGTTTCGGTTTGTGCGAGAGGGTCATGCGGCGCTCTCCAGAGAATCCAGGAACGCCTTGACCGAGGACATACGCCAGCCGCGAATGCGCGACGACAAGTGCAGCGGGGCCGGGAACGTCCCTTCCTTAATCATCTTGTAAAGGGTCGTTCTGCCAATGCGGACAATCGTCAGCACCTCGGGCAGCAGGAGGATAGGGTCAATGACGGGCGGGCAGCTATCAGAGGAGGCGCCGCCGGCCCCAGGAGCGTGACAAAGCGTGGGCGTGGGCAACTGCGGCGGCCGCACACCACGGGAAGTGGAGTAGCTCATAGACAATCCATAACGGTCGAGTCAACGTCCACGCCGACCTTTGTCGGAGTGGGACCAGTTGACATCGGCGTCGAATGTCATGAGCAAACAGGCTCGTGTGCCTAAGCGGTCTGTCGCGGAAGCTAGTCCACCTATGGCTGCGGTGGGACTTCCAGAACGCAAAGGGTAAAACTGCGCGCAGCACCCGGAGGTGGTCACGTTGGCCTAGTGCCAGTCGGCGGCGACCATACGGATTCGAGGGGTGCATACTCCCCTCTAGCCTGCCCCGAGGGGCACACTCGGACGAACGAGCGTCCTATGTTCGGTTTGTCTTCAGACCTACCTGTGTGGCCCGACAATTATATCGAATCTGCGAATGACGTGCCGAACGCTCGGGTCAGGCTTGGTTGCAAAATGCAGCCCAGTCAATCATCAACGCCGACCGCTTGGCGAATAGATCGCCGCGTGCATATGCTGCTTCTGCTTTGTCCTTGATGCCATGTGCAAGCGCAGCCTCGCATACCTCGCGAGGATAGTGCGTCGTTTCACCTGCCCAATCGCGGAACGTAGAGCGAAAACCGTGAACAGTGATCTGTTCATACTCCATGCGCTTAAGCAGTTGCAGCATCGCCATATTAGATAGCGGCTTTTGACCGCGCGCACCGGGAAAGACGTACGGACCACGCTGAACGTCGCGCAGCCTCTTGATAATCGCGATGGCATCATCAGACAAGGGAACTCGGTGCTCCCGCTTCATCTTCATTCGATCTGCAGGAATCGTCCACACGCTTCCATCGATATCGAACTCCTGCCAGGTCGCCCCGATCACTTCATTCGTGCGCGTCGCTGTCAGAATCAGAAGTTCAAGAGCCATTGCGGCAACCCCATCTTCCGCCCGTAGTTTGTTCACAAAGACAGCAACATCCGCATAAGGTAACGCCGGGTGATGCTGAGTTTTTTGAACGCGTGCACGGTTTGGCAACAACGCATCCAGATGCCCCTTGAGCCGCGCCGGATTCTCCCCGGTCCGGTAGCCTCTCACGGTAGCCCAATCCAGCACAGATTCGATGCGCCCGCGCAATCGTGACGCGGTTTCCGATTTTTCCACCCAGATCGGCTCAAGCACCCGCATAACGAGGGACGTGTCTACTGCGGACACGGGCAGTGCACCGAAAATCGGGGACGCATATGTGGCGAGCGTGTTGGTCCACTGGTCTACGTGCTTCGCGTTTTTCCAGCTCGCTTTGTGTGCCTCGATGTATTTATCGGCGCAATGTTGGAACGTGACGCCGCTAGCAGAAGCGTTTGCCAACCGAGATGCATTGCGGCTATCAATAGGGTCAACACCGTCCAGTAGCAGTCGGCGGCAATCGAGTGCTCGTGAACGCGCCTCGGCCAGGCCAATGGTATGTATCGGCCCGAGTCCCATCCCTCTTGCTCTCCCAGACAGCATGTACCTAAACAGCCAGGACTTTACGCCTGCCTTAGTTATTTGAAGGTACAGCCCGCCACCATCCGCGTACAGCCCCGGCTTGGTTGTCTTGGTTACCTTCATCGTACTCAATCGATTGATCGCTCGCGGCATTTTCGACTATCAATTTGACTATCAATTAATCTCCGGATTATAGCGCGATCCATCGAACAACGACGAACTGATACGGACCAAAATCCCAATATATTCAATTAGATATCAGACCAGCACGATGAGCAACGAATGTGGTTGAATTATATTTCGGCGGACACCGCCTCCGCCAGAATTCCCAGAGTCCGCAACTCCCTTTGCATTCAGGCAGATTTCGACGCTGCCTGATAGAAATGACTACCAATGTGAGCGCTCACAAATTCAGGATCGCACGAAATATTCCGTGCGATCTGCCGCACCATATCCACCCTGAGAAAAAGGCTTGCAGACTTACAGCTTCAGTTTTTTAGCTCTGCAATCGCCGCTCGCCGTTTTGCTGGTGTCGTCTACGCCGTAACTCCAGGATGAGAATTTGAATTCGCCCGTCTCTCGGTTGATGGTGATACTTGTGTGCTCACCATTCCTTTCCGTATTGAAAATGTCGCGACCTTCGTACTTCGAGCCACTTGATTTCAACCCATCGACCGGAATATCCAGCGTCGAACCAACGCTAATTTCGGCTACGGGTCTAGTTTTTGCGCTGCCACTTGCCACCTTAACGACACACGAGAGCACCGATTGCTGAGCGTGGGCTACCGGCGCAAACAAGGTGGCGGCAACAGCCATTGGGAAAAGCAGTTTCTTCATTCTTCTTACTCGTCAAGACGTTGTTGGTTAGTCGGTTTGGTTTCGTTGAGCGCGTCGGATGGCAACGCAGCAGACGCAGGCGGCACACTTTCGACAACAGCGCCTGGCGCAGCACGAGCCTTCATCTCCGCAAGGAAGCTTTGCGCCGCAGCGTTTCGCGGCGCGTCTGCCTCGATTGTCTTGAGGACCTGAGGCATCCATTTTGGCCTCGCGTCTTCACTCAGACTCGCATAGTCGACCGCATCCATCCGGTGTCCCTCACGGATCACGTACGATTTATTGAATGGATAAAAATACTTACTATCCACACTAAAAATGTTTCGCTCATCCTTACCGGGACATTTCTCTTGCGTCAGGATTAATGCGTACCCAACTGGCTTATCGGGTTCTGGCGGGAATACCACGCCAGTCACCCGCTGTACTTCTTCCCAGTCGCGGGCGTACTGCACCATCACGCCATCGTAGTGGCATTTGTCCACCCAAAACGGCCCCTGTTGCTTCATCGCGATGGCGTAGACCCGCACATCCTCCTGGACCTTAACATCTGATTCTGCAAGACCAACAACATTTAGCGTTTGACTAGCGATAGTTCCGGTCAAAAATAAGACATTTAAGATATCGAGCATGTTTATAAGTATTTGATTAACTCGCCGTCTTTCAGCAACATCAATCTGTCATCTGAAACTACGGAGATGCAACACCACACCCCAATGGCGTTATCGGCACATCCTAAATTTTCTTTAGCATCACTTATCATGTGGGGAGAACCACCCCGTCAGTTGAAGCACAGCGCCAATCAAGCCAACGCCCCCACCCCAGCCGGCGTCTCTTTCCGACGCATCCGCCACCAGATCAGCACCGCGACAAACGCTTCGAGCGCCGCCACGATCCACAGACCCGCGTTGAAGTTACCCGTCGCGTCCTTGACGATACCCAGCAAGTACGGCGAGCCGAAACCTGCCAGATTCGCCACCGAGTTGATAAACGCCACCCCCATCGCGGCGGCACCACCCGCAAGGTAGGCATTCGGCAGTTGCCAGAACACTGGAATCGCGCCCATCGTTCCCGACACGGCCACCACAAGGCACAGGAATGCCGCGACGCCGTTGCTCCCAGCAAACACCCCTACCCCTGCCAGTCCACAAGCGCCAATAAACACCGGAATCGCGCAATGCATCCGTGCCTCGCGACGTTTATCCGCGCTGTATCCAATCGCAATTTGGAAGATCGCCCCGAACACGTACATCACGCCAACCAGCAATCCGATATGCAACGGATTGGTCGGCCCCAACGCGCGAACGATGGTCGGTGCGAAGAACGAGAGCGTCGCGTTCGCCGCCACGATGCCGAAGTAGATCCCCGTGAGCAGCCACAGCTTCGGGCTACGCACCGCCAGCATGAAGCTGTGTTCGCGCTTACCGGCACTCGCACGATCGATATCCAAATCCGCTTGCAGCAACCGCTTCTCGTGCTCCGACAACCAGCTAGCCTGCTCCGGCTTATCCACCAAAAACCAAACCGCCAACACGCCAGCAAGCACCGTCGGCACGCCTTCAAGCAGGAACAACCATTGCCATCCTGCCCATCCATTCACGCCGTGCATCCCGTTGAGAATCGCTCCGGCCAGCGGCGCCCCCACGACGGACGACACCGCCGATGCAGAAATAAACCAAGCAAACGCTTTCGCACGTCGATGCGCCGGAAACCAGAACGTCAGATAGAGCAACACGCCCGGCTGAAAACCCGCTTCAAATGCTCCGAGCAAAAACCGCATCACATAAAAATAAGCAGGCGAATGCGTGAACATCATCAGCACGCAGATCGTTCCCCAGCCCAATGTGATGCGCGCCAGCGTGCGTCGCGCACCGATGCGCAGCAACAGCCAGTTGCTCGGAATCTCCAGAAAGAAGTATCCGAGGAAGAAGATGCCCGCGCCGATGCCGTACACCGTTTCGCTAAAGCCCAGATCCTGCTGCATTTGCAGCTTCGCGAAACCGACGTTCACGCGGTCGATCCACGCCAGCATCCACAGCACGAAGATGAACGGGATGATCCGCCACATGATCTTCTTGTAGATGGGGTCGAGCATTTGCTGGCTCGGATTCGCGAACGCATTGTTCGCATCGCGTGTCGGCGACATGGGTTGTTGGTTCATGGCATCTCCTGCCGGATTCGGCATTCGGTGTTGCGCGCCATCAAGGGCGCACATGTTGAGTTGTTATGTCGCGTTACGGAGCAAGCAGATTCAAGCCGCCTCATCCAAACGCATCGCCTGAAGCAACGCACGGCACGCGGCAGGCACCGGCCCGATCACGGGGATCGAGAAGCGTTCGCACAACGCCTGCGCTGCCTCCCCTAACGGCCCACCGCCTATGACCACGGCTTGCGCACCGTCTTGCGCAATGCAAGCCTGCACCGCACTGGCAAGACTGTTCTCCAATTGCACCGGCACATCCCCAAGCGCCAACGGGTCACCCGTCGTAAAGCGCGATCCAGTAAAGCTCGCACCTAACCCAAGCTTGCGAACATTCGCCGCAATCGAATCGGCCAACAACGGCGTAGTAGTAGCGATACCGAAACGTCGCCCGCCCTCCCCCGCCTCACGCACCGAGGCCGAGCCGATCCCCACGACCGGCACCTCCAAACGCGCCCGCAAAGCCTCTATGCCGGGGTCACCAAACGCGCCGACGATCACCCCATCCGCTTGCGACGCCAGCGCCAGAATCTGCGGGTCATTCATCGCCTCCGCCGCCACAGCAAGATTCTGTTCATTGACGATCATCGGCGCACCGCGCGCCACTGTCGCGCCGATCACCGTCGGCGGCGACGCCATCACGCTGGCGAAATACGATCGAGCGATGTCGACCATCATTTGCGTCGTCGCCGTCGACGTATTCGGATTGATAAGCAGGATTTGAGTCATGAAAATCTCGGCGAGTCAGAACAATTGGGAACATCAAAAGCATCAGGCGGCGGGCGACGCACCGGCAGCCGTACGCGCAGCAGCAGGCGTATTCGCATCGCTCGCCCCCTCCCCCGGCGCATCGGGACCATCGATCGGCTTACCAAACGTCTCCGGCGCAAACGTCAGCGCGATGGCGAACACGGCGTACATCGCCGCCATCATTCCGAACATCCCGCCGATACCGTATTGATCGAACACGCGTCCGGCGATCAGCGGCATAGCAGCACCTGCCAACGTGCCCAGCGCGAGGATGAACGCCGTACCAAACGCACGCACTCGCGTCGGGTACAACTCAGGCGCATAAATCCAAATGGACGTATTCAGCAGCAGCACACAAAACTGAAACGCTGCCCCGAACGCAAGAATCAGCGGCTGCGATTTCGACAGAAAGCCGAAGCACAACCCAATCACGCACGCCGCAATCGCACCGATCGTCAGCACACGTTTGCGCGGAAAGCGGAAACCGAAATAAGACGCCGTGATCGCCCCGAGCAAGCTGCCCGACTGCATCACGATGGTGAACACGAAGCTCTTGGAGAGCGTATAGCCCTGCGCCATGAGAATCGTCGGCATCAGCGTGAGCACCGAAATCTGCGCGCCGTACGTCATGCAAACGGCGATGCCGACAGCCACCGTGCGGCGAGCCAGCGGCCCGACAAAGACTTCACGCAACCGCACTTTCTCCGCGTGATGCGCCCCCTCTGGCGCTTCGCTCAGATAGCGCTTCTCCCCGCCAGCACGCTTGCCGAGCTTGCCCGAGGCAAGAATATTGAGCACACGATTCGCTTCCTCCACCCGGCCTTTGGAGAACAGAAACCGCGGCGTCTCAGGAATAAAGCGGCGATACAGCAGCACGAAGAACGCGGGCAGCACCAGACACCCGAACAGCCAGCGCCAGCTATCCGGCCCGGGGAAGAACGCAAACACCGCCAGACCGAACGCCGGCGCGAGCATATTCCCCAGCCCGCCCCCAGCGACGTTGATCGCCCCCACCGCCACACCACGGAAGCGCGAGGAGCAGAACTCCGCGAGCATCGTGACGGCGATCGATATCTCACCGCCCAAACCGAAGCCGACGATGAAGCGTCCTGCGGCAAGCATGGTGTAGTTGGTCGCCAGTGCGCAGATCAGTGCGCCCAGCGTGAAGAGCATCAGGTTGATGCTCAGCATGGTGCGGCGTCCGTAGCGGTCGGCGATGTATCCCGACCCCAACCGCCCAATCGCGGCAGCACCGAACGTCAGCGTATTGAGAAAGCCGATCTGCGCGCCGGAAAGGCCCCAGTACTCACGCAGCAGTGGCCCGACGAGGCCAACGGCGTTTTGCTCGAAAACGTCGAACAACACCCCGAACAGAATCAGCGCGAGGATTTTCTTGTGTGACGGCGTCACGCCAATGTCGTCGAGCGCTTTCTCAAGCTGCTGCAACCTCGGTTCCGACGAAGATACGACCACTTCTGCGCCCATCGTAAAACTCCCTGCGCCTCAATTAGCGCCTTGCGACCGATTGCCTCGCCCTCTGATGAATCCGATTCGGTTAATATTTTTTCAGATTATTTGTTTTTGAAAATTATTTTTCATATTCGGGTTTCACCGGACGTGCGAAGTCCTTGGCGAGAGACGCCAATCGCGAAAAACCAATCAGGAAAAGTAGGACTTAGATCTCGTCCAGCGCGTCGTGAAACGCCTCGACCAATCCAAGCTGACGACGCCCCGGATTGCCTGCCAGCGTCATGACTTGCATCACGATCAGGTGACACAGACCAATCACGGCTGTGTGGTTGTCGAGCACGCCCGGCCCTTGCACGTCGCATTGCAGCGACCACTTTGCGGGCGTCTTTGCCGAAGCCTTTGCCAAAACGTTACGCTCGGTGATGTAGACGAGATTCGGGCAAGCCTTGGCCAGTTGCGCCACGATGGCGGGCATCGGACGAATACGTCGGCGCAGCGCAAACACGATCACAACATCGTCAGCACTAATGCCCGCGAGATGCTCGCCCAGCGTCTCCCCTGCGCCCGGAATCACTTGCGCGCTAGGCACGATTTGTAGCAATTGCCAGCGGAAGTACATCGCGAGCGGATGGCTCGACCGAAAGCCCACCACCCACACCTTGCGCGCCGCGAGAATCGCCTCAGCAATCTGCGAGATTTCGTTGGAAGAGAGCCGCCGATAGGTCGCATCGATATTCGCGAGACTCTGTTGGCGGTGCGCGCCGACGAAATCGTCCGCGACCGCTTCCGTCACTGGCGTCGTCGCAGCCATCGCCAACGGCGAACCCGCACGTTGCTCTGAACGGACATGCTTACGCGCATCGTCGAACGACGCGTAGCCCAGACGCCGCACGAAACGCGTGACCGTGGCATTCGACACCTGCGCCAGCGTCGCGAGCTCCGACGCCGTGTACCCCGCCAAATCGCCCGGCAGATCCAAGGCGAATTCCGCCAGACGACGCTCCGATGGCGAGAGTTGATCCAACTGTTCTCGAATCCTGCCGACGAAAGACTTCTTCACGTGCGATGCCATAAACGTATGCGTGGTTGGGGCGGGCTATTGTCGCGCGAATCCACGGGAATTCGGGCGCGTCGCGGAATATCGCGAATTCATCCAAGGGTAAACATCTAGATCGATTTCATTTTGACGCTCGATTTTGCGGCATAGACTGGATCTTATTAAATGGAACTCAGTTCCATTTTATGGAACCGATGGCCCAACCGATCACGTAGCCGCTAACGCAAATGAGCATCTTGGAAACCGCAACGGCCGTGCTGCGCCTGATGGCGACACGACAAGCCGAAGTGACGATGACCGATCTGGTCGATCACCTCGCCATGCCAAAGAGCACCGCCTCGCGCGTGCTGAAACAAATGGCCGACGAGGGCCTGTTGGTTCGCAACGCGACAACGCTGGCTTATCGCCCTTCGCTGCTGTTGCTCGAACTCTCTCATCTGGTGCGCGCATCGACGCCGCTGATCGAAATGTGCGCACAGGCACTCGACGAACTGGGTCAGACATATGGCCACACGGGCTACGTCTCGGTGCTCGACGGTGACGATGTCGTTGTCCTGCGCGTGCGGCCCGGCTCGCAGGCACTGCGCGCCATGACCAACCCGGGGCATCGATTGGCCTCGTGGGCGACCTCCACCGGTCGCTCGCTCCTGGCGCGCGAAACCGATGACCAGATCCGCGCCCGCTTCCCCGACGGCTTGCCGACGTTGCGCGAAAACGGCCAGCCCATCGGCGGCCCCGCCACGCTCGATGCCCTTCTGACGAAACTTCAAACCGTGCGCGAGCGTCGCTACGCGGTGGCAGAGAACGAAGCCCTCTCTGGCGTCTGCTCGGTGGGATGCGCTGTCGCCGATCCCAACAGCGGCGAGTGTTTGTCGTTCTGTATGACTTTTCCCTCCGCGATGCTCCCCGCGGCGGAAATTCAGGCGATTGCGCAGCGCGTGGCCTCCCACGCAGAGCTGATCGGTCGCTCCGTTGGCGATCCGTTCTGGACCTCGCTCCGTTAATCTGCACGCCCTGTCGATCTCTCACCATGAATCCGTCGTCCTCTGCCATGCCGACGCCTCCCGATGCCACGAGCACCGAGGCTCCGCCGCCGCAACATCCGTCGACTTTCTCACCCGCCAATCTGCTGTTGCTCAGCGTCCTGAGCGTCTTCGGCGCCATCATCGGCATCGAACTGCTGGTCAAGCTGGGCGTCACGCCCAACACCGCGATCATTGGGGCGCTGGTCGCCATGATTTGCGCCCGCGTGCCGTTGCGGGCCTTCGCACAGTACCGCTCGATTCACGTGCAGAACCTCGCGCAAAGCGCCATCTCCGCCGCCACATTCGGTGCCGCCAACAGCCTGTTGCTGCCCATCGGCATTCCGTTTTTGATGGGCCGCGCCGACCTTGTGATGCCGATGTTTATCGGCGTCTCACTGGCAATGCTGCTCGACGGCTACATGCTCTACCGCATGTTCGACACCAAGATTTTCCCTGCGACCGGTACGTGGCCGCAGGGCGTCGCGGCGGCTGAAGCGATCAAGGCGGGCGACGTCGGCGGACGTCAGGCACGCGTGCTCGGTGCGGGTCTCGGCATCGGCATGCTCGGCTCGTGGTTCGGCATCCCGATGTCGGCATTCGGTACCGCCTTCATCGGCAACATCTGGGCGCTGACCATGCTCGGCTTCGGCTTTCTACTGCGCGGTTATTCGATGCCGTTGTTCGGTTTCGCTGTCGAGAAGGCCTACATTCCGCACGGCATGATGATCGGCGCGGGCATCGTCGCGCTGCTCCAGATCGTAAGAATGGTCTGGCGCGACCGGCCGGTACGCAGCGCTACCGACAACGCGGCTGAACAGCGCGTAACCAATCCGGCAGGCACCCCCAGCATCCGCCGCTCGTTGCGTTTCGGTGGCGTGGCTTATATCGGCTTGGCGACGCTCGTCGCGTTCGGCGCGGGCCTCTATGCCGACATGTCGCCAGGCATGTTGATCCTGTTCATCGTGTATGCCGCGTTCGCCGCGTTCGTGCATGAATTGATCGTCGGCATTGCCGCGATGCACTCGGGCTGGTTCCCGGCGTTTGCCGTCGCGCTCATCACGCTGCTGATCGGCATGTTGATCGGCTTCCCGCCAGCGGCGCTCGTGGTGCTGTGCGGCTTTTCAGCCGCTACCGGCCCGGCCTTTGCCGACATGGGCTACGACTTGCGTGCAGGGTTCATCCTGCGCGGTCACGGCAGTGATCCGGCCTTCGAACTCGCGGGCCGCCGACAACAGTTGATGGCCGCGATGCTCGCCTTCGTCATCGCGATTCCGGTCGTCTACTTCGCCCATTCGAGCTTCTTCGCCAACGGGCAAGTGCCGCCTGTGGCGGCGGTCTACGTGTCCACGATCAAAGCCGGCGTGGCACCTGGCGTCCTGCACTCCCTGATGCTCTGGGCCATTGCGGGCGCTGCGCTGCAATTCATCGGCGGCCCCAAGCGCCAACTCGGCGTGCTGTTCTCCACGGGCCTGCTCATCGCCAACCCCGCTGCCGGATGGGCTGTGCTCGTCGGGATCGCCTTGCGCTTCGTCATCGAGCGCACCACTGGCGAGCGCACACGCAACACGATGGAAGTCTTCGCCGCCGGGATCATCGCAGGCGACGCCATCTTCAGTTTCGGCAGTTCGTTAATCCGCTCGCGCACGCATTGAGATTGAAGCTGCGCGATGCCCGCTCACCCATTTCCCTAGATTGTCATCATGAGCTTTAGCCAAACACTCCAAGTCTTCGAAGCCTTCGACAGCGCCCATGCGTCGGGCCAAACCGTGGTCGACCTGCTCGCGCCCTATGCATCGCAGGGTGTCACTGTCGATGTCCTGAAAATCGAAGGCCAGAAAGGTGCGACCGATTTCGTCAAGATTTGCATCCCCGGCACCGCTGGCAAGCGCGCCGGTGGCACGGCCCCAAGCCTCGGCATCGTCGGCCGTCTGGGCGGCATCGGTGCCCGGCCGTCGCGCATCGGCTTGGTGTCTGACGCCGACGGCGCCATCGCGGCTGTCGCCGCCGCGCTCAAGCTCGCCCATATGCGCACCCAGGGCGACGCCCTTGTCGGTGACGTTTTCATCACGACGCATATTTGCCCCAACGCCCCGACGCGCCCGCACGAACCCGTCGATTTCATGGACTCCCCGATCGACACGGAAGATGTGAACGCCCACGAAGTGTGGGACGAGATGGACGCGGTGCTCTCCCTCGACACCACCAAGGGCAACCGCATCATCAACCACAAGGGCTATGCGATCTCGCCGACGGTCAAAGAGGGCTACATCCTGCGCGTCTCGGAAGACCTGCTGCGCATTATGGAAATGACGAGCGGTCGGCCCGCTGTCACGTTCCCGATAACCACGCAGGACATCACGCCTTACGGCAACGGCGTCTATCACCTGAACAGCATCATGCAGCCGTCGATCGCTACCCGTGCCCCGGTGGTTGGCGTCGCGATCACCACCGAGAGCGTCGTGCCCGGCTGCGGCACGGGAGCCAGCCATGAAGCGGATATCGCACTCACGGTGAAGTTTGCCGTCGAGGTCGCCAAGGAATTTGGCCGGGGCACGTGTCAGTTCTACGACACCGAGGACTATGCGCGGCTGATCGCGTTGTACGGCTCGCTGGCCCACCTCTCGAAGCGCCAACCCAAATGAGGCACTGCCGATGAGCCAGCCAAAACTGGGGACGCTGACGATCGGGCAAGCGCCGCGCGCCGACATCACGCCGATTCTCGACGCCTATCTGCCCGCCCACGTGCCAGTCGTCCACATGGGCGTGCTCGACGGACTGGACCGCGCCACCATCGGGCGCGCCTTCGCACCGCAAGCGGGCAATGGCGTATTGATTTCGCGTCTGCTCAGCGGCGACTCCGTGGAACTCGACAAGCCCGCGATTCAGCGAGCGTTGCAGGCAAAACTCGACGCGCTTGAAGCGCAGGGCTGCACGGTCATCCTGATTCTGTGCACGGGGGAATTCGAAGGCCTTGCGTGCCGCCACGCTTGGCTCGTGGAACCAGACCGCCTCGTTCCACCAGCGGCCGCAGCCCTTGCCGGTGAACGTCAGGTCGGCATCGTCGTGCCGCTCGCCGGGCAGATCGAGAGCGAGTTTCACAAGTGGGGTGCGTTGCAGCGCCCGCCGATCTGCGCGGCGGCGTCGCCGTATGCCGCGGGTGCCGAGGGCGATGAAGCCCTCGCCAACGCCGCACTCGCCTTGCGCGAACAGGGCGCACAGATGCTGGTGCTCGATTGCATGGGTTTCGTCGAGCGCCATCGCGAGATTGCGCGCGCGGCGTCCAACCTGCCCGTAGTGTTGTCCAACACGCTCGTCGCGCGATTGACTGCGACGTTGATGTAAGGCGACAACACCGCCCCCGAGGGAAATATTCGTCCGTTATCATCGGATCGCTTCAGATCGCATCCGATCGAATTGACACCCTCGAGGGGGCAACCATGCGTCTGCCTAACGCCAAACTCGCCAAACTCGCCAAACTCGCGATACTTTGGGTCATCGCGCTCGTCCTGCCTGTCTTTGCGCGCGCTGCCGACGGCTTTGTCCACATCGATACGGGACGCGCTGACGCCTACGTTCCGGTGTACGCGATGGAGAAGCCCAACGCCACCGCGACAGTCATCCTGCTGCCCGGCGGTGACTCGGGTACGGGCCGCCTCAGCAACGGTCAGCCCGGCAGCATGAACTTCCTTGTGCGTTCCCGGCAGTTGTTTGCCGACGAGGGCTTCAACGTGCTGGTGATGTTCCGGGCGAGCGACCTGCGAACGCTGGATTTCCCCGAGCGCATCAGCAGCGAGCACGTGAAGGAAATCAGCAACGTGATCGACTATGCGCCCCAGACGTTCGGCAAACCGGTCTGGCTCGTAGGCACCAGCCGCGGCACCGTCTCGGCCACAGCGGCCGCCATCGCGCTCGGCAAAGCGCATATTGCGGGCTTGGTGTTGACGTCCAGTGTCACCAATCGAAAGGTCGGCGCGATTGGTGCACAGGACATTGAAAAGATCGTCATGCCCACGCTGGTGCTTCACCACAAGTTCGATGCTTGCCCGATCTGCGTGCCGAGTCAGGCCGAAGCCCTCATCGGCGAGCTAAAGAACGCCCCCGCGAAGAAGTTCATCCTTGTTGACGGCGGCGGGCCACCGAAGGGCGACCCGTGCGAAGCCCAGCATTGGCACGGCTACCCCAACGTCGAGCCACAAACCGTCCACTTGATCGCCGACTGGATCCGCAATCCCAGCAACTGACCGGCAACTGACCGGCAACTGACCGGCAACGCACGATTCACGCCGCATAGCCTCCGAGTTTTCCATTCCCCTCCATCTCGGGCGCGGGCCGAATCATTAGCAGCGAGAACGTCGAGAGAATCAGACAAAGCGTTGTGGCCACCGCTGGCGACGATCGGTCGCCTGTGACGTGAATCAGCCAAACCGCGACCAGTTGCGTGAGTCCACCGAAGATGGCGACGCCGAAGCTATACACCGCCCCGGTAGCCGTAGCCCGCATCGAGCGGGGAAACAGTTCGGGAATCAGCGTGACCGACGGCGCGCCCTGAAGCGTGTACACGAAGCTCAGGCCAACGATGATCACGAACAGACGGAATACACTCGGCCCGCTGCTGAGCCACATGTACGCCGGATACAAGATCCCGATCAGCACCAGACGCGAGAGCAAGATCGGCTTCATGCGGCCATAGGCATCAGCAATCTTCCCTGCAATCGGCGACACGACAGCCAGTATCAAGCCCGATGCCATCGCACACGCGTACGACGCCGACTCGTCGAGTTTCAACTCCCGAATCGCGTACGTCGGCAAGAAAAAGATCAGCATGTACGCCGTCACCACACCGCCCATGACCAGCAAAATCCCAGCAAAGAGATTGCGCCGCTGCGTGCGCAACAAGTCGCCCAGCGGCGAATGCTCGGGCGTGACCTCACCGTCCGAGGACTGCGGCTCCATCGCCCCCAACTGACGCCGAATGACAATACCAGCGGGCAGAATCAACGCGCCCAGCAGGAACGGCACGCGCCATCCCCACGAGTACAGCGCTTCGGGCGAAAGAAAGTGCGAGAGCGCCGCCGCCATCGCCGCACCGGCGCAGATCCCCATGCCTTGGCTCGCAAGCTGCCAGCTCGTATAGAAGGCACGCGCGCCTTTCGGGGCATGCTCAAGCATCACCGTCGTAGCAGGGCCGACTTCACCGCCCGCCGAAAAGCCTTGGATCAGACGCGCCAAAACCATGATGATCGGTGCGGCAATACCGATATCGGCATATGTGGGTGCCAGCCCCGCCATACAAACGCCCAGCGCCATCAGCGAGAGCGTGAGCGTCATCGCGGCGCGCCGTCCAGCCCGATCGGCGTAGATGCCAATGACGATGCCGCCAATCGGCCGCATCACGAAGCCCACACCGAACGTGGCGACCGCCGACATCAGTTGCCCGTCCGCGCTCAGTGGTGAAAAGAACAAATGGCCGATCACGATCGAAAAGAATCCGAATACCGTGAAATCGAAAAACTCCATCGCGTTGCCGATCGTCGTCGCCACCAACAACCGGGTGCGCGTGGTGCGCGCGGGCGGAAGTGCCGCCGTGTTCCGTGCCTCTCTCATGTCCGTCTCCTGACGTTCTTATCGTTGTCGAGCGCTTTCAGTGTGGAAGGCCGGAATCTCGTAGCGGCCCAGTTCGTCGAGCAGAAGCGACCAGCCGCGAAGCCCTTCACCGATCGAGCGGAGGCGGAAAAACTCATTCGGTGCGTGCACATCTTCGTCGGGCAGGTTGTAGCCGAACATGAGCGTTTCGATCCCCAGCATCGATTTGAAAATCGCGGTGATCGGCACACTTGCACCAAGCCGCACCTGTATCGGCTCGCGGCCCGTCTCGTTGCGCAGCACCGTTTGCGTGGCGCGCACCAGCGGATGCCACGACGGCAACGATGAAGCCGGAGCCCCGTTATGTTGATGGAGAATTTCGAGCGACACGCCCTCAGGACAATGGCGACGCAGGTGCTGCACGACGTGCCCGAGAACATCCTTCGACTGCTGCCCCTCGACCAATCGCACCGTGAGCTTTGCCGTCGCGACGTTGGGAATGATCGTCTTGCCGCCCTGCCCGGTGTAGCCGCCCCACATCCCGTTCACATCGAGCGCCGGACGCAGCGTCACCTGTTCGCGCAGCGTGAAGCCCGGCTCACCGTGATGGCTGGCGGCCACGTCGGCAATGAACGCGTTTTCATCGAACGGAAATGCCGCGGTGTCGGATCGTTGCAGCGATGTCGGCGTCTTGGCATCGGCGTAAAAGCCCTCGACGGCGACCGCGCCATCGCTATCGTGAAGCGAACTCACGAGTCTCGCCATCTCGTGCAGCGCGTTGCGCACGCATCCGCCATATCGCCCGGAGTGCAAATCTTTCACCGCCGTCTGAATACGAAACTCCAACTGCCCGTTGCCGCGTGCGCCGGTGTTGATGGTCGGCACGACGGCGCTCGCGCGGCCACCATCGGCAGACAGCACCGCATCCACGCTGAGCAACTCGCGATGTCGCGTGATGATTTCCGCGAGCGTCGGGCTCCCGGTTTCTTCCTCGCCTTCGAGAAAAACCTTCACGTTGACCGGGCAGCCACCGGCCACGGCTAGAAATGCCGCGACAACCTCCAGCGCAATGCTGGTTGGCCCTTTCACATCGGACGCGCCACGCGCAAACAGGCAACCGTCGCGCTCGGTCGGCTCGAACGGCGGACTCTTCCAAAGCTCGATAGGGTCTTCGGGCTGCACGTCGTAATGCCCGTAGATCAGCACTGTCGGCTTGCCGGGCGCGCCGAGCCATTCGCCATAGACGGCAGGTTCGCCGCCGCCGTCCAATTCACGAATATTGGCCAGACCGATGTCGCTCAAGCGAGCGGCGAGATATTGCCGTGCATGCGCCATGTGCACGCCGAATGCCGGATCGGGGCTGACGCTCGGGATGCGCAGATAAGTCTTCAGGCGCGACAAAATCGCATCGTGTTCGGTTTCAAGGAATTCCAGTACGCGTTGGACCACGGGTGTCTCCATCGATGAATGATCGGCTTCGCAGGCCGCTAAGTGATGGCTCATGTTAGGAACCCAAAAACCATGTGTCCAATGCATTATTTTTGTAATTTTAATTACATTTCCTGATACCAGTCTGAGAGAATGACGCAACGCATCCCGCCCTCGCACTGGATTTCGCGATGAACTTGCATCACCTTGAACACTTTCTGGCGTTGGTCGAGACAGGCTCCTTCAGCAGAGCGTCGGAGGCACTCCATCTCACGCAGCCCGCCTTGAGCCGCAGCATCCAGATGCTTGAGCAGGAACTCGGGGTGCGGTTGATCGACCGCATTGGGAAGCGCAACGAACTCACACCGTTTGGCGTGTTGGTGGCAGAGCGGGCGCGCAAGATCGTGTCGGACTCGGTCGACTTGAAGCACACCGCTCAGTTGCTCGTGCAGGGCGATGGCGGAACGGTTCGTCTCGGGTTGGGATCAGCGCCCAATGCGATGTTCGCCGGGCCATTGCTGTCGTACATGCTGCGTGACTATCCGCACGTGGGCATTCACCTGTCGACAGGCAGCCCGGAAGCACAGCTCGCAGCGCTGCGCGAACGCACGTTCGATGCGCTGCTGGTGCACTCGCGTGCCATCGCGCCGCAGGAAGACCTTCACGTCCAGTTACTTGGCAGCGTGCAGTCAGGCTTCTTGTGTCGGCGCGGTCATCCGTTGTCGAAGCGACGCAAGGTGGAGTTTGCCGATCTGATGCAGTACCCGGTGGTGGGGACCATGCTCAGTGACGAGATTTCGCGCGAACTCGTGCAGCGTTTCGGTCCCGATGCGCATCCTGCGCATTTGCTGCGTGCGTCGTCTGACTCGGTTGCTGCGCTGATCGAAACAGTGCTGACAACAGACGCCGTTTTCTTCGGCGTCATCGCGACAGCGCGTGCGTGGCTGAACAGCGGCGATATCTCGGTCGTGCCCCTCGATCTACCAGAGGCCGCCAGCGCACAGTACGCGTTCATCACGCTGGAGGGGCGCACGCAGTCTCCCGTGCTCGAGACGGTCCGTCAGTTCTGCTTCGACCTAGCACTGGGCGAGTCGAAGCAGAGCCCCGTCTCTCGATAGCCTCCCCCGCTTGCCGTGGGCGACGACAACCTGACGCAGGGTTACCGTGCCGCAGGCATCAACGTATTGCGCGTGCGGCAGACCACCTTGGCGCTGTTGGCGTCTCCGCCGACGGTCCAATAGCCGTTCGCCCAGCGCCACTTGTCACCGGATCGCGCTGGCGTATTGCGCAGCATTAGGTTCTTGATGTCCGTGAGCAGGGGAAGCGTCTCGGCAAAGTAGGCATGCGAGGGGAAGTCGTCCGGCAGGTTCGACACCACGTTGTCGATGCCGGGAACGATCACTTGAGGCGCCGTCCCGCATCCGACCCGCGGATAGTCGTGAACATGGCTCGATGCCGCCACCGCAAAATCGTACGGCGACAGATAAACCGTCGTCCTGTCCGCCACCTTCAAGTAATTGGGCCCAAGTTGGGCAAACAGATCCCGGTCGACATCGGCCGCAGCGAGAATGATCTGGCCGAATCGAATCCCCCGATCCGACGACACCGCATTCACCCCGGACGCAATCACGCGCAGCAACGCCCGGTTCCCCATGCTGTGCGCCACGATGTGAATCTTTCGCCCATGCGCCGCCTGCGCAACCGTATTCAGGAACGAACGGAAATAGACTTCGCTGGCATCGACGGTGGCCTCGTCGAAGGTGTACTTGATGACATCGCTTCGCGCCGCCCACGAAAACATGAACATGTTGTTCGCGGGGATATCCAGATCCGCCCCCAGTTGCGCCGCGCGCAATGCCGCAGCGTTGAACGAGTTGTTGTAGCCGTGGATGAACACCACGACATACCCGTTCTCAGGCCCGGTGACCGGCTGAAGCGCGCGTTGCGCAAGGGCAAGGAATTGCGCTTCGCTTTGGACCGACTCGAATCGGCTCACGGTTAGCTTTGGATCCGTCCCCATCACCGTCCCGAGCGTGGAGCCCAACGACCCCGTCCGGTGGTTCTTGGGGATGGTCACGAAAACGCGGCCATAGTGCAGCGCCTCATCCCGATCGTCGGAAAAGCCCGCCCCGGCGGGCAATGCCTTTCGCGTCGTACCGAACATGACCGGATAGTCGAACGTCTGCGCCGTCGGTCCTGTCTTGAGCGGTATTTCGCCCGTTGTCGGCGGCAGATAGCCCACCGCACTTAGTGTTTTGTCGGTCGTTACTCCCGGTAACGTACATGCCGCAAGCAGCAGCGCGCTCGTCAACACCCCGCCAAGCCCCCAACCCCGTTTCATAGCAGCCTCCCCCGATGCGTTGTTCTAATGACAGCTTACGTGGATAGTGCAGTCCAACAAATTCCGCGCAACGCTACCGCATCTTTCGCACCGCCGCTACTGGGGCAGACATCGACGACGCCCCCGCCCGAGCCCTCCGCTTCGAGCGCTACACACCAGCAGGCTTGATGTTCTGGTTGTGGTGGAACAGGTTGTGCGGGTCATACCGGGTTTTCGCCGCTACGAGACGCTCGTAGTTCGGGCCATAGGCTGCGCCGACCCGCTCCGCTTCGTCCTGCGTGAGGAAATTGACGTAAGCGCTACCCAGTGCAAAAGGCGCCGCCGCGTCGAAGAACGCGCGTGCCCACGCGATGCAGCGCGCATCGTCGCCCGGGTCTTCCCAGCGCCCGTGCACGTTCATGACATATTGGGTACTCCGGCTCGGGTAAGCCGTAGCCTCCTCCGTATAGCGGCTGGCTTGCCCTCCAATCTGTCCAAAGAAAATTTCGCATTGCGGCGACGGCAGCCTGCCGATCGCGTCGATCAATACGTCCAGCAGTCCGTCCGGCAAGTCGGCGAGATTGTGCGACTTCCAGTAATTGCGCGCACCCGGGGTCAACAGCGGATCGAACGCCTGTTGCCACATGGCGTACGGCATCGGGCCGAGGTGCTCGCCATACGGGGTGCCGAAGTGGCGCACCGCCTCGAGCGCCGCCGGGCCGTCTTCAAGGGCACCGGTGTAACAGCTCGCAAACGCGACCATCGGCTTGCCGTGGACCTCCTCTGGCAGAAACGGCAACGGCGGTGCAAGGCGCAACACCGCCCATACGGAAAGCTCGTCTGGCATATCGCGCGCGGCGACGCGATAGCGTTGGAGTGCATCTTTCGCCTCCGCCAACGGCAACACCACCAGCCCGCCGTACACTTCGGGACCGACACGGTGCAGCGCAAACTCGAACATCGTGACGACGCCGAAATTGCCACCGCCGCCGCGAATCGCCCAGAAGAGGTCCTCATGCGCATCGGCGGCGGTGTGCACCAGTTCCCCGGCGGCAGTCACGACATCCGCCGACACGAGATTATCGACGGTCATGCCGTATTTCCGGGTCAGCCAGCCGAACCCGCCGCCGAGCGTCAAACCCGACACGCCGGTGGTCGAGTTGATACCGAGCGGTGTCGCGAGGCCGAACGCCTGTGCCTCGTGGTCGAAATCGCGCAGCGTGGCACCCGGTTCGACAAAGGCTCGACGCGCTGCCGGATCGACGCGCACGGACTTCATTGGCGACAAGTCGATCATCAGCCCGTCGTCGCACGCCGCCGTGCCTGCGATGTTGTGCGCGCCGCCACGCACGGCGAGCGGCAAGTGGTTTTCGCGTGCGAAATTCACGGCGCAGCGAACGTCAGCGACGCCCGCGCAGCGTGCGATCACGGCCGGATGGCGGTCGATCATCGCATTCCAAAGCCGTCGTGACGAATCGAAATCGGGGTCGCCGGGCAGCAACACCCGGCCTCTGACGGACGCGCTTAGCGCGCCGATGGCTTCGGTAGATAACTTAGCCATAAGACACCTCATGCTGTGTGGCCCAGGCCTGAGGCAATCGCAGGGAGACTCGATAAATCTCTAAGGTTTTGCCCGCTTAAAAAGGGGCGCGACTGTGGGTGTCGTCTTGGGTGACTGTGTGACGCTATTTAACCGCGCGGCGGTGCTTCGACGGGCGGGGTGCCGTCGTGGAAAAGTGTTTTCAATTGCGAGCGCAACTCCGGCGAATCGGTGTGCTTGTGAACCGTGATCGCGTGCTGCACGGCAGCCTCCAACAGTTCACCTTCAGAATCGGCACACAGGGCGACCGAGCAGTTCGTTTCGCTCGGGAATTCCCGGCAATCGATGTATTTTCGGGCCATGACTCTCTCCTCCTTCTTGCGAACAAAGTCGCTTAAAAAGTATAGGTCGCAGGTGCCCAGCATGTGGCTTCGCCACGGAACACAGTGGTGTCCAGACGGTCAGTGTTGCTTTTCAACTCTTATATAAGACATAAGACATTTGACCTTATGAGTCGTGGGGACTAAAATCGCGGACAAAGTACTGCCCGGAACACCCTTGGAGGCTCACAAGGTCTCCCCCCGAAACTCAATACCAGCAGGTCCCCAAATGCTTGAAAACTTTCGTGCTCACGTGGCCGAACGCGCCGCACTCGGTATTCCCCCCCTGCCGCTGTCGGCGCAACAGACCGCCGAACTGGTGGAACTGCTGACGAACCCGCCCGCAGGTGAAGAACAAACGCTGGTCGACCTGATCACGCACCGCGTGCCCGCCGGCGTCGACGAAGCCGCCCGCGTGAAGGCCGGCTTCCTGGCCGCCGTGGCCAAGGGCCAGACCGCTTGCTCGCTGATCTCGCGCGCCCGTGCCACCGAACTGCTCGGCACGATGCTCGGCGGCTATAACATCGCCCCGCTCATCGAACTGCTCGCCGACGCCGAAGTGGGCACCGTTGCCGCCGACGCGCTGAAGAAAACCCTGCTGATGTTCGATCAGTTCCACGACGTCAAGGAACTGGCCGACAAGGGCAACGCCAACGCAAAGGCCGTGCTGCAAAGCTGGGCCGACGCCGAATGGTTCACCAGCCGTCCGGAAGTGCCGCAAAGCCTGACGATCACCGTTTTCAAGGTCACGGGCGAAACCAACACCGACGACCTGTCGCCGGCCCCGGATGCGACCACGCGCCCGGACATCCCGATGCACGCGCTCGCGATGCTCAAGAACGCTCGCCCCGGCATCACCCCGGAAGAAGACGGCAAGCGCGGCCCGATCAAGTTCATTGAATCGCTGAAGGAAAAGGGCCATCTGGTCGCCTACGTGGGCGATGTGGTCGGTACTGGCTCGTCGCGTAAGTCGGCGACCAACTCGGTGCTGTGGTTCACGGGCGAAGACATCCCGTTCGTGCCGAACAAGCGTTTCGGTGGCGTGTGTCTGGGCAGCAAGATCGCTCCGATCTTCTACAACACGATGGAAGATGCCGGCGCCCTGCCGATCGAACTCGACGTGTCGCAGATGGAAATGGGCGACGTGGTTGAGCTGCGCCCGTACGACGGCAAAGCCCTCAAGAACGGCGAAGTCATCGCTGAATTCCAAGTCAAGTCGGACGTGCTGTTCGACGAAGTGCGCGCCGGTGGCCGTATTCCCCTGATCATCGGCCGAGGCCTGACCGCCAAGGCGCGTGAAGCGCTGGGTCTGGCCCCGTCGACGCTGTTCCGCCTGCCGCAGCAGCCGGTCAACAGCGGCCGTGGCTTCTCGCTGGCACAGAAGATGGTTGGCCGCGCTTGCGGTCTGCCGGAAGGTCAAGGCGTGCGTCCGGGCACGTACTGCGAACCGAAGATGACCTCGGTCGGCTCGCAAGACACCACGGGCCCGATGACCCGTGACGAACTGAAGGATCTGGCCTGCCTGGGCTTCTCGGCCGACCTCGTCATGCAGTCGTTCTGCCACACCGCCGCTTATCCGAAGCCGGTGGACGTGAAGACGCACCACACCCTGCCGAACTTCATCAGCAACCGCGGCGGTATCTCGCTGCGCCCGGGCGACGGCGTGATCCACTCGTGGCTCAACCGCATGCTGCTGCCCGACACGGTGGGCACGGGCGGCGACTCGCACACCCGTTTCCCGATCGGCATCAGCTTCCCGGCAGGCTCGGGTCTGGTCGCCTTCGCGGCAGCTACCGGCACGATGCCGCTGGACATGCCGGAATCGGTGCTGGTCCGCTTCAAGGGCAAGATGCAGCCGGGCGTGACGCTGCGCGATCTGGTCAACGCCATTCCGCTGTACGCCATCAAGCAAGGCATGCTGACGGTGGCCAAGCAAGGCAAGAAGAACATCTTCTCGGGCCGTATTCTCGAAATCGAAGGCCTGCCCGATCTGAAGGTCGAGCAAGCGTTCGAATTGTCGGACGCCTCGGCTGAGCGTTCGGCCGCCGGTTGCACGGTTCACCTGAACAAGGATCCGATCATCGAGTACATCAACAGCAATATCACGCTGCTGAAGTGGATGATCGCCGAGGGTTACCAAGACCCGCGCAGCCTGCAACGCCGTATCGCTGGCATGGAGCAATGGCTGGCCGACCCGCAACTGCTGTCGCCGGATGCCGACGCTGAATACGCTGCCGTGATCGAGATCGATCTGGCCGACATCCATGAGCCGATCGTGGCCTGCCCGAACGACCCGGATGATGTGAAGACGCTGTCGGACGTGGCTGGCGCCAAGATCGACGAAGTATTCATCGGCTCGTGCATGACCAACATTGGCCACTTCCGCGCCGCGTCGAAGCTGCTCGAAGGCAAGCGCGACATCCCGGTGAAGCTGTGGGTGGCCCCGCCGACCAAGATGGACCAGAAGCAACTGACCGAAGAAGGCCACTACGGCGTGTTCGGCACGGCCGGTGCCCGCACCGAAATGCCGGGCTGCTCGCTGTGCATGGGTAACCAGGCACAAGTGCGCGAAGGTGCCACGGTCATGTCGACGTCGACCCGTAACTTCCCGAACCGTCTGGGCAAGAACACGAACGTGTACCTTGGCTCGGCGGAACTGGCCGCTATCTGCTCGCGTCTGGGCAAGATTCCGAGCAAGGAAGAGTACATGGCCGACATGGGCGTGCTCACGGCCAACAGCGACAAGATCTATCAGTACATGAACTTCGATCAAATCGCTGACTTCAAGGAAGTCGCCGACACCGTCAAGGCGTAAGCCTGCGGTGAGGTTACGGCAGGTCGGTTCTGACCGGTTCTGCCGTTACTTCGCGTAAAAAAGCGCCCCGAGTGAAATGCTCGGGGCGCTTTTTTATTGATTGGCCAATGAACGAAATAAAGAAGGAAAAGAGAAGCGGCGTCATTAAATATCGAAAACTCGGCGTATTATTTCCCAATTTTCGATAAGGACTACGATGCGTCTTAGCCTTTTATTGGTCATGGCGTTTTTCACGGTGACTGCCAATGCGACGAACTATCCATGCTCCGGAAAGAAGGGCGGCATCGATCATTGTGTCGGCGAACAGTTCCTTTGCAGAGATGGGTCGATAAGTGCATCGAAACGCATTTGCAATGATTCAAGCGCTCGCGCGCTATCGTTGACCGCAAAGCCGCTGTCACCGACCGTCGATAACGAATGCAATTGTCGCAGCGGAAAGTTTTGTACCGGTCCGCGAGGCGGTACTTTTTGCTATTCCGACAACGGAAGCAAGTCGTACTTTCGAAAGTGAGCCGATAGTTCGTGGGCACCAGCTCTGCCTACAAACCCGGCGGATGCGCCTCCCCTTCAAGCGCCCGCTTCGGCTGTAGCGACCCCGCGCCGAACGCCACCGCACTCAATGCGGCCATCGCCCACGCGCCGATCACGCCGTACCACATCACCACGCCGAAACCGTGCACGAGCGCCGCGTGAACGATGGCACCGTTCGGGTCGGCAACGGCCAGTGCAGCATTCCCTTGCGCGAGTTGATCGAGATTGCCCGCGGCAACCTTCTCGGCAAGCCAGCGCAGCGATAGCGCATCGGTCGACGCTGGCAACGCACGCGTGAGATAAGCACTCACCCCTTCGAGCAACACGAAGCCCATCACCGCGATGTTGATGGCCAGACTGATCAATCGCGCACTCATGTCGATGCCAGACGCCATGCCAGCACGGTTCGAGGACACGGCCCCCGTTGCCGTGTTCGTCACCGGCGTGTTGGTCATTCCCAGCCCTGCCCCGCACAACACGCATCCCGGCAACACTGTGAGCCAACTGGCATGCGCCATATCGATGCCGAAACGCATCAACAAGAAACCAAGACCGATCGTGAACATCCCCAGCGGAATCACCCGATGTGCGCCGATGCGAAGCGCCAGACGTTCGGCAAACGGCGGCACCACGAGCGTCGGCACGGTATACGCCAGCAGCGATAACCCGGTGTTCACGCTGCTGTAGCCGAGCGCGCCTTGAAAGTAGATCGGCAGATAAACGATGAACGGCCAGTAGCTGAAATTCATCCCCATCGAGCCAAACATCGCACCGGAAAAGGCACGAATACGGAAGACCGAAAAGTCGAACATCGGCCGGGGATTGCGCTTCTCGACGATAAGAAACGCGATGAAACTCAACACCGTTGCCGCGATGATGCTCAACCCCGTGGGGCTGTTAAAACCAAAGTCTGGCCCCTGCGTGATGTAGTAGACGAGGCCGAACGTCGAGAGCGACAACGTCACGATGCCCGGCACATCTAGATGCTCGGCATGCGGGTCGCGCGACTCCTGCACACCTGCAAAGACGAGGCCGAGCGCCACCATCGCAATCACCACGTGGATGAGAAAGACCCACTGCCAACTGGACACCGCAACGATCAAACCGCCGACGATGGGGCCAAACCCCAGCCCGCTGCCGAAGACGATCCCCCAAGCACCGAACGCCCGGCTGCGCTCACGCCCCTCGCGAAATTGGTGCGACAACACCGCCACCATACAAATCAACATCGCGCCGCCGCCCACGCCTTGCAGAAAGCGGCTGACGATCAACACAGAGGCGCTTTGCGCCAATCCGCAGATAAGCGACGTCACCGCGAACACCACGATGCTGGCCACATAAACACGTCGGCGCCCGAAGCGGTCGGCCAGCGTGCCCGTCGCCATCAGGACGGTGGTACAGGCCAGCGTGTAGGCGTTCATGATCCATTGCAGGGCCTTGAAGTCCGCGTGCAACACGCTCTCAAGGGTGGGGAGGACCGTCGGCACGCTCGAAATTTCTAGGCCGAACATCAGCGATGTCAGGCATATCGCAGCGAGCGCGAGGTGGTTCTTGGAAGTTCGAGAGGCAGTCATGGGTATCGCGAAAAGAAGTGTTGGCCCGTGGGCGCCATTCGCAACCGAAGCACAACAACGGGTGCTCGACAGTTGCGTCTTGGCTGTACTATATCGGGAACAAGATTCCCCATTGCTGACAGTTTTTCCCATAAATTGCGACCACAAGGACCGAATATGTCGATCAATCTCGACGGCGTCGCCGTCTTCGTTCAAGTGGTCGAGGCAGGCAGCTTCACGCTGGCAGCCGAGCGGCTGAACCTCACACGCTCGGCCATCGGCAAGGTCATTACGCGCCTCGAAGACCGGTTGGGGGCGCGCTTGCTCCACCGCACCACGCGCAGTCAAACCCTCACGGAAGCCGGGCAGGCCTATTACGATCGATGCGTGCGCGCGCTTGCAGAACTCGAAGCGGGTGAAGCCGAGCTAGACAGCGGCCACGGCGAGCCGCGCGGGCGTTTGCGCGTGAGTGCGCCCATTGCCTTCGGCCATCACTGCGTGGCGCCGGTGCTGTTCGACCTCGCGCGCCAGCACCCCGAACTTCAGATCGATATCTCCTTCACCGACCGGGCCGTCGATCTCGTGGAAGAGAACATCGACCTTGCGGTCCGCATTGGCGAGCTTCGCGACAGCACGAGCCTTGCGGCGCGGCGTCTGGGCATTCAGGACGTGAGCATCGGCGGCTCGCCCGCCTATTTGGCGAAGCACGGCAGCCCTGTCGATATCGACGACTTTGCCGGGCATGCGGGCGTGATGTATTCCCGGGCGGGCGTTGTGAGCACTTGGCGCATGTACGACGCGCAAGGCGTGGAGCGTGAGTTGCAGATCAAGCCGCAACTCAGTCTCGACGATGTGCAGGCGATTGCTGGCGCGGGGGTTGCCGGTCTGGGGCTGGTGCAGTTGCCGTGCTGGTTGATGGCACGCTACGTCGCCTCGGGTGAGCTGGTAGCGCTAAGGGAGCGATGCGGCGTGCGGCCGCTGGCGATCCATGCGGTGTGGCCGAAAACGCCTTATATGCCGCTGAAAACGCGCTGTGCGATCGACGCGCTGGTGGCAAATCTTCCGAAGATCGACCTCGACTGAACACATCGGCATTCGCGCTCGGCGCACCCACGCGCTGGCCGACATGAACACGTATCTGGCGGAAACGGGCACCGCGCGCCGGTGGCGATGCGAAGCGCCGCTGTCCAGAATGGAACTGTTCGATTCGTTCCCTTCTGGAGGTCTCTTATGTCTGCCGCCATTGCCGGTATTGCCGTTCCCGATAGCCAGTTCGCCCGTGAAATTACCGAGATTGTTCGCGACACGGCGTCGCCCTTGCTGTTCCACCACTCAAGCCGAGTGTTCTATTTCGCTGCGCTCGCCGGTCAGCATCGCGGGCTGAAGTTCGACCCCGAACTGCTGTACTGCGGCTGCATGTTTCACGACATGGGGCTCACGCACCAACACAGCAGCGCCTGCGAGCGATTCGAAGTCGACGGTGCCAATGCCGCCAGCGATTTCCTCAAGAGCAAAGGTATTTCGCAACAGGATATCGACCTCGTGTGGACCGCCATTGCACTGCACACCACCCCCGGCATTCCGCAGCACATGCACCCGTTGATCGCGCTGGTCACGGCGGGCGTCGAAATGGATGTACTGGGCTTGACCTATCCCGAGTACACCGACGTCGAGCGCGAAGCCGTCGTGCATGCGCATCCGCGCACGGCGCATTTCAAGGAAGACATCATTCAGGCGTTCTACGACGGCATCAAGCACAAGCCGGAAACGACGTTCGGTAACGTCAAGGCCGATGTGCTGGCCGACAAAGACCCGCATTTCCATCGCGGCAATTTCTGTAGCGTGATTCGCAATTCCGCGTGGATTGGCTGAAACTCAGGCGGGCAGCCTCGCTGCCCGCATGTTGTTTGATACGTCCGATACGTTCTTATCGGGCGTTTGACATCAGCCCGCCTCGGCCCCGGCGGTTCGCCGACTCAGCCGTGCGCAAGCCACGCGACACTGCGCCGCCAATAACGCCGCCAAGCAACGGCATCAGCCAGAACATCCACAGTTGCTCTATTGCCCAGCCGCCCTGAAAAATCGCTGCGGCGGTGCTACGCGCGGGGTTCACCGACGTGTTGGTGACCGGAATCGAGATCAGGTGAATCAGGGTGAGCGCCAAGCCGATCGCAATCGGGGCCACTGCCGCTAGCGACGGGCGCGACACGACGCCGTTGATGATCACCACGAACACTGCCGTGAGCACCAGTTCGATCAACAAGCACGCGGCCAGCGCAAATTTTCCTGGCGAATGCGCCCCGTACCCATTCGATGCGAAGCCCGACGCTGCGGCGTCGAAGCCGGGCAGCCCGCTTGCAATGACGAACAGCACGCCCGCCGCGACGACGCCACCAACGACCTGTGCCACCACATAAGGCGCAATGCGATTGGCCGGGAACAATCCACCCGCCCACTGCCCCAGCGTCACAGCCGGGTTGAAATGCCCGCCGGAGATATGACCGACGGCGTATGCCATGGTCAGCACGCTCAAGCCAAATGCCAGCGCGACGCCAGCAAAGCCGATACCCAATTGCGGAAACGCGGCCGCCAGCACGGCACTGCCACAGCCGCCAAACACCAGCCAGAACGTCCCGATACCTTCCGCCAACATAGGTCGCATCATGATGCCTCCGATGAAAAGAGGCGCGATGTTACGGCTGCGTAGGGAACGTCATTGCATAAAAGCCAAAAAACCGTGAAAAATCCTACAAGCGCGAAGCCTGATCCCAAAACAGCAAAATCGGCAAACCGCCCGTGGATACATTGCTCATCAAGGAGCGCATATGAAGAAACCCGAGACCCGCATTCGATACGCCGAACGCATGGAGCCCGTGCTGCAATGGCTGGCCAGTCATCCCGACACCGCCCCCGATCTTTACCAATTGGCGGATTTGGCCTGCTTGTCGCCGTACCACTTTCACCGCATCTATCGCGCCTTGATGGGCGAGACGGTGAACGGCACCGTGCAACGCATTCGGATGCACCGCGCAGCCGTCGCGCTGGCAGGGTCGGAGGATTCCGTGCGTGTTGTGGCATCGCGTGCCGGCTATGCGTCGGACGCCGCCTTCAACCGGGCCTTCGGGGCGTTCTTCGGCATGCCGCCGGGACGCTACCGCGATGCTCGCTCCGGACCCCTCGACCCTAAGGAGCTAAGCATGTATCCCATCAGCATCGAATCGTTTCCCGCCACGACGCTCGCCGTGCTCAAGCACGCAGGCGACTATCAAGAGATTGGCCCGGTCTTCGTGCGCGCTTTCATGCTCGCCGGGGCACTCGGACTGGCCCGCCCGGAAGCGACCGGTTTCGGTGTGTATTTCGACGACCCGGAACAAGTGCCCACCGACCAGTTGCGCTCGCTGGCGGGCATGTCGGTGGCTCCCGATGCCGACGTCGGCCGCGACCTCGAGCGCTTCGACATTCCTGCCGGACGCTGCGCGATTCTGACCTATACCGGGCCCTACAACGAGATGAGCAAGCCCTACAGCTGGCTTTTCTCCGAATGGCTGCCGAACAGTGGCCTGGAACCGGCGGACTTTCCGATGTTCGAGCAGTATCTCAACGACCCGCGTACCACCCCGGCGGCCGAATTGCAGACGCGCATCTGCCTGCCGGTGAAGTGAGGCCATCAGCCGACCATGGCGCCGAATGCCGGTGATCGCTGGCATTCGGCGGCTATTTTCGTCAAGTCTGTCTCGAAAATACATCGCAACCCGAAGCAACTACGCCTCTCCCACTTCACGAGAATCGAATCCGGACGTAATATCGCGTTCGGGATTCGACGTCACGCCGACAGGTCCACGCATCAAGTCAATTCGGGGACGATGCGCTGCCTGCCAAGAAATCAAAAGTGATGTTCAGGCAACCTTAGGCCGACACGTCCAATACCGATGCCGTAAGTAGTCCTTGCAGTCGCCCGGCGCGATGCTGGGTAAAACGATAACAACAGCGTCAGATAACGGCTTCACAAAAAACATGGCACACATTTCATCAGGCTCGCGCGCCAGCGCGCCGCCTGCGGCTTCGTCGCGCCTGCGCGCACGCACCGCAATCACAGCATTCACGGTAGCGATGGGCCTCACATTGGGCGGGTGTGCAAGCGTTGCGACAACGCCCGCGACGCTCACCCGCATCTCACTCGATAACGCCCGCTTATTCGCGCTGCAAGCGCCGGTCACGTTCAAGCTCGACACAGGTTACGAGCGCGTCCTGCCCAAGGACTCGGTCTGGAAAGAGGCCGGCAGCGTCACGCAGGGCAGCGTCTATCGTCCGGTCGGCCGCATTCTGACGGTCGAAGGCAGTCAGGTTCACGAGGCGTGGCTCGTCGTGAAGGATGAGAAGCTCGTGGGCTTCTATCTGCCGGGCGAAACCACCTACTCACCGCTTTCCACCGTTGTTTCTCTTAACCTCAAAGAAAAATCACAATGAACATCAAGCAAGTCTCGCGCATCGTTCTCGCCGGCATGGCCGCCACGTTTTTCCTCGCGGGCTGTGCCTCCGGCCCGAAGCGCGCCGAAATGGCCGCTGCCATCCCGACGATCAAGACCGGCGAAGGCCGCGTCTATTTCTATCGCTCGTCCACGCCGATCGGCGCGGCAGTGCAACCCGACATTCGCTTGAATGATGAAGTGGTCGGCACGTCGAAGCCGGGCGGCTTCTTCTTCGTCGATCGTCCGGCAGGTCAGTACAAGGCCTCCGCGTCGACCGAAACGGAAAAGACGCTCAGCTTTGCGCTCGACTCGGGTGAAACGAAGTACGTGCGCAGCTCGGTGACGTGGGGCCTGATGGTCGGCCACGTGGTGTTGGAACTCGAACAGCCGGAGCAAGGTGAAGCCGCGCTGGAATCGGCGAGCTACACGGGTACCGTCGCTCAGTCGAAGTAAGCGGTCGAAGTCGGCCGCAAGGAATGACGTTAGCCGACAGGTCAGTGATGCGTGTCGGCTGACGTGAGGTGATCGGTGCCCTGTGCACCGGTTGCCTCGTCGCTCGCCTCACCGGTCCCCACGCAGGCCAGCAGGGCCTGCGCCTGCGCCCGCAAGTCGGGCACCAACGGCTCGAAGGCAAAAGGCATCGCGCGCGGCGGGCCATTCAGCATCTTGCGCGAACTGCGTGAATAGGCCGGATCATAGTGCTTCGTTACAAGCACTTCGAACAACTCGCGCCGACGTTGCGCATCGAGTAAGTCGAGCCACTCCCCCACCACCGCATGCCCGTGCAACGGCACCAGCTTGAGCAACTGCGCGCGGAAATAAGCCGGTTGCGCGAAGAGGTGTCCGTAATCCTCCAGCAGCAGATCGACACGCATCTCGTGCGGCGTACGGACTTCGACACATGTCGTGCCGCGCAATGACGTCATCAGCGACTCAGGCAACGAAATCAGCCCGATGCGACGGCTCTCCGCTTCGACGAACACGGGACGCTGCGCATCGAACGCACGCAATGTGCCAACCAGCGCGGTGTCGAACGATTTTTGCGACGGCTGCGGGGCATCTGGCATCGCCCCAAGCAACGACCCGCGATGCATTGCCAAGCGCTCAAGATCAAGCGTTTGCGCTCCGATGTCCGCGAGCGCATGCAGCAAGCGCGTCTTGCCGGTGCCCGTATGCCCTGCCAGCACCACGTACTTCAACGTCGGCGGCAAGGTGTCGAGCGAGGCCACGACATCGCGGCGGTAAGCCTTGTAGCCGCCATCGAGTTGTCGCGCGCGCCAGCCGATCAGGTTCATCCAGACAGTCATCGACCCCGAGCGCTTGCCGCCACGCCAGCAGTACACCAGCGGGCGCCAGTTGCGGGGCCGGTCGGCAAAGGTGGTTTCGAGATGGGCGGCGATGTTGCGCGCGACCATGGCGGCCCCAACGCGGGTGGCTTCGAACGGCGACACCTGCTTGTACATCGTGCCGACGATGGCGCGCTCCTCGTTGCTCAGCACCGGCGCGTTGATCGCCCCCGGCATATGGTCTTCCGCAAACTCCAATGGCGTGCGCACATCGATGATTTCGTCGAAATCACCGGCTTTTTCGAGGGGAACGAGAAGATTGATCAAGGAAGCGGAACCCGGCCGCAATGCAGTAAAAAAGAGGAATTGGGCGAATTATGGCACGCGCGCCGTCCCGCTTCGCCGTGCCTGCCTTATTCCCCCTATTTCACCTATTCCGCCCGGCTTGGCTCGGCAGCCCCGGCGGCGAACTTCCCGCATTGGGTGCCGTAAGGTGTGCGCGAAGTCGCTTGCGTGTACTGGCTCGTCAACCCCGCGCGCACCTTGGCAGCACGGTCGATAACACGCGTGGCCGCTTCGGCATCACCCATACCGCCCAGCGCCAGCGCGTAATCGTCGAGCAGTTCCGCATAAGCAAACGGCGCATGTCGCACCGCCTGCGTCCGGTCGAGCGAGCCAAGCGCCCGCGAAAAGTTGTTCGCCGATTGCGCAAACTGACGCTGAGCAAGGGCCAGGCGGCCCAGCTCGACAAGGGCCGGATACCGGTATTGCCCGGTGAGAATATCGAGGTCGTAGGCCAGGCTCAGTTCGCGCTCGGCTTCGGTGTAGTAGCACGTCACGCCCAGCGCCCGGCCGTAGTCGTAATGCATGGCAGCGCGCTGCGACGCGGGCCAGCCGGTCTGGTCGGCCACCAACACCGCTTGCCCGAAGTTGCGGCGTGCATCGTCCCAATCGCCGCGCACTTCGGCTGCGCCGCCGAGTGCCGCGTAATCGGGGCCAGCGGGTTTCGCCACCGGTGTGCTGCACCCAGCAAGGCTCAGCACGCCGCCAAGGGCACCCGCCATCGCCAGCCACGTCAGAGATCGCATCATCGGGTCGGGGTCGCCGTCAGAAAAACGTCAGGGGTCAGGGAACAGGAGGGAGCGTCAACCGTCGCGGGGGACCGACGTGCCGCGCTCTCCCGAGAGAATACCCCGTCGCACCTGAATCCCCCAATGCTGCCGTCCCGTCAGGAAATGCCCCCAGCCTAGCGCCGCCCCAACGTGCCGCATCAGTTGAAACGAGAACGGCTCGAGCACCGCAGCGACAAACGCCAGACCGAGGCTCGTGCCGGTGCGGTGCCCGGTCCAGCGGCGGTATGCGTGCACCGACCAAAGATGAAAGCCCAGATCGATGACGATCTTGCCCAAGATGATGCCCGACACCGGCAGCACCACGCCGTAATGTCCTTCGCAAACGAACGTGACGAGCAACGCGAATGCTGTGAGGCCGTAGATCGGTTGCAGCGTATCGAACGCTTTCACCGGCAGCATCAACCGGCCGAGATTCCCGTAGCGGCCATTACCCACCATGTCGCGATACCAATACTGCGTTTGCAGAAAGCCCGCGAACCAGCGACGCCGCTGGCGCAAGAAGCTCGTGAGCGTGCCGGGCGCATCGGTCAGCGCCTGCGCCCCACCGATCACACGCACGTCCCAGCCCAGCGCATGGTTCACGGAATAGCGGCGCAGGCGGTGAATGAGCTCGTAGTCCTCGACCAGACACGCGGGATCGAAGCCGCCCACGGCAACGACCGCGTCGCGGCGAAAGCAAGCAAACGCGCCGGAGATCAGCAACAGTCCATCGGCCCGCATCCATGCAAAGCGCGAAATGAAGTTGCGGATGTATTCGTAGGTTTGAAAGAACTGCAACACGCGCGCGCTCATCGTCTGACCGCACACGGGCGTGAGCACGCCCGTCGCTGCCACAAGATTTGGACGGCGCACGAAGGCGTCGTGCATGGCGGCACACGCACCGGCATCGAGCAATGTGTCGGCGTCGACCGTCATCACAATGTCCGTGTCGACGCCTACCAGCGCTGCATTGAGCGCACGCGCCTTGCCGCCATGCGGCACGCGCAACCAGCGCAGGTTCGGATGCGTGCGGCTCGGCGCGCTGAGTGCCCCCTCGCCCGGATCCGTCAGGCCATAGCGCTCGGTCAGCAACGCCACCGTGCCATCGCGTGAGCCATCGTCGGCAATGACGATCAGGTCGGGCACACGTTGCTGCGCCATCAGCGCTTGCAACGTCACCGGCAATGCTGCCGCCTCATTGTGGGCGGCGACGACGACGCCCATCGTGAGAGTTTCGGCGTGCGCTGCCGCCATGTTTGCGGCGGCGGGCTCGGCATCATCCGGGTCGGGCCGCATGAGCCTCCGCGCCTTCCAGAACACGAACGCCAGCAGCACCGTGTCGTACACCACGTACGCCACGCCAGTGCCCCACGCGAATACGCCCTTGAGAAAAAACGCTTGCGCGAACAGCAGGCACCAAAGCACCGCCACTGCGCCATGCACCAGCCAACTCGCTAACGGCGTCGCAGGCAACGTGAAGCGCGGCGAATGCCGTTCGCGGGCCGCTTCGAGCCGACTCGCTTTCGTGATTTCCGTGACTTCCATGCTCATGGCAGCATCCGGTTCAGCACCGAGTGGCGGTCGATCCATTGATGCTTGAGCGCCCCGCCGATGTGCAGCGCGAGCAACGCGTACAACGCATAAGCGCAGTAGGTGTGCACGTTGCCGAGCACGTCGTGCCAATAGTCTTTGCTCGCATCGCTCATGGCCATCAAAAACCCCATGCGCGGGAACGGAATCACGCCGAAGAGCACCAGCGGATGCGTCGACGCCGCCACCCATGCCGAATCGTGCGCCCAGCCAGAGAGCGGCAGCGCGAAGATCAGCACGTAGAGCAGCCAGTGCACCAAATGCGCGCTGGCCCGCTCCCACGACGCGAAGACATGCGAGAGCGCGGGCGGCCGGTGCGTTGCGCGCCACAAAATGCGCAAGATGGCCAACCCGAGCACGGTAATACCGATGGATTTATGAAGATCGATCCAAAAGCGCACATCGATCTTTTCGAGCGTGGCGTCGGAGAGCAGCGCGATGGTTTGTCCGATGGCGACATTGCCGAGCATCAAGAGCGCAACGGCCCAATGCAAGAGCATGGCAACGCGCGTGTATTTGGCGTCCTCATAGAGCGCAATACCGCGCGTTTGACGAGGCGACGAAGAAGCAGACGATGGGGGCAGTGAATTCACGACAGGCATCCTGAAAAACTGGGGAAGATGATTGCATAACGCCCGTTGAAGCGCGCTTATTCCCGCGTTGCCACAAAAAACTTGTTTCCTCGCGCCTTACCGTGAATTACCGCGAGCCGAACACGTTAGCGGCCACCAATGCTGCCTTGCCGCCCTCTGTAGCCAGAGATTCCACCGACCTGACGAAGTTTCGCCCGGACAGAAATATCGCGCTGGGCAGGGCGGAAAATGAGCGATTTCTGGAAAAAACCGACTGCTAGCCGCGAATGCGCATCGGCAGATAAAACCAGCATGCCGAAATACCTTATCGCCGCCGATTGTGGAGACCGTCGCCCGCCGCTTGCGAGCGTGCGGCAAAACCGCGATGATCGTGCATCCAGACGTGCGCACGAGACTGACCGCCAAGGCGCTACCGGCCACTGGCGCGAGGCCTCAAGTGCCGCCGCTATCCGCCCGAGGAGACTGCCATGCCACGCAGCACCGCCGAAAAACGCGCCGCCTTTCGTGAACTGCACTTAGCCGGTTGCTTTGTGATCCCCAACCCGTGGGATGTGGGTAGCGCACGCTATCTCGAACATGCAGGCTTTCAAGCCATTGCCTCCACGAGCTCCGGCTTCGCGTGGTCGACAGGCCGCCCTGATAACGCCGTGACCCGCGAGACCGTACTCGCCCATCTGAAAGCGCTTGTCGCCGCCACCGACCTGCCGGTCAACGCCGACTTCGAAAGCGGCTTCGGACGCACGCCTGAAGACGTCGCTGAAAGCGTCAAACTCGCCGTTGCGACCGGCGTCGCAGGGTTGTCGATCGAAGACTCGACCGGCGACATCAATACGCCGCTGTTCCCCATCGAAGAAGCTTTCAAGCGCATGAAAGCCGCGCGCCGCGCCATCGACGAGACGGGCGGCGACACGCTGCTCGTCGGCCGTGCAGAGAACTTCTTCGCAGGCGTGCCCGATCTGGACGACGCCATTGCCCGGCTCAAGGCCTATGCCGAAGCCGGTGCCGATTGCCTCTACGCGCCGGGAATTCAGACGCCGGAGCAAATTCGTGCCGTCGTCACCGCGGTCGCCCCGAAGCCCGTCAACGTGCTGATCGGCAACAATTCGCCGTTCACGCTGGAAGACATGCGTAACCTCGGCGTGCGCCGCGTGAGCGTCGGCGGCGCGCTGGCCCGCACCGCGTGGGGCGGTTTCATGAGCGCCGCCACCGCCCTCGCTGAAGGCCGGTTCGACGGCTTTAACGGTGCCGCAAGCGGCGCGACGCTCAACGGTCTGTTCGGTCAATAAGCCAATCTGGCCGTGCATACCCCATGACTTTTCGTCGATAGACACGCGGCAAGCCCCTTCGGACAATGCTCGGCAAGCCGGCGTACCGTTCGCTTCTCACGGCACGACCGGCATCTCTACCCCACGGAGTGCCGAATGAGTTTGCCGCAGCCTTCACAACCCCAGGCCACCGACGCCTTTGCCATCCCCACGCCGCTGGGCGCCCCGCTCCCCAAGCCTCGCGTGTTCGATAACTTCGCTGACGCGCGTGCCGATCGCAAGTTGCGCTTGGCCGTAGCGTTTCGCATCTTTGCGCGCTTCGGGCTTGCCGAAGGTATTGCCGGGCATATCACCGTGCGCGACCCTGAATTTCACGACCGCTTCTGGGTCAATCGCTACGCGCAGCACTTCTCTTCGATTCATCCCGACGATCTCGTTCTCGTCGACGAAGCGGGCCGCCTTCACGAAGGCGACGGTCCGGTGAACGCCGCTGCCATGGCGATTCATGCGGGCATTCATGCGACGCTGCCTCACGTCGAGGCCGCAGCGCACACGCACACCACGCATGGACGGGCGTTCTCCGCGCGCACTCGCCCGCTGGCACCGATCAATCAGGAAGCCTGTTTGTTCTACGACGACCACGTGCTCTTTCGCGGCGACGTGCTCGTGCTTGGCACCGACGAAGGACGCCGTATCGCGCAGTCGATGGGGCATAAGCGCGCCGCCGTGTTGCTCAACCATGGGCTGCTCACAGTCGGCTCGTCGGTGGATGCTGCCGCCTATCGCTTTCTCGCGATGGAGCGCTGCGCGCAAGTGCAATTGATCGCGGAAGCGGCCGGGCCGCTCGAAGTGCTGCCCGACGCCGAAGCGCGCGAAGTGCATCGTCTGCTCGGCTCGGACTACGTTGCATGGCTCGGCTTTCAGGGGCTCTACGAACAGGTGCTGCGCGAAAGCCCCGATCTGGCTGCGCGATAGTCGTCGACCGCGCGGCGCAACCACGCATCGAACTGCTGCAACGGCGCCCAATCGCGCCGTTGTGCCGGGTACGAGAAATAGATGGTCTGCGGATTGGCGAGCGTATGGGCATGCGCTTGCACCAGCGTGCCGCTGGCCAGTTCGCGCTCGATCAACACACGCGGCAACAACGCCACGCCCAGCCCCGCCACCGCCGCGTTGATTGCCATGATGAACATGTCGTAACGCTGTGCACTGCGTTGGGGCTTTAGCTGCGCGGCGTCTTGCGAGGCCAGCCAGTCGTCCCACGCGCGCGGCAAATCGCGCACGCAAATCCACGACAGTTCGGACAACTGTGCCAGCGAAAGCGACGGTTGCCCTTCGAGCAATCGAGGCGCGGCGACCAGCACTAGCGTGTCGTCCGTAATGAGGGCCGTGCCGGGCATGCCCGGCCATAACCGGGTGCTGAAGTAGATCGTGGCGTCGAATGCAGAGTCGTCGAAGAACACCGGCTGATCGCGCCCGATGATGTGCAGACGCACGTCGCGCGTGTTCGCATAAAAGTCGTCAAGCCGGGGAATTAGCCACTGCGCCGCGAACGTGACGCCCACGGCGATTTCCAATTCGGTTTCGCGCCCCTGCTGCACCACGTCGAGCGTGTCGCGGCGAATCTGATCGAGATGCACGCGAATGCGTTTGGCATACTCGGCCCCGGCAGGGGTGAGCACGAGCCGTTGCTTCACGCGCTCGAATAACGCTACGCCCAAGTGGCCTTCCAATTCGTTCACGCGCTTGCACACAGCGCCATGCGTGAGCGCAAGTTCTTGCGCGGCCTGCGCAAAGTTCTGATGGCGGGCGCTGGCCTCGAAAGCCTGCAACGCCGAGAGGCTGGGCACACCCAGACGCATGATGTCTCCTGCGGGTTTCCATTCGTGCCCGACAGTCTATTCGATGCGCCCCGCGCCCTGTACGGCAAAAAACAAACCGGCCCGCAGCGCTAATGCGCCAGCGGGCCGCTTCTACGTGGTTTCTGCGTCGATGACGACAGGTGTTTCGCTGCGCTTATTCGACGTGCGCGACGCCACCCGCTAACACTGCACCGCTCGCCACTTCCTTGGGCAGCGCCCACGACATCCAGTGCGTGCGCAGCACCACGACCAGCACGAAGGCCAGCCCTGCCAGCGCGCCAAACGTCGCAAAGCCCATCTGATAGCTGCCGGTAGATTCCTTCGCCATGCCCATGATCACCGGCAGATAGAAGCCGCCGATACCCCCAGCCGCGCCGATGATGCCCGACATCAGGCCAGTCTTGCCCTGCCAGCGTTGCGGCACCAGTTGAAACGTCGCGCCGTTACCCAGACCGAAGCACAGGTACATGATCACGAGCAGCGCGATACCTGCCCCTTGCGGCGGCATCCACGCCGCGAAGACAAAGTCGCAGATCGAGATCGCTGCCAGCAGCATGACGAGCGCGCGCACGCCGGAAATCTTGTCGGCCACTAGCCCGCCGATCGGACGCACCAGCGCCCCGAGGAACGCGAGCATCGCCATGAACAGCCCGGCCTCGATGCGTTGCATGCCATACAGCGAGATGAGCAGCGTACTCACATACGACGACATGCCAACGAACCCACCGAACGTGATGCTGTAGACCAGCATGATGACCCACGTATCACGCTCGCCCAGCACGCCACGATAGTGACGCGGCAGCACGGCGATCGCGAGCAACGCACCGAGCACCGGCAGCAGCAACACGCCCGCCTTGCCTTCTCCGAACGCACCGGCATGCACGCACAGCACGAGGGCGACGAGGCCGAACACCGTAATGAAGAAGCTCGTGAACGCGCGCGGCGCGCTACCCGACTTCACGCCCTGATCCTTCGCCCAGAACACGAGCGCAAGCGCGGCGAGTGCCAACAGCGGCAACGCGGCACCGGCGGCACGCGCCCAGCCGAAGTGCTCGGCAAGCCCAGGAAACATAAAGCCATCGAGCACCGCGCCGATGTTGCCTGCTGCGGCCAGTCCCAGCACGAGACCCTGCACTTTCGGCGGATAGTTGCTGCCAGCCATCGGCAGCGCCACGGCGAAGCTAGCGCCGCCAATGCCGAGAAACACGCCCAACACGAGCAGCAGTGTGTACGACGGCGTGCTCGGCATGAGCAACAGCACGATCGACGGAATGGCAGAGAGCGTGAGGCCCATGAGCGCGATCTTGCGGCCGTCGAAGGCCTGATAGAGATTGCCCAGCGTCACACGAAGAATCGCCGCGCCGAGCACTGGCACGGCCACGAGAAAGCCGGTCTGCGCCGGGGTCATCGCAATGTCTTTGCCGATGAACGGAGCCAGCGGGCCGAGCATCACCCAAACGGTGAAGCCGGTATCGAAGTAGAGAAAACACGCGACCAGCGCGCGCCAGTTGCCACTTTTCAACGATTGCGTGAGCGTGCTCATGGGAACCCTCGTGTTCGTTTGCCAAAAAAAATGGCGTCCCGAAGCCATATGCCTGTGCGAGCAGGCCTATTGCCTCGGGACGCCGTTGCCCCGAAAGCCTCGCTCTCGCGAGACCGTTCATGCGGTGCAGAAAATTCGCTTGTCACGACTCGGCCGCCATTGGCCTTATGCAAGCATTAGCAAGTGGCGTGCCAAGCCCCTCGGAGACACCCCGCACATTCGCGGGAGAAGCCCGTGGGCGTTGGCTTTCGAGTCAGCTAAGGGGACGAGAAGAGATCGACGGATGCCATGAATGGCCGCGAGGCGTTGCGCCCTGCATGACGCCGTAACGGGCACAATGCCGCATCGTGATGCGGCGGCGCACCATTACAGTGATTTCACTCAATGCGGTACAGGCTGCCAACGCCGCTTCCCTCTACTGACGTGCTGTCGGCGCAGACAGACATCGGAAGACCCTCTCCCCATCCGGCGGCCAAGACCTGCACGTCACGCACAGGATCGGACGCCTTGGCCCGCTCGTTGCGGATGCGGCAGGTGTCAGGATCTGTGGCGAACAACCCGCGTGCGAAGACCCGGCCCTGTTCCGCGAGCCTTGCGGTTTTGGGGGCGCGAATTTTCGCAAACGCCTGAAAGATCTCGTCCAAGCCTCCACTTGCCCCCGCCAGACACCGGGCCAAATGCCACGCATCCTCCAGCGCCTGGCAGGCGCCTTGCCCTGATGTCGGCAACGGCGCATGTGCGGCATCCCCGACCAGCAGGACATTCGCCCGACTCCATGTAGGCAGCGGCTCCAGGTCATGCACCGCAATCAGCCGGATGGCATTCTCGGGCGTCGCACGGATGATGCTCGAGACCGGCGCAGGCCATTGTGCGAACAGATCCGCGACCTCCTTGCGCATATCAGCGGTGGGCGTGGCCTTATTCAGGGGCCGTGCCTGCGCTGCTGCCCAATACACCAGCTCGGGGCGAACTGGCACGCAACCAAAGCGCTCGCCCGCGCCCCAGAAGTCCTGAATCGACATATCGTCCACCAGCGCATGCGGCCCCTGTGCCACGCCGATCCAGTTCACAAAGCCTTGATAGACCGGGGTGTTGTCACCCGAGACAAACTTGCGCGCCACTGACGCCATGCGGCCGTCGGCGCCAATGAGCAGATCCGGGCGGATGCTCGCGCCATTTTCGAAATGGGCCACGGCCCTGCCATGCGCATCCAGCTCGATGCTCACCGCCCGGTGCCCGAACGCCACCGGAATTCCCACCCGTGCCGCATGCGCCAGCAACACCGCCTGCAAGTGCCTGCGCAGCACCGTGTACGTTGGGTATCCCATCGTCCGGTCCAGCAAACCGATATCGAGGCCCCCCAGTGCATTTCCCTCGGCGTCCTGGCGACGCATTGTCAGCGGTCGACCGCCAATGGCCTCGATGTCTTGCAGCAGTCCAAGTTCGTCCAGCACAAAGCTGGCATTGGGCCAAAGCGTCACACCGGCCCCCATGGTCGCCGGCCCCGCACGGCGCTCGTAGACCCGAGGGTTAAAACCCTGCTGGCGCAATGCCAGTGCCACGCTCAGTCCCGCAATACCGCCGCCAAGTATTCCAATTTCCACGCTAATGCTCTCCTTGTTCCCACCGCGCCCGATGCACGGTCCACCGCAACACATCGGGCAAATGGGCATCTTAGATTTCGCCATTACAGAGAACTAGCATGCAAAAATAGGATGCTTTCATACCTCAAACGGGACAATCAATGCGCGATGCCCTCGATCTGAATGCTGTCCGTGTCTATGCGGCAGTGGTTGATGAGCAGAGCTTTGCTGGTGCATCGCGTCTATTGGCCAAGCCCGCCTCCAACGTCAGCCGCCACGTTGCCGCACTGGAGCGAAAACTCGGCACACGCCTCCTGGAGCGAAGCACGCGTCACCTGCGCATGACGGAAGCCGGTCGACTGCTCTACGAACGCGCCAAGCCCTTGCTCGACACCTTGCTCGCCACGCAGGAAGAGCTGGGTGCCGTACAGCGCGAACTGCGTGGTCCCCTGAGAATCTGCATGCCTGGTGAGGCACCAAGACTGCTGGCGCCCATCCTTGCCGAATTCTGTAGCCTCCACCCAGGCATCGAGCTCGAATGCGATACCCGGATGACCGGGCTGGAGGTACTTCGAGAGGACGTCGATCTTTGCATCGTCTTCCACCGGGGCCATCAGGAGGACAGTGGTTTCATCACCCGCGAACTCGCCACACTGCGCAGCATCGTGGTTGCCGCGCCCTCCTTGCTGGCCAGGACCGGCATGCCACGCCATGTGCGCGAACTGAAGTCGCTGCCCTGCATCACCACCCTCAGTGCGCTGAAGGGCCAGCCGTGGCAGTTTCAGGACGCTGCGGGCGACATCATCAAGGTGCCAGTCCGCAGCCGCTACCGCGTCAACAGTGGGGAACTGGCGGTGGCCGGCGCACGGCAAGGCATCGGCTTCGCGATTGTGGCGGCCTATCCCTGCCAGGAAGATCTTGCTGCGGGCCGATTGCAGGAGGTGCCACTGGACCTGTGTCCTGCACCACTGCAACTGCTGGGGGCGTACAGCCATCGCCATTCCGTGACTGCGCGTGTCCGGGCGCTGCTGGAATTGATACAGGTGCGGTTGGCTGGAAACAACAGTTCGGCGTAGCTTGGCCGTTATGCCAATCAGGCCGACAGTTTGAAAAATACGATCGGCCATTACAACAATCAGCAAAACTCAGCACCACACAGGGGAATCTCGCGTGTATCGCTTGTCTCGCCTCTTCATTTGCCTGACGTTGGCCACACTCGGCCTCCTATCGCTCACTCCCATCACGCCCGTCAGTTCCGCTTTCGCGGCACCCGCCTTGGCGACTCCGGGCAGCGCATTGCCGAATCAGGAAGCCATGACCCGGCAGGTCGACGACGCCTCGCTCGCCAAGTATCGCGAGATCGTCGCCTCGCTCGGCGCATCGGCACGCGCGCGCCCTAGAGACTCGGCCCTTGCGGTGGCGCGCTGCCAGTTCATCCAGAACTACGCATGGTCGGAGGACTCGCATTGGACCGAGCAAGCGCAGGCCGACCTGAAGGCCTGTCGCCAGGACTTGAAAGACAAATTCGGCGACGCGCCGAAGGTCGCGCTTTATCTGCTGCAAGGCGTGTACGGCAAAGTGGCTGTCGAGCAGGGCACGGCACTGCTGCCTAAGGCCGAGCAGTGGCCGCCACAAGATCGTGCGCAACTGCACGCGGCGCTCGCTAACGCCTACGAAGGCATTCAGGACAAGTACAGCGCAGGCATGCAGGCCGTCGAAGCCGCCAAGCTGTCGCCGGACACCCCTGTGTTGCTGACCGCCGTGCGGCACCTCGCCTCGACAGGCGACAAGGCGCAGGCCAAGCGTCTGCTGATGGACGCGCCAGTACCGAAGGTGGCGTGGGCCGCTAGCGGACGTATCAACACGGCCCACGACGTGCTGCCGGGCACGACCGCCCGCGATCTGCTGGTTCGCATGCAGCAAGCGGGCATCAGCGTCGATCCCTACACGAGCGCGCGCGCCTACCTCCAGGCCGGTGACGTCGCCAGCGCCCAGCGTGCACTGTCCGAACCCAAACCCGGTGCCCCCGAGACGGCGCAACTTCGTGCGCTGCGCATCTCGGTAGGCCTCGCAGCCCGCGACGGCAAAGCGGCCGCATCGGCCATGCAGTCCTCGCTCCAACGCGATACCAATAACCGCTGGCCGCTCGCGCAGTCGTATGCCGTGCTGCTGTCGATCGATCCGGTGGCCGGGCTGAATCCGGCCTTCGCGCCGCTGCTGCTCACGCTGATTACCATCGCGCTCGCCATCGTGTTGATACCAGGCGTGCTGATGTTCCCCGCCCACTATGTCGGCACCGTGCGGGCGCGCAAAGGCCGTCCGCTCGCTGCAATCTTCGAGGGCATCGGCCTGCGTCATGCCTGGTACGCACTGGCGGTGTTCTGCCTAGTCTCATGGGCGGTGACCTCGCTTGTTGCCGGGCAGTTCATGCAAACGCGCACGGGTGTCGACGTGCCGCGCGTGCAGCCGAATCTCGCCATCGCCCACTTCTTCACGCTTGGCATCGTCATGCTCGCGCTGGCTCGCACCGTATGGCGCTTCGGTTGGCGGCAGTGGCTGGGCACGGGGCCATGGAAGGTCCGGTGGTTCATTTGGCCAGCCGTGTTGCTCACGCTCGCCCTGCTTAGCGCGTGGATCAGGGCACGCCACACGCTACCGACGGCACCCTCGCCGCTATTGACTGAGGTCGTCGTGCGCGGCGCTCACCAGTTGGGCGGCATCGGGCTGGCGTTGCTGCTCATCGCGGTGGCCGTGCCCATCGTCGAAGAGTTCGTCTTTCGCGGATGCCTGCTCGGCGGCCTAAGCCGCCACATGAGCTTTGCTGCGGCCAACATTTGGCAAGCGTTGATTTTCGCGTCCGTGCACTTCGACGCCACGCATTTCGCTTTCTTTGTCCTGTTCGGCCTCACAACCGGGTGGCTCGCGAAGAAAACGCACGGCCTGGGCGCGTCCATTGCGATGCACGCCATCAACAACACGATATTCGTCATGCTGACGCTCTCGCGAGTGTCGTGAACGCACCGCGGGCGGCAGCGTGGGCGATAATCTGGGCACTTGCCGCCCGCCCGGGCCGCCGTCCGGATATCGCTCATGAACGCCAAGCTTTTCCCGCATCTGGTCCGCTTCCATCCACGGTTGCTCATCGCCATCGTCATCGGCGTGCTTGCCGGGTTGTTCGTGCAAATCTTCGTGAAGGGTGAATTCAGCACCATCACCCGAATCCTCATCGGCTGGAACGCCGGTGCATGGTCGTATCTGGCGATGATCTGGTGGATGATGGTCACCGCGCCGAAGCGCAGCATCGAGCGCTTTGCCGAGCAGGAAGATCAGAGCGCCGCCGTCGTGCTCACGGTGGTGAGTCTGTCGGCCATTGCAAGCGTGGCCGCCATCATCCACATCCTTGCGAGTGCCAAAGCCGGGGCCTCGCATCACGCGTCCGAACACGTGATCTTTGCCGCCACCACGCTAATCGGGGGGTGGTTTCTCGTGCCGACCATCTACACGCTGCACTACGCGCGTCTGTATTTCACCGATACCGAATCGCCCTACGCGCTGGTGTGGCCCGACCGGGACTGCGACCCCGACTATTGGGACTTCCTGTATTTCTCGTTCACCATCGCCGTGGCCTCGCAAACGGCCGACGTCGGCCTCTCGTCGCGCCGCATGCGCCGTGCCACGCTCGCCCAAGCCATCCTCTCGTTCTTCTTCAATTTGGCTGTGCTGGGCCTGTCGATCAATATCGGCGCGAGCCTGCTGAGCTAACATCGCCACCTGCCCCCACCCCGCCCCCGTGTGACATGGCGTCGCACGGGGTGCCGACATAAATCCCTTATAAAACATACAAATAGCGATTCACTTGATGGGTCGCTATGGCGCGTCATTGCGCCACATGCGACGACTTGTCACGCGTGCTGCAACGCAGCAAGTCCTACTATGTACGCAAACAGATGGTGAAAAACCGTCAATAAATACGTACAAGACAGGGTTATCTACCTACATAGAGCGCATCATGACAGCCGTTCCCGAAGCTCTCGACCTCGCGCGCATTCAATTCGCGTTCACGGTCTCGTTTCACATCGTGTTTCCCGCCGTCTCCATCGGGCTGGCCAGTTTCATCGCCGTACTCGAAGGGCTCTGGCTCAAGACACGCCAACAGCACTATCTCGATCTGTGCAAGTTCTGGTCGAAAGCCTTCGCCGTGTGTTTCGGCATGGGCGTGGTCTCCGGTGTGGTCATGGCGTATCAGTTCGGCACGAACTGGTCGGGCTTCTCCAGCTTCGCCGGTGCCGTCACCGGGCCGCTGCTGACGTATGAAGTCATGACCGCCTTTTTCCTCGAAGCGGGCTTTCTCGGCATCATGCTGTTCGGCTGGAACCGGGTGAGCCCGCGTGCGCACTTCGGCGCGACGCTGTGTGTCGCCATCGGCACGCTCATTTCCACGTTCTGGATTCTCGCGTCGAACAGTTGGATGCAAACGCCGCAAGGCTACGAGATTGTCGACGGGCGCGTAGTGGTGCTGTCGTGGTGGGACGTGATTTTCAATCCGTCTTTTCCGTATCGTCTGGCGCACATGAGCATTGCTGCTTTCGTGGTGGCAGCCCTTGTTGTCGCAGGCACCGGTGCGTGGCATCTGCTGCGCGGGCGTCGCGATCCGGCCGTCAAGACCATGTTTTCGATGGCCATGTGGCTGCTGCTGATCTTCGCGCCGTTGCAAGCGTTCGTGGGCGATCTGCACGGTCTGAACACGCGTGAACATCAGCCCGCGAAGCTCGCCGCGATGGAGGGCCTCTGGGAAACGAAGACCGGTGGCACGCCGCTCAATCTCTTCGGCTGGCCCGACATGGAAGCCGAGACCACGCGCTATGCGCTCGAAGTCCCGCATCTGGGCAGCCTCATCCTCACGCATAGCTGGGACGGCGAGGTGCGCGGACTGAAGGAATTTCCGAAGGACGAACGTCCCAACGTGCCATTGGTGTTCTGGAGTTTTCGCGTGATGGTCGGCCTCGGCCTCGCGATGATCGCTGCCGCCCTCGCCGCTGTGTGGCTGCGCCGCCGTGGCACGCTCTTCACGTCGCGAGGCTTTGCCCGAGCGATGCTGTGGCTCTCGCCGACGGGTTTCGTAGCGCTGCTCGCCGGATGGGTCACCACCGAAGCAGGACGCCAGCCGTGGGTCGTCTACGGCGTGATGCGCACCGCTAACGCCTTGTCGCCGGTCAGCGCGCAACAGGTGCAGGTGTCGCTGCTGATCTTGGTGATCGCCTACTTCCTCGTGTTCGGCACGGGCATTTACTACCTGCTGAAGATTCTGCGTGGCGGACCGGAGTCAACGGGCGCCGATAGCCCGCACAGCGCACCGCCCAAGGCCCCGCTCGCCATCGCTTGATGACGCGCATTTTCTGAACGCTTCCTCGTCACATCGAGAACTCTCATGGATCTGACCTTAGCCTGGGCCGCCATCATTGCGCTCGGCCTGTTTCTCTACGTCGTGCTCGACGGCTTCGACCTCGGCATCGGCATTCTCTTTCCGTTCTTCCCCGACGCTCGCGAGCGCGACGTCATGATGAACTCTGTCGCCCCGGTGTGGGACGGCAACGAGACATGGCTCGTGCTGGGTGGCGCGGGACTGCTCGCCGCGTTCCCGATGGTGTATTCGGTGCTGCTGTCTGCGCTGTATTTGCCGCTCGTCTTCATGCTCGTGTGCCTGATTTTTCGCGGCGTGGCATTCGAGATTCGCGGCAAGTCGCGTCGCACGCGGCAATGGTGGGACCTCGCTTTTATCGGTGGTTCGGCAGGCGCAACGTTCTTTCAAGGCGTGGCACTGGGTGCTTATTTGTCGGGCATCCCTGTCGAGAACGGTCAGTTCTCGGGTGACGCTTTCGCCTGGCTGACCGCGTTCAATCTGTTCACCGGCCTGGGGCTGCTCATCACGTATGCGTTGCTGGGCGCCTGCTGGCTCATCGGTAAGACGCAAGACGATTTGCAGCGCCGCTTGCGCACGCTCGCCTGGCCGCTCACGCTCGCCTTGGTCGCCACCATGGTGATCGTCACGCTCTGGACGCCGCTGCGCCTGCCGCTGGTCGCCGAACGCTGGTTCGACGGCGAACTGTTCTGGCGCTTACTGCCGGTGCCGTTCCTGGTGGCTGCGGCCACGGTTGTGATGCGCCGTGTCCTCAAGCGCGCACACGACGCCACGCCGTTCTGGCTCGCGATCGGGCTCGTGTTCCTTGGCTACAGCGGGCTGCTCATCAGCGCGTATCCGTATGCGATTCTGCCGGGCGTCACGCTGTGGGACGCCGCAGCACCGGCGTCGAGCCTGTCGTTCACGCTGTGGGGCGCGGCGTTCATCATCCCGGTCATCCTCGCCTACACGATGCTGGCTTACTGGGTCTTTCGCGGCAAGGTGGCACACGATGCGCACTATCACTGATCTCACGCGGCCCGCCGTGCGCCACGCGCGCGAGCACGCCGTGCAAGGCTCGCAAGTCGTGGTGACGACCCGCCCGGTGTGGCGGCAAGCACTCGTACGCTGGGGCTGGTTCATCGCGCTTTGGTGCGCGGGTGTAGCAGGCACGGCATTGCTTGCACTACCATTCAAGCTCATCATTGCTTCCGCCAAATGAGGAGGGAAAGCCCATGAATTCGAAGTTCGAAGTCTCCCGACTGACCATGCGCACGGCCAAACGCACCGCGCCATCGCGCCGCCGCTCCACCGCTGCGGCATTGGCCGTCACGCTGGGCCTGGTGGGCATGGCGGTCGGTAGCGCGAGTCTCGCGCAGGCCGCTGAAGGGATGAGCGTCTCGTCGAGCGCCTTTGCCGATAACGCCATGCTGCCCGCAGCTCATGCCGGGCTGGGCGAATGCGGTGGCCAGAACATCAGCCCGCCCGTCGAGTGGAAGAACCTGCCGCAAGGCACGCACAGCGTCGTCGTCACGATGAAAGACCCCGACGGTGCCAAGGGCGGCGGCGTGGTGCACTGGCTGGCCTACAACATCCCCGCAACGATGAACGGACTCGCCGCCGGTGCGGGCAACGAAACGAGCGCACAGGTCACCGTGGGCAAGAACATCAGCGGCGCGCAAGCGTATCGCGGTGCCTGCCCGCCCGTGGGCGACGCGCCGCATCACTACATCATCAGCGTGACGGCCACCGATCTCGAACCGGGCCGCCTGCCGCCAGGGCTCGACGCCAATGGCCTGACGGCTGCGCTCGCAGGACACACGCTCAACGGCTCGACCATCGTTGCGCGCTATGCGCGATAGGCCAGCGCGCCGAGTGCACTAAACACGTCGACCCCGCATGAAAAAAGCGCCGGCCCGGGTAACCCGGCCGGCGCTTTTTGTGTAGGCGTCCGTTGGCTTGGTGGCGATTTACTTTTCGCGTGCGAGGGCGAGAAATTCCGTGCGCAGCGCAAGATTCGGCTGCAACTCGCCCAGCATCGACGACGTCACCGTCTCTTCGCCCGCCGTGCGAATGCCTCGGCTTTCCATACACATGTGACGGCACGACACCACCACGCCCACGGCTTTCGGTTGCAGGTGCGTCATCAGGGCGTCGGCAATCTGCACCGTCAAACGCTCCTGCACTTGCAGGCGGCGCGCGAAGCAATCGACCAGACGCGTGAGCTTCGAGAGACCGACGATCTTGCCGTTCGGCAGATAGCCGATCGTCGCCTTGCCAAAGAACGGCGCGAGGTGATGTTCACAATGGCTGTAGACGGGAATGCCGCGCACCACGATCAGTTCGTTGTATTGCTCTGCGCCGTCTTCGAACACCTTGAGCACTTCGGCCGGGTCTTGCCCGTAGCCAGCCGTCCACTGCTTCCACGCCTTGCTCACGCGAGCAGGCGTTTCGTGCAGACCGGGGCGGTCCGGATCTTCGCCGAGATGTTTGAGGAATCGCTTCCAGTCGTTTTCGTCGAACGTGTCGTGAGACATAAAATCAAGCTCCTTGCATGAGGTCCGGTGCGCTGCGCCGTCACGGCACGCGCCCCGTGCGCTACCGGATATGTGCGCACAATAGCAGAGACTCCCCTCCCGCGCATCGGCAGCCCCGCTTGCCCGAATTGCCGCCACAGGCGCTTTTGCGCTAAGGTGACAGCCGACCCCACGCACGAGACGCGTCATGCCGGGAGATACCCCCATGAGCACCAACGTGATGACCGTTGCCGCACTGGCTGTCCTGCTGACGATGGCCGGATGCGGCGACAACGGCAACAAGCCGTGGCAAGGCTATGCCGAAGGCGAGTTCGTCAATGTCGCATCTTCGCAAGCGGGCACCTTGCAGAAGCTCTCGGTCTCGCGCGGTCAGCAGGTCAAACCCGGTGACGCCCTCTTCGATCTCGAATCCACTTACGAATTAGCCGCACAGGCCCACGCGCGCGAAACGCTCGCCAGCGCCGAAGCCCAGTTGCGTGATCTCGACACCGGCAAGCGTCCACCCGAAATTGCGGTCTCGCAGGCCCAACTCACCCAAGCCATTGCCACGCGCGACAAAGCCGTCGCGCAGTTCGACCGCGATCAGGCGCAGTACGCCGCCGGGGGTATCTCGCGCGAACAACTCGACGCAAGCCGCGCCGATGCGCGCAGCAGCGTGGCCCACGTGCAGGAATTGCAGAGCAGTTTGGCCGTCGCACGCTTGCCGGGGCGCGAAGCACAACGGCAGGCTCAGGCCGCACAGGTCGACGTCGCCCGTGCCTCGCTCGCGCAGGCCGATTGGCAACTCGCGCAAAAGCACCCCGCAGCCGTCTCCGCCGGGCGGGTGTACGACACCATGTATCGCGTGGGCGAATGGGTGAACGCGGGCAGCCCCGTCGTGCGGCTGCTGCCTCCGCAAAACATCAAAGTGCGCTTCTTCGTGCCGGAATCGGCGCTGGGCAGTTTGCAGGCCGGACAAACCGTGCACATTGCCTGCGACGGCTGCGGCACCGGCGTCGATGCCCGCATCACCTATGTGGCGAGCGAAGCCGAATACACCCCGCCCGTGATCTACAGCAACGATACGCGCGACAAGCTGGTGTACATGATCGAGGCCCATCCCGCCCCCGCAGACGCGGTCAAACTCAATCCGGGGCAGCCGGTGCAAGTGAGCCGCCCATGAGCGCCACGTCGGCAACGCCAGCCCCCGCGAGAGACGACACGCTCGCCATCGACGTGAAGGGCCTTAACAAGCATTTCGGCGATAAGCACGTCGTCAAGGACGTCTCGCTGCAAGTGCGGCACGGCGAAATCTTTGGCTTTCTGGGCCCTAACGGCAGCGGCAAAACCACCTGCATTCGCATGATGTGCGGGCTGCTCACGCCCGACTCGGGCAGCGGCACGTGTCTGGGCTACGACATCGTGAAAGAAAGCGCGCAGATCAAGCGCGAAGTCGGCTACATGACGCAGCGTTTTTCGTACTGGGAAGACCTCACGATTCGCGAGAATCTCGATTTCGTCGCGCGCGTGTATGGCATGCCGAACCGGCGCGAAGCCGTCGACCGATCCATCGAAAGTCTGGGGCTCAAAGGCCGTGCGAATCAATTGACCGGCTCGCTCTCCGGCGGCTGGAAACAACGGCTTGCGCTCGCCGCCTGCATGCTGCACGAACCGCGCGTGCTGCTGCTCGACGAGCCCACGGCGGGTGTCGACCCGACCGCCCGGCGCGACTTCTGGGAAGAACTGCACGAGTTGGCGGCAAAGGGCATCTCCGTTCTCGTGAGCACGCATTACATGGACGAAGCCGAGCGGTGCCACAAGCTCGCCTATATCTCCTACGGCGAGTTGCTTGCGCAAGGCACCGCGGCCGAGGTGATCGAGAGCCAGCATTTGTCCACGTGGACCGTGCACGGCGACAACCTGGTCGACTTGGCGCGCGAACTGCGCGAACAGCCCAGCGTGGCCCAAACGGTCGCGTTCGGCAGTGCGCTGCACGTGAGCGGGCAAGACGCCGCCGCCTTGGAGAAAACGCTGCGGGCGCAGGCCGAAGCCAAGGGGCTTACCGTCACGCCCATCGATACCAGCCTCGAAGACGTGTTCATCTATCTGATGGGCCACGCGAAAGACAACTTCGGAGACGACGCATGAACGCGCGGTTCGGGTTCTCTCTGTCGCGCTGGTGGAGCATCGTGTGCAAGGAGTTTCTGCAACTGCGCCGCGACCGGGTGACGTTTGCGATGATCGTCGGCGTGCCGCTCGTGCAACTCACGCTCTTCGGCTTCGCGATCAATACCGATCCGAAACACATGCCCACTGCCGCGTTGATTCACGACAACAGTGAATTCACGCGCAGTTTCGTGGCGGCGATGGAGCACTCCGAATACTTCCGCTTCACCGAAACGCTCGACAGCGAAGACGCCGGGCGCACCGCCCTCGCACAAGGCCGCGTGCAGTTCGTGCTGAACATTCCGACCGACTTTACGAAGCGTTTGCTGCGCGGCGAACGCCCGGCGCTGCTCGTCGAAGCCGATGCCACCGACCCGATGGCCATGGCCTCGGCGCTGGGGGCATTACCTGCCATCGCACAGTCGGTCGCGCAGAAGGATCTGACCGGTGCGCTCGCGCCGCTCGCGGGCAATCAAAGCGCATTCGACGTGCAGGTGCATCGGCTGTACAACGCCGAAGGCATCACGCAATACAACATCATCCCCGGGCTGATGGGCGTGATTCTGACGATGACGCTCGCCATGATGACCGGCCTTGCCATCGTGCGCGAACGCGAGCGCGGCACCATGGAGAACCTGCTCGCGACACCGGTGCTGCCCATCGAAGTGATGCTGGGCAAGATCGTCCCCTATATCGCCATTGGGTTGATTCAAGCCACCATCATTCTGGTCGCGGCGCGGTTCGTGTTTCACGTGCCGTTCGTGGGCAGCGTGATCGCGATCTATCTCTCCGCGCTCGTGTTCATCGCGGCGAATCTGACCGTCGGCATCACCGTCTCGTCGTTCGCGCAGAACCAGTTGCAGGCGATGCAACTCACCGTGTTCTACTTCCTGCCCAATATGCTGCTCTCGGGCTTTATGTTTCCGTTTCGCGGCATGCCCGAGTGGGCGCAGGCCATCGGCAACGTGCTGCCGCTCACGTATTTCAACCGGCTCATCCGCGGCATTCTCCTCAAGGGCAACGGATGGGGCGATGCGTGGCACGACCTGTGGCCGCTGCTGGTCTTCTCCGCCGTGCTCATGACGGTTGCGGTGAAGTTCTACAAACGAACGCTCGACTGAGGCCCCTATGCGCGCGCTTTGTGCCGGACCGAGCCTGACGTTGAACGCCATCGTGATGGCGGCAAGCGCTGTCTTGCTCAGCGCCTGCGCAGTCGGCCCGGACTTCAAGACGCCAGCGCCCCCCGATGTCGCGCAGTACACCACTGGCGATACCCCATTGGCCACGGCCGGTGCGCCGGCCTTGCAGGGTGAAGCCCAGACCTTCGCGCCTGGCGACACTCCGCCGCTCGACTGGTGGACCCGCTTCGGCTCGCCGACGCTCGATGCGCTGGTGGCACAGGCGTTTGCCGACAGCCCGACGTTGAAGCAAGCCCAAGCGAAGCTGCGCCAGGCGCAAGAGGACTATCGGGCGCAGGAGGGTGCGCGTTTGCTGCCATCGGCAGACCTCAAGCTCTCGGGCACGCGTGAACAAGTCGATCTGCAATCGTTCGGCATCACCAGCGTGCCCAATCCGGGACCGTTCACGCTGTACAACGCGAGCATCGACATCTCTTACACGCTTGATGTGTTCGGCGGCAATCGCCGCGCGCTCGAAAGCCTTGCCGCACAAGTCGATTACCAGCGCTTCGAACTCGAAGCCGCACGGCTGACGCTAGCGGGCAATGTAGTGACCGCCGCGCTACGGCAAGCCACGCTCCGTGCACAACGCTCGGCGCTCGAAGGCATGGTCAGCGCACAGCGGGCACAACTCGACATCACACGGGCACGCCAGCGCGCCGGTGGCGTCGCGACGCTCGATGTGGAGAATCAGGCTGCGCTAGTCGCGCAGACAGAAGCCCAGTTGCCGCCGTTAAGTTTGCAAATCGCTCAGTACGATCATCAGTTGGCGCGTTGGCTGGGCAAACCACCGGGGGCGTTCACGTCGCCAGCGATCGATCTGGCTTCACTGCAACTGCCGCAGCGCGTGCCGGTGTCGCTGCCCTCGACGCTGGCACAGCGCCGCCCCGACATTCGCGCGTCTGAAGCGATGTTGCACAAGGCGAGCGCAGATGTCGGCGTCGCCACCGCGAACTTGTATCCGCAGTTCACGCTCTCGGGCAGCTTCGGCACGCAACGCATGCGCACCGCCGACCTTGGCAATGGCATCAACATCTGGAATATCGGCATGAACCTGTTGCAGCCGATTTTTCGGGGCGGCGAATTGAGAGCACAACGGCGCTCTGCCGTGGCCGCCTACGATGCGGCATTGGCGTCGTATCAAGACACCGTGTTGCTCGGCCTGGCGCAAGTCGCCGATGCCATGCGTGCGCTGGAAGCCGACGCGACCACGCTCTCGGCAAGGGCTAACGCCGCTGCGCGCACCGAGGCGGCCTACCGCATCGCCAGCGACCGATATCGCGTGGGCGGTATCAGCCATCTGTCGCTGCTCGATGCCCAACGGCAGGCGCTCGATGCCACGCGGGCACAGTTGGAAACGCAAGGCGCGCGGCTCGTCGACACGGCGGCACTCTGGCAGGCGCTCGGCGGCAGCGCGCCCGAACCGGACGCCCAGTAGCCACAGCTAGCCGCGCGATTTCGCCTCGTCGGTCAAACACTTCATGAGCGAGGCCACCGGCTCGCGTTTGAGCGCCGACTGTCGCGCCAACACCCCCAGTTCGCGCGTGAGCGGCACGCCGCTAAGCGGCAAGACCTGCACGCCCGCCGCCCCAGCCTTCGCGGGCGCGATGCCATCCACCGGCAGCCCGATCAACGTCGCGGGTACCATCGCCCAGCCGAGCCGCGCGCGCACCATGCGCAAGATGACTTCCGGCTCATCCAACTCCACCCCTTCGCGCACCCACAGCCGGTGACGGCGCAGGTAGCGCTCGACCAGATCGCCGCCATACGAGCGCCGGTTGTAGCGCACGAACGGCAGCGCCGCCGCCCAGTCGGCCACGGTCCCGCGCGTGCCTTTGGGCGCGATGGCGACGTAAGGCTCGTGCATCAGCGTGACCCACTTCATATCGGCCGGAACGCCGATACGCGGGCGAATCATCACGGCCAGATCGAGTTCGCGGGCGTCGATCTGCGCGAGCAACTGGACCGACATCCCCGGCACGATGTTCAGATGCGGCAACGAGGCCGGTGCCGCCGACCAGCGCTGGATCGCCCCGGGCAGCAAACCCAGTTGCACGGTGAGAATCGCCCCGATATGGATCGGCGCCAGCGCCGCCTGCGCGCCATGCGCGCCCGCCTCGCCCCGCATCGACTGATAGGCCGACACCACCCCCTGCGCCTGAGCGAGCAAACGGCGTCCGTCGTCGGAGAGCGACACCGCTCGCCCGGTGCGCTCGAAAAGCTGCACCCCAAGGTCGTCCTCCAAGCGCTGGATCTGCGCGCTGACGGCAGACTGCGTCAAACCGAGACGCGCCCCGGCGGCCGAGAACGACGCGGTTTCGGCTGCCGTGACAAAGGTTTTGAGGTATCGGATCATCTATCGAAATTATTTGTGCTGAGTCGTCGAATTATTCGTTTCTTATTATTTTTATCGATGGATAGAATTTAGCGCAAATCGGGCGGCAACGTTTGGCCACCCAATTTCGACGCCTGGCGCGGCATTTTCTGTCTCGCGCCCACGAAGCGCCGTTCAACCCCACATTGCATTGGAGACTCTCATGGCCACGCCCCTGTTCCACCTTGCTTTCCCCGTCGATAACCTCGAAGCCGCCCGCCGCTTCTACGGCGGCGTGATGGGCTGCCCCGAAGGCCGCAGTTCGGACCACTGGATCGACTTCGATTTCTTCGGTCATCAACTGGTCGCTCACCTCTCGCCCGAAGAAGCCGGCAAGCGCATCACGAACCCGGTCGATGGCGACGAAGTTCCGGTCCCGCATTTCGGCGTTATCCTTGACATGCCCGCATGGCACGCGCTTGCCGAGCGCCTGCGCGCCGCCGGCACCCGCTTCGTAATCGAGCCGCATGTGCGCTTTGCCGGGCAAGTGGGCGAGCAAGCCACGCTGTTCTTCTACGACCCGGCTGGCAACGCGCTGGAGTTCAAAGCGTTTGCCGACATGTCGCAGGTGTTTGCCAAGTAAGATTGCCGGGTACCGTTTCCAGAGTTTTCTGAGCTTCACTAACGCCACGAGTTTTCTCATGAGCCAATTCGTCATTTCGCCGGCGCCGCAGGCGTCGGTCGCAGTTGCCGGCAGCGATGCCCGCTTTCCCGTGCGCCGCGTGTTCTGCGTGGGCCGTAACTACGCCGCGCATGCGCGCGAGATGGGCAGCAATCCGGATCGCGAGCCGCCGTTTTTCTTCATGAAGCCCGCCGACGCGGTCGTGGCTGCCGAGGGCACGCTGCCCTACCCGCCGCTCACCAGCGAACTGCACCATGAAATCGAACTGGTCGTCGCCATTGGCGCCGACGGTGAGAATGTGGACGCCGCTTCGGCCCTCTCGCTCGTCTGGGGCTATGGCGTGGGCGTCGACCTGACGCGCCGCGATCTGCAACAGCAGGCGAAAGACACGCGCCGTCCGTGGGACTGGGGCAAGGCGTTCGATGCATCGGCCCCCTGCGGCCCGCTGCATGCCGTGGCGGAAGTCGGTCATCCGAAAGACGGCCGCGTGTGGCTCGACGTGAACGGCGAGAACCGTCAGGTCGGCGATCTGAATGAGTTGATCTGGTCGGTGCCCGATCTCATCGCCGAAATCTCGCGCAGCGTGAAGCTCGCCGCAGGCGACCTGATCTTCACCGGCACGCCGGCAGGCGTCGGTCCGCTCGAACCCGGCGACAAGGTCACGGCAGGCGTGGCAGGTGTAGGCGAGATCGCCTTCACGGTCGGCAAGAAACCGGCGGCCTAAGCTCGACTGAGATCGACTGAGATCGCTTTGATACACGCAGGGACGCTGGCACTCGTCAGCGTCCCTGTGTCGTTGTCCGGCGCGTGAATCGTCGCGCGAGGATATCCACAGCAACTGTTGATAACCCTTTGCATAACTACCTATGTGACGGCGCAGACGCCCGCCAGCATTAGGTGTCAAGTGCATTGCCTAATTTGCCGTCACCCATCCCTTCGCCGTGACGCGCGTCCCCTGCTTTCATTCCTGAAACGTTTTTCACCATCCATTCCGAAACGCCCTGTTTCACTCATTGAATTCCCCATCAAATTCAATGAGTTGCAACGGATGGCACGCTTCTCGCATCAGGAAGGGGGCAAGCCGTCCGCCTCTGGAGAAGTCTCTTCGCTTGGGCATCACGCTTCGGGAACATCGCCATGCACGCCACATGGCCCCGGCACGCCCGACGCCGAGCTCTCGCCGGGAGCGCCCCGGAGGCGGGCGGATTGCACCTCTGGTGTCGAAACAGGGGGAAGCAGTAAGAAGCGTTAGAAAGCGATGGGTCGCGTCATGCGACGGCAACTATCAGGGAGGGGATCATGCAAATGCGCCGCACCGGGCCTTGCGCCCTAAGTCCCTGCACTCGGTCGCTCGCGCCAGCGAGCCCGGCAAAGTCGGCACGTCATCACCCGCGTGAGCGCTGCGCCAGTTGGCGGCATCGCCGTCACGCGGCGGCGGGCGATCGCCGCCAAGTCGCGCCCGGACGGGCGATGCGCTAGCTAGCGCTGGGCCGGTCGAGGGCTGATGGCGTTCAGCCCTCGTTGGCCAATGTATCGATTTAGCCTTCTTCGGCCCACACCTTCGCGGCGCGAACCGCGCGTTGCCAGCCCTTCACCGCACGATTCACGTCGTCTTCCGACAGCTTGCGCGAGAAGCGCTGCTGCAACTGCCATTGACGTTGCAGCGTGTCGATGTCCGGCCAGAAACCGACGGCAAGGCCCGCGAGATAGGCCGCACCGGCGGCCGTCGTCTCGATGACGTGCGGGCGCACGACATCGGCCCCCAGCAAATCGGCCTGCCACTGCATTAGCAGATCGTTGGCCGCCGCGCCGCCGTCCACTCGCAATTCCGACACATGCAGCCCGGCATCGGCTTCCATGGCGCGCAACACGTCGAGCGTCTGAAACGCAATGCTGTCGAGCGCAGCACGCGCGACGTGCGCCGCGGTCGTCCCACGTGTCGCCCCGAACAACGTGCCTCGGGCATGCGGCTGCCAGTGCGGGGCACCGAGGCCTGCGAACGCGGGGACGAGTACGACGCCATCGGCGTCGGGCACGCTCGTCGCGAGCGCCTCGACATCGCGCGAGTGGCGAATGATGCCCAGCCCATCGCGCAGCCATTGCACCACGGCACCGCCGATGAAGATGCTGCCTTCGAGCGCGTAGTCGACGCGATCGCCAATCTTCCACGCCACCGTCGTGAGCAAGTTGTGGCTCGACGCCTGCGGCTTGTCGCCGGTGTTCATCACCATGAAGCAGCCGGTGCCGTAGGTGTTCTTCACCATGCCCGGGCGCAAGCACATCTGCCCGAAGAGCGCCGCCTGCTGATCGCCCGCGATACCCGCAATCGCCACCGGCTTCGAGAGCAGCGACGTCGTGGTGTGGCCGTACACCTCACTCGACGAGCGCACCTCGGGCAGCATCTGACGCGGCACGCCAAGCAGTGCCAGCAACTCGTCGTCCCATTCAAGGCGATGAATGTTGAAGAGCATGGTGCGCGACGCATTCGACACGTCGGTCACGTGCAGCTTGCCGCCGGTCAGGTGCCAGACCAGCCAGCTATCGACGGTGCCGAACGCGAGATGGCCCGCCTCAGCGGCTTCGCGTGCGCCCGCTACGTTATCGAGAATCCAGCGGATTTTGCTGCCGGAGAAGTAGGCGTCGATGCGCAACCCGGTGCGGCTGGCCACGAGGTCTTGCGCACCGTCGGCACGCAGCCGTTCGCAGAAGTCGGCCGTGCGGCGGTCTTGCCACACGATCGCGTTGTACACCGGCTCGCCCGTGCGGCGATCCCAAACGATGGTGGTCTCGCGTTGGTTGGTGATGCCGATCGCCTCGATGTCCACGCCGCCAACGCCGGCATGCGTGAGCGCTTCCGCGACCACGCCCGCCTGTGTCGACCAGATTTCGCGCGGGTCATGTTCGACCCAGCCCGGATGCGGGTAAATCTGGCGGAATTCTTTCTGCGCGGTTGCCACGACATGCCCATCGCGATCGAACAACAATGCACGCGAACTCGTCGTGCCCTGATCGAACGCGAGGATATAGGGTCCTGACATGTAGGTCGTCTCCTGAATACTGTCCGCCGGGCGGCGGTCGGCTGGCTTGCCGCCTGCGCACTCACACGCCTGACGTGCGCCGCAGGGGCAAGCCTGTCGTTATCGTCAAACTCAGCGTGTTGCCAAAGCAGGCGCTTGTTCCGACTGCCGCTCGAACCAGCGCGAGACGCTCGCTTCGCCGTCGCGTCCAACGTGCAGACCCAGCTTGGTACGGCGCCAAAGCACGTCCTGCGCGGTGCGCGCCCATTCGTACTGCACAAGGTAGCGCAACTCGGCTTCGAAAAGATCGCCGCAAATGCGCTCGCCCAGATCGTCGAGCGAGTGCGCATCGGCCAGCAGCACGTGCGTGCGCGTGCCGTAAGTGCGGGCGTAGCGATAAGCCAGTGCCTCAGGCAGCCACGGCACCTGCGCACGCAGCGACGCCTCGAAGGCGCCCGCGTCCGGCTGAGGCATGTCGCCGCCCGGCAGTGCTGCGCCTGCCGTCCAATCGCCCTGCTTGAAACCGAGTGGCCCATGCAGCCGCGCAAGGGCTTCTTCCGCGAGACGGCGATACGTCGTGATCTTGCCGCCGAACACCGACAACAGCGGCGCACGCGTGGCCGGGGCGTCGAGTTCGAGCGTGTAGTCGCGCGTGACCGCCGACGGGTTCGCCACTTCTTCTTCCAGCAGCGGACGCACCCCGGCGTAAGTCCACACGACATCTGTGGGCACGATGGGCTTCGTGAAATAGTCGCTGGCCGATTTGCACAGATACGCGATCTCGTCGTCGTTGATCGCCACCTTGGCCGGGTCGCCGTGATATTCGATATCGGTCGTCCCAATCAGCGTGAAATCGCGCTCGTACGGAATTGCGAAAATGATGCGCTTGTCGGGGTTCTGGAAGATATAGGCGTGATCGTGATCGAACAGCTTACGCGTCACGATGTGACTGCCCTTGACCATGCGCACGGAATGCGTCGCGGGCTGACGCAGTACATCGCCCAGCAGATGACCGACCCACGGCCCCGCTGCGTTGACGATGGCGCGTGCACGCACCTGCTGCGTCTGGCCAGACTCGGTCGAGAGCAATTCCGCCGTCCACATATGCTCGCCACGCTCGGCCCCGACGAGGCGCGTGCGCGTGAGAATCGTGGCACCGCGCTCGGCGGCATCTTGCGCGTTGAGCACCACCAGCCGTGCGTCTTGCACCCAGCCGTCCGAGTAGACGAAACCGCGTTGAATATCGCGGCGCAGCGGCGCACCGGCCGCATGTTGGAGCAGATCGATGCCGCGCGAGCCGGGCAAAATCTCGCGCCGTGCCAAGTGATCGTAGAGGAACAGCCCCGCGCGAATCAGCCATGCCGGGCGCAGGTTCGGCATGTGCGGCATGACGAAACGCAGCGGCCACATGATGTGCGGCGCGGCGCGCAGCAGCACTTCGCGCTCTTGCAACGCTTTGCGCACCAACCCGAACTCGTAGTATTCGAGATAGCGCAGCCCGCCGTGAATGAGCTTGGTGCTGGCCGACGAGGTGTGCGAAGCCAGATCGTCCTGCTCGACGAGCATCACGCGCAAGCCACGTCCGGCAGCGTCGCGTGCGATACCCGCGCCGTTGATGCCGCCACCCACGACCAGCAGGTCGTACGGGGCTAGCGTTGGGTCCGTTGGCGTTTGGGCGGATGGTTGCACGTCGTCACTCCCGGGTGATTGGTGTCAAATCGACAAATTGGGCACAAAATGTTCGTTTTCGAACATCAATTTTCGAATTTTAACATATGACGGTGTTGGTTGTTCGAAATCGCGCATTGCAACGGGAAATTGTTGGATTTCGCGCATCGTGTCCGCCACGCGCTGCCCATGACGCTCAATCGGCGATATGGATTTGCGTACCGGCATCGGCGATGACCTGCGCCATCGCTGGCGGCACGGCGCGATCGGTGAACAGCGCATCGATTTGCGACAGATGGCCGAGCCGCACCAGCGCGGGCCGCCCGAACTTGCTGTGGTCTGCCGCGAGAAACACGGTGCGTGAATGCGCAATGATGGCCTCGGCCACGCGCACTTCCCGGTAGTCGAAGTCGCGCAGGGTGCCGTCGGCATCGATGGCAGAGATGCCGATGATGCCGAAGTCGACTTTGAATTGGCGAATGAAGTCGAGCGTCGCTTCGCCAGTCACGCCCTGATCGCGTGCGCGCACCACGCCACCGGCAATGATGACTTCGGCGTCGGGATAGCCGCTCATCATGGCTGCTACGTGCAGGTTGTTCGTAATCACACGCAGGCCGCGATGGCGCGATAACGCGCGCGCCACGGCTTCGGTGGTCGTCCCCAGATTGATGAAAAGCGACGCGTGGTCGGGAATCTGCTCGGCAAGTCGCGCGGCGATGCGGTGTTTTTCGTCGGCGAGTTGGGTCTGGCGTGCGTCGTAGGCGTCGTTTTCGGCACCGCCCGGCAGGCCCACACCGCCGTGGTAGCGGCGCACCCATTTCAGTTCGGCGAGGAAGTTAATGTCGCGCCGAATGGTCTGCGGCGTGACGTCGAAGCGCACGGCCAACTCGTCGACGGTCAGAAAGCCGTCACGGCGCACAGCATCGAAGAGCGCCTGCTGACGCGGGTTCAGCGACGCTTGTCCAGCGTCCTGCGCCACGGCAGCAACATCGGGAACATCGACGGATTCGGTAGGAGACATCGGCACGCACGAAGAAAAATCGCTCGTGCGCCCGGGGCGGACGCACATTCGCCGCCATCATACCGCGCCGTACTGTGACACCACAGTGACAGACGCATGACATCTAGGCACTGCGGTGGAACTGACTAGTTGGTCAGGGGCGTGGGCAAATGCGCCGTCAGCGGTACGGTCAAATGCGCGGTCACGAGCGGATCAGAGGCACTGCCGCACGGCGTCGGCGAGCGACTGCGAGGCGGTCGAGCCGAGATAGAGCGAGCCTTCGCTGCCCGGTTTGTGCGGTGCAAGATCGAGGATGGCGAGCACGCCGTCGTCCTTCGACGAGAGTTGCAGCGTCTGGCCCGTGCCCGCCTTCGCCCGGTCGAGGCGCGCGTACGGCAGTTGCTTCTTCCAGAGCTTGGCGGTGCAGGCACTCACGCGTGTGAGCGTCTTTTTCGACGAACCTTGCCAGACGGCACCGTTGTTTCTGGCGTCGGCGACGGTGTCGCGATAGGCGGGCAACGTCTCGACTTTTACATTTTCCGGTGCAACGTCGGCGACGCTGCCGATGGGCGGATCGTTCGGTGACGACACCGGCGCCGTCTGCGCGCAGGCGGCGAGCAGTGCTGACGCGAGCAGCAGGGTGCATGCCGTCAAGGGTGACGAGACGCCCCGTTCTGCCACGCGCGCTTCGCGACAAGGCGCGACGGACGTCACGCCGGATTTGGTTTCAGTGCCCCACTTCATGCCCCGCTCCACGCTGGCCGTGCCGTCGCACACGTAGCGTCGGCAATGCGCAACTGGCATGGCCGCAGGCGGGCGTGGCGACAGCTTCGTATCTGGTCTCGGCGCCGAGGGCCCACGCTCACGGGAAGCTTCGCATCCGTGCCGGGCCGTGGCTCGCGCCGTTTATGTTTGCTGGTCTTTCTCTGGACTACCCGGAACGTGTGCGTGCACGTCCGGATTCTTTGGCGATGTGACGCATCGTACGGCGCACCGCCAGTTGGCGCTCATCTTACTCGTGTTATTCATAGCATGGCAATTCGCGCAATGCGCGGTGACCCGAATCGCGTATATTGCTGGTTTCTGTCACAAAGTGACTCCGTCCAACCTATTCCCACCATTTCGATTGCCATGTCCAGCAATGCGCAAGCCCCGATCATCGTCATCGCCCCCGATTCGTTCAAAGGTTCGCTGAGCGCGCCCGAAGTTGCGCACGCGATTGCCGCCGGTATTGCCCGTGTGCTACCGCAGGCCGAGATCCGGTTGCGCCCGATGGCCGATGGCGGCGAAGGCACGCTCGAAGCGCTGCTCTCTGCGGGCGGGCGTCGGGTGCCGCTGTCGGTGCGGGGTGCCGGTCAGGCATCGGTCACGGCCGAGTACGGCGTGATGCCCGACGGCACGGGCGTGCTCGAAAGTGCGAACGTGGTGAGCATTACCGACCCGGTCGGCATGCAAACGCCGGTGGCGGAGCGCACGACGGTTGGTTTGGGTGAAGTGTTGCGGGCGCTGCTCGACACGGGCGCACGCCGTGTGCTGATCGGTCTGGGCGGCAGCAGCACGAACGACGGCGGCGCCGGTTTGCTGGTGGGGCTGGGTGCGCGCTTGCTCGATGAGGCCGGTGAAGTGGTACCGCCCGTACCCGCCGCACTGCATCGTGTCGCGTCCATCGATCTGAACGGGCTCGATGGCCGCCTGAAGGACTGCGAACTGATCGCAATGTCCGATGTGAACAACCCGCTCAATGGCTCGCAGGGTGCGACGGCCATTTTCGGACCGCAAAAAGGCGTGAGCGAATCGCAAGTCGAACCGCTCGATCGCGCGATTGCCCATTTCGCCGGTCATGCGCACCGCGCGTTCAATGCCAACGAGGCAGCAAGCCGTGCAGGCGCGGGTGCCGCAGGCGGTCTGGGCTTCGCGCTGCATCTGCTGGGTGCGCAATTCCGCTCGGGGGCTGAAGTGGTCGCTGAGCGCGTCGGACTGCCGCAAGCGGTGGAAGGTGCCGACTGGCTGATTACCGGCGAAGGCCGCAGCGATGGCCAAACGCTTTCGGGCAAGACGCCGATGATTGCCGCGCAAGTCGCGATCAAGGCAGGGGCGACGGCATCGTTGCTGTCGGGTGCGATCGATCGCAGCGCCTTGGAAAGTCTCTCGCGCGTGTTCTCCGGCTGCTTCTCGCTAACGTTCGGTCCGACCACGCTGGAGAAGGCCATTGCCGATGCGGCGGGTCTGCTCACGGACAGCGCCGAACAGATGGCCCGCCTGCGCTATACGCATAAAGGCTGAGTCCGGCGCTATCGATTTGGCTCGCGCCGGGGATCAGTCCGGCGCGTAGCAAACCGCCTCGATGTTGTGACCATCCGGGTCGAGCACAAAGGCGGCGTAATAGTTCGGGCCATAGCGCTCACGCAAGCCGGGCCCGCCGTTGTCGGTGCCACCGGCAGCGACCGCCGCACGGTGGAACGCCTCGACGAAGCGCCGCTCGGGCACACGAAACGCCACGTGCAAGATGGGGCGATTCGGCGTGCCACGACTGATCCAAAAATCGGGATGACCGTTTTCGCCGAAGCCAGCGATGTCAGTGTTCCCCGTCACCTCCGCCGACTTCTCGGCAATCAGCGAATAGCCAATGGCCGCTAGTGCCTCGCGATAGAACGCTCGGCTCTTCGCGAAATCCGAAACCATCACTTCCATGTGATCGATCATCCGTTAGCTCCAAGTGCGGCAAGGGCGGCGCGTCGCTTCACACCATCAAATCCACAAACTGATGCACGGGCATCGCTTCGAGTCGCTGTTGATCGAGTGCGACGTCGAGAATGGATGCCTGTGCGCGCGCAGCGAATCGGCGCGCGAGATTGGTTTTGAATTTCTCCACCAGCAACGGAATGCCTTCGTCGCGGCGCCGCTTGTGGCCAATGGGATATTCGACGAGCACTTCGTCGAGCACCGTGCCGTCGTTCAGCGTCACCGTGAGCCCATTGGCAATCGAGCGCTTGTCCGGATCGTGATAATCGCGCGTGAATTGTGGATCTTCTTCGCACACGATCTTCGCGCGCAAGGCGTCGATACGCGGGTCGGCGGCCACCGCATCTTCATAATCGTTTGCCGTCAGACGCCCGAAGAGCAGCGGCACCGCCACCATGTATTGAATGCAGTGATCGCGATCGGCGGGGTTCGCCAGCGGCCCCTGCTTGTCGATGATGCGAATCGCCGCCGCGTGCGTGCGAATCTTCACCGACTTGATGTCTTGCGCGCCGCCCCCTGCGCTCTGCAATTGATGGTGCAACGTGATCGCGGCTTCCGCCGCCGTCTGCGCGTGAAACTCCGCCGGGAACGAGATTTTGAACAGCACGTTCTCCATCACGTACGAACCATAGGGCCGTTGAAACGCGAACGGCTTGCCTTTGAACAAGACGTCGTAAAAGCCCCACGTCTTCGCCGTCAGCACCGACGGATACCCCATCTCGCCCGTGCGCGCCATCAATGCGAGCCGCACCGCGCGGCTGGTGGCATCGCCCGCCGCCCACGATTTGCGGCTGCCCGTGTTCGGCGCATGCCGATACGTGCGCAGACTCTGCCCATCGACAAACGCCAGCGACACCGCATTGATCAACTCGTCCCGCGTGAGCCCGAGCATCTCGCCGACGACCGCCGTCGACGCGACCTTCACCAGCACCACGTGATCAAGCCCGACTTGATTAAATGAATTCTCGAGGGCAAGGCAGCCCTGAATCTCATGCGCTTTGATCATCGCCGCCAACACATGACGCATGGTCAGCGGGTTGCCGCCTTGCGCCACGGCCGAGCGCGAGAGCCAATCGGCGGTCATGAGAATGCCGCCGAGATTGTCCGACGGATGGCCCCATTCGGCCGCGAGCCATGTGTCGTTGAAGTCGAGCCAACGAATCATCGCGCCCAGACTGAACGCCGCCTGCACGGGGTCGAGTTGATAAGGCGTGCCGGGCACCTTCGCGCCGTTCGGCACCACGGTGCCGGGCACGATCGGGCCGAGCAGCTTGGTACATGCGGGGTACAACAGCGCTTCGAAGCCGCAACCGAGCGTGTCGATCAGGCAGTTGCGCGCAGTGTCGAAGGCAAGATCGCTGCGGATCTCGTAGGTGAGGACGTAATCGACAATGTCGGTGAGTACCTTGTCGGGCGCGGGACGCACATTCGAAATGCCAGCGGACATCGCTTGCCTCCTGTGACGTTTGACGAAAACCGCCCGGCATTGAAACGTCCGCGACGCTTTTCTGTGAGCCCCAATGATAAGCGGCTGGCAAGCGCAATGCTTGCCAGCCGCTTCGGCCCTGCCCGCGACAAAAACGCTGTGAGCGTTAGAACGCGTCGCCCGGAATCCGGACCCAGCCTTCCATCAGCACACGTGCGCTGCGGCTCATGATCGCCTTGGTCACCGTCCATTCGCCGTCGACCTGCCCGGCTTCGGCCCCCACACGCAGCGTGCCGGAGGGATGCCCGAACCGCACCGCGTTGCGCTCTCCGCCACCCGCGGCAAGATTCACCAGCGTGCCCGGAATCGACGCGGCCGCGCCGATACACACGGCCGCCGTGCCCATCATCGCGTGGTGCAGCTTGCCCATCGACAACGCACGCACGAGCAGATCGACATCGGCGGCCTTCACCGCTTTGCCGCTCGACGCCGTGTAGTCGGCTGGCTTTGCCACGAACGCCACCTTCGGCGTGTGCTGGCGCTTGGCGGCTTCCGACACGTCTTTGATCAGCCCCATGCGAATCGCCCCATGTGCCCGAATCGTCTCGAACATGGCCAGCGCCTTCGGGTCGCTGTTGATGGCGTCTTGCAACTCGGTGCCCCGGTAACCGATGTCCTCGGCATTGAGGAAGATCGTCGGAATGCCCGCGTTGATCATCGTCGCCTTGAACGTGCCGACACCCGGCACTTCGAGGTCGTCGATGAGATTGCCGGTCGGGAACATCGCGCCGCCGCCGTCACCCTCTTCTTCCGCGGCCGGGTCGAGAAATTCGAGTTGTACTTCGGCGGCTGGGAACGTCACGCCGTCGAGTTCGAAGTCGCCCGTCTCCTGCACCGCACCGGCCGTCATCGGCACGTGCGCCACGATCGTCTTGCCGATGTTCGCCTGCCAGATGCGCACGACTGCTACGCCATCGTGCGGCACGCGCGCCGCATCGATCAGCCCGGCGCTGATCGCGAACGGGCCGACGGCGGCCGACAAATTGCCGCAGTTGCCGCTCCAGTCGACAAACTGCTGATCGATCGACACCTGCCCGAACAGATAGTCCACATCGTGACCGGGCCGCTCGCTCTTCGCGATAATCACCGTCTTGCTGGTGCTCGACGTGGCGCCGCCCATGCCGTCGATCTGCTTGCCATAGGGATCGGGGCTGCCGATCACACGCATGAGCAATGCGTCGCGCGCGGCACCCGGCACCTGTGCGGCGGCGGGCAGGTCTTGCAGGCGAAAGAACACGCCCTTGCTGGTACCGCCACGCATATACGTGGCGGGAATGCGAATTTGCGGCTGATGCGCCATTACGCTTCTCCTCGGTGCTTCGCTTGATTCAGGCCGAAGCGCCTGCTTGCGACGATTCCAGAAAGTCTTGCGCGAAACGTTGCAGCACGCCGCCCGCCTCGTAGATCGAGACTTCTTCCGCAGTGTCCAGACGGCACGTCACCGGCACTTCGATACGCTCGTCGCGACCATTCTTGTGACGATGAATCACCAACGTCAGGTCGGCGCGCGGCGTGCGCTCGCCAATCACGTCGAATGTTTCGGTGCCGTCGATGCTCAGCGTTTTGCGATCGGTGCCCGGCTTGAACTCCAGCGGCAACACGCCCATGCCGACCAGATTCGTGCGGTGAATGCGCTCGAAGCCTTCGGCCACGATCGCCTCGGTGCCCGCCAGACGCACGCCCTTGGCCGCCCAGTCGCGCGACGAGCCCTGACCGTAGTCGGCCCCGGCAATCACGATCAGCGGCTGTTTGCGCGCCATGTACGTCTCGATGGCTTCCCACATACGCGTGATCTTGCCTTCGGGTTCGATGCGCGCCAGTGAGCCCGCCTTCACCTGCCCGTCGACCACGACCATTTCGTTCTTCAACGTCGGGTTGGCAAACGTCGCACGCTGCGCGGTCAAGTGATCGCCACGGTGCGTTGCGTACGAGTTGAAGTCTTCTTCCGGCAAGCCCATCTTCGCCAGATACTCGCCCGCCGCGCTATCGGCCATGATGGCGTTCGACGGCGAGAGGTGGTCGGTGGTGATGTTGTCGCCCAGCACGGCCAGCGCGCGCATGCCCTGGAGCGAGCGCTCGCCCGCGAGCGCGCCTTCCCAATACGGCGGACGGCGGATGTACGTGCTCATCTCGCGCCAGTCGTACAGCGGATCGGCGCGCTCGCCGGTGTCCACCGACGCGGCAAACATCGGCTCGTACACACGGCGGAATTGCTCCGGCTTCACGCTCTGCGCGATGATCGCGTCGATTTCTTCGTCGCTCGGCCACAAGTCGGCCAGCTTCACCGACTTGCCGTTCGCGTCGACACCGAGCACGTCCTTCTCGATATCGAAGCGAATCGTGCCTGCAATGGCGTAAGCCACCACCAGCGGCGGCGAAGCCAGGAACGCCTGCTTCGCATACGGGTGAATGCGGCCGTCGAAGTTGCGGTTGCCCGAGAGCACTGCCGTGGCATACAGATCGCGATCGATGATCTCTTGCTGAATCACCGGATCGAGCGCGCCCGACATACCGTTGCACGACGTGCATGCGTAAGCCACCACGCCGAAGCCGAGTTGCTCCAACTCGGGCAGCAGGCCTGCCGCTTCCAGATACAGCGTGACCGCCTTCGAACCGGGCGCGAGCGAACTCTTGACCCACGGCTTGCGCGCGAGGCCCACGCGGTTGGCGTTCCGTGCGAACAAGCCCGCCGCAATCATGTTGCGCGGGTTGTTGGTGTTCGTGCAGCTGGTGATGGCGGCAATGATGACGGCGCCGTCGGGCATCAAGCCCGGCTCGTTCTCCACCTTGCCGCTGATGCCGCGCTCGGCCAGTTCGCTCGTCGGCACGCGCTTATGCGGGTTCGACGGGCCAGCGATGTTGCGCACTACGCTCGACAAATCGAACGTGAGCACGCGCTCGTATTGCGCGCCCGCCAGCGTGTCGGCCCACAGGCCGGTTTGCTTGGCATATGTCTCGACCAGATCGACGAGCGCGTCGTCGCGGCCGGTGAGCTTCAGATACTTGATGGTTTGCGCATCGATGTAGAACATCGCCGCCGTCGCACCAAACTCGGGGGCCATGTTCGAGATCGTGGCGCGGTCGCCCAGCGTCAGGTTGGCGGCACCTTCGCCGTAGAACTCCAGATACGCCGACACCACCTTCGACTTGCGCAGGAATTCGGTCAGTGCCAGCACGATGTCGGTGGCGGTAATGCCCGGCTGCGGCTTGCCCGTCAGTTCGACGCCGACGATATCCGGCAGGCGCATCCACGACGCGCGGCCCAGCATCACGCTCTCGGCTTCGAGACCGCCCACGCCGATGGCGATCACGCCCAGCGCATCGACCATCGGGGTATGCGAGTCGGTGCCGACGAGCGTGTCGGGATACGCGATGCCATTCGTCACCTGCACCACGGGGCTCATGCGTTCCAGATTGATCTGGTGCAGGATGCCGTTGCCCGGCGGAATCACGTCGACGTTCTTGAACGCTTTCTTCGTCCAGTTGATGAAGTCGAAACGGTCTTCGTTGCGACGGTCTTCGATGGCGCGATTCTTCGCGAAGGCATCCGGATCGAAACCGCCGCATTCCACGGCCAGCGAGTGATCGACCACGAGTTGCGTCGGCACGACCGGGTTGACCAGCGCGGGGTCGCCGCCTTGCGCCGCAATGGCGTCGCGCAGGCCGGCGAGATCGACGAGCGCCGTCTGCCCGAGAATGTCGTGACACACCACGCGCGCCGGGAACCACGGGAAATCGAGATCGCGGCGGCGTTCGATCAATTGTTTGAGCGAATCGGTGAGTGCCGCCGGGTCGCAGCGGCGCACCAGATTCTCGGCGAGCACGCGCGAGGTGTAAGGCAGCGTGTCGTACGCCCCCGGGGCGATAGCCTCGACGGCAGCGCGGGCGTCGAAGTAGTCGAGCGACGTCCCAGGCAGGGATTTACGGTATTCGGTGTTCATCATGTGAGGACGTTATCGGCCCGGCGTATGACCGTATGACCATGCAGGCAATGAAAGCAGCCAATGTCGCGGGGCAGCTGCGGCGATCCTGCCACGGCCGCCCCGCGTTGCGCTTGCGATGCTCAATCGTAATCGCGCTTAGCGCTTCTCGATCGGCACGAACTTCTGATCTTCCGGACCCGTGTAGTTGGCGCTCGGACGGATGATCTTGTTATCGATGCGCTGCTCGATGATGTGCGCGCTCCAGCCCGACGTGCGGGCAATCACGAAGAGCGGCGTGAACATCGCGGTCGGCACGCCCATCATGTGATAGCTCACGGCGCTGAACCAGTCGAGATTCGGGAACATCTTCTTGACGTCCCACATCACCGTCTCGAGACGCTCGGCAATGTCGTACATCTTCGTGTTCTGCTGGTCTTTCGACAGCTCGTGCGCCACTTCCTTGATGACCTTGTTACGCGGGTCGCTCACGGTGTAGACCGGGTGGCCGAAACCGATGATCACTTCCTTGTTTTCGACGCGGGCACGAATGTCGGCTTCGGCTTCATCCGGCGAGTCGTAGCGCTTTTGAATCTCGAACGCCACTTCGTTCGCGCCGCCATGCTTCGGGCCGCGCAGCGCGCCGATGGCACCGGTGATGGCCGAGTGCATGTCCGAGCCCGTACCGGCGATCACGCGCGCGGTGAACGTCGACGCGTTGAACTCGTGCTCCGCGTACAGAATCAGCGACGTGTGCATGGCACGCACCCACAGATCCGACGGCTTCTCGCCGTGCAGCAGATGCAGGAAGTGGCCGCCGATGCTGTCGTCGTCCGTCTCCACATCGATGCGCACGCCGTTGTGGCTGAAGTGATACCAGTACAGCAGCATCGAGCCGAAGCTGGCCATCAGGCGGTCGGCGATATCGCGCGCGCCCGGAATGTTGTGATCGTCTTTCTCCGGCAGCACGGTGCCGAGCACCGACACGCCGGTGCGCATCACGTCCATCGGGTGAGCGGCAGCAGGCACGGTTTCCAGCGCATCTTTCACCGCAGCGGGCAGCCCGCGCAGCGACTTCAGCTTGGCCTTGTAGCCCTTGAGTTCTGCCACCGTCGGCAGCTTGCCGTAGACCAGCAGATACGCGATTTCTTCGAATTCCGAGGTCTGGGCCAGATCCAGAATGTCGTAGCCGCGGTAGTGCAGGTCGTTACCCGAACGGCCCACCGTACACAGGGCAGTGTTGCCAGCGGTCACGCCCGACAGGGCGACGGACTTCTTGGGCTTGAAACCGGTTGCAGTCGTCTCGCTCATGCTTTCCTCCAGATCAGGGATTCAGTTATTTCTGTTGTGCGAACAGGGCGTCGAGCTTCTGTTCGTAAGCGTGGTAGCCGATGCTCTCATAGAGCTCGGCGCGCGTTTGCATCGTGTCGAGCACGGCCTTTTGCGTGCCGTCGCGACGAATCGTGTGATAGACGTTCTCCGCCGCTTTGTTCATCGCACGGAAGGCCGAAAGCGGATACAGCACGAGGCCGACCTGTGCGCTCTTGAGTTCTTCCACGGTGAAGAGCGGCGTCGAGCCGAACTCGGTGATGTTGGCGAGCACCGGCACCTTCACGGCATCGGAAAACTGGCGGTACATCGGCAGTTCGGTCATGGCTTCGGGGAAGATCATGTCGGCACCGGCTTCGACGCAGGCGCAAGCGCGGTCGATAGCGGCTTGCAGACCTTCGACGGCGAGCGCATCGGTGCGCGCCATGATGACGAAGTTTTCATCGGTGCGGGCGTCGACGGCTGCCTTGATGCGGTCGACCATTTCCTGCTGGGTCACGATGGCTTTGCCCGGACGATGGCCGCAACGCTTGGCACCCACTTGATCTTCGATGTGCATCGCACCGGCGCCGAACTTGATCAGCGACTGTACGGTGCGCGCGATGTTGAACGCCGACGGGCCGAAGCCGGTATCGACGTCGACGAGCAGCGGCAGGTCGCACACGTCGGTGATACGGCGCACATCGGTGAGTACGTCATCGAGGGTGGAGATGCCCAGATCGGGCAAGCCGAGCGAGCCGGCAGCCACGCCGCCACCTGACAGATAAATCGCTTTGAAGCCTGCGGCTTTCGCCAGCAAAGCGTGATTGGCGTTGATCGCGCCGACAACCTGCAACGGTTGCTCGGTCTTGACGGCCTCGCGGAAGGCGGCGCCGGCCGAACGAATGGTATGCGTCACTTGAATCCCTCGGTCGTGTCGCGCCTGATCGCTTTGGACACCGGTATCGGTGATCCGCAAGGCAGGCGCAGGTTGGTGTGCGGGTGTAGAGATAGCAATGGCCGTGCCAGGCTGGCGCGGTGCGTCGTTCGCGTTGGCTCAACAAACACCGTGAACCGGCTAACGCGTTCATTTATCAGCGGAAATTTGGCGCGCTTGTGACGTTTACGTCAAGTGCCACGAGTTACCGTTTCACTTGGGAATGCCTTGGATGTCGCACAACGTTTCATTTTGAAACGCAAAACGAAACACATGACACGTCGTGCTACGATACCGCCACGCCACATCGAGTCCGATCATGCCCGCCTCATCGTCCAATACCACCCTACCTATCGCCCTGTCCCGCTCGGGTATTGCGCTACCCGCCACGGCGGTTCGCAAGCCGGTGATCTGGGCCGTCGGCATCAGCAAGCTCGGGGAGTTGTACCGCGACATCGTGCCCGACTACGCAGCGCAGGCCGATCTCGAAATCATCGACAAGGGTTACGAGGCGGTGATCGACGCGCTTGAGCGGTTACCTGCCGGGAGTGTCGACGGCATCGTCGCCGCTGGCTCGAACGGCGCCTTTCTGCGCGAGCGTGTGGCGTTGCCCGTGGTACTCGTCAAGGTCACCGGTTTCGACGTGATGCATGCACTGGCGCGCGCACGCCGCGCGCTGCCGTCGACGTCTCCCGCCTCGCGCATCGCGCTGGTGTCGTATGCGCGGCCCGCGCCAGAATTCGAGCGCTTCAAGAGCGCATTCGGTCTCGACATTGCGCAGCACGCCTACTTCGACGCGCACGATGCCGACGATCTGGTCCATCGCCTGCGCGACGAAGGCACGGAAGTCATCGTCGGCCCGGGACTTGTCACCGAATTGGCCGAACGCGCCGGTATGACCGGCGTGTTTCTCTACTCGCAGGACTCGGTACGCGCTGCGTTCGATACGGCGCTGGAAGTCGCGCGCTTCGGCCGCATTGAAGCGCAGCGCCGTGAGCGTCTCGATACCGTGTTGCGTCATCTGCGCGAAGGCGTGGCGGCAGTCGATCTGAATGGCCGCGTCGAAGCCATGAATGCCTCGATGGCAGGAATGCTCGGCGTGACGGTGGCCGACGTCGTGGGCCGCCCGCTCGATTCGATCGCACCGGGGCTCGACATCTCCCGAACACTGGAAAGCGCGAGCGCCGAATTGGAAGCCATCGTCACCATGGCGGGCAAGACTTGGGTGGTCAACCGCATCCCGTTGCTCGATCAGGGCACGCTCACGGGCGCGTTGCTCACGTGTCAGGACTCGCAGGCGTTCGCACGGGTCGACCGTTCGCTGCGCTCGCGGCATCGCCCTCGCCATCTGGTCGCACGCTACCGCCTAGACGATCTGATTGGCGACTCGGCCGCGATGACGCAAGTGCGCGCGCTCGCACGACGCTATGCGCAAACCGACTCGACGGTGCTCGTGCACGGCGAGAGCGGCACCGGCAAGGAGCTTCTGGCTCAAGGCATTCATAACGCCAGCCGTCGGCGCGACTATCCGTTCGTCGCCATCAACTGCGCGGCGTTTCCCGAAACCCTGCTTGAGAGCGAGTTGTTCGGCTATGAAGATGGCGCGTTTTCTGGAGCGCGACGCGGCGGCAAAGCCGGTTTGTTCGAAACAGCCCATAACGGCACGATCTTTCTCGATGAAATTGGCGAAATGCCGATGCCGTTGCAGACACGTTTGCTGCGCGTATTGCAAGAACGGGAAGTGTTGCGTTTGGGCGCAAACGAACCGATTCCTTGCGACGTTCGGGTGATTGCCGCCACGCACCGGGATTTGCGTCAGCAAGTGGCCGCCGGGGTGTTTCGAGAAGATTTGTACTACCGCCTCAACATCCTGCGCATGGTGTTGCCGCCGCTGCGCGAGCGCATGGAAGATTTGCCGCGTCTTACGCCGCTGTTTCTGGAGCGGGCGCTTGCGAGAGCGGGGGCGCGCATGAGCGTGGATGCGCTGCAAGCCTCGTTACTGCCGCTGCTCGCGATGTATCGCTGGCCGGGCAATGTGCGTGAATTGGAGAATCTGCTGGAGCGCATCGCGGTGGTATGCGCCGACGTCGTGAATGCGCGTGAAATCAGCCGGGCGAGACTGATCGAAATCGCTCCCGAATTGGGTGGCGCACCGGGCGTGGTCGCGCCAGATGTTGCAAAAACGAACGATGGCCGGGAAACGGGGATTGGGGAGACTCAGAGGGAGGAAAGCGCCGGGGCACCGCTAAACGGCCGCGCTCGCCGGGCTGCCGCCGAACTCGCACGCATTCGCACGACGCTCGCCGCCTGCGGCGGTGACCGCATGGCGGCGTGCGAAGCCCTTGGCATCAGCCGCTCGACGCTATGGCGCAAACTGCGCGACGCGGGCGACATCGACAATTGACTTAGTGCTGGTGACGGATCCGCTCCCACATGTCGTGCCAATCGAGGCGCTTATGCTCAGGCCCGGCCTCGTCGTGATGCGTCACCCAGAAATGATCCACGAGCATGCCGATCGCGAAGCCCACCAGCAGCGCTACCAGCATCATCGAGACATTGATCATGGACATGGCAACCTCCTGTCGATCGGAATGTCGATTCCATTCTAGTCAAGGCTAAGCACCCCCGCGATCTCATTTATTCGACGTCCGCCCATAAAAAAAACGGGCTCAGTTCAGCACTGAGCCCGCTTTTCATTCCTAGCCACGGGGGCGTATTTCACGCTTCACGCCCCCGCTACCCCATCAAGATTTACCAAGTCGCGATCAGCGCGCCCTTGAATTGGGTCTTGATGAATTCCTTCACTTCGTCCGAGTGGTAGGCGTCGATCAGTTGCTTGACCCACGGCTTGTTCAGGTCTTGCGTGCGCACGGCGATCAGGTTGGCGTACGGGCCCTTCAGGTCTTCGATCGCAATCGCGTCACGTTGCGGCACCAGACCGGCTTGCGCGGCGAAGTTCGTGTTGATCGACGCAGCGTCCAGATCCGGCAGGGCGCGCGGCAGTTGGGCAGCTTCGAGTTCGACGATCTTCAACTTCTTCGGGTTTTCGGCGATGTCCAGCGGCGTGGCGTTCTTGCCTTCCAGACCGGCGCGCAGCTTGATCAGACCTTCCTTCTGGAGCAGCAGCAACGCGCGGTTACCGTTCGACGGGTCGTTCTGAATCCCGACCTTCGCGCCGTTCGGCAGGTCCTTCAACGACTTGAACTTCTTCGAGTAGAAGCCCAGCGGCGAGACGTACGTGAGACCGGCGCTCGCAATCTTGTAACCGCGGTCCTTGATCTGGCTGTCCAGGAACGGCTTGTGTTGGAAGCCGTTCGCGTCGAGGTCACCGGCGTCGAGTGCGGCGTTCGGCTGAGCGTAGTCGCTGAATTCGATGATCTTGATTTCGAGGCCGCGTTGATGGGCCACCTTCTTCACGACTTCGAAGATCTGCGCATCCGAACCGGCCATCGTGCCGACTTTGAGCGGCTTGTCAGCGGTTTGCGCCGAAGCGCCGAGCGAGGCCAGCGCAAACGTTGCGCCGATGAATGCGTTGATCAGTTGACGGGACAGCATGTTCGATTTCTCCTTCAATGCTTGTTTGACTTATTGGAACCTGTTGGGTCGCAAGGGTCGTCTGCGCGGTATGACGGCTGCGAGATGCCGTCCATTGCCAGCACGCGGTTCGCGGCCAGCCCGCAGCGACCCAGACCCCGGATGCTGCCATAGATAGGGGTTAACGCGAAATACATTATCGGCATTTCGATATCCCCCAGACAGTTTCGATAGTCCACGCAAATGGCATTAGCCCAGCGCTCGCCCATAAAAAAACGCCCCTTCGGATCACCGAAGGGGCGCTTCGCCGGGAGAACAGCCTGATCACGGGCCGGGGGGGTGGCACGGCTGACGGCAGCGCCGCCAGCCGGTCGCGTCAGGAACCGACGAACAACCTGCGAGACTCGTTCACGCTATCGATTTGCACCATCCGATGCGGGGCCAGATCCCGCACGCGCTGTGCCGAGCGCGTGCGGGCCAGCCACCGCCACTGGCTCAAGGACACGGCTCTTCGCCGTTCTGGCCATTCATCGAACATCCACCGCCTGCGCCGACATTGCCCGGGCCGCCGAACGCGGAAAGCCCGCCGCCGCCCGCTGCACCGCCCAAGCCGCGCCCGCCAGGACCGGAAACCCCGCCGCCGCCACTTGAGCTAGCCGCACCAATGCCGCCACTGGAGCTGCCGCCGCTCGAACTGCCACCGCTAGAGCCGCCCAGACCGGAGCTGCTGCCACCGGAACTGCTACCGCCCAAACCGGAGCTGCTGCCGCCCGAGCTACTGCCACCCAAGCCGGAACTGCTGCCTGAACCGCTGCTGCCCGAGCTACTGCCCGAGCCGCTGCTGCCCGAACTGCTGCCGGATCCACTACTGCCCGAGCTGCTGCCCGAACCGCTGCTACCGGAACTGCTGCCTGAGCTACTGCTGCCGGAGCTACTTCCCGAACTGCTGCTTCCCGAGCTACTGCCCGAACTGCTACTGCCGGAACTGCTCCCAGAACTGCTGCTGCCCGAGCTACTTCCGGAGCTACTGCTACCGGAACTGCTCCCAGAGCTACTACTGCCGGAGCTACTGCCATGACTGCCGCATCCGCAACCGGCACCGATGCCAATGCCGACGCCCGTGCCTGCGCCATTGCCAGTCCCCGAGCCGCCGAATCCGCCGAGACCGGCAAAGCCACCGCTCCCGATGCCGCCGACGCCGCCGCCGAAACCGATGCCGCCGCCTCCGCCGCGCCCACCGCCACCGCCACCGGCAGCCTGGGTTGCATTGATCGCTACGCCGCAGAGCATTAATGCCGCTGCCGCACCTATGAATGTCGCCTTGAACCGGTTCATGGTCCCCTCCCCGCGCACGCGCACGACTCACTTCGGAACACACCGGACCCCGCCAAAAGGTCCGGCATTACGGCGTGAGCGCATCGTCGAAAAACGCGGGCAATAGTGGGCCGCCCCGGGCACGTATGCACAGGAACCCCTTGCCAACTGTCTGCGGAAATCCGGGTTGGCGCTTCGCCATACACGATTTGTGTACGCGAATTCCGTGCCAGCGAACTCAACCCATTGATTTATAAGGAACTAATAATTCGATTTGCGAGACATCGGGGGTCGGGGTGTCGAAAATGTATCGTTCATGAAACGCTTACAACGGACACCCCATCCGATTTGGCGGGTTTTGCGGCCATGTTTTCGCATGAGATCCGCATGAATACTGCATTAGCGCCGCATGACGGCCAGATGGCGCCGCTTCGCAGCAAGCGATACGTCGCGCTCAAGCCCGCACGCGCTCGCGGGCCTCGCGTAACAGCGCCTGCGGCGGCTTGCCCAGCGTGCGCACGAAGGCACGGCGCATACGCTCCTCGTCACCGAAGCCGGTAATGTCCGCCACCCGCGCGATCGAGGCTTCGCCGTGTTCCAGCAACGCCTGCGCCGCTTCGAGCCTGAGCTTCTCGATGGCCTTCGCCGGGGTGAGCCCGGTCTGCAACGTGAATTCACGACTGAAATGGCGCGCACTCCAATGCACATGCGCCGCGAGTTGCTCCACCGATAACGGTTCTCTCAAATGCTCTCGGGCATAAGCGAGCGCGGTACGCACCCGATCGGAATTCGGCTCCAGTGTCGACAGCGTGGAGAACTGCGACTGCCCGCCCGTGCGCCGGTAGTGCACCACCAATTGACGCGACGCCTCGCGTGCAACGTCGCCGCCATAATCGGCTTCGACCAAGGCCAGTGCCAGATCGACACCTGCCGTCATGCCCGCCGACGTCCACACCTCGCCATCGTTGATGAAAATACGGTCTTCTTCGACGATCACGTCAGGGTAGGTTTGCTGCAACGCGTGGGCTTGCCCCCAATGCGTGGTGGCGCGGCGACCGTCGAGCAGCCCCGTTTCGGCCAGCACGAACGCCCCGGAGCAAATGCTCGCCATGCGGCGCATGCGCGGCGCGACACGCCGCAACGCCGTCACCAATGCTGGCTCGGTCGGCATCACCACGGTCGCGCCCGCAACCAACAGCGTGTCGAAGCGCCGCCGCCCGATGGCCTCCGTCGCCACAGAAATCCCTGCCGAATCGCGTACCAGTCCGCCCGCCACCGACACGATGCTCACGTCGTAGAGCGGTTCGTCACGCCCGAAGCTCGCAATTTCGAAGACCGACATCGCGGCGAGCGAAATCATCTGGAAACCCGGATACACCACCAACCCGATACGTAACGCCATGGCTGAAAAGGTGCCGGACACACGCCGGCGACGGAGATTGCGATGCTTTCGATTCTAGTCGGCACCGCGAATGGGCGTCGGACAAGAATGTCCTGAAAAGTGGTTCTCCTGTCATTTGAGACAACGGCGATCGCGTCCACACTGAAGCCATTGATCCGGACCCGCAACTCACCGAATCAACGCATTCACCGTATTGCTCACTTATTGCTCACGTAAACAGGAAATTCGCCATGTCTTCCACTTCGACTCACGCTCACGTGCAAACGACCTCACACACCCCGGGCACCGCGCTGATTACCGGCGCGTCGTCGGGTATCGGGGCGATCTACGCCGACCGGCTCGCGCGTCGCGGTCACGATCTGATTCTCGTCGCCCGCAGCACCGACCGCTTGCAGGCCGTCGCGCAACGCATTCAGGCCGAGACCGGCCGCCGCGTCGACATCGTCACCGCCGACCTCGGCACTCGCGAAGGACAGGCACAAGTCGAAGCCCGCCTGCGTGAAGACGCCCGCATCGACACGCTCGTCAACAACGCCGGGTTCGGCGCCGTGGCGCCGCTGCTCCAAGCCGACGTCGAACAGATGAATGCCATGATCGACCTCAACGTCACCGCCCTCACCCGCCTGACCTATGCGGCGGTGCCGGGCTTTGTCGCTCGCGGGCACGGCACGATCATCAACATTTCGTCGATCGTGGCCATTGCGCCGGAATTGCTCAACGGCGTCTACGGCGCGAGCAAGGCGTTCGTGCTCACGCTATCGCAGTCGCTGCACCACGAACTCGCCGATAAGGGCGTGCGCGTGCAGGCCGTGCTGCCGGGGGCAACGGTCACCGAGTTCTGGGATGTGGCGGGCAAGCCGCACGGGGAGTTGCCGCAGGAATGGCTGATGTCGTCGCAAGACATGGTCGATGCGGCGCTCGCCGGGCTGGACCAAGGCGAAATCGTCACCATTCCGCCACTGCAAGACGGTGAGCAATGGAACGCGCACGAAGCGTCGCGCCAAAAGCTGTCACAACAGTTGGGGAACGGCACACCGGGGGCGCGTTACGGCGTGAAGTCCGCTAAGGCGGCCTAATCGTCTAAGGCGGCTCGGGCGACCTAAGCCGCCTCGATCAACTCCGCCGACGACTCGCGCAGGCAGGCGGCAAAGAGTTGCGCGGCGGGCGTCGTGGTGTCTTCGCGCCAGTAAAGAATGGCCTCACCTAAGGGCGCCAACGGCGGCAGCAGCAATACCCGCATGCTGCCCCGTTGCACATAACGCCGGGCGAGCGAGAGCGGCAGAATCGACACGAAATCGCCGCCGCGTAGCAACGACAGATTCAACGCCAGCGAACTCGACTCGATGGCCGGATGCTGCAACGTCACGCCGTGTTCGCCCAGAATCTCCACCATCGTCGCGAACGCCGGTGAACCGCGCATCGGCGTAATCCAGCGCACGTCGTGCAGATCCTCCCAACTCACCGGCGTATCGGGGCCGCCCAACGCGTGACGCGCGCCGACGACGAACACAAACGGCTCGTGATGCAGTGCCTCATGGCGCATCACCGGCAAATGCCCCGTCACGCGATTACGCCCCAGCGCCAGATCGAGATTGCCCTCGTCCATCATCTTGAGCAAGCGGTCGAGGGTGGCTTCGACAAAGGAAAACGATGCCGTGGGCGCGCGGCGCGTGAACAACTCCACCGCGTGAGCGATGAGCGGCTGCGGAATCGTCACTACCGCGCCGAAACGCACGTGCCCGGCGGTGCCTGCCGTCAGCGCACTCACATCGCGCCGTGCGAGTTCGATCTGCCGCAAGATTTCCGTGCCCCGCTCCACGAGCACGCGCCCGATCCCCGTAAGCTCCACGGCATTCCCGACCCGCTGCACGACCGGCGCGCCCAGCGCCTCTTCCACTTCCGCAATCTGCTTGGAGATGGCCGGTTGCGTGACATGAAACGCCGCCGCCACCCGTGTGACCTGCCGCAACTCACCCAGCGCCACAAGAATGCGCAAATGGCCCAGCTTCAGGCCGCTGCGAAAAAAGCGCTCGATGGTGTTGTCGGTCGTTGCCATGCCACAGGCCTCATAAGATGGGTGAGCGCCGACATCATAACCAAACGGTAATGCCGCAGGGTGAAAGTGTGATTTGCGGCAACGCCGCCCCTGACATTACCCTTTGACCGAGCAACGTTGCCGTAGCAAGCGTTCGGTGGGATCAAAGCAAGAAAAACAAATCTTGGGTGCTGCCCAGCACACCAATGCCGCCTTACCCCGCATAACCGAACACCCTCACGCCGCGCTGCCGAATAACTCGACGTGCCCTACGGCACGCATCCACGGAGACAACATCCATGAGCACGTCCCTGACCGGCGGCGCGAGCGCAGCCGTCGACCCGCTGCAACGCGACGCGTTGTACCGCAAGCTGACGTTACACATCATCCCGTTCCTCTTTCTCTCGTTCATCGTGGCCTATATCGACCGCGTGAACGTGAGCTTCGCGAAGCTGCAAATGCTCGCCGACTTGTCGCTCTCGGAGACGGTCTACGGCGCAGGCGCGGGGGTCTTCTTCCTCGGATATTTCATTTTTGAAGTGCCGAGCAACCTGATCATGCATCGGGTCGGCGCGCGCATGTGGATCGCCCGCATCATGGTCACGTGGTCGATCATCTCGTGCCTGACGATGTTCACGCAGGGGCCGGTGTCGTTCTATGTGCTGCGCTTTTTGCTCGGCGTGGCCGAAGCGGGGTTCTTCCCGGGCATCGTGCTCTACCTGTCGAAGTGGTTCCCGTCGAGCAAGCGCTCGCAGATCATCGCGCTGTTCATGGTTGCCATTCCGGTGTCGGGGGCCATTGGCGGCCCGCTGTCGGGCTGGATCATGCAGCAGTTCGGCGGCATGCACGGTCTGGCCGGCTGGCAGTGGCTGTTTCTGATCGAAGGCCTCGCCTCGCTCGTAGTCGGCATCGCGGCCTTCTTCGTACTGCAAGACCGCATCGAAACCGTGAAGTGGCTGTCTGCCGACGAGAAGCGTCTGCTCGCGGCCGACCTGGCCGCCGATGACCGCACGCGCGCGCATCACAGCGTGCGGCAAGTGTTCGGCAGCGGCAAGGTGTGGATGCTCGGCTTGCTGTACTTCTGCATCGCCATGGGCAACTACGGGCTGGTGTTCTGGCTGCCGACGATGATTCGCGCCGCCGGGGTGGCTAACGTGGGCAATATCGGCCTGCTCTCGGCCGTGCCGTCGCTCATCAGCGCGGTCGCCATGATTCTGATCGCCCGCCATGCCGACCGCCGCAACGAGCGTCGCATTCACGTGGCCGTGTGCTGCTTGCTGGGCGCGGCAGGCATGCTCGCCTCGGTGCTGCTGGCACAACACCTGTGGTGGTCGATGGCCGCGCTGGTGGTCGCCGCTATCGGCATCAACTCGATTGCGCCGGTGTTCTGGGGCATTCCCACGGCGATGATGGGCGGCGCAGGCGCTGCGGCGGCCATCGCGCTCATCAATTCGACCGGCAACCTTGCGGGCTTCGCGAGCCCGTATGTCATCGGCTTTCTCAAAGACAGTACCGGCCAGTTGCTGCCGGGCATGATCGTGCTGGCGTGTGCATTGGTGGCAGGCGCCATCCTTGTGCTGACGCTCAAGCCGCAACGGAGTCACGCATGAGTTTTCCGGTTTGTCTCGTCACCGGTGCCGCCACCGGCATCGGTGCCGCTACCGCCCTGCGCTTTGCGCGCGATGGCTGGGGCGTGGCGATCAACAACTTCGACGACGGCACACGCGCCGATGCCGAGCGCGTGGCTGCCCAATGCCGTGAGGCGGGCGCGCAAACGCTCGTCATCGACGCCGATGTCGGCGACGACGGCGCGTGCCGCGGCATGGTGGAGCAGGTGGCCGCGCAGTGGGGCCGACTCGATGCGCTGGTCAACAGCGCAGGGACGACGCGCGTCATTCCGCATAGCGATCTAGAGGCCATCGACGCCGACGAGTTCGAGCGGATCTATCGCGTGAATCTCATCGGCATGTTTCAGATGACCCGCGCGGCAACGCCGCTGCTGCGTGAGAGTTCGCGTCCGGGCCAATCGGCATCCGTCATCAACATTTCGTCGCTCGCGTCGCTCAACGGCACCGGGTCTTCGATTGCTTACGCGGCGTCGAAAGGCGCGGTCAATTCGCTAACGTTGTCGCTCGCACGCAACCTCGCACCGCTGGTGCGGGTGAACGCGATTGCCCCGGGCATGGTCGACGATGGCCTGCTGCGCCGCGTGCTTGGCGACGAGGCCTACGGGCGCGTGGTCGAGAGCATGCGCGAGAACGCGCCGCTCAAACGTGTGTCGCAACCGGCCGAAATTGCCGAACTGGCGTGGTTCCTCGCGGCACACGCGCCTGCGATGACCGGGCAGGTACTGGCGATCGAGAACGGGCTACTGCTCAACACATAACGCCACACGAGCGCCGCCCCCACAGAACTACAGGATTCCCATGACTGATCTGCACAAACACCGCTCGCGCACGGTCACCGAAGGTATTACGCGCACCCCGCACCGTGCCTTCCTGCGCGCCACCGGCCTCGACGACGAAGCCATCGCCAAACCGTTCGTCGCCATCGTCGACACTTTCGGCGAGAACACCCCCTGCTCGATGTCGCTCGGCCAGATTTCCGACAACGTGCGTCTAGGCGTCGCCGCAGGCGGCGGCGTGCCCATTCGCGGCTCCGCGATCTCGGTCTCGGACGGCACGTCGATGAACCATTCCGGCATGCGCTTCTCGCTGGTCTCGCGCGAGACCATTGCCGACAGCGTGGAATTGTTCGTGCGTGCGCATTGCTACGACGCGCTCGTCGGTGTGGCGGGTTGCGACAAGACACTGCCCGGCATTCTGATGGGCATGGTGCGCGTGAACGTGCCCGGCGTGTTCCTGTTCGGCGGCGCGATGCTGCCGGGCGTGGCACCCGACGGGTCGCAGGCCACGATTCTCACCGCCATCGAAGCGGTCGGCGCAGCCCAACGCGGCGATATGTCGCTCGACACTTTGCAGGGCATCGAGAAGCGCTGCACGCCCACGGCGGGTTCGTGTCCGGGGCAGTTCACGGCGAACACCATGGCGATGGTGGCCGAAGTGCTGGGGCTCGCCCCGCTCGGCTCGGCCATGGTGCCTGCCGTCTACAGCGAACGCATTGCCATTGCACGCCGCGCGGGCGAAAACGTGATGCGCGCTCTGCGCAACGGCGGTCCGCTGCCGCGCGATCTGGTCACGCGCAAGAGCCTCGAGAATGCCTGTGCCGCGGTCGCGGCGACGGGTGGCTCGACCAACGCAATGCTGCATATTCCGGCGATTGCGCATGAAGCCGGTATTGAATTCACGCTCGACGATGTTTCCGAAGTGCTGGCCCGCACGCCGCTCATCGGCGATATGCAACCCGGTGGCCGTTATCTGGCCGTGGATTTGCATCACGTCGGCGGCGTGCCTGCGGTGCTTAATGCGCTGCTCGCGGGCGGCCACATTCATGGCGATACGCTCACGCAAAGCGGCGAGACGTTGGCAGACGCCTTGCGCGCGTTCCCCGGCCCGGATGGCCGCGTGGTCAAACCGCATACCGAACCGCTCTCGCCGAACGCCGGGCTGGTCGTGCTGCGCGGCAATCTCGCCCCCGATGGCGCTGCACTGAAGACCGCCGGGCTCAAACAGTTGGTGTTCTCGGGCACCGCGCGCGTCTTCGAAACGGAAGAAGACTGCATGGCCGTCGTGGCGGCGGGCACGTACCGCGAAGGCGACGTGCTGGTGATTCGCAACGAAGGGCCGAAGGGTGGCCCCGGCATGCGCGAGATGTTGAGCGTGACGGCGGCCATTTACGGTCAAGGCATGGGCGAGAAGGTGGCGCTGCTCACCGACGGACGCTTCTCGGGCGCGACGCGCGGCATGTGTATCGGCTATGTCGGCCCGGAAGCGGCGGCGGGTGGACCGATCCGTTTGCTGCGCGATGGCGACCGCATCCACATCGACGCGATCAAGGGTAAGCTCGACGTCGAACTCTCCGACGACGAGTTGGCCGCACGGGCGGCCACCACCAAGCCGTTCGTGCGCGGCCGCCTAGGCGGTGTGCTCGAAAAGTACGAAGCCCTCGTGCGTCCGGCAAAGCTCGGTGCGGTGACGCACTCGGGCGCGGTGGACTGGCCTTACGAAGCGTCGATCGGGGAGACGCCAACCCACGCCAAGGAATAACGCATGGAATCGAAATCTCCCCTCCGAGTCGGGTTTTGCGGCATCGGCCGCATGGGCGAACCGATGGTGCAGCGGCTGCTCGCCGCCGGGCACGACGTCGCGATCTGGAATCGCTCCGCATCGAAGCTAGCGGCCCTCACCACGGCAGGCGCGCACGCCAGCGACACGCCGCAGGCGCTCGGCGAGCGCGTTGACATTGCGCTGCTGTGTCTCGGCGACGGGTATGCCGTGGAAGACGTGGTGTTTGGCGAGCATGGCCTCGTGCATGCCGCAAACCCGCCGCGCTATCTCGTCGATCACTCGACGCTGTCGCCCGCGCTCACACGCTCGCTGGCAGCGCGCTGGACGGAAGCCACGGGGAACGTCTGGATCGATGCCCCCGTCTCCGGTGGCACAGGTGGCGCCGAAGCGGGCACGTTGGCGATCATGGCGGGCGGTGAAGCCGCTGCCATCGACGCCGTGACACCGGTGCTGCGTGCGTTCTCAGCGCGCGTCACGCGCATGGGTGATGTGGGCGCGGGGCAAACCACCAAGCTCGCCAATCAGGCCATCGTTGCGACGACACTGGCGGGGCTGGCCGAAGCATTTGTCCTCGCCAAGCGCAGCGGCATCGATACCGGCGCGGTGCCTTCGGCATTGTTCGGCGGCTGGGCCGACTCGGTTCTGATGCAAACGCTGTGGCCGCGCATGGTCACGCCGCCCGAACATGCGACAGGCACAGTGCGGGTGATGCTCAAAGATTTGAATGCGATTGCCGAGTTGGCCGAGACGAGTGCGACGGTGCAGCGGGTACTGCCCGAAGTTCGCCGCCTGCTGCAAGACGCTGCGGATCGCGGCATGGCCGACGCCGATCTGTCGCAAATCTTCCGGATCGGTGAAGAAGAGAGTCAGGCCGCCAAGTAATGTGCGCGTTGATGTGATCGCTGCCTGAAATGACTTGCGCCGCGCCGATTCGAGGGAATTCGAATCGGCGCGGCGCAAGCGTCAATCAGCGCAGACGGCGCTGACAGCTTTCTTCGACTTACTTCGCCTCGACTGTGGCGAAGTACTGGCGGCCGAACGGGCTGACTTGATAGCCCGTGACGCCCGCGCGCGTGATGACGGCGGCGTTCGGATGCGCCAGCGGAATCCACAGCGCATCGTCCTTGATCACCTTCTGTGCGGCCTGATACTTGGTCGTACGCGCGGCAATGTCGGGCGTGCGCTTGCCGTCGGCGATCAACTTATCGAGATTGCTGTCGCAGAAGCGCGCGAAGTTCGTGCCCGACGTCACTGCGGCACAGCTAAATTGCGGCGTCAGGAAGTTGTCCGGGTCGCCGTTGTCGCCCGACCAGCCCATGAACAGCAAGTCGTGTTCGCCCGCCTTGCCACGGCGAATCAGCTCGCCCCACTCCACCGTACGAATCTGCGCACGCACACCGATCTTCGCCAGATCGGCCTGCAACATCTCAGCGCCGACCTTCGGGTTCGGATTGAGCAAACTGCCAGCCGGACGCGTCCAAATCGTCGTGTCGAAGCCGTTCGGGAAACCCGCTTCGGCCAACAACTGCTTCGCCTTCTCGATGTTGTGCGGATAGTCCGCGACGTTCTTGGCGTAGCTCCACGTATTCGGCGGATAGACATTCACCGCCGGTGTCGCCGTGCCTTCGAAAACTTGCTTGACGTAGCTCGGCTTGTCGAACGCCATGTTCAGCGCCTGACGCACGCGCTTGTCGTCGAGCGGCTTGTGCTGCGTATTGATCGCGACGAATGCCGTCATGAACGCCGGGGTTTCGACGACCTTCAACGCCTTGTCGCTGCGCGCGGCTTGCACGTCGAGCGGCTTGGGTGACAGGGCAATCTGGCACTCGCCGACCTTGACCTTCTGCGCGCGCACGGCGGCGTCCGGCACGATGGTGTAGATCAACTGATCCGACGCAGGCTTGCCCGCAAAGTACGCCTTGTTCGCATCGAAGCGCACGACGCTGTCTTTCTGATAGCTGCGGAACACGAACGGTCCCGTGCCGATCGGACGGGCGTTCAGGTCATCGGTCTTGTTGCTCGCGATCAGCTTGTCGGCGTACTCGGCCGAATAGATCGAGGCGAAGCCCATCGACAACATCGACAGGAACGTGGCGTCCGGCTCCGAGAGCGTGAAGCGCACTGTGTTGGCATCGACCTTCTGCACCGACTTGATCAGCTTCGGCAGCGACAACGATTGCGCGTGCGGGAAGCCCGACGGCGTGAGCTTATGCCACGGCGCGTCCGGGTTGAGCATGCGATCGAACGTGAAGACGACGTCGTCGGCGTTGAACGCGCGCGTCGGCTTGAAATCGGCGTTGCTATGGAAGCTGACGTTAGGACGCAGCGTGAAGGTGTAGGAAAGGCCGTCGGGGCTCACCTCCCACTTGGTCGCGAGGCTCGGCACGACTTTGGCCTGCGCCGCATCGAATTCGACGAGACGGTTGAACACCGTGTCGGCAGACGCGTTGGTCGTCGTGAGCGAGTTGTAACGCACGACGTCGAAGCCTTCAGGGCTGGCTTCGGTACAGACGGTGAGGGCTTTGGCGTGCGCCGCAAGCGGAATCAGCGGCAGGGATAGAACCGTTAGGACAGCAGCGAGAGTCGGACGAAAGCGACGGCGCATGAGCTTCTTCTCCAGGAAGTCGATGACGGGATGGCACAGCAACGGGGCAGAATAGCGCAAATCGCCGGTATCTGCCGACGCTGGCATCGCCAGCCTCGCCCTCCCCCGAACACCTCAACCGCTGTCGCGTCTCGCCCTAGGCATGCGCCGCTGTGCTCGCAGCAGCCACGATCCGTCAGTTCTGCCAACCAAAGCCGCGCATGCGATGCACGATGGTGTCGCGTGCTGCCACCACGGTCAGACGGGAGCCGACCGAGATGTCGTAGAGATAACGTGTGCGCCCCGCGTACGGCACGCTCACGTAGGGGTGCGCAAGCAGCGGCACGTTGGCCCCCGAGGCAAGGGCGTCACCCTCGCCTGCCAGCCGTGCCAGACACATGCGGTGCGCCGCGTCGCGAGACACGGCGAACGGATCTTGTGTGGCAGGCGGTTCGCTGTCTTCGGCAACCTCGGCCGCGAGTCCGACAGGGGCGTGTGCGGCGAGGGCCAGTGGACCGTGTCCGAGGGCGACGAACAGCCATAGACCAGCGTGCGCCATGTCGATCCACACTTTGCCGTGCGGGCTGTCGCATTCGAAAGCCGAGACGCCGGGGGTTGCGGCGGGCACGGGCGCGTCGGCGGGTGCACAACGGAACCAGCGGCCGAAGATCCAGCGCAATGCGATGCGCTCCGACATAAAGCGGTGCCGCATTTGCGTGCGCGGCAGACGGCGCGCGAGGGCATGTTCAGCGGGGGAGAGCCAGGTAGCGCCATCGTCCGCCCCACCCACCGCAGCACCGGTGGCCCCAAACGGGCGGCCTGCGAGCAGAAACCGCCAGAGCCAGAGTTCATCGGCGTCACATTGCGGCGATTGTCTGTTGGCCGGGCCCAGACTTGCGTCGATGGCATCGCTGCTGGCCAGTGCGCGGTGGCGCGCGCCACCGGAGACCTTGCGTGCGCCCTGCCCAAACTGGCCCAGCGGCACGTAAGTCAGTGCGGGCGACGGGATCGAGAGCACGCGCGGCGTGAGATCGACGGTACGTTTCAACATGAGCATTTGCGACCTCCACGGGCGAGGTCTCGGATGACGGCAGAACGCAGCGTCATCGTCGGCCATTCATTTGTTAATGAGAATCATTATCAAATGATAGCACGCACGTACCCACGATGCGGGTCACATCCCAGTCAAAAGTCATAGGAAACTACGCGGATAAGGGGCGGTGCCCCCTATCTAGTGCGCAAGACGAAGTCGCTGGCCTCGCTCAGGCGCTCAGACGCTCGAGCACTCGGGCGCTTAGGCACTCAAGCACTGGCGGGCAGCGGCGGCCGGTAGCCGAGCGCGTGACTGGCGGCGAGCGCTTCGCGGCGGACGGCTTCCCCGATGGGGCTATCGAGGCGGGCGTCGAAGCCGCCGGTGGCGCCGAGTGCGGTGATGACGCCGACCAACCGACCGTCGTAGTTAAAGACGGGGGCGGCGAGCGCGCTGATGCCGGTTAGGTTGGTATCGCGCACGCTCGCCCCTTGTGCATCGCGCACCGACTGGCGCAGCACGCCGATCGGGTCGGCGCCGTCGAGTTGCGCACGATGCTCGGGCGTCGCGTTGGCGAGTTCAGCCTCGGCCATCGCCAGCACTTGCGGGTCGTCGAGCAAGCCAAGGAAGACGCGACCGGCCGCCGACCAGAGCACCGACATCACCGAGCCGATGCGCACGTTGATCGTCACCGGCAACCCGGGCTCCTCGAAACGCACGATCGTTGGCCCCTTGTTCCCCATCACCGCGATGAAGCAGGTGACTTCGAACGCCTCGCGCAAGCGCACCAGTGCGGGCTCAGCGGCGCGTACCGGGTCGGCCTGACGCATGGCCGCCACGCCGATGAGCATCGCTTCGAGGCCGAGGTGGTAATGCTGGGAATCGGTGTCCTGCGCGACGAGCCCCTCTTCCACCAGACTCATCAGATATCGGTGCACCTTGGCGGGACTTTGCTGCACGAACTGCGCCAGTACGGTGAGGCTCGCACGGCCGCCCAAGCGGGCGAGGCCCTTGAGCACCACCATGCCGGTCTCGGCCGATTGCACGCGCTGGCGTCGGCCGCGCTCGCGCGGGGTGTCGCCGTCGGCCTCTGAGGAAGCAGAAGCGCTTGAGAGCGTGGCCGCGCTTCGCGGTCGGCCTGCCGTGGGTCGTTTGTTTGTCGTCATCGGCGAGATTTTAAGACGCAATGCGATGTCGTCCGACGTCATGAGACGTAGAGGTTAACCCCAGTCTCGCGATTTACGCAATGCGTATTATATTTACGCTTAACAGATTTAGAGAATGCGAACGTCCGTCTGCCGATGTATTGGCACGGCGCAACGATATCGCATCAGGCTGAGGAGACGTCCCCGCATCGCGCCGGTGCTCCTCTACACTTGTTTGATTGCGTGTGACGCCGCGGTAATTCATGAGCGGCGTGCATACAGAATCCAGAGAGAGCGTGAACGGATGAGCCAAACCCCTTCCCCCACATCGGCCACTTCACAGGCTTCGCAAACTTCGCCTGCGAGCGGCGGTTGCCCGTTCCACCAAGCATCGGCGACGGCCACTTTGGCCCCGAACGGCTGCCCCGTCAGCGCGCGTGCCGCCGATTTCGATCCGTTCGAGGACGGCTACCAGCAAGACCCTCCGGAGTACGTGCGGTGGGCGCGCGAGCAGGAACCCGTGTTCTATAGCCCGAAGCTCGGCTATTGGGTCGTCACCCGCTACGACGATATCAAGGCGATCTTCCGCGACAACCTGACGTTCAGCCCGTCGATCGCGCTCGAAAAAATCACCCCGACCGGCCCCGAAGCCAACGCTGTGCTGGCTTCGTACGGTTTCGCGCTTAACCGCACCCTCGTGAACGAAGACGAGCCTGCGCATATGCCGCGTCGTCGCGTGCTGATGGAGCCGTTCACGCCCGAGCATCTGAAGCACCACGAGCCGCTCGTGCGCGAATTGGCGCGCGAGTATGTCGATCGCTTTATCAACGATGGCCGCGCCGACCTCGTCGACCAAATGCTGTGGGAAGTGCCGCTCACCGTCGCCCTGCACTTCCTCGGCGTGCCCGAAGAAGACATGGACAAGCTGCGCGAGTATTCCATCGCGCACACCGTCAACACGTGGGGGCGTCCGAAGCCTGAAGAGCAAGTCGCCGTGGCGCACGCCGTGGGCAACTTCTGGCAACTCGCGGGCAAGATTCTCGACAAGATGCGCCAGCAGCCGGACGGCCCGGGCTGGATGCAATACGGCATTCGCAAGCAGAAAGATCACCCGGAAGTCGTCACCGATTCGTACCTGCATTCGATGATGATGGCGGGCATCGTCGCCGCGCACGAGACCACGGCGAACGCCACCGCCAACGCGATGAAGTTGCTGTTGCAGCACCCGGACGTCTGGCGCGAGATCTGCGAAGACCCGTCGCTGATTCCGAATGCGGTCGAAGAATGCCTGCGTCACAACGGCTCGGTGGCCGCATGGCGTCGTCTGGCAACGAAGGACGTGACCATTGGCGGCATCGACATTGCGGCAGGCTCGAAGCTGTTGATCGTGACCTCGTCCGCCAATCACGACGAAGCGCACTTCGCCGACGCCGATCTGTTCGACATTCGCCGCGAAAACGCCAGCGATCAGTTGACCTTCGGCTACGGCTCGCATCAGTGCATGGGCAAGAACCTCGCGCGCATGGAGATGCAAATCTTCCTCGAAGAATTCACGCGCCGCCTGCCGCATATGAAGTTGGCCGAGCAGCAGTTCTCGTACGTGCCGAATACGTCGTTCCGTGGCCCCGAACATGTGTGGGTCGAGTGGGACCCCGCGATGAACCCGGAGCGTGCCGATCCGTCGGTGCTGACGAACCATTCGCCGGTGCGCATTGGCGAGCCGTCGGGCCATAGCGTGACGCGCCCTGTTGTCGTCGAGTCGATTACGCCGGTTGCCGAAGGCATCGTGAAGCTGCGTCTGGTCGCGCCCGATGGCCGCGCCCTGCCGCGCTGGGCACCGGGTTCGCACATCGACATCGAGTGCGGCGACACAGGCTTGTCGCGCCAATACTCGTTGTGTGGCGACCCGGCGGACAGCGGCGCGTTGGAAATTGCCGTGTTGCACGAGCCTGAGGGCCGTGGTGGTTCGCACTGGGTGCATACCCAACTGAAAACCGGCGAACGTCTGCGCATTCGCGGCCCGCGCAACCACTTCCGTCTAGACGAAACCACGCCGCGTGCCATCTTCGTGGCTGGCGGTATCGGCGTGACGCCCGTGGCCGCGATGGCGCGCCGCGCCAAGGCGCTGGGCATCGATTACGAAATTCACTACAGCGGCCGCAGCCGCCGCACGATGGCGCTCGTCGACGAGCTTCAGGCGCTGCACGGCGAACGTCTGCATCTGTGGGTGAAGGACGAAGGCCAGCGCGCCGATTACGCGCAACTGCTCGCCACCCCGCGCGCCGACACGCAGGTGTATGCGTGCGGTCCGGTTCGTATGCTCGACGGTCTGGCCGAGTGCTGCGCGCATTGGCCGGAAGACACGCTGCGCGTCGAACATTTCCAGTCGCAACTGGGCACGCTCGATCCTGAGAAAGAGCATGCGTTCGAAGTGACGTTGAAGGACTCGGGCATTACGGTGATGGTGCCCGCCGATCAGACGCTGCTCACCGCCCTGCGCGCCGCGAATATCGACGTGCAGAGCGATTGCGAAGAAGGCCTGTGCGGTTCGTGCGAAGTGCAGGTGCTGGAAGGCGACGTCGATCACCGCGACGTGGTGCTCACCCGTACCGAGCGCGACGCCAACACGAAGATGATGTCGTGCTGCTCGCGTGCCTGCGGGAAAAAGCTGGTACTGGCGTTGTAATTGAAAACACGCTGGCATCACGCACATCCGCGCGGTGCCAGCAGAAGCCCACGGAACAGGGCTTATTGAACAACCACTTCACTCGACGCCTTCGTTTGGAGGACAAATCGAATTTTTGCAAGATCTAAATCGGCCTCGGTGCGAATGTTCGCCCGGCGCGCATCGATCCAGTCAGCTTCGCTTTTCAGAAGCTCCAACATGTTCCCAACACCCTGTGTGTAACGGACTTTGGCAGCATCAGCAGCCATTTTGGCAATGGTTAGAATTTTTGCCGTGTGCTGGAGCTTCTTCCTTTGCTTCTGGAGGTCTTCCTGAACGCTCCAAATTGCCAGCTCGGCGTCTCGTTCTGCTATTTCCAGTTCGCTCTTCTTCTGTTCTAACTGCGCCGTTAACGTGTCCACATTACTGCGCTGCCGAAATCCATCGAAAAGAGGAATCCGAACTTGGATTCCGACAGACCAACCCGTCACGTCCTGCGCGACGCTAGATTCGTTCGGTGGAGTCGCCGTCCGGTATTGGCCAGCAGAAATGGAAATTGTCGGAAGCCCGTCCCGTTTTGCAGCCACGATTCGCGCTTCCGCCCCTACGACCTGTTCTCTAAGTGCATTCACCCTAGGGTTGAGCGCGAGTCCAACGCGAAATAGGTCTTCCTGAGACGGCACTTCGTCAGGCAAAGCAAGGTCTGTTCGACGGCCCTCGATCAGAAACGTCGAATCGGCCCCGCTACCGATGGCGGCTGCCAATGTTGCGTTCGCGGTTCGAGACTCGCTATCAGCGTCAATCCGGTGCAAAACTGCCTGCTCATATGCGCTCTCGGCTAGAAGGCGATCAGAAAGCGTTCCTACACCTTGGCGAAGCAGCGCGACAGCAGTCGCCAGATTGGCCTGTGCGGAACGCTCAGCGTCCTGCGCGGCCCTGCTTGCGGCCATTGCAGCCCTGGCCTTGAAGAACGCTGAGGCGATTGATTCCGCCATCTCACGCACGACGGCTCGCTCCTCCCACACTGAGGCATTGAGCATGTGGGAAGCGCTTTCGAGATTCGCCTCGCGAACTCCGAAATCGTAGAGCAACCACGAGATGGTCGCGTCATACCCTCCCGTGCGCCCACGCAATCCATAGTTTGCCGCCGAGTACCCAGGGTAGCTGACTGACTTTCCGAATCGGCTCGCGTTGACGTTTAGCGATACCGTAGGGAGGTAGGCTCCGATTGCCTTCCTACGACCAGCAGCCTGTTCGGCCACTATCCCCGCAGCTTTGGCTAGCTTCGGGTTCACACAGACGGCTGCATTTAGAGCCGTGACATAGTCAAGGGGCGCACTCAAGTCGATTTCCGAACAGGTCGGCGTGCCAGGTACTCGAAGTTCAATGGTCGGTGGAGGCTGATCGCTCAAAAACTGAGCGCACGCAAGCCCAGGAAGCAGGGTCAAAGCGATCAGCATTCTTCTGAATTTCAGGAACACGTCGGGGCTAGGTAGTCGAATGATCAAATCGCGTTTATGCGTTGCCATTGAAGCCCCGCTACCGAATGTGCATGAGAGTGCTGGAGTCATTCTTTCGTACATGCTCTTTCTTCCGACCGAATAGCCGATTTATGAAAGATCACCAGGGAACTCGGTCGGGCAGCCCTGCCACGCCACTTTCCCACGAGAGAGCAACACAACACGGTCGGCGGCGAGAATTGTTTCGGGGCGATGAGCAACTGTGATGCGAGTGATGTTCATCGTGCGGATGTTGTTCAGCACTTCTCTCTCTTTCTCGATATTCAAATGGCAGGTTGCCTCATCGAGAATGAGTATCGATGGACGCTTGTACAACGCACGCGCTAGTAGAACGCGCTGCTTCTGGCCTCCGGATAACACATTGCCCATGTCACCGACCAAGGTGTTGTAAGCCATGGGCATCGCCATGATTTCGAAATGAACGCCAGAGGCGATGGCGCAAGCGATCATGTGATCATTGTCGACCTGGTGCCCGAAGAAGTTGATGTTGTCCGCAATAGAACCCGAAAACAGAGCGTCGTCCTGCAGCACAGTCGCAATTTCCTGCCGGAACGCGTGTACGCCAATTTCCGTCAAGTCCACACCGTCAATCAAAACTCTCCCTCGCGTCGGCTTCAGCACTCCGAGCAGAACATTCAGTAGCGTTGTCTTCCCACATCCTGTCGGACCTGCGAGGACAATTGACTCGCCTGAGCTCACATGGAGGTCAATGCCGTCGAGAATTGTCGGTTCACCATGTGCGTATCTGTATTGCACAGCATCAAATGTGATTTCCCCTGTCAACTTGCGACGAAACTCCTCGCCCCGCTCCACGGACTCCTCGACCGGGTGAAGCACGATGTCAGCCAAACGCTCGCCTTGAAGCTGTAACATCCTCACCGCATAAAAGTTGTCGATGAGCCCGCCTACGCGGGAATTGAACTGCCCCTTGAATGCGTTAAATGCCATGAGCATTCCTATTGAAAATTGCCCCGACATCACCAATTTAGCGCCGAAGAAGATGATTAGAAGCCCTTCAATGCCAAAGAGAACCCCGTTTATTTGTTGATACATCAGTTGCATTTTCTGCGACCGCAGACCCGCGTTAACCTGTGCAACCAGGAGGGCCATCCAAGAGGCACGTCGCTCGTCCTGTTTCTGGAACAGCTGCAATGCCTTGACGCCACGGACCGTCTCGAGAAAATGACTCTGTGTTCTTGCTGAACGAACGATGACATCCTGTGATGCCAGGCGAAAGGACTGGTACGTAACCGCACGGCCTGCGCCATACAGTGCCATGGTACCGATCGCAAGCATGGCTAGCGCAGGGCTATATACGAGCATCATCGCGAGAGTCACGATGGTCACGATACCGTCCAGCACTGCAGCGAGAAACGATGACGTCAGCGTTTGTTGAATCGAGTCGACGGTGCCAAATCGGGACACGATGTCGCCGACGTGTCGCTTCTCGAAAAATTGAATCGGCAAGCGAATCAAATGGTTAAACACATTCGATTTCCACTGGATTCCAAGCGTGGTGCTGAGATGCATGAGATTCCACGCTCGTATCGCGCTGACGCCTTGTTGAACGATCAGCATCGCTCCAAAGGCAAGTAGCAGCGTAACGAGAAGGTCGTGGTCGGCAGTCACGAGTACGTTATCGACGACCCACTGGAGAAAGAGCGGGCTAGCTATCGACAGCGCCTCCAAGGTTAGCGCGAGGCACAGTATCCTCCCCAGAGATCGTTTCAATCCCGTTACTCGCCCCAGCAACTGGCGGAGCTTGAGCTGCGGTGGAGGTGTATTGCCTTCAAAATCCAGCGATGGCCAGAGTTCCAACACCACTCCCGTGAACATGTCGGAGAACTCAGAGGCCGAGACAGTCCGAACACCTTGTGCTGGATCGTGAATCTTGAATCCCGACCTGCCGATCTCGTAAAGCACGACAAAGTGATTGAATGACCAATGGACAATGCAAGGAAGCTTTACGTTAGGTAGCTCTTCGATTTCCGCGCGAACGGCACGAGACATCAACTCCATTCGATCTGAAATTTTGATGAGTTGCGACAGCGACGCTCCCTTCAGGGAAATGGGAAACGCTTGTCTGAGCAGCCGTAAATCAACGTGCAATCCGTGATAGCTCGCTATCATTGCCATACAGGCCAATCCGCACTCTGTCGCCTCCGTCTGATAAATCATCGGCAAACGATGCCGAAATCCTGTTGCAATGTTTTGATGGCTTTGCATTTGAGTCGAGAAAGTCCATTGCGACCAATATTCAAAAGAACACATTGGCGTGTTGCTGGTGCCCGAGCTGGATTTGTCAGAACGTTCCGCGAAGGCTTAGGACGGGTTCAAGAATCCACTCGTAAATCCGGCGAGTGTCTTGAAGGAGGTCTACGTCCACCGTCATACCGCTGCGCAGCGGCATAGCGCGTCCGTAGGCGGTAACCTGATCAATCTTTGGCGCAACCACGATCCTGTAGTAGAGTTCCGCCCCTTTCGTCGGGTCTAATCCAGGCACTCCTCCAGAAATTGCTGCCAGTTCCTGGGGTGTCATCGGTGTTTGTGCAACGGAGATCACCTTGCCATCGTATTTCCCGAATTTTTGATACGGATAGGCGTGATAGCGCAAAAGCACATCGTCTCCCGGTTTTACAAAGCCGATGGTCCGACTTGTCGCGTAGAGATCGACAAGCATCCTCGCCCCATCGGGAAGAAGCCCCAAAACGGGGCGACTCGGGTCAACAATTTGGCCCAACTCGGTGAGCACGGATGTGATCGTCCCGGCGGCTGCCGCGGAAACCACTAGTCGACGCTTGGATTCACTTTCGGCGTACTCCTGAGACGAGGTACTTTTGAGTCGCTCCAATTGAGCAATCTGGCTTTCGTATTTGATGGGCAGCTTGCGCAGATCATTCTCTGCACTCCGTATCTCTTGCTCTACTGAACTGCGCTGGCGTTGAAGCTCGACTCGACGTGATCGGTGCTCGAGATGTTCCTCCTCTTTCTGCTGACGCTGGTCTTCAGAAACGTACCCATCCTTCGACAATTCGCGGTAACGGCTCGCAGCATTCTTCGATAGTTTCACTCGACTTTCCTGCACCGAGATTTGCGCGTCAAAAGTAGCCGCCTGGGATCGAAGTGCACGAAGCTTCACCGCCAACGCAGACGCTTCCTCGGCCTGCATTCGTCGGGCACTTTCCAACTCACTATCGAGCGATGCCTTCCGGTATGAAATTTGTTTGCTAATCTCAATTTGCGTACCGCCAATTGCCACGCTGTCACGCTCGCTCGATAGGACATACAGGATGCTCCCTGCCTGGACGTGCTGCCCCTCTGTAACGTGCTTCTCGACAACGATGCCCGCTTGGGCCGGATAAACGCGCAGAATGCCTAAGCTCGGCGTGACCTGCCCGGAAACCGTCACACGTCTTGTGTAGGAACAAAACACGACGATTCCAGCGATCAAGACGAACACAGCGAACGCAAAAGCGGAGATCAGCGAACTGGAGACTGGGGAGGTCAGTAAAACACTGCCCTGATAAGAATCTCGACGAGCGTTCAACGCTTCCTGCCGAAATAACTTCGACTTCACGGGATCAACATAGCTCATTGTCGTAAGGTGCCCCTTCCACCACTGCACCTCGGCTTGATGGAAGGGGCATCGTCATGCTCACACTTACTATGTCCGGAATTCCGGCTGCTTGGCAGACTGCTGACATTCCCTAGCCCAAATGACTTCATCTACTCCGCACATGGCGGCAAAGATTGCGGTAGCGGTTAGCTTTTCGTTTCCTAGAAATAGAAAAAGTATCGCGCCGAACGTGCCGATACAGACGATCAGAAATCCAAATCGCTCCGCCTTGATTCCAAAAATCGAGCTTGACCGAAATTGCTTCCCAAACAACCATGGACCAGCAAAAATCCAAAACAATGAGCTCGGAAAGTAGTATAGAAATGCCGAAAAAAAAGCAGAAAATAAGAATTTACTTCCCGAAAATAAAAAACCAGCATTGATCATCAAAACAGCAAAGTACCACGCCGCCCTAGTTCGATATTTTTCCATAAAAATTCTCCGCTTACCCTCACTCTATCAACCATCCCCGTCGTCGTTAGTTTGTGGGGTGTCGATATTATCTACTACCATCTTGCACCCCCATGAGACCAATCTTTGCGTCAACGCACCAACAGCTAAGTTCCGGGAAAGAATACCTGCAGTAATACCGAATCCACTCCCAATAAGAAAGCAAGTCAAATAGGTTCCACTATTCCAGGAATAACCTCCAAAACCAGGAACATTGATATTAATTGTTGTCGATGAATTACCCTCCAGCTTCGTAGTTACGGTTGACCCGACAGGCAACGTATAGACAATCGTCTCAGCCCCGGATACAGAAGAAATTTCATCAGAAGTTAATGGGCGCATACCGCTCCTCGTTACTTACCAATCCACAAATTTTCACTTACGATCAATCACCCTATCAAATTCAATTTTCTTGTATTCATTATTTAGACTTGACATCTCACAAAGAAATAATTCTTGATTCTCCTTCCTCTTTAATTCTTGACAAATTCTTTCTGCGATATCGATCATTCCACGCGAATCCTCCGAAAATGGGTAGAACGATCGCCTGGCCAACTCCATAGCAGGAAGAATCTGATTGGCTATCCACGCGACATAGTCGGTGACTTTGGCGGTGTGTAGTCCAACGGCGATATGGAACGTCTCCTGGGCATCGATTGGCGTTGCCTCATGCCACCATCCTCTAGGGATATACAACGCGTCGCCTTGTTCCAAAACAAGCTCAATACTTGGCTCTTCGGGACACTCATCCTTCCTGTACTTACTTTTCTGATGATCAAGTGGGTACGGAAGTGTTGGAGGGAATACTTTCCATGCCTTGCGCCCTATCATTTGTACAGCAATAACGTCGTGCGTATCCCAATGCCGACCAAAGGTCCCTTTGCCACCGAACGCGGCGTAAGCGTTCGCAACTGTCTTGACGTTCAAATAATCCGATACCTCGTGGCATATGGATGCAATAGTTGCATCTTTCAAATCCATCCGATTGATGAGAAGCGTCGCCCCATCTTTCAGCAATGATTCGACGCGACTTGTTGAAATCCTCACCTTAACGTCATATATATCCTGATATTTTTCTGTGTATTGATAAACTCCGAGTACACCATTCATGTGCATCTTGATATCAAAATCACCGGTCAAATTTACGCCATAAATGGTCTCACTCAAATCACTCCACGAGTAAACATCAGACGGCACGATCCGAGACAAATGGAGCGGAATTTTCTCGAAGTAGTTCGAGTAAAAATCATCTTTTGAAATACTGAATTTAATTTTCATCACCCCCCCCGAATATCGACGGAATTCATATTAATCAACGCAAACAGCTGAAAAACATCTACACGATCTCGCCGCGTATGGCTCGCTCAATTTACTTCATTGCTGCAGCCATTGATATGCGAAAATTCTTAGATTATTTCTTTGCCTTTCGAATCACCGAGAGAGTGAAATTCCCGTGTTTTGAGGGGAATTTCGAATGGAACCTCGACTTCAATCGATGACAATGGCCGACAAACTTTTGACCTCGTGCAAGTGGGATACGCATCTAACGTCCATGCTCGACGCCTGTGCGTTTGTGGTTTCCGTATAGTCGGGCGCAATGCTTCGGCGGGACTTCCATGAAGTGCTGTTTTCCCAAAACCCTATTAGCTCAATCCGGATTCTCGCGGGCGGGAGGGGCTGCGTTACGAGCAGCGGCCCATTTCGGGGCGAGGGGGAACTAGTTCTATCGCCCTAATGCAAAAAGCCCACAACCATGGTTGTGGGCTCTATCAATCTTCCGCTCTGTGTGAAACACAGACGAAAGAAACCGAGTCTTCATTCTCGACTTCATTTTCCGGACCGGACGCAAGCAATTCGCTAATCGGCGGCCTCCTACCCACCGTATCTAGGTCGATGAATAATTTCCCTTCTTCACCGGCAACATCGTCAACATCGACACCAGCGCCAGCAGCGCGAATCCGCACATGACGGTGGCGAGCGGCCTCGGCGAGCCGTCGTTGAGCACGCCGAGCAGCGCGCCCGCCGCAAAGCCGAAGCCGTATTGCACGCTGCCGACCAGCGCCGCCGCCGCACCCGCACGGGTCGGGTGATTCGCCATCGCACCCGCCACCGAATTCGCAGTGATGATGCCGCGCAGCGACATGAACAGGAACAGCAGCGCCACCATCAACGGCAGAATGGCGATGCCCAGCCAAGCGGTTGCAAACAGCACGGACGTCACCACAGCGCAGCCGATGATGCCGATGCGCATCAGTCGATAAGACCCGATCTGCCCGACGCGACGCGAGTTGAACATCGTCATCGACGCCATGCCGACGATGTTGATCCCGAACAACACGCCGAAGAACTGCGGCGACACATGGAAGTACTCCATGTACACAAGCGGCGTGCCTGTGATGTAGGTGAACGACGCGCCGAACACCGCCCCACCCGCGACCATATAGCCGACGAAATGCTTGTCGCGCAGCAAGTGCCAATACGACATCACGATGGCACGCGGGCCGCCCACCGTGCGCGCGTGCACCGCGCCCGTCTCCGGCAGACGCCACAACGCCAGCATGGCCACCACACCGAACGCCGCGAGAATGCCGAAGATCACCCGCCACGTCGTGAAGCGCAGCAACTGACCACCGAGCAGCGGCGCGACGATCGGGGCCACGCTCATCACCAGCAACATGATCGAGAACGCCCGCGCACTGTTACGCGCCCCATAGACATCGCGCACGATCGCTTGCGCAATCACCGGCATGGCACACCCGCCGAGCGCCTGCACGAAGCGCCACATCATCATGTGATCGATGGTGTCCGAGAACGCGCACCCCACGCTGCCGAAAATATAGAGCGCAATACCGGCCGCCATCGGCCAGCGCCGCCCGAAACGGTCCGCCAGCGGGCCCCACAACAGTTGTCCGAACGCGAACCCTAGAAAGAAGTACGACAGCGTGAGCTGCGCCGCCGATGCACTCGCTCCCAACTCGTGGCGCATCGTCACCAGCCCCGGCAAATACATGTCCGTGGACGCCGGCGCAATCATCATGAACAGGCCAAGAATGCCCAGCAATACACGCTCGGTCGGCAAGGCGGGAGAGAGTTCGGACGTCTGTGTCATTTGTCGTTTTAGTTATCGAATGCTGAAGATGCCGTGCAAAAAGCACAACGCCCGCCATCATACCGCTGGCGGGCGTCGGACCTCATTGCCCTGCGCTCAATGGTGAGCGCGAAGGCAAGTCGAAAACAGTCACAGCATCAGTTCGCCGTCGCGGCGCGCAGGTTGCCGCCGTCACCGCGTTGCATGCGAGCGATGGCCAACACACCGATGAGCGAAATACAGGCCGGCACGGCAGCTGCCATGAACAGCGACGACGACGACCATTGCAGATGCATCAGCGCGCCGCCCAACACCGGGCCCAGCACCGAGCCGATACGGCCAATACCGAGGCTCCAGCCGATGCCCGTCGAGCGCAGCGACGTCGGGTAGTAAGTCGCGGCCAGTGCGTTGAGCGCCGGTTGACCGCCGATGATCGAGAAGCCCGCGAAGAAGATCGCTGCAAACACCGCCACCATCGACACCATCACCGCCGGGTTGCCGATCGCCGCCGTTGCCGCAATCGCAATCAGGAACGTGACAGCCAGCACACTCGTGAAGCCCAGACGATCGATCACACGGCCCAGCAGCAGCGTGCCGATCACACCGCCCGTCCACAGCGCAGTGCCCGCCATCACAGCCACTTGCGTCGAATAACCGGCGTCGCGAATCACCGTCGGCAGCCAATTCGACAGGAAGTACATATCGAGCAGGTTGGCGAAGTTGATCACCCAAAGCAGCAGCGTCATACGCGCGCGGCCATCCTTGAACAACTCGATGAACGGCACGCCCTTGGCCTTCTGCTCGTCGAGCACGAAGCGCGCGTCGGCAGGCAGATTCGCCGCCGGGGCCACACGCTGCAATTGCTTGCGAATGCGCGCGGTGTCGCTCTTCTTGAACATCAGGAACTGAATCGACTCAGGCAGCGAAACCCACATCAGGAAGCCGAGCACCAGCGGAATCGCGCCGCCGATGAAGAAGACTGCGCGCCAGCCCAGACTCGGGATGATCGCCGCCGTGATCAGGCCGCCGACCACGCCGCCCAGCGTAAAGCCGCACGACACCATCATCATCAGCGAAACACGGATGCGACGCGGGCTGTATTCGCCCGCAAGCGCCATCGCGTTCGGCATGATGCAGCCCAGACCCAAGCCAGCAGCAAAGCGCCAGACGACGAGTTCGGTGATCGAGTTGGCAAAGCCGGTCACGATCATGCACACCGCGAAGAACAGCGTCGCGCCGATGAGCACCGGGCGGCGGCCCAGCTTGTCGGCCAGCGCCGAGAACGTGAGCGAGCCGACCAACATGCCGAACAAGCCTGCACCGAACACCGGCGACAGCGTTTCCTTCGCAATACCCCACTCGCGAATCACGACCGGGGCCACGTAGCCCATCGCCTGCACGTCGAAACCGTCGACGACCAGACACATCGCGCACAGCGCAATCACCCACCACTGATAGCCGCCCAGACGGCTCTCGTCGATCAATGCGCCGACATTCACTTCTGCTGCTTTCATCCTGTCTCCAAACGTTCTTGTCACTGCGTTCCTGTCGATGACGCCGACGGAATTACGCTTTGCGGAAGTTTATCTCGCGGAACGTAATTCGATGCTTGGTGTTAACACTTAGATTCCCACGGCAAACGGCCATAGGCATCACCGGCCGAAAAATGGACGGTGATGGGCAAGCAATGTTGGGAAAAACCGAGAAGAACCGCTGAATAGACGCGATCGACGCGAGAAGGCGGGAGGTGCTGGTCAGCCGCCGACGAGATTCGGCTCGGCGGGATTGGCGTAGCCGGAGACGAAATGACGGCGCGTACCGTCAGGCAGATAGACGGAGCGTGCTACGCGGCCGATGTCTGCACCGTAGACGTGGATGCTGATCGACACACGATCGTCGAACGCGTTGCGCACTTGGTGGATATCGCCGAGGGAGGGAGAAACGGCTTCGACACTACCGGGCACGAGCCTGATCGGGTCGCCTGCGGTGACGAGTTGCCCGTCGGCGTTGAACGCAAACGGCAGCGAGTCTTCGGCACCGCGCAGCATGCCGATCAGCCCCCATACCGTGTGGTCGTGCACCGGCGTGGACTGCCCTGGTCCCCAGACAAAGCTCACGACGCTGAAGCGGGCTTGCGGGTCCACGTAGAGGCGGTATTGCGTGTAGCGCGCCGGATCGGGCTGCGCGTAGGCCTCGGGCAACCACGTGTCGCCAGCCACAAGCGTCGCTAACGCCGCGCTGCCTTCGGTCACGATCGTGGCTTCGTCCGGCTGGCGATCGAGCAACGCCGCCAAAGTAGTGACAAACGTCCGAAGCGGCGCGAGCGAATCCTGATGAGCGTTCACTTTGTGGTTTTTCTCCATATGCGCCGTGGGAAGTCGCCTTGCACACGCACCTTAGAGGTATATCAGGCGGCGTATTGGGCGATTTCGGTCCAAAAAAGCGACGAAATGTCGCAGTTGTGGTTTTTCTACATATTTTTTCGTCGCAGGTTTACCCGTTCAGGGATTTCCCTGATATAGTTGCACCTGTCTCCTCCACCTCCTCCTGGTGGATTTCACGGCCAGCAACGCGCTGGCCGTTTTTTTTGCCTGTCGATTTCGCATCGGTGCAACCCGCGCCGCACGGCTAACGGATCGTAATGCAAATGCGCGTCGATCTCGTGGCGCACGCCCTCGGTACCGCGATTTCCTGCGTTACACTCCTCGCCATGAAAATCGCTCCGCTCGCTACCCTGCTCTGTGTCTTACCGCTCGCCGGTTGCTACGTCGTGCAATATCCGGGCGGTGCGCTGACTTTCTCGCAAGATCCTAACGCGCCGCAAGCGTTGCGCGCAGCGCCTGGCTCGGTCGGTGCTGCGGGCGATGTTTCCACCGCACCCGTGCCGACACCGACGGTTTCAGCCGCGCCTATGCAGGCGCAACCGGCGCCCAGCGTTAGCATGCCGCCTCCGCCGCCGGGCAAGTCGGCTCGACAAGCGTATCCGAATGGCTCATCGGTGCCGCCGGACTATCGGCCGGGTCGTGGCACCACGCCACCGGTCTATCCGAATGGTTCGCCGGTACCACCGGATTACCGTCCATCGCCGCAAAGCGCGCCGGTGTACCCCAACGGTTCGCCGGTACCGCCTGATTATGTGCCGCCACAATCGCAGCAGATGCCGTCGGGCGGCCCCGTGTACACGACTTATCCCGCGTATTCGGCCTATCCGACATATGCGACATACCCGACGTATGCGCCTTACCCCGCATATGCTGCATATCCGAACTACGCACCGTTTTACCCGGGCTTCGCCCCGTCGCCATGGCTCAGCAACGTGTCGCTCTCGTTCTCATGGGGACGCGGTTGGGGTGGGGGCTGGGGTGGGCACTGCTGCCGACGCTGGCACTAAACGCGCCAGCCGGCCCTCAATGGGTGACCGGATGCTCGCGAGCGACGCGATCTTCGATGCGTCGCTCGATGCGTTTGCGGATTTGTTCGGCAGCCAGCGACGCATCGTCGGCTTCGATGCTCGAATACTCGCATCGCCCGATGTAATGCCCCTCTGAGTAAGCATCGACGGCGCCATCGAAGCGGTCGTCGGCGCGCGGCGTGACCGCGCCCTCAAGGTCGAACGGCACGCCCGGTGCCGTGTCGCTTACGTAATGCCAAGAAAAACGAAAAGATTTGTCCATATGTCCCCCATCTGCAATCGACAGCTATGGCAACGCGAGACCAATGCTGTTTTTTGGTGAATCCTAACATGTTCACAAAACACGACGCATCACCGGAAAAAAAGCGGCCCGCCAGAACGGCGAGCCGGATAGTCCGTGGAGGTCGGGGGCACATCAGGACCACGGTCATTCCAATCTAGCGCCGAATGCGTGTCGTTATTCTCGGTAATTCGCCGGATATAACGAAAATAACCGTTACGAAATCTTGCAAACGATTGCTCGCACCACACCATTGCGTGAATCAAATTGCCAACAGTTAATCGTATACGGTTTGTCGTAAATTCACGCTCATGCAGATTTAAGTGACAGGTTGCGCATCGCCTTCCATGACTTTTATCAGCATTTCCGCCGACGGCAATTCATCCGCCGGCACAGCCTTGCCGAATAGCCATCCCTGCCCCACCGCCCCCGGACACTGCGCGAGCATGTAATCGGCCTGTGCTCGCGTTTCCACCCCTTCCACGATCACGCCCACGTTCAGCAGCGCCGCCATCTTGCAGATTTGATCGACAATCGCGCTGCCTACCGCATCGGCACCAATGGCCTGTGTGAACATGCGATCGATCTTCAACGTATCGACGTGCAGCGTCGACAGATAAGCCAGATTCGAAAAGCCCGTACCGAAATCGTCGATATGAATCTGATAGCCATCCACTCGAAGGCGGTCGAGTGCGTCGCCAAGCCGTTTCATGCTGTCGGTCGAACGCTCGGTAATTTCAAGCGCAATTTGCGAACGCGGCACACGTAATGACGCCGCAATGTGATTCAAAAACACGTGGAAGGATTTGTCGACGATATCTTCGGCGGCGAGATTAATGCTGATATGAAACTCGGGATCCGCCAGCGCGCGCCCGTGCATATCGATGAGCGCGCGACGCGCCACCTGACGGGTCACCAGTCCGATCACCCCCTGCCGCTCGGCAATAGGGATAAACATCTCGGGCGAGATGGGCTGGCCCGCACTGTCGCTCAGACGTGCCAGCGCCTCCACGCCGACGAGCTTGCGATCATGCAGGCGAACCAGCGGCTGGTACACAACGTTGATGCCTCCGTTTTCGGCGGCATGCTGAGTCACCCAATCGACGGACATCCGATAACGCTTGCGCGAGCGCCAAGACATCCCCATGGCACCACCGAGCGCAGCCCCGATGGCAAAGGCCAACGCGAGCCCGATCGGGTTACGCAACACGCTCGACGACGTGTAGACCGCCGACGCGCAGACATCCACCACGTCGGAGCAGGTCGAATACCGCCGCAACGGTCCGATGTCGAACCAGCGCGACGTAACGCCTAGCTCGATTCGGCGCTGATCGTCGAACATGCCCGCGCGCCAGAACTGAAACCGTTTGTCATTCGTCGATGCGATGGAGGCAAAGCCTGGGTCCGGCGTGGCGAAACGCGGCGGCAAAACGGGTGAGCTGAACACCACGATGTCGCCCCACCCCGTCGCATCGACCTGCACGCCCGGCGTCACCACGCCGGTGATCGTGTGCCAGAGCTTCACGCCATTGAGCGTCTCGTGGCTAGGTTCCGGCAGAACAGGGGCAGGCTCGATCTTGCCAAGCATGGCCGAGCAAAGCAGCTTCGAATTGTGCACGCGCCCGATGTCATGAAAATAAGGACTGCGCATCGCGACGCGCCGCAAGTCGAGAATGTCGGCATCCGTACAAGGCGTTTCGGCATTCTGCGGCGCTTGAAACAAGGCATTGCGGCGTGAGAGCGACGCGTCGTTCATGTAGCCCATGATGTCGCGCACAAACGCACGCAGACGAAAGTCATCGACACGCGTCTGCACCACCTGTGCCGCGATCAAGACGACGATCATGCCGACGATCGCACCGACAAGCACCGGCAGCCAACGGGTCAGCCTTTGAAGTGTCTGCATAGCAGTGGGTGTGTCCCCAGAGCGCCCCGGAGCCCAACGGGGCATGGCCGCAGTGTAGCCTACCTGCCCGCTCGCAACGTACCCGTCGCCTATATACATCGGATTGCCACACGATGACCCCGCGCATGCGCCATCGCGTCCCGTCACGTGGCCTTCCACCGCTCACCAATGCCCCCGTGCGGCCCGCCCGGCAAGGCTCGGCAGGCGCGCCGCAGTGGGACGAAATGGGGTCGGCTCAGGTGTAACGTGATGGCTTCCATCACACCGCCTCCGAGTTTGCAATGACACTGAAATTTCGCAATCCCGCGAACGGGGACGTCGTTGAAATTTCGCATCTGTCATGCGTGGCGGCCTTCTTTCTCGGCCCGCTCTATCTGCTCGCCTACGGGTTCACCTGGCATGCCATCGTCTGGGTCGTCCTCGCGTTTGGCCCGGCGCTTGTATGGCACGAATCGGCGTTGGCCATCTCGTTGCCTTTCACCTGCTTGCTGTACTCGCTGATGATTCACCCGCTGCTGGTGAACAAACTGCGCGCGCAGGGCTGGTTGCCCACACGCGGCGAAACGCTGGCGAACCCGAGTCAGCGCGGCTACGGCGACTATGCCGACGACGGCCGGTCGAGCAGTACGGGGCGCTCGCTCACCGGCATCGTGCTCGCGCCCACGCAACGCTCATCTTCGACAGTGCCTGCCGTAGCGACGATTACGACGGTGGCAACAGTGGCAACGGTCGCAGCAAGGCCGGGGCCCGTCGGCGCCCCTAGCACGCGCGCGGCCAACGAGACGCCGATCAGCGAGTAAGACACGCCGTCACAGCGCGCCGACTACGCCATCAGTCGACAGACGTCGCGTCGCTTTCCGCCCCGCCCGACGGGCACATCGCAATGAATCGATCGAGGGCCGCCGAACCATGCGCGGCTCGATACGCGAGACTGATCGGCGCACGCGGCACGTCGCCATCGATCGGCCAGAAGCCCATACCGGGCGTGCGAATCTGACTGACCGACGCCGGTACCAGCGACACACCGAAGCCTGCCGCGACCATCGGCACAATCGAAGTGATTTGCGGCGCTTCCTGCCCCAGCTTGGGCCGAAATCCGGCTGCCTCGCACGCCGCAACCGTGCGGTCGTACAGCGCCGGGCTGATCTCGCGTGGCAGCAGAATGAATTCGTCCTGCGCCAGCGCGGCAAGCGGCACGCGCTCACGCGCGCACATCGGATGCCCCAGCGGCAGCACCAGCACCATCGCTTCGTCGACCACCGGAACGCTCACGATCCCCGGCGGCGCATCGACTGGTGTGCGCACGAATGCCGCATCGACCTCCTCGTTCACCAACGCCGCCAGCAGACTCGCTGTATTGCTTTGTTGCGGATGAAGTTGCACGTCCGGATAGCGCGCACGGAAATCGCGAATCCATGCCGGAATGGTCGGCTCGAAGTACGTTGCCCCGGCAAAACCGATACGGATATGGCCAGCGTCGCCGCGCGAAATCTGCTGCATCTGCCGCTTCACGCGCTCGACGCGCTCCAGAATATGACGCGCTTCCGGCAAGAACGCCTCGCCCAATTCGGTGAGCACCACATCGCGCGGCAAGCGCACGAAAAGTGGCCCGCCGAGTTCCTCCTCCAACTGCCGAATCTGAAGGCTGAGCGGCGGCTGCTGAATACCGACACGCGCCGCCGCCCTCGTGAAATGCCGCTCTTCGGCCACTGCAATGAAATATTGCAAATGCCGCAATTCCATATCCGCTCCCGCGTGAGGTCTGCCCCGTATGGGGATACGCCTTCAATACATAAAAAGTATTCAAACAACGTTTTCAATATATTGGAAATGTAGCCAATGGGTCAATACACTTCGAGTCAAGCGTGACAGGTGTACCCACGACCGTCGCGTCAAAGAGATCGAAGGGCCGGATTTCGCCTTATGCGGCGGGGTCGTGACCAGCGATCGAATAAGAGAGACGAGGAGCCTCACGATGTATGAAGACCGCATCCGCCTGGCGTCGCTACGCGACCGGGTGATGAGCGCCGACGAAGCCGCCCGGCTGGTTGGCGATGGCATGGTGGTCGGCATGAGCGGGTTCACCCGCGCCGGCGACGCCAAGGACATGCCCATTGCGCTCGCCAAGCGCGCCAAGACCCACCCGATGAAGCTCACGCTCATCACCGGCGCGTCGCTCGGACACGATTCCGACAAGACGCTGACCGAAGCGGGTGTGCTCGCCAAACGTTTGCCCTTCCAAGTCGACACCACGTTGCGCAGCGCGATCAATCGCGGCGAAGTGATGTTTGTCGACCAGCATCTGTCGGAAACGGTCGAATTCCTGCGCACGGGCCAGTTCGGCAAGCTCGACGTGGCCGTGATCGAAGCGGTGGCCATCACCGAAGACGGCGGCCTCGTGCCGAGTTCGTCGGTCGGCAATTCCGCGAGCTTCGCGATTCTCGCGGACAAGGTCATCGTGGAGATCAACCTCGCGCAGCCGCTCGCCTTCGAGGGCATGCACGATATCTGGATTCCCGGCCAGCGCCCACATCGCACGCCGCTGCCGATTGTGGACGTGCGCGATCGCGTGGGCACTAATGTCGTCAAGATCGCCCCTGAGAAAATCGCCGCGATCGTCATTACCGACACGCCCGACAGCGCATCGAACGCCCTGCCCGCCGACGCTGAAACGCAGCGCATCGCCGGCCACCTCATCGAATTCTTCCAGCACGAAGTCTCGCGTGGTCGCTTGCCGAGCACGCTGCCTGCGATTCAGTCGGGCATCGGCACCATTGCGAACGCCGTGCTCATGGGCTTCATCGACTCGCCGTTCGAGCACCTGACGATGTACTCGGAAGTGCTGCAAGACTCGACGTTCGAATTGATGGACGCGGGCAAGATGGATTTCGCGTCGGGCTCGTCGATCACCGTCTCGCAAGCCGTACAAGATCGCGTCTTCGGCAATCTCGCGCGTTATCGCGACAAGCTCGTGTTGCGCCCGCAGGAAGTGAGCAACCATCCGGAAGTCATTCGCCGCTTGGGGCTGATTGCGCTGAACACCGCGCTAGAGACAGATATCTACGGCAACGTGAACTCCACGCACGTGGGCGGCACGCACATGATGAACGGCATCGGCGGATCGGGAGACTTTGCACGCAACGCGCGCATGGCGATCTTCGCGACGAAGTCGGTCGCCAAAGACGGCAAGATTTCGAGCATCGTGCCGATGGTGCCGCACGTCGACCATAACGAACACGACGTGGACATCATCGTGACCGAGCAGGGTCTGGCCGACCTGCGCACGCTCGCCCCGCGCGAGCGCGTGAATCTCGTGATCGACAACTGCGCGCATCCGTCCTACCGCGAAGTGCTGCGCGATTACTATCGCGACGCCCAGCGCTATGCCGGTCACACGCCGCACGCGCTGGAGCGCGCCTTCGAGATGCACATCAACTTGCGCGATCGCGGGTCGATGCTCGCGGCACGGTAAGCACAGCCAGCGCACAACCGACAAGGCAACGAGTGCCGCGCCGGGGGGCAGGCGCTCAGTTGTCGATGGTGGCGGCGCGATGATCGTGCCGCCCGAGCGAGAGACGCCCGCGCCCACGTCGCGGCAGAAAGAACATGGGACGCATGCGGTCCCGTGGGCCGGACGCTGGTGAGAGCGTCCTGGCATTCGCGGCTCGCCAGCCTACGCCGGCGGGCCGCTTTTTATTGCGCGGTGATTGGCCGATGATTGACCGGCGATTGCCGGACGAGTGCCCGACAATTGCCCGGGCGCCTATCACGCCGACAAGCGGTGCGACTGCCCTGCTTGGTTGGCTGCGCCATCCAGCTTGAAGATCGACACCAGTTCGCGCAGGCCGCTCGACTGGGCAGCCATCGATTGCGCGGCGGCCGACGCTTCTTCCACCAGCGCTGCGTTCTGCTGCGTCACAGTATCCATCTGCATCACGGCCTGATTGACCTGCTCGATGCCCGTGCGCTGTTCCGTCGATGCGGCGGCGATCTCCGCCATCAGATCGGTCACACGCTTCACCGCTTGCACCACCTCGTCCATCGTGGTGCCCGCTTCTGAGACAAGCTTCGCACCTTCGTTGACCTGACGCGTGGAGGCGTCGATCAACTCCTTGATCTCCTTGGCGGCATTGGCGCTACGTTGCGCCAGCGTGCGCACCTCACCGGCCACCACAGCGAAGCCACGGCCCTGCTCACCGGCGCGCGCGGCTTCCACTGCGGCGTTCAACGCGAGAATATTGGTCTGGAACGCGATGCCTTCGATCACGCTGGTGATGTCGCCCACGCGCGACGAGCCCTCGGAAATCTCGCGCATCGTCTCGACCACCTGCCGCACCACGGCGCCGCCGCGCTGGGCGATTTGCGACGCATTCGACGCCAGCACATTGCCTTGCTCGGCGTTGTCGGCGTTCTGCTTGACCGTGGTCGTGAGCTCTTCCATGCTCGCCGCCGTCTCTTCGAGCGACGCCGCCTGCTGCTCGGTGCGTGACGACAAATCGGTATTGCCCGCCGCGATTTGCGCCGAACCGGTCGCGATGCTCTCGCTCGTATTGCGCACCTGACCCACCACCTGGGCCAGCTTGCCGTTCATATCTCGGAGCGAGCCGAGCAGTTTCGCGAGTTCGTCTTGCCCGTGCACGTCGATGCGCGAACTGAGATCGCCTCGGGCGACCGTCTCGGCGATGTCGACGCAGCGGCCAATCGGCACGGTGATCGAACGAGTAATGAGCAAGGCAATGAAGATGTTCACGCCCAGTGCCATCACGATCAACACGATCGTGGCGACGAAGGCCGCGTGGTAATTGGCTGCCGCGGCATCTGCCGCCGACACCGAGCCCGCGCGGTTGACGGCGACGTGTTCCGTCAGTTTCTGGCTGAGCACAGCAAAGGCTTGCACCTCGTCGGTCATGGCGAGCGTGCGTGCCTGCACTTGTGCGGTGTCGTCACCCTTGGCCAATTCTGCAATGCGATTGTCGACGGCCAGATAACCGGACCATGCCTCGCGCACCGCCTCGTACGCCCGGCGGTCCTCGTCGGAGGCGACCAGATTGCCGTAGGCCGTCAGCGTCTTGTTCATCAGATCGATGGACGCTGTGCGCTTGTTCACTTCATCGAGGCGGGTTTGCTCCACCGTGGTCAGCAGCGTCGCGAGCGTGGCGCGACGTGCGGCATTGGCGGCAACCTGTGCGGTGCCAAGTGTCTGCACGCTGGGCAGCCAGTTGTCGGCGAGATCGCGCGTACCGCCGTAAATGCGCGAAGCCTGAAACACCGCCATGCCGCCCACGATACACAGCAGCACCAGCGTCACGGCGAACCCGAGGGTCAGGCGCGTGCCGATTTTGAGACTACCCAAGAACTTCATGCCAACTCCAGAATGCGACAAAACACGAACAATCGCATGGCATAACGGAAGTTCATTTGAGAATCTTGAGCCAATAATCCCTCGATTCTCACGTAATGACTTTCAGATTCTTTCGAGAAATAAAAAACGGCGCATTAGCTGCGCCGTTTTAGCTTTCTGGTTTTGCATGGCAAACCGCAATTCGTAAAACCAAAACAATATCCGTTTAAATATATAGCGTCGTCTATTTTCACGAATACTGCTACCGACTGGCTCCGTCGAACGGCGTGGGGTGCACGGCATCGAGGTCGATGCCGTCGAGGCAGCGCACATTGACCGCTGCCATTTTCGTGCCGTCGGGCATCTCACCAAAAGCAAACGCCTCGACGCCGCACGTCGGGCAGAACTGATGATGAATCATGTGCTTGTTGAAAAGATATTCCCGATTCGAAGCGGCACCCGCCGTCTGCGTGAATTCACCCAATGGCGTAAAGGTAAGAATCAACCCGCGCTTGCTGCAAATAGAACAATTGCACGCAATTGATTTGGACAAATCAAGATTTGCAGTAAAACGCAATTCACCGCAATGACAGCCGCCTTGGTATTGCTGAGTCGCCATGTCGTGTCTCCTGAATTCGAAATGAAAAAGCCCGCCCGCTGGAGGCTGTCCTATTGTGCGACAGATTCCAGCGGGCGGGCGATGCAAACACTATTCAGTGAGCCGCCGCGTCAAATGCGGCTTGAGCGGCTTTGGCAGCTTGGGCGGCTGAGGCTTACGCGGCAAGCGCCGGTTCGTCGCGATGCGAACCCGCGCCATCGCGCGCGTGCATGACCGTCACGCCGTGACGGCTGTGCTCGCGCAATTGGAACAGCGCTACCGTCTCGGCAAGGTTACGGGCCTGCTCGCTCAGCATGGCCGACGCGGCGGCCGATTCCTCGACCAGCGCGGCGTTCTGCTGCGTCGACTGATCCATTTCCGCCACGCTGCGATCGATTTGGCTGATGCCCGTGCTTTGCTCGGTCATCGCGCTGTGAATCTCGCCGATGAGACGACGCACGCGCCCGATACCGTCGACGATTTCGCCCATCGTGTTGCCAGCAGCCTGCACGCGCTGCGTGCCGCTCTTGACGTTTTGCACCGAGGCTTCGATCAGCGTCTTGATTTCCTGTGCGGCGGCGGCACTGCGTTGCGCCAGCGTGCGCACTTCACCGGCCACGACGGCGAAGCCACGGCCCTGCTCGCCAGCGCGCGCCGCTTCCACGGCGGCATTGAGCGCAAGAATGTTCGTCTGGAACGCGATACCGTCGATCACGCTGATGATCTCCGTGATGCGCTCGGACGATTGCGCAATCTCGCTCATCGTGGTGACGGCCCCCGTGACGACATCGCCGCCGCGCGCTGCCGCTTCGCTGGCGTCGTTGGCCAGACGCGTCGCGTGTTCGGCGGCTTCGGCGGTTTGCTTGACGCTCGCGGTCAGTTCCGTCAGCGCGGCAGAGGTCTCCTGCAACGTGCCAGCCGACGACTCGGTGCGATGCGACAAATCGCGGTTGCCCATCTCGATTTCGCTGGTGGCCGACGTCATGCCGTGCACGCCCGAGCGCACGTCGAGCATCACTGTGCTGATCTTGTCGACGAATGCATTGAACGAGCGCGAGATCTGCGCCACTTCGTCGTTGCCGACGACATCCAGACGGCGCGTCAGGTCACCGCCGCCCGAGCCGATGGTGTCCATGGCGTCGCGCACTTGCGACAAGCGGCGGAACGCCTGCGACGTAAAGAAGCTGGCGATACCGATTGCGCACAGCGTGAGCACGATCAACGTGATGACCGTGGCGCTCAGCACTTGCGAAAGCCCGGCGGTCGCTTCCGCCTTATCGAGTGCGACGACGAAGAGCCAGTCGGTGCCCGGCACCGGCTGAACCTTCAGCAGTTTGGCGTCGCCGCCGAGCTGCACTTCCATCGGGTCTTTGGCGCGCTCCAGCGCGACGAGCGCATCGGGGGTGAGCGCTTGCGCGAGATCGCTCGACTGCTTGAGCATCAGCTTCTCGTCGGGGTGCGCAATCACGAGCCCGTCGCGCGAGACGACGAAGGCGAGGCTCGACGGCGTGGGGTGCACAGCCTTGACCACGTCCTGCACGGCATCGAGCGGCACGGCACCGCTCACGGCGCCGAGCGTCTGACCGTCGCGCAGAATCGGCGCGGCGAACGACACGTACAGCTTGCCCGACGCAATATCGGCGTATGGTTTGACGACGGTCAGCTTGCCCGCTGCGGTGGCGCCCTTGTACCAGGGACGCGCGGTCGGATCGTAATCGGGCGGCGTCGGGCCGCTCGAGAAGTAGGACTTATCGCTCCAGCCGATGCTCGAGATCGGGAAGCCGTTAGTCGCACCGAGCAATTTGGTGAGGGCGACGCCCTGCTCGCCCTTTTCGACGGCGGCGGCCGTGCCGACCACCGACTGGCCCTTGGCGGCAGCCCAGCGCTCGACGGCGAGGGTGTTGCCGCGCGCCACGGCGTCGAGCGTGTTGGAAATGGTCGACATCATGCTGCTGCGCACGATGAGGTAGGTGGTAATGCCGGAGAGGATCAGCGCACCGATGACGGTGGCACACGCGATCAGAATGATGCGTGTTCTAAGCGAAGATACTGTCATGCTGTCTGGACTGGCAGGCCTGCGGCTAGGGGGAAAGTAACGGAAGCGGGCGCCCCAGGCCGCCGCCTCCACGAGATGGAAGATTCCACCTCATGACTTACGGCCATTGAAAGCGAAACTTTAGGTGTTAACCCGAAACGCACCCCCAAAGGTGCAACCGCATCGTTACGGATAGCGAAACGTCAGGCATGCCAAGCAGCCCAATACCTGTGCGCCCGGTTGCCACGTCCTGTCAGGACTGACAGGATGACAACGCCTGTCACTGTGTTGAAGATGGTTCGCTGGCATAATCGTGCGCGCCCTCGCGGCCACCTCTCGCGTGCGCCTCTCGCATGGTTACGCCGGGCTTAGATTGCAACGTCAATACACCACGCTTCTCGATAACAATGAAAACGCAAACGTACGTGGAAGGGGGACGGTGGGTCACCGATCATATCGGGCCGATCAACGCCGTCATGACAATTTCCACCGCCATTCTGATTCCGGTACTGGACTTCATCCGGCCTTTCTTCCCCTACATCAATTACGTGGCTGGCTGCGCAGTATTGGTGTTCGTCGTGCTGCTCGCCATGCGCCTGTTCGGTGGGCGGCGGCGCATTCACGGCAGTCTGGTCGTCTGTGCAGGCTTGTGCGCGGGCGCCTTCAGCTTTGGTGCCATTGCGAGCAGCAAACACGCCGAACAAGGCGGTGTGGGGGCGGCCAATGTGCAGTGGGTCGCCAACGTGCAAAAGCTGCTGGTCGATATCAAGAACGGCAAGAGCGACGACCCGCGCGTCGAACTCAACAACATCGGCATGAAATGGGACCCGTACGAATTCGCCAAGGCGAGCCGGATGGGCGACTTGCGTGCCATTGAACTGTTCCTGCGCGGCGGTATGCCGGTCACCATGCCCGGCACCGGGATGGATGTCAGCCTGCCCTACCTCGTGGTGAAAGACGACTATCCGAATGCGGCCGAGCAACTGGCGCTCTTCAAGAAGTACGGCGTCAATCTGAACGAACCCAGCCTGATCTCGCGCAGCCATCCGGGCGCACCGGACACGCCGCCGAATCTGTACGCGGTGGCGAAGGACGCGAAGAACGAAAAGGTCGCCGGCGCCCTGATCTCGCTGGGCGTTGCCACCGACAGCTACCCGGGCTGGCATGCGGGCGCGGAAGAGCGGCGCAAGCGTGGCGGCGTGCCAGCGGCTTGGTTGCAATAACCCGATAATCCTGGGGCCTCGGCGCCCCCGGAACGGGGCGAGCGACGCCCATGTGGCGGTGCTATCCTGGCGAAGCTTCCCTTCGCACCACATCGTTCATCGGGGGTACTCATGACTGAATATGACGTACTGGCCATGGAACAGCGGGCCACCGAACTCGTACACGCGCAGGTGTTGGGCATGCTGCTCGCCCACGTGAATCATCTCGATGGACAGCCGGACACCTCGTTCGGCGCCATCAAACGTGGCGTGATCGGCGAGATCGCGAGACAAGTCGCGATGCAGGCGCGCTCGGCAGGTTGCGACGCCGATAGCCGCGCACTGTTCAACACCGCCGTGCTGCGCGCCGCCGATACCGTGTTCGATACTGCCGACGTGCACAACACCGCGTTCTTTCGCCGCCTGCGCGAACGCAAAGTCGCCGACGAACCGGCATTGGACTAAGTCAGTGGACTAAACGAAAAGGCCAGCCTCATGGGCTGGCCTTTCGCTTTCCTACCGCATCGCACTCACCGCATCAGAACGGCGCCATGAGCGTCAGTCGTACACCCTGTTGCAAGCCGCCCATGCCGGTCGTCACGCTGTAATCCAGCCCGAAGACCAGCACGCCGGTGCGCAACTTCGAACCGAACCCGACCTGCACGCGATCGCTGCCGTACGGGCTGCCCGGCACGAAGTACACCGGCCCACTGCCCGCAATGTCGGCATACGCCAGCCCGGCCATGCTCTGACCGTTGAAGTCGTGCTGCAACTCCACTCGGATATACGGCGAGAAGGTGCCGATCGGTGTGGCCTTGGCGAAGCCCGCGCGCACGCCGAGCGTGCCCGACAGCGTATTCACGTTCTGCTTGAAGTACGTGAGCGCGTTCAGCCCTGCGCCGGTTTCGCTGTATTGATCGAGTGTGGAGCGCGACGCCGTGAGACGCCCGTACGGCGAGAACAACCAGTCGTCGTTACGGAATTCGTAACCCGCCGACAGCGAGCCGAAGAACTGCTGGCCCGTGCGCTTACCGCTCGCGAAGTCGTTCGAATCGATCACCCAACGGCGCGAACTGAAGTTCAGCGTGCCGAAGCCCGCCACCGCATCGACAAACAACGTCGGTATCGGACGGAAGCTCGCATACAGCGCGCCGCTGTAGCTATCGCCCGTGCTGCGCGTGCCCGAGCTGCCGATATCGGTCGAATCGTGCCCGTAGCCCACCCCTGCGCCCAGCGACAACTGATCGGACAAACGGTAGTCCGCGCCGAGCGTCACGCCACCGGTCGTGAACTTGAAGCCCGAGCGCTGCGCTGCCGAACTGGCCGCCATATTGGCAAAACCGAAGTCCACCGTCCCCGCCGTCCAGTAAGCAAAGCGCTGGTCGTCGTTGGCGCCCTCGCCCGGCAAGTCGGGCGCATTGGCATCGCCCGTACTCACGCCGCTACCGCCCTTATTGGCCGGGTCACGCACGTCGAGGCTCTTGGCTTTGCTCATCGCCGTCGGGCTGACTTCGCCGCGCAGACACGCATCGCGCTCGGAGATCCCCACAACGTCCTGACAGCGCGACACATTGCGATCGCGATCCGGCGACGGCAGCACCACATTGAGCCCGTTGCTCGACGGGGCGCGGCCCTTGCCGTGCAGCATTTCAAGGCGCTGGTTGTAGTTGCCGATCTGCGTGGTCGCGAAACGACGTGCCGCTTCGACCTGCGCGCCGATCAAGCCGGAAACATCCGGATCGGTCGACGGATCTTTACGTGCGGCGACGCTCACTTGCAGCGTGCCCGGGGCCGACGTCGTGTTCTCGTTGGACAACGTGTACGCGATCACCGCCGTGCCCGCAAACGCGGCTGCCGGTACGAAACGAACGCTGTATTGCGTGGTCGGCGCTGCCACAGCGGCGCGCAACAGACGCACGCCAGCGGCCGCAGCCGGTGCCGGGGCGGTGACGGCCACGATGCTCGCCGTCCCCGCATTGGCCGGAGACACCGACAGGATGTTGGCCCCCGTGAACGGCCCGCCGCTGGCCGCAGTCGTGATGTCGACGGTCGCGGTTTCGTTCGCACTGACACTCGATTGCAGGCCCGGGGCCGTGATCGGCACCGCCTCCACCGTCACCGACACCGGAATCGGCGCCGACGTACCGACCGCATTCGTGAGCGCATACGTGAACGTGACCACGCCGTTGGTATTGCCTGCGGGCGTGTACACGATGTCTTCGCCATTCACCACTGCCGTACCGGTCGCAGGCGGCGTGACGATGGCCACGCGTGTGAACGGTCCGCCCACCGCATTGGCCGTCGCGTGAATCGTGACTGGCGCGTTGGACAGCACCTTGGTTTGCACCGCGGGAGCCGAGGCGACCTGACTCGAGATGTTGAACGTGTAGCTCTGCGCTGCGGTGAGCGGCGTGCCCGGCCCCGTGCTGGCGTCCGTCGCCGTCACCGTGAACGTGCTGGTGCCCGTGGCGCTCGGCGTGCCGGTGATTGCGCCCGATGCCGCATCGAGGGCGAGACCCGCAGGCAACGCGCCGCTCGTCACGGTGAACCGGTATGGCGCAGTGCCGCCCGTTGCCTTCATCGTCTGGCTGTAGGCCTGCCCCGCCACCGGTGTCGGCAAGGTCGTAGGCGTAAGCGTCAATGCGGCCACGCCCACGGTGAGTGTCAACGTCTTGGTCGTGGAAAACGGCGCGCCAGTGCCCGTTGTGCTGTCGGTCATCTTGATCGCCAGGTTGAACGAGCCGGTCTGCGTCGGCGTGCCGCTGATCGTCCCGTTCGCGAACGTGAGTCCGGCGGGCAGCGTACTGGTTGTCGTGAACGTGTACGGCGACACGCCACCACTGCTTGTCAGTGCCTGCGAATAGCTGACGCCTGCGGTGGCGTTAGGCAGCGTGGTCGTATCGATCGACAACGTCGGCGCCGTGATCTGCACGGTGAACGATTGCGTCCCCGTCAGATTGTTCGCGTCTTTGGCCTGCACCACGAACGTGAAGCTGCCCACCGCCGTCGGCTTGCCCGTGAGGGTGCCGGTAGCCGGGTCGAACGTCAGACCGGTCGGTACCCCGCCGGACGTGATCGAGAACACATAAGGCACCACACCACCGGTCACCTGAATCGTCTGGTTGTAACCAGCGGTGCCTGCCACCGAGCCGGGCAGCGTCGTCGTCACGAAATTGATCGCAGGCGGCGCGTTGTAGGTGAACTGGTTGCCCGTACCCGTGGCACTGGTACCACCGGGCGTGGTGACAGTCACATTGGTCACGCCAGCGGTGCCCGCCGGAGACGTCGCGGTAATTTGCGTCGGGCTCACGACAGTCACATTGGTCCCAGCATTCGTGCCGAATTTGACACCTGTCGCCCCGGTGAACCCCGTCCCGACGATCGTCACTGAGGTGCCGCCCGTCGTCAGCCCGTTATTCGGCGTAACACTTGTCACCGTCGGCGTGCCCGCATAGGTGAATTGGTCGGCCGAGACAATGGGGCTCGTGCCGCCAGCGGTCGTCACGCGCACGTCGACCGCGCCCGTCCCCGCAGGTGAGGTGGCCGTGATCTGAGTGGCGCTATTCACCGTGAAGCCGGTTGCCGCTGTACCGCCGAACGACACGCCGAACACATTGCTGAAACCCGTGCCCGTAATCACGACGGACGTCCCGCCTGCGGTTGGGCCGGTTGTTGGCGAAATAGCGGTCACCGCAGGCAGACCGGCGTAGGTGAACTTACTCGCGCTGCTCGATGCGCTGACACCCCCCGGCGTCGTGACGTTCACGTCGACCGTGCCAGCACCGGCAGGCGATGTCACCGAAATTATCGTGTCGCTGATGACGTTGACCCCTGTCCCCGCCACCCCGCCGAATGTGACGCTCGTGGCACCGGTGAATCCGCTGCCGGTGATCGTCACGGCGGTGCCGCCCGACGATGGGCCTGCGGTCATCGATAGCCCCGTGAGCACAGGCGCTGCAAGGAAGGTGTAGCGAACGCTCGGATTCGGCGGGCTCGTCCCGCCCGGCGTCATCACGGTCACATCAGCCGTGCTGCCCGCGGTGCCACTGGGTGCCTTCACCGTAAGCTGCGAGTCGCTGACGACGGTCAAATTCGTCCCAAATCCTGTGCTGAACATCACTGCGGTCGCATTGGTGAACCCGGTCCCGCTGATTGTCACCGTGGTGCCGCCAGCAGCCGGGCCACTTGCCGGCGATATCGTCGTTGTGGCCGGTACCGCCGCGTAGGTGAACTTGGTGTTGGCGCTGGTCGCGCTGGTGCCAATGCTCGGCACCGTGACTGTCACGTCTTTCACACCGGCGCTAACGCTGGACGGCGCAGTCACCGTGATCTGAGTATCGCTATTGACGGTTGGCGTCACCATCGACGCGCCGAAGTTCACCGACGAGGCATTGGTGAAGCCGCTACCTAAGATCGTCACCGTAGCGCCGCCAGCGAGTGGCCCCGTCGTCGGGGAAATCGAACTCACGGTGGGGAACGCGATGTAGGTGAACGCGCCGGATTGCGTGGCGGTTCCGCCCGGCGCATTGACAGTGATCGTCGCCGGACCTGGCGTGCCCGCAGGCGCTGAGACGGTCATCGAGGTCGAAGTGACAACCGAGGGCGTGACGAACGCACCGCCAAACGACACCGTCGTGCTGCCCGCGACGAAATTCGTGCCGGAAATCACCACCGCTGCGCCACCGGTCGCCAGTGCCGTATTGGGGAAGACCCCCGCTATCGTCGGCGCCGGGTAATAAGTGAACTTGCTCGACGCACTGGTGGCGCTCGTTCCGTTTGGCGTCGTCACGACGACATCGACGGTTCCCGAAGGCCCACTGGGCGAGTACACCGTAAGTTGCGTGTCACTGTCGATATTGAAGCTCGACGCTGGCGATCCGCCGAACGTCACACCGACGGTACCGGTAAATCCGCTCCCCTTAATGATGGTCTTGGTGTTGCCCGTGATACCCCCCGACGTCGGCGAGAGGCTGGTCACCACCGGGAGCGGCCTATAAGTGAACTGGTCGCTCAAGTTGGCCGCACTGGTGCCGCCCGTTGTCGTGACGGTCACGTCGACCGTGCCCGTGCCAGCGGGTGAGCGAACCGCTAGCTGATTCGAGCTATTGAACACGACGTTCGTCGCCGAAACCCCGCCGAATTTCACCGTTGACGCGCTGGTGAAACCGCTGCCGGAGATCACCACGGCGTCGTTCCCAGCGGTCAAGCCCGATGATGGCGAAATGCCCGTTACGGTAGGCACGGCGCGGTAGGTGAACTGATCGGCGCTGCCAGTCGAGCTAGTTCCCCCGACCGTAATGACCGTCACGTCGACCACGCCAGCGCTTGCGCTAGATGGCGCTGTCGTGGAAATTTGCCCGTCGCTATTGACCGTGAAGGATGTGACGTTGACCGTGCCGAACTTCACAGCCGTCGCGGTCTTAAAGCCGCTCCCGCTAATCGTCACAGGCGTGCCGCCAACAAGCGGACCTTCCGTCGTCCCGAGAGAAGTGATGCTAGGGACGCCCGCGAATGTGAATTGATCGTTGGAACTGGTCGCGCTGGTGCCATTCGTGTTGGTCACCGTCACGTCGACAGTGCTCGCCGCCCCCAAGGGCGAGGTGGCACTAATCACCGAATCGGTGAGAACGGTGACACCCGTTGCCGCTGAGCCACCAAACGAAACCGTCGGCACCCCGCCGCTGGAGAAGCCCGAGCCATTGATCGTGACAGGCGTTCCAACACCAGCCTTCCCCGCACTCGGTGTCACCGACGTCACAGTCGGCGCCGCGAGGTAGGTGTACTGGTCGCTGGCGTTTACGGCGCTGGTCCCAGCGCTATTTGTCACTTTGACGTCCACGGTGCTCCCTGCCGTACCACCGGGTACGTTCGCCACCGTTATCGTGGTGTCGTTCACGATCGTATAGGGCAACGCGGCGTTCCCCCCGAACGTCACCGAGGTGGCATAGGTAAAGCCGGTTCCGGTGATCGTCGCGCCTCCACCGCCCACGGCGGGGCCCGACGACGGCGACACGCCCGTCACTGTCGGGGTGTACGTGAACCTATCGGCCGGGGGATTGGCTGCGCTGGTGCCTGCACTCGTGGTGACGGTGACATCGACTGGCGCTGTCCCCATAGGGGATGTCGCGGTGATCGTCGTACTGTTCACCAGCACCACATTTGTCGCGGGGGTCGCGCCGAAGTTAACACCCGTTACGCCGGTGAAATTCGTCCCGGTGATTGTCACGGTCGTACCACCGGCGCTTGGCCCGCCCGCCGGGGAGAGTGCGGTGACCGTTGGCACGGGTGCGTTGAAGGTGAAACCGTTCGTTAGCGTCGCTGAGCCTCCCCCGCCGCCGCCGGTACCCGTCGTATTGACGACAACGTTCACCGTTCCGCTAGCATGCGCCGGGGTGAACGCCGTGATCGACGTCGCGCTATTCACGGTGACTCCGGTTGCCTGCGTGCCGCCAAACGTCACGACCGCACCAGCAACGAAATTCGTACCGGTAAGCGTGACCGAATCGCCGCCAGCGGTCGCCCCGCTGCTGGGTGTCACACCGACGAGTGTTGGCAGAGCCGCAGCGAGTTTGATGGCCACGGTGACCGGCGCGCCACTGACCTGATACAACGTAAATGACCACGAGGTCGTCGTGGTGTTTGCCTTTGGGGTGAAGACCAAGATGTCGAAACTGGGATTGCTCAGATCGACGGTCAATATCGAGCCATCTGGAGCCGTAACGTTACCGATGTCACCATTCGACGTCGTGTACAGCCCATCGCCAGTCGGGTCGCACGCGCCCCCTATCGGCATCTGATATTTGTAGGTCCCGTTCGAGAGCTGCGCTGGCGTGGGCGACCATGTCGTGCAAGCTGCCTGCGACCAAGCCGACGATGACGCCGTGAACAAAACCAACAGGGTCAGCAACGCACGCAGCCAGTGAAACCAAGCGGCAGGTGCAAAGGCCGACCGCCGGTGGCGTGCGGACTCGATAGAGAACGGGAGACTAGGCAGCATGGCGAACCGGGAGAGAAGCAAACGACTTGGCAGGTGACCACCGCGCGTGCGCGGCACGACGCCCGCGCGTCACGCAGGCGCGCGACAAGCGAGCACGCACGCGAAAGCCGCGAGCCGATGGGTTGGCTCGCGGCTTTCGCGTGAATAGATCAATCGGGGATGACTTGGCGCGTATCTAAGAAAGACCGGCTGGGCAATGCACACGCATTGCCGCTGACGGATGAGCGCGATGCCCATCGTATAAATGCCGATTCGCCCCGTTCGTATTGCGGTTTCATTTGACTTCCCCCGAAATCCCCACCCGTTATCAGGCAAAGATTCATTTGTAATTTTGCTTGCGTGTTTCGGTATTTCCGAAACATCGTTTCCGGCGCAGTGACCCCATGCTTACCGGCATCGAGCGGTGACGTCTAGCGAGAACTGACGGACACCTGACTAATTTCTGCGCAAGGGTAGGCACCATTGCCTCCCGCGTCAAGCCCGATTCGCGGTAAACCGAAGTTACAACAACTAGCCAAGGGTATTCACCAATATTTAGATGTCTCTTTTGTTAATAAGCGAACAATTTCAAACAATCGTTTTACCCATCGAAATTTAATACGGGTAACGAAATTTATTTGAAATGAAATATGGTGGTGGCAAAATGCGCGCCTATAAGAATTCAAAGATCGTGGCGTCGCCACTTAACCAGGAAGAAACGGATGGACTCCTATCTCGGGGAAATACGTTTGTGCGCTTTTCCGGTCATACCAAGGGGCTGGCTACCGTGTGACGGGCGCTTGCTTAACGTCAATATCAATCAGGTGCTGTTCGCCTTGCTCGGCACGCAATACGGTGGCGACGGCAGAAGCACCTTCGGGCTGCCCGACCTGCGCGGGCGCGTCGCGATGCATCGGCTGCCAGGGACATACAACCAAGGCGCGCCCGGAGGCACCGAAACGGTGACGCTCAACACGCAGCAGGTGCCCGCGCACACGCACGAATTTCGTGCAACGACGAACGATGCGACGCAGCCGACCGCTGGCGCCGGCAAAGACCGTTTGCTTGCCAAGAGCGTGATCGCGCAGTCGGGCGCACCGACGGTGGATGGCACCGCGCTTTACGGCCCGGTAACGGCGCAGACGTTGGCGGCGGAATCGCCCGAAGCGAGCAGCGCGACGAGCGACGCCACCGCTCACAACAACATGCAGTCCTCGCTGGTCCTGAACTACATCATTTGCGTTCAGGGCGGCCTTTACCCGCCACGCCCCTAGGAGCCGGACATGGAAGCCTACATTGGTGAAATTCGCATGTTCGCTGGCAACTACGCCCCGCAGGGATGGAAGTTTTGCAACGGAGAACTCCTCAACATCGCCTCCGATTACGAAGTGCTGTTCGCGCTGATCGGCACGACGTACGGCGGCGACGGCAGAACCAACTTCCGACTGCCCGACCTGCGACTGCGGGTGCCGATCGGCATGGGACAAGTGCCGGGATCCGGGCAGCGGCTGCTGGGTCAGCAGATCGGCAGCGACACGGTCACGCTCCAGCCTTCGGACATGCCGGGCCACTCGCATACGATCAACGCCTCGACGGAAGACGCCACGACGCCCACGCCCGGCCCGGGTGTGACGCTGGCGAAAACCAGTGCGGTGTTTTATGACTCGGGGGTACGTTCCGCGCCCACCAAGTCGGCACTGGCGGCGCCCGCCATTGTGCCCGCCGGTAATGTTCAGCCGACCGCGCACCCCAACCTCATGCCCACGGCGTCGATGAACTACATCATCTGCGTCAACGGCCTCTACCCATCGCAAGGCTGACCAGAGAGCTCCATGGACGATTACTTCATTGGTGAAATTCGGCTCTACGCCTTCAACTATGCGCCGATCGACTGGGTCACTTGCGACGGCGCGCTCCTTCAGATTCGCGCCTTCCCCGAACTCTATGCGGTGATTGGCACGACGTACGGCGGGGACGGCCGGACTACGTTTGCGGTGCCGGATCTGCGCGGTTTGGTATCGCGGGGAACCACGGATGCGGCCCAGATGGGCAAGGTGGAGGGGAGCACGACGGTGACGCTCCAAGAGCAACACATGCCGCTGCACACGCATTCGGCATTTGCCAACTCCACGCGCCCGGCGGGCGAGTCGGCTGGCGACAAGTTGCCCGCTCGATTTGTTGTCACAGGCAACAACGCGTATCGCGAGAGCACGTCGGATCTGTCGCTCGTATCGCTCTCGCCGTGGACGGTCGGCCCCGCCTGCACCAGCGGTGCGCACAACAACATGCAACCGTATCTGCCGTTGAATTTCTGTATCGCGATTAAAAACGGCTGGTTCCCGCCGCGTCCCTAACGCGCGCGTCGAGGTCTTCGTTGTTTTAGAACCGGCACATCCGCCATTCGTTGGCGGTGTGCCGGTTTTTTATTTGATGTCAGGCGTAAGGTGTCTGGCAGCTTGTGCAATGAGCCAGTCGAAGACTTCAGACACGAACACCGAGCGCGGCTCGCCCGCCACGCGCGACACCCACCACGTGCGCCCCTCTATGCGCGGATAGTCGGGAAGTATTCGCAAGCGGTCTTGATTCACGCTCTCATCCGCCAGCAATCGCGAAATGCACGCGATGCCCTGCCCGCGCAACGCGGCATCGAGCAAGAGACGCTCGTCGTCGTAAATAGCGCGTTTGCGAAACGGGTCCAGTGCATCACGAAACAGCGCCGCCGTTTCGTCGCGCGTAAAGCTCTCTTCGAGACAAATCAGCGACGCGTTCGCGGGATGCTGCTCGCGAGGTATGCCTTCCAGCCGTGACGCCAATGTCGGCTCGGCGGCAATGACCCACTCGTCTTTCAGGAACGGCACTTCCATGAGCCCCGTCTGCGACAACGGCCGGTCGCTGATGACGATGTCGATGTCAGTCTCGTCGATAAACCGGGCGGCATCGTCGGTCGAGAGCATCGGACACAACGCGGGGTTACGCGCTTGAAGCTGCTCGATACGCGGGCTCACCCAACCGTGCAGCAACGTTGCCGGGCCAGCGATGGCAACGAGCCCCGGGTCAAGATAAGTGGCGATACGGCCGAGCCCGTTTCGCAAGGTATCGACCGAACGCTGCACGCTGCGTAGCAGCACTTCACCGGCGACGGTCAACTCCACACCCCGCCCGACACGGCGAAAGAGCGGCTGCCCGATTTCCGATTCCAATTGCTGGACTTGATGGCTGATCGCCGATTGCGAGATATGCAACTCGTCGGCCGCGCGGGAGAAATTTCCGTGACGGGCCGCCGCCTCGAAGCCCATCAGCAATTTGAGAGAGGGAATACGCTGCCGAGTCATCGCCATTCACCAAGATATGAGAAAACTTGATAAATCATAGCAATAAACCTCGCTTTTTATTATCAGTTGGATGACGCAAACTGCGTCAACTGCCTGATTCGCCGACGCACCGGCGATACTCCGATGGCGTAATCTCGTGCGAAAAGCCTTCCACAGGATGGGAATATGCAAGCAAGACGTCGTTTTCTGAAGCGCGGGCTGATGGCCTCGGGCGCCGCCCTGATGAGCGGCGCCGTCACCGGCGGCTTGGCCCGCAGTGCGATTGCCGCTGGCGCGCCTGACGCGGCAGCGCAGACGTGGGCCATGCCCGACGAGGGTGAGCGTCACACGGCCACGTGGATGGCGTTCGGGCCGAGCGAAGACATCTGGGGACGCCGCATGCAAGCGGCGGCGCAAGACGGCTTGGCGCGCATCGCGCAGGCGATCGGCGATTTCGAGCCGGTGAACATGCTCGTTCGCGAAGAAGACTACGACGTCGCCCAGCGTAAATGTGGCGACTCGGTGAACCTGATCGTGCAACCGATCGACGACTTGTGGATTCGCGACACCGGGCCCGTTTTCGTGCGCGCTCGCACTGGCGAGAAGGCTGGCATCAATTTCAACTTCAACGGCTGGGGGAAAAAGCAGGCCTATGGCGACGACGCCAAGGTTGCCAACTTCGTTGCGCAAGAAGCTGGCGCACGCGTGCTGCATACGCGACTGGTGCTGGAGGGGGGCGGCATCGAGGTCGATGGCGACGGCACGGCGATCATCACCGAGAGCTGTGTGCTCAACCGCAATCGCAACCCGGGCGTCGATAAAGCGGCCTGTGAAATCGAGTTGAAGCGGTTGCTCGGGCTGCGCAAGATCATCTGGCTGCCCGGCATCGCAGGCAAGGACATCACTGACGGCCACACCGATTTTTATGCTCGATTTGCCCGCCCTGGCGTGGTGATCGCCCACTTGGACAACGACACCTCGTCTTACGATCACGCGGTGACGATGCGCCATCTCGACTTGCTGCGGCAGGCCACGGATGCGGCAGGCCGCAAGTTGCAAGTGGTTGTGCTGCCCGGGCCGAACAGCGTTCGCAGCACGTATGAGTCAGACGAATTCGCTGCTGGCTATGTCAACTTCTATGTGTGCAACGGCGCCGTCATCGCGCCGCAATTCGGTGACACCCAAACCGATAAAAGCACCCGCGACAAGCTGCGCGACTTGTTCCCCAAGCGCGAAATCGTGCAGATCAACATCGACGGGATTGCTGGCGGTGGTGGCGGCATTCATTGCACGACCCAGCAGCAGCCTGCGTGATCACCCCAATGACGGCGGTGCGGCTTGGGCTACGTCGATGCGTTTGGGCAACAGATTGAGCTCAAGAAACGCATCGGCGATCTGCTGCTGCTCGGCGAGCGTGGCGCGTGTGATTCGCTCGATGCCGAAGCGTTGGCGTGACAGCACCAACTCGACCGCGTCGCGTGGCACGTTCCACAACTGCGAGTATTCGGCAGCGGCGGCCGCGCGATTCGCCTCGACCCATTTGTCGACGATATTGAGTTCGTCGATGACCGCGCGCAGCACATCTTCGTTGTGTTGAACGTAGGTGCGCGACGTGAAAAAGTACAGGCGATTGCCGACCAGACCGGTGCCGTCGGTAATGAGGCGCGCGTCGAGCGACTTCTGCGCGACCGCGAGGAAGGGATCCCACACGAGCCACGCGTCGATTGCCCCACGCTCGAAGGCGGCGCGCGCATCGGCGGGTTGCAGGAAAACCGGCGTGATGTCCTGCGGCTTGAAGCCCGCCTGTTGCAGCAGACGCACATATAGATAGTGCGTATTCGATCCCTTGGTGAAACCCACACGCTTGCCCTTGAGTTGCGCGAATGACGTGATGGGCGACGTCTTCGGCACTAGCAGGCCTTCGCTGTTGGGGCGCTGGACGCCCTGCCCGAAATAAACGAACGGTGCACCCGCTGCGAGCGCAAACACGGGTGGCGCCTCACCAACGTCGCCGAAATCGATCGAACCGACATTGAGCGCTTCGAGCTGCGGCGGCCCCGACGGAAACTCTGTCCAAGTCACGTGTACGCCAAGCGGTGCAAGACGCTTCTCCAGCGTGCCACGCCCCTTGAGTAGCGTGAGCAACCCTTTCTGATGACCGATGCGCAGCACTCGCGCGCCACCCGCCCCCGCCGTTCCCGATTGTGCTAGGGCGATTGGCGCGGCAGCGGCGCTGGCAAGTGCAACGGCTCCCGTCGCGAGCAGGCGTCTGCGTGCACCGCTGAAATGGTCGGACATGGCGATTCCATCGAAGTTGAACGTGGCGTCCAGACTAATCGGCCACCGGCACGATGGGAACGAATCGCTTGTGGAATGCTTATGACGCCCGCGCGGCTTCAGACGGCAATTTGGGTGGGCCCCGATTTTCTTTGGGAAATTTCCTAGAGTTGGTAGAATCGGCGCGCCCAGTCAGGCATACGCCCTGCCCCTCAGTGAATTGCCCAAGAAATCAGCACAAGAATGGCTAACTACAACGGACGGAACCAGTGGCTCGATCTATTACGAGCCCTCGCGATTCTCCTGGTCCTCGTATCCCATGGTTTCACCTTCATCCCTGAGCCTGCCGTCGTTCTGACTCAACACATGGCCGGGTTCTTCGGTGTCGAGGTTTTTTTCTGCCTTAGTGGGTTCCTGATTGGCGGAATTTTGATTGATACCGTCAAGCAATTCGATGGGTCGATGGCGACGATCGCCAACTTTATGGCGAGACGGTGGTTCAGAACGCTGCCGAACTATTATTTCTACCTTGTCGTAAATCTTTTGATTTTCTGGCTCGGCTGGACGTTCGCCAAAGAAGCGGAAGTGGGACGTTATCTCGTCTTTGCGCAAAACCTGCTTAGCGTTCATCCTTCTTTTTTCCCGGAAGCGTGGAGTTTGGCTGTCGAAGAAGTTTTTTACTTTGCGCTGCCTATTGCCATCGTGCTCGCCTGGACGCTGCTTCGTAAGCCAATGCTCTCGTTGTTAGTCGCGCTCTTCGCGCTATTGGCGCTCTCTATGGCCCTGCGCTATCACGGCGCACTGCATGCCACGCATTGGGACGATGAAGTTAGAAAAATTGCCTTGTATCGTCTTGACTCGTTGATGTGGGGCGTATTGCTCGCTTATCTGCATCGCGTGACGCTACGCGATAAACCGGCTGCGCTCCGAATTCTCAGTTTCGCCCTGCTTGGTTTTCTGCCCGTCGCCATTTACGCCATGTGGCTGGATACGGCTTGGCTCGATACGCACTTTTTTGCGAAATTCTGGCTCTTTACGGTTACTTCGCTAGGCGTGTGCGGCATGATCACGCTCGGACTGTCGATACAGCTTCCTCGCTTCGTGGTGGCGTTCACATCGCGCATTGCAAAGCTTTCGTATTCGGCGTATCTGACGAATCTGTCGGTGTTTTATGTGCTGTACCACTATTTCGGACTCGGCGGCACCATGACCGAAAAGGTCATGCGAATCGTCGGTTTCTTTGTCATCGTGTTTTCGATGTCCACGCTGACGTATTTCGGCGTCGAGCGACCGTTCTTGCGGCTACGTGACAAATGGGTGCCTGCGCCCCAGAAAATGGCATTGCGGCAACGCAGCCAGCCCGATGCGGCCGTGTAATTGTTGACGCAATGCATTAGCGGCGAAAAGACGGTAGCCAAATTCGCGCGTTAGCTGACGCTCCGTCGACGCGCTTGTTGATCCTGTTCTTGCGATTCGAATAAGGCCTTGAAATTGCCTTCGCCGAATCCGTCTTCGCCGCGTCGCTCGATGATTTCGAAAAATACCGGGCCGATTTGCCGTTTCGTAAAACGCTGTAAAAGCACGCGTTTCGGCCCTTTTCCATCGACGAGAATGCCGCGCCCGGACAGGCGCTCAATGTCCAGTCCGTGATTGGGCAGGCGCGCCGCGATACCGTCGTAATACGATTGCGACGGCGCGGGCATAAACGCGATTCCGGCCTGGCTCAATTTGTCGACGGTGTGTTCGATGTCGGACGTCAGCAGCGCAATGTGCTGAATGCCTTCGCCGCCATAGTCGCGAATGAATTCATCGTTCTGGTTGAGCACCCCAGGCTCGTCGTGGGCCGCTGCGGCCACCGGAATCGACACGCGCCCGCATGGGCTGACCATGGAGCGGGCACGCATCCCCGACATGTGCCCTTTGACCTCGAGATACTGCTTTTCCGCAAACCCGAACGTGTCGCGATAGAAGTTCGCCCAGCGGTCGAGATTCTCCGGATGCACGATGTTCGACGTGTGGTCGACCGCCACGATGCTCGCACCGCCGTCCGCGATGTTCCATGCCTCGGCGGACGGATTGAACATCTGGCGGAAATCGAAATCGACGAAATACACCAGACTATCCCCGATGCCGAGGATGGCCGGTGCGTCGACAACGAACGCCCCTTGCTTGCTCGCCAACGCCACCTCAGCGCCGCCAACGAACGCTTGCGATTGCGCGCGTGCTGCGTCATTCACTCGAATGCCGATGGCACGCACCGACGCGCCGTGCGTCTCGCGAAAGGCATTCGGCATCCCATTCACGATGAACGCGGCAGCGCCTTGCGTGAGCAGGTACACCTCGCCTTGTGCTTTGCCGCGAACGCGAAACCCCAGATGCTGGAAAAGCTCGATGAGCTCACGAGGATGCGCTGAGACGAATTCGACGAAAGCGAATCCGTCAGTCTTCACTTGGCTAGCCATTGATGTCTCCTCGCGGCGGATCACGCCTTGCGCGTTGCGGCAACGACTTTGATTTCGACGATCAACTCCGGGCGGGCCAGCGCGGCAATGCCGAGAATGGTCCACGCGGGGAAGTCGGCGCGAATGTACTGCGCCTTCACGGCGCGGAAGTCGGTCAGATGGTTTGTGAGGTCCGTGTGATAGGAGACCAATTCGACGACATCGCTGAAGTCGAGCCCCAGATGCGTGAGCACGGCAGCGATGCGTTTGAATGCTGCGTCGATTTGTTCTTTCGGCGATTCAGGGATCGTGCCGTCGGCACGCAAGCCGATTTGACCGGCGATGAATACCAGTCCGTTCGCAGTGACGGCAGGGGAGTATTGAAACAGGTCGAAGATGCGATTGCCGCCGAAAGTGGCGTCGTCCTCAGGCAAACGCAGGCGTTCGATAGGGGGCATGGCGAGTCCTTTTCGTTAAGTCGATGTGCAATGTCTTGGGGAACGGCATGCACACCACTCTATCGAGGCGAAATCGCCAAGTCTGTATATCGCGCTACCAAATCATCCAAGTAGCCGCGAGGCGTCGATGACCCAAATGCGGCGTTGTTTTATCTCGATCACGCCGAAATCCGTCAGCCGTTTTAAAGCGCGCGTGACGGTGACACGCGTGGCGCCAGTCATCGCGGCAATTTGCTCGTGGGTCAGCGCAATCGTAATGAGCGTGCGGCCATCGTGCGCTTCTCCGTAGAGTTCGGAAAGGCGGCCGAGAAGCTCACCGATACGCGCTTCCGGTTTCGGCAACGCTAGAAACTGAATACGTGACGCGAGCACGCGCTGTTTTAGCGCAATGATGCGCATTAATGACACCGCCAGTTCGGGGTGCTTCGGTATTGCATCGGTGATGACGCGAATGTCGAATTCGATGAGTTCAGAATCTTCCACCGTGATCGCCGTGGCAATGCGGCTATCGCCTTCCACCGCTGGGCTTTCGCCAAACATCGACCACGGCCCCATCACTTCGAGAATGAACTCCGCTCCGTCGTGCTGAAAAATGGAGACCTGAACTCGCCCCGAAAGCAGGAAATAGAAAGTGGCGCCCTGCTCTCCCTGTCGATAAATGACCGAGCCTTTGACGTACTTCTTTTTATGGCCGAGATGGGCCGCCTGTATCCACGTATTAGCGGTCGCGTCGTCGAGATGCCAAGTCTGCGTCGTGGGAAGCGCGAGTTTTTTCATAGGTATGCGTCACTTCAAGATCCATCGGTAGAGAGATACGACGGACTTGTCCCCGTCTGGCGGCGGAACATGGCAATGAATGCGGACGAAGAACGATAGCCAAGATCGTCGGCAATCTTCTGCACGGACTTGCCCTCCTCGATTTGGGTCAGCGCGGCCACAAGTTTCAAACGTTGCCGCCACTCGTTAAACGATATGCCAAGGCCCGCTTGAAAACGACGGGACACCGTACGCTCGGTCGTGCCAAGCGATTCGGCCCAGTCGGCTAACGAGCGCCGATCGCTCGGGTTTAACTGCAATGCGTCGGTGATCGGCGACAGCAATGGATCGTCCGACAGCGGCAGGTAACTGTCACGCCTTGGCGCCTTCCTCAACTGGTCCATCAAAACACGCACGAGGCGCAGGTCGTCCTCGGTCACCGGCGTGACGACCTCTCGTGTCAGGAAGTCCGAAAAGATCGCACGAATCAGTGGGCTGAGCACTAGCGTGCACGCGGTGTCCGGCATGTCCGCGCACCACGCGCGATCAATGTAGATCGTGACGAATTTGACACTGCTGCGGTTGTGGCAGTGGTGGTGCGCGTTGACGGGGATCCACGTGGCGTAATGCGGCGGCGACAAGAATCGCTTTCCCTCGACACTCACTTCCATCACACCCGCCAACGCGAAGCCGATCTTTCCCCAAGGCTGGCGCCGGGGCATATAGGCAGCGCCGCCCTCGTAGGTGGCCGATCGGAACGTCAGGGGTGCCGGGGCCGGTGCTTCCACCGAATCGACCGTCGCGCGCACTTGTCCGGTTCTCTTCATGGTTGTCTGAAAGTCGCTATATATCGATAAACAGATACTGGCTATTCTAGCCATATTCCGCTGATGGAGCCTTGGCATGCCGCCGAAATACCTTTTTCTAAGCTTGCTCGCCGTTTGCATTTGGGCGGGCAACGCGATCGTGAACAAGCTTGCCGCCGGGGCGATTCCGCCAGGCGTGATCGCCTTCGATCGTTGGTTCGTCGCGTTTGTGGTGCTGACACCGTTCGTCGTCAAACGCGTTGTCCAGCATCGCGCCGCGATATGGACTCACCTTCCGAAACTCGCCGGGCTTGGACTGCTCGGCATGGCGCTGTGTCAGGGGGTTGGGTACTACGCCGCGAGTTTTACGACGGCAACGAACATGGGGATTTTGCTGTCGTTAGTGCCGCTGCTTACCGTGGTGCTCAACACAGCGCTCTTCCGTGATGTGCCTTCGCGTCGCGCCATGTTTGGCATCGCGCTGTCTTTCGTTGGCATTCTTTTGGTGATCACCAAAGGGGACGCGACGGTTTTGCTTTCGCAAGGCGTTGGCCGGGGCGATGCGCTCATGCTTTTGGTCGCTTCGACATTCGCCGCGTACGGCATCTTGCTCAAGCGGTGGGCGATTCCGATACCCGCGTTCACGTCGATTTACGTGCAAATGGCGTGTGCGTTGGTATTTCTGCTGCCCACCTTCTTGCTCTCGCCGCCGATGCCGTACTCGTCATCGAACATGGCAATGGTGCTGTACGCCGCGATTCCCGGATCGATCGTCGCGCCGTTTGTCTGGATGTTGTCAGTGCAACGCCTGGGCGCCAATCGCGTGGCCGTGTTCATGAACCTTATCCCGATCTTGACGGCGGTCGTCGCCGCAGCGTTCTTGGGAGAAGCACTGCACGCCTATCACCTGTGGGGCGGCGGGCTGACGATTTGCGGGGTTGCATTAAGCCAAATGCGCGGAACGCGAGCGATGCAACGCAGAGCGAAGGTCGCGACGGAAGCTTGAAAAGCAAAAAGCCCCTGACGGTGACGTCAGGGGCTTTTCTTTTACTTCTTTGGTAGGCCGTGCTGGGTTCGAACCAGCGACCAAGGGATTATGAGTCCCCTGCTCTAACCGCTGAGCTAACGGCCCTTAACTACCGGCGCTCGCTCAGCAGCAATCAATTGCCTTCGAGGAACGACTTGAGCTTGTCGGAACGGCTCGGGTGACGCAGCTTACGCAGCGCCTTGGCTTCAATCTGACGAATACGCTCACGCGTCACGTCGAATTGCTTACCCACTTCCTCGAGCGTGTGGTCCGTGCTCATCTCGATACCGAAGCGCATGCGCAGCACCTTGGCCTCGCGCGGCGTCAACGAATCAAGCACGTCCTTCACGACGTCGCGCATACTACCATGCAATGCCGCATCCGCAGGCGCCACCGTGCCGGTATCTTCAATGAAATCGCCCAAATGCGAATCATCGTCGTCACCGATCGGCGTCTCCATGGAGATCGGCTCTTTCGCGATCTTCATGATCTTGCGGATCTTGTCTTCCGGCATTTCCATCTTCTCGGCCAGCGTCGCCGGATCCGGCTCAACACCGGTTTCCTGCAAGATCTGACGCGAAATCCGGTTCATCTTGTTGATCGTTTCGATCATGTGCACCGGAATACGGATGGTACGTGCCTGGTCAGCAATCGAACGCGTAATCGCCTGGCGAATCCACCACGTCGCATACGTCGAGAACTTGTAACCGCGACGGTATTCGAACTTGTCCACCGCCTTCATCAGGCCAATGTTGCCTTCCTGAATCAGATCCAGGAATTGCAGACCACGGTTCGTATACTTCTTCGCGATCGAGATCACCAGACGCAAGTTCGCTTCGGTCATCTCGCGCTTGGCCTTGCGTGCACGACGCTCGCCTTCCGACATCTTGCGGTTGACGTCCTTCAACTCCGCCAACGGCAGCACGACACGCGCTTGCAAGTCGATCAGCTTCTGCTGAAGTTCCTGCACGGCCGGCACGTTACGCTCGACCACCGAGCTGTAAGCCTTGTTGTCGGCCACAACGGTGTAAATCCAGTCGAGATTCGTTTCGTTGCCCGGGAAGCGTGCCACGAAGTCCGCGCGCGGCATGCCGCACTTGTCGACCACGATGTACAGAATCGCGCGCTCGACGTTACGCACTTCGTCCACTTGCGAACGCAGCGTGTCGCACAGACGCTCGACCGTGCGCGCCGTGAAGCGAATCGTCATCAGTTCGGCCTGGATGGCTTCGCCAGCCTTCACGTACGGCTTCGACTGATAACCTTCCTTCTCGAACGCACGGCGCATCTTGCCAAACCAATCGGCAATCGCGGCGAACTTGGCCAGCGAGTCACGCTTGAGCTGCTCGACCTGCGCTGCCGAAGCACCGCCGCCGCTGCTGCTGTCGTCTTCCTCGTCGGCTTCTTCTTCCTCTTCTTCCGCCTCTTCTTCCGCATCCGCGTCGAAGTCTTCGTCGTCAGAGGCCGCGGCTGCCGCATCGGCGTCCGCATTCGGATCGATCAAGCCATCGACCACTTCGTCAATGCGCATTTCTTCGCGCTCGACCTTCTCGGCCATCGCCAAAATCTCGGCGATCGTCGTCGGGCACGCGGAAATGGCCTGCACCATGTGCTTCAGGCCTTCTTCGATACGCTTGGCGATCTCGATTTCGCCCTCGCGCGTCAGCAGCTCGACCGTCCCCATTTCGCGCATGTACATACGCACCGGGTCCGTCGTGCGGCCAAACTCGGAGTCGACCGTCGACAGAGCCGCTTCCGCTTGCTCCTCGACTTCGTCGTCCGTCGCAGCGTTCGGCGCATTGTCGTTGAGCAACAGCGTCTCGGCGTCCGGCGCCTGCTCGTAGACGGCCACGCCCATATCGTTAAACGTCGCGATCACGCCTTCCAGCGCGTCGCCCTCCACCACGTCGTCGGGCAGGTGGTCGTTGATCTCTGCAAAGGTCAGGAAGCCACGTTCCTTGCCCAGCTTGATCAGTGTCCTCAGTTTGCCGCGACGTTCCTCAAGTTCCTCGGCCGTACCGGGCTGGTGCGAGGAAAATGCGTCCTTGAGCAGTGCTTTCTCTTTTGCCCGGCGATCTCGCGCCTTCTGCTTTTCCACTTTGGTCTGATCTTCGTTCACGGGTTGATCGTTAGTATTCGCTGCGACGTTCTGCTCATCCGAAATGGCGGTCTTCGCGGCTTTGCCACGCGTCTTGTGAACGCGCAACTCAACTTCTGCCGCCGTGACTTCCACAGCTTCGGGTTTGCGGGAGGCCCCGGTCTTGCGTGGGGCCTGCGTCGCAGGTGTACTGCGGCCCGCCGAGGTCGCTGCCTTGGCGGTAGTTGCGCTCTTCGCGCTTTTTTCAGCGGGTTGTCGGGCCTGCGGTTTCTCGCCGGCCGTCGCCTTCGGGTTCGTCGCCGCCTTCGTCGCCTTGACGGGCGGCTCGGACTTCACCGTGGGCTTGGCAGCTTTCGCCACCCCCACCTTTGCGGCGGTCGCACTCTTGCGCGTGGTGACATCGGTCACCTTTGCAGCCGTCTTGCCGGTCGTCTTCGATTTTGCGCCGGCAGCTGCCTTAACTTGCGTAGTACGTTTCGCCGAACTTGCTGGGCTGGCTGTTTTCTTCGTGGCTTGCGATGTCTTTGCGGCCTTCACTGCAACGCCAGCCTGCGCAGAGCGAGACGCCCCCTTCCCACCTGATGCCGCCGCCGCGCTTGTCGCGCGCTTTGCCTTCGGTGCAGGGATAACCGTCTTTTTTCCGCTGGTCGTTGTCATCTTTGCCATAGCGATCTCGCTTGCCAGAAAACAGCCCACTGAAAACTTTCTATTATAGCACGCGGACTTACCTCAACTTCGCGCGCCTCCTGTGCTGACCGGAGCCAGCAGCCGCTTCAGTTCGTCGCGTTGCCGCGACACCGCCTGAGCGTGGCGGATTTCATCGGGCGTCAGTGACGTCCGTTTGAAAATCGTTTCGAGCTCGTCGCAAAGACTGTCGTACTGCAAGCGCCGAATCGCGCTACGCAGCTCGGTCAGACGCAACGTAATCTGTTCCTCACGGCGCTCGACCTGCGCCTCGTCTGCCGGATCGAACAACATCAAGTCGCGGGCATTTTCCTCGAAAGCGAGAATTTCCCGGATGATGTCATCGAAACTCGCCCAATTCGGCGACGCTCGCAGACGATCGTGCATAAATCGAAAATCGGCTTGCTCGCCCAATTCGTGGCAATGCGCAAGCACTTCCGAGAAGATCTCCGCGTGATGCGTGACTTCCCGCAATATCTTGGTCTCCTCCTCGGTCAATTCGTTTCCGAGGGCCGGGAACATCAGCAGATTCTGCAAAGCGCGGTGCTCGGTCCCCACCACACGCCGCTTCTCCCGCTTGGCAGGAGCTTTATCCCATGCGTTGGCGCGGCGCACCGCACTCACCTGCAACTCGCACAACTCAGCCACTTCCTCGACGGAATTGCCGACGCGCTCCGCCAAGGCATGCAAAATCTGACCGCGCAACGCGTTCGCAGGAAGCTGTTGCAACAAGGGCTTTGCCTCGAACAGCGCTCGCGCACGGCCTTCCGGCTGCTGCATATCCTTACCCGACGTCACCTCACCGATCAGGAACTGCGACAGCGGCATGGCGCGCGAGACTTCACCCGCAAACGCATCGGTGCCGTACTCACGCACGTAACTGTCCGGATCGTGCTCGGTCGGCAGAAACAAGAACTTGAAGCTGCGGTTGTCGTCGGCATGCGGCAAACACGCTTCCAGCGCACGTCGCGCCGCGCGTCGGCCTGCGGCATCGCCGTCGAAGCTGAACACCACCGTCTCGGTCTGGCGCAACAGCTTTTGCACATGCATCGGCGTGCAAGCCGTACCGAGTGTCGCCACCGCCTGGGGAAAGCCCAACTGCGCCAGCGCCACCACATCCATGTAGCCTTCGACCACGAGCGCGTAACCGGCATCGCGAATGCCTGCGCGCGCTTCGAACAGCCCGTAAAGCTCGCTGCCCTTATTGAAGAGCGGCGTCTCCGGCGAATTCAGGTATTTCGGCTCGCCCTTGTCCAACACGCGTCCGCCGAAGGCAATCACCTGCCCCTTCGTGTTTCGGATCGGGAACATGATCCGGTCGCGGAAACGGTCGTAACGACGCTTCGCGGTGCCCGGCTCGCCCTTATCGCTCTCGATGACCAGCCCGGCATCGAGCAACTGATCGTCGCGATAGTCCTGAAACGCCGCCTCCAGGTTCTGCCACCCGTCCGGGGCATAGCCCAGACCGAAATGGGCGGCAATTTCACCCGTCAGGCCACGTCCCTTCAAATAGTCGATCGCAGTACGCGCGCCACGCAATTGCTTGCGGTAGTAGTCGCACGCCCGCGTCATGACATCCACCAAACCCAGCGTCTGGGCGCGCTGCTGTGCGGCTGCGGGTGCCCCCGGCAGCGGCGTCTCGCGCGGCACATCCAAGCCGACGTTACGCGCCAACTCCTCGACCGCCTCGACAAACCCGAGACCGGCATGCTCCATCAGGAAGCTAATCGCGCTGCCGTGCGCGCCGCAGCCGAAGCAGTGATAGAACTGCTTGGTCGGACTCACTGTAAATGAGGGCGACTTCTCGTTATGAAAGGGACAAAGTCCCATGAAGTTCGCCCCGCCCTTCTTCAACTGCACGTAACGACCCACCACCTCGACAATATCGACGCGGTTGAGCAAGTCCTGCAAGAACGACTGGGGAATCACTGGATAGATGCCATCGCAACGCGGTCCGGCGCCATCGCCCAAGCGACGGTGCCCAACCGCATAGTCGGATTACGCAGCCAGCGCCGCCTTAACCTGCGCCGACACGGCCGTCATATCGGCGCGCCCGGCCAATTGGCCTTTGAGCACACCCATGACCTTGCCCATGTCCTGCGGACCGGCCGCGCCGGTCTGCGCCACGGCGGCCTTCACGGCCTGCGCCACTTCGTCTGCCGAGAGTTGCTGCGGCATATAGACCTGAAGCACTTCGACTTCGGCGGCCTCCTTGTCGGCCAGATCGGTTCGGCCGGCAGCCTGGAACTGGCTGATGGAATCTTTGCGCTGCTTGATGAGTTTGTCGGTCACGGCCACTACCGCCGTGTCGTCGAGCGTGATGCGCTCGTCGACTTCCTTCTGTTTGATCGCGGCGAGCAGCAAGCGGATGGTCCCCAGTTTGTCGGCGGCCTTGGCACGCATGGCCGTCTTCATGTCTTCGGTAATGCGATCTTTCAGACTCATGAGCAGGGGTTCCGGAATTCGAATACGTTTCAGTGTAGTGCATGCCGCCCCAAAGAAAAGGACGGCCGGCAAGGCTTGACGCACACCGCTTGCAGCCGCTGCCGAGACACCGGCGCAGGCCACAAGCCGTGGCAAAAACACAAAAACCCGCTTGGAGAACAATTCACAAGCGGGCTCGACAGAGACGCAGATGCCGCACATCGGCGGCATCGGAACGGGTTTCGGCGAACGATTGACCTGCCAAAAAGCGCCGTCTCCACGAAGGAGAGAGCGTATCACGGCGATCTAGCCGCCGTCTACGACAGAGCGTCGCCTCCCGGGGACGCAGCGCGTACACTCTCGGACATCGCCTGTGCGCAGGCGACCGCGGATGCCCACGCCCACTGGAAGTTGTAACCGCCGAGCCAGCCCGTGACGTCGACGACTTCCCCAATGAAGTGCAAGCCGGGCTGCTGGCGCGCCTCGAGCGTCGCCGACGACAGCGCGCGCGTATCGACGCCCCCGCGCGTGACTTCCGCCTTTCGCCAGCCCTCAGAGCCGCACGGCTTGAGCGTCCAGCCCGAAAACGCCTGCGCCAGCGAGCGCAGCGCCTTATCCGATAGCTCCTGAACCCGCGCCTGTGGCGACAGACCGCTGTTGGCGACCCATGCCTCGGCCAACCGTGCCGGCACCCATTGCGCGAGCAAGTTGCCAAGCTGACGCTTCGACGTGGCTTTCGCCTCGAACAGCGCGGCTTCGATGTCCGTCGCGGGGGCCAAATTCAGCGCAATGGGCTGCCCCGGGGTCCAGAAACTGGAAATTTGCAGAATCGCTGGACCAGACAGCCCTCGGTGCGTAAAGAGCAGATCTTCGACGAAACTGCCCGCTTCTTTGCCCTTCCCCGTACTAACGTCCACTTCCAGCGAAAGACCGGACAAACCAGCGAAAGGCGCCCATGTCGACGCGTCGAACACGAGCGGCACCAGCGCCGGACGCGGCTCGACGATCTCCAAACCGAACTGCTTTGCGATGCGATAGCCCCAGTCGGTCGCGCCAATCTTCGGGATCGAGAGCCCCCCCGTCGCGATCACCAACCGTTTTGCCGCGATATGCCCCGCATCTGTCGTCAAATGATACGGATGCGCGCCGCCCGCCTCGGTATACGCAACGGTATGCACTTCGCAAGGCATGCGCCAGTGCACATGCCCGGCAGCACACTCCTTGCGTAGCATTCCGATGATGTCTTCTGCGCTTTCGTCGCAAAAGAGCTGTCCGCGGTGCTTTTCATGCCACGCAATACGGTGGCGCTTGAGCAGATCGAGAAAGTCGCGCGGCGTATAGCGAGCCAGTGCAGACCGGCAAAAACGCGGGTTTTCCGACAGATAGTTCGCCGGACCGGCATTGATATTCGTGAAATTGCAGCGTCCGCCGCCCGAAATTCGGATCTTCTCCGCCAGACGCGTCGCATGATCGATGAGCACGACGCGCAGCCCGAGTTGCCCAGCGGCGGCCGCACACATCAGGCCAGCCGCACCGGCACCCACAATCGCTACGTCGAACTTTTCCATGGCGCGTATTGGTCGAGAACCCGAACAGGTTCAGGCGAATTATTGATATTTATCAATCGCTTACAAGAAGCAACGGACGGACATCACAAAGAGGGGCGAATGATACATGAAGCGCCGGAGAACTCAACGCCTAAATCGCACGCACCCCGAAAGCAGAAAAGCCCTCGACGGTGACGCCGAGGGCTTTTTTATCTTAAGTAATGAATGCCGAATGCCGCGCGTTTTACCGCAGCTTCAACGCCCGAATGCGCAGCAATGCCGCCATGCTCAACACCGCTGCGCCCATCAGATAGAAGCTCGGCGCAAGCTTGCTGCCGCTGACTTGAATCAGCCACGTGATGATGAACGGCGCGAAGCCGCCGAAAATCGTCACCGCCAGGTTGTAGGCAATGGACATGCCCGTCGTGCGGATCTGCGTCGGGAACAGTTCACTGAGCAGCGCCGGCATGCCGCCGTAATAGATCACCGTAACGATGCCGATGCCCACCTGCACGGCGATCATCACGCCGAACGTCGAGTGCATGTCGAGCAGATAGAACGCTGGCCATGACAGCAGCAGAAACAGCACCGCAGCGCCGAGCATCAACCCCGTGCGCCCGTGCTTGTCCGACAGGTGGCCAACGATCGGTGCGCCCACGGTCTGAATGACGCCGGTGGCGATGATGGCCGTAAAGACCGTCGACGCGGACACGCCAAGCTGCTTCACAGCATACGTCGGCATAAACAGGATCAGATACGCCGACACCGTCGCGAGAATGACCACGCCAATGGCGAGCAACAGCCGCTCTTTCTGATTCGCGAACGTATCGGCCAGCGGCGATTGCGTCGTCTCGACGGCCTGGAACTCAGGCGTTTCATCCATGTGCGTGCGGATGTAATACGCCACCGGGCCGATCATCAGACCGAACAGGAACGGGATGCGCCAACCCCAGCTCTGCATCTGCGCATCGCTCAACTGGCTCGTGAGCACCGCCCCGAAAACCGACGCCAGCAGCGTCGTCATCCCCTGACTCGATGCCTGCCAGCTCGCGAAAAACCCACGGCGAGCCGGGTTCTGCTCGGCCAGAAACGCCGTCGAACTGCCGAATTCGCCACCCGCCGAAAAGCCCTGAATCATGCGGGCGAATACCAAACCCACCGGGGCAAGCACGCCGATCGACGCGTACGTCGGCATCACAGCGATGAGCAGCGTGCCGATCATCATCAGCGTGATCGACAGTGTCAGCGCGGCCTTGCGCCCAGCCTTGTCGGCGTACACCCCGAGCACGATCGCGCCGAGCGGGCGCATGAAGAACGACACGCCGAACGTGCCAAGCGTGAGCAGCAGCGACACGGTGCCGTCACCGGCGGGAAAAAACAGTCTGGAGATCGTGACGGCAAAGAAGCCGTAGACGACGAGGTCGAACCATTCGAGCGCATTGCCGATGGTGGCAGCGGCAATGGCCCGCCACGCTGGCTGGGCCGGTTTCGCTTCGGCCGACAGTGCAAGCGACGCATTGTTCATGGCGATTCCTTAGACGACGAAAGACCTGCTAAATCGATGGAGATGCGGCGAGATGCGGCAAAATGCGCCGCCGCTATCGCGAGGCGCTGGGGCCAATGACTCAGGCCGCCGACAAGCCGCACAACGCCTGAAGCACCGCCACCCGGCTCTGGCCGAGCACCATGCCCTTCCACGCCGTGTGGTCGCAATAGAACGCGTCGCGCACCCGCTGGCGCAGCGCGGCTGCGACGTCGGCCGGTGCGTCGGGGTGCGCCCGCAGCCACGCTTCGCCGCGCAACGCGCCGACCACGGCCTCGAACGGCTGCGTGCCGTACTCCATCGCCATCAACGTCGGGCGCGAGTTGGGGCAGCACGTGTAAATCGTCGAGGCCAGTTGGCCGGTGACGTCTACCGACGCCGAAGTGCCAGCGAACGGCACCGCGATGTCCGCGCCCCACCATTGCCGGGCGCGCTCGACCTCCTCCGCATGACGTTTGCCAGCGAAAATCTTCTCGCCGTGGCCTTCCGGCCCGAGCCCCGTGTGGTAATCAATCCAGCCGATATCGGCGTAGCTCGCCGCCTGCGTGCGCAGCACGTGCGAGAGCGTCTCGAGAGAACGGCTTTGCGCCCGGCCGCCGTAAAACAGGCCGTCGGCATGGGTGTATTGCCCGCCTGACACGGCATTGCGAAAACGTTGCAGGCCATTTCGCTCGATGTACGCCGCGATCGCCTGCTCGTTCTGTGACGTGGGCGGCCACTGCGCGGGCACGAGCCAGTCGTGCACATCGGCGTAGTCGGCGTTGACCGGCAACGGCTGGTCACCGAAGGCCTGCGCGTTGCGGTTCAGGTCGATATTGTCTTCATTGGTCCGGCTGCTCCACGAGAAGCCGTACGGGTTCACCGCGTGCACGAACAACAGGGCAACGCCAGACTCGGCCGCGCGCGCGAGCATCGGTGCGTCGTCGAGCAATGCCAGTTGGCATCCCGAGCCACAGTGGCCCTCGGCGCCGTGCGTGGCGGACGTCAGAATCAGAAGCCGCGTGGCATTCGGCGGCGCGATCATCGCCACGTCGGTCGACAGGACCTCGCCCTGCGCACCGGTCGCGTCGACGGCATACGAGTCGATGCGGTCGGTGTGCTGCCGTGCAGCCGCCAGAAAGCGCTCGCGCGCCTGCGCATACGTCGACGAAAAATAGCTGTCGATACGTTGTGAAGCCGTCATCTCCATCCTCCTCGGTCGCACACTGGTCTTGCCAGCACACGTTTCGGTTGTCGTGACTCGGTCGCGCTTGCGTTCGGAATGACGCGGAGGTGATCTGCGCGCTGACGAGTTCAGGCGATCTTATCGCCGCGACCCTATACCTAAAAGATAAGAAATTTATTCCTGATATCAGGATTTGTTATCGCTATGTGCGGCCGAATTTTGATTCCGAAACACGTGTTATTGGGTCCGAGCGGGACGGATCAGGTCAGTCGTCGATCGACGCCACGCTCGCCGCCGCCTCAGCCAGACAGGTCATCAAGCAGCGGGCGGCGGGTGTGGGTTGCGATTGAGGGCGCGTCACGAGCGACAACGAGGCCATCGGCAGTGGCTCGGCTAGGTGGAACATGCACAAGCTCGCAATGCGCTGGCGGCGGTCAAGTACGACACGCGAGAAAATGCCGAGCGCGTCGGAATTCTCCATGATGCTCAGCGCCGTCACGATCGAGCGGCATGAGATCACATCCTGCGGCGGGCTCACGCGGTGGTCGTGGAATACGCGGCTCAGGTAGTCGGTTGCGGTATCTCCGACACCCGGCACGAGCCAGAGACTGTCGCGCAATTCGGCGATCGACTTCGCGTTGCGCAACGGATGACGCTTGCGCCCCGCCACGACGAGTTGCATCGGCATGAGGATGGTGCGATCGAAACCGTCGGTGACTACCCCTTCCAACTCGGTCAGCACCGCGAAGTCGAGACGCCCGGCTTCGAGTTGGTCCTGCGTGTGCGGCGGCGACGATTCGCTGATGGTCAGTTCGACACGCGGCATGCGCTCGCGAAACTTCTGCAAGGCGAGCGGAAACAGCGAGAGCGCCGAGGTCGACGAGATGGCGATGTTCAGGCTGCCGCCCGCGCCGTCACGCATCTGGTCGAGTTCATCCTGCGCTTTGCGCGCTTCTTCGAGAATCAGGTGAGCGCGCTTAAGCAACGCGTGGCCGTAGGGCGTCAACTCAATGCCCTTGCTCCCGCGATGCAGCAGATGGGTGTCGACGTTGCGCTCGAGCTCGCGCATGATGCGCGTGACTGCGGGCTGGGAAAGCCCGAGTACGCGCGCCGCGCTACGGATACTTTGCTGTTGCGCGACGATCGTGAAGGCATGCAGATGCTGAAGGTTCATGCGGGGCTCTCGCGCGGAATCGGTGATCAGGAAATGATATCGCGAGATGCGGAATCAGCCGTTCGCCGCATCACGCCGCCCGGGATGTCGCCTGGGATGTCGCTCGGAATATCGCCCGGGATGTCGACTGGGGTACCGTCTGGACTAGCGTCTGGGATACCGAACGGGCGGGCGGGACGACTGGTATACTTCACGGTTCCTCTTTTTGATAGACGCCCCCGCGCCTCTCCCCACGCCATGCTGGTTCTAGGCATTGAAAGCTCCTGCGACGAAACCGGACTCGCCCTCTACGACACCGAGGCAGGTCTGTTGTCGCACGCCTTGCATTCGCAGATCGCCATGCATCGCGAATACGGCGGCGTGGTGCCGGAACTCGCGTCGCGCGACCATATTCGGCGCGCTCTGCCGCTGGCCGAAGAAGTGCTCGCGCAAGCTGGCAAACCGCTCAGCGCGGTCGATGCCATCGCCTACACGCAAGGCCCCGGTCTAGCCGGTGCCCTGCTCGTCGGCGCAAGCGTGGCGAACGCTCTGGCCTTCGCGCTGGACCGGCCGGTGGTGGGTGTTCACCATCTGGAGGGCCATTTGCTCTCCCCGTTGCTGGCACCCGATGCACCCGGCTTTCCGTTCGTTGCGTTGCTCGTCTCTGGCGGCCATACGCAACTGATGGAAGTGCGCGCGTTCGGGCAGTACGCCATGCTCGGCGAAACGCTCGACGATGCTGCCGGTGAGGCCTTCGACAAGACGGCCAAGTTGCTTGGCCTGGGTTATCCGGGCGGGCCTGCGGTGTCGCGGTTGGCTGAATTCGGCACGCCGGGTCGCTATGATTTGCCGCGTCCGATGAAACACTCCGGCAATCTCGACTTCAGCTTCAGCGGCCTGAAGACCGCCGTGCTCACGCAAGTGCGCAACTTGGGCGGAAATGTCTGCGAGCAGGCGAAAGCCGATCTCGCGCGCGGGTTTGTCGACGCCATTGTCGATGTGCTCGTCGCCAAGTCGATGGCAGCACTCAAGCAGACCGGCATGAAGACCCTTGTCGTCGCTGGCGGCGTCGGTGCCAACAAGCAACTGCGCGAGGGGCTCAACGAAGCGGCCAAGCGACGCGGCTATCGCGTGCACTATCCCGATCTTGCGTTCTGCACCGATAACGGCGCGATGATCGCATTTGCCGGTGCCATGCGCCTCAAACACTGGCCGGACGAAGCCGATAGCGAATACGCGTACACCGTGCGCCCCCGCTGGGATCTGGCCGATATAGTGCGTAACGTCTGAGCCGAATCGAACGCCCAATAAAAAACCGCTCCGAAGAGCGGTTTTTTATATCAGCAGAGCACAGCGCTTAAGCGCGCTTGTCTCGCTCAATCACGGCGTAGGCGCTGTGATTGTGAATCGATTCGAAATTCTCGGCCTGAAGCACGTAGGCCACAACGCGCGGCTCGTTGTTCAAACGCGTCGCCACATCACGCACCAGATCTTCCACGAACTTCGGATTTTCGTAAGCACGCTCGGTCACGAACTTCTCGTCCGGACGCTTGAGCAGCCCCCACAGTTCGCACGATGCCTCTTCTTCCGCCATACGCACGAGTTCTTCCACGGCGATGTCGCCATCGATCTCCGCATCGATCGTGATATGCGAGCGCTGGTTGTGCGCACCGTATTGCGAGATTTTCTTCGAGCACGGGCACAGGCTGGTCACCGGCACCAACACCTTGAGCCACACGCGCGACACGCCGTTGCGCACGTCGCCCGTGAGCGTCACTTCATAGTCCATCAAACTCTGCACACCCGACACCGGGGCCGTCTTGTTGATGAAGTACGGGAAGGTCACTTCGATACGGCCAGCTTCGGCTTCGAGCTTGACGAGCATGTTGTCGAGCATCGTGCGGAACGCGGCGAGATCGAGCGGTGCGCGATTTTCTTCGAGCAGCGCCACGAAACGCGACATATGCGTGCCCTTCTGATCGGCAGGCAGATGCACATCGAGATTGAACAGGCCGACGCTCGCCTGCACGTCACCACCAGCAAGACGCACCGAGAGCGGGTGACGCACGCCGCGCACGCCAACGCGCTGGATCGGGATCTGCCGCGTGTCGACGCTGCTCTGCACGTCCGGCATTACGAAAGCGGGGTTCATCTGGTTCATCAATTCTTCCTTCTGTGCCGGCAAGCCGACTTGGGGGGAGGCAATGGGCAAACGCATTCCGATGCCGGGCTCGCGAGCCTCTGGCGAGAGTCATCGGGAACGTGCCGGAGAGCCCCGGCACGGGATGTGGGAAGCGCTTCTCAAAACAAAACGATCCGGCGCGAAAGCCGGATCGTTTAGGAACTACGACGACCGACCGATCAGGCGACGAGCTTTGTCGTCACCTTGTCCGATGTCTTCGATGCCTCAGCCGCAGCTTGCGACTTGAGGTCGAATCGCTCGACGATCGACTTCGCGATACCCGTTGCATCGAGGCCGACCGAAGCCAGCAGCAGTGCGGGGTCGCCATGATCGATGAAGCGATCGGGCAGGCCCAATTGTAGTACGGGGCGAGTAACCCCACCGGCAAGCAGGGATTCCGCGACGGCCGAACCCGCACCGCCCATGATGCTGCCCTCTTCCACGGTCACGAGATAGTCGTGCGTTTGCGCCAGACGCGCGATCAACTCGTCGTCGATCGGCTTGACGAAGCGCATGTCGGCAACCGTCGCGTCCAGTTGTTCTGCGGCGGCAAGCGCCGGTGCGACCATGCTGCCGAACGCGAGAATCGCGACACGACGACCAGCTTCGGCCTGCGATTCGCGACGCACCACACCCTTGCCAATCGGCAGGGCCGTCATCGTCTGCTCGATCGCAGCGCCCGTGCCCGCACCGCGCGGGTAGCGGACTGCCGACGGGCCGTCGAACTGCACGCCGGTATAAAGCATCTGGCGGCATTCGTTCTCGTCGGACGGCGCCATGACCACCATGTTCGGAATACAGCGCAGATAGGCGATGTCGTACGCACCTGCGTGCGTCGCGCCATCGGCGCCCACCAGACCCGAGCGGTCCAGCGCAAAGACGACCGGCAGGTTTTGCAACGCCACGTCGTGAATCAACTGATCGTAGCCGCGTTGCAGGAACGTCGAGTAGATCGCCACCACCGGCTTGAGACCTTCGGTCGCCATACCGCCGGCGAACGTCACCGCGTGTTGCTCGGCAATGCCGACGTCGTAATAACGCTCCGGGAAGCGCTTTTCGAATTCGACCATGCCCGAGCCTTCGCGCATGGCCGGCGTGATACCGACGACGCGCGGGTCAGCTGCGGCCATGTCGCACAGCCAGTCGCCGAACACTTGCGTGTACGTCTTCTTGCTGCTCGTGCTCGGCTTGATGCCTTCGGCAGGATTGAACTTGCCCGGGCCGTGATACAGCACCGGATCGGCTTCCGCCAGCTTGTAGCCGTAGCCCTTACGCGTGACCACGTGCAGGAACTGCGGCCCCTTGAGATTCTTGATGTTCTCGAGCGTCGGGATCAGCGAATCGAGGTCGTGACCGTCGATCGGGCCGATGTAGTTGAAGCCGAACTCTTCGAACATCGTCGCCGGCACGACCATGCCCTTGGCATGCTCTTCGAACTTGCGCGCAAGCTCCAGCACGGGCGGCGCCACACTCAGCACCTTCTCCACACCCTTCTTCGCTGCCGCATAGAACCTGCCCGACATCAGGCGGGCCAGATAGCGGTTGAGCGCGCCGACCGGCGGCGAAATCGACATGTCGTTGTCGTTGAGGATGACCAGCAGCGGCACGTCTTCGTGCACACCGGCGTTGTTCATCGCTTCAAACGCCATACCGGCGGTCATCGCGCCATCGCCGATCACAGCAATGCCGAAACGATGCTCGCCCTTGGTACGCGCACCCAGCGCCATGCCTAGCGCCGCCGAAATCGACGTGCTCGAATGCGCCGTGCCGAACGTGTCGTAAGGCGATTCGTCGCGCTTCGGGAAACCCGAGATACCGCCCAGTTGACGCAACGTGCCCATGGCTTCGCGGCGTCCGGTCAGGATCTTGTGCGGGTAGCTCTGATGGCCCACGTCCCAGACGATACGATCTTCCGGCGTGTTGAACACGTAGTGCAACGCAATCGTCAACTCGACCGTGCCGAGGTTGGACGACAGGTGCCCGCCCGTGCGCGACACGCTCTCGAGCACAAAAGCGCGCAGCTCTTCGGCCAACGGTGCCAGTTGGCGACGCTCCAGACGCCGCAATGCGGCCGGGTCATCGATGGTATTTAGCAGTTCGTACATCGTCGTTCCATAGATAGGCGTATTGTCGGGCAGCACCCCCAGAGCGCTGTCGCCGATGTCCTGCCGGTGCGTTCTGTGGGGAGATCGCGCCAGCCCTCCTTGCCCTTGCTTGTCACTACCGCAGGCGGTTTCGGGTCCCGTAACCCTCAGCCGAAAACCGCCTCTACATCTCTTAACTTCTATCAGTTGATGCGATCGACCACGTAATCGGCCAGCGCACGAAGGCGCTCGGCATTACCCAGCGATTCGCTCGCCGCGTGGGCATCGGCGCGCAATTTTTCCGCGTAGCCGCGCGCGCCGTCCAATCCCATCAGCGACACATACGTCGGCTTGTCGTTGGCGGCGTCTTTGCCGGCCGTCTTGCCGAGCGTCGCCGAATCGGCGGTTGCGTCGAGAATATCGTCGACCACCTGGAAGGCCAGGCCAACCGCCGCCGCGTAAGCATCGAGCGCGGCGCTTTCGTCGTCCGACAACGCGCGGCCGCAAATGGCGCCCATGCGCAGCGAAGCACGCAACAGCGCACCGGTCTTCAGACGATGCATGTTTTCCAGTTGCGCTTGCGTGAGCTTGATACCGACGCTCTCCAGATCGATGGCTTGACCGCCAGCCATGCCCAGCGCACCCGAGGCAACCGCCAGTTCGCGCACCAAGGCGAGCGATTGGGCCGCACTCAGATCCGACGTGGCTTCGCCCAGCAGCGCGAACGCCTGGGTTTGCAGACCGTCGCCTGCGAGCAGGCCGGTCGCTTCGTCATATTGCACGTGTACCGTGGGCTTGCCGCGACGCAGATCGTCATCGTCCATGCACGGCAAATCGTCGTGTACGAGCGAGTAGGCGTGGATCATCTCCACAGCGCTGGCCGCCCGGTCGAGTGCCGCTTCGCTGGCCTGCGTCACTTCGCCAGCCGCAAAACACAGCAGCGGGCGCACCCGCTTGCCGCCGCCCAGAACGGCGTAACGCATTGCATCGTTGAGTCGTGCCGAGCCGCCATCGGCTGCCTTGGGCAGCGCGGCGTCGAGCGCCTGTTCCACACGAGCCTGCACCGCCTGCATCCAGGCCTTGATATTCTGATCCGCCATCGTCTTCGTCCTGCACGTGCCTCAGCGGCCGTGCGTGTTATGGGTCGCCATGCGGCGCGATTTCCGCGCCTTTTTATTCACATGCCGTTTATTCGTCGCGGGTCGCGTCGAGCGGCTTCAAAGTTTCGCCCTCGAGCACCTTGACCTGCTGCTCCACCTTTTCGAGCAAACCCTGGCAGTATTTCACCAGCGCTGCACCGCGCCGGTATGCCCCCAGCGATTCCTCCAGACCCAACTCTCCGCCTTCCATCCGAGCGACGAGCTGTTCGAGCTCGGCGAGGGCGGCTTCATAGGTCTCGGGCAGGTCTTGCGGCACGTCGGGTGCCGCGTCTTGCGACTTTGCAGTCTTGGCCATAAACGCAAAATTCGGGTCGAATGTTCCATTTTACGGCAAAAGCGTCCCAACTCGCAGAGCGCGAATTGCCTGAAAAGGGCTTGAGACGACATTTTTCGGACATTATTTAACGCAAATCATGGACTTAGCAGCCCCTTGAAGCGCATACCGGGTATAATCGTCGGTTCCCCTAAATCGATTTTTCGATGGTTGGGTTGTTCACTGCTTTCCAAGCTCGACGGGAGTGGGAATGTCCAATCTAAGCAGCGCATTGCAATTGAAACCGGCCTCGAGCCAATTGCCGGTCTACACGTACTTCGACGAGGCCCTCTTGGCCCGCGAGCGTGAAGTCCTTTTCCAACATGGCCCACGCTACGTGGGCCATGAATTGATGGTCCCGGAAGCGGGTGATTATTTTGCCCTTCCGGCTGAGCAGGAAGGCCGCATGCTGGTCCGCAACGGTGCGGGCGAGCACGGCGGTATCGAACTGCTCTCCAACGTCTGCCGCCACCGCCAGGCGGTCATGCTCAATGGCCGTGGCAACGCGCGCAACATCGTGTGCCCGCTTCACCGCTGGACTTACGACACGAAGGGCGAACTGCTCGGCGCGCCGCATTTCCCGGAAAAGCCCTGCCTGAATCTCGGCAAGTTCCCGCTGCAACGCTGGAACGGTTTGCTGTTCGAGGCAGAAGGCCGTGATGTGCAGGCCGATCTCGCCCGACTGGGCGTGAAGCACCATCTCGACTTCTCGAACTTCATGTTCGATCACGTCGAAGTGCACGAATGTAACTACAACTGGAAGACGTTCATCGAGGTGTACCTCGAGGACTATCACGTCGTGCCGTTCCACCCGGGCCTCGGCAGCTTCGTCTCGTGCGAAGACCTGAGCTGGGAATTCGGCGACTGGTATAGCGTCCAGACGGTTGGCGTACATGAAGGCCTCGCCAAGCCGGGCAGCCCGATCTACCGGCAGTGGCACGACGTGCTGTTGCGCTATCGCGAAGGCGTCCCGCCCGACTTCGGCGCGATCTGGATGGTGTACTACCCGCATCTGATGATCGAGTGGTATCCGCACGTGTTGGTCGTGTCGTGGCTCATTCCGCGTGGTCCGCAGAAAACGACGAACATCGTCGAGTTCTATTACCCCGAGGAAATCGCCCTCTTCGAGCGCGAATTCATCGAGGCGGAACGGGCCGCGTACATGGAAACCGCCCGCGAAGACGACGAGATCGCCGAGCGCATGGATGCCGGGCGTCGAGCGCTGTACGAGCGCGGCGTGTCCGAGGTCGGCCCGTATCAAAGCCCGATGGAAGATGGCATGCAACACTTCCACGAGTTTCTGCGCCGTCAAATGGGTGACTTTTAGGCCACTCCCCGTTGGAGTCTCACCACATGAGACAACGATGTCCCGCCTGAGAGACTGAATTAAATATTTGCCGAAAAAAGCGAAAGCGGCGGGCCATGTGCCCGCCGTTTTCGTTAGAATCGTCGCCATGCTTTCGATAGTTACCGAGCGACGAAGGCATCATCCGCCACCCGTTCGGCTCAGATGCGCGCTCGATAGCTCCTCATCGCCGCCTGTCGGCCACAATTCGCCATGCAATCGCTCTGGATGTTGGTCTCCGCCTTCATGTTCACGTTGATGGGGCTCTGCATCAAGCTGGCGGCGAACGAATACAACACCGGCGAAATCGTCCTCTACCGAAGTCTAATCGGCGTCATCGTGCTGCTGGTGATCGCCCGCATGCGCGGCCAGACGATTCGCACGCGCCATCTCGGCTCCCACGTCAAACGCAGCACGGCAGGCGTCATCTCGCTCGGGCTGTGGTTCTATTCGCTCACGCAGTTGCCGCTCTCGACGGCGATGACGCTTAACTACATGTCGCCGATCTGGATTTCGCTACTCGTCATGGCGACGGCGGCCATGCGCGGCAGTTTTCGCACCGATTTCCGGCTCGTTGCCGCCATCTTCGCGGGATTTGTCGGCGTGGCACTGCTCCTGCAACCGACCATCGACAGTCAGGCATGGGTTGCCGGGTTGGCTGGCGTGATTTCCGGTGTGTTCTCGGCCATTGCCTATATGCAGGTGAAGGAACTGGGTGCCGCCGGTGAGCCGGACTGGCGCATCGTCTTCTATTTCTCTGCGGGCGGTGTGCTGCTCGGGTTGGGCTGGGTTGCCATCGACGGCATGCATGCGATGACCTGGCGTGGCGCGGGTCTGATGCTCGGCATCGGCATCGCCGCGCTCATCGCCCAAACGGCGCTCACACGGGCATTCAGCCTGGGCAATACGCTGGTCACGGCGAATCTGCAATATTCCGGCGTAATCTTCGCTACACTGATCAGCATGCTTGTCTGGGACGATTGGCCCGCGCTCGCCGGCTGGATCGGCATGCTGCTTATTGTGGCGAGCGGCATGACCGCACTTCGCCGACCTGCGACCACCGCCTGAGTGGTCGCCGCGGCCTCGCCCGCCCTCTCCCCCCACGCCCGTCTGCGGAGTTGTCATGGTTCACACGCATTTCACTACGCTTATCAGCCCGCAAAATCTCGATGCGCTGATGCAAACGGCCGCCGGTGGCGGTGCCCCGGTCATCATCTTCGATTGCCGCTTCGATCTCGCCAACCCGGCGGCCGGTGAAGCGGCCTACGTCGAAGGCCACATCTTTGGCGCGTTCTACGCACATCTCGAACGCGATCTGTCCGGCAAGCCCACCGGCAAGAACGGACGCCACCCGTTGCCCGAGCGCGACGCCCTCGTGCGCCATCTGGCTTCGTGTGGTCTGTCGAAAGGGCAACAGGTCGTGGCCTACGATGCACAGGGCGGCATGTACGCCGCTCGCCTATGGTGGCTGCTGCGCTGGCTCGGTCACGAGTCGGTCGCGGTACTCGATGGCGGCTTGCAGGCTTGGCAAAGCGCGGGCTTCAAGCTCGACGCCGCGCCGCCGGAAGCCCCGCCCGAGGGCGACTTCACGCCGGGCGAACCGCTGGCCACCACGGCAGACGCCGCCGCCATCGAGCGCAATCTCAGTTCGCATGAGCGGCTAGTGATCGATGCTCGCGCGCCGGACCGATATCGCGGCGAGAACGAAACCATCGACCCGATCGGTGGCCACATTCCCGGCGCAGCGAACCGCTTCTTCAAGGACAACCTTGGACCAGATGGACGCTTCAAGCCTGCCGCGACACTCCGCGAGGAATTCATTCAGGTCATCGGCAAAGATCGTCAGCCGGAGCGCGTGATTTCGCAGTGTGGCTCGGGCGTCACGGCTTGCCACAACCTGCTCGCAATGGAAGTCGCCGGTCTGCACGGCGCCAGCCTCTACCCGGGCTCGTGGAGCGAATGGTGCGCCGACAAACGCCGCCCCGTGTCGACAGGCTCGCAGCCTTAAGTTGCCGCGACGAGCATCGAATCAACGTCAGCACCACAAAACGAAAAGAGCATCCCGAGGGATGCTCTTTTTCATTGGCAACTTCCACCTCTGCCCGACGTATCGGCGAAGCGCCTAGCGGCTCAATCCCGCGACTGCCCCGCCGACTTCCCGGCATCGTGCCCGCCCACCAACGCCAGCGCGTTACCGCCGTTGTCGTGGTCATGCCCGTGACCATGTTCGTGATCGTGGCCATTGAGCCAGACCACCAGTGCGAGTCCCACGGCGATCAACAGAATCTGCGGCAGTGCATCGCGCGGCGAAGTACGGCGCTGCATTTGCGGCATCAAATCCGACACGGCGATGTAGATAAAGCTGCTCGCCGCCAACGCCAGCAAATACGGGATCAGGCTTTGCAGCCGGTCGAGCATGAAATAGCCGAGCACGCCGCCAGCCAACGCCGTCAGGCTCGATGCCAGCGTAAGCACCAGCGCCTTGCGACGGTTAAACCCGGCATTGAGCAGTACCATGAAGTCGCCGAGCTTGTGCGCCACCTCATGCACCGTGATCGACACCGTTGCCGCCACCCCCAGCCGCGGGTCCGTCAGGAACGCGGCAGCAATCACCACGCCGTCGGCGAAGTTATGAATCGCACTGCCCACGAGGATCATCCAGCCGCCTTTACCGGCCTCATGGGCATCGTGCCCGTGCTCGTGATGATGCCCGTCACCTTCGTGATGATGGCTATGGCGCAGCAACGCCAACTTTTCCAGCAAGAAGAAACCGAGCAGCCCGCCAAGCAGCCAGCGCGTGATGACATGGGCATCGACGTGCGACTCAAGACTCTCCGGCAGCAGATGCAGCAACGCCGTGCCGAGTAGCACGCCCGCCGAGAAGCTGACCATCTTGTCGATAAGCCGCGACAACAGCCCCAGCGAGAGCGAGGCCGCACCGGCCAGACTCAACGCGCCCGAAGCGAGCGTGGCAATAACAATGAAAACAAGAATGGCGTCGATGGTGATTCTCCCGCAGGCAAGGCGGCGATTTAACCAGCTTTTCCGCTGTCAGGCAAACCGTCGTCGAGATGAGCCACGACGGCTTACCCTGGCGATGCCGTGAATTCCGGTGCGCCGTTCAGGCCTGCCAGGTCTGCCAGGTCTTCCGAACCGGTTGACCGGTCAAGCCACGCCGTGATTGCGGAACCACTCCAGCGCCTTCGCCCATCCCGCCTTGGCGTCGGCTTCCACATAGCTGGCCCGATAGTCGGCAAAGAACGCGTGCCCCGAGTTCGGGAACACCACCAGTTCCGATGCCTTCGACGCCGCGTTGCCCTTGGCGAGCGCCGCGCGCGCCTGCTCGACGCTGGCCACCGGAATGCCGGTGTCCTTGCCGCCATACATACCGAGCAACGGCGCATGGAGCTGACCGGCAATGTCGATCGGATTACGCGGGAAGCTGGCGTTCGTGTCGCCCACGATACGCCCGTACCAGGCAACGGCTGCCTTCACGTTCGGGTTGTAAGCGTCGTACAACCACGTGATGCGCCCGCCCCAGCAGAAGCCCGTAATCCCCAGCCGTTTCTCGTCGCCGCCATTGGCCATCGCCCACTTCACCGTGGCATCGATGTCGGTCAGCACTTGTTGATCGGGCGTCTTGGCGACGATCTGCGACTGAATTTCGGCGATGGTGCCCAGCGATTGCGGATCCCCCGCGCGGGCGAACAATTCCGGTGCCAGCGCCAGATAGCCCAGCTTGGCGAAACGGCGGCAGATATCAGCGATATGTTGGTGCACGCCGAAAATCTCCGAGACCACGATGATCGTCGGCAGATGTGTCTTGCCCGCCGGCTTGGCGTAATACACCGGCATCTTGATACCGGGCACGTCGAGCATCACCTCGCCCACATCGAGCCCCTGCGTGTCGGTGGTGATCGTTTCGGCCGCCACCGGCAGGACCGCCAGTGCGAATGCCGATCCGACGGCCGTCTTCAGAAAATCGCGCCGGTTACGCGGCGCCACTTCGGGCACGAGACTATCCAGATCTGCTTGCGACATGTCGCACTCCAGGAGAAAGCGGTGGGTGAGAAAAAACGACGGGAAGACAACAGGAAGGTCGCAACGCGCCATTGATTCCGGCCGCGATAGGACGTTTGGATATTACTAGAAAGCGTGCGTCACTTGCACTAGGCGGGACGCTCACCAGCTCTCGGAAGCGTCCGAAAACTGGCAAACGCGGCAAGCCATGGGGCGGCAGCGGGCGCAGCAAAGTCTCGCGAAAGACAGGCCGCCCGCACCGCCGACACTGGAATCAATGGAGTTTGACGCGCGGCACCGTCGAGCGGCGCAGGCGATTCGCCACGGTGTCGAGCATCATGCGCCACACGCCGTGCAGCGCCGCCACGTGCATGCGATAGAGCGACGTGTACATCACCCGCGCGAACAACCCTTCGATGAACATGCTGCCGCCGATCAGACCGCCCATCAGGTTGCCCACCGCGCTGAACTTACCCAACGAGACGAGTGAACCGAAGTCGCGGTAAGTGAACGTCGGCAAGCTCTGCCCTTTCAACCGTGCCTCGATCGCCTTCACCAGAAAGCTTGCCTGCTGGTGGGCCGCCTGCGCGCGCGGGGGCACGAAGCCGTGGTCGGGCCACGCACAACTGGCGCAATCGCCGAACGCGAAGATGTCCGGATCGGTCACGCTTTGCAGCGTCGGTTGCACTTCGATCTGGTTCAGCCGGTTGACGGCCAGCCCCAGCGTGCCCAGCACAGCGGGGGCCGTGATACCCGCCGACCACACGGTGATATCTGCCGGCAACACCTTGCCGCCCGTCGTGGTCACCTCGTTCGGCCGCACTTCCGCTACCGAATCGCCGCACAGAATATCGACGTCGAGTTTGCCGAGCAAACCGGCCACTGCACTCGACACCCGTTCCGGCAGCGCCTTGAGAATGCGCGGACTCGATTCGATGATGGTGATGCGCACGTCCTTGCGCGGGTCGAGCTTCAGGCCGTACGAGCGCAGCACTTCTGCCGTATTGCGCAGTTCCGCCGAGAGCTCCACGCCCGTCGCACCCGCACCGACGATCACCAAATTGACCTTGCGGCGATCTTCGGCACTGATCGTGACACTTGAGGCACCCCCCGTTGCAGGCGTCGCGTCGGGCGAGGTCGCGCCAGCGGGCGGCGCGGCATCTGCGCTCGGTGCCACCGGCGGGGTCTGTGCTGCGTTCTGTGCGCGCACGCATGCGGCCATCAACCGGCGGCGGAAGCGCTCTGCCTGTTCGACGGTGTCGAGAGCAATGGTGTTTTCCTGCGCGCCTTTCACACCGAAGAAGTTGGTCGTGCTGCCGATCGCGAGCACGAGCGTGTCGTACGGCAACGTGCGTTCGGGCAGCAGATCACCCTCGCCTTCATCGGCCGCCGCAGGCAGCGCGGCGAGCGTGATCGTCTTGGCCGCGCGGTCGAGACCGATCATCTCGCCAGCGGCAAATTCGAAGTGATGCCAGTTGGCCTGCGCAACGTAAGAGAGCTGATGCGTCGCCGTGTCCATCACGCCCGCAGCGACTTCGTGCAGCAGCGGTTTCCAGATGTGCGACATGGAACGATCGACCAACGTAATCTGAACGTCCTTGCCACGCCCGTACTTGTCACCCAAGCGGGTAACCAGTTCCAGACCACCGGCGCCACCGCCGACCACCACGATACGATGCACACTCACGATAACTCCCCGCGCTTGAAAACCAACCGGCCGGTCGGCATTTCGCCGCCCGGCAATAGCGATCACCTTACCGCAGAGTGCGGTCATAGGGTATGCCTCAATCCCTATTTCCGCTATTGCGTAACACCGGTGTCGGCCGGTGTCAGCCGATATCAGTGCGCCTGCTCCCAGTTTTCGCCCACACCGACTTCGGCCACGAGCGGCACACGCAGCTTCGCCACGCCGCACATCAGCTCCGGCAAGCGCTTCTTAACTTCTGCCAATTCATGATCGGGCACTTCGAGCACCAATTCGTCGTGCACCTGCATGATCTGACGCGTCTTCAAACCGCTGTCGTCAAGCCAGCGCTGCACCGCGATCATCGACAGCTTGATGAGGTCGGCCGCCGTGCCTTGCATCGGCGCGTTAATCGCGGCACGCTCCGCGGCCTGACGGCGCGGCCCGTTTCCGCCATTGATATCGGGTAGCCACAGGCGTCGGCCGAATACCGTCTCGACAAAACCGCGCGCCTTGGCGCTCTTGCGGGTCTCGTCCATATAGCGCGCCACGCCCGGGTAGCGCATGAAGTAACGGTCGATGTATTGCTTCGCGGCATCGCGCTCGATGCCGAGATTCGCCGCCAGCCCGAACGCACTCATGCCGTAGATCAGACCGAAGTTGATGACCTTGGCGTAACGGCGCTGCTCCGAAGACACTTCGAGCGGCGTCACCGCGAAGATTTCCGCAGCGGTAGCGCGGTGGATGTCTTCGCCATTGGCAAACGCGCGCAACAGGCTTTCATCGCCCGAGATATGCGCCATGATGCGCAGCTCGATCTGCGAGTAGTCCGCCGACACCAATTGGCTGCCCGGCGGCGCCACGAACGCCTCGCGAATGCGGCGGCCTTCGGCGGTGCGCACGGGGATGTTCTGCAAATTCGGATCGTTCGATGCCAGTCGGCCCGTGATCGCCACGGCCTGCGCGTAATTCGTGTGCACGCGGCCGGTGTTCGGGTTCACCATCTTCGGCAGCTTGTCGGTGTAGGTCGACTTGAGCTTGGCGAGCCCTCGGTTCTCGAGCAGCACCTTCGGCAGCGGGTAATCTTCAGCCAGCTTCTGCAACACCTCTTCGTCGGTCGACGGCGCACCGCTCGCGGTCTTCTTGACCACCGGCAGTTGCAGTTGGGTGAAGAAGATGTCCGCGATTTGCTTGGGGGAATTCAGGTTGAACGTCTGACCGGCCAGCGCGTAGGCTTCGGCTTCGAGCGTGACCAGACGCCGTCCGATCTCGTCGCTCTGTGCGGCCAGCCGTGCCGTATCCACCAGCACGCCGTTACGCTCGATGCGTTGCAGCACGCGCGCAGTCGGCATTTCAATATCGGCATAGACGAATTCGAGTGTCGCTTCGCGGGCGATATCGGGGTACAACGCGCGGTGCAAACGCAGGGTGATGTCGGCGTCTTCCGCGGCGTACTGTGTCGCCTGCTCCACGCTCACTTCGTCGAAGCCGATCTGCTTCGTGCCCTTGCCGCAGACGTCTTCGTACTTGATCGTCGTCAAGCCGAGATGGCGCGACGCGAGGCTATCCATGTCGTGACTGCGGTGCGATTCCAGCACGTACGATTGCAGCAGCGTGTCGTGCGCAATGCCGTTCAGATGGATGCCGTAGTTCTCGAGCACGTGCGAGTCGTACTTGAGGTTTTGGCCGACCTTCTTGTGCGCGGGATCTTCCAGCCAGCCCTTCAGGCGGGCGAGCACTTCGTCACGCGGCAGTTGCTCGACTTCGCCGGGTGCTCGGTGCGCCACCGGAATGTACGCCGCGCGGCCGGGTTCGCACGAGAACGACAAGCCCACGAGTTGCGCTTGCATCGCGTCGAGCGAGGTGGTTTCGGTGTCGAACGCGGTGAGTTCCGCCGCCTCGATGATCTTCATCCACGCGTCGAACTGTTCCCACGTGAGGACGGCTTCGTAGTGACGTTCGATCGTGTCTGCCTGAGGCGCGGGCGCTTCGTCGCCAGTCTTCTCGGCCACCGCCGCTTCGGCTTCGCGCAGCAGCGTCTTGAAACCATGGCGTGCGAAGAAATCGCGCAGCGTCTGGGCATCTTCGGGCTGCGTTTGCAAGCTGGCTTCGATAGAGGTCACTTGCGGCGTGAGGTCGCAATCGAGTGCGACCGTCACGAGCTTGCGGCCCATCGGCAGCCAGTCGAGAGCGCGGCGCAGGTTCTCGCCGACGGCGCCCTTCACCTCAGCGGCATTCGCGACGAGATTGTCGAGGTCGCCGTATTGCGTGAGCCACTTCACCGCCGTTTTCGGCCCGCACTTATCGACGCCCGGCACGTTATCGACCGTGTCACCCACCAGCGTGAGATAGTCGACGATGCGCGCAGGCGGCACGCCGAATTTGGCTTCGACAGCCGCGGCATCGAGCGTTTCGTTGGTCATCGTGTTCACGAGCGTGACGCGATCGTTGACCAGTTGCGCGAGATCCTTATCGCCCGTGGAGACGACCACGCGCATGCCGAGTTCGGCGGCGCGCTTGGCGAGTGTGCCGATCACGTCGTCGGCTTCCACGCCGTCGATCATGAGTAGCGGCCAGCCCATCGCGCGTACGGCTTCGTGAATCGGTTCGATTTGCGCACGCAGATCGTCGGGCATCGACGGACGGTTCGCCTTGTACTCGGGGTACCAATCATCGCGAAACGTCTTGCCCTTGGCGTCGAAAACGCAGGCGCTATACTCTGCTTGTACGTCTTTACGCATGCGACGCAGCATGTTGACGATGCCGTGCAGCGCGCCCGTGGGCTCGCCATTGGGGCCGCGCAAATCCGGCAGGGCGTGATAGGCTCGATAAAGATAACTCGAACCATCGACCAATAAGAGCGTCTTACCTTCCAGACTTTGCTGTTCCGACATATGACCAAGAGAAGAAAAGTGATACCGAGTCTGCGCATGCTGGCAGACCATGAGCGCGCCACTGCAAAGAAGGCGCGCGCGTCGTGGCAGATGTTCACGATTATGGCAGAGTTCATCGAGGCGACCGAGTACCTGTCCGAGATCCGGCCGGCCGTGAGCATCTACGGCAGCGCGCGCATCAAACCCAAGTCGCCGTTCTACAAATTGACGATGACCATCGCCCGCAAGTTCTCAGACAGCGGCTTCGCGGTGATCTCCGGCGGCGGCCCCGGCATCATGGAAGCGGCGAACAAGGGCGCGCACGGCGGCGCCTCGCCGACGGTGGGCCTGAACATCGAACTGCCGCACGAACAGAAGGGCAACCAGTACCAGGACATCTCGCTGCGTTTTCGCCATTTCTTCACGCGCAAAGTCACGTTCGTGAAGAATTCCGATGCGTTCATCATCATGCCCGGCGGCTTTGGCACGCTCGACGAGTTGTCCGAAGTACTGACGCTGATTCAAACGCAGAAGTCGCGGCACGTGCCGGTGATTCTGGTCGGCACGGAGTTCTGGAAGGGGCTGCTCGATTGGGTGCGCTCGACCATGCTGCCGATGGGACTGATCGGTGAAAAGGACCTCGATCTCGTGCAAGTCATCGACGATCCCGATGAGATTCTGAAAGCCGTGTTCGACTTCTACGACGGGCACATCGAACCCGAGACCGAGACGAGCGAGAAGATGTTCTATCTGTAACGCCCGCTCTGCCCGCTCAGACGATGCAAACGAAAACGGCGCCGCAAGGCGCCGTTTCTCGTTCTACCGCATAGCGAACTTAGCAACCGGTCTCGCGCGGCGTGGTCTCCACTTCCAGCCCGAAGAACGGGCGCAGGCGCGTGCCGAACACATTGCCGAAGAACGCGGCCACGAGCCACAGCCAGCCATGCAGGCTGCCCGAGATGATGCCGCTGAAGTAGGCACCGATATTGCAGCCGTACGCCAGACGCGCGCCGTAGCCGAGCAGCAAACCGCCCACGACGGCGGCCAGCAGCGAGCGCACAGGAATCTTCCACACCGGCGCGAACTTACCGGCGATCGAGGCCGCTGCAAGCGCGCCGAGGATGATGCCGATGTCCATGACCGTGGTGACGTCCTGCGTGACCGGCGCGTTCAGCACGGCCGTCTGCTTGGCCCAGTACGGCCACGAGGCCACATCGACGCCCATCGCCATGAAGGCCTTGGCACCCCACAACGCAAATGCCGACGTCACGCCCCACGGACGCCCTGCGAGCGCAAGCGTCGCGAAGTTGAGCAGCACCAGCGCCAGCGCACCCCACAGCAACGGCCACGGACCGCGCAACAGCGCCGGACGCCCCTTCGCACTCTGGGTCATCGGCACCCCGACGACCCGCCCGTGACGGCGCTTTTCAGCCCACAACGTGAACGCGCCGATGGCGGCGAACAGCGCAAGATTGGCAATCAGCGCGGGCCACAAGCCCCACACCTTCACGAGCGACACCGGCTTGATATGGGGCAGCGACTCCCACCACGGCAGATGCGCCGTTGCCACCACCGATCCGACGACAAATGCCGCCAGCGTCACGATCATGCGCGTGCTGCCCCCGCCCACGGTGTAGAGCGTGCCCGACGCACACCCACCGCCGAGTTGCATGCCCACGCCGAAGATAAACGCACCGAACGCCACCGAGACGCCGACCGGCGAGACCAAACCCACGACCTTGTTACCGAACAGCGTGCCGTCGGCCAATGCCGGGAAGAACAGCACCACGCCCACGGCGAGCATCACCATCTGCGCGCGCAACCCGGCGCCGCGACGGTCGGCGATAAACACGCGCCAGGCCGACGTGAAGCCGAACGCCGCGTGATAAAGCGCCACGCCGAGCAACGCGCCCACACCGGCGAGCGCCGCCTGCTTCGGGCCGACCGTGGCTTGCAAATAGGCAATGCCAACGGCGATCAGCACCAGCGCAATGGCGAGCGGACGGGCGTTATACGACGTAGGGGACGAGGGCGAGGGCGGCGCCGTTTTGACGGCGGCAGCAGCTGCGGAAGACGACATGGCTTACAGACTCCGAAAATGCAGATGGGTGGCACCGGGCCACCCATTAAGACAACTTCGCAGCATGCCAGAACCCGAGGCGAGCGAAAACGAACGATTCGTGATTCGCTTATAAGCACAGGTAATAAGCAAATCTTCCCGGTGCGCGATGGTTTCGGTCGACAGCACGGGCACCATTGTTATGAATTGTGAAGAATCGGCCCCAAAATGGCTGAACGCAAGTAACCACGGTGCTTAGCGCCATATTTCACGATGCGAAGTGGGGCACGTTTGATAGAATGCACGTATTGGAACCCATTGCGCCGGCACGCCACACAGCCGCCTCGACGCGGATGCGTTCCCGCCCTCGGAGAATAATGATGAAAACGCTCTTGTCACGCGCCCTCCCCCTGGCCCTCGGTGCCAGCCTGCTGTTCGCCGGCCAGGTTTTCGCCCAAGATGCCAAGGAAACATCCGCACAAGCCGCCAAACGTGAGGCCGACGCGCGTGCCGCCGCCACGAGCAACGCCACCGTCGACGTCAATCAGGAACGCAAGCCGAGCTTCTACGTCGACGACAAGGGCACCACCGTGACCGAGTACCGCGATCGCGGCAAGCCCACCGAAATCGACGTGCATTCGCGCTTCGGCACCAATTACCAACTGACCACGCCGCAAGACAACGCGCCGAAGATCCGCGACAACACGTCGCAAACCGATCGTCTGCCGTCTGTCGGTCTGAAGTTCTAACGTCGGCTCAGGGGTCTCGAATGAGACCTCTGCGATTCCGTCTGTTATCCTGCCCCACTCACCGCTGACACGCGAGCGCCACGCATTTCCGCCCTCGCGCCAGTTTTCGCCAAGCGGCCCGCTGCACGTGCGCGGGCCGTTTGTTTGAGTCTTATCCACCCGACGCACGCATGGCCGTTTTCACTTCCGTCTCGCCCGAGCAGCTCGATGAGTGGCTGCAACGCTACGATTTGGGGAAAGTTCTCGACTTCCGAGGCATCAGCTCCGGCATTGAGAACACCAATTACTTCCTGACGACCGAGCGCGGTGAGTTCGTTCTGACGCTGTTCGAAAAGCTCACCGCGACGCAGTTGCCGTTTTACCTGCAATTGATGGGGCATCTGGCGCATCACAGCGTGCCGGTGCCCGACCCGATCCCTGATCGCACGGGCGAGATTCTCGGTGAGTTGAACGGCAAACCGGCCACCATCGTGACGAAGCTGGCGGGCCGCTCGGAACTGGCCCCCACGCCCGCGCACTGCGCCCATGTCGGTGCGATGCTCGCGCGCATGCATCTGGCCGGACGCGATTACACGCTGGAGCAAGCGAATTTGCGCAGCCTGCCGTGGTGGCGTGAAGCCGCACCGGCCGTCAAGCCGTACCTGAGCGCCGCCGAGCTCGCGCTGCTGGAAAGCGAAATGGCGCATCAGGAAGCGTTTTTTGCCTCCGGCGACTATCGCGCCATGCAGGCCGGTCCGTGCCACTGCGATCTGTTTCGCGACAACGTGCTGTTCGACAAGGACGAAGACGGTGCGCCCCGTTTGGGCGGTTTCTTCGACTTCTACTTTGCCGGCTGCGACAAGTGGTTGTTCGACCTTGCGGTGACCGTGAACGACTGGTGCTGCGACCTGAGCACCGGCGTACTCGACGACGCCCGCGTGCACGCGATGCTGCGTGCGTATGAGACAGTACGTCCGCTGACCGACATCGAGGCGTCGCACTGGCGCGACATGCTCAGAGCCGGCGCGCTGCGCTTCTGGCTCTCGCGCCTGTATGATTTTCATTTGCCGCGCGCGGCCGAAATGCTCAAACCGCACGATCCGGGGCATTTCGAACGAATCCTGCGCCAACGCATCGAAGCCGTTTCCATTCCCTGGCTGTGACCCGACGCCCAATCGGAGCAAATCGAACCTTATGCAATTGCTTGAAGTCCCGCCGAAGAGTGGTTATGTGTGGCTGCGCCAAGGAATCTGGCTCTTCCGCAAGAACCCGCTCGCCATTCTGACGCTGCTCTTCGCCTACTTGTTCGGCGTGATGCTGCTCTCGATCCTGCCGGTCGTGGGCGCGTTTTTGCCGCTCCTGTTCATTCCCGGCCTGTCGGTCGGCTTTATGGCGGCGTGTCGCGACATCATCAAGAACAAGCCCGTCTTGCCGCCCGTGCTGCTCGACGGTTTCCGCGGTCACGGCAAGGATGTCGCGCGCCGGTTGCTCGCGTTGGGCGGTTACTACATCGCGGCGATGATCGTGGTGTTTCTGTTCTCGGCGCTCTTCGACGGCGGCGATCTGCTGAACAAGATGCTGTTCGGCACGCGCATCGACGAAGATTCGCTCACGGGCGGCACGATGCCGCAAGCCATGCTGGCCGCAGGCATCGCCTATGTGCCGGTGGCGATGGCCTTCTGGTTCGCGCCGGTACTCGTGGCCTGGCACGACATCTCGCCTGTCAAGGCATTGTTCTTTAGCTGGACGGCTTGCGTGCGCAACATGCGCGCATTCGTCGTCTACGGCATTTGCACTGCGCTTGTCGCGACGGTACTGCCGGTGATCATTGCGCTCGTGATGACGGTGGTCGGCGCAGGCAAATACGCCATGATCGTGCTGATGCCGTACTCGATCCTGTTCACCGCCGTGCTGTATTGCTCGTTCTACGCGAGCTATCGCGGCTGCTTCGGTGTGCAGGAGATTGGCGCGATCGATCCGAACGTGGCGCCGCCGGAAGCGTAAGCATCCAGCGCTGCCAAAAAAAAGGGCACCCTCGGGTGCCCTTTTTACATCTTGGCGATCAGCGAACCGATTATTCGATCGGTTGCAGCTTCGCGACAGCCAGCGCCAGCCACTTTTCGCCGTGCCGTCCGAACTTCACGTGCGCGCGCGCTTCGTCACCGGCCCCTTCCAACCCGATGATCTTGCCCTCACCGAACTTGGTGTGGAACACGCCCTGCCCGACCTTGAAGCCAGTACCCGCCGAGCGGGAACGGTCGGCGAGCGCCTGCTCCGACTTCGTCGCGGCCCACTCTTCCTGACGCGGCGCACTGACCTGCGGGCGCGAAAACCAATCGCGCCCCCATGCTGGCTCGGCTTGAGCGAGTCGCGCACCCGGCTGGGCACGCGGCGTCAGAAACTTCAGCACTTCCTCGGGAATTTCTTCGAAGAAACGCGAGCGCACGTTGTAACGCGTCTGGCCATGCAGCATGCGGCTTTGCGTGAACGAGAGGTACAGTCGCTCCTTCGCACGCGTAATCGCCACGTACATCAGGCGCCGCTCTTCTTCGAGCCCATCGAGCTCCTGCGCACTGTTTTCGTGCGGGAACAGCCCTTCCTCAAGCCCGGTCACGAAGACTGCCGTGAACTCCAGGCCCTTGGCCGCGTGCACCGTCATCAGTTGCACTGCGTCCTGCCCGGCCTCGGCCTGATTGTCACCGGCTTCGAGCGACGCATGCGATAGGAAGCCTGCGAGCGGCGTCATCTCGACCGGCGTGTCGGCATCGACTACGCCGTCGGGCGATGCCAGCACATCGGGTGCGCCCGGCAACGCGGGCCGCATGGCGATCAGGCGGGCCGGGGCGTCCAGACCGTAGCCCTCTTCCGCAATGAAGGCCGTCGCGGCGTGTACCAATTCCTGCAAGTTCTCGATGCGGTCCTGACCTTCTTTTTCCGTCTGGTAATGCGTAATCAACCCACTCGCATCGACGACGTGCGTCACCACTTCCGGCAACGTCAGACGCTCCGTGTCACGGCGCATTTGCTCGATCATGCGGACAAATGCCGTCAGATTGGTGCCCGCCTTGCCCGTCATATAGGGCACGGCAGCGTACATCGAGCAGTTGTAAAGGCGCGCCGCATCGGCGAGTTGTTCGAGCGAGCGCGCCCCGATGCCGCGCGTCGGGAAGTTGACCACCCGCGCAAACGCCGTGTCGTCGTTCGGATTCTCGATCAGCCGCAGGTACGCAAGGGCGTGCTTGACTTCCTGACGCTCGAAAAAGCGCAGTCCGCCATAAACCCGATAGGCAATACCGGCCCCGACCAGGGCGTGTTCCATCACCCGCGACTGGGCGTTGCTTCGATAAAGAATGGCGACGTCCTGCCGCGACAGCCCTTGGCCCACGAGCGCCTTGATCTCTTCGACCAGCCAGCTCGCTTCCTGAAGATCGGTCGCCGCCTCGTAGACGCGAATCGGCTCGCCGTGCCCGGCATCGGTGCGCAGGTTCTTGCCCAGACGGCGGGCGTTGTTCGAAATGAGCGCGTTGGCCGCGTCCAGAATATTGCCGTGCGAGCGGTAGTTCTGTTCCAGCTTAATCAGGTGGCGGACGCGGAATTCGCGCTCGAAGTCAGCCATGTTGCCGACGTTGGCACCACGAAACGCGTAAATACTCTGATCGTCGTCACCCACGGCAAACACGGCGCTGTTGCCGCCCGCGAGCATCTTCAGCCACGCGTATTGCAGCTTGTTCGTGTCCTGAAACTCGTCGACGAGAATGTGCCGGAAGCGCGTCTGGTAGTGCACGCGCAGCGGCTCGTTGTGTTTGAGCAACTCGAAGCAGCGCAGCAGCAGTTCGGCGAAATCGACCACACCTTCGCGCTGGCATTGCTCTTGATACGAGGCGTATAGCTCGACAAACTTCTGGTTGAACGCGTCGTTGGCCTCGACTTCGTGCGGTCGCAGGCCCTGTTCCTTGGCGTTATTGATGAAATATTGAAGATTTTTCGGCGGAAACTTCTCATCGTCGACATTGGCGGCCTTCATCATCCGCTTGATCGCGGAGAGCTGGTCGGCCTGATCGAGAATCTGGAAGCTTTGCGGCAGCCCGGCGTCCCGAAAATGGGCACGCAACATCCGGTTGCACAGCCCGTGGAAGGTGCCGATCCACATGGCCCGGGTGCTGATCGGGAGCATGGCGCCCAGACGCGCCTGCATTTCCTTGGCGGCCTTGTTCGTAAAAGTCACGGCCAGAATACCGGCCGGACCCACGTGGCCCTGCTGGATCAGCCAGGCGATGCGCGTCGTCAGCACGCGCGTTTTGCCGGAACCCGCACCCGCGAGAATCAGGGCAGGCTCGTCGGGCAGGGTCACGGCGGCCAGTTGTTCCGGGTTCAGATTGGCGAGCAAATCGGGCATGTCGGGAAGGATTTTCGAGTGAAGCCCGATTATAAATCCTGCTGCGGCGCGGAAAACGCCCCGAATCTTTTATAATTCAGGGTTTCACGCATTACACGGTCCATCCAATCCATGAGCGACAGCGACAATACGCTTGCCAAGAGCTTCGAGCCGCAGGACGTCGAAGCCCACTGGGGCCCCGAATGGGAACGCCGCGGCTATGCCCGGCCGACGTTCGACGACGCCCGCGAAGATTTCAGCATCCAGTTGCCGCCGCCGAACGTTACCGGCACGCTGCACATGGGTCACGCGTTCAACCAGACGATCATGGATGGTCTGACGCGTTATCACCGCATGAAGGGCGCCAATACCCTCTGGGTACCGGGCACCGACCATGCGGGCATTGCCACGCAGATCGTCGTCGAGCGCCAGCTCGACGCGCAGAAAGTCTCGCGCCACGACCTCGGCCGCGAGAAGTTCGTCGAGCGCGTGTGGGAATGGAAAGAAAAGTCGGGCAACACCATCACGGGCCAGGTGCGCCGTCTCGGTGCCTCCATCGACTGGAGCCGCGAATACTTCACGATGGACGAGAAGATGTCCAAAGCCGTGCGCGACGTTTTCGTCACGCTGCACGAGCAAGGGCTGATCTATCGTGGCAAGCGTCTCGTGAACTGGGAATCGACCCTGCTCACCGCCGTGTCCGATCTGGAAGTGGTGAGCGAGGAAGAAGAAGGCTGGCTGTGGCACATCCGCTATCCGCTGGCTGACGGTTCGGGCTCGCTCACGGTCGCGACGACGCGTCCGGAAACGATGCTCGGCGACGTCGCGCTGATGGTTCACCCGGAAGACGAGCGCTACAAGCATCTGATCGGCCAAATGGCCAAGCTGCCGCTCTCGGACCGCGAAATCCCGATCATTGCCGACGACTATGTCGATCGCGAATTCGGCACGGGCGTGGTGAAGGTCACGCCGGCGCACGACTTCAACGACTACGCCGTCGGTCAGCGTCACAACCTGCCGCAAATCAGCATTCTCACGCTCGACGCGAAGATCAACGAGAACGGCCCGGAGAAATACCGTGGCCTCGACCGCTTCGACGCGCGCAAGCAAATCGTGGCCGATCTGGACGCGCAGGGCCTGCTCGAATCGGTCAAGGCGCACAAGCTGATGGTGCCGCGCAGCGACCGCACGGGCACTGTCATCGAGCCGATGCTCACCGACCAGTGGTTCGTGGCGATGAGCAAGCCGGCACCGGAAGGCACGTTCCACCCGGGCAAGTCGATCACCGAAACCGCACTCGACGTGGTGCGTAGCGGCGAGATCAAGTTCGTGCCCGAGAACTGGACGAACACGTACAACCAGTGGCTGGAGAACATTCAGGACTGGTGTATTTCGCGCCAGCTTTGGTGGGGCCATCAAATTCCGGCGTGGTACGACGATGCGGGCAACGTCTACGTCGCTCGTTCGGAAGAAGAAGCCATCGCAAAGGCGAGCGCTGCCGGTTACACGGGCGCGCTCAAGCGTGACGAAGACGTGCTCGACACGTGGTTCTCGTCGGCGCTGGTGCCGTTCTCGTCGCTGGGCTGGCCGCAAGAAACGCCGGAACTCAAGCACTTCCTGCCGTCGTCGGTCCTCGTGACCGGTTTCGACATCATCTTCTTCTGGGTGGCGCGCATGGTCATGATGACCACGCACTTCACCGGCAAGGTGCCGTTCAAGACGGTGTATGTGCACGGTCTGGTGCGCGATGCCGAAGGCCAGAAGATGTCCAAGTCGAAGGGCAACACGCTCGATCCGATCGACATCGTCGACGGCGTGACGCTCGACACCCTGCTCGCCAAGCGCACGACCGGGTTGATGAACCCGAAGCAAGCCGCGACCATCGAGAAGAAGACCCGCAAGGAATTCCCGGAAGGTATTGCACCGTTCGGCACCGACGCCCTGCGCTTCACGTTCGCGTCGATGGCCACCCTGGGCCGCAACATCAACTTCGATCTGGCGCGCTGCGAAGGCTATCGCAACTTCTGCAACAAGCTCTGGAACGCCACGCGTTTCGTGCTGATGAACTGCGAAGGCCACGACTGCGGCATGGCGCCGTGCGTGGGCGATTGCGGCCCGGACGGTCAACTCGACTTCTCGCGCGCCGACCGCTGGATCGTGTCGCTGTTGCAGCGCGTGGAAGCCGACATCGAAAAGGGCTTCGCCGACTACCGTTTCGACAACATCGCCACGGCGATCTATAAGTTCGTGTGGGACGAGTACTGCGACTGGTACCTCGAACTGGCCAAGTGGCAGTTGCAGAACGGTACGCCTGCGCAACAGCGCGCCACGCGCCGCACCTTGCTGCGCGTGCTGGAAACCGTGCTGCGTCTGGCCCACCCGGTCATTCCGTTCATCACCGAAGCCCTGTGGCAGAAGGTGGCACCGATTGCTGGCCGTTATCCGGCCGACAAGGCGCCGGGCGAAGCCAGCATCATGATGCAGCCGTACCCGGTGGCCGATGCCGGCAAGATCGACGAGAGCGACGAAGCGTGGATGCAGCAGTTGAAGGCTGCCGTCGACGCCTGCCGTAACCTGCGCGGCGAGATGAACTTGTCGCCCGCACAACGCGTGCCGCTGCTGGTCGCGGGCGATGTCGACTTCCTCAAGTCGATTGCGCCGTATCTGCAAACGCTGGCCAAGCTCTCCGAAGTGCAGGTGCTCGACGATGAAGCCGCGCTCGATGCGCAAGCCGCAGGTGCACCGCTGGCCATCGTCGGCGCGAACAAGCTGGCGTTAAAGGTGGAAATCGACGTGGCGGCCGAGCGCGAACGCCTCGGCAAGGAAGTCAAACGCCTTGAAGGTGAGATCGCCAAGTGCCACGGCAAGCTGTCCAACGAGAGCTTCGTGGCACGCGCGCCGGCAAACGTGGTGGAACTCGAGAAGCAACGATTGGTCGACTTTGAAGCGGTTCTCGGTAAATTGCAGGCTCAGCTCGCCCGCCTGCCCGCCTGAGCACCGCACAAACCAGAAGGGAGATACCAATGAAAACAGTGGTAACCAAGGCCGTTTTCCCCGTTGCGGGTCTCGGCACTCGATTCCTCCCGGCGACCAAGGCGAGCCCGAAGGAAATGCTGCCGGTCGTCGACAAGCCGTTGATTCAGTACGCCGTGGAAGAAGCGGCTGCGGCCGGTATCACCGAGATGATTTTCGTCACGGGCCGTAACAAGCGCGCGATCGAAGATCACTTCGACACGGCCTTCGAGCTCGAAGCTGAACTCGAAGCCAAGAACAAGCAAGCGCTGCTCGACGTGGTGCATTCGATCAAGCCCCCGCATATCGACTGCTTCTACGTGCGTCAGCCCAAGGCACTCGGTCTGGGTCACGCGGTGCTGTGTGCAGAAAAGCTCGTGGGCGACGAGCCGTTCGCAGTCATCCTCGCGGACGACTTGCTCGACGGCCAGCCGCCCGTGCTCAAGCAGATGGTCGATCTGTACAACCAGTATCACAACTCGATCATCGGCGTCGAAGAGATCCCCATCGAGCAAAGCCGCTCGTACGGGATCGTCGCGGGCAACGAGTGGGGCGAGACCGACATCGTCAAGCTGACGAATATCGTCGAGAAGCCGGCGCCGGAAAACGCACCGTCGAATCTGGGTGTCGTTGGCCGCTATGTGCTGCGTCCGCGCATTTTCGATTGCATCCGCGAGATCGATCCGGGCTCGGGCGGCGAGATTCAACTGACCGACGCCATTCAGAAGCTGATGCAAGACGAAGTCGTGCTGGCCTATCGCTACAAGGGCAAGCGCTTCGATTGCGGCAGCAAACTGGGGTATTTGAAGGCGACGGTGGAATTTGCGCTGCGCCACCCGGAACTGAAGGATGCGTTCCGCGAGTACCTGCGTGAGTCGCACGGCGATCTCATCTAACGACGAGACTGCCCCAATGAAAAAAGCCGACGGCATGTCCGTCGGCTTTTTTTATCTTCGAGGCCCGCAGCGACTTAACGGCGGCGCATCAGGAAGTAAAAGGTCTTCTCTTCTTCACGCGATTCGAGCAATTCGTTGCCGGTTTGCTTAGCGAAGGCAGCGAAGTCACGCGCCGAACCCGGGTCGGTCGCCACGATACGAAGCACTTCTCCGCTTTGCATGTCGGCGAGTGCTTTCTTGGCGCGCAGAATCGGCAGCGGGCAATTCAGGCCGCGGGCGTCGACTTCTTTCTGAAATTCCATGCTCATGTCCCTCGTGTGAGTCTCATTCGTATTGTCTACCGGACTTCGCCCGGAAACGAAGATTCTACCGTAGTCGTCGCGCGCGCATCCTGAGTTGCCCATCCCATTCGAGCATCGCGCACGCTGACTTGGCCCTGACGTGCCCCTGACGCGTCCACCTACCCGGCGATCGACAATCGCGCCGACTCCACGTATTCGACCGGCAAATTCCGCCGACGCAGCCATTCTGCTACGGCGTGCCCCGTGCCTGCCGGCCATGGGCGCACGTGCTCGGGCTTCACCAGGCGAAACTCTGCGAGTTCCTCCGAGAGCAGAATGTCGCCATCGCACACGGCGTGGTAAGCGATGATCAACTCGTTCTTTCGCATGAATTCATAGACACCGAGCAGCGAGATCGCATCGGTTTCGAGATTGGTCTCTTCCTTGATCTCGCGGCGGATACCGTCTTCGGGCGTCTCATCGCGCTCGAGAAAGCCGGTGATCAGGGCAAACATGCCTTCCGTCCAAGCGGCGTTGCGCGCGAGCAGAATTTGTCCGCGATACTCGACAAGTCCCGCGACGACGGGCAGCGGATTGTCCCAGTGGACGAAACCACAAGCAGCGTCGGGGCACGCCCGGCGAATACGCCCGGCAACGTCACGCGAATCAAGCGGGGAGGCACAGCGGGGACAAAAAATGAGTTCGTTCATGATCGTTCTTCGGCGAATGCGAATATCTTAATTGAACTCATGACGCGCTGCACATTCGGTAATTTCCGGGACGCCCGGGGGCCGGTGTCCCGAAATCCGAAGCGTATAATCGACCGACGTCTTTCAACAATACTGCGCCCCGTGTCAGACACTACGCCCCCCTCCTCGTCTGCACCCCCTCCCGAATCCGAAGCGCCGCCACCGAAGCTGGCCGCTACGCCCAACGCCTCGCTACCCGCACGCATTGCCCGCACCAGCGCGCATCGCTCGCGCCGCTTATGGCGTAACTACGGCGTGTTCTGGCTGGGTGCCGTGCTCGTCGGCCTGGTGTCGGTGGCGTATGCGAAGTTCATCGATTTCGGCTTCGAGCTATTTCAGCGCATGTTGGCGCACGGCTTTTGGGTGCCGCTCATCATCACGCCGCTGGGCGCAGCGCTCGCTATTTGGCTGACGCAGACCTTTTTCCGCGGCTCGGAAGGCAGCGGTATTCCGCAAGTCATCGCCACGCTTCAGGACGGCCGTCTCTCGAAGTCGCTGCTCACGCTGCGCATCATGTTCGGCAAGATCGCGATGTCGTTTCTCGGCATCCTGTGCGGCTTCACGATCGGACGCGAAGGTCCGACGGTACAAATCGGCGCGTCGCTCATGTATGCGATGCGGCGTGGCTACGGCCGCAGCAGTGCGCATATCGAGCGCCAATTGACGCTGGCCGGTGCGGCAGCCGGGCTGGCCGCCGCCTTCAACACGCCGCTCGCCGGTGTGGTGTTCGCCATCGAGGAATTGAGCCGCAGCTTCGTGGCGCGCAACAGCGGCACGTTGATTACCGCGATCATCTTCTCCGGCGTGGTCGCACTGGGCTTGCAGGGCAACTATCTCTACTTTGGGCAGATTAAAGCGCTTAGCGAATTCCACTGGGCGATCATCCCCGTGTTGATCGCCGCGAGCGTGCTGACCGGCATCTCCGGTGGCCTTTTCTGCTGGCTGATGATCAATGTGCCGCGCTGGATGCCCGGCGGGCTCGTGAACCTGCGACGCGGCCATCCGGTGCGTTTCGCGTTCCTGTGCGGTTTGGCGATTGCCGTGATCGGCATCGTATCGGGCGGCACGACCTTCGGCAGCGGATATGCCGAAGCGCGCGGCTTGCTCGAGTCGCAACAGGCGCTCTCCCCGTTCTACGCGCTGTTGAAATTCGCCGCGCTGTCGGTGTCGTACCTGTCGGGCATTCCGGGGGGCATCTTCGCGCCGTCGCTGGCGATCGGCGCGGGGCTGGGCAACGTGTTGTCGCATATCACGTCTGTGGTGCCGCTACCGGCCATGGCCGCGCTGTGCATGGTGGGCTATCTGGCCGCTGTGACCCAATCGCCGATCACGTCGTTCGTGATCGTCATGGAGATGATCGACGGCCACCAGATGGTGATTCCTCTCATGGCCGTCGCACTGCTCGCGACGCAAGTCTCGAAAGCCTTCTCGCCGTCGTTCTATCACACGCTCGCCCACCGTTTTCTCCCGTCGGAGACGGCAGCGCCAAAGCAGGCGTGAACGGTTAGCCTTTCACACTCAGTTCGCGACTCAGTTCACGAATATCGGCCGCGAGACGCTCGACCGTCTCCGGCCGCGTATCCCACGCGCACATGAAGCGGCAGCCGCCCGCGCCAATGAACGTGTAGAACTTCCAGCCCTTCGCGCGCAGTGCCTCGATCACGTGCAGCGGCAACTCGGCAAACACCGCGTTGGCTTGCGTCTCGAACATGATCGACACACCGGGCACGTCGCGAATGCGCTGCGCCAGCAACTGCGCCATCGCGTTCGCATGGCGCGCATTGCGCAGCCAGACATCGTTCTCGAGCATGCCCAGCCACGGCGCGGAAATGAAGCGCATCTTCGACGCCAACTGCCCGGCCTGCTTCACGCGATACGCAAAATCTTCCGCCAGCGCACGGTTGAAAAACACCACCGCCTCGCCCACCGGCAGCCCGTTCTTGGTGCCGCCGAAACACAGCATGTCCACACCGGCGCGCCACGTCACATCGCCCGGATGGCAGCCCAGCGTTGCCACCGCATTCGCGAAGCGCGCGCCATCCATATGCACGCGCAGATTGCGCCGCTTGGCGACAGCGGTAATCGCCTTCACTTCGTCTACGGAATACACCGTGCCAACTTCCGTGGCCTGCGTGAGCGTGACCACCTTGGGCTTGGGGAAGTGAATATCTGAACGGCGGCTAATCACCGACTCGACGGCGTCCGGCGTGAGCTTGCCGTTGTTCTCGCGTCCACGCGCAGTGAGCAGCTTGGCGCCATTGGAAAAGAACTCGGGGCCGCCGCACTCGTCCGTCTCGACGTGCGCCAGTTCATGACAAATCACCGAGTGGTACGACTGCGAGAGCGAGGCGAGCGCCAGCGAATTGGCTGCTGTGCCGTTGAACACGAAGAAGACTTCGCAATCGGTATCGAACAGCGTGCGCACGCCATCGCAAACGCGCTGCGTCCAGGTGTCGTCGCCGTAGGCCACTTCATGACCGCTGGCATTCGCTTCGGTGAGATAGTGCAGCGCTTCGGGGCAAATGCCTGCGTAGTTATCTGAGGCGAAGTGTTGCGGCACATCTGCCTGCGGCTGTGCTGAAGCACTGACAGACGCAGCCGATGCAGATGAAGCAGATGAATGGGAAGAATTGGCGGGGTGTTGCGACATGACGACCTCTTCAGTACAACGGGGATCGCCCGTCGATCCCCGACCTTGGCCTTGTTGGCCCGCTTACTCGGGACGCGGATCCGACCAGAGCGTGCCGCCCGTGGCCCAGTTTTCGCGTTTGGTATCGGTGATGATGATGTCGACCGACTCCGGCGTGCAACCGAGGGTCTCGACCGCTGCGGCGGTCACGGCCTTCACGAAAGCGCGCTTTTGATCGACCGTACGGCCCTCGAACAACTCGACGTGAAACGTTGGCATTGCTATCTCTCTCCTTGTGTTGTTGTCATCGCCCGCGGCAATCAATCGCGAAACGAGCCGTCCATTCTATCGAGTTTGCGCAGCAACGCGGGCCATTCCAGTTCCCCCTCGATGGCACCACCGTCTTCGAGTTGCACGGCAGTCTTGTCTTGTACCGCAGCGCTGGGCAGGTAAGGCGGCGCACCGCCCACGAGCGCCTGCAATTGAATCTCGCAGGCTTTGATGAGTGTGGCCATCAGCACGAAGGCTTCGGCGACCGTGCGCCCGACGGTCAGCGTGCCGTGATTGCGCAGGAGCATCGCCGGATACGCACCTAACGACGCCACCAGCCGCTCGCCTTCCGACGGCGAAAACGACAGCCCTTCATAGTCGTGATAGCCGATGCGTTCATGAAAACGCAGCGCGTGCTGCGAGATCGGCAGCAAACCATGCGGTTGAATCGAGACGGCGATGCCCGCTGTGTTGTGCAGATGCATGACGCAAACCGCATCCGGTCGCGCGGCATGCACCGCGCCGTGCAGCGCAAAACCGGTGACATTCACCGGATATTCGCTCTCGCCGACAATCTCGCCGTCCATCGTGATCTTCACGAGATTGGACGCCGTCACTTCGTCGAATGCCAGCCCAAACGGATTGATCAGAAAGTGCCCCGGCTCGCCCGGCACCATGGCCGAGATGTGGGTGTAGATGAGGTCGTCCCAGCCGTGCATCGCCGCGAGCCGATAGCATGCCGCGAGATCGACACGCATGCGCCGCTCGGCGTCGCTCGTGCCCGTGGCAGCCTTGCGGCCCGCCTGCAATGTGAAAGCCATGTGAAATGCTCCGCGGAGAAAGAATCAGGGGGCGCGATCCAGCGAGCGCCGCCAGTCCCAGACGAAGCCCACGGCACCCAGCACCAGCACCGCTGTCGCGCACAACAGCGCCGCCGTGAAGCTGCCGGTCGACTCGACCAACGGGGCGGCGACCAGCGGCCCCACGATCTGCCCGATGCCATAGGATGCCGTCACCAGCCCGATCAGGCCATTGGCATTGTCCCCACGCAGCCGACGACACTCGCGCACCGCATAGACGGTAATCGCCGTGAACGGCAAGCCGACGAGCACACTGCCCAGCGCAAAGCCGACCACATTCGGCAGCACGATCCCAATGCCCACGCCAATGCCCTGCATCACGTAACAAGCGGCGAGCAACAGCCGGTTATCCCATGTGATAGGGGCACGCGCGCCGATGATCGCGCCGGGAATCACCATCAGGCCGAGCAGCGGGAAAAACAGATCGGGCCACGGCGAGCCGGGCAAGGCGTGGCGCGCGATCACTGGCAGGAAGGTGGCGGTGATGATGTAACCGAAGCCAGCAAAACTGTAGAACACCGTGATCGGAATGACGTTCTCACCACTGCCGTGATTAACAGCGTGCGGTGCGGCATGCGTTGCCGCATCCCCGTCCGGTTTGGCTGCGACCGGCGCATCGGCCGCGAACGTGCGCCAGATGACCGCAAGCAACACGAGCGCGAGCACGCCGCACAACAACCAGCCGCCACGTGCTGGCCAGCCGATCGCCGTGTTCAAACTGGCGAGCAAACCCGTCACCACAATACCTGCGCCCGGCCCCGCGAAAATCACGCCGCCCAGACTCGGCATGCGCAACTCGCCCAGCTTGCGAAAGCCCCAGCCTGCCGAGAACACCATGGCCCAAGCGCTCATCACGCCCGCGAGCGTGCGCACGATCGCCCACACGACGAACGACTCCAGCAGCCCCATCGCGAGCGTAAGCACCACCGTCGCGGCCAGCGCGAAGCGAATCAGAAACGTGGGGGTGAAGCGCAGCCACATGCACGAGAGTGCGCCGACGAAATAGCCTGCGTAGTTAAGCGAGGCGAGCCAGCTACCGTGTTGAATGTCGACCAGTTGCTCATGCAGCATGAGCGGCAACATTGGCGTGAACGCAAAGCGCCCGATGCCCATGGCAATCGACAAGGCAAGCATGCACGACAGCGCGATGCGCCACGCGGCACGCTCAGGTGACGGCTGACGCGATGAGGCAGTACGAGCGGAATCGGCGAGAGTGGCTGACATGGCGTTGGCTGACCCGCGAACGGGTGTATCGGATAAACGCGCAAACCAGTGCCGCGATGCGCGTGCTGTCGTGGCGAATACTTTACATGGAAAACATCACGCCATGCGATGGTTCCCCTGCAAGGCGAGGGGCAATTGAAAACCCACGGGCGACGAGACCTAAACAGGACTGCCGCAAATCCGGCGCCACCATGCAAAACGCGCGCCGAAGCGCGCGTTTGCAAAAACTACCGGCTGAGGAGAATTACAGCTTGCCAGCCACCCAGCCCTGCACACCGGCCAGCGCCTGCGGCAGTTGCGACGGATCGGTGCCGCCAGCCTGCGCCATGTCGGGACGGCCACCGCCCTTGCCGCCGACTTGCTGCGCGACAAAGTTGACCAACTCGCCCGCCTTGACCTTGCCCGTGGCATCGGCCGTCACGCCAGCGATCAGGCTGACCTTGCCGCCTTCGACGGCCGCCAGCACGATAGCGGCGCTCTTGAGCTTGTCCTTGAGCTTGTCCATCGTCTCGCGCAGCGTCTTGACGTCGGCGCCTTCCAACTGCGCAGCCAACACCTTCAGACCGTTCACGTCCACGGCTTGTTCGGCCAGTTCGTCGCCTTGGCTCGATGCCAGCTTCGACTTGAGCGCGGCCAGTTCCTTTTCCAGCGACTTGACCTGCTCCTGCACCTGCACGATACGCGGCGTCAGTTCAGCCGGTTGCGTCTTGAGCGCAGCAGCGGCTTCGTTGACCTGATCGTCGAGCTTCTGCACGAAGCGCACCGAGTTGTCACCGGTGATGGCTTCCACACGGCGGATACCGGCAGCCACACCGCCTTCCATCACGATCTTGAACAGACCGATATCGCCCGTGCGCGTCACGTGCGTACCGCCGCACAGTTCGCGCGAGGAACCGATGTCGAGAACGCGCACTTCGTCGCCGTACTTCTCGCCGAAGAGTGCCATCGCACCGCCCTTGACCGCGTCGTCGAACGACATCAGCGCGGCTTGCGTCGGCGCATTGGCCAGCACTTCCGCGTTGACGATGTCTTCCACGCGACGGATTTCGTCGGCCGTCATCGCCGCGTTATGGGCGAAGTCGAAGCGCGTCTTGTCGGCGTCGACCAGCGAGCCCTTTTGCTGCACGTGGCCGCCGAGCACTTCACGCAATGCCTTGTGCATCAGGTGAGTGGCCGAGTGATTACGCACGGTGCGCGCACGGCGCACGGCGTCGACCTGTGCCGTCACCGCCTCGCCCACTTTCAACTCGCCCGATTCGAGCTTGCCGTAGTGGCCGAAGACGTCGGCTTGAATCTTTTGCGTATCCGACACACCGAAGCGTGCGCCCGACGTGGTGATCAAGCCTTGATCGCCCACCTGACCGCCCGATTCCGCGTAGAACGGCGTGGTGTCGAGCACGACGATACCTTGCTGACCGGCCTTCATCGACGTCACGCTCGTGCCGTCGACATACAGCGCCGTGACCTTCGCGCCTTCGAGCACGAGTTGGTCATAGCCTTGGAAACGCGTCTTGTCGCCGTCGTATTCCAGCGCCGTGGCCATCTTGAACTTGCCCGCAGCGCGCGCCTGCTCGCGCTGGCGTGCCATAGCGGCGTCGAAACCGGCTTCGTCGACCGAGATGCTGCGCTCGCGGCAAACGTCGGCCGTCAGATCGAGCGGGAAGCCATACGTATCGTGCAGCTTGAACGCGAGTTCGCCGTCGAGCGTCGTCACGCCGCGCTTGGCCAGATCGGCCAGCGCGCCTTCGAGAATCTCCATGCCGTTCTCGATGGTTTCGCCAAAGCGCTCTTCTTCCTGCTTGAGCACGTCGGTCACGCGTTGCTGTGCCGCCGCCAGTTCCGGATAGGCCACGCCCATCTCGGCCACCAGATCCGGCACCAGCTTGTAGAAGAACGGTTGCTTGCGGCCCAGCTTGTAACCGTGGCGAATCGCGCGGCGGATGATACGGCGCAGCACATAGCCGCGGCCTTCATTGCCCGGAATCACGCCGTCGACGATCAGGAACGAGCAAGCGCGGATGTGATCGGCAATCACCTTGAGCGAGTTCGCGGTGAGATCGGTCACACTAGTCTCACGGCCAGCGGCCTTGATCAGGTGCTGGAACAGGTCGATTTCGTAGTTGCTGTGCACGTGCTGGAGCACGGCAGCGATACGCTCCAGGCCCATACCGGTGTCGACACACGGCTTGGGCAGCGGCGTCATATTGCCCTGCTCGTCACGGTTGAACTGCATGAACACGAGATTCCAGATCTCGATGTAGCGGTCGCCGTCTTCCTCAGGCGATCCCGGCGGGCCACCCCACACATCGGCACCGTGATCGAAGAAGATTTCCGAGCACGGACCGCACGGGCCGGTATCGGCCATTTGCCAGAAGTTATCCGACGCGTAGCGCGCGCCCTTGTTGTCGCCGATGCGGATGATGCGCTCGGTCGGCACGCCGACTTCCTTGGCCCAGATGTCGTAGGCTTCATCGTCTTCTTGATAGACGGTGACCCAGAGCTTGTCCTTGGGCAGCTTGTAGACGGTGGTCAGCAACTCCCACGCGTACTGAATCGCTTCGCGCTTGAAGTAGTCGCCGAACGAGAAGTTGCCCAGCATTTCGAAGAACGTATGGTGACGGGCGGTGTAGCCCACGTTCTCTAGGTCGTTGTGCTTGCCGCCGGCGCGCACGCTGCGCTGCGCGGTGGTCGCACGCTTGTACGGGCGCGACTCGAGCCCGAGGAACACGTCCTTGAACTGCACCATGCCGGAGTTCGTGAACAGCAGCGTGGGGTCATTGGACGGAACGAGACTCGACGAGCGCACGATCGTGTGGCCCTTCGACTCGAAGAAGTTAAGAAATTTTTCCCGAATGTCTGCGACTTTCATAGCGTGCTTGAGAGCGTGGGGGCCGGGCCGGCTGCGCCTGGCGGGATATTTTGCAAACTTTTGATTATACGGGAAATCGGCACCCACACAGCGTTGGCGCGCCAACCGCAGTGCGAAACGGCGCTAGTCAGACGCGGTTTCTCCGCCATAGACTCTTCGCCACAAGTTCCGCATTGCAAAACAATGTTTCGCACGCGACGTACAACGCCGTCGCGGTGCGAAGCGATCAAGGAGAGAGATCACGATGGGCGCGCTGAGTCATATCCGGGTACTGGACCTTTCACGTGTGCTGGCCGGGCCGTGGGCCACGCAGAATCTGGCCGATCTGGGTGCGGACGTGATCAAGGTCGAGCGCCCCGGTGTGGGCGACGACACCCGCAGTTGGGGCCCGCCCTACCAGCGCGACGCCGACGGCAACGACACGGCCGAAGCCGCGTACTACCTTGCGGCGAATCGCAACAAGCGCTCGCTGACGCTCGACATCTCGCGCCCCGAAGGGCAGGCCATCGTGCGTGCGCTGGCCGCGCAAAGCGATGTCGTCGTCGAGAACTACAAAGTGGGCCAGCTCGCGAAATACGGTCTGGACTATGCGTCGCTCAAAGCCGTCAAACCCGATCTCGTCTATTGCTCCGTCACCGGCTTCGGCCAAAACGGCCCGCATGCCTCGCGTGCCGGATACGACTTCATCATCCAAGGCATCGGCGGCTTCATGAGCATCACGGGCGAGCGCGACGGCCTGCCCGGCGGCGGTCCGCAAAAGGCCGGTGTGGCCATTGCCGACCTGATGACCGGCATGTACGCCAGCCTCGCGATCATGGCCGCCCTCACCCACCGCGACCGCACCGGCGTCGGTCAGTACATCGACATGGCGCTGCTCGACACGCAAGTCGCCATGCTCGCCAACATGAACACCAACTATCTCGCCAGCGAGAAGGCCCCCGTGCGCTGGGGCAATGCGCATCCGAACATCGTGCCGTATCAGACGTTCCAGACGGGAGACGACGGCTGGATCATCGTCGCCGTGGGCAACGACGGTCAGTTCCGCAAGTTCGTGGAAGCCGGTGGCGAAGCGGCGCTTGCCGACGACGCCCGGTTTGCGACCAATCCGTCGCGCGTGCGCCATCGCGAAGTGTTGGTGCCGATCCTCGCGGAGATGGTGCGCAAGTTCGGCAAAGACGTTTGGATCGACAAGCTCGAAGCCGCAGGCGTGCCGTGCGGGCCGATCAATACGCTGCCTGAAGTGTTTGCGCACCCGCAGGTCGTCGCACGCGAGATGGCCGTCGAGTTGCCGCACCCGTCGGGGGGTGTCGCGCGCCTCGTTGCCAGCCCGATGAAGATGAGCGAAACCCCGCCGGTCGCCCGCACCGCACCGCCCACGCTCGGACAGCACAGCGACGACATCCTGCGCGAACGCCTGGGCTTCGACGACGCGGAGATTGCCGCCCTGCGCGAGAGCGGCATCGTCTGATGTGAAAAAGGCCCGTCGCGAAGTCATCCGCGACGGGCCCGCCCACCAACGCGACCCACGTCACGCGCCGATACTTTCAGTGCCGCGCCCGCATCGATGCCTCGCGAGCGCCCCACACATTCCGCTTACTCGTACCGCTTCCCCTCTGCGAGCAATTCCGGCGTGCCGATCACAGCATTGAGTCCGTCGAAATCGAGCATGCGCTCACGCCATGCTGCCGTCGTGCCTTGCGTATGCAAATTGGCGTAATAGCCCTGCAACGTGTGCGCCACGGCACGCGCCGTGCCGCCCGGGAAGATGACGATCCGAAAGCCGATATCCGCCAACACCTGCGCACTTTGCACCGGGGTTTTGCCGCCCTCCACCATGTTGGCGAGCAACGGCACACGTCCGGCGAAGCGTTTGCACGCCGCTTCCATCTGCTCCGTCGTGCGCAGCGCTTCGATAAACAACGCGTCCGCACCGGCTTCCAGATACTGCTCGGCGCGATCGAGCGCGGCGTCGAGACCTTCGACGGCCACCGCGTCGGTGCGCGCGAGAATGAGCGTCCGGGCATCGTGACGCGCATCTACGGCAGCGCGCACTTTGCCCGTCATCTCCTGCACACTCACCACACCTTTGCCATCCAGATGCCCGCAACGTTTCGGGAACGTCTGGTCTTCCAGTTGAATCATCGCGGCCCCCGCGCGCTCGAAGCCGCGCACGGTGCGCTTGACGTTGAGCGCGTTGCCGAAGCCCGTATCGGCGTCGACGATCACCGGCACGGACACACGTTCCGCGATGCGCGCGAGTGTGTCTTCCACTTCCGGATATGTCGTCAGACCGATGTCCGAGCGACCCAGCCGGGTATAGGCAATCGACGCGCCCGAAAGATAAAGCGCTTCGAAACCGGCTTGTTCTGCGATCAGCGCCGACAAGGCGTCGTACACGCCCGGCGCGAGCAGCACGCCTTCGCCCAGCCGGTGTTTGAGAGATGACGACAGCGTCATTCGGAAATCTCCTTTGAATGGGGTACGGCAGTCACGCCGGACAACGCATCGATGGCCGTCTTCGCCGCGAGGTAACCGCCCGCGACCGCCGAGAGCAGCCCGTTACCGGACAAATAGCCCCACACGGCATTCCCTGACACGCCGCGTGCGGCCCCGCCTGCGGCGAGCAAATTCGGGAACGGCGTGCCGTCCGGGTGCAATACGCGGCATTGGGCATCGATATCGAGGCCGCCCTGCGTGTGAAACAGCGCGCCGGTGACTTTTACGGCGTAATACGGCGCATCCAGCGTGCGGGAAAAACGACGGCCGTCATTAGCAGTGACATCCGGTGCAATGCCCGCCAACGTCGCACGCAACGTCTGCACGTCGCATCCGATGAGGGCGGCAAGTGCATCGATATCGGCACATGTTTTGAGCGCACCTACGGCCTCGGCCTCTTGGAAATCGGGGAACGTGCGCGCCAGCGCCAGCGTCTGCGCATCGAACACATTCCACGCGACACCCCCCGGCTGTGCCAGCACATTCACCGCCGCTTCGGAATAGCCGTGCGTTTCGTCGTGAAAGCGTTTGCCGTCGCGATTGATCTGTACGCCGCCATCCATGATGACGGCCCACGAAATCAGCACGCCGTGCGGCGATGCCCACGAACCATGCCCCTGATAACCGCCAAGGTCAGCCTGTGCCGCCCCCAGCGCTTGGCCCCAAAGGAGCGCGCTGCCGTCGTTGCCGTCGTGACCGCCGTAGACGGCTTGCGCCATTTCGGGCAGCAATTCGCCTCTCAGCGCGGCGTTACCGCCGAAGCCGTTGCAAGCGAGCAGCAGCATGTCACAGCCCAAATACTCCATCGCGCCGTCCGGGCGCACACCGCCCACGGCGCTCACGCGGCCGTCGTCGTCCACCCAGAGCTCGCGCACCAAGGTTCGCGTCAGCACCGGCGCATCGGTGGCCTGCACGGCGCGCTCAAGCGCGGCCATCAGCGCCGCGCCGGTACGCTCCGGCAGGCTATGCATGCGACGCACGCTATGCCCCGGGTACAAAAACCCGTCGAGAATTTCGAACTTCAGACCGTGGCGCGCCAAGGCGTCCATCGCTGGTCCTGACGCCCGCGCGTAGGCGTTCACCAGATGCGCGGCCGCCGTGCCTTCCGTCTTGCGCAAGATGTCGTGCGCGAACTGTGCCGGACTATCGTCGATAGCCGCCGCCCGTTGCGCCTCGCTGCCCGCCGCCGGGATAAAGCCCGACGACAGTGCTGTCGACCCGCTCGGCACGGCGTCGCGCTCCAGCAGCACGCAGTCGATTCCGGCGTCCTGCAAGACAAGAGCGGCCGTCAGCCCGCAAGCCCCCGCCCCCACGATCACCACGCTTAGCTGCGGCAAGTCGTCGACGGGCGGGCGTCCCTTGCGAATCACGGGTGCGAGCGGCGCGCTCATGCTGCGATCCGGCCCGCGAAGGCCTCACAAGTGACGATCTCACCGACCGTGCGCAGATCGGCCAGCGCCGCGTCGTGTGCCGCCGGCGTCGGCGCGGCACAGCCGTCTGAGAGCACCAGCACGCGATAGTCGCGCATGTGTGCATCGCGCGCGGTGCTGGCCACGCCGCCGTTGGTCACGATGCCGCAGACCGCGACCGTTTCGATGCCCGCACGGCGCAACACCCAGTCGAGTTGCGTGTTGAAAAACGCCGAATACGCGACCTTCCACACCGAGACATCCACGTGTTCAGCGAGCGATGCGACCGTCGCGTGGCCCGTCGACCCGGCCACAAAATCGCCGCGCCGCAAAAACGGCCGCAGTTGTTTCAAATGGGGCGAGATCATCGGCTCGCCCTGCGCATCGGGCCAGAGAGTGAACTGGCTCGCGGCGACAAAACCGCCTGCCGACTTGAGCGAGCGTGCAATTGGCGCAATACGCGCAGGCAGCGCCTGTGCCTGCGCCGTGGCAGCGCCGCCCCGGTCGTAAGCGCCGCCGGGGGTAATGAAATCGTTCTGCAAATCGACGATGACGAGCGCGGTACGCGCGACATCGAGGGCGTTGGCTTGGCTCATGACGTAGCTCCCGTGACTCGCATGGCGTTCACGCTTCGCGCGTGATGAGGAGGTTGCCCAGCGCGTCCACACGCCCCGAGAACCCCGGTTCGAGCCAAATCGTCGTGTCCGACTGCTCGAGAATCGCCGGACCGGCGACGCTTGCGCCCACCGGCAAATCGAGACGGGCAAAACGTGCCGCGTCCCACCACTGCCCAGCGTGATAAACGCGCTGCGTGCCGAGCGACGACGGCATCTCAACGGCTTGCGGCGCCAGCACCCCGAGATCGAACTTCGGGCGCACACCGATGCGGGCATAGCGCAGATTCATGATGCGCACGGCAATGCCGTCGAGCGCGCGGCCAAAGGCTTCGCGATACGCGGTCTCGAACGCTTGCGCGATGCCCTCGCGATGCAGCGCCTCGCGCGCCACCGGCACACGCACCGTGTGGCTCTGGCCGACATAAAGCATGTCGAGTTCGATGATTTCGCGCACGGCGTCGAAGCGCACGCCTGCCGAGTCGAGGCGTTGCTGACACGCGACCTGCAACGCTTCGACGCGCGCCACGAGGTCGTCCATATCGAGCGCCGCCAGCGGCTGGTTGAGCGTCTGCACGCTGTCGTGACGCATATCGGCAATCACGCAACCCAGCGCCGACGTCACGCCCGGATAGCGCGGCACGATGCCGGTGGTGGTGCCCACTTCGCGCATCATTGCGCACACGTGCAGCGCGCCACCGCCGCCAAACGGCATATAGGCGAACTGGCGCGGATCGTGGCCACGCTCGATCGACACCAGACGAATCGCCCCGGCCATCTTCGCGTTGGCAACCGTGAGAATCGCTTCGGCGGCCGCGTAGGCATCGATGCCCAGCGGTTCGGCCACGTGCTTACCGATGGCTTGTGCCGAAAGCCCGCTGTCGAGCTTGCCCAGCAAGCCGCCGCCCAGCGGACGGTCGGCAGCGATACGGCCGAGCAGCACATTGGCGTCGGTCACCGTGGGGCGAAGGTTGCCGCGCCCGTAGCACGCCGGCCCCGGAATGCTGCCCGCCGATTCCGGGCCAACTTGCAGCAGACCGCCTGCATCGACCGACGCAATCGAGCCGCCGCCCGCACCAATCGTTTCGATCTGAATCATCGGCGAGCGCACGACCATGCCGAACTCGATCGACGTTTGCGCCGAGAGCGACGCCTCACCACCGGCCACCAGCGACACATCGAACGACGTGCCACCCATATCGCCCGTCACCACATTCGGAAAGCCCGCGGCGCGTGCGATGGCTGCACAAGCGATCACCCCTGCCGCTGGGCCGGAGAGTGCGGTGCGAACCGGTACATCGCTCGCCGTCTCGCGCGACATGATGCCGCCGTTGCTTTGCACGACCAGCAGTTCGCCGTCGAAACCTTGCGTCTGCAAATCACGCGCCAGACGCGTGAGATAGCCGCCGACCACCGGTTGCAGCGATGCATTGAGGGTCGCCGTCGAGCAGCGCTCGAACTCACGAATTTCGGGCAGCACTTCGGTCGCCGCCGTCACGTTGCCGTTGGGCCAGATCGCGCGCACTGCCGCCACGGCGCGTTGCTCGTTGACGGGGTTAGCGTATGCATTCACGAAAAACACACAAACAGCTTCGCAACCAGCGGCAAGCAGTGCGCGGGCGGCCGCTTCCACTTGTGCGATGTCGACGTCGGTGTGAATCGAGCCGTCGGCCAACACGCGCTCGTCGACTTCCAGACGCAGATCGCGCGGCACGATGGGGGTGAAGTTGCCGCGCAGCCCCCATGTGGCTGGCCGGTCGCGGCGGCGCATTTCCAGCACGTCGCGAAAGCCGGTCGTCGTGATGATGCCGGTGCGGGCCACCTTGCGCTCCAGCAGCGCGTTGGTGCCCACCGTGGTGCCGTGCACGATGGTGGCAATGGCTGCCGCACCGCCACGACCGGCCGATTCAACACGTTCGATACCGTTCATAAAACCGCGTGCCTCTTCGCCACGCGTGGACGGCACTTTGACGATGCGCGCGACACCCGCCGCTTCATCGAGCACGAACAGATCGGTAAACGTCCCGCCGACGTCGACACCGACGACCAGCGAGGGGTTCGGGGTAGCTGCTGCGCTCATGCCTGTTGCTCCTTCGTTGCGTTGCCGGTGGTGGCTTGCTTGCCCACACCTGCGCTTTTCACCGCGTTTGTCACATACCCCATTGCCTGATCGTGTGCCCGTGCCTGCGCATCACGGCGGGCCGGGTCGCCGTACCCACCGCCGCCCGGCGTTTCAAGGCGAACGCGTTCACCACGTGCGAGCTTGATGCCGAGCATCTTCGAGGCCATCGGCGGCGTATGCCACTCGCCTTCGTTCTGATACTGAAAGACGTTCGGCACCGACGCTTCGCCACCGGCAATGCCCTGCGGGGCCGAGCGTCCGCGCTCGCCAAAGACGAAAGCTTCCGCGCTGTCTTCCAGCAGTTCGATTTCGTAAATAGCGCCTAAGCCGCCGCGATGCTCGCCGTCGCCCGCCGAATCGGGGCGCAGGGCCCATTGGGTAAATCGCACCGGATACGCGGCTTCCAGAATCTCGACCGGCGGAATCGTCGCCGTCGAAATCGGCGCGTTGCCGTGCGAGAGGCCATCGCCGTCGCTATGCCCGCCGTGGCCGCCGCCGAAGAAGCTGAACATCACCCAACGCTGGCCTTTGCGCGCGGCGTCTGTGCGATAGCCCGCAATCGACAACGCGTTGATCGTGCCGTAGGCCTGCGCCATCGCCCGCTCGGGTGCGGCTTGCGCCATCGCGCAGAAGATCACGTCGATCATGCGCAGAATGGTTTCGGTGTAGCCGCCGACCGGACGCGGGCGTTGCGCCGAGATCAGCAGACCTTCGGGCAGTTCGAACTTCACGGCATCGAGCACACCGGCATTGGCCGGGACATCGGGGAACAGATGCTTGAGCGCGACATAGCACGCCGCAATCGCCGTGGCGCGCGAGATGTTGACGGGCCCCATGCAAGCCGGGGACGTGCCGGTGAAGTCCAGCGTCAACGTGTCGCCCGCCACGCGCATGCGTAGCGCAATGGTCAGCGGCACGTCACGCACGCCGTCGTTGTCGAGCGTGTCGCGATAGGTGTATTCGCCGTCGGGCAGCGCCGTCACATGGGCGCGCATGAGTTTCACGGCACGTTCGCGAAGCTGCGCCAGCGCGTCTTGCACGGTGCTGTCGCCATACTCGTCGAGCAGGTCGGCAAGGCGTCGTGCGCCGAGTTCCAGCGCCGCCAACTGCCCGTTCAGATCGCCCCAGAGGCTATCGGGCAAGCGGGTGTTCGCTTTGAGAATGGCCAACACGTCGGCATCGAGTTCACCGCGCCGGAGAATACGCACCGGCGGAATTTGCACGGCTTCTTGCCAGCATTCGGTCGCCGCCGGGTTGTAGTTACCCGGCACGGCACCGCCCACGTCGTGCCAATGTGCCGCCGATGCCAAGAAGCAATACAGCTCGCCGTTGCGAAACACAGGACGCACCAGCTTGAAGTCGTTGGCGTGGGTGCCGCCTTCGTACGGATCGTTGAAGAGCCACACGTCGCCCTCGACCATGCCGCCGCGCTCGGCAGCCGCGCGGGCCGCCGCCTGCACGGCGAAGGCCATGGCGCCGACGAAGACCGGCAGGCCCGACTTGCCTTGCACGAGCGTGGCGCCGGTGGCGGCGTCGTAGATGCCGTGGCAGGCGTCGTGCGCTTCGGCAATGATCGGGTTGAAAGCACTGCGGTAGAGCGTCGCGTCCATTTCGTCGGCGATCTGCTCCAGCCGGCCCTTGAGGACCGCCAGGGTGACGGGATCTAGCATGAAGAAACTCCGTTAGGTGTCGCGTGAGATGTCGAACTGCGCTGCTTGAGCAGATTGAGCAGGCCGCCTGCGTCGACCATGTCGAGCAGGAAGCCGGGCACGTTCTCGCAAGCGAGGCGGCTGCCGTCGGCGCGTTCGATAAAGCCGTCGCGAGGTGCCAGCCGCAGGGTTTCGCCCTCGGCGATGCACTGCGCGTCGGCGCAGGTAAGCAGCAACAGCCCCACGTTGAAGGCGTTGCGGAAATAAAGACCGTTGAACGACGGCGCGATGACCGCGCGCACGCCCAGATGCACGAGCGCGGCGGCCGCCTGTTCGCGCGACGAGCCGATGCCGAAGTTCGGCCCGGCCACGAGGACGTCGCCCGGCTGGACCTGCGCGGCGAATTCGGGGCGCACGCGATGCAGGCAATGGCGGGCGATTTCATCGATGCCGAATTTCATATAGGCACCCGGGGCGAGCGCATCGGTGTCGATGTCTGCGCCCACCACCCACGTGCGATGGACGGCGGCAAGTGCGTCGGAAGAAGACGTTGGCAATGTCATGAGTGGGGTTGAAGAATCGGGTTCAAGCGCGGGTTCAGGCGCAAGTTCAGGCGAGGACATCGCGCGGATCGGCAATGCGGCCCGTGAGCGCGGCAGCGGCCACCGCATAGGGCGAACCGAGGTAAACCTGCGCGGTCTCGGCGCCCATGCGCCCCTTGAAGTTGCGCGCGGTGCTCGACATCACAGTGGCCCCCTCGGGGATCGAGCCGCCATAGCCCGCGCAAGCGCCGCACGTATTAGCCAGCACTTGGGCACCAGCGGCCACCAGCACGTCCATCACGCCTTCGCGCGCGGCCTGTGCCTGATCGCGCGCCGAGGCCGGTGCCACGACGAAGCGCATACCGTCCGCAACGCGACGCCCCTTGAGCACTCGCGCCGCCGCGCGCAAATCTTCCAGCTTCGCGCCGGTGCATGCGCCCAGATACGCCACGTCGACGGGGATATCGGCAAAGGCATCGATCGAGCGCGTATTGGCAGGGCTATGCGGCGCGGCAACCTGCGGCGCGAGCGTACTGGCATCGAACGTGTGCACTTCGGCCTCGGCACCGGCGTCGCTCTGCCAGCGCTCGACGTCGATGGCGTCGGTAACACCGACCGAGCGCAAATAGTCGACGGTCGTCGCATCCGGCGCGACGAGGCCCACTTGCGAACCCAGTTCGGCGCTCATGTTCGAGAGCGTCATCCGCTCTTGCATCGACAGCGCGCGCACGGCTTCGCCGCAGAACTCGATGGCCTGATAGCGGCCGCCGTTCATGCCGAAGCGGCCGATCATGTGCAGCATCATGTCCTTGGCCGTCACACCGTCGGTCAAGCGCCCGTCCCAGCGCATTTGAATCGTCGAGGGCACCTTGACCCAGATTTCGCCCGACACCGCCACGCCCAGCATTTCCGTACTGCCGATACCGAACATATAGGCACCGAACGCACCGCCGGTCGGCGAATGCGAATCGCCACCCACGCAGAACATGCCCGGGCGAAGATGCCCGTGTTCGGGCACAACTACGTGGCAAATACCGACCGAGTCGTACACATTGGGCAGCGCCTGCGCTTGGGCCCAATCGCGGGCGATACGCACGATGCGACGCGATTCGTCGTCGGATTCCGGCACGTAGTGGTCGATGACCAGCACGACCTTCGATTTGTCCCACAGTTGCGCGCCGAGCGATTCGAGCATCGGTTGCAGACGGCGCGGGCCGCTGGAGTCGTGAAACATCGCGAGATCGACCCGGCAGGTCACGATCTCGCCTACCGCTACTTCGGCCCGCCCGCAGGCGGCGGCAAGCAGCTTTTGCGTCAGAGTTTGCGCCACGGTAAGTCCCTTACATTCCGAGATAAGCACGGCGCAGCTCGCTGCTCGCGAGCAACTGCGCGCACGTGCCGCTGTGACGGATCGAGCCGTTCTCCAGCACGTAGCCACGCTGGCCGGTTTCGAGCGACTGCCCCACGTTTTGCTCGACGAGCAAGATCGACAGGCCATCGCGTTGCAAACGTGCGATCAGGGCGAACAGCTCTTCGACCATGAGCGGCGAGAGGCCCAGCGACGGCTCGTCGAGAATCAGCAGTCGCGGCTCGGCCATCAGCCCGCGTCCGATGGCGAGCATTTGTTGTTCGCCGCCGGACATCGTCCCAGCAGGCTGTGCGATGCGCTCGCGCAGACGCGGGAACAGGTCGAGCATGCGTTCCAGACTGCGCTCGCGATCGGCACGGCCTCGTGCGAACGCGCCCAGCGCCAGGTTTTCACGCACGCTCAAGTTCGGGAAAATGCGGCGTCCCTCGGGCACCTGAATCAACCCGGCCTTGACCACCTCGCGGTAGTGGCGGCCGGTCAGGTCGTGACCGTCGAAGCGCACGCGCCCCGCCCAGACCGGATTGATGCCCGAGAGCGTGTTGTTCAGCGTCGACTTGCCCGCACCGTTGCTGCCGAGCAGCACCACGATCTCGCCCTCACCCACCGTCAGGTCGACACCGCGCAGCACCTCCACGCGGCCATAGCCCGTGCGCAGGCCTTCGACTTCGAGCAAATGGCTCATTGGGCACCTCCGGCCTGTGCAGCCTGTGCCGCATTTGCCGCCTGTGCAGCGAGCCGAGCCGCCGTGCCGTGGCCCAGATAGGCTTCGACCACGGCCGGATCGGACGTCACTTCCTGCGGCGTGCCCGCCGCGATCAGCTTGCCCTGCGCTAGCACCCACACGTGTTCGGCCAGACTCATCACGGCGCGCATCACGTGCTCGATCATGAGCACCGTCACACCGCTTGCCGCGATCTCGCGCACCACGGGAATCATTTCGTCGATCTCACTCGGGTTCAGCCCGGCGAGCACTTCGTCGAGCAACAACAAGCGCGGCCGGGTGGCCAGCGCACGCGCGAGTTCCAGACGTTTGCGCCCGCACACGGTGAGGTCTGCGGCCGGTTTGTCCAACTGCGCTTGCAGATTCGTTTGAACGGCGATCGCCTCGGCTTCGCGCAACGCTGCACGGCGATTGCCCTGATGGAGATGCGCGCCCACGGCGATGTTCTCGCGCACGGTTTGCGCGCCGAACGGCTGCACGATCTGGAAGGTGCGCGTGAGCCCCTGACGCGCCGTCACGAATGGCGCCTGCCCGGTGATGTCGCGCCCTTGAAACTCGACGCGTCCGGCCGTCGGCGTCAGAAACCCCGAGAGCAAACCGAACAGCGTGGTTTTCCCGGCACCGTTCGGCCCTACGAGCGCGGTGAGCGTGCCCGGCCGAATGCTCAGGCTGACATCCTGCACGGCCTTCAGGCCGCCGAACGTGATCGATAAACCCTCGGCTTTCAACAAGGCGTCAGACACGGGCCTTCTCCTTACTTGCTGCGACGCTGCCGACGCTGTTGTCGCTTGCGCGGAACGTGCCGTCTGCGGGCGACTTGGCGCTGCCCTCTTTCCCCATCCCCAGCGCACGGCGCACCGAAGCCCCGGCGCCGGTAATGCCGCGCGGCAGGAACATCACGATCAGAATCAGCACCGCGCCGTAGATCACCATCGAGAGGCCGGGCAACTCGCCGAACAGGTTGCGCGTGAGTTCGCCGAGCGTGTAAAGCGCAGCCGCGCCCAGCACCGGCCCCCACAACGTGCCCAGACCGCCGACGATCACGCCCACCAGCGCCTCGACCGAAATGGTCGAACCGAACGCGATGCCCGCGTCGATGTACTGGAACATCTGCACATAGCAAACGCCTGCCGCACTCATGAACGCCCCCGACAACGCGATGGCACCGAGCTTCACGCGCAGCGGATTGACACCAACCGCACGCGCCGCGCTTTCGTTGTCACGCACGGCCTGCAACCACGCGCCAAAACGCGAATGGCGCAGCCATGCGGTGACCAGCAAGGCGCCCATCACGAACGTCAGCAACACGAACGCGTAGCCGCGCGGCGATGCAAATTGCAGATTCCCGGCGCTTTGATGCAGCGGCACCATCAAGCCGACGCCCGCACCGGTGAACGGCAGCGAGACGGCGAGAATGCGAAACACCTCGGCAAACGCCAGCGTCACCAGCGCGAAGTACGAGCCTTTGAGGCCGTAGCGGAACGTCACGGCACCGACGACCACAGCGACGAGCGTGCCCATCGCAATCGCGAACGGCATCGCGAGCCACGGGTTCCATCCCCATTGCAGTTGCGCAATGGCCTGCGCGTAGGCCCCCACGCCGAAGAACAACGCGTGCCCGAACGACAGTTGCCCGCCAAAACCGCCCAGAATGTTCCACGACTGGGAGAGCAGCACGGTGTAGAGCGTCATCATCAGAAACGACAGCCAAACGCCCGACTGCAACGTCACGAGCAACCCCGCGACGACGACACCGAACAGCACAATTAATCGAAGATCCTTCATCGTTTGCTCCTGCACATGTCTGTAGGCTCCTTAGGCGCGCGCACCGAACAGCCCCTGCGGACGCAGCAGCACGACGATGATGAAAATGGCGAAGATGCCCATTTGGCCGAGCGAATCGCCGAGCCACAGGCCGCCGAGCGACTCGACCACGCCGATGAGCAATCCGCCGACGAGGGCGCCGGTGAAGCTGCCCATGCCGCCGAGCACGACGATCGTGAATGCCACCAGCACGAAGCCGCCGCCGACTTGCGGGTTGACGTAGTACGTCGGCAGCAGGAAGCACGCCGCCGCGCCCACGCAAGCCATGCCGATGCCGAACGACACCGCATACACGCGCTCCACGTCGATGCCCATGAGCTTCGCGCCGTGCTTTTCTTTGGCGACCGCACGAATCGCACGGCCGAGGTCGGTGGCTTGCATGATCCAGAACAGGATGGCGGCCGTGGCCAGCGCACCGCCGAAGGCAATCAGCTTCGGCACCGCCAACATGACCGGACCGATATCGACGGTGGCGAGCGTGTACGGCGTGTCGATGGTGTGGGTGTCCGACTTGAACCACACGAGCGCGAGATTCTCCAGCACGATGGCCAAGCCGAGCGTGACGAGCAGAATGTTCTCGTCCTTGCCGTGGCTCGCCCGCTCGATCACCACGCGCTGCAACGCGTAACCGAGGGCAAACATGCCGAGTGTGACGAACGGCAGCGCCACGTAGGGGTCGATGCCCAGCTTCTCGCGCAGCAGCCAGACGGCGTACAGCGCCACCATGAGCGCTGCGCCGTGGGCGAAGTTGATGATGTGCAGCACGCCGTAGACCAGCGTGAGACCGAGCGCGATGAGGGCATACACCGCGCCGGTCGTCAGCCCGTTGAGCAGGGCCGAGAGCAGAATGACCGGGTCGAGCATCGCGTCAGGCCTTGAGCGGGAAGACCGGGGCGACCTGGCGGTAGCTGTCCGGCAGAATCACCTTGATGTCGCCGCCTGAGACTTGCGTGAGCAGCGGCTGTGCGCCCGTGTTCTGACCGTTCACGAATTTCGTCGGGCCGTAGGGCATCAGGTGATCTTTGAACGTGCTTGCCGAGAGCGCTGCGGTGATCGCGGCGCGATCGACCGATTTGGCGTGCTCGATGGCGTCGGCCAGCAGCATCATCGCCGTGTACGTCATGAAGACTTCGTAGCTGAAGAATGCGCCCTTGGCTTCCGTGCGCTTCTTGAGCGAGGCCACGCGGGCATCTTTCGGATTGAACCAGTGGTTGCAATCGATGATGCCGTCGGCAATGTCAGGGAATTCCTTCAAGAACTTGTAGCTCGATGCGGCACCGCCCAGCACCGAGTAAATCGCTTTCGGGCGGATTTTCTGTTGCTTCATCGCGCGCAGCAGCAGCGCGTACTCGTTGTAGTAGTTCGCCGGAATCACGATGTCCGGGTTCACCGAGCGCATACGCAGCACGATGTTGTTGAAGTCGCGCGTCGGGTTGGCGTGCTTGATGACCTCTTTGACTTCGAAGCCACGTGCCGGCAGTTCCTTTTGCAGCAAAGCCGCCGTGCCCGTGCCGAAGAGCGACTCTTCGTGCACGATCATCACGGTTTTGGCGGGCTTGCCAGCGGCGTCGTTGAGCGCCGCCAGGTCGTCGACCGCGCGCATCGAGCACATGCGATATCCCGGGCCGAAGCGGAACGTATTCGTGAGACCGCGCTCGACGATCTGATCGGCGACGCCCACATCCACCACGTGCGGCAGGCCGTATTTCGCCGCCGTTTGCGTCGTCGCGAGACAAATGGCCGACGCGTACGCGCCGACGATCGCCGAGACGCCCGCTTCGTTCATCTTCTCCACTTCGGCCGACCCGGCTTCCGGACGCGACTGTGCGTCGCCGAGCACGGCTTCGATCGGCGCGCCGCCGAGCGACTTGATGCCACCGGCGGCGTTGATATCTTCGATGGCGAGCAACGCACCGAGGCGGCACTGCTGGCCCGAATAGGCGAGCGCACCGGTGACCGGGTGCAGCACGCCGATCTTGATCGGCTTACCGGCGGCGCGCGCGGCCCAAGGCGCGGTGGTGGCGGCGGCAAGCGCGGCCAGGGCGGTGGACTGACGCAGGAACGTGCGACGCGAACTCATGGACGATTCTCCGGGCTTAACAAGGGTCGGCAAGGGTCAGCAGGGGAAAGCAAGGGCAAGCAGTGAATCAGTGGAATTGCGCGGATAGTTCTTCGCTGACCCAGACCTTGGCGTCGATGTCGCCAACGCGCGAGAGCTGAAGCTGGTACTGGTAGCGATCGGGGCGATACAGGCCTTGCAGCAGTTGCACCGGGCGGTCGGCAACGTCGCGCACGAGGCGCGTGACCGCGAGCAACGCGGAGCCGACGGCAATGTCGAGATGGCGCGCTACGACGGCATCGGCCAGACGCGCAGAAATGGTTTGGGTCGCGCCGCCGAGCTCGACACCGGCCTCTTCGAGGAGCATGAGCAGCGGCTTGCGCTCGAGTTCTTCGCGATTGATTTGGGCAATGCCCTCGGGCACGTGCGTCGTGATGTACGAGAGCGGTCCGGCCTGCGTGCTGCGCACACGAATGCTCTTGTAGACCGGCGCGCCTGGGGCGAGCGCGAGGGCGTCGGCCACGGCGTCGCTGGCCCCGACCAGTGACGATTCCAGCACCGACACGGTGGTGCGCAAACCCATATTGACGATGTTCTCGAGCAGGCCCGTGAGGTGTGCCTTTTCGCGCGAGATGCCTGCCATGGCACCGCCGGTGCGTTGCCCGGCATGCAAGGGCCAGGTGCCTAGCCCCGGGCGCCGGATCACGAGTCCGTCAGCCACGAGCATTTCCATGGCCTTGCGAATCGTGATGCGTGCGACACCGAACTGATCGGCCAGAAGATGTTCGCCCGGCACACCGTCCCGGTCGAAACGCCCCTCCTGCAATTGTTCGCGCAGCACGAGGTAGATCTGGTGGTACTTCGGAAGCGGTAGTGGGGTATCCATGCGGCGATTCTGGAAGTGTCATAATGTCCGGTCAATAGAACAAATGGACAGACAAAATGTCCTATCGGGAAAACACCTAAGCTATTTCGGAATCTCTACGCGAACGCGGCAAACGCAGGCACAGCAAGGGGTTTCATCATGCGGCGCAGCATTTTCGATGCTGCGCCGCATGCGTTTTCTGGGCCATCAGAAGCGATGACGCAGCCCGACGTAATAGCTCATCTGGTTGTCGTAGCCGTTGAGCTTCACCCCGTTACCGCCGGTCCAGTTCGTCGTTGTCGTGCCGAAGAGGCCGGACCAGCCGCCGTCGACCCGCTCATACGCTGTCGCGAAGTACACGTCGGTGCGTTTCGAGAAGAAGTAGTCGACCACCCCGTAGACCGTCTGGCGTTTGCCGCTGAAGTTCACGGCGCTCGTGTTGTCCTGCATGTACGCCACGATGAATTGCCACGATGGATTGAGCAGATAGCTCGCCCCGAGCGTGAAGAATTGATCGCGACGCGCGGCGGAGAACACCGAGCCGATGGCAGCGACAGTCGTGGGCGTGGCCGCGGTACTCATGTTGGTGATCGAGGCGTAGTCGACGCCGCCGTTGGTGACGTCGAAGCCCGGATCGCGTTGGCTTTGCAGATAATCAGCGTGGAATTTCCACTGGCCGTAGCTCACCTTTGCGCCGAGCGACCAGGTTTTCGCCGTGCGGCTTTGCGAGTCGTGCGTTTGCTGCAACTGGCCGGTGAAGACATTGCCGTTCTGCTCCCACGACAGACCGCCCGATGCCGACGAGCGCGCCGAGGCCTGCCCTGCGATGCCGCCTAGCGCGTATTGCAGGTTCACGCCGAAGGGGCCGAATTTCTTCGTCCAGGTCAGTGCGTTGTTGAAGCGCTGGCCGGTGAGATAGACGAGCCACGAGTTGGTGGGCGGCGCGCCGATGAAAATCGGATCGACCATCGAGATGGCGACGACTGCGCCGGTGTATTGGCGTCCCAGTGCGACTTCGCCCCACACGCCTTGCAAGGCGACGAACGCCTGACGGCCGAACAGTTGCCCTTGTTGATCGAAGGTACCGGCCTGTGAGTTGAAGCCGTTTTCGAGCACGAAGCGCGCCTTCGTTCCGCCGCCGAGGTCTTCGATGCCTTGTAGGCCGAAACGGCTTGCCGACAGGAAGCCTTCGCCGGCTTGGTTGACCGAGACGACACGGCCGCCTGTCGGGCTGGCGTGATTTTGTGACACGATGGCGGCTTCGATCACCCCGTAGAGCGTGACGCTCGATTGGGCGAAGGCGGGTGCTGCGGATGTCGCGAGAAGCAGTGCGGCGCTGGCGAGCGGCAGCGTTTTGCGTGTGATGTGCGTCATGAGGCTTGGCGTCTTTCTTTTGTTGAAGAAAACAGTGCCCCACGACGCCGTGCGTCAGCCGTCACCGAAAGCCATCATCGCTCGGTGGCAGGCAAACGTCAGGGCGCACGAGGCCGCGCCGTGCGCGAATAACGCACGTCGATCGGCAAGGGGCGGTGTAGGTGTCCGCACACTCACATGAGAGAGAGCGATCGATTGATCGCGGTGTGAAATGTGCGACGGAGAGTGGCGGCTTATTCGCGCAGGACGCGATACGTCGCGCGCCGGAAGGCGGACGCTTTCATGAGCGGGTTCGGTCGAGTCATCATGGCCCCGACTCTAGGAGCGCCAATTTGTAGCGTCAATGGAACAAATGGCGCGCGCAGTTGTTCTATCGGGAAATTCCCGAGGTCAGTGTTGCAGGAGAAACATCATGGAGCATCGCGTTAAGACAACGCCCGGTGCGACGTTGCGACGGTGGCGCGTCTTGCGTCGGATGAAGCAGGCACACGCGGCCGAGTGGCTCGGCGTGTCGCAATCGACGGTATCGCGCTGGGAGGCGGGGACGCTGCCGGTGACGAGCGAGGCACTCGCGCGCATCGAAGCGTTGTATGCGGCACGGCTAGATTCGGCGGCGGACAGTGCGTTGCAGCGCTTGGTCACACATGATTCGCGTGCGGTGCATCTCGTGTGCGATCACACGCATCGTCTGCTCGCGTGTTCCGCGTCGCGTGCGGCGGAGTTTTCGTCGCCGTTATCGGTGTTGATGGGCGTCTCGTTGTGGCCCTTTGCTACCGAGGCGATCGTGGCACGCGAAGCGTCGTTGCGCGATGCCGGATGGTATGAGCAGCGTGCGCCGTCGATTGAATTCGATACGGGGAGCAACGACTCGTCAGCGGTGCCGATTCGCGCAAGCCGCTGCCGATGGACGCGCATCATGCTTGGCGATGGCACCGTCGCACGGCTAGTCGAGACACTGTGATGTCGCGGTGCATGCGCTATGCATAATTTATGCGTGGCACTCGCGGATTACCCACCGTAAGCTGCCAAGTCGGTAGCGAATTGAACGAATGGTGGCTGACATGACACGTGAACAGATCGAAGACAGGCTCAACTTTTTGCGCACGTGCGAGCGGTTGAAAGATGTGTTGCGCAGTGGATATACGGCGTCGGGACGCCGGGAAAGTACGGCCGAGCATAGTTGGCGGCTGAGTCTAATGGCGCTGGTGTTTATGGATCAGTTGGGCGAGGTCGACCGCGCGAAGGTACTGGCGCTATGTCTGGTGCACGATCTGGGCGAGGCGCTGGGTGGCGATGTCCCAGCACCGGCGCAGATGGCGAGTGTCGGCAAAGACGACATCGAGCGCCGTGATCTGCTGACGATATGCGAACCGCTCGATGCGCAGATGCGCGATCAAATCGTGGGCTGGTGGGATGAGTATGCGCAAGCCGCAACGCCCGAAGCTCGCGCGGTAAAGGCGCTCGATAAGCTCGAGACGATGCTGCAACACACGCAGGGCAAGAATCCGCCGGACTTCGACTACACGTTCAACTTGTCGTATGGCAGGCGGTACACGGACGCGTCACCGATATTCAGCGCAATTCGCGAGCCGATCGATGAAGCGACGCGTGCGCGGGCTACGCAAGCGGCAAAAGACACCTAGCCAGGCAAAATCCCGCGCATCGCACATCACCCACGGCGTGAAATAGCTTTTTGATATACTCTTGCGCTCGCGAGACCCGTATCTCGCCCTCCCTGTAGTTCAATGGATAGAACGAGTGCCTCCTAAGCGCTAGATACAGGTTCGATTCCTGTCGGGGGGACCAGTCACATAAGGCGCTCAGCGTTCGGGCAGACGTCCGACGGCCCACTTCCCATCGCAAAGTCGTTCCTCCCCCAGCCAGTCCCTCACGATTCCGTTGCGGCGAATTGTGTCCGCGAGACGCGATAGGCTGACAACTTCGCAAGTAATACCCCTAGCAAGGCCACGACTGCCGTGAGGATTACGCTGTCTAGTTCGACAGTCAGCGGAAATGTCCCGGGTTGACTGGTGTTGACGTACACGGTGACGAGTAGGAACCGACAAGCCAGAAACAGCGCCGTGGATAGCAAAACCGTTGCGGCATTGCGGCAAGCCGACGTGATGTCCCAGCGAATGACCATTCCCAGCAGAAGCGCGGGGAATGAAAGAAACGCGAGCACCGCAGCAGTCGTTAGCAGTCCGACCTGGCTAGCAAAGCGATCCTTCAGGATCAAGGCTGTGTTCACGGCACAAAAAGCAAACGTGGCGCCTGCGACGAAATTGCGTAACGAGAACGATCGGTTTGCATCTCGCGGACGGCCGAAATAGGCACGCGCCGACGGTGTAAAGAAAAGCAATGCAATAAGTGCCGCACCCATGAGCAAGGTGAGTGCGTACAAATAGACGCCCTGGGCACTCTGCGTGGGAATAGTGAACGCCGCCGTCGCGACAACCATCGCCGCGAGCAACCACCGCGCCCATTTTTTACCCAGAACAAGGCCTATTCCAACGACGACGGTAACCGGCAACAGAATGGCCAAGTAAGTCCATTGCGTGTGCACCGAGAATGGGGAACCGATATACAACGGGATTCGATTGGTATAAGAACCGTCGAACGCCTTGAGGATGTGTAACGCGCTCAGCAATTGAACGTATGCGATGCCAGTAACGATGGACGGCCGGTGCATTGTATTTTTTGTGCGGTTTGGACGGTTGATTGTATGAGATGACGAATTCACCGTCATCCGCATACGACCGGTTAACCGATGCGCTTCACTCGACCGTCACTAACCGCGGGATGTGGCCGACGATTAGTTAGCCAATGTTCGATACGCCCGCGTTTTCGGACTTCCGACGTCGACGGGTTGTGAGCATCCTGCCAATTCGGGACGGGAACAACGTCCGTTCTGGCACGCCTCTTGATAGGTGACACGTCTCGCCGTGAGATCCGGGCCTTCGATCACGTAAGCGCTTTTGTCAGTCCACGCCCCCGCCTTCGCCCTATCGCTTCCCCACAGCAGACAAGTCCCCGTCTGACCGTTCTCCGTGCATCGCCATGCCGTAATGATTGCCGTACGGCCATTGCAGATGCCACCCGCCGCGTAAGCCTGCGTCGCACCTGACGCCATCATCAAAACGCCTGCAACCCCTGCCATTGCCATCCAGCCGTTGACTCGCCGTGCCATTCTGTCGCGCTCCTAATTTCCATGTCGGTGACATTCCCCCGGGGGACATTCGAGCGCTTTGATGAGCACTTCATTTATCGCTGCTTTCGCACCCTTCTTTTACTTATCTTGCAGATCGAGCGTTCGCAAAGACTAACAAATTCACTGTTGCGCATTTATTAATGTCGGCAAATTAGTGTGCATCGCAACAACGCACACACAAGCAAACACCCCGCAAACCCTTGCCAGCATTGGTGCCCACCAGCATCGAATTATCGAATAATGGATTACCCTTAATCCTTTCTTAATACCCAGGAACAAGTGCCCTAACCCATTCGCAATCCCTGTGATTTTCAATAGGATTGCCACCTATTTCCACGTGTCAGCATGCGGCAGCGACACTGACTCGTATAACGACGACGTCTCCCGCGATGTCGCCTACCGTTTTGACTTAAGCATCGCTCGTACTGACACGACAAATATTTTGCCCGCAGGCAAACGAATCGGGCGTCTCGGCAAAGGCTCGCGACCATGGGGTAGTACGCGCTCCCCTATCATTTCTTACGAGCCTGCCAGGCCTTATGCAGGCATCACGCTGCCGCCGTCGCCCGCCGCCTGGCATCCGACGCGGCTCCTTCGCCGCATTGCCCATTCTCGATGCCGGGATTCGCATGACGAAGCCTTCGCCACGCACATCATCGACCTGCCCACTCACGGCAGAGAACACCCCGCCCTCCGACACCAGCCAAACGATCGCCCACGCATGGGCACAGGTCGGTGCCGCGCTCAGCCCGTACCCTGACTGCCCGTTGCCGAGCTGGACAGGCGGCGGCGATACGCTGCACCAGCATCTGATCGTGATCGCCAGCGCGCATGAGGCTGACATCGTGGGCCATTTACGCCATCTGGAGACGGCAGCCGCCCGGTTCGGCAAAGTGGGGTTCGTGGGACCCGCCAGCGTGCGACGGCTCGTGGAATGGTCGCTGGGAGACCGCGTCGTAGTGCTCTCTCGCATGCCGCGCGATGTTTCCGACTGGGATCTGCGCTGCACGCTCGGCGGGCTGGCTCGCGCGCTCGGGCCGCACGCGGCCGCGGCGCACGCCGGTATGCCCCATCTGCGCGTGGCCGCAACGAGCGCGCGGCATTGGCGCGACCGATTGGCGGCTTCGGCACAGCACGGGCTTTGCGTCGGCATTGCATGGCCGGGCGCTTCGGGGCTCGCATCGGTGACGCCGCTACTCTGCGTGCCGGGGGTGTCTTGGGTGCCGCTCGGTGCCCACGCTCACATGAGCGCCGACCCGACGCCTGCGTCGTGCATCGACTGGATCGATTGGCGTGCAGACTGCGACGACCTCGCGGATGAAGCCGCACTCGTCGACAATCTCGATCTCGTGATTTCGTTGGATATTGCCCGCACCCACCTTGCAGGCGGGCTGGGCGTGCCGGTTTGGCACGTGGATATTGCGGCACAACCGGCTGTCGCCGGGTATGCCCAGATGCGCTTATTCTGCGCGGCGGCACGCAACGACTGGCACGGTGCCGTCGAGGCGGCGGCGCAAGCGTTGCACTCGCTATCCGCCGAATTTCAAGGCTGGTCGAGGTAGACCGAAGGTCTGCCGACCAGCCCTGCCGCCCAAGCCGCCTATATCGCTTATGCCGTCCAGCGATCGCCGACCTGTGCCGTCTTTACCCACGCCATGAAGGCCGTGGCTTCCGGAGTATCGGCCGGTGCCGACCAGCTCGCATAGTCCGCTTCGACAAACGGTCGGTACGGGCCGTGCTTCGCCTCGAAAATCACAGCACCCGGGTCCAGCGAAAGCACCGTGTGATGCACGTTGATCGGCGACTCGATCACGAGCGTGTCTTCGCCGAGCACCTTGCGGTCGGTAACGGCACCGGCCTCATCGAACGTCAGCACGACAAAGCGGCCGCGCAACGCGGTAAGCAATTCCCACGTGTGGCGATGCAAATGCGGACGAATATAAGTCGCCGGCTCCATGGCAATGGCCAGGCGCTGAATCGGATCTTCCAGCGTGTCGTGCAGATTCTGGTTCATGCGCAAACGCGGCGACTGCTCGGCTTGCTGGGTCAGCGCGTCGAGCGCTTCGGTAGACAACGTTTTCATATCGGAATCGTGGGGAAATATCGCGCTTATTGAAAGTTGCACGGGTTGCAAGGGTTTCGGTGCGCTGAGGGGCAAAGTGTATCAAACCACCGTTGCAAACCGCGGTTTCAGGCCACCCATAAAAAAACCCGCCTTGCGGCGGGTTTTTCAACTTCGCACTCCTTTGCGCCAAGGTGGCGCAACGGCATGCTTAGTACATCTTCTTCTTCAGGGTCTGGCTGCGCAGACGCTTACGCAGACGGGCCACGGCAGCAGCCTTCTTGCGCTTGCGCTCAGCCGTCGGCTTTTCGTAAGCCGCACGTGCCTTAACTTCCTTGATCAGGCCCGTGCCATCGATGGCGCGGCGGAAACGACGCAGTGCGACTTCAACGGGTTCACCGTCTTTGATAACGATCTTGGTCATGCAATAACTCGTATAGTGAATCGGCTCAGAGAGCCGGAATATTAACTACCGCGCAAAGATACCCTTCACCGCCCTGCCGGAGATTCCTCCTGCCAGGCGCGACGAACGGACTTGCCACGGACTGCACTACACCACATCTGGCGGGACCGCGACTCACCTCCTCGGCGATCTCCCGATTGGCATTTGATGTCCAAATTCGCTGCGAGCACCATTGCGCTTGCCTCGAACCGCACACCCCGCCTTCCAGACTGGCTGAATGGGTTGACTGATGGTGAAACCGCGCGCTTCGTTCGTCACTGAGCGCGATTTCCCCGCGATGCCCAAAATTTGGACAAGGTCGGGATTATACACACAAAGTGCGTGAATTGCACCCGTTTTGCGGCCCCACGAGACAAATGGGCTCCGGCGGCTGGCGACGGAGCCCATTCAGGCGGGGAAAGGCGGGAAAAACGCGGCGAAGCAGAACAAACAGTCTCATCGCCCCGCCGTCTCCCTTCAGGCCAAAACCGGCCTCAGCCTTTGATGCTTAGAACTTGTGACGCAGGCCAGCGGTAACAGCGATTTGCGACTGTGCGCCGGTGCCCGTCGGGCCGCCCACGTTGTCGATCGCTGCCACGATGGCGTCGCCCGTCGCGCGCTGATAGACCGCGGCGATGTACGTTTCCGTGCGCTTGCTGAACGAGTACACGCCACCGGCGTTGACTTGGAACCAACGCGGCTTCGTGCCCTTCGTGATGCCGGTCAGGGCGGTGGCACCGCTCACGCTGCCGTCGCTGTACACGAACGCCAGGCCGCCCAACAGGTTCGGCGTGATCTGGTACTTGCCGTTCAGTTCGAACGTGTTCACGCGAATCGACGACTGGTTGACGTAGTTGACCTTGGCGTAGCTGTACACGAAGCCGACGGTCGCTGCCTGGATCTGGTACGACACACCTGCCGCTGCGATGTCGTGCTTGTCGACGGCGCTGGTGTAGAAGATGTCGGTTGCGCTCGAGTAGTCGTTGGTCACGGCGCCGTTGCCGTTGGCCGTGCCCGGGCCAGCCAGGTGCATGTAGCCCGCAGCTGCCATCAACGGACCATTGGCGTACGAAGCGCCCAAGCTCCAGGCGTTGTTGTTCGCGAAGCCCGTGCCGTTACCCGTGTTCGGTTGGTTGCTGAAGCCGTACAGTGCGCCGAACGAGAACCCGTTGTAGTTCACGCTCGTGTACTTGACCGAGTTGTTCACGCGGAACGAGTTGTACAGGTTGTCGATATCGCCGACGTGGGCACCGTATTGCGTGGCCCACTGTTTAGCCGACGTGAGCGGGCTCACGTAGTCGACCACGGAGTCGTACTGACGACCGATCGTGACCGTACCGGCTTGCGTGCTTGCCAGACCGACATACGCTTGACGGCCGAACATACGGCTGTTTTGCGACATCGTGCCGTTGGTCAGGCTGAAGCCGTTTTCCAACACGAACACAGCCTTCAAGCCGCCACCCAGATCTTCCGAACCCTTCAGGCCCCAGCGGTTGCCCTGACCGATGCCGCTCACTGCCTGGATGTTGTGCGCGCCCTTGACGTTAGCACCCACGCCGCTGGCGACATTGTTCACGTAGCCAATGCCGGCGTCGATCACACCGTAGAGCGTCACGTTGCTTTGGGCCATCGCCGGAGCGGCCACTGCGAAGCTGGCGAGGGCCAGTGCCGTAAGTTGGAAGCGCTTCATTCTTATCCTCTTTGATAATGATTTTTAGAATTCTTGTCCGCTGTGCGGATCTCTCCTGCCGTTGACGGCTGCCACGTGCCCCGTGACACGGATTGCTGCAACCGCATATGCAATGGAGTACTCACCAAATAACTTGCGGTGCTTTCCTTATGAGGGACAAGCACCGCCGGTCATTCGCAAGCGGGTGCATTCTGACACGAGAAAGCCGCGTTTCGCACGCAAGTGGTGCGATTGCAACACTCGTAATTCACGACATATGCGAACTGATTCACATTGCTTCGGTGAGCGTGATATCCGCTATTCGGATGATCGAATGAGGCGTTGCAAGTGGGTGTAGCGTGACGATAACGTGCGCGATGTCGTGCGCGATCACGGCGCTAGAAAAACGAAAACGGCGCGTCGCCAGTGAGGCGCGCGCCGTTTATTTGGAGCAGCGATTTAACGCAGTGTTGAGCGCGACTGAATCTGAAATTCGTGCGTCGTGCGCTTCGGTTTCAGTCGAAACCGCAAACCGACCGTTTAGGCCGCGCCGCTCGTCGAAGCGGTTTTGACTGCCTTGGGGGCTTTCGCAGGCTTAGCGGCTTTCACGGGTTTGGCAGGCTTAGCAGGTTTCGCCAGCTTGGCGGGCTTGGCGGCCTTCGGCGCCTTATCCGACGACTTCGCGGGCAACTTCGCGGACGACTTAGCGGACTTCACCGACTTCGTCGCGGCCGACACGACCTTGGCTTTGGCGGCGGCGTTGCGCGCTGCGGCAGCGAGTTCAAGGTCAATGGTGTGCTTGAGGCCAGCGATGACGGGTTCTGCGAGATCGTCTGCAAAGTGATCGAACCAGCGCTTCGCTTGCAGGAGCTTTTTGCCGCCGAGGCGTTGCTTGTGGCCTTCGTCATCCGCCAGCACTTTGGCGGACAGGCGCGCACGGCCTTTCGAGAGCCGCTCGAGAACGGTGATGATGGTGAACCCGCGATGCGACGTCTTCTGCTCGGCAGACATACTGGCCTCCTGATGTGTTCGCCTGAGGGCGAGCCCGGATCGGATAAATGCCACGACTACGTTCACGTGGATGGAAGGATCGTATCACGCCGAAAACGACGCGATATCAGTGACCTTGCCGAGCAAAGCTTCAGTGGGAAAACACAGGAGCGCGCAGTAGAACGCGGGAAAGCGATATGCGAGACGCGTACAAACGAAAAACGCCCCAATAGGGGCGTCTCGCAAACCGCTTGTACAGCAGGGAATTTCTGGTCGGAGCGATAGGATTCGAACCTACGACCCTCTGATCCCAAATCAGATGCGCTACCAGGCTGCGCTACGCTCCGACGAAGAGGGCGAATTGTAGAGGGTTCTTGGCGCTGCGTCAAATAGACGCGCACATTCTGCGTGTTTTCCTGCCAAGGGCTGGCACAATGCCCTTGCTGCGACCTGCGTATTCCCCTGCCGCTTCCCCCTCACGCTCACGTCGCATCAGTCTCGCCGACGGTCACGCCGCCGCCACGAAAACCCGCCATAGTGGGAGGTTCAACATGTCCGAACCCGTGTCGATGAACCTGATTCTCTGGCGTCACGCCGACGCCGAAAACCTGCCCGCCACCCTCGCCCTCAGCGCACAAGCCGACCTCGCCCGCGAACTCACCGAGCGTGGACGCAAACAAGCCGAAAAATCCGCCCAGTGGCTGCGCGCCCGGCTGCCCGAAGACACCCTCATCCTCTCCAGCCCCGCCGTACGCGCCGTCCAAACCGCTCAGGCACTCACCCCCAGCCCGCGTATCGTGCGCGATCTCGCCCCCGGCGCCAACGCCATGACGCTGCTCGGCGCCATCGACTGGCCCGGCACCGCTCAGAACGTTGTGATCGTCGGCCACCAACCCGCCCTCGGCCAACTCGCCAGCTTGCTCCTGAGCGGCCAGGAAGCCTACTGGACGATCAAGAAATCCGGCATCTGGTGGCTCGCCTCGCGACGCCGCGAAGACGAAAGTCAGGTCGTCGTGCGCGCCGTCATCAATCCCGATTTGCTTTGATTTCAACTGCGTCCGATTGCCGCATGAAAGCCCGTGAAATGGCCTATCCACGGCCTTCCGCTTGGGACCTGCTGCGTGACAACTCGCGTTTTGTCATAGAATTGTCGCCTCCCGTTCACGGAATCGACATTGATGCTTTTTAAAGTACGTCGCAACGCGACCGTCACAAAAAGGGCCTTTATGCGCGACCTGCCGAACCCCACCATGCCGCTCTCTTCGCTGACCCCTCCGTCGCGGAGGCGTCTTCCTCGCCCTGAAACACCTGTCAAACCGAATCTGGCAGTGGCGTGGGCACGCGACGAAAGCGAACTTCGGGAAGCCCAACGCCTGAGATATCAGGTCTTCGCCGAAGAAATGGGCGCATCGGTCAAAGGCCCGGCAGGCCTGGACGTCGACGAATACGACCAATACTGCGATCACCTGCTCGTACGCGATCAGGATTCGCTCAAGGTTGTCGGCACCTACCGCGTATTGCCCCCCGACCAGGCCAAGCGCCTCGGCCGTCTTTACTCCGAGGGCGAATTCGACCTCTCGCGTCTCGACCATCTGCGCCCCAAGATGCTCGAAACCGGTCGCTCGTGCGTGCACCACGACTACCGCAACGGCGCCGTCATCATGGCCCTCTGGAGCGGTCTCGCAGAGTACATGGTGCGCAACGGCCTCGAGACGATGCTCGGCTGCGCCAGCGTGCCCATGGCCGACGGCGGTCACTACGCCGCAAGCCTCTATCGCAAACTGCAAGACAGCGAAGGCGCCATGGCCCCGGCGGAATACCACGCCGTACCGCGTATCGCATTGCCGATCAACGAGTTGCAATCGGGCCTCGATGTCGAGCCGCCCGCGCTGGTCAAAGGCTACCTGCGCCTCGGCGCCCGCATCTGCGGCGCACCGGCCTGGGACCCCGACTTCAACACCGCAGACTTTCTGACGATGTTCCGCCTATCCGACATGAACCCGCGCTACGCGCGCCACTTCCTCGGCCCGGAACTGCTCAGCAAACTCAAAAGCGCCTAAAAAAAGCGCCTGATAAGGCCAACACATCCCCCCAACCGATTCAGCCCCCTTCAAAAAGGGACAAAAAAAAGCCCGGCAACTGCCGGGCTTTTTTACTGGGACGAACGAAAGGCGTTTCAGGAATCCAGACGCCAGCGTGGCTTCAAGCCTACACGCCAGCGTGGCTTCAAGCGTAAACCACCTTGTAGCGTTGCCCGATCTTCTCCCACTCCTGCGCTTCACGCTGCAAACTGTAATCCGTCAGCGGGTTGGCATCGATCCACGTACGCGGCACCGATACCTCAAAGCCGTCGTCCAGGCGATTGACCTCGATACGCTCAGGCAAAGCATCGATACGGCGGCGACAAAACAACACCGCCAATCGCAGACAGAACAGCAACTGCCAATCGACCTGCTGCGCCTGCGATGCCAGCTTGCCCAACTTGCCCACGTGGCCCAGCAGCAACTCGGCAAGACGCGCCTGATCGGGCCGCGAGAACCCAGGCATGTCGGCGTTGCTGCCGATGTAGGCGGAATGCTTGTGATACGCGCTGTGCGAAATCGACAGCCCCATCTCGTGCAGCGACGACGCCCAGCTGAGCAGCGCTTCGTCCTCCTCACGCCCATCGTCTTCGCCTGCCGCTTCCGCCACCACCGGCAACTGCCGATACAGCGCGATCGCCAGATGCCCGACACGCTCCGCCTGCGCCCGATCCACGCCATAACGGCGTACAAACTGCTCGACCGTCACCGCACGCATATCCTGATGCTGTGTGCGCCCCAGCAAGTCGTACATCACGCCCAATCGCAGCGCGGCATCGGTGGTCTCCATGTGATCGACTTCAAGCTCATTGAAGACCGACAACATGATCGACAAACCACCCGGCAGCACCGGAATGCGGTCCTGCTTCAACCCGGCCAACTTCAATCGATTGGCGTTCTCGGCCTTGATGAGCGCCCGCTTGAGCCGCTCGAGGCCGCCGCGCGTGAGACCGTGCACCCCGCCGTCATTGAAGCCGTTGGCCTCCAGCAATTCGGCCAGCGCACGGGCCGTGCCCGACGAGCCGATCGCCTGCGACCACCCGGCCTCCCGAAACGCGGCGGAAATGATCTGAATTTCGCGGCGCGCAGCAAGCTCGGCCTGCTTCATCGCATATTCGTCGACATTGCCGCTCGGAAAGAACTGCCGGCTGTGACTGACGCAGCCGATATACAGACTCTCCATAATCAGCGGTTCGTAGTCCTGACCGATAATGAATTCCGTCGAACCGCCGCCGATATCCACGACGAGCCGATTGCCCGGACACGTCGGCACCGAATGCGCCGCTCCCGCATAAATCAGGCGTGCTTCTTCGCGCCCGGCAATCACTTCGATGGGAAACCCGAGCGCGCGCTGCGCTTCACCGAGAAAATCTTGCGCGTTCTTCGCGACGCGCAGCGTGTTGGTCGCCACCGCGCGCACTTGATCGGGATGAAAGCCCCGCAGCCGCTCGCCAAAGCGCTTGAGCACGTCCCAGCCGCGTTGCTGCGATGGGTGATCGAGGTACTTTTCCGCATTCAGGCCAGCCGCGAGGCGCACCGGTTCGCGCAGCGCATCGACCTGATAGATCTGCGTGCCGGCAGAGGTTTCCTCTACCCGGCCGATGATCAGGCGAAAACTGTTCGAGCCGAGATCGACGGCCGCTAATAAAGGCGAGGGGGTACTCATGTGGGGGTGCGCCTAGGCGATGAGGGTCGAAATACGCTTTGTTGCACACGAAAAGCGTGACGCGCACTCGACAGATAAATGACGAATACGTTACAAAGTGAATATGACACGTCGTTGACAAATGTGAATGTCATATAACTGTAACAATACGGATGAAGAATTCACGCCAATCCCATGTCTTTCGCACGTTCAATATGAATTATCCGCTGCTCAATCGCGAGCTAGGCATCCTTGCGTTCAATGAACGCGTGCTCGCCCAGGCAGCCGATCCGGCCACGCCACTGCTCGAACGCCTGCGTTTTGTCTGTATCGTCAGTAGCAATCTGGATGAATTCTTCGAGATCCGCGTCGCCGGGCTCAAGGAGCAGATGCGCGAAAATCCGGGCATGCTCACGCCCGACGGCATGACTTTTCAGCAAGTTTACACGCAAGTCTGTTCCCGGGCACAGGCGCTCGTGGAAAAGCAGTACGCCATGTTCGGCAGCCTGATGCCCGCGCTCGAAGCCGAAGGCATCGCCTTTCACCCCTCCGGCCAGTGGAACGACGCCCAAGTCGAATGGGCGCGCGACTACTTCATGCGCGAACTGGTGCCGGTGCTCACGCCCATCGGGCTCGATCCGGCACACCCCTTCCCCCGTGTGCTCAACAAGAGCCTGAACTTCGCCGTCGAACTCGAAGGGAAAGACGCCTTCGGACGCGATGCCGAGCTCGCCATCGTGCAAGCCCCGCGCGCCCTGCCCCGTCTGGTCCCCATGCCCGCGCCGCTCGCGCCGTTGCCCAACAGCTTCGTGCTGCTCAGCTCGCTCATGCTGCGCTTTGCCAGCGAACTGTTCCCGGGCCTCACCGCCAAGGGCTGCCACCAGTTCCGCGTCACCCGCAACAGCGACCTGTTCGTCGACGAAGACGAAATCACGAACCTGCGCACCGCGCTGCAAGGCGAACTGCCTGCGCGCCACCTCGGTGACGCCGTGCGTCTGGAAGTCGACGCCGGGGCGCCTGCGCGGCTTGTGCGCCGCCTGCAAACGGAATGCGGCCTGACCGACTCGGACTGCTATCGCGTGAAGGGTCCCGTGAATCTCGTGCGTCTGATGCCGCTGCCCGAGATGGTCGACCGTCCCGACCTGAAGTTCGCACCGTTCGTCCCGGCACTCCCCAAACGCATGATCGCGTCGCCCGCCATGTTCGATCTCATCGATCAGGGCGATGTGCTGTTGCACCACCCCTACGACAGCTTCCAGCCCGTGCTGGAACTGCTGCTACAAGCGGCACGCGACCCTGACGTCGTGGCCATCAAGCAGACCATCTACCGCACCGGTAACGAGTCGTCGCTGATGGACGCGCTCATGGAAGCCGCGCGCAACGGCAAAGAAGTGACGGTGGTCGTGGAACTGCTTGCACGTTTCGACGAAGAAACGAACATCAACTGGGCCGCACGCCTCGAAGCCGTGGGTGCGCACGTCGTGTATGGCGTGGTCGGCCACAAGTGCCACGCGAAGATGCTGCTGGTCGTGCGCCGCACACATCAGGGCAAGAAGACGTTCCTCAAGCGCTACGTTCACTTGGGCACGGGGAATTACCACCCGCGCACGGCTCGCCTGTACACCGACTTCGGCTTGATGACGGCCGACGAGAAGCTCTGCGCCGACGTGCATGTGGTCTTCCAGCAGCTCACCGGCATCGGGCGGCAGACGCAGTTGCATGGCCTCTGGCAGTCGCCATTCACCATGCACACGCACTTGCTCGAAGCGATCCGCCGAGAGACGGAGGCGGCCACCGCTGGCAAGAAGGCCCGCATCATCGCGAAGATGAACGCGCTGCTCGAACCGACCATCATCGCCGAGTTGTACAAGGCGTCGCGCGCGGGCGTGAAGATCGATCTCATCGTGCGCGGCGTGTGTTCGTTGCGCGCAGGCGTGCCGGGGCTCTCGGAGAACATCACCGTGCGCTCGATCGTCGGACGTTTTCTCGAGCACCATCGCATCTACTACTTCTATTCGCACGGTGACGAGCAGGTCATGCTCTCGAGCGCCGACTGGATGGAGCGCAACTTCTTCCGTCGCGTGGAAGTCGCGTTCCCGGTGCACGACAAGCGGCTCAAGGCGCGCGTGATTCGCGAAGGTTTGATGGTGCACCTGCGTGACAACACCGCCGCGTGGCTGATGCGCCCGGACGGCAGCTATCTGCGCCGTCGGGCAGGCAAGAAGCCCTTCAACAGCCAATTGGCGCTGATGCAGGAACTCACGCAGTACGTGCAGACGGGGAACTGATCCTGCGAGCACAACAAAAAAGGCGTCTGACCATCCAGTCAGACGCCTTTTTTACATGGCTCGATGGCCAGCGATGCTCAGCCGTTAGCCGCCACATTCGGTGTCGCAGCCACCGGCATATCCACCGGTGCCCGGTGGACAACCCGCGACGGCGGGAAGTGGATGCTGAACGTGCTGCCACGCCCTTCCTCGCTCGTCACCTTCAGGTCGGCCTGATGGCGCGTGAGCACGTGCTTGACGATCGCCAGCCCGAGCCCAGTGCCGCCCGTGTCGCGCGAACGGCTGCGGTCGATACGATAAAACCGCTCGGTCAGACGCGGGATATGCTCCGGCGGGATGCCCAGCCCCGAATCGATGACCGTGAAGCGCGCACCACCATCGTCGGTCGCGCTCCAGTCGATGCAAATCTTGCCGCCCTGCGGCGTATAACGCACCGCGTTGCTCACCAGATTGATAAACGCGCTGTGCAGCTCGCCTTCCGCGCCGCGCACGTCCAGCCCTTCCGCATGCGTGACTTCGATCGAGTGCTGCCCCTGCGAGAGCCCCTCGGCGTCGCTGCGCAGGGTGCGCATCTGCACCCCCATATCGATGCGCTCGTCAGACGGCGGCTTGCCGCTGCCTTCAAGCTTGGCGAGCGTGAGCAGGTCGTTCACGATGCTTTGCATGCGTGACGCCTGCAACCGCATGATCTCGACGTAACGCTGAATCTCGTCGGCCGACAGCGGCAGTTCACCCACTGTTTCCAGAAAGCCTGAGAGCACCGTCAGCGGCGTTTTCAACTCGTGCGAGACGTTGGCCACGAAGTCGCGACGCATGGCGTCCGTGCGCTCCAGATCGGTCACGTCCAGCGAGATGATCAGCTTGCGATTGTCGCCATACGGAAACACCTGCATCGAGAGCACGTTGTTCCGCTTCACGCCCATGTGCTGCATGATCAGCGCCTCGTCGTAACGCTCCGACGAGAGGTAGTGCACAAAGGCCGGCGTGCGCAGCAGATGCGTGATTTGCTGACGCAGATCGCGCTTGGCGTCGATGCCGAAATGCGTCTCGGCAATCGCGTTGCACCATTCGATCTGGTTATGCTCGTCGAGCATGATCACGCCGTTGGGAGACGCCTGAATAGCTTGAATAAAGCGCGCGTGCTGCTGCTCAACCTGCTTGACCTGGTTGTGCCAGCGCTTGGCGAGCTTGTGCAGCCGGTAATAGATTTCGCCCCACAGCCCGAGTGCGCTCGGCACTTCGCCGTAGACAGGAGCATCGAGCAAACGCCAGAGACGTTGCGCGTGATAGACGTTGAAGAAAAGCTGAACCACCAGCAGAACGATGGCGGTGATATAACCTGCGCGCGCGCCGAGAAGCCAGCCCACGCCCACGGAGATGGCCGCTTGCAGAATCAGGAACGCCAGCGCACGGGCCCAAATGATATTCATAGACGATGCACAGGGGTTTGCCGCCGCGTTTGCCGGGACTGGCAGGGCCGATACGACGCCCCAGCGTCATGCCAAGCCATGCAAGCCACGGTGAAAACGGCGGCTGACGGCGCCGACGGCGCACGTCAGGGGTCACTTCTTAGCGCTTTCGGCGCCTTATGCCACCTTATGGCACCTTAAACCGACTTCGTGAGACGGTAGCCGCTGCCGCGTACGGTCTCGATCATAGCATCGTGGCCCGCCGGCTTGAGCGCGGCGCGAAGACGCTTGATATGCACGTCGACCGTGCGCTCTTCGACAAACACGTGGTCGCCCCACACCTGATCGAGCAGTTGCGAACGGCTATGCACGCGCTCCGGGTGGGTCATGAAGAAGTGCAGCAAACGGAATTCCGTCGGCCCCAGATCGAGCTTGATGTCGCCGCTCGTCTGATGGCTCGTCACACGATGCGTCGCCGGGTCGAGCTTCAGACCGTTCACGCTCACCACGTCTTCCGTCAACTGCGGCGCGCGGCGGCGCAACACCGCCTTGATGCGCGCCATCAGTTCCTTCGGCGAGAACGGCTTGGTGACATAGTCGTCGGCACCGATCTCCAGCCCCATCACCTTGTCCTGCTCTTCGCTGCGCGCGGTGAGCATGATGATGGGCACGTGCTTGGTGCGCTCGTTCGCTCGCAATTCGCGCGCGAACGTCACACCGGACTTGCCGGGCAACATCCAGTCGAGCAGAACGAGATCCGGCAGGACGTCGCTAATCAGCGTAAGCGCCTGCTCGGCGTTGTACGCCCGGATCGGATAGTGACCCGCATGTTGCAGATTAACGGAGATCAGCTCGGAAATCGCCGGCTCGTCTTCCACGATCAGAATGCTGCTGGGCATCGGTTGCCTCTCAAACCTTCAGTAATGTCGAGCTTGTTATTCGCCTTGCACTTTGCGCTGCAAATCTTCGCGCGAAATGTGCCGGACGTCGGTGCCCTTGACGATGTAAATGATGAATTCTGCAATGTTCTTCGCGTGGTCGCCGATACGCTCGATGGCCTTGGCGATGAACAGGAAGTCCAAACCCGCCGAGATGGTGCGCGGGTCTTCCATCATGTACGTGACCAATTTTCGCACGAAGCCACGGAATTCATTGTCGATGGCCTTGTCGTCGCGCACGATTTCGGCCGCGGCCACGATGTCCAGACGCGCAAAGGCGTCCAGCGTACGACGCAGCAACTGCGCCGCCATCTCGCCCGAGAGCTTGATTTCGGCGAAATTCACGCTCTGTGCCGCACCGTCTTCAAGCAGGTGACGCGTGCGCTTGGCAATCTTCTCGGCCTCGTCGCCAGCGCGCTCGAGGTTGGTGATGGTCTTCGAGATCGAGAGCAGCAGGCGCAGGTCGCGCGCGGTCGGCTGACGGCGCGCAATGATCTTGCTGCACTCTTCGTCGATCTCGACTTCCATCGTGTTGAGACGATGCTCGTTGGCGATCACTTCGTCGACCAGACCGCGATCGAACCCGATGAGGCCCTGCATGGCCGTCACGATCTGCGATTCGACCAAGCCGCCCATCTCGAGGACGCGCGAGCAAACCTGATTCAGGTCGGAATCGAACTGGCTGGAAAGATGTTTATCGTTCATATCGCAGGTTTCCTCGTGGAGATCAACCAAAACGGCCGGTGATGTAGTCTTCGGTTTCTTTACGGTCCGGCTTGATGAAGATCTTCTCGGTTTCGCCGAATTCGATCAGTTCGCCCAGATACATATACGCCGTGTAGTCCGAGCAGCGTGCCGCTTGTTGCATGTTGTGCGTGACGATCACCACGGTGTAGTCGTCCTTGAGCTCAGCAATCAGCTCTTCGATACGGCCGGTGGAAATCGGGTCGAGCGCCGAGCACGGCTCGTCGAGCAACAGCACTTCCGGACGGATGGCAATGCCGCGCGCGATGCACAGACGCTGTTGCTGACCGCCCGACAGGCCGTAGCCCGACTGTTGCAGCTTGTCTTTCACTTCGCTCCACAGCGCCGCCTTGGTCAGCGCCCACTCCACGCGATCGTCCATTTCCGAGCGTGAGAGCTTCTCGAACAGGCGCACGCCGAACGAGATGTTGTCGTAAATCGACATCGGGAACGGCGTCGGCTTCTGGAACACCATGCCGACCTTGGCGCGCAGCAGCGCGATGTCCTGCTTCGAAGTCAGCAGGTTTTCGCCGTCCATGTTGATTTCGCCCTCGGCGCGTTGCTCCGGGTACAGGGCGTACATCTTGTTGAACGTGCGCAGCAGCGTCGACTTGCCGCAGCCCGACGGGCCGATAAAGGCCGTGACCTTGCGATCGGGAATGCGCAGGTTGATGTTCTTGAGCGCGTGGTATTTCTCGTAGAAGAAGTTCAGGTTCTTGACTTCGATCTTCGAGGGCAGCTTGATTTCTTGTGTCGGATTCGTCATGGTCTGTCTCAGCCGTCAGGTATGCGTTGTGTCGTCGCGTAGGGTGTTGTCGCGTTCGTTTATTTCTTCGCGAACAGCGTGCGCGCCAGAATGTTCAGGAACAGCACACCAAGGGTGATGATGAACACGCCCGCCCAAGCGAGCGCCTGCCACTCTGCAAACGGGCTCATGGCGAATTTGAAGATCGTGACCGGCAGGTTGGCCATCGGCTGATTCAGGTTCATCGACCAGAACTGGTTCGAGAGCGCCGTGAACAGCAGCGGTGCCGTCTCGCCAGCGATACGTGCCACCGCCAGCAACACGCCCGTCACGATACCGGCCATCGACGCCTTCAACGTGATCTTCACGATAATGCGCCACTTCGGCGTCCCCAGCGCAAAGGCCGCTTCACGCAGGTTGTTCGGCACGAGCTTGAGCATGTTCTCGGTCGTGCGAATCACGATCGGCACTTGCAGCAGCGCGAGCGCGATGATGCCCGCCCAGGCCGAGAAGTGGCCCATCTGTGCCACCACCAGCGCGTAGACGAACAGACCGATCACGATCGACGGGGCCGACAGCAGAATGTCGTTGATGAAACGCGTGATGCTCGCGAGCCACGACTTCTGACCGTATTCCGCCAGATACACACCGGCGAGAATGCCCAGCGGCGTGCCGATGACCGTGGCCAGGCCAACCATCACCAGACTCCCGGCAATGGCGTTGGCGAGGCCCCCGCCTGCCGTGTTCGGCGGCGGCGTCATTTCAGTGAACAGCGACAGCGACAAGCCGCCGATGCCCAGCGAGAGCGTGGTGTAGAGAATCCACAGCAGCCAGATCAGGCCGAAGGCCATCGCCGCGAGCGACATTGCGATCGCGAAGATGTTCTTGCGGCGGCGGTAGGCTTGCAGCCGCACGCGGGTAAAGGCGTCGGTGGGCTTCACGTCTGGCGTTTCCAATTCGAGCGCTTGTTGGGTCATTTATTTACCTTCGCCCTTTTCGAGGCGCAGCAGCATCAGCTTGGACAGCGCCAGCACCACGAAGGTGATGAAGAACAGAATCAAGCCGAGTTCCATCAGCGCCGAGGTATGCAACCCCGGGCCGGCTTCGGCGAATTCGTTGGCGAGCGCCGAGGTAATGCTGTTACCCGGCGAGTACAGCGAAACGTTGTCGAGCAAGTTCGTGTTACCGATGACGAAAGTGACCGCCATGGTTTCGCCCAGGGCGCGGCCCAGACCGAGCATCACGCCACCGATCACACCCGTCTTGGTGAAGGGCAGCACAACGCGCCACATCACTTCCCAGGTGGTGCAGCCGATGCCGTAGGCCGACTCTTTGAGCAGCACGGGCGTGACTTCGAACACGTCGCGCATCACCGAGGCGATGTACGGAATGATCATGATCGCGAGGATCACGCCGGCCGGCAAAATACCGATGCCCAGCGGCGGGCCTTGGAACAGCGCGCCGATCACAGGCACGTTGCCGAGCAGGCCTTGCAGCGGTTTCTGGAAGTACTGGCTGAAGATCGGTGCGAAAACCAGCAGACCCCACATCCCGTAGACGATGCTCGGAATGGCGGCCAGCAGCTCGATGGCGGTGCCCAGCGGGCGACGCAGCCATACGGGCGAGAGTTCAGTGAGGAACAAGGCAATGCCGAAGCTGACCGGCACGGCGATCAGCAGCGCGATGACCGACGTAATGATCGTGCCGTAGATCGGCACCAACGCGCCGAACTGTTCTGCGGGAGGATCCCAGTCCTTCGTCCACAGAAAGGCAAAGCCGAACTTCTGAATGGATGGCAGTGCGCTCACGATGAGCGACACGATAATGCCACCGAGCAGGAGCAATGTGATGACAGCGGCACCGCGGGCGAGCATTGCGAAAAGAATATCGCCAGCGGAAGACGGAGCCCGCTGCGTAGCGGTTCCCGGCGTTGCGAGGGGGCTGGTGGCTTCTGCCATGATGTCGTCTCTTTCGTGAGACGCGCCGCCAGCCGTTGCCGGATCGAACATCAGGCGGCGGCGCGGGCGGCGCGGATAAAGCAATTCTGGAGCCCCGCACTACGCCGTGAGGCGTGGCACGGGGCCGGGCTGGCGTCTTAGATGCCGGCCTTGTTGGCCGAATCGGCCACCTTCGCCTTCCAGCCGGCGCGGATTTGCTTCAGGACGTCTTCCGGCAGCGGAATGTAGTCCAGTTCCGTGGCGGTCTGGTTGCCGTTCTTGAACGACCAGTCGAAGAACTTCAGCACTTCGGCGCTTTGCGCTTCCTTGCCGCTGTCAGCCTTCTGATGCAGCAGCACGAACGTGGCTGCCACGATCGGCCACGACTTTTCGCCCGGCTCGTTCGTCAGAATTTGGTAGAACGTCTTCGACCATTCGGCGTGACCGGCAGCCGTCTTGAACGTTTCGGCGGTCGGCTCGACAACCTTGCCAGCGGCGTTCGTGAGCGACGTGTACGTCAGCTTGTTCTGCTTGGCGTAGGCCGATTCCACGTAGCCGATTGCGCCCGGCAGACGTTGCACGAAGGCGGCGACGCCGTCGTTGCCCTTACCGCCCGTACCCGTCGGCCAGTTGACCGTCGTGCCTTCGCCAACCTTGCTCTTCCACTCGGCATTGACCTTCGAGAGGTAGTTCGTGAACACGAAGCTCGTGCCCGAACCGTCGGCGCGGCGAACCACGGCGATGTCGGTATCCGGCAGCTTGACCTTCGGGTTCAGCTTGGCGATGGCCGGATCGTTCCACTTCTTGATCTTGCCCAGGTAGATGTCGCCGAGCAGTTCGCCCGACAGGACCAGCTCGCCCGGCTTCACGCCCGGCACGTTGATCACCGGCACGATGCCGCCAACGACCGTCGGGAATTGGAACAGGCCTTGCTTAGCCAGTTCTTCGTCCGTCAGCGGGGCGTCCGAACCGGCGAAATCGACGGTCTTGGCCTGAATTTGCTTGATGCCGCCCGAGGAACCGATGCCCTGGTAGTTGACCTTGTTCGAGGTCGCCTTCTGGTATGCGTCGGCCCACTTCGTGTAGATAGGAGCGGCAAACGTGCTACCGGCGCCGGTAATCTCGCCCGCAATCGCGCCCGCGGCGAACAGTGCGCCAGCCAGGCCGGCAATCGCAGTCTTCATCAGCTTCATGGATCTCTCCGAGTTGGTGTGTACAGCGTGTGGATGGCTCGAAGAATAGAGTCCGAATGTGACAATCATGTGTCATTTCCGGATATTCACAACGAAGCTGTCACATGAGAGACGCGGAAATGTCATATTCCCAGCGAGATTTTCGGTGGGATTTATTTTTGAGAAAGTGAGTATTGGCGCGGGTTTCGGAGCAATCCCAAGGTCAAACCGCCTGTGTGACAGGGGGCGCGACAGGATGTGTCAATACCGTGACAGTGTCGGAATTGGTCTTACGACGCTCGGCAGGACTGTCACAAATGTGACAGCGGCTGAGAGGATTCCAAAGATGGGAATGATGGCATTTGTCTCCGCCGGTACCGTCTTGGCGCCCCCATCGCCGCCCTCTTAACCTCCCTATCGGTCTGCGTCGCGCAATAAAAAAGCCACCGGAGCGGTGGCTTTTTCAATGGCTTCAGCGTGCTTTGCCTCAGGTGGCCTGCTTCACGATGTTGGCCAGATGCTGCGCAAACGACGTTGCCTGCGACTCGTCGCGCGCCTCGACCATCACGCGCAGCACCGGCTCCGTGCCTGACGCGCGAATCAACACACGCCCTGTGTCGCCCAGCTTCGCTTCGATGGCCTCGCGCTCGGCAGCCAGACGCGTATCGGCCTGCCAGTCGTACCCCGGTGCCGTTCGCACATTGATCATATGTTGCGGGAACAGACGCAACCCATCGAGCAGCTTGGCTAGCGGCTGGTTATCGGCGCGGCGAATGGCGGCGAGCACTTGCAGTGCCGAGACGATGCCGTCGCCGGTCGTGTGCTTGTCCAGACAAAGGATGTGGCCGGAGCCCTCCGCGCCGATTTGCCAGCCGTGCTTATACAGTTGCTCGAGCACATAACGGTCGCCGACCTTCGCCCGCACGAACGGCACGCCCAAACGCTTGAGCGCCACCTCGACGGCCATATTGGTCATCAACGTGCCGACCGCACCCGAAACGCCGCTGTGACTTAGACGATCCTTCACCAGCAGATAGAGCAATTCGTCGCCGTTATACAGGCGGCCAGCCCCATCGACGATCTGCAAGCGATCGGCGTCGCCATCAAGTGCCACGCCGAGATCGGCGTGATTCGCTCGCACGGCACGCATCAGCGCGTCGGGCGAGGTGGCGCCGCAGTCTTCATTGATGTTGAAACCATTCGGCTGATTGCCGATGGCAATGACTTCTGCCCCCAGCTCGTGAAACACGTGCGGAGCGATGTGATAGGCCGCGCCATTGGCGCAGTCCACCACGATCTTCATGCCGCGCAAGTCGAATTCGTTCGGGAACGTGCTCTTGCAGAACTCGATGTAGCGCCCAGCGGCATCGTCCAGGCGACGGGCCTTGCCCAACTGCTCGGAGCGCACACAGCTCATCGGATTGTCGAGTTCGGCCTCGATCTGCAATTCGGTCTGGTCCGGCAACTTGTTGCCGTTGGCAGAGAAGAATTTGATGCCGTTGTCGTGATACGGATTATGCGAGGCGCTGATCACCACGCCCGCAGCCAGACGCAGCGCACGCGTCAGGTAAGCAACGGCAGGCGTAGGCATCGGGCCAGCCATCATCGTATCGACGCCGGCAGCAGCAAAACCGGCTTCGAGCGCCGCCTCAAGCATGTAGCCCGAAACGCGCGTGTCCTTGCCGATCAGCACGGTGGGACGGCCCATCGTCTGATTGCCCGCCAGCACCCGGCCGGCGGCGTAGCCCAAGCGGAGCACGAACTCCGGTGTAATGGGACCCTCGCCCACCGTGCCGCGAATCCCATCGGTGCCAAAATAGCGTCGTTTCATTGTTGCGTCGTTCCCAGGTGATGCGTCGCGCCGATGGAGAGTCCCGGCGTGCGCTTCATTTGTTATTGCGTTGCGTTATTTCGTTGTGCGTGGATTCTCGCCACCAAGCGATGCCAGCGCCAGCTGACATTTTTGACCGTACGCGTCCCCAATTCGGCCCACTGCCGGTATCCGCCGATCTGCAAAGCCCTGCACCGACCTGCGTCGAACGGCACGCCGTGAAACTACTCCGCGTTCCGTACGGCTTGCCAGACTTTGAGCGCGTCGACCGTTTCGGCCACATCGTGCACACGCACGATCGCCGCACCCCGGTCGGCAGCACACATGGCCGCAGCCACACTGGCCACACGACGCTCCATCGGCGTCTGCCGTCCCGTGATTTCACCGAGCATGCGCTTGCGCGACATGCCGACAAGCAGGGGCAAACCATCGCGAGACAACACGCGCAGGTGCTTAAGCAAGGCGAGATTATGCGCAAGATTCTTGCCAAAGCCGAATCCCGGGTCGAGATATAGACGTTCCGGCGCAACACCTGCCGACAACATCGCGTCGACACGGCCATCGAGAAATGCCGCGACTTCGGTCACCACATCGGTGTAAATGGGGGCGTCCTGCATCGTTTTCGGGTCGTGCAGCATGTGCATGATGCACAGCGCCGCCTCGCTCTCACGCACGGCGTCGACGGCTCCCGGTTGCTGGAAACCCCAGATGTCGTTAATCATGTCCGCGCCGGCAGCCAGTACCGCGCGCATCACACCCGGCTTATAGGTATCGACGGAAAGCGGAATGCCGCAGTCCCGCAGCGCTTCGACGATCGGCACCACGCGATCCAACTCTTCGGACTCCGGCAGCGCCTCGGCGCCGGGGCGGGTCGATTCACCGCCGATGTCCAGAATGTCCGCACCATCGGCGATGAGTTGCTCGGCATGGCGAAGCGCGGCGTCACGAGCGGCAAACTTGCCGCCGTCCGAGAACGAATCAGGGGTGACGTTGAGAATGCCCATGACGTGCACACGCCGTGCATCCAGTCGGAAACGCGCCCCCAGTGCCAACGTTTCGGGCAACGCTCGCGGCGAAGCGTCGGCGGCGTCGACGAAAGGCACGTCGTCAGGCGAGACTGGGGAGGATGGCAGTTCAGTGGACATTCGAAATTCTTAGCTCGTTAGCTCGGTAAAGCCTGAAATTGGGGTGCCTGAGTGAAGCCCCTCAGAACGCCTTAGCGCCCCTCTACACCACGTATGGCCGTAATGTTACCGGATTCACTTCACGTTTCGACCGCGGAAACACTCGGTAACACCGAATTTCGGATTTCGTGAAGCTGGCGGCCTGGCGACAATTTCAGTGCGGCAATGCAAAAAGGCCGGCGATTTGCCGGCCTTTTTGCGGGTTACTGCTTGATATTGCTTGAATCGATGTCGTTCAACTCACCGATCGACATCCGATTTAGACGGTTGCCGGCGTGTTGCTCGGCTTGAGCGGCGGGTTGCCACCCGACGCGCCGCCACTCGACGGACCATTCTTCGGAGGACGCGGCGGGCGGCCTTCCATGATGTCCTTAACTTGCTCGGCGTCGATCGTTTCCCAGTCCATCAGGGCCTGAGTCATCGTTTCGACCTTGTCTCGGTTGTCTTCCAGCAGCTTGCGAGCCAGTGCGTACTGTTCGTCCAGAATGCGGCGAACTTCTGCGTCGACCTTCTGCTGCGTGGCTTCCGACACCGACTTAGCCGACATGCGGCCGAACATCGAGTCCTGCTCGGTATCGACGTAGACCATCGGGCCCAACGCGTCCGACATGCCGTAACGGGTCACCATGTCGCGCGCCAGCTTCGTAGCACGCTCGAAGTCGTTGGAAGCGCCCGTCGACATCTTGTTCAGGAACACTTCTTCGGCTGCACGACCGCCAAACAGCATGGCGATCTGGATGAGCATCGTGTCGCGATACTCGGAGTACTTGTCGTGCTCCGGCAACTGCATCGTCACGCCCAGCGCCCAGCCGCGCGGAATGATCGTCACCTTGTGCACCGGATCGGCGCCCGGCAGCGACATCGCCACCACTGCGTGACCCGACTCGTGGTAAGCCGTCGCCTTGCGCTCTTCATCGCGCATGACAGCCGACTTACGCTCCGGACCCATGAAGATCTTGTCCTTCGCATCTTCGAAGTCGAGCATCTCAACGATGCGCTTGTTGCGACGTGCGGCGAACAGTGCGGCTTCGTTCACGAGGTTCGCAAGATCGGCACCCGACATCCCCGGCGTGCCACGCGCGATCACCGAAGCGTCGACGTCGTTGGAGATCGGCACCTTGCGCAGGTGAACCTTCAGAATTTGTTCGCGGCCACGGATATCCGGCAGACCGACGTAGACCTGACGGTCGAAACGGCCCGGACGCAGCAGCGCCTTGTCCAGCACGTCCGAACGGTTGGTCGCAGCAATCACGATGACGCCCGAATTAGCTTCGAAACCGTCCATCTCGACGAGCATCTGGTTCAACGTCTGCTCGCGTTCGTCGTTACCGCCGCCCATACCGGCGCCACGATGACGGCCGACCGCGTCGATTTCGTCGATGAACACGATACACGGCGACTGCTTCTTGGCGTTTTCGAACATGTCGCGGACGCGGGCAGCACCCACACCGACAAACATTTCAACGAAGTCCGAACCGGAAATGCTGAAGAACGGCACCTTCGCTTCGCCAGCAATGGCGCGCGCCAGCAACGTCTTACCGGTCCCCGGCGGGCCGACCAGCAGCACACCGCGCGGGATACGACCGCCCAACTTTTGGAATTTCTGAGGATCTTTCAAGAAATCGACGATTTCGCCGACTTCATATTTGGCTTCGTCGCAGCCCGCGACGTCAGCAAATGTGACCGGATTGGCATTCTCGTCGATGAGACGCGCGCGGGATTTGCCGAAGGAGAAGGCACCACCCTTACCGCCGCCCTGCATCTGCCGCATCATGTAGAACCAGAAGCCGATGATCAGCAGCGTCGGTCCAAGATAGTAGAGCGCGGACATCAGCACGTTCGGCTCGTCGTCGGCCTTACCCGAGACTTGCACGCCGTACTTCATGAGATCGCCCACCATCCAAATGTCGCCCGGCGACACGATGCTGTATTTCTGGCCGTCGCTCGGCGTCACCTGAAGGCTACGCCCTTGCACTATCACGTTCTTGATTTTGCCGTTCTTGGCATCGTCCATGAACTGGGAGTACGTCACGCCCTCCTGGACGTGCGGCTTGTCGAACTGTTTAAAAACAGTAAACAAGACCAGCGCGATGACTAACCACACCGCCGCTTTGGAAAACATATTATTGTTCAAAGCGTTGCTCCTTCATGAAATCGCTTCGCGCCAGGAATTCATTCTAATCCACTCGCAGGCGCACCGCCATAGTGATTCTTTACCGCCACCATAGCGCCAGTGCGCTGGTTTGACGGGCATCAAGCCGGATTTTTCAAACCCCGACCCAGAATGAAAGTTTCGGAAGATTTGTCGCGGGACGCCTTGGGCTTGCGCGGCGCCACGGTTTTGAACTGGCGTTTGAATTTTTCGACAATTTGGCTATAGCCACTGCCGTGGAAACATTTGACCAGTAACGCCCCTTCCGGTTTCAAGTGCCGTTGAGAGAAATCCAGCGCGAGATCGCAAATATGCTCGATCCGCGCCGCATCTGCCATCGCGACACCTGACAAATTGGGGGCCATGTCCGAAAGTACAAGGTCTACTTTGCGTCCCGCCACAATTTCTTCGAGCTGCGCGAGCACGCTGTCTTCGCGGAAGTCGCCTTGCAGGAAAGTCACGTCAGCAATCGGGTCCATCGGCAGGATATCCAGCGCGATGATCGTGCCATTGATGCCGCCGTCGGCGCGCTTACCCGCCGCAAGCTTGTTGCGGGCGTACTGACTCCAACTGCCCGGGGTTGCCCCCAGGTCGACAATCACCTGACCGGGCTTGATCAGCCGGTCCTGCTCATCGATCTCCTTGAGTTTGTACGCTGCGCGGGCCCGATAGCCCTCTCGCTGCGCCATTTTGACGTAGGGATCGTTGATGTGATCGTGCAGCCAAGCGTGGCTGAAACGGTTTTTTGCCATAATTCTTCAAAAACACTGCGAATTTGCAGGATAATACGCCCTTGCGCGCCCAAAATGCTGAGTCGGACCTGCCCCTGGCAGAAGCTCCGGCACCCGCCATCAGGCGCATTCTTCTTCGTTTGTCTCGTTTGTCTCTCGTCTGTCTTCTATGTCTGCTTTGACCCTGACCCCGGCGCAACGCGCCGACCTGCGCTCCGCCGCCCATGCGCTGAACCCCGTCGTTCTGATCGGCGCCGACGGCTTGACGCCTGCGGTGCTCAAGGAAATCGACGGCGCCCTGAAGGCCCACGAACTGATCAAAGTGCGTGTCTTCGGTGACGAACGCGACGCGCGCATCGCCATTTACGAATCCATCTGCGACCAACTCGGTGCAGCGCCGGTACAACACATCGGCAAACTGCTCGTGTTGTACCGTCCGACTCCGGACGAAGACGACACCCCGGTGCGCGCACGTACCGGTGGTACCGGCGCAACGGTCAAGGGCCGCGCACCGCGCACCGTGACGGTCGTCAAGAACAGCCCAAACTCCGGGCGCCGCCCCGCCGTCAAGAAGGTGACCGTGCGCGGTAACGAGCGCATGACCGCCGGCGGTATCGTCAAGAAAGCCAAGAAGCGTCAGACGAGCGTCAAGCGTCAGCGTAACGACTAATTCGGACTGACGGCGGCCGAAGCACACGCAACACCGCTTCGCCGCAGACTGGGACAGTGGTTCGTTTTCACAATTCCACTCGCCCCTAAAAACAACGCGCCCGCACAATGTCGGGCGCGTTTTTTATTGGGCAGCGAGGCAAAACAATCGATAGGATTGCCCGCCCTCGCCGCCTGCGGTATTTATCCGCGCACGGGCTGGCGCCAGATCAACGCCACGCCCAGCAAACTCTGCAACAAATAAATGGCACTGGAAATGCCGTGCAACATGCCGAAGCGCGCGGCAAAAGGCGATTGCCCGATTTCCACGCCGGAAGCTTCTGCCGCCGCCCGCAATTCCGCCATGAACGGCTGCAATGCGAACCAGCTGATCAGCACGCAAACCATCATCGCCACCGCCAGCCAACGCAGGCTGCGATAGCGTTTTGCGGCCTGTTCATCGGCGCTGCGCGACACCAGCGCCGTCGCCAGCCAGACCAACAGCACGCCGCAAACGAGGCTCAGCCACGCCTGCGTGTGAAAAAGTCGGCCCGCGACTGTGCCGGCCATCGTGCGCGATTCCAACACTGCGAACAGCGTCGGCGCGACGATGTAGCCGATAGCCCATTGGCTGCCGCACCAGAGCGTTGCCACCATCCGGAACAACCGTTCCAGTCTGGGTGCGCCCTGGGTCGACGCCACGGAAGACGTCATCTCAGACGTAGCGGACATCGATGATCTCGTACTCACGCACGCCGCTCGGGGCCTGCACTTCGGCCACATCGCCTGCATGCTTGCCAATGAGCGCACGCGCGATCGGCGAACTCACCGAAATCTTGCCGTGCTCCAGGTCTGCTTCGTCGTCGCCGACGATTTGATACAGCACCGTGCCGCCGTTATCGAGATCTTCAAGTTCGACGGTCGCGGCGAAGACCACGCGGCCTTCGGCATCAAGTGCCGCCGGGTCGATGATCTGCGCAGCCGACAGCTTCGATTCGAGGTCCTGAATGCGACCTTCGATGAAACCCTGCTTTTCCTTGGCGGCGTCGTATTCGGCATTTTCCGACAGATCGCCTTGCGCACGGGCTTCCGAGATCGCAATGATCACGGCCGGACGCTCAATGGTCTTCAGGCGGTGCAGCTCATCCTTGAGCAGCTCGGCGCCCCGCTTGGTCAGAGGAATGGTACTCATGCGCGTTGTTCCGAAAGACAAAAAAATTGCCGCAGCAAAGCCGCATTCGCACTTTTTGCGAACGCCGCTTGACCGCGGCTGTGACACCTATATGGCGTAAGTGTAGCAGACTTGCCGTAGCTGCCAATCCAGTCACGCGTCGGGTTTCGACCGGTGACGAATCGCGCGGCAATCCGCCTCACATAATGCATTTGGCGCGTAGGCCAGGGATGGGTTCCCGAGACTACGCGCCATTTTTTGCGACATCGCCCGATGCGGCCTGAACCGCGCCGGGCTTATCGCCTGTGGCTATCCCGCCACTCCCCGCCGATTACGACTGTGCGGGCAGTTGAGCGTGCAGGCTTTGCAGGTCGTAGACCTCCAGGTTCTGCAAGTACTTCAGACCTTCCACCGCAGCGCGGGCGCCCGAGATCGTCGTGTAGTACGTGACCTTGTGCGCTTGCGCCGTCATGCGGATCGAGCGCGAGTCGGCAATCGCCGTACGCGTTTCGTCCACCGTGGTGAACACCAGAGCAATCTCGCCGTTCTTGATCATGTCGACAATGTGCGGACGGCCGTCCTTCACCTTGTTGACCACGCGCACCGGGATGCCAGCGGCTTCAATCGCCGCCGCCGTGCCGCGCGTCGCGACAATCGGGTAACCCAGCGCGTGCAGCATGCGGGCCACTTCGACCGCGCGCGGCTTGTCCGCGTCCTTGACCGTGAGCAGCACCGTGCCCGACGCAGGCAGACGCGAACCCGCAGCCAGTTGCGACTTGAAGAGCGCTTCGCCGAATGTACGGCCCACGCCCATCACTTCACCCGTCGAGCGCATTTCCGGTCCAAGCACCGGGTCGACGCCCGGGAACTTCACGAACGGGAACACGGCTTCCTTCACGCTGAAGTACGGCGGCGAGACTTCGCTCGTCACGCCTTGCTCCTTGAGCGTCTGACCGACCATCGCACGTGCGGCGATCTTGGCCAACTGACGGCCGGTGGCCTTCGAGACGTACGGCACCGTACGCGATGCACGCGGGTTCACTTCGAGCACGTAGATCGTGTCGACGCCGTTGCCTTGTTGAATCGCGAACTGCACGTTCATCAGGCCGACCACGTTCAGCGCGCGCGCCATTGCAGCCGTCTGACGCTTGAGTTCAGCGACCGTTTCCGCCGACAGCGAGTACGGCGGCAGCGAGCAGGCCGAGTCGCCCGAGTGCACGCCGGCTTGTTCGATGTGCTCCATCACGCCGCCGATATAGACATCGGTGCCGTCCGAGATGCAGTCGACGTCGCATTCGATCGCGTCGTCGAGGAAGCGGTCGAGCAGCACCGGGCTGTCGTGGCTCACCTTGACGGCTTCGCGCATGTAGCGCTCGAGATCGCGCGGCTCGTGAACGATTTCCATCGCACGGCCACCCAGCACGTACGACGGACGCACCACCAGCGGGTAGCCGATTTCGCTAGCCAGCTTGAGCGCTTCGTCTTCGGCACGTGCCGTACGGTTCGGCGGCTGACGCAGGCCCAGATCGTGCAGCAGCTTCTGGAAACGCTCGCGGTCTTCAGCAGCGTCGATCATGTCCGGGCTGGTGCCGACGATGGGCACGCCGTTCGCTTCCAGATCGAGCGCGAGCTTCAACGGGGTCTGACCGCCGTACTGCACGATCACGCCAACCGGCTTTTCGAGGTCGACGATTTCCAGCACGTCTTCAAGCGTCACCGGCTCGAAGTACAGACGATCCGACGTGTCGTAGTCCGTCGACACAGTTTCCGGGTTGCAGTTGACCATGATGGTTTCGTAACCATCGTCGCGCAGCGCCAGCGCAGCGTGCACGCAGCAGTAGTCGAACTCGATACCCTGACCGATACGGTTCGGGCCGCCGCCGAGCACCATGACCTTCTTCTTGTTGGTCGGCTGGGCTTCGCACTCTTCCTCGTAGGTCGAGTACATGTAGGCGGTGTTCGTCGAGAATTCCGCGGCGCAGGTATCCACACGCTTGTAGACCGGGCGCACCTTCTGTGCGATACGGGCCTTACGCACGGCAGTTTGATCGGTGCCGAGCAGCTTGGCCAGGCGGCGATCCGAGAAGCCGCTTTGCTTCAGGAAGCGCAGCTCTTCGGTGCTCAGGCTTTCCAGCGTGCGACCGTTGAGGGCCTTTTCCTTATTGACGATGGCTTGCAGTTGCGCGAGGAACCACGGGTCGATCGCCGTCTCGGCGTAGACCTCTTCGAGGCTCATGCCCAGGCGGAATGCGTCGCCCACGTACCAGATACGGTCTGGGCCCGGCTCGCCGATCTCGGCCACGATCTCGTCGCGGTCGGTCGACTTTTCGTCCAGACCGTCCACGCCGACTTCCAGACCGCGCATGGCTTTCTGGAACGATTCTTGGAACGTGCGGCCCATGGCCATCACTTCGCCGACCGACTTCATCTGCGTGGTCAGGCGCGTATCGGCTTCGCGGAATTTCTCGAAGGCGAAACGCGGCACCTTGGTCACGACATAGTCGATCGTCGGTTCGAACGAGGCCGGGGTGGCACCGCCGGTGATCTCGTTGCGCAACTCGTCGAGCGTGTAGCCGATGGCCAGCTTGGCAGCGATCTTGGCGATCGGGAAGCCGGTCGCCTTCGATGCCAGTGCCGACGAACGCGACACACGCGGGTTCATTTCGATGACGACCATACGGCCGTCCTTCGGGTTGATCGAGAACTGGACGTTCGAGCCGCCCGTCTCCACGCCGATTTCGCGCAGCACTGCCAGCGATGCGTTACGCAGCAGTTGGTATTCCTTGTCGGTCAGCGTCTGTGCCGGTGCCACGGTGATCGAGTCACCGGTGTGCACGCCCATCGGGTCGAGGTTTTCGATCGAGCAAACGATGATGCAGTTATCGGCGCGGTCGCGCACGACTTCCATCTCGTATTCCTTCCAGCCCAGCAGCGACTCTTCGATGAGCAGCTCACGCGTAGGCGAGAGGTCGAGACCGCGCTTGCAGATCTCTTCGAATTCTTCGCGGTTGTAGGCGATACCGCCGCCCGAGCCGCCCAGCGTGAACGACGGGCGAATCACCATCGGGTAGCCGCTGCCACCGATGTCGGCGGTGATTTCCGCTTGCACGGCGAGCGCTTCTTCCATCGAGTGCGCGATGCCCGACTTGGCCGAACCGAGACCGATCTTGGTCATCGCGTCCTTGAACTTCAGACGGTCTTCCGCCTTGTCGATGGCTTCCGGCGACGCGCCGATCAGCTCGACCTTGTACTTGTCGAGCACGCCATGCTTGTGCAGGTCGAGCGCGCAGTTCAGCGCGGTCTGGCCGCCCATGGTCGGCAGAATGGCATCCGGGCGCTCCTTGGCGATGATGCGCTCGACGACTTCCCACGTGATCGGTTCGATGTAGGTCACATCGGCCGTATCCGGGTCGGTCATGATCGTGGCAGGGTTGCTGTTGATCAGGATGACCTTGTAGCCTTCCTCGCGCAGGGCCTTACAGGCCTGTGCGCCGGAATAATCGAACTCGCATGCCTGACCGATGATGATCGGGCCGGCGCCGATGATGAGGATGCTCTTAATGTCTGTGCGCTTTGGCATAACGTTCTCAACAAAAATTTAACTCAGCGTCGCGGTCGCGAGCTTCACACCGAAGCCGACGAACAGCGCGCCCACGCCGCCGGTCGCCCCGGCGCTCAACCGGCGACGTTGCCGGAAGTGCTCGGCCAGACGGGAACCGGCCAGGATCAGCGTGCTCAGGTACAGGAAACTACAGGTCTGCACGATCACGCCCAGCACTGCAAACGACAGTGCCGGCCAGGCGTAGCCCGGATCGACAAACTGGATGAAAAACGACACGCAGAACAGGATCGCCTTCGGATTGAGCAGGCTGATAAACAGCGCGCGGCGAAACGGCTGATCCGCGTTGACCTGCTTCGGCGGTGCCGCCACGGCACCCGGATTCGCCCGCGCGGCACGCATGTTCTTCACAGCGCCGCGCAGCATGTTGAAGCCCATCCAGCACAGATACGCCGCGCCGAAGTACTTCACTACGAAGAACAGCGTCGGCTGGGCGTGCAACAGCGATGCGACGCCTGCGGCCGCAAGGGCCATCAGGATCGTATCGCCGAGGAACACCCCGCAGGCGCCCGCGTAGCCTTGCCGAACGCCGCGTTGTGCGGCGACCGACAGGACATAGATCGAATTCGGCCCCGGCAGCAAGATGACCACCACCACCCCGGCCAGATAGGTCCAGAGGTTGACGATGCCGAGTGAGTTTCCGAGCATGGTGCGTGTTTCCCGATTCGTTCGTCGCGCTTATGCAGCGTACTTAGGCGGCTTGTTTTGCGTCGGCCATCGACTGCACGAAGCGGTCGAACAGATAGCCGATGTCGTGCGGGCCAGGCGACGCTTCCGGGTGACCCTGGAAGCAGAACGCCGGGCGGTCCGTCAGTTCGAAGCCTTGCAGCGTGCCGTCGAAGAGCGACACGTGCGAGACGCGCGCGTTGGCCGGCAGGCTGTTCGCGTCGACCGCGAAACCGTGGTTCTGCGACGTGATCACGACGCGCCCCGAGGCGAGATCCTTCACCGGATGGTTCGCGCCGTGGTGGCCGGTCTTCATCTTGAGGGTCTTCGCGCCGACGGCCAGGCCCATGATCTGGTGGCCCAGGCAAATGCCGAACGTCGGGATGCGGCGCTCGAGGAACGTCTTCGTGGCGGCAATGGCGTAATCGCACGGTTCCGGATCGCCGGGGCCGTTCGAGAGGAACACGCCGTCCGGGTTCAGGGCGAACACGTCGTCGGCCGAACTCTGGGCGGGCAGCACCGTGACCTTGCAACCACGCTCAGCGAGCATGCGCAGAATGTTGCGCTTGACGCCGTAGTCGAGGGCGACCACGTGGAACTTCGGGTCTTTCTGCTCGCCGTAGCCTTCGCCGAGTTGCCATTCCGTCTGCGTCCAGGAGTAGCGTTCGGTGGTCGAGACGACCTTGGCCAGATCCATACCGGCCAAGCCCGGGAACGACTGAGCCAGCGCGATGGCCTTGCCTTCGTCGGCTTCTTCACCGGCGAGAATGCAGCCGTTCTGAGCGCCCTTCTCGCGCAGGATACGGGTGAGGCGGCGCGTATCGAGACCGGCGATGGCGACAACGCCTTCGTCTTTCAGGTATTGCGACAGGGTTTTGTCGGCGCGGAAATTCGATTCGAGGATCGGAAGATCCTTGATGATCAGGCCGGCGGCATGGACTTTCGTGGCTTCGACGTCTTCACCGTTGACGCCCGTGTTGCCGATGTGCGGATACGTCAACGTGACGATCTGGCGCGCATAGCTCGGGTCGGTGAGAATTTCTTGGTAGCCGGTGATGGCCGTGTTGAACACGACTTCGCCGATGGTGTGACCGGCAGCGCCAATGGCGTACCCACGAAAGACCGTGCCGTCAGCGAGCGCGAGAATAGCGGGTGGGAATGACGGCAGCACGGGAAACTCCTGAAGGGTTCACCCCGGCTGCCGCCCCATCGTCCGCTCGCGATGACATCAGCGCGGGCACCGGAATTGCGCGGAATATGCGCACAGCGGATGCTCGGACTGCGGACGAGATGTCAGGCGGGTAGGCGCTAGGGTGAGGGTTAAGTGACTAAAACCTTCAAAGTATAGCGCAAATCCCAATCATCTCAAAGCTGAACGTGTGGAGTACCAGTACGCTCTGCGTTCTCCCGGGGGGCAAGGCCGCCGACAGACGAATACGCAGAGGGGATAGGGAAGTGAATGCCCGCCCGCTGGGCCGCCAGCACGATATGGCGCTCCATCGCAGCCCCAGCAGCAGCGCCATCGCGGCGGCGCAGGGCGTCGAGGATCTCCAGATGTTCATGATAGGTGGAAAGCACGAGTTCACGCTGATAGAAAGGCAGGCGCTGGCTTTCCATCACAATTTCCGTGCTGCCGCGCAGAATGTCGGCAATCGCGCCGTTACCGGCAAGCCCGACGATGCGCAGGTGGAACGCGAAATCGAGCTGCGCCGCGGTATCGACATCCCCGTCGATGAGTGCGGCCTTCATGTCCTCGACGTTATCCGTGAGCCAAGCCATTTCGTCGTTGCTGGCGGCGTGGGCGGCCAGCCGGGCCGCAAAGCCTTCGAGCGCGTACCGCAGCTGATAGGTATCGGCGAGCGAAATCTGGTCGGCGAAGCGCCACGCCACGCCAACGCGCGCCGAGGCGTCGCTCACGTACACGCCTTTGCCGGGGCGAATGGAGACCATGCCGAGCGCTTCGAGCGTCGAGAGGGCTTCGCGCAGCGAGGCGCGGCTAATCGACAGTTCTTCGGCGAGTTGGCGCTGCGACGGCAGCATCGCGCCGGTCGGGTAGACCTGACGCTCGATGCGTTCGCGGATGATGGCGACGGCAGCGTCGGTTACGGCGTGTGCCGAATGCTTCATGAGGCCTCACAAGTCATGCAGAGATATCGCACAAGCCGCGCAATCGCGCGCGGCTCGGTATGGCGCATTGTACGACGCCAAATATCGGGCGATGCACCGCAGCGCCGCCATGCCGCCGTTCGCCCACCCACCCTACCCGCGCGGCCGCCCGTGCGCCTTGGCCGTGTGGGCGTGATGTTCGGGGTGATCGCCGAGCAGGCGGCGCACCACGCCGTTCGTCCAGCCGAAGCCATCTTGCAGCGGATACTCCCCGCCCCCGCCGCCGCAGGCCGACATGACGTCGCTCGTATGCAGGGAGTACTTCTCCACCAGCTTGCTTTCCCGGGTGTAGAGCGCCCCCACCGTCGCAAGCCAGCGATGGGCGATGTCCTTGGCCAGCAGGGTCTCGCCGTACTTGCACAGGCCGTGGATGGCAATCCATTGCAGCGGCGCCCAGCCGTTGGGCGGGTCCCATTGCTGAAGGCTCGACGTTTCCGTCGTGCGCAGCCCGCCAGCGGCGATCAGGCGCGCGGCAATCGCACGCGCGGTGCGGTGCGCCTGTTCCGGCGACGCGAGACCCACGAATAGTGGCGTCGCGGCGGCGGCCGACAATTGGCGGCGTATCGTCCCAAGCTGCCAGTCGTAGTCCATGAAGGCACCGTCGTCATCGCTCCATAGATGACGCGTCATCGCATTGCGACGAGCCTCGGCGCGCGCGGCGAACGCCTGCGCCGACGCCGTATCGCCGCTTGCCTCGCTAAGCCGGGAAATATGCCGCTCGGTGGCGTAAAGAAAGCTGTTCAGATCGACCGGCAGAATCGCCGTCGTGCGGATCGACGACAGGTCGTTGGCGTCGCCGAGCCAGCGGGAACTGAAGTCCCAGCCCGACGCCGCCCCGGCGCGCAGATCGCGATATACATCCCCCGCATTGCGCCCGATCGCATGCAACGCCGTATTCACGTCCTCTAGATAGCCTTCTTCGCGCGGCGTGTCGCACTCGTCCCAATAGCGGTTGAGCAACGCGCCGTCGGGCAAGCGCACCAAATGGCGAAACGCCTCGCCGACCGCGAGCGACGCCTCCCCCTCCATCCAGAACGCGTACTCACGAAGCAAATGCGGCAAATAGCGCGCCGCGCGCGCCACCCCATGCGATTCGAAGAGTTCGACCATCAAGCCATACATCGGGGGCTGCGACCGGCTCAGATAATAAGTGCGGTTCCCATTCGGCACGTGGCCATAGGTATCGATGAGAAACGAGAAGTTATCGGCCATGTTCACGAGCCGTTCGTGGCGTCCGCTCTGCGCGAGCCCGAGCATCGTGAAATAGGAGTCCCAATAATAGAGTTCGTGAAACCGTCCGCCGGGCACCACGTACGCCTGCGGCAACGGCAGCAGCGAGCTATCCGCCGGATGGGCATGCGGGTGTCGGGTGAGCACGTCCCAGAGGCCATCGATGTGCGCCACCAGCCCCTGCCCGGGATCCGACACGTAGTGACTATCGGGAATGCGCTCGATGGAAAAATGCGCGGAGACAAAAGCCGAGAGATCGAACCCCGGTCGCCCAGCGTCGTCGCGATAGCGCCGAAGCACCTCCTCCGGCGCCACCTGCGGCACGCAATCGACAAACGTCTTGCTATCGGGAAAGATGCGCTGCGTCTGCACCGCGACGAACAATTCTTGATACCGATCGGCGGGCGTCAGCACGTCCGACGGCGCCACGTGCGCCACATCCGGCGACATGCCGCCTTGCGAGAGCGTGCGTTGGGCGGTGTCGGTCATGGTCATTGCTCCGAATAATTCCAGAGCAGACCGCCGTCGACGAACACCGTCGTCGCCGTGACATAACTCGCTTCCGGCGACGCCAGAAACAAGACCGCGTTGGCCACCTCACTGGGATCGGCGAGACGCCCGAGCGGAATATTCGCGAGCAGCGCGTCGAGTTCTGCCTTGTTCTTGAGAAGTTGCTGATTGATCGCCGTGCCCACCGCACCGGGCGCGACGTTATTGACCGTGATACCGAGCGGCGCGAGTTCGATGGCGAGATTGCGCATCATCATCTTCATACCGCCTTTGCTGGCGCAATAACTGGTGAAGTGCGGAAACGGCAGCTCTTCGTGCACCGAGCTCACGTTGACGATCCGCCCGCCGCGTTTCGTATCGCTAAGATGACGCACGAAAGCTTGCGTGAGGAAGAACGCCCCCTTCAGATTGATATCGAGCACGAGGTCGTAATCGGCTTCCGTGACGTCCAGAAACGCCGCGCGGCGCTCGACCCCGGCGTTGTTGACCAGCACATCGATGCGCCCCATTTTGGCCACCGCCTGCGTCACCACTGCCTGAACGTCGGACACGTGCCCGACATCCCCCGCAATGACACAGCCGTCGCTCCCCGCTTTGCGCACGGCGTCGAGCGTCTGCTCGGCCATTGCGCTGTCTTGCCGGTCTTCCACGACGATGCGCGCGCCCTCCTGCGCCAGCCGAATTGCGATCGCGCGCCCGATGCCCTGTGCGCTGCCCGTGACGAGTACCACCGTATCTCTCATTCGCATGGCGCCTCCCTGACTTGTGTGTTGGGATACCCAATGCGACCCCGCGCCAGAAACCGAAGTTCCGGCGGTCACATAAGTGCAACCGCGCTGATCCACCCTATAAAACCGGCACTTTCATCGCCCGGCAATCGCAACCGCACCCCTAGGGTATCCCCTCAGCGGATGTGCCTTGACCGCCATATATTGACTTTCTAATATTCGCCATAACACCACTGGTCAGACCGGTATGACTTGTAGCGATACACTGCCCGATGGTGAGGAAAGCGCCGTACCGCAGAGCCCCCGAGAGAGCAATCCGTTGTTGTAGAGCCCATCAAATTCAGAAAGATCTACGCAGGCAGAGGAGACACACCATGCCCAGGCTGTTCCGTTCGTTATTTGGCCGAGTCGTCATCGCGTTGGTAGTAGGCGTGGCACTTGGCATCTGGTTTCCGCAGTTGGGCGAGTCCTTGCGTCCGTTGGGCGATGGCTTCCTCAAGCTCATCAAGATGGTGATTGGCCCGATCGTCTTTTGCGTCGTCGTCAGTGGCATGGCGAGCGCGGGCGATTTGCGTAAAGTGGGCCGCGTCGGCGTGAAAGCGGTCATTTACTTCGAGATCATCACTACCTTCGCGCTGGTCATCGGCGCCGTGCTGGCGTGGGTTACGCGCCCGGGCGTGGGCATGAACATCGACATCCGCAGCCTCGACCCGAGCGCGATGGCGACCTACACCGAGAATGCCAAGAGCCTGAAAGACACGGCCGGTTTCTTGTTGAACATCATCCCCAACACCATTACCGACGCGTTCGCCAAGGGCGACATTCTGCAAATTCTCGTCTTCTCCGTGATGTTCGGCTGCGCGCTCGCAGCACTGGGCGAGCGGGGCAAGCCGGTGGCGCGCTTCATTGAAGACCTGAGCCACGTGTTCTTCCGCGTGATGGCGTTCATCATCCGTCTGGCCCCGCTGGGCGTGCTGGGCGCAGTGGCCTTCACCACCGGCAAGTACGGTGCGTCGTCGCTCAAGCAACTCGGCATGCTCGTATTCGTCTTCTATCTGAGCTGCGCCGTGTTCGTGACGGTCGTGCTGGGTGGCGTGTTGCGTCTGGCGGGTTTCAACATCTTCAAGTTCATCAAGTATTTCCGCGAAGAACTGTCCATCGTGCTGGGCACCGCGTCGTCCGATGCCGTGTTGCCGACGATCATGCGCAAGCTCGAGTGGATGGGCATCAAGAAGTCCACCGTGGGTCTGGTCGTGCCGACCGGTTACTCGTTCAACCTCGACGGCTTCTCCATTTACCTGACGCTCGCGGTCATCTTCATTGCGCAGGCCACCAACACACCGCTGTCGATTCACGATCTGATTCTTGTGGTGCTGGTGTCGTTGCTGACGTCCAAGGGCGCGCACGGCATTCCGGGTTCCGCCATCGTGATTCTCGCCGCGACGCTGGCCGCGATCCCGGCCATCCCGGTCATCGGTCTGGTGTTGATTCTGCCGGTCGACTGGTTCGTCGGTATTGCCCGTGCGATCACCAATCTGCTGGGCAACTGCGTGGCAACGCTGGTTGTGGCGGCGTGGGAGAAAGACGTCGATTTTGCGAGAGCGCATCAAGTGCTGAACGGCGCACTGCCTTATGAGCCCGTCGTGCAAGCGGCGGAAGATGATGCCGCCGAAGCTTCACCGGCCAATGCTGCACTGACACGCTAAACACTCGTTAAACACAGGTTAAGCGCGCGGGTCTTCGGTCACACGCCCCGGCCCGCCGCTTTTTCCGCAGATTCTTTGCCGCAGCTTTTTTGCCGACGCGCCATTCATCGCGTCGGCCACTTTCTCTGGAGTTCAAAGCAAGATGGCCCTCGTCCCGCAAGATCCGAACGCACCGGAATTCGTGCGCCGTTACGTCAATCTGGCCGATCCGCGTCTGGGTGCGCAGGCGTTGGAAGCCAGCGACGAGTTCTTCGCGGCCAAAGAGCGCATGCTCAACCCCGACCCGGCGGTGTTCATTCCGGGCAAGTACGACGACAACGGCAAGTGGATGGACGGCTGGGAAACGCGCCGCAAGCGCGTGAACGGCTACGACTGGTGCATCGTCAAGCTGGCGCGCCCGGGCGTGTTGTTCGGCGTCGATCTCGACACCAGCCACTTCACCGGCAACTTCCCGCCCGCCGCGTCGCTCGAAGGCTGCTACAGCCCCGACGGTGCCCCGTCGGCCAACGCCGAGTGGTTTGAACTGCTCGCCTCGACGACGCTGCAAGGCAACTCGCACCACTATCACGACATCACCACCCAGCGCCCGGCCACGCACGTGCGTGTGAATCTGTATCCGGACGGCGGTCTGGCGCGTTTGCGTCTGTACGGACTGCCGCAAAGCGACTGGGCGAACCGTTCGCGCGACGAGCTGATCGACCTGATCGCGATGGAGAACGGCGGCTACGTGGTCGCGGCCAACAACCAGCACTTCGGTTTGGCCTCGAACCTGCTGATGCCGGGCCGTGGCGTGAACATGGGCGATGGCTGGGAGACGCGTCGCCGTCGCGAGCCGGGCAACGACTGGGCGATCATCGCGCTGGCGCAGCCGGGCGAGATCGGCAAGATCGAAGTCGACACGGCGCACTTCAAGGGCAACTTCCCGGACCGCTGCTCGATTCAGGGCGCGTATGTGACGGGCGGTACCGAGCAGTCGCTCATTACGCAGTCGATGTTCTGGCCGGTGTTGCTGCCTGAGCAGAAGCTGGCGATGGACAAGCAGTTCTTCTTCGAAGAGCAGATTCAGAAGCTGGGCGCGATTACGCACATTCGTTTCAACATCATCCCGGACGGCGGCGTGTCGCGCCTGCGTCTGTGGGGCCGGTTGGGCGAGAAGAAGTAAGCGAAGAAGTCAGCGAGCGCAGCAAACAACGAAGCGACTCACCGTCTGGCAGCAAGCGGGCGGTGAGCGAATGAAAAAACAAGAGGGAGAGAGTGATATGGCGGGCCCGGCATTGAAGATTGAGCGATTGACGCGAGAGTCGTTTGCGGCGTTTGGCGACGTGATCGAGTTGGCGGGGGCGAAGCATTTCGCGATCAATGGCGGGACGACGGAGCGGTATCACGATCTGGCGACGGTGGATCTGGGGCCGGAGGGTGGCCGCACGTTGGTGAACGTGTTCCGGGGCCAGCCGCGTGAGTTGCCGTACGAGGTGAAGATGTTGGAGCGTCACCCGTTGGGCAGTCAGGCGTTTATTCCGTTGAAGACGCTGCCGTATCTCGTGGTGGTCGCACCGGCAGGCGAGTTGGACGTGAGCAAAATGCGCGCGTTCGTCTCGGACGGCTGGCAGGGTGTGAACTACGCGCGCGGCGTGTGGCACCACCCGTTACTGGCGTTGCACGAGGTGAGCGACTTCATCGTCGTGGATCGTGGCGGCGAGGGCCACAATTGCGATGAGCAGGATCTGCCGACAACGTATTTGCTGACGCAAGCCGAGTTGGACAAAGTGCAGGGCGCGCAGAAAGCCGCATAACCGGCAACTTTGCAGGGAATCAAACAAGAACGCCAGACGATGTCTGGCGTTTTTGTTTGGCGGGAAGAAGAAACGAAGAGCGGAGGGGGCGGTGTCGCCTGAGGGACTGGTCACGTGGATGAGGACAGAGTGGGGCCCCTTCCCGAGGCGAGTTGAACACTGTCTGAGCAGCGGGAAGGGGCCCCGCTCTGGCCTGGGGGGAGGTTTAAGCGGCTCCCCCCAGCACAGCAAACCAAAGCATCAAGCCGCCGGCACGACCGCCGTCACCTCGATTTCCACCTTCGCTTCATCCTCAACCAGATCGGCCACTTCTACGGCCGTCATCGCGGGGAAGTGGCGGCCGATGACCGCGCGATAGTGCTCGCCGATCGCCGGGTAGTTCGCCACATATTCTTCCTTGTTCTTCACATACCAAGTCATGCGCACGATGTGCTCGGGCTTGGCGCGGCCTTCGGCCAGAATCGCGACGATGTTCTCCAGCGTCTGACGCACTTGCAGTGCGAAATCGTTCGTCTCGAAGCGTTGCTGCGCATTCCAGCCGATCTGACCGCCGACAAAAACGATGCGGCTGCCCACCGTCATCTCGAACGCCATACCGTTGGCGTAGCCGCGCGGTTTCGCCCACTCGGGCGGTTGCAGAACTTGCAGCATCAGGTCACTCCCTCAATTACAGAATCAGGTGCGGCAAAGCGCACAATCGCCGCGCGCTGCGCTGGCGGCACCGCGATGGGCGCGGGCTTACCGCCCTCGCCTTTCGCGACCCAGACCAGCACCAGCGTGGCTTGCAAACGCGTCTCGTCGTTGGCACCCGCAAAGCGGATGCGCAGCGTCATCGACGAGCGCCCAAGACGCGTAACTTCCAGCGAACGCGTGAGCGTATCGCCCAAAAAACTCGGCGCACTGAACCGGCACTCTACGTTGGCCGTCGGCACGCCCAGACCATCGCGCAGGTGCATCTCGCCGAACGACAACCCCAGCCCCTCGGCGCACCAGTCTTCGACCAGATCGTTGATCATCTCGAAGTAGCGCGGATAAAACACGATGCCTGCCGGATCGCAATGCTTGAAGCGCACCAGCAGCGGCTTCACGAAAGCGTGCGTGCTAACTTCTGTGCCCGACATAGTCGTCTCCTCCCTTATCTTCTCGGCGCACTACAACGCGCCACGACGCACGACAACGCATCAATACGCATCACTGCGCCATCTGCCGCAGCTTGAAGCGCTGCAATTTACCGGTTTCCGTGCGCGGCAGCGCGTCGACAAACTCGATGGCACGCGGATATTTGTAAGGCGCGATGTTAGCCTTCACATACTCCTGAAGCGTCTTCACCATAGCGTCATCGCTAGGCTGCCCCGGCTTGAGCACGACATACGCTTTCACAATCTGACCGCGCGCCTCGTCGTTCGCCCCCACCACGCCGCACTCCGCCACGGCCGGGTGCGTCAGCAGCGCCGACTCTACTTCCGGGCCAGCGATGTTATACCCGGCCGAGACGATCATGTCGTCCGAGCGCGCCTGATAGTAGTAATTGCCCGCTTCGTCGCACATGAACGTATCGCCCGGCAGGTTCCAGCCTTGCTTCACGTAGTTCATCTGACGCGAATCTGCGAGATAGCGGCAGCCCGTCGGCCCCTTCACGGCGAGCTTGCCAACCTTGCCCGGGGGCAGCGGCTGCATGTTCTCGTCGACGATCATCGCGATGTAGCCGGGCACGGGCTTGCCGATGGCGCCTGGCACCACGTCGCCGTTCGCGGCGGAGATAAAGATGTGGATCATCTCCGTGCCGCCGATGCCATCGATCATCTCGATGCCCGACGCCTGCTTCCACAACTGACGCGTCGCATCGGGCAAGGCTTCCCCCGCCGACACCGTCTTCTTCAAACTCGTTAGCGTGTACTTACCGACTAGCGCCGCCATTTGACGATAGAACGTCGGCGCGGTGAAGCAGATCGTCGCGCGGTAATCCTGAATGGCCTGTAGCAGCGAGTCCGGCGTGAGCTTCTCGAGCAGTACCGTCGACGCGCCCACGCGCAGCGGGAACGTCAGCAAGCCGCCCGTACCGAAAGTGAACGCTAACGGGGGAGTGCCGCAAAAGATGTCGTCCGGGCCCGGCTTGAGCACATGGCGGGGGAACAGATCGCACATCGCGAGCACGTCGCGGTGAAAGTGCATCGTGCCCTTCGGCTGCCCCGTCGTGCCGCTCGTGAACGCGATCAGGCAGACATCGTCCACCGCCGTATCGCAGGCCTCGAAGCTCGCCGGCTGGCGGGCCATGCGGGCCTCCAGTGAGTGCTCACCTGCATCGTGGAAATAGACCACCTGCGTGAGCACCGGGCAGAAATACTCGTGCCCTGCCTGACGATTGAATTCCAGTTCTTCCTTGAGACGCCCGTCGCACAGCGCGGCGCTGACTTCCGCCTTATCGACGATTTGCTTGAGTTCCTTCGCGCGCAGCAGCGGCATCGTCGGCACGCCGACCAGCCCCGCCTTGATCACCGCCAGCCAAGCCGCCGCCATGAACAGGTTGTTCGGGCCACGCAGCAGCACGCGGTTGCCCGGCACGAGTGCCATATCGTTACGCAGCACATGCGCAATCCGGTCGACCATCTCGCGCAGGCCGGCGTACGACGTCACCGTGGGCTGACCGTTCTCGACGGAGTAAATCGCCGGCGCGTCGCCCCGCCCTTGCGCAATCGTGCGATCGAGCAATTCGGCGGCGCAATTGATGCGCGCCGGATACGCCACGTCGGGATTGTCGAGCAGAAACTCGGGCCACTGATCCGCGGGCGGCAAGTTGTCGCGCGCGAAAGTGTCGAGATGTCCAGATCGTTCCATGTGCTTCTCCTTGCCCCCGGTAATCCAGCAGTCAGTCAAGCCTTCGGCGATCAGCCGTCTTTGAGCAGTTCGCGCGCGATGATGAGTTTTTGCACTTCGGTCGCCCCTTCGTAAATGCGCAGCGAGCGAATTTCGCGATAGAGCCGCTCCACGATGGCGCCCGACACGACGCCCGCGCCACCGAACATTTGCAACGCGCGGTCGATGACCTGTTGCGCCGATTCCGTGGCAAACATCTTTGCCATGGCCGCCTCACGCGTGGTGCGCTGGCCTTGCACGTCGCGTTGCCATGCCGCGCGGTAGGTCAGCAGCGCCGCCGCGTCCACGGCAGTCGCCATGTCGCCCAAGGCTGCCTGCGTCAGTTGGAAATCTGCAAGCGTCTGACCGAACATCTCACGCGACTTCGCACGCGCCAGCCCTTCGTCGAGGGCACGGCGTGCGAAGCCCAGCGCTGCGGCGGCCACCGACGCACGGAAGATGTCGAGCGTCATCATCGCGACTTTGAAGCCCTGCCCGGCTTCGCCCAGTCGCTGCGTGGCAGCCACGCGGCAGTTATCGAATTTGAGGCGAGCGAGCGGATGCGGCGCGCTCACATCGATGCGCTCTGCGATCGTCAGCCCTGGCGTGTCGGCATCGACCACGAAGGCGCTGATACCGCGGGCACCCGGCGCTTCGCCGGTACGCACGAACACGCAGTAGAAGTCAGCGATGCCGCCGTTCGAGATCCACGTCTTCTCGCCGTTCAGCACGTAGTGATCGCCGTCGAGCGTCGCGGTGCAGGCCATCGCGGCCACGTCCGAGCCCGCGTTGGGCTCCGACAGCGCAAAGGCGGCAATCGCGTCGCCCGCTGCCACGCGCGGCAGGTAGCGTTGCTTCAGAGCGTCGCTGCCTGCGAGGGTGATCGCACCGCTGCCCAAGCCCTGCATCGCGAAGGCGAAGTCGGCCAGTCCGTCGTGACGCGCTAGCGTCTCGCGCAGCACGCACAGGGCGCGCGAGTCCAATTTGTCGAGTGCGCCGCCGTGACTGGCGGGGACACAGTATTTCAGCCAACCGGCGCGGCCCAACTGGCGCACCAGCGACACGCAGGTTGCATCGGTGTCGGCGTGATGATCGACGTGCAACTCGCGCGTGCACCACGCATCGAGTTGCGTGCCGAGTTGGCGATGGGCTTCATCGAAAAATGGCCACGCGAGGAATTCGCCATTGCGCGCGTTCTGCGGCGTGCTGGCGTGGGTGTTGGCGTTCGCGTTGGACGTTGTGTTCTGGCTCATGATCTCGCTCGTCTCAGTCGCCCTTGAACACCGGCTTCTGCTTCGCGACGAAGGCGTCGTAAGCGCGGCGGAAGTCTTGCGTCTGCATGCAAATGGCTTGCGCTTCGGCTTCGGCCTCGATGGCCTCGTCGACGCCCATATTCCATTCCTGATGCAGCAACTTCTTGGTCACGCCATGCGCGAACGTCGGGCCGCAGGCGATCTGATCGGCCAGCGTTTGCGCCGCCGAGAGCACCGCGCCGCCATCGTGCAGCGCATTGAAGAAGCCCCATTGCAGGCCTTCTTCCGCCGTCATGACGCGACCGGTGTACAACAACTCCGAAGCACGCCCCTGACCGATCATGCGCGGCAGCAGCGTGCACGCGCCCATGTCCGCACCGGCGAGCCCCACGCGCACGAACAGGAAGGCCGTCTTCGTTTGCGGTGTCCCCAGACGCATGTCGGACGCAAGTGCCATCATCGCGCCCGCGCCAGCGCAAATGCCGTCGATCGCGCTGATGATCGGTTGCGGACACGCGCGCATGGCCTTCACGAGATCGCCCGTCATGCGGGTGAAGTCGAGCAGTTCCGGCATGCGCATTTGCGTGAGCGGGCCGATGATTTCGTGCACGTCGCCGCCCGAGCAGTAATTGCCGCCCGCGCCCGTCACGACCACCGTTTTGATATCCGTTGCGTAGACCAGGCCGCGAAACAGATCGCGCAGTTCGGCATACGAGTCGAACGTAAGCGGGTTCTTCTTGTCGGGGCGGTTCAGCGTGATGGTGCCGATGCTCGGACGCCCATGTGCGTCATTCGACACCGACCACAGAAAATGCTTGGCCTCAAAGTTCGCGAACGGGCGCTTGTGGTGCGCCATGGTCAGTTTCACGTCACTCATTACCTTTGCCTCCTTGGGCTTCATCGGCACCGAGAGCGGGCCAGATGAAACAGTTCGATAGTTTTCAGACGATCAGCCGATGCGGGGATGCGTAGATTCGTCGCCCCGCACGTCAGCCGGTCAACACTTCGCCACCGGCCACCGCGACCGATTGCCCGGTGAGCGCCGCCGCCCCCGGCTGGCAAAGCCACAGCACGGTGTCGGCGACTTCTGCCGGTTGTACGAGACGTCCCTGCGGATTGTGTTTCGCCAGTTCGGCGCGCGCCTCGGCCTCGGTGCGACCGGTCTTCGCGACGATATTGGCGATGGTGTCGCGCAGGATGTCGGTTTCGGTATAGCCCGGGCAAACGGCGTTCACCGTCACGCCCTTCTTTGCCACTTCGAGCGCAAGTGCGCGCGTCAGCCCGATCACGCCGTGCTTCGCCGCACAGTAAGCGGTGACATACGGATACCCCACCAGCCCGGCCGTACTCGCCACATTGACGATGCGGCCCCAGCCAGCGGCAAGCATCGCGGGCAGTGCCGCCTGAATGCAGTGGAACGTGCCTGTCAGGTTCACGTCGATCATCTGCTGCCACAACGCGCTGTCCGTTTTGCCGAACGGCGCACTGACCGCTTGCCCGGCGTTGTTCACCAGCACTTGCACGGGGCCGAAACGCTCGGTTGCGCGTGCGAAGGCGGCGTTAACCGCTGCGGCGTCGGCAATGTCAGCGCTCACCCAGTCGACGTCACCGAACGCCGCCAACGCCTGCACGCCGCTGGCCAGCGTCGACTCGCTGCGACCCAGCAGCGTCACGCGGGCCCCTTGCGCGAGCAGCGAGCGGGCTACCGCCTCGCCGATGCCACGCGCGCCGCCCGTCACGAGCGCATGCACGCCCTTGAGCGTTGCGGGGGGCGTGGCGCTACCCTGCGTTGTCTGTTGCGTCATGGCGCGTCCTTATTTACCGATCTGCTGTGCGTACGCGGCAGCACGTTCCAGATTCGTCTCGTACTGCCGTTTGCCGGCATAGTACTGGGCTGGCCACGCGAGATCCTTGTAGCCGATCTTCGCGGCTTCGTGCAGCGTCCAGAACGGGTCGGCCAGGTGCGGGCGCGCCAGTGCGCAAAGGTCTGCGCGGCCCGACGCGATGATGCTGTTCACGTGATCCGCTTCGAAGATCGCGCCCACGGCAATCGTCGGAATCCCGGCCTCGTTGCGCACGCGATCGGCGAAAGGCGTCTGGAACATACGGCCATAAACCGGCTTCTCTTCCTTGCTGACCTGCCCCGACGAGCAGTCGATGAGATCGGCACCGGCGTCTTTGAACGCACGGGCGATGAGCACGGCATCGTCCGGCGTGATACCGCCTTCGACCCAATCGCTCGCGGAAATACGCACCGACATCGGTTTGTTCTCGGGCCACACGGCACGCACTGCATGGAAGACTTCAAGCGGGTAACGCAGGCGGTTGTCCAGCGAGCCGCCGTATTCGTCGTTGCGCTGATTGGTGAGCGGCGAAATGAAGCTCGAGAGCAGATAGCCGTGGGCGCAGTGCAGTTCGAGCCAGTCGAAACCGGCTTCGGCGGCGCGGCGGGCGGCTTGCACGAAGTCGTCTTTCACGCGGTCCATGTCGGCACGGGACATCTCGCGCGGCGTTTGCGAAACCCCATCAATATACGGCAGTGGCGAGGCCGAGATCAGCGGCCAATTGCCGTCATCGAGCGGCTGGTCGATGCCGTCCCAAGCCAGTCGCGTCGAGCCCTTGCGACCGGCGTGGCCGATCTGCATGGCAATCTTGGCGTCACCGCCCGCATGCACGAAGTCGACGATGCGCTTCCACGCGTCGCGCTGCGCGTCGTTCCACAGCCCCGGGCATCCCGGCGTAATGCGGGCGTCGGGCGACACGCAGGTCATTTCTGCCACGATCATGCCCGCGCCGCCCAACGCGCGGCTGCCAAGGTGCACGAGGTGGAAATCGCCGGGCACGCCGTCGACAGCGGAATACATGGCCATTGGCGACATCACAATGCGGTTCTTGAGCGTGAGACCCCGCGCTTTGAACGGCGTGAACATCGGCGGAATCGCATGCTGACCGGCCGCGCGCGACACTCCGGCATGTTCGGCCAGCCAATCTTCGAAGCCTTCGACGTAGGCAGCGTCGCGCACACGCAAATTCTCGTGCGAGATGCGCTGCGAGCGCGTCAGCAGCGAATAGGCAAACTGTTCCGGCGAGAAGCGCGCATAGCGCTCGACGGTTTCAAACCATTCGGTCGAATTACGCGCGGCATTCTGAATCTTGAGCACTTCGATGCTGCGCGCGGCTTCGTAATCGCCCAGCACGCGCGGCAGCGCATCGACGCCGTCGGTGCCCAGACCGTCGGCCAGCGCGATGGAGTCTTCGAGGGCGAGCTTCGTGCCTGAGCCGATCGAGAAGTGTGCGGTGTGCGCGGCGTCGCCCATCAGCACGACCGGCACGCGCTTGCCGTCCACGTCATTCCAGTGCACCCAGCGCTCGCAAATCACGCGCGGGAATTGAATCCAGATCGCCGAGCCGCGCAGGTGCTTGGCGTTGCTCATCAGTTCGTGGCCGCCGAGGTACTTGGCGAACAACTGCTCGCAGAACTTCACGCCCTCTTCCTGGCTCATCTGATCGATGCCGTGGGCACGCCAGACGGCTTCGGGCGTCTCGACGATGAACGTCGAGGTATCGGCATCGAACTGGTAGGCATGCGCCTGAAACCAGCCGTGCTCGGTTTTCTCGAAGGCGAACGTGAAGGCGTCGAAGCGCTGATGGGTGCCGAGCCAGACGAAGCGATTCTGGCGCGTGTCGATATCGGGGCGGAACGTGTCGGCGTAGCGGGTGCGGATGCGGCTGTTCAGGCCATCGGAGGCGATGACGAGGTCGGCCTGATAGCGGCGTGCGATTTCCTGATCGTCGGCGACGTCCGTCTCGAAGACGAGTTCCACGCCGAGCGCTTCGCAGCGCGCCTGAAGAATATTGAGCAGCTTCTTGCGGCCGATGCCGATGAAGCCGTGACCGCCCGAGGTGATGGTGCGGCCTTCGAAATGGATATCGATGTCATCCCAGTGGTTGAAGGCCTCGTTGATCTGCGCGGCGCTCACTGGGTCGGCTTCCTGGAGGTTATCCATGGTGGCGTCGGAGAACACCACACCCCAGCCGAAGGTGTCGTACGGGCGATTGCGCTCGACCACCACCACGCGGTGCGAAGGTTGGCGCAGCTTCATCAACAGCCCGAAATACAGGCCGGCAGGACCGCCACCGATACAGACGATATTCATCTCCACCCTCCGGAAAACATTGACCGCGCACCGTTCACGCCGATCTTTGTTAAATCGTAAATAGTTTATGCCTAAAATACTAGCGAAAAAAATTACGCCCTACAAGGTCAGATTGCGGATGCCCCGGGTGGGGAAAACGCGAAGTCTCTACATTACTTTGTCGAATGCAGAAAATCCGCGTTCAAATTCCGAAAATCGCTCGGGATATTGCGCAATACCGCATCGGATGATTCTGAATTCCATAATTTGAGCCATTTTTACAATTACAACTCGTCACTTGGCTGACAGAATTGGTCCCAGTTTCGCCATCTGTGGTTCTCACTGCAAACCCCGGCCAAACGCTTTGGTGTAAGCCCCCCCGGCTGTAGCACGCTCGCCGTGCTCACTGTTGCACCCGCCTCCCGCGCCAGCGCGCGCTGAAGTACCGACAACGACCGATGACCGTCCTCACCGACGGTGGCTTTGTCACGCGCTGCGATTTTCGACTTCGTAACCAGGCAATGCATTCGTGGCACATCGTGACCGTCTTGTTTTTCTTTTTCGTATCGTCGGCGCGCTCATCCTCGCGCTTCCCGCCGCATCGGCTACCGCAGCCATAGCCGGTCGTCAGGGCGTGCAGGATCAGCGACTGGAACAGCAGCGGCGTGAAAGCGATGAGCGCACGCAACGTAGCGACGCGCCTGACGCGCGTCTGACGCTCAATTCGCCGCCGATGGCGAAGGGCAACACAGATCTCACCACCCTTCCCATAGAAGCCCCCTGTGTCGCGCTGCGTGAAATCGATATCGCGACCGTGGACGGCGTACCCCTGCCAACGCAGTTCACGTTTATGCAGCGCGCCTTGGCACCGTTCATCGGCCAGTGCGCTGGGGCAAAGGGCATCGCCCATATTGCTACGTTTGCTACGGATGCCGTACTCACCCAAGGCTGGCTGACGACACGTGTGGCGGTCCCTGAACAGGATCTCGCCGGTGGTCGCCTCAAGTTATTGATCGTTCCCGGCGTGGTCTCGGCCGTGCGCTTCAGCGATCCCGACACACGCACACACTGGCAGGCCGCCCTCCCCCTGCGCGAGGGCGACATCCTTTCGCTCCCTGCGCTTGAGCAAGGGCTGGAGCAGCTCAAGCGCATGCCGAGTCAGGATGCCGATATTCGTATCGAGCCAGGTGACGCACCGGGCACCAGCGTGCTGGTGATCGATACCCAGCGCAGGCGCCCATGGCGACTGCTAGCGTCGGTCGACAACAGCGGCACCCGCGACACAGGCCGCCTACAAGGCCAAATTGCGCTTGGCGTCGACAACCTCCTAGGGCTTAACGATCTGCTCGACGTCGCCGTGCAGCATGACCTAGCCACGGGGGACGATCGTTTCGGCACGAAGGGCGCGAGCTTCAGCTACTCGTTTCCGTGGGGGTACAACACGGTGTCGATCTTCGGTAGCACGCGCGCGTACTTTCAGCGCATCGCCGGGGCGAATCAGACGTTTGTGTCGAGCGGGCGCAACCAAATTGCCGAATTGAAGGTGGAGCGCGTCGTGCAACGCGACCGCAACGGTAAGACGGCGCTGGAAGTCCGGCTGGGCCGCCGATTCGGCAAAAGCTTCATCGAAGACTTCGAGATCCCGCAGCAGTACCGCAACAACACCTATTTCCAGATCGGTGTGGCGCGTCGGCAGTACGTGGGCACCGCGCAAGCCGACGTAGTGCTGAGTTATCGACAGGGCATGCCTTGGTTCGGCGCGCAAGACGATCTACGCGACCCAGTCACTCAGCGCACCGCACAACAGACCTATCGCTATCACATCGTCTTACTGGACGCGCAGTGGTCCGTACCGTTGCCCGCGCTGCCAGCACTCCCTGCCCTCGCCATCGAACCGACGCCGTTGCGATACGTCGGTGTCTTTCATGCCCAGACCACCGCTGACGCGCTATGGGCGGTCGATCAAATCGCGATCGGTGGGCGTTACAGCGTGCGCGGCTTCACGGGCGACTACACGTTGAGCGCGTCGCGTGGCTTCTTCCTCCGTAACGAAATTCACATGCCGTTCGGCACAAGCGCGCATGCGCTCTATGTCGGCGTCGACTACGGACGCGTTTTCGGCGCAGGCGCGCGTGAATTGCCCGGCACGCAGTTGGCAGGGGCTGTGTTCGGCTTGCGTGGCCAGTTCGCTGCGCATACCGACGCGTTCGTCAGCGCCAGTTACGACGTTTTTCTTGCCAAGCCGCTCTATCGCCCGGCCGGGTTCCCGATCAATTCCCTCGTCGCCGGCGTCTCCCTCGCCCTGCGCTACTGAGCTACCGAATTCCCATGAATCACCGATGTTTCCGTCTTGTTTTCAGTCACGTCCGGCGTCAATGGATTGCCGTTGGAGAACATGTCCGCTGTGGGCGCACGCCCGGGACTTCACGATCGTCGCGCCGTCGCACCCGCGCGGGTGCGACGCGGCTCGTGTTCAGCGCGCTCGGGTTGACCGCCGCGGCGTTCTGCCAATCCGCAACGGCGCAGATCGTTCCCGCCGCAGGCCCGCACGCACCGGGCGTCGGCGTGACGCCGAACGGTTTGCCACTCGTCAATATCACTGCACCCACGGCGGCAGGCGTCTCCCACAATCAGTACCAGCAATTCGACGTACCGACCCAAGGCGCCATTCTCAATAACGCCGCCACGATCGTGCAAACGCAGACTGGCGGGTTGATCCCGGGAAATCCGAATCTAACCGGCGATCCGGCGCGCCTCATCCTCAATCAGGTAACGAGCACCCTCCCGTCGAATCTCGCCGGGTATCTCGAAGTGGCTGGGGGCCGAGCGGAAGTCATCGTGAGCAACCCGAATGGCATTACGTGCAACGGTTGCGGCTTCATCAATACCTCACGCGGCGTGCTGACAACCGGCTTGCCAGTGTTTGGCGGCAGTGGCTCTCTCGAAGCGTTTCGCGTCACCGACGGCACGGTGAACGTGACCGGTAACGGATTTAATGCAGGCAACCTTTCACACGCAGCCCTGCTCGCACGCGCGGTCGAGGTCAACGCCGCGGTTCATGCGCAGCAACTAGACGTCGTGACGGGGCGAAACGAAGTCGACGCATCGACGTTCGACGTACGCTCGACCGAAGCGTCGTCAGGCGTGGCGCCCGCGTTTGCACTCGACGTGTCGCGTCTTGGGGGCATGTACGCGGGCAAGATCCGACTCATTGGCACCGAGGCTGGCGTTGGCGTCAACGTGGATGGCGATGTTTCGGCTAACGGGGGAACCCTGACCTTATCGAGCGAAGGTCAGTTACGCGTCTCTGGGAAACTGCACGCAGGCGGCGCGCTTCACGTGAAGACTGCCGACAGCATCCATGTAAGCGGCGATGTCCTCGCGACCGATGCGCTGCACTTGCAAACAGCACGCGATCTGATCAGTACCGGGCAATTTCACAGCGGGGCTGACGTCACGCTCTCCGTTAGCGGCACGTGGCAACACGACGGCGTGGCGTCGGCGGCTCGACATTTTCAAGGCAACGCGAACAGCGTGACATCGACGGGGACGATCGCCGCAGGCTCCGCCCCGGATGGGACTGCGGGTCAACCGGCGGATATCACGCTAACGGTCGCGGGTTCACTGCAAGCCGCGGGTACCCATACGGCAACCAACAGCATCCGCTTCACGGCAAACGCCATTAACCTGAGCGGCGCGAAGACCACAACGCCGCAGAACCTTCTCATTCATGCACTGAGCGGCTCGCTCTCGATGGTCGGTGCGACGACTCGCGTTGGCAGCACAGCGACCTTGACCAGTCAGGGCGAACTCAGTCATGACAGCGCGTCGTTGGCGACGCAGCATCTGTCGATCGACGCGGCCGGACTGACTAATCGGGGCGGAGAACTTTCCCAATGGGGAACGTCGGTCACGAACATCACTCTGCGTGGCGCGCTGGATAACCGCGATGGTCGAATCGCCGTCAATGGCTCGGACCTGTTGCTGAGCTCCGCGTCGCTGGATAACACCGCGGGCAAGATCGACCATGCAGGCACTGGTGCGACGCGTCTGATAACCGGCCGAATCGACAACACCGACGGCTCGCTCGCGACAAACGGCGCGTTGCACCTGAGCGCGGACAGTTGGCGAAACGATCGGGGCGAGGTCTCTGCGAAACAAGCGCTTTATCTGCTAACGCACGGGTTGGTGAGCAACCAGGCTGGTTTGATCCAGTCGGGAGGCCTCTTCTCGCTGGAGGCGGGTGCCCTGAAAAATGACGGCGGCCGTTTGCTGGCATTGGGCGACGCGACGATGCGGATCAGTGTCGTCGGCGAGTTGGCTAACCGGTCGCTGAATCGCGAATGGGGCGAACTGGCGAACGAGGCGGCGAACAGTATTCAGGGAGAGATTGCCGGAAAAGGCGACGTGATCGTGTCGGCGGGCGACGCTATCAACAGCGGAAGATGGGCGTCCGAAGGCACGTTCCGGTTCGAGGCGACCGGCAACCTGCTAAACACCGGCGGCCAGATTCTTGCCCGGGAACGTGTCGCACTGGCCGTGCGCGAACTGCTGGACAACACCGGGGGCCGCGTCCACACAGAAGGTCAGCTAGACGCTTCGGCCAACACCCTGCGCAATGTGGGCGGTCAGGTGCATGCGGGTTCGCTGGCAATAGTCGCCGCACGGCTCGACAACACGTCGGGCGAAATCGAGCAGAGCCAACCGTCGGAGTCGCCGAAACAGCGTAGCGACACTTCACCACAGTTGAAGATCGGCGAAGCCCTGATCAATCACGACGGCACGATCCGACTTGCCGCCCACGACGCGCTGATCGACACCCAGACATTCGATAACGCAGGCGGCACCGTAGCGCATGCCGGGGACGGGCACTTGGTGGTCCATGCCACCTCGCTCGATAACCGCAGCGGTCAGATCGGCACCAACGGCGACCTGCAACTGGCGGCGGAATCGCTCGAAAACGATCGCGGTCGCCTCACGGCGTTGCATTCGTTGACGGCAGATACAACTTCCTTCATCGACAACACATCTGGAACCATCGCCGGACAAGCCGTCACGCTGCACGCACAAACGGTGCTCCAAAACGCGCGAGGCACGATTGAGTCCGCGGACACACTGGACATTCGCGCGCAACAGTTGAACAACGACGGCGGCGCGCTGCGCAACAGCGGGCAGGGCCGAACCGTGATCGTTGCGACAGACGGCATCACTAACCGGCAAGGCGCAGAAATCGCCTCGAATGGTGCGGTGACGCTCAGCACGGGCACGCTGGACAACACCGAAGGCACCCTGCGGTCTGGCCAATCGCTCACGCTGGAAACCGCAGCGCACCTCATCAACGAGCGCGGCGAACTTCGTGCGAACGGTGCGCTAGACGCTGCAATCGGTGGCGCATTCACGAACCGGTCAGGACGTACAGCAGCCCACGATGCGCTACGTCTAGCAGTAACCGATGGCATCGAAAACTCGGAAGGCCGCATCGAAGCCGCCGCAGAGAGCGCACAACTCAGTCTTTCGTCCGCAACGCTCAACAACGAGGGCGGGACGATCGTCAATGCGGGAACGCGAGCGCTCGATATTGCCGTACTCGGACACGTCCTAAATCAACCATCGCGTGCGCCGAATACATCGCCGATATCGGAAGCATCAGAAGCGTCGGGGCAAGCAAATAGCAAGGCGCGTGGCGGCATCATTGCAGACAACGGTGTCGTCAACCTCTCGTCCCGCAGTCTTGAGAATCTGGAAGGTGCGCGCATTGAAAGCAGTCATTCGCTAACGCTCACAACCGGTGGCGATTTTTCCAACCGACAAGGGCACGTTCAAACCAACGGCGCGCTCTCGTTGAATGTGCAGGGCGATATCGACAACGGTGCGGGTGAAATCCACGCGGGCGGCGCACTGCTGGTACATGGCCGGAACATCGCCAATCGGCAAGGTAGCATTCGCGCCAACGACGCGCTGACACTGACCACCTCCGGCGAACTAGACAACACGGACGGGGAAATTCATGCCGGTGGTGGTTTGCAGGCGAGTAGCCGAAGCGTACGCAATCGGCAAGGCAAGATCCTCACTATTGGCGCGCTATTGCTCTCGGCACGAGACGAAGTCGACAACAGCACAGGGGACATCCACTCAAGCGGCGCAATGCGGGTGAGCGGCGACACCATCGTCAACGCGCAAGGGCGTGTCCGAACGAACGATGCCCTGTCGCTCACCACGCAAGGTGCTATCGACAACACCGCTGGCGAAATCCGCTCGACGGGCTCGGCAAACTTGAGTGCGGAGAACTTCGTCAATCAGCAAGGGCTTCTACGCACGAACGACGCGCTGACACTGGCGGCACGCCGCGACGTCGATAACTCCGGGGGAGAGATCCACTCGACTGGCGCAGTACGCGTGAGCGCCGAAAATCTTATGAATCGGCAAGGCCGCGTCCTATCGAACCGCGCCGCGACGCTCGGGGTAGACCGTGATCTCGACAATACCGATGGCGAGATTCACGCGGCTGGTGCGTTAGATGGGCGCGTAGACGGTGCACTGACCAACGTTCGCGGGAGCATCGAGGTTGCGAGCAACACTGCGCTGCGCGCCGACTACGATCCCGCGTCATCCGAACCGTCCAAGACGACAAACGATACCGATGGCGGTGACACGCCAAATGCCCCCAACGAAACCATCACACTGCGCGCTGCGACGCTCGACAACACCGATGGTCGCATCGTCAACGCCACGCTAGGCCAAACGACGCTGCACGCTGACGAGATTCGCAACGACGCATCGCTTCCGCCGTCGACATCCCGCCCGACGGGATTCATCGGCGGGAACGGCAATGTCGAGATACAGAGCTTAGTGTTGCGCAACGGTTCCGGAGCCGGGATCCATTCAGGGCAAGATCTGGCGCTCACGATTCGCGACCGCTTCGAGAGCGCCGGATCGCTGTTCAGCGGCCGCGATCTGCATCTGACCGGTTACGACGGCAAAGGTGTTCAGGCCTTCGACAACCTCGGGCAACTTCAGGCACGGCAAGACGTCAGGCTTACGGCCGCGCTGCTGAATCACCGAGGCGGCGAGATTGCCGTCAACCGGGATCTGCATCTGGCCGCTGACCAGTTGCTTGGCGTCGGACAGCTTCGCGCAGGCAACACGTTGAACATCACGCTGCCGGGCGACTTCATCCTTGGCCCGTCCCACGATTGGCGTTCGAACGGTGATCTCAATCTGACGATCTCCGGACTGTTGACTGTCACTGGCGAGCTCGCGGCGGTACGCAAACTCACCGTAAATGCCGCTCGCTTGCTCAATCAGGGGGGCGGACGAATCAAAGGTCGGACAGTCTTCGCCAATGCCACCGATCGGATCGACAACGCGTCGCGAATCGACGGCGACGACGTACAGCTTCGCGCGCCGGTATTCCACAACACAGGCGCAGTCATTGGCGAGCGCATCCGATTCGACGGCACCCATCTGACGAACACTGGCGCCGCTGCCGTCATGGCCGCCACGCAGCAACTGGATATCTTCGCCCAGGGTCAGGTACTCAACGAGAACGGCGCGACGTTATATAGCCTCGGCGGCTTGCGCATCGGCGCGTCAGACGCACGTGATGGCGCCGGCTTCCTTGCCCAACAAGCAACCGGGCTGACGAACCGGTCGGCAACGATTGAGGCGGGCGGCGACATCGACATTGCCGTCAAGACGTTCGTGAACGAGCGCGGTCAGATCAACATCGAGCGCGGCATCGACGAGGGAACGACAACCGCCGTTCGGCACGTTTGGATCGCTGGGTATGTGACATTGCCCGACGACACGTCGCTTGCACGGTGTGCCGCCGCGACTGGCGCGCCGTGTCAGGAGCTTCCGACCCGGCATTGGAGCCATAGCCTGCGAATCGACGATGGGCCAACGATGATTGATGAGCCTATTTATGAAGTCAATGATCGTGGGCAACCGACGGATCGCATCAAGGAAACGAAGAAAGTCCCGAATCCCGGCAATATTCCATTCACCCAATGGCGCTGGACTCAAGAGGCGAGCGCAGCCCACTCCGCCGAGAAGCTCTATGCAGTGCGCGATCCCATCGCCGTCACGCTGCCTAAGGGGCACCTCACTGCACTAGACACCGACAACAAGACCTTCTCGTTAGCGAAGCCGATCATCGAGGTCTACAAAGACTCGGTGTATTCCGTCGATTACGCCACTCGCAACATTACGCAACGCGCGGTCCAGCACTTCGAATCCATTCAAGACGACGGGAATGGCAACTGGATCGTGCGCTTTTGGCCCGATTACGACCCGTCACAGCACATTCGCCCGACGGTGGTCGATGAGGCGCGCCAGCCGATTACCGGCGCGCCGGACGAGGGGGCACGGATATTCCGATTCGGTCACGGCATTCAAGACGGGCGCGACACCAACGAATACCGGCGGCAAATCACCACGCGCAGTACGGTCGATCGAATCGTCAGTGCAGACGCGCCCGGTGTCATCGCGTCGCAGCGCTCGATTCGCTTGAACGTCGAGGCAGCCAGCGCCCTCAACTACGCGTCAGTCATCAGCGCGGGGGGAAACCTCGACGTGCGAGGCAACGGCGGCGAGATCACCAACCGCAGCGTCGGGCTTGAGCGTATCGAGCAGACCAGTCAAACGTCCGATCTTTACTGGCACGAGAAGCGCGGCAATAAGAACCGGTGGTTCACGTCGGTGAACTTGGGCACGTCCGAGCGCAAGTCCGTCGTTGGTGGCCTCGACGCCGTGATCTCCTCGAACCAGTCGACGCGAATTCACGGGCGAGACATCGTGATCGATACCGTCTCGGGAGATGGCAGTCTCATCGATGCACGGTGGGTCGATGCTCAGGTGTCGGCGCGTGTTCCGGATGTTCCAGGAACGCTGGACGTACCGGATGTGCAGCGTCCGGAGAATCCCCAGCGGCCACAAGTGACGATTGATGCTGACGACACGCTCGCATCAACCGTCTCCACCGCAGCGCAATCCACCATCGACGCGCCGCAACCAGCGCAGGTGTCGACTGTCGTATCGGGCGCGCTGCAAACGCTCGATCCGGTGTCAGGCGGCATTCCCGACCTGACATTGCCGAGCAGTGGCTTGTTCAGCATCGTGACGGCACCGTCGCAGCCATACCTCGTTGTCACCGACGCGCGCTTTACCGATTACGGCAAGTTCGTATCCAGCAATTACATGCTGGATCTGCTGAACGTCGATCCGGCGGGAATCGAACGGCGCATTGGCGATGGGTTCTATGAGGCGAAGCTGGTTCGGGATCAGATCCTTCGGCTAACGGGTCGCGCAAGGCTGACGGCCTACGACAGCAATGAGGCCGCCGCGGCCGATACGGAATATCGCTCGCTGCTTGCGCAAGGCGCGCGCGCCGGGCGGGATCTGTTGCTCCGAGTCGGCATTCGCCTCACTGAAGCGCAGATGCAAGCGCTGACCGACGACATTGTCTGGCTGGTCAAGCAGGATGTCACCGCACCCGATGGCTCCACGCAAACCGTGCTGGTACCGACGCTCTATCTCGCGCATGGCAAACGCGTGAGCCTGCAACCTGGTGGCGCACTCGTCACGGGACGCGACATGGTCGTGGAAGCCAGCCAGACGGTGAGCAACCGAGGGCAGATTGTCGGCGATGCCAGCACAAAGATTCGCGCCGTCGATATCGAGAATCATGGGGTGATTGGAGGGATTGCCCCGGGTGGAATCAAGGGCGCAGGGGGTGTCAGCAAGGCGGGACGGGACGGCGCCGCGAACTTGGGAAGCGCCGCTCGGGACGGAGCGGCCATCGTCGGCAGCGTGGAAAGCGTGGCGCCTGTGAACATCGACCGGGTGAGTGTCGGCAACGTCGAGGTCATCGCCTCGCGCGATATCGCGAACATTGGCGGCGAGATCCTCGGCAACCAAGTGCGCGTGGAAGCCGGGCGCGATGTCGTGGTGACGAGCCAAACACGCACGGTCGATTGGATGGGCGTTGGTGGCAGCGGCAAGACCACCGCCGTCGATGCCATCGGACGAATCGGCACGCTAGACACGCTAAACGTGACCGCCGGGCGTGACCTGAACGTCACGGGCGCCCAAATTCAATCGAGCGGTGATACCGAGCTGCGCGCTGGCCGTGACGTCTCAATCGGCTCCATCGCGGTGGACCGAAGCTTTGGCGATGGTCGCACTGGCGACAACCGCAGCGCGACTCAAGTCACCGAACACGCCGCGTCGGTCGTCGATGTCGGAGGAAATACCAGCGTTGTCGCTGGCCGGGACGCAGTGACCAAAGGCGCGCAGGTGAATACCGGCGGCAATGTTGTCATCGCGGCTGGCCGCGACGTTGAGGTGGCTGCCGTTACCGACAAGTTGGATTTCACGGGCCGGTCGCGTAACGACGGTCATGCCGCTACAGCGGACACGCACACAGAAAGCGTCCAGGGCAGTGACATCCGGGCTGGCGGTGCCATCGGCATTGCGGCGGGCCAAATCGAAGCAGTTCAGCGTGTACTCGAAGAGCGTGGCGTACGCGCCTACGTCTCGGAAGAGGGCTCGCGCAAAGGCGACGCCAAGGTTCTCGGCTCGTACGTCAGCGCAGGGGATAGCGGCGTCAGAAGTGGCAACCAGGATGCGGGCGCCAAGGGTGCCGTACAGATCGTCGCCTCAGGTGACGTGACCGTCGGCGGAGTCACCGCACAGCATGACGACGTTCGGTGGTCGCGCGACACCAAGTCCGGCCTCCTCTCCAAAACTACAGAAGAACGCTACCGCGAGGTACACGGTACACAAACGACCGGCAGCACCGTGTCTGGAGACACCGTAAAGATTGCATCGGGACGGGATGTTTCCATCATCGGCTCGAACGTCGTTGCAGACGGCAACGCGACCGTTGCGGCCCAGGGCAATGTAGCGATCACCTCCGCAGAAGACCGCCAGCAGTCGCTCAGCGTCTCGGAAACCAAAACTAGCGGTGTGTTCGGCAGCGGCACGAGCATCACCATCGGCAAACGCAGCGAGAAGGAGACCAAGCGCCGCGAGAGCACGAGTCAGACAGGCAGCGTGCTTGGCTCCGTGACTGGTGACGTGACGGTGCGAGCTGGAGACGAGTACCGACAGGAAGGCAGCGCGGTTATCGCGCCTGCGGGCAACATCGACATTTCGGCCAAGCGCGCTGCCATTACGGAGAGCGTTGAGCGGGATGCCACCGAGCGTGAAACCGAGGTCCGCCAATCCGGCGTGACGATTGCGATCAGCAGTCCGCTATTGGCTGCGGCCGAAACCGTCGGCCAAATGGGCAAGGCGGTGAGCAAGGTCGACGACGGACGCATGAAAGCGCTCGGCGTCGCCGCCGGTGGATTAGCGGTCAAGAACGCTGCCGATACCGTCAAGAATCTGAAAGATGCGGCCAATGTAAGCGTCTCGATTACGGTCGGTGGCTCGATGCAGAAGAGCCGCGAGACACAGGAGAGCACCACGTCGATCGGCTCGAGGGTGAGTGCGGGTGGCAACGTTTCGGTGAGCGCCGAAGGCGACGGCAAAGCCTCATCTTTGCTCGTTCGCGGCAGCGATATCAAGGCTGGACAAGACGCGACGCTCAAGGCCGATGGCGATATCAGCGTGCTAGCGAGCGCCGACACTTTCGAACAGCACCGCAAGAGTAGTGGCATCTCGGGCGGTATTGGCGTAGGCGTGTCCGTCGGCAGCAATGGCATGTCCATCGGGGTGACCGCAAACGCCAGTGCCTCGCGCGGCAAGGCGGATGGCAAAGACGTCACGAACAACTACAGCCACATCACGGCTGATGGCAAAACCACGGTGGCATCGGGCGGCGACACGACCGTCAAAGGCGGCGTGATTGCGGGCGAGCGCGTCGTGGTCGACGTCGGCGGCGATCTGAGCTTGGAGAGCTTGCAAGACACCAGCGTCTATGAGTCGAAAGACCAATCCATCAGCGCCAGCGGCACGGTGGGGTTTGGCGGGGCGTCCGGGAGCGTGAACGTCAGTCACCAGAAAATCAGCAGTGATTTCGCGAGCGTGACCGAACAAGCCGGGATCAAAGCGGGCGACGGCGGCTTTGACGTGTCGGTTAGCGGCAACACCGATCTCGTCGGTGCCGTTATCGCGTCCACTGACAAGGCGGCCGAGTCGAATAGGAATCGTCTGAAAACCGGTTCGCTGACCGAACGCGACATCGAGAACCACGCGGAATACGACGCCTTCGGTGTGAGCTTGGGCGGCGGAGTCAGCACAGGCGGCGGCGATAGCGCTAAGGTCGGCACCGATCAGAAGGGCCACGCCGAAACCGGAGCGAAAGCGATACCCGGCAGTGAGTTACCGAAGACCGGCCCGGTAAGCGTGGCCCCACCGACGGCAGTCGCAGCAAGCGGTAACGCGACGAGCGTGACGCGAAGTGGCATCAGCGCTGGGGTCATCGAAATCACGGATGAAGCGTCGCAACTGGCGAAAACCGGCAAGACAACGGAAGAAACCATCGCGTCCGTGAACCGTGACGTCTCCACAGATAAGGACGGCACCAACGCTCTAACCAACAAGTTCGATAAGGAACAGATCGAAACCAGCTTCGAAATCATGCAAGCGTTGCAGCGCGAAGTTGGGACGTTTGTGAACAACCGCGCCAAGAAAGCCGACGAGATCGAAGCGCAACTCAAGAACACCACCGACCCCGTGCAGCGTGCAGCACTAAGCGAGCAACTTGCCGACGCAAAGAAATGGGGACCGGGTGGCGATTACCGGTTGATCGTGAGCGCCGTCACCGCAGGCATCGGGGGCAACGTCACGGGGGCCGCTGGTGAAATGGCCTCACGCGCGACGGTGACCTATCTGCAAGGACTCGCCGCAAAAGAGATCAAGACGCTAGGTGAGAACCTTGATCCCGCATCGAAAGCCACCTTGCATGCCATCGCCGGTTGCGCGGGCGGTGCCGCGTCAGGTGGGAGTTGCGACGCAGGTGCGATGGGGGCCGCAGCGGGATCGTTGCTCGGCAGTCTGCTGGCAACCGCCGATAAGCCCGGACAGCCGCTTTCGCAGTCTGAGCGGGAAGCTCGCGTCAACCTGATCACGTCAATTGTGGCGGGTGTGACGGCGGGCGTCGGCCGGGACGTGGCGACAGCCTCAACAGGGGCAAAGACCGAGGCTGAAAACAATACGCTGGGGATTACGGTTCTGCCCCCGCCACCACAAACCGGTACACCGTCAGGGCAGACGAGTGGTAATCGGGGCAAGAGCGCCCCCGACGAACTGGATCCAAATGGTAGAGGCACCGGCAGCGCTAAGTCCGCCACAGCAAGACTTGCTTACGCATTACGCGAAGCCCTAGCAGACGCAGCGTGCAAGGTGTCGCCGTTGGCTTGTGCAAGTCGTCACGTTGCGGAGCAAGCCTCAGAACGCGTGGGCTCGGATGCCTCTGAAAACCCAACGATTACCGCCACGCCAAACAACGGCCCATCGGGCGCCACAATCACCACCACACCAGACTCTGGCGAGAAAGGCCCGACGTTGACGGCCACGCCAGATAAAGGCGAACGCAGCGCTACAATCACCGCAACACCGGATCAGGACTCGAAAGGCCCAACCATTACCGCGACGCCCAACGACGGGCCGGTGGTGTTTGATCCGATGTTGAAGACGCCGGAAGACATTTCTCCGTCGCAGGAAGCCGACGAAAAACGCACTGCTCGGCCGAAACGGTTCCGAAAAAAAACAATCGAAGATGCTTGGAGTGATGCCCCAGTCGGTTCCAACTCGTCAACGAAAGCTTGTCCTACTTGCGGGAAAGATGTCGAGGTGGCGCCAGGCAACGGCCCGCGCGATTGGGATATCGACCATCAGCCACCTTGGAGCCAGCGCGATCATTCGGAAAAGACGCGGAAGGAAATATTGGATAATTTCAACGAAGGTACCCGCCTAGAATGTCCAGGGTGTAATCGTTCAAGAGGCGCCAAACCGGCAGAGAAATGACATGTCTATAGTTGAACATTTGGAACGCCATCTCGGCACAATCCAATGCGGATGGAATTCATCGTCCAATTGTGCAGATGCGCCGTCCATAGGAACTTCTCGCGTTCAAGTCGTAAGGTTTGAGAACACTCTCTGGGACGATGCAGTTTCGTACTCAACGCTCGGGTTGAGCGAACGCGTCAAACACCTAAGCGATGGACGAACTATTCGGCAAGAACTTCTTTTTGCCACGCATGCAAAATACACGCCTGCCCATATTGCATCGTTCCTGCTCTCATTTGCAGAATGGGTCGCTGAACGTGATGGAGCACTTCTGCGTGGCCAAGTCATCGGACCAAGTACGCCATTAGTCACCGGCGCACGTGCAAACGCTGTATATGTTTCAAATCCGGTAATTTTTCCTGATGGCATATCGCCGTATGTTGGAGCCCCTCCAACTACCATATTGGCCTGGCTTATTCCACTCGTAAGCGACGAGGCAGACAGAATTAGAAATATAGGATGGGAGAGATTTGAGGAAGTATTGGAATCTTCGGATATAGATTTTCTTGATTTAGATCGAGATTCAATTATTTTTTAACATTATCCTTGACAATACTTCAATATCAATTCCTCAATATTGCGACACAACCCCATGTGATATTTATGACACAACCACGATGCATGGCTCTGAAGATCAGTTGCTCGGCGGACCATTGCTTACAGCAACCTAGAAATCTGACATGAATGAAGATCAAAAAATGGAGATACTCCTCGGCGGAACGCTTGAAGATTCTAGCTCAAGAGTTGTTCCCGGCACGGAGGAGGCTAGTTCAAGAAAAGTGATGTATTTTTCTGATGATGGGAAAAATAATCTATCGAAGCAATTCAAGAACCTCACTTGTTTCACCAACCCACCTTTCGCCACTGCCGGTGGCGTATGCGAAGCTGGCTGTCAGATCATTCCGTCCGGAGGGCCAACCTTTCATGCAATTGTTTTTCATGGCGACATCGCTGGATGGACGAAAGATATCGAAGCTGGCGCAAGCGGATTAGGTCTACTACTGGCTCAAATTGACGGCGATCAATTCTCTATCTCCGACAATCGAAAATTTTTATTATGCGAATGTGAAATCAGGTTCACCTGACCCACCTCCGCACGTACTTCATGCGATGTTTGTGGCATTCGGAGCCGCAAGAATTGACATCACTCACGCCCCCTCCCCTCCCCGCCTCGCCAACTACCCAGCTCCGGCATGCTGCGGACCAGACCGCACTCCGTAAGAACACGGTGTCTCTACCGGAAAGTGCACAGAACGCGAAGACACCACAAATCTGACCAATGAAGCAATCCGAATTCGAGCGAGGACTTCGCCTACTGATAAAGGCAGAGGCTAAGGCCATGGGTTGGAAGTCCATCCGCGGCACGCCTTATTGGACGAATGGCCCCTTCTTCTTCTCCATGATCGTGAGCGCAGGAGCGAAGGAGGGGTCATTTCATTCGAGTCTATGGTTCAAGTGGCTAGCACTTGACCGTCTGCTCTGGCACGTGCTCGACATGTCAAGCAATGAGAACGCCCCTTTCAGTCTTCACGCCAACGGAGCCTTCGTGCTTACTGGTTGGCAAATTCAGAGTTTCACCATCCGTGATCTTGTGTGGGAGCCAGGTGTACTAGAACAGCAGATCAAGACCGCAATGCTGGAGGCCGCGTCAAAGGCGGAAGACATAGCGCGGGAGATTGACTCCACGGATGCCTACATGCGTTTTCTCGATAGAGAGTACGAAAAGCGTCCAAATGCGGCGAGTACTGTCTGGCCTGAGCGCCTGCTAGTTCACATGTTGAGAGGGGAAAAGACTTTGGCTACTGAAATCGCAAAGGACAGAATCGTCAAACATGATTGGGGAGGTTTTTATGCTGGAGACAAGACATTCTTCGAACACGCGCTCGCTCTAAATGAGGCCTGACACAAGAGGAATGGTTGGCGCGACGGCAGGCGCTGGCACCTCGTGCCGCAACACCGGCGGTCGCGACCTCACCAGCAACTTCAGCCACATCACGGCTGATGGCAAAACCACGGTGGCATCGGGTGGCGACACGACCATCAAAGACGGCGTGATTGCGGGCGAGTGCGTCGTGGTCGATGTCGTTGTTGGATGATCTATTGGGGATAGCGCCAATGTTCCTTTTCGAATCGAGAAAAGCAGAAACTACAGTTCGGCGACCTCAACACGCCAATCACATCGACATTACGCGCCATCATGCATGGATGAAGGATTATTCATACCTCAACTTCGGTGACAAATGAATCAAGAAAAACCATACACAAACCTACTTACCCTCACCCTCCGATCATCGACACTTCTGTCACTCCTGCTACTAACAACCAGCCTAGCTTACGAAGTAATCTTTCACTCTTTCCATTTCGATCCCAGCATCGTACTTCACCACATCACATTTTCATCAAAAATAGGAGTAGCCGCAGGAATATCTTTCAGTCTAGGTTTTTGGATGCTCAGCAAGCTTTACATCGACCGACGACACTCCAAACCCAGAAATTCATCAGACCGACCATACACCAACGAAAACGAGCATCAAAACAAGAAAACAAAACTCAATCACATAAAAATTTCATTAAGAATATCTTTTTACCTGATTTTAAATTATCTCATCACATTAATTTCAATCAGCCTCATCGCACTGTCACTCGGAATACTGACAACCGAAGACGCTGACAGACCATTCTCGGCACAAAGCGAAGGTCTTCAATCACCCACATAGCGAAATACGGTTGACCAAGTGATCATCAGAAGTCGATCCCAGCTATCCGAGAGAGAGGTCGTTCGCCCCTGATGTACGCACTCCATTCGCTCACTGCCCCCACTCCCCCCCCCCGCAACTCCCGCCCCACCCTCCCCATCCCCCCGCTGTGAATAATCTGCAAAAACTCCCCAAACACCCGAACCAAAACCCACCCCACAGCGCAAACCAATCCCCCGCCAGCCCCCGCGATACGGGGTCTTGAGGGACGTTTGGAGGATGTGCAGCGCGCGAAGCCGTAGTTGGCGTACGACGACATCAGGCGAATCAACGCGTGTACGGTTGCCCTGCCGATCAACGGCGCTGGACGGATGAGCCACAAGCCACCGCGCTTTCGCGGACCTTGCGACTCTCCCAACTACGAACCCACATCACATTGCGAGGTGAATCATGAATGAATGCCCGATACCGGAAGCTGCACTGCTCGATGACAGCGCCGTCGAAATGCTTCGCGTATGGATCACTGAAGATGACTTGCACTGTTCGATGAAAGTCGGCGAGTACGCCGAAGTCATGAACATTACGGAGGAATCCGTTTGGGGAACGATTCTCGCCGACGTCGCGCGCACACTTTCCGAAGCGCTGGAATCCGAGTGCGCCAAATACGGCGGACGTCCCCGCCGCGTCAAACACCCTTCCGAAACGCTCGCGAAAATCTGTGACGCCTTTCTCACCGGATTGAGCGGCCCCGCCGCAAACGACCCCGGCACCACGTTCCAGCAACACTAACGAGGTACCGGCAGGCGATTTTCCTTCCACCGCCCGCCAGCCCCCCAACGTCTGCGCTCACGCGCAAACACAACGTCCAACCCTAAGGTCTACCGCGCCCCCATCTTCGTGCGCGCAATCAACAGCGTCACAAGACTGATCACGGCGCCGACCATCAGATACAGCCCCGGTGCAAGCTTGTTGCCCGTCGAGGCAATCAGCCACGCGACAGCGAGCGGCGTAAAGCCGCCGAAGATCGTCGTGCCGAGGTTGTAACCCACCGCCATCCCCGTGGCCCGCGTGCGTGTCGGGAACAACGACGACATCAACGCCGGAATCGGTGCGAAGTACACCGCCTTGAGCGTCCCCACCCACAGCATCACCAGCATCATCGTCGCGAGCGACGCGTGCGCATTCATGAACGCGAACGCCGGATACACCGTGCACAAGAACAGCACCCCAGCCACCGCCATGATGCGAATGCGGCCCACACGGTCCGACCAATGGCCGACAAACGGCGTGAGCGTCATGATCACAAACCCGGTGACAAGCGTCGCGATAAAGCCCTGCTGCGGCGGCAACCCCAATTGCTTGGTCGCATACGTCGGCATGTACAAAATCATGTAGTTCGCCGTCGTCGTCAAAATCAACGCGCCGATGCACACCAGCAACCGCGACTTCTGCGTCGCCAACACTTCCCGAATCGGTGACGGACCCGCCACTTCACCCGCCGCCGCCTGACTTGCCGCCCGCGCCTTGATCGCCTCCTTCTGGAACGCCGGCGTCTCATCCACATACTTGCGGATGTACAAGCCAATCGGCCCGACCAGCATCCCGAACAGGAACGGAATTCGCCAGCCCCACGAATCCAACTGCGGCTGCGTGAGCGCCCCTGTCAACACCGCACCGAAAGCCGACGCCAACAACGTACTCGCCCCCTGACTCGCAAACTGCCAACTCGACATGAAGCCCGGACGATTCGGCACGTGCTCGACGAGAAACGCCGTCGAACTGCCGAACTCGCCACCCGCCGAGAACCCCTGCATCAAGCGCGACAGGAAAATGCCGATCGGTGCCCACACGCCAATGACGGCATACGTCGGCATAAAAGCGATCAGCCCCGTGCCCACCGTCATCATCGCAATCGACAGCATCAACGACGCCCGTCGGCCATGACGGTCCGCATAGGCTCCCAGTACGAACGCCCCGAGCGGGCGCGCCAGATACGACAACGCGAACGTGCCCAACGCCATCAGCAACGACACCGTCTCGTCGTGCGCCGGGAAGAAGAGCTTCGAGATCGTGACGGCGAAGTAGCCGTAGACGATCAGGTCATACCATTCCAGCGCATTGCCGATCGACGTGGCAACGATCAACTTGTACACGGGTACGTGAGCGGCTGGTCTCTCGTTGGATGCGTCGGATGCGGTGGCAGCAACGTCCGCGCCTCCCTCCGAAAGACGCCCCGTGTGCCCCGCCCCCGGAGCGGCAGCAGAACTGTTCATCGCGGCTTCCCCTCTTTGAGGTCGACTTCGCCCAGATCCCAAAACAATCCCGCCATGATTTGCAACGCCTCACGCGCCACTGAACCGAGCAAATGCTCGTCAGGTGCATGCTGCGAGCAAGCCGGGTAGGAATGCGGCACCCACAGCGTGGGCAGCCCCAGCACGTCGGCAAATACATCGTTGGGCAGCGTGCCGCCAAGGTTCGGCAGCAGTACCGGCGGCTTGCCCGTCGTCTCGCGCATCGATGCCAGCGCCCACAACACCCACGGGTCTTCCGGATCGAGACGCGTCGCCATCACGCCGCGCTCCACTTCCACATCGACCATCGTGAAACCGTGCGCATCCAAATGCGCGCGCACGATCTCGCCAAGCCGCTCCCAATCGGTGCCGACCACAAAGCGAATTTGCATGTGGGCGTAGGCGTACGGCGGAATCGCATTGACCGGCTTCTCGGGGTTGCCCGTCTTGAACGCCAGCACTTCGATGTTGTTCCAGCCGATCACTCGCTCGGTCGGGGTCAGGCCCGGCTCGCCATAGTCGGCGTCGACTTCCGGATCGTTCGGGCCGCCGCCCACTTCCAACCCTTCTAGCGCACGACGTACCGACGCAGGCAACGCAGGCGGGCGCAACCCCTCGATCAAAATCTTGCCGTTGCCGTCGACCATCGACGCAATCGCATTGGCCAGCACCACGCCCGGGTTACGCAGCAAGCCGCCCCAGTTGCCCGAGTGATGACCGCCTTCGCGCAGATTCAGACTCAGTTTGAAATTCACAAGGCCGCGCGAGCCCAAGAAGACCGTCGGATGCGTAGCCGCCAGACGCGGGCCGTCGGAGGCAATCAGCACGTCGGCACGCAACTCCTCGCGCAGTTGTTCGCAAACCGCGTGCAGGCCCGGAGAGCCCATCTCCTCGCCCATCTCTACGATCATCTTCACGTTGTAGCCAAGCTTTCCGCCGCGTGCAGCAAGCACTTCAGCGAGCGCCGCTAGATTGATCGTGTGCTGGCCCTTGTTGTCCGCCGTGCCACGGCCATACCAACGGTCGCCTTCGACAACGATCTCCCACGGCTTGAGTCCGGCACGCCATTGCGCGTCGTAACCACGCACGACATCGCCATGGCCATAGGTGAGCACCGTCGGCAGGTCGTCGGCTTCGCGACGCTCGGCAATCAGGAAGGGGCCGCCGCCCGGCGCAGGGTTCGGCACGATGCGCGAAGTGAAGCCCAGCGCGGCGAGCGCAGGCGTCATTTCATCGGCAAGGTAGGCATGGAGAATGTCGCCGCTATCGGCTTCCTGACTCTCCGTCTTGAACGCCACGCGGCGGTTGAGGGTATCGAGAAACGCGCCCGAATCGTATTGGGCGGTGGCTTGAGCAATTGCGGCATTACGGGTCACTGCATGTCTCCAAATGGCTTATGGGGACGGCGGCCGGGGCTCGCACTCGCGCTGCGACGCGTGTCGGTAGCACGCTCTGGCACAACCGTTCAGGCCATTCTAGGAGTCGGTTTTTTTGACAACAATGATAATATTTCGAACGTTCCGTTGCCGTTTCGGCAAAGCAGATGGCACACGTTTTCCATGTGTTTCAGCCTACGCACGCCGCTGGCTCTAGCCCCCTCAACCGCACTGTGCCGCCTATGCAAACTCACGCTCTGCGCTACTTTCTCGAAGTCGCCCGAACCGGGTCGCTCAGCCGCGCGTCGGAGCGTCTGCACGTGGCTGTGTCGGCACTGAGTCGCCAAATTGCGAAGCTGGAAGAGGATCTGGGGACGCCCCTGTTCGAGCGGCGCCCGCGCGGCATGGTGCTTAGCGAAGCGGGCGAAATGCTCGCGGACCACGCGCGGCGTGTCTTGCTCGATGCGGAACGTGTGACCTCGGAGATTCGCGAGCTGACGGAAGTCGGTCGCGCCACCATTCGCGTGGCGAGTTCCGAAGGCGTTGCACGCGACTTTCTGCCGCAAGTGTTTGCGCGCTTTCGCGAGGCATACCCGGGCGCGCACTTCCTGCTCGATGTCATCTCGCCGTTTGCCGCCACCGAGCGCGTGCGAGACGGCGAAGCCGACATCGCCGTCTGTTTCAGCGTGGCACCGGAAAAAGGCGTGCAGGTGGTGCATACGCAGCCCGCGCCCATCTATGCCCTCATGGCGCGTGGCCATCCGCTCGCCAAACGGCGCGAAGTGGCACTGGCCGATTTGCTGCCTTACCCGCTGGCGCTCTCCAACGCCGGGGTGACCATTCGGCAGATGTTCGATCTGTGCTGCACCCTCGAAGGTTTGCTGTTCGAGCCGGTATTCGTCAGCAACTATCACGCCGCACTGCACAGCTTCGTGCGCACGGGCAACGCCGTCACGCTCACTGGACTGCTGACCGTGCGTAGCCGTCTCGCGCCGGAAGGGCTTGTCGCCATCCCCATCCGCAACCCCGCGTTACACCAGCGCTCGCTGCAAGTGCAAACGATGGCGGGGCGCACCCTGCCCGCGCCCGTCGAGGCGTTTCTGGGGCTTCTGATCGATGCGATCCGCGAACCGGAGATTCTCGACCGGCCTCTCGCCAAGCGCGACTGACCGGCTGCCTGACGGACACCCGCCGCACTTCGCTTGCCCCGCTAATTGGCGGGCGGTGGCGGCGTGGTGGCCGCAGCGGTGGCCTGCGCGGGCGTCACATGCTCGTCGTTCGCCATCTGCTCGCGGTCTGTTAGTTGCGCGAAGATCCACGCCGAGCAGCAGGTGATGAACCCCACGCAAGCGAACGTTGCACGGAACGCAGGCAAGGCGCCCACGCCCGCACTTTCGCCAAACGCACCGGTGAACGTCACGAGCAGCGCGCCCCCGACCGTCAGACCGAAGCTCATCGCGAGCATCTGCACGAGCGAGAACAGACTGTTGCCGCCGCTCGCGTCGTCGGGGTTCAGGTCCTTGAGCGTGAGCGTATTCATCGCGGTGAACTGAATCGAATTCACTCCGCCGAGAATGCCCAACTGGACGATGAGCAACGGCACCGGGTAATGCGGCGTCACCAGCGCAAAACTCGCCATGACCACGCCCGCGAGAATCGTGTTCCAGACCAGCACCGGACGATAGCCGTAGCGCGTCACCAGATGCGTCGCAAGACTCTTCGCGAAGATGCCCGAAATCGTGATCGGCAACATCAGCAAACCCGCCTCGAATGCCGTGTATCCCAGACTGACTTGCAGCAGCAGCGGCACGAGATAAGGCACCGCCGCAATGCCGATGCGCGCAAACAAATTGCCCAGCAATCCCACGCTGAACGTATGCACGCGAAACATCGCCAGCGAGAACAGCGGCTGCGGCGTGCGGTTGGCGTACAGACCATACGCGACGAACCCGGCAAAGCCCACGACCAGCAACACCAGCATCAGCGCGTGCGCGCCTGCCATATCGGCATGCCGGTCGAGTGCGAGCGATGTCGCGATCATCCCCACCGAGAGCAGCAAATAACCTTTGATATCGAACCGCGTCTGATGCGGCGCACGCGCGTTGACCAAAAAGAAATGCGCCGCCACACAGCCCAACACGCCTACCGGCACGTTGATGAGAAACACCCAGTGCCACGAAGCGACTTTGACCAGCCAGCCGCCAAGCGTCGGGCCGATCAGCGGACCAATCATCCCCGGCACGGCCACGAACGCCAGCGCTTGCAGGTACTGCTCGCGCGGGAACGCCCGCAGCACCGCCAGCCGCCCCACCGGCAACAACATCGCGCCGCCGAACCCCTGCACCACACGCCAAACGACGAGCGCATCGAGCATCGTCGAGTACGCACACATGGCCGAGCCGATGGAGAAGATGGTGAGCGCGCTAGTGAAGACGATGCGCGTGCCGAGCCGGTCTGCGAGCCATCCCGAGAGCGGAATGGTCACGGCCATTGTCAGTGCGTAGGCGATGACCACCGCCTGCATGTGCAACGGCGATTGACCTAAGTCGCGCGCCATCGCGGGCAAAGCGGTATTGACGATCGTCGAGTCCAGCGTCTGCATGAAAAAGCCGACAGACACGACAAGCAGCATCGCTTTTTGCCGCCAAGCGGTGAGTGGAGTTTCAGTCATAGCGCAGCATCATGGATATTCAGGCGGAATATTCCGGCGGGACATTCCAGCGAGATATGCCGACGCGGCGACATATCGACGGGGTCACGAATGCGCGTATGTTCGCACACTCGCGGTACCCGTCCTACCGGTGATTCACGCTGGCGATATCACCGACCCTGCACCGCCTCTCGCACTTGCTCCAGCGCCGCCGGATCTTCCAGCGTGATGAGATCGCCCGTCTCACGCCCCTCGCAAATCGCCTGAATCGCGCGGCGCAGCAGCTTACCCGAGCGAGTCTTGGGCAGCATCGTCACGAAGAACACGCGCGCCGGACGTGCAACCGCGCCCAGTTGCTTATCCACCGTCTTCATCACGTCGCCTTCCAGGGCGAGCCGCTGTTCCGTGGTCTCGACCAACTCCGGCTGGCGCAACACGGCAAAGGCAATGGCGACCTGCCCTTTGAGCGCGTCTTGCGCCCCGATCACCGCCACTTCTGCCACCGCCGGATGGCTCGCAATGCTCTCTTCGATTTCACGCGACCCCAGCCGGTGCCCCGCGACGTTAATCACGTCGTCGGTGCGGCCCAAGATGAAGTAGTAGCCGTCGTCGTCGCGCACGCCCCAGTCGAAGCTCGAATACAACTGCCGTCCGGGCACCGTTTCCCAATACGTTTTGACGAAGCGGGCGTCGTCGCCCCACACGGTGCTCATGCACCCAGGCGGCAGCGGCCCTTCAATGGCCAACACGCCTTTCTGGTTCGGCCCGCAATCTTCGCCGGTCACCTCGTCGACCAGCTTCACGTCGTAACCGTACACAGGCTTGCCCGGCGACCCCAGCTTGCTCGGCAACACCTCGACACCGCGCGCCATGCCGAGAATCGGCCAGCCCGTCTCGGTTTGCCAATAGTTGTCGACCACCGGCTTGCCCACGCCGTCCGTCAGCCACCGTGCGGTGGGCTCGTCGAGGGGCTCGCCCGCGAGGAAAATCAGCCGCAGCGACGACAAGTCGTACTGCGTGAGATACGCGGGGTCTTGCTTCTTCAGCACCCGAATCGCCGTCGGCGCAGTGAACAGTTGCGTCACACGGTACTTCTCGACAATGCGCCACCAGATGCCGCCGTCCGGGCGAATCGGCGTGCCTTCGTACATCACCGTCGCGATGCCCGCGAGCAGCGGCGCATAGACGATGTAGCTATGCCCGACCACCCAGCCGATGTCGGACGCGCAAAACATCGTGTCGCCCGGCTTCGCGCAGAAGATGTGCTGCATCGACGAGGCCAGCGCCACTGCATAACCCCCAGTGTCGCGTTGCACGCCCTTCGGTTTGCCCGTGGTGCCCGAGGTGTACAGCACGTACGACGGCTCGCTCGATTCGAGCCATTCGCATGGCACGACCGCGTCGAGATGTTGCTCGCGCAGGGCCGCATAGTCGACGTCGCGCCCTTCGACGCGATCCATCGGCGCTAGGCCGCGGTCGATCAGCAGCACACTCGACGGCTTGCTTTGCGCGAGCGTAATGCCCTCATCGAGCAACGGCTTGTAGGGCACGACCTTGCCGTTGCGCGAGCCGGCATCGGCCGAGACGATGACTTTCGGACGCGCGTCGTCGATGCGCGCCGCGAGATTCACCGACGCGAAGCCGCCGAACACCACCGAGTGAATGGCACCGAGCCGCGTGCAGGCGAGCATGGCGAAAAGCGCTTCGGGCACCATCGGCATGTAGATCAGCACGCGCTCACCGCGTGTCACGCCCAGCGATTGCAGCGACGCCGCCATGCGGTTGACCTCGGCGGCCAGCGCGTCGTAGGTGTACACGCGCTCTTGCTCGGTTTCCGTCGACACCCAGATCAACGCGTTCTGCGAGCCGCGTGAGGGCAAATGGCGATCGACGGCGTTGTGGCAGATGTTGGTGCGCCCACCGACGAACCATTTGGCAAACGGTGGCTTGTCGTATTCGAGCACTTGGGTGAAGGGCGTTTCCCAGTCGATCAGGCGGGCTTGCTCCTCCCAGAAAGCCTCGCGCGACTCGGGGTCGACCGAACGGGCATGAAACGACGCGTACGAAGTCATGATGTCTCCTTGCATGTTTTGGGTCGAGTGTGCGCGTTGACGCTTACGGAAGGCTTACCGTAGCGCGCACGGGAGACTTGACCTACCTAGGGATTACGCGGAGGTTTCAGCAATGAGATCGGCCTGCTGCGCCTGCCACATGCGGGCGTACAGGCCGTTGCGCGCAAGCAGCGCCGAGTGATCGCCGATGTCGACGATACGCCCCTGCTCCATCACGACGATGCGATCGGCGCGACAAATCGCCGCAAGCCGGTGCGCCACGACGACACAGGTTGCCCCTGCGCGTTCGTGAGCGAGACGGCTGAGAATGCGGGCTTCGGTGAGCGCGTCGAGCGCGGCGGTCGGCTCGTCGAAGAGCAGCAACCGTGGGCGTCCCCACAAGGCGCGCGCGATGTTCACGCGCTGGCGCTCGCCACCGGACAGCCCCGCGACGGCGATCGTTTGCGGCACTTCTGCGACCGCCGTGACGCGTGTAAATTCGTCGCGAACGTCGTGAGCGTCGGGCAGCGCTGTGTCGGGTAACCCGGCCCGGTAAGCCACGTTCTCGAACACCGTCCGATCGAACAGGCGGCAGTCCTGTGTGACGAAGCCTGTCACGCGGCGCAGTGCTGCCGCAGAGGCGCTGTCCAGCGGATGTCCGTCGATATGTAGCTGCCCGTGCGTCGGCAATGTGAGACCGGCCATCAAACGCAATAACGTGGATTTGCCAGCGCCTGAAGGACCGACGATGGCCACGTATTCTCCCGGGCGGATGCTAAGGCTAACGCGCGCGACGATGGGCATCCCCTCGGCGGTATCGACACCGACCTGATCGAAGTGAATACGTGGGGCGTTTTCCGATGACCCACGCCGTGCCCCCATCTCACCGGCTTCCTCGTGAAGCGACGACCGCACCGGGCCACTCTGCTGCGTCTGCGCCACCGGGTCGCTCGCGGCATCGCGCAAATGTTCATCGACGCTCACCAAGGCCCTCGCCACCTGCGACACTAACGCCCCCAGCATCGCCGCAGGCAATGCAAATTGCAGCAGATACGCGTTGATTTGCACCAACGTGCCGACCGGCTCCGCGCCTCGCATCACATCACCAACTGCGAACAATGTCATGGCCGACACCCCGAGCGCCATGATCGCCATCTGACACGCGCTCGTGGCCTGCGCAGTAGCCGCCGTGGCAAGCGCCGCGACGTAGCGAGTGTGCAGCCGCTGCGACAGCCGCTCGATTTCGGCAGGTTCCTGCGCGAACGTCTTCACACATTCGAGTTGACCCAGCGTGTCGGCCAACGCGCCCATCGTGGTGCGTGAAATCTCGTTCGCATGCGCCTCTCTGCGTGTGACGCGCGCAAGCGACGGGCGCAACGTCAGCACATAAGCCCCCACGGTGACACCGAGCAGCACGCCATAGATCGCGCCGAAGTTGAGCGTCAGGATGATGCCGGTAGCGAGCACTTGCACGGCCAACGGCAGCAGACCGAACACCAACCCCGTCACAATCACGGGCAACGCCACTTCAACGCGAAAGAGACAATCGAGTGCCTGCCCCGCATTCACTTCACGCGCGCGATGGGCCGGTAAGTCGACGAGCCGCGACAAGTACCCCAACGCCGTGCGCCGCCGCAGGTCTTCCATGGCACGCTGAATCAGCAAGTCTTTGCCGCGCTCGCCGATGGCGGCGGCCGACCACAGCGCCACATATCCCACCGCCAACGGCATCGCGAAGCCTACGGCGCGCTCCCCCGTCAGGGCATCGACGGCAAGCCCAAGCACCCAAGGGGCCACCAGCCGCAACGCGAGCATCAACGCCGCAGCCAGTGCGGCTATCACCACCCAGCGTCGATGACGCGACGTTTGCGTCTCACGCGCCCATAACTTTATGAGGACGAAACCGAGCGCCCGCCAAGCGGCCTGTCGTGTCATACGGCGCCCGCGCGCCAACCGCGTACGAACATCTCGATGGCATAAAGGCGACGAATCGTCGTCATGGATTCGAGATGATGGTGTGCCATGCGGCCGATCGCACGGCGGCACGCGTCGCGGTCGATCCACCCGGACGCCGCGCAATAGCCATCGAGACAGACCTCCTCGACATGCGCCAGATTCGCGGCGGCGCCCGCCCCCACCATGCCCGTCAACACGCCCTTATCGCGCCGCCACACATTCGGCAGTCCACTCGCCAGATATGCGGCACGGCGCAACGGCAGCCGGTTATGAATGGCGTTGAACAGCCGATAGGTCGGCATCGCCAGTCCTGCCTCGACGACCGGTTGCGTGAGAAATGGGAACACCGTGCCCGCTGACGCCAGCGATGGCTGCACTTCCACGTCACGCAAGTTGCCGAGGATGCCCAGAATCTGTGCCCGCTTGCCGGGACGCATGCGTAACGCCCATCGAGATAGCCAGGCGGCCGCCAGCGGTTCCGTGCGCGGGGTATCGGCGATGCGGGCGGCTGTCGTCAGCAGCCCGGTCGAGAGCGCCGCATCGGGGTTCGCATGACGCTGACGAAGTTGCCCGAATGCGCCTTGCGCCACCGCCCACAACGGCAGCCGCTGCATGACGGCCAAGTCCCGCCATGCGCTGAACGCGCGCCGCCATTGCCCGTCGGCCAGTGCATCGACGAAGGCCCCGTTGGGCGGGGGAGCGAGAAAGATAGCGTCGCCGCCGTGTCCGTTCACGAGACGATGGCCATGGTAGTCACGCAATCGCTCACGCACGGCGTCGAGCTGCGCCAGCATGCACAGATGCAGCGCGGGGCGCGCAAGACGAGGAATCGCCGCCGCGGGCGAGAACGCGGTGCAATCGATATCGAGCCGCTCGAAGGCCATGCTCACGTGTCGCGCGACGCCCCCGGCATGATGCGACTCATCGCTCGACGGCGACGTCGGGTCGCGATGATTGATCGCCGTGCAGGCATGCGCACGGCCCGACTCCGCGAGTGCCAGCGCCAGCGATGTCGACTCCACGCCGCCGGAGAGCTCCAGCACCGCAGGCCGGTCGCCGACGCTACGCTCGACCGAGCGCCGTAACAGCCGCAGCACGCCCTCCCCTGACGCGACGTTCTGCGCTTCTTGATCCGGCATCCGCCACTCCGGCCACCACACTACGCGTGTTTGCGGTGCGCCGCGCTCAGGTATCCAGAGCGCGTGTCCCAGCGGCAGGCGCTCGACGTCGTAGAGCGCACATTGCACGCCGCCCAAATCGCCGTGCACGAGAAATGACTTCAACGCGAGGCTATCGAAGCTGGGATGTTCGTCCACGAGTGCCGCAGGGTCCGCCGCCAAATGCACGGCACCGTCCCGGCAGAAGCGGTAGTACGTCGGGCAATGTCCGCACGGGTCGCACAGCACGATCGTCGTACCGCGCCAACGATCGTGCACGATCACGCGGTAGTGCCCCCAGTAGCGCTGGACAAAGCGCTCGGGCGATTCAAGTGCCAGTCTCGCGACGTCCATCCCGGTGGACACTTCCCGCCCGTCTTCCTTGAGAAACAACGTGCCGCTGATGTACCACGCCAGCAATTCACTCTGCCCGCTCGAATGACGGCGTGTGCTGTCGACGCCCGGGCGAATGCGAGCAACTGGCGCGCCGTCGAGACCGCGCATCACCACCGCGTCGGGAAAAGGTTCGTGCCGCTCGGCGGGTCCCGGGCGTAGGCGGGCAAGTTTCATGGCTGGCTCCGTACTTGGATGGGTGAAGATTCGGAGAATCGATGCGCGCGCGGGGACGTCGTGCATCCATCGCGCGTCAGATGCGGCACTGCGACCGCTTAGGCCGGGGTCTCGTAGATCACGGCGAGTTGGTCGCGTCGGCGCAGGTCGTCGCCGATCACACGCGAATCGCTCTCGGTCCACGCGTGCGCATAGAACGGCTGACGCTGCACTCCGATTACCAGCCGGAGTCGCAGGCCGTCGCGCGCGCACCATGCGGCCAGCGCGGCATACCACGGCAGACACGGCGAACATTGCGGATATACGAGCGCGGCGCGGTGCATCGCCGCCACATAGGGCGAATAGTCTTGTGGCGTGCCGTACTGCGTTCGGTGATCGGCTTGCGCGCGCGTCACCATATCGACGACACCGTGCATTCGCGCGCGCCGGGTCACGCGCTGGGCCTGCCAGAGCCAGTAGCCTGCGCGCACGACATCGCGAACCCGCGGCACACGCGCCACATCGGCGGGCATCGCCAGCCAAGCATCGAACCCGCCGCGCGGTGCCAAATCGCGCGCCGCAATGCGAGTATCTGGTGTGGTGCGTGCCATCGGCGCCAAAATGCCCTGCGCCTCGAACATCGCCTGCGTGGCGAGCAGATCGTCGGCCGTGATGCCGACGTCATGCGGCCAGCCGATCAGTTGGCGCAACGCCTGCGAATGGTGATAGGAGAGATTGAAATAGCGGTCGTGCGAGAGGTTGAGCGCCACTACGTGCCGGTCGATACCTGCGATGTGGACGTCGGGTGCCAGATGGCGGAAAACCGGCGCGTCCGCACACGCGCCGGAGCCGATCAGTGTCGGGTCGGACACCTCAGGCATTGCTCCCCGTGACGGGTGGCAACGTGGGAATACAAAGCGGCTTGAAGCACAGCGGCAACAGCGTGATGCCCTCCGCGTCGTTGCCGAGTACGCCGCGCGTCGCATGCGTGGCATCCACCGAGGCGAGCAATTCGAGTTCGGTCACTTCTTTCGCCGTTGTCATGGCCTTATTCATTTAGCACCCCTTATTGAATGAATACGGACGACATCGTCCGCGTCTTCATCATAGGAAACGGGTAGCTGTGCATTGATGGGAATTTTCCGAACGGATGAGACGCGGCGGCGACGTCTTTTCGGTTTTCGGAGGTGGAAAGCAAAACGCCCGTGAAGGCTTCCTCACGGGCGTTTTGTTTGTGCGAGCGGCGCGATGGCCGCTCGTGATACTGGCTAACTGACAGCTTAGCGCTGTGCCGTCTTCGTCACCTTGGTCGGGGCCTTGGCGGCAGGCTTCGCTGCGGTCTTGGCGACCGTCTTCGCGGGGGCCTTGCTCGCCGACTTGGCCGGTGCCGCCTTCGTGTTCGACGCGACCGTCTTGGCCGACTTGGCGGCCGGGCGTTGGGCGACCACGCGAATCATCTTGCCGTTCTTGCCCTTCACCAGACGCGTGCGCGGTGCATCGTCGTCATCCTTGCTGGCTGCGGCCGGGGCTGCCGACGCGGCGAGCACGCGCGACGCATCCTTCACCGGCACGTGCAACACCAGCAGTTGGCCGCTGGTCAGCGTATCGCGGCGCAGGTGGTTCCAGCCCTTGATCTGCGCGACGGACACGCCGCTGCGCGATGCCACCGCGGCAAGCGTGTCGTGCTTGCGGGCACGCACCATCACCTTGCGGGTATCGGGCAGATCCGGCTCCAGCGCCAACACGGCGTTGGTGGCGACCGATGCGCTGATGTCTTCATCGATATCGTCCGAGCGCGGCACCAACAACGTGGAACCGGCCTTCAGGCGCATGCGCGGCGCAATGTTGTTCACCGAGCGGATCACGGCAGCGTCGACACCCAGCTTGCGTGCCACGTCTTCCGGGCGCTCACGCGACGCCGAGGTGTAGGTCGTCCAGCTCGAGAGCGGCTTGTCGTAACCCTTCAGACGCTTCTGGAACACTTCGGCGCTGTCGAACGGCAGCAGAATCTGCGGCTGTGCGGCACCGAGAATGACCGGCTTGCGGAACGACGGGTTGAGCGCACGGAATTCGTCGAGCGGCAGGTCGGCCAGCTTGGCCGCGAGCGCCACGTCGATATCGCGCTTGGTGGTCACGCTCACGAAGTACGGGTGATTCGGAATCTCGGGCAGCTTCACGCTGTAGAGATCCGGGTGCGCAATGATGTTCTTGATGGCTTGCAACTTCGGCACGTAGTAACGCGTCTCGGTCGGCATGCGCAGGCTCAGATAATCGGTCGGCAGCCCTTGCGCCTGATTACGGTCGATAGCGCGCTGCACATTGCCTTCGCCCCAGTTGTAAGCGGCGAGTGCCAAGTGCCAGTCACCGAACATCGCATAAAGCTTCGACAGATAGTCCAGTGCCGCCGTGGTGGAGGCGAGCACATCGCGGCGCTCGTCCTGGAACATGTTCTGCTTGAGGTTGTACGTCTTGCCCGTGCTCGGAATGAACTGCCACATGCCCGCGGCCTTGGCCGTCGAGAGCGCTTGCGGGTTGTAAGCACTTTCCACGAACGGCAGCAGCGCGAGTTCCGTCGGCATATGACGGCGCTCGAGTTCTTCAACGATATGGAACAGATACTTGTTCGAACGCTCGATCATGCGCTCGACGTATTCGGGGCGCTGCGCATACCACTGCGTGCGGTCCTGCGCGAGATCGGTATCGAGATCGGGGATGGCGAAGCCGTGGCGGATGCGGGCCCAGAGGTCGGCATCGTCGCTGCCGTAGGCCAGATCGTTGATCGAGTCGTTATCGAGGTCGATCGTCTGATCGCTCGACACACGTTGCTTGCCCTTGGCATTCGATGCGAGCGGCGACTTACTCTGCGCTTGGGGCGTGGAATTCGATGCACCTGTAGGTGGCGCTGTACTGGCACAAGCCGCCAGAAGCAGCGTCAGAAGCAAGCTAACGATAAGTCGCATTGATCGGGCTCGAATAGGGTGACATCTTCATGAAATTGGCAAGGATGTTAAGGAAACCCTTCGGATGCGTCAACCTTTATGCCTAAATTTTTTGCAAATTTACGCCCAAAATGCCCGAAAAATCAGGGTTATTCCTTAGATCGAACCTCCGATTTGTGAACGCTTCGCCACATGCGCTCCCCGCATTTTGCGCATATACGATGCCATCGATATGACACCGAAACATCATCGATGAGGCGATCAGACAAGGAGGAGCAGGCACGCGAGCAAGTGTCAACGCTCGGTTTAGAACAGAAGCCATGACACGTCAGGCTGTTGACAGCCTGACGTTCTCACGACTAGTACGCACGATTAGCGGAAGGTATCTTTCCAGCCGCGCACGGTGGCGAAGACGGCTTCGCGCGAAAGCGAAGTGCTGCCGGCGTGGATTTCGGCCGCGGCCACCACGGCGGGGGCATCGCTGCGCAGGAAGGGGTTGGTGGCTCGCTCTTGCGCGAGCGTGGTCGGCAGCGTGGGTCGCCCGGCCGCACGCAGTGCCGAGGCTTCGTTGTGCCACGCGGCGAGCGCTTTGTTATCGGGGTCGACGGCCAGCGCGAAGCGAATATTCGATAGCGTATATTCGTGCGCGCAGTGCACGAGCGTTGCTGGCGGCAATGCCACGAGCTTGTCGAGCGACGCGAGCATTTGGGCTGGGGTGCCTTCGAAGAGGCGTCCGCAACCACACGAGAACAAGGTGTCGCCGCAGAACAGCCGAGGCGCGTCTGCCGGGCCTGCGCCCAGAAAGTACGCGATGTGCCCCAAGGTATGGCCGGGCACGTCGATCACTTCGAGCGTCATGGCCGGGGCATCGATATGGAACGTGTCGCCGCCGTTGTGCGGGTGATCGACGCAGGCAATCGGCTCGTGCGCCGGGCCATGCACGGGCACGTCGAAGCGTTCGAGCAATGTATCGACGCCGCCCACATGATCGGCATGCTTGTGCGTGATGAGAATGGCGCGCAGCGTCAGTTTGTGCGCATCGAGATAGGCGAGCACCGGCGCGGCGTCGCCCGGATCGACCACGACGGCATCTTTGCCGTTGTCGACGACCCAGAGATAATTATCTTGGAACGCGGGAACCGGAAAGACGGTCAGTGTACCGGTCGACTGCCCGGTCACCGCATCTGCGTGCGCATCCATATATACTCGCCACCATGTCAGAACGTCCGATTATAGACTGGCCCGTTTGGCTCGTCTCACCGCCAGGCCGCTACGCGCTCGCATGGGAACAGGCCCTCTTCGATCAATGGGTCGGGGATCTGTTCGGCTATCACGCGCTGCAACTTGGCCGCCCCGAGCTCGATACGCTGCGCGAGAACCGCATGCCCTACCGGGGCCTCGTCCTCACCGCGCCGCGCGGCGCGGAAGCCCCGCCACTCATGACCAAGGCGGCCAGCGACACCACCGATACCACTATCCTCACCGGCAACGGCTCGTGCGAGAGCGCGTCGCCCGTCATGCCCGAGATGGTCACGCGCGACATCCTTGTCAGCCGCTTCGACGAGTTGCCCATTGCGACGGCGAGTACCGATCTCGTCGTGTTGCCGCATGTGCTTGAATTTGCTGAAAACCCGCACGACATTTTGCGTGAAGTCGAGCGCATTCTCGTGCCCGAGGGGCAAGTGATCATCACCGGTTTCAACAATTTGAGTCTGTGGGGCGCGCGCGAAGAATTGGGCAAGTTGGCCGGTGCGCCGTTCCTGCCGCCCGGGGCCGATCTCATTGCCTTCACCCGACTTAAAGACTGGCTCAAGCTGCTGTCGTTCGACATCGACCGCGGCCGTTTCGGTTGCTACCGCCCGCCGCTGCGAGGCGAGCACTGGTTGCAACGATTCGACTTCATGGAGCCGGCCGGCGACCGCTGGTGGCCGATCTTCGGAGCGCTTTACGCGGTGCGTGCGGTCAAGCGCGTGCGCGGCATGCGCTTGGTCGGCAAAGTACGCAAGCGTATACTCGGCCTCCAGCCGGCTGCGGCGCCGGTGGCCACGCCCAATACGACGCATCGCAAGATTGCCGAAGTGGCCGACCTGCCTGATTGATTGTTTGAGAGATGACCTTGCCGCAAGTTGATATCTATACCGACGGTGCCTGCAAAGGCAATCCCGGCCCCGGTGGCTGGGGCGCCCTGCTCGTCGCGGGGCAACACCGCAAGGAAATGTTCGGCGGCGAAGCCAACACGACCAACAACCGGATGGAGCTGCTCGCGGTGATCCGCGCGCTCGAAGCGCTGAACAAGCCCTGCCACATCGTGCTTCATACCGATTCGCAGTATGTCCAAAAGGGCATCAGCGAGTGGATTCATGGGTGGAAGGCGCGCGGTTGGAAAACCGCCGCGAAAGAGCCTGTGAAGAACGCCGACCTTTGGCAGTTGCTCGATGCCGTCTCGCAGAAGCACGACATCGAGTGGCGCTGGGTGAAAGGCCACGCGGGCCACCCGGGCAACGAAGCCGCCGACCAGTTGGCCAATCGCGGCGTCGAGAGTCTGCGCGGGGCGTAAGCCCTGCCCTTCCTGCGTAGATTCTGGCTGAACACCCGCCCCGCGCAGTACGCCAATTCCGAAACATACCGAACACCATGCGACAACTTATTCTCGATACCGAAACCACTGGCCTGAACCCCAGGACGGGTGACCGCCTGCTGGAAATCGGTTGCGTGGAACTGGTCAATCGCCGCCTGACCGGCAACAACCTGCACTTCTATATCAACCCTGAGCGCGACAGCGATCCGGGCGCATTGGCGGTGCACGGCCTGACGACCGAATTCCTCTCCGACAAGCCGAAGTTTGCCGACGTCGCCGAAGAGCTGCGCGAGTACTGCCGTGGTGCCGAGATCATCATTCACAACGCGGCGTTCGACTTGGGCTTTCTCGACATGGAATTCAGCCGCCTGGGCTGGCCGCCGTTCATGGAGCATTGCTCGAGCCTGATCGACACGCTGCTGCGCGCCCGCGAGATGTTCCCGGGCAAACGCAACTCGCTCGACGCGCTTTGCGAACGCCTTGGCGTGAACAACGCGCACCGTACGCTGCACGGCGCTTTGCTCGACGCGGAGTTGCTCGCCGACGTGTACCTGGCCATGACGCGCGGGCAGAAGAGTCTGGTGATCGACGCGGGTGACGACGACGAAGAAGGCGGTGCGCAACGCGAAAAAATTTCGCTGCGTCAGTTCGAATTGCCGGTCGTTCAGGCAGCGGCTGAAGAAGTCGCACTGCACGACGGCGTCCTCAGCGAGATCGACAAGGGGATGAAAGGCACGTGTGTGTGGCGCACCGAACCGGCGCCGCCGGAAGGCGAAGCGGCACCCGCTGCGTGAGCCGGTAATTTTTGCGATTTTTTCGCAAGAACCCCTTCCCAAGCGCAACAAACGTCCCTATAATTGCTGTCTTTGCTGCTTGCGAGTCATCGCAAGAAACGGCGTGAAGTGATCGAGAGATATCGTCACGGCGGCAGCAAAAAAGATTAAAAAGAAAGGTTGCAGACTTCTACGAAAACAGTTAAAGTTCTGCTCCTGATTGCGAAACGAAAGCTTCAGCAATCAACACTAAGTCATTGATTTAGTTAATGATTTGGGTGGTTAGCTCAGCGGTAGAGCACTGCCTTCACACGGCAGGGGTCACAGGTTCAATCCCTGTACCACCCACCAGTATTTCAGGCTTTTCCGACTCAGCGGTGAGTCAGTCCCCGAGACGGAAAAGCCCTCCTCCGAAATACTGATTCTTGCGCAACTCCCTCTCGCGCAATTTCATTCCCAAGCATCACCAAAGCGAATCAAAACGTCGTCAAACGCGTTGTTGCGCTTGCTTTTTCGCGACGATCCGTTCGCATTTTTCGTTTCACGCCCACCGGCGAACCATCGCATGCGCCGCTTCGCCCGTTCCGCGCGTCCGCCGCAAGGGCCGAGTGCCGCATGCTGCGGGCGTTTGCACGGTCCGACGGGGGCTATAGGGCAAGTCTTATATAAGACCTAAGCCTTCACATTACGAAAAGGCATTTCAGTTTTGCCCCCGACCCGTGTCACAATCAGGGAAATTCGCACATGGCTACCGGGCTGTTTCCAGTCGGCGGCGTTCCCCCACCTTTTCCTGATTCTTGGATTCGAGACTTCGCGATGAGTAAGCAGCAACCCAGCATCATCTACACCCTGACCGACGAAGCTCCGCTTCTGGCCACGAGCTCCTTCCTCCCGATCATTCGTACGTTCACCGCGCCGGCCGGCGTGGCGGTCGACACGAGCGACATTTCGGTCTCGGGCCGTATCCTCGGCGAGTTCCCCGAGTTCCTGACCGAAGACCAGCGCGTGCCGGACAACCTGGCCGAACTGGGCCGTCTGACGCAAAACCCGGACACGAACATCATCAAGCTGCCGAACATCAGCGCTTCGGTGTTCCAGCTTCAGAGCGCGATCAAAGAATTGCAATCGAAGGGCTACAAGGTGCCGGACTATCCGGAAGACCCGAAGACCGACGAAGAGAAGGCGATTCAAAAGCGTTACTCGAAGTGCCTCGGCTCGGCCGTGAACCCGGTGCTGCGTGAAGGCAACTCGGATCGCCGCGCCCCGCTCGCCGTCAAGAACTACGCCAAAAAGCACCCGCACAGCATGGGCAAGTGGAGCATGGCTTCGCGTACCCACGTGGCGCACATGACGCATGGCGACTTCTATCACGGCGAAAAGTCGATGACGATCGATCGCGCCCGTGACGTCAAGATGGAACTCGTCACCAACAGCGGCAAGACGATCGTGCTCAAGCCGAAGGTCTCGCTGCTCGACGGCGAAATCATCGACAGCATGTTCATGAGCAAGAAGGCACTGTGCGAGTTCTACGAAGCACAGATGGAAGATGCGCGCGAGACCGGTGTCATGTTCTCGCTGCATGTGAAGGCCACCATGATGAAGGTTTCGCACCCGATCGTGTTCGGCCACGCCGTGAAGATCTTCTACAAGGACGCCTTCGAGAAGCACGGCAAGCTGTTCGACCAACTGGGCGTGAACGTCAACAACGGCCTGGTCAATCTGTACGAAAAGCTCGAAACGCTGCCGAGCACGCAGCGCGAAGAAGTCATCCGCGATCTGCACGCGTGCCATGAGCACCGTCCGGAACTGGCGATGGTCGATTCGGCCAAGGGCATCTCGAACCTGCACGCGCCGAACGACGTGATCGTCGACGCTTCGATGCCGGCCATGATCCGTATCGGCGGCAAGATGTGGGGTGCCGATGGTCGTCCGAAGGACACCAAGGCTGTGATTCCGGAAAGCACGTTCGCGCGTATCTATCAGGAAATCATCAACTTCTGCAAAACCAACGGCAACTTCGACCCGACCACGATGGGTACGGTGCCGAACGTGGGCCTGATGGCGCAGAAGGCAGAAGAGTACGGCTCGCACGACAAGACGTTCGAAATCGCTGAAGACGGCGTGGCGAACATTGTCGACATCGCGACCGGCGAAGTGCTGCTCTCGCAAAACGTGGAAGCCGGCGACATCTGGCGTATGTGCCAGGTCAAGGACGCCCCGATTCGCGACTGGGTGAAGCTCGCCGTGAACCGCGTGCGTAACTCGGGCATGCCGGCCGTGTTCTGGCTCGACCCGTACCGTCCGCACGAAGCCGAACTGATCAAGAAGGTCGAAACGTACCTGAAGGATTACGACACCAACGGTCTCGATATCCAGATCATGTCGCAAGTGCGCGCTATGCGTTACACGCTGGAGCGCGTGATCCGCGGTCTGGACACCATCTCGGTGACCGGCAACATTCTGCGCGACTACCTGACCGACCTGTTCCCGATCATGGAACTGGGCACCAGCGCCAAGATGCTGTCGATCGTGCCGTTGATGGCCGGTGGCGGCATGTACGAAACGGGTGCTGGCGGTTCGGCACCGAAGCACGTCAAGCAACTGGTGGAAGAAAACCACCTGCGTTGGGACTCGCTCGGCGAATTCCTGGCGCTGGCCGTGTCGCTGGAAGACCTGGGCATCAAGACGGGTAACGAGCGCGCGAAGATTCTCGCCAAGACGCTCGACGCTGCTACGGGCAAGCTGCTCGACAACAACAAGGGTCCGTCGCCGAAGACTGGCGAGCTGGACAACCGCGGCAGCCAGTTCTATCTGTCGATGTACTGGGCACAGGAACTGGCCGCTCAGAAGGACGACGCCGAGTTGGCCAAGCAGTTCGCACCGCTGGCCAAGCAACTGACCGAAAACGAGAAGACCATCGTGGGCGAACTCGCCGACGTGCAAGGTAAGCCGACCGACATCGGCGGCTACTACAAGCCGGACTTCGCGAAGCTCGATCAGGTGATGCGCCCGAGCAAGACGTTCAACGCTGCGCTGGAAAGCGTCGCCAAGGCGTAATAGCGGCACAGCGAGGCAGGCGCGAGCCTGCGTGACACCGAGGCATGGGCGGCTCTGACGGGCTGCCCAACCGCTACCGGCATCACAACATCGCAAGTAGCAACAAAAAAGCCGGCAATTGCCGGCTTTTTTGTTTGTATCGTCACCCGATCAGTGCCGGGTAACGATGACCTACAGCCACCGCATCAGCGGTTGACCTGTTCCTTCGATTGCGTGAGTGCCAGCACGGCACCCAGCGCAAGGGCCGCCGACACGCAGTACATGCCTGCGTTCGTGCTTTGCGTCACGTCCTTGAGCCAGCCAATGATGAACGGGCTCACGAAACCGGCCAAGTTACCGATCGAGTTGATCATGCCGATGGCCGCCGCCGCCGAGCCGCCCACGAGCAATGCGCTCGGGTACGTCCAGAACACCGGCATCGTGGCGAGCATGCCTGCCGTACCGATCGACAGCGCGACCATGGCCAGCGGCACGTTATTGCCCCACACCGTGCTCAGATACAGGCCAACCGCGCCAGCGAACGACACGATCGCGAAGTGCCAACGACGCTCACGCGTACGGTCCGAGCTACGAGCCACGGTAATCATGCTCACCACGGCGCAAGCGTAGGGAATGGCCGTCAGCAGACCGACGTCGAGTGCATTCTTCACGCCGCTAGCCTTGATCAGCGTCGGCAGATAGAAGCCGATACCGTAGAGGCCCATCATGCAGCAGAAGTAGATCAGCGCCATCAGCCACACGCGGCCGTTGGTGAACACCGAGCCGATCGAGTGTTGGGCCTTGCCAGCGCTGTCTTGGGCGATGTTGTTCTCGAGAATCGTCTTCTCTTCGTCCGTCAGCCACTTGGCCGCACGAATGCCGTTCGGCAGGTACATCAGCGTGACGACGCCGAGGATCACCGACGGAATGGCTTCGATAAAGAACAGCCATTGCCAGGCAGCCCAGCCGCCCACACCGTTGAACGCCGCGAGAATCCAACCCGAGAGCGGGCCGCCGAACACACCGGCGATAGGAATGCCGATCATGAACAGCGCGTTCATGCGGCCACGGCGCTGTGCCGGGAACCAGTAGGTGAGGTACAGCACGATGCCCGGGAAGAAACCGGCTTCGGCCACCCCGAGGAAGAAGCGCACCAGATAGAACTGCGTGGGCGTCTTAACGAGCAGCGTTGCGGCCGAGAGTACGGCCCACGTGATCATGATGCGGGCGATCCAGCGGCGCGCACCGACCTTGTGCATGATGATGTTGCTCGGCACTTCGAAGAAGAAGTAACCGATGAAGAAGATGCCGGCCCCCAGACCGTACACCGTCTCGCTGAACTGAAGATCGTTCAGCATTTGCAGCTTGGCGAAGCCCACGTTCACGCGGTCGAGGTAGGCCGCGACGTAACACAGGAACAGGAATGGCAACAAACGCCAGGTGGCTTTCGCGTAGGCTTGCGCCTCGATTTCGCGCGTGCGTGCGCCGGTATTGGTACCGCTAGCGATAGTACTCATGGTCTCCACTTCGATCGTTGGCTGCCCTCGCAGCCAAAACTGCTACTGCAACGCTGCCCACGGACCACTCGCACCGATCACGCCGCCTTACCCACTCGACTGCTCTCTCAGACCGCACGATTCTCGTGTAATGGGAATACATCACACGGGGTCCGGAGGCATTGTCTCCGGACGTCGCGCCTCGGCCGGATAGGCCGGTGCGCCACGGTTCTCACCCTGCCATCCCCTTTCGTTTTTGGGAGGCCGGCGCGATTGTAAACCATCGAGCGCCGCTCGACTTCGAGCACTGATTCAGTCAATGGTTATTTTCCGAAAGCGTATCTGGCTTCATGTGTCGCAACAATGTGACGCATTGCGTGCGCTGACATTGCCCGTCATTCGCGTCGCTGTCAGCCACGCATTCCCGCGACCTGCGGTCGATACGGCCGCTGACACGCAAGACAATGCACGGCGGAATCCGAAAATACCTTTCCGAGGAGACTTACGCGCCGCCAGCGCAGCGCGTAATCTTTCGTAGATCTTTGGTAGATAACGAACTTCGCAAGCCTATGACGCCGCACACCCCGCCCTCGCTCGCCACTCCCGCCACCGTCTCGCTGGTGAGCGTCTTCCCTGCCGCTGCCAATGGCGGCAACCCTGCCCCCATCGTGCTCGACGCCGATGCGATGAGCCCTGATGAGATGCGCGGTGTCGCGGCGCATTACGGTCACGAAAGTGCGTTCGTCATGGCGCCGGAGAATGCGGGCAACGCCTGGCGTTTCCGCTTCTTCGTGCCGAATCATGAAATGGAGATGTGCGGACACGCGACGCTGGGATCGCTATGGGTGTTGCGCCGTGAGGGGCGCTGGGACGGCAAGCCCGTGAAGATCGAGACGTTAAGCGGTCTGGTCGACGGCCAGTTAGCCGCCGACGGCGAACATATCGAAGTGAGCCAACCGGCGGGACGCACGGAACCGATTCTCGACGCGAGCGCGATCGCCGCCATCTGCGCGACGTTGCGAATTTCGCCCGACGACATTGCCCTCGAAGGCATCTGCAATGCGGCCACGAGCCGGGTCAAGACGTTGGTCCCGCTGCGCAGCGTGGCACAACTGCAAGCGCTTCAACCCGATTTTTCGACCATGCTCGCCACTTGCGACGCCATTGGCTCCACCGGGCTTTACCCCTGCGCGCGGGAATCGGCGGGCGACGGCAAGACACTGCCCGTACTGCAAGCGCGCCAGTTCCCGCGCTCGTCGGGATATCCGGAAGATGCGGCGACTGGCATTGCGGCCGCCGCACTGCTTTACGGCGCGCGCCGTTACGGTTGGCTGGCACCGGGTGAGCGTGGCGTCGTGGTGCGTCAGGGGGTAGCGATGGGACACCCGTCTGCCATCACCGTGACGTTACGCGACCCGCTCGACGCCGGTGCCGGGTGCTGGATCAGTGGCGACGTGCACGCAATGTGACGACCACCACCGCGCCCAGCACCGCCGCGATGCCGCCGCAAAGAAACACGGCGCGGTAGCCGAACGGGTTGGCCACGGCCCCTGCGAGCGGCCCGGTCAGCAAAATGGCGATGTCTTGAAACGCGGCATACGTGCCCAGACTTGTGCCGCGGCTCGCCGCCGGTGCGCGCTTGACGACTTCGATACCCAGCGAAGGGAAGATCAGCGACGCACCGGCGCCAGCGAGTGCGGTGCCCAACAACGCCAGCCCTGCGCCCGGCGCTTGCCAGACCAGCAACAGTCCCAGCGCTTCCACGAACATCGAAATCTGCGCGACACGCAGATTGCCGAACCGCTCCGGCCAGCGCCCGCCGATGAGGCGCATCAACACGAACGCCGCCCCAAACGCCGACAACGCCAGTGCTGCCCCCGACCAGCGTGCCGAATCGAAGAACAGCACCACAAATGCGCCGACCACGGCGAAGCCGACGCCTTGCAAAGCGAGGGCGAGACCGGGCAGAAAGACGATGCGCAGCACTTGTGAATACGGCAATGCGCCGCCTTCGTGGTGCGCAGGCGCGACTGCCGGAATGCGCGCGATGACGCACCATCCGACGAGCGGCAACAAGCAGATAGCAACGGCGACAGCGGCGAGTGACGTGACGTTGTAAAGCGTCAGCCCCAGCGGCGCGCCCACGGCGAGCGCGCCGAAAATGGCGGCCCCCGTCCATGACATCACGCGCCCCGACTGCGGCGCACCGAGACTACCGATGGCGTAGGTAAGCGTGCCGGTGATAACAAGGCTTTCGCCAACGCCAAGCAACAGGCGCGCGACGGTGAGTACACCGAGACGCGGCGCAGCGGGCAGCGCCAGCAACCCGGTGGCGAGCAGCGCGACGCCCGAGAGCGCGACAAAGCACAGCCCTCGCTGAAGCGCGACCCGTGCGCCGCGCTGATCGGCGGTACGTCCCGCGAACTTACGCGTGAGCACCGTCGCGAGCGATTGAATGCCGACGGCGAAGCCGACGACGACGTTGTGATATCCGAGCGTGTCGTGCACGAATAGCGGCACGACCGAGAGCGACATGCCGATGGTCAGGCATGCGAGAAACACATTGAGCGAGAAGCGCACGAGCAACGCCGTGGCGTTAGCGGGTGCGAGCGCCGCCTGAGCGGGCGATGCGGCAGAAGACGACATACGAAAAGACTCCACGTAAGACCGGCGCGCATGACAAATCAAACGCTAGCCGGCGGTCGAACGACCGCGACACAGAGAGTCACCGGGGGAATCAGGAGAAGGAGATACGCAGCGCGGAAGAGAGCCGGTGCAATGGAAAACACTGTCCGGCGATCGCCATACGAACGCACATCCCTCGCTTGATAAGCCGGACTGACCGACCGCTGTCGCGGAGAATGCGTTGGTTGACGTGAACGCTTACGTGGCACCGGCACATCATCATGTGAGTCACATGAATCGACACCGTCTGCCATCAATCAATTGCGGATTCTAGCGGGACGTTTCCCGTAACGCAAGGTGAGGTGACGCATGGTCACAACAGCGCGCGCCGCTGTCTTGCCGCTGTCTTGCCGCTGTCTTGCCGCTGTCTTGCCGCTGTCTTACCGCTGTCTCACCGTGGTCGCATGGCGATCAATCGATCGGATCGGTGCCTCGCGCCAGCCGCGTGCTGGCCTTCACCGTTTGTTGCAGCGCGCGGCGCAAGGCGCTGTAGCGGCGCAGCGCTTCTTCCATCACGGCAATGCGTACCGTGCCTGCTGCTCCGTCGGCGAGCAGCTTCGCTTTGAGCCCGCCATAAGACGCTTCCATCGCCGACGCATGCGTCGTGAGCGACTGGCCGCCATCGGCTGGCAACGCGTCGCCTTCCACGTGATCGAGCAACGCCGTCGCTTCGCGCACGAACGCGTTGTAGACATCGGTCAGTCCGGTGGCTGTGTTCGTTTGATCGCGCAACGCGGCGGCAGCCACGGCTTGCTCGGCGGCACTTTCGTAATAGCGCAATGTGCGCAACGTATCGGCCAGTGCCTGCGCCGCCCCTGCCTCCATCGCCACGCGGCTCATGCGTTCCGCGAACGTCTGACAAGCGCCGCCCAGCCGTGTCACCGAGGCGTGCTCTTGCGAGAGTGCGCCCGCACTCGTGCCAAGCAGTGCGCCGCGCACCATGTGGCGACACATATCGCCGAGTCGATCCACTTCGTGTTTCAGGGCTTCTACCGCCAGTTGCGGCACTTGCAGCACGTTATCGTCGAGAAACTGGGGCGCGCCCTCGTCTTCTTCGCGGGTACGAAAGCGCCGCTCAAGCCAGTGCAACAACGGCGTAGCGAGCGGAATCATCAGCAGCACGCCGAGCACATTGAAAGTGGTGTGGAAGATGGCGAGTTTGATCGCGGGGTCATCGGCGTAACCGAGCCATCGCATCGCGGCGGTAATCGCGCCGATCATCCATGGAAGCAGCAGCAATGCCACCAATGCCGCGACGACGTTGAACGCCACGTGCGCCATAGCGGCCCGCCGTGCGTTGGGCGTCGCGCCAATGCCCGCGATGACGGCGGTGACCGTCGTGCCGACATTCGCACCGATCACGACGGCAGCCGCCCCCTGCGCGCTCAACATGCCGTTCTGCGCGGCGGTCAGTGTGATCGCCATGGCCGCGGCAGACGATTGAACGATGCACGTCAGCACGAAGCCGACGCCCACTTGCAGCAATACGTCGAGCGGCCCTTCGCCGTCCGGCATGCGAATCGCGCCGGCCATATCGATGAAGGCCGATTGCAGCAGCGAGATACCGAAGAAGAGTAAGCCGAAACCCGCGAGCGCCCCGCCGATCGCACCCCGCCGCGAACCGGAGCCCGTGAGGCGTAACGCGACGCCGACGGCAATCATGGGCAAGGCAAAGGCGTCGATATTGAACTTCAGCCCGATGACGGCGACGATCCAGCCCATCATCGTCGAGCCGAGGTTCGAGCCGAACATCAGCCAGAGCGCGCCGCCGAGCTTGAGCAGACCGGCGTTGACGAAGCCGATGGTGGCGATGGTCACCACCGACGACGACTGCGTGATGGCGGTGACCAGCACGCCTGAGGCAAACGCTTGCCAGCGCGTGCGTGTGGCACCGGCGAGGATGCGTTCGAGGGCGGGTCCGGCGGCAAGTTTCAGCCCGTCGGACATCATCGACATGCCAATCAGAAAGATGCCGACGCCGCCGGCCAGAATGCTTACCGCCTTGACGATTTCGCCCATGGAACGCGTTTCCTTTGTGCGACGGGGGGAAGACAGCTAAGCGATGCTCGAACAACCGTCAAACCAAACTCATACGTCTGCGCGCAAAACGCCCCAGCATAACCGGTAAAGCTCGTCTTCGAATTCCGGAGTGCCAAGCAACGGCGAGTCTTCGAGCGCTGCCGAGCGCAGCGTTCCCATGACGGCGCGGGTGAGCACAAACACCGTCGCGGCCGTGGGCGGGCGCATGCCGGGTGCATCGCGCCGCGCCATGGCAATGGCGATGTGCTCCGACGCTTCGCGCAGGGCTTGCATGATGTTTTCGTGATGATCGAGTTGCCATGCCATCTTGATGAGCGAGCGTTTCACGCGTCCGCCTGAGCCGAAGGCTTCGATCAGCACACGCAGCCGTTCGCGAATCACACGCTCGGGGTCGGCCCCTTCCTCTGCCGCGCGCGCGAGCCGTTCGTTGAGCTCATCCATCACGCGACGGCGCTCGCGGGCAATCATCGCGAGCAGGATGGCTTCCTTTGTCGGGAAGTACTGATAGAGGGTGCCGATCGAGAATCCGGCCTTTTTGGCGATGCGATTGGTGGTCAGCGCGCCCTCGCCTTCCTCATCGAGAACCTGAGCAGTCGCCTCGAAAATGGTCTCCACCGTGTGTTGCGCGCGGGCCTGCATCGGCCGCTTTCGCATAGTGGACGGGGCACCCAGCGGTGCGGGCGATTTGGGTGTGGACATGTCGAAAAACCTGAGCGGGAAGCGAGTTGCGGCAAAGCACGCGAGAAATGAATAATGCTCACATTCGCTACGGAATTCAAGTAACGACTCGCTGGTGTCACAAGAAACCGGCGGCAGCGATTCCGGCAACCCCATTCGAGAGGCCAACGCCATGACTACCGACACTTCCGCCCTTACCGTTCGCAAGCTGACGGTTGATCTGGCGAGCGGCTTCGACCGCTACTGGCACAGCGGCGACGCCTACCGGACGATGTATTACAACGCGCTGTCGATGAGTTTCCCTGTCGGCGAGCAATCGTTTATCGACTCGGTTCGCGACACGATGGATCGTCTGCCCGAGGATGCGCGCTACGACAAGTTGCGCGCTGACATTGCGCAGTTCATTGGGCAGGAGGCAACGCATCGTCATTTGCATGGGCAGTACAACGCGCAGTTGACCAAGCAGGGATTGGTGAATCATTGGGAGAACTGGGCAACGCGCCGGATTCAATTTGCGCGACGTCGCAAGCTTTCGCCGATGTACATGTTGGCGGTGACGGCGGCGTATGAGCATTGCACGGCGGTGTTTGGCGATGGCGCGTTGCGTTATGACCGTTGGCTGGCGAAGGCCGAGCCGAAGATGCGCCTGATGTGGCGTTGGCACGCGGCGGAAGAGACCGAGCACAAGGCGGTGGCATTCGATCTGTATCGCGCCTTGGGTGGCAGCGAGCGTATGCGCATTCTCACGTATGTGTATGTGTTGATCATGTTCGCGCTGGAGAGTCATGCGCAGACGATCAGCAATTTGTGGCGTGACGGCTCGTTGTTCAAGCCGAGTACGTGGTGGGGTTTCACGACGATGTTCTTCGGGCGCGATGGAGTGGTTTGGCGCTGTACCGGGCCGATGCTGAAGTACATGTCGACGGGGTTTCATCCGAATAATCACGGTGATCCGGCACTGGCTGAGGACTGGTTGGCTGCGCATAACGCTGAATGGCGGGCGGTGCGGTGATTGACGCGTCATTGCGCTAGTGGCTTGCGGTGATCTTTTTGGTGCGCCAAGGGTGTGGTGACGCGCACGTTAGTGGTCGGCCGCCGGGCCGCCCCCCGTTTTCGTCGCTCCCCGTTAATCGCTTTGGAAAACGGGGGGCGACCCGACAGCTCGTCACACGCCAGCGCATCGTCGCACCCGATCGCCCTACCCGCCTCGCAATGCTCACCCACTCCCCCATCCCGATAACACCGCCTCGTCTAACGCAGAGGGTCTCGGCGACCATCCCCACGTGCTTTGCATCTGCTGGGGATGGCCGCCGAGACCCTCGATATGCCCGTGGAACTTCTTTGCTCCCGGGGTCGGGTCAGGTAAGCGCTTCGAGAGGCCGGATCGCGTTGATTCCCGTCGGTTTTTACTATGACGGCCTTGGTGAACCGGGCGTAGAGAAGCGTCATCGGAAGTGTCGAGGCTCTCGACGGTCGTCACCAGCAGATGCGAAGCACGTGGGGACGACTGGCGAGAGCCTTGGCGTTGGAAGAGGCGGTGTTATCGGTATGGGGGAGTGGGTGAGCGTGGCGACGAGTGGAGTGTGGGAGGGTGCGACGATGTGGAGGCGTGTGACGAGCCGTCGGCCCGGCCCCCGTTTTCCAAAGCGATTAACGGGGAGCGACGAAAACGGGGGCCGGGCCGGCGGCCGACCGCAGACGTTGGCAGATGCAACGCCAACGCACCGCAACGGCATGAAACGCCAATTTCCTAATACGCCGCCAAAGGTTTTTCACATGACTGCAATGGCAAATCCCAAGTTCAGGTGACTTTGATCGTTGCGTTCGATTTGCGTGACAAATTGAACGCGAGCCGTAAAGACAATTCCGTCTTTCGGGCTCTCTGGAAATCACTTGGAGATAAGCGATGAGTGAAGTCAATGGCGCTTTTGAGCCCCGCACCCAGAGTTTCTACAGCGGATTGAAGAGCAACGCGCCGGAGTACCCAAGTTATAGAGCGCGGCCGTTTATCGGAATGCGACCGTCGATCGTAATTCGGCCGCCGATCGTAATTCGGCCGTCGATCGGAAGGCCGTCGTGGGGCAGACCGCACCACACTGTTGTCACGCGGCCAGCGATGTCACCCCCTGCGGCGTATGCTCCCGTAGCGCCCGGCGGCTATTACAGCCAAGGCGGGGAATCGTACGACTCCGAGGCCAACCGTGAAATCGTCGCGGCGTTTTGCCAGCAAATTAGCCTGAACCTTGATCGGGTATTTATCAACGCTGCGCGCAGTCTCATGAGTCTCGCTTCAGACTCGGGGCCGCTGGCCAAAATCCGAGATAGCGTTGCCCAAGCGGTTCAGCAAACTGTATTCGGACATGGCGGTGATGTCGGCACATTCCCCGAGAATACGGCCGAGCCAGTCGGCGTGTTGCCGCACGAACCGACCGGTGTGTTGCCGCTGGAGCCAGCCGGTGTGTTCCCGCCGGAGCCAGTTGCCGAGCTGCCGCCGGAGCAAGTTGACGTGTCCCCCTCGGAACAAGTTGACGTGGCCCCGTCGGAGCCAGTCGGTGTGTTCCCATCGGAGCAAGTTGACGTGGCCCCGCCGGAGCAAGTCGGCGTGTTCCCCTCGGAGCAAGTTAGCGAGTTGCCGTTGGACCTTGGCGAGGAGCCAATGCCCTTTGACGATAGAGCGCAACAATTCGTTGAGTCGATGAACGCGTTCGCCCCAAGCCAAACTGGTTCAATTTCGACGGCAATGCACGCTCACCCGACGCAAGCCACAGCGTACTCACTGGCGACGCCGCGATAAAGCGTTTGCCCCAACGTTGCGCTAAAACTACGACGCAATACCCGTTTCCTGCTGTCTCAAGAATCAACACTGCGATTCAAGAGACTTAAGGCCGTCCACCGTGACGGCCATTTTTTTAGGAAAGTTTTTTCAGAAAACTTCGGTGTTAACCCGCGACGTATGCCGTTCACAACGTAATACCGAGTATCAAAGCCGGATGATATTTCGCCATTACCGTCTTGATAATAATGATCACGCCTTAAAGCAGTACCGATACCGCGCGAAGTGAAGTCAAAAAGAATTGACTCGGGCGTGCCCCTGAAAAACATCGGTGACCAAGCTGCCTAAGGTACACGCACAAATCAAAACGAGATGGAGACACATTCATGAGCAAGGCAGCGGGATGGCTGCGGGGCGCGTTCGCCCTCGCGGTTTGTGGTGCAGCGGCAGGGGCGGCACAAGCACAATCCAACGTATCGCTTTACGGTCAGGTCGACGCCTGGGTCGGCGCAGTGAAAACACCCGGCGGCGAACGGGCATGGACGCAAGGCGGCGGCGGTATGTCCACGTCGTACTGGGGCATGAAGGGTAACGAAGACCTGGGCAACGGCCTCAAGGCCATCTTCGTCCTGGAAGACTTCTTCCTCCCGCAAAGCGGTAACTACGGCCGCTTCACCGGCGACAGCTTCTTCTCGCGCAACGCCTACGTCGGCCTTCAGTCAAACACGCTCGGCACCGTCACGATGGGCCGGTTGACCACGTCGTACTTCGTGTCGACGATTCTGTTCAACCCGTTTATCGACTCCTATACCTTCAGCCCGATGGTGTATCACACGTTCCTCGGCCAAGCCGGTCAAGGCATCGTGGGCGATTCCGGGTGGAGCAACGGCGTGATGTACGCCACGCCTGACTATAAGGGCCTGGGCGCCAGCTTCTCGTACGCCTTCGGCAACAAAGCAGGCGAATCCGGCCAGAACAAGTGGAGCGCCGCCGCCATGTACTTCAATGGCCCGCTCGCTGCCACCGTCGCGTTCCAACAAGTGAAATTCGACGCGGTGCCCGACGATCAGGCTGGCATCACCGGCTTCCGTAATCAACAAGCCGTGCAAGCCGGTCTTACGTACGACTTCCAGATCGTCAAACTCTACGGTCAGTATCAGTACATCAAGAACAACATCACCGGCGGCAACCTGACCTCCAACGGCGGCCAGCTCGGCGTGTCCGTGCCGCTGGGCGGTGGCAACATCATGGCGTCGTGGGCTTACACCAAGAATTCAGGCGCCAACAACGTGAGCCGCAACACCTGGGCCATCGGCTACGACTACAACCTCTCCAAGCGCACCGATTTGTATGCCGCTTACCTCAACGACAAGGTTTCCGGCCTCGAAGTCGGCAATACTTTCGGGGTGGGCATGCGTACCAAGTTCTGACAAACTCGGCAGCACGGCGCGCGCGCAGTACAATGCGCGCGCCCCCGCTGCACACGGACGACGGCATAACAAAGTGAAAAGGAGCGCACGTTGCTGACCAAATTCTTCAAACTCGAGGAGCATGGCTCCAATGTCAGGACAGAAATGGTGGCAGGTCTCACGACCTTCCTCACCATGTCCTACATCATCTTCGTCAACCCGAACATTCTCGGCACCACCGGCATGGACAAAAGCGCCGTGTTCGTGGCGACGTGTCTGGCGGCGGCGATTGGCTCGGTGATCATGGCCTTCGTGGCTAACTACCCGATCGGTATGGCCCCGGGGATGGGCCTGAACGCGTTCTTCGCGTTTACCGTCGTGGGGGCAATGGGCTACACCTGGCAGCAAGCGCTAGGCGCAGTCTTCATCTCAGGGTGTCTGTTCATTATCCTGACCGTCACCGGCGTTCGATCCTGGCTCATTGCCGGGGTACCCAAATCGCTACGCTGTGCAATTGCCGCTGGTATCGGCCTGTTTCTCGCGATCATCGCGCTCGGTAACGCTGGCGTCGTCGTGGCCAACCCGGCCACCAAGATCGGTCTGGGCGACCTGCACTCGCCGCAAGCCCTGCTCGCCATCTTCGGCTTCTTCCTGATTGCTGTTCTCGATGCGCTGCGCGTGCGCGGTGCCATCCTCATCGGCATTCTCGTGGTGACGGTACTCTCGATGGTGCTCGGCCTGAACCAGTTTCAGGGCGTGTTCGCCATGCCGCCGAGCCTGGCGCCGACGTTCCTCCAACTCGACATTCCGGGTGCCCTGCACGCTGGTTTCGTACACGTGATTCTGGCCTTCGTGCTGGTTGAAGTGTTCGACGCCACCGGCACGCTGATGGGCGTGGCCAAGCGCGCCGGTCTGCTCGAAGGCACGCATTACAAAGGCCTGGGCCGCGCGCTGTTCGCCGATTCGATCGCCATCTTCTTCGGCTCGCTGCTGGGCACGAGCAGCACCACGGCTTACGTGGAAAGCGCCTCGGGCGTGCAAGCCGGTGGCCGTACGGGTCTGACGGCACTGACCATCGCCGGGCTGTTCATTCTGGCGCTGTTCATCGCCCCGCTGGCCGGCTCGGTCCCGGCATATGCAGCGGCTCCGGCCCTGCTCTACGTCGCCGGTCTGATGCTGCGCGAACTGCTCGACGTGGAATGGGACGACATCACGGAAGCCACCCCGGCTGCCCTGACCGCCCTCGCCATGCCGTTCACGTACTCGATCGCCACGGGTCTGGCCTTCGGCTTCATCTCCTACGCCGTGCTCAAGCTGTTCACGGGCCGCGCCAAGGAAGTGCACCCGGCCGCATGGGTCATCGCCGTGCTGTTCGTGCTGAAGTACGCGTTCTTCCCGGGATAACAACCGGCGAGACGGGCAGGCATCGCTGCAACGCCCGCCTCGGAACAACAAAACGCCCCGCCGGGATCGCATCCGGCGGGGCGTTTTTTATCTGCGCAGGCACGGACGATCGACCGTCGATCAGCCCTTCGCCGCCGAAATCAATTCGGCCAAACTCGCCCGGTGCTCGCCTTCGGCATCGAAGTTCTCCGGCGACAACCAGTGCGCAAAACCGCGGCTGATCGCAGGCCACTCGGCATCCGTGATCGAAAACCACGCCGTGTCACGGCTGCGGCCACGATAGACGATCGCCTGACGGAAAATGCCCTCGAACGTGAAACCGTATCGCGTGGCCGCCCGGCGCGAAGGCGCATTCAACGCGTCGCACTTCCACTCGTAGCGGCGATACCCCAGCTCGTCGAACGCACGCTTGAGCAACAAGTACTGCGCCTCTGTGCCCGCCCGCGTGCGCTTGAGCAGCGGCGAATAGGCCACGTGGCCCACTTCGATCACGCCGTTGGCCGTGTCGATACGCATGAGCGCGAGCGTGCCCACCGCCTTGCCCGTCTCCAAATCGATCACCGCGTGATGCAACGGGTCGGTGGACGATGCCTGCTTGGTCGCATACGCGTAGTAGGTGTCGAAATCCGGAAACGGCCCCGCCGACATGTAAGTCCAGTCGCGCCCGTCGACCGCGCTCGCATAGGCGTCGTACAGATCCTTGGCATGGCGCTCCACATCGATGGGCTCGACGCGGCAGTAACGGCCAGTGATCGCCGTGCGGGGCGGCTGTGCGCGCGGCGTCCAGTCCGGCACCTGCGGCCCGATGGGTTGATCGTATTCGTTGAACAGCGGTGCTTCAGTCATGAAAGTCCTCTCCGAAAAACGTAATGAGTGCCGTGGACGCAACGGCCATGACACCAAAGTAACGCATCGGTGGTACGATAAAAAGCACCAATCAACGGCAATCTAATGGTGCCACGATCATTCCCCTCGGAACCGTGGCACTTTTTCGTGGCACTTCTTTGTGGCGAATTCTGGCCACGCACATTCGACGCTACTGCCCCGCACGCCATGTCCGCATCCGCCAAGCACGCCAGCGAGTCCGCCCCTCTCACGGGTGATGCTCGCCACGACACCCGCCCCGAGAACGTCGCCGCGCTGTTCGACAGCCCACTGAACACCGGCTCGGGACGCGGCCTCTCGCTTCAAAAGCAACTGCTCGCCCGGCTCAAACACGCCATTCTCGAAGGACGCTTGCCTGCGGGGGCGCGCCTGCCCGCTTCGCGCACGCTCGCCGAAGATCTCGCCGTGTCGCGCAATACGGTGTCGATCGTCTACGACCAATTGGCCGCCGAAGGCTTTATCGTGCCGCACCGGCTCGGCACACGCGTCGCCCAACTCTCGCTCGACCCGCGCGTTGCCGAAGAAGCGGCCAAACGCGCTCCGATGCGTCACGCTGCGGCGCAGACTGCCAGCGCGCAGGCTCCCGGCGCGGCCCCATCCATTGCGATTCCGACGCAAGCAGACACCGTCAGCGATGGCGTCGCAGGCCCCTCGCCTGCCGCCTCGCGGCGCGTGCAACGGTTGCCTTCGACCAGCCATGCCGCGCGCGCGAACGAATCGCCCCTGCCCTTCGTGCCCGGCGTGCCCGCCCTCACCCGATTTCCAGCGAGCACATGGCGACGCACGCTCGAGCGCGTGATGCGCGAAGCCCAGCCCCGCCACTATCACTATGGCGATCCGCTCGGCGAACCTGCACTGCGCGAAGCCATCGCGGAACACTTACGCATCTCGCGTGGTGTGCGCTGCGACGCGTCGCAAGTGGTCATCACCGAAGGCGCGCATGAGGCGTTGATCTTGTGCGTTCGCTTGCTCACCGATCCGGGCGACACGGTGTGGATGGAAGACCCTGGCTATCGCGGTGCGAAAGCCGCCTTTCACGCGAGCGACGTGCGCGTACAAGCCATGCGCGTGGACGATGAAGGGATCGTGATTCCGCCGGAGATGTGGGCGCATGCGACACCGCGTCTGGTCTACGTCACGCCGTCGCATCAATATCCCCTCGGCAGCGTGCTCTCGGCCTCGCGTCGGCTCGACCTCATTGCGCAGGCCCGCCAATACGGCACGTGGATTCTGGAAGACGATTACGACAGCGAATTTCGCCATCAAGGAGAGCCCATTGCGGCAATGCAAGGGATGGTGCCCGACGCCCCGGTGGTCTACGTGGGGACGTTCAGCAAGACGATGTTTCCGGCGCTGCGGCTTGGCTTTTTGATTCTGCCGACACAACTCGCCGCGCAAACGCGCGACGCGCTCGACGAACTGCTTCGCGGCGGCCATCGATTCGAACAACTGGCGCTGGCCGATTTCATTCGCAGCGGGCAGTTCGCGCGACACCTCGGTCGCATGCGACGCCTGTATCGCGAGCGGCAAACCGCGCTGCGCGAAGCCCTCGCCGAACATTTCGATCCGGCCTATGCCGTCATCGGCGAGCGCTGCGGGCTGCATCTCACGGTACGGCTGGACCCCGCCTTTCACGATAAGACGATCGTCGCAACCGCTTTGCGTGAAGGTATCGGACCGCGCGCGCTTTCAAGCTTTGCCCTCGACCCGCTGCCCGCCGACAACGGCCTCGTCATCGGCTACGGCGATACGGATGCGGCGCGCATTCCGTCGCTTATCAAGCGGCTGGCGGCCATTGTGGCGGCACAAGGGAAAGTGGGGCGGTGAGGCGACAGCGGCAATGCGCCGCTGTGCGAAAAAACTAGGCGGTCTGCGGTGTTTTCTTGGTGGTGTCGGCAGCCTCGCTGGCCTCACGAACCCGGGCGGCACGCGACATCCAAACGGTGAGCAGCACAGCCGCAACGGCGGCAATAGCAGCGCACAGATAGACTTCGGCATAGCCGTAAGCCCCGACGATCAGCCCCGCCACCGGCCCCGTCACGCCAAGCGCCACGTCCAGAAACACCGAGTAGGCACCAAGCGCCGCGCCGCGATTTTGTGCGGGCACCAAGTTGACCGCCGCCACGCCCAACGACGGGAACACCAGCGAAAAGCCAGCCCCCGAGAGCGCAGCACCCAGCAACGCCGTGAAACCGGTCGGTGCCACGCCGAGCACGATCAGGCCGAAGGCTTCCAGCGCGAACGACGCCATCGCCACGCGATACCCGCCGAAGCGCCCGATGCTGCTGCCCAACATCAGACGAACACCCATGAAGCACACGCCGAACGCTGTGAGGGCAAGCGCTGCGTTGTCCCAGTGATGGCTTGCGTAGTACAGCGTGATGAACGTGGAAATTGCACCGAACCCGATGGAGCCGAGCGCCAGCCCCAAGCCGAACGGCATCACGCGGCCCAGCACTGCACGGAAGGCCAGACGTTCGCCATGAATCACCGGCGTAGCGCGCTTGATGCGAGCCAACAGCAACCCGATGACACCGGCCAACGCAATCGCGCCACCCAAGGCTTCAATACCGTAAGCGTTATCGAGTGCAACGCCCAGCGGCGCACCCAATGCCAGCGCACCATACGTCGCCACACCGTTCCAAGAGATCACCCGCGCGGTGTTCGACGGGCCCACTTGCCCGATGCCCCACATGATCGCGCCGGTCGACACCCAGCTTTCACCGAAGCCGAGCACCAGCCGCCCAAGAATCAGCGCGACGAGCGACAACCACGGCAGCCCGGAGAACACGCCGCCAAGCGCCACGAGCAACCCCGATGCACCGCAGGCCACCAAGCCGCACAACACGGTGCGCTTCGGCCCCCATGCGTCTGCGGTACGCCCCGCGTACGGGCGCGAAAGCAGCGTCGCCAGATACTGCACGCTGATCGCCAACCCGGCGATGACCGAGCTGTAAGCCAAATCCACATGCACGAACGACGGCAGCACCGCGAGCGGCAGGCCAATGGTCAGATAGCAGAGGAACGTGAAGAACACGGTCGAGACGATTTGCAGCGTCGTCGCAAACTGCGTAGGGGTGCGGGCGTCGTTTGACATTGCGTAGGGAAAGAGGAATCGACGAAACCCCAGAACGAAGCCAGCCGCGCGATGGGCAAGCATTCGCGCGGCTGAGTTCAATCCTAGGGTTTTCCCGGATGATACGCTGTTTTGCGTCTTTTGTGTAAACGCTTAAAAGGTGACGAGATGTGATGTCTCTATTTTGCCTACCGTGCCCGGCAGATCGGGCACGGCGTCGGCAATAGACAAGTGATATGACAACCTTATCGCCCGACTTCGGCTAAAGATTTGAGACTGACCGAGAGCATGGCCAAATCGGCATTTCCCGATGCCACTTGATCCGCGAGCACACGGTGGTAGCGAGCGAGTGAATCGGCGTGGGCCTGCTGCCATTCGGCGACGCGGCTATCCGCCTGCCCCGCCGACGACTTCCCTTCGAGCACGCTCGCCGTCAACCGGCGGCGCAGTGTCGACAACTCTTCGAGCAACGTCGCCCGCGCCAAACGCTGCCAGTGCGACTGCACCGGCAACCCAAGCACGCCAGCATGCAGCCAGCCATACCCCAGCGGTTGATCGAGCGCGAAATACACTTGCGCCGCCAATTCCGGCTCGCACTGACTTGTACTGGCCACTTCCGCAATATCGAGCAGCGCCACGCGTGCACCGATGCCTGCCGCAGTCTGCGCAAGCGCGGGCGGCACGCCTGCATCGATGAATGCCTGACGCTTAGCGCGGGCCTCATCGGCCGCCTCGCCGCTCACCAGCGAATCAAGCACCGGCAGCAGCGGATCGAGCACCCCGCGCAAACGCTCCACGGTCTGCGGCACGTCGGTCAACCGGCGGCGCAAGAACCACAGCGTCGCCTGCTCGTGCCACTGCGCCAGTGCCGTGAACAGCGCCGCCTGTGTTTCGTGAGACACGCGCGCGTCGAGAGCGTCGATTTCCGCCCACAACGCATCCAGCCCGTAGACGCCGCGTGCGGCCAAACTCGCCCGCACCACATCCACCGGGTCGGCGCCCGTCTCTTCGCTCAGGTGATGCACGAACGTCACGCCCGCCCGGTTGACGAGCGCATTGGCATGCATCGTCGCCAGAATCTCCCGCTTGAGCGGATGCCGCGTCATCGCCGCACCGCACCGGCTGGCCAGCGGCGAGGGGAAATACGTCGGCAGGTCTTCCGACACGAACTCGGCATCAGGCAACGTGCTGGCGAGCAGCATGTCGTAGAGCCACATCTTGCTATAGGCCATCAGCACGGCACGCTCAGGCGACGTGAGGCCCGTACCCGCAGTCCGGCGCGCATCGAGCGCCTCGTCGTCAGGCAGAAACTCGATCGCGCGGGCCAGCCGCTGCCCGCGTTCGAGATACCGCATGAAGCGTGCATCGCCATCGAGCGCCGCCGCTGCGCGCAAACGCCCGAGCGACAACGCCTGCGTCTGGAAATAGTTGTCGCGCAGGACCAGCGTGCCGACTTCCTCGGTCATCTCCGCGAGCAACGTATTGCGTTGCTTGAGCGTCATCTCGCCATCGGTGACCACGATCCCCAGCAAGATCTTGATGTTCACCTCGTGATCGGAACAATCGACGCCTGCCGAGTTGTCGATGGCATCGGTGTTGATCCGGCCGCCGTGCTGCGCGTATTCGATGCGCCCCAACTGCGTCAGGCCGAGATTCCCGCCTTCGGCCACGACCTTGCACCGCAGATCGAGACCATTGACGCGCAGGCCATCGTTGGCCCGGTCGCCAACTTGCGCATGCGTCTCGGTGCTGGCCTTCACGTAGGTGCCGATACCGCCGTTGTAAAGCAGATCCACCGGTGCCTTGAGCAGCGCGCGCAACAGATCGGTCGGCGCCATTTCGGTCGCCTCTGTCTCGATCAGCGCGCGCACCTCCGGCGACAGCGGAATCGCCTTGGCGCTGCGGGGGAAGATCCCACCGCCCGCAGAAATCAACCCAGTGTTGTAGTCCGCCCAACTGGAGCGCGGCAACTGGAACAGCCGCTCACGCTCGGCGAATGACGTCGCCGCATCTGGCGACGGGTCGAGAAAGATATGGCGATGATCGAACGCCGCCACGAGATTGATGTGCTTCGAGAGGAGCATGCCGTTGCCGAACACGTCGCCCGACATATCGCCAATGCCGACCACCGTGAAGTCCTGCGACTGCGTGTCGACACCCATCTCGCTGAAATGCCGTTTGACCGATTCCCACGCGCCGCGCGCGGTGATCGCCATCTTTTTGTGGTCGTAACCGACCGACCCGCCCGATGCAAACGCATCGCCCAGCCAGAAGCCGTACTCGGCGGAAATGGCGTTCGCGTAATCGGAGAAGGTGGCCGTGCCTTTATCGGCGGCCACCACGAGATACGGATCGTCGGCGTCGTATCGCACGGTGTCCGGCGGTGCGACTAAATTCCCGTCGACATAGTTATCCGTCAGATCGAGCAGGCCGCGCAGGAAGGTCTGATAGCACGCCACGCCTTCGGCCAGAAACGCGTCGCGATCGCCCGGCGACGGCGGTTGCTTGACGACAAACCCGCCCTTGGAGCCGACCGGCACGATGACCGTGTTCTTCACCATCTGGGCTTTGACGAGCCCCAGCACTTCCGTGCGGAAGTCCTCGCGCCGGTCGGACCAGCGCAAGCCGCCGCGCGCGACGCGTCCACCGCGCAAGTGCACGCCCTCGACACGCGGCGAATACACCCAGATTTCGAACATCGGCTTCGGCTCGGGCAAGCCGGGCACCTTCGACGGATCGAACTTGAACGACAGATAAGGCTTCTGGCCCGTGCCGTCGCGCCCTCGTTGGAAATAGTTGGTGCGCAACGTGGCTTCCAGCACGCCGAGGAACTGCCGCAGAATGCGGTCCTCGTCGAGATTGGGCACGTCTTCAAGCGCCTCGTGAATCTTGGCGCGCAGTTGCTCCGATTGGGCGGTGCGCGCCTCGGCAGCGTGCGCCGGGTCGAAACGCGCGAGGAACAACCGTACGAGCATGCCCGCAATCGCGGGGTTGCCGGTCAGTGCATTCTCGATATAGGCATTGCTAAACGTCGAGCCCACTTGCCGGATGTACTTCGCATATGCGCGCAGGATACGCACCTCGCGCCACGTCAGCCCGGCTTGCAGTACCAAGCGGTTCAGATCGTCGTTCTCGACATCGCCCGCCCAGATACGCGCGAACGCGTCTTCGAAGCGGGCGCGTGCATGTTCCAGATCGACGTCGGCGCCGTCGAGACTCGTCATGCCGAAATCGTGCATCCAGACCGTGCCAGCGTCGGCCGTCTCAATACGATACGGGCGCTCGTCGTTCACGCGTACGCCCAAGTGTTCGAGCATCGGCAAGCTGCGCGAGAGCGCGATCGGCTCGCTCGCCTGATAAATCTTGAAGCGCAAGGCCCCAGGTGCGGCTTCGAGCGGACGATAGAGCTGCATCGACAACGGTGAGCAGCCAGTCTCAGACGGCCGAGCGCCGAGCAGCGGTTCGATCAGTTCGACGTCCCGCACGGCCACCCGCGCGGCATAGTCTTCGCGATACCCGGCGGGAAACGCCTGCGCGTAACGGCGCAGCGCACGCATGCCGCGCTCTTCCCCCAAGTGCTCGCGCAGCGCCTCCGACAGATCGTCTTGCCAGCGGCGCGAGGTCTCGACGATGCGCGCTTCGAGTTCGTTCACGTCGACATCGGGCACGTGGCCCGGCTCGGTGCGCACGGTGATATGAATGCGCGCGAGCATCGATTCGGAGAGCTGCGGCGTGAATTCCACGCCCGTGCCGTGATACGCCGCGAGCAGCAGGTTCTGCACGCGCACGCGAAGGTCCGTGTTGAATTTCTCGCGCGGCACGAACACCATGCACGACACGAAGCGATCGAAGCGGTCGCGCCGCACGAACAGACGCGTGCGCTGGCGCTCTTGCAAACGCAAAATGCCGAGCGCGATGTCTGCCAGCGCGTCGGTGTCGATCTGGAAGAGTTCGTCGCGCGGGTATTGTTCGAGAATGGTGACGAGCGTCTTGGCCAAATGGCCGTTGGGCAGAAAGCCCGTGCGCCCGATCACGTCGGCCACTTTGCGGCGCACGAGCGGAATATCTTCGACCGGCACCATATAGACCGTCGACGTATACAGCCCCAGAAAGCGCCGCTCGCCACAGACGCGGCCCTGCGCATCGAAGCGCTTCACGCCCACGTAGTCGAGGTAACCCGGCCGGTGCACGGTGGCGCGTGAGTTGGCCTTAGTGAGGAAAATCGGGGTACTCGCTTCCACGATGCCGATGGCGCCGGGCGACAAGCGGGTGACGTCGGGCGACGCGGCGTCGCGGCGCGCTTCGCGCAACACGCCCAGACCGGTGCCCGCAACGCCTTGCAAGTAATGCGCGCCGTCGCGCTCCACGAGTTCGTAATCGCGATAGCCCAGAAACGTGAAGTGCCGCGCGAGCATCCAGTCGAGGAACGCCTGCGCCTCGTCCACTTCGGCCCGCTCCTGCTCGCTCACGCCCTTCTGCGCCGCCCGTTCCGTCAGGGCTTCAATGGCCGCGTGCGCTGCGGCTTGCATCGGGCGCCAGTCTTCTACCGCGGCACGCACGTCGCCAAGCACGCGTTGCAGCCCGTCGGCGAGCGCCTGAATGCGCTCGGGTTCGGAGAACCGGTCGACTTCGACGTGGATATACGATTCGAAACGCCCACCTTCGGCACTCCCGCCAGCGCCCTCGCCTGCTGGCGCAGCCGCACTGGCCGCGCCGGTCGCGCCGAGCAACGCCCCGACATCGGCGGCAGGGCTCGCCCCATCGCCCATGGCGGGGGCGCCGTTGCGCCGGATGCCGCCGCCAGGGGCCACGGCAATGCGCTTGCCCGCGTTGTCGCGGGTGACGCGATAAACCGGGTGAAACGCCGAATGGAGCGCTAGCCCCTGCCGGTTGATTTCCATCGTGACCGAGTCGACGAGAAACGGCATGTCGTCGTTGACGATTTCGACCACCGTGTGACTACAATGCCAGCCATGCTGATCGAGCGTGGGGTTGTAGATGCGGATGCGCGGCTGGCCGGTCACGAACTTTTGGCCGAGCTGCCAATGTGCCATCGCCGCGCCATAAAGGTCGGCGACACTGCGCGAGACGACTTCCTCGGCATCGGCCAGACCGTAGTAATGCAATACGAAGGGTTCGAACTGGGCTGCAACGTCGGGCGCGCGCTCGCGCGCCATGGTCACGACTTCCGCCATGTGCTGGCGGACCTTCTCTTCCGGATGCGCAGGCATGAAAAACCTCGGCAGGAATGGGACGAGTCATCGACAGGCAAGGCCATGCTACGCCGGGTGGTCCCGGGCGGCAATGGTGCTTCGGGCAACCGCTAGGACAGGCACTGGGCAGATATAGTGCCGCTAAATGAGCCGCTATATAAGCCGGTATAATCGCGCATGACTTCAAAAGCCCCCGATTCTCGCGCCGAAGGCGCCCCCTTCTCGAGCCTGCCGCTCTCGCCTGCCATGCAGGAGAACCTCGCACGGCTCGGTTACGCCGCGATGACGCCCATCCAGAGCGCATCGCTGCCCGACATGCTCGCCGGGCACGATCTCATCGCCCAAGCCAAGACCGGTAGCGGCAAGACCGCCGCCTTCTCGCTCGGCCTGCTCCAACGCGTCGACGTGCGCGACTTCGCCGTACAAGCCGCCGTGCTTTGCCCCACCCGCGAGCTCGCCGAGCAAGTCGCGCAGGAAGTGCGCCGTATCGCCCGTGCCGAAGACAACGTCAAGGTGCTCACACTGTGTGGCGGCGCACCGCTGCGCCCGCAGGCCGAAAGCCTCGCCCACGGCGCGCACGTGGTCGTCGGCACGCCGGGCCGCATCATGGATCACCTCGAGCGCGGCACGCTCTCGCTCGCCAATGTGAAGACACTGGTGCTCGACGAAGCCGATCGCATGCTCGATATGGGCTTCTTCGACGATATCGCCACCGTCGCCCGCCAAACGCCCGCTTCGCGCCAGACGCTGCTGTTCTCGGCCACGTACCCGGAAGGCATCGGCAAGCTGGCGCAGCGCCTGCTGCGTAACCCGCGCGAGATTCGCCTGGAAGAAAAGCACGACGCCAGCAAGATTCGCCAGCGCTTTTATGAAGTGCGCGAAGAAGAACGGCTGCATGCCGTGGGTCAGTTGCTGGACCACTTCCGCCCGGTCAGCACGATTGCGTTCTGCAATACGCGCGCACAGTGCCGCGATTTGACCGACGTGCTGATGGCAGAAGGCTTCCACGCGCTGATGCTGCATGGTGATCTGGAGCAGCGCGAGCGCGATCAGGTGCTGATTCAGTTTGCCAACCGTAGCTGCTCGGTGCTGGTTGCTACCGACGTGGCCGCGCGCGGGCTCGACATCGCACAGTTGGAAGCCGTGATCAACGTGGACGTGACGCCCGACCCCGAGGTATATGTGCACCGCGTCGGCCGCACCGGCCGCGCGGACGAAGACGGCTGGGCCTTCAGCCTGGTGAGCATGAACGAGATGGGCCGCGTGGGCGCCATCGAAGCGGCACAGGGCGGCGAAGTGCCTTGGCACAAGCTCGACGAGCTCACGCCGTCGGGCAGCGGCCATTTACTGCCGCCGATGGTGACGATTCAGATGTACGGCGGCAAGAAAGACAAGATTCGTCCGGGTGACGTGCTGGGCGCGCTCACCGGCGAGGCAGGCTTTGCCGCCAACCAGATCGGCAAGATCAACGTGCTCGAGAACTTCACGTATATTGCCGTGGAGCGCGACATCGCCCCCGTGGCGCTGCGCAAGCTCAACGACGGCCGTGTTAAGGGCCGTAAGGTCAAAGTGCGGTACATGCAGCAGGACTGAAGTGTCCAAAAGCTAACCCCCACGCCGCGCGCGGCAAGGAGGCTGCAATGAGGTCGTCGCAAACGTTACGTCCCCTGTTGTCCTCCTTCGCTGCGCGGTGTGCGGCGCTCACCTTCGCGGCGCTGCTCACCGCTTGCAGCACCAAGGGCGTACCGCCCAATCCCCCACTCACCGAAGACACTCTCGACGAATACGCCATCGTGATCGTCGGTCTCGACACGCCCTTGCAAAGCACATGGGGGCCGTGGAGCTATTCGGACTTTTCGCAGACGGTCAACGGCATCGTCGCCGGTAAGGTCACGCGTACGCTCAACACCAACCCGCCGACGCGCGGCTTTGTCGCCATGCGCGTGTCGCCGCCCATGCGCAACGAGCGTTTCGGGCCGATGGAGTTTGTGCCTGCCGACAACAGCTACCGCTTCCGCTATTGCAAGGGCCGCAAGGTGCCGACCATACAAGTGCGCCGGGGCGATGTGATTTACGCGGGCACGCTCGTGCTCGACAGTCACGACGGGAAGATTTGGTTGCGTACCGACTTCGATATGGCCGGAGCGCGCAGATTTGTCGCCGCGAACTATCCGTCGCTGGCGAGCAAGCTGCAAGGGCAGCCCTTCACCTATTTCGAAGTCAAAAGCGAACCGGGTTGCCGGTAAGTCGCTAAGTCGCTGGTGGCTCCAATAAGCCGCTGGCGCAGTCCAGCCTGCTCAGCCTTCGTCGGCTTCTTCGCCCGGCGCGAGGACGATTTCGCGGCCTTCGCATAGCGCCTCTGCGCGCGCACTGAGCTCCTGTGCGACGTCCGCCAGATGACGGCGCAACGTATCGGCCAGCACCGACTCCGGCTCGTGTGCCGGGCGCAGCATCTCGACCGGAAACTCAATCGCAGGCGACACCCGGTACAGACATTGCGTCTGCACGTGCGCACTGGCCGCGGTGAATTGATCGAGCAGCGCGTAGCCCAGCCCATGTTCGACGAGCGCCGCCGCCAGCGAATAGGTCTGCACCATCACTTCGGCATCCTGCAAAAGCGCCGTTTGCTCCAGCCGCTCGTTAATGAGCGCGCCTAGCGGTGTGTCGTCGTGAAGCTTGATCAGATCGCGCCCGATCAACGCCTCGGCACTGGCTTGCCCGCGCCGCGAAAGCTTCGGCCATGCAGCGGGCACGGCCAGCACGATGTGCCCCTGTGCAATCGGGCGGCTCACGATACCGGCGGCCATCGGCGGTGCCGACACGATGCCCACGTCGACCGACGACGTGAGAATGGCCGTGATCATCTCGGTCGTGTGGTGCGTGATGAGCTCGAAAACAACGTCGGGATGGGCGCGCCGCATGCGCTCGATGGCGGCGGGCAACAGACTTTGCGCGAGGCTGGGCGTGGCGGCAATGCGCAGATGGCCGACGCCGTGCTGACGCAAATTGCGCGACGTGGTGCGAAGACGCTCCAAGTCGCTGAAGATTCGTTCTACGTCGGGATAGAGGCGGCGCGCTTCGGCAGTGGGCACGAGGCGCCCCTTCACGCGATCGAACAGCTTGAAACCGAGTTGCTGCTCGGCATGTTGCAGCACGCGTGAGACCACCGGTTGCGAGACGTTGAGGAGTTGTGCCGCGCCGCTCGCCGAGCCTGTCAGAACCACTGCGCGAAACGTCTCGATATGCCGCAATTTCATGCCTGCTGCCGCTCCGGTGGTGGGCCGCGCATCGCGCCGACCCTATAGCTAAAAGACATATGCTGCCTCAAAACCGCATAGGTTGGCGATTTTTATCGCTCTACACTGCGTAACAAAGGCCAAGGAAAAAGCGCCTGCGGCGGCTCCCCCGTCCTGCTGCCGCGAATATTTTCCGCCTTGCAATTCCCTGCGTTTTTGGTTGTTATTCATCGTCATGCATATTGGAGTCATCGGGGCGGGCATCGTCGGCCTCGCCAGCGCGTATCAGTTGCTGCGCGCCGGCCACGAGGTCACGGTCATCGACAGCGGGCGCGGCCCGGGTCTGGGCACAAGCTTCGCCAACGGCGGCCAACTGAGTTACGGCTACGTGTCGCCGCTCGCGGCACCCGGGGTACTGTCGCAATTGCCGTCGCTGCTGTTTTCGCGCACCGGCCCGTTGCGAATCAAACCTTCGTTCGATCCGGATTTCTGGCGCTGGTCGATCGAGTTCGTCAAACACTGCAATGCGCAGGCCAATGCCAGCTCGACCTTGCGTCTGCTCTCGCTCGGGTTGCATAGCCGCGAAGTGATGCTGGAGTTTCTCGCGCAAGAGTCGGTGTCCTTCGACTATCGGCTGAGCGGCAAACTCGTGGTGTATCGCGACGCCGCCAAACTCGCCGCCGCAGAACGCTCGCTCGAACTGGCCAACGGCCTCGGTTACGCACAGCGCCGTGTCGACGCCGCGACGTGTGCAGCGCTGGAGCCGGCACTGGGCAAGATCGCTGGCGATCTGGCGGGCGGAATTCACACGCCGGGCGAAGGCACGGGCGATTGTCAGTTGTTGTGCAAGGAATTGACGCGGCTCATCGGTGCGCATGCACGCGGCACGTTGCGCTTCGATCATGAAGTTACCGGCTTCGACGTGCGCGGCGACGCAGTGCGCGCAGTGCGCACCCGCGCGGGTGATATCGAGGTCGACGCCGTCGTCGTCGCCAACGGTCTGGCCGCCATGCCGTTACTGCGCTCAGTGGGCGAGTCGATTTCGCTGTATCCGCTCAAGGGTTACAGCCTGACGTATCGCGATGCACCGGAAGCCGCTCGTCCGCAGGTGTCGGTCACGGATGCGGACAACAAGGTGGTGTATGCAAGCCTCGGCGATCACCTGCGTGTTGCGGGCATCGCGGATCTGGTCGGTTACGACTATCGCATTGCCGAGCATCGCATCGATGCGCTGCGCTCGCTCTCGGGCGACCTGTTCCCGGCCCTGCGCGGTGCGCATGCGCCGCTGGAGTGGACGGGGATGCGTCCCGCCACGCCGCACGGGCGACCGATTCTGGGACGTGCGGGCCGGCTGGGCAATATGTGGCTGAACGTGGGCCACGGCGGATTAGGTTTTACGTTGTCGATGGGCGCCGCGCGCGTCATCGCCAATGCGATCGACGGCGAGCCGCCTGCCGTCGATTTGGCAGGGTTTGCCCGGCTGGCCGCGTAAGGTTCGGTGCCCGAACATGACGGGCCGGCCCGGCCAGTGCAAGCACTGGCTTCACGCGACCCCGCCGTAGGCAGGGTTTGAAAGCTGTAGATCGCTCCCACGGGGACCGTTGGGGAAGTTGGGAAAGCGTGTTTGGTTGTATCGCTGTTTTTGGTTTTGATATTCCAACGGTGCGGACCACCGTGCCATTTGTTCCTATAGGACTGAGACCATGAAGAAGCTGTTTGCCCCTTTGCTGCTCGTCAGCGCCGCCGCTAGCCTGTTCGCGCACACTGCCAGCGCAGAAGAACTGACCGGCACGCTCAAGAAGATCAAGGACACTGGCGTGGTGGCGCTCGGGGTGCGCGAATCGTCGATTCCGTTCTCGTACGCGGACAACACGGGCAAGACCATCGGGTATTCGCAAGAAATCGCGCTGAAGATCGTCGACGCGGTCAAGAAGAAGATCGACGCGCCGAACCTGAAGATCACCGAAACGCCGATCACCTCGCAAAACCGTATCGTGCTGATGCAAAACGGCACGATCGATCTGGAGTGCGGCTCGACCACGCACACGTTCGAGCGCGCCAAGCAAGTCGGCTTCTCGCACAACATCTTCCTGTACTCGATCAAGATGATTGCGAAGTCGGGCTCGGGCATCACCGACCTGAACAGCCTGAAGGGCAAGACGATCGCGACGACGGCAGGCACGACGGCCGACCGCATTCTGTCGGGCAAGAAGGGCGAAATCGGCTTCAACCTGATTCAGACGAAGGAACACTCGGACGGCTTCCTGACGGTGAAGCAAGGCCGCGCCGTGGCGTTCGTGATGGACGAGCCGCTGCTGTACGGTCAACGCGCCGCGCTGCCGGCCGAAGAAGCCAAGGGCTACGAAGTTGTCGGCCCGAACCTCCAGTTCGAAAACTACGCTTGTATGTTGCGCAAGGACGATCCGCAATTCACCCAAGTGGTGAACACGGTGATTGCCGACATGGAGAAGTCGGGCGAGATGGAAAAGCTGTACAACAAGTGGTTCACGCAACCGGTGCCACCGAAGAACCAAAACATGAACTACCCGATGACGGTGGAAATGCGCGCGATGTTCAAGGACCCGGTCACGAAGGCTTACGACTGATCGGTTGATGGCATCACGCATCATCACGCAGTAAAACGGCGCTCCGGAGTGAGTGAAATCGGCGCACTCCGGAGCGCCAGGTGGTTGAAGGCGAGACATTTTGTCCGCCGTGAGAGTTATTTGTTGTCTGTCGAATTGCCACGATCATGAACACGCACGCAACGCTTGGCATTCTGGGCGGCATGGGGCCTGCCGCAGGTATCGACCTGTGCCGCAAAATTGTCGACCAGCATCCGGCGAACCGGGATCAGGATCACATCCCGTTCATCCTGTACTCGGTGCCGCAAATTCCCGACCGCACCGAAGCCTTGTTGCGTGACGGCGCGTCGCCGCTGGACGGCATGCTCGACGGCGTTCATGCGCTAGAACAATCGGGCGCCGGCTGCATCGCCATTGCCTGCAACACCGCACACGCATGGCTCGAAGCGCTGCGCACCCAAACCCATCTGCCGGTGCTCGACGTCGTCGACGCCGTAGCCGGTGAACTGTCGCGTTGTGTCGCCCCCGGTGCGCCCATCGCCCTGATGGCGACCGAAGGCACCCATCACGCCAACGTCTACCGCCCGCGCCTCGAAGCGCTGGGCTATCGCTTCGTGTCGGCAGCCGAGCCGTTGGCGCAGCAGGCGCTGGTCAACGAAGGCATCCGCCTGACCAAAGCGGGCGAAATCCGGCGCGGCGGCGAAGCGCTCGCCATGGCGATGGAACCGCTGCTGGCCGCGGGCGCGCAACGCGTCATTCTCGGATGCACCGAAATTCCGGTCGCCCTCGCCATGTGCGAAACCCCGCTCGCTCGCTTCGGCCTCGACGCGTCCGCCGCACTGGCCCGGGCATGCATCGCGTGGTCGTTAGCCCACGAGCGCGACCAAGCACCAGCGCGTCAATAATCTGCGCGGTATGGCTTCGGTGTCTTCTCACGCCGAAGCCCCTCATTCCCATGTCGTGAGTAGGCCTATGCGTATTCGTACGTAGCCGAACCCAGCGCGCACTCATGACGCATTGCGATGTTGCATCGCAATGACAAAAATCCATCATTCGGACCCCCGCAAACGTGCCGCGCTTCGGTAGACTGGCGCACGCACGATAAACGCTGCCGAGAGGGCATGGCGTCCAACAAAGACGCCGTTCGCGAGGCAGTTATCAGCCAAACGGCAGGTGTCGTGCAGGAAAAAAACCCCGTCCTCTTGTCAGAAAAAAACCCACAAGGGAAAACCTGTGGAAAGCGGCATGAAACGGGGGTTGCCGCCACCAAAATCACTGGCGTCTTTGGCTATAATGGCCCACAATCCATCGGACACCTGCCGGACCGAGGTCCGGCCATGAGCGCGTTTGCCTGAACGGGGAAGCAAATGAGCGGCGTCGCGCTCGACGTGAAGCATGCACAGACAACAACAATGAGTTCAGATCGACTCCCAGCCGGTGTGCCTTTGGTCGAACCGTCGACCCTGGCACCGGCACTCGCCGAGGTTAGCGCCCCGGCACCGGCCCCGGCATTATCCCGGGCGCTGGTCGAGCTGACCGGCGGACTTTCGGCACATGTCGCGGCCGACGGCCGCTTCCTTTTCATTGCCGACGCTTCCCTTCGCCTGCTCGAATACTCACGCGAGTACATCGATCACGCGACGTTGATGGAGCTCACCGGCATTGAAGACGTGCCGTTGTTGCAGGACGCCTTCTCCGCCGCCCAGACCCTCGGTCCCCAGCAGTGCACCGTACGCCTGCTGCGCGGTCTGACCGATCGCATCTGGATGCGGCTTCGCATCGCCCAATACACCCCGCGTATCGCCGGCGCCCCCGCCACCTTCCTCATCCAAGGGGAAGACATCACCGCGTTCAAGGAAAACGAAGCGCGCCTGTCCGATCTGGCGGTGCGCGATGCGGTGACGGGGCTAGGCAATCGTCAATATATTCAGCAGTGCATCACCGAGGCGATTCAACACGCCCGTGAAGGCGGCCCGAACTTTGCCGTCGCCCTGCTCGATTTGGATGGCTTCAAGAAGGTCAACGACTCGCTCGGCCACGATGTGGGCGACCAGTTGTTGCGCGACGCGGGCCAACGCCTGATCGCACAGATTCGCGAAACCGATATGGCGGCGCGCATGGGTGGCGACGAGTTCGTGCTCGTGCTGCCCGGCTGCGATAACGAACAAGCGCTCGGCGGCATCATGAAGCGTTTGCTGTCCGCAGTGCAGCAACCGTTCCAGGTCGGCGACCAGTTGCTTCACCTGACGACGAGCATCGGCGTCTCGTTCTTCCCGCAACATGGCGACTCGGCCGGCCTGCTCATCAAGCACGCCGACGCCGCTATGTATTGCGCCAAGGATCGCGGGCGCAATGGCCTGTTCGTCTACACCGACGATCTCGGCGACTTGCACCGCAAAGCGTTCTCGTTGGAATCGGCCATGTTCGAGGCCATTCACAACGGCGAATTCAGCTTGCATTACCAGCCCATCTGCGACCCGATCACGCTGAACGTGAAAGGCGTGGAAGCGCTCATGCGCTGGCATCCGGCGCTGGGCCCCGTCTCGCCCGCCGAGTTCATTCCGCTGGCCGAAGCCAACGGTCTGATCAACTTGCTCGGCGGCTGGGCCCTGCGCGCGGCCTGTATGCAACTGGCCCGCTGGGGCAGCACCCGGCTCGACGGGCTGTACATGTCGGTCAACGTCTCGGCGCAGCAGTTCCACCATCCGTCGTTCCCGAGCCTGGTCTGGCAAGCGATTGCCGATTCGGGTGTCGAAGGCCACCGGCTGGTGCTCGAAATCACCGAAAGCGTGCTGATGCGCGACCCCGAACAAGCGAACCTCGTCTTGCGCGAATTGCAGACGCTGGGCGTGCGCTTCGCGGTGGACGATTTCGGCGCGGGCTATTCGAGCTTGGGTTATCTGAAACGATTCCCGCTCTCGGCGCTCAAGATCGACCGCAGCTTCGTGAAAGACATGCCCACGTCACCGAACGACCGTACGATTGTGACGGCAGTCTTGGGGTTGGCGCGCGAGTTGGGCCTGTCGGCGGTTGCGGAAGGGGTGGAGACCGAAGAACAACGGCAGATGCTGATCGATCGCGGCTGCCATTCCATCCAGGGCTGGCTGGTGTCGAAAGCCCTGCCTGCGGGAGAACTCGAGGCGGCCTTCGCGAGCGGACGCCTCAACGTGGATGCCGGCCACTGACCGGACACCCCGCCAACATGAGCCTGACGAAAGAAAAAACGCTCGAATTGCTGTGGCAGCGCATGGCTGAGCGCGGCGACTTCCCGTCGCTGCAACGCTCGGTCACGGGCATTGTGTCTGCCATGCAAAGCGAAAACACCAGCACTGCCGACCTCGCGTCGTCGGTGCTCTCGGACTTCGCCCTCACGCAGAAAGTGATCCGGCTGGCCAACTCGGCCATGTACGCCCCGTTCGGCTGCAACGTGACGACCGTCTCGCGCGCCATCATGATTCTGGGCGTCGATACGATCGGTCACTTGGCATTGAGCTTGAAGCTGCTCGAAGGCTTCGGTGAAGTCGCTTCGCGCCGTGACGACATGGCGCGCGAGCTGGCCCGCGCCACGCTCGCTGGCGCGTTCGCCCGCGACATCACGGCCAAGAACGGCATTCGCGACGGTGAAGAAGCGGTCGTCTGCACGCTGCTGCACCATGTCGCGCGCCTGCTCGTGACGTACTGCTTCCCGAACGAATGGATCGAGATTCAGCGCATCGCTGCTGAAGAAGGCATTAGCGACAGCGATGCCTGCGAGCGCGTGCTCGGCATCACGTTCCCCGAATTGGCCGAAGCGGCCGCGCGTAAGTGGGGCCTGCCCGAGTCGATTGCGACCAGCATGCGCCCGATCGATCTCGATGGCGACGCCCCGCTCTCGCATGCCGACTGGCTGTGCGCAGTGGCGAACATGTCCAACGAGATGGTGACGGAGCTCACGCGCGGGGCCGATCCGGCGCGTCTGGCCGAATTGGCCGAACGTTACGCCGACCGGCTCGCACTCGATATCAGCGAAGTGGTCTCGGTGGGCGAAGAAATGGCCCGCGACACGAGCCATCAAGAATTCATCGCGATCAGCACGCGCGCCTCGAACAAGAATCCGCCACCGGCAGGTAAGCCGCTCGATTCGGCGCGCCGACTTGCGGACGGACTCTCCGAAGTGCGTGCCGCCACCGGCGAAACCGATGCCGTCGGCCTGCTCAACCTGACGCTTGAAGCGATTCTGCAATCGCTGGGCTTCGTCAATTGCGCAGCGTTCGTGCGCGTGCCCACGAGCAAGGTCTTCGAGATGCGCTTCGGTATCGGGCGCGACGTGCAGCCGCTGTTGGGCCTGACGTTCCCCGAGGCGTTCGAGCCGGACGTGTTCCATCTGGCGCTCACCAACGGCCGAGCCATCCTGATCGACAATGCCCGCGAGCCACGCATCGTGCCGCGGATTCCGATTTGGCACCGTCAGCACTTCGCGCACGTGAAGTCGTTCTTCCTACTGCCAGTGCGCCAGCGCAATCAGACCGTGGCACTGCTTTACGGCGATTGGGGTGGCGCGCTGTGTGCAGGCGGTATCGGCGCGAAGGAAATGGAGTTTCTGCACCACATGGGTGAAGAGATTTCCAGCAAGCTCGAGAGTGTGGCGCAACACGGCGCTGCACCGGTCAACGCCAGCGACTCGCTTCGCAAACCCACGGGCACGACCGGCGCACGCTGATTAGCGTCGCGCCGAATCATACGCCCAGCACAATCTTTAGTATTCCGGATTCGATATATTCCGAAGCCACGGCGTGGCTTCGGCGTGTCGTCGGCGTTGCATGGCTGGACGATTCCGGCACCTCACGCCCTTGTGCGCCGAGCGTGCGCGCCGTTCGACTGACCTGCCAACCCCATATGCCATAAGGCTTTTCAGGCCATCTGGCGGGGTGATCGGCAACGGCATACCATGTCGCCAATACGCAGTTTTTCTCCATCGTAAAACGCATTGCATGGCGCGCCTGACGCGCGCTGCCGCACCGGCTTGTTTTTGACTGCACTCGCTGCCGTTCAATAAAAAATTTACGCTCGGTTCGCCATGTAGCACAACGATGTCCCACCGAAACGTCGGATCAGGAGAAGACATGACGCAAACTGCCGCAGCCGCACCGGTGCATCCGGTCGATGAGCGCCTGCCGCTCCCTAAGCTGTTCACGCTGGGCTTGCAACACGTGCTGGTGATGTATGCGGGGGCGGTGGCAGTGCCGCTCATCATTGGCGGTGCGCTCAAGATGTCGGTCGATCAGATTGCGTTTCTGATCAACGCCGATTTGTTCGCCTGCGGAATTGCCACGCTCATCCAGACGCTCGGCTTATGGATCTTCGGCCTGCGTCTGCCGATCATGATGGGCGTGACGTTCACGGCCGTCACGCCGATGATTGCCATCGGCACCAACCCCGATCTGGGGCTGCTCGATATTTACGGCGCGACCATTGCGGCGGGGATCATCGGCATTCTCATTGCGCCATTTATCGGGAAGTTGCTGAGGCTCTTCCCTCCGGTCGTGACCGGCACGGTCATCACCGTGATCGGCATCTCACTGATGGGGGTGGGTATCAACTGGGCGGCAGGTGGCTTCGGTAACCCCGACTACGGCAACCCGTTGTATCTGGGCGTGTCGTTCGCGGTGTTGCTCTGCATTCTGTTCATTACCAAATACGTGCGTGGTTTCTTCTCGAACATTGCCGTGTTGCTGGGCATTTTGTTCGGCACGATCGTGGCGGTGGCGCTGGGCAAGGTGTCGTTTGCCGGGGTGAGCGAAGCGCCGTGGTTTGGCTTCGTCATGCCGTTCCACTTCGGCGTGCCGCGCTTCGATCCGATTGCCATTGCGACGATGACGCTGGTGATGCTGGTGACGTTCATCGAATCGACCGGGATGTTTCTCGCGGTTGGCGATATTGTCGGGCGTCCGGTCGATCAAAAGACGTTGGTGCGGGGTCTGCGCGTCGACGGACTGGGCACGTTGATCGGCGGCGTCTTCAATACGTTTCCGTACACGTCGTTCTCGCAGAACGTGGGGTTGGTTGGCGTGACGGGTGTGAAGAGCCGCTGGGTGTGCGCGATGGGCGGGCTGATTCTGATCGTGCTCGGGCTGTTTCCGAAAGTGGCACACGTGGTCGCATCGGTGCCGCAGTTTGTGTTGGGCGGTGCGGGCATCGTGATGTTCGGGATGGTAACGGCCACGGGCATCAAGATTCTCTCGACGGTCGATCTCTCGAAAAACCGCTACAACTTGTACATCATCGCGATCAGCATTGGCGTGGGGATGATTCCGGTGGCCTCAGACAAGTTCTTCATGAAGCTGCCGCACGCGCTGGCGCCGTTCTTCCACAGCGGCATTCTGCTGGCGTCGATCAGTGCCGTGCTGCTGAACTTCCACTTCAACGGGCTGCGCAGCGAAGAAGAAGCCAGCGCGCTCGCCCAAGAAGCCGGTCGACAGGCGGACGCGGCGCATTGACGTGCGTGGTGTTGGCGTATCAATGAACAAGGGGGCATACGTGCCCCCTTTTCTATTGCGAGTCGTAGTGACTCCATCCTATCGAAAACCGCTCAATGAAAATTCCGACTTGAGATGGTCAACTCGCCCAGCATCGGCGAGAGGTCGATCAAGCGGTGAGCGACCAGATGCATGACGCGCTCTTCGCGTTGCCATACCCCTTCCACGCCCAGCAACGACGATGCCAGCAATTCCTTGCGCTGCGTCTCGACCAGATCGGGCCACACGATCACATTGATCACGCCCGTCTCGTCTTCCAACGACACGAATACCGTGCCGTTGGCCGTGCCCGGCCGCTGCCGCCCCGTCACGATGCCCGCCGTTCTCACCCGCCGCCCGTGCACCGCTTCAGCATGCAACTCCTTCGCCGTACGCACCCGCATCTTCTCCAACTTCTCGCGCAACAACAGCAACGGATGCCGACGCAGCGTCAGCCCCGTGCTCGCATAGTCGGCCACGATGTCCTGCCCCTCCGGCATCGGCGGCAACACCACTCGCTCGTCAGCACTGCCCGGCACGGCATCGCGCAATGTCGTCGCGCCCAGCAACGGTGTCGGCGGCTGCCACGCCGCCACCGCCCAACGCGCCTGACGCCGCCCGCCCAGCAAAGCCGATAACGCATCGGCCGCCGCCAACGCATCGAGATCGTGCCGCGATAACGCCGCCCTCGCCGTCAGGTCGTCGATATCGGTAAATGGCCGCTGCTTGCGCGCCCGCGCAATCGCCTTTGCGCCATCGTCAGACAGCCCCTTGACCAGCGACAGCCCCAGCCGCACCGCCGGACGCCGCGCATTGCCATAGCGCCCGATGCGCGCCTCGGGCAACGAGTCCACATCGCTCACGCACACATCGACCGGACGCACCTCGACCCGGTGCCGGCGCGCATCCTGCACCAGTTGCGACGCCGAATAAAACCCCATCGGCAAACTGTTGAGCAAACCACACAGAAACATCTCCGGCGCATGACATTTCAACCACGCACTCGCGTACGCCAACAGCGCAAAACTCGCCGCATGACTCTCCGGAAATCCGTACTCGCCGAAGCCTTCGATCTGTCGGCAAATGGCTTCGGCAAAATCGCGCGGATAGCCGTTCTTCAACATACCGTCGACAATGCGCGTCTGGAATTTCTCGAGCCCACCCTTGCGCCGCCACGCCGCCATCGAGCGGCGCAACTGGTCGGCATCGCCCGCCGTGAAGTCGGCGGCAATCATCGCCACCTGCATCACCTGCTCCTGAAAAATCGGCACACCCAGCGTGCGCTCGAGCGCCGCCTTGATCTCCTCGCGCGGGTAGTCCACCTTCTCTTTGCCCTGCTTGCGCCGCAGATACGGATGCACCATGCCGCCCTGAATCGGCCCGGGCCGCACGATCGCCACTTCGATCACCAAGTCGTAATACGTGATCGGCTTCAACCGCGGCAGCATGCTCATCTGTGCCCGCGACTCGATCTGAAACACGCCGATGGTGTCGGCCCGGCGAATCATCCCGTACGTCGCCGGATCTTCTTTCGGAATATCGGCCAGCGTCATCGGCACGCCACGCCACTCGCCCAACAAGTCGAGCGTGCGGCGCAACGCACTGAGCATGCCCAGCGCCAACACGTCGACCTTGAGCAACTTGAGCGTGTCGATGTCGTCCTTGTCCCACTGAATGACGTAGCGGTCTTCCATCGCCGCCGGGGCAATCGGCACCAGCCGCGAGAGCTTGTCGCGCGAGATGACAAAGCCGCCCACGTGCTGCGACAAATGCCTCGGGAAACCAATCAGGCGCGCCACCAGATCGGCCCATAGCCGCGTGGTCGGGGCATCGGGCGAAAGCCCCTGCGCGGCCATGCGCGCGAGCAGATTTTCACGGCCATCCCACCACTGCTGACTCTGTGCCACCTGCTCGACAATCGATAAGTCGATGCCCAGCGCCCGCCCGGTATCGCGCACCGCACTGCGCATGCGGTAGCTGATGACGGTCGCCGCCAGCGCGGCACGGTCCACGCCGTACTTCTTATAGATGTACTGGATCACCTCTTCGCGCCGCTGATGCTCGAAGTCCACGTCGATATCGGGCGGCTCGTTACGCTCTTTCGACAGAAAACGCCCGAAGAGCAATTGCACCTGATCGGGGTCGACCTCGGTAATGCCAAGGCAGTAACACACCGCCGAATTCGCCGCCGAGCCGCGCCCCTGACACAAGATGTGCACGCTGCGCGCAAAACTCACGATGTCGTAGACCGTCAGGAAATACGGTTCGTATTCGAGCTCACCGATGAGCTTCAACTCGGCCTCGATCAGCTTGCGAACCTTCTGCGGCACCCCGCCCGGATAGCGGCGTTTCAGCCCGGCCTCGACCTCCTGCCGCAAATAGGTCTGCGGTGTGTGGCCCGACGGCACCAACTCTTCCGGATACTCGTAGCGCAGGCTGCGTAGATCGAAATGACAACGCGAGGCGATCGCCACCGTCTCGGCCAACGCCTCGGCCGGATACAGCCATGCAAGACGTAAGCGCGCTCGCAGGTGCTGTTCCGCATTGGCCGTGAGCGCCAGCCCGCACGTCTGCACCGGCTGGCCCAGCCCGATGGCGGTCAGCGTGTCTTGCAACGGCTTGCGCGATCGCACATGCATGAGCACGTGCCCCGTGGCCACGAGCGGCACGCCGCATTCAGCCGAGATCGCCCGCAATTTCGCCAGATGGGCCTCGTCGTCGGCACGGTGACGGCGCTCAAGCGCGAGCCACACCCGCCCCTCGCCAAAGGTCTGCGCTGCCCAGCGGGTTTGCGCGAGCGTCTGCGCTGCACTCGCGTCGGCATCGGGCACCAGAATCAGCAGGCAACCGGGCAGACCGCGCAGATGGGCTTGTGCGTCGTCCGGCGCGCTGAAGTCGCGGGGATGCAGACGATAACTGCGCTTCGGGCCACGCATGCGCCCAAGCGTAATCATCTCGGAGAGATTGCCGTACCCCTCGCGATGCTGCGCGAGCGCCACCAGATGCACGGTGCCCGGTGGCTCGATATTCGGGGCTAAGTCGGCCCCTAAGTCAGACCCTAAATCAGATGCTAAGTCCGGCACCAAGCCCGTCGCTAAATCTTGGCTCGGCGTCAGACGAAATTCACTGCCGACGATCAGCGAAACCGATGGATGCTGCACCGCTTCGGCCAATGCCCGCACCACACCGGCGAGCGAACATTCATCGGTAATCGCCAGCGCGGTGTAGCCCAGATGCGCCGCACGCGCGATCAGTTCCTCCGGATGCGAAGCGCCGCGCTGGAACGAGAAATTCGACAAGCAGTGCAGTTCGGCATACGCGGGCAGACTGCCGTCGTCAGCCGCGCGCGGGTCGGCCGTACCGGGGGCCGGGGCATCCGCACTGTCGTCGTTGGCGGCGAGGCCTTCGGTCGGGCCCTGCCAAGGCAGGAAGTCGTCGATATCCATGAATACACCGGCGCCGAGCGATCAGCCGAACAGGCCGTGCAGATACCACGCGGCATCCGCACCGTGGACCGGACGCTCGCGAAACAGCCACAACAACGCGCCCGCCGTATCGGCAGCGATGAAGTAGTCGCGCGTGACCGTCCCCGGCTCCCACCAGCCCGCTTCGATACGCTCGGGGCCGCTGACCAACTGCAACGGCCCCTGCCGCCACGGACGCTCGTCGCGCACCATGAGCCGCTGCGGCGCATCGAGCAACCACGCCGGGCGCGGCGGTATCGGCCCGCGAGCGGCTTCCCCCGTCAACGCCTTTGCCTCATAGGCCACGCTCGCAAACGCCGCCTCGGGCCGATGATCGCCACGCACTTGCAGTCGTCGCACATGCTCGTCGCCCAAACGCGCAGACATGCGCTCGATCAGTTGCACGAAATCCTGCCGCGCACGCCCAGGCTCGGGCAGCAAACTGCCGCTCAGCGGTACGTGCGCCGCGGTTTGCGTGACGTCGAGCCGCAACGTGAGCACCGGCGCGACCAGCGGCGAGCGTGCCAAGCGTTCCTTACACAGCGAGAGCAGGTGCGCCGGTGCCGCACTCGCTTCAGCCAGGCGAATGTCGAAACGCGTCGGCGCCAGCGTGTGGCGTCCCAACGGTTCGTGTTCAAGAATGAGCGTGAGGGCGCGCGTGGCCAGTTGTCCGGCCGTCAGCCACCCCGTGAGTTGGGCTAGCAAGCGACGCAAGCCAAACAACAACACTTCCACATCGTGCGTGAGCGATGGCAGCGGCAACACCGCTTCGAAGTGCGGCGGGGCGCGATACCAAGCCGGGGCTTCGGGGGCTTCGCCATACGCGCGCGAAAGCGCCGCCGGAAGCGCCGCGCCGCAACGGCGCCGTATGCCGCTGGTCGGTAACGCACGCAACTCGCCTAACGTGGCGCAGCCGATTTGCGCCAGCCAGTCGAGCCACGGTTGCGCTTCGGGCAGCAACGCCACGGGCAACATATCGAGTTGTTGCGGCAACGCTGCCAACGGCGGGGGCAAGCACGGCGCGAAAAAACGAGAGGACGCCGGGTCGGCCACATGGTGCGACCGTGGCGAGATCGTCTTTCGTGCCGCAGATGTCGCTGCACGGCCTGACGCACGCGACTTCATGGCAGCCTGCATCTGCGCCGAGGTCGATGCATGAGGATCGGCGCCCGCCTGCTCAAGATCACTCGCATCGCCCATGCGTGCCAGCAATGCCGCCGCGCTGGCCGTTGCCGCGACACCGAGCGACGCGCGATGGCCGAGGGCATCGGCACTGTCGAGAATCTGTGCGGCGAGCGACGCCAAACCACCGAACAGGCGCAGGCTCGGCGCGACATCGATCAGCACACACTGATGCGACGCGATGGCGACGTCAGGGCCGAAACGCAACAACGCCAACGCCAGCGCTTCGAGCGCGACGGTCTCGGCAGCTTCGTCGCGGTCGTGAAATCTCGCCTGCGGCAACAACGCGAGCACCCCGCCCCGGCGCATGCCCGCTTGCACGCCCGCCGCCTGCGCCGCCTCGCTCGCCTGCCACACGCGCGACTGCGCGAGCACGACGGTCGTGTCGACGACCGGGGCAGGCTCACCTCGTTGGCTGTCATCGGCCCGCATTAGCGGACTCAAACCCGGGCTTGAACCCGGACTCGAACCCGGACCGGGACCGGCGAGCTCAAGCGCGAGCGTCGGCAAATGCAGGGCGATCCAGCAAGCCATGCGAGACTCCGGAAACAGAAGCGGAAGCTGAGGTGGCAGCTGATGTGGACGCCGATGTGGCAGCGGAAGGCACCGCCGACGGCGCGGAGGAAGGCGCTGGCCGAGGAGCGGTTGGGATAGCCGCATCGTCCCCGGCCACCGGTTGTGTGGGGTGTTCCGCACGCACATACGGCGCGGGCAGTGTCAGCCAGAGCGGCTCGGTACGCGGCGGCCCCCGGCGTTTGTGGAATTGCACGCCGAGGCGGCTGTCCTCGCCAACCTGCAAGCCGAGCCGTAACGGCGCAGCGGAAGCCGTGGCCGCCGCCGTTGGCGCTCGCATCACCCACGCGAGCGCGTCACCACCGCCCGAGGCCACTTGAAGCCGCCGGATTTGCTCAGGCGTCGCGGCTGGCAGCCATGCCAGCACCGCGCCGCAACACGCGCTCTTGAGCGCCTGCTCGGCACACCAGAGCATGTCGCGGTCTTCGCCCCGAACCGCGCGGGTTCGAGAGGCGGTGCGGGTTGCCTGTGTTGATGCAGATCTTGATGCCGATCTCGCGGCCGATGCCGCACGCGCGTCACTGCGCACCGGCCGTGTCACCACGCTCAGCCAGCGCAGATCGATGCCCCACCCGGCCAGTGCCGGTGCATACGGCAGCATCGGCGGGGCGATCACCACCACCGGTTGCCCGGCTTGCGTAAGATCGCGCAACGCAGGCGCCAGCAGCCGCCATTCGCCAATGCCCGGGCGCTCGCTCAGCAACTCGGTCACCGCACCATGCGGCCAGCCCGCACCGGGCAGTTCCGCGTCGAGCGCGGCAAAGCCTGTGGTGTGGCCAGCACGGTGGTATTGCGCCAGTTCACTGGCACGCCACAGCCCGGCGGGCAAAGAAGAGAGCGGCAGAGTCATGACGCGTCACAATACTGTATGGATATACAGTATAGCAGGTAGAACGCTATTGACGTGTCAGTCTGCGCATCGGTAAACGTCGATGGACACCGATGAAAACGACAAAGCCCCGACGCATCGGGGCTTTGTCGTGGCTTGCTTCAGCGCATCTCGCGAAACGCGATATGCACGCCGTCAGAACGCCGACTTCAGCCAGAGGATGGTATTCGGCGTCAGCAGCAGCAATATGGCGAAGAATCCACTCGGCTCGCGCAGCCAGTCAAGGAGCGGGATTTCTTCCCCGTAGTACTTCTCTCCCTTAACGCGAGCCCACCCGCCGCCAAACACCTTGCCGAGTACGGCGAGACTATTGATGAGCAGCGCTCCGGCAAAAAGCACGCCCCACAAGAAGGCCAAGCCAAACGGCAGCACCGCATGCATTTCCGATCGCCTACCAGTGAACATTTGAATGGCTTCAGCAATCAGCCATCCGACAAAGAGGGCCAACACGTAAATCCAAAGCGCACGCTTGCGCTTCGCCCCTGTTTCATTCACCGCAACCGATCCCGAGACCTTGCTCATGTGTTCTCCCCGTTATTCGAGCACTGAGCATTCTGTGGCAAACGCACGCGCCACTCAAGCGAAAAACAGAGGGTCGCCATGAGGCGGGTGTCCCGGTATGCTCGTCGTCAATCGCGCGCTCACGCCCTCCCCCATGCCACTGCCGACCACCGCCACTGCCCCGTTCTGTCCCGCCGAAGTCAAAGGCAGCATCGTGATCGACGCCAGCGAATCGCGCTGGCGCAAACTCAAGCGTTTTGCTGGCCCCGGCCTGCTCGTTGCCATCGGCTATATGGACCCCGGCAACTGGGCCACCGATATTCAGGCTGGCTCGCAGTTCGGTTATTCGCTGCTTTGGGTGGTCGCGCTATCAAGCATTGCCGCGATCTTTCTTCAGATGCTTGCCGCTCGGCTCGGGCTCGTGGCAGGCAAAGACCTCGCGCAAGCCAGCTACGAGCGCTACGGCCGCACCGGGCGCGTCGTGCAGTGGGTGACGGCGGAAATCTCGATCATTGCCTGCGATATCGCCGAAGTGCTCGGCTGCGCGCTCGCGTTCAAACTGTTGCTCGGCGTGCCGATTGCTTGGGGCATCGTGTTGACCGCATTCGACACGATGATCGTGCTGGGACTGCAAGGCAAAGGCTTCCGGCAAATCGAAGCCATTGTGCTGGGGCTGATCGGCACCATGGCGTTTTGCTTCGTCGCACAAGTGGCGATGGTGCCGCCCGACTGGCACGCGGTCGCGGCGGGTCTGGTGCCGGGCGCGCCCAGCCACGACCGGCGCGATGCCATCGTGCTGGCATTGGGCATCGTGGGTGCCACGATCATGCCGCACAACCTCTATTTGCATTCGTCCATCGTGCAAACGCGGCGCGTGCGCGGCGGCAAGCACGGCGACATTCGCGACACGCTCGCGCTCGTGCGCATCGATACGTGGGTGTCGTTGGTGATCGCGATGTTCGTGAACGCGGCCATTCTCGTTCTCGCAGGCTCGGTCTTTCATGCGAGCGGTCAGACGAGCGTCACCGATATCGAACAGGCCTACAAACTCATCACGCCCATTGCAGGCAGCGCCGCCGCCTTTCTGTTCGGCATCGCCTTGCTCGCCTCGGGCCAGAGCTCCACGCTCACGGGGACCATCGCCGGTCAGGTCATCATGGATGGCTTTTTGCACATGAAGATACCCTGCTATCAGCGACGGCTGATCACGCGAGGGCTCGCGCTCGTGCCCGCGTTAATCGGTGTGCTGTGGCTGGGCGACGGCGCGGTGGGCAAGCTGCTCGTGTGGAGTCAGGTGCTGCTCAGCCTGCAATTGCCGTTTGCGATGTGGCCGCTCATCCGCTCGGTCAGCGACCCGCGCGTGATGAACGGCAACACGATCGGGCGCCCCACGCAAGTCGTTGCGTGGGCGCTGTTCGTTGTGATTACCGCGACGAATCTGCTACTGATCTTCGGGCTGGATTAATCGTTACAGACCGAGATCGCTCAGCCCCGGATGATCGTCGGGACGGCGGCCGAGTGGCCAGTGGTACAACCGCTCGTGCTCGCCGATGCGGGTGTCGTTGATGCTCGCATGACGCTCGGCCATCAGCCCTTGCGCGTCAAACGCCCAATTCTCGTTGCCGTAGGAACGGAACCAGTTGCCGGAATCGTCGCGCCACTCGTAGGCAAAGCGCACGGCGATGCGGTTCTCGGTAAAGGCCCATAATTCTTTGATTAGCCGGTAGTCGAGTTCGCGCTGCCATTTGCGCGTCAGAAACTCGACGATCTGGTCGCGCCCGCGCGGAAACTCGGCGCGATTGCGCCAGCGGCTGTCGGCGGTATAGGCCAACGCTACCCGCGCCGGGTCGCGTGAATTCCAGCCATCTTCGGCCATACGCACTTTCTGAATCGCAGTCTCACGCGTGAACGGGGGAAACGGCGGGCGGGCTTCATTGTCTGCCATGGCAACGCTCCTTTCGAAAAGAGGAACACGGGTCGTGCGAGTGTAGCGCCAAGCGATTTGCGCCGCTGATGAGCCCCCACCGCGCCCTCACCCCGCACGCGTACAGGCCGCGCTGCCCCCGGGTTGCGCCGGATTGGGGGCATCCCTCGCGCCGCCTATAGTGATAACGCATGACCCGGACCGATAGCCACACCGCGCCCCCAAGCGCGGGAATGCTCGCAAGACGCCACTCGCCACTGCGCTGATGTGCCGTCGCACGGCTGCACCGTTGCCGATGCACGCACGTGCGTTCGTGCACGTGCAAGCGCCAGCGTCGAGCTCAGGCTTCGTCCGGGAGTCACTATGTTCAGCCTCGCCAATCCCTTCCAACGCCCCCACCGCTTCTACCGCTTTACCCTTTTCCCCGCCCTCGCCGCGCTCGGCCTGTGTGCGCTGTCGCCACTGGCGCAAGCCGACCCGATGCATCTGTCCGACATCAAGCAAGCCAACGGGCAGCAACTCTCGGTCGACGACTTACGTTCGCTGATGCCCGGCGCACACGTCACCAACCTGCTCGACAACGGCAGCACGCGTAAATGGGTCAACGAAACCAACGGCTCGCTCAACGCGACGACGGATAACAAAGGCAATATGGGGTCGACCACCCGTCTCGTGCAAACCGCGCACGCCACCGGCACGTGGTCGGTCAACGACAACGGCTCGTACTGCGTGAACCTGGAGTGGCGCGCCATCACCGAGAACTGGTGCCGGTTCATGTTCAAAGTCGGCGACAAGTACTACGGCGTCACGTCGCTCGCCAACGGGGCGGCCCTCGCGACCGAGTTTCACTTCGAGAAGTAATCGGCCGCGACAGCCCGACGATAAAACGCCCCGATGCTGCGAACAGCACCGGGGCGCGACTGCTTCCACTGCGTTTTCCGTCGTCAGCGTGGCAGCGGGGGCGAAGCGACCGATCCGTTAAACCACTCAGAAATCCGTCGTCATCGACATCAGGAAGGTGCGCGGCGCACCGAGCGTGAGGTAGTTGCTCGACGACACGCTCGACCAGTAAGCCTTATTCGTCACGTTGAGCACGCTCAGGCGGAACGTCGTCGGCTTGCCGTAGATCTGCATGGCGTAACGCGCCCCCAAATCGAAGCGGTCCCATGCGGGAATCGACGCGCTGTTCGCAATGTTGGCGTACTCGCGGCCCGTGTGAATCCAGCGGGCATTGAGCGTGAGACCCGGCACCCACGGCACGTCGTACTCGGCGCCAAGGTTGTACTGGAACGTGGGCACGCCCACCGGCCGGTTGCCGTTTGTCGATGCGCTCGACTGGTTAAGCAACTCGCCGTCGATATACGACACCCCCGCGATCACACGTACGTTCTTGACCGGGCTGCCGTAAATCGAGGCTTCGACGCCGCGATGGCGCTCGGAGCCATCGGCCACATAGAAGTTGGCGGCGTTGGTGTACGCCGACGGCTTTTCAATCTGGTAGAACGCGACCGATGCGCCAAAACGTGCCGTGTCGTACTTCGCCCCGAATTCGTACTGCTTCGAGCGATACGGCGGCAGCGACTGGCCGTAATTGTTCGTGCCCTGCGGGGCAGTCGAGCCTGCCGCCAAGCCTTCGCTACGGTTAGCGAAAAACGCCACGTTCTCCCACGGCTTGACCACCAGCCCGAACACCGGCGTGGTGATCGAGTCGTTGTAGGCCAGCGTTTGCACCCCGGTGTAGCTGTAGTTGTTCACGCCGATCGATTGATGACGCACGCCCACCGTCGCCAGCACCCGGTCGTTGAAGAAGCCCAGCGTGTCGGACACCGCGGCGCTACGCAGCAACGTCAGCGCCGTGGTCTGCGGGTCGTCGAGGTTGCCGCCTTGCAGCGTCGTCTTCGGATACGCCACTTGCGGCGGATTGACGAAATTCGTGGAGAACGCGCCCGCATACGTATAGGCGGACTGCGAATCCAGACGTGTGCCCGACACCCCGGCCGTCACGAAATGCGACACGGGACCAGTGGTAAACCGCCCGCGCACACCGGCTTCGCCCGACAGTGCATCTTCCTGGTGCGGTGCGTTCAGACGCGTGGCGGTAATCGTGCTTGGCGAGCCCTTCCACGTCGGGTTCGAATACTCGCCGTTCTCGTTGGTGTGACGCACACCACCGGTGACGTACGCGGTCCAGTTCGGCAGGAAATCGTACTCGGCACGCACGATGCCGACGTTGTCTTCAAGCGTCGTGTAGCTCCAAGACTGCGCGTAGTTCGACGTGGCCGCCGGCGGCTGGGGCAACACGTTGCCCGAGAAGTTGTACAGCGCGCGGCCCGATCCGATGTGTTCCTTTTGGTACAGGAAGTCGGCAGACACACGCACTTTGTCGCCACGCCAATCGAGTGCCACGGCTGTGGTGTTCGAGTTCGAATGCTCGCGGTCGACGGAAGTCTCGCCGTCGCGCACGGCCTGATTCACGCGAATGCCGAACTGCCCTTCGCTGCCGAAACGTCGGCCGACGTCTACGTGCGCACCCAGTTCGCCCGAGCCGCTGGTATCGACCGTCACGCGAGTGAGCGGCGTGTCGTCCGCGCGCTTGAGTTGAAGATTGACGCCCCCGCCGATAGACGAGCCGCCTGGCGACGCACCGTTCAGAAACGCGTTCGCGCCTTTGAACAATTCCACGCGTTCCAGCGCTTCGGTCGACACCAACTGACGCGGCGTGATGCCGTACAGACCGTTGAGCGAAATGTCGTCGCCAGCCAGCGTAAAGCCGCGGATCACGAAGGTTTGCGCGAAGTTGCCAAAACCTCGCGACATACGTACCGACGGGTCGTTGTCCAGCACGTCGGCGAGTGTGCGCGCCTGCTGGTCTTCGATCATCTTCGACGTGTACGCACTCATGCTGAACGGCACATCGAGATTGTTCTGATTCCCCAACACGCCAAAGCTCATGCCGCGTGCCACCTGACCACCGGCATATGCGGGCGGCGGATCGTTAGGCGATGCGTCGCGGTCCGCTTGCACCGTGACCGTCGGCAACGCGACATCGTTCTGCGCGCCGTCGCCCTTGGCAGAGGACGCATTGGACGCCGTGCCAACAGACGTTTGTGCCGTAGCGGCCGGGGACGCCGATTGCGCGACGGCATTCGTCAAGAGCACAAACGCGCCAAGCGCTAGGGCGACGGCCGCAGCCGTCGGGCGCAGCACGGGAGAACGGGCATCGAAAGCGCGGGCACGCACAACATCGCCAGCGCAGGCGGCGCGCTTCGGCAAAGACAAACGGGAATCGTCAGACATGAGGTACGACTTGATGGATACGCCCCGGGAAGCACAGCCATCCGGGACTGGAAGCGTTTCGGCGGCGACTGACCGCGAACCGGCACAAGGCACGGCCGCCGGCGGCACCGACGTCTTGGCGTGAACTCTCGCGGCGATGTCTTCGCACGACAGCTCAGTTCGCACGAAGTTTAATGAGAATTATTATTGTTATCAATTACAAAAATGCCACGCTGGGAGCCTGTGATTTATGGGAGGTCAGGCAATACGTGCATTTCGGGCAAAAACCGGGGTAACGTTCATCGGAACGTTGAGTTTGATACGTTGGTAACGTACGGCGGAGATCACGGGACGGGGGAGCGATGCCGGGAGATGAAGGTGGGCGACGACGGTGGGAGATGAGGGCGGCGGATGAGGACGAGTCGGCGTAAACGACAAAGCCCGCCAAACGGCGGGCTTTTGTGCGAGCCAGTCCCAACACAGCGGGACGAGGCATCCGGATTCACGGCTGGGGCGCCGTCGCACGTCATCGCAGTGATGACGGGAATCGCCCTATGTGACGATCGACTAGCCTGATTGCGCCAGCGACGACCGTGCTTCCGGGGGACTGCTTTAGTGCTTATCGACTGCTTACTAACTGCTAACTAACTACTTAGTAACCGGCAGTTTCGAGCGAGCGGATACGTTGTTCCAATTCAACGATGTCCTTCGACTCAGCCAGGAACGCTTCACGACGACGGCGTTCAGCAGTTTCAAACCAAGTGTTCACGACTTCAAACAGGGCGGCAAACATGACGTTTCTCCAATTCATTTAGTGTGCTGCATCGCAGCAGTGCTTCGCATTATATAGGGTTTTCCCGTAAAGGGTTAGCCCTGATCTGTGAAAAGCACACCAAATCTGCTAGAGAAACACTTCGAATACAGTCAATTCCAATAAAACAACTTAAAAATCAAATAGATATATTTTTGTTGGCGCACCACAACATCGCCTGCGGCAGTGCGTCGCAGAGGCCAATCAAAAAACAATAGATCAAAAAAAGCGCCGCTGTTGCGGCGCATCATGCTGGATTTTCGAGCGCGGTGCGTCCACCGGCTTGGTGCCTCTTACCCTTGCGGCACGTGGCAGGCCTGCGTGTCGCCGTCTTTGCCGGAATTGCTGGCTGGCGCGCCGGAAACCGCCTCTGCCGCCGCCGCCTGCTGCGCAGGGACACTCACTGAGCCCGTGTTGGCTGGGGCCGCTGTCGCGGTGCCCCCCATCGCACTCGTCGCACTCGTCGCACTCGTCGCACCCGCCCCGGCTGCCGACGACGCGCTCGACGGTGTAAGCGTGGCAGCGGCGATCCCTTCGAGAATCGGGCAATCGGGGCGGTCATCGCCATGGCAATGCACGGCTAGATGGGAGAGCGTGTCGCGCATGGCGACTAATTCCCCAATGCGTTGATTGAGTTCGTCGACGTGCGACTGAGCAAGCGCCTTGACCTGCGCGCTGGAACGGCCGCGGTCCTGCCAGAGCGCGAGCAACTGACGTATCTGATCGATGCCGAAACCCAGCCGACGTGACTGCCGAATGAAGCGCAGCAGATGCAGGTCTTGCTCGCCATAACGCCGGTAACCGGCGTCGGAGCGGGGGCTCGGAGGCATCAGGCCAATACTTTCGTAGTACCGGATCATCTTGGCCGTAACACCGCTGGCCTGCGCCGCTTGTCCGATGTTCATAGCTGCCTCACTGGGGGGAACGAGGGTTGAACGACGGGGTGAAAGCACCATTCATCGCCGACTTCTCATCGTCCGACGGCATAAGCCGGGCGCTGATGGGCGAGTGATCGGAGATTCTCGACCAGGGGCGGCCGTGCAACACCTGCGCCCCTTCGATATCAAAGCCGCGTGAGTAAATGCGGTCAAGTCGTAAAAGCGGTAAACCGCTCGGAAAACTACGGGCCGGCCGGCCCACACTGTTCTGAAACACCTCGGTGAGCGCCAGCTTCTCTGCGAGCAACCGGTCTGCCTGATTACTCCAATCGTTGAAGTCGCCAGCAATAATCAGCGGTGCGTCCTTCGGAATCGCGTCCGCCACCCGCTCAGCCAACATGTCGAATTGCCGACGCCGACCAGGCCCCGCCAACGACAAATGCACACACAGGCAATGCAGCGGCTGGCGCAAACCCGGCACCGCGATTTCACAGTGCAGCATGCCGCGCTTTTCAAAACTATAGGTGGTGATGTCGTGATTGTCCGATCTGACGATCGGATAACGGCTCAGAATCGCGTTGCCGTGGTGGCCGTGCTCGTACACCACGTTGCGCCCGTAGGCGTGATCGTGCCAAATGCCGTTCGCCAAAAATTCGTGCTGCGGCTGAACCGGCCAGTTGCTGTGGCGTGAGGCGTGGCGCTGATGCAGCCCCTGCACCTCCTGAAGGAAGACGAGATCCGGTGCGAGCCCTTCCAGCCCGGCGCGCAACTCGTGCACCCGCAGTCGATTGAAAGCGGAAAAGCCCTTGTGGATGTTGTAACTCGCGATATGCAGACTATTCATATTCGGCAGCATAACCTCCGTGCCGGAAGACAGACGATATCAAAAGATGATGTCTCTTTCGGCGAATTTCAAGATGCTTTGGAATTTAAGCGGCGCATCGGGCGTGAACCTCAAATGCGTCGCCCTCGGTCAATTCATTATGCGCCGTTAGACGTGTGCCCGGGCAAATCGCCCGGAACCGCCCGTGCAGCCTGCCCCGGCGCCCCTTCACCACTCGCGCTGGACGCACCGCTCACAACACCCGCCGGACGCCAGCGGCGCAGCAGCAGCGCGTTGCTCACCACGCTCACGCTGCTAAGCGCCATGGCGGCACCGGCAATCACCGGGCTGAGCAGTCCGAAGGCTGCCAGCGGAATGCCAACGACGTTGTAAGCGAAGGCCCAGAACAGGTTTTGCCGAATCTTTGACCACGTGCGGCGCGACACGTCGATCGCGTCGGCCACCCGCAGCGGATCGCCTCGCATGAGCGTAATACCTGCGGTTTGCATGGCAACGTCCGTCCCAGACCCCATGGCGATGCCCACGTCGGCGGCCGCAAGTGCCGGGGCATCGTTGATGCCGTCACCGACCATGGCTACGACCGCGCCGTCGCGTTTGAGTTGCGCAATCACCTCGGCCTTGTGTTCCGGCAGCACGTCGGCGTGCACTGCATCCAGCCCAAGGGCCGCCGCCACCGCGTTGGCGCTGCCTGCGTTGTCGCCGGTCACCATGACCGTGCGAACACCCATCGCTTGCAGTCGCGCCACGGCCTCGCGCGCCGATGCCTTCACCGTGTCGCCGAACGCCAGCAGCCCCAGCAGCCGGAGAGACTCGCCGCCTTGAGCATTAGGCGCGGCACCCGACTCACCGTTGCCAACGCTGGCACCATCACCGCCATCCACGAGCCACGACACGGTGCGCCCTTCGCTGGCCAGTCGCGCAGCCTCTTGTGCCAGCTCGCCTTGCGACACGTTCAATTCGTCCAACAAGCGCGCGTTACCCAGTTGCAGCGCATGCGAAGCGCCCGACTCGGTGATGCGCGCGCGCATACCGCGCCCCGGCAAGGCGGCAATGTCGGTCACGACCGGTACGTTCGCGGCAAGCCCTGCGTCGTCAGCCGCCGAAATCACGGCCTTCGCCAACGGATGCGAACTTCCCGATTGCACCGCCGCAGTCCAGCGCAACAGCGTTTGCGCATCTACACCTTGAGCGGGCAAATAAGCGACCAGACGCGGCTTGCCTTCCGTCAGCGTGCCAGTCTTGTCGAACGCGACGACGTTCACGCGATGTGCCAGTTCAAGCGCTTCAGCGTCCTTGATCAGAATGCCCTGCCGTGCCGCCGCACCTGTCCCCACCATGATCGCCGCAGGCGTGGCCAGCCCCAGCGCACACGGGCATGCGATCACCAGCACCGCCACCGCATTGAGCATGGCGGCTTCGAACCCGATGCCATACGCCCAGCCACCGAACAGCGTGATCAAAGCGATGACCACCACCACCGGCACGAACACCGCCGCCACCCGGTCGACTGCGCGTTGAATCGGTGCCTTGCCCGCCTGCGCGTCTTCGACCATCCGAATGATGCGTGCCAGTGCCGTGTCAGCGCCGATCGCCGTCGTCTCGACACGCAACGTTCCAGAACCGTTGATCGAACCGCCGACAACGGTATCTCCTGCGCTCTTGTCGATCGGCAACGGCTCGCCAGTGAGCAGCGATTCATCGAGCTGGCTTGCGCCGTCGCGAATCACGCCGTCCACCGGCAAACGCTCGCCAGCACGCACGACCACCCAATCGCCGACGGCCACTTGCGCGAGCGGCACGGTGACTTCGTTGGCCGCACCCTGCGGGTCACGCAGCACACGTGCCGTTTCGGGGCGCAATGCCGCCAGCGCCCGAATCGCCTCGACAGTACGGCGCTTAGCCCGTGCCTCAAGCCATTTGCCAAGCAGTACCAGTGTGATGACAACCGCCGCCGCTTCGAAATACAAGTGCGGCATGCTGCCCGCAGGCGCGCGCCACCATTCGTACAAACTCAGGCCGTAAGCGGCCGATGTGCCGAGCGCCACGAGCAAATCCATGTTGCCGCTGCCCGCGCGCACCGCCTTGTAACCCGCACGGTAGAAGCGTGCGCCCAGCCAGAACTGCACCGGCGTGGCAAGCAGCCACTGCCCCCACGGCGGCGGCATCAGATGCACGCCGAACGGCTCGACCAGCATCGGCAACAGCAGCGGCAGCGATAGCGCCGCCGCGACAGCCACCGGCCACCATGCCGGGCCTTCGTGCGAAACCGCTTCGGCTGCCGGGTCGGTGACCAGCGTCGCTTCGTAGCCCGCCTTCTGAACTGCCGCGATCAACACCGTGCTATCGACGGCACCGCGAACACCCCGCACGTTGGCTTTCTCGGTCGCAAGGTTAACGCTCGCCTCGATCACCCCGGGCACTGCGCGCAGGGCCTTTTCGACACGCCCCACGCACGACGCACACGTCATGCCGCCGATCGCCAATTCGAACGACTGCCCGGCCACTTCGTAGCCAGCGTCGTTCACCGCGCTCTGCACGGCGCCAAGCAATGCCGACGGCGTCACATCCGGCGCCGCCTCCACAGCGGCCGTCTCGGTGGCGAGATTGACCGTCGCGTTAGCCACACCGGGCACGCGCCGCAATGCCTTCTCGACACGCGTCACACACGATGCGCAGGTCATGCCTTCGATGCCAACCGACCAGTTCTGCGTCATTTGAGTCACTCCATGAGCCCTATCATGTCTCGAAGCATAGACCTTGCCATGACAGGAAGGTCAAGCGCATTGCGCAAGCTCATTTGCAATTGCTCCACCATAGCGCCGCCGGAACCGCGCAGGTTTGGGCCCCGTCTGACGTGACACACGAATACGCTGAAAAATCGCTTGAGCTTCCCGTTATAGGAAGGTCTATGATCGGTTCACGTCGGAAGGGACACCGAAATCACGCCCTCCCGGGAACATCCCAACTGTCACTCAAGGAGTTCACCATGCAAGTGCAAGTCGAAGGAATGAGCTGCGGTCACTGCGTCAAGGCCGTCACGCGTGCGATCACCGAGCGCGACGCCGACGCAAAGGTCAACGTGGATCTCGGCGCGGGTCGCGTCGATGTCGATAGCGATCTCTCCGCCGAAGAAGTCACGGCAGCGATCGTCGACGCAGGCTATACGGTTAAAAGCGCCAGCTAAACACCGTTGTTGCCGTACACCGTGAGGCTCGCCGGCCTCACGGGCCATCTTCCCCGCATTCCCGCACCGTCATTGCTGCCTCTCCAGCAGAGTTCCCACACCTTGTGCTACGCTTTGTCCCGCTGATGGTGTCGTTGTCACGCTTCGTAGACACCGCACCATTGGCATACACGTCTTCAGGGCGGGGTGAAAGTCCCCACCGGCGGTATGTGAGAAAGGCAGTTTGCGCTGCCCGCTCATGAGCCCGCGAGCGCTTGCCACCGTTGCTTTCGCAACATCGGCAGGGTCAGCAGATCTGGTGCGAAGCCAGAGCCGACGGTCATAGTCCGGATGAGAGAAGATGCGTCGATACCCGCGCTCCATGGGATGCCGTCCCATGGCGACGTCCGTTCGCATGCCCTGAAACGTTTTTCGCCCGATCTATTTACGCGAGGAGCGTTTCATGTCCGTCATTACCCGCAATACCCAAGCTGCACCGCAAGTCTCGTCAGCTACCGCAAACCACGCGGCCAACGCCGACGACAATCTGCTGGACTACCCCGCATTCGCCAATTTGCCGCCGGTCGAAGTTCGCCTGGCCGCCGCGCTCGACGCCATGCGCGAAGGCCGTCCCGTGATTCTCATGGACGATCTCGACCGCGAGAACGAAGCCGATCTGATCATCGCCGCCGAGAAGATTACGCCCGCCACCATGGCCATGCTGATTCGCGAATGCAGCGGCATCGTCTGCCTGTGCTTGCCCGACGAAACGCTGCGCCGCCTCGATCTGCCGCCGATGGTCGATCAGAACCAGAGCCGCTATGGCACCGCATTCACGGTGACGATCGAAGCCCGTCAGGGTGTCACGACCGGCGTGTCGGCCGTCGATCGCGTCACGACCATTCGTGCCGCCATCGCCGACGATGCCAAGCCGTCCGATCTGTCGCGCCCCGGCCATGTCTTCCCGCTGCGTGCCCAGCCGGGCGGCGTGCTCACGCGCCGCGGCCACACCGAAGGCTCGGTCGATCTGGCGATGCTCGCCGGTCTGAAGCCTGCCGCCGTGTTGTGCGAATTGATGAACCCGGATGGCACCATGACGCGCGGCGCCGACATCGAGCGCTTCGCCGAGTTGCACAACCTGCCGATCCTCACGATCGACGAGTTGGCCACATACCGTCGCGATCAGGCGCAAGCGGCATAAGCGGCATTGAATGGGCATCGGCGGTCTTGCACGACACGATGCCCCTCACTGCGCGGCTTCCCCGCGCCCTCCAACCTGCGTCGACATTTCCCTCTAACGCGGTGATACACGGTCATGCGAAAGCGCTTCTATAATCGCCTGACATGCCTATCATTATAAAAGTTACGAGGAAGACGTCATGACGCAGAGTGCCCCCCATCTGAAACCCGTCAACGCCGACGCCGCTGCGGTACTTGCCCAGTGGGAAGCCGACGAAGCCGCCGTTCGGGCGCGCGTCGAGCGCGACGGTCCGGCGCGCTATGGCGTGGCGACGCCCTCGGATGTGATTGGCCTGTCCGGCAACGAGATCTTTCAGGCGATGTTCGAGGGCAAGCTGCCCATGCCGCCGATCAGCGAGACGCTCGGGTTCATTGCCATGGACATTGCCGACGGTCACGCGGTGTTTCAGGGCAAGCCGGCGCTGCCGTACTACAACCCGCTCGGCTCGATCCACGGCGGCTGGTTCGCCACGCTGCTCGATTCGTGCGTCGCGTGCGCCATTCACTCGACGCTGCCCGCCGGGCGCAGCTACACCACGCTGGAACTCAAAACGAACATGGTGCGCGCCCTCACGCGCGACGTGCCGCTCGTGCGCGCCGAAGGCAAAGTGATTCAAGTTGGCCGCCAAGTGGGCATTGCCGAAGGCCGCATCGTCGGACCGGACGGCACGCTGTACGCTCACGCGACCACCACTTGCCTGATCTTCGATTTCCCGCCGCGAAAAGCGTAAGCGCCCACACGGTTGCCGACATGAAAAAGCCCGCCGGAGGGGATCCCCCGGCGGGCTTTCTCGTTAGCGATTCCGTTCAATCGTTACGGCGCGAAACGCTTCACGCCGTAACAAGGCAATTTAGTGCGACGACCCGCCACCGCCATGCGGCCCGTTGCCTTGATCGGCGTCGGGTTGATGCTCCAGCGTTTCCTTGAGCGCGATTTGCAGCTTCGCGTGCATACGCACGAACCAGCTACGCATCACAATCGCCAGCACCACCGTCCCGGCGAGGATCAGCACGATCATCTCGGTCGACGGCAGAATGCTGGCCGAGAGCGCCGCCACGAGCAGAATCACCCCAACCATCGCCGCAATCGGCAGAATCTCGGCGACCACGCGGCGCACTTGCAGTGTGTAGCGCCCGGTCAGGCTAGGCGGCACCGACAACTCGACGAGCAGCAGCGAGAGCGACTTGAGCTTGCGATACACCGCAATCAGGAACGGCAGCGACAACACCAGCGCCCCGCCCCACACCACTGCGCTTTGCAGGCTTGGGTCACGCACCCACGGCGACATCAGTTCGGCCAGACGGCGGTAGAAGAACGCGCCCCCGAGGAAAATCGTCACGACGAGCGCCAAATTGATCGCCACGCTCATCACAATGCGCCGCACGATTCCCACGATGGCTGCGCTATCCCCCGTAAGCTGAATGCTTTGCAGCCACTGCGTGTACTGCCCGAGCACATACGACAAACGCCCCGGCATCACGCGGCCCAACCAGCCAGTGAACGGGTCGGCACCACGAATCAGATACGGCGTGAGCAGCGTCGTGATGACCGACACGGCCACGGCAATCGGGTATAGAAAGTCGCTCGTCACCTTCAGCGACAGGCCCAGCGAGGCGATGATGAACGAGAACTCACCGATCTGCGACAGGCCCATGCCCACGCGCATCGACGTGCGGCCGTCCTGCCCCGACATGAACGCACCCAGTCCGCACGACACGATCTTGCCGACCACCACCGCCACCGTAATCACCAGAATCGGCACGATGTACGTGGTGAGCACATGCGGGTCGAGCAACAAGCCGATGGTCACGAAGAAGATCGCGCTGAACATGTCGCGCAGGGGGGCCACCAACCGCTCGATGGTGTGCAACTCCCGCGCCTCGGCCATGATCGCGCCGATGAGAAACGCGCCGAGCGCCACGCTGTAGCCCATCTGAATGACCAGCAGACAGAAGCCGAAGCACAGCCCGAGCACCACCACGAGCAGCATTTCGTCGCTCTTGAACTTCGCCACGTAACCAAGAATGCGCGGCACGAGCAGAATGCCCACGACGAGCGACACGACCATGAACAGCAGCAGTTTGCCCAGCGTGAACGTCGCTTCGCCCGCATCGACCGAGCCGCTGATGGCAATCCCCGAGAGCAGCGCGATCATGCCGATGGCGAGCACGTCTTCCACGATCAGCACACCGAAGATGAGCTGCGCAAAGCGCTCCTTCTTCATGCCGAGTTCGTCGAGTGCTTTCACGATGATGGTGGTCGACGAAATCGCGAGCATGGCCCCGAGGAAAATCGAGTCCATCGCATTCCAGCCGAAGAAGCGGCCGATCTCGTAACCGATCCAGAGCATCAGCACGATTTCAGTCAACGCGGCGACGAACGCCGTCACGCCCACGCGTGCGAGCTTGCGCAAACTGAATTCCAGCCCCAGCGAGAACATCAGGAACACGACCCCGAGTTCGGCCAGAATGCCGATCGTCTTCTCGTCGTGTATGAGGGCAAACGGCGGTGTGTACGGGCCGATGATCACGCCCGCCACGATATAGCCGAGCACGACCGGTTGCCGGAACCGGTTGAAGATGACCGTCACGATGCCTGCCAGCAGCATGATGACGGCCAGGTCCTGAATGAAGTCGATGGCGTGATGCATCCGATACGTTCTCCCCGCGGCGTGTTTCGCCGGTATTACTGTTCTTGACGACGCCCACGCGCCGCGCTGCAACCCGAAGGCCGCCGCGGCAACACAAGGCGTGATGCTTGATAAAGGTGGGACGCCGGCTGACTTCCCGCCGGCTTGATAGACGTTGCGCTCGGCCGCATTGGCGGATTTTTCCGCCGGACCGCCGGTTTGATGCATGCCCCGTTCGAATGCAGTGAACCGCGATCCGATACGCAAAGCACGGTGCAAAGCATGGTACAAACCGCGCGCCGACCCAATATACGCGATGGGCGGAGACGCGCGCAACCCATGATTGACGGGGCTCTTCACAAAAAATTCCCGTCGTATGCCACTTCCGATGAAATTTTTTTACTTGCGTTTTGTCGCGTCGCGCTGTGAAATATCACACAAATATCAATTGAATTTCACAGGAGTGCGTTTTCATGAGTTCCCGTTTGTCGTTTGGGGTGCCGCAAGGTGGCGCATCCTCGTCGGTCGACGTACGTGTCGATTCGTTGATCATCGCCGGCTGGGCCGGGCGCGATCGCGATGCCGTCGAGCATCACATTGCCGAGTTGGCGGCGCTCGGCGTGCGCCGTCCGTCGACCACGCCGTGCTTTTACCGATTGGCCCCGGCCTTGCTCTCGCAGGACAACGCCATCGACGTGGTCGGCCAAACCAGCAGCGGCGAAGCCGAATGCGTGCTGGTGCAAAGCGAGGCGGGATTGCTCGTGAGCGTGGGTTCCGACCACACCGACCGGGAAGTCGAAGCGTATGGCGTGACCGTATCGAAACAGGTTTGCGGCAAGCCCGTCGCGCGCACCGCGTGGCGCTTCGCCGACGTGGCCGATCACTGGGATCAGTTGGAACTGCGCTCGTGGGTCACGCGCGGCGGCGAGCGTCACCTGTATCAGGAAGGCACGGTGGCGGGCTTGCTTTCGCCGCAGGAATTGATGGCGAAACTGGGCGCGAACGGCTTGCCTATTGGCGCGGCGATGTTCTGTGGCACACTCGCTGCCATTGGCGGTGTGGCCGGCGGCGAGGCATTCGAGATCGAATTGCGCGACCCGGTCCTCGACCGCGCCATCCGGCACCGCTACGCCACGCAGGCGCTGGCGATCGCCGACTGATTTCCCCCGATTCGATGCTCAACCACACGCCCGACGTTTCCCTGTCTCCTGCCGCTGCGCCCGCCGACGGGCGCAGTCTCACCGAGCGCGCCTACGAGGCGATCAAGCACGACATCATCACCTTGCGCTTACGGCCGGGCGAGACGCTCAACGAGGCGCAATTGATGCAGTCGACGGGGCTCGGGCGCACGCCGGTGCATCAGGCCATGCACCGTTTGGCGCTCGAAGGGTTGCTCGTGATCCTGCCGCGCAAGGGCGCGATGGTCGCGCCGGTCTCGCTCAACGACGCGTTGGAAATCATCGACGTGCGCATGATCAACGAGACTTACTGCGTCGAACTGGCCGCGCGCGCCGCGACACCGGGCGACCTCGCGGCCATCGAAGCGGTACTGGCGCGATCGCGCGCGGCGATTGCGTCGCGCGATGTAGCGCAGATGATGGCCATCGACCGGGACTTCCATCTGGCCATCTCGCGCGCCTCGCGCAACCAGACGTTGGCCGAGTTGCTGCGCGGCCTGCACGAGCGCTCGCTGCGCTTCTGGTTTCTGGCGCTGTCGTCCCCGAGCCATCTGGAAGGCGTGTACGAGGAGCATCTCGAACTGTATGAAGCCTTGGCGGCACACGACGCCGAGCGCGCACGCCGGGCGATTACCCGGCATATCGAAGAATTCCGCACCCATATTCTGAAAGCGATCTGAACATGAGCCACGACGCCATCGATCTGAAACGCCCCCTGTCCGAACTCGCCGCCGCCCTCGACAGCGGCCGCACCACCAGCCGTGCCCTGACCGAGCAAGCGCTGTCGCGCATTGCCGATCCGGCGGGTCAAGGCAACGTCGTCTTCACGCAAGTCGATGCCGACGCCGCACGCGCCGCCGCCGATGGCGCAGACGCCCTGCGCCGCGCTGGCGTGCGTCTGTCGCCGCTGATGGGCGTGCCGGTGTCCGTCAAAGATCTGTTCGATGTGGCCGGACAAGTCACGCGCGCCGGGTCCACGGTACTCGCCGACGCAGCACCAGCCACGCACGACGCCCCGGCTGTGGCGCGTCTGCGTCAGGCGGGTGCGGTGATCGTTGGGCGCACCAATATGACCGAGTTCGCGTTTTCCGGGCTGGGTCTGAACCCGCACTACGGCACCCCGCGCTCGCCGTGGCAGCGCGAGACCGGCCACGTCGCTGGCGGCTCGTCGTCGGGTGCTGCGGCGTCCGTGGCCGATGGCATGGCAGCCGTCGGTCTGGGCACCGACACCGGCGGCTCGATCCGCATTCCGTCGGCGTTCTGCGGCCTGACCGGCTTCAAGCCGACGGCCTCGCGCACGCCGCGCGATGGCGCCGTGCCGCTGTCGACCACGCTGGATTCGGTCGGACCGATCGGCCGCTCCGTCGACTGCTGCGCGTGGGTCGACGCCATTCTGTCGGGTCAGCCGGTCGTTGAAGCGCCTTCGGCCCCGCGCTCGCTCAAGGGCATGCGTTTTGGCGTGCTGACCAACTATGTGCTCGACGGCGCAGAACCGGCCGCCCTTGCCATCTATGAGCGTGCACTCGCCACGCTGGCGAAAGCGGGCGCAACGCTCGTCGAATTCACGTTCGCCCCCTTCGACACGCTGCCGACGATCAACCGCTTCGGTTTTTCGCCGATTGAAGCGTTCGCATGGCATCGCAAGCTGCTGGCTGAGCGCGCCGATGGGTACGACCCGCGCGTGCTGGTCCGCATTCGCAAGGGCGAGCCCGCGAGCGCCGCCGACTATATCGACCTGATCGCCGCGCGAGCCGCGCTCATCGGGGCAGCGAACCCGGTTTGGCAGAGTTTCGACGCTGTGCTGTGCCCGACCGTGCCGCTCACGCCCCCGGCCATCGGCCCGCTGGAAGCCAGCGACGAGACCTTCACGGCGACCAATGCGCTGGTGCTGCGCAACCCCACGGCGATCAATATGATCGACGGCTGCGCGTTCTCGCTGCCGTGTCAGGCGGCGGGAGAAGCGCCGATTGGCCTGATGGTGAGCGGTGCTGCGGGCGACGATGCCCGTCTGTTCCCGGTCGGCCGCGCCATCGAGCAGACGTTGCGCGGCGCCGGTCTGGGCCACTGATCCCGGGGCCGGGGCGATGCCTCGGCCGGGTTCGGTGCCACCTTTTCGGGAACCCTGCGCGTTTTGATAGCTCGCAGGAGAGGCAAACGTCCGCTTTTTGGGCAGAAAGTTCCGTAATTTTTCGTCTCACGCACGAATCGACGCGGGGTTACAATGCCAGCCCAAGTGCCCAACGCCCGCATCATACGGGCGTTTGCGAGCATCAGCGTGCCGTCTGTTATCCGATAGTCCACCCGCCCGAAGTGACATGAACGCTCAAATCGAACCGGCCCTGCGCCGCGAACGCTCGTTGTATTTCCTGCTCACCCTCGTCTGCCTGGCTTTGCTTGGCGGCGCGCTGTACTTCCAATACGTGTTGCACGAAGACCCCTGCCCGCTGTGCATTCTGGCGCGTTACGCGCTGGTGCTCATTGCGATCTTCGGGCTGGTCGGTGCGGTGTCGCGCGGTTGGGGCGGCATTCAGTTCGCGCGCGTGCTCGCGGCGTTGTCCGCGATTGGCGGCATGGCGGCGTCGGCCTATCTGATTTACGTGCAGGCCAACCCGATGGTGAGTTGCGGCTACGACGTCGTCGAGGCGTTCGTCGACGCCCTGCCCACCTCGCGCATGCTGCCGCAGGTCTTCCAAGTGCAGGGGATGTGCCAGACCATGTACCCGCCGATTCTCGGCCTGACGCTGCCGATGTGGTCGCTCGCCGCGTTTGTCGTGATTTTCTTGGCGTTGGCGCTGCATCGTCCGCGCCGCGCGATTTCGTTGCGCTAAGACGGTAGTTTTTGCTTCAGTACCGGGCCGCCGCTCAGGCGGCCCGTCTGCGCAGCAGGGGCATCAAGGGCATCAAAGGTCTCAGGGCCGCCCAGCCAATGTGGTGTCGCCCGCGCCATTCCCACCCATCCCTGCGCCAACGCCAACCGCGCCCGCCGCATCCAATTCCGTCGCCACTTCCGCCACACGCCGGCGCAGCCACGTCACTTCCGGGGCCGCGTGCGTCCGTTCGTGCCAAAGCTGATAGAAGCGCATCGGCGGGAACTGGAACGGCGACGGCAGCACGCGAATCGGCAAATAGCGCGCATAGTGCTGCGCAAACTGGCGACCGGTGGTGAACACCAGATCGGTGCGCATCAGCACGTACGGGACGAGCCCGAAATACGGCATCGTCATTTGAATGTTGCGCCGCAACCCCTGCTCCGCCAGACAGCCGTCGATGAAGCTCTGACGCTCCGCCACGTAAGGTGTGGGCGCCAGATGCGGCAGCTCCAGATAGTGCTTGAGCGAGATGCCCTTGTTGGCGAGCGGATGCTGCGCGCCGAGCATGCACACCACTTCGTCGTCGAACAGACGCGACATATGCAGTTGCGGCGGCGGTTCGAGCCAGTTGCCGATCACGACGTCGAGCGAGCCGTTTTCCAGCGCCCCGGCGTAGTCGAATCCCGCGTTGATCGGCTGAACGTGCAATCGGGCCGACGGCGCGTCACGACGCAGCACTTCGGCAATATTGGGCAGGAAAACCGCGTCGAGATAGTCGGGCGCGCCCAGCCGGAAGGCCCGCGTGGTGGTCTGCGGGGCGAATTCCGTAGCGGGATGGGTAATCCGGTCGATGGCGGCGAGCGCGTCGGTGGCAAAGCCCAGCAATTCCCGGCCGCGCTCGGTGGCGACCATGCCGCTCTTGCCGCGCACCAGAATGGCGTCGCCGGTAATTTCGCGCAGGCGGCGCAGCGAGTTGCTCACGGCTGGTTGCGACTGCCCCAGCTTGAGCGCCGCGCGCGAGACACTTTGTTCGGTAAGCAGCGTATGGAGCACCCGCAGCAGGTAGGCGTCGATCTGTTCGCGGGGTCTTTGCATGGGGCTTGGGGGCTCGGTGGACGTATAAAACGTCTGATATCAGGGGGATGGGCCATAGTTTATGACAATGCCGCGTCATCGGGGCGACCGAATAGCCATCATCATGGCCCCGAAATATTTACCTCCCGCGCCGGTGCTATCTTCGCCTCATCCCCATGCCGGAGCAGTCCCGGCACATCGACAACAATTCACTGCACTACACTGAGAATCATGGAGACACAACCCATCCGCTTTTATTACCGCGGCAAGGTGCACGAGGTCACGGGCGAGGACACGACCCGCACCGTGCTCCAGTACACCCGCGAAGACCTGCATTGCACCGGCACCAAAGAGGGTTGTGCCGAAGGCGACTGCGGTGCCTGTACTGTTGTGATCGGCGAATTGGCCGGCGATGGCGATGTGTCTCTGCGCGCGGTCAACGCATGCATCCAGTTTCTCCCCACGCTCGACGGCAAGGCTCTGTTCACCGTAGAAGACCTGCGCGCGCCCACGGGCGAGCTGCACCCGGTGCAACAGGCGCTGGTCGACTGCCACGCCTCGCAATGCGGCTTCTGCACACCCGGCTTCGTGATGTCGCTGTGGGCCATGTATCTGAACCGCCCCGAATCGGCCGGCTGCCCGAGCCGCCGCGAAATCGACGACGTGCTCTCCGGCAACTTGTGCCGCTGCACCGGCTATCGCCCGATCGTCGACGCGGCTCAAAAGATGTACGACCTGCCGCGTCACGAGTTCGACCGCGCAGCCCTCGCCAAACAGCTTCAAGCGCTGCAACGCGGCGAGATGCTGAGCTACGAGCACGATAACCACCTGTTCCACGCACCGCGCACGCTTGCCGAGCTGGGCACGCTGCGCGCCGCCCACCCCGAAGCGCGCATTCTCGCGGGCAGCACCGACGTGGGCCTGTGGGTCACCAAGCAATTCCGCGATCTCAAACACCTGATTTATATCGGTCAAGTGGCGGAACTGCGCGAGATTTCGGAAGGTCCGAACGGCATCTATGTCGGCGCAGGCGCCCTGCTCAACGATGCTTTCGATGCCTTGGTCAAGCACTACCCCGAACTGGCCGAACTGCGTCAGCGCTTCGCCTCGTTCCCGATTCGCAATGCGGGCACGCTGGGCGGCAACGTCGCCAACGGCTCGCCAATCGGCGACTCCATGCCGGGCCTGATCGCGCTGGGCACCTCCATCGTGCTGCGCCGTGAAGACCGCGTGCGCGAAATGCCGCTCGAAGACTTCTACATCGCATATCAAAAGAGCGCGCTGGAAGCGGGTGAATTCGTGCAGGGCATTCGTGTGCCGTATCCGGGCACCGCGCAGCGCTTCCGCACTTACAAGCTTGCCAAGCGCTTCGATCAGGACATCTCGGCCGTGTGCGCCGCCTTCGCTGTGGAACTCGACGGCGATATGGTGCGCTCGGCGCGCGTAGCCTTCGGCGGTATGGCTGCCACGCCCAAGCGCGGCGCGGCCATTGAAGCCGCGCTGAACGGTCAGCCTTGGAACGAGGCGAGCGTGCGTGCGGCGATGGCTGCGCTGCCGACCGACTATCAGCCGTTGTCGGATATGCGGGCAACGAGTGCTTACCGGCTCGCGGGCGCGCAGAATCTGCTGTATCGTTTTTTCCTGGAAACGCGTACCGACGCGCCGCTCGCGGCACACGAGGTCAATGCGTTCGCCACTGTCTGACCGGAGTTGCCCCATGAACACGCAAGTTGAAGGCTTCATGACGCAGACCGGCACCACCACGGCAAAGAGCGCCCAGGTGGGCCGCTCGCGTCCGCACGAATCGGCAGTGCTCCACGTGGCAGGCGAAGCCACTTACACCGACGACATTCCCGAAGTACAAGGCACGCTGCACTGCGCACTGGGCCCGTCGCCCAAGGCGCATGCCCGTATCGTGTCGCTCGATCTCGAGGCCGTGCGCAATGCGCCGGGCGTGGTGGCCGTGCTGACCGCCGCCGACATCCCCGGCGTGAACGATTGCGGCCCGGTCATTCACGACGACCCCATTCTTGCCGACGGCATCGTGCAATACATCGGCCAGCCGATGTTTGCCGTGGTCGCCGAATCGCACGACGCCGCGCGCCGTGCGGCACGTCTGGCAAAGGGCGAATACGAAGACTTGCCCGCCATTCTCACGCCGCAGGCCGCCAAGGCCGCGGGTGCCGGCGTGTTGCCGCCGTATCACCTGTGCCGTGGCGACGCCGATGCCGCGCTGCAAGCCTCGCCGAACCGTCTGACGGGCACGTTCGAGTGCAATGGGCAGGAGCAGTTTTATCTCGAAGGGCAGATTTCGTACGCCATTCCGAAGGAAAACGATGGCGTGCACGTCTACTGCTCGACGCAGCACCCGACCGAAATGCAGATGCTCGTCTCGCACGCGCTGCACTGGCATAGCCATCAGGTGCTGGTCGAATGCCGTCGCATGGGCGGCGGGTTCGGCGGCAAGGAATCGCAATCGGGCCTGTTCGCCTGCGTCGCCGCCTTGTGTGCCACGCGCCTCAAGCGCCCCGTGAAGCTGCGTCTCGATCGCGACGACGACTTCATGATGACGGGCAAGCGCCACGGCTTCTACTTCGAATACGACGTGGGTTTCGACGACACGGGCCGCATTACCGGCGCGAAAGTCGACATGACCCTGCGTGCTGGCTTTTCCGCCGACCTGTCGGGCCCGGTTGCCACGCGCGCGATCTGCCACTTCGATAACGCGTACTACGTGCCCGATGCCGACCTGCGCGCGCTGTGCGGCAAGACCAACACGCAGTCCAACACGGCATTCCGTGGTTTTGGCGGCCCGCAAGGCGCGCTGATCATGGAAGTGTTGCAAGACGCCATCGCGCGCCGACTGGGCAAAGACGCCCTCGACGTGCGCCGCGTGAACTTCTACGGCACGACCGATCGCAACACCACGCCGTACGGGCAAACCGTGAAGGACAACATCATTCACGAGCTCGTCAGCGAACTGGAAACCACGAGCGAATACCGCGCGCGCCGCGAAGCCGTGCGCGAGTTCAATCGCACGAGCCCGGTGCTGCGCAAGGGCCTAGCGCTCACGCCGCTCAAGTTCGGTATCTCGTTCAACGTGCAGGCTTTCAATCAGGCCGGTGCGCTGGTGCACGTCTACCGCGATGGCTCGATGCTGGTCAATCACGGTGGCACCGAGATGGGGCAAGGCCTGAACACCAAGGTGGCGCAAGTCGTGGCGCACGAGTTGGGCGTCGATCTCTCGCACGTTCGCGTGACGGCGACCGACACCAGCAAGGTGGCGAACACCTCGGCCACGGCGGCTTCGACCGGCGCCGACTTGAACGGTAAGGCCGCACAGAACGCCGCATGGCAGATTCGCCAGCGACTCGCCGCGTTTGCTGCGCAGAAGTACGGTGGCTCGGCCGACGACGTGCGTTTCGAGAACGACGTTGTCAGTGCGAACGGCACCGACGTGGCGTTCCCGGACCTCGTGGAAGCGGCCTACTGGGCGCGCGTACAACTGTGGTCGGACGGCTTCTACGCCACGCCGGGCCTGTCGTGGGACGCCGCGAAGATGAACGGCAACCCGTTCTACTACTTCGCGTACGGCGCGGCCGTCTCCGAAGTGGTGCTCGACACGTTGACCGGCGAGTGGCGTCTGCTGCGCGCCGACGTGCTGCACGACGCGGGTAAGTCGATCAACCCGGCGCTCGACATCGGGCAGGTGGAAGGCGCGTTCATTCAGGGTATGGGCTGGCTGACGACCGAGGAATTGTGGTGGAACAAGGACGGCAAGCTGATGACGCATGCCCCGTCCACGTACAAGATTCCCGGCATTAGCGATTGCCCGACCGACTTCCGTGTGGCGCTCTTCGAGAACACCAACGTCATGGATTCGATCCACCGCTCCAAGGCCGTTGGCGAACCGCCGCTGTTGCTGCCGTTCTCGGTGTTCAACGCGCTGCGCGATGCGGTCGCGAGCGTGAACGACTATCGCGACGAACCGGTGCTCAATGCGCCGGCCACGTCCGAAGCGCTGCTCATGGCGATTACCGAGTTGCGCACGCGGAGCGCCGCCTGATGCATCGCTGGGTCGACGCCGCCCACAAACTGCTCGCGCGCGGTGAAGCCGCGGTATTGGTCACGATCGCGCGCGTGGAGGGGTCGGCACCGCGCGAAGCGGGCACGCATTTGCTCGTCACGCGTGAGCATGTGTGGGAGACCATCGGCGGCGGCCATCTCGAATGGCGTGCGATGGAAGTCGCGCGTCAACTGCTCAAGCAGTATGGGCAACAGGGCGGACGCCATCTCGAGCGTTTCGCCTTGGGCCCGAGTCTGGGCCAGTGTTGCGGCGGTGCCGTCACGCTGGCCTTCGAAGTGCTGACCCTCACCGACTTGGCGTGGGTCAGCGCCTTGCATAAGCGGCTGAGCGCAGGCGAATCGAGCCTGCGCAGCGTCGCCTTCGGCGCGCCCGGTGCCAATGCCGTGGCGAGCCAACAGCAAGGCGGCCCGGTGTTGCTGACCGAACTCGATGCAAACGAGCCGTTGGCACACCCGCACACGCTGACACGCGATGCCGACGACGCCGCGTGCGCTTTTTGGCAAGGCAGCGACGGCTGGCTGTGGTTGAGCGAGCGGCTGGCACCCAGCGACTTTCATATCGTGCTGTTCGGCGCAGGTCATGTCGGCCAAGCCATCGTGCAGGTGCTGTCCACCCTGCCTTGCCGCGTCACGTGGGCCGACGAGCGCCACGAGACCTTCCCCGAAACCGTCCCGCCCAACACCGTCGTCGAATCGACCGATACGCCCGAAGCCGTCGTCGCCGATGCGCCGCCGGGCGCGTACTTCCTGGTGATGACGCACAACCATGCGCTTGACCAGCGGCTGTGCGAAGAGATCTTCAAACGCGAGGATTTCGCGTATTTCGGGCTGATCGGTTCCATGACGAAGCGCCGCCAGTTCGAGCACCGTCTGCGCGACCGGGGCGTGCCGCCCGAGCGTTTCGAGCAGATGATTTGCCCGATTGGTGTGGCTGGCATCACCGGCAAAGCGCCCGCGACCATTGCCATTGCCGTCGCCGCCCAGTTGCTGCGCGTGCGCGAACAGCAAATGCGCCTGAGCGCGCCAGCGGGCACCACGGATGACGCTGCGGCGAACCGTAGCGACACCCCCGCCATCAGCCCCGAGCGTGCCGGCGCGTCGATCTGACTCGCGGCATTTCACCGATTGCCCCGGCTTACCTCACGCTTCGCACGCCCGACGCGCGCTCAGACACACGTGACCGGCACAGGCATGCGACGGTAGAATCCCGCCCAATCCCCCAACGAGAACATTACATTCCATGCCACTCACGCCAGAACTCGCCAAGACTATCTGCGCCATGCCCAAGGCGGAGCTGCATTTGCATATCGAGGGCACGCTGGAGCCCGAGTTGATTTTCCGGTTGGCTGAACGCAATGGCGTCAAGCTGCCGTATCCGAGCGTAGAGGCGTTGCGCGACGCGTACGCCTTCACCGATCTGCAATCGTTCCTCGACATCTATTACGCGGGCGCGAGCGTCTTGCTGACCGAAGACGACTTCAGCGACATGACCCGCGCGTACATCGAACGCTGCGCGGCAGACAACGTCCGTCACACCGAAATCTTTTTCGACCCGCAGACGCATACGGCGCGCGGCGTCTCCATCGAGACCGTCATCAACGGCATCGAGCGCGCGTTGGTCGAAGCCGAGACTCAGCACGGCATCACGAGCCGTCTGATCCTGTGTTTCCTGCGCCATTTGCCGGAAGAGGATGCATTGCAGACGCTGGAGACGGCGCTGCCGTACTTCAACAGCCATGGGCATCGTTTGATCGGTGTCGGGCTCGATTCGTCGGAACAGGGTCATCCGCCGTCGAAATTCACACGCGTGTTCGAGCGTTGCCGTGCGCTGGGTTTGCGCATCGTGGCGCACGCTGGCGAAGAAGGCCCGCCCGCGTACATTCACGAAGCGCTCGACAATCTGCGTGTCGAACGTGTCGACCACGGCGTGCGCGCGATTGAAGACGAGGCATTGCTGGATCGCCTGGCACGCGAACGGATCGCGTTGACGGTATGCCCGTTGTCGAATGTGCGTTTGAAAGTCTTCGAAGACATGGGGCAGCACACGTTGCATCAGTTGTTGAAACGCGGTTTGGCCGTGACCATCAACTCGGACGATCCCGCGTATTTCGGCGGTTATTTGAACGAGAATTTCCTGGCCACGTTTAATGCGCTCGATATGACGATGGACGATGCGTACACACTGGCGCGCAATAGCTTTGAGGCGTCGTTTATCGATGAAAGCGCAAAGCGCGCGCTAATCGACGAATTGGAACGATTCCGCGCAGCAAACCCGACGTAAGCGTGTATTAAACGCGCTGCGCTCACCAAAAACGCCCGAAACCTTTTCGGGCGTTTTTTTATGGTTTGCACGGGAATATGAGACGTCAATCTGAGAACGAAACTCGCGCCGCGAGAATGTCAGCACGATGTATTAGCCCCGGGTGATGTCCGACATTCCGCATAAGGAATATTTTCAACAGATGCGAATGCTATTTTTCGAGCGTGCCCAAATGCGCGCTCTTCGGTGCCCCCACATCGATGCGTCAAAAAAAGCACTCGACATCTAAGAACATCGGAGACAACACCCCATGGACTCATCGCTCAGCCCCCCGGCAGGCAGCGCCGCGCCCGAAGCGGCACAAGACACCACGCGCGTGGCGGGCGCGCAGCCTGCATCGGCACTCGATCGATATTTCGGTATCACGGCACTCGGATCGACTTTCCGTACCGAAGTGATAGCGGGTATCACCACCTTCCTCGCGGCGATGTACATCATCGTCGTGAACCCGGCCATTCTGTCGAAGACCGGCATGGCCTTCCCGGCAGCGCTCACCGCCACGGTGCTCATCAGCTTCTTCGGCAGCTGCGCCATGGGCCTGTACGCCCGTAACCCGGTGCTCGTCGCGCCCGGCATGGGCCTGAACGCCCTGTTCGCTTTCACGATGGTGCACGGCGTCGGCATGCCTTGGCAGACCGCGCTGGGCTGCGTTTTCTGGTCGGGCATTCTGTTCGCGCTGCTCGCCGCACTGAACGTGCGCCGCTTCGTCGTCGAAGCCATTCCGGCGAACCTGCGCTACGCGATTTCGTGCGGTATCGGCCTGTTCATCACGGTGATCGGTCTGGTCAATGCCAAGCTGGTCGTGAGCGATCCGGTCACGGTCGTGCGTCTGGCGCATCTCTCGCCGCCGACGGTCACGTTCCTGATCGGTCTGGCGCTGACCACCGTGCTCGTCGCCCGCCGCGTGAACGGCGCGCTGATGATCGGTATCGTCGTCACCACGCTGATGGCCATTCCCATCGGCCGCTACTGGGGCGACGGCTCGGCGTATTTCCCGAAGGAAATCGCGACCGCCACGCTCGTGAACTTCCAAGGCTTCTTCGCCGCGCCCGACTTCTCCGGCATCGGCCAGCTCGACCTGCTGGGCGCGCTGAAAGTCGCGTACATGCCGTTCATCTTCGTGATGCTGTTCACCGCGTTCTTTGATACCCTCTCGACCTTCATGAGTATCGCCGAAGCCGGTAACATGAAGGATCGCGACGGCAATCCGCGCAACATGCGTCAGGCCATGATCGTCGATTCGTTCTCGGTGCTGATTTCCGGCCCGCTCGGCACGAGCCCGGCCAACGCCTACATCGAATCGGCCGCGGGCATTGCACAAGGCGGACGCACGGGCCTGACCGCCGTCGTTTGCGCGCTGATGTTCCTGCCGTTCCTGTTCCTCTCGCCGATGCTCTCGCTGGTGCCGGCCATCGCGACCGCCCCGGCGCTGATTCTGGTGGGCGTGTTCATGATGGAATCGGTCGCACGCATCGAATGGCACCGCATGGACGAGGCCATCCCGAGCTTCATCGCGCTCGTGATGATCCCGATTTCGTACTCGATTACCGACGGCATCGCTTACAGTTTCCTCGCGTTCGTCGTGCTCAAGCTGTTCACCGGGCGCGTCAAGGAAATCAAGCCGGCGATGTGGATCGTCGCCGCGCTGGCAGTGCTGCTGCTCACGCAAATGTAACGACATAAGGACCCTGCAAATGTCCACCACGACCCAAGCCTTGCGCGCCGTACGCGCGCAACTGGTCTACTTCACGCACGACCCGGCACGCGCCTACCTCGATGGCACACCCGGCACTGTGCATCACACCGACGGGCTGATCGCGTATGAAAACGGCCGCATCACCGCCGTGGGCGACTACGCCAAAGTGGCGCCCACGCTGCCGCCGGGCACGCCCATCGACGATCTGCGCGACAAGCTCATCACGCCGGGCTTCATCGATACGCACATCCACTATCCGCAGACGGACATGATCGCGTCGCCGGCCCCCGGCCTGCTGCCTTGGCTCGAGAAGTACACCTTCCCGACCGAGCGCCGGTTCGAGAACCCGGAATACGCCGCCGATGTCGCCCAGTTCTTCCTCGACGAACTGCTGCGCGGCGGCACCACCACCGCGCTCGTGTACTGCACCGTGCATCCGGGCTCGGCCGACGCCTTCTTCAAGGCAAGCGATGCGCGCAATCTGCGCATGGTGGCGGGCAAAGTGATGATGGATCGCAACTGTCCAGAATTCCTGCGCGATACCGCTGAGACCGGCGCGCGCGACAGCGAAGCGCTGATCCAGCGCTGGCACAACCACGGCCGCCAACTGTATGCACTCACGCCGCGTTTCGCACCGACGTCGACCGAAGCGCAACTGGGCGTTTGCGGTGAGCTCGCCCAGCAATATCAGGACGTGTTCATTCAAAGCCACGTCGCCGAAAACACCGACGAAGTCGAATGGGTGCGCTCGCTCTTCCCGGGCCACCGCAGCTACCTCGACGTGTACGACCACTACAAGCTGCTGCGCCGGCGCGCCGTGTACGGCCACTGCATCTGGCTCGACGACCACGATCGCCGCCGCATGTTCGAGACCGGCACCGTCGCCGCGCACTGCCCGACGTCCAACCAGTTCCTCGGCAGCGGGCTGTTCGACTTCGCGTCGGCCGAAGCTACGCGTATGCCGGTGACGCTGGCCACCGACGTAGGCGGCGGCTCCACGTTCTCGATGCTGCAAACGATGAACGAAGCGCATAAGGTCGCGCGCCTGTCGGGCTACCACCTCACGGCCGAACGCATGTTCTATCTGGCCACCGAAGGGGCCGCGCACGCGCTCGATCTGCACGGCACCATCGGCACGCTGGCCGTGGGCGCAGAAGCCGACTTCGTAGTGCTCGATCCGAAAGCCACGCCGCTGCTCGCACGCCGCTCGGCGCTGGCCGAATCGCTCGAAGAGTTGCTGTTTGCCTTCGCCATGCTCGGCGACGACCGCGCCATCGCCACCACCTATGCCGCCGGGAAACCGGTGCATCGGCGCACGGCGCACTGATATCGGCGCGCGGCAGTTTGCGCATCGATGACGTGCATGACTGGGTTGCACTGCTTACGCGTGGGAACGTACGTCGCCGCCTTGGCGCGACGCCCGTTCCCCCGCGGTCGCCGACCGTGCGCAAGGGGCATGCGGTCGGGGATCTCCTTGGGCGGCTTCGGCCGCCCTTTTTTGCATGGACGAGCCGGTGATTCAAGCGCGCTAAGAGGCCCCCTCCCGTGCAGGGCTTCACTTGCGCGTCACGAATCGGATGCTATAATCCGCTCCGATTCATTGGGGAGTAGCCGCCCTATCGTTCACATTTGGCATCACGTGTACCGATAGGGGCGTACGTCAACAGACTTGGCCGATTCCGGCTATGGCGTGCGCAGCCTAAGGGCCTGGCGAGACCGATGACGATGCTTCCGCCAACCGGGCCGGGATGCATTGTCATTGGCTCGCATCAACATGGCCCGGCGGAGAAAAAATAAGGTGTCCCCATTCCTCATCTCGACCGGCGTCGTCGGTCTCGCCGAAATCGGCGACAAAACCCAACTGCTGGCTCTCGTTCTCGCTGCGCGCTTTAAAAAGCCCGTGCCGATCATTCTTGGCATTCTCGTCGCCACGCTCGTCAATCACGGCTTTGCCGGTGCGCTCGGTGAATGGCTGTCGACCGCCATCAGCCCGTCGATCATGAAGTGGGCCGTCGTCACGTCGTTCATCGGCATGGCGATCTGGATTCTGATTCCCGACAAAGTCGACGACGAAGACGCCACCACCAAGCGCAAGCTCGGCGTGTTCGCGTCCACCGTGCTCACGTTCTTCATCGCTGAAATGGGCGACAAGACGCAGATCGCCACGGTGATGCTCGCCGCGCGCTATCAAGACTTCTTCGGCGTCGTGGCCGGCACCACGCTCGGCATGATGCTCGCCAACGTGCCCGCCGTGCTCGTGGGTCACAAGTTCTCCGGCCGCCTGCCCACGCGCGCCGTGCACGCTGTGGCCGCCGTCATCTTCCTGGTGCTCGGCATCATCACGTTGATGCAGTAAAACAAAACGCCGGACAAGGTGCCGCACCCAGTACCACGGTGCGACGCCCTGCCCGGCGTCTGTATGACCGGTCACATGACAGCGCGGCCCATTACTTGCCGCGCTGCCACCTCATCGATCACTTCCCGACTTTCTGCTCCACATTGACCGTACGCCCGCTCGGGAACGGCAACTGCTTGAGCGCTGCATCGATCAGGTAAGGCATGGTCGAGGCGAGCGACGTGCCGCCATCGCTGGTTTCGGCCGACACGCGATACACCTCTTTGCCGCTCGCGCGGTCGGTGAAGCGCAACTGCAAGCCTTTGAGCGCATACGGATAGTCACGCTCGATATAGGCCGGACCCGCGCCCCAATACGGGTTGCCGTACCAACCCCACGGGCGTCCCCACGGCCCCCACGGTCCCGGGGCGAACATCGGGTCGTAGGCTGGCTCGGCCACCCGCATCATCTGCTGGCTGATGCCGTAGGTCATCCCCACCAGAAAATGCGCGGACGACGCACTCTGTTCGGAGAAACCGTCACCCGCCAGCCGGTTACGCAGCCACTGTTCGTAGGTTGCGTGCTCCTGATTGTTCTGCTGCTCCGGGGTACGCGTGAGCGCATACGTGCGCGGCCCGTCAAAACCCGGTGAGTCGCCAAACGCGGTCACCTGGCTCGTGACCGTGCTGGCACAACCGGCCAGCATCGCGCTGGCAGCGACCAGCGTCGCCATTCCCCATTTTTTCCACATGATTCACTGCTCCAGAGAAATGCCAAGTACGGCAAAGCGCGCCCCTCGCGCCGATTTAAGCATAGGACGGCACCTCGTGCACCATCCCGACGCTTTGACGCGCGTGCCGTCACAAAATTCTGCAAATTTGACGGCTGCACACTGAGGCAACAGCCTGCGCGCGCCAATCCGTTACAATTTGTGAATCCTTGGCCGTCCGCAAAATCACCGTCCATGCTCAGAACCGATATCGCTGGCCTTATTCAGCGCTCCGACTATACGCCCCCGGCGTACCTGATCGACACCGTCCAACTCGACTTCGACCTCGCTCCCGACGTCACCACCGTGACCAACCGCATGCGCGTGCATCGCAACCCGGCAAGCGCGGGCGGCGATCTCGAGCTGGCCGGTCAGGGCCTGCAACTGGTGAGCCTCGAAGTCGACGGCAAGCCATGGACCGGCTACCGCACCGGCGACGAGACGCTCACCGTCGAGGCACCGCCCGAGGCGTTCGAACTCACGCTCGTCACGCGTTGCTGTCCGCAGGAAAACACGTCGCTGATGGGCTTGTACGTGTCGGGCGGCAATTTCTTCACCCAATGCGAAGCCGAAGGCTTTCGCAAGATCACGTACTTCCTCGATCGTCCCGATGTCATGGCGACGTACACCGTCACGCTGCGCGCCGATCGCGAAGCGTATCCGGTGCTGCTCGCCAACGGCAATCTGATCGACAAGGGCGATCTGCCCGATGGCCGTCACTTCGCAATCTGGGACGACCCGTTCAAGAAGCCGAGCTATCTGTTCGCGCTCGTCGCGGGACGCCTCGTGTGCCGCGAAGCGCGCATCGTCGCGGGCGACGGCCGCGAGAAGCTGTTGCAGGTCTGGGTCCAGCCGCAGGACCTCGATAAGACCGAACACGCGATGGACTCGCTCATCAATTCCATTCGCTGGGACGAAACGCGCTTTGGCCGCGTGCTCGATCTCGACCGCTTCATGATCGTCGCCGTGAGCGACTTCAACATGGGCGCGATGGAAAACAAGGGTCTGAACATCTTCAACACGAAGTACGTGCTGGCCGATGCCGCCACGGCGACGGACGACGACTTCGGCAACATCGAAGCCGTGGTCGGTCACGAGTACTTCCACAACTGGACCGGCAACCGCGTGACCTGCCGCGACTGGTTCCAGTTGAGTCTCAAAGAAGGGCTGACGGTTTTCCGCGATCAGGAATTCTCGGCCGACATGATGGGCTCGGATTCGGGCCGTGCCGTCAAGCGTATCGACGACGTACGCGTGCTGCGTCAAGCGCAGTTCCCCGAGGACGCTGGCCCGATGGCTCACCCGGTGCGCCCCGAGAGCTACGTCGAGATCAACAATTTCTACACCGTCACCGTCTACGAGAAAGGCGCCGAAGTCGTGCGCATGTATCAGACGCTGCTCGGCCGCGACGGCTTCCGCAAGGGCATGGATCTGTACTTCGAGCGTCATGACGGCCAAGCCGTGACGTGCGACGACTTCCGCGCCGCCATGGCCGATGCCAATCAGCGCGACCTGACGCAATTCGGCCGCTGGTACAGCCAGGCGGGTACGCCGCGTGTCATCGTCGATGCCTCGTACGACGAAGCCGCCCGCACCTATACGCTCACGCTCACGCAGCGTTGCCCGAAGGTCGGCGTGGAGTTGCACGACACCGCCCTCGTCAAACAGCCGTTCCATATTCCGTTTGCGGTCGGCCTGCTCGACCGCGATGGGCGCGACATGTCGCTGCGCTTGGCTGGGGAACCTGCCGATGCACCGGCCGCGACCACGCGCGTGCTCGACTTCACGCAGGAACATCAGAGCTTCACGTTCGTAGACGTCGACCACTCACCGATGCCCTCGCTGCTGCGCGGCTTCTCGGCGCCGGTGATCGTGGAGCACGAATACACCATCGACGAACTCGCGTTCCTGATGGCGCACGACAGCGATCCGTTCAACCGCTGGGAGGCCGGTCAGCGCCTCGCCACGCGTCAGTTGCTGGCGCTGGTCGAATCGATTCAGATGGGCCAATTGCCGAGCGTCGATAGCTACGTGCTCGAAGCCTTCCGTCAGGTGCTGCGCGACGAAACGCTCGATCCGGCCTTCCGTGCGCAAGCCCTTACGCTGCCCGCCGAGTCGTACCTTGGCGAGCAGATGGCGGAAATCGACCCGGCGGCCATCCATGCTGCGCGTCAGTATCTGCGTCAGCGTCTGGCCGCTTCGCTGCATACCGAATGGCTGGCCGCGTACCACAATCACCGCGTGCCGGGCCCGTACCGCCCGGATGCCGCGTCGGCAGGCGAGCGCGCGCTGAAGAACCTGGCGCTGTCGTATTTGATGGAGTTGTCGGACGCCGGTGTCGCCCAAACCGCCCGCACGCAGTACGACACCGCCGATAACATGACGGACCGTTTCGCGGCCCTCACGGCGCTTGTGCAACGCGGCGGTGCTGCCCGCGACGGCGACGCCGCGCATGGCCAGAACCACGCCGCGCAGGCGCTCGACGACTTCTATCAGCGCTTTGAACACGAAGCCCTCGCCATCGACAAGTGGTTCGCCTTGCAGGCGATGCAACGCGGCGACGGCAGCCATTGTGTGATCGATGCGGTGCGCGCGCTCATGCGTCACCCGGCGTTCACGATCAAGAACCCGAACCGCGCCCGCTCGCTGATCTTCAGCTTCTGTAGCGGCAACCCGGCGCAGTTCCACGCTGCCGACGGCTCCGGCTATCAGTTCTGGGCGGAACAAGTGCTCTCGCTTGACGCGTTGAACCCGCAGGTGGCTGCCCGCCTTGCCCGTGTGCTCGACCGCTGGCGCAAGTACACGCCGACGCTGCGCGATCACATGCGCAACGCGTTGCAGCAAGTGGCCGCGCATAACGCGTTGTCGAAAGACGTGCGCGAGATCGTCGAGAAAGCGCTGGCGTAATGGCTAGCTAAGCGCACCAGCGTGACAGCAGTGACAAAAAAAGGCGATGCGAGAAATACGCATCGCCTTTTTTCATGGCTGCCGGTAGCGCCGGCGCGCGGGGTTTATAGAGAAATTAGACAGGTCGCCGCACGATCAACCGGCAAACCCGTTTGCCCGAGCTGGCGCTCGTGACGTCCTCTTCATGCAGCACGACGCCCTCGTGCAATGCCGCGCGCACGACGTCTGGCGCAAACGCGCTATACAGTCGCCCATCGGCATGGCGCTGGTCGGCCCCCTCCGTCACGCGCCACGACACATAGAGCACGCCACCGGGGCGCACCAGCGTCCAGAGCCGGTCGGCAGCCGCAGGCACGTCGGCCGCGTTCAGATGCATGAGCACCGTCTCGCAAACCACGTTGTCGAACGTTTCCGTCACGTTCTCGAGTTGCGGCAGCTTGCCCACGTGGAACGAGACCCACGGAAACGTCTTGCGGGCGAGGTCGACGAGCGCGGGCGAGTTGTCGTACCCCACCACGTCGAAGCCCGCTTTCGCCAGCCACGCCGCGTCGCGGCCATTACCGCAGCCGACATCGACCGTGCGCCCACCCGACACGAAGTGACGCACCAGCAGCGCGTACATATCGTCGGGCGGCGGCTGGTTGAGCCAATCTTCGCTGTAGCTCGCGGCATTGGCCTCGTAGGCCGCTTCGGTTTGCATGTCCGCCATCGTCTCGCCCTCCAGAGGACGTAAGGGGAAGAAGCCCCCGCTTTACTGCGAAATCTTCTCCAGCGCCACGTCACGTGTGCGCGGCCCCATCAGACCGATCGACAGCATGACCACCAACATCGCCAGCGAGATGAACACAAACACGCCCGTCACGCCGAAATTGCGCAATACCGATGCGATCAGGAACGCGGTGAAGATCGCCGAGAAGCGGCTCCACGAGTACACGAAGCCGACCGCGCGAGCGCGAATGCCCGTGGGGAACAGCTCCGTCTGATAGGCGTGATAGCTGTACGACATGATGTTGTTGGCAAGCGTGAGCCCGATGCCCATCGCGATGAGCAGGAACGACGACGTCACCTGCGAGAACACCAACCCGCACACGATGCCGATGCCTGCCGTCCACACGATCGCGTGCTTGCGCTCGACTTTGTCGGCCATCCACAGCCCGATCAGCGGCCCGATGGGTGCGGCCAGCGCAATCACGCTCGAATACGCGAGGCTGGTGGTGACGGTAATCCCTTGTTTGATGAGCAGCGTCGGCACCCAGTTGGCGAAGCCGTAGAAGCCCACCGTCTGGAAGATGTTGAACAAAATCATCATGATGGCGCGCTTGCGGTACGGCGGCACCCACATGTCGCCGAACGCGCTCTTGGGCACCACAGGCTCAGGCTCACCCGGCGGCGGCAGCGGCTTGCCGTACTCGGCAGCGACCTTCGCTTCGAGCGCGCTCAGCACCCGATCGGCTTCTTCCAGACGCCCTTTCTGCGCGAGCCAGCGCGGGCTTTCGGGCAACGCCCGGCGAATCCACCAGACGAACACGGCCCCGTGCGCGCCGATGAGCACCACCCAGCGCCAGCCTTCCAGACCGAGAAACTCGCGCGGCACCAGCCAATAGGCGAGGAACGCTACAACCGGCACCGCCGTGAAGCCCACCGCCTGTTCGCACGCGAACGCCCGGCCGCGAATCTGTTTGGGCACCAGCTCCGCGATATACGTACCGATGGTCACGAGCTCGACGCCGATGCCCAGCCCGACGATAAAGCGCCAGAAGTTCACGCCCGTGGCCGTCTCCTGAAACGCCATGATGACGTTGGCGACGGTGTACCAAAGCAGCGAGCCGGTGAACACGGCACGCCGACCGAAGCGATCGGCCAGAAAGCCGCAGGCGATCGTGCCGATGAACAACCCCGAGAACAGCGCGGCAATGAAGCTCGCCACCCCGGTGGTGCCGAACAGCCCCGGCGTGGTCGGCGTCAGAATGCCGCTCTTGACCAGCCCCGGCGCGATGTAGCCGGTATAGAGCAAATCGTAGAGTTCGAAGAAGAAACCGAGGCTCAACAGCACCACCAGTTTCCAGACGGTGCGCGTGGGCGGCAGGCGGTCGAGACGGGCGGAAATGTCACCAGCGGTGAGGCGGGTTGCGGCACGCGCGTGAGCGGCGGCCGAATTGGCAGGCGAGGAAGGCATCGAAACTTGGGGGGATGGCATGAAAGTCGTCTCCGGGCCTGTCCGGTCATGGCCGAACAGCTTTTTGTCGACGCGGCACCCCACGAACAGATGCGGGCGCTACGTCGCGATACACCATGAATCAACAGGCGCGAGGCCGAAATTCTGCCACGAATGATGCCGCGCCTGTCACCGCTTTCCACTCACTTCTCATGCACAACGAAAATTTGCGATGTTCAGCATCGACAGCACGGCGCTACCGTTGCACGAACACCACACAGCACATCGTTTCGGTTTCACTCATCGGCACAGCATCGTCACTCACGACGCGCTTGTCGCGCGGCGCAGGTCATCGAAGCTGGTAATACGCCCGGCCAATGCACTGGCCGCCACCGTGTAAGGACTCGCGAGCCAAACATTGCCCGGGCCTGAGCGCCCCGGGAAATTGCGATTGATGGCGCTGATCGTGACTTGATCGGGTGACGTCGATTGGCCCGGCCCACAGTTCGCGCACGCCCCGCAGCCCGGCATGATCAGCGTGACGCCCGCCGCTTCGAACGTCTTCAGATAGCCGCGCGATTCGCAGTACGCGCGTACATCCATCGTGCCGAATTGCAGGAACAACGAGCGCCCGGGGGCCACGCGCAGGCCGTGTTCGAGCCCCCACGCGAGCACGTCGTGATAAGCGTCGAAGTCGTCGCGCTTGCCCGCTGTGCACGAGCCGCCATAAGCGATATCGATGGGCACGGGGGTTTCCAGCGCGTTGAGGGCCACGCCGTTGCCGGGGTCGCCCGGGCGCGCGAGCATCGGCGTGAGCGACGACGCATCGATGCGAATCGTGTCGCGATACACCGCATCGGCGTCGCTCGTCATCCACGCCTCGAGCGTGAAGTCGACACCTCGGCGCGTTTTCAGGAACGCCACGGTTTTCTCGTCCGGCGCGACGATGCCGGTAAAACCACCCAGCTCCGCCACCATATTGGTGAGCGTGGCGCGTTCGTCGATCGACATCGCACGCACGGCGCTGCCGCCGTATTCGAAAACCAGACCGATCGCGCCACCACTGCGAATCGCATCGAGATGCAGCAAGTGCAGCACCACGTCCTTGGCGGTGACGCCCGGCGGCAACTCGCCGTCGATCTCGATACGCAGCGTCTCGGGCACCTTGCAGCGCACGTAGCCGGTCGTCCAACTGTTGGCGATATCCGTCGCACCTGCGCCGAATGCGAGACAGCCCAGCGCGCCCGCGTGCGGCGTATGCGAATCGGTGCCGATGACGATCTGTCCGGGCAGCGCGTAACGTTCCGCCATCAGCGCGTGGCAAATGCCGTCGGCCCCTGCCGCACCGTCCAGTTGGCCATGGGCCAGCACGGGGTAACGCGTCACGAATTCGCGATGTCCATCGGTCAGATTCGCCACGCCGGGCAGCAGTCCCTGCGTGACATGCGGAAAACTCTGCGCGGCCAGCACCAGGTGATCCTGAAACGCGATGATGCGTGCCGGATCGTGCAACGGCGCGGGTTCACCAAACGCGCGATGCATCAAGTGCGCGCACATGCCGGTGAAGTAGTCGTGCGAGAACCGCCAGTCGACCGCAACGAACACGCCGTCGCCGCGCGCAGCACCGGGCGTCGCCGGATGCAGGCGGCGCGCAATGATCTTCTCGACGAGCGTGCGCGGCGGTGCACTGGAGGCGGTGGCGGTGGCTACCGGCTCGGTCACCGGCAACGGCCACTCGGCAAACTTGCTGTACGCGAGCAGGCCGCCGCTGCGGATGATCTGCTGCGTGAGCGCGTCGCGGCCCTTGAGAAATTCGGTGATGGGGATGGCTTCGCCCGCCAGAATGCGCTCGAGTACGCCGAATTCGGTCGTCGTCAAAATGCCGATGTTGTCGCAGTTCTGTTGATAGATGCGCTCAAAGCTCTCGGCAACGATCAGCCGGATACCGGCGGACAACTCCGCCAGCGGGCTCGATTCGCGCGACGAGCCTTTGCCGTAGCGTTTGCCCGCCACGGTGACCTGAAAGCCGCCGCGGCGAATGTCGTGCTCACCGATGGGAAGCTCGTTTCCCGCTTTGAAACCGACGTAGGGATAGCGGCCAAGACGCTCGTCGTAAGTGAGCATGACCGTGACGGGCGTGATTTCGTCGGTCGAGACGTTGTCACGCAGTGCGCCGGCCTCGGCGCGGGTGATGGCTTCGCCCGCGATCTGCCGGCGCACGATGGCCGGGTCGTCGGACAAGAACAGCAAGCGGCCGTCGAAACGAATGGTGTCTTCCATGCAGCGATTTCCTCCGAAAGACAGCATAGCGGCGGCTAACTGCGCCTGCCGTGCCGTCTCGGCAAGGGCGCCGTGACGGATTGCGACGTCGCTGGCGTGCCGATCGATGCCCTTAAATCGATGCCGTCAGTCACCCGACCAACGTCCTAACGCAGATCAAGTTCCTTGGGAAAATTCCTAAATATGGAAGTTACAAATGACGGAAATGCCCATAACGCGGGAGACAGCCTCGCGCCTCACGACGGCGCGCGCCGGGACGACTAGATTGCAAGCGCGTCATCGGCGACGGCAACCCATCAAACACCGCTGACGCACGTACGGCATGCGGACCATTTATCCACATCACGGGCCAACGGGTTCGTGTGGCGTACGGAACTCCATCCAGGCGCGTGACCTGCCCGCTAGCAGCCATTTCGCGCCGTTTCCATAGGAGTCATGCCATGGCGTTCAACAATGTAGGGCCGCTGACGTTTCTAAACCCTAACCAGTCTGCCTATTGGTGGTATGTCCGCAACGGCGGCGAAGACCTCGGCACGCAATTTGCGAGCGCCGACGTCAAGACGCCAAATTCCGGGGGCGTCCATCGCGCCGACAACCAACGCAAAGAGAAGGACAACAACGGTCACACGACCTACTACGTCACGATTACCAATCTTGGGCCGGGCGGTGCCTGGCATAACTTGCAAGGCGGGGGGATGGTATGAAAATGATCGTCATCATCGACAAGCAGGGGCAACTCGTCGCCGCACAGGAAAGTAACGAAAACATGCGCGGACAAGTGGCGGGCATCGCTGCCGGCCCCGATCAGCAAGCCCACGTCATCGATGTGCCCGATGACGTCATCCAGCTAACCGATCCCAGCGCATTCTCGTCGCGCATCGTCTCACTCGTGTCACGCGCTTAAGCCGCCGCGCTGAAAACGGCAATGCCTTGCCGCTCCCTGGATACCGGGCATTTTTTCGGGGAGCGGTGGGGTTTCACCGCGCCGTCGCGCCAAATCACTCCTTCTGCGCGAGGAAATTCACCACAGCGGAAGCGGTCGCGCTCAGTTGATCGTGCGACGGGAACACCAGCCACAACTGCCGGTGCGCCCACTCGTCGGTGAGCGGACGCACCACCACGTCGAGCTTGCCGACATACAACTGACCGACTTGCTCCGGCGCGATGGCAATGCCCAGCCCGGCGTGTGCCATGCGGCACAGCGCGTCGAGGCTCGATACCCGAATCTTGATGCGCAGCGACGCGCCCGCGGCACTCGCCTGCTGACGCAGCAACTGCGTCAGGGCGCTGTTGCCTTGCAGACCGACGAGGGTTTCGTTCACGCAGGCCGAAAACGGAATTTCGCCGGTGCGCGCGGCGAGCGGATGGCCCACCGGCAGAATCACCGCGAGCCGGTCACGCCGGTACGGCACCATCGTGAAGGCTTCGATACCGGCGACGGCGTTGCAAATACCGACATCCACGGCGCGCTCAGCCACTCGTTGCAGCACTTCATTGCTGTGCTGCTCATCGAGTTCGACATCGACCGCTGAAAACACACGGCCGAACGCGGCGAGGTCTTCGGGCAGAAACTGCACGATGGCCGACAAATTCGCCGCAATGCGCACGCTGCCGCGCGCGCCCTCGTGAAACTGCGATAGCTCAGCGCCCAGCGATTCAATGGTGCCGAGGATGCGCTCGGCGTAGCGGCGTACGGTTTCACCGACCGGGGTGACGGTAATTCCGCGCTGATGCCGCTGAATCAGCGGCAGGCCGACGATGGCCTCGATGTCGGCAATTCGCCGGCTGATGGCCGACGGCGCGATGAATTCGCGCTCAGCCGCACGCGCCATGCTCCGCTCTTGGCACACGGCGACAAAAAGGCGTAAAGAAGTGAGGTCTAGCTTGCGGAGAAGGTTTTCCATACCTGTGCGGCAATACACCGGAAATGCCGGAAACGCCCGGCTGGCGCGGCCCCGCGAGGAGCACGTCTTTTGCTGGACAAACAACGAATCGACGCCTATTATACGCATCGCGTACACAGCCCTGCCGACCCGACCATGAGTGCACAGCAGACTTTCTTGCGCGACGCGATGCGTCGCCTGAACATGACCCGCGACACCTTCGCCGAGCGTATCGGCGTTCGCCGGCGCGCCCTCGACACCTGGTTGCTTCCCGAAGATTCGAGCGAATATCGCACGATGCCGAGCATCGTGGAGAAATTCGTCGGCGAAATTCTCGGTCGCGAAGCACCGTCTGCGGAATCTACGCAAAGCGCACACAAGCCGCTGCGTGAACGCATGGGCCTCGACGGCAAGCCGCATCTGATCTCCGTCGACCAGTTCTCGCGCGATTCACTCGAAGAGCTGTTCCACGTTGCCGACATCATGCAACCGATTGCCCGCCGCCAGAAGATCTCGCGCGTGCTCGAAGGTGCAGTGCTCGGCAATCTGTTCTTCGAAGCCAGTACCCGGACTCGCGTGAGCTTCGGCTCGGCCTTCTGCCGCCTGGGCGGCTCGGTGTGCGACACCACCGGCTTCACATTCTCGTCGATGGCCAAGGGCGAGTCGATTTACGACACGAGCCGCGTGATGAGCGGCTACGTCGATGCGCTAGTCGTGCGCCACCCGGAAAAGGGTTCGGTTGCCGAGTTTGCGCGCGCCACCAACATTCCGGTGATCAACGGCGGTGACGGCCCCGGCGAGCACCCGAGCCAAGCGATTCTCGACCTCTATACCATCGGCCGCGAGTTCTCGCGCCTCGGCAAGCTGGTCGACGGCGCGCACGTGGCGATGGTCGGCGACCTGCGTTATGGCCGTACGGTGCACTCGCTGATCAAGCTGCTGGCGTTGTATCGCGGCCTGAAATTCACGCTGATTTCGCCGCCGTCGCTGGAAATGCCGACGTACATTCTCGATCAGATTTCGCAGAACGGTCATGTGATCGTGCAGAGCAACTCGCTCGCCGATCTGGCCGGTGCCGATGTGGTCTACGCGACGCGCATTCAGAAAGAGCGCTTTGCCGACGAGGCGATCGAAGGCTACACGCCGGATTTCCAAATCAACGAAGCGCTGATCAACACGTACTGCGACAGCCGCACGATCATCATGCACCCGCTGCCGCGCGACAGCCGTCCGGGAGCCAACGATCTGTCGACCGATCTGAATCACGACCCGCGTCTGGCGATCTTCCGTCAAACCGACAACGGCATTCCGGTGCGCATGGCGATCTTCGCGATTTTGCTCGGCGTGGATAAGCAAGTGCAGCACAGCATGCGCGACGCCACGTGGCGCTCGCCGTCGCATGTGGGCCCGGACGACGCGCTGTTCGACGGTCTCGACTGATAGAAAGCGCCCGCCCCGCGTTTTTTCGCCGGGGCGGCGGGTCTTTACGGGTAAAATTGCGTCCGTCACGAAATACGAACGCATTTTTTGCTTTTGGAGGCCGCTATGCGCCGCAAGACCCTCACCCAATACCTCATCGAACAGCAGCGGGAATACAGCAATATTCCCGCTGAGCTGCGTCTGTTGATCGAAGTCGTTGCGCGCGCGTGCAAGTCGATCAGCCACGCCGTGTCCAAGGGCGCCCTCGGCGGCGTGCTGGGCAGCGCCGGCAGCGAGAACGTGCAAGGCGAAGTCCAGAAGAAGCTCGACGTGATTTCCAACGAAATCATGCTCGAAGCCAACGAATGGGGCGGCCATCTCGCGGCCATGGCGTCGGAAGAGATGGAAGACGTCTTCCACATTCCCAACCGTTACCCGCAAGGCGAATACCTGCTGATGTTCGATCCGCTCGACGGCTCGTCGAACATCGACGTCAACGTGTCGATCGGCACGATCTTCTCGGTTCTGCGTTGCCCGGAAGGCGTGACGGACCCGACCGAACAAGACTTCCTGCAACCCGGCACGCAACAAGTGGCGGCCGGTTACGCCGTGTACGGCCCGCAGACCGTGCTGGTGCTCACCACTGGCCATGGCGTGAACTGCTTCACGCTCGATCGCGAAATGGGGTCGTGGGTGCTCACGCAAGAAGGCATGCGCATTCCGGAAGACACCAAGGAATTTGCCATCAACATGTCGAACGAACGTCACTGGTATCCGCCGGTGCAGCGTTATATCGGCGAGTTGCTGCAAGGCAAGGAAGGCGTGCGCGGCAAGGATTTCAACATGCGCTGGATCGCCTCGATGGTGGCCGACGTGCATCGCATTCTCACGCGCGGCGGTGTGTTCATGTACCCGGCCGACAAGCGTGATCCGGACAAGCCGGGCAAGCTGCGCATCATGTATGAAGCCAACCCAATGAGTTTCCTCGTGGAACAAGCTGGCGGTGCTGCGACCAACGGCGTGCAGCGCATTCTCGATATTCAGCCGCAGAAGTTGCACGAGCGCGTTGCCGTGTTCCTCGGCTCGAAAAACGAAGTCGAGCGCGTGACGGGCTATCACCACGAAGCCGGTCAGAAGTAACCGATAGAAGCAAGGTGAGGCGATCACTTTCGTCGTCGCGAAGTTGGCGCACTGCCGACAAAAAATTTTCGCGGCGACGAAGCGCAGGAACTCTGTAATTTCAAGGATTTACGCGGCGCGCCCGCGCCGACGATAAAAAATCTCTGAAAAAAGTAGTGACAATCGCCGAAAACCTGCTAATATCTCACTTCTTCGCAGCGCCGGAGTAGCTCAGTCGGTAGAGCAGCTCATTCGTAATGAGAAGGTCGGGGGTTCGATTCCTCTCTCCGGCACCAGCGACTTAAATCGTTGGATGTGATGAAGTCCTAAAAAACCCGCTAATGCATATGCTTGGCGGGTTTTTTGTTTTCTCGCGCAGTTCTGCGCGGTTCCGGTTTTCAGACGTCAATTGAGCGCGCGTACCGTGTCCCGCTTCGCGGACGCGCGACGCATGAATTACTGCCCTGACTTGCCCTCACCCGCTGACTGATCGCCTTCGCCTATCGCGTTATCGTTCGCGCCGTCTTCGTCTTCTGCGGGCTCAGCCATCCAAGCGTGGTAACCGGCCACGCCCATCTTGCGCAGCAACGCTTCGTTGCGCCCGAAAATCTCTTCGGCTTCCGGGAAGGCTTCGACCGCGCGGTCGATACTGTCTTCGCGCAGGATATGCAGAATCGGGTACGGCGAACGGTTGGTGTAGTTCTCTGCGTCGTCCGGCTCGGTGCCGTCGAACTGATAGTCCGGATGAAAGCTCGCCACCTGTAGCTCGCCTTCAAGCCCCAACTGTTTGAGCATGCGCTCGGCGAAGAACAGGGCGTCGTTGTACTCGTGGAAATCGAGCAGCGCGTCGGGCACGATCAGCAGCGTGGTGTCGACTGCTTGCGGGTCAGCCTCGGCCAGCCACTGCAATTCGTGCTCCAGATCGAGCAGCGCGCCCTCCATATCGTGCGCATGGCTCACGACATAGCGGATCTGCCGCTTCACATGCACGGCCTTCGCAAACGGGCAAAGATTGAGACCGATCACGGCGCGCGTGAGCCAGTGACGGGTCGCGGCAATCACAGCGGCGGTCGCTTCGTTTTGGAGTTCTGTCTCGGGCGTCGTGGCCCCGAGGTCGTTGGCATCGGACATGGGCAAACTACAGTGAAAAACGCATCAGAGCGACATTGTAAGCGCGCCAGCCGCCGTACAGAGTCCGCAATGGCGCCGACGATTGCGATAGCGCCGACGCCGGCCCACACGCAAGATGCCGCACTTCTCAACTAGCTCGCTATCTCGCGCACTTTCTCGCCCACCATGCCTCTCTCGAATTCGTCAGTCCCCATCTCGCCACGCACGTGGCCAGCCGCCGCCTCCACGCCACGCGAACCTAGCCCCAACTTGAACGCCCTCTTGGAACAACCGCTGAAGCAGGTACTAAGCGCGCACCGGGAGGGTCGCATCGACTCGTCGATACTGTTGTCTATGCTTCGACGCTCTGGGTGTGCCGCCGCCGATGAACTTCTCGCCCTGTGCAAGTTCGCCACCACGTCTGCGCGACAGTCCACAGCCGATGCGGCAAAGCTTCGCGATACCGTGATCTCGCTGTTTGTCTCCCCCCCACCTCAGCGAACACTCGATCAGCTGCGCGACACCGGCATGTTCCGCACGAGACTGCCGCACGAATGGCCCGATCGCAACGATCTCGAGCTGTTGTCCTCCGACGAAGGGCTGCTGCTCTGGCTCGAGTACGGCTCGACACCGGACGGCTACCAACGGCTATTCTTCGACTACGTCAGCCAATTTCTTCGCGTCCAGGCTATCGACGAGCCGCCTGCCATGGACATCGGTCCGGCGCTGCGGGTTCTCGTTGCGGTCGGACGCGACGCCGCTAACGATGTCCCCGATCCGTTCAACACCGGGCAGACGCTGCCCCCGCTCACGCACCTGTGCGCCATCCATGCCCCCGAGTGGCTCCCGTTCTTGCTCGACATCGGTGTCTGTGCCAACCAATGCGACCGGGAAGGCAACCCGCTACTCTACCGAGCGCTCGTCGCCGTAACACGCGCCGCGCGAGATGCTGGACGGACACCGCGCGAAACGACCCACGACTTGGAAGATTGCGTTGCGCTTATGGTCGAGCATCGCACTACGCTGATGGTCTCCGATCTCGAAGGCACACCGCTCACCGTTCGCCTGATTCGTGACGGTTACATCGACGCTGCGCGCGTGTTGCTCCAGTTCGACGCGAGCCCATCTGCCACCGATGCGGAAATGAACTCGGTACTGCATCACCTGGCCAAGACACTTCAGCCGGCTGCGTCACAAAGCAGCGCAGCCGTTGTCGCCTTCATCGCCGCCTTGGCCGCCGGCGCCGATCCCCATCTTCCCAATGCGAGAGGAGAAACGGCCATCAACCTGCTCCCCCCGCCTCAGCGTGAACATTTCCGTTTCGTGGCTTCGCACTATCTCCGCTGGTCGCACTCTGACGTCACCCCGTAAGCTCGACATCAGTTGGTGATCGCCGCCTGACGGCCTCACCGCCAGCCGCTGCCACGTGCGACACGTCGCATCTCCCGTCCGATTGCCATGCGGCATTCGGACGCACCTTTAAAGATGCATTTGTTTTACATCTTATAATCACTCCGTAGTGCGCGACGTCTGACGCCCTCAGCGTCGCGCCCGACTCACAACCACAACACTTCGGAGTGTGCCCCATGCTTTCCGCTGCTTCCCGCCCGTATATCGACGCCAGCGTGCCGGTGCTGCGCGACCACGGACTCGCCATCACGCGTCACTTCTACGCCAGCATGTTCGAGGCTCACCCCGAACTGCGCGATCTCTTCAACATGGGGAATCAGGCAAGCGGTGCCCAACAGCAATCGCTCGCCTCGGCGGTGTTTGCCTATGCGGCCAATATCGACAACGCTGCCGCGCTCGCACCGGTCATGGAGCGCATCGTGCACAAGCACGTCTCGGTCGGCATCACGCCTGCGCACTACCCAATCGTCGGTCGCCATCTGTTGGCCGCCATCAAAGACGTATTGGGCGACGCGGCCACGCCCGAACTGATCGCCGCGTGGGACGAAGCGTACTGGCTGCTGGCGGGCGAGTTGATCGCTGCCGAGGCCCGCTTGTCGGAGCGCACGCATGCGCCGCTGGGCGCACTGCGCGAGCTGGTGGTGACCGATGTCGATCGCGAAACCGAACACATCGTCTCGTACTATCTGCAAACGCCGGAAGGCACCTCACCGGGCGAATTCGTGCCGGGACAATATGTGAGCGTCGCCGTCACGCTGCCGGACGGCCTGCGTCAGCGCCGCCAGTACAGCCTGTCGGACGCGCCGGGTGCGTCGCACTGGCGTATCACCGTCAAACGGGAAGACGCTTCGAACGGCAAGCCCGCCGGGCAGGTCTCGAACTGGTTGCATGCGAATCTCAAGGCAGGCGATCGCGTGCAGGTGAGCCCGCCGTACGGCGAATTCACGACGACGCTCGATGCCGAGCATCCGCTGGTATTGCTCAGTGCAGGGGTAGGCATCACGCCGATGATGTCGATGCTCGCCACGTTGGCGGCCAATGGCTCGCGCCGCGAGATCGTGTTCGCACACGCCGCACGCAACGCGGCACATGTTGCGCTGCGCCGTCAGTGGCTGCACGCGGGCACGCAATTGCCGCACCTGCGTGTCGCCACGTTCTTCGAGACGCCGTTGGCCGACGAGCGCGAAGGCACCGACTACACCTTCGCTGGCCGCATGGACGTGAGCCGCTTGGCATTGCCCGACGGCGCGGACTACCTGCTGTGCGGCCCCACCCCGTTCATGCAAACGCAGTGGCGTGCCCTGCGCGACTTGGGGGTGCCCGCCGAGCGCATCCATCGCGAAGTGTTCGGTCCGGAGGCGCTCGATCTGGGTTGATATCGTCGACCGACTCAGTTGATGAACTCGGTTGACGAACTCAGTCGACGAACTCGATCGATTCGCTCAGTCGATCAACTTGCCAGCGGCGTCGTAGAAGGGATGCGCGCCGCCCGCATCGTCGACAAAGCCGAGATGCGAGACGAGCCCGCTTTGCGGCGTGTACCGGTGCAACTGGAATGCGGGCGGGTCGAGCACCCACGCTGACGGCCCGCCCTCGCGCAAATCGAGCGCGACCTGATGCGCGGGCGATGGGCACACGCTGGCGATGGTGCCAGCGAAACGCGTGTGAATCGGACGATGCACGTGCCCGCAAATCAGCCGTTCCACGTTATCGAAGCGGCGCACTACTGCGGCGAGTTTCGCCGCATCGCCCGCGTCGAGCGCTTGCACGTCCATGTGCTCGATGCCGCAGGCAAACGGCGGGTGATGCATGGCGATGACCGTCGGTGTGGCCGTGTCGGCGGCGAGCGTAGCTTCGAGCCAATCGAGTCGCTCGTCGCACAGACGGCCGCCACCGTTAGGCGGGTCTTGCGTATCGAGCGCGACGAGCCGCAACGGCCCGAACATCGCCGTGTATTGCACGAAGTCGCCCGGCTTGCCGAGATACGTATGCTCGGGAAACACTTCGCGCAAGGCATCGCGCCCGTCGTGATTGCCGATGACGAGGTAGTACGGAATTTCGAGCGGCGTGAGCAAACGGCGCAGATGCTCGTATTCTTCGCGTGCGCCGAAGTCCACCAGATCGCCCGTGAGCACGACGAAGTCGGGCCGCGGCACGAGGGTATTCAAACGCGCCACGCAGCGCTCGAGATAAGCGGCGGTATCCACGCGCCGATAGGCCAGTTTGCCGGGCCGTTTGATGTGAAGGTCGCTGATTTGCGCGAACAGCATGAGCGGGTTATCCGTGAAGCGTAAAGACATGAGCGGCAGGCAACGACAAGCCCACCGAATCGCCGACGCGGCATTCGCGACGGCTCGAAACTTCTACCAGCACTGCACCGGCCGGTGACACACCGCCGACCGTCAGGCGCGTGCGGTCACCGAGAAATTGCACGGCTTCGATTTGTCCGACGAGCGGGGCATCGACCGGCGGCACCACAATGGCATCTTCCGGGCGGAAGTACAGTTCTTGCGCGTCGGCGCGCACGTCCGGGCAAGCCAGCCGTCCGCCTTCCGTATGGAAGTGGCCATCGCGCCACACCCCGGCAATGCGATTGAGCGTGCCGACGAAATTGGCCACGTGGCGCGACGCCGGTTGATAGTAGATGTCGCGCGGCGCACCGATCTGCTCGATACGCCCGGCGCTCATCACCACGATGCGATCGCCCAGCGCCATCGCTTCATCCTGATCGTGCGTGACGTACACCGTCGTCACGCCGAGCCCGCGTAGCAACTTGTCCATATCGGCGCGCACGGTTTCGCGCAGCTTTGCGTCGAGCGCCGTCAGCGGCTCGTCGAGCAGCAGCACGCGTGGCTCCGGCGCGAGTGCACGCGCCAGCGCGACGCGTTGCTTCTGTCCGCCCGAGAGCTGTGCGATGGCACGATCGGCAAACGGCGTCAGATGCACGAGATCGAGCAGTTCGTTCACGCGCTTATCGACTTGTGCCGAGGGCAGGCCACGCAGTTTCAGGCCGTAAGCCACATTGCCGCGCACGGTGAAGTTGGGGAACAGCGCGTAGTTCTGGAACACCATGCCGACGCGACGCTTTTCGATCGGCAGACGCGTCACGTCTTCATCGCCAAAGCGCACACGTCCGCCTGCGTCCGGACGCTCTAGGCCCGCGATCATGCGCAGCGTGGTGGTCTTGCCGCAACCCGACGGGCCGAGCAGCACCAGCGTCTCGCCTGCACCGATCGTCAGATCGAGCGGCTGCAAGACGGTGTTGCCATTGAACGTCTTGGCACAGCGTTCGAGATGGATCGGAATCGAAGTCAGTTTCATTGCAATTTCCTAGGCATTCGATGGGCGGGGTTCAAGTGCGGCCGCGAGCGTTGCGGATCTTGGCGCGCTGCGCCGTCATCTGCATGACGATCAGCAGCGGCACGATCAGCACGAAAAACACCGCCGTATAAGCGCTGCCGATTTCCAGACGCAGCGACGCGTAAGCGTCTGCCAGCCCCACCGGCAGCGTCTTCGTATCGGGCGTATGCAGCATCCACGTCAGGTTGAATTCACCGAGCGAGAGCGTCACCACGATGAGCGCCGCCGCAACGATTTCACTGCGGATATTGGGCAGCACCACCGTCATGAAGCGGCGCAGGAAGCTCGCGCCGAGACTCGCCGCGCCCTCTTCCATCAGCTTGATACGCGTATCGGCACAGGCCGCCGCGACGGCACGCACCATGAACGGCAGCGTGAAGATCACGTGCCCCACCACGATGAACGCGAGGCTCTCGCGAAACCCGCGCATGCCGCCGTACACGCTGATGAGCGCCAGCGCGCTCGCCAGCCCAGGCAGCGCGATAGGCAGCGTGAGCAGTTCTTCGATCCAGCGCGCCATGCGGCTATTCCAGCGCGCGAGCACATAGCCCGCCGGTACGCCCAGCAGCGTCACGAGAATGAGCGTGGCCGCGCCGACATACAGCGAGTTGAGAATGGCGTCGTGATAGTCCTGCCAGACCTGAATCACCCACTTAAACGTGAGACCGGCCGACGGGCCACGGAAGTAATTCACCGACAATCCGGCGAGAATCGACATTCCCACCGGCACCAGCAAGAACGCGCACATCAGCAGCGTGAGCAGCAGTTGCAGCGTGAAAAGGGTTTTCTTGAGCATGCGAATCAGCCTCCGGCGGCAACCGTCTGCCCGGCGAAGTTGCGCGCGAGCATGAGCACGGCCCACGTGACGATGCCGAGAATCACCGAGAGCGCCGCTGCCGTCGCCACGTTGGCGTTGAGCGTGAACTCGGTGTAGATCGTCATCGGCAGCACGTCGATGTCGGTCGCGAGTGTGAAGGCGGTGCCGAACGCGCCGACCGAGGTCGCGAAGCACATCGCGCCCGAGGCGATCAACGCGGGAGCGAGTGCGGGCAGCGTCACGTCGCGCAGAATGGCAAACGGCCCGGCACCCAGCGACGACGCCGCTTCCGAGAGGGAATGATCGAGCGACTCCGCCGCCGCCATCACAGCGAGGATCACGCGCGGAATCGAGAAATACAGATAGCCGAGAAAGAGCCCGGCCAGCGAATACGCAAACACCAGCTTGTGACCGACGAGCTTTGACGTCAGGTCGCCAATCGAGCCCTGACGTCCCGCGAGCATGATGACCATGAAGCCGACCACCACGCCGGGGAATGCCAGCGGCAACGTGAGCATCGACACGAGGATCGATTTGCCCGCGAAGTTATGCCGGGTGAGAAAGAGGCCCGCAACGAGCGAGAGTGCCAGCGTGGCGAGCGTGACCAGTGCCGAGAGCACCACCGTCTGCCACAGGCTGTCGAGATAGCGCGCGTTGGTGAGAATGGCGCGATAGGTCTCGAACGCGTGACCGTCGCCGCTCACCTGCACAAGCGCCGCCATCGGCAACAGCCAGAAGGCCAGAAACACCGCCAGCGCCGGCAGCAGGAGTGCCACGCGCCAACCGCGCGGCAGGGTCAGGTCTCGCATCGTCTTGTTCCTCTTTCTCAGTCCCGTCGCCCGTGCTTAGCGCACGTTCTTCAGATATTGCTGACCGAACGCATCCTGCTGGTCGGCAAGCTTCTGAAGATCGACCGGCTTCACACGCGCGTAGTCGGTGGCGGGCAGGAACTTTGCTGCCACGTCAGCCGGCATCGTGTTGGCACGCACCGGACGCAGGAACGCTTGCGACCAATGGGCCTGCCCCTTGTCGGAGAGCGTGTAGTCGATCACCTTCTTGCCGTTGTCAGCGTGCGGCGCGTTCTTCACGAGCGCGATCACGTACGGCAGCGACACGGTGCCTTCCATCGGAATCACGAACTGCACGTTGGCGCGGTCCTTGTAGATCGCACGATAGGCGTTGAAGTCGAAGTCGATCAGGATCGGAATTTCGCCCGAGAGCACGCGCGCATAAGCGGTTTGCTTCGGCACGATCGGCGCGTTGGCCTTGAGCTTCTGGAAGAAGCTGATGGCCGGGCCGAAGTTGTCCATCGAGCCGCCCAGGGCCTGATTGGCGGCAATCGCTGCGGCGTAACCGGCGAAGGCGCTGCTCGGGTCCAGATAGCCCACCATGCCGCGATATTCCGGCTTGAGCAGGTCGGCCCACGAACGCGGCACCGGCTTGCCTTCGAGCGCGTCGCGGTTCACGAAGAAGCCGACCGTGCCCGAGTGGATGGTGGTCCACAGGCCGTTCGGATCCTTCATGTTGGCGGGCACTTGATCCCAATGCGCGGGCTTGTACGGGGCGAGCAGGCCCTTCTTACCGGCTTCGATGGCCGAGGTGATGCCGAGATAGACGACATCGGCCACCGGCGCTTTCTGCTCGGCGATCAACTGGGCAACAGCCTGACCCGAGTTCTTGTTGTCGAGCGGCACGCGAATGCCGGTGTCTTGCGCGATGGCCTTGACCTGACCGGCCCAATCGGCCCATTCCGGCGGGCAGTTGTAGCAGATCGCCGTCTGCTGGGCCTGCGCGGCGCCAGCGCCGAGCAAGGTGAAAAGCGCCAGCGTGCGGGCGGCGCGGGTGATCCAAAGCTTCATTTCTATGGGCTCCTGTGTGTCTGACTTAACTTCCGGTACTGCCGACCTACTGAATGAATGAAAACGGGTGCCGCGTACTGTGCCGACTTACTGAATGAAAACCGGTGCCACGTGCTGCGATGAGCGATGCCCTGCCGCCACTCATCGGCGCGGCGGCGCAGCCACCGTGCCGCCACGTCGAATCGCGTGCGGCAGGATGAGTGCGTGGTTCGCATCGACGGTGCCCGGCGCGGCAGAGGCCGCACGCCCGTCGATCTGGGCCAGCAGGCGTTGCGCTGCATGGCGGCCGATCTCGACGCTCGGCTGCACCACCGTGGCCAGCGTCGGGGAAAGCAGTTCGCCCACGGCCAGCCCGTCGAAGCCAAGCACCGAGATGTCGTCCGGCACGCGCAGCCCGGCTTCGCGCAGGGCGCGCATCGCGCCAAGCGCGAGCAAGTCGTTCGAGCAGAACAGCGCCGTGGGACGCGCGCCGTCGCGCTCGCGCTGCGCCAGCCACTCGCGCACGCGTTCGCCACGGGCACCACTGTTGAAATCGATTTCGACGGCCGGCAGCGGCGTGAGCCCGGCGGCTTGCATGGCGTCGCCATAGCCGAGAAAGCGGCGCTTGGCGCGATCGGACGCATGCAGCGCGCCGGTCACCATCACGATGTCGCGATGGCCGGCTTCGATCAGCATCGACACGCCTTGGGCGGCGGCGGCGCGGTTATCGACCGACACGCAGGGCCGGTTCGGCGCATCGTTGTAGACGAGTTGGCAAGCCACGCCTTCAGCGGCAAGGTCGTCGACCAGCGCACTGTGTTCGGCGTCGGCCAGGGTCAGCAGCAAGCCGTCCACGCGCTGTTGCAGCAGCGTTTCGATGGCGTTGCGCTCGCGTTCGGGGTCGTATTGGGTGGTGACGAGCAACAGGCGGCGGCCGGTGCCGTCGATGGCGGCCTCAATGCCTTCCAGACAGTCGGCAAACACCGGGTTGCCCAGCGTGGGGAGCATCACGCCGATGAGACCGGTGCGCTCGCCGCGCAACTGGCGGCCCAGCGCGTTCGGGCGGAATTTCAGTTCGGCGGCAGCGGCCTGCACGCGAGCCAGCGTCTCCGGGCGCACTAGCTGCGGCGAATTGAGCGCCCGCGACACCGTCGCAATCGAACAGCCCGCGCGCTGCGCCACATCCCGAATATCTGCCACGCCCCGTCTCCTTTTGTCGTGCTGCCAACGGTTTACCCTTCCGAGCAATAACAACCGTTAGCGGCTTTTGCGCAAATGTAAACGTTTACGAAAACGTTTTCACTCGGGGATTCTATGGATGGATTGTGATGACTTGATGACAGAGAAGCCCCGCCGTCGAAGCCCGAGGATGCGACCTATACTGGAATTCCCCTCGCATCGGGCGTGACGGCTAGGTGGCTCACGCCAACCCACTACGACCGGGATCGGCCATGAACGAATATCACTTCCTTACCTTGTGGCGGCTCACAGCACCGCTCGACGAAGTCTGGGACACCATTCGCGACGTCGATCACTGGGCCCGCTGGTGGCCCTGCGTGCGCGAAGTGCAAACGCTCGATGCGGGGGCTGCCGATGGTGTGGGCGCGGCACGGCGTTTGACCTGGCATGGCGCGCTCCCCTACTCGCTCACGATTGACACACGGGTCACCCACATCGAGCCGATGCGCGAGATTCGGGTGGAAGCCAGCGGCGAAGCGGAAGGCACCGGCGTCTGGCGCTTCGACACCGAGGGCACGATCACGGTCGTGCGCTATGCGTGGGACGTGCGCACAGCGCGCGCGTGGATGAGCAAGCTGGCCCCGCTCGCCCAGCCGCTCTTTCGCTGGAACCACAACTATGTGATGCGCCGCGGCGGCGAAGGACTCGCGGCCGTGCTCAACGCGCATCTGGTGGAGTGCCTCGATACCGACCTGCCCCCCGCCGCCATCGGCGAGGACCGCACACCGCGCGACTTGCGCGCCGCACGTGCACGGGCCAGCCACGAAGGGCGGGGTTGACCGGCAAGCGTGCCGCTTAAGGCTGCGGGGAAGCTGCCGTGGATGCCGGGTACGGGCCAGATAGGCTCGGCACGCTGCGCAAGAGATAGCTCTGCACATCCTGCTCGAACAAGTCCACATCTTGCAGCGTTACCAGCGGCAAATCGCGGTACAGCGGGTGCCACGCGCGGGGAATGTCGGACGGACTGGACGCCTCGCCCGACGGTGCACCCTGCGGTTGAAAGACGGCCGCGGCCTGCGCACGCTGACATTGCCGAATCGCGGCACCTGCCCAGGCGAGCGCACTAGGCCTGGGGACGAGATGAACGTAGTGTTCGGCTTCGTTGTTACGCGCATCGCGGTACGTGAGGTCGAGATGCAGCAATTCCTGGTTCACTGCGCTGCCATACAGCATGCCGATTGGTGTCATGGACCGATGTGCGGCGTTCAGCGGGCCGACATTAACGATGTCATGACTCATCAGCTCGCCGGGACCATGTAGCGACATCAACTGTACCGTCCACGTACCGCCGTCGGGCCAGCCATGCCGGAAACTTACGTTCCGATGTCCAGTGACGACGAATTCGATGGACGTCTGAAGCACACGGGAAATGCCCTCGGCAAAACGCAGATAAACGGCGGTGTACGCGAAGGCTGCCGAATCGTCCGCCCCAGCGACGGGCCGCATCTCCGACGGCACGGCGCGATTCGATCTAGACGGCGATGCCCTGCCGGTGTGCAAGGCATAGGGGGCAAAGGGCACGGTCTGCCGTGGCGTATTACGTTCGGACTTCATTGATTCATTCCCCCTGTCGTACGTTTACAACGCGTTTGGAGCCGGTACAGCGGCGGCTTCGATGGCGCACGTTCGATGCGCGTGATCCGCGGACGCGTGCCGAATGCCATCTGTACAACCCAGCGACGCCGGGCTCGGATACGGAGAAAACCGTCTGATGACGGATACCTGAGAACAATTCGGGTTCATTCAATCTGCCCGGTAAAAAGGGAATGGCAATTCTCGTCGCCCCCCAGCGCATACGCTGTCGACATCCATCGGCGGGCTTTCGGACGCTGGCGTCTCGGCAATGGCAGACCCGGCACACCTTGCTATTCCACATAGGAATAGTCACCACAGTAGATTTCATTATTTTTTATATCGACAGATGCCTAGACTTGAGGGCATCTGGCGGTGGCATGTCGTCTTGGCTGCGCCGCCGCCCCGCAAAACACTAGAGCTTCTGGAGACCTCGTGAGCCTTTCGACTCCGCCGCTGCTGCGGCATTACGTGGATGGCGCGTTCGTTGCCACCGATCGTCAGTTCGATAACGTGAGTCCGGTCGACGGTCGACTCATCGCCAAGGTTTGCGAAGCCGACGCCGCCACCGTCGATCGCGCCGTCACCGCCGCGCGCCGCGCCCTACACGACGGCCCGTGGGGCAAGACCACGCCCGCCGAGCGCGCCGCCGTGCTGCACCGCATCGCCGACGGCATTCAGGCGCGCTTCGATGACTTCGTCGCCGCTGAAGTCGCCGACACCGGCCGCCCGGTGGAACAGGCCCGCACGCTCGACATCGCTCGCGGCATCGCCAACTTCCGCATGTTTGCCGATCTGATCAAGACGGCAGGCACCGAGATGCACGAGATGCGCGCGGCCGATGGTGCCGACGTGATGAACTACGTCGTCCGCAAGCCGCTCGGTGTCATCGGCATCATCTCGCCGTGGAACCTGCCGCTGTTGCTCTTTACGTGGAAAGTGGCACCGGCGCTGGCCATGGGCAACTGCGTCGTCGCCAAGCCGTCGGAAGAAACGCCGTCGTCGGCCACGCTGCTGGCCGAAGTGATGGACGCCGCTGGCGTGCCGCCCGGCGTGTTCAATCTCGTGCACGGCTTCGGGCCCAACTCGGCCGGGGAATTCCTGACCAAGCACCGCGATGTCAGCGCCATCACCTTCACCGGTGAATCGCGAACGGGCAGCGCGATCATGAAAGCCGTGGCCGACGGCGTGAAAGAAATCTCGTTCGAACTCGGTGGCAAAAATGCCGCCGTGGTATTTGCTGACGCCGACTTCGACGCTGCCGTCGACGGCGTGGTGCGCTCGTCGTTCACCAACGCGGGCCAAGTCTGCCTGTGCTCCGAGCGCGTGTACGTCGAGCGCCCGATCTACGAACGCTTCGTCGCCGCGCTGGCCGAGCGCGCCGCCGCGCTGCGCATCGACGCGCCGGACGCACCGGGCGTGCAGATGGGCCCGCTCGTTTCGCGTAAGCACCGCGAGAAAGTGCTCTCGTACTATCAGTTGGCGGTGGAAGAAGGCGCGACGGTCGTGACCGGCGGCGGTGTGCCCACGTTTGGCGACGCCCGCGACGAAGGCGCGTTCGTGCAGCCGACCGTCTGGACCGGCCTGCCCGACACGGCACGTTGCGTGCGCGAAGAGATTTTCGGCCCGGTGTGCCACGTGGCGCCGTTCGATAGCGAAGACGAAGTGATTCGCCGCGTGAACGACAGCGACTACGGTCTGGCCGGGTGCGTGTGGACGACCAACCTGTCGCGTGCGCATCGCGTGGCGCGTCAGTTCCAGACGGGGCTCGTCTGGGTGAACACGTGGTTCCTGCGCGACCTGCGCACGCCGTTCGGCGGCGTGAAGCTCTCGGGCCTCGGGCGCGAAGGCGGGCGTCACTCGCTCGACTTCTATTCCGAAATTACCAACATTTGCATCAAACTCTGACCTGACAATGTGAGGCGACGGTGCGGGGGCTATCGATGGGGGTCGATACCCCCGCACCCGTGCGCCATCCCCACAAGAACACGGAGACAAGACACTCATGAGCGCATCGCAATCGCAAGACACGCAAGCCCGCGTGGTCGAAGGCAAGGCCAAGCCGCGCGGCAAATTCCCGCACATCAAACGCGCAGGCGATTTTCTGTACGTCTCGGGCACCAGCTCGCGCCGCCCGGATAACAGCTACGCCGGTGCACAAGTCGATGCGCTGGGCGTGACCCAGCTCGACATTCGCGAGCAAACGCGGGCCGTCATCGAGAACATTCGCGACATTCTCGCGAGCGAAGGCGCCACGCTGGCCGACGTGGTCGAAGTGGGCTCGTTTCTCGTGAACATGAACGACTTCGGCGGTTACAACGAGGTGTACGGCGAGTACTTCGACGAAAACGGCCCCACGCGCACAACGGTGGCCGTGCATCAGTTGCCGCACCCGCTGCTGCTCATCGAAATCAAATGCGTGGCGTATTCGCCGCGCGCGCGTTGAGTACAACGCCAACTGAAAAACACTGATTCATCGCGACATGACCCGGGAGACAGCATGTTGACGTATGGCAAACCCTTCAATTTCCAGCGCTGGATCGATGAGCATGCGCACCTGCTCAAGCCGCCAGTCGGCAACCAGCAAGTCTGGCAGGACAGCGACTTCATCGTGACGGTGGTCGGCGGCCCCAATCACCGCACCGATTATCACGACGATCCGCTCGAAGAATTTTTCTACCAGTTCAAGGGCAATGCGTGGCTCAAGTTGTGGATCGATGGCCGTGAAGAGCGCGTCGATCTTAAGGAGGGCGACATTTTCCTGCTACCGCCGCATGTGCGCCATTCGCCGCAACGGCCTGAAGCCGACAGCTTGTGCCTCGTGATCGAGCGCCAGCGCCCGGCAGGTCTTGTCGACGGCTTCGAGTGGTACTGCCTGAACTGCGGCACGCAGGTGCATCGCGTCGAAGTGCAGTTGAAGAGCATCGTGACCGACCTGCCGCCGCTGTTCGAAGCGTTCTACGGCAGCGAGACGCTGCGCCGTTGCCCGGGTTGCGGAGAAATCCATCCGGGACGCGCCGCCACGAAAGCCGCCTGACGCGATTCGCCAATTTCAGGCGCAGCGCCAAGCCCATCACCCGACACCATTAGTCATTTCATGAAGAAAATCGACATGCACGCCCACTTCTTCCCGCGTATCACGCGCGAAGAAGCGGCCCGACTGGACGCCGCCACCGCGCCGTGGCTGCGTATCGACGAAGGCGGCGAGACGGGCAACATCATGCTCGCCGACAAGGCGTTTCGCCCGGTCTATCGCGCTCTGTGGGACCCGGCGCTGCGCATCGAAGAACTCGATCGCCACGGTATCGATTTGCAAGTGGTTTGCGCCACGCCGATCATGTTCGGGTATCGCTATGACGGCCACGCCGTGATGGACTGGGTGCAGCGCATGAACGATCTCGCGCTGGAACACTGCGCCTACGCCCCCACGCGTCTGAAAGCCATGGCGCAGGTGCCTTTGCAAGATCTCGATCTGGCGTGTGCCGAAGCCTCGCGCGCCAAGGCCACCGGCCACGTCGGTGTGCAGATCGGCAATCACCTCGGCCCGAAAGATCTGGACGACGAACATCTGGTGGCGTTCTTGCGGCACTGCGGCAACGAACACATCCCCGTCTTGGTGCACCCGTGGGACATGATGACCGACGGCCGCATGAAGAAGTGGATGATGCCGTGGCTCGTGGCCATGCCCGCCGAGACGCAACTCTCCATCCTCTCGCTCATTCTCTCGGGCGCGTTCGAGCGTCTGCCGCGCTCGCTCAAGCTGTGCTTCGCCCACGGCGGCGGCGGCTTCCCCTATTTGCTGGGCCGCGCCGAGAACGCGTGGCATTGCCGCGACATCGTGCGCGCCGACAGCCCGCATCCGCCGTCTCATTATCTCGACCGCTTTTACGTGGACAGCGCCGTGTTCGATCCGCGCGCGCTGCGCCTGCTGGTCGAGACGATGGGCGTGGATCGCATCATGCTTGGCTCGGACCACCCGTTCCCGCTGGGCGAGCAAGACATCGGCAAGCTCGTGGCCGAACAGCCGGAGCTCGACGCACACGCCCGCGAGCGCATTCTGGTGGGCAACGCCCGAGAGTTCTTCGGGCTGTAACTGGTGCTTTCCCGAGGTGTTTTTGAAATTGCTTGCCTACGTAATAGGCGTCGTTTAGGCTGGGCACTGAAATATTTGATGCTTAAACAATTCATATAAAGTCGACGTGCCGGACCAGCCATGAGCGCCATCAAGAAGCGCTCAGGCCGCCCGGCACGGACTCTCTGCTGACAGTGTTTGCCAGTTCCGGAACTTAGTTTGGAGACCATGATGACGGGAACGAAGACCACGCAACGCAAAACGATCGCAGTCCTGGGCGCTATCGCCGCGGCTGCCGCCATGTTCACGGCGGGCGGCGCACAGGCGCAGGTCAAGATCGGGTTCATCGGCACGCTCTCCGGCCCGGGCGGCGCGCTCGGTCAGGACCAGTACGACGCCTTCATGCTCGCGGTCGAGCAAAAGGGCGGCAAGCTGGGCGGTGTGCCCGTGCAGGTGATTAAGGAAGACGACCAGCTCAAGCCCGACGTGGGCGTGCAAGCCGCGCAAAAGCTCGTGGAGCGCGACAAGGTGTCGCTCATCACCGGCGTGACGTTCTCGAACGTCATGATGGCCATTCACAAGAACGTGACCAACGCGGGCGTGGTCATGGTCGGCTCCAACGCCGGCCCGACCCCCATTGCTGGCGCGCAATGCTCGCCGAACTTCTTCTCGACCTCGTGGGATAACGACGAACTGCACGAAGCCGGTGGCCAGCTCTCGACCGATCTGGGCTACAAGAAGATGTACGTCATGGCGCCTAACTATCAAGCCGGTCGCGACGCTGTGAACGGCTTCAAGCGCGACTACAAGGGCCAGATCGTCGACGAGGTGTACACGCAGGTCAATCAGCCCGACTACTCGGCGGAAATCGCCCAGTTGCAAGCCGCCAAACCCGACGCCGTCTATGTGTTCTACCCGGGCGGCATGGGCGTGAACTTCGTCAAGCAATACCGTCAGGCCGGGCTGCTCGGCAAGATTCCGCTGATCTCGGTCTCGACCATCGATGGCTCGACCCTGCCCGCGCTCAAGGAACTCGCCGTGGGTGCCATTACCAGCGCCCCCTACTCGCCCGATCTCGATAACGCGCAGAACAAGCAGTTCGTCGCGGCCTTCCAGAAGAAATACAACCGCGTGCCGTCGATGTACGCCGCGCAGTCGTACGACGCGGCCAACCTGATCGACTCGGCGCTCACCAAGACGAAGGGCAGTGTCGCCGATCGCGAAGCGCTGCGCGCGGCCCTCAAGCAAGCCGACTTCTCGTCGGTGCGCGGTCCGTTCAAGTTTGCGAGCAATCAGTTCCCGGTCGCGCAGTTCTATCGCGTGGACGTCGTCAAGGACAGCGCAGGCGCTGCCTTCGCGACCAAGGGCCAGATCAAGATCCAGACGCGTGCCGACCTGGCCGCGCAGTGCAAGATCAAGTCGTAAGTTCGATCGCTTAGTGTGATTCGTCTTTCTCGGTATCTCGGTATTGCCCGTGCGCATCACGGGCGATGCCGGGCACTACCGAGTGTGCCCTGGTGCCGATGAACGATCGGCACCGGCGGCCCTGTTCTTGCACGACCCGCACGATCTGTACGAGCTGAGCATTACCTGAGCACTATCGAGGGTTTATGAAGCGCTACCGCAATTTCGACGAGGCCGAGCTGGACGTTGAGTACAACGCCCGCGCCACCACGCCCAACGTTCTCGACATCCTGAAGCAATACGCCGCCGAGAGCGCGCATGCCCGCGCTACGGTCCCCTGCGTCCTCGACGTCGCCTACGGCGAACATCCCGACGAGACGCTCGACATCTTCCCCGCACCCGCCCCCGGCGCCCCGGTGTTCTTCTTCGTTCACGGCGGCTACTGGCGCGCGCTGAACAAGAGCGACTCCAGCAATATGGCCCCGGCGTTCACCCAGGCAGGTGCGACCGTCGTCACGATCAACTATTCGCTCGCCCCCGGCGCGTCGCTCGACACTATCGTCGACCAGACCCGCCGCGCCCTCGCTTGGGTGTACTGCCATATCGGCGAACATCACGGCGACGCGAAACGCATTCACGTTTGCGGCAGTTCCGCTGGCGGGCATCTCGCGGGCATGCTGCTCTCGCAAGGCTGGCATGCGCAATACGGCGTGCCGGAAGACGTTGTCGCCGGTGCGGCACCGCTCTCGGGCTTGTTCGATCTCACGCCGATTCCGTTCACGCATATCAACGAATGGATGAAACTCTCGGCCGAAGACGCGACACGCAACAGCCCGCAGTTTCATTTGCCTTCGCACGGCTGCCCGATCGTGGTGTCGTATGGCGAGACCGAGACAGCTGAATTCAAACGCCAAAGCACCGACTATCTCGCCGCTTGGCGCGAACGCGGCTTCGCAGGTGAATACGTGCCGATGCCGGGCACCAATCACTTCGATATCGTGCTGACGCTGAACGATGCCACCAGCCCGCTCACGCAGGCGATCTTCCGTCAGATGGGCTTGATTGGGGGGGCCGCATGAGCCTGACCCTGTTCATCATGCAGTGCCTGAACGGCCTACAGCTCGGGGTACTGCTGTTTCTGATGGCGGCCGGGCTCACGCTCGTGTTCGGCATCATGAACTTCGTGAACCTCGCCCACGGCTCGCTGTACATGATGGGCGCGTTCATTGCGGCCACCGTCTACAACCACACCGGTTCATTTGCGCTGGCCGCCATCGCGATCATTCCGGCCATGTTGATCATCGGGCTGATCGTCGAACTCATCGCGCTCAAGACGCTGTACGACCGCGATCACCTCGATCAGGTGCTCGCCACGTTCGGCCTGATTCTGTTCTTCAACGAACTCGCACGCATGATCTGGGGCCCGTCGCCCTACTACATGGAAGTGCCCGAGTGGCTGGGCGGCACTGTCGATCTGTTCGGGCTGCAATACCCGGCCTATCGCTTCCTGATCATCGTCGTGGGGCTTGCGGTTGCACTGGGCTGCTATTTGCTGATTCACCGCACGCGCATCGGCATGCTGATTCGCGCCGGTGCCACGCACCGCCAGATGGTCGGCGCGCTTGGCGTGAACATCGTGCTACTCAACTCGCTGCTGTTCGGGCTGGGTGCGATTCTCGCGGGCATTGCCGGGCTGATGGCTGGCCCGATCCTCTCGGTGCAGCCGGGCATGGGCGAACCGATCTTGATTTTGACGATGGTGGTGATCGTGATCGGCGGCATCGGCTCGGTGCGCGGCGCGTTTCTTGCCGCGCTCATCGTCGGTGTGGTCGATACCGTCGGCCGCACGCTGTTGCCCACGCTGCTGCGCAGTCTCATGGAGCGCAGCACGGCCGACACGGCTGGCCCCGCGCTCGCTTCGATGCTCATCTACCTTGTCATGGCTGCGGTGCTCGCAGTGCGTCCGCAAGGCCTGTTCCCGGTCAAACACGGTTGACGATGGAAATGAAACTGAATCTTCGCACCGCCGTGCCGCTGCTGTTGCTGGCCTTTCTGGCGCTGGTGCCCTTGTACGCCGCGGCTGTGCAACAGCCGTTCTATCTCACCCTATTCGGGCGCATCGTCGTGTTCGCCATTGCGGCCGTCTCGCTCGACCTGATTCTCGGCTACGGCGGCATGGTGAGCTTCGGCCATGCGCTCTATCTGGGGCTGGGCGCTTATGTCGTCGGCATTTTGAGCTTTCACGGTATCGATAACGGCTTCGTGCATCTCGGCGTGACGCTGGTGGTGTGCGCGCTTGTCGGGGCACTCACCGGCCTGCTCTCGCTGCGCACGACCGGTATCGCGTTCATCATGATTACGCTCGCGTTCGCGCAGATGTTCTACTTTCTCGCCGTCGGTCTGAAGCAGTACGGCGGCGACGACGGCTTGCCCGTGGCCGCTGGCAGCCGCTTCGGCAATGTGTCGCTCGACGACCCGGCCGTGCTGTATTACGTGGCCTTCGCCGTGCTCTGCCTGTGTGTATGGGCGGGCCGCCGCTTGGTCGATGCACGCTTCGGCATGGTCATTCGCGGCAGCCGCCAGAACGACCGCCGTATGCGCGCGCTGGGCTACCCCACACTGCGCTACAAGCTGGTGGCGTATGTCATCAGCGCCATGGTCTGCGGCGTCGCAGGCATGCTCTACGCCAACCTCACGCACTTCGTCTCGCCCGCCTATATGGCGTGGACCGCATCGGGCGAGCTGATCGTGATGGTCGTGCTGGGCGGGCTCGGGTCGTTCTTCGGCCCGGTGCTCGGCAGCACCGCCATGTTGCTGATCGAAGAAGGGCTCAAGGGGCTGACCGAACACTGGATGATCATCTTCGGGCCGCTGATCGTGGTGTCGGTGCTCGTCTCGCGGCGTGGCCTGTACGGGCTGCTCGGCGACCTGCAAGTGCGTCTGGCGCGTCGCGCGCGCACCGTGGAGGGCAAAGCATGAGCCTGCTCAAAGTCGACCAACTGATCAAACGCTACGGCGGGCTGACGGCCACCGATCACTTCTGTCTGGACGTGGCCCCCGGCGAACTGCACGCCATCATCGGCCCCAACGGGGCAGGCAAGAGCACGCTGATCGGCCAGTTGGCCGGTGAGTTGCGCTCTGACGAAGGCTCGATTCATTTCAATGGGCGCGACATCACCGGCATGCCGATCGAGCAGCGTGCGCGGGCCGGGCTCGCCCGCTCGTATCAGATCACGTCGGTGTTTCGCGAATTCACCGCGTTGGAAAACGTCCTGGTGGCCGTGCAGGCGATGCAAGGTCACAGTTTCGGGTTCTGGCGTCCGGCCATTCGTCAGGCCTCGCTCGTGGAACCGGCACGCGAGATTTTGGCCCGCACCGGGCTGGCCGCGCGCATGAACGTGCCCGCCTCCGCACTCGCGCACGGCGAGCATCGGCAACTCGAATTGGCCATGGCGCTTGCCGGGCAGCCGAAGCTGCTGCTGCTCGACGAGCCGATGGCCGGCATGTCGCAAGCCGAATCGGAGCAAATGACGCACCTGCTCGCCGAACTCAAGGGTGATTACGGCATCGTGCTGGTCGAACACGATATGGACGCCGTGTTCGCGCTGGCCGATCGCATCACAGTGCTGGTCTACGGCCGCGCCATCGCCTGCGGCGACGCCGACACGATCCGCAACGACGCGGGCGTGCGCGAAGCCTATCTCGGGGACGAAACCCGCAACGAAATGCTGGGAGCGACGGCATGAGCACTCTGTTGTCTTTGGCCGGCGTCGAGTCGTACTACGGGGCGAGTCAGGCGCTGTTCGGCATGCAACTGGACATCGAGCGCGGGGCATTCGTCACGCTGCTCGGGCGCAACGGCATGGGCAAGTCGACGACGGTGAAGTCGATTACCGGACTGATGCGCCCGGCGCGCGGCGAGATCGTCTTCGATGGCCAGCCGATTCACGCCAGCCCGTCGCATCGCATCGCGCGCGCTGGCATGGGCCTCGTGCCGGAAGGCCGTCAGATTTTCCCGACGTTGACGGTGCGTGAGAATCTCGTCGCGACGGCGGGCAACCGTCACGGGGCCTCGTCGCCGTGGACGCTCGAACGCATCTACGAACTGTTTCCCCGCTTGCGCGAGCGCGAGAAGAATCTCGGCAGCAATCTCTCGGGGGGCGAGCAGCAGATGCTCGCGATCGGGCGGGCGCTGATGACGAATCCGAAATTGCTCATTCTCGACGAGGCGACTGAGGGTCTCGCGCCGCTCATCCGCGGTGAAATCTGGCAATGCCTCAAGCAACTCAAAGGCAGCGGCCTGTCGATTCTCTGTATCGATAAGAATCTGGCGCCGATGCTCGAGCTTGGCGACCGCCACTACATCGTCGACAAAGGCCGTGTGGCTTGGCAGGGCGACTCGTCTGGCCTGCGTCGCGACATGGCGCAATTGCAGACGTATCTGGGCGTGTGAGTCTGATTCGAAATGTCGGAAATTGCGCATGCGAGGCGTGCGCAGCACCACTCTGCGGCACTCAGGCATCACCTGAGTGCGTAGTACTCGATAGGTGTCAGACGCGAAAATCACGAGAGTTTTGTGAAAGCGCCCGGACAAACGTTGTGTTGCAATCGGTCCCGCTTGATTGACTTCATGCGCTTGGCGCGACCCGCGCTTTCCACGCTTTCCATTCAACTCACCCACTGACACCGGGCAGGACTATGGCTTACTCGAATACGCCTTCCAATCCGTTCCGCTGGCTGCTCTCGCAGGACACCGGTGCGCCACCGCCTACCGAGCCGGCGCACGTCAACAGCGGACTCCCAGCGGACTTACCGCTCAACATCAAAGAACTGCCACGTACCCCGTTACCCAAGTTGGAAGTCTTTCCAGAGGAATTGCTCGCCTTGCGCAAGCATCTGGGCATGTCGCGCAATGTCTTTGCGCATTACTTGCGAACCAACCCGCGCACGCTGGAAAACTGGGAGCAAGGCCGGGCGCGGCCCAATGCGCAGGCCGTGTGCCTGATTCGCCTCGTTCAACAGAACCCGGGACTGGTTTCGGCGCTTGCCGGCCTTTGATGCCGACATCGCGTCGTCTTATGTGCACGTTCGAGAGCGGCCATCGGCATCGTCCGATGCGCCGCTCTGCCTTTTAGCGCCCTTCCTCGTGCATCACCCTCAGGGCTTCAGGCCGCAGGCTTCGCGCAGACAAGCGACGAAGCGCTCGCACGCCGGGCTCGGCTGCTTATCCGAGCGCAGCGAATAGCCCACGTCACCGAAGCTGCCCGACACCGTGTCGGCCAGCACTCGCAGCAGCCCCGAATCGACAAACGGCTTCGCCGCGGCACGCGGCATCAGCGCCACCCGTGGCGATTCGAGCATCAAGCCGATGTTGGTCAGGATCGATAGCGATTCGACGACGTCTTCCGGCAGCAGCAACCCCGCGTCGTGAAAGAGGCGTTCGGCCGCCAGCCGCGAAGGCGACTCGGGCACCGGGAGAATCCATGCGCCTTCGCGCAACTGCGCCAACGGCACGCGCTCAGGCGAAGCGGGCCAGTGGCGCACGCCACCGACCACACAAAGCGATTCATTGAAAAGGATTTCGTGCGTCAGCGCGAAAGCGTTGGCCACCGGGAGCGCCCGCTCGGGCAGCCGCCCGACGACGATGTCCAGATCGCCACTCGCGAGCGCCGGGAATAGCTGCGCCGTCGTGGCTTCGCGCACCGTCACCAGCACGCCCGGCGCACGCGACTTGAGCATCGCAATCGTGCGCGGCAACAAGTCGGCCGAGGCCGAGATCAGCGTCCCCACGATCACGTGACCACTCGTGCCCGCGCTAAACGCGTTGACTTCATCGGTCAGATAACGCAACTCGGCCATCAACGATTTCACGCGATGGCCGAGCAACTCGCCTAGCTCGGTAGGCTGCATCCCCCGGTTGCTGCGCACGAATAGCGGCCCTTCAAAGCAGGCCTCCAGCTCATGCACGATCTTGCTAACCGCAGGTTGCGTAAGCCCCGTCTCGTTGGCGGCGCGCACCAGCGAGCCCGTTTCGAGCACGCGATCGAAGACTTGGAGTTGATGGAACTTGAGCTTTCGCCCGAGGTTGAGGGCAGTCCAGGGCAATGAACGCATCGGGATCCCGTTCAGGCCGCGGCCGCCGGGGACGGCGAACCCGCCCCTCCCCCCTGCGGCATCGGCGTTGCGTCGGCAGGCTCGGCCGACAAGAAGGCGGCGACGAACTCTTCGAGCATCGCCACGTCCGGCAGCGAGGCCGGGTTGACATGATGATTGACGAGGCAGCCGTCGAAGGTCAGCACGAGCATGTCGACCAGCCGTGCGCGCCGCACGCTGTCACGGGCCAGGCTCGGGGCGCTGGCGGCGAGCATCGCCGAGAGCCGCTCGCGAAACCACTGAAGCAGCGAGGGATCGTACGGATCGCCGGGGCTCACGGTGGCGAGCGCCTGCACCAAGTTGTGCGAAAAACCGTTGTCGAGCCGTGGCGTCTCGACTAGCACGCCCGCAAGCAAGCGGCGCATGCGCGCTTGCGCGCCGTGTGCCGCGAGTACCTCGGCTTCGAGCGCGGAAATACGCGCCTTGAACCAGCGCTCGTAGACGCAGAAGAAGACTTGCAGCTTTGCAGTGAAGTAGCTGTAAATGTTCGCGTGCGAAATACCGGCGCGCTTGGCGATCTGCACCATCGTGGTGTCGACGTATCCCTTCTCGAGAAACAGGGCGTGCGACGCTTCGAGGATGGCCAGACGAATGTCTTCTTTCTTGACTTGTGGCATGAGTAAGCCTGCGCGGGTAAGCCGCGCACCTCAATCGAAATTTCTTGACCTCAGCTGAGGCAATACCGAACGTCAGCGGGGCTAGTATGCCAGCGCGCACGCAGCTTGCGGCGAAAACTAAGCGCAAACACTCCCCCGGACTTTCCCGGTATTCCAACGCATACAACGCGGTTTGCGATGACAGACATCGCGTTATGCGCTGGATTACCGCGTATTACACGCATGGCCCGATGGGACTTGTCTGATGATTAACGGGCTATCCCCACAGCCCTCTTCATCGTCCCTAGGATGTGGACCTTCTGCCGCGTTCATATACGAAGAAATACGCGAATCCACGTGCCACACCTGCCCACTCTTCCGCCCTCAGATCCTTCATCTCGCTCATCGACGACGCCGCTCGGGCGCGCCGATATCTGGCTGATGGCGATCGCCTGCGGGCTGGCGGTGGCCAATCTCAACTACTGCCATCCGATGCTGGGGCATATCGGTGAACACTTCGACACGTCGGGCTGGCGGCTGTCGCTGATACCCGCAGCAGCACAACTGGGATACGCGACGGGTTTGTTGTTGCTCACGCCATTGGGGGATCGCGTGACAGACCGTCGGTGGCTCATCGTCTGGCAAATGGTCGGCCTGTGCGCAGCGCTGATCGCCGCGTCCGTAGCTACGCAATTTGCGGCACTCGTCGTCGCGAGTTTCGCCATCGGTGTGACAGGCACCGTCGCACAGCACATCGTGCCGATGGCAGCGCAACTGGCACCGCCCGCGCGGCGTGGCGCAGTGGTCGGCACGGTGGTGAGCGGTTTGCTCATCGGCATTCTCGGCGCTCGCACGTTGGCCGGATGGGTGGCGACCTGGTGGCATTGGCGGGCGATGTTTGCGGTGGCGGCCGCCGCCATGCTGTGTTTAGCCGCCCTGCTCGGCCGTCGGCTGCCGTACGCACCACCGACGACATCCATGACGTACACCGCGTTGTTGCGCTCGATGATCACCCTGTTTGCGCGACATCGCGCGTTGCGGCAATCGGCGCTCATCGGCGGGCTATTGTTTGCGGCCTTCAGTGCCTTCTGGTCCACCCTTGCGCTCTGGCTTGCCAGCCCGGTGCATGGTCAGCATGCGGGCGTGGCGGGTACGTTCGGTGTCATCGGCATTGCGGGCGCCCTCGCGGCCCCGCTTGCCGGACGCCACACCGATCACGGCGGACCGCATCGCGTGCTATGGATCGGGATCGGCGCGGTGGTGCTGTCGTTCGGTGCGCTGTGGGCAGGACAGACGAGTCTCGTGGGCCTTGCCCTCGGCGTGATCGTGCTCGATCTGGGCATGCAGACCGCGCAGATCGCTAACCAGACACGCATCTACGCGCTCGATGCCGACGCCACTAGCCGCCTCAACACCCTCTATATGACGGTCTACTTTTTGATGGGCTCGGCGGGCTCGGCGCTCGGCGTGATGGCGTGGAGCGCATGGGGATGGGACGGCGTCTGCGCGCTTGGTCTGGTCCTCGGCTCGCTCGCCTGTGCCGTGCACCGCAGCGGCGCACGCAGCGACGTATCTCCTTGACGTGTATCTCTGACGTGTCTCATAACGCGTTTCTGCGACGTGTAATTGCCGTGATTCATAGCGTCATCCACGCGTCCTACACCATTCACCTGCATCGCTTGTCAGCGGCTTCCTACATCGTTCGGAGTACATCACATGTACTGCCGCGAATAACCGCTGACTGCGTACCCACTCGCGACGGATCGGGACGGCTAGCAAAGCCAAGCCCCGCAAGGCCATTACAAAGACTTACAAGATCGCGCGATCTTATTCACTCATCGAGCGTCGAACCATTGTCGATCCATGATGACGACGGGTGGGATCAACACTGCCCTCGCAAGGAGGTCATGATGCGAAACAACCGAATGAGTCTTACCGATACCAATCACGCAGCCACACGCCTGTCGAGCCCATCGACGCGGCGGATGGCATCCGCGGCAACGGCAGCAGGTTTGGTTGCCGTGCTGCTCACCTTAGCGGGTTGTGCGTACGAAGCGCCGCCGCAGCCTCGCTTGCCGTATCGCGGCAACGAGGCAACGAACCCGGCGTACGACCCGAAGTGCGGGCCGCCGCCGTACGCGGCCGGTACGCCATGCAGCCCGTATGCCGCCCCGCCGCCGCCAGTGGCCCCGGCAACCGATGCCTACGGACGCCCGTACCCGCCAACGGATGGCTATGGCCGCCCGTATCCGTCCGATGCCCAGGGCCGCCCGTATCCGCCGCCGCCCCCGCCGCCTGCTTATCAGGAGACGTACCCGGCTAACGGCATGGGTGCGCCGACCCCGGGCTCGGAGACGGCTCACTGATCGCACACCGATGTCGGCGAGGCCACCTGGGCCAGCACGACATTACGAACAGCAAGCCCGCACCGTCGAGTGCGGCTTGCCAGTCCCGGGGCACCGTGCCCCTTTGAAGGAGTCAAGCTTCATGAATACGACACAACAACGGATCTCGCGCGCTGCCGGCACCCTGCTCATCGGGGCCGCGCTGATCGGCTCGCTGGCAGGTTGCGGTGGAATGACACCGCGTGAATCACGTAACACGGCCGTGGGTGCCGGTGTCGGCGCGCTTGGCGGTGCACTGATCTCCGGCGGCGACTTGGGTACCACCGTCGGTGGCGCCGTCGTCGGCGGTGTGATCGGTAACGTGATTACGAACGACCGCCGCCGCTAATCCACCGACGGCTCGCTTACGCCCACTCGCGCTTCATCGCGCGTACGCGTGCGCGTTCGCGCCATTCCCCCCAGACACCCAGGAGAAAGTGCGACATGACCACTCCCACTACCCAACGCCAACGTTCCCAACGCATGACGGGAACGATTGAAACCCTGCGCACGCGGCGAATCGGCCGCGCGACGCTTGCCGCCATTACCCTGTGCGCCGGTGCTGCCGCGCTGTCGCTGGTCTCGCTGCCGAGTTATGCGCAGTCGCGCGCGCCGATCAACGGCGTGGTGCCGTCGACACCGGCACCGCCTCCGCAAGCCGCCAACTCGGGTCCTGATTACGGCGACGCTGCCGATCAGAACGCCGCACTGGGTCTGTACCTGCAACGCTCCTTCGACGCGATCGACACCAACCACGACGGCAAGATCGACCGCAATGAATGGGCCGCGTATCAACGCAGCCAGATCGAAGCCCGCCGCGCCACGTTCGAGCGCTACTTCAAGGCGGCCGATAAGGATGGCGACGGCTATCTGAGCCGCGATGAAGTCGCTGCCGCCGAACCGTTCCTGTATCAGCACTTCGACGAGATCGACGTCAATCACGACGGCAAGCTCTCGCCCGGTGAAATCCGCGCCTATTTCCGCCGCTATTATCACGAGCGCGCACAGGCCGACGCGGCAACGACGAAGCCCTAACGCTAAGCACGAACCGGGCGTGACAATGCGCCACGCAATAAAAAACGCCACGACAAATTGCCGTGGCGTTTTTTTAAGCGCTTGCCTTCAGGGGTGAAGCACCGAAGGCATCGTGCCGCTTACCAAATCAATTACGGATGCGTGAAGAACTGCGCGATCACTGCGGCACCCATGAAGGTACCGGCATTCGCGAGGAACGACACCACCACGATGCGCCAGCCCAGCTTGCGGAACGCGGGCACGTCCTTGGCGACCGACAGACCGGCGAAGGTCAGCATCGGCGTCACCAGCGACAAGAAGTTGATCTTGCCGGTGAACTGCTCGACGATCGGCGCGTACGGGAAGGCAGGCGACGTCAGGAACATCGCGACGAGCGACACCCAGCACACGGCCGGCACCTTGCGGCGCGTCACGTAGTACAGCGCTTCGCCCACGAGCACGGCGCCGATGATGACCAGCATGCCCGGCACGCCGTCGATAAACGACGTATTGAAGGCCATGCTGTTGCCCAGCAGTGCCAGCGCGCCCGAGAACACCCATGCGAACAGGCGTGCACCGAAGTTCATGTCGACGGTGTGGGCCTTGCTGGCTTGCTTGAGTTCTTGTGCGGCTTCGGCATCGGCCACGGCAGCAGCTTCGGCATTGGCACGGCCGCGCTTGGTCATACGGCCCAGCACCGGCTCCATCACGCGGTAGCCCCAAACGGCGAGCGGCAGCGAGATGAACAGCGTGAAGTACGTCCCGATGGTGGTCGTGATCAAGTTCGACGCCGCGGCAAACGTGGCGACTTCCTTGGCGACTTCCGGCGTTTGCTGTGCGGCAATCGCACCGGCAGCGGCAGCCATCATCGAGCCCGAACCCACACCGGCACCCATGGCGAGCGCATGCGGATTGAAGATGTTCAGGCTGGCGATAAAGCCTGCGAACAGCGAGATGAACACGGCACCGAAGATCGTACCGGTCAGGTACTCGGCCAGCACGCCACGGCCTTCCGGCGAATCGAAGCCGTACTTTTCACCGATGATCGCCAGGCTCGGCTCACGGCCGACCGAGAAGGTCGCACCGATGGCTTCGCGCTTGATGCCGAGCATCAGGGCGACCGGCAGGCCAAGAATGATCGTGCCGACGAAGTGGCCGAATTCTTGGAACACGAGCGCCCAGCCAGCCGCGACGAGCTTGGGCAGCGAGCCGCCCACGAGCAGGCCGAGCTTGGCGACGAAGAGCAGCAGGGCCGGTTGCAGAATGGCAGCGGCCTTGTGTTGCATCGGCAGATCGATCTGCGCGAAGCGCGGCAGACGCCCTTGTGCGAGGCCCAACGCCGCGCCGAGCAGCAGTGCCCAGACCATCGGCAGCAACACGATCTTGCCGTGACCGGCGTTGATGCTGATAGCACCAATCAGTTCGGCGATGACGAGAATCACAATCGCCCAAATATACAGGCGCACGCCATCGCTGAAGGCGCCCCCTTGCGGCTTGGCCGCGTTTTGTTCCATAACTGCCATCTGGGTCTCCACTGCACTTGCTATTGAACCGGTTCGGCGCCATCCGGGTAACCGGACGGCGTACGAACCATTCGATGGTTAAGGAAATTCGACGCACCACCCGCCCGACTGCTGCGGACTTCCCCCACGGCGCCTCGCGGCGACATGTTGGCACGCCTCGGTGACAGTAACAGCGCCCCGCGCAGAACCTCCCGAAGGGCGGCATTATACGCGGGTAAAAAACCCCTTCAGACCACAAATCTCGCAGGCTGAAACGGCAACTTTTTAGACGTAGCCGAACGGCGTGGCCGGGTTGGCGGCCGTCTCGACCCACACGCTCTTGGTCTGCGTGTACTCGTACAGGGCTTCCACCCCGCTGGAACGGCCATAACCGCTATGGCCGTAGCCGCCGAACGGCGACGCCACGTTGATCGTCTTGTAGCCGTTGATCCAGAACGTCCCAGCATTGACCTGGGCCGCCACGCGGTGCGCACGCGCCACGTCTTGCGTCCAGACCGCCCCGGCCAAACCGAACTCGCTGTCGTTGGCGATGGCCAGCGCTTCTTCTTCCGTATCGAACGGAATGGCCACCACCACCGGCCCGAAGATCTCAGTGCGCGCCACGCCCATCTGGTTGTTCGCATCGGCCAGCACGGTCGGGCGCACGAAGAAGCCGCCGTCGCTGCGAGCCTGCGAGCCCGCCGCCAGGCGCGCACCACCGGCCACACCGGCGTCGATCATGTTCATCACGTGCTGATACTGGTTGCGATTGCAGATCGGGCCGACTTCGGTGGCGTCGTCAAGCGGCTCGCCCACGCGAATCTTTTCAGCACCGCGCGCCAGCATTTCAACCATCTGGTCGTACACGCCGCGCTGCACCAGCAAACGCGAACCTGCCACGCAGCTTTGGCCGGCGCTCGAGAAGATGGCCGCTTGCGCGCCAAGGCACGCACGCTTGAGGTCGGCGTCGTCGAACACGATATTGGCCGACTTGCCGCCCAGTTCCAGCACGCTCGGCAGCAGACGTTGCGCCGCCGCCGTGGCGATCTTGCTACCGGTGGCGGGCGAGCCCACGAACACCACCTTCTTGATCACCGGGTGCGAGATCGCGGCTTGCCCCGTCGTGTGACCGAAGCCGGCGAGCACGTTGATCAGACCGCGCGGCAAACCGGCTTGCTCGGCGAGCGCCGCCACGGCCAGCGAACTGGCGGGCGTGAGTTCCGACGGCTTGAGCAGCACGCCGTTGCCCATGGCGATGGCCGGGGCGAGTTGCCATCCGCAGGTGAACACCGGCGCGTTCCACGGCGTGATTTGCAGCACCACGCCCATCGCTTCGCGGCGCGTGTAGTTCAGGTGCGTGCTCGGCACCGGAATCACGTCGCCGAAGAACTTGTCGGTCCAACCGGCGTAGTACTCGAACATCTCGGCGACCTTGCCGACTTCGCCACGGCAATCGCGAATCGGCTTGCCTGCGCCGATCGATTCGAGTTGGGCCAGCGCTTCGGCATTCTCGCGAACCTTCGCGCCGATGGCCTGCATCACACGGCCACGGGCAGCGTGCGTCAGTGCCCACCACGTCTTTTGGGCCGCTTGCGCAGCCTCGGCGGCTTGCGCGACGACGTCGGCACCGGCATCACGGTACGCCAGCACCGTCTGGCCCGTGGCCGGGTTCACGATGTCGATGTCGCTCTCGCCCGTGCCTGCGACCAGTTCACCGTTGACATACGAGCCGATGGTCGTGGCGTTGGGGAAGAACTTTGCGAATGCGCCGAGCAAGGCGGCGGCTTGTTGATCTGCCATGAAACTAACTCCGTGCGATGCGTGCCGACGCGCCCACGACGGGCGCATCAGCTTGTGAATGGATGGGGGGAAATTACGCGCGACCGGCTTCGATGAACTGCACGATGCGGTTGAAGTCCTCGTCGTCGCCGACGCTCTGCGCGCTGGCCGCCCACAGGCGGCCGACTTCGGCCGACAGCGGACCCGTCGAGAGCGTGCCGGTTTGCTCGGCGAGCGCCATCGCCAGACGCACATCCTTGCGCATGAGCTTCATCGTGAAGCCCGAGTCGAAGGCGTCGTTCAGGATCCACGTCGGGTAGTTGGTCTGCGTAATGCCGCTGCGGCCCGAGCCTGCGTTCAGGCCTTCGAGCACCTGTGCCGGCTCGACACCCGCCGCCGTGGCCAGACGCATGGCCTCGCCCGCGACGATCAGATGCGCGGCGCACATCAGGTTGTTGATCAGCTTGGTCACGTGACCCGCGCCCACGTCGCCGATATGCACGCGCTTGGCCGACATCGTCGCCAGCACCGGCTCGATGCGTGCGATGTCGTCCACCGACCCACCCAGCACCATCGTGAGCGTGCCGTTCAGCGCGCCCTTGGGGCCGCCCGAGACCGGCGCGTCGACCAGCGAGATGCCCTTTTCGCGCAGCGTCGCGGCCAAGGCACGCGTGCTTTGCGGGTCGGCGGTGGACGTGTCGATCACGATCAGCCCTTCGCGGCCATTCGCTGCAATGCCATCGGCACCGTTCACCACCGCTTCGACGACTTGCGAAGTCGGCAGCGAGAGTACGAGCGCGTCGGCTTCGCGGGTCAGTTCCGCGACCGAATTGCGCAAGCCGATGCCCGCCTCCGCCAGCGCCGCCCCGGCGGCCGGCGACGGATCGAAACCGAGCACCGTGAAGCCGCCGCGCTGCAACGACAGCGCCATGCCGCGCCCCATATTGCCCAGACCGACCACTCCGATGATTTTCATGTTGACTCCAGTTTGACTGCCAGAATGGCGTCGCCCCACGGGCGATGCCGCGTTTTTCCACCCGTCGGCCCGTGCCGAAGGGTTGTCGATCTTTTCGATCGTTAATCTATTGGAATACTAATGAATGACTGGGGAAGTCTCAGTGACAGTGATTCACGAACTCCAGCACCACGTTGCCTGCAAACTCCGGCTCCACGACGAGGCCATGCTCGTTGTAGCCGTACGGTACGCCGTTCTCGCGCCATAACGCCTCGATGTGGGCGAGATCCGGCGCGAGCAGCGTAATCGCCACCGCATGCGTGCGCGTGGCCTGTGCCATCGGCAGTCCAACGGCGGCGAATCGCGCTTCGGCGCGTTGCGGCGAGAGCGCGCGGAATTGCCCGCATCCCGTGTCGGCCGTCGCGCCGCCTTCATACAGGTCGACATGACGCGCGCCGTACATCCGATGCCAGCGCGTCGCCAGTTGGCGCAATGTTTGCGCGTCGGGAGCCACATAAGTGACGCCCACGATGCCGGTCACCCCGTTGGGGTGTTGCTGCCACTCCGGCACCCAGATCAGCTCAGGCCGATGCTGGTGACAGATGAAATTCGACGCATCGCCAAGGTCATCGTCGAGAAACAGTCCGAGCGACACCACGGCTTCGTCGGGGGTGCCATCGGGCTTGGTCATCTGCCGCCGAAAGTCGATGAACCCCTGCGATTCGAGCCCGGCATTGGCCAGCCGGCTGTGATCGGCGCGGGCGTCCTTGCTGTGCAACGCCACCAGCGACACGCCTTCTTCACGCGCCAGAAAGCTGCCGAGATACCGGCCGAAACAGAAATCCCCTTGCGCGAGCGTGCCGAACTTGCGGGCATCGTCCACACCGATCAGCTCGATGAAGTTATTGCCGAACATCATCAGCGAGGTCACCGTTCCCCACGGGTGATACGACACCGGCGACGGGGTGAACCCCATGCGCTGGTAATGCGACAGACGCCGCGGGTGGTCATGCACCGTGACCAGCGGGTGATCGATACCAAATCGCGTGTTTCCCGGAGGAATCATCTGGCGTCTCCGTACTTATCTGGCGCGGAATCGGGCCACCGTCGTCGGGCCTCGCCTGGGTTCGTTGCCCGTCGATGGGGCCGATCCGCATGCTTCGCAGTGTGGAGTGAAAAAAAACGACGCTCAATGACAACGCTTGAAGATTTTTGTTCTAATTATTAGTCTTTAGGCCATGACACCCGCCATTAACGAAAATCGCCTGCCCTATCTGTTCGAAGCCGTGCAGTGCGGCACCATTCGCGCCGCCGCCGACCGGCTCGACATCGCCCCCTCCGCCGTCAGCCGCCAGATCGCCTTGCTGGAAGCGGAACTCGCCTTGCCGCTCATCGAGCGTCACAAGCGCGGGGTGCACCTGACGCAGGCCGGGCGCCTGCTCATGGAGTACTACCGCGAGCAGCGCGCGCACCAGGAAGACTTGCTCGCGAAGCTGCAAGAAGTGAGAGGGCTGCGGCGCGGTCATATCCGGCTGGCCGTGGGCGAAGGATTCGTGAGCGATCTGATGGGGGCGCCCCTGCGTTACTTCTGCAAGCGCTATCCAGACATCACGCTCACGCTCGACCTCGCGGGTACCAACGAGGTCATGCGGGCGGTGGCGGAAGACGACGCCGACATCGGGCTCGTGTACAACCCGCCCGCCGAACCCAAGATCGTCTCGCGCGCCCAGATGCGCCAGCCGGTGCACGCCATCGTGGCCCCCGACTCGCCGTTGCGCGCACGACTCGCCGCCAGTCCTGCCGGTACCGCGCTTAAGCTCGACGATCTTTATGACACCCCGCTTGCGCTCATGCACGGCGCATACGGCACACGACAGTTGATGGAACTGGCCGAGCAGGCCGAGAAGCATCGCCTAGTGGCGACCGTGACGACCAACTCGATCTCGGTGCTCAAACATTTCGTGCGGGGCGGGCTGGGCGCGACGTTCCTGCCCGCGTTCGCGATATCGCAGGAGATCGAAGCGGGGGTGCTTTGCGCCCTGCCCGTCGACCACCCCATTCTGGCGAGCGCAGAAGCGCATCTCATCACGCGCGCGGGGCGGCGGTTGTCCGGCGCGGCCAACCGGTTGCTCACCCATCTGGCCAGCAAGATGGAGGCGTTCGGCGCGCCGGACTGATCGCGCCCGACTGGCCGCGCCGATTGATCCGCGCGTTTGGAATTCCCTGATTAGGTTGGGTTTGGCATGCCTGCCCGGTTGCAGGCACGCAACATTTGGGCTACTAAGCCTTTACCCGATGTTGCGGGCTTGCGAATTCGGATATAAATGAGCCATTCGAGCGAAGGTGCGCTTTGCGTGACATCAGTGTCACGCCATCGATAAAAGCGCTTCGCCACCGACTCCAGCCGCACGGCACGCGTACTCACCGCGCCCGCTGCGGCCTCAACGCCAGTGGACTGCCATGACTACGAACTCTGACGACCAGAGCGTGACGGCTTCCCTCGCAAGCGTGCCCGCACCCTCTCGCGGCCCGCGTTGCCCCGGCGTTGGCGTCTGCCAATTGCTTACCATTCGTGACGATTTTTCAGGCTTTACCGGAAGCGCTGTGCTTCGCCCCCGCACGGGCGGCGCACGACGACGACGGTCATAACCACGCAAAGGGAAGGTGCGGGGCAAACGCAACCTGGGGAGCAGACCATGAAAAAGAAGCTCATTGCAGCTAGCCTGCTTTGCAGCATCGGCACATTCGCGCACGCGCAATCGAGTGTGCAACTCTATGGCCGCGTGGATGGCGGCTTTCAATTCATGAACAATTTGCAGGACGGCAATGGCGGCACCGCCTCGCGCTGGAGCGCGCAGGGCGGCGACTACGGCACCAGCCTGTTCGGCCTGCGGGGTTATGAAGATCTCGGGCAGGGATTGCACGCAGTCTTCAACTTGGAAGGCGGCTTCCAGTTGATGAACGGCTACAACAATAACGGCTCGGGTTCGATCTTCGACCGGCGTGCGTTGGTGGGCTTCGTCTCGCAGAGCTGGGGACAATTCACCCTCGGGCGCAATCTGTTTATCAGCAACGGCGTGTGGGACTTCGATCCGTTCCAGCAACAGGCCTTCTCGTCGGCGTCGCTGGTGCGCGGGCGTAACTGGCCGCAGGCGAGTAACACGGTCAACTATCAAAGCCCGAACTGGTATGGCTTCGATATTGCGGGCCAGTACGCGTTCTCCAACGTCGTCGGCCAATTCAACAGCGGCCGGGGCATGGGCGCGCAATTGACCTATACACACGATCGCTTCCAGTTGCGTGCGTTGTATGACGAAATTCGCGATTCCAACGGGCAGTTCACCGACGTGTTTGCCTCGTCACGCGAGTATTTCGCCGGTGCCAACTTCTTCCTAAATCGATTCACCGTGTCGTTGGGCTACACGCACATGTCGGCACCGGATGCGCCGACGCCCAACTTCGCCACGCGTGCCGATCACTACTGGGCGGGCGTGAAGTATCAGGCGACACAAGCGTGGGCCGCGAATGCCGCCGTGTATCACGTGAACGTGCCGAGCTTCGGTCACGCCACGATGTTCGAGCTGGGCACGACGTACAACCTCTCGAAACGCACGTTCCTGTACGGCACCGTTGCCTACGTGGCGAACAGCGCCAACCAGAGCTTCTCGGTCGCGGCCATTCCGAGCGATTCGCTCGACAACCCGCCGCCGGGCAAGGGCCAGACCGGTGCCTATATCGGGGTCTCGCACTCGTTCTGAACGCGTTCTGCGCTTGGGCATAAAAAAACCCGTCGTCCCTGGTTGGGCACGACGGGTTTTTTGTCTTCTACCGCATCACATCACACGCTGATCCACATGATCACGCCACTGGCTTGCGCTTCGGCTTGACGTCCGTACTGTCGATTTCTTCAAGAACGTCGCGGAACTCTGCGATGTCTTCGAAGCTGCGATACACCGACGCAAAACGGATGTACGCGATCTTGTCCAAACGCTTCAACTCGCGCATCACCAGTTCGCCGATACGTTGGCTCACCACTTCGCGCTCCGCGCCAGCCAGCAGCTTGTACTCGATGCGCGCAATCGCGGCATCCATCGCTTCGGCGCTTACGGGGCGCTTGCGAATCGCCAACTGCATACTGGCGCGCACTTTCGCGCGGTCGTACTCCGCGCGGCTGCCGTCTTTCTTGACGACCGCCGGCATCGTCAACTCGACGCGCTCGTAAGTGGTGAATCGCTTGTCGCACGACGGACAGCGCCGACGCCGCCGAATGGCAGCGCCGTCTTCCGCTTCACGCGAGTCGATAACTTGCGTGTCGTCGTGCCGGCAGAACGGGCAGCGCATGCGTGCGAGACCGGCCGCTTAGCCGTAGACCGGGAAACGCTTGGTAAACTCGGCCACTTGTGCACGCACCTTGGCCAGGTTTTCCTCGTTTTCCGGGTTGTCGAGCACGTCGGCGATCAGGTTGCCGACCAGCTTGGCTTCTTCTTCCTTGAAGCCACGCGTGGTCATCGCCGGCGAACCCAGACGCACACCGCTCGTCACAAACGGCTTTTCCGGATCGTTCGGGATCGCGTTCTTGTTCACGGTGATGTGTGCAGCGCCCAAAGCGGCTTCTGCTGCCTTACCCGTGATGTTCTTCGCGCGCAGGTCGACCAGCATCACGTGCGATTCGGTCTTGCCCGACACGATGCGCAGACCGCGCGCCACCAGCGTCTCGGCCAGCACGCGTGCGTTCTTCACGACTTGCTCTTGGTAAGCCTTGAATTCCGGCGTGGCAGCTTCCTTGAACGCCACGGCCTTACCGGCGATGACGTGCATGAGCGGACCGCCTTGAATGCCCGGGAAGATGGCCGAATTGATCGGCTTCTCGAACTCGGCCTTCATCAGGATCACGCCGCCGCGCGGGCCGCGCAGGCTCTTGTGCGTGGTGGTGGTCACGAAGTCGGCGTGCGGCACCGGGTTCGGATACACACCTGCGGCGATCAGACCGGCGTAGTGCGCCATGTCGACCATGAAGTACGCACCGACCGACTTGGCGATCTTCGCCATGCGTTCGAAATCGATCTTCAGCGCGAAGGCCGAGGCACCGGCCACGATCAGCTTCGGCTTGTGCTCTTGTGCCAGCTTCTCGGCAGCGTCGTAATCGATGTCTTCGTTTTCGTTCAGGCCGTAGCTCACCACGTTGAACCACTTGCCCGACATGTTCACGGGCGAACCGTGCGTCAGGTGGCCGCCGTGCGCGAGGCTCATGCCCATGATCGTGTCGCCGGGGCGCAGCATGGCGAAATACACGCCCTGGTTGGCTTGCGAGCCCGAGTTCGGCTGCACGTTCGCGGCTTCTGCACCGAACAGCGCCTTCACACGGTCGATCGCCAGTTGCTCGACGACGTCGACATATTCGCAACCGCCGTAATAACGCTTGCCGGGGTAGCCTTCAGCGTACTTGTTGGTCAGTTGCGAGCCCTGCGCTTCCATCACGGCCGGGCTGGTGTAGTTTTCCGAGGCGATCAGCTCAATGTGGTCTTCCTGACGCTGATCTTCCTTCTGAATCGCGGCCCAAACTTCGGGATCGACGGCGGCAACAGTGGATTTCGATTTATCGAACATGGCGTTTGCGTTGAATTGAACAGGTTTTCCGGGGGGGATGGCGCAGCGCATCTTCCTTTGTGCTTCGGAAGACGATAGACAGGGCAGCACCAACCATCACGGCTGCCCAGGCGAACGGCAAATAAGACCCCGGCGCTTCCCGGTGGGTTGCTCCACCTCGGGCACACAAGGCTGTGCGCCCTAATCGCCAGTCACGCGGGGTTTGTGGCGTCGATAGTGTATGCGAGCTTTCGGCGTTAGGCAACCGGCGTTGCCACGCGCACCACAACCTTGCCGAACGCCCCCCGGCGCAGGTGCGTCAGGGCTTCGCCGAGGTCCGCGAAGTCGTAAACGGCGTCGACCACGGGGGCGATTCGGTGCCTATCCACGGCCGCCACGAGCGAGGCCAGCGCCCGGCGGTGCCCCACCCCGATGCCCTGAATCTGGGCACGCTTGCCCAGCACACCGTAGACCGGCACCCGCAGCGTTTCGCCGTCGAGCATGCCGATCACCGACACCTTCCCGTTCGGCGCCAGCGCCTTCATGGTGCCGGTCATGTCGCCCCCGGCCAGTTCCAGCACTTGGTCGACGCCGCGTCCCTCGGTCAGCGCCAGCACGTCGTCGGCCCAGCCGTCGGTGCGCAATACGCCATGGGTCACGCCAAGCGCCGCCGCACGTGCCAACTTGGCCGGGCTGCCGCTCGTCACGATGGCCTTCGCCCCGTGCGCCAGCGCCAGTTGCGCACCAAACAGCGCAACGCCGCCCGTCCCTGTCGACAGCACCGTCTGGCCCGGCTGCAACTTGTGTCCGGCCTCGAACAGCGCGAACCATGCGGTCAGCCCGGCGCAGGTGAGTGTCGACGCCGCCACGTCGTCAAGCGTGCCCGGCGTCGGCACCAGCGCGTCCTCGGGGAATACCGCGTACTCGCGCAGCACGCCCTGCAAGGTCCCGCCGAAGATTTGCAGCCCGGCGGGCGCGGCCTCGTCGTCGATCCAGCGGTCCCAAAACGTATTGATGACCCGTTCACCAACCGCCACCCGCGTCACGCCCGGCCCCACGGCGGCCACTTCTCCCGCCATGTCCGAACCGGGCACGAATGGGAAGGTCACCGGCAAACCCATGCCGGTATCGATCATCAAGGCATCACGGAAGTTGAGCGACACCGCGCTCACCTTCACCAGCACTTCGCCCGGCCCCGGCCGAGGCACGTCGACCGTTGCCAGTTCGAGGGCCGTTTCTCCGAGGGATGCCATCTGCCATTGCTTCATCGTCGTCATCGCTAATTCCTTATCTTGGGGAGCCCCGGTCTCTGAGAGACGGCCGGGTAGACAAGCATCAGCTTATTGGAGAATACTTCGCGGCAGTGATGGCGATTTCTCTACAAATTGGCGACAAATGGGAATCAATGACAGTTACTCGCCGGACCGACTCTCGGGCATTTCGGCCTTCGTGGCAGCCGTCGATGCGGGCAGCTTCGCGGGGGCGGCCGAACGCCTGCACCTCACACGTTCGGCAGTCGCCAAACGCATTGCTCGGCTGGAGTCGCGCCTTGCCGTGCGCCTGTTTCATCGCACGACGCGCAGCCAGCATCTGACCGACGAGGGTCAAACCTTCTATCAGCGCTGCACCAAGGTGCTGACCGAATTGTCGGAAGCGGAAGCCGAGTTGAGCGCCGGCACCCAATCGCCGATGGGAAAACTCAGAGTGACGATGCCGGTGCAGATCGGACGGCAGTGCATCGCGCCGGTCTTGCTGGCACTGGCGAAAACGCATCCGCAGTTGCGGCTCGAAATGGCATTCAGCGACCGGCGCATCGATCTGATCGAGGAAGGCTACGATCTGGCCGTGCGCAGCGGGCGGCTCGACGACACGCCCGGCCTCAAGGCACGTTCGCTCGGCGAACAGACGATGATCCTATGTGCGTCGCCTGCCTATCTGGCCGAGCACGGCACGCCGAACCTGCCTGCCGAATTGGCCGATCACGAGCGTCTGATGTACGGACGCGGCAGCAACGTCTATGAATGGCCAACGTTTGTGCCGGATGCGACAACACAGACCGTGTCTGCCGATACCCGCACGCCCGCTAACTCCGGGACACACGGTTTCCCCGGTGGTCGCACGCCGCGCTTCGTGCTCGACGATCTCGTGGCACTCGTCACCGCGGCGGAGCAAGGATTGGGAATCGTCTGCCTGCCCAGTTGGATCGCCGCGTTACCGCTGCGCACCGGCACGCTGGTCAGATTGATGCCGCACACCCGGTCGGCTGGCACGCCCCTGCATCTTGTCTGGCCCGACACCCGGCATCCGTCCCCAAAACTGAGGGCCGCCATCGACGCGCTGGTGCAAGCCGCCCCTGAGTTGCTCGGCCACCCCGGCACCGATATGTCACTCACAGACGCATAAAGGGCGACTGCTGGGCGTCGATGGCCGCCGCGCGCGTCGGATGCGCGCGCGCCCACGCCTTCGCGGCCCACTCGCCGCCCAACAATCGCACGACACTGTCGCGCCGCGAGAGCAAGCGGCGCACTAGATCACGTGCGTCGGCCCGCCCGGGCAAGGCGCTGCCTCCCATCTCGGCACAAGCGAGCTCGTTCGCAGCGCTCGCCCATGGCAAGAGCATGTCTTGATGAATGTTGGCGAGGCGATACGCCATCTCGGCAGCCACGGCACGCACGCCGGTCGGGTTGCGCAATTCGTCGTCGACGACACCTTCGTTGGCACCCGGCGTGAAGTCCACCAATCGACGCACAAACGGTGCGTACTGTTCGCCATAGGGGAATTGCGTGAGATCGGAGAGAGCGCCGGGCGCCAGTTCCGTGTCGAAGCACGCCGCGTCGCGCCGGAATACCGACGTCAGCGGCGGCAGCGCCGTCAACGCAGCACGCTGCGCCACGGCCAGATCGTAGCCCGTGTCTTTGCAGGTGCCCTGAAACCCCATCTCAAGACACGCCCCGAAGTCCACGGTCATCATGCGCGGCAGGTTTTCCTTGTCGCGCCACACGCCCACGTTTTCCATGAACACGTTGCACAGATCCCAGTTGCCCAGCCAGAGCGCGGCGATGTAGTGCCGCTCCAACTCGCATTGGTAGACGTCGGGCAACATGCTGCACAGCAGGCCGAGCATGTCGTTGCGCTTCTTGAGTTCTTCCGCATGAATGTTCGCGCCACGCGGTGACAGCGCCCAGAACGCCACCCCCTCCTGTTTGCACAAGCGCTCAAGCACCTTGCCCGACACTCGGGCACCGATGCGCGCGCGATCGCAAATCCGGGTACGGTCTTCGTCCTGTGACTGCCCCACGATGGCACGTCGCGCTTCGTCGCTCACCAGCCATAGGCCGAGATCTTCGTACGTCGGCAAATAGGCGCTCGCGAGATACATGCGGCCGGACTCGGGGGGACCGTCGAAGACCTCGTCGCAACCGCGCACAAGAAATGTCGTCGGCGTAGGCAATCCGAGGGCACCGAAAAGCCGTGACGCGAGCCACGTCTGCGTCGTGTGCCAAGCATCCGGGCAGCGCTTGATCACGTACTGCGGGGAATTCGCCTCGTGCGTCAGTGTCACGCGTACCACTGTGCCCGTCGCCCCCATGGGCAATGTGTCGCGCACCCGTTGCGCCGCCGAGAAGTCATACGGCCCTATCCCCGGTAATTCGGCCACACTGCCATCGTGCCCGAGCACCGCCCCCTGCATCCCCTGCGGGCCGACTTCCGGCAGCACGGCACGAATGTCGTCTCCGGCGACACCCGCGTTTGGTCGCGTCGTATCGTCTTGCACCGGCGCAACCCGATGGCTATTCGTGGCACTGTGGGCGCGGGTAAGGTCAAGGGGCAACATGGCGAACCTCCGTCGTCGAGTCATGAGGCCGACACCGACCGCCTGCGCAGCGCGCCAACGGTGAGGGCCAGGATCGGCGGATTCTGCTGCGCCGCACGGCGACAGGCTTTCGAAAATGCGCCGAAATCGGACAAAACTGACGCTTGCTCAAACCGCGTGATACGCTGCGGCGCATGTCTTCGAAGCCCTCCTCTCCTCTTGCTGCCCGCCACCCTCGTGTTCTCGTGAGCAGTTGCTTGCTCGGCCAGCCGGTTCGCTATCACGGCCGCGCGGCCGCCTGCGAAACCGATGCCGCTGCCATCCTCGATCGTTGGCGCGATGCCGGGTTGATCGCTGCGGTGTGTCCTGAGGTCGCGGGCGGGCTGCCCACGCCGCGCCCGCCCGCCGAAATCACCGGCGCGAACAGCGGCCAACGCGTGTGGCAACAGATGGCACGCGTCGTTGACGACACCGGGGCCGATGTCACGGCTGCGTTCGTCGACGGCGCGCAACGCGCACTGGCGCTCGCACAGCGTTACGGCATCCGCATTGCGGTGTTGAAGGAAGGGAGTCCGTCGTGTGGCAGCACGTTCGTGTACGACGGGAGCTTCACCGGCGCGAAGATTGCCGGTGACGGCGTCGCGGCTGCGCTGTTACGCGAGCACGGTATCGAGGTGTTCAGCGAGCACACGCTGGCGGAAGCCGACGCGCGTTTGCGCGCACTGGATCCGTCAGGCCTCGAATAGAAATGAAAACGGGGACCATCGCCGGTCCCCGTTGCTAGCGTCTGCACCGGCAGTGAATCCGGTGCATGGCAGCGCTGCTCATCGGCAACGCCTAACGCCCTCAAAGCTCGATCTTCGTCCCCAGCACTGCGAGGAACTGCGCCAGCCACGCGGGATGCGCGGGCCATGCGGGCGCGGTCACGAGTTTGCCGTCGGTATGCGCGGCGTCGATTTCGATCTCCATATACTTGCCGCCCGCGAGCCGCACTTCGGGCGCGCAGGCCGGATACGCCGAGCACTCGCGCCCTTCGATCACGCCAGCGGCGGCCAGCAGTTGCGCGCCGTGACAGATTGCGGCGATCGGTTTGTCGTTTTCAGCGAAATGACGCACAGCGGCCAGCACCTGCTCGTTGAGCCGCAAATACTCGGGTGCACGTCCACCGGGAATCACCAGCGCGTCGTAATCGGCGGGAGACAGGCCATCGAAAGTGGCGTTGAGCGTGAAGTCATGGCCGCGCTTCTCGCTGTAGGTCTGATCGCCCTCGAAATCGTGAATGGCCGTGCGCACCTTGTCGCCCGCCTTCTTGCCCGGACACACCACTTCGACGCGATGTCCCACGGCCATCAGTGCCTGCACGGGCACCATCAGTTCGTAGTCTTCGACGTAGTCGCCAGCCAGTACCAGAATCCGCTTCTTGCCCATGAGACTCTCCGTTCAGAGAAAAAATGGAAGGAAACAGCACGCCCATGTTACCTAATTCCGATGACGCCCTTGGGACAGCGTGCCGAGACTTCCCTTACACTGGCGCCGATTCCCCATTCTCGTGACATGACCTCGATGACTGTGAGACAGCACAACGCGACGCCGCCGGAGAAAGACCCGGCGCGCCCCCGTACCAAACCGGCCGAGGTTCGTCTCGACGAATTGATGGGCGCGGCGGAAAAGCTGTTTCTGGCGCAGGGCGTGGAAGCCACCACGATCAATGAAATCGTGGAACAGGCACAGGTCGCGAAGGGCACGTTCTATCACTACTTCGCTTCCAAGAACGAGATGCTCGAAGCGCTGGCCACGCGCTATACCGAGCAGTTCATGGCGACCTTGCAGGAGGCGGTCGACGCGTGTGCCGAGGACGACTGGGTGCAACGCCTTCGCGTGTGGATTCAGACGAACGTCGAGACCTACGTCAAGACTTACCGCACGCACGACATCGTCTACGCCAATCACCACCACCACGACCGGACCAATCAAGCGAAGAACGCGATTCTCGACCAGTTGACGCAGATCATCGAGCGCGGCAAGGCCGCAGGCGTGTGGGCCCCGGAACAACCCAGAATCGTCGCGCTGTTGATTTATTCAGGCGTTCACGGCGCGACGGACGACATCATTGCCGCACAGGCGAGCGCCCCGGACAACGCAAACGACGCCGGTGGCGCGCAAGCCCGCGCTGCGTTCGCACGCAGCCTCTCGGAGGCTTGTTTGCAAATGCTCTCGCCCATCGCGACACCGCGAAAATAGCGGATAAAGCGGACATAGCGGATAAGCACCGCACAAAAAAAACCGCATGCCGAAGCACGCGGTGTCAAGCCGGCGCAATGCGCCGTCGGTCAATCGTGAGCGTGTGTCTGCGCCGCGGGTCACCTGCGGCTCACACTTGACGATTCAATACGTTTCGAGGTGCAAGCGCCCTTCCGTCTTCATGCGCTGCCACAGGGCTTGCCAATCGATGCCAACCTCTGCGGCAATGGCTTGCAGCGCCTGCAACACGCCGTCTTCCATGCCCTTCAGGCCGCACACGTAGATATAGGTGTGATCGTGGCGCAGCAGCGCCGCCACGTCGGCCGCGCGCTCGCGCATGACATCTTGCACGTAGCGCTTGGCTTGTCCCGGCGTGCGCGAGAAGGCCAGATTGGTGTCGATGAAATCCTTCGGCAAATTCAGCAGCGGGCCGAAGTACGGCAACTCGCCCTGCGAGCGTGCGCCGAAGAACAGCATGAGCTTGCCGGTCGCGCCTTTCAGGCGGTTGCGGCGACGGTACTCGGTCATCGCGCGCATCGGCGCTGCGCCCGTGCCCGTGCAGATCATCAGCAGATGCGAGTCGGCGTGATTGGGCATCAGGAACGTGCTGCCGAACGGGCCCATCACGTTCACCACATCGCCCTTCTTCAGATCGCACAGGTAATTCGAGCAGACACCGCCCACCGCTTGCTCGTGATGATCTTTCGTCACCCGCTTCACGGTCAGCGCCAAATTGTTATAACCGGCGCGCTCGCCATCGCGCGGTGAGGCGATCGAATACTGCCGCGCGTGATGCGCACGGCCATCGGCGGTGGTGCCCGGCGGGATGATGCCGATCGACTGGCCCTCAAGCACCGGGAACGGCTGTTTGCCGAAGTCGAGCACGATGTGATGAATATCGCTTTCGGTACTCGTATCGGTCAGGCGGTAGTTGCCCACGACGGTGGCCTGCACCGGCGCCTTGTGGTTGTACAGATTGACGTAGGGCTTGGCGGCGGACCACGGCGGCACGACCGAGCCGCGCACGAGGTCCGAGCCACCGATCACCGGCTCGGCTGAATCGCCCGCCACCGGCGCACCATCACTTGCGCCGTCCTGCGCTGCCTCGCCAATCGTGCCCTGACCGGCGAGCGCATTGTCCTGCGCGGGCAATTCATCCCACGTGAGCTGATCGTCAACGGAGTACGACGCGGCCTTGAGTACGTCGCGCCAGTTGTCGATGGCCCCTGTCGGGCATGGCGAGATACACGCCATGCAACCGTTGCAGGTGTCTGCGCGCACGACGTAGTTGTTCTCGTCGTGCGTGATCGCGTCGATCGGACACGTCTCTTCGCAGGTATTGCAGCGAATGCAGATCTCCGGATCGATCAGATGCTGCTTCAGAACTTCGACCGGAACGGGGCCGTTCATGATGCTGTCTCCTTGTGGGGTTGCGCTACAGGCTCGATTGGCCCGCTTTAGTTAAAGCGCACGTACTCGAAGTCGATCGGCTGGCGATTGATGCCCAGCGGGGGCGGCGCAATCCAGTTCGCGAACTTGCCCGGCTCGGTCACACGGCCCATGAGCGATGCGACATACGCGCGATCTTCCGCACTCGCGAGCCATTCACGCTCGTGTGCGGCCCATTCGGTCTCGCTCACCACGCGGCCATCCGGCGACACACGCACACCGGCAAACGTACCGATTTGGCGGTTGAACGCCTTATGCGGCACCGTCAGACGGAAGTCGATACCGGCTTTTTCCAGCACCTTGTTCCAGCGATTGACACCCGCCACCGAATCCTTGATGTAGTCGTCGCGCAGCACTTCGTTCATCGCGTTGAGCATCGGCACTTCGCGCTCCACGAGCTTGCCGTTGTCCACGTCGAGCAGGCGATACATCTGGCCGTTGAGTTGATGATCGTCGTCGCGCTTGCCTTCTTCGTAGCGCCCCTTCAAGCCCGAGCTATAGAAGATTGCCGCGTTCGACGACTGGTCGGCACCGAACAAGTCGATCGTCACCGAGTAATGGAAGTTGATGTAACGCTGAATCGTCGGCAGATCGATCACCCCGGCAGCGCGCAGCTTCGAGACGTCGTCGGTGCCCAGCTCGTTCATCACCTGCGCCGTACGCGAAATCACGCGCGACACGCCCGATTCGCCCACGAACATGTGGTGCGCTTCTTCCGTCAGCATGAACTTCGTGGTGCGTGCAAGCGGATCGAAACCCGATTCGGCCAACGCCGAGAGCTGGAACTTGCCGTCGCGATCGGTGAAGTACGTGAACATATAGAACGCCAGCCAATCCGGCGTCTTCTCGTTGAAGGCCCCCAGAATGCGCGGGTTGTCTTCATCGCCCGAACGGCGGCCGAGCAGCGCTTCGGCTTCTTCGCGGCCATCGCGGCCGAAGTAGCGATGCAGCAGATAAACCATTGCCCACAGGTGACGCCCTTCTTCCACGTTCACCTGAAACAGGTTGCGCAGGTCATACATCGACGGCGCGGTCAGCCCGAGATGGCGCTGCTGCTCCACCGATGCCGGTTCCGTGTCGCCTTGCGTCACGATAATGCGGCGCAGGTTCGCGCGATGCTCACCCGGCACTTCCTGCCACGCGGCCTCGCCCTTGTGCTCGCCGAAGTGAATCTTGCGATCGGCATCGCCCGGCGTGAGGAAAATGCCCCAACGATAGTCCGGCATCTTCACGTGATCGAAGTGCGCCCAGCCGCTCGGGTCCACGCTCACCGCAGTGCGCAGATACACGTCGAAACCGTGCGAGCCTTCCGGGCCCATGTCGCCCCACCAGGAGAGGAAGTTCGGCTGCCACTGTTCGAGCGCACGTTGCAACGTGCGGTCGTCGGACAGGTTGACGTTGTTGGGGATCTTCTCGCTGTAGTTGATCGAAGCCATCGTGGGAATCCTCGTGTCTCGTGCGTATCTGTGGAAACGTCGCGTTGTGTACCTGGTTGACGTCAGCGGGCTGACGTCAGCGGGTTGAAGTCAGCTAGCTGTCGTCAGACGCGGTTCAAATCAAATTGCGCCTTGTTGCCCTTGCCGTAGACCTTCAGCGCACCCTTCTCGCCCACGGCGTTCGGGCGGATGAAGATCCAGTTCTGCCAGGCCGACAGACGTCCGAAGATGCGCGTGTTCATCGTCTCTTTGCCGTTGAAGCGCAGGTTCGCTTCCAGACCGGTGAGCGCATCGGGCGACATCGCCGCGCGCTCTTCGATGGCGATGCGAATTTCGTCGGGCCAATCCAGATCGTCGACCGCAGCCGTCACCAACCCGAGACGCTCGGCCTCGTCCGGACGCACCCGGCGGCCGATGGTCTCGCGCACTGCGTCGAGTTCGGCCTTGTCTTCGTAGAAGCGGCGTGCCAAACGCGATTGGTCGGTCACCATCGGCAGCAAACCGAAGTTCACTTCCGAGAGCGTGATGGCCGGTTCGTCTTCTTCGCTGGCCGGCAGGGCTGCCATATACGTGCGGTCGGCAGCGAAGGCGAATTCGGCGAGCGTGCCGGTGAAGCAAGAATCCGGCTCGATGAGCGCGAACAGCGAGCGCGACGACACATCGATACGGGCGAACGTGCGACGCAGCAGACCAATGGTTTCGCGCACGAGCCAGTGGTTTTGATTCGCGATGAGCGAGGCGTCAGCGGCCAGCACGTGTTGTGCGTCGCCTTCGGTACGCAGCAGCCAAGTGCCGATGTCGAGTTCGTTCGTACGCAGATTGAGGATGGCGTCGTCGAGTTCACGCGCCATTTGCAGCGGCCACCAGCGCACGCCAGCGGCTTCGATGCCCGCGATGTCTTGCGGCGGTGCCGACTTCGGTGCCTTCACGGTCAGGCTTGCCGTGCGATTGACGCGGTCGATTTCCACGTCGACGAATTCGTAACGGATCGCATCCGGCTCGTCGGTACGCTCGATGCGGGTGAGCGTCACGCCCTTGCCGCCCGGACGATCGCTTTGCTGGGCCAGTTCGAGCGCACGGGCCGAGATGGTTTGGGCGAACTGCGCCGGTTTGACCACTTCGTCGACCAGACGCCATTGCTTCGCGCGCTCGCCGCGAATGCCTTCCACGATGGTGCAGAAGATGTCGGCGCGGTCGTTGCGCACATGGCGCTTGTCGGTCAGACGCGTGAGGCCGCCGGTGCCCGGCAGCACGCCAAGCAGCGGCACTTCGGGCAGCGACACCGACGACGAGCGGTCATCGACCAGGAAAATCTCGTCGCAGGCCAGTGCTAATTCGTATCCGCCGCCAGCGCACGCGCCGTTCACAGCGGCAAGAAATTTCAGGCCGGAATGGCGGCTGGAGTCTTCCAGACCGTTACGCGTTTCGTTGGTGAATTTGCAGAAGTTGACCTTCCATGCGTGCGAGGACAACCCGAGCATGAAGATGTTGGCGCCCGAGCAGAACACACGGTCCTTGGCGCTCGTGACCACCACGGTCTTAACTTCAGGGTGCTCGAAGCGGATGCGCTGAACGGCATCGTGCAGTTCGATGTCCACGCCGAGATCGTACGAATTGAGCTTGAGCTTGTAGCCCTCGCGAATGCCGCCGTCCTCAGCGATATCAATCGTGAGCGTGGCGACCGGGCCTTCGAAACTCAGTTTCCAGTGCTTGTACTGCGTGGGGTCCGTACGGTAGTCGACGTGGGGTTTGCCGAACATGATTGCCTCCAACTCGAATAATGATCTTGTTGAATTGCAATATAGTGCAGCACAAACCCATCGTCAACGGTTAACTTGAAGAAAAATGAATTATTTTGCAGTAACGCGACGATCAGTCGGTCGATAACTGCACTGCGAGGCGTCCCCGAAGTTGCAGATAAGCGTCCGCGAGCGCCCGCCCGCCGGTGTCGAAGCTCATATCCGCCTTGGCGTAGAAGTCTTGGCGACCTGCCAAAATTCGCTTGAGGTCGTCCATCGCTTCGGCATTCCCCGACATCGGCCGCAGATCGCCTTGCGCCACCACGCGCTTCATATGCTCTTCCGGCGAAGCTTGCAGCCAGACCGTATAGCAGTGAGTCAGGAGGAAATTAAACGTTGCCGCGTCGCTCACGATCCCGCCCGGCGAAGCGATCACGGCGCGCGGATGCTCGGCCACGACGGCCTCGAGCGCCCGCAACTCGTAGCGCCGGTAAGCCGTGGCACCGTAGAGCGAATAGATTTCCGACGGCGGACAGCCCGCCAATTGCTCGATCACGCGATTGAGTTCGACGAACGGCACGTGCATGTCGTCGGCCAACATGCGGCCCAGCGTGGACTTGCCCGCGCCACGCAAGCCGATCAGGGCAATCCGCCCGCGCCGGTCCGGATCGCGCTCGCTGCCTGCAAACAGTTCGCTGAGCGCCTGACGGGCACGCGTAAGCGCCTCGCCATCACGGCCGTGCAAGATTTCGCGAATCAGCAGCCACTCGGCGGACGACGTGGTTTCGTCCCCGACGATTTCCGCCAATGTGCAATTTAGTGCCTGTGCAAGCTGGCGCAGGAATAGCACGGACGCATTGCCCACGCCCGACTCCAGATTGGCCACATGACGCTCGGACACCTCCGCGTCGAGCGCCAGCGCCTTACGGGTCAAGCCACGGCGGGCGCGCAGCGTGCGTACACGCTCGCCCAGCGCAACCAGGAACGGGTCTTTCTCTACGGCGGCACGCGCCGTCAACACCCCATCGGCAGGCGCACTCTTATTCATCGGGCGAGATCCTCGGAACAGGTAACATGTAATATATTGCTTGACAGCGAAAATTGCATGCTCTAATTTTCACCATGCGTCGATAAAAAAGCAAACGCGGACGGTAGTCCGACCTGATCGGCGTCAAACCCGGTGTACGGAAGATCGTCAGAACAAGACAGTGCGAGCCGCCGCTCGCGTTTCACCTGCGCGCGTCCGAAGGCGCTGCGCAGTGACATGAAGCGGCCAGTTTGCCATTGCGTCATCCCCAGGAGACATGGATGGATGTGCCCCAATTTCAGGCGCTGATCGCCGACCTCACGCGCCAACTCGACGGACGCGCGCTCGACGCCAGCCTCGCCGACTGGCTCAACACGCACTATGGTGCCGACACGCCCGGCTTCGCCGCGCTCACCGACGCGTGCAACATCGGTGTTGCCGACGGCTGGCTGTGCAACCGCGAAGGCGGTGGCATTCGTTATGGCCGAGTGATCAAGCCGACACCCGAGACGCACGGCTTTTCCGTCGATGTCGTCGACATGGCCGATCTGGCCGGCCCGCACCATGTGCATCCGAACGGCGAAATCGATCTGATCATGCCGTTCACGCCCGGCGCGACCTTCGACGGGCATCCGGCCGGGTGGTGTGTCTACGGCCCCGGCACGGCGCATCGCCCGACAGTGGCGCATGGCCGCGCACTCGTCCTTTATCTCCTGCCCCAGGGGGCGATCGAATTCACCCGCAGCGCCTGACACCCGATCACACGAGGGTTACGTCTTCGTGCGATCTGAATCCCGTGCGCTTGCCTACCGAGCCTTTGTCATGAGTACGCCTGCTTTGCTGGAAAACTACGTCGCTGGTCAATGGGTGGCCGGTCGTGGCGAGGGCACCACCCTCACCGACCCTGTCACCGGCGAGACGCTCGCGCGGGTATCGAGCGACGGTCTCGATCTGGACGCCGCGTTTGCTTTCGCGCGCGACACGGCCGGACCGGCGTTGCGCGCATTGTCGTTTGCCGAGCGTGCACAGCGGCTTTCGCAAATCGTCGCCACGTTGCAAGCGAATCGCGACGACTACTACGCCATTGCAACCGCCAATTCCGGCACCGTCGCCACCGACTCTGCCGTCGACATCGATGGTGCGATTTACACGCTGTCGACCTACGCCAAGTTGGGCGCATCGCTGGGCGAAGCCCACACGCTGCTCGATGGCGCTGCGACGCCGCTCGCGAAAGACGGCTCGTTTGCCGTGCGCCATGTCTTGCGTCCGACACCAGGCGTGGCGCTCTTCATCAACGCCTTCAACTTCCCGTCGTGGGGACTGTGGGAGAAAGCCGCCGCCGCCCTGCTCGCAGGCGTGCCGGTAATCGTGAAACCTGCCACGTCTACCGCTTGGCTCACGCAGCGCATGGTGGCCGATGTCGTCGCCGCCGACGTGCTGCCGAGGGGCAGTCTCTCGATCATTTGCGGCAGCGCCGCCGGATTGCTCGATCGTATCGGGCCGTTCGACGTGGTGTCCTTCACCGGATCGGCGGCCACTGCGGCCACGCTGCGCGCGCATCCGGCCTTCACGGAGCGCTCCGCGCGTATCAACGTGGAAGCCGACAGCCTGAACAGCGCCCTCCTGTTGCCCGACGCCGCGCCCGGCACTGCCGCGTTCGATCAATTCGTGCGCGAAGTTGCCCGTGAGATGACCGTCAAGTCGGGCCAAAAGTGCACCGCCATTCGCCGCGCGTTGGTGCCGCTGGAACACTTCGATGCCGCCGCGAGTGCGATTGCCGAGCGTTTGGCGAAAACGACCGTCGGCAATCCGCGCAATGAGAACGTCCGAATGGGGTCGCTCGTGAGTGCGGCGCAAAAACGTACCGTGCTCGAGGGCATTGCCGAGCTGCAAGCCGAAGCGCAGACGCTGTACGACGGCAATCGCGAAGCCACGTTTATCGATGCCGATGCGCAGAGTGCCTGTTTCGCCCCCGTGCTGCTCGGCCTGCGCGATGGCGCGTCGGGGCAGCGCGTGCACGACACCGAAGTGTTCGGGCCTGTCGCCACGCTGGTGGGTTACCGAGATGTCGGCGAGGCCGTCGCCCTCGCCAAACGCGGTCAAGGATCGCTCGTCGTGTCGCTATTCAGCAATGACGCCCTCGCGATGCGTGCGCCTGCGCTTGCGTTGGCCGACGCGCATGGCCGAGTGCATGCGGTCGATCCATCGGTTGCCAAAACGCAGACCGGCCACGGCAACGTGATGCCCCAATCGTTGCATGGCGGCCCGGGGCGTGCCGGTGGCGGTGAGGAATTGGGCGGCCTGCGCGCGCTGCGTTTCTATCACGTGCGCTCGGCGGCACAAGGCCCCGCCGCACTGGTCGAAGCGCTCACGGCCGATGCCGTCGAATTGCCCAAGTAATCGTTATTCGTTGTCGCCGCTTTTCATCGTAGTGAATCGTTAGCCGTTAGTAGTCGCAAGCCGTCGTAGTCAAGGTGTTTCACACAGGTGCCGTCAGAGCGCCGTAGAGAACCAACGCCGTGTGCGCGTTGCCCTCGCTCGTAGGCAGGGCACGCGCGGCGATCCACCGGAGGCAACATGGAAGCCGTACTGACCCCACCGCCGGCGAACTTCAACTTCGCCGCGCACCTTGAAGCGCTCAATCGCGCGCGCGCCGCCAAGACGGCGTATCTCGACGACACGCAGTCCCTCACCTATGGCGAACTCGCCGAGCGCAGCCGGCGCTTCGCCACGGGACTTGCGCGTGCGGGCGTGCACCGCGAAGAGCGCATTTTGCTCGTGATGCTCGACACCATCGACTTGCCGGTCGCCTTTCTCGGCGCACTTTATGCGGGTGTGGTGCCTGTCGTCGTCAACACGCTGCTCACCGCCGACGACTACGCGTACATGATGGCGCACAGTAAAGCGCAGCTCGTCATTGCGTCCGGCGCGCTGATGCCGACCGTGCAGGCAGCGCTCGATCAAATGAGCGCCCCGCCGCCATGCATCGTCTCGCAGCCGGTCGCCGTGGCAGATGCCAGCGACGCCGCACAGCAAACGCCGCCCGTCACCTTCGATGCGCTCGTCGACGGCCCGCCCAGCGCGCTGCCTGCCGATACCGCGGGTGACGACATCGCCTTCTGGCTGTACTCGTCGGGCTCGACCGGCAAGCCCAAGGGCACGGTGCATACGCACGCGAACTTGCACTGGACGGTTGAGACTTACGCCCGCAACGTGCTCGGCATTCGCGAGGACGATGTCGTGTTTTCTGCGGCGAAGCTGTTTTTCGCCTATGGGCTTGGCAACGGGCTCACGTTCCCGCTGTCGGTCGGTGCGACCGTCGTTCTGATGGCCGAGCGGCCCACCGCCGAAGCGGTGGCGCAGCGGCTGAAACAACATCGTCCGACCATCTTCTACGGTGTGCCTACGCTGTACGCGAACCTACTCGCGTCCCCGCATCTGCCCGCGCGCGCCGACGTCTCGCTGCGCTTGTGCACGTCCGCTGGCGAAGCGTTGCCGCGTGAGATCGGTGAGCGTTTCACCGCGCACTTCGGCGCGGAGATTCTGGACGGCATCGGCTCGACCGAGATGCTGCACATCTTCTTGTCGAATCGCGCGGGGCAAGTCGCCTACGGCACGACTGGCGAGCCCGTGCCGGGCTATTCGGTGGAACTGCGCGACGAAAACGGACTGCCCGTGCCCGATGGCGAGATCGGCGACTTGTACATCAAGGGGCCGAGCGCAGCGCTGATGTATTGGTGCAATCGCGAGAAATCGCGCGCCACGTTTCTCGGCGACTGGCTCAAGAGCGGCGACAAGTACCAGCGTCTGCCCAGTGGGTATTACGTCTATGCCGGGCGTAGTGACGATATGCTCAAGGTCAGCGGCCAGTACGTCTCGCCCATCGAAGTCGAGATGGTGTTGATGCAGCACGACGCAGTCCTCGAAGCGGGCGTGGTCGGCCGTGACGACAACGGTCTGACGAAAACGCAGGCGTTTGTCGTACTCAAGCCCGGTGTCGTGGCCGATGACGAGATGGCCACCGCGCTCAAGGCGTTCGTCAAGGCGCGTCTGGCGCCGCATAAATACCCTCGCGAGCTGGTGTTCGTCGACGATTTGCCGAAGACGGCCACGGGCAAGGTACAACGCTTCAAGCTGCGCGAGATGCTATAGGGTCGGTTCACCCTAGGAGAAGACGAAACGATGTCGGACGTTCAGTTTGCCCAGATCGAGACGGCCTCGCTCGGCGCGCTCTCGCTGGAATATCGATGGCTCAACCGTGAGCGCACCGAGGCACCGCTGCTGGTCTTTCTGCACGAAGGGCTGGGGTCGGTCGCCATGTGGAAAGACTGGCCGCAGCAGTTGTGCGATGTCGGTGGCTATCGCGGTCTTGTGTTTTCGCGCAACGGCTACGGCCGCTCTACCCCGCGCCCGCAAGGCGAGAAGTGGCCGGTGGATTTCATGCACAAGCAGGCGCGTGAAGTGCTGCCTGCGTTTCTCGATGCGGTGGGGGTGGGGAAAGAGGCTGCCGAGCGGGTGTGGCTGGTCGGCCATAGCGACGGAGGGTCGATTGCGCTGCTGTTCTCGGCCGCGTTCCCTGACAGGCTTGCTGGTGCGGTCGTCCTCGCCCCGCACTTGTTCGTGGAAGACGTGTCGGTCGAGAGCATTGCCAAGACGAAGACCGTGTACGAAACGACCGACTTGCGTACGAAGCTCGCGCGCTATCACGACGACGTCGACAGCGCCTTCTGGGGCTGGAACGACATCTGGCTGAACCCGGCATTTCGCGAATGGAATCTGGTCGGGGCGGTGGCGAGTATCGAGAAGCCGCTGCTTGCCATTCAGGGCGAAGACGACGAGTACGGCACGATGGCGCAGATGGACAGCATTGCCGCCAACGTCTCGCACGCGAAAGTGGTGAAGCTGCCCAACTGCGGACACTCGCCGCACCGCGACGCACCTGAAGCCTTGGCGCAAGCCATCGTGCCGTTCATCGATGGCGCGTACGCGGCGAAAGCCGACGGCGATCAGCGCGCGGCTTGATGGCCAGCCACCGGGGCGCGCTCAGCGCTCCGGTACCACTTCCATCTGTTCAATCGCGCGCGACACCAACTCCCGCGCATCGGCCACGGACGGCGTGCGCCGTACCATCCCGGCGAATCGCTGATCGACCAGCAGCGCCGCCAACCCATGCACATACGCCCAGCCAGCCACCATGGCAACGGCACGCTCGGCGCTCAGTTCGGTCGGGCCGGTGTCGCCTTCGGCATCGCCGGGCGCTGGGTCCAGCACCCCCGCTAGCAAGCGCATCGAGTTGCTGCGCGCCTCGCTTAGCGACGGACGCGTCAAATCCAGCAACTCATTACGCGCCATCAACCGGAACATGTCGGGGTTCGCCAACGCGAAATCCACGTAAGCGTGCGCCACCGCCTTGCGGCGCGCCTTCCCCGGCGCAGCCTCGCTGCCGCTAGCCACCAACGCAGCCGCCATCGCGGCCGCCATGCGCCGATGGCCGTCAGCCACCAGTTCGCTCAACACCCCCGCCGTATCGCCAAAGTGATGCTGTGGCGCGGTGTGCGACACGCCCGCCTCGCGCGCAATCGAGCGCAGCGTCAGCCCACGCAAACCATCGCGCTTGAGCACCGTCTCGGCCGCCGCCAGCAACGCCTCAGGCAGCCCACCGTGGTGGTAAGGCCGCTTCTTTGCCCCCTGCGCGCCGCCGCTTGCGGGTTTTGTTGCTGATTTTTCAGTCATACACGAGGCCAATGTTTCCAACGGAAAAATATGTTGACGGCAATTGGCGGCTTCGTCAAAATCTTTCCACTGGAAACATTGAACGTTTGGCGATGCGCCAAGCGCCGTGATGTCCAGAACGACTTTTCCGAACGAGAGGCAGGCATGAAGGCAAACGTATTGATCTCCGGCGCCGGCGTGAGCGGTCTGGCGCTGGCTTATTGGCTCGACCGCGCGGGCTTCGCCACCACGGTGGTCGAGCGTGCGCCCGGACTGCGCCGGGGCGGTCAGGCCATCGATATTCGCGGTGTGGCGTTAGATGTGACCGAAGCGATGGGGCTGCTGGCCCCTGCCCGCGCGCTGCGCACACGGCTCAAAGGCATGTCGATGCTCGACGCGCAGGGCAATGAAGTCGAACGGACAGAGGAGCGCACCTTCAGCGGCGGCCCCCTCAACACCGCCGATTTCGAGATTTTCCGCGACGATCTTTGCGAAGTGCTGATGGGCGCGCTCAGCGACGATATCGAGTGGATCTACGACGACAGTATCCGCGCGCTAGACGATCAGGGCGACCGAGTGGTGGTGAGTTTTGAGAAGCATCCGCCGCGCGCTTTCGATCTGGTCATTGGCGCCGACGGCACTTATTCCAACGTGCGCCGTTTGTGTTTCGACGACGAGGCGTCGGTCGTGCGGCCGTTGAATATGATCCTCGCGCTGTTCACCACCCCGAACCAGATCGACCTGAAGGACTGGCAGCTAGGCCATCGCGAAGGCGGCGTGGGCTACATCGTCTACCCGAGTCTCGATCAGACGACGTTACGCGTTGCGGTGGGGTTCGAGGCTCCCACGCCCGCCCTGCCGCGCAACGACGTCGATGCCCAGAAGCGGCTCGTCATGCAGCGATGCGAGACATTGGGCGGAGACATCCGGGGGCTGATCGACGCCATGCACACGACGGACGATTTCCATTACAACGAACTCGCGCAAATCCGCATGCCGTCATGGTCGAAAGGCCGCGTGACGCTCGCGGGCGATGCCGCGCATTGCGCATCGCCGTTCTCCGGGCAAGGCACCAGCCTCGCGCTGGTCGGCGCGGCAGTGCTCGCGTACTCACTGGCAAAGCACTGGCCGAACCCCTCGCACGCGTTTGCCGAGTACGAGGGACGCCTGCGGCCTTACGTCGATCTCAATCAGGCGATCGTCGATATGGAGCGCAAGGGCCCCATCCCCGATGCACAGATGAATGCCGCTAAAAACGGTATCGAGGTCGACGATTTACTCAGTGCGCTGTTGACCGGATCAGATCACGCGCACGCCTGGCTGGCCCGGCCGCATGGCACCGACGATGCCTGCCTCGATGAAGCCGTCGGCGCGGAACACGGCGAGTACGTCGTCGACCGCACCCGGCGCGCATGACACCAGCAGACCGCCCGCCGTTTGCGGGTCGCACAGCAAGTCGCGATCCCGCTCGGTGAGGCGCTCGCCCAGCTCCACGGCGCTGCCGTACGACGCCCAGTTGCGGCCCGAGGCACCAGTGATGCATCCCTTGTCGGCGAGCTCGCGCACGCCGTCGAACAGCGGCACGTCCGACATGCGCAGATAGGCGGCAAGGTTCGCGCCACGGCACATTTCCAGCGTGTGGCCCAGCAGGCCGAAGCCCGTCACATCGGTGAGCGCGTGCACGCCCGGCAGCGCGGCAAGTGCGGGGCCGACGCGATTGAGGCGCGTCGTCGCGTCGATCATGCGGCGATAACCCTCGGCGTCGAGTTGATTCTTCTTGAGCGCCGCCGACATCACACCGACACCCAGCGGCTTACCCAACACCAGCACGTCACCGGCTTGCGCGTCGGCGTTGCGCTTGATGCGCTTCGGATGCACGACGCCCATCGCGGCGAGACCGTAGATCGGCTCCACGGAATCGATGCTGTGGCCGCCTGCAATCGGAATGCCCGCCTCGGCGCACACCGATTCCCCGCCACGCAAGATGTCGCGAATCGTCTCGCGCGGCAACACGTTGATCGGCATGCCGACGATGGCGAGCGCGAAGATCGGTTTGCCACCCATCGCGTAGATGTCGGAGAGCGCGTTGGTCGCCGCGATACGGCCGAAGTCGAACGGATCGTCGACGATCGGCATAAAGAAATCGGTGGTGGCGATGATCGCCTGTTCGTCATTCAGTTGATAGACGGCGGCGTCGTCCGCCGTCTCGGTGCCCACGAGCAAGGCGGCAGGCATGGGCATTGGGGACTCGTTGCGTGCAAGCAGTTCGGAGAGCACGCCCGGCGCGATCTTGCAGCCGCAACCGCCGCCATGCGAGAGCGACGTCAAACGCGGGGTGGCAGGGGGTGTCTGAGCAGCATCGGTCATGGTCGTGGGCCGTGGAGGCATTCGTTATGGGATGTGCGGCAATGTCTGTGGGCGGGTACGGATATACCCTGCGCCGCGATGACGACAGTTTGCCAAAAGTCGACGTATTATGGAGCAGCTTTCGCCCGGCCATCCGCGCCATGGCGAAGTCAGTCGCTCGAACTCCCAACCACCATGCGCCGTGCGCGCTGATTTTGACGGGGATTCCATCATGCAACGTCGTCGTTTTCTCTCGCTGGCCGCCTCCACCGTACCAGCCGCCATGCTCCCTGCTGCGTTTGTGTCGAACCAGGCCGCAGCCGCTGGCACACAGCCCGGTGGCCCTACCGCACCCGTTGCTGCCGATGGCTGGCGCACCTTCGAACTGACGACGCAAGTCGACTTGCCAGCCTCCGCGGGCCCCGCCAATGTCTGGCTGCCGGTCGCTATTTCCCCGTCTGCCACGTATCAACAGGCGCTCGGCACCCGCTGGGAAGCCTCGGGCGCACAGGCTGAACTGCGCAAAGTGCGCGGCGCGGCTGGCGTCGACGTCCCAATGCTCGCCGTCGCTTGGCCCGACGCCCCCGCGCAGGGCGCCCCGGCACGCACGGTCACGCTCATCAACACGTTCACCACGCGCGACCGCCGGGTCGATTTGTCGCAGCCGCCGTCGGCCAACGCCCCGCGCGAATCGGCCGAGGTGCTGCGCCGCTATCTGCAACCGACCGAATTGCAGCCGACCGACGGTTTAGTGCGCGAAACGGCGCAACGCATCACGCGCGGGCAAGACGGCGATGTTGCCAAGGCGCAGGCCATTTACCAGTGGATCGTCGACAACTGCCGTCGCGAAGGTTCCGTGCGCGGCTGCGGCACGGGCGACGTGCGCTACATCCTCACGACGGGCAATCTCGCGGGCAAGTGTGCCGACATCAATGCACTCTTCACGGCACTCGTCCGCTCGGTGGGTATTCCCGCGCGTGACGCTTATGGTGTGCGCGTGGCCGCGTCGAATCACGGCTTCAACAGCTTGGGTAAGGCGGGGGACGTGACGCGTGCGCAGCACTGTCGCGCCGAGTTCTACGCAGCAGGTTACGGCTGGGTGCCGGTCGATCCGGCCGATGTGCGCAAGGTCGTGCTCGAAGAAGTGCCCGGTGGCCTGCCTGTCGACGATTTGCGCGTGCGTGCTGCGCGGGCAATGCTCTTCGGTCAGTGGGAAATGAACTGGGTCGCGTTCAACCACGGTGCCGACGTGCCGCTGCCGGGCGCACAAGATAAGCGTGACGGGACCGTACCGTTCCTCATGTATCCGAATGGCGAAGTGGCACAGGGTCGGCTCGACAGCCTGGACCCGGACGCGTTCCGCTATCGCATGAGCGCACGCGAACTCAAGGCTTGATTGCACTGCGTCAGACAACGAAGGAGAGCTTCACCATGCAACGCCGTCATTTTCTTCAGACGCTCGGCGCACTCGGCACTGCCGGTGCGTTGGCTGGCATCGACAGCCCGGCACTCGCGGCAGGGCCGGGCAAGCCCGGCGGCGAAGTCGACGACAGCGCGCTCGCGGGTACCTCGGGCGGCACGCTCTCGGCGTGGCGCGGAGCGACGCCCGCTTTCACGCTGGAAGGGCTGGATGGCAAGCAACACGCGTTGTCCGAGTGGCGCGGCCGTGTGGTGGTGCTCAACTTCTGGGCCACGTGGTGCGGCCCCTGCCGCGACGAAATTCCTGCCATGGGCGCCGTGGCCCGGCAATACCGCGATCGCGGTCTGGCGCTCGTCGCGGTGAATGTGAAAGAGTCGCCGCCGACGGTCAAGCCGTTCCTCGCCAAACTGCCGATCGACGGCACGGTATTGCTCGATCGCGACGGCACCGCGTTCAAGAGTTTCGGCTCGATCGGGCTACCTGCGACGTATCTCGTCGACCGCGCAGGCAACGCGCGCTTCTGGCGCATGGGCGAACTGGAATGGACCGACGTCGGCCTGCACGGACATATCGAAGCGCTGCTGCAACAGAAAGGCGGGGCTACGGCTTAAAGGTGACGGGCGACGGACGACGCGCGCGACCGTAGCGGGAGGCAGCGCATCGCGGCCGTCACCTCACGTCGCTTCGGTTCATGTCACCTCGGTTCACGTCACATCACCGAGCCGCTTCTTCGGTTCACGTCGCCTCGCTTCACGTCACATCACCGAGCCGCTTCACGCGATAGTCGAGTTGCGATCGCGTGATACCGAGCAAGCCAGCGGCGCGTGAAATATTGCCCCCCGCTTGCTTGACCGCCGCGCGCACGAGCGCGTCTTCCATCTGTGGCAGCGACATCGTTCCCTGTCGCACGACATCCTCCGCAATCGTATCGAGCGACAGCCCCGGCGAGTCGCTGTCCGACACATCCCCCGAGAGCGGCTCGTGGTTCTCGGTGAGTCCCCCGTCCCGGCCGACCTCAAGAAACGCCGATGCGCTCAGTGCGTCCTCGACGCTCGTCAGGTGCACGATATCGAGTGTCTCGCCCGCTGGCACCATAATCAGGCCGCGCTCCAGCATATTCTCGAGTTCACGAATATTCCCCGGCCAATCGTGATGCATCAGCGCGCGCATCGCCCGTGGCGAGATTGACGGTACCGCGCGCGAATGGCGGTTTGCGAACCGGCGCAGCAGCACTTCTGCGAGCACGGGAATATCGTCGCGGCGCTCGCGCAGCGGCTGAATCAACATTGGGAAAACGTTGAGGCGGAAGTAGAGATCCTCGCGAAAACGCCCCTCCTGCACGGCGATCTTGAGTGGCTCGTTCGTGGCAGATATCACCCGGACGTCGGTCGTCACGGTGCGGTTGCTGCCAAGCCGCTCCATTTGCCCGTTTTGCAGCACGCGCAGCAGTTTGCCCTGCGCCGTCATGCTCAGCGTGGCAATTTCGTCGAGAAACAACGTGCCGCCATGCGCGGCTTCGAAACGGCCGACACGCGCCGTGGTCGCGCCTGAATAGGCACCCCGCTCGACGCCGAACAGCTCCGACTCGATCAACGCCTCCGGAATCGCCGCGCAATTGACTTCGACGAACGGTTGCGCGGCGCGCTGGCTCAATCGATGAATTTCGCGCGCGATAAGGCTCTTACCGACACCGCTCTCACCGAGTAGCAGCACCGTCGCCTGTGTGCCTGCGACGCGCTCGATCTTATGCCGCAGCAGCGTGAAGGCCGTCGACGTACCGGTGACTAGCGATTCGGGAGCATCGTCCATCGCAGCAGCACCCAGCGTATCGACTCGCGGGAGCTGATGCGGTGCCCCGCTGGTGGCATCACCGCCGCCGTCACCACTGCCATCACCAACATCACTGCCCACCGTACTCGCCACATGAACCCGCGCTGGCCGCTCCTGCGGCAGCAAGTAGCGAAGATCCTCCTGCGCATCGGCCCACTCGCTCGCAGGCCGCGCGATGATCCGGCAGTGCACATGCCCCATCGATCGGCATTCGACTTCACGCACAACGATCTGTCGTTGCGCGCAGACGGTGAGATATCCCGAGCAGTAGCCCACGGCGTTCCAGCACACCGCGTGCGCACCCACGCCATGCGAGGCAATGTGCGCCTCGTCTTCCAGCGATTCCTTCCAGATGGCTTCGCCGCAATAGTCGTCGGCGTGCAGGTCGCCTGCCGCCAATCCCGGTCCCGCGTGCTCAGGCAAGAGAAAACCCTGCAACGCGTGCAATGTCCCCCCGGCATTGAGCACCTCGCGCCAGGAGACGTTGGGGCCACCCATCTTGGTCACCATCTCGGCATCGCGCTGACCGGCTTCGTAGCCGATGCGCGTGATGATCATGCGCGTCTGCTCCATGCCAAGCGTCTCGATCAGCGCGTCGCGCAGCGCTGCGAAGGCCTGCGCATGCAGCAAAACGACACGCCGTTCGCCCAGCCAGATACGCCCTTCTGCCACCGAAAAGCGCAGGCGATTGGCGAGATCGCGGACTTGCGGAAGTTTGAGATCGACGAGCACGTCGGGTACGGCTATGCCTTTCGGGGGCGGGGACACTGGCATCTACAACCTCGACTTGCTGACTTCGGAAATCGCGGCGGGCGGTATTTCCTGAAATTATGAAAACTCGCCGCCTACGGTCGTGCGCGAATTCATGAAATTACGAAATTCGTACGCACGGGGCACTGCGCGGCAGAGCGAGATCATCGCAAAAACCGGGCGATAAGTGGCGCAGCATCGCGCAAAGCACGGGTAAACGTGGAATATCGAGGGGTCTCGCGTGAGATTCGCAGCACGACGCGTGAGACTGGCACGGTATTCGCTATATCGATGACGCATCCCTGAAAACAAGGGACGAATGCGACGCCGCCGATGCATGTCTGACGGCGCTCGCTCATCGATAACGGAAGTGAGAAGGAGACAAACCGTGGCGAATATTTCGAACCTCGGATACCTCGTGCTTGGCGTGAGCGATCTCGACGCCTGGGAGCGCTTTGCGCTGGATGTCATCGGTTTGCAAGCCGGTCACCGCATCGCTGGCGAGACGCTGGCGCTGCGCATGGACGACTACGCGCAACGCATGTTGCTCGTCAAACACGATGCCGACGATCTGCTCGCCGCTGGCTGGGAGTTGGCTAACGACGAAGCGCTCGACGCCTTCGTGGCGTCGCGTCGCGCCGCCGGTGCCGCGATGGAAACCGGCGACGGCGCGTTGGCGGCGCAGCGCGGTGTCACGCGTCTGTTCTGGTGCGAAGACCCCGATGGCATTCGTCACGAGTTCTACGTGGGCGCAACACGCGCGCCGATGTCGGCCCCGTTCCGCTCGTCCGTCATGCGCGGCGGCTTCAGTACCGGGCGCCTCGGCGTCGGTCATCTCGTGGCGGTCCCCAAAGACGCCGCTGCCACCGACGCCTTCGTCCGCCACACGCTCGGCTTGAAGGTCAGCGACTACATCAGCGGTGAAATTGCGCCGGGCGTCGTGCTCGACATCGCGTTCTTCCACGCGGCAACGGGGCGTCACCACTCGCTCGCCTGCGCGCGCGTACCGTTCCCGCACGCCAAGCGCATTCATCACATCATGGTCGAAGCCCTCGACATGAACGACGTGGGGCTCGCCTACGACCGCTGTGTCGCCGCAGGGCTGCCCATCGTCATGGAGCTCGGACATCACCCAAACGACCAGATGTTCTCGTTCTACGTGAAAACACCCTCTGGCTTCGCGCTCGAATTCGGCGCGGGCGGCATCGTTGTCGACGACGCCCATTGGGAAGTCCGCCGCTACGCACAACTGAGCGACTGGGGTCACCGCAATCCAGCCCACTAGCCCCGCTCGCTGACTAACGCCGCTAACACTTGTTACGTCAGTAACGCCAGCCCAACCAAACCCGATGCATGACCGAAGACGCCAGACTCGCCGAAGTCCGGCGGTGACGGCGTGCGTCCTGACGCCAGGAGTCCCCCGATGGCTATCGCCTCGCATGCTTCGATCGCTGCCGCGATCACACCACGCCCCACCGTGCCCACCGCGCCCGCCGTGCCTTTTGCGCCGATGGCAGCCGACGTCTTCAAACATGGCATGCGCCGCCTTGCCGGTGCCGTGTGCGTCATTGCCACAGGTTCCGTCGGCGCACGTGCCGGACTGACCGCCACCGCCGTGTGCTCGGTGAGCGCCGAGCCGCCGCGACTGCTCGTCTGCGTCAACCAGAGCGCCAGCGCTCACGAGCAAATCGCCGCCGAAGGGCGCTTGTCCGTGAACGTGCTCACAAGCGCACAACAACACATCGCCGAGCGCTTCGCCACGAGCGCCATCAAGGGCGACGCGCGCTTCGAAAACTTGGAAAGCGCCACGTGGCACGAGATCGATCGCGTGCCGTTGCTCAACGACGCCTGCGTCGCGTTCGCTTGCGAAATCGTCGAGCGCATTCCCGCCGCTTCGCATTCGATTTTTCTGTGCGACGTCGTGAGTTGCCGCGTTGGCGGCGCGCCCGGCAGCGCCGCAGACGGCCTGTTGTATTTCGACGGCCGCTTCCGCCGTCTCGATGCGGGGGCACCGCCCGCCTGAGTGCGCGCCCCAATTTGCCTCACCTGTTCCGAACCCGATTCAAGCCCACACCCAAGTACTAAGGAGACAACCATGGGTATTCGTACCGGCCAGCAGTTCATTGCCTCGCTGCAAGACAACCGCAAACTTTATATCGACGGCAAGCTCGTTCGCGACGTTACCGCCTACGGACCACTCAAGGGCGTGATCGCCACGATGGCTGCGCTCTACGATCAGCAGCACGATCCCGCACTTTCCGACCTGCTGACGTATCGCTCGCCGACGACCGACGAGCCCGTGTCGAAGACGTATCTCGAAGCGAAGACGCAAGAGGAATTCCGTCAACAGGCGGCATGCTTCCACTTCCGCACACAGTCGACCTTTGGCCTGATGGGACGCCTGACCGACTTCATGTCGGGCTTTCTACTCGATCAGGCGGTCGGTCTGCGCGCCATGGGCAAATTTGAAGCCGCCGAGCGCGCACAACGCATCGTCGAGCATTGCCGTGAAAACGATCTTCAGGTGACCCACGCGCTGATCGATCCGCAAACGGATCGATCGAAGCCCGATGCGCCCGTCGAAGCCGTGCGCGTTGTCGAGCGCCGTGCCGACGGCGTCGTCGTGAGCGGCTGCCGCATGCTCTCCACGCTCGCACCGGTCGCCAACGAGTGCTACGTCGGTCCCTTCTTCCCGCGCAAAGCGGGCGAAGAAGATTTCGCGCTGGCGTTCCTCATTCCGATGAATGCTCCGGGCCTGTCGATCCTCGCGCGCGAATCGTTCGATCGTGGCGAAGACCGCGCGCAAGGCACGTTCGATCGTCCGCTCTCGTCGCGCTTCGATGAAGGCGACGCGATCCTGCTGTTCGACCGTGTGTTCGTGCCGAACGACCGTCTCGTCGTCAACGGCGACATCGATGCCTACAACACGATGATGAAGCTCGCGACGGGCTACACCTTCGTGCAGGCATGCACTCGCTCGACCATGAAGTTGCGTTTTCTCACCGGGCTGGCGACCGCCATCGCGCGTGCCAACGGCCGTGACAAGACACCGCGTTTTCAGGCTGCCATCGGCGAATTGTGCGGCTTGGTCAACGTCGCGGAGGCCATTCGTGCGGGCGTGATTTCGCAGGCGCACGCGCGCGTGAACGCGTTCGAGCGCGGCGACATCATGCAAGAGGGCGATGGCCGCGGCGAGCCGAAATTCGCGCTGGGTGCCGGCATGGCCGCGCTCAATTTCTTCTTCCCGAGCGCCAACACCAAGGCGGCCGAAGTGCTGCGCATGGCGGCCGGATCGGGCGCGCTCGCCGTGACCGAAGCGGACTACAACCATCCGGAGATTGGCCCGTTGCTCGATCGCTGGCTCATCGGCCCCAACATCAACGCCCGCGATCGACTGCGCCTGATGAAGATGGCGTGGGACATGACCGGCACCGAGTTCGGCTCGCGTGCAGGGCTTTACGAGCGTTTGTATTCGGGCGATCCGGAGCGCAATGCGATCGGCTGGTTCCACAGCCCGATCACGGCGGAATGCGAAGCGCTCGTCAAGCGCGCGCTGGAGGGCTGACCCAATGCTCGATGCCAACGCCATCGCGGCGGCAGGCGACGCGTTGTACGACGCCTGGCGTGACGCGCGCGCGATCGAACCGCTCTCGCATCGCTGGCCGTCGATCGATATCGACGACGCGTACCGCGTTCAGCAGCACGTTGTAGCGCGCCGTGTATCGGCTGGTGCTCGTGTCGTCGGCAAGAAAATCGGCGTCACGAGTCAGGCGGTGATGCGCATGCTCGATGTCGATCAACCCGACTTCGGCATGTTGCTCGACGACATGGCGTTCGGGCGCGGTGCACAGATCGACGCGAGCCGTTTGATCGCGCCGAAGGCCGAGGGTGAGATTGCGTTCGTCCTCAAGCGCGACTTGTGCGGGCCGGGCGTATCCGCGGCAGAGGTGCTCGCCGCAACCGAAGGGGTGATGGCCTGCTTCGAGATTGTCGACTCGCGCATTCGGGACTGGCGCATCGGCATTGCCGACACGGTGGCCGACAACGCGTCGTGCGGCGTCTATGTGCTGTCGGACCGCTTGGTGCCGGTCAGCGGCGAGCGAGCCGCCGATCTCTTCAGTTGCGGCATGGTGCTGGAGAAGAACGGCGAGGTCGTCGGCTTGGGCGCCGGGGCCGCCACGATGGGCAGCCCGGTCAACGCCGTGGCGTGGCTGGCCAACACCCTAGGCGCGCATGGCATCGCGCTCAAGGCTGGCGAGGTCATTCTCTCCGGCGCGCTGTCGGCGATGGTGCCGGTGCGGGCGGGCGACTTTCTGCATCTCACACTCGGCGGCATTGGCGAATGTTCCGTACGTTTGACCTGAAGTGACAAGGGCGGTGCGTCGCGAGACGCAGCCGCCCATTTTTATGATCGAGAGGAGACAAGTCATGAGCGTTCTCACCGAAGCATCCACGAGCCGGTTCGTCACGATCGACGCCCCCGGCCTTGAACAATTCACCATTCACTACAACGAAGCGGGCACCGGTCCGGCACTGGTCATGCTGCACGGCGGCGGCCCGGGTGCCAGCGGCTGGAGCAACTATTACCGCAACATCGAACCGCTGGTTGCCGCCGGTTTCCGAGTGATCTTGATGGACTGCCCCGGCTTCAACAAGTCGGGCGAAATCGTCTCCGACGTGCAGCGCGGTCTGCTCAACGCGCGTGCGGTGAAAGGCCTGCTCGATGCGCTGGATATTCGCGTCGCGCATCTGGTCGGCAATTCGCTTGGCGGGGCGACGGCGCTGAACTTCGCGCTCGAGTTTCCCGAGCGGCTCGACCGGCTGGTACTCATGGGTCCGGCCGGTATGGGACACAGCCTCGTGCAACCGAATCCGCAGGAAGGGATTCGCAAGATGTTCAAGCTCTACACCGCGCCGAGCTACGAGAACTTCGTCGACATGCTCGACGTGTTCGTCTACGACCCGTCGGCGATCACCGAGGAGCTTCGGCGTGGCCGCTGGGACAACATCGCCGCGTATCCCTCGCATCTGCGCAACTTCGTCGACAGCGTGAAGCAGGCACCGGTCACGAGCTGGGACGTGTCGTCGCAAATTCACCGCATCAAGCACAAGACGCTCGTCACATGGGGCCGCGACGACCGCTTCGTGCCCATCGATAACGGCCTGAAGTTGCTGCAAGGGCTGGCCGACGCGCAACTGCACGTGTTCTCGCGCTGCGGTCATTGGGCGCAATGGGAACACGCCGATGCCTTCAATCGGCTCGTGACCGATTTCCTGAGCGCGCCGACGAGCGCCGCCTGACGACAGACCTCTGGAGGAGACAATGCATAACAACGATCAAAAGCACTTCCGCGCGCACGCATCCCATCCGTCGCGTACGTCATTTTCCCGGCTTGCCGCACTTGCCACGTTGAGTGTTGCGGCGTTCATGACAGCACCGGCGCATGCAGCGGGTCACTACGTGCCGGGGGTCGAAGGCATTCAAGCTGCATCGGTGCCGGGCCCTGGCATGTATTTCCTCGGCTACGCCGTGAACTACAACATCAATCGCGTGACCGAGGCCCCGGGGAACAACGACGGTACGGTCAACGCGCTGGCATTGCGCGGCGCTTGGATCACGCAGGCCACTTTCCTCGGTGCGAACTACGGCGTAGAGGCCATCGTGCCGATGACGGCCAAGTCGTTCACGTTCAACGGCATCGGGTACGCGGGAAGCAGCCGCGGCGTGGGTGACATCTATGTCAGCCCGTTGGTGCTCGGCTGGCACGGCGCACAGTGGGATCTCTCGTTCGGGCTGGGCCAGTGGCTCAACGTGGGCACGTTCTCGGCCACCGATCCGTCGTCGCCCGGCAATGGCTATTCGTCCACGATGCTCTCGTTCGGCGGTACCTATTACCCCGATACGGCAAAGCAGTGGTCGCTGTCGGTGCTCATGCGTGCCGAGAAAAACTATTCGCAGCGGCAGACGGGCATCACGCCGGGTAACGGGTTAGTGGTCGAGTGGGGGGTGGCGCGCCACATCACGCCGACGACCCAGATGGGGCTGGTCGGTTACTACCAAGGGCAGATCTCGAACGACAGCGGCGACGGTGCCAGCCCGATGCGCCCGCGCAAAGCGGCGGTGGGGGTGCAATTCGACTGGCTGATCCCGAGTGAGAAGCTGTTCCTGAAGGTGGCCGGGTACACCGAGTACATGGCTGGGGGCGGTTCGACGAAGGGCAACTTGATCCGGCTGGCACTGGTCAAGGCGTTCTGAGCCTGAAAGTGCCCGCGAGGTCGATCGCGGGCACTTTCATCGCGCCACGCGGGGCTCACGTGAGATTTAGGCCCCGCTACCCCGCCTCCCCCCTCTACCCTCCACTTTCCGATTTCGCCGCCGCACGCACATGGTCGAGCAACCGCGCGGTCGGCCCGGCGAGTACCCCTTCTCGATACGCGAAATGCAGCGGCGCGCGCGGGGCAGGTGTGAGTGGCCGGTAGACGATGCCTTCCACCTGCATGCGCATGAGCGACGCGGGAACGATCGACACGCCCAGACCGGCGGCGACCAGCGAGAGTGTCGACGGCAGACGCGGGGCCTCTTGTTCGATGTTTGGACTGAAGCCCGCCCCGTGGCAGGCAGCAATGATCGCGTCGTATAACCCTTGCCCTGTGCGGCGCCGATAGAGAATCAGCTTCTCCGCCGAGAGTTCGGTCAGCGGCACGGCCGCCTTTCCAGCGCGGCCCTTGAGCGCGAGGGCATGCGACGACGGCACCGCCAACACCATCGGTTCTTCCAACACCGGCATGATCGCAATTTGCGCAATGTCGCCGAGTGGCTGACGAATGAACACCGCATCGAGTTGACCGTCGCGCAGGCCGTCGATGAGTTCCGTCGTGCTGCTCTCGTCGAGCATGAGCGACACCGCCGGGGCGTCGGCGCGGAAAGCCCGAATCACTGCGGGAACAAACGGATGCAACGCCGACGAACTCGTGAAGCCCACGGCCAAGCGCCCCTTCACCCCTGCCGCCACTCGGCGCACGTCGTCGACCGCCTGATCGAGCTTGCGCACGACGTCGTAGGCGTCGCCCAGAAACGCCTGCCCCGCGTCGGTGAGGGCCATGCCGCGCGGCAGGCGGTCGAACAGTGTTACGCCAAGCTGCGTCTCCAGCACACGAATTTGTTGTGACAGCGGCGGCTGCCCAATGCCGAGCCGTTCGGCGGCGCGCGTCATGTGGCCCGTTTCGGCCACCGCAATGAAGTAGCGCAGCAGGCGGATGTCGATATTTGCCATATTGGTTCGATATGATTCAAGTCACTTCCATATATTGGACAATATAGCGCATCCGACCTACTCTGACGGTGTCCCGCGCGGCGCCCGTGCATCCCCTCAGCGATGTCACCTCCTGCCGGGCGGCCCCCACGGCTGTTGTAGTTTTAGAAAGATCCCGTCATGCAAATTCCGGCTCCGCCCGCCAAGCTCGCCTCTTCGGCGACGCGTCCACCTGACGCTTCGGCACCTCACACCGATTCCACGAATTCCACCAACCCTACCGTTACCTCAGACGGTAACGACATCGTCATCCCCAGCATTCGCCAGCTTTTCTTCGGCTTTCTCGGTTTGGGGATGACGGCATTCGGCGGTGCGCTGCCGCTGGCGCGTCGGATGATTGTCGAGAAGCACCGCTGGCTCACACCGCACGAATTCACCGATTTGCTTGGGCTGTGTCAGTTTCTACCCGGCGGCAACATCATCAATTTGTCCGTCGCGCTGGGCATGCGCTTTCACGGCTGGCGCGGCGCGCTCGCCTCGATTCTCGGCTTGATTGCCGCACCGTCTGCCGTCGTCATCATGCTCGGCATGGTGTATCAGCACTTTCAGAACGACCCGCACGTGAAGCATCTCTTCGCTGGGCTTGCCGCAGCTGCTGCCGGTCTGCTGATTCAGATGGCGTGGAAAGTGTCGTGGCCGCTGCGCAAGTCCGTTGTGTTGGCGGGTGTGGCGGCAGCGTGCTTCATCATGATTGCCGTGCTGCGTGTGCCGCTCGTGCTCACCATGCTGATCATGACGCCGCTCTCGATTTACGCCACGTGGAGGGTTTCGCAATGACGAGCACGCTCATCTCCCTTGCGCTCATCTTCACGCAGTTGTCCGTACTCGCGTTCGGTGGCGGCAACACTATCCTGCCCGAGATGGAGCGTCAGGTCGTCGACATTCATCATTGGATGACCTCCGAAGAATTCAGCGCCTTGTTCGCGCTGGGGCAAGCCGCCCCCGGCCCGAACCTCATGATCGTCACGCTTGTGGGCTGGCATGTGGCGAGTTGGCAGGGCATGCTCGTCACCACGCTGGCGAAGTTCGGGCCATCGTCGCTCATCACGATCTTCGTGCTGCATCTGTGGCAACGCTTCAAAGACCGACCGTGGCGGCGCATCGTTCAGGCCGGATTGATGCCGATGACGGCCGGGCTCGTTGCGGCGAGTGCAGCGCTGATTGCGCAAGCGTCGGCCACGTCGTGGCTGCTGGCAGGCATCACCGCGAGCGTGGCCGTGCTGGCGATCCGCACCCGCGTGCATCCGCTTTGGTGGCTCGCCGCGGGGAGTGTGGCGGGGTTGATCGGCGGAGCTTGGTTCTAACGCGATTAGCTATGGCGTCATTACCTTTGCGTGCGCCTATGGCGTGATTTGGACGAACGCGGGGGCTTCTTGCGCCAGGGGCCCGGCTGATCGGGCGGGTTACCATCGTCGCCCCCCGGCGCATCGAATGGCGGCACCTCTCCAGTTCTGCCTGCGTGACATACCTGGGCAAACGATGCGTACCAGTGGCGCTCGCCGATGATTTCCACGCCTTTGACAAGGTCGTTCCACTCGGGTGAACCGACCCCAAGCGATGCGGGGGTATCCATACGTGCGAGTGCCGTCAAGCTGGCCGCAAGTGACGAGGTCTGCGTATCCGTCATATCCGGCAGCTCGGGCTCCGAGGCGAGCACGCGTACCAGCCACTTCGCCACGTGCTCGGGCATCGACGCTGGCGCAGGCCCGTACTCGTCGTCTGGGGGATCGCCATCCCAGCGCCAGTAGCCTCGTACCGAGATATCGCCCATCACCGCAACGCCCAATCGCTCGAGCATCTCCCCGTAAGTCATGTCGGTGGATGTCGCGATGATCAGTTCAATCTTCGCCGTCACACGCCAGCCGAGGGGCGTACGGTCGCATTCGTGGCGAACGCTCGCGGCAATACCCGTCACAACACGCGAGCGCACACGCTCGAGGGCCGCTTTGTCGGTGAGACGTTCCCGCGATTCGCGGATTTCTCGCGCACGGGTCGCGCTTGAATCGGGTGATGCCGAATCGTCGTCGATCGCCCTGTAGGGCGCCAGAAGATCGCTCGTGGTTTCTTCGGGGTCGAACAATTGCACATCCACCGGATGCACCGAAAACGTCGGCGCGCCCTCTTTGTCGTGTTCCCAATCGGGGGCTAACAAGGCGTGAAGCAATGCGAACGAGTCGTTGTGCTGAATCAGCGTGTGCGGGTGTGTGTCGAGGAAAATCGACTTCGCATAGTCAGCGTCCAAAGAGAAGCCAAGACCATGCGCTAACAAGGCGCATAGCTGTGTGACTCGGTGACTTTTCAGATCGGTGTCTTGCGGTGTATTCGACAGATGAACGACCAAAGCACGGGCGATTTCGATGTCCGCCAACGGCCGGTCGGGATTGGGTTTGCGAGTCAGACTCAGTGCGTCATCGTACTGTCGGTTTGCCCGGCGCTCGTCTAGAGAGAGATGGATCTCCTGCGCTTCGCGCCAGGTGTCGTACTCCGTTGGCTGCGCGGATTTCCCTGCCATATTCCGTGGCATCCAGTGTTCCGGGCGTAGCCATGAAGCGAAGCGCTCCGACATCAATGCTTTTACATTGCTTGCCGCTAAAAGCGCGAGCCCCATGCCCACCGCGGTGGCAAATGGCGCGCAATACCGGTTATAGACCTGTAGGGTTCCCAACCCTTCCCCGGGGCGGGTCAGAGCGATAGCGGTTTCATTGAACCGTGAAAGCTCCAAGGTTCCGTAGAGCTCGGAGCAATTCTTTACTGCATCGATGTTCTGCTGAATGCTGCCTTTTATCAGCCATGCCAGAATCTCCCCGGGGTTCCACGTTCGCTCGACGCACGCTTGCTGACGAGGGTCACCTTGCTGCCAACCCAGAATTTCCGTGGTCAGCGCTGTTGGGTTGATGATGTCCGGCTTGAAATTGACGGATGATGGCATTTCGATTCTCTCTAGCGGAGTCAGTGGAGTGCGCAGATTGCCGCGCTCGCGGGCGTTGGACTTCAGGAATTCCTCACGGCAATGTGCAATCACGCTTCGCATCGGTACCATGCGCGGCGCTTACAGCCCTTCCAGCAGCCCCGAGCCAAATCTGGGATGATGTCGCCAGCGCGCTGCCAGACTGCGGCCCCGATTCACGGAGACTCCATGCCGACCCTTGCCACCCTCGCTACGTTTTTTGCCGTCGTCCTCGGGCTGTTCCTGATTCCCGGACCGGCCGTGCTCCTCACCATCACCCGCACCGTGCAGGGCGGACGCCGCGCCGGCGTCATGACCGGCATGGGTATCGCGCTGGGCGACCTTGTCCATACCCTGTGTGCTGCCGTGGGGCTGTCGGCGGTGCTGATGACTTCCGCGCTCGCGTTCGACGTCGTCAAGTACATCGGCGCGGCCTATCTGATCTATCTCGGCATCAAGGCCCTGCGTGAGCGCCCGAGCGATCCGCAGTTGCCCGTGGCACCGCAAGTCTCGCCCACGCGTGCGTTTGCGCAGGCGGTCGCCACCGAAGTGCTCAATCCCAAGACGGCGCTTTTCTTCCTCGCGTTCATGCCGCAGTTCGTGCATGCGAGCGAAGGGAACGTGTTCATGCAGTTTCTGGTGCTGGGGATGGTGTTTGTCGCGATGAGTGCCGTGTACACCGCAGCCATTGCGTTGTCGGTGCGCCCGCTCGGCCGGTTTGTGAAGCGCTTCACGTGGCTGCTGCGCTGGCAGGGCAAGATCATCGGCACCATCTTCATCGGATTGGGCCTGCGTGTGGCCATGCAGCAGCGGTAACTTGTCCGGGGCCGGAGCGCCCCTCTCAAAGCCGGAGTCGCTCACTATGCAACGCATCGTCTCGCCGCTTCGCATTTCCCGAATGGCTGTACTCGCCGCCCTCCTCGGCACCGTCGCCCCGCTTGCGGCTCTCGCGGCGGATGGCGATGCCGACGGTGCCGCCCTCTTCTCGCAGGCCGCTGTCGGCGCCGCACTGCCGTCAGGCTGGCAGAACCTGCCGGTCGTCAAAGGCAAGAAAATCACCAAGTACACCGTTGTCGCCGATGGCGGGCGCAACGTCGTCGAGGCCAATTCCGTCGATTCGGCGTCTGCGCTGATGAACAAGGGCAGCGGCATCGATCTGTCGGCCACGCCCACCGTTTCGTGGCGCTGGAAAGTGGCGGGGGCGATTCCGGGGGCTGACAACCGCAATGCCGACAAAGAGGATTCGCCTGCGCGGATCGTTTTCTTCTTTGATGGCGACAAGTCGTCTCTGCCCTTCGGCGACCGCGCGGCGATGAGTCTTGCCAAGGCGGGCGGCGAAGATTTGCCGTACGCCACGCTGATGTACATCTGGTCGAACGATGCCGAGCCCGGTGGCGTGATTCAGAACCCACATACCGACCGCGTGCAGATGCTCGTGGTGGCGGGCGGCGATGCGAGCATCGGCAAATGGCAATCCTTCTCGCGCAATCTCGCGGCCGACTACGAGCGCGTTTATCACGAGAAGCCGGGCAAGCTGCTCGGTTATGGGGTTTTCACCGACAGCGACAACACCCATGCGAGTGCGCATGCGTGGTACGGCGACATTCGGTTCGGTCCGGCGAAGTAGTCGAGTGCCTCGCGGCGTTCAGCATGCGATTTTTCGCCAATTCGCTGCAATTCGCTGCGTCCGGTTTCGTCTGCTGACACCCGTTGGCGCTTCAGTTGCAGCGGCGCCGAAAAAAACGCTGCAAGCCCCGTCTGACGGGGCTTTTGCGCTATTGCAACAGTCGCTTGCGTGCTACGCTATCTGGCCTAGAATTTGAGCCAGAGTCTGCTGATCGGCTCACCGCAGTCATCGCATCTCAACGCCCCGCGAGCGCCATGCAAAAGAAACGCCAGCCCAAGGACGTCACGTTCTCCGCCAGTCCGGTCCTGCAATCGCGCATGTCGTTGTGGCGCTCCAAACTCGTTGTCATCGTCATCACCCTTGCCTTCATCGGTCTCGTCGTCCGCGCGTTCTGGATCGCGGGGCCCGGCAACGGCTTCTACATCGCGCAGGGCGAAAAGCGTTACGAGCACACCATCGTCATGCCCGCCGTGCGCGGCAAGATCGAAGACCGCGACGGCCGTGTGTTGGCGACCAGTCTGCCGATGCGCACCGTGTGGGCGGTGCCAGCCGAAGTGCCTGACGACCTTTCCGACAGCGATATTCAGCAAGCGAGCAAGCTGCTCGACATGCCTGCCAAGGAACTGCGCAGCAAGTTGATCGGCGAGAAGAAATTCGTCTACATCAAGCGGCAGGTATCCCCCGAGATCGGCAAACAGGTCGAGGCGCTGGGCATTCCGGGCGTGTACGAGAGCAGTGAGTACAAGCGTTTTTATCCTGAAGGCGATGTGGCCGCGCACGTGGTGGGTTTCACCAACGTCGAGGACAAGGGGCAGGAAGGGATGGAGTTGGGCGAGGAGCCGTTGCTTGAGGGGACGGCGGGTGTGCGGCGGGTGATTAAAGATCGGATCGGGCGCACCATTCAGGATCTCGACGATTCCAGTCCGCCGCGCGATGGTAAGGACATTCGCCTGACGCTCGATACGCGCGTGCAATACATCGCCTATGAGGCATTGAAGAACGCGTTGGATCGCACGGGCGCGAAAGCGGCAATGGCCGTCGTCATCGACGCCAAGACGGGCCAGGTGCTGGCCTTGGCGAACCTGCCGACGTACAACCCGAACGACCGAGAGCATTTGACGGGTGAGCAGTTGCGCAACCGGGTGTTCACTGACGTGTTCGAGCCGGGTTCGATTCTCAAGCCGTTCACCATGGCGTTGGCGTTGGACTTGCACCGTCTGACACCGGCGACGTTGATCGACACGGGCCCGGGCCGTTATGTGTTCGAGGGCGCGACGATCAGTGACGACAGTGCGAATGGTGTGTTGACGGCGGCAGGCGTGATTCAGAAGTCGAGCAATATTGGGATGACGAAGGTGTCGACCATGTTGCGGGCGGAGGAAATGTGGGACATGTTCACCGAGATTGGTTTGGGCCAGCAGCCGAAGCTGGGATTCCCGGGTGCGGTATCGGGCCGTTTGCGCCCGTATAAGTCGTGGCGGCGGATTGAGCAGGCGACGATGGCGTACGGGTACGGCATTTCAGCGTCGTTGTTCCAGCTGGCGCGCGCGTACACGATCTTTGCGAACGATGGTGTGTTGGTACCGATTTCGATCATCAAGCCGGACACCCCGGTGCAGCCGGAGGGTGTGCGAGTGATTGACACGCATACAGCGTCGGAGATGCGGAAGATGTTGGCGGGGGTGGTGGATACGGGTGGTACGGCGACGACGGCGCAGGTGGCGGGTTACAGCATTGGCGGGAAGACGGGTACGGCGTATAAGGCGGGTGCGCACGGGTACGACCATTCGAAGTATCGGGCGTCGTTTGTGGGGATAGCGCCGTTGTCTGCGCCGAGGTTGGTGATTGCGGTGTCGGTGGATGAGCCGAAGGCGTCGCAGCACTTTGGGGGTCAAGCGGCGGGCCCGGCGTTCGCAGAAATCGCTTCACAGGCCTTGCCGTTGTTGGGTATAAGGCCGGACTTGCCGGTGAGACCGGGTGTGATCTTGGCGGCCCCGACGACGGACACGCCCCCGGACGTACCCGGATCGCACGGGTAAGGAAAAAGCGGTGAAACGACGGGGAATATGAGCGGTGGTTGTCGGCCCTCTGGCGGAGCGACTTTAAATTGGAGTGAGCCAGAGGGCCGGCGAGCGCCGCGGGTGCTGAGGGTTGAGAGAACGACGGCGGTGGTGGCAAGCGCGGTGTCGACGAATCGGTAGCGCCAGCGCAAAAAGGGCAGTTCGATGACTCGAACTGCCCTTTTTGCTTACCGCTGCGGCTAAAGAAAAAGGCGGCTCGAAAAATTCGAAGCCGCCTTTCTCAACCATCACACGCTAACAAAGCGCGCCGGGAAAACCTTACATCCCAGGCATCATCAGCGAGTTGGCGTTGTGCATGATCCACAGCGAGCCGACGAGCACGATGGCGACGATCAGGCCGGTGAACAGGAACGCCATGATGTTCCAGCGTTGTTCCGACGAGCGGTCCATGTGCAGGAAGTAGACCAGGTGGACGATCATCTGGATGAGTGCGGCGCCGAGAATCAGCGGCAGCACTGTCGAGGGCGGCATCGTGCCGTCCATGACCAGTTTGAACGGCACCACGGTCAGGATCACTGCGAGCACGAAGCCGATCAGATACGACTTCACGCTGCCGTGGCTACCGCCGGCGGCATTATGGCCAGCGTCGTGGCCGTGCGATTGCACCGATTTGCTATTGCTCATTTACATCGCTCCCATCAGGTACACGACCGTGAACACGCCGATCCAGACCACGTCCAAGAAGTGCCAGAACAGCGAGAGGCACTGGAGGCGGGTCGTGTTCGTCGAGGTCAGGCCCTTCTTGCCGATTTGGAACATCAGCACGGCCATCCACAGCAGGCCCGAGGCCACGTGCAGACCGTGGGTGCCCACGAGCGCGAAGAACGACGACAGGAATGCGCTGCGTTGCGGGCCGGCGCCTTCCAGGATCAGGTGATGGAACTCATACAGTTCCATGCCGACAAACGCGGCGCCCAGCAGCCACGTCACGGCCAACCAGCCCATGACCGTGCCCTTCTTGCCGCCGTGCAGGCCGACCATGGCGAAGCCGTAGGTGATCGACGAGAACAGCAGGATGAACGTTTCGACCAGCACGAACTTCAGGTCGAACAGTTCCTTGCCGGTGGGGCCGCCTGCCGACGAGTCACGCAGCACCGCGAAGGTGGCGAACAGGCCGGCAAACAGCACCAAGTCGGTCATCAGGTACACCCAGAAACCGAAGATCGTGTTGCCGCCGGTGTCGTGGTGCGCGTGGTCGTGCGCATGCGCATCGGCATGCGCGCCCGTGTGTTTAAGAACTTCGCTCGTCATGATTAAGCCTTTGCTGCTACAGCCAGCGCCTGATGGTGGGCCTTTTCAATGGCCACCACTTCCGGCGATTGCACGTAGTAGTCGATCGAATCGTCGTTGCTGCGGCAGATGAATGCCACGATCATGCCGACGAAGCCAACGATAGCCAGCCACCAGATGTGCCAGATTGCGGCGAAACCGAACACCAGCGAGAACGCGCTGATGATGAAACCGGCGCCAGTGTTCTTCGGCATGTGAATCGGGGCGTAGCTCGTCTTCAGATCGCTCTTGATGCCGTGCTCCTTGCGATAGGCCAGCTCGTCGATGTCATGCACGCGCGGCTCTTCAGCAAAGTTGTAGAACTGCGGCGGCGAGGACGTCATCCACTCCAGCGTACGGCCGTTCCAGGGGTCACCCGTCGTGTCGGCCAGCGCCTTGCGGTTCTTGATCGACACCACCACTTGCAGCACCTGGAAGCCGATACCGGCGGCGATGAACAGCGCACCGATGAGCGCGGCGATCAGCCACGGCTGCCAATCCGGGTTGCTGTAGTGGTTCAGACGGCGCGTCATGCCCATCAGACCCAGCACGTACAGCGGCATGAAGGCGAGGTAGAAACCGATGATCCAGCACCAGAAGCTAGCCTTGCCCAGACGTTCGTCGAGCTTGAAGCCGAAAGCCTTCGGGAACCAGTAGTTCATACCGGCGATGTAACCGAACAGCACGCCACCGATGATCACGTTGTGGAAGTGAGCAATCAGGAACAGCGAGTTGTGCAGCACGAAGTCAGCGCCCGGCACGGCGAGCAGCACGCCCGTCATACCGCCGATCACGAACGTCACGATGAAGCCCAGCGTCCACAGCACCGGCACGGTCATTTGCACGCGACCGCGGTACATCGTGAACAGCCAGTTGAAGATCTTCACGCCCGTCGGGATCGAGATGATCATCGTCGCGATACCGAAGAACGCGTTCACGCTGGCACCCGAGCCCATCGTGAAGAAGTGGTGCGCCCACACGAGGAACGACAGCACCATAATCGCGGCCGTGGCGTACACCATCGACTTGTAGCCGAAGAGCTTCTTGCCCGAGAACGTCGAGATGATTTCCGAGAAGATACCGAACGCCGGCAGAATCAGGATGTACACCTCAGGGTGACCCCAGATCCAGATCAGGTTGATATACATCATCGGGTTGCCGCCCAACTCATTCGTGAAGAAATGGAAGTCGAGGTAGCGGTCGAGCGAGAGCAGCGCCAGGGTCACCGTCAGCACCGGGAACGCAGCGCACACCAGCACCATCGTGCACAGTGCGGTCCACGTGAAGACCGGCATCTTCATCAGGTTCATGCCCGGAGCGCGCATCTTCAGAATCGTGACGACGAAGTTCACACCCGTGAGCAACGTCCCCAAGCCTGAAATCTGCAAAGCCCAGATGTAGTAATCCACCCCCACGCCGGGGCTGAACTGAATGCCCGAGAGCGGCGGGTAAGCCAGCCAGCCCGTGCGAGCGAATTCACCAATACCGAGCGACAGGTTCACCAGCGCCATACCGGCCACGAACAGCCAGAACGACAGCGTGTTCAGGAACGGGAAGGCCACGTCGCGTGCGCCGATTTGCAGCGGCACCACGAGGTTCACCAGGCCCGTCATGAACGGCATTGCCACGAAGAAGATCATGATCACGCCGTGGGCGGTGAAGATCTGGTCGTAGTGTTCAGGCGGCAGAACGCCAGGCGCGTTGTGCGCGAGTGCCAGTTGGGTACGCATCATCATGGCGTCGGCAAAGCCGCGCAGCAGCATGATGAGAGCGACGAGCACGTACATGATGCCGATCTTCTTGTGATCGACCGACGTGATCCACTCGTTCCACAGGTACTTCCATTTGCCGAAGTAGGTGAGCAGCGCAATGATGCCCAACCCACCCAGCACCATCATGCCCACGGCGCCGACGATGATCGGCTCGTGGTACGGGATGGCTTCGAGGGTCAGTTTGCCAAACAGCGTTGACATTGTTGTTTACTCCTTATGCGCGTGCGCGGCCGTACCGGCGGCGTGCATCGCATGCGCGCCGGCGTCCATGGCCATGGTCATGGGCTGGCCGTTCTGCACGTTCGCTGCCGCAGCCGGAGCTGCGACGGCGTCGGTACCCGCGCCCTTCATTTCCATCTTCATGTCCATGCCCTTCATGTCCATACCGTCATGGGCATCGTGACCGGCGTGACCCTCATGCTGCTGAGCCATGCCCGAGGCCATCGGGGCGTGCACGATCGACTGGAACATGTTCGCGTCGACCGAGCTGTAATACGTGACCGGCGTGTTCTCGCTCATCGGCACCAGCGACGAAGCGTAAGTCGCCTTGTCGAGTACCTTCTTCGACTCGCGCACCTTCGCAACCCATTGCTGGAAGTCGTTGTCCGTCATCGCCAGCGTCTTGAAACGCATGCCCGAGAAGCCGCCGCCGCTGTAGTTCGCCGAAATACCGTCGTACGAGCCGACGTGATTCGCGATCAGGTGCAGCTTCGTTTCCATGCCGGCCATCGAGTAGATCTGGCTACCGAGTTCCGGAATGAAGAACGAATTCATGATCGATTCCGACGTGATCTTGAAATTCACGGGGGTGTCGACCGGCACGGCCAATTCGTTGATCGTCGCGATACCTTGTTCCGGGTAGATGAACAACCACTTGTAGTTCATCGACACCACTTCGACCGTGATCGGCTTCACGTCGCTTTGCAGCGGCTTGTAGGGATCAAGTTCGTGGGTGCTGACCCAGGTAATACGCGCAAGAATCGCAATGATGATGATCGGCACCAGCCACACCACGACCTCAATGGCCGTCGAGTGGGACCAGTTCGGCTCATAGCGCGCCGACTTGTTGGTCGCGCGATACTTCCACGCAAACCACAGCGTCATCACGATGACCGGAATCACAACGATCAACATCAGCCAAGTGGCCGTGAGGATCAGGGATTTGGTCTCTTCTCCGACCTGCCCTTTGGGGTTGAGCAGCGCCATGTCGCAGCCAGCCAAAAGCAGCGGCGCGCACAAGGCGAGGAGCCTAAGCAATCGCGGGTTTCTGTGTTTCTTCATGTCACACGACAGGGTTGAGTTGGCCAGCGAACGGCACAACACGGGCTTACCGGCCTGATGCAGGGTCGCAGGAGGTTGGCAAGGGTTAAGGTGAGACGGGAGCAGTCGCCGCGCCGGTATTGCACCGGTCGAGCTACGACGACTGTGTCATCGAAAAGACGGGAACCGGGGCCAGGTTGCCGCCCGCAGACCTCAAGTCACTGTCCGACTTCTTGTCTTTTACTTCCATCACGGTGCGGCATTATGCCGAAGTTTAATTAGGCGGGACATGCCAGGCGCGGCTGCGCGACAATGTGTCGCGCCGGTCACACGCGTACGCGCGCGACGTTTTCAACGCAGATGTAGGGGAATTTGACGGCAAACGCTGTGCAATGCAGCAATTGGGTAACGTTCCCAATTTTCAATGGGTGCGACGTTCTGTCGCACCTCACTTTGCCGTGTCGCAGCGAAATGCACCGAGATGGTGCGTGTATTTGCCCTGCGGGTAGACCCGTAGCTTAACGCGAGCCGCGTCAGTCGAGTGACAGTCTGACGGCGAACGCCATGAGCGCCGCCGCGAACGACCAGCGTTGTACTTTTTGTGCAAGCGGACGTGTGCGCAGCCAACGCGCGATGTGGGCGGCCCCGAACGTCAGCGTGACGTCGAACACTGCGCCGACCGCCACCAACAGCACGCCCAATTCCAGCACTTGCGACCAGATCGGCCCGGCTTCCGGACGCACGAACTGCGGCAGCAGCACGGAACAGAACAGCAACGCTTTCGGATTCAACACGCTGGACAGCACACCTCGGCGCACCGCGTGGGCCAGCGGGGGTGCCGCGTCGCGCGAGGTCGAGAGTGCTTCGATGCCGAAGGCGGGCGAGCGCCAGATTTGAATGGCGATCCACGCGAGATAGATCGCGCCAGCAATGCGCACCGTCTCGAACAGCCACGGCGCCGCGCGCAGCAGCGCCGCCACCCCGCAGGCCGAGAGCGTCACGTGTCCCGCGCGTGCCAGCGCCAGTCCCGCCGACGTCGCCAGCCCGTGCCGCACGCCTCGCACCATGCTCGTTTGCATCACCAGCGCCATGTCGGGTCCGGGCAGCGCGTACACGACCACAAGCGCGCCGATGAAAACCATGAGCAACTGAAGCGAAACCATGACACCTCTCCGAAACCAGCCACGCGGGCCGCAAAGGCAATCATGATCACGCTAATTCATGAGCGATAGATGGCGTTTTCCAACCACCATGAATGCCAAACATAGCTGATTACACCAATGCAAGCACAAGATCGACACAATCCCCCAACACGGAAAAGCGTCACCATCCAACCGGCTTAGGTCATCTGGATGAGGGGTAAGGCTTCCCCGGGGCCGCATATCGTGGTGGAATGCCGTCTTTGCAGCTGAATTTGTAGCGGGATACCCACAATGAACGAACTCGACGCCATCGATCGGGCGATTCTCTCCATCGTCCAGCGCGACGGTCGCATCTCCAACGCCAAGCTTGCCGAGCGCGTGTCGCTGTCCGAAACCCCTTGCGCGCGCCGCCTCAAACGTCTGGAAGCCGACGGCTATATCACCGGCTACCGCGCCGAGTTGTCGCGGCGAGCGCTGGGCCTGGGCGTTGTCGCCTTCGTGCACGTGCGCTTCGCCGTTCACGACCGGGCGCTCTCCGAGCAGTTCGAGCGCGAAGTTCAGGCCATCGAGCGCATCGTGTCGTGTCACAACATCTCGGGCAGCGCCGATTACCTGCTGGGCGTGGTCGCCACCGATCTGGACGATTACGGCCTGTTCACGCGCGACGTGCTGCGCGCCCTGCCCGGCGTCTCGTCCATCGAATCGATGCTCTCGCTGCGTGAAGTCAAACGCGACACCGGCGCCCCGTTGCTCTGATTGCCGCCCCTTTTCCTCATAGGGGTTACGGCGGGTTTGACCGTAGAATGACGGCCTGACCCGACTTCAGGTGCCACATGCCGGACGCCATGCCCGCAGTACCTTCCACGTCTTCCGCCGCCACCACCGTTGCTGCGGCCACTCCCCCGTCGGTTGCCAGCGACGACGCCGTCATGTTCGATCTCGCGCCGGTCTCGCTCTGGCTCGAAGACTTCAGCGGCGTGCGGCAATTGTTCGATCAATGGAAGGCGCAGGGCGTGACCGATCTGCGCGCGCACTTCAAGACCGACCCGGCGCACGTGTCGGCGTGCTCGCAGCGCATTCGCGTCATCAAAGTCAACCGCAAGACCTTGTCGATGTTCAACGCGCCGTCGCTCGACGCGCTCATCGAGAACCTGCCGCGCGTGTTCCGCGACGACATGCTCAAGACGCACATCGAAGAGCTCTGTCAGCTCTGGGATGGCCGCACGCACTTCACTAGCAAGACCGTTAACTACACCTTGGATGGGCGGCGTTTGGATGTGCTGCTCAACGGCTCGGTCCTGCCGGGACACGAAGCGTCGCTCGACCGTGTGCTGATTTCGCTCGAAGACGTGACCGAGCTCGAACATGCACGCGAGCGCGTGACCATGGGCGAGCAGTACGCGCGCGGTCTGTTCGAATACTCGCCGGTCTCGCTGTGGGTGGAGGATTTCAGCGCGATCAAGCTGCTGCTCGACGACGCACGCGCACGCGGCATTACCGACTTCCGCACGTTCACCGACGTGCACCCCGAGTTTGTCGAGCGCTGCATGCAGGAAATTCACGTGCTCGACGTGAACCGTCACACACTTGCGATGTTCGTCGCCACCGACAAGGCCACGCTGCTCTCGCGCCTGCCCGATGTGTTTCGCGACGACATGCGGCACAACTTCCGCGAGCAATTGGTCGATCTGTGGGAGAACAAACTCTTCCAGCAGCGTGAAGTCGTGAACTACGCGCTCGATGGCAACGAGATCAACGTCCATCTGCAATTTGCCGTGCTGCCCGGACACGAGGCGCGCTGGGATCTGGTGCTCGTGGCGCTCACCGACATCACCGCGCGCAAGAAGGCAGAGTCGTATCTCGAATTCCTCGGCAAGCACGACGTGCTGACCAAGCTGCGCAACCGCTCGTTCTATGTCGACGAATTGAACCGGCTGGAGCGCAAGGGCCCGTATCCGGTGACGGTCGTCGTCGCCGACTTGAACGGACTCAAGGCCGTGAACGACCAGCTCGGCCACGCGGCTGGCGATGCGCTGCTGCGTCGCGCCGGCGAAGTGCTCGGCAAGTCGGTGACGGCGCCGCAGATTGCTGCGCGCATCGGCGGCGACGAGTTCGCGCTGCTGCTGCCGTCGACCGATGCCACGGGCGGCGCGGCGATGATGGAGAGCATTCGTCAGCTCGTCGAACTCAACAACTCGTTCTATCCGGGCACGCCGCTCTCATTCTCGATGGGCATGGCGACGTGCGAAGCGGGCGAGCGCCTCGAAGCCACCGTGCAGAAAGCCGACCTGCTGATGTACGAAGAGAAACGCAATCACTACGCGGGCAGCCTGAACGAGCGCCGTACCGTCGACGGCTTGCCGTCCGGTACCGGCCCGGCGGGGGGTGTCGGCGGCGCGTAACCCTGTTGTGAGGCGAGCGGCTCGCAAATCTGCGCGAGCCAATCGACGAACGCGCGCACACGCGGCGACACGCGCTTTTGCGCCGGGTACGCCGCCGAGAGCCGCAGCGGCGGCGGCGGACATTTCGGCAACACCGGCACCAGACGCCCCGACGCGAGATAAGGTGCCGCCGCCAGCAGTGTCGGCTGAATCAGCCCGAGCCCTTCGAGCCCTGCCGCCAGATACGCAGCCTCGTCCCCCACATGCAATTGGCCCCGCGTGCGCACGCACGTCGCGCGGCCACCGACCATCAACGTAAGATCGCCGCAACGAGCCGTCACCGAAGGCGATGGCAGTGGCGACGACATTCGCAATGCCCGCGATGCCGCGCGCGATGCGCCGAGCGCAGGCAGTGCGTCATTGGCCGCTAGCGCAGATCGGGCGTCGGGTTCCGTCTGCATCATGGCCAGCGACTCCGCAGGCGCAGTCAGCCACTTCACCGATGTGTGCACCGTGAGCGCTTCGAGATCGTCAGGCACCCCGTGCGTGTCGAGATAGCGGCGGCTGGCACACGTCACCCGAGGCAGATCGCCCAGATGCCGCGCCACGAGCCGCGAGTCGGGCAATTCCCCCAGCACCACACCGCACTCCACACCATCGCCGCGCCAGTCACCGTGCGCGGGCGTCGCGTCGAGTGCGATTTCCAGGCCCGGGTAGCGCGCCTGAAATTCCGCGAGCGCAGGCATCACGATTTCGCGCGCGATGACCGGCGGCAGCACGACGGCGAGACGTCCGCGCAACTGCACCTCTGCGCCGAACAACCCCGCTTCCACTTCTTCGATATCGGCCAAAATCGCCGCGCAGCGCTCGTAATAGACCGCGCCTTCCATCGTGAGCGCGATACGGCGCGTCGAGCGCGTGAAGAGCGCCACGCCGAACCAGCGCTCCAGATGCTGCACTTGTGTCGTCGCCGTCGCGCGCGGCAAGTCGAGCGAGGCCGCCGCTTTGGTGAAACTGCCGACGTCGGCCACGCGCACGAAAGTGCGCATGGCGGTTATCCGATCGATCATGTTGCCTCCTGCCCGGAAACTGGGACCGCCACGCGGCCACGCAATGCCAGCACGGCGGCTGCCGCCGGTGCCAGCGCAAAAACGGCAAACAACCAGACCGATGCGCGCTGCACATCGGCATACTGCCCGTCGGCCAGTCCGGCCGAATTCGCAACGAGTCCGGCGAGCGCCGAGCCAAGCGCCATCGCGTACAACTGCACCGTCGTAATCGAGGCCGACGCCAAATGCGCTTCACCGGGACGCGCCGCCGTCATCACACGCGTGAGCAGATGCGGCCACCCCATACCGACACCCACGCCGACAGCAAAGAGCGCCACGCAAATCGACGTCACCCCGGCCACAGACTTGAAGAGATCGGCCTGCGGCAATAGCCATGCAAGCGACAGCATGCCGAGCGTGACGATCACCGGCCCCAACCGTACGCGCCGCTCGGCCGCGTCACCGTGGCGTCCCGCGCTCGTCATCGATCCGACCGACCAACCCGCCGCCATCAGCGCCGCCAGATAACCGGCGGCAAACGGCGTCTGACCGTGCAGGTTTTGCAGGAAATACGGGATATAGATTTCGCTCGTCGTCGTAATGCCGAGCAGGCTCATGGCGGCGTACAGCGCGCCCAACCGCGTGCGCAACGAGTACGCGCCCGTCGGCAGCAAACGCGGCACCGCATGACGCGCACTGCGCTCGCGTTGTGCGAGCCACCACGTCAGCACCAGCCCTGCCAGCACCCACGCGGCAGCGATCAGATGAGAGCCGACCACGGCGGCCAGCGAAATAGCCACCACCGATGCCGACAGCAACACCACCTTGAACCACGGCACGGCATCACTCTCTTCGGCCTGCGTGGCGTCGTGTTTGCCCGACGTGTTGTCTTTCGACGCGCCGACGCGCCCGGCCGGAACTTGCGCACGGATGATCAGCGCCAGCCCGACGACCACAGGCAGCAACGACCAAAACGCCCAGCGCCAGTGACCGAACTGTGCGAACACGCCGCCCACAGCAGGCCCGCATAACGTGGCGACACCCCACATTCCGGACACCAGCCCCATCGCCCGCGACCATAGCGGCGGCGCAAACACCACACGAATCAGCGCGTAACTGAGCGAGAGCAAGATGCCGCCGCCAAACCCCTGCAACGTTCGCCCGGCCAGCATCCACGTCATGCTCGGCGCGGCCGCGCAAACGATGGTCCCTGCACTGAAGCCGATCAGTGCCGCAACGTAGGCCGTGCGCGGCCCAAGCGAAGTGAACAGTTTCGACGCAAGTACCGAGCCGAGAATCGACGCCACCACGAAGAGCGTGGTGTTCCACGAATACAGATCGAGTCCGCCGATTTCGCGCACGATCGACGGCAGCACCGTCGTCGCCACATAAACATTCGTGGCGTGCAATGCCACCCCGCCCGCCAGTGCCAGCGAACGCCAGCCGTTGTTCCCGCTCAGCAAATCGCGCCATCCCGGCGCAGCGGCATTCGTCGTTGTTGTTGTCATGGATGGACAGTCGGCTGCTGGCCGACTAATATGCAAGATAATTCTTGGATATTACATGCGGCACAATGAATTACCCAAATAACCACTTGGATAATAGGGCGACGGTTCCCAGCGCAGGTCACGAGCGCGTCTTGCACTGGCTCAAGACACAGGGACCGGCGTCGACGGCGGAAGTCGCGGCTGCGCTCGGCATCACGGCGGAGGCGGCGCGTCAGCAGGTGCAAAAGCTGGTCGCCGAGGGCTTGCTTGCTGGCCAGACGATGCCCTCACGCGGCGCAGGCCGCCCACGTCAGGCGTGGATGCTCACGGCGGCCGGGCACAACCGCTTTCCCGATGCGCACTCCCACCTCACCATTCAATTGATCGGCTCGATCAAGCAGCTCTTCGGCGACGACGGGCTGCACCGATTGATTTCGCAACGCGCGGCGGAAACCCGCACGCAGTACAAGCACGCCATCGATGGGTTGCCGACGCTATCGCAGCGGCTCACGCGGCTGGCGGAGATTCGGTCGGCGGAAGGGTATATGGCGCGAGTGGAGCGCGATGGCGACGACTGGCTGCTGATCGAAGATCACTGCCCGATCTGCGCGGCGGCCAAAACGTGTCAGGGCTTTTGCAGCAGCGAACTAGAGTTGTTTCAGGAGCTGGTGGGATCGCGCGGCGCGGTGTCCCGCGAGACGCACATCCTCGCGGGCGGTCAGCGTTGCACGTATCGCGTGCGGCCGAGTTGATTGTGGATCGACGGTCTCAGCGCGGCTGAAACGCGATCAGGCCCATGCCGATCAACGCGACGGCGACACCCGCCACATCCCACGGCGTCGGGCGCATACCGTCGACGGCCCATAGCCAGACGATAGCGACCGTGATGTACACCCCGCCATAGGCCGCGTACACACGCCCGGCGGCCGCCGGATGCAACGTCAGCAACCACGCGAAGAGCGCGAGCGCCAGCGCGCCGGGCACCAGCAGCCACGCGCTGCGATCTTGTCTAAGCCACAGCCACGGCAAGTAGCAGCCCACGATTTCCGCCACGGCCGTGACGACATAAAGCAGAAAGGTTTTCATGGTGCGATTATGCCCAGAACCCCTGCCATGGCGGCCAAAGACCCACACGCCGTGCGTCAATGCCGCGGTCGATGGCCTACAATGCCGCGTTCACCGGAGAAGCTCATGGAATCGTTGGAACCGCGCATCGTCGAACTCGAGGTCAAGACGGCGTTTCAAGAAGACCTGATCGAGACGCTCAACGAGATCGTCACGCGTCAGACGCAGCAAATCGATCTGCTGCAAAAGCAGTTCAGCGCGCTGTACCAGCAAATGTTGTCGCAAGGCCAAGGCGGTAACGACGGCAACCCGCGCCACGAAATCCCGCCGCATTATTGATTCGGCACCGCTGCCGAACGAATCGACGTCATCGCAGTCCCATCACCATCGACGAAGGACGCACGGATGTCTCGTGCGGTGACGTCTCTCTCGGCCTCCCGGCCCATTGCGCTATGACTTCACGCCGCTCCTCGCAACACATCACACTGCCTGCCACGTCCGACCTCATTGACGCACGCTCACCCATCGCCCGGCGCGACATGTTGCGCCTCGCGTCGCTTGGAGCGTTCGGTTTGATGCTCGCGCCCGTGATGCGCCCCGCGCGCGCCGCGTACAACCTCTGGACCGGCGAATACACGATGACGCGTCAGGAGATCGAGACCGCTGTCGACAAGCGTTTCCCGACGACGCTGCGTTATGGACAGTTGCTGTCGGTGGAATTGACGCATCCGCAACTCGGCTTCAATCCGCAGGCGAACCGCGTCAACACGCAGGTGGATGCGCAAGTCGCGAATGTGCTGATCGGCGGGCAGCCGATGAAAGGCGTCATCGCCATGTCGAGTGCGCTCAAATACGACCCGGTGAAGCGCGCCGTCGTGCTCGACAACCCGAGCGTGGAGCGCGTGGATGTCGACGGCATGCCGCCCGCTTATGGACAGCAATTGAGTGCTGTCGGCGGCACGGTCGCGCAGCAGGTGCTCAATCAATATCCGATCTACACATTCAAGCCGGAGCAACTGCGTTACGGCGGGCGCGACGTCGAACCCGGTGCCATCACCGTGCTGCCCGATGGCATTAAAGTCGAGATCAAAACGAAGTAACGCGCGCTGGCGGCAGGACGTCTACCGATAAAAAAGGCTGAGCCCCCCTACGGCGCTCAGCCTTTTTCGCATCCATATGGCGACGGTATCAAACCGTCAGCGCGCAACGTGACTTAGACAATCGTCAGCGTCACGTCGATGTTGCCGCGCGTTGCGTTCGAGTACGGGCACACGATGTGGGCCTTTTGCACCAGCGATTCCACCACGGCACGGTCCACGCCCGGCACGCTGATCTTCAGTTCGGCTTGAATGCCGAAGCCCGTCGGAATTTGACCGATACCGACGCTGCCGTCGATCTTCGTCTCAGCCGGCAATGCGACTTTTTCTTTCCCGGCGACAAACTTCAGCGCGCCCAGGAAGCAAGCCGAGTAACCGGCGGCGAACAGTTGTTCCGGGTTCGTACCGCCCACGCCCGGGCCGCCCATTTCCTTCGGCACGACCAACTTCACATCCAGTACACCGTCCGACGAGACGGCGCGGCCATCGCGGCCCCCAGTGGCGGTGGCATGAGCGGTGTACAGCACTTTTTCGATCGACATGACGAACTCCTAGTGAGTGGAAAAATGATCTTAATGCACCTGCCTGACGACTACCGTGACGCTTTTCAGTTTGGCGCGTCCCGTTTGTCCGGCTTTGAACGACTACTTCACATTTGCTTATCTACTCATAGATAGATAAACGAACCCAAATAAGCGGGAGTCTCGCTCCCGCATTCCTGCCTTCTTGCTTCTTGCCGACTGTCTGCGCAGGGCTCACGCCATCGCGCAGACCGACGTCACGACATCCCCGAGCCGCGATGGCGACCGGAACAACCGCGACGCCATCACACTGCCCTGAAACCCGGCGAACAGCGCACGGGCAGCGGCCTCCGGCGACGACGTCAGCTTCAACGAGCCGTCCGCCACACCTTCAGCCAACACGCGTGCCAGCCATGCTTCGTGAAACGCGAAAAACTTCTGCACCGCTTCACGTACCACTTCAGGCAACGTCTCGATGTCTGCCGCGAGCATGCCGCACAGGCAAATCCGGTGGCCGTCCGCAGCGATCAACCCAAACGCTTCGGCGTATTGCCGCAGCTTTTGCGCGGCCGGGAGCGTTTCATCGATACTCGCCAGCCCCTCGCTAATCGCCGCGTCGTAAGCCTTCACCGCTTCGAGCGCCAAATCTTCCTTGGCCGGGAAGTAGTAATGGATGCTCGACGTCTTCACCCCAACCCGCTCCGACAGATCCCGGTAGCTGAAGCCGTTGTAGCCTCGCGTCATCAGGAACGTCTGCGCTTGCTCCAGCAGTTGTTCCCTGACGCTTGGGGTGTTGGGCGATGTCGTTGTGCGATTCATGTAACGGAGTTTATCTACTGGTAGATAGATAAGCAAGATGTTTTTCGCGGCGCAGCGATTGATTCTTTTTATCGGGGCGATTGCCTCGGAAGCTAGGCAGAAGACGCGGGGCGGCGGCCCCCGATCCGAACGAGGTGCCGCCCACGGGATGTTGCCGATCAGAAGTCGATCTTGGCGTTCAGGCTGACCATGCGCGGGTCGGCCGGTTTGATGTAGTTGTCGTACTGGTACTCCCAGTACTTGCGGTTCGTCAGGTTGCTCACCGCGGCGCGCAGCGTCACGTCCTTACCGGCGACGCGCGTGCGGTAGGTCGCACCGACGTTAATCAACGTGTAGCCCGACACCGTGAGCGAATTCGCCGGGTTCAGCACCGTGCGGCCGTTGTAGCGGATATCGCCGCCGACCGACAGACCCGGCACATATGGAATCTTGTAGTCGACGTTGCCCGAGAGCACGAAGCGCGGTGCACCGCCCACGCGATTACCGTCGAAGCCGTTCGTGCGCGAGTACCAGCTATCGAGCGCCATGGCGCTGGCGCCCAGCGTCCACTGCGTGCCCAGCTTGACCGAGCCCGCCATTTCAATGCCCTGATAGATCGACTGCCCGTCCGAGACGCGCACATTGCTGCTATCCGTGTACACCGCGCCGCGCTCGATGCGGAACAGCGCCGCCGTCGCGCTCCAGTTCGACTGCTCCGTCTTCACACCCACTTCGTACTGACGGCTCTTGACCGGGTTCAGCACGGCACCCGCGTTGGCGTATTGCACGGCGACGACCTCACCCGCTTCCAGCGCCTCGACATAGCTCGCATACGCCGTCGTGTTCGGCGTGAGCTTGTACATCACTGCGATAGTCGGCGTGACGACGCCGTTCTTCGAGTACGTCGATACGCCTTGCGCGTTCGTCTGGTTGTAGTTCGTGAAGCGAACACCAGCGAGCACCGACCAGCGATCGGTGAGCTGCACCGTATCCGAGGCAAACGCCGAGCGTTGCTCGATGGCGCTCGAGCGTTGCGCCTGAAGCGGCGTGCCGTTGCCGTAGTACTGATACGACGTGCCCTGATAGAGGTTGCCCAAGTACGTCGGGCTATAGACGTACGCGTAGTCGTTCGTCTGATATTGCGAGGCGATGCCGAATGTCAACTGATGCGCAAACGGCCCCGTGTGCAGCTTGCCTTCGGCCGTGATCTGCCACGCGCGGAACATGTTCGTCTCGGCCCCCAGATCGTTCTGACCGCTGAAATCGCCCGCGCCATTCAGCAGATAGAGCGTCGCTTCATTACGATCGCGCGTCGATTTGTTGAACGCGTAGTTCGCCGACACCTTCCAGTCCGGATTGATCTGATATTGCAGCCCGGTCGTATAGAACTGCGTGATCGTGTTCAGATGCGTCGCCTGCGTTTGCAGGTTCGCGGTCGACGCGTTGATCGGCCCTGGCAGTTGATTGCCCGTGAAGCTGTACGTCGAGAGCGACGGCTGCGTGCCCGTGGCGCGACGGTCTTGATACATCGCACCGAAATTCCACGTCAGGTCGCGCGTGATTCGCGCGTCGAGCGCGACCGACACCGTATCGCGGTTCAGATTGCCGTCCGTATAGGTGCGGCCCTCTTCGTGCGTGTAGTTCAGGCGCGCGCCGAACATGTCGTCGGGACCGGCACGCCCGCCCAGATCCACGTGTTCGCGCCAAATGCCTTCCGAGTGAAAGCCGACGTCGACGCTGGCAATACGCTCGTCGGTCGGCTTCTTCGTCACGTAATTGATCACGCCGCCCGGCGCGACAAAGCCGTACATGAAGCCCGACAGGCCTTTGAGCAATTCCACGCGATCGAACTGTTCGTAGGGCATGGTCACGCCGTAGGTCATCACCGGCAGGCCGTCGAGCTTGAAGCCGTATTGCCAGTCGACCGGCATGCCGCGCACGTAGACGTAGCCCGCCCATGCGTCGAACGCGTTGCTGCCGTCGGTGACCGAGGCGTCGGTCGCGAACACGTCGCCGAGCTTGGCGGGCTGCCGCTGTTCGAGCTGCTCCTCGCTCACCACCGTGGTCGAAAACGGCGTGTCGAGCTGGCTGCGCGAACCGAGCGCCCCGTTCGACACCGATTGCTTCAGGTTCTGCGGCGTCTCGCGCAGGACCGAACTCGTGACCGTGGTGGCCTTGAGCTCGGCAGGTGCCGTGGCCGAGGTGTCGGCCGTGGCGTTTGCGGCGGTGGCCTGCGCGCTTGTGTCAGCCGACTGGGCCAAGGCAGGTGTGCTGACGGCGAACGCGAGCAACGTGGCGAGGGCCAGCGGCGAAAGCTTGGCGCGCCGGGCGAGCGTGACGTGATCGAAAGACATGAACGAAATCCCGAGTGACGAGTGCAGAAATCTTTTTGTTAATGAGAATCGTTAACGTTCTCATTCGTAGCGCGGGATGTTAGCAGACTGTCACGCATCGTCAACAAACGTTGAGCCTCGGCCAAAGAAACAACACGCAAATACAACATTTCCAATCCTTACAGGGTCGGAAGCGATGTCGTGCGTCAGCCCTGAAAAGAACCCCGGGCGCAGGCGCGGAAGAACGCGATAAATGAGCTAGTATTGCGGCACTGTCGCCGACCGGGCGGCCAATTGACTGGAACGCCGGTCCTCATCCGGGACTAGAGCGCATTGTGGTATGGAACTCGACGCCATTGATTTGAAGATTCTGCGGGAGCTGCAAGCCGACGCCCGCCTCACCAACGTGGAACTCGCCTCGCGCGTGAACCTGTCGCCCTCGCCTTGTCTCGCGCGTGTCAAAGCGCTTGAGACCGCAGGTTATATCCGGCAGCGCGTGACCTTGCTCGACCCTGCACGGCTCGGGCTGCACATCAACGTGTTCATTCACGTCACGCTGGAAAACCAGCATCGCGACGGCCTCGACGCCTTCGAAGCCGCCGTCACCGCACTGCCCAACGTCATGGAGTGTTATTTGATGTCGGGCGATGCCGACTACCTGCTGCGCGTGATGGTCAGCGACATGAGCGCGTACGAGACGCTGATCACCGATCAACTCTCGCGCATCCCCGGCATTCGTAACATCCGCTCGAGCTTTGCGCTCAAGCAGGTGCTGTACACGACCGCCGTGCCGGTGCCGGGTGGTGCTCCGTCCGGTGATAAATCCGGCGATAAGTCTGGCGATGCCTGAGGGCACGCCGCAAAACACGGGTAACACTCACGACGCCGCGCAACACCACGCGGCGTCTTCTTCACTGGCGGGCAGCCCCGCCACCCCCACACCCTCCCCGCAGACTGGATTCAGCCAGCAACTCGCCTTGCATACGGCGGCGATGCTGTTTGGCGCGTCGGCGCTGTTTGGCGAACATATTGCGGCGTCGAGCACGATGATCGTGTTCGGGCGCGGCCTGTTTTCGTGGCTGGCCCTCACCGTCATCGCACTGGCCGGACTCGCCGGGCTGCGCAGTGCCGCCCGCCTCTCGGGCGGTGCGCCGTGGCAAGGCATTGCGCCCGCTTCGGCGGCACGGTTGTTGATTGCGGGCGTCCTGCTCGCCGTGCACTGGCTCGCGTTCTTTCTTGCCATCAAGGAAGGCGGTGTGGCCGTGGGGACGCTCGGGTTTGCCTGCTTCCCTGCGTTCGTCATCCTGCTCGAATGGCCGTTGCGCCGCGAGCGCCCGTCGCTTGGCGATGCGGGCGTCATTGCGTTGGTATGCATCGGCCTAGCCCTCGTCACGCCGCAGTTCGACTGGCAGGCGAACGCCACCGTCGGTCTCGCGTGGGGTGTGCTTTCCGGGGCGATCTACGCCGTCATCGCGCTCTCCAATCGCGTGCTGGGCGCGCAAGCCTCGCCATTGCAGGCTAGCTGGTGGCAATGTCTGGCCATCGTGATCGTGCTGGCGCCGTTCATTGGGCGTGAAGCCTTCGCGCTGCCCGCCGCTCAATGGGGCTGGCTCGCCTGCCTCGGCGTGGTGTGCACCGCGCTGGCTTACACCCTCTTTATCCACGCCTTGCGCACGGTGAAAGCCAGTCAGGCGGCCGTCGTCATTGCGCTCGAACCGGTCTACGCGATTGCGTTTGCGTGGGTGCTGTTCGGCACCTCGCCCACGCTCAAGATGCTCGTGGGCGGGGTGTGCATCGTCGGTGCCGTCGCGTGGTCCGGATGGATGCGCGGACGGCGCGGCGCGCACTGAAAATCAGACGAACATGCCACCCGACGCTTCGATGCGCTGGGCGTTGATCCAACCGGTTTCGTCGGCCAACAGCGCCGCCACCATGCCGCCGATGTCGTCGGCCTCGCCTACCCGGCCCAGCGCCGTGTTGGCCGCGACCATCTGATTCACGCCAGCGTTATCGCGCACCGTGCCGCCGTTGAAGTCCGTCGCAATGGCACCCGGCGCAACGGTATTGGCACGAATGCCGCGCGCGCCCAGTTCCTTGGCGAGATAGCGCGAGAACACTTCGATCCCGCCCTTCATGATCGCGTAGGCCGATGCGCCCGGCAGCGAGAAGCGGGCCAGACCGCTCGACACGTTCAAAATTCGGCCACCGTCGGCAATCAGCGGCAGCAGCGTCTGAGTCAGGAAATACGGGCCCTTCAAGTGAATGCGCACTAGTTCGTCGAACTGCGCTTCGGTCGTCTCGGTGAACGGGGCGTGCAAGCCGGTGCCTGCGTTATTGAGCAGGAAGTCGAACGTGTCGCGCTTCCAAACTTCCTTGAGCACGCGCTTCACCTCGGCGGCAAACGGCGCGAACTGGGCGCTGTCGGCGACATCCAGCGGCAATGCGACGGCGTTCGCGCCGAGTTTGCCGATCTCGGCGACGACGGCGTCGGCTTCCGCCTTTTGGCTGCGATAGGTGACGATGATGTCGATACCGCGGCGTGCGGCGGCCAGCGCCGAAGCGCGGCCCAGGCCGCGGCTGCCACCGGTGATGAGAACGATTTTGCGGGTCATGAGAGAACTCCTGAAAGTAGGCTCGCATCGCACCTTGCAATGCGCTGGTTACCGTGCCGCGATCCCAAGTGCCGCGGTATGTTCAACATCGTATTGCAACGAATTTCACCAATAAACCCGATTAATTTGATTAGACTGATCAAATTCAGATAACAATCGATTGACACGCCATGCATCAACTCGACGCCATGCGCATCTTCGTCCGGGTGACGGAGACCGGCAGTTTCACGCAAGCGGCCGACAGTCTCGGACTGCCGCGCGCGAGCGTGTCCAATGCCATCAAGCAGTTGGAAACCAAGCTAGGGACGCGCCTGCTGCACCGGACCACACGACGCGTGCAACTTACGCAAGACGGGCAAGCGTGCCTTGAGCGCTGCAAGGATCTGCTTGCCGATATGGAAGAGTGGGAGACGATGTTCGTGGCGCGCGACGAAGCGCTCACCGGACGGTTACGCGTCGACCTGCCCGCAACGCTCGCGCGCACTGTCGTGATTCCGCAGCTCCCGGCATTTCTGGCGCAGCATCCGGCGCTGCGCGTGGAGATGTCGAGCACCGACCGGCGTGTCGATCTGGTGCGCGAAGGCTTCGACTGCGTATTGCGCATCGGCACGAACGCCGATTCCACGCTAATCGCGCGGCCGCTCGGCCGCCTACGTCAGGTGAATGTCGCAAGCACGGCCTATCTGAAGCGCTACGGCGTGCCGCAAACGCTCGACGACCTGCGCACGCATCAGCTGATTCACTACACGAACACGCTGGGTACGCGCCCCGTCGGCTGGGAGTATTTCGATGGTGAGCATTACACGCAATGGCCGATGGACGGTGTGCTCACCGTGAACAATGCCGACGCCTATCAGGCGGCGTGTCTCGCCGGGCTCGGACTGATTCAAGCGCCAGAAACCGGCGTGCGCGCGCACCTCGCCGAGGGCACCTTGCAGGAAGTGTTGCCGCAATATCAGGCCGAACCGCTGGCCGTGACACTGCTCTACGCCAATCGCCGCCATCTGCCCCGTCGCGCACAAGCGTTCATGAATTGGCTGGCCGATTTGCTTACGCCACGGCTGACGGCCCCTGACACCGTGTAAGCCGTGTAAGTCATCGGGGCGCCCGCTTGCCAGCTTGTCTGCGCGCCAGCGTTATAGCGTTAAAGCCCCTGCTCCACCATCGCCACCAGCCGGAAGCCCAACGCATCGACTTGTGCATCGGGCAGATCGCGCAGCGGGCCGTCGATCACCAGCACCGACAAGCCGTGCACGGCCGCCCACGCCAGATATTCGGCCCCCGGACGTTGCGACGGCGCAATGATGCCCGCCGCCACCATGCGATCGAGCGCCGCGCCGAGCAATTCAAACGGATTCAAACCACTCTCTCCAGCCTTCTCCGGGTCGGCGGGCGAGCGCACGTTCTCCGAACTCGCAAACGCCGTACGGAACAGCCCCGGATGCTGGCGGGCGAAATGCAAATAGCCGATCCCCACCGCGCGCAGACAAGCACGCGCATACGCCACTGCATCGTCCTGCGCCGTCGGCAACACAGCAATTTCTCGCTCGATCGCCACCGCCAGTTCGGCCAGCGCCGCCGAGCGCACCGCATCGAGCAAATCTTGCCGGTTCGCAAAGTGCCGGTACGCCGCGTTGGGAACGACCCCGGCGCGGCGCGTGGCCTCACGTAGTATCACGGCGTCCGGTCCACCGTCGCGCGCGAGCGCGATCCCCGCCTCCAGTAAGGCTCGGCGCAAGTCCCCGTGTCGATACGTCGTGCGCGCCGGCCCCGCTGTTGTGTCTTCTTCTGTCATTGCAACTCCTTGTGGACAGTGTCCATTATGTCTGCTATTGTTTGTGTACACTGTCCACAAAGGCAAGGTGCAGTGCAAAAGATCGAGGTTTCGTCGCCGTTGCAGTCCCCCCGAAGTCATACGCTTTGCATCAGGAGGCACTATGGTTGAGACGTATCCCGCACACGGCGACGAAGCCGCCATTCGTGCGATTAACGCGGCATGGCTCGACGCCGTGCGCAATAAGAAGGTTGGCACGCTGTTCACGCATTACGACCCCGAGGTCGTGTTGTTCGACGTGATGCCGCCCACCGAGCATCGTGGTATCGAGGCATACCGCCAGTTGCTCGAGAATTGGTTCAGCCATGCGACTGGGCCGATTCATTTCGAAGTGTCGCAGTGGCAGCTCACGCTCGCCGGTGAACTGGCGTTCAGCCACAGCGTGAATTCCGTACGCAGTACCGCCCCGGATGGGCAGTCGCATGGGGCCACCGTGCGGGCGACCGTTTGTTATCGCAAGTCCGCAGGCCGCTGGCGCGTGGTGCACGAGCATGCGTCGGTCCCCATGCCGATGGCGCCGTGCTGAGCCGTCGTCGGCGGCGTCTGCGGCGTCGTCTTTTCACATCGTTTGACCGTATCAACGGCTGTCGCCTGCCGGCGTCGGCCTCCCTTCCCCAAGAGAGATCGAGGAGCGTTCCATGCAAGTCCATTCTTATTTGTTTTTTGAAGGCCGTTGCGAAGAAGCACTTGAGTTTTACAAGAAGACGCTGGGCGCGAAGCCCGGCATGGTGATGCGTTATGGCGACAGCCCGGAATCGTGCCCGGAAGGCATGCTCCCGCCCGGCAGCGAGAACAAGATCATGCACGGCGAGATGACCATCGGCGAGACGATGGTCATGATGTCCGACGGCAATGTGAGCGGTAAGACGAAGTTCGACGGCTTCTCGCTGTCGGTCGACTTCGCCAAGAGCGAAGATGCCGAAAAGGCCTTCAACGCGCTGGCCGACGGCGGCCAAATCGCCATGCCGCTCGGACCGACCTTCTTCGCCATTACCTTCGGCATGGTGAAAGACCGCTTCGGTATGAACTGGATGGTGATCGTGCCGCGCGAAATGCCGAAGGCATAAGCTCACGAAAGCACGCCCCTCGCCCGCTGTGGGGCGCAGGGCCACGGGCATCGGGTTGGCGACAACGCGGTGCCCGTTTTCTTTGTTCGCGAGCGCAGTGGCTCGCCAACAGATTCCACGAGCCTGTGCTATCGTCGCCGCCATGCCTCCAGTGATCTCAATCCAAAATCTGTCGAAGACGTACGCAACGGGCTTCCAGGCGCTCAAGAACATCAACCTGGATATCCATCGCGGCGAAATCTTCGCACTGCTCGGCCCGAACGGCGCCGGCAAGACAACCCTCATCAGCACCATTTGCGGCATCGTGCGGCCCACCTCGGGCACGGTCACGGTCGACGGTCACGACATCGTCACCGACTACCGTGCCGCGCGCGAAGCCATCGGTCTCGTGCCGCAGGAGCTGACCACCGACGCGTTCGAATCGGTGTGGGCCACGGTCTCTTTTTCGCGCGGCCTGTTCGGCAAGCCCGCGAACCCCGCGCACATCGAAAAGGTGCTGCGCTCGCTCTCGCTCTGGGAGAAAAAAGACAACCGTCTCATGCAGCTCTCGGGCGGCATGAAGCGGCGCGTGCTGATCGCCAAAGCGTTGTCTCACGAGCCTCGCGTGCTGTTTCTCGACGAGCCGACCGCCGGTGTCGACGTCGAGCTACGCCGTGACATGTGGCGACTGGTGCAGTCGCTGCGCGAGACCGGCGTGACCGTGATTCTCACCACGCACTACATCGAAGAAGCCGAAGAAATGGCTGATCGCGTGGGCATCATCACCGGCGGCGAAATCACGCTGGTGCAAGAGAAAACGGAACTGATGCGCCGCCTCGGCAGCAAACACCTTTCGCTGCAACTGGCCGAGCCGCTCGCGGCGGTGCCCGACGCGTTGGGCGGCTATGGCCTAACGCTCGGTCAGAACGGCAACGAGTTGGTGTTCTCCTACGACGCCAACATCGAACAGAACACGATCGCCGCGTTGCTGCGCGACCTCGAGCGCGCCGGCATTGCCGTGAAGGATCTGAATACGACGCAAAGCTCGCTCGAAGACATCTTCGTCTCGCTCGTGCATAAGAAAGAAGGATGAGCCGCGCCATGAATTTCTACGCCGTGAAGGCGATTTACAACTTCGAGATGGCGCGCACGCGACGCACGCTGATGCAAAGCATCATCTCACCCGTCATTTCCACGTCGCTTTACTTTGTGGTGTTCGGCGCGGCCATCGGCTCGCGCATCCCGGAGATCGAAGGCGTGCCGTACGGCGCGTTCATCGTGCCGGGGCTCATCATGCTTTCGCTGCTCACGCAGAGCGTGTCGAACGCCTCGTTCGGGATCTACTTTCCAAGGTTCACAGGCACCATCTACGAGTTGCTCTCGGCGCCGGTGTCGTACATGGAAATCGTGGTGGCGTACGTGGGGGCCGCCGCGACCAAGTCGGTCATTCTCGGCGTCATCATGCTAGGCACCGCGGCGCTCTTCGTGCCGTTGCGCATCGAGCATCCGTTCTGGATGATTCTCTTTCTCGTGCTGACGGCGGTCACTTTCAGCTTGCTGGGTTTTATCCTCGGCATATGGGCCGACGGCTTCGAGAAGCTGCAACTCGTACCGCTGCTCATCATCACGCCGCTCACGTTCCTCGGCGGCAGTTTCTACTCGACGCACATCCTGCCGCCGTTCTGGCGCACGGTGACGTTGTTCAACCCGGTGGTGTATCTGATCAGCGGGTTCCGCTGGAGCTTCTACGGGCTGGCAGACGTCAGCATCGGCGTGAGCCTCGGCATGACGCTGCTGTTCCTCGCGGTGTTCCTCGCCGTGATCGCGTGGATGTTCAAGACGGGCTACCGTCTCAAGAACTGACGCGTTCCAGTTATCTCAGATCGGCGGGGTCTCGCGAAACGCGGGCATCCCCTCCGCCTGCGCGGAGAACCGGGCAACTTCCGGAAACTCCGCGCTGAAATCCACCTCCGGCAGCAGCAACTGGTGAAAGCGCCACGCCACGGCAATCGTCACGCCGTGTTCGCCAATCGCATCGGGCGTCGCCAGCACCGGCACCTGCGCCAGTTCGACTTCCAAGCCATGAAACGCCGCGCGCACCTGCGTGCGCACACGATGCGTCCACGGCTCGTGCCGCTTCTCCAGCGGACGCAGTTCGCGCTCGTACACCAACTGCACCGACTTCTCGCACGCCGCCAACGCGAGGCCGGTCAAGCGCAGCGCGCGCAAGCGCTCGGCGGGGTCGACCGGAATCAGTCGCTGCTCGGCGTCGACCAGCGATTCGAGGTATTGCAGAATCAGCGTCGAATCCATGAGCACCGTGCCGTCGTCGGCGATCAGCGTCGGAGCCTTCACCACCGGGTTGATCGCCGCAAACGCATCGAAGGTGCTGAACACCGACAGCGAACGATGTTCGAACGGCAGCCCCAGCAGCTTCAGACAAATCGCCGTGCGGCGCACGTACGGGGAATCCAACATTCCAATCAATTGCATGTCTCGCTCCAGTGGGCTTAGGTTCGGCTATCGATTTGGATTTAACCAGAAAGCAAGCCACCTGTCGCCTGCGAGTCGACGCTATGGCAGGTAAAATGATTCGCACGGCTGACTCGACAGGGAGACGTTTCATGAACATCCTGATGGTTCTGACCTCGCACGACCGCTTGGGCGACACGGGCAAGAAGACCGGTTTCTGGCTCGAAGAATTCGCCGCACCGTATTACGTGTTCATCGACGAAGGGCTAGCGGTCACGCTGGCGTCGCCAGCGGGCGGCCAGCCCCCGCTCGATCCGAAAAGCGACGAACCCGATGCCCAGACCGACGCGACGCGCCGGTTCCGCGAAGACCCCGATGCGCAGAGGGCGCTCGCCACGACGCTGCGCTTAGCCGACGTCAAGCAAGACGACTACGACGCGGTCTTCTACCCCGGCGGCCACGGGCCGTTGTGGGATCTGGCGCAAGACCCGAACTCCATCCAACTGATCGAAGCCTTCGAGCGTGCAGGCAAGCCCATCGGCTTCGTGTGTCACGCGCCGGGTGTGTTGCGGCAGGTGCGCGACGCCAACGGCGAGCCGCTCGTACGCGGGCGTCATGTGACGGGGTTCTCCAACGACGAAGAGGCGGCCGTCGGCTTGACCGACATCGTGCCGTTCCTCGTCGAGACGGAACTGGCGAAGTTGGGCGGTTTGTATGAAAAAGCCGAAAACTGGCAATCGCATGTGGTCGGCGACGGGCGTCTCGTGACCGGTCAAAACCCCGCGTCGTCCGAAGAAGCAGCACGCACCGTGCTCGCCATGATGGAGCCACGCCTGCCATGAGTCCTCCTGCCCGCCCGACGATGGCGAAAACGACGACCACCGCCGCAGCCGCCGATGTCGTCGTACGGCGTCTGGTGCCTGCCGACGCGCTCGCCTTTCAGGCGCTGCGTCTGGCGGGCTTGCAGTCGCACCCCGAGGCGTTCGGTTCCAGTTATGAAGTCGAGAAAGACTGGCCTATCGAGCGCGTGCGCGAGTGGCTGGAAGTGCGCCCGGATGTGGGTGTCTTCGGCGCCTTCGATCGCAACGCGACGGGCGAGCGTCTGGTCGGCGTGCTGGGGCTAGGCCGCCAGAAGATGAGCAAGTTCGCTCACGTGGGTTTTCTGTGGGGGATGTATGTGCAGGCGGACAGCGTCGGGCGCGGTATCGGCCGGGCGCTGATCGAATCTGCGGTGGCGCTGGCCCGTTCTCAACCGGGCCTGCGCCATCTCACGCTGCAAGTGAGCGCGACCAACCGTCCGGCGATTGCGCTCTATCAGTCGTTCGGTTTTGTCGAAATCGGCCGTGAGCCCGACGCCATGCGCGTGGGCAACACGTATCAGGACGAGATTCGTATGTACTTGCCGATTTCGACGCACTGAGATCAATGCGCTGAGTTCAGCGCTCAGATCTTCTCCATCTCGTACGGGCCGAGGTAATCGACCTTCCCCACTGCCACGCCTTGCGCACGCAGAATGTCGTGCGTCGTCGTCACGTGGAAGTAGAAGTTCGGCAAACCGAATTTCAGCAGGTAATCCACGCCGTCCATCGTCGTCTGATACGCCTTGAACTTCAGCGTAATCTCGCGCGACTCGGCCCCTTCGAAACGGTCTTCGAGAATGCCAGCGATAAACGCTTCGGTATTCGCGATGCGATCGCGCAGTTGATCGAACGTCGTTTCGTTGTCTTCGAATTTCGGCGATTCCGCGCCAGTCAGGCGCGCGACGGCAAACTTCGCCGTGTCGCTCACGCGCTGCACTTGCGCGGTGAAATCGAGCATGTCGGGGGCCAGTTTGGCCTTGAGAATCGTGTCCGGGTCGAGCGCTTTTTCCTCACAGTGCGCACGGGCTTTCTTGATGTAGTCGGCCATGACGGTCAGGCCGCGCAGATAAACGGGAATAGTGGCGCGATACAGGGAAATCGACATTGCGAAGCTCCTCCGGGGATGAACGCCGGTGCAGCGTGCACGTTGCTGCACCGCGAAAACGTACATGCTATCAGCGCGTGGAAATTCTCGCCGCCGAGGGTCCGGATCGGTCGTTTTGTGGAATCTCCTTGAGGTAGCCGTGCGTCACACTCGTGTCCGAATACGGTAGCGACCGGCCCCCCATACAACGGTGCCGGTACCGCAACAACTTCATCGAGGACTCGACCATGGCGAATATCGACACGAGCATTGCCACGTTCACCGGCAAATACGGTTCCCGCACGTTGGATGCGGCTCACGTTGACGCATGCGTCACGGCAAAGAGCGAGAAAGACGTAACGAGCCTTTGGGGACGCATCAAAGATTACTTCCTCGGCACGCACAAAGAAGAAGCGAAGCTCGCCCTCTTTCAGTTGGCGCATGCCGCCAACGCGGTCGAGCAATTTGAGGCGTTTTGGCGCCTCAACCAGCTAGTGGAACCCACGCACAGCGATCTGCTGAATTGGAACCTGTCCGTGAACGAACCGTGCACGTTTCAAGTGGGCGAGCACATCTTTCCCACCACGCCCGACTGGAGCAGATTCATACAGTTCGGTTGGTCGGAAATGGAACTGGACGACACCGCACGCCTGCTCGGCACACTGCGCTTTAATGGCGACAACGTGCTCGCACAGTTCCATCAATTCGGCGTGGGCGAGTTGAACGATAGAAATGCCGACACCGTGCTCCTTGCACAGACTCGGTTCCTGGCGGGTCAGTATGAGCTTTACCTCGCGATGACCCTACTCGGTCTCGGCAACAACGACGCGGACGGCAACTTTGCCTTCGATCTCAACGAGATGGTCACGCGCAGAGTCTTCGATGCGACGGGCGACGACGATGTGGCCGCCCGCGCCGGGCGCAACGCCGAGAATCTGTCGATTCTGACAAGCCGTCTGTGCAATCCCGTTTGACACCGTAGCGAGGACGCCATGCAACCCATTTCCGCGAATACCGCCTATTTTTCGCTCGCCACAGACGCGCTCCCCGAGAACACGACCATCGGCCGCGAGCACACACCCTTCCCACTGTGGAACCACATCGCCCATTCATTTCTTGGAGATAAGCAGGAAGCCGCCAAAGCCGCGCTGCGCGACGTCATCGACGCGGACTATGGCACGAAGCAATTCACGGCGCTGGGGCAACTTGCCGAATGCCTTAAGCCCGACTACGCGGCCGCCATTCAGATGTTTTGTACCGGCAACGCCGTGCCAGAGTTGCGAATCGGTGGCCATATCATCGAGTGTCGTCACGACTGGACGATCGGTGCGCCGTCGATGCCTCGCATCAGTACCGAAGCGGCCGCGCGCCTGCTAGTCGCGATTACCTACGACGGACTGCCCATTCTCTACGCGCCCAATGCGGCCCCCACCCTGGTCGAAAAGCCCGTGCTGCGCAGTCTTTTCGACGCGATCGGCCTCGATTGGAATAGGGACATCCCAGCGCACGTCGAACAATTGGCCGCCCATGGTGCCGTCTACAGCGAGCTGCCGTCCGTGCTGGGTCAGACTGCGGAGAATCTGTCGCGCCTGATGGCGTTTCGCGATGCCGATGCCGCGGGCGCCCCAGTCCCCGATGGCGCTCAGCAGTTGGCGGAATTCAAACTGAACCTGACCGCTCGTGAGTTCCGTGCATCGCTTGATGCCGTCTACGGCATCGCCTGATAACACGTCCGCCCGATCGATCGTCAGCGCGCGCGCAAATGCGCGTAGCACTCGCCAAACGCTTCGCATCCGGGACAACCGGGTGCGGGCGCGGCGGCACGGCCGTAGGCCTGCGCGCACGCTTCGGCGAGGAATCGTTTCCAGCGCAGATTCAGCGTATTTTCGGCAGCGAGGGTGGGAAAGAAATGCGTGAGCAGTGCGGTCACGTCGTCGCGCCCTGACAGGCCCAAATCGCGCCACAAGTGATCGGGGCGCAGGCACGCCGTGGCGAGAATCGTCGCCATATCGGCGGGCACCGGTGCGAAATGACGGCGCAGCAGCTCGCCGAGCGCCGCCCCCGACAGGCCCAGCCGCGCCGCTCGCTCGGGCGTCGCGTTCGGCGCGAGCAACCCGGCGAAGATCGCGCCTTCGGGGCGCGCATGCGAGACAAGCAACGGAATCAACGATGTCATCATCGTTGCATCATGTGTTGCGTCAGGCGTTGCTTCGCTTAGGCAACCGCCAGAATCACGCTCGACGCCTTCACGAGTGCCGCGGCTTCGCGACCGGCTTGCAGGCCGAGGCGCTTGGCGCTTTCGTTCGTGACGATGGCGGCGATCACGGCACCGCTAGCGGCCGTGATTTCGACTTCGCTGTTCACCGCGCCCGTTTCCACGCGCGAGACCTTGCCGGTGATGACGTTACGCGTGGACACCTTGCTCGCATCGGCATCGACCATCACGATGACCGACGACGCCTTGATCAGCGCCACGGCGTCACTGCCTTCCTTCAGACCGAGGTTCACGGTGCTCTCGTGGGTAATCACCGCCACGATTTCCTGACCGGCATCGGTGCGCAGCGTTACTTCGTCATTGACGGCACCACGTTGCAATGCCACGACCTTGCCGGTGAACTGGTTGCGTGCGCTGGTCTTCATCGGGAATCTCCATTCAATAGTTCGAACAATGCGCGGCCTTTCTCCCGGTCGCGCAGCGAAGTGAAGTATAGCGGGTCGACCTGACGGAGGCATCCAACTTGCGGTGATATGCTTCATCAGCATTTGCCATGCCCGCCTGCGCACCGCCCGCTTGCTTTTGCCTTGCTACCCCTTGCGAAGAGGAGCCGTCATGGGAACGCCCCGTCATATCCCCACGCCGACGCAAGCCGCGTCGTTTGCCCGCTTCTGTGTCAGTCACTTCGCCAAACCGACCAACATCGGCATGACGCTCGCGTTCGTAGCGGGTTACATCAATGTGGTGGGTTTCATTGCGCTGTTCGGTTTGTTCACCGCGCACGTCACGGGCAACTTCGTGATGATCGGCGTACAGCTTGTGGCGAGTACCCACATTGGCGTGTTGGCCAAATTGCTCGCGTTACCGGTGTTTGTCGCCGTAGTGGCGATGGTCAAGCTGGCAGTGCAGGGTTTCTCGCGCGCGGGCCGCAGGCCGCTTCGACTGCTGGTGTGTGTTCAAACGCTGTTGCTGCTGGGCTTCATGATCGTCGGGCTGATCGCGCAACCGATTCTCTCGGCGGACGCCCCGCTCGCCATTCTGTCGGGAATGTTCGGCGTGGCGGCCTTGGCCATTCAGAACGCCGTCGGGCGGCTGGTACTGGCCGACCTCGCCCCCACCACGATCATGACGGGAAATACCACGCAAATCGTGATCGACATGGTGGAACTCGCCAGCGGCAATTCCGGCGACGACAAGGCCGCGCGCACGCGTCTGAAAAAGATGATCCCGGCGTTGGCAGCGTTTGCCGTGGGCGCGATCTTTGGCGGCTTTGCCTACCATTGGGCAGGTTTTTGGTGCGTGCTGCTCCCCGTCGTCTTGCTGAGCGCCTTGGCCGCGGCGAACGAATAAGGCAGGCCGGTGACAGAACGCCGCGCGGAACACGCGATAATGGCGGCCTGCGCGCGCGACGCGCAACAGAAGATGACAAGCACACGACAAGGAACATCGGAATGAAGCTGGAATCGCAGTGGGTGCTCGTCACGGGCGGTGCCCGTGGCTTGGGGGCCGCCATCACACGTGCCGTGGCACGCGAAGGCGCAGGCGTCGTCATCAACTATCTGCGCAGCGATGTCGCGGCACGCGCCTTGGCCGAATCGATCGGGCCGCGCGCCATCGCGCTGCAAGCCGACGTCACCGATGAGAAAGCCGTCACCCGCCTGTTTGCCGAAGCCCGCGAGCGCGCCGGGGCACCGATCGTCTCCGTGGTGAATAACGCGCTGGCCGATTTCCGCTTCGACGGCGACGCACGCCCGCAACTGGCCGATATCTCGTGGTCGCGCTTCACGCAGCAGTTCGAAGGTGCCGTCAAAGGCGCACTCAACACCATGCAGGCCGCGCTGCCGGGCATGCGCGAAGCCGGTTTCGGCCGCATCGTGAACGTGGGGACGAATCTGTTCCAGAACCCTGTCGTGCCGTATCACGATTACACGACGGCCAAGGCCGCACTGCTCTCGCTCACGCGCACGGCAGCTAACGACCTCGGCCCCGACGGCATCACCGTCAACATGGTCTCCGGCGGCCTGTTGCGCGTGACCGATGCAAGCGCCGCGACGCCCGAGGCGGTGTTCGATCTCATCGCCAGCCTCACACCGCTGCGGCGTGTGACCACGCCCGACGAGTTTGCCGACGCCGTGCTGTACTTCCTCTCGCCGTGGGCGCGTGCCGTGACCGGTCAGAACCTGATCGTCGACGGCGGGTTGGTGAAGGGCTGAGGGGGCGGGCTGAACTACCGGGCTGATCGGCCAGCAAGACCGCGAGAGGGCCGCATCGTGCGGCGCTCGCGGCTCGACACGGCTCCGCTGGCTACGGCTGCGTCCGCCCAAACGCGCGGACGCGGTAAAATCGCACACTTCGCCTCCGCCTGCCGCCCCCGACCGTGACTGCAACACCCTCCCAAACCCCTTCGAACGCCGCCGACACCCCTGCCACCGCTGACCACGTCGAACACGACTGCGTCATCCACGAGGCACGTCTGTGGTGCGACGACGGCTGGACGGCCAAGGTCATCAAGAACGAAGAGGACGACGGCTGGGCGGTGGCGATGTACAAGGACGGCGAGTCTGAACCCGCCCTCGTCGGGCCGTGGACGATGGGCCGCGACAAGAAGAATCCGAAACCGCTCGACGTGGGCGCGTTCAACACGCTGGTGAAAACGGCTGCCGAAGTGCTGCGCCGTCATGAGCAGCAACTGCATGCGCAGTTGCACAAGCGCGTGAGCGTCGACGGGCCCGATGGCGACATCGACGTCACGCTCGACATCGTGCCGGACGAGTACGATCCGTACGCGACGCTCAGCGCCATCGACCGCTTCGGCGAAACACTCGCTTCGGTGAAAGTGCCGCCGAACTTCAAGCTCTCGCGCAACAGCGCCCAAGCGTGGGTCGCGAACGACTTTCAGCGTCCCCAGTAAGCACCCGCTAACGCGCAACACCCACGAATACCCCATCACTTCGGGTACCGGGATAACGCGCCATCTGGTTAGTCGTTTCAACGTCTCCTACGATCTGTGAAGTCGACGCGCTGCATGAGAAGCAACCACTCGCTCACCTCGCCGCGTCCGATCGTCACCAACAACGGAGATCCCATGAAACGCTTTCACATCGCGCTTGCTGTGCGCGACCTCGACCAATCCATCGACGATTATTCGGTCCGGCTCGGGCAAGCGCCCTCGGCCGTGGTGCCCGGTGCTTACGCCATGTGGCGCACCGATCTGCTGAACTTCTCGATCAATCAGTCTCCGTCACGGGCAGGGGAGTTGCGCCACGTCGGCTTCGAAGACGACGCCGCCCCGGAATACAGCAGCAGCACCGATTGCAACGGCCTGCTCTGGGAGGCATTCTCCGCCGCCGAGCAAGACCGTCGCATAGTGAGCACTTACGGGGTGGCGGTACGTCCCGTTGCGCCCGCCCCTGCATCGGACGACGCGGCAAAGCGCCGCCCCGCATAGTCACGCGCGAATTGCGCCGCGATACGCCCGGAGCGAGCGCCCCGGGTGAGCGCCCACTGCAAGGCGGCTTCTCGTGCTTCGGCGATTTGCTCGGCGTCGAAGCCTTGATGCCCCAGCCATAGCGCGACCGCCGCGAGATATTCGTCTTGCGAGAAGCCGTAGAACGTCAGCCACAGGCCGAAACGCTCCGAGAGCGAGATCTTCTCCTCCACCGCGTCGCCCGGGTGTAGCTCGCCGTTCGCCCCTGCGTGCGTATCGAGATTGTCGCTGGCCGTCTCCGGCACCAGATGCCGCCGGTTCGACGTCGCGTACACCAGCACATTCGCCGCGCCGCCCGAGACCGAGCCATCAAGTGCCGTCTTCAATCCCTTGTAGCTCGACTCGCCCGGCTCGAACGACAAATCGTCGCAGAACAGCACGAAGCGTTCGGGCCGCGCGCGTAGCAAGCCCACGATATGCGGCAGGTCATCAAGATCGGCCTTGTCGACTTCCACCAGCCTCAGGCCCTGCGGTGCGAACTGATGCAGACACGCTTTGACCAGCGACGATTTGCCCGTACCGCGTGCGCCGGTGAGCAAGACATTGTTCGCAGGATGGCCAGCCACGAACTGCGCCGTGTTGCGCTCGATGACTTCGCGCTGGCGCGAGACGTTACGCAAATCGTCGAACGAAATGAGTTGCGGATCGATCACGGGCACCAGGGCTGCCCCGCCCTGTCCGCCGCGCGAACCGCGCCAATGGAAGGCCACTGACGCCTGCCAGTCGACGGCAGGCGACGCGCCGCCCGTGAGCCACTGCTCGACCAATGCCGTGAGGCGATCGAGCCGGGCACACAACGGCGCGAGTCCGTCGCCGCCAACGGCGTTGGCGGCGTTGCCCGCGTCGACAGATGGCGAAGCCTGTGCTGCCGACGCCCGCGCCACGGGCGAGGCGCTCCCCGGTGCCTGCTGCCACGCGGTACTTTTCATGCTGGCACCTCATCCGAATCGGGTGCTTCGTCCGCGCCAAACCCGGGCAACGGGCGTTTCCAGCGTTGTGCGATGGCCACGCCGATCAGCGCCACGCCCCCGCCCACGATATGGAAGACATGCAGTTGCTCGCCGAGCAGCAGCACCGCCAGCGCCGCCGTCATCACCGGCAGCACGTTGATGAACATGCTGCAACGGTTCGGGCCGAGATGGCGAATGCCCTGAATCCACAGAATCGGCAGCACGATCGACGCGCCCAGCCCCGCATACAACACGAGCGGCACCGTCGCCACGTTGAGTTGCGCCTGCCCGGCAGGCACCAGCGCCACCATCGGAATCATCGTGAACAGCGCCGCCCAAGCTTGCACATAGGTCGACTGCGCTGGCGGCACCGCCACATGCCAGCGGCGCAGCAGCACGCTATAGAGCCCGTAGGATGCCGACGCAATCAGCATCAGCACGTCGCCCAGATGGATGCCGCCATCGAGCAGCGTGCTCGGGTGTCCGCGCCCGATCAGATACACCAACCCCGCGAGCGACAACAAGCCGCCCACGAGCATGCCGAGTGTCGGCGGCTCACGCAGCAGCGCCACACTCCAAAGCAGCGTGAGCAGCGGCGCGAGCGCCGTCACAATCGCCATATTCGTCGCCGTGGTGCTGTGCGCCGCGAGATACGACAGGCTTTGATAAAACGACATGCTCAGAAAACCGAGGAAGGCGAGCTTCGCAAGCTGCGGTCGCACGTGCGACCAATTGCGCATGAGCGGCCGGATGACGAATGGGGTCATGACCACCACGGCTAGCACTAGCCGGTAGAACGTGATGGCCGAGGGCGCGATGGCACTGGCAGAGAGTTTGGAGACGATGACGTTGCCGGCCCATAACAGCATGGCGCCCAACGGATACAGGATGTACCCCATGACGATTCCCGCGAAAGTGAGAAAAAGGAAGGGCTATCGTCGGCGATATCGTTTTGGGTGTCTCACGCTAAAATGACCGCACCTATCTCAAAAAAGACATCGCCAACGTGCCGACACCGCCGATGGATCTGATCTCGACCGACCACTTGCGCTTCGAACGCACCCCCATGCCCATGGCGGCGATGGCGGTCGATTACGCGCATAACACGTTCATTGCGTCGCACCGGCACCGGCGCGCGCAACTGCTCTATGCGATCGAAGGGGTGATGATTATTGCGGCGCCGTCGGGGCGTTGGGTCGTGCCGCCCACACGCGGGGTATGGCTGGCCGCAGGTCTCGAACACACTGTGCAGATGAGCGGCAACGTGAAAATGCGCACGGTGTTTGTCGAACCCGATGCGGCGAAGCTGCCCGAAGCCAGTTGCGTGGTGGAAATCTCGCCGCTCGTGCGCGAACTGATTCTGGCGGCCATCGACATTCCGCTCGATTACGCGCCCGGCTCACGTAACGCCCGGCTCATGCACCTGTTACTCGACGAATTGATCGCCTTACCGGTGTTGCCGCTGTACCTGCCGTGGCCGCGCGATGCCCGGCTCGCCCGCGTATGCGACCGCCTCGTGCAGACGCCGAGCGAGGCCGCCACCCTCGAAGACTGGGCAAGCGAAGTGGGCATGTCGGGCAAGACGTTTCAACGGCGCTTCGCCTCGGAGACCGGCATTACCTTCGGGCGCTGGCGCCAGCAGGCACGTTTGCTACAGGCGCTCGAAGCCCTCGCGCATGGCGAGAAGATCGTGAACGTGGCGCTCGATCATGGCTATGCTAGTCAAAGCGCCTTTGCGGCGATGTTCAAACGGCACTTCGGTGTGCCCCCTTCAGCGTTCTATCGCTGAATAACGGAGAACGGAGACTCTCTCATGCATTACCTGTTGATTTACGACCTTGTCGACGACTATCTCGACCGGCGCGCCGAATTTCGCGACGCGCATCTGGCGCTCGCGTGGCAGGCGGCAGACCGGGGCGACTTGTTGCTCGCGGGTGCGTTGGAAGACCCCGTCGACACGGCAGCGTTGTTGTTCGAAGGAGAAAGCGCAGCTTCGGCAGAAGCGTTCGCCAATGCCGATCCGTATGTGCGCAATGGACTCGTGAAGTCTTGGCGTGTGCGGCCGTGGAAAACTGTCGTGGGGAAATTGGCGAGTACGCCGGTGCGCTGAACGATGCGGGGGTGTGCGGCGACGATGAAAATCCGTCGCACAAAAACAAAACGCGCTTGGCGGTGAAGCCAAGCGCGTTTGCCGACGTCCGATTATCTATCGTGCATTCGGAACTAACCGAATGTCACGCCGATGAATCTGGCGTCCCCTAGGGGATTCGAACCCCTGTACTCACCGTGAAAGGGTGATGTCCTAGGCCTCTAGACGAAGGGGACTTAAAGTCTTCCGTTTTGGTGGAGGTAAGCGGGATCGAACCGCTGACCTCTTGCATGCCATGCAAGCGCTCTCCCAGCTGAGCTATACCCCCGTGCGGCGAAGAAGTGAGACTATAGCGCAGCTTTTTGAAGTTGTGAAGCCCCCTCTCCAAAATTTTTGGAGAATTCTCGACACTTTCTCAGGCCGCCTCTGTTGCCGCCCCTGCCCTCACTGGCTCAGTCCGCGCGCCTCGATCGGCCAGAGCGCCTCGACCCGGCCATGCCGTACCGCGACGTACCGATCGTACAAATTGACCGTCGGGTCGCAGTGCCCCGGTACCAACAAGATCGTCTCGCCCAGCCACGGCGCGCTGTCTTCCCCGGGCGATGCCAGATCGAGCACGCCATGTTCGTCGGACGCCGTACGGTAGTGCGGCTTGCCTGCCTGCTGCGACGACCAAAAGCGCGGCAAGCCCGAATCGGTGGCCACACTCTTGAGCCCCGCGTCGCACACGATGACGCCCGGACGCGCCGTACTCATCACCGTCGACGCGAGAAACAACCCATGCTTGAAGCGCCAGTCGTCGCGCCATTCGAGCGAGCCGTAGTGCCCGTCGAGAAACACGTACGACCCCGGCTGAATCTCGGTGTACACCCCGCTCTCGATATCGAACTCCGCCGTGCCGGTGCCGCCCCCTGTCACGACCGGGCACGTAATGCCGCGCGCTTCGAGAAACCCGACGTACGCCGCCGCTTTGTCCGCCGCCTGTCGCGCTGTGTCGCGCCGCTCGTCCCAGTTGGCAATATGCTGCGCACTGCCGTGATACGCCTGCAAGCCGCCGAAGTGCAGCCCTTCGTAATGATCGATGGCATCGACCAACTTCGCCACACCATCGGTCGAAGCCACGCCACAACGGCCCTGCCCCACGTCGACCTCCGGCAGCACCGAGATACGCACCCCGGCACGCTTGGCCGCGATGCCCAACGGCGCGACCTGACGTACATCGTCGACGCAAACCGACAACGTCACACGCGCGGCCATCGCCACGGCCAGTGCGACACGTGCCTCGCCGACGAACTCGTTGCTGATGTGAATATTGCCGATACCGGCATTGACGAACGGAATGGCCTCGGTCACTTTCTGGCAGCAAACACCAACCGCCCCCGCAGCCATCTGCGCACGCGCAATCGACGTTGACTTGTGCGCCTTAGCGTGCGGCCGCACCGCAACGCCCCGCGCCGCCGCCGCACTCGCCATGCGCGCGACGTTGGCGTCGAAGGCGTCCAAATCGAGCAGCAACGAAGGCGTCGCGACCTGGGCGAGCGCATCGCCCACCTTCGCTACCGGCGGCACGGCGATACCGCCAGCCGCCGGGGAAACCAGAGAAGCACTTTTAACCGAATCGGGCATGAGAATCCTTTGACGGGAGCTTTGACGGGAGCGCGCGGCACATTACGCGGATGTCGATGCGGGCAGCGCCTGCGCCAGCACACGCGCCACGTGTAGCGCCTGCGCTTGCGCACCGTCGTGAATCTGATGTCGGCAACTGGTGCCGTCAGCCACGACGATGGCATCGGCGTTACGTTGCCGAACCGCCGGCAACAGCGACAATTCGGCCATCGCGCGCGAGGTGTCGTAATGCTCGGCCTCGTAACCGAAACTGCCCGCCATGCCGCAGCATGACGATTCGATCGATGATACCTTCAGCCCCGGCAGCCAACCAAGCACTGCCGTGACCGGTGAAAACGCATCGAATGCCTTCTGATGGCAATGGCCATGCACCAGCGCTTCGCCGACGCCGTCGGGCAGCGCCTGCCAGTTCACTGAAAAACGTCCGGCTTTCTGTTCGCGAACCAGAAACTCCTCAAAGAGGAACGCGTTGTCGGCCACTTTGCGCGCGGTGTCGCCAAAGCCGTAGCCGAGCACTTCGTCGCGCAGCGACAACAGGCACGACGGCTCCAGCCCCACGATCGGCACACCGCGCTCGATGTACGGCAGCACCGCATCAAGCAAGCGCCGCGCTTCGGCTTTCGCTTCGTCCACCAACCCGGCGGCGAGGAATGTCCGCCCGCAACACAACGGGCGTTCGCCTTCGCGACGGTTCACGTGCACCGTGTAGCCCGCCGCTTCGAGCACCTGCTTGGCGGCGAGTGCGTTCTCCGGCTCCATGTAGTTGTTGAACGTATCGACGAAGAGCAGCACTTCGCGGCCACTCTGTCCCGGCGTCACACCTGTCATGCCTGCGCCATGCGCGAGCGGCGCCTGCGTATCGAGAAACGACCGCTTCAACGCAGGCACGGAACGCTCCAGCGCGAGACCCAGCCAACGCTTCGCAGCGTTACCGCCCGGCAAACGTTGCGCCGCGTCGAGCAGCCCACCGATGCGGCTAGCCCACGGGGCGTAGCGCGGCAGGTACGCGACCATCTTGTCGCGCAACGACACGCCGTGCCGCTTCGCCCGCGCATGCCGCGCTTCGATTTTGAAGCGGGCCATATCGATCCCCGTGGGGCAATCGCGCTTGCAGCCCTTGCACGACACGCACAGGTCGAGCGCTTCCTTGACGTCGTCGCTAGCCAGCCCGTCCTCGCCCAATTGCCCCGACACCGCGAGGCGCAACGTGTTGGCGCGCCCGCGCGTCACATGCTGCTCGTCGCGCGTGACGCGATAACTCGGGCACATCGTGCCCGCATCGAACTTGCGGCAATGGCCGTTGTTGTTGCACATCTCCACGGCCGACGCGAGGCCGTTCGACGCATCGCTGCCGGTGCCCGGCGCGGTCTGCTCGCCGGTGAGCGCGTCGCGTTTCACGTTCCACGCGCTCCAGTCCAGCGCCGGCGTGAGCGGCTTGGCCGCGTAGCCCGGTGCGAAACGGAACAACTCGCGTGAGTCCATTTTCGGCGGGCGCACCATCTTGTCGGGGTTGAAACGGTTTTCCGGATCGAACAGTTGCTTGATCTCACCGAACGCCGCGTTGATGCGCGGCCCGTATTGCCAAGCCACCCATTCGCCACGGCACAGACCGTCGCCATGCTCGCCTGAATAAGCGCCCTTGTACTCGCGCACCAGCGCCGCCGCTTCCTCGGCAATCTCGCGCATCTTGTGCGCGCCGTCGCGGCGCATGTCGAGGATTGGGCGCACGTGCAGCGTGCCGACGCTCGCATGCGCGTACCACGTGCCCTCGGTGTCGTGACGATGGAACACTTCCGTCAGACGCCGCGTGTATTCCGCCAGATGCTCGAGCGGCACGGCGCAGTCTTCGATGAAGGACACCGGCTTGCCGTCGCCCTTCATGCTCATCATGATGTTCAGCCCAGCCTTGCGCACTTCCCAGAGCGCCTTCTGCGGCCCGGCCTCGGGCATCTTCACGACGCTGTCGGGCAAACCGAGATCGCCCATCAGCGTGGCGAGATCGTCGAGCCGCGCGCGCAACGCGGCGGCATCGTCGCCCGCAAATTCCACGAGCAAAATCGCCTGCGGATCGCCCACCAGCGCTTTCTCGATCACCGGCCGAAACGCCGCGTTATCCATGGCCAGATCGATCATCGTGCGATCGACCAACTCCACGGCCACCGGCCCCAGCTTGACGATGTGCTGCGTGAGATCCATCGCCTTATAGAACGTGGGGAAGTTCACCACGCCGAGCGTCTTGTGCACCGGCAGCGGCGCGAGCTTGAGCGTGATCTGGCGGCTGTAGGCAAGCGTGCCCTCCGAGCCGACGAGCAGGTGCGAGAGGTTCGCCACGCCGTCGTCGGTATAAGCACGCGGGTTCAGACAATCGAACAAATCGAGGTTGTACCCTGCCACGCGGCGCAGCACACGCGGCACACGCTCGCGCAGTTCTTCCTGCTCACGGACGGCAATCTCGCGCACGCGGTCCAGCATCGCCGTGGTGCGCACGTCGGCCGGCGGCGTATGGAGCGAGCCGAAATGCAGTTGCGCGCCATCGGCCAGCACCGCGTCGATGCCCAGCACGTTGTGCACCATGTTGCCGTACTCGATGGAGCGTGAACCGCACGAGTTATTCCCGGTCATGCCGCCGATGGTGCATTGCGCGGCGGTCGAAACATCCACCGGAAACCACAAACCGTGCGGCTTGAGCCACGCGTTCAGGTGATCGAGCACGATGCCGGGCTCGACCGTCACCGTGCGCGCCTCGGCGTCGAACGCAACCACACGGTTGAGCCACTTGCTGTTGTCGATGACGAGCGCTTCGCCGATGGTCTGGCCGCACTGACTCGTCCCCGCGCCACGCGCGAGCACGGGCACATGCTGATCGCGCGCGATATCCAGCGCACGAATCAGGTCCTCCTGATCGCGCGGCACCACTACGCCGATCGGGAAAATTTGATAGATCGACGCGTCGGTGGCGTAGCGGCCACGACTCGCGCGGTCGAACAGCACCTCGCCGCGCAGCTCGCGGCGCAGGCGATCCTGCAACGGGGTCAGGGCCACGCCGCCGCGTTGCATCGGCATCAGATGCACGGGCTGGAGAACGGAGGAAGCGGACGATTTCGATTGCGGATTCATGGCGTTGCTGGCTGTGGGCTGGCCGGTGGTGTCGCTGCACGGGCGGGCCGATGCCGCCCGCGCAGGAAGTGTGGCTTAGGGAAGACTTATGCCGGCTGGCGCGCGTTGCTCGCGCTCTTGGCTTCACCGGCGCTCGAGAACTTGCTCTCGGGCTGCATGCGGAAGGCGAGGATCACACCGACGCCCATGAGAATCATGCTGCCCAGGAACGGCAGTTCCCAGTTACCCGTGCGGTCGATCAAATACCCCGAGAGCACCGGCGAGATGATGGCGGCGAGTGCCGAGCCCGTGTTCATCATGCCGCTGGCCGTGCCCGAGTATTCCGGCGCGATATCCATCGGAATGGCCCACATCGGCCCAATCGTCATTTCGGCGAAGAAGAAACCGAACGCGAGGCATGCCATCGACACATACAGATGGTGCGTGAACATCATCGGCACGAGCGAAATCAGCGTGAGCAGCATGCACACCGACACCATCCAGCTACGCGCTTTCTTGAGGTTGCCCGTGCGCTCGTAGAGCTTGTCCGTCACGATGCCGCCGAGCGTATCGCCGATCACGCCAGCGAAGAACACGCTCGATGCAAACAGCGCCGACTTTTTCAGATCGAGGTCGTAGCTATGCAGGAAGTATTGCGGAATCCACGACAGGAAGAGCCACAACGTCCAGCCGTAACAGAAGTACACGATCGTCACCGGTGCCATGCGCTTGAACAGCGGGCCCCAGGGCACCGAGCCGCTCTTGGCTTTCAGCGCGGGCAGCACCGCGATTTCTTCGGGCGTGATGCGCGGATGATCTTGCGGACGCTCCGTGAACGTGAACGCCCACAGCACCACCCACACCAGACTCACGATGCCGCACAGATAGAACGACTCGCGCCAGCCGTGCGTGGCCATGATGAAGACGACCAACGCCGGGGCCACCGCGTTACCGATACGCGAGGCGGCGTGCGTGATGCCCTGCGCGAAACCGCGCTTCTCTTTGGGAATCCAGCGCGACATCGCGGACGTGGCCGCCGGGAACGTGGCACCTTCGCCCAGACCGAGCAGCAGGCGGGCGAGCAACAGCGTGACGAGACCACCCGCCATGCCGGTGAGAATCGTCGCCACGGCCCACAACGCGCCGCACACGAGCAGCGTACGTTTGGCGCCGAAGCGATCGCTCACCCAGCCGCCGATGATTTGGAATACGAGATACGGATAGGCAAAGGCCGAAAAGACCAGACCAATTTCGGTCTTATTGAGATTGAATTCCTTACCGAAGCCGGCAGCGGCCGTACTGACGTTGACGCGATCTAGGTAGGTGATGAAATACATGACGCATAGCATCACCAGCACGACTCTTGTCGCTCTGAAAAGCTTCATTGCATGTCTCCTGAAACAGCCCGTGAGGCGCGCCCGTTCGCAGCGGGCAACGCGTGAGGTGTTGCGGCGGCACGGGGCATTCTGCGACGCCCCGGTGTCCGCTCAATTGCAAGCAAAGCATTCACTGCCGGGGTGCGCTCGAGGCACACCCCGTTATTTCAGGCGACCGATTAAGCGGCGGCCTTGAGCGACGGCGTGCTCTTGGCTTCGGCCAGATAGGCCATTGCCGCCACCACGCCCGAGTCGGCCAGTTTCACACCCGAGAGTTGCAGCCCCATTTCGCAACCGGCCAGCGTGGCCATGAGCGTGAGGTCGTTGCAATCGCCGAGATGGCCGATACGGAACATCGTGCCGCGAATCTTGCCCAGCGCCTGACCGAGCGACATGTCGAAGCGCTCGTAAATGCGCTTGCGCACTTCGTCGGCATCGACGCCTTGCGGCATCACCACCCCCGTGAGCACCGGGCTGTACACCGCCGGGTCTTGGCACTGAATCTCGAGGCCCCATGCACGCACGGCACGGCGCGTGGCTTCGGCCAGACGCTGGTGACGCGCAAACACGTTATCCAGCCCTTCTTCGAGAATCATGTCGAGCGCTTCCGACAGGCCGTACAGCAGGTTCGTGTTCGGCGTGTACGGCCAGTAGCCGTTCTTGTTCGCTTCGATGATTTCCTGCCAGCCCCAGAACGCACGCGGCATCTTGGCGTGACGGCCAGCTTCGAGCGCCTTCGGCGAGATCGCGTTGAAGCTGATTCCCGGCGGCAGCATCAGGCCCTTTTGCGAGCCCGAGACGGTGACGTCGACACCCCATTCGTCGTGACGATAGTCGGCGGAGGCCAGACCCGAGATCGTGTCGACGAGCAGCAGCGCCGGGTGGCCTGCGGCGTCGATGGCGCGGCGCACGGCGGCGATGTCCGACGTCACACCGGTCGAGGTTTCGTTATGCACGACGCACACAGCCTTGATGCCGTGTGCGGTGTCGGCGCGCAAACGCGCTTCGATCATGTCGGCCTTCACGCCCTGACGCCATCCGTCGGTGCCCGGCAAGCCGATGAACTCAGGCTTCAGGCCGAGGTTCTCGGCCATCTTCTTCCACAGCGTGGCGAAGTGCCCCGTCTCGAACATCAGCACGGTGTCGCCCGGCGAGAGCGTGTTGGAGAGCGCCGCTTCCCATGCGCCCGTGCCCGACGCCGGGTAAATCACCACCGGCTGTTCGGTCTTGAAAATCTTCTTGATGTCGGTGAGCACCTTACGACCGAGCGCGCCGAACTCCGGGCCGCGGTGGTCGATGGTCGGATAGCTCATGGCGCGCAGAATGCGATCGGGCACCGGGCTAGGGCCGGGGATCTGGAGGAAATGGCGCCCCGAGGGGTGGAAATCGAGCTTCAACATGAACGACTCTCTCCTTTTGAATTTTGCATGCAAAATACTTTAGCAGAGCCGAAGATTCTCGCAAGGGGCGAGAAACACTTTTAATACAGGTGTTTACCCGAGCGGGACGAGACCCGGATGCAGTACGGTACAATCGCCGCCATGAAGGTTTAATGATTTTGAATGCAAAAGATGGAAGACTTGCCGACCATTGCCGGAACCGAGATCCCACGTGTGGAACGTTTGCGTTTGCACGACACCGTGGTCGACCACCTGCGCAAGCTGATCATCGAGGGCGTGCTCTCGCCGGGCGTGAAGCTCAACGAACGCGAGCTATGCGAGACCCTTGGCATTTCACGCACGCCGTTGCGCGAAGCGTTCAAGGTGCTCGCTGCCGAAGGGCTGATCGAGATCGCGCCGAATCGCGGCGCGAGCGTGGCACGCATGACGGAAAAAGAGATCTGGGAGACGTTCGAGTTGATGAGTGCGCTCGAAGGGTTTTCCGGCGAACTAGCCGCCGAGCGCATGACCGCCGTCGAACTGGCCGAGATCAAGGCACTGCACTACGCCATGCTCGCTTGCCGTGCGCAGCAGGACTTGCCCGGGTACTACGCACGCAATCAAGAGATTCACGATCGCATCAATGAAGCGGCGCGTAACGGGGCGTTGCGCCAGACTTACATTTCGATCAATCGCCGCTTGATGGCGCTGCGCTTTCGCTCGAACTTCCGCACCGACAAGTGGGATCGCGCCATCGACGAGCACGAGCAAATGATTGCCGCGCTCGAAGCGAAGGACGGCAAGCGCTTGTCGGAAATTCTGCGCAAGCACCTGCTCGCCAAACGCGATGCGGTTTTGCAGATTCATGCGGAGCCGGTGGGAGACGCGCGCAACGACTGAGGCGGCTGCGCGCACGAGCGTTTAAGCGTGCGCGAATTCTGAAAGTGACGGAGCCGAGACCGGGCGCAGGATACCCACTCACTCTCGCAAGGAGCCGTATGGTCCTCCCGTCACCTGCGCCGCAAATCGTTATTACCCCTCCCACACCGCCCCTCCCGGCGCAAAGTGTCATGCCGTCGGACAGGCTCCACACCGGCATCAAGGAAACGTTGCAACGCGTGTTAGCCGACAAGTACGTCGTTCTGATCGACTATCGGAGCGAGCGCGGCATGCCGCCCGCCGACGTGTTGCAACGCTTGCCGCACGATCTGCGCGTCGTACTCGACCGGGCGGCCGTGGCAGATGCGGAGATACCCGCCAATGCACTAGCCATCGCCTACGCTGGCGAAGTGCCATTCAGCAGTATTCGAGGCGCCCTCGCTGGAACGATGCCCACCGTGGGTTTCGTGCAAGACAGCGGCAATCCGGTGGTGTTTGTCGATATCGACGATGCCCGCCACCTCATCCAGCGAAATCCGCACACCGCGACGACGTTCGTCAACTCCGCACTGTGTATTGCGAAGGAATGTGGCAAAGGCGCGGAAGTCGTGTCCTACGACGGCGCTTTGACGCAGGCCGCCGTCGACGAAGGTTTCAATGCCACGTTCCCGCTGCGCGAATGGTCGGCCCAGCCGTCGAGGCTCGAATGGGCAACGTCTGGACTGCGCTCGATGGCGGACACTTTGCGCCGCTCGCTGACGTCGAGTTCGAACGAACGCCGCGCCACGCCGTAACGCGCATCACGTCCCGAAGTCCAAAAAAAAGCGTGGGCACCCATCGATCGGGCCTCACGCTTTTTTCATTCCGTCTCGACGCCAACACGCGCCGAATCACCTTGCGCCAGTATGGCGCGCGCCTCACAGCCGACGCTCGGCAGCCTCCAGCGCACGGCGCGCGAGCACCGCGGGCGACTCCAACACTTCGCCTGCCAGGCGGGCGACCAGCCCCGCCACACTGCGACCGTATTGCTTACCGGCGATGACATCGGCCGGATCGAGGGCATACGCGGCGTCGGCTTCCACGCCTTGACCGGTCACGCTCACGAAGTCTTTGAGACGGCGGGCATGCAAGCCGTCGTCCGGCGTTTCCGGGTCTTCCGGATCGGCCCACACCATGCCGTGCTTGGCAGCGAGGGCAGCGAAGTAGTCGAGCGTGTTGCGCTTGTCGTCGCCCGGACGGTAGCTGAACGAAAACCCGCCCGCGACCTTGTTGCGCCAACTGCGTGCGCGCCACATATCCATGGTCGCGTCGGCAAAGGCCTTCAACGGCCCGGCAACACCGCCTTGAAGGGCCGGGGCACCGAAGATAATGGCGTCGGCCGAGGCCAGACGTGCAAGCATCATTTCGTCGTGCCACTGACCGTCGATCAGTTGATGCGGCTCGATACTGAGCAATTGTGCGTGTGCACCGGCGTCGTTGACGCCTTGGGCAACCGAATGGGCAATCATGGCGGTTGCGCCGCCCTGCGAGTAGTAAACGATTGCGATATTGGACATGGCGTAGTGCTTCCTAACTCAGGATGTCCGCCCCATGGCACCGCCCGGATCGCGCTTCCCTTCGCTTCCGCTGGCTGTCTGGACATCAGTCAAGGCCAGATGATGCCAGCGATAACCCTTAGGGGATAGCCCGCATTCGTGAACATGACTGTTCCGTAAACGATAACAATCGAACCTCCTCACGACGCTGTCCGGGCCATTACATTGTCCTGACAGAAAAATGGCGCGAAGCTGACAGCCTTCGCGCCCTGCATTTCCCACCATCACACCGATAACCCTGCCCGCCGTCGGGCCATTCCTCAACGCCGGGCCGGTGCCCCCAGCCGGATCGACAACTGGTCGGCCAGTTCTCGCATCTGCCTGCCGATGCGCTCGCCCGTCACGGCATCGATTTCGTTGGTCAGAAAACTCACCGCCAGCCCCGCCACGGCGCGCTCGCCCGTCGCATCGAACACCGGCGCACCGAAGCAAATCATCCCTTCACGCATCTGACCGTTATCGATGGAATACCCATCGCGGCGCACCTGCGCCATCTCGTCGGACAGCGCCGGGTACGTCGCCACACTCGCCTTGGTCAGCGGCGTAGGCCATGCGCCTGCCAGCAAATCGGCCACTTCATGCGCGGGCAGCGTCGAGAGCATCGCCTTCCCCGTAGCCGTGTACGGCGCGGGCAAGCGCATGCCGATACGAAACGTCACGCCCAGCGGCCGGTTGCCGTTGTGACAGGCGAGATAGATCACGTCGGCGCCGTCGAGCACGGAGAGCGTGACGGTCTCCTGAGCAAACGCGCGCGAATCCTCCCACACGGCGCGGAATTCTTCGGTGATGTTCGTCTGCGACAGGAAGGCATTGGCCCACCCCATCACATACGAGCCCATCGTCATGCCGCCATTGGCGTGGCGTTTCACCAGCCGCAACTTGACCAGCGTGTCGCACAGCCCGTGCAGCGTGCTTTTGGGCACGCCCGTCTCGCGCGCCAGATCGGCCAGACCCACAGGCTCGGTCGACGCCGCAATCACATCGAGGATATGCACCGCACGGACCACAGCCGGGGCGGTGGTCTTGAGCGGTTCTGCCTCGGCAGTGGCATGGGCGGCGAGAGTCGCGTTAGCGGGGACGTCGAGTTTGCGCTTGGGCATGAATCGGAAATCGGCTTCTGGGAAGTGAGGGGTCAATTAGACAACGGCTCGCCGGCGGCGTGCCGCCAGCATGGTACGGGGAACGCATTCTCATTCCGCCCTAGGAAAACCACCTAGTTGCACCGATACCGTTCAATACGTAGAATTTGATTCAATACATAGAATACCATTCAATAGATGGAACGGCAAGTCGTTAGCCGAGATCACGGACCCATCCAAATGCAACTCAAAGACACCACCCTCTTCAAGCAACTCGCCTGGGTCGACGGTCAGTGGATCGCCGCCGACAGCGGCAAGACCTTCGACGTGCTCGACCCGGCCACGGGCGAAGTGCTGGCCCAGGTGCCGGAGCTCGGCGCGGAAGAAACCACGCGCGCCGTCATTGCCGCCGAGGCCGCCCAGAAGCCGTGGGCTGCCCGCACCGGCAAGGAGCGCGCCACGGTGCTGCGCCGCTGGTTCGACCTGATGATCGCCAACACCGACGATCTGGCCTATTTGATGACTCGCGAACAGGGCAAGCCGCTGGCGGAATCGCGCGGCGAAATTGCCTACGCGGCCAGCTTCATCGAGTGGTTTGCCGAAGAAGCCAAGCGCGTGGACGGCGACGTGCTCGCAACCCCTGCCGCCGACAAGCGTCTCGTCACGATCAAGCAACCGGTCGGCGTGTGCGCTGCCATCACGCCGTGGAATTTCCCCGCGGCGATGATCACCCGCAAGGTGGCCCCCGCGTTGGCGGCCGGTTGCGCCATCGTCGTGAAGCCGTCGGAACTCACACCGCTGTCCGCCTTCGCGCTGGCCGAACTGGCCCATCGCGCCGGTATTCCGGCGGGTGTGTTCCAAGTGGTGACGGGCGACGCCCGTGCCGTAGGCGGCGTGCTCACCGCCCACCCGAGCGTGCGCAAGCTGTCGTTCACCGGCTCGACCGGCGTAGGCCGCCTGCTCATGGCGCAGTGCGCACCGACCATCAAGCGTCTGTCGCTGGAACTGGGCGGTAACGCCCCGTTCATCGTGTTCGACGACGCCGATCTCGACGCCGCCGTCGAAGGCGCCATTGCTGCGAAGTACCGCAACGGCGGCCAGACGTGCGTGTGCGCCAACCGCTTCTATATTCAGGACGGCGTGTACGACGCCTTCGCCGAGAAGTTCGCCAAGCGTGTGGCCGAGATGAAAGTCGGCAACGGTCTGGAAGACGGTGTGGTCATCGGCCCGCTGATCGAAGGCAAGGCGGTCGACAAGGTCGTGACGCTGGTCGAAGACGCTAAGGCACGCGGTGGCCGTGTGCTCGTGGGCGGTGACGCGCATGCCTTGGGCGGCACGTATTACACGCCGACGGTGATCGCCGACGCGACCTCGCAAATGCGCGTGGCCCGCGAAGAAATCTTCGGCCCGGTCGCCCCGCTGTTCCGCTTCACGCGCGACATCGACGCCGTGGCACTCGCCAACGACACCGAATTCGGTCTGGCCGCTTATCTGTACACGCGCGACATCGCGCGCGCATGGCGCACCGCCGAAGCCCTCGAATACGGCATGGTCGGCTTGAACACCGGCCTGATCTCCAACGAAGTCGCGCCGTTCGGCGGCATCAAGCAATCCGGGGTGGGCCGCGAAGGCTCGCACTACGGCATCGAGGAATACCTCGAACTGAAGTATCTGTGCCTGCAAGTGTGATGCTCGAAGGGTCTGGGCGACCAGACCCTAACGAGACTCGCATAACGGCACAAGACCGATAACTCGACAGACAAGTCGCAACACCACCAAAGGAAACCAGTATGAAGCGCGTGATCCAGCGCGGCATGAAGCCGCTCGCCCTCGCTATTGCAGCCGGTGCCGCCATCGCCTCGGTTGCCGCTACGGCACAAGCCCAAACGCCCGCCGCGAAGCCGATCAAGATCGGTATCGTCACCTTCATGTCGGGCGCCGCCGCCGGTCCGTTCGGCGTGCCCGCCAAGAACGCCGCCGAAGTGACGGCTGCCGAACTCAACGCAGGCAAAGTGCCCACCCCGTACGCCACCAAGGGTTTCGGCGGCGCACCGATCGAGCTCGTCTACATCGACGAAGCCGGTAGCACCAGCAAGCAAGTGAGCGAGTACCGCAACCTGTTGAATCAGGGCGTGGACTACGTCGTCGGCTACACGTCGTCGGGCAACTGCCTGGCGATCGCCCCGGTGGCTGAAGAAATGAAGAAGGTCACGCTGTTCTTCGATTGCGGCACGCCGCGCGTGTTCGAAGACGCGAGCTTCAAGTACGTCTTCCGTCCGGTCGCCACCGCCACGATGGACAACGTGGGCGCTGCCCGCTATGTCGCCGAGCGCAAGCCCGACCTGCAAACGTACGCCGGTATCAACCAGAACTACGCATGGGGTCAAGACGCGTGGGCCGACTTCGAAGGCACGCTGAAGTCGCTCAAGCCGAACGCCAAGGCGGTGAGCTCGCAAATGCCGCAACTGGGCGCAGGCCAATACAACGCAGGCATCTCGAGCCTGCTGGCCGCTCACCCCGACGTGCTGCACTCCAGCTTCTGGGGTGGCGATCTGGAAGGTCTCGTGGTGCAGGCTGGTCCGCGCGATCTGTTCAAGAAGTCGCTCACGGTGCTCACAGCCGGTGAGACGGCCACGCACGGCAAGACCCGTCTGCCCGACGGCGTGATCATCGGTGCACGCGGGATGTACGGCATGTTCGCGCCGGACAACGCGCTGAACCGTTGGCTGCGCACGGCCTACAGCGCCAAGTTCAACGACACGCCGAGCTACCCCTCGTACAAGATGAACCAGAGCATTCTCGCGCTCAAGGCCGCTTACGAGAAGGCACAAGCCGCTAACGGCGGCAAGCAGCCGACGCCCGAGCAAGTCATCGCCTCGTTCGAACATCTGGCCTTCGAAGCTCCGGCTGGCAAGATCGGCCTGACGCTGGGCAAGGGTCACCAGGCGGCGCAAGGCACGGCGTTCGGCATTGTGAAGAACGTGAACGGCAAGGTCACCGTGACCGACGTGAAGCAGTACTCGATCGCGGAAGTCACGCCGCCCGAAGGCGTGAAGTCGGCCGACTGGATCAAGGGCGGCCTGAAGCACTAAGGGCATTGCGCTCCCACCGCTTCAACGTAACAAAGCAAGCTTGAGTCGTACCCGCAAGGCAGGCAGCGCCCATCGTGCGCTGCCCGCTTTGCGTTCCAAGGAGAATGCGAGATGTCGCAGATCTACGCCGTCCTGGTGGACGGGGTGATGTACGCCGCGTGGCTGTTCCTGGTTGCTCTGGGACTGACCCTCGTCTATGGCGTGCTGAAAATCTTGAATATGGCGCACGGCAGCCTCTACGCGCTGGGCGCGTACGCTGGCGTGACACTGATCGGCCCGTGGGTTGCGCAAGGCGGCAACCTCTACGTGAGCTACCTGTTGCTCGTGCTGGCCGCCATGGTCGCGGGCGGCGCGATTGGCTTCATCATGGAGCGCGGCGTGCTCAAGCGCTTCTACGGGCAAGACCCCGTGGTGCTGTTGCTCGTCACCTATGCGCTTTTCCTCATCATGGAAGACGCGATCAAGCTCGTGTGGGGCGTCGACCCGTACACGGTCTCCGAACCGTACAGCTTCCTCGGCAACTTCGAGTTGGGCGATCTCTCGTACCCCAACTACAACTTCCTAATCGTAGGCGTGGCGCTCATCGCTGGCATCGGTCTCACCGCGTTCTTGAAATTCACCCGCAGCGGCCGTTTGCTGCGCGCAGTGATTCACGACCGTGAAGTCAGCCAGGCGCTGGGCATTCGTGTGAGCCGCTACTTCGTCATCACGTTCATGGCCGGTGCAGTGCTCGCAGCCATCGGCGGCGCGCTCACGGCACCGACCGTATCGGTCGCCCCCGGCATGGGCGTCGAAATCGTGGTGCTGACCTTTGCCGTGGTGGTCATTGGCGGACTGGGCTCGCTGCCCGGTGCCGCGTTTGGCGCGCTGCTCGTCGGGCTGGTGCGCGCGAGCGCCGTGCATTACTGGCCGCAAGGCGAATTGTTCTCGATCTATATCGTTATGGCGCTGGTGCTGGCGGTGCGTCCGAAAGGCATCTTCGCGCCGCTGGAGGCTCGCAAAATATGAGTTCCGCAATCTGTTCACACCTGCGCGCGCCCGGCACGTGGCTCGCGATCATCGGCTTCGTCGTCATCGGCGCGGCGGGTCTGGCGCTGCCGCAGTGGCAGTTTCTCGTCTCGGTCGCACTGTCGAAAGGCATCGTGGCACTCGGTCTGGCGCTGTTGTTGCGCACGGGTCTCGCGTCGTTCGGTCAGGCGTTGTTCTTCGCGGTCGGCGCGTATTGCGTGGGCCTCGGCATGAACTTTTACGGCCTCACGGAATTGTTCGCGCTGCTCGCGTTGTCGATGATCGTGTCGGCACTGCTCGCGTTCGTGCTCGGCTTCCTGCTCGCGCGCTATCGCGACATCTTCTTCGCCATGCTCACGCTGGCCTTGTCGATGATTTGCTACGGCCTGCTGCTCAACAACGTTGAACTGGGCGGTAGCGACGGCTTCAACGTGAACGCGCCGACGCTCGGCAGCAGCGCACAGCCGTGGCAACTCACGGGCACAAATCTGTTCGCTGTGGGCTTTATCGCTGCGATCGTGTGCGTGATGGTCGTCGCGATGTATATGCGCTCCACCCCGGGACGTCTCGGTCCGGCGATCAAGGACAACGAAATCCGCGTGGAATATCTGGGCACCTCGGCGCGTCAGAACATTCACCTGACGTACATCATCGCCGGTGCACTGGCAGGCTTGGGCGGCGCGTTGCAGGCGTTCAACATCGGCCACATCGATCCGGACATGGCGTTCTGGACGACCTCGGGTGAATTCGTCTTCATCGCGGTGCTCTCGGGCACACGCTTCGCGTTCTCGCCGTTCATCGGCGCACTGCTGCTCGAAGTGGCGCGTGCGATGGCGTATCGCTACGCCCCGAACACGTGGCAGATCGTGATGGGCGCGATCATGCTGGCGATCATCGCGTTCCTGCCGGGCGGGCTCACGAGCCTTGGGCTGGGCCGTCGTAAAACGGCAGCGGCACATCCGGTCACGCAAACGAAGACGGCGCGCGCCTCGGGCGACGCGACGGCATGAGGGCTGGCGAGATGGCATCGAAACACATCATTGAGGCCACGGGCCTGTACAAGACCTTCGGCAGCGTGACGCCCGCCAAGGACATCACCGTCAACATCGACGCGCAGAGCGTGGTCGGGCTGATCGGGACGAACGGCGCGGGCAAGACCACGTTCGTGAACATGCTCACCGGCTACATCAAGCCGGATCGCGGCGAGATCGTATTTCGCGGCAAGCGCATCACGGGCCTCGCACCGCGCAAGATCACACGCTTGGGCATTGCCCGCTCGTTCCAGATTCCGCAGTTGTTCGGCTCGCAGACGGCGCGCGAGAACATCGAGATTGCATTGGCAATTTCGGGGCTTTCCGCCGATCTGGCGAACGAAAGTCTGGCGCGTCTGGGCGTGTTGGAATTTGCCGACATGATTTCGGGCACGTTGCCGGAAGGCGTGCGCAAGCTGCTGGATATTGCGCTCGCGATGGTCTGCAAGCCGGAAGTGCTGTTGCTCGACGAGCCGACGTCCGGCGTGGCCGCCGAAGAGAAGTTCGACGTGATGAACCGCGTGTTGGATGCAGCGCGCGTGCTCGGCATTACGGTGTTGTTCGTGGAACACGATATGGAAATCGTGCGCCGCTACAGCGACCGCGTGCTGGCATTCTGCGACGGGCGCATTCTCGCCGACGGCACACCCGACGTGGTACTGGCCGACGCGCAAGTGCGCGAGTTGATCATCGGTGAAACCGTGGCGGTAGTGCCGTCGTCCGGCAACACCGCCAACGCCGCAGGCGAGGTGGCCCATGCTTGAAGTCAAGAATCTGAATGTGCGCTTCGGCGCGACGGACATTCTGCGCGGCGTGCAGTTCTCGGTGCCCAAGGGCGCCATTGTCGGGCTGATCGGCCGTAACGGCGCGGGCAAGACGACGACGCTGCGCGCGATCATGGGGCTGGTGAAACCGGCGTCGGGCACGCTCACGTTCGACAACGTAGATCTGGTGCGTGCGCCGTCGCATCAGCGCACGTCGCTCGGTATCGGCTATGCGCCGGAAGATCGTCGTCTGATTCCCGACATGACGGTCGAAGAGAACCTTTGCGTGCCCGCGTGGGCGCTCAAGGCGAAGGACGTGCAAGCGCGTCTGGACGAGGTCTATCGCATCATTCCCGAAGCGCGCGAATGGGCGCCGCGACGTGCCTTGCAATTGTCCGGGGGCCAGCAGAAACTGGTGGCCGTCGGCCGCGCCATGATGACGAGCTCGCGCCTGCTGATGCTCGACGAGCCGTTTGAAGGCGTGGCCCCGGCCCTCTCGAAGCGCATTGCCGAAGTGATCGGTCAGATGCGCAGCGCAGGTCTTGCGGTGATCTTGTCGGGCGCCGATTTGCAGCACGCTGGCGCGGTGTTGGATAACGTCTACCGCATCGATCGCGGGCAGATGGTGGCCGCCTAATTTTTCGCGCATGGCCCCCGAAGCGTGAGCCATGCGCAGTCATTAAGAGGAAAACGATGATGAATCCTTTTCGTTTCCAGACGGTCCCCACCGTCGTCGTGGAATTTGGTGCAGCCCGCCGTCTTGGCGCGCTGCTACGTGAGCAGTATCCGCAGGGCAAGCGTCTGTGCGTGGTCACGGACGGCTTTTTGCACAAGAGCGGTCTGCTGAGCCCTGCCCTGGCCGATCTGGCAAAGCACGACTGGCAGGTCTCCGTGATCGACGATGTGATTGCCGATCCGCCTGAGCATGTCGTGCTCGAAGCCGCCGAACGTGCGCGCGCGGGCGATGCGGAAATCGTGCTGGGTTTGGGCGGCGGTTCGTCGATGGACGTGGCGAAGCTGCTTGCCGTGTTGTTGCCGGGCACCCAGTCGCTGGGAGACATGTATGGCGTGAAGAAGGTGACGGGCTCGCGTCTGCCGCTGGTGCAAATGCCGACGACTGCGGGTACTGGCTCGGAAGTGACTGCCGTCTCGATCGTGACGACCGGCGAAACGACGAAGATGGGCGTGGTTTCGCCGCAACTTTTCGCCGATCTGGCGATTCTCGATGCCGAACTCACGCTCGGCCTGCCGCGCGCAGCGACCGCGGCCACGGGTATCGACGCGATGGTGCACGCCATCGAAGCCTATACGTCGGCCCATTTGAAGAACCCTGTCTCGGACATGCTCGCGGTCAAGGCGCTCGAACTGCTCTCGCGCAACCTGCTGCCCGCCTGCAACGACGGCAGCAACCGCGACGCGCGCGAAGCGATGCTCGTGGGCGCGATGTTCGCAGGTCAGTCGTTCGCCAACTCGCCGGTGGCTGCCGTGCACGCGCTGGCGTACCCGATTGGCGGCATCTTCCACGTGGCGCACGGGTTGTCCAACGCGCTGGTGCTCTCGCATGTGATGCGTTTCAACGCCCCCGCCGCGAGCAAGCTTTACGCGGAACTGGCCGACGTGATCCTGCGCGATGGCGCCACCGGCAGCGATGAAGCCAAGACCGATGCCCTGATCCGCCACATCGAATCGATGATCGTCGAGACCGCGATTCCGCGCACGCTGCGCGAAGTCGGCGTCAAACAAGACGACATTGCGCGCATGGCGAGCGATGCGATGCTGCAAACCCGCCTGCTGGTGAATAACCCGCGCGAAGTGAAAGAGGCAGACGCTTTCGCGATCTACTCTGCGGCGTTCTAACCCCGACGTGCTCTGATTCAGGCGCTTTGATTCGGGCGCTTTGACGCGCACCCAGTCCTTCCTCCGGGAGGGGCTGGGGGCCTCTTTTTCTCCCCTCCCCCGCCGACATACAATCGGGACTCCCGAGCGCCCGCCGCGCTCACCCTTCGGAGTGCCCTATGTCGAAGTCCCCGCAGGATCCCGCGCAAGACGCCTCCGCGCTCATCGACGCGCGCATCGCTGAACTCGATGACTGGCGCGGCGAAATGCTCGCCCATCTGCGCACTATCATCACGAAAGCCAATCCCGAGATCGTCGAAGAATGGAAGTGGCGTGTGCCGGTGTGGTCGCTCGGCGGCATCCTCTGCACCGGCGAATCCTATAAGCAAGCGGTCAAACTAACGTTCGCCAAAGGCGCATCGCTGCCCGATCCGACCGGACTCTTCAACGCCAGTCTCGAAGGCAACACACGCCGCGCCATCGATTTCCACGCAGGCGACAAAGTCGATGCGAAGGCCCTCACTGCGCTCATTCGCGCCGCCATTGCAGCCAATCAACGCTGATTCCACACCCCAATGCCTCAAGCCCTCAATCCCCGCGATGAAATCATCGCCATCGACAACGTCCCCCTGCTCGTTTGGAACGCCCCAGCGAATGCCATCGCGCGTGAAGCGGATGTGAACGAGCTGCTCGCCGCCGCGTGGGAAAACGATGTGACGTGGGTCGCCGTGCACACCGACGTGTTGCACGACGACTTCTATCGGCTCGAAACGGGCCTTGCCGGTGCCATGCTGCAAAAGCTCGTGAACTACGGCGTCAAGCTAGCCGTGATCGGCGACATCACGCCATGGCTCGCACGCAGCGAAGCATTCTCGGCTTTTGTCCGCGAAGCCAATCGTGGACGCACAACCGCATTTACCACAACACTCGAAGCGCTCAAGCGGCATGCCACTAAAAACTTATAAGCATCTATTTAATAAATGAAATACAGACCCTAATAAAAAACTAATTTGTTTCAGAAAACTGCTTATTATTTTTAATTTTATAAATTCCCCGGAAGTACTAAGCAATTGTTTTACTCATCGAAAAACCATGCGTGGGCGCGGCTTACAAAGGGGTTCGATCACCTGAAAAATGCCCCCAACACCCCCCTCATGCCGCCAGATTTTCGGGGAAATAAGAAGCATTCTCTTAATGTGTAACGACCCGCTGTTAACCTCTCGATGTGCGAGACAATGTCTTTAGAAACAAGAAAATATCGCATTGACTCTCTGAATACCGGTTGATATTCTTCATCACATCGATGTAGAAAATTTCGTGATTCGCAGAAATAACAAGCGAGCAAAAATTTAAATACATCAATCGGTGCAGCACTCGCACCGCGTATGCGACTCGATTGTCGGGGTTTGCGGGAACCCTTCAGTTACGCCCTTTGTTCGTTTCAAGTCCGACGTGAATGCACGCCTCAAGGCCGACGCGACCAAGATCGCGGTGGGAGCGTGCGCGCGATGCAATCAGGGTGCCGCGAGCCAGGCAGTCATCTGAAAGACCATGGAAGTACTCTGCCCCCGGAGTCATCATGTCTGCTCTGATGCACCTGCTCGAAACAATTCATGACGACTGTCATGACATTGCCGACGCGGAGAAATTGTTCCTTCGCATCGTCAACTTTTCTAGCCGCATCGGCTTCGAATATTGCTGCTACGGTTTTCGAAGTCACCGTAGCGCAACGCAAGCCGATATTCGCGTCTTCGACACTTACCCCAGCGGCTGGATGCAGCACTACGGGGAACGCGGCTTTCTCAACGTCGATCCGACCGTGCTTGTCGGCGCGCACAGCGACACATTGCTGAAATGGCGCGACCCAGAGATGCCGCAGGCCGACCAGTTTTGGCGAGAAGCCGCTGATTTCGGTCTGAATCACGGCGTGGGGCGTTCCAGTTGGGGGCCGCATGGTGAATTCGGTCTGCTGAGTTTCGGGCGCACGTACGACGCGCTAACCCCCTCGGAAATCCATTCGCTCGATGTGGGCATGGGGGTGTTGTCGAACTACACGCACGAGGCCATGAGCCGCCTGCTGCGCCCGGAACACCCACCCTTCGATATTGAATCGCTATCGGTGCGCGAGCGCGAAGTGCTGCTCTGGACCGCCGAAGGAAAGACTGCCGACGAGATCGGCGACATCCTCGGTATCTCCACGCGCACGGTCAACTTTCACATCAGAAATTGTCTGGACAAGACCGGTTGCCGCAACAAGGTTCAGAGTGCGATCCGGTTGGTGATGTGGCGTTGATTGGCGCAGGCAGTCCTGCTTAGCAGCTGCGCTCGACAGCGGTGATTCAAGCGAGTCCGAGCGCGGCCAGCCCAATTTCGTCGATATCGATTCGATACGCCGCGACCCAGCGGCCGTCGATCTTATAAGCCACGCCGAGCTTGTGTGTCGGCACACCTAAGCGCTCGAATAACCGCGCGAGGCTGACGTACGTCACGCCGATGAGCCTGCGTGCACCCAATGCGTGTGCGGTGAACATCGCCGCGCGCAGCAACTCGCGCGCGCCTTGCGTGGACCGTTGCGTTGCTGCCTTTGAGCGCGAATCGGTGTCTTCGCTCGATGCCAACGCGAAGCGCGACAGCTCCCACACAGTTCCCGGGCTCTCCCGATCGCGCGCTAGGTGTGGCGTATCGGAGTCGTCTGATCGCATAGCGTCATCGAAGACCACAGCCCCCGGCATGTCGTCGACGAGATGGCGGAAGTGATCGCCGAGCAGGAAATGGCGCGTCGCAGGCAACAATCGGGCACATCCGACGAGCGCGTCGCCATCGCCTCGCAGGGTCACGTAGACGGTGTCGTCGTGATCGTACTCGTCGGACTCCTCGCCGTTGCCCGGCACCGACGCCGGTGACCTCGGCACACACCATCCCAGCTTCTGAACAAAAACGCGATGCCGGAAACGCGCAATTTCCGCGCGCGTCGCCGGCATCATCTGAGCACCTCTGAGGACATCGACCCGCATCGTATGTCTCCGGTGGTTGGTAGGATCAAGCGAGCGTATCGGCTTTGCGATCCGCCGATAACTGTCAACGTTGACAGGTGCGCCGGTACCCACGGGGAGTGGGTCCGGCGGTTTATGCACAAGAAAACGACGGCAAGCCTCTAAGCAGAATAGGTCGAATTAGCCGTTTTTGGGGACAAGGCAGACGGCCTTCGTCAAGAACGCCGTTGAAGGGTCATGACAACCATAGCTCAAATACGCTGTATCGAAAGTCAGACTCCTCGGTGCCACACAACCACTCAGTTCGCACGCCCAATGGAAGTAGCCACCTGGCGGTCTCTCGCCACTCGTGTACAGCGACCAGATCAGTTGCATCGTAGTCATGTCGATCCCGATTGCGCCAGGGATGGTGTTTTTCCAGGCGACGGCCTGCTGGGGGCTCATGATGGAATCGTTCCATCGGAACTCAAATACGTTGCTGACTACCACAGCGTAAGAGGTTGTGCTCCCTGCACTATCCCGGATGGTGATCGTCGTGCGGCCGTTGCGTTGCCCGATGACAGTACCCGATGCGTTGACGGTTGCGATCGCTGCATTGCCTGACGTGTAGGTGTACGGTGGCACCCCGCCGGTCGCCGCACGCGTCTCCCAATTTCCCGGTGCCTCAGTACCGGTACGCGGCCAGTTTTGCTTCACCGCAAGGCCGTTGAGAATCATCTCCTCGGTCGAAGGCACCTCCAACTCCGGCAGCACTTCAATCGTCACCCGAAGTTCCGGGAACAACGTCGCCTGCGCTTCGTTCGTACCGCCATCGAACGCCACCGTCAGTTCGACCACCAGATTCGACTCGTTCCTCAGCGCTTCAAGCCGCGCCCGTGGAATCGCCTCGCTCAGCCCTTGCGCCGCTTGCAGTGCCGTCACCTCATGCGCCTGCAACAGCACGATGGTGTCGTTAGCGTCACTCTCGAGCGTGCCGTAGCATCGCAGCCACACTCGCTGCCCCACGGCAATCAGCGGCCACGGTGCCACGTCTACCGTCGGATCTCCTTCGAACGACGACAACTTCAACATGCCGTCCTCGGCCTCGGGAATCTCCGGCGTCGGCAGCACCTCATCAGCAAACTCCCCTACCACCAGACTCAGAATCCCAGACGCGCTAACAACGCCATTGCGCGTCACCGTGTAATGCACCGGCACCGTCTGCCCGACGTACGGTGCGATTCGATTGGCTGGCACTGGGATATCTACCTGCCCGTCTGCGCTCCCCGGATGCGGCCCAATACCGCCCACACCATCCAAGAACACTTCGATCTCGTCACCCGTCGTCATTCCGTCGTAGGCGACGCGCACCGTTACGCCATCAAGCGCATCGGCCGGGTCGAGCACACCATCCGGGGCTTCGAGCACGACTGGCGCCTGCAATAACAACGCAACCCGAAGATGAAGCACCTCGGACTGCATCACCGTGCCGCCTCGTGTAAGCGTGTAGCGCACCGGCACTACCGTGCCGTACCACCTGTCCACGACCGCTTTGGGCACCGTGAACGGGAAGTCCATTGGCACCACAATCGGAATCGCATCGTGGTACTCGCGTGCCCCGTCGCCCCAATACAGGTCGATCATGTCCCCGGCCGTCATCTCGGGATGTTGGTGCACCACCGTTGTCGCCCCCCGGGGATAGGCTCCGTCAGGCAAATAATCGCCTTCGGCTTCGGTCACGGTCGGCGCGGGCAAGAGCACGTGCGAGCGCACGTTCAGCACCAGATCTTTCGAATCGGTCTCGCCGTTTGCGGTCGTGACGGTGTAGTTCACCGTCACCGTTCTGCCTTCGAAGAACTCCACCTTCGCCTTCGGCACGAACATCTGTACCGTCCGGCCGACCATGGACGCGGTAATCGGAATCGTCGCGATGTGCTCACCCGGCCCCGAGCCCGCCCCGAAACGCACGGTCAGCACTTCGCCGAACGTCATGCCCGGATAGGGCAACACGCTCACCGTTGCGTCGACGTCGACATCGGCAGGATCGAGGACATCACCGTTCGCCTCCTCCACGATCGGCGGATCGAACCTGAGCGCAGGTAACGGCAGCACCTTAAACACCCGCGCCAACGACGTGAGGCTCGTGCCGCCCACCCGCGTGATTTCGTACAACGCACTGACGGTATCGCCACCGTTGGCATTGATTTCGATCACGCCGCGCGGCACGGTGACCGTCACCGGCCCCACCTCTGTGACCGTAATCGTGCCAGTGGCCTGTCCGCCTGCCGACGTTCCCAGCCAGAACCACGTCACGCTGTCGCCGACAGCCATTTCAGGCCATGCGGGCAGGGTCATCGTCGCCCCGTCCGGGACCAGTTCAGGATCTAATTCGCCTCCCATTTCGCCCTGCACAAACGGCGGCGCCAACTGCACGATGGCTAAGACGTTGAGAGGCAGATGCTGCGATTCGCGCGACCCTTGTCCCGCTTGCACGGTGTAGTACACGTCGGCGCGTCCGCCCGCGAAAGCCGCTACATCGTTGTACGGCACCAAGAACGTTACCGTATCGCCGACATCGCCCGCCTCCAAGAATCGATAATCCGTATAAGACACCGGCGCGCCCCCACCCGATGTGCCCACCCAATGCATCGTGACCGTATCGCCCGCCGCCATACCCGACCATGCGGCGATATCGACCGTCGCGCCGTTGGCGACATTCGCGGGGTCCAGCGTGCCGCCCACGGCTTCTCGCACGTGGGGGGCGGGCAGCGACACCGGCGTGCCGGTCAGCGTGAACGATGTTCTCGAAGACCGCCCTTTTGCTGCGCCACCGGCCCCCGTCACGCGGTAAAACACGGAACCTTGGCCCGGCACCGACTGCCCCAGAATGTCGTTGGGAATTTGGAACAACATCGAATTGCCGGTCAGCGTCTTGGTATCGGAGTACGTCACGTCATGCCCACCGAACGCGTGCCCTTCGAAGATCAGTTCCACTGAATCGCCGGTCGCCATGTCGCCATTGCGGATGACAATCGCTGACGCGACATCGCCGTTCAGTGAATCGAAGTCGAGGGTGTCGTCGATGAGGTCGATCACATCAGGCGCGAGATAATTCGAGCCGCCCACGTCGACTTCAATGTAGGCGTTAGGTGCCCATTTCGACCAGTTGTTGACGATGTCTCGAATGTCGTAGGAAACGGGCATGTTCTCGCTATCGCCCGCGTCGTCGATGACCTGCTCGCTGACCATTACTACTAAGTCCTGGCCCACTTGCGAAGCATCGAGCGGCGGGACGGGCACGCTTTGCGAGCCCCAGCGCAAGATCAGCCGATCCCCTTCGGCCATGTTTTCCCACGCCAGAATGGTCACTGGCAGGCCTTGCGCAGGAATTGGCTTCTGAATCGGCCCGGGAGGCAGGATGGCTGGCGCGAGGTTCTCGTTGATCGGCGTGGTCTGATCCGGGTCGAAACCGCCCGGGACGGTGATCTTGACTCTGACGGTCGTGCGCGGCGACGGCACCGGCACCTCGTCGAACGGCGAGACGCGCTCGTACCAGACTTCGATTTCGCCTTCGCCCGCTTCGATCACTTTCGGCACCGGCGCACGAATCGTACGCATGGGCGCGTTGGGATCTTCGCCGATGATGACGTCGACAACATCGCCCTCGATGCCCCAGTACAAGCGAAAGACGTCGCCCTTGAGGAAAACGATGTTCCACGGGATCTGTACATCGATCCATCCCTCAGGGTCGATCAGGTCGACGTAGCGAATGCCGCCGTTGGCGACCGCGAGCGGCACGACGGGCGCGAGCAAGTTGCGAGGTAGCGCATCGCGATACGGCGATTTGCGCACGTCGCGCGGCACTTGAGCAATTGACTCTTGGGGAGCCAAGGGATCTCGAAAATTCATGGTGAACCTCCACAGGGGAAAGTCGGTGGCCGCTGTCGATGGCACAGCAACGCCGTCAGATCGCGAGTGCTATGCGCTGCCGCAGCCCACGACACACCCTCATCTCGCCACCGAAACCGTCGCCCGCCAACTGTCAACGTTGACAGTTAAGCTGCCGGTGCCCATGGGATGTGGGCACCGGCGTAGCTATGTGCTGAGGGATGACAGGAAGCCGCTAGGCAGGACAGGCGGGGCTAGCCGTTCTTAGGGACGAGGCAGACGGCCCTGTTCAAGAACTCTATTTCCGGGTGGCCGCATCCAAGTAACAACCTTTCTGAGGTGTAAGTTGGTCTTCTTGTCCCCTCACAGCCTGCCAATTGACAGGCCCAGTAGGTGAAACCACCCGAAGGTTTTTCGCCGCTCGTATATATCGACCTCACCAGTGCAGCCACGTCCGGGTCGATCCCAATCGCACCGGGAATGCTGTTCTTCCACGCGACGGCTTGCTCTGGGGTCGCGCTGGAATCAAGCCACATGAATTGGAATACATTACTGACGATTACCCTGTACCAAGTCGCAGTCCCTCGACTATCTCGGACGGTGATTGTCGTGGTGCCGTTACCTTGCCCGATGACGGTGCCCACCGCGTTGACCGTGGCGATCCCCGCATTGCCCGACGTGTAGGTGTACGGTGGCACCCCTCCAGTGGCAGGACGTGCTTCCCAATTCCCCGGCGCCTCTGCTCCGGTCCGCGGCCAGGTCTGCTTCACTGCACGACCGTTGAGAATCATGTCGGTATTTGGCACCTCAAACTCCGGCAACACCTCAATCGTCAACCGAAGCTCAGGGAACAACGTCGCTTGCGCCTCGTCATCGCCGCCGTCGAATGTCACCGTCAGTTCGACAACCAAAGGCGACTCGTTCCTCAGTGCCTCCAGCCGTGCCCGTGGGATCCGCTGACTCAGCCCTCGCGTCGCTTCCAAAGCTGTCAGTGAATGCCCCTGCAACAGCACGATGGTGTCATTCCCGCCGTTTTCCAGCGTCGCATAGCATCGCAGCCACACCTTCTGCCCCGCAGCGATGAGCGGCCACGGCGACACTGTCACCGAGGGATCGCCATCGAAAGAGGACAGTTTCAACATCCCGTCTTCGGCCTCGGGAATCACCGGCGTCGGCAGCGCGTCTTCGGCAAACTCACCCACGACCAAACTCAGAATTCCAGACGCACTGACACGTCCATTGCGCGTGACCGTGTAATGCACCGGCACGGTCTGCCCAACATACGGCGCAATCCGATTAGCTGGCACCGCAATACTCACTTGGCCATTCGCGTTGCCCGGATGCTTTCCGAACCCACTGCCCCCGTCCAAGAACAACTCGATCTCGTCACCCGTGGTCATCCCTTCGTAGGCAACCCGCACCGTCACGCCCTCCTGCGCATCGACCGGGTCGAGTACGCCGTCCGGGGCTTCTAGCACTTCAGGCGCAGGCAGCGGCAACGCAACCCGCAGACTCAACACTTCCGAGTGCATCACCGTGTTACCCCGAGTGATGGTGTAGCGCACCGGCACCACGGTGCCGAACCACCGGTCCACGACGTCTTTCGGTACTGAAAACGGGAAGTCCATCGGCACGATGATGGGTACGTCATCGTGATACTCGCGCGCGCCCTCGCCCCAATACAAATCGATCCGATCTCCCGCCGCCATCTCCGGGTGCTGATGGATCACCGTGGTGACGCCTCGGGTATACGCATCTTCAGGCAGATAATCGCCCTCGGCCTCAGTCACGCTCGGTGGGGGCAAAAGCACTTGTGAGCGCACTGTCAGCACCAGATCTCGCGAATCGATCTCGCCTGACGACGTGCGCACGGAGTAGTTCACCGTGACCGTTCTGCCTTCGAAGAACTCCACCTTCGCCTTCGGCACGAACATTTGCACGGTGCGGCCGACGTTACTGCCGGTAATCAAAACCGATGCGGTGTGTTCGCCCGCGCCCGTGCCCGCACCAAAGCGCATCGTCACCAGCTGGCCTGATTCCATGCCGGGATAGGGAGCGACGCTCACGGTAGCGTCGACGTCGACATTGGCAGGATCGAGTACGCCATCGATTGCCTCCTCCACCACCGGTGGATCCAACATGAGTGCAGGTAATGGCAACACCTTGAACACGCGCGCCAACGACGTGAGGCTCGTGCCCCCGACTCTCGTGATTTCGTACAACGCACTGACGGTATCGCCACCGTTGGCATTGATCTCGATCACGCCGCGCGGCACGGTGACCGTCACCGGCCCCACCTCTGTGACCGTAATCGTGCCAGTGGCCTGTCCGCCTGCCGACGTCCCCAGCCAGAACCACGTCACGCTGTCGCCCGGCGTCATCTCCGGCCAAGCGGGCATGGTCAGCGATGCACCGTCGGGCACGAGTTCAGGATCCAGCTCCCCGCCGACTTCGCCGCCCACAAACGGTGGCGCCAACTGCACGATCGCCAGGACGTTGAGCGGCAGATGCTGCGACTCGCGCGACCCTTGCCCCGCCTGCACCGTGTAATACACGTCGGCGCGTCCGCCCGCGAACGCGGCAATGTTGTTGTACGGCACCAGGAACGTCACCGTATTGCCGACGTCGCCTGTGTCTAAAGACCGGTAGTCCGTGTAGCTGACCGGTGCGCCTCCGGCGTTTGTCCCCACCCAATGCATCGTGACCGTATCGCCCACCGCCATACCCGCCCACGCGGCGATATCGACCGTTGCGCCGTTAGCCGCATTCGCGGGATCAAGCGTCCCACCCACCGCTTCGCGTACGCCGGGTGCGGGCAGCGACACCGGCGTGCCCGTCATGGTGAACGACGTTCTGGAAGAGCGCCCTTTGGCCACGCCACCGGCACCACTCACTCGGTAATACACCGAACCTTGCCCCGGCACTGCCTGCCCCAGCACATCGTTGGGCAGCGGGAATAGCAGCGAATTGGCGGTCAGCGTTTTGGTGTCGGTGTACGTCACGTCATGGCCGCCGAAGGCGTGTCCTTCGAATGTCAGCTCAACCGAGTCCCCCGCCGCCATATCCGCATTGCGAATGACAACTGCGGTTGCGTCACCGCCGTTCAACGCGTCGAAGTCGAGTTCGTCGCCGACGAGCTCGTTCACGTCGGGTGCCATGTAGTTCGAGCCGCCAACATCGACCTCGATATATGCGTTCGGGGCCCATTTCGACCAGTTGTTGACGATGTCTCGAATGTCGTACGAGACGGGCATGTTCTCGCTGTCGCCCGCGTCGTCGATGACCTGCTCGCTGACCATCACCACTAAGTCCTGCCCCACTTGCGAGGCGTCCAGCGGCGGGACGGGTACGCTTTGCGAGCCCCAGCGCAAGATCAATCGATCCCCTTCAGCCATGTTTTCCCAAGCAAGAATCGTCACTGGGAGGCCTTGCGCAGGAATCGGCTTCTGAATCGGCCCGGGCGGCAGGATGGCAGGCGCGAGGTTCTCGTTGATCGGTGTCGTTTGATCTGGATCGAAACCGCCCGGGACGGTGATCTTGACTCTGACAGTCGTGCGCGGCGACGGCACCGGAACCTCATCGAACGGCGACACGCGCTCGTACCAGACTTCGATATCACCCTCTCCCGCTTCGATCACTTTCGGCACCGGCGCACGAATCGTGCGCATCGGCGCGTTGGGATCTTCACCAATGATCACATCAACGACATCGCCCTCGATGCCCCAGTACAAGCGAAAGACGTCGCCCTTGAGGAAAACGATGTTCCGCGGGATCTGTACATCGATCCATCCCGCAGGGTCGATCACGTCGACGTAGCGAATGCCGCCGTTGGCAACCGCGAGCGGCACGACGGGCGCGAGCAAGTTGCGAGGTAGCGCCTCGCGATACGGCGATTTGCGCACGTCGCGCGGCGCTTGAGCAATTGACTGTTGGGGAGCCAATGGATCTCGAAAATTCATGGTGAACCTCCACAGGAGTAAGCCGGTGGCCGCTGTCGATTGCCCAGCATTGCCATCGAAAACGCGTGATCTGCGCTTGGTCGCAGCCCACGACATTCCCCCATCACGACACCGAATTCCTCGCCCGCCAACTGTCAACGTTGACAGTTACCCCACCCGCTCCATACGCAGCGCGCCTCTCCGGGTGCCTGTCAACGTTGACAGTTTCCGCCCGCGAATCGCAGCGCCACACTTCGCGAACGCACTTCTCCCCCGCCTGGAGGTGGATCATGAAACTGAGTAGCAGCATGCTTCGAAGAAGCGTCGATCCGATGGTAGATGAGCTGAGCCCACCGGTCGTTCGAGCCGCAAGCGCGCCATCAAAACGATTCGGCAACATGCCGGAGGTCGACCCCGCCGCATTGGCACCCCGACCCGACGACTTTCCCCCCGATGCCTTTCCCTACAACCTGGTCCTCGAGAGCTGGAGAGACGACCCGCTGGATTTTCACGTCCCGTTGTTGCCGGAGATGATCGCCGGATGGTTTTACAAAGTGTCCCTCGATGGCGATATGCGCCCCGAACAGTTGGTGATAACGCCAGAGGATAAGGCCGCGGGCTTCTTTACCATCACGTTGCCAGCTGAGGACCGCCCCGTCTCGAACACATACAACCTTCAATACGTATGCCGGAGCCAATTCGACGAAAACTGGAACGACATCACGCCCCCGTATTTCTTCACGATCGATTACCTCGTGCCCGGCCGGCCCTTCCCCGGCGAAGCCGAACTTCCCGAGGGGGTGTCTGAAGAGGGACTGACGTCGGGCCGACTTGAGGAGCTGGGCGACGTACTGCCTTGCGAGATACCGGGTTATCAGGACCGCATTCAAGGCGACACCCTCGTCGGTGTGCTGACGAACGTGGGAAGTGGCGAAACGTTGGAACTGGAGCCCTACACCATCCCATACGGACAGACGGACGATCCGCTGTTCCTCAACGTCTCGAGAGAGCAGCTCCTCGCGCTCGGCGACGGCCTCATCTGGATGCAGTATCGAATCACCGACTTGGCAGGCAACGTGTCGGTGTTGTCGGCACCAGTAGACTTCGAGCTGTTCCTCACCGGCGGCATCGATAATCTCGAACCACCGCTGGTGCCCTTGCATGAAGACGACAGCCTCATCGATGAGGCCGACGCGCGCACGCCCGTCGACGTGCATATCCCGGGGCATCCCGACATCCTATTTGCTGACACCGTGGTCGTCCTTTGGGGCAGCCGCCAACAGCCGCCCGTCGTATTCGACGGCCCGGACAGCGACATCGACGTGATTCTCGAGATCCCCGTGCCGTATGGCGATGTCCTTGGGGAATGGGCCGACGCCGATCAGGACGAAGACGGCAATGCGACGATCACCGTCAACTATGTCGTCTACCGCGCAGGACGTGAAGTCGGCAGACCGCGCGATGGCACACCGGTCAGAGTGAATCTGTCGCAGGCCGGCGGCGAAGATCCCGATCCGGATACGCCGGAAAACGAAGCGCTCGGGCGGCCGATCGTACGCCATTCCCAATGGGAGACGGGCGAGCAAGAGAATTTCATTCCCAATGCTTCGCTTGAGGAAGATCACACGTTCATCATTCCGTGGTTCAAACGTGACGCCGACGGTGGCATCACCACCGAAACGGCGTTCAAACTCGGCGACATCCTTGTCTTGAGATATGGCGAGCAAGTGATCGACCCGACCCGCTCGATCAACGGTCAGGACATGGCCAACCAGATCGATATCGAAGTGCCCCTGCCGTGGGAGGCCGTCGCCGCCGAAGGCAGCGGGACGCACGAAATTCAATACGTGGTCACCCGAGTCATCGACGCCGATACGACAAACATCAGCTATTCGCCGCTGGATACGGTCATCGCTGACGATGCGGGCGACTTGCCGGGCGGCGGCGACCCGCTCGGCAAGGCCTCCTTCGAGCACATGTACGTCGTCTGGGGCAACGTCGGTCGCAACGGCTTTGAGCGCATCATCGTGCCCCCTTACGCCAACATGCAAGTGGGCGACATTGTGCGTGTACACGTCACCGCCAACTACTACGATCCGGACGATGCCGAACTCCTCGACCCAGTCCCGGCGGCCGAGTGGGGCGGACCGTTGAATGTCAACCCTCACCCCGTGTACAACTACGAAATGCATCTCATCGCGGACGATATCGATAACGAACTGTCGTTCTACTGGCCGAAGGAATTGATCATGTGGGTGTGGCCATACGGACAATCACGCATTGAATACACGGTGGCACGCGCGGGAGGCACGCCGGTGGTGACGGCTCCCCTTGGAAACGATCATCTGACCGACACCACGGGCAACGGGCCGCCTGACGGCGATCGCTCGCCGAGCCGCGGCCTCGCGCTCACCGACATCATGCAGATCAAGTCGGCGAGCGAGCGCCAGAAAGCGCTCAACGAATGGGGGCGGTATCACCGCACGACACGCGCACAACGGCGAGCGCGTCGAGCGAAACGCGCTACCCCTTTGCGCGTGATGTCCGGCGACCTTAAAGCCGAGAGTCTGATCGCCAAGAAGCTCGCCCAGATCGCCGCGCGGCCCGTCCCGGAGGCAACGTCAAAGGAGTAACATCGAGCAACACCGTACGCACGGGTCCGGCAACGCAGGTATCGCCGGTCCCGTGCGACGCATTCTCGATTTCCCACTACGCCAAGGCGCGATGCGTCTTGGCGCTTTCCTATGGTCAAGTTTCTTATCGGTGACGTCGTAGGCTTCGACACCGACACCTTCATGCTGGTCGCGCGCGACGATGCGTCGCTCAGCGTGCCGTTGGGCGCGACCGCTGGCCGCTGTCTACAGGTGCTGCTCAACGCCGACGGCGAAATCGTGACCAAGCGCTCGCTGCTTGCACAGGGCTGGGAACAATACGGCGCGGTGGTGACGGAGAACAACCTCAGCCAGTCGATCATGCGTATCCGAAAGGGCTTGCAAGAGCTCGGCGCAGACCCGGCATCGCTCATCACACTGCCCCGCATCGGCTATCGATTGATCGGTGTGACACGTGTCACACCGTTCGTCGACGCCATCACTGGCGCCCCCTCATCTACCGAAAATCGACAAAATCCGGCCACATTCGAAAGGGAAAATACCCAAAATGAATCCCCGCCGAGAGAAATTTCTACGCCGGACGTCGACTCGATTAGCGCAGCGGCGAGTGACGACAACACCGACAACCCCGACAACCCGAATGGCAGCGAAGCGCCCGTCGTACCGGCAGCGCAAGACGTTGCCGTCACGCCGCCCGAACGCACCGGCGGGCTCCGGCTCGGCTTTGCTACGGGCATCTGGTTGGGTGTGGCGGCACTGAGCGCCGCCCTCGCGGGCTGGGTGTTGCCTGACTTACGCGGCGACTTGCGCACGAGTGCGCCCGAAGCGCGATGGGTCGCCATCGACCCCGCCGCCGACAATCGTGTGTTTGTCTCGCCAAGCTTTCAGCAGAACACCGCCTTCGTTCAAGGACGTCTTGCGCGGCTTGCGGCCACGCCGCCAACCTCCATCGCCGATGCCAGCGAGCGCTACGTCTATATCAATGGCGCGGGAAGCCTCAACGTTTCGAGCTACTTCCTTTGCAGCGAGCCCATCGGCCGGGCAACCGCCGACTGCCTGTCCTATTTGTTGATCGACCACGCCAAGCCATGAACCGTATCCCTTCACCGTCCTCTGTGTCGTCACTCAGGCGAGCGCGCGTGGGTATGCGAGGGCTTTGCCTAGGTGTCGCCGCTGCCGTCGTGTTGCCGTGGGTCGCCGCGTGGTGGCTCGTGCCCGACAAGCGCATCGACTGGGACTGCCACGCGCACATCGAATTCGACACCCGCACGTCAGCCGGCGAACACGTGCAGGTGTTCGGCTTGATGGAATCGCAATACCACAAGGACGGCAGCGGCAACGCCCGTTTTTCGGGGCGTGTACAACAAGACGGGAAGTCCACCGTCGTGCATCGCGCGAGCGAATTCAAATACGCCGCGCTCGATCGCTGGGTGCGTGTGAACACGGTGCACACGAGCCGCTTGCGAGACGACAACTCCCCCGACGATCTCGTCTATCGATTCGTCTATCCGGGCTTTCAACCCGATCACACCGATTACTTCGAAGTGATGCGCGTGGGCGATGGCGCCAGCGTTGGCTTTAACGGTCAGCCTCGTGCGTATTGCGCACCTGTAGCACCGCACGCAGTGTCCAGCTAAACGGACGATAAGGACTGCGCCAAACGAAAAAAACCCGGTGACCGTTAGGCCACCGGGCAAGCCCCAGCTCAAAAAGTCGGGGCGCTTCGTTCTTCGTTAAGATTCACACGCCTCAGAATTGATAGCGCGCGCCGACGTTCACACCCCACGGCTTATCGACGCGAGTGCCTACCGAATAGCTGCCGTCGACATAAACCTGCAAGCGCTTGGCCATCTGTGCCGCCACACCCGCGCCCACTTCGAATCGCGTGCCGGAGATATCGTTCTTCATCTCGATGCCGTTGACCGTGACCGAGTTGCTGCCGATGAACTCGTGCGCCACAGCCAGCTTGGCATACGGACGGAACGTGCCCTTCGTGGTTTCGAACGTTTTACCCACGTTCACGCCCAACGTACCGAGCACCGAACGCGTCGCCGTCGTCTCGGCATGCATGCCGTTATCCAGCGTGAAGTCGCTGCCGCCCGCCCACATACCGGCCACTTGTGCAAACGGTTCGACGAACCATTGGTTAGGCAGTGCAAACATGCGGCCAACTTCCACCGAAGCGCCGAAACCGTGGCTCGCGAAGTCACCCTTGCTGGGCGTGCCGTCGCTCATGCGCACATTGATTTCCGACGTATAGCGGTTGTACTTCGCCACCGTGTCGACGTAGAAGCCGTTGTTGCCTAGCCAAGTGGCGTAAAGACCTGCCGTGTGGCTGTCGATGGAGCCGCGCGAACCGGTATCGAAACGCAGTTGGTTCGAGCTGACACCGGCCATACCACCGACGAGCCAATGCCCGTTGGCGTTACGGCTCACGACGCCGTCGGCACCTGCCAACACGCCCCACTGGTCCTGCGAATAACCGGTACCCACGGTCGGACGGGCATTGATGCGCGAGCCATACGTACGCGCCCATGCACCACCAGTGTCGCCATCGGCAAAGCGCAGTTCGCCCATGCGGGTACGCAGCGCCGTCTGCTCGCCGAGCCAGACGGTCGGCAAGGCACTGTGCACGCCAATCACGGCTTCGGTGCCCGGCGACACTTCACCGGTACGCTCCAGATACCACGACTGCTCGCCACCGGCTTCGCCCGACGACTTCAACACGTACGTGTAGACACCCGCGTCGACCTTGTCACCAACCAGCGAGAATGCCGCATCGTCGCCCGCCTGACTGACCAGTTCATGCGTCTCGACACCGCCTTCGCGGCCAGTGTTCTGAACGGCCAACTGATAGTTACCGGTGGCATCGCGATCGCTCACGTTGAGCTTGTCGCCCTCGCCGGTCACGAGATCGGCGTGCATGGCGAACGTGCCTTCGCCCGAGAGCTTGGCAACGTCCAGCGTGTGCCACGTCCCTTGCGATGCGGTGCCGTGAATATCGACGATACCGCCAGCCATCGTGAGGTCGCCGATGGCGCTGTCTTCCACCAGACGCCACGTGCCCTGATCGCTCAGCGTGAGCTTGTCGGCACCGATGATCCGCCCGGTGAGCGAACCGCCGTTGGTGATTGTCACGTCGCTATCGACGCGATCGTGAAAATCGAAGTCGCCTTCGAGCTGGCTGTTATCGACAACGACGTTCAGCGTGATCGGGTCATCGCCTTGCGAGTTGTGACCAGCCGAAATCAGCTTGCCGTCTGCGCCGAACAACGTCGAGCCGTTCGCAATCACGATATCGGCGACAAGCGACGTCCCATAAGACTCTTCGTGATCGACACGAATTGCCGCGTCTCGCTCGCCCTCGACCCGCGTGTTGGACAGGTACAACTGGTTGACCGTCTCGTCCAGGTGCCTGTAACTGAACATGCCGATACCGACCCCGCCGCCCAGCACCGACGAGTTGTGCAAGCGCGCCGTCGAGTGCAGTTGTTGGATGCCATAGTTGTATATCGAGTCGGGATCGTACTGCGCAACGATCGTCGAACCTTGGACGGAAAGCTCACTGCCGTGCGAAACCAAGATGGCGCGCTGCACCCCTTTAATGGTGCTGTCGACGATGTGCATCTGCGCCCCTTCGCCCTCCGGCCGCCCCCCCACCTCGCCACCCACTTTGATGGCGTAGGAGTTTGAGGACTCCAGGTATGAGTTTCGCAACGAGACCTGATTCTTCTCGCCAACGAACAGCACGCCGTAGCCGTCGGGTGTCGAGTCTCGGTTCCCAATCATCGTCAGGCCGTTGAGATCGGCCCATGCATTGGAACCCGCGCGCAGGTAGATGTATGCCGGTGACGCATTGGAGGCGCCAGTAATCGTGAGCGACGATCCTTGACCCAGCGTCCAGCCTTCAACGACGTCGGGATGCTCAGGGCCGTCGATATAGATGTGTTCGTTAATAATTTCTCGGGCGTTAGCCCACGGTGCCATCCCCCCGACCAGCAGGGCAACGGCCGCGCAAATGGCTCGCGTCCGTTTCGGAGAAAGAACATGTTGCGGCAAAGTTCGCATTTCGGTGGCTTTCCATAAATTTGAAAACGACCGAAGCGTATGACGCAAACCTCACGATTTCTCCAAACAATCACTGAAAAACACTAATATTCACTGAAATTCATCGAAATTCCCCTAATCTAACGCCAAACATCCTGACGACCATCAGAATGTATATCGCACCCCGAGCTGCACGCCCCACGGTTGATTCACGTGGTGCCCGACGCTCGACTCCACTTCCGAATAGAGCTGAAGGTTCTTGCGCAACTGGCCCGTCACCCCCGCCCCGAACTCGAATCGGGTGCCAGATAAGTCGTTGTTGAAGCTCACGCCGTTGACGTTCACCTGATTGCTGTTGATGAATTCCTGCACGATGGCGAGCTTCAGGTACGGCTGAATGCTGCCGCCATTCGACAGCGCGACGGTCTTGCCGAAGGCCGCGCCGATCCGGGCCTGTACCGACCCGGTGCGCGAGGTATTCGACTCCATGCCGTTGGAGAGCGTAAAGTCGTCGCCGCCGACACGCAGCAGGGCAAGCTGCACATACGGTTCGACGAACCAGGCGTTACCGAACGTCAGGTGGCGACCGAATTCCAGCGTCATCCCTACGCTGTTCTCGCCAAAGCTCCCGAGCGCCCCCGTGCCGTCGCTCATCACAACGTTGGCATCGTTGGAATAGTGATTGAAGCGCACGACACCGTCGAAGTAATAGCCGGTCGTCCCAAGCCAAGTGGTGTAGAGGCCGCCGGTGTAGCTATTCACGCCGCCGGTCGATCCGCCGTCGAAGCTCAGCTTGCTGTGGCTCGTGCCCAGCAGCACCCCGGCGAGCCACGTTCCGCCCCACGCCTTGCCCACCACCATATCGGCCCCGCCGATCACGCCGTACTGCGTTTGCCGGTAATCGACGCCTGCACTTGGTGTGGCGTGAAACTGCTTGCCGAAGGTGCGAACCCAAACCCCGCTATTGCTCTGGTCCGCCAAACGAATGTCCCCGAGGCGGCTGCGAAGCACGGCCTGCTCGCCGTACCAGACCGTCGGCGCCACGCCCGAGATGCCGATCACGGTCTTGGTGCCCGGCGAGAGGTCGTCCTCAGGGTCTTGCGGATCTGTCGCCAACACCCAGTTCGTACCGTCCTGACGCAGGTCGTAGCTGTACACGCCCGCATCGACCTTCCCGCCCACCAGCGAGAACGCCGCGCCACCGCCGCCGGTGGTCACCACCGTGAGCGGCGTCAAATTGCTCGGCTGCGCGCCGGAATTGCGCACATGTAGCTGATAGCTTCCTGTCGCGTTGCCGGTGACCGCAAGCAAGTCGCCGGAATGCGTGGCAATGTTCGTGTCCATCAGGAACGTGCCATTGCCGGAGAGCGTGCCCACTGTCAGTGTGTGGAAATTGTTGGTGCCTAGCGCCGTGCCCGAGATGTCGATGCTGCCGCCGTTCATGGTGACCGTTGGCACGGTGTTGTTTGCCGTGAGCAACCATTTCGCGTTCGAGTTCACGGCCAGCGACGTGAGGTTCACGAGTGACCCCGTCAGTGAAGCGTTGTTTTGCAACGTCAGATTGACCGTGGCTGTGCCGTCGCCCGTCACGTTGCCCGTCAACTGGGAGTTGTCGACGGTGACATTGGACGTGATCGCGCCGATCGCGTTGACGACGTTGCCATCGCCCCCCGAGACTTTGCTGCCGTTCTCGATCGTCACCGTAGCGGTGCGGGCGCCGGTGACGCCAGGCTGCGGTTGAATCAGAATCCCCGACCCCGTCGTGCCGGTGACTGTCGCCCCGTTGATCGTGGTGGTGGACGAAGTGCCCCCAACCGCTGTCGCCACCCAAATACCGTTCACGCCGGTGACCGTGCCGCCGTTCACCGTCACCGTCGAATCGAAATTGACGATCCCCGCGTTGAACCCGCCGACATTACCGGTGCCGGACGACACCGTGCTGTTATTGAACGTGAGCGTCCCTTTCGTGCCGACCTGTGCACCGAACGCGCTACCGGTGATCGTGCTGTTAGTGACGGTCGCCGATGGCGCAATCGTCGACCCACCTGCCGACCCAAGCGACAGCCCAGAACCGCCCGCGCTGCCCACTGTGGAATTGGTGATGGTGCCCGTCGTGTTGAGGAGCTGGACGCCGGGGTTGAGCCCCGTCGACTGCACTGTGGCCCCGTTGACGGCCAGAATCCCGCCCGTCCCCACGGTAATCAGGTTGGTGGCTGCGCCGGGTTCTACGGTCAACGACCCGCCGTTCATCACCTGCCACGTTTCAGTCGGGTCGCCTGGTGCGGCTACCGTTTGTGTCGTCCCGTCGACGACTCCCGCGTGGGCTTGGGCCGCCATGCAGGTCATGAGGACCCCGATGGCATGAGCAATACGATGACGCGATGGCGCCTTAGGTTTTGACGTTCTCATGGGTGCCCCCTTATGCAGGAAAGACAAACCGACCGATACGACAAGGCCGGCGGCGTAGCGTGATGCCACGTCGGCCGGTACAAAACCCTCGGCACAGGACAATGCGGCCTGGATGCAAATCAACCGATTGGCTAACGCATCGTCTGAAACGCTGCGTTAGCTATCGGATTCGCGGCCCGTATGTTGGAAAACTAAGCTTGGGAGTCGAAATTTTCACCTGTCAACGTTGACAGGTGCCCCATCGGCGGAATCGCGCTATGGTGAGCGCGCCGCCATTACGCTGAGAAATGACTGGGGATGGGGGTTTTCAGCGTTGAGGCGAAGACATCGTGCGCAACGTGTCGATGATGACATCGGCCAATTCAACAGGATCGACCGCGCTCACATCGCTCTCGGTTTGCAGCGGCGTGGACTGGCAGCCCGGCGTGAGACGCAGATAAGGCGGCTCGGCCTTCGCAAACAGCGTGACGCTCGGTGTTGGCGTGGTGTGCGCCACGTGCATCAAGCCGCCATCTGCCCCGACGAAGAGCGCTGCGTTGGCAATCACGCGTTTTGCGTCGCGCAGCGAGAGCTCGCCCACGAACGATGCCAGTTGCAAATGCGTGAATTGCGCTTGCATCAGCGCGATCGCCGCCTCAGCGCCATTTCCCGAACCCAGCAAGACGACCCCTGCGGGCATGCCGGGCGTATAAGCCTCGTCATAAGCCGCCAGACACTCACGCCAGTGCGCGTAAGTACGGCGTGGCTCGACGCCCCCCATTGCGATCGCAATAAACGGCCGCTGCGGCAGTTGTTGTTCGATGGCGTCGGGCAGTTCGGTCTCTGCGCGCAAATAAGGCTTGGCGCGTGAAAACAACGCGTCTGGGGCGAGACCCAGCGCGAAAACATCGTTGACCGCGGCCAGACTGAACTGCGTCTGGTTGCGATCCGGACCGTGGAAGAAGCGGAACAGGCACGCGAACGGCAGCGCCGGAAAATGGCGCCGCTTGATGCGCAGCGTCGGATAGTTGAATTCCTGCATCACGACGACGTCGTAATCGGCCGCGTTCACCGCTGCCGGATCGTCGTAGACGTGACGGAAGATGTCGTCGCCCTCGAAGACCGCTTTCAGACTCGGGGCAATCAGCAGATCGACAGGGGCTTCGCGCCCGCGCAGCAACGCACGTCCTGAGAGATCCATCACCGCATCGCCCACCGAAGCCTTGCCGCCGTAAATCCACAACACGCGTGCATTCTCAGCGACGTGTTGCACCTCACGACTCGCCTGACCGCTCAACGCGAGGCGCAGACGGCGATGCAGATATTTCTTAGCAACGGAGACATGCGACGTGCGTTGCAGAAAGACGTCGGGTTCGTGATACACCCACGCGTACGGAATACGCGTGCTCGGCTCAGTGAGGGCACCCAATCGGCGGGCAATGAAGCGCTGCAATGGCATGGTCGAATCGGAAAGCGAGCGAGTCGCCGCACCGGCCCACCGATACCTCGATGGACCCGCCGGCGACCTCTGAAGAACCGGAGTATGCCACGCCTGCCGCAGCGTTAGATCACGCGAAAGCCGTGCGTGCCGTCGCGATGCAGTTGATCGACCAGCCCAAACTCCCAGTCGAGATACGCCTGCATCGCTTCAGCCGCGTTGTCGGTGCCTTCATACGGGCGGCGATACCGGTCGTCGCGCGCACTGGCCAGACGCGTTTCGCCCTTCTCCAGCGGCAACCCCTCGTTGATCCACGCTTGTGTGCCGCCTTCGAGCACGACGATCTCGGCATCGGTGAGATGTCGTAAGTCTGCCGCGGCAAAGCGCGCGAGCAGGCTCGATCCGCACGTGAGCACATAGCGCTGTGCCGGACCGACCGCGCGCAACGCGTCAGCCAGCCGTGCGCGAATGACGAACCACGCGCCCGGAACGTGGCGCTTGACGTAATTGGCGCTCGCCGTGAAATCGAGTACGGCAATCTCACCGGGTTTCGCGTCGTCGAGCCACCGTGCCAGCAATGCTGGCGTAACCGATGCGACGTCCGGTGCGCTCGGCGTGTGCAACGGCCAGCCGCCTTGGGCGCTGCGTACGTGCGCGCTGTGCGGATCGACCACGTAGACCGTCCATCCCATCTGCGCCAGCCACGAGCCGGTCATGTCGGCGCGCACGCCATCGTCGTCGGCCAGCACGATCCATGCGCCACGCACGGGCGCTTGATGATCGGTTTCCTGCACCAACTGGCCGCCCGGTGCGCTCGCAAAATCCGGGAGATGGCCTGCGGCATATTCTTCCGGCGTGCGCACGTCGAAGCGATACACCGTGCGCCCCGGGGCGTTCAGTGACGCCACGTCATCAAGCGCGATGCGTTGCACGCCCGCACGGTCTGCCACGGCGCGTGCGCCTTCCCGCGCGACCGCCAGCGTGGCTTCGCGCACCTGCGCCGGATGACGGCGTTGCGCGCCGCGCTCAAGCGTCTGCCCTGCCAGCGTCCAGCCGATCGTGCCGTTGCGCAACGCGGCGACCGGGTTGGGCAGGCCCGCGTTCACCAGCGACTGCGTGCCGATGATGCTGCGCGTGCGGCCCGCGCAATTGACGATCACCCGCGTGGCCGGATCGGGCGCAAGTTCGCGCACACGCAGCACGAGTTCAGCCCCCGGCACGCTCGTCGAACCGGGGATATTCATCGTCTGGTATTCGTCGAAACGGCGGGCATCCACCACGACCACGTCGGCTTCCGCATCGAGCAATGCCTGCACTTCTTGTGCGGAGAGCGATGGCGTATGACGCAGCCCTTCGACCCATTCGCCAAACGACTTGCTCGGCACATTCACGTCACGAAACACTTCACCGCCAGCGGCAATCCAGCCATCGAGGCCGCCCGCGAGTAGGTTCACATCGCGATAGCCCAACTTGCGCAACACGGCGGCGGCGCGCGGTGCCAGATCGTCGCCCTGATGCTCGCCGTAGACGACGACACGCGTATCGCGGCGCGGAATACGCGCCCACGCTTCGATCTCGACGCGAGAGAGCGGCAGGTTGGCGGCCCACAGCGGATGCGACTGCGCGAACGGATCTTCCTCGCGCACATCCAACAGCGCTATCTCCTGCCCGGCCAGCAATGCCGCACGAACCTCGGCAAAGGTCAGTTGGGGAAATGTGAAAGGCTCGGCGCCAGATGCGGTATCGGCCGTCTGCGACGGCACGTCAGTGGAGTGATCGGACACGGCAAATCCTTGAATTCGGAAAGTGAGGAAGCGTGCAAAGTGGGCAATGGCTTGTGCAGCCAGACGGCCATTGTGGCAGAAGCCTCGGCGGCGCGTGCCGCGCGCTGTGATGCGCTGCGGCATGCCACAACGGCAAGGTTAGACGCGCTGCGCCGCCCTGCCCCACGGATTCGGTAATTGCGCGTTGGCGTAGCCGGAGACAAAGCCCTTGCGCTCGCCCGCTTCGGTGAACACGCTGCGGTGCACCGCGCCGATGTTCGCGCCGTACACGTGAATGCTCACAGACACGCGATCGTCGAACGCGTTGCTGACGCGGTGAATGTCGCCAAGGCGCGGCGAGAGAATTTCCACATCGCCCGGCGTGAGCCGTACCGGGTCACCCGCTTCGACGGGGACGCCCTTCGCATCGAGCACATACGGCAGCGAATCTTCCGCGCCACGCAGCATGCCGATCAGCCCCCACACGGTGTGATCGTGAATCGGCGTGCGCTGGTCCGGCCCCCAGACAAAGCTCACGATGCTAAAGCGCTGCCCCGAATCGCAATGCAACAGGTATTGCTGATAGTGCGACGGGTGCGGCGTGGCAAAGGCGTCAGGCAGCCAATCGTCGCGTGCAACCAGTTGGGCGAGCAGTCCCGCGCCCTCTTCGAGCAGCGTCGTCTCATGCGGACGGCGCTCTAGCAGCCGCGAAAACGCGGCGACAAAGGTGCGCAACGGATCGAGCGCGTCGTAGTCGTGCGCGGATAGATCGACAACGTCCGAGACGTTGGGCGGAGTGATGTCAGCCAAAGCAGCAGTCATGCGTGAACCTGAAAAGCGGCGAGCGCGCGCCGACCGGCCGCGCTCAGGATGGTGTCGTTTTGCGGCGTGTGTATGCGGCTGCACAACACGTCGCGGTGATGGCGCTCCAGCGGATTGTTGCGCGACAGCCCGTGATTGCCAGTGAGTTGCAAAGCCAGTTCCAGCACGCGAATGGCATTGCCCGTCACGGTGAATTTGAGTGCCCCGCTGGCAATGTCGTCTTCGGGATTGCCAGCGTCTGCCGCCGCCGCTGCCGCATCTAGCAAGCGCTGATTGACGTGCAGTAGTGTCGCGATCTCGCCAACGGTTTCCTGCACACGCGGCACGCTCGCGAGCGGCGCGCCCAGATTTCCCGGCACACGGGTATTGAGGAACGTGACGAGCCAGTCGGTCCCCGCGCGCGCCACGGCGTCGTAGAGCGTGCCCAGCAGCACACTCATCCACGCTTGTTGTTCGATATGCGCGTCGTTGTCGCGTTGGCCGATGCCTGCGGGTGCCCACTCGTGCAGCGGTCGGATATCGACCGCATTGCCGAACGGCAAATCGATGTCTTCGAGAATGACTTCGTGGCTGCCCGACGCGCGCAAGCCAAGGTGGTCCCAATTGGGCACGACACGAATGCCGGGACGATTCAGCTCTGACCCAACGGGCCGCGGCACGAGAAACACCCCAACGCGCGGTTCGGCTTCGTCGGTGCGCGCCCACACGGACAGCCAGCGAAGCGCAGGAATGCCGGTGCAATACAGCTTGCGGCCCGACAGCCGCCACCCCGTTTCGGTACGTCGTGCGATGGTCGACGGCAAACCGCCGCGCGCCGGTGTGCCCAGATCCGGCTCGACGCGCAGCGCGTTGATCAGCGCACCGTCGTCGACGGCGCTGCGAAACACCTCGTTGCGCTGCGCGTCCGGCCATCGCGTGCTGGTTCGTACCAGCGCGCGATGTTGCAGATACGTCATCGTTAGTACGAGCGCCGTGGCCGATTCGCCCGCCGCCACCGCCGCCAGGATGCGGCGTGCCTGCGCAAGCCCCGCGCCGTGGCCGCCATGGGCACGCGGCACAACCGCGGCCACCAAGCCATGGCGATGCAACTGCGCGAAATTGTCGAACGGGAACCGGGCGTCGCGATCGAGCGCCGCAGCACCTGCCGCGAAATCGCGCGTGAGCGCGGGCAGCACGGCATCGAGCAAGCGGGCGAACTCACCGGCTTGGGGCGCATCGCCATGCGGCCTCGCCAGATGCAGCACAGCGCCAGAAGCGCTGGAAGCGCCGGTGCGGTCGTCGCCCGGCGCGGCCAACTCGGAAGGTTGAGCAACGGTAGACATGAGATTTGGAATAAGCAAATACGCGCTCGGCACAGGACGCGCCGAGTGTCACGCAAGGCCCCTAGCGTAAGACGCAGGCGGCATAAGCCCAACCATCCATATCGAATAATCTTTGCGGAAATGGTTATTTAACGGCCGGTAATTGTTTGCGTAGGCTCATTTCGTTCACCGTCTAAGGAAGGAGCGCATATGAGCGTCGAAATCATCGGCATGATCCAAAGCAGTAAGCAATCCGAAATTCATCCGAAGAGCGGGCCGGTCGTCGACCGCGACTACGTGCGCACGTTCTCCCGCGCGCACGAGCAATCGGGTTTCGATCGCATTCTCGTGCCACACCACTCCACCAGCCCGTCGGCCACGCTCACCATCGCCTATGCCTCGACGGTGACGGAAAACATTCACTTCATGCTCGCGCATCGCCCGGGCTTCACGGTCCCGACGCTTGCGGCGCGCCAGATCGCCACGCTCGATCAATTCAGCGGCGGACGGCTCGGCGTGCACTTCATCTCCGGCGGCTCGGACGAAGAACAAGCGCGCGATGGCGACTTCCTCTCGCACGACGAGCGCTACGCGCGCACCGACGAGTATCTGAGCATTCTTCGCCGCATCTGGACGGAAGACACGCCGTTCGATCACGACGGCAAGTATTACCGCTTTAAGCAAGGCTTCTCGGAAGTCAAACCCGTGCAGCAACCGCACGTGCCGATCTTCTTCGGCGGCGCCTCCGGTGCCGCGCTCGAAGTCGCAGGCAAGCATGCCGATATCTATGCGCTGTGGGGCGAATCGCTGGATCAGGTACGCGAACTGACCACCCGCGTGCGCGCAGCCGCCGCAGTGCACGGCCGCACGCCGCGCTTCTCCGTTTCGTTCCGCCCGATTCTGGCCGAGACGGAAGCGAAGGCTTGGGCGCGTGCCGATCAAATTCTGGCGCAAGCCAAAGCCATTCGCGCTGCGGCAGGCTTGCCGCAAGGCTCCGCGTTGCAAAGCGAAGGCGCACGCCGCCTGCTGGCCGCTGCCGAAAAGGGGGCCCGTCTCGACAAGGTGCTGTGGACCGAAATCGCCGGACTCATCGGCGGCCGCTCGAATTCGACGGCCTTGGTCGGCACGCCCGAGCAAGTCGCCGACGCGCTGCTCGATTACTACGACCTTGGCGTGACCACCTTCCTCATCCGTGGCTTCGACCCGCTGGGCGACGCCATCGACTATGGCCGCGAGTTGATTCCGCGTCTGCGCACGCTCGTCGCCGAACGCGACCGCCAGAACGGCACCGCGCGCCGCGCCGCCTGAACACGTTTCGTCGAATAAAGGAAAAGGAAATGGCTGCCGTATTGCCCGTCGATCTCACCCCGTATGCCCGTAATGACCACGCGGCCGGTGCACCCACGACACACACTACGCCCACCGGCCTGGTGCTAAACGCCGCGCCGCAACAGCGCTTCTGGTTCGACGCCCCGCCCGCGCGCAGCGACGTACTCGCCGAGCGCCGTCACCGCCAAACCCGTCTTGCCGCGGCGTTTCGCATCTTCGCGCGTCATGGCTTCGATCTCGGTCTTGCCGGGCACATCACCGCGCGCGATCCCGAGTTGACCGACCACTTTTGGGTCAATCCGCTTGGCGTGCATTTCTCGCGCATCAAGGTCTCCGATCTGCTGCTCGTGAATGCGAAAGGCGAGACGGTGATCGGCGATCGTCCGCTGAACAAGGCCGCGTTCGCCATTCACGCCGCCATTCACGAAGCGCACCCGCATCTGGTCGCGGCGGCCCACACGCACTCGACTTACGGCAAGGCTTGGTCGACGCTGGGCCGCGCGCTCGATCCGCTCACGCAGGACTCGTGCGGCTTCTTTGAAGACCACGCGCTGTTCGACGATTTCACCGGCATGGTGGTCGACGACAGCGAAGGACAACGCATTGCGCATGCACTCAACAAACCCGACGGCAGCGGCACGGTCAAGGGCGTGATTCTCAAGAACCACGGCATTCTCACCGCAGGCCCGACCGTGGAGGCCGCCGCGTGGTGGTACATCGCGCTGGAAAACGTCGCGCACACGCAGTTGCTCGCCGAAGCCGCAGGCACGCCGCAGCCCATCGACGAAGCCACTGCGCGTCACACACACAGTCAGGTCGGCGGCCCCGAAGGCGCGCTGTATTCGTTCGAGAGCCTGTACGAAGGACTCGTCGAAGCCGAGCCTGACTTGCTCGACTGATCAGCCGCTTTGGCACCAGTGCAAACCCATCATCAAAAACAAACAGGGGAATCGTCGCTATGAAGTTTCGGGAAACGGGGAATATCGCGCAGTCGCCAGCCATCGACAACGTGCAGACGGGCCGCCGCAAGTTGCTGCGCGCCGGGGGTGCCGTGGCGCTTGCCGCCCCCGCACTGCTACTGGGCCGCAAGGCGTGGTCGCAACCGCGCAAGCTCACGTTCGCGTGGAATCAGAACTCGTTCTGCTTGACGCCCATCGTCGCCGCGCAAGAGCGTGGGTTCTTCGAGAAGAACGGGCTTCAGGTCGACCTCATCAACTACAGCGGCTCGACCGATCAACTGCTCGAGTCGATTGCCACGGGTAAGGCCGATGCGGCTGTCGGCATGATTCACCGCTGGCTCAAGCCGCTCGAAGCCGGGTTCGATGTGAAGATCATCGGCAGCTCGCACGGCGGCTGCGTGCGGTTGCTCGGCTCGAAAGCGGCAGGCATTACCTCGCTCGCATCGCTCAAGGGAAAGACCGTCGGCGTGTCCGATCTCGCCGCGCCGGGCAAACACTTCTTCCAGATTCTGCTCTCGAAACACGGTATCGACGCCGAGCGCGACATCACGTGGCGGCAGTATCCGGCCGACCTGCTCGGCGTCGCGGTCGACAAGGGCGAGATTCAAGCCATTGCCGACGGCGACCCGAATCTGTATCTGCTGGAGAAGCGCACCAACGGTGCCTATGTCGAATTGGCCACCAACCTCTCGGGCGAGTACGCACGCAAGGTGTGCTGCGTGATCGGCGCGCGTGGGGAATTGGTGCGCAACGACCGTGCGGCGGCCAGTGCACTGGCGCGCTCGATCGTGCAGGCGACCGAGTTCGTCAACGAGAACCCGAACGAAGCCGCCAAGATCTTCGCGAAGTACTCGCCGAAGATCAGCCCCGAAGACCTGCGCAAGCTCTACGCCACGCTCACTTACTCGCACCATCCGACCGGTGTCGATTTGCGCGACGAGATCGCGTTCTTCGCCGACGACTTCCGCCGCATCGGCGTTCTGAAAAAGACGACCGATCCGCAGAAACTGGCGCAGCACGTCTACGCCAATGTCCTTGGATAACCCATCATGAGTGCCATTCTCGACAACGCCGCACTGCGCGGCGCGAGCCCTGCCGGTGCGTTGGAACTTGCCGAACAAGCCGACGGCGCACCGCTGCGCGAGCGCGTACAAAGCGCCGCTGCCGCAGCCGCCGCAACGGCGGGCCGCGCCTTCGACGACACCAGCATCGACCAGCTTTTCGCCGCCCCCCGCACGCCGCCGCTGTGGGGCGTCGGTTTTGTCGCCGCACTCGCGTGGGCTGCGCTCGGCGCCATCACGTTGCGTTGGCCGAACAAGGTCGTCGGTTTTTCCGATTGGGCTTTCACCGATGAACTGGGCGTGGTGGCGTTGGTGGTGGCTGGCGCATTGGCGGTGTTGTCGGTGGCTGGGCGCACCACGTCGCCCCTGTTGCGCCTGCGCGAAGCCTTGACCGGTAGCGGGCCGTGGCTCGTCGCCATCGCGCTCGTGCTTGCGGGCTGGGAAATCCTGACCGCGAAGACGGCCTCACTGCCCACGCCATTCTTCGCACCGCCGCAAGCGCTCATCGAGGTCTACACCGACGATTGGCAGCGGCTTGGCGACAGCGCACTCAACACGTTGCGGCTGCTCGGTCTAGGCTTCGGCTTCGGCGCCGTGGCGGGCTTTTTGATCGGTGTCTCGATCGGCTGGTCGCGGGCCATCGGCTACTGGGTGCACCCGGTGTTACGCGTGCTCGGCCCGGTACCTGCGACGGCACTGCTGCCGCTCACGTTCTACTTCTTCCCGTCGAGCTATTCCGCCGCCGTGTTTCTGATCGCGCTCTCGACCGCGTTCCCGGTGGCGGTGCTCACATGGTCGGGTGTCGCCAGCGTGAACAAGAGCTACTACGACGTGGCGCGCACGCTCGGAGCTTCCGACGCGTTTCTCGTTTTGCGCGTGGCCATTCCTGCGGCGCTGCCCAACGTTTTCGTGGGCTTGTTCATGGGACTGGGGGCGTCGTTCTCGGTGCTGGTCACGGCCGAAATGATGGGCGTGAAGTCCGGCCTCGGCTGGTACCTCACTTGGGCGCAAGGCTGGGCCTCGTACGTGAACATGTACGCCGCGCTCATCGTCATGGCGTTGCTGTTCTCGGGCGTCATCACCCTGCTCTTCACCGTTCGCGACCGCGCGCTGGCTTGGCAGAAAGGAACCGTCAAATGGTAAGCACCGCCACTTCCGAGATTTCGGACAAGGTTATCGCCGGTGCACAACACGCCGCGCTGCGGGATCAATCGCAGATAGCCGCCAACAACACCGGGGCACGCATCGACATCTGTGGCGTCAGTCACTGGTTCGGCACGCGCCAATCGCCGTTACAGGTGCTCGATGGTGTCGATCTGAGCGTGGCGCCCGGCGAGTTCGTCGCCTTGCTCGGGCCGAGCGGCTGCGGCAAGTCGACGCTGCTGCGACTGGTCGCCGGTCTCGAGACGGCAACGCGCGGCACGATCACGCAAGACGGCACGGCGATCACCCGCCCCGACCCGTCGCGCATCGTGGTGTTTCAAGACCCCACGCTCTACCCGTGGCGTCGCGTGCGCGACAACGTCGCGCTCGGGCTGCAAGCGCGCGGTGTACTGGCGCGTGAACGCGACCGGGTCGACGCGGCACTCGCCCGCGTGGGGCTGTCGGAATTTGCCGATGCGTTTCCGCACCAGCTCTCCGGCGGTATGGCCCAGCGTGTCGCGCTTGCACGCGCGCTCGTGAACGATCCGCGTCTGCTCGTGCTCGACGAACCGCTCGGCAAACTCGATTCGCTCACACGGCTCGCCATGCAGAGCGAACTCGTCGAACTGTGGCAACGCGCCGGGTTCTCGTCGCTGCTTGTGACGCACGATGTTGAAGAAGCCCTCTTCCTCGCCCAGCGCGTCGTCATCTTCAGCCCGCGTCCCGCACGCATCGTGGCCGAATTGCGCGTCGATCTGCCTTACCCACGTCATCGCGGCGATGCGCGCATTACCGAATTGCGTCATGAGGCGCTGCGACATCTGGGGCTCGATGCAAGCTGGTAACTCTGTGACGGGCGCGCCACCGGAGCGCGCCCGATGACACTGCCTCCGACACACGTTTGGCTCAACGCGCTTCTGCTCGGCCTGCAATCGGTGCAGGCCGCGTTGTTGTGGGGACTGCATGCCCTGGGCATCGCCGGTGACTCGCACGGCGCCCCCGCATGGCCGTGGAATGTTCGCATCGCGGGCGAGAACCTCGTCATCGACGTGGCGTTGGCCCGCCAGTTCGCATGGATGTTGGCGGCGTTGGCGTTCGCCCTCGTTTGCGTGCTGATCGCGATTGGCTGGCGACGGGCGCGCCGATGGGCGTTGGCAGCGGCCATCGCAGCGCTTGTTTTCGCGCCGTGGCCATCGCCGTCGCTGTGGCTCACAGCAGCAGTGCCGACGAGTTTTCATCCCAACCCGAGCGGCTTCACCGTCGAGAGCATCGCGCGAGGTTCGCACGTTTATACCGCGCAGTGCGCGGCGTGCCATGGCGCGGACGGCCGCGGCGAAGGACCGCAAGCCGCGGCACTGCGACGCTGGCCGCCAACGATGGCGAGCGCACTGCTTAGCCGTCGCGCCGACGGCGAGTTGTTCTGGCATGTGCTTTACGGCATGCGCGACGACGCGGGCGTGACGATGCCCGGCTTTGCCGGGCGGCTGAGCGACAAGGAAATCTGGGCCGCCCTCGACTACATGCGCGTGCTGTCGGCATCGGCCGGGATGGCCGCAGGCGGAAGCTGGCCCGTGCCGATCGCACTGCCCGCGTTGACGGTGAAGTGTGGTGACACACCCGCACGCAGCCTCGCGCAATGGCGCGGCACGCAGCGCGTGCGCGTGGTCGCTGTGGATGCACGCCATCCGCCGCCGTTCGAAGATCCGCGATTCCTAACGCTGCTGATTCGGCGCGACGAAACCGGTGTCTTCGACACGCGGCTGAAAGCTTCGCCGGGACTCGCCTCGGGTGTGCGCCGTGTGTCGGCACCGCTTGCGGACGGTCTGCGCGCGAGCGCACGTCCGGCCCTTTCGACGGCCCTGGCGACCGTGACGGCCCCGACGGCCCCGTCGGCCCGCACGACGACGCTGGGCGCGCGCGCCGATTGCCTTGCCGATTCCCCCGACGCGTGGCCTGTGTTTGCACAGATCGCCGGTACGTCTGAGGCCGACCTTGCTGGCACCGAATGGCTCGCAGACCGCGACGGTTGGCTGCGTGCCCTCGCGCCAGCGGGAAAACGCGGTTGGGCCGACGGCGGCTTGCTGTGCACCACGTCAACGGCAGCCGCGTCGCTCCCCGCATCTGCCGCCCGTGACCCGCTGACCGACACGCTACGCCAGATGGACGGCGAGCCAGTGCGGTTTATCAAAGGCGGTTTCGTGCATTAACGCGCGGCCCACGCCTGCACATCCCACACCTCACGCACATCGTTCGATATTCCTCTCTCACAACCGACTTCAATCATGACGATCTCCCGCCGCCGCTTTCTCCAATACGTGACGACATCGAGCGCCGCCGGTGCGCTCACCACACTTGTACAGCCGGGAACTGCGCTCGCGCAAAATGGCCGACCGTTGCTCAAAGCGGGCGATCAGAAAGGCGGGCTGCGCGCACTGCTCGAAGCGGCCGATGAACTCAAACAGTTGCCCTACGACATCCAGTGGACGGAGTTTCCTGCCGCCGCGCCCTTGGCCGAAGCGCTCAATGCAGGCGCGGTCGATTGCGGCCCGATTGGCGATGCGCCGGTCATCTTTGCGCTCTCGGCGGGGGCCGCCATCAAGATCATCGGTGCGAACCGATCGGACGCCTATGGCACCGCCGTGCTCGTGTCACCCGACTCGCCGCTGCGCACCGCTGCCGATCTCAAGGGCAAGAACATCGGCACGACGCGTGGCTCGATCGGGCACTTTGTGACGCTCAAGGCGATTACCGCCGCAGGCCTCAAACCGTCTGACGTGAATTTCCGCTTCCTGCCGCCCGCAGACACCATCACGGCGCTGGCGAGCGGCTCGGTCGATGCGTGGGCGACGTGGGAGCCGTACACCGCCGTGGCGGAGACGACCCGTCGCGCACGCGTGCTCGTCAACGGGCGTGGCTTGTGGTCGGGCCTGAGTTATCTGGCGGCCACCGATGCCGCCATCGCTGCGAAACGCGAAGTGCTGCGCGACTTTCTCTCGCGCGTGGTGCGCGCGCAGGTCTGGTCGTATCAGCACGTCGACGCCTTCTCGGCCGCCATGGCGCGCATCATCGGCATTCCTCCCGAAGCGGCGCAATTGCAGTTCTCGCGGCGCGCAACCAAGTGGCGCAACATCGACGACGCCCTCATCGCCGAGCAACAAACCACGGCCGACTTTTATTCACTCGTGGGCCTGCTGCGCCAACCGCTCCTCGTGCAGCCGACGTTCGATCGACGGTTTCCGATCTCGCTATAGCCGGAATATTTCGCCGGAAAAATTCCATTGACCGACGGTCAGTCGACAAATAAGATGAGAACCATTCTCAATTTATCGACCACCGGGATGTCACCATGCAACCCTCTCGCCGCCGCGCATTAGTCTGCGCGGCTTACCTCGGCACGTTCCTCGCGTCACTCGATATCAGCATCGTCAACGTGGCGCTGCCCACGCTTCAGCTTCGTCTGCACACGGACATGGCCGGTTTGCAGTGGGTGGTGAACGCCTATGCCATCGCCATTTCGGCATTCATGTTGAGTGCCGGTCCCCTCGGCGACCGTTACGGTCACAAGCCGGTCTGGAGCGCGAGCGTTGCGCTCTTCACACTGGGATCGGCCGTCTGCGCGTGCGCCGACAGCCTGACCCCGCTGCTCGTCGGGCGCACGATTCAAGGGTTGGCCGGTGCGTTGCTGATTCCGAGCGCGATGCCGATTCTCACGCATGCGTTCCCCGATTCACGCGAGCGCGCGCGCGTCATCGGCGGCTGGTCGGCGTTCAGTGCGCTGGCCCTGATTCTCGGGCCGCTGCTCGGCGGGCTGCTCGTCGAGCACTTCGGCTGGCAAAGCATCTTTCTTGTGAACGAACCGCTGGGCCTCATTGCGCTGGCGCTCGGTATCTGGGGGATTCCGTCGCGCGAAGCCAACCCTCATGGCGTGTTCGACCCGGCAGGGCAAGCATTGAGTGTGCTCTGTCTCGGCACGTTGACCTACGGGTTGATTCAACTCGGCGAACCGGATGCGTCTGGCGACCGTCTGGCCGTGATTTTCGGTATCGCTATCGTCGCGTTCTTGGCATTTATTTGGGTGGAGCGGCGCGTGACGCGTCCGCTGCTGCCTGTGGCGCTGCTGCGCGATCCGCACATGCACATGGTCAATATCGCGTCGTTTGCACTGGGGTTCGCGGGGTACAGCAGCCTGTTCTTCCTTTCGCTGTTTCTCCAGCAGGCGCAGGGCCATGCGCCCGCCGCGACCGGCTGGCAGATGATGCCGCAGTTCGTGCTGATGGGCGTCACGTCGCTGCTGTTCGGGCGCATCGCGCATCGCATCGCCCTGCCCGTGCTGATGGTGACGGGATACGGGACCATCGGGCTGACGATGTGCGCGATGGCTGCTTTCACGCCCGACACACCGTTCTGGATCGTCGGCACGGCGTTCGCCGTTCTCGGTGTCGGGATGGGGCTTTCCGTCCCTGCGACGGGCATGACCGTGATGGGACTGGCGCCCGCGCACGCCACGGGGATGGCCTCTGCGACGATGAACGCGCTGCGTCAGACCGGCATGACGATGGGCATCGCGTTGCTCGGTAGTTTGATGAGCCTGCGTGCAACGCAAGGGCTCGTCGCGATGGCGCGTGAGCACGGGGCCGCCGATGCCCCGGCGTTGGCGCAATCGGCGGTCACTGCGCATGTCATGGACGGCCATTACGACTGGTTGCCGCGCGCGTATCAGGTGGCGATGACGCAAGGGTTTGCGCTGGCGATGATCGGTGGCGGCATCACTTGCGTTGTGATGGCAGCGGTGTTGCTGCGCTATCGTCACCATGCGCCGGACGCGGCTCCGGGTGGGCGCGGCAACGGTCACAAGCGGCTGGTGACTGGCTCGACTGGCTCGACTGGCTCGGTCGGAAAGTGAAGAACTGTCTATGGCGCGGTGACGCCGGGACATCGACACTGCGGTGATTCCCCTCACCGACGACGCACAACGCACGAGGCACGCAATGGCGGATGTCAGCTTTCTCTCTGCCAATCTGGCAATGGCCTACACGGCCTACTTCATCGGCACGGCAAGCCCGGGGCCGAGCAATCTGGCCATCATGTCGATTGCCGCGAACCACGGGCGCAAGCCAGCGCTCGCGTTTGCCGTCGGCGTCATCTCGGGTTCGATGTGTTGGGCGATGATTGCCACGCTCGGGGTATCGGCGGCATTGATCGCGTATTCGCAGTTTCTCGTGGCGCTCAAGATTTTCGGCGGCGCGTATTTGCTGTGGCTCGCGTTCAAATCGGGGCGTGCCGCCCTGCTGCCCGCGTCGGCGAAATCAGCGGTATCGATCGACGGCGTTCGGCTGAAAAACATCTATCTGCGCGGCGTGTTGCTGCATTTGACGAACCCGAAGGCGGTGCTGAGCTGGGTGTCGATTGTTGCGCTGTCGTCGCACGACGGCACCGTGCAATCGGCCGTGGTGCCGGGCTGCGCCAGCATCAGCGTCACAGTGTTCTGCGGCTATGCGTTGCTGTTCTCGACGCCGACGGCGCGGCGCGTTTATCTACGGATGCGGCGCTGGCTCGATGGCGGGCTTGCCGTGGTGTTCGGTGTGGCCGGGTGGCGGTTGCTCAGTTCGCGCACATGATGCACATGGGGCGCATGGGGATGTGATAGCGTGGCGCTTTGTGCGACGTTCGCGCGCTCACGCTACTGCCTCACATGATCGAATTCGACGCCGACGCGCTGATGAAGCTCGTCACCACCCCGATGCCGTACGGCAAACATAAGGGCACGATGATCGCCGACCTGCCCGCCAACTACCTGAGTTGGTTCGCCCGCGAAGGCTTTCCTACGGGCGAGATCGGTCGCCTGCTCGCGTTGATGTACGAAATCGATCACAACGCGCTGGGCGACCTGCTCAAGCCACTCAAATCAGCGCGCGGCCCCGCGTGACCCGAGCATGGCAGGCGCGACGCGGCGCACCCATTGCGTGCGTTGCTCGTGCGCATGCGCGAGTTGCAACACCGCCAGATCCGCCTGTGCCGGGCCAATGATTTGCAATCCCATCGGCAGCCCGCGCGCATCGAACCCGACCGGCACGCTGATCGCTGGCAATCCTGCCAACGTCGGGCCGATCACGACTTCCATCCATCGGTGATACGTGTCCATCGGCTTGCCCGCTACCGACGTCGGCCAGTGGGTCTCTGCCTCGAACGGGAAAACCTGCGCCGACGGCAGCAACAGAAAGTCGTAGCGCTCGAACAAGCGCGCGAGCGAGCGATACCACTCGCTGCGGTCGATCGACGCCCGGAACACATCCGAGGCACGCAGCGATTCTCCGCCTGCAACTTCCCACTGCGCCTCCGGCTTGAGTTTGTCGCGCCGCGCCGGGTCGGCGTACATCTCGCCGAGCGATCCGTTGACGAGCCAATGCCGCAGCGTGAGCCACGTCTGCCACAGGCGATCCATCGAAAAATCGGGCGCACACGGCTCGACCTCGCAGCCCATGTCGGTGAAGTCGCGCAACGACGCTTCGCACAGCGCCATCACGCCGTCTTCCACCGGCAGATGGCCGCCGTAGTCGCCTAGCCACCCCAAACGCAAGCCCTTTACATCACGATCCAGCGCCCCTGCGAACTGTGCCGGGTCGTGAGCGAGCGAGAGCGGGCTGCGGGCGTCGTACCCCGCTTGCGTCGCGAGCAGGCGCGCCACGTCGGCCACCGTGCGTCCCATCGGCCCCTCAGTGCTCAACTGCTGCACGAAGACTTCCGGTGCGGGGCCATAAGGCACCCGCCCTTGCGACGGACGAAATCCGTACACATTGCCGAACGCCGCCGGGTTGCGTAGCGACCCCATCATGTCGCTGCCATCGGCCACGGGGAGCATGCGCATTGCGAGCGCGCTGGCCGCGCCGCCGCTGCTGCCGCCTGCGATACGGCTGGTGTCGTAGGCGTTACGCGTGATGCCGAAGACCGGGTTGTAACTGTGCGAGCCGAGACCGAATTCAGAGACGTTGGTCTTGCCGATAAAGATGGCGCCCGCTGCACGGATGCGCGAAACGCTGATGCTGTCTTGTGTGTCGGGTGCAGAAGAGGTCAGCGGCGAGCCCTTGCGTGTGGGCAGCCCCGCGCACGACGCGAGGTCTTTCACCGCCTGCGGCATACCGTGCATCCAGCCGAGATACTCGCCCTGTGCGAGTTGCCGGTCGCGCTCGTCAGCTTCGCGCAGCAGCGTATCGGCATCGCGCAGTGACACGATGGCATTCACCGATGCATTGTGTTGTGCGATGTGCGCGAGATACGCCTGCATGACTTCGCGACACGACAGACGGCGCGTACGAATCGCGTCGGACAGCGCTAATGCGTCGAGCGAGACGATGTCGTTGAGCGGGGCGTGGGAATCGGTCGTGCGAGGGGAATGTGCGGATGCACCCGCATGCGAATCGACGTCTGCCGGCGTTGGCGTCGCGGTCGGCATCTGCGGCACTGAGGCCATGTGTCTCTCTCCTTAGCGGGGCGTCGCTCGATTGGCGACGCCGTTGTTTGACACGACATTGTCGGTCAAACCCGCCTCGGATGCCGAGAGGAAAAATTTCGCTCCCGGCGTTTTTGTTACTTTATTAACTTAATGCGTCAGGGCATCGAGGCCCGTCGATTCCACATCCTTAGCCGCAGCCGGTGCCGCCATATACATCAGCATCTTTTTGGCTTCTTCCGGATGCGGTGCATTCACCGGCACGCCACCGGCAAAGCGTGTGACCGATTGCAGCGACTCGGGAATCTTGCCCGCAAACGCGATGCCCTTGACCGGCAGCAACTCGCTCACCTGTTGCAAGCCCAGTGCATAGTCGCCTGCCGCAACCTTCTCGGCAACCGGCGTCTTCTGCACCATCACGGCCTTGCCATGCATCTGATCGGCAATGCCCAGCTTCTTGAACAGTTCACGCTCGACATACACGCCGCTGGCGCTGTCCGAGTACGCCACCGACTTGGCGGCGAGCAGCGCGGCTTTCAACTTCTCCGGCGTGCTGACGTCGGGCACCACCTCGCCCGCCTTCACCACGACACCAATGCGTGAATCGGCCAGATCGACGCGCGAATCGGCACGCACCTTGCCAGCTTTGATGAGATCGTCGAGCGCGTAGCCGACCATGATGACCGCGTCGGCCGACTCGCCGCGTGCCAGACGATTGGGAATGGCCTCAGGTGCCTTGCCCATCGACGGGCCCCACGCGGTGTCGACGTGGTCGCCAGTCGCCGCTTCGAACTTCGGCAGCAACACTTTGTAGGCGGCAGTGAAGCCACCGGAGTTCATCACGCGCAGATCTTCTGCGCTGGCCGACGTCGCACCGAGTGCGGTGGCCATCAGCAGACCGGCACCAGCGGCGCTCAGCAAACGGCGCGCCTTGAAAGTCAGGACATTCATGCGTTGTCTCCTCGCGTTGTATCTACGCGTTGTTTCGTCACGTTGTTTGGTCAATTAACCGGCAGTGCGCAGATCGGTGCGCGTCTGACCTTGGCCACCGGTGCGGCCGCGATACAGCGCAAGCGTCGCGCAAATCGCGCACAGGGCAGCAAAGCTCATCCAGTAACCGGGGGCCGCTTTATCGCCCGTGGCGTGAATCAGATACGTCGACAAGGCAGGCGTGAAACCACCGAACAGCGCCGTTGCGATGCTGTACGCCAGCGAGAAACCCGCCACGCGCACGTCGGGCGGCATGACTTCCGTGAGCGCCGGAATCATCGCGCCGTTGTACATGCCGTACAGGAACGACAGCCAGAGCAACGCAATCAACATGCGGCTGAAGCTCGGGGCCTGCACGAGGAACGACAGCACCGGGTAGGCCGTCACGAGCGTCAGGCCTGCGAACAGCAACAACACCGGACGGCGGCCAATACGGTCGGACAACGTGCCACCGATCGGCAGCCAGATGAAGTTCGACACGCCCACGCACAACGTGACCAGCAGCGCATCGGTGCTCGACAGGTGCAGCACGCTCTTGCCGAAGGTCGGCGCGTAGACGGTGATCAGGTAAAACGCGGTGGTGGTCAGCGCCACGAGCAGCGCGCCGCCGATCACGACACCGGCGTTCGCGGCCATCGAGCGGAAGACTTCGCCGACCGACGGGTGACGCTTGCGTTGCTTGAACTCGTCGCTTTCCTGAAGCGAGCGGCGCAGCGCGAAGATGACCGGCACGATCATGCAGCCCACGAAGAACGGCAGACGCCAGCCCCATTCGCTAATTTGCTGCGCGGTGAGCGTGAGCGAGAGGATGTAACCCAGCGCCGCCGAGACAACGATGGCGACCTGCTGGCTAGCCGACTGCCAGCTCGTGTAGAAACCCTTGCGGCCCGGCGTGGCGATTTCCGCCAGATACACGGACACGCCGCCGAGTTCGGCACCGGCCGAGAAGCCTTGCAACAGACGGCCGAGCAACACGAGTACCGGGGCAGCCAGACCAATGGTTTGGTAGCCGGGCACGAACGCGATGAGGATCGTGCCGCTCGCCATGATGCCGAGCGTGGTGACGAGGCCCTTGCGGCGGCCCACGTTGTCGATATACGCGCCCAGCACGATGGCACCGAGCGGTCGCATCAGGAAGCCTGCGCCGAACACGGCGAAGGTCAGCATGAGCGAGGCAAACTCACTGTCCGTCGGGAAGAAGACGCGGGAAATTTGGGTGGCGTAGAAACCGAACAGGAAAAAATCGAACTGCTCGAGAAAATTGCCGGCGGTGACGCGCAGTACCGCGCCGGCTTTCGAGGGTCGACGCGAAATCGCGTCCTGGGGGCGCTGTGGCATGCGCTGTCTCCGTGTTGCCTGCGGCCCGGGGGGTCGGTCCGCAAAAATCGTCGCAATGCTGCGCCTCTGCCAGAGGGGACGTGTCGAAACCGTCGTGGGCGCTTTTTTGAAGCCGCCAATGTTGCGCCGGAAGTTCCTCGCTTGTGAATTGCAAGTTTTGGAAAGATTGATGCGCACACGCTATCAATCGTAGGATGCTGATGCACCGACCGAGCGGTAACACGGTAGACTCGCGGACCCTCATGAACCCCTCATGAAACCTTATGGCACGGGGGGTTTTGCGTGGTTTTATCAGGCGCAACACCGCCGATCTGAGTCCCCCGTCAACGACATGCCTTCTTTCCCCCCGACGTCATGGCGATCAACTTCGATCTGAACGATTTACAGGCTTTTCGCGCCGTCGCGCAGCTTTCCAGTTTCCGGCGCGCGGCGGAGTCCATCCACCTTTCGCAACCTGCCCTGTCGCGACGTATCGACAAGCTCGAAGAAGCGCTGGGCGTGAAGCTCTTCGAGCGCAGCACGCGCCGCGTAGCGCTCACCAACGTGGGCCGGGCGTTTGCCCGCGATGCGGAGCGCATTCTCGACGATCTCGATAACGCGCTGCTCGGCATTCGCGACGTGGCGTCGACTAGCCTCGGGCACGTGACGATCGCCTGTGTCCCGTCGGCGGCCTACTACTTCATGCCGCAAGTGATTTCGCGGTATCACAAGGCGTTTCCGCGCATTCGCATTTCGGTGCTCGATGCGAGCGCCAACGAAGTGCTGGCGGCAGTGGTCAATGGCGATGCGGATTTCGGTCTCAACTTCATCGGCAGTCAGGAACCGAACATCGAGTTCAAGCTGCTGTTGCAAGAGCGGTATGTGGCTGCGTGCCGGCGCGATCATCCGTTGGCCGGAAAAAAACGCGTGACGTGGCGTGAGCTTTACGAGTACGACTACATCACCGTAGGCAAGGTGTCGGGCAACCGTTTGTTGCTCGATCAGGCACTGACCGGACTGCCGCAACGCCCGCCGAGCATCTGCGAGACGCAGCACGTGACGACGATGCTCGGTCTGGTGGAAGCGGGTCTTGGGGTGGCGGCGGTTCCCACGATGGCAATGCCGGGGGCGGACCATCCGCTGCTGACGAGCGTGCCGCTGATCGACCCGGTGGTTACGCGCCGTGTGGGGATGATTCGCAGCAAAGGGCGACCGCTCTCCCCCGCAGCGGCGCAGCTTTACCGGTTTGTGGCAGAGATGAAAGTGAGCTCGCGTCGGCGGGTGGATGCGCCAATATAACCAATCCGCCCTGAGGTCACGCTGCGATACATTTTGTTACCCGTCTTACGAAAGATGAAACATTGAGGTACGGGCAGTGCGGCGACGTCTCTTTATACTTGGCTGCGCGATTAACCCGAAACGACTCAAGCCTCATGTTCAAGCGAATTTTCCCGATGTTGGCCTTGGCTGCACTGGCTGCAACCACTTCCCTGACGGCCACGGCCAGTGATATGAACAATGCCCTCGGCGGTGCGCTGGGCGGTGTCGCGGGGGCAGCCGTGGGCGGTGCGCTCGGCGGCAGCACGGGCGCGGTGGTGGGTGGCGCGGTCGGCGGCGGCGCCGGTGGCGCGATCACGTCGAACCGTCGCGAGCGCACGGGTGCGATTCTTGGCGGCGCGTTGGGCGGCGGTGCCGGCACGGCCGCAGGCAATGCGATGGGCGGCCGCTCCGGTGGCCTGATCGGTGCCGCCGTGGGTGGCGGCGCAGGTGCGGCACTCGGCGGCAACATGTCGCGCTCGAGCTCCTACGACGACGATTACCGCCATGGCAAGCGCCGCGGTCATTACAAGAAGCATCACCATCATTGATTCCGCTGGGCGCCGATGGCGTCCAACGATGGCTAAAGAAACGCCCTGCGAGTGGATTGCAGGGCGTTTTTTGTTGGTGACGGCAACTGACCTACGCCCCGGCAGGCTCCTCCATATACGGCCCAAGGCCGGTCGGGTAGCTGCCCGGTAGGAGCATCGACGGGTCGAGGCGGGCGACGGTCGTGCGGCCGGTGAGTGCCATCGTCACGTCCATTTCCTTCTGGATGACCTCCAACGCGCGACGCACGCCCGCTTCACCCATCGCCCCCAGACCGTACAAGAACGGGCGGCCGATCAGCGTGCCCTTCGCGCCCAACGCCACCGCCTTGATCACGTCCTGCCCCGAGCGAATGCCGCCGTCGAGCCACACCTCAGTGTCGCGTCCCACGGCCGCCACGATGTCGGGCAGCGCGCGAATCGTCGACATCGTGCCATCCAACTGGCGCCCGCCATGGTTGCTCACCACAATCGCATCAGCCCCCGTGTCGCGCGCCGCCCGCGCATCTTCAGGATCGAGCACGCCCTTCAGGATCAACTTGCCGCCCCAGCGCTTCTTGAGCCACTCGACATCGTTCCACGACAGGCACGGATCGAACTGCGCCGCCGACCACGCGGCGAGCGAGCCGATGTCGTCCACCCCTTTCGCATGCCCCACGATGTTGCCGAACGTCCGGCGCTTCGTGCCCAACATGCCCATGCACCAACGCGGCTTGGTCATCATGTTGGCGATGTTCGGTAACGTGAGCTTCGGCGGCGCCGACAGCCCGTTCTTGATGTCGCGATGGCGCTGGCCGCTGATTTGCAGATCCATCGTCACCATCAGCGCCGAACAACCCGCCGCCTTCGCCCGATCGATCAAGCGCTCGATGAAGTCGCGATCGCGCATCACATACAACTGGAACCAGAACGGCGCCTTCGTGTGCGCCGCAACGTCCTCAATCGAGCAGATCGACACGGTCGAGAGTGTGAACGGCACGCCGAACGCCTCAGCCGCCTTGGCCGCCAGAATCTCGCCGTCGGCATGCTGCATGCCCGTCATGCCCGTGGGCGCCAAGGCCACCGGCATCGCCACATCGGTCCCCAGCATCGTCGTGCGCGTGCTGCGGTGCTCGATGTTGACCGCCACCCGCTGACGGAAGCCAATCTTGCCGAAATCCTCGGCGTTGGCGCGGTACGTCGACTCGGTCCACGAACCGGAATCGACGTACTCGTAGAACATGCGCGGTACGCGCCGCTGGGCGAGAACCCGCAAGTCCTCGATGGTGGTGATCACTGCCATGCTGCGTCTCTTTAGTTTTGATAGCGCCGATTCAAAGATCGGCGTGTGGCTTCGTTTGGGAAGAACCCGAGAAGTGGTTGATAAGCGCCCCACTAAGCGATTGAGAATCGACTCGAAATCGATTGATAACCGGCCGTGAAGCGATTATTGCGAAAATTACAGATAGTTAATATGCTCTATTGTTTTATTTCGACTTGACGAGATCAACAAGTGACTGCGTGTTCTTAATTGTCTTGAGCACGATGTTCGACTGAATCGACATGACAGCAGGTGCTCTGTATAGCTCATTGACGATGAAGTCGGAATAATGCGCGAGGTTGCGCGCTCTTACCGTCAAGATGTAATTCGCTGAACCGGTGACAATTCGCGCGGTGACAACTTCAGGCCAGTTTTGCACGCACGCGAGAAACTTTTCATGCCACTGATCGACGTCTGGACGCAATGTAATTTGCACTAGCGCTTCGAACTCCAGCCCGATATGCTGTGCGTCCACGATACAGCGGTATCCGGAAATCACCCCACGGTCTTCAAGCAATTTGACCCGGCGCAAGCATGCCGATGGCGATAAACCCACGGCATCGGCGAGCTCCTGGTTGGAGATGCGGCCATTGAGTTCCAGATGGCGCAGGATGCGCAGATCGGCAAGGTCAAGGTTCATTGGCAGAATCCATCAAGTTTTGCTGGATTTTGGCAGAACCTTCGAGTCCCCGCCAGTTCGCCAGCATAAATAGCAAGCAAATTCAATTTTTGCGTTGATATGATAGCTCTCGGTTTTCGGCCGGGAGCCCGTGATGTTTTGGCCGAACATCAGGCGTTTGCTCGCGTTGCGCATCCGCTCAAGGGCCAGCAGAGGGTCGTCCCGGTCGTCGCCGTTGTCGTGCAAAGAGCGTCCGTCATCTCCTATATCGGAAGGAGAAGCGGGCCAGTTTCGACAATTGTTTTGCGTCTACAAGACTAAAAAAGGAGACCCATGAAGTCTGCGCTTCCGGCCACTCTGGCCATTGTTTCGGCCGCTTGCGGCCTGGCATTCAGCACCACCGCCGCCGCCCAAAGCTCTGTCACCCTCTACGGGATCGTCGACCAGAGCGTTCGCTATCAAACCAACGCCAATGCCAACAACGACGCCCTGTGGCAAGTCGCCAACGGTGCCGTGACCAATAGCCGTTTCGGCTTCAAGGGCTCGGAAGACCTCGGCGGTGGCACGAAGGCGATCTTCCAACTGGAGTCGGGGATCAACCCGCAGAACGGCACGCTCGCCAACGGCCCGCGTATGTTCGACCGCTATGCGTTTGTCGGCCTGCAAAACCAATACGGCACCATCAAGATCGGCCGTCAGGCGACTGAGGCGTTCAACGTCTACGGCGACTTCGACCCGCTCACGATCGGCAACTACGCGAACAACTCGTGGATGTACAACATCACGCGCGGCCGCGTGGACAACGCCGTGAGCTATGCCGGCACGTTCGGCGGCTTGTCGGTGGGTGCCACGTATGGCTTCGGCAACACGGCGGGCACGATGGCCGCCAGCAACTACTGGGGCACGCGTGCCTCGTATGCAATGGGCCCGTTCCAGATCGCCGGTACGTATCAGCAAGCGCGTGACGCTGCCAAGCGCGTGCAGCAGATGTGGGGGCTGGGCGGTATCTATAGCGTCTCGATCGCCAAGGTCTTCGTCGGCTACATCGGCGGGCGCGACCGCAGCGGCTGGCTCGACAGCACGCTCAACGATCCGTCGCAAACCGTCACCACGGGCAACCTGAGCGACAACCCGCGCAAGGACATGACGTTCTACCTCGGCACGACCATTCAGGCCATGCCGAACCTCGCGATCACGGGTGCCGCCTACTTCGACGACATCAAGAACATCAACGCCCAAGCGGGCGATGCCGGTTCGGGCCGTCGTTACACCTATGTGCTGCTCGCCGAGTACGCGCTGTCCAAGCGCACGCAAGTCTACGGCACGGTCGATTACAACAAGGTCAGCGGCGCAGCACGCGTCGAACTGCCGGGTAACTCGACGCAAGTGGGCGTAGCCACGGGTATCCGCCACATCTTCTAAGGCGTATCCCCCGAGCGAAATGCGGCACGGGATGCGGTTACGTCCCGCGACGCGATTTCGCCGCTTCCCTTTTGCAGTGGTTTGACCCGCCCCGGTTTCGGCCGGGGCGGTGGGGCCCGTTCGGCGCACAGGCGCGAACGGGCGATCACAAGCAATGCGGTTTTCATGCGGGTGCCGCCTCATGCCAACGGCGCCCCAAGAGGTGTGTCATGGCGCGTTCTCCCCTGCCCCCGTCTCCCCGTAACTTCGCTCACATCACGCGTCGCGAACAAGGTTTGCGCCGCTCGCTCACTGCCAGTCAGATGGCCATGATCGCTATCGGCGGTGCCATCGGTACCGGCCTCTTTCTCGGCAGCGGTTTCGCCATCGGTTTTGCCGGACCCAGCGTGTTGCTCTCGTATGCGATCGGCGCGTTCATCGCGCTGATGCTCATGGGGTGTCTCGCCGAGATGACGGTCGCGCACCCGACGTCGGGCTCGTTCGGTGCCTATGCCGAGCACTACATCGGCCCGTGGGCCGGGTTTCTCGTGCGTTACGCCTACTGGTCGTGCATCGTGCTCGCCGTGGGTACGGAAGTGAGTGCCATCGCCGTCTACATGAAGTATTGGTTCCCGCAGGTGCCCGGCTGGTATTGGGTGGCGGGATTCTCTGCGGCACTCGTGCTGGTGAACGCGATGTCGGTGAACCTGTTCGGTGCTATCGAATATGGGTTCTCGCTCATCAAGATCGCGGCGATCGTCGCGTTCATCATGATCGGCGCGTACGTGGTGTTCATCGCGCCGAGCTCGGTCGTCAACGCCGATCACTCGCCGGCCGGATTCGCGAACTACACCGCGCACGGCGGCTTCTTTCCGAAAGGGCTGTGGGGCATGTGGATCGCCGTAATCATTTCGATCTTCAGCTATCTGTCCATCGAGATGATCGCGGTCGCCGCAGGGGAAGCGGAGAACCCCGAGCGCGCCGTCACCCGTGCGTTTCGCTCGACGGTGGTGCGCCTCGTGTTGTTCTACCTGCTCACGCTGGCATTGATGCTCGCCATCGTGCCCTGGACCGCCGCCGGTCATGACGAAAGTCCGTTCGTGAAGGTGATGCAGGCCATCGATATTCCGGGTGCCGCAGGGGTCATCAACTTCGTGGTGCTCATTGCCGCGCTCTCGTCGATGAACAGCCAGCTCTACATCACCACGCGCATGATGTTCTCGCTCTCGCGTGCCGGTTACGCGCCCGCGCGCTTCGGTGAGGTCAACAAGCGCGGCGTGCCATTTGCGGCGCTCATGCTCTCGACGGTCGGGATTGCGCTCGCCACGCTCGTGAACTTCCTGTACCCCGAGTCGTCGTTCACGTTCATGATGGCGATCTCGATGTTCGGCGCGATGCTCACGTGGATGATGATCTTCGTCACCCACTTCTTCTTCCGCCGCGCATGGCAACGGGGCGATCACCCGCCGCTCGCGTTTCGCATGTGGGGCTTTCCGTGGCTCACGCTGCTGGGCGCGGGCCTCATGGCCGCAGTGATGGTGACCACGCTCTTTACCGGCGTGTTCCAGATGACGCTGCTCTTCGGCGTGCCGTTTGTGGCAGTGGTGCTGTTGGTTTATTTCCTCTGGTATCGCAAGCGCGATGGCGAGGGAGACGTTCAGGCTGCTACGACGCGGTAAGCAGCAGTAAGCAGCGGTCAGCCATCCGATGAAACAAGGGGTGCCGTCTGGCACCCCTTGCGATGGCGTTACTTCGATGCCTTGCGGCGTTTGACGAGCAACTCCAGCATGTCGCGGGTCTGCTCCACCACGACTGCGCGAATTTGGCGGTTGCGCTCGGGATTTTCGTCCGTCCACCCCATCGAGCAGTTGACCGAGCGGCCCATCACTCGGAACGCCATCCCGGTGGTGCTGATACACACCGCGCGCATCAGCGTCAGTTCGTCGTCCGTCGACGTGCCGCAAAGGCGCGCCACGATACCGCCGGTCACGCCCGCGATCCGCTGTGACACGCGCTCGTGAAACACCTTGAAGCCAGCGTCCGGGCCTAACCCCGCTTGCTCGCGTGCCATGAACATGTGCCAGCCGTCGATCTGCGGCACGTCTTCGAGAAATCCGGCTTTCTGGTTCTGCAACGCGCAGAACGCGTCGATCAATTGCTTGTCGGTGGCCGACGCGTCGGCCAGCACCGCCTCGGCCGCCATCACGGCGTCGCCCAACTGCTTCCACACCAACTCGACGATGTACTCGACGCACGCCGTGTACACGCCTTCCTTGTTATCGAAGTAGTACTGCAACGCCGGGGCATTCACCCCTGCCTCGTTGGCAATGTCGCGCGTCGACGCGCCCGCAAAACCATGCTCGCCGAAGCACTTGATCGCGGCGAGGATGATGCGCCCACGCGTCTCCTCCCCACGTTGGTAACCCGTGTCGACGGCATGTCGCGGGCGGGCTGCCGCGCGGGGCGCGCGTTGTGTCTGCGGTTGTGTCCGTGCCATGAAGCTCCTTGCTTGCCAAAACTTTCGTCAAAAATATAACACTTGACATAAATCGATCAACTGGAATAATTCTGCCAATTGGAATAATTTGAGGAGTTTTCCGATGTCTACCGCAGCGCAGGCCCGACTCGAAACGTCGGCAGAGTCGATCGATACGGCCACGCGTCAGCCCGAAGAGGCGAAGACAGCCCCCGGCACCGCATCCCCGTCAGCCGCTCCGGGCGGCACCCCTACCCCCGCCCAGAAAGCCCCCGGCAACCCCCGTCGCAAGAAACTCGCCCTTGGTGCGGGTGCATTGGCACTGATTGCCGCGCTCGGCTGGGGCACGCATTGGTGGTTCGTCGGGCGCTTTATCGAGTCGACCGACGACGCCTATCTGCAAGCCGACAGCATGACCGTCGCCCCGAAAGTCGGCGGCTACGTGACGGAAGTGCTCGTGCGCGACAACGAAACCGTGACGGTCGGCCAGCCGCTGGTGCGCCTCGATGGCCGTCAGTATCAAGCCGCCTTCGACGAGGCGCAGGCCACGGTGGCCGCCCGCGAAGCCGATGTGGCACGCGCACAGGCCGAACTGTCGCAGCACGCCGCCAACATCGCCCAGACGCGCGCCGAACTGGAGAGTGCGCGCGCGAATGCCGCCTATTCAGCCGGACAGGTCAAGCGCTACGCCCCGCTCGTCGCCACGGGCGCTGAGACGGACGAACGTTTGGCCGAATTGCGTAACGCCAGTACGCGTGCGGACGCCACGCTCAAGAGCAATGAAGCCAGCGTCGACGCCAGCGTGCGCCAGACCGACACGCTCACCGCCGCCCTCGCCCAAGCGAAGGCCCAGTTGTCGGTGGCACAGGCCAGCGCGCGCAAGGCAGAGCTCGATCTCGCCGATACCGTGGTGAAGAGCACACTCGCCGGACGCGTGGGCGACCGGGCCGTACGTGTCGGCCAGTTCGCGCAGCCCGGTACGCGTTTGCTGACCGTGGTGCCGGTGCAAAACGTCTATCTGACGGCGAACTTCAAAGAAACGCAGGTCGGTCATATGCGCCCCGGCCAGCCGGTGACGGTGCATGTGGATGCGCTGCCGGGCGAGCCGATTCACGGTGTGGTCGATTCGCTCTCGCCGGGCACGGGCGCGCAGTTCGCTTTGCTGCCCGCGCAAAACGCGACCGGTAACTTCACGAAGATCGTGCAACGCGTGCCGGTGCGCATTCGCCTGGACGTGCCCGAGTCGCTGCGCAGCGTGCTGCTGCCGGGACTGTCGGTCACCGCCGATGTCGATACGCACGCGCGTAAGGAAAGCGCTGGCGCGGCGCCCGCGAAGGCCGCGCAGACCTCGCCGTCATCCGGGTCGAACGCAATGCTGGCACTTAGCGCGCCGCTGAACAGCAGCGTGGGCCCGGTTACCAACACGACCGGCCACGCCGCGCCGGCCAGCAACGGCACCGGAGTGCAACGTGGCTGAAGCCCCTACGCTTGCCGCACCGGCGAGTTTGCCGGGCGCCGCGCCACGCAACGCGTCTGCGTCCGACTGGATCGCGGTCGCGGCCGGTGCGATGGGCGCGCTGCTCGCCACGCTCGACATCTCGATCACCAACTCGGCATTGCCGCAGATTCAAGGGCAGATCGGCGCGTCAGGCACCGAAGGCACCTGGATCTCGACCGGCTATCTGATGTCGGAAATCGTCATGATTCCGCTCGCGGCGTGGCTCACGCGCGTGCTGGGTCTGCGACGTTTTCTGACACTCAACGCGGTGTTCTTCACCATCTTTTCGATGATGTGTGGCATTTCCAGCAGTCTTCCGGAAATGGTGATCGGGCGCATCGGTCAGGGCTTCGCCGGTGGTGCCATGATTCCGACCGCGCAGATGATTATCCGTACGCGCTTGCCACGGCATCAGATGGCCGTGGGGATGGCGATGTTCGGCCTGATCGTGCTACTGGGGCCATTGCTCGGCCCGGTGGTCGGTGGCTGGCTCACCGAGAACGCGAACTGGCGCTGGTGCTTCTTCTTGAATCTGCCGATCTCGGTGGCCATCGTCTCGCTGCTCATGCTCGGGCTCAAACGTGAGCCAACCAATCTGCATGCGTTCGTCAAAGCCGATTGGCTGGGGATCGTCGGCCTGACCATCGGTCTGAGCTCGCTCACGGTGGTGCTTGAAGAAGGTCAACGCGAACGGTGGTTCGACTCGCACATGATCATCTGGCTGTCGATTCTCTCGGCGGTCGGCATCGGCATGATGCTCGTTGCGCAGTTCACGGCGGAGAAGCCTATCGTCAAGCTCTCGCTGCTGCGTAACAAGAACTACGCGAGTGTGATCTACATCGTGTTCACGGTGGGCGCGGGGCTTTATGGCGTGTCGTATCTGTTGCCGCAGTTTCTCGCGACGATTGCGGGCTACAACGCGCAACAGTCGGGCAACATCATGCTGCTCTCGGGACTGCCTGCGTTTTTGATGATGCCGTTTTTGCCGCGACTGATTAGCCGCGTCGATATTCGCTTTCTGGTGATTCTCGGGCTGCTCTGCTTCTTTGGGAGTTGCATTCTCGATATCGACCTGACGGCGCAGAGCGTGGGGCATGACTTCACGGTGTCGCAGTTATTGCGCGGTGTGGGGCAAATGCTCGCGATGATGCCGCTCAATCAGGCCTCGATGGCCGCCGTCGATGCGCAAGACGCAGGCGACGCTGCCGGGCTTTACAACATGGCGCGTAACCTCGGGGGTTCGGTGGGGCTGGCGTTGCTCGGCACGCTGATCGACCGGCGCACCGATTATCACGACGCCATGCTGCGCGAGACGATCACTGCTAACAGTTCGCTGGGACAAGAGCACTTGGCCGCGAATGCTGCGGGCTTCTTTGCGCAGACAGGCGATATGGCGCATGCGCAATTGCAGGCCACCGCTCAACTCGCGGCGCAAATTGCGCAACAAGCCAGCGTCATCACGTTCTCCGAGACCTTCTATGCGCTGGGCATTGCGCTGCTGTTATGCGTGCCGCTCGCCCTACTGCTCAAGCAACCCGCAGGTTTCAGTTCCGGCGGGCACTAATCATGACTCTCTATTTGCGAACATTGGCCGTTGCCTCGGCCCTTCTCGTTGCGGGCTGCACGGTCGGCCCCGATTATCACGGCGCGCCCGAAGTGGCTGGCGATGCAATGCGCACTGGCGCTTATCCGCACGCGGGTAGCGGTGTCGAAGCGCATACGCCGGGTGTCGCGCGCTGGTGGACCGCGCTCGACGACGCCCAACTCACTGCGCTCATCGACGATGCCATCGCCCACAGCCCGGATATTCGCGCGGCACAAGCGAAGGTGCGTCAGTCGCGCGCGAGCTTGCGCAGCCACGAGGCGGATCTGCTGCCGAAGGGCACCGTGGATGTGACGATGCTGCGCACGCGCTCGCCCGATCTGAGCTTGCTTGGCGGAAATAGCGGCAGCGGGTCGAGCGGACGCGGGCCGCTCGATCTCTATATGGCCGGTTTCGATGCCAGTTGGGAAGTCGATCTGTTTGGCGGCACGCGTCGTGCCGTGGAAGCAGCAAGCGCCGATGCCGACGCTGCGTCGGAAGACCTCGCCGACGCGCATGTTCAGTTGGCCGCGGAAGTGGCGCAAACGTACGTCGCGTTGCGCGATCAACAAGCCCGGTTGGCGCTGGTGCGTGACTCTGCGCAAATCGAAGGCGAGATGCTCGACCTCACGCGTCAGCGACGCGCCGGGGGCGTGGCGTCTGAACTCGATGTGGAACGGCTGGTGACGCAGGTGGAGCAGACGCAATCGCGGGTGTTGCCTCTGGAGGCCGACGTCATCGAATCGCTCGATCAGTTGGCGCTGCTCACTGGCCGCGCGCCGGGGGCGCTCGATGCCGAGCTGAAGACCGCCAAGGCGCTGCCGAGCGTGCCCGCGAAGGTGGCGATTGGCGACCCGACGGCGCTGTTGCAGGCACGCCCGGATATTCGCGCGGCGGAGCGACGTTTGGCGTCGCAGAATGCGCAGATCGGCGTGCAGACGGCGAACTGGTTCCCGAAGCTCTCGATCATGGGCGAACTCGGCTACTCGGCGCTCGACCCCGGTCATCTGGTTCGCAAGGAGAACTTCAGTTGGCTGGCGCTACCGCGTCTGCAATGGAATGTACTCGACTTCGGGCGCGTGCAGGCCGGTGTCGATGGGGCGAAAGCCGGGCGCGATCAGGCACAGGCGAAGTACGAGAGTGCAGTGCTCACCGCGCTGCGTGACGCCGACGTGGCACTTAGCCGTTACGGGCACCAGCGCGAGAACGTCTACCGGCTGCGCAGTGTAGAAGCCTCGGCCACGCGCGCCGCAACGCTCACGCGTCAACGCTATCGTGCGGGCACGGCCAGCACGCTCGACTGGCTCGACGCGGAACGTACGCGCTTCTCCGCCGAACAGGATCGCATTGCAGGCGATGCGCAACTGCTCAAGTCGTTCGTGACGCTGCAAAAGGCGCTGGGGTTGGGCTGGCAGGTGGGGTGATGCGTGAGCAAGCGGCGGCTGAGAGTCGCCGCTTGTTGTCGGGACGGTTGCTGACGGGACGGTTGCTATCGGGACGGATGCCGAACGTGCAACATTTCCGTCGCACCAAAGAAAAACGCTCCAGAAGCTTTCGCCTCTGGAGCGTTTCTGCCAACTAGGTTGGCGCGGCTGGCAGGATTCGAACCCACGACCCCTTGGTTCGTAGCCAAGTACTCTATCCAACTGAGCTACAGCCGCACGTACTGCACGCGAGTTACTTTTCTCATCAACGCGGGCCAGATGCAGAACATCCGACGCGTCACTGGGAAAAGACTCCCGAAAAACTAAGGGTCTCCGTGAGGAGACCCTCGAAATAAGTGGCGCGGCTGGCAGGATTCGAACCCACGACCCCTTGGTTCGTAGCCAAGTACTCTATCCAACTGAGCTACAGCCGCGCTGTGAGAACAGAATTATGTAAGAAACCAACCCGCCACGCAAGTGTTTTTTGCAATTCTTTTGTCATATCTCGGATTTCGCCGCCTCACCGCGCATTCCATGCGGGATTAGCGCGGAATCGACCACACTGGCAAGTGTTTGCCGCTAGAGCAATTACTCCACGCAAACCCGCGCCAAATCATGGGTTTCCCTGTGCTACGTGCGCAAACGGCACGGTATCCTACGGCTTTTTGCGACGCCGCTTTTTCTGCGCTTACTGCGCTCAAAATGCATGAGGCCACCGAGCACAGTCCCCCAAGGGGACATCGGGCAGCGCACCATTTCGCGCGTCGACATTCAAAACAGGCACGGCGCCACGGGATACCCCCTTCCCCCGTTAGCGCCGATGCGATAAAAACCATATTCAAGGAGGCGCTCATGGAAAAAGTCTGGCTCAAGAGCTATCCGCCCGGCGTGCCGGCCGAGATCGACGTCAACGCATATCGTTCGCTCAACGACCTGTTTCTGCAAAGTTGCCAGAAGTTTGCAAATCGCCCGTCCTTCTCGAACCTCGGCGTGACGATGACGTTCGCCGACCTCGAGAAAAAGTCGCGCGACTTCGCCGCCTACCTCCAAAGTCTGCCCGGTCTCGAGCGCGGCTCGCGCGTCGCCATCATGTCGCCCAACCTGCTGCAATACCCGGTTGCCGTGTTCGGCATCCTGCGCGCAGGCATGGTCGTCGTGAACGTGAATCCGCTCTACACCGCCGGTGAGCTCGAACACCAACTCAAAGACGCCGGCTGCGCCGCCATCGTCGTCATCGAGAACTTCGCCGCCACGCTGCAAAAGGCGCTCCCCGATACGCCCGTCAAGCACATCATCACGACCGCCATCGGCGACCTCGTGCCCGCACCGAAGCGCTGGATCGTGAATTACGTCGTGCGCCACGTGAAGAAGATGGTGCCCGCCTGGAGCATTCCGCATGCCGTGCCGTTTCGCGACGCACTCTCGCAAGGCGCACGCGCCAAGCTGAACGAAGTCCAACTCGATCACGACGATATCGCCTTCCTGCAATACACCGGGGGCACCACCGGCGTGGCCAAGGGCGCAATGCTCACCCACGGCAACATGATCGCCAATATGTTGCAAGCGCGTGCGTGGATCGGCTCGGGCCTCGAAGAGGGCAAGGAGATCATCGTCACGGCGCTGCCGCTGTATCACATCTTCTGTTTGACGGCGAACTGCCTCGTGTTCCTGCAACTGGGCGCGCTCAACCTGCTCATCACCAACCCGCGCGACATGCCGGGCTTCGTGAAAGAACTGGGCAAGTGGAAGTTCACGTTCATGACGGGCGTGAACACGCTTTTCAACGGCCTGCTCAATACACCTGGATTCGACAAGCTGGACGTCAGCGCTCTCAAGTGCGCCCTCGGCGGCGGTGCCGCCGTGCAGCGCGCCGTGGCCGACCGCTGGCAGAAGGTGACCGGCCATCCGCTCATCGAAGCCTACGGTCTCACCGAGACGTCGCCCGCCGTTTGTATCAACCCGCTGGGCAGCGAGTTCAACGGCTCGATCGGGCTGCCGATTTCGTCGACCGAGGTGAGCATTCGCAATGACGCGAACGAAGCGCTCGGCTTCGGTCAGGAAGGCGAGATCTGCGTGCGCGGCCCGCAAGTCATGAAGGGTTACTGGCACCGCGACGACGAAACGGCCAAGACCATCACGCCCGACGGTTGGCTACGCACCGGCGACATCGGCACGATGGACGAGCAAGGCTACGTGCGCATCACCGATCGCAAGAAGGACATGATCATCGTCTCGGGCTTCAACGTGTATCCGAACGAAGTGGAAGGCGTACTAGCGATGTGCCCGGGCGTTCTCGAATCGGCGGTCGTCGGCGTACCGAGCGAGCGCACCGGCGAAGCCGTCAAGGCAGTGATCGTCAAGAAGTCTGCCGATCTGACCGAACAGATCGTGATCGACTTCTGCCGTCAGCACCTCACGAACTACAAGGTGCCGCACGTCATCGAGTTCCGCAAAGAACTGCCCAAGACGCCCGTGGGCAAGGTGCTGCGCCGCGAGCTTCGCTGATCGGCGGCCGATTGCGGTGCCCTCTCGTCAGGCGTGACGAACTTCGAGAGATTGCACCGTAAAACGCCACGCCATAAAAAAACGGCCGGTGATCTGAACTGATCCCGGCCGTTTTCTATTTCCCCGCGCTTTGCTGGCAACGGCACGCATTCGTAACTTTTGGTTACAGACGTGGCGCGCACGTCTTGGTACAACAACGGCACGTCAGGTGCGTGCTCGCGGGGCACGCATCGTCATTTGCTTCAGAACGTGCGCGGCAGCCGCCATGCCGAATGTCGCTGTGACACACATGCTCGAGCCGAAACCCGCGCAATTGAGCCCCTGAGGCCCGGCAGCCGCATCGGCCGATTCAGGTGCCTCACCCGGCGCGCAAACCGCTTCGGGGTACTGCAAAGGCTCGTCGGAGTACACGGCGGGCACGTTGAACTTGGCTTTGGGACCACGGACAAAACCATGTTGCTTGCGTAATTGCGCACGTACTTTCGCAAGCAGTGGGTCCTGAATCGTGCGAGCGAGATCGTCGATACGAATACGTGTCGGATCGATCTGACCGCCGGCCCCGCCGACGGTGACAAGACGCTGCTTGTGCGCAACGCACCACGCGATGAGCGCCGTCTTTACCCGCACGCTGTCGATGGCATCGATGATCCAGTCGAAGCCGCCGCCGAGCATCGTGTCGAGGTTCTCCAGTTCCACAAAGTCCTCGATCAGCGTAACTTGGCAGGCAGGATTGATGGCCAGAACGCGCTCGGCCATCGCGGCGACTTTCGGCTTTCCATAGTTGCCATCGAGTGCGTGCACCTGACGATTGGTATTGCTTTCGGCGACGTTATCGAGGTCGATCAGGGTGAGCCGCCCCACCGCGCTACGCGCCAGGGCTTCGGCCACCCACGAGCCAACGCCGCCGATGCCGATGACGGCAACGTGCGCTTCACGCAGGCGCGCGAGACCGTCGTCACCGTATAAACGCGCGATGCCGCCAAAACGGCGGTTCGCGTCAAAATCTTCCTCCGATGGTGTGGCAGACATCGGAGCAACAACGATCGACGGGGTACTGTTCATGATGCGATGGATAACGTCCTTGAAATGGCTGGCGATGACATTGGTCGCCATCGTGCTGGCATTCGCGGCGTTCATCACGTGGTTTGACTGGAACTACGCCCGGCCCTGGATCAACCGGGAAGTGAGCACCGCGACCGGCCGGCCGTTCGAGATTCGTGGCGACTTGTCACTGCACTGGCTCGCCCCGAACGCGCAGGCCCCAGGGCTGGGGCGCTGGCTGCCGCGGCCTCGCCTGATCGCGAATGATATCGTGTTAGGCAACGTTGCGTGGAGCGACACGCCGAACATGATCTCGCTCGGCCGTCTCACCTTCTCACTCGAATGGCTGCCGCTGCTCGACAAACGCGTCGTTCTGCCCGAAGTCACGCTCTCTGCCCCCAAGATTCTTGTCGAGGAACGGGCCGACGGCCAAAACAACTGGACCTTCACCAAGAGCAACGGCGAACCCTCGCCTTGGAAGCTGCGCATCGGGCGGCTCATTCTCGAAGACGGCGTCATTCGCGCCAACATCGTGCCGCAGCAACTGGACCTGACGGCCAACGTCGCCACCATCGACGGACAGGCGCCCTACGGCATTGGCGTGGCGCTCAAAGGCACGTTCCGAAAAGTCGCCGTGACGGGCAAGGCACGCGGGGGCGACGTCCTCTCGCTCGAAGACACCGGAGACCCCTACCCGCTAGACGCCAGCGTACGCATTGGCCGCACGCAGATTGCCGCGCGCGGCACTTTCACGAACCCCGCCACGCTCTCCGCGCTCGACATGCATCTGCGCTTGGCCGGGCCGACGATGGCGGACCTGTATCCGATTACCGGCGTGCTGCTGCCCGAAACCCCTGCCTACGAGACCAACGGCCATCTGCTGCATACCGCGGGCGTGTGGCGTTACGAGCGCTTTCAGGGCAAGGTCGGCCAGAGTGACCTGTCGGGCACGCTCGTGTTCCGCCAGCGCGAGCCGCGAAACGTGCTGCAAGGTGCCGTGGTCTCGAATCAATTGCGGCTGGTCGATCTCGGCCCGGTGATCGGTGGCCAGAACCCGTCGGGCGGCAGCGATCTTTCGGGCAAGCCGAAAGCGCCGCCGTCGGATAAGGTGCTGCCGGTCGATCCGTTCAAGACAGACCGCTGGCGCGCCATCGATGCCGACGTGCAATTCACCGGCCGCAAGATCATCAAAGACAAGAGCCTGCCGATCGACAATCTCGTCACGCACGTGGTACTCGACAACGGCGTGCTCTCGCTCAAGCCGCTGGAATTCGGCGTGGCCGGCGGTCGCATCACGTCGACGCTGGTACTCAACGGCCAAGCCGAGCCGATGAAGGTCGATTCGCAGGTCTCGTTGCGGCACCTGAAGATGAAGCAATTGCTGCCTGACGTCGACCTAATGAAGACGAGCGTCGGGGAAGTCAACGGCGACGCGGCGCTCACCGCCACCGGCAACTCCATCGCCGCGCTGGCGGGGTCGTCGAATGGCGAGATCAAGACGCTGATCGATCGCGGCTCGGTGAGCAAGCTGCTGCTCCAGTACCTTGGCTTGAACGTCGGCAATATCGTGCTCACAAAACTCTTCGGCGACAAACAGATCGAGATGCGTTGCGCCGCCGCCGACTTTGCCGTGCGCGACGGTGTCATGGACGCGCGCACGTTCGTGATCGATACCGACGACACGAGCATTGGCGTGACCGGGAAAATCGATCTCAAGCGCGAGCATTTCGACCTGACGATCCGGCCCGAGCCGAAACACTTCGGCCTCCTGTCTTTGCGCTCGCCGTTGTACGTGAAGGGAACGTTCAAGAAGCCCGACGTGGGCGTGAACGTGCCCACGCTGGTCGCCCGCGCGGGCGGCGCCATTGCCTTGGGCGTGCTGGCCCCCTACACCGCGCTCGTGCCGCTGCTCGAACTCGGCCCGGGTAAGGACAGCCCGTGTGGCGAACTCCTCGCCAATCTGCAACGGCCGGCAAGCCGGAACCCGGCGGCGGTCAAGGCGGTGCCGGGGGCGAACGGCAACGCGTCCGCCGGGACCGCGCCGCGTAACACGCCTGCCGGGCGCAGCACGGCGCCCACGTTCGGGGCCGATCGCGAGGCCCCCTAAGCCATCGATCGAGCGCCGCAAAACCCATGCCAGCCTCAGGGATTTGCGGCGTCTCGTCGGACCGCGCCGTCAGCTAGCCGCCACAGTCCGCCGAAATACTTCACTCCTTAAATATCAAGCACATGGCGCGTAACGCCCGTATCACGGGGCATTCGGCGCGATGGCGTGCGCGCGACGCGACAAATCGCCACGTGCACACATTCGGCGACTCTTCGCTATACTGTGTCGCAACCCCCAACCGCAACTGACGGACAACGATCGTCGTGACCCAGACGCCATCACTCGCGGACCTGCGCAAAAATTACGCCCTCGGCTCGTTGTCCGAAGCCGACGTCGCCGCGAGTCCGATCGACCAATTCCAACGCTGGTTCGAGCAAGCGCTCGCGGCAGAACTGCCCGAGCCCAATGCGATGACGCTCGCCACGGTCACGCCCGACGGCCGCCCCGATGCCCGCATCGTGCTCATCAAAGGCGCCGACGAACGCGGCTTCACCTTCTTCACGAATTACGAATCGCGCAAAGGCCAGGAACTGGCCGCGACGCCGTATGGCTGTCTGCTGTTCCACTGGATCGAACTCGAGCGTCAGGTGCGCATCGAGGGGCGCGTCGAGAAGGTGACCGAAGCCGAAAGCGACGCCTACTATCACTCGCGCCCCGTCGGCTCGCGTCTGGGCGCATGGGCCTCGGTGCAAAGCGCCGAAGTGGCCGATCGCAGCATCATCGAGCAGCGTGAAGCGGATTTCCGGCGCCAGTTCGGCGACGCACCGCCGCGCCCGCCGCACTGGGGCGGCTACCGCCTCAACCCCGAGAGCATCGAATTCTGGCAGGGCCGCGTGTCGCGCCTGCATGATCGCATCAAGTATTTCCGGCTTGCCGATGGGTCGTGGCGCGTTGCGCGCCTCTCACCCTGACCCACGCATCGGCTTGGCCGACGCGGTACGCCTGCCCGCCCGTTTGACGAGGAGACGTCGCCGCGCCGTGCGGTACGGACTTAAAGTTTTTTTGGTGACACTTGGAGCACATCCATGTTGTGGGAGAAAAAACTCGAAAGCTGGGTCAGCGGCGTCAAGACTTCCTCCAACCTGCCGATCCGCCTCGCGCTTTGGAACGGGCAGCACTATGATTTCGGTGCTTTCGACAACCCTAGCGTGACGCTGCGCGTGAATGGCCCTGCGGCCATGACGCGCTTGCTCACCCCTAGCCTCGACAATCTCGGCGAGGCTTACGTGAAGGGCGAAATCGACGTCGAAGGCAGGCTCGCCGACGTCATCGACATGAGTTACGCGCTCGCCGGCAGCAGTCTCACGGCGATCGGGCCGCTCGGCCGTATTACGCGCCACTTCAATCACACGAAGCAGTCCGACAAGCGCTCGATCGAATATCACTACGACGTCTCGAACGAGTTCTACCAGCTCTGGCTGGACAAGAACATGGTCTATTCGTGTGCCTACTTCGAGCACGGCGACGAAGACCTCGATACGGCGCAGGAAAAGAAGATCGATCACATCCTCACGAAGATTCAGTTGCAGCCCGGGCAGACGTTGCTCGACATCGGCTGCGGGTGGGGGGCGCTCGTGATTCGTGCGGCGAAGAAATTCGGCGCCAAGTGTGTCGGCGTCACGCTCTCGCAGAATCAGTACGATCTGGCGACGCAGCGTGTGAAGCAAGCGGGCCTCGAAGATCAAATCGAGATTCGCATTCAGGATTACCGCGACGTCGAAGGTCAGTTCGACCGCATCACCAGCGTGGGGATGTTCGAACACGTGGGCCGTAAGAATCTCAAGGATTACTTCGCGAAGATGGCGTCGCTGCTCAAGGACGACGGCATTGCGATGAATCACGGCATCACGTCGACCGACCCGGACAGCGGCGAAACCGCCATGGGCGGCGGCGAGTTTATCGACAAGTACGTGTTCCCGAACGGCGAGTTGCCGCACATCAGTCTTGCGCTGGAGTCGATGCAGCGCGGCGGACTCGAGGCCAGCGACGTCGAGAGTCTGCGCCGTCACTACGCGCGCACGCTCACCCTTTGGTCGGAACGCTTCGAGGCAAATGCGCCGCGTCTGCGCGAACTGGCTGGCGAAGAACGCTTCCGCGTGTGGCGTGTGTACCTCGCAGGCTGCGCGTACGCGTTCGAGCACGATCATGTGTCGATTTATCAGATCGTGTGCCGCAAGGCGGGGCAACCGGCGAAGGGGCTGCCGTGGTCGCGCAACTATATGTACGAGGGTACGGCGCGGTGACGTGGGCTGTGATGGGTGCGGTGAAGGCCTGTCACATGTTTTAATGGCGTTTTCCATCGCCATCTCGATGCATTCATGAGTCAGATCGATCTGTTTGGGGCTCCGCCTGACGATGCTGCGCCAGGCGGGCGCGCCAGTCAGGTCGACGGCAAGCCCCCACTTGCCGCCGATGCTACCGATATCACCGGCCGCCGCGCGGGCACACCCCGTCGCGGCGGTGTCGGTGCAGCCGATGTCTCTCCTTCTCTCCAAACGTTAGGCAACACCCTGCCGGGCAACGTGCGGCTGGGGACATCGTCATGGTCGTTTCCCGGCTGGAAAGGCATCGTCTGGGATGACGACTACAGCGACACCAAACTCTCGCGTCAAGGACTCACCGCTTACGCCAGCCATCCTGTGCTGCGTTGCGTCGGCATCGACCGGTCGTTCTACAAACCGATGACGATCGTCGAGTATCAGAAGTACGCCGAGCAGGTACCCGAGCACTTCCGATTTCTCGTGAAAGCGCCGAGCGTCGTGACGGATGCCGTCGTGCGTGGCGAAAAAGGCGAAGGGCTGTCGCCGAACCCCTGCTTTCTCGATGCGCGTATTGCTGAAGAGCAGTTTGTCACCCCGTGCCTGACGGGGCTTGGCGCGAAGGCCGGAGTGCTGGTGTTTCAGATGTCGCCGCTGCCTGCGGACTTGCTGCGCGATATTCCGGCACTGGTGCAGCGTATCGAGGCTTTCTTTGCTGCGTTGCCACCGCTGCCGTCATTCCCGGCAATGGCTAACGTGGACGATGCGGCTGACGAAAGCCACGTGAGCGCTGGCCCTTGCTACGCCTTGGAAATTCGTGACGGCGCGTTGCTCACCCCTCGCCTCATGCGCGCGCTAGGTCAGTTAGGCGTGCGCTACTGCATCGGTTTGCACGCCAGAATGCCCCACGTCGAGCGGCAGGCGGCAGCGCTTGCGATGCTCGACGAGGCGGGTGCCGGGCCGCTCGTCGTACGTTGGAATCTGAATAGCGGCCATCGTTACGAGCAAGCCAAAGCGAAGTACGCGCCCTTCGACAAGATCGTCGACCCCGACCCCACCACGCGCGACGTGCTTGCCGCGCTGGCCACGCACTACGCCCTTGCCGGTCATCCGGTCTACGTGATCGTCAACAACAAGGCAGAAGGCTCGTCGCCGTTGTCGTGTCTGGCGTTGGCCGAGAGGATTTCCGAGCTGTCTGAGACGGATACCCCGGACGCACAAACGCCGAGGGCCTGACCCAGCGCATTCGCTGGTGTCAGGCCCTCGTCGGACAACCTTGTGAAACGGATGCCGTCGGCTTACGCGACCAGATGCGGGATCGCCACGTCCGGGTTCACGTCGGCTTCATAGTCGACGCCGTCGATTTCGAAGCCGAACAAGCGCAGAAACTCTTGCTTGTAGCCCGCGAAGTCGGTCAGTTCGTACAGATTGTCGTTGGTCACCTTGTCCCACAGCGCCATCACTTCCAACTGCACTTCCGGCGACAGTTCCTTCTGGTCGGTGCGCACACGGCCTTCCTCGTCGAGCAGCGGCGAGGCGTTGTACAGGCTGTCCTTGTACAGACCGTAGATCTGTTCGATACAGCCTTCGTGCGTGCCCTTTGCCTTCATCACCTTGAACAGCAGCGACAGGTACAGCGGCATCATCGGGATCGCCGAGCTAGCCTGCGTCACCAGTGCTTTGAGCACGGCCACGCGGGCGTCGCCACCGTTGGCGGCGAGCTTGGCGCGAATGTTCAGCACCTTGTCGTCGAGATCCTTCTTGGCGGCGCCGATCGAGCCGTTCCAATAGATGTCGTGCGTAATCTTCTCGCCGAGGTACGTGAACGCCGTGGTCTTGGCGCCCGGAGCGAGCACACCGGCTTCGGCCAGCGCGTCGATCCACAGTTGCCAGTCTTCGCCGCCCATGACGGCCACGGTGTTGTCGATTTCTTCCTGCGTGGCCGGTTCGAGCACCGACTCCTTGACCACTTCCTTATCGGTATCGATGCCACGCAGCGTCACCGATTGACCGATAGGCTTGAGCACCGAGTTGAACACCTGCCCGGTTTCCGGGTGGGTGCGGCGCGGTGCGGCCAGGCTGTAGACGACCAGATCGACCTGACCGAGATCGTTCTTGATCGTCTCGATGGTCTTGGCCTTGATTTCCTTGGAGAACGCGTCGCCGTTGATGCTCTTCGCGTACAGCCCCTTTTCGGTGGCGAACTTGTCGAAGGCGGCGGTGTTGTACCAGCCCGGCGTTGCCGGCTTGGTGTCTGAGCCGGCGCGCTCGAAGAACACGCCGAGCGTCGCGGCATCGCTGCCGAACGCTGCGGTGATGCGCGCAGCCAGGCCGTAGCCGGTCGATGCGCCCAGCACGAGCACCTTCTTCGGGCCGTTGGCGATCGGGCCTTGCGCCTTCACGTAATCGATCTGTTGCTTGACGTTGGCTTCGCAGCCGACGGGATGGGTGGTGACGCAGATGAAGCCGCGCACGCGTGGCTTGATGATCATGGAAACCTCGTTCACAAAATTCGGTAATGCCGTTGGGTGGCCGTTGGGTGAGGCCGGTCGACAACGCGACTCCCCTGGCGAACACCGCGCATTGTAAACGAGGTCGGTGCGCCCCCGGTGTTTTGGCCGCCATTTCGCTCGGGGACGCTTTAGTTTTCAGTCTGCGGCTAGGGTGCTCTCGGACGAATCCGGTGACCTGTCGACTTATTCCGGCGCGACCACGACCGAGCGGTCGAGGCGTTTCGGAAACTGAATTTGGCGAATACGGCGCACCAGCAACGCCGCGGCAATCGCCGCCACGCCGGTGAGCAGCACACCCGCGTGAACCGCGCTAACCAACGTCTGGCGGGCGGTTTCGACCAGCGGCATGCCGTCGATGCCCATCGCGTGAAGGTCGGTGAGCAGGTCGCCACGCAGCGACGGGTCGATCAGAATGCGCGGATCGAGCGCACGGGCCACCGCATGCGACGCGGGCGTGCCGTCGAAGGCGCTCACGGCACCCGCAACACCGCTCGAATACCAGTGATTGACGAGCGTGCCGACGATGGTCGTACCGAGCATGCCGCCGACCATGCGCGTCGACTGAAGCAGCGCGGTGGTGATGCCGAAGCGCTCGCGACCGGCAATCTCCTGACCGAACACGTTCATGTTGTTCAAGATGAACCCGATGCCGATGCCCGCAAACGCCATCATCAACGCCAGCAGCGCGTGCGAGGTCTCGCGATGCGCCAGCCCCACCCCAGCCGAGGCGACGGCCAACAGGCAGAAGCCGAGGATCAGCATATTGGTCGGACGCGACAGGCGCACGACGATCGGCGTGTTGATAAAGCTGCCCAGCGCAATGCAGGCGGCAATCGGCGTCGCGATCAGCCCCGCGGTTTGCGGGCTCAGGCCGAAGCCACCTTGCAGAAGCAGCGGGGCGAAGAAGATCAGCGAATACATCACGAAGCCGATCAGCACCGACAGCGTGAAGAGCACCACCAGTTGCGGGTGCCGGAACATATCGAGCGGCACGATCGGGTGTGTGGCGCGACGTTCGGTACGCAGCAGCACCCAAAATCCGACCGCGACGGCCACGATCAGCAGCACGTTGGTGAGCGACGCCCCGTGCGCCGGGACGTTTTCGATAAAGACCTGAAAGCCGCCCAGCACCACCGCGATCCAGAGCGCACCGCGCCAGTCGACGCGCACGTCGCCCTTATGGGCGGGCGCGAATTTCGGCAGATAACGCCATACGAAATACAGCGCGGCGAGGCCGACCGGCAGGTTGATGAAGAACGTGGAGCGCCAGCCGAAGTGTTCGGAGAGCAGCCCGCCTAGCGATGGGCCAGCCGCCGTGCCGATGCCGTAGGCCGTGGTGATCACCACCTGCCAGCGCACGCGCGAGCGCGCATCGGGAAAGAGATCGGGCACCGAGGCGAAGGCCGTGCCGACCATCATGCCCCCGCCGAGCCCTTGCAACGCACGCGCGAAGATGAGGAACGGCATGTTGGGGGCCAGACCGCACAACACGGAGGCGGCGGTGAAAGTCACCACCGACGCGATGACGAACTGGCGACGGCCGAAATAATCGCCTAGTCGCCCGAACACAGGCACGGTCACGACGGACGCGAGCAGATAAATGCTGGCGATCCAGGCGTAATACTCGAAACCTTTGAGTTCGGCGACGATGGACGGGAGGGCGGTACTGACAACGGTCTGGTCGAGAGCGACCAGCATGTTGACGAGCGCGATGCCAATCATGGCCATCAACGCATCGCGAAAAGGCAGGGGGCGCACGGCTAACTACCTGAAGACTTCATGGAGGGGGAAGCGCCATTCTATGCGAAAAATAATGAAGATATGAACGTTTAATGCCGACGCGGGTTTCCAGCCGAAATCGACTGGAGATTGGCGGATTCATTGAACGCGGTGCTTTCCTAGGGCGTTTCCTAGGGTGTTTTCGGAAGTCCCTTGCACTACCGGCTGGCCCATCCGGGCATCATCGATCCATCCCGATGTTCAGGGCGTGACGCCCCGGCCGGACAGCGTTCGGCAGGCACCGCAGGTGGCAAAGCGCCACCTGGCGACACGATGCGGATTCTGCAAAACCGTGCCCATTCGCAAAAACCGGCGCGCGTCACATGCCCCACCATCGCCCGGCGCCTTGCAGGCGCCATCGTCATTCCCAAGGAATTTCCAAGGAGATATGCCCATGACGGATCGGCCCTTTCGTGAAGACTATCAACGCTGGCTGGACGCCCGAACGCAAGTTCGACCGGCAACGGCCGCCCCAAGCGCCGATACGGCCACAATGCCCGAGCCGCCCACTGCCCTGCCGTTTGGCGGCTACGTCGTCTGGTTTCACGAGAGCGATACGTATCTCGATATCCGTTTCGATCACCACCGCTTCGAGATCGTGACGCAACAAGTGCCCGACGCGAGAGAGGCATTCGTCTTCGAGAGCTTCGACGCCGCCTACGGTCACGCGCTCGATGTCGGGGATCGCTGCCTGGTTCTCTTCGCCGAAGCCGAAGGAATGCCGGTGAGTGTGGTGGGATAGGCGAGCCGTCATAAGCAAGCCGTCATCGGGCCAGCGACCGCTCATGGCCCGATGTCATCCCATCGATCTGAATTCAACGCGATATTCCCCCTATGCCCAGCATTGCACTTGTCAACGCAACACCGCCATCCTGCCCCTCTGCCCCCGTTCCCACACCTTACTTTGCTGACCAGCACGCGTCCTTTGCTCACGGATTCCGCGTGGTGAGACAGTCGAGTGCGGCATCAGATATGGGCGTCCCTCCCCAAGGGGCACCGGTGCCGTCAAATAGTGAACCGTTGTCGGCCAGCACTATCGAGCACTTCCAACGCTCAGCGATTCGGTGCGAATTGGTGCCCGTCAAAAAGTATTTTTTCGAAGCGCTCATGGAACTCGTGGGGACCACGGGCGAGTGCCCGAAACCATGCCTCGCAAGCAACGCACAGTTGCGCCGCGCCCTGGTTGAGGTGCTGGCGCTGCATCCTGAAGGCGACACGATTTCGGTGGATGCCATGCTCAAAGACAGCGCGCCATCGCTGTTGCTGGACGACCCAAGCTACTCGCCCGGCACGCTCAAGGCGTTGCGCTACGACATGGGCGTGAATGCCCTAAAACAAGGGCTGTTTTCGATGAGTGGTGAGGCCCCTGCCGAAGAAGATTTTTTGTTTTTTGGTGAGAGCGAGATGATGTTTCTGAAGGACGGAAACCAGTATCGTAACGAGGTTGCTCGCCGCCATTCCACCGTCATCGGCTTTCACTACACCGCAGCAGGCATGCCCGGATATACGTTGCAGCCTGGGATGCTCAGACGGCATTCCTCATCGCTCGGGCGCATTGAAGATTTCGTGGACCATCTCGCAGCGTGTCAGCAACGCAGAGACGCGCCAACCGAGGGACGTAGTCCGTCGGCGCCTCCCTCTTCCCAGTGCACGCTTACGTGATGCGATACCTTGCTGCTTAGTACAGCCTCATGAACGCGAGTGCATTCAGGCATGTGGGTGCCCGCGCATACCGGGGTTCACACCGCGGCATGCGCGAGCGCACGGTCAAGCCGACAACGCTCGCGACGATTCGGCTTGCCGCACCAGCGCTCAAGCCGCCTTCAAGCGGCGCGAAAACTTCTCGCGGAATTTTTTGAGTTTCGGGGCGACCACGTACGCGCAATACCCTTGGTCGGGGTGCTGCACGAAGTAGTTCTGGTGATAGGCCTCGGCCGGCCAGAACGTCTGCTCGGCTACCACCTGCGTGACGATCGGTGCCGGGTACGTCATCTCTGCCATCAGTTCGGCGATCAGATGTTCGGCCACCTGCTTCTGCTTGTCGTCGTGATAGAAGATCGCCGAGCGGTATTGCGTGCCGATGTCGTTCCCCTGCCGGTTGACCGTGGTCGGATCGTGAATCGAGAAGAACACGATCAGCAATTCTTCGAAGCTGACGATGTCCGGATCGTAAGTCAGACGGACCACTTCGGCATGGCCTGTCTCGCCCTCGCAAACCTGCTCGTAGCTCGGGTTATCGACATGGCCGCCCTCGTAGCCTGAGACGACGCGCTTCACGCCGTCGAGCTGCTGGTAACAAGCCTCAAGACACCAAAAACAACCGCCAGCCAGCGTGGCCGTTTCGGTGTGGGCATCGTTTGGGGAATTCGTCTGCTCTGTCATCGTGACCTCGCTTGTCGACGTCGGACGGCGGGCCCGCTGCGAAATCCGGGTGATTTTGCGGCGGCGCACCAAAACACGTACCAAACAAATAGGGCGGGCGATCACTTCTGATCGCCCGCCCTATTGTCGCGCAGAATTTCCGCGATTGGCGCAAATAACCTTGCGCCGCCCTCAGTTCTGCAATTGCGTAATCAACGGATGCAGCAGACGTGCGCCGACGCGCGCCGTCAGGCCATCGCGGTCGTACGTCGGGTTGTACTCAGCGATGTCCGCCACGCGCAGCTTGCCCGAGCGGCGCACCACGCCAATCAGCGCTTCGACGACTTCGAGCGCCACGCCGTGCGCTGCCGGTGCCGACACGCCCGGCGCTTTCTCGCCCGGCAACACGTCCATATCGATCGTCAGGTAGACATGGCTCACGCGCTCGAGCTTCTTCTCGAGCTGCTCGCACATCTCCGGCAGACGGTGCGCGAGCATCGCGTCGTCCATCCAGAAATCCACGCCCAATTCCTTCGCACGCTCGAACAACGCCTCGGTGTTGCTGTAGCGGCTCACGCCCAGACACGCGTAATGGAACGGTGCCTGACGACCGGCGAGCAACTGCGAGATTTGCCAGAACGGCGTGCCCGAGCTGGCCGTCGGTTGCGCGCGCAAGTCGAAGTGCGCATCGAAATTGAGGATGAGAATCGGCTCGTCGCGCAGGCGATCGCCAAAATGCTCGGCCACGCCAAGGAACGTGCCGTACGCGATCTCGTGTCCGCCACCGAGCACCACCGGGCGAGCACCCGCCGCGAGCACTTCCGCGACGCGATGGCCCAATGCGGCTTGCGCCGCCTCGAGGCGATCGTCGGCGCACACGATGTTGCCGCCGTCGAACACGGCCGGTGTGCCCTGCACGGGCAAGCTCGCCAATGCACGACGCAGCATGTCGGGACCAGCCACCGCGCCCTGACGTCCATGATTGCGGCGCACGCCTTCGTCACTGCAAAAACCCAGCACGACCGCGCCGCCGGCAACCGCTGCCGCGTCGTAGTCGCGCAGCACCTGATGCAAACGCAGGGTGTGTCCGGCTTCGCCGGTATCTACGCGGCCTTGCCAGACCGTTCGATCGATTGTCATACGTGTACCTGCCTTGCCCTTACCGTGCGATCACTGCTTGCAGAAACTCACGCGTACGCGCTTCACGCGGTGCGGTGAAAATCTGTTCGGGCGAGCCCGCTTCGATGATGCGGCCTTGATCCATCACGACCACCACATCGGCCACTTCGCGCGCGAATCCCATTTCGTGCGTCACCACCAGCATGGTCATGCCGTCGTTGGCGAGCGCCTTCATCACTTGCAGCACTTCGCCCACGAGTTCCGGGTCGAGCGCCGACGTCGGCTCGTCGAAGAGCATGACCTGCGGTTGCATCGCCAGCGCGCGGGCAATCGCCACACGCTGCTTCTGGCCGCCGGACAGCGTGCCCGGGAACACGTCGGCCTTGGCGGCAAGCCCCACTTTCGCGAGCAGTTCGCGAGCGAGCTTTTCGGCGTCTGCGCCCTTCATGCCGCGCAGCTTCTTCGGGGCGAGCGTGACGTTCTCGAGCACCGTCAAATGCGGGAACAGGTTGAACGACTGGAACACCATGCCCACTTCGGTACGCAGTGCGTTGAGTGCGTTCTCGCCCATCATCTTGCCGTGATCGACGAGCTTCTTGCCGACGATCTCGATGGTGCCCTGCTCGGCCGTTTCCAGCCCGTTGCAGCAGCGCAGGAACGTGCTCTTACCCGAGCCGCTCGGCCCGATGACGACCACCACCTGACGCGCATCGACTTCGAAGTCGATGCCCTTGAGCACCTGATGGCTGCCGTAAGCCTTGCCCAGCCCTTCGATCTTGAGGATCGGCGCGCCGATGTCTTTCTTCACATTGCTCATTGCACGGCACCTCCGGCACGCAGGGACTTCTCGGCGCGCTGCAACAGCAGCGTGGTGGTGCCGGTCAGAATCAGATAAACAAAAGCAATCGCCAGATACACTTCCAGCGAGCGATACGACACGCTGATGATCTTCTGGCCTTCGTGCATCACGTCGTGAATGGTGAGCAGCGAGACGAGCGCAGAGTTCTTGATCAACGCGATGAATTCGTTACCCAGCGGCGGAATCATGCGCACGATGGCTTGCGGCAGAATCACCGAGCGCATCGCCATGCCGTAGGGCATACCGAGCGAGCGGGCGGCTTCCATCTGGCCGCGCTCGATCGATTGAATGGCGCCACGCACGATTTCCGAGACATAGGCACCGCTATAGATGCCAAGGCCCAGCACACCGCACAGGAACGCCGGCAGCAGAATGTTGAACTGCGGCAGACCGAAGAACAGGATAAAGAGCTGCACCAGCAGCGGCGTGCCACGAATGAACGTGACATAAATCGTGCAGATGCCGTAGCGGATGCGGTGCGCCGGGTTCAGGCGGCCCATGCCGACCAGCAAGCCCAACACGCAGCCCAGTGCCAGTGCGCAAATCGTTACCTCGACGGTAACAAGCGCGCCGTGCGCGAGGTCTTGCCAGTTTGCCCACACCGGCGAAAAATCGAGTTCCATGCGTACTCCGTCAGTTGCTCTACTGCTTTATTGCGACTTTCTTGCCGCTGCCGACCTGCGACCGGGCGAGGCGTCTGCCCGGTCTCAGATCATTGCGGCTTGCGTACTTTTACTTCGTCGTACTGCTTCCGTCGTACTTACTTCGACGTACCGAAGTACTTCGTCACCAGCGCGGCGTAGGTGCCGTCGGCGCGAATCTTTTCCAACGCTTGGTTCATTTCGTTGGTCAGTTCGGTATCGCTCTTACGCACGGCGAAACCGTAACGTTCGATCGTCAGCGTCTTGTCGAGCACCTTCACGCCCGGACGTGCCTTGGCGTACAGCAGCGCTGCCGGCTTGCCGGTCACCGCGGCGTCAGCACGGCCGATTTCCACCAGGTTGAACATTTCCTGGTTCTTCTCGACTTCCACGCGTTGCACCTTCGGGTAGTTTTCCGTCAGGAACTGCACCGACTTCGTGCCCACCTGCACCGACACCTTCTTGCCGTTCAGATCGGCCGGTTCTTTGATGGTGTTGTTATCCGCCTTGACCATGATGGCCAGACCGCCCGTGTAGTACGGGTGCGTGAAGTTCACCACCTTCAGACGCTCGTCGGTGATGTAGATGGCCGACGCAGCGACGTCCACACGCTTCGATTGGAGTGCCGGAATCAGGCCCTTGAAGTCGATGTCGGTCCATTCGACCTTCTTGCCCATTGCCTTGCCGAGCGCTTCGATCATTTCCACGTCGAAGCCGGTGCGCTTACCGTTTTCCACATATTCGAACGGCGGGAAGGTGGCATCGGTGGCGACGCGCAGCACGTCGTCAGCCGCGAAAACCTTGCTCGAACACGTGACGGCCAGCGCCATCGTGAACAGAATGTGACGCAATTTCATCTGGTACTCCTTCGTGTAGTCTCGGTCGGGTAACCGGTTAAAAGTATTGCAATCGGTTCGAAATACGCTCGGCTGCCGCCACGGTCAGGCGGATCAGCTCTTCGTGGCGCTGAGCCACGCGCACGGCCGGCGCCATCAGCGTGATGGTGCCCTCCAGACGCTCTTTCGCGGCAAACACCGGGGCCGACACGCCCCAGACGCCGAAATCCACTTCACTCTCGGACACCGCGTAGCGCTGCTTACGAATCTCTTCGACCTGCGCGATCAGTCGCTCCTGCGCGACCGGTTGACCCGCCAGTTGGCGGCCGATCAGGCTCTCGCGAGTGGCTTGCGGCAGGAAGGACAACAAGGCCTTGGCCGATGCGCCATGCACCAACGGATGGGCGCGGCCTTTTGCGAACGAGCAACGCAGCGACTGCTCGCTCTCGTGCATGTCGAGGCAAACCACCTGACCATTGGCCGCTACGAGCAAGCCGACGGTCTCGCCGGTGCGTTGCACGAGGGCATCGATTTCTTCACGCGCCTGCGTGACAAGATGCGAGTTGTGGTCGAAACCCCACGCCAGTTGCACGCCGACCGGACCCGGTTCATACAACGCCTCGTGGGCGTGTTCCTGCACCAAGCCCCACTTCTTCAGGGGTACGAGGTGGCGGTAAACCGTGGAGAGCGGCAGGCTCGTCTGCGCGGCGATCTCGCGTGCCGCGATCGGTCGTCCGTGACGCGCTACGGTCACAAGGACCTGTAAAACGCGTTCAGAGACCGAGTGAGCTTCGGTGGTGTCCATCGTCCTAAAAACCAGAAAAAAGCAAAAGAATCGACGTGGTTGAACGCCGATGACGACATGGGCGTATCTTGCGATGAGATTCCCAAAGTAAAAAATGAAATTCCCAGCGGATGATAACAAAATGGGCAATTACGCATAGGGACTTTCCCTTATGCAGTGCGCAATGCGCGAAAGCAAAAGCGCCGAACCCCTTGATGCACAAGGGGTTCGGCGCTTTTTTAGACGATTCGAAGGAGTCTTCGGATTATCGACTGTCAGTTGCGATTGATGTGGCGGGCTGTTTCGATAGCCATGCGGTGAGAATCGGTTTTTGCACTTTCCCAAGCGCGCTCTTCGGTAACGCGTCGACGATCACCACACGGCGCGGCAATTTGAAGCGCGCGATGCGAGTGCCGAGAAAGTCGAGCACTGCCTGCGATGTCACTTCCACGGACGGTGCGGCGACGATCGCGGCTACCGGCACCTCGCCCCAACGCTCATCGGCAATGCCGACCACTGAAGCTTCCAGCACGCCCGGGCAGTCCACCAGCGCATTCTCGATTTCCGCCGGATAGATGTTCTCGCCGCCCGAGATGATCATGTCTTTGCTGCGGCCCACCACCTCGAAATAACCATCGTCGCGCAGTCGCGCAAGGTCGCCCGAGCGGAACCAGCCGTCGACGAACGCCGTATGTTGCGGCGCGCGCCAGTACTCGCGCATCACGTTCGGGGCGCGAATGAGAATTTCGCCCACCTCGCCCGGCGCTACGTCGATACCAGCGCCATCCGCCAGACGCACTTCCACGGCGGGGCAGGCTCGGCCGACGGTACCGGGATGTTCCCGCGCCTCGCCGAAGCGAAGCGCAATCGACACCGGGCCGGTTTCCGTCGCCCCATACACCTGACCCAGCGGAATGCCACGCGCGTGAAACGCCTCGATGGCCGAGAGCGGCACCACGGACGAGCCCGCCATCACACCGCGCAACGACGACAGATCGGCCGCCGCCCATGCCGGATGCAATTGCACCGCGCGCATGGTGGCCGGGACCATCAACGAAAGTGTCGGGCGGCGCGATGCCACGTCGGCCAGCCATGCCGCCGGGTCGAAACGCGGATGCAGCGTCACGCTCGCCCCACACAGCAACGCAGGCAACGTCTGAATGCACAGCCCACCCACGTGGAACATCGGCAGCGTCGAGAGCACGTGATCGTCGGCACGCATGTCGTGCGCCCACCAACTGGCCTCCGCGTTGGCAAGCAACCCGGACTGCGTATGCAACGCGCCCTTCGGCTCCCCCGTCGTGCCCGATGTGTAAGCGAGCAGCACGGGCGCGTCGGGCTGCACGTCGGGATAGTCGACCGGCTTGATCGACGGCACAGCAATCAGCCCTTCGATGGGCGCGATAGCCGATGGCGGGAGATCGGTGATGGCGTCTTGTTCGAGCGCGTCACGAATCTCGCGGGCGGCGTCGCGATGCGCTGCGTCGAACCACAGCACGCGCACGCCCGCATGGCGCACGATGGCGGCAAGCTCCGGCACGGCTAGCCGGAAGTTCAGCGGCAGGAAAATCGCCCCGGCACGTGCGCACGCGAACAGCAACGCAATCTGCAACTCGTCGTTCAGGCCGAGACAGGCAATACGGTCGCCCGGCGCGATGCGCCAGGTCTCGCGCAGATGCCCGCCCACACGTTCGATACGTCGCCACAACGCGGCGTAGTCAGTCTCTTCGGCTCGCTGGCCGACACCGCAACGCAGCGCCAGCCGCTTGGGCGTGGCGCGCGCATGACGGGCGAGCGCTTCTACAAAAGGCGTCAACTTGTCCTCCGCGACAAGTGGGGGTTCAGCGGGCCCAGCTCACTCGTCGCGTTCGCCCGGTTCGTACAGCGCCTCGCGGCCGATGCGATCGAGACACAGCTCGGCCGTCCACGGCAGCATCAGTGCGCCGCAACGCGAGTCGCGATACATCCGTTCGAGTGGCAGCGTCTTGAGCATCGACTGTCCGCCGCACGTGCGAATCGCCAGACGGCACATCTCGTTGGCGTTCTCCATGATCGTGTACTGCGCGGCGTAAGCCCGCAGACGCGCTTCCTTGCCTGGATCGGCGCGGCCGTCCTGCAATGCGCGCAGGAACAGCGCACGCGTTTGCTCGAGCATGATGTGCATCTGCGCCACAGCAATCTGCTTGGTCGGGTACATGCGGCGTTTGACCGGTGCGCCCATGCCTTCGGCTTCGCCACGCAGATACTTCACCGTGAAGTCGTACGCAGCCTGCGCGATACCCATGTACGTCGGCGCAAGCGTCATGAACATGTGCGGCCAGCGGCTCGCGGCTTGATAGTAGACACCGCGCGGCATGAGTTGCAGTTCATCCGGCACGAACACGTCTTTGAACAGCAGCGTACGCGAGACCGTGCCGCGCATGCCCAAGGGGTCCCAATCGCCGGTGACCGTCACGCCCGGCGCGTCGCCTGGCACGGCGATGTACATCGTGTCCTTCATCGACAATTCGGGCTTGTCTTCGGTGCAAAGCACGCCGTAGTAATTGGCGGCGCCCGAGAGCGAGGCGAAAATTTTGCGCCCGTTGATCATCCAGCCGCCGTCGACCTTCGTGGCCGTCGTGCCGAACGGTGCCTTGCCTGCGGCCGCCGCGCTGCCTTCGGAGAACGGCTGCGCGTAGACCGCGCCGTCTTGCGTCACGCGCGCGAAATGATGCTCACGATAGCGAGCGTGCTCGGTGCGCTGCTCGTCCGTCATGTCGAGATCGTCGGCCAAGATGCCGGTCCACATCATCGAACACGTATGCATGTTGAACGTGAGCGCGGTGGCACCGCAATGCCGTCCCAGTTCCGCCGACACCATCATGTAAGTCGCGAAGTCCGCACCCAACCCGCCATGCGCCTCGGGAATGCAGAGCTTGAGCAGCCCGGCAGCGCGCATATCGTCGTAGTTCTCGAACGGGAACGTGGCCTCGCGGTCCCAGCGCGCGGCGCGCGGGGCGAGCGACTCGCGTCCGACCTGTTCGGCCAGCGCCAACAGACGGCGTTGCTTGTCGGTGAGCGGATAGTGTTCGCCGACGATCGATGGGGGCTGATAGGCCACGGTTGTCTCCTGGATCCTAAAGTGTTGCGAGGAAAGCGCGCACTTCGGCGTCGAACGACGTCGCATGCGTCAGATTCATCAGATGCCCGGCGCCGGGCAGGCAGACATAACGCGCGTTCGGGATGGCTTCCGCCATGCGCGCCATGACCTTCGGCGGAGCATTCGTGTCGTGCTCACCGGCAATGAGCAGCACAGGTACGGCAAGTCGAGCCAGCGCCGCGCGTTGCTCGAAGCCGACGAGTGCCTGCAACGCCGCGCGATACGCATCGGGTGTCAGTGCGCCCATCGCGTCGACGGCGATGGCGTGCGCTTTGGTTCGCGTCGCCTCGTCGGGCTCGCCAAGCATGCTGGGCACAATGGCTTCGGCCATCTCGCGCAACGTCTTACCGGCGTCGAGCGGCGCAGTGCGCTGTCGCACGAATTCGCGTTGAAAATCGCCATCCGGCTTGCCGAAAGCGGGCGACGTGCCGCATAGCACCAGCGCCGCGATGTCACGCGTGAACGGTTCACCGCGCGCCATCAGCTCCTGCACCACCATGCCGCCCATGCTGTGACCAACCAGTACGAAGCGCGATGCGCCGGACGCCGTTGATGTGTCGAGCGCGGCGAGCGCGTTGAGCAAAGCCCGCAGGCTGTCGGCCAGCGCCGCCATCGTCGGCGCTGCGGGCATGGCGCTCTCGCCGTAGCCGGGCATATCCCATGCAACGACGCGGTGGCCTTCACGCGTGAACGTGTCGAACTGCTGCGGCCAGACGTCGCGATTGCCGCCGATGCCGTGCAGCAGCACGAGTGTCAGCGGGCCGTCGCCTTCGGCTCGGAAGGCGGGCACTGGCGTGGGGATCGCTGTCATGCGAACTCGCCTTGCAGCACGCCATCGCGCACGACGACGTTGCCGTCGAGTGCAATCGTGCAACGACGCAATGGCAGATCGAAGTGCCCCAGCGTATGACGCCCTGCCACTTCGTTCGCCCCAGTCGAATAGAGGAAGTTACCGGCGAACGCGCGCTGCTCGGTGCCGTTGCAGTCGCGTTTGTCGTAGCAGGCGAGCGCGTCCCAGCGGGCCCGCTGGTTCAGACCGAAGCCGACGTGCGACACCGCATACGCATCGCGATCGCCCCACGCCGCGAAATACTCGCGCATGAGATCCACGTCGACGCCCTCGCCTTCGATCTCGACGACGTAATCGTCTTCGATCGTCAGCGCGATGCGATCGCGTAAGTACTGTTTGAAAGTGAGATTGATGTCGCCCGGGGCCAGCACCAGTTGGCCGTTCACGCTGTGTGCCGCGGGAAACGCCAACGCCAGACCGCCCGGCCAATGCGCTACTTGTCCCGGTTTTGCACACCAGCCCCAGACACCGCCAACGCGGGCGTCGCGCAAACTGATGCGTAAATCGGTACCGGCTTGCGACGTGACGTGCATTTCTGCTGCACTGCGCAAGCGCTTGATCGCAGCACGCACTTTCGGCTCCAAGGCCGGGTCGGTCGCGCAGCGTTCGAGAATTTCGGGGTGTTCGTTGGAGACCATCAGCACGCGCGCGCCACCGCCCAGAATCTCGGGCAGTTCGGGCGCGTGTAACAGCCCTTCCACGGTGCAATCGACGACCAGCGCGGCCCCTTTGAGGGCCGCCACGACTGGGGCGAGTTGCCCCAGCGCATCGCTCGCGCCGGTGGAGCGCACGGGCACCGGCGCACTCACGCGAGGGCTCGGTATCACCAGGCGAAAAGGCCGCGCGCCGAGCGCCTGCACGGCGAGTTCGGCTAATTCCACATTGACAGGCCGGGATTGCGTTTCGGCTACAATCGCCACCACATCACCGGGTTGTATGTCGCAGCGCCGCAAGGTCTCGGCAAATACGTCGATCCACTTATGCTCGATTCGCTCGATCAGCATATCGTCTCCTGAGCGTCTGACCCTCTCGCCCGCCAGGGGCTCTGCCCCGCGGCACGACGTTGGCCGTCACGCGTCTTGTCGATCTGTTGTTCGTGCCATAGTATATGAATATTCATACAAATCAACCCGATCAAATTAGCTCGACGGGAGTGCAGGGACAGTGAACGCCAAACGCGCCACGGCGCCAGATTTCGACAGTGCTGCTTTTCGTCAAGCGCTCGGGCAATTTGCCACGGGCGTGACGGTCATTACTACACGCGCCGACGACGGCTCGCTCATCGGCATTACCGCCAGTTCGTTCAATTCGGTGTCGCTCACGCCGCCGCTCATCTTGTGGAGCCTGGCCACGCGCGCCGGCAGCATGCCGGTGTTTCGCGAGAATTCGCACTATGCGGTGAATGTGTTGGCCGCCGATCAACTCGACATCTGCCAGCGCTTTGCCACGATGAAGGGCGACCGCTTTGCCGGTGTGCCGTACACGCTGTCGGCTTCGGGCACGCCGGTGCTCGATGGCGCGCTCGCGTGGTTCGAGTGTCACAACCGCAGCCGTTACGACGAAGGCGATCACGTGATTTTCGTGGGTGAAGTGGAGCGCTGCGGTGTGCACGCCGATGTGGCCAATCGTATGCCGCTCGTCTTTCACGCCGGCGGCTTCCACAAGCCGCAATCGCTCGGGTAAGCGCAGCACATGAGCGCCGGCACACCTTTCGTCGACGACTATCTGGCGTATTTGCTGGCACGCGCCAGTACGCTGGTGTCCGATGAGTTTCATCGCGAGGTCGCGGCAGCGGGCCTTGGCGTGTCGGAGTGGCGCGTGCTTGCCACGCTCTCCGACGGCCGCGCCCGCACCATCAATCAGTTGGCGGACATCGTGCTCGCCAAACAACCGACGGTGACCAAGGTCATCGACCGGCTGGAAGCGGCAGGCGACGTGGTGCGCGGTGAAAGCGCGACCGACCGGCGTCAGTCGCTCGTCTCGCTCACCGAGGCGGGGCGCGAACTCGTGACGCCGCTGCTCGCCAGCGCGCGACGCCACGAAGCCGGGGTGCTTGCGCGCTTCGGTGCGGAGCAATCGGCACAACTCAAAGAGACACTGCGTCGCCTCATCGACGAGATGGCGCGTCCCCACAGCGAGTGATCTGGGCCGATTCAAGATCGCTCACAGCCACGTCCTAAACTTCCCCGCCCGAATCGTACGAAATTCGACCTTATCCTGATATTGTCGAATTTTGTGCCGATAATTCGACGAAAATGTTTGTGCAATTGCAAATCGCGCCGCCAAGGCCCGCGAATACGCAAGCACTTGCAACGCGAATTCTTCTAAGATGCCCTGTATCGAATCTTGTATTTGAGCAAGGCAATGACCGCACCCCAAAACCACCGCAGCGACGAGCGTCGTGTGTGGGATATCAGCGCGCCGCTCTCGGCCGACACACCGGTCTGGCCGGGCGACACCGCGTTTTCGGAAGAGGCGGTGTGGCAGATCGGTCCCGGGTGCCCGGTCAACGTCGGGCGCATCACGCTTTCGCCGCATACCGGCGCCCACGCCGATGCCCCACGTCACTACGACGAGGACGGGGCATGCATTGGTGAGGTAGCGCTCGACACCTATCTGGGACCGTGCCGCGTCATTCATTGCATTGGCGCATCGCCCGTGGTCACGCCGGAGATGGTCGCTGCCCATCTGAACGATTTACCCCCGCGCGTCTTGCTGCGCACTTATGAGCGTGCCCCGATCGCTCGCTGGGACAGCGCGTTCTGCGCCGTCGCGCCTGAGACCATCGATTTGCTGGCCTCGCATGGCGTGAAACTCGTGGGCATCGACACGCCGTCGCTCGATCCGCAGGAAAGCAAAACGATGGATGCGCACCACCGGATTCGCGCCCATCGCATGGCCATTCTCGAAGGACTGGTGCTCGACGCGATTGCGCCCGCCGATTACGAACTGATCGCGCTGCCGCTCAAGTTCATGCGTCTCGATGCCAGCCCTGTGCGCGCCGTGTTGCGCTCGCTTTGAGCGCGATGACTTGCGTCGCGTTGCAACGTAACGCCTTCGGCCAATCAGGACGCTAGTCACCAACGAACATACAGAGCCACGCGCAGCCACATCGGACAGATTTATTGATTTGGACTGACGCGGGCCGTACAAGAGGCATCGACGTATCTCGGAAGTACGCGGCTTGTGAGCCGACGGCGACGACGATGACCTTGCACTTCACCAACCCTTTCGATTTTTAACGCATTGTCTTTACTCAAGAACCGACACCATGACGTCTTCTCGCAATGACTGTTTGGCCCTCGACGCGGCCGATCCGCTTGCCCCGCTGCGCGCACAGTTCGACCTGCCGCAAGGCGTGATTTATCTCGATGGCAACTCGCTGGGCGCGCGTCCGATCGCCGCTGCCAAGCGCGCACAGGAAGTGATTACCGGTGAATGGGGCAATGGCCTGATTCGCAGCTGGAACGATGCCAACTGGTTCGCGCTGCCGCGCACGCTGGGCGATGCGATGGCACCGATCGTCGGCGCCGGTAAGGGCGAAGTCGTGGTAACCGACACCACGTCGAGCAACCTGTTCAAGGTGATGGCTGCGGCGCTGGACGCCCAACGCACGCGTTCGCCGCAACGTAAGGTGGTGGTCTCCGAGCGCAGCAACTTCCCGACCGATCTGTACATCGTGCAAGGCCTCACGCGCCTGCTCGACGACGGCTACTCGCTGCGCCTGATCGACTCGCCGGCCGAGCTGGTGGGCGCATTGGGCGATGACGTCGCTGTGGTGCTGCTCACGCACGTGAACTACCGCACGGGCGCAATGTACGACATGGCTGCGCGCACTGCCGAGATTCATGCTGCCGGCGCCCTTGCGGTGTGGGATCTGTGCCACTCGGCCGGTGCAGTGCCTGTCGATCTGAACGGCGCGAACGCCGACTACGCGGTCGGTTGCACGTACAAGTATCTGAACGGCGGCCCGGGCTCGCCCGCGTTCGTGTGGGTGAACAAGCGTCACCAAGACACGTTCTGGCAACCGCTGTCGGGCTGGTGGGGTCACCGCACGCCGTTCGCGATGACGCCGGAATACACGCCGGACGACGGCATCGGCCGTTATCTCTGTGGCACGCAGCCGATCGTCTCGCTGGCGCTCGTGCAGTGTGGACTGGATATCTTCGCGCAAACGTCGATGGACGCCCTGCGCCGCAAGTCGCTCGCGTTGACCGATCTGTTTATCAAGCTGGTGGAAGAGCGTTGCAGCGAGTTCCCGCTCAACCTCGTGACGCCGCGCAATCACGCCGATCGTGGCTCGCAGGTGAGCTTCGAGCATCCGGAAGGTTTCGCTGTCATTCAGGCGCTGATCGCCCGTGGCGTGATTGGCGATTACCGTGAGCCGCGCATCATGCGCTTCGGTATGACGCCGCTGTACACGAGCTTTGCCGACGTGTGGGATTCGGTCGAGATTCTGCGCGACGTACTCACCACCGGTTCGTGGGACAAGCCCGAATTCCATCGCCGTGGCACGGTGACCTAAGCAGGAGCAGTACGCATGACAAAGACATCTTCCCCCGCAAGCAACGTGCACGATCTCCCGGGCCAGGCGTCAAAAGCGTCTGATACGCCGCAGGGCGGTTGTCCGTTCGGGCATGGCGCATCGGCCGACGCACCGGCGGCGGGCAGTGCTTCTGCCAACACAGATGCGACCGCCGCCGCTGCGGCGGGCGACCCGCAGTGGCACGACGCTCAGCTCGATTTCTCGAAAAGCATGAGCTATGGCGACTACCTGTCGCTCGATCCGATTCTCAACGCGCAGCATCCGCGCTCGACCGACCACAACGAGATGCTGTTCATCATCCAGCATCAGACGAGCGAGTTGTGGATGAAGCTGGCGTTGTACGAGTTGCAGGCGGCGCGCACCGCCGTGCATAACGATGCGTTGCCGCCAGCGTTCAAGATGCTCGCGCGCGTGTCGCGCATTCTCGAGCAACTGGTGCAGGCGTGGAGCGTGCTCGCCACAATGACGCCGTCGGAGTATTCGTCCATGCGGCCCTCGTTGGGGAGCTCGTCGGGCTTCCAGTCGTATCAGTACCGCATTCTTGAATTCATGCTGGGCAACAAGAACGCGGCGATGCTCAAGCCTCACGAGCATCGTCCGGACTTGTTCAAGCAGGTGGAAGCGGCACTGAACGCGCCGTCGTTCTATGACGAGGTGGTGCGCTTGCTGGCGCGTCGCGGGTTTGCCATTGCACCGGAGCGGCTCGAACGCGACTGGACGTTGCCCACACCGCACGACAAGAGCGTCGAGGCGGCATGGCTCGAGGTGTATCGCAATCCGTCGCAGCACTGGGAGCTGTACGAGATGGCCGAGGAACTGGTCGATCTCGAAGATGCGTTCCGTCAATGGCGCTTCCGCCACGTGACGACCGTCGAGCGCATCATTGGCTTCAAGCAAGGAACGGGCGGCACGAACGGCGCCCCTTACCTGCGCAAGATGCTAGACGTGGTGCTGTTCCCTGAGCTTTGGCACGTGCGCACGTTGCTGTGATGGGGTTGATGTCTTGATGTGACAATGCCGGTGGTTCATCCACCGGCATTTTGCTTTCTACGGCCTGGTTTGCGCTGTGACGCTCACGCCTGGCCGATCAGCCGCGCTGCCAATTGCTTCAAGCGCGGGCCAATCTCATCGCGAAATACCGCGTCGGGAATCGACGACGACGGCCCGCTGCAACTGATCGCCAGCCAACGATTCTGACGCACATCGCGCAGCGGCACGGCGACCGCATTCACGCCCTCGTGCCATTCGCGAAACGAGTAGCAGCACCCTTCGCGTTTGTAAGTCTCCAGCCCCCGATCCACGCTCTTCTCCAGCGCATCCCAGCCGATATTGCGTAATGCGGCGGGGTTTGCGTCGTACGCGTCGCGCAGGTCGGCGAGCATCATCTCGCGCTCGGTGGGCGTCATCACCGCCAAGTAGACGCGCCCCATCGAACTCGTCAGCATAGAAAGACGCGACCCTGCCGTGAGCCCCAGCGTGAGGTGCGCGGCGTCGCTGCGAATGGTTTCGAGATACATCATGTCGAGGCCCTCGCGGCAGCCGAGCGAAATCGAACAGCCCATTTCCTTCGCCAGTGCGCGCATGTGCGGGCGGGCAAGCGTGAGCATGTCGGTGCCGTTCAGGAATGCGTAGCCCAGCGCCAAGACCCCGGCGTCGAGCGCATATTTACCGAGGTCCACGTCGTAGCGCAGATAGCCGAGTTCGGTGAGCGTGTAGGCCAGACGGCTCACGGTTGCCTTGGGCAAACCGGTGCGTGCCGCGAAGTCACGGTTGCCCAACAGAGCGTCGTCGGGACCGAAGGCACGCAACAATTCGAGCCCCCGCGCGAGCGCCGTCACGAACTTGCGCTCGTCGTGCGAGGGCGGCACGCCGTGCGCCGGCGCACCAGCAAAGGCAGACAGAGAAGTTTTGACCACAGCCATCGCGCACCCCGCGTCAAGAAATGAAGGACGGCCAGTGCACGCACTGGCCGTTGCCGAACAAAAAACTTTAGTGCTAAACTAACTTCGATTTCAGAACATTGTTCCGCATTGCGGAACTTTCGTCAAGACGTCGATTTCGGCATTCCGCAGAATCGACACAGGTCGCAAGACTGTTTCACGAGGACATCGGAGGAGATAGGTCATGGCAGGCAACGCACAGTTTCATTGGGAAGATCCGCTGCTGCTCGACGCACAGCTCACTAGCGACGAGCGCATGATTCGCGATGCCGCCGCTGCTTACTCGAACGACAAGCTCATGCCGCGCGTGCTCGAGGCATTCCGTCACGAACGCACCGACGCTGCGATCTTCCGCGAGATGGGTGAAATCGGCCTACTCGGCCCGACCATTCCCGAGGAATACGGCGGCCCCGGCCTGAGCTACGTGGCCTACGGTCTGATCGCGCGCGAAGTGGAGCGTGTCGATTCGGGTTACCGCTCGATGATGTCGGTGCAGTCGTCGCTCGTGATGGTGCCGATCTATGAATTCGGCACTGAAGCGCAGAAACAGAAATACCTGCCGAAGCTGGCCAGCGGCGAATGGATCGGTTGCTTCGGCCTGACCGAACCGAACCATGGCTCCGACCCCGCCGGCATGATTACGCGCGCCAAGAAGGTCGCGGGCGGCTTCGAACTGAGCGGCAGCAAGATGTGGATCACCAACTCGCCGATCGCCGACGTTTTCGTGGTGTGGGCGAAGCTCGCCGACGACAACGGCGAAGAGAAGATCCGCGGCTTCATTCTGGAAAAGGGCTGGAAGGGACTGTCGGCGCCTGCGATCCACGGCAAGGTGGGCCTGCGTGCATCGATCACCGGCGAAATCGTGCTGGATCAGGTGTTCGTGCCGGAAGAAAACCTGATGCCGGGCGCTTCGGGCTTGAAGGGTCCGTTCACGTGCCTGAACTCGGCGCGTTACGGTATCGCCTGGGGGGCGCTCGGTGCCGCCGAATACTGCTGGCATACGGCACGTCAATACGTGCTCGATCGTCAACAATTCGGCCGTCCGCTCGCCGCCAATCAGCTGATTCAGAAAAAGCTCGCCGACATGCAGACGGAAATCACGCTGGGTCTGCAAGGCTGCCTGCGCCTCGGCCGCATGAAGGACGGAGGGACCGCCGCCGTCGAGATCACGTCGATCATGAAACGTAATTCGTGCGGCAAGGCACTCGACGTGGCCCGTCTCGCGCGCGACATGCTCGGCGGCAACGGTATCTCGGACGAGTTCGGGATCGCGCGCCACCTCGTGAACCTCGAAGTGGTCAACACGTACGAAGGCACGCACGATATCCACGCGCTGATTCTCGGACGCGCACAAACCGGCATTCAGGCGTTCTTCTGATCCGGTAGCCCGGTAGGCCCGGACGCAAGGGCGAGCCGGGCGGCATCGGTCATCGGTGCCGTCTTGGTTTGCGCTTCGCCGGGCTTGTCAGCGTTTTTGGCATTGTTGGACTTGTCGGGTACGCGTCGTTCTCAGGCCGCGTGTTGCGGGCCGTCAATCCCCCGAGCAACGGCGCGTACCCGACAAGCCTGCGATAGCTAACGTCGCATTCGCTTCTTCTCTTCTTCGCATCGCCCTCGCCACCCCCGTCATTCCGTGCCACCCCATGCCATCGGGATGGCCAAACAAAAAGCCAGCTCTCGCGAGCTGGCTTTTTTGTGTCCTCCGGCGACGTAGTCACCGGATACGCGTGGCCGATTACTTGTTCGGCTGCGGCGTCAGGCGCAGGTACGGGCGCACGGCCTTATAGCCCTTCGGGAATTTTTCCTTGAGCACGGCTTCGTCCTTGAGCGACGGCACGATCACCACGTCTTCGCCATCTTTCCAGTTGCCCGGGGTGGCGACCGAGTAGTTGTCGGTCAGTTGCAGCGAGTCGATGACGCGCAGGATTTCGTCGAAGTTACGGCCCGTGCTTGCCGGGTACGTAATGATCAGACGCACTTTCTTCTTCGGATCGATCACGAACAGCGAGCGCACCGTCACGGTTTCGCTGGCGTTCGGGTGGATCATGTCGTACAGCTGCGAAACCTTGCGGTCGCCGTCAGCCAGAATCGGGAAGTTGACCGAGGTGTTCTGCGTTTCGTTGATGTCGCTGATCCAGCCCTTGTGCGACTCAGCGTCGTCCACCGACAGTGCGATGGCCTTAACGTTACGCTTCTCGAACTCGCCCTTCAGTTTGGCGGTCAGACCCAGCTCAGTTGTGCACACCGGCGTGTAGTCGGCCGGATGCGAGAACAGCACGCCCCAGCCATCGCCGAGGAATTCGTGAAACTTGATAGTGCCGACCGACGAATCCTGCTCGAAGTCGGGAGCGATGTCACCCAAACGCAAAGTCATTTACGGTCTCCTTGAGATCCTTCAACTGAGTGGACAAAGACTAAAGGATGCTAAGCTTTGCAAGAACGAATAAAAAATTGGTTGCAAATAAGTATTGGAAATATAGCGGCGCAACGGTTGTTGTTTTCTGGCAACGACACGTTGAAAGCGTTACGATAACCCCCATATCCAACCTTACCCCCTCGCATTTCCTCCCCAGCACAACGGGGTGACGATCATGTCGCAAATGCAAACCAACAAGGAGAAGTTTATGACGGATATCAAAACCGTATTGGCCGACGCCGAAGACCTGCTCAAGCAAGCCGCGAACACGACCGGCGAACGGGCCTCCGAGCTGAGCGACAAGGCGCTGGCATTGCTCAAGCAAGCCAAGGAAAAAGCCTCCGACGTGCAAGTCGTCGTGGTGGAGAAGAGCAAGCAAGCGGCTCGCGTGACCGACGACTACGTGCACGATCATCCGTGGCAAGCCGTGGGCATCGCTGCTGGCATCGGCGTGGTGGTCGGCCTGTTGCTCAACCGCAAGTAAGCACAAGTAAGCTACTGTCAGTCTGCCTTGCGCCGGTGCTTGCCGGCGCAGGATGCGCACACTGATGCTTCGCCCACTCAGCCTGAAGCGGAGCCCGCCTGACCCGCGCCAAGGCACGAAGGTTCAGGCGCCCGCTGAGTCCAGCCCATGACCGACAATGATCGCACGACCCCGCCGCGGCCTTCGCTGCGGCGCATCGCCGGCGCGTTGCTCGAGATCGTCCAGTCGCGCATCGAACTGATCGGCATCGAACTCACCGAGGAAAAAGAGCGCCTGATGGGTGTGGCCTTCCTCGGCCTTGCCGCGATGCTCTTCGGCGTTCTCGCCCTCGTCTCGCTCACCGCTTTGGTGATCGTGGTGTTCTGGGACACGTATCGTCTCCAGGCGATGACCGGCATTTTCATCGTGTATCTGCTGCTTGCCGCGTGGTGTGCGATACGCGCACGCAATATTCTGCGCGATGCCCCGATGCCGTTCGAGGCGACCTTGGCCGAGTTCGAAAAGGACCGCGACGCATTGCGTCCGGACTGAAGGAGACCTCCCGTGCCGCTAGAACCCAATCGTTCCCGCCGCCAACGTCCCTCGCGGCGCTCGCGCCACGACCTGCTGGCGATTCGCAAGGAATTGGTGCTCACGCGTATCGCCGTCGAGCGTGCCGAGTTGATTCAGGTGACGCACAACACGCGTGAACGCCTGCGCAACTTCCGCTGGGTGCGCTATCTGCTCCCCGGTGGCCTGTCGAAGCTCTCCGGCCTCGGTGGCCTCGGCGGGCTCGCCGGTTCGGGGCTCAAGCTCGGTGGCCTGCTCGAACGCTACCCGCTTGTCAGCTCCGTGGCGTCGATCGCGCTCACCGGTTTGTCGCATACGCCCGTTGGCCGCGTGGTGCGCCGTGGCCTCAAATGGGGCGGTCTCGGTGTGCTGGCCTATCAAGGCCTCAAGATGTGGCAACAGTCGTCGAAGGCACCCACCGAGACAGCCGACACAAGCGCCAGCACGAGCACACAGGCGAGCAAACCGAGCTCCACCGATGGCGGCCCGCCGCCGCTCATTTAGCACACACCCGCTCCACCCGCGGCCGCCCATAGGCATTGATCGTGATGCAGATGCGTCGGCCGTGTCCCTCGATGGTGACGTTTCCGGAGAGCCAGCCGCGCTTCTTCGTACGTAAGAAGCCATTTTCCGCGAATGCCATCACCGGCTGCGCGTAAAGTCCCCAGTTCGTGATCACCTGCACCCCCGATGGCAATGGCGCGTAGCGGGCGAGGCGCAACTCTCCCGCGTCGTAGGTATCGTTGAGGTTGTCGTCAACGAACGTGATCCACCCGCTATTCCAGTTGGCACTGTCATCGGGCGCAATGGCCACGCGGCGATGCCGTCCCAGCGCTTCGGCGCGCGCCGTGTTTATCGCGGCCAGCAGCGCTCTCGCTGTCATTTCGACGGCCACCCGATGACGCACTGCCTGTATCGAAGGTGCCGCCGCCACCGCGGCAATCGCCAGCACGGCCATGACGACGAGGCACTCCAGCATCGTGACGCCACGCGCCCGCATCGAGCGCTCAGTCATCTTGCGCATCGCTGTGCCAGATCACCACTTCACGCCAATTCAATCGTCGCGACATCCATCTGGGCGCGCTGTTGCGGGACACGCCAACAGGCACAGGCATCGGTCTGATCTCGTAGATCGCTTGCAAGTACACATTCGTGCCCGGCAGGTCCGCATACCCCACCGCACTCACACGGTACAGACGGGTCGACGGATCGCGCTTCGTCGGTCCTGCCGAACCGTCGAACGCCTCCGCGCTGTAGGCAATCCGCTCGATGAAGTATTGCCCCCGCGAAGTCGTGGCGGTCCGTGCGCCCATCGTCGCGTCCGTGAGCGCGCGCATCGGAACACTGCCCGTCGAATCGCCTGTCACGTTCGCAGCATCGCGATTGCCCCAACGCATCGTTTGCCACCGTCGCATCCGGTGCAGCGGCCAATCGACACGATTCTCCGGCCCCAATACGCCGTACGGACCTGCCATGTCCTCACGTGCCGCTGCAATATCTGCCGCCTGCGCCCCCTCGGTGAGCCAGCGCCGGGCATCCGACAGCGCATGTTCAGCGGCCGAGAATGCCCGCGCCCGATCATTCGTGAAGGCCACAAAACGAACCGCCAACTGGCGATGGTGAGAGCCCGAAGCCGCCAACGTCATCAGCGCCGCCAGCCACATCATCATGAAGACGCCAACCACGCTGCCTCCCGACCGAAGCCACCATCGTTACGGCGATGCGCGATGGCCGTCATCACGTGCAGATGGAACTGACCGGCATTGGTCAGGCGCTGGTACGCTCTCCCGCCCGATGCCGCATCGAACACTTCGACCACGCGCGCCATGCCAGGCTTGCCCCCCGCTCGGGGCGCTCCGCGCAGTACGAGCGAGAAGGCCACTGCCGCCACGTTCTCCCAATCACGTACACCTGCAGGCGACACCGGCGGCTTACCGCGCGCACTTTTCACGGGGTCGATCCAACGCAATGTCCCGCCGCTGCCGCTGCGAACGCCGAGTCGCACATACATCGCCTCCACGCCGCCCACCAACACCTGCGCAGGCTGCAACCTCGGCGGCACTTGTCCTAGCTCGCTATAGCGGCAGAACAACGAGGGAATGCCATCCTCGCCTTTGCCCACATAGAAGACGTTGCGATGCGTGTCTGCGGTGTAGTGGGTCGAGCCGACGCGCCGCCCGCCGCAGTTCTGTACGGCCCCGTTGCCTTGGATCACGCCTGCGCCGTGGTACTGCACTTCAATCAGTGCACTCCCTTGCCAGCCCCGGCTAGGGCACGTATCGACATTGCCCGCACATTCGGCACTCGCACGCAATGATGTCCAGTCGCGCTTGCCTTGCGATGGCGCTTTTGCAACGCCCTCCATCGGGTCCCAGTTTCGATACCCAGCCATGTGGACCGCCCGCGTGAGTTGCGTGAGGGCGAATACGGCGCGCTCCTGCACGTCGAGACGTGCCGCTTGAACGCGCCAGAGCCTCAGGCCCGCAAGATAGATGGCGATGGCCGCCATCACCACTAACAGGCCAAGCGGCATGGCGAGCGTCAGTTCCAGCAGGGTGAACCCGCGAGCTCGCCGGGCACCCAGCGAGCCACGGCGATAGCCGCCAACCCATCGCCTCATGACAGCCGCCCATCGAGAAACACATCGGGAGTCACATCGGTGGGCACATCGTTGGCGATGAGCGGCCTCTTGAGCGACACGCCATCGACCGACTGCCAGTGTGCAAAACCCTGCGCCCCCGTCGCCAGCGCCGCGACGGTAAGCACGATCTCCATCAACGCGGCACCACGCATTCGACCTCGCCCACCGGGTGAGCGGCGCGGCCGGGTAGATTTCGCCAACGACGGTGCTGATACCTGCTGCAATGTGGGCGACAGATTGGCAACACGGGTACCGTCATGTGAAGCGTGGCCCAGCCGCGTGACTTGCGCCAACCGCCCCAACGCACTCCGTGACGCTTCTAACAATGTCGGCACGACCACCCTGCGAGCGTTGCCACGAGCACTATCTCGTTGCGTCTTGCGATCGGAACGCCGTTTTTGATGCCTACGATCTTGTTGCATGCTTCGATTCCTCGTCTCAAAGATAACGAGCTCATCGTCGCTCCGCACACGCCTCGCGCCAATCGGACATCACCGCAAAACCCACCACTCCATAAGCGCCCGCACTCCTTGAACACAGCAAAAAAAACGGCGACCCTGGGTCGCCGTTTCTTCATGATCGAACTTCGATCAGCCTTGCTTGAGCGTCTCGATCAGCTCGACGTACGCTTGTTGCACGTCTTCTTTCGACTTGCCCTTGAGCATTTCCCACGCGTCGAACTTGGCGCGGCCGACGAAATCCATCGCGCCCGGACGTGCACCCGACACGTCGCCTTCCGTGCCTTGCTTGTACAGCGCATAAATGCGCAGCAGCGTGAGATTGTCGGGACGTTCGGGCAGCGTCTTGGACTGGGCCACTGCCTCGTCGAAACGGGCTTGAAGATCGCTCATGGTGTCTCTCCCTGGAAAAACGGTCAGCTTATAAGTGAACCGTGCGGCGATCGGCAAAGCGAATTGGCCTTTGCGTCGACGCTCGGTGTGTTGCGGATACAACTGGGGCAAGGATAACGACGAAGCCTCGCGCGAGGTAGAGGCCAGCGTAGAACCCTGCGTCTAAACCTCTCGGGAACTACGAGCATTTTCTCGCACGCCGTTTCAACACGCGGCAATCGCAGCCGCCATCGCACCGCGCGAAAAAACCGCTACAGGTAGCACTTTTTCAAGTGCATCGCACGTCGCCTAATGAAAAACGCCCGGCAATTTGCCGGGCGTCTCACACTGCATTTCTTGCAAGCTCGCAAGACAATCGCGCACCGAATTTACATCGGCGCGATGTCTCGCGAAGCCATCACGACGACGAAGCGGCGGGTGCCGATGCGGCGTTCGCGTTCGCCGGCACCGTACGCTCTTCCCAACCGCCGCCGAGCGCCTTATACAGCGTCACGAGGTTAGTCCAGCGTGCCAGACGCGTCGCGATCAGCGACTGCTGCGCGGTGTACAACGAGCGCTGCGAGACGAGCGCGTTCAGATAGCTGTCCACGCCGTTGCGGTAGCGCAGATCCGAGAGCTTGTAGCTCTCGTCGCTCGCCTTGACGAGCGACTCTTGCGCGGCCACCTGATCGTCGAGCGTGCCGCGTGCTGCCAGCCCGTCCGACACTTCGCGGAATGCCGTCTGAATCGACTTCTCGTACTGCGCGACGTCGATACGCTTTTGCACCTTGGCCAATTCGAGGTTGGCGATGTTCTGCCCGCCCGCGAAGATCGGCAGCGTGATGGTCGGTGCGAACGACCAGGCACCCTGCCCGCCCTTGAACAAGTTGCTCAGCGACGCGCTCGCCGTCCCCGCACTCGCGGTGAGCGAGATCGACGGGAAGAACGCCGCACGCGCTGCGCCGATATTGGCGTTAGCACCCTTGAGCGTGTGCTCGGCCGCCGTGATATCCGGACGGCGCAGCAGCAGGTCGGACGGCAACCCAGCGGGCAGATCGGCCAACAGGCCCTGCCCGTCGAGCGGACGCCCGGCCGGCAGATCGGCCGGCAACGGCTGGCCGATGAGCAGTGCCAGCGCGTTCTCGTCCTGTGCCACCTGACGCGTGTACTGCGCATAGTTCGCGCGCGCCGTATCGACCGGCGTTTGCGCCTGACGCAGATCCAGCCCGGAGGCCGTACCGACATCGAAGCTGCGCTTGGTCAGGTCGTAGGACGATTGCTGGCTCTTGAGCGTGTCTTGCGTCAGCTTGAGCAGTTCCTGATCGGCCAGCCACGTCAGATACGCCGAAGCGACTTCCGAGACCAGCGTGATTTGGGCTGCCTTCGCGTTATCTTCGGTCGCGAAGTACGATTCCAACGCCTGATCTCTCAGGCTCTGGATACGACCGAACAGATCGAGTTCATACGACGTGAAACCCACGCCCACTTGATAGCTGCGGCTGATGCCGGCACGTCCGCTCGACGACAAGTCGGCCGGCGAGCGCTGCACCGAGCCCTGACCTGCGACGCCGATGTTCGGCAGCAATGCCGAACGCTGGATCTGATACTGCGCACGCGCAGCATCGACGTTGAGCATCGAGACGCGCAGATCGCGGTTGTTCTCCAACGCGATCTCGATCAGCTTCTGCAAACGCGGGTCGGTGAAGAAATCGCGCCAGCCCAGTTCGGCGGCGATGACCGCATTGCGGTCAGCCGTGCCGTTCTGGTTGGCTGCACCAGGCGTTTTATAAGCCGGGCCCGTGGGGAACGAATTGGCAACCGGTGCCTCGGGCCGCTCATAGTGCGGCGCGAGGGTACAGCCTGCCAGGAACGCTGCCGCCAAGGCAATCGGCAATGCTTTGTGCTTCATAGGTCAGTTTCCTTCCTTGGCGGGGCCTTCGGGCGCGCCCGGTGCCTCATGACGGGCTTCCGGATGTTCCACGGTGTCCAGGTTCTCGTGTGCGAAGCGCTTGCGCACCAGCACGAAGAACACCGGCACGTAGTAGATCGCGAGGAACGTCGCCGCCAGCATACCGCCGATCACGCCGGTACCGATAGCGTGCTGCGAAGCCGAGCCGGCACCGTTCGAAATCGCGAGCGGCAGCACCCCGAGAATGAACGCCATCGACGTCATCAGAATCGGGCGCAGACGCAGTCGCACCGCTTCCATCGTCGCTTCCATCAAGGTGCGGCCCTGCATTTGCAGATCCTTGGCGAATTCCACGATAAGAATCGCGTTCTTCGCCGACAGACCCACTGTCGTCAACAGACCCACCTGGAAGTACACGTCGTTGGACAACCCGCGCAGCGTCGCCGCCAGCAGTGCACCCAACACGCCCAGCGGCACCACCAGAATCACCGAGAACGGAATCGACCAGCTTTCGTACAGCGCGGCCAGACACAAGAACACGATCAAGATCGAAATCGCGTACAGCGCCGGTGCCTGCGAGCCGGAAATGCGCTCTTCGAACGACAGCCCCGTCCATTCCAGACCGATACCCGTCGGCAGATCCTTCGCGATTTCCTCGACCGCCTTCATCGCGTCACCGCTCGACTTACCCGGCGCAGGCATGCCCTGAATTTCCACGGCTGGCACACCGTTGTAGCGTTCCAGACGCGGCGAGCCGTAAGTCCACTTGCCGGTAGCGAAGGCCGAGAACGGCACCATCGTCCCGCTGGCATTACGCACGAACAGCTTGTTGATGTCCTGCGGCAGCATGCGGTCCTTCGCTTCCGCCATCACGTAGACCTTCTTCACACGACCACGGTCGATGAAGTCGTTCACGTAGGACGAACCCCACGACGCCGAGAGCGTGCCGTACACGTCGGCAATCGACAGGCCCAGCGCAGACGCCTTTTCTTCGTCGACGTCCACCTTGTACTGCGGCGTATCGTCGAGACCGTTCGGACGCATGTTCGCGAGGTTCGGGTTCTTCGCCGCTGCGGCCAGCAACTGGTTACGTGCTGCAATCAGCGCGTCGTGGCCGAGGCCTGCGCGATCCTGCAACTCGAAGTCGATACCGCCCGCGTTACCCAGTTCAGGCACCGACGGCGGGTTGATGGCGAAGATCATGGCGTCCTTCACGCTCGCGAAAGCCTGATAGGAGCGCGCAATCACCGCCTGCACCTTGAGATCGGACGACTGACGGTCTTCCCACGGACGCAGCATCGTGAACGCCAGACCCACGTTCTGACCGCGGCCGTTAAAGCCGAAGCCCGTCACCGTGAAGATCGAACGCACAGCGTCCTTTTCCTTCTCGAGGTAATGCTTCTCGACCTGCTTCATGACTTCGAGCGTGCGCTCTTGCGTCGCGCCCGGCGGCAACTGCACCAGGTTGAAGAAGTAGCCCTGATCTTCATCCGGCAAGAAAGCCGTCGGCATGCGCACGAACAGGAAGCCCACCGCAGCGACGATCACCACGTAGACGATCAACAGCGGCGCGCTGCGCTTGAGAATGCGCTCGACCTGGCCTTGATACTTCTTCGAACCCTTGTCGAACGTGCGGTTGAACCAGCCGAAGAAGCCGCGCTTCTCGTGCACTTCGCCCTTCTTGATCGGCTTGAGAATCGTCGCGCACATGGCCGGCGTGAGCACGATAGCCACAAGCACCGACAACGCCATGGCCGCCACGATCGTCAGCGAGAACTGGCGATAAATAGCACCGGTCGAGCCACCGAAGAACGCCATCGGCACGAACACCGCCGAGAGCACGAGCGCCACACCGACCAGCGCGCCGACGATCTGATCCATCGCCTTCTTGGTCGCTTCCTTCGGACTCAGCCCCTCTTCGGCCATCACCCGCTCGACGTTTTCCACCACCACGATGGCATCGTCGACGAGCAGACCAATAGCGAGCACCAACCCGAACATCGATAGCGTATTGATCGAGAACCCTGCCGCGCCCATGATGCCGAACGTACCGAGCAACACGACCGGCACGGCAATCGTCGGGATGATCGTTGCCCGCAGGTTTTGCAGGAACAGATACATCACCAAGAACACCAGCACGATACCTTCGATGAGGGTCTTGATCACTTCCTCGATCGAGATCTTCACGAACGGCGTGGTGTCGTACGGATAGTCGACCTTCATGCCTGCCGGGAAGTACGGCTCGAGCTCAGTGACGGCCTGCTTCACGGCGGTAGCCGTTTGCAGCGCGTTGGCACCGGTGGCCAGCGTAATGGCCAGACCGGCGGCGGGCTTGCCGTTGTAGCGAGCGACTACTTGATACGATTCGCCGCCGAGTTCAACGCGAGCCACATCGCCCAGACGAACTTGCGAGCCGTCCTTGTTGACCTTGAGCAGAATCTTGCGGAACTGCTCCGGCGTTTGCAGACGGCTTTGGGCCGTCACAGTGGCATTGAGCTGCTGGCCCTTTACCGCCGGTGCGCCGCCCAATTCACCCGCCGAGATCTGCACGTTCTGCGCCTGAATGGCGTTCGAGACGTCGAGGACCGTCAGGTTATAGCCGTTGAGCTTCTGCGGATCGACCCAGACCCGCATGGCGTACTGCGAACCGAAGAGCTGCACCTGACCGACACCGTTCACACGGCTGATCGGGTCCTGCACGTTGGCGGCGATGTAGTTCGACAAGTCGATGTCGCTCAGCGTGCCGTCGTCGGAATACGCACCGATCACCAGCAAGAAGTTCTTGGTCGCCTTGGCCACCTTGATACCCTGCTGTTGCACCTGCTGCGGCAGCAGCGGTGTGGCGAGTTGCAGCTTGTTCTGCACCTGCACCTGTGCGATGTCCGGGTTCGTGCCCTGCGAGAAGGTCAGCGTGATCTGTGCCGTACCCGAGCCGTCAGACGTCGACGACATGTACTCGAGGTTGTCGATACCGTTCATCTGCTGCTCGATCACCTGCGTAACCGTATCCTGCACGGTCTGCGCCGAAGCGCCCGGGTAGGTCGCGGTGATCTGCACCGAAGGCGGTGCGATGGGCGGATATTGCGAGACCGGGAGCTTCAGAATCGAAAGCGCACCGGCCAGCATGATGACAATCGCGATCACCCACGCAAAAATCGGGCGATCGATAAAAAACTTTGCCATGAATAAGGCTCCGCGTTATTGAGCTTTGGCGGCCGAGGCTGCACTTGCCTGCGAGGCAGGTGCGGCGGCGGCCGGTGCGCTGGCACCCGCCGGTGCCGCAGCGGCACCCGGTTGTTGCGCCGGCACAGCCTTCACCGGTGCGCCCGGACGAATCTTTTGCAGACCCTGCACGATCACCTGATCGCCCGCTGCCAGACCCGACGTCACCAGCCACTTGTCGCCGATGGCACGATCGGTCACCAACTGACGCAGTTCGACCTTGCCTTCCTTGTTCACGACGAGCGCGGTCGGTTGGCCCTTCTGGTCACGCGTAACGCCTTGTTGCGGCACCAGCAACCCGCCTTCCTTCACACCCTCGGCCAGCTTGGCGTGCACGAACATGCCCGGCAGCAACTCGCGATTGGGGTTCGGGAAGATCGCGCGCACGGTCACCGAGCCGGTCGTCTGGTCGACGGTGATGTCCGAGAACTGGAGCTTGCCGTCGAGCGGATACTGCGTGCCGTCTTCCAGCGTCAGTTGCACCTTAGCGGCGTTCGGGCCGGCGCTTTGCAGCTTGCCGTCGGCCAGTGCACGGCGCAGGCGCAGGCCATCGGCGGCCGATTGCGTCACGTCCACGTACATTGGATCGATCTGCTGCACCGTGGTCATCAGCGTGGCGGCGCCCGCTTGCACATACGCGCCTTCGGTCACCTGCGACAGACCCGTACGGCCCGTGATCGGCGCCGGCACATCGGTGTAGCCCAAGTTGATGCGCGCGGTGTCGACGGCGGCCTTACCGGCAGCAACGTCGGCGTCGGCTTGCAGTGCGGCAGCCACGGCGTTGTCGTAATCCTGCTTCGACACGGCCTCGACGGCCACGAGCGACTTGTACCGGTCGGCCAGCAGCTTGGTGGAGGCTTGATTCGCGACAGCCTTGGCGAGCGTCGCCTTGGCGTTTTCGAAGGCAGCCTGGTAGGTCGCCGGATCGATCTTGTACAGACGCTGACCTGCCTTGACCTCGCCGCCTTCAGTGAAGTCGCGCTTGAGCACGATGCCGTCGACGCGCGCACGCACGTCGGCGACGCGATAGGGCGAGGTGCGTCCGGGCAGGTCGGTCGTCAGTGTTACGTTCTGGGGTTGCAGCGTCACGACGCCGACTTCCGGCACCATGCCCTGCGGCTGCTGCGGCTTCTTGCCGCACGCGGCCAGGGTCAATACCGCGAGTGCGACGGCAGTGACCATCCCCAGTGAACTTCTCTTGACGTGCATATACGCCCCCGATAAATGGAATGCGGTCAAACAAAATGACAAGTACGTTGCGACGATTGCGACGGCGAAGGCCGGTCCGCAATCCCATCGCACATAAGCGGGCAAGCGAGTGTCAGGCAACGGGTCACCGGAAGGCCGGCTACCGAAAAGGCGGATATACGGGTCGCAGGATAGCAGCCCGGATGGCCTTCGGCAGCGCGCCCCAGCATGGCATACACCGCCGCTGCTGGCACTCGTGTGGATCGTCGAACAGGCTCCGGGACACCGGGTGACAGATAACAACCGCGAGCGGCTCTCCTCTGTCGAATCGCCCCTCGGGCCCCTTCAGGTGTTTCCCGTAGTCGAAGGAGCTTAAATGGTCCCTGTGCAATAGAGCAAGCGGCTGCTATTATAGATACATTCATGAATGTATGTAAATCGCATTGCGTCGCACCATATGGCAACGCGGTTTACATGACATTTCACATTTTTCGCTGTTCCCGTGACACGACGATGGCCCGCAGAACCAAAGAGGAAGCGATTGAGACGCGCAATCTGTTGCTCGACACCGCAGAGACGGTGTTCGCACAGAAGGGCGTGTCGCGCACGTCGCTGGCCGACATCGCCGAAGCCGCCGGCCTCACCCGCGGCGCAATTTATTGGCACTTCAAGAACAAGATCGATCTCTTCAACGCGATGACGGACCGTATCCGTCTGCCGATGGAGCGCATGATCGACGAAGAGTGCGCCGAGCCCGAAGACGGCGATCCGATGGTGCGCATGCACGACATCTGCAAGCTGGTGCTCAAGGAAACGGCGCGCAACGAGCGCCGCCGCCGCGTGCTCGACATTCTTTTCCACAAGTGCGAATACACCAACGAGATGCTCTCGGTGCTCGAGCGTCAGCGCGAAGCCTGCGCGGACGGCAAGCAGCGAATCATGCGCGATATGGAACGGGCCATTGAACGCGGTCAGTTGCCCGCACGGCTCGATACGCGGCGCGCGGCCATCATGCTTCACGCGCTGGTCGTGGGCATGATGTCGGACTGGTTATTCCTGCCCGACTACGATCTCGGTGCCGAATGCGACGCCATCGTCGACGGCTTTTTCGACATGCTGCGTACGAGCCCGGCCATGCTCCGGCCGGGCACCCCGGCGGCGACACCGGCGACAGTGTGACGAAACGATCACCTGGCAGCCGCTGAAGGCCGCCGAAATCCCGCCGCTCACGAATTACTGCATATATTAATTAGCAGGCATCGTCGTCGATGCCTGCTTTTTGTCGCCTGCCTGTCGGCTGACTGTCGGTGGCCCGTCGGTGACGCGCAACGAGACGCGCGCCGCCGCGTCGTTTCATCCACCGTCCCGAATATTCGCGATCCGTATGCGGCGTTGCCGCGCCGAAAACCATTCGGACGCCGTGATACTTCGTATACCTGTACAGCGTCGCACCGTTATATATAATCCTACACAACGCGACGCACCAACATCACGCCGATTTCGCTGCGGCTTGGCCGCAACGCCACCGTGGTTTCGCAGCAAGACCACTGCCCCCTTGCCGACAAACCGTTGCAATTCTGCGACATGAGGGCGTGCTTGCTGCGGCGTAAGTGATTGCCTCTGAGCACCGCGCGGATTTCGCACGACTTCGCAAGACTATCAAGCCACTACATGCGGGAGACCACCCTGTGAAAGCTGTCGTTACTGCTACGCCCAACAAGTCCCAAGCCACCCGTTCGCGCGTGACGCTGCGCCGTGTTTTCGGTGCCGCCGCCATCGGCGCAAGCCTGCTGTTTGCCGGTCAGGCCGCCGCGCAACAAGTGTTTGCCGCCGCGAGCATGAAGGACGCGCTCGACGACCTGTCCGCTGCCTACACCAAGGAAACCGGCAAGAAGCCGGTGCTCGTGTACGGCGCAAGCTCCACGCTCGCTCGCCAAATCGAGAAAGGCGCGCCCGCCGACGTCTTCATCTCGGCCGATCAGGACTGGATGGACTACGCGCAGAAGCACGATCTGATCGACACCGCATCGCGCCGCAACCTGCTCGGCAACGAGCTCGTGCTGATCGCACCGGCCACCACCTCGGATAAGGTCGACCTGAAGCCGGGCGTCGACCTCGACGGCAAGTTGGGCGGCGGCAAGCTCGCTATGGGCGACCCCGCGCACGTGCCGGCCGGTCTCTACGGCAAGGCAGCGCTGGAAAAGCTCGGCGTCTGGTCGAAGGTGCAAGGCAAGGTTGCGGCAGCCGACAACGTGCGTAATGCGCTGTTGCTGGTGGCCCGTGGCGAAGCGCCGTACGGCATCGTGTACAAGACCGATGCGAACGCCGAGAAGCGCGTGCGTATCGCTGGCACGTTCCCGGCTGACAGCCACGCTCCGATCGTCTACCCGGTCGCCGTGACCAAGCAGGCCGATCGCGCCGCGGCCGATCCGTTCTACAAATTCATCACCACGCCGGCGGCACTCGCCACGTTCGAGCGTTACGGCTTTACGCGTCCGTAATTGCGAATAGCATGACGGATTGAAGTCGCGATTGACCTCGCGATTGAAGTCACGAATGACTTCACACATGGCCGGGACTGTCCTCGACAGTCCCGGCTTTGCCATGGGCGCCCGTCTTCGTGCACGATGGCCCATCGATCCTTTCAAGGTTTTCTCGCCGTATGTCCATGAGTCTTACCCCGGAAGAATGGGGCATCGTCGAACTCAGCCTGCGCGTGGGCCTGTGGGGCACGCTGTGCAGCCTGCCCTTCGCCTACGCGGCGGCGTGGCTGCTCGCGCGCCGTCACTTCCCCGGCAAGGCGCTGCTCGATGCCATCCTTCACTTGCCGCTCGTGCTGCCGCCGGTGGTCGTCGGTTTTGCGCTGCTGGTGCTGTTCGGCACGCAGGGCGCTATCGGCAAACTGCTGAAGGAGTGGTTCAACATCACCCTCGCCTTTCGCTGGACGGGCGCTGCGCTCGCCGCCGGGGTGATGGGTTTCCCGCTGCTCGTGCGCGCGATCCGTCAGGCGCTCGAAGCCTCCGACACGAAGCTCGAACAAGCCGCGCAAACGCTCGGCGCCGGGCCGTGGCTCACGTTTCTGACCGTGACGCTGCCGCTGACCGCCACCGGCGTGCTGCACGGCTTCGTGCTGGCCTTCGCCCGGGCGCTCGGCGAGTTCGGTGCCACGATTACCTTCGTCTCGAATATTCCGGGACAAACGCAAACGCTGCCGTTGGCGATCTACACCGCAACGCAGGTGCCCAATGGCGATGCGATGGTCTGGCGCATGTGCGCGATTTCGGTCGTGCTGGCGGTCGCCACGCTCATCTTCTCTGAAATTCTGATTCGCTTCGGCAATCGCAAGGCGCTTGGCTATGACGGTTGAAGTTCGGCTCCAACATCGTTTCGGCGCGTTCGAACTCGACGCCGAATTCGCCGCCGGGATGGGCGTGACCGCCCTCTTCGGCCCGTCCGGCAGCGGTAAAAGTACGGTCGTCAATGCCGTCTCCGGCCTGCTCAAACCCGAGGCTGGGCGCATCGTCGTCGGCGACGACGTACTCTTCGACAGCGCCGCGGGTATCGCGCTGCCGACGTGGCGGCGGCGCATCGGCTATGTGTTTCAGGACGCACGTTTGCTGCCGCACCTGACCGTGCGCCAGAACCTGTTGTTCGGCCGGTGGCTGCGTCGACGCGATGTCAGCGCGGCAGGCACCGGGGCCATCGCCTTCGATCACGTGGTGGAAGTGCTGAACCTCGGGCATCTGCTCGCCCGTCGGCCCGGTGCGCTCTCGGGCGGGGAAAAGCAACGTGTCGGGATCGGCCGCGCCCTGTTGTCGTGCCCGCGTTTGCTGCTCATGGACGAGCCGCTCGCGTCGCTCGATCATTCGCGTCGCATGGAAGTGCTCGATTACCTGAACCGCATCCGACACGAGTTGAAGCTGCCAGTGCTCTACGTCACGCACTCGCTCGACGAGGTCATGCGTTTGGCCGATCAGGTGGTGTTGTTCCGTGAAGGCCGCACGATCTCGCAAGGCAATCCAGCCGACGTGCTCAACGTGCATCGCGATGCGCTGGATGGCACGGCCGAAGCGCCGGGGACGGTGCTTGAGACGAAGGTGGTTGCACACGACGCCGCGTATGGGCTGACGGAGCTTGCGGTGAACGGCGGCGGCACGATTCGCCTGCGCGTGCCGCGTGTGAGCGGCGAGACGGGGGACGCCTGCCGGATTCTGGTGCGCGCGCGCGATGTGGCTGTCGCGACGGCGCCGCCGACGGACACGAGCGTGCTCAATGTGTTGCCCGCGCGCGTGACGGCGTTGCGCGATTTAGGCGATTCGGTGGAAGTACAAGCCGCATTGCACGACGGCACCGCGTTACATGCGCGTATTACCCGCTTCTCAGCCGATCAACTGAAACTCGCGCCCGAGCGCGAGGTTTTCCTGCTGATCAAATCGGTGGCGCTCACGCGTTGATGCACCGATACCCCGGGCGTGGCGGCAACCGCTAGCCGCCGCGCCCGGCGACATCTCACTGCCCCTGCGGCTTGCTCATCGCATCGCCCTTGCCCATGGCATCGCCCTTGGACATTGCGCCGCCCTTGCTCATGGCATCGCCCTTGGACATCGCACCGCCCTTGCTCATGGCGTCGCCCTTGCCCATCGCGTCGTGCTTGGCCATGCCGTCCTTGGACATCGAACCGCTCTTGTCCATTTGCTTGCTCATAGCGTCGCCCTTGCCCATGGCATCGCCTTTGCTCATCGCGTCCTGCGCAAACGCTGCGCCGGTGCCGAGTGCCAGACCCATCGCCATCACTGCCAGATATCGCATTTTCATTGTCGTTGCTCCATGAAGTGAGTGAAAAAATCAACTGCCGCCAAACCAGTTGTAGCCCTGGTCTTCCCAGTACCCGCCCGGGTAGGTGTTCGTCACGAAAATCGCGCGGATATGTTTGGGATTCTTGTAGCCGAGCTTCGTCGGGATGCGCAGCTTCATCGGAAAGCCGTACTCCCTCGGCAGCGTCTGGCCGTCGTAAGTCAGCGCGAGCAGCGTCTGCGGATGCAGTGCCGTCGGCATATCGATACTCGTGTAGTAGTCGTCGGCGCACTTGAAGCCGACGTAACGCGCCGTGGTGTCGGCACCGATGCGCTTGAGAAAATCGGCAAACGTCACGCCGCCCCAGCGCCCAATCGCGCTCCACCCCTCCACGCACACGTGGCGCGTGATCTGCTCGGCCGCACGCGCCTGAGCAAACGTGGTTAGCGTGTCGAGCCGCCACGGGGCTTTGTCGGCGATCAGGCCCGACAACTCCAGTTGATACTCGGCCGGGTCGACCACGGGGGCCTCGTCCATCGAATAGAACGCGTTGAACGGAAACGGCCGCGTGATCTGCGACGCCTTAAACGTCGGTGCCAGCACGTCGCCGCGAAACAGCGCCGCCTGCACCCGGTCGTTCCAGCGCGACATCTTGTCGAGCGCCGATTCCACGCTCGGGTTGTCGTCAAGCGAGCAGCCCGAGAGCAGCGCTACGCCGCCGAGCGTCAAGGTGCGCGAGAGAAATGCGCGGCGCGACGGCTCGCTCACCCGGCGTGTCACCAGCGCGCGCGCCTCCTTGAGAATCGCGTCGCCGTCGCGCACGATCAGCGACTGACCATCGTCGTTGCCGCTACGTTTAAAGAGAGCCATGGCAGTGTCTCGTCGTGAGTCTGTGAGGTATCGATGGGATAGCGACGGAACGCTTAGCGGCCGGTAATCATCGTGCGCAGCGTGCGGGGCACGAGCGCCACCATGACCACGTGCACCACGATGAACGCGACCAACCCTGACATCGCGAGAAAGTGCACCCAGCGCGCGCCTTGGAAACCGCCGAAGAGGTCGCACAGCCAACCGAGTTGCACGGGTTTCCAGATCGCCAGCCCTGACGCGACGAGCAACACCAGATCGAGGACTGCAAACAGGTACGCGGCGCGTTGCACGTAGTTGTAATGACGCGGATCCTCATGCGTGAGGCGGCCACGCAGCGCGGCAAGCGCGTCGCGCACCACGCCTTTGATGGACAGCGGGAAGAAACGGCGTCCCATGCGCCCGCTCGCCAGATTCACCAGCAGATAGACGAGCCCATTGGCCACCAGCAGCCACATCGCGGCGAAGTGCCAGCGCAGTGCGCCGCCCAGCCAGCCGCCGAGGGTGATGTCGTTGGGAAACCGGAAATCGAACAGCGGCGAGGCGTTGTAAATACGCCAGCCGCTCGTGATCATCACGAGCACCGCCACCACGTTCACCCAGTGGGTGATGCGCAGCCAGCCCGGCTGAACGACTGGGGAGGGGGTACGCACCGGAGACGGTGCACCGAACGGGTCCGACGGATCAGACGCGCGCTTGGCTCGCGGATCGGCCGTAGCGGATGAGGCCGGTACGGCTAAGACAGCGGATTTTTGAGGGGCTCGCATGACGTCTCCATCGCTTGTTGTTGGCGTCGATGGAGACAGTGTTGTTCACTTTCAGTCACAAAGTCCTGTCAAAAAGATAAGCATTTTGTGAGATTTGGTCAGGACTTACGGAATTACACGTCGTCGGGGTCCTGTTCGGAGGCCCCTTTGAGGTAGGCATCGAAGGTGGGGACGTGGGCGTCGAGCAGCGACCGAATCTCCCGGATGAGGGTGTCGTAGTGCGCGGTGAGGTTCTGGGCGAACGGCGTGAGCTGGGCCCCGCCGCCCGACACGCCGCCGATGTGGCGGGTTACCAGCGGCTCACGAAACTCGTGATTCATCGCCTCGACGAGCAGCCACGCGCGCCGATACGACATGCCCATTTGCCGGGCTGCCGCCGAGATCGAACCTGTGGCGTCGATGGCGCGCAACAGCGACAGACGCCCGGGGCCGAACACGGGCGTCTCGCCGTCGCGAATGCGCACCCGCACGTCGTAACCGGCCACGCCGGGCGGCACAAGCGTTTTTTCGGTGGTTTCCAACAACGGCTCCTCAACTGGCATGGTTGCCCCACATCACGATAAGTATCAGGATCACCACGGCCACGACCCAAGGCCACCAGCGCGCCAGTCCGCTGCGACGCGCCGTACCAGGCGCGACGCGCGTCGCCCCCCCTGCGGCCCCTGCGGCCATTGCCGCGGCCACCTCACCGTCGGCGGCCACCGGCTCGCCCACGGCATGATGCGGCGCAACAACGGCAATAAAGCGCGTGAGAAATTCGTCGGCAAAGCGGCGTGCCGCGTCGTCAATGAGAGAACTGTCGAGATGCGCGAGTTCGCCGCCGATCTGGGCGCGCGCGTCGTAGGTCAATACGGTAGTCATCGGTCCTTGCGGTTGGAGCGTAATGGCGGCAGTGCCGCGCCCGAACCCGGCAGACGGGCCCAGCCCGTCGAAATGGAGTGTGTAAGACGTGGGCGCGATCACGTCGGTGAGCGTCATCCGCCCGGTGAAGCGCCCTTTGACGGGCCCGGCCGAAGCCGCCATCACGATCGACCAGGTGGTGTCGTCGATACGATCGAGCGATTCGCACCCGGGAATGCACTGGCGCAGCACGCCGGGATCGTTCAGCGCAATCCACGCAACATCCCGCGCCATCGGCAATTGCCGGCGATTCTGAAGTTCCATTGCCCTTTCCCCTTTGCCGTCAGGCCACACGAAAAACGTGCCGGTGTTGCGGGTCTACGGATCTGTCTGATGCGGCTGCTTTCCGGTTCGTCTCGAACATCGAAGTATTGTGACACGAGTTACCGCCCGAAGCGTCTCCTGCGACATTGGGTCCGAGGCCGCCGCCGTGCCGAATATCCGCTCGAATACAGCGCAAGGCAAGCCGGGCGCAGGCGCGATATACTCGCCGCATCACATCGAGCGGTTTCTCTTCGGCAACAGCCGGTCCCTCGGCTGCCTGCATCGGCACTGCCTCCGCGCCTAGCGCGAGACATGGCGCCAGCTTGCGTGCATTGCCGTGTGACCGTGTCTTCGGTGCCTTGGCCCATCCGGGCCGCCGCTCGCGTATAGGCGAAGGAACCGTGCAATGGACAGTGTCGATCTGGAAGTGCTGAAGTCCGCCGTACAGTGGACCCGCGCGGGCTTTTTCGTCACGCTGGGCACTGTCGTGCGTACGTGGGGCTCGGCCCCGCGCCCCGTGGGCTCGATGCTCGCAATTCGTGAAGACGGCCATCTGGTCGGCTCCGTCTCCGGCGGTTGCGTCGAAGACGACCTCATCGCGCGTATTCGTGCCGGTGACTGGCCGCAAGACCGTCCGCAACTCACGAGCTATGGCGTGACGGCCGAAGAAGCCCATCGTTTTGGTTTGCCGTGCGGCGGCACGCTGCAATTAGTGCTCGAGCCGGTGCGCGCGTCGTCGCGCATTCCCGATTTGCTCGACGCCATCTCGCAGTTCCGCCTCGTGGTGCGCGAGTTGGACATGACCACCGGCGCGGTGCAAATCGCGCCCGGGCATCGCACACCGTCCGTCGAGTTCGACGGGGAGCACCTCATCACGTCGCATGGTCCGCGTCACCGGTTGGTGGTGATTGGCGCGGGACAGTTGTCGAAGTACGTGGCGAGCATGGCCAACGCGCTCGACTATCACGTGATCGTGTGCGACCCGCGCACGGAGTACGCGGACGAGTGGCAGGTGCCGGGCACCGAACTCTCGCGCGAAATGCCCGACGATCTGATCGTGCGACTGCAACTCGACTCGCACAGCGCGGTGTTGACGCTCACGCACGATCCGAAGCTCGACGACATGGCGCTGCTCGAAGCGCTCAAATCGCCGGCGTTCTACATCGGCGCCATTGGCTCGCGCGTGAATAATGCGCGGCGGCGCGAGCGGCTGTCGCTATTCGATCTGAGTCAGGAAGAAATCGAGCGGCTGCACGGGCCGGTCGGTATGCACCTCGGCGCGCGCACCCCAGCCGAGATTGCCGTGGCAATTCTCGCTGAGATGACCGCCATCAAGAACGGCATCACGGTCACGCAAACGTTTGCCGTGCGCTCGCCTGACGATCTGGACGGCGCCTCGCCTGCGTCGGAGTGCCGCACGGCGGCGTGAGCGAAGGATTCGTTCACCCATAAAAAAAGCGCCGCCTTTCGGCGGCGCAACTCGCTCACTCGTTGCTACGGGTACTACAAGTACTGCGGGTACTGCGGGTACTACCTGGGTTACGCCCTCATCCGTGGCTGCGGATCGATCGGCACATCAATCGTGCGGCCACAAGAATGTTGCTGTCGCATGCCCCTTGGCGGGCACCTTCACTTCCCGCGTCATGGGCTTGCCGTTGTAAGTCGCCTTCACGGTGTAGTCGCCCGCAGGCAACTTCACCAGCATGAACGGCCCCCGCGAATGCGCATCGAGCACCGTGGCACCGCCACGCATGATCTGCACTTGCGCATCGGCCACGTATTCGTTGGCGCCGTCGCCGCGCGCTGCCATCTCGATCGACAGCGGCCAGCCGCCTGCCGAGCGCTTGAACGCGCCAGATTCGTCGCTATCGATGCCGCCGGACACATACGTCACGTCGCCCTGCTGCATCTCCTTGGGCAAATTGCCGCCCTGTGCGTGCGCCAATCCGATACCGCCGAGACTGCCCGCCAGCACTGCGGCCGTGGCACCTGCCACTGACCAGCGTTGCCATTGTTGCCACATGTTCGACCTCCCGTTTCATGACTTCACGATGCCGGATCGTGCCGGAACGACTGCGATATCTCTGCGATGACACCGCAGCCGCGCCAGCACACAAGGTAGTGCGTGGCATCCCGTGCGTGCCGCCCTCGACGGCAGGTACTCGCCTTAGCCGAGATCGACCGGGATGAAAATCTGTTGCCCGTCGCGCTGCACCAGCAACGCGACATTATTGCCCGCCTTCTTGAGCTTGTCGCTCAACTGCGCGGCGCTCGTCACCGGCGTTCCATTGAGCGACAAGATGATGTCGCCCGCCTGCACACCGGCCTGTTCCGCCGGGCCGCCCGCACGGGCGACGAGCAAACCGTTCGTCACCTGCGCGGCACGCTTTTCGTCCGGCGACAGTTCGCGCACCGCGAGCCCCAACCGTCCGTGCGTGGCCGAATCGTCGGCACTCGCCACGTCCTTCTTCTCGCTCAACGCCGCTACCTTCACCGACACCGTTTGCTGCGCCCCGTTACGCCAGACGGTCAACGTCGCCGTCTGTCCCGGGCGCATATCGGCGATTTTCTCGGGCAGTTGCACCGAGTCGTCGATGGTCGTGCCGTTCACCGCCAGAATCACGTCGCCCGCCTTGAGATCGGACTTCGCGGCCGGGCCGTTCTTGTCGATCGACGACACGAGCGCGCCCGTCGGTTTCGGCAAGCCGAACGACTTCGCCAACGATTGATTCACTTCCTGAATCGTCACACCGATGCGGCCCCGGCTCACCTTGCCGTACTGCTGGAGCTGCGCCTTGACCTTCATCGCCATATCGATCGGGATCGCGAACGACAACCCTTGGAAGCCGCCAGTCCGCGAATAGATCATCGAGTTGATGCCGATGACCTCACCGTTCAGATTGAACAGCGGCCCGCCCGAATTGCCTGGGTTGACCGGCACGTCCGTCTGAATAAACGGCGTGTAATTCTCGTCGGGCAGCGCACGCGCCTTCGCCGACACAATGCCCGCCGTCACCGTGTTGTCGAAACCGTAGGGCGACCCAATGGCCACCACCCATTCACCGGCTTTCGACTTCGACGGATCGCCAATCTTCACCGTCGGCAAATTCGTGGCCGCGATCTTGAGCAGCGCAACGTCGCTCGCCTTATCGCTACCCACGACCTTCGCCTTGTACTCGCGCTTATCGGTGAGCTTCACCGTCACCTGACTCGCATCGTCGACGACGTGCGCATTGGTCAGGATGTAGCCGTCAGGGCTCACGATGAAGCCCGAGCCGAGGCTGCGCGTCGGTCCGCTATCGGCGCTGCCACCATCGTCGTTACCGTCGCCGCCGTCGTTACCGGGCGCGCCGTAGAAGTGGCGGAAGAACTGGAACAGCGGATCGTTCTGATCCATGCCCGGCGGCATCGGCATTGCCGAGGCGCCACGGCCCGCAGAAGGTTTCCCATCGTGCGTCACACTGATGTTGACTACGGCCGGTCCGTATTGTTCCGCGAGTTGCGAGAAGTCCGGCACAAGCATACGTGGCGCGGTATTCGGCGTATTCGCCGTATTGACCACGCCCGGCGTACTAGCCGCTGCGGGCAGCGCTGCGTTGGCGTCGGAGACCACTTCCGACGCGAGCGGTGCCTGCCAGTGCTGACGACCCGCAACGTAACCGCCCGTCAATGCGACGAGCACAGCGCCAGCAACCAACGTACGAGTGAGCTTCGAGGTCTGCATGAGTCTCTCCTTCCAGACAACCACGTTTGACATGACTGTGATCGTAGAGAGGCTCCCTTAAGACAACCTTAAGACGGACAACCTTAGTGCGCGAAAACCTTGAACCGGCATTCGAAAAGCGCATAGCTTCATGGCGCGCCCCCCAGCGCCCGTTTAGGAAATGTCACACATTGAGTGCAATGCGAGGCAATTCTGATTGCTATGCGTCACGATGGCAGCCGTTTGATAGTGATGCTCGCGCGGTTCGTCTTGCCTCTGATGTGTTCCGCTGACTACGGTGGCAAGGTGGTGCGATCCCGCGCCGCACGTTCCGTAAGTTCACGCACTCAGGAGGCATTACGATGCACACCACTGACTCGACGCTTCGCCGCGCCACGCGCGTCATCGGCACCGCAGGCTTCGTACTTGGCATGACGTTCGCGTTTGCCGCGCAAGCCGCCCCGGGTAACGGCATCGGCACACAAGGCCCGGCCGATTCGACGCAAGCGCAAGGCATGCAGCCGATGCAGGGCACGCAGCAGGCGCAGGGCATGCAAGGAATGCAAGGCACACAACAAGCACAGGGCAACTGCACCTCGGAGACGCCCGCAGACAACACCATCGTCGGCAAATCGCTGCCGGAAGCGAAGTCGATGCTCAAGGGCTGCCCGTGGCGTATTGGCGAACAAGATGGCAAAGCCATGCCGCTCACGCGCGATCATCGCCCCGATCGCCGCACGCTCACCATCGAGAACGATCGAGTCACCAACGTGACGCGTGGGTAATCACTGGCAGTGAGTGAATGGCAGCGCGGCGCCGTACGATGCGCCGCGTGCCTTTGCGGAAGTATTCATTCGAATGCGCTTTCGCTCAAAGCGCAGGCGGCACTCCGGAGGCCGCTGCATCGAAGCTCACACGCACACGCAGACCGTGGCCGCTGCGGGCGTCAAGCAACTCGACACGTGCGCCGTGCGCCTGCCCAATATTGCGCACGATAGCCAGGCCAAGACCGCTACCTTCGGCACGCACATCGCCCGCCTTGGCCGACTCGCCCTCGCCGCCCCGGAAGAAACGGTCGAACACGCGCTCGCGCTCGGCAGGCGCAATGCCCGGGCCGGTGTCTTCGATTTCGACAACAGCGGGACTTGCGCTCGCGAGCCGCACGTCGATACGCCCGCCGTTCGGCGTGTACTTCAGCGCGTTATCGACGAGATTGCCAAAGAGGGTTTGCAACGCATTGGTATCGCCCTGCACGCGTGCAAGCGCGGCGATGGCGTCTGGGGCGTCGAGCCCCAAATCGATGCCGCGCGCGACGGCCAACGCCGCATGATGCGCGACCACATCCTGCAAGAGCGGCGTCAAAGGCAGATCGACAAACGCGCTCGCGGCACGCGCTGCATCGGGTTCCTGACGGGCCAGCGTCAACAACTGCGCAACAAGATGCGATGCGCGTCGCACACCTTCACGCAGATCACGCATCGCTTCCGCACGTTCGCCATCGGTATGCGCGCGCTCCAGCAACTGCACTTGTAGCTGCAACGCAGCGAGCGGCGTACGCAACTCGTGCGCCGCATCGGCAACGAATGCCTTCTGCTGCACGAGGGCTTCATCAAGGCGCCCGAGCAAGCTATTGAGCGCGCGCACGAGCGGACGTACTTCATCCGGCAACCCGCCCTCGGGCAAAGCCGAAAGCGCCCCGGGCGCGCGCGCATCGAGTGCGCGTGTGACGCGTCGCAGCGGTTGCAGCCCGCGTCCGACGACGATCCACACGAGCAGCGCAAGAATCGGCATCGCGATGACCAACGGCAATAGCGTGCGCAAGGCCATCGAGACCGCGAGCGAATCGCGAATCACCATCGGCTGCGCCAGTTGCACGACGTTGTCGCCAACGAGGGCGGCATATACGCGCCAATCGCCCGCGGGGGTCTGCACAGTGGTGAACCCAAGTTCGGCGCGCGGCGGCAGCGGCGTACGCGGGTGCGAGTAATACAGTTCGACGCCGTTGCGGCTCCATATCTGGATGACCAGCCCGCCCGCATCGTTATGGTCACCAGGCACGCTGGAAAACGGCTCAGCAGGCAACGACAGCGCCATTTGTTGCAATTGAAAATCGAAGAGCGCGTTGGCTTCGGTACGCGCCTGACGGAAGATGGCGATGCCCGCGAGCACTAACGCCGCAACGAGCGTAAGCAGCAGACCAACAAGCAGACGACGGCGGATCGAGCGCATCACTTACCCTCCGGCGACGTTGCGTGGTCTGATGCGTTCGGCGAGTTTGGCGAGTTTGGCGTGTTTGGCGTGTTTGGCGTGTTTTGTGCGCCCTGCACCGGCATCATGTACCCCACGCCACGCACGGTGCGGATGGCATCGGCTCCCAGCTTCTTGCGCAGCCCGTGAATATGCACTTCCACGGTGTTACTCGCGATTTCTTCGCCCCAGCCGTAAATACGCTCTTCGAGTTGCGCCTTCGAGAGCACCGCGCCCGGGCGATTGAGCAACGCTTCGAGCACCGCATATTCGCGTGCAGACAGCACCACGGGCGTGCCGTCGCAACTCACTTGCCGGGTGGCCGGGTCGAGCACGATGCCGCCATGACGCAGCAACGGTTCGCTGCGCCCAGCCTGACGCCGCACCAGTGCCCGCAATCGCGCCGCCAACTCATCCAAGTCGAACGGTTTCACGAGATAGTCGTCGGCCCCGGCGTCGAGCCCCTTCACGCGGTCGGCCACCGCATCGCGCGCCGTGGCGATGAGCACGGGCAGCGTTTGCCCTCGCGCTCGTAACGTACGTAACACGTCGATGCCGTCGCGGCGCGGCAATCCAAGGTCGAGCAGTAGCGCGTCGTAGCGCTCGAGCGACAAGGCGTCGAGCGCACGTTGTCCGTCGTCGACGTGATCGACGGTCCAGCCGTCTTGCCGCAGGCCTTTTATGACCGCTGCGGCAATCATCGCGTCGTCTTCCACCAATAAAATTCGCATGTGTCTGGCCCCGATGTCGCGGCGTTGTTGCCTGTGAGTGACATCTCGTCGATTTTCGACCCATTGTAGCGACAGTTCGTTGCATGCCCGACTTACAATGGCGGACATTGCCCGGTGCGCGTCAGACGCGCGCCACCGTGCGCCGAACACGTCACCGCTTCGCCCGCAGCCGCCGCGCCGCTTCGCACCTGTCTCGCATGGGACACACTGCCCCGCACGGTTTCGCTGCGCGTAACACTGGAGAACACCGCCCGTCATGCGCGTCTTCCGCCGCTCCCGCCTCGTCCATTTCGCACACTTCACCCACTTCGCCCGCTCGCCGCTGTCCTCCACTGCACGTTCCGATTCGCGCGCCACGATTCCCCCGTGCGCATTCGCCCTGCGATGCGTAGCCGCTTGCGCGGCGCTGGCCGTGGCCGCCGCGATGAGCTCACCCGTGTATGCGAAACCGGCCAAGCACAAGGTGCCGAAGGTGCCCGCCGCCGCGCCGAGCCATGCGCCGCTGCCCGCGCCGTTGGCGCGCTTGCTCACCGCGAGCAAAGTGCCCGCAGGCCACGTCAGTGTATTGGTCGCGAAGGTCGACAATCCGCTGCAAACGCGGGGCCGTCTCGCCGCGCCGCTCATTTCGATGAACGAGAAGGTGCCGCGCAATCCGGCGTCGACGATGAAACTCGTCACGACCATCGCGGCGCTCGACACGCTCGGCCCCGACTATCGCTGGCGCACGCAAGCGTTCACCGACGGTCAATTCGACGGGCGCACGCTCAACGGCAATTTGTATTTCAAAGGCACCGGCGATCCGAAGCTCGTGCCCGAAGAGATGGAGAAGTTCGTCGCCGAGTTACATAACGCGGGCGTGGCCAACATCAACGGCGACATCGTTCTCGACCGCTCGGCCTACAGCTCGGACATTGGCGCCGTCGATGCCATCGACGGCGGCGACGACCGGCCTTACAACGTCGCCCCCGACGCGCTGCTGTACTCGTTCAAAGCCATGTCGTTCAACTTCTCGGCGGGCCCGAACGGTGCGGTCAACGTGAACGTGCTGCCCCCGCTGGCGAACCTGCAAGTCGCGAACGAAATCGCCTATACGGATACCGGCAACTGCGGCGACTGGCTCACGCGCCTCCACCCGACCATCAACCCAAGCCCGGACGGCGGCTATGTCGCGCGCTTCGCGGGCACCTATCCGGCCGCTTGCGACGAGAAAGATTGGAGCGTCGCCGCCCCGGATCGCGACCGCTTCTTCCTCGGCGGTTTCCGCGCGCTGTGGCAAGCCTCGGGCGGCCAGTTCAATGGGAATGTGCGCTCGGGCGTGGTGCCACCGGGCGCGAAACTGCTCGTCACGCATCGCGGCCAAACACTCGCCGAAGTCGTGCACGACATGAACAAGTTCAGCAACAACGTGATGGCACGCCAGTTGTTCCTGACGCTGGGCCTGCCGGCCGATGGCCGCACGCCTGCTAGCGTGACGCGCTCGCGCGAAGCGCTCAGCCGCTGGCTCGACAAGAACGATCTGTCGATGCCGGGGTTGGTCGTGGAGAACGGCTCCGGGCTGTCGCGCCGCGAGCGCATCAGCGCCGCCGAATTGTCGGGTCTGTTGCAGCACGCGATCAACAGCCCGACCGCGCAGGTGCTGGTCGAATCGATGCCGACCGTCGGCGTGGACGGCACCATGCGTAACCGTCTGACCAACAGCCCCGTGGCGGGCAACGCGCACATCAAAACGGGCACGCTCGACGACGTGCGCGCGGTGGCGGGTTATGTCGGCACGCGCAGCGGCAATATCTACGTGGTGGTCTCGCTGGTGAACGACGCGAAGGCAAACAACGCGCGGGCGTTCAACGATGCCCTCATCTCGTGGGTGTACGAGAACGCGCCCTAAGGGAACAATGCCGGAACGATGATCCGGAACGATGCCCGGCACGGCGGATGCCGGGCACCGTCAGCACGTTCTGGCGATACGCCACGCCGTCCTGTTGCCCCGACCCGCCCCCTTTCGAGGATTCACTCTAGCCGGTGCGCCACGACGTGACATTGGCCTCAGAATAGACGCTCCATCGGTGTCATTTCCGCTCAGACGGAAAGACGCCGGTCAGATGACCCAATCGTGAGGAGACGCGAGGTCATGAACGTCGAGTTGATTCTGCTGGCGCTCGCGCCCGTGTTCGTGCTGTGTATCGGCATCGAAGCGTGGTATTGGCGACGCCGCCGCCCCGGCATGTACAGCCTCAAAGACACCGTGAGCAACGCCACGCTCGCGCTCATGCATCAGGGCGCGGACAAACTGGCGTGGCTGCTCATCGTGCCGTTCTATGCGTGGCTCTACGATCACCACCGCATCTACACGATGCCCTCGGGCTGGGTCGGCTTCCTGCTGCTCTTCGTCGTGCAGGACTTTCTCTACTACATCTTCCATCGCGCGAGCCATCGCATTCGCTGGCTGTGGGCCGCGCACGTGGTGCATCACTCGTCCGAGCGCCTCAACCTGTCGACGGCCTTCCGTCAGAGCCTGATGTATCCCGTCGCGGGCATGTGGCTATTCTGGACACCGATGGCGCTCATCGGCTTCACGCCGATCCAGATCGTCGGCGTGGTACTGCTCAACCTCGCGTTCCAATTCTTCGTGCATACGCAGGCCATCCCGAAACTCGGCTGGCTGGAGTACGTACTGAACACGCCGTCGATTCATCGCGCGCATCACGCACGCAACCCGCGTTACATCGACCGCAACTATGCGGGCGTGCTGGTGATTTGGGATCGCCTATTCGGCTCGTATGTGGAAGAAAGCGAGGCGGAGCCGTGCGAGTACGGCATCGTGAATCAGATTCACACCCACAACCCGATCACGCTGACGTTTCACGAATGGGGTGCGATGGCGCGCGATGCGCTCACGCTGCCGGGCTGGCGGAATAAGTGGATGGCCCTGTTCGGGCCGCCGGAATGGTCGTCAGGCCTGCTCGAACGCCGCCGCAGCGCGGCCGAGACGGTCGTTGACGGCAGCCCAGGCGGGCGTGTCGGGTAAGCGTTCGAAGAGGATACGCGTGACGTTTGCGCGGTCCAGACGGCGCAACAGCGCGTAGAGATCGGTCGCCAGCGCGTCAGGCGTGGGCGGCAACGTGAACTTCACCACGTCGTCACCAAGCTCACCCAGCGCATCGGCCGCACTCAGCGATGGCAACGCCGCCAGCGTACCCGCGAATGCCACCACAGCCACGCGCTCGCCCTTCGGATGCACGGCCAAGGCAGGCGCGAACTGCGCGGCGTCGCAGAGATACAGCGGCGTGCGCGGTGCGTAGTGCGCTTTGAGCGTGCCGGACGCGCGCGGCGCGTTGGCATCCTGCCCCGGCAAGCGCGGCATCTCGCCCAGCACTTCAGCGATCTGTTCCGGCGTGATGTGGCCAGGGCGCAGCAGCGCCGGGAATCCCCGCGACAAATCCACGATGGTCGATTCGATACCGACGGCTGCTTCGCCGCCGTCGAGGACATGCACGGTCACACCGGGCAAACCGGCAAACTCGTCGCGCACGTGTTGTGCGGCGGTCGGGCTGACCTGCCCGAATCGATTCGCCGAAGGGCCAGCCACGCCACCCTGCCCGCTCGCACCGCCCTTCACGCGAGCGAACTCACGCAACAGCGCTTGCGCAACGGGATGCGACGGCACACGCAGCCCCACCGAATCCTGTCCGCCCGACACGGCCGCCGGAATATGCGGCGCACGTTTGACGATCAGCGTGAGCGGGCCGGGCCAGAACGCGTCCATGAGCTTGCGCGCGGCAGGCGTCACGTCGTCGCTCCAGTAGCCGGGGTCGCCCTCGGGCGAGAAATGCACGATGACCGGATGATTGGCAGGCCGCCCCTTGGCCGCGTAGATGGCGGCAACCGCTTGCGGGTTCTCGGCGTCGCCGCCAAGGCCGTAGACGGTTTCCGTCGGAAACGCGACCAATTCGCCTGCTGCCAGTTGTTCGGCAGCCAGCGTGATGGCTTCATCGGACGGCATCACGATGCGAGGGGCCTGCAACGACGTCATCGCTTAGTCTTCCAGCGCGATGTTGAGGCTGGCGGCAGCGGCGACGCAGGCCTTGCGTGCCTCGTCGAGCGAAGCGCCCGCGAACGTGATGTGGCCCATCTTGCGGCCGACACGCGCCTCTTCCTTGCCGTACAGATGCAGACGCGCCGACGGCAGTGCCGCGACCTCGTCCCACGCCGGGGCGCGGGGCTGATCCTTGGCATCGCCATCGAACCACACGTCCCCCAGCACGTTGAGCATGACAGCAGGCGAATGCTGACGCGTTTCGCCCAACGGCAGGCGGGCCATGGCGCGCACTTGCTGTTCGAACTGGCTCGCCGCACACGCATCGATCGTGTAGTGACCGCTGTTATGCGGACGCGGCGCCATTTCGTTGGCGATCAGGGAGCCATCCTTGAGGATGAAGAATTCGACGCACAGCACGCCCACGTAATCCATTTGCGACGCGATGGTCGCCGCGGCCGCACGCGCGGCATCGGCCAGCGCCGGTGCGGCATCGGGGGCCGGGACTGTGGTCGTTGCCAGAATGCCATCGATATGGACGTTTTGGGCGAGCGGGTAAGTCGCGACAGCGCCGTTCGCGCCACGCGCGCTCAGCACCGAGACTTCGTAAGCCAGCGCCAGACGCTTCTCCAGCACGCACGCCACGCCGCCCATTTCCGCATAAGCGGCACGCGCTTCGGCAGGCGTGTTCACCCGCACTTGCCCCTTGCCGTCGTACCCCATGCGGGCGGTTTTCAGAATGCCCGGCAGCACGGTCTCGATGGCGGCATCGCCAATGGCGTTCAGCGCGTCGGTCGACTCGATCACCAGATGCGGAGCGACGGGCACGCCGCAGCTTTCGATGAAGCGCTTCTCCGCTACCCGATCCTGTGCAATGGCAACGCAGCGGCCCGCCGGGCTCACCGTGGTGCTTTGTGCGAGGAAGTCGAGCGACTGGGCGGGCACGTTCTCGAACTCGGTCGAGACGGCCGGACACAGCGCGGCCAGTTCAGCCAGTGCGGTCTCGTCGCGATAGTCGGCCACGATCAGGCGGTCGGCCACGGCACCGGCCGGGCAACGCGGATCGGGGTCGAGCACGCAGACCTTGTAACCCATCGACTGGGCGGCGAAACAGAACATGCGGCCGAGTTGGCCGCCGCCCAGCATTCCCAGCCATTGACCGGGGAGGATGGGCGCAGCGGAGGCAGGATTCATCAGCGTTTAGGCGCGAAAGCGTGCGGGGACAGTCTTGTTTTTACAGTGCCGGCAGCGTCATGCCGCGCGCCGCTTCGGTCTGCTTGGCACGGAAGGCGTCGAGCTTGTCGGCCAGCGCCTTGTCGGCGGCGGCGAGCATCGACACGGCGAACAGCGCCGCATTGGCCGCACCCGCTTCGCCAATGGCGAACGTCGCGACCGGCACGCCCTTAGGCATCTGCACGATCGAGAGCAGCGAGTCTTCACCGCGCAGGTACTTGCTCGGCACGGGCACGCCCAGCACCGGCACGGTCGTCTTGGCGGCGATCATGCCCGGCAAGTGGGCGGCACCGCCGGCACCGGCGATGATGGCCACCAGCCCGCGCTCGCGGGCGGCTTCGGCGTAACGGAACATGTCGTCGGGCATGCGGTGCGCCGAGACGACTTGCGCCTCGTACGGCACGCCGAACTCGGCCAGAATGGCGGCCGCGTTCTTCATGACTTCCCAGTCCGAGTTGGACCCCATCACCACGCCCACGCGCGGTGCCACAGCTTGTTTCTCGCTCATTGTGCTCATTGTCGATTGCGGTCCCGCTCAGGCCAGTTGCTGGCCGGTCAGACGCTCGAGCGCCTCGCGGTACTTGGCAGCCGTTTTTTCGACCACGTCGTCCGGCAGCTTCGGGGCGGGCGGGGTCTTGCCCCAGTCTTGCGTCTCGAGCCAGTCGCGCACGAACTGCTTGTCGAACGACGGCGGGTTGCTGCCCACGGCGTACGAATCGGCCGGCCAGAAGCGCGACGAGTCGGCGGTCAGCGCTTCGTCCATCAGATGCAGCTTGCCGTCGTCATCGAGACCGAACTCGAACTTCGTGTCGGCGATGATGATGCCGCGCGTGGCGGCGTAGGCGGCGGCTTCCTTGTACAGGCGAATCGAGATCTCGCGGATCTGCTCGGCCAGTTCGCGGCCGATACGGCTCACCATGTCGTCGAAGCTGATGTTTTCGTCGTGCTCGCCCAGCTCGGCCTTCGCAGCCGGCGTGAAGATCGGCTCGGGCAGTTGCTGCGCGTTTTGCAGACCGGCGGGCAGCTTCACGCCGCACACGGCGCCGGTGGCCTGATAGTCTTTCCAGCCGCTACCGGCCAGATAACCACGCACCACGGCTTCGACCAGAATCGGCTTGAGGCGCTTGACCACGACTGCGCGGCCCGCGACTTGTGCGGCTTCGTCGGCGGACACCACCGACTCCGGCGCGACGCCCGTCAGGTGGTTCGGCACGACGTGCGCGAGCTTGTCGAACCAGAAATTGGCCATCTGGTTGAGCACACGGCCCTTGCCCGGAATCGGCTCGCCCATGATGACGTCGAACGCCGAGAGGCGGTCCGTCGTCACGATCAGCAGCTTGTCGTCGCCGACGGCATAGTTATCGCGCACTTTGCCGCGCGAGAGCAGCGGCAGGCTCTTGAGGGAGGATTCGTACAGGGCGTTCAAGGCGGGGGTAGTCACGGCGGGACCCGATGTCAGAAGGGCAAAGGCGTAATTATACGCGCCTTGCGCGCCCCTCGGCGGCGTTCCGGCGTCGTTTGCCGATTGCGATCCGACTTCGGGACGAACATGCGGTACCGCGCCGTTGCGCTCCAACGCCCTGCCGCCATCGCCAGCCATGGGTCGGGTTTCCGTTGCTTGGCTGGGCGGTGGCGCCGCCTACAATGGAAAACGTCCACCCGGGAGAGGGGCTGCCATGTCATCGACGTCGAACGCAACGCACGGCCATGCCGTCACCGCCGCCCTCGTGATGGCCGCCGCCATGGCACTCGCCAGCCCGGCCGCACGCGCTCAGAACGCCTCTGCAACATCGCCCGCTCAGCCGTCCGCGCCAGCTGCCTCGGCGTCCTCCGCGCCCCATATCCACGCCCCAGTACATCGCCCTGCCCCGGCCCATACCGCGTCGAGCGCGGCGGCGGCCGGCGCGCAGAACGCCGACGACCGCCCGGTGCTGCCGCGTCTAGTCGCCATTGCGACGCCGGAACCCGACGACGCCATCCCGCGCTTCGCGCTCTACGCGGCCCGGGATATCGAAACCATGGGATTGCAATTTCCGATGCAGGCCGAGGGTGTGGCGCCCGACGGCGATGTGGTCATCACGCTCAGCCTGCGCGAAGGCGCGACCACCCGGATGCGTGACTTCTCGCGGCAGCACATGAACGAGCCGATGACACTGATCGTCGATGGCGTGGAGATGCTCACCGCGACCATCCGCTCGGAATTAGGCGGCAAATTCCAGCTACAGATGCCCAAAGAAAAAGCCCGGCTTCTGTTCCAGCGCGTGCTGGCGAAGGCCGGGCCTGCTACCTGAGGTCCGAAGACCTCAAGCTTGATGCTTGCTTGATACTTACTTCACGATTTGTGCCAGATCGCCGCTCTTGTACTTCTCGGCCATCTTATCGAGCGCCATCGGCTTGATCTTGCCTGCCTGACCTTCGCAACCGAACGACAGATAGCGCGCCTTGCAAACCAGCTTGGCGGCTTCGCGTGCCGGCTTCAGGTAGTCGCGCGGGTCGAACTTGCTCGGGTTTTCGAACAGATAGCGACGGATCGCGCCGGTCATGGCCAGACGGATGTCGGTATCGATGTTGATCTTGCGCACGCCGTGCTTGATGCCTTCGACGATCTCTTCGACCGGCACGCCGTACGTTTCCTTCATGTCGCCACCGAATTCACGGATTTCGGCGAGCAACTCTTGCGGCACCGACGACGAACCGTGCATCACCAAGTGGGTGTTCGGAATGCGGCGGTGAATTTCCTTGATGCGGTCGATGGCGAGAATGTCGCCCGTCGGCTTGCGGCTGAACTTGTAAGCACCGTGCGAGGTACCGATGGCAATTGCCAGCGCGTCGCACTGCGTTTGGTTCACGAAGTCGGCAGCCTGATCCGGGTCGGTCAGCAGTTGCTCGCGCGTCATGGTGCCGTCGGCGCCGTGACCGTCTTCCTTGTCGCCCTTCATCGTTTCGAGCGAACCCAGCACGCCCAACTCGGCTTCCACCGTCACGCCGATGTAGTGCGAGAACTCCACGACCTTCTTCGAGACTTCGACGTTGTACTCGTAGCTGGCGACCGACTTGCCATCGGCTTCGAGCGAACCGTCCATCATCACGCTCGAGAAGCCGCTCTTGATCGCGGCCATACACACGGCGGGCGATTGGCCGTGATCTTGGTGCATCACCACCGGAATGTGCGGGTAGGCTTCCACGGCGGCAGAGATCAGGTGACGCAGGAACGCTTCGCCAGCGTACTTACGTGCACCTGCCGACGCCTGCATGATCACCGGCGCGCCGACTTCGTCGGCAGCGGCCATGATCGCGGACACCTGTTCCAGATTGTTGACGTTGAAGGCCGGCAGACCATAGCCGTTTTCGGCGGCATGATCGAGCAGCTGTCGCATAGAGACTAGGGGCATGATGTTCTCCTTGGAATCACAAATTAAGCAAATCTTTCGTCGACCCAGGGGTGCCCTTCATAACGACGGCTCGCGCGGCGCGAAACGCTGCTGCGTCTCGCCGCTCGCGCACGGCCCTCATCGTCATGCGTGCCCCACCTGGACGATTTTCAACGTATTGGTGCCACCGGGTTGTCCCATCGGCTCGCCCACCGTCAACACGATCGTGTCGCCGCGCTTGACCAATCCGCGCGCGAGCAACAACTGCTCGGCCTGCTTCAGCGCGTGATCGCGGTCATTCGTGGACTCGACGCGCATCGCAGCAACGTTGCGATAAAGCGACATTTTGCGCAGGCTCGAGAGCTGCGACGTCAGGGCAAAAATCGGCACGTGAATCTTGTGACGGGACAGCCACAGCGCCGTTGCGCCTGATTCGGTCAACGCCACGATAGCTTTCGCGCCAAGATGATACGCGGTAAACAAGGCGCCGGCGGCAATCGTTTGGTCGATGCGCGTAAAAGTTTGGTCGAGCCAGTCGCGGTCGAGTTCCACCGTCTCGAAGCGCTCGGCTTCGACACAGATGGTCGCCATCGTCGCGATGGTTTCCACCGGATACTTGCCCGCAGCGCTCTCGGCCGACAGCATCACGGCGTCGGTGCCATCCAGCACGGCATTGGCGACGTCCGACACTTCGGCACGCGTGGGCACCGGATTGTGGATCATCGATTCCATCATCTGCGTGGCCGTGATGGTGAGCTTATTCATCTCGCGCGCCAGGCGGATCATGCGCTTTTGCAGCGCCGGCACGGCGGCATTGCCCACTTCGATGGCCAGATCGCCACGGGCGACCATGATGGCGTCCGATGCGGCCAGAATTTCTTCCAGCGCCGGAATGGCCTCAGCGCGCTCGATCTTCGCGATCATGCGCGGCTTGATGCCGTACGGCTCGCCGGCCACATTGGCCAGACGGCGCGCCATTTCCATGTCGGTGGCGTTCTTCGGGAACGAGACCGCGACGTAATCGGCGCCCAGCGCCATCGCGGTCTTGATGTCTTCCATATCCTTCGCGGTGAGCGCCGGTGCCGTCAGCCCGCCGCCCTGGCGGTTGATGCCCTTGTTGTTCGAGAGATCGCCGCCGACCTTCACGGTCGTGTGAATCTCGTTACCGAACACGCGGTCGACCGTCAGCACGATCAGGCCGTCGTTGAGCAGCAGCACGTCGCCCGTGCGCACATCGCGCGGCAGTTCCTTGTAGTCAAGGCCCACGCGCTCGTCGTTACCGACTTCGCAATCGGCGTCCAGAATGAACGACGCGCCGGTTTCGAGCGTGGTCTTGCCGTTCTCGAACTTGCCGACACGAATCTTCGGACCTTGCAGGTCGGCCATGATGGCCACTTCGCGCCCAGCTGCCTTGGCGGCGTCGCGCACCATCTGCGCACGCTCGATGTGATCCTGCGCCTTGCCGTGCGAGAAGTTCAGCCGCACGACATCCACGCCGGCAGCGATCATGCGCGAGAGCACTTCCGGCGTGCTCGATGCCGGGCCGATGGTGGCGACGATCTTGGTGGAGCGGTTCATTACATCCATCTCTTCATCCTCTTTTGGTAGCAGCGCGTTCGACAATGCTGGCGCTTCGATGGTTGTACTTTATTTACGCGGCCAGAGGTTAACCAAAAAGTTCGTATTGTCCGTACGAAATCGTTCGATTCGAACTCAAACGTTCGCAATAAAGCATGCAAAACGACCCTGCACGCCCCATTTTCCGGACCAGTGAACTGGTCCTCCAGCCCCGCCCCACTTAGATCTTAGTCAGTCTCGTTAGTTGGCTTGTGCGGCGCGTTGTTGCAGCACGTCCACAGCCGGCAGCGTCTTGCCTTCCAGGAATTCCAGGAATGCGCCGCCGCCCGTCGAGATATAGCTCACCTGATCGGCAATGCCGTACTTGGCGATGGCGGCCAGCGTGTCGCCCCCGCCTGCGATCGAGAAGCCCTTGGCGGCAGCAATCGCGCGCGCCAGGGTCTCGGTGCCGTGACCGAACTGGTCGAATTCGAACACGCCGACCGGGCCGTTCCAGACGATGGTGCCAGCGCTGCCCAGTTGCTCCGCAAGCTTGGCGGCCGTTTGCGGACCGATGTCGAGAATCATGTCGTCGGCAGCCACGTCGGCGGCGGCCTTCACGGTCGCCTCAGCCGTCGGGCTGAATTCCTTGGCGCAGACCACGTCCGTCGGGATCGGCACCGAAGCGCCGCGTGCCGCCATGGCGTCGATGATCGCCTTGGCTTCTTCGACCAGATCGGCCTCAGCCAGCGACTTACCGATCGGCAGGCCAGCGGCCAGCATGAACGTGTTGGCGATGCCGCCGCCCACGATCAGTTGATCGACCTTGTCGGCCAGCGTCTTGAGAATGGTGAGTTTGGTCGAGACCTTCGAGCCCGCGACGATCGCCACAAGCGGGCGAGCCGGTGCGTTCAGGGCCTTGCCCAGCGCTTCGAGCTCAGCGGCCAGCAGCGGGCCGGCGCAAGCGGCCGGGGCGTACTTGGCGATACCGTGCGTGGTGGCTTCGGCGCGGTGGGCCGTGCCGAACGCGTCGTTCACATAGACATCGCAGAGCTTGGCCATCTTCTGCGCCAGTTCGTCGTTGTCCTTCTTCTCGCCCTTGTTGACGCGGCAATTTTCCAGCAGCACGACCGTGCCCGGTGCGACGTCGAAACCGCCGTCGACCCAGTTCGCGATGAGTTTCACGTCACGGTCGAGCAATTCCGAGAGGCGCTGCGCCACGGGGGCGAGCGAATCGGCAGGCTTGAATTCGCCTTCCGTCGGACGGCCCAGGTGCGAAGTGACCATCACGGCAGCACCGGCGTCGAGCGCCATTTGGATCGCCGGCACCGAAGCGCGGATACGCGTGTCTTCCGCGATTCGGCCTTCATCGTCCTGCGGCACATTCAGATCTGCGCGGATGAAGACACGTTTGCCGGCGAGGCGGCCCTGAGCGATCAAATCGGAAAGACGTACGACGGAAGCCATGAGAATCCGGAATAAATAGTGGGAAAAACATGCATTTTAACTGATCCCACTGCCCAATTGACCATTTTGGGTATCTCAGGGTTTCGCCTACAGGAACAGCCTTCCAAGCGTGTAGACCGCCATCCCGATGACGATCATCTCGATCATGTTGCGGCGCCAGACAAACCAGCCGGTGGCCGCCACCGCCGCCGCCAGCTTGTGATTGCCGATATGAAGCGCGAACTGATGATCGAGCAGCAGCACCTCGGGCACGACGATGACGGCCAGCGCCGCCGCCGGGGCGTAACGCAACGCACGTTGCAGCCGCTGAGGCAGCGTGACACGCTCGCCAGCGAGCAGGAAGAACGTGCGCGTGAGGATAGTCACGGCGGTCATCGCCACGAAGGCGAACCAGATTTCCCAGGTGCTCATCCGCGGCGCTCCTCGGTCAGTTCGTCGACCTTGCTGGCATCGCTGAGCTCGTTGGGCTCGTTGGGTCGGTCGAGCTGATTGAGACTATTGGGCCTATTGAGTTTATGGGCGCGGCGCGCGACGAGCTCGTCGCAAACCATACCCGCTGCGAGCGCCCCGACGACGCCCAGCACGAGATTGAGCCGGTAGGGCAGATCGAAAGCGAGCAGGCCGATGACCGACGCCAGCGCCACGGCCAGAAACATCGAGCGGGTGGAAATCGTGTGCACCATCATCGGAATGAGCGCGAGCGTGCCCGCGAAACCCAGGCCCCAGCTATCGGGCACGAGCGCGCCGAGCATGATGCCGATGATCGACGACACGTGCCACACCGCCCAATTACTGATCGTGATGCCGAAATACGTGCCCTCCTTGCCCGGCACGTAACCATTGGCGAAGTTCTGGTTCATGAACATCACGAAGCCCAGATCGCCGTTCACGTAGCCCAGCACGATGCGCCGGGGCAGCGACAGGTAGGAGAAATGCGGTTGCAGCGCCGCGCTGAAGATCACAAAGCGCAGATTGACGATGGCGACCGTGAGCAGAATCGTCCAGAGCGGCATGCCCGCGGCGAACAGCGGCAGCGTCGCGAGCTGGGCCGAGCCGGCGTAGAGCATCAGGCTCATGCCGATGGCTTGCGGCACGGTGAGGACCGATTTGCTCATGGCCACCCCGGTCACGAGGCCCCACGAGAAGATGGCAGGCAACAGCGGCGAAATAATGCGGAAACCGGCCGCGAACCCGTCACGTTCAGCGGCTGGCAAACGAAGCGTTGGCATGGTCTTGGGGGCGAGCGCCGTAGCGAGCGGCGCACTGGATGGCATAGCGGGGCAAAGCGGTCCCGACGGCGCCCGGCACGCCCGTTCGCCCGCCTGGCGTTGCCGGATTGTCTCCTGAATATATTCATCATCGATGGCGGACGACAGGCCATTATAGACACGGTAAATGTTTGCTTAGTACGCCACGGCGCACTGACTGCCGGTTTTTGCAGGTACAACGCACGAGGTGTCGCTTATGCGCCACTAATGCGCGACGTTGGGGCGTGCGTCGCCCTTGCGACGTGGCCTCATGCGTGGCGCAACCCGTCCGCAAAGGGGGCGGCTGCTTTACAATAGCGACTTTTGGCGAGCACGCAGCCCTGTACGGTGCGCCGTGCCAACTCCGAAATCCCGAATACCCATCACGGTCTGAACCCCATGAGCGAAGTCAAACAAATGCCGATCGTCGAAGTCGGCGCAGAAGATCTGCCGGTGCATTGCCCGAACCCGAAGATGGAAGCCTGGAGCGCCCATCCGCGCGTGTTCATCGACGTGACCCACGGCGAAGCCGCCTGCCCGTATTGCGGCACGCGCTATCGCCTGAAGGCCGGCGTGGTCCTCAAGGGTCACCACTGAGCCACCTGAGCGCTCACGCAAGCCCTGACCGGGCGCCAAGCACTCGCTGCGCCGGTCATCGGTGAGTTTCATCGCTACGCTTAACGTTTAGAGTCTCCGCCACGATGCATAAAGCCTTGGTGATCGCCCCCAACTGGATTGGGGACGCGCTGATGGCGCAGCCGTTGTTTACCCTGCTCAAGCGTCTGCACCCGCGTCTGACCATCGACGCGATCGCGCCGAGCTGGGTCGCCCCGGTTCTGGAGCGCATGCCGGAGATTTCGCGCGTGGTCTCGACCGACCTCGCGCACGGCAAGTTGCAGCCGCTCGCGCGCTATCAGCTCGCGAGCGTGCTCGCCGACGAGGGGTACGACGCCGCCTATGTGCTGCCGAATTCCTTCAAGTCGGCGCTGATTCCGTGGCTGGCGCGCATTCCATTGCGCATCGGCTACAAGGGCGAGCAGCGCTACGGCCTGCTCAACGTGCGCCACGCCAACCCGCGCAAGGACGAGCGCCCGCCGATGGTGCGGCATTACGCTGCGCTCGCGTTCGCCCCTGGCGCCAAACTGCCCGAGACGCTGCCCACACCGCGCATCGAAGCCGATTTGAATGAATCGGCACGCGTGTTCGCGCGCTTCAATCTCGATTTGCGCGTGCCGCTCGTCGTGTTCTGCCCGGGTGCCGAATTCGGACCGGCCAAACGCTGGCCGCCGGGGCATTTCGCGCAACTCGCGCAATTGGTGCGCCGCTCGTTCCCTTACGCGCAGATCATCGCGCTCGGGTCGGGCAAAGACGGTGCCCTGGCCCAGCAGATTGCCGCCGAGGCACCGTTCGTGCGTAATTTGTGCGGTCAGACGTCGCTGGCCGAGGCTTGCGCCTTGCTGGCACGTGCGAACGCGGTGGTCAGCAACGATTCGGGGCTGATGCACGTGAGCGCCGCCCTGCGTCGCCCGCAGATCGCGCTTTTCGGATCGTCCGATCCGCGCCACACGCCGCCGCTATCCGATCAGGCCCACATCCTGTGGCTACAATTGGAATGCAGCCCGTGCTTCGCGCGCGAGTGCCCACTGGGCCATACGCGCTGCCTGAACGAGTTGATGCCCGAGCATGTGTTCGCCAACGTGCGCAACATTCTGCTCACCCAGCGGTAAGTTCGCCCCCGGTTAAACCCAACGGTAGATCCTCATGCCACGTTTTGTCCGCCTGTTCGATGCCGCCAGTGAAACCATCACGGCCTTTTATGACGCGTTGCGCCGCGGTCAGACGGATCGCGCGATGTCGCTGTGGGCCAACGAGGATTTCGTGAGCTACATCCGCGCAGACGGCACGCGCTGGGACGGTCTGGAGCAGATTCGCAGCGGGTTGGTCGCACAGTTCGCGCAGAGCGTGGTGCTGATCGACTCGCTCGATACCACCGAGTACGACACCGTCGGCACCGTGGTGCACACCGCCACGGAAGCCATGCGCGTGGGTAAGGAAGATGCCGGGCAAACGACGGCGCAACTCATCCACACCACTTACGTGCTGGTGCACGAGCAAGGGGACTGGCGCTTTGCGCACATCCATTCGAGCCCGCTGCCGCCGCACGCTGTCGAGCAATTCAGCCTGATGATGCACGCCCGTCCGGACGGGCTGCACTGAACGTCACAAGGTCAGGTTAAGCGAGGCGCACCATGACGGCCCGGCCAGCGGCATTTTTCCCACCCGATTACCGCTCGCCGCGGTGGCTGCCCGATGGGCACAGCCAGACGATTTATCCCGCGCTGCTCGGCCGTCGCCCTCACGTCGAATTCAGGCGCGAGACGTGGGACACCCCCGATGGCGATTTCGTCGATGTCGACTGGTTGGTGGCACCGCCCGCCTCGCAGAAAGCGCCGCCTGCGCCCACCGATCTTGTCGAGACCCCGCTGGTCGTGCTGTTCCACGGTTTGGAAGGCAGTTCCGACAGTCATTACGCGCGCACGTTGATGCGCGAAGTCGAGGCGCTGGGCTGGCGCGGCGTGATTCCCCACTTTCGCAGTTGCAGCGGCCGCATGAATCGCGCGCCGCGCTTTTACCATTCCGGTGACAGTACCGAGATCGACTGGATCTTGCGCCGCTTGCGCGCACATGTGTCGGGGCCGATGTTTGCTGCGGGCGTGTCGTTGGGCGGCAACGTTTTGCTGCGCTGGCTTGGCGAACGCGAGGCCGATGCGGCGCAAATCGTGACGGCGGCGAGTGCAGTGTCGGCACCGCTCGATCTTCGCGCGGGCGGGCTCGCGCTCTCGCACGGCTTCAACATGGTGTACACGCGCAACTTTCTGGGCACGCTCAAGAAGAAGGCGCTCGCTAAGCTTGAACAGTATCCGGGGTTGTACGACCGCGATTTGATGATGTCTGCGCGCGACCTCGGCGAATTCGATCATGTGGTGACGGCGCCGCTGCATGGCTATCACAGCGCGTTCGACTACTACACGCGCGCGTCGAGCAAACCGATTCTTCCCGCGATCGAAGTGCCGACGCTGGTGCTCAACGCGCGCAACGACCCGTTCCAGCCCGCCAGTGCGTTACCCGGCGAGGCCGACGTGGGCCGCTACGTGCACTTGTTGCAACCGGCAAACGGCGGGCATGTGGGTTTCATGAGCGGCCCGTTTCCGGGCGGCATGACGTGGATGCCGCGCACTGTCGTCGATTATTTCCGTCAATTTTTGCCTCATTCACCGGCGGCACCCCATGGATGAACTCGTTCGACAGGCCATGGCCAAATGGCCCAACGTGCCACATTGCTACGGCTGGCTTTCGCTAGACCGTCGCGGGCAATGGCGCATGCGCGACGAAGCCGCACAGGCTGCGGGCGCGCCGGGCGATCCGATTCGTCATGCGGCGTTGCTGGCGTTTATCGCGCGCAATTACGAGAGCGACGACGCTGGGCGTTGGTATTTCCAAAATGGCCCGCAGCGCGTTTATGTCGGGCTGGCGTATGCGCCGTTCGTCGTGCGGTTGTCGTGGGATTCGGCAGCGAATGAGGGCCAGGGTGTGCCCGTGCTGACGGATCAATTGGGACGTGAGTTCACGGCGCAAGCGTGCTTGCTCGATGAGGATGGCAACGTGGCGTTTGTTGGGGCAACGCCGTCGGGCGACCTATCGGGCGACGATAGCGACGACAGTGAGCGCGGTCGACGTAATGCCCCGCTGGCCCTGCTGCACGATCACGACATCGATTTGCTCACCCGCGTTTCCGATCTGGCGCAGGCGGCGGAAATTGCGCAAACGTCCGACGAAACGGCCGACGCCGCTGCCGCTGTCCGGCTGCATTGGCAGAATGGCGATTCACTGCCGTTCGCAACCGTCCATGCGGGTACGTTGCCGCAAACGTATGGATTTGAGCGGGATCCGCGGGCTGACTAACCTGGCGATAAGGGGCCGCTGAAACCTCGGCACGTTACATCGTCGCGGCGTGCCCCAGCACCTCACCCAAACTGCTTGAAGTCCTTCTCGTCTTCCTTGTCTTCCTTATAGCGACGCTGGAATTCGTGAAGACGTGCGTCGATGGTCGACATTTCGTAGAAGTCGGCGTCACCGGCATCGCGGGCGAGTTTCAGTTGGCTGACTGCGGCCATCCACTGCCCTTGCAATGCGTATTGTTCGGCGAGCGCCTCATGCTGCTTCGCGCGCTTACCGCCTGCGGCCCACGCCCCCGCCAACGCCCGCCACCAAATCGGCTCGCTGCGATAGCGCTCGACCTGATCCTTCAGAAACTTCGTCGCGTCGGGAATTCGTTGGCTTGCGACAAGCGCGTCGGCATATGCCATGTCCGAAGCCTGCGACAACGGAAACGCCGCGCGCGCATCCGTAGCAATTTTCAGCGCGTCGGCGGCCCTGCCCTGCATCCGCGCAATATCCGATGCGAGAACGGCCAAACTCGGCGTGCCCACGCCCGTGCCGCCAAACGCCGCCCGCGACTTCTCCAGCGCCTCGCGTGCCGGTTCCCAGCGACGCTGTTTGTACTCCGCCAACGCCACCGCATACCAAGCCGCCGCAACACTCGGTGCCGTCTGCGTGCGAATTGCCGTGCGTTGCGCCTCGGCGATCAACGCGAAATCGCTTGCCGATTTCTGTTGCAACACCAATGACCGCGCCCGCACAAACGCATATTCAGGCGACTGCTCCGGCTGACGATATCCGGCATTGCGCGAACGGTTGAGCATGTCGGCAATCCGGTCCACCGTCAGCGGGTGAGTGCGCACGTATTCCGGCACGCCCGCTTCGTTAATGGCATCCGCGCGTTGCAGACGCTCAAAGAATGTCGGCATCGCATACGTGTCGAACCCGGCCGCTTGCAGCAACTGAAATCCAACGCGATCGGCCTCGCGCTCAGCATCGCGCGAGAACCGCAATTGACGATCGACCGCAAGCCCTTGCCCGCCCATCGCAATGCCCATGCCGAGGTCGGAACTTCGCGCCCCGATACCGGCGAGCAAGCCGAGCAGCAAGCCGCCCAGCGCAATCCAAGAGTTCTGCGCCTGTTGGCCGAGCATTCGCGCGATGTGATGTTGCAGAACGTGCCCCGTCTCGTGCCCCACCACCGACGCCAGCTCCGATTCGGTCCGCGTCGTGACGATCAGTCCGGTATTGATGCCGATGAACCCGCCCGGCAGCGAAAACGCATTGATCGCCGCATCGCGCACTACGAAGAACTCGAAGCTCTGGCTCGCGTCGAGCCCGACCTTGCGCGTCGCGGCAACCAACTTGCCACCAAGCGCATTGATGTAATCGGAGAGCAGCAGATCGGAGAGATAGTCGGGATCGGCGCGGATTTCGCGCATCACGCGCTCGCCGAGTTTGCGCTCCATGGCGGGCGATAAGTCGGCGGCCGAACTTTGTCCGAGGGTGGGAAGCGATTGCGCCGCCACGCGCGTGGGCGCGATGGCGGCAGATAACGTCATGGCTGTCATCACGGGCAGCAGTGTCCATGCGACAGCGCGCCGCCAGAGAGGACGGAATGAACGTGATGAACGCGTCATGAAAATGGGCGCGGCATGGCGCGGGTCGTTCGAGGCTGCTGCTATGATAGCAGCCAAGTGCGTACGTTCCCTGCGTGTTTCCCGACAGGTTTCGCACATCACATTCGGCACCTATTCCATGGCAGAACTTACCCATTTCGACACCGCTGGTCAGGCCCATATGGTCGACGTCGGCGGCAAGGACAGTACCCATCGCATCGCCGTTGCACGCGGCACCATCGTGATGAAACCGGAAACGCTGGCGCTCATTCGCACGGGCACGGCGAAGAAGGGTGATGTGCTGGGCATCGCGCGCATCGCCGCCATTCAGGGTGCCAAGCGCACGGCCGATTTGATTCCGCTGTGCCACCCGCTCGCCCTGACGCGCGTCACCGTCGAGTTTCTCGTCGACGATGGCGCGAATGCGGTCCATTGCCGCTCGCAGGTGGAAACCATCGGCCGCACAGGCGTTGAAATGGAAGCGCTCACCGCCGTGCAAGTCGGCTTGCTGACGATCTACGACATGTGCAAAGCGGTCGATCGCGGTATGACGATCACCGATGTGCGCGTGCTCGAAAAGCACGGCGGGAAGTCGGGGGATTGGGTCGCGGCGTAACAGGTATCACTCACGCATCACTCACGCATCACTCACACCGCACTCGCACATTCCGCACGCATCCAGCACGCATCACCGGCGAACCTTGCGGGGGCGTCACTTCCCCCGCGACGCCGTCCACTGCACGGCGAGAATGCTCGCGAACACCATCGCAAGCCCGACGAACGCAAAGCCGGTGATCGCCTGTCCGAGTAAAACCCATCCCAGCACCACCGCCGTCAGCGGGCTCAACAACCCGAGCGACGACACCGCCACCGGCGCTAAACGCGCAATCCCGCGAAACCACAACGCGTAAGCCAGCAGCGCGCCCGCCAGCGACAGGTACAAATATCCCGCCGTTTGCAGCAGCGTGAGCGCCGGTAACGGCGCATCGACCCACACGGCAAGCGGTGCCAGCATCAGCCCGCCGAGCGCCAGTTGCCAGCCCGTCAACGCGAGCACGGGCATGTCGATACGCCAGCGACGCGTCAGATACGTCCCCGTTGCCATGCTCGCCGCCCCCGCGAGCGCCGCCACAATGCCCACCGGCTCGAAGACCGTCGTCGGCGAAAGCAACAAAATCGCCATGCCGACCACGCCCGCCACCGCCGCCCACACGGTTGGCGTCAGCGGACGCTTGTGTTCCACGCCCCACGCCAACCCCATTACCAACAGCGGCTGAATCGCGCCGACCACCGCAGCCAAGCCACCGGGCAATCGGTACGCCGCCACGAACAACAACGCCTGAAACGCGCCGATATTGAGCGCCGAGAGCACGAGCAATCGCCCCCAATCGCGCGTTGCGGGCCATCGGCGCGCGTAAATCAGCAACAGCAGCCCCGACGGCAATACACGAATCAGCGCCGCGATGAATGGCCGATCCGGGGGCAACAACTGCGTCGTCACGATATAGGTCGAACCCCAGATCATCGGCGCGAATGCGGTGAGCAACGCGTCGATCCAGTTCAACCGCGCGGGTGAAGCCATGGTAGAGGTCGTCATGATGATTTATCTTCAATTCAAGATAAATCGCAGTTTGGTATCATTTTGTCTTGATGTCAAGATAAGCGAGGTCACGCATGGTGAGCCGTCAAACGCGCAAGGCCGATGCCAGCGAGGGAATGCAGAAGGAAAACACGAGAGGCGAGAGCGCCACACACGGCACGGGCGATGCCGTCGACGCGATTCTGGCGCAATGGAACCGGGAGCGCCCTGATCTGGATGTCACGCCGATGGCTGTCATCGGCAGGCTAAAACGCTGCGCGGCGCTGGTTCAGCAGCAACTCGACGCGACGTTCGCCGAGTTCGACATGAGCGGTTGGGAATTCGACATGCTGGCGACCTTGCGACGCTCGGGCGCGCCGTATCGGCTGGCACCGACGGCGTTGTTTTCCACACTGATGGTGACGTCGGGCACGATGACGCACCGGCTGCAACGTCTGGAAGCACGCGGCTGGATTGCGCGGGTTGCGAACCCGGAGGACGCTCGCAGCACGCTCGTGCAATTGACCGACACGGGGTTTGCACAAATCGAGCGCGCCGTCGACGCGCACGTGGCCAACGAGCATCGCATGCTCGCGCCGCTTTCCAAAGCGGCGCTCGCGCAGATCGACAGTGGATTGATTGCGTGGCTAAAGGCGCTAGAGGCTGAACGCTAGCCGATGCGCAATACCGCCGGTGCCGCCGATACCACCGGTGTCGCCGGTATCGCCGGTGCCGTCATGCAAACGGCACCCGTTTGATTCCTCAAGCCGCCGCGACGCGCCCGACGCGCTGCCGTTGCGGCCAGAAATACCACACCGCCCCCAGCACTTGCAGCACCACCAGCACCATCCATGCGGTGGAGTGCGCATGCGCGCTATGCGCCGGGAACGCACCAAGCACAGCGCCCACGCCCACCTGACACAGGAAGATCAGCACAAAGATCACGAGCGTGAGCGAGGTATTCACGCGGCCGATCAGCGTGCCGTGGAAGTGCTCGGCCAAGACGGCGTACGACAAGATACCCGTGCCGCCGAAAACGCCGTACGCCGCCCAAAGCCACACCGGCGGAATCGGCGCATCGAGCATCAACAACAATTGCACGGCGACAAAGACGACCATGCCAACGCCCGAAAACGCGAACACACTCACCCCGCGACGCTCGAGCGAACGCGCCGCCGCGCCGAACACCACGCTGCCCGCCATCATCGCCAGGCCGACGACGGACACCAGCGATGCCGCCTCTGCCGCCGACAACCCTTCCACATCGCGCATGTACGGTGCCATCCACAGCGACTGCATCGCATAGAACACGCCCTGCGTGATGCCCGAGAGCGACGTCACTTTCCAGAACATGGCGCTGCCGAGCACTTGCTTCACGCCTTGCAGCGCTTCCGACAAGCCGCCCTGCGCATGTGCGCCCGGCTTCTCCGGCGCGCCAAACCACAGCGCCACCGACATAAACACGGTCAGCCCGGCCAGCCCGAACGACACCATGCGCCAATCAGTCATGCCCAGCAGCCAATTGAGCGGCGAACCCACGACCACGCCGCCCATGCCACCCACGGCCATCACCAGCCCGTTGAGCAGCGGCAGACGCGCCACCGGAAACCATTGCGCCAACGCCTTGAACGCGCTGCCCAGGCACACCGACACGCCTACGCCAATGAGCAAGCGCCCTGCCATCAACGTGCCCACGCCCTGCGCGAGACCGAACAACGCAGCCCCGGCCGCGGCGAGTAACAGCACGAGCGACGCCACGCGGCGCGGCCCGAACTTGTCGAGCAAGACGCCCGCCGGCAGCTGCGCCCCGGCGAAGCCCAGAAAATAAAGACTCGTCAGCAAACCGAGATCGGCCGACGAGAGCCCGAGTTCGTGCGTCATATATGGCGCAAACCCAATGTTCACGCCGCGGTAAACGTAGGAAACGAAGTACCCGCAGGCGAACAGCACAAAGATGCGAAGTGCTTTCGACATGAAGCTAAACCTTAGTGATTTACTAGGGTTTGCATTGTCGGCAAAACCGGGACGTCAGGCCAACGAAACCTTTGCGCTCGCATTGTGAGTAGAATTTGACATCATGTTCCGACATCTCCCTCCCCTCCAATCGCTGCGCGCACTTGAAGCGGCCGCCCGTCATCGGAGTTTTACGCGGGCCGCCGAGGAATTGAATTTGACGCACAGTGCGGTGAGCCACCACATGCGCTCGCTGGAACAGCAACTCGGCACGCCCTTATTCCGGCGCGTCGGCGCCCGCATGGTGCCGACCAGTGTCGGGGCGCGGCTGGCAGAGCGTATCCGCATCGGCATGTCCGAACTCGACGAGGCGTTCACCGAGGCGCGCACGGGCACGGCGGCGGGCGCGTCGCCCAGTACTGTGCGGCTGGAAGTCAGCGTGATGACCGATCTGGCGGCGCAGTGGCTGATCCCCCGGCTCGATCGCTTCAGCGCGCAGCACCCCGGCATCGACTTGATGATTCGGCTGCACGCCGACATTGCCGCCCCTGATCCGTACTCGGTGGACGTCGGCGTCTGGCATCAGCGTGTGGAAGAAACCGGCTTTGTGACGCGTAAGTTGCTCGACGACTACGTGATCGCCGTCTGCCGTCCCGAATTGGTCGACCGAATTCCGAATTTCACGATTGCCGATGCCGCAAAGCTGCCGATGCTGCGCTTTTCGCATCGATCATGGCGCGACTGGTTGGTGGCGGCAGGGCTGCCGCCGCGCGAGCCCACACGCGGCCCAATTTTCGACGATGCGGGTTTGCTGTTACGCGCGTCCGTCGCTGGGCAAGGCCTCGCGACCACACGCAGCTTGCTGGTACGCGACGCCATCGCGGCGGGTGAACTGGTGCAAGTGGGTGACGTGTGCATTGCGCCGAGCCTCGAGTACTACGTGAGCTGGCGCGAGCATCATCCTCGCGAACGTGCCATCTACGCGTTCTGGCAGTGGATGCAGGAGGAAATTGCCGCGACGGTGCCGTTGGCCAAAGGGATCGGGCGCGGTGGTAAACCGGCGCTTCCCGAAGCGCAGAACGACGCCAACTGCGAGCGCTGACCCACGGCATCAATACCGTGCGGACATAAAAAAACGGCAACGAATTCGTGAGAACTCGTTGCCGCTTTTCTTTGGCGCGGACGTCCACGGCAACCCGTGACGTCCAACGACCGGGCAATCGGAGCGCCTCGCGGCGCCCCGGACATGCCGTCTCTTGCGAGACTTACATGCCCATGCCCATGCCGCCCATACCGCCCATGTCGCCCATACCGCCGGCCATCGGAGCATCTTCCTTCGGCAGTTCGGCAACGGCGCAGTCGGTCGTCAGGAGCAGGCCCGACACCGAAGCGGCGTTTTGCAGTGCGGTGCGGGTGACCTTCGTCGGATCCACAACGCCCATTTCCACCAGATCGCCGTACTCGCCGGTCGATGCGTTGTAGCCGTAGTTGCCCTTGCCGGCAATCACGTTGGCCACAACAACGCTGGCTTCTTCGCCGCCGTTCGTGACGATCTGACGCAGCGGCTCTTCCATTGCGCGCAGAACGATCTTGATACCGGCGTCTTGGTCGGCGTTAGCGCCCTTGATGTCGGCCACGGCCACGCGAGCGCGCAGCAGTGCAACACCGCCGCCCGGGACGATGCCTTCTTCCACGGCAGCGCGGGTAGCGTGCAGCGCGTCTTCAACGCGTGCCTTCTTTTCCTTCATTTCGACTTCGGTCGCAGCACCGACCTTGATCACGGCAACACCGCCGGCCAGCTTGGCCACGCGCTCTTGCAGCTTTTCACGGTCGTAGTCGCTGGTGGCTTCTTCGATCTGGGCGCGAATTTGCTTCACGCGTGCTTCGATGTTCACCGCTTCGCCGGCACCGTCGATGATGATGGTGTTTTCCTTGCCGATTTCGATGCGCTTGGCTTGGCCCAGTTCGTTGAGCGTTGCCTTTTCCAGCGTCAGGCCGATTTCTTCAGCGATGACTTGGCCGCCCGTCAGGATGGCGATGTCTTCGAGCATGGCCTTGCGGCGGTCGCCGAAGCCCGGGGCCTTGACGGCGCAGGTCTTCAGGATGCCACGGATGTTGTTGACCACCAGCGTTGCGAGGGCTTCGCCTTCGACGTCTTCGGCGATGATCAGCAGCGGACGGCCAGCCTTGGCGACTTGCTCGAGCACCGGCAGCAGGTCACGGATGTTCGAGACCTTCTTGTCGAACAGCAGGACAAACGGGTTCTCCAGGATCGCGACTTGCTTTTCCGGGGTGTTGATGAAGTACGGCGAGAGGTAGCCGCGGTCGAATTGCATACCTTCGACGACGTCCAGCTCGTCTTGCAGCGACTTGCCGTCTTCGACGGTGATCACGCCTTCCTTGCCGACCTTGTCCATCGCCTTGGCGATGTAGTCACCGATCGAGGTATCGCTGTTGGCCGAGATCGAGCCGACTTGTGCGATTTCCTTGTTCGTCGTGCAGGGCTTGCTGATCTTGCGCAGTTCTTCGATCGCAGCAGCCACGGCCTTGTCGATACCGCGCTTCAGGTCCATCGGGTTCATGCCCGAAGCCACGAACTTCATGCCTTCGCGAACGATCGACTGAGCCAGCACCGTAGCGGTGGTGGTACCGTCACCGGCGTTGTCGCTGGTCTTGGAAGCCACTTCCTTGACCATTTGCGCGCCCATGTTCTGGAGCTTGTCTTTGAGTTCGATTTCCTTGGCGACCGACACACCGTCCTTGGTCACGGTCGGGCCGCCGAAGCTGCGCTCGAGCACCACGTTACGGCCCTTCGGGCCCAGGGTCACCTTGACGGCGTTTGCGAGGATGTTGACGCCCTCGACCATCTTGGCACGAGCGGAATCGCCAAAAACGACTTCTTTAGCTGCCATTGCAATAACTCCTTGAATTCTTTACGAAAGATGTCTGGGGGAGACAGACTTACTGGGCCACGACGGCCATGATGTCTTCTTCGCGCATGACCAGCAGTTCCTGGCCATCGACCTTCACGCTTTGGCCGGCGTACTTGCCGAACAGAACACGGTCGCCCACCTTCACGTCGAGTGCGATCAACTTGCCTTGATCATCGCGCTTGCCCGGGCCGACTGCCAGGATCTCGCCCTGATCCGGCTTTTCAGCGGCGGCTTCAGGGATCACGATGCCCGATGCGGTCTTCGTTTCGTTGTCCAGGCGCTTGACAATAACGCGGTCATGCAAGGGACGAAGGTTCATTACAAGCTCCTCTTTTCTCTCAGTGAGATCGTCAAAACGGTATATGCAATATGTTGCACATATGGTGAATTCATGACGTTAGCACTCTACGCCAACGAGTGCTAATTATAGGGACGGGGTTTTACGATTTCAAGACGCGGGGTTTTCCCGGAGGTGAATATTCTTTCGTTTGAACCTGGATCGGGCCAGTCCGGCACCCGCTCAGCCGGCGTTCTGCACCGGCTGGCGCCCGCCCCGCAAGGGCCAACGGGGCAGAAACCGGAACAGCCCATTTGCGTCGACCCACTTCGCGTAGGCCACATAGACCGGGTCGCGCGACAGGTGCCGCTCTTCGGTCCACGCACGCATGGCATAGATTCCGTTGACCCCGAGCAAGAGCAAGCAGTGGCGCAGCGCCTCGTCGAGCGGCCCGTGAGCGACGAACGGAATGTAAATCAGCCACCACGACAAATTCTTCGCCACGTACGCCGGGTGTTTCGTCCAGCGATACGGGCCATTGGTGATGATGCCGCGATGGGTCAGGTTGGAGAAACGTGCGCCGAAGCTGATGGTGGCCCAAACGTAGATCATCGTGAGGGCCAGAATCGCGCAGCCCCAAATGCCATACAGCAGCGACGAGCCCCACAGCCACTGCCCCCACGCGAAACCAGTCTCGTAGCGCAGGTACTGACGCCCGATCAGCGACCAGAACGGTTCATAACAAGCCAGCGCCACCGCCCAGCCCAGCATCGTCGGCTCGGTGGAGCGTAAGTGCGTATCGGCCACGCGTAGCGTCAGCAGGTAGCCCATGGCCACCAGCCCCACGTCGATGAAATAGCACAGACCGTACAAGAGGTCGAACCAAGCCTTGAAGCCGGTGAGTTGCGCGAAGTCCGCGTTCATAAAGCGGGTGAGGTCATCGCACAAGTAGCCGAACATCAGCGGCAGGAAGAACCCTTTCACCACCCAGCCCAGCAGATGCTGGCCCAAGATGCGGCCATCCACCCCGCGCCACTGCAACGTCACCACTTGCCCCAGATGCCAATAGCCGTCAAACGGCTGCGGCATCCGGCGATCGACGAAGTGGATGTACGGCACGGCCAGCAGCAACCACGGCGGCAGTATCCAACTCAGCATCCGGTAATAGCGATCGTAAAAATCGCCGTGATACTCGGGAAAGAGCCAGTACAGCAGCGCGACAAACCCAAGACTGCCCAGCAGTCCGGCGAACTTGAAGCCTGTGCGAGACCACGACGGGGTATCGCGCTCGAAGCTCAAACCGGTGGAGGTGCGCCGGTACGACTTCTGCCACGACAGATCAACGAGCAGCAGCACCGCCGAGGTCATACCGATCATGAACAGCGCCGAGGCCACGACATCGTTGCCGAAGGGACGGTAGAGGCGCAGAAGTGCAAGAGACGCAAGAAAGGCCAGCAACCCGCAGGCGGCCACCAGGCCGTGCGTTGCCGAGCGTGGGCGGGCAGCGAGTGTCCCGCCAGCGGGGTCATCGCGTTCAGGGCCGTCAGATGCCGTGCCGTGGGTCATGACTTCCGTCCGATCTTGCGCTGTATGAGCTCGTCGTCATCCAGTGCATGGCCTGGCCCCGCCATCTGGGCAGGCGCCGATTGGCCGGAAGCCAGCGCTTTCGCCCCCATCTCGTCGGCTTCACGCTCCAACCCGGTGTCGTCGTTGATCGGCACGCCGGTTTTCATCTGCATCGTGGGCTGGACTCTGCCCTGCGCCTGCTGCACGACGTGCCAGGCTTCATGCGGGAGGTGGTGTTCTTGTCCGGGAGCGAGATGGATGTCACTGCCCTGCGCATAGGCATGGGCATTGAGCTGCGCCGGGGCCGACGAGTTGTAGTGCACTTGCACGTGATCCAGGCTCATGCCGGAGAGCGATTCGACACCGGCCTTGAGTGAGTCGGGGAGTCCAGTCCGATTGATCGGCGCCTGCGCTTCGCGCTGCGCGACCATCCGTGGGCTGTTTTCCGCCATCGACTTCATCTGGCGCAGCGCTTCGGCCTCGGGGCGATTGTCCGAAAACTCGGTACCGCTCCCCATGCCGGACGCCTTGCCCTGCACGACATGTACCGCGTCGTGAGGCGCCGCTGACTTTCTGATCCACTCGCCCATATGCATCCCCGGGGAAACATCGCTTTATGGTCAAAACTTTCCGGCAATGATAAGGGTCAAGCGCAGCAAAAACAAATACTTAGGCTGCCCGCATACCGACACCCTCCGGGCAAAGCCAGGAACCCGTCACAGAGTGCCGGTACAATCGGGGGAAAATTTCTCCGGCAACCTTTCGTGATGACGTCCGCTTTATCTGTCCGACCTGTCCGATCCGTGTTCTCCGCGCGTTCTGTTCTTGGTTCTCTCGCCCTGGCTGTTCTCCTCGCCGGTTGTGCCTCCAGCCCGCCGCGCCTGACGGAGCAAGCCTCCCAGTCGAGCGCGGCTGCCAGCGCCCCGGCCACAGCCTCTCCCGCCGACAATGCCCCCCAAGCCGCGAGCGCACCGCCCGCGCCGTTGCCGTGGTGCGTGCAAACCTCGCTGCGTGAAGAAGATGACCTGATGCGTAACTTCGGCGGCATCCCCGCCGGTGTGCGCCGTATCGAAGAAACCCGCTTTATTGCCAGCTACGACCGTGCCACGGGCAAGGTCGGCGCGCTCGATAACGGCAACCGCTTCGTGATGGATTTCGATCCGCAGGGGCACTTGCTCGCCAGCACCGACCGGGGACGCTATACCTACGCCGCCGATGGCCGTTTGTTGAGCGTGGATGGCGCGTCCGTCGCGTGGCAAGGCGACGACGAGTGGATCGTGAACGGTGCGACGAAGCGTGGTACCTGGCGGGAGCAAGTGCGCCAGGACGGCGACCACGTCGAATGGACACGGCGCATTCTGGTGGGCGCGAATGGCACGCACCATCGCCGCCAGGGCAGCTTGCAGGCGCGCCTGTTCGACGACGAATGCTTCGTACTCTCACGTCAGTGGGAAGCCCCCAACGAGTCGCGTCAGATCATCACCGCCGACGGCAAAGTGCGCGCCGCCCCCAAAGTCGTTTCCTACCGCACGTTTGCCAACGTGGAGCGCAAGCCCGACGGCAGCCGTATCGTGCGCGACACGGGCGCTGCCGCGTACATCGACGGCCAATGGCTGCCACTCGCGTGGGATAACGAAGTCTCGGAATATTCGCCGCGTCACGAACTCGTGCGCGTCACGCGCACCGATGCCGCCACCGGCGAGCGCCACGTGTCGGAGTATCACTATCGCCACGACAAGCGCGGCAACGTCGTGCGCGTGGTGATTACTTCGCCGTCGTCGAATGGCGAGAAGATCGATCCGTTTGCCAACGTCTTCGTGCGCAAACTGACCTATTTCGATGCCGCCGTTCCGGCAGGCAAACTCACGTCGGCAGAGTAAAGCGGAACGTCGCGCCGCGGCCCGACTGACCGGCCGGCGTTTCCACTAACGTGATCCGGCGTCCGTGCAGTTGCAGAATGCGGTGCACGATGCGCAAGCCCAACCCGCCCTCGCGTCGCGCGCCGCCCACGGTGAAGGGCCGCTCGAAGAGGCCTTCACGCGCACTCTCGGGAATGCCCGGTCCCGTGTCGCTCACACGCACTTCAATCTCCGCCCCTGCGGGCGCCACCGACACCAGAATCTCACCGCCCGACGGCGTATAGCGCAGCGCGTTTTCCAACAGATTGGTAAACACACGCTCGATCAACCCCAGATCGGCGCGCGCGGTCGGCACCTGCGGCGCGAGTTGTGCCCTTAGTGCCACGCCACGCGACTCAGCACTGAGTTCGAATTTCTGGAATACATCCTGAATCAGGTCGGTCACCGAGAACGGCTCGGCCTCGGGCTGCACGAAACCGTGCTCCAGACGCGCCAGCTCGAACAGCGACTGCGCCAGCGCCCCCACCTTGCGGCTTTGGTCGAGCGCGATGCCCAGATAGCGTCGCCGGTCGGCAGGCGTGAGCGTGGCGTCCTTGAGCGATAGCGTTTCCAGATACCCGTGCAGCGACGAGAGCGGCGTGCGCAAATCATGCGAAATATTGGCGATCAACTCGCGCCGCTCTTGATCCTGCCGCGTGAGCGTGCGCCATTGCTCGCCAAGCCGATCCACCATCTGCCGGAACGCGCGCTCCAGCACCACGATCTCGTCGTTCGGCCGCGCCTGTTGCGACGCCAGTTCATCGGCGGAGACGGCAGGCAGCGGCGCGGGCGCGGCGTCGATATCGAATTCGCGCACCGTATCCGTCAGGCGGCGCAATGGGCGAGTGATCCATGCAAACGCCGCCAGACCGGCGATCAGACACAGCGCCGCCACCAATCCGATCGACCACAACGCTGTATTGAGCGCCGCACTCGTCGCCCCGCGTGCGGCGAAACGATCGTGGGCTTCGCCCAATAGCACCACATAGATATAGCCGACCTCCTGCCCATTCACCCGCAACGGCGCAGCGCTGAAGACCTTGCGCACATCGGTGTTGCGCGGGTCGTCGCCATAAATCGGTAACGCCTCGCCGTCGATGAGCCGATGCACGGGCGCGAGATCGATCTGCGTGCGCCGCAGATGTCCTTCCGGTGCGGCGTGCCCCGTAATGCGCCCCTGTTCGTCGAGCAGATACACCTCGACGCTCGGGTTCACCACCATGAGTTGTCCGAACAGACGCCGCACGGCATCCGGCTTCATGCCGTTGGCGTCCATGAGTTGCGCATTGGCGGCGATATGCTCGGCCAGCCCGCGCGAGAGCCCTTGAATCACTTCGGCCTCGTGCATGCGGTTAGCACGCACTTGCAGCCATGCCGACGTGCCGCAGCACACCAGCAGCAACACCGCGAAGACGAGCGAAAGACGCTGGGTCAGCGTGAGATTCCATTTGCGCATCATGCCGCCCCTGCATCGGTCGAATTGCCGTCGGACGACGCATCGCTCGCGAACTTATAGCCGCGCCCCCAGACCGTGAGAATGCGCGCCGGTTGCGCGGGGTCGGCCTCGATCTTCGCGCGCAGGCGGTTGATATGGGTGTTGACCGTATGCTCGTAGCCCTCGTGCTGGTAGCCCCAGACAGCATTGAGCAGATCCATCCGGGAGAACACTTTGCCCGGCTGACGGGCGAAGAAATACAGCAGGTCGAATTCGCGCGGCGTCAGGTCGAGCAACTTGCCACCCAGCGTCGCCTCGCGCGCAATCGGATCGATAAACAAGCCCGCCACGGCGAGACTTCCGGCCTCCATGCGGGCATTGCGGGCCAGCGCGTCCACCCGGCGCATGAGCGCCTTGACCCGCGCGACCAGTTCCAGCACGGAAAACGGCTTGGCCAGATAGTCGTCCGCGCCCAGTTCCAGCCCGAGAATGCGGTGGACTTCGCTGGCACGGGCACTGGTGATGATGATTGGGGTGTAGCGCGTCATTTCGCGGGCGCGGCGGCAGATTTCGAGGCCATCGACACCGGGCAGCATCAGGTCGAGAATCAGGGCATCCCAGCCGCCTTCGGACAGGCGGCGCAGGCCCTCGTCGCCATCGGCGGCATGCACGACCTCGAAACGCTCGTCGCGCAGGTGCAGCGTGAGCAGGTCGGCAATATGCACGTCGTCTTCGACGAGCAAGACACGGCGCGGCGAATCCATCGTAGGGACAGCTCCCGGAAAAGGTGGGTCTTGGAGACCTCATTGTGCGCAGTTCGGGCCGCGCGAGGTATCACGAATTGTTTAATCTTACGTGAGGACTTCGCCACCCCGGACGCACTACCCTTCAGTCATCGATCCACCATCGGCCCACCCACCGGAGGATGCCATGAAGTTGTCCGGCAACAAGCCATCCCAAACGTCTCAGACTGATGCCCCTTCCGCCCTTGCCACAGCCTCCGGCGAGCGCCAATCCACGCCGCGCCGCCTGTTTCTGCTGAGCGCCACGGCAGCGGCTGCCGCGCTGGCCGCCGGGCTCGTGCCGCGCCTCGTGCGTCCGGCCCGTGCCGACGACGCCAAGGGCGCGGGCAAGCCGGACCACTTCGAAGTGGCCTACAGCGACGCCGAATGGCGCAAGCGTCTGACGCCCGCCCAATACGAGATCCTTCGGCAGGAAGGCACCGAGCGGCCGTATTCCAGCCCGCTTAACGACGAACACCGTACCGGCACGTTCTTTTGCGCCGGGTGCGCCTTGCCGGTCTTCTCGTCGCGCACCAAGTTCGACAGCCATACCGGCTGGCCGAGCTTCTGGACGCCGCTCGATAACGCCGTCGGCACGCACACCGACACCAGTTTCGGGATGATTCGCACGGAAGTGCACTGCCGACGCTGCGGCGGCCATCTGGGCCATGTGTTCGATGACGGCCCCAAGCCGACCGGCCTGCGCTACTGCATGAACGGGCTGGCCATGACGTTCCGCCCGCAACCTGCCTGATTTCCGCGTGATCCCTAACAAAAATACCCCCGGCGCAGCCGGATCTCGCTAAAGGAGTGCTTTCATGACCTTGCTCATCCTCGCCTATCTCGGCGGGATCCTGACCATCGTCAGTCCATGCATCTTGCCGGTGTTGCCATTCGTGTTCTCGCGCGCGGGGCAGTCGTTCTCGCGCAGCGTGCTGCCGATGCTCGCCGGGATGGTGCTGATGTTCGCGCTCGTCGCCACCCTCGCCGCCGTGGGCGGTAGCTGGGTCGTGCAAGCCAACCAATATGGCCGCTGGCTCGCCCTCGCGCTGGTCGCCCTGTTCGGTGCCACGCTGCTGTTCCCGAAGCTCGCCGAACGCTTGACCCATCCGCTCGTGTTGCTGGGCGACCGCCTGTCGCAGTCGACACAGGGCGATGGCTCGACCGGCGATTCGGCAACGTCCGGCGCCCGCCCCGGCGCGTCGTTCCTGCTGGGCATCGCCACTGGCTTGCTGTGGGCGCCGTGCGCCGGTCCGATCCTCGGGCTGCTGCTCACGGGCGCCGCTTTGCAAGGGGCGAGCATCGGCACAACGTTGCTGCTGTTCGCGTACGCCGCAGGTGCCGCGACATCGCTCGCCTTAGCGTTGCTCGTCGGTGGACGCGTCTTCTCCGCGATGAAGCGCTCGCTCGGCGCTGGCGAATGGATTCGCCGCGTGCTCGGCGGTCTGATGATCGCGGGGGTGGCCGCCATCGCCCTCGGACTCGATACCGGCGTGCTGGCGCAACTCTCGACCGCGTCGACCGGTGGCATCGAGCAAAAGCTCGTCGATCAGCTTGGCGCTCGCCGCGATGGAGCGAATGGGGCGAACGGCACCAATGGCGGTGCCGATGCGAATGCCGCCGGGGCACAACCAGCCAACGATGCGGGGGGTGACACGGCAAACGGCGGTCCGGCCATGATGGCAACCAGCAACGCCATGACGCGCACGGCCGCGTCCGGGTCAGCCGCTGACCCCGCCCCGCTGCCGGTCGAAGGCCAGTTACCCCCGCTCGACGGCGCGGTGCAGTGGCTCAACTCGCCGCCGCTCACGGCACAAGCGTTGCGCGGCAAGGTCGTCCTCATCGACTTCTGGACGTACTCCTGCATCAACTGCCTGCGCACGCTCCCGTACGTGAAGGCGTGGGCGCAGAAGTACCGCGATCAGGGCCTCGTCGTCATCGGTGTCCATGCGCCGGAGTTTGCCTTCGAGCGCGATATCGGCAACGTCAAGAAAGCCGTGAAAGACCTCGGCGTCGACTACCCCGTCGCCATCGACAACAACTACGCGATCTGGCGCGCCTTCAATAACCAGTACTGGCCAGCGCACTACTTCGTCGATGCAGAAGGCCGGGTGCGTTATCACCACTTCGGCGAAGGCAACTATGCCGAGTCCGAGCGCGTGATCCAGCAACTGCTGCGCGAAGCCGGTGCCACGCAAGTCGCCAGCAACATTGCCGACGTGCAAGCCACTGGCATTCAACAAGCCGCCGACATGCGCGACGTGCGCTCGCCGGAGACCTACGTCGGCTACGAACGCGCAGAGAACTTCGCCTCGCCGGGCGGTGCCGTGCGCAATCAGGCCACCGACTACCGCGCACCGTCGATGCCTTCGCTCAATGCGTGGGGCCTCGGCGGGGCGTGGACGGTCGGCGCGGAGCACGCCACCGCCACCAAGGCGGGTGCCCGCATCGTCTACCGCTTTCACGCACGCGATCTGCATCTGGTGCTGGGCCCGGATGCCAACGGCAAGCCCGTGCGCTTTCGTGTGACGGTCGACGGTCAGGCTCCGGGCGACGCCCACGGCACCGACGTGGCCGCCGACGGCACAGGCACCGTGACCTCGCAGCGTCTGTATCAGCTAGTGCGCCAGTCCGGCGACGTGAGCGATCGCACCTTCAGCATCGAGTTTCTGGATCCGGGCGTGTCGGCCTACGCCTTCACCTTCGGTTGATCGAATCGGGAGTTTTCAGATGAACAAGCCACATTCGCAACACAACGCCCCTGCCGCCCCGGCTGCCCCTGCGGCAGACACCGCCCTGCCTGGCAAAACCACTCGGTCGGCATTGGCATCCGGACTTCGCCGTACGTTCTTGGCCGCAGCCACCGTCGCCGCTGGCGTTCTCACCTGGCAGGTCGGCGCGTACGCTTTCGGCGGCGCAGAGCCAGCAGTATCGATCGCCGCGCCGAAACTCGACGAACCCGCCACTGGCGCGCGCACGGAGACGGCCGTCTTTGCAGGCGGCTGCTTCTGGGGCGTCCAAGGGGTCTTTCAGCATGTGCAGGGCGTGACGAAGGCCGTTTCCGGCTATGCAGGCGGCACGGCGAAAACCGCCGACTACGAGACCGTGAGCTCCGGCAGCACCGGCCATGCCGAATCGGTCCAAGTCACGTTCGATCCGCAGAAGGTGTCGTACGGCAAGCTGCTGCAAATTTACTTCTCGGTCGCGCACAATCCAACCGAGCTCAATCGTCAGGGCCCGGACAGCGGCACGCAGTACCGCTCCGCCGTCTTCCCGATGACCGATGCGCAGCGCCAAGTGGCGACGGCTTACATCGCGCAACTCGACGCCTCGCATGCGTTCTCGAAACCGATCGCGACGAAGGTCGAGAAGTACACGGGCTTCTATGCGGCCGAGGGCTACCATCAGGACTTTCTGACGGAACACCCGACGTATCCGTACATCGTGATCAACGATCTGCCGAAGGTGAAAGACCTCCAGCGACTGTTCCCCACGCTGTATCGCGACACGCCGGTGTTGGTGAAGACGGCCTCGGCGTCATAACCGCCGCAGCCGTCACGTCCGCCGTCGCCGCCTAAGCCTTCACGGCTGCCGCAACCGCCGCAGCCGCCGTCTCACCCGCGCCTTACTTCGGCTCGTCTGCCAGCTTGTACACGCGCAGACGATGTCCGTCGGGGTCAGACGCGACAAACGTACGCCCGAAGTCCATCGTGGTCGGCGCTTGCAAAATCGCGATACCGCGTGCCGACCAGTCTTCATAGGTGGCGTCCACATGGGCGTTGGACGCCACCGGCAGCACCACTTCGCTGCCGCCCGGCGGCGCAATGATCGTGGGCACCACCGTGTGCTTCGCCCACAGACCCAGCTTCAATCCATTCGGGAACACGAAGAGCGCAAAACCCGGCGATGTTTCGACCGGTTCGAGGTCGAACAAGTCGGCATAAAACGCGGCGCTCTCCGGCGGATTCGCGACATACAGAATGACCATATTGGGATGCGGCATGACTAGCTCCTGTCGATTTGGATAACTGACGTATCACACGCTGGCAACACCTCGGCGTGCGTCGTCATTGGCCATATCGTAGAAGGACATGCTGTCAGTTTTTGTCAGTAGCCGACATGTCGACCACCGGCGCACTTACTGCCGCCCCGTGGTCTCCCGCCATGCCTTGAGCAGCGTGCGCCGACCGCGCGGATAGCGCGCCTCGGACACCGTCATCGACTCGATCCGGTCGGCGCGAAAGTGGCGAAAGCCATCGCGCAGTTCGCACCACGCCACCACCATCCGCACGCGTTCGAAAAAGCCCAGTGCGAACGGCCAGATCACCCGCTCGGACGTCTTCCCGGCTTCGTCGCGATACGCCAAATGCAGCTTGCGCTCGGTACGAATCGCCTCTCGAATGACGGTCAGGTCGACCGTCATCGGCGGCAGCGGGTCGCCCGGGCCGATCAGCAGCGTCGATGCTTCGAGCGACGCACGCAGATCGGCAGGCAGCACGGCCGCAATCTTCGCCAGCGCATTGCCCGCCGCGTCGGCCAATGCCCCATCGGTGCGATTGGCGACCCAGCGAGAGCCGAGCACGATCGCTTCGATTTCTTCTTCGGAGAACATCAGCGGCGGCAGCAGAAAACCGGGCTTGAGCACGTAGCCGAGCCCCGGCGCGCCTTCGATATGCGCACCTTGCGCCTGCAAGGTGGCGATGTCGCGATACAGCGTGCGCAAGCTCACGCCGAGCGAGTCGGCGAGCGCCGCCCCCGCCACCGGATACCGGTGACGGCGCAGCAGTTGCATGAGGGAAAAAAGGCGTTGGGTCCGAGACATGGCGCGCATTATGCGCCAGTTCGCACGACAGACGGCAGCGGCAAAGAAAAAGCGCACGCGCGGCATCTCTGCCATCGCGTGCGCTTGATATCGAAGCGCGCAGACGTCACGACCGATGGCGCAACGTTCTGCAACTTCGCGTTACTTCTGACGCAGTTGCTTGACGATTTCCGAGTTCACATCGCCGGGCTGACCACCGTACGCCACGCGCAGATAGTTGGTCAGTTCCGAGATCTGCGCATCGGTCAGGCGCTTGTCGAAACCGGGCATATCCTGCATCGCTTCGAGCCCCGGGAATTTCTGCGGCTCGATTCCATCCAGAATCGCGATGATCAGGTTGCGCGGATCTTTCTGGCGCACCGTCGAATTGCCCAGCATCGGCACCGCCACGTGCGGCTTGCCCGTGCCATCCGCAGCGTGACAACCGGCGCACACGGCCAGATACATGTTGCGTCCTGCCACGAGTTTGCTCGTGTCCGGATTCGTCGGCAGCGGCTTCGGCTCAGGCGCCGCATCCCCCAGCAGATAGGTGCTCAGCGAGCGCAGATCGTCCGGGCTCAGATACTGCGTGCTCAAGTGCACCACCGGATACATCTCGCCGAACGCCGAACCCTGCGGGGCAATGCCGGTGCCGAAGAACGTCTGCAAGTCTTTTGCCGTCCAGCCGCGCGCGGCCAGCGCCTCAGGCGTGAGGTCCGGTGCGGCGATACGCGCGAGCGCAGCGCCGCCGAGCGGCTTCGCGCCATCGAGTTGCCCGAACGTCCCGCGCGGCGTGTGACATTCCGCGCAGTGGCCCAGCGCATTGGCCAGATAACGGCCGCGCAGCCAATCGGCCGACTGCCCCTTCGACGCATCGGGCAGAGTGTCTTTCAAGAAGATCCAGTCCCAGAAGCGCATGCCGAAACGCATGTTGTACGGGAACGAAAGATCATGCTTCCGATTGGCCACCGCCACCGGCTTGACCGACATCAGATACGCGTAGATCGCATCGCTATCGGCGCGCGTCATCTGGCGGTACGACGTGTACGGCATGGCCGGATACAGCACCTTGTCCGGGGCCTTGCCATCGTGCAGTGCGCGATAGAAGTCGTCGGCCGTCCAATTGCCGATGCCGTTGGCCTTGTCGGGCGTGATGTTGGTGCCGTAGAACGTGCCGAACGGCGACTTGAGCGGCACGCCACCGGCGAACGGCGCACCGTCCGCACTCGTGTGACACGCCGCGCAATCGGCGGCGCGCGCAAGGTACTTGCCGCGTGCGATCACGTCGGGCGATGCCGGGCTGCCCTGCGGCATCACGACCGCCGTTGCAGCGGCTGCCCCCGAGGCATTGCCCGCACTCGCCGCCGCTGATGCCGCCCCCGATGCCGGAGCATCGGCGGCCATTGCGCTCGTGACGAGCGACGGCATCATCGACGTCTTAGGCTGGGGCGGTTGCGACGGTTGTGACGGGTCCGGCGGCTTGGGCGAATTCGAGTCGTTGCAGGCGGCAAGCAGCAACGCCGCTGTGACGCACACCGCGCTGGCGCTCAGGCGGCCCAATCGACCCAATTGACGCAGAGACGATGAAGAAGTGACACGATTCTGGTTCATGGCGTGTCCTCTCACTTCGCGTCGGTCAGACAGCCGGGCGTCTTCAGAATGACGTCGCGCACGGCCTCGTAATAGCGCACATACCCTGTGCAGCGGCAGATGTGATCGTTCAGTCCTTCGGTAATGGCCGCTTCGAGATCGGCACGTGCCACCGGTTTGCGCTTGAGCTTCTCGATGAGCACCGTCGCCGCGTTCACGAAACCGGGCGTGCAGTAGCCGCACTGGAAACTGAAGTGATCGAGAAACGCCTGCTGAATCGGGGCCAGCGTCACTTTACCGTCGGCATCGTGCGTCGCATGGCCTTCAACCGTTCGCACGGTCTTGCCGTCGAAGTAATTCGCCCCGGTGATGCAAGTGCGCACCGTCTCGCTGGTGCCGTCGGCGTGATCGACGATCACCACGCAAGCGTGGCAAATGCCTTGCCCACAGCCCAAACGCGAGCCAGTCAGCCCCAGCGTCTCGTGCAGGTAGTCGATCATCATCAGACCGGCAGGCACATCCGACGGGCCGTGCGAGACGCCGTTGACCTTCACGGTCACGGGGATCACGTCCCACGGTGCTTTGCCATTCGCCGCAGCGGGCGCGCCATTGTTGCCAGCACCTGCGTTGCTTGCAGCGGCCGGTGCCGACGCAGCGCTCATCGCGCCGCTGGCGTCCGATGCTGCCTGCGGGGCGCTGGCGGTTGCCGCGCTGGTGTTGGGTGTTGCGTTTGCTGCGTCCGTCATGCCAGTACCTCCTGGATCTTCTCCGGTGTCACCGGCAAGTCAGTAAAACGATGGCCAATCGCATGCGCGAGGCCGTTCACGATCGCACCCACCACGGGGATCATCACCACTTCGGCGATGCCCTTGGGCACATCGGTTTCCGAAATCGGCGGCAGCACCTCACCGGTCTGCGTCCATACCGCGACGTCGGTCGCGCGCGGCAGGTGATAGCGGTTGAAGTTCCACGTGCCGTTGCCCGGGCCGTCTTCATAGAGCGGCAGGTACTCGTGCAGTGCGTGACCGATGCCCATCGCGAGGCCACCCTGCAACTGCCCAGATACCAACTGCGGCGAAATCTGATTGCCGCACTCCATGATCGAGTGATGCGTGAGCAGTTCGACCTTGCCCGTCGCCTCGTGTACCGAGAGCTCGACGAGCGTGCCGACCGCGCTGTAATACGTCACCGCCGCGTTGTTACGCTGCACAGGCGGGTAGTACACACGCTTGCGATCGATCACGCGATAGCCCGTGGCGGGCGTCGGTGCGGCCACTTGTGTTGCCGCAGTATTCGACGCCGCGGCAGACGCATGCGCCGAGCCCGACTTCGCCGGAGCATTGCCATTGCGATGCGCGCCCTTCACGGCAGGAGCCGACTGCACCGGAGCGACGGCAGCGGGCGTCGCCGCACCGCCCTTGCCATAGCGCAGTGCAATGCCGTCGACCGGCAGGCGTTGCGTCACGCCGTCGCCGAGATCCCAATCGGCTTCGGCCCACTGCCAGCGGTTAAACACGTGCACCGTCGCGCCCGTGGCGAACCCCATCTCATAGGCAGTCTTCGCGAGCATGGCCATCGGCAGCGCTTCCATACCGGCCGCCGAGAGCTTGCCATCGACCCAGCGGGCATCTTCGACGCGCACCACGAGCGGTGCCGCCTGACCGCCGCCAAGCCCCCGACGCCAGATCGAGAGCGCCGCAGGCCACAACCCTTGCATGAACAACAACCGCGCCGCTTCGCGCGTGCTGTGCGTGAAATAGAACGCCGAATTCGTCGCGCTCGACGGCGAGGCGTAACCCGGCGACCAGCGCGGGTTGGCGGCCAGTTTGTCTTGATCGGCTTGCGACATCAGGTACGGATCGCCACTCGTCACCACGGGCAACTCGGGCCAGTCGGTGATCGCGATATGCACGTCGGTCGCGGGCATGCCCAGCCACTTGGCGACGGCCACGGCCTGCGACGTCGACGTCCCCGTGCCGATTTCGGCAGCCGTGTGATGCAGGCTGATCTTGCCTTGATCGTCGAACTCGACACGTGCAAACGACGTTTCCGCGCCCGTGCCGAAGTCTTTCTGCACGCAAGCGAAACCCACACCGTAGCGGCGGCCCGGATGCGCCGCCTCGTACTCGGCCTTCTTCTTGTCGCGCTGCGTCCAGAGCGGATGCGCCTTCGCTTTCGCGAGCACTTCGTCAACGCGCACGGCACCGGCAGGAATCGCGCCTTGCGTGTTCTTCATGCCCGAGCGCAGCGCGTTCTTCATGCGGAAATCGATGGCATCGAGCCCCAGTTGGGCGGCCATTTCATCGATCATCATTTCGGTCGCGGCCATCGACTGCAACGTGCCGTAGCCGCGCGCCGAACCGGCGTCGATGGCGCGCGAGGCAATCGCCACGCTCGCCAGATCGCTTTGCGGGAAGTAGTAGATCGACTGCGCCGCAGTCGCGCCCACCATGGCGACCGACGGCGAAAAGTTCATGCGCCCGCCGCCGTTGCACTCCATGTCGGCGGCAAACGCCTGCAACATCCCGCTCGCCTTGTCGACGCCAATGCGATAACGCATCGTGAACGCGTGGCGCTTGAGCGACGTTTGGAATTGCTCGTAACGATCGTTGGCCAGACGCACCGGCAGGCCGTCGCCATACAGCGCCGCAGCCAACCCGTAGAACGGCATGTTGTAGTGGTCTTTCGAACCGTAACCGACGGTGTAGCACGGGTAGACGATCAGACGCTTGACCGGGAAGTGGCCCTTGGCCACCATCGCGGCCGCGTTTTCGGCCACCTCGGACGGCGACTGCGTGGGCACGACCATATGCAGCGTTTGCGTCGCCGCGTCGTACCAGCAGTTCGCGTTATCGGGTTCGAGCGCCGCCGTGTCGACCGACTGCGTGCGGTACTCACGCGACATCACCAACCAGTCGCCCGGCGGGTTCTTGAGCGATTCGCCAATCTTGCCCGCGTACGCCATGCCTTGCTCGTCGAGCTTGCCGTGGTCGTTACCGTCGGGCCATACCGGCAAGTGCTTGCGCATCATGCTCGGGAAAATCGGTGCGTCTTTCAGGCTCGAATAGACATCGTCGTCGTAAGCCGTTTTGCCACCCACGCGCACGAAGCGGAACGTGCCCCACGGGTCGCGTTCCAACGGGCCGCTCACGTCGCCGTAACGAATGATTTCGTCGTGGAACTTGAGCTTGTCTTTGGCGAAGCGAAAACGGGCGAAGTCGTGATAGATCAGAATCGCCACGGCATGACCGAGATACGCGGGCGTCTTGCCCGTGGGCAACAGCATGTCGTCGCCATAGAACTCGGGGAAGGCGACGCCGTCGCGCGCGAAATCGTCGGCCGTCACCACGCGATCGGGCTTGAGCCCGTCATCGAGACGCGAGAGATCGAAGCCGAGATACGGCCGGTCGGCGAGCGTTGTGCGCAGCACGAAGGCATGTGCCTGCTGCTTCGGCCAGCCGGGCATGTCGGCGGCACGCACGTCGCGCGCGAAGATCTTCGCGCCGGTGACTTTGGCGGTGCCGTCGATGCGGAATTTGGCTTGCCCCGTCGCAGCATCCCACGCCACCGGCGTGAGGTTCTTGTCTTCGAACAGCGCAGCGAACGCGCGGCTGCCCATGGGGGCGATGTAGACCGAAATGCCCGCGATTACCGAGGCTTTCAGAAAGCCGCGGCGCGACATGGCAAAGCCGGATGTCGTGGCAGGAGTGTCGGTCGCTTGGGGAGTATCGGAAGCAGCAGATGTACGAGCGTCATCGCTCGACATTGCCGCTGGCGGACAGTGTTTTCTTGGCAGGCGCGGCATATGCGTTCCGTCCGTCGGCCGGGAGTACGGCCTTATTGTTTGGGGGGACGTATCACCAACACGAAACGGAAAACGGCACGCAAAACAGCACGATTACGATCACGACGCCTGGGGCAAAGTCATGACCCACGATGCTTGTGCGCAGTGCGCGACATTCATCTGCCGTGATGTCGTCGTGAAGTCTTATAGGACCACGCTTCATGAGTGACACCGGACCTCTCAAGGCTACACGCCGCCTATGTGAATGACAAGGTGACGGATGACGCACTGCGTGAGAACTGGCGCGGCTTTGCGCGCATCGCGCACCGCGCGGCGGGCGAGAGCGGGCGATATTTCGGGCGCGTGATGTTGCTTATGGCAAATCAGAAATGGCGCTATATCCCGTGGAATATGGCGCCATCCCGATGCCAAGCGATGCTGCGATTTATTTTGTGCAGCGCGCTGATTTTTATCGTTTTTCGCGCGCGGTAACATGCCACGTTCAGTCGATGCGCAATTCCATGCACGTGAGATCGAGCCAGCGGCCGAACTTGGTGCCCACCTCGCTGAAAATACCGACGATGCGAAAGCCTAGCTTCTCGTGCAACCGAATCGAAGGTGCGTTTTGCGCTTCGATACTCGCGATCATCACGTGAATATCTGCGGCGCGCGCACGCTCGATCAGGGCCCGCATGAGCGTTTCGCCCACGCCGCCGCCGCGCGCGTTCTTGTCGATGTAAATCGAATGCTCAACGGTGTGTCGATAGCCATCGAATGCACGCCAGTCGCCATACGAGGCATAACCGAGCACCTCGTCGCCGCGCTGCGCGACGATCACCGGGAAGCCCTTCGCCCGACGCGCGGCCAACCACTCTCGGCGGTTGTCCACGTCGACGAGAATCTCGTTCCAAATCGCGGTGGTGTGCTCGACGGCGTCGTTATAGATGTCTCGAATGACGGGGAGGTCCGCGTCGGTGGCGTCGCGAACGGTAACGGCTGGCTTCATGATGGGCGGTCCAAGCGGGTGAAAGCAGATGAAAGCGAGTGATAGCGGTGACGTCGATGTCGAGTCTACGACCGGATGCGATGTCGAATATTGGTATCCAGTTTACTAGAAATTAATTTCCAGTAAACTGGACAGCATGGATATCAACGAACGTATCGCCCGCCGGGTTCGCGATTTACGAAGCGAGCGCGGCTACTCTCTCGACACGCTGGCCGAGCGCAGCGGCGTGAGCCGTTCGAGCATTTCGCTCATCGAGCGCGCGCAGACTAGCCCAACCGCTAACGTGCTCGACAAGCTGGCAACGGCGCTCGACGTGACGCTCGCCTCGCTCTTCGACGAGCGCAGCGGCGAGAACGCGCCGCCCTCGCCCGTGGCGCGCCGCGCCGATCAGCCCGTGTGGACCGACCCAGCGTCGGGCTACGTGCGGCGCAATCTCTCGCCCACCGAGCCCTCGCCGCTGCAATACGTGGAGGTGATGTTCCCGGCGGGCGAGCGTGTCGCGTACGACACCGGCACCCGCGATAACGAAGTCTGGCAGCAGATCTGGGTGATCGACGGCACCATCGAAATTACGCTGGGTGATACCACGCGGACCACGCGGACGACGTGGCGGCTCGATACCGGCGATTGCCTCGCCATGCGGCTCGATCAACCGATCGGCTATTACAACCCGACCTCGGCCACCGCGCACTATCTGGTCGGGCTTGTCACGCTACCGTTCGTTGCTGCCCGGAGGGCTACATGACGCCACCCATCACCTTGCAGCGTCTGGACGGGGCGCAGGCGCTCGCCGCCGTCGACGCCCTTGCCGACGTGCTCATCGATTGCGTGGAAGGCGGCGCGTCGGTCAGCTTTATGCTGCCACTCACGCGCGAACGCGCGACGGCGTTCTGGCGCAAGGTGGCCGACGGTGTGGCGCGCGGCGAACGAGTGCTGCTGGTCGCGCGTGAGGAAGACGGTGACATGCTGGGCGCCAATGACCGCAGTGGCCGGATCGTCGGCACCGTGCAACTGATTCTCGATCTCCCGGAAAATCAGCCGCACCGCGCCGACGTCGCGAAGATGCTCGTGCATCGCGACGCGCGCCGACAAGGTGTCGCGCAGAAGCTCATGACGGCCATCGACGACGTCGCGCGCACTGAGGGTCGTCATGTGCTGGTGCTCGATACCGTCACCGGCGGCGACGCCGAGCGCCTATATCAGCGCAGCGGCTGGCAACGCGCGGGCGACGTGCCGAAGTTCGCGCTCATGCCCGACGGTGAGTTCTGCGCCACCACGTTCTATTACAAACATCTGGCGTAAATTTCACTCGACTCAACGCGACCCAGCGCGACGCCACTCAGCGCAGCGCCGCCAGTCCGTCGAGCAACGCCTTGTGGAACGCCACCGGATCTTGCATTTGCGGAGCGTGGCCCAAGTCGGGAAACTCCACCAGCGTCGAGCCGGGAATGGCCGCATGCGTGGCCTTCGCGAGCGCGGGGTAGTGCCCGATGCGCGCTTGAACTTCAGGCGGAGAAAAATCTTTGCCGATCGCGGTGGTGTCCTTGTCGCCGATCAACAGCAACGTCGGCACGCGAATCTGGCCGAACTCGTACACCACCGGCTGCGTGTAGATCATGTCGTAGAGCAGCGCAGAATTCCACGCGACGATGCGCTTGCCCGGGCCGCGATACATCCCGGCGAGCATCTGCACCCACGGCTCGTAGCGCTCGTTCCATTGCCCCGCGTAGTACGTCGCCTGTTCATACCGGCGAATGCTCGGCGCGCTGGTGCGCAGATCGCGCTCGAACCATTCGTCGACCGTCTTCGACGGCACGCCCAACGCCTTCCAATCTTCCAGACCGATCGGGTTGACGAGCACCAGTTGCTGCGTCTCGTCGGGGTACATCAGCGCGTAGCGTGCGGCGAGCATGCCGCCCGTCGAATGGCCGACGATGGTCGCACGCGTGATGCCTAACGACGCGAGCAGCGCATGCGTGTTGTTCGCCAGTTGCTGGAAGCTGTACTGATACTGCGCGGGTTTGCTCGATTTGCAGAAACCGATCTGGTCCGGCGCGATCACGCGATAGCCGGCGCCCGTGAGCACATCGATGGTCTCGCGCCACGTCGCCGCGCAAAAATTCTTGCCGTGCAGCAGCACGACGGTGCGCCCATTCGCCTGCGCTGGCTTCACGTCCAAATACGCCATGTGCAGCGGCAAGCGTTGCGACGTGAAATCGAAACGGCCCACCGGATATGGATAGTCGAAGCCCTGAAGCTCCGGCCCATACGCCGGGCCCGCATTGCTGTCGGCGCTATCGGCGGCGCGTGCTGCCGAGGCCGGGAGCGCCGCCAGCACGGCACATGCGGCGAGGCACGCGGCAACGCCAACGCGTCGCGCCTGCATGCCGTGTTGCCACCAACGGCGCAGACGACGATGCACAAGAGATAAAAACCGTGGGGAAGTTTGCTGCGAGGGGGTCATGAGCGGGGGCGTGCGTTGGCACGCGAAGTGGCACAAAGCGAATGCCGCCGATTGTGCCACGCCCTCACAGGTGACGAGTGCCACGTAAAAAACCCGCCGTGAGTGCGGCGGGCTTTGGCGCTCAGGGGCGATCCGCCCCTAAACCATCGGCTTAGTTACCGAAGTACGTCGTACCGGCACGTTGCAGACCGCCGACCGAACCCGGCGTGACCGGTGCCGCAGCAGCGGCCGGTTGTGCGCTGGGCACTGCCTTCGGGTACACGGTGTCGTGTTGCACGACCAGACCGTCCTTCTGCGCTTGGATCAGTTCGGCGCGAACTTGCGCGCGGGTCAGCACGCTGGTTTGCGGAACCCACGAGAATTCCGACGGGCCGTCGAAGGCGTCGCTGGCGAAAGCCGAACCGGCCGACACAGCCAACACGGCAGAAATCAGGGCAGAGGTAATAAGGGTGCGCTTCATGGTGTTTCTCCTGTCTATTGAAGGGGGCGATGCGTAACTCATCGTCGACAATCACAGTGTATTAGTGCGCACATTGATGATAAATACGATCAATCACAATCGTTTATTTCATATTTAGAAATAATTGAAATAAACGGGGCCATATGCCTGACAACGTCTCAGGCCTCACGACGTTTTCACCCGCGGTGCAGAAATCAGGGACAAAAATCACAACGCGATCGGTATAACCCTCGACTGTGCAGGGTTATACCGACAGGTGATACCGACGCAATACTTCACATATTTATCAACGCGTCGGCGCGATTCGAGGGCGCATGTTTCGGTACCCGCAACGCCAGCGATGTGGGCACTCACGCAACAAGTTAGTGAGCGCGAACCCCGCTGCGTGAGGGCTTGTGGTATTTTTCTCTCGCTTCAAACGCGCGTATAAGCGAGCCCTCGCTTCGGAAACCGAAAGAATTGTGCAAAACCAGACCGCATTCATGTGCTGTGCGCATGGCTGGCACAACTTTGACGCTTTGGGAACGGTTTTGAAGGGTCAGAAAGAAACTCTGTAAAATCCGCTGCGGCATGAGGGTGCGCGCCGGACACAGCCGTGTTCGGGACGCCGCGACTCGCTCGAAACCTCGCCGAAGCACCGGCGTGCGCGCCGTTCAAGGGAAGATAAGCATCAGATGAAAGCGCCCAGCAACCTGATTACTGGTGAAGTGCGGACCAAAATCCGCGGCATGATTCTCGCCTCGGAACTCAAGCCTGGGCAGCGCCTCATTGAAGACGATCTCATTCAGTTGCTCGGCGTTGGCCGCACGCCTGTGCGCGAAGCCCTGCTGATCTTGCAAGGCGAAGGTTTTATCGCCCGCAATCGCGGCTGGGAAGTGCAAGGCGTCGATCACCTTCAGGTGCACGCGATCTTCGAGAGCCGCGCCGCCATCGAAGCCGAAACCGCCCGTCTGGCCGCCCGCAAAATCACACCGGACGCCTGCGACGCGCTCGCCGCGCTCATCGACCAGATGGAGCCTAGCTCGCATCTGCCGCGTCTCGCGCTCAACCGTCTGAACAGCGAATTTCACGATCTGATCGTCAAAGCGGCCGATAACGTCGTGCTGGCGCAGTTTCACGAGCGGATTCAGTTCTATTACTGGGCGCTGCGCGTGCCGGTCATGTTCTCCGACGAGCAACTGCGTGCGACCAACGTGCAGCATCGCGAGCTACTCGACGCGCTGCGCACCCACGACGAAGCCCGTGCGGCCGAGATCGCGCGTCATCACGTCGTGACGACCATGGACATCGTCGAACCGGCCCTGCCGCGCTAAGTCAGCGCCCGCCTGCATACATTCCCCATACAAGCCATTTAGCCTCGCTTGGAGGCTGTCGCCGACATCGGCCAAGGGGTTGCGCTACCCCGCATACGCCAAACGGCCAGCGCGCTTCCCAGTGTTTCCCAGCATTTCCGATCAGCGCACCAAATACCCGGCGACGCGCCACCGGCCGTCTACGCCGTACACCATCGTGACCAGTTCTTGCCCGTCGGCCTTGTTTTGGAACGCCGTGTTGTACTGAATCACGACGTACTCGCCCTCGGGCTGCCCGGCAATGGTGCGCGTGAACACGGCATCTTTGACCTTGCGCGATTGCACCTTGCCCAATGGGGCGCGCGCAGCACTCAGACTCTGCGCCCACGCGTCGGCAGGCAGCGAGCGTTGGAAGACGGCGGCCGCTTGCTCCCAGCTTTGTTCGGCGCGATTGATATCCACCAGACCGAGCCACAGATTGGCCGCTTCGAGCGCGGGCTTCACATCGCGGTTGATGTCCGTTGCCGGGCTCACGCCGCTGGCCGGTGTCGCAAACAGCGGCGGCTGGGCCGAACGCCGTGCCATCGGTTCCTGTGCCTGCGCTTGTACCGCGTTCAGACCGGCGGCCACGGCAAGGGCAACGAACAGGAAGCGGTGAAGACGGGACATCGACATAACGAAAACTCCTTGAGATAGACGGTAAACCATAACCCGGCCATTCTACTGGCGTGTAACGCGCACAGCGGCGTACATTACAATGCACTACACACGCCCGCCTTCCCCCCGCCGGCCTTCGCCATGTTGACGACGTCTTTGCTCGCGATCACTGCCCTGCTCAGCTTCATGATGTTGCTGATAATCGGCTCGCTGGCACGCTCGCGCGTCGCCGGGGTACGCGAATGGTGCTGGGCTAACGTCGCCGTCCTCGTCTCGCTGCCCTTGTTTGCGCTGCGCGGCCATGTCCCCGATTTCCTCTCGATTCCGGTTGCCAATGTGATGCTGGGCAGCGGTCTGCTGCTGTATTACGCCGGGTGCGCCCGCTTTCTCGGCCGGTCGCCGCACTGGCCGGTACTGGGCGCGTCACTCGGCGCGCTGACCGGGGCGATGTTGTTTTGGTATTACGGCAGCGAGAACACGCAGGTGCGGGTGGTGATCGTGTCGGCATATCACGCGGTGGTGCTGCTGGCGACGGCGGTGCTGATCATGCGGCACATCCCGCCCAAACGGCATCCCTATAACTATTGGCTGACGGCCGGTCTCGCGACGGCGTTCGCCATCGGCCATATGGTGCGCGGTTCGGTGTTCGGCTGGGCGCCGGCCCCCGGCCCCGACCTGATGGGCCCGTCGACCTTCAACGCCGTGATGCTCATCATCGGGGCGGTGGTCATGCCCGCGATGACCATGGGCTCGGTCATGATGATTCACGACGCGATGCTCGCCACCGCCGAGGAGGCCGCCAATCGCGACTATCTGACCGGGGCGCTCTCGCGTAAGCATTTCGACCTGCTCGCCCGGCAGGAGATGGCGCGAGCGCTCTCGCGCAGTTGGCCGCTCTCGATCGTGGTCATCGATCTCGATCACTTCAAGCAGATCAACGACACGCACGGCCACGCGGGTGGCGACACAGTGCTGCGCGAATTCGTCAGGCTGGTACGCGACGGATTGCGCGAGGGCGATATCTTCGGACGGCTCGGTGGTGAAGAGTTTGCGGTGTTACTGCCTGGCACCGATACACCCGGCGCGATTCGCATTGCCGAGCGCCTACGCGCGCAGGCCAGTCGGCATCTCGTGGCGGGGCCGTTCGGCGTCTGCCACTACACGCTAAGCGGCGGGGTGGCCACATGGCACGAGCACGAGAGTCTCGAGGCGTTGTGCATGCGTGCCGACCGGGCCCTATATGCCGCGAAGATTTCCGGACGCAATCTCGTGCTCTCGGATGTGCTGTCGAGCGACGAGACGGCGTCCGAGGCTGGGTGAACGCTGGCTGAAAGCGAGCTGCCCCCAAGCACGCTGCGCTCAAACAACCGGACTTCGCGCGGCCAACGTCAGGCGGCCGCCTCCGGGAAAAACTCCCGCTGCATGCGCGCCACATAGTCGATGAGGTTCGGGTGCTGCTCGATTTCATCGCGCAGCGGGTGCTTGAACTGCGGCGCCAGAGCGCTCGCCATGAAGGCAAATGCGGTGGCATCCGCGCCGCTTGGCGAGTTTCCGAAAAAGTACGGTTTGTCGCCAAGCAACTGGGCAGCCGCCTGCGCGCCGCGGGCGAGCAACTGCTGTTGCTCTTGCGGCGAATAGCGCGCCGTGCCCTGACCTTGCAGGGTGCCGCGGACCTTGCGGCGGATAAACGCTTGCGCCGCCGGGCGCACCGGCCACGGAATCGACTTGAAGAACGACGCCGGCCCTTTGGCGAAATTCTCGTCGTCGCACCAGCGCGCCTGCACCACGTGCCAATAGAAGTGATCTTCCAGCGCCTTCTCGAACATCCACGCCGCGCCGCGCTGTTCCGGCGTGAGACCGGCGTCGAAGTCGAACCCGTACTTACGCTCGATATGCAGGCGAATCAGCGTGGAGTCCGGCACGATCTGCCCGTCGTCGTCGATGAACGGCAACTTGCCCTTGGGGGCACGCCGAAAACCGCCACGGTCCGTTTGATAGGCCAGCCCGGCGAGCTTGAGCAGCATATGGGCTTTGATGACGAACGGGCTGGCATCGGGCAGTCCGAACGCCGGACCGAAGGTGTACAGGGTCAACATCGTGGCCAAACTCCTGCGCAAATGAGGGTGTGGAAAGGGTTGGCGCAGAGTATTACACGAGCGCCCGTGCATGCGGTCGATGTCGCGTTCACGTCACTCGCGCACTGTGCTTTTATACAGTATTATGTCACCCAATCGAGGAACCTTTTCATGGAAACAATCGACTGGGATCAATTGGCGCTGAGCGCCGCCGAGCGGGATCTTGCGGGCATCGTGCGCGAGATCGCCGCACGCTACGCGCAGCACGCCCAACAGGAATCGGGCGCCAGCGCGCGGCTCGACTGGCGCACGCTCGTGGCCATCGCCGACGAAGCCGAGGCGGATATCGGCCTGCATGCACGGCACGAAGCGTGGGTACTCGCCCACGTGCTGCGTTTGCCGGGCGACGAAGTCTTGCGACGCGAAGGCGAATTGCCCTCGCTCGATGCGAGCGTCGATCTGAACTGGCCCGACGCCACGGCACCGGCCGTGTTCCGCGCCATCGTGTCCGTGTTCACCGCTGATGAGACCGGCGACGACACCGCTGCGGACGACGTGACGGGCTACGCCAACCAATCCAGCAACGCGTCGCCGCGCGCGGCTTCTCCCCACGCCGGTGGATCGGCATGCTCGGCCTGAATCAAGACGATCACGACGAAAGCGTGGCAGACGCAACGCCCATCGATCCGGACGCCCTCGCCCGCTCGCTGCCCGCCCCTATGGTCTTCGTGGATCTGGAGACCACTGGCGGCAATGCGCTGGCCGATCGCATCACGGAAATCGGCGTGGTCGAAGTCGGGCCGCACGGCATCGAACAATGGAGCACGTTGCTCGACCCAGCCGAATCGATTCCCCCCTTTATTCAGCAACTGACCGGCATCACCAATGAGATGGTGCGGGGACAGCCGTCGTTCGAGACCTTGGCGCAGGGACTCGCGGAGCGCCTGCAAGGCAAGTTGTTCGTGGCGCATAACGCCCGCTTCGACTATGGCTTTCTGAAGAATGAATTCCGCCGAGCAGGCATTTCGTTTCAGGCGGATGTGCTGTGCACGGTCAGACTCTCGCGGCTCTTATTCCCGGCGGCGGCCCGTCACGGGCTCGACGCGCTGATCGCCCGCTTCGGTCTCGAACCGCTTGGCCGTCACCGCGCGCTGGCCGACGCCGATTTGCTCTGGCAGTTCTGGCAAAAAATCCACGCCATCTACCAGCCCGAGTTGATCGAGCAAGCCGTGCAGCGGGTCACCAAGCGCGCTAGCCAGCCGCCGCAGTTGCCGGACGAGGCGATCGACGCGCTGCCTGCCGCGCCCGGCGTCTATCTGTTTTACGGCGAAGGCGACACGCTGCTCTACGTCGGCAAGAGCGTCGATATTCGTGCGCGGGTGCGCTCGCACTTCTCCAGCGATCATCAGGTCGCCAAAGACCTGCGGATCTCGCAGGAAATTCGGCGCGTGGAAGCGCGGCGCACGGCAGGCGAACTCGGTGCCTTGTTGCTCGAATCGCAACTCGTGAAGCAGTTGCAGCCGATTCATAACCGGATGCTGCGCCGCGCCGCAAGCCTCTATAGCTGGCAAATCGACGCGCAAAGCGATACGCCGCAGTTGGTGAACGCCCGTACGGTCGACTTCGCCAGCGCGGGCGCGCTCTACGGCACGTTCTCGTCGCGAAACCGGGCGGAGATGGCACTGCGCACGCTCGCCGACGAACATCGGCTTTGCTGTGCGCAACTCGGGTTGGAGAAACGCGAGGCGGGACGCCCGTGCTTCGGCTATCAGGTCAAGCGCTGCGACGGCGTGTGCATTGGCGAAGCGCCGCTCGCCCCGCACACCGCGCGCCTGCGTGAAGCGTTGGCCACATTGCAATTGCAGACGTGGCCTTACGACGGGCCGATTGCGATTGAAGAGCATGCCGCGCCAGCCCATAGCACCAATAGCACCACGCGGGCGGCGGCAAGCGACGAGGCCCCAGCCCCCGAAGTCGAATATCACCTGATCGACCGTTGGCAGTACCTCGGCAGCGCACGTTCGCGTGAGGCACTCGACGACCTGCTCAATGGCATGCCGCCGGTCACGGGCTTCGATCCCGATATTTACCGGTTGCTCGGACGACGCTTGGCGGCCTCGTCCCAAGCCGTCGGCACCGATGCGCCGTCGACACAAACCGAGGCCAGCGCTGGCGATACCGCCTCGCCGGTATCCCGACGCACAACGGCTCCGTTAGTGATCGTTCACCTCACGCGCCCGGCGTTCCGGCTGAGTCATGTCGAGCCGCCGCAGGAAACCGCACCGAAGCCGCCGCGTGTGGCGTTGTTGCGTCGTCGCTCGCCTCGCCCGGAAGACCCGGCGCAATATCGTTTGCCGTTCGACACAAAATAAACCGCGAATAAATCCCCTTCGCCCCAACCCCTCGCAGCCCCCTCACCGCCTCGTCACAACACCCCGGTCACCCACTGGCCGGGCGTCCCCGTTGCTCACGCTCGGCTCAGAAGCGCCTCGCAGCAGCCCCTCACAGCGGCGCACACCGCCCCATCCTTTTATTTCCACGCCGCCGTCACCTAGGCAAAACCCTCCTTTGCACCGTACGGCATGAGCATATAAATATTAAGTATTTGCAAGACGCATGCTTGTGGCCGAAGAATACGCGATTCGAATACAACAAGAATTGCCACTTCTGCGGCCTCGGCAACGTCGATGACCGGACGGCGTGCACTGGACTTTGCCCGGTAGCGCCCCGCCATTTGCCGTTCCACCCCACCGAGCACGATGGAATTACGCCAACTCGAAGCCTTCGCGGCGGTCATGTCGACCGGCAGTATTACTGCGGCCGGGCGCCTGCTCGGACGCTCGCAGCCCGCGATCACCCGGATGATTCAGGAGCTCGAAGCCGAAATCGGCTACGCGCTGTTCACCCGCAGTGGGCCGCGCGTCACGCCGACAGAACAAGGTTTTCTGCTCTTCGAAGACGTTGAGCACGTGCTCGCCGGGTTGCAGCAGATCCGCGCCCGCGCCGACGAAATTGCCCGTGGCCAGACCCGTCCGCTGCATATCGCCGCCACCTCGGCACTGGCCGCCGGTCTCGTGCCAGCCGCTCTCGCCTTGCCGGGGCTCGCCCGCGACAGCATTCAGATTCAGATGCGCAGCACCTCGCCCGAGCAAGTCGTGCATGCCGTGCTCACCGGCGCGGCCGACATCGGGGTGACCAGTCTGCCGCTCGAACATCGCGGCATCGTCGTGCACTGGATCGGCGAGTCGGCCTGCGTCGCCGCCGTGCGCAGCGACGATCCACTGGCCGCCTACGACCGCTTGCCGCTGGCCGAATGCGTGGGCCGCCGCATCATCACCATGCAGAACCCTTACCGGCTGCGCCGCCGCCTCGATCAGGCGTTCAGTCAGGCGGGCGTCGCGCCGGTTGGCCTGATTGAAACCAATGCGTCGATCAACGCGATGACGGCGGTGCGCGCCGGTCTTGGCGTTGCCGTGCTCGAGCCCGTCACCGCCTACGGATTGCCGCTGGCCGATGTGGCCGTGCGCCCGATCGACGCCGACATCCCGTTCTTCTTCGGCGTCATCACGCGCGACGCCCGCGCACCGTCACCGGCCGCGCTCGCGTTTGTCGACGCGCTGGCCGACGCCGCCCGCACGCTGCTGCCCGATTTCGCGCAGCGTGCCGCCACCGAACACGCCCAAGTTTTGCAGTCGCTGTACGGCGATCTGCCCGCCCCCAAGGAATCCCTGTCGTCATGACTCAGTCCCCGACATCCGCCATCGGCCTGCCCGCGCTCGAAACGCGCCTGCGTCAGGACCTCGCCTGGCTCGAACTCCCCGCCAAGCGCTGGGTGCCCGCGCGCACGCAAGATGGTCAACCCGTGCTCGACGTCGCCATCATCGGCGGCGGCATGGCCGGTCTGGCCGCGGCCACCTCGCTCACCCATCTGGGTGTGGGGGCCGTGATCTTCGATCAGTCGCCGCGCGGCTTCGAAGGCCCGTGGGCCACCACCGCACGCATGGAAACGCTGCGCTCCCCCAAGCAACTGACCGGCCCCGCCCTCGGCCTGCCCGCGCTGACCTTCCGCGCGTGGTTCGAAGCCCAGTTCGGTCTCGACGCATGGGAAGCGCTCGACAAGATTCCGCGTCTGCAATGGATGGACTACCTGCGCTGGTATCGCGACGTGCTCGCGATCGACGTGCGTAACGACCATCGCATCACCGCCATCACGCCGCGTGCCGACGGGCTGGTCGCGCTGTCCGTCACGTCGCCCGCAGGCGACACCACGGTCTATGCCCGCCACGTGGTGTTGGCCACGGGGCGCGACGGTCTGGGCGGTGCCACGGTGCCCGCCTTCGCGCGTGAACTCCCGCGACGCTTCTGGGCGCACTCGTCCGACGAGATGGATTACGCGACGTTGCGCGGCAAGCGCGTGGGCGTGATCGGTGCCGGGGCATCGGCGATGGACAGCGCCGCCACTGCACTTGAAGCGGGGGCCGCCAGCGTCGATCTGCTCATTCGCCGCGCCGACATTCCGCGTATCAACAAGGGCAAGGGCGCAGGCAACCCGGGGCTGACCCACGGGCACGTCAACTTGCCCGACGAATGGAAATGGCGCATTCGCCACTACGTGAACGCACAGCAAGTGCCGCCGCCGCGTGGCAGCACGCTGCGTGTGTCGCGTCACGCCAATGCCCGCTTCAATCTGGGAGCACCGATTCTCGACGTCACGCCGGTCGGCGACGAATTGCACGTGCGCACGGCCAAAGGCACGTTCGTGCTCGACTTCCTCGTGTTCGCCACGGGCTTTCGCATCGATATTGCGAGCCGTCCGGAGTTCGCACCGTTCGCGCAGTACGTTCGCAAGTGGAGCGATCGTTACTCGCCCGCAGCGGGCGACGAAGATGTCGAACTGTCCGACTCGCCCGATCTCGGACCGACGTTTGAATTTCTCGAAAAGACGCCCGGCTCGTGCCCGGGTCTGGATCGCATTCATTGCTTCTGCGCGCCCGCCACGCTGACGCACGGCGCGCTCTCGGGCGATATCCCCGCCGTGAGCGAAGGGGCGAAGCGTCTCGCGCAAGGGCTGGCAGGCACGTTCTATCGCGAAGACGTCGAACATCACTACGCCAATATGGAGGCGTACGCCGAGCCGGAAGTCTACGGCGACGAATGGACACCGGCACCGCCGCCGCCTGCACTGAATAGTGACAACAACCGTAACGGCGACAGCGCGGCTCGCGAGGAGCGCATCGCATGAGTGCCTGGATTCTGCGCCGCGTGCTCCAAGCGGTGTTCGTCGTGTGGCTGATGACACTCATCGTGTTCATCGGCCTGCATGCCATCGGTAACCCCGTCGATATCCTGATCGGTCAGGACGTCGATCAGGTCGACCGCGCGCGCATCATCGCGCAGCTCGGCCTCGACCAGCCGTTGTGGCGTCAGTACCTGTCGTTTCTCGGCGGTGCCTTGCATGGTGAACTGGGCAACAGCTTCGTCTATAACGTGCCCGCGATTCAGTTGATTCTGCAACGCCTGCCGGCCACGCTCGAACTGGCGGTCTCCGCGCTGATTCTGGCGGTGTTCATCGGCATTCCGCTCGGCTTGTTCGCGGGGCTCTATCCGCGCAACCCGATCTCGAAGGTACTCATGACGGGCAGCATCGTCGGCTTCTCGCTGCCCACGTTCTGGGTCGGCCTGATGCTGATCATGTTCTTCTCCGTGCATCTTGGCTTGTTGCCCGCCAGCGGGCGCGGCGCGACGGTCAGTGTGTTCGGCGTCGAGTGGTCGTTCCTGACGGTGGACGGCTTGCGTCACCTGATTCTGCCCGCGCTCAATTTGGCGCTCTTCAAGATCTCGCTCGTGTTGCGTCTTACGCGAGCCGGTGTGGCCGAAGTGTTGCCGCAAGACTTCGTGAAGTTCGCGCGTGCCAAGGGGCTCTCGCCGCTGCGCATCGTCGTTGTGCACGTGTTGCGCAACACGTTGATCCCGCTGGTGACCGTGCTCGGCATCGAGTTCGGCTCGACCATTGCGTTCGCGGTGGTCACCGAGACCGTGTTCTCGTGGCCCGGGGCAGGCAAGCTCATTCTCGACAGCATCAACTCACTGGATCGTCCGGTGATCGTGGCGTATCTCATCGTTGTGGTGTGCCTGTTCGTGTCGCTCAATCTGATCGTGGACGTGCTCTATAAGTGGCTCGATCCGCGTGTGCGCGTGGAGGCCGCTGCCTGATGTCGCTCAATCTTTCCCCTAACGGCGCACCGCCCGCGCCAGTGGTTGCCGAGCCGGTGCCGGTGCGCCGCGAATCGCCTTGGCAGCAAGGCTTGCACGAGTTCCTTCGCTCGAAGAGTGCAGTGCTTGGCCTGGTCGTGTTTATCGTGCTCATCGTCGCTGCCCTCGCAGCCCCTTGGATCACGCCGCAAAATCCGTACGACCTGATGCAACTCGACGTCATGGACGCGCGTCTGCCGCCGGGCACCGCCAACGGCGCTGCCACGTTCACGTACTGGCTCGGCACCGACGGTCAGGGCCGCGATTTGCTCTCGGGCATCATCTACGGTCTGCGTATCAGTCTGGGCGTCGGCGTGGGCTCTGCGCTCATCGCGGGCATTCTCGGCACGATTCTCGGGCTGGTCGCCGCCTACTCGGGCGGTCGTGTCGATGCGCTCATCATGCGTCTGGTCGACTTGCTGCTGTCGTTCCCGTCGATTCTCGTCGCGCTGATGATCTTGGCTTACGTGGGCAAAGGCATCGGCAACGTGGTGCTCACGCTCGTGGTGCTGGAGTGGGCTTACTTCGCACGCACCGCGCGAGGTCAGGCGCTCGTCGAATCGCGACGCGAGTATGTGGAAGCGGCGCGCTGCCAAGCGATTCCGAACTGGCGCATCGTGCTCGGCCACATTCTGCCGAACTGCCTGCCGCCGCTCATCGTCGTGGGCTCGCTGCAAGTCGCGCGTGCCATCACGCTCGAAGCTACGTTGTCGTTTCTCGGTCTTGGCGTGCCGATCACCGAGCCGTCGCTCGGCCTGCTCATCGCCAACGGCTATCAGACCATGCTCTCCGGTGAATACTGGATCAGCGTGTATCCCGGCCTCGCCCTGCTCGTCACGGTCGTCGCCATCAATCTCGTAGGCGATCGCCTGCGCGATGTGTTCAATCCGAGGTTGCAGAAATGAGCGGCGCGCCGTCTTCTACTCCCGCCACGCCACTCACGCTGGAAGTTCGCAACCTGCGTACGCAGTTCTTCACGCGTGCTGGCACGCTGCCCGCAGTTGACGACGTGTCGTTCTCGCTGCCGGCGGGTCACATCATGGGGCTCGTGGGCGAGTCTGGCTCGGGCAAGTCGGTCACCGGCTTTTCCATCATGGGGCTGGTCGATGAACCGGGCCGCATCGTCGGCGGCGAAGTGCTGTTTCAGGGGCGTGACCTCACGCGTCTGAAACCGGCCGAGTTGCGCCACCTGCAAGGCAATCGCATCGCGATGATCTTTCAGGACCCGATGATGACGCTCAACCCGGTGCTACGCATCGATGTGCAAATGATCGAAGCCGTGCGGGCGCATCAGAACGTGTCGAAAGCGCAGGCACGCGAACTCGCCCGCGACACGCTCGGCATGATGGGCATTCCCAGCCCCGACGAGCGTCTGCGCGCCTATCCGCATCAACTCTCGGGCGGTATGCGTCAGCGCGTGGCCATTGCGATCGCCATGCTGCATCGGCCCGATCTGATCATTGCCGACGAGCCGACCACGGCACTCGACGTCACCATTCAGGCGCAGATTCTCTCGGAAGTGCAGAAGCTCGCGCGCCAACACGGCACGGCGCTGATCTGGATTACGCACGACTTGTCGGTGGTGGCCGGTTTGGCCGACACCGTGGCCGTGATGTACGCGGGCCGCATCGTCGAACAAGGTGCCGTCGATGCAGTGCTCGACGCACCACAACACCCCTATACCGCCGGGCTGATCGGCAGCCTGCCTAGTTTGAATAAGCGCGGGCAGCGTCTGCGTCAGATTCCTGGCATGGCGCCGAATCTGCTCACGATGCCTGCCGGTTGCGCGTTTTCATCGCGCTGCGCGTATGCGACGGCGGCGTGCAATGTGCGTCCTGAAATGACGCAGACGTCGCCGGGCCGTCTGGTGCGCTGCTTCCATCCGGGCGCGGCGCTGCAAAAGGAGATGGTATGACCACCGCACAACCCAACAGCCCGCAGGCTCATCACGGCGCTGGCGGCACACGTGCGGCTGCGGCACCGGCGACGTTGCCCGCCCCGATCGTGGCGCTGCGTGGCGTGAGCAAGCGCTTTGGTGAGCGGCACGTGGGCGCTGCCGGGCGTCTGCTCGAACGCGTGGGCCTCTCGCATCCGCCCGCTGTCGTGCGCGCGGTCGATAACGTCGATCTGGTCGTCAAGCCGGGCGAAGTCGTCGGTCTCGTGGGCGAGTCGGGCTGTGGCAAGTCCACGCTCGGGCGCATGCTCGCAGGCCTGCTCAAACCGTCGTCGGGCGAAGTCCAGATTCATGGCCGCCCCGCCAATGCGCTGAGCGACGAAGAGAAACGCGACGCGCGGCTGAAGATTCAGATGATCTTTCAGGACCCGTACGCGAGTCTGAACCCGCGTCTGCGCATCGATCGCATCGTCGGTGAAGGCGCACTGGTGCACGGGCTGACCGATCGCGCCGGGTTCGACGACTACGTGAGCGCGCAGTTGCAACGCGCAGGGCTCGACCCGGCGCTGCGTCATCGCTATCCGCACCAGTTCAGTGGCGGGCAGCGTCAGCGTATCGGTATCGCGCGCGCGTTGGCCGTGCAACCCGATCTGCTCGTGTGCGACGAGGCGGTGGCTGCGCTCGACGTGTCGATTCAGGCGCAGATTCTCAATCTGTTCATGGATCTGCGCGAGCAGCTCAAGCTCACGTACGTGTTCATCAGCCACGATCTTGGCGTGGTCGAGCACTTGTCGGATCGCGTGGTCATCATGTATCTCGGCCGTGTGGTCGAGAGCGCGCCGGTCGAAGAAGTGTTCCGCCGCCCGAACCATCCGTACACGCAGGCGCTGCTCGCCGAAATTCCGCGCATCGACGTGCGTCATAAGACGTTCTCCGCCATTCGCGGCGAAATTCCGAGCCCGATTGCGCCGCCGAGCGGCTGTCACTTCCATCCGCGCTGTCCGCATGCGATGCCGCGTTGCCGCACGGAAGTGCCAACGCTGCGCGGCGTGGCGATCAATCACGTGAGCGCATGTCACCTGAACGACGCTTGAGTTATTTCACGGCGTGAGCTGACTCCGGTTGGCGTCACGTCAGACCTTCTTTCATTCATCAACGACCAGGATTGCCGATAATGAAACGCTTCTTGTTGTCCTCGTTAGCCGCTGCGTTGCTCGTCACGAGCGCTGCGGCCTCCGCACAAAACGCCCAAAGCTCGACCCTGCGTATCGCGTTTGCCGATCCGCTTTCCTCGCTCGATCCGCAATTGAACAACCATGCGGGCGACCGCTCGGTCGATCTGCACTTCTGGGATCTGCTCGTCGAGAACAAATGGAACAAGCTGCAACCGGGCCTCGCCGTGTCGTGGAAGGCGCTCGACGCCAAGACGTGGGAATTCAAGCTGCGCCCGAACGTGAAGTGGCACGACGGTCAGCCGTTCACGGCCGCCGACGTGATCTATTCGTACACGCGCGCACGTAACGTGCCGGGTAGCGTGGCCACGTTCGCGGGCTATCTGCGCACCATCGAGACGATGAGCGCGCCTGATCCGCTCACGCTCGTCGTGAAGACCAAGATTCCGAATCCGGACCTGCCGCTGAACCTCGCGTCGGTGCATATCGTGAGCAAGCACGTCGGCGAGAAGTCGAACACCGACGACTACAACGCCGGGCGCGCCATGGTCGGCACGGGGCCGTTCAAGTACGTGTCGTACACGCCGGGCGACCGCGTGGAGATGGTGCGCAACGACAGCTACTGGGCCGGTAAGTCGGAGTGGGAGAAGGTCGACTATCGCTATATCAATAACGGTGCGGCACGTACCGCGGCGTTGCTCGCTGGCGACGTCGACGTGATCGACAAGGTCTCGGCATCGGACATTCCGCGCCTGAAGAAGTCGCCGAACGTGACCGTGTATCCGTACCCGGGTCTGCGCGTGATGCTGTTGCAACCGACGTTCCGCGACGGTCCGAACGATTTCATCACCGACAACAACGGCAAGCCGCTCGCCAAGAACCCGCTGCTCGACGTGCGCGTGCGCCGTGCGCTGTCGCTCGCCATCAACCGCGATGCGATTGTGTCGCGCATCATGCAAGGCACGGCCAGCGAGGCCAATCAGTGGATGCCGAAAGATACGTTCGGCTACAACCCTGACGTGAAGAACATTCCGTTCGACGCCGCACAAGCGAAGAAACTGCTCGCCGACGCAGGCTTCCCGCAAGGCTTCAAGCTCACGATGCACGTGCCGAACGATCGCTATCCGCAAGGTCCGGAAACGGCGCAAGCCGTGGCGCAGTTCTGGACGCGCATCGGTGTGAAGACGCAGGTGGAAGTGGTGCCTTGGGCCGTGTACTCGGGCCGTGCGAACAAGAACGACTACGCCATGACGATGCTCGCTTGGGGTAACGGCACGGGTGAAGCGAGCTACGCGCTCGTGAACGTGCTGGCGACCGTGGATGCCAAGAAGGGTCTGGGCGCATCGAACTGGGGTCATTACAGCAACCCGGCTGTGGACAAGGCGCTCGACGCCTCGACCGCCGAATTCGACGAAGCCAAGCGCGAAGCGATTCTGCGCCAGTCGGTGAAGGTGGTGTCGGACGACGTCGGCGTGATTCCGCTGTATCACTACCAGAACATCTGGGCCGCGCGTAAGGGTCTGAAGGTCACGCCGTTCACGAGCGATCGTACGGTGGCGATGCAAGTGACCAAGGCCGCAAAGTAAGCGGACGCCACGAGACTTATTGCCTTATGACGTCATCGCTCATTCTCACGGCCACCCCGGCCGATGCCCTGATCGACGTGCCGCGCCACCTAGTGGTGCGCGGCGCGGCGCCCGGGGCGCGGGTCACGCTGAGCGCACACACGGCGCGTGCGGGCGGCGTGGTCTGGCACGCGGAAGCCACGTTCGTGGCCGATGCCGAGGGCTGCGTCGACGTGGCGCGCGATGCGCCCGTCGCCGGTAGCTATCAAGGCGTGTCGGCCATGGGCCTCATCTGGTCGCAAGTGCCTGAAGACGGTAAAAGCCGCGACGTGTTCCCGGTGCCGGTGACCGCACCATTGGTGACTACGGTTGTGGCGCAGGCGGAGGCGGTGGCCGATGCAACCGACCCTGCGCACCGAGTTTCGGCATCGAGCGCAATCGCCGCCGATGTCGGCACAGCCTCGGCTTCGGTGTCTGCTTCGGTGTCTGCTTCCGTCTCCGCTTCCGTCTCTTTCACGCAGCGTCTGGCCGCCGAAGGCGTCACCCGTCGCGAAGTGCGTGAAGACGGGCTCGCCGGCACGCTTTACCTGCCGCCGGGCGAGGGTCCGTTTCCCGCGGTCATGATCCTCAACGGCTCGGGCGGCGGTATTAACGAACCACGCGCGGCGCTGTATGCCTCGCACGGCTACGCCGCCTTCGCGCTGGGCTATTTCAAGACGCCGGGCTTGTCGGATTACATCTCCAACACGCCGCTGGAATACTTCGCCAAGGGCATGGCATGGCTGCGCCGCACGGTGAAGCCTGCGCATGACTTCGTGGCGTTGTCGGGCCAGTCGCGCGGCGGTGAACTTGTCCTGCTGCTCGGTGCGACGTTCCCGGAGGCGGTGTCGGCTGTCATCGGCTACGTGCCGAGCGCGTTGATTCACAGTGCGCAAAACGCGTGCGATCCGGCATTGGGTCGCGAAGGCCCGACGTGGTTGCTGGATGGCAAGCCGCTGCCGCATATCTGGGAAAACAATCGCACGGCGTCGTGGGCGCCGTTCGACGAAGGGCCACCGCCGCATCGTCACACCAAAGCGATGCTCACGGCACTCGATGATGCGGACGCCGTGGCACGCGCTGCGATTCCCGTCGAGAAGATTCGCGGGCCGGTAATGCTGTTGTCTGCCGAAGACGACGGTTCGTGGCCGTCGAGCCGTTATTCGCGCATGGTGACCGAACGGCTGGCCGCGCATGACCATCCGTATTCGGTCGAGCATCTCGACTTCGCACGCGCCGGACACGCCATCGTGTTTCCGTATGTGCCGACGACCCAACTCGTCTACGCGCATCCCGTCTCGGGCAAGATCAGCACCGGCGGTGGTGAGCCGGATGCCAATGCATTCGCCGACGAACGCTCGTGGAGCGGCGTTCAGGCCTTCCTCGCACAAGCGGTGGCCGAGCGCGCCCAATCACAAGGACAATCATGACCGCCAACACTCAATACGACATCGCTAACGATCTCGTCGACCGCGTGGCCGGGCTCGAAGCCGGGTCGGCAACGCACACGCTGCGGCATGCGCGCGACAAAGTCGCCGTGGCAACGCAGGGCAGCTACGAGGGGTTGTTCGACCCCGCGCTGGAAGGCATTTCGCTGGTGGAGCGTCTGCTGGTCGCGCTGTATGCGAGCCGTCTGACGCCCTCGCCGTCACTCGCCGCGCACTATCGCGCAGAACTGGGCAAGCATTCGGTGGATGCCGCGCAACTCGCTGCGGCCGAGACCGGTAAGCCGGAAGATTTGGCGGACGGGCGTTTGCGCGCGATGTTGATTTTCACGCGCACGCTGATCGAAAACCCGGTGGCTGGCGACAAAGCCGCGTTGCACCAGTTGCCGGCAGCGGGGCTGACTACGCCCGCCGTGGTGGCGCTCGCGCAACTCATTGCGTTCCTGTCGTATCAGACGCGTCTGGTCGCAGGCCTGCAAGCCCTCAAACAACTGGCTCCCCGGGAGACGACAGCATGAGCGAGATCATCCGTTCGCATGGTTTTACCAACGAGTCGCTCGACTGGGACGCGTGGCTCGACGTGGTATCGCTCGATCAGGCCACGCCAGAACAAATTGCGGTGCTCGAGGAAAGTCACCCGAAGGCGAAGACGTCGGATTATTACCTCTTTCTGGTGCATCAACCGGAAGTGCTGCGCCAGCGCTCGGCAGCGTTCAACGCGATCATGTACGCCCCGGGCGGCATGCCGCGCGCCGAGCGTGAGTTGTCGACGACGGTGGTGTCGCGCATCAACGGGTGCGTGTATTGCGCGTCGGTACATGCGCAGCGCTTCGAGCAATTGGCGAAACGCAATGACGTGATCCGTGAAGTGTTCGACGAGCCGCGCACTGCGGGTACCACCGAGCGCGAGAAGGCGATCGCGCAGTTCTCGATCGCGCTGACGGAAACGCCTGGCGATGTGCGTCCGGCGCAGTTGCAGGCATTGCGCGATGTTGGACTGACCGATGCTGAGATCCTCGACCTGATTCACTCGATCGCCATTTTCGCGTGGGCCAACCGCCTGATGCTGAATCTCGGTGAACCGGTGTTTCCGGAGGGAGAGGCTGCGGCGTGAGGTGCGGGGGCCGCTAGCCCCTTGTTCGTCCCCAACGAAAAGCGCGCTGTCCTCTCTGAGGCAGCGCGCTTTTGTTTTGCTCGATGTCCCTCAATCCCATCGATAAGCGTCGAACAACCGTCGGCGCCAACCGTCCATGTGGCGATTCAGACTGTCTCTTCCCATGTGATATTCGCGACGCAGCTTTTCGGGGAGCGAGCGTTGCGCTTTCTGCCGGCCGGTAATGGTGGTGTCGACGATCGCCTCGCAGTGGGAAATGACGGCGGGCGAAGTGGAGATCATCCGAATGCCGTGCTCCCAGTTCCTGTTCAACATATCGTCGACCGGGTGCACCATACGCTTGCCATAAGCTAGGAGCGTGAGGGCCGCATCTCGCCGAATCAGATAGGCCTGTGTCCCACCCGGCTGTTTGCGATGATCGTGCAAGATGGCACCGTCGGGGAGTCGCCCCACGGGCCAGCGGCCGGCATCACCGCCCTCGTTCAACCGCATGACACCCCAAGGCGTTGGCGTGTTGACGGCATGGCTCAGACGTACCGCAAAGCCGGGAGAGAGCCGGACATCGTCTTCCAACACACACCAGATATCCTCATTCGAGCGCGCGAGATCTTGCCATATGCGGTAATGGCTGTCGTAACAGCCAACTTCACCGAGCGTCAGATGGTTGCCATAGGTCCGAAGACGCGTTTGTGCGTCATACGAAGCCGGATACTCGCGAGGACGTTCGGCGCCGAAAAATCGAAATGGGATGTCGGCGCGTTTAAGTTGCTCGGTAATGTGAGCCCGACGCGCATGGCTATCGGTCAACGAAATGACGATAACGGGCGGGAGCTTCATCCCGGAGTCTGAGAGTTGGATCATCGGGTCTTTCGAGCAGTCTTGCGTAGGCAACTACGCCTGAGCACTGCTCATATCGGTCTATAAAACAACCGACACGATAGACACCGAATGTGTCAGCTCTCGCATCTTCCAAATAATTACCGGAAGCGAGGTTTGATTGTTCTGTACGCGCAAAGCAAAAACCCCTTGCTACTTTGGTAGCAAGGGGTCTTTAGGGGAGCCTGACGATTACCTACTTTCACACGGG
>NZ_CABPSK010000005.1 GCF_902459645.1 Pandoraea pneumonica
ATCGTCAGGCTCCCCTAAAGACCCCTTGCTACCAAAGTAGCAAGGGGTTTTTGCTTTGCACAAGCGGAATTGGCTTCGCATTGGATGTGCGTAAGCCGTGATTTCGCCCGCATTGCTTGCCCGGCATTCCTCATCTGATATCGCTTGTTAGGCGAACCCGGCGCAGACCGCATCCCCCTTCATTATCTTCCCCTGTATAGCCACTACTCGATCTAGACATTTGATCGGGCACGTGCAAAATCGACGCAAGCAGCACTAATGGAAAGCCTCATCGGGGTCGTTCCGTACACGGGGCAAAGCGCTATTCGTCGGAGAAAACAGTCGCATTGAGCTACGCGCAGACGAACTCATCTCGAGATGTCTTGCAAAGCATGGTGCTAACAGGAGGTGTTACGGCGATACGACGGGAGTAAAACGAGAATACGACGGGGGAAATGACGAGGATACGACGCAGACGCGCCGAAGGATGGAGCTGAACGTTACAACAACTGCTGCCAAACACTAGTTCTACGTAGGCATCAGTTAAATGCCGCACTGGTCAGGTGTGGACGTCACCACCACCCGACCGAGCTTTACTAACTACCTTGAATTACCGCGGAACCGCTGCCAACACGCGGCGAACTAGCACAACGCATACCGCAGCGAATGCGACGAATGCCAACCAGTCTGCGGTCGCTGCAAAGCCGCTGCCGACAATCGCCAACGGTGCATCCGAGCCGGTAAAGCCCACGACCATCGCCATGGCGACACCGACGAGGCTTTCACCCACGATCAGGCCCGATGCCAGCAACACGCCACGGCGTTCTGCCGCTTCCGCATACGGACCAAAGTCCTTGCCGTGAGCCTTCGCTCGCGCCTTCGTGACTCGATGCGAAATCCAACCCAACACAGAACCGATCACCAGTGCCGAGCCGATCGTCGGCGGCAGATACACGCCGATACCCACCGCAATCACCGGCAAGCGTGCAACACCACCGCGTTTGGCCAGCGCGGCATCGATCCCAATTAGCACCAGTCCCAGAATCGCGCCAATGCCGAGCATCGACCAATCTAACTGATGCGTGAAGATGCCCTTGGCGATCGCGGTCATCAGAATGGCTTGCGGCGCCGACAGCGCTTGCGACGGATCCATCCCAGCGCGCGGCAGCGCATCGGTGAAGCCATACGCGTTATAGAGCAGATTCAACACCGGCGGAATCACCGCAGCACCGACAACGCAGCCCACCAACAGCGCCACCTGCTGACGCCACGGTGTCGCCCCGACCAGCCACCCCGTCTTCAGATCTTGCAGGTTGTCGTTCGAGATCGTGGCGATCGCGATCACGGCCGCCGTCGTGAACAGCGCCAGCGCAATGGCCAACTTGCCACCGCCCGTCGTGTCGAGCAGGCCGCTTGCTTGGCTCACACTCAGAATCAACAGCGACACCAACACCACAGCTACGATCCCGATGCCGGAAATCGGACTTGCCGACGACCCCACCAGACCCGCCATGTAGCCGCAAGCCGCGGCAACCAAGAAGCCGAACACGACCGCAAACACCACGCTGCACGCGACCAACGTCGCAATGCCACCGGCCGACAACGGCGCATCAGAGAGGAATACGCCGAACGTCACCACCCACACAGCCACACAAACGAGCGTCAGGCCGATCACCCAGCGCGGCGAGAGGTCTTGTTCCGTACGGCCGACCTTGGCGCCAGTGCCGCGAGCCCGCGACTGTCCCAGCGCGGTGAACGACGTCTTGACACCTTCGACCATGGGCTTGAAGAGCGTAATCAGCGTCCACACGGCGGCAACGCCAATCGTGCCCGCACCGATGAATCGCACCTTGTGCTGCCACAGTCCGTTGGCAAAGGCAGCCATCGCCTGCCCATCGGTGTTCGGCGTGATCGACGTAAGAATCGGCACCGCGATGCCCCAGCTCAACACAATGCCGAGCAGAATCGCGAGACCGGACACGATTCCGATCAAGTAGCCCGCGCCGATCAGTGCCAGCGAAAAACCACTCGTCAGTCGAAAGACCGCCGTACCCGCTGGCACCCACGCAGTAATGCTTTCGCCGAAGATCTTCAAGCCGTTCGTGGCAAACGCGAACAACGCAGACACGACGCCACCGAAAGCAATCTCACGTACGCCACTGCCGCCATCGGCCTTCGACGGCTGATTAGCATGACGATCAGTCGCTCGCTCCGTCGACTTTGCCGAGTTAGTCGAAGCCGAAACATCGTCCCCCTCGCTACCCACACGAAGAATTTCAGCCGCTGCCACACCTTCCGGATAAGGCAGATCGCTATCGACCACCATTGCGCGACGCAACGGAATGGTGAAAAGCACGCCGAGAATGCCGCCTGACGCGCAAATCGCCAGCGTCAAACCAAATGGAAAACCTTGCCAATGGCCGATCATCAGCAGGCCTGGCAACACAAAAATGATCGATGACAGCGTGCCAGCCGCAGACGCCTGCGTCTGCACCATATTGTTCTCGAGGATATTGCCGCCACGCAGTGCGCGCAGCACCGCCATCGAGATAACTGCCGCCGGAATAGATGAGGAAAACGTGAGGCCGACTTTCAGGCCGAGATAAACATTAGAGGCGGTGAACACTACGGTGATCAGTGCGCCGAGAATCACGCCGCGTACCGTTAATTCGGGTAGCGATACTGCATCGGGAATACGAGTCGGTTGAGATGCCATGTGTACGAATGGGGGGATTTTCGCCCGATGGGAATGTGGCGCAGATTGTATGCGTCCGGCTGGCATGCCGCCAGTCTTGACGGCCGCGATAGTCGGCCCGTTCGAATCTCATTTCTAAATCCCAAGGCACCTCACCCATGCGATGCAAAAAACCATTCACCGCAATAATCCGCCCAATACACCGCATACCCATCTACTTTCCGGATGGAATCTAACTTTTCCTAATTCATTTAATGATGGATGATCCGGGTTTTCCCTTGGTAATAACAAAGCGCTGATTCACCAAGGCAAACACAACGGGATCGGCGCAAAAAGGAGTTCTTCGATGTCCAGTCTGCATACCTCTTCGCATCCGGTACCTCAAACCAACGACCGTCGTCGTTGGTTGGTACTCGCGATCGTTTCGGTGGCGCTGCTGCTCATCGTGATCGACATGACGGTGCTCTACACGGCACTGCCGCGGTTGACCCACGATCTGGCAGCGACGGCCTCCGCCAAGCTGTGGATCGTCAATGCCTATGCGCTTGTCGTCTCCGGTCTGTTGCTCGGCATGGGCACGCTCGGCGACCGCTTGGGTCATAAACGTCTCTTCATCGCCGGACTCGCCGTGTTTGGCATCGCCTCGCTGGTGGCCGCCTTCTCGCCCGATGCCAACCTGTTGATCGCTGCCCGCGCGCTGCTTGGCGTCGGCGCGGCGATGATGATGCCCGCCACGCTGTCCCTCATCCGCATTACGTTTAGCGATTCGGGCGAACGTGCGCTCGCCATCGGCATTTGGGCGTCGGTTGCCTCGGGCGGTGCCGCGTTCGGCCCGGTCGTGGGCGGCGCGTTGCTCGAACACTTCTGGTGGGGCTCGGTTTTCCTGATCAACGTGCCGATCGTATTGCTGGCGCTGCCGCTCGCGCTTTGGCTGATCCCGAAGGGTGGCGCGACGTCGACCCAGCCGTGGGACTGGTTAGGTTCGCTGCTCTTCATGGTGGGTTTGGTCGGTGTGACCTATGCGATTAAGACGGCGGGCAAGCCGTCGCCCGACTGGTCGACAGTCGGCGTGGCACTGGTTATCGGCGTGGTGTTTCTGGCCGCTTTTGTGCGCCGACAACAACGCAGCGTTCATCCATTGCTCGACTTCAAGCTGTTCCGTAACCCGGCGTTTGCGAGCGCGGTAGTGGCCGCGTTGGTCGCGTCGGCATCGCTGATCGGCATGGAGTTGGTGTTCAGCCAACGCCTGCAACTGGTGCTCGGCTACTCGCCGCTCGAAGCCGGTTGGGCCATCGTGCCGTTGCCGCTCGCGGCGTTCGTCGCCGGACCGATTGCTGGCCGCCTGCTGCCGCGCTTGGGTGGCGCGCGCATGCTGCCGATCGCGTTGCTGATTTCGGGTGTCGGCATGGCGGGCTATCTGTTCGTGCGCGATATGGGGTTGATGCCATCGATCGTCACGCTGGCGATTCTCGGCTTCGGTGTCGGCGCAACGATGACCGCCGCATCGAGCACCATCATGCAGAGCGCACCGCCAGAGCGCGCCGGGATGGCGGCATCCGTCGAGGAAGTGTCGTACGAACTCGGTGGCGCGTTGGGCGTGACGTTCATGGGCAGCTTGCTGTCGTTCGTCTACGCGCGCGGCATGCAAGTGCCGCAAACCGACGCATTGCCGAGCGTTGTGCGCGATAGCCTGGATGAAGCCCAACTCGTCGCAGAGCAACTACCGGCAGCACTCGCCGAGTCGCTGACGCGTCTAGCGAATACCGCCTTCGATCAAGGGTTCAACGCCGTGATCGCGGCGGCAGCCATTCTGCTGATTGCCACGGCCGCCTGGGGACGCTGGCACGCCCGCTCACGTTAATACGATCTCGGCACAGCGACAGCACGGCGTCGGCACATCGCCCACGCCGTGCTAACACATCAACTTAACGCGCTGCTCTGAGCATCCCAGCCATCGCGTGCAGTGCTAGTGGGTAGCACTGCACGCCGAGTCCGCAGATCACTCCCGTCGCTACGCTCGAAATCAGCGAATGCCGATAAATTTCGTCGCGCTTGTGGATGTTAGTGATATGCACCTCGATCAGCGGACGCTCGATCAGCTTTGCCGCGTCGAGGACAGGAATTGACCGAAACGAGAAGCCGGCCGGGTTCAGGATGACGCCCGCACCGGCCTCAAACGCTTCCTGCAACCAGTCGATCATCGTGGCTTCGCTATTTGTCTGCCGGAACTCGCAACGCAATTCCAACTGTGAAGCCACCGATCGCGCAGTCGCCTCGATCTCAGCGAGCGTGGTGCGCCCATAGAGATGCGGCTCGCGCTTGCCGAGCATATTGAGGTTCGGTCCGTTAAGGATGTAGACGAGATCGGACATGGTGGTGAATGCAGTTCCTGTGAAAGACAAATCTTCAATGGCCATGGCCATTAATGGCTATTGCGCATGCCGTGCGCACTGTCGGCGGAGGTGACGCGCGAGGCGTTGGCCGTGCTGCTGGCGTGGTTCGCATTAGCAAGCGTCGTCGCGTCCACAACATCTCCGGTAAGCACTTGCGTCGAGTCGGTCCGGTTCATGTCGATGCCACGCGTCTCCGGCCCAATCAAAATGGCGGCAAGCGAAATCAGATTGAGCACCGCACATAACGCCACGACGGCCCACGGCGAACCGTTGCTGATGGAGAGCAGCCACACCGAGACCATCGGCATCGGGCCGCCGGTCAACAGATTGGCGCCGGTGTAGGCCAGCGCCGAGCCTGAGTAGCGAACATTGGTCGGAAACGCTTCCGCGAACGCCACCGGTTGAATACCGCTCTGGTACTGCGTGAAGCCGAGAAAGAGCCCCATGATCAACAGCATCGGCACGAAGCTGCGCGTATCGAGCACAGAGAAGTACACGAGCGAGATCAGCAACGTGGCGCAAGAACCGATTGCCAGTGCTTTCTTGCGCCCGATCCGATCGCTCAACGTGCCACCGAGCAGCGCCCCGAAAATCGCGAAGATGTTCGCGCCCATCAGCAACATGAATGCCGTCTGTTTCGGCACACCGAGCGTCTTGGTGATGTAGCTCAGCGAAAACACCACGATGAGATAGAAGATCGCCGCAGGGCCGCAGAAGAACAGCGTCCAGCGAATGAGCGGCTTGTAGTGCAGACGCACCGCATCGCGCAGCGGGTTGCTCACCTTCACGACCTGCTTTGCCTGCTTCATCGCGGCAAACGCTGGTGTTTCATGCACTTTCAGCCGGATATACACACCGACAATCACTAGCAGAAAGCTCAGCACGAACGGCACGCGCCATCCCCACGACTCGAACGCTTCCGCCGATAGCGACGCAGACAACCCGAACAGCGCCGCGTTAGCGAGAATCTGGCTGACCGGCGAGCAAATGCCCAGCAAGCCGGAATACCTGCCGCGCCGGTCCGGGCTAGCGTGTTCAATCGCCATGAGTTGTCCGCCGGTCGATTCGCCGCCCAGTGCAAAGCCCTGCACGATGCGCAGCACGACCAGCAGAATCGGCGCCCACACGCCGATTTGCGCGTAGGTGGGCAACAAGCCCATGAGCACCGACGCCACGCCCATCACCGATACCGTGGCGAGCATCAAATTGCGTCGCCCGAACTTATCGCCGAGCGAACCGCAAATGACAGCGCCCAGCGGCCGCGCTGCCAGCCCAACGCCAAACGTCGCGAGCGAGGCGAGCAGGGCCGACGTCGGCTCCATCGCGGGGAAGAACAACTTCGGCAGCAAGGTCGCCGCCAGCGCGCCATACAAAGTGAAGTCGAACCATTCGAGCGCGGTGCCGATGGTCGCGGCCGTGACCGCCCGTGTCTGCATCGACGCGTCCGACGCAGAGGTCGCTACGTGTGTCATGCCTGTCTCCTGACTATTTGATCTGTCGTCATGCCCCATCGTCGCAGTCGCGCGGCACCGAGGAAATCGGCATCTGCCAGAAGCGCGCGGCGAGGGCGGGGGCCGCCCGGGCGTGTCCCGGGCTGGCAATGCCGATCTTAGTGATGTTAATGGAACACTATTCCAGACTGGAATCACATGCCACAATGCGGAAAAATCGAAACATGGAGACGTTATGAACGGCGTGATGGAGCGCACCCTCGCGATTCTGGAGTTGCTGGCCCAGCAAGTGGGCGGCACGCCGCTGGCCTTCATCGCCGACGAACTCGACATTCCCCGCAGTGCCTGCCACCGATTGCTCACCGACTTGAAATCGTTCGGCTATGTGCGCCAGTTGCGCGAACATGGCGACTACGTGCTGACAACGAAGTTAGTGGGACTGGGACTGAGCTTTCTCAGCACGTCGGGCATCGTCGATATGGCGCAGGCGATTCTCGATCGCTTGGCAGAGACGTCGGGCGAGTTGGTGCGATTGGCCATCGTCGACGGCGATCGCCTCACGTGGGTCGCGAAAGCGCAGGGGGCGATGAAGGGGCTGAAGTACGACCCGGATATGGGCATGGACACCGTGCTGTCATGCTCGGCCACTGGTCACGCGTGGATGATGACGATGAGCGACGAGCGCGCGATGGCGTTAGTGAGCCGTCAGGGATTCGGGCAACCGAAGGACTACGGCCCGAATGCGCCGACGACCGTGCAGGGGTTGCTGACGTTTCTCAATGCCGCGCGCCAACGCGGCTACGCGACGATCAACGAAGTATTCGCGCCGGGCATGACCGCAATGGCCGCCCCGATTTTGCGTCGAGGCTATCCGGCGCTGGGCGTCATCAGTATCGCGGGGCCGCTGGTGCGACTCGACGAGGCCCGCATGGCGCGGCTCGGTCCCGCGTTGCTCGCGGCGGCGTCGGAACTTGCCGCGGCAAGCCACTCGTCACCGCTGTTCGAGCGAATCAGCTGAACTCACTTCAACGAACACGACAACCAATGCGCGATGCGCACGCCGTCGAGGCGTGAGCCTTCGGGCGTGTCGCTGCCGAGCATCGTGACGATGACGGGGCGACGCTTGTGCACCATCACGCGCATGACCATGTTGTGCCCCGACTCATTGATGAAGCCAGTCTTCTGCACGCTCGCGTTCACCTTGCCATAGCGCACCAGTCGATTGGTATTCACGTACTGCAACTGGCCTTTGCCCGTGCGGACGAGTTGCTGATGGTCGATCGAATAGCGGCGAATCAGCGGATAGTTATTCGATGCGCGCACCAGTCGCGCGAGTTCACGGGCGGTCGAGACGTTACGCGGCGACAGCCCGGTGGAATTCTCGAAGCGCGTATTCGGCATATTGAGCGCTCGTGCCTTGGCATTCATCGCAGAGATAAACGCCGGACGCCCGCCCGGGTAATCACGGCTCATCGCGGCCGCGGCGCGGTTTTCCGAGGCCATCAGTGAGATATGCAGCATGTCGCTGCGTGTGAGCGTCGAGCCCACGGCGAGGCGCGAGTGGGTGAACTTCAGCGTATCGAGATCGTCGCTCGTGACGGTGAGTGACTGCCGCATCGATGGCCGATTGTCGAGCCACACGACGGCCGTCATCAGTTTCGAGAGCGAAGCAATCGGCATCACTCGATCGGCATTCTGAGCGAAGAGTGGCGTGTGGGTTTTCTCATCGACGATATAAACCGCGCGAGAAAACAGCCGTTTGCGCGAAGCGGGCGTGAAACCGCAACGCGCTAGCAGACGAGGTTGCGCGTCGGTGCTGACTTGCTTGGCGCTCGACGCTTGCGTGGCGGCAGCAGCGGCAGGTGGCGCGCGCTTGACGGCTTTTGCGACACGTGGCGGTGGCGTTGCCTTACGCGACGCCTGTGCCCGTGTGCCCGCCGTGGGGTTTCGCGTCCGACTCGCCGCGGCGCCGGTCTTGCCTTTGTGACTCGATGCCTTCGCGCCCGACTTTGTAGGCGACTTTGTCGCCGACTTCTTAACAGGCTTCTTCGCCGACACCTTCGCTGCCGCCTTTTTCTTCTTCGTCGCTTCCTGCCGACGTTTTCCTGTACTCGTCTGATGCGCGGTCGCGCCGAGCGCATCGCTCACAGGCAGCCCCGCAATGAGCAACACAATGCCAAAGAGCATTAAGCGCGCGAGCGCGACCACACGTGGCGGCATGCGATACAAGCGCGGTAATGCGGGGTTGAACAGATCGGGCAATGCTGGGTACCACAGGGCAGACATCTTCGAGCGGTTCCGGAAAAAGAGGCGGGCGGCAGTTGCGTGCAAAAGAAACCATCGCGCGCAACGCGCGACAATGCACGCGGCACGAGACACAAGCGCAACACTTGGGGAATCCCAGTTGGACGACGCTCGCCCGAGGAGTTCCTGAGTTTTCTCGTGCCGTATTACAAAAAGTTACAAGTGACGATGCCCGCGCGCATGAAAGCTCCGCGTGCCCACGCGAATTAGCTTTCCGAAATTGGTTATTGGACGCTCCCCACGGCCACTTCCTAGACTGTCCGTTCGCCTGCATCAGGCACATCCAATACCAACGTTATCACTTCAAGGGGACGCAACATGCAACGCCGCCAATTCTCTCGCCTGCTCGGCGGTCTCTCGCTCGCACTGGCCATCGGCACTTTCGGTGCAATCGGCACACTCGGCTCCACAAGCGCAGTCGCTGCCGACAAGCCGCTCAAAGTCGGCGTGCGCGGTGGCGTGGACGAAGAGATCTGGGAAGTGGTGACGAAGGTGGCGAAATCGCGCGGCCTGAACGTCGAGACGGTCGTCGTCACCGGCACGGCCAGCCCGAACGAAGCGCTCAATAGCGGCGACCTCGATGCCAACTCGTTCCAGCACATTCCGTTTCTGCGCGATCAGGTGAAGCAACGCGGCTACAAAATCGTCGCCGTGGGCGACACGCTCATCTCGCCCATCGCCTTCTATTCGAAGAAATACAAGTCGCTCGAGTCCTTGCCGGTCGGCGCCAAGATCGGCCTGCCGAACGATCCGAGCAACCAGACCCGCGCGCTGGTCATCCTGCGCGATCACGGCCTGATCAAACTGCGCGACGGCTTCGATCCCTACACCGGTACTGCCACGCTGGCCGATGTCACGGCTAACCCGCGCAAACTCGACTTCATCGAAAGCGCGTCGGTCGTGCTCGCGCGCTCGCTGCCCGACGTCGATGCGTCGGCCATCGTCAACAGCTTCGCGTATCAAGCCGGTCTGATCGCCACGCGTGACGGTATTGCCGTGGAAAAGCGCGAAAACAATCCGTACGTGAACATCATTGCCGTGCGCGAAAAGGACAAGAACGCGGCGTGGGTCGCACCCCTCGTCAAGGCTTATCAGTCGGAGGAAGTGCGCAAGTTCATCGAGACGAAGTATCAGGGCTCGGTTGTCCCAGCGTTCTGATCCCAAGGAAAAAACACGATGACGACGCCCCGACAGCCCGCCGCCGCCCCGGTCACCCGCTTGCCGACCGCCGCCCCGCGAGAGATCGCCCACATCACGTTCGATGCACTGGGCAAGGTCTACCCGGGCGCATCGAGCGCGGCACTGCATGACGTCTCGTTTGCGGTGCAGCGCGGCGAGAGCTTCGGCATCATCGGTCGCAGCGGTGCGGGGAAATCCACACTGTTGCGCACGATCAATGCGCTTGAAGTGCCGAGCGAAGGGCACGTGAAGGTCGACGGCGTCGACGTCGCAACACTCGATGAAAACGCCCTCGTCGGCCTGCGTCAGCGCGTGGGCATGATCTTCCAGCACTTCAACTTGCTTTCGGCGAAGACCGTCTTCGAGAACGTGGCCTTGCCGCTGCGCGTGGCAGGCGTGCCGAAAGCGCAAATCGCACCGCGTGTGAACGAACTGCTGTCGCTGGTCGGGCTGACCGGTAAGGCCGACGCTTATCCGGCCATGCTCTCGGGCGGCCAGAAGCAACGCGTGGGCATTGCGCGCGCGCTCGTCCACCGGCCGGAAATTCTGCTGTGCGACGAAGCCACGTCAGCGCTCGACCCCGAAACCACCGACGCGATCCTCACGCTGCTGCGCGACGTACAACGTGAGTTTGGCCTGACGGTCGTGCTGATTACCCACGACATGGGCGTGATCCATCAAGCGTGCGACCGCGTGCTGGTGCTCGATCAGGGACGCATTGCCGAACTGGGCCCGGTAGACGAAGTGTTTGCGAACCCGCTGGCCGAGGCCACACGCGCGCTACTGCGCCCGTTGCAACACGCTTGGCAAGGGCGCGCCGCAGGCGTCGCCGCCCGTCAGCGCGCCGTCTGAATATTCTTCGCGACATCACATCATGATCGACAAATATCTGCGCGCGCTTGGCGAGACCTTGCTGATGGTCACCAGCGCCTGCGCCATCGTTTTCGCCGTCGGCATGCTGATTGCCGTGGTCTTGGTCCTCACCGCTCCGGGTGGGCTCGTGCCGCGCCCGCGGTTCAATCGTGCGCTGTCGGTCGTCGTGAACCTGTTTCGCGCGGTGCCGTTCATCATTCTTCTCGTGGCGTTGCTGCCGGTTACGCGCTGGCTGGTCGGCACGACGATGGGCACTTGGGCCGCCGTGGTTCCGCTGGCCGTGCATTTGATTCCGTTCTTCGCGCGTGTCACGCAAGTGGGGTTGCGCGAGATCGATCCGGGGCTGATCGAAGCGGCGCGCGCGATGGGCTGCCGCCGTTGGCATATCGTTCGTCACGTACTGTTGCCCGAGGCGCTGCCAGCCATTCTCGGCGGCGCTACGGTGACCGTGATTGCGATGGTCGGTGCATCCGCCATGGCAGGTGCGGTTGGCGCAGGCGGCCTTGGCGATCTGGCCGTGCGGTACGGCTACGAAAGGTATGAAACCAGCGTGATGTTCAACGTGATCATCATCCTCGTAGCGCTCGTAACGTTCGTGCAGTTTGCGGGCGAACGCCTCGCACGCCGCGTCGATCATCGCCGCTAACGCCAACACGCACGCAAACCCGCACGCAAACCCGCACGCAAAAAAATGGGGCCACCTGATTCAGGCGGCCCCATCGTCATACAGCGATCGAACCGGCGACGGTCCGATCAGGCGTCAGGTCATCAATACCCGAGCGCCAGACCCGTATTGCGGCGTGGATCGTTAGCGCCGTAGAAGCGGTTCTTGCCGATCGGCTTGCCGCCCAGCGACGGGGCACCGACCAGAATCGCAGCGACGTGATTCGCCGGTTGCGGGCCAGCAAACTTCTGGCCCCAGCTCTCGAGAATCTTCTGCGTATCCGGGCTCAAAGCGAATGCTTCGATGTTGGTCGCTTCCGGCATCCACTGCTGATGGAAGCGCGGTGCGTCCACGGCTTCTTGCAGGTTCATGCCGTAGTCGATCATGTTGAGCATCGTGAGCAGCGTGGCCGTAATGATGCGGCTACCGCCCGGCGTACCGACAACCATCACCGTCTTGCCATCCTTGGTGACGATGGTCGGGCTCATCGACGACAGCGGGCGACGGCCCGGGCCGATGGCGTTTGCTTCACCTTGAATCAGGCCGTACATGTTAGGCACGCCCACCTTGGCGGTGAAGTCGTCCATCTCGTCGTTGAGCAGCACGCCCGTGCCGTTGGCCATGACCTTCGCGCCGAACCAGTCGTTCAGCGTGTAGGTGACGGACACAGCATTGCCGTCCTTGTCGACGATCGAGTAGTGCGTCGTGTTGCTGCCTTCATGCGGCGGCACACCCGGCTTGATCTCTTGCGAGATTCCAGCCTTTTGCGGGTTGATCGCGGCACGAATCTTCGCGGCGTAGTCCTTGTCGAGCAGGTGCGCGAGCGGGTTCTTCACGAAGTCCGGATCGCCCAAATAGCTGTTGCGGTCGACGTAGGCATGACGCATGGCTTCGATGGTGTAGTGCACGCCCTGGGCCGAGTGAAAGCCCAGTTCCTTCATCGGGTAGCCTTCGAGAATGTTCATGATCTCGCAGATCACCACGCCGCCCGAGCTCGGGGGCGGGGCCGAGACCACGTGATAGCCGCGGTAATCGCATTCCACCGGGGCCAGTTCGCGCGTCTTGTACTGGTCGAGGTCGGCCTGCGTAATGATGCCGCCGCCTGCCTTCATCGAGGCGACCAGCTTGCTGGCCACTTCACCCTTGTAGAAACCGTCGGTTCCCTTGGCGCTGATCAGGCGCAGCGTGCGCGCGAGATCCTTTTGCACCAGACGCTCGCCCGGCTGGAACGGCTGACCCTTGTTCAGGAAGATGGCACCCGAGTTGGCGCGATCTTTCTCGAAATCCTTGGTCGACGTCCACAACATGTCGACGTCGCCCTGATCGAGCACGAAGCCCTTGTCGGCCAGCGTAATCGCGGGCGAGATCAGTTGTTGACGCGTCTTCGTGCCGTACTTCTCGCGTGCGTATTCCATGCCCGACACGGTGCCCGGCACGCCTACGGCCAAATAGCCGGTGGTGGAGGCGCCCTTGATGACGTTGCCGTCCTTGTCGAGGTACATGTTCGCGGTGGCGGCCAGCGGGGCTTTCTCGCGGAAGTCGAGGAAGGTCTTGCGGCCGTCGGCGAGTTGAATCGTCATGAAACCGCCGCCGCCGATGTTGCCCGCTGCCGGGTACACCACGGCCAGCGCATAGCCCACGGCCACGGCCGCGTCGATCGCGTTGCCGCCGGACTTGAGCACTTCGACGCCGACCTTCGATGCGATATGTTGCGCGGTCACGACCATGCCGTTCTCGGCGCCCACGGGGGCTTTCGACGCCGCATGAACGTTGAACAGCGCACAGCTTAAGGCTGTGGCCAGAAGCGCTTTGGAGAAGGTTTGATTTTTCATCGTCTTTCTGTTCTTGAGCGATTGAGCGACATAAGGGAACTGCTGAGTTGCGCGCGCGACGCTCGCACGGACGGGCAGCTCGCTCGAACTGACGGGTGCCTTAGGCTGGCACCGTCGGGGGGGCGATGTCTCCGCTGCCTTATTGCCGTCGTGCGGAAAAGTTCCGTCGGCAATCGAAAAGGTAACGCAAATTGCGTAATTGGGGAAAGATGCGTCAAAAGTCCGGAGGACGGGCCACGGCGCATCTTGGTGTGGCACTGGACAAATGGCGAGAGTGCGCGAAACCCTTCGCGGGTAAGCGTCGGATGCTATATGGGGTCAGATTGGCGCGAGAGTTTGTACGCCGAAACGATGGGGTTGGCGTGGCTAAACGCTGCGGTGATGTTGCATCGTCGCCACGCCAATTTGACAGCGGAAAATCCGGCCTAGCCGTGACTAGGCGGAGGTCGTGCAACTCAAACGAGCAGGTCTTCGTAGAACGCGCCGAACGGCCGCGTCGGGTGGGCGATCTGGATCTCGAGAATCCACAGCCCGCCGCTCGGCGTGTCGGTCAGATCGGCGAGGCGGCCTGCCTTGTAGATGGCATGCGGGAAGTCGCTCACGCGATGGCCTTTGATGTCGAGGTTCAGCACCCAGCCGAGCGCTTCGGCCTGCGCCTTGGCGTAGTCGTAGAGCGCCTGACCGCTGACGCCTTCCGTGCGCCAGTGCGCTTGCACGATCTCGAACAAGCGCTTGGCGTCGTCGGCGCAGCGCTGCATTTCGGGGTCGCTGCCCGTGGTGCGCGTGAAGCCGCAATCGCCTTCGTGCGCGCCGAACACCACGCCGATGTCGATGAAGTAGATGTCGTCGTCGCCGAGCACCGGATCGTCGTCGCTACGCTCGCTGAACGTGCGCAGGGTGTTCTTGCCGAAGCGAATCAGCACCGGATGCCAGATGCGATCCATGCCCAGTTGGCCCAATAGCGCCTTGCTGGCGGTAATGGCTTCCGACTCGCGCATACCGGGCTTGATGAGGGCCGCGATCTTCTCGGTGGCGTCCCACGTGAGGGCCTGCGCACGCTGCATGGCGGCGGCGCTGAACTTTGCCCCGACGGCTTCTCTTTGAGCCAACTCCATCTCGTTTCTCCGTTGAATTCACCACTTGTGGGGAGCGCTTGCTTAACCGGCGTCCCCGGCGCAAGCGTCATGGCGATAAGCATAATGGCTAACTTGTATAATTCGAAGCGCCATTTCCCGCCGGGTAAATTGGGCCACTTTGCTGTTCACCCTCGATCATCGCCATGCGCCGACGTCACCTAAGCGAATCGCTCGAACTGCCGCTCACCGGGCGGCGGGAGAAGGAAACCCGGCAGGCGTGGGTCTACCGCTGTGTGCGCGAGCGCATCGTGGCGGGAGAATTGCGACGCGGCGACCGGCTGCCGTCCACGCGCACGCTGGCCGAGCGCTGGGGCGTATCGCGGGGCATCGTCGAGTTGGCGTTCGAGCAACTGACGCTTGAGGGCTACGTCGCGAGCCGCGTGGGCGCAGGCACCGAAGTGGTTGCCGATCTGGGGGCACCGTCGAAAGCGGCACAAGGGGAGGCGGGCGCACACGCCCCCACTGAGCCAGCGATGGCTTCGCTATTGCCCGAAACGGCAGCGGCGTTATCGCTGAAGACCGGCCGCTCGTTGGACGTTTCGCTGTTTTCACTGCCTGCGTGGCGTCGCCACATGAATTACGCGTTGCGCACGGTGACTTCGGCGGACCTTGCCGACACCGATCCGCGCGGCTATGCGCCGTTGCGCGAGAGCATCGCCCGCTATTTGCGCGTCACGCGCGGCATTGCCTGCGATGCAGACCACATCGTCGTCACCACGGGCATTCGCCATGCCATCGATCTTGTGACCGACGTGCTGGCGGATGCGGACACGACGTTTTATCTCGAAGATCCCGGTTACAAGAATCTAGCGTCGCTGATCGGCGCGCCGCCCGAGCGTTGCATTGGGATGCCGGTCGATGACGAGGGATTTTGCCCGGACGCGGCGAATAGCACCGGCCGTCCGGGCATTGCCTACGTGACGCCCGCGCATCAAGCTCCGCTCGGCACCACGATGTCGATCAACCGCCGCATGCAGGTGCTGGCGTGGGCCGAGGCGCGCGACGTGTGGATCATCGAAGACGATTACGACAGCGAATTCAGTTACGGCAGTGCGCCACTGCCCGCGCTCAAAGCGATCGACACCCACGGGCGTGTGATCCATTGCAGCAGCTTCAACAAGTCGTTATTTCCGTCGCTGCGCATCGGCTTCTTGCTCGCGCCACCGGCGCTGTTGCCGCGTATTGCTGCTTTGCGCTCGGCGTCGGGACGCGCCAACAGTCTGATCGAACAGATGGCGCTCGCACGATATATCGACGCGGGAGATTTCGCCCGGCATTTGCGCGCCTCACGCAGCGTGTATCTGCGCCGTCGCAATCTGATGCTCGATACCCTGCGCGCGCAGTTGCGTGTGCCGTGTCGCGTCACGGGCGAGCATGCGGGCTTTCACTTTGTGCTGTGGCTGCCGTCACGCGTTGACGAACGACAAACCGTCGCCATCCTGCGGGCGCAGGGCGTCTTTGTCGAAGGGCTGGGGGAGTTTTCCCGGGCACAGCGCATGGTGCCCGGGTTGGTGCTGGGTTATGCCGCCTTCGACGACGCGAGGGTCGTCGAAGTGGCGACACAGGTGGCGAGCGTCATCAACGCAGCCGACGTCAGCGGCGCGAGCGCAATTCCATCCGAATGACAAACCATCCGGCGACTGCCGACATGATGGCCAGCGCGTACCACGTGAGCATATAGCTCATGTGATTGTTCGGGAATTGCACGACGGTGAGCCCGCCGACCGGATAGTCGCGTGCCGGGGCACTGCCGGTGGTGGCTTCGCCATCGCCATTCGGCAGGGCGCGAGCGCTAGTCCCGGGTTGGCCATCGGCATCCACGAAATACGGGGCAACATCGGCGACGCCACGCGCAGCCGCAATCGCCGCCACATCGCGCGAATACCAAAGATTTTCTGAAGGCGAATTCTTGCGCAGGAAACCGCCACCGGCTTCCGTCATGCGCAGCAGGCCGGTCACCGTCACATCGCCAGCGGGCGCGGGCGGCACGGCCTCCTTCCAGCCCGGCGGCACGAAGCCGCGATTGACGAGCACTTCACCGCCGTCAGCGGTGCGCAGCGGGGTGAGCACCCAATAACCGCCGCCCAGATCGGTGACAGCCTGCACGAGCGTGTCTTTATCGAATTGATAGGTGCCGGTGAGCGAGATGTGCCGGTATTCGTCATCGGCCGCATTGATCGTCGGCCACTGCGCGCGCGTCGGGGCGGCGACCGGTGGCGCATGCACGCGGGTGTTCACGCGCTCGATCAACTCGAGCTTCCACGCGCGGCGATGCAATTGCCACGTACCGAGGGACACGAAGACGGAGATCAGGACCAGCGTGATGACGCCGAGGAAGACCAGCCGGAGGGGGGAGGGACGCCGCTGGGCGTCCCCCGAATCACGAAGTTGACTGCTGCTCAAGGGTAATGCCGTTCAAGGGAGGTTTTTCGTATCCTGCATCATACCCGGCATCATGTTTTGGTTCAGGTGATACATCACCCAGAGCGAACCCGAGAGCGCGATCACGACCAGCACGATCGTGAAGATCAGCGAGAGCAGGTTCCAGCCGCCTTCCGACTTCCCGTTCATATGCAGGAAGTAGATCATGTGCACCACGATCTGAATGGCGCCCAGAAACAGAATCATGATCGCCGTCGTGCTCGACTTCTCGAACACCCCGCCCATCACGAACCAGAACGGAATCGCGGTCAGCACCACCGACAGGATGAACCCGGTCGCATACCCCCGGAAGGTGCTGTGCGGGCCTTCGTCCTCGTGACCGTGATCATCGTCGTGCCCTTCGGCACCGTGCAGCGTCGAATCGTGCGAACTCACGGCAGCACTCCCATGAGATAGACAAACGTGAAGACGCCGATCCACACGACGTCCAAAAAGTGCCAGAACATCGACAGGCACATCAGGCGGCGGCGATTCGGCGCGGTAAGCCCATGCTTGCCGACCTGCACCATCAGCGTGATCAACCAGATAATGCCGAACGTCACGTGCAGCCCGTGCGTGCTCACCAGCGTGAAGAACGACGACAGGAACGCGCTGCGCCACGGCCCGGCACCCTCATGGATGAGGTTGGCGAATTCATAGAGTTCGAGCGAGAGGAACGCCGCGCCGAGTACGCCCGTGACCGCTAGCCAGCCCAGCACCGCGCTTTGGCGGCGCTTCTGCATCTCCAGCATCGCAAAGCCGTACGTAATCGACGAGAGCAGCAGGAACGTGGTGTTCACTGCGACCAGCGGCAACTCGAACAACTCGGCGCCGGTCGGCCCGCCCGCGTAATTGCGTCCCAGCACGCCGTACGCCGCAAACAAGCAGGCGAAGACGAGACAGTCGCTCATCAGGTAGAGCCAGAAGCCGAGCAGCGTGCCGTTGGGCGGGTGATAGTCGCTCGACATCATGAAGCGCAGTTCGCCCTCGCGCGGTGGCGCGGGCGTGTGCGCTGCGGCCGGTGCGCCGCCGACGGGGAAGGGTGCGGTCGTATCAGACATGCTGGGCGAGCAGCCGCGTGCGCGCTGCCTCCGTGTGTTCGACCTGATCGGCCGGGACGTAATACTCGCGGTGATAGTTGAACGTGTGTCCGATCGCCGTGGCAATGAGCGCGATGAACGACACGATCACAATCAGCCACATGTGCCAGATGAGCCCGAAGCCGCACACCGTCGCAAGCCCTGCGAGGATGATGCCCGCGCCGGTGTTCTTCGGCATGTGAATCGGAATGAAGCCGGACTCGGGCCGCTTGAAGCCGTGTTGCTTCATCTGCCACCAAGCGTCGTTGTCGTGAATGATCGGCGTGAATGCGAAGTTGTAGACCGGCGGCGGCGAGGACGTCGACCATTCCAGCGTGCGGCCGTTCCACGGGTCACCGGTGTCGTCGCGCAATTGATCGCGGCGGATGTAGCTCACGACCAATTGGATGATGAAGCAGCCGATGCCCAGCGCGATGAGCAGCGCGCCGACGGCAGCCACTTGGAACCAGATCTGCAACGACATATCGTCGAAGTGGCTCATCCGGCGCGTCACGCCCATGAGGCCGAGCAGGTACAGCGGCATGAACGCGACGTAGAAGCCGATGAACCAGAACCAGAACGAGCACTTGCCCCAGAACGGATCGAGCTTGTAGCCGAACGCTTTCGGGAACCAGTAAGTGATGGCGGCCATGATGCCGAAGATCACCCCGCCGATGATCACGTTATGGAAGTGAGCGATCAGGAACAGGCCGTTGTGCAGCGAGAAGTCGGCGGGCGGCACGGCGAGCAGCACGCCGGTCATGCCGCCGATCACGAACGTCACCATGAAGCCGATGGTCCAGAGCATCGGCACTTCGAAGCGAATGCGCCCGCGATACATCGTGAATAGCCAGTTGAACATCTTCGCGCCGGTCGGTATCGAGATGATCATCGTAGTGATACCGAAGAACGAATTCACGCTAGCGCCGGAACCCATCGTAAAGAAGTGGTGCAGCCACACGAGGTACGACAGCACTGTAATCACGACCGTGGCGTACACCATCGACGCATAACCGAACAACCGCTTGCCCGAGTAGGTGGACACCACTTCCGAGAACACGCCGAACACGGGCAGCACCAGAATGTAGACCTCCGGGTGGCCCCAGATCCAGATCAGGTTCACGTACATCATGGCGTTGCCGCCGAGATCGTTCGTGAAGAAGTTGGTGCCGGCGTAGCGGTCAAGAGCGAGCAGGGCGAGCACGGCGGTCAGCACCGGGAAGGCGGCCACGATCAGCACGTTGGTGCACAGCGACGTCCACGTGAACACCGGCATGCGCATCATCGACATGCCGGGCGCGCGCATCTTCACGATGGTGACCAGCAAGTTGATCCCCGAGAGTAGCGTGCCGACCCCCGCGATCTGTAGCGCCCATATGTAGTAATCGACGCCCACGTCGGGGCTTTGGAGAATGCCCGACAGTGGCGGATACGCCAGCCAGCCCGTGCGGGCAAATTCACCGACGAAGAGCGACATCATCACGAGCACGGCGCCGCTCGTGGTCATCCAGAAGCTGAAGTTGTTGAGGAACGGGAACGCCACGTCGCGCGCGCCGATTTGCAACGGCACGACAAAGTTCATGAGACCGGTGACAAGCGGCATCGCCACGAAGAAGATCATGATCACGCCGTGGGCAGTGAAGATCTGATCGTAGTGATGCGGCGGCAGATACCCCATGTTGTCGCCGAACGACACCGACTGTTGCAAGCGCATCATCGCCGCGTCGGCAAAGCCGCGCAGCAGCATGATGATGCCGAGAATCACGTACATGATGCCGATCTTCTTGTGATCGATGCTCGTGAACCACTCGCGCCAGAGATAGCCCCAGAGTTTGAAGTAGGTGATCGCGCCCAGTACCACGACGCCGCCGAAGGCCACCCCCGCAAACGTCGCGAGGAGAATCGGCTCGTGGTAGGGGATGGCCTCCAGCGTAAGGCGGCCGAAGATCAGCTTGACGATGTCCAGGTGCTCGAGCATAGGATCATTCGCGCGCAGGGCGCGTCATTGTCGAGGGTTGGGCGCGCGGCGCCTCACTGTGTGAGCCCTTCGCCGGGCGCACGCCGCAGCGTGGCGTCGGCGAGCGGACCGCCGCTCAGACGAGTTGCAAACTGTGAAGTGTTGTCGGCGGTACACAACGCGTCGGCCAGCAGCGCATCGGTTTTCCGGGCACGCATTGCCCACGACTTCGAGACGGTTTTCCCATCGCTCGTTTCGCTGGCTGCATGCTTGTGATTGGGCTGATCCATCATGTCCTTCAGGCAGGGCTGCCCGGGCTGGACGCAACGGTTCAGAATCGCTTGATAGAGATCGGGAGCCACGTCGCCGTAGTACTGCACGGGCACCCATTCGCTCGGCTGCGTGAGGGCTTCGTACTTATCGCGCGACAGGTTTTGGCCCTTCGCCTTGACCTGCTGCACCCAGGCGTCGAATTCCTCGGGGCTCATGCCGTGGAATTTGAAGCGCATGCCCGAGAAGCCCGCACCGCTGTAATTGGCCGAGAACCCGTCGTAGACGCCGGGCTTGTTGATCACGGCGTGCAGCTTCGTTTCCATGCCCGGCATGGCGTAGACCTGACCCGCGAGGGCGGGCACGAAGAACGAATTCATCATCGTGGTCGACGTGATTTCGAACCGAATCGGGCGGTCGACCGGCGCAGCCAGTTCATTGACCGTGGCAATGCCCTGATCGGGATAGAAGAACAGCCACTTCCAGTCCATCGCCACCACTTGCACCGTTAATGGGCGTGTGTCCGCTGGAATGTCGCGTTTGGCGTCGATTCGCTCAAGTGGCCGGTAGGGATCGAGCTTGTGCGTGCTCACCCACGTGAGGGCACCCAGCGCAATGATGATGAGCAGGGGGGCGGCCCAGATCAGCAGTTCGAGCAGTGTGGAGTGATCCCATTCTGGCGTGTAGACGGCGTCTTTGTTCGACGCGCGGTATCGCCAAGCGAAGATCAGTGTGAGCGCGATCACCGGAACGATGATCAGCAGCATCAGAATGGTGGAAACGATAATGATGTCCCGCTGCCGCACCGCGAGATCGCCCGCAGGCGACATCAAAACGGTATTGCAGCCGGACAGCAAAGCGGCGGCGGGGAGCAAAAGTACCCCGCGGAGGAACTTGGGGGAAGTCATGCTGCGATCGATGAACCGTAGCCGTGGACCGGACCCATCATGGACTTCACACCCCGATGCAAGATACTAGGGTAAACCCGATAGCGTCGAACCAAGTAACCTGCGATGCTTTTCGGGCACGAGTGTCATCGTCATCCCGATCCGCAAGGGGGTCCGATAATGTCAAGCAGTGCTCATCAATCGCCGACCCCACCCGGTTCGCCGAGTGCATCGACTGCGCACGATCACGGCAGCAAGTCTCGCATTGCCCCTGAGGAAATCGCGGTAGGCGTGGTTGTCGGACGCGCCTCCGAGTACTTCGACTTCTTCGTGTTCGGCATTTCTGCCGTCCTCGTCTTTCCGCACGTTTTCTTCCCGTTTGCCGACGGCCTGCACGGCCTGCTGTACTCGTTCACGATCTTCTCCTTCGCGTTTATTTCGCGCCCGTTCGGCACTGCGCTCTTCATGACCGTGCAGCGTCGCTGGGGGCGCAGCGTTAAGCTCACTGCGGCGCTCTTTGTGCTGGGCACGGCGACGGCGGGCATGGCGTTCCTGCCGGGTTACGCCGTGTTGGGCGACCGCGCGATCTGGCTGCTGGCGTTCTTCCGGCTGGTGCAGGGTATTGGCTTTGGTGGCTCGTGGGATGGTCTGCCGTCACTGCTCGCGATGAATGCGCCGCCGCACCGTCGCGGCTGGTATTCGATGATGGGGCAGTTGGGCGCGCCGATCGGTTTCCTCATCGCGGGCGGGCTGTTCCTGTTCCTGCACTGGAGTCTCGAGAGCGACGACTTTCTCACGTGGGGCTGGCGTTATCCGTTCTACGTGGCGTTCGCCGTGAACGTGGTGGCGCTGTTTGCACGCTTGCGCTTGGTGGTGACGAACGAATACACCGAGATGCTCGAAGAAGGGCAGTTGGAGCCGATCAGCACGCGAGAGATGGTGCGCTCGCAGGGCTACAACATCTTCCTCGGCGCGTTCGCTGCGCTCGCAAGCTATGCGCTTTTCCACTTGGTGACCGTGTTTCCGTTGTCGTGGATTTCTCTGCAAAACACGCAAGATCTCGACAGTGTGTTGATCGTGCAATTGTGCGGTGCCGTCAGCGCCATCATTTGCACGGTGATTTCAGGGCGCATTGCCGACCGCCTCGGGCGGCGTACCACGCTCGGTCTCTTCGCGATCTTCATCGGCATCTTTGCGCTGTTCGCACCGTTCCTAATGGGCGGCGGCTCGACCCGGCAGGACATCTTCATTCTGGTGGGCTTCGGGTTGCTCGGATTGTCGTACGGGCAGGCGGCGGGGACGGTGACGTCGAACTTCGAGCAGCGCTTCCGTTATACGGGGGCGGCGCTCACGACCGACTTCGCGTGGCTGTTCGGCGCGGCGTTCGCACCGCTCGTCGCGCTGGGGTTGTCGGCGGAATTCGGACTCGTTGCCGTGAGTATCTATCTGCTCTCCGGCACGGTGTGCACGCTGTTGGCGTTGCGCATCAACAAAGCGTTGGAAACACGCGACTAATGGTTTCTGTGTGCTTAATACGACGGCGCGGCTTTGACCGCGCCGTTTCATTTCTAGACATCAAACGTCATGCAGCATGCCGACAATGGCCGCAGTGATGTCGCGAGTGCGCGAGTCGTGTTCGCGATGAATCATGCCGACCGTGCGCAGCAACGGCGGCTCGGCAATCGGCACGATGCGCAGCAGCGGGTCGGCCTGCCAGTCGCCGCGATGGAGCAACGGCAAGACCGACACGCCGACGTTCTTGCGCACGAGCGCGACGATCGTCTCGATGGAGTTCAGCTCCAGATATTCGGTGACGGACAGTTTCGCTGCACGCAACGCTTGCTCCACCACCATGCCCGTGCGCACACGCCGGTCGAAGCGCAGAAACGCGTGTTCATCGAGGACGCTTTGCGGATCGGCCTGCGGTGTCGTGTCCCAGGCCTCGCGATTGACGACCATCACCATCGGCTCGGTGTAAAGCGGCGTCCACACCAGACCGTCTGCACGGGCATCGTCCGCACGGGCGACGACCGCCGCAATATCGACTTCGCCCTGTTCGACGAGATCGGTCAACTCGTCCGAGCGCGCCGATGTGAGCCGCACGTCGAGCCCGGGATGCGCCGTCTTCAACTCGGCCACGACGAGCGAGAGCGCGCCGATCACCGACACCACGGCGCCGATGGTCACCGGCCCTTGCATGGCATCGACGGGCGAGGCGGTCAGGTCGGCGGTGAGCGCCAGAATTTGCTCGACGCGGGGGAACAGTTCGCGTCCCTGCCGGGTGAGGGTGATCTGCCGTCCGCGCCGGTCGAACAGGCGCTGACCCACGGCGTCTTCGAGTCCGCGCATTTGCAGACTCACGGCCGCCTGCGTGAGGGCGGCGCGTTCGGCAGCGGCGGCAAACGAGCCGGTTTGTGCCACCAGCCGGAACGTTTTCATCATGCGCAGTGTGAGCATTTGGGATGTAAAAATATTTTACGTATCGAAAAGAAATATTAATATTTTCTGTTGATCCGTGGGGGACATAATCGTGTCATGCAAACCGCTCATGACCGGCCCGGCAGGAAGGCCGAGCATGGCGGCAATAGACTGACCTCGCCCCTGAAACGCGCCCATGACCCTGCCCGCAGAACCCGCGCCGGTGCTCGACGTGACCGGCTTGTCGCTGAAGTTCTCCCGCGCGCCCGACGCGCCGAATCTGATCGACGGCGTGTCGTTCGCGGTCCATCCCGGCAAGACGCTGTGCATCGTTGGTGAATCGGGCTGCGGCAAGAGCGTGACCTCGCTTGCGCTCATGGGGCTGTTGCCGAGTCCTCCGGCCAATATCGTTGCCGGACAGGCGAAGTTCGAGGGGCGCGACCTGCTCGCCTTGGAAGAGCGTGAATTCGCCGACATGCGCGGCAACCGGCTGGCGATGATCTTTCAAGAGCCGATGACATCGCTCAATCCGGCGTTCACCGTTGGCCATCAAATTGAAGAGGGCATTCGCCGCCATCGGGGGCTCGATCGCAAGGCAGCGCGCGCCGAAGCCCTTGCGATGTTGAAACTGGTGCGTATTCCCGCGCCTGAGACCCGCCTCGACAACTATCCGCACGAACTCTCCGGCGGCATGCGCCAGCGCGTGATGATCGCGATGGCGCTCGCCAACCGCCCCGCGCTGCTCATCGCCGACGAGCCGACCACGGCACTCGACGTCACGATTCAGGCGCAAGTTCTCACGCTGATTCAGACGCTGCAACGCGAGACGGGCACCGCCGTGGTGTTGATTACGCACGATCTGGGCGTGGTCGCAGAAGTGGCCGATCACGTGGCTGTGATGTACGCAGGACGCATCGTGGAATACGGCAGCGTCGACGAGATCTTCGACGACCCGCAGCACCCGTACACCATTGGCCTGATGGGCGCGATTCCGTCCATCGGCAAACGCGAAGGCACGCTTGCCACCATTCGCGGCTCGGTGCCGTCGCCGGAGCGCATGCCCGCTGGCTGCCGCTTCGCACCGCGTTGCCCGTTCGCCGAGGCCCGCTGCACGCAACAGGCGCCCGTCGAGCGCACGCTGTACGGCACGCATCGCGTGGCGTGCTGGCTGGCGCCGGTCGATGCGCTGACACCCCCCGCTACCCCCATCGAAGAGGTGGTCGCATGACGGCGTTGCTTGAAGCTCGCGATCTGACCAAACACTTCGGTGGACACCGCGTCGGTTTTTCGCGCGCCCCGACGGTATACGCCGTGAATGGCGTGTCGTTCTCGGTTCAGGCTGGTGAGACGTTCGCCATCGTCGGCGAATCGGGCTGCGGAAAATCCACGCTCGGCCGGTTGCTGCTGCGCTTGCTCGACGCCACGCGCGGAGAAGTGCGCTATCAGGGCGAAGACATCATGAAGCTCGGCGCGGGCGCAATGCGGCGTCTGCGGCGTGAATTGCAAATCATCTTTCAAGACCCGTTCGCCTCGCTCAATCCGAGCATGACGGTGGGCAGCCTGATCGCCGAGCCCATTGCCTTGCATGGCCTCGCGCATGGCCGCGCGCGCGATGACCGCGTGGCCGAGCTACTGCGCACCGTCGGTTTGCAGCCGGACTACGCGCAGCGCTTTCCTCACGAGTTTTCCGGCGGTCAGCGCCAGCGCATCGGCATTGCACGGGCGCTCGCAGGCGAGCCGCGCGTAATCATCGGCGATGAACCCGTTTCTGCGCTCGACGTCTCCGTGCAGGCGCAGGTCATCAATTTGCTCGAACGCCTGAAGCACGATCTGGGCCTCACGCTGATCATGGTGGCGCACGATCTGGCGGTCATCCGCCACATGAGCGACCGTGTCGCAGTGATGTATCTCGGCGAAATTGTGGAACTCGCCAGTGCCGACGCGTTGTTCGACAACCCGCTGCACCCCTACACCCAAGCGCTGTTGCAGGCGATCCCTGCGAGCAGCCCACACGTGCGCCGTAGCCGCGCGCCGCTGGGCGGCGAGTTGCCCAGCCCGACCGCGCCGCCGCCCGGTTGCCGCTTTCATCCGCGCTGCCCGCACGCGCGCGAGGTGTGCAAGGCGCAACGCCCGATCGACGAAGTGCTGCCCGATGGGCGGCAGGTCGCGTGCCATTTCTGGCGGGAAATCCAGAATGCAGGCGCGAGTCCGGCGCAGGTCACACCGCCGAGCGATAAGCTCACCGCGCGTCTGGCGCTGTACCGTGCACGGCAGGTGCAAGCCGATGCCGCCGTGGTTCGCTAACGCCATCACCATCTAATAAACACTCACGAGGGACCTCACGCATGCGCAACGTTCTGCTCGATCTCGCTCTGGCTGCGGCACTGGCCACCGGCACTGCGTCGGCGATGGCCCAGTCGGCCATTCGCATCGGTTTGCAAGAAGACATCGGCTCGCTCGATCCGGCACGCAGCTCGCAGGTCGTCGACCGTATGGTGTTGCGCTCGCTGTGCAGCTCGCTGGTCGATATCTCGCCGGATCTCAAGTTCGTGCCGATGCTCGCCACCTCGTGGAGCGTGAGTGCCGACGGCAAGACGTGGACGTTCAAGCTGCGTCAGGGCGCCAAGTTCCACGACGACGAGCCGTTCAATGCGAAGGCCGTGAAGGCGAACCTCGATCGTGCGCGCAGCATGCCCGCGAGCAATCGCAAGAGCGAGTTGTCGTCCATCGATCACGTCGATGCCGTGGACGATTCGACCGTGAACATCGTGCTTAAGGCTCCGGACTCGGCGCTGCTTGCCACGCTGTCCGACCGTGCAGGCATGATGCTCGCGCCGAAGACACTGGCCGACGACGCTGCCGTGCAAGCGCGTCCGGTGTGCTCGGGCCCTTACAAGTTCGTGCAGCGCGTGCAGAACGACCGTGTCGTGCTGGAGAAATTCGCGGGCTACTGGGATGCGGACAAGTACCCGATCCAGAAGGTCACGTTCCTGCCGATTCCCGACACCACGGTGCGACTCGCCAACGTGCGCTCCGGCTCGCTCGACATGCTTGAGCGGCTGTCGCCGTCCGACGTGAAGTCGGTCAAGCGCGACGCGAATCTGAACTTCATCACCATCGACGGTCTGGGCTACTACGGCCTGACGTTCAACGTGGCCGCCAACGCGCCGAAAGCACTGCGCGACAAGCGCGTGCGCGAGGCATTCGATTTGGCCATCGACCGCGATGCCATCAATCAAGTGATCGGCGGCGGCATCTTCACTCCGGCGAATCAGGCACTGCCCAAGAGCGGCCAGTATTACGACACGGCGATCAAATCGACCAAGCGCGACGTTGCGAAAGCTAAAGCACTGCTCAAGTCGGCAGGCTTCGAGAAGGTCGACGTGACGCTGAGTTTCGGCAACAACACCGTCTCGAACCAGATGGCGCAGATGTTGCAGGCGATGCTCGCCGAAGCCGGTATCACGCTCAAACTGCGTCCGATGGACTACGCCGCTGCGCTCGACGCCGCACACCGTGGCGACTTCGATGTGCTGTACAACGGCTGGTCGGGCCGCGTAGACCCGGACGGCAACCTGCATCAGTTCGTGACCTGCAAGGGGAATCTGAACTACGGCCAGTATTGCAACGCCGACGTCGACAAGCTGCTCAACGACGCTCGTGTGAAGTCGAGCGTTGCCGAACGTAAGCCGCTGTACGACGCCGCGAACAAGATCCTCGCCGACGACAACCCGATCCTGTATCTGTACGTGCAGCCGTGGCCGTATGTGCTGACGAAGAAAGTGCAAGGCTTCGTTGCCTACCCGGACGGTCTCATCCGCTTGCGCGGCGTGAGCGTGAAGGGCTGAGGAAGCGAGGGAATCCATGCTGCGTCTCGTCCTCCATCGCGCGCTCGTCGCCATACCGACACTGTTTATCGTGTCGATACTGATCTTCGGGCTGCAAAAAATGCTGCCCGGCGATCCCGTGCTCGCGATGGCTGGCGAGGACCAGAACCCGCAGGTCATCGCCGCGCTGCGAGAGAAGTATCACCTCGACAAGCCGCTGCCGACGCAATACGCCTTGTGGATGGGCGACGTGTTGCATGGCAATTTGGGCAACTCGTTGCGCACCGGTGAGCCGGTCACGACGCTCATTGCACAGAAGTTGCCGGTCACGCTGCAACTCGCGTCGCTCGGTCTCATCATCGCCATCGGTATCGGCATTCCGCTGGGCATCTTGTCGGCGGCCAATCGCGGCAAAGCCGTGGATTACGGTGCCAACGTGCTGGCGCTCTCGGGCATGTCGATCCCCAACTTCTGGCTCGGCATTCTGCTGATCTTTCTCGTGTCGGTGCGCTGGCAGTTGCTGCCGTCGTCGGGCTATGTGCCGCCGGGCGAAGATTTGTGGATGAGCTTCAAGACGATGATCATGCCCGCCTTTGTGCTGGGGGCGGCGCTAGGCGCGCAGTTGATGCGCCATACGCGCAGCGCCATGCTGAGCGTGCTACGCACCGACTACATCCGTACCGCCCGCGCTAAGGGGTTGCTGCGTGGCACCGTGGTGCTCAAGCATGCGTTTCGCAATGCGTTGATCCCCATTGTGACGGTGCTCGCGTTGCTCTTTGGCGAGTTGCTCGCGGGCGCCGTGCTGACCGAGCAAGTCTTCACCATTCCGGGCTTCGGCAAGCTGGTCGTCGACGCCGTGTTCAATCGCGACTACGCGGTGGTGCAGGGTGTCGTGCTGGTCACTGCCGTGAGTTTCATTGCATTGAATTTGCTGGCCGATGTGCTGTATGTGTTGCTCAACCCGCGCTTGCGCCGGGCTTAATCTCCCTGACTGAACATGGCCGCCTTGCCCACGACTCCTTCCAACTCGTCACCTGCCGCCGCCAGCACAACGCCGGTCGCGGCGAGTGCCGAGCGTCTGCCGCGCCGCCGCTATCGCGGGCTGCGCAAATTCGCGCGCAATCGTGCCGCAGTGGCCGGTGCGATCATCGTTGCGTTCGCGGTGCTCGTCGCGCTGCTGGCACCGTTGATTTCGCCGTACGACCCTATCGCGACCAGCTTCATGACGGTGCGGCAGGCCCCGAGCGCGTTGCACTGGTTCGGCACCGACGAACTCGGCCGCGACATTCTCGCGCGCATGATCTACGGCGCACGGGCGTCGCTCGCGGCGGGCGTCGTGTCGGTCGGCATTGCCGTCATCATCGGCGTGCCGCTGGGCTTGCTGGCGGGCTATTTCGGTCGCTGGGTCGACGCCATCGTGTCGCGTCTGGCCGATGCACTGCTCTCCATTCCGTTCCTGATTCTCGCCATCGCCATGGCGGCGTTTCTCGGCGCAAGCCTGACCAACGCCATGATCGCGATCGGGGTGTCCGCCATGCCGCGCTTTGTGCGGCTCGCACGCGGGCAGGCGCTGACGGTGAAGGCGGAAGAGTATGTCGAGGGCGCGCGCGCCATTGGCTTGTCGGACACGCGCATCATCGTGCGCTACATCCTGCCCAACGTGCTGCCGCCGATCATCGTGCAGGCGAGCCTGACGGTGGCGACGGCCATCATCGCCGAAGCGAGTTTGTCGTTTCTGGGGCTTGGCCAATTGCCACCGTTGCCGTCGTGGGGCTCGATGCTCAATACGGCCAAGGACTTCGTCGAACAAGCCCCTTGGATGTCGATTTTTCCCGGTATCGCCATTTTCCTGACGGTACTCGGTTTCAACCTGCTGGGAGACGGTTTGCGCGATGCGCTGGATCCGCGCGAACAGTAACGAGGGTGTCCCCTGTGCATAACGCGTTGTCGCGCGTAGTGTGCAGGCCTCACCCGGCAGCCAACTCCACCCATTCGAGACAAAGGTAAGTGAAAGCGTCATGACGCAATTCAACTGGCAGAACCCTTATCCGACACCGCGCCTGCCGGTGTTCGCCCGCAACATCGTGTCGACGTCGCATCCGCTCGCGGCACAAGCTGGCCTGCGCATCCTGTGGCAAGGCGGCAACGCCGTCGATGCCGCGATTGCCGCTGCGGCTTGCATGACCATCGTCGAGCCGGTCTCGAACGGCCTGGGCGGCGACTGCTTCGCCCTCATCTGGGACGGCAAGGAACTGCACGGCCTGAACGCCTCGGGCGTGTCGCCGCAGTCGTGGAACGTCGATTACTTCCGCAAGAAATACGGTGAAGAGCACGGCATCGCGAAGCAACCGACGCGCGGCCCGGACACCGTGACCGTGCCCGGCGTGATCGCCGGCTGGGAAGCGCTGCACGCGAAGTTCGGCAAGTTGCCGTTCGGCGACCTGATGGCCCCGGCCATCGAAATTGCCGAGCGTGGCCACGCCGTTGCCAACATCGTCTCGCGCAAGTGGGCCGCTGCGGTGCCCGAACTCAAGAATCAGCCGGGTTACGCCCAGGCGTTCATGCCGAACGGCCGCGCACCGACCACCAGCGAAATGATGCGTATGCCGGGCCATGCGCGCACGTTGCGCATGCTGGCCGAGCAAGGCCCGCGTGCCTACTACGAAGGCGAGATCGCCGAGCGCATCGTGGCGTGGTCGAGCGAGCATGGCGGCGCGATGACGACAGACGATCTGCGCAACTACCGCGCCGACTGGGTCAAGCCCATCGAGAAGGACTATCGCGGCTACACCGTGCACGAGATTCCGCCGAACGGGCAGGGCATTGCCGCGCTCATGGCGCTGGGCATTCTCGAGAAATTCGACGTGTCGGGTCTGGCGGTCGACCGCGTGCATTCGCAGCATTTGCAAATCGAAGCGATGAAGCTCGCATTTGCCGATCTGTACAAATACGTGGCCGATCCGCGTTCGATGGAAGTCACGCCGGAGCAGATGCTCGACGACGCCTATCTGACGGCGCGCGCGAAGCTCATCGACCCCGACCGCGCTACGCAGTTCGACTTCGGCATGCCCAAGGCGGGCGGCACGATCTACATGTCGACGGCTGACGAGAGCGGCATGATGGTCAGCTTCATCCAGTCGAACTACATGGGCTTCGGTTCCGGCGTGGTCGTGCCAGATTGGGGCATCGCGCTGCAAAACCGTGGCTGCGGTTTCTCGATGGACCCGAAGTCGGCCAACGTGGTCGAGGGCGGCAAGCGCCCGTTCCACACGATTATTCCGGCGTTCCTCACGCAAAAGGTCGACGGCAAGCACGAGGCCGTGATGAGCTTCGGCGTGATGGGCGGCGACATGCAGCCGCAAGGCCACTTGCAGTCGATTGTGCGCATGCTCGACTACGGTCAGCAGCCGCAAGCCGCTTGCGATGCCCCGCGCTGGAAGGTGAACCGCGACTTCACGATCGACGTGGAATCCACGCTCGACCGTGAGACGGTGGCTGGCCTGCTGGCACTGGGCCATAAGCTGAAGTCCATCGACGATCCGTATATGGACTTCGGTTCGGGCCAGTACATCTGGCGTCTGGATCGCAACGATCCGGACCGTGGCTACGTGGCCGCCAGCGACAGCCGTCGCGACGGCCTCGCCGCTGGCTTTTGATTAAGTCGTCTGCGTGACGCTTTCGGGTTGGCGAGTCGCCTCGCCGCCCGAGCGTCGAAGTCCCATGCTGATGGCCAGCGCGGCAAGGCTGGCAATCAGTGCGGGCAATGCCGCCATCATGAACAGGCGCTGCGGGTCCCATTGCAGCGCCAGCAGTACGCCACCGACCATCGGCCCGACGATCGAGCCGACGCGCCCCACACCGAGTGCCCAACCCACACCCGTGCCACGAATCGTCGTCGGATAGGTGCGCGCGGCCAGCGCGTTAGCGCCGATTTGTCCACCGACCACGCAGAACCCCGCCCCGAAGATCGTCGCAGCGAGTATCGCCACCGACGTGCCTGCCAGCCCCACCAGCACGATGCACACCGCCGCACACAGATACACCGCGCTTAACGCCTTGAACGGCGGCACGCGGTCGAAGACACGCCCCAGCGTGAGCGTGCCTAGCGTTCCGCCAATTTGCAGCATCGAAGTGATGAGCGCGGCGGTGTCGAGCGGAATACCGGCATCGTGAATCACCGTGGGCAACCAACTCGACAGGAAATACAAATCCATCAGGCTCATGAAGAAGATCACCCAGAGCAGCAGGGTGATACGAAGACGCTTGTCGGCGAAGAGGGCGCGCACGCCCGCCTGTGACGAGGCATGAACGTCGGCACCGCCGTCGATCTGCGCGTCGGCAGGAATGTCGGGCGCGAGTTTTTGCAGCACTGCCCGTAAGCGGGCGGGGTCTTTCGCGCGAGCGATGAGAAAGCGCGGCGATTCGGGCAGACAACGCCACGCGAGCAACGCGGCGGCAAGCGGCAACAGTCCGCCGACGACAAATACCGATTGCCAGCCGAAGTCGCGGATCAAACCGGCAGCGGCTAGCCCGCCGAGTGCTGCGCCCAACGAGAAGCCGCAGAACATCACCATGATGGCCGTCGAGCGCACGCGCTCCGGCGCGAACTCGCCCGTCAGCGCAATCGCGTTGGGCATCACGCAACCGAGACCGATACCCGTCACGAGGCGCAGCAGAAGCAACCCCGTGACCGATGAGGCGAACGCCGTGGCGAGCGACATGACGCCGAAGATCAGCATGCCTGCGATCAGCACGGGCCGTCGTCCGAGCCGATCCGACAGCGGGCCGCCGACCAAAGCACCTAGCGTCAGACCGACGAGACTGGCCGAGAACACCGGGCTTAATGCGGCGCGCTCGATGCCGAGCGCATGCACGATGGCGGGCGCCACGTAGCCGATGGCCTGCGTGTCGAAGCCGTCGAGAAAGACGATCAGCGCACAGAGCGCCGTGACGAAGATTTGATAACGGCCGAACGGTCGCTCATCGATGAGCGCTCGCAGGTCGATGCGGGGTGCAGGCATGTGTCTCTCTCCACGAACGGTCCCGTTAGCGGGACTCTGTCGAATTCAGCGTTTCGCGATTCAGACCCGCGACATTCTTGTAGCGATTCGAAATCGCCGCGAGATCGGCGGTGCTGATCACGTCTTCGATCTTCGTGAACGGCTTGTCGCCGCTAAGATCGTGCACCGTTTGCAGAATCGCATCCGGCGGTGCGGTGCGGTTCATCAGCACGACGTCGGCGGTGGCTTTGCCGCGAATGCGCTCATAAGCGTCGAGGGCGGTCGTTGTCAGGCCGTGCTCGCGAATCTGTGCGGCGAGGCACGGTGCGTCGAGAATCGCCTGTCCTGCGCCGTTAGAGCCACGCGGCACCATCGGGTGCGCGGCGTCGCCCAACAGCGTGACGCGCCCAAAGGTCCAGCGCGGCAGCGGGTCTTGATCGACCATCGGATATTCGAGAATCGTCTCGGTCGCTTCGATCATCCCGGCCACGTCCAGCCAGTCGAAATGCCAGTCGGCGAACGCGGGGAAGAAATCCTCCAACCGCCCCACGCCGTTCCAGTCGCGGCGCGCCGGTTGCGGCGATTCAATTTCAGCCACCCAGTTCACCAACTGATTGCCCTGACCGTCGACGTTGTTGCGAATCGGGTAGATCACCATCTTGCCGACCGACAGCCAACCTGCGCGCACCATCGTCGCCCCCGACAGGAACGGCGGCAGCACGACGCTGCCGCGCCACATGTTCACGCCCGAGTAGCGGGGCGCCCCTTCGGTCGGATAGAACTGCTTGCGCACGACCGAGTGAATACCGTCGGCAGCGACGAGCAGGCGCGCGTTCACGGGGGACAGCGCCTCACCGTCGGGCGACTCGAAGCACACCGTCACGTTCTCGTCGTTTTGCTCGAAGCCGGTGCAGCGATGCCCTTCGACGACTGCGTCGGCCCCCAGCCGTTCACGCACGGCGGCGAGCAAGATGCCTTGCAAGTCGCCCCGATGGATCGAGAACTGCGGCCATGCGTAACCGGCGAATTCGCCCGCCGGTTCGCTGTAGACGAACTGTCCGAAGCGGTTGAAAAAGGCCGATTCGCGCGTGGTGACCGCGACTTCACGCAGGGCGCTGGTCAGCCCCAGCCCGTCGAGCACACGTGCGGCGTGCGGCAGGATGTTCACACCGACGCCCAGCGGGCGAATCTGCGGCACGGCTTCATAGACGCGGCAGGCGATGCCCGCTTCGTGGAGGGTGAGGGCAAGGGTCAGACCGCCGATACCGGCGCCGACGATGGCCACATCGACAGATGAGGACATGGGATGTCTCCTGAGCGGCAAAGCGCAGTGATATGGGAATGGACACCATTAAAGCGCGCCGCCAATCATTAGGGAATTTTGACTATCATATGAATTCATATTCAATGGTTATGAATTACCGATGAACATCTCGCTGCGTCAATTGAAGGCTTTCGTGCTGGTCGCCACGCTGGGCAATTTCACGCGCGCGGCCGAGCGGCTGCATATCACGCAGGCTGGGCTCTCGGTGATGATGCGCGAGATCGAAGCGCAACTCGGCAGCCGTCTGTTCGACCGCACCACACGCAGCGTTACGCTCACGCAAGCCGGTCATGCGCTGTTGCCCGTGGCGAGCGCGGCGGTCGGTCAACTCGATGCCGTTGCCGGGCAGATCGCTGCCTTCGGTCAGGTCGCGCGCAAGACGCTGCGCATCGCGGCCACGCCGCTCGTGTCGGCGCACTTGATGCCGGAATGGTTCGGCACTTTCGCTCGCGAGCATCCCGACGTGGATCTGCGATTAGTGGAAGCTGAACTGGAACAAGTGCACGCGCTGGTCGAGCAGGGCGATGCCGATCTGGGCTTCGGCTTCTTCACGAAGGCATCGCATGGCATCGAGCGCACGTTGCTGCAATCGTTTCGTCTGATGCGGGTGACGGCGGGCGGCAAGCGGCTGTCGCGCAAGCCCATGCAAGGCGGCATTACCTGGGACGCGTTGCGCGACGAGAAGCTCATCAGCCTGCCCCCGGAGAACCCGATTCAACAACTGGTGGAGACCCATCTCGCGCGCATTGGCCGTGCCGATGAACCTCGCGTGGTGTTTCGCCGCTTCGAGACGCTGATCGGGATGGCCGAAGCCGGACTGGGGGCCGCCATCGTGCCGACCTTCGCATTACCGGCCTGCCGCGCGCGTGCAGTGCGTTGGGATGTACTCACTCACCCGGAAGTCACGCTCGGCTTTCATCGCATCGTCAAGCGCGGCCGCGCCAAGCCGGAGCTGTGGCGTCAATTCACCGAGTTGGCGGCCTCGTCGATGCGACGCATCGATGCGATGGCCGACGAAAGCGCACGTTGAGCGATGTCTATGCCTGAACGAGGAATGCGGGGGACGCCGTGAGGACGATACTGCTCACTAGCAAGCGCTCACCCACTGGAAAGTTAGTGCTCACCCATCTCGGATTCCTACATACCGTTGCCACTGACGAGAAACGTGAAGCTTCCGTTGATTCATCGAATCGTCACACTTCCCCCGCAATAATCACGGCGCACGAGGAATTTACAAACTAATTCGGCGGCCGATCTACTGCGTCAACCTACGCGTGGCTCCGGGCGCCGGTGCGACCCGGGGAAATGACGCAATGACCATCCGTCATCGAATAACGCTATTGGTGATCCTGACGTTTGTCGCGCTCTCGATCATCGGTGGCTACGCCGTCTACCAGACGCGCGCCAGCGCTCAGAAAGTGCGGCAGGTTACCGAAGGCGTAGTACCTAGCGCCCTCGCTTCAGCCGACCTAGTCTCGCAAGTCAAGGCGGTGCAGATCGCCACGATGACGCTGGTCTACGCGCCCGAAGAGACCGTTGTCGAACAGTCGCTCGAAACGCTCAAGAAGCTGCGCGCCGATCTCGATCAATCGCTCGCCCGTCAAGCCGACGGTGCCGCCAGCGACGCCCAGAAGGGGCTGGTGACGCAGGCGCGCGAGAGCGTCGACAACTACTTCAACGCGATTAGCGATACCGCTAAGCTTAAACAGGCAGGCAAGGCCGAGATGGCGCAGGCGTTCCTGTTTGCGAACGTGGCACAGTATCGCGACGAACTCGAAGGCGTGGTCAACACGCTGCGAGTGGAAAAGAACCGCGAGAAAGACTCGGCGATCGCCACCCTGAACGCCACGCTCTCGACCACGACGACGGCCATTGCCATCGTGACGGGCCTCGCGATCGTGCTGCTCACCGCCATCGGCGCGCTGCTCTATCGTCAGATCACCCGCCCGCTCTCGCGCATGCAGGGCATGATGAGCGAGATCGCCAACAGCCAAGACTTCACGCGCCGCGTACCGGTGGGCCGGATGGACGAAATCGGTCAGGCGACCGTGGCGTTCAACGGCATGATCGAGAAGATTCAGGAACGCTCGGCGCAACTCAAGCAGAAGACGGCCGATATTCAGGCTATGTTGCAGAACATGCAGCAGGGCATCTTGACGGTCGTCGACGGCTCGAAGGTGCACGGCGAATACTCCGCATATCTCGAAGCGATCTTCGAGACGCAGGACATCGCAGGCCGTGGCGTGATGGATCTGGTGTTTGGCGACAGCGATCTCGGCTCTGACGCGCTCTCGCAAGTCGAAGCCGCCGTCGACGCCTGCATCGGGCAAGACGCCATCAACTTCGCCTTCAACGAACACTTGCTCGTGGGCGAGATCGGCAAGCGCATGCCGGACGGTCGCGTGAAGCAACTCGACCTCACGTGGTCGGCCATCACGGACGAGAGCGACACCATCCTGCGCCTGATGCTGTGCGTGCGAGACGTGACGGAACTGCGCGAACTGGCGGCTGAAGCCACCGAGCAGAAGCAGCGCCTCGAGATGATCGGCGAGATTCTGGCGGTGAGTCAGGAGAAGTTCCACCACTTCATCGAGAGCTCGACCGGCTTTATTCGCGAGAACGAGCGCATCATTCGCAAGCACTCGCAGGCCGACAGCGCAGCCATTGCGGAACTGTTCCGCAACATGCACACGATCAAGGGCAATGCGCGCACGTACAACCTGCAATACCTGACCAACGTGGTGCACGAGACCGAGCAGCAATACCACGAGCTGCGTCAGCCGGATGCGGGCCTGCCGTGGAATCAGGACCACCTGATGCGCGAACTCGAACGCGTGCGCAACGCGGTCGACACCTACGCGCATATCAACGAGATGAGTCTGGGGCGCAAGGGCCCGGGCCGCAGCGCGGACGAGCAATCGATGGTCGTCGACCGTGGGCACATCCGCGCGAGCCTGCGCATGCTCGAAGCGGCCGATCCGAACGATTTGCATCAACTGGTTGCCATGCGCGACGCCGTGCACCAGACGCTGCGGCTGTTGGGCACCGAAGGCGTGGGCGAGGCGTTGGGCGGCGTGCTCGACTCGTTGCCGTCGCTCGCGGGCGAACTCGGTAAGCCGGCCCCGGCGGTGCGCATCGACGACAACGGCTATCGCCTGCGCTCGCCGGCCGTGCGAATTCTGCGCGACGTGTTCATGCACTTGCTGCGCAATTCGATGGATCACGGGCTTGAGAGCGCTGACGAGCGTCGCGCCAAGGGCAAGCCGGCGGCAGGCACCATCGATATCGAAGTCGGCCTCGATCACAACATGCTGCAAGTGACGCTGACCGACGATGGCCGCGGCCTGGCGCTGCATCGTATTCGCGGCATTGCAGTGCAACGCGGCTGGATCACGTCCGAGACGTATGTGACGGACGAGCAGATCGCGCAGTTCATCTTCCGCCCGGGCTTCTCCACTGCGTCGCAGGTGACGGAAGTGTCGGGCCGGGGTGTGGGCATGGATGCCGTGCAAGACTTCGTGCGCCGCGAACATGGCCGTATCGAGCTGCGTTTCACCGACGAGCGCAAGGGGGCGGAATTCCGCCAGTTCCAGACGGTGGTGTGCCTGCCCGACAACTTGGTCGTCGACGGTTTCGATATGAACAGCGTGGCAGCCGATGCGGTCGACCTGCCGAGCGCAACGCTCGAATCGATCCAGTCCGTCGAGGGACGTGCGGCGGGCGACGATCTGACGCATCAGTCGAAGACCGACAAGGTCTGACCCACGTACGAATGCACGGCGGCGCAGACCTGACCGGTCTGCGGCCGCCGCGCCGCTTTCGGAGGCAACAAGAGCATGACAGCAGTGCAAGGGTTCGTGGCGGGGGCACTCGCTAGCGTCGTGATCGTTGGCGTGATCGCATTCATCGCGCATCGCTGGCGCATGGCGCAGGCCGTCGCTCACTGGCGTGCGCTGGAAAAGACGCACGAAGAAGCGCTGGAACAGGCGCTGGAGCGTGAGCGCATTTCGCAAGCCGAGAACGAGGCGCTCGCCGTCGCACACGACGACGCGCTGGCGGCGCTACAGGCGCAGCTAGTGCAGGCCGAGTCGGATCTGCAAGCGGCGCGCAAGTCCGAAGCCGAAGTGCTCGAAGCAAAAACGCAATGGCAGACGGAAGCCCAGCGCATCGCGGGCGAAGCTGCGCGCTTGCGCGGGCTGGCGGCGACCTTCGAGCGCTGGCACGAGCAGATGATTTCGCTCATGACCCAGAACCAGGACATGCACGCGAAGAATCACGAGCTGGCATCGATTGTGCGGCACGTGCTGATCGTCTCGCTCAACGCGTCGATCGAAGCTGCACGTGCAGGCACCGCCGGGCGCGGCTTCGGCATCGTCGCGAGCGAAGTGCGTGCGCTGGCGACGCGTTCGGAAGAACTCTCGAAGAGTTATCGCGACAGCCTGCATCGCAACGACGTGACGACGACGGCGACGTTTCAGGACATTCAGGCGGGCGGCAAGATGATTGCGGCGTCGCTCTCGAGCGTCGAGTCGTTGGCGCATCAGTTGCATTCCCGTCTTCACTAAGCAGGTGGCGTTGTGATCAGCAATCACGCACGCGAGAGTTTCGAGCGCATTCTCCACAAGGCAGCCCGCACGCGGCTCGCGCGTTCTGTCGATGCGCCTTGCGAGATCGTGCCGCTGGGCGCGCGTCAGGCCGAACCGGCAAACGACGCGAGTATCGATCTTGCCAAGCGTCACGCGAACGTGGTGGTGCTCACGATTTCGTCGATCGGTTTTCGCATGTTGCTGATTCTTCACTTCGACGAAGACGATGCGACGTCGGCGTACTTCGTGGGGGACGCGCAGGACAAGTCGTTTCGGGAGGCGTTTCTCGAAATCAGCAATCTGTGCTGCGGTGCGATCAATCAGGAACTGCTGAACTACTTTCCCGATCTGGGCATGTCTACGCCCTATGTGCTGAGCGCGCGTTGTGTCCCGCATCTCATGCAACTCAAGCCGAATCACCTCGCGTCGTGGGAAATCACGCTCGACGGTTCGGTGCGCCTGGCCGCCACGCTGTGCGTTTGCGCACATGCGCCGCTCGACTTCGTTGCCGAAGTGAGCGAGACGCAGGACAGCGGCGGCGAGCTGGAACTGTTTTGAATTCGCCCTACTTGAATCCGCCCTACGCCTCGGCAAGGAACCCAATACGATGAACCGAAGCACCCCCCGCGAGTCGGTGAGCCATTTCCTGATCCTCGACGATAACGTCGAACATGAATATCCCGAAGCGCTCGTGCGCGGGATGATCGACATCACCGATGGCGCCATTCGTGGCCTGTTCGGCGACGTGTCCGTGACGTGCGAGTCGCCCAGCGTCGTGCGCGATCGCATCATCTTCGGCGAAGTCTTTAGCCTGATTCCGCTGGAGAGCGCCTGGTGCCGCGGCTACATGATGATGCAGGCCGAGCAGGTGCCGTTCATGCAACTGCTCGAACACACGGGCCGTTGCGAAGGGCAGGCCGGGTTTCGCGAACTTAACGGCATGCTAGGCGAGATGACCAATCTCATCTGGGGCGCGTTCAAGAGCCGCTTCATGGGCGACCCGGCGGCCGTCGATCACACGCAGGTGCAGGTGCCGCTGCTGATCAACCACAAGCAGAAGTACATCTCGTTCGGCACCGATAACCCGCAACTGTGCTTCGTGTATCAACTGACCGATCCGGTGAGCGGGCAGATCGTCACGCTGCATCAGCACTTCGTCTTCAGCCTGAACTGGTCGCCCGAAGCGTTCCGCGAAGCGGCGCAAATGGTGGCTGAGCCGGTCGAGACGGGCGCGCTGGAAATGTTCTGAGCCACGGGCTCACCCTTTATCAAACATTCACCCATACACAAGGACACCATCATGTCGAAGATTCTCGTGGTCGACGATTCGAGCACCGTGCGCGACGAAGTCGCCGGTTTTCTGCGCAAAAACGGCCTTGATGTCGACACGGCCGTCGACGGCAAAGACGGTCTGGCGAAGATCAAGGCCAGCCCCGGCGTGAAGCTCGTCATTAGCGACGTGAACATGCCCAACATGGACGGCCTGACGATGGTCGAGAAGATTCGTGGTGAGCTCGCCAACAACTCGGTCAACGTGGTGATGCTCACCACCGAGAGCAGCCCGGCGATGAAAGAACGCGGCAAGGCCGCCGGTGTGCGCGGCTGGATCGTCAAGCCGTTCAAGGGCGACGCCGTGCTCGAGACGTTCCGCAAGCTCGCCAGCTAAGCGACGTCGTTTCGAAGGACGCGAAGGCGGTCTGGTGCCGTCTTCGCGCGCCATCTCTCTCCTGTCATACCGCTCATCGATGCGATGATTCGCGCGCCGGACCGTCGCCAGCGTGCAGCGTCGGCGTTACACTGCTGACTTTCCCGCATCACGCGAGACCCTGCGTATTCTCGCTATCTCACCATGAGCGTCGTGTCCCAGAAAAAGAAGCCGGCTCCGGCCGAAGTCGTCCAACCGGAATCCGGTGACGACGTGGCGCCCGATGCCAACACGGTCAACGCTGCCGACGGTCGTCCGCGCCGCTCGAAACTACGCCTGACGTACGTCATCGCCAGCCTCGACCGCCTGCTGCGCCGCCACATGTCCGAAGCACTCGCCCCGTTGGGTCTCACGCTGGCGCAGTTCACCGCGCTGTCGGTGCTCGACGCACGCGGCAAGCTGTCCAACGCCCAACTCGCACAGCGCTCTTTCATCACGCCGCAGTCGGCCAACGAGGTCGTAGGCATCATGGCGTCGCGCGGTTGGATCACACGTGAGCCCGACCCCAATCACGGCCGTATCGTGCTGCTGCAACTCACCGACGAAGGCCGCGCGGTGCTGGCGCAATGCGAAGCGGTGGCCAAAGAGATCGACACCCGCATGCGTACGGACGTGAGCCGCGAAGACGCGGCAGCCGTGCAACGCCATCTGGAAATGTTCGTGCGCAATTTGCGCGACTGAACACGTCGTCACCGGCACGTCTGCGCCGGACCTTTCCCTGAATTCGAGTCGTTTTTGACGCAAACATGAACGCGCCCCAAGGGGGCGCGCTTCGGGTTTGTCCCGAGCCTCTGCTGGCTTGTATTGTCAGGTAGCTTGATATTAAATGGAGGCCGCTGCGGCACTGTCACGTCTGTTGCACTCGCGTCGTTAATATCAGGTTGCCTGATTAAATGAGTGTGAGGCGTCGACCCATCTCGCAGGTCACTACATCAGGCGCTGTACGTCGCAAGCCGACGCGCGGTAGCAGGAGTTCACGGAGATCACAGGAGACACTATGGAATCGAATCGGGAGGGAGGCGCGCCGTCGCTAGCGCTCGGGAGCGAGCGTGCGGGCAGCACGGCGAACCCGGTGGTGCTGACGCTGGCGTTGTGCTTTGCGGTAGCACTGCTCGAAGGACTCGACCTGCAATCGGTCGGCGTGGCGGCGCGTGGCATGGCGAAGGAGTTCGGGCTGAGTGTCGCGCAGATGGGGATTGCCTTCTCGGCCGGGACATTCGGGTTGTTGCCCGGTGCCATGGTCGGCGGGCGGCTCGCCGACAGCATTGGCCGCAAGCGTGTATTGATGCTCTCGGCGGCGCTGTTCGGCGTGCTTTCGATTGCTACGGCGTTCGTGTCCGACTTCTGGATGCTGGTGATCGTGCGGGTGCTGACGGGCATCGGCCTTGGCGGTGCGATGCCGAACCTCATCGCGCTGTCGTCCGAAGCGGTCGCCCCGCGTTTGCGCGGCACCGCAGTGAGCATCATGTATTGCGGTATTCCGTTGGGCGGCGGCATCGCTGCAACCATCGGCATGCTCGCGGTGAGCGATGCCGACTGGCGTCATATCTTCTACGTGGGCGGTGTGGGGCCGTTGCTGCTGCTGCCGCTGCTCGCCGCGTTTCTGCCGGAATCGAAAGCGTTTGCCGATGCCACGTCGCAAGGCCAGCGCACCACGCCGGCTCCGGTCATGTCGGTGCTGTTCTCCGAAGGCCGTGGCATGTCGACCGTGCAACTGTGGCTGAGCTACTTCTGCACGCTCATCGTGCTGTACTTCCTGCTCAATTGGCTGCCGTCGCTCATGGGCTCGCGTGGCCTCGCACGCGGCGAGATCGGCTGGGTGCAGATTCTCTTTAACGTGGGCAGTGCCGTGGGCGTGCTGTGCCTTGGCTTGTTGATGGACCGCGTGCGCATGTCGCTCGTGATCGGCGGCATGTATCTCGGCATGATCGCCTCGTTGATCGGGCTGGCCGCTGCGCAGGGCTTCTCAGTGCTGGCGACGGCGGCCTTCTTCGCAGGCATGTTCATCATCGGCGGGCAATCGGTGCTCTATGCGCTGGCAGCAGCCTACTACCCGACGGCCATGCGGGGTACCGGCGTCGGTGCGGCCGTCGCTGTCGGGCGTATCGGCTCCGTCGTCGGGCCGCTCGCGGCCGGCATGTTGCTCGCCGTGGGCAGCAGCGCTGCCGTGGTGATCGGGGCCAGCGTGCCCGTGACCATCGTTGCGGCGCTCGCCGCCCTCACGCTCATCCGTCGTCCCCGCGCAGCCGACTGACCCGGTCGTTCACTGGTTGGCTTCGCTTATCGCGACGGATGGCGTTCGGCACGCCCCCGTCGCGTTTTTTCGTGTGCAGCCGCGGCACGCTGGCTGTGCTTGCCGACGCAAACCAAAACATCAAAACAACACCGATAACAATGGAGACTCGCATGGCCCTTTCTTCTCGCACGCTGCTTTCGCTGTCTGCCGCTGCGGCACTCGCAGCACCCGGCTTCGCGGCCGCCCAATCCAACGTCACGTTGTACGGAATCGTCGACACCGGTATCGAATACGTCTCGCATGCGAGCGTGAACGGTGCCGTGTGGCGCATGCCGGGGGTGACCGGTGAATTGCCGTCGCGCTGGGGTTTGCGCGGCTCAGAAGACTTGGGCGGCGGTCTCGCTGCGATCTTCCAGTTGGAGAGCGGCTTCAACCTGCGTGGCGGCGATCTGGGGCAGGGTGGCCGGTTGTTCGGTCGACAGGCGTTCGTCGGCGTGAAGAGCCCTTACGGCACGCTCTCGGTCGGGCGTCAGTACACGATGACGTACTACGCGCTGCTCGGCTCCGACGTGCTTGGCCCGGACATCTACGGCATGGGCTCGTTCGACGCGTACATTCCGAATGCCCGCACCGACAACTCGATTACCTATCAAGTCGGCTGGCAAGGGCTGACCTTCGGCGTGGGCTACTCGTTCGGGCGCGACAGCGGCGGCACGGGCAACTCGCCGGGGCAGGGGACTTGCGCGGGACAGGTGCCGGGGCAGTCGATGCAATGCCGCGACTGGTCGGTCATGCTGAAGTACGACGCGAGCAACTTCGGCGTGGCCGCATCGTATGAAGAGCAGCGCGGCGGCACCAATGCGGCGGCCAACTTCTTTGACGGACTCGCGACGACGGCGCTCACCAGCAGCAGCGATATCGATGCGCGCGCGACGGCAGGGGCCTACTACAAATACGGCGCGTTCAAGGTGGGCGGCGGCTGGCTGGGCCGCCGTGTGTCGACGGCATCGGTCAATACACACTCGAACCTGTTCTATCTCGGCGCGGCGTACAACCTCACGCCCGCTTGGCTCGTCGACGGACAGGTGTATCGCATCATCAACAGCGATCACGACACGCGCGGCACGATGACCACGCTGCGCGCCACGTACTCGCTCTCGGTGCGCACGGCCGTCTACGCACAGGCGGCATATCTGTTCAACAGCGCAAAGGCAGCCTATTCGGTCAGCGGCGGCGGTGGCGGCACTACGCCCCCGGCAGGCGTGGGCCAGACCGGCGTCATGATGGGCATGCGCCACACGTTCTGATCACCGCGAGTTTCGAGGTCAGGGTTTTCCCTGAAAACTTCGGGCTTGCAATGTAAGGTTACCTGATATTAAATGTGTCCATAGGCAACACCGCGCGCCACTCCCGGCGCGCGGCGAGAGACCGCCGGACACTTGGGATTTACGCAAAATGAATGCATACGAAGGACGCTGGAAAACGATCGACGTGAAAGTGGAAGGCGGCATTGGCTGGGTCACTTTCAATCGTCCGGAGAAGCGCAACGCGATGAGCCCAACGCTCAACAGCGAAATGATTCAGGTGCTCGATGCGCTCGAACTCGACGCTGACGCTCGCGTGGTTGTGCTGACCGGTGCTGGCGCGGCGTGGACGGCAGGCATGGACTTGAAGGAGTACTTCCGCGAGATCGACGGCGGCCCGGAAATCGTGCAAGAGCGCATTCGCCGCGACGCCTCCGACTGGCAATGGCGCCGTCTGCGCATGTACGCCAAGCCGACCATTGCGATGGTCAACGGCTGGTGCTTCGGCGGTGGCTTCTCGCCGCTCGTGGCCTGCGATCTGGCCATTGCCGCCGACGACGCCGTGTTCGGTCTGTCGGAAATCAACTGGGGCATTCCGCCGGGCAATCTGGTGAGCAAGGCCATGGCCGACACCGTGGGGCATCGCCGCGCGCTGCACTACATCATGACCGGCGACACGTTCAACGGTGCGCAAGCCGCCGAGATGGGGTTGGTGAATGAAAGCGTGCCGCTCGCTCAACTGCGTGAGGCGACGATCGCACTGGCAGGCAAGCTGCTCGAGAAGAACCCGGTGGTGTTGCGTGCTGCCAAGCACGGCTTCAAGCGCTCGCGTGAACTGACGTGGGAGCAGTGCGAAGACTATCTGTACGCCAAGCTCGATCAGGCACAACTGCGCGATCCGGAGCATGGCCGCGAGCAGGGCCTGAAGCAGTTCCTCGACGACAAGTCGATCAAGCCCGGTCTGCAAGCCTACAAGCGCTGAGCGCTGGACTGCGGCAAGCAACGCAACAAGCAAGACGACGAGTGCAAGCGCGAGAGGAGACAAAGCAATGCATGAAGTACAGATGCTGATCGGCGGCCAGTGGCGGGGCGCACAGAACGGCGCCACGTTCGAGCGGATCGACCCGGTCACCGGCGAGGTCGCCTCGCGCGCCCCTGCTGCGACGTTGGCCGATGCCGACGCCGCCGTCGATGCCGCACAAGCCGCGTTCCCCGCGTGGGCGGCGCTCTCGCCCGGCGCGCGTCGCGCACGCTTGCTGGCGGCGGCGGAGCGCATGGATGCGCGCGCTGCCGAGTTTATTGCCATCGGTGCCGCCGAGACGGGTGCCATGGCGAACTGGTACGGCTTCAATGTGATGCTTGCGGCCAACATGCTGCGCGAAGCCGCGGCCATGACCACGCAGATCGACGGCAGTGTGATTCCGAGCGATGTACCCGGCAGTCTCGCGCTCGCCGTTCGTTCGCCGGTTGGCGTGGTGCTTGGCATCGCCCCGTGGAACGCGCCGGTAATTCTCGCGACGCGTGCGCTCGCAATGCCGCTTGCTTGCGGTAACACTGTGGTGCTCAAAGCCTCGGAGCAATGCCCGGGCGTCCATGCGCTGATCGGTGCGTGTCTGCATGAAGCGGGGCTCGGCGACGGTGTGGTCAACATCGTGACCAATGCACCGGCTGACGCGGGCGACATCGTCGCGCGGCTGATCGCGCACCCCGCCGTACGTCGTGTGAACTTCACCGGTTCGACGCATGTGGGCCGCATCATCGCGCGCGTCTCTGCCGAGCATCTCAAGCCCGCATTGCTGGAGTTGGGCGGCAAAGCGCCTGTGCTGGTGCTCGACGATGCAGATCTCGACGCCGCGGTCGACGGCATCGCTTTCGGTGCGTTCTTCAATCAAGGGCAAATCTGCATGTCGACGGAGCGCGTGATCGTCGACGCCCGCGTGGCCGATGCCTTCGTTGAGAAGCTGACGGCCAAAGCGGCGAAGCTGCACGCCGGTCCGCCGACGTCGCCCGACAGCGTGCTTGGCGCGATGGTCAGCGCTCAGGCGGCCTCGCGGGTGGCGGCGCTTGTCGAAGACGCACGCGAGCATGGCGCACGTTTGCCTCTGGGTTGCCGCGTCGAAGGCGCGATCATGCAGGCCGCGATCGTCGATGGCATCACGCCCGCGATGCGTTTGTACCGCGAAGAATCGTTCGGCCCCGTGGTGACGATTCAACGTGTCGATGGCGACGACGAAGCCGTACGCGTAGCGAACGACAGCGAATTCGGTTTGTCGGCAGCGATCTTCGGCCGCGATGTATCGCGCGCGTTGCAGTTGGCTAAACGTATCGAGTCAGGCATCTGCCACATCAATGGTCCGACCGTGCACGACGAAGCGCAGATGCCGTTCGGCGGCGTGAAGTCGAGCGGTTACGGGCGCTTTGGCAGCAAGGCGTCGATTGGCGAATTTACGGAACTGCGCTGGATCACCGTGCAGACCACGCCCCGGCATTACCCGATCTGAACCCGACGGCGCTCGCAGCCGTGTGCGCGCATCGCGCACCGGCTTGCCGAGGCCACCTAGGAAGTGCCCGTCGCGATAGGTGCCTGAGAGCGCCGCGCGGCAGGCCGGAAGCAGGAGACAGTGTTTTGAACCAAGGCAACATCCCGGCCGGCGCCGCTGCGCACCGCTATCGTCACGTCGCTATCGGCAACCCCGGTGTGGAGTTTCGACGCGAGGGCGAGTTCTGGTATTTGCGCTCGCGTGAAGCGCTCGGTGACTTTCCCGAGCGTCTGACCGATCGACTGGTGAGCGGCGCGGCAAAGCACCCGGAGCGCTGGCTCATCGCTCGCCGCGGTGCCGACGGAGAGTGGATTGGCATTAGCTACGCCGAGATGCTGGCGCGTGCGCGGTCCATCGGTCAGGCGCTGCTCGACCGTGGGCTGTCGCAATCGCGCCCAATTGCGATTCTCTCCGGCAACGATCTGGAGCACTTCCAACTGGCCTTAGGGGCGATGTTCGCCGGGGTGCCGTTCGCACCGATTTCGCCCGCGTATTCCATCGTATCGACTGACTACGGCAAGTTGCGCCACACGCTCGGTTTGCTGCAACCCGGGCTCGTCTACGCCTCGGATAGCAAGCTTTATGGTCGCGCGATGGATGCCGTACTAGGCGATGACGTGATGCGCGTCACTGCCGATGGCGCGAATGACACGCTGGCGTTCGATGCGTTGCTCGACACCGCGCCGCGCGATATCGACGCGGCGCATGCAAAGGTCGATGGAAAAACTATCGCCAAGATCCTTTTCACCTCCGGTTCGACACGTCAGCCGAAGGCGGTGCCGACCACGCAACGTATGCTGTGCAGCAACCAGCAGATGCTGCTGCAAACGTTCCCGACATTCGGTGAGGCACCGCCCGTGCTCATCGACTGGCTGCCGTGGAATCACACCTATGGCGGCAGCCACAACGTGGGCATTGCGCTGTACAACGGCGGCACGTTGTATATCGACGATGGCAAACCCGTGGCGGGCAAGTTTGACGAGACGCTGCGCAATCTGCGCGAGATTTCGCCGACGGTCTATTTCAACGTGCCGAAGGGCTGGGAAGACCTGGCGATCGCGCTGGAGAAGGATGCTGAACTGCGCGAGCGTTTCTTCGCCAAGGTGAATTTGTATTTCTTCGGCGGTGCCGGGCTGTCGCAAGCCGCTTGGGACCGGCTGGAACGCGTGACCGAGACGCACTGCGGCGAGCGCATTCGCATTATGTCTGGGCTTGGGATGACCGAAACGTCGCCGAGTTGCATGTTCACCACCGGCCCGATCATGCGCGCGGGGTACATCGGATTGCCCGCGCCCGGTTGCGAAGTAAAGCTCGCGCCCGTGGGCGGCAAGCTCGAAGTGCGCTTTCGCGGGCCGAATGTGATGGGCGGCTATTGGCGTCACGAGGCGAGCGATCCGGTTTTCGACGAGGAAGGCTATTACTGCACCGGCGACGCCGCGACATTCGTGGATATCGCGCAGCCGGAGATCGGTCTGCAATTCGACGGCCGCATTACTGAAGACTTCAAGTTGAGCTCCGGCACGTTCGTTAGTGTCGGACCGCTGCGGGCACGCGTCATTTCGGAAGGCGCACCGTACGTGCAAGACGCGGTGGTAACCGGGATCAATCGCGACGACATCGGCTTGCTGGTGTTTCCGCGCGTGGACGATTGCCGCAGGCTCAGCGGGCTGGCATCCGATGCACCGCTGGCCGACGTCTTGGCGTCTGCTCCGGTACGCGATTTCTTCGCGGGCTTGTTGCAAAAACTGAACCTGCAAGCGGGCGGCAGCGCGACGTACGTGGCCCGGCTGTTGCTGCTCGACATTCCGCCGTCGCTCGATCGGGGCGAAGTCACCGACAAAGGATCGATCAATCAGCGCGCGGTGCAAGATCATCGCGCGGCTAGCGTCGACGCGCTGCACGCCGCGCAACCCGGTGACGATACGCGCGCCATTCTGGCCCCCGCGAGACGCTGAGATGACTTATCCAGAAGTGCGCGGTGCACCGGACGACATCGCGTTCGTGTTGCAGCGTTTGGGCGTGGGCGATGCAGTGACGCGACTTGCACCGTTTCGTGAATTCGATACTGCGACGCTCATGCAAGTGGTGGACGAAGCGGCGCGATTTTCTCGCGAGGTGCTCGCACCGCTCAATGCCGTTGGCGACCGCGAGGGGTGTCATTGGCATGCAGGTGAGGTGCGCACACCGACCGGGTTTGCCGACGCGTATCGCCAGTACCGGGAGGCAGGCTGGCCATCGCTGCCCTGCCACCCGGAGGTGGGCGGGCAAGGTTTGCCCATCGTCGCGCAAGTGGCGTTGCAGGAATTGAGCGCGGGCGCGAATCTCGCATGGACCATGTACCCGGGCATTTTGCACGGCGCCTACGAATGCGTGCATCGCTTCGGCAGCGCGGCGTTGCAAGCCGCGTGGCTCGCACCGCTGGTGAGCGGCGAATGGCTCGCAACGATGTGTCTGACGGAGCCGGGCGCGGGCAGCGATCTGGGCCAGATTCGCACACGCGCCGAGTGGATCGACGAGCAGACGGTACGTGTGACTGGCGAGAAGATTTTTATCTCCGGCGGCGAGCAGGATCTCACGCCGAACATCGTGCATTTGGTGCTGGCCCGAACCGCCGATGCACCGGGAGGCAGCGCGGGGTTGTCGCTCTTTCTTGTGCCGAAGTGGTTGCCTGATGGCGAACGAAACGCTGTGCATTGCACCGGCATCGAACACAAGATGGGCATTCGCGGCAGCGCCACGTGTTCGATGGCCTTCGAATCCGCAACCGGCTATCTCGTAGGACGTCCGCACGGCGGCCTCGAAGCCATGTTCGCAATGATGAATTCGGCGCGGCTGCATGTGGGCGCATCCGGCTTAGGGCTGGCGCAGAACGCCTACGAGATGGCCGCACGGCATGCCTGCGAGCGCGTGCAGTCGCGCGTGCCTGGTGCTGCGGCGGGAACACCCATCGCAGGGCACCCAGCCGTCTGGCGCTTGCTTGAGGGGCAACGCGTCGCTGTCGAGGGCGCGCGCTTGCTGCTGTACCGCGCGGCACTCTCCATCGATGAGGCGAATCACGCGGACACAGACGACGCGCGGCAGCGGGCCAATGCTCTGGCCGCGCTACTCACCCCTATCGTCAAGGCAATGCTTACGGAGCAAGCCTTCGAGGGGGCGAGTGCGGCGCTGCAAGTGTTCGGCGGCTACGGGTATGTGGAAGAGACGGGAATCTCGCAGATCATGCGCGATGCACGTATTCCGATGATCTACGAAGGCACGAACGAGATTCAGGCCATCGACTTGCTGATGCGTAAAGTCGTTCGCGACAACGGGGCAGCGCTGGGGCAATGGCTCGACTGGGTGAGTGCGCAATTGAGCGCGGCGCATACCGTCGACACGCTTCACGGATTTCGTGATGCCCTCGTCTGTGTCGACGAATGGCGCGCTTTGCAACCGCAAGCCATCGCATTGGCGCAGACGTCGCCTCGCGCCGCGTTGTGTGTCGCAGGCGAAGTCATGCGCGTGATTCACGGGCTATCGATGGCGGGGCTCTGGGCGCAGGCGGCGCTCGTCGACACCGATGATGCGTTTGGAAAACGTCGCGCCGCACGTTACTGGCTCAAATTCGAACTGCCGGATACGCGTCGCGCGATGAACATCGTCGCCGCGCAAATTGCCGAACCGGAGACGGTGGAATGAATCTCGACAACGTCGTCGCCATCGACACGCACGTTCACGCGGAAGTCTCATGCTGTCAGCCGCCGGATCTCTTCGGCAAAGCGTTTGACGATGCTGCCGACAAATACTTCGGCACTGTGCTCAAGCAGAACCGCCGTCCGACCATTCCCGAGACTATCGCCCATTACCGCGAGCGCAATATCGGCTTTGTGATGTTCACGGTCGATTGCGAGGCAAATATCGGACGGCGGCGAATTCCGAATGAGGAAATCGCGGGCTTCGCGCAAGAGAATGCCGACATCATGATCGCGTTCGGGAGCATCGATCCGCACAAGGGCCGCATGGGCGTGCGCGAAGCGCGGCGGCTGGTCGAGGAATTCGGCGTACGCGGGTTCAAGTTCCACCCGACGATGCAGGGCTTCTTCGCCAACGACCGCATGGCGTATCCGATGTACGAGTTGATCGCCGAGTACAAGCTGACGGCGGTATTTCACAGCGGACATTCGGGCATTGGCTCGGGCATGCCGGGCGGCGGCGGCCTGCGACTCAAGTTTTCCGAGCCGATTCATCTGGACGACGTGGCGACCGATTTCCCCGACATGAACATCGTGATCGCGCACCCGTCGTGGCCGTGGCAGTCGCAGGCGCTCTCCATTGCGCTGCACAAGCCGAATGTCTACATCGACTTATCGGGCTGGTCGCCAAAGTATTTCTCGCCGGAGCTGATGCAATACGCGAATTCGCTGCTGCGCGAAAAGATGTTGTTCGGCTCCGACTTTCCGCTGATTACGCCGGACCGCTGGCTACGCGACTTCGAGACGGTGGGGTTTCGTGACGAGGTCAAACCGATGGTGCTCAAGGAGAACGCGGCCCGGATGCTCGGGCTTGCCGCGACGCAAAGCGCCACACTGGTCTGATGCGCCAGCGTTCAACGAAGACCCGGCACGCCGTACCGCATACGAGCGGCGTCACGCATGGCGCTGATGAGCGTTTGCTCGGGCGGGGTAGGCATCGTGTCGTTGCGCCAGAGTATGCCGATGGATTCCTCGGTGCCCTTGGTGGCGAAGGGCAGGGCACACAGCGCGCCGTCGGCGAGGTCGTCTTGCACGGTGATCTCGGAAGCGATCCAGACCACGTCGTCGCGCAACGTCATGGCGCGCGCGAGGGACATCGAGAGCAATTCGGAATAGTCGTCGAGCGCACCGACGCCATGCGCGCGCAGGAAGCTGTCGGCGGTGTGGCGCAGGATCGTGCCGTGCGGTGGCAGCACCACGTGGTAACGCGCGATATCGGCCATCGACACGGTGCGTTGCTGCACCAGCGGATGCTCGGGGCGCACCACGACACAGAGCGGCGTGGCGTACAGATGCTCAAACGTGAGGCCCGTCATGCCTTCCGGCCCGGACAAACGGCCGAGGGCGAGCGCGACATCACCCGCCTTCAACTGTGCGAGCAATTGCTGATTGGCGCCCGTATGGACCTGCACTACGATGCCCGGCCACTCTCGCCGGAAAGCTTCGAGGACAGCGGGCATCATCGCGGCGGCCAGCGTGGGCAAAACGGCGATCTCGATGACACCGCCCGTTTGGCCGACAGCGCGCGAGAGCACGTCGATGCCTTGACGCAGCGCGCTCACGCTCGCGCCCGCATGGCGCAGAAACAATTCCGCCTGCGCGGTCGGGCGTGCCCCATTGCGGCCCCGGTCGAACAGGCGCACGCCGAGCAGGCCTTCGAGCTCGGCGATAGTCTTGCTCACCGCTGGCTGGGTGATGGACAGCGCCTCGGCCGCCCGTTGCAGGCTGCCGTGCTGCGCGACCGCCAGCAGGCATTGCAAGTGGCGCAGCTTGATACGCCCGTCGAGTAGATGTCTTTCCATGCCGGAAAGTTATGAAAAGCCTAAGAAAATGTCAATAAATATATCCGTTGATTATGGATATAGTGTTGGCAACGAACCATAGAAACTGGCAGCAAGGGCGTGTGAACCAGCCTTAAGCCAGACCCGTCAACACAAAATGGAGTGAGACCATGTCGAAGTCGACAACCGTCCTGCGCCCGCGCGATTGGGATTCGCATCCCAAGCTCATCGACAGCGGGTATAAGTCCACCGCGCTGCGAGGCCCCAAGGAACTGCTCGTTCCCGTGAAGCAGAACCTCGCAGACCTGCGCTCGCCGGTCTATGGCAACGGCATCATCGGCGCGCTCGACAGCGACCTGACGCGTAATGCCGTGCGCAATGGCGAGCCGCTTGGCGAGCGCATCATCGTCACGGGCCGCGTGCTCGACGAAGGCGGCCGTCCGGTGCCCAATACCCTCGTCGAACTGTGGCAGGCGAACGCCTGTGGCCGTTATGTCCACAAGGTCGATCAGCACGACGCACCGCTCGATCCGAACTTCCTCGGTGCCGGCCGCGCCATGACCGACGCGCAGGGCCGTTACAAGTTTCTGACGATCAAGCCGGGTGCGTATCCGTGGAAGAACCACCACAACGCGTGGCGTCCCCAGCATTTGCACTTCTCGGTGTTCGGCCAGTACTTCGCCACCCGGCTCGTCACGCAGATGTATTTCCCGGGCGACCCGCTGCTCGCCTACGACCCGATTTTCGAGGCCACGCCGGCGCATGCCCGCGACCGCCTGATTGCGCGCTTCTCGATGGACATCACCGAGCCCGACTACGCGCTGGGATACGAATTCGACATCGTGCTGCGCGGTGCCGACCAAACGCCGATGGAGTCCTGAGCCATGTCCGACTACAAGCAAACGCCGTCGCAGACCGTCGGCCCGTACTTCGCTTATGGCCTCTCGCCCGAGCAGTATCTGTACGACTTCAAGAGCGCTTTTACGCCTGTGGCTGCCACGGACCGCGCCAAGGGCGAAGCGATCCGCCTGATCGGTCAGGTGATCGACGGCGCGGGTAACCCGATCAACGACGCGCTCATCGAAATCGTGCAGGCGGATGCGGACGGGCGTTATGTCCAGACGGCCGAGGACATCGAGCGCACCGGCTTTGCGGGCGCGGCGCGATGCGGCACTGGCACCGATGCCGAGAACCGTTTCGTGATCGAGACGATCAAGCCCGGCTCGACCGGCCCCGGTGAAGCACCGCGCATCGACGTGGTTCTCACGATGCGGGGCTTGCTCAATCACCTGTTTACGCGTATCTATTTCGACGATGAGGCAACTGCCAACGCGGCGGACCCAGTGTTGCAACAGGTACCGGCCGAGCGACGCCACACGCTGGTAGCACGCCGTGAAGTCATCGGCGGGCGTGTGACGTACCGGTTCGATATCCGTATGCAGGCGCATGGGGGCCAAGCGGAGACGGTCTTCCTCGACCTCTGACGTCGGCTGAAATTGGCGCGGCTTCGGGCTGCTGGCATGAAGATGCTGGCGGCCCGTCGCCGTATCTGCATTTTTGCAATGCAACAACCACCATCGACTCTCCGATGACGGAACTGCTTGACTCTTTGCTGCGCGGCGCTGCCGTGTCGGCGCGCTTCTCGCGCGACGCCACGTTGCAGGGCATGCTCGACTTCGAAGTGGCGCTCGCGCGCGCCGAAGCCGATACCGGCCTGATCCCGGCGTCAGCCGTCGCACCGATTGCTACCGCTGCACGTGCGGCCGATTTCGATTGGCCCGCCATGCGCGATGCGGCGGCCTGTGCCGGTAATCTCGCTATCCCTCTAGTCAAGCAACTGACGGCGCGCGTGAAAGCGCTCGACCCTGAAGCCGCACGCTTCGTGCACTGGGGGGCGACCAGTCAAGACGCCATCGACACCGGCCTCGTGCTGCAAGTGCGTGGCGCGCTCGACGACCTTGGCGGCGACCTCGATGGCCTGATCGCGCAATTTGCCGATCAGGTGCGCGCACACCGCGCGACGGTCATGATCGGGCGCACATGGCTGCAACACGCGCTGCCGATCACTTTTGGTTTGAAACTGGCAGGCATGCTCGACGCGCTGTTGCGCGCACGCGCCGACCTGCACGCGCTACGCGCACAAGTGCTGTGCGTGCAGTTCGGCGGTGCAGCAGGCACGCTGGCCTCGCTGGGCTCACAAGGTCCGGCAGTCAGCGCCGCACTCGCCAAGCACCTCGGCTTGTCTGACGCCGCGACGCCATGGCATGGTCAGCGCGATCGCATCGTGCGCGTGGGCAGTTGGGCCGCGTCGCTCACCGGTTTGCTGGGCAAGTTCGCCCGCGATACAGCGATGCTCACGCAAACGGAAGTGGGCGAGATCGGTGAAGCCTCCGGCCCGGGCCGCGGCGGCTCGTCGACGATGCCGCATAAACGTAACCCGGTGGGTTGCGCGGCGATTCTTGCTGCTGCGGCGCGCACGCCCCAACTCGCCGCCACGCTGTTCGGCGCGATGCAACAAGACCATGAGCGCGGGCTGGGCACGTGGCACGCCGAATGGGAGACGTTGCCCGAGCTGCTGATGTTGTGCGGTGGTGCGTTGGCGACGTCGCGCTCACTCATCGATGGCTGGACGGTCGATGCGGCGCGCATGCGTGCCAACGTCGACATCACGCACGGCTTGATCATGGCCGAAGCGGTCACGATGGCGTTGGGCGAATCGATGGGACGGCTCGAAGCGCATCGCCGCGTCGAAGCGCGTTGCCGCGACGCTGTGGCCCAGCAACGCGATTTGCTCGATGTTTTGCGCGAAGACGATGAGATCACGCGCGTGCTCTCCGATGAAGCCCTTGTGCGGCTCACGGACCCTCAACACTATCTGGGCGCTGCCGAGACGTTCGTGAGCCGCGTATTGGCGCTCGTAGACGCGGCAGCCCCCACTTCCTCTCAAGGCGGGAAATCCCAATGAACGATCAGGAACGTTACGACAACGGCATGCAGGTGCGCCGTGCCGTGCTGGGCGACGCACACGTCGATCGCACGCTCACGCGCCGCAACGAATTCAACGACGAGTTTCAGAACTTCATCACGCGCTTCGCATGGGGCGACATCTGGACGCGCCCGGGCCTCACGCGCCACATGCGCAGCATGATTACCCTCTCGCTGCTCATCGCACTCAATCGCGGCGACGAGTTTCGCATGCACGTGCGCGCCGCGTTCAACAACGGCGTGACGCGCGAAGAGATGAAAGAACTCTTCATGCACGCGGCGTTGTATTGCGGATTGCCCGCCGCGAACCAAGCCATTCACGATGCCGAGAAGGTGTTTGCGGAAATGGAAGCGGCTGAGCCGGGTTCGACCACGCGCCCGCGTGACGACGCACAAGGTTGAGGAGACGATTCGAATGACGGTAGAACGTCTGATCGACGTAGGCGATGCCACGCTGCGCGTGGCCATCGACGGTGCCGACCATGCACCGGCACTCGTGCTCTCGAACTCGCTGGGCACCACGTTGGAGATGTGGGCACCGCAAGTGAGCGCACTCGCACGCGACTTTCGTGTGATTCGCTACGACACGCGCGGTCATGGCGGGTCGTCGGTGACGCCGGGGCCTTACAACATCGCCCAGTTGGGACGCGACGTCGTGGCGCTGCTCGACGCGCTGGGTATTGCGCGCGCGAGCCTGGCTGGCGTCTCGATGGGCGGCATGACGGGTATGTGGCTCGGCATTCATGCGCCTGAGCGTTTGGATCGTTTGGCGATTGTCTGCTCGTCGGCGCACATCGGCGGTGAAGACGGCTGGAACACGCGCATTCGTGCGGTGCAGGCCGATGGCATGGGTGCGGTGACCGACGCGGTGGTGTCGCGCTGGTTCACGCCGTCCTATCCGCAACGCGAACCCGCCACGGTCGACGGCATGAAGGCCATGTTCCGGTCGCTCTCGCCGGAAGGCTACGCCGCCGCATGCGGCGCTGTGCGCGATATGAACCAGTTGGACGAGATCGCCGCCATCAAGGCACCGACGCTAGTCATTACCGGTTCGGAAGATATGGCGACGCCGCCCGCCATGTCGACGGCCATCGTCGAGCGCATTGCCGGGGCGCAGCAGGTCATCGTGCCGGGCGCGCATTTGTCGAACATCGAATGCGCGCAGGCGGTGACGACGGCGCTCTCGTCATTCCTGCGAGGCGCCGCAGCCTAAAGCGCTTGCGCGGCTTCGTCGCCCAGATGCTCGTGCTGGGCCGAGCGCCGGAAGGCTGATGGTGTGACGCCCACGTGTCGCTTGAAGACCCGGCAGAAGTACGCCGGGTCTTGAAAGCCGAGTTCGTAGGCGACGTGCGAGACCGGTGCGGGGATGTAAATGAGTTTGCGGCGGGCTTCGAGCATGAGCCGGTCTTGCACCAGATCGAACGCCGATTTGCCCGCGATACGGCGGCACAGCCGGTTGAGCTTGCTCTCCGTCACGTGAAGCTTTTCCGCATACGCGGGCACGCTCCATGCCTCGGTGTAGTGCGTTTCCACCAGTGCGCGAAAGCGTGCAAACAGATCGAGTTCGGTGCGCCCCGCGCGCGATGCGGAATCATGATGCGCGCGCAGGCGAGTGAGCAGCAGCAGAACGCTACGCGTGAGCCATCCGACCATTTCCGAATGCCCGAGTTGCGGGCGTGAAAACTCGTCCATGATCAGGCCCAGTAGCGTGTAGAGACGATCGCGCGTTTGCGGCGCGTCTGCCAGCGCGAAGAGCCACGGTTTGCGCAGCAGCGATTCGATATCGGCATCCACGCCGAACGCTGCATCGAAGGGCACGCTCTGTGCCATCGTCAACACAAAGCCATGCGCGCCGCGACTGAAGCGGAAGTTGTGCACGGCTGAGGGATGCACGGTGATGACCGCCGGGCCTTCCACTTCCCACGTCTCGTCATCGACGTTGGCTTCCACCGTGCCTTCGAAGATCGCGAGCACCTGAAACAGTCCCAGATGGCGATGCGTGCCGATGTGCCAGTCGTACAGGCGGCTGCGCGTCTCGATCCATTCGATATGGACAAAGTCGCCACTGTCGGTCTCATGCAACTCGCCGTAGAGCGAGAACTCCGGAATGGCCTCGCGCGTCGCGCGCGGCCGGGATGACGAGCCTGACATACTGGTTTTCCCTTGGGCGAAGTTGTCGGAAAAGTGCAAGAAACTCGTCGATTCATCCATTCAATGCGACGCGCGCGGTCCATAAGATATGACGCATTCGCCCCTCGTGACAAGGTATCTGCGCGTGTTTCGACATGCTCGTTTACACGCAGTCCGAAGTTGGTGCAATGCGTGAAGTGCAGCCAAGAAATACAACGTTCGCGCATGCTGTTTGTGTCAGGAGAGGGCGACGCAAATTTCAGGAGACAACCTTATGCGTACCCATTACCCCGTCGTTATCGTCGGCGCCGGCCCTGCCGGACTGCTGCTGTCCCATCTGCTGCACTTGCAAGGCATCGAATCGATCGTGCTCGAATCGCGCTCGCGCGAAGCCGTCGAATCGACCATTCGCGCCGGGGTGCTGGAGCAGGGCACGATGGATATCCTCAACGAGACGGGCGTGGGCGAGCGCATGCGCCGCGAAGGTGCGGTGCACCACGGTATCGAACTGGCGTTTGGCGGCGCGCGGCATCGCATCGCGCTCACCGAACTGACCGGGCGCGCGATCACGGTGTACGCGCAGCACGAGGTCATCAAAGATCTGATTGCGGCGCGCGAGGCGGTGCAGGGCGAGATTCTGTTCGATGTGTCCGACGTTTCGGTGCACGACGTCGACAGCGCGCAACCGAGCGTGCAGTTCGTGGTTGATGGGCAGACGCGACGTTTGACTTGCGATTTCATCGCGGGGTGCGATGGCTTCCATGGCGTGTGCCGCGAGGCAATTCCGTCGGACGTGCGCGAGGAGTACCAGCGCGTATATCCGTTCGGCTGGTTCGGTGTCCTGGTCGAAGCCCCGCCGTCGTCCGATGAATTGATCTACGCGGCGCACGAGCGCGGCTTTGCGCTCATCAGCACGCGCTCGCCGATGGTGCAGCGCATGTATTTCCAGTGCGACCCGTCGGAGCGGGCCGAAACGTGGAGCGACGAGCGCATTTGGCACGAACTTCACACGCGCACGGAAAGCGACGACGGTTGGCGGCTCAAGGAAGGGCGCATTTTCCAGAAGAATGTGGTCGCCATGCGCAGCTTCGTCGCGACGCCGATGCAGCACGGACGCCTTTTCCTCGCCGGTGACGCGGCGCACATCGTGCCGCCCACGGGCGCCAAGGGGATGAATCTGGCCGTAGCGGACGTGTGGCGTCTGGCTCGCGCGCTTGACGACTTCTACCACCGCGATACCGAAGACGCGCTCAAGGGTTATTCGGCGGCGGCGCTCAAGCGCATTTGGCGCGCGGAGCACTTCTCGTACTGGATGACGCGCATGCTGCATCGTCTGGACGACGCGTCGCCGTTCGAGCAGAAAATGCAGCGCGCCGAACTCGAGTACGTGGTGAGCTCGCGTGCGGCGTCGCTGACGCTGGCGGAAAACTACGTGGGGCTGCCGCTGGCCTGACGTCTGGCCGTGCTATAAGGTTCGCACCCCGGCCGACGCTGCCGGGGGCATAACCGCCCGTTATGGATGGTCTGACGAAAGATCATTTCGAGCGGTGGAGGAAAGACGTACAGTAGCGTCAAAATCGGGACAAACGCGCATGGCGCAGCCCGATCAAGAACGACGACATACGGAGCGCCAAAGCTCCGAGGAGACAGCTTCATGACCCAGACGCGCACGGTGGATGTGCCCGCCTACATCAACGCACAACGGTTTTCCGGCTATCAATGGCTGGTGCTGATTCTGTGTTTCTTCATCGTCGCTATCGACGGATTCGACACGGCAGCCATCGGCTACATTGCCCCTGCACTCGTGCAGGAGTGGGGCATCGATAAGGGCTCGCTCGGCCCGGTGCTCTCGGCGGCGCTGTTCGGCTTGGCAGGCGGCGCGATTTTCGCTGGCCCGCTCGCCGATCGGCTCGGGCGCAAGACGATGCTCGTGCTCTCGGTGGTGTTCTTCGGCGTGGCCAGTCTTGCGACGGCCTTCGCGCAGGATTTGACGACGCTCACCGTGCTGCGCTTTCTGACGGGGCTGGGCCTTGGCGCCGCGATGCCGAACGCCGTGACGTTGATCTCGGAATTTGCCCCCGCAGCGCGCCGCGCGGTGATTGTCAACACGATGTTCTGCGGGTTTCCGCTGGGGGCATCGGTCGGCGGTTTCGTCGCCTCGTGGCTGATTCCGACGTTCGGCTGGCATAGCGTGCTGGTGCTTGGTGGCGTGCTGCCGCTGTTACTCTCGGTGCTGTTGATCTTTCTGTTGCCCGAGTCGGTGAAGTATCTCGTGGTGCATCAGAAACCGGTAGAGCGCGTGCGTCGCATTCTGTCGCGGATTTCCGGCGAGTCGTTGGATGATGTGACGGCGTTCACGGTGATCGAAGCCGCACCGAAGCATGCCGCGTCGCCCATCGGTGTGGTGCTTTCGAAGCAATACGGCTTCGGTTCGGTGATGTTGTGGGTGACCTACTTCATGGGGCTGGTGATCTTCTACCTGCTCACGAGCTGGATGCCGATTCTGTTCAAGGACGCTGGCTTCACCGTGCAGCGCGCCGCGTTGATTACCGCACTGTTCCCGCTGGGCGGCGGTGTCGGCACGATTCTGTCGGGCTGGTTGATGGACAAATTCAACGCGCAAAAGGTGGTGGCGTTCGGCTACGCGCTGACGGCGGTGTTGGTCTATGCGGTGGGGCAGGCGATGGGCGACATCGGCATGCTGGTGACGCTGATCTTCCTCGCAGGCACGGCAATGAATGGCGCGCAATCGTCGATGCCGTCGCTTGCCGCGATGTTCTATCCGACCCACGGCCGGGCCACGGGCGTGGCGTGGATGCTAGGGATTGGTCGCTTCGGCGGTATTGCCGGGGCGTTGCTGGGCGCGGAACTGATGCGCCGTCATCTGGGCTTCTCGGCAACGTTCTCGTTGCTGGCGATTCCGGCCGTGATTGCAACGATCGCGTTGCTCGCCAAGAACGCATGGGAACGTGCTCGTGGCGATCAGGCGTCGCCGCAAGACGCCGCCGACGCGCGCAAATCGGCCGCGATGCACTGACAATCGATTGACCGTAGTTGTTGTATTGACGCGGCGCCTCGTGCGCCGCGTTTTTTATGGACGAGAGGAAATCGCCGTGTGGGTATTGCGGTGAACTTAGTTGTGTCGGCGTCCGAGATGAAGCATGCGCTCGCGCACTTGCTCTTCGGCGCGCCAATGCTCGGCCGGTTTGACGAGATCGCTGCGGCTGATGATGCCGATGAGTCGGCGCGATGTGGCATCCGCCACGACAGGCAGACGCTCCAAACCGTGGGCGGCAAAGCGCGCCGACACGATGCGGCCGGTTTCGCCGGGCAGGGCGACGAGCGGTGGATTCACACCATACAACTGGCCTAGCGTCTGCAAGCCATTGTCTTGTGCGCGCGTGAGCGCTTGACGGTCGACCATGCCCAGCACCGCATGCGTGGCGTCGGTGACGGGATAGGCGCGATGCCGCTGCTCCGCACCGAAGGCCTGCGCAGCGGCATCGTCGATGGACATCGCCGCCGACAGCGCGACTGGCTCGCGTGTCATCAATTCGCCGACGTGCAGCCGCTCAAGCGGATCGACGCCATATTCGCGATGAATATGACGCCCGCGCCGCGCAATCTTCTCGGTCATGATCGAGCGCGGCATGATCCAGATGGTCACGCCGTACGCCACGCCGCACGTGAGCAAGAGTGGCAGCAGCGCATTCACGTCGTGCGTGAGGCCGAGTGCAAAGACGATGGCCGTGAGCGGCGCGCCGAGCACGCCCGCAAGCGTGGCGGCCATGCAGATGAGCGCCCAGAGCGAGACGTCGCCGCCGGGCAGCACCGGGGCCAGCAACGTGCCGAGTCCGGCGCCGATCATCAGCAGCGGTGCTAACACCCCGCCCGACGTGCACGAGCCCAGCGCGATGGCCCAGATGATCGCCTTGACCAGCAGCAGCGCGAGCGCCGCGTGCATCGTGAAGTGCCCGGCGAGCAAGTCGGCGATCACGTCGTAACCGACGCCCAGTGCGCGCGGCTGCAAATAACCGCCGATACCCACGGCGAGGCCACCGATGGCGGGCCACCACATCCAATGCACCGGCAGCTTGTGAAACGCGTCTTCGATCGCGTAGAGCGCACGCGACATGCCCGCTGACAGCACGCCCGCGCAGACGCCGGCGATCACGCACGACACGAGCGCGATCGGCACCACGGGCGGTGTCGTCATCGGGAACAACGGCCCAGCTTCGAGCATCAAGGGCCGGGCAAAGCCTGCGACGGCACACGCCACGATGACCGGCAACAGACTGCGCGGACGCCATTCGAACAGTAGCAACTCGACGGCGAGCAAGACGGCAGCGACCGGCGTGCCGAAGACGGCGGTCATCCCGGCCGCCGCCCCGGCAACGAGCAGCGTCTTGCGCTCGGCGGCGCTCAAGTGAAACGCCTGCGCGATGAGCGAACCGACGGCACCGCCCGTCATGATGATCGGCCCTTCCGCACCGAAAGGCCCACCGCTGCCGATGACGATGCCCGACGACAGCGGTTTGAGTACGGCCACGCGCGGCGACATCTTGCTCTTGCCGAAGAGAATCGCTTCGATCGCTTCCGGAATGCCATGTCCGCGAATCTTGTCGCTGCCGAAGCGTGCCATTGCACCGACGATCAATCCACCGACCACAGGCAAGGCGATAACCGCCAGCCCCAACGTGTTATGTGCGGGGGAGTTCGGCGCGAAAGACAGCGTTTGATAGAAGAACAGGTTAGTGAAGCCCTGAATCAGATGCAGCAGCAACCACGCAGCAGGCACGCCGCAAAAGCCGATGAACGCCGCCAGCGCAATGAGTCGCGGCAGTCCGGGCGTTTGTGCGAAGTCGCGCGCGTGCGCGGGCGGGGCCATCGGTGAAGTCGAATCGGAGACGGAGGACATGAACAGGCCGTTGCTTACAGATGAACGCCACGAATGTGGAAGATGTCGGCGAACGTCGTCAGTTCGTTGCGGTGTTGTGCGGCGAGCTTGGCAAGGCACGCTTCGCCCGACGGCTGGAGGTGCACTTCGACGACGCGCCGGTCGCTTTCGTTTTGACGTCGTGTGACGAGCCCAGCCTTCTCGCAACGCGCCACCAGCGCGACCACGCTGTGATGCACGGCTTGCAGGCGCTCCGCTAATTCACTAATCGACGCCCAGTCGCGTCCCGGTATACCTTTCACGTGCAGCAGCAACAGGTACTGCTGCGGCGTGATGCCCCCTTCGCGCGCAGCCGTCTCGCTGAAGTTCAGAAACCGGCGCAGACGATAGCGAAATTCCGAGAGCGCCTCGAAGTCGCTCTTGTTCAGGGCGTCGGCCGTGATGGGAGCAGGGTCGTTGGCGGCAGGCGAAGTGGCGTGGGTCATGTTTTGAATGGGTTTGATTGGGTTTCGAATGGGTTCTGAATAGGTCGACAGTGATTAGTTACGAAGCATAGGCCCGAAAACGCAAAAATATATCACGATACGATATATTTTTTCGGGCTTAGGGATAGCCGGGGATGACAAAGCGGGGGTGGCGCGTGCAGAATCGCGAAAAAACGAGACTCAGTAGTGACTGGAACTCGATCCCCGCCGAGACGTCGCCAAATGTGGTGACGAGCGCCGTCCGAGCGGGCCGACCTCTGACAGGGAGGAGACATGGCTTCCACGGTCCGGCGCCACTGGCGTGCGGGTACGTTGTTGTTGCTTTCGGTGGCGTTGGGCTCGACGGTCGCCGCTTATCACTACGCCACTGGCTTCGAGCTGGGTGGCGGTGTCTTTCATCAAATTGGCTTCGGACGGGCCGACGCGGCGCCAGTGGCGCAGGCGCGCGGCGCGCCATCGTCCGCCTGCGAGGGCAGCGATTGCCCGCCTCGTGTGACGACCACTTCGCATTAACGCCCCGTCCTTAGGCGTATTAGCGTAGCCGCACTGCGTGCCAATGCGACGATGCCCGCGCGAGGCTGACCTCGCGCGGGCATCTCGACAGCCCCCCGTTGCGAGGTGCTGTCGCTATCAACGATGTCTTCTGCTGGATTCCGCTTAGAACACGTGACGCACGCCGATGGTCATGGCGCTTTGCGTGGCGTCGCGTCCCGGTGCACCGCCGGTCACGCCCGGGTTGTACATATTCCACGCCCGCAGGTTGGCGAAATACGAGTAGATGTCGGTGCGCTTGGACAGGAAGTAATCCACCCCGACGTTGAACTGGAGCAGGCGGCCGGTATCCGGAGCGCCGACGAACGAATAGCGCGAATGCAGCACCGCGCCGACCAGTTCAAGGTTCGGCAGCACCCAGTAGTTCACACCCACGTCGAACACATTGGTGGCGTTGTTGTTCGACCCTGCCGCCGCAAACGCACCCGAGCTTGCTGCGCTGGTGAAGTTGGTGGCGAACGGTGCCGAGGTGCCGCCAAAGCGTGCGAGCGGTTGCAGCGTGCGCGACCACGAGGCATAGATGCGCGCCTTATCCCACTTGTAGCTCGTGCCGACCATCCACGTACGGATACATACGTCGCCCGCATGCCCGTAAGCCGGATCGCAACCGGCGCCTGAGGTGGCACCCACGTCGCTCGACGAGTTGGTGGTAGCGGTGCCCGTGCCCAGACGCGATTGCCAATAGCCGAAACCGATGCCGAAGCCGCCGTATTTGTAGTTGGCGCCGAAGCCAAGCGATTGGCCGGTCGACATCGAGCCCGGCGTGCCACCGAAGCCGTAGGTCGCGTTAGCGGTCAGGCCGCGAAAGTCGGGCGTGTCGTAGCGAACCGAGTTGTTCGAGCGGTTGCCGCCAACCCGGTCGAGGTTGTTATCGTGCACGCCGTTGATGAACGTGCCGAAGTTGTAGACGCTCGAATACCACGTAGCGATTTCGTCGATGTAGTCCTTGCGGCGGCCCAACTGCACCGTACCGTACGGGCTGGACAGGCCGACGACCGACGTGCGTCCGAGCGGCAGGTTGCCTTGCCCGGCCGTACCGTTGGCGACCGAGAAGCCCCCCTCGAGGATGAACAGGGCTTTCATGCCGCCGCCCAGATCTTCCGTCCCCTTCATGCCCCAACGCGATTGCTGAAGGTCGCCGCTATCCACGCTGAACCGGTTGCCGGTCGCCGTGCCGCTCGGACCAGCGACTTTGCTGACGTAGGTGACCCCGCTGTCGAGCAAGCCATAGATCGTCACGTTCGATTGCGCGAGCGCCGATGTGCTCAATACCGCCGTGCCCAAGCCCAGAACTGCCAAGCGTGCGATTGGCCATGCCTTGTGTTTCATATCCCCCCTCCGGGTGTTTTTGAGTGATTTGCTCGAATGTTTTAATGATTAAAACAACGTTTTGAAAATTATCAATTCGAGAGGGCAAAGTCGTCAACGGGGGAGAAAAAATCCTGACGTAGAGATGGCACTGATCGGCCGTCTGTGCCATTTCAATGATTGAAACACTGGAAACAAAGCCTTTGGCAGCACGCTTGTCGCGTGTTCTCCTCTGGCTGCCGGAGAAAAAGGTAATCGAGGGAGCTTGACCGGCCAAATTTTTTGAGGCTTAATTTTTAATACACTGTTTTAATAAATAAAACACAGACACATCTGAGCGATTCGGGCCGGTTGTTTCCGGTCACAAAGTGGCGGTCAAGACGTTGGAAAAATTTTTGATGGTGACGCAAGAAAACAACAACGCAGCTTCCGAGCGCGCGTCGGTGGATCGTGCCGTGCGCGACGGGGCCTGTTTCGTGACGCGTGCTCAGGGGGCGACGCTGCCGATCGTGTTCGATTCGCCGCACAGCGGTATCGAGATGCCGGATGACTTTGGCACAGTGGCGCCGCACGAAGCGCTGCTCTCCGGCTGGGACGCGTTTGTCGACGAACTGTGGGCGTGTGTTCCGCGTCATGGCGGCACGTTGATCGGCGCGAAATTTCCGCGCACGTATATCGACGCCAATCGCGCCGCGACCGATATCGATGCCGACATGCTCGATGCGCCGTGGCCGGGCCGCATTGCACCGGAGAAGTATTCGGCGCGCGGTATGGGGTTGCTGCGCCGTTACGCGTTGCCAGGTATGCCCATGTACGACCGCAAGCTGACGGTGGCCGAAGTGCAGCATCGTCTCGACGCGTACTACCTGCCGTATCGGGCGGCGTTGTCCGACGCGGCGGAAGCGGCCGTCGCACAGCATGGTGCGCTGTGGCACGTCGACTGCCATTCGATGAAGTCGCGCGGCAATGCGATGAATGTCGACGAGGGCGAGCAGCGTCCTGACATGGTCGTGAGCGATCGACTCGGCACCACCGCCGACCCAGCGTTCACGGCATGGGTGGCCGAGGCGCTGCGCGGGCTCGGCTATCGCGTGCAGGTCAATACGCCGTATCAGGGTGGCGACCTGCTCACCGCCGTGAGCGATCCGGCGAAACGTCGCTCCAGCTTGCAAATCGAGATCAACCGGGCGCTGTACATGGACGAAGCGCGCTTTGTGAAGCACGCGGGATTTGATACGCTCGGGCGCAATCTGGAAACGTTCACTGCTGCGCTGGCCCGTTGGGTGCAGGCGCAGCTAAGCCCGAAGGAAATCTCATGAACTACATCGTCGATTCCGTCGACAGCGCACTCAAGCTGCTCTCGCTGGTGGCCGAGCACCCAGGGCTGGGGGTGACCGAGTTGTCGAACCGTCTGGGTATCAACAAGTCGCGCACGTATCGCATGCTGTGCACGCTGGAGCACAACCGCTTCGTGTTGCAGGACGAGCGCACCACGACGTATGCGCTCGGGCCGCAGGCGTTTGTGATCGGGGTGGCGGCGTCGCAGCAGAACATTCTCGTGCGTGCCGCGCAGAAGTCGATGCTCGTGCTCAATCAGGCGATCAACGAGACGATCGTGCTGCGCGTGCGCGAAGGGCTCGAGACGGTGTGCGTCGCGCGTTGCGAGACCACGCACCAAGTGCGCTCGGTGGGTGCGGTGGGTAACCGCCGTTCGCTCAGTTCGGGGGCGTCGGGCAAGTTGCTGCTGGCGTTTGCGCAGGACGCGATTCGCAACGAGTTTTTCGCTCGCATGAAGCATTTGCCTGCGGCGGCCGAGCCGATGGCGTTCGCCGAAGAGCTGGCGGCCGTCACGCGCAAGGGCTATGCGATGAGTGCTGGCGAAGTGACGAGCGGTGCGGTGGCGATTGCCGTGCCGGTGCGCGATGTGTCGGGCGAAGTCGTCGCGGCCATCTCGATCTCGGGGCCGGAAGCCCGTATTAGCCGTATCGAAATTCCCGATTATCTGGAGCGTCTGCAAGCGTGCAGCCGCGAAATTTCGGCAGAACTCGGATACGTCGGCGCTCCTGGCGCCGAAGCATCCAACGTCGCACCGCCCGCGAACCGGGTGGCGTAGCGCACCCGATGGCCCGCTAGCCCCGTGAGAGGGCGCGGGCAGGGCGCAGCGCGACGTCATTTCACAAACACAACGAGACAATAGGCAGAACTTCCATGACAGCGCTTGCGCCGACGCCCGTCGACGGGCATTCCCATTCCGCTTCGCTTCCCGCGTCGGCACCGGGCCACACGAGCGAGCCTGCCGATGCTGGCCGCGGCGAGGGCACTTCAGGCCGCGAAGAAAAACCGCACGGCAAGATGCTGCACCCCGTGGTGATGATGCTCTGGGTGTTGATCATGGCCGTGGCGATGACGTGGTGGGTCGATGCGGGCCGCTTCGAGCGCGCGGGCAAGCTGGTTGTGCCGGGCACGTATCAGGTGGTGCCGAAGACGCACGATGTCAGCATGCTCGTCGCGCCCAAGGCCACCCACAGCACACCGGAACAGGCGCAGCCGGCCAACGTGGTGTCGGCGTTTCTCGCCGTGCCGCAGGGCTTGGTGAAGAACGCGCCGCTCATCTTCATGGTGATGTTCGTGGGCGGCATGTTCGGCGTGATGCGCAAGACCGGTGCCATCGATGCCGGTATCGACCGGCTGCTGCAACTGACCTCCGGCAACATGTACGTGCTGGCGCCGCTGCTGATGGTGTTGATCGCGCTGGGCAGCACGTTGCTCGGTTTCATTTCGGAATACCTCGTGGTCATTCCGATGGTGATGGTGCTCACGCGCCGCTTGGGGCTGTCGAATCTGTTTGCCGTGGCGCTGGTGGCGATTGCCGCAAAGATCGGCTACATCGCATCGGTGACCAATCCGCTGGCGTTGGCAGTGGCGCAGCCGCTGGTGGGGTTGCCGTTGTTCTCCGGGCTGGGTCTGCGTGTGGCCATTTTCGTCGTATTTCTTGCGCTGGGGATCGCGTATTTCCTGTGGCACGTGTATCGCAGCGACTATCGGCTCGCGGACGCCCGTGCGCATATGCAGGAAGTGGCGCATCTGCACGCGCGGCTCTCGGGGCGGCATAAGGCCACGTTGCTCGTGCTAGCGGTCGCGGCGGCCATGCTGGTGTATGGCACGCGTGAATTGAAGTGGGGCAATCTGGAGTTGTCGGCGTTCTATGTGCTGACGAGTCTGGTCACGGCGGTGGTGGGGCGGCTCGATTCACGCACGGCGGCCGATGCGTTCGTCGAGGGCCTCAAGGGCATGATGCTCGCGGGATTGTTGATCGGTTTGGCGGCGTCCGTCGAAATCATTCTGCACGGCAGCTACGTGCTCGACACGCTCATCAACGACTTCACGCAGATGGTGCGCGGGCAGTCGGCTGTCGCCGTGGCCAATGGTTTGATGGGCGTGCAGATGGCGTTGGACGTGTTTATTCCGTCGGTGTCGGGCAAAGCTGCCGTGAGCATGCCGATCATCGGGCCGATTGCGCAACTCTCGGGGGTGAGCCCCCAGACGTCGGTGCTGGCGTTCCTGCTGGGTGGCGGCTTGACCAACATGATCACGCCGACATCGGGGATGTTGCTGGCCTACTTGGCAACGGCGCGCGTCGGTTTCGGCCAGTGGCTGAAGTTCATCTTGCCGCTGTTCTTCGTGCTGCTGATTCTCTCGGGCGGGGCGCTCGCCTTTGCGGTGCTTAGCGGGTATTGAGTGCGGTAACTGGCACTTAAGCCAATGCGTTGAAATCAATCAATGCCACGGGAATGGCGCGAATCTTCGGACCGAAGCTTCCGATATCCGACAGCGTGGCATTGTGATGTTCACGAATCTGCGCGGCCTTGGCGTGGGGTTTGTCGTGCGTGGTATGGGCGTCGGCGGCAATCGTCACCGGGTAACCCAGCGCGGCGGCTCTGCGCACCGTAGTGTCGACGCAGAACTCGCTTGCATAGCCGCACACCACAACATGCTTCACGCCAAGCGAAGTGAGCAGCGATTCGAGCTCCGTCCCCAGAAATGAATCCGGCGTGCGCTTCCCAACGCGGAAGTCACCCGCACCCGCTTGCAGTTCTTTCGCCAATTCCCATGGCGATGAATCTCTCACCAAACCCCGATTGTCCTCGTGCTGAATCAGCACGACGGGCACCCCGCCGCGGCGCGCATTTTCCATCAGTGCATTGATGTTCTCGGTGGTGCGTTCAACGTCACCGGGGCGCGGTTCGTCGTCGATCAACCCGCGCTGAAAATCGATCACAAGCAATGCTGAGGTCATGGCCGTCTCCGTGGAAAGAGACATTCTAGTCCGCAGAAGGCAACTCGCCGGACGCGCTCGTGCGCAAGGTAATATCGCGCGATGGACTCCCTGATTGCTGCCTCCGCCCGGGCACTGGCCGCCGGTGACCCGTTGGGTGCCTTGCAGCGCGTTGCGCTGCGAGACGACCCGCCTGCGCTCGCGCTGCGCGGTATCGCCATGGCGCAGCTTGGCGAGTACCCCCGCGCGCGCGAGTTGCTCAAACGTGCCGCCCGGCGTTTCGGTGCGAATGAAGCCATGGCACGCGCGCGTTGCATCGTCGCCGATGCGGAAATCGCACTCGCCATGCGCGACTTCAGCGGATCGCTGCGCGCACTGCAATCTGCCGCCATCACGCTCGATGCCCACGCCGATGCCGCCAACGCCATGCTCGCGCGGTTGGTGATGGCTCGCCGTCTGCTGCTGCTCGGCCGTCTCGATGCGGCCGCGCAAGCGTTGCACGACATCGCCGTGCAAAGTGCCCCCGTCCCCGCACGTCTCGTTGCCGTTTTCGAACTGATTGCGGCGGAATTCGCCTTGCGGGCACTGCGTATCGACGACGCGCACGCCGCCATGGCCCGCGCGCAAACGGCCGCCGATGCCGCCAACGTGCCAGCGCTAACCGCCGAACTCGCGCAAGTGCGCACGGTGTTGTCGCGGCCGGTCGCACGACTGTGGCATCCCAATGCCGAGCAGGTCATGCACTTGGACGTGCATTTGAACGATTTGGCCCGTGTACTCAATTCGGGAGCGCTGGTGGTCGACGCCTGCCGCCGTGGCGTGAGCGCCGGTAACACGTGGCGTCCGTTGGCACGTCGTCCGGTGCTGTTCTCGTTGATTCGTTGTCTGGCACAGGCGTGGCCTGCCGATGTGGCCCGCGAAACCCTGATCGCAGAAGCCTTCGGACTGCGGCGTGCCAATCAGATCGATGAGACTCACCGCGCTCGCCTGCGCGTAGAAATCGGCCGCTTGCGCGCACTGCTCAAAGGCGTGGCCTCGATTGACGCGACGCCGCGCGGCTTCGTCTTGCGAAGCGCCGACGAGCGCAACGTCTGCGTGCTGGTGCCGCCTATCGACGATGAATTTGCTTCGGTGATCGCGTTGCTCTCCGATGGGGCTGCGTGGTCGACATCGGCCATCGCGCTTGCCCTCGACGCCAGTCAACGCACTGTGCAGCGTGCGTTGTCGGCGCTGCACGACGAAGGAAAGGTGCGCGCCATCGGGCAGGCCCGGGCGCGGCGCTGGGTGGCGCCGCCGCTGACCGAATTCACGACGATATTGTTACTCCCTGCTGCGTGGTCGTTTAGCTAAAGTGATTTCACACCCTGGGGCCCCGGGCATGTGAACCGACAACTGGAGTTGACTATGACGAGCAAACCCCTGCAACGCAGCCGCAGCGAATCCGTGACCGCGGCCGATATTTTGTGCGAATACGGGCCGTTTAACGGCGCAGATCGCATCAACGGTGTGACCTTCGACGGCGAATCGGTCTGGGCATCCACCGGCCCGCATCTGGTCGCCTTCGACCCGGCCAACGGAAAAATCCGCCGCACACTCGACACACCGGGCGACGCGGGCACCGCGTTCGACGGCAAACATATCTATCAGATCGCCGAGACGCGCATCGACAAGATCGATCCCAAGACAGGCAAGGTCGTGCACACGATTCCCGCGCCAGACAGCGGCAGCAGTTCCGGGCTGACGTGGGCGGAAGGGCACCTGTGGGTCGGGCAGTACCGCGACCGCAAGATTCTGCAACTCGACCCCGAGACCGGACGCGTGCTGCGCAGCATCGAGTCGGATCGCTTCGTCACCGGCATCACGTGGGCGAACGACGAACTGTGGCACGGCACCTGGGAGAACGATGAGAGCGAACTGCGCCACGTCGACCCGGTCAGCGGCGAAGTGCTCGCCCGAGTAGTCATGCCCGAAGGCATCGGCGTGAGCGGCCTCGAATACAACGGAATCGACCGCTTCTTCTGCGGCGGCGGCATGAGCGGCAAAGTGCGCGCTGTGCGGTATCCGAAGGGCTAAGGCAGGACTGACTTGGGACGAAGGTGGGCGGAGGCTATCGGGGGCGATAGCCTCCGCCTATTTCATAGATTTCAATAATCAATTTCTATTGATCGATAGCATTCGGCATACTGGCAACACTTTCCACCCAGTCAGAGAGACAACGACATGCCGATCATCAACACCCAGATCAAGCCGTTCAAAGCCACCGCTTATCACAATGGCGATTTCACCACCGTGACCGAAGACACCCTCAAGGGTAAGTGGTCGGTTGTGGTGTTCTACCCGGCCGACTTCACCTTCGTGTGCCCGACCGAGCTGGGCGATCTGGCTGACCACTACGAAGAATTCAAGAAGCTTGGCGTCGAGATCTACAGCGTGTCGACCGACACCCACTTCACGCACAAGGCTTGGCACGACACGTCGGACACGATTCAAAAGATTCAGTACCCGATGATCGGCGACCCGACGCTCGCCATCTCGCGCAACTTCGACGTGCTGATCGAAGAAGAAGGTCTGGCCCTGCGCGGCACGTTCGTGATCAACCCGGAAGGCGAGATCAAGCTGTGCGAAATCCACGACAACGGCATCGGCCGCGACGCCAAGGAACTGCTGCGTAAGGTGCAAGCTGCCCAGTACGTCGCATCGCACCCGGGCGAAGTCTGCCCCGCCAAGTGGACGCCGGGCGCTGAAACCCTGAGCCCGTCGCTCGACCTGATCGGCAAGATCTAAGCTTCACCGCAGCAAACGCCGCTCACGTCACAGAGCGGTGCCCCCCGCCGGCGCACCCGCCCCCCTGAACCGGGTGTGCCGGCACCTCTCCCGAATATCGACGCCGCCATCGCCAGCCCCCGCTGATGCGATCGCCCTTGTTCACCCTATCGAGACGGAAAACACGCCATGTTGGACGCGAACCTCAAAGCCCAGTTGCAAACGTATCTCCAGAAAGTCACGCGCCCGATCGAAATCGCCGTGTGGCTCGACGACAGCCCCAAAGCCGCAGAGATGAAGGCACTGGTCGACGAGATCGCGCCGCTCTCGACGCGCATTACGGTCGTGGCACGCGATGACGCCAATGAGCGCCGTCCGTCGTTCGCCATCGGCGCGCCGGGCGAGGCGCCGCGTATCCGTTTCGCGGGTTTGCCGATGGGGCACGAGTTCACGTCGCTGGTGCTGGCGTTGCTGCAAGTGGGCGGTCACCCGGTCAAGCTCGATGACGACACCATCGAGCAGATTCGCGCGCTCGACGGCGATTTCCGTTTCGAGACCTATATCTCGCTGTCGTGCCAAAACTGCCCGGAAGTCGTGCAGGCCCTCAACGTGATGGCACTCATCAATCCGCGCATTCAGCAAGTGACCATCGACGGCGCGCTGTTCCAAGGCGAAGTCGAAGCGCGTCAGGTGATGGCGGTGCCGACGGTGTTTCTGAACGGCGAGTCGTTCACGCAAGGCCGTACCAGCGTGAAGGAATTGCTGGCGAAGCTCGATACCGGCGCTTCGGCACGTGCTGCGAAGGCGCTCGAGAACAAGCCTGTGTACGACATGCTGATCGTCGGCGGCGGCCCTGCCGGTGCGGCGGCTGCGATCTACGCGGCTCGTAAGGGCATTACGACAGGTGTCGTGGCCGAGCGCTTCGGCGGTCAGGTGCTCGATACGATGGCCATCGAGAACTTCATCTCGGTCACGCACACGGAAGGCCCGAAGTTTGCCGCCGCACTCGAGCAACACGTGAAGGCGTACGACGTCGATGTGATCGACACGCAACGCGCCGAAGCGCTCGTGCCCGGCAAGATTCACGAAGTTCGCCTTGCGAGCGGCGCAGTGCTCAAGGCCCGTTCGATCGTATTGGCGACCGGTGCACGCTGGCGCGAAATCGGCGTGCCGGGCGAGCGCGAATACCGCAACCGCGGTGTGGCGTACTGCCCGCACTGCGACGGCCCGTTGTTCAAGGGCAAGCGTGTCGCCGTGGTGGGTGGCGGTAACTCCGGTGTTGAGGCAGCCATCGACTTGGCAGGCATCGTCAAGGAAGTCACGCTGATCGAATACGGCACGCAACTTCGCGCCGACGAAGTGCTCCAGCGTAAGCTGCGCAGCCTGCCGAACGTGCGCGTGCTGATGAATGCGCAAACCACGGAGGTTACCGGCGACGGTCAGAAGGTGAACGGTCTGGTGTATCGCGATCGTGTTTCGGGTGAGACGACGACGGTGGCACTGGAAGGCGTGTTCGTGCAGATCGGTCTGGTGCCGAATACCGAATGGCTCAAGGGCACGCTCGCGTTGTCGCGTCATGGCGAAATCGAAGTCGATGCCAAGGGTGCGACGTCGATTCCGGGCGTGTTCGCCGCAGGCGACGTGACGACGGTGCCGTTCAAGCAAATCGTCATCGCAGTGGGCGAAGGTGCGAAGGCCTCGCTGGGCGCGTTCGAGCATCTGATGCTGAGCTCGGTCGACGATGAAGTCGAGACGCCGCGCGAAGCTGTCGCCGCTTAACGATTTCGTCGCCAGATGTGCAAAGGGGCAGCCGCGAGGCTGCCCCTTTTTTCGTTAAAGCAACGCTAACTATCAGGCGTTCGCCGGTTTGCCCGTGAGTCGCGACGCAAGCATGAGCAAGGTGCCGCTCACTGCCATCGACACCACTCCCATCGCCATGCCTTGACCGATCGAGCCTTGCTCGAACTGTCGCCACACGAAGATGGAAACGGTTTGCACACCGCTCGGTGCCAGCAGCAGCGACGTGACCAACTCGCGCGAAGCAATCGCAAACACGATCATCAGCGACGCCGCCAACGCGGGCATCACCAACGGCAGCGTAATGCGTCGCAGCGCGACACCGGCAGGGGCACCGTGCACCCGGGCCGCCGCTTCAAGCGAAGCCGCCGTCTGGCGCAAGGCGGCACTCGTGTAGCGCACCGGATACGGCAGCAGCAGGCAGCTGTACGAGAGCAGCAAGATTCCCCACGTGTTGTACGGCGTGACCGGCCAGAACGGCAGGTTCCACGCGAGGATCAGGCCCACGCCCACGACAATGCCCGGCAACGCATGCGGCAGCAGCGACAAGCCGTCGATCAAGACACGGCCGCGCATGGTCGACTTCACCACACACCACGCACACAGGAAGCCAAGTACGCCCGTCACCAGCGATGTGCCCAGCGCTAGCGACAAACTGGTGGCCAGCGCTTCGAGCCCTTCCGCGCCTTGGCCGAGCAGTGCGGCGAAATGCGCTGTCGTGAGGTTCGCCGCCGACAAGCCGCCCGAGAGCGTGCCGGAGAATGCCGTCGCCAGAATCGAGAACAACGGTGCGACCGTGGCCAGCAGCGCCACGACGCTAAATCCCACGATGACCGGCCATTGCCAGCGCCCGAGCGCTCGCGGCGGCGACGCGATGGGCTTGCCCGTTTGCGTCTCGAAATCTTTGCCCGCAGACAGCCGATGCTGAAAGATGAACGCGAGCAACGCAATCGTCGCCAGCACCACCGACAGGATCGAAGCCCCCGGCAAATCGATCGGCCAATCGGCAAAACGGCCTTCGATGGCCGTCACCAGCACGGAGAATCCGGCACGTGCCCCCAAGGCAGCAGGGGCGCCGAATTCTTCGATCGCCATCGTGAACGCGAGCAGCAAACTCGCCGCAAACGCGGGCAGTGCCAGCGGCAACGTCACGCGCGCAAACGCACGCCATGCCGATGCGCCGTGCACGCGTGCCACGTCAGCCAGGCGTGAGCCGGTGGTCGCCAGCGAGCGAGACACCGCGAAGTACACGACCGGGAAAATGTTGAGCGTCATCACGAAGACGAGGCCCGGCAGCGAGAACAGGAAGCGTCCGGCATCGAGTCCAGTGAGTTGCTGCGCGTAACCGCCGGTTTGCAACAGCAGCATCCAGCCCAGTGCCGCGAGATACGGCGGCACTAGAAACGGCAGCAGAAAGCACAGATCCCACACCCGCGCGTAAGGCACATGGAACAGCCCGCGCACGGCTCCAAGGGCACCGCCGACGAGCGCGGTGCCCAGCGCCACCGACACCCCGAGTTGCAGGGTATTGCCGATGAGCGGCAACGTGCTGTCGTGCGAGAGTGTGGACCAAACAGCGGAGAAGGGCCCGGCAAACGAGCCCTGCGCGAGATGCGGGAAAACGGCCTGCAACAGCACGAACGCGACCGGTAACGCCACCACGACGGCGAGGGCTGCGACCGTCGCCGTCGGGAGAAGTCGGAACGATTTCACGTGAGCTTAGTGTTGGCCGTTGAGTTTCGCGAAGCGGGCCAGCACTTCGGCGCGCGAGGCGCTCGACGACTGCGCGTCGCCCTGCGGCAGCAAACGCAGATCTTTGAACGAAGCGCGCTTGATGGCGATGTCTTCGCGTGCCGGAATCAGCCACGCTTCTGCCACCAGTTGCTGGCCTTCGTCGGAGAGCACGTAGTCGATGAACTGACGCGCTTCGCTTTGCAGCTTCGACGTGTTCAGAATCATCATCGGACGCGGGGCGATCACCGTGCCGCTCGCCGGGAAGATCACCTTCACCGCTTCGCCGCCCGCCGCTGCCGCGTAAGCCACGTAATCGACCGCGCCGAACACGGCGGCCTTCGCGCCTTGCAGCACCGGATTGAGTGCCTGTGCGTTCGGGCCCGAGACGACCATGCCGTTTTGTTTCAGGTCGTCGAAGAGCTTCCACGCTTCGCCGCCCAGACGCGCTTGCAGGCCCAGTAGCAAGTCGGCCGATGCGCCGGACAGTGCCGGGTCAGGCATCGTCACCAGGTTGCGATAGGCCGGCTTGGTCAGATCGCGCCAGTCGTGCGGCTCGGGCGTGCCCGACTTCGCATTCCACACGATACCGAGCGCCGAGAGGCCCTGCGCGACGTAATGCGTCGTCTTGAACGGGGCCGGCACGCGCGCGGCGTTAGCGCTCTGGAACGGCGCGAGCCAGCCGCGCTTTTCGAGGTCTTGTGCGGTGTCCCACGAGGCGGAGATGAGCACGTCGGCACGCGGGTTGGCCTGTTCGGCTTCAATGCGTGCCATCACCTTGCCGGTGGTGGCCTGAAATACATCGACTTTGATGCCGGTCTTCTTCTCGAAACCCGTCGCAAGTTTTTTGCTCAGGTTGCCGGGGCCGGCGGTGTAGACGGTCAGCGCATGTGCGTGTTGTGCGCCGACACTTGCAGCAAAGGCCATGGTGAGTGTCGCGATAATTTTGCGGTGGAGCATTATGGGCTACCTCGTAATACGTTTGTCAACGCGCCCGTGGGCGAGGATTACGATCTGATCGGCCAGCGCTTCGGCTTCTTCGCGGTCGTGGGTCACGTACACGGCGGTCGTGCCCAGACGCGAGAGCAGGGCGCCGATGTCGGTGCACAGGCGCGTTCTCAGATCGCGATCGAGGTTGGATAGCGGTTCGTCGAAGAGCAGCAGGCGAGGGGCCGCGACGATGGCGCGCGCGAGCGCGACGCGTTGTTGCTGGCCGCCCGAGAGCGCTTGCGGACGGCGCGTGCCGTAACCGGCGAGGCCGACCAGGTCAAGCGCCTCTTCCACGCGTTGTGCGCGCTCGGCGCGTTTCACGCCGCGCATCTCCAGCGGGAACCCCACGTTGGCCGCCACGCTCATGTGCGGCCACAGCGCATAGTCCTGAAAGACCATGCCGAGCGAGCGCAATTCGGGCGAGTGGCAAACGGTGCCGCTGGCGACGACGGTGTCGTCGAAACGGATTTCGCCGCCGGTAGGCGCGAGCAACCCCGCGAGCAGCTTGAGCAGCGTGCTTTTGCCACAGCCGGAGGGGCCGAGCAGTGCGGTCGTGGTGCCGGCCGGGACGTCGAGATCGATGCCATCAAGTACGCGCGCTGCACCAAACGTCTGGTGCAGCGCGCGCAGCGAGAGGCTCACGCCTGTGTTTCCCGGCGACACGCCGCCTTGCGAAGGGCGTGTGTCGCGCGTCATCAGAACACGTGCTTGACGCCGGCCATCGTGCCGAACTGATTCTTCCCGGCCACCACGTTGGTGCCGAACCCGTTCAGACCGAGGTCGGAGCCATTGCGGTTCACGACGTAGCCCATGTTGACGTAGACGTCGGTACGCTTCGAGAAGCTGTAGTCGGCGCTGACCTGGAACGACAACGGATCACGATTCGTGCCGTAGAAGTTTTGGTACATCGCCGTGGCCGACAGGTCGAGCGCCGGCGTGGCATGCCACGTGGTGCCCAGCCAGTAGTAGCTCGACGCCTCCACCGGGCTCTTGTTCAGGGCCGAGAGGTGGATCGCCTTCGCGTTCAGGTAGCGGTAACCCACGTACAGGTCGACGCTTTGCAGCGAATACTGCACGGCCGCCGCGATACGGCGGTCGACGTTGCCTTCATAACCGCCGACCTTCGAGGTCATGGCCGCGTTCGGGAGTACCGAGCCGCCATTCTTCTGGTCGTAAGCGATCACGAACGACAGCGGGCCGTTGGCGTAACGCAGGCCGGCGTCGATGACTTGCGCGCGGCGGTTGTCGCCCGGCGTGGTGCTGGCGGCACCGAAGCTCACGTCGTCGTAGCCCTTCGAGTACTGCACCATCGCTTCGAAGGCGCCGAACTTGCCCGAGTAACGCAGGCTGTTGTCCAGACGGTCGGAGAACGCGGTGTCCTGCATCTTGATGGCGTAGACAGCGTTGTTGAGCGGGTTGAACTTGCTCACCCAGTCAAGAAACACGCCGCCCTGACGGCCGATCGAGACCGCGCCGAATGCGCTGTTCGACAAGCCGACATAAGCCAGACGACCAAACTCGCGACCGCCCTGAAGGGACGTGCCGTTGCCGAGGTTGAAGCCGTTTTCGAGCAGGAAAAATGCCTTGTTGCCGCCACCGAGGTCTTCAGAACCTTTCAGGCCCCAGCGCGAACCGGCGAGGTTGCCCGAGGTGACACGCGAGAGGCTGACGGTGTTGCCGGCGGCGTTCTTGTCGGCGTTGGTGAGGAATTCGACACCCGAGTCGATCAGCCCGTAGAGCTGAACGTTTGACTGGGCCAAGGCGGGCATGGGCAGGCTGCTGGCAAGCGCCAGGCAGCACCCCGCCGCCGCAATGCGGAAGTTGGGTTTCATTACAGGAGTCCTCTTTGGGATTCAATTGAGCCGTCAGGTTAAGCGGCGAACATGTCGCCACCATGACAATTCATCGTCGTCCGAAAGAGAACTCCCTTGTTGCTCCGGCTGTGGCTCAGACCGTGTGCGTGCCCGGCAGCGTGATGGTGAAGCGTGCGCCGCCCAGTGGCGATGTGTCGACGCCGACCTTGCCGCCGTGCAGCAGCGCAATGCGGCGCACGATGGCCAAGCCCAGCCCGAAGCCGCCGGTGGCGCGGTTGCGGCTGCTGTCGAGCCGATGGAACGGCTCGAAGATGCGCGCACGCTCCTGCGCCGGGACGCCTTCGCCGTCGTCGTCGACGTAGATCATTACGCTACCGTCTTCGCACGTTTTCGCGCCGCACACGATGCGCCGGGTGGTATGACGCATGGCGTTGTTGAGCAGGTTCTGCACGGCACGCGCGAGCAGCTTGGGTTCGACTTCGACGCAATCGGCCCCGGGCTCGGCGCTGATGTCCAACGCGATGGAGCGCGACGCCAGCACTTCGGTGCAGTTGGCGGCAAGGCTGTCGAACATCAGTCGCAACGACACGGCATGGCGCGTGGGCGGCGCGGTGATTTGGTCGAGACGGGCAAGCGAGAGCAACTCCGTGACCAACTCGTCCAGTTCGCGAATATCGCCCTTGAGGGCGGCGATGCGCTCGTTGGCATCCGCTTCGTGGCGGCGCTGTTGCAGGATTTCGAGCCCGAAGTCGAGACGCGCGATCGGTGTGCGCAGTTCGTGCGACACCGCGTTGATCATCTCTTTCTGCGTCGTGATGGAGCGCTCGATGCGATCGGCCATGGTGTTGAACACGCGTACCAGGGCGGCCAGATTCGAGAAGCGCGAGACGCGGGCGCGGGAACTGAAATCGCCTTCACCGAACCGTGACGCCGCACGGTTGAGCGATTGCACGTCGGTCCAATACCAGCGCGACCATGTGAGCACGGCGAGCAAGATCAGCAGCGCCACGACGGTGTACGCGAGGTAGTTGATCTGGCGCAGATTCAGGTCGGTGCCGGTCACAGAGGTGAGCACCCAATCGGAGTTGAGCAGGCGCACGGCGTAGTGATCGCCGTCGATACCGTTGGCGACGACGAGCCCGGCTTCGAGATCCTTGCGGGCATATTCGAAGGGGAGCGGCAGGTCTTTGAGCGGCTTGATGTCGATCTTGTCGTTGCCGTGAGACTCGAACTTCGCAACGAAGGCTGGCCACTCCGATTCCGGCAGTTTTTCGAGCGACTGGTTGATGAGCCAGACGTAGGCGCCCAATTGCTTCTGCGCGGAACGATTCAGGATGTCGTAGAAGAAAAAGCCGAACGTGTTGTTGATGAGCAAGATGGCGGCGATGACGGCAATCGCCACCAGGCCGTAGAGCTTCAGAAGAATGCGAAACATGAATCAACTCTCCCAGGCCGAGGGGCTAAAGAGATAGCCCCGGCCCCAGACTGTCTTGATGCGCTGCGGTTCGCCGTCGGTGTCTTCGAAGCGTTTGCGCAGCCGGTAAATGCCCACGTCCACGGTGCGGTCGATGCCGTCGAATTCGATGCCGCGCAACTGTTGCAGAATTTCATCGCGCGTGACCACGCGCCCCGCGCCCTTCGCCAGAATCAGCAGCAGGCTGAATTCGTTCGACTTCAACTCCACCGGCAAGCCACGCCAGAACACCATCCGGTCGCGCGGCACGATGCGCAACTGACCGAACGAGAGACCGTCTTCGGTCGGCTCCTCGATTTCCGCGAGCGGGACGGCGCGTCGCAGTAGGGCGCGTAGCCGGGCGAGCAGCAGCCGGGGTTCGACCGGCTTGACGACGTAGTCGTCGGCACCGACTTCCAGCCCCGCCACCTGATCGTAGGTGTCTTCCCGTGCCGTAAGAATGAGTATGGGCGTCGTGCTCACTGCGCGCAGTTGGCGGCACACCTCCATGCCGTCCATGCCGGGCAGCATCAGATCGAGCACAACGATGTCGGGAGCGAAGGCGCGGTAGCGCTCCAGCGCACGCGCGCCATCTCCTACGACGGCAACTTCGAAGCGATAAGCGTGCAGATATTCGGTGACGAGTGCGGCAAGCCGCGCATCGTCCTCGACGAGCAAGACACGGTACATGGCCGTATTCCTTTCCTGTTGTGCTGTGCCGCGGCGTTTGGCGGCATTCCCGTGAGGCGCATTTTACTGCCCGGCAGCCCCGCCGGGCGGGCGTTTCAAACCTGTGAACAAACGAAAACATTTGTTCACAACTCTCCTAAATCGAATAACAGTCACGCCGCCGGTTCGCGCCTACCATGCGCTCACCTTGCAATCCGTTCGTCCAACGCTTCGATTGCAACCTTCCAATAATTTTGTAGGAGTCCCATGAAAAACCGCCTTCTCCCCCGGGTTGCCGCGCTGAGCGCCGCAGGTGTCGTGTTTGCCGGTGTCGCGCCGCAGGCGTTCGCCGTCGATCCGTCGCGCTACAGCGGCATTCAACCCGATGCAAGCCTGCCCACGCAGGCGCCGGAAAGCGGTTACGAATTCACCATCGGCGGCGGTGTCGGCTATTCGCCGCGCTACATGGGCAGCAACGAATACCGTGCAACGCCCGCGCTGAATCTGGCGCTGCAAACGCCGTACGGCGTGTTCGTGGGGTTGGGCGGCATCGGGTACCGGCTGCCGCTGCCGGCCGGTTTCTTCCTGTCGGCGGCGCTGTCGTACGACGGCGGCCGTAAGGACCAGAAGAAAGGACTGGATTCGGGCTCGGACAAGCTGCGCGGCATGGGCGACGTGAAAGGCTCGGTGTTCACCACATTGCAAGCGGGCTACGCCATCGGCGATCTGGCTGTCGTGAGTGTGGCCACCGATATTCCGCTCACGAATCGCGATCGCGGCAATGTTTATCGCTTCTCGGTGGATAGCGTTGCGTACAAGTCGGCCGTCGATTCGGTGGGCGTGAGCGCGACGGCCCACTTCGCGAGCAGCAAGTATGCGCAGACGTATTTCGGCGTGACGGCCAATCAGAGCCTGAACTCGGGCTATCGCCAGTATTCGGCGGGCGGCGGCTTGTACGGCGTGAGTCTGACGGCGAACTGGACACACAAATTTACGAAGCACTGGAGCACTACGGTTGCCGGCGGCCTGATTCGCTACACCGGCAACGCATCGAAGAGTCCCATCGTGTTCAACAAGACCAACTATCAGGTCGCCACCACGCTCGACTACACGTTCTAAGCACGTAGTGCGGCGCGGCGGTCCTGCTTCTTAGCAAAGCGAGGCAATAGCCATGCGAATTCTCGTCACCGGCAGTACCGGTTTTGTGGGCGGCGCCGTCGTCGCTCAGCTTCTCAAGGACGGCTTCGGGCCGTCGCTGTTGCTGCTCGTGCGTGCGCGCACCAGTGCCGACGGACTCTCCCGGGTGCGCGCCGCAATGGACCGTTTTCGCGTCGCGCCCGTTCACCGGCTCTCGCTCACGGAAGCGAACATCGTGTGCGGCGATCTGGCACAACCGATCTCGTTCGACGACGACCCTCGCATGCGCCGCGTCACGCACGTGATTCATGCGGGCGCAATCGCTTCGTTTTCGGCACATCCGCAACTCGATGCCGTGAACGTGGAAGGCACGCTCGCGCTTGCGCGGGCGGTGGCCGCTTCGCCGGTGTTGGAGCGCTTCGTGCATGTGGGCACGGCGATGGCCTGCGGCGACGCGCTGTCCGGTGTAGTGAAGGAATCGCACGATTTGGCGCGCGCCGATCATCAACTGGTGCCGTACACGGCGTCGAAGGCCGAGGCGGAGACGCGGCTGCGGCGCGATTGGCCCGGGCTGCCGCTGGTGGTGGCCCGGCCGTCGATTGTGGTGGGGCACACCAAGCTCGGCTGCGAGCCCTCGGGCAGCATCTTCTGGATGTTCCGCATGGTGCAGTTGCTGGGCGCGTTCACGTGCGGGCTCGATGACCGGCTCGATGTGGTGCCCGTCGATTTTTGTGCCGATGCGCTGATCGATCTGGCGTTTTTGCCGCGCCTGCGTCACGACCTTTATCACGTGTCGGCGGGCGAGTCGTCGACCCGCACCATTCGCGAGATCGAGGCGGCGCTGGCCAGAGCGCGCGGCGTGGCACCGCTAGGCGAACGGTTCCGCCATATCGGCGACGCCGAGATCGAACGGCTGACTCCGGCGCTCTCGCGTCAGTTGGGCACCGGTAACGGGCGATTGATGGCGAAGGCGCTGCGTCGTTACGGGGCGTTTGCCGCGCTCGACTACGTGTTCGATAACCGCCGCCTGCTGGGCGAAGGCACTTCGCCGCCGCCGCCCGTGACCGATTACCTCGATGTTTGCGTGCGCTCGTCGGCAGCCACTTCCGTGGCCGAGCAGATGGCGTGGGATTTCAAGTGAGTCCCGCTGGAGGACGGGATAGGCGGCGCGCCAGTCCGGTTCGCCCGCTGCCCGGTGTGCGGCGTACGATGGGGTCGCCGCATCCGTGCAGCATCAGGTGGTCGGGCTGGCCGCGTCTGCCGCAAAGCATTGCGCGAGAAAGCGCTCAGTCGGACGGCTGAGCGCATCCGCGTGCGGCACGAGTGCCGTGAGCAAGCGTTTGAGACCATGCGGCGGATCGATGCGCACTGACCTTAGCGCCGCGCCCTCATGGCGCATCGACATCGCGGAGACGAAGCCGATACCCATGCCAGCGCGCACGGCCTCTTTGATACTTTCCACCCCGGCCAACTCCAGCGCGACGCGCGGCTCCAGTCCCGAGACGGAGAACGCCCGTGCCACCAGGGCGCGCACGCCGGAACCCGGCTCTCGAAGAATCAGCGGATATTCGGCGATGCTTTGCAACGACGCGCCGCCGGGAAGATGCGCCAGCGGGTGATCGGCCCGGGCGATGGCCACGACTTCGTCGTCGCGCCACGGCCTAACCGCTACGTCCGGCGACAGGCCGGGCGGGACCGCCCCTTCGATGAAAGCCACATCCAGACTGTCGAGTTGCGCCACGATCTCGCTCGTGTTGCCGTCGATGATGTGCAGGGCCACCGCCGGATAGCGCTGGTGGAATTCGGCAATGACGTACGGCAGCAGGTAGCTTGCTGGCGTGGTACTCGCGCCGATGCGCAACGCGCCGGTTTCCAGCCCGCGCAGGCTGTCGCGCAGCGCGAGTGCTTGACGGTAGTCTTGCCGCAGTTTGTTCGCGTACGCCGCGACTTGCTCGCCCACGGCAGTGAGCCGAATGCCGCGCCCGTCACGCCGGTACAGCGGCTCGCCGAACGATTCCTGCAATAAGCGCAACTGCCCGGAGACGGCTGGCTGCGACAAGTGCAACGCCTCAGCGGCATGGCTGATGTTGCCCAGCTCGGCGACCGTCGCGAAGGTCAGCAATTGGTCCGGCGTCATATCGAATTCATCGGAAATAGTGATGATTGGTCGTCATCATAGCCATTTTTTCGATGGTCGGTGCGCTGTGGCGTCAGGTGCTTGCTGCGGGCGGTGCCGCTAGGGCTTGCACTTCGTCCCACGACGGGGCGTGCGCGCCAGTGCGGGTGCAGGCCAACGCTGCGGCGGCTGCGGCGTAGCGCAAGTGGGTCGTGAGTGGGGCTTTCGGTGCGCGCGACAAGCTGGCCAGCCAGCCGCCGATGGCGGCGTCGCCCGCGCCCACGGTGTCGGCAACGGCGACGGGGTAGGCCGGTTGTGTGAGTTCGCTGCCGTCGGGCGTCAGCAGGCGCATGCCGCGCTCGCCGTCGGTGAGCAGCAGCATCGCTTGAGGTGCGAGGCGGCGAACTTCATCGAGTGCGGCGCCATCGGTCAGCGCGGGATACAGCGCTCGCAGATCTTCGACAGACAACTTGAGCCATGTCGCGAGTCGCGCCATACGGGCAAACGTCGCGAGGTAGCCAGGGCCCATCAAATTCCGCAGATTCGGGTCGAAGCTGATCGCGACGCCGAGGGCGTGCAGTTGCTCGGCCAGATCGAGGAGCACGCTCGCGAGCGGTTCGCGCACGAGGCTGATGCAGCCGAAATGCGCGACTCGGGCGGCATCTTGCCAACCCGTCGGCAGCGCAAGCGGATCGAAGGCAAGATCGGCGGCCCCTTCGCCAAGGAAGAAATAGGCAGGCGGGTCGTGCCGGTGCACGACGGCGAGCAGGGGCGGGCGATCTACCGGTTGAAGATAACGGGCGTCGAGGCCCGACGCCTCGGACAGGGCCAGCAATTCCGTGCCGAATGGTGCGTGCGTGCTGATTGACCCGCCGTAGCCCGTTGGCACGCCCATCGCTGCGGTGACGCGAGCGACGTTCCAACAGGCGCCGCCCGCTCGGCTCACCCACTGGCGGCCATCGCCGGACGGTTGGCGAATCAGGTCGGTCAGCGCTTCGCCAAAGACGAGTAGTGCGGGCAGGGACATGGTGGCAATAGCAGGTGTGTGTGGGCGCAGGCCGTCAGCATACCTGCGGTATCTGCCATGCGAGCTATTTGCTGTGCGCCAGCAACGCCACGCCCGCGGCCAGCACCACAAGATTCACCACTTTCACGAATTGCGCACGCGACAAGTGCAGTGTGATGCGCTTGCCCAGCCACATGCCCATCACCATGGCGGGGACGAGTGTGAGCGTTGTTACCAGCATCGGCACATCGGCATAGACACCCGCGATCAGAAACAGCACGGCGCGTGCCAGCGTGCTGAACCCAATGAGCGTGGCTTGCGTGACGCGCATCGATTCCACGCGTTCAAGCCGACTGGTCAGGTAAATCGCATAAATGAAGCCGCCGCTGCCAAACATTGCGCTGAATACGCCACCCACTGTACCGAACGGGATTGCCCACTTTTGCGAGAGCCGGGACTTGGCACGCGGGCCAATCAGCGCAAACACCGCGTAGCCGCACACAAACCACGCGAGTGCGCGCAACAACGTCTCGGGGCGAAGGTGCAGTAGTAGTGCCGCACCCGCGAGGCTGCCGACAAGCATTGCGGGCAGAAGTCGGCGTAGCTCACCGGTATCGGCGGCGCGTGCATTGCGCACTACGTTGCCCGAGGCGGCGCTGAAGTCGAGCAGGGCGAGCATCGGCACGATCTGCGCCACCGGTAGCGTGTAGGCCAGTACCGGGCTGGCAACGAGCGCAGTGCCGAAGCCTGCAATACCGAAGATGAGGTACGCGACGACGAGCGCCACACTCATCAACAGCCATGCGTGAAGCGTGGGGAGGGCGTTCAGGAGGGTATCGAACAGAGGGGACGGCATGGATCGTTAGCTGTGGATGTGCAGGGTGTGGAGCGCGCACATGAGGGCCTGCGCTTTGCGTCAGCATAGGGCCGTGGTGTTGCACCGCGCCAATATAGAATGTGGCGATGTTCGATCTCGAAACGGCATGACCATGGTCTCGCTGCGGCAGTTGCGGTACTTTCTTGAAGTGGTGGAAGCGGGCGGGTTCAGCGCCGCAGCCGAGCGGCTGTTCGTCGCCCAGTCGGCGCTGAGTCGGCAAATCTCCGAACTCGAGCGCGAGTTGCAGGCGGTGCTGCTCGAGCGGTCGTCCAAGGGCGTGACGCTCACGCCCGCCGGGCGCACGTTTGCCGATGAGGCCCGCCGCGTGCTGACCGAGCTGGAAGGATCGGTGGCGCTCACCCGCAGCGTGGCGCGCGGCGAGCAGGGCACCGTGCGTCTCGCCCACTCCACGTCGGTGCCGTTCGCCGGTGAACTGCCTGCGGCGTTGCATGCGCATTTGGCCGCCAATGCGGGCGTGAGCGTCGAGATATCGACGCTTTCGTCCGAGCAGCAGCAAGACGACATCGAAGCCGGGCGTATCGATCTTGGGCTGGTGCGCCTGCCCGTGCTGCGCCCCGCGCCGTCGCTGATTTGCGAGCGCATTGCCATCGAGCGTCTGTTGTTGCTGGTGCCCACCGGGCACGCGCTCGCAGGCGAGACGGCCGTGCGGGTGGCGGCGCTTGCCGACACACCATTCGTGTCGATTCCGCATCGCGAGCGCGGTGGGTTGAGCTACCGGGTGGCGCAACTGTGTCAGCAGCACGGGTTTTTTCCCCGCGCGGCGGCGGCGACTTCGCGCAAGATCGCGCTCATCAATCTGGTGGCGGCCGGTTTTGGCGTGGCGATCGTGCCCGAGAGCCTGGCCGCGTTGGCAGGCCCCGGCGTGTGCCGGGTGACGCTCGACGACCCGCAGGCCGTTTGCGAAGTCGCTTTGCTGCGCCGCCGCGACGCGGGGACGCTGGCAGTGGCGTTGGGCGAGGCGCTCAAACTTGCGTTATCGCAATCGACGGCGGACTTCTCGCGCGTGCAGTAAGTCCCGCGTAAGGCGTGCATGAGAGGGTGCCCCTATAACGTGCAAAAAGCATGCGGGGCAGGCCCGCAAGCGGGCTGCAACAGCATGACAAGCCCGCTTGCGCAAAGCGAAGAAACCCTCAAGTCGGCCGTTTTTTCTCCCGTTATACTTTTCGACACATCAGCGTGGGCGTGAACGCCTGTCCGGCGTTTTTTGCATGCAAACCAGCGTGCTGACGCCCTCGCCATAAAAAATCAGATCAGAGATGCGAGGAGACGACGATGGGGCTATTCACGCGCCGCGGGGCAGCCGCGCACACCGTCACAATCATGAGCGAGGTGGCCGACAGTGCCGGCACCCTTGGCATCGAGCTATGCGATATCGCCGGTAACGTCGACGAGATCGCCGTGCGCATCAAACGGCAGGCCGAAGTGTTTCAAGAGCTTCAACGCGCCGCCGCCGATACCAGCGAGGGAAATCAACGCATCGCCGTGGCCGCGCGCGAGGCACGCGATGTCGCCGATCGCGCGAGCGCCGAGATTGCCGCATCGCGCAGTACCGCCGACGCGTCGCTAGCCTCCATTCACGGATTAGTCGAAGGCGTGTCGGGCATGGCGGGCGAAATCGCCGGTTTGCGCGATGCGCTCGAACATGTGGGCAAGGTGGCCGAGGGCATCTCGGTGATCGCGCGTCAGACCAATTTGCTCGCCCTCAACGCCGCGATTGAAGCGGCCCGGGCCGGTGCCGCGGGGCGCAGCTTTGCGGTGGTGGCCACGGAAGTCAAACAACTGGCGAGCAAGACGTCTGAGGCAACCCAGCAGATCGAGCAAACGCTGGCGGCGCTCTCAGAACGCACTCAGCGACTCATGCGCGAGAGCAACGCAAATGTTGCGCGCGCGAATGAAGCGCGCGAAGGCACGCGCGCCATTGCCAGCGTGATCGAGACGGCGGGCACGGCGCTCGACACGTTCGATCGTCAGGCCGGGCAGATTGCGCAAGTGAGCGAGGCCATCGAGAACGAATGCGGCACGCTGGTGGCGCACGTCGATGAAATGGCCGATGGCGTTGCCCATTCCGCAGAGCATGTCGAAAGCGCGCGTGAACGGATCAACGGCTTGCTGTCCGTCTCGGAGCATCTGATTGGCCTGATTGCAGAAGCGGATGTGGAAACCGAAGACACGCCGTTTATTCGCGCAGTGCGGCGCGCGGCGAAGCAGGTCGGCGAGACATTCGAAGCTGCGCTCGCCAAGGGCAAGATCAGCGAGCAAGAGTTGTTCGACCGTCGCTACGAACCCATTCCGGGGTCGAATCCGCAGCAGTTGATGGCGCGCTTCACGCGCTTCACCGACGAAACCTTGCCGACGATTCAAGAGCCGTTGCTCTCGCTGAGCGAGCGAATCGCCTTTTGCGCGGCGGTCGACGAGAACGGCTATCTACCGACGCACAATCGCAAATTCTCGCAGTCGCCAACGAACGACCCCGTGTGGAATGCCGCACATTGTCGCAATCGGCGATTGTTCAACGACCGCACAGGGGCTGCGGCTGGGCGCAACACGAAACCGCTGCTGTTGCAGACGTATCGGCGCGATATGGGCGGTGGCGAGTTTGTGGTGATGAAGGACGCGTCGGCGCCGATCTATGTGAACGGTCGCCATTGGGGCGGCTTCCGGATTGCCTATCGCGTGGTGGCTTAGGCGGTTCGAGATTTCGTACGATGCGGGCAGAAAAAAACGCGCCGCTGATGACAGCATCAGCGGCGCGTTTTTTGTTGAGCGGGGGAGGACTGAGCTATGCCAGACGTGGTCCCCGTTCATCGATCAATAGCGGTACCACTGGCCATGGCGCCAGTAACCGTGACCGTACCCGTACGGGCGGCCATAGTACGGACGGCCGTAGTAGACCGGTGCCGGAGCAACATAGACCGGCGGCGGGCCATAGTAGGCCGGGGCCGGCGCCACATACACGGGCGGGGGCGGGGCCACATAGACCGGCGGCGGCGCATAAACAGGACCCGGCACTACCAGCGGCACACCGATGCCGATACCCACCGAGACGTGTGCCTGCGCAGTCCCGATCGCACCCGCGGCGAGCGCGATTCCTGCGATGGCAAGGGCGGCAAACTTGGCTTTCATGATATTTCTCCTGCGGACTTGGCAGCGTACTGATGACAGCGCTCGGGCGGCACCATGCCGACCGACTCGCCGGGTGCCCGCCGGCACCTTGGGTTCGTCAGATTCCTTGGCTTAACTTTACTGAAGTTCCGGAACGCGAGTGCTGCGCAATTGTTGCAAAGTATGCGCATTTGCACGGTGTGGGGAACGTTCGGGCGTGGATAAGCGGCCGCCAAACGTGTGAATCAGGCCCCCATTCTATTCAGAATCAACGGTTTGCGCTCGTTTCGGTTGACGGCAAGGGATGCCGGAGCGGCGAGAAACCGGTGACGGGTGCCGGGCACTTGTTACATTCATTTACATGGCGGGCCGGGCCTGTGGCGCAAAAACAGCGGCGGATGCCGCTTGCGCGACATCCGCCTGCTGTCGGTGTCCCTACCTGCCGGGCGCGCTGTGCCTAACGCGAAGATGTGACATCGCGGGCACCGCGCGCTCTCTGGAACACCCTTCTCCTCCCTGCTAAACCGGGCGCGGCACCGCCGCGGGCTTAGGTACTGCTGTACTGCTGTCGTCTACGTCTTTGTTATTGATTGAAGCGAAGCTTGGCGTCGGCCACGCACGCGTCCTTGCTGTTGCCGGTCATGCTGTCGCAGCGCTCCACGGCAGCCTTGTACTGCGCTTTGTTCGCGTCGGCATTGGCGTCCTGACGGGCGGCCTGCGTGTCCTTGGACGACTCGCGGCTCGTGCGCATCACTTTCGCGTCGCCGTAGGCCTTGGTCTTGGCCGCGTCGGCATCCTTCACGCAGACATCCTTTTCGTTGCCGTTGTTGTCGTTGCAGCGCAGCTTGGCGACGCTGTAGTCGGCATCGGCCTTCGCCACCGCCGCGTCGTAACGGGCCTTCGGCGTGTTCTTGTAGTCGGCTTCGGCGTTGGCCTTGGCAACCTTCTCGTTGCCCTTGGCGTTCTCGACGCAGACCTTCTTCGCGTTGTCCTTCATATCTTCACAACGCGCTACCGAGGCCTTGTAGTCGGCTTCGGCCGATTTCTGCGCGGCTTCGTAGCGGTCTTTGGCCGCCGCGTCGGCGGCATTGGCCGAAGCGGTGCCAAAGGCGCCCGCGGCCAAGATTGCACACGTCAGCCAGTTCAGAGTGAGTCGATGTTGCATGTCTGTATCCTCCAGTGAACGAGCGGGTGTTGTTGATCTCGATTACTTGTTGCGGTCGGCGGCACCCTGGATGGCTTCACCACCCTTTTCGATGTCCGTGCCCGCACCATGGACGGTGTTGCAGCCAGCAAGCCCCAGCGCGAAGCCGGAGAGCAGAGCGATAGCGATCAGTCGTTTCATTTGAGTTCTCCTTGAGAGATAGCGATAGCGGCGGCTTGAGGTGGCCTAGGCAAGCTAGGCCGTGGGATGTCGCTCGACACCGCCAGCGCGCCCGCCTCCCGGCGGACGCTACCGACGTGTGCTTACCAGAGCTTGTGTTGCTTGTTCCAGGTGTCGACTTCACGTTCGGCGTCGGCCTTTTCCTTGCCGTAGCGCTCTTGAATCACACCCACGAACTTGTCGCGGTTGCCTTCAATTTTGAGCAGGTCGTCATCGGTGACCTTGCCCCACTGCTTCTTGGCTTCGCCCTTCAGTTGGTTCCACTTGCCCTTGATCTGATCCGAATTCATGACAACTCCTTCTGGGTTGAGATGGGGGTACTCCGTGGTACTGACCGCAGCGTTAGCATCGTTCCGGCTGCCCGGTTCGATGCCGCATGCCATTGCACTGAAGCAATGACCGCGGTTGCCGCCTGGTGTGGCGGCGGGTGATTCCATGGTAGGGAGTGCCAATCGTTCGCGCTGTCAGCGAGCCTTGCGTCAGGCTGTAGGCGGAGTCGGGTAGCGCTGTCAGCGCATTCCCACGGGGGAGGGCGGGGTGTTGTCGGTCCGGTCGCTGGACGGTTCGGACTCGAGTTTCTGAGCGGCGGGATCTGTGGGGGTGGTGCGATCTACGGAATCGGTGCGATCGGCGGGGACGACAGGATCGGTGATGTCGAGCACATCGGCCGGTGGGCACAGCGGCATGACGACTTGAATCTCGGTGCCGATGCGCGCGGGCAGCGAATGGATATCGATGCGTCCGCCGCGCGCAGACACCCGTTGACGCATGCCGAACAACCCGTGTGTCTTGGGCTTGTTGAACTGGTCGGGCGTGAGGCCGATACCGTTGTCGATGACTTCGAGACGCACCCGCTGATCGTCGTAGGCGAGCGCCACGCGCACGGTCGTTGCGCGCGCGTATTTGCCCGCATTCGTCAGCGCTTCTTGTGCCACGCGGAACAGCGCGATGGCCGTGGCTTCCGGCAGCGCAAAGTCCTCTTCGGGCAAGTCGAGGTCGAGTTGCCAGTGTTGCTGATCGGCCGCCTCTTCCGCGAGCGAGCGCAACGCGGTCACCAGACCGAAGTTGATCAACACTGTCGGGCGCAAATTCTCGATGATGCGACGCTTGATCTGAATGCCGGAATCGAGATTGCGCTGCGCACGTGCGAGCTTTTCGGCAATCACCGTGTCGGTGTTGCGCAGCTTGTGGTGCGCCCACGTCACGTCCATCTTGCACGCGGTGAGAATCGCACCGAGCTCGTCATGCAACTCTCGCGACAGACGTGTCTTCTCGTCTTCGCTCACGTTCTGCAAGTGGGTCGCCAACTCGTCGAGCTGCTCGGTGCGCTCGCGCACGAGGCGGTCGAGGTGTGCCTGCTGTTCGTGCAGTTGATCGCGTGCGAGTTGTTCCTGACGCATCTGTCGGCCAAGCGTGCGAAACAACAAGATGAACAGCAGGATGGTGAGTACCGAGAGCGCGCCCGCGCTCACGGCCGAGATCGCCTGATCGAAACGTCCGTCGTCTTGCGCGGTGCGCGCACGGGCAAGTTCGCGGTTGTACAGATCGGTGATGGCGATTTGCACGGGCTCCATCGTGCCGAAGCCAAGGTTGTTCGGCGCGAGCGCTTCGTCGAGATTCATCTCCCCCTGTTTGACCGCCAATCGAGCGGTCTCCATTGCCGTGATGCGCTGCGAGAAGAGCGTCATGACGTCGGCAAATTCACGGGCGGCCGACGTGTCGTTCACATCTTCATAGTGCTGGATGAGGAGTGAGGCCAGATCGCGAATGCGGCGCACTGACGACAAATACGGATCGAGATAAATCGGGTTGTTGGTGAGCAGGTATCCCCGTTGGCTGGCCACCACGGTGGAGGTGCGCGCAATGATCTCGTTGAGCTCGTTGGCGGCCGTCATGGCTTGCAGCGCGGTCTCGTAGGTGGACGCGAGTCGGCGGTGTGCAGACTCCAGCCCGATCAGGCTGCCGACCGTGATGACGATCGCAGCGATCATGGCGATGATCCAGCTTCGGCGACGCAACCAGGACGTGAACAGACGGGGCATTGAAGGGCCAATGGAGGGTGGGAGGCGCTTCGATCATAAGTCGAAAATCGCCGCACAACGTGAAATGTCAGCTAATTCCTACGCAAAAACCAGCGCCACCCGGGCAGTCTCGGGCGCGCCGTTTTTCTACCATACACTCAGCGCCGAACGTTTTAAGTGATGGGTAAAACAAGGAGAACGCTATGTTGAAGTGGGCTTTGTTGTTCGCACTGATCTCGATCGTGGCAGGCCTGTTGGGCTTCACAGGGATTGCTGCGGGTGCGGCCGGGATCGCCAAGATTCTCTTCGTGCTGTTCCTGGTGCTGTTCGTGATCTTCCTGCTGCTCGGTCTGACCGTCGCCAAGAAGATCGTCGACTAGACGGTGCCGCCGGAGCCACCCCTTGCGGTGATTCGGGTGGCTCGGGTGGCCCGGACAAGTTGCCAATGCTGTCAATGCGGGTCTGGGCCGTTATTTTTGCAAGGAGCTAGCGATGCTTCACTACGCCGTCGTGTTTTTCGTGATCGCACTGATCGCCGCGGTGTTCGGCTTTACCGGCATTGCCGCCGGCGCGGCCGAAATCGCCAAGATTCTGTTCTTTATTTTCCTCGTGATCTTTTTGGTCACGCTGCTCTTCGGGGTGGTTCGACGATAGTCACGCAAGGCCGGTGCAGGGGGCGCGATAGCGTTTGCGCCATCGGCCCCCGCATTCGGCCAGCCCCACAAAACACTCGCAGGAGAATTCGATCATGCATACCGCCAAGCACGCTGCTCGAGAGCAGGATCACGCAGAACGGATCGCGATTGAGAGTTACCGCGAGATGGTTCATTATTTGCTCGACCGGGAGTGAGGGTCATGGCCAACGCACCGAAGGGTAGCGACCGGACCGATGGGGACAGTCTCTGGAGCTTAGATGTCACTGACAATAAAAATTCTGATTGCCGACGACCACGCCATCGTTCGCACCGGCTTCAAGCAGTTCATCGCGGACGAGTCGGACATGGAAGTGTTGGGCGAGGCAGCGAGCGGCGACGAAGTGATTCGTGCCGTACGCGATACGGCATTCGATGTCGTGCTGTTGGATATCGCCATGCCTGATAAGAACGGTATCGACACCCTGCGCGTGATCAAGCAACTGCGCCCGCAGCAGGGGGTGCTGTTCTTGTCGACGTATCCGGAAGCGCAATACGCAGTGAATCTGCTGCGCGCCGGTGCCAACGGCTATCTGATGAAAGATGCCGCCCCTGAGGAGATCATCCGCGCGATTCGCACGGTGGCGCGCGGCCACCGTTATGTGAGCGAAGTCACCGCGGATCTGCTCGCGCAGAAGCTCGACCAGCCCATCGACGAGCCGATGCACGAGCAACTCTCCGAGCGCGAGTTTCAGGTGTTCTGCAAACTCGCGCAGGGCCGCACCCCGACCGAAATCGCGGAGGAACTGCATTTGTCAGTGAAAACCGTGAGTACGTATCGCGCGCGCGTGCTCGAAAAGATGCATTTGAAAACCAATGCCGATCTGACGCTCTACGCGCTCAAGAACGGTTTGATCAGTTGATGAGAGGCAGTTATGTCAACCGGGAAGGCGACAACGCTCACGGGGTCCCGCTCTCCCCTTAAGGTGCTGTTGATCGAAGACTCGGCGGTGATTCGCGAGAGCCTGTCCGAAGCGCTCGGTTCGTCCGGGATGCTCGAGGTGACGGGGGTTGCGGAAACTGCCGACGACGCGGTGCGCACGCTTAAGGAGGATTCTTTCGATGCCGTCATCGTCGATATCCAACTGCGACGCGGCTCGGGGATGGACGTGCTGTCCTACCTGCACGAAGCCGGCCTGTTGCCGCATCTGATGGCGATCGTGCTCACTAATTACGCACTGGCCACCTACCGCAAGCGGTGCCAGCAGCTCGGCGTGCAGTATTTCTTCGATAAATCGCTCGAATTCGACCGCGTGATCGAGGTGCTAGACGATTTCGCGACGGGACGTCAGGCGTCTGCGACGTAACTTTCCCCCGACTTCAGTGGTTTTCCCATATAAAGAGATCAAATTTTATTATTTTCAACTATTTAGATGCATGGGCTAAAATATCGCCTTTGCGCTAAATACCGGGTCAACGGCGGCGCACTGCGGGAGGTTTCGGCAGTGAGCTGCTATTTTTTTGCATGATCGAACTCCAGAACATTACCCAGCGCTTCGCTGGGCCCAAGGGGCCGATCGACGCGCTCTCCAATATCAGCCTGTCGATCGAGCGCGGCGAAGTTTTCGGCATCATCGGCCGAAGCGGCGCCGGCAAGAGCACGCTCGTGCGTGTCATCAACCTGCTCAACCGTCCGAGCGACGGCAGCGTGCGTGTCGAAGGGCAGGATCTGACGGCCTTGTCGTCGGACGAACTGCGTAAGGCGCGCCGCCGCATCGGCATGATCTTCCAGCATTTCAACCTGCTCAGCTCGCGCACGGTGTACGACAACGTCGCTCTGCCGCTGGAGCTCGCTGGGCTGCCCGCTGCGGAAATTCGCGCGAAGGTGCTGCCGCTGCTCGAGCTCGTGGGGCTTACCGCACAGAAGGATCGCTATCCGGCGCAGATTTCCGGTGGCCAAAAGCAGCGCGTGGGCATTGCCCGTGCACTCGCGAGCGAGCCGCAAGTGCTGCTCTCGGACGAAGCCACATCGGCGCTCGATCCGGAAACCACACGCTCGATTCTTGAGTTGCTCAAGCGCATCAATCGCGAACTCGGCCTGACCATCGTGCTGATCACCCACCAGATGGAAGTGATCAAGCAGGTGTGCGACCGTGTGGCCGTGCTCGACGCTGGCCGCGTGGTGGAACAAGGCCGCGTGATCGACGTGTTCCTGCGCCCGCGTCATGAAGTGACGCGCGCCATGATCGGTGACGTCATCGCGCAAGAACTGCCGCCGGGCGTGCGCGAGCGTATCGCGTCGCGGATCGGCAATGGGCACGATCATTTGTATCGGTTGGCTTTCTCGGGGGCGGGCGTCGATCAGCCGCTGCTCTCGGAAGCGATTCGCCGCTACGAGCTCGATTTCAATATTCTGCATGGCCAGATCGACGAGATCCAAGGGCAAGCATTTGGATCGCTCGCCGTGATGGCGGGCGGCACCCCGGCCCGTGTGGCCGAAGCCATGGCGTTCCTCGCCAGTCAAGGCGTCGTTGTCGAGGAGATGAGCCATGTGGAGTGAAATGTTCGACCTGTTTGTCTCGTCGTTCTGGGAAACGATCATCATGGTCGGCATCTCGGGCCTGATCGGGGCTGTCGTCGGCGTGCCGCTGGGCGTGCTGCTGTACCTGACCGATCGCAATGGCGTGCTGCAAAACCTGCCCACGAATCGCATCGTCGGCATCATCGTCAACGCCGTGCGCTCCACGCCGTTCATCATCTTGTTGGTCGCCGTGATCCCGTTCACGCGTCTGATCGTCGGCTCGTCGATCGGTACGATGGCCGCCGTGGTGCCGTTGACCATCGCTGCGGCGCCGTTCGTCGCGCGTCTGGTCGAGACGGCGCTGCGTGAAGTCGACCGTGGCCTGATCGAAGCCGCGCAATCGATGGGCGCGACGACTGGCCAAATCGTCATGAAGGTGCTGTTGCCCGAGGCGCTGCCCGGTATCGTGGCGGGCCTGACCATCACGTTCGTGAGCCTGGTCGGTTACTCGGCGATGGCCGGTGCCATTGGCGGTGGCGGGCTGGGCGATCTCGGTATTCGCTACGGCTATCAACGGTTCCTGCCCGAAGTGATGATCACGGTGGTGCTGATCCTGATCGTCTTCGTGCAACTGGTGCAGACGTTCGGCGACTGGTTGGTGCGCCGTCTGAGCCATAAGTAAGTTCGGTTTTCATTTATAAAAACGTCGCCGGCGAACCGGCACTCACACACACGCGAGGTTTTTCTCATGCAACGTCGTACGCTTTTCAAGCTGCTGGCCGGTGTTGGTGCCGCCACGGTTTTCGCCACGCAATTCGCCGCACCGGCTGCGGCTGCCGATGCTGTCAACCTGAAGGTTGGTGTGACGGGCGGCCCGCACGCCCAGATTTTCGATGAAGTGAAGAAGGTCGCGGCCAAAGACGGCCTGAACCTCAAGGTCATCGAGTTCAGCGATTACGTGCAGCCGAACGCTGCCCTGTCGTCGGGCGATCTCGACGTGAACAGCTACCAGCACCAGCCGTATCTCGACGCGCAGGTGAAGGACCGCGGCTATAAGCTCGTGTCGATCGCCAAGACCGTGATCTTCCCGATGGGCGTGTATTCGAAGAAGATCAAGTCGCTGGCCGACCTGAAGGCTGGCGCGAAGGTGTCGCTGCCCAACGACCCGACCAACGGCGGCCGCGCGCTGCTGTTGCTGCAAAAGAACGGCTTGATCAAGCTGCGCGCCGACGCTGGACTGAAGGCGACGCCGATCGACGTGATCGAGAACCCGAAGAAGCTGAAGTTCGTGGAACTGGACGCGGCCCAACTGCCGCGCTCGCTCGACGACGTGGACGTGGCGGTGATCAACACCAACTTCGCCATGGAAGCCGGTCTGAATCCGAAGCGTGACGCGATCGCCATCGAAGACGCCAATGGCCCGTATTCGAATGTGCTGGTCGTGCGTGCCGCCGACAAGGACAAGCCGTGGGTGGCCAAGCTGATCAAGGCCTACCATTCGCCGGAAGTGAAGGCGTTCATCGAGCAGAAGTTTGGCGGCTCGGTGGTCACGGCTTGGTAAGTCGGTAGCATCGATGGAATCGGGCCGAATCTGGTGAGCGGCAAACGCTCGCGAGATTTCCTGAGAACGGCAGCGCTTCACAGCGCTGCCTTTTTTTTTCGTCCGGACGAAGGCAATCGATGCGATGGGCTGACGGTAGATCGCCTACCGCGCCGTGTGTGGCAATTCTGACACTGTCATGGTTTTGTCAAATTGCAACGATAGCCTGTGGAACAACTAAAAGAGGGTGCCTGCGGGCACCGTCACAAGACGCGGACATGGGCCTGAGAGCAGCGACCGCGAGCGTTGTACGGGGACCGGGTGAGAACGCCCATGGCACGCCATGGCGCAATGTTTCGCCCGTGGTGCGCAGGGGCGCACGACGCGACATGCCCGCACGACGCAATGCTGTTGGCATGACGCTCGCGCACCGCACCGACTTACGGAGTACCAGTTGAACCGTCCCCCGCCTGTTGCGATTCGTCCGTCGGAGCGCCTCAGCGCGCCTGCGACATCGCTCGATGCCTCACCTGTTGGCGTTTCCGCAGCGGCTGCGGCGCTGGCCTCTCTATCCCAATACGACGAACCCGACGAAGGCGCGCTGCTCGCGCAACTCTGCGAGGGTATCGGGCTCACCTGCGTGTTCCAGCCGATTCTCGACTTCCGCACGTCGGGCGTTGCCGGTTACGAAGGGTTGGTGCGCGGCCCGGCGGGCACGGCGATTCACTCGCCGTTGGCGCTGTTTGCCGCCGCTCGCCGCCATGGGCTCAGCGGGCCGCTGGAATTGGCATGCCGCCGCACGGTGCTGCGCGGCTTTGTCGATCAAGACTTGCCCGAGCGGCTGTTCCTGAACATCGGCCCCGTCACGCGTGCGCAACCCGGCGGCGGGGTGGTCGAATCGCTCGGCCTCGACGAAACGTTTGCCATGCTGCAATCGTTTCAGTTGCCCCCCGAGCGCGTCGTGCTCGAACTCACCGAACATGCCCCGACACTCGATATCGCGAGCACGCGTGCGTCGCTCGCCGCGTACCGTGCGCTCGGCTTCGAAGTGGCGCTCGACGATATGGGGGAGGGGTACGCCAGCTTGCGATTGTGGTCGGAGCTGCGCCCCGATTACGTCAAGATCGACCGGCATTTTGTCGATGGCATCGACAGCGATACCGTCAAGCTTCAGTTCGTGCGCTCGATGCGTCAGATTGCAGAGACGAGCGGCACGCGCGTGATTGCCGAAGGCATCGAACACGCCGAAGAGCTGCAAGTGGTGCGCGATCTCGGCATCTTTCTCGGGCAGGGCTATTTCATTGCGCGGCCCGAAGCGCAGCCGCAGCGCGCGATTACGACCAGCGTGCAAGAGGTTGTGAACGAGCGCCGCGCGTATGTGCATCAGCAACCCAGTCAGTTGGGTGCGGGCAACGTGACGCTGGAGCGTATCGCGTCGTATGTCGCGCCGGTTTCGCCGGACACCCGCAGTGAAGACGTGGTGGCCCGCTTCGAGAGTGACCCGGCGCTCGAAGTGCTGCCGGTGGTGGAGCGCGATCGGGCAGTCGGGTTGATCGGGCGCGCGTCGCTGATCGGCCGGTTTGCGCGGCCGTTCACGCGTGAACTCTATGGGCGCAAGCCCTGCTCGGCCGTGATGGAGCCACGCCCACTCACGTTCGACAAAGCGGCACGGGTGGAAGACTTGAGTCGCATGATTGCTGAAGGGGCCAGCCGTCAGATCACGGCCGGTTTCATCGTGACCGATCAGGGGCGCTACTTCGGTGTTGCGCAAGGGCATGCGCTCATGCGGCACATCACCGACATGCAACTCGACGCGGCGCGCTACGCCAATCCGCTCACGCTGCTGCCGGGCAATGTGCCTATCGACGACTATATGGATCGCATGATCGGCGAGCGCCAGTCGTTTCACGCGTGTTATGTCGATCTGGATAACTTCAAGCCGTTCAACGATGTGTTTGGCTATCGTCGCGGCGACGATCTGATTCAGTTGGTGGCGCGGGTGCTGATGGCGGTGCGTAATCCTGAGCGCGACTTTCTCGGGCACATCGGCGGCGACGATTTTCTGATTCTGTTCCGCAGCCCCGATTGGGAGGCGCGTTGCCGTGAGGCGCTCACGCGCTTTGGCGAAGCGGTCTCGGAGTATTTCCATCCGGATCAGATTGCTGCCGGTGGCTTCGAGGCAGAAGATCGGCGCGGCATGGTGATCTTTCATCCGATCACGAGTTTGTCGATCGGGGTGGTGGCGGTGACGCCCGAGAGTTTTCCGTCGCACGTGGAAGTCTCGGCCGCTGCGGCGGACGCCAAGAAAATGGCAAAGCGCGCGCTCGGCAACAGCCTGTTTATCGAGCGGCGACGCGCGCATCGATAAATGCATTGGTCGAAAAAAAGCCCGCCGATTGGCGGGCTTTTTCGTTGCGGCGCGGATCGTTTAGATCGTTTGCCTCGCGACTTTAGTGCGAGAGCGCAGGCATGCCGTCCATGCTTGCGGCATCTTGTTCGCGCTCTTCTTCCAGATACGGGGTGCGCCAGCCGGCACGCACGCCCCAATGGTAGAACGCGAGCGAGAACACGCCGACGATGACCATGTCCCAGCCGTACGGCAGTACGCCGAGGCCACCGAACTCTTTACTGCCGATGTACGAGAGCAGCGCCATGACCGGCAGATAACCGATGAGCCACCACGACGCCTTGAGGTCGTGCCCGAAGCCCTTCCACTTGTCTTTCGCCTGATAGTAGAAGTACACGGGCAGGGCGACGACGACCAGCACGATGATCTGGCCGGTCAGCGGCCAACGGGCCCAGTACAGAATCAGCGAAGCGCACACGAAGGCGAACGGGGCGATGATCGACAGCCCCGGCAGACGCAGCGGACGATGCAGGTCCGGCGCGGCGTGACGCAATGCCATCACGCTAATCGGGCCGGTCAGGTACGAAATCACGGTGGCGACCGAGATCACGGCAGCGAGCGAGTCCCAGCCGCGGAAGAAGAACATGAACACGAACGAGATGGCGAGGTTGAACCACATCGCCGGACGCGGCACACCATAGAGCGGGTGCACACGGCCAAAGATCGCCGGCATTGTGCGGTTGCGCTCCATCGCGTAAATCATGCGGCTGGTGGTGGCCATGTACGTGGTGCCGGTGCCGCTCGGGCTCAGGAACGCGTCAAAGTAGAGCACGATCGCGAGCCAGTTCAGACCCAGGGCAATCGCCAGTTCGGCGAACGGCGAGCTAAAGCTCACCATCTGCCAGCCGCCCTTGAGGTGCTCGGGCGTGAGGGCGCCGATGTAAGCGACTTGCAGCAGCAAGTAGATGACGGTGGCGAGCAGGATCGAGCCGACCACAGCAAACGGGATGCTACGGCCCGGGTCGCGGGCTTCACCGGCCAGATTCACCGGGCTTTGGAAGCCGTTGAACGCGAACACGATGCCCGAAGTGGCCACGGCGGTCAGCACGGCCGACATGCCGTTCGGGGCGAAGCCGCCATGCTCGGCGAGCGTGAAGTTGCCCGGATGGAAACCGGCGACGATCAACCCGGCGATGGTCAGTGCCGGAATCGCGAACTTGAAGAGCGTGATGGCCGTGTTGGCGCGTGCGAAAAGCTTCACGCCCCAGTAGTTCAGCATGAAGTACACGATCACGAGCAGCGCCGAGAGCAGCAGGCCGCTGGTGGTGAGCGTACCGTCGACGAACAACTGGTGTGCCCAGTCGTACGGCCACGTGCTCATATATTGGATCGATGCCTCGGCTTCGATCGGAATGACCGAGACGATGGCGATCCAGTTGGCCCACGCGGCGATGAAGCCGACGAGGCTGCCGTGCGAATAGCGCGAGTAACGCACCATGCCGCCCGACTCGGGGAACATGGCGCCGAGCTCGGCATAGGTCAATGCAATGGCCAGAATGACGACGGCGCCGATAATCCAGGCCAGCAGGGCCGCCGGGCCAGCGATCTTTGCCGCTTTCCAGGCACCGAACAACCAGCCGGAGCCGATGATCGAGCCAAGACCCGTCAACATCAGGGCGAACGGCCCGATGTTGCGCATGAGGGATGGGTTGTTATCCATTCGATGTCTTCTCCACGCCCGGGGGGAGCAACGCGCGGGTGCCGAGGAGGGCGGCGTGGCGCGCTACGCGAGGGCGGACAATTGGGGTCGGAGTCGCGGTTTCGCGAAAAAAAGCGCGATTCTACCCGAGCCCGTCCCACTCTGTGGGACTTTGTAACACTTTGGACATTGCCATCCGATGCACGATATTGCGCGAAAATGCGTGCAGGCCAGCGATGGCGCGGTTCTCAGAGCGGGACAGTGCGTATTACAGATTATTAAAGGGTCGGAATGAGATCAGGTGGCGGCGAGGCAGAGATACTTCATTTCAAGGTACTCGTCGATGCCGTACTTCGAGCCCTCACGGCCCAGACCGGATTGTTTGACGCCGCCAAATGGGGCGACTTCATTGGAAATCAGTCCTGTGTTGATGCCGACCATGCCCGCTTCGAGCGCTTCGGCCACTCGCCAGACGCGGGCCACGTCGCGGGCGAAAAAGTAAGACGCCAGGCCGAAGTCGCTGGCGTTGGCCAGCCGGATGCCGTCGGCTTCGTCTTTGAACCGGAAGACGGGGGCCAGCGGGCCGAAGGTCTCCTCCTGCGCGACGAGCATGTCGGCACTAGCGTCGGCGATGACGGTCGGAGAGAAGAAGCGACCGTGTACCACCTTGCCGCCGACGGTGATCCGACCGCCCTTGCTCACGGCGTCTTCAACGTGGCGTTCGACCTTTTTCACCGCGGCATCTTCGATCAGGGGGCCAATGGCGACGCCCGGCTCGAAGCCGTTACCCACTCGCAGCTTGTTCACAGCGGCGGTGAGCTTTTCGACGAAGGTGTCGTAGATGGCGTCTTGCGCGTAAATGCGGTTTGCGCAGACGCAGGTCTGACCGGCGTTGCGGAATTTGGAGGCAATGCAGCCCTCGACGGCGGCGTCCACGTCGGCATCGTCGAATACGAGGAACGGGGCGAGACCGCCGAGTTCGAGCGCTACCTTCTTGATCGTCGGCGCGCACTGTTCCATGAGTTTGGCGCCGACGGGCGTGGACCCGGTGAACGACAGGTGACGCACGCGGGGGCTGGAGGTCAGCACATCGCCGACATCGCCCGAGTGTTTCGACGTCACGACATTGAATACGCCCTTGGGGAGACCGGCGCGTTCGGACAACTCAGCGAGCGCCAGCGCTGAGAGCGGGGTGAGCCGGGCGGGCTTGACCACAATCGTGCAGCCGGCGGCAATCGCGGGCGCGATCTTGCGCGTGATCATCGCGATCGGGAAGTTCCAGGGCGTGATCGACACGCACACGCCGATGGGCTGCTTGATGACGAACATGCGCTTGCCGCCTTCGGGGGACGCGAGCACATCGCCATTCACCCGTTTGGCCTCTTCAGCGAACCACTCGATGAACGATGCGCCGTAGGCGACTTCACCCTTGGCTTCGGCCAGCGGCTTGCCTTGCTCGGCGGTCATGATGGCGCCGAGATCGTCTTGCGCCTGCATGATCAGATCGAACCAGCGGCGCATGATGCGCGAGCGCTCTTTGCCGGTTTTGGCACGCCAATCGGGCAAGGCGGTTTCGGCTGCGACCAGTGCGCGCTCGGTTTCCTTCGCGCCGAGGTCCGCCACGTGGGCGATTTCGGCATCGGTGGCCGGATCGGCAACGGGGAAGGTGGCGTGGGAGTCGGCGGGGGTCCAGGCGCCATCGATATAGGCGTCGGATTTCAGCAGGCTGGGGTCTTTCAGGCGGCTCAGCGCCGGATGGGTCAGATGGGCGGCGTGGCCCTTGGGATGGGAATGCGGGGCTTGCGACACGATAGCTCTCCTCTCGATGACCCGATAGCGCGCCGTGATGCAGCGCGCTACGCGGGGGGACGGAAACGGATACGGCTTTTCGGTGCGTGCCAGCTTACTCCGATGTCACTCGTGCTTTGTGACAGCGTGAGTGGCATCGGGGGCGTGGCGGTTACAGGCCGAGGTCTCTATATAGTGTGGCCATACGAGCGTCGACTTCTGCGGTCATTTCGATGGGACGTCCCCACTCGCGTGAAGTTTCGCCCGGCCACTTATTTGTCGCGTCGATGCCCATCTTGGAACCCAGCCCGGCGACAGGCGAGGCGAAGTCGAGATAGTCGATGGGCGTCTGATCGACAAGCGTGGTGTCGCGCGTGGGGTCGACGCGGGTGGTGATGGCCCAGATCACTTCCTTCCAGTCACGGATATCGACGTCTTCGTCGACCACGACGATGAACTTCGTATACATAAATTGGCGCAGGAAGCTCCACACCCCGAACATCACCCGCTTGGCGTGCCCCGCGTAGGCCTTCTTCATCTGCACGATAGCCATGCGGTAACTGCAACCCTCAGGCGGCAGGTAGAAGTCGGTGATCTCCGGGAATTGCTTTTGCAGCAGCGGCACGAAGACTTCATTGAGCGCTACGCCAAGCACGGCTGGCTCATCGGGCGGTTTGCCGGTGTAGGTCGAGTGATAGACGGCGTTGCGGCGCATCGTAATGCGCTCAATGGTGAACACCGGGAACCACTCCTGCTCGTTGTAATAGCCCGTGTGGTCGCCATACGGACCTTCGAGCGCATGCGCATAACCGGCGGTCGCCCCGCGCGAAGGGGGAGGCGGCGCGCCGTTCGGCACTTCGGGCGGCTGGTCGGACGGGTAAATAAAGCCTTCGAGCACGATTTCGGCCCGAGCCGGTACGCGCAGCGACTCGAGACCCGGCGTCAGACACTTGCCGAGTTCCGTGCGGCTGCCGCGCAGCAGACCGGCGAATTGGTACTCGGAGAGTGTGTCCGGTACCGGCGTGACTGCACCAAGCATGGTGGCCGGGTCGGCGCCGAGTGCCACTGCGATGGGGAACGGCTTGCCGGGGTTCGTCTGCGCGAACTCGCGAAAGTCCAGTGCGCCGCCGCGGTGGGCGAGCCAACGCATGATGACCTGATTGCGGCCAATGACCTGCTGGCGGTAGATGCCCAGATTCTGACGCTTGCGATGCGGGCCTTTGGTAATCACAAGGCCCCATGTAATTAGGGGCGCGGCGTCGCCAGGCCAGCATGTTTGGATCGGCAGGCGCGCCAGATCCACGTCGTCTCCCTCCCAAACGATTTCTTGGCAGACCGGGCTGCTGACTTCTTTCGGTGCCATGTCCCAAACCGCTTTGGCCATACTGAGCAACTTGCCCGCATCTTTCAGGCCGCGAGGAGGTTCGGGTTCTTTGAGTGTCGAGAGAAGCTGACCGAGTTCGCGCAGCGAGCCCAGTGCGTTTTCCCCTTTTTCGACGCCCATGCCGAGCGCCACTCGTTCAGGGGTGCCAAACAAGTTGGCGAGCACGGGCATGTCGTAACCGGTCGGCCGCTCGAACCAGAGTGCGGGGCCACCCGCTTTGAGCACGCGATCGGCCAGCGCCGTCATCTCCAGCACCGGCGAGACAGGAACGTCTACACGACGAAGCTGCCCGGATCGCTCCAGTTGCGTGGTGAAGTCACGAAGATCGAGATATTTCATGAAACAAACGGTTACCAAAAAATTTTTACGGAATTCATACAGGCGCTGAAAACGACCGTTCGAATTCGTAAATGGGTGCGGTTTTGCCCCGTAAACGCGGGGTAGTGCGGGCCATTCTACCGGTCGACGGCCTGAAACGGCACGGCAAAACACCTGTTACAAATTACTTTTGGTAATGATTTTTGTGATTAATAGTATTGACGGATTATATATCGCTGCTACAATCCGCCCGTTGAATCCAGAAAGGCGGCTTCGATGACGGGTAGGCCAACCCGATCGAGCTTAGCGACAACTACAACATCGACGTGGATTTTCAGTGGCTGGTTTTCTCACCGAGGTCGGGAAACCAGTGTTTTAGGAAGCAGCGCGAGCGATAGCTCGTCAGCGCCAAAGATCTGAACAGATCGGCGCGCTGCGGCGGTAGTGGCATCGTTGATGACAAACACGATGCACCGCCTTTTTCCCTATGCCGTAAATGAGCACTTAACGGGATGCCTGGCGGGCATACCGGCTCGTTTCCTTACGCCGCGGGACCAACCCGTGGTGACGGCGTAACCGGAGTACGTAGTATGAAGAAGTCTGGTTTATCACCCTGGCTACTGGCCGCGGTCCGTGCGCTGCAAGCGCGTGGCGTGGCAACGGTAGCCGCGGCTCGCCGCGATTGGCGTCGCCTCGCATGGCACGGTGGCCGTGTTGGACTGTATACGTCCAGCGCAGTCGGCCTGGTTGCCGTGGTCGGCACGCTCGCGCTGTGGGCACGACCGACATGGCGCGCCGATCTGGCGTCGCGTGTCAGTCCGCTGATCGAAGCAGCGACCGGTTCGGCCAATGCGGCCAATCGCGGTGCTGCTAACGGCAGTACCGTGGCGCAGGGCACGCCCTCCGACGCCACGATGATGGCGCAAGCCGCACAACACGTGCCGTCGGCCGCAGTGCTGGCGGCCTACATCCCGAACCAGCGCGTGGCTGCCGATGCCCGTGCCGGCAAGGCGCTCGACACGCGCGAACAAGTCGCCGTGGCCGATTATCTGGCACGCCGCTATCGCGTGGCCGGTGACGTGACGGGTAACCTCGTGCGCGCCGCCTACACGACGGGCAAGGAAGTAGGCCTCGACCCGCTGCTGTTGCTCGCGGTCATGGCCATCGAGTCGGGCTTCAACCCGTACGCAGAAAGCACCGTTGGCGCACAAGGCCTCATGCAGGTCATGTCGAAGGTGCATCAGGACAAGCTGGAATACTTCGGTGGTCCGGAAGCTGCCCTGCACCCGCTGGCCAACATCAAGGTCGGTGCGTTGATTCTGAAGGAATGCATCGCACGTGGCGGTTCGCTCTCCGGTGGTCTGCGCTTGTACGTCGGCTCGACCAGTGCGGGTGACGGCGGCTACGGTGCGAAGGTGCTGGCCGAGCGTGATCGTCTGCGTGGTGTGGCCATGGGCCGCAAGATCTCGCCGAACGCGCCGCAAGCGCCGGTGATCGTCAGTTCGGCCAAGCCGGTGAGCAAGCCGGTCTCGGCAGGCAAGTCGGATGAGTCGGCGGCCGAGTCGGCCCCGGCACCGAGCGCGACGGCAACGCCGACGGGCAAGGCAGCCGCAGCGGCCAAGCCGCTCGAAGCCGACGACAGCACGGCAGCCTGATCGATTTGATCGATTGATCGAGCGAGTTTGAGAAAGACGCACCCCGGCCGGGTGCGTTCTTTTTTGTGAAGCACAGTCCTCTCTATATAGAAGGGGTGCGCGGACCAACAAAAAACCCATCGAAGTGATTCGATGGGTTTTTTGTTTTCTGCTGCTGGCGGCTTCGCAGTGAATTCACCAGGCAAGCGTACCGGTCAGTTGCCGGTGAAGACGTGCTCGATGCGCCCCATGGCTTCACGCAGCTTTTCGAGCGACGTGGCGTACGACAGCCGGATGTACTTACGAGGCTCGGCGAAGCCGAAGTCCAGCCCCGGCACCAGCACGACATCCGCTTGTTGCAGCAGCGCTTGCGTCAGGCGATCGCTGTCGCCAGCGTCCGGGTGCTGTACGCCCGAACAATCCGCGTAGACATAGAAGGCACCGTCCGGCATGACCGGCACCTTGAAGCCGAGGCGCTCAAGCGCCGGCACCACGTAATCGCGGCGATTCCGGAACGCGTCCTTACGGGCTTCGTAAATGGCGAGCGTGTCCGGCTGGAAGCAGGCAACGGCTGCGTGCTGTGCCACCGCCGAAGGGCAGATGAACAGATTCTGCGAGAGTTTCTCGAACGTCGGCACGAGCGAGGGCGGCACCACAAGCCATCCCAGACGCCAGCCCGTCATATTGAAGTACTTCGAGAAGCTGCTCACGACCAGCACGTCGTCACCGAAACTCAGCGCCGTCGTGGGTTTGCCGTCGTAGCTCAACCCCTGATAAATCTCGTCGACCAGCGTGAAGCCACCTCGTGCCCGCACCGTCTTGACGATGCGCGCCAGCTCGGCGGCTTCGATCGACGTGCCGGTCGGGTTCGACGGCGAGGCGAGCAGTACACCGCGCGTGGCCGGACCCCAATGCGATTCGATACGTTCGGCGGTCAGTTGAAACCGTTCGGCAGGGCCGGACGGAATCAATACCGGCTTGCCGTCGAATGTCGAGACAAAGTGGCGATTGCACGGGTAACACGGATCCGGCATCAACACTTCATCGCCCACGCCGACAAGGGCGGCACACGCGAGTACCAACGCCGCAGAGGCACCGGCCGTGACCACAATGCGCGACGGATCCACGTCGACCCCGTAGTAACTACGGTAGTAGTCGGCGATCGCCTCACGCAGTGCAGGCACGCCCATCGCACTCGTGTACTGGGTGCGCCCGTCGCGCATCGCCTTTGCCGCCGCCTCGATCACTTGCTCGGGGGCGGTGAAGTCCGGCTCCCCAATACCCATGTGGATGACGTCATGACCGGCTTTCTCGCGCAGGGCGGCTTGCTTGGCAAGCTCCATGACATGAAACGGTGCAATGTCGTCGACACGTTGTGCCAGCTTCAGCGCGGGGGCGAGGTCGGGCGTGCGATCCATAGTGGCGGGTGGGGGGAGGGGGGATAGGTGGCGCGGGAGGCGAAGGCGATGAGGGTAGGGCTTTGTCGGCGCGCTTCGTCGCCGGCAAAGCCCTGAAACGTCAGGCGCTCTTGCCGCGGCCGCCGTTGCGATTGGCGGCGACTTCGTCCGGGCGCACTTCGGCCGCAAACTTATCGAGCACACCGTTCACGAAGCGGTGACCATCCGGGCCGCCGAACGTCTTGACGACTTCGACTGCCTCGTTGATCACGACACGGTACGGCACGTCCTGAAGGTGAATCAGTTCGTACGCACCGGTGATGAGCGCAGCGTGTTCAATGGGCGAGAGTTGCGCGGCCGGCCGGTCCAGATAGGGCTGGAGTTGTTGCGACAGGGCATCCGCCTCGCGGATGCTGCCATACAGCACAGCTTCCAGGAGGGCGTGATCCGCCTTGTCATAGCCGGGAGTGGAGCGCAGGTGAGCATCGATCTCACTTGCGTGACCGCGCGAAATCAGCCATTGATACATGCCTTGCAACGCAAATTCGCGCGCGCGGCGGCGAGCACTCTTCATTACCGATCTTCCTCTTCTTCGTCTTCGTCTTCATCCGCATCGTCGTCGCCGTTCAGTACATCGAGGGCTTCGAGCAAATTGGCCATTTCCACCGCCACGCGGGCCGCATCGCGACCCTTCTCGGCGGCGCGCACTTCAGCCTGTTCGTCGTTTTCGGTCGTCAGCACCGCGTTGGCGATGGGGATACCGAAATCAAGGCCGATGCGCGTAATGCCGGCACCGCTTTCGTTCGAGACCAGCTCGAAGTGGTACGTTTCGCCGCGAATCACCGCGCCCAGCGCGATGAGTGCGTCGAATTGACCGCTTTCGGCCATCTTCTGCAATGCCAGCGGGATTTCCAGTGCGCCGGGCACCGACACGAGCAGCACGTCTTCGCCGTCGACACCCAGACGGTCGAGTTCGGCGATAGCGGCGTCACGCAATGCCGTGCACACGGCGTCGTTGAAACGCGACTGCACGATGCCCACGCGAAGGCCTTCACCGTCGAGTTCCGGCTGGTATTGTCCGATGTCCATAATGGGCTTCCTTAAAAAAGTACCGTCCAGGCGGTGCGGCCTACGTTGTGCCGGCGCGCCCATCTCGGGCACCGCTCGGCGTTGTCACACCCTGACGTCGTTCGACAACAGGGCAATGATTCAGTGATGCTCAGGCAAGTCCTCAGGCAACCTCGGCGCCGGGCATCGGCTGGAAGCCGGTGACCTCGAGGCCATAACCTGCCATGTTGGGAATCTTGCGCGGGTTCGAGAGCACCCGCATTTTACCGACGCCCAGCTCGCGCAGAATCTGCGCGCCAACGCCGTGCGTACGGAAGTCCACGGGGCGGCGCTTGGCGCGCGCGGCCTTTTCGGTCTCGTCGAGCGCTTCGAACTGGCCGAACAAGTGTTCCGGCGTCTCCACGCAGTTGAGCAGCACGACCACACCCTTGCCGGCTTCGGCAACGGCTTGCATGGCACCGGCCAGCGTCCACGAGTGGGTCGACACACCGGTTTCGAGCAGATCGAACATGGAGAGCGGCTCGTGCACGCGCACCAGCGTTTCGTCGGCCGGCGACGGCGTGCCGCGCACGAGCGCCAGATGCGGGGCGCCGCTCGGCTTGTCGCGATACAAGGTGGCCTGGAACGGACCCCAAGCGGTTTGCATTTCGCGCGTGGCCACCGTCTCGATCATCGATTCGGTGCGGCTGCGGTAATGGATCAAATCGACGATGGTGCCGATCTTGATGTTGTGTTGTTCGGCGAATTCCAGCAGTTCCGGCAGACGTGCCATCGTGCCGTCGTCGTTCATGATTTCGCAGATCACGGCGGCAGGCGTGAGCCCCGCCATGGCCGTCAGATCGCAACCGGCTTCTGTGTGGCCTGCGCGTACGAGCACGCCACCGGGTTGCGCCATGATCGGGAACACGTGACCCGGCTGAACGATGTCTTCCGGGCGGGCTTCCTTGGTAATCGCCGTCTTCACGGTATGTGCGCGGTCAGCGGCCGAAATGCCAGTGGTCACGCCCTCGGCGGCTTCGATGGACAGCGTGAATGCGGTGCCGTACTGCGTGCCGTTGCGATAGGTCATCAACGGCAGGTTGAGCTGCTTGCAGCGCGCCTGCGTGAGCGTGAGGCAAATCAGCCCACGCCCGTATTTCGCCATGAAATTGATGGCTTCCGGAGTCGCGAACTCGGCTGCCATGACGAGATCGCCTTCGTTCTCGCGATCTTCTTCATCGACGAGAACTACCATGCGGCCGGCCTTGAGCTCGGCAATGATTTCTTCTGTAGTGGCCAACGGCATAGCGGGCGACGCGGGGGCTGAATTTGGAAAGGCTCTATTCTACGCCAAGCCGGTGCACGGCTGCGGCCGATTCTCGCGTCAAATCGCCCCGAAAACCGGAGAAGGCCGACATTTGCTCCGCCATCTGTGGCGATTGTCGGAAGATTCTTCCGCGTGAGCGGCGAGCGTCCGTATCGGCATCGGGGAATGAATGAAACAAAGGTATTGACCTAAGTAATTTCGATCACTATAGTTAGGCACATGGCTAACCATTCCGCACCTCTCGATCAGATCTTTCGTGCGCTGTCGGATCCGACGCGGCGGGCAGTCGTTGAGCGCCTGACGTTTGGACCGGCATCGGTGAGCGAACTGGCGCGACCGTTTTCGATGGCATTGCCGTCGTTCTCGCAGCATTTGAACGTGCTGGAGGAGTGCGGGCTGGTCGTCTCGACCAAAGACGGTCGCGTGCGCACTTACGCGCTGGAGACCGAAACCTTGGCCGGCGCGCAGGACTGGCTGCAATTGCAGCGTGACAAGTGGACGCGCCGCCTCGATCAACTCGACAACTACCTTTTGCAAATGAAGGAGACACCCTAATGAGCCACGCGAATCTTTTCTCGGTCGACCCGAAGCTTGATCTGGTACTTGAACGCTACGTCGATGTGCCGTGCGAGCGCGTGTGGGCCGCTTGGACGCAGCCGGAACACCTCAAGAAGTGGTTCACGCCTGCGCCGTGGCAGACCGTCGATTGCGAGATTGATCTGCGCCCGGGCGGCCGTTTCTTCACGATGATGCGCTCGCCTGAGGGGCAACAATTCCCCAACGTCGGCTGCTATCTGGAAGTCGAAGAGAATTCGCGTCTGGTGTGGACCAACTCGGTACTCCCGGGCTTCCGTCCGGCACCTGCGCCGGTGGCCGAGCATGGTGGCTTCCATTTCACGGCGGCCGTGTTGATGGAAGCGCACGGCAAGGGCACCCGCTACACGGCGATCGCCATGCATGGCGACGAAACCACGCGCGCGCAGCACGAAGCCATGGGCTTCCACGACGGCTGGGGCAAGGCGCTCGATCAGTTGGTCGAACTGATGAAGTAAGGGCTGGGTTGGCGTCGACCGACTCGTGACCGCACAAAAAAGGGGGACACGCCCGGAAGCGTGCCCCCTTTCTCATGAACGCGCGGCACCTCGCTTATGCAAGGGCCGCCGCCCAACATCACGCGCCGAGATATGCGCGCTTGATATCGTCGTTGGCCAGCAGGTTGTCTGCGGAATCGGCCAGCACCACGCGTCCGGTTTCGAGCACGTAACCGCGATCGGCCACATGCAGCGCCTTGTTCGCGTTTTGCTCCACCAGAAACACCGTCACGCCTTCCTCGCGAATCGTGCGGATGATGTCGAAGATCTGCGCGATCACGAGCGGTGCGAGACCGAGCGTCGGCTCATCGAGCAACAGCAGACGCGGACGGCTCATCAACGCCCGCCCGATCGCCAGCATTTGCTGTTCGCCGCCCGACATCGTGCCCGCCCGCTGTTTGCCGCGCTGCGCGAGCCGCGGAAACAGCTTGAAGACGTGCTCCATGCCCGCTTCGATCTCGTCCTTCGAGCCGAAGAACCCGCCCATCTTGAGGTTCTCGATCACGGTCAGACTCGGAAACACGCGACGGCCTTCCGGCGAAATCGCCATCCCCATGCGCATGATTTCGTGCGTCGGGCAGGCGGTGATGTCATTGCCCTCGAACATCACGCGTCCGCTCGATGCGCGCGGCGTGCCGCATACCGTCATCATCAGCGTGGTTTTGCCCGCGCCGTTACTGCCGATGAGCGTGACAATCTCGCCCTTGTTCACTTCGATCGAGACGCCCGAGAGCGCTTCGACGGCCCCGTAATGGGTGTGGATCTGTTCCAGCTTCAGCATTATTCCTCCCCGAGGTAGGCCTTGATGACGCGCGGATCGTTGCGCACCTCGTCGGGCTTGCCGGTCATGATCGGCTTGCCGTGCTCCATCACGAGAATTCGGTCGGAGACACCCATCACGAGACTCATATCGTGTTCGATCAGCAGCACCGAGATGCCGAACTCGTGCCGCAGGTTGTCGACGAGCTGTTGCAACTCGATCTTCTCCTGCGGATTGAGACCGGCCGCCGGCTCATCGAGCATCAGCAGGCGCGGTTCGGTGATCATGCAGCGCGCGATTTCGAGACGGCGTTGATGGCCGTACGACAGCGTGCCTGCCTCGCGATTGGCCACCGCGGTCAGTCCCAGGCGATCAAGCCAATGCTTAGCGCGTTCAAGCGCGGTGCGTTCGGCGCGACGGAAAGCGCCCGTCGAGAACAGCCCTTGCAGGAACCCGCTATGCACACGCATATGCTGCGCGACGAGCAGGTTCTCGACGACGGTCAGTTGACGGAACAGTCGAATGTTCTGGAACGTGCGCACCAGTCCGCGACGCGCCACCATATGGCTCGGCAGCCCGGTGATGTCGCCACCGTCGAGCGTGATCGAACCGCCGGTTGGGCGATAGAAACCGCCCACGCAGTTGAACACGGTCGTCTTACCAGCGCCGTTCGGGCCGATGATCGCGAAGATTTCGTTCTTGCGGACGGCGAACTCGACGCCGTCCACGGCGAGCAGACCGCCGAAGCGCATCTGCAAGCCGGAGAGTTTCAACAGGTCTGCACTCATTGCGGCAACTCCACATGCGGACGCGTCGCGGGCAGCAGGCCCTGCGGACGCCACATCATCATCAGCACCATCACCAGACCGAAGATCAACATGCGGTACTCGGCGAAACCGCGCGCGACTTCCGGCAGCACGGTGAGCAAGATGGCCGCGAGAATCACGCCGATCTGTGAGCCCATGCCGCCCAGCACCACCACGGCGAGAATCAGGGCCGATTCGATGAACGTGAACGACTCCGGCGTGACGAGCCCTTGGCGCGCCGCGAAGAACGCACCGGCCAACCCCGCAAACGACGCCCCCAGCGTGAACGCCGAGAGCTTGATGCGCGTGGGGTTCAAGCCGAGCGAGCGGCAGGCGATTTCGTCTTCGCGCAGCGCTTCCCATGCGCGGCCGATCGGCATGCGAATCAGGCGGCTGGTCACAAAGAGCGTGAAGCCGACAAGCACGAACGCCAGCAGGTACAGGAAAATCACCATGTGCGAGCCGCTGTACGACATGCCGATCAGTTCGTGGAATGTCTTCGCCCCTTCGACGCTCGACGAGCGCGCCATCTCGAAGCCGAACACGCTGGGCTTCGGAATCCCCGACACGCCGTCCGGACCGCCCGTGATGCTCGTCAGATTGTTGAGCAACAGACGGATGATTTCGCCGAAGCCGAGCGTCACGATGGCCAGATAGTCACCGCGCAAACGCAGCACCGGGAAGCCGAGCAGGAAGCCGAACGTCGCCGACATAAGGGCGGCGAGCGGCAGGCATTCCCAGAAGGTCAGGCCGAAATACTGGTTGAGCAGTGCATACGTGTACCCGCCGACCGCATAGAAGCCGACGTAGCCCAGATCGAGCAGACCGGCGAAGCCCACCACGATATTCAGGCCGAGGCCGAGAATGCAGTAGATGAGCGCGAGCGTGGCAACGTCCACGGCGCCGCGCGAGCCGACGAACGGCCACACGAGCCCGATGGCGAGCAGCACCCACATCGCGAGCAGTTGCTGACGTCGGCCCAGTGCGGGCACCGTCGGCAGCTTCACTGCGCGCTTGGAGCGCAGCAGCATCGGCTTGATCATCTGGAACACGAAGACGATCGCCGCCGCAATCCACACCGGACGCCAGTGCTGCTCGAGTACGACCTTGTACCCGTCGAGCTTGAGTTGCAGGCCCAGGATAGGGGCCGTGAGGATGATCGTCACGAGCGTGGCGATGACCGCGCCCTTGAGCGTCTCGCCGGCCGGCGCGCGGTTGACGGCGCCGGACTTGAGCGTGAGTTGTTGTGTCATGTTCGACCTCAGACTTTCTCGATGTCGGGCTTGCCCAGCAGGCCGGTCGGGCGGAACAGCAGCACCAGCACCAGCAGGCCGAAGGCCACGACGTCTTTGTACTCGGAGGGCATGTAGCCCGATGCAAGCGTTTCCGCCAGCCCCAGCAGCACACCGCCCAGCATGGCGCCGGGAACGCTGCCGATACCGCCGAGCACTGCGGCCGTGAAGGCCTTGATGCCGGCAATGAAGCCGATATACGGATTGAGCTTGCCGATGCTCAGGCCGATCAGCACGCCACCCACGGCCGCGAGCATGGCACCGAGAATGAACGTGAACGAGATCACGCGATTCGTATCGATGCCGAGCAGGTTCGCCATGCGCATGTCTTCGGCGCAGGCGCGGCACGCACGGCCCATGCGCGAATTCGCGATGAACAGCGTGAGCGCGATCATCAGCGCAACCGTCACACCGACGATCAGCATGCGACCGTAGGGAATGGTCACGGTGAAGTCGCCCATCGGAACATCGAGCGCACCCGAGATCAGCATCGGTACAGACACGTCACGCGCGCCCTGACCGATCTGCACGTAGTTTTGCAGGAAGATGGACATACCGATCGCGGAGATCAGCGGTCCGAGGCGAGGTCCGCCGCGCAGCGGGCGATACGCCACCCGCTCGATCGCGAAGCCGTACAGGCCCGTGATCAGCACCGATACCAGCAGCGCTGCACCCAGCACGAGCGGCAGGGGGTAGCCCGCAGCCGTACCAATGGCAGTCAGTGTGACAAGCCCGACATAGGCGCCGATCATGTAGATCTCGCCGTGGGCAAAGTTGATCATGCCGATGATGCCGTAGACCATTGTGTAGCCAATGGCAATCAACGCGTAGATCGCGCCCAGCGTCAGGCCATTGACCAGTTGCTGGGCGAGCTGTGGAAGAAATTCGTTCATGCGGGAAGCCTCGCGACGTGCGGGGGCCGAGCGCGAATGCGCGCCGCCCGCCGAGGTCGGCGGGCGGCAGGGGGTGATTCGCTGGCCTTTAAAGCGTCAGGGAATCAGTTGGCGGCGGTCTTGGTCGCGTCCTTGTGCCACGTGTACACAACGAACTTGAACGACTTCAAATCGCCAGCGGCATCGTAGGCGACTTTGCCGATCGGCGTGTCGAACGTGTTCTTGTGCAGGTAGTCGGCAACCTTCTCCGAGTCGGTGCTCTTCGCGCCAGCGATGCTCTTGGCGATCAGTTGCACGCCCGTGTAAGCCGGCATCTGGAACGGACCGTTCGGATCGCGCTTGGCGTCGGCGAAAGCCTTCACCAGCTTAGCGTTGGCCGGGTCGGCAGCGAAGTCGGCCGGCAGCGTGACCAGCATGCCTTCCGACGACGGACCGGCGATGGCCGTCACGTCCTTGTTACCCACGCCTTCCGGACCCATGAACGTGGCCTTCACGCCTTGCTCACGTGCCTGACGCAGCAGCAGACCCATTTCCGGGTGGTAGCCGCCGAAGTACACGAAGTCGACGCCTTGTGCCTTGAGCTTGGTGATGACAGCGGAGTAGTCCGAGTCGCCGGCGTTGATGCCTTCGAACAGCACGACCGGAATCTTGGCGGCGTCCAGGTCCTTCTTCACCGAGCTGGCGATACCCTGACCGTACGACTGCTTGTCGTGCAGCACGGCAACCTTCTTCGGCTTGACCTTGTTGATGATGTACTGCGCGGCTGCCGGGCCTTGCTGATCGTCACGACCGATCGTGCGGAAGATGAAGTGGCGCTTCTTGCCTTCGGTCAGCTGCGGGGCCGTGGCCGACGGGGTGATCATCACCACGCCTTCGTTTTCGTAGATGTCCGATGCCGGAATCGTCGAACCCGAGCACACGTGACCGATCACGTACTTGATCTTCTGGCTGACGATCTTGTTGGCGACAGCGACGGCCTGCTTCGGCTCGCATGCGTCGTCCATCATGACCGCTTCAAACTTGTTGCCGTTGACGCCGCCAGCCGCGTTGATTTCTTCGATGGCGGTCAGTGCGCCGGCCTTGACCATGTCGCCGTATTGGGCAACCGAGCCGCTGAACGGGCCGGCGATGGCGATTTTGACGGTCTCGGCGTTGGCAGCCGTACCGATGAAGGCGAGCGCAGCGGCGACGAACAGGGATTTGTGACGGAACTGCATTGTGGACATCTCCTTGATTTGTATTTTTTTGACTACCCGAATCTGCGGTGGTCTAAAGCGACTGCTGAACCTGTTGGTATTCGATCATTCCCACCCCGTGAGGTACGAACGATGCGCCATGTTAGCGTAATACGGAGTCCAATTGGAACCACTATCCCAAGCCCTCTGGAAACCCGCATGGATAAAGGATTTCAAAGGGGTCGGATGGCGTTTCTCGGAGTCGTCACAACGACACTCCGTAGTACTACGCAGATAGGTGCAGCGCAGCATTGCGGGTCTTCATATAAATCGGGGCCACGATGACTCACGAACGCTATTCGGGCATCTGTACATTTTGGATGCAATCCGCCGTTCGGTGGAATCCAAAGTTTTTTGCTTTGCATCCGATTGCGTATATTCCAGCCCCACTTCCCGCTTCTCACATCGTCAACGCATGCCGATGATTGCGTGACTGCCGAATCAACGCGAGAAAGGCGGCGAGGATTGGCGAGCTATCGTCGCGGCGATACATACAGTTCAGTTCGATCGAGCGCAGCCGTTGCGATTTGAGCGGTCGGTACACCACGCCGGGCAGGCGCAGATTCGCCGCCGACTCCGTCGTCACGCAAATACCGAAGCGGCTGGCCACCAGTGCAATCGACGTCACTACGTCTTCCGCCTCCTGCTCGACGCGTAGCGTCACGCCCTCGGCGCGAAACGCCGCCGCCACCTCTTCGGCAAGCCCCGGCATCGGTGCGTTCGGATAAAGAATCATCCCTTCGTTATCGAGATCGGCGAGCGTGAGCGAAGCCCGCTTGCACAGCGGGTGTCCTTCGTAGAGCGCAACAAGAAACGGCTCGCGGTGAATCCAATCGACGGCAATATCGGGCTCGTCCGGAATCAGGCGATTGAACCCGATGGCGATGCGCCGCTCGCGAAGCGCGGCGATCTGCTCCGCTTTCGACAAGTTGTGCAGCCCGATCTTCACTTCTGGGCGGGCCGTGTGAAAGCTCGCGAGTAGGCGCGGAATCACGTTGAGAATGCCCGAACTGAAGATGCCCACATCAAGTCGGCCGATGTAGCCCTCTCCGGCCAATCGCGTCTGCTCTTCGGCACGGCGCGCGAGCGACAGAATGTTGGGCACTTCGGCGAGCAGCGTCTGCCCGGCAGCCGTGAGCGTGGCTCCCTTGGGCGTGCGCACGAAGAGTTGTGTGCCCAGTTGCGCTTCGAGCGCCTGCATATGCCGCGTGAGCGGCGGTTGCGCCATGTTCAGGCGCTCGGCTGCACGGCCGAAGTTGCCTTCCTCGGCCACGGCCAGGAAGTACCGCATTTGCTTGATATCCACGCTGCCCCCAAATCCGTCGATTCGAACTCAATACCGAAATGGTATCGGATTCTGGAAAAACGGTATTGGACGGTATCTCGCTGCGCGCGCATCATTGCCCGTCGAAGCCGTGCTTGTTTCAGCCGCTTGTTTCGGTCGCTTGCGACAGCCATACGGCAATTTCCGAGGACAGGGTCATGCCTATCGTACATATCAATTTGGTGGAAGGTCGCGACGACGCCACCGTCAAAGCCTGCGTCAAGGCCGTGGCACGCACCGTGCACGAGACGCTTGGCGCACCGCTCGAATCGATTCGCGTCTATGCGACGCAGGTGCCCGCCGCGCATTGGGCGGTGGGTGAGCGCACGAAGGACGAGCCGGCTGCACCGGCCAAGGCAGGCGCGTGATGACGACAGACGCTCAACGTTTGCAACAAGCCGCCGACGCGCTCGTCGAAGCGGAACGTTCGCGCCGTTTCATCGCCCCGTTGCGCGAGACGTTCGCGCCGCTGTCGATTGACGACGCGTATGCCATCCAGCGCATCAATACGGAACGCCGCCTTGCCGCGGGCCGCCGCATCGTCGGCTGCAAGATCGGCCTGACGTCGGTCGCCGTGCAAAAGCAGCTTGGCGTGGACCAGCCCGACTTCGGCATGTTGTTCGACGACATGGGCTATGGCGACGGCGAACCCATTCCGGCGTCGATTCTCACGCAGCCGAAGATCGAAGCCGAGATCGCGTTCGTGATCGGGCGCGATCTCACGGTCGACAACCCGGGCCAACTCGATGTGATCAATGCCATCGAATATGCCTTGCCTGCGCTCGAAATCGTGGGCAGCCGCGTGGCCGATTGGAATATCCGCATTACCGACACCATTGCCGATAACGCCTCGTCGTCGGCCTACGTGCTGGGCAACACGCCGAAAAAGCTCTCGCAGTTCGACGTGCGTCTGTGCGGCATGGTGATGGAGCGTCGCGGCGAGCCGGTGTCTGTGGGCGCTGGTGCCGCGTGTCTGGGCAGCCCGATCAACGCCGTGGTGTGGCTGGCCCGCACCATGGCCGCCGTGGGCACGCCGCTCAAGGCGGGCGATCTGGTGCTCTCGGGCGCACTCGGCCCGATGGCGGCGGTGACCCCGGGCGACATCTTCGAGACCCGTATCAACGGCCTGGGCTCGGTCCGCGCCGTGTTTGAACCCGCCAGCGAGGCCGCACGATGAGCCATATTCAGGATTACGCTAAGCTGCTCGACGACGCCGCACATCACGCGCACGAGGTCGAGCAGTTCGATACCGACAACCGACTCTCGCTCGATGACGCTTACGCGATTCAAGCCGCGTCGCTCGCGCGCCGCGCTGCACGCGGCGAGACGCGCGTCGGCGTGAAGATGGGCTTCACCAGCCGCGCCAAGATGGTTCAGATGGGCCTCTCGGATGTGATCTGGGGGCGTCTGACGTCGGGCATGCAGGTAGAAGAGGGCACCGCGATCGACTTCAAGCGTTTCGTGCATCCGCGCGTCGAACCGGAGATCGCCTTCATCCTGAAGAAGCCGTTGGAAGGCAACGTCACGGGGCCGCAGGCCCTCGCGGCCGTCGAAGCCATTGCCCCGGCCATCGAAATCATCGATTCGCGCTACAAGGACTTCAAGTTCACGTTGCCGGAAGTGATTGCCGATAACGCGTCGTCGAGCGGTTTCGTGATTGGCGCGTGGCATGACCCGCGCACCGACTTCTCGAATCTGGGCTTGGCCATGACGATCAACGGCCGCACGGTGCAGGTGGGTTCCACCGCGGCTCTGCTCGGTCATCCGCTGCGCTCGCTGGTGGCTGCGGCACGTCTGTCGGCGGCTGCCGGTGAGCCGTTGCAAGCCGGTTGGATCGTGATGGCAGGCGGTGCCACGCCCGCGGAGTACATCCAGCCGGGGCAGTACGTGTCGGTCGAGATGGAAAAGCTGGGCAGCGTGGGCTTCCACGTCTGAGCGGGCAGGGCGCTTAACGCCCGCATCCCGAAGACTGCGTCGCATAAAAGAAGCGGGGCGTGTCATTTCGACACGCCCCGCTTTTTGTTTTCTTACCGCTCACCAGCGCCGCTGCATCAGGTTCGCTTGATACGCGCCATGATGCGCAGATCGCCTTCGATCATGCGCACGTCCGAGAACGTGAGTGGAATCTTGTCATCGAGCGACGTAAGCGTAGGCAGGTTGAACATGCCTTGCGCGTCGCCGACGATACACGGCGCGAGATATGTCAGCAGTTCATCCACGCAGTGTTCGCGCAGCAACGAGCCGTTGAGCTTGAAGCCCGCTTCGACGTGTAGCTCGTTGATCTGGCGCTCGCCGAGTGCGCGCATCAATGCGGGCAATTCGACTTTGCCGCTGGCGTTGGGCAGGTCGAGCACATCGACGCCTTGTTCGCGCAGACGCGCCACGCGTGCGGCATCGCCGTTCGCGCAAACGACCAGCGCATTGCCATCGGCGAGCACTTTGGCGGTGAGCGGGATGTCCAGTCGCGAATCGACAACGATGCGCAGCGGTTGGCGAGGCGTCTGCACTTCGCGCACGGTGAGCGACGGGTCGTCCTCGCGCACCGTGCCGATCCCCGTGAGGATTGCGCAAGCGCGCGCACGCCACGCATGACCATCCGCACGCGCCGCAGGCCCGGTGATCCATTGACTCACGCCGTTGTGCAACGCCGTCTTACCGTCGAGGCTCGCGGCGACCTTCATGCGCACCCACGGCGTGCCGCGCGTCATGCGTGCGACAAAGCCGATGTTGAGTTCGCGCGCTTCTTGTTCGAGCAAGCCACAACGCACTTCGATACCCGCGTCGCGCAGCATCGTCAGACCGCGTCCCGCGACGAGCGGGTTCGGGTCTTCCATCGCGGCGATCACGCGCTTGACGCCCGCTTCGATCAGCCCTTTAGCGCACGGCGGCGTGCGTCCGTAGTGGCTGCAAGGCTCCAGCGTGACGTAGGCCGTCGCGTCGCGCAGCGATTCGCCACGGGTGCGGGCGTCTTTCATCGCCTGCACTTCGGCGTGGTCTTGACCGGCCGGTTGCGTGAAGCCTTCGCCGATAACGCGGCCTTCGTTGACGATCACACACCCCACGCGCGGGTTCGGCGCGGTGGTGAACATGCCGCGCTCGGCCAAAGCCAGCGCGCGGCGCATGTAAGCAAAATCCTGTTCCGAGAACATGGTCCGTCAGATCATCAGCGGCCGGTCGGTCAACGCATTGTCCGGGGCCGCGCCGGCATGGGCCGGCAAGTGTTCGCGCGCAATGCCGCGCAAGGTGTTCAGAGCGTTCAGCACGCTCGGAACATACTGATCGTCGCGAAAACCGGCGCTCATCTGCGCGACTACGGTGTCCCATGTGCGCGGCGAAACCAGCGCGTTGACACCCTTGTCGGCAATCAGCTCGATATCGTGATCGGCAAGGTTGATATACAGCAAAATGCCCGTGCGCTCGCCCGTGTGGGCAATGCCGAGTTGGCGAAACAGTTGCAGCGCGCGCTGACGGCAGGTGTGGCCTTGCCATACCGCGCCGAGCGGCATCGCGGCTTCGATGACCAGACGAATCTCGCAGCGGTGATCGGTTTCCGAATCGCGGATGGCGGCTTCGAGCGTGTCGAGCGCCTTATCGGAAAACAGCCAGCGCGCGTGTGCACGCCACGTGCCCAGATGGCGCAGCCAGCGCGAGAGATTGTGTTGCCGCTGTTGCATCGCGATTTCCTCGTGTGCCATCGCCGCTCACCAGTTCCCCGACGAGCCGCCGCCGTCGAATCCGCCGCCGCCTCCGCCGCCAAAACCACCGCCGCCGCCGCCGTCACCACCACCACCGCCGCGTCCCCAGCCGCCAAGACCGCCGAGGCCGCCGCCAATGCCGCCGCCCAAACCGCCGCCAAAGCCACCCGGGCCGATGCGTCCGCGCTGGCCGGTCAACACGCGCGAGCGCGGGTCGTTCGGATCATCCAACGCGCCGGGCAAGCCGGGGCCTTTAAAGCGTCGGCGGCTCTCCATGATCACGACCATCGCGATGATGAAGATGATGAACAGCAGCGGTGCGAAATCGGACAGATCGGAGTGCGGCGCGCGCGTGGATGGCAACTGAGGCGCGGGCAGCGCTTCGTTGTTCATCGCCGCTTCGACGGCCGCGACGCCCGCAGCGAGACCGCCGAAGAAGTCGCCATTGCGGAAGTGCGGTGCCATCACATCGCGCAGAATACGTCCCGAGATGGCGTCGGTGAGCGAGCCTTGCACGCCGCGTCCGACCTCGATGCGCATTTTGCGCAAGTCGTTCGGATTGTTCTTCGCGATGAGCATGATCACGCCGTCGTCTACGCCTTTGCGGCCAGCCTTCCATGCATCGGCGACGCGAATGCTGTACTGGTCGATGGTTTCGGGCGCGGTGCTGGGCACCATCAGCACGAAAATCTGGCTACCGCGCTGTTGTTCGTACTGCGCGAGCTGCGTCTCGAGTGCGTTGCGCTGATCGGGCGTGAGGGTGCCCGTCAGGTCGGTCACACGCGCGGTGAGTGCGGGCACGGCGACCAGCGACTCGGCACCGGCCGGCAGCGCCAGCCAGCACAAGCTGGCGAGCACCAACGCCCACAGGATGTGCGCGACGCCGCGCCCCGACCACAGCGAGGCACCGCCGGTGCGCGAGCCCCACGGCAGCAAAGTACGACGCATCAGGACGTCAGCCATGGCCCGATCCTCAGAACTTGACCGTCGGGGCCGTCGAAATCGCCTTTTCGTTCTCGACCGAGAAGTTCGGCTTCGGACCGTAGCCGAACATCTTCGCCGTCAGGTTGTTCGGGAACTGGCGCACGTACACGTTGTAGTCCTGCACCGATTGAATGTAGCGATTGCGCGCGACGGTGATGCGGTTTTCCGTGCCTTCCAGTTGCGATTGCAGATCGCGGAAGAGACCGTCGGCCTTCAGGTTCGGGTAGTTCTCCGAGACGGCCATCAAGCGCGAGAGTGCCCCCGAGAGTTCGCCCTGGGCCTGCTGGAAGCGCTTGAAGGCTTCCGGATCGTTGAGCGTTTCCGGCGTAACCGTGATGCTGGTCGCCTTGGCGCGCGCGTTGATCACATCGGTGAGCGTGGTTTGCTCGTGCGTGGCGTAGCCCTTGACCGTGTTCACCAGATTCGGCACCAGATCGGCGCGGCGCTGGTATTGGTTGACGACTTCGCTCCATGCGGCCTTGACCGCTTCGTCTTTGACCTGAATGTCGTTGTAGCCGCAGGCGGAAAGGAACGACGTGAGGAACGCCAGCGCCAGCCAGCGTGCGAACGTGCCGCGGCGGGCGGCGAACGTCTGACGGAACTTTGTCGGCAGCAGCATGAGCATGATGTGTGTCCTTGTTTTTAGCAGACAGAGTGAATCGTTATGGTGGTGCAGTGGTGCTATCAGTCGAATCAGACGAATCAAGCGATGGCCTTGAACGCGGCGCGTGCAGCCTCGAGCGTGGCTTCGAGCACCGTGTCGTCGTGCGTGGCCGAGACGAAGCCCGCTTCGAACGCGCTCGGGGCGAGATAGACACCGCGATCGAGCATGGCGTGGAAGAACTTGTTGAAGCGCGGCACATCGGACGTGGTCACTTCGGCGAAGCTGCCGGGCACATTGGCGCGGAAGTACAGGCCGAACATGCCGCCGACGCTGTCGCCCGAGAACGGCACACCGGCATCTCCGGCGGCGTCGACGAGACCGGCGACGAGCTTCGAGGTGCGCTTGGAGAGTTCTTCATAGAAGCCGGGCGCCTGAATCAGCTTGAGGGTTGCGAGCCCGGCAGCCACGGCGAGCGGGTTGCCCGAGAGAGTGCCCGCTTGGTACACGCCGCCCAGCGGGGCGAGGTGCGCCATGATGTCGCGGCGTCCACCGAAGGCCGCGGCGGGCATGCCGCCGCCGATAACCTTGCCCAGGCACGTCAGGTCGGCGGTGATGCCGTACAGCGCTTGTGCGCCGCCCAGCCCCACGCGGAAGCCGCACATCACTTCGTCGAAAATCAGCACGGCGCCGTGTGCGGTGCACAACTCGCGCAGCGTTTGAAGGAAGTTGCGCGAGCCGCGCACGAGATTCATGTTGCCGGCGACCGGCTCGACAATCACCGCACCGATTTCACCGCCTTGTTGCGCAAACAGTTCGCGCAGTTGCTCGACGTTGTTGTATTCCAATACCAGCGTGTCGCGCGTCACTTCAATCGGCACACCGGCCGACGACGGGGCGTTGCGCGTCGAATCGGCAAAGGTCAGTAGACCCGACCCGGCTTTGACGAGCAGGCTGTCGGCGTGGCCGTGATAGCAGCCTTCGAACTTGACGATCTTGTTGCGGCCCGTGAAGCCGCGTGCCAGACGCAATGCGCTCATCGTGGCTTCCGTGCCCGAGGACACCAGACGCACCTGTTCGATCGACGGCACCAGACGGCAGATTTCTTCAGCCATCACCACTTCGGCTTCCGTCGGTGCGCCGAAGCTAAAGCCTTGCGCCATGGCCGTTTGGACGGCGGCAACCACCTCGGGGTGCAGGTGGCCCACGATCATCGGGCCCCACGAGCCGATGTAATCGATGAAGCGCGTGCCCTCGGCGTCCCACATGTACGGACCTTGTGCGCGGGCGATGAAGCGCGGCGTGCCGCCGACCGAGCGGAAAGCGCGTACGGGCGAGTTCACGCCGCCCGGGATGGTTTGTTGGGCGCGTTCGAAAAGGGCGTCGTTGGTAGTGTGTGCGGACATGACTTCTGCTTTACCTGATGGGGCCGGCTTGGCGATACGTAGCTGCGCACTGTGCGATGCAGGTCAACGGTTGCACGGGTGCACGGGTGCTTGGCGTCGTTTTGCCGGCATTGAAGATGAAGTTTACGGCGCGCCGATGACCGGGATTTGTCGCGCAGCACAATGGACGGCTGAATTGTTCAAAGGCGCGCAGGCAGACGCCGGTCGGCGGCGTCGAATGCGTCGATTCTAGCGGATGCGGGGCAATTCGGGCCAATCTGCCCCGTGCGAGCCCCCTCGGATGCACGCCCCAGCCCCGCTGGCAAGGGCTTCTCGCGGCGCGGGTCATCTGTTAGATTGAGGGCCACACTTTCAATCGCTTCAACCAACGTTAAGGAAAACAAGGCCCATCGACATGTCCACCGTCAATTCTCAACGCCCTCCGATCACTGTCTCGACGCTCGACCTTGACCGCCTCGAAGCGCTCATGGCGCAGGCCCCTCGCGCGGCATTGCCGTATGTGGAGGCACTCGAAACAGAGCTCGCCCGGGCAAGCGTCGTCGAACCCGAGCAAATGCCGGCCGACGTCGCCACGATGAATTCGGTGTTGCGCTATCGAGATCTCGCCACGCAGCAGGAGCATCGCGTGACGCTGGTGTATCCGCAGCATCTGGCGGCCACGGAAGGCGGCATTTCGGTACTGGCACCGGTCGGCAGCGCACTGCTTGGTTTGCGCGTCGGTGAGTCGATTCACTGGCAAGTGCCGGGCGGCCACTTGATCGAGCTCGAATTGCTCGGCATCGATTACCAGCCCGAAGCCGCTGGCGAGTACCACCGCTAATTCACATCTCCGCAGCACCATTGGGAGATTCGGATCTCCCGAGTCTCCCAACCTTCTCCGCAGTGTCTCAGCAGTTTTCTTCAGTTTCCCCACAGTTTCCCCACGGTTATCCCGAAGTCTTAAGTCTTAAGTCTTAACGGCGCAGCCAGCCACGTGCGATCGGCCATGCCAGCAAACGCCGGTAAATGCCTTCGAAGATCGCCGCCACGATGCGGCTCGTCTCGCGAGCGCCCGCCGTGCGCATGATCAGCGCGACCACCACCGAGACACAGAACCCGCCAAGCATGTCGACCGGCCAATGCACGCCGAGATAGACACGCGCCCAGCACACCGGCAGCGCGCACAACAGCAGCAGCTTGCCGAGTCCGCGCGGGGAACGTGCGGCGGTGCCCATCAGCACGAAGGCCGAGGTGAACATGATCGACGCATGGTTGCTCGGGAACGCGCTCGTCGGCGCATGGGCGAGCAGGTTCGTGCCCAGACCCACGACAAACGGACGCGGTTCGAACCATGCCAGCCCGATGACGAAGTTGATCAGCAGGACAAGCCCCACACCCAACAGACCATGCACCGCCCCTTCGCGATCGCGTCCGCCCGCCAGCCACAGGATGACGAGCCCGGCCGGCAGCAGCAGGATCAGGTATTTGGCGAGGAAGATGGCGAGGGCCAGTTCGCCGTCGCTGACGTTCGGCGCGGCATTGATGGCCAGAAAGAGGGCGCGGTTGAGTTGTTCCATAGGCGTCGAGGGGCGAGAAGTCCGCACCGGTCGCCCGAGGCAATGCGCTGGCTCAAACGGGGGTGCCGGCGCATCGACGGCCGCCGGCAGGCGGTTTATGACGAAAGCATGACAGCGATTCTGGACGAACCGCCGCGCAGAGGAAAGTCACTTTTGTCATCATTTTGTAACACGTTGATTTGTCACTTTTCTTTCGACGCTCTCGGAGGTAAAATCGCGCCGTCATAGCTCTCAGGAGATCTCTCCGTGGACAGTTGTTCTAGTGGTAGTTGCCGGTCGACGCAGGTCGACACCATCACCGCGAGTTAGTCCCCGGGTATCTTCCCGCCGCTGACTCGCATTTGTCGGGTTGGCGCGCACCTCTGACGTACGTTTCGATTGCCTTGCACGTTGCCGTTTTGCCGTTGTGGTGAAGCCGGGCAGGGCAAGGCCGAAGCCGACCGTCGTTCGTAGCACGCTCCCTTATTAGTTTTACGTCTGCCGTTCGGGCTGTCCTTTGCCCCGCAACGCAGGTTCGTTCGTGTTCGCGCAAGCCTACGAGCCAACCGCGTGTGCCGGGCCGGGTGGTGCCGCGCGGCCGGGAGATTCATCGTGTTCCGTTACTCCATGACCCTTCGCGGAGGGAATCCGCAAGCCCTGATGCTGCCCACCGAGTGCCTGCATCACTATCACGTCGACCCTCACGCGCAACTCGACGCGCAAGCCCCGCAGGGCTCGCGTCTGCGCCAGTGGTGGCGTGCGGTGACGCGCAAGGTCACACCGGTACGCTGATCCGGGGCGTTTCATCGCGCGAACGCCTGCGCAACCTATTGCGCGGTTCGCGCCTCACCAATATCTAGTTTGCGGGCGCTGGCCGGTCGGTCGAGACCGGGCGGCGCCCGTGCCCCTTTCAGGATGTATCCGATGCAACAAGCTCTCACGCTCAGCGAGCGTCTGATTACGGTGCTTGGCGCGCGCCTCGGCCTGCGCTATTTCCGTCGTCGCGACATGCTCGAGACGCTCGATGCGCCAGCGCATGGCCACGAGGCACCACCGGGTCTTGCCGATGCCGCTCGCGTGGCCGGCCCCGACCTGCTCGCGCGCCTGCACACCACCCGCGAGGGACTCTCCGACGACGAAGCCGCGACCGTTCGCGCGCATGTCGGTACCAACGAAGTCGAGCACGAAAAGCCGCTGCCCTGGTGGCGCCATCTCTTCCACTGCTACCGCAATCCGTTCAACCTGCTGCTCTCGATTTTGGCGGCGGTGTCGTATGCGACCGACGACACCGAGGGAACGATCATCATCGCGTCGATGGTGATCATTTCCACGGTGTTGCGATTCGTGCAGGAAGCGCGCTCGAACAAGGCTGCCGAGAAGCTCAAGGCGATGGTGAGTACCACCGCCACGGTGCTGCGCCGCGAGTTTGATCTCAACGGCGAAAACGCCGCACGCCAAGGCGCCCGTGCCGCGCGCATGGGTCGCGAGATTCCGCTGGCCGAACTCGTGCCCGGCGACATCGTATTGCTCGCCGCGGGCGACATGATTCCTGCCGACGTGCGCATTCTTGCCGCGAAAGACCTCTTCATCTCGCAATCGGCGCTCACCGGCGAAGCGTTGCCGGTCGAGAAGTTCGCCCATGTGTGCGACGCAGGCGGCAGCAATCCACTCGCCTACGACAATCTCGCCTTCATGGGCACCAACGTCGTTAGCGGCTCTGCGACGGCGGTCGTTGTCGCGACCGGTGCACGCACGTTCTTCGGTTCGCTCGCGCAGCGCGTTACGGCGCAGGAGCGCACCGTCACGTCGTTCCAGCAGGGCGTGAATCGCGTGTCGTGGGTGCTGATCCGCTTCATGCTGGTGATGACGCCCATCGTGCTGCTGATCAACGGCTTCACCAAGCACAACTGGCTCGAAGCGTCGCTCTTTGCGCTGTCGGTGGCCGTGGGCCTCACGCCCGAAATGTTGCCGATGATTGTGACGGCAACGCTCGCCAAAGGCGCCGTCGTGCTCTCGCGCAAGAAGGTGATCGTCAAGCGCCTCGATGCCATTCAGAACTTCGGCGCGATGGACGTGCTGTGTACGGACAAGACCGGCACGCTCACGCAGGACAAAATCTGTCTGGAGCGCCACACCGACGTGTGGGGCCACGCCTCGGAAGATGTGCTCGAGTACGCGTATCTGAACAGCTTCTATCAAACCGGCTTGAAGAACCTGCTCGACGTGGCCGTGCTCGACCACGGCGAATTGCACCAGCGGCTCGACGTGGTGAACCGCTATCGCAAGATCGACGAAATTCCGTTCGACTTCCAGCGCCGTCGCATGTCGGTGGTGGTGAGCGAGAACGGCGAGCATCACGAATTGATTTGCAAGGGCGCGGTCGAGGAAGTGATGGCCGTATGCGACCGCGTGCAGCATGGTGCCAACGTCGAACCGCTCACGCCCGATGTGCTGGCCCGGTTGCGCCGCGTGACGGCCGACCTAAACGCCGAAGGGCTGCGCGTGGTGGCGGTGGCAACGCGCCACTTGCCTCCCGTGCAGGAAAGCTACGGCATTGCCGACGAGCGCGAACTCGTACTGGTGGGCTATATCGCGTTTCTCGACCCGCCCAAAGACTCGACCGCACCGGCCCTCAAGGCGCTGGCGGCTTCTGGGGTGAGTGTGAAGGTCCTGACCGGCGATAACGATCTGGTCACTGCCAAGGTGTGCCGCGAAGTCGGACTCAAGGTCGACGGCTGCGTGCTGGGCGACGAGATCGAAAACATGAGCGACGACGAACTGGCCAAGACCGTCGAGCGCGCCAATGTGTTTGCGAAACTCACCCCGGCGCATAAAGAACGTCTGGTACGCATGCTGCGCGCCAACGGGCACGTGGTGGGCTTCATGGGCGACGGCATCAACGACGCGCCTGCGCTGCGCGCGGCCGACATCGGTATCTCGGTGGACACGGCGGTCGACATCGCCAAGGAAGCCGCCGATCTGATCCTGCTGGAAAAGAGCCTGATGGTGCTGGAGCAGGGCGTGATCGAGGGGCGTCGCACGTTCGCGAACATGCTGAAGTACATCAAGATGACGGCCAGCTCGAACTTCGGCAACGTCTTCTCTGTGCTGATCGCGAGCGCTTTCTTGCCGTTCCTGCCGATGTTGCCGCTGCAACTGCTCACGCAAAACCTGCTCTACGACCTGTCGCAGACGACGATTCCGTTCGATAACGTCGACCCCGAGCAATTGACGCAGCCGCAACGCTGGAACCCGGCCGATTTGTCGCGCTTCATGATTTTCTTCGGCCCGATCAGCTCGATTTTCGATGTGCTGACATTCGTCGCGATGTGGCATCTGTTCGGTGCCAATAGCGCCGAGCATCAAACGCTGTTCCAGTCGGGCTGGTTTGTCGAAGGGCTGCTCTCGCAGACGCTCATCGTTCACCTGATTCGCACGCGCCGTATCCCGTTCGTGCAAAGCCGGGCCGCGTGGCCGCTGCTGTTGATGACCGGTGCCGTGATGCTCATCGGGCTGATGCTGCCGTTGTCGCCATTTGCCGACACGTTCAAGATGCAGGCGCTGCCGCTCGCGTATTTCCCGATGCTTGCTGCGATCTTGCTCGCTTATGCCGTGCTCACGCAGATGATGAAGGGGATGTTCGCGCGGCGCTTCGGCTGGCAGTAGGCCGCATCACCGCGAAGTCATGCATCGCCATTGAAAATGCCCGGCGCGATAGACCATCGCAGCCGGGCATTTTTTATGCGCTGGCGAAGTGGGCGCAACGATCAATAATCGTCGACCCACCGCCCCGCCACGCGATCGAAGTGCTGCTTGCGCGCGGCGAACACATCGCGCTCGTCGTCCAACTCAAGCGTCACATCGAGCGAGCCGTCGTTGTCGCGCTTGGCGCTGCCAAGCGGGTCGTTGCAGCACAGCCAGAGCGAAACGTCCGAAGGCATGCCATCGACGCGAAACGACTTTTGCTTGCCGACCAGAAACGGTTCGCCATTCTCGCCGAAGCGGCCGATCAACTGGCCCATCAGTGCGTCCGAACCGTGGTACGGATACTCGTCGTCACCCGAGACCTTGTGCAGATACGTCGCGCCGGAATTTGGCGTACGTCCGTCGGCGTCGCGCCGGCCGAACTTGCGATCGTCGGTGCGAGTGCACCACTCGCCCGAGGCTCGCAGAATCACTTTCGGGGCCGACTGTGCGCCGATGCGATACCCCGTGTCCTGCCAGCCGTCGGTGGCGGACACCTTCACACGCTTGTTGATGCGATCTGTCGTCATGACACGCTCCATCGTTGACGGGGGGCCAAAAATGGAAGGCGGCGTAGCGCGGGACAGTATTGATTCGCGCTACGCAGCTTGCGGCTAATGCGAGTGTAGGCGCGCGACTTCGGCGGGTGAAGCAAAGTGACCGAGCGCGGACTCCAAACGGCGCGTGGACGACATCTCGATGCCGAGCTCGGCGTACACCTCGTCGAGCGCTTCGCGCGGGCCGATGAGTAGCGCCGTAGTTTGCCCGTCGGCATCGGCGACCAGACTCACGAGCGTTTCTCCCTGACACGTCTCGCGTGCGGCCACGAAGCGTGCCGACGTCAGCGCGGCGAGCGTGGCAAAGCGTTCCGCCTGTACCAGCCCGGTGATGTAAAACATCGGCTGTGCCGCGCCGCTAGCACGCGGCGCGAGACGAATATTCGTGCCGTCGCTGTGCGCGCCGAGCGCAGCAAGCAGTTTGTCGCGGCCCTGCACCCCGAGCACACAGTAGTCGCCGTGCACCCAGCGCGAGATCGTGTTACCCGTAATGCCCGTGGCGTAGGCCAGCCGGGCGAGCGTGGTGCCCGAGAGCTTGATGAGCAAGCGCGCGACGGTTCGGTGGCGTTGTTCGATGTCATCCATAGCGAGTGTCCTCAGATCGGTGCGGTCAGAACGCCATCGTGACTTCGAGTTGGGCGTCGATGTCTCTATGCAGGGCGGCGCTGCAAGGCATGAGCGGGCGGCGCACGATGGGCGAGCACAACCCAAGCGATGAGAGCGCGGCCTTGATCGCCACCGGGTTCGGTTCTGCAAACAGGCGGCGGATCAGCGGCTTCATACCGTTGAACAGTGTGTTGGCGTGCGCCATGTCGCCTTCGCGCACATAGCGGAACAGCTTCAGATACAGATCCGGCCGGATATGCGCCGCAGCGGAGATGCCGCCGGACGCGCCTGCTTGCAGCGCTGCCAACCACTGCATGTCGTCGCCGCACATCACGCGCATGGTGGTTTGCGAGGGCAGGTGCACGAGCGGATGCGCGTCGCATTCCTTGATGCAGGGGAATGACTCGTGTGCGGCCAATTCGCGAATGGTCTCGACACCGAGCGTGACACCCGTGCGCAGTGGCACGTTGTACAGCACGATCGGTTTGCGGGTGCCTGCGGCCAGTGTGCGGTAGTGCCAGAGAATGCCCTCTTGCGACGGACGCAGATAGTAGGGCGGCGGCACTAGATAACCCGCGAGCGGCAAGTCGTCCAGATGGCGAATCTGGCGTGCGGCGTTGGCGGTGTCGGCGGCACCCACACCGGCGAGCACGGGGGTATGGCCATTGGCGTGATGACACGCCGTCTCGGCCAGCCAGCGGCGTTCGTCGTCGGTGAGCAGTGTGCCTTCGCCGGTGGTGCCTGCGACGACTAAGCCGTTCACACCGGCAGCAAGGTAGTAGTCGACCAGACGTCCAAACCCGTCGTAGTCGATGGTGGCGCCGTTGGCACCGGTCATGGGGGTGACGAGCGGGACCCACACCCCTTCGAAGATGGCAGTGTTCATAACGTGAGAATCAGTAACTACGGCCCGCCTTCCCCAAGGCATGACGGGCGCTGATGGCCGCCTAGCGTAATCAGGCGGCCGGGCGCAGGCGAAGCGCGCCGAACTCGGCTTCGGGCAGCGACTGCATCACGACGTGCATAGCGTGCGAGGCTTCCACGCGAGGCAGGGCGATCGACACGACGGCTGCGGTATCGCGCCGGATCGGACGAATGGTCTCGACGCGCCACGGCAGCGGCAGGCTCATCGCGAGCGTGACGGCGAGCGTGGAGACGGCGGCGCGGCTCAACGTGATATCGAGCGTGGCGTCGAGGCGCGCACGCGGGGTGTGGCGGTTGCGCTGGCGAGCGGCAGGTACCGCGGGTGCGAGATAGGCACCGGGAGGTTCAAGACTGGCGCGTTGAGCGAGCGTAGGCATGGCTGGGTGTCGACGAGCGACTGAAGTGACAACGAAGCCAGTCTAGGGATGGGGAAATAAAAATGGCGTCAAGATTCTTGACGCCATCGAGGGGGCCGCGCTTAGGGCTTTTTATCAGGCAGCGAGGAACGCCTGCGGTTCGAGAAACGCCTCTAACCCATAGGTGCCATATTCGCGACCGATCCCCGACTGTTTGAAGCCGCCAAACGGCGCAGCAGGTTCGTGGTTCAGCGTGTTGACCATCACACGGCCAGCTTCGATGCGAGCGGCGACCTCGCGTGCGCGCGCCTTATCGGCCCCGAATACATACGCTTGCAAGCCGTATTGCGTGTCGTTGGCGATGGCAATCGCATCGTCGATATCGCGATACGTGATGATCGACAGCACGGGGCCGAAGATTTCTTCACGCGCGATGCGCATGTCGTTCGTCACATCGCTGAACACGGTGGGGCGCACGAACCATCCGGCGTCAATACCTTGCGGCCGCCCTTCGCCACCGGCGATCAGGCGAGCGCCTTCATCGATGCCGACGCGGATATAGCCTTGTACCCGCTCCCATTGCTTGCGGTTGACCATCGGCCCGACGGTGGATTTCGGATCATGCGGATTACCCGCCTGCGTGCGTGCGACTTCTTCCACCACGCGGGCTTCGAATTCTGCGAGCCGGTGTTGCGGCACGAGAATGCGCGTGCCTGCGATACACGCTTGCCCGCTGTTCATGAAGCCCGCGCCGAGAGCCATCGGCACGATGTCGTCGAAGTTTGCATCGTCGAGCACGATGAAGGGCGATTTGCCGCCGAGTTCGAGCGTCACGCGCTTCAACGTTTCGGCCGCGGTGCGCAGAATGGTTTTTCCGACAGCGGTAGAGCCGGTGAACGAGATCTTGGCGACGTCGGGGTGGCCGCTAATTTCCGCACCGACCGTTTCGCCCCGACCTGTCACGATGTTGAACACTCCGCGCGGCAGGTCGGCAGCGTGCAACGCTTCGGTCACGATGCGCGTCTGGATGGCGCTCAACTCGCTGGGCTTGATCACCGCCGTGCAGCCTGCCGACATTGCGGCGGCGAGCTTGCCGCAGATGAAGCCCGCGTCGCTATTCCACGGGGTGATGAGCCCGGCAACGCCGAGCGGCTGCATCACCACGTCAGCCGTGCCTGCCTGACGCGTGAAGCTGTAGTTCTCCAGCACCTTGGCGGCTTGAAGCAGGACATCGCTTGCGTGTTTTGCCATCCATCCGGCGCGCGAAATCGGTGCGCCGTACTCTTCGACGATCGCGTCGAAGAGGTCGCTCTCACGTGCCAGCACAGCGGCGTGCATGCGTTTGAGCATGTCGATGCGCTCTTGCTTGCTGGTGCGCGAGAACGCCGGAAACGCACGCTTTGCGGCGGCGATGGCGTCGCGCGCGTCCTGTGCGTCGGCGAGACGGACGCGGCCGATCACCTGCTCGGTGGACGGATTGATGAGCTCGAACGGCTCGTCGCCGTGCGGGGTGACGAATGCGCCGTCGATATAAATCTTGTCGATGATCTGCATGACTGCTCTCGAAGTGGGGGGTGACGATTCATCATAGGCGTGCGGCATTGTGTTGAGTAGCCGTACAATCTGGCACGTCACGTTGAGGGATTTAGGACAATGAAAACCTCCGGTCTTAGCGAACTCGAGGCGGTATTGGCGGTGGCGCGTCATCGCAACTTCCGCGCGGCGGCGGACGAAATGGGCGTCTCGACATCGGCGCTCAGTCATGCCGTGGCGGGGTTGGAGGCGCGCATTGGTGTGCGGCTCTTCAATCGCACGACACGCAGCGTGTCGCTCTCGGCGGCAGGTGCGCAGTTTGTCGATAGCGTGGCGCCTGCGCTGTCCACCATTCGCGTTGCCATCGAGCAAGCGGGCAGCTTTCGCGACACGGTGTCGGGCGTGTTGCGTATCAATACTTCGGCGGGAGCGGCGCGCGTGGTGATGCCGATCTTTCTCGAATTCCTGCGCCGATATCCGGAAATGAAGCTCGATATCGTCACCGAGGGCAAGATGGTCGACATCGTGGCGGGCGGCTTCGATGCGGGCATCCGGCTGACCGAGGCCGTGCCGCAAGACATGGTGGCGGTGCCTTTTGGCGGCGCGTTACGCTTCGCTGTCGTCGGCAGCCCGGGCTACTTCTCCCGTCATAAACCACCCCGGGCACCGGCCGATCTGCTGGCGCACGCGTGCATTCGCATGCGGATGCCGAGCGGCGTGATTTATCACTGGGAATTCGAGCGCCACGGCGAGGTGGCGCGCATCGATGTCGACGGGGTGCTGACGCTAGATGAACCCGACCTGATGCTGCAAGCGGCGCGCGCAGGGCTGGGGCTGGCGTATTTGACGGAGTGGAATGTCGAGGCCGATCTGCAAGCGGGCACGCTGGTGCGTGTGCTTGAGCCATGGACACCACCGCAGGGTGGCTTGAGTCTTTACTATCCGAGCCGCCGGCATGCGCCAGCGGGGTTACGAGCCCTTATCGACATGATTCGGGAGCAGGCGGCGCTGGAACGGCAACGGGGTGCGCAGAAGTCACTGCCCACCCCCGCTGGAGCGCCTCGTCGAGTGCCGCGCAGCACGCGCAAAACACCCGACAAGCGCGCTTAAGACCCCGCCGGGTAGTCAGCGTCGTTGAACAGCACGCAAGCGCCATGCGGTGCCGCGCCCACGTTGTTGCGGAACAAGCCGAAGACGTTGCGCCACGGGTCGAACGCGCGTTGCGGCACCGGAGCGGGCGTGCGAGCTGCGAGCGTGGCGTCGTCGACGTCCACATGCAGCACGTTGTTCTCGCAGTCGATCGAGATGACGTCGCCGTCCTGCACGCGTGCGAGCATGCCGCCTTGCTCGGCTTCGGGGGACAGGTGAATGGCGGCAGGCACCTTGCCCGATGCGCCTGACATACGGCCGTCGGTCACCAGCGCCACACGATGACCTTCGTCCTGCAAAAGGCCGAGCATCGGCATGAGCTTATGGAGCTCCGGCATGCCGTTGGCGCGCGGGCCTTGGAAGCGAACCACCACGACGACGTCGCGCGTGAGTTCGCCCGCCTTGAATGCTGCTTGCGCAGACTCTTGATCGGCAAACACACGTGCGGGCGCACGCACTGTCTGGTGCTTGGGATCGACAGCAGACGACTTGATGACGGCGCGGCCGAGATTGCCCGCGAGCATGCGCAGACCGCCTTCGGTGGCGAAGGGGCGCGAGGCCGGGCGCACGATGTTTTCATCGAGACTATCCGCCGGGGCGTCATGCCACGAGAGCACGTCGTCGCGCAGCGTCGCTTCTTGCGTGTAAGCGCGCAAGCCGTGACCCATCACGGTTGTGACGTCGTTGTGCAGGAACCCGGCGTCGAGCAATTCCCGAATGAGGAAGTTCAGCCCGCCTGCTGCGTGAAACTGATTCACGTCGGCCTTGCCGTTCGGGTACACGTGGGCGAGCAGCGGCGTGACGTCGGAGAGTTCCGCGAAGTCTTGCCAGTCGAGCAGAATGCCGCCCGCGTGGGCCATGGCGACAAGGTGCAACGTATGGTTGGTCGAGCCGCCGGTGGCGAGCAAGCCGACCACGCCGTTGACGAAGGCCCGCTCGTCGAGAATGTGCGAGGTATTGATGCCTGACTTGGCCAACGCCACCGCGCGTGCCGTCGCGGCTTGCGTGAGGGCATGACGCAACGGCGTATGCGGGTTGATGAACGACGCGCCCGGCAAATGCAGCCCCATGAATTCCATGAGCATCTGATTGCTGTTGGCTGTGCCGTAGAACGTGCAGGTGCCTTCGGTGTGATACGCGGCAAGCTCGCTGTCGAGCAACGCGGCACGGTTCACGCGACCGGCGGCGAATTCCTGACGGATGCGCGACTTCTCGTCGTTCGGCAGCCCCGAGGGCATCGGGCCAGCGGGGGCGAACACGGCGGGCAAGTGCCCGAACGCTTGCGCGCCAATCACCAGCCCCGGCACGATCTTGTCGCATACGCCGAGGAACATCGCGGCGTCGAACATCTGATGCGACAGGGCGACGACGGCGGCCATGGCGATCACGTCGCGCGAGAACAGCGACAGTTCCATGCCCGCATAGCCTTGCGTGACGCCGTCGCACATCGCGGGCACACCGCCTGCGACCTGTGCGCTCGCGCCATGCGCGCGGGCGGCAGACTTGATTACATCGGGGAATTCGACGAACGGCGCGTGCGCCGAAAGCATGTCGTTGTAGGCGGTAACGATACCGATGTTGGGCGTGCGCTCGGTGCGGATTTTCAGACGGTCGTCGGCGGGCGCGGCGGCCAGTGCGTGGGCCAGGTTGGCGCAGCCGAGCGATTCACGCCCCGGCTGGCCTTGCGCAGCGCGCTCGACGCCTGCGAGATACGCCTGACGAGACTTTCGGCTGCGTTCGATGATGCGCTCGGTCACGCGCTTGACCACCGGATGCAGCGACACGTTGTGCGAAGACTGGGACATGGTGATTCCGGGAGGTTGTGGGCGGGTGGCTTTGTAGTCAAAGCACGAGTTTTTGTTGAATTGCAGTGTAGTTAAACTACAATGCAGTGTCAAAGTCGCGCTTTCCCAGTGACGTCTGAAATCGCTCGCAACGCCGGCATCCCAAGTGGCGCGGGTGATTTCACGTTCCGACCGCACGGAGTCCACGCTCTCCATGACCACGCCTTCACCGTATACCTTTGTTTTGTTCGGCGCCACTGGCGATTTGTCGCTACGTAAGGTGCTGCCTGCGCTGTTCCGGGCGTTCTGTACCGGCGAGTTAGCCGAGGTCGGCAATATTCTGGCCGTCGCGCGCAGCCCGATGGACGCGCAGGCGTATCACGCATGGTGCGAGCAGCATGTGCGCGCGCATATCAAGTCCGATGTCTGGGACGAGGCGCAATGGAAGCGCTTTCTCGCCACCATCGACTACATGCCCCTCGATCTGGGGCGCAAAGCGGAATTCGACACGCTGGCCGAACGGCTGGCCAAGCGCGAGGGCGTGCGCATCTTCTATCTCGCAACGGGGCCGTCGTTGTTCATCCCGATCTGCGAAGGGCTGCACAGCGCGAAGCTCAACGAGAACGGCCGCATCGTGCTCGAAAAGCCCCTCGGTCACGATCTCGCGTCGTCGGTTGCGATCAACGACGCCGTGGGCGCCATCTTCCGCGAAGACCAGATTTATCGTATCGATCACTACCTCGGGAAAGAGGCCGTGCAGAACCTGCTCGCGCTGCGTTTCGGCAATGCGATATTCGAGCCGATGTGGCGCCGGGATCTGATCGAAAGCATTCAGATCACCATTGCCGAGGAGTTGGGCGTAGAGGGCCGCGGCGAGTTCTACGAGCAGACCGGCGCGTTGCGCGACATGGTGCAGAACCACCTGCTGCAATTGCTCGCCATCGTGGCCATGGAGCCGCCGTTTTCCATGGACGCCGACGCCGTGCGCGACGAGAAGCTGCGCGTACTTCGCTCGCTACGGGCGCTCGACGACGACACCGTGGCGCGCAACGTGGTGCGGGGGCAATACGGGGCCGGTGCCATCGGCAAGACGGCCGTACCGGCCTACACCGATGAGCCGGGTGTGCCTGCGGATAGCCAGACCGAGACCTTCGTCGCCCTCAAGGTGGAAATCGATAATTGGCGGTGGGCAGGCGTGCCGTTCTTCCTGCGCACCGGTAAGCGGCTTGGCGAGCGCGTGGCGGAAATCGTCGTGAACTATCGCGCCACGCCGTATCCGCTGTTGGGCGAAGCGACGGCGCACGCGGGTGCCAACCGTCTCGTCATTCGCTTGCAGCCGAACGAATCGATGCGGCTCTACTGTCTGGCGAAGCAGCCGGGCGAGGGGATGAATCTGCAATCGGTGCATTTGGATCTGGCGTTCGACCAGTTCTTCAAGGGGCACCGGATGGATGCCTACGAACGCTTGTTGCTCGATGTGATTCACGGACGGCTGGCGCTGTTTGTGCGTCGCGATGAGCAGGAGCAGGCATGGCGCTGGGTGGCGCCGATTCAGGCGTATTGGGCGCGTCAACACAAGGGGCCGAAACGCTACGCCGCGGGTACGTGGGGGCCGCCCGCCGCGAGCGCACTGCTCGCGCAATACGGCACTTGCTGGGTGGAAGAGGACAACTGAGCGAGCGCAATACAACGCGGCGTGGGCGAAGTCCGGCAGCAGTCCGGACCGACCCGGCCCGAACGCCCCCGAGCCGAAGGAGACACACAACATGATCCACTGGCGGACTTTTCCGACCCGCGAAGCGCAGACCTATGCGCTGGCCAATGCCGTCGTGGCCGGGTTGGACGAAGCGCTGACGATTCGTCCGCGTGTGCTGCTTGCGCTGTCGGGCGGCACCAGCCCCAAGCCGTTTCTAGCGCAACTCGCGCGCCTGCCCGTCGCGTGGCGCGACATCAACATCACCCTCGTCGACGATCGCTGGCTGCCCGATACGCACGCCGACAGCAACGCCCGGTTGATTGGCGAGACGTTGCTGCCGGGGGCCACGGGGGCGCAGTGGCTGCCGCTCGTGGATACCTCTGCCGACGCCAAACTGCAAGTGCGCACGCTCAACGACACGTGGACGCATGGCGTGCCGCAAGTCTGTGTGCTCGGGATGGGAGAAGACGGCCACACGGCGTCGCTCTTTGCCGACGCCCCGCAATGGCACGAGGCCATCACGACGCAGGAAAAGTTCGTTCTCGTGCAGCCGCAGCAGGCGCCTTATACGCGCGTGTCGTGGTCGCTGTCGGCGCTCGCCGCGAGCGACCGACTGCTGTTGCAGATTCAGGGCAAGGCCAAGCGCGCTGTACTCGAAGCCGCGCAGGCGCAGCCGCAGGACAACGCCATCTCCCGGCTGATTCACCGTGAAGGAGTCAAGATCGATGTCTTCTGGAGTGAGGAATAACCCCCCGCATGTGAGCGGCCCGCGGCTGCTCGCCGACATTGGCGGCACCAATGCCCGTTTTGCATTGGAAATCGCGCCGGGCGATCTGGTCGAGATTCGCGATTACGCTTGCGACGACTATGCCGGGGTGCCGGAAGTCATTCGCGCCTATCTCGATGAGGCCGATCACGCGGAGCCCGTGCGCCATGCGGCGATCGCGATTGCCAATCCGATCGAAGGCGACGAAATCCAGATGACCAATCGCGATTGGCACTTCTCGATCGAAGCCACGCGCCGTGCGCTGCGGTTCGAGACGTTGCTCGTCGTGAACGACTTCACGGCGCTGGCGATGGCATTGCCGTACCTGTCCGATGCGCAGAAGCATCAAGTCGGCGGCGGCGAGCCGCGGCCCAATGGCGTACTTGGCCTGCTCGGGCCGGGCACCGGCGTGGGCGTGTCGGGTCTGATTCCCGCAGGCGATCGATGGATTGCGCTCGGCAGCGAAGGCGGCCACACCACGTTTTCTCCGGCGGACGAGCGCGAGGTCGACGTGTTGCGTTACGCGTGGCAGCACTTCGAGCATGTTTCGTTCGAGCGGCTCGTCGCCGGGCCCGGCATGGCGCTGGTCTATCAGGCGTTAGCCTTGCGCGCCAAGCAGCAGGTCAAGCCGCTCGAGACGCCCGATATCGTGAAACTCGCGCAAGCCGGCGATGCCCTTGCGCGCGAGACGGTCGATTGCTTCTGCGCCATGCTCGGCACGCTGGCGGGTAATGTCGCCGTGTCGCTGGGGGCCGTCGGTGGCGTGTATCTGGGCGGCGGCGTGATTCCGAAGCTGGGCAAGCTGTTCGAAGACTCGCCGTTCCGGGCTCGCTTCGAGGCCAAGGGGCGTTTCGAGGCGTATCTAAAGAAGATTCCGACGTTCGTCATAACCGCCGATCACCCGGCGTTTCTCGGCACGTCCGCAATTCTGGCCGAGCAATTGGGCACCCACGCCACCGGGGCGGGCGCGCTGATCGATCGGTTGCACCGCCTGCGCGACCGTCTGAGCCCGGCGGAGCAACGCGTCGCAGAACTCACGCTAAAGCAGCCGCGCGCGCTGCTTGCCGAGCCGGTGTCCGAGATTGCGCGGCTGGCGCGTGTGAGTCAGCCGACGGTGATTCGGTTCTGCCGCAAGCTGGGGTGCCAGGGGTTGTCGGATTTCAAGCTCAAGCTGGCCGGTGCGCTCACGGGCACGCTGCCGGTGCGCCACGGGCAAGTGCACGTGGGCGACACGGCGGCGGAATTCAGCGCCAAAGTGCTCGACAACACCGTTTCGTCGATTCTGCAATTGCGCGAGCATCTCGATGCGAAAACCGTCGAGGCGGCGGTGTCGCTGCTCGACGGTGCTCGCCGCATCGAGTTTTACGGGCTGGGCAATTCGGGCGTGATTGCGCAGGACGCCCACTACAAGTTCTTCCGTTTCGGTATGCCCACCATTGCTTACGGCGACCCCTATCTGTTGCAGGCGTCGGCGGGCTTGTTGAGCGAAGGCGATGTGGTGGTGGCGATCTCGGCATCGGGCCGCTCGACCGATTTGAACCGTGCCGTGGATATCGCGATCGGACGCGGTGCGCAGGTCATCGCGCTGACGTCGCGCAATTCGCCACTCGCGCGCAAGGCCACGCTGGTGCTGCCCAATGATCACGTCGAGACGATGGGCGCGCATGTGACGATGATCGCGCGCATTTTGCATCTGGCGGCCATCGACGTGCTGGCAGTCGGGGTGGCGATAAGGCGCGCAGGCCCGGGGGCGCAGACGGCCGGGGAGGGCGCGCTCGACTGGCTCGGCCACGGCAGCGGGCAAGACGGCCCGAACGAAGCGGCGGCATAAATCGGGACACAACGCGGGACATAACCCGGGACATAACGCGCGACATGAGCTGCCGGTGACCACTGGCGACGTCAGGCAAGGAGTCCGACGTAATTCTTTGGTCGCTTGATAAACGTAAACATGTTTATCATAATGCGGCCTATGAAAATGACCGATTCCGCCCAACGTTTCGGCTTTCTCGTCGCAGACGTTCAACGTCTGTACGGGCGCCGCTTCGAGCAGTTTGCCCAGCGCACGCTGCCGATGACGCGCGCGCAGTGCCGCCTGCTGGTGTATCTCGCCGACAATCGCGGCGTGAGCCAGACTGTGCTGGCCGATATTCTCGAAGTGCCGCCGCAGAGCCTCGCGCGTTCGCTCGAACGCATGGAAGAGGCTGGCTGGGTGCGCCGCCGCCCCGATGCGCGTGACCCGCGCCTAAACCGTCTGTACGTCACCCGAGCCGCGGTCGAGCAGTTGACCGTGGCGCGCGCGCTTTCCGACGTAGTGCGCAACGAGGCGCTGAGCGGGTTGACCGCGTTCGAGACCGTGCAACTCATGCAGTTGCTGCAAAAAGTGCGCCGCAATCTCTCGAGCGTGGTGCCCAAGCCGCTCGATACGGTCGTACCGGCGGCGCTGCGTGGACTCGATGCCCAAGACAATCCGCACGACGCCGCGGGCGATGCGCGTGCTGACCACAGCGACGGCGACATCGACGACGACAACCCGGCCGCCGATTCCCCCCGAGCCTGACGCAAGACACTCCCCACACCGATGTCGGACAACCCCGACTTGCTGCGCGCAGGGCATGCGCGTAGGGTGAGGCGTTACTGACGATTTATGACGGTTTATGACGTTTTCACACGTTTTACTCCAACCACCTCTTGGGAGGCAGTCATGACGCAGCATGTCTATAAGCAGATCGAACTCACCGGCTCGTCCACGAAGTCTATCGACGACGCCGTCAAAGGGGCCATCGAGCGTGCGAGCAAGACCTTGCGCAATCTGAACTGGTTCGAAATCACGGAGACGCGTGGCCACATCGAAGACGGCAAGGTCGCGCACTGGCAGGTGACGCTCAAGGTCGGCATGCGTCTGGAGGACTGACGGGGCCCACGCTGGGAGGGCGTTCGCGGCAGGCGGCTAAAGGGCTAAATCGCAGGCAAAGCGGCCCAAAACGCCGTGCCGCGAGCGTCATACAGTCGTGTCACAATAGGCGCATACTCGACATCACGAAAAAGACAGAAGAGGTTTGCGCATGTCCGAACAAGAACCGGTCCACGCCACCCGATCGATCTCTGACCCGGTGGAAGCGGTCGCCTACCTGAAGACGATCTACGACGCCAACACCGCATATCTGCGCGCGGCATTCGAACGATTTTCCACGGAGAAAGAGTCGGCGCGCCGCGTGAGCGCGCACTATCCGTTCATTCGCATCACCACCGAAGACATCACCCAGCTCGACAAGCGCCTGTCCTACGGCTTCGTGTCGGGCCCGGGCAGCTATCAGACGACGGTCACCCGCCCCGATCTCTTCGAGAACTACTACATCGAGCAGTTGCGCCGCCTTGCACACAACCACGGCGTAGCGTTCGAAGTTGGCGTCTCCGACGAGCCGATTCCGGTGCACTTTGCCTATCGCGATGGCGTGTATCTCGAAGGCGATCTCGATCAGTCGCACCTGCGGGCCATGCGCACCGTGTTCGATGTGCCCGATCTCGCCACCATGGACGACAGCATCGTCAACGGCACGCGCGACCCGTTGCCCGACGAAATTCTGCCGCTGGCCTTGTTCACGGCACCGCGCGTCGACTACTCGCTGCACCGGCTGCGTCACTACACGGCCACGTCGCCCGAGAATTTCCAGAATTACGTGCTGTTCACCAACTACCAGTTCTACATCGACGAGTTTGTCGAACTGGGCCGCGAGTTGATGAGCGCGACCGACGACCCTGCGCTGCGCGAGTACCGCAGCCAGTACGTAGCGTTTGTCGAACCGGGCAATGTCATCCACTGGAACCAGAACATTGCGCCGCGCGATTCTGAGGGCACGCCGCCGCCGCGGCTGCCGCAAATGCCTGCGTATCACCTCGTGCGTGCGGACAACACCGGCATCACGATGGTGAACATCGGTGTCGGCCCGTCCAATGCCAAGACCATTACCGATCACATTGCCGTGTTGCGCCCGCATGCGTGGGTGATGCTCGGCCACTGCGCGGGCCTACGTAACTCGCAGCGGCTTGGCGACTACTGCTTGGCGCACGGCTATGTGCGTGAAGATCACGTGCTCGACGACGATCTGCCGCTGTGGGTGCCGGTGCCCCCACTCGCTGAAGTGCAAGTGGCGCTGGAGCGCGCCGTGGCCGACGTGACGCAACTGGATGACTTCGAACTCAAGCGCGTGATGCGCACGGGTACGGTGGTGACCGTCGACAACCGCAACTGGGAACTGCGCGATCACCGCGAGCCGGTGCAGCGCATGAGCCAGAGCCGCGCGATTGCGCTCGATATGGAGAGTGCAACTATCGCCGCCAACGGTTTCCGCTTCCGTGTGCCGTACGGCACGCTGCTTTGTGTGAGCGACAAGCCGCTGCACGGCGAGTTGAAGTTGCCGGGTATGGCTGACCGGTTCTATCGCGAGCGTGTGGACCAGCATTTGAAAATTGGCGTGAAGGCCATGGAGTTGCTGCGCGATAACGGTCTGGACCGTTTGCACAGCCGCAAACTCCGCAGTTTTAACGAAGTCGCATTCCAGTAACGCACCCGGCGGCGGCGATGTTTCGACACTTGAAACTTGCCGCCGCACCCCGCCTGCCCCGTGTCACGGGGCGTTGCGGCCCTTGTGTGCAAGCGGCCGCCAGCAGTAGCACAATGCCTGCGCACACCGGATCGACGCCGCTTCCCCGCGTGCGTTGGGCCGGTGTTTTTGTTTCTCGTCATCAAGGATCATCGTGGAGCTAGTCAACCACGTCGTGCCCTGGGCAGCGCACGACACGCGTCTATTGCTGTCCTGCCTCGTCGGCCTCGTCGCCATCATTCTTTTCATCAGCGCGCTCAAACTCTCGCCGTTCCTGTCGATTCTGCTCGGCACGTTCATCGCGGGGCTAGGGGCGGGTTTGCCGCTCGATGCCGTCGCGAGTGCCTTCAGCAAGGGCGCGGGCGGCATTCTGGGCGATGCGGGCATGATCATCGCGCTAGGGGCCATGCTCGGTGCGTTGATGGCGGACACCGGCGCGGCTGACCGCATCGTCACTGTGTTGCTCACCTTCGCCAAAGGCCGCGCGTTGCCGTGGATGATGGCGGTAGTGGCCATGATCATCGGCTTGCCGTTGTTCTTCGAAGTGGGCCTCGTGATGATGGTGCCGATCATCTTCGTGATGGCGCGCCGTGCGAATACGCCGATTCTGCGCGTGGCCATTCCGGCGCTCGCGGGCATGACCACGCTGCACGCGCTGGTGCCGCCGCATCCGGGCCCGCTGATTGCTGTGTCGGCACTGCATGCCGATCTCGGCATGACGATGGGGCTGGGGCTGTTGATTGCGATTCCGGCGGTGATTCTCGCGGGGCCGCTGTATGGCATGTGGCTTGCGCCGCGACTGCATGTGGAGGCGCCGCAGCAACTGGGCGATCTTTTCACCAAACGCGATGACGATATCGCACCGCCGCCGTTTGCCGCGGCGCTGTTGGTGATCTTGCTGCCTGTGGTGTTGATGCTGGGACGCACGCTGGCGAAAGTGGCGTTGACGCCCGAGACGCCGATCTTCGAAGCGTTGGATTTCCTTGGCGAACCGATCATCGCGCTGGCGTTGACAGTCGTGGTCGCCATTGTCGTGCTCGGCTGGGGACGCGGTTTGCCGCGCGCCCGCGTGGGAGAAACATTGCGCCGCGCATTGCCGCCGATTGCGGGTTTGTTGCTGACCATTGGCGCGGGCGGTGGTTTGAAGCAAGCGCTGGTGACGGCAGGCATTGCGACGACCATCGGCAAGGTGGCAGTCGGCACGCATATGCCGCTAATTCTGCTGGCATGGCTGATCGCGGTGGCGCTGCGTCAGGCGACGGGTTCGGCAACGGTGGCCACGACGACCACTGCTGGCATCGTGGCACCGCTGGTGATGCATCTGCCGCCGGTACAGGGCTCGCTGATTGCGTTGGCGATTGGGGCGGGGTCGGTGTTCTTCTGCCACGTCAACGACGCGGGTTTTTGGATGGTGCGCGAATACTTCGGCCTGAAGCTCAAAGAAACGCTATGGGTTTGGTCCGTGTTGCAGACCATCGTCTCCGTCGTGGGGCTGGTGATGACGCTGCTGCTTTGGCAGATTTTGGTGTGATGTCTGCGACCGCGTCGTCGTGACGCGGCGGGCAATAAAAAAGCGCGCTGACCGTGAGGTCGCGCGCTTTTCTTTTTACGCTATCGCTGCGGAACGGTTTAAGAGAACACCCGCTTCGCGTGAATGCCGAGACCGAGCGCCACGCTGGCGAGGCGATCGCCGAAGACCGGCGTCGCGTTGGGGAAGGCCGCGCACATCGCCCCGGACAAGCAACGCAAGCCGGTCGAGCCACCCGTGAAGTACAGCGCATCGACGTCTTCGGCGCGCAACCCCGCAAGCGATGCGGTATGCACTGCACCGGCCGTAATGCTGGCGATCTCGTCGCTCACAGCGTCGACCAGCCCGGTTTCCGAGAACGCTACACCGAGTTCGCGCTCGATGACGGCGAGGTCGATGCGCGTGTCGCCACCAGCGGCCACTGCAATCTTCGCGTCTTCCGCATGCCCAACCAGCGCGTGGCCAAGGCGTTGCTCCACCGTGCGCATCAGGCGGCGATGGTGCACCGGGTCGGCATACAGATGCGCGGTCAGCGCCAGTTCACCGGCGCGCTTCGGCGTGTAGACCGTGTTGATCAGGTGCCACGTGGCCAGATCGAAGTAGATACGGTTGGGGACTTCCTTGCCGTCCGGGCCGAGGGCTTTGTAGCCGAGTTCGCGCAGAATCGTCGCGAGTTCGATACGGCGGTCGAAGTCCGTCCCGGCAATGTGCACGCCGTGGTGGGCGAGCACATCATCTTTGCGTTCGAGACGGCGGGCGCGATCGGGGCCGACGCGCACGAGCGAGAAGTCCGACGTACCGCCGCCGATGTCCACCACGAGCACTTGTTGCTCTTCCGTGAGCCGCGATTCGTAATCGAAGGCGGCAGCAATCGGTTCGAACTGGAAATGGACGTCTTGGAAGCCCACGTCGCGAGCGCTTTGTTCGAGCGAGCGTTGTGCGGCGGTATCGGCCTTCGGATCGTCGTCGACGAAGAACACCGGGCGGCCCATCACCACTTGGCGCAGGTCGCTGCCGTCGGATTTGACGGCGTGCGTGCGCAGGTGGCGCAAGAACGTGCCGATGATGTCGATATAGCGCATCGCCGAGCCGTTGCCGAGATCGGTGGTGCTTTCGATGAGGGAGGAGCCGAGCAGGCTTTTGAGCGAGCGCATCAGGCGCCCGTCGTAGCCGTCGATATAGTCAGCGACGGCCTGGCGGCCGAACGTGGCGCGGCCACCTTCGTCGGCGTTGAAGAACACGGCCGTCGGCAGCGTGCCGTAGCCGGCTTCGAGCTCGACCAGGCGCATAGCGGCACCGTCGCGAATCGCGACGGCTGAATTCGAAGTGCCGAAATCGATGGCGCAGAAACTCATGGCATTGCGGCTCATGCAGGCGAGCCGTAAAAGGTCGGCAGTGTAGCACGGCCGGGCGGCCGGCCAAATTTAGTGTCCCAAGATATCCACAGGCGGCGCGCTCAACGCGTTACCCATGCGACGCCTTGGCCGGCGGCTGCGCGGCGGGCAGCGTGCGCAAGCTGCTGACCACGGCGGCCACCGCAGCGAACGCTGCCGCGACGTAAAGCGACGCCCGCGTGCCGTACCCCTGCGGTGCCACGCTGAAAATCAGCGCGACAAGTGCCGCACCCGTCGTCTGTCCGGTCAGCCGGGCCGTGCCCAGCATGCCGCTGGCGCCACCGCTGCGATGGGCGGGGGCGGCGGTGAGCATCGCGTAGTTATTAGGCGACTGGAAGAGCCCGAAGCCGAAGCCGCACAGCGCCATGCGCCAGACGATGTCCCACGACTGGGGTTGTGCGGGCAGCATGGCCAGCGCTAGCAAACCGAGCGCGAACGCCGTCATGCCGATCGCACCGAGCAGGCCGGGTTTGTAGTGTTCGAGCAGGCGTCCGGCGAGCGGGGCGACGACGGCAATGGTAAGCGGCCAGGCGGTCATCAGCAGGCCGGTCTGTACGTGGTCGAAGCCGAGCGAATCTTGCAAATAGAAGGGCAGCGCGACGTAGGCGAGCATTTGCGCGCAGAACGACGCCATGGACGTGCAGATCGACAGGCCGAAGATCGGAATGCGCAGCAAGTCGACAGGCAGGAGCGGCACAGGCTGCGTGCGCTGACGCCGGACGAAGATCGTGCCGATGATGACCGCGGCGACGAGCTCGACGGCCACGAGCCAGCGTTCCTGTCCGTGGCCGAACGAGTCGATGCCCGAGATCAGCAGCCCGAAGGTGAGGGCGCTGAGCAGCGCGCCGGTCCAGTCGAAAGCGTGGGACGCGCGGATGCTGTCGGGCAGCGAGCGCATGGCGATGCCCAGCGCGATGATGCCGAGCGGCACATTGATGGCGAAGAGCCACGGCCAGTGCGCGATCGAGAGAATGCCAGCGGCGAGCGTCGGTCCGGCCGCAGAGGAGACCGCGACGATCAGCGAATTGAGGGCGACGCCGCGCCCGAACCAAGCGCGGGGGTAAATCATCTTCACGAGCGCGCTGTTCACGCTCATGATGCCAGCCGCGCCGAAGCCTTGAGCGACGCGCGCGAGCGTGAGGGTGACGAGCGAATCGGAGAGTGCGCAGGCGAGCGACGCCAGCGTGAACAGCGCTAGCCCAACCGTATAGACGCGCCGATAGCCGACGATTTCACCGAGTGCGGCGAGTGGCAGCAGCGAAATGGTGATGGCGAGTTGATACGCGTTGACGATCCAGATCGAGGTGGCGGGGCTGGCGTTGAGGTCGCGCGCGATGGTTGGCAGGGCGACGTTGGCAATGGCGCTGTCGAGCACCGACAGCGAAATGGCGAGCATGACGGTCGCGATGGCCCAGACCCGGGCGGGCATGGGCATGCCGTCGGCATAGTTTTCTGACATGAGAGCAGCGAGGGGGCGAGACGGCCGTCGCGTCGGGTAAAGCGGGGGACGCGCCCGGCGAAAGCGCCATCGTGCCCGAAATTGGGGAAAGGGGCGTCGGCGGCCCGGGGAGCCTTATAGATAAAGGCGCGTCGCGTTCGGCAGTGTGTTTTATCTGATGGAATGCAAATTCCATCAGATAAAACAATGAATCTAGCCCCGCTGAAAGCGAGCGATCCGGGCATTGGCGAGCGGGTGATAGCCGGTGCCATCGGCCTGTGCGACAAGGTCTGGCGCGATGGCGAGTATCGTCTGCACGCCGAAGGCTGCAATGGTGCTGGCGGGCGACCGCCCCGGACACCCGTGCTGCCCTTGGCCAAACGTCCAAGCGGTGTCGTCGGGATTCACCGGAGGCGGGGCGACGGCGAGTACGACGAGCACCACGTCGCCACGTGCGAGTTGGCGTTCGCAGATAACGGCGGGGGTGTGCAGGAAGCGTCGCGTGTTCTGAACGGGCGGATCGAATCGAATGATGTCGCTCACGGCGGCGATGGCGGTCGAGAGATGCGCCGGTGCTGGTGGCGTTTGCGGCGCAGGGGCCATCGCTGTCGAGGCGTCGGCACGTGCGAGCCGACGAAGTGCATTGGCGACGAGCCCGGCACAGGCGTCGTGGGTTTGCGTGAACAGGCCCGCGATATTGGCGGTCAGGGCGTGTGGGGCGAGGGTGCCGTCATGCGCGGCGAGGTTGCCGACGCGTCGCAGCCATGTGTCGGAAGCGTTATCGCGTGCGAGCCAATGATGGGCGAGGTCGGTTAGGGTTGTCGCCGCGTCATGGCCTAGGGCAATGACATCGGTATTGGGCGCAGGTCGTGCGGATTCTGCCATCGCAGCAACGAGCGCATGGGTGTTCGCGAATACGTCGTGCCATTCCGATTCTGGAACCCCGAGCCACGCCGCGAGTGCGTAGACCGGCTGACGGAATACGTAGTCATCGAGCGTTTCGGCGATTCGCCGTGCGTCGGACAGTGCGGCGGCGCTGGCATGCGCGAGCGCAGACCTATCGACGCTCAGTGTCGCGAGTTGCGACGCAAGCCAGGGTTTGAGCGTGGAATGTCCCGCACCGTCGTTCATGCGAACCAATTGCCCGAACCACGCGCCCGCCGCACCGGAGGCGAGCGCAGCGGGAACACGTGCACCTGCCGGGCGCACACCTAAGGCGGGATGGTTAAGCACCTCGGTAAGCGCCCCCGGCCCTGCGGCGACCCACATACCCAGCGAGGCGTCGAAATCGAACGGCCGCTGTTCGGCCAGTGCGCGGTAATACGGATAGGGATCGGGGTGGGTGACGGCAGCCAGGGCGTTGGCTGGCAGCGTTGGTGCCGACTGTCTCGATTCGAGGGATAAGGGCATACCTGATCTCATGAATGGTATTGAATTGCCGATATCTTGTGCTGATGCGTAAGAATACGCTTCATCGCGAAGTGAAATGTCGCGACGGCTTCACGAGGTCATTCGCAAACGATGAAAAATGCCAAATTTAGAGAATAAAATCGCGATTATTCGGGATGTGAGATTGAAGGGGCTCGCGCAACTCAGGGAGAACGCCTCATCGCCAGAAAAGGATCGAACGGGCAGTGCCTCGAACATGGTCGCATCCGCACTAAGGCTGTTGGCGGTCTCCGAATACCATTTGAACCATGATGTTTCGAACGTTTTATCGATTGACCCTACCCCGGAAAACTTGAGCTGTGGGGTTTCGGAAAAGAGTATTTTTACCTTCGTCAAAATGGGGTCGGAAATGACCCTCTTGGCAAGCAGATGGGGCGTTAATGGGAGCTACGACTGCGGAGAATTTAACATCCATGCTGATGTCAGAACTTCGGCAAGTACTGGATGAGTATGAGTTGCGAGCCGTTGAGGTAGACGCCCTGGAAGCCCTTTTGGTAGGCGAAAGCTTCGCTTTGCGCTTTGTGGCCGACCGAGAGGCGCTCGATGTCTCTTACCTTGAACATGATCGTGGACAACTGCTCGCAGCGTTTATGCTGAGGCCCCTGATTATGGAGAGATTTACTGCAGCGGATCGGATGCACTATGGCAACCCGGTGACAGCAGAGGAGCGCCTTGCGGCCTCCGTGAGGGTCTATGCCGCAGGGCTTGCGCATCGATGCGGTGACGTATTGAGTGGAGACAGATCGTGGATTCGACGAGCTGCCTGGGAAACTTCAAAGCCGGGCACATTTGTTCAGGACGTTCTTCAACGCAATTGCCACTGATGTGGTGTCCAGTTGCGCCGCAGCCATCCGATTGCGCCCTTCACAGTCAGTGCCGGCGTGAAGCGCGGCCGTCAAAAAATCCTCCGCGCCACCTCTTGACGCGCGGCCTCGTTCTCGTACATTTCCTTGATTCCGTCCATCGCGCGGCGGAGCCACGCGGTGGTGCTTGAGCGCAATTCGTCGTGCGACTGGTCGGCTGGCGTGGCGGGCGAATTGCGCAATTGTTCGTCGTGATCAGGCATCGCATTCCCCCTTGTAGAGGCGACGTCTCCCCGGGGAATTAGGGTTGGTTGAATTGAACCCAAACACCATTCGCTTCACTCAGACTACGGTAAAACAGCAGGGCGCGACGATCCCTAGACTTGTTGGTAGCATGCGTGCAAATGGATTTTTGGTTGAGTCGCAGCGTCTAGTCGACGTGGTTCGAATGCCCGATGGATTACTTGCAACGCTTGATAATGCGCGAGTACTTTCCGCGCAGAGAGTTGGGGTAAATATTCAACCGAGTGTCTTTAAATGCGCTGATCCATTACCAAATTATTGGCTTTATATTGATCGCTTCATTGGTAGGAAGAGAGCGGTTCCGGTTACCTACGGTGATGCTGTGAAGAAAAGAATCAGAATTAGGAAGATATAATTTAAAAAATTATTTCTATACCGATCATCTTTAGAAGGAAGTGAGTTTTGAAGAAGATTGAGTTGCTAACGCCTGAGGAATTGCCGTCCTGGTTTTCATACCCGGAGGATTTCCTTCAAGCCATAGACGAGGGATTGTACGACATCGGCCCATGGCAAATTCTGAACGGAGAGCGGCTTCGCATGAGGCATAACGGACTAAAGTCGCGATATCCTGTTCATGACCTTGTGCCGTTTGCTCGTCGCTTGGATACAGATGATGTAGCTTGCTGGGATGTAAAGGCCCCGGGGGCGGTACAGATTATTCATGACTTCGCCGGTCCAGGTTGGGAGGTACGGGAAAGCTACCCGTCATTTCTAGGTTGGTTAGCTGCTGCGAAAGAAGAAGCGAAAGACTACGATGATTAAGGCGTTGGATTTCACCGTGCTAAGTAAAGTTGTGACACGGATTTTGCGGCATGAGCCTTGGGTCTATGAGCTAGAGCTTGACGATGCGGGGTGGGTCCCCGTTGATGAACTATTGGCGGCACTCCGTACCGTGAAAGTGGAGTGGTCTTCGATTGACGAGTCTGACATTGCTGAGATGATTTCTCGTTCGGAGAAAAAGCGGCATGAGGTGCGAGAAAAGAAGATTCGCGCACTTTATGGACACTCGGTGCCTAAGATGTTATCGAGGGAACGAGCTGATCCTCCTGAATTTTTGTATCACGGGACGTCCCCATCTGCGGCCATGCTAATTAAAGGTGATGCATTGCGACCGATGGGTCGGCAGTACGTGCACCTCTCGGTCGACGTCGATACGGCTAACGAAGTTGGACGCCGAAAGGCACCCAATCCAGTACTTTTGGTCGTGAATGCTGCGAGCGCACATGAGGCAGGAGTGGCGTTTTACCGAGGTAATGACCACGTTTGGCTTGCGGACACTATTCCGGCCAAATTCATCGGTTGAATTTCCGGCGTTCATAGCGAATATTGGGTCTGCACTGCGCGATTGCACTGTTCAATTTGCAATGAAGTATGGTGAGATCCGGGGGTGGCATACTCGAAGCAATCCTTTTTTGGGCTTCACGGCATGAGAACTAACGTTGACTACGCCCCCGGCGTCAGTTCACTCGCTTCGCTTCTGGCCGATTCCGGGCGCATGACCATGCTTTGGGCGTTGATGGATGGCTCCGCGCGCCCAGCGGGCGAACTGGCGCTTGTCGCCGGGCTTTCGCCTTCCAGCGCCAGCGGCCATCTCGCTCGCCTCGTCGACGGTGGCGTGCTTTTGCAAGAAGCTCGTGGACGCCATCGCTATTTCCGTATCGCCACCCCGGAAACGGCGGCCGCCATCGAAGCCCTTGCCAGTGCGGTGTTGGCGACGCGCGAACTGCGTCCCCGCCCTGTTCCCGTCAGTCGCAGCACGCCGGTTCCGCTGCGTCACGCGCGCACTTGCTATGACCATTTGGCAGGAGAGATCGCCGTCGACCTCTTCGCACGAATGCGCGATCACCGTTGGATACGCATCGACGGTAGTGACGTTGCACTGACCGACGCCGGTGTCGACGGCCTTACCTCACTCGGCGTCGACCTCACTGCCGCGCGCGCCCGCCGCCGTCGTTTTGCCTGCACTTGCCCCGACTGGAGCGAGCGCAAACCGCACCTTGGCGGCGCCCTTGGGGCCGCATTGCTCAACACCTGTCTTCACGCCAAATGGCTCGAACCCACGCGTGAACCGCGCGCCCTGCGCGTCACGCCGTTGGGCGAACGCCACCTCGCCGATTTCGCCACCTGAATTTTCCGGGCGCATAAAAAGAAACACCCCACGCAAAACGCGCGGGGTGTGAGGCACCGGGAGCGGTGGGCTACGGGACAGGATCCGAAGTCGATCGTCCTGGCCGCCGTGGCCTTTTAACTTCCAGCGTAAGTCGAGTTAATCAATTCGGTCGAACCTTGCACACGGGCACCTACCGGGTGTCCGTACGTCGCCAGTTGCGGATACTGGCTATCGGTCTGCGTGAGCTTGCCCTGCGCTTGCGCTTCGATCAGTTCCTGACGAACTTGCGCGCTCGGCACCGCCAGCTTTTCGCTATATACGCTCGATTGCCAGAACAAGTTTTCGTTCGGATAGCCGTTGCCGCCAGTGCCGGCAAACGCGGCCGGTGCAGCCGCCACAGTCAGGGTCGCAGCGATCAAAAGATGCGAAAGAGTGCGGGTCATGATGTTTCTCCTGTCATTTCTTCTTGGGTGGTCGGCCGGCTCACTTAAGTGTCCGGCACCGCCTACGCCTCTAAGGTAGGACGACCACGCCGCAGGAGTAACCGCACTGGACGCAACAATGCATTGCAGATATCGTGCCACCTCGAAACCCGCATGTAGCAAGGGTTTCAAGGCGGACGACGTTATCGCACAAGTGGAATACCGACTCTAATGAAGATGTTAATTAACAGGAGTGCGACAGGATGTCGCAGCGATCAGAACTTGTAGCCGACGCCCGCGAGGAAGATATCGCTGTCGCGGTCGTAACCGGTCACGACGCGGTTCCAAGAGATGCGTCCGACCCAATGATCGGCAAAGCGGTACGCCATGCTCATCGTGAGCAGACCCGCCACGACGTTTTGCGCGCCGCCGGCTGATCGGTTCTGCTTGTACTTGTTCCACGTCACGTACGGGCCAAAGCCGAGGCCGAGGCTGAAGCGGTCGCTGAAGAAATCGTTCTTGACCCACGCCTGTGCCGCAACGCCCTGACGGTTGCCGATATCGCTATGGCCTTCGTTGATCAACGACACCGTGCCGTCGAACCATCGGCCGAAGCCGTGGCGATATTCGATGCCTTCTGCCGCAGCGTTCTGCGAGTCGAGGCTGTTCACGATGGACAGCCCCGCCATGACGGACAACACGTCGCCGGTCGGCACCGGCGGATCCATGTTGCCGAGCACGGGACCCGGCGTCGACGGCTTATCCAATTGATAACCGACACCCAGCAGGTATTGCACGGTGTTGATGCTCGACGGCGATTGCACGTAATTGGCACGCGCTTGCACATACCAGCGGCTGGCGAAGTAATACGTGGCGGTGGCCGAGAACATGGCGCCCCAGCCGTGGTCGTCTTCGTAGCGCTTGCCGCGGCTGCCAGCCACCGTGTCGTAGTAGCGATACGGGCCGACACCCACGGCAACGTCGAAGCGGCGATCGAAAAACGCCTGACGTGCCCACACCTGCACGGCAAAACCATCGCGGTGATGGTCGGGCACATGGCCTTCGTTGAGCCACGTGAAGCTCGCTGCGAAATGCTCGCCAAGCCCCTGCCGGTAGTCCATGCCCCACGAGTAGGTGTGCGCGTTGTCGTCGTTACGCGCGTTCATGGCGCCCGCGTAGACGGTGGCTTCCTGTGCGTGCGCAACATTGGCGAATGCTGATGCGCCACAGACCACACCGGCCAACGCCGTTCGCACCCACCATGGATTGTTCTTCATGTTCGATCCGCTGCAATGAGGGCGTTTTTCGCCGCGTTGGGCGGCGGAGGTATTCGATACGCTCGCGCTGGCAAGCCGCTTCTCAGTAAGCGCTATCGTAGCAGCGCCCCATTGACGGGCGAGCGGCAACGGGGCGTTGCTTCAAATTACCGAAAATTACGGCATCGGCGATGCCACATCGTATGGCACGCCGAAATACTTCGTCAAACGAGATGTGAGGCAGTGAAAGGGGGCGGCCCCGGAAGCGCAGGAACATGATTCGACCGCGCGGATGCCATGGATTCATGCGATTCCGGCGGCACCGTATGCATGCCGGAATTCCGCCTTTGATTTCAGGCCCTTTCCGCAGCTGCGAGGAAAGCTGGCGCGTCTGCCAGTAATACGGTGAGATCGGCAGCGCCCGATTTGACGACCGCCGCCGTGCGCTCCCGGCTAAGCGCATCGGTGCCCACCAGCGAGCGCGGCCCGGCGACGCTCAATGCCGCCAGCGGACGCCCTTGTGCATCGAGCACCGCTGCTGCACACGCATCGATTCCCGCTTCGAACCCGTCCTGACTCCACGCGCAACCGGTTTCCCGGTCGCGGGCCAACTGTGCGTCCAGCGCCGCATACGTGCGCGCACTCTGCGCCGTTGCCGCTGCTAATGGCTCGGGGCCGAGCAACGCGCGGCGGCGCTCAGGACTCAGGTGCGCCAACAGCGATCGCCCCGGGGCCGTCAGATGGGCCGTGACACGGCTGCCCGCCCGGATATTGCTGACCAACGGCAGGGCAGGGGTTTCACACAGCAGATAACGCACCTGCGTGCCGTCGAGTACCGTCAGATAGCTCGACAGCCCGGTCTCACTCGTGACACGCGTGAGCACGCGCCGCGCCGTGGCGAGATGATCTTCGCCCGCGAGCGCCGCAGCGGAGAGCGTCAGAAAACCAAGACCGAGCCGATGGCCGCCATGCGGCAGCGGTTCGAGCACGCCTTCGTGTTCGAGCGTGGCAAGCAGGCGCATGACGGTGATGCGATTGACGCCGATACGTCGCCCGACCTCACTCATATTGGCCGTTGAGCCACCGTCCGCCACAAAACGCAGGAGCTTGAGCGCCCGGATGACCGGCGTCACGAGCCCGGCTTGCGCCGAGTCGCGATCGTCACCAAGGACAGAGTTATCCGCGCCGGAAGCGCGGTCACCGCGTACGGTGTCGGGCGAAGCGTTCGTCATGCGGTGCTATGGACGTCTCGTTGTGTCGAAAGAGGCCGAATATCGATGGCCGGAATCTGGCGTCATGGTCAGCGAATCGCTGTGCGCAAACTCACGCGGCAACCGGCACCTGCCAAGCGTCGTATTCGTAGACCCAATCGGCGTTGCCGCCTTCCTTGAGCCACTGATTGCCGCGCGAGCCGATTTGCACGCGCGCGGTGCGCTCGCGACGCGCGGCTTCGTAGCGAGCCAGCGCGCCAGCCAGTGCGTCGGCATCGGCATTCGGGCCGACCTCGGCGAGGTGGCGAGACATTACCACAGCGTCTTCAATGGCCATACCCGCCCCCTGCGCCATAAACGGCATCATCGGATGGCATGCGTCGCCCAGCAGCGAGACGCGGCCACGCGACCACTGCGGCAGCGGGTCGCGCACGTACAACGCCGACTTCAACACGCTGTCGCACGCATCGAGCAGCGCACGGGCTTCGGGATGATAGTCGGCGTACATCGCGCGCAACTCCAGCACGTCGCCCGGTGCCGTCCACGACTCCAAGGTCCAACTGTCCTGCGCCGTGGTGGCGAACACAAAAATGTCGCGGCCGAGATTGAGCGGGAACGTGACGATCTGACTCGACGCGACAGGCCCCCACCACTTGGTGAACGCGCCCAGATTCGGCACACCGCCGAGCTGCTCCGCAGGCACGACCGCACGGTAAGCGACCACCCCGGTGAACTCCGGCGATTCCGGCCCGAACAAGCCTGTGCGCACCACCGAATGAATGCCGTCGGCACCGATGAGCACATCCACGTCGTCGTGCGAGCCGTCGGCGAACGTCAGACGAATGCGGCCAGACTCCCCAACGCCCGGCGCTTCAAAGGAAACCAGTTTCTTGCCGAGCGCGATGTATTCCGCGGGCACGGCTTGCTCCAATGCCTGAAGCAAATCGGCGCGATGCATCGTGAGTTGCGGCGCGCCGTACTTGGTCTGTGCCGTCTGCGCCATTTCCAGGCGCGAGGTTTCTTCGCCGCTATCCCACGTGCGGCTGATGCGGTGGCTCGGTTGCGCAGCGCTCTCGCGCAACGCGTCGCCAACGCCAAGGCCGTCGAGTGCGCGCACCGCATTGGGCGTCAGGTTGATATCGGCACCGACACGCGCGAACTGCGCCGCTTGCTCGTAGACACGCACACGAAAGCCAGCACGCACGAGCGCGATGGCGGCAGCCAGACCACCGATGCCGGCACCGTTGATGCCGATGAGAGGAGCTTGCGGACCTTGCATGGAGACACCCTTTTGATGAAGGTTACGACGATTTCGAAAAAATAAAACGTTCAAATATGAACATGATGTTCAAATATTATTGTTTTTGATTCGATCAATCGCAAGCCACCCTCGGGTAAATCCCGACGCAGGCCGATTCGCAAGAACGGTTTAACGACGGGACTTCCGGCAACGCAGACGGGACGAGCGGCACCTGCGTCGCACTTGAAATCGTGGAACTTCAACGCCGATTGCGCGCGTGTTATCACACCAAATTCTCGTCATCAATTCGTGCATCTCCGCTGCGAGACTCGCGCGTCACCTGGCCTAAGCTCCGCATTGTTGGTTTCATAAGTAATCCAACGTTTCATAGGTGGAACGTCGAAATGCGGTCGCACGAGGGGTGTGACCGGCTGGGGTTGCCGTGCGCCGTACCCGACGTCATCACCGTTTTCGAATCATCGAATCATCGAACGACAGGAGTACACAGATGAAGCGGTTTCCGACGGGGCGGATCTCGGGGATGACAAAAATTGCGGCAGCCATGTTGCTCGCCGCAGGCGTGCCGATGGCGGCACACGCGCAAAGCAACATCACGATCTACGGCAGCATGGACGCCGGTGTGGCCTACGTGAACAACCAAGGCGGCACCAGCAACTGGATGGCGCAACAAGGCGGCACGCAGCCGGATCGCTGGGGTTTTCGCGGCGTTGAAGATCTGGGTGGCGGCAATCGCGCGATCTTCCTGCTGGAGAACGGCTTCTCCACGCTGACGGGCAACACGCTGAAAGCGGGCGCGATGTTCAATCGCCAGTCGTGGGTTGGCTTGCAATCCGACACGCTCGGCACGCTCACCATCGGCCACATGGCCCCGTTCAGCTTCGAATGGCTCGGCCCGTTCAGCACCGCCTATCTGGGCATGAACTGGTACATGTTCCACCCGGGCAACCTCGACGAACTGGCCAACACCTCGGTCGTGCAGCTCGACAACTCGGTGAAGTACGTCACGCCCGACTTCGCCGGTTTCAAGGCGGCGGGCATGATCTCGCTGGGCAACACCACGAACTTCGCAACCGGCAAGAAGTGGAGCGTGGCGGCGAACTACACCAACGCAGGTTTCAAGGCGTCGGTGGCCTACTCGAACGAGAACAACCGTACGCCGAACGTCGCCGTGCTCGGCGGCGCGACCTTCCAGAATCAACCTGTCGCGACCTATTCGGCGTCGAACATCGAGAACATGGGCGCGGGTGTGTCGTATGGCTTCGGCCCGTGGTTGCTGCACGCGTTGTACACCCGCGTGAAACTGGCATCGCCGGGCTACAGCGACACCTACCAGTCGTTCGATGGCGGCGTGAACTACGCCTCGAGCATCGCGAACACGATCACCTTCGGTGCCGCCACGACGAACATGTCCGGCAAGCGTTGGACGCAGGTGAGCCTTGGCGACGTCTACGCGCTCTCGAAGCGCACGCAGGTGTATGTGAGCGGCGTGTATCAGCACGCGAGCGGCAACGGTGCGGTCACCGCGATCAACACCATCGGTGCGTCGTCGACGGCCAATCAGGTCGTGATCATGTCGGGCGTGCATCACGCGTTCTGACGATCACGCAAAACAACGACCCAAAGGTCACCCTGTGAACTCACTCAGTGGGCTCAATGAGTGGGCTAACTTCGCGCCGACCGGCATTCGCTGGTCGGCGTTTTTTTGCGCCTTTTTCCGCGCGCCAGGTGCGTTTCTCCCGCCGCAACATCCCCAAATCCGGGTTTCCCCTAGTCAAAAAACAATTTTGACTCCGGCCGTCACTCCCTATAATTGATCCATAAGTAAATCAACGTTTCACATATGAAACGTAAGCCGCAAGGCGAAAGACAGGTCGGCAGGCGATGCAAGCGAACGACGCGGCACGCTGCCCAAGGCAAGTTGAACATCCAGAAACACGGTGGTTTCCCATGCTCAGGTCGATTCAATTGCAGGACGCGAACGTTGCCGAGGCGTATGCCGACGCACGTCACACGCCGGTAGCGGCACCGCTGCCGTTTGCCATCGAATATCGTGGCGTGACGCGTCGATTCAAAAATCGCCAGGGCAAGGGCGAGATGACGGCGGTCTCGAACGTCTCCATCGGTATCAAGACCGGTGAATTCGTCTCGCTGATCGGGCCGAGCGGCTGCGGCAAGAGCACGCTGCTCAACATGGGCGCCGGTCTGTACGCCCCGAGCGAAGGGCACGTCACGCTCGCGGGCAAGCCGGTGCGCGGCCCGTCGCAACAAGTCGCCTTCATGCTGCAAAAAGACTTGCTCATGCCGTGGCGCTCCATTCAGAAGAACGTCGAACTCGGCATGCAGATTCGCGGCCGTAGCAAGGCAGAGCGCGCCGAAGTCGCACAGAAGCTGCTCGCGCGCTGCCATCTGAAGGGCTTCGAGAATCACTACCCGCACCAACTCTCGGGCGGTATGCGCCAACGCGCGGCGCTCGCCCGCACGCTCGCCGTCGAGCCCGACGTGCTGCTCATGGACGAGCCGTTCTCGGCGCTCGATGCGCAAACCAAGATGGTGCTGCAACAAGACCTCGCGCAGATGCTCGCCGCCGAGGGCAAGACCGCGCTGATGATCACCCACGATCTGGCCGAAGCCATTGCGCTCTCCGACCGCGTGTTCGTGATGAGCGAGCGCCCGGGCACGATCATCGAAGAGATCACCGTCGATCTGCCGCATCGCGACAACCCGATCGAGCGCCGCAAGCAAGCGGGCATGAACGAATACGTCGCGCATCTGATGGAACTGCTCAAAGTCGGCCGCGACGATCACCTCGGTTGATGCGCACTGGTCATCTCTCGCACAAGACACTGGAATTCCCGCTATGAAAACCCTCACCAAAGCGCAACTGACCGCAGGCAGCTTCGTGTTGCTGCTGCTCTTCGCGGCTGTCTGGCAATGGGGCCCGACGGCGTTCGGCGTGCCCGAGTTCGTGCTGCCGAAGTTGTCGTCGACCATCGTCGAAGGCGTTCGCATGTTTCAGGTTGAAAACCTGTGGCTGCATATCGGCGTGACGGCCCTCGAAGTGATTGCCGGTTTCGTCATCGGCTCCGCACTGGGCGTAATGATCGGCGTGATCCTCGGCTTGTCGCCGTCCACCGAAGCGATGCTCTCGCCGTACATCCTTGCGCTGCAAATTGCACCGAAGGTGGCATTCGCGCCGCTGTTCGTGATGTGGATGGGCTACACCATCTACCCGAAGATTCTCGTGGCGGTGCTCATCGTTTTCTTCCCCGTGATGATCAACGTGCTGGGCGCAGTGCGCTCGGTCGACCCGGATATGGTCAACCTCGTGCGTGCGCTGTGCGGCCGCCGTTGGCAGATTTTCCGCTTCGTCGAATTTCCGTCGGCCATGCAAGCCCTCTTTGCCGGGCTGCGCATCGCCTCGACGCTCGCCGTGATCGGGGTGACCGTCGGTGAGCTCGTTGGCGGCGACCGCGGGCTGGGCTATCTGCTGGTCTATGGCGAAGGGCAGGGCAACACCGCGATGGTGTTCGTCGCCATCGCCGGGCTGACCGTCATCGGTATTGCCGCGTATGCGGCGGTGGTTTGGCTCGAGCGCCGCGCACTGCACTACGTGCCGCGTGCCGCGATGAATATCGCCTGACGTGTCGATAGCCGATAAGGAACCCATCGTGACGGAACTGCCCATCCTCCCGCTCGACACCGCGACGCTCGCACCGCTCGACGGCAAGAAGCTGCTCGTGACCGGTGGCGCCCGTGGCCTTGGCGAAGGCTTCGTGCGTGCGGCCGTCGCACGCGGCGCGCAAGTGACGATTGCCGACATTGCCGCAGATGCGGGCCAAGCACTCGCCGCGTCGTTGCGCGATGCAGGCCATGCGGTGACGTTCGTGCGTGTCGATCTGTCCGATCCTGCCTCGATCGATGCAGCAGCCAAGGCCGCCGCCGAGCAAATGGGCGGCATCGACGGGCTGGTCAACAACGGGGCGATCACTAACTCGGGCGGCAAGCTCGCCACCGAGTTGAGTATCGACACGTGGGACGCCGTGATGAACGTCAACGTGCGCGGCACGTGGCTGATGACGATGGCAGCGCTGCCGTACTTGCGCGCGTCGGGCCAAGGGCGCGTCGTGAACATCGCTTCCGATACCGCCCTCTGGGGCGCGCCGCGACTGCTCGCGTACGCCGCCAGCAAGGGTGCGGTCATGGCGATGACGCGCTCGCTCGCGCGCGAACTCGGCCCGGACGGCATCACCGTGAACGCCATTGCGCCGGGGCTGGTGGAAGTCGAAGCCACGGCCTACGTGCCGGCCGAGCGTCATCGTCACTATCTGGAGGGTCGCGCGTTGCCGCGCGCCCAGGTGCCCGACGACGTCGTGGGGCCGGTGCTGTTCCTGCTCTCCGATGCTTCCCGTTTCGTGACCGGTCAGGTTCTGCCGGTCAACGGCGGCTTCGTGATGCCCTGACCCGGCATGACGCAGTCACCCCTCATTCGCAACGCCTTCAAGGAGTTACAACATGGCGCAAGCCGAAGCTAAAAACACCGCGACGCCTCAGGCCGTCGAGAGCTGGACGCAGGCCGAAGGCCAACCGTTCAGCGAGTGGCTGGACTCGCGTGTGGCGCGTTTTTCGACGCGTAAATACGACTGGGACGCCCTCAAGTTCCAAGCCGACTACGACCCGAAGTATCGCCGTGCGCAGATGCGCTACGTCGGCACGGGCGGCACCGGTGTCGCGAAGGACAGCAACACCGTGCCCGCCGGTCACTTCACGTTCTCGACCATGGTGATTCCGGCCGGCAACATCGGCCCGAGCCACATTCACATGGACGTGGAAGAAATCTTCTTCGTCATGCGCGGCAAGATGAAAGTGGTTTGCGAGCGCGACGGCGAGACGTGGGAAGCCATTCTCGGTGAGCGCGATCTGATCTCGGTGCCGCCCGGCGTGTATCGCACGGAAATCAACATCGGCGATGAAGACGCGCTGATGTGCGTGATGCTCGGCTCGCAAAAGCCCGTCACGCCGACGTATCCGCCCGATTCGCCGCTCGCCAAGATCAAGCGCGAGCAGAAGTAAGCGACGGGACGCTGGTTCTTCCCGAAAGTCCGGTGCGGTGCGCGCCAAGCGCGAGCGCTCCACCGGCAAGAATTTTTCCGAGTCATTGCACAAGACGTTACCCGAAGCCATGTCCGCCGAAGCGCTCAAGTCCAGTCTGCCCGATGCTACCGACGCCATCGATGGCGTTGTCGGCCCGCTTTGCGAGCGCTTGAACGCGTTTGCGTATCGCACGATTGCCACGCGCGCCGGCACGGTGGGCTATCGCGCCACGGCCACGGCTGGCGATGACCGTCTGCCGGTGGTGATGTTGCACGGCATCGGCTCGGGCGCAGCCTCGTGGCTCGCGCAGTTTGAAGCGGCGGGTCTCGATGTCGCGCTGTATGCATGGGATGCGCCGGGTTACGGCGAAACGTCCAACGTGAGCGACGCCGAACCGCGACCCGATGCGTATGCCGACGCGCTCGAAGCGTGGCTCGATGCCCTCGGTCTGGATCGCGTCGCGCTCGTGGGGCACTCGCTGGGCGCGATCATGGCGACGAAGTTCGCCAGCCGCGCACCGCAACGCGTGCGTGGCCTCTTCCTCTGCTCGCCTGCCAACGGTTACGGCAAGGCCGACCCGGCAGTACGCGTGTCCAAGCGCGATAGCCGTTTGGCAATGCTCGATAAGCTCGGCCCGGTGGGGATGGCGCGCGAACGCAGCGACAACCTCGTCGCACCGAACGCCGCCGATCTGCCGCGCGCATGGGTGAAATGGAACATGAGCCGCGTGCTGCCGGTTGGCTACGCCCAAGCGACCCATCTGCTCTCGAACGGCGATGTGGCGAGCGAGTTGGCGCAGTACGTGGCCGCCAACGCTGGCCCGGTGGCCGTGGCCGTCGGTGCGCAGGACGCCATTACGACGCCTGCCGCCTGCCAGACCATTGCGGACGTGGCTGGCGTGCCGCTGCAAATTATCGACGGCGCAGGACACGCGTCGTATATCGAAACGCCCGACGTTCTGAATGCCGCCCTCGCCGCGTGGCTCGAACGTGTGGCCGCAGGGGAGTGTTGAGATGGCACCGGCTACCCCGAAACGCGCGGCTGCCGCGCTTCCCGACGAAGAGGCGCTCGATGCGCTTGATGGGCTCAATGCGGCCGATGACGTGAGCGAACAAGACACCGAAGCCGGGCCGACCGAGTCGCGCTATCTCGTCCCGGGCCTTGAGCGCGGCTTGCGCATCCTCACGCAGTTCTCGCCGCGAGAGTCGGTGTTCAGCGCACCGGAGTTGTCGCAGCGTTTGGGTATTCCCCGCACTACCGTGTTTCGTCTGTTGCAGACGCTCGAAGCCATGGGGTTTCTGGAGCGCGCAGGCAGCGAAAAGAACTTCCGCCTGGGTGTCGCGGTGCTGCGTCTCGGCTTTGAATACCTGAGCTCGCTGGAACTCACCGATCTGGGCATTCCGATCATCGAGCGCCTGCGCGACGCGACCCAACTGACCTCGCACATCGTGATTCGCGACGGGCGCGACATCGTGTTCGTTGCCAAGGCGCAGAGCGTGGCGGGCGTCTTCAATTCGATCAAGGTGAACGTGGGCACGCGTTTGCCTGCGCACGCGACGGTGCACGGTCATGTGTTGATGGGCGATTTGACGCTGGCTGAATTGAAGGCGCTTTATCCGGAAAAGGCGCTGGAGAAGTTCACCCCGCAAACGCCCGAGACGCTTGCCGAATTGTTCGAGCGCGTGCGCGAAGACGCCGAGCGTGGCTACGCCGTGTCGGCCTCGTCGTTCGAGCGCGGCATCAGCGTGGTGAGCGCACCGGTGCGTAACGACGCCGGTCACATTTGCGCCGCCATCACGGTCACGATTCCGCGCGCCAACATCGATGCGTCGATGCTCGATGCGGGCCTGATCGGGCAAGTGCGCGAAGCCGCCGATGCGCTCTCGCATCGGCTGAATTACCGGCCGGGCAGCGACGGCCGCACCACCCCCTACATGAAGTCACTGGGATTGAAATGATCAAGATCGACCTTTCCGCACGTGCGGCGCTGGTCACGGGCGGCTCATCCGGCATCGGGCTCGCCACGGCCGAGCGCTTGCTCGAAGCCGGTGCCGCCGTCGCGATTTGCGGGCGCAACACCGAGCGTCTGGCACAAGCCGAAGCGCATTTGCGCGAACGCCATCCCGACGCGCGGCTGATCGCAGCGCAATGCAACGTGCTCGATGAGGCAGACGTCACGGCGCTCACCGAGCGTGTCGCCCGTGAGTTCGGCCGTCTGGACATGCTGATCAACAACGCGGGACAAGGCCGGGTGTCGACGTTCGCCGACACGACGGACGACGCATGGCGTGAAGAACTGGAGTTGAAGTATTTCAGCGTCATTCGCACGACGCGCGCCTGCCTGCCGATGCTGCGCGACGCCGCGCGTGAGACGGGCGACGCCGCCATCGTCTGCGTGAATTCGCTGCTCGCCCTTCAGCCCGAGCCCCATATGGTGGCCACGTCCTCGGCGCGTGCCGGTATCCAGAATCTGGTGCGCTCGATGGCAGGCGAATTCGCACCCGACGGTGTGCGCGTGAATTCGATCCTGATCGGGCTTGTGGAGTCGGGCCAATGGCGCCGCCGTTTTGCCGCGCAAGGCGAGGGCAAGACGTGGCAGGAGTGGACCGGCGAGCTGGCCCGCAAGAAGCAAATCCAGTTGCAGCGTCTGGGCAAGCCTGAAGAGGCGGCCGCGGCGATCTTTTTCCTGGCGAGCCCGCAATCGTCTTATACGACGGGCAGCCACATCGATGTTTCCGGAGGCTTGGCAAGACATGTCTAACAAAACCACCGTCGGCGAAGTCATCGCGGCGTTTCTCGAACAATGCGGCGTGAAAACCGCGTTCGGCGTGATCTCGATTCACAACATGCCGATTCTCGACGCCATCGCGCGCCGCGAAAACATCCGTTACGTCGGCGCACGCGGCGAAGCCGGTGCATTGAACATGGCCGATGGCCTGTCGCGCGTCTCGGGCGGCCTCGGCGTAGCGTTCACGAGCACTGGCACGGCAGCCGGTAATGCGGCTGGCGCGATGGTCGAAGCGTTGACCGCTGGAACCCCCGTGCTGCACATCACCGGCCAGATCGAAACCGAATTCCTCGACCGCGACCTCGCGTACATCCACGAAGCGCCCGATCAGTTGAGCATGCTGAAGTCGATCTCGAAGGCCGCGTATCGTGTGCGTTGCGTCGACACGGCCCTCTCGACCGTGCGCGAAGCGGTGCGTGCTGCACTGACCGCGCCGACGGGCCCGGTCAGCGTTGAAATTCCCATCGATATTCAAGCGGCTGAAATCGAATGGCCAGCCGATCTGGCGGCGCCGCACGTGAGCGTGCCGTCGCATGACGAGCAACGCGTGGCGGAACTGGCCGACAAGCTGGCCGCAGCGCATCGTCCGCTGCTGTGGTTGGGCGGCGGTGCGCGCGGGGCAGAAGCCGCTGTGAAGCGCCTCGTCGACATGGGCTTCGGTGTCGTGACCAGCGTGCAAGGCCGCGGCATCGTGCCGGAAGACCACGCCGCAACGCTTGGTGCCTTCAACATTCACCCGACGGTCGAAGCGTTCTACAAGACCTGTGACGCCGTGCTCGTGGTTGGCTCGCGCTTGCGCGGTAACGAAACGCTCAAATACAAACTCGGCCTGCCGCGTCCGCTGTATCGCGTCGACGCCGACGGTAAAGCCGATAACCGTGGCTACCGCAATGACTTGTTCGTGCAAGGCGACGCCGCGCGCGTGCTGAACGCGCTTGCCGACCGCTTGCAGGGCCGTCTGTCGGTCGACCCGGCATTCCACGCCGATCTCGCCGCCGCGCGCGACGCTGCCGTCAAACAAGTGGCTGAAGGGCTTGGGCCGTATCGCCAACTCGTGGCGGCGCTGCAAGGCGCGCTGGGCCGCGACTTCAACTGGGTGCGCGACGTCACGATCTCGAACAGCACGTGGGGCAACCGCCTGCTGAAGATCTTCTCGCCGCGCGCGGGCGTGCACGCCTTGGGTGGCGGCATCGGTCAGGGCATGCAGATGGGCATTGGCGCGGCACTCGCGGGCAATGCGAAGAAGACGGTCGCGCTGTGCGGCGACGGTGGCCTGATGGTCAACGTGGGTGAACTCGCTACCGCCGTGCAGGAAAAAGCGCCGGTCATCATTTTGCTGATGAACGACCAGTGCTACGGCGTGATTCGCAATATTCAAGATGCGCAGTACGGCGGCCGCCGTCACTACGTGCAACTGCACCAGCCGGACTTCGCCGCGTTCTGCGCGAGCCTGCAACTCAAGCACGAGCGCATTACTGCCATCGATCAGGCGGAAGGTGCGGTGGCGCGCGCCGTGGCCCACGACGGCCCGGTGCTGCTGGAAGTCGACATGCTGTCGGTCGGCAGCTTCGCGTCGCACTTTGCCGGTCCGCCGGTACGGGAGCCTGCGAATGCGTGAGTTGAATCATCGACCGGTGGACGTGGCGCTGATCGGCTTCGGGGCCATTGGCTCCAAGGTCTACGAGGCGTTCGCCACTGATCCGTCGCTGCGCATCGGTCACGTGATCGTCCCTGAAGATGCCGCGGCCCGTGTGCGCGAGAGCGTGCGCGAAGGCACCGAAGTGGTGTCGTCGGCGCACGCACTGTCGAGTCGTCCGGACTTCGTCTTGGAATGTGCAGGCCATAGCGCGCTGTCGGCGCACGTCGTGCCGTTGCTCAAGTCGGGTATCGATTGCGCGGTGGCGTCCATTGGCGCGCTTTCCGATTCAGAACTGCTCGCTGCACTGGAGCAAGCCGCGAAAGCAGGCGAATCGACCGTCACGCTGCTCTCGGGCGCCATTGGCGGTATCGACGCGATTTCCGCCGCTCGCGAAGGCGGGTTGGACGAGGTGGTCTACACCGGCCGCAAGCCGCCGCTGGGCTGGCAGGGCACGCCTGCCGAAGACGTGTGCGATCTGGCGACGCTCGCCAGCGCGACCGTGATCTTCGAAGGCAGCGCCCGCGACGCGGCGCGTCTGTACCCGAAGAACGCCAACGTGGCTGCAACGGTGGCCATTGCCGGTCTGGGGCTCGACGCCACGCGCGTGCGGCTGATTGCCGATCCGGCCGTGACGCGCAACGTGCATCACATTGCGGCGCGTGGTGCGTTCGGCGAGATGTCGCTGGAGATGTGCGGCAAGCCGTTGCCGGACAACCCCAAGACGTCGGCGCTCACGGCATATTCGGCGATTCGCGCGCTCAAGAACCGCGTCGCGAATTGCGTGATCTAGCTCTCGCAGGACAAGCACCATGAGTCATCAAGATTTGCTGCAAGGTTTTTCGAGCGACATTCTGGTCGGCGGCGAATGGCGTGCCGGCACGGGCAAGCGCTATCAGAGCCTGTATCCGGCCGACGAGAGCGTGAACGCCGAGATCGCGGCTGCGGGCGCGCAAGACGCGACCGACGCCGTGGAAGCTGCCGATGCCGCGTGGCGTCGCGCCGACTGGGCTGGGCTTAAGCCGCATCAACGTGCCGCCGTGTTGCATCGCGTGGCCGATGGCATCACGCAACGCGCCGAGGCGCTGGCGCATCTGCAACGCCGCGACAACGGCAAGCCGATCAGCGAGACGCGTGCGCTGGTCGCGAGCGCTGCGGGCACGTTCCGTTATTTCGCGTCGTGTCTTGAGACGCTGGAAGAAACGCTCACGCCGTCGCGTGGCGACTATCTGACGATGAGCGTGCACGAGCCGCTGGGTGTCGTGGCTGCCATCACGCCGTGGAATTCGCCGATTGCTTCCGATGCGCAGAAGCTTGCGCCTGCGCTGGCCGCGGGTAACGCCGTGGTGCTTAAACCGGCGGAAGTCACGCCGTTGGCATCGCTCGAACTCGGCCGCATCTGCGAAGCCGCCGGTGTGCCGCGTGGCGTGCTGTCGGTGCTGCCGGGCAAGGGCTCGGTGATCGGCGACATTCTCGTGCGCCATCCGAAGGTCAAGAAGGTGGCGTTCACGGGCGGCACCGAAGTCGGGCGCGGCATTGCGCGTCTGGCGGCGGAGAAGCTCATGCCCGTCTCGCTCGAATTGGGCGGCAAGTCGCCGACCATCGTGTTCGAAGACGCGGACATCGATCACGCCGTGGCTGGGGTGCTGTACGGCATCTTCAGTTCATCGGGCGAGTCGTGCATCGCCGGGTCTCGCCTGTTCGTGCACAAGAAGATCTTCGATACGTTCGTCGAGCGGCTGGTCGCTGGTGCGAAGCAGTTGCGCGTGGGCGACCCGCTGCGCGAAGACACGCAGATGGGGCCGCTAGTGACGTCGGCACATCGCGAATCGATCGAACGCTATGTGGCCATCGGGCTGGACGAGGGCGGTCGCCTGCTGTGCGGCGGTGAGCGTCCGGTAGGTGACGGTCGCGAGAAAGGCTACTTCTATCAACCGACCATCATCGCGGGCCTGACGAATCAGGCGCGCATGGTGCAGGAAGAAATCTTCGGCCCGGTGCTCGCCGTGCTGCCGTTCGAGAACGAAGACGACTTGCTGGCCGAGGCCAACGACAGCGTCTACGGGCTGGCGGCAGGCATCTGGACGCGCGACTACAAGCGCGCTTGGCGTCTGGGGCGTGCATTGGAAACCGGCACCGTCTGGATCAACACGTACAAGCAGTTCTCGATTTCGACGCCGTTCGGCGGCTGGAAGGAGAGCGGCATGGGGCGTGAGAAGGGGCGTCTGGGGCTGCTCGAATACACGAATCAGAAGAGCCTCTACTGGGGCATGAACGACAACCCGCTCGGCTGGGCGGGGCGTGTCTGAATGGCAAGAAGCTAACAAGCTGTGGCATCAACCACCGCGATGCACGGGGCATCGCGGTAACCCAAGACTTGAGCGAGGCAGAGATATGTTGTCGATTTTCCGTGCATCGTTGGCGCGTCGCGCCTTTCTGACGGCTGGCCTTTGTGCCATCACGGGTCTGAGCGCTGCGCCGGTGTGGGCGCAACCGGCGACCCAGCAAATCACTTATTTGCTGCCCGCCCCGGCCAATCTGCCGGCGTTTGCGCCGCTCATGCTGGCCGAGAAGAAGGGCTACTACGCCGCCGAAGGGCTTTCGGTGCGTTGGCTGACCGTGCAGGGCGGCGCCGACGTCGGCAAGCAACTCGCGTCGGGCAACGGCGATCTCGGCGGCGGTCTGGGCGACACGCCCATCGTGCTGCGCCCGAACGGCATTCCGATCAAAGGCGTGGCCCTGCTGGGCGGCCGCACGCTGCACCAACTGGTGGTGCGCGACGACGCCAACATCAAGTCGCCCGCCGATCTGAAGGGCAAGACGATCACTGTGCTGGCGTATCAGGACACCGGTTTCTACGCGACGCTGGGGCTGCTGGCTTCGGCAGGGCTCACGCGCAACGATGCCCGCATTCAGGGCGCAGGCCCGGCAGGCGTGTGGCAGCAAGTGGCCACGGGCAAGGCTGAAGTGATGGTGGGCACGCCGGAGTGGGCGCAGAACATCGAAGACGCGGGCGTGAAGATCACCATGACGTCGACCGATAAGTATTTCCCGGGCATGGCGCAAGCGATTCTCGCCTCGGACAAGACCATTGCCGAGAAGCCGGAAATGATCCGCAAGTTCGTGCACGCGACGCTTAAGTCGGTGGCCGAGATCATGCGTGATCCGGCGGGCGCGGCGAAGGACTACTGCGCGGCGGTGCCCGCTTATAAGGGCAAGGAAGCGGAGATCGAGAAGATCCTCACGTATTACGCCCGCAACGTGTACCCGGGCCAGCAGCGTCTGGGCGCGTTCGATCCGGCACGCGTGACGAAGCTCCAAGATTTCTACGCACAGGAAAAGGTCATTCGCGACAAGTCGAATCCGGCCGACCTGTTCACCAACCAGTTTGTGCAGTAAGGCAGGCTCGCCATGCAAGAGAACGCTACGCCGGTGGACGCGCCGCAGACCATGTTGCTGACCGTGTTTCTGCGGCACGACCAGTCGAACAATCTCGACGCGTTTCAGGAGCGCCTGAAGGCTGCCGAGTGGTGGGAGCGCTTTCCGCCGGAGGGCGTGAAGGTGGTGTCGTGGACGGTGGCGATGGGCTTCGGTCAGATCGTGACGCTGGAGTTGCCGCCCCACCTGCTGCCGGTGGTGAACGTGGAGCTAGAGCGTTCCGCGTGGGGCGTGTTTCGCACCGAATGCTATCCGACTTACGACTTTGTACCCGTGCACGCACGCATTCGCGAACGGGTTCGCAACGGAGGGAAATGATGGACCGTTATCTTGACCCGCATCAAGCGCGTCGCCATGTGCCGACGCAATACGAAAGCCTGCTGGGCGACGCCATCGAGCGCGCCTACGCCGCAGGCACACACGATCTGGCGGGCCTCGTCGCTTACCTGAATCGCACGGGCCCGGGCCCGCAAGAGGGCGAGACGTGGACCGAAGACGTCTACAAGGCGCAGATCGCCCGCATGGCTGAAGAGTAAAAACATCACATGACGATGCGCTCGCTAACCGGCATGGACCGGGGCGACGCGCCGACGATGGAGAGGTCCCCCCATGACTACGCAACAAGTTGTTCTCACTGCTGACGCCATTCTTGAGCGCGGCCTGAAGAATCTTTGGTACCCGATTTGCCCGTCGCATATGGTCGGCCGCGAGCCGGTCTCGCTGCGCCGCCTCGGCAAGAAACTGGTGTTCTGGCGCGATCAGGACAACAAGGTGCATGCGCTCGACGACCATTGCCCGCACCGTGGCGCACCGCTCTCGAAGGGCATCGTGATGGGCGATCGCATCGCTTGCGGCTACCACGGCGTGCAAGTGCGTTGCGACGGCACGGTGATGCGTGTGCCGGGCAGCCCGGGCTGCAAGCTCGAAGGCTCGCGTCCGACGCAGGCGTATCACATCGTTGAACGCAACGAAGCGATCTGGCTGTACAACGCCACGGAAAACATCGACACGCCGCCGCCGCTGGTGCTGCCCGCAGAGCTCGACGCCGACGGCGAGTTCTCGTCGTTCCTTTGCTATACCGAGTGGAAGGGCGATTACCGTTACGTGCTCGATAACGTGATGGACCCGATGCACGGCACGTATCTGCACAAGCAATCGCACTCGATGGCCGAAGGCGACAACACGGCGGCGTTCCGCATTCGGGATACGGACATTGGTTTCGTGTTCGAGAAAGAAGGCCAGCGCGATGTGAACTTCGACTGGACCGAATGGGCCGATACCGGCACGCATTGGATGCGCCTCGAAATTCCGTATCCGAAGACGGGCGGCCCGGGCGGTAACTTCGTGATCGTGGGCAGCTACACGCCCATTTCGCCGACGCTCGCTGCGGTATTCCACTGGCGCTGCCGCAAGTTGCAAGACTGGCAGCGCAACACGTGGCGCTTCCTGTATCGCAACCGCCTTGAAGCGCGCCACTGGGCCGTGCTCGAGCAAGACCGCGTGATGCTCGAAGACATGGAGCCGGACGCCAATCAGAACGAGCATCTGTATCAGCACGATATGGGCATCGTGCGTCTGCGCCGCCATCTGAAGAACTTGGCGAAGGCAGAGCTCGAACGTATGCAACAGGGGAAGGCGTAAGCCGCGCACGTCATGACATCGAACGCTCAAGCGCGCACGCACGCCGACACCGGGGCCGCACCGCAAGCCGAGCGCATTCGTGCGCAGGCTGTGCCCGATTTGGGCACGGCGACGTGGACCAACGGCATTCGCTTCGGTAACGAGATTCTGCTCTCGGGCATGACGGCGCATCCGGCCACGCGCGACGCTGCGCAGCCGTTGACGGCTTACGAGCAGACGCTCGTTGTCTTGGGCAAGATTCGCGCGTTGGTCGAAGCGGGCGGCGGCAGGCTCGCGAACATCTACAAACTCGTCGTGTACGTGACCGACATCGCGGACAAGGACGACGTAGGGCGCGCACGCCGAGAGTTCTTCGCCGATGTGGCAGAGAACGGTGGCGCGTATCCGTGCTCGACGCTGGTGGCCGTGAGCGGGCTGGTGTTTCCCGAATTGCGCGTGGAGATCGAGGCGTTCGCGCGTCTCGATATCGATTTGTCGAAAGCGGGTTGAACGGCGCAGACGGCGGCGTTTTCCCGAGCCGGTGGTTTTTCATTACAGACGCAGGGCACTCCTGCAAGCAACATCAGAGAGCTGGGTCATGAGCAAGTCAAATCTGAGTGCGATGGTGCGTACGCTTCGTTACGAAGCGGCGGGCATCATGAGCATCGAACTCGTGCCTGCGGCCGTTGGCGGCGCGTCGGCGCCGACGTTCCCGGACTTCACGCCGGGCGCGCATATCGACCTGCATCTGCCAAGCGGACTGGTGCGCAGCTACTCGCTCGTGAACGCGCCCGGAGAGGCAAACCGTTATGTGCTCGGCATCCTCGCCGATCCGAAGAGCCGCGGCGGGTCGCGCTTTATTCACGACAATTTCCGCGTGGGCATGACGCTTGATATCTCGGCACCGCGCAATCATTTCGAACTCGACGAGAGCGCAGCGCACACGGTGCTGGTGGCGGGCGGTATCGGTGTCACGCCGATTCTGTGCATGTATCGCCGCCTGCGCTCGTTGGGGCGCAGCGTGAAGCTGCTCTACTGCGCGCGTACGGCGCCGCAAGCCGCTTTTATCGACGAGATCAGCGCGCTGGGCGGCGATATCACCTATCACTTTGACGATCAGCAAGGCGGCAAGCCAGCATCGCTGACGAGTTTCCTCGCGGGGCAACCCGCAGGCACGCACGCGTATTGCTGCGGCCCGGGCGTGATGCTCGATGCTTTCGAAGCAGCCTGCGCCGAAGCGGGTATTGCCAACGTGCATATCGAACGTTTCGCCGCTGCGCCCGATGCACCGCCCCCCGCGACGAGCGAAGGCTATGTCGTCAAGCTGGCGAAAAGCGGCAAGGAGATTGCGGTGCCTGCGGGAGCGACGCTGCTCGACACATTGCTTGCTGCGGGCATCGACGCTGAACACAGTTGTATGGAAGGGGTGTGCGGTGCGTGCGAGACGCGCGTGCTCGAAGGCTGCCCCGATCACCGCGACTCGGTATTGAGCGCTGGCGAGCGCGCCGAGAACAAAGTCATGATGATCTGCGTGTCCGGTTGCAAGGGCGACCGTCTCACGCTCGATCTTTGATTCCCATTCATCACCCGAGACTGCCATGACGATTCTGGGCATCGAACAAATTACCTACGGGGTGACCGACCTCGACACCTGCCGCCGCTTTCTTGCCGACTGGGGGCTCACCGAAGTTTCCGCCGATGCGAACGGCGCGCGTTTCGAAACGCTCAACGGCGGCCGTGTGCTGGCCGTGCGGCACGACGATCCGTCGCTGCCGCCTGCGATGGAAGACGGCCCGACGTTGCGCGAGGTGACGTGGGGCGTGACGACGGCCGATGAGGTCGCCGCTATTGCCGACAAGCTGGCCGGTCAGCCGGGTTACTACTTCCGCGATGGCGCGACGGGCTGCATCGATCCGAACGGTTTAGCCGTGCGTGTGGAAGTGAGCGCTAAGCGGGCGCTCGATCTGAAGGGCGCACCGACGAATCCGTGGGGGCTGCCCGCGCAACGCGTGAACACGCCGAGTCCGGTGTACGAGCGGGCGCAGCCGATCGAGGTCGGGCACGTGGTGTTCTTCACCAATGCGCTCGCCGCGACGCAGAAGTTCTATGAAGACATGCTGGGCTTCGAGTTGTCGGACCGCTATCCCGATCGCGGCGCGTTCATGCGCTGTGCGCCGCACGGCGGGCACCACGATCTGTTCTTGCTCGCCTTGCCCAACGGTAAGCGCGGACTGAACCACGTGGCGTTCACGGTGCGCGATATCCACGAGGTGTTCGGTGGCGGCATGCACATCGACCGCTGCGGCTGGGAGACGCAACTCGGCCCGGGCCGTCATCCGATTTCGTCCGCGTATTTCTGGTACTTCAAGAACCCCTGCGGGGCGTTGATCGAGTATTACGCCGATGAGGATGTCTTGACGCCCGAGTGGCAGCCGCGCGACTTCGAGCCGGGGCCGACGGTGTTCGCGGAGTGGGCGGTCGATGGTGGCATCGATGGCACGACGCGGCGCCAGAAGAAGGGCGGTGAAGCGCCCACGGGCAAGTTCATGACCGACACGGTCAAGCGCTGAGCTGGCTGGGCCGGTCATGGCAGGCGCGCCGATCCGGGGGGAACGGCGCGCCTGTTTTTGCGATAACTTACTTCGCCAGTTCGGCGTCGATGGCGGCGACCAGACGCGGATCGTCGGCCTTCACATCCGGTGAGAAGCGCGCGACGACTTCACCGTTGCGGCCCACCAGAAACTTCTCGAAGTTCCACAGCACATCGGCGGGGTTCTCCCGCTCGACACCAAAGCCTTTCAAGCGCTCGCGGAACGGGCCTTCGCCCGTAGCTTCCGGCTTGGCATCGACCAGGGCGGCGTACAGCGGATGACGGTCGTCACCCAGCACCGAGATTTTTGCGAACAGCGGGAACGTCACGTTGTATTGCGTGGAGCAGAAGTCGAGGATCTCCTGATCCGTGCCGGGTTCCTGGCCTTTGAAGTTGTTGGCCGGGAAGGCCAGCACTTCGAGACCCGCGCCGCGCTTGTCTTCGTACAGACGCTCCAGTCCTTCGTATTGCGGCGTCAGGCCGCATTTGGACGCGACATTCACCACCAGACGCACCTTGCCTGCGTAATCGCCAAGCTTGGACGGCGTGCCGTCGTTACGGTTGACGGCGATAGATTCGATAGTCGTGCTCATACGTAAATTCCTTTGGCGAAAGTGATTCGAGAGTGATCCGGGAGTCGCTGCGATCAACGAAGCCGAGTGTATCGGAAGCCCGCAAACCCCGCTGACGGGGCGCACATCCACCGGAGGGGGGCACCGGCGCAGTAGCGGTATCGATTTATCACAATCGGGTGATTCCGGCACGAATGTAAGGATTATGTAAGTTGATCGTCGTCTGGCTTGCCGAGGCGTAGAAGTCATTAAAAAAGGACGATCGTTTTCTCGGTGATTTCACCGTTTGTTATATGAATGTTACATATTTGGGGAAATTTTCTAGGCGATGTGTTGTTCGTGTGTGACGTAAAAATATCAATGAAATCAACGGCAAATTGGCCGTAGATGATTCCCGATTGACAGTCGTGAAAGCTTGTGAAAGTATTCGCGGGATTAAAAAAGTTACCGCATATAACAAGCACACAGCGCTGATCCACAGCGCAAGTCAATAAAACGGGGTTGTCCGAATGCTTCGTACTGCTTTTCAGACGTCAGGCGCGTTTGCGCGAGCGCAAATTTCCTTTGCTGCATGGCAAAGCGACGCATTTCCGACAGTTCCCGTCTTACCCGACCGACGCGTTGCCTTATCTCGCGCCATGACGCACTAGCGTCGGCGCCCCGTCCCGCTTCACCCGCACCTCATCAACGGACTTCGCCCGCACGGCGGAGTTTTTGCGTTGCTATCGCGGGTTTTCGCGCGGGATCGTACCGAATTCAGCATTCGTCGCATTAAAAGAACATTCATCAGGGGAATCAAATGAATCACGTCTACCGCGTGGTGTGGAGCGCCAGTCTTGGCATGTATCAGGTCGCGTCGGAAATCGCCTGCGGCCATAGTGGCAAGTCACGTTCGGTGGACCGTCGCCGTGCACGCAAGGCGGCGGCCGCCGCGGCGCTGGCCGTACTCTCGGGCGTGGTTCAGGCAACGCCGTCACCCGTGGGGACAGTCACGCAGTCGGATACCAACTCGTACGCGCTTGTCCCCGGCGGCGCAATGGGTTGGTTCCCCGTATGGGACTGGAACGGTACCGATCTGAACGTCTCGATGACCGGCGTCAAGTCCGTGAGTTTCGACAACCTGACTGGGCAGATTCAGGTGGGTGCCGGGGCCGCGGTTTCCGGTGACACAGCGGGTATTGCTATCAATGCAACTAGCGTGCTGTCGAACCTGTCGACGCTGACCAACAACGGCACCATCTCGGGCTCGCAAACCGGCGTGACCGTGGCCGGTGCGCTGGGCTCGATCGCCAACAATGGCTTGATTTCGAATGGGCTGTTTAACGCCGCTGCCGTTCAGGTGTCGGGTACAGTCGGGACGCTGACGAACAACGGCGCTATTACTGGCGCGAGCGACCGCGGCAATGGCATCACCGTGGCGCCGGTGGATCCTGCTGCACCTTCCCGTCTCGATCGCATCGAAAATACCGGGACGATCTCCGGCGGCACGAACGGCATCAACAACGCGGGCGGGACGATCGGCACGATCTCCAACACCATTGCCGGGTCCGCAACGGGCACGATCAAGGGGCAGGTCGGCATTATCAATACGACCAACTACCTCGCCCCTACCAACGTCATCGGCTCGCTCGACCGTATCGAGAACTCCGGTGCGATCACGGGGACGGATGTCGGTATTGCCAACGCGGCGACGCTCGGCACGATTCACAACAACGCCTCCGGCGTGATCTCGGGCACCAACTCCTACGGGATTCGCAACGCGCTCGGCCAGATTTCCGCCATCGAGAACAGCGGGAATATTACGGGCGGCATCAATGCCATTCAGAACGTAAGCACGATCACGTCGATCGACAATTCCGGGACGATTTCCGCTGCGACGATCGCGGTGGTCAGCACCTCGCGCCTTGGTACGTTGACCAACTCGGGCTTGATCGCAGCAACGAGCAACGGGCAGGGCGGTTTCGCGGTGCAGAACTTCGGGTCGATGGGTACGCTGTCGAACTCCGGCCAGATTACGACCTCCACCACGATGGGTAGTGGGGGCGCCGGTGTCTATACGTCCAATCGTATCGATGCGTTGAACAACCAGAGCGGCGGGCTGATTCAGGGCGACTACGGCGTGTATAACGACGGCGCCGGACGCAGCATCGGGACGCTGACCAACGCCGGCACGATCACCGGTGCGACCTCGGGTGTGCGCAACATGGGCGGCACCATTACGTCGATCGTCAACTCGGGGGCAAACGGAAATGCCGCCGCAGGCACGATCTCGGCTACGGGCAATGGCTCCTTCGTCTATGGCATCGACAATGCGACTTTTACCGTCTCGGGGACGGCCACCACTGCCACGATCGGCACGATCACCAACGGCGGTGTGATTCGCGGCGCGATGTACGGGATCAACAATTCCGGCTCGATCGGCACAATCAACAACCTGGCAGGCGGGACGATTTGGGGCGGCACCGCGGCGATCAGCTCCGGCGCATCGAATACGCTCGGCGCGATTAACAATGCCGGCGTCATTCTCGGATTGGTCGGCAACCAGACGACGCAGGATCTGACGATCACGGGCGGCACGGGCAGCAACTTCGGCACGTTTGCAGGCAGCGATGGCGTGTCGACCGGCTACTTCCTGAACAACAAATCGAACCTGCGCCTGACGAGCGGCAACATCGTGCTCAACGATACCGTCGACCTCGGCGGCACGTTCACGATGTTCAACAGCGGGGCGAGCAACCTTCACGTCGACAAGTCGATTTCGGTCACGGGCAACTATCAACAAGACGCCGGCGCCACGCTCGAAGTCGGTGCGGGGGCAGGTGCCTTCACGACGGGCAATCCGGTGGCGGACACCGGCTATGGCCGATTGGTGGTGAGTGGCAACGCGACGGTTGCCGCAGGCTCGACCATTTCCATCAAGTCGATGGGTTACACGCTGGCAGCCGGTCAGCGCTTTGTCGTCATCGACGCGGCCTCGGCCACCTATAACGCCGGCGCGCTGAACTACGTCGTGAGCAACCCGACGCTCACGGGTAGCGGCTCGCAGGTGATCTACAACGGACGCCAGGATCTCGTCGTCTCGCTCGTCGGCCCGAACTATGTCGCCACGATGGGCGGCGTGTCGGGGCTCGTCAGCGGCACGTCGGCATCCCTGGTGCCGCACTGGAGCTTCGATGGCTCGAACCTGACGGTGACGGGCACGTCGTTTGCAACGATCACGGGCAACCTCGGCACGATTTCCAACACGGGTACGCTCACTGGCACTTACGCGTTCTCGGTGGCTGGCACGGGCAGCATCGCAAGTATCCAGAACGACGGCACCATCGCGGCGACCGGTTCGAGCAACTCGGGTCTCGTCAACGGTGGCACGATCGGCACGTTGACCAATCGCGGAAAAATCTCCTCGGTGAGTTTTGCCGCAGTGAACAACAATGGCGGCTCGCTCACACGCTTCGAGAACAGCGGCACACTCGTTGGCGTAACGAGTGGTCTTGCTAACACTGGCCAACTGAGTTCGCTGGTCAATAGCGGTCAGATGTCGGGTGAGTGGGCCGTGGCAAACGGCGGGAATGGCTACACCAATTCGCTGCTGAGTACGCTGACGAACAGTGGCACGATCTCGGGCCCGTCGCGCGGCGTGAGCAACAGCGGTGCAACGATCACGACGATCGACAATCTGGCCGGTGGCCTGATTACCGCGACCGACAACAGCGGCGCCATCGTCTCGGGTATCGTCAACTCGGGGGCGGCGAACGGCACGCTGACGTCGCAGGGCACGATCGGCACGATCAACAACGCCGGTGTGATTTCCGGCGGTTACTACGGCATCTACAACGATTACACGATCGGTGCGATCAACAACCTCGCGGGCGGTTTGATCACCGGTCTCGGCGGCGCGATTTCGAATCAGTCGGCAACGTCTTCGCTGGGGCAGATCAGCAACGCAGGCACCATCGCCGGTTGGATCATCAATCGCTCGCCGAACGATCTGCGCATCAGTGGCGCGACCGATTCGACGTTCGGCACGCTCACGGGCTTCGGCGGTGGTGTGGGCACCATCGTGAGCACTAACGCCGATGTGCACTTCAACGGCGGCAACCTGCTGGTCAACAACAACTTCGATCTGGGCGGTACGCGTACCGCTTACAACGATTCGTCGGTGTTGCAGGTCAATCGCGTGCTTCAGGTGGCGGGCAACTACACGCAGGCCGCAGCCGGTACGCTGCAAATCGGCGTGGCAAGCGGCGCGAACACAACGGGTAACTTCAGCACCGACAGCGGCTACGGGCGTCTGGTCGTCTCGGGTAATAGCTACATCACCCCGGGCTCGACGATTGCGCTGCAATCGCTCGGTTACGCGTTTGCGGGCGGGCAGCGTTACGCCATCATCGATACGGCAGGCACGAGCAACTACAACGAATCGACGCTGCGCTATGTGGTGAACGGCTATCCGGCGCTGTCGGCCAGCGGTGCGCGCGTGGGCAATGGTGCCAACGTCGATCTGGTGGTGACGATCTTCTCGCCGACCTACCTCGGTACCATCGGCGGCACGACGGCGCTGGCAGCAGGCACGCCGATCGACGCGTCGCCGTCGTGGACGTTCGACGGCGCCAACCTGACGGTGGCAGGCACGACCTTCGGTTCGATCAACGGCTCGCTCGGCACGCTCACGAACAACGGCACGCTGACCGGTACGTCGGCGCTGGCCATTGGCACCAACGGTGGAGCCATTGCCCGCATCGAGAACAACGGTCTGGTGCATTCGACCGGCCCGACCGATTCGGCCATCTACAACGGTGGTGTGGTCGGAACGCTGCTCAATCAAGGCACGCTGCTCTCGGACAACATGGCTGGGTTGAACAGCGCGACGTCGATCTCGCGTCTGGAAAACAACGGTCTGATCTCCGGCAGATTGACGGGCGTGTACAACAGCGGTTCGATCACCTCGGCCGTCAACAACGGCACGATCGTCGCAACGGACGGTTCGTCGAACGCCGTCGGCTTGATCAGCACCGGGCAGCTCACGTCGCTCGCCAACAGCGGGCTCATCAGCGGCTACTTCGGCGTGATGGTTCGTGCGTCGGGCAACGCCACGCCGAGCACCACGCTGGGCACGCTCACGAACAGCGGCACCATCGCAGGCGCTAGCGGAAACGGATCGATCTCGGCGGCAGGTCTGGCCAATTACGGCGGGACTATCGGTGCGATCGACAACCTTGCCGGTGGCACGATCACGGCAACCGGCACCGCTGCGGCCTTGGGCATTCAGAACAGCGCGTCGCTCATCGCCGGTACGCTTTACGGCGGCACGATCGGCGCGATCAACAACGCCGGTCTGATTTCGAGCGGCTATTACGGGATCTACAACACCGACCGGATCAATACGATCAACAACCTGGCCGGTGGTGTGATTACGGCCGTTGGCGCTGCCATCTCGAATCAAGGCGCAGGCGGCATCGATCAGATCAGTAACGCGGGCACGATCGCTGGCTCGATCATCAACCGCGCGAACAACGATCTGCGCATTAGCGGCGCGACCGACTCGACGTTCGGCACGCTCACGGGCTTCGGTGGCAGTGTGGGCACCATCGCGAGCAACATCGCCGATGTGCGCTTCAACGGCGGCAACCTGCTGCTCAACGACAACCTCGATCTGAACGGTACGCGTACCGCTTACAACGACTCGTCGGTGTTGCAGGTCAATCGTGTGCTTCAGGTGTCGGGCAACTACAGTCAGGCCGCGTCGGGCACGCTGCAAATCGGCGTGGCGAGCGGTGCTAACACGACGGGTAATTTGAGCACCGACAGCGGCTACGGGCGTCTGGTCGTCTCGGGTAACAGCTACATTGCGCCGGGCTCGACGATTGCCCTGCAATCGCTCGGTTACGCGTTTGCGAGCGGCCAGCGTTACGTCATCGTTGATACGGCCGGCGCGACCAATTACAACGAAGGCACGCTGCGCTATGTGGTGAACGGCTATCCGGCGTTGTCGGCGAACGGCGCGAGCGTCGGTAACGGGTCGAAGACCGACCTGGTGGTGACGATCTTCAAGCCGGGCAATATCGGTACCATCGGCGGCACGACGCCGCTCGTGTCGGGCCTGGCGATCAATTCGTCGCCGACGTGGACGTTCGACGGTAACAACCTGACGGTGGCAGGCACGACCTTCGGTACGATCAGCGGCGAGCTCGGTAAGCTCACGAACAACGGCACGCTGACCAGTCTGCAAAACAGCGGACGCATCGCCGATGGTTTGATGGCCTTTTCCAACAACGGGGTCATCACGTCCGCCATGAACACCGGCACGATTGCCGCGACCGATAACTCGGTGGTGGCGATGGGTCTGGTGAACACAGGTCAGTTCGGCTCGCTTAGCAATAGCGGGCTGATCAGCGGATTTAACGCCGTTGTGAATCAGGCGCCGGGCAATGGCGCGTCGGCTACGCTGGGCACGCTCACGAACAGCGGCACGATTGCTGGCGCTAGCGGCACGATTTACAGCTCGGCGCACGGGGTGGGGAATTTCGGCGGCACCATCGATGCCATCAACAACCTCGCCAGCGGCAAGATCACGGCGACCGGCGCTGGTCTGCCTGCCGGCATTCACAACGGTGCGTCGAGCATCGGCGGCTCGGTGTATGGCGGCACGATCGGCGCGATCAACAACGCAGGTCTGATCACGGGCGATTACTACGCGATCTACAACAGCGACCGGATCAATACGATCAACAACCTCGCCGGTGGTGTGATCACGGCAATTGGCGGTGCGATCTCGAATCAGGACCAAAACGCCAGCATCGGTCAGATCAACAACGCGGGCACCATCGGTGGCTGGATCATCAACCGCTCTGTCAACGACCTGCGCATCAGTGGCGCGACCGATTCGACGTTCGGTACGCTCACGGGCTTTGGCGGCGGTGTGGGCACCATCGTGAGCACGAACGCCGATGTGCACTTCAACGGCGGCAACCTGCTGGTGAACGACAACTTCGCCCTGAACGGCACGCGTACGGCTTACAACGACTCGTCGGTGTTGCAAGTTAATCGCGCGCTTCAGGTCGCGGGTAACTATGCGCAGGCGGCCGGTGCCACGCTGCAAATCGGCGTCGCAGGAAACGCGGTGACCACGGGCGATATGTCCACGGACAGCGGCTACGGCCGTCTGGTGGTGAGCGGGAACACGACGCTTGCCTCAGGTTCGAGCGTCGCACTTCAATCGCTGGGCTACTCGTTCGCTGCCGGTCAACGCTACGTGGTGATCGACACTGCGGGCACGGCCAACTACAACGCCGATTCGCTGGTGTACAAGGTCAACGGCTCGACGACGCTTGCAGCAACCGGCGCTGCCGTGGCCAACGGCACGCATCAGGATCTGGTGGTGACGCTGGCCCAAGGCTCGGGTAACAACGGCGGTAACAACGGTGGTAATAACGGCGGCAACAACGGCGGTAACAACGGTGGTAATAACGGCGGTAATAACGGCGGTAACAACGGTGGCAGCGAAGGCGGCAACAACGGCGGTACTACGCCGACGTTCGACCCGCGCAGCAATGCCACCATTGCGTCCAACCCGAACGCTGTCTCGTCGTTGCGCGGGCTGCTCGGCTACACCGGCGTGAGCGATCCGCAGTTGCTCAATCTGTACAACGCGACGCTGGGTTCGCTTAGCGACAACTCGACGGGTTCGGCCAATCGCGTCGGCCAGCAACTGGCACCGGCTCAGCACACGCGTGCGGCAGGTGCTGCAACGTTCGACTCGCTCAGCGTCGTCAATGCGCACGTGAACGGCTTGCGCGTGGCACAGGCCGGCGGCACGGGCGTGGCGACGGGCGACAGCGCATCGAACTGGGGCGTGTGGGGTCAGGCGTTCGGCGGTCACGCCAGCCAGTCGGCACGTGACGGTGTCGATGGTTACAGCGCCAACTACGGCGGCTTGCTGGTCGGTGCCGACCGTGCATTCGGCGATCACTGGCGTGCCGGCGGTGCGTTCCAGTTCTCGCGCACGGTCATCAACAACGATGGCAGCACGTCGGGCAACAGCACGAGCGTGAACGGTTACGGGCTGATCGGCTACGCCGCCTTCACGGGCGAGCCGTGGTACGTGAACCTGTCGGGCTCGGCAGTGCTTCAGCGCTACAACTCGACGCGTCTCGTGTCGATGCAAGGCTTCAACGGCGTTGCAAACGGCAGCTTCGATGGTCAGCAGTATGTGGCCAGCGCCGAGTTCGGTTATCCGTTGGCAGTGGGCCGCGCAGTGGTCACGCCGCTCGCAAGCCTCACGTATAGCTATCTGAACCAGAACAGCTACACGGAAACGGGTGGCAATGGCACGGCGTTGTCGGTGAGCAGCGCATCCGCTAGCTCGGTGCGCAGCGCGTTGGGTGCGAAGTTTGCGCTGCCGTTCGATACGTCGTACGGCAGTCTGGTGCCGGAGTTGAGCCTGCGTTGGGTGCACGAGTACAACCGTACGCGTCTGGCCACGGGAGCGAGCTTCGCGGCCGACCCGATCGGTCAGACGGGCTTCACGACGGTGGGCGCCACGCCGGTGTCTGACCTGGCGGATGTCTCGCTGGGCCTGACGCTCCTGCGTGCGAACAACCTGAGCGCCTCGGTTCGCTACCAGTTGCAAGTCGGTTCGGGCTTCATCTCGCACACGGGTATCGTGCGCGTGCAACAGCGCTTCTGATGCGTTGATGTCACACCCGGCGGTCGCACCATTTGACATGGCTGCGACCGCCGTGGAAGTATTGCGCAGTCCTTCACCGCGGGTTCTGCTCGCCTCTGCCGTTCGGCACATCCCCGATGTCCTCCTCTCCCGATTCCGCTCCCGGTACGCTTACCTTCGCCCAGGCTATTGCACTGGCACAGTCGCATTGGCAGGCCGGGCAGGCTGCGCAGGCAGAAATGCTTTGCCGCCGCGTGCTGGAAGCCGCGCCCGATCAGCCCGATGCGCACTATTTGCTGGCATTGATGGCGCATGCCTACGGCAAGCGCGAGATGGCGATCAACCACCTGACGCGGGCATGCGACGCACCGGGTGCGCCTGCGGCTTTCTGGTCGGACTTGGCTGAAATGTGCCGCCAGGCGGGCAGGCTGGAGCAAGCGCAGACGGCTGCGCGGCATGCGGTGGCCATCGATCCGACGTTTGCCGCCGGATGGAACAATCTCGGGATTGTGTTGCAGGAGGCGGGCGAGCTTGAGCCGAGCATGGCGTGCTTGCTGCGCGTGAGCGAACTGCAACCGGCGTCGGCCGATGCGCAGAACAATCTTGGCAATACGGCGCGCTTGCTCGGGCGCACCGATGCCGCTGAAGCCCACTATCGCCGCGCACTCGAATTGGCGCCGCAGCGGGCCGATACCCTCAGCAATCTGGCGGCGCTGCTAAGTGCCCTGCGACGGCTCGATGAAGCGGAGGTCCTCGCGCGCCGTGCCATTGAGATCGATCCGCAGTTTGTCGACGCGTATCGCAACCTTGCCGATGTGGAGCTCTCGCGTGGCAACGTCGCCGGGGCGTTTCAGATCGTCGAGGTAATGAGCGCGTTTGCTGAACGGCATCCGTCCACGCTTGGCGCGCGCGCACGAATTCTGCGTCTCGCCGGTCGTCTGGACGAAGCGTTGGCCTGTGCCCGCGACGCGGCGGCGCTGCAACCGGAGAGTGCCGAGGCGCGTGCCTTGCTGGCAGTCATTCAAGCGGAAATCGATAAGCGGGTTCCTGAACACGCCGATATCGAAGTCGGCGCGTCGGGTACTCCGGCTGCGGCAGTGCAGGGGGCAGATAGCGACGCGCAGGTTGCCGTCCAAGCGCGATCGGAGGTGGTGGCGATTCACGAGCGCGCGTTGGCGCTGGTGCGGGAACAAGATTTTGCAGGGGCCGAGGCGCTGCTCGGTGAAGTAGTGTCGCGCGGCGTTGCGCCGATGTCGCTGTGGCGATTGCTCGCGATGGTGCTGCGTGCACAGGGCAAGGCGCAAGCAGGGTGCGATGTGCTCGGTATGCTCGCGCAGCAAGTGCCGGGCGATCTGGCCAATCGGTTCGATTATGCCGAAGCGTTGCTGCTGCTCGGCGACTTCGAGCGCGGATGGCGCGAATACCGCTATCGCTACAGTCTGGAACATACCCAATCGATCGAGCGCAAGGTGCAACGTCCGCGCTGGGACGGTCAGCCGATTCCAGGCCAGACGCTCCTGATTCACGACGAGCAGGGCTACGGCGATACGTTCCAGTTCATGCGCATGGCGCGTTGGGCGCGCGAGCGCAGTCAGGCGCGCGTGATCTTCGAGGTTAATCAGGAAACGTTCTCTATCGCGAAGCGCATGTGGGGTGACGAAGATATCGTGGCGCGCGGCACGCTGCCGATTGCCTTCGATCAGCATTGCGAGTTGATGAGTTTGCCGATGGCGATGGGCCTCAAGCTCGACGATCTGCCCGGCGAAGTGCCGTATCTCAGCGCCGACCCGGCACGCATTGCGCACTGGCAGGCACGTCTCGCGGCGTTGCCGAAACCCTGGGTTGCCATCGTTTGGGCGGGGCGGCCGGAGCACGTGAACGACATCAACCGGTCGATGCATCTCGATCAGTTGGGACCGCTGGGCGCATCTGGGGCGACGTTCCTGTCGATTCAGAAGGGGCCAGCGTCGTCGCAGGCCGATACGCCGCCGAGCGGTATGCAGATGGTGTCACTGAGCGATGAGATTCGCGATTTCGAAGACACCGCGGCGATTCTGCATTTGGCAGATCTGCTGATTTCTGTCGACTCGTCGCCTGTGCATCTGGCCGGGGCGATGGGCCGTCCGGTGTGGGTGCTGTTGCCGTTTGTGCCGGATTGGCGCTGGTTGCTCGATCGAGACGATACGCCGTGGTACCCGGGAATGCGCCTGCTCCGGCAGCCTGAGCGTGCGGCGTGGGCGCCCGTCATCGCGCGTGCGGCAGCCGATTTGACGCAGTGGGTTGCCGAGCGCAGAGAGGTTGCGGAGTGATACGCGCGGCGATTTGCACGGCGATTCGCGGGGGGCGGGCCTTCGCGGGTTCGTGCTTTATCGCTGTGCTCGTGATGTCGGGTTGCGCGAGTCTCGATCGCAATGAACACGCCGAAGCGCTCGCCGCGCCCGCGGGTCTGCATCGCGAAACGTTGCAGACGCCGAATTTCGTGCTGACCGCGTTTTCGCGCATTACACGCGCCGACGCGCCGGTACGCATCTATATCGAAGGCGATGGACTGGCGTGGCTCTCACGCACCGAGCCCTCGCTAGATCCCACGCCCGTGGCTGCCACTGGGCTGTCGCTGGCGGCGGTCGATCCGTCTGCAAACGTGGTGTATCTGGCGCGACCGTGTCAGTTCACGCCGATGGCGATGAACCCGCGTTGTGGCATTCCCTACTGGACCGGAAAGCGGTTCGCCCCCGAGGTCATCGAGGCCATGAATGATGCGGTGAGTCGCATCGCTGCGCGCGTGCCGGGGCAGCGTATCGAGTTGATCGGCTACTCGGGTGGTGGCGCGGTTGCCGCATTGATCGCCGCACGCCGTCAGGACGTGGCCTCGCTTCGCACAGTGGCGGGGAATCTCGACGTGGCCTACGTGAATGAACTGCATCACGTCTCGCCGATGCCCGAATCGCGCAATCCAATCGATGTCGCGACGAAATTGGTGGCGATGCCGCAGGTGCACTTCAGCGGGTCGACGGATACCGTGGTGCCGCCCGCCGTTGCTGCGCGGTTTGCCGCCGCCGTGGGCGGCCGGTGCGTGATTACGCGTGTTGTGGACGGTATCACTCATGACGGCGATTGGGCGCAGCAATGGCCCGCTATGCTGCGCGTTGTGCCGCGTTGTGAGGGTGGTCGCTGAGGGGCGCGGCGTTAGCTTTCGCGTACCAACGCGGCAATGGCTTCCACGAGCGTGACGTCGCCCCGAATCGCATGTCGGCCGTCATCGGTAAAGCGGAAGCTGTCGTCGTTGAAGCCGTCGAGCATCTGAATACGCGGCAGCGGATTGCGCATGCCCTGCGCGCGGAAGAGCGGGTCCCATGCGGCGCGCGGTACCGCTTCGGCATGCACGTCACGCACTAATGCACGGGCCAAGGCGGCGGCGATATCGTCCGGCGAGTAGCGCTCTGGGCCTTCGATCTCGATGATGCGCTCGCCTGCGACATCGTCTCGCATGGCGCGCGCGGCGATATGGCCGACATCGCTGGTCGAGACCATCGGAATGGCGCGCTCTACCGGTTGCAGATAGCTCGGCAGCACGCCCCGCTCGCGCGCTGGCGCGATATCCCACGAAAAGTTTTCCATCAGCCATGCCGGGCGCAAGAACGTGACCGGCAGCGATAGGGAGACCATGGCCGTCTCGAACATGCTCAATGCGCTGAGCAAGCTCGGCGCTTCGCAATCGGCACCTATGCTCGAGAGGCACACGACGCGCTGCGGGCGGGTGGCGGCAAGCGCCTGCCGAATGGCGTCGATCAGATGACGGGCGTGCGAGAAGTCCGGCTCGGGGTCGGCGTTGGGCGGCAACATCACGAACACAGCCTCGCTGCCGCGAAACGCATTGGTGAGCGCCTGCACGTCGCCGTTTTCCGCCACGGCGATCTCGCCGCCTAGCGTCGCCCAGCGGCTCGACTTGACGGGGTCCTGAACGATGGCTCGCAGCGGCAGCCCCGCCGAGAGCAAATCGTGCCCGATAACGCCGCCAACTCGCCCCGTGATACCCATTACGGTGTACATGGCCATTCCTCGCGCGCAATGTCGTTGCCGTAAAAGTAACACGGGAGCGTCGACGCTTCAGCGGTGACTCCGGCGTGCGCGTGTTACTTCGTCGTCATTTCCTCGCCAATCCCTCGCCATTCGAGGGCAAGTCCGTTGCAGATCGTTGCGAAACGTCGCGAGTCGCCACCCGCTTACCGGTTACCACTTACCGCATACGGCTACAGGTGAACCGCGTCAGCGGCGGTGTGTGCCGTCTCGTGCGGCGCGGCACGGCGTGCGTTGAGCATGGCGGCACCCGCATCGGCCAGGCGCACCGCTTCGCGCGCGCGTTCGCACATATCTCGCTCGTACGCGGCGATGGCTTGCGCGAGCGACTGCTTGCCACTGGCGACGGCTTGCAGATGGTCCGCGAGCATGGCGCCATCGCACAGCGCAGTGTTGGCGCCGAGGCCGCCAGCAGGGCTCATCGTGTGAACCGCGTCGCCCAGTCCGGTAACCCCGTCGAGTTGCCACGGCAGCGGGCTTGCCGTGCTGCGCACCGGCATCGTGCGCACGGTATCGGGCACCGCGTGCGAGAAGAGCGAGCGCAAGTGCGGGTGCCAATGGCGCGTGAGCGTGTCGATGCGGGCGAGCGGCGCAAGACCGGCGGCGTCGGGCGACATGCCGTCTCGGCCGATCAGCGTGTGCGAGGGGCCGATGAAAGCCCAGTACAGATAGTCGGACACGCGCGAGAGCGGCATGCGAGCGGCGTCGCCGGTGCCGTTGCGCCGCGAGTCTACGGCGGCGGTGGCGACCCGCGAGGCGATCTCCTGCGGGCGGCGAAACAGCATCGCGTCGACCACAACGGCAAAGCCGTCGGCAAACACTACCGTGCTGCCTTCCATCAATGCGGCTTCGCCGTGGCGGTCCATGAGCACGAGCAGGGCTGTCGAGACCGGTGTCAGGCCGTAGAAGCAGATGTTCCCGGTGTCGCGCGGCGCCATGCCGGGCAGCAGATGCTCTCGCACTCGCGAATGCGTGCCGTCGGCAGCCACGATCAGACCCGGTGCGCTACATGTGCCGTCTTCGAAGTGCGCGACACGCAGGTTATCGGCCGTGGCCGCCGTGGCGTGAGTAAACCCTTTGCCGAAATGCACGCGATCGAGAATGCCATCGAGCAAAAGCTCACGCAGCGTCTGACGGTGCAGGCTCAGGTCGCCATGCACGTCGTCGGCGCGCGGCTTTTGGGGGGCACGCGTCTTCGGCGGGGGCGTTGCCGTGCCCGGCTCGATGTGCGAGTCGTGCCAGCTCGGCGGGAGCACGACTTCGGCATTCTCCAATGTGGGGGTGACGAAGCGTCCCCCAGTGCGCGCGACGGCGGCGTACTCGCGTACGCCGCGCGCCTGAGCGGGCGGCAGGCATCGGTCGAGCGCATCGACACCGTTGTCGTCGATGCGCAGGCGGTAGCCCTGGAAGCGGGCGGCAGGGGCGCTGTCGCGCTCGAAAACGTCGAAGGAAATGCCAGCGCGGCGCAGTCCTTGGGCTAGGCACAGACCGCCGAGGCCAGCGCCGATGATGTTCACATGCAAGGCAGACATGATTTTCGATGACCGCGCTCAGGCGGTCGGCTGTGGCGTTGCGATCATTGTCGGCGCGCCTGCGACTGACCTGATAACATCGTTTGGTCATTCAATAATGCAAATCGGACAAACTGATGACCGCCGACCTGCCGCCTTTGGATACCGACGAGCTGTTGATCTCGTTTTCCGACTCTCCCTTCGCCCGATACAAGCCCAACGACAGGCTCGACGGACCGCCGATCTGGGCGTTTGGTGGCGACGACCATAAGCGCAGTCTCTTCAGGATGGGCACTCGCGAGTTGGATTGGCATAGCCATGTGCGCGGTCAGTTGTTCTGTATCCACTCAGGACTGGTGCATGTGCATACGCCGCACGGGTCGTGGCTGCTGCCGCCTTATCGCGCCGGCTGGATTCCGCCGGGAATGACGCACCGGGTTGCGTTCATCGGCGTGGTGAGCGGGTGGATCGTGCTGGTGGCACCGTCGGCGGCTGGACGCTTGCCCGTGACGCCGCGTGTGGTTGGCGTCTCTGAGTTGCTGGCGGCGCTGGTGAAGCGGGCCGTGACGTGGGCGACGCGTGATGAGCTGACCGAAGACGAGTTGCGTCTGGCGCAGGTGCTGGTCGACGAGATCGAGCGCGCGCCCACCGAACCGTTGAGCTTGCCCATGCCGATCGATGCCCGCGTGGTGCGCATCGCGCGTGCGGTGCTGGCGGACCTTGGCGGGCAGGCATCGCTGGAGTCGCTGGCACAACACGCCGGGGTGTCGTCGCGCACGGCGCGGCGCCTGTTCGTCGCAGAGACAGGGATGGGATTCACGCATTGGCGTCAGCAAGCGAGGCTGGTGAGTGCGCTCGAGCATCTGGCCAGAGGCGAGCCCGTCAGCACCATTGCCGACTCGCTCGGCTATTCCACACCCAGCAATTTCATCGCGATGTTCCGGCGGGCGTTCGGAGAGTCGCCGGGGCGGTATTTCCGGCAGGTTGGTCCGCGCGTGGAACTAGACGAGGTGGAAGAGGCGAACGAAGTGGGAGAGATAGGAGAGGTGGGTGAGTTGGGCGGAGTGGACGAGTCGGGCGTGCTGGGCGAGACACATAGAAGGGGCGATCGATGAGCGCACTGGACGAATCTCTGCTGCGGCACGTCGATACGCTCGTGATCGGCGGCGGGCAATCGGCATTGGCAACGGCATATTTTCTTCGGCGCTGGAAGGTCGATTACCTCGTGCTGGACGATCAGCCGGAGGCGGGCGGCGCGTGGCAGCGCGCGTGGCCGTCGTTGCGGCTTTTTTCTCCTGCGCAATGGAGTTCGTTGCCCGGCTGGCCGATGCCGGGCGGGGAGCGGCACTATCCGTCTCGTGACGATGTGGTGCAGTACCTGCGCGCGTACGAAGCGCGGTACGACGTGCCCGTGGAGCGGCCGGTACATGTCGAGGCCGTTGTACCGTCGAAGGACGGGAGCGGGCTGCATGTGCAAACGGATCGCGGCGACTGGATCGCGAAAACCGTGATCAGTGCGACGGGGTCGTGGCGTGCGCCGTTGATTCCGGAATATCCGGGGCAGGCGTTGTTTCGTGGCAAGCAAATGCACTCTGCCGACTATGACGGTGCGCAGCGTTTGCGCGGGCTGCACGTGCTTGTGGTCGGCGGTGGAAATTCAGGCGCGCAGATTTTCGCGGAAGTGTCGTCGCTGTGCGACGCGACGTGGGTCACGCTGACGCCACCCGACTATTTGCCTGATGACGTCGATGGCCGCGTGTTGTTCGAGCGGGCGACGGCGCGATGGCAGGCGAAGCAGCGCGGGTTACCTGATCCCTATCCGGATAGCGGGCTCGGACACATCGTGATGGTGCCGTCCGTGCTGGCGGCGCGAAAGCGTGGCGCGTTGCGTAGCGTCAGGCCCTTCGAGCGATTTTTTGACGATGGTGTGGTGTGGACCGATGGCTCGCACACGCCAGTGGATGTGGTGATTTGGTGTACGGGCTTCCATCCGGCGCTGACGCACTTGGCCGGTTTGGGAATTGCCGACGCCGAGGGTCGGATTCATCTTGAAGGGACGCGTGTCGTCGACGAGCCACGTCTGTGGCTGGTCGGCTATGGCGAGTGGACGGGGTATGCGTCGGCGACGTTAATTGGCGTGATGCGCAGTGCGCGCGCGACGGCGCAGGAGGTGGTGGCGTACCTCGATCAAGGGGAAATGCGAACTACGCAGAACCAACGGGGTGGGGTGCCGGGATAGAGTGATTCCATGCAACGGCGAATGCGCGTGAGGACGTTGGAGAAAGTTTGGAAAACGCCCGTGTTTTTTCGCGAAATGAGCCGTACTGCACTTCGAATTCAGCCCGCTGTGACATGACCCTTCGGGAGTCTCGTCACGGCGGAAGGTGTAGGTGAAGATGGGAACACTCCGGAAATTTGACCCGCGCCAAGCGCGCGCAAGTATCGACGATACCGACAGCCACGATAGGAATGACAGTATGAGGCTCCACGAACGTGTAACGAAAATCGAGGCGGTGCTGCCGACGCTCGCGACTAAAGAGGATTTGGCGCGTGAAGTCGGTGGATTGCGCTCGGAGATGCATCTTGAGTTCGGGAAGGTCCGGCAGGAGATGGGCGCCGAGTTTTCCAAGATGCGAAAGGAGGTGAGCGCCGAGTTTGCCAGCGTCAGGAAGGAGATGAGCGAGCTTCGTGTCGACGTTAGTGAACTCCGTGTCGATGTGCATCGGGCCATCGAGGTGCAAACGTGGCGAGTGATAGGTACGTTGATCACGGTTTGTACTGCGTTGGTTGCCGCCACGTACTTCATCACTAAAGCGGGTTGAACGAGTTGAGTTTCGGTCCAGACCGGCAAAAGCATGGGAAAAGGACCGGCGCTTATCGAATGTCTACGCGTTGTGTCACGTGATTCGGAAGTTACTGAAACTCACGTGACGATCCTGCTGCGATGATGGATGTGCCCCCCATTGGGTTTAGGAGCATCCATTCAAGGAGCAATTCATGATTGACGCGAAAGACGATGACACGCAATCCACGAAGCCCACGAAGCTCACACCGACGACGCGTAGGCGCACTAAGAAAGCGAAACCGCACGCGGTGCCAGAGTCGCTCGCACGAGAGGGCTACGTCATCTGGTTTCTGAACCACGGCAAGTATCTGGGGTACGCATGGATCGAATCCGAGCAGGAGATCCGTCGCGCTCACGTTAAGGATTCTGAATATGCCATCTACTTCGATACGTTCGCGCAGGCAGCCGTGGTATCGCACAAGTTGATTAGCCCGAGCCGGGTTCTGCATTCCCCAGGGGCTGGGATGACACCGAAACTAATGGGATAAGGCAATTCCGGTCCGTCGAAGTTGGCGGGCCGTTTTTATTCTTGGGAGTGTTAGCCAGATAAGGCTGTTGTGGTGCCCAGGGCCGGAATCGAACCGGCACGCCTTGCGGCGGGGGATTTTGAGTCCCCTGCGTCTACCAATTTCACCACCTGGGCAGGTGTGCGTTCACCGAACGGTGTCGCAGCGTGATTCGTCTAGAGGGCTAATTCAGCTACCGGACGAAGGCGAGATTATGACCGATATTTTTGATGTCGACAACCCCATCTGTAATATCGGACGCCAGGTCGGGCCATACCGCACCCGAACCCGGCATCTTCCCCGTTCAGTGCAACTGTTGCTGACCTTCCAGAACTCGCAGAAGCGACGACGTATCGTCGTGCCCCCAGCCGTTTTCCATCAGCGCCGACAATTGCCCCTTCACCAGTGACAACGCGGGTAACGCCAGTCCCGCATCCGCCACCGCTTCCAGAATCATCGAAAAGTCCTTGTCGTGAAGCCGCGCCTCGATGCCCGCCGAAAAATCTCGGTGCGACATCTTCGGCCCCATCATGTCGAGCATGCGGCTACCGGCCAACCCCTGCGAAATCGCGTCGATCACTTTGTCTTGATCGACGCCATTACGCGCCGCAAACAACATGGCCTCGGCAATCCCCTGGATGTTGATCACCTGGACGATCTGATTGCACGCCTTCGCCACCTGACCCGCGCCCGTGTCGCCCACATGCGTGATCGTCGTGCCCAACGCCGCCAATATCGGCTTCACTTTCTCGAAAGCCTCCGGCGACGCGCCAACCATGATCGACAACGACGCATCCGCAGCCCGCGACGGCCCGCCCGACACCGGCGCATCCACCAACTGAATACCCTCGCGCGACAGGCGCAACGCCATGCGGCGCGTCGCCTCCGCCGAAATCGTGCTGTGGTCGATACAAATCGTGCCGGGCCGCGCGCCGTGAATCACGCCGTCCTCGCCCAGCAGCACCTGCTCGACGTCGTGTGTGGTCGTCACATTGGTAATAACGAAGTCGGCTTCCGCCGCCGCCTGCGCCGGACTCGAAAACGCTCGCGCGCCCTCGTCGACATAAGCCGCAGCAGCCTCAGGGCGGCGCGCATAAACATGCAGCTTGTGACCCGCCGCCATCAAGTGCCGCACCATCTGGCCGCCCATCGCGCCCAGACCAATAAATGCAATGGTGTATGTCGTCATGCCGCAATCAATCCGAGACGTACACGAACTTGCCGTTCTTGATCTGCCCCATCACGCCAGCGCGCTGGTCGAGCCCAACGTGGTCGGCGGGACTCAAATTCATGATGCCGTTAGGAATGGCCAGGTTGTGCGTCGATTCGAGCGCGTCGCGCAACGCGGCGCGGAACGCCGGCGTACCCGGTTGCGCCGTCTTGGCCGCACGAGGCACGGCGTCGTTAAGCAGATCCCACACGCCATACGCGTCGGCGGCGAACTGCGTCACCGTATCGGCGCCGTACTTGGCTTCGTACTTCTTCGTGAACGCCAATGCGGCGGTGCGCGCCGGATGCCCTGCGGGCAGCGTCTTCGCGACCACGCCCGGTTGCGTCGGGAACAGCGTGCCTTCAACATCCTTGCCGCCCACGCGCACGAAGTCGTACGTGGCAATACCGTGCGTCTGGTAGATCTTCCCGGCATAGCCGCGCTCTTGCAACGTGCGCTGCGGCAGCGCCGCAGGCGTGCCCGAACCGGCCACCAGAATCGCGTCCGGCTTGGCCGACATTAGCTTGAGCACTTGCCCGGTCACGCTGGTGTCGGTGCGGTTGAACCGCTCCTGCGCCACGATTTTCAGCTTGCGCAGCTCGGCAAACTTCGAGAATTCTTTCCACCAGCTCTCACCGTACGCGTCGGCAAAGCCGATGAAACCCACGGTCTTGATGCCATGGTTCGCCATGTAGCGCGTCATCACGTCAGCCATCGCGGAATCGTTGGCGGCCATCTTGAAGGCCCAGCGGCGCTTGGCATCCTGCGGCTCCACCGCCACGGCCGATCCGATGAGCGTGATCATCGGCGTGCTGGCCTCGGAAATCGGGTCCAACATCGCCAGCGCGCTCGGCGTGATGTTCGGGCCGACGATGACATCGACCTTATTCTCGCTCATGAGCTTGCGGGCATTCTTCACGGCGGTGCCGGGGTCGGAGCCATCGTCCAGGAAGATGTAGTGCGCCTTCTGCCCCCCGATCTCGTCGGGCCACAGTTGCATGGCGTTCTTGCTGGCGATGCCGATGGCAGCCGCCGGGCCGGTCGATGACAGATCGATGCCGACGGTAATGTCGGCGCGTGCTGCCGTCACCACACCCGCCAGGGTCATGGCGAGTAGTACGCCCGACAGGCGAATACCGCGAAGGGGTGAGCGCATGGGGTCTCCTTTTGGTCGAATCACGCAAGGATACCGTACGCTGCGGGCCGCGCAAACGCTGTCAAAAGACATGTTTGCCCGGCCACATAAAACAAAGGCGCTGCTAATAGATAGCAGCGCCTGAGGGTTGGATAGTTCTAGCGTCTACGCGCAAAGCCCAGCGGCTTGATCCGCGAGCGGCATCTCTCAGAGCTCGTAGCTCTCGTGCTCGCCCCGCAATGCCTGCTCGACCAGCTTGCGCGTCAGAATCGGCGAGAGCAGCTCGACCATCGTATACACATAGCCGCGCAGGTAAGCGCCTTGCTTGAGCGCCACGCGCGTGACGTTGGTGCCGAACAGATGGCCCACCTGAATCGCCCGGAGGTTGCGGTCGCGTTCGGGGTCGAACGCCACGCCCGCCAAGATGCCTACGCCAAGCCCCAGTTCCACGTAAGTCTTGATGACGTCCGCGTCGATGGCTTCCAGCACGATGTCCGGCTGCACATGGCGCAGCGCAAACGCCTGATCGATCTTGCCGCGCCCGGCAAACTGCGGATCGTAAGTAATCAGCGGGTACTTCGCCAAATCTTCGATCCCCACCGACGGCAGTTGCAAAAGCGGGTGATCGGGCGGCACCACGGCCACGTGTTGCCACTGATAGCAGGGCAGCGAGACCAAATCCTTGTAACCGGCGATGGCTTCGGTCGCGATGGCCAGATCGGCCTGATCGTGCAGCACCATCTCGGCAATCTGCGTCGGGCTGCCTTGCAGAATCGACAACCGCACCTTCGGGTAACGGCGCTTGAACTCCGCCACCGCGTGCGGCAGCGAATATCGCGCCTGCGTGTGCGTCGTCGCAATGGTCAGGCTGCCCTGATCTTGGGCGGCGTAGTCCTTGCCAATCCGCTTGAGGCTTTCCACCTCCAGCAAGATCCGCTCGACGGACTCGAAAATGATGCGCCCAGGCTCGGTGAGGTTTCGGATGCGCTTGCCATGACGGGCAAAGATGTCGACGCCAAGCTCTTCTTCAAGCTCGATGATCGCCTTCGAAACCCCCGGCTGGGACGTGAACAGCGCTTTGGCCGCTTCCGTCAGATTGAAATTCTGACGGACCGCTTCGCGCACAAATCTGAACTGGTGCAGGTTCATTTGTATAACTTTAGAAAATATACAAACAATTTTTAATTCGTTTGAAGTATATAGCGTTTTCATTACAGTGGGTGCCACTGTTTCGATAACGTTATTCCTTTCAGGTATTTAGACCCCACCAGGAACGTCATTCATGTCGCTGTGGCTCGAACCCATTTCCGGATTTGGCGTCGGCCTGCTGGTCGGCCTGACCGGCGTGGGAGGCGGCTCGCTGATGACGCCGTTGCTCACGCTCCTGCTGGGTTACGCCGCGCCGGTGGCGGTCGGGACCGATCTGGCGTTCGCCGCGATCACGAAAAGCTTCGGCACGGTGGCGCACCGCTCGCACGGCCACGTGAAGTGGCACATCGTGCGACGCCTCACCGTCGGCGCACTGCCGGCGGCGCTGGTGACCATTCTCGGCCTGAAGCGCTTGGGCGGTATCGATGAGAGCGCGTTGCACGTCATCAAACTGACGATCGCGGCCTCGGTGCTGCTCACGGTGCTCTCGCTGCTGTTTCGCGCCAAGCTGCTCGCCGCCCTGCGGGCGCACCCGAACTGGCAATTGACGGGGCGCACACAAACGATTGCCACTGTATTAGTAGGCGCCGTGATCGGCGTGCTCGTGACGATTTCCTCGATTGGCGCCGGTGCCGTGGGCGCAACGCTGATCTTGATGCTGTACCCGCAGTTGGAACCGGCCGAAGTCGCCGGTACCGATATCGCTTACGCGGTGCCGCTCACAGCCATCGCTGCGCTGGGCCATATCTGGCTCGACACGGTGCACTGGGCGCTGCTTGGCAGTTTGTTGATCGGCTCGCTGCCCGGGATCTGGCTGGGCGCGAAGCTTACCCGCCATTTGCCCGAGCGCATCGTGCGCGGGGCGCTGGCGGCCACGCTCACGCTCGCAGCAGTGAAGCTGGTCGGCTGACACCCCCACATAAAACAAGGAATTCGCGACATGCGAAACGAATCCCGTTGGCAGCCGACGGCGTCTGCGGCCCCGGCATCCCCGATTTCCTCGGCATCCGCCACGGCGGTGCCGTCGACGGTTGCGCAGGCAGAACATCTGGACGCAGCCCTGCTCGATGAGATGGAAGCCGTGCTGGCCGAGCGTCTGGCGCGCATCGCGTCGCTGCATCGCAACGTGAAGTTCGCGAGCAGCCTGGCCGCGGAAGACATGCTGATTACGCACGTTATCCTGCGTCAGCAACTGCCGATCACGATCTTCTCGCTCAACACCGGGCGTTTGCATGAAGAGACGGTGGGCATGATCGACAAGATCAAGTCGCGTTACGGCTACGACGTGGTGCAGTACACCCCGCAGCCTGACGCGGTAGAGAAGTATGTCAGCGAGCACGGCGCCAACGCCTTCTATGAAAGCGTGGACCTGCGCAAAGCGTGCTGCAACGTCCGCAAGGTCGAGCCGCTGGGACGCGCATTGGCCGACGCCGACGCGTGGCTCACGGGCCAGCGTCGCGAGCAATCGGTCACGCGCGGTGAACTCGCGTTCGCCGAGCAGGACGACGCGCGCGGCATTGCGAAGTACAACCCGCTGTTCGACTGGACCGAAGCGCAAGTGTGGGCCTACCTCACCGCGCGCGATGTGCCGGTGAACCCGCTGCACGCCCGTGGCTACCCGAGCATCGGGTGCGAACCGTGTACGCGCGCGATCCGCCCCGGCGAAGACAGCCGGGCGGGCCGCTGGTGGTGGGAGTCGCGCGACAGCAAGGAATGCGGGCTGCACGCAGGCAACCTGAGCAAGATCCCGGTCACGGTGCAATCGAACTAACGCACGCGAGACCCACAACGGAACCGACGCGACGCCGCATAACCCGCAGGCAGCGCATCGAAGCAAAACGAATCACGGAATCGTCAAGGAAAGGAACACTATGGGTGCGATGCACGAAGTCGCGCAGGCCAGCGGCGCGCGGATGGACCATCTGGACTGGCTCGAAGCGGAATCGATGTACATCCTGCGCGAGGTGGTGGCCGAGTGCCGCAAGCCCGCGCTGCTGTTCTCGGGCGGCAAGGATTCGGTCGTGGTGCTGCACCTCGCGCTCAAGGCCTTCGGCCTCGGCCCGAACCGCAAGACGGTGCTGCCGTTCCCGCTCGTGCATATCGACACCGGCCACAACTATCCGGAAGTGATCGAGTTCCGTGACCGCCATGCGAAGGCACTCGGTGCCGAACTGGTGGTGGGGCACGTGGAAGATTCGATCAAGCGCGGCACGGTGCGTCTGCGTCGCGAAACCGATTCGCGCAACGCCGCGCAGGCCGTCACGCTGCTCGAGACGATTGCTGAACACGGCTTCGACGCAATGATTGGCGGTGCGCGCCGCGACGAGGAGAAGGCCCGCGCGAAGGAGCGCATCTTCTCCTTCCGCGACGAATTCGGCCAGTGGGACCCGAAGGCGCAGCGCCCGGAACTCTGGCACCTGTTCAACGCGCGCCTGCATAACGGCGAACACCTGCGCGTGTTCCCGATTTCGAACTGGACCGAGCTCGACGTGTGGCAATACATCGCCCGCGAGAAGCTCGACCTGCCGTCGATCTACTACGCCCACGAGCGCGAAATCGTGCGCCGTAACGGCCTGCTGGTGCCCGTGACGCCGCTCACGCCGAAGCAAGACGACGAGTCGAGCGAGTTCGCCTCGGTGCGCTTTCGCACAGTGGGCGACATCAGCTGCACTTGCCCGGTGGCCAGCGTTGCCGCGAGCCCGGTGGAAATCATCGCCGAGACGGCGGTGACCGACATCACCGAGCGCGGCGCCACGCGCATGGACGATCAAGCGTCCGAGGCGGCGATGGAACAGCGCAAGAAGCAAGGCTACTTCTGAGTCGAAAGACGCAGAACATTGCAGCCTGACAAGCTATCGAGCAAACGGAAATAACGGCCTCACCGGTGCATGCCGCAGCGAATGCGCAAGCACCGGGGCCACGGATTCGAGTGGATTTGACCATGAGCCTGACCCCTCACCAAGAAGACCTCGGCGTGCTGCGCTTCATTACGGCGGGCAGCGTCGACGACGGCAAGAGCACGTTGATCGGCCGTCTGCTGTACGACAGCAAGGCGGTGCTGACCGACCAACTGTCGGCCCTCGCACGTTCCAAGCACAAGCGCACGGCGGGCGAAGATATCGACTTCTCGCTGCTGACCGACGGCCTCGAAGCCGAGCGCGAGCAAGGCATCACCATCGACGTGGCGTATCGCTACTTCACGACGGCGCGCCGCAAGTTCATCATCGCGGACACCCCGGGCCACGAGCAATACACGCGCAACATGGTCACGGGTGCATCGACAGCGCATGCCGCGATCATTCTGGTCGATGCCACGCGCGTGACCGAAGTCGACGGCCGCACCGAACTGCTTGCACAGACGAAGCGCCATAGCGCCATCGTCAAGCTGCTGGGCTTGCAGCATGTAATCGTCGCCATCAACAAGATGGATCTGGTCGATTACAGCGAAGCCACGTTCGACGCGATTCGCGCGGCATATCTCGAATTGGCGCATCGCTTGGGCCTGCAAGACGTGCGTTTCGTGCCGGTGTCGGCGCTCAAGGGCGACAACATCGTGCTGGCGAGCGAGCGTATGCCCTGGTATCAGGACGAACCGCTGCTCGACGTGCTCGAGTCGCTGCCGGTGACGCAAACCGGCGGTGAACTGCGCTTTCCGGTGCAGTTGGTGGCGCGTCAAGATGGCTCGCATGCCGACGACTTCCGCGGCTACATGGGCCGTGTGGAATCGGGTTCGGTGCGCGTGGGGCAGGCGCTGCGTGTGCTGCCCGCCGGGCGCGATGCAACGGTGGCCGAGATCATCGGACCGCGCGGGTTGCTCGAAGAAGCCTACGCCGGTCAGTGCGTGACGATTCGTCTGTCGGAAGATGTGGATGTGTCGCGCGGCGATACGTTCGTTGCCGCAGAGTCTGCACTGCAACCGTCGCGCAAGCTGTCGGCCGACGTGTGCTGGTTCGACGAGGACGCGCTCGCGCCCCAGCGCAAGTACGTGCTCAAGCAATCGACGAACTCGGTCTACGTGAAGATTGGCAGTGTCGATACAGTGCTCGACGTGACCACGCTCCTGCACGGCACAGACAAGACCACGCTGGCGATGAACGACATTGGCCGCGTGCAACTGAGCCTGCAAAAGCCGGTGACGGCTGACACCTACGACGCGAACCCGGCCACGGGCGCTTTCGTGCTGATCGACGAAGCGACGCATCACACGGTGGCCGCTGGCATGATCCGGTCGTTGGCTGCATAAGCTGCATTAGCGCGGCGCAATCACTTCTCCATAGCGCACGGCCTCCCCTCGAAGGGGCCGGCGCTGGCCCCCCTCGACGACGGCTGCAACATGACGGTAACTTCTTCGCAATCCGCCACGCTTCCCGGCAAGGTCTATCTGGTCGGTGCCGGTCCCGGTGCTGCTGATCTGATCACAGTGCGCGGCGCGCGCTTGCTCGCGCAAGCCGACGTCGTGCTGCACGACGCCCTGGTTGAGCCGGAGATGCTCGCGCTTTGCCCGCAAGCGAAGTTGATTGCCGTGGGCAAGCGTTGCGGCAAGCACTCCAGCGCCCAGCATTTCATCAACAAACAGTTGATCGATAACGCGCGAACGCATGCGCTCGTCGTGCGCCTGAAAGGCGGCGATCCGATGCTGTTCGGGCGCGCCGACGAAGAACTGCGCGCATTGGAAGCCGCCGGTATCGAAGTGGACGTAGTGCCGGGCATTACGGCGGCGCTCGCCAGTGCATCGTCACTCAAAAGTTCGCTGACCCTGCGCGGCGTTGCTCGCAGCGTGGCGTTCGCGACGCAAAGCCGTGCGCCGGACACCGCTGAAATCACCGCGCACGCCTCCGCCGATTCGCTTGTCTATTACATGGGGCGCGACTCGGCACCGCAAATTGCCGCAGAACTCATCGCCGCAGGCAAGCCTGCATCGACGCCGGTCGCAATCGTCGAAGCTGCCACCACGCCGCGTGAGCGCCGCGTGACGCTCACGCTGGGCGCTTTACGCGATGGCGAAGCCGCGCAGTGGTTCGACGCCGCACAGCCGAGCGTGTTGCTTATCGGTCAGGCGTTTGCACGGGCGGATGCGGATACCCTCGTCGATAACCTCGCTGACGACGTGACGTTGGCCGCCTATCAAGCCGCCTGAGCGCGCGTTTCGTCGTTGAGCGCATCGGTGCCTCGCGTCAGGCGCGGGCGGGGAGGCCGAAAGCTTCATGTACCGGAATCATGACTTCAAACTCTTGAAGCAACGGCGCGTCGGACAGGCGCTGCACATCGATCTCCGCCATCGTCACGACCGTTGCCTCGCCTTCCCGGGCCATCTGATAAACGTCTGACATCGCCTCCAAGTGCGCGCGCACCATGCTGACGAGCTGGTCTCGCTCTGTTGCCGAAACGAAGGCTTCGTTGGGGTCGAAGAAGAAGTACGTGGTCGCCTCGTGACCGAGGGGGCGATGCCCGATCGCCATGGTGCGAGTCCCCGCGCGCATCTCGAAAACCCGGTACGTTCCCTGCGACGCGTCGAAAATGCTATCCAAATCCGCTAGGGGGATCGTGTTCGGCGGCCCGGCGATGAGCGAATCGGCAATCGTACCTGCGCGGCTGAGATCTTCCATAAACGATGCCGCTGCCGCAGGGGACTGGCGTCCGATCTCATTGAACCAAATCGGCACGGCCTCGATCATTCCCGTGCGTGCGCTGAGTGCCGTGACTCGCGCCAGACCCCGCCGGACGTGGCCCAGATAGGTATGCGGGCGTTGGATGACCTGACGATATTGCGCGCCTGCGGCTTCCGCCATTTGGCGCAAGGGGCTGGACGCGACGGTGTCGGCGGCATCGATGGCATTTTGTGCGGCCTCAATGCGCCTGGCTAAGGCGCCGAGTTCGGCCGGATCTTGCACCGATCGGTCGAGAAACTCCAACTTGAGCATTCGCAAACTGGACTGCGTGACGGCTGTGCCGCCAGCGGTGTTTGCGTCGACGCCAACGCTCGCACGCCGCGTCGCCTCGAAGGCGGGATTGCGTTGCGCGCGCAACGCGTCGTAGCGTGCCAGAAAGCGCTGATCGATACGCCAGCCGATGTGAGGATCTTCCAGCGGCGGCACCGGCAAATCTTCCAGCGAAACGGTATGCCATCTTCCGCTCGGTGAGAGCCGCATGAGCGGCCCAGACTCCGGCGCGTGCACAGAACTGGGCGGTCGCGCGGCGCGAAAAAAACCCGTGGTTTCGTCGAACGACAGGTAGCTGCGTGTACTCGAGTCGATCGCGGCGTACAGGCGCTGTCCTGTGCGATGAAGGCCTGGAATCAAGGCTTCCCGTGCAATCGGCACCTCCCCGGTGAAGAACGTGTACTTCGGGTCTTGGGTAAGGACCGCCTGCGCTTTGAACCGCGCCGAGGCCAGCCCCTGACTGCCGACGGCCGAGGCCAGCGACTGCCAACCTTGACGGCGCGCCGCGCCGTCTCCTGTGACAATCCCGACGCTCAAACCGACCACGCCGAAGCCCACGTCGGCCATGGCGATGGTCGCGCTCAGTGGCCGCAACTCGGGGCTAATCCACGTTCCCATGCCGATAAGCAAATCTAGCTGCGAGAGATGATGCATCACATTGATGAGCCTCTCGTGCGATTTGCCTTTTTTGGCTGGTTCGAACTCCCGTAAATATTTTTCCCGATACGACTGGGTGAGTGCGGTGAAGGTGCCGGTCCCCGCCGGTACCACCGCGCCCTGGGAGTTGATGTTCGCGTCTTTGAGCCACATGTCGTGGGTCGGCATCGCGTCGACGCCGGAAACGGTGCCCGCTAGCCGTTGACGTCCGGCCGTACTGCTTGTCTGCTCATCGAACCACGCGGTGAGCGCATCCCGATTATTGAAGCCATGAACGCGCAGCCCGTCGGCATAGCCCGCGAGCAACAACACGGCAGGCTTGCCCTGAATCGTGATAGCCATCAGCGATGTTTCGTGGCCCTGAATGCGCAACCACTCGCGAACGACTTGCGGCGACGGAACCCTTTGCCGGAGTATTTCGCGTCTCAAGCGACTCAGCTCGATGGGGCCGCCGACTCGCCGTGCGATTTCCATGACATCGGCAGAGAATTCTGGCGAGTGCTTCCCAAGCCAACACTGGGCGATGAACTCCCCCTTGAGCGACTGGCGCATTTCGTCGAAGTGTGTCCGCCATAACGTGTCGAACGCGTCGCTCACCGCACTAAGGTATTCCGTGGCGGAGAGTTGCTCGACCAGTTTGGTCGCCGTCAACTCGCCATCGCCGGGCATTTGCGTGGCGGGCCATGAGACCAAGGCGCCGTCACCGCGCCGTCGCAGAAGTTGACCGACCGTGAGCGAAGCCGGATTCGTTGCTTTCCGGATGAGAACATCCGGCAGGCTCATCCGAGCAAGCATACGGCCGACGGTGACGAAGAGATCGTCCGGGTCGACTTGCGTGATGCCGTTCTTGGTCAGCACGGACTTCACATACTGGCGTGCAATTTCGCGGGGTTCGGGCAGCGCGAACGACAAGTCGCCGCGAAGCGTCTGGTATTGCGCGATATTGTCGATGTCTGAAGCGGTCCAAGTGAGTCCGTGGTTGGCTGGGGCGCGAGTACCGGTGGCGGGGTTGGTCACCGCCGTCATCAGGCCGCGTTCCAGATCGCCTGTTCCGGCGCCGTCGATCCAGTTTCGATACTCACTGATACGCGATCTCGTTTGCGCCTCGGCAGAACGAAGCGGTACTTCGGCCGCGATAACGCCGAGCGTCGCGTTTGCCGCTACTGACATCGGCGCAGCGGTCGTGAACGGCGCGAGGGCGGGTGAAAGCGCTTGCGGTGCAGCCGCAGACTGAGCCGCGAGCGGCAGTCTCGTGTGCAACGTGTCGCGCAAGCCGTTGGCGTTCTGCCCGATGGCGTCCAACATCGCTTGCGGGGTCGCATATTCTCGCCATGCCACCGGCTCGCCCATCAAGTAGAGCAGTGTGGTGCCCGCCTGCGGCCGTTCGCACAGCACAAACGTACCGGCGGGCATGACGCGCGTCGTTTCGCCATCGCCCGTCGACGAAAATTGAAGCGGATGGGTATAGACGGAAACCGGGCCCGGCGCAACGGTGCTCCATGGGAGCAAACCGGTGCGGCCCAAGCGCAACGCTCGATGCGAGAGCCATCCGGCTTCGTACGCAATGGTGAGATCGCTAATGGCCATGTCCCGCTGTACGGATGCCGTATCCGTCGAGTTCAGGAGCGCCCCCAACGAGACGGGCGGTTGCCAAGTTTCGTGCTCGCGCGCATCGCACTGGGCGCGCCACACGCCGACGAGTTCTGCAAAGCGTGCGGCGTTCATCACGGCAGGCACCATCGAAATCGCCCCTGGAGGGGTGGTCTCGCTGACGGCGAAAAATGTCCCGCTATCCGTGTTGAGAATATCGAGTTTGCCCGAACGGACCAGTCGCGCTGCCTCGGGCAGGGGCCAATAGTGCACCCGGTGCACGCGCGAATCGGGCTGGCTTGGGGTGAGGCGTCTGAGCAGCAATGCGTCGACGTCAAGGCCGCTGAGTTCAGGCGCCCGGTCGAGCAGGTCGAACAGCAGCGTTTGCTCGGTCGGCGGCGCATGGAATGACAGTGACGGCGCTGACGATATTTGCTGCTCGTGGTGGAGCGCGGCGCGGTGTCGCCAAAAATGCGCAATGTCGAATAGGCGTTGAAGCGCAGGGGATGTGGCGTTGAACGCGCGAATTTGGGGAAGACGTGGCGGGGTGGGCGGCTGTAGGGCGCCACGCGCGTGTACGCTTGACGGCCACTGTGCCTGGGCCGCAGGCATGCGCAGCGGGTCGAACGGTAAGGGGGCATCGAGCCACTGACGGGCCAACGTGCTCGCGTGACCCGTGGTTTCCATAAAGGCATTCCAGCCATTCGCCACGATTTTCGACAGCGGTACGAGTATCGACGCCGACGCTGCGCCGCTTTCCGAATCGGGCGGTGGAAGCTGAGGATATGGCGATGTCGAATGGCGTGAGAGCAGCGCGAAATCATCCCAAGGCCCCGTTCGTCCTGCCATGGCAAGACCGTAAAGGAAGGCGATGCAATACCCGGTTTTTCCCGCGCGTGTGAAATCTGGCAAGTGCACTGAGGTTCGATGGGCGGCCTGCTCGGCTAACTCAGCGAAGTCCGGTTCGTGCAGCGTGTTGAAATTGCGTTCACGGCGGTTCGTTACATGGCCTGAGCCCAACAACATCGCCGAGTGCATCAGGTCGACAATCTGTGTGCGCCACGTCGAGAAATAGGTGCGCCAACTGACGCCGTAGTCAGCCGTTTGAGTGGGCTTGGTAGCAGAACGATCGACCGAGCGTTTGAGATCGCGCAGCGCCTGAGAAGAGAGCGAGGCGCGGAAGGCGTCTTGCACAGACTGCCAAGGCTGGCGATCGGCCAAACGCGATGGCAAGCCCGCCAACCAGAAGCGGACGAGTTCCGGATGTTCGTCCTGCAACTGCGCCACTTGTTCGAGGAGTGCGTCGTCGAGTGCGGCCAAGTCCTGTGCGGGAACGCCCGCTTCGGCGAGGCGCAGCAGCAGACCCAGCGCCGGGGCGGCTTCGGGCGATGCGTCAAGCGCCGCGCAGGCGGTATCGGCGAGTTCGTCGAATCGTTCCACTTGCGCGAGCAGGCATTGTCGGCGTGCGAGATACGTTGCCTCGTGCGGTGTCGCGGTGTCGAAGCGTTGGGCGAAATTCGAGGGGGATACATTCATGTGATGCGTTCCTTGTCGTCGGACGAATGTCGCCGTTAGCGCGCACGAGGCACGAGATCTCCCGCGCGGACGGTGCCCGCAGCGCCTTCGGCAAGCCGGGCAACGTCGATCTCGCGAACCATGACCGCAGGCTGGCCCGCAAGGGAATAGGGGGTGTAGGCCGCGCGGGCGCTGCTCAGATGGTGCGCGGCGAGTTCGACGATGTCGCGCCTGCTGGTGTGCGCAACAAAGCTGCTCGCTGGATCGAAGAAGAAGTATTCGACAACGCGGTCGTGGGTCAGTCGACGGCCCATCAACATGCCGTGGTCTCTCGTCGTGATCTCGAACGTGGCGGGCGTGGTCGCTTTGCCGCGGAAAAGGCTGTCAAGGTCGCGAATCTTGACGCTGTTCGGCGCATTGCCGCGAAAGCTGAACGACTCCCCGGCGGCCTCGTTGCGCCCCAACGCTTGGAGCCGGGCAACATAGGTTTTCGTGGCTGAGGCATCGGGTGCCTGCGCCAGCCGGTCCAACTCGCCAAGCAGGGCGCCGTCGCGGCCATCGCGAGACGCCACGGCCATGATTCTGACTAGGCCCCGGTCGAGTGCTCCGCTGCCCAGGCCTCTGATCTGCGGGACGGTTCTGACTGTCGCGCCTGCCGCTGACGCCTGCGCTGCCAGATTGGCGATCTCCTGCGCGGCGGCTTCGGCCGCCTGCGCGCTTTCCACATCGCCCGCGATGGCACCCAGGGTTGCCGCATCGGTGAGTCGAGGGTCGAGGAAGCGGACTTTCTGCACCATCGACGGCACCCGCTCCGCTTGCCCCAGAAGACTGCGCTCGTACGCTTCACGTTTTGCCCTCCGAAAGGCTTGACGCTCGGCCGATGTGCCGCTGTTCATGGCCGCACTCAACCGCTGCCCATAGGCGCGCTCGACGGCGTAAGCGACATGAGGCGTGTTGATGGCGGGCATGGTTCCCGGCGGCGGGGTACGGATGAAGCCCCATTTGCCTGTACGGCTTAAGCGCACATAGCCGCCGAGCGACGCCAGATCCATGTTGATCAACCGGAACTCGCCCGTTTCGGGCTCCAGGGTGACCCCGGCGAATGCGGCCGAATCCGCGTCGTCGCCGAATTGCGCGACGAATCGGTCGCCGACGTAATACAAACCGTCGACGAGTTGGTCGTTGTTCTCCACAGGGGCGTTGAACAGGTACGCATAACCGTCGGCGGCGAGAACGCTCTTTATCGTCAGGTAGCGGGCCGCGGAGGCTGCACCGGCGCCAAGCGCTGTCGCGAGCGAATACCACCCTTCAGCGCGCATCTCGTCACCTCCGCCGATGACCATCGAGACGCCGAGTGCCCCATCGACGGCGCTCACCGCCAACGACAGAGGCCCCAGCGATTCGCCGAACCACGCGCCCAATCCCAGCCCGATATCGAGCCAGCGGATGGCGTGGGCGGTGGCTAGCAGAACACCGGTGCCGAAGTTGGCTGCTCCGAGGTCGTCTGCACCTTTCACGGTTTCGCCGTGCCGTATGAAGCTGTCCAGAACGCTCACAAAGACTTCGCCTGCGAACGGCTTGTCGTCGGCGGCAAACGGGGCTGTGTTTGTCGAAGGCTGTGCGGCGAACTGCTCGAATCGGGTGCTCACACGCTCGCGCGCGGCGGCAGGGAACATGGCGACGATTTGCGCACGTGCGTCGGCATCGGGCAATCGACTCGCCAACCATTTGTCGAGCGCGCTTCGATTCTTGAAGCCGCGCAAGACGGCGTCCGGTGACGTTGGCGTGTAGAAGAGTACCGACCCATTACTTCGATCCGTGAGAACGATGCTCAGCGATGCGATGTCGTCTACGCTCAGCCAAGCTTGTTGGAACGGCCGGTTGTCTGCCCCCGGAAGCAGTCTCGCGAGATCGTCGAACCCGGCACGCTTGGCCACAGATTTGGCAAGCGCTATGTGTTCGGCACTCAGCGTCTTGTGCGTTTGCATGGCGACGGCGTCGAGCACGAACGTCGACGCGGCAGTTCTGCGAAGCGCGTCCCGGTGTTCGGACATGAACCCACGGAACTGACGATCGAAAGTGAGCCGGAAGCGGTCGACCGAAAAGTGACCGACCAAGCGGTCGGCCGGTGGTAACGATACGGCCGTGGACGGCTCGCGGTGCGCCGTGACCGTGCTAAGCGACATCGTTTGGCTCGGCGTGACAGCAAGCGTGCCCTCGACATGCTTGAGAACGGCATCCGGCAGACGGTAAGAGACGGTCGTTCGATGGGAACCGGCGTCGAGTTCGCGTAACGGTTCACCAATGGTCAGGCGAACGTCGTCGGGATCGATCCCTTTTGCGCCCAGTTCGCTGAGCACTTCGCTCGCCAGACTTCGCGCGACGCGGCGCTGCGTGGGCATGGCCGTCGAGATTTGCAGGCGCATGTCGAGCAGCGATTGGAAGGCGTCTGCGATGTTCTCAGGCAGGCCGAGCGCGGGTGAGCGCGGCGGCGAGAGTGCGATGCCTGGGGTGCGGGCCGCGCCAAGCGCATGCAACGCGTGTGAACGCAGATGCGGTGCCGCGCCGGAAAACCAACTCGTGTAATCGGAGACGCGCTCGGGCGACGTCGCCGCATTGAAGTCGTCGCGCATTTCGCTGCGTACGACCGATAGGGACGCATAACGTGCACCAAGCAACGGGTCGTCCGGGGTCGGCGTCAACTGGATGGCGGTGATCTGGTGTGAGGCGTCTGCGCGCGGCAGACGCGCCTTCAACACGTCGTGCAGTCCGCTGCCGGTCGGTGCCGTCAAATCCTGCATCAATGCGCTGCGATCCTGATATTCGCGCCACGGATTTGGATCGCCAGCGACATATAGCAAGCCAGCACCGCGCGCCGGTTGTGCTGAAACGAAGAACATACCGGCGGGGGCAATGGGGTCCGATGATCCGGTCGTTTGCACATAGATTTGATACGCCGTGACGCCCGCCTGGTGTCCATCGCTTTCGTGTCTGGCCGCAGCTTCGGGAAGATGCAGAATGATCTCGCCAAGCACCACGGCATCTGCCGAGATGTGGCTCGCCAAATAGGACAGTTGAAGATCGTCGAAAGCAAGCTGGCGCTCGGAATGATGCAGCGCCTGAACGAATTCACTGCTATACCCGGCGTCATCGTCGCCGGTCGTCAACCATTGCCATTGTCGGATGACGTCAAAGAGGTCGGCAGTCGATAAACCCGGCACCTGATCTTGCGCGTGGTAGCGGCGATTCTGATCCAACGCGCCGACGTGTATGCCGTAGTCGGGGCGCACGGAACGCGAGGTGTGGCCGTTCTTGTCAGTTATCGACTCGTCGATTCGCAACGTGCCGGCAAGAATTTGCATCGCGGCGTCAACGATGGACAGACTCTGGCGAGGCCGCCAGCGCTCTAGATGGGCGTTGTCGTATACCGGCGCTGAGGCGTCGAATCGGAACATGTTGAACTGCGTGAGTTTGACGTCGTCAAGACGCGGCGGCGTGCCGTTGTGCGGCGAGGCCGCCGCCTGTATGCGGCGCTCGAATTCGGCCGAGAGTGTCTGCCGTAGGTTGAAGACCCTCTCGGTGCGGGCAAGCGCGGCCTCATGGGCACGCGTGCGCTGGCGAAGTGCTTCGAAGTAGGCTTGCACTTCGTGATTGGTCGTTTCTGCATGCAGCAGCGCGGCGACGTCGGTCTCGATCTCAGGTGTTTCGACGCTCGCGTTCGATGCAATGTCGTGCGGGCGGCTGGGGGAGGCTGTCATCTGGTTCACGACAAATGGATGGGCAGCGTCGAGCGCATCGATGTCGCGGCGCACTCGCAGATGGCTCAGGTGTGCCGATTCCTCTAGCGTCGGCGCGAGCGTGTAGGGCATGCCATTGCCGGGAGCGCCAGTCGCGACCATCGGTGAACCTGTCTGTGAACGAAGTCCCGAGAAAAAATACAGCCACGCCACGACGTAATCCGCGGCGCCGTTACGTCCAATATTGAATCTGGGGAACGGCGCAGGCGAGGAGGCGGGCGAAGGCTCGAGCAGTGGTGACTGTCCGGCCGCCAACGCTTGCCTATGCCCGGAACCAGCCCAGCGAAAACGATCGAGATAATCGATTACTACGTCGAACCCGCGCGCTAGCGCATTTCGCTGCGGTTGCGTGCCGTTCGGCTCCATCACGTCTGATGTCAAACGCTCGTCGAGCGTCTCAAAAAGGCGAGTCAGCGATGCGGCGTCCGGCGCGGCGTTCAAGCGGGGAACGACGCTTGGCTCGTGCAAGACGGGCGGAGCGACTGTCTCGAAGGCTGCCGGGCGTGCGACGGGGGCGGGGCGATTTTCTGAGTTCGCATCGGGTGCCCACGATTGGGGCGGTGTCATCGTCTGTGAGGGCGTAACGCCTTGCATATCACTTGTCCAAAAGGGGCAGGGGTGTGAGCCGGGAATCTCAATGCGGCAGAACTGGGGCGCGGCTCAAGTCAGCGACCGCGCGAAATGACACCGGCGTTTGCGCCAGATCGTTGACCTTGATCCGGCGCAGGACCACCACCGGGCTTCCGGGCGTTTCGAAGGAACCGTAGGTGGGGCGCATGAACTTCAAATGGCGTGTCACGAGTTCGAGCAGAACTTTCCTGTCGGTGTGCACGATGCAGGCGACAGCCGGGTCGAAGAAGAAATATTCGGGATTGCCCAATTCGGACACCCGCCGCCCGAACAACATCGTGTGTCGCGGCGTACTGAGCTGATACGTGATGGGGGTGGTGGCTTTGCCGTCGAGGGCGCGGCTCAAACTGCCGACGTCTCGCGCGAGTGCGATGTTGCCGCCGAGCTCGATGGTTTCGTCAGCCGCTTGGCTGGTGCCCAATTGCCGCAACGACGTGAGATAGGTCCGCGTGGCCGACGACGTGGGGGCCATCGCGTATTCCCCGTGCCGCGTGAGCAGCGTGCCTTCCCGGCTGTCGCGCACTGCCACGGCCATGGCGCGCACCAGTCCGCCTTCGATCTCGCGGTTATTGATGCCAGCAACCGTTTGCACGGTCGTGACGACGGCACCCAGCGACGGCGCTTCGTTCACGATGTTGCCGACGAGTTCAAGGGCCGCCTCGGCATCCATCGCGGATTCGATTTCGCCCGCAATCGAGCCCAATGCCGCGTGGTCGACAACTTCGGGCGCGATAAAGTGCAGCTTGTGATAGGCCGACGGTGTTAGCAGATTTGGGCGTTGCGCAGCATCGGCACGAAACATGGCAACTTGCTTCGCATTGCGAAACACTTGGCGCTGCGCATGATCGATATCGGTGTTCACGGCCTGCAAGCGTTCACCGAAAGCTCTCTCGATGTCGTACAGCACGTGGGGATCGGTGAGCGTCGTGGCGTCTCCCGGCGCAGGCTTCGGCACGCAGCGCCATGCGCCATTGCGCCCCAACTTCATATACGGGCCAAGTTCTCGTGTGCGAGGGTCCATCAGACGGAACTCCGCCACCTCCGTATCGAACTCGAGATTCGCATGGGTGAATTGGTCGATTCTCGCGACAAAACGGCTACCGATGAAATAGAGCCCGTTGATGACGCCGTCTTCGCCAGAGACCTCACCCTCTCGGAAAAAGCGGAACCGTGCACCACCGGGGATGCTGCCCAATACCTTCAACCTGGACGCCGCCAGCCCCTGTGTGCCGATGGCCGTGGCAATCGACTTCAAGCCTTCCCTGCGCCATTCGCCGTCTCCCGCCAATAGGACCGTGCCCAATCCGGCATCGACAGCGCTAATGGCCAACGACAACGGCTTGATGGGATATGCGACCCACGACGCGGCCCCCAGCGCCAAATCGAAATAGCGCACGGTGCGGGTGAGTTGTACGACGGACTCGCGTACGGCATCCGGATCTAGCGACCGATCCGTTGTCATCGTCGACTCGGCGTACTGGGCTAGCCGCTCGCCAGCGGCTTTGAAGATGTCGCCGTCAACGGGCGCGCAAATCGCGTCGATCAGGGCGCGATGTGGTGCGACGCGATGGTCCGAAGACTCGCTGCGCACATTCGCAAGCAGGTATTCATTGATCGTTGCATGTATCGTGGGCCGGAACATGGCGACGATCTCGAGGCGCTTCGCGCTGTCGCCGACTTGCTCGCCGATCCACGTATCGAGTGCCGCCCGGTTTTGAAAGCCGAGGACACTGGTGTCTTTACGCTGTGGCGCGAACATGAGGATTTTTCGCGTGGCTCGGTCGGTGATCAGCACCGCCGTGGAGTCGTAGCCGTTGATGCATAGCCATTCGCGCGTGAAGTGAATGGGAACAGCGCCACGCGGTGCCAAGCCGTCTCCCCACTGCGCACCGTCGGCGACGGCGCGCGCCAGCGCGATAAGGTCGGCATCGAGCTTGGCTTGCGTAGCACTCGCAATGGCATCCAGCGCGAAGACCATTTGCAGGTTGTGACGAATCTGCGGTGCGTTAGCGCTCGCGAAGTCCGCTACTTCACTTTGCAAGCGGTCTCGATAGCCGTTTATCGAAATTTGCTTAATCAGGGCGGCGGCGTCGGGCAATGGCTCGGTCGTGGCCGTAGGCACGTTGGCCGCGTTCTCAGAGCGCGTGAGCGCCAACACTTGTCCCGCATGCAGTTCGGGAAAGGTGCCCTCGATTTTCGCGAGCGCCGCATCGATCAGGCTCATCGTGACAATCGGCTGGGTATCGGTGGGCGGTGTGCTCTGCGCAGATTGGCCAGTCGCGCGGATTTCCAAACGCATGTCGTCGGGATCGAGGGCGCTGGCGCCGACGTCGGACAACGCGTCTCGCACCATCTCACGGGCAATGCGCCGTTCGTCAGGTAACGCGAGCGAAAGCCTGAGACGTAAGTCGAGCATGGCTTCGATGGATTGTTCGATGTTTTGCGGCAGCAGAACGACGGGGTTGGGCCCGTGCTTACCCGGTGAAAGGCGCGCATTCTCACGGGCATCGACTTGCAGTGCGTGGTAGCGATCATCCGGCGCGGCGCCAGCAAACCATGCCGCGTAGTGCGCACGACGCGCAGGCGTGCAGGCTTGCGTCACGTTAAAGCGCATGTCATCGCGCAGCACGGTAAGTGACGCCTCGCGCGCGATTCGCAACGGATCATTAGGCGTGAGCGTCAGCCGGAAGGTTGGACGAGTGTCCGGCGTTTGCTCGATAACGCGTGCGGGCAGACGGGCGAGAATGGCTTCCGGCAGCGCTGAACGAGGGGACGACACCAATGCGCTTTGCAGGGCTTCCGGACTCTCGTACTCTCGCCACGGGCGTGCATCGCCTGCGAGATACAGCAGTGTTTTGCCGCGATTCGGATGTTCCGAGGCGGCGAATACCCCCGCGACAACGATGTTGTGAGGGCCTGCGTGCAGCGTGTAGGCCGTGACGTTCCCGTGCTCACCGCCATCGGCGATTCGGCCCGTCGCTTCTGGCTGCGTTAGAACGAGCTCCCCCAGTACGGCCGCTTCGGTCGAGATGTCTTTCGCCGTATGCGACAAGCGGAGATCGTCGCGGGCCAGCCATCGTTGCGGTCCGTCGAGCGCAGTGAGCAAACGCAGACCGGTGTCGGGCATCTCGCCTTCATCCCCCAGCCATCGCCACTCTGCGGTCACGCCTAGCAACTGGGTAATCGACAATCCCGGTACTTGTGCATCGGCGCGGTAGTAGTGATCACCGCGCAGGTCACCGGCGTACACGCCGTAGGTGGCAGGGGAGAACTCCATCGTGGTCACGTCTGGTGACAGTGAAATCGGCAGGTCTCCGCTCACAATCTGCAATGCAGCGTCCAGGATAGGAATGCCAGCCTGCGGGCGACCGCGCTCCAGATGATTCAGATCGTAGGTGCCGGGGTTTCGCGCGAAGCCGAACGAGTCGAATTTGTACAGACGGACATCGTCAAGAGAAGCAAGCTGCCCACTAGCCCCTGCGGTCAGTGCTTGCTTCAGCTTGCTCTCAAGATGCGTCCGGAGATTCACAACGGAATCGACTTGGGCGAGCGCGGCTTCGTGTGAATCGGTCCGGTTTCGCACGGTTTCAACGAATGTACGTACCGATTGCTGGAACGTGGGGCCCAACGAGATATCGCCAAAATCGACGTCGGGCAATGCAGCGTGCGTTGGCGAGACTGCTTGCGTTAGTGCGGGGCTCGCCTGCTCGGTGGGGGCTTCGCGGGGTAAGCGCTTGGCGCGCGACGCTGTTAGTTGCAAACGCGCAGCCGCTGACGGCGTGTTGTCGTGCACGATCGCTGGTTCGGCAAGTTGCGCGGTGTCGGTAACGTTGCGGTACGCGGCGACGGCTTGCTCAAAGTGCGATGGCATCTGCGGATGCTGCTGCGCAAATGGGTTGCTGGGGAAGGCGGGGGCGTCGGGGATGCCCGGGATGCCGGGCAGTGGCGAGCCGTGCGCGACACGCATGTTGTACAGCCAGAACAAGACGAAGCCGACAACGCCGTGGCGTGCGAAATTCATTTGCCGAAGTCTCGGCTGCGGCGCTGGAAGCGGATCTGGCAGCGGGGCGGCGAAAGGCTCGCTGCCGTTCACCGTTACCGAATGCCCCGAACCGGCCCAGCGTGCTTGCTCAAGGAAATCGCGCAGATCGCCAAGCCAACGTGAGATATGGGTGCGCCACGAGTGCACTTCACCGGGCGTCGCACGCGCCTGCGCTCGCCCGATGGAGCGCCTCAAGTCGCGCAACGATTTCTCCGAGAGCGCGCGTGCGCAGACTTCGTGCACCGTCTCGAACGGCCGACGCTGCTCGATTGCGCTGACGACGAGATCCAGAATCGGCGCGGCAATGTCCGGATTCGCCTCCTGTGCGATGACGATGTCGATCAGCGAGTGATCGATCAGCGCTGCCAGATCATCCCCTGCCAAACCTTGCCCAGCGATGCGCAGCGTGAAGTCGAGCGCGGGTGCCAGTTGGGGCGCGACGTCAACGAGCGCGGCGTACGCCGCGTGGCTGCGCTCCGGCGGCTGCGTGGGTATGTCGCGGGTGTCGACGGGCGCTGCAAGGGGGGCTGTGCCGTTTGACAACGAGGGCGCGATGGCCTGCATGAACGATGCTCCGAATTGAAAGGCACGCACCTGCCGGCCGGATGACTGGGCGAAGAGGGGCGTGTGCCTTCATCGAGACATATGCTCGTTCGGCGTACTCGTTGGGGATTCCAGATTTCGGCTCGTGGCGGACATTGGGAAGTCGCCACGAAATGCGTGAGAAAAGCGCGGGCCGACCGCGCGGCTAACGACGGTCGAGTTCGTCGGTGCAGTAGGTAGCGAGCGCTTGCAGTACGCCGTCGTTTTCGCCGACAGCGGTGCTCACTCGCAGCGTGATGGCAGGGTGCTTTTGCCGACAGGCATCGGCCAGCAGAGGAAGGTCGCGGCGTAGGTGCCCGCCCTGTCCGAGAAACACCGGCACAAGCGTGATATCGAGACTGCCCAGTGCCACGAGCTCGGCGACGGCATCGTCGAGCGACGGTGTCATCAATTCGAGAAAGGCGAGCCGGACTTCGGCGTCCGGGCGTTGCGCCCGGAGTTTGCTATGCAGCCGCTCGAACGGCTCCGCCCAGCGCGGATCGCGCGAGCCATGGGCGAACAGGATGAGACCCGGTTTGCCGCTCATGGCTACGCGCTCAGTGCTTGTCGACCCAGCGCAACGCCCCGATGGCGAGCACCAGATACAACAGCGATGGCAATGCCGCCGTGAACCACGCCGGCCACGTGTTGAGCAGACCCAGATGCGAGAACAGATTGTTGAGCAACTGGAAGCTCATGCCGAGCATGATGCCGCCGAACACCTTCAAACCGATCGCGCCAGCGCGAGCATGCAGGTACGCGAAGGGCAGCGCCAGCGCCATCATCACGAACACGGCAAACGGATACAGCAGCTTTTGCCAGAGCGCCAGGTTGTAGCGATCGGTGTTCTGCTGGTTTTCCTTCAAGTGGCCGATGTATTTGTACAGACTGCCGATCGCCATGTTGTCTGGCGAGACCATCAGCACGGACAGAATCTGCGGCGTCAGTTCCGACTTCATCTGCACTTTGTCGATGTGCACTTGCTTGCTCTGCACAAGTGCGCGCAGCGGATCTTTACTTGCAGTGGCATCGTCGGTGGCCGAGAAGACGGTTTCGGACACGTCGGTCAGTTGCCAGTAGTTCGGTGCCTGGAACTGTCCGAGCTTCGCCAGACGCACGCTGTCCAGGCGCAGTGCCGAGTCGAACTCGTAAATGCGCACGTCGGCAATGGTGTTGTCGGGGTTGAGCGTGCCCACGTTGATGAAGCGCGTCACACGTCCGCCGTCCTGATCGACGGTGTCTTTGACCCAGACACCTGAGCGGAAGCCCGCCGAGACGGAGCTGCCCAACGCCTCCAGACGGATCTTCTGCGCCAGTTGCTCGGCACCCGGTGCGACGAATTCCCCGATGGCGAACGTGATAAGCACCACCGGCAGGCCGATCTTGAGCAGCGAGCGCAGTGCCTGCCCGGTCGAGAGACCCGAGACGCGGAAAATCGTGAATTCCGAATTACCCGCCAACTGCGCGCAGACATAAATCGCGGCAATCAACGAGGCGACCGGAATGATTTCGTACATGCGTTGCGGCGCGAACAGCAACACGTAGGCCAGCGCGTGCTGGAAGCGATAGCCGCCACGGCCCACGTCGCCCAGTTCGCTCACCAGATCGAAGAAGACAAACAGACCGACAAACGCCAGCAAGACGAACAGGAACGCCAGGTAGATCTGGCGGGCAAAGTATTTCTCGTAGACGCGCATCAGCGAGTCCCTCCCGCATTCAACTCGCTTTTGCCGGGATTGCGACGGCGGCTGAACAGCCCGCGGAAACGCACGCGGCGCACATAAAGCAGCACGATGATGACGAGCGCAACCGCATGCAGCAGCCACACACCGATGGCGAGCGGCAGGCGTTCCTGTGCCACATAGGCCTGCGACAGACTCAGCAGGTTGGTGTAGCCCAGATAAATGAGCACGGCCATCACGAGGTTGATGGTGCGGCCATGGCGCGGGTTTTGGTACGCCAGCGGCACAGCCAGCAGCACGAGCGAGAGTGCGAGCAACGGCAGGCCGATACGCCAGACGATTTCGCCCCGGAAGATCGGATTGGCGATCTCGCGGAACAGGCGCGCGGTCGGCACGCCCTTGGTCGGCGTGTTGTCGACATCGGTCGGCGCGGGGTTATCGATCTTCACGCCGTAGCGCTCGAATTCCATCACGCGGTAATCGGGCTGGCCGGGCACGCCGTCGTAGCGGCGGCCGTTTTCCAGCACGATGTAGCGATTGCCGTCCTTGGCCGTCTCGATGTGACCTTCTTTCGAGACCACGACGTTCACCTTGCCGTTCTCGGTGCCCGAGACGAACACGTTGTGCACTTTGGTGGCGTCGGGGGAGACCGTCTCGACGAAGAACACGCGGTGATTGGCGGCGCTCTCGCGGAACTGGCCGGGCGCGATCATCGAAACGTCGTCGCGCTGGGCAAAGCGCGCTTCGAGGGCAGAGATCTGGAGGTTCGCCCACGGCCACGCGACCAGCGCGCAGAAGGTGATGACGGCCAGATACGGCGCGGCGAAACGCAGCACCGGCTTAATGAAGTCGGTGATCGACAGACCGGAGGCAAACCACACGACCATTTCGGAGTCGCGGTACCAGCGGGTCAGCACGAACAGAATCGAGACGAACAGGGTGACGATCAGGATGACCGCGAGGTAGCCGACCACGGCCAGACCGATGAGCACGAGAACATCGCGCGGATCGGCCTTCCCCGACGCGGCGAAGCCCAGGATGCGGATCATCATGGTGGTGAGCATGACGGTGATCAGCACCATGAAGACGGCCCCAGCGGTGTAGTTCAGCTCGCGCTGTAGGGAACGCTGAAAAATCATGTGATGAAGATTGGGGAGCTCTCGCGGTTGGGCGAGCGCGGAAAAAAGCGGATAATTGCGGCTCGTACGAATTTTACCCGAGGAAAGCGCGATGGACTTTAGCACAAAAGCCTTCGATTCGACCAAGACCGGCCTAGCCGATCTCGCCAATGCGAAGACGGAATGCCTGGTGGTCGGCGTATTCGAGCAACAGCCGCTCGCGGGCCTCGCCAAGGCGCTCGACGCCGCCAGCAAGGGTCTGCTCGCCCGCATGGTCAAACGCGGCGAACTCGACGGCAAGCTCGGCAGCACCCTGATGCTGCACGAAGTCGCAGGCTGGAGCCCCGCACGCGTGCTGTTCGTCGGCCTGGGCCGCGAAGACCAGCTCTCGCAAAAGGGTTTCAACGATGCCACGCGCGCCGCCGTGCGTGCCGTGCTGGCCTCGCGCGCGACCGATGCCCTCTGGACCCTGCCGCAAGCCAAGATCGCCAAGCAGGATGCCGCCTGGGCCGTGCGCACGTCGGTGATCGCGCTGCGCGACGCCACCTACCGTTTCACCCAGATGAAGAGCAAGGTCGAGCCGGCCAACGTGGCGCTGCGCAAGATCGTGTTCGCCGTCGCCCCGGACGACCTGAAGGCCGCTAAGGTCGCGGCCAAGCGCGGCGACGCCATCGCCAACGGCATGACGCTCACCAAAGACCTCGGCAACCTGCCGGGCAATGTGTGCACGCCGACGTATCTGGCCGACGAGGCTCGCAAGCTGGCGCGCGAGTTCAAGCTCAAGGCCGAAATTCTCGGGCCGAAGCAGATCGAGGCGCTCAAGATGGGGTCGTTTCTGTCCGTGGCGCGCGGCTCGGTGCAGCCGCCCCAGTTCATCGTGCTCAAGTACGAAGGCGGCCCGGCCAAGCAGGCCCCGATCGTGCTGGTCGGCAAGGGCGTGACCTTCGACACGGGCGGCATCTCGCTCAAGCCGGGCGAGGGCATGGACGAGATGAAATACGACATGTGCGGCGCCGGTTCGGTGCTGGGCACGATTCGCGCGGTGGCCGAGATGGGCCTCAAGCTCAACGTGATCGCCATCGTGCCCGCAACGGAGAACATGCCGAGCGGTCAGGCGACCAAGCCGGGCGACGTGGTCACCAGCATGTCGGGCCAAACCATCGAAGTGCTCAATACCGACGCGGAAGGCCGCTTGATTCTGTGCGATGCGCTGACGTATGCCGAGCGCTTCAAGCCCGCTGCCGTCATCGACGTGGCGACGCTCACCGGCGCGTGCATCATCGCCCTGGGCCATGTGAATTCGGGGCTCTTCTCGAAGAGCGACACGCTGGCCGACGAGCTCGTGGCCGCCGGTCGCACGACGGGCGACACCGCCTGGCGTCTGCCGGTCGAGGACGAGTATCAGGAGCAGCTCAAGTCGAACTTCGCCGACATGGCGAACATCGGCGGGCGTCCGGCTGGCAGCGTGACGGCGGCGTGCTTCCTGGCGCGGTTCACTGAAAAATACGAGTGGGCGCACTTGGATATCGCCGGTACGGCATGGAAGAGCGGCGCAGCCAAGGGTGCGACCGGCCGTCCGGTGCCGTTGCTCACGCAGTTCCTGATCGATCGCGAGGCCCGGTGACCCGCGTCGATTTTCATACCCACGTTGCGAACCGGCTCGATTACGCGTGCCGGTTCGCGCGCAAGGTCTATCTGGCCGGGCAGACGCTCGTGGTCGTTGGCGAGCCGGACGTGCTGCGCGCCTTCGACCAGACGCTGTGGACGTTCTCGCCGCTGGAGTTCGTGCCGCATTGCTTCACGGGCGACGAGGTGGCCGCCAAGACGCCCGTGGTGTTGGCCGCGCCGGACGAAGAAGCGCAACACCATCAGGTACTGCTCAATCTGGCGAACGTCGTTCCCACGCACTTCGCGCGCTTCGAGCGTGTGGTGGAGATTGTGGGCGATGCGCCGGAGGACTTGGGCGGGGCGCGTGAGCGTTACCGCTTCTACCGCGATCGCGGCTACACCCTGAACAACTACGACCAACGAGGCTGACCGTGACGTATGAGCCCGAGCGCACCGACCCCGGCATTCCCACGCTGACCGAAGTGCTCGCGCCCGGCGACGACGTGCCGGTCTCAAACGCACCGGCGGCGGCTGGGGCGCCGGTCAGGCAGGCTGAGCAAGGCGTGCCGGCCGATGTTGCCGTGTTTGCAGAGCGCGTGAGCGCGCGGCTCACGCTGCAACTGGCGGACGAGATTACGACGATGGTGGAGCGTCGTTGCCACGACGCGTTGATCGATCAGACGGCGTGGCTGGTGCAACTGATCGGCAAGCAAGTCGCCGACGCGTTGCAGGCGCAACTGCCGGATCGCATCCGGCAGGCGGTCATCGAGGAAGTGGCGAAGCAGGTGCGTTCTTAGCGCGTGAAACCCAAGACCCAGCGCGCTAGGCGTTCGGCCTCGCCCGGGGCCAATTGCGGGCTGGCGGGCATGGGAATGTTGCCCCACGTGCCACGGCTACCGTCTGAAATGGATTTCACGAGGTCTTCCACGGCGTGGGGCTGTCTGGCGTAACGCCTGGCGATGTCGCGAAACGCCGGCGCAAGCAATGTGCGGTCGGCCGCGTGGCATGTCATGCAATTGCGATCGCGCGCGAGCTTGAGCATGGCCTCATCGTTGGCAGACGACTGGGCGATGGCGTTGGGGGCGGCTATCGCCACCAGCAGGCCTGCGATCACTACGGCGATCCTCTCGCCCAAATCCTTCATGTGCGACTCCCCGATCGTTGATGGATCGCGATGCGAGGCTGCGTGATAGGAATGGACGGCTGTGCCGCAGGGCGCATCGACGCGCCATTATACGGTGCGTCCCGGCCCGTCTTATTTCCAATAATCGCCCAACGAAAAACGGCACGGCTGCCATGCTGGCCAGCCGTGCCGTTGTGCCGCTTTCGAACTTCAAAACCCAGCGATTAGCCGGTCACCGCGCCCTTGTTGGCGGGCTGCGCGAGCGCCGCGTATTTCGCCATCACGCCACGGGTGTAACGAGCGGCGGGTGCCTTCCACGCGGCACGTCGGCGCGCGAGTTCGTCGTCCGCCACATTCAGTTGCAGCACCAGCTTGTGCGCGTCGATGGTGATCGAATCGCCTTCCTGCACCAGCGCGATGGTGCCGCCGACGAACGCTTCGGGGGCGACGTGGCCGACCACCATGCCCCACGTACCGCCGGAGAAGCGCCCGTCAGTGATGAATCCGACCGACTCGCCCAACCCCTTGCCGATGATGGCCGACGTCGGGGCCAGCATTTCCGGCATACCGGGGCCGCCCTTCGGGCCGAGGTAGCGCAGTACGAGCACGTCGCCTGCCTTGATCTTGTCTGCGAGAATCGCGTCCATCGCGCTTTGCTCGTCGTCGAACACGCGTGCCGGGCCGGTGATGACCGGGTTCTTCAAGCCGGTGATTTTCGCGACAGCGCCGTCTTCGGCAAGGTTGCCCTTGAGAATGGCCAGATGGCCTTCCTTATAGAGGGCGCGGTCGACGGGGAAGATCACGTGCTGGTCGGCGCGCGGCACGGACGGCACGTCTTTCAGTTCTTCCGCGATGGTGCGGCCGGTGATGGTCAGGCAGTCGCCGTGCAGCAGCCCGGCATCGAGCAAAATCTTCAGCACTTGCGGAATGCCGCCCGCTTTGTGCAGATCGGTCGCCACGTATTTGCCCGACGGCTTCAGGTCGCAAATGACCGGTACGCGTGCACGTACGCGCTCGAAGTCTTCGATGCTCCATTCGACTTCGGCGGCGTGCGCAATCGCCAGATAGTGCAGCACGGCATTGGTCGAGCCGCCCGTCGCCATGATGAGCGCCACGGCGTTTTCGATGGACTTGCGCGTGATGATGTCGCGCGGCTTGATGTCTTGCTTCACGGCCTCGATCAGCACGCGCGCCGATTCAGCGGCGGAGTCGACTTTCTCCTGATCGGGGTTGGCCATGGTCGACGAGTACAGCAGCGACATGCCTAGCGCCTCGAACGACGAGCTCATCGTGTTGGCCGTGTACATGCCGCCGCACGAGCCGGTCGAGGGGCAGGCGTTCTTTTCGATGCCCTTGAAGTCGGCCTCGGTCATGCGCCCGGCGGTGAACTCGCCCACGGCTTCGAACGACGAGACGATGGTCAGGTCTTTGCCCTTCCAGTTGCCCGGTTTGATCGTGCCGCCATAGACGTAGATGCCCGGCACGTTGATGCGGGCGAGCGCGATCATGCCGCCCGGCATGTTCTTGTCGCAGCCGCCGATGACGACCACGCCGTCCATCCACTGACCCTGCACGGCCGTCTCGATACAGTCGGCGATGACTTCGCGCGAGACGAGCGAATACTTCATGCCTTCGGTGCCCATCGACATGCCGTCGGAGATGGTCGGCGTGCCGAACGTCTGCGGGTTGGCTTGGTGGGTCTTGATGGCCTCGACGGCGGCGTCGGCCAGGCGTTGCAGCCCGGCGTTGCACGGCGTGATCGTCGAGTGGCCGTTCGCCACACCGATCATCGGATTGTCGAAGTCTTCTTCCTTGTAGCCCAGCGCGTAGTACATCGAGCGGTTGGGCGAGCGGGCCACGCCTTGCGTGACGTTGCGCGAACGACGGTTGAATGCCATGACTGTCTCCTCTGTCCTGTGGGGATGCGGCCCGCCGCTCAGCGTCTCGGCGTCGCGCACATGCGTTGTTGTATCACACGTCGGATACAAAAACGGCGCGCTCCAAAAGGGGCGCGCCGTGTCTTGTTACGTCAGCTTGCCGGTTGGCTTAGCCACGCTTGGCCAACTTCAGTTGCGACAGGTCGCGCACGGCACCACGGTCGGCGGAGGTCGCCAGCGCTGCATAAGCTTGCAGGGCCTGCGACACCACACGCTCGCGGCCGATCGGCTGCCATGCCTGGTCGCCACGGGCTTCCATGGCGGCACGGCGGCGGGCCAGTTCTTCGTCCGAGACGGCCAGATGCATCTTGCGCGTGGTGATATCGATTTCGATCACGTCGCCGTCTTCCACCAGACCGATGGTGCCGCCTTCGGCCGCTTCCGGCGAGGCGTGACCGATCACGAGGCCCGACGAACCGCCCGAGAAACGGCCATCCGTGAACAGCGCGCAGGTTTTGCCCAAACCCTTCGACTTCAGGTACGACGTCGGGTACAGCATTTCCTGCATGCCCGGGCCGCCCTTCGGACCTTCGTAGCGGATCACGACCACGTCGCCTGCCTGCACCTTGTCGCCGAGAATGGCTTCGACGGCGTCGTCCTGGCTTTCATACACGCGGGCGCGGCCCGTGAAGACCCACTGCGATTCGTCGACACCGGCCGTCTTCACGATGCAGCCCTTTTCGGCGAGGTTGCCGTACAGCACGGCCAGACCGCCGTCCTTGGTGTAGGCGTGCTCGAAGTCGCGGATGCAACCGGTTTCGCGGTTCACGTCGAGGCTCGCATACGTCGACGACTGGCTGAACGCCACGGTCGTCGGCACGCCACCCGGGGCGGCGCTGTAGAACGTTTGGGCCTTGTCGTTCACCTTCTCGGCGCTGGCAGCCACGTCCCAGTTGGCGATGGCGTTGCCGAGCGTGCCGCTGTGCACGTTGCCGCACGAGGTGTCGAGCAGGTTGGCGCGAGCGAGTTCACCCAAAATGCCGATGATGCCGCCGGCACGGTGCACGTCTTCGATGTGGTACTTGTCGGTTGCCGGTGCGGCCTTGCACAGGCACGGGACTTTGCGCGAGATGCGGTCGATGTCGGCCATCTTGAAGTCGACACCGGCTTCTTGGGCGGCGGCCAGCAAGTGCAGCACGGTGTTGGTCGAGCCGCCCATGGCGACGTCGAGCGTCATGGCGTTTTCGAACGCGGCCTTGGTGGCGATATTGCGCGGCAGCACCGAGGCGTCTTCTTCTTGATAGTAGCGGCGGCACAGGTCGACCACGAGGCGGCCGGCTTGCTCGAACAGCCCGCGGCGCCAGGCGTGCGTGGCCACGATGGTGCCGTTGCCCGGCAGCGCGAGGCCAATGGCTTCGGTCAGGCAGTTCATCGAGTTAGCCGTGAACATGCCCGAGCACGAACCGCACGTCGGGCAGGCGCTGCGCTCGACTTCGGCCACTTCGGCGTCGCTGATCTTCGGATCGGCGGCCTTGATCATGGCGTCGATCAGGTCGATCTTGGCGATGACTTGGCCGTCGCCCGACTTCACCTTGCCCGCTTCCATCGGGCCGCCCGAGACGAACACGACCGGGATGTTCAGGCGCATGGCGGCCATGAGCATGCCCGGGGTGATCTTGTCGCAGTTCGAGATGCAGACCATGGCGTCGGCGCAGTGCGCGTTGACCATGTATTCCACCGAGTCGGCGATCAGTTCGCGCGACGGCAGCGAATAGAGCATGCCGCCGTGACCCATGGCGATGCCGTCGTCGACCGCAATCGTGTTGAATTCTTTGGCGACGCCACCGGCGGCCTCGATCTCCTTGGCGACGATCGCGCCCAGGTCGCGCAGGTGCACGTGGCCCGGCACGAACTGCGTGAAGGAGTTCACCACGGCGATGATCGGCTTGCCGAAGTCGGCATCGGTCATGCCGGTGGCGCGCCACAGCGCGCGGGCGCCGGCCATGTTGCGGCCGTGGGTGGAGGTGCGGGAACGGTAGTGAGGCATGGTCGTCTCGTGAAACGCTGTGCTTGTGGGTAATGAGTTGCCGGGCCTTTTTTAAGGCAGCCGCGCCGCAAATGAGGCGGGCGAAGCTCTGGCCGGACGGAATTGGACGTTAAGATTCGTCTTTCCTTGCATGCTTGTCAAATATATTATTTGACTCGGATTAGGTCGAAAAACATATCATGGATCTGCGTCAACTCCGGTATTTCGTGGCGGTGGCCGAAGAACGGCATTTCGGACGCGCCGCACAGCGTCTGGCGATGACCCAGCCGCCGCTCTCGCAGCAGATTCGGGCGCTGGAAGCGTCGCTCGGCGCGCCGCTGTTCGTGCGGACCAACCGTTCGGTGGAACTGACGGCGGTCGGGCGTCAACTGCTGCCCGAGGTGCGGCGCATTCTCGCGGATGCCGAGGCGTTACCCGCGCTCGCGCAGGGGCTGGCGCATGGCGAAGTGGGCACGCTCTCGCTCGGGTTCGTCTCCACGGCGGATTACGGCATCCTGCCGCCGCTATTGCGTGAGTTTGGCGAGCGTTATCCGCGGGTGCGCCTGCAACTGTTGGAGGCGACGAGCGACGTGCAGGTCGAGGCGCTGATGGATGGCCGGATCGATGCGGGGTTGTTCATCCCGCCGGTGCCTGCGCGCTTTGCGAACGAGCTTTCGTATCTGCCGATCGTGCGCGAGCCGCTGATGCTGGCGTTGCCTGCGGGGCGGGGGAGTGCATCGGGTGAGCCGGTCAGCCTCGCGGACTTTGCCGACGAGCCGCTCGTGATCTTCCCGCGCCGGGTGGCCCCGGCGTTCTACGACATCATCATGGGGTGCTATGCGGCACTCGGTCTCACGCCGCGCGTTGGGCAAGAGGCGATTCAGATGCAGACCATCGTGAGTCTCGTCTCGGCAGGCATGGGCGTGGCGCTGGTGCCGCAGTCGCTGTGTCATCTGCGTCGCACTGGCGTCGAGTATCGTGCGTTGCGCGAGACAAGTACGTTGATCGAGACGGGGTTGCTCTGGCGCACGGCGGAAGTGACGCCGGTGCTCGAAGGCTTTCTCGAGACGGCGCGCGGTGTGGCGCACACGCCGCCGGGACCGACGCTCGACGAGTGACAAGCTCGTGGTATTGTGCACGCCATCCGACGGCACGCTGCAATCGGCGTTTCACGAGGCGAAAGGCATGTCCTTCTCACGAAGGTCGGCGCGCGTCGTGTGCCGAATTTTGGAACTTTTGTTCGCGAATCGATATCTTCTGATCCATGCTGATTCATCCCCAATTCGACCCGGTCGCGATTCATCTCGGCCCGCTCGCCATCCGCTGGTACGGCTTGATGTACCTGGTTGGCTTCATTCTCTTTTTGCTGGTCGGACGTTTGCGCGTGCGCCAGCCGTCGATGGCCGCGCAAGGATGGAAGGCGCAGGATCTCGACGACATGCTGTTCTACGGCGTGATCGGCGTGATTCTCGGCGGACGTCTGGGCTATGTGATTTTCTACAAGCTGTCGTTCTATCTGGCAAACCCGCTCGACATCTTCAAGGTGTGGGAAGGCGGGATGTCGTTCCACGGTGGCTTCCTCGGCGTGCTGGTGGCGATGTGGCTGTTCACGCGCCGTCGTGGGCACTCGCTGCTCGAGGGCACCGACCTCATTGCCCCGATGATTCCGCTGGGTCTGGCGGCAGGGCGTTTGGGCAATTTCATCAACGGCGAGTTGTGGGGCCGCGTGACGAGCCCGGATTCGCGCTGGGCGATGTTGTTCCCGCAAGCGGCGGCTGAAGACGCGCAGTGGGCGGCAGCGCACCCGCAAGCGATGGCCGACAGCGCAATGCAAATGGTGTTTGCCCAGTTCCACGGGCTGCCGCGTTACCCGTCGCAGTTGTTCGAAGTCGCGCTCGAAGGCGTGGCGTTGTTCCTGTTGCTCTGGTTCTTCGCGCGTAAGGCGCGTCCAGTGGGGGCTGTCTCGGGCATGTTCCTTGTGGGCTACGGGCTGTTCCGCTTCCTCGCCGAATTCACCCGCGAGCCGGATGCCTTCCTCGGCTTGCTCTCGTTCGGTCTGTCGATGGGGCAGTGGCTTTCGCTGCCGATGATCGTCGCGGGCGTCGTCATGCTGGTGTGGGCGCATCGGCGCGCGGCACCTTCGGTCGCATAGCAGGTTCGGGCGCGCAGGCGGTCGGGTGACCGTCTTCGCTAAATCGCATTGACGCAATGAAACGGGCTGCCAGATCGTCTCTGGCAGCCCGTTTTTCGTTGTGTCGATTAGACGCTCAGCTTTCTCCGCCTCAGCCCGCCTTTCGCTCCAGCGCTCGCAACGACGCCATCAAGTCGCCGAAGCGCTCGCCTTGCACGGTGACGTGGGCGCGCAAGCATTCGGCGGCGGCATCGGCATCGCCCGCTTCAATGGCGCGAAAGACCGCGTCGTGCTCGGCAAACGAGTGCCCCAGCCGGTCGCGCACGCGCAACTGCATCCGGCGGTAGACGCGCAGACGTTGATGCAATTGCAGGGCCGTTTCATGCAGATATGCGTTGTGACTCGCCGCATAAATCTGCGCATGGAAACTCGCGTTGATCGTGTAGTAGCGGTCGAGATCGCGCGCCTCGGCGGCGGCCTGACTCGCAATGTGCGTCGTGCGCAATTCCGCCAACTCGGCCTCGGTGATTCGGCGTGCGGCGAGTCGCCCGCACATCGCTTCGAGTTCCGCCATCACTTCGAACATTTCACAAAGCCGCTTCGGATCGACTTCGGCAACGATGGCACCTCGTCTCGGGCGCATTTCCACCACGCCCGACATCCCCAATTGAATTAGCGCCTCGCGCAGCGGCGTGCGTGAGACGCCAAAGGTGGCAGACAACTCGGCTTCGTCGAGGCGCATGCCCGGCGGATATTCGCCCAGGGCAATCTTCTCTTCGATGGCCTGGCGTAGCGCATCCGATCGCTTCGGTTTTACCGTCATGACGCTCTCGCTAGGTCGTGGTTCGTCGCAAATCGACCCCGTTGCCGGGGCCTCGATAGACATCGGTCCGACCAAGGTAGCGCGCTGGGCGGTGCCTGAAGATCGGGGTTAACGCCGAAAGTGTATTTTTTACGAAGCCAATTTGTATACACCGTGACGGAATAACTATACGATTTCATCTCGAGTGCGGCAACTTCTGCGCTCGAAATATCAAAAAACAAAGCAAGTCATCCGTACATGCAGTGCCGGTTGGGCCGGTGGTGCACCCGGGGCGAACATCGGCCTGGGCGACGTCAGACACCGTGCTTCGCCGGTTTATCACTGACAGAAGTGACAGGAGACGCCATGGAGACGACACCTTCCCCGCTGCGGCGGCAACTCATGCTCGGCGCCGCATCGGCGCTCGCGACCGGCGGGCTGATTAGCCCGTGGGGCAGCGCTTTCGCGCAGACCGGTCCGCTCAAGATTTCACATCAATTCCCCGGGGGCACCCTCACCGAAGGCGACTTTCGCGATCGGCTGTGCCGCAAGTTCGCGCAGGAAGTCGAGAAGCGCACGAATGGGGCGCTCAAATTTCAGGTCTATCCGGGCAGCTCGCTCATGAAGACCAATGCGCAGTTCTCGGCATTGCGCCGGGGCGCGCTCGATCTCTCGCTATACCCGCTGCCGTACGCCGGCGGCGAGGTGCGCGAACTCAACATCGGCTTGATGCCCGGTCTGGTGACGTCGTACGCACAAGGCAACGCGTGGCGCAACGGCGAAATCGGCAAAGTGCTGACCGACGTGCTTGCCGATAAGAACATCGTGATCGTGAGTTGGGTCTGGCAAGCCGGTGGCGTCGCCAGCCGCTCGGCACCGCTCGTCGCGCCTGAAGATGCCAAGGGCATGAAGGTGCGCGGGGGCAGCCGCGAGATGGACATGATGTTGAAGGAAGCGGGCGCCGCGGTGATCTCGCTGCCGTCCAACGAGTTGTATGCGGCGATGCAGACCGGCGCGATGGATGCAGCGATGACGTCGTCGACGAGCCTGATGTCGTTCCGTCTCGAAGAAGTGTCGAAGCATCTGACCACGGGGCGCAACAAGTCGTACTGGTTCATGCTCGAGCCGCTGCTCATGTCGAAGCAGATTTTCGACAAGCTGCCGAAAGACCAGCAGCAAATCATTCTGCAAGTCGGCAAAGACCTGGAGTCGTTCGGCACCGAAGCCGCCAAGGCCGACGATGCGCAGATTGCCAGCGTCTACACCAAGGCCGGTGCGAAGGTTTATGACCTCGACGAGGCGACGGTGATGAAGTGGCGCGATATTGCCCGGCGCACGGCGTGGAAGGATTACGCCAGCAAGTCGGATACCTGCGCCAAGCTGCTCGCCCTCGCCGAGAAGGTGCCTGCATGAGCGGGGTTGCCATGGGGGCCGATCCTATGGTGCCGCGAACGCGCGTTTTACGTCGGCTCGACGCCCTGTTGCAGGGCGTGAGCCGGCTGCTCATGGTGGTGTGCATGCTCGCGCTCGTGGGGGCCGCGCTGGTACTCAGCTATAGCGTGTTCGCGCGGCACGTGCTCAAGCTCGCGACCGACTGGCAGGACGAAGCCGCCGTCTTCCTGCTAGTGGGCGCCACGTTCGTGAGCGCCGCGCACGTGCAACATCTGCGCGGACATATCGGCATCGAGGCCATCACGACACTGCTTTCGCCGCGCGTGAATCGCGTGCGGCGCTGGCTGGTCGATATCGCCACGCTGGCGTTTTGCGCGTTCTTTGCTTGGAAATCGTGGACGCTCTTCTGGGAAGCCTATGTCGACGGGCAGACGAGTAGTTCGACGTGGGGTCCGCCCCTCGCCATTCCCTATGGGCTGATGGCGGCGGGCATGACCTTGCTCACGGTGCAACTGGTGTTGCAAGTGGCGATCGGTGCGTGCGAGATGGGTTCGCGCGCCAGTGATGCGGCCGACGAGCATGGCGCGAAGCGAGCAGGAGGGACGCACTGATGAGCGAACTCGGAATCGGTCTGCTGTACGGCGGCGCTACGCTCGTCGCCATGTTCTCGGGCATGCCCATTGCCTTCGCCCTCGGCGCGGTGGCGGTGGCGTTCATGTTCGGCTTTATGCCTGTGTCATCGCTCGACACGGTCACGCAAAACGTCTACGAGGAGATGGCCAGCATCACGTTGCTGTCGATTCCGCTCTTCATTCTGAAGGGCGCGGCCATCGGTAAATCGCGCGCAGGGCAGGATCTGTATCTCGCGCTGCATGCGTGGATGCGCCGGATTCCGGGCGGACTTGGCATCGCCAACGTGTTTGCCTGCGGATTGTTTGCGGCCATGGCGGGATCGAGCCCGGCAACGTGTTCGGCCATCGGCAGCGCAGGCATTCCCGAGATGCGCATGCGCGGGTATTCGCCGGGTTTTGCCGCCGGGATCATCGCGGCAGGGGGCACGCTGGGCATTTTGCTGCCGCCGTCGATCACGATGATTCTCTACGCGGTGGCCGCCGAGCAGTCGCTGGGACGCCTGTTCCTCGCGGGCATCGTGCCTGCGCTGCTGCTCGTGGGGCTGTTCTCGTGCTACGCCGCTTGGCGCTATCGGAAGGAATACGGCCGCGCGATGGTCGCGCTCGCGCGTGACGGTACACCGTCGCCGTTCCCCAACGAGCCGCCCGCCACGATGCGCGAAAAGCTCGCATTGCTGCCGCGCGTGCTGCCCTTCATCACGTTGCTCATCGGTGTGATGGCGGCGCTCTACGGCGGCTATGCCACGCCGTCGGAGACGGCCGGGCTGGGTGGCTTGCTCGCGCTGGCGCTCATCGCCGTGATTTACCGCATGTGGCGGCCCCGGCAGCTTGCCCCGATTCTCACGAGCACACTGCGCGAGTCGACGATGCTGATGTTCATCATCGGTATGTCGCTGCTGTATTCGTACGTGATGAGCTACCTGCATATCAGCCAGTCGGCGGCGCAGTGGATCGTGGGACTGCATCTCTCGCGCTGGGTGTTGCTCGCTGCCATTTTGCTGATGGTGGTCGTCCTCGGCTTTTTTCTGCCGCCGGTGAGCATCATCTTGATGACCGCGCCGATCATCCTGCCGCCGTTGCGTGCCGCGGGGTTCGATCTCGTGTGGTTCGGCGTGGTGATGACGATTGTCATGGAACTAGGGTTGATTCACCCGCCCGTGGGACTCAACATATTCGTCATCAAGAACACCGCGCCCGACATCGCATTGCGCGACATCGTCTGGGGTGTGATGCCGTTCGTGGTGCTGATGGTGGTGGCTGTCGTCCTCATCTGCCTGGTGCCCGGCCTCTCGCTGTGGCTGCCGGACTGGGTGATGGGGTGAGTTGATTGTTCGACTTGAGAGGAAACCATGAAGGATGAGCCGATCCTGTCTGCGATGACCGCCCCGGTCTCGCTTTCCCTGTCTGCGTCGTCTGCTGCGTCGGCATCTGTGTCGGCATCCTCCGGGCGCACGCCGCCCGAGGGTGCCGCCGATGTCAGCGCGCCGGTGCCGTCGCCTTCTAAGCCCTCTCTCAAGGCGCGGCTGGGACAGTGGTTCAGTCGTGGCGGGCCGGGTGGCACCGGTGGCTCAGGTGACGGTGGCAAGCCGGATGCCAAGGGTGACGGCAAGATCGAGCCCGTCAAACTGTCGGCACGTGCTGACGCCGCGTTGCGGCGTCAGTTGTCGCAATGTCTGTCGGCACGGCTCACCGATTCGGCGGCCAATGAAGCGGCTCGCGAGTTTATGACGCGTTACGGTAACGCCTCTCCCGGCGAGCAACTGGCGCTGCTTCAGGTGGTGGCCGACGTGTGCGGCAGCACGCAGAGCGCTGGCAGCGATGGTGGGAAGGATGACGAGGCCGGCGCGGCGACGGCAAAGCGTGCCGCCAGCGGGCTGGCTGGGGCGCTCGGCAGCGAGCGCGTGCGCTTTCTCAAACGCTTTAACGCGCTGCCCGACGGCTTGCCGTTTCTCGTGCGCTGGCGGGCCGACATGCTGCATCACCGCGCGGCACTGCCCGGGCTCGCCGCGCTCGAAGACGATCTCGGCAGTTTGTTCTCGACATGGTTCGACGTGGGCTTGCTGGAGTTGCACCCGATCACGTGGGACTCGCCCGCGTCGCTGCTCGAAAAGCTCATGCGCTACGAAGCCGTGCACGAAATTTCGTCGTGGGCGGATCTGCGAAACCGGCTCGATTCTGATCGTCGTTGTTATGCGTTCTTCCATCCGCGCATGCCGCGCGAGCCGCTGATCTTTGTGGAAGTGGCTTTCGTGCCCGACATGGCCGCCGACGTGCATTCGCTGCTCGACGAGAAAGCGCCGCTCGAAGACCTGCGCCGCGTGCGTTGGGCTATCTTCTATTCGATTTCCAATACGCAGCCCGGTCTGCGCGGTGTGAGCTTCGGCAACTTCCTGCTCAAGCGTGTGATCGACGAACTGCATGTCGATTTTCCGAAGCTGCGCAACTTTGCGACGCTCTCGCCGATTCCGGGTTTCACCGATTGGTTGAAGTCGCTACCGGCGAGCGGCGTGGCACAAACGCTGGGGCCGAAGCGGCTGAAGCTGTTGGCGCAGGATGAGTCGCTTGCCGCAGAGGCGACCGGAGCGCAATTGGTCACTTGGTTGCAAGCATCGCCCGAGCGCAAGAGCGCGCAGGCGCTGCAACGCGCCATTGGTGAAGCGCTGGCAGCGCACTATCTGGCCCGCGAGCAAGTGCGCGGGCAGCCGCGCGACCCGGTGGCTCGCTTTCATCTGGGCAATGGCGCTCGGGTGGAGCGCATCAACTGGCACGCCGATCTCTCGAAGAAAGGCGCAAAGCAGTCGTGCGGCATGATGGTCAATTATCTCTACGAACCCGATGAGCTCGACGCCAACTTGCAACGCCTGATCGATGGCGAGGCGGCGCTGGGTCGCGCGGTATCACGGTTGTTATGACACACGGCAACCTCTGCCGGGTACGCGCCCGGCAGGGTTCATTTATTCAACGGAGACAACTGTGAGCGAAGTTCTGCGCGATGACAGTCTCGCGGGCGAGGGGCTGGTGACGCTCACGCTCTCGAACCCCGGCAAGCTCAACGCGATCTCGGTGGCGATGTGGCGAGCATTGCGCGCGCACCTGCTCGCGCTCGATGCCGAGCCGCATGTGCGCGCGATCGTGATTCGTGGCGCGCTCGGCAATTTCGCCGCAGGGGCCGACATCGAAGAGTTTCCCGTCGAGCGCGGCACTTACGACGCGCTGCGCCGCTACCACGGTGAAGTGATCGGGCCGACGCTCGAGGCGCTGGCGAACTGCCGCCATCCCAGCGTTGCGCTGATCGAAGGGGTATGCGTCGGCGGCGGGCTAGAGATTGCGGCGCATTGCGATTTGCGCATCGCCGCAGAGACTGCCCGTTTCGGCGTGCCGATCAACAAGCTCGGTTTTCCGATGGCACCGGGCGAACTCAAAGGCGTGCTGGCGCTGGTGGGGCGCGCCACGGCGCTGGAGATATTGCTGGAAGGCAGAGTCTTCGGTGCCGATGAAGCCCACGAGAAGGGGCTGCTCACGCGCGTGGTGGACGCCGAATCGGTCGAAGAGGCCGGTTACACTTGCGCCCGGCGTATTGCCGCTGGTGCACCGCTCGCCGCGCAAGCGAATAAGTGGCTGATTTCGCGCTTGGCACCGCCCGTGCCTGCGTTGTCCGAAGCGGAGTGGCAGCGCGCCTTCGCCTATTGGGATTCGCATGACCACCGCGAAGGTGTGGCGGCGTTTCTGGAGAAGCGGCGGCCCGATTTTCAGGGGCGCTGAGCGCACGGGACAGCCCGCGCGAAAGCTCGCCCTCAGCACGCCATCAGGTTTTCTTTTTTATCGACGTTTCGATCCTTTCGAATCCGGTTCTGTTTATGACGCAAGACGCCAATCTCTATCGCCTGTTTGCCGAACGCTTCCCTGCGGATAAGTCCGCGTGTGCCATCGAGACACCCGAAGGGCTGTACTACAGCTGGGATGATCTCGAACACGCCAGCGCCCGCATTGCGAACCTGCTCGCGAGTCTGGATCTCGCGCCCGGTGCGCGCGTCGCCGTGCAGGTTGAAAAATCGCCCGAAGCCTTGTTGCTGTATCTCGCAACGTTGCGCGCCGGGTTGGTCTATCTGCCGCTGAACACGGCCTATCGCGACGCCGAGATTACGTATTTCGTCGAAAACGCCGAGCCGGACGTGGTGGTGTGCAGTCCGGCGAATTTCGGCTGGGTTTCCAAGATCGCTTTCACGAGCGGCGCGAAGCACGTTTATACGCTTGGCGACGATCGCACCGGCTCGTTGCTGGAGCGGGCCGCATGGTTCGGCGACACGTTCGAGACGGTGCCGCGTGCGCCCGACGATCTGGCGGCGATTCTGTACACGTCGGGCACGACCGGGCGCAGCAAGGGCGCCATGCTCTCGCACGGCAATCTCGCGAGCAATACGCGCGTGTTGCATGCGTTCTGGGGATGGGGCGAGCGCGAGGGCGGCGACGTGTTGTTGCACGCGCTCCCGATCTTCCACGTGCATGGGCTCTTCGTGGCGAGTCACGCCGCGCTGTACTCGGGCAGCAAGATGATCTGGCTCTCCAAGTTCGACGCCCGCGAAGTGCTGCATCAACTGCCGCGCGCCACGGTGTTTATGGGCGTGCCGACCTATTACGTGCGGTTGCTGGCGGAAGCCGGGCTCGACCGGCATGTGTGCCGCAACATGCGCTTGTTTATCTCGGGCTCGGCGCCGTTGCTGCGCGAGACGTTCGACGCGTTCCGCGAACGCACCGGGCATACGATTCTCGAGCGCTACGGCATGTCAGAGACGGTGATGCTGGTCTCGAATCCGTATCACGGCGACGCTGCACAGGTGCGTCGGGCCGGGACCGTCGGCGTGCCGTTGCCGGAAGTGACCGTGCGTGTGGTTGGCGACGACGGTGCGGCCATGGCCCAAGGGGATATCGGGCACATTCAGGTCAAGGGGCCGAACGTGTTCGCGGGCTACTGGCGCATGCCGGAAAAGACGGCCGAGGAGTTCACCGGCGACGGATTTTTCAAGACGGGCGATGTCGGCAAGTTCGACGAAGACGGTTACGTGCACATCGTCGGCCGCTCGAAAGATTTGATCATCTCCGGCGGGTACAACGTCTATCCGAAGGAGATCGAGGGCTTTATCGATGAAATGGACGGCGTCGCTGAGTCGGCCGTGATTGGCGTGCCGCATCCGGACTTCGGTGAAGCCGTGGTCGCGGTGGTGGTGCCGCGCGACGGTGGTGCCGCCCCCGACGAGCGCAGCGTGATCGACGCGCTCAAGCAGCGCATCGCCAACTTCAAGGTGCCCAAGCGCGTGCATTTCGTGACCGAGCTGCCGCGCAATACGATGGGCAAGGTGCAGAAGAACTTGCTTCGCGACCGGTTCAAATAATCGGTCGATACGGTTGATACGGGAGGGCGAGCCGTCTTGGCAGTGCCCTCCCGGTCATGGCTCGGTGCGCTTGCCTTATTGCGCGATCTCGTCGAGCACCTTCGCCAGACTCTCGACTGTGCGCTCGCGGTTGTGGAGCTTTTCCAGCCCGAACAAGCCGAGTCGGAACGTCTTGAAGTCTGCCGGTTCGTCGACCTGAAGCGGCACACCCGCGCCGATCTGCATGCCCTGCACGACGAACTTCTTGCCGGTGTGAATGGCGTCGTCGTCCGTGTAGCTCACGATCACGCCCGGGGCTTCGAAGCCCTTCGCCGCCACGCTGCGGTATCCCTTTTCAGCCAGCAACGCACGCACCTTGTCGCCGAGCGCTTGCTGTTCATCGCGAACCTTTTCGAAACCGTAGGCTTCGGTTTCGAGCATGACGTCGCGCAATACCTTCAACGCATCGGTCGGCATCGTCGCGTGATACGAGAAACCGCCTTTCTCGTACGCCTGCATGATTTGCAACCACTTGCGCAGGTCGCACGAGAAGCTGGTGCTGGTGGTGGTTTCGAGTTTCTCCAGCGCCGCTGCGCTGAGCATCACCAGTGCACAGCACGGCGATGCGCTCCAGCCCTTTTGCGGGGCGCTGATCAGGATGTCGACGCCCGAGGCTTCCATGTCGACCCAGATCGTGCCGGACGCAATGCAGTCGAGCACGAACAGGCCGCCGACCGCATGCGTGGCATCGGCCACGGCGCGCAGATAGCCATCGGGCAGCAGAATGCCGGAGGCGGTTTCGACGTGCGGCGCGAACACCATCTCGGGCTTGTGCTCGCGGATGGCGGCGACCACTTCCTCGATGGGGGGCGGGGCATAGGCGGCCTGACGGCCTTCGGTGACGGGACGTGCCTTGAGCACTTCGGTGCTGGCCGGAATCCCGCCCATGTCGAAAATCTGACTCCAGCGATAGCTGAACCAGCCATTGCGAATGACCAAACATCGCTTGTTCGTCGCGAACTGGCGCGCCACGGCCTCCATGCCAAACGTGCCGCTGCCCGGCACGATGATCGCGGCCTGCGCGTGATACACGGTTTTCAGCACCCGCGAGATGTCGCGCATCACGCCCTGAAAGGCTTGCGACATGTGGTTGAGCGCCCGGTCGGTGTAGACCACCGAGTATTCCAGCAGGCCATCGGGGTCCACCGTCGGGATAAGGCTGGTCATGTTTGTCTCCTGTTTGCGTTCTGCGTGTGCGCCATCCTACCCCGAATGGCTGGGGTGACGAAACCCGAGTGACCACGGGGGAGGGCTGGTGCAAGGATTTGGCGCATGCGACGTAAAATACGCAAAACGCAGTAACTCCCCATTTTGCAAAGGTAAAGCGGCTTCCGGTGGATCGACAGCACGGTTTTCTCCTGACACGGCATTGGCGCGACACGCCCGCCGGCACCGAAGTCGAGTTCTGGCTTGCCACCGACGACGGTCCGCAGCGCGTGCGGCTGCCCGTGCAGACGAACGTCGTTTTCGTGCCCGCCGAGCAGCGGGCCCGCGTGGAGGCGTTGCTGCGCAATGAGGGCGCGTCGGCGCAGTATGAATTGCGGGAGCTTGCGCTAACCGACTTTCACCGCCGCCCGGTGCTCGGGGTGTACTGCCGTCATCAACGGCCGTTGCTCAAGCTGGAGCCGCTGCTGCGTGGCGCGGGTATCGATGTGTATGAAGCGGATATTCGTCCGCCTGAGCGCTTTCTGATGGAGCGCTTCATTACCGCGCCGGTGGAGTTTGCGGGGCAATCGGAGCAATCGGATCACGCGGGGCAGGCGACGCAGGCGAATCAAGCGGATCAAGCGGGGCAGACGCGGGCGAAGGATGCGACTCCGCGCGACGGCAGCGTCATCACCGACGTCAAGATGAAGCCCGCGCCGAGTTACCGGCCCGCGCTTCGCATGGTGTCGCTCGATATCGAGACGACCATCCACGGCGAGTTGTACTCGATTGCGCTCGAAGGCTGCGGGCAGCGTCAGGTGTTCATGCTTGGTCCACCGAATGGCGACAGTGGCGATATCGACTTCGCGCTGGACTATCGCGAGACCCGCGCGCAACTGATCGAAAGCCTGAACGACTGGCTGGCGCGCCATGACCCCGATGCGATCATCGGCTGGAATCTGGTGCAGTTCGATTTGCGCGTGCTCAATGAGAGCGCGACGCGCTTTCAGGTGCCGCTGCTGCTCGGGCGCGGCAATACGCCGCTGGAGTGGCGCGAGCATCGCAATCACTTCTTCGTGAGTGCGCCGGGGCGCGTGTTTATCGACGGTATCGAGTCGCTGCGCTCGGCGACGTGGACCTTTCCGTCGTTCAGTCTGGAGAACGTGGCGCAGACGCTGCTGGGCGAAGGCAAGGCCATCGATACGCCATACGAGCGCATGGCCGAGATCGACCGGATGTTCGCGCAGGACAAGCCCGCGCTGGCGCGCTACAACTTGAAAGATTGCGAGCTGGTCACGCGTATTTTTGCGAAGACCGGTCTCATCGCGTTCTTGCTCGAACGCTCCGCCGTGACCGGATTGGCGCTCGATCGCAGCGGCGGGTCGGTCGCGGCGTTCACGCATCTGTACATGCCGCTGATGCATCGACAAGGCTATGTCGCGCCCAATGTCGGTGACGTGGAAGGGGCGGCGAGCCCGGGCGGCTTCGTGATGGATTCCCGCCCCGGCTTGTACGACTCGGTGCTGGTGCTCGATTACAAGAGCCTGTATCCGTCGATCATTCGCACGTTTTTGATCGATCCGGTGGGGCTGGTCGAAGGCATGCACCGCCCCGGGGATGAGGATTCGGTGCCGGGTTTTCTCGGCGCACGGTTTTCTCGTACGCGGCACTGTCTGCCTGCGATCGTTCGGCAAGTCTGGCAGGGGCGTGATGAAGCAAAACGCGAGAAGAACGCGCCGTTGTCGCAGGCGCTGAAGATCATCATGAATGCGTTTTACGGCGTGCTGGGATCGAGCGGCTGCCGTTTCTTCGATCCGCGTCTGGCGTCGTCGATCACGATGCGCGGGCACGAAATCATGCGCAAGACGCGCGAGCTAATTCAGGCACGCGGTTATCAGGTGATTTACGGCGATACCGACTCGCTGTTTGTGTGGCTGCGTGTGCAGCGCACCGAGGCGCAGGCCGAGGACATTGGACGCGCACTGGTCACGCATGTGAATGACTGGTGGCGCACGCATCTGCATGAAACGTACGATCTGGAGAGTGCGCTGGAGTTGGAGTTCGATACGCACTATCGGCGTTTCCTGATGCCGACCGTGCGCGGCGCAGAGCAGGGCAGTAAGAAGCGTTATGCGGGGCTCGTCACGTTGCCGGATGGCAGTAATGATGTCGTCTATAAGGGGCTGGAGACGGTTCGCACCGACTGGTCGCCGTTGGCACAGCAGTTTCAGCAGGACCTTTATTCGCGAATATTCCGAGGCGAGCCGTATCGCGATTACGTGCGCGATTACGTCACGCGAACACTGGCGGGTGAGATGGATGATCGTTTGGTCTATCGCAAGCGATTGCGCCGCAAGCTGGGCGATTACGAGCGTAATGTGCCCCCGCATGTGCGAGCCGCACGTCTGGCCGATGACTTCAATCGCAAGCACGGACGTCCGCCGCAATATCAGAACGGTGGCTGGATCAGCTACGTGATGACGACGGCCGGGCCGGAGCCGCTGGAAGACCGTCGCGCGGCGCTCGACTACGAGCACTATCTGGAGAGTCAACTCAAGCCCATTGCGGATGCGATTCTGCCCTTCGTGGGCGACGCGTTCGACGCACTGGTGACGCGGCAGATGGGGTTGTTCTAAACGGACTTCAGAAATGAAAAACCGCCCGTGAGAGGGCGGTTTTTCGTTACAGCTATCGCGGGTTTTTTGCCCAGCGCTTACTTCATTTGCACAGTGCCGGAGACGGTCACGGTGACTTGCGTCTTACCGCCTTCGAGTTGCATCGGCGGCGCAGCATCGGCGCTGGCAGCCATCGGGGCAGCCTTCATCGCATACATGCGCGGCATGATCGGCGCATTGGCACCGACTTGCACCTGGCGGATCGTGTAGCCGCCGTAGCCGAACGCCTTCGCGTTGCTTTGCGCCTGCTCACGGAATGCCTGGATGGCTTGGTTGGTCAACTCGGCCTGCGTCTTTTCCTGCGCTTCACGCGAGAGCGAGAACGAGATGCCGTTCATCTGCATCTGGCTCGACAGGTCGCTCGCGAGACGCGATGCAGCACCGAAATCCTTCGACTTCAATTGCAACTCGGTGCGACCACGCCATGCGGTGATCTTGCCGTCGCGGTTGGTGGTCGGATACAGCGAGACGTTGCCGGTTTGCACTTCGACGGCGTTCTGCGCTTTGGCCTTGGTCATCGCGCTGTTGGCCTTTTGCGTGAGGTTGCGCGACACGGTTGCGGCGTCAGCGCCTTGCTCTTCGGCAGACATCGTGATGTGCACGGTGTCCTGATCGACTTCCTTCGTGGCGTGGGCTTCCAAGCCCAGCACGCCGGCAAGCTGACGGTTCGACTCATCGCCCGACTGGGCGTAAGCCGCGTTGGCGGCAGTCGCGATCAACAGGGCGGCAGCGAGAGATTTGCGCATAGTTTGTCCTTTTTTGAATGTGAGTTCGCGTCTTGATGGCGAACGTTTGACCGGTTGCCGATGGACACCATAGAACAGAGGGGGTACGCACTATGCGTTCATCGGCAACGTTATACAGACGCTATCGATGCAAAATTGGTTCCCAATCGCTATTTGAGTAAGTGCTTGCTGATGAACTTCCAATGCTCGGGGGCGACCGGCGTGATCGAGAGCCGGTTGCCGCGTGCGAGGACGAGCATGCCCTCGAGTTCAGGCGTCTCGCGCATCTCGGTGAGCGGCACGAGGCGCGTCTTGCGATCGAGTTTGACGTCGACGAGCAGCCAGCGTGGGGCGTCCGGTTTCGACTTCGGGTCGTAGTAAGGGCTCTTGGGGTCGAACTGCGTCGGGTCGGGGTAGGGCGTGGAGGCCACCGTGGCTAAACCCGCGATACCCGGCACCGCACAACTGGAGTGATAGAACAGAACGCCATCGCCAATGCGCATGTCGTCGCGCATGAAATTGCGCGCCTGATAGTTGCGCACGCCGGTCCACGGCAAGGTGTGTTGTTTGGCGCTCGCGAGATCGTCGATGCTCGCCTCTTCGGGCTCGGACTTCATCAGCCAGTAGCGTTGCGTCATGTCGGTGTCAGTTGTTTTTGTTGGCGGAACAGCCGATATCCTCGCATAACCGGCACGAATCTAAAGCATTTGTCAGCGATTGTGTGCCGCGCTGCGTCATTTGGACAATTCCTATACTATGCCTTTGTGAACTTCGTGTGACCTTTGTGAGCCTCAACATGTTCAACCCCCTATCGCGATAGGAGTGTGTGTCATGGCAGCAGAGCCGTCTGTTCGAACCAACGCGTTCATCTTCTATTCCCTTGCCACGGTGTCGTTTATCGAGACGAGCGTGCCGGAGTTCGTCTCCACGCTCAATCAGATGTATGGCGACGACGACGAGATGAAAACGTGGCTGCGCGATACCTGGCTGCCCGAGGAAGTCGAGCACGGGCGTCTGGCCAAGGACTACATTGCGCGCGTCTGGCCTGAGTTCGACTGGGCACCGGCATACGACGCGTTTCTTGCCCGCTATAAGCCCAAATGCGACGTGGAGCATATGCGGCCGTCATTGGCGCTCGAAGCGCTGTCACGGTGCGTGACGGAGACGCAGACGGCCATGATCTACCGTTGCCTCGAATCGTATATGCCGGTGGAAGAGCTCAAGCAAATGATGCACAAGCTGAGCAACGAGGAAGTGGGGCACTATCGGTATTTTCGTAAGACGTTCGACCGCTACAACGCGGTGGAGCAGCATGGCGTCATCAGCCGTTTGCGCACGATGGTGGCGCGTAGCGAGTTGGTACGCGATGAGGACATCGCTTTCGCGTTCGAACCGCTCAACAACTTTTGGCGCTCGCCGCCGCCGTTCGAGACGATGACGTGGGAGGCGTTTCTCGCCATGTCGGGCGACGTTATGAAGCAATACATGCCGGTCGAGGCCGCCACCCGGATGATGTTCAAGCCGTTGGAGACCGGGTCCTGGTGGCGCGACCGCCCGGTCAAAGCGCTGATGTCATTCATGGTCAAACGTCAGTACCCGCAGCTGGGCAGCGAAGCTTGATGCGACTACGTGTCGCAGGGCAGCGGGAGTGTTGCTGAGCGATCGACGAAAAGCGACAGAGGCAAAGCGACAGAGGCAAAGCGACGTAGGCAAAGCGATGGACGAAAAAAAACCCCGCCGAGGCGGGGTTTTTCAATCGGAGAGCGAGACTTACTTGCTCGTGCCGACCACTTCCACTTCCACGCGGCGATCCGGTGCCAGGCACGAGATCAGCTGAGTGCGGTTCTTCTGGTTGCAACCCGTGGTAACCGGGTTACGCTTGCCCTTGCCTTCCGTGTAGACACGGTTGGCTTCGACACCCTTGCTAACCAGGTAAGCCTTCACAGCTTGAGCGCGGCGCAGCGACAGACGGTCGTTGTACTTGTCCGAACCGATGCGGTCGGTGTAACCCGTGGCGACCACAACTTCCAGATTCAGAGCTTGGACCTTGCCTGCGAGGTCATCCAGCTTTTCCTTACCGGCCGGCTTCAGGATGGCTTTGTCAAAGTCGAACAGTGCGTCGGCTTGGTACGTCACCTTTTGCGACTGGATGACCGGAGCGACCGGGGTCGGTGCCGGAGCCGGAGCCTGGGCGATGATCGAGCCGTCGCACTTGGCGTTGGCCGTCGCCGGGGTCCAGTAGGCATCGCGCCAGCACAGTTCGTCCGAACCGTTCTTCCAAACCCACTCGCCGCTGCCGTTAACCCAGTTGTCGTTGACTGCTTGTTTCGAGGCCGCGATCGGGCCCGGAGCGGTCTGGACGTAATTTTGAGCCATAGCCGAAGCAGCCATCACTGCGGTAGCTGCAACGATCGCGAGCTTAGCGAATTTATTCATATTTCTCCTCTCGAAATGAGATTACCGCAGGTTTACTGCGAGCCTAGACGACGGAACCAAAGTCTTACATCGCTCGAAGTATAACATCGCCGAGTGCGCGAAAGCATGGCCCATGCACTTCGAATAATGTCTAACTTATGCCACGGCATTTTGCCATAGCGCTCCAGCCGCCCGCGAGAAAAAACCCAGGTTTGCCGCCCCTCATGACGCAGTTGTGGTTTGAGCGCAACACCTTTTAAGGCGCCTCGCCAACCGTTTCATTCATCTTCATTACGCGACATTTTGGCGTCCACGACATGTCTTGTGCGCTGCATCACGCCGGTTTCGGATGCCAATAGCGGGCATGTTAGAATCGCAAGATCATATCGCTGGCAGCCGCCTATCGCGATAAGCGTTTGATAGACACGGATAATGGATCAGTTCGCCAAAGAAACTCTCCCGATTTCACTCGAAGAAGAAATGCGACGGTCGTACCTCGATTACGCGATGAGCGTGATCGTCGGCCGTGCATTGCCCGATGTGCGCGACGGTCTGAAACCGGTTCACCGCCGGGCGCTGTTCGCCATGCACGAGTTGAACAACGACTGGAACAGGGCATACAAGAAATCGGCGCGTATCGTCGGTGACGTCATCGGTAAGTACCACCCGCACGGTGACGCCTCTGTATACGACACGATCGTTCGCATGGCGCAGCCGTTCTCGCTGCGCTACATGCTGGTCGACGGTCAGGGTAACTTCGGTTCGGTCGACGGCGACAATGCCGCCGCCATGCGATACACCGAAGTGCGTATGGCCAAGATCGGCCATGAACTGCTCGCCGACATCGACAAGGAAACCGTCGATTTCGGTCCGAACTACGACGGCAGCGAAAAAGAACCGCTGATTCTGCCCGCCCGCATCCCGAACCTGCTGCTCAATGGTTCGTCGGGTATCGCGGTCGGCATGGCCACGAATATCCCGCCGCATAACCTCAATGAAGTGGTCGAGGGGTGTCTGCACGTTCTCAAGAACCCGGACGCCACCATCGACGAACTCATCGAGATCATCCCGGCACCGGACTTCCCGACGGCCGGCATCATCTATGGCATCTCGGGCGTGCGCGAAGGTTATCGCACCGGTCGCGGTCGCGTGGTGATGCGAGCAAAGACTCACTTCGAAGACATCGACCGCGGTCAACGCGTGGCGATCATCGTCGACGAATTGCCGTATCAGGTGAATAAGCGCTCACTGCTCGAGCGCATCGCCGAGCTGGTCAACGAGAAGCGCCTGGAGGGCATCTCCGACATCCGCGACGAATCCGACAAGAGCGGTATGCGCGTGGTGATCGAGCTCAAGCGCGGCGAAGTGCCGGAAGTGGTGCTGAACAATCTATATAAGCACACGCAGTTGCAAGACACGTTCGGCATGAACATGGTGGCGCTGGTCGACGGCCAACCCAAGCTGCTGAACCTGCGCGAAATGCTGGTGCACTTCCTGGCACACCGCCGCGAAGTGATTACTCGCCGCACGATCTACGAACTGCGTCGTGCACGCGAACGTGGGCATGTGCTCGAGGGTCTGGCGGTAGCACTCGCTAACATCGACGACTTCATCGCGATCATCAAGGCGGCCCCGACGCCGCCGATCGCGAAGGCTGGGTTGATGGAAAAGGCGTGGGATTCGTCGGTGGTGCGCGACATGCTCGCGCGTGCCGAGAGCGAGACGCAAGGCGGTCGTGCAGCCTATCGTCCGGAAGGCCTCGACGCCGCAGTCGGCATGCAGCCGGATGGCCTGTACCGTTTGTCGGAAACCCAGGCTCAGGAAATCTTGCAGATGCGTCTGCAGCGCCTGACGGGGCTGGAACAAGACAAGATCGTTTCCGAATACAAGGAAGTGATGGCGCAGATCGCCGACCTGCTGGACATCCTGGCCCGCCCGGAGCGTGTGACGGCAATCATCAGCGAAGAGCTGACCGCCGTGCGCGCCGAGTTCGGCGATGCCCGCCGCTCGACCATCGAACACAACGCCACGGAACTCGACACCGAAGACCTGATCACCCCGCAAGATATGGTGGTCACGCTGTCGCATACGGGTTACATCAAGTCGATGCCGCTGTCCGAGTACCGTGCGCAGAAGCGCGGCGGCCGGGGCAAGCAGGCTGCGGCGACCAAGGACGACGACTGGATCGACACGCTGTTCATTGCGAATACGCACGATACGATCCTGTGCTTCTCGAACCGTGGCCGCGTCTACTGGATCAAGGTCTGGGAGGTTCCGCAAGGCTCGCGGAACTCGCGTGGCCGTCCGATCGTCAATATGTTCCCGTTGCAAGAAGGCGAGAAGATCAACGTGGTGCTGCCGGTCAAGCAGTTCACGGAAGATCGTTTCGTGTTCATGGCAACGAGCTTGGGTACGGTCAAGAAGACGCCGCTCGCGGCTTTCAGCCGACCGCTCAAGAAGGGCATCATCGCTGTGAATCTCGATGACGGCGACGTGCTGATCGGTGCTGCGATTACCGATGGCGCCCACGACGTGATGCTGTTCTCCGACTCGGGCAAGGCAGTTCGCTTCGACGAGAACGACGTGCGTCCGATGGGACGTGAGGCTCGCGGGGTGCGCGGTATGCAACTCGAAGACGGCCAGACGGTCATCGCGCTGCTGGTCGCTGAAAACGAGCAGCAGTCGGTGCTGACGGCCACCGAAAACGGCTACGGCAAACGGACTTCGATCACCGAATATACGCGCCACGGCCGTGGCACTAAGGGTATGATTGCGATCCAGACGAGCGAGCGCAACGGCCGAGTGGTCGCGGCGACGCTGGTCGAGCCGGATGACGAGATCATGCTGATCACGACGGGCGGGGTGCTGATCCGTACGCGAGTGTCTGAAATTCGCGAAATGGGACGGGCTACGCAAGGCGTGACGCTGATCAGCCTGGATGAGGGCACGACGCTCTCGGGGCTGCAACGTATCGTCGAGTCCGACGCGGAAGTTGCCGAGAACGGTGACACCGAAGGCGGCGGCGATGCGGCGGAGGAAGGCACCACCGAGTGAGGCGCCGTAACTGGCTGTAACCGTAACTCGTTGTAAGCTGTAGGTGCATTACCCCGAAAAGTCAGTAGAATCTGGCCCGATGCAGTGAAGTGCCCAGGCGAGGATGCATCTATTTATCGTCGGCGGAAGCTGGCGAATTTTGGAGTGACTATTACTATGCAACACAACGTCAAGAAGTGGATGTGGCTGCTGTTGGCAGCCCCGGCAATGGCAATGGCTCAGGCCCCGGCGAGCGCTCCGCTGGACGCTGACAAGAAAGCGGCCATCAAGGAACTGCTCGACGCGATTGACTCGAACAAGCTCGTGACGGCGATTGGCGAAGGCGCGCAGCAGCAAGCCAAGCAACTGGCACCGCAAGTGCTGGAGCGCCAACTGGTCGAGAACAAGACGTTGAGCGATGCCCAGAAGCAAGCCATCGTGCCGACGCTGCAACAAAACTCGGTGCAGAAGCTGGTCGACGGCGCGGGTAAGGTCTTCACTTCGGACGCGTTCAAGAACGACGCGGTGCAAGCGCAGTACGCTGCCTATGGCAAGTACTACACGACCGACGAAATCAAGGGTCTGACGGCGTTCTACAAGAGCCCGGTCGGCCAGAAGTACATCAAGGTGCAAGATCAGGTCGGCCAGGAAGTGGTTGGCGGTCTGATGCAGAAGTACATGCCGCAATCGATCCAGGCGACCAGCTCGCAAGCTGACCAGGAAATTGCTGCGGCGTCGAAGTCGGCAAAGGCTCCGGCCAAGAAGTAATTCCGGCCGATCCCCCAGGGATTGACCGATAATGGCCGTTTGCGAGAGATCGCAAACGGCCATTTTGCATTGCATGGGCAAATCGGCATGACGTGCTCGGAATTGCCTGAAAGCCGATGCTTTCGCAGGGAATCTGGCCCAACGCCCGCACGGGACGGGCAACTGGCGGTATAGTTGGCCTTTACCGCTGCCGCGCAACCGATTGACGCCAGACGTGAAACGCAAGCCGCCCGGGTCCGAATCCGACGGCTTGCGTTTCACTTTTACCGCAGCAAAACACTATGACGCGCGCTTTCAACTTTTCCGCCGGACCGGCGGCACTGCCCGCCGAGGTACTCACCCAAGCCGCCGAGGAAATGCTCGACTGGCATGGCGCCGGTATGGGCGTGATGGAGATGAGCCATCGCGGCCGTGAGTTCATGAGCATCCTGGCGCAGGCGCAAGCCGATCTGCGCGAGCTGCTGGCCGTGCCTGATAACTACCGCATCCTGTTCATGCAGGGCGGTGCCCTCGCCGAGAACGCCATCGTCCCGATGAATCTGCTCGGCGGCGCTCGTGCCGGCGAGCGGCGCACGGCCGATTACGTCGTGACCGGATCTTGGTCGGTCAAGTCGCAGAAAGAGGCGCGCAAGTACTGCGACGTCAATATCGCGGCAACCACGGAAGCTGAGAAGTTCACGCGCTTGCCGCAGGTCGCTGAGTGGCAATTGTCGAAGGATCCCGCGTACGTGCATATCTGCACGAACGAAACGATTCACGGCGTTGAATACTTTTGGACACCCGAACTGGCGGCGGCCGGCTTGCCTGCCGATACGCCGCTGGTGGCGGATGTGTCGTCGCATGTGCTCTCGCGTCCGATGGATGTCTCGAAGTTCGGCGTGATGTACGGCGGGGCGCAGAAGAACATCGGGCCGTCGGGCCTGACGCTCGTGATCGTGCGCGATGATCTGCTGGGCCGCTCGCTGCCGTTCACCCCGAGCGCGTTCGATTGGAAAACGGTCGCCGAGAACGATTCGATGTTCAATACGCCGCCCACGTACGCGATTTACATCGCCGGGTTGGTGTTCCAGTGGCTCAAGCGTCAGGGCGGTTTGGCTGCCATGGACGCGCAGAACAAGGCGAAGGCCGAACTGCTTTACGGGTTTCTGGATGGCAGCGATTTTTATCGAACGACGGTCGAGAAGGACTGCCGCTCACGCATGAACGTGCCGTTCTTCCTGCACGACGACGCACTCAACGAAGCTTTCCTGACCGGCGCTCGCGAGCGCGGTCTGCTGCAACTCAAGGGCCACAAGTCCGTGGGAGGCATGCGCGCCTCGATTTACAACGCGATGCCGCTTGCCGGTGTCCAGGCGCTGGTCGACTATCTGCGCGAATTCGAGCGCAGCCACGGCTGACGAGGGCAAATGGCCGGCGCAGGCATGTCCTCCCGAAATGTCGGCAGGCATGTTGCGCCGCGAGCTGCCTGACTATGTCCCATCGTAAAAAGACAACACGCTCCATGGATGATGATCTGAACGCATCGCTTCGCCCTCTGCGCGAGAAAATCGATGCCATCGACGAGCAGCTCCTCAAGCTGCTCAACCAACGTGCCGCCGTCGCCCTGGAAGTGGGCGAGGTGAAGAAGCGCTTTGGCGCGCCGGTGTTCCGGCCCGAGCGCGAATTGCAGGTGATTTCGCGCCTGCAACAGGCCAATGACGGCCCGCTGTACGGTGACAACCTGGCGTCGATCTGGCGCGAGATCATGTCGGCGAGCCGCGCGCTCGAAAAGGTGATGACCGTGGCCTATCTTGGCCCGGCCGGTACTTACAGTGAACAGGCGGCGTTTACGTACTTCGGGCAGAGCGTCAAAGGCCTGCCGTGCCCGTCGCTCGACGAGGTGTTCCGCGCGGTAGAAGCCGGTAGCGCCGATTTCGGCGTGGTACCGGTCGAAAACTCGACCGAAGGCGTGGTCTCGCGCACGCTGGATTTGCTTTTGCAAAGCCCGTTGACCATCGGCGGCGAAGTCGCACTGCCGATTCATCACAACTTGATGTCGCAATCGGGCGCCCTCGATGGCGTTACCCGTATCTGCTCGCATGCCCAATCGCTCGCACAGTGCCAGCACTGGCTCACCGCGCATTACCCGATGTTGGAGCGTCAGGCGGTATCGAGCAACGCCGAAGCGGCGCGAATGGCCGCGGCCGACCCGGCGATCGCCGCGATTGCCGGTGATTCGGCAGCAACGCAATACGGCTTGCAGATCGCGTTCTCGCATGTGCAGGACGACCCGCATAACCGCACGCGCTTTGTCGTGATCGGCACGCAAGACCCGTCACCGAGCGGCCACGATCAGACGTCGCTGATTCTCTCGGTGCCGAACCGTGCCGGTGCGGTCGTGGCACTGCTCGAACCGCTGGCAAATAACGGCGTGTCGATGACCCGCTTCGAGTCGCGCCCGGCCAAGAGCGGCGCGTGGGAGTACTACTTCTACGTCGACTTCGAAGGCCATCGCGATGATCCCAACGTCGCCAAGGCGCTCGACTCGCTGCGCCAGAATGCGGCGTACTGCAAAGTGCTCGGGTCCTACCCGCGCTCGGCTTGATGCGCGGCAGGCGATAGATCCATGAGTCTGAACAAAGTCGTTATCTGTGGCGTCGGCTTGATCGGCGGTTCGCTCGCACGTGCGCTCAAGACGGCGGACGCCGTCCGGGAGGTCGTCGGTGTCGGGCGCAGTGAAGCGTCGCTGGCGCGTGCCCGCGAGCTGGGCGTGATCGATCGTGCGGCCACGTCGATGGCTGATGCCGTGGCAGGTGCCGACATCGTGGTGCTCGCTGCGCCCGTCGCGCAGACCCCGACGTTGCTCGCGGCCATGCGTGACCATCTGAGCGGCGACACGATTGTCACCGACGCGGGCAGCACGAAGAGCGATGCCGTGGCTGCCGCACGCGAAGCGTTGGGCGACAACGTCTGGCGGTTCGTGCCGGGGCATCCGATTGCCGGTGCCGAATTGTCGGGCGTGGATGCCGCGAAGGCCGATCTGTATCGAGATCGTCGCGTTGTGTTGTGTCCTCAGCCGGAAAACCGCGTCGACGACGTGGCACGCGTGCGCGCGATGTGGGAGGCGACTGGCGCGCGCGTCTCGGAGATGACCGAAACGCAACACGATCGCGTGTTCGCATCGGTCAGTCACTTGCCGCACGTACTCTCTTATGCGCTGATCGCGCAGATTCTCGATGCGCCAGACGCCGCGCTGAAGTTCGGCTTCGCTGGCGGAGGATTTCGCGACTTCACACGAATTGCGGCGTCGAATCCGGAAATGTGGCGCGACATTTGTGTCGCCAATCGCGAGGCGCTGCTGGCCGAGCTCGATGGCTATCTGGCAACGCTCGGGGAATTGCGTCAATTGATCGATGCCGGTGACGGTGCCGGTCTCGAGGCCGTGTTCGTGCGTACGAGTCAGGCGCGTACGGACTGGGCCAAGCAACAGGAAAAGTAATGGAAACGCTCGATCTAGGCCCTTACGGGCACGCCGAAGGCACGCTGCGTCTGCCCGGCTCGAAAAGCATCTCGAATCGGGTGCTGCTGCTCGCCGCGCTATCGCACGGCACCACGCGCGTGCGCGATCTGCTCGAGTCCGACGACACCCGCGTGATGCTCGACGCGCTTGCGGCGCTCGGCGTCACTTGTACACAGGTAGGCGATACCCGCGACTTTATCGTTGAGGGATGCGGGGGTGTGTTTCCGGTCAAGTCGGCGAAGCTTTTCATGGGTAACGCTGGCACGGCCATTCGCCCGTTGACGGCGGCGCTCGCGCTCAGTCATGGTGATTACGATGTGTCGGGTGTGGCCCGCATGCATGAACGTCCGATTGGCGATCTCGTCGACGGCTTGCGTCAACTCGGCGCGCAGATCGACTACCTGGGCAACGCGGGCTATCCGCCGTTGCACATCAAGCCTGCCAATGTTGCGGCACCCGCGGCGCCGATCCGCGTACGTGGTGATGTGTCGAGTCAGTTCCTCACGGCGCTGCTGCTCACGCTGCCGTTGCTGCCGTCGCCCACCGGTGAAATCGTGGTGGAAGTCGAGGGCGAACTGATTTCCAAGCCTTATATCGACATTACGCTGCGTCTGCTGCGCCGTTTTGGCATCGATGTGCGTCAGGACGGCTGGGAGCGCTTCACGCTGCCTGCGGCTGGGGCGGGCGGGGCGAATTACCGCAGCCCGGGTGAAATTCGCGTGGAAGGCGATGCCTCGTCGGCGTCATATTTCCTTGCCGCCGGTGCGATCGGCGGCGGCCCGCTGCGGGTGGAAGGCGTGGGGCGCGACAGTATTCAGGGCGACGTGCGATTCGTCGACGCGCTCGCTGCGATGGGCGCACGCGTCACGATGCGCGACGATGCCATCGAAGTGCACGGCATCGATACCCCCAGCGGCAAGCTGCGCGCGCTCGACATGGACTTCAACCACATCCCCGATGCGGCCATGACCATTGCTGTGGCTGCGTTGTTTGCCGACGGCACGACAACGCTGCGCAATATCGCCAGCTGGCGAGTGAAAGAAACTGACCGACTCGCTGCCATGGCTACCGAGTTGCGCAAGGTCGGTGCGACGGTGGAAGAGGGGGCCGATTACCTGCGTGTGACGCCGCCTACGACACTCACGCCGAACGCGGCCATCGACACCTACGACGATCACCGCATGGCGATGTGTTTCTCGCTGGTGAGCTTGGGCGGTGTGCCGGTGACGATCAATGATCCGAAATGTGTCGCGAAGACGTTTCCGACCTATTTCGATGAGTTTGCCCGCGTAGCGTCGTGATCGGATAGTGCGAGATGGATGGCGGACAGGATTAGCCCTGTCCCGTCATCGTCTGCCAGAGCAGCACGCCGTTGAGTGCCACGATGGCGGCGGCGATGATCCACGCGAGCGCCAAAAGTGCCCCGCGCACGCGCCATTGCCCCATCAACTTGGCATCGCCCGCAAAGCGCACGAGCGGAATCACAGCGAACGGCAGTTGCAGGCTAAGCACCACTTGGCTGAAGATCAGCAGATTGGTAGTTTGGGCTTCGCCGCCGTGGCCGACGATCAGCAGTGCCGGGATCAAGGCGAGCCCGCGCGTGATTAGCGCGCGCTGCCAAGCTTTCATGCGCAGGTTCAGGAAGCCTTCCATGGTGACCTGGCCCGCCAGCGTGGCGGTGACTGTCGAATTCAGACCGCAGGCGAGCAACGCTACCGCGAACATTACGCCCGCCCACTGATTGCCAAGTAATGGGGCAAGCAGTTTATGGGCGTCGCCGAGCGATTCAACGCTGGTGTTGCCGCTGGCATGGAATACGGCTGCCGCAAGAATCAGCAGGGCTGCGTTGATCAGAAACGCGAAGCCGAGCGAGAGTGTGGTGTCCCATTGCGTTGCCCGCAGGGCACGTGCCATCGTGGCTGGCGTGCGTTCCGGCAAGGCCTCGCCACGCATGCGCAGCAGCGCCGAATGCAAGTACAGGTTGTGTGGCATGACCGTAGCACCGAGAATGCCGGTCGCGAGCCAAAGCATGCCGGCCTGCGCGACGATTTCGCTGCGCGGGCGCATGCCGGAAAGTGCGGCGCCCCAATCGGGATTGGCCAGTGCCAGTTGTGCAGCAAAGCAGCCGGCGGTCAGCAAAATGAGGGCGGCCACAGCCCCTTCGAGCCGGCGCTGCCCGAAGCCTTGCAGGCCGAGCATGGCAAAGGCGAGCGCCCCGGCAAGCAACACGCCAACGGGCAATGACAGGCCGAAAAGCAGCTGCAAGGCCACAGCACTGCCGATGATCTCGGCGAGGTCGCAAGCGATGATGGCGATCTCGCAAAGCCCCCATAACGCCAGCGAAGTGCGGCGGCTATACTGGCTACGTGAGAGTTGGGCGAGGTCGCGCCCGGTCACCAGACCGACGCGCGCGGCCAGCCACTGCAACACCAAGGCCATGACGCTCGAGAGCAGCACAACGCTCAGGAGCGTGTAGCCGTAACGGGCGCCCCCGGCGATGGCCGTGGCCCAGTTGCCCGGATCCATATAGCCGACGGCGATCAGCGTGCCCGCGCCGGCGAAGCCCAGCCAGCGCTGCGGACGGCGCGGCGGTTCGTCGGGTGAAGGGGCCCACTCGGGGCTGGCTAAGGGATAATCGCGGCTTTGCATGGCAGTCACATCTTCCGGGACGCGAGTTGCGCCTACATCTAAATGATAATCATTATTATTTGATCTGGAAGTTTTATTTTTCAATGCGTTGGATAGACAGAGACGAAGGGATGCCTGATTCGATGTTCGTGGACGATTCGGTTTCGGTAATTACGGTGGACGGCCCGACGGCGTCCGGCAAGGGCACGGTGGCGCACCGTGTAGCCGACGCGTTGGGTTTTCACTATCTGGATAGTGGTGCGCTCTATCGCCTGACGGCGCTGGCGAGCGCCCGTCACGGCATTGATCCGGACGACGTGAGCGGGCTGACGGTGTTGGCCGAAACGCTCGATGTGCGTTTTAAGGAACAGCGGATCTGGCTGGCCGGCGAGGATGTGACCGATGCCATCCGGGCCGAAGCGATCGGCAACCGAGCGTCGAGCATTGCGGTGCACAAAGCTGTGCGTCAGGCGCTGGTGGCCTTGCAGCGGGGCTTCAAGACCGCGCCGGGGCTGGTGGCGGACGGTCGCGATATGGGCACCGTGATCTTCCCGGAGGCCGAGTTGAAGGTGTTTTTGACCGCTTCACCACAGGCTCGTGCCGAGAGGCGGTATAAGCAATTGATAGAAAAAGGTTTTTCTGCTAACATAGACAGTCTCATGCTGGATCTTGAGGCGCGTGATGCGCGGGATCGAACCCGTGCCGAAGCGCCGCTACGGCCGGCAGAGGGTGCGCGGGTACTCGATACTTCTGGACTCAACGTCGATCAGGCGGTGGCTCAGGTGCTCGAATGGTTCGCGCAAGTGCAGTACCCGCAAGGCGCCTGACCGTGTGTTTCATGCAGTCACTCAGTCAGGATTTGTCTAACCTTTAACCCAACCGTTGTGCGTTTTTGTCAGCCCCCCCTCCGGGATCTGAGACGCCAGCGGCGTAATCCACATTTATGTCCGACCTGCAAACCTCGACCAACGAATCTTTCGCGGCGCTTTTCGAAGAGTCGCTCTCCCGTCAAGACATGCGTGCTGGTGAAGTCATCAGCGCTGAAGTCGTTCGGGTTGACCACAACTTCGTGGTCGTCAACGCCGGGCTCAAGTCCGAAGCGTACATCCCCATCGAAGAATTCCTGAATGATCAGGGCGAGGTCGAAGTTCAGGCCGGCGACTTTGTTTCCGTGGCGATCGACGCCCTGGAAAACGGCTACGGCGACACCGTGCTGTCGCGCGACAAGGCCAAGCGTCTGGCCTCGTGGCTGCAACTGGAAAAGGCTCTCGAATCGGGCGACCTCGTGACCGGTACGATCACCGGCAAGGTCAAGGGCGGCCTGACCGTGATGGTCAACGGCATCCGTGCATTCCTGCCGGGTTCGCTGGTTGACACGCGTCCGATCAAGGACACGACCCCGTACGAAGGCAAGACCCTCGAATTCAAGGTTATCAAGCTCGACCGCAAGCGCAACAACGTTGTGCTGTCGCGCCGTGCCGTGATCGAAGCCACCCAAGGTGAAGAGCGCGCCAAGCTGCTCGAAACCCTGAAGGAAGGCGCGATCGTCAAGGGCGTGGTCAAGAACATCACCGACTACGGCGCGTTCGTGGACCTCGGCGGTATCGACGGCCTGCTGCACATCACCGACATCGCATGGCGTCGTGTGCGTCACCCGAGCGAAGTTCTGTCGGTTGGCCAAGAAGTCACCGCCAAGATCCTCAAGTTCGATCAAGAGAAGGGCCGTGTCTCGCTGGGCGTTAAGCAACTCGGCGAAGATCCGTGGGAAGGCATTGCTCGCCGTTACCCGCAAGGCACCCGCCTGTTCGGCAAGGTCACCAACATCACCGACTACGGCGCATTCGTCGAAGTGGAATCGGGCATCGAAGGCCTGGTTCACGTGTCGGAAATGGATTGGACCAACAAGAACGTTGCCCCGACCAAGGTTGTCCAGCTGGGCGACGAAGTCGAAGTCATGGTGCTCGAGATCGACGAAGACCGTCGTCGTATCAGCCTCGGCATGAAGCAATGCAAGCCGAACCCGTGGGATGACTTCTCGCGCAACTTCAAGAAGGGCGACAAGATCAAGGGCGGCATCAAGTCGATCACCGACTTCGGCGTGTTCATTGGTCTGCCTGGCGGCATCGACGGCCTGGTCCACCTCTCGGATCTGTCGTGGAGCGAAACCGGCGAAGACGCCGTCCGCAAGTACAAGAAGGGCGACGAAGTCGAAGCCGTGGTTCTGGGTATCGACGTCGAGAAGGAACGCATCTCGCTGGGTATCAAGCAGCTCGAAGGCGATCCGTTCAACACGTTCGTTGCTATCAACGACAAGGGCTCGATCGTCAACGGTACGGTCAAGTCGGTTGACCCGAAGGGTGCTGTCGTGTCGCTGGGTGAGGACGTCGAAGGCTACCTGCGTGCTTCGGAAATCTCGCAAGACCGCGTGGAAGATGCTCGCAACGTGCTCAAGGATGGTGACGCCGTCAACGTGATGATCGTCAACATCGACCGCAAGTCGCGCAACATCAACCTGTCGATCAAGGCTAAGGATTCGGCTGAGCAGCAAGAAGCGATGAGCAAGCTGTCGTCGGACAGCTCGGCAGCGAGCGGCACCACCAACCTCGGTGCGCTGCTCAAGGCCAAGCTGGACAGCCAGAATCAGTAAGGTCCAAGGCCTATGACCAAGTCTGAATTGGTCAACCAGTTGGCGGCGCGGTTTCCCCAGTTGGTGCTCAAGGATGCCGATTTCGCGGTGAAGACGATTCTCGACGCGATGGCTGACGCGCTTGCGCGCGGCCACCGTATCGAGATCCGCGGATTCGGTAGTTTTGGGCTCAACCGTCGGCCACCGCGCGTCGGCCGCAACCCCAAGTCGGGTGAGAAAGTGATGGTGCCGGAGAAATTCGTGCCTCACTTCAAGCCTGGTAAGGAACTGCGAGAGCGGGTTGATCACAAGGCGTCGGACCAATAAGGCCCTTTGGGATCTACTACGCAAAAAAAGCGCCCTCGGGCGCTTTTTTTGTTTTTGGCGAATGCAGATGCACGCAATTCCTAGAAATGTGAAGCGCGTTGCATGAACGCCGCCTCTTAGGGCACATCCGGTACAATACGCGCACGTGCCGGCCCGCGCGTAAGCGGCATCTTTGCTGCGTACGAGGCCGGCTCAAGTCGCAAAACATACGGCAATCCTGCCGCAGGAGCCTTTCGGCATGAAGCTGATTGTTTGGATCGTTCGTCTCATCGTCTTCGTGGTGTTGCTGTGTCTCGCACTCGCCAATACGGGCGAGGTCACGTTGAACCTGTTCCTGGGGCATACGTGGACGGCGCCGCTCATCATGATCGGTCTGGCGTTCTTCGTGGTCGGTGGCGTGATCGGTGTGCTGGCAACCTTGCCGAGCCTGACGCGTCAACGGCTGGAACTGCGTCGCACCCGCCGCGATCTGGCCCGTGCGCAGCGCGATCCCGAGGCGAGCGATCAGCCGCCGATGCTGCCGCCGGTATAAGGCGGCAGGCGATCAAGCGGCGACGTTCGCCATCCTCATCGACTGTTTCAAAGACAACACGCATCCATGGAATTCGAGGTCTGGTGGCTTCTGGCCATCCCGGTGATTTTCGGCTGCGGCTGGGTCGCTGCGCGACTGGATTTGCGCAGCCTGCTCTCCGAGAGCCGTAACTTGCCGGCGTCCTATTTTCGCGGGCTGAACTTTCTGCTCAACGAGCAGCCGGACAAGGCAATCGATGCCTTCATCGAAGTCGCAAAGCTCGACCCCGAGACCACCGAACTGCACTTTGCGCTCGGCAGCCTGTTTCGCCGTCGCGGCGAGACCGAGCGTGCCATTCGTGTGCATCAGAACTTGCTTTCGCGCGACGACTTGCCTAAGTCCGATCAGGAGCATGCGCTCTACGAACTCGGCCACGATTTTCTGAAGGCAGGGCTGCTCGATCGCGCCGAAGAAGCCTTTGGCCGTTTGCAAACCGGCAACTACGCCAAGGCCGCCCAGCACGCCAAGCTCACGATTTATCAAATCGAGAAAGAGTGGCGCAAGGCGCTCGCCGAGGCGGAGACGCTCAGCGATCTCGACCCCGCCGTGTCATATCGCAAGGAGATTGCACAGTTCCATTGCGAACTTGCGCAGGAAGCCTTGCAGCGCAAGGACGCCGAAGCGGTCGCGCGTGAGCTGGACGCTGCGCTCGACGTGAATCCCGCCAACGTACGCGCGCCGCTGTTGCGTGGCGATATGCTGCTGGCCGCGGGCGATGCGGAAGGCGCGCTGCGCGTGCTGCGCACGATCGAAGAGCAGAACCCCGTCTATCTGGGGCTGGCCGCCAAGCGCCTGATGAAGGCGTACGAAGCGCTGGGCCGTGCGCCGGAAGGGCTGGCGTTGCTGCACGATGCTCTGCTGCGCAACCCCTCGGACGATCTGCTTGAGATCGTCTACGAAAAGACACTCGCTTTGCACGGCCCCGAAGCCGCGCTCAAGGTGATGCGCGAGCAGATGCAGCGTGCGCCGAGCGCCCCGGGTATGGCGCGCTTGCTCGAAGCGCACGCCGTGACCGCGCATGGCGAGACGCAGGCGGACCTGCAACTGATGGGCAAGCTCATCACGCAACGTACGAAGTCGCTGCCGCGCTATGTTTGCGACCAGTGCGGCTTCCGCGCCCGACTCTTTTACTGGCAGTGCCCCGGCTGTAATGGCTGGGAGACCTACACGCCGCGACGTGCCGACGTGCCGGCGGCCTCCTAATTTTTTTAAGTTCGCGCAATCATGAAAGTCACTATCATCGGCTCCGGTTACGTCGGCCTTGTTACGGGCGCTTGTCTGGCAGACGTCGGCAACGACGTGTTCTGTCTGGACGTCGATCCGCGCAAGATCGAGATCCTTAACAACGGCGGCGTGCCTATCCACGAGCCGGGTCTGCAAGAGATCATCGCGCGCAATCGCGAGGCGGGCCGCCTGCATTTCTCGACGGACGTCGAAGCGTCGGTCGCCCACGGCGAAGTGCAATTCATCGCCGTGGGGACGCCCCCCGACGAAGACGGCTCGGCCGACCTGCAATACGTGGTCGCCGCTGCACGCAACATCGGTCGCTACGCCAAGGAATTCAAAGTCATCGTCGACAAGTCGACCGTGCCGGTGGGCACGGCAGACAAGGTTCGCGCGGCCGTGAGCGACGAACTGGCCAAACGTGGCGAAGCCTTGTCGTTCTCGGTGGTCTCGAACCCCGAGTTCCTGAAGGAAGGCGCGGCCGTGGACGATTTCATGCGCCCCGACCGGATCGTGATCGGTGTCGACGACGACGCCGACGGCCAACAGGCGCGCGCCATGATGAAGCGTCTGTATTCGCCGTTCAATCGCAATCACGAACGCACGCTCTACATGGATGTGCGCTCGGCAGAGTTCACGAAATACGCCGCCAACGCGATGCTCGCAACGCGTATCTCGTTCATGAATGAATTGGCCAATCTGGCCGACCGCGTGGGCGCCGACATCGAAAACGTGCGTCAGGGCATCGGCTCGGACCCGCGTATCGGCTATCACTTCCTCTACGCTGGTTGCGGCTACGGCGGCTCGTGCTTCCCGAAGGACGTGCAGGCGCTGGTGCGCACGGCGGACGACTACGGCCTGCCGCTGCGCATTCTCGATGCGGTGGAAGCCGTCAACGAGACCCAGAAGACCGTGCTGATCGGCAAGATCGTGAAACGTCTGGGTGAAGACCTTTCGGACAAGACGTTCGCCCTTTGGGGCCTCGCGTTCAAGCCGAACACCGACGACATGCGCGAAGCCCCGAGCCGTCGCGTGATTGCCGAATTGGTGGCGCGCGGTGCACGTGTGCGTGTCTACGATCCGGTGGCGCTTGAAGAAGCGCGCCGCGTCATTGCACTCGACTTCGAGAACGACCCCACGGCACATGCGCGCATTGAATTCTGCACGTCGCAGAACGATGCACTCACGGGGGCCGACGCGCTGGTGATCGTCACAGAATGGAAGGCCTTCCGCAGCCCGGACTTTGCCCGCGTGAAGGCGTCGCTGTCGATGCCGCTGATCTTCGACGGCCGCAACCTCTACGATCCGGAAGCGATGCGCGAGCTGGGCGTGGAATACCACGCCATCGGCCGTGGCTTGCACGTGCCTGCCTGAGTTTCGAGGAGCGACGCATGACATCGACGGCAACTTCGCTCACTCGCACGGTGCAAGCGCCGGGCGTGCCCAATGTTCCTCGTGAAGCCTTCGCGCGTGCGCGTGTGCTGATCGTTGGCGACGTGATGCTCGACCGCTATTGGTTCGGCGACGTCAATCGCATTTCCCCGGAAGCGCCGGTGCCTGTCGTGCACGTCAAGCGTAACGAGGAGCGGTTGGGCGGCGCGGCCAACGTGGCACTCAATGCGACGTCGTTGGGCGCGAAAGCAGGCCTGCTGTGCGTGCTGGGGCAGGACGAACCGGGCAACCGCGTGACCGATCTGCTCGACGCCAGCGGCGTGACCTCGTACGTCACACGCGATGCCGAACTGGCCACCACGATCAAGCTGCGCATCGTCTCGCGTCAGCAGCAATTGCTGCGTATCGATTTCGAGAATCTGCCGGCACGCGAAGTGCTGCTGGCCGTGCTCGATCAGTATCGTCAGTTGGTGAACGACTACGACGTCGTCCTGCTGTCGGACTATGCCAAGGGCGGTCTGACGCATGTTCAGCCGATGATCGAAGCGGCGCGTGCGGCCGGTAAGGCGGTGCTCGTCGATCCGAAGGGCAGCGATTACGAACGCTATCGCGGCGCGACGATCCTGACGCCCAACCGATCGGAGTTGCAGCAAGTGGTCGGCGAATGGCGTTCTGAAGACGATTTGACGCAACGCGCGCAGAACCTGCGCGAGTCGCTCGACCTCGAAGCGCTGCTGCTTACGCGCTCGGAAGAGGGGATGACCCTCTTCACGGCGACCGGCGCGTTGCACGTGCCGGCGCAGGCACGCGAAGTGTATGATGTCTCGGGCGCGGGCGACACCGTTATTGCGACGCTCGCGGCGTCACTTTCCGCCGGGTTGCCGCTGCCGCAGGCGGTGGTGCTGGCGAATCGCGCCGGCAGTATCGTCGTCGGCAAGCTCGGCACGGCGAGCGTGGACTACTCCGAACTTTTCCCGAACTGACATGACCATCATCGTGACCGGCGCCGCCGGGTTCATCGGCGCTAACCTCGTCAAAGCCCTCAACGAGCGCGGCGAGACCGACATCGTGGCGGTCGACAATCTCACCCGTGCCGACAAGTTTCGCAATCTGGTGGATTGCGAGATCAGCGACTACCTCGACAAGACCGATTTCGTCGCGCGCTTTCAGCGCCGTGAGTTCGGTCGCGTGCGTGCCATTTTTCATGAAGGCGCCTGCTCCGACACCATGGAGACCGACGGCCGCTACATGATGGAGAACAACTTTCGCTATACGCGGGCGTTGTTCGACGCATCGCTCGCTCAGGCGGTGCCGTTCCTCTACGCCTCGTCGGCGGCGACCTATGGCGCATCGGAGACCTTCGTCGAGTCGCGCGAATACGAGAAGCCGCTGAACGTCTACGGCTACTCGAAGTTTCTGTTCGATCAAATTGTGCGCCGCGCCATGCGCGAGGCGGGCGGCAAGCTGCCGAGTCAGGTGGCCGGTTTCCGTTACTTCAACGTGTACGGCGCGCGCGAAGCGCACAAGGGCCGTATGGCGTCGGTGGCGTTCCACAACTTCAACGAATTCCGCGCTAATGGCCGCGTGAAGCTCTTCGGTGAGTACAACGGCTACGCCGCCGGTACGCAAAGCCGCGACTTCGTGTCAGTGGAAGACGTGGTCAAGGTCAACCTGCACTTCTTCGACCACCCGGAGCGCAGCGGCATCTTCAATCTGGGCACGGGCCGCGCGCAGCCGTTCAACGACATCGCTGTGGCGGTGATCAACACGCTGCGCGAAGAGAAGGGCGAAGCGCCGCTGGGACTCGAAGAACTGGTGCGCCAGGGGCTGATCGAGTACATCGATTTCCCGGACGCACTGCGCGGCAAGTACCAGTGCTTTACGCAGGCGAGCATTGAGCATCTGCGTCAGGCGGGCGGTTATACGCAGCCGTTCTACACGGTGGGCGAGGGCGTCTCGCGCTACGTGCGCTGGCTGCTGGCACAATGAGCCGCGCCGCGATGCCAGTCGGCTGAATCGCTTGAACGACGGGGAGCCCAGTGGGTTCCCCGTTTTGTTTTGGGGCGAAGTTGGGGGAGCGGGCACCCGGATGTCATCCGGACGCGCCTGAGCGCGTTAACCTCGATATACGTGTCAATTGCGCGTATCCATTCCCGGCAACCGATGCCGTCGGTCGGCGCCGCCGGGGGATGTTGTTCTGACTACGCAAGGGTTGAGAAGGGTGCGTAGGGCTGCCGAAGGGCAGCAAAGGGAGGGGGTGGCCGAGAGGGCATCACGATCCGCTCGTCATCGCCGGTCTTGTTCGCCGAGTCACGCCGTTTTTCCCCGGTCGTCTCGCATGCGCCGGACGCAGGGCGCGGCAAGTCTCGGACTGTCTCAAAAAGGATTGCACCATGCTCCGCAAGCTCTTGCTGGCAGTTGTTACCTTTTTCGCCCTGTGCGGCCTGGCCATGGCCGCCGTCGATATCAACACCGCCGACCAGGCGACCCTCGAATCGCTCAAAGGCATTGGTCCCGTCAAATCCAAAGCCATCATCGACGAGCGCAACGCCCACGGACCATACAAAGATGCCGCCGACGTGGCCAATCGCGTCAAGGGGCTGGGCACCAAGTCGGTCTCGACGCTGCAATCGGAAGGGATGACGATTAACGGCCAGGGCGGCGGCACACCGGCGGCGGCAGCGGCCAAGCCCGCAACACCTGCTGCGCCGACACCGCCCGCCGCTCAGACGCCTGCCGCGCCCGCCAAGCCAGCACCGGCCACGGCACAGGCACCGGCTGCCCCGGCACCTGCCACGACCATGAAACCTGCGCCGTCGAGCACGATGTCGCCCGCACCGGGCACTGCGATGAAGTCTACGGGCCCGGCAATGACGGCTAACCCTGCGGCGACTGCTGCGCCTGCTGCAACGACGGCGACGGCAGCGACCGCTGCGTCGGCTGCCGACACCACGGCCAAGACGAAGTCGTCGAAGTCGAAGAAGGCTAAGGACGCAACCACCGCCGCCGCACCGGCAGGGGCCTCGGCGGCAGCCGCAACCGCAACGGCACCGGCAGCGGATGCTAAGGCCACCAAGTCGAGTAAATCGAAATCGTCGAAGGCTTCGGCGGCTACCGCTGCGCCGTCGACGGCATCGGCACCCGCTGCGGCCACCGACGCCGCACCGGCAAAGTCGAGCAAGTCGAAGAAAGCCAAAGCCCCGGCGGCGGCTAGTGCGCCCAAGGCGTAACGTCGCGTAAAGCGGCAAAGCAAAAGCGGGCCGATTCGGGCAATAACACGCCTGAATCGGCCCTCTGCATTTGATGCGCGGGCATTGCGCTAACCCATACCGTCAGCGCGGACATGGCCGGTGGATTAGAATGTTTCGATTCCCGACCGAAAAAGCTTAGCGCAATGGCCTATAAGACTATCGAAGACACCATCGGCAACACGCCGCTGGTGCAACTGGTGCGTTTGCCCGACGACGAAATCCGCCGCCGCAACAACGTGATTCTCGGCAAGCTCGAAGGCAACAACCCGGCCGGCTCGGTGAAAGATCGTCCGGCGCTCTCGATGATCAAGCACGCCGAACTGCGCGGGCGTATCAAACCGGGCGACACCTTGATCGAAGCCACCTCGGGTAACACCGGCATCGCACTGGCCATGGCCGCTGCGATTCGCGGTTACAAGATGGTGCTGATCATGCCCGAAGACCTGTCGATCGAGCGTCGTCAGAGCATGGGCGCATACGGCGCCGAGATTATCCTGACGCCGGTGAAGGGCGGCATGGAATATGCCCGCGATCTCGCCGAACAGATGCAGCGCGATGGCCGCGGCATCATCCTCGATCAGTTCGCCAACCCGGACAATCCGCTCGCGCACTACGAGAGCACCGGCCCCGAAATCTGGCGTGACACCGAAGGCCGCATCACGCACTTCGTCTCGGCCATGGGGACGACGGGCACGATCATGGGCGTCTCGCAATACCTGAAGGAAAAGAACGACGCGGTGCAGATCATCGGTGCCGAGCCGGCTGAAGGCTCGCGCATTCCGGGCATTCGCAAATGGCCTGAAGCGTATCTGCCGAAGATTTTCGACCGTGCACGCGTGGATCGCACGATCTCGGTGACGCAGGCGGAAGCGGAGATCATGGCGCGCCGCCTCGCTGCGGAAGAGGGTATTTTCTGCGGTATTTCGGCGGCTGGCGCTTGCCAGATCGCGTTGAATCTTGCGCATGAAGTCGAGAACGCGACCATCGTGTTCGTCGTCTGCGACCGCGGCGATCGTTATCTGTCGACGGGCGTGTTTCCGGCGTAACGAGCGGTGCATTAAACGACGCGACACGCGCGTGATCGTCGCATAACGAAACCTCGCGCGAATGTAGAAACGGGACCTTGCGGTCCCGTTTTCATTGGTGGCTCGGTAATCAGCGCCGAGCCTTGCTAAGGCGATCTCAGGGCGCGCGTGCGGCCTTGATCGCGTCGGCCAGGTCGTACACCGACATCGCGTAGAAGAAGCTGCGGTTGTAGCGCGTGAGCACGTAGAAGTTATTCAGCCCCATGCGGTACTGCGTGGCTTCGCCCGGCGTAGGCAAGTCGACGATCAGCACCGGCGTGTCGAGCTTTGCGCCCACATCGAGACGCGGCTCGTTCATCAACATCCCAGCCTTGATGAAGTCACCGAGTTTCCAGTGCGGCTCGGGCTGACCGTCGGCACCGGCTTCCGCCAGCCCCTGACTCCCGCGGTCGTTCGCAATATTCCACACCACAGGCTGACCGCTTTGCCAGCCGTGCTGCTTGAGGAAGTTAGCCACGCTGCCGATGGCATCGGCGACATCGTTCGTTAGATTGATCTTGCCGTCGCCGCTGTAGTCGACCGCATAGTTGCGAATCGACGACGGCATGAACTGCGGAATGCCGATGGCGCCCGCGTACGAACCATAGATGCTGAACGGATCGACCGCGCGCTCGCGTGCGTACAGCAGCAGGTTTTCGAGCTCGTTGCGGAAGAGCGCCATGCGCTCGGAACGGTTGCGCGCAGGCGGGTAATCGAATGCGAGCGTCGTGAGCGCATCGATGGTGCGGAAGTTGCCCATGTTGCGCCCGTAGATCGTCTCGACGCCGATGATGGCGACGATGATCTCTTCGGGCACGCCGTACTGCTGCGCGGCGCGCGCGAGCGTATCGGCGTTCTGATTCCAGAACCGCACGCCGCCATTGATGCGCGTGTTATCGAGAAAGCGCTTCTCGTAGTTTTTCCAATTCTTCTGCCCCGGCACGGCGGGCGGTGCCGCAAGACGTGCCGCAGTTTGCGAGAACACGACGCGCGAGAAGATCTTCTGCAATTCGGCGCGATTGAAGCCGTCACGCGCGACCACGTCGTTAATAAACGCGTCGACTTCCGGGTTGGCCGCGTAGCGCTGCGGCACCACTTCTTCTTCGAACTCTGTCGATTGCTGAGCAACCTGCTTGGGACGTGCCGATTGTGCTTGCGCACTGGACACACCCAGCATCGTCATGGCGAAGGCGCCGACACAAAGAGCAGTGCCGAGTACGCGTATCGGACGCGCGAGTTGCAGGGGGAGGCGCGATTGCGCCGGCGGGAGAGAATCGTACATCCGTACCGGTGATGTCATGCTGTCTGTCAGGCCTGTATGAAGTCCGAATGCGAACTGCCGGTGTGACTGGCGGTATCGCGTGAGCGTTTCGTCTAGCGGTTACGTCTAGAGCGTCGGTCATTCGTGTGGGTTCCGGCCAATTCGCAGAATTGCGGGTTTGCAGCACTGCGAAAGGCCTTTGCCAACTGACACGGGTCTGCTGGAAAGAGACTGCTTGGCAGTATAACCGAGTGCACCTGTGATACCTTAAGGCCTGTGCACTGTCAGTGACAGGCTCATGGGGGATGTCCGCCATCGGCAGGCGTTTGCCAGTGTTTGCCAATGAAGACTGGTGCAATCCGGCTCACGCTCGCCAGGCTTCTCGCCCGGCCGCTACCGGACGTGGAGACTACGGCGCGGCGGGTATCCCCCGCCTCGTTCCAATACAACGATACGAACGCGACACATCGAATGGCTACCGGGTTTTATACGCACCCCGATTGCGTCCGTCACGAGATGGGCGAGTGGCATCCGGAATGTCCCGAGCGGCTGCGCGCCATCGAGGATCAACTGATCGCCGGGCGCATCGACGGCTTGCTCGAGCGCCGTGAAGCGCCTGCGGCCGACGAGTCCAGCTTGCGACTCGTGCACACGCAAGATCACATCGACTTCATCCGCGACAATATCCCCGAAACGGGTTATTTCCCTATCGATCCCGACACGTTGCTCAACCCGTACTCGTGGCGTGCTGCCACGCGCGCGGCGGGGGCTGCCGTGGCGGCGACCGATGCGGTGATTCGCGGCGAACTGGACAACGCGTTTTGCAGCGTGCGCCCGCCGGGCCATCACGCGACGCCTACGCGCGCCATGGGCTTCTGCCTGTTCAACAACGTGGCGATTGCGGCGGCCCACGCGCTCGAAGTGCATGGGCTCTCGCGGGTCGCCATCGTCGACTTCGATGTGCACCACGGCAACGGCACCGAAGCGGCGTTCGCCAACGACGATCGTGTGTTGATGTGCGGCATCTTCCAGCACCCGTTCTATCCGTTTTCGGGGGCGGATCACCCCGCACCGAACATGCTCAACATTCCGCTCTCGGCGCGTACGTCGGGCATGGCGGCGCGCGAGGCGATCGATTACGGATGGCTGGGGCAGCTCGATGCGTTCCGTCCCGAGATGATCTTCTTCTCGGCAGGCTTCGATGCGCACCGCGAAGACGATCTCGGCAATCTGGGCCTCACCGAGGCGGATTTCACATGGATTACCGAGCGGGTGAAGGCGATTGCCGACCGTCATGCGAAGGGCCGCATCGTCAGTTGCCTCGAGGGCGGCTATAACCTCTCGGCATTGGGCCGCAGCGTTGTCGCGCATCTGAAGGTGCTCGCCGACGTTTGAGCGGTGCCCCGTTCGATGCCGCGCGGCATGACGTGGCACAGGAGACGATCATGACGGCTTCCACTGCCACCGATGAACCGCTGGTACTCGTTACGCACGGCGAGGGTGATCTCGCCGGTGTGACGACGCTCACGCTCAATCGTCCGCGCCAGTTCAACGCCTTGTCGGAAGCGATGCTCGACGCGCTGCAACGTGCGCTCGACGCCGTTGCAAACGACGACACCGTGCGTGTGGTGGTGCTGGCTGCGTCGGGCGCAGCATTCTGCGCAGGCCACGACCTCAAGGAAATGCGTGCCGAGCCATCGCTCGATTACTATCGGCGGCTTTTCAACCAATGCACCCGCGTGATGATGACGATGCAGCGCATGCCGCAGCCCGTCATCGCCCGTGTGCACGGCATTGCCACCGCAGCGGGTTGTCAGTTGGTGGCGATGTGCGATCTTGCCGTCGCCGCGTCCGCAGCGCGCTTTGCCGTATCGGGCATCAATGTGGGGCTGTTTTGCGCGACACCGGGCGTCGCGCTGTCGCGCAATCTGTCGCGCAAGCAGGCGATGGAGATGCTGCTGACCGGCGACTTCATCGACGCACCGACGGCGCGCGAGCGAGGGCTCATCAACCGAGTCGTGCCGATGGAAAAGCTCGATGCGGAAGTGGCGGCGCTATGTGCGTCGATCCTGGCGAAGCCCGCAGCGGCTGTCGCTGCCGGTAAGGGCCTCTTCTACCGCCAGTTGGAGACGGGAATCGAAGCGGCCTATCAGATGGCCGGTCAGACGATGGCCTGCAACATGATGGACGATTGCGCGCTCGAAGGCGTGCAGGCGTTTATCGAGAAGCGCGCGCCGGGTTGGGCGAAGTCGTAAGCGTCACCGGTTCACCATTGCTTCTCTAGCACCAGCGGGCCCGGCGTCGCCGTGCGGCTCACCGCATAGCCCTTGCCGGTGAACCACGCACGCAGTTCCTTCACCATATCCGGGTTGCCGCACACCATGATGCGCGACGTGGCAGGGTCCAGCGTCGTCCCCATCGACTGCTCCAGTTCTCCCGATTCCAGCAACGAGGTGATGCGCCCGAAGAGCGCTCCGGGCGTCTGCTCGCGCGTCACGCATACGCCAAAGTGCAGCTTTGCGACGAGCGCCGGATCGACGTCGGGATGCGAGAAGTGGCGCAACTCCTCGTAATAAGCGAGGTCGCGTTCCCAGCGCACACTGTGCACGACATAAATCTTTTCAAAGCGTTGCCAGACGGCCGGATCGCGCAGAATCGATACGAACGGCGCGAGGCCCGTGCCCGTGGCGAGTAGCCAGAGGTCGTTGCCGCCGGTGAAGCGATCGAGCGTCAGAAAGCCGTAGGAGGTGTGATCGACGAACATCTCGTCGCCCACTTTGAGCTTCGACATGCGTGGTGTCAGCAGCCCTTCGGGAATGGTGATTACATAGAACTCCAATGTATCTTCCGCGGGGGAATTCACGAAAGAGTAAGCCCGCCAGATCAAGTTGCCGTCGTCGCCGGGTAGGCCGAGCCGCACGAATTGGCCTGGCGCGAATTGCAATCCGGGCGGGCGTGTGGTCTTGATGCTGAAGATCGTCGGCGTCCAGAAGTGCACGCCGGTGACGGTTTGCGGCGAGTATTTCGTCTGCGCTTGCATGCCGGTGCTCCTCGCGAATGCGAACGAGACCAGTGTAACGCGCAGGACGGCGTACCGGGACGAGACCCTGCTCCCGTGCTGGGATCGCAGGGCGCTCGCCCGTCAGCCTTCACCCGTCACCGGTTATCGGCCTTAGACGCTGTCGTGTGCGGGTTCGGGCGTTTTGGCGAGCGGCAGATGCTGCAACATCCACTGCGTGAGGTCGCCGATGACCTTCTCCCGATCGAGATCGTTGAGCGTTTCGTGAAAGTGCCCTGGATAGAGGCGAAGCGTCTTGTCCTGCGAGCCCGCGTTGTGATGGAACTGTTCGCTGGCCCACGGCGCGGTGAGCTTGTCGGCGGTGCCATGAAAGATATACAGCGGCAGGTGCAGCGCGTCGGCATTGGCGTGGATACGTGCCATCGCGTCGAGCAGTTCGGCCGCCGTGCGCGCGGGGGTGCCGCGATAGGCGTTCAGCGGGTCTTGCTTGGCGGCGTCGACGACGCTCTTGTCGCGCGAGATCATCGCCGGATCGATTTTGAAAACCGGCACTTTCGGCAACCAGCGCGACACCCAGCGTCCCGCCTTGGCCATCCACGGTGCTACCGGCTCGCCGGGGGCGAGGGCGGGGCTGCTGAGCATGAGACCGCGCACGTGAGCGGGCGCACGCGTGATGGTGTAGAGCGCTGCAATGGCGCCGCCCATGCTGTGGCCGAGTACGAACAACGGCACTTGTCCGAACGTGTGGCGAACATGGGTGAGGAAGATCTCGGTGTCGTCGAGATACTCGTTGAAGTCGTTGATGAAGACGCGCGCGCCGGCCGAGCGGCCGTGTCCGCGCAAGTCGTACGTGATGGTGGCGATCTGATGCGCTGCAAAATGCGCGGCGAGCCGCGCGTAACGTCCGCCATGTTCACCCATGCCGTGCACGATGGCGACCACTGCGCGTAGCGGTTCAGTCGTGTTCTCCGGCCGCCAGCTTTGTACGTGCAATTCGAGGCCGTCGCTGGCCTTCAGACGCGATTCCGAATGCGTGGTCATGTCTTCCTCCTCGCCCGGTGGCAGGGCGCTTGTCACCGAATTCCGAATTGATTTCCGGTAAGCCGTCATGCGTGCGACGGTCTGAATTCCGGGTGCGCCATTCGATCATAGGCGCCCTTGCGACGGGTGGATTTCTCTAGAGGAAATGCACCACGAAGACACTGGTTGAGCGTCACGATTTGCATAAAAATAGCACGATCGTTCGGGCAGTGACGGCGTCCTGGTGGTTTCAGTGCGCTTGTCAGCTTGGGTCCGGCACCGCTATCGCGAGGATCGCGCATATGTGGCTTCACTCAGAGGGAGATTGAGTCTTTGCCACAAAATGCCAAAAATATGCAATAAATGCGTCATCAACCCTGTGGTTATAATGGCAGCGGATTGACGTAAACGTAACTTTGGAGCGAGTTCATGAAGATCCTGGTACCGGTCAAACGGGTAGTGGATTACAACGTAAAGGTTCGCGTGAAGAGCGACGGCAGTGGCGTCGACATCGCGAACGTGAAGATGTCGATGAATCCGTTCGACGAAATCGCGGTGGAAGAGGCGGTGCGTCTGAAGGAAGCAGGCGTGGCGACGGAAGTGATTGCGGTCTCGGCAGGTGTGGCGCAATCGCAAGAAACGCTGCGCACGGCGCTGGCGAT
>NZ_CABPSK010000006.1 GCF_902459645.1 Pandoraea pneumonica
TGAAGGTGGCCGAGCCGCCCAAGCGCAGCGCAGGGGTGAAGGTGGCGGACGTGGCAACGCTCGTCGACAAACTGAAGACCGAAGCTAAGGTCCTGTAAGGAGACGACGAGATGAGCATTCTGGTAATCGCAGAACACGATAATCAATCGATCAAGGCCGCGACCCTCAACACCGTGACGGCAGCACTGCAATGTGGTGACGACGTGCACGTGCTGGTGGCGGGTTCGAACGCCAAAGCTGCCGCCGACGCCGCTGCACAAATCGCTGGCGTGAAGAAGGTGCTGCTTGCTGATGCGCCGTATTTCGCCGATGGTCTGGCAGAAAACATCGCTGACGAAGTGGTGTCGATCGCTGGCAACTACTCGCACATCCTGGCAACGGCAACCGCGTACGGCAAGAACATCGCCCCGCGCGTGGCTGCGTTGCTCGACGTCGCGCAAATCTCCGATATCACGAAGGTCGACAGCGCTGACACGTTCGAGCGCCCGATCTACGCGGGTAACGCGATTGCGACGGTGCAAAGCGCCGACAAGGTGAAGGTGATCACGGTGCGCTCGACGGGCTTCGACCCGGCAGCCGCCACGGGTGGCAGCGCCGCAGTGGAAAGCGTTGCCGCGACGCCGGACGCAGGCCTGTCGCAGTTCGTGGGCCGTGAGGTGACGAAGCTGGACCGTCCGGAACTGACGAGCGCGAAGATCATCGTCTCGGGTGGCCGCGGTCTGGGCTCGGGCGAGAACTACACGAAGGTGCTGGAGCCGCTGGCCGATAAGCTGGGCGCCGCTCTCGGTGCTTCGCGCGCAGCAGTGGACGCCGGTTACGTGCCCAACGACTATCAAGTCGGTCAGACGGGCAAGATCGTGGCCCCGCAGTTGTACGTGGCGGTGGGCATCTCGGGCGCGATTCAGCACTTGGCCGGGATGAAGGATTCGAAGGTGATCGTGGCGATCAACAAGGATCCGGAAGCGCCGATCTTCTCGGTGGCGGATTACGGTCTGGTGGGCGATCTGTTCACGGTCGTGCCGGAACTGGTGAACGCGCTGTAAGCGCGGGTAGGTCAGGTAGGAAAAACATCGTGCTGCGGGGCGAGTCGTAAGACTGGCCTCGCAGCCGATTCGCATGATGAGGTGGGCAATGCGCTGCGTCCTCATCCGAATCGGTCAAATACAAGACGATATAAAAACAAGAATCCCGGCATTCGCCACCATCCGCAGGCAAACGGAATCCCTTGGAGGAACGACATGAGTTATCAGGCCCCGATCAAGGACATGCAGTTCGTGATGAACGAGCTGGCGGACTTGTCGAGCATTGCGGCGTTGCCGGGCTACGAGGATGCCTCGCCCGAACTCGCGCAGGCCGTGCTCGAAGAAGCCGCACGCTTTAATCAGGAAGTGCTCGCGCCGCTCAACGTCATCGGCGATCAACAGCCGAGTACGTGGAAAGACGGTGTCGTCACGACGACGCCGGGTTTCAAAGAAGCGTTCAAACAGTTCTCCGAAGCCGGTTGGCAAGGCGTGTTGCATCCGCAGGAGTTTGGCGGTCAAGGCCTGCCGAAACTCGTCGCGACGCCCTGCACCGAAATGCTCAACGCCGCGAACCTGTCGTTCGCGCTGTGCCCGTTGCTGACCGACGGTGCCGTGGAGGCGCTGCTCACGGCCGGTAGCGACGCGCAACGTGCGCTGTACGTGCCCAAGCTGCTCTCAGGCGAATGGACGGGCACGATGAACCTCACCGAGCCGCAGGCGGGCTCCGACCTCGCATTGGTGCGCACGCGTGCCGATCGCGTTGGCGACGGCACGTACAAGATTTTCGGCACGAAGATTTTCATCACGTTCGGCGAACACGACATGGCCGAGAACATCGTGCACCTCGTGCTCGCGCGCACTCCTGATGCACCCCCGGGCGTGAAGGGCATCTCGCTGTTCATCGTGCCGAAGTTCAACGTCGACGCCGAGGGCAAGCTGGGCGCGCGCAACGACGTGCACTGTGTGTCCATCGAACACAAGCTCGGGATCAAGGCGAGCCCGACGGCGGTGCTGCAATTCGGCGACAACGGCGGTGCCACGGGCTATCTGATCGGCGAAGAGAACCGCGGCCTCGAGTACATGTTCATCATGATGAACGCCGCACGCTTCGCTGTGGGCATGCAAGGTGTTGCCGTGGCCGAGCGTGCCTATCAGCATGCCGTGGCGTATGCGCGTGAGCGCTTGCAGAGCCGTCCGGTCGACGGTTCGTCGCGCGATGCCGTGGCGATCATTCATCATCCGGATGTCAAACGCATGCTCATGACGATGCGCGCGCTGACCGAAGGCGCACGCGCATTGGCTTACGTCGCAGCGGCACAAGCCGACATTGGCCATAACGCCGCCGACGCGGGCGAGCGCAAGCGTGCACAGGCTGTGTATGAGTTTCTCGTGCCGATCGTCAAAGGCTGGAGCACGGAGATGTCGCTCGACGTCACGAGCCTCGGCGTGCAGGTGCATGGCGGCATGGGCTTCATCGAAGAAACCGGTGCTGCACAGTACTATCGCGACGCGCGCATTCTGCCGATTTACGAAGGCACGACGGCGATTCAGGCGAACGACCTGATTGGCCGCAAGACGTTGCGCGATGGCGGGGCCGTGGCGCGTGCACTGTTCGAGCAAATCGCGGCGACGGAAAACGATTTGCGCGCCGCAGGCGGTGTGGGACAAAGCGTTGCGGAACGTCTGGCGAAGGGCCGCGAAGCGCTATCGATTGTGGTCGACTACGTCATCGCGAACACGCAAGACAACGCGAACGCCGTGTTTGCCGGCAGCGTGCCGTATCTGAAGCTGGCGGGGATTGTGCTGGGCGGCTGGCAGATGGGCCGTGCATTGTTGGCGGCACAGGCGCGTCGCGCTGAAGATCCGGCGTTCTACGATGCGAAGATTGGTACGGCGCGTTTCTTTGCCGATCACATCCTCACGCAGGCGCCTGGCCTCGCGCAATCGATTACCGAAGGCGCAGATTCGGCGCTGTCGTTGAGCGAAGCGCAGTTCTGAGCCAGCGATCGACAGTAGTAAAAAAGGCGGCCTACGGGCCGCCTTTTTATTTTCCTTCACGCGTTGCATGCCTCGCATACGGCACGCGCACGAAAAAAAACGGCACTGCGCGAACGCAGTGCCGTGTATTGGGTCCCCGCCTCAGCCGCTAAGCCGGCATCCTGAACCGGGAGGTTCAAGGTGGTCGCGGTTAGTAACGCTTTGGGTTCATCAGACAGAGTGACGCTCACGCCAGCGCTACAAACTTCCGCAACCTGCTGCAAAGCATTGGTTCAAGGAATCTATGACTTTCGCGAACCAGGCAGGGAAAACTAACTTTTTGAATCGAACGACAGCGTGTGTTTTACAACGTTGACTCAGCTTTGATACTGGTCGATCACAGCACTCAATCGATCGTTCATGCGTTGCATTCTACTCTGAATTTCTTCAGCGGGGAATGCTTGTCCAGCAGCAATACTTTTTTCTAACGCAAGCAATTCGGATGCCAGGCTCAACGCTGCCATGACGGCAATGCGGTCGGTGCCGCGCACGCTGCTTTGCGCACGCACCTTGCTCATTTCGGCGTCCACACGTGAGACGGCGGAGAGCAGGTCGGCTTCGTGTTCCGGCGGGCAAGCGAGCCGGTACGACTGTTCCAGGATATGAACTTCGAGCTGCTTGATCGTCATGCGTGTTCTCCACCGGGGGTACCGAGCAGATCCATCTGACCCTCAGCGGGGTTTTGCGTCGGAAGCTTTTCCAGAATGGCATTCAGGCGAACCTGAGCCTCGTCGATCTTGGCGGCGAGCTGGTCGCGCTGCAAACGCAGGGCGTCACGCTCTGCGCGCAATTGTTCAATGGCGGCGCGGGTATCGTCGCATTCGGCGCGGGTGCGCTCAAGCTCACTTAGCAGTGCCTGATTGTGTTGATGAAAACGTTGGCTTATCACAACCAACTGTTCAATTTTGTCGGTGAGATTGTCGAGATCGGTGAGCATCGGGCTGCGTCCTCATAATTGCCCTACATTCTAACGGAATCGGCGGCCAATGCCCGACGAACGAGCATTGACGCTCGTTCGATTGACCCCTACACTTGCGGCGCTTCGGTGCTCGCGCACGCCCCCCGGCATGCGCAGTTAAACGGGAAACAGGGAGCCGCGCCCCCACACGGGCTGGCCAACCTGTGCTGCCCCCGCAACGGTAAGTCATCATTTCGGCCATAAAGGTTTCCGAAAACGCACCTCGCCTCAATCGCCACTGCAAGTTATTCGCTTGTGGGAAGGCCGGTCAGGCGCGACGATGACCAGCCCGGATACCGGCCGAGCGAGTGGGGATAAGCCATGCCGCCCGGCGCTGCCGCTGGCGGCTTGCCGTCGTTTTCATGTGCCGATGCGAATTCATGCCATGCCGTGAGATTCGCATCCGTGACCTGTCACCGGCGCTCCTCGTGCGCTGACGACCCGCGGGGGAACGGGTCAAGGCAAAAAAAGAAAACCACGGAAGTCACACCAGATCATGCGCTCCCACGTCCGCGCTATGGCGCAGCTCGCGCCCGCTTTTGTTCCTGCCCCACGCGCTGTCGCGCTCGCTTGCGCCTCGCTCGCGGCGACCTTCAGCTTCGCTGTGCACGCCCAGTCGGCCGCATCGGCACCGTCGCCCGACACAACGGCTGCGCCAGTGAGCGTCGCAGCCAACACCGCGACCAGCGACAACACCACCGCCGCCCAGCTCAAGACGACCGTCGTGACGGCCTCGCGTACCGAGCAAAAGCTCGCCGACACGCTCGCCGCCACCTCCGTCATCACGCGCGAAGATATCGAACAAAGCCAGGCGCAAGACCTGCCGACGCTGCTGCGCGGCCAGGCCGGCGTGGAGATCGTGCAGAACGGCGGCTTCGGCACGTCGGCCAGCATTTTCATGCGCGGCGCGGCCTCGAACGCATCGCTTGTGCTCATCGACGGTGTGCCGGTCAACTCGGCCACCACGGGCACGACCAACATCGCACAAATTCCGGTGTCGCAAATTGACCACATCGAAATCGTGCGCGGCAACGTGTCGGCGCTCTACGGTTCGCAAGCCGTGGGCGGTGTGATTCAGATCTTTACCCGCAAGGGCGACGGCGGCCCGCCGCGCGCCTATGCGGAAATTGGCTACGGCACGAACAACACCACGCAGGCCAACGCCGGTATCGCCGGGTCGTTCAACGACGGCAAGACCAACTTCTCGCTCGACGTGTCGCGCTTTCACACGAACGGCATCTCGGCCATCGACCCGCGCTTCTATCCGAAGAACGTGAATCCGAACCGCAATGGCGACGACAACACGAGCGTGAGCGCGTCCATCTCGCAAAAGCTCGGCGACACGTGGGAAGTGGGCGCGCGCCTGTTCCAAAGTGACGGCAGCAGCAGCTACGACAACGCGTACGGCAAGCCGACCGACTTGAACAACACCGACGCGCGTGTGCGTCAGATCTCGGGCTATGCGAAGGGCAACGTCACCGACAAATGGAGCACGCGCTTCTCGGTCACGCAGGGCGACGACTACAGCTACAGCTATCTGAACGACAAAGGCAACGGCAACTTCCACACGTCGAGCAACCAAATCGACTGGGGTAACGAATACGCGTTCATGCCCGACCAGAAGCTGATCGCGGGTTACACCCGTCTGGAACAGACCGTCGAGAGCAGCACCAACTACGGCCGCAACAACCGCCACGTCGATTCCGGCTACATCGGTTACGAAGGCGCCTTCGGCAAGCATCAGGTGCAGGCCAACGTGCGTCGCGACGTGTACTCCGACTTTGGCGGTGCAAACAGTTACTGGGTGGGCTACGGCTACAACCTGACGCCGATGTGGAAGTTCATGGCCAACGCATCGGACGGCTTCCGTGCGCCGACCTTCAACGACCTGTTCTATCCGGGCTATGGCAACCCGAACTTGCAACCCGAGCGTTCGATTTCGAAGGAAATCGGTGTGCAGTTCAACGGTGGCGAGCGTCTGGGCCTGGTCAAGCTGACGGGTTTCCAGACCAAGTACACGAACCTGATTCAGAGTCTGACCGTCTTCCCGTACACCGCCTCGAACGTGGCGAAGGCGCGTGTCGAAGGGCTTGAACTGACTTACACGGGCCGCCCGATTTTCGGCGTCGATGTGCGGGCTTCGTTCACGCGTCAAAACCCGACCGACTTGGATGCCGACAAGCAACTCGCGCGCCGCGCCAAGCAGTTCGGCTCGGTCGGCCTGTCGAAGACTTTCGACAAGTTCACCTTCGGCGGCGACGTGTTCTACAGTGGCGAGCGTTACGACACCGGCGGCCAGCATCTGGGCGCGTACACGCTCGTGAACCTGCAAGCGCGTTACGATATCGACAAATCCTGGTACGTCTCGGCGCATCTGGACAACGTCTTCAACAAAAACTACCAGACGGTATATGCCTACAACACGATCGGGCGCGCGATTTACGTCACGCTCGGCTGGAAGCAGTTCTGACGCATCGCCCTGGCAGGGCGTAGCGGCATGACGCTGCGTCGCGCCCTCGCCATCTGGACGGCACTCGCCAGCCTTGCGCTGGCGGTGCTCGTCGCATCGTTGATGCTGGGCAGCGTGCCCGTCTCACTGCGCGAGATCGGCGGCCTGGTACTCGGCCACGACGTCGGCCTCGCGGGCGACGTCGTTTGGCGTCTGCGTCTGCCGCGTGCGCTGGCGGCGTTTGCCTGTGGCGGTTTGCTGGCCGTCTCCGGCACGTTGATGCAGACACTGCTGCGCAACCCACTCGCCGATCCCTACGTGCTGGGCATTTCCGGCGGTGCCGCCGTCGCTGCATTGGCGTCGCTTGCGCTGATGTTGCCCTTCTTCTGGGTGCAGACCAGCGCGTTTCTCGGGGCATTAGCCGCGATTGCGCTTGTGATGGCGCTCTCGCACCGCAGTTTCTTCCGTCCGGGCGAACAGGACAGCAGCGCGCGCCTTCTGCTGACCGGCGTGATGATGGCGGCTGGCTTCGGCGCCATCGCGATGCTCATTCTCACGCTCGCCCCCGACGCCAGCCTACGCGGCATGCTGTTCTGGCTGACCGGCGATTTGAACGGCGTCGACCGGGCGACGTTGCCCTTGCTGGCGCTGGCCGCGACCCTGCTTATCGTTTGCCCCGTTGCCCATCGGCTCAATGTGATGCTGCGTGGCGAAGCCGTGGCGCAGGCGGTCGGCGTATCGGTCGGGCCGCTGCGCGCGCGAATTTATTTGGCGGCGTCGTTGGCGACCGCTGTCGCCGTGACCACGGCGGGCAGTATCGGCTTCGTCGGTCTCGTAGTGCCGCATATTCTGCGGCTGCGCTTCGGTAACGATCAGCGCATGCTGCTACCCGCCGCAGCGTTGGCGGGCGGTGTATTGCTCATGGTGGCCGATCTCATCGCCCGCACGATCGTCGCGCCGACACAACTGCCGGTCGGTGTCATTACCGCGATCATCGGTGTGCCGATGTTCCTCTGGCTGCTGTCGCGACGGGTGATGCGATGAGTGTGTCCACGCTTGTGGCGCAGCCGAATTCGCCCACACCACTGCTACATACCCACGCGCTGACACTGCGCGCGGGCGAACGAACGTTGGTGGATTGGATCGACTTTGCGGTCGCCCCCGGTGAGTGCTGGTGTCTCGCGGGGCCGAACGGCGCAGGCAAGACGACGCTGCTCAGCACGCTGGCGGGCTTGCGCAGCATCGACGCGACGCCGCATCGCGACGATGCCATCGCCGCGTCAGGGCGCATCGACATCGCGGGCAAGCCGCTGAGTCAATGGCGTGTCGGCGCACTCGCCAAGGTGCGCGCGCTGATGCCGCAGCAAACGCGAGACGCTTTCGGTGCCACCGCGCTTGAAGTCGTGCTCGCGGGCCGCCATCCGTATTTGGCGCAAGGCCGCTGGGGCGCGTGGGAATCTGAGGACGACATTGCTGCGGCCATGACCGCGTTGGCGCAAGTCGGCCTCGAAACGTTTGCGCAGCGCGACGTGACCACGCTCTCGGGCGGCGAGCGTCAACGGGTGTCGCTTGCGGCCGTGCTCGCGCAGGCGACGCCGCTGTTGCTGCTGGACGAGCCGATTTCCCATCTCGACTTGCATCACCAGATCGATGCGCTGGAGCGCTTGGCTGAGCACGCGGCACGCGACGATGCCGCTGTCGTTTTCTCTTGTCACGATTTGAATCTCGCGCGTCGTTTTGCGACGCATGCGCTATTGCTCGACGGGCGCGGCGCATGGCGTGCTGGCCCCGTACACGAGGTGCTCACGGCCGAATATTGCAGCGATGCGTTCGGCTATCCGCTGCGCCTGATTCGCGATGGCGACGACGAGGCCTTGGTGCCCGCACGCCGTGGCTAAGGCGCCGTCTTCTTTCCTATATTCCGCGCGTGGCATCGCGCCGCGCGCTTGCTTTCACAGGTGCTGTTCATGACGCAAGAGACGCCGCAGTTCGATCCCAACGCCACGCCCGACGCAGAGAGCGCCGAAGCGGCCCGCAACGAGCGCCATCGTGCCCGCATGGTGCGCAAGAAGGCGCTCATCGACGGCAAGATCGCGCAGGCGCAGCACGATTGCGGCGTGCTCGTCATCACCACCGGGAACGGCAAGGGCAAGTCCAGCTCCGGCTTCGGCATGGTGGTGCGTGCCATGGGGCACGGTATGAAAACCGGTGTGGTGCAGTTCATCAAAGGGGCGATTCCGACCGGTGAAGAGAAATTCCTGCGCCGCTTTCCCGAGGAATGCGAGTTTCACGTGATGGGCGAGGGTTACACGTGGGACACGCAAGACCGTGCACGCGACATCGCCAAAGCCGAAGTGGCGTGGGAGCAAGCGCGCCGCATGCTGAACGACGCTTCGTTCGGTCTGCTGTTGTTCGATGAACTGAACATCGCGCTCAAGCTCGGCTATCTCGATGTGAACAAGGTGATCGCCGATCTCGAAGCTCGCCCCGAGATGCAGCACGTAGTGATTACCGGTCGCGGCGCACCGCAGGCGCTGGTCGATGTGGCCGACACGGTGACCGACATGACACCGGTCAAGCACGCATTTGCGCAGGGCATTCGCGCACAACCCGGCGTGGAAATGTAAGCGCTGCCCGCTGCGCCCATGGCGCCCGATAGTGCCCGCCAGTCTCTAGTATTCGTTTCAGGAAGTCTCACGCATGACCGCTAACACCGCATACAGCCCATTGCTGGCCGAGTTGTTCGACGTTGCCGCACCGTCCGCGGCGATGGACGCCGCGTTGCAACACGCCATCGATATCAAGACCAAGCCGCCCGGCAGTCTGGGGGCATTGGAGCGCGTTGCGCTGCAAATCGGCCGCATTCAGCAAAGCCTGACGCCCGACCTCTCGCGCCCTGCGATGCTCGTGTTCGCGGGCGACCACGGCATTGTGGCCTCGGGCGTGAGTCCCTATCCGCAAGCGGTCACCGCGCAGATGGTGCTCAACTTCCTGCGCGGCGGGGCGGCGATCAATGTGTTCTGCCGTGCCAATCAGATTGAGATGGAAGTGATTAACGCGGGCGTAGCGGCAGACTTCCCGTCGCATGCGTCGCTCGTCGATATTCCCGTCGCGCGCGGCACGCAGAACTTTCTCGAAGGCCCCGCGATGTCGCGTGAGCAACTCGAGACGGCGCTGGCTGCCGGTGCTGCACGCGTCGTTGTGCATGCGCAGCGCGGCACGCGCATGATCGGGTTCGGCGAAATGGGGATCGGCAACACATCGGCCGCGGCCTGTGTGATGCAACGTCTGACAGGCTTGCCGCTCGCGGCGTGCGTGGGACGCGGCACGGGCGTGGACGACGCGGGTCTTGCGCGCAAGACCGCCGTGTTGGCGCAGGCGCTCGAAGCCCATCCGATGAGCGCAAACGTCGATCCGCTCGATGTGCTGGCCACCTTCGGCGGCTTTGAAATCGCGATGATGACCGGTGCGTATCTGGCGGCTGCCAAGCTCGGCTTGGTGATCGTGGTCGACGGATTTATCAGCACGTCGGCACTGCTCGTGGCAGCGCGCCTTGCCCCGGCGGTACTCGATTACTGCATTTTTGCGCATGCGTCCGACGAGGCGGGCCACCGCGCCATGCTCGATGCGCTGGGCGCGGCGCCGCTGCTGCAATTGGGGCTGCGACTGGGTGAGGGCACTGGTGCTGCGCTGGCCATGCCGCTGATTCAGGCCGCCGCCGCCTTTTTGCGCGACATGGCGACGTTCGAGGGCGCTGGCGTGAGCGATCGCGACGCCCCTACGGCATGACGACCCCCGCCCCCGATCCGTCCGATCATCCGTCCGGCGATCTGTCCGGCGATAAATCGACACCGCCCGGTGAGGCGTCGGCGCATGAGTTGGTGCCCACGGCACCCGGTGCACCGATGCACGACGATTGGGGCAAGCAGCAACTGCGGCTGTTCCTGACGGCGCTCGGCTACTTCACGCGCGTCCCGATCCCCGCTTGGGTGGGCTATTCGCCTGCGCAGTTGAACGCCGCGACACGCTTCTTCCCGATGGTCGGCGTGTTTGTCGGCTTGCTGGTCGCGTTGCTGACGGTGGCGATGGGAATGATCTGGTCGCCGCGACTGGCGATCGCGCTGGGGCTGGCCGTGAGTGTGCTGCTCACGGGCGCGTTTCACGAAGACGGTCTTGCCGATTCCGTCGATGCGTTCGGCGGCGCGTTCGCGCGCGAACGCGTGCTCGAGATCATGCACGACTCGCGCATCGGCACATACGGGGCGGTCGCGCTATGGCTGGCGCTTGCGATCAAATGGCAGGCGCTGGTCGATGTGCAAGCTGCGTTCGGATGGGGCGGCTTCGCCATCGTGCTGATCGGTGCGCATGCGGCAAGCCGCTGTATGGCGATCAGTTTGCTGCGTGCGCTGGACTATGTGCGCCCCGAGGGCAAAGCGAAACCGGTAGCGCAGCGCTTGAGCCTGAATGGCTTGCTGTTCGGCGTGGCGTGCAGCGTGCCGTGGGCATTCTGGCCGGATTGGCGCGCGGGCGTCACCGGCGCGGTGGTGCTCGTCGTGCTGCGCGGTGCGTTCATTCGCTATCTGCGCCGTCGTTTGGGCGGCTATACCGGCGACACGTTGGGCTTTGCGCAGCAGATTGGCGAACTCGCTCTGTATCTGACGGTGTGCGCATGGATCTGATTCTGCTGCGGCATCCGCCGCCCGATGTCGCGCCGGGCGTTTGCTACGGTCAGACCGATTTGCCGGTCGATGCCGCCAAGTTCGACGTCACGGTGGCAGCGATGCGCCAGAAACTGGTGACGCTGCTCGACGGCCGCCGTCCCCTGGCCATCCATAGCAGCCCATTGCAGCGTGCGCGAGACGCGGCACAGTCGATCGCTGCATCGTTGGGTATGCCGGTCACGGAAGATGCCCGCTTGTCGGAAATGCATTTCGGCGAGTGGGAAATGCAGGCGTGGAACACCATTGATCGTGACCAACTCGATGCGTGGGCCAACGACGTTACCGGGTTTTCGCCCCCGGGTGGCGAGTCGGCGCACGACGTGGCTTCACGCATGGCCGCATGGGCAAAGGCGGTGCTGGCCACGACTAAAGACTCGGCCCGCGATGTGCATGTCGCGGTGACACATGCTGGCCCCATGCGATTGCATGCCGCAGCCGCACTCGGTATGCCGCCCACGGCGTGTTTGTCGTGGGCGCTCGATTTCGGCGCAGTTTGCGCCTTGCGCGTGAGCAACGACGGGCAAGCCTGCCTGCTTCGCTGGAACGGCTGACAGACTACTGCGCCGCCGCCTTGGTGCGCCGTTCGCGCGCGATATCGAGGTCTTCGCACATCGTGCGTGCGCCATCGAGAATGCGGGGGCCGGGCCGGTTGATCAGATCGCCGTCGATACCGAATAAGTTGTTGTGCGCGACGGCAGGAAGTTGCGTCCACTTACGCCAGCTATCGAGCGTGGCGAGCGGCTTGTCCGACTTCGTGGCCCCGGGGGTTGCGGTGAACATCGCTTCCGGGCGCTTCGCGAGCACGGCTTCGACCGACACGCGCGGCACCAGCGCAGGCTCGTCGGCGAAGACATTGACGCCGCCACACAGCCGGATGACGTCGCTCACCATATGCGTGCCGTTGAGCGTCATCAACGGCTGCGTCCACACTTGATAGAACACCGGCACCGGCGCGCGCGATGAATACTGCATGCGCAGTGCCTCGTAACGCGCACGGAACGCGTTGGCGGCGGCCTGTGCCTTCGCGGGCGTGCCGGTGAGCGCACCCAGACGCTCGATGGCGTCGGGCAGGTCGGTCAAATGTTTCGGTTCCGAATAGAACACCGGCAACTTCAACTGGCGCAGCGCTTCGACTTGCCGCTGCGAATTGCCATGCATCCACACCACCAGCAGATCGGGCTTGAGCGCCAGAATGCGTTCGAGATCGAGCGCGCTGTTGTCGCCCACGCGCGGGATGCGACGTGCGGCTTCCGGGTAATCGGAGTACGCGACGGCACCGACCACGCGATCGCCTGCGCCTGCGGCAAACAGCAACTCGGTGGCATGCGGCGCCAGACTCACGACCCGCTGCGCCGGGGCGGGCAGCGTCACGGTCGCACCGGTGTCGTCTTTGACGGAGATCGCTGCGTGGACGCTGGCGACGAAGCCAACTGTCGAGAGAAGCGTGAAGGACAGCGCGGACAGCACGGCAGCGCGGGCGCTACGGCGAGAAAGAGTCTGGAGAGTCAGCGGCATTGACCGGGGAAGGAAGGCGTGGAAATGGGCTAGAAGGGCGTCCATCGACGCGATGAATCATCACGTGGCCCACAATATGGACCCCGTGCTGAACGACGAGCCCCGCCATTTTCGACGCGTTGCCGCGCCGCCGCAAGGACGGCGACGCATGGGCCGCTGTCTCGCCCACCGTGCGCCGCTCGCGAGGGTAAGATGCCCACGTGGCGAACCGATGTCACCTGGTTGCGGTCGAACGATGCGTAACATGTCCGGCACAGATGCCCGGGCGAGATAAGGAGTGAATTGACGTGAACGACGTGAAACGAAATTTCAGCATTTTGGGCGCGCTGATGGTGGCGCTCATGCTCGGCGCTTGCGCCAACACTGGCAGCGGCACGGGCGATTCGAGTTCGTCGGCGCGCAGCGGCGGTACGGGCAAAGTGGAGATGTACGGCGTGATCGACGGCGGTGTGACCACCACCATCAAATAAGCCGTCACGCGGTAACCCGGCAGGAAAACGACTACGCCCCCTGACTCAAATGAGTTCAGGGGGCGTAGTCGTTGTGGCGCAGCGCAGAATCGACCGTATGCCCGATCGAAGCCCGCGGCAACGCCGAGCGGCGTTAGTTGGAGGCCGGAGCCGGGGCGGCAGCGCCTGCGTCCGAAGCCGGTGCCATGGCGGCGCCAGCATCGCTTGCCGGGGCGGTGCTATCCGCCGGGGCGGCGGCCGGAGCCGATGCCGTGGTATCGGCGGCCGGAGCGGCCGATTGATCTTCCTTCTTCGAGCAACCCACCATCACGACGGTGGCGGTCAGGAGCGTAGCAAGCAACAGCGGCAGTTTTTTCATTTGGTCGTCCTTTTATATAGGGAAAGCCCTTGCGAAAGAACCCTCAGTCTAACGGCGCCCTGAGGCGAAGGCTGTGTGCATTTGTTGCAGAAATGCTTCAATTTGTAACGAAAACGGCGGCAAACGCATGTCATTTAATACCGCGTAAGGCGCCGCTGGGGCGGCGCGCCGTCTAACGAACGGACAGGGCACGCCCGATCAGAAGCATAACGGGGAGTTTGGATGGCTGCCGGGCACGGCAGTTCCCACAAATTTCAGGTGCGGGATATTTCGTCGAGTGCGTCGCGCAAGCGTTGCCAGTCCGATTCGTGCGCAGGAAGGCCCAGGCGCAGGCTCGGTAGCAGTCGCGTGCCGCCTGTTTCCAGCGGCACATGATGGTCGCCGAAGAAACGCGTCCAAATACCGCGGACGGCCAATTGCGTGTGCCAGGCGGAGGCTGCCGGATGCGGTGTCCACGCAAAGAGCGGCGTGCCGCGCGCCGGCCAATCATAGGCATGCAATAGCGTCAGAAGCCGCTCTCCGTCGCGTTGTAGACGCTCGCGCGTGGCAGATTGCCATGCAGTGTCGCGTAACGCCGCGCGTGCGGCGAAGCGGGCAGGGCCACTGACGGTCCACGCGCCAAGGGCGTGCGCCAGACGCTGGCCAAGGTCGGGCGGACAAAGCGCGAACCCCGCCCGCACACCGGCCAGCCCAAAGAACTTACCCACCGAGCGCAGCACGACGAGGCCGTCTTGCCCAGCGCGCGACGCCATCGAGGCGTCCGGCGATACATCGGCGAAGGCTTCGTCGACAATCAACAAGCCACCGCGCGCAGCCAGCGAACCTTGCCATGACGACAAGGTTTCGCGCGTCACGTGCCGCGTTGTCGGATTATCGGGATTCACCCAAACGAGATAGTCGATGTCGTCGAGGAGTCCGGCCTCTGGGCCGGGCCACGGCACCAGCGTATGCCCGGCCCGGAGGAACGCCGGGACGTATTCGCTGTACGTGAGCGAAGCGATGGTCACCCGCCCCGGGGGCAGCAGCGTTGGGAGCGTGCGAATAGCGGCTTGCGATCCGGCACAGGGCACCACGGTGTTCGCAGGCGCGCTGTAGTACTGGGCCGCGACTTCAATCAAATCGTCGAAGTCATCCGGCAGGTCGCGCCACACCTCGGGCGGTGGCGTCGGCACCGGGTAGCCGTGCGGATTGATGCCGGTCGACAGATCGAGCCATTCTTCGCGTGGTCGCTTAAAGCGCGCGATGGCTTCGCCCAGATTGCCGCCGTGGCGGGGGGCGGGCGGCATCGGCACGGGGGCTACGGGTGTTGTCATGTCGCTCATACCACTCCCACGGGCATTGCGTCCGCCTGCGAGGCGGCGAATAAGGCGAGTGCGCCGGTGACCACGAGCCACATCCACATCGAACGGGAGATGAGTCGCCAGGCGGCCTTGATGTGTTGTGCGGACGGTTCCATGCCGCAGCCCAGCGGCGGACGTGTTTCCCATTCGCCGTGATAGCGGGCGGGCCCGCCGAGTTGCACGCCGAGGCTGCCCGCACCGGCTGCCATCACGGGGCCCGCGTTGGGGCTCGACCACGCGCTCGCTTGCGTGCGCCAGCAGTCGATGGCGCGGGCGACATCGCCGAAGATGGCGTAACTCGCGGCGGTGAGCCGTGCCGGAATCCAGTTCAGCAGATCGTCGATACGCGCTGCGGGGCGGCCGAAATACAGAAACTGTTCGGTGCGATAGCCCCACATGGCGTCGAGCGTATTGGCTAGCCGGAACAGCACCACGCCGGGCGCTCCGGCGATGGCAAACCAGAAGAGCGCACCGAAGATGGCGTCGTTGCCGTTCTCTAGCGTCGATTCGACAGCGGCGCGTGCGATATCCGACGCGCTGGCGTCTTCGGTGTCGCGCGAGACGATGCGTGACGTCAGTTCACGCGCTTGCGGCAGGTCGCCATCGCGCAGCGCGCGGGCGATGGGCATGACGTGTTCGCGCAGGCTGCGTGCGCCGAGGGCGGCATACAGCGCGAGCGCTTGCCAGACGATGCCGCCCCAGCCGGGCAGGAACGTGAGCGCCCACGCGATGAGCACGGGCACGAGCAGCATGAGCGTCCAGCCCCAAGCGCCGCGCACCATCGCGCTGAAGGGTTTGTCGCGGGTGTCGGCGCTGTTGAGCCACGCCTCGACACCTGCCGCGACGAAACCGAAGCCGACGAGCGGATGCCAGCGTTTCGGTTCGCCGAGCCACGCATCGAGCAACACGCCGATGAGGCCGGCGAGCCAGAGCGATTCAGGGGAGAGTCCGGTGAGCATCCGCCATCATCCTTTGACGGCCATGGGCAGGCCGGCGACGACAAAACGCACCTGCGGTGCCAGCGCAGCGACGCGCTGGTTGAGGCGGCCAAGTTCATCGACATAGCGTCGCGTGAGCGAGCCCATCGGGATGACGCCAAGGCCGATTTCGTTGCTCACGACGATGAGTTTGCCGGGGGCGGTGGACAGCGCCTGCGCGAGGTCATCGACGACGTCGTGCCACGCCGCGTCGTCGACAGGGACATCGGGGCCATCGTCTGGCGGGCAGAGCCAACCGGCGAGCCACAACGGTAGGCAATCGACGAGAACGCAGTGACCTTCGCGCGCCGTTTCGCGCAATGCGCCAGCGAGATCGCGACCGACTTCTACCGTGGGCCAATGGGCTGGCCGACTGGCGCGATGATGGGCGATGCGAGCACGCATCTCGGGTTCGTCGCTCACCGCAGCGGTGGCGAGGTAGCTGACTGGCAGGCCGCTTTCCGACGCGAGGCGCTCTGCGAACGCACTCTTGCCGGAGCGCGCGCCACCCAGCACGAAAGTCAGGTCGTGGGCACTCATGGGCGATATTGTACGAGCGCCCGATGCGATAATCCGCTCCATGAGTGAAATCCCTGTCAATTCCAGCGTGGCGTCCGAGACGTTGTCGGACGCCGCATCATCGGCATCGTCTGTAGTTAACGCAGCAACGCTTGCGAGCGGCGCGGCCGAGGTGTCACGCGCATCGTCGCGACGCGGCACGCTGATGATTCAGGGCACGTCGTCCGATGCGGGCAAGAGCACGGTGGTGGCTGGGTTGTGTCGCCTGCTTTATCGCGAAGGCGTGCGCGTTGCGCCGTTCAAGCCGCAGAACATGGCATTGAACAGTGCCGTGACGGCGGATGGCGGCGAGATTGGCCGCGCGCAAGCGTTGCAGGCGCAGGCGGCGGGCATTGCGCCGCATACGGACTTCAATCCGGTGTTGCTCAAACCGAGCAGCGACCGCGGGGCGCAGGTCATCATCGGTGGCAAGGTGGTCGCCGATCTCGATGCCCGTGCGTATCAGGAATACAAACCGAGGGCGATGGCGGCGGTGCTGGCGGCCTATGAACGGCTGCGTGCCGGGTATGACGCCGTCATCGTGGAAGGGGCGGGCAGCCCGGCCGAAGTGAATCTTCGGGCGCGCGACATCGCAAACATGGGGTTTGCCGAAGCCGTCGACGCGCCGGTCTTACTGGTGGCGGATATCGACCGGGGCGGGGTGTTTGCGCAACTGGTCGGCACGCTGGCGTGTTTATCCGACAGCGAGCGCGCGCGCATTAAGGGGTTCGTCATCAATCGCTTTCGGGGAGACCCGTCACTGCTCACGAGCGGACTCGAATGGGTGGAGGCGCGCACGGGGATTCCGGTGCTCGGCGTGCTGCCGTATCTGCACGGTCTGCATTTGGATGGCGAGGACATGCTGCCGGGTGAACGGCACGCTGCGGCCAGCGGCGAGACGCGGCTGCGCGTGGCGGTGCCTGCGTTGCCCCGGATTAGCAATCACACGGATTTCGATGCGTTGCGCGCGCACCCACAGGTGGACTTCCGCTATGTGGGGGCCGGGCAGGCGTGGCCAGCGTCGGATCTCGTGATCTTGCCGGGCAGCAAGCACGTGCGAGCCGACTTGGCGTGGTTGCGGGCGCAGGGCTGGGAGCCCGCCATCGCGCGCCATCTACGCTATGGCGGCAGGGTGCTTGGCATCTGCGGCGGTTTGCAGATGCTGGGGGCGGCGATTCACGATCCAGAAGGTCTGGAGGGCGACGCCGGGACGACGGCGGGCCTCGGCTGGCTGGAGATCGAGACGACGATGGCGCCTCAAAAGCAGCTTCGCGTGGTGAGCGGCCGTCTGAGCGTGGGCGACGCACCGGTGCGTGGCTACGAGATTCACATGGGCGTGACGCAGGGGGCGGCGCTGTCGCGTCCCGCCGCACGGCTCGATGGCGACGGCGGGGAAATGCCGGACGGCGCCCGTTCTGCCGACGATCAGGTCATGGGCACGTATTTGCACGGACTGTTCGACACACCCGAGGCGCTGCACGCGCTGCTGACGTGGGCGGGTGCGCGCGATATCGAAGCACAGGACTACAACGCATTGCGAGAAGCGTCGCTGGACCGGCTCGCGGACTCGTTCGCCGCGAATATGGATTTGGCGCGCGTGTGGGCTTGTTTGCGGTGAAAGGGGCGGTGATCCCCGCCTCAGTTATCTAGTGCCTCCGACGCGATTGATCATGTATTGCACGTCGTCGTTTGCGTTGGTGATCTTCAGTCTCACTTCGGGGCGTTGTTGATTAAATACCCGGAAAATCTCATCGGCGAACCCCTGCCCGATGGTATCGATGTCGGCGAAATCGAAAATCACGGTATGAAAGCGTTCGATTCGCGCGAGCAAACGCTGCGCTTGCGAGCGGGAGACAACGCTTTCACTACCAAAACGTGCGAGCCGTACGGGGATTACCGTCTTGTTGAATCGCGAAAGTCCTTCGTCGTCGTCCATTTCGGTGTACTCATCGAAGATGGTCCGCAGCGATCTTTCTGTGAAATGACAGAGGCGTAGCGCCACGACTGTCCCCTGTTTTGTATTGGCATCGTCCGTCAACATGTCTTCGTGCCGATCGGTGTGATCGAAAATCAGATCGCCTGAATGTATCTGGAACCGATCGAATGCTCTGGACGTAAAGAAAATGCCTTCCCCGGAATGGTGGGCCGGGTCCGTCGTCAATTTCCCCTTCGCTAGCTCGAGAATGGCGAGCCGTTCGTCGGGTAGCGCACACAGTCGCGTCAATCGACGAAAGATTCCTTCGCCGTCGTCCGAGATGAGCATGGTGGCAAATGCCCCTGTGATGACTACGCTCACCGTAACGGCTGTTCCTTCCGAGTGGTCTTTGGCGTTGTTCAGCATTTCGGTCGCGCCGTAGTCCCAGATTCGCATTGCCGCCGGGTCGGCGTATCGGGCAATGAGCGGGCGAATTGCGTCAGTCCACACAACGTGCTCGTCGAACCCATGCAATTCGAAGGCTTTCGCATGGTGCTCTAGACGGCAAAGGGTGTACCGCTTCGGTCTGTGGTTGCCGTCTTCCTGAAGCAACCCCGCTGCCACCCAACGCCGAACTTGCGACGCCGCGGCCTGGCGAGAGATACCTCGTGCAGTCTCCAAAATAGGCGCAAGCGGGCTACTTTCGTCGAACTTATATTGCTCGGACAGCAGGCGGGCAGAATCAGCGTCGAAGCGAGTCGGGTCCAATGTAAACCTCAGCTAGTCGTCATGGAAACATGGCGGTGAATTATTGTAATGCTGATGTTGACGCGGCGCTTTTGCACGCAACGTGCGTGTACACGTTCGACGAATACTGCCGTCGATCACCGTTTCCGCAATGGATAACAGAAGCCAGAAGCAGGGGACCCGTCACGAAGCCGTTGTAAGATGTGCGGAAAATCGACCTCGGGGAGTGCGTAATGCCGGTGATCGTGGTGGCGAATCCGAAAGGTGGCGTGGGCAAAAGCACGCTGGCAACGAATCTGGCCGGATATCTGGCCGCGCAAGGCCACGCGGTCATGCTCGGCGACACGGACCGCCAGCAGTCTTCCCGGGCTTGGCTAGGGCTGCGCCCGCCCGCGCTGCGGCCCATCGCGACATGGGACGTCGATCACAGCGAAGTCGCCCGTCCGCCCAAAGGCACCACGCACGCCGTGCTGGATACCCCCGCAGGCCTGCACGGCAAACGGCTAGACACGATCCTCAAGCTCGCCAATTACGTGCTCGTGCCGCTGCAACCGTCCATCTTCGACATCCTCGCGACCCGCGACTTTCTGCAAAAGCTCCGCGAAGAAAAGGCCGTACGCCAGGGCGATGTGCGCGTCGGCGTCGTCGGGATGCGCGTCGATGCCCGCACCCGTGCCGCCGACCAACTCGCCCGCTATTGCGATGAGGCCGAGTTGCCCGTGCTCGGCATGCTCCGCGATACCCAAAACTACGTGCAACTCGCCGCCCACGGGCTCACGCTCTGGGACGTGGCACCCAGCCGCGTCGAACGCGATCTGCCTCAGTGGGACGGGATCGTGAAATTCGTCGCCGCCTAGTTTTTGCTTCGCCTGAAACGAAAAAACCGGCCATCTCGGCCGGTTTTTTTGTGCTGCACGTTCGCGCGTCTTACTTTGCTGCGTCGAAGGCGCGGGTCTCTTCCCACGCTTGCAGCGGCACGTGATCGCGCTCGCCCTTTTGCACGTTCTTTTCATCGACAAACACGAGTTGCGGCTTGAAGCCCGCCAGCACGTCCTTGTTGTCGACCTGCGCATACGACACGATGATCACGATGTCGCCCAACTGCGCACGGCGCGCCGCCGCACCGTTCAACGAAATCATGCCGCTCCCACGCTCGCCACGAATGGCATACGTCGTGAAACGCTCGCCGTTGTTGACGTTGAAAATGTCGATTTGCTCATTCTCAACCAAACCCGACGCTTCGAGCAGGTTCTCGTCGATCGCACACGAACCCTCGTAATGCAATTCGCAATGCGTCACGGTGGCGCGGTGAATCTTCGACTTGAGCATGGTGCGGTACATGGCTTGCCTCTTGTGTTGCAATGTCGCGCACTCCGCGCGACGAATTAAGCACGCGCATCCGACACGCGCGCGAATATCCGCCAACGCCGCCCGCTATCCATCGCGCATCGCTGCGCACTCGGATACTGGCGGCGCCAGCACTCAGATTTAAATTTCCAAATTGTCGATCAGACGCGTGGCACCCAGCTTCGCCGCCGCCAACACGACCAAACTCTCGGCCGGTGCAGCACCCGGTGCGGGCGCACGCAGATTTGCACGCTGACGAATCGACACGTAATCCGGTGCCCAGCCCCGCTCGCGCAAGGTCTGCATCGCCGCCGCTTCCAGCGCTTCGTAATCGGTCTTGCCCGCGTTCACGTCGTCGCGAATCTGGCCCAGCAAGCGATACAACTGCGGGGCTTCGGCACGCTCGGTTTCCGACAGATAGCGGTTGCGCGACGACAGCGCCAAACCGTCGTCAGCGCGCACGGTCTCGGCGGCGATGATTTCGATCGGCAGTGCGAACTGTCGGCACATGCTGCGCACGATCATCAGCTGCTGATAATCCTTCTTGCCGAACACGGCCACGCGCGGTTGCACGCACGAGAACAATTTGGTGACGACGGTACACACGCCCTTGAAGAAGCCCGGGCGGAACTCGCCTTCGAGAATGTCGCCCAGATCGTGCGGCGGCTCGACGCGATACTCCTGCGGCTCGGGATACATCTCCTTCTCGTCCGGCGCAAACAACACGTAGACGTTCTCGCGCGTGAGCTTCTCGACGTCGTCCATCATGGTGCGCGGGTACTTGTCGAAATCTTCGTTCGGCCCAAATTGCAGGCGATTGACGAAGATGCTGGCCACGACCGGGTCGCCGTGCTGGCGCGCCAGTCGCATCAGCGACAAATGCCCTTCATGGAGATTGCCCATCGTGGGCACGAAGGCAACGCGATTCTGTCCGCGCAGTTGGTCGCGCAGTTCGTGAATCGAGGGGATGACTTTCATTGAGGTTCCGTGCGTGGCGTACGTGTGGGTTACGTCCAGCTCTGGTGCGCTTGATGCCCGATATTGGGGCGCGGCTGCCAAAACGTCCGGGGGATTGTAGAGGAAATCTCAACGGGCGTGCGCAAAACCGCAAGCACCGCGCGGACTCTGCTGTGCCACGGCATTACCGCATTGCCGCGTCCGCTTTTCAGTTGGGGGAGTACGTCAGGCGCACATAGATCGGCGCGAACGGCTCCGCCTGTGTAATCTCGAGCAACGACTCGCGCGCCAGTTCCAGCATGGCAATGAAGTTGACCACCACGACGGGCACGCCTCGCCCAACGTCGAACAACTCGGTGAACTCCATGAACCGCGCACCCTGCAAACGCCGCAGCATCTGGCTCATGTGCTCGCGCACGGACAACTCTTCGCGCGAAATCTTGTGATGCTGCACCAGCTTGGCCCGGCGCAGCACTTCGGCCCACGCCGCACGCAAGTCGTCGGCATCCACATCGGGGAACCGCGGCTGCAAGCTTTGCTCGATGTACACCTGCGAGCGCAGGAAGTCGCGGCCCAGCACCGGCAAGGTATCGAGCTTCTGTGCCGCCAGCTTCATCTGCTCGTATTCGAGCAGGCGGCGCACCAATTCGGCCCGCGGATCTTCCGCTTCTTCGCCCGTGTCGGCCTTCTTGACCGGCAACAGCATGCGCGACTTGATCTCGATAAGCATCGCCGCCATGAGCAGATACTCCGACGCCAACTCCAGGTTGGTGGTCCGGATCTGTTCGACGTACAGCAGATACTGCTTCGTCACCTGCGCCATCGGGATGTCGAGCACATTGAAGTTCTGCTTGCGAATCAGATACAGCAGCAAGTCGAGCGGACCTTCAAAGGCTTCGAGAAAGATCTCGAGCGCGTCGGGCGGGATGTAGAGATCGTTGGGTAGCGCAAACAGCGGCTCGCCATACAAACGCGCTCGCGCTACGCCATCGACGATGTCGGGCGTGGTGTCCTGCCCGTCGGGCGGGGCAGGCAGTTCCGCCGCCTTGGCTTCCCGGCTGGGCGAATCGACGTGCGCAGGCACCGGCGCGGTCTCGGAGGTAGGCTCCAAGACGGGCTCCAAAGCGGGCTCGGGTGTTTGCGACGGATCGTCAGGCGTGGTGGGATTCAACGCGATAGCTGGCTGGCGGCGGTGGGCGGTGCGAAGCGTGGCGTGACGGGCCTCGGCGGCAAACGCCGCACGTCAGGCCCGCAGGCACGGCTTACTCGCTCTGGTAGACGTACGGCTGTTGGGCCACGCGCGATTGCTGGGCGCGGCGGCGCTCTTCCATGTCGATGGGCTGCTTGTCCCACAACAGGGAGCGGCCCTGACGCTGCTCGGCTTCGAGCGTCGGCTTCTCGGTCTTGAGTTGCTTGATGAATTGGGTGATGTCGGACTCGTACATGATCGGTCTGCTTAAAAAATAGGCAATGCGAAATAGGCAAAGCAGCACGGCGCAAGCTGTGCGGAACGACGCGATTCTACCGCAAACCGGTGTCAAGGCGTCGCTTCGGACCGGTTTGGGATTCCCGGGTGAAGTGACACCGGGGTTATGGTCAAATACGCCTCACAAACGCTGAACATCTGCATCATCCGAACAGGCCGCATCGGTCGACACGCCGCACGCCGACCCATCGGCGTCGGATGCCATGACAATAAGGAAGGTTTTGACCGTCGCACAGATCAAACCCGGCTACGCCGTATTCGTCGCGCTCGCTTGCGCTCTCGCACTGCCCACGCTGGCCCGGGCCGACTATCGCGTTCGCGTAGACGCCCCCAATGGCCTCGCCAAATTGCTCAACGCCAATCTCGACCTCGTGCGCTACGCCGATCGCGACGATATTGGCGAAGCGCAGTTCGAACACCTGATCGCCACGGTTGGCGAACAGATTCAGGAACTCACGTCGACGGAGGGCTATTTTTCGCCCGTCACCCATGTGGACGTCGCCACGATCAACGGCAAGCGCGACGTGCATGTCACCGTCGACTCGGGCCCGCGCACCCACATCAAAGACGTTGACCTGAAGTTCACCGGGCCGATTGCCGAACAGGAGCCGCAGCGCGCGGAACAACTGCGCAACGGCTGGGAATTGCCCGTCGACGCGCCATTCCGGCAGGCCGACTGGGACAAGGCGAAGAGTGACACGCTCTTCAATCTCGGACAGAAGCGCTATCACGCCGCGAAAATGACGTTCTCGCGCGCGGTGGTCGATGCCGATAAAGACGCCGCGTCGCTGTCAGCGACCTACGACAGTGGTCCGCCGTTCACGCTCGGCCCGCTGGTCATCACGGGCACCCGCCGCTATCCGGAACAGATCATCCGCAATGTGAACCCGCTCTCGGAGGGCGAGGCGTTCGACGCCGGGCGGCTTCAGGAATTGCAGCGCCAGATTCAGGCGACGCCTTATTTCTCGAACGTGATCATCTCGGTCACGGAAGACCCCACGAAGGCCGAGAACGCACCGGTGGAAGTGAAGGTGAATGAATTTCCGACGCAGCGCGTACAAAGCGGCGTGGGTTATACGACGGACACCGGCGGCAGCGTCACCGGGCGCTACTCGTACTACAACGTGTTCGGCAGCGCGTGGACGTTCGACACGCAAGCCCGTCTCGAACAATTCCGGCAGGGCGGTTACGCGGAACTGGCGATGCCACCCGATACCAGCGCGTATACGAATAGCCTGCGCGGGTCGTACGACCGCACCGACCTGAACGGACTGGATCAGCGCGCGCTGCAAGTCGGCATCAAGCGCGCCCGCTCCCGCGAACGTTACGACTGGGCCTATTCGCTGGACTTTTATCACACGGACGAGCGCCCCGACGGCGGTACGCGATTCGTGAACAAAGCCCTCGTGCCCGCCTTCGCCTGGACCCGGCGCGACGTGGACGATCTGATCTTTCCGCGCACCGGCAACATCATCAACACGCAAATCGGCTTTGCCGCGAAACCTGTCCTCACGGATCAGACGTTTGGCCGCGTCTACGGACGCATTCGCCAGTATTTCCCCGTGGGCGATCGCGATATCGTGATTGCGCGGCTGGAACTCGGCGCGGTCATCACCAACGGCAACAGCAACCGCATTCCGTCGTCGTTGTTGTTCTTCGCGGGCGGTACGTCGTCGATTCGCGGCTACACGTATCAAAGCATCGGGCGTCAACAGAACGGCACGACGTACCCGACCAAATACCTCGGCACCGGCAGCCTCGAATATCAGCGTTGGTTCACGCGCGACTGGGGGGCGGCGGCGTTCTGGGACGTGGGCACGGCCACGGACGACTATCGACACCCGACACCGCTCTATCACGGCGTCGGTCTGGGCGTGCGCTGGCGCAGCCCCGTTGGCCCCGTCAACGTCGACCTCGGCTATGGCGTGCATGACCGCCAGTTCCGGCCGTCGATCTCGCTGGGGGTGGCGTTCTGATGACGGCGATGCCACTCAACCCGATGCTGTCGACACAACAGCAAGACCCACGCGAGCCGACGCTCGCGCCCGCTGCATCGTCGGGCAACGATGGCGGCGGCGCATCGCCTCCGCCCGCGAAGTCGCCGCCACCACCGCCCCGCAAACGTTGGGGCCGTTGGCTCGCAGGCGTGCTGCTCGCGCTGGTATTGATCGTCGTGCTGGCCATCGGCGCGCTGCTGTGGGCGATGTCGTCCGAACGCGGCAGCCGCTGGCTCTGGCAGACCGCCGTCTCCACGCTGGGCGGCAAGCTCGCGGGCGATTGGCGTAGCGGCAGTCTCGCCCACGGCTTCACCGTGAACGACGTGCGCTATATCGATGGTGCGACGCACATTACCGTGAGCCGTCTCGAGAGCCGCTGGGCGTTGTCGCTGCGACCGCTCCATTTCACGGTCGATAAGCTGCACGCGGGCGACGTGGCGCTGGCGTTCGCGCCGTCGCCGCCGTCGAACAAACCGACGGTCATGCCGACCAGTTTGCGTCTGCCGCTGGGCCTGACGCTCAACGATGTGCGCGTGGCGAAGCTCACACTCGATTCCCCGGCGCTGGTGCTTGAGGATATTCGCGTTGCAGCACGCAGCGACGGCACACAGCACACGATCCAACTCGAACACCTCGGCACGCCCTATGGCGAGGCGCAGGCGAATCTGAAAATGAACGGGCAGCGTCCGTTTGCGCTGGAAGGCAACGTCGGCCTGCAAGCCAAGGCGGGCGATATTCCCGTGGCGTTGAAGGCCGACCTATCCGGCTCGCTCGACGCGCTGGTGGTCGATTTGACGGCAACCGGCGAGAAGCTCAACGGCACGGCGCACATCGCAGCCGCCCCGTTCGGGGCCGTGCCGCTCTCACGCGCGCAGATTGCCCTCGATCACCTCAACCCGCGCGACTTTTCTGCGGGTGCGCCGCAAGCCGACCTTGCCGTGCAGGCCGACTTGCGACCGGCACCGGGGGCGAAGGAATTCCGTGTGCTGGGGCCCGTGTCGGTGACGAACGCGAAACCCGGCGCGATCGATGCGGAGTTGCTGCCGGTCGAAAGCCTGCGCGCCGAAGTGCTGCTCGATGCGACACGTCAGGCGCTCACGGGGATTGAACTGAAGCTGGCGGGACGCGCGCTGCTGACCGGCAGCGGCGATATCCGTCGCGAGAAGATTGCTGTCGCGGCGGCACCGGTACCGGCATCGGCGGCAACCGCATCCGCATCTGCAGCTTCAGCGGCACCGGCATCAGCATCAGCACCGGCACCGGCACCGGCATCAGCAACGGCACCGGTATCCGCAACGGCAAGTTCGGCCGTCGCCACAGACGCCAATGCCGACGCGCCCGCCGAAGCCATGGTCGGTGGCTTCGCCCTCACCATGCGCGACCTCGACCTGCACGCGCTTTACGGCAAGTTGCCCGCGACGAAGCTCTCCGGCCCGCTCGACATCAAGCTCGACGCTACCGGGCAGCGCATCGTTCTCGACTGGCGCGATGCCGCACGGCGCGTGCTGGCCGATGTCGGTCTGGACGCCAAGGGCACGACGATTCACTCGCTCTCGCTCGACGCCGGACAAGGCAAGGTCGCTGCGACCGGCGTGCTGGAGAACGGCGACACAGGCGCGTATCGGGCGCAAATCAAACTCACGCGCTTCGATCCGGCGGCTTGGTACGACCTTTACGACGCGGCGCACGCGAAGAAGGGCGCGGCGAAGCCGCCTGCGGCAAGCGTCACCGGCCAGTTCGATGCACAAGGCGCGCTGCGTCCCGAATTGGGCGTGACGCTCAAATTCGCGCTGCAAGACAGCGTTTATGCCGACTTGCCGATGAGCGGCGCGGGCACGGTGAAAGTGGCGGGCAAGCGCTTGCTGCCGAGCGACGCGAACCTGCTCGTCGCCGGTAACAAGGTGGCGCTGCGCGGCAGCTTCGGTGCCGCAGGCGACAAGATGGCGGTGAACATCGACGCGCCTTCGCTCGATAAGCTCGGCTTCGGGCTGGCGGGCCGTTTGCAACTCGACGGACAAGTCTCGGGCACGATCGAGCGTCCCGCCGTGGCGGCAACGCTCGCGGCCGACAAACTCGTTTTCGGCGCACAAAAACTGGAGCATCTGGCGGGCAAGGTCGATGTGAGCGGCGGCTTGCCGGGCGCGCCCAGCGACCGGCTGAACGTGACGCTCGACGGCAATGGCTTTACGAGCGATGTCGCGCGCCTCGACCGATTGTCGGTCGCGTTGGCAGGCACGCGCGGCGCGCACACGCTGCATCTGAAAGCCGCAGGCAAGTTGCGCGAAGCACCGCTCGATCTGAACGTGGACGCCGCGGGCGCCATCACCGACACGCGCGGCAAGCCGGGCTGGCGAGGCACGATTCAGGCGTTGGAAAACCACGGCATGCCGAAGCTGACGCTCGCCGCCCCTTGGCAGGTAGAGGCTAGCGCTGAGCGTGTCCATTTGGGCGCAGCGAAGCTGGTGACCGGTGTGGGCGCGTTGTCGCTCACCAACTTCGACTACGGCGCAGGCCAGATGAAGACGGCCGGGACCATCGACACGCTCGATGTCGGTCAGGTGTTGCGCGTGCTCGCGTCGTTCACCGGTGAGCAGCCTGCGGTGGCGAGCGATCTCGTGCTCGACGGCAAATGGAATATCAGCATGGCGCAGCGCGCCGACGGGTTCGTTGAAATCGTGCGTCGTAGCGGTGACGTGACGCTGCGTCGCGGCGGCGTGAACGACGACGTGAAAGTGACCGTCACGGGCATTCCCGGGCTTTCCGCCGAGAAGGGCGGGGTGGGCGCACGGGTGCCGCTGGGTATTTCGGAACTGCGCACACGTATCGACCTGTCGGGGCAGTCGGCACACGCGACGGTGAAAGCCGCCTCGGCGCTGGTCGGCACGCTCGACGTCGATGTGCAAACGGGGCTGCGCGTTGCCGACGGTATCCCGAGTCTGCCCGACGACGCACCGCTCACTGGCCGCGTGGCGATGGTCATCCCCAATCTCTCGAAGTTCGAGAATCTTGCGGGGGCGCAGTTTGCCTTCAAGGGCCGCGCGAACTTGAACATGACGCTCGCGGGCACGGTCGCAAAGCCGCGCCCCACGGGCGAACTCACTGCCGACGATCTGTCGGTGCAGATGTTCGATACGGGCGTGAGCGTGAAGGACGGCCACGTGCGGATTGCCCTCACGCCGACGGAAATCGCACTGCGCGACGTGGTCTTCACGGGCGGAGGCGGCGGTACGGCGCGCGCGACGGGCGGCATTCGCATCGATACCCCTGAGCCGACGCTGGGCATCACGCTCACAGCCGACAAGCTGCAACTGTTCGCCGCCCCCGATCGCCAGCTCTCGCTCTCCGGCGACGCGAAGGCGATGGGCAGCGGCGATGCCATGTCGGTGACGGGCAAGTTCACCGTCGACCGCGCCCGCTTCGCGCTGCCGCCGACGAGCGCGCCGAAGCTCGGCGACGATGTGCTCGTCGTACGCGGCGGCGCGCAAGCGCGTAGCAAACCGCTCGACCCGAAGGAGGAAGCCGCGCGCATCAGCGCAAAACCGGCAGGCCGGTTCTCGCCGCGTATCGATATCGAGCTCAATCTCGGCCGCGACTTCCGCTTCGTCGGCGCAGGGGCGGATCTGCTGCTGCGCGGTAGCATGCACGTGCAGAGCGAGCCGCTCGCGCCGATGCGTGCCACCGGCACGATTACGGTGGCCGAAGGGACCTACGAGGCTTTCGATCGAAAGCTCGCCATCGAGCGCGGCCAGATCAACTTCGTCGGCCCGCTCGACAACCCAGACCTCTACATTCAAGCCATGCGCCGCAATCAGGAAGTGGCGGCCGGGGTGCTGGTGACGGGCACGGTGCGTCAGCCGCGCGTGGCGCTGGTGTCTGAGCCGAATGTGTCGGACGAAGAAAAGCTCTCGTGGCTGATGTTCGGCCATGGTCCGGACGGCGCGGGTCTCGGCCAGCGTCAGGCGATGGCAGGGGCCGCCACGGCATTGCTGGGCGCCACGGGCGGCAAGCGCATCATCAAGGATCTGGGCATCGACGAATTCAGCATCGGCACCAGCGAGTCGGGGCTGTCGGACGACGAGCAAGTGGTGAAGGTCGGCAAGGCGATTTCGGACAACTTCGCGCTCGGCTTCGAGCAGGGGCTGACGAGCTCGGCCAGTATCGTCAAGATCACGTGGCAGGTGTCGCGCCGTTGGCAGTTGGCGGTTCGCACGGGGTCGCTGTCGGGCTTCGACGTGTTGTTTAACCGTCGTTTCGATTGATGTCCGCTCAAGTGTCAGGGCATTGGGACAGTTGATGACCGTTTGGATAGAAAAGGGAGGTGCCATCGATGATGACGTCGCATAGTTCACTTCACCCGGCGCAGGGCTTGCGCCGCAGCGTTCGTTGGGGAGTCGCCATGGGATTGTTTGCGAGTCTGCTGGGGCTGTTCGGCTGCGATCAGCAGCAAATCGACAAGGTGCGCGAGAAGGCGCGCGATACGTTCAACGCCGTCAAACCCGACGACATGCTGCTACGCGATCTCAAGCCCGGTGTGACCACCGAAGCGCAGGTGCGCGAGCAGATGGGCAAGCCCGAAATCGTCTGGGAGAACAACGACGGTTCGCGTCGACTGGAATATCCGCGGGCACCGGGCGGGCTGCGCACGTACATGGTGGATATCGCGCCGGACGGCAAGCTGCGCGCGGTGACGCAGGCCCTTACGGCGGAGAACTTCGAGCAAGTGCAGCCGGGCATGACGCAAGACGACGTGCGTCGCCTGCTGGGCAAGCCGACGACGGTGGCTGAGTACCGGCTGAAGAAGGAAGTGGTGTGGAGCTGGCGCTGGCTGGAAGACGGGGTGAATACGGCGGGCATGTTCAACGCCCACTTCGGCCCCGACGGACGCGTGACCGTGACTTCGCGCTCGCCGGACCCGGCCTCAGAGCGGCCTTGAGGGCAGGGCCGTTCTGGGTTGCTGAGTTTCTGATGTCCGGCGTGATGTTCAGCGCGACGTTCAGTGTTAAGCCGTGCGATCCGACGCGTGGTGCGCCGGGTCGCGGTGACGGTGCGTCACCATGCGCTCGTGCAGGCGCACGATGACGTTGCTGCCGGTCTTCTTGAAGGCGAACGGCAGCAGGCCGTGTACGAAGCACGCCAGCGCAGCGCCCAGCAGCGGCAACGCGAACGAGAACGCCGAACCCATATGCTGGGTGTAGTTTTCGCCGACGGAAGCGGGATGTTCGGTAAAGAGGTTCATGGCAGCACCCGTTCTTGAAATGTTTGGCCAGTCTACCGGGCGGCCACAGGTAAAGGCTTTCAAAGTTTGGCTCAAATCGAGTACGATTGAGAAAATTTTTCCCTTTACGTGGCGATCATGGATAAAACTGATCTAGCGATTCTCGAAAACCTGCAAGCGGATGCCTCACGTTCGCTGGGCGAGTTGGCCGAAGCCGTGCACCTGTCGCCCACACCTTGCTGGCGGCGGGTGCAGCGCCTGCGCGAGAACGGGGTGATCACCGGACAGGTCACGCTGTGCGATCCGCAGCAACTCGATTTACGCGTGACCGCCTTTGTCTTTATCAAGGCCGCCACGCACAGCGAAGAGTGGATGGTGCGTTTCGTCTCCGGGGCGCGCGAATTGCCGGAAATTGTCGAAATTCACCGCATGGCTGGCGATATCGACTATCTGCTCAAGGTCTATCTGCCTGACATCGCCGCCTACGACCGCTTCTACAAAAAGCTGATTCGCGTGGCCGATCTGCAAGACATCAGCGCCAGCTTCTCGATGGAGACGGTGAAATTCACCACGGCATTGCCCGTGGATCACCTGCGCTAACGCGGCGCTGGCCGCCTCAACGAAGCTAAGGGACGCTCAGGGACCCTCCGATATGGCGCAGAACATCTACGACAACCCCGACTTCTTCGCGGGCTACAGCCAGCTTCCCCGGCAAGTGCTCGGGCTGGACGGTGCTCCTGAATGGCCCGCCATCCGAGCCCTGCTGCCGGACTTGCAGGGCAAGCGTGTGGTCGATCTTGGCTGTGGATTTGGCTGGGCGTCGCGCTGGATGCGTGCACAAGGTGCGGTGTCGGTGCTCGGGCTCGATCTGTCGCAAAACATGATCGCGCGGGCGACGGCAGACACGCCGGATTCAGCGATTCAATACCGGATTGCCGACCTCGACACGCTCGATCTGCCCGACTCGGCGTTCGACCTCGCCTACAGCGCGTTGACGTTCCACTACGTGCGCGATTTCGACCGACTGGTGCAGCGTATCTACCAGTCGCTCGCGCCCGGTGGCCACTTCGTGTTCACCATCGAACATCCGATTTTCATGGCCGCCGCGCATCCGCATTGGATAGTCGACGAGGACGGACGCCAGACCTGGCCCGTGAATGGTTATAGCGATGAAGGGGAGCGGCGCACCGACTGGTTTGCCAAAGGCGTGCTGAAGTATCACCGCACGCTGGCAACGACGCTGAACGCGTTGATTGGCGCGGGTTTCCGGCTGCAACGTGTTGAGGAATTTGCGCCGACGCCGGAACAGATCCGGCAGATGCCGGCGTTGGCGGAAGAACGCGAGCGCCCGATGATGCTGATGGTCTCAGCGCAGGCGTAGCGTCCTCCCGCCAGACGCGCTTACTTCACGCGCATGCCCGGCTTCGCGCCGTCGTGCGGCTCGAGGATGTAAATACCCGGTTCAGCCTTCTCATTGGCCGCCGAAGCTGCGAGCACCATCCCTTCGGACAGACCGAACTTCATCTTGCGCGGTGCCAGGTTGGCCACCATCACCGTGAGTTTGCCGACCAACGCTTCGGGCTGCGGGTACGCCGACTTGATGCCCGAGAAGACGTTACGCGTTTGCGCTTCACCCACATCGAGCGTGAGTTGCAGCAGCTTGTCCGAGCCTTCGACGGCCTGACACGCGACGATGCGCGCGATGCGCAAATCGATCTTGGCGAAGTCGTCGATGGTGATGAAACCGTCGTCCGCGGCTGCCGGTGCAGTTGCTGCCGCGGCTGCCTTGTCCTTACCTTTCGCCTTCGCATTGGCTTCGGTCGCCGGTGCGGCCGTGGCTTGCAGCGAGTCGCGGTTGGCGGCGACGAGGGCTTCGACCTGCTTGCCTTCAACGCGCGTCATCAGGTGCTTGTAGGCCGTGATGGCGCTGGCCGACGTGAGCGGCGTGGCGACGTCTTGCCACGTTTGCGGCGCAATGCTCAGGAATCGCTCGACCGCTTCGGCCGTCGTCGGCAACACCGGCTTGAGGTACAGCGTGAGCAGACGGAACGCTTCCAGACACACCGAGCACGCCTCGTGGAGGGCGGCGCCTTGTGCCGGGTCTTTCGCCAAATCCCACGGCTTGACCGTGTCGACATAGCCGTTCACGGCGTCGGCCTGTTCCATCACCAGACGCAGTGCTTTGCCGAACTCACGCGCCTCGTAGTGCGCGGCGATCTGCGGCGCCACGGCGCGCAATTGCACGAGCAACGGCGCTTGCATGGCGTCGGCCGACACACGGCCCTCGAAGCGCTTGATCAGGAAGCCTGCGGCGCGGCTGGCGATGTTCACGTACTTGCCGACCAGATCGCTGTTCACGCGGGCGATGAAGTCATCGAGGTTCAAGTCGATGTCTTCCATCGTGTTGCTCAGCTTCGCGCCGATGTAATAGCGCAGCCATTCCGGGTTCAGGCCCGTATCGATGAAGCTCTGGGCGGTGATGAAGGTGCCGCGCGACTTCGACATTTTCTGGCCGTCGACGGTCAGGAAGCCGTGTGCAAACACATTGGTCGGCGTGCGATGGCCCGAAAACTCGAGCATGGCCGGCCAGAACAACGTGTGGAAGTACAGGATGTCCTTGCCGATGAAGTGATACTGCTCGGTCTTCGAGCCCGGTTTGACCCATTCGTCGAAGTTCAGACCGCGCTTCGCGCACAGGTTCTTGAAGCTCGCGTAGTAGCCCACCGGCGCGTCGAGCCAGACATAGAAGTACTTGCCCGGTGCGCCCGGAATTTCGAAACCGAAATACGGCGCGTCGCGCGAAATATCCCAGTCGGCCAGCGTCGACTCGCCGTCTTCGCCCAGCCATTCCTTCATCTTGTTGGCCGCTTCGGGCTGGGCAAGGCCCGCCACCCATTTGCGCAGGAACTGCTCGCAACGCGGGTCCGAGAGCTTGAAGAAATAGTGCGTCGAGGTCTTGCGCACGGGCGTCGCGCCCGAAACGACGGAATACGGGTTGAGCAGGTCGGTGGGCGAGTAGGTCGAGCCGCAAACTTCGCAGGAGTCGCCGTACTGGTCCTTTGCGCCGCACTTCGGGCACTCGCCCTTGATGAAGCGGTCCGGCAGGAACATTTCCTTGACCGGGTCATACGCCTGTTCGATATCGCGTGCTTCGATCAGCCCTTGTTCCTTGAGCGCCAGATAGACGTTTTCGGACAATTCACGGTTTTCTTCGGAATCCGTCGAATAGTAGTTATCGAACGAGATGCCGAAGCTGTCGAAGTCGCGCTTGTGTTCTTTCCACACGCGCTCGATCAGCTGCTTAGGCGTGAGGCCTTCCTTTTCGGCGCGCAGCATGATCGGCGTGCCGTGCGTGTCGTCCGCGCCCACGTAGTACACCTCATGGCCCTGCATCCGCATGAACCGCACCCAGATATCGGTCTGGATATATTCGACCAAGTGACCGATGTGAATCTGGCCATTGGCGTACGGCAGGGCGGAGGTGACAAGAATGCGGCGGGACATGGAGTTTGACTGTGGGTTGTGGGGTGGGAGGAAAGGACGATTCTAGCAGGCGCGGGGCTTTGCCGCCCTAAAGGGGACAAATGCGGGGGCAACGCGGGGACAAATGAGGGGGATACCAGGCGATTTGGCCGTCGACATCACGCGCCACATCAAAAGTGTTCGGCCAAAAAAAAGCCGGAACCAGGTTCCGGCATAACTAGGCACACGTAACGTCAATAACAAAGAGGAGATGGAAGCGCCCACGGTAGGCACTTCCGAAGGGTCAGAGCGACGCATCTCCGCTTTAGTTCAACCGCAGCACCGACTTTCGATGCTGCGGCGCACCATTCAAGGCGCATTCAACGTACGTTCAAAGCATCACCCGCGCGGGGCTTGCTGTTGCGGGGCCTGCAAGAGAATCTCCACTCGGCGGTTCTGCGCGCGGCCTTCTGCCGTGGCATCCGACGCGACCGGCTGGCTCGATGCCACGCCCACGCCCTGCAAGCGGTTCGCGGCGACACCGCGGCTCGTCAGGAACTGGATGACGGCGTTCGCACGGTTCTGCGAGAGCGGAATGTTGATGCGGTCGCCACCGGTGCTGTCGGTGTGCCCGATCACGCGTGCCGTGATGCCCGGGTTTTGATTGAGCGAATTGGCCAGGTCGGTCAGCACGGCAGCGAAGTTCGGCTTGATCGCGTACTGATTGGTATCGAACGTCACGTCGCTCGGCACGTTGACCTGAAGTTGTCCGTCCGGACGTTCGGTAATTTGCGTGCCGGTGCCAGCGGTGTGGCCGCCCAGCGTGTTCTTAATGGACTGCCAGTTGTACCCGGCTGCACCACCGGCGGCGGCACCAACCGCAGCGCCGATCAACGTACCCGTGGTATTGCCACCGATGAGGTTACCCAAACCCGCCCCGACTGCCGCGCCGACACCGGTGCCGACTGCCGTGTTGGTGCCCTGCGGCGTCTGGCAACCGGCCAAGAGGGCGGCAGTGACCAGGACGAGCGCCGAAGCGCGCAGAGTGTTCTTATTCATATAAGGCTCCTTCTCGATTAGCTTGCTGTGATGAGACACGCGTGAGCACTTCGCGGAAGCACGCGCGCCTGGCATGGGTTTTGACGCTGCCGGCGCGACGTCTTTTACAATAGTGCCGAGTGTCAACCGCAGGCAAGGACAGATTGCCGCGGTGACTGGTTCCCCAAAACACGTGCGCCTCGCATGCTAATCGAGAGCGCGCGCCACGGATGTTACAAGTTGTTAGCGACGCGCAGGCCCCGTCCGGCGTGCCGCTACAGAGCGAGAGACCGACATGGAAGTAGCGCAAATCAACGACGTTCTGCGAGGCATCGTCGACCCCGACACGGGGCTGGATCTGATCGCTGGCAAGTACGTGAAACGAGTCGACGCCGAACACGGCCATGTCGGCATCGAAATCGAGTTCGGCTATCCGGCCAAGAGTCAGTTCGAAGCCATGCGCGCACGCATCAGCGACGCCGTCGGCAAGCTGCCCGGGGTCGAGCGAGTGGCTGTCGAAATCGGCCAGAAGATCGTGGCGCACGCCGTGCAACGTGGCGTTAAGCTGCTTCCGAACGTGAAGAACATTGTGGCGGTGGCTTCGGGCAAGGGCGGCGTGGGCAAGAGCACCACGGCCGTCAATCTGGCGCTCGCGCTGGCCGCTGAAGGCGCCAATGTCGGGATTCTCGATGCAGACATCTACGGCCCGTCGCTGCCCACGCTGCTGGGCATTCACGGCAAGCCCGAGTCGAAAGACGGCAAGACGCTCGAACCGATGGTCGGTCACGGCTTGCAGGCCAGCTCGATCGGCTTCCTGATCGAGCCGGACAACCCCATGGTGTGGCGCGGCCCGATGGTCACGCAGGCGCTCGAACAACTGCTCAACCAGACCAATTGGAAGGATCTCGATTATCTGATCGTCGACATGCCGCCGGGCACGGGCGACATCCAGCTCACGCTCGCGCAGAAGGTGCCGGTGACCGGCGCGGTCATCGTGACCACCCCGCAAGACCTTGCGCTGCTCGATGCGCGCAAGGGTCTTAAGATGTTCGAGAAAGTTGGCGTCCCGATTTTGGGCTTAATTGAGAACATGAGCCTGCATATCTGCTCGAACTGCGGTCACGAAGAGCCGATCTTCGGCGTGGGCGGCGGCGAGCGCATGAGCCACGACTTCGACGTCGATCTGCTGGGCAAGCTGCCGCTGGAGATGAGCATTCGCGTCCATGCCGACGCCGGCATGCCGAGCGTGGTGGGTGACCCGGACGGCCGTGTCGCCGAGCTGTACAAGGCCATCGCCCGCAAGGTCGCGGTGAAGATCGCGTCCAAGCAGAAGGACATGACCAGCAAGTTCCCGTCGATCGTGGTGCAGAACACCTAAGCGGGACGGAAGCAGCGGGACAAGGGAAGCGGGCGTTGGAAGCGGTGCGTGTGAAAAAATCACCGCACCGCAACAATCGCGTAAAATACGCCCACTTTTTACGTACTACCCAGTTCAGGCCCACACATGAGCATCAAGTCCGATAAATGGATCCGGCGTATGGCCGAAGAGCACGGCATGATCGAGCCCTTCGAGCCGTCGCAGATCCGATATTCCCAGGACGGGCAGAAGATCGTCAGCTACGGCACGTCGAGCTACGGCTACGACATTCGCTGTGCGCCTGAATTCAAGGTCTTCACGAACATCAATTCAACGATCGTCGATCCGAAGAACTTCGACGAGAAGTCCTTTGTCGACGTCGAGAGCGATGTCTGCATTATTCCGCCGAACTCGTTCGCGCTGGCCCGCACCGTCGAGTACTTCCGCATTCCGCGCAGTGTGCTCACCGTGTGTCTGGGCAAATCGACGTATGCCCGCTGCGGCATCATCGTGAACGTGACGCCGTTCGAACCCGAATGGGAGGGCTACGTGACCCTGGAATTCTCGAACACGACGCCGTTGCCGGCCAAGATCTACGCCAATGAGGGCGTGGCTCAGGTGCTGTTCTTCGAGTCCGACGAAGTCTGCGAGACCTCGTACAAGGACCGCGGCGGGAAGTACCAGGGACAGCGTGGTGTCACGCTGCCGAAAACCTAGCCCGCTACGCTAGACACTCGCCGCCGGTGAGCACCCTCTCTATTGCACTGCCCAAGAGCCACGGCCATGTCGGACCGTGGCTCGTTCTTTTGTCGAAGGAACGCCAATGAAATTCCGTTTTCCGATCGTCATCATCGACGAGGACTTCCGCTCCGAAAATATCTCCGGATCCGGGATTCGCTCTTTGGCGGAGGCCATCGAAGCCGAGGGCATGGAGGTCAACGGCCTGACGAGCTATGGCGACCTGACCTCGTTCGCACAACAGGCGAGCCGCGCGTCGAGCTTCATCCTCTCGATCGACGACGACGAATTCGGCACCTTCTCGAGCGAAGCGGGCGGTGAAGGCGAGGGCGAGCTGGCGCTGGCCATCATCAACCTGCGCGCGTTCGTGCAAGAAGTGCGCCGCCGCAATCCGGATATTCCGATTTTCCTGTACGGCGAGACGCGTACCTCGCGTCACATTCCGAACGACATCCTGCGCGAGCTGCACGGCTTCATTCACATGTTCGAAGACACGCCCGAGTTCGTGGCGCGTCACATCATCCGTGAAGCCAAGTCGTACCTCGACTCGCTGCCGCCGCCGTTCTTCCGCTCGCTCACGCACTACGCGGCCGACGGTTCGTACTCGTGGCACTGCCCCGGTCACTCGGGCGGCGTGGCGTTCCTGAAGAGCCCGGTCGGACAGATGTTCCACCAGTTCTTCGGCGAGAACATGCTGCGCGCGGACGTTTGCAACGCCGTGGAAGAACTCGGCCAGCTGCTCGATCACAACGGCCCGGTGGGCGCGTCGGAGCGCAATGCCGCGCGTATTTTCAGCGCCGATCACCTGTTCTTCGTGACTAACGGCACGTCGACCTCGAACAAGATCGTCTGGCACGCCACCGTGGCGCCGGGCGACATCGTGGTCGTCGACCGCAACTGCCACAAGTCGATCCTGCACGCGATCACGATGACGGGCGCCGTGCCGGTGTTTCTGACGCCCACGCGCAACCACCTCGGCATCATCGGCCCGATTCCGAAGTCGGAGTTCGAGCCCGAAGTCATTCGCGCGAAGATCGAAGCAAACCCGTTCGCTCGCGAAGTGCTCGAAAAGAACCCGGACGCCAAGCCGCGCATCCTGACGATCACGCAAAGCACCTACGACGGCGTGATCTACAACGTCGAGATGATCAAGGAAGTGCTGGGCAACACGATCGATACGCTGCACTTCGACGAAGCGTGGCTGCCGCACGCCACGTTCCACGAGTTCTACCGCGACATGCACGCGATTGGCGAAGGCCGTCCGCGCTCGTCGGAAGCGACCATTTACGCGACGCACTCCACGCACAAGCTGCTGGCGGGTATCTCGCAGGCCTCGCAGATCGTGGTGCAGGATTCGGAGACCCGTAACTTCGATACGTACCGCTTCAACGAAGCGTATCTGATGCACACGTCGACCTCGCCGCAGTACGCCATCATCGCCTCGTGCGACGTGGCGGCAGCCATGATGGAACCGCCGGGCGGCACGGCCTTGGTCGAAGAGTCGATCATGGAAGCGCTCGACTTCCGCCGCGCGATGCGCAAGGTGGCGAACGAGTACGGCGATTCGTGGTGGTTCTCGGTGTGGGGCCCGGACAATCTGGGCGACGAAGGCACGATTCAGCGCGACGACTGGGTGCTGCGCGCCAACGACCGCTGGCACGGCTTCGGTAATGTGGCCGACGGCTTCAACATGCTCGATCCGATCAAGGCGACGATCATCACGCCGGGGCTGGACGTGGACGGCGAATTCGGCGAGTCGGGCATTCCGGCGGCGATCGTCACGAAGTATCTGGCCGAGCACGGCATTATTGTCGAGAAGACCGGCCTGTACTCGTTCTTCATCATGTTCACGATCGGTATCACCAAGGGCCGTTGGAACTCGATGGTGACCGAGTTGCAACAGTTCAAGGACGATTACGACCACAACCGTCCGCTGTGGCGCGTGCTGCCTGAGTTCGTGGCGCAGTTCCCGCGTTACGAGCGCATCGGTCTGCGCGATCTGTGCGATCAGATTCACAGCGTGTACAAGGCCAACGACGTGGCGCGCGTGACCACCGAGATGTACCTCTCGGACATGCAGCCGGCGATGAAGCCGACCGACGCGTTCTCGAAGCTGGCGCACCGCCAGATCGACCGCGTGCCTATCGACGAACTGGAAGGGCGCGTGACGAGCGTGTTGCTCACGCCGTACCCGCCGGGCATTCCGCTGCTGATTCCGGGGGAACGCTTCAACGCCGCGATCATCGAGTATCTGCGCTTTGCTCGCGACTTCAACGAGCGATTCCCGGGCTTCCACACCGATGTTCACGGTCTCGTGGTCGAGGAAGTCGATGGCCGTCCGGAATACTTCGTGGACTGCGTGCGCCAGTAATGCGTAGGCAAGGACTCGGTAATCGCTAACGAGTCCGCCGTACGATCCGACAACACCCTGCGAGCCTCGCGCTTCGCAGGGTGTTGTCGTTTACGGTGCTGCGAATCGTCACGCCCTATACGCTCATTTCTTGCGTGACAACTTGCGGAAATAGCCCAAACGACCTTGTCGGCTACACGCCGGATGTTCCCAAATGCGTTGAATACCCGGTGAGACGTCGCGAACACGGTGGCAAACGCTTCGATCCCGAGGTAAGCCACCCGATTTGAAGTTATGCTTGGGTGTCCGACTTTTGGGAAATTACCCAAGATTTAGGGCGAATCCGATTGTTACACTCGTCGCTTTTCGACTGCGGGAGGGGCGGATCATGGGCGTCACGGGACAACTGGTCTTCAGCAATTACGGGACATTGGTTTGCGCCTCGCTGGTCTTGCTGCTCGGCCGCAAGCTGGTCGAATGGATTGCGCCGCTGCGCACCTACAGCATTCCCGAGCCGGTCGCGGCGGGGCTTCTGGTCGCGTTCGCCACGCTGGCGCTGCGTCAGTTCGGTCACTTCGAATTGAAGTTCGACACCTCGCTGCAAACACCCCTCATGCTGGCGTTCTTCGCGACCATCGGGCTCTCGGCCAATCTGGCGAGCTTGCGCGCCGGCGGACGTACGCTCGCGCTGTTCCTCGCCGTGGTCGTCGGCATGTTGATCATGCAGAACACGATCGGCGTCGGGCTGGCGATGCTGCTTGGCCTGCCGCCCGGTGTGGGGCTGCTTGGCGGGTCGATCACGCTGGCAGGCGGGCACGGCACGGGGGCCGCTTGGGGGCACGTGATGGCGGATCGGTACGGCGTGCAGTCGGCGGCCGAGATCGCGATGGCTTGCGCCACGTTCGGGCTGGTACTCGGCGGTCTGCTCGGTGGGCCGGTCGCGCGGTATCTCGTGGGGCGTCTGGGCGGTAAGGTGCCCGGCGCCGATACGTCGGCGAGCGCCCCGGCACCGGAGGGTTTCGAGCAGCCGCACACGGTACGTCTGATCACGGCACAAGCCTTGATCGAGACGGTGGCGATGATCGCCATCTGTTTGCTGGGCGGCGAAATCTTCGCGTCGTGGCTGTCGGGCACCGCCTTCGAGTTGCCGACGTTCGTCTGCGTGTTGTTCACCGGCGTGATCGTGCGCAATGCGCTGTCGCTGGTCGGCTACGAGGTGTTCGACCGGTCGTTGTCGGTGCTGGGGAACGTGAGCCTGTCGCTGTTCCTGGCAATGGCATTGATGGCGCTGCGGCTGTGGGATCTGTCGACGCTGGCCGTGCCCATGGTCGTGATTCTCACCGTGCAAGTGGTGGCGATGGCCGCCTACGCCATCTTCGTGACCTTCCGCGTGATGGGCCGCAACTACGACGCCGCTGTCCTCGCTGCGGGCCACTGCGGCTTCGGGCTGGGCGCCACGCCGACGGCCATCGCGAACATGCAGGCAGTGACCGAGCGCTTTGGGCCGTCGCACATCGCGTTCTTGATCGTGCCGATGGTGGGGGCGTTCTTTATCGATATCGTGAACGCCATCATCATCAAGGGCTTCCTGTCGTTGCCGATCTTCTGAATCTGGCTGGGCGTGCGCCCCAAGCGCGCGTTCAAAAGCCTAGGTGCCAAAGAAAAAGCCACTCGAATGAGTGGCTTTTTCACATACATCGGCAATCGGCAGCAGAGCGCTGCGAGCGAATTTACTTCGCCAACTTCGCGCGAGCGGCCGCGATAGCGCGCTTCACTTGCTCCGGTGCGGTGCCGCCGATGTGGTTACGGCTGGCGACCGAGCCTTCGAGCGTCAGATAGCCGAAGACGTCTTCGCCGACGAGCGGCGAGAACTTCTGAAGTTCGGCCAGCGTCAGGTCGGCCAGATCGATGTCGCGATCCGAGCAGATCTTCACGGCATGCGCGACGATCTCATGCGCATCGCGGAACGGCAGACCCTTCTTCACGAGGTAGTCGGCCAGATCGGTCGCGGTCGAGAAGCCTTGCAGCGCGGCATTGCGCATGTTGGCTTCGCGCACCTTGATGCCCGGCACCATGTCGGCAAAGATGCGCAGCGTGTCGATCACGGTATCGACGGTGTCGAACAGCGGCTCTTTGTCTTCCTGATTGTCTTTGTTGTACGCGAGGGGCTGGCCCTTCATCAGCGTGAGCAACGCGATCAGGTGGCCGTTCACACGGCCGGTCTTGCCGCGCGCCAGTTCCGGCACGTCGGGGTTCTTCTTCTGCGGCATGATCGAGCTGCCCGTGCAGAAACGGTCGGCCAGATCGATGAAGCCCACGCGCGGGCTCATCCACAACACCAGTTCTTCAGAGAAACGCGAGACGTGCGTCATCACGAGCGCGGCGGCGGCGGTGAATTCGATGGCGAAGTCACGATCGGACACGGCGTCGAGCGAGTTCGCGCAGACTTCTTCGAAGCCCAGCGTGGCAGCAACGCGTTCGCGGTCGATCGGGTAGCTCGTGCCAGCCAGTGCGGCAGCGCCCAGCGGCAGACGGTTCACGCGGCGGCGCACGTCGAGCATGCGCTCGGCGTCACGGCTGAACATCTCGAAATACGCCATCAGGTGATGACCGAAGGTCACCGGCTGTGCGACTTGCAGGTGGGTGAAGCCCGGGAGAATCGTGGCGCTGTGCTGTTCGGCCAGATCGAGCAGGGCGCTGCGCAGATCGCCGAGGTGCGTGCCGATGCGGTCGATTTCGCTGCGCAGCCAGAGGCGGATGTCGGTGGCGACCTGATCGTTACGCGAGCGGCCCGTGTGCAGGCGCTTACCGGCGTCGCCGATCAGCGCGGTCAGGCGGGCTTCGATATTCAGGTGAACGTCTTCGAGGTCCAGTTGCCATTCGAACTCGCCACGCTCGATCTCGCCGCGAATTTGCGTCATGCCGCGCTGAATATCGGCCAGATCTTGGGCGCTGATGATGCCCTGTGCGGCCAGCATGTCGGCGTGGGCGAGCGACCCTTCGATATCGAACAGGGCCATACGCTTGTCGAAGAACACCGACGCGGTATAGCGCTTGACGAGTTCGGAAACGGGTTCGGAAAAGCGAGCCGACCAGGCTTCGCCCTTCTTGTGGAGTTGGGAGGTCATTGTCGTAGCGTGGCTAATCGAGGCCAATCGAGGCAGATTGAAGCGGACCGTGATGAAAACACAGCAAACCGCGATTATACCAACGCCCGCGCCCGCTCAGGTTGGCCGTGCAATCCGGGGGATTTTCGCGCTCGGCGCCAGGCGGGGGTGGTCACTGCGACATCGACAGCGTCCAGATGCGCGGCGGGGCTGACAAGCACAGGCCGGAAGTCGCCTCGTCGAACGCCGCGCGTTGCAGCGCCTCGAGTTTGGCCGCCTTGGCGATGCGCTCGCGCGCCTGGTGAATGCGGGCCAGCCGCGTCGGGTCATCGGGCAGCGCGCACAGTCGGCCGAGGTCGTGCATTAACGAGCCGCCCAGCCGGTCGAGTGCCGGGCGCAGGCGCGTCGCCAGATCGACGGGTTGCCCCGGGGCCCGCCCTTCACGCGCCCAGCGGGCGAGCAGGGCGGTCTGCACCAGCTTGCCCGCGTCGATTTGCAGGCGGAAGAACGTGCGCGCTTGGGCTGGCGTCAGGCCGTATTGGCTTGCCCGCTCGCCCACGCTGTCGAGCAGCGCTTGCTCGCGTGGGGTGTCTTGTACCGGTTTGCCGGAGGCGAATTTGGTGCGGGCGACGGCTTCGCTAATCGCGAGGCGCTCCAGAATGCCGCGCATGAGCGGGTCGAGCACGGGGTCGAGTACTGGGGGCGGCTGCTTTGCCTGGGTAGGCGAGCCAGCGAGCGTTTGAGACACCAGCCGCGCCGCGAACCCACGCAGACCGTGCGGTGCCGCGGTGAAGACACCGGCGTCTTGCTCAGGGCGAGTGATGGAGACGGAAGCGGAAGCGACGGCAGGCGTTGCCGAGGTGGCGGTGGCGTCGCTCTCGGGCGACGCCCCGGCATGGGCAGGAACGTTCAGAACGCAGAGCGACGCCAGACCGGCCGCAATAGGTCGCGCGCATCGCAAAAACAGATTGGCATGCATGATGGATTGGCCCCCCGGCAACAATCGAATCGAATGCGTCGCAATATACCGCTCTATCGACCCGCTTGTCGTTGGGGAGAATCCCAAGGGTCCGGGTGGCGTCGACGCTATGCAAGCCGCATCGACGCCATGTCCGGCAGGCCTTTGACGCCCGAATCAACCCGCCATCAGCCCGTCATCAGCCCGTATTGCGCAGACCGGCAGCAATGCCGTTGATGGAGAGATGAATGCCGCGACGCGCACGCTCGTCCGATTCCCCCGCACGGTGTCTGCGTAGCAGTTCGACCTGCAAGTGATTCAGCGGATCGAGGTACGGGAAGCGGTTCTTGATCGAACGGGCGAGCATCGGGTTGTCGGCCAATCGCTCTTCGTGGCCGGTGATCAGCGCCAGCGCCCGCGACGTGCCCTCCCATTCCGCCTTGATGCGATCGAACACGCGCGTACGCAGACCCACGTCAGGCACCAGTTCGGCGTAGCGCGATGCGACGCCGAGATCGGTCTTGGCGAGCACCATGTCCATGTTCGAGAGCAGGTTCGCGAAGAACGGCCAGCGCTTGACCATCTGGCGCAGCGTATCGAGGCGTTCGTCGCGAGCCGTATCGTCTTGCGCCGCGTCGAGATACGCCGCTACGGCGCTGCCGAAGCCATACCAGCCGGTGATCAGCAGGCGGCACTGGCCCCACGAGAAGCCCCAGGGAATCGCGCGCAGGTCTTCGATGCGACGTTGCTTCGGATCGGAGAATTTGCGCGATGCCGGGCGCGAGCCGATATTGAGCTCGGCAATTTCCGCAATGGGCGTAGCCGAGAAGAAATAATCGGTGAAGCCCGGCGTATCGTAGACCAAATCGCGATACGCGGCGAATGCCGTATCCGAGAGCGCCTGCATGACGGCTTCGTACTCGGCCAAACGCGGCGGCTGGTTGCGGCTGGGCAGCAGCGTGGCTTCGAGCGTGGCGGCGACAATCGTTTCGAGGTTGCGTCGCCCGATCTCGGGGTTGGCGAACTTGCTCGCGATGATTTCGCCCTGCTCGGTGAGGCGAATCTGCCCCTTCACCGTGCCCGGCGGCTGCGACAGGATGGCCTGATAGGTCGGGCCGCCGCCACGTCCGACGGTGCCGCCACGGCCGTGGAAGAGCCGCAAACGGATACCTTTCTCCTCGAACAGATGCACCAATGCCAGTTCGGCCTTGTAAAGCTCCCAGTTCGAGGTGAGGAAACCGCCGTCCTTGTTGCTGTCCGAGTAGCCGAGCATCACTTCCTGCTCGCCGCCTTGCTGCGTCACCACATCGGTCATGCCGGGGATGTCGAACAGCGCACGCATGATGACTGGCGCGTTGCGCAAGTCGGCGATGGTCTCGAACAGCGGAATGACCATGGCGCCGACCTTGATCGCGGGCGCGGGTTCGCCATCTTCGCCGATGACATCGGTCGCACCGGTGCCGCCGAGCGCGCCCTGGAACAGGCCCGTTTCCTTTTGCAGCAGCATGACTTCGACCAGATCGCTCACCGTCTCCGTGTGCGAAATGATGTAGTTGCGCACCGCCCGCGCGCCGAAGCGCGCCCGGATATCGCGTGCGGCTTCAAACACCGCGAGTTCGTCGCGCGTGCGCTGCGAATAGTCGAGATACGGCGAGAAGAGCGGACGCGGCTCACGCAGCTCCCGCAACAGCAGCGCCAGCTTGTCGTCCTCGGACAATTGCGCGTAGTTCGGCTCGACACCCGCCTTGGCGAACAATTCGGCAATCACGGCTTCGTGAATGTCTGAGCTCTGGCGCAAGTCGATGCTGGCCAGATGGAAGCCGAACACTTCTGCGGCACGCACCAGCGGCCCGAGGCGCTGCGAAATCAGCGCACTGCCGTGATGCGTCATCAGCGAGGCGACAACGGTATTCAGATCGGAGACGAACTCCGCCGCGTCGAGATACGGGCTGGCTTCGCCCACCGCGCCGCGATGCGGCACGTGACCGACCCACTCATGGGCCGTCGCCGCCAGACGTGCATACACGCCGATCAGCGCGCGCCGATACGGCTCGTCGGTCCGGTGCGGGGAATCGTCGGGCGAGCGGCGGGCCAGCGTGAGCAGCGCATCGCTCGCCCCGGCCAGCAGTTGCGAGACCGACAACTCCGCGCCGAGCAAGTGCACCTGTTCGAGATAGTGCGCAAAGATTTCCGTCGCCTGACGCGTGATCGCCAGTTGCAGCGTCTGCGCGGTCACATTCGGATTGCCGTCGCGGTCGCCGCCGATCCAGCTCCCCATTTGCAGGAAGCGGCCCAGCGCCTGCGGACGCACGTCGGGCGCCGCTTCGCTAAGCTCGGCGCTCACGTCGGCGTACAGCCCGGGAATTTCGGTCAGGAAAGTGCTGCGGTAATACGACAGCGCGTTGTCGATTTCATCGGCCACCGTCAGGCGTGAACTACGCAGCATGCGTGTCTGCCAGAGCGTCGTCACGTAAGCGCGCATCGCTTCCGTGTTGCGTGCCGATTCGCGCTCGGTGAGGGCGTCGTCGCGATGCGCGAGCAAGCGGGCGATTTCGCGCTCGGCGTCCAGAATGCTCTTGCGCTGCACTTCGGTTGGGTGCGCGGTGAGCACCGGCACGATCAACGCACTGGCGAAGAACGCTTGCAGCGTGGCGGGATCGGCCAGACCGGCGTCTTTCAGGCTTTGCAGTGCGGCGGCCAGACTGCCCGGCTGCGCGTTGCTGCCGGCCAGCGCGTGCACGCGGCGGCGGCGGTTGTGGTGCCGGTCTTCGGCAATGTTCGCGAGATGGGAGAAGTAACTGAACGCGCGTACCACCTGAATCGCCTGCTCGTTCGACAGGCCATTGAGCAGCGTGTCGAGCGCCTGGGCGGCGCTGCGGTCGTCTTCACGGTGAAAGCGCACGGCATTCTGGCGAATGGTTTCGACCAGATCGAAGGCGGCGCTGCCTTGCTGTTCGCGCAGCACGTCGCCCAGCAGGCGGCCGAGGAAGCGGATGTCCTCGCGCAGCGGGGCGTCTTTGTCCTCGCGGGAGCGGCGGGCTTTGTCCTTGCCCGGGGGCGCACCGCTCGCGGCCTCACCGGTAGTGGATGCGGCCGCGGTTGCTGCTTGCGCGGGTGAGGTGTTACTGACCGACGAGGCGAGGCCCTCTTGCGGGGCGTCTGCCGTTGCGCTGCTCTTCATGTCGCTCCTCTCGAAGCCGGCAGTCAGAGCCGCCGGCCAAGCGTGATACCATTTTTTCTTTTGGTCTTCACGCGGTTGCTGAATGAACTTCGCTGCTCCTGAAACCCTGGTGATCGCTTCACGCGAGAGCCGGCTCGCCATGTGGCAAGCCGAACACGTGCGTGACGCGCTGCACAAATTATATCCGCAGTGCCACGTGAGTATCCTCGGCATGACCACTCGCGGTGACCAGATCCTCGATCGCTCGCTTGCCAAGGTCGGCGGTAAGGGCTTGTTCGTCAAAGAGCTCGAACTCGCGCTTGCCGACGGCCGCGCCGATCTGGCCGTGCACTCGCTCAAAGATGTGCCGATGCAACTGCCCGAGGGCTTCACACTGGCCGCCGTGCTCGAGCGCGAAGACCCGTGCGATGCGTTCGTGAGCAACGATTACGACAGTCTCGACGCGTTGCCTGCGGGCGCGGTTGTTGGCACGTCGAGCCTGCGTCGCGAGGTAAGCCTTCGCACGAAATATCCGCATCTGAAAGTCGCGCCGTTGCGTGGCAATCTCGATACCCGTCTGGGCAAGCTCGACCGGGGTGACTTCTCCGCGATCATCCTCGCCGCTGCCGGTTTGAAACGGCTGGGCATGGGCGGGCGCATTCGTGCCATTTTGCCACCTGAAGCGAGCCTGCCGGCGGCCGGTCAGGGCGCTTTGGGCATCGAAGTGCGCGCTGGACGTCCCGAAATCTTGCAATGGCTCTCCCCGCTACACGACGCCCGCACCACGCTGGCGGTCAGCGCCGAGCGTGCCGTCTCGCGCGCGTTGGGCGGCTCGTGCCAAGTGCCGCTTGGCGCGTTTGCCGAATTCGATGCGCAGGGCGCGCTCTCGCTACGGGCATTCATCGCCTCGACGGACGGTGCGACGGTGCTGCGCGCTGACGGTGTCGCAACCGTGGCGAACGGTGACGTGGCCGGTGCCGAGGCGCTTGGACAGCGCGTGGCGCAGGAGCTCATCGACGCGGGCGGGTTGGCCTTGGTGCCGCCGTCCGAGCCTAAGGATTGATGGGTTTGGGCCCGCGCGCGCCGGTCTCCTCCTCGCCCTGTGTCATCCTGACGCGTCCCGACGGGCAGAGCGGGGCACTCGCCGCCGCGCTGCAAACCGCGGGTATCGATTCGCTTGCCTTCCCGTTGCTGCATATTGCCGCGCAAGCCGACGCTGACGCCTTGGCGGCGCTTGATGCTGCACTGGCGGATCTCTCGGTCTACGCGCTGGCCGTGTTTGTCTCGCCAAATGCCGTGACGCATGCGTTGGCGAGGCTGGTGTCGCTGAAGTCGGGGGCGGGCGCGCAATCGCCTGATTCTGCCGATACCAATGGTGTGTCGGCCGCTGGTCGGAGCGCATCGGGGAGTGGCGTTGCATCGCCCGATGCAAGCGCCTATTGGCCAGCGTCGCTGCCGGTGGCGGTGGTCGGCCCCGGCAGTGCACAAGCGCTGGCTGAAGCTGGCATCGCGCCGCCGCCGCATCGTGTGATCGTGCCACCGGGCGGCCCGGACGCGCGTTTCGACTCTGAAGCCCTGCTCGAACAACTCGACGTCCCGGCGCTGGCCGGAAAACGCGTTCTGCTCGTGCGCGGCGACGGCGGGCGCGAATTGCTCGCCGATACATTGCGTGCTGCCGGTGCACAGGTCGACATCGTGAGCGCGTACACTCGGCGGGCACCCGCACCGGACGCCGCCGCTTGGGCGGCACTCGAGGCACGATTGGCCTCCAACGCGCCTTGCGCGTGGTTACTGACCAGTTCCGAAGCCGTGCGACATCTGGCGACGCTATTGGCCGCCCGATACGGCACACAAGAGGGCATCCACACGCCCGGCACCCCGCATATCCTGGCGCAAATCCTTGCTGCGCCGTGCTTTACGTCGCATGCGCGCATCGCGGATGCCGCGCGGGCTGCGGGGTTTGATAGGATTACGCAGTGCGCGGCCGGTGACGAGAACTTGCTGGCGGCACTCAAAACATGGGCGGATCCCATTCAAGTCAAGCATGACGACAGATAATCGCGTTCCTGAGTCTTCCCAAAACACGCCGGCTTCGACCGGCCCGGCAGCGTCGAACCCTTCGACTGCGCCCTATGGCTCACCGGGCGTTCCGCCCGCGTGGACGCCACCCGAGCCGCCGCAAAAGCGCCGGGGCGGTGGGGCTGCACTGCCGTGGCTGCTCTTTGTGCTGGTGTCGGCAGGTGCCGGCATCGGCGGCTGGTCACTCAACCAGAAGCTCGACCGCGTACAGCAAGAGATGGCCCGCCGTGCGCAGGCTGGCGACGCGCAGGTCATGCAAGCGCAGGTGCGCACCGCGCAGGCGCTCGACAACCAGCGCGATTTGCAGAATCGCCTCACGGCGCTCGAAGGCCGTGTGTCCGACTCGCGCAGCCAGCAGGCCGCGCTCGAACAGCTTTATCAGGAACTCGCGCATAACCGCGACGAATGGGTGCTGGCCGAGACCGAGCAGATCGTCACGAGTGCCAACCAACAGTTGCAGCTCACCGGCAACGTCCGTGGGGCACTGATCGCGCTCGAAGGGGCTGATGCCCGCCTCGCCCGCACCGGCGCGCCGCAACTGGCTGGCGTGCGCGATGCGCTCAAGAAAGACATCGACCGTCTGAAGGCGGTGCCTGCCGCCGACTTGCCGCAACTCACCGGCAAGCTCGATCAAGCGATCGCCATGATCGACACCCTGCCGCTGCAAGCCGAAGAGCAGCGCGCTGCGCCGAAGACGGATGCCGCAGGCGCGAGCGGTGCGGGCGATACCGGTTGGCAAGCGACGCTGCACCGCTTGTCGGGCGAGATGCTCGGCAGTCTGAAGCAACTGGTGCAGGTGCGCCGTCTGGACGACCCGGACGTGATGCTCGTCGCGCCAGAACAGGGTGCGTTCCTGCGAGCCAATCTGAAGCTACGCCTGCTCAACGCCCGTTTGGCACTGCTCGCGCGCAACGCGGCGGCGGTGCATACCGACGTGCAGGTGGCGCAAGCGGCGCTCGACAAGTATTTCGACGGCAAGTCGCGCCGCATCGGTGCGGTCAAAACGTTGCTCGATCAGGTCGACTCGGGTGCCCGCACCATCGAACTGCCCACGCTTGACGCCAGCCTGACCGCCATCGGTCAGGTCAAGGACGTCAAGGACAAGCCGTAAGGAGCCCTGGATGAGAGGACTGATCTGGTTGACGCTCCTGTTCGCGGTGGCGGCCGGTTTTGCCGTGCTGGCCACGTTCAATCACGGGCAGGTGGTGATGCTGGTGCCGCCGTACCGTGTGGACGTGTCGCTGAACCTGTTCGTGCTGGCGCTGCTGGCGCTGTTCGTTGCGCTGTACGTCATCATTCGTATTCTGCGCAACATCTACAAGATGCCGGAGCGCGTGGCCGCTTACCGCAATCGCCAACGCAGCCGTCGCGCCAACATCGCCTTGCGCGATGCCGTCGCGAACCTCTTCGCCGGGCGCTATACCCGTGCCGAGAAGGCCGCGCGTGAAGCCGCCGAGCAAGACGATAACCGTGGCGTCGCCGCGATCATCGGTGCTCGGGCGGCCCATCGGATGCGCGAGTTCGCGCGTCGCGACACGTGGCTTGCCGAAGCCCAGGGGGCGAATCTCGAAGAAGCGCGTCTGTTGCAGACGGCAGAGTTGCGCGTCGACACGCGCGATGCGGAAGGCGCCCTCGAAGCGCTGACCGAAATGCGGGCACAGGGCGCGCGCCGCATGCAGGCGCAGCTCGTGGCACTGCGGGCGCATCAGCATCTGAAGCATTGGCCGGAAGTGCTGGGTCTGCTCAAAGTGTTGGAGAAGCGCGAAGCGCTGCACCCGGCGCTGGCGGCCAAGCTCAAGCAAACGGCCAGCGAAGGCATCTTGCGCGATCATCGCCACGATGCCGACGCGTTGCTCAAGTGCTGGCACGAGTTGCCAGCCGATGCCCGCACGTCTTCGCGCATTGCCGATGTGGCCGCTGAGTTGCTGATTGCCCTCGATCGTCCGCGTGAAGCGCGCGACATCGTCGAGGCGGCGCTCGCCGAGCATTGGGATGCCAGGCTGCTGCGCCGTTACGCCGACTGTGCGGGCGGCGATGCGCTGCCGCTGATTCAGAAGGCGGAAGCGTGGCAGCAACGCCACCCGAACGATCCCGATCTGCTCTACGCGCTGGGCAAGCTGTGTCAGCATCAGCGACTGTGGGGCAAGGCGCAGACGTTCCTCGAAGGCGCACTGCGTCATACCGACGACCGTCATCTGCAACAGCGTGTGCATCTCGCGCTCGCGCAACTCTTCGAAGGGCTTGGCCAGATGGAGCAGGCCAACCGTCATTACCGGGCGTGCGCCACGGCCTAAGGCGTACGAATGGCGCCAGCCTCACACGGCTGGCGCCACAAACCGCTCACTTCACGACACCCGCACGCCTTCCATCACAGGTCATTCCGCTGCGTAATCGCATTGCTCCCGAATCAATCGCTCGAAATCGGGGCGTGGGTACGTTCGCTTGTCGTTACCACTGGCGTCACGCAGATTGCGTAAGACGGAGATTGCCTCCAGGTCACTGAACCCCAGATGCTCGTATTCATCTTGCGCGTTCGTGATTTGCACGGCGATGGTCAGCAACGTTTGGGCAGTTTCCGGCGGGCATCGATCGAGATGGCGCATGACCTCGCCAATCGTGTCTTTGATGGCAGGATCTCCCGCTTTCGTTGATGCATCGATCGCCGCTTTCAAGACTTCCAACTGCACCGTAGCTGGCGTAACCGGAGCGCGCTGCACGCCCGCAGGCGCGGGTTGCGCCGACGCCTGCGAATTCGCAAGGGCTAACCGATGGGCTTGCATGGTGCACGTGTGCACTAACGGTTCCCAGTCGGTGCCGCTAATCGCACGACCGTCATTGGTGAGGAGCGTCGATATCGCACCGCGCTGCTCCCCCTCGGGCAAATGGTCAATGCACTTCGCCAGCCGGTTGGCCCGCGAAGTGTCGTAATACGCATCGCTGCGCTGACAACTGGCGAGCGTGTCGCGCCACGCCGCGAGTCGCTTCGCCGGGGGCAACTCGGCAATGGCGTCGAGTCGGCTTTGCAGAACGGTGTCGAATCGCGCGTTGCTCGCCGCAAGCGCCAGCGTCGTGATTTCCTTGATGCGTTGTTTGCCCGGCGCATCGACGAGAAGGGCCATCATCGCATCGGCCGTTCGATTCACTAACGTTGAGCGCACGGCCAACAGGTTGCCGAATGCCAGATCCCAGTTGTCGAAGTTCGGCATCGCTTCGAGCGCATCGAGCAGACGCTCGTAGAGCCGCTTGGCTTCCGGGATGGGGGCTATCGCCAAATGGGCAACCGTCGCGAGCGCGGTCAAGCTTCTGGGGTCGGTGCCGATCTTGGATAACGTGCTGGTATCGAAGGCTTCGGGCAAGGCCGCGTCGACGTCAAACTCGGGCGCTGGCGTAACGGGTGGCGCTGGTTGGGGAGGTGGATTGGCAGCGACAAGGGGCGTGATGACGCAGATATTCGATGACGACGTGCCCGCAAAATCGAAGGCGAAAGGGGCATCGATACAGGCGCGTTTCGCAGGCGGTTCACCGTCGAAAATCGAGCGCATTTGCGGTGGCGTCGAGGGGCCGGAAGTGCCGATAGGGAACAAATCGATCTCCATGTCATGAAAGTGGGGCGCCAAAGTGCCACGCGGTGAACACCTGCGTTTTCGTTTCCCAACCGCCGACCACGCACGCCGCGACAGGCGCCGATGTCGTCAATGCCCTTTGGGCAAACGGTTCGCCTACGCCCCGTAGACGCTCTCGGCAAGCGCCTCCAGCGTATCGCTGAGCAGCGCGTCGAAATCTGGGCGAGGGTATTGCCGCTCGTGGTCGAGTTCGGTGGCGTCGCGCACGGCTTGCAAACCGTCAAGCGATTGCGCTTTCGTGAAGATCTGGAGTTGCTCGTATTCGAGCCGCATCGCGGCGAGATTGGTGAGTGTCGCGACAATCGCGCCTGCATGGTCGTCGGGGAATTGCCGAATCGCCGTTGCCAGCGTTCTGAGGACATCCATGGCTTCAGAGGGCCGCGATGTGACGACCGATCGAAGCAACTCACGCGCGACGTGTGCGCGTTCCCGCTCGGGTGTTGCGTTGATGAGCACCGATGTCAGATCGCTCCAGCCTTCGGTGATTTCGCTGCTCTCGGCCGCTAGCACGGCCGTGAGCGTCGCCAACGCGGCAGTCGATCGGTGCGCTTCCGGAAGCGTTGGAATGGCCCGCGCGAGACACGTCAAACGCCACGGTTCGCAATACTCACTGGTACGCCGCAAGCTCTCTAGCGTGCTTGTCCACGACAGTGCCAAGGCTGGCGATGGCGTATCGCATTCCATGGCACCGACGCGTCCCAAAAACGTGGCATCCATCGTCGCTTCGACCGACTCGGTCGCCAGGAAGAACGCATGTCCGTGTTGGTCGCTATGCGGGGCGGCGAGGAGCGCCAGAATGGCGTCGGTTAGCCGATTGCGCAGATCGAAGCCCAGAAGCGCCAGCCGCTCGAACGCTGGCCCCCAGTGATGGAGCGACAGCGGATACGCCGCCAGTCTCCCGGCGAGCCGTCCGAACAGCCGTTGCGCGTCGGCCAGCGGAAGCTGCCTGATGCTCTCTCGTAACGCGTGGAATTGCAGGCAGTTGGCGTCTTGAGCGCCCGCTTGCAGCGCAGCATCGAGCGCTTCATCCGGCGCGCCCGCTATGCTGCCCGTGCGCGCCTGCGGATTCGGGTCGACGCCACTGATTGGTGCGATTCGGGATAGCGCCGTGTTGCGTGTGAGTTCCGCGTCCACACGGTTGGCTTCGACATGACTGCCGCCGTCACCGGCCGAGGCATCATGCGTGTCCATGGGGAAGTTGTCCGCTGGCGTGCTATCGGCGTCTTGCGATGACGAACCAGCGAATGTCGACTCGGCGCGAAGGCGAGGCGTGTCGACACGGTGAGCGTTGATCGGGAGCAAGGCAGACTCCTTAACGAGGGGGCATGCGTCGAATATCCCGCGTGCCGCCCCTTCGTTGCTTTCATGCAGTGCTCATTAGAGACGCCTGCACGAAGCCCGCCTTCCCCTCAATCGATCGCCGCTACCGCTTCGTTGGCGGAGCTTTGCCGCAACGGAATTTCCGGCAAGCGGCTCAACGCGACGATGGCGAGCGCAGCCACGAAAGCGCTGCCGCCGAAGAACGCACCGAACGCGAGGCGCAGATGGTCTTCCATACCGGCCGGTGCGCCACCGGGACGCAGGAAATCGGTGAGTTCGTGCGGCGCAGAACCGTCGCCCCCCATCACCAGCAACCCCACGATAATCGCCCCGAACAGCGCCACGCCGATCATGCCGCCCAGTGCTCGGAAGAACGCGTGCGCAGCCGTCGCGATACCGATATCGCGAGGTGCCACCGCGTTTTGCGTCGCGACCGTCATCACCGGCATGGCCGAACCGAAGCCGATACCCACCAGCCCGAGACACGCGCCGATGACCACGAGCGGCAGCGATTCGACACCCACCGCGATCACCGCAAGTCCAAGCAGCGCCGCAGGCAAGCCGATCTGCGGCGGACGCTTGTAATGCCCGGTTGCCCGCATGTAATGCCCCGACGACAACGCGCCGACCACGATGCCGAGCAGCGGCAGAATCAGCATCAATCCCGAACTGCTCGCCGACTGACCGCGTTGCAATTGCAGATAAAGCGGCACGTAGATACCGATGCTGATGTTCACCATCATCACGAGCACGGCCATCGTCGACGTGACACGGAACACCGGATTCGCCAGCAAAGCGAGCGGCAGCAGCGGCTCCGCGGTACTGCGCTGATGTCGCAAAAACACGGCACCGACCACCACTGTGACGACGATCAACCCAACGATCTCTTTCGATACCCACGCATAGCGATGACCGCCCCACGTGAGCGCCAGCAGCAACGCCACGGTGGCCACGATCAACAGTAGCGAGCCCAGATAGTCGATGCTGGGCTTCCCCACGCGGCGCGGCAGGCGGCGCAGGGCGCGGTCGCTCAGGTAGATGGCGAGTAGGCCGAGCGGAATGTTGATCCAGAAGATGAGCGTCCAGTTCAGGTATTGCGCGAACACGCCGCCTGTCACCGGCCCCGCCACGCCCGAGACGGCGAACATGCCGGAGATATAGCCCTGATAACGCCCGCGTTCGCGAGGCGACACGATGTCGGCAATTACGGTATTGGACAGCGCGATCAGCCCGCCGCCGCCCAGCCCTTGCACGCCGCGCGCAATGATGAGCGTGAGCATCGTCGGCGCGAGGGCACAGAGGATCGAGCCGACGAGAAACACTGCCACGCTCAGCGCGATGATGCCGCGGCGTCCGAACAGATCGGAGAGCTTGCCAACGATCGGCGTGATGGCGGTCGACGAGAGCAGGTACGCGGTCACCACCCACGACACGGCGTCGAAGCTGCCCAGATCGCGGGCAATCGTCGGCAGCGCCGGCGCGACGATGGTCTGGTCGAGCGAGCCGAGAAACATGATGAGCAGCAGGCCGGAGAGGATCGACTTGACCTCGGCGGGGGTGAGCGAGACGCCGGCCGGCGTCGTCTGTGAGTCGTTGGCGGGCATGCGGTTTCGGGGAAAAAAACAGGCCATCCCGGAGCGGATGGCCTGATGCATGTTACTCCCAAGGCGGGGACTCGACTACAACGCCGGTCGTTTACTTATTCACTAACCGCGCCGGCACGGCAAGCGTGAGCAGCCCGCCGAGAATCATGAACGCGGTGAGCAGGAACATGCCGCTGTTGGTGCTTTGCGTGGTGTCTTTGAGGAAACCGATCAGGTACGGCCCCACGAAGCCCGCGAGATTGCCCAGCGAGTTGATCATCGCGATGCCTGCCGCCGCCGCCGTGCCGCCGAGGAACGCCGTCGGCAAGCTCCAGAACAGCGGCAGCACGATCATGATGCCCATCGTGCCGAATGTGAGCGCCACCATCGCCATTTGCGTGTTGTGGCTCCAGGTCGTCGACAGGAACAGCCCGACCGCACCGATGAACGCCGGGATGGCGATGTGCCAGCGCCGCTCGCCGCGCACGTCGGAGCGCCGTCCCACGAGCACCATCGCAATCACTGCGAAGAAGTACGGAATGGCGGTCAGTAAGCCGATTTGCAGCGGATCGGTCACGCCGGTGCCCTTGATGATCGTCGGCAGCCAGAAGCCCACGCCGTAGAGGCCGATCACGAACGAGAAGTAGATGAGGCTCATCATCCACACGCGCGGGCTGGAAAACACCTGACGCAGCGGCAGGTCTTCCTTCGTGAGCACGTCGCTCGCGATATTGCGCTCGAGCATCGACTTTTCCGCTTCGCTCAACCACTTCGCGTCGCGAATGCGGTCATCGAGCACGAACAGCACCACGATGCCGATGATGACCGACGGAATCGCTTCGAGCAGGAACATCCACTGCCAGCCGGCGAGGCCGGAGACACCGGTCATGTCCTTGAGAATCCAGCCGGAGATCGGCCCGCCGATCAGCCCCGAGAGGGCGACGGCTGTCATGAACCAGGCCGTCATGCGCCCGCGCCGTGAGGCCGGATACCAGTAGGTGATGTACAGAATGATGCCGGGGAAGAAGCCCGCCTCGGCCACGCCCAGCAGGAAGCGCATGACGTAGAACATCGAGGGCGTGGTGACGAACATCGTCGCGCCCGAGATGATGCCCCACGAAATCATGATGCGTGCGATCCACACGCGTGCGCCCACGCGATGCAGAATCACGTTGCTCGGCACTTCGAAAATGAAATAACCGATGAAGAAGATGCCGGCGCCAAGGCCGAACACCGTTTCGGAGAATTGCAGGTCGCCGACCATCTGCAACTTGGCGAAGCCGACATTCACGCGGTCGAGATACGCGACCACGTAGCACAACAGCAAAAACGGAATCAGCCGCCAGCCTACCTTGCGATAGGTCGCTTCTTCGAAGCCTGCCGGTAGCGTGTCGGCTACCGGCGTGGGGGGCGTCGGAATACTGTTCATACGGATCTCCTCCTGCATTGACGTTTGTTGTCTGTCGTTTTGGTGTGTGACAACTACGGTGCTACGGTGCAACCCACTGCAACTGCAAAAAGCTAAAGCAGAAATGGTGCGTGATGCCGGATGTCAGATGCAGCGCCCGCCATCCACTTCGAGGCAAACGCCGGTGATGAACGCGGCGTCGTCGCTGGCCAGATAGAGGCAGGCGTTGGCAATGTCTTGCGGGGTGGAGAAGCGCCCGAGCGGAATGCCCGCGAGGAATTTGGCGCGATTCTCGGGCGTATTGGGCACGCCCATGAAGTCGGCGGTCAGGCCCGTGTCGCCAATGACCGGATTCACGCAGTTCACGCGAATGTTTTTCGGCCCGAACTCGGCGGCCATGGCCTTGCTGGCGGTGATGACAGCGCCTTTGCTGCCGTTGTACCAAACCAGCCCCGGGCGCGGGCGCACGCCTGCGGTGGACGCGATGTTGATCATCACGCCGCCGCCGCGTTGCAGGAAGTAGGGCACCATCGCCCGCGCGCTCCAGAAGATGCTTTTCACGTTGACCGCATACACGCGATCGAACTCGGCTTCGGTCACTTCCAGCAGCGGCTTGTTGCGATGCGTGGTGCCCGCGTTATTCACCACGATGTCGAGATGACCGAAGCGCGTGACGGCTTCATCGAGCAGGGTGACGTGATCGCCTTCGCGCGACACATCGCCATACACGAACGCCGCACGCCCACCCGCCTCCGAGATGTCGTTCGCCACCCGCTCACCGGCCTCGCGGTTCAGATCGTTGACGATGACCGCCGCGCCTTCGCGCGCAAACGTTTTGGCGATGCCTTCACCGAAGCCCGAGCCTGCCCCGGTAACGATGGCCACTTTGTCTTGCAAACGCATGGGTTGTCTCCCCCGTGAGTGCTTGCTGTCCGACGTGAATTCGTGTGATTTAGCCGTGCCTGATGGCAACGGTCTTTAGCGTGGTGAAACCGTACAACGCTTCGAAACCTTTTTCGCGTCCGTGGCCGGAGTGCTTCATGCCGCCGAAGGGCAACTCCACGCCACCGCCTGCGCCGTAGTTGTTGATGAACACTTGCCCGGCACGAATCGAGCGCGCGAGTCGCATCTGACGCCCGCCGTCGCGTGTCCAAACGCCCGCGGCAAGCCCGTACAGCGTGCCGTTAGCCAGACGCACGGCGTGCGCCTCGTCGTCGAAGGGCATCGCAGCAAGCACTGGGCCGAACACTTCTTCACGGGCCAGCCGGTGGTCGGCGGGCACATCGCGCAGCAGCGTCGGCGCTTGGTAGAAGCCGCTTTCCGGCGCGCTGCCGACGACTTCGCCTTGCGACATCAACGCAATGCCGTCGTGCTGCGCTTCCGACAGAAAGTCCCACACGCGCTGTTGCTGGCGGGCGTTGATGAGCGGCCCGAGATCGAGATCGTCGCTGGCGCGTCCGACGCGCAGCTTTGCAAACGCTTCGGCCAGATGCGCAAGCAAAGGCTCATAAGCCTCGCGCTCGACGAGCAGGCGGCTGCCTGCGGAACATGTCTGCCCTGCGTTCTGCACGATGGCGTTCACGACGACGGGCAACACGGCCTCCATGTCGGCATCGGCAAACACGATCTGCGGCGACTTGCCGCCTAACTCCAGCGTGACGGGCGTGTGATTCTCGGCCGCCATCTGCGAGATCAGCGTGCCGGTGACGGGTGACCCGGTGAACGAGATGTGATCGATGCCCGGGTGCTTGGCGAGCGCTGCACCCGCTTCGGCCCCGTAACCGGTCACCAGATTGAGCGCACCCGGCGGCAGCCCCGCATCGGCCGCGAGTTCGGCCACGCGAAGCAGCGACAGGCAGGCGTCTTCGGCGGGTTTCACCACGCACGCGTTGCCAGTCGCGAGTGCTGCGGCAACGCTGCGCCCAAAGATTTGCAGCGGGTAATTCCACGGAATGATGTGGCCGGTCACGCCATGCGGCTCGCGCACGGTGAACACGGTGAAGCCTTGCTGATACGGGATGGTCTCGCCATGCAGCTTGTCGGCGGCCCCCGCATAGAACTCGAAGTAGCGCACGATCGCGGCAGCGTCGGCGCGCGCTTGCTTGAGCGGCTTGCCGGTATCGCGCGCTTCGAGCTGCGCGAGCGCTTCGTGGTGTTTGGCGAGGGTGTTGGCTACTGCGTAGAGCACGCGGCCCCGCTCGGCGGCGGAGAAGCGCCCCCATTCGCCATCGAACGCCGCGCGGGCGGCTTTCACGGCGCGGTCGATATCTTCGGCATCGCCTCGGGCGATATGGGTGAACGGCTGACCATCGGACGGATCCACCACGGGAATCGCAGGGCTTTTAGCCGGAGCGACCCATTGGTTGCCGATGAAGTGTGTGGCTTCAGGCATGTCGAGCGCACCTCGCGTCGGGTTGGACGATCGGACGATTCCGGAGGATTCCGGATGACGTCGACCATTATCACTTAACTCACGAGAGCGTTGACCGTCGTATGAGTCACATCCGCATAAACACCTAAATCGATTGCAATGCAATTAAAGAGATTTTATTGCAATTTTTTCTCGCCTATCCTTGATCACATCGGATCGCCAGACGGGCTATCTCCGTCATTCAGGAGCAGGTGGGCAATGAACGACGCTGTAACGCATGAATCGCTGATTGGACAGTTGCAGGCCACGCTGGGCACGACCGCCGTGCTCACCGGCGCGACAGACACCGACGGCTACACCGAAGACTGGCGTGGCCGGTATCACGGCGAAGCGCTGTGCGTCGTGTTGCCCTCGTCGACGGAGCAAGTGAGCGCCGTTGTGAAGCTGTGCGGTGCCGCCGGCGTCCCGATCCTGCCGCAGGGCGGCAATACCAGCCTGTGTGGCGGCTCGGTGCCGTCGAACGACGGCCGTGCACCGGTCATCGTGAATCTGGCGCGCATGCGTCACATCCGCCAAGTCGATGCGGCCAATGGCTCGATGGTCGTCGAAGCCGGGTGCATTCTGAAAACCGTGCAAGACACGGCCGCCGATGTGGGCCGTCTGTATCCGGTCAGTCTCGGTGCGGAAGGGTCGTGCCAGATCGGCGGCACGCTCTCGACCAATGCGGGCGGCACGAGCGTGCTGCGCTACGGCAACACCCGTGAAAACGTGCTCGGCCTCGAAGTCGTGCTTGCCGACGGCACCGTCTGGGACGGCCTGCGCGCGCTGCGCAAAGACAATACCGGCATCGATCTCAAGCATCTGTTCATCGGTGCCGAAGGCACGCTGGGCATCATCACGGCGGCGGCGCTCAAGCTGCATCCGCTGCCGACGCATCATTCGCTCGCGTGGTTCGCGCCGCGCGACCCGGCCGCCGCCCTGCAAATTCTGGGCATGTTCCAGAGTGCTTGCGGCTCGCGCCTGTCGGCCTTCGAAATCATGAATCGTCACCAGTTGGATCTGGTGCTCGCCAACGTGCCCAACCGCCGCAACCCGCTCGCGGGCGAGCACGCGTGGCATGTGCTGGTGGAGTTGGGCGACACGCGCGACGCCGACGCGCTCGAAGCCGTGCTGACCGAAACCCTTGGCGTGGCGATCGAACAAGGGCTCGTCGAAGACGCGGTGATTGCCGCGAACGAAACGCAACGCGCCGACCTGTGGGAAGTGCGCCACAGCGTGAGCGAAGCGAACAAGAAGGCGGCCGTGGGCCTCACCACCGACTGCGCCGTGCCGGTCTCGAGCGTGCCCGAATTCATTGCAGCGGCCTCGCGCGCCGTGCACGACATCGTGCCGGGGCTCGACATCGCGATTGTCGGCCACATGGGCGACGGTAACGTGCACTTCATCCCGATGTTCTCGTTCGACGCATGGGAAGCGCTGAGCGATTCCGCCGCCATGGGCGAGGCCATGCGTGCCTGCGTGAACGACGTGGCCGCGCGCCTGTCGGGCACGTTCAGTGCCGAGCATGGCGTAGGCCAGACGGGGTTGCCGCTGATGGCGCGCTACAAGTCGTCGGCGGAACTCACGCTCATGCGCACCGTGAAGGCGGCGCTCGATCCGCAGCAATTGCTCAACCCGGGCCGCCTGATTCCCTGATTTCCCGATTTCCTCAAAACCCTCGTTTCTGCTTTATCGCAAGTTCTGCTTTTGTGTTGCCATAACTGCGCGCGCGGCGGCCGGTGCCTAAGTTCCTGACCGTACCGACTGCACCGAACGTCGCCGCGCCCAACCCTCCCAGACCGGAGACCATGATGAAACGCAAGACCTCCGCACTCCCCAGCGATCTCGCCGACAACCACAGCAAAGACGCGCTCGCGCAACCGAGCCGCCGCACGGCCATGAAAACGGCCATGGTGGGCGCCGCCGCCGTGGCGTTCCCGTTCGTGTGGACGCCGTCGCGCGCCGCCACCAAGCGCATCGTGGTGCGCGACGACGGCGGTATCTATACCAAGGCGTACGACGCCGTGTACTACAAGCCGTTCTTCGAGAAGACCGGCATTCAAGTGGTGGGCGTGCAAGCCAACGCCGAGCCGACCGCGCAGATCAAGAGCATGGTCGATGCGGGCAGCTACACGTGGGATATGGCGAAGATCAGCCAGCCCGCCATCTTGCTGCTGACCTCGGGCGGCAAAGAGTATCTGGAGCGTCACGGTCTCGAATCGGACCCGGTCATCGCCAAGATCCCGCCGCAGTACATGTCGCCGTTCGGCGTGGGCACCAACGTGTATTCGACGGTGCTCGCTTATCGCACCGATGCGTTCAAGGGCCGCAAGGCACCGACCTCGTGGGCCGATCTGTGGAACGTGAAGGATTTCCCGGGCCGCCGCTCGATTCGCAAGTATCCGTTCGACACCATTGAAGAAGCGCTGCTCGCCGACGGCGTTGCCGCAGGTTCGGTGTATCCGGCCGACTTCGACCGCGCGTTCAAGAGCTTGGACAAGATCGCCAAGCATGTAGACGTGTGGTGGACGACCGGCGCACAAGTCGAGCAGATGCTCGGTTCGGGCGAAGTCGACATGGTGGCCACGTGGGCGTCGCGTGCGCAGTCGGCACAAGCCAACGGCGTGCCCGTGCAGATCGTGTGGAATCAGAACATCTGGGGCTGCGATAACTGGTCGATTCTCAAGGGCACGCCCAATGCAGCGGCTTGTCGCGAGTTCATCAAGTTTGCGAGCGACCCGAAGCGCCAGGCCGAACTGGTCAAGTATTTCCCGGCCGGGATGACGCAGCCCGAGGCGTTCAATTACGTCAAACCCGAAGTCGCCAAGAACTGCCCGACGTTCCCCGAGAACATGAAGAGCGGTGTGCATATCGACGCGAAGTTCTGGCAACAGAACCAGAGCGCCGCGCTTGAGCGTTTCAATCGCTGGATCCTGACCTGATCCTCACCTGCGGTTCCGTTTCACGTTTTTACGGGTGCTGATCTTATGACCGTTGCCAATCTCCAAGTCTCGGGCCTTTGCAAGCGCTACGGCGATTTCGTCGCGCTCGCGCCGACCGATCTCGACGTCGCTCAGGGCGAATTTCTGACCTTGCTCGGGCCTAGCGGCTCGGGCAAGACCACGCTGCTCTCGCTGATCGCGGGTCTGTCGCAGCCCGATGCGGGCGCTATCCGCATCAACGGGGCCGATGTCACGTACGGTGCGCCGTACGAGCGCGACATCGGCATGGTGTTTCAAAACTACGCGCTGTTTCCGCACATGACTGTGGCGGAGAACATCGCGTTCCCGTTGCAGATGCGTCGCACCGATGCCGCGACCATGCGCCAGAAGGTGATGCAGGCGCTGGAGATGGTGCACTTGCCGCACGTGGCCGAGCGCTATCCGCGCGAGCTCTCGGGCGGTCAGCAGCAACGTATTGCGCTTGCGCGCTGCATGGTCTACCGGCCGTCGATCATTCTGATGGACGAGCCGCTGGGGGCGCTCGACAAGAAGCTGCGCGATCACATGCAGCTCGAAATCAAGCGCATTCACCGCGAGTTGGGCACGACCATCGTGTACGTGACCCACGATCAGGAAGAGGCGATGACGATGTCCGATCGCATCTGCCTGATGAATGCGGGCGAGATCGCGCAATTGGGCACGCCCGACGATTTGTACTTCCGTCCGAAGAGTGTGTTCGTGGCCGACTTCCTCGGCGAATCGAACTTGCTCGATGCAACCGTGCTCGATCGCAGCGGCGATCAGGTGCGCGTGGCGATGGCCGGTGTCGAAGGTGGCGCGGCGATGGTCTACGACCCGCAAGTCGAGCGCGGCAAGCCCGTGAAGCTGATGTTGCGTCCGCAGAACCTGCACGTGCACGACGGTGCTGCGAGCGCCGACGGCGTGGCGACGATCTCGGCGAAGCTGACCGACATCATGGTCACGGGCGGCATGACCAAGCTGTACCTGCAATCGCAGGCGACGGGCACGGACGCGAGCAAATCGCTGATCGCGGCCTTCCCGACGCATCGCCGCGGCAACCGCTTCGAGATCGGGCAGACGCTCGGCCTCGCGTGGCGTGCCGACGATGCCGTGGCCATTGCGGGGTAAGTCATGAGTGCTTCCGCCGTGGTCCGTCCTTCCGTTCCTTCATCGAGCCCCGCGCAGCCCACGCCACGCCGCCCGCGCTGGCGTGCCCGGTTGCGCCCGGTGCTCATGGCCGCGCCGATCGTCATCTTGCTGATGGTGATGCTGGTGTATCCGGTCGGCCAGTTGCTGCTCTTGAGCATTCGCGGCGAAGCGGGCTTCACGCTCGCCGAATATCAGCGTCTGTTCGCCTCGTCGGTGTATATCGAGGTGCTGCTCATCACGCTGAAGGTGTCGCTCTACACCACCTTCTTCGCGGTGCTTACCGGCTACCCGATTGCCTACCGGCTCTCGACGCTGACCGGTGCGCGCAAGCAGCGGCTGCTGTTCTGGGTGCTGCTGTCGTTCTGGACGAGTTTTCTCGTGCGCACGTTCGCGTGGGTGGTGCTGCTCGGCCGTAACGGCGTGGTCAATCGCACGCTGATGGATCTGGGCATCATCGACGCGCCGCTCTCGCTGCTCTACAACTTCCCCGCCGTGATCGTCGGCATGGTGCATGCGCTTATGCCGCTGGCCGTGCTCACTATGCTCTCCGTGATGGAGAACATCGACCGCCGTCTGCCGAGTGCCGCCTCGACGCTGGGTGCGCGTCCGGGCACGGTGTTCTGGCGCGTGTATTTCCCGTTGTCGCTGCCCGGCGTGGCGGCCGGTGCGCTGATGGTGTTCGTCACGTCGATCGGCTTCTTCATTACGCCGACGCTGCTGGGCGGGCGTCACGAGACGATGATTACGCAGCTCATCATCGATCAGGTGATGCAGGCACTCAACTGGGGCTTTGCAGGGGCGATTTCGGTCTTGCTGTTGGCCGTGGTGCTCGTGGTGTTCTTCATCTACGACCGCATGGTGGGGCTCTCGACGATGGCTGGCGGTGCGGGCGACGCGAAGCAGGGCAAGCGCCGTGGCGGCTGGACGCGCGTGCTGGGCGAGACCGTGTTGGCAGCGCTCGGCAATGTGACCGATCTGGTCTTGCGTGCGTTGCCGCGCAGCCGTCGTGCGCAAGGCGATGGACTGGCATTGCGTGGCGTGGTGTTCCTGCTGATCGTGTTCTTGGCCGCACCGGCCATGCTGATGATTCCGATCTCGTTCGATTCGGCGTCGGGTTTGTCGTGGCCGCCCAAGGGCTTCTCGTTGCAGTGGTACCAGATGATCTGGGAATCGCCGCTGTGGATGCAGGCGATCACGCGCTCGATGCTGGTCGGTATCGGCGCTGGGTTGCTGTCGATGCTGATCGGCACGCCTGCGGCGTTCCTGCTGGTGCGCGGCGGCATGCGAGGCAAGGCGGGCATGTTGGCATTCGTGCTGGCGCCGATCGTCGTGCCGCGCATGATTCTGGCGGTGGGCGTTTTCTACTTCTTTGCCAAGATAGGGCTGGTGGGATCGAGCATCGGCTTGACCATCGCACACACCGTCGTGGCCGTGCCGTATGTCGTCATCACGATGATGGCCGTGCTGCGTAACTACGACACTCGTCTCGATCTGGCCGCGTACAGCTTGGGCGCACGCCCTTGGGCGACGCTGCGCCGTGTGACGTTCCCGATTCTGGGGGCGGGCTTGCTGTCTTCGTTCCTGTTCGCGTTCGCCACGTCGTTCGACGAGCTCACGATTGCCCTGTTTAGCTCGGGCGGTTTGTCGACCACCTTGCCCAAGCAGTTCTGGGACGAAATCACGATGCAGATTTCGCCGGTGATTGCCGCCGTCTCGACCTGTCTGTTCCTTTTCATTGCCGCACTGATCTGGGTGGCCGAACGGTTGCGCCGTCGCAGTCTGACGACGGCACCGGCCGAGGCCGCCTGATGGGTTGACGAGGCGTCGTGACCGACGCCTAGCCGATACCTGACAGATTGCACCGATTGATCCGATTCACGCTTGATGGACGTAAAACTCATGCTTCGCTCTGCACAACTCAAAGGCATCTTGCCGGCCATTCCCACGCCGGTGCATGCCGACGACACGATTCACATGGACGCTGCGCGCGCGTTGCTGCGCTACCTGCTGGGGCAGGGCATCGACGGCGTCGTGCCGCTGGGTGGTACCGGCGAGTACGGTGCGCTCTCGCGCGCTGAGCGTGTGCGCATGGCCGAACTCACGGCGCAGGAAGTCGAAGGCCGCGACGTGCCGGTGATTGCAGGGGTGCTCGATCCCGGCTATCACGACGCGATTGCCGCTGGTCGCGACTTCGCCGCTGCGGGTGCCGACGGCCTGCTCGTGCTCACGCCGTACTACACCAACCCGACGCAAGCCGGTATTCGCGACTACTTCCTGCGCTATGCCGACGAATCGCCGGTGCCGATTCTGATCTACGAGATTCCGTATCGCACCCGTATCGCCATCGCCCCCGAAGTGCTGCATGAGCTCTCGCGTCACGAGAACATCATCGGTATGAAGGCGTGCAACACCGACATGTGGCACTTCCTGCGCACGGTGGCCGGTGTGGACGAGTCGTTTGCTGTGTTGAGCGGCGAAGACACGCTGTTCCCGCTGCATGTGGCGGCGGGCGCGCGCGGCGGCATCGTCGTGACGGCCTCGCTATTGCCGACGGCATGGCAACGCATCTTCGCGCTGGCGTCCGAAGGCAAGACGGCCGAGGCACTGGCGCTGCATCGTTCGCTGATTCCGCTGATGAATCTCGCATTTGCCGAGACGAACCCGGGGCCGATGAAGTCGGTGATGGATCTGATCGGTGTCGACGCGCCTGCGATGCTCGCACCGCTCGTGTCCGCCGCACCGGCCTTGTCGGCCGAGTTGCGCACGGAACTGACGAAGCAACTCGCGATTTTCGAAGGGCGTTGATTCACTGCACCGGCTGACGTCGCGGTAGGTCACGCGCCGTCAACTGGGGTGATCGACGTGGACGCTTTCGGCGTCTCACGGACCGAGTGACGAGAACGCGTTAGCGCCGGAACGTCGACAGCCGCGACTTCGAGATCGAGGTTGCGGCCACTTGAATGTGCGGGGCGAGTTCGGATTCGACACGTTCACGCGACCAGCGCGAGGTCGGCACCGAGATGTTGATGGCCGCGACCGCGTGACCGTCGTGATCGGTGATCGGGGCGGCGACGGAGATGTCGCCCATCACAGTTTCGTTCTCGACGATGGCGTAGCCGCGGCGCGCAGTGAGCGCAATGCGGTCGAGCAGCTTGCGCTCGTCGGTCAACGTGTACGGCGTCATCGGTTCGAGCGACGTGCTGGCGAGTATTTCGCGCACGCGCGGTTCCGGCAGACGGGAGAGGATGGCAATGCCAGACGCCGTGAACATGGCAGGCAAGCGGGCGCCCACCACGATGTCGATGTTCACCAGATGCTGACCGGGGAAGCGCGCGACGAACACGATTTCGTGGCCGTCGAGCTCTTGCAGGTTGGTCGTCTCGCCCACACGGCGGCTGATGTCGAGCAGATACGGCGACGCCTTGTCGACGAGTTCGTTCGCGCGAATGTAGTTGTACGAGAACTGCAACACCTTGGTCGTCAGGCCGTAGGTGCGGGTCTCGGGCACACGGAAGAGGTAGCCCAGCGCTTCGAGCGTATGCACCACGCGTTGCGTGGCGCTGCGGTCCAGATCGGCGGCTTTGGCAATGTCGCTGAGCGTCATGTAACGCGCCGGGCCGTCGAAGGCGTGCAGCACCTGAAATGTCTTCTCGGTCGAGCCGATGAACAGCGACGAGCGCGTGGCGTCTCGCTCGGGTTTGGCGGCGGACGTGGCAGGCGTTGCAACGGAAGAAGCGGCAGTGTCGTCGGTGCGACGGGACGACCGGGCGGGTAAGCGCGGCATGAGCGGTTCGTGAGTGTTCGTATTGTAATGATTGTGATTGTAATGCAATTGTTTGTGCGCAAGTCATGAGAATAGGGGGAGCGATGGGCGCGTTGTCGTGCGTGGACGATTACCGGAGTGCCGCGCAGCGGCGGTTGTCGAAGCTGGCGTTCGACTATCTGGAGGGCGGGGCGGAGGATGGTCATGCGCTGCGCCGCAATCGCGATGCCTTCGCGCAATGGGGCTTTTGCCCGCGGGTGCTTACCGATACGTCGCAAGTCTCCAGTAGCACATCGTTTTGGGGACGTGAGGCTGCTGCGCCGATGGCGGTCGGTCCCACAGGGTTGAATGGCTTGTTCTGGCCGCGTGCGGACGAACTGCTCGCGCGGGCGGCGGCTGACGCCGGTTTGCCGTTTGTGTTGTCGACGGCATCGACCTCGCTGCTCGAAGACGTGCGTGCGGCGGCGCCCGAGGGCGAGATGTGGCTGCAACTCTATGTGCAGCAAGACCGCAGCATTGCCGAGAGCATGATGCGGCGCGCGCGCGAAGCGGGTTTTCGCACGCTATTGCTGACCGTCGACACCCCCGTGCACGGCAAGCGCGATCACGACACGCGCAACGGCTTCAAACTGCCGCTGCGCTTCACGCCCAAGCTGGTGGCCGACTGCATGCGGCATCCCCACTGGAGCTGGCAGATGATGACGAATGGCGCGCCGCAACTGCGCAACATCGCCAAGAGTGTGGGCGAGCGGGCCGATCTGGCGCGCCACGCCGCGATGCTCAGCCGCCAGATGGACTTGTCGCTCGGTTGGGACGATCTGGCGTGGGTGCGGCGTCATTGGCCGGGCGAAGTGCTCGTCAAAGGCATTCTGACGGCCGACGACGCGAAGCTGGCCCAAGCCCATGGCGCTGACGGCATCGTGGTGTCGAACCACGGTGGCCGCCAATTGGGCAACACGCTGGCACCGATTGAAGCGCTCACGCAAATCGTCGATGCGGTGAACGGGCGCGGTCCGTCGCTGGACGTTTTCGTCGATGGCGGCGTGCGGCGCGGTGCCGATGTGGCCAAGGCGGTGGCGCTAGGCGCGAAAGGGGTACTGCTCGGGCGTGCGCCGTTGTATGGCGTGGCGGCACGCGGCGGGGCGGGCGTGGCCGAGGTGCTGGCGTTGTTGCTGGGCGAGTTGCGCACTACGATGCAATTGCTGGGTTGTGCGCAGGTTGGCGCGCTCACGCCGCAGTGCGTGGCCCGGCTGCCGGCCCTTGGGGCAAACCCGCTATAATGTTCCGCGCCCGAATACCCTCGGGCGGCGCGGCATCCGGCAGGTGAGCGGGGGAGCGCGCCGCACGGCGGTATGCCATCTTTCATACACAGGAACGTCATCATGAGCTTCAACCACGTGCCGGCCGGCAAGGATATCCCCAACGATTTCAACGTCATCATCGAGATCCCGGCGCAAAGCGACCCGGTGAAGTACGAAGCTGACAAGGACCTGGGCCTGCTGGTCGTCGACCGCTTCATCGGCACGGGCATGCGTTACCCGGCCAACTACGGTTTCATTCCGCAAACGCTGGCTGGCGACGGCGACCCCGTCGACGCGTTGGTTGTGACGCCGTTCCCGCTGCTGGCTGGCTCGGTCGTGCGTTGCCGCGCGCTGGGCATGCTCAACATGACCGACGAGTCGGGCGTGGACGCAAAGCTGGTGGTCGTGCCGGTCGACAAGATCTGCCCGATGACCGCGCACATGAAGTCGATCGACGACGTGCCGGGCTATCTGAAAGACCAGATCAAGCACTTCTTCGAGAACTACAAGGCGCTCGAGAAAGGCAAGTGGGTCAAGATCGAAGGCTGGGAAGGCATCGAAGCCGCCCACAAGGAAATCGTCGAAGGCGTGGCCAACGCCAAGAAGTAAGCGGCGTTTGCGCTTACGGCGTCTTGGCTGCGGCCATGACGCCATCGAAACCCGGCATCTTTGCCGGGTTTTTTGTTGTCTGTCTGAAAGCAACGGCAAGTTCGGCGACAATGACGCACAGTCCGGCAGCGACGTAGCGATGCTTCGCCGGCGGCTTCACGAACGAGGTGACGGGTGAGCAGCGACGTAGTGATTCGGGTAGTGCAATCGATTGAAGACGTGCCGGCCGACCAGTGGAACGCGCTCGCGGGCACCAACCCCTTCGTGCAACACGCGTTTTTGCACGCGATGCATACCAGCGGCTGCGCCAGCAAAGGCACCGGTTGGCAGCCCGCGTATCTGCTCATGCACGCCGCCGACACACTCGTCGGCGCCATGCCGCTCTACGTGAAGTCGCACTCGCGCGGCGAATACGTATTCGATCATGCGTGGGCCGACGCGTTTGCGCGCCACGGGCTGCGCTATTACCCCAAGCTGCTTTCCGCCGTGCCGTTCTCGCCCGTGACTGGGCCGCGTTTGCTCGCCCGTACACACGCCGACCGTGTGGCGCTGGCCCGTGGCGCGATCGCGTTTGCGAAGCAATTGGACGTGTCGTCGATTCACGTGCTCTTCACGCACGAGGACGATCTGGCGGCGCTCACCGAAGCGGGTTACATGCTGCGCGAGGGCGTGCAATTCCATTGGGAAAACCGGGACTTCGCCACGTTCGACGATTTTCTTGCGCAGATGAATCAGGAAAAGCGCAAGAAGCTGAGACAAGACCGCCGGCGCGTGAGCGAAGCGGGCGTGACCTATCGCTGGCTGCGCGGCGCCGATATCGATGACGCGGCGCTCGACTTCTTCTATCAGTGCTACGAAAACACCTACCGCGAGCATTGGAACGCGCCGTATCTGTCGCGCGAATTCTTCGGGCAAGTGCATGCCACGATGCCCGATACGCTGCTGCTGGTCATGGCGATGCGCGACGACGCGCCGCTCGCCTGCGCCCTCAATGTGGTGACCGGCGACACGATGTTCGGCCGCTACTGGGGCACCACCGATTTCGTCTCCGGGATGCACTTCGAGACCTGTTATGCGCAGGGCATCGAGTACTGCATCGTGCATGGACTGAAGAGCTTCGAGGGCGGTGCACAGGGCGTGCATAAGATGTCGCGGGGCTTGCTGCCCACGCCGACGTGGTCGGCGCACTGGATTGGCGACGCGCGGTTTGCCGATGCGATTGCCGAGTTTCTCGACGCCGAAACCTCGGCGATGGACGAGCATATCGGCGAGTTGGAGGCTCACACGCCTTTCAAGCGCGCGTAATATACTGGCGATCTGACCGCCCGCCGGTCGCGCCGGGCCTGCCTGCACAGCGTTGCTGGTCAGTCTGCCCTCGCACCGGCCCACGAGCGATGCATGGGTAGCCGCCGACATGACCAACCGATTTCTCAATCTCTATAACCACGATTTCGCACGCGTCGCCGTTGGCGTGCCGCGCTGCCGCGTCGCCGATCCGGCGTACAACGCGCAACAGACCATCGCGCTGGCGCGTGAAGCCGACGCCGAAGGTGCGGTGCTCGTGGCGTTCCCCGAACTCGGGATTCCCGCTTACAGCTGCGAAGACTTGTTCCAGCAACGCGCGTTGCTCGACGCGTGCAACGCGGCGCTCGCCGACATCGTTGCCGCGAGCCGGGAACTGGGCGCGGCCCTCATCGTCGGCATGCCGGTGCGCGTGCAACAGCGCTTGTTCAATTGCGCGGTCGTCGTCGCACGCGGACGCGTTCACGGCGTGGTGCCCAAGACTTATCTCCCGAATTACAGCGAGTTTTACGAAGCGCGCCAGTTCAACGCGGCGGATGACGCCGGTGTCGACACGGTCACGCTGCTGGGCAATGAAGTGCCCTTCGGCAACCTGATTTTCGAAGCCGCCGATCAGCCGCTGCTGCGCTTTCACTGCGAAATTTGCGAAGACGTTTGGGTGCCGGTGCCGCCGTCGTCGTTTGCGGCACTCGCGGGTGCGACGGTGCTCGTCAATTTGTCGGCATCGAATGTGGTCGTCGGCAAGTCGGCGTATCGCCATCAACTCGTCGGTCAGCAGTCGGCGCGTTGTCTCGCCGCGTATCTGTACACGTCGGCCGGGCAGGGCGAGTCGACCACCGATCTCGCATGGGACGGGCAAGCGCTGATCTATGAGAACGGCGACATGCTGGCCGAATCGGCTCGCTTTGCCAGCGATTCGCATTTGATTTATGCAGACGTGGATTTGGAGCGCCTCGCCCGCGAGCGCATGCACCAGACCACGTTTGGCGTGTCGGTGCGCCGCCATGCCGAAGAAGTCGCGCGCTTTCGCACGATCAAGGTCGATGTGACGATGCCGCGCGATGCCGAGTTGCCGCTTGCGCGCAATATCGGACGTTTTCCATATGTGCCCGCCGACCCGCGCCTGCGCGACGAGCGCTGCCACGAGGTCTACAACATTCAGGTGCAGGCGCTGATGCAGCGTCTCGCGTCGTCGAAGATTCAGAAGGTGGTCATCGGCGTGTCGGGCGGGCTCGATTCGACCCACGCGCTGCTGGTGTGCGCCAAGGTCATGGACCGTCTGGGGCTGCCGCGTACGAATATCCTCGCCTATACGATGCCGGGGTTCGCGACGAGCGAGCGCACGCTGCGTCAGGCGCGCGAGTTGATGGAGGCCGTGGGCTGCACGGCGCGCGAGATCGATATCCGCCCGAGCTGCATGCAGATGTTGAAGGACCTCGACCATCCGTTTGCGAAGGGACAGGAAGTCTACGACGTCACGTTCGAGAATGTGCAGGCGGGCGAGCGCACGAATCACTTGTTCCGTCTGGCGAACCATCTTGGCGCGATTGTGATCGGCACGGGCGACTTGAGCGAGCTGGCGTTGGGCTGGTGCACGTACGGCGTAGGCGATCACATGTCGCACTACAACGTGAATGCCAGCGTGCCGAAGACGCTCATCATGCACCTGGTGCGCTGGGTGGCCGAGACCGGGCAATTGGGTAATTCGGCAGGGCAAACGGCACCGGCGAAAGCGGCCAAAGAAGGTAAGGAAGCCACGGGCCGTCGCAATGTGCTGATCGACATTCTCGAAACCGAAATCAGCCCGGAACTCGTGCCGGGCAAGGCCAATGGCGCACCGGAACAGCGCACCGAGCATTTCATCGGTCCGTACGAATTGCAGGACTTCAACCTGTACTACACGCTGCGTTTTGGCTACGCGCCGCGCAAAGTGGCGTTCCTGTCGTGGAGCGCATGGCACGACGCGTCGGCCGGAAGGTGGCCGGACGAGGGGCATCTCGCTCACCATGCCTATGACATGGTCGCGATCAAGCGCAACCTTCGCATCTTCCTCGACCGGTTCTTCCGTACCAGCCAGTTCAAGCGTTCGTGCGTGCCCAACGCGCCGAAGGTCGGCACGGGCGGCTCGCTCTCGCCGCGTGGCGACTGGCGCGCGCCGAGCGATTCGGAGTCGGTGGTGTGGCTGGCCGATCTGGAGACGGTGCCCGACGATCCGCACGCGTGACGTTGCTGTCATCGGCATGCCGCTGCCGGACCGGTACAATAGGCCAGCGATTTTCCAGAACATTCCAACCAAGATATCGAGGCGACAATGAAACGCGTTACTGCCATCATCAAACCCTTCAAGCTCGACGAAGTGCGTGAAGCCCTGGCCGAAGTCGGCGTGACCGGCCTGACCGTCACCGAAGTGAAGGGTTTCGGCCGCCAGAAAGGCCACACCGAGCTGTATCGCGGCGCCGAGTACGTGGTCGACTTCCTGCCGAAGATCAAGATCGAAGTGGTTGTGGGCGCGGCACAGGCCGAGCAGGTCATCGACGCCGTGTTGGGCGCAGCGCGCACCGGCAAGATCGGTGACGGCAAGATCTTCGTGACCGACGTGGAACGCGTGATCCGCATCCGTACGGGCGAAGAGGGCGAACAGGCTGTGTAAGGTCGGCATTGCCGCAGCCTGACTGCGGCAACACCAAGGCAAGATATGACAAAGGGCGACGGCTGCAAAAGCAGCGTCGCCCTTTGGCGTTTCTTGGCGCGGGAGCGAGGCCCGTCGATTACTCGGACTTCAGCCGGACGTCGAACGCGACGGTAATCAGTCGCACGAAAATGACCGACAGCGCGCTGATCGATAGCGTGTACAACGGGTCGAGATCGGCGTAGGTGAGGGCGATGTAGATCCACCCGCCGATGAAGGCGCACACGGCGTAAGGGCGCGTGTCGCGCAGCACCAGCGGCACTTCGTTGCAGAGAATGTCGCGCATCACACCGCCGCCAACGCCAGTAATCACGCCCATCATCACCGACATGAACGGCGACATGCCGGTCTGAAGCGCTAACGACGTTCCCGACGCACTAAAGAACCCGAGCCCGATGGCGTCTGTGATGAGCAGCACGCGCTCGGTGGCGACACGCGAGACGAGCCGCAGCACGCCCGAAGTCGAGAGCGAGAGCACGAGAATGATGATGGTGTACCACTGATGCTGCACCCAGTAGAACGGGCGGTGGTCGAGCAGCACGTCGCGTAGCGTGCCGCCGCCGAAGGCCGTCGCAAAGGCCAGCACGAACGCGCCAACCGGGTCGAGGTGCTGCTTACGGGCTTCGGCGAAACCGGAGATGGCGCACGACATCACGGCGATGGCCTCGGCAACGGCCAGAATCGTACGGAGCTGGTCGCTCATCTCCAAAACCATCGGCGAATCCTTTGAGTGAAACGTCGTGATTAGCGTCGGGGCCGACGTCGAGACGAGAGGACCGCAATGTGACTTAGCGCCTCGCCTGCGTCAGTCGCCTGCGCGCGACGGTCTGCCGGGCGAAGGCTGTAGCAATACTACCAGTGCACCGGCGCCGCCGTCGCGTCCTTGTGCTTGCGCCCAAGCCAGAACTTCGTTCTTCTGCGCAAGCCAACTGCGCACTTTGTCCTTGAGCACCGGCTCGCGCCCGATCGATCCGAGCCCCTTGCCATGAATGACGCGCACGCAGCGCAGGCCGCGCTTGACGGCGTCGTGCAGGAAAGCCGAGAGCGCTTCGCGGGCTTCGTCGCGGCGCATGCCGTGCAAGTCCACCTGGGCCTGAACCACCCAGTCGCCGCGCTGGAGCTTGAGCACCGTGTCGTGGCTGATGCCGGGGCGGCGGTACGACAGACGGTCGTCCGTATCGAGCAGTGCCTCGGGGTCGAACTCGTCGGAGAGCGATTCGTAGAGCACGGCCGCTTCGTCTTCCTGCGTCTGGCGGGCGACGGGGGCGGGCGGCTGGCGCGGATGTTCGACGCGTTCGACGGCACGTTTGCTACTGAGCGGGGCGATGTCGCCGATGCTGTCGCGAAACACGTTGGCGTCGCGTGCGGCCTGTGCGGCGCGCTTGGCCGCTTCGACGCGTTCGGCTTCGCGGGCGGCCGTTTCCTTGGCGAGCGTGTCGCGCAGGCCGGCGAGGTCGTTGAGACTAAGCTTGGGGGGCTTTTTGCTCATGGCGTGCACAAATGCAGAGAGGCGGAGGCTGGGGGGTGCCGCCCGGGAGCCCGGACGGCACCGTCGGTCAGCGATTACTGATCGAGGTTCTCGAGATAACGCTGGGCGTCGAGTGCCGCCATGCAGCCCGTGCCAGCGCTGGTGATGGCCTGACGATACACGTGATCCTGCACGTCGCCGGCGGCGAACACGCCCGGCACGTTGGTTGCCGTGGCGTTGCCGTTCAGGCCGCTGTGCGTGACGATGTAGCCGTTTTTCATCTCCAACTGACCTTCGAAGATGTCGGTGTTCGGCTTGTGGCCGATGGCGATGAACACGCCGTGCAGCGCGATATCTTCATGCGCGCCCGACTTGGTGTTCTTGATGCGAATGCCGGTCACACCCGAGTCGTCGCCGGTCACTTCGTCGAGCACGCTGTCGTACTTGAGTTCAACCGTGCCTTGCTTGGCCTTTTCCAGCAGGCGGTCGATCAAGATCGGCTCGGCGCGGAACTTGTCGCGGCGGTGAATCACCGTGACCTTGCTAGCGATGTTCGACAGGTAGAGCGCTTCTTCCACGGCCGTGTTACCGCCGCCGACCACGCACACTTCCTTGCCGCGGTAGAAGAACCCGTCGCACGTGGCGCAAGCCGACACGCCGCGGCCCGAGAACGCTTCTTCGGACGGCAGGCCGAGGTACTGCGCCGAAGCGCCGGTGGCGATGATCAGGGCATCGGCCGTGTACTCGCCGGAGTCGCCCACGAGGCGCAGCGGGCGCTCGTTCAAGTGCACCGTGTGAATGTGGTCGAAGATGATTTCGGTGTTGAAGTGCTCGGCGTGCGCCTGCATACGGGCCATCAGTTCCGGGCCTTGCACGCCGGTCGGGTCGCCGGGCCAGTTCTCGACGTCGGTGGTCGTCATCAGTTGACCGCCTTGGGCGATGCCGGTGATGAGCACGGGCTGGAGGTTGGCGCGTGCGGCGTAGACGGCGGCGCTGTAGCCGGCGGGGCCGGAACCGAGAATCAGGACTTTAGCGTGCTTGGCAGCGGACATGGACGAACTCACCGTAAATAGGCTTGGGGGCTGGCGCCGCTCCCCGGTGCCGCGAGCCGCGCCGCACCGGCCATTGGGAGGCGGGCGGGAGGGCGGATTGGCACTGGCCGGGAATCGGCGCAAACCGTCATTATAAAGGGCCGACGTCGTTTCGTTGATCGAGCCTTACAATCGTCGCGATAGCCTCCGGCGCGGCGTGCTGCGGGTGCACGGCGGGCGTTCTGGCGGGGCACGACGTTACCCCTTGTCACCTTTTCATGCATTAAGCGTTGTAATAGTTGTTTAGAATGGAGGCTTGCCGCGCGGCAGGCCGCCCGTCTGCCCGCCCAACCAACTGGCTTGATGACGACGAAATCTTCCTACTCTGCTGGTGCCGGATCGTCGTTACCCAACCGGGTGACGCATCTTTTCCATGAAATCCGCTGGATGGCGCAAGTCGCGCTGATGGTGTTCCTCTTGATGGCACTGTTCTCTTACAGCCGTCTGGACCCCAGCTGGACACATGCGGCGCACGTGGAGCGCATCGCCAACTGGGCGGGGCGCGTCGGCGCTTGGGTGGCCGACATGCTGCTGCTCATGCTGGGTTTGTCCGCTTACTGGCTGGTCGTGTTCATCGCCCGCCGTGTCGTTTCCGGTTATCGCCGTATCGCAACCAAGCGCGAAGCGCCCCCGCTGCGCGAGCGGCTGGCGAGCGGCGGCTGGGTCGAGATCGTCTCCTTCCTGATGGTGCTGCTGGCCAGCGCCGGTATCGAATCCCTGCGTTTGTATCGTTTGAAGGCCCAACTGCCGCGTGCGTCGGGCGGCGTGATCGGCGAGACCGTCGGTGGGTTCTTCCAGCACGCACTTGGCTTTACCGGCGGCACGCTCGCCCTGTTGCTGATTTTTGCGTTCGGCTTGTCGCTGCTGTTCCACTTCTCGTGGTTGTCGGCGGCGGAAAAGCTCGGCGCGCTGATTCTTGACACCGGCACCGTGATCCGCCGTCGCCGCGAAGCGCGTCAGGACCGCCGCCTTGGCGAAGAAGCCGCCATCGCCCGCGAAGGTGCCGTGGTGCAGAACCGCGTGCGTGCCGACGTGCACGAGCCTGTGCAGATCGTGCCGCCGGTGAAGGTGGTGCCGAAGAGCGAGCGCGTAGAGAAGGAAAAGCAGGCGCCACTCTTCGCCGACTTGCCGGATTCCATCCTGCCGCCGCTGGCGTTGCTCGATGCCGCGCCTGTCGCGCAGGAAACCGTTTCCGGCGAGACGCTGGAATTCACGTCGCGTCTGATCGAGAAGAAGCTCAAGGATTTCGGCGTCGAAGTGAACGTGGTGGCGGCGTATCCGGGGCCGGTCATTACGCGTTACGAAATTGAACCGGCGACGGGCGTGAAGGGCAGCCAGATCGTGGGTCTGGCGAAGGATCTGGCGCGTTCGCTCTCGCTGGTGTCCATCCGCGTGGTGGAAACCATCCCCGGCAAGAATTTCATGGGACTGGAGCTGCCGAACCCGCGCCGCCAGACCGTTCGCCTGACGGAGATTCTCGGCTCCGAGGTCTACAACGATTCATCGTCGTTGCTGACGCTGGCGCTCGGCAAGGACATCGGCGGCAAGCCGGTCGTGGCCGATCTGGGCAAAATGCCGCACTTGCTGGTGGCCGGTACGACCGGCTCGGGCAAGTCGGTGGGGATCAACGCGATGATTCTGTCGCTGCTCTACAAGGCCACGGCCGAGCAGGTACGACTCATCCTGATCGATCCGAAGATGCTCGAAATGAGCATGTACGAAGGCATTCAGCATCTGTTGTGCCCGGTGGTCACCGACATGCGCCAGGCGGGCCATGCGCTGAATTGGGTGGTCTCGGAAATGGAGCGCCGCTACAAGCTGATGAGCAAGCTTGGCGTGCGCAACCTCGCGGGCTACAACAACAAGATCGATGATGCGGCCAAGCGCGAAGAGCACATTCCGAACCCGTTCTCGCTGACGCCGGAGGCACCGGAGCCGTTGCAGCGTCTGCCGTACATCGTCGTGGTGATCGACGAATTGGCCGACCTGATGATGGTGGTCGGCAAGAAGGTTGAAGAGTTGATCGCCCGTATTGCGCAGAAGGCACGCGCGGCGGGTATCCACCTGATTCTGGCCACGCAACGCCCGTCGGTGGACGTGATTACCGGCCTCATCAAAGCCAACGTGCCGACGCGTGTGGCGTTCCAGGTGTCGTCGAAGATCGACTCGCGCACCATTCTTGACCAGCAGGGTGCGGAAACGCTGCTCGGCATGGGCGACATGCTCTACATGCCCCCGGGTACTGGCTTGCCGTTGCGAGTGCACGGCGCGTTCGTGGCCGACGATGAAGTGCATCGCGTGGTCGAACGGCTCAAGGAGCAGGGCGAGGCGAATTACGTCGAAGGCCTGCTCGACGGCGCGATCGAAGGTGAAGAAGGCGGCGTCGATGGTGTCGGCGGTGCAGGAACCGGCGAGGGGGGCGGCGAGTCCGACCCCCTGTACGATCAGGCGGTGGCGGTAGTGCTCAAGCAGCGCCGCGCGTCGATCTCGCTGGTGCAGCGGCATTTGCGCATCGGTTATAACCGGGCGGCGCGGCTGCTCGAACAGATGGAACAGTCCGGCGTGGTGTCGGCGATGGCGAGCAACGGCAACCGGGAAATTCTGGTGCCGAATCGCGAAGGAGAATAAAGAGCATGCTGGGATTCAAGCGCGGCTTGCCGCTGATGGCGGGTGTGGTCGGCGTGCCGCTGGCAGCGCTGGTCGCTCCGGCGTATGCCAGCGGCACGGCGCAACTCAAGGCATTCGCGGCGCAGGTGAAAACCGCGCGTGGCGAATTCGAGCAAAAGCAGGTCAAGCAGGGGCAGGACGGCAATGTGAAGGTGTCGAACGTGTCGTCGGGCACGTTCGAGTTCTCGCGCCCGGGCCGCTTCATCTGGCGCTACGTCAAACCTTACGATCAACTGCTGCAAGCCGACGGCGAGACGCTCTTTATCTACGACAAGGATTTGAATCAGGTCACCGAGCGTAAGCTTGGCGCGTCGTTGGGCGCGAGTCCGGCGGCGATTCTGTTCGGCAGCAACGATATCGAGAAGAACTTCACCCTCAAGGATGCTGGCGTGAAGAACGGTATCGATTGGGTCGAGCTCACGCCGAAGGCGCAAGACACCCAGTTCCAGCGCGTGGGCATCGGCTTTCGCGATGGCAATCTCGCCGCGATGGAGCTCTACGACGCGTTTGGCAATGTGACGCTGCTCACGTTTGCCAACATGCAGAAGAACCCGCCGATGTCGCCGGACCACTTCAAGTTCACCGTGCCCAAGGGCGCGGACGTCATCAAGGGATAAGCGATCGAAGGGATCGGCTGTCCCCAGAGATCGGCCCCGATGCCGGTGGACTGGCATAATGGGGCATCCGAAATCTGATCTGCGGCCGGGCAATCCCCGGCCGCACTGCTTCTTACCATGCCTGACGCACCTCTTTCAGCCTCGGTGCCCCTCGCCGAGCGCTTGCGCCCCCATACCATTGACGACGTGATCGGCCAGCGCCATCTGCTCGGCAAGGGGAAGCCTCTGCGCGTGGCGTTTGAAGCAGGGCGTCCGCATTCGATGATTCTGTGGGGCCCGCCCGGTGTTGGGAAAACCACGCTCGCGCGGCTCATGGCCGACGCCTTCAAGGCGTATTTCATCTCGCTCTCGGCGGTACTTTCCGGCGTGAAAGACATTCGCGACGCGGTCGAAGCGGCGCAGATTCAGCGCGGCCAAGGCCGACAAACGGTCGTGTTCGTCGACGAGGTGCATCGCTTCAACAAGGCGCAGCAGGATGCGTTCTTGCCGCACGTCGAGTCCGGCCTCTTCATTTTCGTGGGCGCGACGACGGAGAACCCGTCGTTCGAAGTGAACGGCGCATTGCTCTCGCGTGCCGCCGTGTACGTGCTCAAGAGTTTGAATGACGACGAGCTGGGCGAGATGGTCACGCGTGCCGCGCAGGAGCTTGGCGGCATCACGTTTACCGACGAAGCGCGTCAAGGGCTGATCGATTCGGCCGACGGCGACGGGCGTAAGCTGCTTAACAATGTGGAAATCGTGGCGCAGGCGGCAACGTCGCAAGCCCTCGACACGATTGACGATGCCTTGCTCGCGAGCGTGCTGGCTGAGAACCTACGCCGATTCGACAAGGGCGGCGATGCGTTTTACGACCAGATCAGCGCATTGCACAAATCGGTGCGCGGCAGCTCGCCGGACGGTGCGCTGTACTGGTTCTGCCGCATGTTGGATGGCGGCGCCGATCCGCGCTATATGGCGCGACGCATTGTGCGCATGGCATGGGAAGACATCGGGTTGGCCGATCCGCGCGCGGCGCGTATTGCGCTGGACGCGGCCGAAACCTACGAGCGTCTCGGCACGCCGGAAGGCGAATTGGCGCTGGCGCAGGCCGTGCTCTATTTGGCTGCTGCCCCCAAGTCGAACGCAGGCTACAACGCTTACAACCAGGCGCGAGCCTTCGTTAGCAAAGACAAGTCGCGCGCGGTACCGGTGCACTTACGCAATGCGCCGACCAAGCTGATGAAGGAACTGGGCTACGGTCACGAGTACCGGTATGCACACGATGAGCCGGATGCCTACGCCGCTGGCGAGACCTATTTTCCGGACGATTTGCGAACCCAGCAGTGGTATCGTCCGGTGCCGCGCGGGTTGGAAGGCAAGATTGGAGAGAAGCTGAACTGGCTCAAGTCGTTGGATGCGGAGTGGCGTCGCGCGAATGCCAAGGGGCGGAAGGCCGGGGCCGCAGGGAGCGATGCTCCAGCCCCAGCTAAGGCGTCCGGCAGCGCATCTTCCGCTTCCGGCGGCGTCGCTTCCAACCCATCTTCCGAAAAATCACCCCCGCCCGACACGAGCGACGACGAGTAAGCAAAGGTTGGTTTGGCGCCCGTTTGGCGTGGTTTCGCCGTGATTCAGGCGGTCAAAACAGCGGCGACTGGGCCAATACGCCGGGCAAGACGCTGTAAATGACGAAATCGCGTTGCGCGTTTGGTAAAATCACGCGCTTAATGCTGCATTGGGCGCGATCGGCGCGCCCTGTGCGGCCAGAACGAATTTTATGACTCACTGAAGTGAGTCGCTAACGACAGACTTCCCACCATGCTCGACATTCAACTTCTTCGCAAGGATCTCGACGGCGTTGCGGCGCGGCTCAAGGCGCGCGGCTACACGCTGGACGTGGCGGCGTTCGCTGCGCTCGAGGCAGAGCGCAAGCAGATTCAGACGCAAACCGAGGAGTTGCAGGCCCGCCGCAATGCGCTCTCGAAGCAAGTCGGCATGAAGAAGGGCAAGGGCGAAGACGCCTCGGCTGAAATCGCCGAAGTCGGCGGTATTGCCGACACGCTCAAGGCATCGTCGGTGCGTCTGGAAGAAATCCAAACGCGTTTGTCGGACCTGCTGCTGGGCGTGCCGAACTTGCCGCACGAGAGCGTGCCGGTGGGCAACGACGAAACGCAGAACGTGGAAGTGCGCCGCTGGGGAACGCCGCGCGAGTTCGACTTCACGCCGCGCGATCACGTCGATCTGGGCGCCAAGCTGGGCCTCGACTTCGATGCTGCCGCGAAACTGGCCGGTGCGCGTTTTTCCGTGATGAAGGGTGGCATTGCCCGCCTGCATCGTGCGCTCGCGCAGTTCATGCTCGACACGCACACGGGCGAGCATGGTTATACGGAAACGTATGTGCCGTACATCGTGAACGCGGCGTCGATGCGTGGCACTGGCCAACTGCCGAAGTTCGAAGACGACTTGTTCAAAGTGCCGCGCAAGGTCGGCGGTGACGAGGGCGAGCGCATCGAGAACTTCTATCTGATTCCGACGGCGGAAGTGTCGCTGACGAATCTGGTGCGCGACGAGTTGCTGGCCAACGATGCGCTGCCGATGCATATGGTGGCGCACACGCCGTGCTTCCGCTCGGAGGCGGGCAGCTATGGCAAGGACACGCGCGGCATGATTCGCCAGCATCAGTTCGACAAGGTCGAGTTGGTGCATGTGGTGCGTCCGGAAGAGTCGTACGACACGCTGGAGATGTTGGTCGGTCACGCCGAAGCGATTCTGAAGAAGCTCGAACTGCCGTTCCGCACGATCGTGTTGTGCACGGGCGATATGGGTTTCGGCGCGGCGAAGACGTACGACATGGAAGTGTGGATTCCGGCGCAGAACACGTACCGTGAGATTTCCTCGTGCTCCAACATGGAGAACTTCCAGGCACGTCGTATGCAAGCGCGTTTCCGCAATGCGCAAGGCAAGCCGGAGTTGGTGCACACGTTGAACGGTTCGGGTTTGGCGGTGGGGCGCGCGTTGGTGGCGGTGATCGAGAACTATCAGAACGCCGACGGTTCGATCACGGTGCCGGAAGTGCTGCGTCCGTACATGGGCGGCATCGAGCGCCTCGAGCCGACCGCGTAAAAAATTTCAAAAAAAGGACTTGGCAGCTGAAGAAATTCGGCTATAATCTCTTTCTCGCTGCTTGAGGCCACTCAGGCAGCGACTCAAAGCAGCAAGTGTGCTTGGAGAGGTGGCAGAGTGGTCGAATGCGCCAGACTCGAAATCTGGTGTACGGTTATACCGTACCGTGGGTTCGAATCCCACCCTCTCCGCCAAGCAAACAAATCAGCCCTTGATCATTCAAGGGCTTTTTTGTTTTCTGCGTCCCAAACGTCATCGAGCCCGCAACATCGGCATTGGCACATTGCCGTCCACGCAGCACACAATGGCGTCAACGCCGCCATCGTGTTCGCTCAAATAGACATGCCCCACCGCACTGTCGAAATACAAACTATCTCCCGGCGCCAGCCGGAATTTGTTGCCATCTTCAAACTGCAACAACAAGCTGCCCGATAAAACGAAAACAAACTCTTCGCCTTCGTGGCGAATGTAGTCGGGAAAATCTTCCAACTTACGCGCGCGAATGTGGGCACGCATTGGCACCATGCGCTTATTGGCGAGATCGGAAGCGATCATGCCGTAGCGATAGTTAGGCGTCTCATAGATCGCTTGCTTCCCCGCCTCGGTAAAGCATGGGCTGATCCCGCCACTGAGTTCGGCATTGCCTTGCCCGAAGAGACTGGCGTAATCCAGACCAAGGGCCGAGGCCAGCGCGCCGAACTTGTCGTAGGTCAGCGCAATATCGCCGCGCTCCGCCTTCGAGATCGTCGACACGGCAACCCCTGAGCGCTCGCTCAACGCCTTGAGCGTCAGCCCGTTCGCTTTGCGTGCGTCGCGCAGTCGTGCGCCCACGGTTTCATGACTGACTTGACTGTCGTTGCGCTTCTGTTTGCCAGCCGAAGCCGATTTCTTTCGTGTCGTTGACGTCATTCGCTTAGTATTTTCTCGTATACGAGAATGAAAATTCTCATATATGATAACTGAAATAGCCGCAGCCCCTTGGTGTCTGCGTCGACGGTCGCATCGTCATTCCATCGTCCTTCTTTTCCGAGTCCAGCAATGAAGAAAGAAATCACGCGTTTGCAAACCAATGCCCGTATGAGTCAGGTGGTCATCGCTGGGGGCGTCGTCTATCTGGCGGGCCAAGTGCCGATGACGCAACATGCCACGATTACCGAGCAGACGATCGAAGTTCTGAAGCAAATCGATGCGTTGCTCGAATCGGCGGGCGTCGATAAAACCCATCTCCTCACGGCGAACATTTGGCTTTCCGACGCGCGATATTTCGAGGAATTCAACCGCATTTGGGATGTTTGGGTTCCGGAGGGCAACGCCCCCACGCGCGCATGCGTGCAGTCGCCCTTGATGCGAGCGGGTTTCGACGTAGAAATTGCCGTCACGGCGTTGGCCTAATATGAAATTCGATGTTCTCGTACTTGGCGGCGGGATCGTAGGCACCTCGACGGCGATCCATCTCCAGCGTCGTGGCCTGATAACCGCGCTTATCGACCGTGAAGCGCCCGGCCGGGAAACGTCATATGGCAACGCGGGCTTGATACAGCGTGAAGGGGTGTACCCCTATGCATTTCCAAGAGACCTCGGCACGCTGCTTCACTACGCGCGCAATCGATCGACAGACGTGCGCTATCACCCATCAGCGCTGCCGAGCATCGCCCCGTTCCTCGCGCGCTACTGGCATCACTCCGCGCCAGATCGCCACGCGCGCATCGCCCGCCAGTACAGCACGCTGATCGAACATTGCTTAACCGAGCACAAAGCGCTCATCGGTCTTGCGGGCGCAGACGAACTGCTACGCGAAGGTGGGTGGCTCAAGGTCTTCCATCACAGTGGAGCGCTCGACGCTGCGCATCTCGAAGCTGAGCGTTGGCACCGTGAGTACGACGTACCTTTCGAGCGGCTCGATGCCACGCAACTTCAGCGCGATGAGCCTTCACTGTCGTCAACGCTCGCCGGTGCCATTCGATACACCGCGTCGAATTCGATACGCGATCCGGGCGAGTTGGTGACCCGCTACGCAAGCTACTTTACGTCGCTAGGCGGGCATATCATTCGCGGCGATGCGACCACGCTAAGCCCGCATTGGCGCGTACAGACTGCCGAGGGAGAGGTGGAAGGCCGACAGGCCGTCGTGGCCATGGGCCCATGGTCCGACACGGTCACGCGTGCGCTGGGCTACCAGCTGCCGCTGGCGGTCAAGCGCGGCTATCACCGGCACTTCAAACCCGAACCGGGGGCAAGTCTGAATCAACCGGTACTCGATGCCGAAAGTGGCTTTTTGATCGCACCGATGCAGCAAGGTATTCGTCTGACCACGGGCGTCGAACTTGCTTGGCGCGATGCACCACGCACACCGGTGCAGCTAGCGGCAGTCGAGCCAATGGCGAGACAGTTGTTCCCATTGGGAACGCCCATCGAATCGACGCCATGGATGGGCAGCCGCCCCTGCACGCCAGACATGCTGCCGATCATCGGCCCGGCACCGAACCATCGCGACCTCTGGTTCGCATTTGGTCACGCTCATCACGGCCTGACGCTCGGTCCTGTGACAGGACGTTTAATCGCCGAGATGGTGACTGGCGAGCCGACGTTAGTCGACCTCACACCCTTCCGCGCCGATCGTTTCTGACTCGGCGTAGCGCCACTCCCTCGTTCGACACGCGCCGCCCCCCGGCGGCGCGCCACGAAAAAAAAGCCCTTCGATAAGAAGGGCAAAATTTGCCGAGGTTTTGGCGATTCCCGGCAAATGATCGGATCGACCGTCGGAGGCGCCAGCGCGCCTCGAATCACGCGAACGGGTTTTCGACGCGTGGCCAGTAATTGAGATTGCGGCGGTGGTAGGGGATTGCCGCGAAGTCAGGCGTCAGCGCGCCCGGTGCCGCGACGTGGACGATCGCCTTCGCCCGAGGGGCAAACTCCGCTTGAAAGTGCTGCGTCGATTTCACGATCACGAGCCGTTTGGCGTCCATGGCGATACCGATGCCGGTGAAAGCGTCCACACCGATGACTTGTGTTCGCACGGAGACAAGCACGATGTCCAATCCGTTGGGCCCTTCGACCCAGACCGAGCGTCCCAACGGAATCGACATCCCGTGGATGCTCTGCGAATGCGCATCATGCACAGCCCGGACGGTGACACGCAGATCGATCGGGTCGCCTGAAGTGACACCGCATTTGCCGCCGATGCGAAGGTCGAGCGTGGCGCCGACACCGGCATCCGCACAGATTTGAATCGCCCCCAGATCCCAGAAGCAACCCAGCGCAACATTGGGGATACCTCGCTCCACGATGCGCCGAAGCACAAACGTGCTGTCCCCTGGGGCACCGCCGCCGGGGTTATCCGCAACATCCGCCACGACGACCGGACCATCCCCCACCGCCAACGCGGTATCGAGCCCGTGATCCAGATCGAGCCATTTGGGCTGAACCTCGTGCCGCATCGCCCAGAACTCACTACCGAGTTGATCCGCTAACGCACTGGCAAGCTCGGGGTCGCGGTCTGCAACCACCCAAAGCTTCGCGCCTGCCTCGGGAACGTCTCCCCAGGGGAAGCCGTGACCGAGCGACACGGAGAGAATGCCGTCGCGCCCCTCGAAGGACTTCATGCGCCGCACGAAGCCCGCCATCGGTTCCGACGTGGTATGCCATGCGCCCACCAAGCGGCACTCGTGCACGGCCGTGACTGGCGTGACTTTGCCATCGGCAGCTTGCGTCACCAGCCGGTAGGCTTCGCGCAACCGATCGATCGCATCCGTATGCGGATACTCTTTGTAAGCGATGAGAATGTCGGCCGCACGCTGCATTTGCGCGGTGAAATGACAATGCGGATCGAGTGTCGCGGCAATGGGCACGTTGGGGCCGACGACTTCACGAATGCGTGCGAGCAGGTCGCCTTCGCAATCGTCGTAATGCTGCGCCACCATCGCACCGTGAAGCATGAGCACCACGGCGTTGATCGGCAGTGCGGCGCGCACCCCGGCGACGATCTCGTCGCGCAACGTCTCATAGACCGCTCGAATCACAGGGCCCGATGGCTGTGCTTCCGCGCTCAGCCCCTCAGCCAATGCGTTGCCATCGGCGTGAATGAGTCGCCGCAGTTCCGCCATCAGATAGCCCACACTTTCGGGCGCGCGCAGACTTGCGTCGCCCCGGAAAATGCCAAATTCCTGAAACCCGCCCCAGCCCGTGGGGCATGGCGCGAAGGTGTTGGTTTCTGTCGATAGCTGTGCCGCGAAGATCTTCATGACGAGTCCAGAGGTGTGAAGAAAACCGTGACACACACTCTATGGGGACCGCGTTGCCTGATTGTGAGCAATGTGTATCGACATTGACACAGAGCCCCGCTAGCGCTCTCCGAACGCGGTCGTCATTGCCGAAAGCACCTATCGCCTCGGCAGCACGACACGTGCGATCAAGCCGCCTTCTTTGCCGTTAAGCAGCGTCAACGACCCGGCGTGCCGCTTCACCACATCGTGCGCAATGGCTAGCCCGAGCCCGGTACCGCCGGTGTCGCGGCTACGCGATTGTTCGAGGCGAAAGAACGGCTCAAGCACCCGCTCGAGATCGCGCTCCGGAATGCCCGGGCCGCGATCGACGACGTCGATTTGAACCGCGTCGTTGCCATCGATCAGTTCAATGCGCGCCTCGCCGCCATAACGAATGGCATTCGCCACCAGATTGCTCAGACAACGCTTCAACGCCAGCGGCTGCGCGAGCAGCGGTGCGATCGCGCCCTGCACTGAGACTTTCTGGCCGCGTTCCAGCGCGTCTTCCGCAATGGCATCCACGAGCGCATCGATGTCGATGGGGCTGAGTTCTTCCGTGACGGCCTCATTGCGCAGAAACGAGAGCGTTGCGTCGAGCAACTGCGTCATTTCATCGATATCCGAGACCATTCGATCGCTGAATTCCGATGCTTCGAGCGTCCGCACTCGAAGGCGCATGCGCGTGAGCGGTGTGCGCAAATCATGCGAGACGGCGGCGAGAAAGCGATTGCGATCGTTTACCTGACGGCGGATGGCGGCCTGCATCGAGTTGAAAACACGCGCCGCTTGCCGCGCTTCGATGGGCCCCGCTTCGGGAATGGGGGGCGCGTCCATATTGCGGGACAACTCCGCCGCCCCCGCGGCCAGCGACTTGAACGGCACCGACAGCATTCGCGCGCCGACCCAGGAAGAAACGAGTAGCGGAACGAGCTGCACGGCAGTGGCAATCCCCCATTGCAGCCCGGCCGACATGCCGGGCGGTGGCTTGAAGGCGGCCGACGAGTACAGCGTGTACATCAGTATTCCGGTGCCAGCTTGCGTGAGCGCCACCATGACGAGCATGACAAACAGCAGCCGATAAAACGCGGAGTCGAACGATGGCTTTTGCATGGTGGTGGCGGACGTCGTAGAAGAGAACTCGAACATGGCCGCCATTATCCCGCGCCCATGTAGCGCCTTCGTCAACAGATTGTTTCAAGACAGACACATCCGCGCGCACGTCCACACACACATACGCCGCGCGCCAACTCCGCAGGGATAAGCCACCGCGTTCACGAGGCTATGTTTCACGCGCGATACAAAGTCCACATGAACCAGAAATGTCGCGCAAATAACGTCTATCCCGGAATTAGGGCGAACTGGCCCTAAGACTCGAATGAGCGTGGACACACAACGCTTGACGACCCATACCGCGAAGGCATTCGTGATGACCGACGTGCGGAAATCCCGGAGGAGACGACAGTGGCAATCAGACAGCATCGCAGGCATACCGCAGTCACTTGGCATCGATTCAGATTATGTCCGCGCGGCGGAACCTGGTTGGTCGGCTCGCTGCTGGGGCTAGCGTCAGCCTATGGACATGCGCAAACCGTAACGCTACCAGGTGCCGCGTCTGCGGTGAGTGCCGACGCAGAGAGCGCCAACCCAACGCCTCAGACAAACGCAAACCCGGGCGGAACCGCTGGAAGCGCCGGAAGCGCAGAAGCCGCAGCAAGCGCAGAAACCAAGACCGCAGCGTCGGCGAAAGACGGCGCAACGCTCAATACCGTGGTGGTGACGGCCACGCGTCGTCGCGAGCCTGCGCGCGAAGTGCCGATGCAGATCAACGTCATTTCCGCCGATGACTTGCAGAAGAGCGGCGCGAAAACGATGTCCGATTTTCTCGCGGCCGAGCCGGGCGTCGATCTCAACACCCAAGGCGGCAGCGGTGCCGGACAGATCAGCATGCGCGGCGTGACGACCGGCGAGCAGACCGGCCCCACCGTCGGTGTCTACGTCGACGATGTCGCCTTCGGCGGCAGCACGGTCTTCTCGCAAGGCGCCTCGTTCGCGCTGGACATGAGCCTGTTGGATCTGAATCACATCGAAGTGTTGCGCGGGCCGCAGGGCACGCTCTACGGCGCGGGGGCGATGGGCGGGCTGTTGAAGTACGTCACGAACGAGCCGAATACCAATGAATTCTCCGGCCAGGCGAGCCTCGGCATGTCGTCGACCAAACACGGCGGCATTGGCAATAGCGCGAACGCGGTGCTCAATATCCCGATCAAGAGCGACGTAGCGGCGGTGCGCGTCTCTGCGTTCAGCCAACACGACGCCGGGTACGTCGACGCCGTCGGACCGCAGGCAGGCAACCGAATCGACAGAGGCGATACGTACGGCGCGCGCGCGTCGTTGCTCCTGACGCCAACGAGTCAATTCACCGTGCGCCTGAGCGCGATCACGCAGAACATCAATCGCAACGCCCCCAACTATGTTGCTTACGACAGCACTGGCAAACCCGTCGATGGCGATCTGACGACGCGGGTGTATGCCCCGGAGCCGTTCCATCAAAACGTTCAGCTCTACTCGCTTGGCGTGGAGTACGACTTCGGCTGGGCACGCTTGAACTCGATCACGTCGTATCAATCGGTCAAGACAGACCAGCCGCAGGATCTGTCGGTGGTCTACGTGCCGGCGCTCGCGGCTCAAGGGCTCAATTTGAACTCGGTCGTCGCGGCAAACTTTGCGAAGACGAACAAGGTGACGCAAGAGTTTCGTCTGACATCGGCGGCGAACCAGCGCCTCGAATGGTTAGGCGGGCTCTTCTTTACCCGTGAACGAAGCGAGTCGGATCAGGGCATTCTCGCCGGATTCCCCGACGGGACGTCGGCCACGCTCTCCGGACTGGTGGCACCGAGCACCTATACCGAATACGCCGCGTATGGCGACGTGACCTACCACCTGACGCCGCGTTTGGCGCTCACGGGCGGTATCCGAATCGCCCACAACCAGCAGAACTACGACCAAACGACATCGGGCATTCTGGGCGGACCGCCCCAATCGACTTCCTCGCCGTCGTCCGACACCAGCAAGACCTACATGTTGACGGCCAGCTATCGATTGACCGAGAACAGCAACGTGTACGTTCGCGCGGCTAGCGGCTATCGCCCCGGTGGGCCGAACGCGCAGCTCATCAGCCCAATCACGGGGCTTCCCGGCAATGGCAATCCAACGTTTCAGCCCGATACGCTTTGGACATACGAGGCAGGCTACAAGGCCGATTTGTTCGACAAACGGCTTTCGTTCTCGGCCACCGTCTACGACATCGAGTGGAAAAACATCCAGCAGCTCGGCGCCATCGATGGTGTGAATCAGGTGCTCAACGCGGGGGATGCGCGCGTGAAGGGGTTCGAGTTGGCGAGTAGCTTCCGCCCCGATCAGCACTGGACGTTTGGCTTGGGCTTTTCCTACATCGACGCAAGGTTGACGCAGGGAAATACCGCCACTGGGACACAAACAGGCGACCCGCTGCCGAATTCCGCCAAGTTCGCGGCCACGCTGACGGGGACATACCACTTCTCGATCGCCTCGTATGCCTCGTACGTGGGGATTGCGCAGCGATTCGTCGGCAGTCGCCACTCCGGGTTTAGCGGCAGCAGCGGCCGACCCGATTACCCGCTGCCGGGTTATGCCGTGACCGACCTTCAGGCGGGGATCGACTTCGGCCGCGCCAGCCTGAACTTCTACGTGCGCAACGTGTTCGACCGCCGCGCGCTGCTTGCCGCAGGGACCGCCCTCATGCCGCTCGGCGGACCGGCGCTCGTCAGTGTGGAACAGCCGCGCACCATCGGCGCTGTGCTCACCGTGCCGTTCTGATACGCCCGACCGAATGACTGAATGACCGAATACCGGAGACTCTCAATGACTTTGCAGCACCAAGACGTGCACGATCGGCTTGACGCCCATCTTGCGAAATTCAATCGAAGTGATTCCCCAGGGCTAGTGGTCGGCATTGCCCGCGCGGGGCGTGCGCTGTACCGGAAGGGGTTCGGCATGACGAGCCTCGAACACGGCGTTGCCAACAGTCCGGCCACCCGCATGCGTATCGGTTCGACCAGTAAGCATTTCACCTGCCTTGCCGTGCTGCTCCTTGCCGAGGACGGCAAACTGGATATCGATGCGGGCGTTCGCACTTACCTTCCCGAATTACCCGAATTGAAGGGCGTACCGACGCTGCGTCAGTTGATGACGCATACCGGCGGCTATCGCTGCTATCTCGACTTATCGGTGATCACGCAAGGTGTTGCCACCATCGGTCCGGGCGTGCCGTTAGCGATTGAGTTGCGTCAGCAGGATGTCAACTTCGCACCGGGCGAGCGCATGATTTATTGCAACGGGGGATATCACCTCCTGTCGCAAGTCATCGCACGGGTGAGCGGCATGCCGTTCGAGCAATTCCTTGCGCAACGAATCTTCCGCGTGATGGGCATGAACGACACGGAGTCCGTCAGCGACGACCTGCGAATCCGGCCGCGCATGGCCACGCAGCACGTGCCGGACGGCGCGGGCGGATATTTGCGTGGATTGTTTCCGAGCGTCGATGTCTTGGGCGAGGGCGGTATCGTCTCCACGATTGACGACATGCTGACGTGGACCGCACACCTCCGTCACCCGACCAAACTCGGCAGCCCCGACACGTGGAGAGAGATGCTGACGATGCCGCGATACTCGAGCGGTGAAGTTGGCGTCTATGCGTTGGGATTGATGCGCACCCGCTACCGCAACGTCGACACCATTCATCATGCAGGCGGTGTTTTCGGCGGATGCAGCCAGATGTTGACGGTGCCCGCGCACGACTTGGACATCGTGTTGATGAGCAACGGTGCAGCGGTCAATCCCGTGGCGTTGGCGACCGAGATCGTCGATATCGTCCTGGGCGACGAAGTCCTCGGCGCACCGCGGCAAGCCCCGGCAGAGACGTCGGACAACCCCGGCTTGCGCGGTAAATATCTTTCCGTCGAACCGCTTCAGTGGGTGGAAATCGCGGAGCGCGACGGCGCGTGGTACGCAACGACACACAATCAATCGCATCATCCGGAGCCGCTCATCGCCGATGAATTTGGCTACCGAATCGACGATGGCGCGGGGGCGCAGACGCGCGTCGTGCCGCATGCACGTACACCGGCGGGCGACGTTTCGGCCATCGATGTCATCGAGAGCGGGCATGCCGTCACCTTGCGTCGACACGACATCGTGCTGCCGACCGAGGCGTTAAAAATGGACGAAATCTGCGGTCGATACTTCAGTCACGATGCCGACGCACACGCCGTCGTCTCGATTGAGGATGAGGGGCTGACGCTCGCCATTCGCGGGGCTACGGGAAGTGCACGCTATCGACTGAATGCCTTGACCCGCGATGTCTGGACCTTCGCGCCTGCCGACGCTTCGGCAATGGCGACGGGCACGGCACGGGTGGAACGCAGCGCGGACAAGGCTACGCGCTTTTTCCTTTCCACATCCCGCACGCGGGGACTAGCGTTCGCTCGAGTCGAGTGATGTGGCGCGGCGGTGGGAACTCAGCACGTGAGCGCCCACCGCCGCGATATAGCTAACGAGAAAGCTTACGAGAAAGCCTTGGCGAATCGCAGATGCCGCGTCCGGGGTGTGTTGACAGCAAATCCCTCGACACTCCCCGAGCTGGGGCACCTGACGATGGAAATCGTGCCTGTTGTGATGGCGTTCGGGCCGCGGGGCGAGAAGCGAAACAGATCGGTGTCGAGCGGAAAGACGTCGTAGTGGCATTCCCCCGCGCGCCCCACGATCGCTAACGACATGATTGCGCAAACGTCGCCAGACGCTTCTTTCCCCGGCACCACACGACACAGCGTGGCGCGAGCGTCGGCTTCTTCGCTAGCATAGTCACCGCGTAGCGAATCGACGACATCGAGACTCACCGATGACGGTATCTCAATCCGACGATAAGTCCTTGCATGACCGCAGTGCGAGATGCGCAATTGCGCTGCATCGTCCGGCGCGATGGCGGCCCCCCACTGAAGCAGGAAGGTGCCGTCGCCACTCGATTCCAAGGCGAACTCGCACGTGCCGGTTGCCGGGGCGTCGACCGCGTAGAGCGTTGGATTGCTCGGTTCAAGCGGACCGCTGAGCGTCATGGTCTCGCCACGCTCGGCGATGGCGTAGACGATGTCGCTGTTTGCCTCGCGGTAGGTTCCGGCGCGTTCGCGCCAAGGGGCCATGATGGCGGGCGTCGGGGCGGCGCATTCCTTCAACTCGTCAGCCAACAGGATGTCCAGCATGCGAAGCGACAACGCCGTCGGTGCCGAAATCGCCCCGTTGCTAAGCAGCACGATATCGATGCCGTACTCGGGGACGCATAGCATCTGGCACGATCCCCCGACGACACCCCCGGCGTGGTGGATCAGCTCACACCCGCGATATTGCGTGCGTTTCAACCCCATCATGTAATCGCTGCGCCGGCCACTGGTGAATAGGGGCGACGAAAACATCATGTCCCATGTGGCGGTGCTTCCCACGCGTTTTGCACCGCGCAGATGGGCACACCATTTCAGCATGTCGTCCACGCACGAGACGACGCTGCCCTCGCCGAGTATCTCGCGCGAAGGGAAGAGTCCCCGGCCGTAAGCGCCGTCGCCGTGATCGACATGGCAAGCGGCCATCCGGCTGTGAATCCGATAATCGTCGGGCAGGCAAAACGTATCGTTCATGCCCAAGGGTTCGAATATTTCAGACGCCAGAAACGCCGCGAACGATTGCCCACTGACACGCTCGATCGCCAGCGAAATCAGGTGATATCCGCCGTTGCAGTACATCATCCGCTCGCCAGCAGGAAAATTGACGCCGGTTTGTCTGCGCTGAATGTCGAGCAGATAGCCCGGCGACGGTGCCGCCAGCCCGTTGGTAAGCAGCGAGATGTCGAGCGCGCAGCGTTGCCCGCTTGTGTGAAACATGAGCGAGCGTATCGTCGCCTCGCCTGCGATTCCCGTCAGCTCGGGAAGATAACGCCGGATCGGCACATCGATATCCAGCGCTTTCGCTTCCTGAAGCAGCAGCGTGGCGAGGCAGGCCATGTGCTTGCTTGTCGAGCCGATGCGCAGCCGCGTCTGCGCGTGCAATGCCAGTCCCAGACCAACATCCGACATACCAAAGGCTCGGCGCAACGCGATCTCGCCGTTCATCACCACCCCGGCAACGACGCCCGGTGCGTCGCTTCGGTTGAACGGCTCAAACAGCGCCATCAGCGCTTTGCCATCGAATCGCGCTTGTGTCGACACGGCATATCCTCCGGAATCAATGCGCCTCATGCTGTAAGGCGTCATCGCGCCCCCAAGGACTCTCCGGGCCGAACAGATACCCATCCCGATATTGAAACGAGGGCGTGCGGTCTTCTGCCAGAAAGCAGGGCCCGTCGAGGTCGATGCGGTCGCACAACTGTCCCAGAATGTAGGCCGGTGCGACGCCAAGCGATGTGCAGGGCATGCAGCCGACCATGACCGAGCGTCCGCGCTCTCGAATCGCGCTGACGAGCGAAAGCGCGCGCGTGAGGCCACCGCATTTATCGAGCTTCACGTTCACAACGTCGTACCGGCGCGCGACCGATGCGAGATCGTCCAGATCTTGAAACGACTCGTCTGCGGCCAGGCGAATCGGATATCGCATCGACTCAAGACATTCGTCCTCACCCACCGGCAGGGGTTGTTCGAGCAGGTCGATACCCACGTGCTGCATAACTGGCAGCATCTGGCGCATGTGGTCTTGTGTCCAACCCTGATTGGCGTCAACCGACAGTGCGACGCTGGGGCATGCGGCGCGAATGGCGAGAAGTCGATCGGCATCGGCCGCATTCCCGTCGAGTTTGATCTTCAATGCCACGGCACCTTCGTATCCTCGCGCTGCCTCGGCCATGGCGGGTGCCGTGTCCACGCCGACGGTAAACGTTGTGCGCAGCGGGCGCAGGCGCGCGCGTCCGGCCAATCGCGCGACCGTCATGCCACAACGCTGAGCGGCGAGTGACCACATCGCCGCGTCGACAGCATTTCTCGCACCCCCGGCAGGCAGCAGCCCGATGAGCGCCTCACGCGATATACCGCGCTCGATTTGCGGGCGTACGGCGGCAATTTGCTCGGCCATGTTCTCGGGCGTTTCTGCCCGGTAGTAGACACCGGCGGCCTCGCCTCGGCCTCGATGCTGACCGGATCGCAACGCAACGACCAGTACGCGAGCGGCGTCGACGGTATGACCCGAGACGTGAAAGGGGGCGGCCAGTGGCCAGTGTTCTATGCGAACGGAAAGCGTGCAGGGAATCGTCATAGGCGCTCAGGTGTAGCGTTCGATGGCCGCGCGTACGGCATTGGCCGCACTGCGCATGAGGAGACAGGCCGCGACGAATCCCGACACGGCTACGGCCACGATGGCCCAGATAAGCCCCGAGGCGGTGCCATGCAGGTGATCCGACATCAGGCCGATGGCGACGGGACTGCCGGACTGCATCAACACCGTAGTCAGCACCCCGATCGCCGCCACTCTCGAGCGCAGATAAGGCGGGCAAATGCTCTGCATCAGTCCCGGGAACATGATCATGCCCGCCACGACGCACATGAACTGCGCGCCGAACAGCACGTAGACATACGACACCGACGGCGCGACCAAATAGGCGAGGCTGACGACGCACGCGCCCAAGGCCCCCCACTCGCAAACGCGTAGCGGGGCAAGCACGCCGAGCCGCGAGCTCAGGCGGCGAGCGACTAGCCAGCCGAGCGCACAGCCGATAACGCTGCCGACCATGGCGGCGCTGCCGAGTCCGGCACCCGCCGTAGCCGGTGTTGCGCCGAAGAAGCGCACGGCGACGACCGGCATCCAGGTGGTCACGCCAGCAAACGCCATGTTGATCAGCGCGATGGCCCCGAAAAAACGGATCATCATCGGCATTTCGCGGCGGAAGTATTGCCCCGCAGCGAGCCCGGGCGCCGACACGTTCCCGGTCGCGCGCTGAGTGTCCGAATGGGCATAGCGCGGCCGGATCATCGCGACGATCAACACCAGCAGCGGCGCGGGTATGGCGACGGCGAAGAAGGCCATCCGCCACGTGGAAGCGTTGCCCAGACCGAACGGCATCACGCCGTGCAAGGTGTCGATGCCTTGGATGAGCAGCCCGCCAAGCGCCATACCTGCACCGGCGCTCAACAAGTTGACCAACGCGAAGACCGAGTTGGCGAGAATGCGTTGGCGTGCAGGGAAGAGGTCGGGGAGCAAACCGTAGATGATCGGCATGAGCCCCGCTTCGCCGATACCCAGACCGATCGATGCGATGAAGAGCGTCCAGAATCCGGTCGCCAAGCCGCACGCGGCCGTCGCAGCGCTCCAGAGAAGGATGCACAGCGCCAGCACGGCACGGCGATCCACGCGGTCGGCGAGCCAGCCGATAGGAATGGCCGCAGCGCCTGCAAAGAGCGCAATGCCAGCGCCTTGCAGAAGCCCGACCTGAATGTCGGCAAGGCCGAATTCTGCGCGGATGAGTTCGGCCAACAGCACCAGCATCTGGCGATCGACGTTGGCGAAGAAGGTCACGACGACTAGGGCGAGCAGCCCGAGCCACGCCCCAGCGCCCGCATATTGCTCGCGGCGTGAGGCGGCGGCATACCGTGGCGTTTCGGTATTCGAATCGAACATGTGAAGTCCAGTATTGAGTGCGTCAGCGTGCAAGGGCACGGGCGCAGAGACGAGATGTCATTGCGCGAAGCGCTCGTTACCCACGAGTCCGATGCGCGTCACGCCCAGCCGCTGCGCCGACGCCATGACCGTTGCGACCGACCGGTAGGGCGCTGTCGCATCGGCGCGCAGGTGCAGTTCGGTCGGCGGTGTGGACGTCGCGGCTTCGGTGAGGCGGGTCTCCAATTGCGCGCGGTCGCTAAGCGGCAAACCGTTCCATGCCACGATGCCGCTCGCGTCGACATCGATTTGCACGACGAGCGGAGGCGTCGCGGGTGCGGCATTGGAAGGTGCGGGCATGTCGAGCTTCACGGCATGCGTCTGAATCGGAATGGTGAGAATCAGCATGATCAGCAGCACCAGCATGACGTCGATGAGTGGCGTCGTGTTGATCTCCACCATGATGTCGCTGTTCTCGCCAGCGCCCGAGGGCATGGTCATTGCCATGGCAGTCTCCTGAGAGGTGCGCGTCGCGCTATTGGCGCGGCGGCGCTTCGGTAATGAAGTCGACCTTGGCGATGCCCGCGCGCTGGCAGGCGAGGACAACCCGTCCGATCGCGGCATAGCGAGCATCGAGATCGCCGCGAATTTGGACTTCGGGCTGGGGTGTCAACACGGCGACCGTCTTGAGTTTTTCCATCAACGTCGCCGCGTCGGGAATGTGCCGTTCGTCCCAGTACACCTCGCCGTCGCGTGTGACGGCGAGGACAACGTTCTGAGGCGTGGTCTGCAAGGGTTGCACTGCTTCCTTCGGAAGGGTGACGGGCACGGTGTGCGAAACCACGGGAATGGTGATGAGGAAGATGATGAGCAACACCAGCATGACGTCCACCAGCGGCGTCGTGTTGATGGTCGCCATGACCTCGTCGTGCTCTGCGCCACCGCTCCCGCCAGATAGGGACATCGCCATGGCATCACCCCACACGCGCGACTTGCGACGACCGGGTCGCGACGATGGCCGAGGCCGTCGTCTTGCCGGTGAGCAGCACGTTGTGCATTTCGCAGCCGAAGTCGCGCACGCGCTCCATGACGGCTTTGTTGCGACGCACGAGCCAGTTGTAGCCGAGCACGGCGGGCACGGCGACCGCCAGGCCAATGGCCGTCATGATCAGCGCTTCGCCCACGGGCCCTGCGACCTTGTCGATCGACGCCTGCCCGGCAATACCGATCGCGGTGAGCGCGTGATAGATGCCCCAAACGGTGCCGAAGAGGCCGACGAACGGGGCCGTCGAGCCGACGGTGCCCAAGAACGACAGGCCGTCCTGGAGCCGGTTCGACACGCCGGTCATGGCACGCTCGATAGCGCTGGCGATCCAGGTATTCAAGTCGACCTGATCGAGCAGGGCACCGTTGTGATGATCGCGTGCCGACAGCGCGGTTTCAGCGATATATCGAAACGGGCTACCCGCATCGAGCGACCGGATGCCTTCGGACAGCGACGTGGCGTTCCAGAAGTTCTTTTCGGCGGCGCGGGCGCGACGCAAGACTTTGGCTTGTTCGAGCAATTTCGCGACGATGATGTACCAACTCCCCATCGACATCACCACGAGAATGAGCAGGGTCCCGCGAGCGATCATGTCGCCGCCTTCCCACAGCGCTTGCAGCCCGTAGGGGTTGGTCACGGTCGATGCGGCATGCGCGGCGGGCGAGGTGAGCGCCGCAAGGGTCGACATGACGGCCATGAGGGCCAAGGCGCCCGAAGGGCGGCGCTTACGCGGTGCGGCACGATACTGGAACTGAAACATAGTCGTCTCCTTGACGTGAGTTCAGAGGGGGCGGGGCGGTTGAAGACCGCCTCAATTGAGTTGAAAGTCGAACGGCACTTGCACGCGCACTTCCTGACCTTGTGCGACGCACTGAAACTGCCGGACGGCGCTCTCTGCCGCGCGGTCTAGCACCGGGGCGGCAGAACGGGCGACGCGAAGTTGTTTGACCTGTCCATCGGTGCCGACCACGAATTCGATGAGGACGTTGCCGGTGATGTTGTCGCGCAGCGCTTCACGCGGGTACCGGATACCGGCGCGAACTTGCGCAGAGTTCGGGCAAACGACGCCGACGTTGCCCGCCACAGGCTTGCTCTCGGCAGGGGCCGGAGGCGCCACCGGTGCGGTGGCGACAGGCTTGTCGGACTGCACCGCGATCGCATTGGGTTGCGGCGTGGTGGGCACCTGCACTTCGGGCGGCGGCACGTAGGCCTTCGGCTGGACGACAGGGCGTGGTGCCGGGGCGATCTTCTTTACCGGCGGTGGTGGGGGCGGCGGCGGAGGCGGTTTGAGTTCCTCGATGATGCGTGTCTCGATGGGGGCCTGAATGATCGTCGCGACACGGGTTGCGAGCCCGCTAAGCAGGGCATACAGAATCAGGGCGTGCAGCAGCAGTGCCACGCCGATTCCGAGCAGTCGCCGGGCGGGCGGTTTGGGCTGGGCGTAATTCATGGACTACGTGTCTCCTACCGGCATCGGTCTTGTGTGGAGCCACGTTACGGCGCAGGTATTTCTGTTTCATCTCGACTTTGTATCGGGTTTGATACATAGGCGATGCGATGGACCGGCGCCGAATGTTTCAGGACTGCAACAATGCCGCAAGATTGCTGGCACGTTTGTCGCGGATAATCGCGCAGTGGGGGACTGGGAATCGATGTAGCGAAAGATAAAAAGAGGGGAGAGCGAACATGGCAACGCACGTACTGGTAGTCGACGACGATGCGCAGATTCGTAGTCTGCTTTGCGATTGTCTTGCCGGCTTTGGCATGACCTGTATGCAGGCGGCCAGCGGCGAGGAGATGCACGATGTGCTGGCACACAACGATATCGACATCGTCGTGCTCGACTTGATGCTGCCCGACAGCGACGGCCTGACGCTATGCCGGGAATTGCGCACCTCGTCGGAAATTCCCATCGTGATGCTCACCGCACGTGGCGAGATGACCGACAGAATTGTCGGCCTCGAACTTGGCGCGGACGATTACGTCGTGAAGCCGTTCGAGCCGCGTGAGTTGGTGGCGCGCATTCAGACGATTCTTCGCCGCACCCGCGCGCAGGCGAAGGCGGTACCCGAGCCGAAGGACGAGCGGCGGTTTGCTGGATGGCGCCTCAGTTTGATCGGTCGCCATCTCATTGCGCCCGACAATACGGTCATTCCGCTTTCCAACGCTGAATTTCGACTGCTCAATGCCTTCCTGTCTGCGCCGGGGCGCGTGCTGAGCCGTGAGTACCTAATGGATACGGCGCGGGGAAAGTCGATCGATGCGTTCGACCGCAGCATCGACGTGCAGATATCGCGGCTGCGGCACAAGCTCCGAGAAGACATCAAAGAGCCCCGGTTACTGCGCACGATTCGCGGCGAAGGCTACATGCTCGATGTTCGCGCGCGCTCGGACGTCGACGGCTAGGTGCTGACGGCTAGGTGTTGACGGTATTACGCCGCACGCGACTACACCGCCAGCGCCGCACCATCGCTGCGCGGGTCATGCGCACCGGTCGCGAGACCGTCCTCGGCGATAGCGATCACCCCGGCCTGCCCCGCGAGTGCGCTGTGTTTCGGCAATGCCGCAACGGCATGCCCGCGTTCAGCGAGCGCTGCGAACACGGCTTCTCCGGCATCGCTTTCCAGCTTCAGATTGTCCCGACTGTCGGAGAACGTGCGTCCCAGCAGAAAGCGCGGATGCGACAACGCCTCATCCGGGGCCATCCCGTAGTCGATCAATCGCGTGAGCAATGCGCTTAGCGTCTGGGGCTGACCATCTGCGCCTTGTGTCCCATATAGCAACCGCGCTCGGCCACCTTGCAGATACATGCCCGGATTGAGGGTGTGGAATGGCCGCTTGCCGGGCATCAATGCGTTCGGGTGAGCGCTACCGGTGGGGCGAAACGCTGCGCCACGGTTGTGCCACAACACCCCGGTATCGCCCGCCATCACGCCGCTGCCCCAATCGAAATAGATCGTCTGCAACACGCTCACGGCGCGACCTTCGGCGTCTGTCGCTGCGAAGTACACCGTGTCGCCTTCGCGAAAACGGTGCGGCCATTCGAGCGCGACGTTGTCGTCGATGCGTGCCGCCGCCGCGCGTAAATGCGCATCCGATAACAGCCTCTCCACGGGAACCTCGGCAAACGCCGGATCGGCGACGTACTGGTCGCGATCGATAAACGCCTGCTTCACCGCTTCGACCAGCCGGTGGTAGTACGTCGCGCTGCCATGCCCGCAGTCCTTCAACCCCAGACGCGCAAGGATCCCCATGATTTGCAACGTCGTCACCCCCTGCGTCGGCGGCGGCAGCGTCGCCAGCACACCTTCGCCATAGGGCATCGTCAGCGCGGGCGACACATGCACGCGCGTGTCGGCAAAGTCGTCGCGCGTGAGCGGTGACCCCGCCGACTGCAAGCCCGCCGCCACCCGCGCCGCCAACTCGCCTTCATAGAATTCTCGTGGCCCGCTATCGGCCAGCCGCCGCAGCGTGGCCGCCAATGCCGGTTGCCGGAACCGTTCGCCCACGACCGGTGCACGGCCGTCAGGCAGAAACGTCTCGGCAAAACCGCGCCATATCGACGCCTCACACATCTCACCGGCGCGATACGTGTACCAGAAGTCCTGCGAGCGGCTGATCGCAAAGCCCTCCTCGGCGGCCTCAATGGCCGGTGCGAGCAGCGAGGCCCACGACAGGGTGCCGCCCCATTGCTCGCGACTCACTTGATACGCGGCTTCCCATGCGGCAACCGTAGCGGCGGTCGTCAACGCGGAGACCGGCCCGCGCGTGGGAATCGCATTGCCGTCACGTAACGCCGACGGCAGATGTCGTGCCGCCTGACCGATGCCGGAGATGGCAAGCGGCGCGGCATCGCCAGCCTCGTCGTTTTTGCCGTTAGCGTCCGCCACCAGCCAAAAGCCGTCGCCACCCAGTCCGGTGAAGTGCGGCATCGTCACGCACAGCATGGCCGCGATGGCGATAGCCGCCTCGATGGCGTTGCCACCTTGCTGCAACACATCACGGCCCGCAGCGCTTGCCATCGTATGCGGGCTTGTCACCAGCCCTGCGCGTCCGCTGGCGGCGACGCACGAGCGGCCGTCCATCACGTCGCGCGCCGTCATGCCGCTGCTCCTGCCTTGTGACCTGCCTCATGCGCACCACCGAGGTACGCCGCCGCGAGCCGCGCATCTCCGGCAAGTTCGCCAGCCGAGCCGCTCACCGTCACGCGACCTTCTTCGAGGACATAACCCCGGTCGGCAATCGACAACGCCATCGCGGCCATTTGGTCGACGAGCAACATCGACAGCGACTCGCGGCGTAGTGCATCGAGCGACGCGAACAATTCCGCGATGACCTTCGGTGCGAGGCCCAGCGACGGCTCGTCGAGCAGCAGCACACGCGGCGCTGACATCAACGCCCGCGCAATGGCGAGCATCTGCTGCTCGCCGCCGGAGAGCAGACCGGCGCGCTGATGTTGCCGCTCGTGCAAGCGTGGATATCGCGCAAACATCTGTGCGATGCGCGCGTCGAGCGTGGCACGCGGCAAACGTCCGCACGGGAACGCGCCGAGCCGCAGGTTATCGAGCACCGACAACTCCGGAAATACCTGACGCCCTTCGGGCACGAGCACTACGCCTAGCGCGGCGATCTTCGCGGCGTCCAGTCGTGACAGGTCGCGTCCGTTGAACGTAATGCCGCCGCTAACCGGACGATGCAGCCCAGCCAGCGCACGCATGAGGGTCGATTTGCCAGCACCGTTGGCACCGAGCAGCGCGACGAGTTCACCATCGCGCACCTGAATCGAGACGTCATGCAGCACCGGCGCGGCACCATAGCCCGCCGTCAGCTTGCCGACGCCGAGCACCTCCGGGGTGGAGACGGCGACGCGCTCCACCGGCACCGCCGCATCGGCCGCCGCTGCGCCGAGATAGGCCTGCCGCACACGTTCGTCGTGCCGAATCGCGGTGGGGGTGCCTTGCGCGAGAAAGCGCCCGGCGTCGATCACGACGATGCCGTCCGACACGCCCATCACCAGCGACATGTCATGCTCGACGAGCCCCACAGCCACACCACTGTCGGCGATTTGCCGCAGCAGCTTGCCAAGCTTTTCCTTGTCTTGCGTCGACAAACCGGCAGCCGGTTCATCGAGCAGCAAGACGGCGGGGCGAGTGGCCAACGCCCGGGCAATTTCCACCAAACGGCGGTCGACGTGCGCGAGATCGGCGGCCATGAGATCGACATCGCCGTGATAGCCACACGCCCGCAACAAGGCCAGCGCCTCATCGCGTTGCGTTGCGCTCTGCATGCGGGCAACGCCGAGCAACCCGCCAAGACGCCCCGCGCTCAACGCCAGCGTGACGTTATCGAGCACGCTCATGCCGCCGAACAGTTGCGACGTTTGATACGTGCGCGCCACGCCGTGCCGCGCACTGTCGCAAGCGCCTTTGGCCGCTAGCTCGTCAGTACCGAGCGAGCGCGTACCCGAGAGCGGACGGTAGAAGCCGGAGAGCATGTTGAGCACGGTCGACTTGCCTGCACCGTTCGGGCCGATCAGACTCGTGACCCGCGCCGAGGGAAGGTCGAAGGACAAGTCGGCCACGGCCTTCACGCCACCGAACGTCATCGCTAGCCCATGCGCCGCCAGTCCTTTGCGCTGCGCCGGATCGAGCACCGGCAAGGTCAGCGCCGATGCCGTGTCGCTGCCGCCATGACCTGCCCCGGCGCGCCGCCGCGATTGCCACCACTGCCCCAGCACGCCGATCACGCCGTTGGGCGCGCCCCACAGCACCACCAGCAAGAGCACGCCGAAGCACAGCAGCCGCAGGTTCTCGAGACTGGCCAGAAATTCCGGCAACAGGCCGACGATCACTGCGCCGACCAGCGGTCCGGCAATGGTGCCCGCACCACCGATCATCACGACGAGCACGAACAAAATCGATTGCAGAAACGAGAACATGCCCGGCGTGACCATGCCTTGCAACGGTGCGAACAATCCGCCCGCTAACCCGGCGAGCGCCGCAGAGAAAGCGAACGCCACGGCCTTCACAACGAGAGGATTGACGCCGATCGATGCCGCCGCCGTCTCGCTGTCTCGCACTGCGCGCATGGCGGCGCCCCATGCGCCGCGAGAGATGCGCGCATAGATCAGCAACGCGACGGCAAGCACGGCCAGCGCTGCGACGGCGACAACGCGTTCGCTGCCGCCAATGCCGAAGACGCCCGGCGGCATCACGCCCATCAGCCCGTTCTGGCCGCCCGTCAGGCCACGCCATTCGACGGCACCGTGTTCGACGATGAAGCCGAAGGCAATCGTCACCATCGCCAGCCCCGGCCCGCGCACGCGCAGCGCAGGCAGCGCCAACAAACCACCGGTGAGTGCCGCGATTGCGCCACCTGCCAGCCATGCGGGCCAGAACGGCCAGCCCGCTTGCGTGGTCAGAATCGCTACCGCATACGCACCGATGGCGTAGAAGCCGACGTGGCCGAACGACACCTGTCCGGTAAGCCCCAGCAAAAGATTCAGACCGACGCCGCAGATCGCGAGCAACGCGACACCGGCGATCACCACGACGAAATAGCCGTTCACGACACACGCAGCACCGGCCATCGCCAACAACGCGACGCCGAGCGCGGCAGCAAGCGCGAGGCCGTCGCGCGAGGTCCGGCGCTTTTGCAACGCTTGCGCTTTGGAAGGTTGCGACGCCAGCCGCAAAGAAGAATCGCTCATACCTTGCGCACCTCCGCGCGGCCGAACATGCCGTCCGGTCGCATCGCCAGTAGCACGATGACCAGACCGAACGTGATGATTTGCGTGTAGCCCGAGCCGAGCGTCGCGGTGATCATCGCCTCGGTGATGCCGAACAACAGGCCTGCGATCATCACGCCCCACGCGCTGGACAATCCACCGAGAATCGCCACCGCAAACGCCTTGAGACCGAACACAGTGCCCATGTCCGCCTGCACATTGAACAGCGGGGCGATCAGCACCCCGGCGATACCGGCGAGCAGCGTCGAGATCGCAAACGCGCCCGCGATGGTGCGCTGGATCGGAATGCCCATAAGCCGGGCGGCGTCACGGTTCTGCACCACGGCGAGCATGGCCACGCCCCAGCGCGAGCGGCGCAACACGTAGTGCAGCAACGCGGCCAGCGCGAGTCCCACGACCGGAATCAGCAGTTGTAACGGATAGACGCCGAGTCCCGCGTCACCGATTTGCAGCGAGCTTTGCGCGAGCGGCGAGGGCAGGCTGCGCGGCTCCGTGCCGAAGGTCAGCATGACGAGGTTGTCGAGCACGATGCCGAGCGCCACCGTCGCCATCAACCACGCGCTCGACTTGCGCCGCACGAACGGCTGCACGGCGAGCCGCTCGACGACGAGTCCGTAGACGGCGCACAGCGCCAGCGCTGCGACGATGGCCAGCGGCATCGGCCAGCCGAGCGTCTGCGCAAACGTGTACGCCAGGACTGCGCCCAGCATCATCGAGCTGCCCTGCGCGAAATTGACCGTCGCGCTCACAGCGAAAGTCAGATGAAAGCCGAGTGCCATGAGGCCGTACATACTGCCGAGCCCCAGGCCGGCGACGAGCGCCGAGATCCATTGCATGAGAAGTCCTCCGGGACGCCGCATGGCGGCGCCCGTTCATTGCCGGTGTCGTGTGTTCGTGTCGTGCCGTCGGTTGCGAGAACTACTTCGCTGCGACCTTCGCGCCAGCGGGTGCCACCGGCACGATGCGGTTGTCGATGAACTGCGCCCACACATAGTCCTGTGCCGAGAGGGCGTCGTGTTGCGCTTCGCTGAACGGCTTCACATACGTCTTGATGAGCCCTTCGTAGCGATCGATTTTGTAGAAGCCAGTACGGATGGCGTCGCCGTTGGTCGACCCAGCGCGATCGATCGCGAGCGCCGTGAGACGCATGGCGTCGTAGGCGTTGGCGACACCGACGGCCGGGGTAATGTCGTCCGGTCCCTTGATGTCCGGATACTTCGCCTTGAGCGCGGCGACGACACGCGTGCTCACTGGCGACGTCGCGCCGAAGAAGCTATACGTCTGCACGAAATGCACGGTCTTGGCGTTCGGGCCTGCGAGTTCGGTGAAGCGCCCGCCTGCCGGGCCCCAGTGCGAGACGATGGGTACCTTCCAGCCCATGCGGTCGAGCGACTTCACAACCTGTGCCGACGGCCCGACGTTGCCGACCATCAGCAGCGTGTCTGCCCCCGCTGCCTTCAGGCGTCCGAGTTGCGGCGTCACGTCCACGTCGTTCGCCTCGAACTTCTCGACGGCGGCGGGCTTCATGCCCTTTGCCGCAAGCGCTGCCACGATGCCTTTCTCGTTCGATTCGCCCCACGGGTTGTTCACGAGAATCAGGCCAAGTTTCTTCGCGCCGAAGGTCTGCTGCGCGTAGTTCACCATCGCGCCGTCGACGATTTCATCCACCGCCGACACCCGGAACACGAAGTTCGGATTGGCACCGTTGTGGGTAATCGGCGTACCAGCCGCCCACGGTCCCATGAACGGCACTTTCTCCTGATTGGCGATAGGGACGATGGCCATCGAGACCGGCGTATCGAGACCGCCGAAGAGCACGGCCACTTTGTCTTTGTAGATCAATTCGCGCGCCGCGAGCACACCCTTGGCCGGGTTGCCTTCGTCGTCGCGCCGGACCAGTTCGAGCTTGCGCCCGCCGAGTACGCCGCCACTCGCGTTGATCTCGTCGATGGCGATGGTCATGCCGCGCGTGAGCGCTTCTCCGGCACGTGCCGACTGTCCCGAGAGCGCCGTGACGAGGCCGATCTTGACCGTGTCCGCGGCGTAGCTCGCGACGCTGGCAAACGACATACCGGCCGCAGCGATGGCGAGCGCGCTCGCACGAAGCCAGCGGCGGCGGGAGGGCGTCGACGAGCAGGGGCTGACGGCGTTGTGACGAGCTGAGGCAGACGAAGCAGACATGAGCAATCTCCGAGAGGAAGCATCAGAAGCGAAGCGGGAAGGGCGGGCGCCCCAACATCGGGTGCGGCCCACGATGTCTCCGCCGTACGCAAGAGGCATGCCACCTCGTCGACATTTCGATACTGCGACGCCGAACGATAGGAATACCAACGTGTTGACGATCTGGCATTGAAATTGCGAACGATTGCGTAGGACGTTCGTTGACGATGCGCTTTGCGCCAACTCGGAACGCGCCCGCACTGCGGCGGTGCGCGAATGTTTCAAGACGACACACGATGACTTCTGCTCTGCCTCTTTCTCTACCCTCGCAACCCGATGCGCCCACGACTGGTGACATGCGCTTCGGCCCGCTTCGCTCGCACGAGCGCTTCGACTATTTGCCGATTACGGCGCGCGACACCTATCGCTGGCCCAACGGCGCGCGTCTGGCGGTGTATCTCGGCTTCAATCTGGAGCACTTTGCTTTCGGGGAAGGGCTGGGGGCGAATCTCGGTCCCCTCTCGCCACAGCCCGACGTGCTCAACTACAGTTGGCGCGAATACGGAAACCGCGTGGGCGCGTGGCGCTGTCTCGATCTGTTTGGCGATCTGGCGATGCGGGCTGGCGTGGTGCTCAATACGTCGCTGCTCGATCACTGTCCCGAGCTCGTGCGCGCTTGCGTGGAGCGTGGCGATGAGCTGATCGGCCATGGCCATACGAATGCGCATCGGCAAAGCGATTTCGAGCCCGCGCACGAGCGCGATCTGCTCGCGCATTGCCGTTCCCGCCTGACGGAGATGACCGGCTACACGCCGACCGGATGGCTTTCGCCGTGGATTTCCGAGACACATCACACACCGGATCTTCTCGTGCGCACCGGCTATCGCTACACATTGAACTGGTGTCACGACGACCGCCCGGTGCGCATGCGTACCGCGCACGGCACGCTGTGGTCGGTGCCTTATCCGCAGGAGGTGAACGATATTCCGATGATCGTCGGGCGCCAGATGGACGGCGCAGCGTTCGCCGACGTGATTGCCGACAATTTCGACGAGATGTACGCTCAGGCCGAACATCCCACGCGTGGGCAGCCGCTCGTGATGGGGATTGCGCTGCATCCGTATCTCGTTGGGCAGCCGTATCGCCTGCGGCATTTGCGACGGGTGCTCACACCGATTGCCCAAGCGGCGCAGCGCGGCGAGATTTGGCTGGCCACGCCCGGCGATATCGCCGCGCACGTGGCGGCGGTTAGCGTTGCCGAGCCCGGCGCTGTCATGGGATGAACGCATCATGACGCTCAAGCCGTATTGCCCGGATTGCGAATCTTCGACCCTATTGCCATTGCCCCCTATGCCAGCCGACAAGCCCGCCGCCCGTGCGCGCCGTCCTGCCGCTCATGCCGCTAATGCCGCCTCGGACGGAAACGAAACCGAATCCCGCCTGCTCTCGTTGCACTCGCCCGTCGCGAACGACGACGAGCAGAGTGCCGAGACGCGCATCGAGACTCAGATCTACCGCACCATCGTCGATGGCGTGCTCGCGCATCGGCTTACCCCCGGCACCAAGCTGCCCGAGCCGGAACTCTGCCAATTGTTCGATGTGGGACGCGCGGTGGTGCGGCGCGTGCTGGAGCGTCTAGCGCACGACGGCATCGTGACGCTCAGGCCGAACAAAGGCGCTGTCATCGCCGAGCCGACGCCGGAGGAAACCCGCGAGATTTTCGAAGCCCGGCGTGCGTTGGAGCGTTCGCTCGTGGAGCTTGCCGTGTCGCGCGTGACCGAAGACGATCTCGCCATGCTGCGCCGCCAACTCGATGCCGAGCACGAAGCCATGCACCGTTTCGATCAGCCGTCGTGGGCACGGCTGGCGAGCGACTTCCACCTGCGTGTTGCCGCGCTTGCGGGCAATGCGGTGCTGTTGCGCTATCTCACTGAATTGATTTCGCGGTGTTCGCTCATCGTGGGCTTGTACGAGCCGCCGGGTTACGCGCCGTGCGAACACGACGAGCATGCGGCCATTGTGGCCTGCATCGAAGCGCGCGACGCCGCGGGGGCTATCGCCCGCATGCAGTCGCATCTCGAGGAACTTGAGCGCCGCATCGAGACGACCCGCATGCGAGGACAAAAGAGTCTGGCGTCGTTGCTGGGTTTGCCGGAGGTGCCGGAAGTGTCGCTTGCCGGGGACGACGAACCGCCTGCCGCGTCTGTAGCGCCTGCCAAGCGCACTAGCCGCAAACGCGCCTGAGGACATCGCATGGAAATCGACTTCCGTGAAATCACGGCGTATCAGCGATACAAACTGATGGCCAGTCTGATCGTGCCGCGTCCGATCGCGCTCGTGACCACGATCAGCGATGGCGGCACCGTCAATGCGGCGCCGTTCTCGATGTTCAACATGCTCGGCGAAGAGCCGCCGATTGTGATGCTATCGATCAACCGGCGCGACGACGACTCGCTGAAGGACACCGCGACGAACATCCTGCGCGACCGGGAGTACGTCGTGCATCTGACCGACGAGGCGATGGCGGCGCGCATGCACGCGTGCGGAGACAGTCTGCCGCCGACCGAGAGCGAGTTGGTGCACGCAGGACTCACGCCGGTAGCGAGCAGCCTTGTCGCGCCGCCGCGCATTGCCGAAGCCCCGGTTGCGTTCGAATGCACCTTGTGGGAAACGCTGGAGACACCGAGCCGTCACATCTTCATTGGCCGTGTCGAGCGCATGCACGCCCGCGACGAGTTGATCGATACGCAGCATTGGCGCGTGCGCTTGCAGAACTACTTCCCTGTTGGCCGCTTCGGTGCGAGCTTCTACGTCGACACGCGCAATCGATTCTCGCTGGAGCAACGCGACGGGCAGCCCACGGCGGCGACGGCCGTCGACGAGATGTGACGACACCGGCCGCCCGCCTTGCGAGGGGCGACTACGCGTGCTGACGCGTCGCCGCCAGCACGATTTCGCGAATGCAAACGCCTGGCGGCTGGGCGTAGGCGTAATAGATGGCATTGGCCACGTCGTCCGCCGTCAGAACCTTGCCGCCCATCTCCGACTTCCACGCTTCGTAGCCCGTCTTGATGCTCTCGTCGGTCGTGTGGCTGAGCAGATCGGTCTCGACCGCACCCGGGGCAATCGTCACCACGCGCACGTTATGCGCCGAGAGTTCCTCGCGCAGGTTTTCCGACAATCCGTGAACTGCGAACTTAGTGCCGACGTAAGCGACATGGTTGGGGAACGTCTTGCGCCCGGCCACCGAGCTGATGTTGACGATGGTGCCGCGCTGGCGCTGCACCATGCCAGCAGCAACGGCGTGCACCCCGTTGAGCACGCCCTTGATGTTGACGTCGATCATGCGATCCCATTCGGCGGGGTCTTGCCGCGTGATGTCGCCGAGCAACATCATGCCCGCATTGTTGATGATGGCGTCTGCGGGGCCGAACTGCTGTTCTGCTTCGCGCACCGCGGCAACCAACGCGTCCCGGTCGGTGACGTCCACCGATCGCGTCATCATGTTCGGCAGATCGAGTGCCTGCATTTTTTCCAGGCGACGCGCCAGCAACAGCAGCGGGTGGCCGTGAGACGAAAACAGGCGAGCGGTCGTCATACCGATGCCGGAACTGGCGCCGGTGATGATCACGAGGGGTTTTTGCGCTGCGGTCATGAACTGCCTCCAGAGGTTGGTGTGGCCGATCGTTAAGCGTCGACTGAAATTCTAGGCACAAATGTCGATACAGTTGCCGTGAAGCGAGGCGGGGTGCGGCAGGTTTGAAGCCGATTTGACATTTAACCAACCAACTAGTAGATTGGCTGCCATTGAATGTTTTCATCGGCGTCGATGGTGGGTTCGGAGATTGCGTGCCGAGCCCCGTTGGCCCGAATCGAGCTAAGGACTATGACCGTAACGTTGTCGCCGCGTGCCACCGAAATTGCCGATCACACCAAACAATTGTTGGCGGCAGGGGGATATCACGGCTTCAGCTACGCCGATTTATCCGAGCGCGTGAACATCGGCAAGGCGAGCATCCATCACCATTTCCCGAGCAAGGCCGAACTGGTGCTCACTGTCGTCAAACGGCACCGGGAGCAAGCCAGTGAGGGACTGGCGGCGCTGGATCAGCACGTCGCAGACCCCACGGCCCGCCTGAACGCTTATACCGATTACTGGGCGCAATGCATTCGTGACGGTTCAATGCCGATGTGTATATGCGCCATGCTCGCCGCCGAGCTGCCCATGATCCCGAAAGAGATTGCGGACGAGGTGCGCGGCTACTTCGACAGCCTGACCGCGTGGCTCGCAACGGTGCTCGCCGCTGGCGTGGCGAAAGGGCAGTTCAAATTACGCGATAGCGCACAGGTGGAAGCGCAGACGTTGATGTCCACGGTGCACGGCGCCATGTTGACGGCGCGTGCGTTGGGCAACGCAGAGGCATTTCAGACAATTTCGCAAGCGGCGATCCGCCGCTTGAGCGCGACGGACTGAGTATCGTTCGGGCGTGCCAGGAAGGAAGGGCGCTACGGCGCCCGATTTTTGATGCAACAAACCAACCAACTAGTTGGTTGTTATTTCGATCATCGCTACTTAGCGGGAGTTTCTTGCCATGCCTCATCCCATCTCTACCTTGGGCGCGGGTCATACCGCCATCAGTCTTGTGACATTCGTGGCGGGGCTGGTCAGCTTCGTCCGGTATCAGCGCATCGAAAGCGCCAGCCGCTCGGGCAAGCTGTATCTGGCCGGGATGTTGATCTCGGTGTTGACGTCGTTTGGCCTATCGAGCACAGGCGGTTTCAATGCCGGTCATGCGCTGGGCATTTTGGCTTTGCTCGCGACGCTGGGCGGGCTGGTCATTCCGAATATCGGATTCCTTGGTCGCGCACGGCCTTATCTGTCGCAACTGGCGTTCGCGTTCAGCTTCTTCTTGTTGCTGGTGCCGGGCATCAACGAGACACTCACCCGCTTGCCGGTCAGCCATCCGCTCGCCAGCGGCCCGGAGTCGCCGCTAGTGCGCGGCGCGCTTGCGGCGTGGCTGGGCATCTTCGTGGTTGGCGCTGTCGTGCAGTTACTGTGGTTGCGTTCGCAGCGCAAACTCCACCGCAGCACTAGCGTGTAAGGCGGTCGTATCGAGCAGCAGCAAGTCGTTGTCCTCGGGCTTCACCAGCAAGGAAATTTCGGTGCAGCCGAGGACGATGGCTTGTGCGCCGCGTGAGACTAGCCGCGCCATCACGTCCTGATATGCCGCAAGCGACGTGTCCTTGACGATGCCGACACACAGCTCGTCGTAGATCACGCGGTGGACCACCTCACGATCGGCGGCATCCGGGACGAGCACATCCAGACCGAACTTCTCACGCAGCCGCGATTTGATGAAGTCCTGCTCCATCGTGAAGGCGGTTCCGAGCAGCCCAACGCAAGTGATGCCATGGGCTTTGGCAGCCTCGCCAACCGGGTCAGCGACGTGCAGCAGCGGGATAGCAACCGCGTCCTCGATGAAGCTCGCCAGCTTGTGCATCGTGTTCGTGCAGAGCACCACACACTCGGCACCACCGGCTTCAAGGCGTTTCGCTGCCTGTTGAAGCAGTACGCCCGCATCGTCCCAACGCCCCTCATGCTGGGCGCGCTCGATAGGACCGAAATCGACGCTGAACATCAGCATCTCGGCCGAGCGCAATGGCCCGAGTCGGGCCTGAACGGCTTCGTTGATGATGCGGTAATACTCGGCGCTGGATTGCCAACTCATGCCGCCGATAAGGCCGATGGTGCGCATGAAAACTCCTGCTGCGATGGTGAGCGTAAGTGGGCCGTAATGTTATCGCCGCACCAGCGCGACCACATAAACACAAGGCTGCTTGCCCGGATTACGGAAGGTGCAAGGCGCGGGCGGTCCAAGCTGAAGGCAGTCGCCTTCCTTAAGCTCATAAGTCAGTTCGCCCTCGTCGAACATCAGCGTGCCTTTCTGCACCCAGATTTGCTGATGCTGGAACGTGAACGCCGACGACGGATACGACACGTTGACGCCGGGCGGCAGCGTGACTTCCAGCAATTCCAGCATGCCGCCATTGCGCGGCGACACCGCACGGCGCAGATAGCCCGTCTCCGGGTCTTGCCAGACGAGTTGCTCGTCGGCGCGGCTCAACCGTTCTCCCGACTGTTCAGCGAGCGAGAGCAGCATGGACAGTTGCAGGCCGAACGCCCCTGACAGACGGCCCAGCAATGCGGCCGTCGGCGAGGCAGCGCCCCGCTCGATCTTGCTGATCATCGCTTTCGACACGCCGGAGCGCTCGGCAAGGTCGCCCAGCGACCAGCCGCGAGACTCGCGTTCGATACGGATGCGATGCGAAATCGCCGGTGTCGGATCGACCATCGGGGGCGCCATGCTGTGATTCCAAAGGTTTCGAGTTGCGAAATTATACAAGCCGACTCCCGCCCAAACCTGCCACACCACCACTGTCTTTCTCCATCGACCTGCGCGTTAACCCCAATCTGAAACATTTTTGATCGTAGTCAAACGTCTACTATAGTAAACGGCAACGACGAGTCGACCGTTGTCGATTCCGCTTTCCAATTTGTTGCAGACAAGGAGTCAACATGCCCCGTGAAATTCGGCTGAACGCTTTCGAGATGAACTGCGTGGGTCATATTCAGCAAGGTCTCTGGACGCATCCGCGCGATCAATCCACGCGCTATGGCGAGCTCCAGTACTGGGCCGACTACGCGAAAAAGCTGGAGAAAGGGCTCTTCGACGGCATGTTCTTCGCGGATGTCGTCGGTGTGTACGACGTCTATGGCGGCAACGCCGACGCCGCTCTGCGCAATGCCGTGCAAGTGCCCGTCAACGACCCGCTGATGCTCATCCCGGCCATGGCGGCCGCCACGCAACACCTTGGCTTCGGTGTCACGGCCAACCTCACGTACGAGCAGCCGTTCCTGTTCGCGCGCCGCATGTCGACGCTCGATCACCTGACGGGCGGGCGTATCGGCTGGAACATCGTCACGGGGTATCTCGACAGCGCGGCGCGTGCCATCGGCATCGAAGGCCAGATCGCGCACGACGACCGTTACGACCTTGCTGACGAATACATGTCGCTCGTCTACAAACTGTGGGAAGGCAGTTGGGACGACGACGCCGTGGTGGCCGACCGCGCGGGCGGCGTGTATGCCGATCCGTCGAAGGTTCGCGTCATTCACCATCACGGCAAGCAATACAAAGTCGACGCCATGCATCTGAGCGCGCCGTCGCCGCAACGCACGCCGGTGCTTTATCAGGCAGGCTCGTCGCCGCGCGGCTGCCAGTTCGCCGCCACGCACGCCGAGTGCGTTTTCGTGAACGGTCAGAAGATGGACGGCGTGAAGGAGATCGTCGACACGATTCGCGCACAAGCCGTCGCGCATGGCCGTCAAGGCAGCGACGTCAAGGTCTTCATGGGTGCCACGCCCATCGTGGGCCGCACCGACGCCGAGGCGAAAGAGAAGTTCGAAGACTACCGCCGCTACGTGAGTTCCGAAGGCGCGCTGGCGCACGCGGCAGCGTCGCTGGGGATCGACTTCGCCAAGTACGACATCGACGAGCCGATCGACACGGGCAAGAGCCAGGCGATCGTATCGAACGTGACCGCCATGACGCGCGCGGCCGGCCCGCAGTGGACCCGTCGCAAGCTGCTCGAACAGATGGTGCTCGGCAGCCGCCAGACGCCGTGGGTCGGCTCGGCGCAAAGCATCGCCGACCAGATGATGTCGTGGAGCGAAGCCACCGGTATCGACGGCTTCAACCTGTCGCGCACTGTCGTGCCGGAGTGCTTCGAAGACGTGATCGATCTCGTGGTGCCGCTGTTGCAGGAGCGCGGCGCGTACAAAACATCCTATGGTGAAGGTACGTATCGCAAGAAGCTCTTCGGTCACGACCGTCTGCCGAGCACGCACAGCGCCGCGCAGTACCGCTCGGGCGCGAAGTAAGCCTGCCGTGAATCGCAACTGTCACGTTTGGAACGAGGTGAACGACATGGACAAGTGCACGGTAGATAAATCGATCTTCCGCGAAGCGATGGCAGGGCTGGGTGCTGCCGTCAACGTCATTACCACCGATGGCCCCGGCGGGCTCGCCGGCTGCACGGCGTCTGCCGTGTGCGCCGTCACCGACGACCCGCCCACGCTGCTCGTGTGCATCAACCGGGCGAGCCGCAACAATGCCGTCATGCGCGAGAACGCACGCCTTTGCGTGAACGTACTCTCGGCTGACCAGCGCGATATCGCCATGCAGTTCGCGACCAAAGACCTCTCCATCGAGACCCGCTTTGCCAGCGGCGACTGGGACACGATGGAAACCGGCGCACCGGCCTTGCGCGGCGCCGTCAGCGTGCTCGATTGCGAGGTTTCGTCGATCACGGAAGTCGGCACCCACACGGTCTTCTTCTGCGAAGTGAAAGCGGCGCGTTCCAGCAGCGCGCTCGACGGATTGATCTACTTCGCACGCGGGTTCCACCGTGTCGGCATGGTCGCGCAAGCGGCCAGCGCCTGAGGACGGACGCGTCATGGACTGGGTGACCACCACTCGCCACCATCGCGCACCGCGCGGCAAGGTCGCGTCGCTCGCGATCGTGCTGCTCGCGCAGGTGGCGGCGATGGGCGTCTGGTTTTCGTCGACAACGGCTGTCGCGCTGATCAAGCGAACGCAGGCAATTGCGTCAGGCGACGAGGCGATGCTCACGGGCGCGGTGCAGCTTGGCTTCGTCATCGGCACCGTCGTGTCGGCCACGCTGGCGCTCCCAGACCGTTACGACCTGCGCAAGATCTTCGCGGCATCGGCCTTGATGGCGGCGCTCACCACTGGCGCTCTGGCGGTGTTGCCGCCGACGGGGCCGCTGGTGATCGCACTGCGCCTGTTGACCGGCGTGTGCATGGCGGGCGTGTATCCGGTGGGCATCCGGCTTGTCGCCACGTGGGCGAAAGCCGACCTCGGGCTGCTGATCGGGCTGCTGGTGGCGGCACTCACGCTGGGGTCTGCCAGCCCGCATCTGATCGGCGGCTGGCAAGACCTCGACTGGCGCTGGGTGTATCTCGCCGCAGCGATGCTGGCGGTGGCTTCGGGTGTCGCCATTGGCTTCGCGGCGATCGGTCCGAACATCAAGCGGGCCGTGCGCGTCGATTTTTCAAAGGTGACGCAAGCGTGGCGCAACCCTGCGGTTCGGCTGGCGAATCTGGGATACCTCGGCCACATGTGGGAGCTGTATGCCATGTGGGCGTGGCTGGGGCTGTTTCTGCAATACACGCTGAACTTGCACGGCGTTGCCGATTTTCACGAGAAGGCGGAAATGCTGACGTTCGCGGTGATCGCGTTCGGCGCGGTCGGCGCGTGGGCCGGGGGGCTGCTCGCCGACCGCATTGGCAGAACGCTCGTCACGATTGGCGCGATGGCGACCAGCGCGACGTGCGCCGCCATCATCGGCTGGCTACCGGGTGCGCCGCTGGCGATCGTCGTGGGCGTGGCGTTCGTGTGGGGCTTCTCGGTGATTGCGGATTCGGCGCAGTTCTCTGCGGCCGTGGCCGAGTTGGCGGACCCGACGTCGGTCGGCACGCTGCTCACCGCGCAGACCTGCGCAGGCTTCTTGCTCACGCTCGCCAGCATCAGGCTGGTGCCGGTCATCTCGGCCCATCTCGGTTGGGCGGGTGCCATGGGCATGCTAGCCATTGGACCGGCGCTGGGCTGTCTTGCCATGTGGCGGCTGCGCCAGCATCCCGAATCGCGCCGAATGGCCGGCGGCAAGCGATAGCACGCCTTCGTCTTCTTTCGTTCTCTCCTTTCTGTTTCGAGACGTTGAAATGTATTCCTACCCTGATATCAAGATGCTGATCGGCGGTCAGTGGCGCAGCGCGCCGGGCCAGCCCGTGACGAACCCTTCGGAAGGCACGACGATCGGCATGGTGCCGACGGCATCGCTCGCAGACCTCGATGCTGCGCTGTCGGCTGCTGAAAAGGGCTTCCGCGTTTGGCGGCGCACTTCGCCCGCGCAGCGCACCGAGATCATGTTGCGCGCGATTGCCTTGCTCAAGGAGCGCGTCGAGAGCATCGCCTTCGCTATCTCGCTGGAACAGGGCAAGACGCTGGCACAGGCACGGGCGGAAGTCCTGCGTGGCTGCGATCTGATGACGTGGGACGCCAACGAAGGCAAGCGCCTGTACGGACGTGTGATTCCCGCCGAGCCGGGCATGCGCCACACGGTGGTGCGTGAGCCGGTAGGGGTGATCGCGGCGTTCACGCCGTGGAATTTCCCGATGAGCTCGCCCGCCCGCAAGGTCGGCGGCGCGCTCGCCGCCGGTTGCTCGATCATTCTCAAGGCCGCGGAAGAAACCCCGGCCGGGGCGGTGCTGATGGCGCAGGCGTTTCAAGACGCAGGCCTGCCGGACGGCGTGTTCAACCTCGTGTTCGGCGACCCGGCGACGATCTCGTCGCACCTGATTGCCAGCCCGATCGTGCGCGGCATCACGTTCACTGGCTCGACGCCGGTCGGCAAGCATCTCGCGGGGCTGGCTGCCCAGCACATGAAACCGGCCATTCTCGAATTGGGTGGCCACGCGCCGGTGATCGTGTGCGACGACGCCGATCCTGACGCCGCAGCGCTCGCCTGCGTCAAAGGCAAACTCAATAACGCCGGGCAAGTTTGCGTGGCACCTACGCGTTTCTTCGTTCATCGCAAGGTCTACGACGCCTTTGTGAGCGCGTTCGCGCGTCACGGCGGGGCAATCCGTGCAGGGCACGCGCTGGAGTCGTCGAGCGACATCGGCCCCGTGGTGAACCAGCGCCGTCTGGATGCGCTGCATTCATTGGTCGACGACGCCGTCGCGCGCGGTGCACGTGTGGTGTGCGGTGGCGAGCGAAACGACGGCCCCGGCTACGTCTTCCCGTTCACGGCACTGGCGGATGTGCCGCCCGACGCGCGCGCCATGCTTGAAGAACCCTTCGGCCCGCTCTCGCTCATCGTGCCGGTCGACAGTCTGGACGATGCCATCGCGCGCGCCAACAGCGTGCCGTATGGCCTCGCGGGCTACGCCTTCACGCGCTCGGCAGCGAACGCCTACCGGCTGGGCGACGAACTCGAAGTCGGCAACCTCGCCATCAACCATCTGGTGTCGGCCGTCTCGGAAACCCCGTTCGGCGGCGTGAAAGACAGCGGCTACGGCAGAGAAGGCGGCACCGAGGGGCTTGAGTGCTACACGCACGTCAAGAGCATCTCTCACTTGATGGAACCGGCGTAACCCGGCGACGGATCCGACGCGGGGAATCGTACGGGACACGCTTCGCCGCATTCGTGACGCGCCGCACGGCATCGATCACTTCACGTGATACGCCGTTCGGCACGACAAGCAAACGGGAACAAACCAGGAGACGCACATGCGGTCCATACATCTATTAGCACTCCTACCAGTATTGGCGGTTTTGGTAGGTCCGTTTTTCGTCAATCGCGTCACGCCGTACGTGCTCGGCATGCCGTTCCTGCTGGCGTGGCTGGCTGGGGCGCTAGTGCTCACGTCGATCGTGATGGCCATCATTTTCTATGCTGATCAGGCGCGACTCGCGTCGTCCGATCACGGTGGCGAAGGAGCCTGAGCATGAATAGCGCATTGATCTTTATTTTTCTGGCGGTGGCGCTCGCGCTATTCCTCGGCATTCGGGCGCGGCGCGGCAAGGACATGAGTCTGGAGCAGTGGACCGTCGGCGGTCGCGGCTTTGGCGCGGCCATCGTCTTCCTGCTCATGGCGGGCGAAATCTATACGACGTTCGTGTTTCTCGGCGGCAGCGGCTATGCCTACGGACACGGCGCAGGCGCGTATTACCTGCTGGGCTACGGCAGCCTGCCGTTCATCCTGTCGTACTTCTTGCTGCCGCCGATCTGGCGTTACGCCAAGGAGCGCAACCTGATTTCGCAGCCCGACTTCTTCGCCTCGAAATACGACAGTCCGGTACTGGGCGTGCTCGTCGCCATCGTCGGCTTTGCGGCCCTCGTGCCGTACCTCGTGCTGCAACTCAAAGGGCTGGGCATCATCGTCAGCGTGTCGTCGTATTCGGCCATTTCGTCGAATCAGGGCGTGCTGATCGGTGCTGTCGTGGTGGCGGTGTACGTTGCGCTGTCCGGCGTGCATGGCTCGGCGTGGACGTCCGTCGTCAAAGACGCGCTAGTCATGTTCGTCGCCGTGTTCCTCGGCCTCTATCTGCCGTATCACTACTACGGTGGGGTGGGCGACATGTTCGCGGCCATCGAAAAGGCCAAGCCCGGTTTCCTCGCTCTGCGCGACGTCGGCGAAAGCCCCGTGTGGATGGTCTCGACGGTGATTCTGTCGACGCTGGGCTTCTACATGTGGCCGCACATGTTCATGGCTACGTACACGGCCAAGCGTGAAGAAGTGCTGCGCCGTAACGCCTTCGTGTTGCCGATCTACCAACTGATGTTGTTGTTCATCCTGTTCGTGGGCTTCTCGGCGGTGCTGGCGGTGCCGGGCCTGACGGGTGGCGACATCGATCTGGCGCTCTTCAAGGTGTCGCTCAAGACGTTCGATCCGTGGTTCGTCGGCGTGATCGGGGCGGCCGGGATTCTGACGGCGCTCGTGCCGGGATCGATGATTCTGATGACCTCGGCTACCTTGCTCGCGAACAACGTCTATCGTCCGCTGCGTCCGCAATCGAGCGATGCGCATGTGGCCCGTGTGGCGAAGTGGCTGGCACCGGTTGTCATGGCGCTCGCGGTGCTGTTCACGCTTAACGGTGGCCAGACCATCGTTGCGCTGTTGTTGATGGCCTATGCGTTGGTGACGCAGTTGTTCCCGGTGTTGCTGGCCAGCCTGATCGGCAAGCACCTGATCACGCGTCCGGCGGCGTTCGCCAGCATCATCGTCGGCGTCGCGACGGTCGGCTGGGTGTCGCTCACCAAGAAGTCGGTGGCCGCGCTGTTCCCGTTCTTCCCCGACGCGCTCAAAGACCTCAACGTCGGCATCGTCGCGCTGGTGTTCAACGTGGTGACGCTGGTGGTCGTGACGTTGCTCACGCGCCGCTCGGCGGGTGCTGCGCAGTTGTCGGCCGACGCGTCCTGACGACGCGCTAATGAAGTGAGCGAGACGCCTGCGCCATCGGGTCACACCGGGTGCGGGCGTCTCGCGTGACAGACAAGCTATGACGAATTCCCTAGATATTCACCGCATTGCCTTCGTACAGGCGGGCTGGCACGCCGATCTGCTCGACGGCGCGCGCGACGCCTTTCAGACTCGTATGACGGAGCTCGGCGTACCCGCCGACGCGATCCGTCATTTCGACGTGCCGGGCGCATTCGAAATCCCCTTGTTCGCGAGACGCCTCGCCCAGAGCGGGCAATACGACGCCATCGTCGGGGCCGCGCTGGTGGTGAATGGCGGCATCTATCGCCACGAGTTCGTGGCACAGGCTGTCGTCGATGGCCTGATGCGCGTGCAACTCGACACTGACGTACCGGTGTTCTCAATGTCGCTGACGCCGCATCATTTCCACTCGCACGACGAGCACTACGGCTTCTTTGACGAGCATCTTCGCCACAAAGGGCGTGAGGTGGCCGACGCGTGCGTCGGCATGCTGCTTGCCCTCGCCAACCTCGACCACGAGCCAACCCAGAAGGAATCTCAAGCATGATGCCCTCCAGCGATCTGGACGCATTGCTAGCGCTTTGCGGCGACGAATTGCGCACGCTGCGCCGTGATTTGCACGCGCATCCCGAATTGCGCTTCGAAGAGCGCCGAACGGCCGACATCGTGGCCGACTATCTGACGTCGCTCGGTTACGCCGTGGATCGAGGGATGGCGGGCACAGGCGTCGTCGCGAGTCTGCCGGGGCAAGACCCCACGCGCGGTATCGTCTTACGCGCCGACATGGATGCGTTGCCGATTCAGGAAGCCAACACGTTTGACCACGCGTCGTGCCATCACGGCGTGATGCACGCGTGCGGACACGATGGCCACACCACGATGCTGCTCGGGGCGGCGCGCGTGCTGCGAGAACTTCCGCAACTGCCAGGCTCGGTGCACTTCGTCTTTCAGCCGGGCGAAGAGGGCGGCGCAGGTGCGCAGAAGATGATCGACGACGGCCTGTTCGAGCGATTTCCGACGCAGGCCGTCTTTGGCATGCACAACTGGCCGACGCTGCCAGCGGGCGAGTTCGGCCTGCGCACGGGCGCGATCATGGCCGCAGGTGTGCGCTTTCGGATCACCATTCGCGGCAAAGGGGCCCACGCTGCGCAGCCGCATCTCGGGCTGGACCCGATTCCGCTGGCTTGCTCGATGGTGCTTCAGTGCCAGACGCTTGCCGCGCGGCACAAGGACCCCGTCGCGCCGGCGGTCGTATCCGTGTGCATGATGCACGCTGGCGACACCGATAACGTGATTCCCGATACCGCGGAGTTGCGTGGCACGATCCGCACGCTATCGTCGGCAGTGCTCAACCAGTTGCAAGACGGTATCCGCCGTATCGGCGACGGTCTGGCGTTAGCCTCCGGGGCGACGATCGAGACGGAGTTCTTCCAGTACTACCCCGCGACGGTGAACACCGCACGCGAGACGGCGTTTTGCGAGCAGGTCATTCGCACGGCGTTCGGCGATGCGGCGACGCATGCCGACGTGCCGCCCAACATGACGTCGGAAGATTTCGGTTTCATGCTCGAAGCGAAGCCGGGGGCTTACGTGCTGATCGGCAATGCGCCGCGCGGCGAGACCGGCGTTGGGCTGCATCATCCGGCTTATGACTTCAACGACGACATCATTGGCGATGGCGTTCGGTACTGGGTGTCATTAGCGCAGGCGTATTACCTGACGAAAAACGACGATTGAATTCTGTAAAAAACCATTGATGCCGATTTCGGTAAATAAAACCAAAATAAACCGACCGAAATTCGTTATTAAGTTTTAACACGCACAACATCGCTTCAAATCTCCGAAACCCGCTGCTGGCGGGCTTTCGGGGGTCTTCAGCAAATCCTACATCGTTCGGCTAGAGTGTATTTACGCGTGATCGACATGCGCCTTCGCCGAATTAAAACAAGAGGAGACTTGCTGAAATGCGGTTATTGCTATTGCTGCCGTTTATCGGTTTGTTGTGGGTGCCGTTCTACAACAGTGAGCTGCCATCGCTCTGGGGATTTCCGTTCTTCTACTGGTACCAGTTCGCTTGGGTGCCGGTGACATCGCTGCTGATCTGGATCGTATTTCGCGATGGTCTGAAGAAAGGGGAAGAGTAAATGGGCGCCGCCGGTATCAACTGGACCGCGCTCGCGGTCTTCGTATTTTTCTTTGTCCTCGTCACCGTGATGGGGTTCTGGGCGTCGCGCTGGATGGCGGGCCCCTCGAACAAAGGCGCGCATCTGGATGAGTGGGGTCTGGGCGGTCGCAATTTTGGCGCGTGGATCACGTGGTTCCTCGTGGGCGGCGATTTCTACACCGCCTACACCGTGATTGCCGTCCCGGCATTGGTCTACGCGGTCGGCGCTTACGGCTTCTTCGCGCTGCCTTACACGATTCTCGTCTACCCGATCGTCTTCCTGATCATGCCGAAGCTCTGGCATGCGGCGCACAAGGCCGGTCACGTGACCGCGGCCGACGTCGTCTACGGACGCTATCAATCGCGTCCGCTGGAGTTCGCGATTGCGCTGACCGGCGTTGTTGCGACCATGCCGTACATCGCCCTGCAACTGATCGGGATGGAAGTCGTGATCAAGGCGCTCGGGCTGACAGGTGAGTTGCCGCTGCTGGCCGCCTTCGTCATTCTTGCGCTGTACACGTATTCGGCAGGCCTGCGCGCACCGGCGCTCATCGCGTTCGTCAAAGACCTGATGATCTACATCGTCGTGCTCGTGGCCGTGGTTGTCGTGCCTGCCAAGCTGGGCGGCTACGGCGCCGTGTTCGATACGGCGCGCGACGTGTTTGCCAAGAAGGGCGGGGCGACCGGGCTCACACTCAAGCCGTCGCAATTCCTGCCGTTCGCGACATTGGCGCTGGGCTCGGCCATGGCCGCGTTCATGTATCCGCACACGCTCACCGGCATTTTCGCAGCGAAGGATGCGAACACGATTCGTAAGAACGCCGTGTTCCTGCCTGCCTACACCGTGCTGCTTGGCCTGATCGCGCTGCTCGGCTTCATGGCCTATGCCGCAGGGGTAAAGGTGCCGACGAACAACGACGTCGTCCCGGCGCTGTTCAACGGCCTGTTCCCGAGCTGGTTCGCGGGCTTTGCGTTCGCCGCAATTGCCATCGGTGCGCTGGTGCCTGCTGCCGTGATGTCTATCGGTGCATCCAACCTCTTTACGCGCAACTTCTGGAAGCCCTACGTCAACCCGAATATCACGAACGAGGGGGAAGCGAAGGTCGCCAAGGTGGTGTCGCTGGTCGTGAAGCTGGGCGCGCTTGTGTTCATTCTGTTCCTGCCGACGCAGTTCGCGCTGGATCTGCAACTGCTTGGCGGCGTGTGGATCTTGCAGACGTTCCCGGCGCTAGTGTTCGGCCTGTTCGTGGGTTGGTTCGGCGCGCGTGCGCTGCTGTGCGGGTGGGCGTTCGGCATTGTGTGCGGCAGTTGGCTGGCGTTTGCCGATGGCATCAAGCCGGTGCACACCTTCACGCTGGGCGGCGACAAGTACTCGCTCTACACCGGGCTGATTGCATTGGCGCTGAATATCGTCGTGGCCGTTATCGCCAACGTGGTGCTGGGCAAGGGCTCGCGCCCGGCGCTGCGGAACGCATAAGAAGTCTGAAGTCGTGTTACTGCCGCGTTCATACGCGGCGCCCCAGTGCCTCACGTGCGGGATATCCGCCGTGAGGCACTGTCGTTTCAGCCTTGCCTGGCAGCGTCGTTCTGACGGAACTCACGCGGCGATACGCCGTATCTGGCCCGGAAGTCGCGCGAGAAATGCGCCCCGTCGGAGAACCCGCACTCCAGTGCGATATCGGTGATGCTGCGCGTGTCGTGCCGCAACTGCCAGCGTCCGTAGTCGAGCCGCATGCTGCGCAGAAACGACATGGGCGAGACGCCGAGTGCCTCGTGAAACGCGCGCTCCAACTGTCGCCGCCCAACGCTCACATAGCGGGCGATGGCGTCGAGCGTGGGCGGGTTGTCGATGCGTTGCTCGATAAAGTGCGCCGCCTGGCGCACGCGCACGTCGGCAATATGCGAGAGATCGGCGTAGAAGTGCGCCTGCGGCAGTTTCGCGGGCCGGATGCCTTGCAGCATCATGTGCCGCACCACCTGGTGCGCCTTGGCCTGACCGCAATGGCGGGCCACAAGATACAGCCCCAGATCGATGGCAGCCGTCGATCCGGCGCACGTAATCAAGTCTCCCTCGTCGACAAACAGATGATCGACGACGGCCTTTGTCTGCGTGAATCGCGTGCGAAACGCGTCAAGCACATTCCAATGCACGCACACCGTGCGTGAGCCGACCAGTCCAGCTTGCGCGAGCGTGAACGTGCCCGTGCAGATGCCGAGCATGCGCACGTGCTTCGCACTCGCCAGTTGCAGCCAGTCGCGCAATGGCGGCGGCAAGTAGGTATTCGGGTAGTCGTTGCCGCCGCACATGGCGATGTAGTCGAAGCACGACGGATCGTCGGGCAGCGCGCTCTCGACGTTGATCGCCACCCCGGCGCTCGACTCGCGCGGCAGCCCGTCCATGCTCATTACGCGCCAGTGCACGTCGATTTGACGGCTGCGACCGCCGTGATCGGCCGCCAACCGCAGCACATCGATAAGCCCCGCAAATGCCGCCAGCGTGAACTGGTGAAGCAGGACAAGACCGATCGAGAGCTTGGCTTTCGTGCAGGGAGGTGATTCGTCTGTGCTTGGCGCGCGCACGGCATTGCCGATGTCGTCGCCGCGTGGCGAGACATCGGGCGCCAGCCAGTTCGGTGTGCGCGTCGCAGACTTCATTTTTTTTCCAGTCTCCCGCCGGGCGGTTTTGCCGTATTGATAGCGTTTCGGATGTCGCGTTTATACAAGTTTTTGACCGGCACTTGCAAGTTGGCGACAACCCTTGCTCGCTACCATGCATCACAGTGATTCAGTGCAAATGGCTGAATGCACGAGATGGACGTAATGCTTGCAAGCGTTGGAATGACTGGCCACACCTTCCTCGAGGGACGACATGAAATTCTGCAACCGCAACACCTTACGGAAGTCCGCCATTGCCTTGGCTGCTACGGCAATCGCGACGACCGCGTCTTTGGTTTCCTTCGGGGCGTACGCGCAATCCTCTCGCGAGCGCATCACCGTCGCGATGTATGGCGGTAACTGGGGCGACGCCTTCAAAGCCTGCGTGGCCGAGCCGTTCACGAAGGCGACCGGCATCACGGTGACGCCCGAGATCGGTACATCCACCACAACGCTCGCCAAGCTGCAACAGCAAAAGAATTCACCGACCATCGACGTGGCATGGCTCGATGGCGGCATCAGCGAACTGGCCTTTGACGCGGGCGTCGTCGACAACCTCGACCCTGCTGCTATCCCCAATCTGAAGAACGTCAACGCGAAGGGCGTTTATCGCAACGGCAGCACGACGTACGCGGTGAGTTCCGGCTACTACTCGCTCGGCCTGACGTACAGCACCAAGTCGGTGAAGACCCCGCCGACCAGCTGGAAAGACCTGTGGAAGCCCGAATACGCGGGTGCTGTAACGGTGCCGTCGCCCTCGAACTCGGCGGGCGTGCCGTTCGTGATCTTCTTGGCGCATGTGTTGGGCGTCGATCCGTCGAACCTCGGCCCGGTGTACAGCAAGCTGGCGTCGCTCGACGCGTCGCTTTTCTACGATAGCTCGGGCGCGGCGACCAATGCCTTCCAGAGCGGTGAGGCGATCATCGGCGCGCACTTCAACGTCGGGGCATGGGATTTGATCGACAAGGGTGTGCCGATTGGCTTCGTCGTGCCCAAAGAGGGTGTATGGGCGACGGATGCCCGCCTGCATCTCGTGAAGGGCTCGCGCAACAAAGCGGCTGCCGAGAAGTTCATCAACACGGCGCTGACGCCCGAGGCCGCCTCGTGCTTGGCGAGCAAGTTGTATCTCGGCCCTGCGGTGGCCGGTGTGAAGGTGTCGCCTGATGTCGCTCGCAAGCTGCCGTGGGGCGCGAACGGGTCGGTCGACGATCTGAAGTTGTTCGATTGGAGCATGATCAACGCGCGCCGCGCGGAGATCACGTCCGCCTGGAACCGTCAGGTCTCTGCAAAGCGGTGAGGAAGGGTAGTGTCATGACAGCATTGCTTTCTCTGGACGCGGTCTCCAAGCGCTTTGGCGGCTATCAGGCGCTCGACTGCATCAGCCTCGACGTGCGACAAGGCGAGTTCATCGCGTTGCTCGGGCCGAGCGGCTGCGGCAAGACGACGCTGCTGCGCGCCATCGCCGGTTTTCAAACGCCCGACAGCGGCCGCATTGCCATCGACGGCGAAGACGTGACCCAGTTGCCGCCGTACCGTCGCCCGCTCAACACGGTGTTCCAGCAGTACGCGCTATTCCCTCACATGCGCGTGTTGGAGAACGTGGCGTATGGTCCGCGCCGTCAGGGTGTCGGGCGCGACGAGGCCGCCAAGCGCTCGCGAGACGCGCTGGCGATGGTCGGGCTCGAAAACTTCGGCGAGCGTTACCCGCGTGAGTTATCCGGTGGGCAACAGCAGCGTGTCGCCTTGGCGCGTGCCATCGTGAATCGGCCGAAGCTGTTGCTGCTCGACGAGCCGCTCTCGGCGCTCGATATGAAGTTGCGCAAGCGTATGCAGTTGGAGCTCAAGCATTTGCAAGAGCGGCTCGGCATCGCGTTCGTCTTCGTGACGCACGATCAGGAAGAGGCGATGACGATGGCAGATCGCATCGTCGTCATGAACGCGGGGCGCATCGAGCAGGTGGGCACGGGCATCGATATCTATCGCCGCCCGGCGACACGCTTCGTCACTGAATTCATCGGCGATGCCAACATGATTGCGTTCGACGTGCGCGACGGCGCTCTGCATCTCGATATGGCGACGCCTGCGCAATGGCCCGCACCGGCTTCGGTGTCGAAGCGCGGTGTCGCGGTGCTGCGTCCTGAGCAGCTGCATGTGGTGGCAGAGGCTGCCAACGCCGCACCTGACGCTGCGGCCTGCCGCATGCACGGCGTGCTGGCTGACATCGTCGACATTGGCAGCCATGCGCTGCTGTATGCCGACGTGGGCGCGCAGCGCATCGTGGCGCGCACGACGAGCGGCATCGCCGCCACGCTGCGGGCTGGGGCGCCGGTGCATCTCGGCTTCGATCCGGCGGATGTGCATCTGATCGGGGATGCCGCATGAACCCGACCCTGTCGCTGCCCGCGCACCGCGAGCCAGCGCGTTCGCTGCGGCTGGCGCCCGTGTGGATGATCGGCTTGCCGTTGCTGTTCTTCGCGGCGTTCTTTCTCGCGCCGCTGGCAGTCGTCTTGGTGGCGAGCTTTACCGAGGCTCACGGTGCAGGGTTTTCGGCGCTGACGTTCGCGAACTACGCCCGCGTGCTCGCGGATAGTTATCACTGGGAGGTCACGCTCGTCACCTTCCGTATTGCGTGTCTGACGACGGTATTCAGCGTGCTGCTGGGCTATCCGCTGGCGTGGTATCTCGTGCGCATCGTTCGCTGGCAGGCGTGGCGACGCGCGTGCGTGATTCTGCTGGTGGTGCCGATGCTCACGAGCAACATCGTGCGTTCGTTCGGCTGGATGGTGCTGCTCGGGCGCAACGGCCTCGTCAACGAAACGTTGTTGATGACGGGACAGATCGAGCGTCCGATTCGTTTTCTCGGCACCGAGACGGGCATTCTCATCGGCATGGTCTACGTGCTGCTGCCGTTCGTCGTACTTGCCGTGGGGAATTCGCTGGCCCGAGTGGACGTGTCGCTCGAACAGGCGTCGGCGGACCTCGGTGCGAAGCCGTTCGAAACGTTCTTTCACGTGACGCTGCCGTTGACCATGCCGGGCATCGTAGCCGGCGCGATCATGGTCTTTACGCTCGCCGTGTCGGCGTACGTGACCCCGGCGTTGCTCTCTGGTGGTCGCATTACTGTGCTGTCGATGCTGATCTTCCAGCAGTACAGCACCACGTTCGATGTTCATTACGGCGGCGCGCTCAGCATTGTGCTGCTGGTGTTCACGCTGGTGATGGTGGTGTTGGCTGGCCGTGTGGGCACGGTGCGTGGAGGTGTCCGATGATCGCGCGCATCTCCATCCGTGTCGTGGCGTGGGCCGTGCTCGCGTACTTGATGCTGCCGTTGGTCGTGATTCTGGGCAGTTCGCTCACGGCGACCGAATTTCTGGCGTTCCCGCCCCAGGGCATCACGTTGCGCTGGTATCAGCAGATGCTGCACGACCAGAGTTATCTGGCCGCTTTCTCGACGAGCACGATGCTGGCATTGGCTGCCACGGCCGCGTCGCTCTTGCTGACGGTGCCCGCGTCGCTCGTGCTGGCGCGTTACGAGTTTCGCGGCAAGGCGGCGCTCACCGCTGTGCTGATGGCGCCGCTCACGTTACCGCACATTGTGTTGGGTGCTGCGCTGTTGCAGTTCGGTGGGTACTTCGGGCTCACGCGTAGCTTCCTGTCGCTGCTGATTGGCCACACGATCATCGTTGCGCCGTTCGTGCTGCGCTCGGTGCTCTCGATGATGACGCCGGAGCAGCGGGCGCTGGAGGAAGCGTCTAGCGATCTGGGCGCGAATCCGTGGACGACGTTCTTCCTTGTGATTCTGCCGCGCATTCGGCCCGGCATTGTGACGGGATCGATCTTCGCGTTCATCTCGTCTTGGATCAACGTCGAGTTGTCGATCTTCAACACGACGGCGGACCTCAACACTATTCCGGTCAAGTTGTTCAACTACGTGCAGTACACGATCGACCCGACGATCGCCGCGGTGTCCGGCGCGACGATTCTGGTAGCCGTTCTGGCGATCGTGATTCTGGATCTCACCATCGGTCTCGACATGTTGTCGGATCGGCGCTAATTGCAACACCTCACTCTCAACTGATTCATTGGAGCCATCGCCATGCGTAAGCAAGACGCGTTCGACGTTATCTACACCCACACCGAAGGTGAACCGCTTTGCATCATCCACAGCGGCATTCCGTACCCGGCCGGTTCGACCATTCTGGAAAAGCGCGCCTTTCTCGAAGCGAATTACGACTGGCTGCGCAAGGCGCTGATGCGTGAGCCGCGCGGTCACCGCGACATGTTCGGTGTGTTTCTCACGCCGCCGTCGAGTCAGGAATTCGATGCCGGTCTGATCTACATCGACGGTACCGAGTACTCGCACATGTGCGGTCACGGCACGATTGCCGTGGCGATGGCGATGGTGGCGCATGGCTTCGTGCCGCGTGGCCCGAACGGCATCACCCGCATTCGCTTCGAAACCACGGCAGGGCTGGTGGTGGCCGAAGTGGCGACGGAAGGCGACGAAGTGCTGTGGACGCGCTTCGAGAACGTGCCCGCTTATGTGGCGGCGCAAGACGTGCCGGTGCATCTGCCCGGGTACGGCGATCTGAAAGCCGACATCGTGTGGGGCGGCAACTACTTCGGCATTGTCGATCTGACGCCGTGCAACCTGCGGATTTCGCCGGAGAACGGCAGCGAGCTGTCGCGTCTGGGCTTGCTCGTGCGCGATCAGATCAACGCGAAGATGCGCATTCAGCATCCGACGCAGGCGCACGTCAACAATCTGAACTACGTGACGTTCTGGCATTCGCCGACGATCGAAGGCGCGTTCTACAAAAACGTGCACGTGTTCAGCGCTGGGCAGTTGGACCGCTCGCCCGGCGGCACGGGCACTAGCGCGATGATGGCGATGTTCGAAGCGCGCGGGAAATTGAAGATGAACGAGCCGATTCTGACGGAAGGCTTGCTCGGCAGCGGTACGTTCGAGGGGTGTCTGCTTGGCGAAGTCGATCTGAACGGAACGCGTGCTGTGCGGCCGACGGTCAAGGGCACGGCGAGCGTGCTGGGTACCGCGCGTTGGGTGATCGATCGCAACGATCCGGTCGGCGCAGGGTTCCTGGTGCGATAAAACCCCGCGGGGGGTAAGGGGGGCTATGAGAGAAAGTCATGTCTCGGCCCCTCTCGGTGACGTGATCGCGCGCCGCTTCGCTTAGGCGTTGCGGCGTGCGGTGCATGGCGGCGCGCCGCGACCGGTTGCGCAATAATGTGCGCATTCCGGCGCGCGGCATCGTGCGCGCATTCACGTCATCGAGGACATCAGATGCGCAATCTCGACCAGCACACGATTACGCAAGAGGTGATCGGCCGCTTTGCCGACACCCCCGACCCGAGGCTCAAGGAGATCGTCACCAGCTTGGTTCGCCATCTGCACGACTTCGCGCGAGAAGTCGAACTGACCGAGGACGAGTGGGCGAAAGGCATCGCCTACCTGACGGCGACCGGCCAGAAGTGCGACGACAAGCGGCAGGAGTTCATTCTGCTGAGCGACGTGCTGGGGCTGTCGATGCTCACTGTGGCGATGAACAACGCTAAGCCGCCGCAGTGTACTGAAGCGACAGTGTTCGGGCCGTTTTATGTCGAAGGTGCACCGCATTACGAGAATGGCGACGACGTGGCGAATGGCGCTGCCGGTGAGCCTTGTGAGGTGAGCGGCGCGATCCGTGATCTGGACGGCCAGCCGATTGCGGGCGCGAAGATCGATGTCTGGCAGGCCGACTCCGAAGGCAAGTACGACGTACAGCGAGGCGAGCTCGATCATCCGGAAGGGCGAGGCGTGCTGCATGCCGACAGCGAGGGCCGATTCCACTTCCACAGCGTATTGGCCGAGGCGTATCCGATTCCGACGGATGGCCCAGTGGGAGAGTTGCTGGCGGCCACACGGCGACACCCGTGGCGGCCCGCGCATTTGCATTTCCGTATCGAAGCGCCGGGGTATGAGACGCTGGTGACGCACGTCTTTCGATCGGATGACGAGTGGCTCGATTCGGATGCTGTATTCGGTGTGAGGCAGTCGCTGATCGCGCCGTGGGTGCGGCGCGATGATGGCAGCTACTCGTTGACGTATGACTTCGTGCTCAATCCGGTCGGTGGGCGGGGCTAAACGTGATGAATGCGAAGAACGAGCCGCTGACGATCCGCCGAGCGACCGCGGATGACGCACCCGCCGTCTTGAAAGTCTTCGATGAAGTGATGGCGTGGTTTGTGGAGACTGGCAACGACGGCCAATGGGGCAGCGAGCCGTGGTCAACGTCGCCCCGGCGGATTCGACTGGTGACGGAAGCCTGTGGGTTACCCGAAGCATGGGTTGCCGAGGACTCGTCCGGACATGTTTTCGCGGCAATCGTCTTGGGAGACGCGCAACCCTATGTGCCTCCCGCAACTGAACCGGAAATCTATGTGAGGGTGCTCGTTGCCTCACGAGATGAACGCGCCCGTGGGATCGGTCGGCGCTTGATGGCCTTTGCCGACGAGCGCGCACGGGTTGCCGGTGTGCTGCGTTTGCGCGTTGACTGCTACGGCGGCGGGACGGGCGCCCTGGTACGGTTCTACGAGTCCTGCGGGTACGAACGAATTTGCACGTTCGACGTGGGCGGTTGGCCGGGCCAGTTGTTGGGGCGCAGTTTGTAATCCTCTGCGATTCGCCTCAAGCCTTCCGCGTCAACGCCTCCCGAAACAGCCCCGCGAATTTCGTCGCCGCCAGCGATAGCGGGTTATCGCGCAGCGTCACGATGCCGAGGGCAAGCGGTTGCAGTGGGATATTCACCGGGATGCGGATCAAAGGGTGCATTTGCGACTCGATTTTCAGCATGCCGTGCGGCACTGTCGTCAGGGCGTCTGTGGTGCCAATCAAGCTCGATGTCACGCCGTACGTGTTGGTCTTGATGATGCGGCGTGGCAGTGGAAGGCCTAGCCGCTCTAGTTGGTCGAGCAAGAACGTGTGCTGGCTACCGGGCGAGAGTTGCATGACCCAGTCGCAGTCCACCACGTCCTCCCAGCGTTTCGCCTTCGCAAGCGGATGGCCCTTCCTGCCGACGACAACGATTTCGAGCGTTCGCAACGGCTCGAATTCGAACTCTCTGCCGAGCGTTTCCTGAATCAACGCGGCAATCGCAAAGTCGACCGAACCTGCGCGCAGCGCGGGCACCACCGACGGCATCAAGCCTTCTTCCAGCGTCACATCCGCCAGCGGCATGCTGCGTCGAAAGTCGCGTAGCACATCAGGCAGGACACCAAGGAACACCATCGGCGTCACAGCGACCGACACGCGGGCATGTTCACCCCCCATCAACTGACGAATGTCCTGCCTCGCAAGGGCAAGCTGGTTCTGCGCCTGACGCGCACGAACCGTTAGCTCGCGACCGCAATCGGTCAGGGTGATACCCAGCGAACTCCTCACGACCAACGGGGCATCGAGATCCTCCTCCAGCTCTCGGATGGCCTTGGTGATCGCCGCCTGACTCATATGCAGACTGCGCGCCGCACCACGAATGCTGCCGGTCTCAACCAGCCGAAGCCACGCCCTGAGGTGATGATCCCGCATGCCCTTGTCTCCTTGACGGGGTCTTCCGTTGGGTGACAACCAAGAGTGGTCATCATCGGAAAAATGTTGTCTTTTCGTGTGCATCTTAGCGGATTAGTCTTGCTCGGAGCGTCCGTAGAACTCAATCGAAAACAAGACACAGCAGGAGACAAATCCATGAGCAATGAACTGTGGCGTTGGAGTGCCGTTGAAACCGTCAACCAGATCGCAAAGCGGGAGGTGTCGTCGACGGAGGTCGTAGCCAGTTGCCTGGCTCGGCTCGATGCGGTCAACCCGAAGGTCAACGCGGTCGTCGACGTTCTGGCGGATGAGGCGATGCAAGCGGCGGCTGATGCCGACGCGGCACTGGCTCGCGGTGAGTCCCTCGGGCCGCTGCACGGCGTGCCCGTGACGGTGAAAGTGAACGTTGATATGGCAGGCCGTGCCACCACCAATGGCGTCGTCTCGTATCAAGACGTGGTGGCCCGCGAGGACAGCCCTGTCGTGGCAAACCTGCGCCGGGCCGGGGCAGTGATCATCGGCCGTACCAACACCCCGGCCTTTTCATTGCGCTGGTTCACCGACAACGATCTGCATGGCCGCACGCTGAACCCATGGAACGCCAGCTACACCCCGGGCGGCTCCAGCGGCGGGGCGGCGGCGGCCGTCGCCGCAGGCATCGGTGCCATCGCCCATGGCAACGATCAGGGCGGATCGATTCGCTATCCCGCCTATGCCTGCGGTGTCGCGGGCTTGCGTCCCACACAGGGCAGGGTCCCGGCGTTCAACCCGTCGCAATTGCGCGATCGCACGATGGGCGCACAACTCTCGTCGGTGCAAGGGCCGTTGGCGCGCACCGTGGGTGACCTGCGGGTGGCGTTGCAAGCGATGGCAGGGCCGGACAAGCGAGATCCGTGGCAAGCATCGCTCCCACAGGGCGCCACGCCCGATGCATTTCCAACCCGTGTTGCCATGTGTACAAAAGTGCCGGGCATCGCGGCAGGCGCAGAAGTCGTCGCTGCCGTGGAGCAGGCCGCGCGCTATCTCGAGGATGCCGGCTGCGTGGTCGAGGAAGTCGCGCCGCCCAGTTTCCACGCGGCAACCGACCTCTGGCTGGCGCTGACGATGAACGAACTCGCCGCAGGCGTGGGAGACGCCATCGAACATTTCGGCGACGCCGCCGTGCGCGCCGCTATCGGCACGCAGCGTAGCCACACGAATGCGCTCGATCTCGTCGGCTACATGAACGCGCTTTCGATGCGAACCACCTTGCTGCGCGAATGGCAGCAATTCTTCGCGCGTTACCCGCTCTTGCTGATGCCGGTGTCTTGGCAGCGTCCGTTCCTGATCGATGCCGACCAGCAAGGGGTCGATGCTGCTCGCGGCCTTCTGGATGCGCAAAGTCCGCTGCTGGCGACGGCGATTCTCGGTTTGCCGGGGTTGTCCGTGCCGACGGGGGTGGCTGGCGGTGTGCCGATGGGCGTTCAACTCGTGAGCGGGCGGTTCCAAGAGGCGCTCTGTCTCACAGCAGGCGAAGCCATCGAAGCGCGATGCGGTGTGCTGACACCGATCGATCCGTCCAACGCAGCCACTCGCTGAAAGGGGCTTGCCATGCTCAAGCTTCTGATTGGACTGGGCGTTCCCTATGTCGGTGTGCTGGGCCTGTTGCCTTGGGTCGCGTCCGTCGACACCTTTGTGTTGGGCGTGCCGTTCATCTACGCGTGGATGTTTGCGTGGTTCTTCCTGACGTCGGTGTGCATGCTGATCTGCTGGCGATGCTTCGACCGTCCTGCCGCCGCACGCCGCGCGCAGGGTGCCTGACCTCCTGGAGCACGCAAATGGCCACGATGGTTTTTCTTGGGTTTATCGTTCTGTCGCTGTACCTGGCGCTGAGCTCGCGCAAAGGCGGCGCGCCGCAAAGTACGCATGACTTCTTTGTGGCGTCGCGACAGTTCGGCGCATTTCTGGTGTTCTTTCTCGCGGCGGGCGAAATTTACAGCGTCGCGACGATGGTGGGGTTTGCTGGCGGCATCTACGCGAAAGGGCCGACTTACGGCATTTGGTTCATGGGCTACATCCTGCTCGCGTATCCGCTTGGCTACTTCCTGGCCCCGAAGATATGGGAGGCGGGCAAGCGCTTTAACGCGATCACGATGCCGGATCTGTTCAAAGGCTATTACCAGAGCCGGGGCGTGGAGTTGGTGGTTGCGCTGTCGTCGATCTTGTTCCTGCTGCCGATGGCGCAACTGCAATTCACCGGCTTGATCGCGGCGTTCAACGGGTTGGGGTGGCGCCTCCAGCCGTTGAATCTCGTGCTCATCGCGGCAGTGATGGCCTTCACCTATATCGCGATCTCTGGCGTGCGTTCGTCGGCCTATGTTGCCGTGCTCAAGGACGTGCTGATGGTGGTAGCCATCGTGGTGACAGGCCTGGCTGTCGCTGGGGAAGTCGGCGTCGCGAAGGTGTTTCATGTGGCGAGTGAGCATGTCAGCAACCAGATGACTGCCGAACAGCTTCGCTTCTCCATGAGCACGATCCTGTTCCAATCGCTCGGCTTCTACATGATGCCGATCTCCGTGCAGTTCATATACACGGCAAAGAGTGCAGACACGATTCGCCGGACACAGGTCGCGATGCCGCTGTACATGCTCATGTACCCGTTCCTTGTGCTCGCGTCGTACTACGCGCTGACGCGAAGCGAGCCACTCGGTTCGGCGAACGAGGCCTTTTTCGTCGCGGCGATCCATCTGCTGCCGTCTTGGCTGCTTGGTGTGGTGACGGCGGCGGCTGCGTTGTCCGGCCTGCTGGTGCTCACCGGCATGTGCCTCGCGATCGGTTCCATCGTGACGCGCAATCTGCTGCCGAATCTTCCCGAGAACCGGCAAAAGGCGGGCTCCAAGGGCGTCATCATCGTGTACCTCGTGGTGTCGATTCTCATGACGCTGACCGCGCCGAACCTGATGCTGACGCTGATCAACACCACGTACTACGGCGTGACCCAGTTCTTGCCGGGCATTCTCGTCATCCTCTTCTCGCTGCGTGTCAGGCCGGGGGCGGTGGTGATGGGCATCCTGACAGGGCAGATCATGGCCATCATCCTGTACGTTCTGAAGGTCGATCTGGGGGGGATCAATTTGGGCTTGCCGTGTCTGGTGGCCAACGTCGTTGTGATGTGGGCGCTGAATCAACTGCGTACGCCGAATACGCTGGGGGCCGCGACGCGATAACGACTTGATCCGGAAGGGGCGGTGCTACGGGATGGGTCGAGAGCGGAAAAGTATACGGATTTCGAGGATTGTATAATCCTCGTGCCATTCACCTTCGCCTTGACCCGCCCCCTCCGTGACCGCCAGCGACGATTCCTCCCTCTCCACTGCCGAACGCGCTTACGAAGCGATCCGCCAACAGATTCTGTCGGGCGAATTGCAGGAAGGCGCGCCGATTCGTCAGGACGATATCGCGGCGCAAATGGGCGTCAGCAAGATCCCCGTGCGTGAGGCGCTCATGCGCCTGCAATCCGAGGGATGGGTCACGCTCAAGCGCAATGCGGGGGCGTTTGTTACGCCGCTCACCGCGAGCGATTGCGTCGAAATGCTCGATCTGCGCATCGCACTCGAATGCCGCGCGTTAGAGATTGCCGTGCCGAACATGGCCCCCAGCGATCTCGCATTGGCCGAACAATTGCTCAAGCGCTACGAGAGGGCAGATTCGCCGCAATCGTGGAGCGATCTGAATCTCGCCTTCCATCAGGCCCTCTACGCGCCCGCCAATCGCCCGCGACTGGTCGCCACCGCGCAGGCCGCGCAAGAGCGCATGGGGCGCTTTCTTCGCACCCATCTCTCCGCCGTCAACGACCATCAACGGTCCTACGACGAGCACTTCGCGATCCATCAGGCGTGTGCCGCAGGGGATACGAAAACCGCTGTTCGCCTGCTGCGCAAACATCTGGAACAGACGCAGCGCGAAGTGATGGCGTATTTCCGTTTGAGCGGTAAAACCACCGTCTGATCGCTGACGCGTCGCCCGCGGACATCACGCACTGAGAAACATTTTTCTCAAAATCGTATACGAAATCAATAAATGATATACGAGCGACATTTTGTTCGCGTATAGTCGAGTCGACCGGGAGTCCACGTACCCGGGAGTTCGGGTCGTCCCTACGGGATTTCGGACCCGCGATTCGCAGCGCCTGCCCCACGGTATAAGGCGTTACGAACGGTCATACCGTCGCGCAAACGGGCTTCGTGAGCCTGTTGTTTTGCGAGGCTAGGACTTTCCCTGATTGGACGTCGCTCCCGATTGTCGGACTTCAAAAGATGGGTGTAGTGTCTTTACATGTATATACAAAGTAAGACGGACTACTCATCGTATCTATCAGGAGAATTTCATGGCCGAGTCGCAGAGTCTGCAAGGCGCGTGTGTGTGGCAGGGTGCCGAGATGGTGAACCACGACCGCTGGGTCAAGACGTTCCCGGCCATCGTGCTCGAACAAATCGACGCCGCGCTGAAGGCAACCGAACAAATCGATTGGCGCGATATCAATCGTCATAACTTCCCGCTGCCAGACGCCGCCGCTTTCTTCGACGATGTGCGCGAAGAACTGGAAAACGGCTCGGGCATGGTCAAGATCCGTGGCCTCGACGTCAGCCGCTACAGCGCCGAACAACTGCGCCGCATGTGGTACGCGCTGGGCGCGCATCTCGGCACGCCGATGTTCCAGAACTATCGTGGCGAAGTCATGCGCGAGATCAAGGACGAAGGCATGGGCGTTGGCGCGAAGCTCTACGGCGCCACCGTCGATAGCTCGGGCAAACAATTCCTCTCGTCGGGCGCGCGCACCCTGTCGCCGGGACAACTGCGTTTTCACACCGACCGCTGCGACGTAGTGGGTTTGCTGTGCGTGCGTCAGGCCTCCGAAGGCGGCGTGAGCAAGCTGGCTAGCAGCGCTACCGTCTACAACGAAATTCTCAAGCGCCGTCCGGACTTGCACGCCTTGCTGTGCCAACCCATCCCGCGCAGCCGCTTCGGTGAAGAGGCGGGCGGTGAGCATGTCGCTTACGACCTGCCGATCTTCGGGGTGCGCGACGGCAAACTCACGAGCCATTTCTCGCTCACTTACATCGAGAACGCACAGATGCTGCCGGGCGTGCGTAAGCTCTCGGAAGCCGAACACGAAGCCATTCGCATGCTGATGGCTGTGGCTGAAGAGCAATGCTTCGAGATGCGATTTGCGCCGGGCGATATTCAACTGTTGAATAATCACGTCGTGTATCACGGCCGCACGGCATTCAAAGACGATGTGCAAACCGGCCAAGACCGTATGCTGATGCGTCTGTGGCTGTCCATGCCGAACTCGCGCGCGTTGCCGGAAGACCATGCGGTGCTCTGGGGCGACGTCGCCGCAGGCAAGCCCCATGGCGGTATCGCCCAGCCGGCCGCAGCACTGCCCGCCTGATTCTCGCTGATCCTAGTTAGACGCCACCTCAAGATGCAAGGAGACATCCCCATGAAACTGAACGACCGGCAAGACACGAAACGCGCAACCCGCAAGGCGACGTCCGCGCGCGTGCTGCTCACCGCACTCATGCTGGGCGGCCTGTGCACCACCGCCGTCGCTGCACCGGACTTCGGCAAATGCGAAGTCACCGGCACGCGCGGTTCGGTGAAGCTGGAAACGGTCACGCCGGGCGCGTTGTCCGTGCGTCCCGTGCTGCCGGCACCGGGCTGGTGGAATGGCGATTCGCCCGACACCATCAAGGACGGCTTCGAATACTGCATGGCCGCCAACATGGCCTATCGCGCCGGGCTCGATCGCGTGATCGTCGTCAACCGTTCGTTCGCACAGGTCGTCACCGGTCAGGCCAAGGGTTTCGATATCGCGTTGAGCGAAATCACGATTACGGACGAGCGTAAGAAGGTCGTGAACTTCACCGATCCGTACTTCAGCTCGGATCAAGGCGTGCTGGTCAAGACGGGCACGAAGGTCGACAAGGACAGCATCAAGAAGATGCGCCTGGGCGTGAAGCAGGGCACCACGATCCTGCCGTACCTGACCGACAAGGTGAAGGTTGCCGAACACCCGAAGGTCTACACCGACGCTGCCGCGATGTACGCCGCACTGGCCGCCGGTCAAGTGGACGCCGTGCTGTACGACACGCCTAACGTGCTGTCCATCGCGAAGAAGTCGGAAGGCCGCTTCGAAGTCGTGGGACGTTACGACACGAGCGAACAGTGGGGCGGTCTCGTGAACAAGGATTCGCCGAATCTCGCCGCGTTCAACAAGCTGATCGCCGAGATGAAGAAGGACGGCACGTTCGATCGTCTGGCCACGCAGTATCTGGTGCCTAGCCTCGGTGCCGACCCTGCGAAAGTGCCGGTACTGACGCCCTGAGGTCATCTGAGCCATGAGCGAACCCTCTCAAAAGGCGCCCGGCGCGCTGATCGGGGCGATAGGGCGTGAGCGGCGGCTGAACATCGGCGGCATGCCGTCGTCGCCGTTCACGTTGTTTCTCGTCGCATTGATCGGCGCAGCGGTCGCCATCGCAAGCAGTGCCTACACGATCGGTGCATTGCGTGAAGGCCTGCTCGAGAGTCAGCTCGGCGGCTGGTGGGTGCCCGTGGGCACCGTATTGCTCGGTCTGGCCTCGTTGATCGTGCTGGTCCCCCTCTCGCGTGCCTATGCACGCTGGCGGGCGTTCAGCGAGGCCGCGACGCGCAATGACATCGTGGCAGCACGTGTCGCGCGCGCCGAGGCCGATGTGCAAAGCTGGATCACGCTCGGCTACACGCTTGCGCAACTCATCGTCGTGCTCGCGTTGCAGTTCGTGCTGGCGAACCAGTTGGCGGTGGCGAAGACGTTCTTCTTCCTGCCGCTGATTATCAAGACGTTCCCGCTGGTGCTCGACGCGTTCTGGGTCAACGTGCAGATCTTCGTGATTGCCGAAGTCTTTGTGCTGATCTGGGGCTTGGTTGTGGCGCTGGCGATGTTTGCGCCGGGCAAGGCGGGCGCACCGCTGCGTTTTATCGCGACCGCCTACGTCGATATTTTCCGTGCGATGCCGGCGGTGCTGGTGATCTATCTGGTCGGCTTCGGTCTGCCGCTCACCGGCGTGCCGATTCTCAAGGATCTGTCGCTCACGACCTACGTGGTGATTGCGCTGACGCTCACCGTGGGTGCCTACGTCGCGGAAATCTATCGCGCGGGGATTCAAGGCGTGCATTGGAGTCAGGTCGCGGCAGCGCGCTCGCTGGGGCTGTCGTACACGCAGACGCTGCGCCACGTGGTGTTGCCGCAGGGCATCCGGCAGATTATTCCGCCGCTGCTCAACGCTTTCATCGCGTTGCAGAAAGACACGGCACTGGTCAATGTGGTGGGCGTGATCGATGCGTTTAATCAGTCGATGGTGATTGCGTCGAATCACTACAACCTGTCGGCGGCGACGACTGTGGCCGTGCTGTTCATCATCATCTCGATTCCGCAGGTGCGCTTCGTGGAACGGATGGCACAACGTGACCGGGCCCGCATGCGTGCGGGCGGTGCCTGAGGGAGCGAGCGACATGTCATTCATCGAGATTCGCGACATCGCGAAGTCGTACGGCGACGTGCCCGTCATCAAAGGGCTGGCACTGACGGTCGAAGAGCATCAGGTGGTGTGTCTGATCGGCCCGTCCGGATCCGGCAAATCGACGCTCCTGCGGTGCATCAACGGGCTGGAGCCCATCGACGCGGGGGAAATCCTCGTGCACGGCGACCGGATCACGGGGCCAGGCGTCGACGTCAATTCGTTGCGCCGCGATATTGGCATCGTGTTTCAGGGCTACAACTTGTTCCCGCACATGACAGTGCTGGAGAACATCGTCCTCGCCCCGACGCGCGTGTTGAAGCAGCCTCGCCGCGAAGCCGAGGCCCGTGCGATGGCGTTGCTGGAGCGCTTCGGTCTGGCGCACAAGGCAAATGAGTATCCCGATCGCATGTCGGGCGGACAGCAGCAGCGCGTGGCGATTGTGCGCGCGCTCGCGATGGACCCGATGGTGTTGCTGCTCGACGAAATCACGTCGGCACTCGACCCGGAACTCGTGTCCGAAGTGCTAAACATCGTGCGCGATCTGGCACAAGAGGGCATGACCATGCTGCTCGCCACGCATGAGATGGGCTTCGCCCGCGAGGTGGCGTCGAAGGTCTGCTTCCTGTGCGACGGCGTGGTCTGCGAAGAAGGCCCGCCGGAGCAGATTTTCGGCGACCCGCAGCAAGAGCGCACGCGTGCGTTCCTGCGCAGCATTCGGCAGGCCAAACGGCTTTAACTGAGCATCAAACCGCCGGTCATCTGACCGGCTCACCCAATTTGGGGGACCTTCGGGTCCCCGTTTTTTTTGTCCCCTCCTGCAACCCCCACAGCGCATCGAGTACGTACTGCGTGGCCTGTTCGATGTGGCCGGCGTGGTGCGCGATACCGAGCGCTCGCCAAAGCGCTGGCCGTAGCGGATGCATGGCAATCCGTTCGTCCAGCGGCGCGTTCTTCGCCTCGTGCGGAAGCAGCGCAGCGCCGTAGCCTGCCGCGACGAGGCTTTTGATCGCATCGTTGTAGTTGATTTCGATGCGTGGCGTCGGGTGATGCCCAGCAGCGGCAAACCACTCTGTCGTCAGGCGTGACAACCGCGTCGTGCTGTCGTTCAAGATGAGCGGCTGCCCAGTGAGCCATTCTGGCGTGACGTACTTGGGGCGTGTCCAATGCGAGGGCAGGAACGCCATGACAGGATCTTGCCGCCAAGGCTTGATGACCACTCCCGCGACAGGCGCCTGCGGCAGCGCCACGAGCCCGAGATCCAGCGCGCCACGGCGCAGCCGGTCCAAAGTCTCCTGCGACGTCAGAATCGCCACCTGAACATCGATGTCGGGATGGTGCAGGCGGACGGCTTCCAGCGCCTGCGGCAGCAGATGCGCAATCGCGCCGGTCGATGCGCCAATTCGCACCCGTCCCGCCAGCCCCTGCGCATGACGCTCGATATCTTCGAGCGTCTGCTCGGCGTCGGCGAGCAAACGCCGCGCTCGCTCGACCAAGACCTCGCCCACGGACGTCGGCCGAATCTGCCCACGCTTGCGCGACAGCAATAGCGCACCGACGCGTTCTTCAAGGTCGGCAATGTGCAGGCTTACCGTCGGCGGCGAGAGATGCAACGCCTGCGCCGCGTCGGCAAAGGAGCCGGTGTCGGCCACGGCGACCAACGTCTTCAGGCGATCCAGACTGATTTCTCTCACGGCAGCCCCTCTGATTCAGAAAATTAGAATTTCAGATTCATGAAATTCAACTTTTCTTATTCTACGCATCGTCCGAAGATAAGTGACCAAATTGATCCACGACGAACGACAAGGGGTAATGCTGATGTCTTCTCCGCTTATCTTTATCGACGGTGACCAAGGCACCACGGGATTGCAGATTCATGAGCAATTGCGGGGCCGCACCGACATTCAACTCATGACGCTGCCCGCGGCCGATCGCAAGAACCCGGCGCACCGTGCCGAAGCGATCAACGCGTGCGATATCGCCATCCTGTGCCTGCCGGACGCCGCAGCGCGCGAGGCCGTGGCATCCATCGTCAATCCGCGCGTGCGGGTCATCGATGCGAGTTCCGCGCACCGCACGCACGCCGATTGGACCTACGGCTTTCCTGAGATGACGCAGGGGCAGGCGCAGCGCATTGCGCAGGCGAGCCGTGTCACCAACCCCGGCTGCTACCCGACCGGCGCCATCGGCCTGCTTCGACCCTTGATGGAAGCTGAACTGCTGCCGAAGGACTATCCGATCAGCGTGTATGCGGTGTCTGGCTATTCCGGGCGCGGGCGGGCCGGTGTCGAGGAGCACGAGGGGCCGAATGCCGTTGCGAGTTCGCAATACCGCGTCTACGGTCTGGAACTGGCGCACAAGCACCCGCCGGAGATTGCCCAGCACGCCGGGCTCGGTTTCCGCCCGATGTTCGTGCCGTCGTACGGTTCGTACCGTCAGGGCATCGTGCTGACGATCGCCATCGAACAACGCCTCTTGAAGCCGGGCGTCGACGGTGCGGCGCTGCATCAACGTTTGGCTGAGCACTACGCCGGTGAGCCCTATGTGCAGGTCATGCCCATGCAGGCACCGGGCTCCGTGACGCAACTCGACCCGGAGGCGATGAACGGCACCAATGTCATGCAACTGAGCGTGTTTGCGAATCCGGCGAACGGGCAGATATTGCTGGCGGCCGTGCTCGACAATCTCGGCAAGGGCGCGTCGGGTGCTGCGATTCAGAATCTGGGGCTGATGCTGGCGCAGTGATTGGCGCTGGCAGGTGAGCAGGGTAGCGCCGGTGTTGCCGTATGATGGCGCTTCCCACTCAACAGAAGACCTTCATGCAAGTGCTTGTCGACGCAGACGCCTGTCCTGCGGCCATCAAAGAGATCCTGTTTCGCGCCGCGCGGCGTGAAGAAATGACGGTGACGCTCGTCGCCAATCAATTTCTGCGCACACCGCCTTCGCCGTTCATCAAGGCGATTCAGGTGCCCTCGGGCTTCGACGTGGCCGACGCACGCATCGTCGAAATGGTCGAGCCGGGCGATCTGGTGATCACCGCCGATATCCCGCTCGCCGCTGCCGTGCTGGAAAAAGGCGGCAATGCGCTCGATCCGCGCGGTAGCTGGTTTTCAGACGCCAACATCAAAGAGCGGCTCTCCGTGCGCGACATGATGGACCAGTTGCGCAGCGCCGGTATCGAGACCGGTGGCCCGGCACCATTTAGCCCGCGCGATAGTAAGGCGTTTGCCGGGGAACTGGACCGGTTTCTGGCTCGCCGCAGAACGTCACCGAAATAGAGACTGTCGACGACGCGCCGCCATCGATACAATGCCTCTCCATCAGCGCAACGAGGTGGGCAGCGATGGACAGTGTAGAAAACGTGCGAGCGTTCCTCGCCGTGGCCGAGATGGGCAGCTTCACGGCGGCGGCGCGCCGGCTCGACGTCTCGGCACCGGTGGTGACCAAGCGGGTCAGCGCGCTGGAGAAAGAACTCGATGTCCTGCTCTTTCAACGCACCACGCGCAGCCTCACGCTCACGGCCTCGGGGCGCGACATGCTCGGGAGTGCCCGCGACTTCCTCAGCGCCTATGAGCGTTTGTCAGAGCGCGCAGCAGTAGACGATCGGTCGCTCGGGGGCCGTTTGCGAGTCAAGGCCCCAGCATCGTTCACGAACCACTTTCTCGGCAAGCTGCTCAACGAGTTTTTCCTCTCGCACCCCAAGGCCAGCCTCGAACTGCAACTGGCAAACCGTGCCGTCGACCCGGTGCTCGAGAACTTCGACTTCGTGATTACCGGTTTGCCCGTCACCTACGACGGCGTCGAAGAATTCCCGCTGTGTCCGTTCAAGCGGCACGTCTACGCATCGCCCGGCTACCTGGCGCAACACGGCACCCCGGCGCACCCGTCGGATTTGCCCGGGCATCGCTGCCTGCTTTATTCGTATCAAAGCACCGTGCGCACGTGGACGTTTACCGACGCGCGCGCGGGCGATATTCAGGTGAGCGTCGACGGCGGCTTTGCGACCAACGATATCGATGCCATGCACAACGCCTGCGTCGACGGGATGGGCGTGGCGATTCTGCCCCGCTATCGCGCCAACGACAGCGTGCAGGCTGGGCGTTTGGTGCAACTGCTGCCTGGATACGGACTGCCCGACTATTGGATAAAGGTGTTGCGTCCGGCCCATCATCACAACCCCAAGCTGTTTCACGCATTGCTCGATTTTCTCGTCGCCGGACTCGCGAAACTCGAAGCGCAGGGCACGTATCTGTAGTTTTCGGTGCGACGGTTTCAACTGACGAACCGTCGTCGCCGCGCCTGACCGAAATCTCACGATTATTTCCGAATCGCGTGTTCTGAACTTCCACTTCGCCCCTATATTGCGGGGCCGCGTTCGCCCATTATTCTCGCCAGCCGATGCGCGCTCGTCGCGACCCCGGCACACAAGAGACAGCTCGCAGCGTCAGCGTTTCGCATAGACGCGCCGGGCACGAACGAACAAAAAATAAGAGAGATACAGGAGACAACCGTGAAGCACTGGATCGCCTGCTTGCCGCTTGCGGCATGCTCGCTGGGCGCGTTCGCGCAAAGCAACGTGACAATCTACGGCGCGGTCGACGCCGCCATGACCTACGTGAACAATAGCGGCGGCAAGTCGGCGTGGCAGGCAGCCAGCGGCGGGCGCGCGGGCGACAAGTTCGGCTTCAGCGGCGTGGAGGATCTTGGCGGCGGCTTGTCGGCAATCTTCACGCTCGAAGCGGGCTTCAACATCATGAACGGCGTCTCGCAACCGTCGAACACGTTGTTCGGTCGGCAGGCCTTTGTCGGCTTTTCCGATAAGCGGCTCGGCACGCTCACGATCGGCCATCAGTATTCGATGACCAACGACTACTTCGTGCCGCTGTCGACGTCGTTTATGTTCGCAGGCGGGTTGGGTGCGACGCTGGGCGACATCGACGGCTCGTGGAATTACAACAAGATCAATAACGTCATCAAGTACGAAAGCCAGACGTACAGCGGGCTGAAGTTCAGCACGATGTTTTCGTTCGGCAACGTCGCGGGCAACTTCGCACAAGACCGGACGTACGGTTTCGGCGCGTCGTATACGAACGGCGGCCTGCAAGTTGCCGGTGCGTACATGAACATGCGCACGCCGGGCACGTCGATCTACGGCGGCACGAGCGTGGCGCAGCCGGGCGCCGCCTATTCGAACCCGGTCACCAACCCGATCTTCCAGAACTACGTCACGGCGACGAGCCAGCAAGTTGTCGGGGGCGGTGCGAAATACACCTGGGGCAACTCGCAGGTCTCGGCGATGTACGAGAACGTGCGCTTCCTCGATATCGTGCGCACGGCAGCCAATCCGCTGGCACCACCCAACGCGGTCTTCAACAACTATCAGATCAATTACGGCTACTCGTTCACGCCTCGTACGATGGCCGGTGTCGGCTATCAATACAGCTTTGCGCCGGGCGGACACTATCAGTCGGTCGAGGGCGGCGCCGCCTACAATTTCTCGAAGACGACGTACCTCTACGGCATTCTCGTCTGGCAGCACGCAAGCGGGCACGATTCGACCGGCAATGTGGCGGTGGCCGATATTTTCGGTCTGACGGCCTCGACCACCCCCAACCAGTTGGCCGTGCGCGTCGGTTTGCGCAAGGTGTTCTGACGTCATCGAAGGAGCCTGAACTCGCATGGCAAACACCATCGCTTCACCTAACGCGTCGGCACCGCTGGATTTGCAGTCGTTTCTCTACCCACGCCCTATGTCGGGCCTTCAGTGGCGTGTCGTCGTGCTGTGTTTCCTGATTGTCGCCATCGATGGCATCGATATTGGGCTGGCGGCGTACATCGCGCCAGCCGTGCGGCGCGAGTGGGGGCTGTCGGTCGCGGAACTCTCCCCGATTTTCGTCTCCGCGCTGCTCGGGATGATGGCTGGCTCGCTGCTGTTCGGGCCGCTGGCTGACCGCCGTGGACGGCGCTTCGTGTTGCTGGCATCGGTCGCCACGTTCGGTCTGGCGACGCTCGCCACGCTGTTCGCGACCAACGTCACCGAGTTGTCGATACTGCGATTCATCGCCGGGGCCGGTATCGGCGGCGCTTCGCCCGCGGCCGTCACGCTCACGGCCGAGTACGCGTCGGGCAAGCGCAAGCTATCGATCATCACACTGATGATGTGTGGCAATTCGATGGGCTCCGCCTTCGGTGGCGTGGTCGCCTCGCAGATCATCGAACGCCACGGCTGGCACGCCATGGTGCTCGTGGGCGGCGTACTGCCACTGTTGTTGCTGCCGGTCTTGTGGGCGCTGCTGCCCGAGTCGATGCGCTTTCTCGCGTTGCGCCGCCCCGATGAACAGGACCGCTTGCGCGCCTTGGGCCGCAAGATCGCCCCGGATGTCGTCACGTCGCAGACGACGTTCGTCGCGCTGGAAACCAAACAAAGCCGCTCGCCGGTGCGCGAATTGCTGATCGCGCCGTACGCTCGCGGCACGGTGTTGCTGTGGGCGGCTTTCTTCATGGGTCTTTCCGTGCTGTATCTGATGGCTAGCTGGCTGCCGACCATCATTACAAATTCCGGTGGCTCGATGCGCAACGCAGCACTCATCACCGCGTTATGGTCGATTGGCGGCACGACGGGCGGTCTGTTGCTCGGGCGTGTGATGGATAGCGCGCGACCGGCATGGGTGCTGGGCGCGGCTTACACGGTCGCCTTCGTCACCGTGATCTGCATCGGCCGGACGTTCGGCAACGCGGCAGTGCTGGCACCGCTCGTCTACATCGCCGGTGTTTGCATCAGCGGCACGCAGGTCGGTCTCAATGGATTGGCGGCGACGTATTACCCCACCGCCAATCGGGCCACGGGGGTTGCATGGGCGACAGGCATCGGTCGCTTCGGCTCCATACTCGGTTCCAGCGTCGGCGGGATCCTGCTCGGCTCGGGCATGGCCTATCCGGTGCTGTTCTTGATCGTGGGCGTCCCGGCACTGCTCGCCGCCTTGAGCATGTTTGCGATGCCCGCGACCCGGCGTGAAGCGGCATCGACGTTATCGCCTGCGACTCGTTGAACGCACTTTTCTCAATCACTGGATACACGACTCATGGCATTTCCCGGTCCGGCGTTTCTCGCACTCTGGAATGACGTCACGCCGCAGCACGCGCAGGAGTACAACCGCTGGCACACGCGCGAGCATGTGCCGGAGCGCGTCGGTATCGACGGCTTCATCGAAGGCCGTCGCTATCGTCATGCCCAGCCGGGGCAGCGCGAATATTTCACCGCTTATGGCGCGGTGTCGCCCGAAGTGTTCCGCTCGCTGGCCTATCTGAACGTGATCGATGAGCCGACCCCTTGGTCCGCCAATATGCGCTCGACGTTGACCCACGTGCTGCGCGCCCCGTGCCGGACGCTGGCATCGACCGGCGGCGGCACAGGCGGGGCGCTCGCATGCGTGCGGATCCATGCGCCAGCCACCGCTGGGGCCGCAGCGGTGCCGTTGGTGCAGGCGTGCGCTGCACTCGAGGGGGCCGTCGCCGCGCATCTTGGTGAGGTGTTCGATGCGCAGCCGAATGCTTTTGCGCATTGGAAATCGCCGGATATGCCCACGCATGTGCTGCTTGTCGAGACGGAAGACCGCACGGCAGCCAGTGCATTGCGGGAGCGCGTGACGGCGCTCGTTGCCGATGCGTTGCCGGTCTCGATGCCACCCGAGGTCGACGTGTATTCGCTGATCTTTGCGATCGGTCACGACGATGTCGACATTTCGTTGCGCCGTACCCAGTAATCGCGCGTATCGACGCGACCCCACAAGATTGACGGAGTCTCCCCGGATGAAAGCCCTTCAGAAAACCACTGCCGCCTTCGGCCTCGAATGGCGCGATGTCCCCGAACCCGAGCAGCCCGGCGAACACGATGTCATCGTCGACGTGACCGCCGCCGGTATTTGCGGCAGCGACGTGCATATCTACGATTGGTCAGGCGGCTACGACTTCTTGCGCTCGGCGTTTCCGGTGACGCTCGGTCATGAGTTCGCGGGACGCGTCGCAACTGTAGGCACGCAGGTCAGCACCCTGACGCCGGGTGACGCTGTCGTCGTCATTCCCTCGGTCGAGTGCGGAGTGTGCGAGTTTTGCGTGTCCGGACGCGTCGACGAATGCCGCGACCGCCGCGGCATCGGCATGATGCGCGACGGTGCATTTGCGAACCGCGTGCGCGTGCCAGCGCGAAATTGCCTGACGTTGCCGCCCGGCATGGATGCAGGTGTAGCGTCGCTCGCCGAGCCGCTTTCGATCGGGATGTCCGCCGTGAAGACCGCAGAGGTGAAAGCGGGAGACCGCGTGCTGGTCATGGGGCCGGGTACCATCGGACAGGCCATTGCGGTGCTGGCGAAGGCGCGTGGCGCTCGCGTGGCTATCGTCGGACACAACGACGCCGAGCGTCTGGCGACGGCGCGCGCACTGGGCATCGCGGCCACGCTCGATCTGGAGGGGGCACCCGACGGTGCAATGCGCACGCTATTGGGCGATGACGAGTACGACATCGTGATTGAAGCGACTGGCGTTGGCGCAGCGGTGCAAGCCGGGCTCGACGTGCTGCGGCCGTCTGGGGTGTTTGTGGTCTGCGGCATTCACGGCAAGCCGATCAGTTTCGACGGCGCAAAACTCGTGCGCCAGCGCCATCAAATTCGCGGCACCTATCGCGCTACGCGCGCGACGTGGCAAGAGGTGCGAGATTTTCTCGTTGCCAACCATGCCGCGCTCGCACCGATGGTGACGCACCGGTTGCCGCTTTCGCAGGCGATCGAGGGGTTCGAGATGGCGCGCAAGAAAATCGGGTCGAAGATCGTACTGGTGCCTTGAGCCGTTAATGTTTTGACGCAACCCCGTGAGACCCGGCGTGTCCCAATGAGGCGTAAAGTTAGCAAATTCCTGACTGAGCGCATCAACCATCGAAAGGAGGGCACGCTATGCAAGTGGGCATGATTGGATTGGGCCGCATGGGCGCGGACATCGTGCGGCGTTTGACTCAGCACGGGCATCAATGCGTGGTTCACGACGTGCGTCCAGCGGCGATCGCCGCGTTGGAAGCCGAAGGCGCCGTTGGCGCAGACTCGCTCGCGACGATGGTCTCGAAGTTGAGCGCGCCCCGAACCGTCTGGCTGATGGTGCCTGCCGCGACGGTCGAGGAAACGCTGGCGCAAATCACGCCCTTGCTCTCACCGGGCGACATCCTGATCGACGGCGGTAACTCGCATTTTCGCGACGGCATTCGGCGCGGTGCGGAACTCGGTCAAAAGCAGATCCACTTCGTCGATGTCGGTACAAGCGGCGGCATTGCCGGACTGAAGCGAGGCTATTGCCTCATGATCGGCGGCGAAAAGGATGTCGTGACCCATCTGACGCCGATCTTTCGCGCGCTCGCCCCCGGCGGTAACGACGGCCCAGAGGCAGTGAAGGCCGCCGGTCAACACGCTAGCGACGACCGCGCTGCGGCCGAATACGGCTACTTGCATTGCGGTCAGCACGGCGCGGGCCATTTCGTGAAGATGGTTCACAACGGCATCGAGTACGGCATGATGGCCGCCATTGCCGAAGGGCTGAACATCCTCAAGCAGGCAGACATCGGTAAGCACGCGCAAGAGGTCGGTGCCGAGATCACGCCGCTGCGAAACCCCGAGTATTACCAATACGATTTTGCGTTGCCGGAGATTGCCGAAGTTTGGCGGCACGGCAGTGTGATCGATTCGTGGTTGCTCGACCGGATTGCCGGGGCATTGCGTGGCGACCCTGCGCTGAGCCAGTTCGCCGGGCACGTGTCGGATTCCGGCGAAGGGCGTTGGACGCTGGAGGCTGCTATCGACGAGGCCGTGCCAGCACCGGTGCTGAGTGCTGCGCTGTTTTCGCGCTTCAGCTCGCGAGGGCAGGACGGCTTCGCCAATCAGGTGCTGTCGGCCATGCGCCACGCGTTCGGCGGGCATCACGAAACCGTTGCCAAGGCATCGGTGCCGTCATCGAAAAGCGATAGCTGAGGGCGCTTGTTGCCGCTTGGTGCCGCCAGTTGCCGCTCATTGGAGCAACGGCGGCAGTTCGGTTTTGAGAAAGTCGACCAGCGCGCGCACCGCAGGCATCATGCCGCGCCGTGTCGGAAACAGGATCGCGAGGCGTCCTTCCCGGGAGCGCCATTCGGGCAGGACGATGCGCAATCCACCCGACGCGATCTCGTTCGTGCACGCGTACAACGGCAGGCTGGCGATGCCCATGCCAGCTAGCGCGGCTTCCTTGAGCGTGGCGATGTTGTCGCTTTGCAGCCGAGGGTGCGCGATCGGTGTGGTGACGTCGCCGCGCGCACCGATCAGCCGCACCGCACTGACCGGCTCGTTGATCGGTGCGTAGACCATCAGGTCGCCGTGCGGCAGGGCGTCCGGGGTCGCTATCGCAACGTTGCGCTTTAGATATTCGGGGCTGGCAACCAGTCCCCAGCGCACGGTGCACAAAGGTGCTTGCACCAGACTCGACGCCTCCACTTCGAAACCCATTCCCCGCACCACCACGTCGACGTTTTCTTCGACCAGATCCACTTGCCGGTTGCTCGCCTGTATCGCCAGCCTCACCTTGGGGTGCTGCGCCATGAAGCGGGGCAGCACGTGCGCGAGCACGATGTCGGTGACAGCCACCGGCATGCTCACGCGCACCAGCCCTGACGGCTCGGCCGTGCGCTGTCGAACCGCATCTTCCCCAGCGCTGGCGGCGGCGATCATGGCGCGGCAATGCTCGTAGAGCTCCTGCCCTGCGTCGGTCAGGCTCAATCGCCGTGACGTGCGGTGCAGCAGCCGAACGCCAAGGTTCGCTTCTAAATCGGTAATTCGACGGGAGATGCGGGACTTGCTCACGCCCAGCCGCTCGCCGGCCGCCGTGAAGCCATGCTGCTCCACCACTTGCGCGAACAAATATAGGTCGTTCAGATCGAGAGAGACGGGCGTCATCGGGGTTTCGGTTGGGCGGCGTGGGTCATGTTCATCGTTCTATACATGCAACGATAGGTTGTCAAATGACATATTTATCTATTGTCGTTGCGTAAATATGATTCATTTCAACCGGCGCCGATGGGTACCGGTCTTTGACCCGGTGCCGAATGTTCGATGCAGCGGGTCGCTTACCGACGCTAACGCTCCCGAAGATCATGAAAACGAACCCTCTCCTGAATGCTTTTGCCCTCGCATTTGCTGTCGCGACGACGGCTGCCGTCCCGGCCAAAACGGCCAGTGCTGCGGGTGCAGCGCCCGTGACGAATGCTGTCGCCCCCTCGGGCGCCCCGTACTCCCTGCTCTCGCGCGATAACACGGTGCTGGTGCTGGTCGATCACCAGATCGGCTTGTTCACCGGTGTTCGCGATATGGACGTGGGCCAACTCAAGCACAACGTCGTCGCGCTGGCGAAGGCGGCGAAAACGCTCGGTATTCCGGTCATCATGACTGCGACGGTGCCCGATGGCATGTGGGGCCCGACTATTCCCGAATTGGCTGCCGCATTGCCGGGCGTGCCCGTGATCAGCCGCACATCGATCAATGCGTGGGACGACCCCAATGTGCGGGCCGCCATCGAAAAGACCGGCCGCAAGCAAGTGCTGATCGCGGGGGTATCGCTCGAAGTCTGTGCCACGTTCCCGGCACTCTCGCTCAAGGCGGCTGGCTACGATCCGCGCGTTGTACTCGACGCGTCGGGCACGTTCACCGATGCCAAGCGTACGGTGGGTCTCCAGCGCCTTGCCGGTGCGGGCATTCCTGTCACCGACTACGCCACCGCTGGGGTGGAAATGCTGCACGGCAACGACGATCCCAAAGCGGCACAGGTCTATGCCGATCTCGATATGCCATTCGCCAATCTGGTTTGGCAATACAAGAACGCCCTCAGCAAGTGAGCCAACATGAACCCATTCGTACATTTGTCGAAGGTGGTCGCCGGTCATGACATGACGATTGGCGACGCCTTTCGGGCAAAGCACTTTGAAGAGCGGGCATTCAACGGCCTGATGGACCCGGTCGTCATGCTCGATCACTTTCACATGACCGGCCCCACCTTTGCGCCGCATCCGCACGCAGGTATCTCGGCGGTGACTTACATGTTCGAAGACGCCGTGGGGGCGCACGTCAACTACGACTCGCTCGGCAATCACGGGCCGATCCGGCCCGGGGCGCTGCACTGGTTTGCGGCGGGCCGTGGTGCGGTGCATACCGAGCAGCCGGAAGGCGAGAATCAGCACGTTCATGCGTTGCAGATCTTCGTCAATCTGCCCGCAAGCAAGAAGTTCGACGCGCCGTATGCGGTGCATGCCGAGCCGCATGAAATTCCTGAAGTCCGGGCGCCGGGTGTTCGTGTGCGAGTGGCAGCGGGCAGCAGTAATGGCGTGACGGCACCCCACACCGCGCAGTTGCCGGAGCCGTTCACGTTGCTCGATGGGTTTCTCTGGCCGTCGTCGGTGTTCAGTCACGATTTGCCGCGCGGCTGGAGTGCGATGGTCTACGCCGTATCGGGCGGTCTGCGGGTCGGGATTGACGATGAGGCACGCGAATTGGCGGCGGGCGAAGCCATCGGTGTGATGTTTGATGGAAGCACCGCGCAGGAGGCGATTGCGCTTCATCTGTCCGCCGACGAGGACAGCCACTTTGTCGTGCTGTCGGGGCCTGCCCTAAAGGAGCCGATCGCGAAACACGGCCCCTTCGTGATGAACACGCCCGAGCAAATCGAGGGCCGCATCCGCGCGTATCAGCGCGGCGAACTTGGGCAACTCGTGATGCCGCCTGTGGGGCGTTTTGCGGGGTGAATCGGACACCGGTGTCGTGCAGGCCCGACACCGGTTCGTTGCGAACGCGACTAACTCGATGCCAGGCCATCGACTTCGGCTATGCTGGCGGACATATGTGAAACACACACCTCCGTCCCGTAGCCATGTCCATTTCGGCCGTATTCATCAGCATCGCGATCCTGTCGTGCGTCATGAGCGTCGCCATTCTTGGCTCGCTGTTTCGGACGGGTGTACCGGGCATACGGCTTTGGGGCATCGCCAGCGCCATGCTGGCCATCACGGCGGGACTGCTGCTCTTCGGGCCGACTAACGGGATTGTGGTCGTGGCGAGTAGCTTGCTCGTCGTGGCCTCGATGCTCGGCTTGCGCGGCTTTCGGCAGTTTCTTCATACCCGCACGTCGCTCCCATGGGAACACGCGGCGGTCGTCGCCATTCTCGTGTTGCTGGTCTATTGGACGTTCGTGTCGCCGCACGTGGACGCGCGCAGCGCCATGGTCTCCGGGTTCATTGCTTACATTCGCTTTCAGATCGGCTGGATGGTGCTGAAGTACCGGCCAGCCGGTCGGCCCAAATACGCCTACTACTTCGTATCGATCGCTGCCTTGTTGGGCGCGGTCGTGCATGCGGTGCGCTGCCTTGCCTACGGACTGGGCTTTGCACACGAGGAAGTCTTCCTGCAAGCCACGCCGCTTAACGTCATGTTCCTGGGCATGGCGACATTGACGTTGCCTTGCCTGTCCGTCGGCATGGTGATGCTCGCGCATGACCGGCTTGCCGACCGGATGGAGCGGCTGGCTACCTTCGACGACCTGACCGGTGTGCTGGCGCGTCGCGCATTCATTGCCCGCGCCGAGGCGGTGCTCGAATCCACGGTGGCTGCGGGGTCGACGTTGTCGATCGCGATTCTCGACATCGACAACTTCAAGACCACCAACGATCGATATGGGCACGCCGCAGGCGATAAGACGCTGGCGCACGTCGCCTCCGTGATTTCGCGCGAAGTCCGGCAAGGGGACCTGGTCGGGCGTATCGGCGGGGAAGAGTTTGCGATATTGCTGCCCGCGACCACGCGTGAAGACGCGGGCCGCATGGTCAACCGGCTGCGCGCTATCGTGGCGTCCAGCGGCACCGGTGTGCAGGGGCGCGATGTCGTGTCGACGCTGAGCGCCGGGGTCGATGAGTTCGGCGAAGGCGATACGCTCGCATCGGTGATGGCTCGGGCGGATGCCGCGCTCTATGCCGCCAAGGCCAACGGCAGAAACTGCGTTGTCGTCGCGCCTTCCGTGGCCTACCGGTCGCTCGCCTTTATGCAGGCTTCAACTTGATGCCGTGATGACGAGCGCGGCGCTCACACCGCCGCGTAGCGTCGGCTGACCCGCATGAGCAGCGCGTTGCCTGCGAGCGCAAACAGCATGAGAAACAGCGCCACAGCCATGATCGTGTCGATATTGCCGAGATTCATCGCGTTCGAGAGCTGATGTCCCAGCCCCTTTTGCGAGGCGAACATCTCGCCGATCAGCACCCCCAACAGCGACAGCGAAAACCCCAGCCGTACGCCCGATAGCACTTCCGGCAGCACCGCAGGCAGCACCACGCGCAACGCGATTTGCGCGCGCGACAAATGCATGGCGTGGGCGGCCCGAAAGTACACGGGCTTGATCTGTCGGATGCCGTTCATGGTGAAGATCAGGATCGGGATCAGGCCGTGCATGACGCCGAAAGCCACCTTGGCGGCGAGCCCCAGCCCGAAGATCAGCAGCACCAAGGGGTAGAGCGTCACCTTCGGTAGTGAGTAAAGATTGACGAGAATCGGCTCGGCCACATTGGCCGCCAGCCGGTTCGATCCCAGCACCAGCCCCAGCGCAATACCGCCTGCGACCGCGATCACCAGCGAGTCAATCAACGCAAGGCCGGTTTCTGCCGCGTCATCCCAAAACGCAGCGGTGCCCATCATCTGGCCAAGGCTGCGTGCCGTTGCAATGGGGGAACTCAGCGCGGCCCCGTTGAACCAGTGCAGCACTTGCCACAGGGCGACCAACACGAGCAGAACCGCAAGCGTGCCGAGATGATTGGGTTTCTTCGTATCCATGCGAGCGGCACCCGATCAACGGCGGCTGCGCGTCTGAAACCGCGCATCGATGTGGTTGAGCACACCGCCCACGAGGGTCACCGCCACGAGCACGGTGAGCATCAAGGCGTACATGTCGGCATTCTCGAAGTTGTTATACGCATAGCTGATCGCGTACCCGATACCCGACCCCGAGAGAATGAACTCGGACGCAATAACACCGATGAACGCGTGCGAAACCGCGAGCCGTACGCCGGTGAACATATGCGGCAGGGCGGCGGGCAACTGCACGTACCACACCGACTGCCAGCGTGTGAGCCGCATGACACGAACGGTTTTCGAGAACGAGCGGGGAATGCGGTCGAGTCCGGTCATGGTCGCCGTCATCATCGACACCACGGCCAGCAAGGTGGCGATCACGATGATCGGCAGCACACTGACGCCGAACAACACGATGAAAACCGGATAGAACACGAAGGTTGGCACCGCGTAGTAGCTGGCGATTAGCGGCTCCAGCGCGCGGCGCACGCCCGGCATGGCGTGAAGGGCGAGCCCAGCGACGAAACCGAGAACAACGGCGGCGCTTGATGCGGCAGCAATGCAGGCAAAGCTGGTAACGATGTCGTGCGTGAAGCGGCCTTCGCGCAGGATGTCGATGGCGTGCAGGGCCATTGCGCTCGGGGCTATCATCACCGACGCCGCAATCGTGCCCGAACGGCACAACCCTTCAACAAGCAGGACGAGCGCTGCGACAACAGCAAGACGGATAAGGCGTTCGGTGCGAATCATGGCAATGTCTTCATACCGCCCGCTTAGCGGCCGCGAAACCCCGGGCCGGGCGTGCCGCCGTTCCCGTCGGGTCGCTCACCGGCCTGCATCGCCTTGAGCGACTCGACGCGCAGCGTTTCCCATAGGCGTGACGTGATTTCGCCGAAGCGCGGCGTGGCGACGACGCGGCTATCGCGATTGCGCTCCCAGCCGGTTTCGATGATGTCGATGAAGCGTCCCGGGCGCGACGACATCACACCGACACGATCCGACAGCACGGCCGCTTCGTCGAGCGCGTGCGTAATCAACAGCACGGTGGCCGAGGTCTCTCGCCACAGTCGCAGCAACTCGTCGCCCATGAGCATGCGCGTCTGTTGATCGAGTGCGCCGAACGGCTCGTCGAGCAGAATCAGGCGCGGCTCGATCACGAGCGTTCGGGCGATGCACATGCGTTGACGCATGCCGCCCGAGAGTTGTGCCGGGTGAGCATTGGCAAAGTCGCGCAGTCCCATGAAGCCGAGGGCATAGCCGACGCGACGGGCGATCTCCGCACCGTCGACGCCTGCCATGCGCAGGCCAAAGCCGATGTTTTCGCGCACCGTCAGCCACGGGAACGACGCATCTTCCTGAAAGACCACGCCGACGCCATCGGGCACACCGACGACGGGCTGGCCTTCGAAATGCACGGTGCCGGAGGTCGGCTTCGTCAGCCCGGCAATGACGTCGAGCAACGTCGATTTGCCGCAGCCGGACGGCCCGACGACCGAGAAAAATTCGCCACGGCGCAACGTCAGGTCGACAGGGCCGAGCGCTTGCATCGGCGTCTTTTTGCCCGACTTCTCATTGGGGGTTTCGAACGCCTTCGTCACACCGGCGACGACGGCGTGTGGCTCGCGGCTGGCGAGTGGCGTCTCGGCGCCTTCCACCAGATGCAAATGCGGGCCGGGGTACTGCGAGGTCATAGCTGACCCTTCGCCCGCACGTCGGCAGGCAGGAAGCGCGAATCGATGAGCTTCGCCCAATCGACATCGTCTTTGATCTCGCCGATGAGTTTTAGCCCACTGGCCACGCGATCCAGTTCCGCTCGGTCGAATTGGCCCTGACTCCACATATGCGAGCGGACCATGTTGTCGACGGCCTCTTTGGCGACGTCCGGCGTGAGTTTGAATTGCGTCGCAAGCAGCTTCGCCGCACCGGCAGGGTCGGCATAGGTGGCATCGACCCCGGCGCGGCGCCCGGCGATGATCGCGCGCAAGGTATCAGGGTGCGATTGCGCGAAGGCGCGTGTCGTGATGCCGACCGATGTCGTCATGGGCTTGAGCACGTCACCGGCACGATAGAGCGTGCGGTATTGCGATTTGCGCAGAATCGAGAGCGGCTCGATGGCCACTGCGCCCACGACTGCGCCCTGTTCGAGCATGGTCATGCCATTGACGTAGCCGCCCGAGGCGACGCGGGTGACCTTCGAGGCGTCGATGCCTTTCTCGCGCAGCACCATGAGAAACAGCATCTCGGACACGCTCTTGGGCGAGGTAATCGCCACTTTCTTACCGACGAGATCGTCGAGCGTGTGGATGGGGCTGCTCGGCATCGTGACCATCGACGCTTCGGCAACGCTGCGCGTGCCCACGTTCACGATGACGATGTCCAGACCCTGCCGCGCGGCGGCGAGTGCGGCGGAGACCGCCACTTCGCCGTAGGGTGTCTTGCTCGCGAGGATGTTGCGCACCGTGGTGCCCCCGCCGCCCGAGCTGATGATGCCGGTGATATCGATACCGGCCTTTTTGAACAGCCCTTGCTCCATGGCCACCGCATAGGGCAGCCCGTACAGGCTGCTGCCCCATTGGGTGACGGAAATCTCTTCGGCGTGGGCAGCACGCGAAGTCGGCAGAAGGAGGGCGCCCGCTAGTGCGAACAGGTGAGCGAGTTGGAACAACCTTTTCATCATCTACTCCGGGTCAAACCAGCCGGCGCATCGCCGTGCGCCGGGAAAAAGTCAAAGTTCAAACGCAGAAAGCGCTCAATCATACCTTCACGCCCGCTTTCCCGGACGTCGTTCGCAAAGCGCAAGAGCGCAATATGCCGCATCGAGCGCGTGGCGTTGATCTGCATGTTCCCGTGTTCGTGGTTAGTATTGACGGCGAGTTGCGGCGGGCAAACCCGTTGCCCGGCTCGGCCCGCTCATGTACTTCGATCGAAAACCCTCGACTGGCCCCCTGATTCCTTCACGAGGTTGTCCATGCGTATCACCGCGATTCGCGAGTGCACCATCCCGGTTTCCCGCTACAGCGATCCGGCCATCGCGTCGGGCGGCCTGACGACGAGTCTGGTCGCGGTCACGACCGATGTCGTGCGCAACGGCAAGCCGGTGGTCGGCTACGGGTATGCGTCCATCGGGCGTTTTGGACAGGGCGGGTTGATTCGCGAGCGCTTTGCGCCACGCTTGCTGATTGCGACGGATCGCGATCTGGCCGACGACAGCGGCACGAATCTGGACCCGTTGCGGGCATGGAACGTAATGATGGCAGGGGAAAAGCCGGGCGGCCACGGGGAACGCTGCGTCGCCGTAGGCACGCTTGATATGGCGCTGTGGGACGCAGCAGCCAAGATCGCTGGCCTGCCGCTGTACCGCTTTCTCGCGGAAAAGCTGGGCCGCGAGGTCCCCGATGCGCCGCGCGTTGCCGTCTACGCCGGTGGCGGTTATCGATATCCGAATGACGATTTGACACGCTTGTCCGACGAGATACGGCGCTGTGTCGACCTTGGCTTCACACACGCGAAGATCAAGATCGCGAGCGACCCGCTGGATCAGGATCTGCGGCGCATCGATGCGGCGGCTCGGCAACTGACGAGCGCGGGCCATCTGGCGGTCGATGCCATGAACCGGTTCGATCTCGAGAGCGGACTCACGGCCGCCCGGGCGCTTGCCGGGTATCGACTTCACTGGTTCGAGGACATCTGCGATCCGCTCGACTTTGCCACGCAGGCTGAGATTGCGTCGGCTTATGGCGGCGCGATTGCTGCGGGCGAGGCGTTGTTCTCCTACGCCGAAGCGGCATTGCTCGCGCGCCACGGTGGCTTGAGTCCATCGCGCGACGTGCTCGTCTTCGATCCGGTGCATTGCTACGGCGTGTCGGGGTATCTGCGCATCGTCGAGACCATGACGGCCGCCGGTTGGGCGCGCGGCGCGTTCTGGCCGCATGGTGGTCATCTCTTCTCGCTGCACCTTTGCGCCGCACTTGGGCTGGGCGGTGCGGAAGTCACGCCGTTCGCCTTCGCGCCGTTCGCAGGGCTGGCCGACGGCTTGCAAGTCGTGCAAGGCCAGACGGGCGTGCCACAGGGGCCCGGCATCGGGTTCGAAGCGAACCCCGCGATCTGGCGTGCGTTTCAGGCGCTGCATTAAGGTGAACGGCGCATCAATGCCATAGCGCCGGCCCGTAGGTTTTCACGAAGAACACTAGCGTCACGCAGTAGGTGAGCAGCAGCGTGCCTGCGCGAATGACGTGCGACGGCGCGCGTCGGCCTGCATGGGCGCCGAGATACCCGCCCACGGTGGCCGCGATCAGCATGACGAGCGTCTCGCGCCATTGCACGGCGTTCGCACCGACGAAGATCAAGACCGCGCTGGCATTGGCGACCGTCACGAGCAGCGTGCGCAGCGCGTTCAAGCGTTTGATATCGCGCCCATCGAGCAGCCCCCAGACGGCGACCATCATGATGCCCACGGCACCGCCGAAGTAACCGCCATAGATGCCCAGCAGAAATTGGATTGCCAGCACCGCATGCGCATGGATATGCCACCGCCCGCGCAACGCCTCGCCAAGCCGTCGTCCGAATGTCAGGGCGAGACTCGCCAACAGCAGCAGCCACGGCAGCGCGAACGAGAACGCTTGCGATGACGTGTGCAGCAATAGGCCTGCGCCAGCGAAGCCGCCGATTAGTGTGGCAATGAGCAGCGCGCGCATCGACACCTCCCCGATCGGGCTGATGTCGTGGCGATACACCCAAGCGCTGGCCACGCCGCTGGGAAACAGCGCCACGGTGCTCGACGCGTTGGCTTGCACTGGCGGCACGCCAACCGCAATCAGTGCAGGCAAGCTCACGAAGGAGCCGCCGCCCGCGAGCGCGTTCATCGCACCCGCTAGCAGGCCCGCGCCGGAAATCAGAAGAAGAGATTGCATGGAGGTTTCCATGACTCGAACGATTGACAGCTTAGGGACGACGCTTTACTTTGTAAAGCATGACGACGCCAAAAATTGGACAATCCGTGCGCGGATCGAAGTCGGGCCGGCCCATTATGGTCGTGCTGGACTTGCTGGGACGGCGCACCGCGTTGCGAATCCTCTGGGAGCTGCGCGGTGCGCCGATGACGTTTCGGGCGCTGCAAGAGGCGTGCGAGACGAACGCGCGCCTGCTCAATACCCGGCTAACGGAATTGAAGGCCTCCGGGCTGGTCGAGCATGCCGAAGGCGGGTATCGCATGACCGACGAAGGTCGGCGGCTACATGCAGCGCTACAGCCGCTGCTGGGCTGGGCTACGCAGTGGGCCGCACGCGAGCCTGAGCGATTCGATGCGGCGGATCACGGGAAATCGGACTGACGCGACACCCTCCACGCGCACTCGCACACACTGCCATCAACACACATCACGATCATCACGCGACTCAACGTATGCAGACACAAGCTATCCGGGCGGTAATTTTTGATTTTGATCTGACACTGGCTGACTCCTCGGAGGCCATCATCGAATGCACGCAGCATGCGCTCGCGCGCCTCGAATGCCCGCCGGTGACACCTGAGCAGATTCACGGTGTGATCGGGCTTTCGTTGCCGATCATGTATCGCACGCTAAGCGGGGACACAGATGCGGCGCGTGCCGACGCCTTTGTGCATCACTTCGTCGCGCGCGCGGACGAGATCATGGTGAAGTCGACGCGAATCTATCCCGAAGTGCCGGGCTTGCTCACGGCGTTGCGCGATCAGGGACTGGCACTGGCGATTGTGTCGACCAAGTTTCGCCACCGCATCGATGCGATTCTCACGCTGGCGGGGTTGCGCTCGCATGTCGACATCATCGTTGGCGGCGACGACGTTAAGCGGCATAAACCCGATCCCGAAGGGATCACCCATGCGTTGGGCCGCCTAGGAGTTGCCGCAGCGCAGGCGATCTACGTCGGCGACCACGCCGTCGATGCTCAGGCGGCAGAGCAGGCGGGCACTGGCTTTATCGGCACGGTCAGCGGCACCACGTCGTTCGACGGATGGGCGGCGGTGGGTAAGGCCGCCGTTAAACATCACGTTGGAGAAGTCGTCGAACTCGTGAAGGCGATGCAGGCTCGTTAGGAGCTCACGTCGTCTTCCGTGGGTTGGGCGAGGCTGCTCAACACGGGCGCGGGCGCGCTCACGTGAGCCGCCGATTGCGTCAGTCTTTCCGAAGCGCTGCTACCTGACGCTTCCACAGCGTCCAGGGGCGCTCGATCACCCCGAGGTTGGTGGCGGTCGAGCGCTTGCCTTCCTCTTCGTCCAGATAGGTCACATCGCCGCCCAGCGTGACGGCTTTGTACTGCATATCGGCGTTCAACTCGGTGTAGATGGCGCGATAGACCGACGCGGGCAGCGACGGGCCGGTGGCGACGAAACCGTGGCCGCGCATGAGGGCCACGTCCGAATCGCCCAGCGTGTCGGCAAGCGCTTTGCCCTGATCGCTGTTGCGCACGAGCATGTCGGTGCAGCCGAAGCAATGGCGAATGTCGAACACCGGCGAGCCGCTGCCGAGAAAGCCCGCCATGTGATACACCGGGCGCAGACGCACGCTCGACGCCGCAAACGGAATGACCGACGGTGCATGGCTGTGCACGATGGACATCACATCGGGACGCGCGCGGTAGATCTCGCTGTGAATCCACGTTTCCAGATAGCGCTTGCGCGTGTCGCCATCCACCGGCTGACAGTCGAAATCGAGCGTGAGGATGTCATCCGGCGTGACCAGCTCCGGCGCCATCGACTGAGCGATTAGGAAGTGTTGCGAGTTGCGCGGATCGCGCACGCTCACGTGACCGAAGCCGTCGAGCACTTCGTGATGCGCGAGGATGTGATTGGCGGCGGCAAGGTCTTCGAGCAATTGCGAAATGCATTGCGCGTCGTGCTCGGTGATAGCAGGGGTGTAGGGCGTGGTGGCTTGCGTCATGATGATGAAGGCAAATAAATCCAGCGGAAAACGTAAGTGAGAGCAGGCATGCCGCTTCAAACCCGCACGGCGGCGAGCATCTCGGGGGGAAACAGATCGTCGGCCTGCATGGGGCGATGGCAGACGCCCTGCTCGAAGGCGAAACGCAGGAAGGCGTCGAGCGTGGTGCGATTGGCGGCAATGCCGTATGGCCACGGATCGGCACCGAATAGGTCCCGCGCCGTAGTGGCGTGCTGACTCATCCACGGCAGCGGAAAGTGCGAACAAGTGATGTCGTCGAGGCGCGCCAAACTGGCGTCTTTCGCCTGCGTGAAGGCTTTCACCAGATTGCCCGCGATCCATCGGTTAGCGGCGAACACATCGCGGCGCATCACGATCAGATGCATGATCGGGAAGATGCCGGTCTTGTCGAAATAGGCGCGCTCTTGCGCCGGAAAATCCGCGAACAAACGTACGACTTCACTTTCCCGGCCCGGGGGCGGCGCAGGCGGTCTTGCGCTGAGAATGGCGTCGATTTCACCGTCGAGCAGCAGGGCTGTGAGCGAACGCTCGGGCGACGGCCGGTAGCGCACACCGGCCGGTAACTGAACGTCGACCTTTTCACGGCGACCTGCCTGATTCACACCACCTTGTATCCATTCGATGTCTTCGAGCGCAACACCTTGGTCGTGCGCAAGCCAGCCGCGCGAGTACACGGCAGCGGTTTGTGCCCACTCGGGCACGCCGACGCGCTTGCCGCGCAAATCGGCAGGCGAGCTCACACTGCCGTCGCGGCGCACGTATAGCGACGAGAGGCGGAATACGCGTGACGGGAAGACGGGCAGGCCGATCAAACGGTCGTCGCCTTGCGAGCGCAATGCGCTGTACTTCGCCAGCGACATCTCCGAGAGATCCCACTCCTGGAAGTGGGTGGTGCGATAGAAAATCTCTTCGACCGGCAACACCGAAGGCACAAGCTCGATGCCTTCGGCGGCAATGCGACCGGTGAGCAGGTCTCGCACGTGGTCGTAATCGTTGACGGCCAGCGAGAGGGTGAGTTTGGACATGATGCTCTCGTGTGTGCGCCGTTTCAGTGACCGTAGGCCGGGGCCTTCGGCAGGTTTTCCGGTCGTGCGACCAGAAACACGAGGCAGGCCGCCGTGACCAGCGCGGCGCCCAGCACAAAGAACATCGCCCCTGCGCCGCCGGTCGCCTGTTGGAGAACACCGGCGATGGCCGGGCCGCACATCGCGCCGACGCGAGCGATGCCCAGATACAAGCCAACTGCGGTGCTGCGGATCTCCGTCGGATAGCTCACGGCGACGAGGTTGTTGAGCACGGTTTGCGTGCCGATCACGAACATGCCCGCGACCACGATGCCCAAGAACGTCACCTTGCCGCCGGTGGCGATGGCGAGCACAGCGATGGCGGCGGCCCCGGCGAGCCATGCGAGCGACATCGCAAGACGGCGGTTGCCGATGCGGTCGGCGACCACGCCGCAGATCAGGCTGCCGAAAGCCGAAGCGAACACCAGCAGCGAGCCGTAAGCAAAACTCGTCGAGAGGTTTTCGCCGCGCTTGAGCATGATGGTCGGCAACCAGCCCGAGAGGCCATACGACGAGAACAGCGACAACGCACCCATCGCCCAGAAGCACAACGTCTGCCGACGAAACGCGCCGGAAAAGAGCGCCGTCACCGAACCGGCTTTGACGCCAGCATCGGGCGACGTGAAGGTCGCGTTAGCAAACTCTGTCGCGCGGGCAGGCCACAGACGCGTGAGTTGGGCACGCACGGCCTCCTGATTGCCACGGCTGGCGAGAAACGACACCGACTCCGGCAAGATGAATTGCAAAGCCAGCGCGAGCACTACCGACAGCGCCCCCACGAAGTACATGCTTTGCCAGCCGTACTGCGGAATCAGCCAAGCGGCGATGAAGCCCGATGCTGTGGCCCCGCCGATCCAGCCGCACGTGAAGAACACGATGGTGAAGACGTTGGCGCTGCGCTTGGGGGCGATCTCGTTGATATAGGTCACCGCCACAGGCATGAGTAAGCCGAGTGAGATACCCATCAAGAAGCGCAACGCGATGAAGGTGGTCAGATCGTGCGCGAAGAGCGCAATCGCCAGACTAAACAGTCCCGAGAGCCAGATGCCAGTGAGCAACACGCGGCGGCGTCCAATGCGATCGCTGAACAGCCCCGAGACGGCGGAGCCCGCCGCGAACCCGGCCAGCCCGCACGACAGCAGCACGCCGATCTGGCTTGGCGACATATGCCACAGCGATGCCACGTCGTGAACGATGTAGGCGGCGTTGTAGAGGTCGTAACCGTCGAACAGCAGGATGAGCGCCAGCAAAATTGCCAGCTTGAAGTGATAAGCCCCGAGCGGGGCCGCTTGCAGAGTGTCGCGAACGTCGATGCGCTGCGCGTACCCCGATGAAGTGTCCTGGGCCATGCCTTGTCTCCGATGCTCGGCCCGCTGGGCACCGGACGACGTCCGGCCCCGCAGTGCCTTTGTTGTGTGTTCGGAGTTGACTTTACTGGCCGATTTTGTGTTTATCAATATTGATTTTTAAAGTCAATATCAATGTGGCATCATGTGACGAATCTTTGACGGACGCATGACGGGAAGCCTTGTCCAGTAAGGAGTTTCGAGAGGCGAGGGTTTCCACGGAGAACAGAATGACGCAGCAAAACGACCTGATGACACGCGAAGAAGTGCTGGCGCTGCTCGAGATCAAACCGGCCACGTTGTATGCCTATGTGAGCCGGGGTCTGATCCGGGCGCGTCCGCACGAAGACGGCCGTAAGAGCCTCTATCTGCGACGCGATGTCGAGCGGTTGGGGACGCGCAAGCGCGGGCGCGCACCGACCGGCTCGGTGGCCGAATCGACGCTGCGCTTCGGCGACCCGGTGCTGCACACGGCCATCACGCAGATCACCCCGCACGGGCCGCGATATCGCAATCGGATGGCGACGGATTTGGCGAGCGCTGGAGCGTCGTTCGAATCCGTGGTGCATTTGCTGATGACGGGTATTTGGCAGGACAGCATTGCGGTTTGGCCGCAGGTCGACACCCCGCCGGACGTGCTGCGTTTTCTCTCGACGTATGACAGCGAGGTGGCCAGCAGCGACATCGGTAATTTGCTCGGCATGGTGCCGTTTGCACTGGCCATGCATGGGCGCGGGCCACGTGAGATTGCGGACGGCAGTGCTGTGCAAGCGGCGCGCTTGATGCTGCATTGCATGGCCGGATGCGTGGGGTTTCTCGGGCCGAAGCGTGAATACGTGGCGCGTGCCGACGAGGAGACGGTCGCTGCGCAGATTCTTCGGGCAGCGGGCGGCGAGGTGACGCCGGAGAATGTGCGGGCGGTCAACGCCGCGTTGGTGCTGACCGCCGATAACGAACTGGCCCCGGCGACGTTTGCGGCGCGGGTGGCGGCGTCGACGAATGCTGACTTGTTCAGTTGCGTGGCCGCAGCCATCGGCTCGCATATCGGCTTTTCGACGGGCACCAGCACACAGAAGATCGAGACGCTGTTGCTATGCGAGCCGCTCGACGCGCTGGATTCGCGTAAAGACCGTGTGCGCGAGTACGGGGCGAGCCTCTTCGCCTTCAACCATCCGCTCTATCCGGGCGGCGATGCGCGGGCAGACCTGATGCTGCAACTGGCCGCGCAGGCGCGTGAAGTGAAGGGCACCGACGCCAAGCGCGCTGAAGACACACGCCTGACGCTCGACTTTCTCGCGCGCATGCGTGACGAGCTAAGCGCGCATCCGGGGCTGGCGATGGGTATCGTGGTGCTGGCGCGGGCGCTTGGGTTGCCCGATGGCACCGCGACGGCGATTTGGATCGTGGGCCGCTCGGCGGGCTGGGTGGCGCATGTGATGGAGCAACGCACGCAGGCGTTCATGCTGCGCCCGCGTGCGAAATATGGGTTCGGTAGTCCGGTCGAGACGGCGGTGGCGCCGGCCCCGGCCCCTTCACGGAAGTGAGGTGATTGGCTGCTGTTTAATGCAGCGGCTCTGCGGGCGCTTCGTTCTCGAAGGTTTTGAAGCGCCAGCCGAACCACACCGCCAGCATGCGAATGACGAAGCCCGCGACGCAGCCGATGGCCGTCGCAATGCCGTTTTCCACGCCGAAATGCAGCATGCCGACGTAGAGCGCTCCGGCGATACACGCCACGCTCGCATACATTTCGCGACGCAATACGAGCGGCACTTGTCCGCAGAGCAGGTCGCGCAGCATCCCACCGCCAATACCCGTGAGTACCCCCGCGAGTACGACGATCACCGGGCTGGTGCTCACCGTCATGCCGACATCGCAGCCGAGAATCGTGAAGGCGGCAAGCCCGATGGCGTCCACGGTGATGAAGGTCATGCGCAGCCGGTGAATATGGCGCGCGACGATGGACGCGAGCGTGGCCGCGCCGAGCGTGAGCAGCAGGTATTCGGGATGCGCGATCCACACGAGCGGATGGCGGCCGAACAGTACATCGCGAATCGTGCCGCCGCCCAGCGCGGTGACCATGCCGACGAAGGCGAGCCCGAAGCGGTCCATGCCGCGCTGCATCCCCATGATCGCGCCCGACATGGCTTCGGTCACGATGGCGATCAGATAAAGGGCGTAGAAGATTTCGGTTTTCATGAATGACCCCAGAAGTGCGGGGGGAATATACCATCCACCGCGCGCTGAACTGTCCCGCACACTGCCTGAGCCGTCCGATCGGGCCAACTGTGATTTGTACAAGTTTTCAGCGTCACGCGCCGATGAGACACTGCTTTCAACGAAATCTTCTACCGCTCTCGGCGATGCGAACGCCTTTCCCACACGTCAAAGCCCTTAAACTCTCTACTTTTCGTGCTCCGAACGGTGCCTTTGCTCCATGATCCAGTTCATTCGACGTCGGCCGTATCTCGTCACCAGCCTTGTAGTGCTCGCCGTTCTCGTCATCCTCGGGCTTCGTAGTGCGCTCTCGCCAAAGCCGCCGCAGTACCTGACCGCCAAAGTTGAGCGTAGCGATCTGGAAAACGCCGTGCTCGCCACGGGTACGTTGGTTGCGTTCACGCAGGTGGATGTCGGCGCGCAGGTATCGGGGCAGTTGAAGTCGCTCAAGGTAAAGCTGGGCGACAAGGTGACCAAGGGGCAGTGGCTCGCTGAAATCGATCCGGTAATCTCGCAGAACACGCTGCGTCAGGCCGAAGCCAATGAGCAGGATTTGCAGGCCCAACGTCGCGCCACGCAGGCGCAACTGGCCAAGGCCGATCTGACCTTCCGCCGCCAAAAGCAAATGCTGCCCGACGACGCGACGTCGCGTCAGGAGTTCGAAGCCGCGCAGGCCGATCTCGATGCACAACGTGCGAACTTGGCGGCGCTCGAAGCGAAGATTCGCTCCGCCGCGATTCAGATCGAGTCGGCCCGCGCCAACCTCGGCTACACCCGCATCGTCGCCCCGATGGACGGGCAAGTGGTCGCCATCGTCACGCAAGAAGGCCAGACCGTGATCGCGCAGCAGCAAGCGCCGGTGATTCTGAAGCTGGCCGATCTGGATACGATGACCGTCAAGGCGCAGGTCTCGGAAGCCGACGTGATTCGCGTCGCGCCCGGCCAGACGACGTATTTCACGATTCTGGGCGAGCCCGACAAGCGTTACTACGGCAAGCTGCGCGCCATCGAACCCGCGCCGCAGAACTTCCTCGATACGCAAGGCTCACTCGGCGGGCTGGGCGGCTCGCGCAGCAATACGGCGGTGTTTTACAACGCGCTGTTCGAAGTGCCGAACCCCGATCACAAGCTGCGCATCTCGATGACAGCGCAGGTCAACGTGCTGCTGAGTACCGCCAAACAGGCGCTGAGCATTCCCGTGGCCGCGCTGGGCAAGAAGCAGGCAGACGGCCGCTACGACGTGCGCGTCGTGGGTGCCGACGGCAAGGTCGTGACGCGGCAGGTGCGCATCGGGCTGAACAATAACGTGAAGGTGGAAGTGACCGAAGGGCTGGCGGCGGATGAGCAAGTCGTCATTGGCGAAGCCGGGGACGTGAAAGAGGCTCGCGTCGATGCGTCCGGTGATTCGGTCCGCGTAGGGTAATCGCAATGCATCAAACCATGTCCCCTCCGTCAACGGCCAGCTCGGCCACGCCAGACTCGGCGGCGCATCCCATGCTGGAGTTGACCGGTATTACGCGTCGGTTTCCGGCAGGCGAGCGCGACGTCGTCGTGCTGCACAACGTGAATCTCACCATCGAAGCGGGGGAGATCGTTGCGGTCATGGGCGCGTCGGGTTCGGGCAAGTCGACGCTGATGAATATTCTCGGCTGTCTCGATCACCCGAGCGAAGGCAGCTACCGAGTGGCCGGGCGTGAGACGCGCGACCTCGACGCCGATGCACTCGCCCAACTGCGCCGCGAACACTTCGGGTTCATCTTCCAGCGCTACCACCTGCTGCCGCATCTGGACGCCGCAGGCAACGTGGAAATGCCAGCGGTCTACACGGGCGCACCGCACGCCGCGCGCCGGGCACGGGCTGCGCAGTTGCTCTCGCGGCTGGGACTGGCGGATCGCACAGAACACCGGCCCAGCCAGTTGTCGGGCGGTCAGCAACAGCGCGTGAGTATCGCGCGCGCGCTGATGAACGGCGGCGAGGTGATTCTGGCCGACGAGCCGACCGGCGCACTCGATACGCGCAGCGGCAAGGAAGTCATTCGCATTCTGCGCGAGCTCAATGCGCTCGGGCACACGGTGATCATCGTCACGCACGATGAGCATGTGGCGGCCCACGCGCGCCGCATCATCGAGATTCGCGACGGTGAAGTCGTGGCAGACCGGCAGAACACGCCGGTGGTTGATGATGGCGGGACGGCTACCGAAGCGCCCAGCAAGAAAGACGCCCTTGCCAACACCTCACCGATGCCGGAGCGTCGCTGGACGGGCGGCGTGGGCCGCTTCGCCGAAGCGTTCCGCATGGCGTGGATTGCACTGGTTTCGCACCGTTTGCGCACGTTCCTGACGATGCTCGGCATCATCATCGGTATCACGTCGGTGGTGTCGATCGTCGCGATCGGCGAAGGGGCGAAGCGCTACATGCTGGCCGAGATCGGCAGCATCGGCACGAACACCATCAACATCTATCCGGGCAAAGACTGGGGCGATAGCCGCGCAGGCACGATCCAGACGCTGGTGCCTGAAGACGTGAATGCGCTGGCCGAGCAGAACTATGTCGACAGCGTCACGCCCGAGACCGCTCGTAACTTGCTGCTGCGCTACCGCAACATCGACGCCAACGCGACGGTGACTGGCGTGGGCGAGCACTTCTTTCAAGTGCGCGGTATGAAGATCAAACAGGGCATCGCCTTCGGCCCTGACGAGGTACGCCGCCAGGCGCAGGTCGCCGTGATCGACGAAAACACGCGCCGCAAGCTCTTCGCTGCCAACCCGAATCCGCTGGGCGAAGTGATCTTCGTCGACAACCTGCCGTGCGTGGTGATCGGCGTGACGGAAGAGAAGAAGAGCGCGTTCGGCGACATGAAGAGCCTGAATATCTGGGTGCCGTACACCACGGCCAGCGGACGCCTGTTCGGGCAGCGCAACGTCGACAGCATCACCGTGCGGGTGCGCGACGGCCAGCCGAGCAAGATCGCTGAGAAGAGCCTCGAGACGCTGATGATGCAGCGCCATGGCCGTAAGGACTTCTTCACCTACAACATGGATAGCGTGGTGAAGACGGTCGAGAAGACCAGCCAGTCGCTCACGCTGCTGCTCTCGCTGATTGCCGTGATTTCGCTAGTGGTGGGCGGTATTGGCGTGATGAACATCATGATCGTGTCGGTGACCGAGCGCACGCGGGAGATTGGCATTCGCATGGCGGTCGGGGCACGGCAGAGCGACATCATGCAGCAGTTTCTGGTCGAGGCCGTGATGGTGTGTCTGATGGGCGGTGCGATCGGGATTGCGCTGTCGTTCGGCGCGAGCTTCGTCTTCTCGCTGTTCGTCGCCAAATGGAAGATGGTGTTTTCGATGGGATCGATCGTGACGGCATTCCTGTGCTCGACGTTGATCGGTGTGGTCTTCGGTTTCATGCCAGCGCGTAACGCCGCGCGGCTCGATCCGGTTGAAGCGCTCGCGCGCGATTGAGGTTGCAACAGATGATCCGTATTCCCGCTATTTCCGCCATGCCAAGCGTTTCCCGTACGGTGCTCGCGCTCGCGAGTGCGGCCATCGTGCTCGCCGGTTGTGCGGGCGTGCGCCACGACCCGCTGCCAGCGGTGGCGGTCCCTGCGCAGTGGACCGGGGCGGCGGTGCCCGGCGCAGCAACGGCTGCACCGACGGCTACGCCCACGGCCACACCTGCTGCATCCGCCGCACAGGCCATCGCGCCTGACTTCTGGCGGGCGTTTGGTGACCCGGTGCTCGACCGCCTGATTGCCGAGGCGCTTGCCGCGAACAACGATCTCGCGGCCGCGGGCATCCGCGTGTACCGCGCACAGTTGCAGGCGGGCCTGGCCGACACGAATCTCACGCCTAGCGTGAGCGTCGGGGCCAACGGTCAGATCAGCCGCACGCTCGACACGCATCGGATGGCGCAAGGCAACCAGTTGCAAGCACAGGTGAGCTACGAGCTCGATCTCTGGGGCAAGCTGGCCGCACAGCGCGATGCGGCACGCTGGGAGGCCGATGCGACCGAAGCGGACCGCGAGACGGCTCGTCTTTCCCTGATTGGCACGACGGCGGCGCTCTATTGGCAGATCGGCTATCTGAATCAGCAGATTGCTTACGGCGAGGCCAATATCGCCTATGCGGAGCGCACGCTGGCGCTGGTGCGCACGCGATACGCCGCAGGCGCCGTGTCGGGCCTTGACGTCGCGCAGACCGAGCAGAACCTGTCCGTGCAACGCGCAGCGATTACCCAGCTTTTGCAGCAGCGCACCGAGAACCGTAACGCGCTCGCCATCTTGTTCGACCGTCCGCCGCAGCAATCGGCTGCCGAGCCGTCGGCGCTGCCCGCCCAGCCGTTGCCGGAAGTGCCCGCCGGGTTGCCCGCTGATTTGCTGGCGCGCCGCCCGGATTTGCGGGCGGCGGAGTGGCGACTGCGCGAGTCGCTGGCCAATGTCGACGCGACGCGCACGAGCTTCTATCCGACGTTCACCCTCACTGGGCAAGCCGGTACGACGAGTACGAGCTTGTCGCGCGTGTTGACGAACCCGATCGGCACACTGGGCGCGGGACTGACGCTGCCGTTCATCCAGTGGAACACCATGCAATTGAACATCAAGGTTTCGCAGACCCAATTCGACGAAGCCGTGGTGTTGTTCCGCAAAACGCTTTACACGGCGCTGGGCGAAGTCGAGAACGCGCTGTCGGCACGTGAGCAACTGGCGCGTGAAGGCGAGCAGCGGACGCTGTCGCTGGTGCAGGCACAGCGTGCCGAGACGCTGGCGCGCTCACGCTTTCTGGCCGGTGCGACGGGAGTGCAGCTTTGGCTGGATCAGCAGCAGCGCGTGCGCGACGCGCAAAGCGCCGATGCACTGGTACGCCTGAACCGGTTGAACAACCGCATGGCGTTGTACAAATCGCTGGGCGGCGGGGGCAATGCCAGCGACGTGAGTTCGCCCGCTGGCTGATGCCCCGTTAGCCGTTAGCAACGCGTAATGGTTACGCGTCGGCCTCGGTGGTGGCTTGCACTGCCGGGGCCTTCGGCAGCGTGATCGTGAACGTCGTGCCTACGCCGACCTGACTGGTCACTTCGATGGTGCCCTGATGGAATTCGATGGCGGCGTGAACGACGGCCAATCCCACCCCGGAGCCATCTTCCAGCACGGCATTGCTGCGTGAGCGGAACGACATCTGGAAGATTTCCTTGAGTTCGTCTTCCGGAATGCCCGTGCCGTTGTCGCGCAGCGTCACACGCAAGGCATCGCCCGCGTCAGCCACGCCGATATCGATAGCGGGCGGCAGCATCGTGTACTTCGTCGCGTTGCTCACGATGTTGATAAACGCATGGAACAGCACGTTGCTGTCGCCGATCATGCGGCTGTCGAGGTCCGCTGTCGGCGTCACGGTGATGGTCGCGTTGGGGAACATGTCGGAACCCACATCGCGCACATCTTCGAGTAACGCCACGAGCGACAGCTCCGAGCGTTTGCCGAATTTCGGATCGTCGAGCGAGGCGCTTTGCGCCGCTTCCAGCCAGTTCTGAATCACGTTATTGAGCTTCGCCACGGCTTCGCGAATCTTCGTGTAGCGCGGGCGGGAATCGGCTTCCTCGTTGCGTGGGCTCAGCAGGCGCTGCGCGTGACCATCGATCACGTTGAGCAGCGTGCGGAATTCATGCGACGCCATCGAGCGGAACGTCTTCTGGAAGTTGTTGAGTCGCTCTTCGTTGGCCAGCGCGCGCTGGAGAATCGTGTTCTTGGCGGTCGCGAGCTTCTGATTGCGCACGAGCGACGCCGTGCTTTCCTGATACTTGGCGATCGTGCGAGACAGCGTGCCGACTTCGTCGCCGCGTGTGAGCCACGGCAGGCGTGTCTTGTTCTTGCCCGAAATGGCGTTCCCGGCCAGATGGATCAGGCGCGTGAACGGCCGCAGCATCGCCGCATCCACATACAGCAGGCAGCCCAGCGTGACGAGAATCATCGCGGCGATCAGCGCGTCGATTTGCAGCAGCCGGTGGTGGGCCGCCCGGTCCTTCGTCTCCACGTTCTTGATCAGGCCCTCGGTGCTGCGGAAGACCAGCGCGCCGAAGGTGCTGTTCGCCAGCGTGTACTTGGCGTTCGAATCGCCGCGGTAGAGTTTGACGGCATCGCCGAGTTTGCCGTTCTGGGCCAGTTGAAAGACCTGATTCGAGATTCGGCGGTACTGCGCCCATTGCGTTTGGAATTTCGAGAAGGCAAGGCGGTACTCGTCGTGCACGAGCAGTTTCTGGTAACGCTCGGAGGCGTTCTTGATCTTGTCGTCGAACTCGTCGGCGGCGCTGCGAATGGCTGCAAGCGCTTTGGGCGACATCGGGGCGAGCGCTTCGGACTCGACCGTGCGGAAGTCGGAGATGTAGTCGTTGAGCTCTTCGAGCACGCTCAGGTTTTCGATCTGTGCGCGCTCGGCGGCCAGCGCCGTGCGTTGCGACGTGTCGACTTCGCGGTGTACGACGACGCCCACGGCGACCATGACGACGAGACAGATGGCGAGCAGCCCATACATTCGCCCTCGAACGGGGAGCTTCGTGCTCGGTGATTTGGACGCTTTAGACATGCAGGGAATCCGGTCGGGCTGGGCTAAGGCGGGAGCAGTGGGCAATCACGGCGGGCATCACAACTGAATGATATTGAGCAACGCGGCGCGCACGACGGCTTCGGTGCGGGTGGCGACGTTGAGCTTCTCGCGGGCGTTGTCGATGTGAAAGTCGACCGTGCGTTTGCTCAGATCGAGAATGATGGCGATTTCGGCGGACGTTTTGCCGCGTGCCGACCATTGCAGGATTTCCACTTCGCGTTTGGTGATGCCGAAGGGCAGCGATCCGCCATCTTCCGGTTCGTCGTGGTGGGTGTATTTCCGAATGACGGTGTCGAGCACGTCGAAATCGACCGGCTTGAGCATGTATTCGTCGGCACCGGTGCTGTGGCCGCGCATGATCGAGGCCTTGTCGGCGTTGCCTGTCAGGAAGATGAACGGGATCTTGCGTTCGCCCTGAATGATGCTGCGCGCGCTTTCGAGAAACTCGAAACCGGTCATGCCCGGCACGTTGACGTCGCACACGATGATGTCCGGCATGAATGACGCCAGTGTGGCGAGTGCTGCCGTGAAGTCGTGCGCGACTTTCACGACATAACCGCGATCGGTCAGGTCTTCGCGAAGCAGGTCCGCCGAATCGATATCGTCTTCGATGCAGAACACTTTGGTGGGAGAAGTCATCCCGCTGGCCCTAGTTTTTCGTGTAATGCCGAAATCGTACTAGGAAACGCCGGATGACGAAATTCTTGTGTCTTCCACCAAAGGAAAAAGGACCGCGGGAAGTGGTCCTTAGGTGGCGATTGTGGTCCAGTTCGCGAGTTCCGCCTGCTCGTCCAAGTTCGCTTCAGCAAGTAACTCTCCCTTGAGCGCCGTTTGTATTACGTCAAAATTGCCGGAATTTCTCGGCCAATTCCCAATGGCGAAGCGAGAGAAATTGTGACGTTTTCTGATTAAATACGTCCCCAAGCCCCCCAACACCAGATGCTCAAAAACTCGTTCAAAGTCGAGGGGGACAGCTATGCAAGATAACTACCAAACCGGCCAGACCGGCCCGAACAATGCTAAGGGACGCTTGGCGATCGTTACCGGGGGTGTCGGCCCGGAACGTAGTGGCGCCTTGCTGTCGGGCCGCCATGTGGCCGAAGCGTGCAATTCACTTGGGATTGCAACTTCGGTCTACGACTCAGCTGAGCTCGATTTCAGTAAGCTTGTCAACTGCCGCGGTGCGTTTCTGACAACCCACGGATGGTACGGCGAAGACGGTAAGTTGCAGGGGGTGCTCGACTTACTTCGGGTTCCATATTCCGGATCCGGTGTTGCAGCCAGTGCCGCGGCTTACTTCAAGCCATTCGCAAACGCGATCGCAGTAACAGCGGGATTGCGGGTGCCGAAATCACATCTAGTCGACATGAGATTCGGCGAATCTTTCGATGCCTCTTATCTGTACGCAAACCTCGGGCCACAGATATTTGTCAAACCCGCTTCCAACGGTTGCAGCCTAGGCGCCCAGATACTCGATAGTTCTGCCGCTACACGAGACTGGCTGAGCGAGGCGGCCACGACGGAATGCCCGATTTACGTTGCGGCGAAATACATCAACGGCCGGGACGTTAGCGCGGGCGTCATCGAAATTGACGGCGTTCCGACCATTCTGCCGCTTCTAGAGACTCGACACCTTCACCAGTTCTACAGTCACCAAGTCAAGCGCGACTCATCTTTACGTGAACACATTTGCCCTGCCAACATTAGTCCACGGGCCGAGCAGCAACTGAGGACAGATGCACTTCTCATATACAAGGCCCTCGGGTGTAGGGGCTTTGCTCGTATTGATTTCATCGTATCCGGCGACATCGTTTGGTTTCTCGAGGTGAATTCCCTTCCCGGATTTTCACGGAATGGCAATTTAGCGCAGATGGGCTACGCACATGGGTGGACGTATTCGGAAATGATTGCTCGGCTCATTTCCACGATGGACCCGTCTTCTTGCTATCGACCATAAATGGGAAAGCTTCAGCGAATCATTTCTACCGCGGCGATCTGTCAGTTGGGAGAGGGTATTCATCGAACCAGCGTCCCGATCATCGCCGCCACAATCGAGGTGGAAAGTTCGGGGGTGGGACTTGCCGTAGCTGCGTCCCGACTTCCTTGGCTGCTCGTGTCTCTGATGGCGGGTGTTGCAATCGACCGACTGACGGCAATTACCGTTCTCAGGGCAGGCGTAACCATACGCCTGATAGGCCTAACGATGCTTCTGTGGGTTCTAACGTACGGAGCAATTGATCTTCCTCTTTTCACGTGCGTTTGCTTTCTGATCGCATCCGGTGAAGTCGTAACGGAGATATCCATTCAAGCATCCATACCGCTGGCATCACACGCAAAATATCTCCCGAATGCCAATGCTCGAATGTATGGGATACAAATTGTTTTTTCTCAACTTCTCGGGCCAATTGCTGCCGGATTGTTGCTGGCAACGGGTATGAGCACGATGGTTCGCAGCACCGTGTCGCTTCAGTTGTTAGCAATCTTCGGAGCATTTGTTCTTTGCAACTTACTTGTCCGTCACACACCACGGGCTAGGAAGATTAATTTTCACTCTGAGGAAGGGGTAAGACTGCAGGATGTGATTAGGTTCCTATGCAAAACACGGAGCATCCTGGGAATTCAGATACTTGCTTCGTTGATGATGCTGATATACGGGATTTGGAGTGCGGTTTTTGTGTTGTATGCGACAGATGCAAATCATGGGCTTGGGCTGACAACGTTCCAGTACGGATTATTAATGTCGGCGATCGCAGTTGGAGGCTTGGCGGGAAGCATCACGGCATCACGGATCACCAAAGTCGTGAGTGAGTTCTCGCTCGTGTGCTTTGCTTGCATCGCCTTGGTGTGTCTCACAGCAGTGTGTGTGCTATCGAGGTCAACGACATTGGTATGTATTTCGCTGGTCGCCTACGGATCGTCGCTGGCTACGTGGAACGTTGCCGTGGTAACTCACAGACAAAGAATGTCGCCAGCGTTCATGCTTGGTCGAATGACCGGGATTTACCGGACCTGCTCGTGGGGAATGATGCCCTTGGGTGCATTGATTGGAGCCTGGGTCACCTCGGTGCAAGGAACTATCGCGGCCTTTGTGCTCGCGTCGATTCTCGGACTCATGCAGCTTCCCGTCATTCCACTCTTGTCCGATATGCGTCGGCGCCGTGAATGAACAATACGTATCGTCACGCCAACGTTCCCTATCGATCTCAATGGGCATCGCCCGAGCTAAACGAGCGCATCGTGAATGGCTCGATAGATCCTTGCGATGATCCCATGTGGACCCTCTCCGGATTCTCCTCAGCTACCGAATACCGTTTTTGGGCTAGACGAATCTGTGGCATTGCATGCCTCGAATCGATTCTCGATTTTCTGTCAATTCCTCACGGGACACGCTATGAAATGGTGCGTGAAGCGCTTTCGTTCGGCGCATATATCAGGCATGACGACAACTCGGTAACCGGTCTCATCTACAGACCGTTTTGCGACTGGGTTCGCGCGCGCTATCAACTTGATGTCGACGTATATGAACACACGCCGCTCTCCAACGTTGCGAAGGCCATTTCACCATCGTGTATGGCATTTGCATCGGTGAGTTCGGAGATCAGAAATCCAACGACACCGAACGCTCGTAAGGGGGGGCATCTCATTCTCATACACGGGACGGACCCAGAGAACATTCTGTTTCATAACCCATCTGGCGTGCCTCCTTATCAGGCAAACGTCAGTCTGCGTATCAAGGAAGCCGAGCGATTTTTCGCACGGCGGGGAATGTTCGTATCGATCCCCTCAGGAAGTTGAACCGAGTTGCGAAGCGCCCCCCGAACTACCAAAAATTGTGAGGTGGAAAAATGAAGGACAACGCAAGTCGCACATGCGGTCTGCAAACTAGTTTGGAATCTCCAAGCGTTGTCGAGCATACGAGATATCGCATCAATTCTGCATACGAGACGATACAACCGTATATCGTGAGGACGCCATTGCTCTCGTCGCGGCGGCTAAACGATCAATTGCGATGTAGTCTTTTTGTCAAGGCGGAGTGTTTGCAGCACACCGGATCTTTCAAATTTCGAGGCGCGTTGAACAAGATTCTTTCAGTCACGAGGCGTGCGTTCTCACCGCACCTACTCACCTGGTCGTCTGGAAATCACGGAGCAGCGGTGGCTGAAGTCGCAAGGCTATTGGGAATTCCGGCAACCATTGTCGCGCCGCCGTGGATCCCGGAAGCCAAGAAAAATAACATTCGTTGTAGGGGGGCCAAACTTCACGTAGCAGGTTCGGTCATCGACATTGCAAGCTTTGGTACCGAAATGGCCGCCGATTTAGGGGCCACCGTAATTCCAGCGTATGACGATCCGTTTGTGATCGAAGGTCAGGCAAGCGTAACGTTGGAGGTTTTGAAGCAGTTCGAGGCCCAGTGCGGCCGTGCCGTTCCAGACGTCATCGTTCTTCCCTGTGGGGGCGGAAGCTTAGCGGCGGGGGCCGCTTTGGCTGTGGAAGACGAGCCGAATATTCGGCTGATTGCCGCTGAGCCCTCTAGCGCAGCTGACACGAAAATATCACTCGCCGCGGGTAGGCCATGTAAAGATCCCAATGCGGGGCCAACGATATGCGACGCGTTGAGAAATCCTCTCCCGGGGGCAGAAACGTTCGAAATCATGAAACGCTCGGTTCGCGATGTTCACGTGTTGGACGACAAGGCCGTTCTAGATTCAATGCGGGTGTTGTTTGAGCATTTCAGACTCGTGTCTGAGCCTGCCGGCGCGATAGCACTGGCCGCAGTGCTATCAAATTTTGAATCACTTGAGGGGCAGAACGTAGTCGTTGTGGTATCTGGCGGGAACGTATCGCGCACGACATTTTACGACGCCATTAGGGGGTGTCCGTTTGACGCCGCGCTTATGATTTAGGGCTCCCCAGAAGATCCAGATGCCGCTTCGACGCAAATCGAAGCGGCATTTTTCTTTAGGGAACGCGAGCAGAGCGAATCAGTTAAAGATCGGCAGGCTGGCGATGAAGGGGACGACGTCGCGGCCGATGTAGTAAGCGATAGCTGCCATGGTGTTTCTCCTGAGTTAGTGGTGTGGCGATTTGAAGTTAATGCGTCTGTTTCAGCGGGTTCGGTTCAGTAGCCGAAGAAGTGGCCGACGGTCATCACATAGTTGGCGGCGGGTTCGGCGTAGGTGTCGAAGAGGTAGGCGAACGGGATCATGGTGTGGCTCCTTTTTTCAGCGATTCAAGTTGCGGTTCAGGGTTCGATTCAGCTTCGGTGTTTCGCGGCTGGTGTGTTGCGTTGGCCGTTGAATGAAGTATCGTCATCGACCCGCTGCGCCGAAACTGTGATTAATACAACTCGCTGAAAAGCAGTGACTTGGGACGTGCCGCTGATTAGCGGAATGCCTTATTTGACGGGGCTTTGCGACGATTGGAAAAGAGGCGGCACCGCCGACTCGTATAAATCACAGTGCCTGTTGTGCGTGCCACCGCAATGGGCCGCACGAATGAACAGGGAAGGGGCCTCGATATAATCGGCGCGACTTAATGGCGCTTTTTTCGATCGTTATGCCAATGTTCTCAACTGCCCCTTTGTTACGCGCCACGCTGGCCGCCGTGGCACTTTGCCTCGGTGTGGCCGCCTGCACCACGCGTCCGTTCCAGCCACCACCCGCGCCATATACGCTATGGACGCAGCCGGGCGTGAGCGAGTTGGGCGTGCGACGCGCGATGGTGGATTGCGGGTTTCCTGACCCGGCCAACATCAGCCCACGCGAGATGTCCACTAACGACGTCGCGCAAGCGCAGTTGTGCATGCTCGAAATCGGCTTCCACTATCAAGGGCGCCGCATCCTCTGCACCGACTCGCCCGAGTTGCCCGCCTGCGCTAACGTGCCGCGCGGCAAAACCTTTGGCACCGATCCCGATTTCGATCCCGCCGCTGACAGTAATCAAACCAAGTTGCCGCCGCCCTATACGTTCTGGCGTCGCGCAGATACCGATGTTGAAGGCGTCAAGCAAGCCATGCGCGCCTGTGGTTTCACGACCGTCACGCAGCCCGCCGTTAATTTGATGAAAGCGAACGACGTGGCGGCCGCCGAGCTATGCATGATCGACCACCAGTTCACCTACTCGTGGCCAGCTAACGCACTGATGTGCAAGACATCGCCTTCGCTGCCAGCGTGTCGCGGCCGAACCATCGACGCCCGGGCCTGCTGCGCAGCGCCCAAAGCCGCCGGGCAACGCTGACCCCGCCTATGTATGTAGCATTTCGCGTACGTCGGCAGGCTGCCGATCGCCGCAACAGGTTCCTCCCTGCGTCATTATGTCGCGATGTATGGATTATGCGTGTGAGTAGCATTCGAAACGCAAATTGTGTATCCATACATAGAGGTTCGAAATGCCCATGCATAACGTCTGGCCCGCCTCGCGCGAGCGGGCAGACAGAATAAGCGGCACGCGCTGGCAATCGTGGTGCGCCCGGGCCGGTGCGCTCTTCGCGATGCTGCCCATGAGCGGTTGCACGCTCGAATTGCTCGACCCGAAGGGCAGCGTCGGCGAACAGGAGAAGCATCTGATCCTGATCGCACTCGGCGTCATGCTGCTCGTGGTGGTGCCGGTGATCGTGCTCACACTCGTGTTCTTCTGGCGCTATCGCGAGTCGAACACCGCCGCCACCTATTCGCCGAAATGGTCGCACTCGACCAAGATCGAAGTCGTCGTCTGGACGATTCCCGTCATCATCGTGATCGCACTCGCTGTGATGATCTGGGAGACCACGCACAAGCTGGACCCGTATCGTCCCATCGAGCCGGTGGCGTCAGACAAGCCGCCTGTGCGCGTGGAAGTCGTCGCGCTCAACTGGAAGTGGCTCTTCATCTACCCGGACTATCACGTCGCCACCGTCAACCGGCTGGTGCTGCCCGTCGACACGCCGGTCGAGTTCAAGCTCACCGCCGAGTCGCTGATGAATGCCTTCTTCATCCCGCAACTGGGCAGCATGGTCTACGCCATGTCGGGCATGCAGACCAAGCTGCACCTGATCGCCAACGAGACCGGCACGTACGCCGGGATGTCGTCGGCCTATAGCGGCCCGGGCTTCTCGGATATGCACTTCAAGGCCCACGTGACCTCGCGCGCCGATTTCGATAAGTGGGTGCACGAGGCGCAGGGCGTGCCGGATACGCTCGACGCGGCCACGTACGTGAAGCTGGAGCAGCCGGGCACCGGTGCGCCGGTACCGGTCTACGCCAATGTGATGCCGGGGCTGTTCGACGCCATCGTCGGCAAGTACATGGGGCCGATGGACGGCGATATGGCGTCGACCGGCGCGCGCAGTGCCCTCGACGACATCATCGCGGCGGCCAACTGCCGCGCAGACACGCAACTGGCCGGTGTGCGCACGGCGCCCATCGCCTCGAATGCCCCAAATGCCTCGAATGCGCCGAATTCGCTGAATTCGACGATTTCGATCACGGAGTAAGTCATGCTCGGAAAACTCGATCTCGACGCCATCCCGCTGCATGAGCCCATCATCATGGGCACGCTCGTGGTGGTGTTGCTGGGCGGCGCCGCGCTGCTCGGCGCTATTACGTATTACCGCAAGTGGCAGTACCTCTGGACGGAATGGATCACGTCCGTCGACCACAAGCGCATCGGTGTGATGTACATCGTGCTCGCACTCGTCATGCTGCTGCGCGGCTTTGCCGACGCCATCATGATGCGTGCGCAACAGGCCGTGGCGGCCGGTGGCGAAGCGGGCTATCTGCCGCCGCATCACTACGACCAGATTTTTACCGCGCACGGCGTGATCATGATCTTCTTCGTGGCGACGCCTCTGGTGCTGGGCCTGATGAACGTGATCGTGCCGCTGCAAATCGGTGCGCGCGACGTGGCGTTCCCGTTCGTGAACTCGCTCTCGTTCTGGCTGGCGGCCATGGGCGCGGTGCTGGTCATGATGTCGATGTTCGTTGGCGACTTCGCCGCAACGGGCTGGGTGGCCTACCCGCCGCTCTCGGAGCTGGGGTATAGCCCAACCGTTGGGGTGGATTACTACATCTGGTCGCTACAGATATCCGGGCTTGGCACCACGCTGACCGGCATCAACTTCATCGTGACGATTCTGCGCATGCGTGCCCCCGGCATGAACCTGATGAAGATGCCGGTGTTCACGTGGACGGCGCTCATCACCAACATCCTGATCGTGGCCGTGTTCCCGGTGCTGACGGCCACGCTCGCGCTGCTCACCGCCGACCGCTATCTGGGCATGCACTTCTTCACGAACGAGCTGGGCGGCAACGCCATGATGTACGTGAACCTGATCTGGATTTGGGGCCACCCCGAGGTCTATATCCTGATTCTGCCCGCGTTCGGTGCGTTCTCGGAGATCATCGCCACGTTCTCGCGCAAGCCGTTGTTCGGCTACAAGTCGATGGTGTACGCGACGTCGTCGATCGGCATTCTGTCGTTCTTCGTATGGCTGCACCACTTCTTCACGATGGGCTCGGGCGCGAACGTCAATGCCTTCTTCGGCATCATGACGACGATCATCTCGATTCCCACCGGCGTGAAGCTGTTCAACTGGCTCTTCACGATGTATCAGGGCCGCATTCGCTACCACTCGTCTACGCTCTGGACGATCGGGTTCATGGTGACGTTTGCCATCGGCGGCATGACCGGCGTGCTGTTGGCCGTGCCGGGCGCGGACTTTGTGCTGCACAACTCGCTGTTCTTGGTCGCCCACTTCCACAACGTGATCATCGGTGGCGTGGTGTTCGGATGCTTGGCAGGGATTACGTTCTGGTTCCCGAAGGTCTTCGGCTTCACGCTCAACGAGCGCTGGGGCAAGATTTCGTTCTTCTGCTGGCTGGTGGGTTTCTATCTGGCCTTCATGCCGCTGTACGTGCTCGGCTTCAAGGGCATGACGCGCCGCATGAACCACTACGTGCAAGCCGATTGGCAGCCGTATCTGATCGTGGCCGCCGTGGGCGCCGCCGTGATCGGGCTGGGCATTCTGGCGTTCATCGTGCAATTGGTGGTGAGCGTGCGCGACCGGCATGCCAACCGCGACCTCACGGGCGACCCGTGGGATGCGCGCAGTCTGGAGTGGGCCACGTCGTCTCCCGCACCGTTCTACAACTTCGCACACGTGCCGCATATCGACTCGCTCGAACAGCACTGGGACGACAAGGTGCGCGGCCTCGCATGGCGTGAGCCGAAGCACTATGAAGAGATTCATATGCCGCGTAATACCGGCACGGGCTTCGTGGTGTCGGTGTTCAGCATGGTGATGTGCTTCGCCCTCATCTGGCATATCTGGTGGCTGGCAGGCGCAAGTCTTGTCGCGACCATTGCCACGTTCCTGTGGCGCACCTACGACCGCGATGTCGATTACTACGTGCCTGCGGCTGAAGTCGAGCGCATCGAGCGGGCACGTTACGCCGATCTGCGCGCCGCGCAGCCGCAGTCTCACTCCATTCCAAAGGCAGCCTGATGTCTGGCGCAACCCTCAACCCTACGCAAGGGCACGCCGGTGCCCGCCTCCACGACACCGCACACGGGCATCACGATGCGGGCGCGAACACCACGCTCGGCTTCTGGATCTACCTGATGAGCGACTGCCTCATCTTCTGTGTGCTGTTCGCCACATTTGGCGTGCTGGCGCAGAACACGGCAGGTGGCCCCATCGGGCGCGAATTGTTCGAGCTGCCGTTCGTGCTCGGCGAGACCATGCTGCTGTTGCTCTCGAGCTTCACGTTCGGGCTGGCATCGCTCTCGATTCGCCCGGGCAACGAAGCCAATGTGAAACGGTGGCTTTGGCTCACCTTCGCGCTTGGCGCGGCGTTCGTCGCGATGGAAGTGTACGAATTCTCGGCACTCATTCATGAAGGGGCCGGGCCGGGACGCAGTGCGTTCCTGTCGGCCTTCTTCACGCTCGTGGGCACGCACGGGCTGCACGTGACGTGCGGCTTGCTGTGGCTGGTGGTGATGATTGATCAGATTCGCCGCTTCGGCTTCGACGACGTGGTGCGCCGCCGCCTGCAATGCCTGAGCCTGTTCTGGCACTTTCTGGATCTGGTCTGGATCTGCGTTTTCACCTTCGTTTATCTGCGGGAGTTCGTATGACGAGCGCACACGCACAAACGCACGCCGCAGGGGCCTCGCATGGCGGCCTGCGCGATTATGTGATCGGCTTCTTCTTGTCGCTGGTGCTGACCTTCGCCTCGTTCGGTGCGGTCATGCTCGGCGTGGTGCCGCGCGGCATGGGTCTGGCCACCATCGTGGTGCTCTGCGTTGCGCAGTTGATCGTGCAACTGGTGTATTTCCTGCACATCGGCGCGAAGCGCGACCAGCGGCAGAATTCGGCCATTTTCCTGTGTACTGCCGGGCTGATCGCGATCATCGTGGCCGGTTCGCTGTGGGTGATGCATAACGCCAACACCAACATGATGCCCACGCACATGTCGATCGAACGGGCCAAGCTGCGCGACTGATCATGGACCGCCTCAAATGCATGGAGGTGTTCGTTCAGGTGGTGCGCGCTGGCAGTCTTAGCGCCGGTGCGGCCGCCTGTGCGATGTCGCCGGTGACGGCGGCGCGTCATGTGCAGGCATTGGAGTCTCGGCTCGGGCAAGCGCTGCTGCACCGCAGTGGGCGGCGGCAGGTACCCACGGCGTTGGGGGCGCGCTATTTTGCCGAGTGCGCCGAAGTGCTGGCACGCGTAGAGAACGCCGACGCGCTGGGTGACGCCGGGGCGAGTGGCGCGTCTGCTGCTGCCTCGGCCATGCATGCGGCGCGCCGCCCGCTCGGGCAGCTTCGCGTGAGTGCACCGACGACGGTGGGCGCGCATCTGCTCATGCCACTGCTCGCGGAGTATTTGCGCACGCATCCGGATGTCGCGCTCGATCTTGATCTCAAGGACCGCGCTGTCGATCTCGAGGAAGAGGGGATTCACGCGGCGTTTCAGGCCGGTGGTCTGCCGGAGCCGGGCCTTGTCGCGCATACGTTGCGGGGCGTGACGCGCGTGGCGTGCGCATCGCCCGCGTATTTGGCTCGTCGCGGTGTGCCGCGTCAGCCTGGCGATCTTGCCGGGCACGATTGCCTTGGATTTCGCTACGACGATGCCCACGGACGGTGGCAACTTGCCGACGGGCCTCGCGGCGCAACGCAGGCGCACACGACGCAACACGACGTTCGTCTGATTGCCGACAACCCATTCGCACAGTTGCAGGCGGCGGTGTGCGGCATGGGGATCGCTTTGCTGCCCGAGTATTTGCTCGCCCCCGAAGTGGCGGCGGGGCGTCTCGTCCGTGTGCTGGAAGCCGACGCCACGGTGAGCGAACCCATGCATCTGGTGCATCTGGCGGGGCGTTACGTGTCGGCCAAGCTGGAAGACTTCGTCGGCTATATGGTCGCGCGGCTGGGGCCGGAGGCGTGCCCAGCCTAGGCTCGCGCGGGGCGTCGGTCAGCACCCGGACCGGCGTCGCGCCCGCGCGTCGCGACTTCGGCTAAGATGCCGATATCTCAATCGCGGCCGATGCGATATCTCCCAGAGCGTGGCACCTCAAGCACGCCTTCCTGACGATCCGGTAATGACTCGACAACGCAAGTCGTGGCGTCGAGCATGCGCTTGCATGCTCGCGGGCGCGGCGCTGTTCGCACAGGCATCAACGGTGTGGGCGCAGCCGCCGCAATACAAGAGCGAAGCCGAACTCATGGGCGCCGCTATCGCTTCGCCCGAAGGGGTGGGGCAGGTGCTCGGGCAACTGGTGCAGAAGTGCGGTTTGTACGGCGAAGCGACGCGCTCGCACGGCAACGCGGCGTTGCGCGCCTGGGAATCGCGGCACCGCGACTATCTGCTCGAAGGCCGCCGCGTGCGCGCCGAATTACAGGCGAGCTACACCGACCCGCAGGCGCGCGCGAGTTTCGATGAATTGCTGCGCACGCAATTGCCGATGCTCGTGGAACGGCAATTCACCGTCTACGCGCGAAGCATCGACGATCAACCGACCGAAAGCGGCAAAGCCGGTCTGTGCGATAGCTATTTCAACGCCGTCGATGACCGGCAATTCGACTTGACGGTGAACGACCCCGCGCTCGCCGCGTTCTTCGATAAGCGTATTGCTGCGCGTAATGCTGGCACCAGCGGCAACAACGGTGGCTCTGGCGGTACTAACGCCGATCAGGCAGCGGCGACGACGGATGTCGCCTCGGCGGCATCGGCACCTTCGGCGGGCGACTCGCCGGTGAGCAAATAGCGCATCAAATCGGCCACGGGCCGGATACGCTCGCCAAACGGCAACGGATCGCGTCCCCGGAAGAACAACCCGCGCGCCACGTCGCCGCGTACGGCCTGCGCCAGCTTCAGATCGATGCAAAACTGGCCGATTCGCGCGACACCATCGCGCAGGCCACACGCCTGAAGGCAGTCGAAGCCTTCCAGGCACTGACGCACCTTGGCTTTCGCTTGCAATGCGGTTTCGCGTGAGAGATAGCGCTTGAGCCACGGCGTGAGCACGGCGCGCGCAGGCAAGCCCGCGACGCTCGTGAATTCCGCGATGTCTTCCGGGCGCGCCGTCGCGAGCACTTCCTTGAATGCCGGATGCGCGTCGGATTCTTCAGTGACGGCGAAGGCGGTGCCCAGTTGAACACCCGCCGCTCCTTGGGCCAGCCAGTGCTTCACTTGTTCGTGGGTATGGATGCCGCCCGCGACGATCAGCGGCACGCGCGCCCATTCGATACCCAGCGACGTGTAGATGTCGCGGCACTCCGTCAGCACGCGTTCGAACGAGAAGCGGGCGTCGCCCAGGTCTTCAATACGCGATGCGCCCAGATGACCGCCCGCGTGCGCCGGATGCTCGATGACGATGGCATCGGGCAAACGGCCTTTCTTGAGCCATTTGCGCAGCACGAGACTCACGCCGCGAGAGTCCGACAGAATCGGGATCAGGGCCACGTTCGGGTACGCGGCAGTGAGTTCAGGCAAGTCGAGCGGCAAGCCCGCGCCCATGACGATGGCATCGGCTCCGCTCTCGCAGGCTTGACGCACCAGCGACGCATGGGCGCTCACGGCCTTCATCACGTTCACGGCGACGAGCCCATGGCCATCGGCCAACTGCTTAGCCGCGCGGACTTCACGATCGAGGGCGATCAGGTTGACCGCTTCGATCGCAGACTTGTCGCGCGTGCCTTCCACTTGCGCGAGCAAATCGGGATGGTGGTGCCGTAGATCGATGCTCGCAATCGTCCCCATACCGTTGTTGCGCGCGACCGTGCCCGCCAGCCGGTGTGCGGAGATACCGATTCCCATGCCGCCTTGTACCACCGGCACCAGCCGGCGACCGGCCAGCGTTAGCCATTGCTCGTTCATGTCAGTTCCATTCGTCGGAGAGCGCCCGGCAACGCACAGCAGTGCTGCGACAGGCGGGCATGCGCGTGACGGCGACCGATGGGCCGGCGTCGGTGGTCGCATGCGTGAGGGCAGTCTGTCATGCCCCCGGCGAACGGCTTTTGCGATGGGTCAAGCGTGTGGGGATCAGGCGGCGGTGTCGGTGCGGCATGACGTCGCAGCGGGTTTGGCCGGTGCGGGTTTCGACACAGTGCCCAGCGCGATGCCGCCGACGATGAGCGCAAGCGCGAGCCAGACATCGAGCCCGAGCGATTCGCGCAGGAGGAGCGCGGACGCGAGCGTGCCGACCACGGGCACGCCGAGCAGGCCAAGCGACGTGACGCCCGCGGGCAACTGGCGCGTCACGACGCCAGCGAGCCAGTAAGCGATGCCGCCGCCGACGATGCCGCCGTAGGTCATCAGGCCAGCAAACCCCGCCAATCCGGCGATGCGTGGTGCGCCATCGAAAATGGCCGCCAGCGTGCACAAGATCACGCTGGCGAGCAGCAACTGCCACGGGCTCAGTTCGAATGGCCCGTTGACCCAGCGATGCGCCCGCATGTGCACGATGGCGATGGCCCAGACGAAGGCGGAGGCGAGCACGAGTGCGTTGCCGAACACGGCGTTGCGGTCATGCCAGTTGAACGCCAGTGGGTTGAACATCACCGCGATGCCGAGCAGGCCGAAGGCGATACCGACTAAACGGCGTGGGGTGAGGGCTTCACCCAGCCAGAGACGGGCGGCGGGCATGACCCAGAGCGGTGTGGTGTAGGCGAGTACGGCCGAGCGCCCGGCGCTCACGTATTGGAGGCTGATGGCGACCAGCAGCGAGAAGACGGTCATGTGCAGCAGACCGACGCTCAAGATCACGGGCAGGTCGCCGCGTTTGGGCAAGACCAGCCGTCGTGTGGCCGCGCAGATGATGAAGAGCGTGATCATGCCGACCGTCGAGCGAAACGCGGTGCTCCACCACGGTGAGACATGAGCGAGCAGCGCTTTGCTGACCGGCCAGTTCACGCCCCACATGACGATCACGATGGCGAAGATCAGACCCGCGCGAGAGCGGGCAGGGGCGTCGTGTGTGCCGTGGGTACCTTGGATGCCTTGGGCGTTGCGCCGTGGCGATGCAAGTCGTTGTAAGGCGGCAGGCAGATTCACGGCGCGCGGCTCCGGGGCTCCAGATCGTGAGAGGGCGGCGCGCCGTGCCTCGGGCACGACGCGCGCTGACATCACGTTAGGGCAAGCGTGGCCGCAAGAGAAGCGCCAGCGACGCGTGTATCGATGGTGCCACTGGCTTCAAGGGGCCGGTTCCGCTGGGGTGGGGTGGGGGCTGGGTCGGATTTAGGGCCGGTTGTGAGCCGGGTTAGGCCGGAGCCAGCGCCTTCGGTGGCCGCCCGCTGAGCTTCATGCACAAGCCACGCATGAATACGCGTACGCCATCGCTTTTGCCCAACTGCGGACGGTGATGGAAGACGTCATAGTTGGCGGCCTCGATCATCTCGAGAATGCGCAAGCCGCCATGCACCACGCAGCACAATTCCAGTCCGAAACGTCCGGGCACGCGGTTCGCCAGCGGTGCGCCGCGCAGCATCATCTGACGCGCGAAGTCGACCTCGTAGCGCATCAGCGCGCGCCAACGGTCGTCGAAGTGCTTCGCGCCGATGTCCGCGTCGCTCACGCCAAAGCGCGCCATGTCGTCTTGCGGCAGATACACGCGAGCCTTGCGCCAGTCGACTTCCACGTCCTGCCAGAAGTTGATGATTTGCAGGGCGGAGCAGATATCGTCGGAGCAGGCGATATTCTCGGGCGTGTCGAGCTTGAACAGGGCCAGCATGATGCGCCCGACCGGATCGGCCGAGCGGCGCGAGTAGTCGCGCAAGTCTGCGAACGTGGCGTAGCGTTTGACCTCGATATCCTGATCGAAGGCCGAGAGCAGATCGGAGAACGGCTGCACCGAGAGCTTGTGTTCGGCAATCACCTGCGCGAGCGCGGCGAACAGCGGCTTGTCGGGGGACGTGGGCACGCCTGCGGCAATCTTGTCGAGCTCGGCCTGATAGGCGGCCAGCCCGGCGTGGCGCTCGGCGTTCGTCGCGTCGCCCTCGTCGGCAATGTCGTCGGCCGTACGGGCAAAGTTGTAGATCACGCCCACCGGCGCGCGCATCTCGCGCGGCAGCAGGACGCTCGCGACCGGGAAGTTCTCGTAATGCTCGATCTTGGCGTCGGAAGTCATCGGGCTGGTGAGGCAAAAATAGGGCAAATCGGGAGAGGCACGCCTGCGGCATAAATCTCTCGCGATTATTGCGAAAACCGGGATAACGACGGCGGCGGGCCAGCGACCGTTCGACGGTGGCGGCGCGCGTAGCGGCGATTGTCAAAAAAACGTCGGGAAATCAAGGCTGCGGGCCGTTTTGCACCCGTCTGGCCTCCCCGTAACGCCCCGAGATTCTATGCTATCGTTCCGAATCCTGGCGGGAAAGTCACGCCAATCCCCGGTATACTTCCCCCCTTGCAAGAATCCCCTGAGTGTTTTCTGTGGTGTCACCCTGTTCCCCTGCACGACGAGGAGCCTCGTGAGCGTCGCCGAACCGATCGAAATTTCGCCTGAGCAAAGCAGCGCACGTGTAGCGTCCGGCAGCAGCTTTTATGCCGCCATGCGCATTTTGCCGCCCGCCCAGCGCGAAGGCATGTTCGAGATTTATGCCTTTTGCCGCGCCGTGGACGACATTGCCGACGACGGCGAAGACACGTCTGCGAGCCGTATGGCGCGCCTGGCGGTCTGGCGCCGCGATCTGGCCGATCTTTATGAAGGTCGTCCGTCGCCGTCGCTCGCCAACTTGGCTCGTGTGGTCAAGCAATTCGGCCTGAAGCACGACGACTTCCTCGCTGTCATCGACGGCATGGAAATGGACGCCTGCGGTCCCATCGTCGCCCCCGATCTCCCCACGCTCGATCTCTATTGCGATCGCGTGGCGAGCGCCGTCGGCCGCTTGTCGGTCAAAGTGTTCGGCATGCCGGAGCAGGAGGGTATCGATCTGTCGTACCACCTCGGGCGCGCGCTGCAACTGACCAATATCTTGCGCGATATCGACGAAGACGCCGCCATCGGGCGCGTCTATCTGCCGCGCGAGACGCTGGCCGACGCCGGTATCGTGAACGCGACGCCCGCGATGATGGCCAATGCGCAGCTCGACCGTGCCTGTGCGCCGCTCGTGGCGCAGGCGCATGAGCATTATGCGAAAGCGCGCGCCATCATGGCGCGTCATCCTCGCCGTGTGGTGATTGCGCCTGCGGTGATGGCCAAGGCTTACGGTGCGATTCTCGACAAACTGATTGCGCGCGGTTTTGCCGCGCCGCGTGAGCGCGTGCGTGTGCCGCGCTGGCGTCTGATCTTGATGCTGCTGCGGCAGATGGTTTTCTGATGGTGGGCAAGGTTCATGTCATCGGCGCCGGCCTCGCAGGCCTGGCCGCCGCGGTAAGACTTGCCACGCGCGGCGTGCCTGTCGTGCTGCACGAAGCCGCGCCGCAGGCAGGCGGGCGTTGCCGTTCGTACTTCGACCGCACGCTGAACGCCGTTATCGACAACGGTAACCATCTGGTGCTCTCGGGCAATACGACGATGCGCGAGTTCACGCGCACGATCGGCTCGGAACATACGCTGACAGGGCCGGGACGCGCCGAATTCGCGTTCGTCGATCTCGACAGCGACGAGCGCTGGACGGTGAAGTTGTCGGAAGGCCGCCTGCCGTGGTGGATTTTCGACAAGCACGCTCGCGTGCCCGGCACGAAGTGGTCGGACTATCTGTCGCTCGCGCCGTTGCTGCGTGCTGGCCCCGACGCGACGATGACCGACGCGATGAACTGCCCGCCAGCACTCTACAAGCGACTGATTCATCCGCTGTTTTTGGCCGTACTCAACGCCGATCCGGCCGAAGGCTCGGCGCAGATGGCCGCTGCTGTGATCCGCGAGACGCTCGCGGCCGGTGGCCGCGCCTGTCATCCGCTGATTGCAAGCGATGGGCTCGACGTGTCGTTCGTCAACCCGGCGCTGGCGTATCTGGAAGCGAAGGGCGCGCAGGTCATGTTGCAGCACCGGGTGCGTGCCATGGCGTACTCGGCGGACGGCAGCCGTGTCGAGTCGATCGATTTCGGCGATGGCCCTGAGATGCTTGGTGCCGACGATTCGGTGGTACTTGCCGTGCCCCCGAATGTCGCCGCATCGCTCGTGCCCGACCTGACGACGCCGGACGAGTACCGCGCCATCGTCAACGCGCACTTTCAGGTGCCGCCCCCGCCGGGCTGCCCGCCGATGATCGGTGTGGTGAATGGCGTGAGCGACTGGATTTTCGCGTTCGACGGCCGCTTATCGGTGACGATCAGCGGCGCCGACCATCTGCTCGACGAGTCGCGCGAATCGCTCGCGCAACGCATTTGGGAAGAGGTGGCGAAGGCCTGCCAGGTGCCGTCCACGCCGATGCCCGTGTGGCAATTGGTGCGTGAGAAGCGCGCCACGTTTGCCGCCACGCCGGCGCAAGACAAACGCCGTCCCGCGGCGGCGACCCGCTGGCGCAATCTCGTGCTCGCCGGCGATTGGACCGCCACCGGCCTGCCCGCGACCATCGAAGGCGCGTTGCGAAGTGGCAACCGCGCCGCCGATTTACTGAGCCCGGCCTGATTTGGCTGGTTGAAAAGGCAAGACTGTCATGGATACGATTCGCGATGCTTCCGAGAAGGAAGCGCGACGCACGGCCACTGCGACCGCAGTGGACCTCAAACTGCATACCGAACTTGCCCAGAAGCTGAGCACGGCAATGGCGACGCAAACGCTTGAGACGGGCATCGATCGTTCGATCACGGCTTTGCTCGATCTGCAACAGGACAACGGTCACTGGCTGTTCGAGCTCGAAGCCGATGCGACGATTCCGGCCGAGTACGTGTTGCTGCGCCATCACCTCGGCGAGAAAGTCGACGCGGACCTCGAAGCCAAGGTCGCCGCCTATCTGCGCCGTATTCAGGGCGAGCACGGCGGCTGGCCGCTGTTCCATAACGGCAAGTTCGACATGAGCGCGAGCGTGAAGGCGTACTTCGCGCTCAAGATGATCGGTGAGCCGATCGACGCGCCGCACATGGTGCGCGCACGCGAAGCCATCATTGCGCGCGGTGGTGCGCAGAATTCGAACGTGTTCACGCGCATCTTGCTGGCGCTCTACGGCGTGCTCGAATGGAAGGCAGTGCCGATGATGCCGGTCGAGATCATGCTGCTGCCGAAGTGGTTCCCGTTCCATCTCTCGAAGGTGTCGTACTGGGCGCGCACGGTGATCGTGCCGCTGCTCGTGTTGCAGGCGAAGCGCCCGCTCGCGCGCAACCCGAAGGGCGTGGGCATCGACGAACTGTTCATTGGCAGCCCGAAGGACGTGGGGCCGCCTAAGCGCGCACCGCACCAGAGCCGCTTCTGGTTCACCTTCTTCTCCGGTGTCGACCACGTTTTGCGTGCGCTCGATCCGTTCTTCCCGAAAAAGCTGCGCGAGAAGTCGATCAAGCGCGCGGTGGAGTTTGTCGAAGAGCGTTTGAACGGCGAAGACGGGCTGGGCGCGATTTATCCGGCCATGGCCAACTCGGTCATGATGTACGACGTGCTCGGTTACCCGGAAGATCACCCGAGCCGCGCGATTGCGCGCAAGTCGGTCGAGAAGCTGGTGACGCCGGCCGATCACGAGACGTATGTGCAGCCGTGCTTGTCGCCGGTGTGGGATACGGCGCTCTCCGCTCACGCATTGCTGGAAACGGGCGACAAGCGCGCCATCGAGCAAGCGGGGAAGGGGCTGGAGTGGCTGATTCCGCTGCAAATTCTCGATGTGCGCGGCGACTGGATTTCGCGTCGTCCGAACGTGCGTCCGGGTGGCTGGGCGTTTCAATTCGCGAATCCGCATTATCCGGACGTGGACGACACGGCCGTGGTCGCGATGGCGATGGACCGCTACGAGAAACTGGCCGGGAAGTTTGACGACGTGAAGGTCGATCAAGCCGACCCGAAGGCGCACGCGATGCGCTACGCGATCGATCGCGGCACGGAGTGGGTGATCGGCATGCAGAGCAGCAATGGCGGCTGGGGCGCATTCGAGCCCGAGAACACGCATCTGTATCTGAACAACATTCCGTTCTCCGATCACGGCGCGCTGCTCGATCCGCCGACGGTCGACGTGTCGGCACGCTGCCTGTCGATGCTGGCACAGTTGCCGACGTCGCCGGAACGTAAGGCCTCGGCCGATCTGGCGCTCAAGTACATCCTCGACGATCAGGAAGCCGACGGTAGCTGGTATGGCCGCTGGGGCATGAATTTCGTCTACGGCACGTGGTCGGCCATGTGCGGTTTGCAGGCCGCCGGTTTGCAGCCGGAACACCCGGCGATGGCGCGCGCAGCGCAATGGATGCTCTCGATCCAGAACGCCGATGGCGGCTGGGGCGAAGACGGCGACAGCTACAAGCTCGAGTACAAGGGCTATGAGGCGGCGCCGAGTACGTCGTCGCAAACGGCTTGGGCATTGCTGGGCCTCATGGCAGCGGGTAAGGCCAACGATCCGGCCGTCAAGCGCGGCATCGACTACCTGCTGAACACGCAGAACGACGAAGGGCTGTGGGACGAGGAGTTGTACACCGCGACCGGTTTCCCGCGCGTGTTCTATCTGCGTTATCACGGCTATCGCAAGTTCTTCCCGCTGTGGGCGCTCGCACGTTATCGCAATCTGACTGTGCGCAACGACTGCCCAGTACCCTGCGGGATGTGAATTTGCCAATGACTTCGCCCATCATCGTTGTGACCGGCATGCCCTTCGAAGCTCGCATTGCGCGCGGCGATGGTGTGCGTGTGGTTTGCGCACAGAACCATACGCTGGCGGGCGAACTGGAAGCAGCGATTGCGCAGGGCGCTCGCGGGCTAGTGAGTTTTGGCACGGCGGGTGGCCTGATTCCGGGGTTGAAGCCGGGGCAATGGGTCATCGCACACAAGGTGCTGGATATGCCGGACAACGCGCGCGAATACGTGTCCGCGATTGCGTGGGCCGATGCGTTACGTCGCGCTATGCCGGGAGCGCTGCGCGCCGATCTGGCTGGTGTGACGGCGCCGGTGGTCACGGCCGACGATAAGGCCGCGCTGTGTCGCGATAGCGGGGCGGCAGCGGCCGACATGGAGTCGCATATCGTCGCGCGCGTGGCTGCGGCACACGGGTTGCCTTTCGTGGTGGCGCGGGTGGTGATCGATCCGGCAGAGCGGACGTTGCCACCGGCCGCGCTCGCTGGCATGCGGCCCGATGGGTCGGTCAATCTTTTCGGTGTGTTGGGTTCGCTCGTGAAAAACCCGCTGCAACTGCCCGCGCTACTGCGCGTCGGGAAAGACGCGGGACACGCCAAGCAGGCAATGCGCTTCGGACGCGAAGTCATCGCGTTGCGCCTCGGTGAGGGCTTCGGTGCTGCGGCTGGGGGAATCTGACGGTCTGACGGTCATCTCACGGCCAACAAAAAAGCCAGTTTGCGTTATCGGCAAACTGGCTTTTTCTTGGGTGTCATGCGGCGTTACACGTCTGACGATTGTTGTCCTCGTGCCTGCGCGCGCCCCTTCCACATGCCACCGCGGCCGCGCCAGTGTTGCAGCGCCGAGTCGAACGTAAAGACGGTGTAGAGCGCAGCCACCAGCGGCAACAGCGGGCCAAAGCTCGTCGGCTGACGGTAGAAGCGCAGCATCGGCACGTACGAGATGGTCATCGCGATCCACGCGAACAACCCAAGCCATTGCGCAATGCCCGACGCGAAAATTGTCATCGCAGGCGGCACGATAAACGTGAGCAGCAGCGACACGATCGTGCCTGCCAGCAGCACCGGCGAATACTGCAATTGCGCGTATGCGGTGCGTGAAACCATCTTGCGAATCTCGCCGAGGTTGTCGTACGGACGCACGCTCACGGCACGCTCGGTCAACCCCAGCCAGATCGCGCCTTGCTTCTTGAGCAGGCGCCCCATCGCGCAGTCGTCGATGATCTCGTCGCGAATGGCTTCGATGCCGCCACCGGCTTCGAGCGATTTGCGGTGAATCAGCATGCATCCACCAGCCGCTGCGGCCATGCGCTTCTTCGGATCGTTGACCCAAGCGAACGGGTAGAGCATCTGGAAGAACAGCACAAACGCCGGGATCAACGTGCGTTCGAACCACGCCGTGCAGCGCAGCTTCGCCATGAGCGACACGAGGACGCGGTTGTCGCCGGTCGCACGCGTGACCAGACGGCGCACGTTCTCGGGCGAGTGGGCGATGTCGGCATCGGTGTGCAGCAAGTAATCGGGCGCGATGCCGTCGTCGTTGGTCGCCTGGTCGCTCGCGAACGCTACGCCCTGACGCACGGCCCACATCTTGCCGGTCCAGTCGCCGGGTAACGGTTGGCCGCTCAGCACATCCACGCGACGCGTAAGACCGTCGGATGCCGCACGGGCCGCCGCAGCACGCGCCAGATCGGCGGTGCCGTCGTTGCTCTGATCGTCGACGACGACGATGCGCAAACGCCCCGGATAGTCTTGGCGGCACAGCGATTCCACGACCTGTCCGATCGACTCGGCTTCGTTGCGCGCCGGAATGACGACGGCCACCGCTGGCCACACGTCGGGCACCGATAACTGATCTTCGTCGAGATCATCGCGTTCGCGCGCGCGCCAGAAGCCGCCCTGCGAAATCAGCAGATAGATCCAGATGGCCAACGAAAGCGCGGCGATCCAGGCCAAAACAGTCATGACAAATATCCGGCGGAGCGAAACCAGGCGAGCGCGTCACGCAAGCCATCGAGGTAGGGGCGGGCGGTGTAACCCAGTTCACGCTTGGCCTTCTCGGACGAGAAGAACATGTGATAGCGCGACATCTTCAGGCCGTCGACGGTCACGAACGGTTCTTTGCCGGTGAAGCGTGCGACACCTTGCGCTGCCATCGCGAGCGGATACAGCGGCCAGCGCGGCAGTGCGACCGTCGGGGCTTTGCGGCCCACGAGGCCCGCAATCGCGGCCAGCATCTCGCGCAGCAATACGTCGTCGCCGCCCAGAATGTAGCGCTCGCCGATTCGGCCGCGCTCCAGCGCCAGCAGGTGACCTTCGGCGCAGTCGTCGACGTGCACGAGATTCAATCCCGTGTCGACAAAGGCCGGAATCTTGCCCTGTGCCGCTTCGACGATGATGCGTCCCGTTGGCGTGGGCTTGATGTCGCGCGGCCCGATGGGCGTGGACGGATTGACGATCACGGCGGGCAGGCCGTCGTTGGCGATCATGCGCTCGACCAGACGCTCGGCCGCGACCTTGCTGCGCTTGTACACGCCAATGGTCGTGGCTTCATCGTTGGGAGAGGTTTCGTCGACCGGGCCGGTCGCGCCTTGCACGCGCAACGTGGCAACGCTGCTCGTGTACACCACGCGCTCGACGCCTGCACGCAGCGCGGCTTCCATCACCGTGCGCGTGCCATCGATATTGGCCCGCATGATGTCGTTGGGATCTTTCGCCCAGAGGCGGTAGTCGGCCGCGACGTGGAGCAGGGCGTCCACGCCGGCGAGTGCACGCTGCATCGATGCCGCATCGCGCATATCGCCTTCGACGACTTCGACGGGCAGGTCGGCGAGGTTCGCGCGCGGGCTGGTGCCACGCACCAGCAGGCGAACCTCGTGACCGCGCGCGAGCGCCGTGCGTGCTACCGCAGAACCGACGAACCCGGAGGCGCCGGTGACCAGCACACGCGACGGCATTTACGCCTTAGCTCGCTTCAGTTCGTCGAGTTTGATCTCGACGTGCTTCGAGAACACATACTCGGCCGGACGTTGCTTGGCGAACGACACGTCGTCAGCCATCGGGCCGTCGGTACGCACGCCCTTGAGCGCGACACCGAGGGCACGCAGCGGACGCGACAGCGTATCGTTCACGGCGGTGGCTTCGAAGCCGCTGTGGACCATGCAGTCTGCGCACTTCTCGTAGTTGCCCACGCCGTACTTGTCCCAGTCGGTTGTTTCCATCAACTCGGTGTACGTCTTGGCATAGCCTTCGCCGAGCAGGTAGCACGGACGCTGCCAGCCGAACACGGTACGCGTCGGGTTGCCCCACGGCGTGCAGTGATACGTGCGGTTGCCGGCGAGGAAGTCGAGGAACAGGCTCGATTGGCTGAACGTCCAGTCCTTGCCGCCGTTGCCGCGCTTCAGAATGTCGCGGAACAGTTGCTTGGTCTTCGAACGGTTCAGGAAGTGCTGCTGATCCGGGGCGCGTTCGTAGGCATAGCCCGGCGACACGGTGATACCGTCCAGGCCCATTTCCTTCGTGGTGTCGAAGAACTTGGCGACCTTTTCCGGATCGGCGTTGTTGAACAGCGTGCAGTTGATGTTCACGCGGAAGCCGCGCGATTTCGCCAGCTTGATGGCGGCGACGCAGCGGTCGTACACGCCGTCTTGGCACACCGACGCGTCGTGCATTTCACGGTCGCCGTCGAGGTGGATCGACCAGACGAAGAACGGGCTCGGCTCGTAGTCGTCGATCTTCTTTTCCAGCAGCAAGGCGTTGGTGCAGAGATAGACGAACTTCTTGCGCTCGATGATGCCCTTGACGATCTGCGGCATTTCTTTGTGCAGCAGCGGTTCGCCGCCGGCGATCGAGACCACCGGTGCGCCGCATTCGTCCACGGCATCGAGGGCGTCTTTGAGCGAGACGCGCTGATTCAGAATGGGATCCGGGTAGTCGATCTTGCCGCAGCCCGAGCAAGCCAGGTTGCAGCGGAAAAGCGGTTCAAGCATGAGCACCAGCGGGTAACGCTTGTTGCCCTTGAAGCGTTGCTTCATCAGGTAGGCGCCAACATACGCCTGTTGCAGGAAGGGGATGGCCAAGTTCGGCTCCTGTTCGTGTTGCGTTAGCCAGCGACCGCGTGGCGTGCGGCGACCGGCTCGTCTTTGGTCAATTCCGACGGCAAGCGGAATTGGATGGTTTCCTCGATGCCGTCCATGAGCGTCACTTCGACGGTGTCGATGCGGCGCAGCGCGTCGATCACGTCTTCGACCATGCGCTCGGGCGCGGACGCCCCGGCGGTAATACCGATGCGGGCTTGGCCGCGCACCCACTCGGGGTTCACTTCCGAGCCGTCGGCCACGAGGTAGCTAGGCAACCCCATTTCCGAGCCGATTTCGCGCAGGCGGTTCGAGTTCGAGCTATTCGTCGCGCCGACCACCAACAGCACATCCACGCGCTCGCACAGTTCGCGCACGGCGGTCTGGCGGTTTTGCGTGGCGTAGCAAATGTCTTTGGTGTTCGGTCCGACGATATTGGTGAAGCGTTGTTGCAGCGCGGCAATGATACCGCGAGTCTCGTCGACCGACAGGGTGGTCTGCGTGACGTACGACACCGGCGTGTTCACCGGCAAAGGCAGCAGATCGACATCGGCTTCGGTTTGCACCAGGTGCACCGGACCGTCGATTTGGCCCATCGTGCCTTCCACTTCGGGGTGACCCGCGTGGCCGATCAGGATGACTTCGCGTCCAGCGGAAACGTAGTTCTTGCCCTGAATATGCACTTTGGTCACGAGCGGGCACGTGGCGTTCAAGACTTTCAGGCCGCGCGTCTGCGCTTCCTGTTCAACCACACGTGCAACACCATGGGCGCTGAAAATAGTGACAGCGCCCGCAGGGGCTTCGGAAAGCTCGTCGATAAAGCGCGCGCCTTTGGCCTTGAGGGAATCGACCACATGCTTGTTGTGGACGATCTCATGGCGTACGTAGACCGGCGCGCCGTATTTTTCCAGGGCACGCTCGACGATCTCGATGGCACGTATGACACCCGCACAAAACCCGCGGGGTTGGGCAAGGATGACTTGCATTCAGCTCTCCGGCTCAGGTCGGCCGGGATGGCGGTTTTATCGGGGAGTCCATGTCGAATACATTGGCCTCATGGAACGCCGCGTGCCGTTTTTTGTGGCGCGTCGAGCCTGCCCGCGGGGGGACCGCCGTCCGGTCGTTTGACAAGCGACGATTGTAACCGCCGCGGCCAAATATTGCTGACGACCCCCTGTGGGGGACCGTTAGCCGTTGTTACATAAATATTGACGAATTGGCACCGATCTGGGCCGAATCTGCGGCGATCGGGCGGCCAATGAGTACAACGTCCCTGCGAGGAGAGTGGCGGACCCGGCATCGTGTGCCGAGCCCTTGATTTTATTTGCCGAAACGGTCGTTCTTGTCGCGCAGATAAGCGATCAGGCCGTCGATGCCGCCCTGTGCAATGCGCGCCTTGAACTGCGGCTGATACAGCTGGATGAGCCAGGCGTCGGCGACGTTTTCGCCCATCATGTTGATGTCGTAGATTTTCCAGCCCTTGTCTGTCTTGCCCAGACGGTAGGCCACCGAGAGCGTGTCGCCGGTGCCGCTGACCGTGGCGCCGACGACAGCGTCGGTGCTGCCTGCCGACACTTTGGCCGGATCGTACTTGAACGAGAGCTGCGAGCCGCGCACTTGCGAGAGTTGCAAGGCATAGGTGTTCACGAGCAACTGCTGGAATTGTTCGAAGACCTGCTGCTGCTGGGCGGGCGTCGCGCCGTCGAACGCCTTCGGGCCGACGGCGTAGCGCGTGGTGCGGCGGAAGTCGGTGTAAGGCAGGAAGTCGCGCTCGACCACTTTGGCGGTCGCGGCCACATCGCCGTCACGAGCCGCCGGATCGGCCTTGGCCGCCTTGACGACCGTCTCGACGGCGGTTTTCACCATATCGTTCGGATTGGCGTTGTTCGTCTGTGCCCAGACGCCCGACGAAGCGGTTGAAACGGCCAAGGTGGCCGCGGCCATCGCCGTCACCAGAAATTTCTTCATACGTAGGAACCCAGCTTCTCTTCGTTGGTTTAAATCGGGTAGGGCGTAGTGTATTCCACGCGGCCCGCACGCGGCCCGGTATACTGCTTCGATTTTGTAAATTCACCATTTCAATGGCCTGATCGACGGTCTTTTCCGCCGATTGGTTCCCGGTGCAGTTGCCTTTCCATCCGTTTTGCCCATTTTCTCTTCCGGAACCGCTACATGCTGACTTCGCTCGTCGTGCGCATCGTCCGTTTCTCGGCGAAGCACGCGTACCCAGTCATCTTCGCCTCGCTGCTGCTGACCGTGGCCAGTTGCGTGTATGTCGCCAAGCATTTCGCGATCAACACCGATGTTTCGAGCCTGATCGACTCCAATACGCCCGCCGCCGAGCGTGGCCGGGAGATCGACCGCGCCTTCCCGCAAAAAGCCGACGTGACGCTGGCCGTCGTGCAGGCACCGGCCATTGAATTCGCCGACCGCGCCGCCGCCGAACTGGCGGAAAAGCTCGCCAAAGAAAAAGATGTATTCCGCGCCGTGAGTCGTCCGGGCGCGGGTGAGTTCTTTGCGCGCAATGCCTTGCTGTTCGCGTCGGTTGACGATGTGAAGAGCCTCACCGGCAAGCTGAACGACGCGAAGCCGCTGCTCAACCGTCTCGCGCAAGACCCGAGTCTGACGGGGCTGTCGAATCTGCTGTCGGTCACGCTGCAAACCCCATTGCTCACCGGGCAGGTGAAGCTGCCGGAGATGGCGCGCTTGCTGGGCAATGCGGCTGACACGACCGAAGCTGTGCTGGCGGGCAAACCGACCGCGATGTCGTGGCGCGCACTCGTCACGCCCGATACCGTGGCACGCAGCTATGTCGAAGTGCAGCCCGTGCTCGACTATGCCGCGCTGGAAGCCGGGGCCAACGCGGCCTCGCGTATCCGGGCAGCCGTTGCCGATCTCAAGCTCGAAGAACGCTACGGCGCGACGGTACGCCTGACCGGCCCGCGCCCGCTCTCCGACGAAGAATTCGCTTCGGTGCGTGAAGATGCTGGTCCCAATGCCGTGATTACGTTGCTTGCCGTGCTGGTGGTGCTGTGGCTCGCCGTGCGCTCGGGCAAGATGATCGTCGCGGTGTTCATCACGCTGCTCGCCGGTCTGGCCATTACCTTCGCGCTCGGTCTGATGATGGTGGGCGCGCTGAACATGATTTCGGTCGCGTTTGCGGTGCTCTTCGTGGGCATCGGCGTCGATTTCGGCATTCAGTTCGGCGTGCGGTATCGCGAAGAGCGCCACCGCCTTGGCGACGACGATGGGGCGCTTCAGGGCGCGCTCGCAGGGGCTGGCAAGGCGATTGCCATGCCGTTGTCGCTGGCCGCCGCCGCGACCGCTGCCAGCTTCTTCTCGTTCTTGCCGACCGACTATCGTGGCGTGTCGGAACTGGGGTTGATCGCGGGCGTGGGCATTCTGTGCGTGGCCTTCCCGTCGGCGATCACGTTGTTGCCTGCGCTGATCAGCGTGTTCAAGCCGCGTGGCGAAGCGAGCCCGCCGGGCTTTCGCAGTCTGGGCCGGGTTGATGATTTCACCGAAAAGTATCGCAACCCGCTGCTCTACGGCACGCTCACGCTCGTGGTCGCCGGGTTGCCGTTGCTCGCCCATTTGCACTTCGACTTCAATCCGCTGCATTTGAAAGATCCGCATACGGAGTCGATGGCGACGCTGCTCGATCTGGCCAATTCGCCCGAAGCCGGGGTGAACGACGTGCAACTGCTCGCCGCGAATTTAGATGCCGCAGATGCCGATGCCGCCAAGTTGCGTGCAGTGCCGGAAATCGGGCGTGTGGTGACGTTGACGACGTTCATGCCCGCCGAGCAGCCGGAGAAGCTCGCACTGATTGGTACGGCGGCGACGTCGCTGCTGCCTGTGCTGTCGCAAACGCCGCTGCCGCCGGTGGCGGACGCCGCACGCGTGTCGTCGCTCAAGACGGCGGCAGGGCAGTTGGAAGACGCGGCAATCGATCATCCGGGCGAAGGGGCGAAAGAGGCCCAGCGGCTCGCTGCCGCACTGCGCAAGCTCGCCGCAGGCGACGCTGCCACGCGAGACCGTGCGGAACGTGCGATTGCCGGGCCGCTCAAGCTGGCGTTGGGTCAGTTGCGCGACGCGCTGCAACCGCAGGCAGTGACGCGCGAATCGTTGCCCAAGGACATCGTTTCGCAATGGGTCGCCGCCGATGGCCGCGCGCTCGTGAACATTTCGCCGCGCGTAGCGAAGGGCGCTGACCCGAGCGACGACGCGATGCTGCGCAAGTTCAGTGCCGCGGTGCTGGCGACGACGCCCGATGCGGTGGGCGGGCCCATCTCGATCCTGCGCTCGGCGGACACGATCATCCGTTCGTTCATCGAAGCGGGTATCTGGGCGCTGCTGTCGATCACAGTGCTGTTGTGGCTGGCGTTGCGCAACTTCGGCGACGTGCTGCGCACGCTCGTGCCGCTGCTGGTCTCGGCGGCGGTGACGCTCGAAATCACGGTCATCATCGGCTTGCCGCTGAATTTTGCGAACATCATCGCGTTGCCGCTGCTGTTGGGCGTGGGCGTGGCATTCAAGATCTACTACGTGATTGCCTGGCGTCACGGGCAGACACGCTTGCTCGCCTCGAGCCTCACGCAAGCTGTCGTGCTGTCGGCCGCGACCACGGGCATTGCTTTCGGCAGTCTCTGGCTGTCGCATCACCCGGGCACGTCGAGCATGGGCAAGCTGCTGGCGCTCTCGCTGGTGTGCACGCTGATCGGCGCGGTGTTCTTCCAGCCGGTACTGATGGGCAAGCCACGGGACAAGACGGCGAAATAACGCTGTCCCCACAAAGCAAAACGGCACCGAAAGGTGCCGTTTTGCTTTTCTGCCCAGCGAAGCACACGAAGCGCAGCGCGATGCGGCGAGACTTATTGCGACTTATCGCGAATTACTGCGATGAAGGGACCGCTTCGACCTTGCCGCCAAGCCGTTCCGCGAGCGCGCGGCGAATCGAAGCGGCAATACCCGTGGCATCGAGCCCGACCGACGCCAGTTGCTGCGCGGGCGTTCCTTGATCGATGTACTTATCGGGCAAACCGAGTTGCAGCACGGGCACCAGCACGCCGTGCGCGTTGAGCGCTTCGACGCATGCCGTACCGGCACCGCCCATGATCGCGCCTTCTTCCAACGTCACGACGAGGTCATGCGAGCGGGCCATTTCGAGCACCGTGGCTTCGTCGAGCGGCTTCACGAAGCGCATGTTGACTACACTGGCGTCGAACTCGTTGGCCACTTGCTCAGCGAGCGCGACCATCGGACCAAAGGCCAATACCGCCACGCGACGTCCTGCCGGGGCGGCGCTCTGGCGGCGTACCTGAGCGCGCCCGACGGGCAGCGTGGACAAGCCCGCTTCCGTTTTCACGCCCGGCCCCGTGCCGCGCGGATATCGCACAGCCGACGGCCCATCGATACCGAGCGCCGTCTGCAACAACTGGCGGCATTCGTTCTCGTCGGCCGGCGTCATCACCACCATGTTCGGAATACACCGCAGGTAGGCGATATCGTAGGCACCGGCGTGCGTCGCACCGTCCGCCCCGACCAAACCGCCACGGTCGATCGCAAAAACGACCGGCAGGTTTTGCAGCGCGACGTCGTGAATCACCTGGTCGTAGCCGCGTTGCAGGAACGTGGAATAGATCGCGACAACGGGCTTGAGGCCTTCCGTGGCGATCCCGCCCGCGAACGTCACCGCGTGCTGCTCGGCGATGCCCACGTCGTAGTACCTCTCCGGAAAGCGTTTCTCGAATTCCACCAGCCCCGAGCCTTCGCGCATGGCGGGCGTGATGCCGACCACGCGTGCGTCGGCTGCGGCGGCGTCGCAGAGCCACTCGCCAAACACTTGCGTGTAGGTCTTCGGCGTGACGGTCCCCGGCGCTGCCGGACGAATGCCTTCGCTCGGATTGAACTTGCCCGGGCCGTGATACAGCACCGGATCGGCTTCGGCGAGCTTGTAGCCGCGACCCTTGCGTGTGACCACGTGCAGGAATTGCGGCCCCTTGAGCGCCTTGATGTTCTCGAGCGCCGGAATTAGGGCATCGAGATCATGACCGTCGATCGGGCCGAGGTAGTTGAAGCCAAACTCTTCGAACATCGTGCCGGTGGGCGACACGATCGCCTTGGCGTGTTCTTCGAGCTTGTGTGCGAATTCGCGCATCGGCGCCGGGGCGTTGCGCAACAGATTGCGCACGCTCTCTTTACCGGCGGAATAGAACTGGCCCGACATCAGTCGCGTGAGGTACTGGTTGAGCGCACCCACGGGCGGTGAGATCGACATGTCGTTGTCGTTGAGCACGACGAGGAACGGCAGATCGTCGTACACGCCCGCGTTGTTCAGCGCCTCGAACGCTTCGCCTGCAGTCAGGGCGCCGTCACCGATCACGGCAATCGCATGACGCTTCTCGCCCTTCACCTTGCTGGCGAGCGCCATGCCGAGCGCGGCGGAAATCGACGTGCTCGAATGGGCCGTGCCAAAGGTGTCGTAGGGCGATTCGTCGCGCTTCGGAAAGCCAGACAAGCCTTGCCATTGGCGCAGCGTCGGCATGGCTTCACGGCGACCAGTGAGGATCTTGTGCGGGTATGTCTGATGACCCACGTCCCACACGATGCGATCGTTGGGCGTGTCGAACACGTAATGCAGCGCAATCGTCAGTTCGACCGTGCCGAGGTTCGACGACAGATGCCCGCCGGTGCGCGACACGTTGTCGAGCACGCAGGCGCGCAGTTCGTCGGCCAAACGGCGCAGGTCGGCGCGCGAGAGGGCGCGCAAGTCGGCGGGGGAGCGGAGGTTGGCTAGGAGTTCTGCCATGGCTGAGCGTCCGGTCCCGCTTACTTCACCAACCTGGCGAACGACGCCAGCAGGCGATCGATGTCGGCAGCCGTCAGGTTACCCATCGTCGAGATGCGGAACAGTTCCTTCGACAAGCCGCCTTGACCGGCATAAATCACAAAGCCATCGGCCTTGAGCCAGTCGTGCAGGCGGGGGTAATCCACACCGGCGGGCAGTTTGTACGCGCGCAGTACGACCGACGATTCGTTCGACGGCAGCACGCTGTCCATGCCCAGTGCGGCAAGGCCAGCGCGTGCCTGCTCGGCTAGCGCACCGTAATGGGCGTGACGTTGTTGCCAGCCACCGGCGTCTTCGAGCTCACGCAGGGCTTCGACCAGCGCGTAATACGCATGGACGGACGGCGTGAACGGCGTATTGCGCTCGGCTTGCAGCTTCGCCAGTCGTGCGATGTCGAGGTAATACGTGCGGCTAAACGCCTTGGCAAGCGCGTCCTTGCGCACCATCACGAACGACACGCCCGGCACACCGTGCACGCACTTGTTCGCGGTAGCGGCCACGGCCACGATGCCCGAATCGTTGAAATCGATGGCTTCGGCGGCGAAGCTGCTCACGCCGTCGACCAGCAAGTCGATGCCGCGCTCGCGGCAGGCGCGCGCGATGCCGCCCAGTTCGTTCAGGCGGCCCGTGGTCGTTTCGTGATGAATGATCGCCACATTGGTGTACGGACGCTCGCCAGCGGCGTCGAGCTTCGCGACGATCTGCGCCAAATCCGGAGCCTGCATCCATTCGAAATGAATGACGTCGTGATCGATGCGGTACTGCTTGGCGATTTGCGAGATGCGTTCGCCGTACACACCGTTCTCGACGATCAGCAGACGGCCGTTTTCGGGCACGAGACCCGCCGTCATGCTCTCGACCGCAGCGGTGCCCGAACCGGTCATCAGCACCGGCGTCCACACGGCCGGGTCGAGGCCGTAGACGGCCGTCAGACGCGCACGGGCTTCGTCTTGCAAGTCGAAGAACTCGGGCTCACGGTGGCACAGATCGGGTTGCAGCAGGCTCTTGCGGACACGCTCGGTCAGGGTAACGGGGCCCGGATTCAGTAACAGCATGGCGAAGCTTCCTCGGCGGATATTGTTGTAAGGGGGGAGGCTCAGGCGTGAGCCTTAGCAATGTGATCCATCAGACGCGATTTCACGGCTTCGGGCGTGACCTTCGGGCGCGGCAAGCCGTCGGGCGTGCCGGGGCGCGTGGTCAGGCAGGCAAAGCGCGGGCCGTCGCTCAGGCTCGTGCTACGGCCGTCGAACAACTGTTCGATGACATCGAGCGTATCGCCTTCGAGCGCGAGCGCATAGCCGCTGGCCGCCGCCACACCCGCGAACGAGATTGTCGGTGACACCGTGGCTTGTGCTCCGGTCGAGTCGTGCGATGCGTTATCGAGCAGCAGATGCACGAGGTTCGACGGGCCATACGCGCCCAGTGTGGCGAATGCGCCCATGCGCATCAAGGCCGCACCGTCGCCGTCGAGGGCCACCACGCGCAGGTCGGGGCGTGCGAGCGCCAGACCGAGCGCCAGCGTGGTGACGCAGCCCATCGAGCCGACCATATACAACTGGTTGGCGCGGTCGTCGAGCGCGTAGAGTTCGCGTCCGCAGAAGCCGGTCGAGGCCAGCACCACGGTGCCTTCAAGGGGGGTGTGCGCGATAACGCGCTCAAGCGCATCGCGGCGCGTCGGCAGATCGGCCGGGCCCACGCCGCGCATCAGCGACGCCGGGGCAGGCTGCGCCGGGCGCGCGGGACGCTCCGCCGGTTGCAGCGGGAACGGCGCGACGCTGCCTTTTTGCATCACGAGTGCGTAGGGGCGGCCCGTCTCGTCCATATGACGCACAGCGCGCTCCAGGGCGGGGGCAATGGCGTCCGGCTCGGTCGGGAACAACTCCCACGGCACTTCCATCAGGTCGAGCATCGCGGGGGTGATCGGGCCCATGAGCGCGTGCTGCGGCTCATCGGTGATCCCCGGCTGGCCGCGCCACGTCACGATCAGCAACTGCGGCAGACGGAACGTCCACGTGAGCGACGTGAGCGGGCTCACGGCATTGCCGAGGCCCGAGTTCTGCATCATCGTGACGGCGCGTGCACCCCGGCCTTCGCCCAGCGTCGCACCCGCCGCGATGGCGACCGCGTCGCCCTCGTTGGCGGCCGACAGGTAGTGCAGCGTCGGGTCTTGCAGTACGTAATTGATAAACGGCGTGAGAAACGAGCACGGCACGCCCGTGTACCACGTGAAGCCGTGCGTACGCGCGGCTTCGACGAACTGACCGGCTTCAATCACCTTGCGCCTCCGCGTCGGCACCGCTAAACGGCGTCTGACCATGGGCGAAGTCCGCGGCACGGCGGAATTCTTCCATGTCGTTCACGCCGCGCCAGTGGCCGTGCACGTACTGCACTTCGATTTTTGCGCCGTCTTCGACCAACGCGTTGATCAGTTCCGGCATGCCGAGCTGATCGAAGTCGGGACGGGCTTGCAGGGCAGTGAACACGCGCTGGAGGTGAGCGCGGCCTTCACCGCGTACGCCCAGCAGGCCGATCCAGCGGCCATTCGGCGTGCGGCCGTCGTCGGTGGCGTCGCCGCTGATCTTCTCGAGCAGCACTTGCTGGCCGAACAGGCCGCGATCGTCACCGGCCGAGCAGTACGCAAAATCGCGCACGCTGGCGTTGGCCGCATTCGCGGTGGTGGCAGCGGTGGAATCGACCACCACGGTGATGTCGGCATCGCTCTCGACCAAATCGCGCACGATGTAGCTGCGGAACAGCAGGTCGCCGTACGAGATGACGGTGTCGTGGGCGAACGCGTCGCTCACGCGAGCGAGCGAGGCGAGCTCACCGGTTTCGGCGAAGCGCTCGTTGATGGCGAGCGTGATACCGGCCGTGTCGATCGCGTCGGCACGATAGCCGCCCACCACCGTAATGTCGTTCACGTTCTGCTTTTTGAAGCCGTCGACCAGCCAGCGCAGCAGCGGCTTGCCAGCGACCGGCAGCATCACTTTCGGGCGGTCCGTCGTCACGCTCTCGAGGTTCTTGCCACGGCTTGCGGCAAGCACGATGGCCGAGCGCGGCGCGTTGGCGGCAGACAGGTAGCGGTCTTCGGCTTCGGTGTACTCGTCGGCGTCTTGCAAGCGGAAGATTTCGTCCACCGTCGCAATACGGTCTTCAACGTTGATGAGCGTTTCGCTGCGGTGAATCTCTGCCGCGACCGCTTGCATTGCCGACGTGGCCGAGCGAATCAGATGGTTCGCCCAGATCACGACGCTGATACCGGCTTCGCGGAACACGTCGGTCGGCGTGCTGTAGTACTTGGTCGGCACGATCACCAGCGGGCAGCGGTTGTCCCACTCACGCGCGAACTGCACGATCTCGTCGGCGCGCTTGAGCTTGCTGTGAATCAGGATGGCATCGGCACCGGCCAGGCGATACGCCTCGGCGCGGCGCAGGGCTTCTTCCATGCCCCAGCCTGCGATGAGGGCTTCGACGCGCGCGACGATCGAGAAATCGTCGTCGGCCTGCGAGTCTTTACCGGCCTTGATCTTGCCGCAGAATTCGTCGATGTCGGCGAGCGGCTGGCGTTCGCCGCCGATGAAGCTGTTGGTCTTCGGGAAGACCTTGTCTTCGATACAGACGCCTGCAACACCACGCTGCTCAAGCTTGCGCACGAGACGGCGCATGTTGTTGAAGTTGCCGTAGCCGGTGTCGCCGTCGAGCAGAATCGGCAGATCGCTGGCGTCGGCCATGAATTCGAGGTTGTCGACTACCTGCGTCCAACTGGCTTCGTTGTTGTCACGCACGCCGAACTGGGCGGAAATCGCGAGGCCCGATGCCCAGATGCCCTTGAAGCCTGCCTCGCGCACGATGCGCGCCGACAGGCCGTTGTGGGCTTCCATCAGGAATTCGAGCTGATTGCTGCGCAGCATGGCGCGCAACTGTGCCGCGCGCGTGGCGGTCGGCGGCAGGGTGAATGCGTCGGGAGCGTTCATTCGGACACCATCGTGAGCGGTTCGAGTTGCGGCAGCACCTGATCGGCGGCGCGCTTCACATCTTCGGGGTAGTCGATCTCGATCCACGGGAAGCCCGTGACATCAGCGGTCTCGAATTGCGCGCCGCGCTCGAGCAGCAGATCGCGTACGGCTTCTTCGTGCGGCATCTTGGCGCGGCCCGATTCGACGTAATCGCGCGTGATTTCTGCCAGACGCGTGGCCGTCGCTTCGTTGAAACGGAAGAAGCCGACCGACTCGCCCACGGTGTCGTATTCGAGGCCGACCATCACTTGCTTACGCAGTTCGACCGGCACGCCATCGCGCAGGCACAGCTTCACGGGCTCGTCGCCCACTTCGAAGTCGCGGTCGATGAGCAGACGGTTGGCCGTCTTGCCCACCACCAGCGCGTTAAAGATGCGCTGATCGTAGAGCACGTCGGCATCCATCACGAGCACATCGCCGCCAGCGGTCATCGCTTCGGCGGCCGTGTGCAGCGTGAGCACGCTGCCCAGATGGAATTCGGGGTTCAGGTAAATCTTCGGACGCGGGGTCCAGTTCAGGCGTTCGAGTTCTTCGCTCACCTGTTCGTGATGAAAGCCGAGCGCGAGCACCACGTCGGTGATGCCGGCCGCTGCGAGCATGCGCAGATGGCGCTCGAGCAGCGACATGCCGTCGAACTTGAGCAGGCACTTGGGCGCCTGCTTGTCTTCGGGCTGGAGCAAACGCAGGCCCATGCCTGCTGCGAGAATGATGGCCCGCATGGTCGGTATCCTTCTTTAGAGCGGTGCAGTATCCGTGGCTGCGGGCATCGACGCGCTTTGTTGCGAGGCGAGTCGGCGGCGCCAGCCACGTTCGGAGAAATGCAGATAGACGAGGCCCGGCACGCCGAGCAGCAGCTCGCGCGTACGTTTGGCCAGGGAGAGGGCCAGCGCGGCATCGGCCGGCAGACCCACGAGCGGGGCGAGCAGCAGGTAACCGCCTTCCTGTACGCCGAGCGAGCCCGGCACGAAGAACGCAGCACCGCGAATCGCTTGGCCGAGGCTTTCGAGCAACATGGCGTCGACCCAGCTGACCGGGTGGCCGATGAATTGCAGAATCAGCCAGACTTCGGCCGTACCCACGATCCAACCCACCAGACTGAGGGCGAAACTCGCGAGCACCTGACGGCGCTGGCCGTACATGCGCTGCACGATTTCGTCGACGGCGTCGGCCCTGTCGAGCAGCGACGACCAGTCGCGCTTGGACGACATTTTCGAGAGCGTACGAAACGCCCAGCCGAAGATGCCGCGCCGCTGCGCAATGTAGAACGCGTAGAGCAGGGCGGAGATGAGTGCGGTAGCGAGCAGCATCGGCACCCAGAGGCCGCCGTCGCTGTCATGCGTGGCACTGATGCCGAAGACGGCCAGGCCGAGCAGCGCGAAGACGATTTGCGCGACGGCTTGCAACGTGGTGCTCACGGTGATGGCCGCGGCGGCTTCGCGCCCGGGCATCCCGCTTTGCTTCATTTGACGCACCATCGCAATCGGGCCACCGATCTGACCGGCCGGTAGCAGGCTGTTCACCGACTCGCCGGTCCAGCGCGTGAGTACCGCGCGGCGCAGCGAGCACGATTTCGCGACCAGTACCTGAATGGCGGCGGCGTCGAGCACCAGCGGCACCACGTGGAACGCGGCGATAGGCAACAGCCCCCAGCCGGCCATGGCCAGTGTCGACATCACCGAGCCCGCACCCTGCCAGATGAGCAGGGCGACGAAAAGGGCGATACCGAGGGTCAGAGATACGATGGCAGTCCGGTTCATTTAGCGTTTCGTCCGTTGCAATACCTGACGAAACACTTGCCGGAAACCGAAGTAAGCGATGGCGTCCTTCATATTCGAAATGAAGCGCTGCCAAGTGCCCATGCGCGGGTCGGTCACGTACTCGAACGTGAGCGAGATTCGCTCCTCGTTGTCGCCGAGCGGCGTGATCCGGTGATGCAGTTTGTCCCCGTCGAAGAACACCAGCGCACCGGGCGGATAGGCCACGGCGCCATCGACTTGCGGCACGCCCGGATTGCGCGTGTGAAGTCGGTACTCGAGCTTGCAGCTCGATTGGTCCACCACGCCAAGCAGCAGCGTATAACGGCGGCCCTTGTAGTAGGAGGTGTCGTAGTGCCAGCCGATGTGATCGCCCGGACGCGTGTAGTAATACAGCGCGTACGCGTGCGGATCGTCCACCGGCGACGGCAGCAGTTTTTCGCCAGCCAGACGCTCAAGAAAGCGCATCAGGGCAGGCGAGCGATACAAATCGGCTACGAAGGGAGCAAGCTCGTCGAGCGTGTGACGGCTCACGCTGCCGCCCTGCTTGTGGCCGGGAAGATAGTTACGGTTCACGTTCGGCGTGACCGCGCGCGCGGCGGCGATCAACTGATCGGTCACCGTTTGCGGCAGAAACTTCTCGAGATAGATGAACGCGTCTTGCGACTTGAATTCAGACGTCACTGCGTCGAAGTCGATGGCATCCATCGCGCGCTCGATTTCAGCGTCGGCAGCGAAGGCGGCCGGGGCGAGCGGTGCGGTCGGGGTGGCCTGCGATGCTTCGCCAGCGGCAGCGCTGGCGGCTTTCGCGCTCGTCGCATCTGCGGGCACCGGCAACGGGCGGCGCATCACTCGTACGTAGTCGGCAACAACCAGCAGCGCAAACAGCGGCGCGCCGATGGCGGCAGCGATCAGAAAGCCGCGCGTGCCATCGAACAGCGTGACGAGCGGCATCAGATACAGCACGTCTTCCGTTTCGAAGCCGCCTACCGATGCTTGCTTGGTACCCGCTTTGCCCACGCGATCTTCAATGCGCATGCGCAGGAAGAAGATCAAGGCGACCGCGACACCGGCCATCCAGCCGAGCAGCGAGGCGGACACCGGCAAGCTGCCCGGCGCCACCGCTTCCACGCCCATACCGATGCCGCCGAAGAGCAGCACCGTCACGAAGGCGTCGGACGCGAGATCGTAAAGATGGCCGAAGCGGCTCGTCTTGCCGCTAATGCGCGCCAGTTCGCCATCGGTGTGATCGATGAAGTTCGACAACACGAGCAGCACCGCGCCAAGGTTGGCCATGGCATAGCCGCCCTTTGCGAACGCCCACGCGCACACCAGCCCGACGATTAACCGCAGGGTCGTCAGGTGGTTCGGGCTCACGCGGGTATTGATGAGCGGCGTGACCATCCAACGCGCAAGTCGCGCGTCGTATTGGCGCGGGCGCGGCGGTACTGGGCGTGCAGTTTTGCTAGCGGCGGGCGCAGCAGCAGCCGCCGAAATGAGTTTCGGTATCGTTTCCATGAGGGGGGAATATATACCCATAAGGCGGACATGTGCAGTGCACATGAAACGCCTGTATTAACCGCGACAACGTTGACGCTCACGAGCATTGACGCGCGTGAAATGAGACCTATTGACGCGTGCGAATGGTTCTAAGAGCCCTGCTTAACACCATAGGTTATAAGCGCAGCGAATTCGCGATTATATTCCGCAATACTGTGTTTCGCTTTCGCACACAGTGGACGCGTCGTTTTGACGCATAGCACGACGAAATGCAGTGAGCGCAGATGGAATAACGCCAGAAAAAGCCGCAATTCGCCGCTTTTTGCGAGATGAATCGACTGTGAATCGGGATAGCGGTGTATTCGCGATGCGCGGATAATGGCGGTCCCGTTGGTCATTTATGCGGCGTTATCCGACCCGCCTTCCCCTCATGTCCCAAACGATTGCCATTCTTACCGGCGCCTCGCGTGGCCTTGGTGCCTCGCTCGCTCGCGGCCTGCTGGCTCCCGGCACGCATCTCGTCACGCTCGCGCGTCGCACGGACGATGACCTTGCGTCGCTCGCACGCGATCAGGGCGTCACCCTCGAGCAGGTGCCCGTCGACCTGTCGGATGCCGAGGCGGCTGCCAGCGTGGCGGAGCGCATCTTCGCCAAGCTGCCGCGTGACGCGTCGCGTTACCTGTTGATCAACAACGCCGGTACGGTCAATCCGGTGGCGAATACCGCCGCGCTGACCGACGTCGCTGCCATTGGCGCAGCGTTCACGCTCAACGTGACGGCCGTCATGGTGCTGACCGCGCGTTTTCTCGCCGCCACTCAGGGCCTGAGCGCTCGCCGCCAGATCGTGAACATCTCGTCCGGTGCCGGGCGCAATCCGAATGCCGGTTGGGGCGTGTATTGCGCAACGAAGGCTGCACTGGATATGTATACGCGCGTGGTCAACGCGGAACATCGGGAGCATGGCGTGCAAGCCGTCTCGATGGCGCCGGGCGTGGTCGACACGGGCATGCAAGAGACGATTCGTAGCAGCAGCGTCGAAAGCTTCCCGGCATTGGCACGTTTTCAGGAAATGAAGGCCACCGGCAAACTGTCGACGCCCGAAGACGTGGCGCGCCGCATCCTGGCTTATACCGAGCGCGATGACTTCGGTCAGACCGAGATCGACGACATCCGCAATTACAGCTGAGCGGACGCAAGTCTCGGCTTCGTTCAACTGAGCGTTGAACGTTAAAAGGCACCGACCGGCGATTGCCGGACCGGTGCCTTTTCGTTTGAGGCGCGAATGCTCTCGCTGGCGCTACTGCTCTGTGCTGGTGATGAAAACCCCGCCGTTGCGCTCCGGTGCAAACAGAATGAGCGTTGGCGCGTGAATGTCGAAGGCTCGTTCGCAGGCCTCGTTGTACGAGTCGAACTGCACCGCCCAAGCCCCGTTTCGGACGTAACAGTGCGTGATGGTGTCGGTGCGACGGTCGAACTCCTGCCCAAGAAATACACCCTGCGTGTAACACCAGACGACGAACCCGTGGAAATCTGCCTGCTCCGGCGCACGGAACACTCGCCATCGCGCATCGTCCCGCCCCAATTGACGCGCCGTCGCGCCCGCCGCCCAACGCTCGAACCCGTCATGCCGTTTGTGTGGCTCCAATGTTGTATTCCCCCTTTATGATGAAACGCCTTCTGGGTGTCGAAAACCGACACCCCCGAGCGTTTTTTCATAGTCGGAAGTTGTTCCCGGTATTTCTATCAGGCAATTCCGAAAAGCCGCGGGGAATTTCTCCAAAGAGCCTTCGCTGGCAGGTTGCCTCCGTCAGTCGTAATGGATGGCCAGCCAGACCGTCGTCTCGCCTTGCGCTGTCCATTCGACGCGGTGACGGCGGTGCGCGACGATCGTGACGGCGTCGCCGGGCCCGAGCGTCAGCGTTTCACCGGGGCTATCGGCGAAGGCCAAACCCGCCGAGCCGCTGAGCACGACCACCCATTCGTGCTGTGGCTGGTCGTACCAGAACCCCGCTGGCGACGCCTGCCCGGTCGACACGATGCGCTCGACGCGCATCCCCGGCCGAGCGATCAACGTATCGAACTGCTCCGCCGCCGCAGGGTCGGGGTGGGCGGGCAGTCCAGCGAAAAGACAGGTGTCGGGCAGGAGGGGCGGCGCCATACGTTCTATGCGTTCACTCATCGGGCGGGGATAGAAAGCATACACGTCGCGGTCTCGGCGGCAGGAGGCAAGAGTCGGGTGACGAAGGTCAGTGGCAGCGCGTGAGTGGCAAATGGCTGGCGCAAACGTCAGTCGTCGAGGTTCTCGTGCACGGCGGCATCGCCGCGACGCCAGTACGCCGCTGCCTTGACCCATTTGGGATTGAGGCCGCGCTCGCCTACCAAGTGCGCTCGCACCGCTTTCGCAACGCTGGCTTCGGCGGCCACCCAGGCGTGCAGATCGCCTGCGGGCAAGGTGGCGACTTGCAGCGCATCGAGCAACGCCGTGCTCTCGCCAGCCGCCGTGCCTTCCCGGTAAATCCACTCGACCACGACATCCGCTTCGCTCGTGAACCGCAGGCGGTCTTGCGCGCTGTCGACTTCGGCAAACACGAAGACGAGCGCGCCCGCCGGCAATTCGGCGAGTCGGCGCGAGATGGCGGGCAGTGCCGTGTCGTCGCCGATGAGCACGTAACCATCGAAATTCATCGGAATGACGAACGAGCCACGCGGGCCGCCGACACCCAGGCGGTCGCCGGGTTTGGCTGAGCGTGCCCACTGCGTTGCAGGGCCGGATTCATGCATGGCGAAATCGATGACCAGCGTTTTCGAGGCGGCATCGAAGCTGCGCGGCGTGTAGTCGCGCATGAGGCGCGGTGCGTCGCCGGGGGCAGGCTTCGCGACGCCTTCGGGGCCGAGCTGCGGCACCGACACTTCGCCGGTTTCGGGGTTCGGGAAGAAGAGCTTCACGTGATCGTCGAAGCCCGGGCTAGTAAAGCCTTCGAGATCGTCGCCGCCCAAGGTCACGCGCAGCATATGCGGCGTGATCGGCGCGACGCTGCGCACTTCCAGCAGGCGCATGCGCAATTCGTGGCGTACACGGCGCGGCGTGCGATCGGGGTTGGTGTTGAGTGCAGCGTTGTCTTGCATCAGAGTCGCTCCAGTTGTTGTGCGGCCGCGTCGAGAATCGCGGCGAATGCGTTGGCTTGCTCGGTCGAGAGCGGTTCGCCGCCCAGACGCAAGTGCACCGCATATTTGAAGTTGTGCAGCGCGCGCATGACTTGTGGTGGCATGTCTTCGGAACGCTCGCGGCGCGATGCCAGCCGGGCGAGTAGCTCGGTGACGGCTGCTTCGTTTTCCGCCAGATATTCGCGTCCCGTGTCGGTGACTTCGTACGATTTGCGCTGGGTTTCGCCCGCGTTTTCCTGCACGCGGATATAGCCCATTTCTTCTAGCAGCGTGAGCGTCGGGTACACGACACCGGCGCTCGGGCTGTAAGTCCCGTTCACGCTTTCTTCAATCGCTTTGATGAGTTCGTAGCCGTGACGCGGTTGTTGCGCGATCAGGTGCAGAAGCACCATGCGTAGCCCGCCATGGCTGAAGAGTCGGCCGCCTCCGCGTCCACCGCGGCCTTCGCCACGCCCCTCGCCGTGCCCACGGCCCCGGCGGCCATCGCCGAAACCGTCGCCCATTCCTTCGCCGCCCGCGCGGCGCCCATGACGCTCGCCGCGGCGCTCGTCGAAATCCATGCCATCCAGGCCCAGCGGGCCTCGGCCCATGAAATCGCCTCGAGATCCTCGCATGATGTGACCCCTTCAGATGTAGTTAAGACGTGTTTACGATATATCTAAATTGCATCGATAGCCAAGTTTTTTCTGGAATGACCCTGTGGTCTTTAGGGGAAAGCCGAGGAGCGGGAAGCGGAGAGAGAGGGGGCGAGGGAGGGGGCGAGGGATGGGGGGCGCGGCGGCATCCGCCGCGTCGATTTACTGCCCGGGATGGCTCAACAACTGCCCGAGGAAGCTGCGCGTCTTCTCGTGCTGGGGGTGTTCGAAGAACTGAGCGGGAGGTGCCTGTTCCACGATTTTGCCGTCGGCCATGAAGATCACGCGATCGGCCACGCGCCGCGCGAAACCCATTTCGTGCGTCACGCACAGCATCGTCATGCCGTCTTCGGCTAGACCGATCATCGTGTCGAGCACTTCCTTGACCATTTCCGGGTCGAGCGCCGACGTCGGTTCGTCGAACAGCATGATGCGCGGCGTCATGCACAACGCGCGTGCAATGGCCACGCGTTGCTGTTGTCCGCCCGACAACTGGCTCGGATACTTGTGCGCCTGCTCGGGAATGCGCACTCGTGTGAGGAATTTCATGGCGAGCGCTTCGGCATCGGCGCGCGAGAGCTTTCGGGAGCGTATCGGGGCGAGCGTGCAGTTCTCCAGAATCGTCAGGTGCGGAAATAGATTGAACTGCTGAAACACCATGCCGACTTCCTGCCGCACCGACGCGACATTTGCACCCCCGGCCGTGAGCTCGATGCCATCGACTACAATGCGCCCGCGTTGCACGGGCTCAAGCCGGTTGATGCAGCGAATGAGCGTCGATTTGCCGGAGCCCGACGGGCCGCAAATGACAATGCGCTCACCCGCCGCAACGCGAAGATCGATATCCGTGAGCACCTGAAACTGCCCGAACCATTTGCTCACGCCATCGAGTTCGATGATCGGTGCGCGAGATTCGCAGCCAGGGTGCTGCACGGTTTCGCCCAGTGGGTGCGGATCGCTCATTGCAGTTTCGGCAGATCGGTGTCGAGCCACTTTCGATATAGCTTATTCAGTTCGCCGTTGGCCGTATTGCGCGTGACGAAGTCGTTGACGGCTGCGAGCAGTTCCGGCTGATTGGGACGCAAGGCGATGCCCATCGACTGCTGCAACAGATTGAACTTCGGCTCGTACTGGCCCGGTGCGCGCTGACGAATGGCGCTGGCGACGGTCACCGAGCAGCCAATGGCATCGACCTGACCCGAGAGCAGCGCCTGCATGGCAGACGCATCGTCGTCGAAGCGGCGAATCTCGGTGCCTTCCGGTGCGGTTTTGGTCACGGCAACATCTTGCGTGCTGGCGCGCGCGACACCGATGCGCAGCCCTTTCAGGTCGGCCGCAGACTTGATCGGCGCGCCGGTCTTGCCGAGCAGCACGATGGTAGCGGCCGCATACGGCTTGGAAAATTGCACTTGTTTGGCGCGTTCCGGCGTGATGGCGAGCGAGGCGACTAGCACGTCGACCTTGCCCGTGAGCAGGAACGGGATGCGATTCGGCCCAGTGACCGGCACGATATTGACCTTCACGCCGAGATCTTTCGCGAGCAGTTTGGCAACGTCGGCGTCGTAACCGTCCGGCTGATTCTGCGCATTCGTCGTGCCGTACGGCGGAAAGTCGACCAGCATGCCAACATTGATCGTTCCCTTTTTCTTGATGTCGGCTACGGTTTGCGCATGCGCGGGCGTCGTGAACAGCGACAGCGTGCCGGTCAGCAAGCTGCCGAGCGTGCCGCCCAGCGAACCGGCGAACCCCGCGGGCATCGCGGCCACCCCGAGCGTCGTCAGGAAGTCGCGGCGCGAGTTCACCGTGGGCGTGGCAACGTTGCGGCGGCTTGCCGGATGCTCGCGTCGCGGTGGCGTTTGCGCGGGTGTGGGAGGTGTTTTTCGCGTCATGTTGGTTCTCCTTGTCGGGTGTCGTGAGCGATGGCGTTATGTCGCATTCGCTGACTTGTGATGCCGTTCGAGTCGCGAGGCCAGCCTTGAGAGCGGCCAGCACAGCACGAAATAAAGCGCGGCGACCACCGAAAACACCACGAGCGGCTGGAACGTGGCGTTATTGATGATCTGTCCGGCGCGGGTAATTTCGGTGAAGCCGATGATCGCGGCGAGCGAGGTGCCTTTGACGATCTGCACCAAATAGCCGACCGTCGGCGCGACGGCGATGCGTGCCGCCTGCGGCAGGATCACATCGCGCATGCGGTTGAACCACGATAACGAGAGCGCTTGCGCCGCTTCCACCTGTCCGTGCGGCACGGCTTCGATGCATCCGCGCCAAATTTCGCCGAGAAAGGCGGCGCTGTTCAAAATGAGCGCGACGCCTGCGGCGATCCACGGATCGATTTCCAGACCGATCACCGGTGCGCCGAAGAAAATCAGAAACAACTGGAGCAGCAGCGGCGTGCCTTGAAACAGCTTGATGAAGGCGAGCGCCAGGTTGCGCAGCCAGCCAATGTTCGATGTCCGGGCGAGGGCGATGCCCAGACCGAGCGCGGCACCCCCGACGAACGCGATGGCGGAGAGGGCGAGCGTCCAGCGCGCCGCTTCGACGATGAACCAGAACTCCGGCCAGCCGAAAGTTCGCATCGTGTGCGTCCCGTATCAGGTTTGGCGGCGCTCGGGAAAATCGAGCGTGCGGCGATAGATCACACGGAACAGCGCGGAAAACGCCAGCGAGAGCAGCAGGTAGATCGCGGCGACCACAATATAGATCTCGAAGCTACGGAACGTCTGCGACTGCAAATTGGCCGCCACCGAGGTGAGATCGTCTGCCGAAATGACCGAGACGACTGCCGAGCTAAGCATCAGCAAGATGAACTGACTGGTGAGCGCCGGGTAAATCGCCTTGAGTGCGGGCTTGAGAATAACGAAGCGAAAGATTTCCCAGGGCTTGAGATTGAGCGCCAGGCCAGCCTCGATCTGTCCGCGCGGAATCGCATCGATACCCGCGCGAATAATCTCCGTGGCGTAGGCGCCGAGATTGACGACCATCGCCGTGAGCGCAGCGGTATGCGGACTCCAGCGCAGCCCGACGGCCGGCAGTGCGAAGAAAAAGAAGAAGAGCTGGACGAGAAAGGGCGTGTTGCGAATCAGCTCGATATAGGCGTTCACGAGCCATCGCACAGGGGCGGGGCCGGCGGTTTTTCCCCACGCGCAGACAACGGCGAGCGTCAGCCCGAGCGCCATGGCGCTGGCCGACAGTTCGATGGTGATCCAGGTGCCCTTGAGTAGCAGCGGCCACGCCGCGAAGACGTCGCCGAACGCAAACGTGTATTGCAAGGATGTCCCCCGCGAGCGCTGACGGATGCCCCGAGCGATGGTAGCGGGCGGCGCGCAAAGCGTCCACTCAGCACAAACCCCAGCGAAAACCCGTAGTTGCGGATTCGACGGACGAAAAAAAACGGTGCCGAATTTCGGCACCGTTTGACTGCACATCTGGCAAGTTTTGCGATATTCGCTGCTGCCGGTGAGGCGGCAGCGCATCGCGCAAGACTTACTGTGCAGCGTCCTTCACCTTCTTCAACGAGCGAACCTTCACGCGCGTCGAAGCCGGCTTGGCAGCGAACTCACGTTCTTGCTTCGTGAACGGGTCGATGCCGCGACGCTTCGGCTTGGCGGCGATCTTCTGCGTGGTGACCTTGAACAGGCCATGCAGCGTGAATTCGCCAGCGCCCTTCTTGTGCAGCGAGCCGAGAATGGTGTTCTCGAGCGCGGCCAGCACAGCCTTGACGGTCTTCACTTCGACCGCAGCACGCTCGGCGAGGTGCGCGGCGAGTTGCGTCTTGTTGAGCGAGTCCTTGAGCGGCGTGACCTTGTCGGTCGCGGCTGCCTTCGGAGCTGCCTTCGGTGCGACTGCCTTCTTCACCGAAACTTTTTTAGCGGCCGGAGCCTTCTTAGCTGCCGGAGCTTTTTTCGCCACAGGGGCCTTCTTAGCTGCTGCTTTCTTTGCCGTTGCCATATCGATCCAATCGATGAGAATAAGAAAGTGCCGTCGTAGAACGGCCACCCGAATGATACGTCTTGCTGCGCCGACGATTCTACCTAAGAAATCGCTTTCTGCGAGTAGTGCGCAAATTATGTTGCGTGCTTGCCGCACAAGGGTTCGCGCCGAGAGAGCCTTATTTCGAAGTGTTTTACGAGTGTTTCGTTCGAGACGTGACACGGCGTCTTTGTCACGTCGTGTCGCTCGCAGGTTCCGCGACGCTGTTTTTCTTTGTCTTACCGAGGCGGAAAACGGGCCCGCTGCCGGGCCCGAATGTCGTCAAAACCGCTGCATTTGGCAGGTTTCGCAGCGGCCGTCGCTGTTGCACCAGGCGTCGGTCAGCGTGGTTCCATCGCCGCCGAACGTGATGTCGTGCTTCGCGCCGTAGCTGCCGGCAAGCTGCAATCGGTCGCCCGCGAGCGTGCCTTGAACGGTGGTGTGAATGTTCGGCTCGACGTCGTCGACACTGCCGGTGACCTGCGCGCCATTGAGCGCGAGTGCCATGAGGCGGGTCATCGGCGAGCTCCAAATTCCCCACCACGGCGGTGCGTTCTTGCACAGCCCGCGCCAGCGACCCGACGGATTCACGACGAGCAAAGGCGATGGCGCACCCGTTTGCGCAGCGGCCGTTGGCGGGATAGGGGGCGTGACGATCGTGGTGCCGGCCGGTGCCGGTGCATTGATTGCCGCCACGTCGCGCGCCACTTCAGGCGACTCAGATGTCGACGCATTGACGGCCTTCAGACCCGCGGTGTCGCCAATGGAACTGGGGACCGGCGTGGCCGTCGCGCTCGGCGCAGCGCTTGCGGGTGCCGACGGCATGGCGGATGCGGGAACGTACGTGGTGGCGTTGTTGGCCGGTGCGGCCGGTGTCGTCGGTGCAGGTGCCAGCGGCGCTGCGCTGAACGTGCCCGGGGCACCGTTCAGGCGTGCCATATCCGGCGGCAGGCCATCGTTCGGTACTGGGGAACTGGCCGCGGCGCACACATGACATGACAGGCTCGACAGGCTGTTGCGCGTGAGCGGGCGTGTGCCGAACATGCGTTGCCCGCCTTGCGAGCCGTCACGCAGGATGGTGACGTAGGGCGTGTCGTCCAGGCGGTAATCGACCTTGGCGCACGAGGGGGCGTTCGTTTGCAGCGTGACGTCGGCCGAGTAGGCGCCGTTGCTTGCCAGCACCGGCAGCACCGCCACGGATGCCGAACAATCGGCCACGATGCGGGCGCAGTTGCATCCTCCGACCGGCTCAGGCGCGCCGCCCGCTTGCGCATGGCTCTGGCTGGCAATGCCAAATAAACCCGCAACGAGCCATCCCGCCGCAATACCAAATGACTTGAATCCCCGCATGACGTTTCCCCGAAATATAGCGGCGTGACCTATGGTGCGGATAGTCGATCAAAAGGCGTCCGCTGACAAGAGTCGAACCGGTGGAAAACGCGGTAAACAAAGGGAAAATAAACGCGGAACAGAGGGCGGAAATTACTCGTCGTCGACGGATCGGATGCCATTTGGGCGTCATCCGAATGTGACGCTTACCGCGTGTTCGTCGCCGATCGAGCGGTCTACACTGGCGGTTCTTGTCCTTGCAGTGCCCCTATCCACTGGAGACATGCATGTCCGTCAATCGCCCGTCCCACGTGCCCCCGCCCTCAGAAAGCGCTCCCGCTCGCGCTGCCGAAATGCCGGAATTCTCCGGCGCGCCCCACGTTCCGCCCTCCGCAAAACGCGTGCTCGCAATGCTCGCGGCGTTGTTCTTTGCGATGGGATTGATTACTTCGCTTAACGACATTCTCGTGCCGCACTTCAAGGCGGCGTTCGATTTGACGTATCGCGACGCGGCGCTGATCCAGTCGAGTTTCTTCGCGGCGTATTTCGTTGTGTCGTATCCGGCGGGTCAGTACACCGCGCGCGTCGGCTACCGGCGCGCGCTGGCGAGCTCGCTTTGGCTGGCCGGACTGGGCTGCGCGCTGTTTTTTCCTGCGGCGGCGCTCGTGTCGTATCCGTGCTTTCTCGCGGCGCTCTTCGTACTCGCGAGCGGCATCACGCTGCTGCAAGTGGCGGTGAACGCCTACGTCGAGACGCTGGGTTCGCGCGGCGAAGCGGCGAGCCGCCTCACGCTGGTGCAGGCTTTCAACTCGTTGGGGACGACGGTCGGGCCGCCGCTGGCTGCGCTGTGGATTCTGGCGCCCCAAGCCGAGAGCGCCACCGGACACGCCGTGGATAGCGTGCGCGGCCCTTACGGCATGTTGGCGGCGGTGCTCATCGTGGGCGGCGTCGTGCTCTGGCGTCTGACGTTGCCTGAGCAGCGCGCAAACGAGACCTCGCCGCCCGGACTGGTCGGCAACGTCCGCAGCCTGCTGGCCCATCGCCCGTTGCGCTACGGCATCGTGGCGCTCTTTCTTTATGTCGGTGCGGAAGTGAGCATCGGCAGTTTTCTCATCGTCTATTTGACGCATACCGATACGGGCATTACGGATCACGCACATGCCAGCCGCTATCTCGCGTTTTATTGGGGTGGGGCGATGGTTGGCCGGTTCGCCGGTGCGTGGCTGCTGCGCCAGATATCGCCCGGCAAGTTGCTGAGCCTGTGCGCGCTGTACAACCTGTTGCTGATTCTCGTGTCGTTCACGTTGCCGGCGGCGTTCGCGATGTGGCTGCTCATCGCGTGCGGGTTGGGTAACGCGATCATGTTCCCCACGATCTTTTCGCTCTCGGTCGGTGGGCTTGGCTCACGGGTGAGCGAAGGTGGCGGGCTGATCTGTATGGCGATCGTCGGCGGCGCAGTGTTGCCGTACACGCAGGGGGCGCTTGCCGACGGCATCGGCGTCGTCATGTCGTTCCTCGTCCCGGCGCTGGCCTATTGCTACATCGCCGGGTTTGGCGCGTGGTGTGCGCGAAGCGGGCAGGACATGCCAGCGGATCAGCCGGCCTTGCCGAACGTGTAACGGCCGAAGATAAACAGCACGTTGCCGTTGCCTTTGCCGCCGGGAACGTAAGCCGTTGCCACCGACGCGCGCCCTACGCCAATCTCGGCAAGGGGCAGCGCGGCGGGGAACGGAATGCCGCCGAGCGTATCGGTGCGCGACATCAGAAACACGGTATAGCCGAGACCAAAACGCACCGGTCCGGCTTTCGCCACATTCCAAATTCGCCCGTAGCCCGCCATTGGCGACCAATCGTTATGGGAATCTTTGAACACCATCGCATACAACATGCGCGAGCCGTCTTTGCCGTCCGACAACACGCGACCGTAGCCGATGCCCCATGGGTTCTCGTTGAACTGGGAGATCTTCTCGCTCGTGTAGGCGAAGCGCAGGTGATGCGTGTGCAGCGGCACATAAAGATCGCTCGCGCCTTGCGTGGCAACGTCGCGGAACTCATCCACGATGGCGCCCGGCCATGAGGCAATGCCGCTGCGCTCACCTTCGTCAGCCTTCGCTTTCATGGGCCATGCGAAAACCATTGCCGCCGTCAGCGCTGCAAACGAGGGCAGAGCAAAGCGTGAGGTCAGGGGGAAAGGAAAGCGCGAAACGCGTGAAGGGGGCGGTACGACACAAATCGATTGCGCGAGCCGCCCGGTGTTCTGGGGGTTCGGAGACGTCATGGAATGCAGTGCAGGGGGCGGTAGAAAGTCGAAATGGCTAGACCCCCCCTTCGCTGCGAAAGTTCGTCCTACGGTTCATTTGGGAAAATGCCCATTCAAATGGCGGCCGGTGATCGAACCTGCTGCGCCGCGTAGAAGTCCTTACGTATCAACCAGATACGTCAGATATCGGCGGGTTATGCACTGGGTTGTGAACATTTTCTGTGGATAACCATCGGTCACCGAAAGACGGTGGCGTTGCCTCGATATCGTCGCGCGACCTACGGCGACCTGCTGCTTTCTTGGCGCATCAATTGCGCGCCGACCTTTTTCCTCATCGCATCAAGCACTTGAGATAGCTATCCGCAAGTTGTCCACTGGCTTGCAAACAGAATCTGTGGATAACGTCACTCGGCCAAAACCTGCGCCATGCCTCGATTTGCAGCGCATGGCTCAACTTTCATGCGCCGCCTTTCTTCCCTATTGAATCAGTCACTTGGGATGCTTTTCCGCAAGTTATCAACGGGCTTGTGAACAAAAAGTGTGGATAACCGAGGGAGAAATCGCCCAATTCAATAATCTCAATATATGAGATCAATGTTTACATATTGACATTATGGCGATGGCGGAATTACGATGCGCCTCATACCGGTAACCGGTGGACGGACACGTTCAGGAGACGACAGTGACAGAACGACGCAAACAGAAAGTGGCGATCATTGGCTCGGGCAACATCGGCACCGACCTGATGATCAAGGTGATGCGCAATAGCGAGCATCTGGAGATGGGCGCAATGGTCGGTATCGATCCGGCGTCCGACGGGCTGGCGCGTGCGCAGCGTCTCGGTGTGCCGGTGACCTCGGGCGGCATTGAAGGCCTGCTGGCCATGCCGGGCTTCGAAGACATTCGTATTGCGTTCGACGCCACGTCGGCCAAAGCGCATGCGCACCACAACGAACTGCTGCAAGCGCGTGGCGTGCAGGTCATCGATCTGACGCCTGCGGCTATCGGGCCGTACGTGATTCCGTCGATCAACCTCGACGCGCATCTCGACGCCACCAATATCAACATGGTCACGTGCGGTGGTCAGGCCACCATCCCGATGGTGGCTGCCATCTCGCAAGTGGCGAAGGTGCATTACGCCGAAATCGTCGCGTCGATTTCGAGCAAGTCGGCTGGCCCGGGCACGCGCGCCAATATCGACGAGTTCACCGAAACCACGTCGAAGGCCATCGAAGTGCTGGGTGGCGCATCGCGCGGTAAGGCGATCATCGTGCTGAACCCGGCCGAGCCGCCGCTCATCATGCGCGACACCGTGTTCGTGTTGTCCGAACCGGGCGATCAGGCGGCTATCGAGGCGAGCATTGCGGCAATGGTCGAGAAGGTGCACGCCTACGTGCCGGGCTATCGACTCAAGCAGAAAGTGCAATTCGAGCTGTTCGACGCGTCGCGCCCGCTCAATGTGCCGGGGCTGGGCAAGCTTACGGGCCTGAAGACCTCTGTCTTCCTCGAAGTGGAAGGGGCCGCGCATTATCTGCCGGCCTATGCAGGCAACCTCGACATCATGACCAGCGCCGCGCTGGCTTGTGCCGATCGTATTGCCGCCACTCGTCTGGCCCTCGCGGCCTGAACGCCGCACGCTCTTCGGGAAGACACTTCACCATGACGCAGAAAAAACTCTATATCTCCGACGTGACGCTGCGCGACGGCAGCCACGCCATCCGCCACCAGTACAGCATTGCCAATGTGAAGGCGATTGCGGCGGCGCTTGACGCGGCCCGCGTCGATTCGATCGAAGTCGCGCACGGCGACGGCCTGTCGGGTTCGAGCTTCAATTACGGCTTTGGCGCGCATACCGATCTCGAATGGATTGCCGCCGTCGCGGAAACCGTCAAGCACGCCAAGGTCGCGACGCTGCTGCTGCCCGGCGTGGGCACCGTGCACGACCTGCGCGAAGCCTATGACGCGGGTGCCCGCGTGGTGCGTATTGCCACGCATTGCACCGAAGCGGACGTGTCGCGCCAGCACATCGAGTACGCCCGCGAGCTGGGGATGGACACGGTCGGCTTTCTGATGATGAGCCACATGACCACGCCGCAGCATCTGGCCGAGCAGGCCAAGCTGATGGAGTCATACGGCGCTACGTGTATCTACGTGGTGGATTCGGGCGGCGCGCTGGGCATGAGCGATGTGCGCGATCGATTCCGTGCGTTCAAGGATGTACTCAAGGCCGAAACGCTGACCGGCATGCACGCGCACCACAACCTGAGTCTGGGCGTGGCGAACTCGATCGTTGCCGTGGAAGAGGGCTGCGACCGTATCGACGCGAGTCTTGCCGGGATGGGCGCTGGTGCGGGCAATGCGCCGCTCGAAGTGTTCATTGCCGCAGCATCGCGTCTGGGCTGGAACCACGGCTGCGATCTGTACACGCTGATGGATGCCGCCGACGACATCGTGCGCCCGCTGCAAGATCGTGCGGTTCGCGTTGACCGCGAGACGCTGGCGCTGGGTTATGCGGGCGTGTATTCGAGCTTCTTGCGTCACGCGGAAGCGGCTGCTGCTCGCTATGACCTGAAGACGGTCGACATCCTCGTGGAACTGGGCCAGCGCCGCATGGTGGGTGGTCAGGAAGACATGATCGTGGACGTCGCGCTCGACCTGCTCAAGCGCCGCGCCGCCTAATGCACTGACGCACGACGCGCCGGTGCACGACGTACCGGCGCATTGGCGCGCGGACGTTACGACGCATCAACGTAAGGCATCACCCAAGCAGTGGGTAGCATCTCCGCAAGTGTTCACGCCGGCCCTTCGTCAGAATGGCCGGCGTTTTTTATGGGCAGATGAGAAGGCGGGGTATTTGTGTCAGCGAGCGTTGCCCGACCAGCCGAGTTGTTGGCTGATGCGTGCGGCCGCGTCTTTGACGCGCGGCACGAGCTCTTGCATGCGCTCGCGGCTCATGTACTTGGTGGTGCTCGACACGCTAATCGCCGCCACGATGCGCTGGCTGGCATCGTAAATGGGCGCGGCAACGCAGCGAATTTGTGGCGTGTCGTCTTCCAGATCGAAGGCATACCCCTGACGCGCATAGTCCCGCATGCGCGTGAGCCATGCCGCGGCATCTATCACGTGCGACGGCACTTTCGTCTGATAGTGCGCAAGTTGCGCCCGCCATTCAGTTTCGTCCTGATCGAGCAGCAGCGCCTTGCCCACGCCGGTGACGCAAATCGGCTTGCGTCCGCCAATGCGTGAACTGATTTCCACCGCCCGCTGCCCCGGCAACTTATCGAGATACATCACTTCCCAGCCATCGGCCACGGCGAGATGCACCGTGTCTTGCGTTTCGCTGGCGAGTGCTTCGAGGGTCGGGCGCGCGACGCGCGGCAGGTCGATCTGCCGATAAGCGAGAAAGCCGAGCTCGATCAGCTTATTGCCGAGACGGTAGCCGCGTCGTGGTTCGAAGCGCAGGTACCCCGCCTGCACGAGCGCCGAGGCGATGCGATGCGTGGTCGAGGACGTAATGCCCGTATGCGCCGAGAGGGCGGCCACCGTATCGATACCGGCAGCGACCGCTTCGACGATATCGAGGCCACGAAACAACGTTTGGCTCGCCAGTGTGCGTGGGCGCTCACCGTCGGCCGAGGCCTCCGCCGTCGCGGCTTTTGTCGCTTTCGTGGCTTTGGTGACTTTGGCCGTCTTTGTCGCTGTCGTCGCTTTCGTCATCAAGCGCCCCCGAGCGCGAGCAACCGCTCGTACACGTAGCACTTGAGGGCGACGTAATGCGCGGGTTCGAGCGACGGCAATTCGATGCCATGCAAGTGCGCTCCATCGTCGTTTTGCTGAATCCCGCGAATCGTGCCCGTGGCTTCCACCGGCATATCGATGTCGCCGACCCGCACGCGAAACGCCAACTGCATCGTGTCGCCGGGCGCACCGAGCGGGGCATCGGTCAGCAGCGACACGCCTTCGGCGCTCACGTCCTGCAACAGGGCGAGATGCTGGGCGTCGCCGAGCGTGATCGACGCGACCAAACGCGCCGGTACCCGTTGCGAGCGGCGCAGTACCTTGCGGCGAATTTGCGCGGGCGCCGACAGCACCACGTATTCGAACGGCAGCCGCTCGACGCGCTCCACCGTGCAGACGAAGTGATAAATGTCTTCCCCCGAGAACGTCCACAGTTCGAGCCGCTCGCTGGGTTGCAGCGTCGGCGGTGCCGAACGCCCGGTCGGCGCGGTGATGAACAGCATCTGATTCGGCGCATGGCCGATCACGCGCGTGCGAATGCGCTGCGAACCCGCGCCCGGCGGCAACTGAATCTGAAGCCAGTCACCTGCCCGCAAGTTGAGGTCGGTGAGTCCGTACTGCGCTGTGGATGCGTCGGCAGCGGCGGAGACAGAAGCGGCGACTGAAGCGGAAGCGGCCGCTTGAACAGGCGGCGTGTCAGTGCTCGCTTCGGTGTTGGCCGAGGCATTCTCGCCGTCCGCTTCTGCGGTATCTGCACCGAGCGTGGCGGCGCGATGCGGGGCGAATGACGTGAACAGCCAATCGAGGCCAGCTTGCGTGGGGACGAGGTCCCCTTCGGCGAGCAGCGGCTCGCCGTTACGGTCGACGATGGCCCAGGGCAACGGTTCGCCGAGCGTGATGTCGGCGGGCGTAAGGGCGACGAGTGGCAGCGACGATGACGGGGCAGAAGACATGGCGATACGAGGCAATGGGCAATTGGCAGGTGAGCAGGGCGCGCATCGTGCGCGCAGCTAGGGCCGTGCGGGGACATCAGTGGTCCGAAGTCTACCGCGCCGCATTGGCACTTGGCGAGAGGGGACGCGTCGCGTCGACGCGCGCAGGCCGTGCACAACTTGCGTAAGTGGGTACTCGCTGGGGTGCGTAATTTGCGGTGGTGCGCGCTGATTCCTCCGATTTCTCTGGGCAGCGCTCTCGGGCCCGTTCGGTGTTCGGCGCGTCGCCGCTCAGTGGGCTGTCGCATGCGGCCCGTTGTCCCCCTATGGTCGACGGTTTGCCAGCGGAAATCGAACGACGCTGGGGGACACATTCCGAAGGGGGAGCGTCATGCGGCTGCACGGAGATATTCAACGACAAGGGGCTGACTACAACAGGGGATGTTGCTCGTGGAGTCGCGCAAGCGGGGCGAGTGCTTCGCGCACGGATGCCGAAGATGAACGGCGCCATTCGCGGCATGCCACTATTGCGGACAGTTTGGCAAGCGCCTCCAACGGCACGCACAGCGTTGGTCTCGACGTGTTAGCGTCCTGCGGCGCCATGCGTCGAGACGTGAGCGATGCCTTCACACGTGCGTGGGTTGGGCTTTGGGTGACCACCGGGCCATGCCAGCATTTCTATCGCAAGGAATTCGATCTGGCGCATGCGCGTGATGCGCGGCTTGCAAGCCATCTTGAACACGCGAAGGCGACGCTGACGGGCCCAATGTCCGTAGAGTCGAACAACAATGCGACGTCGGCGCAGGCGAGCGTACCGGCGACGTTCGACGACGTGAGTCGCGACATTGCTGTTTGGTTGCAAGGTATGCGCTTGACGGGCGATCGGGGGTGGTACTTTCGCGTGGCGCGGGATCTGATGTCGTTGGTGGGCAACGCGTCGCTGCTCGCCATCATTGGCGCGCGTTTCTATCGCGACGCCACGCAGCCCGAGACCTCGCCGCTTACAGCCACTGGCATGTGGCCGGGGGCGGCTGCGGCGAACACGCCGTTCGGTATCCCGTGGGCCGATTGGACGCTGTTGAGCTTCGAAGGGTTGAAGGGTTTGCTCACACAGTCGCTGGGGTCGCCGACATTGATTCGGCATCACGCGGTCGATGAAGTCCTCAAGCGCATGGATGCCGGGTGTCGATTGCTGTCGGCATGTTTGCCAGACGACCTGCCACGAGCGACGGGGCCGTCGCCATCCGCCTGGCGCGACGTGCTGGGTACGCTCACCCAGTTGCGCGACGTGGCGACCCTTTTCACGTTGACGAATACCGCCGTGCCTCCGGCGCGGTTAATCCTTTGGGTGTCGTCATGGCTGGAGCCCGACCCTCGCGGGCTCAACAGTGACCGTGGCATGCTGCGCGTTGCGGGTCTGATACTCGACAGTTGCCGCGCGGTGACAAGTCTTGCGGGCACATGGGCGCGTAACGTCGCTTTTTCCCACGATGCCAACGGTTTGCAAAAACGTTGGCAGGCACTTGGGGAAGCCGCAAGCCGTGTGCCGGAAGCCGAGTTAGCGAACGTCATGCGGCGTGTGGGCCATGTGATGAAGCTCTCGATTCATTGCGACACGCTGCTGCTCGCCAAAATTGCCTCGCATGACAACTTGTGCCGCGATCTTCTCGATGCGCCTGAGCCATTTGATCCAAGGACGATTGAGCTGGTGTGCAAGAGTTTAGGCGTGTCGGTCCATTCGTCGGGCTTTGGACATATGGCGCTCCTGAGTCTGCAACCGGCTGAGAATTCGTGGGGCAAACGCTGGCACGACAAGTCGTGGCAGTGGAGCGCGACGACGTCCGTTCGCGCGGCCTACCGACTGCTGCTCGCCTATCAGCATTGGGGGTCGATGTTGCCGGAGTGGTTGATGTCTCGTGCTGACGCGGCACACGAGACTGTCCCAACTTCCCACCCCGAGCCGGACGTACGCATTGCCATTGGCGACAATCCCGCTTACGACGAAACCGGCTGTTGAGCCGGTTTGGCGTGCATTCGTTAGCGCGGGTGCTTACACAGGGTTTTCGAAGCCAGCCACGAGCGCATCGAGCAGATGCCGAACCGCGGGCACCATGCCGCGACGCGTTGGAAAGATCGCGTGGACCAGCCCCGGTGCCGTCGACAGCGTCGGCAACAGACGGCGCAGGTGCCCGGCATGCAGGTCGTCTTTCACGAATTCAGCGGGCAACAGCGCGACGCCTACCCCCTGCATGGCTGCGATGCGCAGGCTCGCAAGGTCGTCGGTCGCGAGGCGAGGGCGATGCGTGAGCGATGCGGCTTGCCCGTGCGCGTCGACCAGATGCCACGTGTGGCGCTCGCTTTGGCTCGCCATCGCGAGCGTCGGCCAGTCTTGCAGCGATTCGAGCGACTTGGGCGCGGGATGTTGCTTCACCAACGCCGGACTGGCGACCAGCACGAGCGCAGAAAAGCCCAGTTGCCGCACGGCGAGTTCGGTGTCGTCCAATGGCGGAAGCCTTACGCGAAGCGCGAAATCCAGCCCTTCTTCAATCACGTCCACGCGGCGGTTGGTGGCGTCGAGCAGCACCTGCACTTGCGGATTCTCCTGCACGTAGCGCGCGATGATCGCGGCGATACACGAACTCAATAAGCCCAGCGGACAACTGATACGCACGGTGCCTTGCGGCTGGCTGCGGGTCTGATCGATGAGGTCCTTGGCCGCACGTGACTCGGCCACGAGCGCCAGACAGTGCTGATGGAACTGTCGCCCGGTCTCGGTGAGCGAGAGACTGCGGCTGGTGCGGTTGAGCAGGCGCACCCCGAGTTCTTCTTCCAGCGCACGCACGCGCCGACTCAGCTTCGACGTTTGCAGCCCAAGGCTGCGCGCGGCTGCGGTAAAGCTGCCGTGTTCGACCACTTCGGCAAAGAGCCGGAGGTCATTCAAATCGGAAATCGCTTCCATCGGGGCTAGGGCTCCATCGCCGTCCGCAGAGGGCGCGCTTGTGCGTTGATCGTTCTATTGGTGGCAATGATGCTTTCCAATATAGGACATATGCAAGAGATCATTGCGTGAATAGCATGCACTCCATTGCCAGAGGTCACGCACATGCGATGACCCGGGCGCACGAATCAAGGAGATGGCGATGCTAGCTCACCGGCGTTGGGAATCGCTCGATAAGGCCGACAACGGCTGGTTGCGAGCGAAGTATCACTTTCAGGTTGGCCCCACGGGGAATCCAGAACACGCGGCACTCGGTCCGCTGATGGTTTGGAACGACGACGAAATCGCGGTGGACGGCGGCTTTCCGTTTCACGGCCATCGTGACGTCGAGATCATTACTTACGTCCGGCAGGGCGTGCTTGGGCACCGCGACACGCTGGGCTCGGAGGGCACGATCCGCGCTGGCGACGTGCAGGTGATGAGCGCCGGGACCGGCATTCGTCACGCTGAATTCAACAAGGGCGACGTACCGCTCAAGTTGTTCCAGATCTGGCTGCGGCCTCGCGCCATGGGTGGCAAACCGCACTGGGATACGAAGGCGTTTCCCAAGGCGGCGAGCCGCGACGGCCGTTTCGCAGTGCTGGCGAGTGGCTACTACGCTAGCGACGAGGGCGCACTGCCGATTGGCGCTGACGCACGTTTGCTGGGCGCGACGCTCAAGTCGGGCGACACCTTGCGTCACACGCTCGGGCCGTCGCGCAGCGCGTATCTCGTGGTCGCGTCGGGGCAAATCGCCATCAATGGCGAGCCCATGCGGCCGCTCGACGGCGTTGCGATGACGGACGTCGCGACCGCTGAAATCACCGCTTTTCAAGACGCTGAACTGGTCATGGTGGAGACCGGTTGAGCCTTCTTTTCCGAATCCACCCCCTTGGGTTTTCTCTTTTCTTAATTGCTTATTTGATTGCTTAGGACATTGCGATGAACAACTACAAATTTCTTCCTTTACTTGGCCGCATTCTGCTCGGCGCACCGTTTCTCATGAGTGGTTTGAGCAAGCTCGGCGCGCACGCCGCCACGGTTGGCTACATCAGCGCGGTTGGTTTGCCCGCGCCGTCGCTGGCTTACCTCATGGCGGTGATTGTCGAAGTCGGCGGCGGCTTGCTGTTGATTTCGGGCTTCCGTGCGCGTCCCGTGTCACTGGTGTTGGCGCTCTTTTCGGTCGCCACGGCCGTGTTTTTCCATCACAACTTCGCCGATCAGAACCAAATGATTCACTTCTTGAAGAACGTGATGATGGCGGGCGGCCTGCTTCAGATCACTTACTTCGGTGCTGGGGCTTACAGCCTGGATGCCCGCGCTAAGGCGTCGACGTTGCGCGGCTCGGTGCCGAACGCATCGTAAGCGCGACCGCGAATTCGACCTTCATCAGGAGTCGTTCAAATGGCTAAGGTTCTCGTTCTGTATTACTCGTCGTATGGGCATATCGAAGCGCTCGCGGATGCGATTGCGCAAGGGGCTCGTTCGACGGGGGCCGTCGTCGATATCAAGCGTGTGCCGGAGACGGTGCCGGAGGAAGCGGCCAAAGCGGCTTACTTCAAGCTCGATCAACAGGCCCCGGTTGCTACCGTCGCGGAGCTTGCCGACTACGACGCCATCGTGGTCGGCACGCCGACCCGATTCGGGCGCATGTCGTCGCAGATGGCGGCGTTTCTCGATCAGGCCGGTGGCCTGTGGATGCGCGGCGCGCTCAACGGCAAGGTCGGCGGCGCTTTCACGTCGAGCGCGACCCAGCACGGCGGACAGGAAACGACGCTGTTCTCGATCATCACCAACCTGCTGCATTTCGGCATGACCATCGTTGGCCTGCCGTATAGCCATCAGGGACAAATGACGATCGACGAAGTGGTGGGCGGTGCCCCGTACGGCGCGACGACGATTGCTGGCGGACAAGGGCAGCGTCAGCCGAGCGAGATCGAACTGGCGGGCGCGCGCCATCAGGGCGAGCTGATCGCCCGAACCGCGAACAAGTTGTTCGATTAACGCGGATTAATGCTGATTAATGGCTCGAGGCTCTGATCATGTCCCACGATATTCCGACCCTGCTGCAACGTAATCTCGACATGTTTGGTGAGAACGACCCGGTGCGCAGACGCGCGCTCATCGACGAGTTCTATACCGACGATTGCGTGTTTTACGACCCGAACATGGGCGTCTATCGTGGGCGTGATCAACTCGACCGGATTGCAGGTGCAATCAAGGCCACACATCCCGACTTCAAATATCAGCCGATTGCGTTGCCCGACGTGGCGGGCGATGGCGGGCGAATCCGGTGGGTGTCCGGGCGGCCGGGGTATGCGCCCGAGCACGCGGGTACAGATGTGATCATCACGCGTGATGGCCGTATCGCCGCCGTTTATCTCTTTTTCGATCCGCTGCCGTAGTCATCACTGCCTCACCCCTGCGCCATCACCTGCTGAGCGATGGCCTTCGTGATGGCGACCTTGTCGTGGCGCGTGCGCTCCAACAGGCCGATGCAGCGTTGTTCGGACGCGCCGGGCATCGGAATGATGCGCAACGTTTCTTCGTGCGCCCATGTGGCGCTGCGCAGCATGGGCACCACAGCGACGCCCAATCCCTGACGCACCAGCGCCACGATGCCTTCGATAGAACTCAACTCCAGATATTCGTTGACCTTGACGTGCTGACGCCGGATCGCGCGGTCGATCAGAGCGCCGGTGCGCTGCGTTCGGTCAAAGCGTAGAAAACGCTCCGTCGAGAGCAGCCGCGCGGCTGGCGCCGGTTTCATATCCGCAGGCGTGAGCAACACCAGCGACTCCCGATACAGCGGCGTCCAACGCACACCGGCGGGTCGGCGTCCGGTCGGCTCGACGAGTACCGCGCAGTCGATATCACCCGAATCGAGTTGTGCGGTGAGCTCGTTCGATCGCGCGGTCTGAATCAGCACATCCAGGTGCGGTTGTGCTTCCTTGATCTGCGAAACGGCGGCGGCCAATGCGCTCACGGCCGATTCGACCGTGCCGATGCTCACCGGGCCTGCGGGCGTCTCGATACCGGAAGCCAGCATGCGCATGGTCTGATACTGCGCGAGCAACTGCTTAGCGTGCGGCAGCAGCGCGCGGCCCATGGCGTTCAGCGCCACCGAGCGGCCCACGCGATCGAACAGCGCGTGATCGAATTCTTCTTCCAGTGCCCGCATCTGCATGCTCACTGCCGACTGCGTCATCGCCAGATGCTCGGCCGCCGACGCGAACGAGCCGTAATGTGCGACCGCAGCAAAGGTGCGCATGAATCGTAGGTTGCTCACGGGGGTGCCTCGCCGAAATGGCTTGATTTTGCTGGGGTGTGGGGGCCGTCGATCGCTTTTTATTCATCAAAAAAGTTGCGATGACGGATCACAAATTCTAGCTTTTATTGATTTTTTTGCACAAGCAGAATGGTTCGATGCGAGTGCAGTCGGCTTGCCACGGTAAAACTTCGAGACAGGAGCATCACCATGGAAGTGTCGGTTGGGCGCGACAGCGCCACGAATTCTGCTAACCCAGCAGTTCCCGAGCGTTCGGGAAAACGTATCGATGTCCGTATCATCGCGGTATCTACCGTGGGCAATGCGCTTGAATGGTTCGACTTCACTGTCTTCACATTCTTCGCGGCCAACATCGCTCGCCAGTTCTTTCCCAGCGAAGACCCGACTGCCGCGTTGCTCGCAGCATGGGCCACCTTCGGTGTGGGCTTTCTCACGCGTCCATTAGGCGGCATTGTGCTCGGCAATTACGCCGACAAACATGGCCGTAAAGCTGCGTTGCTGCTGACGATCACCGTCATGGCGCTGGGGGTGGCCGTCATCGCGTTTGCGCCGACATATGCGCAAATCGGCATAGCCGCGCCAATCCTGATGCTGATCGGCCGCTTCCTGCAAGGCTTCTCGGCGGGCGGCGAAGTGGGCAGTGCCACGGCCTTCTTGGTCGAGCACGCCCCGGTCGAACGCCGTGGCGTGTACGGCAGCTTCCAGATGATTGCGCAGGCATGCAGCATGCTGCTCGGCGCCATCGTTTCGGTGGGCATTACGCAAGCCCTGACGCCGGAGCAGATCGATGCCTTCGGCTGGCGCATTCCGTTTGTGATCGGCCTGCTGATCGTGCCGGTTGGCCTGTATGTGCGCTCGCGTCTCGACGAATCGCCGGTGTTCAAAGATGCCGCGAAGCGCGAGGCACCGAAGCGCTCGCCGTTCATCGAATCGATCACGCAGCACTGGCGTCAGGTGCTGGCCGGTTTTGGCCTCACCGTCTACGGCACCATCGGCACGTACATCTTCTATTACTACATGCCGAGCTATGCCACGAAGTCGCTGGGCATTCCGTTCAAGAGCAGTGTGATCGCGTCGCTGTGCGCTGCCGTCGCGTACATCATCGGCACGTTTGCGTCGGGTCGCATCTCGGACTCGATTGGCCGCAAGAAGCCGATGGTGGCCTCGGCCGTCATTAGTCTGATCATTGCGTATCCGCTGTTCTTGGCTGTCAGCCATGTGCCGACGCTGCCGATGCTGATTCTCGTGCAGTGCTGCCTGATGCTCTCGCTGGGGTTGTTCCAAGGGTCGTACTGCGCTTTCGTGTGCGAACTGTTCCCGTCGCGGGTGCGCGCCACGTCGATGGCCATCGGCTACAACTTCGCGGTGATGATCTTCGGCGGCTTTGCCGGGGCGATTGCCACGTTGCTGATCGGCTGGACGGGCGACAAGCTCGCCGTCGTCTACTACGGCTTGTTCGGTGCGGCGGTTGGCCTCATCACCATCCTGATGCTCAAAGACCGGTCGCGTCAGCCGCTCGCGTAATCCCTCAATCACCATCGCGCGGGGGCCTTGCTCTCGCGCGCGTCTCGCTCAACGTTTTTCCGCAACCGGCCCCTCACCCCACGATGCATGACGTGCTTCGCTGCCCGCAACAGGGTAGTCGCCGCTGCATTGGGGCCATTCAATAAAGCCCATACCCATTCAAGAGCCAACTCCCATGTCCATCATTCCTGAAATTGCCGAACGAAAGGCCGAACTCCAAGCGATTCGCCGCGACATCCATGCTCACCCCGAACTGCGTTACGAAGAGGAGCGCACGGCTGACGTCGTGGCGCGCTTGCTCGAATCGTGGGGCATCGAGGTCACGCGCGGCCTTGGCAAAACTGGCGTTGTCGGCGTGCTGCGTAATGGCACCGGCAAGAAAACCATTGGCCTGCGCGCCGATATGGACGCGTTGCCGATTCAAGAACTGAACACCTTCGAGCACGCCTCGCAGTACGCGGGCAAGATGCACGCTTGCGGTCACGACGGTCACACCGCGATGCTGCTCGGCGCGGCACAGCATCTCGCGGCGCACCGCACGTTCGACGGCACTATCGTGTTCATCTTCCAGCCAGCGGAGGAGGGCGGCGGTGGTGCGAAGGCCATGCTCGACGACGGCTTGTTCGAGAAATTCCCGGTCGACGCGGTGTTCGGGCTGCATAACTGGCCGGGGCTGGAGGCAGGGCGCTTCGGGGCACGCGTGGGCGCGACGCAGGCGTCGAGCAACGAGTTCCGCATTGTCGTGAAGGGTACGGGCGCGCACGCTGCGTTGCCGCACGACGGTATCGATCCGGTGCTCACCGCCATGCAGATCGGCACGGGGCTGCAAAGCATCATTACGCGTAACAAGCGCCCTATCGACGCCGCTGTGCTGTCCATCACGCAGATGCAAGCGGGCGAGGCGATCAACGTGATTCCGAATACCGCGACGCTGGCCGGGACGGTGCGCACGTTCTCGCTGGAGGTGCTCGATTTGGTGGAGTCGCGCATGCGCGAGTTTTGCGAAGCTACGGCGGCGGCTTATGGCTGCACGGTCGATTTCTCGTTCATTCGCAACTATCCGCCGACGGTCAACACGGCGGCCGAGACGCAGTTTGCCGTGAACGTGATGCAGGAGATCGTGGGGCGCGACCATGTCGTGAGCCCGATCGATCCGACGATGGGCGCGGAAGATTTTTCGTTCTTCCTGTTGGAGCGTCCGGGTTGCTATGCGTATATCGGCAACGGGGTGGGCGATCACCGCGCGCATGGTCACGGGCTGGGGCCGTGCATGCTGCACAACACGAGTTATGACTTCAACGACGAGGTGCTGACGCTGGGTTCCACCTATTGGGTGCGGCTGGCCGAAGCTTTTTTGGTGGCGTGACGCGACATGACGACCGGTCTTTTTTCCGTGTCTTACGCGCAGGCGCGCAAGCGGTTCGCCGCTGCCGCCCGCGCGGCGAATGTCGACGTGCAGAGCCATGTCATCGAGGGCGTCATCGGACGCGAGGGCGAGACGCTGGCGACCGACGTGGTGCGGCTTGGCTCGGCTAACGCCCGCCGTCTGCTGATTCTCACGTCGGGTACGCATGGGGTGGAAGGCTTCTGCGGCAGCGCGGCGCAGATTGCCTTACTGGGCGATACCGGACTACAGGCACGTTTGGCGGCTGCCGATGTGGCGATTCTGGTGGTGCATGCGATCAATCCTTACGGTTTCTCGTGGTTGTCGCGCACGAATGAAGACAACGTCGATTTGAATCGCAACAGCATCGACTTCGCGCAGCCGGTGCCGGTCAACGTTGCTTACGCCGATCTGCATGCGTTGCTTGTGCCGCCGACCTGGCCGCCGTCTGATGCCAATGCGGCTGCGATTGCCGATTACATCGCCACGCACGGCGAACCGGCGTATCAGCGCGCCCTGACCGTCGGGCAGTATGGCTATGCCGATGGGCTGTTCTACGGCGGACGTGAGCCGGTGTGGAGCACTCGCCTGATGCGTTCGTTGATCGATGAGCACGCGCAGAGCTGCGACGCGATAGGCTGGATCGACTTTCATACCGGGCTGGGGCCGCCGGGGCATGGAGAGAAGATTAGCGTGGGGCAGTTGGATGACGAGGAGTTGCAGCGCGCGCGCCGCTGGTGGGGCGCCGATGTGGCAAGCCCGTTGGACGGCACGACGGTGGCGTCCAACGTGGGCGGCCCGCTGCTGGACACGTTGCGCTTCGCCCGCCCCGATGCGCAGGTGACCGCGATGGCGATCGAGTACGGCACGGTACCGCTGATCGACATGTTGCACATGCTGCGCGCCGACGCGTGGCTGCGCCGAAACCCCGAAACGCCGTCAGCGCAGGCCGCCGAGATTCGCGACGCAGTCCGTGCGGCGTTTTGCTTCGACAATCTGGCGTGGCAAGGCCAGATTCTCGGGCAGGCACGCGTGGCGATTCTTCAGGCGGTGTTGGGGTTGGGGAGGACCGAGGGCGTGTAAGATCGCGAGTGACATTGGGCCGAGCGCCGATTTCGTCAGCATCTCAATTTTTCGAAAATTAAAAAACGAGGTGAACGTTGACAAAGAAATTTGCAAACAAGCAGCGTCGTGCGCGCGGCCCAATCTGGGCGCTCGTGGCCTTAGCGGCAATGCATTGTGGTCACGCGTTCGGTGACTACAAATTGTCGCTTACCGATGAAAAAGAACACCGGCGCGTCCAGTTCTGCGTTCCAAGTGAATTCGAACCAACCGTCGGTGAGTCCTTCTTCGGCGTCTCAGTGATCTTTCCGTCAATTCAAGCTGCGCCTGCTCAAGGCGTCATTGGAAAGGACAGAATTCATTTGAATTTCATGGGGCGTTTCGATCGTGGGCACGGGCTGGAGCTCGCTCTAATTAACGATCCAAATGTGAAACCAGTCGAGGGAAAGCACGCCGACGGAATTCGAGAGTTCGAGATTGCCGAGAAAGGTGGGGGGGTGACGCGATACCTTGCGTTCAAATCCCGCGACGGTCGAAATGTTCTCTTTGTCGATGGCGTTGCAAATCCGGCGGCGTTCGCTTATTTTTCGACGTTCGAGTCAGGCGTTTATATCCGAGGGTCTGTGAGTAAAGGGATTAAAGCCAGTCTTGTGGAAATAGACGATTTCATAAACAACTTTGTCGCCCGGATGATTTGCAAGTAGCCCCCACCCAATGAGGGCTACTTGAGGGTTTCACCCGTGCTTACCAATTCGTCTCCCGCTCTGGCGTCGCCGTGATCTTATGGATCGAGAGGTCGGCGCCGTAGTATTCCTGCTCGTCGTCGAGTCGTAGCCCCACGGTGCGTTTCAGCACGCCGTAGACGATGTAGCCGCCAGCGAACGCAATCGCCACGCCGAACACGGTGCCGACGATCTGCGCAATGAAGCTCACGCCGCCCAAGCCGCCGAGCGCCGTCTGGCCGAAGATGCCCGCAGCCAGCCCGCCCCAGATGCCGCAAACGCCGTGCAACGGCCACACGCCAAGCACGTCGTCGATACGCAGGCGGTTCTGCGTCACAGTGAACAACCACACGAACAACCCGCCCGCGATAGCACCCACCACCAGTGCGCCCAGCGGATGCATCACATCCGAGCCCGCACAAACGGCCACAAGACCCGCGAGCGGGCCGTTATGGATAAAGCCCGGGTCGTCCTTGCCGACCCACATCGCCACCAGCGTGCCGCCGACCATCGCCATCAGCGAATTGACGGCCACCAGCCCCGAGATGCCGCCCACGCGCTGCGCGCTCATCACGTTGAAACCGAACCAGCCGACGATCAGAATCCACGCGCCCAACGCCAAAAACGGAATCGACGACGGCGGGTGTGCCGCCACCTGACCCTGTCCGTTGTACCGCCCGCGCCGCGCGCCCAGATGCAACACGGCAGCCAGCCCAATCCAGCCGCCGACGGCATGCACGACCACCGACCCGGCGAAGTCATGGAACGGCGCGCCCAACGTGCGCGTCAGCCAGTCCTGAATGCCCAGATGCCCATTCCACGCGATGCCCTCGAAGAACGGATAGATCAGCCCCACGAGGAAGAACGTCGCAACCGATTGCGGATGAAACTTCGCGCGCTCCGCAATTCCACCCGACACGATGGCGGGAATCGCCGCCGCGAACGTCAGCAGGAAGAAGAACTTGATCAGCGCATAACCGTTGTGCTCGGAGAGCACCGTGGCGCTCGACCAGAAGTCCACGCCATACGCGAGCGGATAGCCGATGAAGAAATAGGCCAGCCCCGAGACAGCAAAGTCGGTCAGGATCTTGACCAGCGCATTGACCTGATTCTTTTTGCGAACCGTGCCGAGCTCGAGAAAGGCAAAACCGGCGTGCATGGCAAGCACCAGGATCGCGCCGAGCAGCAGGAACAGCACGTCGCCGGGTGTATTGGTATTGGGCATGAATGTGCTCTTTTGGTGCAAACGGGAAGAAGAACGAAGATGAGCAAGACCGATGCCAGAAAATTCAGGTGACTGATTTATATGGATGTTTTGCCAGATGGAAATGCAGAAGAGCGGAATGGCAGCACGTTCGTGGTGCGGTGAGGGGCGTTGTGTGCGACGCCGGTGCATCGGCAGGCCAGCAAGGCGTCGATAAAATTCTGTAAGCCGCCCGCGATGGCGCGCGCAGTACATCGTCGCGAGGGGCGGTATAGAATCGGGCGTTCTCGCGGCGGCGCGTATCCCGTTATTCCGATGCCGCGCCGCTAGCGCTGCAACCGCGTGACCACATCAAAACATCCAGTCACACACGAGCTAACCACTGAGGAAACCCCATGATCTTTGAAATCGCCCAGATCCAAGTCAAACCCGGCACGGAAGCGGCATTCGAGCAAGGCGTCGCCAAGGCCGCACCGTTGTTCCAGGGTTCGAAAGGCTGCCACGGCATGCGCCTGCTCAAGCAGATCGAGAACCCGACGCATTACAGCCTCGTCGTCACTTGGGAAACGCTGGAGAACCACACCGTCGACTTCCGCAACTCGGAAGCCTTCACGCAATGGCGCGCGCTGGTGAGCGACTGCTTCGCCGCACCGCCGAACGTGAGCCACGTGACCGAAGCGCTGATCGGCTTCTAAGCAGGCTTCAAGCAGTCGGCAGAATCAAGGGCGGTGCCCGGTAAGCGTTACCGGCACCGCCCAAGTTTTTTCATGCGATGAGATAGCGACGCCAACCAAGGGTTAACGCGATGTAATCCCTCAAAAGTTTTCATATAACATGCAAACCAGAAAAGCATGAGACGACACGAGAGGATGACAACCAAGCCCAAAACCCTGACCGAACAGGTCGCGCAGCAACTGCACGATGCGATCCGGCAGGGCACCTATCCCGTCGGCACCAAGTTGCCGACCGGCAAGCAACTCTCCGAAACCTATGGCGTGAGTCAGGCGGTGATTCGTGAAGTTACCGAGCGCTTGCGTGCTCAGGGGCTGATCGACAGCCGTCAGGGCGCGGGCGTCACCGTGCGGGCGCGTACGCCGTCGAGCGGTTTTCAGGTGCCGGTGGGGCAAGACGCCGCCGACCTCGCGAGCGTGTACGAACTGCGTCTTGATCTGGAGAGCACGGCGGCGGCGCTGGCGGCAGTGCGTCACACCGACGAAGACATCCGCCGACTGGGCGAGATTCTCGAAAAGCTCGAAACCAATCTCTATCACGCGGAAAACGGCGTCGAGTACGACACGGCGTTCCATGCCGCCATCGCGCGTGCGACGCACAACCGCTACTACGCCGATCTCTTGCAGTACCTGAATCTTCAGATTCGCCAAGTGGTGCAGGCCGCGCGCACGAACACATTGCGCCACGAAGGGCTCGCCGCTCAGGTGCATCAGGAACACGTGGCCGTGTTCAACGCGATCAAGGCGCGCGATCCGCTGCTCGCCCGAGCCGCATCGCTCTCGCACTTGCTGCGCGCTTCGGCCCGGCTTGGCCTGACGCTCCCCGGGCGCGACATCATCACCGGGGCCATCGCCCCGACACACGTGTCGTAACGCGTCGCGTCATTCGTTCCCGTGTTCCCCATCGAATCACTCCCCCAACTTCTCGCCGCCTAACCCCCGACGCGTGATCCCATGACCATCACTGCTTTCGCTCAACGACTCATCGACGCTATCGGTGCCGACAGCGTGCTCACCTCCGCTGACGACATCGCCCCTTGGCTCGCCGATTGGCGCGGCATGTACCGTGGCAATGCGCAGGCGGTGGTGCGTCCGCGCTCGGCAGAAGACGTCTCGAAAGTGCTCGCCCTGTGCCAGCAGACGGCCACGCCCGTCGTGCCGCGCGGCGGGAATACGGGCTTGTGCGGGGGCGCGACGCCCGATGGCGCGGCGCAAAACGTGGTGCTGAGCCTCGATCGCATGAACGCCGTGCGCAGCCTCGACACCATTGCCAACACGATGGTGGCCGAAGCCGGTTGCATCTTGCAGGACTTGCAGCGCACCGCTAGCGACGTGAACCGTCTGTTCCCGCTGAGTCTCGCGGCCGAAGGCTCGTGCCAACTGGGCGGCAACCTCGCAACGAATGCCGGTGGCGTGAACGTGGTGCGCTACGGCATGACGCGAGAGCTCGTGCTGGGAATCGAAGCCGTGTTGCCCAATGGCGAGATCCTGCACGGCCTGCGCACCCTGCGAAAAGACAACACGGGGTACGACCTCAAGCAATTGCTGATCGGCTCGGAAGGCACACTCGGCATCATCACCGCAGCGGCCTTGCGACTGTTTGCGCCCACGCCCGTGCGTCAGGTGGTGATCGCGGCCGTCACGTCGCCGCGTCAGGCGCTCGAACTGTATGAACTGCTGTTCACCGAGTGCGGCTCGCGCATGCAGGCGTTCGAATTCTTCACCGGCGAATGCGTCGACCTCGTCATGGCCCACGTGCCCGGCGTGCGCGCACCGTTCGGCGAGCGTCATCCGGGGTATGTGCTGGTGGAACTGGCCGACACGGCTGACGAGCAAGCACTCGCTGCGCTGCTGGAACGCGTGATTGAGACCGCCATCGAGCGCGATCTTTGCGCCGACGCAGTGGTGTCGTCCACGCTCGGTCAGGTCGAGGAAATGTGGAAGCTGCGCGAAGAAATTTCCGAAGCGCAGCGCGCCGACGGCCCGCATCTGAAGCACGACGTATCGCTGCCTATCGAGGCAATCCCCGAATTTTTGACGAGTGCCGAAGCCCGTGTGCGCCGCGTGTGCCCGCAGGTGCGGCCGTTTATCTTCGGCCACTTCGGCGACGGCAATCTGCACTACAACCTGTCGCGCCCGGCGGGCGAGGCCGCCGACTTCATGGCGAAGCACGGCGAGGCGATTACCGCCGAAGTGCTCGATGAAGTCGCCCGTTACGGCGGCAGCATCAGCGCCGAGCATGGCATCGGCCAACTCAAGCGCGATTACTTCGCGAAGTACAAGTCGCCGCTGGAACTGCGCCTGATGCGCGAAATCAAGGCGGTGTTCGATCCGGCCGGCATCATGAATCCGGGCAAGTTGTTGAAAGTGCAGTAAAGCATCGCTCGATGGACATCGGCGTCGCCGGTGTCTGCCACGTTTTTCTGCGGCATTCGTTCGCATTTTTTCCGGCGTGAGCCCGACGTCCTGCCTGACGCCTCGCGCCTTTTGAGGAGTCGCCATGTCTGTAACTTCCGCTGCCGAGGCGCCGCTGTGCCTTGGCCCGCTGCCGGAGATCGATCCGCCGACGTTCGACGTGCCGTTCGGCGCCGTGGACACCCATGCTCACGTGGTCGCGCCAAGCGATGCGTATCCGATGGTGCCGGAGCGTAGCTATACGCCGCCGCCCGCGCCTGAAGACAAATACCTCGCGATGCTCGACGCCACGGGGATGACCTACGGCGTGCTGGTGCAGATCAGCGTCTACGGTACCGACAACCGTTACATGCTCGAGACGCTCAAGCGTAACCCGAGTCGCCTGCGCGGTATCGCCGTGGTGTCGCCTGACGTGACCGATGCCGAACTCGAAGCGATGCACGCGGCAGGCGTTCGCGGTCTGCGCATCAACGTGCTGTTCGGTGGCGGCATCGGCTTCACGGCGATGGAAACGCTCGCGCATCGCATCAAGGATCTGGGCTGGCACATGCAGTTCCTGATGGATGTGAAGACACTGCCGGAACTCATGCCGCGCATGACGAAGTTGCCCGTGCCGGGCATCGTCGATCACATGGGGCACACGCCGGTCGCGCAAGGGCTCGATTCGCCGGGCTTCACGGCATTGCGCTCGCTCGTGCGCGATCACGGCTATTGGGTCAAGTTGTCTGGCGCGTATCGGATCAGCGAGCGTTTCCCGACGTTCGACGACGTGACGCTGTTCGCACAAACGCTCATCGACGACGCCCCGGATCGCATGGTGTGGGGCAGCGACTGGCCGCACGTGTCGCTCACGCGCATGCCGAATACCGGCGCGCTGCGCAACTTGCTGCCGCAGTGGGCGCCCGATGCCGACACGCGCCGCCGCATTCTCGTCGACAACCCGGCGCGTTTGTATGGCTTTCCGGCAAAAGACTGAGATCGCTACGTTGTAATCACCGGGCGCATTGCGCGCCCTTGCATCACCTAGAAGGAAAGGGGAGACAGAGATGGATTGGTATCGTCAGATGAACAAGACCGAGCGGCGCACGTTTATCGCCGCGTTCGGCGGTTGGGCGCTCGACGCGCTCGACTTCATGGTGTTCACGTTCGTGATCACGACATTGATTACCGTGTTCAACATCGACAAGGGACAGGCCGGCATGCTGGCGACCGTGACGCTGTTGTTCTCGGCGATCGGCGGCTGGCTCGCGGGGGTGCTCGCCGACCGCTTCGGCCGTGTGCGCATCTTGCAGGCCACGATTCTGTGGTTCTCGGTGTGTACGGTCTTGATCGGTTTCGCGCAGAACTTCGAGCAGATTTTCGTGTTGCGCGCGCTGCAAGGGCTGGGCTTCGGCGGTGAGTGGGCCGTCGGCTCGGTGCTAATGGGCGAAATTGTGCGCACGGAGTATCGTGGCCGCGCCGTGGGTACGGTGCAAAGCGGCTGGGCGATTGGTTGGGCGGTGGCGGCGCTGTGCTACACGGCATCGTTCTCGCTGCTGCCGGAAGACTACGCGTGGCGCGCGCTGTTCTGGATTGGCGTGATCCCGGCGCTGTTCGTGCTGTTCATCCGTAAGAATGTTCCCGAGCCGGAACTGTTCGAGCGCACGCGCAAGCAAGAGGAAGCCTCGGCCAAGCGCACGTCGGCGTGGGCCATCTTCTCGCCCGCGTTGATCAAGACGACGCTGCTCTCGGCGCTGCTGTGCACGGGCGTGCAAGGCGGTTACTACGCCGTGACGACGTGGCTGCCGACGTTCCTGAAGACCGAGCGTCATCTGTCGGTCATCGGCACGGGCGGATACTTGCTGGTGATTATTCTGGGGTCGTTCATCGGCTACCTGACCGGTGCGTACCTGACCGACCGGCTCGGCCGCCGTGCAAACCTGCTGATCTTCGCGGTACTCTCTGGGGCGAGCATCTACGCTTATACGCAGTTCCAGCTGTCGAACGATCAGATGCTGATTCTGGGCTTCCCGCTGGGCTTCGCCGCTTCGGGTATTTTCAGCGGCATGGGCGCCTATCTGACGGAGTTGTTCCCGTCGGCCGTGCGTGCCAATGGGCAAGGCTTTGCGTATAACTTTGGGCGCGGCATCGGTGCGCTGTTCCCGAGTCTGGTCGGCTATCTGGCCAAGACGAGCGGGCTGGGTACGGCGATCGGCATGTTTGCCGGCGGTGCTTATTTCGTGGTGTTGATCACGGCCTTCTTGTTGCCCGAGACGAAAGGGCGCGAGATCGAGTAAGTTCGTATTCTTCGCGGGCGGCACGGGCTGCGTGAGCAGCGTGCCGCCCGGTTTTTCTGATTCAAGGGAGTTCGCATGAAGATCCTGGTACCGGTCAAACGGGTAGTGGATTACAACGTAAAGGTTCGCGTGAAGAGCGACGGCAGTGGCG
>NZ_CABPSK010000007.1 GCF_902459645.1 Pandoraea pneumonica
GGCTTTCCAGCCCGTCGCACTTACTTGCTTCGCTGCTTTCGCTGCGTCGCTGTCGTTGCGAGAGACGAGATATTAGTGAAAACCCGGAACCAGCGCAAGCCCTTTGTGAAAATAATTTGAAAACCCATGAAAAAGCCCCGTCGAGACGGGGCTTTTTCCTTATTCACAACCGCTCACACCCTTACTTCTTGCCGAAGTAGCGCTGATAGATGGCGTCGTAAGTCCCATCCGCCTTGATCGCCTCGATGCCTTTATTGATCTTGGCCAGCAGCTCGGCATCGCCCTTGCGCACGGCAATCCCGTAATACTCCTTCGGGAAGTTGCTGTCCGCGACCGTGCGCAGCTTGGCATTCGGATTATTCGTGATGAAGTTCACCACCACACCGTTGTCGGCCACCACCGCGTCCACGCCACCCGCTTCAAGTTCCTTCATCGCCAACGGCGTGCCTTCGAAGCGTTTGACCGACGGGTTGTTCTTACCCATGAGCTTCTGCACGACCTCATCGCCCGTCGTGGCCGTCTGCACGCCGACTTTGAGCGACTTCAAGTCATCAAAACTCTTCACGCTGGAATTCGCCGGCACGGCAATCAACTGCGACGCCTCGAAGTAAGGCGTCGAGAAATCCATCTGCTTGCGGCGCTCATCCGTAATCGTGATCGCCGAGATAAGAATGTCGCGATCGCCTTGCACCAGCGAATTGAAGATGCCTTCGAACGGCGTATTGATGAAACGTATCGCGATGCCCGCCTTGTCGGCCACGGCCTTCATCACATCGATATCGAAACCGGCAATCTGGCGGTTATCGGTCTCAAACTCGAACGGCGCATAGGCTGCGTCCGAGCCGACCACGTAGACAGGCTGCGAACCGTCCGGCCCGACCGAGCGACCGGCCGCCGTTTCTTCTTTCTTCCCGCAGGCACCCAACAACAGCCCTGAAGCCACGACCAGGGCCAGCGCAAATGCACGTCGATTCATCGACATCGTCTTGTCCTTGCTGAAAAAACCGGCAGCCTAACATACGACGGCCTCCAAAAAGGAGGCCGTCACAGTTTCTCATGCAGTTTCAGCGATGCTTGAACACTGGCTTACGCTTCTCGACGAAAGCGGCCATGCCTTCCTTCTGATCTTCAAGCGCGAACAGCGAATGGAACAGACGGCGCTCGAACTGCACGCCCTCGTCCAACGTCGATTCAAAGGCGCGATTGACCGCCTCTTTCGCGGCCATCACCACCGGCAGCGAGTATTCGCAAATCGTATTGGCCGCGCCAAGCGCTTCTTCTAGCAGCTTGTCGAGCGGCACGATACGCGACACCAACCCCGCACGTTCAGCTTCCACCGCGTCCATAAAGCGCGCCGTCAGACACATATCCATGGCTTTCGCCTTCGACACGGCGCGCGTCAGACGCTGCGTGCCGCCCGCGCCCGGAATGACGCCCAGCTTGATTTCCGGCTGACCAAACTTGGCGTTGTCCGCCGCAATGATGAAATCGCACATCATCGCCAACTCGCACCCGCCGCCAAGCGCGAAGCCCGACACCGCCGCGATCACCGGCTTGCGAATGCGGCGCACCGTCTCCCAGTTGCGCGTGATGTAGTCGCCCTTGAAGACGTCGGCAAACGTGTACTTCGACATCATGCCGATGTCGGCACCGGCGGCGAATGCCTTCTCGCTGCCCGTGATGACCATACAGCCGATGGCTTCATCGGTATCGAATGCGGTGAGCGCCGTGCCCAGTTCATCCATCAGCGCGTCGTTCAATGCGTTGAGGGCCTTCGGGCGGTTCAGCGTAATCAGACCGACGCGACCACGCGTCTCCACCAGAATGTTCTCGTACGTCGTCATCCTCTTATTCCTCCAGTCAAAGTCTCGTCTTGTGATTCAGGGGCTGGCGGCGCGCTCGGCTGACCATGGATAGCGGTCGGCCGCGCGTCGACTGTAGTGGATAGGCATGATGCCATCGATCCCCCGCCCACGCATCTCTCGTTCCGCCATGCAAACGGCCTGCCGACGGTCGTTCCGGCGCCCCTTCGAGCCGCCGAAATATTCGGGGAAAACCCGGCATCATCACGTGCCACGCCCGAAAGATTTGATGCTATATTAACAAACCAACCGGTCGGTCAATTAATGTTGACGCCGACTAAATGACAGCACGTCGTCTGCGCTGCCCGCAAGTCCTCGTTCGCGAGGGGGTGTAGGCAGACAGCTAACCCGCCAGCCGCACTCCGACACGGACAAACCCGCCACCATGACCCATCCCCTCTTCGCCAAACACCAAGAGACTCTTGAGCGCGCCCTTCAGGCCATCGCCACGCGTGGTTATTGGAGCCCGTTTACCGAAATGCCGAGCCCGCGCGCCTATGGCGAGACGGCGGCGGCCGACGGTGAAGCCGCTTTCAAACAGTATCTGAACGCCGCATTCCCGCTCGAACAAGCTGGCAGCACCGGTAGCGCCGGTCAGGAAACGTCGCCGTTCGGCTTCGCCCTCGGCACGACCTACCCCGGTTTCGAGATCGACACCCTGCTCGCCCGCGTGAGCGATGCGCACAAGACGTACCGCGCCGCCACCCCGGACGCCTGGGTCGGTGTCTCGCTCGAAATTCTCAAGCGCCTGAACGCACGCAGCTTCGAGATGGCCAACGCCGTGATGCACACGACCGGCCAGGCCTTCATGATGGCGTTCCAAGCTGGCGGCCCGCACGCCCAAGACCGTGGCCTCGAAGCCGTGGCCTACGCGTGGGACGAACTGCGCCGCATCCCGGCTGACGCTTACTGGGAAAAGCCGCAGGGCAAGAACCCGCCGCTGGCGATGGAAAAGCGTTACACCGTCGTGCCGCGCGGCGTCGCGCTGGTGCTCGGCTGCTGCACGTTCCCGACGTGGAATGGCTACCCGGGCCTGTTCGCGAGCCTTGCCACCGGCAATGCCGTCATCGTCAAGCCGCATCCGGGCGCGATTCTGCCGCTCGCGATCACTGTGAAGATTGCCCGTGAAGTGTTGAAGGAAGCCGGTTTCGATCCGGACGTCGTCACGCTGGCTGCGACCAACCCGAACGACGGCGAGATCGTCCAGCAACTGGCCAAGCGGGGCGAAGTGCGTGTGATCGACTTCACCGGCAGCACGGCCAACGGCGACTGGCTGGAGACGAATGCCCGTCAGGCGCAGGTCTATACCGAGAAGGCTGGCGTGAATCAGATCGTGATCGATTCGACAGACGACCTGAAGGGCGTGGCCCGCAACATCGGCTTCTCGCTGGCGCTCTACTCGGGCCAGATGTGCACGGCCCCGCAAAACATCTATATCCCGCGCGACGGCATCCAGACGGCCGACGGCCATGTGTCGTTCGACGACGTGGTCGCAGCGATTGCCGGTAGCGTGCAAAAGACGTGTAGCGACCCGGCCAAGGCGGTCGAACTGCTCGGCGCCATTCAGAACGAAGGCGTGGTCGCGCGCATCGACGAAGCCCGCAAGGTGGGTCGCGTCGTCCTCGACAGCCAGACACTCCAACACCCGGCCTTTGCCGACGCCCGCGTACGCACGCCGCTGATCGTGGCGCTCGACGTGGCCGATGAAGCCGTCTACACGCGTGAATGGTTTGGCCCGATCGCCTTCGTGATCGCCGTCGACAGCGGCAAGCAAGCCTTCGAACTGGCCGGTCGCATTGCTGCCGAACATGGCGCACTCACGTTGTCGGCTTACACGACGACGGCCGAAGGCGAAGCCCAAGCGCTCGACGCCGCCATCGAAGGCCGTGTGGCCCTCTCGCTGAACCTGACCGGCGGCGTGTTCGTGAACCAGTCGGCGGCTTACTCGGATTACCACGGCACCGGCGGCAACCCGGCGGCGAACGCGAGCCTGGCCGACGCGGCCTTTGTGTCGAATCGCTTCCGTGTCGTGCAGAGCCGCCACCACGTGCCGGCCAAGTCCGACGCGGGCGCCGCCTGATCTTCATTCGGACAACATCCCCCTTCTATATATAGAGAGAGCGAACGCGCACACCGGCTGCGGGAAGTCACTACCATGGTGACTCCCTGCGGCACCGACGGCAGGCGGGGCACCAAGCACCCGGCACCCGCCGCCTCCGCACCGCGCGAACCCCGCCTTTCAAGACAGGAACGAGACATCATGACCGAAGCCTTCATCTGCGACGCGATCCGCACCCCCATCGGCCGTTACGGCGGTGCCCTGAAGGACGTTCGCGCCGACAACCTCGGTGCCATTCCCCTCAAAGCGCTCATGGCGCGCAACCCGAATGTCGATTGGACGCTGATCGACGACGTGATCTACGGCTGCGCGAACCAAGCCGGTGAAGACAACCGCAACGTGGCGCGCATGTCCGCGCTGCTCGCCGAGTTGCCCATCGACGTGCCGGGTGCCACGCTCAACCGCCTGTGCGGCTCGGGGATGGATGCCATCGGCAGCGCTTCGCGCGCGATCAAGGCGGGAGAAGCCGGTCTGATGATTGCCGGTGGCGTCGAGTCGATGACGCGTGCCCCGTTCGTGATGGGCAAGGCCGACAGCGCCTTCGCCCGTCAAGCCGCCATCTTCGACACGACGATCGGCTGGCGTTTCATCAACCCGCTGATGAAGGCGCAATACGGTGTGGATTCGATGCCGGAAACGGCTGAGAACGTTGCCGACGACTTCAAGATCAACCGCGCCGATCAAGATCTGTTCGCGCTGCGCAGCCAAGAGAAAGCCGCTCGTGCACAAGCCGACGGCACGCTGGCTCAAGAAATCACCCCCGTCTCCATTGCTCAGAAGAAGGGCGACGCGATCGTCGTCGAGCACGATGAGCATCCGCGCGCCACGAGCCTCGAAGCGCTGGCCAAGCTCAAGGGCGTTGTGCGCCCCGATGGCACGGTGACCGCCGGTAACGCCTCGGGCGTGAACGACGGCGCGTGCGCCCTGCTGCTGGCGAGCGAGAGCGCCGCCAAGCTGCACGGCCTGACCCCGCGCGCTCGCGTGCTGGGCATGGCAACGGCGGGTGTCGCACCGCGCATCATGGGCATCGGCCCGGCACCGGCCACGCTCAAGCTGCTCAAGCAACTGAACATGACGCTCGACCAGTTCGACGTGATCGAACTCAACGAAGCGTTTGCCAGCCAAGGGCTCGCCGTGCTGCGTCAACTCGGCATTGCCGACGACGATGCGCGCGTGAACCCGAACGGCGGCGCCATTGCGCTGGGCCATCCGCTGGGTGCCTCGGGCGCGCGTCTCGTGACGACGGCCATGTATCAACTGCACCGCACCGGCGGCCGCTACGCCCTTTGCACGATGTGCATCGGCGTGGGTCAAGGCATCGCCATTGCTATCGAGCGCGTCTAAACGCGCCGCTACCGCACGAGACACCCGGAGGAAGCCCCCGATGACTGCCACGATTCAACTGACGCTGGAAGCCAACGTCGCCACGATCACGCTCAACCGCCCGGAGAAGCTCAACAGCTTCACCCGGCAGATGCATGCCGAACTGCGCGATGCGCTCGACACCGCACAGGCGAAGGGCGCGCGCGCCATCGTGCTGACCGGTGCCGGACGCGGCTTCTGTGCAGGGCAGGATCTGGCGGACCTCGACTTCACCCCGGGCGCTTCGACCGATCTGGGCGCGCTGATCGACGAGAACTTCAACCCGCTGGTACGCAAGCTGCGCGCCATGCCGATGCCGGTGATCGCTGCCGTGAACGGCATCGCGGCGGGCGCCGGAGCCAATTTGGCGTTGGCGTGCGACATCGTGCTGGCCGCCAGCTCGGTCAACTTCATTCAGGCATTCGTGAAGATCGGCCTGCTGCCCGACACCGGTGGCACGTGGTTCCTGCCGCAACGCATCGGCATGGCACGTGCGATGGCGCTGGCCATGCTCGGCGACAAGCTCTCTGCGGAGCAAGCCGCCGAGTGGGGCCTGATCTGGCGCTGTGTCGACGACGAGGCGCTGATGGACGAAGCCCAGAAGCTTGCCGCGAATCTCGCCACGCAGCCCACCAAGGCACTCGCCACGATCAAGGAAGCGCTGTACGCGTCGGCAACCAACACGCTCGACCAGCAACTCGACCTCGAGCGCGACAGCCAACGCGCATTGGGCGCTTCGTATGACTATGCCGAAGGCGTGAACGCGTTCCTCCAGAAACGCGCGCCAAAGTTCGAGGGCCGCTGATCGGCCCCTCGATCTAAAGAGAAAAGCAGCGACGCGAACCGAACGCCAAAACCATAAGCGCCGCGCGAGAGACCAGCACCATTACAAGACGAACGAGACGAGAGACACCATGAGCCTGACCGCCCCCGCAGGAAAAGCCGTATCCGACATGTCGCCCGAAGAACTGGCGCGCGCCACGGGCGATGCGATGTACAGCACCGACCGTGCGAGCCAATGGCTGGGCATGGAGTTGCAGGAAGTGCGTCCCGGCTACGCCCGCATGAGCATGCGCGTGCGCGACGAATTCCTCAACGGTCACGCCATCTGCCACGGCGGCCTGATGTTCACGCTGGCCGACTCGACGTTCGCTTTCGCCTGCAACAGCTACAACATCAACACGGTGGCGGCCGGTTGCAGCATCGAATTCATCAAGCCGGTGTTCGGCGGCGACACGCTCACGGCTGAAGCGCAGGAGCAAATGCTGTCGGGCCGTCACGGCGTCTACGACATTCGCGTGACCAACGCGGCAGGCGAAGTGGTGGCGATGTTCCGCGGCAAGTCCGCACAGATCAAGGGCAACGTCATCTGACGCTGTCCGGCAACGCGCGAGCCCACGCTCGCGAGTCACAACAAACAGTACGTGTAAGTCGTAAGCCCCAAGGAGACAGACATGACCACCGCCTTGCCGCTCGATCCGATCGAGAAAGCGAGCCTCGACGAACTGCGCACGCTTCAGCTTGAGCGGCTGAAGACCACGCTGCGGCATGCCTATGAGAACTCGCCGGTGTACCGGCGCAAGTTCGACGAGGCTGGCGTCCATCCGGATGATCTGAGCACGCTGGCCGATCTGGCCAAGTTCCCGTTCACGACCAAGAAGGATCTGCGCGACAGCTACCCGTTCGGCATGTTTGCGGTGCCGATGGAGCAGGTCTCGCGCATTCACGCCTCGTCGGGCACGACGGGCAAGCCGACGGTGGTGGGCTACACGGCCAACGACATCAGCAATTGGGCCGATCTGGTGGCGCGTTCCATTCGCGCCTCGGGCGCGCGTCGCGGCGACAAAGTGCATGTGAGCTACGGCTACGGCCTGTTCACGGGCGGCTTGGGCGCTCACTACGGTGCCGAGCGTGCCGGCCTGACGGTGATTCCGTTCGGCGGCGGCCAGACCGAGAAGCAGGTGCAACTGATTCAAGACTTCAAGCCCGACATCATCATGGTCACGCCGAGCTACATGCTCGCAATTGCCGACGAGTTGGAACGTCAGGGCATGGCGGCTGCCGATTCGTCGCTGCGCATCGGTATCTTCGGCGCAGAGCCGTGGACCAACGACATGCGCGTGGCGATCGAGAAGCGCATGGGCATCGACGCGGTCGATATCTATGGCTTGTCGGAAGTGATGGGCCCGGGTGTGGCGTGCGAATGCGCCGAGACGAAAGACGGCCCGACCATCTGGGAAGACCATTTCTTCCCCGAAATCATCGATCCGGAGACGGGCGAAGTGCTGCCCGACGGCGAGTTCGGCGAACTGGTGTTCACGTCGCTCACGAAGGAAGCGTTGCCGATCATCCGTTACCGCACGCGCGACCTCACGCGTTTGCTGCCGGGCACGGCGCGCACGATGCGCCGCATGGAGAAGATCACCGGCCGCTCGGACGACATGATGATCATTCGTGGCGTGAACGTGTTCCCGTCGCAGATCGAAGAGTTGCTGCTGCGCCAGCCGGTGCTCTCGCCGCACTATCAGATCGTGCTGGACAAGGAAGGCCCGATGGACACGATGGAAGTCGACGTCGAAGCCGCTGTGGGCTGCAACGACGACGCCGCGTTGAAGACGGCTGGCAGCGAACTCAAGCGCGACATCAAGACGCTGATCGGCGTGTCGTGCGCGGTACGCGTGCGTCCGGTGGGCGGTATCGAGCGCTCGGTGGGCAAGGCACGCCGCGTGGTGGATAAGCGCCCGCGCTAAGTCTGACGTTGCATCAAACGCGCCGCCGTCGCTGCGGCGATAAAAAAGCCCGCGATATCGCTATCGCGGGCTTTTTGTTTTCAGCGCGAAGAACTAGGGCGCCTCAATCGATGCGGCAGTGATTCAGCGCCGCAACGTTCCCCTGCCCTCACGGCTTACTGATTCGGCAGAAACACCCACATGCGGCCGCTTTGGCGCATGCGCCCGGCCAGATCGCCTGCGTCGTCGCCCAGGCCCCAGAAGAAGTCGGCGCGCACGCCGCCTTTGATGGCGCTGCCGGTATCTTGCGCAAACATCAAGCGGCTGATTGGCGCGTTAGCCTGTGCCCCGAACGGCGGGCGCGTGGTGGAGAGAAACACCGGACTGCCCAGCGGAATCGATGCCGGATCGACGGCAATCGAGCGTTCTGCGGTGAGCGGCACACCGAGCGCCCCGATGGGGCCTTCGATGCCGCCCACGCCATGATTCGGCATCTCGCGGAAGAACACGAAGCGCGGATTCACGTCGAGCAGCGCGTCGACACGCGACGGATTCGCCTTCGCCCACGCGCGAATGCCTTGCATCGTCGCTTGGGCGGCGGTGATCTCGCCACGGTCGATCAGCCAGCGGCCGATGGACTTGTAAGGCTGATCGTTATTCCCGGCGTAGCCCACGCGCATGACCGTGCCGTCGTCGAGCAGCACCTGACCGGAGCCCTGCACTTGCAGGAAAAACGCTTCGATGGGGTCGTCCACGTAGACCAGCTCATTGCCGCGCAGCATGCCGCTGCGGTTGAGTTCAGCACGTGCGGGCAGCGAGCCCACCTTGCGCCCAGCGGGCCAGCGATAGAGCGCAGTCTGATAGATACCGCTACGTACGCGCGAGCCATGCAGTAACGGCTCGTAGTAGCCGGTGATCAGGCCCGACTGCGTGCCATCGGAGTTGGCCATCCGAAACGGCGTAAAGTACTGCTCGAAGAACTGGCGCACCGACGCCGGGTCGAGGTCGTCGAGATGCTCGGCCGCACGGCAGGCAGGCTGCCAGTTGGTTTGACGCCCAAGCTTCACGCAGCTTTGTGCGAGCGCGAGGCGGGCGCCGATGAGCGAGTCGTCCTGCCAGCCATCGACTTGCGACCACGACACGGCTTGCATGCGCCCAGCCCCCGTGGGCGGCGATGCGACGTTCGACGGCGGCGTGCCTGGACGATAAGCGTCCTTGGGCGGCACACTCGAACAACCGTAAAGCAATGCGGCAAATGCGGCGAGCGCCAGGCCCCGGCCGGCACGCCACCGCCCGAACACATTCAGGGAAAGCATCATGGGTAATTTGTTCGATGAATATCCGGCCTTGCTGGTCTTGCCGGAAGTCTTGCTGGCGATCGTGATCGTCGCCGCGATTGTGGTGATGCGTCGCAAGCCGTCGCGCACCCGCCGGGTGCGCCAGATGCGGGAAAGACCGGTGCGTCCGATGCCGAGCGACACGGTCGACGGCATCGATGACCCCGCCTCCGCTCGCCCGCTGGATGATCCGCTCAAACGCGAAGACTGGTCGGACGATCGCCGCTGACCCCACTGCCCCGCCTCTGAACACATCGCGGGCGTTCCCTCCGACCACCCCGCGCCCGCTTGCTCCGCCTCGCGCATGCCGCCCCTCAGTGCAGGGTGCGCGGCATGGTGAGCGCAAATTCGGCGATCGGCGCTTCGAAGCGCGTGCCGTCCTCGGCCACGCAGAAGTATTCGCCGCGCATGGTGCCGACCGGCGTGCCGACCATGGCCCAGCTCGTGTATTCGAACTGTTCGCCCGGTTGCAGGAACGGCTGGTGCCCCACGACGCCGAGGCCGTTGACCTCTTGCACCTTGTTGTCGCCATCGGTAATGACCCAATGGCGCGAGATCAATTGCGCAGGCACTTCCCCGCTGTTGCGAATCGTGATCGTATAGGCGAAGGCGAATTGCCGACGGTCCGGTTCCGACTGCTCGGGCAGGTATTGCGGGCGCACCGTGACGGTAAATTCGTACTGGCTCATCGGGTGTTCCTGTTGCGCATACGTGCGGTATTTAGGTCTGTCTGGTCTTGCTGGCCGGTGCCGATACCTTCGTTGCTGGCACCTGCCGCGCGTCCAGCGCGTGTCGTCTTGATTTGCAAGGCATTCTGCGGCAAGTCGCCGCAGGGGGCAACCGGCTTTCAGACAGGCATCTGACGAAAGCTTTAAAATAGCGCTTTTGACGCTCTACCCCCCATCACGCCATGACGCAATTCTGCATCGCCCCCAGCATCCTGTCCGCCGACTTTGCCCGGCTGGGCGAAGAAGTCCGTAACGTCGTGGCCGCCGGTGCCGACTGGATTCACTTCGACGTGATGGACAACCATTACGTTCCCAACCTGACGATCGGTCCGCTGGTCTGCGAGGCGATCCGCCCGCACGTGGACGTGCCGATCGACGTGCACCTGATGGTACGCCCGGTCGACCGTATCGTGCCGGACTTTGCCAAGGCCGGTGCCAACCTGATTACCTTCCACCCGGAAGCCTCGGAACACATCGACCGCACGCTGGGCCTGATTCGCGATAACGGCTGCAAAGCCGGTCTGGTCTTCAACCCGGGCACGCCGCTGAATTACCTCGATCACGTGATGGATCGCCTCGACATGATCCTGATCATGTCGGTCAACCCGGGCTTCGGCGGCCAGTCGTTCATTCCTGAAGCGCTCAACAAGCTGCGCGCCGTGCGTGCCCGCATCGACGCTTACACCGCCGAGACCGGCCGTCAAATCCGTCTGGAAATCGACGGCGGCGTGAAGGTGGACAACATTGCCGAGATCGCTGCCGCGGGTGCCGACACCTTTGTGGCGGGCTCCGCCATCTTCGGCAAACCCGACTACAAGGCGGTAATCGACCAAATGCGCGCGGAACTGGCCAGCGTGGCCACCGCCGCGTAATAAGGCGAACACCATAAGGCCGACGCCATGTCCACGCCCCTGAACTCGAACGACATCTCCCGCGACCTGCACCTGGACGGCATCCGTGCCGTGCTCATCGACCTTGACGGCACGCTCGTCGACACGGCCGGTGATTTCGGCGTTGCCCTCAATGCCATGCTGGCCGATCTGGGCGCCGCCCCGGTGCCGACCGAGCGCCTGATGACGTTCGTGGGCAAGGGCACGGCCAATCTCGTGCGCAAGACGCTCGCCGAGCGCCTGCCCGAATCAGAGATCGACGCCCATTTCGCGCGCGCCCAAGACAAGTACGAAGCCGTCTACACGTCGATCAACGGCGAGAACACGGCGCTCTACCCGGAAGTCCGTGAAGGTCTCGCAGCCTTGCGCGCTGCCGGGTTGCCGGTGGCGTGCATCACGAACAAGCAACATCGTTTCGCGGTCGCGCTGCTCGAACACTACGGTCTGCTCGACCAATTCGACCTGGTGTACGGCGGCGATTCGTGGCCGAAGCGCAAGCCCGATCCGATGCCGCTCGTCAAAGCGTGCGAGGCGTTCGGCGTCGCACCGGCGCAAGCCGTGCTGGTCGGCGACTCGGGCAACGATGCGCAAGCGGCACGCGCGGCGGGCTGCCGCTCGCTCACGGTGCCGTACGGCTACAACCATGGCGAATCTATACAAACGATTGACACCGATGGTATAGTCGCCTCAATTCTGGGCGCCGCCCGGGCCATCGTGCCTAAGGCAACGCCCTCACTGGCAGGCTGAAATCTTTCGGCGCATTGCCAATCTTCACACTGCATTCAAACGCATGTTCCTGAACAAGAAACGGAGTCTGAGCGTGATCGACCGGGGGGCCTGGCCCTGGCGACGCTGGTCCTGCTAAACCCTTCTCACAGGGTGGCCGGGACCGCTGGAGCTCGTCTTCAGCAACCCGTTTCTTGCATCGTTGTTGTTCCCAAGATTTATTGCACTGACTTTATTGCGCTGACGCGCCGTTTTGCACGGCGCGCGTCTTCGTCAAGACACGATTCTGTCGTCGCGCCGCCGTACGCTCTCGCGTGCTTATCCGGCTGGCGCGATACACCGAACCCGAGTCCCGGCGACGGCTGGCGAGCGTGCCATCGGTAAGATGGCACGCTCGGGCAGCGGCAGGGCACCAACGACGCAGATCGACCGCAGGTCGGCCTCCCCGAAAATGCTTTCAGATTTTCTTAACGCCAACCCAAGCCAATCCACGCCGATTCTGCGGGCCCACCCGCCGGCAAACTTGCAGGCAGAGTGCACCATGACCGAACTCGAATTCAAATCGCTGGCCAACGAAGGCTATAACCGCATCCCGCTGATCGCCGAAGCCTTCGCCGATCTCGATACGCCCCTCTCGCTCTACCTCAAGCTGGCGCTGGGCGACCGGCGCGGCGCGAACACCTTCCTGCTCGAATCGGTTGTCGGCGGCGAGCGCTTCGGCCGTTACTCGTTCATCGGCTTGTCGGCCCACACGCTGCTGCGCAGCTTCGGCCCCAAGACCGAAGTGGTGCGCGACGGTGCCGTCGTCGAAACGCACGAAGGCGACCCGCTCGATTTCATCACCCAGTTCCAAGCGCGCTTCAAGGTGGCCCTGCGCCCCGGCATGCCGCGCTTTGCCGGTGGCCTGGCGGGCTACTTCGGCTACGACGCCGTGCGCTACATCGAGAAGAAGCTCGCCCACACCGCGCCGCGCGACGACCTGAACCTGCCCGACATTCAGTTGCTGCTCACGGAAGAACTCGCCGTGATCGACAACCTCACCGGCAAGCTCTACCTCATCATCTACGCCGACCCCACGGCGCCCGAAGCCTACTCGAAAGCCCGTCTGCGTCTGCGCGACCTGCGCACGCGCCTCAAGGCACCGGTCGACGCGCCGGTCACCTCCGGCAGCGTGCGCACCGAAACCTTCCGCGAATTCGCCAAGCCCGACTATCTGGCCGCCGTCGCTAAAGCGAAGGAAGCCATCGCCGCAGGCGAATTGATGCAGGTGCAGGTGGGCCAGCGTCTGATCAAACCGTATCGCGACTCGCCGCTCTCGCTGTATCGCGCGCTGCGCTCGCTCAATCCGTCGCCGTACATGTACTTCTACAACTTCGGCGACTTTCAGGTGGTGGGTGCATCGCCCGAGATTCTCGTGCGGCAGGAGCGCCGTCAAACGCCCGACGGCGTGCATGAAATCGTGACGATTCGCCCGCTCGCAGGCACACGCCCGCGCGGCGCCACCCCCGAGCGCGATGCGGAATTGGCCAAAGAGCTGCTTAGCGATCCGAAAGAAATTGCCGAACACGTCATGCTGATCGACTTGGCGCGCAACGACGTGGGCCGCATCGCGCAAACCGGCACGGTCGAAGTCACCGACAAGATGGTCATCGAGAAGTACTCGCACGTGCAGCACATCGTGAGCTCGGTCGAGGGCCGTCTGCAAGACGGGTTGTCGAACATTGACGTGCTGCGCGCGACGTTCCCCGCTGGCACACTCACGGGCGCACCGAAGGTCCGCGCCATGGAGTTGATCGACGAGTTGGAGCCGGTCAAACGCGGCCTGTATGGCGGCGCCGTCGGCTACCTGTCGTTCGGTGGCGAGATGGACGTGGCTATCGCCATTCGCACGGGCATCGTCAAAGACGGCAATCTCTATGTGCAAGCCGCTGCCGGTATCGTTGCCGACTCGGTGCCCGAATCGGAATGGCAAGAGACGGAGAACAAGGCACGCGCGGTGTTGCGCGCGGCCGAGCAAGTGCAGGACGGGCTCGACGCCGAGTACTGATCCCGCCAACGGTGCAACGCCGCGCAGCGTTGCACCAAAGTGAAGCCGCTTGCTGTTTGAAACGCGGTGGCTTTACATATATTGCATGCGAATAAGCAGGGCTCCGAATCGATCCTCTACTCGATTCGGGGCCCTTGTTGATTTAGCACAACCGTTCGCTTTTTTTCGGCCACTTTGGTATACGCCGATTGACGTCACCACGCTATAGTTGGCATGTCCGTCGGGAGGCCGAAACTTCTATGGCGAAACCATGCAATTCACGTATGCGTTCGGGCGTTGCGAATACCCTCGCGATGTCTGCAAGAGCCGCACTGATCGTTACTGCACTCAGTACATTGAGTGCGTGTATTTCGATGGCGCCCACTTACGAGCGCCCTGCGGCGCCGATCGCAGGCACCTGGACGCCTGACACGGCGGCCCCTGCCACCCCCGCATCGCAACCGGCTGCCACGCTCAGTTGGGGCGAATACTTCGCCGATCCGCAACTGCGCAGCCTTATCGAAACCGCGCTCGCCAACAATCGCGACTTACGCGTGGCGCTCTCGCGTGTCGAACAAGCGCGCGCGGCGTATGGCATTCAACGCGCCGATTTATTTCCCTCTCTGGGCGTAGGTGCGAGCGAAACCCGCCAGCGCCTGCCCGGCGATCTGAGCCTCACCGGCAACCCCTATATCAGCAGCCAATATCAGGTCGGCTTGGGTCTTGCGTCGTGGGAGCTCGACTTCTGGGGCCGCATTCGCAATCTTAAAGATGCGGCACTCGACGATTATTTGGCCTCCGATGCATCCCGCCGCGCGCTCGAACTGAGCCTGATCTCACAAGTCGCGCAAACGTGGCTGAGTCTGCGCGAGTACGACGAGCGCCTCACGCTCGCACAGCAGACGGTCGACAGCCGCGCCGAGTCGTTGCGTATCTTCACGCGGCGCGAGCAGGTCGGCTCCACGTCGAAGCTCGATCTCACAGAAGTCACAACACTCTGGCAGCAAGCGCGCGCGCTCGTCACACAGCTTGAACAGCAACGTGCCGTGCAAGCCCATGCCTTGCAGGTACTCGTCGGCGCACCGATCGATACGTCGCCGAACAAAGTCGACCGTACCGTCGACGACGCCGGTCTCATGCGCGATCTTGAACCCGGCCTGCCGTCGTCGCTGCTCGAAGACCGCCCCGACATCATCGCTGCCGAATACCAATTGCGCGCCGCCCACGCGAATATCGGCGCGGCTCGCGCGGCCTTCTTCCCGCAGATCACCCTCACGGGCTCGGTCGGCACCGCCAGCAGCGCGCTCGATGGTCTGTTCAAAGCGGGCAGCGCCGCGTGGGCGTTCACGCCGAGCATCAATCTCCCGATCTTCCAAGGCGGGCGTCTCGTGAACAATCTCGATCTCGCCGAAGCACGGCGCGTCGAGTCGGTTGCGAACTACGAAAAGACGATTCAGGGCGCGTTTCGCGATGTCGCCGATGCCTTGAGTGCGCGCCGCTGGCTCGCTGAGCAGGTCACGATTCTGCAAGCCACGCAAGACGCGCAGGCAGAACGCGCACGCTTGGCCAAGTTGCGTTACGACCACGGCGCGGCGGCCTTCCTTGAAGTGCTCGACGCCCAGCGCGACCTGCTCGTTGCCGAACAACAAACCGTGCAGACACGCCGCGCGCTGCTCTCGGCGCGCGTGTCGCTTTACACGGCGCTCGGCGGCGGCAGCCGCCTGATGCCTGCGGCCGATGCGCCGGGCGGCCCCTTCGCGCGTACGTCGCGCGTGGTCGTGCCCTCCACGGCAACCGTGCCCGCGCAGCCGCCCGTCCAATAAATAAGAGGTCAAAGAACATGACGCTTCCGAACGCCAAGAAACTGGTTCCCGCACTGATCGTGCTCGTCGTCATCGGCCTCGGTTGGTATGGATGGAAGACCTACAGCAACACCGGCCCCGGGGCAGGCTTCGCCAGCGGCAACGGCCGCATCGAAGCGACCGAAGTCGATGTCGCGACCAAGCTCGGCGGCCGCGTGCTGGACATCTACGTCAAGGAAGGCGACTTCGTCAAAGCGGGTCAGGTGCTCGCCAAGATGCAGATCGACACCCTCAACGCGCAGCGCGACGAAGCGCGCGCGCAATATCAACAAGCCGTGACCAATGTCGCCGCCATTCAGGCGCAGGCGGCGGCGCGCGTGTCCGATAAAGCCACGGCAGAAGCCAACGCCGCCGCACGCGAAGCTGAGCTCGATGCCGCACAACGCCGTCTCGCCCGCTCGGAAACGCTCTCGAAGGAAGGCGCCTCGTCGGTGCAGGAACTCGATGACGACCGCGCCCGAGTACGCAGTTCTCGTGCAGCGGTGAACGCCGCTCGCGCACAGATTGCCGCCGCGCAATCGGCTGTGGAAGCGGCCAACGCGCAGGTCACGGGCGCGAAGTCGACGGTGGAAGCCGCACAGGCGACCGTCAATCGCATTGAAGCCGACATTGCCGACAGCGACTTGAAAGCCCCGCGCGACGGCCGCGTGCAATACCGCGTGGCGCAGCCAGGCGAAGTGCTGGCGGCGGGCGGCAAAGTGCTGAACTTGGTCGACTTGTCGGACGTGTACATGACGTTCTTCTTGCCCGAAGCCGTCGCGGGCCGCCTTGCCATGGGCGCCGAAGCGCGCATCATTCTCGACGCCGCGCCGCAGTACGTGATTCCCGCGAACATCTCGTTCGTCTCGAGCACCGCGCAGTTCACGCCGAAGACGGTCGAAACCGAGAGCGAACGCCAAAAGCTGATGTTCCGCGTTCGCGCGCAGATTGCGCCCGAGCTGCTGCAACAGCATCTGAAGCTCGTGAAAACGGGGCTGCCCGGCGTGGCGTGGGTAAAGACCGATAGTCAGGAAGCGTGGCCGGCCCAGTTGCAGACCAAGCTGCCGCAGTGAGCGCCGCATCATGACGGCCCCCCTCCCTCCTCCCGCTAGCGACGGCGCACCGCCAGTCGTCCATGTGGCGGGCGTCACGCTGCGCTACGGCCGCAAGACGCTTGCACTCGATGACGTCTCGCTCGACATTCCGTCGCAACTCATGGTCGGGTTGATTGGTCCCGATGGCGTCGGCAAATCCACGCTGCTCTCGCTGATCGCCGGAGCGCGCGCCGTGCAAACGGGCACGGTGGAAGCCTTGGGTGGCGACATGGCGAGCAAAGCGCACCGCGATCTCGTGTGTCCGCGCATTGCTTACATGCCACAGGGCCTGGGCAAGAATCTCTACCCAACGCTGTCCGTCGAAGAGAATCTGCAATTCTTCGCACGCCTGTTCGGACACGATGCCGCCGAGCGCCGCCGCCGTATCGACGATCTGACGCGCAGCACGGGCTTACAACCGTTTCTCGCGCGCCCCGCGGGCAAGCTGTCGGGCGGCATGAAGCAGAAACTCGGCTTGTGCTGTGCGTTGATTCACGACCCCGATCTGCTGATTCTCGACGAGCCGACGACCGGCGTCGATCCGCTCGCGCGCGCGCAGTTCTGGGATCTGATCGCGCGCATTCGCCGCGAGCGGCCGACCATGAGCGTCATCGTTGCCACGGCCTATATGGACGAGGCGCAGCGCTTCGACTGGCTCGTCGCAATGGACGCAGGCAAGGTACTCGCCACCGGCACGCCCGCCGAGTTGCTTGCGCGCACGCATCGAGACAATCTCGAAGCGGCCTTCATCGACCTGTTGCCCGACGACAAGAAGCGCGGCTACGAGCCGGTCGTCATCCCGCCGCTGCACATCGACGAACACACGGAGATCGCTATCGAGGCGAAGGGCCTGACGATGCGCTTCGGCGATTTCGTCGCCGTCGATCATGTGGATTTCCGTATCCAGCGCGGTGAAATCTTCGGCTTTCTCGGCTCGAACGGCTGCGGCAAGTCGACCACGATGAAAATGCTCACCGGCTTGCTGGAAGCGAGCGAGGGGCAGGCGTGGCTGTTCGGCCGCGAGGTCAATCCGAAAGACATCGATACGCGCCGCCGCGTGGGCTACATGTCGCAGGCGTTCTCGCTCTATACCGAGCTGACCGTCCATCAGAATCTGGTGTTGCACGCGCGGCTGTTCCACGTGCCGGAAGCCGAAGTCCCCGCGCGAGTGGATGAAATGGTACGGCGCTTCGATCTGGCCGAAGTGCGCGACGCGCTGCCTGACAGCATTCCGCTCGGCATGCGCCAACGCTTGTCGCTTGCGGTGGCGATGGTGCATAACCCCGAGCTGCTGATTCTCGACGAGCCGACATCGGGCGTCGACCCGGTAGCGCGCGACAATTTCTGGCGTTTGTTGGTGGAGCTCTCGCGCCGCGATCGCGTGACGATCTTCATCTCGACGCACTTCATGAACGAGGCCGACCGCTGCGACCGCATCTCGCTGATGCATGCGGGGCGAGTGCTGGTCTCCGACCCGCCAGCGAAGATCACGAAGGATAAAGGCGCTGCCACGCTGGAGCAGGCGTTTATCGAATATCTGGTGGAAGCGGGCGGTGGCACGCCCGAGGCACCGGAATCGGCAACGCCCACGTCAGTTAGCGCAGCGCCCGCCGACACCGCACACACACACCACAAAGCCTTCTCGCTCGGCCGCATGATCAGCTATCTGTGGCGCGAGACGCTGGAATTGCAGCGCGACCCGGTGCGCGCCACGCTCGCCCTCGTCGGCTCGCTCGTGCTGATGCTCGTGATGGGCTACGGCATCAGCATGGATGTGGAAGATTTGCGCTACGCCGTGCTCGATCGCGACCAGACCACGCTCAGCCAGAACTACGCGCTCAACATTGCGGGCTCGCGCTACTTCATCGAACAGCCGCCGATTCTCGATTACGACGACATGGACCGCCGCCTGCGCGACGGCGAACTGGCGCTGGCGATCGAGATTCCCCCGGGCTTTGCTCGTGACGTATCGCGCGGCAAGAACGTGCAAATCGGCGCGTGGATCGACGGGGCGATGCCGATGCGTGCCGAGACCGTGCAAGGCTATGTGCAGGGCATGCATCAGAACTGGCTGGCGGATCAATCGTTACGCCGCTTGGGCGTGCGCTCGACATCGTCGCTCGACATCGAAACGCGCTATCGCTACAACCCCGACGTAAAGAGCCTGCCCGCGATGGTGCCCGCCGTGATTCCGCTGTTGCTGCTGATGCTGCCCGCAATGCTCACGGCGCTGTCGGTGGTGCGCGAGAAGGAGCTCGGCTCGATCCTGAACCTGTACGTCACCCCGGTCACGCGCACGGAATTTCTTATCGGCAAACAGATTCCGTACGTGGCGCTCGCCATGCTGAACTTCCTGCTCATGGCGCTCATTGCCGTGACGCTGTTCGGCGTGCCGATCAAGGGTAGCTTCCTCACGCTGATTAGCGCCGTCTTCATCTTCAACGTGGTCGCCACCGGCATCGGCCTGCTCGCGTCCACTTTCACCCGCAGCCAGATTGCGGCCCTGTTCTTCACGATGATCGGCACGATGATCCCGGCGATTCAGTTCTCCGGCATGCTCACGCCGGTGCCGTCGATGGAAGGCTCGGGCCGGTTTATCGGCGAGATTTACCCGGCGACCTACATGCTGATCATCAGCCGGGGCGTCTTCAACAAGGCGTTAGGCTTTGCCGATCTGGGCAATGCCTTCTGGCCGATGCTCGTCGCCGTGCCCGTGATTCTGGGCGCCACGATCCTGCTGCTCAAGAAACAGGACAAATGATGGCGAGCTCCCCGACACCCCCATCGCCGCCTCCCGCGCACGCCAACGTGCCTGCGAAGGCCGAAAAGCCGCAACGCTCGCACGCTTGGCGGCGGCATCTGGCCAACATCTTCCGCCTTGGCGTGAAAGAGCTATGGAGTCTGGTGCGCGACCCGATGATGCTCGTGCTGATCATCTACACGTTCACGGCGTCGGTGTATTCGTCGGCGACCGCGCAGCCCGACACGCTGCATCTGGCACCGATCGCCATCGTCGACGAAGACGCTTCGCCACTCTCCGCACGCATCGTCTCGGCGTTCTATCCGCCGCAGTTCACGCAGCCGCGCATGATTACTGCTGACGCAGTGGACCGAGGCATGGACGAAGGCGCGTACACCTTCGCGCTGAATATTCCGCCGAATTTTCAGGCCGACGTGCTCGCGGGCCGCCATGCGGAAGTGCAGTTGAACGTGGACGCCACGCGCATGAGTCAGGCGTTCTCGGGCAGCGGCTACGTGCAGCAGATTGTGTCGGCCGAGGTGCGCGAGTTCGTTCAGCGATACCGATCGAATGTCGAGTTACCGGTGGAACTGGCGCTGCGCGTGCGCTTCAACCCGACGCTGGAGCGTGCGTGGTTTGGCGCGCTCATGCAGATCATCAACAACATCACCATGCTGTCGATCATTCTCACGGGCGCGGCCCTGATTCGGGAGCGCGAACACGGCACCATCGAGCATTTGCTCGTCATGCCGGTGACACCGACCGAGATCATGCTGGCGAAAGTCTGGTCGATGGGCATGGTGGTGCTGATCGCCGCGGCGATGTCGCTTTGGCTGATTGTGAGCGGTGCCTTGCATGTGCCGATCGGCGGATCGGTGGCTCTGTTCCTGCTGGGCGCGACGCTGCACCTCTTTGCGACCACGTCGATGGGTATCTTTTTGGCGACGCTGGCCCGCTCGATGCCGCAGTTCGGCATGTTGTTGATTCTGGTGCTGCTGCCGCTGCAAATGCTCTCGGGCGGGAACACGCCGCGCGAGAGCATGCCGAAGGTGGTGCAGGACATCATGCTGGCCGCGCCGACGACGCACTTCGTCGAGCTGGGGCAGGCCATTTTGTTCCGTGGCGCCGGAATCGGCGTCGTGTGGGTGCAGTTCGTGGCACTGGCGGTGATCGGTGCCGTGTTCTTCGCCTTCTCGCTGCGGCGGTTTCGCCGCACGCTCAGTTCGATGGCCTGACGCGCTGAATTTGATGCACATGGCGCGAGCCAACTGCGCTCGCGCCGCGTCGGCCTACCCTGTCATGCCGGATTTGTGAGGTCATTGCCATGCCCGCCAAGTCGTCCGCCGCACTCCAACGCCAAACGTCCCGCGCCAGCGCATCGACGCCTGCCGATGCCCCTTGGCTCGCCGTCAATCCATGGCTGGCCAACATGCCGTGGATGGCCAACATGCCGTGGATGGCCGCCGCCGCCGAATACGCGGTCGACGCGTGGCAGCGCAGCGTGTTGTTTGCCGACGTGATGCGCCAGCGCGGCAATCAGTATCAGGGACACCTTGCGGAATCGGCACCGAACGTGCTCGACTTCCCGGCGGAAGTCATTCTGGACGGTCACGATTTGCCGCGTCCGTGCAATTACTGCTTGATGCGCATCACGCCGCCGGACGACACCCCCAGCCTGCCCAATGCCCGGCCGTTCGTCGTGGTCGATCCGCGCGCGGGTCACGGGCCGGGCATTGGCGGCTTCAAGCCCGATAGCGAGATCGGTGCCGCCCTGCGCGCGGGTCATCCGTGCTATTTCGTCGGTTTTCTGCCCGACCCGGTGCCGGGGCAGACGGTGGAAGACGTGATGCACGCGGAAGCGGCATTTCTCGAGAAAGTCATCTCGATGCACCCCGAGAGTGCGGGAAAACCGGCCGTGATTGGCAACTGTCAGGCGGGCTGGCAAGTGCTGATGACGGCGGCCATGCGCCCGGAGTTGTTCGGCCCGATTATCGTGGCCGGTGCCCCGCTGTCGTACTGGGCAGGCTGGCGCGGGCGCAACCCGATGCGGTATTCCGGCGGACTGCTGGGCGGTAGTTGGCTCACCGCACTCACGAGCGATCTGGGCGACGGGCGCTTCGACGGCGCCTGGCTCGTGCAGAACTTCGAGAACCTCGATCCGGCCAACACGCTCTGGCGCAAGAAATACCACCTCTACGCCAACGTCGACACCGAGGCACCGCGCTATCTCGGCTTCGAGAAATACTGGGGCGGCCATGTGTTTCTCAATGCAGTGGAGATGCAGTACATCGTCGACAACTTGTTCGTCGGCAACCGCCTCACGAGTGCGGAACTGATTACTAGCGACGGCATCCGGCTCGACCTGCGCAATATTCGCTCGCCGATCGTGGTGTTCTGCTCGTATGGCGACAACATCACGCCACCGCCGCAGGCGCTCGGCTTCATCACCGACATGTACCGCGACGATGCCGAAGTGTTCAGCCACGATCAGACCATCGTGTACGCCACGCACGACAGCATCGGGCACTTGGGCATCTTCGTGTCGAGCAGCACGGGGCGTAAGGAGCATCGCAAGTTCGTCAACAACATCGATCTGATCGACGTGTTGCCTGCGGGCATTTATCAGGCGCAGATCGCCGACAAAACGGCCGACACGCCACACCGCGAATTGATCGATGGCGACTACGTGATGTCGATTCAGCGCCGTAGCATCGACGACGTGCGCGCCATCGTGCAGCCCGACCCGGAAAGCGACCGGCGCTTTGCGGCCGTAGCCCACCTCTCCGATATCAATCTCGGGTTGTATCGCAGCCTTGTGCAGCCGTGGGTTCGCGCGATGGTCACACCTAATTCGGCGTACTGGCTACGCCTGCTGCACCCGCTGCGAGTGAGCTACGAGATGTGGTCGGACCGTAATCCGTTTGCCGCACCCTTTGCCGAGAAGGCCGAGCGTATTCGTGAAACACGGCAGCCGGTGTCGGCGGACAACCCCTTCCTGGCGATTCAGACGGCCGTGTCGACGGCTATCGAGCAGTCGCTCAACTTCTATCGCGACATACGCGACGACGGCTACGAAAAGGCGTTCGAACTGATCTACGGCCAGCCGTGGGTGCAGGCGCTTGCCGGGTTACACGGCAGCGACGGCGCGGCAGTGCGTGTGCATCCGGGCACTTCGCCGGAGCACATCGCTTTCGTGAAAGAGGCGCTCGCGCATCGTCAACATGAGTTGCATCAGGGCGGCGCGCTCGAGGCTGGGATTCGTGCGCTGCTGTGGGTGCATCGCCTGCATGGCGAAGCGGACGAGCGCCAGTTCAATCTGGCGCGCTCGTTGCCCCGCCGGGAAAGCGACATGTCCATCGAAGACTTTCGTGCGTTGATCCGCCGTCAGGCGGGCCTGCTGCGCATGGCGCCGGATGCGGCCATGAACGCTATCCCGGGCATGCTTGCGCATGCGTCGCCCGATCAAATCCGCCTGGTGGCCAAGGCGGTCAAGGACTTGAGCTTCGCGGTGCCGATCGACGACAGCGAAGAGAGCGATCTGAAACGCGTGCTGGCACTCTTTGAAGACGCGGCTGCCAAGCAGGAAGAGAAGCAGGAAGTGCCGACAAAGACTGATCCCCCCCGGACACCCCGCACGCCTCGGACTGCCGCCAGCCGGAAAGCCGCGTCGCCTGGGGCACCCAGCGTTGCGCCGCGCAAGCGCACCGTGGCCGCCAAGAAAAGTGCCGCTGCCACCACCCAACCCGCGGGCCCGCGAAAAGCGAAGAAAGTGCCGTGAAGCCCAGTGGGCGGGGCAGAATCGTCGAACGACGGGCACTGACGCGCGCACATTCTTGCGAGAAATGACTCGATCGCGCGAGAAAATCGCCGTTTGACCGCTTTTTGCGACACGCCGCCCACGAGCGGCGGCGGTTGCTGCTACAATCGCCGTCACTATGAAGTCGTTTCTGTCTTCCTCCCTCCTCTGGTCGCCCCTGACCGCTGCCCTGCGCTGGTGGCGGTAACCCGCCACGTCTATCTCATCCCCATAGCGCCCTCCCCCGCGGAACGCGAAGTCAATGTGGGGGCACGCTCAGGGGAAATTCGCAAATCTCATGCGTTCGACATTCCATTGTCACCAGACGAACAGGGACCATCATGCTGCTGATGATCGACAACTACGACTCGTTTACCTACAACATCGTCCAGTACTTCGGTGAATTGGGCGAAGACGTGCGCGTCTTCCGCAACGACGAAATCACGCTCGACGCGATTCACCAACTCTCCCCCGACCGCATCTGCCTCTCGCCCGGCCCGAGCTGCCCGGCCAACGCCGGCATCACGCTCGACGTGCTCAAGCGCTTCGCTGGCGAAATTCCGATTCTCGGCGTCTGCCTCGGCCATCAGGCCATTGGCGAAGCCTTCGGCGGCAAGGTCGTGCGCGCTCAGCAAATCATGCACGGCAAGGTGAGCGAGATCGAAACCACGCAACAAGGCGTGTTTGCCGGCCTGCCCAAGCGCTTTACCGTCACCCGCTATCACTCGCTGGCCATCGAGCGCGACTCGCTGCCCGACTGCCTCGAAGTGACCGCGTGGACCGACGACGGCGAAATCATGGGCGTGCGTCACAAGACGCTCGACGTCGAAGGCGTGCAGTTCCACCCGGAGTCGATACTCTCGGAACACGGCCATGCCGTGCTGCGTAATTTCCTGCAAGCCGCCCCGCGCGCGGTGCAAGCGGCCTAATAAAAGACTCGGCAGAGGAGAGAAGTTTTCTATGATTACCCCGCAAGAAGCCCTGCAACGCACCATCGAACACCGCGAAATCTTCCACGACGAGATGCTGCACTTGATGCGTCTCATCATGAAGGGCGAGATTTCACCGGTCATGTCGGCAGCCATCATCACCGGACTGCGCGTGAAGAAGGAAACCATCGGTGAAATCGCCGCAGCGGCACAGGTGATGCGCGAGTTTGCCAATCATGTCGATGCGCCCGCCGACGAGCACTTCGTCGATATCGTGGGCACCGGCGGCGATGTTTCGCACACGTTCAATATTTCCACCGCATCGATGTTCGTCGCGGCGGGCGCTGGCGCGAAAGTCGCCAAGCACGGCAATCGCGGCGTGAGCTCGAAGTCGGGCAGCGCCGACGTGCTCGAAGCGCTGGGCGTGAACATCATGCTCTCGCCCGAGCAAGTGGCCGAGTGCCTGCGAGAAGTCGGCATCGGCTTCATGTTCGCGCCGAATCATCACCCCGCCATGAAGAACGTCGCGGCCGTGCGCAAGGAAATGGGCGTGCGCACGATCTTCAACATTCTTGGCCCGCTGACCAATCCCGCCGGTGCACCGAACCAGCTGATGGGGGTGTTCCACCCTGACCTGGTCGGTATTCAGGTGCGCGTGATGCAGCGTCTGGGCGCGGAGCACGTGCTCGTCGTCTACGGCAAAGACGGCATGGACGAAGTGTCGCTGGGCGCCTCCACGCTCGTGGGCGAGCTCAAGGACGGCAAGGTCACGGAATACGAAATTCATCCGGAAGACTTCGGCTTGCAAATGGTGAGCAACCGCAGCCTGAAAGTCGGTAGCGCCGAGGAATCGAAAGCCATGCTGATCGAAGCCCTCGACGACACCCCGGGCACCGCGCGCGAAATCGTGGCGCTCAACGCGGGTACGGCGCTCTACGCGGCCAATCGCGCGGCGAGCATCGGCGATGGCATCCAGATGGCGCGCGAATCCATCACGAGCGGCGCAGCACGCGCGAAACTCGACGAGTTCGTGCAGTTCACGCAACGATTCAAAGCGTAAATTGACGGTCTGACATCGCCGATTGACCACACCGATGTCAGACCCACTATTCAAGCCTGAAATACCGATCGCTATGTCTACCGTTCTCGACAAAATTCTGGCCGTGAAGGCCGAAGAAGTTGCCGCCGCCAAGCGCGCCCGCGACCTGATTAGCCTGCGCCGCGATGCGGAAGCGACTGTGGGCGACAGCGAATTGGGCACGCGCGACTTCGTGGGCTCGCTGCGCACGAAGATCGATGGCGGCCTGTCCGGCGTGATCGCCGAGATCAAGAAGGCCAGCCCGTCGAAGGGCGTGATTCGCGAGAATTTCGTGCCCCCGGCCATTGCCGAGTCGTATCAACAAGGCGGCGCCGCGTGCCTGTCGGTGCTCACCGACGAACAGTTCTTCCAAGGCAAGCCCGAATACTTGAAGGCGGCGCGTGCGGCGTGCGATCTGCCGGTGCTGCGCAAAGACTTCATGATCGACGCCTATCAGGTGTATGAAGCGCGCGAGATGGGGGCCGACTGCATTTTGCTGATCGCCGCCGCGTTGGAGCTGGCGCATATGCGCGATCTGGAAGCGCAGGCGCACGAGCTGGGCATGGCGGTGCTGGTGGAAGTGCACAACGGCCGCGAGCTCGATGCGGGCCTTGAGTTGAGCACGCCGCTGCTGGGCATCAACAATCGCAATTTGCACAACTTCGAAGTGACGCTGGACACGACGCTGGGCCTGCTCAAGCACATTCCGCAAGATCGTCTGGTGGTCACCGAGTCGGGGATCCTGTCGCGCGACGACGTAACGCGCATGCGCGCGGCCAACGTCAATGCCTTTCTCGTCGGCGAAGCCTTCATGCGCGCGCCCGAGCCGGGCGAGGCGCTCGCCACGCTGTTCGACATGCCGCGCTGAACGGGAACGGCACGATGGCCATCGAACGCGAACTCAAACTTGCCCTGCCGGGCGACCTCCCCACCGCACGCGCCGACGCGCTCATCGCGCATCTCGATCACCTGCCCGGTGCCGAGGCCCGCGGCGAACGCCATCTCGTGAACCGGTATTTCGATACGCCCTCGCTTGCGCTCTCGCGTGCCAAAGCGGCATTGCGCCTGCGCTATGTCGCGCGCGACGGACATCCGGGGCAGTGGCTGCAAACGTTGAAGTCGGTCGGTGAAGCGCGCGATGGACTGCATGTGCGCCACGAGTGGGAACAGCCGGTCAAGGGCGAAGCCCTTGAACTCGACGCGCTGATCGCGGCATGCGACGTGCCTGCCACGGCGGCCATGTTGCGCGACGAAGGCGACAGCGTCGTCGCGCAGTTCGAAACGAACTTCGTCCGGCGGCTGTGGCGCTATATCGCGGGGGATGGCACGGCAGTGGAGATTGCCTTCGACCGTGGTGAAGTCGCCGTTGTCTCAGGCGGTCAGCGTCATACGGAACCGCTGCTCGAAGTCGAGCTGGAGTTGCTCGATGCGCCCGACGACGATCGCGAGGGTCAGGGCGAGCGCATGCTCTTCGCGCTGTCGCAAGATTTGCGGCAAGTGCTGCCCGAGTTGCACAGCGACGATGTGAGCAAAGCGCAGCGCGGCTATCGCCTGCGCCAAAAAGTGCTTGGCGGCTGAACGTCAGCTATTCACCGCCCTTCGAATCCACGCCTTTCAAAGACGCCTCGCATGACATCACGCGCACGAGCGAAATCCAACGACGCCCATCAGCGCTCCTTGTTCGACGAACCGGCCGCAGACACCGCCGATGCACCGGTTGAAACAGCGGCCACCGCCACGTCTGGCGATGCGGGTGAACCGCGCGTCGCGGGTCCGTTGCAGGGCCGTGTCGAAGATCAATTCGATGCGCTTCCCACCGCGTGGAAAGCGCTGACGGCACCGTTTGTGGCGAGCGACGCTTACGGCCCGTTGTGCCGATACGTCGACGCCGAAGTGTCCGCAGGGAAGACGGTCTATCCGGCCGATATTTTTCATGCGCTGCGAATGACCTCGCCGCAAGACGTCAAAGTCGTGATCCTCGGGCAAGACCCGTATCACGGCGACGATCATGGCATCGCGCAAGCGCACGGCATGGCGTTCTCGGTGCAGCGTGGGGTGCGCGTGCCGCCGTCGCTGCGCAACATCTACAAAGAGATCGAACGCGATCTGGGTGTGTCGCCGCCCTCGCACGGCAATCTCGATGCGTGGGCGAAGCAAGGGGTGTTGCTGCTGAACACGACGCTCACGGTGGAAGCGGGCAATGCGGCGAGCCATGCAAAACCGTTCAAGAAGGGCGGCTGGCAAGCGTGCACGGACACCCTGCTCGGTGGCCTCGCGGCCCAACAGGGACCGTTGGTGTTTCTGCTCTGGGGCAGTCATGCGCAGGCGAAAGCCCCGCTGCTTTCGGGCCACGGCCACTTGCTGCTCGAAGCCCCGCACCCCTCGCCCCTCTCGGCCCATCGCGGCTTTCTCGGCTGCGGCCACTTCAGCGCCGCCAACGCCTTCCTCGAGCAGCACGGCAAGACCCCGATCGACTGGCGCGTGCCGGATTGATCGATCAAATGCTAGCTTTGGCGATCATTTCTGAGGCGCCTCGGCCTTTTTGATCGTCATAGCTATCAAGCGGGATCAAGCGGGCGATAACACGACGGCAAATTACCGTCGCTGTTTTATCTACCGAAATATACGACCCCATAGATCATTTCAATCGTTTACACGCTTTCCTGAACATATTAAACTTCCGGCCGTAATGAGAATTCGTCTCATTATCAAATGATAAGAATCGTGCGTTGCCCGGCCCGTCAGGCGCTCGACGGTGACGCCACAGCCGGAACACACGTATGTCTATCGCTTTCCAGACGCGCCAGCGTCTGCTCGTGACCGCCTGCGCCATGCTCGCCGCCGGTGGCACCTTCGCCCTTCCCGCTTCCGCACAATCCGTTCAGCCCGCCACCGCCACGACGCCAGCGCAGCCCGCTCAGTCCGCCGGTACGGACACGGCCGTCGCCCTGCCGACCACGCAAGTCAGCGAGAGCGCCCTCCCGTCGGCCATGCAGACCACGACCTTGCCGTCGTACAAGTTTGTGGCCCCGTTGCGCGACACGCCGCGCTCGGTCACGGTGATTCCCGAAGAACTGATCAAGCAGACGAACGCGACCACGTTCGCCGACGCACTCAAGACCGTGCCCGGCATCACGTTCCTCGGCGGCGACGCGGCAGCGAACCCCTCGGCTGACCGTCCGGTCATTCGCGGCTTCGAATCGCGCAACTCGATCTTCGTCGACGGTATGCGCGACTCCGGTGTGCAAAACCGTGAGACGTTCGCCATCGAGAACATCAGCGTCATCAAGGGCCCGGACTCGGTCTACGCCGGACGCGGCGCCGTGGGCGGCAGCATCGACATCACGACGAAAACGCCGCGCCTCGACGACTTCACCAACGCGAGCCTCGGCTTGGGCACCGACAGTTACAAGCGCCTCACGCTGGACGTGAACCGTCAGATCAACGATCAGACCGCCGTCCGCCTGAATGCGATGGGCTTCGACGCCGATCAGGCTGGCCGCACCAACGTCTACAGCAAGCGCTGGGGCATCGCCCCGTCGGTGGCCTTCGGTCTGAACAGCCCGACCACCGTCACGTTCAGCTACTACCACCTGAACTCGTATGACATGCCGGACTTCAGCGCACCGTTCCGCTCGGCAGGCGGCACGCCCGACGGCGGCTTCCAGCGCAACCAGTTCTACGGCCTGAACAACCGCGATTACCGCCGCGGACAAACCGACACCGGCGAAATCAAGATCGAGCACCGCATCAACGACACGTGGAAAGTGAAGAACACCACGATGGTCGGCCGCTCGACGCTCGACTACGTCGCGACGAACCCGCAGTTCCAATCGGCCAGCTCGAACATCATTTCGTTGCAGGCCAAGAGCGGCAAGTACGCCACCAACAGCATCGCCAACCAAACCGAACTCACGGGCAAAACCACCCTGTTCGGCTTCGAGCACACGCTCACGGCGGGTATGGAATTCAGCAACGAGCAAAGCCGCTACGAAGGCTATCTCGTGCAAGACAGCGCCGGTAACAACATCCGCTCGGGCGGTCCGTGCTCGGTCGCCTACAACTGCACCACCATCGGCGGCTGGAATCCGGATAACCCATGGACCGGCAGTCTGGTGCTCAATGGCGATAAGGCCTTCCCCGGTGCGGCCACGAACACGCGCACCGATGTCGCATCGGCCTACTTGTTCGACAGCGTGAAGCTCTCCGAGCGCTGGCTGCTCAACGCCGGGGCGCGTTTCGACCGCTTCGACGTGCACGCCGTGCAAGCGGGCGCCCCCGATCTGAAGAACATTTCGAACCTGTTCAGCTTCCAGTTGGGCGTGGTCTACAAGGTGCTGCCGACGCTTAGCCTGTACGCCTCGTACGGCACGTCGGCCAACCCGCCGGGCGCGAATAGCGGTCTTGGCGGTGGCACCGATCAGATCACGGCGGGCAATTCGAACCTCGCGCCTGAGCGCAGCCGCAATATCGAAGTCGGCGCGAAATGGGATGTGCTGGAGCAGCGTCTGTCGCTTACCGCCGCCCTGTTCCAAACCGACAAGACCAACGCGCGTGTCAGCGACGGTCTGGGCGGCACGATCAATGCAGGCAGCCAGCGCGTGCGCGGCGCTGAGCTCGGCTGGGCCGGTAACCTGACGTCGCACTGGCGCGTGTTCGGCGGCTACTCGTATCTGGACGCGATCACGACGGATGCCGGTCCGAGTGCACCGGGTGCGTCAGGCCTGCCGATGGTGATGGTGCCCAAGCACAACGTCACGCTGTGGACCGACTACGAAGTGCTGCCGAAGCTCACGCTCGGCGCAGGCATGACGCTCTCGAGCCTCACCTACGCGTCGGTCTCCGCCACCACGCGCAAATGGACGCCGGGCTATGCACGCTTCGACGCGATGGCAACGTATCGCATCTCGCGCACCGTCGATCTGCAACTCAACGTGCAGAACATCTTCGACAAGAAGTACTACGCCAGCGCGTACCCGATCTACGCAACGTGGGCCCCGGGCCGCAGTGCCATGCTCACGCTGAACTTCCATCAGTGATGGCGTAATCGCGTAGACACGCAAGCGTAAAAAGGGGGATTCAGTCGCACGACCGAATCCCCCTTCTGCATTCATGCCCATCGTATTGCCGCGATATGACGTCACCCCGGCATCAACCCGGCGGGGTCAAAGCGTTCCCATCGATCCTTGCTGATAGCGCCGCATGAGGTTGATGAGGTCTCCCTCATCGCGCGCCGCAAAGTTGCCGCGAAACACCACCGGTTCATCGAGCGGCACACCGCCCACCAGCAGCAGCCTGGCGCCCTCGCGCCCCGCCATCTGCCATTCGCCCGGCGGTAACAGCAAAGCCTCTACACCGCCGCCATCGGCACGCAGTGCATGATCGGCCAGCGCCGCCTCACCCTGCGCGACCAACGCCACCCAACGGCGGCCATCGCACGGGATGGTGAGCGCGCGCAAATCGTCGGCGCGCCAGTCGAGGCGCAGCAACGTCGTGGGTTTCTCGTCAGGAACGCATTCGCTCGCAGCGGTATCGCCGGGCGCAACGTGCCGTCCATCCCATTCGCCGCAGACGAGCGTCAAGTCGAGCGCGCCCGCTTGCCAGTGGGGCATCGCGGCGGCGCGCAATACGGTTTGCTCGGGGGCGCCATGCGCATGCCGCCCGGCACGATTCACCACGAGCCGTACACCGCGCACGGTCTTGCAAAGGTCTGACGGCACGTCGTCGTGCACGGTGCCGCAATTGGCTTCGAGCCAAAGCAGATCGCCGGGGTCGAGCGTGTCGTCGCCGCCTTGCGCATTGCGGCTGCGCAACGACGTCGTCGATTCGGGAAACAGATAGGTCACCACGGCACATCCGGCATGCGGATGCGGGGGAATACTCGCGCCGTGACGGCGAAAGACGTCGATCGACAGAAACGGATCTGTCTCGTCGACCTGATCGAAAACACCCGCCCCCGCAGCCGCAGCACAGCGGCCGGGCCGGGAGACGGGAAGCACGCGCGGATTGGCCGTCGCGCCGGCATGGGCGGCCGGACGCTTCGTCACACGAGTCCGCAGGGAGACGGCATTCGAGTTAGCCATTCAGGGGTCCGCACGTACGGGAGAACTTGTTGCTAATGACGCTGAGTGCACGAAACCCGGCACGCTGATGTAGCGCGCCGGGTGGGTGCATTCAATTACAGCGCAGCGATCGCGTCGCGGGCGTTCTTGAAACCGGCAGCGGCCGATTCCGGACCACGTGCCAAACCTTCGGCGAAGATGAAGTTCACGTCGGTCATGCCGAGGAAGCCGAGAATCGCCTTCAGGTACGGGGTCTGGCTGTCGGCCGGGGTGTCCTTGTAGTTGCCGCCACGGGCGAACGCGACGAACACCTTCTTGCCTTGAATCAGGCCTTCCACCGTACCGTCTTCACGGTAGCGGAACGTCACGCGAGCGCGGGCGATCCAGTCGAAGTAAGCCTTCAGTTGCGACGGCACTTGGAAGTTGTACAGCGGCACGCCGAACACGACGTAGTCGGCGGCTTGAATTTCGGCAATCAGTGCGTCGCTGCGCGCGATGATGGCGTTCTGCTCGGGCGAGCGTTGATCTTCCGGCGTGAAGAACGCGCCGATCACAGCTTCGTCCAAGTGCGGCACGCCATCGGCCAGCAGGTCGCGTACGACCACGTTGGCACCGGGGTTCTTTGCGACCAGTTGCGCCACGGTTTCGTTGGCGAGCGTGGTCGAGTTGGCACCCTGCGAACGGGCGGCGGAATTGATTTGCAGAATCGTGGTCATTGCGGTGGCTCCTAAGCCTGGGGGTCGGTAAATCCGTCCACGCAGGCCCCCTTCACCGGGGATGCCGTCAATTGCGTGTCGGCTTAGGTTGAATTCTAGTTACCCACAAAAATGAAACAAGCCGCTAAAATCGAATTGTTTGTTCCCATTTTGGAACAATAGATTTGCCCGGCCCGGGTAGCGATTTCACACAATGGACGCGACGCCAGAAGGCGCTGCGAGGTGTCCCCTAGGAGCGCACTGCGATGATTGACGATCTGAACGACATGCTGATCTTCGCCGAAGTCGTGCGCTCGGGAAGCATCACCCGGGCAGGCGAGCGGCTCGATTTGCCGAAGGCCACGGTCAGCCGCCGACTGTCGCGGCTGGAGACCCGGCTGGGCACGCGGCTGCTGCACAAAACCACGCGACGGCTCGAACTCACCGAAGTGGGCGAAGCGTATTACGAACGTTGTTTGCCGATTCTGGAAGAGGTCGAAGAGACACGCGACTTCGCCTCGCAACTCTCCAACAAGCCGCGCGGACGCCTGCGTATCACCGCCCCCGCCGACTTTGCCACGCAATGGCTGGCGCTGCCGCTCGCCACGTTCTGCGCGGCATATCCCGAGATCACTGTCGATGTCGATTTGAGTTCACGGCAGGTCGACTTGATCGCCGAGCGCGTCGATGTCGCCATTCGTGCGGGTCAACTCTCCGATTCCACGCTCGTGGCGCGTCCGTTGCTGATGCTCACGCGAAGCCTCTATGCGAGTCCGCTCTATCTGAGCGCGACCGGCCTGCCCGAGGTGCCCGAAGAACTCGCCGGACACCGCTACGTGATTCTCCAAGGCGCGCGGCGGCTCTTCAACACCGACACGTTGCATAAGGGCCGCCAACGCGTCGACATCACGATGCATGGCGCGATTCAGGTCAACAGCATGGGGATGGTCAAGGAGATGGCGCTGGCGGGCAGCGGCATTGCCGCGCTGACCGACATTCTGGCCGAAGATGCGTTGCGCACCGGCCGTCTGGTGAAGGTGCTGCCCGAGTGGTCGCTACCGGCCAGCCCGGTGCATTTGGTAACGCCCTCGCGCCGCTTTCTGCCGAGAAAGACCCAAGTCTTCATCGAACATATGCTCGCGGTCGCGCGGACCTGCCCCGAAGAGAACCGCGACCCGGCTGTGCCGGGTCCGGCGCCCGTCGAGGCTAAGCGCTGATTACGCGCTTAGCCACTGCATTACGTCGTCGCGTTAAATTGCCGCATTAGATTGTCGCGGTAAATCGTCACGTCAGGCCGCCGCATTCAGCCATTTCTCGCGGCGTTGCGCGGCAGCGCGATCGCGCGTTGCCGTAATGCGGTACTGCGTCACTTCAGGCGCGTCGAGCGTGAGCGTGGTTTCGCGCAATTCGTCGCGACGGAACGCATGCAGGCGCACCTGATCGCCCGCGCGATAGCGTTCGAGCAACTTGTCGAGATTGCCCGTCGTCACGCGCAGGCCATCGATCGCGACGAGCGTATCGCCCGCCGACAACCCCGCCGCTTGCGCCGCCCCGCCGTCGAGCACCTGCGCGAGGGCAAGATCGTCGCCGCGTTTGGCGGTCTTCGCGCCCAGCGACGGGCGGCCATGTTCCGGCGTCACCGGGGCCAACGTCAGACCGACACGCTCCAACAACGACGCGAGCGGTAAATCGCGCGTGCCGTTGATCGCCGTCGCGAAGAATTCCGACAGGTCGACACCCGACACTTCCTCGAACAACGGCTGCACCGCGTCTTCGGCAATGCCGATGGGCGAGCCGCGATAGAAATCGCGCCCGTAGCGCTGCCACAGCGCCCGCATGATGTCGTCGAGCGACTTCTGGCCGCGCGTTTGCGTGCGGATGGTCAAGTCGAGGGCGAGCGCGATCAGCGAACCTTTCGTGTAGTAGCTCACGATCGCGTTCGGTGCGTTCTCGTCCTGACGGTAATACTTCGTCCACGCATCGAACGAGCTCTCAGCCACGGTTTGTTTCAGGCGGCCGCTGCCGCGCAGTACGTTGGCCACCGTCTTCGCGACCAGTTCGTAATACGCCGGGGCATCGATCACGCCGCTGCGCACGAGCATCAGATCGTCGTAATACGACGTGAAGCCTTCGAACAGCCACAACAGGCGCGTGTAGTTTTCCTGATCGAGCGTGTACGGCGCGAACGCTGCCGGTTTGATGCGCTTGACGTTCCACGTGTGGAAGTACTCGTGGCTCACTAAGCCGAGAAAGCCGCGATACGCGTCGCTCATCTTCGCCTGCCCTTGCACCGGCAAGTCGTTGCGGCTGGCGAGCAGCGCGGTGGAGGCGCGATGCTCCAGCCCACCGTAGCCGTCGCCGACCGTCATGAGCAAGAACACATAACGCTGCATGGGCACACGCGAGCGCGTGCTGGCGCCCGGCTCGAACAGCCGGATCTGCGATTCGCAGATCTTCTTCATATCGCGCAGCAAACGATCCAGATCGAGATTCGGCACGGGGCCGGTAATCGCAACCTCGTGCGTCACGCCGCACGCCTTGAAGGTGCCGTGCACAAACGTGCCGAGCTCCACCGGCGAGTCGATGAGTTCGTCGTAATCGGCCGCCACGTAGCGCCCGAAGTCGAGCGCGTTCGTCCCCTGCGCGGGTTCGAGCGCCGTTGCCACGCGCCACGCCTTGTAAGCGACACCGCGCGGACGCAGGATGTCGACCTCACAGGGCGAAGTTTCCTGTCCTTGCACACGCAGAAACACGCTGGTGCCGTTGAAGAAGCCGTGCGTGTCGTCCAGATGCGCCGCGCGCACCGAGAGATCCCACGCATAGACTTCGTAGGTCACGATCAGCGTGCCTTTGCAGGGCGCTGCCTGCCACGTGTGCTTGTCGAGCTTGTCGAGCGCCACCTTGCGGCCACGGCACGTCGCACCGATGGTCACGATGTTGCGAGCGAACTCGCGCACCATGTAGCTCCCCGGAATCCATGCGGGCAGCGTAAAACGCTGGCCTTCGGGTGCGGGGTTGGAGACCGTGACGCTCACTTCGAACAAGTGAGCGGCGGGCGACTTCGGAACAATGGCGTACCGAATGGAAGGCGTAGCTTTCATGGCGTGCGTGGCGTGGGTGGACGCTTCTTATGTAGGAGGGCTTACTTGACGGTGGCGAGTGCCTTTTCCAGTTCGTCGGCGGGCACAGCACCCGGCAGACGGCGGCCGTCGGACAGAATGATCGTCGGCGTGCCCGTCACGTTATAGCTGTGGCCGAGCGCCACGTTCTGCTTGACCGGACCGTCGTCGCACTTCGCCGTGGGCGTGGCCGGGGCCTTCTTGTCGATCATCCAGTCGTGCCAGGCCTTGAGGCGGTCGGTCGAGCACCAGATGGCCTTCGACTTGGCGTCCGAATCCGGGCCGAGCACCGGATACAGGAAGGTGTAGACGGTGATGTTGTCGATGTTCGACTTCAGCGTCTCTTCGAAACGCTTGCAGTACGGGCAGTTCGGGTCGGAGAAGACGGCGATCTTGCGGCTGCCGTTGCCCTTCACGAACTTGATGGCGCGATCGAGCGGCAGCTTGGCGAAGTCGACCTTGTTCAGTTCGGACTGACGCGCTTCCGTGAGGTTTTGACGCGTCTTGGTATCGACCAGATTGCCGCCCAGAATCACGTACTGTGCCTTCTCGTCGGCGTAGATGATCTCGCCGCCCACCGCCACTTCATAGAGCCCCGGCACCGGCGTGCGCGCCACCGACTTCACGGGGGCATCGGCACCGAGCGTCTTCTGCACGGCGCTTTTCACGCGGTCGAGCGTCGCGTCCGGCTTGTTCTGCGCGACGGCCAGCGTGGTGACACCGGCGGCGCAAACCGCTGCGATAGCAAGCGCCGCGGCGCGATAACGTTGCAACATCGAATTTCTCCAGAAGTAGTGTCGTGCTTGAGAGTGCGTGGGGATGCGTGGCGCGGGGCTGGCCAGCGATCGCTAGCCCGCCGAAGCGTCAGCCCAGCGCGCGGCCGATCAGGAATTTCTTCAGGAAGGGCAGCATGTTCACGCCGTCGAGCCCGGCATTGCGCGCGAACTTCGCGAGCGGGCTGTTCACCGAGAACAGCTTGTGCAGCCCGTCCGTCGTGAAGGCCATGCTGCCGATGTCTTCCTTGCGAGCGCGCTCGTAGCGGCGCAGCACGGTGGCGTCACCGCAATCGCGGAACGATTCGCGCGCCGCAATGGCATCGCCGAGCGCCGCGACATCGCGCAGGCCGAGGTTCATGCCCTGCCCGGCCAGCGGATGCACGACGTGTGCCGCATCGCCGATCAGCGCGACACGCTGCGCAATCAGACGTTTGGCCTGTGCGAGCACCAGCGGAAAACCCTGCGCGCGGGCTGAGACCGGCGTGAGCTGGCCGAGTTCACCTTTCGCGAAGGTGCCGATACGCTCGGCAAGGTCTTTGGGATCGAGCGCGAGCAACTGATTGGCGTGACCGTCAGCGGCCGACCAGACGAGCGAGACGTGCTGATCCGGCAGCGGCAGCAGCGCAATGATCTCGCCATCGTGAAACCATTGAAACGCCGTATCGCGGTGCGAGCGCTCCGCGCGGAAGTTGCACACCACACCGAGTTGCTCGTACGGACGCACCGAGCCATCGAGGCCCGCTGTGCTTCGCACCCACGAATGCGAACCGTCGGCACCGACCACAAGCGACGCGCGCAGCACCTTGCCGTCCGAGAGCCGCACCGAGGCCGCTTCGGCATCGACTTCGAGGGTGTCGGCGCGGGCATCGACCCAGTGCACTTGCGGGGAGAAACGCAGCGCGGCGTCGAGCGCGCGTTCCAGATTGGCGGATTCAGCAATCCATGCCAACTGGGGCACGGCGGCCTGATACGCCGAGAAATGCAGACTGCCGCGTTCGTCGCCGAACACTTCCATGTCGTAGACGGGGTTCACGCGGGCGGGATCGACGGCTTGCCAGACACGCATGCGCTCGAACAGCGCTTGCGAGCTGGACGACAGCGAGTAGATGCGGGCGTCCCACGGGTCGCCGCCGTTGCCCGGCGCGGCCTGTGCGGCGGCGGGCTGAGCGAGCAGCGCGACCGACAGCCGGGCTTGCGAAAGCAGCAAGGCAGCGGCCTTGCCGATCAGACCGCCACCGACGACGATCACGTCGTGCGTTTGGCTCGAAGTTTGGGATTGGGCCATGCGGCGAATGCAGCGCCCGCGCCATGACAGCACGAGCCGACTGGTTCTGAAAACGAGATGGCGTATTGTCGCACGCCTGCCGCCGGGGCGATGCCCGGGTGCCTAGGGCCTGCCTGCGACCGAGCGTCGCGCGCACGGCGCCCAGCGCTATACTTCCGCGCAGATCGCGTGCTTCTGCACAAGGGAGATTACAAATGCGTCTCGACGACGAACAAGAAAGCCAAAATGTTGAAGATCGCCGGGGCAGTGGCGGCGGATTCGGAGGGCGCACGACCATCGGCATCGGCACGATCGTGGTGGCGCTGGCGGCCTCGTATTTCTTCGGCATCGACCCGCGGGTGATTATCGAAGGCTCGCAGATGTTGCAGGGACAGACGCAGTCGCAGCCCTCGCCCTCTCAGCGGGCCCCGGCCAACACCGCGCCGGCTACCGATCCCAAGATCGTCTTCACGCGACGCGTGCTCGGCAACATCGAGCGGACTTGGACCACCGTCTTCCAGACGCAGTTGAATCGCCAATATGTCGCGCCCAAGCTGGTGGTGTTCTCCGGCGCGACGGCGACCGCCTGTGGCACGGGACAAACGGCGATGGGGCCGTTTTACTGCCCGGGCGACCGTCAGGTGTACATCGATCTCGAGTTTTACGACGAATTGCAGCGCAAGTTCGGCGCGGGCGGCGATTTCGCGCAAGCGTATGTGATCGCGCACGAAGTCGGCCATCACGTGCAGAACCTGTTGGGCATCTCCGACCAGTTCGACGCGGCGCGCCGGCGTCTGTCCGAAGCGCAGGCCAATGCGTTGTCGGTGCGGCTGGAATTGCAGGCGGACTGTTTTGCGGGCGTGTGGGCGAACAATGCGGCGAAGGCGAAGCAGCAGTTGTTCGAGCCGGGCGATATCGAGCAGGGCTTGAAAGCGGCGGCGGCCATTGGCGACGACCGTTTGCAGCAGCAGTCGCAGGGCCGTGTGGTGCCCGAGTCGTTCACGCACGGCACGAGTGCGCAGCGGGTGTATTGGCTGCGCGAGGGGTTGCAATACGGGGATGTGCGCAAGTGCGACACGTTCTCGGCCAAGCAGCTTAGCTGAGCACGGTTGGACGGCGCGGCCGATAACGCGACCAATGACTCGGCGGAAAACGCGGGCGAAGCGGGTACAATAGCGGACTTTCCGCGACGCAACACCGGATTTAACAGGATTTAGCATGAGCCTCAAATGCGGCATCGTCGGCTTGCCCAATGTCGGCAAATCGACCCTTTTCAATGCGCTGACCAAGGCGGGCATCGCTGCCGAGAACTACCCGTTCTGTACGATCGAGCCGAACGTTGGCGTGGTCGAGGTGCCGGACCCGCGTCTGGGCAAGCTCGCCGAGATCGTCAAACCCGAGCGAATCATGCCGGCAACGGTGGAATTCGTGGACATCGCCGGTCTGGTGGCGGGCGCGTCCAAGGGTGAAGGGCTGGGCAACCAGTTCCTCGCGAACATTCGCGAAACCGATGCGATTACGCACGTCGTGCGTTGCTTCGAGGATGAAAACGTCATCCACGTGTCCGGCAAGGTCAACCCGATCTCCGACATCGAAGTGATCAACACCGAACTCGCGCTGGCCGACCTGGGCACCGTCGAGAAGGCGTTGCAGCGTTACACGAAGGCAGCCAAGTCGGGTAACGACAAGGAAGCGGCCAAGCTGGTGGCGGTGCTCGAGAAGGTGGTGCCGGTGCTCAACGAAGCGCGCCCGGTGCGCTCGATCAAGCTCTCGGACGACGAGCTCGCGCTGATCAAGCCGTTCTGCCTGATCACGGCCAAGCCGACGATGTATGTGGCGAACGTGAAGGACGACGGTTTCGAGAACAATCCGCATCTGGATGCGGTGCGCAAGTACGCTGAAGCCGAGAATGCGCCTGTCGTGGCCGTGTGCGCTGCGATTGAAGCCGAAATCGGCGACATGGACGACGCCGACAAGGCCGAGTTCCTGGCCGACATGGGCATGGACGAGCCGGGCCTGGACCGCGTGATTCGCGCCGGTTTCAAGCTGCTGGGCTTGCAGACGTACTTCACGGCTGGCGTGAAGGAAGTGCGCGCGTGGACGATTCACGTGGGCGACACGGCACCGCAAGCGGCCGGCGTGATCCACACCGACTTCGAGCGTGGCTTCATCCGCGCGCAAACCATCGCGTTCGACGACTACATCCAGTTCAAGGGCGAGCAAGGCGCGAAAGAAGCCGGCAAGATGCGCGCCGAAGGCAAGGAATACGTCGTGCACGACGGCGACGTGATGAATTTCTTGTTTAACGTCTGAGTCGGCTGACAGTTGATTTGTGGTGGCGGACGGGGTAACGCGTTCGCTGCCAAAGAAAACACCCCGGATAGCAGTGGTTCGCCGCTGATCCGGGGTGTTTTCGTTTGCGAGGTGATTGGGTTAGCCGGTGAGCAGACGATTCTCGAGAACCGTCTGCATGTCCCGTCGCCCGTCAGCGACAACGTAGATCACCACTTGCTTGTCGAGGATGCGATAGATGACCCGATAGGGTTTGAAGGTGACCTGACGAAACTCTTTGATGCCCAGCCACGCCAATTCTCTGGGATAGTTACCGCGCTCCGGCCATTGCGCGAGACTTTCCACGACTTTCATCAGTTGATCGAGCACGTGATCCGCATTTTGCGGGCAGTCGAACTCGCCGATGTAGTCGTAAATCGCTTCAAGGTCGCTTTCTGCCCCCGGGGTCATGGTCACTTTGTATTTGACCTGCCCTTTCGTCATTCCACCGACCCTCGCTTTTTACGAAGACGTGCCACGACATCGGCAACCGGCTTGACGTTACCTGCCTCAACGTCTTGATTACCGAGCGCAAGCAGCTTGAGGAGCGCTAGGGTTTCCTGTGTGGCTTCGTAAGAAGCCACGTCCACGAGAACGGCCTTCGCTTCGCCGTTTTGCGTAATGATCAGCGGCATGCGTTGTTTTGCAAGCGTCGTGAGGACCTCCGCCGCGTTTGCCTTCAGATAGCTGATCGGCTTGACCTGCGTCGAGTAGCGCATTTCCATGATTCCAATTCCCAAGTAAGACCGAATATAGACTTTTTATAGTCCGACCTCAACGACATACGTCTCAAGGGGTCCTGGGGAGTATGGAAGCGATTCGTGCGTGCTAATCCGATAATGACACGGCGATATGAACTCGCAACGCGCCGCCCTTGGCGGGCGTGGCCTTCCAGAGCGGAAGCGTTTTGCCCGACATAGCGGTTTATCAGACTGCACTCACGCCGCGCCGTGGGTATCGTCAGCCTCAGATGCCATCTCGTCGTAATCCCCCTCTTCCGACACCCCGGTGCCGACCACAACAAACCCGTGCCGCAAATAAAACGCCGTCGCTCGCGCGTTGTTCACCAGACATTTGAGCCGATAGCGATGTGTCGGCCAGCCTGGAAGCGCACGCAGTAGCGCTGTGCCCGCGCCTTTGCCCTGCGACGATTCGCGCACGTAGAGCATGTGGATGAAATCGTCCGCTGGCCACACGGAGACGAAGCCGAGGATTTCACCATCGCCCCGCCTCGCGACGTGAATCGTCTCGCCCTCCGCGTGCACCGCGAAGTCGCCGTACTGAAATCGCTCCGGAGGCACCCATGTCATGGTCTGCCGTCGTAGATCCAGATACATCTGGGCAAGCACTGGGAAATCTGCCACCGCTGCGACTTCGATGGCGAACGCATTTCCCCTCGCGCTAATGTTGCCGCCATCGCCGCTGTCGCCGAGATCACCGATGCCGCTCACGCGTCCCACCCCTCACGAATGATTTGCGCAATCCGCTCGCCGGTCTCCCGGTTGTGCGCCTGCACCAGTGCGACCGCTCCGGCGTCGTCACCCACCGCGCAAAGGCGCAGCAACTTCCGATGCTCTTCGTGCGAGCGCTGCGCATTCCCCTGCGTGCGCCACGAGAGGAACAAATACCGGCCGAGATTCAAACGCGCCGTCGCAACCGCCCGCTGGAAATAGGGTCGTTCGGCTTTCGCGTACAACATCGCGTGGAACGCCGCATTGCGCGCCACAACGTCCGCGAGATCCGTCGCCGCCTCCAGCGCATCGAGCGACGCTTCGGCGCGTGCCAGATCTGCGCGCGACAAATTCGGCATCGCCAGCGCCATCAACCGCCCTTCCAGCAGCGCACGGAAATCCGCCAGCTCTATCGCATCACGCTCGGTCAGCGATGCCACCACCGTGCCGCGATTCACCCGGCTGAGCGCCAATCCGTCTGCCGCCAGCATCGTGAGCGCCTCGCGCACCGGCACATGACTCACCCCCAGCGCTGCCGCTAAATGATCCTGCCGCAACGCCTCGCCCGGCTTCAACTCGCCACGGCCAATCTGCTCACGCAGCATCTCGTAAGCCCGCTCAGTGGCCGTTCCGGCTGCCGATGTGGACCCCGCTTCCGACCCCAGATCCGACCCTGCTCCCGACGCTGCATTCGATCCCATGTCTTGGCTCATCCGTGACGCTCTCGGCAAATTATATATAATCACGCAAAATTATATATTATCTGGAGCCGCCATGTCACAAGCCAGCCCACCGCCTGCCGCCAGCGGGGTCGCAGCCCCCTCCGCTCCCGCCGTCCCGGCCACCCCCGCCACCCCCGCCATCCCTGCCATCCCTGCCGACGCCTTTGCCCCCGGCCGACGCTGGCGTCACGGCGTCGTCGTTGGCATCAGTGCCGCGCTGGGCGTCGCGCTATACGGGGCAGGATTGCGCGGCGATGCGCTCTCCGTGGCCGTCATCGTCACGCTCTGTCTTGGCTACTGGGCCACCGGCTGGCTGCCCGACTTCCTCGTCTCGCTGCTGCTGATGTTTCTGCTCGCCGCAGGCACTTCGCTCGGAGCCGATGTCGTCTTCTCCGGCTTTACGTCGGGGGCGTTCTGGCTAGTGTTCAGCGGTGCCGTCATCGGCATGGCACTGGCGGTGACAGGACTCGGTGAGCGTGTCGCGCGCCAGTTGGCCGCCCACTGCGGACACGCCTACGGACTCGCTCTCGCGGGCTTTGTCGCCATCGCCTTCGTGCTGTCGCTCGTCATGCCCTCCACGCTCGGACGCATCGCCATCCTCGTGCCGATCGTGCTGAGTTTCTGCGACCGCGTCGGCTTTGCCGCCGATCGCCCGGGCCGCACAGGGCTTCTGCTCGCTACCGCCCTGGCCAGTTGCGAATTGTCGAGCGCCATCCTGCCCGCAAACCTGCCAAATCTCGTCATGGCCGGGAGTGCCGAAACGGTGCTGGGCATTCGCCTCGGCTACGCCGAATACGCCCTCGCGTTCGTCCCTGCGCTGGCCGTCGTGCGCGGCGTGGTGCTCGTCGTCGTCGCCATGTGGATGTTCCCCGACCGGCTGAGCGCCGCCGACCTTACCGCCACTCAGGCACGCGGCGATGCAACGCGTGCAATGAGTGCGGCAGAGCGCCGCCTGCTCGGCGCATTGGCGCTGATGTTGGGTCTCTGGTTCACCGAGCCGTGGCACCACGTCTCGGCAGGTTGGGTAGGACTCGGCGTGGCATTGCTATGCCTCGGCCCGTTGCGACTGGTGAATCTGGATGCGTTTCTAAAGCAGGTGAAACTCGCGCCGCTGTGGTTTGTTGCCGCCATCATCGGGCTGACGGCGGCAGTCGATCACGCGGGTCTAGCTGACGCGTTGCGCCCGGCACTCGCGCACCTCGACCTCGCGCAAATGTCCGCTATCCCCGCCTATCTCGTGCTGGTCGCGTTATCCATTGCGCTTATGTTTGCCGTCACGTCGAACGCTGCCCCGGCGCTGTTCACACCGCTGGTCCCAGCACTAGCTCAAGGAGTGGGGGCAGCGGCACCGCTAGGCGTGAAGACCGTGTTGTTGACGCAGGCGGTCGGCATCTCGACGATCGTGTTGCCGTATCAAGCACCGCCGCTCATTCTCGCGATGGCGCTTGCAGGCATCGGACTCCGAGACGCCACCCGCTTTTGTGCCGCCACGGCTGCGCTCTCGCTGGTCACCGTATTGCCCATCAACGCACTTTGGTGGCGTGCGATTGGGCTGATGTGACGCCTGTGTTCCGCTGGCGTGAGGTTTTACGTGGCCATCCGAGCCAAAACTTCAAACGCTGGTTTGCCACAGTCACGCGACAAGCGTGATCCTTTCGGAGACCGTCTCGTCTAATATAAGACCATGCCTTGACGATTTCGCGCGGCATTGCACGATGTCTCGATGTTCGAACGAATTCAGCGGTATCGGGCCATCCACCGCAAACCCAAGCGCTAACGCACAACGCCAACGTACGCGCCATCTCGGGAATGCCCTGCTTGAGCTTGTCGCGCGCGCACCGTGACAATCAGTGCGACAGGCGGTAAATCGCGAACGACGAGAAGGCGAAGACAACGCATCCAGCGCCCCGCCGTGGCACCGCAACGTCGTAATACCGAAAAGAACAGCAACAAAACATCAGCGTAGTCGAGCATCGCAGTCTTCATGCAGCCAGGGGGGTTTGGCATGACATCGAAGCCGTCCGCAGTGGTTGACGCCGAAACGCGCTCGCGCCCGCACTGGAGCGACGACCGCGCGCGCGTGCGCTTATACGCTTTCGCGGGCTTACTTTGCCTGCTCGGCGCCTTGGGCGTCTGGTGCAAACTGCATTTCTTCACCGATCCGCCCAGAATCGGCCCCTTCGGCTTGGACTTCCTGCCGTTCTGGGGTGCATCGCATCTCGTGCTGGAAGGGCATCCGCTCGATGCTTACAACGTCGAGCTCATGACCCGCGTGCAACTGGCCGCAGAGCCTTGGACAGCGAAATTGGGTGGCTACATGCCGTGGCTTTACCCGCCCGTCATGATGGTGTTCCTCACGCCCGTCGCGTTCCTGCCGTTTCTTCCGGCCTACTTCATCTACGCGGGTATCGGCTTTGCTCTGTACTACGCGGCATTGCGGCGTACCGCTCCCTGGCAGGATGCCCGTCTGCCGACGCTGGGTTTTTCCGGTGTGATGCTCGTCATCCTCTCCGGTCAGATTGCCCTTTACACCACAGCCATGGCTGGCTTCTCGCTGGTGCTGCTTCGCAAGCGCCCGGTGTGGGCGGGCATTGTCGCCGGGCTGCTTTTCGTCAAACCGCATGTCGCGCTGCTCTTCCCTCTGGCGTTTCTCTGCGCCCGCCAGTGGCGCGCGCTCGCCGCATGTATCGCCACCGTCGCCTTCATGACGATACTGGCCGCTGCGGTGTTCGGCATCGATGCCTACGTCGCTTTCTGGCAAGCCAACGAGTACGCGCGGCAAAGCCTCACCAACGGCACCGCTCAACTCGACAGAATTCCGACGTTCTTCATTGCCGCGCGCATGATGGGCGCTCCGAAACTCGTGGCGCTCGCCATCCACGGGGTGATCGCACTCGGCGTCGTCGCGGTGGTCATCGATTTCTGGCGACGTCCCACGCCGTTCGCCTTACGCGCCGCCATGCTAATTTGCGCGACGACGCTGATCAGCCCCTATCTCTACGATTACGACCTCGCCATGCTCGCGCTGGTGATCGCGTGGTATGTGCGCGACGGCGTGGCGCGCGGCTGGCTGCGCGGCGAGCGCGAGTGGCTGGTTGCGCTGTGGATCACGCCGCTGTTCGGCCTGTTCTTCGTGTTGTTCGTCCACTTCCAGATCATGCCGTTCGTGACGCTGGCAACGCTCGGCATGCTCTGGCGGCGCCGACGCCGTCTCGCCCAGGTTCCCGATCTGCCCGATGTCTTCGATCGGCGTGTCGACACTGCTGTCCATCGTGCCCCCGGCACGACCCATGCGTTCACGAGGTGACCCGATGCCACGCGCTACCGACACCCGCCACACGCCCGACACCCCACGCGCGCCGCTCGTCTCACTGGTCGTGCCTTGCCACAACGAGGCCCCGGCGCTGGACGCCTTCTATCGCGCCATCGCCCCCGTGCTCGAGAGCGTGCCGCACGTTCGCTTCGAAATCGTCTGCGTGAACGACGGCAGTACCGACGACACGCTCGACGTACTGCTCGCCCTGCGCCGACGCGATGGCCGCATTCGCGTGGTGGACTTCACGCGTAACTTCGGCAAGGAAGCCGCGCTAAGTGCCGGGATCGACGAAGCCATCGGCGACGCTGTCATCCCCATCGACGCCGATCTGCAAGACCCGCCCGGGCTCATCCCCGTGATGATCGAACGCTGGCGAAACGGCGCCGAAGTTGTGCTCGCCAAGCGCACCAATCGGGCGAGCGACAGCGTTGCCAAGCGTGTCGCCGCTGGCTTGTACTACCGCGTGCACAACCGGCTCTCCGAAGTGAAACTGCCGGAAAACGTCGGTGACTTCCGGCTCATCGACCGGCGTGTCGTCACAGCGCTCAAGCAGTTGCCCGAGCGCCGCCGCTTCATGAAGGGCTTGTTCGCTTGGGTGGGCTTTCACACCGAAATCGTGGAGTACGTGCGCGAGCCCCGCAGTGCAGGCCAATCGAAGTTCTCCGGCTGGCGGTTGTGGAATTTCGCATTGGAAGGCATCACCAGCTTCAGCACGGTGCCGCTGCGCTGCTGGACTTACATCGGCATATCGCTCGCACTCGCCTCATTGGCCTACGGCAGCTACATCACCCTGCGTACGATCATCCACGGCATCGATGTGCCCGGCTATGCCTCGCTGCTCGTGGGAATCTTGTTCCTCGGCGGCATTCAGCTCGTGGGGATTGGCGTGATCGGCGAGTACGTCGGGCGTATTTATTACGAATCGAAGGGTCGTCCGCTCTATCTCGTGCGCCGTCGCTATCAGGCAAGCGGCAAGGTCAGTCATCTGCCCGCGCGCTTAGGAGCGCGAGCGCCGCGACATCTCCATGAGAGCCTCACGCTTACGCGCCGCGATACGTCCAGAACCGATGCAATAAAAACGTCGCGGGCGGCACGATCAGTACGACAGCCATAATGCCCAGCCAGTGATTGCCGCCCAGCCGCTCGACGGCACCGGCGGTCATCGTCGTGAGCCATAACCCGAAAAGCGACACCACCACAAAGCGCACCAAGCTCGCGCGCTGTGGCCGCGCAGAAAAGCTCCAAAGCGTGTTGAGCAGATAAGAGCACGGGTTAGCGACACAAAACGCCACTGCATTCGCCAGCGCCGGACCCACGCCAAATCGATCGATGAGCGTGATCGCTACGATCACGTGCACTGCCGTCGCAATCACCCCCGAGACGCCGAACCGCAACAGCGGCACGAACACCGTGCGCGCATGCGGCGACGCGCGCCAGCGTTGCAGGCGAGATGCCATGGAAGTCGAGGACGTCGGTCGCGGATCGGGCATTGGCACAGAGGTTGTCAGTCGGATTGGATCGCGAGCCCGGGCAGATTTGCGGGATTGAAAGCACCCCGAGGCCCATCGAGTATAGGGATTTCTTCCACCTCGCGGAATATGGGTTGCAACTCCTGAATATCTGAATAGGATTGCTGGGTACTTCGCAAGAACAATACCCCCAAAGAAGACAGGAGGAAGACAATGCAACGCCCCCATGCCACATACGCCATCCACGCCATCGGCGCACTCGCGTGCGCCTTCGCCACGTGGAGCGCGTCTGTGCAGGCCGCCGAGGCCAACGCCACGCCCGCGGCCCCGTCATCCGAAACGCTCACCGTCGCCGGACTCTCGCAACCGGCCGACATCCTCATCGATCGTAACGGTGTGCCGCATATCTTCGCGGCCAACGAGCGCGACGGCTTCTTCGTGCAAGGCTTCAACGCCGCGCGCGACCGCTTGTTTCAAATCGACTTGTGGCGACGCCGCGGCCTCGGCCAGCTATCGGAAGTCTTTGGCCGGGCTTACGTCGCGCAGGACGATGCCGCGCGGCGCTTCGTCTATCGCGGTGACATGGCGACCGAATGGCGACGCTACGGTCCCGATGCCAAACCAGCCGCTGAAGCCTTCGCGGCAGGCGTGAACGCCTATATCGATTGGCTCGCCGCCCACCCCGATCAGATGCCGTACGAATTCCGCACGGTCGGCTACTGGCCCGCCAAGTGGACGGCCGAAGACATCGTGCGGATTCGCAGCCACGGCCTCACGCGCAACCTCAAGAGCGAAGTGGCGCGCGCGAAAGTGGTGTGCAAAGCGTCGCTCGACGCCGACAGCGTGCGCGTGGGCCTGCAACCGGCGTGGAAAACGCAAGTGCCCGCCGGGCTCGATCCGTGCCTGCCCGACGATCTGCTCAAAGTCTTCGATCTGGCCACGCAAGGCGTGAAGATCACCAAGGAGTCGCTGCAACGCGCCGACGCCGACATCATTCAAGTGGCCGAAGCCGGGCCGTACGACGTGTCGACCGAATCGGCCGAGGGTAGCAACAACTGGGTGATCTCGCCGCAAAAATCGGCGACCGGGCGCGCCATCATGGCGAACGACCCGCACCGCGCCTACGCGGCACCCAGCCTGCGCTACATCGTGCAAGTGAGCACACCGACGCTCAACCTGATCGGCGCGGGCGAACCGGCGATTCCGGGCGTGGCCATCGGCCACAACGGCACCATCGCCTTCGGCCTCACGATCTTCAACATCGATCAGGAAGACCTCTACGTCTACGAACTGAACCCGGCCAACCCCGACCAATACCGCTATCGCGGTAAGTGGGTGTCGATGCGCACGGCGCACGAAACGATCAACGTGCGCGACGGTGCGCCTGTGGAGACCGATCTCAAGTTCACCCGGCATGGCCCGGTGATCTACGTCGACGCGGCCAAGCACCGCGCTTACGCCGTGCGCACGGCGTGGCTCGAACCCGGCATGTCGCCGTACTTCGATGCCATGCGCTATATGCGCGCGAAGAACTACGCGCAGTTCCAGAAGGCGCTCGACACGTGGGGCGCGCCGACGGTGAATCAGGTCTACGCCGACACGGCGGGCAACATCGGCTGGGTGCCCAGCGGTATGGCACCGATTCGTCCGAACTGGGACGGCCTGATGCCCGTGCCGGGCGACGGCCGCTATGAGTGGGCGGGCTTCTGGCGACGCGACCAATTGCCGTCGGCGTACAACCCGGCGACCGGCTACTTCACGACGTCGAACGAAATGAACATGCCCGCCGGCTATCCGTACGATCAACGCAAGCTCGGCTTCGAATGGACCAACGGTTCACGGCATGCGCGCATCGACGAAGTGCTCAAGGCGAAGGACAAGGTCTCCATCGAAGACTCCGAGCGCTTGCAAAACGACATTGTGTCGATTCCGGCACGGCGTCTGATGGCGCTGCTCGCACCGCTCTCGAGCGACGATCCGCAAACCGCAGCCGCCCTCAAGTTGCTCAAGGGCTGGGATGCCAATATGCGCGCAGACTCCGCACAGGCCGCGCTCGAAGAGGTGTGGTTCAGCCGTCATCTGGGCCGTGCATACAAGAACGCCGTGCTGCCGAAGGCCGCCGCCGACAGCTTCGGGGCACCCGATCCGGCCCCGATGCTCGACGCCCTTGAACAACCCGCCGCCCGCTTCGGCGAGAACGCCAACGCCAAGCGCGACGCCGTGCTGCTTGCCAGCCTCGGCGAAGCGTGGGGCGAGATGGTCAAGTTGCAAGGCAGCGACCCGGGCGCATGGCAATGGGGCAGGCTTCAGACCAACCTGAACGCGCACCCGCTGGCCGATGCCGTCGACCCGGCCATGCGTGCGAAGCTCAACGTCGGTCCGTTGCCCAAGGGCGGCAGTGCGTTCACGCCGAACCAGTCGACGTATCGCGTGAGCGACTTCCGGCAGACCAACGGGCCGTCGTTCCGCATCGTCGTCGACGTGGGCAACTGGGACAACACGCGCGCCATGAACCTGCCGGGAGAGTCGGGCAATCCGGACAGCCCGCACTATCGCGACCTCGCGCAGAAATGGCTCGACGGCGAGTACTTCAAGCTGCCGTACACCCGTGCAGCCGTCGAGGCCGAAACGGAAACGCGCTTGCATCTGGTGCCGGAGGCGTCGCGTTGATTTGATTCAGTCTGATTCAATAAGGAAATGAAAAAACGGCCGGTCGGGTGTCATCCCGAACCGGCCGTTTTTCCGTGGTGCCCTAGCGTGCGATCCGTGGATCAGTGACCGCCCGCCACAAACTCAGGCTTGTCGCGCTTCGCGCCACGCGTGCGGTCGACCGCATTGGTCGGCACGAGCAGCAGCAAAATCACCACACCCACCGAAATCGCAAGAATCGACAGGAACGTGAGGTGCAGCGAATGTTGCAGCACCGCGCGAATCGCCTGATCGGCCGCCGTCGCCACACCGCGATCTTCCAGCACGTGACGCAACTGGTCGGAGCTCACCGTGCCCAACCCGCTCGAATGCGTCAGCCCATAGTTGAGCACCGCACCGAAAAGCATGGCCCCGAGCGTGCTGCCCAGATTCCGCGAGAAGATATTCGACGCCGTCGCACTACCGCGCTGCGACGTATCGACGAGCTCCTGAATCAGCACCAACGCACTGACGCTGCCCGTGCCCATCGAAAAGCCCATCAGCAGCGAGCCAAAACCGGCCATCACCGGCGAGCTGTTCGGGCCGAGCAATGCAAACACAATGCCGCCCAGGGGCATCAGCAGGCTGCCGAGCACCAGCACGCGGCGTAGGCCGAAGCGCGTGAACGTCTTGGCCGCGACGGTCGCGCCGACCGGCCAGCCCACCATGATCATCGTGAGCGCCATGCCCGCGACCACCGGCGTCTGCTTGAGCACACCCTGCGCGTACATCGGCAAGAACGTCGTCAGCCCCATGAGCACCATGCCCGAGAGCAGCGTTGCTGCGTTGGCTGCGGCAATCGGGCGTCGGCTCCACAGCGCGAACGAAATCATCGGGTCTTTCGCGCGGCGCTCTTGCCAGACGAAGAGCATCGACGCGACGGCACACACCAGCACGCCCGCCCACACATGTGTGTCGGTAAAGGCGTTGGCATCGGTCAGCGCGATCATCAGCGCCGCCACGGCAATCGTGAAGAACACGGCACCGAGGAAGTCGATGCTCGGTTTCTGGCGCGGTGCCTCTTCGTGCAAATAGACGATGAAGCCGACCGCGGCCAGCAAACCGATGGGGATGTTGATCCAGAAAATCCACGCCCACGACAGGTCGCGGATGATGATGCCGCCGAGCATCGGCCCGAGCACCGCTGAAATCGCCCACACGCTCGCCAGATAGCCCTGCACCTTGCCGCGCTCGCTGATCGGGTAATAGTCGGCGATGATGGTCAGGCTCACCGGCTGGATACACGCCGCGCCCACGCCCTGCAACAAGCGGAAGACGATCATCGCGGGCATCGACCACGCAAGGCCGCCGCCGAGCGACGCCAGCAAGAAGATCACGATCCCGACGAGCACCACCGGCTTGCGGCCGTATAGATCGGCGAGTTTGCCGAACACCACGGTCATGGCGGTTTGGGTGAGCAAGAAGGCGGAGAAGACCCAGCTATACAAATTCAAGCCGCCCAGTTGGGCGACGATTTGCGGCATGGCGGTGGAAATGATCGTGGCTTCGATGGCGACCATAGAGGTCGCCGCCATGACGGATGCCACGATGAACGGCCGCACGGAATTGCGGTTAGCAGACATTGTTTTTATGAAGTGGGGGCGAGACGCGTTTCGGACGGCGAAAGACGGGGATCGAACGTGGCGGGGGTACCGCGCGCGTAGTCAAGACGACTCGGGCCAGTTGATGGCGACAAGCATAGCCGAACGAGGGAAAACGCGTATGACGTGCCGACGCGCCAGTGCCGAGCGACTGCAAAGCCTTATGCCACGGGGGTTTCGGCTCGGCAAAACCCTAGCGGAAGATGGGTTTTGGAAGGTTTGGCACAGCCAAACCCGCCCCCTGAGCAAACACTGCCCGTTTTTGCCTTTCCAGCGCGCCGAAGGTGTTGCTTTTGGCGCGAACGGCAGGCTTACCGCTGCGGCCTATCGTCGCACCAGACGCAGCAACGCGAGCAACACGATCGCCCCGATGGTGGCCGTGATGATGCGACCGAGCGTGCCGTGTCCGATGGCGATGCCCAGCTTCGCGAGCAGCCATGCGCCGACAAACGCCCCGATCACCCCGACGATAATGTCGCCGATGAGACCGAAGCCGCCGCCGACCACCAGTCCGGCGAGCCAGCCAGCGACCAGCCCGACCAACAAGAGAGTAAGAATGCTCATGATTGCTCCCGGTGCGCGGGCGTCAGGCGGTGCCGCGGCTGCGCTTGATGGCGCCGTAAATCACCAGCAGCACGATCGCGCCGATGATCGAGGCGATCCAGCCGGCCGATTGGCCTTCGGTGTAGAGGTGGAGGAACTGTCCGACATATTTGGCGAGCAGCGCGCCGGCAATGCCGAGGATGATGGTCATGATGATGCCCATGCTGTCCCGGCCGGGATGCAGGGCGCGTGCGATGAGACCGACGATCAGACCGACGACGATGGTGCCGATAATGCCCATGACGTGTCTCCAAGGACGGGAACCCGAACGCAGTATATCGCCTATTTCCGGCCTGTCGACGACCGCGTCGCTGGCAACGTGGCGGCATTTATTGCTCAATATTTCAGCAATCTGTGCCGCCGACGGCACAACGCTATGCCCGGTATAAGTGAACGCTATTTGTCAAAAAGGCGTCACTGCGCGATGATGGCAAGCACCGTCCCGGTGCGTTGGGCGTGGGCTCGCCGGAAACGGGCATCGCGTCGACGCGCTATAATCTGGGGCTATTAGATCCCCCACACCATGCAACTGCTCGCTCTCGGCCTGAACCACCACACGGCGCCCGTCTCGCTGCGCGAACGGGTGGCGTTTCCGTTCGAGCGAATCGAGCCGGCGCTGGCGGGCCTGAAAAGCCTGTGGAACGACCGGTCGAGCGCCCCCGAGGCCGCCATCCTGTCGACGTGCAATCGCACGGAGATCTACTGCGTCACCGACGACGCCGCCGCCCGCGAGCGGGCCGTGCACTGGCTGTCGCAGTTCCATAACATCCCTGCGGGCGATCTCGCCCCCCATCTCTACGCCCTGCCCCAGTCCGACGCCGTGCGCCACGCGTTTCGTGTCGCGAGCGGTCTGGATTCGATGGTGCTCGGCGAAACCCAGATTCTCGGACAGCTGAAAGATGCCGTGCGTACCGCCGCCGAAGCTGGCGCGCTGGGCACGTATCTGAACCAGTTGTTCCAGCGCACGTTCGCGGTGGCCAAGGAAGTCCGCGGCCAGACCGAGATCGGTGCGCATTCGGTGTCGATGGCCGCTGCGGCGGTACGTTTGGCCCAGCGCATTTTCGAGAGCATCAGCACGCAGAAAGTGCTGTTCATCGGCGCGGGCGAGATGATCGACCTGTGCGCGACGCACTTCGCTGCGCAAAATCCGAAAGCCCTCTACATCGCGAACCGTACCGCCGAGCGCGGCGAGAAGCTCGCCGAACGATTGGGTGGCAACGCCATTCGCCTGTCCGAGCTGCCGCAACGCCTGCACGAGTTCGATATCGTCGTCTCGTGCACGGCCAGTACGCTGCCGCTGATCGGTCTGGGTGCGGTCGAGCGCGCGATCAAGGCACGCAAGCACAAGCCGATGTTCATGGTCGACTTGGCCGTGCCGCGCGACATCGAGCCCGAAGTGGGCCGCCTCACCGACGTCTTCCTGTACACGGTGGACGATCTCGGCGCGGTGGTGCGCGAAGGCAATGCGCTGCGTCAGGCGGCGGTCGCGCAGGCCGAGGCGATCATCGAGACGCGCGTGCAGCACTTTATGCAATGGCTCGACGCGCGCAGCGTCGTGCCGGTCATTCGCGACATTCACGGCACGGCCGAAGCGATGCGCATGGCCGAACTCGAGCGTGCGCAACGCATGCTCGCACGCGGCGACGACCCTGCCGCCGTGCTCGAAGCCCTGTCCCAGTCCCTCACCAAGAAATTCCTGCATGGCCCGACGCACGCGCTGAACACGGCGCGCGGCGAATCGCGCGAGCAAATCATTCACCTCATTCCCGAACTGTTCCGCACCTCGGGATCTTCCGACAAATAGATGAAAGCGAGCATGCAAGCCAAGCTCGACCAGTTGACGCAACGTCTGGTCGAGCTTGATGGCCTATTGAGCCAGGGCGACGTCACGCGCGATCTGGACAACTACCGCAAGCTCACCCGCGAACACGCCGAGCTGGCGCCCGTTGTCGCGCAATATCAGCAGTACCGCCAGGCGCAGAACGATGTGACGGCGGCGCAGGAGATGGCGTCCGATCCGGAAATGCGTGAATTTGCCGAAGCGGAAGCTGCGGACGCCCGCACACGCATGGACGACATGGAAGGCTCGCTCCAGCGCATGCTGCTGCCGCGCGACCCCAACGACGAGCGCAACATCTATCTGGAAATTCGCGCGGGCACGGGTGGCGACGAATCGGCGCTCTTCGCGGGCGACTTGCTGCGCATGTACACGCGCTACGCCGAGCGTCAGCGCTGGCAAGTGGAAATCATGTCGGCCAGCGAGTCGGATCTGGGCGGCTACAAAGAAGTGATCGTGCGCTTGATCGGTCAGGGCGCCTATTCGCGTCTGAAGTTCGAATCGGGCGGCCATCGCGTGCAACGCGTGCCCGCGACCGAGACGCAAGGCCGCATTCACACGTCGGCTTGCACCGTGGCCGTGATGCCCGAAGCCGACGACGTCGCTGACGTTGAAATCAACCCGGCCGATATCCGTATCGACACGTTCCGCGCCTCAGGCGCGGGCGGTCAACACGTGAACAAGACCGACTCGGCCGTGCGTATTACGCACTTGCCGACGGGCATCGTCGTGGAATGTCAGGACGACCGCTCGCAGCATCGCAACAAAGACAAGGCGCTCAAGGTGCTCGCCGCCCGTATCAAAGACGCGCAGATGCGGGCGCAGCAGGCCAAGGAAGCGGCCACGCGCAAGAGCCTGATCGGCTCGGGCGATCGCTCCGAGCGCATTCGCACTTACAACTTCCCGCAAGGGCGGATGACGGACCACCGCATCAACCTCACGCTCTACAAGCTCGAATACATCATGGACGGCGACCTCGACGAGATGGTCAACGCGTTGGTGACCGAGCATCAGGCGGAGTTGCTGGCGTCGCTGGGCGAGACCGACTGATGTCGCAGGAACGGCCGGAAGGCGCATCCTCACCGGCGGCACCGGCGACGCTGTCTGCGGACGGTGCCGATACCGTTGGGGCCACGGTCGCCACGGTAGCAACACTGTTGCGCGAGCCCGGCCTGCCGCCGATGGAAGCGCGCATTTTGCTTGCTCACGTCCTCGGCTGGTCGCGCACGCAGTTGATTACACGCGACCGCGAACCGCTCGCCCCCGCCACGGTGGCCGCCTATCAAGCCCTACGCGCGCGTCGCATCGCGGGTGAACCCATCGCGTACCTCACCGGCACCCGGGAATTCTTCGGCCTGACGCTCGCCGTGAGCCCGTCGGTCCTCATCCCTCGCCCCGAAACCGAATTACTGGTGGAACTGGCGCTCGCCCGCCTCGAAGGGTGTACGGCACCGCGTGTGCTCGACCTCGGCACCGGCAGTGGCGCGATTGCCCTGGCCATCGCCCACAGCCGCCCCGACGCCCAACTCACGGCGCTCGACCGCTCGCCGCAGGCACTGGCCGTGGCCACGGCCAACGCCCAGTCACTCGGACTCGCCTCGCGGGTCCGTTTTCTGGAAAGCGACTGGTATGGCGCGCTGGCGGCTGACGTTGCCCCGTTCGACATGATCGTCTCGAACCCGCCCTACATCGTCGCGGGCGACGAACACCTCTCGCAGGGCGACCTGCGCTTCGAGCCCGCCGACGCCCTGACCGATCACGCCGATGGTCTGGCCGCCTTGCGGGTCATCGTCGCGGGGGCCGCGTCGCGCCTCAAGCCCGGTAGCTGGCTGCTCTGCGAGCACGGCTACCATCAAGCGACCGACGTACGCGCGCTGTGCAGCGCGGCGGGTTTTCTCGACGTGTTCTCCGAGCGCGATCTGGCCGGGATCGAGCGCACCACGGGCGGCCGGCGCGCCTGAACCGGGGTCCGCGAGGGTCGGCGGTGGGCGGGTGCAGAGCACGAGAAGGGCACGCACCAACGGGCGCAACGGAAAACCGCTAAAATGGCGGACACGCCGATTTTCCGGCATCCCCACGGGCTTTCCACCATGACTACCCAGCAACGTATTCAGCAAATCGTCACCGACCATCCCGTCGTGCTCTTCATGAAGGGCAATGCGCAATTCCCGATGTGCGGCTTCTCGGGCCGCGCCGTGCAGATCCTGAAGGCCTGCGGCGTGGACAACCTGTTCACGGTCGACGTGCTGCAAGACGAAGAAATCCGTCAGGGCGTGAAGGAATTCGCCAACTGGCCGACCATTCCCCAGCTCTACATCAACGGCGAATTCGTCGGCGGCTCGGACATCATGATGGAGATGTATCAGAGCGGCGAACTCAAGCAGATTCTCGCCGAACTCGCCTGATTTCCCTGCGATGACTGTCTCGACGGGCGCCCCGCGCCCCGCACGCATGATCGTCGCCATCACTGGCGCGACGGGTGCCGTCTACGGGGTGCGTCTGCTTGAGCGCCTACGGGCGCTCGGCAACGTCGAGACCCATCTGCTCGTCTCGAGCGCCGGTTGGCTGACACTGCGTCACGAACTGGGGCTGGAGCGCAGCGACTTGCAGGCGCTCGCCGACCAGTACCACAGCGTGCGCGAAGTCGGCGCCAACATTGCCAGCGGCTCGTTTGCCACCACCGGCATGGTGATCGCGCCCTGCTCGATGAAAACGCTGGCGAGCGTCGCGCACGGCCTGTCGGACAACCTGATTGCCCGCGCCGCCGATGTCACGCTCAAAGAACGCCGCCGCCTCGTCATGATGGTGCGCGAAACGCCGTTCAATCTGGCGCATCTGCGCAATATGACAGCGGTCACGGAGATGGGCGGCATCGTCTACCCGCCGCTGCCCGCGTTCTACAACCGTCCCGAATCGCTCGACGCCATGGTCGACGACACCGTCGGACGCGTGCTCGACCTGTTCGGCCTTGCGCCGCAGGTTTCCACCAGTTGGTCCGGACTCGGCAAGGACGCCGAAGCTTAAGCGCTCACCTCACCCCGTCCAGCCAGCGTTGCAGCGTATCGAACGCCCCTTGCGGCTGACCTGCGGCCGACTCGGGTGTCGCGACACACAATTCCAGCATGACTTCGTTCGGATCGAGCAGATACAAATGCTCGCCGTCGCCATGACGCTCGACGACGAACGGCACCTCGTGCGTGTTCAGACGCGACTTCCAGCGCTCGAGCGCCTCGCGATCGCGTACGCGCAAGGCCACGTGATGAATCTGCGTTGCCGGGGTATCGGGGTGGGAGACGGGGGCCAGACCGTCGCAATTGAAGAAGGCCAGCGCCTCGCCGGGGGCAATTTGGTAGCTCACCAGCAGGTACGGCTTGCCCCAGAGGCGGCTCATACCGGTCTGTGCGCCCGCCAGCGTGAAGCCCATGATATCGACGTAGAAACGGTGTGTTTGAGCCGCGTCGTAACTCGGATAGGCAACGTGGTCGATGGCGACAGGCGTGACAGGTGCCGACGAGGTGACGGCAGTGCTGGGTTCGAGAACGGCTTGACTCATCGCGGACTCCCTCACGGACTCCATCGCATTGCTTCCGGCCATCACATCGACGAATTTCGCCAACATCACCGGCGCGTGCCGGTAGGACGGCATGCGGGAACTGCGTCTGTAGTGTAGTCGCGTAACCCGCGTCACGACAACCGAGTGCCAGCCGCAGCCGCATCGACTATAGTAAAAACGCCACACTTTGCGCGCCAAGGCGCGTCCCCTCGTGGTGTGACACCTTCGCGACCGGAGTTCGATATGGAGACCGCCTTCTCGCCTGTTGTCCTGTATGCCGTGCTGACGCTGGTATTTGTGATGCTTGTCCTTGTCGTGCCCGTGGGCGCCCGCTGGCGTCAGGTGGCGTGGCCGGCATCGATGCCACCGCTCTCGGCGCACCGTCCGGGCGACTTGCTCGGCGCACCGCGCACGCCTTATTGGCGCTCGCCGAACGACACCCGAGAGTTACGACGCCCGTCCTACTTTGCGACTTCGGAGCGGCGCGGGCGCCGCCCTGCGAGCTTTCTCGCGCCGCGCGATCACGACTGGCGCTAAACCCCTAAGCCCACTAAGCCGGGATTTCGCAGGTTTCCTTACGCCTTGTTACATCTGTAGTCCTGTGGTTGCACCGCCTCGGGGCGGTGTTCCTTAGAATCGGACCAGATCAAACAAGGAGAACAGATGCAACGTCACCACTGGATCGCAGCGGCGGGTCTCGCCGCTGCGCTCGTCTCGGGCAGCGCGCTCGCGCGCACCGATGTCTCGGTCAACATCGGCATTCCCGGCCCGGCCATCGTGGCCCCTGCCCCGGTTTATGTCGCTCCCCCCGTGTACGCAGCCCCCGCGCCGATGATGGTCGCGCCGCCCCCGCCGGTGGTTTATGGCCCGCGTCCGCACTATTGGCGCGGCCCGCCGCCGGGCCACTGGCGTCACGATCGAGACTGGGATCGACGCGGCTGGGACCGCCGCGACTATCGCCACGACGGCCATCGCCATTGATAGCGCCAGCTACATCGGCCGCGCCTCAACAAAAAACCCCGCGAGTTTGCGCTTGCGGGGTTTTTTGTTTTTCGACTGTTTTTCGCGCTATGCCGTCATCGATGCAATGCCTGCATAAGGCCGACGTAATTCATGCCACATGCGTGCCTAATCACCGATCGATGAATATTCATTAAATATTCGCGTGTGATTTCGATGTGCTGAATTTCGTTTCGCAACGCCTCCATTAAACATCTTTTTACCGCCGCAATTACACCTTAATTGCCTCACTTGGCAACACGAGTTTTTAGCGTTTTCTTACGTAGAATTACGATGGTCTGACCGAATCATTTCATCAGGTAAATCAATAGCGATAGCAGCACGGGTGTCCGTAATAACCCCCGTAATACGGCCGAGCCGGAACCACGACGCATCCGGCGAGCGTGACGGCAAGCAATGCAGCAACGAGCAACTTCATGATCTGACTCCAGATGAAAAGGAACCTGCGGGAGCGCGAGTCCGTTCGATTCCTTTATATCTTTGGCCTGATCCGAAGCCCATCACGCGTCTGTAAGCCGTGTAAGCGAAGGTTGCCAAACGGGCAAAGTGTCGCACTTTGTTACGTAACATGCGGCGGAACAACGCCGTAACACGCCAGCAACCGCTCACACCCACCTATCCGGAAACCCAATAACGACGCGGGTTTGCGATTTCCACGACGACTGGCACAAGGCTTGCATAGTCTTAGATGCCGCACTCTCAATTGCCCCGAAGAGCGCGGCATTGATGTCAGCCTCCTCCCGCGACTGACGTGGGAGGAGGTCTTTTTTCCGACACGCCTCAGCGTCATTTCTTCTGCACCGTTCGCGTGCAAATCCCCTCGTATTGCCAATTCATCTGAGCGTTTGAAATGTATTGACGCTATAACAGCGTCGACATCGCGCCTGTTTCATTTATCTTTAAATCTTTATTCGGCGCGGCTTTCCGGGTGTTTTGGCCTTTCGCGGCAAAAACAACATGCGGGTAGCCACTAATCTCAAGTTGACTTTCCAACTGTCGTAATCGCGTCTATAGAGGAGTGCGCGTCAACTCCTGGGCGACGCAAAAAATCCTTTTCGTGACGGCCGCACGACACGCGCCGGGGCAAGCGTATCAGGGAGAAGGTCATGGAAATCGCCACGCCTGAATTCCAAATGGAACAGCAGGAACTACAGGCCATCAGCGCCGCACTCAACCGCGTACAGGCGGTCATCGAGTTCGATTTGCAGGGCCGCGTCATGCATGCAAACGACAATTTCTTGCAGACGCTCGGTTACCGGCTCGACGAAATTCAGGGGCAGCACCATCGCATGTTCTGCGAGCCCGACTACGCCGCTTCGCAGGCCTATCGCGATTTCTGGGCGAAGCTCGGCCGCGGCGAATTCGACTCGGGCGAGTACAAGCGCGTCGCCAAGGGCGGCCGAGACGTGTGGATTCGCGCCTCGTATAACCCGGTGTTCGATGCCAACGGCGTGCCGTACAAGGTGATCAAGTTCGCCACCGACGTCACTGCCGAGCGCGCCCGCCAGGCGGAGTTCGAGAGCAAAGTGCGGGCGATGGATCTGGCGCAGGCGGTCATCGAGTTCAATCTCGACGGCACCGTCACCAAGGCCAACGACAACTTCCTCAAGACGCTGGGCTATTCGTTCGACGACATCAAGGGCAAGCATCACCGCATGTTTTGCGAGCCCGACTATGCGGCGTCCGACGTCTATCGCGAATTCTGGGCCAAGCTCAATCGTGGCGAATTCGATTCGGGCCGCTACAAGCGGATCGGACGCGGCGGGCGCGAAGTCTGGATTCAGGCGACCTACAACCCGATCCTCGACATGAACGGCCGCCCCTACAAGGTGGTGAAGTTCGCGACCGACATTACGCAACAGGTCGAACTCGAAGCCAGCGTGAAACGCCGCGCCGAAGAAGACCAACGCAAGGTTGCCGCCCTGCTGAACACCGTGAATCGCGCGGCCGCGGGCGATCTGACCGGTGACATCCCCGTGAGCGGCACCGACCCGATCGATCAGTTAGCCGAAGGCATCCGTCACATGATGGACGACCTGCGCGGCGTGATCGGCAAGGTGGTGAATTCCGCTGGCGAGTTCTCGGGCGCCTCGCGCGACATCGCCGAGCGTGCCAACACTGTGGCTACCGGAGCACAGGCTCTGGGCGCGACGGTCGAGGAAATGAACGCGTCTATCGAAGAACTGACCGCATCGATCAACTCGATTGCCGACAACACCAAGGGCGCCGACCAGCTCGCCAAGGCCACGCAGCAGGAAGCCGAGACCGGCGCGCGTGCCATCGCCCGCTCTGTCGAAGCGATGGAATTGATCAATAAGTCGTCGGAAGACATCAGCGAAATCGTCAAGGTGATTGGCGAAATCGCCGGTCAAACCAACTTGCTGGCGTTCAACGCCGCCATCGAAGCGGCACGCGCCGGTGAGCATGGCCTGGGCTTCTCGGTGGTGGCAGACGAAGTGCGCAAGCTTGCCGAGCGCTCGTCGCAGGCCACCAAGGAAATCTCGAAGCTCATCAACGAGTCGACCAAGCGCGTGGCACAAGGCAGCGAAGTGTCGAAGCTGGCGGGCGATGCCTTCGAGAAGATCGTCGGCGGCGTGTCGCGCACGACGCAGGCGATCTCCGAAATCTCGTGCGCCGCGGAAGAACAACTGGTGGCCGCACGCGAAGTGAGTTTGGCGATTCAGCACGTGGCCGAAGAGACCGAGAAGTCGGCGGGCGCGTGCGAGACCATCGCGCAAGCCACGTCCGGGCTCACCCAGGAGGCCGAGGCACTCGACCAAACCGTGTCGCGCTTCAAGGTCTGAAGCCAGACTGACGTTCCCTTCGATCTGTCACGACTGACGCGTCCGTACTTCCGGAGAGCCCGACATGGAAATCGAAGCCGACGCCGACCCCAGTACTCAGCTCGCACTGTTGCGCGCCGTGCACCGGCACACCGGCATCTCGATGAACGAAAAGAAATGGACGATGTTGCAAGGCCGGTTGCGCCCGCGCCTGCGCACATTGTCATTGCGTTGCTATCGCGACTATCTGGCGCTGCTGGAGAACACGCCCGACGAAGTGCGTAACTTCGTGAATCTGGTCACGACCAACGAGACCACGTTTTTCCGCACACCGCGCGTGTGGGATTACTTCGCACAGCACTTTTTGCCGCGCTGGCAGGAAGCGAAGCATGGCCGCCCGTTCCGTATGTGGTCGGCGGCCGCCTCCAGCGGCGAAGAAGCGTATTCGGCGGCGATGATCTGCGAGGAATTCCGCGTGCGGCATCCGGACTTCCAGTATCAGATTCACGCGACCGACATCTCGAGCCAAGTGCTGGCGGTGGCGATGGCGGGCAACTACGGCGGCCGCAGCATCGACGGCCTGAAGCAGCAGCGCCCCGGCCTGCTGGCAAAGTACTTCCGGCCCAGCGTGGGCGGACACACGGTCGTGCCCGAACTGCGCACCCACATCACGTTTGCCGAGCACAACCTGTATCAGCGCATGGCGCGCCGCGAGGCGTTCGATCTGATCATGTTGCGCAACGTGCTGATCTACTTCGAAGCCCCCGATCAGGAGCGGGTACTAGAGAACGTGCGCCACACGCTCACGTCCGAAGGCGTACTCATCGTGGGCGAGTCGGAATCGCTCTCGCGCCTGTCGACCGGCTACCGGTTCGAACAGCCGCTCATTTACCGAAATCAGGGAGCGCCGAATGGGGTCATCGCATGACATTCAGGTGTTGATGGGCGAAGTGCGTATTGGACGTGGCGAAGATGTGCTGCGTGCGACGCTCGGCTCGTGTGTCGGCATCGCACTGATGTGGCGCTCGCGTGGTTTGTACGGCCTCGCGCACTGTCTGTTGCCCGAAGCCCCCGCACCGACGCTCGCGATTGGGGCGAAATATGTGACGCAAGCCGTCCCGTCGCTGCTCGCCCTGATGAAAGCGGAAGGTGCGCGGCGCAGTGAAATCGAAGCCGTCATCGCGGGGGGCGGCAACATGATGCCGCACCAGCCGCCCGCCCGGCATGGGCTGATCGGCGTGGCTAACGCCAAGATGGCACAGGCGCTCATCGCCGAGACCGGCATTCCGATCGTGCACGTGGAAGTGGGCGGCGAAGTGGGACGGCAAATCATCGTCGATTGCGCCCGTCACGCCTTTTTCGTGCGCGTGATCGGTTCGAACGGTGCCACCGAGGTACCGCGCCGCCCGGCGCTCCGACTCGTGGGACGTGGAACATGAACGCACGCACACCCGGTTTTCCGTTTCTCCATCGCGACGCGCTGGCCGGTACGACCGTGCTGCCGCCGACGATGTCGCCGCTTCAGAACTATGCCGGGCGAAGCGCGTATGGCTATGGCACTGGGCACGTGGTATCGACGCAGGTCGCAAAGACTGCACCGATCGAACCCGAGAGCACCGTGCCATCCGTCGACACGGAGGCAATCGATGCGGCGCTCGTCGATACGGCACTGCTAAGTGCGCCAAGTGAGACGTCGGTGGCACCGCCAGCGCTCGCTAGCCCGCCAGTCGCTCGGCGCGCAGCGAGTGCCGACGATGTCGAAGTCTTCGGCTCGTTTCATCTAGGCGACGTGGAGTTTGCGCTGCCGATCGCCGCGTTGCAGGAGGTGGTGAACTACCCGTCGCGCATCACGCCGGTGCCGCTCTCGCCCCCGTTTCTGCTCGGGCTGTTCAACTTGCGCGGCACGCTGATTCCGATTGTCGATCTGAAGCCGTTGCTGGCGATGACTTCCGGAGCCGAGTCAGGTGCCGTCGCCGGACTCGCCCATGCGAGCGAGAAGATCGCTATCGTCGACGTCGACGGGGTGCGCGTGGGACTGCTGTTCGACACCACCGGCGAGATTCTGCGCGTGCGGGCTTCGCAACGCACCGGCTTCGAATACGATGCGGGGCACACCGCGCCCCCAGTGGTCTCGGGAGCGATCAAGCTCGATGGGGGCGACCGCATTCTGCAAATTCTCGCGCCGGGCGCGCTCGTCCATATCGAAAACATGCCGCAGTTGCTCGCGCGGCAGTCGTTGAACGCGCCCCAGCGCCGCCAGCAACGCCAGCGCTTGCAATGCGTTTCGTTCACCGTAGAGCACTCGCGACTCGCGCTGCCGATGAGCGCCATTCGCGAAATCATCCGCATTCCAGAGTTGCAGAATTCGGCGCTGGCGAGCGTGTTCTGCGTCGGCATGCTCAACCTGCGTGGCACCGTGGTGCCTGTCATCGACTTCGCGCACTTTCTCGGCTTGCACGCCTGCCGCCCCGACGCCGACGTGGCGGGCACCGCCGCCGACCCGCGCCGCATTCTGATCGTGAAACAGGAAGACGTGCACTTCGGCCTGCTCGTCGACGCGGTGGACAGCATCGTGACGTACTACGCCGACGAGCTGCTGGCGATGCCGTCGTTCAGCACGTCGCACGCGCAACTCTTCGCTGGCTGCATCACGCGCGACGATGCCGACGACATCGTGCTGCTCAATGCCGACGAGCTCTTTACGCATGCGCAGGTGCTCGAACTCACCCGCGGGCACCGCGACTTGTACCGTGAAGGCGACGGTGCCGCGCTCGGCAAAAGCAGCGCGACGGCCAGCTTCGGTGCGAACAAGTCCTCGCGCGGTACGCGACACGCGTACGTGTCGTTCCGCTTGCAGCACATGCTGGCCGTACGGCTCGATCAGTTGCGCGAAATCATTCACGACTCGCCTGACGTCATCCCCGCGCCGGGGGCCCCGGCGTTTGTGCGCGGCATGCTCAATCTTCGGCGCGAATTGGTGACGATCGTCGATCTGCGGGCGCTCTACGGCATGCCCGCGCAAGACGATACGCAGGCGCGCAAGATTCTGGTGATCGAGCACGGCAAAGACAAATTCGGGCTGCTGGTGGACGCCATCGAAAACATCGTGACGCTGGACGAAGCCGACAAGTTGCCGGTGCCCGCGATGCTGCTGGGGCGCGCTACACACGAGATGCGCAACGACATGCGTGATGCGGTGGAATTGCCGACATCGGATGGCGTCGCGCGCACGGCCATGCTGCTGGACCTGCAACCGCTCAAATTGCGGTTGGAGACGGCGCTCGCGCTGTAAAAGTGGGTTCGACGCAGGGCCCTGCGGCGTGTCGGGGGGCACGCCGCAGGGGTAGTTCGCGAGACGGTAGGCGCTCGGCGAATCTCCCTGTGATTGTCCGTTGGTGCCGCGTTAGTGCAGGCCCAGTTCGCGGCGCACCTGCGCCAGAAAGCGGCGCATGACATCGGTGCGTTCACGCCCGATGCGCTGCCCCGTCGGCGTACTCAATCCGTCGGTGAGATGCAGCAATTTGCGTTCGAAGTGATCGATGGCGTAGGTCGCGTCATCCAATTCACGGTGCTGCGCGAACGGATCGGCCGGGTCGTACAGACGGCTGCCCAAGCGCCCGGCCACATAAAACACACGCGCGATACCGAGCGCGCCCAGCGCGTCGAGCCGGTCGGCATCGCGCAGAATCTTGGCCTCGTCCGTCATCGGCGTGATGCCTGCCGAAAAGCTATGCGCCGCGATGGCGTGCGCTACGACTTCGATGCGGGCCTCGGGCCATTCCATGCGGGTGAGCAGGTCTCGCGCGACGTTCGCTGCGAGCGTCGAAGCCCGCGCACGGTCGGGCGAGTTCTTCTCCACACTCACGCAATCGTGAAGCAAGGTCGCCACGGCCAGCGCTTCTTCATCGACGCCCGGCACGCTCGCAGCAATCTCCTTGGCAAGACACCAGACACGCGACAGATGCGAGACATCGTGCGCGCCATCGTCGGTCGCGTGGCCGCCGTCGTAATGCGTCAGGACCTCGGCGATGGTCGCCGAGTAAGGGGCAAACAGGTCAGGCAGGGACAAGTGGCAAATCCGTAGAAAGACGCCCGCCGCGTCAGATGACTTCGTGACGGTGGACGTCGTGAGTAATAAAACCGGAGGCGTCGTTGGGCATGGCAAGCCATTCGGGATGCGCGAGCGTGCGGCGCATGTCGTCCAGCCCGCTCGTCCAGTGATCGAGCATCGTGGACAAGCCGAACTGGTAGTCCTTGTAGTGCCCCTCGTACTCCTTGTTGCGGTAGATCAGTTGCACGACGTTGTACCGCTTGCTGCACGCGATTTCCTGCGCGGCGTGGCACCACGGGTCGCGCGCACGCACCTCGGCCGGGACGCGCTCAAGCACTTCACGCAGTACGCGGCGGTAGTGCTGCGCACGTTGCAGGTTGTCGGTGACAAAGCGCGTGCGGCTCGAATACTGGATGTCTTTCTGGCGGTCGGCGACGTCGTTCAGATTGTCGGGCAGCGGCCCGCGGGCGCTCCACAAATCCACCTGAAAGGCGAGCGTGTCACGACGCGGCGACGTGCCAAGCACTTCGGATAGCGGGGTGTTCGACACCAGTCCGCCATCCCAGAAATACTGCCCGTCGATTTCGACAGCCGGAAAACCCGGCGGCAACGCCCCCGACGCCATAAAGTGCTCGGGACGCAGCACTTCGCGCGTGTTGTCGAAGTAGACGAAATTGCCCGTGTGCACGTTGACCGCGCCGACCGAGACGCGCGTCTCGCGCGAATTGATGCGGTCGAAGTCCACGAAGCGCTCCAGCGTGCCGCGCAATGCCGTGGTGTCGTAATAGCTCGCATGCGCCGGGTCGCCCATGGCCGTGGGCAACGGCTGCGGCCAACGCGGCGTGAAGAAGCCCTTTTGCCCTTCAACCATCGCGCGCCACGCTTGCCATGCGCTGTAGGCGACGCGTCCCGATTCGGGGCCATTGAGAATGGCAGCTTCGAACGGTGCGGGCAGCGGCGGGAACACGGCCGGCTCGCAGATCGTGCGCCAAAAGGCTTCGAGTTGCGCCACGCGCTTCTCGGGCGGATTGCCCGCAATGACGGCCGTATTCAATGCGCCGATGGAGATTCCTGCGATCCAGTTCGGCGCGATGCCCGCCTCGTGAAGCCCGGCGTACACCCCGGCCTGATACGCCCCGAGCGCGCCGCCGCCCTGCAAAACAAGCGCAACCGTCTCGTACGGCGGCAGATCGATAGCGCGTTTGGGTACCTTGGGCGGGTTGGCCGTCATGACCGTTCTCCTGAAGCTGTCGCGTGATGCAATGCGCCGGTGATCCGCGCGTGCCGATCACCGGCTAACTGCCGAGTGCTTACTGCCGAGTGCTTACTGCATAAACCAGCCGTGGCTCACGACGAACGACTGGCCCGTGAAGGCCGCCGTCGGGAACGTGGCGAGGAAAAGCGCCGTTTGTGCGACGTCGTCCACCGTCGTAAAGACGCCATCGACGGTGCCGCCGAGCATCACCTTCTTGATGACTTCGTCTTCCGAGATGCCCAGCTCTTTCGCCTGCTCGGGAATCTGCTTGTCGACGAGCGGCGTGCGCACGAAGCCCGGGCAAATCACATGCGAGCGCACGTTGTGCTTCGCGCCTTCCTTGGCGAGCACGCGGGCCAGACCCAACAGCGCGTGTTTGGCGGCCACGTAGGCCGACTTGAGCGGAGAAGCCTCATGCGAGTGCACCGAGCCCATGTAGATCACGATGCCGCCGCGATCGTCCTTGTACATGTGCTTGAGCGCCGCCTTGGTCGTGAGGAACGCGCCGTCGACGTGAATTGCCTGCATCTTCTTCCAGTCGGAGAACGCGTAGTTCTCGATCGGATTGACGATCTGAATGCCGGCGTTGGAGATCAGGATATCGATGGAGCCGAAGGCCTGCGCCACCTTGTCGATGCCGCTATTGACCGCCTCCTCGTTGGTCACGTCCATGGCCACGCCCATCGCGCGCCCGCCTGCCGCTTTGATTTCTTCAGCCACGGCATCGGCGCCCTGCTGGTTCAAGTCGGCAATCGCAATCGCGGCGCCCGCTTTGGCCAGCGTCAACGCGATTTCCTTGCCAATACCACTGGCAGCTCCCGTGACTACGGCGACTTTTCCGTTCAACTGATTCACTGACTGGCTCATTTGCACACTCCTGATTCGTCAAAAGGGCGGGCTGTGCGACGCAGCGCACGGCACGTCGGATACTTGCGTCAATACGTCATCGGTCCGTTCAAACAGAAAAGGCGCCTTGCGGCGCCTTTTCCTGCATTACCGCGCGATCGGCTTGTAGCGGATTCGCTTCGGTTTAGCTGCCTCCTCGCCGAGGCGTTTCTTCTTGTCCGCCTCATACTCCTGATAGTTGCCCGGGAAGAACTCGACGTGCGAGTCGCCTTCGAAAGCCAGAATATGGGTGGCAATACGATCGAGGAACCAGCGATCGTGCGAGATCACCATCACGCAGCCAGCGAACTCGAGCAGCGCGTCCTCGAGTGCACGCAGGGTTTCGACGTCCAGATCGTTCGACGGTTCATCGAGCAGCAACACATTGCCGCCGGAAATCAGCGTCTTGGCCATGTGCAAACGGCCACGTTCACCGCCGGAGAGCGAACCCACCTGCTTTTGCTGGTCTGAACCCTTGAAGTTGAAGCGGCCGATGTAGGCACGCGACGGCGTTTCGTACTTGCCCACGGTCAGCACGTCAGCGCCGCCCGAAATTTCTTCGAACACGGTCTTCGTGCCATCGAGCGCGTCGCGGCTCTGGTCGACGTAAGCCATCTTGACCGTCGGGCCGACCTTGATCTCGCCGCTATCCGGCTGCTCACGGCCGGTGAGCATCTTGAAGAACGTCGATTTACCGGCACCGTTCGGGCCGATGATGCCGACGATGGCGCCCGGCGGCACGGTGAAGCTCAGGTCGTCGATCAGTAGACGATCGCCGAAGGCCTTCGACACGTTCTTGAATTCGACGACTTCGTTACCCAGACGCTCACCCACCGGGATGAAGATTTCCTGGGTTTCGTTGCGCTTTTGGTATTCCTGGCTATTCAGCTCGTCGAAACGGGCAAGACGCGCCTTCGACTTGGCTTGGCGGCCCTTCGGGTTCTGGCGCACCCACTCCAGTTCCTTCTTCAGCGCCTTCTGGCGGGCCGACTCGCTCGCCTCTTCCTGCTTCAGGCGTTGCTCCTTCTGGTCGAGCCACGAGCTGTAGTTGCCCTTCCAAGGAATGCCGTGACCGCGGTCGAGTTCGAGAATCCACTCCGCGGCGTTGTCGAGGAAGTAGCGATCGTGGGTTACGGCCACCACGGTGCCCGGGAAGCGCGTGAGGAACTGTTCGAGCCAGTCGACGGATTCGGCGTCCAAGTGGTTGGTCGGCTCGTCGAGCAGCAGCATGTCCGGCTTGGAGAGCAGCAGACGGGCGAGCGCGACGCGGCGCTTTTCACCGCCCGAGAGCACGCCGATCTTGGCATCCCATGCGGGCAGACGCAGCGCGTCGGCGGCGACTTCCAGCGTTTGCTCGATGTTGTTGCCGTCGCTTGCCGCGAGAATGGCTTCGTACTTGGCTTGCTCGGCGGCCAGCGCGTCGAAGTCGGCGTCCGGTTCGGCGTAAGCGGCGTAAATCTCTTCGAGCTTGGTGCGTGCCTCGAAAATTTCGCCCATGCCGCTCTCGATCGATTCGCGCACCGTTTGCTCGGGATCGAGCTGCGGCTCTTGCGGCAGATAACCGATGTTCAGGTTCGGCATCGGGATGGCTTCACCCTCGATCTCTTTGTCCACGCCGGCCATGATCTTGAGCACGGTCGACTTACCTGAGCCGTTCAGACCCAGCACGCCGATCTTGGCGCCGGGGAAGAACGACAGGGAGATGTCTTTGAGGATGTGACGCTTGGGCGGCACGATCTTGCCCACGCGGTTCATGCTGAATACGTACTGTGCCATTCGGCTTTCCTGATCCTGAAAACGGTTATGCCGCTCTTAGCGAGCAACAGACTCGGCAAGTTTAACAAAGCGCGGCGTCGGGCGCGTCGATGGTGAGATCGGCCCGCGCATAAGCGCAGCAAGGCAACAGCCAGCCCTCGGCCTTTTCGTCGCGCGACAAGCCCGGCCATTCGATGCGATAGGCCACTGGCGCAGGCGCGGGCTCGCTCGCCGCCTGCACGCAGCACAGGCACGCGCGGCAGGTGCCATTGCGGCACAGGCTTGGCAGTTTGATACCGGCTGCTTGCGCCGCGAGCAGCAACGGCATGTCGTCCGGGGCGTCGAACTGCCAGCCGGATGGGGCGAGCGTAACTCGGTGAACGCGGCGGGGCATGGTGTGATCGGCGTGCGGCGTCGGTTGGCTGGGCACGGAAGGCAAGCTGTCCACGATGTGAGAGTTGGTGAAAATTCGACGGCGGGGCGTGCGCGGCACGGCTGACGCCGACGCGCTACCATACCCCGATATTGCGCGATGCTGCGTCCGATATTGCGTCCAGCCTCCCGGCTTTTTTGGCGCGCATACGATGACAAGCGCCATCGTCATTCCTGCGGCAGCCCCATTGACCTTCGTGCTGGCGCCCCAATATCGAAATCTCGCGGCCTCCCGCATTCACGATTCCGTCATTTTTTTCATCCGCCCATGAGCCAAGCGTCGCCCTCCCCGGAAGCCCGTCTGATCGATACTGCGGGGCTGGAAGCCGCCCTGCACGCGTTTGCAGACGCGCGCGATTGGCACCGGCATCACACGCCGAAGAACCTTGCGATGGCGTTGTCCGTCGAAGTGGCAGAACTGGTCGAGATTTTTCAGTGGCATACCGAGGCTGAAGCCGGGGCCGTCATGGCATCGAGCGAGGCCCGGCATGTGGAGCAGGAACTGGCTGACATCGCCATGTATCTCGTGCGCTTGTCGTCGGTACTGGGCGTGGATTTGAACCGCGCCGTGACCGAAAAGCTCGTCATGAACGCAAAGAAGTATCCGGCCCCGCCGGCGTAGTCTTCCCCCTATTTCGTTACAGACACCGATATGTCGCAAACTTCACAAGCGTCTCGCGCCCCGTCAGAGGCCACCGACGGCCCGGCGCACCGCCACGGCAAGTCGTCGCGCCGTACGTTGCCCGCACGCCCGCGCTGGCTGATGCTCGCCATCATTGCGCTGCTGCACGCGTATATCGGCTGGCGTCTGCTCACGCCGCTGCCTGTGGCCATCGGCTGGAAAGTAGCAGGCGCGCTGTGGCTCGTGGCCTCGACCATTTTGATTCCGCTCGGGCTGATGAGCCGGGCGCTTCAGCGGGAGCCGCTGGCCACACTGCTGAATTGGACCGGCATGATGGCGGTCGGCGTCTTCTCGTCGCTCTTCGTGCTGACGTTGCTGCGCGATGTGGTGCTGGGCGTCGCGATGGCGTTCTCCGTGCTCGACGCCCAACTCGTCACGCGCTCGGCCGTGATCGTGCTGATCATGACGGCCGCCGCGACCGTGCTCGGTTTCTACAACGCGCGACGGCTTGCGCGCGTGGTCGACGTGGATATCCCGATTGCCAATCTGCCGCCTGAACTCAAAGGGTTCACCATCGTGCAGTTGAGCGATATTCACGTGAGTTCGACGATTCGCCGCCGCTATATCGAGGCCATCGTCGACGCGGCGAACGAATTGAAGCCCGACCTCATCGCCATCACCGGCGATCTGGTCGATGGCAGCGTACCGGCCCTGCGCGACCATATCGCGCCGCTTGGGCGTCTGACCTCGCGCCACGGCACCTACGTGTGCACCGGCAATCACGAGTACTATTCGGGCGCGCCCGCGTGGGTGGAAGAGCTCCGCCGTCTCGGCCTGACGGTGCTCGAAAATCAGCACGTCGTGCTCGATCACGAAGGCGCAGCGCTGACGGTCGCTGGCGTGACCGATTTTGGTGCCCATCATTTCGATGAGGAAAAACGCAGCGATCCGCAAGCGGCCGCTGCCGGCTCGCCGGATGGCGTGCCGCGCGTACTGCTGGCTCACCAGCCGCGCAGCGCCCCGGCGGCGGCGGAAGCCGGATTCGATTTGCAACTCTCCGGTCACACACATGGTGGACAGTTCTGGCCATGGATGTATTTCGTGCCGCTGCAACAGCCGTTCGTTCACGGGCTGCACCGGCTGGATCGTCTGGCGGTGTATGTGAGCCGTGGCACCGGTTACTGGGGGCCGCCCAAGCGTTTCGGCGCGCCGTCCGAAATCACACGCATCCGGCTCATGCCGGGTAAGGCTTGAATGTCCAACGCCATTCAAGCCACTCATTCTCCGTATTCGTCTTTGCTGCCATGAAGTCATTGCATCCCGCCTCCGCGCTTGAAACCGTTGCCGTGCGCCTGCGCGGCAAGATCCAGGGCGTGGGATACCGCCATGCGGCCGTGCGCGAAGGACATTTGATCGGCGTGCGCGGCTGGGTGCAGGCGCTGCCCGAGGGCGACATCGTCGCCATGGTGCAAGGCACGCCCGAACAGGTCGACAAGATGCTGGAATGGATGCGGCGCGGCCCGCCCGCCGCACGTGTCACTGAGTTCGAGAGCGAAGTCGAATACACGGGCCGCCGCTTCGACCGGTTCGAACAACTCTGACATGACCTCCCCGACACCGGCGATGGCTGCACCGCTGACCCGCCGCGCCGTCGATGGCGACGCGCCACCCATTGTCGCGCTGTTGGCGCAATTGGGCTACGACACCTCGATCGAGATTGTCCGGCGCAACATCGCCCTATCGAACGCGAATGGCGATGACGCGGCGTACGTCGCGATCGACGAGCTCGGCAATATCGTGGGATGTATGGGGTTGCACGCGCTCACCATGTTTCATCTGGCGGGGCGGCTGGGGCGCATTACGGCGCTGGTGGTGGAGGAGAAAGCGAGAGGCTCGGGCATCGGGCACGCGCTGATGGCGGCCGCACATGCGTGGTTTATCGAGCGAGGATGCGAGAAATTCGAAGTGACGAGCAGCGACCATCGGGTCGCCGCGCATCGCTTCTATGCGCGCCATGGCTATGCCCGTGACGGGCAGCGTCTGGCGCGCTGGAGCCAGACTTAAGTCGCTGACTTAATTCTTGTGACGGTAGTTGATGCGGCCCTTGCTCAAATCGTAGGGCGACATTTCCAGCGTCACACGGTCACCCGCGAGAATGCGGATGCGATTCTTCTGCATGCGGCCGCTCGCATATGCCACCACTTCCACGCCGTTTTCGAGCGTGACGCGAAAGCGATTGTCCGGCAATACATCCGAGACGTGTCCGCTGAATTCGATCAGTTCTTCCTTGGCCAATATCGTGTCCTCTTGAGGGTGCCGCTCGCGATGAGCGCAGCACCGGTGTTACTGAAGGTTCGTTCGCCAATACCGTCGCCGCGCCCTGTGGGTTGCAGGGCACACATCGAACGCCAAAAGGAGCCTACCCGGTGGACCGGCCATGTTGTCATGACGGCGCACCGAAACGCGGCGATGGTTCGAAGGAGCAAGGCACATTGCGGCAGTGCCGCAATGACGAGCAGTGCGTGTCGGGAGGGCGGAGACCGTTCGGTCTGCGTCATCGGCACAGCGAGTGATTCGGCTCGCAGGACAAGGCTGTCAGCGGCGCCGATAAAGCATTTCGCGATCGTCAGGCGATGATCGGCGAATTTTCGCCGATCCCGCAAGGATACGCCTATATACGTCGCCCGTGGGAAAAAGTTGCCCGGATTGTGCCATTTTGGGGGCTTTTGTCGTCAATTTGTGGCGCATTGCATCATTCCGGACCTGACGCGCACTCGGCTGCGTCGAGTCACAACCCGGGTTTCTGCGGGACAACGCGAGCATGACGCGCGACGCGGTCTCAACTATTCTGTAAGTACCCGTAGCCCGCAGGAGGATGACCATGAAAACAGTCGCTCAGATCCTGAAGTCCAAGTCGGCCGACACGGTGTACAAAGTGCGCCCCACCGATTCGGTACTCGATGCGTTGACGTTGATGGCCGAGGCGCGCATCGGCGCGGTGCTCGTCAGCGAAGACGACCGGACGATCATCGGCATCTTCACCGAGCGCGATTACGCGCGAAAGGTCGCGCTCATGGGGCGAACCTCGGTCAACACCCCCGTGCGCGACGTCATGACTTCTGCCGTACGCTACGTGAGCCCGGACCAGACCAACGAAGAGTGCATGTCGCTCATGACCGAGCACCGCATTCGTCACCTGCCAGTCATGAAAGACGGCGAGCTGGTCGGCCTGCTGTCGATCGGCGACTTGGTCAAAGCGATCATCTCCGAGCAGCAATTCACCATCGACCAACTCGAGAACTACATCATGGGCGGCGGGGCCGCGCTTGCGAGCCGCACACCGCGCCCTAGCTAACCCAGCAAATCAATAATCTTCCGCATCGACGTCGTAATTCGACGGTTCCCAGCGAAGCACCAGCAGCGCGAGCAGACCGATGGCCGGCGCGATGGCGATCACCCAGAACACCTTGGTCGCCAGCGCCGCCGCGAGCACCGGGAACAGGAACAGCGACACGGTGGAGCTGGCGCGCATCAGCGTCTGGTTGAAGCCCACGCCCACACCGCGCAACGACGTCGGATAGCTCAACGACGCATACGTCATTGTGTGCGCGCCGGGACCGAACCCCTGCCCCAGCAGGAACAGTGCGAGGAAGCCCAGCGCCCACGCCACCTGCACCCCGCCAGCGGGCTTGCCGACCAGCGCCAAACCGATAAGCGCCGTCAGTTGGAATGCGTAACCGACGACCGTCAATTTCCACGCACCGAACTTCGGCACGAGGCGCACGCCGAGCAAACCACCGGTGAACGCGAACAGCAGATTGAGCGCCAGCGACATCAGAATGGTCGTGAGCATCGACTGCGCGAGAAAGCTCGCAATGATCACCGGCAAACCGAACGCCACCGCGTTGTAGGCGAACGACGATGCCACCGAAATGATGGTCGCCAGCGTCGTGCGCTTCAGATACACACCGCGCAGCAGTGCCGCATAGTTGCTCCACGCCGCCGGGCGCTTGGCTTGCACGCGCTCGGCGTCGGCCGCCACCACGGCATCGATCCCGTACGACCGCTTCAGAATCTTCGCGGCTCCTTCCAGATCGCCCTGATTCGCCGCCCACACCGGCGACTCGCTCATGTACTTGCTGCGCACGGCGATGATCGCCAGCGCCGGAATCGCGCCGAAGCCCAGAATAATGCGCCACAGCAACGCGCTATGCGACGACGGCAGCACCGAGTAGCAGAGCAGCACCAGCAAATACGAAGCGCAAATGGCCGCGTACCACGTTGGACACCACATCGCCACGCGCGCCGCCTTATTGCCGCGCCCCTTGAGCTTCGAGAACTCGGCGAGGAACGCCATCGCCACCGGCAAATCGATCCCTACGCCCAGCCCCATCACGAAGCGCGCGCCCGCGAGCACATACTCGTTCGGGGCGAACGCACAGGCGATGGCGGCAATCACAAAGCACAGCATGTCGGCCATGAACACGCGATAGCGGCCGATGCGATCGGTGAAGTACCCACCGAGGAACGCCCCGACGATCGCGCCGAATGTGATGGCCGACGCCACCATGCCGGTCCCGGCAGGCGTGAGATTGAATTCGCGGGCCACGTCCTTCAAACCGAAGGCGAGCGCGCCCAGATCGTAGGCGTCGAGGAACACACCGCCAAGCGCGATGGCCACGATCCAGCGTGCATTGGAAACCCGCGCGCCGCCCTCGTTGACGAGTTGGGCCACGTCGCCCGCCGAACGAATGACCGCCGGGCCTGAAGTGCGCGCAGCGGCAGCGGCTGCGGAGGCCGCGCGTGCAGACGCGGCAGGAGACAAGGAAACGTCGACAGACATGAGGCTGAACCGGGAAAGCGGGGGATCGAAAGGTCGCGATGTTACCGCTTGGTACCGTCACATCCAAGTGCTTTCTGGTTATATGTTTAGATGATTCCCGCGCTAGCAAGCGCATTTTCATGACTTACCAGCGTCATCGACCAAACAAAACCCATCGCACGAGTGGATTCCACCTGCCCTGTAAGCATTTACAGGGCATGACCCCACGTCTCATCTAGCGAGAATATGATCGAGGAATGCTTCGGAAACGGCAGCCCCCGCGTGAAACCCAACAGCAGCGGCCAGTTCGACGGGGGTCCGGCATTAACAAATGCTTACCGTTTCTTACAGCAGGAATATCTGCGGAACCCTACATTCCGCGTCGTGGTCGCAATACATGTGCCACAAAGTGCGCGAAGTCATCGACCTCGATGGTGACGGCGCATTTACCTCACGCTCACGAGGAACGACTGAAAATGAAGATCAAAGCACTTACGGGAATCAGCGCGGCATTGGCCGCTGTCATGCTCGCCGGTTGCGTCGCACCGGGCCCGCAATACGGTGGTGGTTACCAACAGGGATATCAGCAACCGGGTTACCAGCAGCCGGGCTATCAACAGGGTTACCAGCAGGGCTACCAGCAACCGCCGCAAGGCGCACCGCAGGGAGCGTTGTATGGCCGCGTTGAATCGATCGAGCAAATGAACGGCGCGAACAACAGCCCGAACATTCTCGGTACGGTGCTGGGCGGCGCAGCCGGCGGTTTGCTCGGCAACACGATGGGCGGCGGTCGCGGTCGCACGGCCACCACGATCGGTGGTGCTGTGGTTGGCGCCATTGCGGGCAACCGTATCGAAAACAGCATGGGTCAACCGAACGTGCTGTATCGCATCACGGTGCGCCTGGACGATGGCCGCGTCGCCACGGTGACGCAAGCGCCGCCGCTGCGCGTGCAGCAAGGCCAACGTGCTGCCGTCGCGAACGACACTGTGTATCCGTACTAAGCACGTCTCGCGCCACAGAAAACGCCCGCCGGTTTTGCCCGGCGGGCGTTTTCTTTTTGGCGCGTGTCAATCGAAAAAGGGCGTGGTGATCAAGGGTCGAACCGCCATACGCAAAAACTATTTGGCCTGATAAGATACGCGCGACCATCGGAGGGCCGCACGCCGTTCCGGAACTTTGTCGAATCCGTCAGTTACCGTTACCCCTTCGAATCTCCGTCATGTCGACCCAGACGACGTACCACCATCGCCTTCTCATGGCGGTGGTCGGCGGCATCAGTGCAGTGCTTAATGCCGGCGCCCTCTTTGCAGTCCTGCTCATCAACGGACAGAATCCCTATTCTCCATACGGCCTGACACTCGTTAGTGCACTGGGCGTCGCTGCCTTCATCGTCTTTGCCCGTTTTCATCTGGTGGCGAGCGCCCGCAATGCGCGCTGGATGCTCGGACGAGGCGCCATGCGCTGGTGCCGCTTGCTCGTCACGATGATCGTTCTGTTGTTTTTGACTTACGACCGTCTGGCCGACGTGCGCGAATTGCTCGCCGAGTGGGCGCTGCTGGCACTGCCGTTGCAGATGCTCGGTCTGGCCGCGCTGCGCGGCGCCGCGCACAGCATCAACAATGCGCCCGGCAATCAGCGGCGCGCGGCGTTTTTCGGCTTCGGCCCGGAGGCGCGCAAACTGAACCTGCGCCTGCGCCGCTCGCCGATTCTCGGCATTCAGGTCACCGGCTACTACAACGACGTGCCGGTCGTGGCGCAAGACGACGAGGTGCTGCCGCCCTATCTCGGCCCCTATGCCGAAGCCGCCGCGCACATCCAGGCCAACGACTACGAGATCGTCTTCATCGCCATCGGGCAGCAAGACAACAAAGACCTCACCGACGACATCGTCCACCGCTTGTACGATTCGACGGCGGCGATCTATCTGCTGCCGGAATTCCGCTTTGCGGGCGACATGCCGCTGACCGGCACAGACCTCGCAGGGGTTCCGCTGCTGGCGCTTCACGACATCACCGTGCAGGGCGTCTTGCGCATGATCAAACGCGGCATCGACATCGTCGGGGCCTCGTTGATTTTGTTGCTGCTCTGGCCAGTGATGATCGGCGTCGCCATCGCCGTGCGCCTCGATTCGCCGGGACCGATCTTGTTCCGTCAGCGACGCTATGGCGAGCGCGGCCAACCGATCATCGTGCGTAAATTCCGCTCGATGCGTGTCGAGCAGGAAATCGATGACGCAGCAGCCGCGACGGGAGGATTACGTCAGGCCCATGCGGGCGACAGCCGCATTACGCCCATTGGCAAGGTATTGCGCCGCACGTCGCTCGATGAACTGCCACAACTCTTCGACGTGCTGGGCGGGGCGATGAGTCTGGTTGGCCCGCGTCCGCATGCGGAGGAGCACAACGAGGTGTATCGCCGGTTGATTCCGGGCTACATGCTGCGTCACAGCGTGAAGCCCGGCATTACGGGATGGGCGCAGATCAACGGTCTGCGCGGCGAGACCGACACGCCTGACAAGATGCAGCGCCGCGTCGAATTCGATCGCTACTACATCACCAACTGGTCGCTGTGGCTCGACATCAAGATTCTGCTGAAAACAATTCCAGTCATGATCACGGGGCATAACGCGCTGTAAGCGCGTTAGCCCGACGTGACAACTTACCGGCCATTGCGCGACATGCTGCGCCATTGCCGCCAGCAGATGCCGATAAAGCGCCGGTCGTCGACGAGATAGCGCCGCCACATGCGGCCCGGGTCCTGCATGATGCGGTAGACCCACTCGAGGCCGGTGCGCTGCATCCACTTCGGCGCGCGATTCTGCATCCCCGTGGCGAACTCGATGGCCGCGCCCACACACAGCATCAAACCGCCCGGCATATTGGCCGCATTCGCCATCGCCCAGCGCTCCTGCTTGGGCATGCCGAGGCAAACAAAGATCAGATCGGCGTCCAGATCCCGAACGCGCTGTGCCACGGCGTCCCCTTCAGGGCCAGTGGGATCGAACGTCATCGACGGCACGATCAGGGTGAAGTCCAAACCGGGGAAGCGCCGATTCAGCCCTTCGGTGATCTGCGCCTCCTGTCCCGGGCGGCCGCCGACGAAGACGGCCTTGCCACCAGAGGCCCGTGCGCGATCGCACAGTGCGGGCAGCAAATCGGCGCCCGTCACACGCCCCGGTAGCGGCATGCCGAACAACCGGCTTGCCCAGATAATCGGCATCCCGTCGGCAAACAGATAGTCGGACGTCGCGTACAGGCGCTTGAATTCCGGCAGCACGTCGAGCCGCACGATGTGATCGACGTTCGGTGTCACCACGATGCGAGCGCGTCCGTCGCGTTGTGTACTCGCCTGCGAGAGCACGTCGACGGCGGTATCGAAAGGCACGGCGGCGATATCTAATCCGAACAGAGAAATACTCGGTTGAAAGACTTCGCGCGTGCGCGTGACGGCTGCTGTGTTCAGATCCGTGTCACTGGTCATGACGTATCGTTTTCCTGTCGTCCGGCAAGGCCGGGTTATCTTGCCACCGCCGCGTGTCACTCATGTTCATCACCCACGCGTGCCACCCTCGCGCGGCAGGCACGATAGTAGCAGCGGGCCTGACGCGTCAGTAACACTTTTCGCCACACGTGCGGGGCAGATTTTGGAAAGTCATCGTCTTGGGGACGTGGATCGGCTACCATCGCAGCGGCTGTCCGTCCTGCCCCTTCCCTCATTGCCGTTAGCCCACCGCTAATTGCCGCAGACGATGATTCTCGACGCACACGACATTCCTTCCGGTACCCGCCTGCAAGCCGACATATGCATTGCAGGCGCGGGTGCCGCTGGCATCTCCCTCGCGCTGGCCCTTGAGGCGAGCGGACTCGACGTCATTCTGCTCGAGAGCGGCGGTGACACCCCCGAACCTGCCACGCAAAAACTCTACGAAGGCACCGTCGCCGACACGCGCCTCCACCCGCCGACCGAAAGCTACCGCGTGCGCACCTTCGGCGGCTCGACCACGCTGTGGGGCGGGCGCTGCATGCCGCTCGATGCGATCGATTTCGAAGCGCGCGACTACATGCCGCATAGCGGCTGGCCCATCACGCTCGACGACTTGATGCCGTGGTACGCGCAGGCCAATGCGTTATGCGAAGCAGGCGAGTTCGCCTACACAGCAGAACAGGCGTTCGTCCCACCGGCGTCCCCCTCGCCGCCGATGATCGGTGGCTTCGAGAGCGACGTGTTCACCACGAACACGCTCGAAAGATTCAGTTGTCCGACCGATTTCGGCGCGCGCTACCGTGCACGCTTGGCCACAGGTCGTGTTCGCGTCATCAAGCACGCGAACCTGTGCCGGCTGCCGATGGCCGACGGCAGTACCCGCCTCGTCGGCCCGGCCGAAGTGCGCACGCTCGACGGCAAGACATTCACCGTGGCGGCACGCGCCTACGTACTCGCGACCGGCGGCCTGGAAGTCCCTCGCCTCTTGCTCGACAGCCCCGGTGTGAGCGGTCGCGGCTTGGGCAATGCCCACGATCTCGTGGGCCGGTATTACATGTGTCATATCGCCGGGACCATCGGCACGATGGACCTCTCGGGCGCGGCCTCCGTGCATCACGGCTACGACGTTTCGGAAGAAGGCATTTACTGCCGCCGACGCATTGCGTTGCGTCCGCAGTCCCAACGTGCCATGCAAGCGGGCAATTTCATCGCACGGCTACATCACCCGCGTATTCCCGATGCGGGCCACGGCAGCGGCATTTTGTCGGCGCTCTATCTCGCGCGCCCCATCGTGCCGTATGAGTACGCCAAGCGTCTCTATGGCGACTCGCCCGACAATTCGCTCGCCAATTGGCTGGCGCACTTCCGTAACGTCATCGTCGACGCGCCTAATACCGTGCGCTTCCTGACGCATTGGACGCTCAAGCGCACGCTAGCCGCGCGCAAATTCCCCTCGGTGATCGTGCGCCCCGCCAACCTGCGCTTCAGTCTCGACTTCCACGCGGAGCAGGCCCCCAATCCGGACAGCCGCATCACGTTGGGTAACGAACGCGACGCCTTGGGGCAACGCCGCATCCACATCGATTGGCGCTATGTCGACGAAGACGTGGCGACCGTGACCCGCGCGTTGGCAGCCCTCGCGCAGGAAGTGGAGCGCACGGGCGTGGGCCGCTTCACGTACGATCCAGCCGAAGTGGAAGCCGAGATGACGCGCTACGGCGCCTACGGCGGCCACCATATTGGCACTGCGCGCATGGGCCACGACCCGCAGACCAGCGTCGTGAACGCCGATGGCCGCTTGCATGAAGCCGACAACGTCTTTATCGCGAGCGCCGCGGTGTTCCCAACGTCCGGCCAGGCGAACCCAACGCTGAGCATCGTGGCGCTCGCGCTGCGTCTTGCCGATCACCTCAAACGCGCGGCGAACGTGACCGCCCTGCCCATTCCGGCTCCCGTCAGCCATTCCAACCTCACTTGAGCCTGCCCCATGAAAGCCCGCATTCTCGTCACCGGTGCCACCGGCTTTATCGGCCGTCACGTCGTCCAAGCGCTGGCTGCCTCCGATTGGGCCGAACCGGTCGCCGCATCGCGCCGTGCCGGTGACGGCCTGCGCGCTGTCGACGCGCTCTCCCCGGCCTCGCTGGGTGCGGCGCTCGCCGACGTCGACGGCTTGGTGAACTGCGTTGCCGGGTCGCCGGAGACGATCGTCGCCAATGCCAATGCGTTGCGCGATGCGCTGAACGCACTCGGCAAGCCCGTGCCGGTGGTGTATTTCAGCTCGATGGCCGTGTACGGCGCGGTGCAGGGGCCGATCGACGAAGGCGCTGCGCTCGCGGGTGAGAGCGCGTATGGGATCGCGAAAGTGCAGGCTGAGCAGGCGCTCGCTGGCCTGCCGTCAGTGGTAGTGTTGCGCCCGGGCTGTGTCTACGGCGGAGGCAGCCCGCAATGGTCGGAACGCATCGCGCAATTGCTGCGCACCGGCCGTCTTGGCGACCTCGGTGCCGCGGGCGATGCGCACAGCAATCTCGTGCATGTCGACGATGTGGTGAGCGCAGCGCTGAGCGCCTTGCGCATGCCTAGCGCAGGTGGCCGCGCATATAACCTCGCCATGGCCGACGCGCCGCGTTGGAACGAATACTTCATCGCCTACGCGATGGCATTACGCGCAACGCCGGTCAAACGCATTGGTGCACGCCAGTTGAAGCTGGAAACCAAGCTGTTGGGCCCGGCGCTCAAGATCGCCGAGATCGCGGGCCGCAAGATCGGCTGGAAAACCTTGCCGCCGCCGATTCCGCCGTCGCTCGCGCGTCTGTGGCAGCAAGACATCAGCCTCGACGCACGGCTGGCAGAGCAAACCTTCGGCATTGCCTGGACACCATGGCGCGACGCCGTGCAAGCCGAGGCCGCCCGATCGTAATCAGCGGCAGGGCCCGTTCACGCTAAGCCTGACGGGCCATCAGCCCTCGAATCCAGCGCCGCAGCGCCGCCAGCGGCGACACCCCAAGCAGTCGACGCGCGGCCCACGTGGCGGCTGCGCCGTTGACGGCAATCGCCAGCGACGCCGCGACCGACGCACCGACACTGCCCCACGGCGGCGCCAGCAACGCCAGCCCTGCGAGCAGCACCCCGACCGACACCACGTTGATGCGCATCAGCGCCCGCGTATGCGCCGTCATGCCCAGCAATTCCGGCATGGCGGTAAAGCAGGCGGCGGCAATTTGCCCGAGCGCCAACACGCGCAGCGCCGTCGCGCCGTCGTCGTAGCCGTGCCCGAACAAGCCCAGCAGATGCTGCGGTATCACGAGCATGGCAACGGTGACCGGCAGCGCCAAACACAGCACCAGCCCGATGGCCTGCGCCGCGCTGCGCTCCAACCCTGCGATATCTTGACGCGCGTACAGGCTGGCAAAGCGCGGTGCCGCCATGCCCGTCACGCCGCTGATCAGCAAATTAACGACCAGCGCCAGACGCCATGCCAGCGCAAAGAGCCCGGTCTCGCGCGACGAGGCCACGATGCCAAGCACAATGGCCGGTGCCGACGTAATCAGAAGCTTGGTGAGTTCCAGCGAGAACAACGACAGGCCGGGCTTGAGCAGCCCGGTTGCCGCATGATGCACTTCCCCTCGCGCCACCCCCTGCGCCGTCGTCTGCAACGGCACCTCGCGCAGAAACCGTTTGAGCAGCACGGCCCCGGCAATCGCCGTGAGCGTGAAGCTGGCGGCAATGAGCACTAGCGCGTTGATCACCGTCAGATGCCCGGTGACGACCAGCGGAATCACGGCCACGCAGAAGATCGCAGGCCAGAGCCACGAATAGATCATCTGGCTGAAGCCCACGCGCTGCAAACCGGCGAGCGCCCCGGCCACGGCAGCGCCGAGGTTCTGCGGCACGAACGAGAGAGCGCCCAGCATGAGCGGCAACGCCAAGCCCGGCTTCTTGAGCACATCGTCGGCAAAGAGTGCGGCACCGCCAGCGAGCAGCGCCGACACGGCCAGCGACGCGAGCGCGACCTGCCAAAGTGCGCGGCGAATCGTCGGGCGAACGGCACCGAATTGCCCCGACGCCACGTCCATGGCGAGTTGTCGTGTGAGCGCCTGATCCATACCGAGGCGGCCGAATCCGGCGAGCGCCACCATGGTGCTGAACACGATATAGAAATTGCCCGTCTCGACGACGCCGAGCGCCGCCGCAATCAGCAGGTGAAACCCGTAACGGCTGGGCAGATCGAGCAGACGCACGCCGAGACTGATCACGCTGCCGCGAATCATCGACGCGCCGGACTTCGCCGGCGGAGTGCGCGTATCGGTATCGGTCATGTCAGTTCACCGGCTTTACGGCGGATTTCGCGGCGGGTTTTGCGCCTGCCGCTGCCGGCGGCAACGGGGGCTGCGCCGTGCCGCGCAACACCAACAACTTGATGCTCTGCGGTGGCAGTTCGACTTGCAGCGTGTTGCCGGAATAAGTCACGTCCGGGCCGCGCGTCAGTTCGTTGTTTACCAACTGCCACACCTCGCCCGAACCCGCGCCGGTGAAATTCGCCAGCGAGACATTGGCCTTCGCTGCGCTATCGAGTTGTTTGTTGATGACCACGACGGTCATCGCGCCATCGGTATCGCGCAACGCCGCGAACGCCGAAACGGTATCGGGGTCGGGCACGGTGGCCGCCACGCTGGTCGAGCCGAATGCCCCGCCGTGGCCGTCGTAGTTCCGGTAGAGCTTGATCGCCTTGTAGACCGGCATGGCCGGATCGAGCGTGCCCCAACGGGTGGCCATATCGAGCTTCTCTCGGCCGAAGATGCCCAGCACATCGGCCTGCGCCGTCGCCCCGTTCATGCGCGTGTCGGCACCCCAGTTGTATTCGGTGATGGCGATCGGCGTGCCGGGATAGTAGTAAGTGTCCACCCACTGCCGCATCATCGGAATCAGCGCGACGACGCTGTTGATCCACGTCGGATCTTTGTAATTCGTGTCCCACAGGTTACGCGTCGAGCGGTTTCGCATGAGCGCGATCTTCTGCGAATTGCCGTTGGCCGCTTCCTCGTACTCACCGCTTTGCGGGTAGAAGTGCAGGCTAAAGATATCGACGGGACGGCCCGCCTTTTTCCACTGCGTCAGCAACCACGGCACGTAGGCCATGCCGCCCGTCTCGCGGGCACGGTCCGGCGCTTGCGCGTAGCCGTGCTTGATGGAGTGCTGCTGATCGAAGCCGCTGTACTGATAGCCGTTCCAGCCCCATTCCTCCGGCGCGAGTACCTGCGCGCCTGGGTCTGCCGCTTTCACCGCGCGTGAGTAGGCGATCACCTTCGCCGCTATCTCGCTGGCGTGCGGGCCGATCGGATGCACGTCGTTGTGAATCAACTGCCAGAGACTCGGCTCGTTATCCATGGCGTAGTAACGCACGCCGCCCGAGCGCGCCGGGCCGAACTGCTGCACCAGTGCGGCGACACGCGCTTGCTGACTGGCCGGATCGTCGGGCACCGTGGCGTCGTTCGGATCGTTCACGACTTGGGTGCCGTCGCGCAGAATGCCGTTGCCCGCGTCCGCCAGCCCATCCACGTCGTAGTTCTGTTGCAGACCGTACTTGGCAATCGAAAAGCTGGCGAGCCGCTCACGAGCGCGCGACAACGTGGCGACCCGGCCCAGCATCGAGATCGTAATGATCGGCGTGGCCCCTGCCGCTTGCGTGAGCGCAACGAAGCGATCGCCGAACTGGTCGTTGATATCGGCCGGATTGACCGGCAGGCTCTCGTAATACCAGTCGCGCCCGGCATTGCGCGCATCGAGCCGCCAGTTGTAGGCCGACGCACTGTTACCGCCCGAGCGGTTGAGCGGCACGCGCAAGTCTTGCAACATCGCCGTCGTGCCGAAGTTAATGCCGTAGATGTACGGATTGATCGCGTGGCGGTTGGCTGCGGCATCGACGGCAATCGCGACCGGGCCCAACTCGCCGGGCGTGGCCTTCGTGCAGGCTGCGGCCGACAGAAGCAACGCCACCCCGACCAGTTGAATCAAACGGGAACGAGGGCTACGGTGCCGCAGTACGCGCATGGAAACTCCGGGGATCGGCTCGGCGATCGAAGCCGCCGGCGCGCCAAACGTAGGCGAAGACCGCCAGAATCACGGCAGTCTCACCGGGCGCAAGCGTCGGCGGATAGAAGAACGAGGCCAGCAGGACAAATTTCAGATAGTCGAACAACGCACCGAGGAAATCGTCCTCGACTTCCGCGCGCAGGCGCCGGTAGAAAAAGAGTCCGCGCAGTTGCAGGCCGAGAATGATGAGCGCGCCAATTAGGCCGAACTCAAACACGATCCCCAGCCACGTGATGTCCGCCAAGAAGAAAAAGTGGTGGAAATAGGTCGTCAGGGTGTCGCCGCTAGACGGACTGATCGTGCCCACCCCGAAGAGCCACCGCAGGGGGTCGTTGCCGAGAAAGCGCGTGGCGAGTTGGGCAGAAATTCTGCGCGTATCGAAGCCGGTCTCTGCGCCCGCACTGAAAATGGTCGCCAGATAGCCCATCGAGAACACCGACACCAGCAAGATCGGCATCAGCAGCAAGAACCCGAGGCGCGCTCGCGGACGGGCCCACACAAACGTGTTGATGACCAGCACGCCCACAATACCGATGGCCAGCGCGCGCGACTTCACGATCAGGAGGGCGACGGCCAGTCCGACCAGCACGCCGATGAAATACCCGACATGCCGCTCGAAAAAAGCCCGGCGATAACAGAAGAACAGCAGGATGAACGGGAAATACATCGACATCCGGATGCGGTGCCCGCGGCTGTCAGCGGTGAAGAACGGCGCCTGACCGAAGACGTAAGTCTCCTTGTACCAACTGGCGGGCACCAACAACCACATCAGGATCAGCGCCCCGACGACGACGGCCCCTAAAATCACGAAGCTCCGGCCTAGCTCGGAGAGCGTCGGCTTGAGCATGAGCAGTAGCGCCAGAAAGGAAAAGAAATACAAAATCGGCAGCAATTTCACCTGCGCGGTGATGCTGACGAAGAAACTCTCGTGAAAATAAATGACGGCCGCGAAACTCGGCACGATCAGCAGCCACGCGAAGCTCAGCAGCATCTGCCGCGTCATGGGAAAGCGCGGCTGGCTGCCCAGGCGCAGCACCAGCGGCAGCGTGAGCACCGGGAATGCCTTAGACAGCGCCCACAGCGGGTACAGCGCGGTGATGTAGTGAAAGGTTTGCCCGAACATCGGCAGCACCAGCATCAAGCACCACAGCACATACGGGCGCGAGGCCCCCTGCGCGAAGACGGGCGGCAGCGCACCCGCCGGTGCATGGGCGCTGGCGGCTGTCGATTCGAGAGAGGGCGACCCGGCTGTCACGAAGCAGTTGGATTCGGTGAGTAGACTTGGCATCCGACCGGGGCAGCGCGCTGCTCCGGCCGGTCGAAGGCGGCGGCAATCAGTACGGACGGGCGCCGTTGATGTCGTAGTTCACGTTCTTGTTGAACGGGATGGCCTTGTTGATGTACTGGTCGACCCAGAGATCCACTTCGGCGATGGACGACTTCGGCACGAAGATCGTGTCGTTGGAGAGCAGCACGATGTCCTGCGCCGGGTCGCCTTGTTGCGTGAGCGCCTTCACGTCGATCGTACGCAGCATCGGACGCCCGTCGGGGCTGCGGCGGATCAACACGATTTCGCCGGTGCGCGCCGTGTCGAGCATGCCTTGCGCAGTGATGATCGCCTGCATCACACTCATGCCCGGCGTGAGCGCCAGTTCGCCCGGCTTGCCGACCTCGCCGCCCACGAAGATGTGCCCGGCGGTTTGTGTGAGCGCGACCAGCGCGTGCGCATTGGCAGTCATGCCACCGGTGGCCAGCGCGCGATTGACGGTCTCACCGAACTGCGCGAGCGTCTGGCCCGCAGCAGGCAGGTTACCGGCGAACGGCATCGCAACAGTACCGTCGGGGGCCACGCGGCCCTTGTAATTGAGCTCGATGTTGAACGGCAGGACGACCGAGATATCGTCACCCGGCAACAGGCGGTAAGGGGATGGCGGTGCATCGACCCACGTCGCGAAATTGGCCGGTTGCTGGTATTTCGTGTCGACCCAAGTATGGGAACAGGCTGTCAGCGTCATCAGTGCGAGAACGCAGGCCGGGCGGAGGATGTTCATCGGTATTGATGGCGAGGGGCCAAAAATGGCCCGGATTAGTCGGTTTGGACCGTACTCTAGTGCACTTGGGCGTTCTCGCCAAGCGCGAAGAAAGAATGTCGGATTTAGGGGAAAAAAGTCGATTTAGGGAGACTTTCGGGGGACGATCTTCCGTAAGATATGCGCCTTGAAGCCACACTTGATGGCCCGGCAACGCTACCGCTACTTGCATCCTTATGGCAATTACGACCAGAACAAGGCCTGACCGGCACGCCGCTGTCGTCGATTTGACGATCCGGGACTATCTCAACACCTTCTTCTATTACCGAAAGATTGCGACGGCAATATTTCTGGGGATCGTCGCACTCGGCATTCTGATTGCGCTGCTGGTGCCCATTCCGTACCGGGCACAAGCCACGCTGCTGGTGCTCAACGCGGGCTACTACGATCAGACCAACAACGCCAACGTGGGCGTGGCACTCCAGCCACCGGTCGGCCAGTTGAACGGTGTGGAAGCGCAAATTCTCGCCAGCCCCGAGCTGCACCGCGATGTCGTCCTGTCCAAACTCGGACCCGGCGCCACCGAGCGTGACATCGACCGCGAGTTGCAGAGCTTCGAGCGCAAGCTGCATATCGAGCAAAACGACCTTGCCAACACCATCACGCTGACCTATTCGGATACCGATCCGAAGGTTGCCGCCGATGCGTTGGCCCGTCTGCTCGACAAATACTTCCGCCAGCGCGCATCGATTTTCACGTCGGGCCGGGTCAGCATGCTCGTGAGTCAGCGCGACGACGTGGGCAAGCAACTCGACAAAGCCGACGCCGATCTGCTCGCATTCCAAAAGAAACACGGCATCGTCAAGATCGACGATCAGACCTCGCGCGCCGTGCAGTTGGAAAGCCAACTGGTGCAGCGCAAGCTCGAGACCGACGCCAAGCTGCTGGCAGACCGCAGCGAACTCCAGTCGATGCAAGCCTCGACGAAGGACGTGCGCTCGACCATTCCGATCTATACCGACGATTCGGAAGCTAGCCGCGCCCTGAACGGCATGCAGGTCACGCTGTCGGAACTCGAAACCAAGCGCGCCGACTTCGCCTCGCGTTATCTGCCCACCTCGCCGTTCGTGCAAAACATCGACAAGCAAATTGCCGATATGCGCGCGAATATCGCGAGCCAGAAGCAGCAGATGATGACGGCGACGCGTCTGGGTCATAACAACTACTACGACGTGGTGCAAGAACGCCTGTCCGTGCTGAACGCCAGCATTGCGGGCGGCCTCGCACAACAGAAGGCGCTAGACGAACAGATCAAGGACACGCGCGCGAAGCTGCAAGGGCTGAGCGACGTTTCCAGCCAATTGAGCCAGTTGCAGGCCCGCCGCGACATCCTCGCCGAGAGCTTCAAGGAGCGCTCGCGCCAGGTCGAACTCGCCCGTGTGCAGCAGGGTCAGGCCAGCCAGATCAACGGCACGAACGTGCGCGTGATTCAAGCCCCGTTCCCGCCGTCGCAGCGCAGCGTTGCCGCGAGTCTGGTGATTGCGGCAGCCATTGCGGCCGGTTTGCTCATCTCGGCCCTGACGGTGTTGATTCTCGCCAGCCTGCGCGAAACGTTCCTGAGCCCGGAGCAAGTCGAACGCGCTTTGCTGCTGCCGGTGGTGAATGCGCCGGTGATGCTTGGCGCTGAGCGGCGCGCCGGGGCGGCGGGAAGTACGTCTGGAGGCACGGCTGGAGGGACTGCAACGGGAGGCGCCGAGCCAGCCGTCAGCCGACCGGCATACATGGCGTATGGCCGCATGATCGCAGCGATCAACAGCAGCACCGACGCGCACGCCAAGGTGGTGATGGTGCTTGCCGCTGGCCAGAACGACGGCCAGTCATCGGTCATTCAGGGGCTCGCCGTCGAGCTTGAGCACCGTTCTGCGAAGCCGATCGTCGTCCTCGATATTGCATCGACGCCCGACGCCCCGCTGTACGGCAAACCCAATGCACAGGGCCTGCTCACGTGGCCCGGCATCGGTGGAAGTGGCACGGCCAGCACCGACGCGATCACGGGCACCGGCGTCCTCGAATCGCTGGTATTTACCCGTGTCGAGGGTCACAACATCGTGACGGCGCAACCGCGTAGCGGGGCCATTCCGTCCTCGTGGCAGCAGGTGACCCAGTTGTTCGACGCGCTGCGCGAGTCGCACGATTACATCGTCGTGCACGCGCCGCCGTCGAGCCAGTCCTTTACCGGCATCGAGAACGCCTCGCTGGCCGACGCTACGGTCCTCGTGGTGCGCGCCGAATCGACGCGCAAGCCGGTGATCGCCGGGCTGAAGTCGCAAGTCGAAGATGCGGGCGGTCATCTGATCGGGGTAGCTCTCACGCACCGCCGCGGGTATATTCCGGCAGCGATCTACCGCTTCTTCTAGCCTTCTAGCCGCCGTCCTCGATTCAGACACTGACGACCATGCAACAAATCAGCGCGATCCTGCCGATCAAGACCCGGGGACGTCACTACGCCGACAACATCGGCCGTTGCGACATTCTGTTTTCGTCGTTGCGCCACTTCACGACGCCGGATCTGTTCCACAAGTTCGTGATCATCGTGCCGCACGACGAGGTCGACGAAGTCAAAGGTTATGCCAAGGCGTGGTCTGATTTTCCGATCGAGGTGATCGACGAATCGCTGTACATGGGCGCGTTCGCCGAGTTCTCGCAACGCCACCAGATTCGCAACTGGCATCGCCAGCAGATCATCAAGATCAATGCGCCGGAGTGGATCGAGACTGAGTACTTCCTGATCTTCGATCCCGATTGCTTCGCGACCCATGCGTTCGATATCAATTCGCTTATCGTCGACGGCCGTGCGGTCACCCACCTCAAGTCGCGCAACGTCGAGCCGTACTACTGGGAAGCATCGGCCAAATTGCTCGACGTCGATCCGCATCTGACGCGCGACGGTGTCTGGTGGACGCCTGCAACGCTCTCGCGCACGCTCTGTCTGTCGTTGCAGAAGCGGCTTGAGGCGGTGAATGGCACCGACTGGAAGCGCGTGCTGCTCGCGAACTATGCCGTCGACTGGACGGAATACACGCTGTACTGGCTCAACGCCGAGAACGAAGGCCTGCTCGAGCGCTATCACACGCAGGCCGTGCCGCCGCAGCGCACACTGCACGCCGACGAGAGCGTGTGGTTTGCCGACAAGATGCAGGAATGGGACGCCGCGCATTACTTCGCGCCCGAGAGCGATGGCCTGTTCGCGGTCGTGCAAAGCAACACGCAGATTCCGCTCGATCAGGTGGTTGCCAAGCTCTCGCCCTACTTCCCGATTACCATTCAGCCTTACGAGCGCCACATCGATCCGGTGCTCAAGGGCGCCGAGCTGTACTCCGCCGTCGTGCGGCGCGGACTGAAGATGTTGAAAAAGCTGCGAGGCTGAGGTTGATGGGCAGTAGCAAGAACAAGCTGGTCGGTATCGAGATTCTGAGATTTGTCAGCGCCTTCGCGGTACTGATCTGGCATTACCAGCACTTTTTCTTTCAGCCGGCGACGGCCTCGATCGCCGTGGTGCACGACGCCCAGCCGCTCTACGGGCTGCTGCACCCGTTCTACGATTTCGGATGGCTCGGGGTCAATGTCTTCTGGACGATCTCGGGCTTCATCTTCTTCAATCGCTATCTCGACAGAATTGTCGAACGCGGCGTGTCCGGCGGCCTGTTCTTCCTGAACCGGTTCTCGCGGCTATATCCCCTGCATATCGTCACGCTGATCGCCGTTGCGGCGCTTCAGGCGATCTATTTGCGCGGGAATCACGCGTATTTCGTGTATCCGTACAACACGCCTTACGATTTCTTCGTGAACGTGATCTTCGCATCGGGCTGGCTCACGCCTTATACCGACTCGTTCAACGGGCCGGTCTGGAGCGTGTCGACGGAGATCGTCATCTATGTCGCGTTTTTCCTGCTCGCGCGCTTTTGCCGCATCGGGCTGGTCTCGACGCTGTTGCTCATCGGCCTGTCGGCTGCCGCAGGCGGCTGGCTGATTCACCAGCAGATCAAAGGCAGCGAGTCGAACATCGTCTTCTGCGCCTTCTATTTCTTCATGGGCGGCGCCGTCCACCTGATCTACCAGCGATTGCGCGCGACGATTGAACAGCACCGTCTAGCGACCGTCGCACTGTGTTGCGTCGCCTATGCGGCGTTGATTGGGTTTTGCGCCGTCTTCGGCGGCACGAAGTATCTCGCGGCCACGGTCATCGCGCCGGTGTCGATCGTGCTGTTGCAAGTGATCGAACCGTGGATTCCCGATTGGCTGGCCGCGCCCGTCGTCCATCTGGGCAACACGACCTATTCGAGCTATCTGATCCACTTCCCGTTGCAACTCACGACCGTGATCGTGCTGCAACAGTGGGGCATCGCCAGCGCATCGGTGGCGATGCATACCGGGTTTCTCGCGGCCTACCTGACGGTGGTGTTCGTGCTGTCGCACTGGGTCTATCGCGGCTTTGAAGCCCCCGCGCAGGCGTGGATCCGGCGCCGCATGGCATGGCTGGGCGGCGTTCGTCCGTCAGCCCGGTGAGCCTGATGAGCCCGGTGAGTCGAAGGGGACGCACCGGGGACGCGTCGCAGGCACGATGCGCGTTTTAGCGATCAATGATGGTGGTGATGCGACCACAGCGGGTCCATCGAGTCGACGAACGAGGCCACTGCCGCTTTGTCGCCGGTGGCATGGCGCATCAACTGACCGCACTTGCACCAACCCTGATACGGCGTGATGTGGGAGCAGGCGGACGTCTTCTGCAAATACAGCGTGACGGGTTTGGCGCACTTCGTGCACTTGAACTTGAGAGTGAGGGCGAGTTTGCTCATGATGAATTCGCGACAGCACGCACGGCCTGACGCCACGCGTAAAAGTGCCATTGTACCGGGAGTGTCTGCTCACTCGCCGATGCGCCGGCGCCTGCTGCAAGCCGCCGCCTTGGCCGCTTGCCTGCCGCTCGCCGCCTGCACATCACCGCCCAACATCGGCGGCAGCTTCGTCCAACTCTGGCGCAGCCATCTGGAATGGACACGCGATCAATGGCGCGAGCGCCTCACCGCCACGCACGCACTGGGCTGCAAAGAAATCTTCGTACAGTGGACCGGGATCGACGGCGAGCCGGATAACACATGGCTGGCCCCCGATGCCTTGATCCGCACGCTCCTCGATGAAAGCGCTGCGCTCGGCATGGGAGTGCATCTGGGCGTGCCGTACGACGAGCGCTGGTGGACCGCCATCGGCACCCCCGACGACGCATCGCTCGGCGCGTTTTTGCAACGCACCGGGCAAAACGCCGCGAGCTATATGCAACGCGCTACGTGGCCGAAGCATGCGGCCTTTCGCGGCTGGTATCTGCCTTACGAGCTGGAACAATACGATTGGGCCGCACCGGCGCGATTGGACGCGCTGGCCGCATGGCTCGGCGGCATGTCGGCCGTCGCCAAAGCGACCAGCGGCCAGACCCCGACGATTTCCACTTACTACAGCCGCCTGCCGACCCCTGGCACGCTTGCGGGCATGTGGAGCACGCTGCTGGACCGCGTCTCTCTGCACCCGATGATTCAAGACGGCGTAGGCGTCGCCGGCATGTCGAACTATGCCGCCCTCGCGCCCTTGCACGACATGCTCGTGGCCAGAGGCGCGCCCTTCGATCTGATTCTCGAATTATTCGAAGAGCTGCCGTCGGAAAAAAACGACGGCACCACGTTCGACGCCAAGGCGGCAGAGTTCTCGCGCGTCAAACGACAGTGGGAAGTTGCCAAGGACTATGGCGCGACACGGGTGGTCGCGTTCGCTATCGATCCTTGGGTGCTCGATGACACGCCCGGCTCGAAGGCGCTGCTGCGCGAGTGGCGCGCCGCGTTGTCCTGAAACGACGCCGCGACGCCACAACAGGTAACGCCGGACGTCCGGATCAACGCTCAGCGCTCACCTCTCAGCGCTGATATGGATCAGTTGCGCTCAACTGTCCGCGCAGGACCGGGGCACTGGGCGTGCCGACCAGAAACAAGCTGTAGTGATCGCCCGGGGCCAGTGCGGGCAGCGCCAGCGTTTTCGACGCCACCGTGCCGCACGCGGACACCAGCGTCGCTTTGACCGGATTGATGGCCCGCGCCACCGATGGCCCCTGCCCCACGTTCTCGAACAACGCCGGGCCTGACGGACTCACGCTGAGTTGCCCGCCCGCGCATTGCGGGCTCAGGTTATAGAACCGAAGCTCCGCTTTGAGCCCGTCCTCGGTGCCGCCAGCGTCGGTCAGCACGGTGAACGTGACCTTGCTGCCATCGCGTCGCGGCACCAGCGTGTTGAACGTGTCGGGCGCGACCTGAAGCGTGCCTGCGGGCTTTCCGTCGATCACGATGGGGAACGCCTCGTTGCCCTTGACGATGGCATACGTGCTCGCCACTTTCTCGCCCGAGAGTGTCTGAACGGGCCCTTTGGCCACCTGCGCACGCAGCGCCGTGCCGCCCGGGTTGACCACACGCACGAACGACGAGCCCGCCGGGGGCCGAGCAGCATAGAGTTGGGCGAAGATGCCCTCCGCATTCGCCACACCAATACCTGCAACGCTCATCGCACACGCGAGCACAAGATTTCGCAACGTTTTCATGCTTACGACTCCGAAGCCGCCGTAGTGCCGGGGCGCATGCGCGCCTCCAGATACATGCGTTCCAATTGTTTTCGATCTGCCTTGTCGCTGCTCGTGGTCGGAAAGCCATGACACACGAGCAACTCCGTCGGGATCATGTAGGGGGGCAAGCGCTGGCCCAGCAACGCTTTCCAATCGGCCAGCGCGTCCGGAATCGCATGCAGACCCGCGGGCCCGCTCGTTTCCGGCTCGACGAAGCCGATCATGCGCACGATCACACCGTCCGGACGGCGTAACGCTACCGCAGCCCCCGCGCGAATGCCGGGCAGCGTGGCGAGCGACGCGTCTACCTCCGCCAACTCAATCCGATAGCCGTGCATCTTGATCTGATCGTCGCGGCGGCCACGGAAAGTCACGAGCCCCTGCGCATCGATCTCACCGAGATCGCCACTGCGGTAGGCCCGTTTGCCGTTGTGCAAGAACAGCCGTGTCTCGTTGAGATCGGGCCGGTTCAGATAACCGCGCATGACGTGATCGCCTGCCATGCAAATTTCACCGTCATCGATGAACACGTCGGCATACGGTTTGGCGCGTCCGATGGGAAATGGCAGCGGTGCCGCCGCGCGCAGTGCCGGGTCGATCTCCACCCATGTGGTTGAGCAAGTGGCTTCGGTCGGCCCGTACGAATTGACGATGCGAACGTCAGGAAACCGCTGCCAAAGCGCTTCGGCAACCGTCGGTGTGAGCGACTCGGCACCAAAGACGAACATCCGCAAATCCGGCAGATGCGCCGCATCGAACTCGGGATTGAGCAACTGCTGACGCACGAACGACGGCGTCGACGCCCAGACGTTCACACGTGTGTCTGCGAGATAACGCGCAAACGCCCCTTTGTCGGCAATGATTTCGCGCGGACACAACACACAGCAGCCGCCCGTGATCAACGCACCGGCCCAGTTGAACAACGAGAAGTCGAAGCTGAACAGCATCTGGTCCATGAAGGCAGGCGCGGGGCCCGGCTTCACGTCGTCACGAATCCATCGCGCGAACAGCGCCACGCTCTCACGCCCGATCTGCACGCCCTTGGGGTCGCCCGTGCTGCCCGAGGTGAACATGATGTAGGCGAGCTCGCGCTGCGCGAGCGCCGCCCCGGGCAGGCCCGTCGCCGAGAAGGCACGCGTCTGGGCATCGAACCGCAAGGGCGCTTGCACCAGTTCACCGATACGCACAATGCGCGCTTCCGGATTGACGACGTCGACCGGCACGAACGGCACGCCTAGGCGCAGGCATCCCAGAATCGCCACGAGAAAGGCCGATTCCTTATGCCCTGAAATCACCAGCGGCACGTCGGCCGCCGCACCGGCCGCCGTGGCCTGCGCCATCCATTGCTCGGTCTCGGCAAGCAGTTGTGCCCAAGTGAGCGTGCCCTGCGGGTCGGTCACCGCCGGCGCGTCGGGGGCGTGATCGGTGTCGGCAAATGCCAGCCGTTCGAAATCGAAATACATGGTTCAAACCCTCCGGCGAAGCGGCCGGCGCTCAGGCGCCCTTTTGCTCGGCAATGAATGCGGCGAGCGTCTGCACGGACTGCAGGTACACGTCGATTTCCGACGGCGGCACCTTCACGCCGAATTCGCGCTCGACAGCCAGCACCACGTCGACGGCCGAGAGTGAATCGACCAGCCCCGAGTCGATCAGGAGCGTGTCGGGCTCGACCTGCGTCAGCACGATGTTGCCGACGATGTCGGTGAGTTTGCTTTCGATGTCATTGATGTTCATGAAACGGCTCCCGCGAATGACGCGAAATCAGAATTGAAAATAAAGGAAACGCGTTTCCTTATGGAGATTCACCAGGCAAAGAAACAGCAGCACGAGCGTCACAGACAGCCATGCCGGGTTGGGTTGCCAACGCATGAAACGGCGTGCCGCTTCCTGCACTTTGAATAGCGCGGGGGAATAACGCCCCAGAATCTGGTGAGCATTCGGCGTGAACCAGACGATGCCGAGCAGCACGACGACATAGGACAGTTGCAGGTGATGGCCGATGAGCAGACGCCACGCGTCGCCGAAGCTCGCGCCGTCGAGATACCCGAGCGACGGCCATGCCTCGAAGCCCCGCAGACCGGTCATACCGCCAAGCAACGACAGCGCGTCGTGCACGCCGTTGGCGCGGAAGAACGCCTGCGCGACCAGCACCGCGACGAACGTCAAACCGACCGATGCTACGTGTGCCTGCCAGCGAACCTTCTGCGACTTAGGACGACGGCCGACGACGAAGATACGCCAGGCATGATTGATCGACAGATAGGCGGCGTGCAGCAACCCGAACACCAGAAACTGAAAACCGGCACCGTGCCACACCCCGGCCAGCCCCATCGTGAAAATCGTCGGCACCGCAATCGTGCTCAGGAAGCCCGCGGGAGTCCGTGCCCCCTCCGAGCCCACCGGCAAACCGCGCGCAGTGCGATATCGCGAAATGGCCATCGCCACCGGGTAATACAAATAAGACGTCAGATAGCGCGTCAGCGTGATGTGCCACCGCGCCCAGAAATCGATGACGCTCGTCGCCTTATACGGCGAATTGAAGTTCAGCGGAAAGCGGATACCGAACATCTTCGCCAGCCCCAGCGCCATATCGGAATAGCCGGAGAAATCGAAATACACCTGTAGCGCGTAGCAAAGACTGGTGCCCCACGCGGCCCAGAACTGTAGATCGCTCGGCGATGCAAACCCCGCATCGGCATACGGCGCAATCGCATCGGCCAGCAGCACTTTCTTCGCCAGCCCAATCGCGAACAGCATGCCGCCGATCGACAAGTTCTCGGCCTTAAAGCGGTAATTTTCGCGCTGCGCGAACTGCGGCATCATCTCTTTGTGATGCAGAATCGGCCCGGCAATCAAGTGCGGGAAGAACGTCACAAACAGCACATAACTCAGCAGACTGCGCTCTTTCACGAGCCCAGCACGGCAATCCAGGAGGAAGCCGATTTGCGTGAACGTGAAGAACGAGATGCCGAGCGGCAGGATCAACGTATCGACGCTCGAATGCGTGAGCCCGAGATCGTGCAGAAACCCGAACAGCGCCGCGAAGTACTTGTAGTGGAACAGCACGATCAGATCGACGCCCACACCGACGGTAACGATCGCGTTCTGCACGCGAGCGCGCCCCGCGTTGCGCAATACGCCCTGGCTGATCGCGTAGTTGAACGCGATGGAGAGCGCCAGCAAGGCCACAAATTGCGGATTCCACCAACCATAGAACACGAACGACGTCAGGCAGAGCCAGAACGCTGCGAGACGCAGATTGATGGCGCCGCTGAGGTAGTGTCCCGCCAGCGCTACCGGCAGGAACAGCAACAGGAACAGGTAAGAGTTAAACAGCATCGGATGTCGCGTTTCGTATCGTCAGACGTTGCCCATCAGGGCAAACGGGCCAGCACGGACTTCTCGTCGTCGCTAAGCGGCAGCGACAACGCGTTCTCCGAGAATTCCCAGATCACCAGCTTCAGGCTCTTGGGCCACTGCGCGCGCTGTTTGAGTGCGACGGTCAGTGCCCCGGCAAAATCGCCGCCGTCCATGCTCAGATTCCAGACCTCGCGCCCCAGATCGACGCCCAGCCATTCGGCAAAGTTGCTGCGCCGCCCATGCGAACTACCCGCCAGCATCACTTCGACAGGCGGGGTTTCATCAAGCAGGCCGCCGCTGCGCAGCGGAGCGATGAGTTGCGTCGCTGCCTGATCGGGTCGCGGGCGCCAACCGTCGTGCGCCTGCGCCAGCCCAGAGAGCGAAAGCAGATCGCCCACCCGCGGTTCGGCAGGCGCGGGCGTACCGACATCAAACGCTTGTGCGCCTTTGCCGGGCAGCAACGCCAAACCGGCCTGCGCAACCGTTGCCGCAGCGGCCTTCGCGCCTTCGGCATTCATGTGCACGTCGGTACGGAAGAACATCGGCCGGTTGCGATCGACCAGCGTCGGGCGCAAATCGACGAACGGCACGCCGTCGCGGTGCAATGCCGTCTTCACGATATCCATGCGGGCAAGCATCGCCGCCGACACCGGCTGGCCGCACAAATGCGACGACTCGATGCGAGCCTTGTCGGGCACCGCCACCACCAGCACGTTGACGCCTTGCGCGCGAACCTGCGCGAGCCAGTAATGCATAAGCCGCAGACGATCTTCGAACACGGCATCGGTCGTACCGGGCTTCGGGCGCATGCCGTCCCGATAGAACATCCACTGCGGGCATCCCATCGCGACCTGCTCGCCGACGTCGCCCAGCGCCCGATAGCGCACTGCCGCGTTCCATGTTTCGACCGTCTCTTGCTCAGGCAGACGCAACGACTTGTTGAGCGCAACACCCGCCGTCCCGTCGAGCCACGCCGACAGACGCAGTTGATCGCGATCGAGTTGCGCGTGGGCGAGCGTCCACACGCCCCACGCGAGGCCCATGCCGAGCAATACCGCCATGACGACGGCGTTCAGGCGGTGCGATGGCGGCGAGGAGGTATCCATATCCGGCACGTGCTCAGTTCCCCAATGCGGCCTTCAGGCGCTTGCGCCAGGCATCGGGCGTCATGATCGAGGCGTTGTCCCACAGTCCAGAGGCATCCGGGCCTTGTGAATAGGCGGGCTCGAAAATCTGCCAGACGAGCACTTGCGGCTTGGTCTGCTTGAACGCGGGCGATTCGACGTATTCGAGCAGCATCACCCACTGCCCGACGTTGCCCGGTTTCCAATTCACCGAGACGGGACGATCGAGCACGTTCGACAACTTTTGCGGGAACCCGAAATACGGCTGCATCATGCTGTGGCCAGTGATATGCACCGGCGCCGGGGCGTCATCGAGCAGGTTCTGGCCGTCGGACGGACGGCGCACCGTGAACACCTCGCGCCCGATTTTCTTGCGCTCCTCCGGCGTCAGAAAGAGTTCGGCCAAATCGCCATAGCGGCGATCGTTGACCATGCCGCCCAGCGGCATGCCCGTGCCCGGCTTGCCCGACAGTTCCGGCACGTCCTTGTGAATCATGTCGGCTGTCGCTTGCGCGGTGGCGTCGGCGGCAACCTGCGTCCAGTGCTGATCGGTGCGGTAGTACACGTCCTGACCGCCATCCTTGATCCGGCGCAGAATCACTTCGTCGTCGAACGTCGTAATGCCAGCGGCTTGCAGCTTGTTCAGAATCGTCTTGTAGCGTGCCTTCACTTCCGGGCTCATCACTTTGCCGTCGGGCAGCTTGTCCTGATAGAACAGCGACTTGTCCGGCAACAGCAGCACTTCGAGCTTGATATTGCGCGCCGCGAGCGCGTCACGCGCTTCGACCACCAGCGCCGTGTTCGCATCGATCCCGCGCGTATCGACCTGCGTGAGACTGCCCCAGCCGGGAAACAGCCAGTTGTCCTTGCCACGCAAGATGAGCGTCGAGGCGTCTTGTGCCTGTGCCGCCCCCAAGGCAAACGTCAGTAGACATGCGCTCAGGCGACGTACGAAGCCCGCGTGAAAACGTCGCGCTGCGCGAGGTTCGAAAGCGTACGGCGTCATGTTGCAACTCCTCGATAGCAATTGAAATCTGTCATGTGTCAGTACGACAGCGTGAAGGTCATGAATAGGCCCTTGGCCCGATCCGCCTGTCCGCCGCCGATGTTGAAGCGATACTGCGTGGCAAAGTCGACATACGAGCGCGCCGTGTTGTAGTGGTCGGAGCGGAAGTAGTAGCGGATGTTGAAACCCACGCCCGCCCCCAGCGACCATGAACTGCTGTTGCCGAGCAGTTCATAGTCGTCCACGCCATTGATCGGCAGTCCCTCGACCCGGTCGGCATTCTTGAGCCAGTCGCCGCCCAGCACCACATAGGGGAACAGCACGAGATGTTCGTCGATCTGGTCCATCCGGAAGCTCTGACCGGCACGAACTTCGAAGGCGGCGAAGTACTGACGCCGCTTAACCTTGCCGGAGGTCCGTTCGTCGGTCGCGCCCGTCGCGTTGTTCGTGAGCCAGAGGTCGGACGGCAGGTCTTGCCACGAGTAACCGGCCTGCACGTAGCTCTCGAGCGTGAACCAGCTCGGCTGGTCCATGCGCAACTCGCTGCCGATGTAGTGCCCATAGGTGGCGTACGCCTGCCAGCCGCCGTTGCCCGCATTGGCGTGATAGTTGGCCGTCTGGTTACGCTGATTGAGCGCGCACTGAAGGTCCTGTCGCAGCGGCTGGAAGGTGCCCGAGCGCGTTGCCGATCCGAGCAAGAACTGACGCTCCAGACCGAACGTCAGGCCGAGATCGGTCGACGGCGTGAAGCGCATGCCGAGAATGCCCACCGTCGTCGGAAACCCCGAACTGCCCCGGTTCGACGTCGGATCGATGTTGATGGGTGCCTGACTGCACGGATCGAGACCCGTTTGCGCGAGGGTGTTGCCGCCCGCGTCGTACAACGTGTTCGTCAACTGGCCATAGACTTCGAACGCGTGATTGTTGGCGTTCAACCAGCCGCGCGGACGCCAGAACACTTCGGCCGTACTGAAGACCGCATTGCCCGGCACCGAGATCGCCGCCCCGCCCAAGCTCCCCCCGGCGGGACGTGCACCGCGATAGCCGACGGAGACCGTCGCACCCCACTGGCGCGACACATCGGCGATGGCGCTACGCGTGTCGAGCAGTTGCTCGGGCGTTAGCGATAGCCGTTTGGCGTCGTAGTCGTCGATGGCCTGACGGAACGTGCTCTCGGCTTCCGCCTTTTGTCCGGCCGCCGACAGCGCATACCCTTCTGCCAGCACCACATCCGGCGATGCCTTTCCGGTGGCCCGCGCTGCGCGAAAATCTTCGACGGCCAGCGCCGGTTCGTTGATACGTTGGCGCAGATAACCGCGCTGAATCAACAGATCGGGGTCGCCCGGCTTCTCCGCCAGCGCCTTCTCGATACGCTCGCCCGCTTCCTTCGTCTGTGCCGAATCTCCGGCAGCGAGCGTCGTGGTCAACAGGCTCTGATAAATCGGGCTCTTCGGATCGAGCTCGACGGCACGGCGCGCTTGCTTGATCGCCTCTTGATAGTCCTCACGATCGTACGCGGCGTACGCTTGCGCCGACGGACCGCCGTAGCCGACCGTGTCGTAAGGCAACAACTCGTAGACGGTACCGTAAGGGGTTTCGCGCGGGTCCTGAATCGGCGCCGGGAAATTGATCTGCGTGAGTGCCTTAGGCGCGCGTGCGCCGGAACGGGCGAGCTTCAGCCGCTTCTTGACGGCGTCGTCCTTCGGGTCGAGCGGTGTCACCAGTTCGATCGCACGCGGATGATCGCCCGCCGCAAGCGCGGCATCGGCGGCAATGAGGCGAACGTTGCGCACCTGCCCTTCGTCGAGCCAATCTTGCTTGATGGCTTCGTCGAAGTCGGCATCGGCCAGTGCTTTCTTGCCTTGAAGCTGACGCAGATAGCCGCGCATCTCGAGCGCGACGGTGTTCTCATCGTTCTGCGTGAGCGCCTGACTCGCCGCCTCTTCCGCCTCGGGCAACTGATTGTCGAGCATGTACGCGGAGATCAGCAGCAGACGATAGCTGTCGTCCTCGGGCGCCAGACGCACCGCCTCCAGCGCGAACGGAATCGCATCCTTCGGCTTGTTGTCGATGATGGCCTGATACCCGTTGCTCGCCGGGTCCACCGCCATGCGCGCGCGCAACACCTGAATGCGCGCTTTCAAATCCGAGGTATTCGGTGCCCCCAGCGAAATCGCAGTTTCTGCGGCACTGACACCGGCATCGAACTTCTCCTGCGCTTCCAGTCCGGCGATCCAGAGCAATGCCCATTCACCGCGCGACGGATCGATACGGAACGCTTGCTCCGCGTGTGTCGAAGCTTCCACGTATTGCTGCGCGTTGTACTCCGAGTACGCCTGCGTCGCGATAGGAAAGCCGCGGCGATACGCCTCCGTGGGCGGCGGCCCGCCCGCCTGCGCACCGCTCAGGTTCGTATTCGCGTCGCGCAATGCGGGGGTGTCGAAGCCGTACTTGAGGGCGCTGTCGACCGCTTTGCGAGCGTCGTCGATCTTGCCCGCGCGTTGCAGCGAGTAGACAAGCAGCATGCGCAGGCGCAACACATCGGGGCGCATGCGCACCGCAGCGGCGGCCGCGGTCGCCGCCTGTTCGAAGCGTCCTGCCTGATAGTGCTTGTAGGCTTGATCGGCAAACTTCCACGCCTGTCCGGACAGCGGCGCGTCGCCGTTCTGCCGCACGGCGTGCGTTGTGGCTTGTGCCATGACCGGCGACGCCGACCAGCAGCAAGCCATAGCCGTGACGAGAAGAAGAGTTCGGAATGGCGGCATCATGTCGCGGCAGTGGAAACGTCGTTAGGCGGCAGCGGCGGCGCGATCACGCCCTGCTGGAACGAGATGGCTTCATGAAGCGTGGCTTCGTCGAGCCAGCCCAATTGCATGAGAATTTCGCCGAGGGGACGTTTCTCGCGCTCCTGCGTTTCCAAAGCAAAGGCCAGCTTGGTTTCGTCGATGGCCTGCCACGACAGCAACAACTCGCCCAGTCGCTGACGCTGCGCGGTGATCTGGTCGGTCGACGGGAAATCGTGCATCGTCTTATCCCACACGAGGCGCTTGCCCGTGACGAGATGCACGATGAACAATCGCCACGCGCGCGCGGCGGCCATCGCGTTGATGAAGTTGCCGATCACCATGCGCGGTGCGGCAAGCAGCGAATGTTCCCAGCCGTACATGTGGTACACGAAGAAGCTGCGCTGGCACACGCGCAGCGCCAGCGCCACGGCGTTCACGCTCATGAGCGTCATGACCCAGCCACCCGGTGGGAAAACTGACGGGTAATACACCTTCCACCAGCCCATGCGGTCGGCAAACAGGAACAGCAGGAAATTGAGCAACAGCACGTAAGCGATGATGGCGATGAACGACGTCGCCAGCCCCTTGCGGTCGCGGAACAGCAGATATTTCGTCGCAAGCGACCCCGCCCAACCGACCTGCGCCCAGCCCTGAAGCCCGATGCCCAGTGTCCAGCGCGCCTTTTGCCGGTAAGCGGTTCTGAAGGTGTTGGGGAAATACTCGCGAATGCCGAGTGGCATGCGGATTGTCGAGATTTTCTCCTGACCGAAGCCGAACATCCGCTTACGCTTAATCACATACTCGACTGGAAACTTGCCGAAGATCTGCTTCATGCCGCGCCGCGCCAGACGCGCACCGATGTCGTAGTCTTCCGTCAGCGTGTCGGTATTGAACGGCTGGTTGTCGGTCTCGGCCGCAAGCTCCTCGAGCGCCCGGCGCGAAAAGCAAGTGCCCACACCCGCCGACGGCACCATCTTCGACAGACTCTCGCGCACCACCAAGTCCTTGGTGTGCCATTCGGCAAACTCGTCCATGTACGTGCCTGCGACGAGTTCGTACCATTCGCGCTCGAGCGACGTCACAGGCAACTGGATGAAGTCGATGCGCGGCAGCAGATAGTTGTAATACTTCAGCTCCAGCGGGTGAAGCACGTCTTCGCTGTCGTGAAGAATCACGCCTGCGAACGGCTCCGGCTGCTGCTGGTTCTGCTTGAAAATCGCCTGCACGATCCAGTTCAGACAATCGGCCTTGCACGTCGGCCCATCGTGCGGCACCTCGACGCGCACCAGCTGCCGGTAGCGGCGGCGCATACGCTCGACTTCCGTCTTGGTGCGCTCGTCGTTCTGATAAGTGCCGACGAAAATCATGTAGTTCTTGTATTCGAGCGTGCCCACCATGCTCTCTAGCATGGCGGCGATCACGTCGAATTCGAGCCAGGCCGGCACCATGATCGCGAGCGGCTGTTCTCTCACGGCGCGCAACTGCGACGCCTGCAACGGCGTGTAGCGGCGTTTGATGAACAGCGAGCGATAGATCTGGCGCCCCCAGTACCAGGCATCGACGAACAGATCGTCGATGCTCGATAGCAGGATGAGGATGCCGACTACCGCGCTGGCAATTTCCAGCGCGTGGTAGTAGTCGGCCACCAGATACGGCCAATAGAGCGAGGAGATCACGGCGGCGTGTCTCTACCGATCAATGGCTGTCTTGTTTCTTGCGCCCAGCGCGCAGCGCCAGCACGAGAATCAGCAGCAGCACCAGCAGTGCGATGGCAATCGCGGGCACGCCCCACGACACGTAGCGGCGCCATTCGTAGAAAGCGCTCTCCCCGGCCCCCGGCGGCAAGCTGGCGTCGGGGTTGCTGCTGTCGACCCATGCGACCGGCCCTGCCGGTCCGATGATCGCGAGATTGCCGCGATTGAGCAGGAACGGCTCACCGACTTCGGCCTGCGGCTCGCCAACGGCGTACCACAGCAGGCCGTCTTCACCGCCACCACGCACCACTTCTGCGGTCGACAAGTTCTCCAGTCCGGTGATGTCGAGCCACTTGGCATCTTTACCGCCGATCTCCAGCCGCTTGCGATCCGACACGGTGACCGTGGGCTTGGCACCATCGACCTGCACTTCCATGGCGACGAACGGTTTGCTCGGCTTCACGCTCTTGCCATCGGCGGCAACCGTCAGTTCGGTGCGCGACGGGGCCAGTCCGCTGGCGGCGGCAATGCCGATCACGCGGCGGATATTGGCCGGGGCGTCTTTGAGATAGCGATCGGGCACGATCAGTTGCGGATTGCCAGCCATGAGCGGCAGCAAGCCAACGAACGTGCCGTCCGGTTCCGCCTTGCCCGGGCGGATGTAGCTCGCGGCGGGCAACACATTGACCGGATAGGCCTGCGGAATCTCATCGCAGTTCGCCGAATACGGCTGGCGCTGCACCGACACGCGCAAGTTGTTGTTCACGCCGAGGACATAGCCCGGCACACGGGCCTTGAGTTGCTCGGGACGCCCGTTGGCGTCGAGTTGCTTGGCGGCCAGCAGAATGCCGTTCCAGAACACTGTGGCGACCGGCTTGGACGATGCCGGTCCTGGCGCAGCCGCGAGATACAGCGAAATTTCGCCCGGCATGCGGCCGTCGGATGCCACGGCACCCAACGGGAAACTCACCGTCCAGTCGCCGCGCGCGAGCACGTCGAAGCTGTCCGACGACCCGCCCAGGCTGGAGAGCCGCACCACTTGTTTGTCGGCGATGTCCGGCGTGTGAGCCACCGGTGCGGTCACGTTGTTCGAGAGCAGCAAGCGGCGCAACGAGTTGTCGAAAAGCCCTGCGGCCTGCGCACCGGCGTCGCCCGCGATGGCGATCACCGACTGACTGCCCATCGACAGCAGACGAATTTGTTTCGCCCCCAGTGCATCGGCGGCGAGCGGTGCACGCTGATCACGCCACGTCTTGAAGGCTGCTGCGGCGTCGGTATCGGACGCCAACTGGCCTTGCAGCGCATCGAACGCTGCGGCGAGACGCGCACGCATCGCCGCATCAGCCACGACCACCTCGCCGCTCACCGACGGTGCGTTCACCGCCAGCAACGCGCCCAGTTCAGCGTCATTGGCCAGCTTGTGCGTGGCGCTGTTGTCACGCAGCGCAGCAAAGGCAGGCACGCCCGCCAGCGCTGCGGGCACGTTGACACCGCGCGTATCGACAACGTCGCCCACGGCGGGCAATGCGCGCACCTGCACGCGCTTGCCGCTACGCTCGAGCGCCACGCCGATGCGCCAGGCGCTGTCGAAGGCTTCTTGACTCAGGGTCTTCGACGCGACGAGCAGCGCCGGGGCCCCAGGCAACGTGCCCCATGCGTCATCGAGACTCGAAACCGACTTCTGATCGATGCGATACGTCAAACGTGTCTGCGGGGTGATCGTCACCGAGTTCGCGAGCGAACGATCGGGCTCGCAGCGGTACGTGCCCGTGCGGGAATGCCAGTTGACCGAAAAGCGCACGAAGCCGGTGTCGCGAGGCCGCGACGAGACCGCGAGATTGCGTTGCAGCGGACCGTCGCCGTCAGGCAACGACTGGGACGTCATCGGCTGTCCGTCGATGGACAGCACCACCGACGCGGCACCGGGTTCGCCTTTCAAATAGCGGCCGTCGAATGCAATCGAGGCGTCGGCGAGCGGCAGCCCTTTGGGCACCGGCAGATAGAAGTCTTGACTGGCGTCGCCCGAGAGCACGATCGGTGCCGTGATCCCCAGATCGGCCAGTGCGATGCTGCGTTGCAGGTTGACGCCAGACCCCAGCGCACGCACGCCATCGCCCAGCGCGCTAGCGTGCGACGCGAGCGGCGCGAACATGCCGAGCAAGGCGAACACACCCATCGTCGCTGCACACAGTTGGCGCAGTGGCGCGGCGGCCGACGGGGGCACATCCGAAACCGAACGGGAAAGGTCGCGGGCCATTCGGCGACGCATGGGCAAAGTGTTGAGCAACGGCATGGAAGATCCGTGAATGGACGCAGCTTCCGCGTGAGCGGTCGATGCGGGGTTGGACGGAATGGGGTGCGGCAAGGTGGTGGTCATCGCTGGCGTCCCCGTCGTGTCAGGGCGCGCGGCGAATAGCCGAGGCGTCGGGATCGAACTCGCTCACCGTGCGCCCGCAAAGCGCGGCGACGATGCGTTGTGAGGCGTGGCCATCGCCGTACGGATTCACGCGGCGCGAGAACGACGCGTGATAAGCCAAGTCATCGAGCAATCGGGTCACCGCTTCGACGATGCGCTCGCGGTTCGCGCCCACGAGTGCCACCGTTCCCGCTGCCACTGCCTCCGGGCGTTCCGTAACGTCGCGCATGACCAGCACCGGTTTGCCGAGATACGGCGCTTCTTCCTGCACGCCTCCCGAGTCGGTGAGAATCACGTACGCGCGCCGCATGAACCAGACGAAGTCGACGTAATCGAGCGGCTCGATCAGATGCACGTTGTCGAAACCCGCCAGCGTGGTCATCACCACATCGCGAACCGCCGGATTCAGGTGCACGGGGTAGACGATCTGCACATCGTCGCGCTTTGCGATATCGGCCAGCGCCGCGCAGATATTGCGAAATCCGTCGCCGAAGCTCTCGCGGCGATGCCCGGTCACCAGCAGCAGGCGACGCGAACTATCGAGCCACGGGTAACGTGCCGCCACCTCGGTCGCCAGCGGCGAATCGTCGCGCAGTCGTTCCATGAGCGTGGCGAGCGCATCGATCACGGTGTTGCCGGTGACGGCAATGCGCCCGTGCAGGTTCTCGCTCAGCAGGTTCGCCCGCGACGTGGCCGTGGGGGCGAACAGCCAATTGCCGACCGCATCGACCACACGGCGATTCATCTCTTCGGGGAAGGGTTTGGACAGGTCGCCAGTGCGCAGGCCCGCTTCGACGTGCCCGATGGGAATGCGGCGGTGAAACGCAGCGAGTGCACAGGCCGACGCCGTACTCGTGTCGCCGTGCACCAGCACGTAATCCGGCTGCTCGGCTTCCAGCACAGCGTCTACCCGAGAGATAGCGCGGGAGAACAGGCCGTTGAGCGTCTGATTCGGCACCATGACTTCGAGGTCGTACTTGGCCGAAAGATCGAAAATCGACATCACCTGATCGAGCATTTGGCGATGCTGACCCGTCACGCAAACCACGCTGTCGATACCAGGCTCACGATCGAGCGCCGTCACGAGCGGCGCCATCTTTATCGCCTCAGGACGTGTACCGAAGATAGACAGGACTTTCATCGTTATGTATTCCGGTCGTTGCCTGCCGACGCCATACGGCGGGCAGGCTTTATCTCGCCCCGGAGACTTCGGACATGGGGCGCTCAGACATGAGGTCGGAATGGTGACGGCGACGCTATGACACTTACTTCGTTGTCCGATATATATATCGGCTGCCTGCGCGGCGAAGACCAACAGACGACGCCGACCTGAGCGGTCAGGGTCGCAATACCTCCTCTTGCCACTTTTCTCGCGCCGAAAAGCACTTTTTACTCATCGGCACGAACTTAGTTTTCCGGATGGTAGCGAGGCATCGTCCCCATACAGTCCCCCCGATTTGTGCTGTCGCACATGCACAACAGCACTTTTCTCCTTGAAATCAAGGGTTGACGGGCGTTAAAACCAACGAAAAAGCCCCGTGCCGACGCCGCAAAACGGCATCGCACGGGGCCAACGTCAATACAACTGAGGCAGTTCGGCAGCCGAGCTTATCGGGCCGCCGTCATACGCGTGAAATCACGCTTGCCGCTGCAACCGCACCACCTTGTCTTGCGAACCCGGCGCAATGCCGGCACGCAGGAGCAAGATCTTCAGATGATCGCCAATACGTTCGATGCGATCGTTGAAGTGGTTGAGGAACACGAGCACGAACAACGCCGTCGAGATACCGAGTGCGGTGGCGTACAGCGCCGTCCCGATACCGGCCGACACGCCCTTGGCATCCGAAATCCCCGACGCGGCGAGCGACGAGAACGTATCGATAATGCCGAGAATCGTACCGAGCAGACCGATCAGCGGTGCCGCCGTCACGATCGTGTCGAGCATCCACAGACGCTGCTTGAGCTTGGACTTCATCGCGAGATACAGCGCAGCGGAGAGCTGCTCCATGTCTTCGCGCGAGTGAGCGTCGGCACGCGCCTTGGCCAGTGCACGCAGCGCGTCGGCCGGCACACTGTCATTGCTCTCGAGATGTTGCGTGAGATCGTCGAGCGTACGGCCTTCGCCGAGCAGCATCGCGTCAAGCTCACGAGCATGTTTGTTCGTGTAGCGATAGAAAATCAGACGTTCGATGCTGATGAACAACGCCACGACCAGGCACGCGTACATCAGGAAAAACGACAGATCATGTAGCACCTGAGTGTTCATACGAAGGTTCCTCTTTCAAATTCGTGAGTGCGAATGCAGCGGCTCGCCTCACTGGAAGTCGGCGGACAGCGACACAGACAGCAGTCGCGGAGCGCCCAGGTAGTAATAAACCGTGCCGCTGCCGCCGCCGACTTGCACGCTCGACGGGTTGCGGTACTGGCGGTTGAACAAGTTGCTCACGTTCACACGCACGGTCGGGTTCTTGAAGAAGAACGTGTTGCCGAAGCGATAGCCCGCGTCCAAATCGACCGTGGTGTACGACGGTGCGACTTCGTCGTTCATGAGCGTGGCGTACTGACGCGCCGTGAACTTCGTTTGCGCGCGCACGTACCACTTCGGTTGTGCGTACTGAATCGACAGACCGAGCAGCCACGACGGATCGAGCGGGTAATCCTTGCCCGAGGTCTGCATCGTGGTCGTCGCCGACGTGCGCAGGTTGTCGAGCTGGCGGCTATGGTTGTTCGTCACCGAGAAGTACGCCGACCAGCCGTGGAACGGCACCGTGCCGAACTCCAACTGGAAGCCGTAGTTACGCACGCGACCGGCGTTCGTGTAGACCGAGTTGTTCAGGTTCGGGTCGTACGCGGTGGCCTGACGATTCTTGTAGTCCACGTAGAACAGCGAGCCCGAGAACACGCCCAGGCCGCTTTCGTTGCGATAGCCGAGGTCGTACACGTTCGACGTTTCAGCCTGCACGTTGCCCGTCACGGTCGCCTGACCGTTCACGAACGTCACGTTGCCGTTGGTCGGCGAGAACGCGAAGTTGGGCGGTGCGCGGAAGTTCTTCGCGTAGCTGCCGTAGACCTGATTCGAATCGTCGATCGAATAACGCAAGCCTGCTTGCGGCAGGAACGCGTTGTAGTCCTTCACCACGTTGTACGTCGTGCCCGAGTTGCTGCCCTCGTTGGCGAAGTTCGTGAAGTCGCGGCGCACGTGCGGCGTGCGGAAGCCAGCCGTCAGGTTCAGCTTGTCGGCGAGCATCGAGATCGAGTCGGCGGCGAAGAACTGCCACGACGTCGACACCGTCTTCCAGTTACGCGACTCGTACGGCTGACCCGTCGGGCCGGTGATCTGGTTGTCTTGCAACCAGATATCGCTGGCGGTGCCGTCGGCGTTCACGAGCACGGCCGGGCCGGTTTGACGGTGCACGGCACGCTCGAACCACACACCCGCTTGAATCTGGTGGTTGCCGAGCTGTTGCGTCACGGTCGTGGTGATACCCGGGCGGTCGGTGCGCGTCACGCTGCTGTTCGCCACGATGATCTTGTCGAGCGTATCGCCGTCGCCGTTCAGGTCTTTACCCAGGCCGGTCTTGCCGGTGGCCGGGTTCAGGAAGCCCGTTTCCGAGAGCACGTACTGCTGCGTGCCGCCCGTGCCGAAGCCATACCAGTAGTACGGCTGAATCTTCACTTGCGTGGTCGGCGTCAGACGGAACACACCGGTAACCGACGCGATGACGTTCTCGAACGGGTTCTGTGCGAGCTTGTAGTACGCCGGGCTTTGCGAGGCTTCGTTCTGTGCTGTGCCCTTGCCCGGGGGCAGGTGACCCACGAACTGCGACGCGTAATCGCCGTAGTAACCGTTCTGATTGAGCTGCGCGAGCGACGGGTTGTAGATGTTGTTGTTGATCGCACGGTTGTAGTTCAACGTACCCGTGACGTAGTTTTCCTTGTTGATGTCGAGGCGGAAGCCGAAGTCGACGTGATCGCGCTTGGCCTTGCCTTCGCCCTTCCACTTATCGATCTCGGCGTGCGAGTACGACACGAAGAGCTTGGCCATGTCGTTGGCGAAGCGGCCCGAGTCGAGACGCACGAACGAGTTCGTGAGGTTCAGGCCACCGACCGTTTGCGAAATGCGCACACGCTTCTGGTCTTCCGGTTCGCACGTCACGATGCTGACGTTGCCGCCGGTCGAGCCGACGTGCGGGGCATCGAGGTCGGTGGCGCCCTGCGTCACCGACATACCGCAGGTGTTCGAGTTATCGAGGAATTCCTGCGGGTACACGGCGAAGCTGCCCGAGTCGTTGACCGGCACGCCGTTGATCGTGAAGCCGATCTGGTCGGAGTTGAAGCCGCGAATCGACAGGCCGCCACCGAACAGACCCGAGGCGTCGTAGCTGTACGTCGACACGCCCGGGAGCAGGCCGATCGACTGGAACACGTTGCCGGTCGCACGTTCTTTCTCAATCTCGGCGCGCGTCACCGTGCTGCGGGTCTTCGGTTCGTCTTCGCGAACCATGAGGCCCGTGCCAAGGTTGTCGCCGTCGCCGGTGATGGTCACCGTGCCGATGTTCGACGTGCTGCTGGCGGCAGCGGCGGGGGCCGCAGCCGGAGCTGCGTTGTTATCGGTGCTTTGCGCATGTGCGACGCCAGCCTGAAGCAGCAGCACGTGAACAGCGATCATGGACAGACGCAATGCGGGATGCTTGAACGGCTTTCGGGCCGTTGTAGGTAGATCGTTCATCTCGGTCTATTCGTTATGGTTACGGGTGCCTGGATTGCTGCGGCAAAGCGCCGCCGCGGTTTCATCCACGTGGCGCAGGGCCGCGTGGTTAGCGTGTGTGCAACGGGACTGCTGTGTTGCCTGGGTCGCTCCTTAGCTGTTGCCCGGGAGCTGGTAATCGAGCTTCATGCAGAACCGGTGCTGCCCTTGGCCTGCGAAATGCGTGTCTTGGAATGCCGGGTACGTGGTGCCTTCGACGAGTCGCGTGGCCGTGTTGTCGAGCAGCAGCGAGCCCGAACTGTTGGTCACGTTGACGTCTTTCACCTTGCCGCCGCGATCGAGCATCACGCACAACTCGACAGCGCCCGTGGGCTTCTCGATCATGGCTTGACGGCTCGTCGGATATTTCTTGCGCGACTCGACCAGCGCGCGCAGCGAGCGCTCGTATTCGCGGTCGGGGTCGCCCTTGCTCGGTGCCGCCGCCTTCTGCACGGGCTTCGCATCGGCCGTCGGCGCAGCACTCGCCGTGTTCGTCGCCGTGTTCGCTGTCGGCGCGGCGTTCGACGTCGCCGGTGCGCTATCCGCGACGGGTTGCGGCGAAGGCGTGGGCGTCGGTGCCGGTTGCGGCGTGGGCTGCGGCGTAGGACGCGGTTGCGGCTGAGGCTGCGGCTTGGGCTCGGGTTTCGGTTCTGGCTTCGGCTCGGGCTTGGGTTGCGGCTTCGGTTCTGGCTTCGGCTGCGGGAGCGGCTCGGCCTTGGGCTGCGGTTGCGGCTCGGGCGGCGGCGGTGCGAGGTCGATTTCGGTCAGCACTTCGGCTTGCTTCTCGCCAGGCGGCGGCGTCATCGCACGGAAGCCCGGGCCTACCGTGGCCGCGAGTGCGAGCAGCAGCGTCAATCCGCCCGCCACCCAATCGCGGCGGCGATAGACCGGCGTGGGCATCCAGAAGGCGTTCATTGCACTCATGACGACTTGGCTCGCGTAGCGATCGAGATCTTGCTGATCGATGCGGCCTTCAACGCATCCATGACGTCGATCACACGTTGCATCAACGTGCCTTCATCGGTCTTGAGCGTGACTTGCGCCTTTTCGACGTCGCCGGCTTTTTCCTTCACACGTGCGCCGAGCGCTTCGAGCGTGGTGTCGACGCCGTCGACTTGCAGCGCGCCGTCGCGGGTGATCGTCACGACGACGGGCTTCTCGGGGTTGACTTGGGCTGCGCTCGACGATTGCGGCAACGTGGTCGACAGGCCGCGCGACGGAATCACGTTGATGCTGAGCAGCACGAAGAACACGAGCAGGAACATCATCACGTCGATCATCGGAATGATCTCGATGCGCGCGTGCCGTTTGGGGGGATCTTCGAAGTGAATCATGGCGACGTCCGGAAAAAAGAACCCGGATTATTTTGGACGTCGATGAAATTTGCGTGACGAAACGGAACAATGACAATACGAAAGCGGTCGAGCGTTGCGTTTACCCCGTCATCGCAAAATATATTTCTCGCGTGTAATAAAGTTTAACAATTGGCGAATATCCTGCCGTGTAAACCACAGGAAGCCATTGCGCTCTACGCTGCGAAAACCGCTTGAAATAAGGTGTTTTCGCGAGCCTTCGCACGACGAGAACGCGCGCACATATGTTTCTGCATATGTTAGGTATACGATGCCATCGCGAAACTGTCACAAAGACTTCCGTGAATAAAACGTTACTCCGCACACAACATCGACACGTCATTCGAGGAATTCATGCGTCACAAGTTTGCTGCGCTCGTGGTTGCGTTGAGCGCAATTGCACCGTTGGCACCGCTAAGTGCTGCCCCCGCTCCATTCACCATTCCCGGCTTTGAACTCGTCCACACCGCTCCCGTCGGGGCCGGTGCCGATAGCGACGATCTTCGCGACTCCGTCACGGTGTGGAACGACATGTTCGATCACGCGAAGACGTCGATCGACTTCGGTCAGTTCTACGTGTCTGGTGAGTGTGGCAGCCGCATGGACGCGGTGCTCGATCATCTCGAAGCGGCGGGCAAGCGCGGTGTGAAGATTCGTTTTCTGATGGAAGCCAAGGGCGAGCGCATGTCGGACGAACCGACGCTCACGCGCCTGAAGCAGATTCCGAACCTCGAATTCCGCATGCTGGACTTCTCGAAAGTCGGCGGTGGCATCATTCATGCGAAGTACTTCATCGTGGATCGACGCGAAAGTTTCGTCGGTAGTCAGAACTTCGACTGGCGCGCGCTCGAACACATCGACGAGACCGGTGTGCGCGTGAGCGAGCCGAAGATTGTCGCGCAGATGCAAGGCATCTTCGAGCAGGACTGGCAGGCGCAAGCGGCAATCGCAAGCGGTGGACAACCGACGGTGCGCAATCGTGATGTGGTCGCGGCCGATCTCGCGCAATCGTCGTTTCTCGTGGCGAGCCCGAACGCTTATAACCCGCCGGGCGTCGGTGATTCGCAGACGGCACTGCCCGCGTTGATTGGGCAAGCCAAGCAGAGCGTGCAAGTTCAGTTGATGGATTACGCACCGTTGTCTTATGGCGAAAAGGGGAAGCGCCCCTACTACGCCGTGATCGACACGGCGTTGCGCACGGCGGCGGCGCGTGGCGTGAAGGTGCAGTTGCTGATCTCGAACTGGAATCTCAAGCGTCCCGACGTGGCGTACTTGAAGAGTCTTGCGCTGGTGCCCAACGTCGAATTACGTGTGGTGACGGTGCCGCCCGCCTCGACCGGCTTCATTCCGTATGCGCGCGTCGTGCATAGCAAGACGATGGTCATCGATGGCGAAGTCGCGTGGGTCGGCACGAGCAATTGGACGGGCGGCTACTTCGATAACTCGCGCAATTTGGAAGTGGTGATGCGCGACGCGAAGATGGCGCAACGCATTGCGCAGTTGCAGCGCACGTGGTGGAATTCGCCGAACACTGCGCCAATCGATGTGTCGCGCGATTATCCGGTGCCGCATCCGGGCACCCCTTGAGTTGTCTAGTATGAAGCCGACAGAACACGCCGGACCTGACCACACGCGCCGCACCTTGCTCAAGGGCGCTGGCGCGCTCGTGGTCGTGCCGCTGCTCAGTCCTTTCTCTCGCGCGCTTGCGGCCAATGCGAGCGATCCGTTCACGCTGGGCGTGGCATCCGGCGATCCCGCCGCTGACGGCTTCGTGCTGTGGACGCGTCTCGCACCCTCGCCGATTTCGCCCGACGGATTGGGCGGCATGGCCGGTATGCCCGCACAGGTGCCAGTGCAATGGGAGATCGCCAGCGACGAGACCATGCGCAACGTAGTGCAACGCGGCGTCGCTTATGCGCCAGCGGTGTTTGCTTACAGCGTGCATGTGGAGGTGAGCGGTCTGGCGCCGCATCGCCCGTACTGGTATCGCTTCACGGCGATGGGTGCGCAGAGTCCTGTTGGACGCGCCGTCACGGCCCCGCTCGCCAACGCGCCGGTCGATCGACTGCGCTTCTCGTTTGCGTCGTGTTCGCATTGGGAATTGGGATACTTCAGCGCTTATCGTCACATGGCGCAGGAGAACCCGGATCTCGTCATCTTCCTCGGCGATTACATCTACGAGTATTCGAACGATCAGAAGAAGAAGGACGCCAAGCCGATCGTGCGCGCGCATGACGGCCCGGATGCGAAGAATCTCACCGGCTATCGCAATCGCTACGCGTTGTACCGCACGGACCCCGATCTGCAAATGCTTCACGCGGCAGCGCCGAGTCTGATGACGTGGGACGACCACGAAGTCGAAAACGACTACGCCAACGCGTGGTCGCAGAAAGTCGACGTCTCCGCGACGGACTTCCTGAAGCGGCGCGCGGCGGCCTATCAGGCGTACTACGAGCACATGCCGCTGCGCGCGATGTCGATGCCGCATGGGCCGGATATGCGCATCTACGATCGCATTGGCTATGGTGCGCTCGTCGATTTCCATGTGCTCGACGGGCGGCAGTACCGCACTCCGCAGCCTTGTGCGCTACCGAATAATCGGGGCGGCCATGTGGTGCAAGACAGTTGCACCGAGCGTACCGAGGCACGCCGCACGATGCTTGGCTTCGAGCAAGAAGCTTGGCTGGCGGAGGGGCTCCGAACGTCTCGTGCGCAGTGGAACGTGATCGCGCAGGATCTGCTTTTCGTGCCGCTCACGCAGAAGGATCGCAAGACCGGCGTCGTCGGCCATTGGACGGACGGATGGGACGGTTATCCCGCCACACGCGAGCGCATGCTGGACGCGATGGTGCAGGCACGGCCGAACAATCCGGTGCTGATCGGTGGCGATATTCACTCGTACTGGACGAACGACGTGCATGCGACGGAGCGCCCCGATTCACCGGTGATTGCGACGGAGTTCGTCGGCACGTCGATCACGGCGAATCCGCCGCCATACGAGGCGTTCGCTGAGATGCTGCCGGAGAATCCGCACGTGAAGTTCTTCGAGAGTCGGCATCGCGGGTATGTGTCCGTCGATGTGACGCCGAAGCAGATGGACACCCGCTTTCAGGTGATTTCGGATCGCGCCGACATACAGGCGACCGTATCGACGCTCAAGCACTTTGTGGTCGAGTCTGGGGTGCCGGGGGCGAAGGTGGTTTAACGGCGTTGCGCGGTAGCGGACGCGATAACGGAAGCGTTAACGCAAAAGGCCGGATGTCGTTGAAGACATCCGGCCTTTTTTCATGCGATTCGTCGCATCTGACGCCGACGCGGTTTCGATGTTCGACTGCAACATCGATGCCGTTAGATGGCGTCCCCTAGGGGATTCGAACCCCTGTACTCACCGTGAAAGGGTGATGTCCTAGGCCTCTAGACGAAGGGGACAAAAACAGTCATTCGGTTGGTGGAGGTAAGCGGGATCGAACCGCTGACCTCTTGCATGCCATGCAAGCGCTCTCCCAGCTGAGCTATACCCCCGCGCGAAGAGGCGTGACTATAGCGTGTTTGGCGACGACGGGCAACTGGTTTTGGCGGGTTCGCGCAGCAAACCAAATCGCTTCAGCTTCCGATACAGCGTGTTTCGACTCACGCCGAGCTTGCGTGCGGCTGCGCTCACTTGCCCCTGACAGGCGTCCAGTGTCTCGCGCAGCGCTTGGCGCTCCGCGGCTTCCAGAGGTGCTTCGGTAGGCACATCGCACGCGATGGCTTTCGCTTCGCGCACTTCGTCAGGCAAATCGTCCGGCGTGATGACACCGTCTTCGCTCAGCGCCACGAGCGTGCGTATCACGCTGCGCATCTGGCGCACGTTGCCGGGCCACGCGAAGGCGCACAGGGCTTCGCGCGCGGCATCCGTCACCACGACGCTGCTGCCCGCCTGCGCCTGCCCCAGCAAGCGCTGTATCAGATCCACTTTGTCGTCGCGCTCGCGCAGTGGCGGCACCACCACTGCCAATCCGCTCAAGCGATAGAACAGATCCTCGCGGAATTGCCGCTCGGCAATGCGTTGCTCCAAATTCTGATGCGTCGCGCTCAGCACGCGAATGTCGAGCGCCACCGGCTCGCCACCGCCCAGCGGCGATACCGCACGGTCTTCCAGCACCCGCAACAAGCGCGTCTGCATCGCGAACGGCATGTCGCCAATTTCATCGAGGAACAGCGTGCCGCGGTTGGCCTGCCAAAGCTTGCCGCTCATGCCCTCTTTGCGCGCGCCGGTAAAACTGCCGCCCACGTAGCCGAACAACTCGCTCTCGATCAACGCCTCGGGAATCGCCGCGCAGTTCAGTGCGACGAACGGGCCATTGGCGCGCGCACTGGCGGCATGCACCGCACGCGCGAAGACTTCTTTTCCGCTACCGGTTTCGCCACGAATCAGCACGGGCACGTCATGCGCGAAAACGCGGCACGCACGGGAGAATTCGCGCGCCAGATGCGCATCGGCAAACGGCGCAGCCGGAGCTTCCACAGGCTGTGCGGCCGGTACGGGTATGCGAGCCGTCGCGCGCCCCGCGCGTGCAGGTGCGCGCAACATCGCCAGCAAAGGTTCGCCCGCGAGCGTGCGAATCGGCCAGCAAGTCTGCGGTTGCGGATGTGCGCGATCCAGTAAGGCATCCAGCGTTTGGGCAAACCACCGGTCGATGCGCGTGCCGACGATCTCTTCGCGCATGACACCCAGCCGGTTCAATGCACTTTGGTTGGCAGCCAGCACGCGGCCGCTGTCGTCGAAGGCAAGCAATGCCTGCGCAAACCCGCCCAAGTGGTCCGCTTGCTCCTGCAATTGCAGCAGCCATTCGTCGCGGTAGTGCTGAAAGAAATACTCGCTCTCCACCACCTTCGCGCTGAGATTCACCAGCGCCAGCGTGTGGAACTGGCTTTGCCTTGTGACGTCGGCACTCGTGGACGAGACATCGATCACTGCCAGCAACTCGCCTTGCGGCGCAAAGACCGGGCTGGCCGTGCATGTGAGTGGGGTGTGCAGCGCACGGAAATGATCCTGTTGGCAAATGATGACCGGCGCCCGCTCGACCACGCACGTGCCGATGCCGTTCGTGCCCTCGCACGCTTCGCTCCAGTCGGCCCCCGGGCGCAACCCTGCGCGTAGGAAGTCGTCGCGCGTGCCGTCATGCAATTGGCAATCAACGATCACGCCTTCGGGGTCGGTCAGCAATACCGCCTGACGCGGATTCATCAACTGACGTTGCAATCGATCGAGCACGTGCGACGACACGCGGCGCAGTTGTTCCATCGCGTTGCGCCGCTCGCTCAATTGCGACGAGCCGATGACGTGCGGTGCCATGGACGCGCCCGGGTCGAGATCGTGCGTGTCGAGACAGCGCCGCCATGAACTAGCGATGTTCGGGTCCGTCGCTGCGGCGACGGCTGGCAGATGACCTTGTACGACATTCAGCACACGTTGTGCGTGCGCCGATTCTGTATTGGCTGGCATTGGTTGTCTCCCCCGTGCCGGATGACCTGAAGTCGTCCCCGAAGCATGTCGCAAGCGACAGGCGATTGCAATGAGGGATGTCAATCGCATCCGCCGCGCCATTCATGTGCGCCGCCCTTACCGGAAGGGCAATGCCGGTGATTGGGGCGTGGATGGCGAGCCGCGCTGTCCCGTCCCCGAGACAGGGTGTGACAGCCGTGTCACGGATTCGGCACACCGCGTGACCGGCCGGGCAAGCGAGATGCCCGTGCAGCAACGGCCTACCCCGCTGGCCCGCGATTTGCTTACCGACGTTCGTGGCCTAGATGCCACCGACACGACAATATCCGGAGACACAACATGCGTTACGCCCCGCCCGGCACCCCCGGTGCCTTGCTGACTTTGCAGCCTCGTTATGAGAACTACATTGGCGGCAAGTTCGTCCCGCCCGTCGAAGGACGCTACTTCACCAACACGTCGCCGGTGACCGGCGGTGTCATCGGCGAGTTTCCGCGCTCCAGCGGTGCCGATATCGAACTCGCCCTCGATGCGGCGCACGCCGCCGCGGCCAAGTGGGGCAAAACGTCGGTGCAGGCGCGCTCGCGCATTCTTCTGCAAATTGCCGACCGGCTCGAAGCCAATCTCGAGAAGTTTGCCGTCGCCGAAACGTGGGACAACGGCAAGCCGGTGCGAGAAACCCTCGCCGCCGACATGCCGCTGGCCGTCGACCACTTCCGGTATTTCGCCGGATGCATTCGCGCGCAGGAAGGCACGAGCGCCGAGATCGACGAACATACGGCGGCCTATCACTTTCACGAACCGTTAGGCGTGGTCGGACAAATCATTCCGTGGAATTTCCCGCTGCTGATGGCCGCGTGGAAGCTCGCGCCCGCCCTCGCCGCAGGTAACTGCGTCGTACTCAAACCGGCCGAGCAGACGCCGCTCACGATCACGCTGTTCGCTGAGCTCGTCGGCGACCTGCTGCCAGCGGGCGTGCTCAACATCGTGCAGGGCTTTGGGAAGGAAGCGGGCGAAGCGTTGGCCTCCAGCCGTCGCATTGCCAAGATCGCCTTCACCGGATCGACACCGGTCGGCGGACACATTCTGTCGCGCGCTGCTGCGAATCTCATCCCCAGCACCGTCGAACTGGGCGGCAAGTCGCCGAACATTTTCTTCGACGACATCATGCGCGGCGAGCCGGAGTTCATCGAGAAGGCCGCTGAGGGGCTCGTGCTCGGATTCCTGAATCAAGGGGAGGTCTGCACCTGCCCGTCGCGTGCGCTCGTTCAGGAATCGATTTACGAGCCGTTTATGGAGGTCGTGATGGCCAAGGTCGCCCGCATCAAGCGCGGCGACCCGCTCGATACCGAGACGGCCGTGGGCGCGCAGGCGTCGGAGCAGCAGTTCGACAAGATCCTCACGTATCTGGACCTGGCCCGTAAGGAAGGGGCGACGGTGCTAACCGGCGGCGGTATCGAGATGCTCGAAGGGCCGCTCGCGTCGGGGTTCTATATTCAGCCGACGCTGCTCAAGGGCGAGAACCGCATGCGCGTGTTTCAGGAGGAAATCTTTGGGCCGGTGGTCGGTATCACCACGTTCAAGGATGAAGCCGAAGCGCTTGCCATCGCCAACGACACCGAGTTCGGGCTGGGTGCCGGGGTGTGGACGCGCGACATCAACCGCGCGTATCGCATGGGCCGCGCCATTCAGGCCGGGCGCGTGTGGACGAACTGCTATCACCTCTATCCCGCGCACGCGGCGTTCGGCGGCTACAAGAAGTCGGGGATCGGCCGCGAGACCCACAAGATGATGCTCGATCACTATCAGCAGACGAAGAATCTGCTGGTGAGTTACGACATCAACCCGCTGGGGTTCTTCTGAACGCGATTTGAAGATTCATTCGACATTTCCCGCGTTTGTGTCGTTGTTTGCCGCAGATCAAAGACGCATCTCGCCCATCGGCAGATGCTGTCTTTAATGCCTGCGAAAGCCTGCGAAAGATCCTGGACACCCTCTGTGACTACGCGACCGGCATTTCAGCAATGCCGGCCGCGTGGTTGTGGTGCTCCCCCCACAGAACAGATAAAAGGAGCATGACCATGAGCACAACTTTCTTCATCCCTGCCGTCAACATGATGGGCATCGGCAGCCTCGACGAAGCGATTGCCGCCCTGCCCCAATACCATTTCCGCCGCGCGTTGATCGTGACCGACGCCGGACTCGCCAAAGCCGGTGTCGCCGCCAAGGTGGCGAAGCTGCTCACGCAGCAAGATATTCAATCGGTGATTTTTGACGGTGCGAAACCGAACCCGACGGTCTCGAACGTAGAAGCCGGGCTCGCACTGCTCAAGCAAAACCAATGCGATTTTGTGATCTCGTTGGGTGGCGGCTCACCGCACGATTGCGCGAAAGGTATCGCGCTGTGCGCATCCAACGGCGGCAAGATCGCTGATTACGAAGGCGTGGACCGTTCGGCCAAGCCGCAATTGCCGCTCATCGCGATCAACACCACGGCAGGCACTGCGAGCGAAATGACGCGGTTCTGCATCATCACGGACGAGACGCGTCATGTGAAGATGGCCATTGTCGATCGCAACGTCACGCCGCTGCTGTCGGTGAATGACCCCGCGTTGATGGCCGCAATGCCGAAGGGACTCACCGCCGCCACGGGTATGGATGCACTGACGCATGCCACCGAAGCCTATGTGTCGACGGCCGCCACGCCGATCACCGATGCGTGCGCGCTCAAGGCCGTGACGCTGATCTCCGAGAACCTGCGCCGCGCGGTATCGCACGGCGACGACATGACTGCGCGCGAGAACATGGCTTATGCGCAGTTCCTCGCAGGGATGGCGTTTAACAACGCGTCGCTCGGCTACGTGCACGCGATGGCGCACCAACTGGGTGGGTTCTACGATCTGCCGCACGGCGTGTGCAACGCGATTCTGCTGCCGCACGTAGAAGAGTTCAATGCGAGCGTGAGTGCTGCACGACTGAAAGACATCGCACACGCCATGGGCGAGAAGGTCGATGGCCTGAGCGATGCCGAAGGCGCAAAAGTGGCGATTGCCGCGATTCGTAAGTTGTCGAAAGACATCGGCATTCCTGCCGGGCTGACGGAGTTGGGCGCGAAGAAGGAAGATATTCCGACGCTGGCCGCGAATGCCATGCAAGATGCGTGCGGTTTTACAAACCCGCGACGTGCAGAGCAAAAGGAGATTGAAGAGATCTTTGCGCGGGCGTTTTAACGACTTTCATTTGCCCGGAAACGCTATGTCGTGATGCGATCGTGCCGTTCAGTGGTTTCACTGGGCGGCACGGTCGTTGCGCCTGAAATCCCCAGATGACTCCCCTCCTTCGCTGACCCTGCCGACGTTGTTGCGGCACGCGGTCGCCCATCGCTAGACACCCTACGCACGCTAAGTAGTAACGCTAATATTCCAATCCATAACACGCATATAGTATGGTCGTTATGGTGGCTAGCAAGCCTATTACTACGGGCAAGCAAGCATACCCGATTCCCCTGAGCAGGATTGGCTCCGCAGTGCAGCGCCGGCGTGATTCTTAGTCGACCGGCCGCATTCCCCCCGGAGCGCGCAGTCGGCCGGCTCGGCGGGTGACGTTTCACGAGAAGACAAGAACCCGGCGTTACGACGGCGCAAGACCGTCGGGCTCGCCCCGGAATTCGCGCTTAAGGAGACATCATGCGGTCCTCTGGCCACTCGCCCTGAGCCTTCTCACCATCCCCCTTTTTGTTCGCTGAGGCGCGGTATGCGCTTGCTGGTTGCGCTCGTCCGTAAGGTCGTGGCGCGCCCTCGCACATCAGGCGCACGGCGTTGGCATTCGCGACAGGTTGCATCATCCAAGAGTGAGGAGAGTCATGTCAGACGCGCAACAAACCACGGGTAAGTCGTTCGGTTCGATGGATTCGATCGCAGAGGCGAGCGTACAGGGAGGCGGAAGCCCTCTGCGGCGTCGGGATTTCCTGATGCGCACGCTAGCGATTGGCGGCAGTGGTCTCATGCTGGCCACCATGAAGGCATGGGGCGTCGATCTTGCTTCGGTACGGACGTCGCCGCCGCGATTGTCCGGCAGCGGACGCGGCAAGCGCGTCGTCATTCTCGGTGCGGGCTTGGCCGGCATGACCGCCGCCTACGAACTCTCGAAGCTCGGCTATCAGTGCGAGATCATCGAAGCGCGTGGCTTTGCCGGTGGCCGTTGTCAGACCGCACGCCGAGGCTTCGAGTTGACCGAACTGGGCGGTGAGCGCCAAGTCTGTAATTTCGACGAAGGCCAGTACATCAACCACGGCCCGTGGCGCATTCCGTTTTGCCAGCAGTCCACACTGCACTACACGCGCGAATTCGGCGTGGCGCTCGAACTGTTCAATAACGACAACGATGCCGCCTACGTCTATAAGGAAAACATCGACGGTCCGCTCGCAGGCAAGCGTCTGCGTCAGTTCGAAATCAAAGCGGACATGCGCGGCTACACCGATGAGCTCTTCGCCAAAACGCTGCGCGCGGGCAAGCTCAACGATCAGATCAGCGAAGGCGACAAGGCGCTGCTGCTCGACTACCTCGTGCACGAAGGCTATCTGAACAAGAAAGACCTCGACTACAAAGGCACGTCGGCACGCGGTTACAAGACGTATCCCGGCGTACAGGCGGGCGAGTTGACCGATCCGTTGCAGTTCGGCGATCTGCTCAAGTCGAAGCTCGGCAATATCTACCGCTCCGCCAACGACATCGAACAGCAAAAGACGATGCTTCAGGCCGTGGGCGGCATGGACCACGTGGCGAAGGCCTTCGAAGCCCGCACGAAGAAGATGATTCGCTACAACACCGAGGTGGTGAGCCTGCGTAATACCGATAGCGGCGTGACCTTGCAGTGCAAGGACACGCGCACTGGCGCAGCGCGCACGGTCACGGGCGACTTCTGCCTGTGCACGATCCCGCTGTCGGTACTCAAACAAATCGATACCGACTTCTCCGACGGTTTCAAGGACGCCATGCAGGTTGCCTACGAGCCGGTCGGCAAGCTCGGCGTGCAGATGAAGCGCCGCTTCTGGGAAGAAGATCACTTCATCTACGGCGGGCACATCCAGACCGATATCAAGGGCGCCACGCTGATCTCGCTGCCGTCGACCAACTGGCAAGGCAAGAAAGGCACGCTGCTGTCCTACTACAACTTCGGTGCGACGGCCGCGCAGATCAGTGCGATGTCTCAGAAGGAGCGCACGGAGTTCGGTCTGGCGGCTGGCGAGAAAGTGTTCCCGGGACAGTATCGCGACTCGGCCGAATCATCGTTCTCCGTGGCCTGGCATCGCGTGAAATACAACCTTGGCGGCTGGGCCGACTGGAGCGAGGCCGGACGCCGCACCGCGTATCCCCGTCTGCTCAAGGGCGAAGGCCGCACGCTGCTCGCCGGTGAACACATGAGCCACTTGAATGGCTGGCAGGCAGGCGCCATCGAATCGGCTTGGTATCAGATCGAGCAGTTGCATGCGCGTCTGAGTGCGTGAGCTCGCGGCAACGCCAAGCATCAGCAGCAAAGCTTCAGTAGCAAAGTCAGTGGCAGTCAGAAGAAAAGTACAGGAGTGAGGCAATGAAAAAGTTGTGGTCGATCGCGTTCTTCGGTCTGGTGGCGGGTGTTTCTCACGCGCAGACACCGTCGGGCAAAACCCTCTTCGGTAACAACTGTGCAGCGTGCCATCAGGCAGGCGGCCAAGGCATCCCCGGCGCGTTTCCCGCTCTTAAGGGCGACAAGTTCGTGCTGGGCGATCCCACCAAGGTCGTCGAGACCGTGATCGGTGGCCGTGGCGGCATGCCGACGTTCAATTCGTCGCTCAACGACGCGCAGATCGCTTCGGTGGTCAGCTTCATTCGCGGCGAATGGGGCAACAACGCGACGCCGGTGTCCGTCGAGCAGGTCGCAGCGGTGCGCAAGACCGTGGCAGCGAAGGAAGCGGAAGGCGGCTCCAAGGGCAACTGATGCCCGCCGACGTGCTGCGCCTTTGCGCGGCACGTCGGCCGTAATTCGCAGAAACGACAGTCACGCGTCGGGAATTCCGGCGCGCGTGGAGACGTGCGCGCCATTCATTCAACAACTTTCAGGAACCCATATGACGATGTCAACGAAACGATGGTGGAGCGTGGCAGCGCTTAGCGCTGGCCTGTGTATTGCACACGCCGCCGGTGCACAGGAAGTCGTGCGCCATCTACCGAAAACACCCGGGCCGCTCGCGCTCGCTGTCGAGGTACCGGCGAGCGCCACTACCGTGTACCTGAGCGGTCAGGTGCCCGAGAAACTCGAGAACGGCGGATACGGCAACACCGAGCAGCAGACGGTAAGTGTGCTCAAGCGAATTCAGGCACTGCTCGCGACCATGAATCTCGGCATGAAGGACGTGGTGAAGATGCAGGTGTTCCTCGTGGGTGACCCTGCGAAGAACAACGTGATGGACTTCGGCGGCTTCATGAACGGTTACTACCAGTTCTTCGACAAGAACGGTCCGAACTTGCCTGCGCGCTCAGTGCTGCAAGCGGCGCGTCTGGTCGATCCGGGCTGGATGGTGGAAATCGAAGTGATCGCTGTAAAACCGGTCGGCGCAAAGTAAGGCGACAAGCATTAGCGAATTTGGAAGTTCGGGAAATTGCGACGCTCCGGACAGGGAGCGTCGCGCCTCCGGACCACTTTAACGGCGTGTGCAACGCGTGCCATTCAGGAGGTGACTACGACGGAAAGCATACAACAAAATAATTAGGTATACAAATTTATAGTCGCGGCAAGGGAGATCACCGGCAGTATTTCCGCCGGGCGGATTGGGTATCGTCATTGTCCGAGTTTGGCTTCGCCAAAGCTTTGGAGGCCGGCGAGGTAGAGGTGTGTGCTAATTCTCACGGCAATTAATTAGTTATACGAACTATATTGCCAAAATATGCACGAACTGACGACAGTGGCGAATGCTGCGGCGGTGCTACTATGGCCGACCGCTTGCAGGGCGGTTGGCGCATTGGGGAAGGCATTAAATGAAAAAGTGGGCATTTCCTCTGGCCGCCGGGGCGTTGATCGCCTCGCCGGCGTTCGCGCAATCGAGCGTGACGATGTTCGGCGTGGCGGATGCGAGCCTTCGCTATCTGTCGGGCACAACCGCTGACAACAAGAGCACTTTCGCGCTCACCGACGGCGCCATCTCGCAAAGCCGTTGGGGCATCTATGGCAAGGAAGACCTCGGCCAAGGCATGAAGGCACTGTTCATGCTCGAGGGCGGCTATCACCTGAATAACGGTGCGTCGCAACGAAGCGGGAAAATCTTCAACCGCAAAGCCTATGTCGGCCTCGAGGGCGACTTCGGCAAGCTCACCATCGGTACGCAAGACAATCCGACTTGGGAACTGCTGATCGACGGCTGGGACCCGCTCACGGTGGGCAACTACGACCAGAACGAGTGGATGCCTGTCGTGTTCGGCACCAACGGTCCGAACGGTGCCAACAACGCAGTCAAATACACCAAGCGGTATCAAGACATCCAGGTTGGCTTGGAGTACATCGTCGGCGGCGTTGCCGGTAGCACGGCACGCAATTCGGGCTACGTTCTCTCTGTCGCGTACATGGGCAAGCCGTTCGGCGTTGCCGCGAACGTGTTGCAAAACCGGGATATTCAGGCCAACACGCAGATGGTCTACAACCTGGACCTCAAGTACGAATGGGGCCCCGCAACGTTCACCCTCGGCTATTACAACAGTAACGACAAGACCGGCTTCGTCGACGGCTTCCTCTCGGGCCGCGGCGTGACAGGCGGACCGAATCCGCGTAAGGACAACGCGTTCTTCGCAGGTGTGGCGTATCAGGTGTCGAAACCGCTGACGTTGACGGCCGCCGTGTACTACGACCGTGCTTCCAATGTGAACGGTGTTACCGGAGACGCGGGCGACGGCTCGCGAGAGACCTATGTGTTGCTGGCGGAGTATGGCTTCTCGCGCCGTACCACGCTATACGGCACGGTGGACTACAGCGTCGGTCACGGGGCACAACGTGCCGAGTTTCCGAACGGGCATGATCAGACCGGCGTAGGTATCGGCTTGCGGCATCGCTTCTAAGTCGCGTCGCAGATTCGCATCCCCTGAAGGCTTCATCGTCGTACCCCTTAACCACCGCGATTCTTGCGGTGGTTTTTTTATGGCGAATCACTGCGATCGTTGCGGTGGTTTCTTTAGGGGCGGGAGGTGATCGACTCGATCGACGGGGTGCAGCAGATAAAAAAATACGCGCCGTCGCATGGAAGCCGACGGCGCGTATTTGCCGGGGATACCGGCAGACGTGTTACTCGAAGTTGCGGCGGCGCACTTGCGCAGCGACCAGCGCGTACATGATGCCTGCGATTGCCGTGCATCCACAGAACGTCGTGACGATGGCGTATCCCATTGCCATCGGGCCGCTAAAGAACAGATGCGAGATCGTGGCGGCTACCGTCGGCCCCAGCGCAAGGCCGAGCAGGTTCTGCACGAGGAAGAACAGCGACGAGAGCTTGCCCATCATGCGTCCCGGCGTGATCTGCGCCATCGTGGCCCCGGCGGACGACGGGATCGGGCTGGCAAAGAACGTGTGGCACACGTACAGCACGACGGCCAACAGATGGTTATCCGTGAAGGCAAGAAAGAACGTGGCCAGACAAGAAAGGAACGTCGAGACCATGGCCACTTCGAGCGGCGCTGCACGGCGCCCACGGCGCGACAGCCGGTCCATGACCGCGCCGAGCAGCACCAGCCCCGCAGGGACCGACACCATCATGAGCGGCCCGAGCATGCGGCCAATGCTCGGCAGCGGCAACTGCCAAGCGCGTGCGATCACCGTCGGCAGCCAAGCGTTGAAGCCCGAAATCGCCATGGCATAGAGCGTGGCAGCCGTCCACAGCGGCACGTAGAGACGCCATTCGCTGCGCATGAAGCGCAGGGCATCGCGATAGCCCGCTGCGTCAGCGGCTTGTTGCTTCACCGCGCGTTTCGGTTCACGCAACGTCAGCATCAGCAGCGCAAGCGGAATGCCCAACAACCCTGGCACCACAATCACAAACTGCCACGGGCGGAGCGAACCGAGGATCGGCCAGTGCGCGACATCGCCGCTCTGCGACAAGCTGAGCAGCGTGCCGCCGACAAACAGCGAGAAGCCCACACCGAGCATCGGCCCCATGTGATAGATGCCGAACGCGCGGCCACGCCGGTCCGGTGGAAAGGTGTCGCGAATCATCGAGTAGGCCGCCGGTTGCAACGCGCCCTCCCCGATACCGATGCCCGTACGGCCAAGAAAGAGCTGAACGTAGTTCGACGCAAAGCCGCACAGCACCGTCATCGACGACCAAACGAACACGGCCCAACCGATGATGCCGCGACGGCTGAAGCGGTCGGCAAGATACCCGGCGGGAATGCTGAACGTGCTGTACAGCACAACGAACGAGAGCCCGAGCAACAGACTCATCTGGAAGTCGCTCACCCCCAGTTCTTGTTTCAGTGGACCAACCACGAGCGAGAGCGACGAACGATCGATAAACGACAGCACGAAGATGGCAGTGAGCACGATCAGCATGTACCAATCGCGCAGGCCGACACGGCGTGTTGCGCCGCCGGAGGTCTGTGCGGGAGATGCTGCGGATGGCGCCGACGGCGGGGCGTGCGCGGGATTTTGCGGGGGCGCGTTCGCCGGGCTGGCGTCCATCGCGGATTGAGTCATGTCTGCCTCCAATATCGTTATCGTAATGAGTGTTGCGCACGACTTGCGGCGCGTGAACGGGCGCTAACCCGCACTACGACGCGGCATAACACGCATACTATATGTCCGTTATGACCAGTGTCAAACACGACGAAAAAATAGTTGAGGGGGCGTTGACAACCCAAATACAACCCGCCTATTCTTCGACAAAACACGCATACAGTAATACAAAACAAGGAGGCGCACGGATGGCACGGATCGTTTTTGCGATGGGGTGTTCTCACGGGCCGATGCTCGCGACCCCGCCTGAGATGTGGCACTTGCGCGCCGGTGCGGATCGCAAGAATGCGCAGCATTGGTTTCGGGGCGAGTCGATGCCTTACGACGCGCTGCTGGCCGCGCGTGCCGATGAGTCGCCGCGCTTCTCGCAGGCCATCCAGCCCGAAGCCAAGCAGGCGAGTTTCGATGCTTGCCAGCGCGCACTCGACACGCTCGCGGACCGGTTCGCCACCGCGCGCCCGGATGTGGTGATCTTGTTGGGTAACGATCAGCGCGAAGTCTTCAAGGAAGATCTGACGCCGTCCATCACCGTGTACGCGGGCGAACGCATCGAGAACATTCCGCTGACCGAAGCGCAGGTGGAGCGTCTGCCCCCGGGGGTTGCCGTGGCGGAAGCAGGACACTGTCCGCCGCAAGGGGCCACGTATCCGGGCTCGCCGGGCGTGGCCGACGCGCTCATCCGGTCGCTGTGCGATGCGCACTTCGATGTCGCGCGCTCCGTGCGTCTGCCGGGTGGCGAGGATCGCCAGCACGGCATTCCTCACGCCTTTGGCTTTCTCTACCGGCGCATCATGCGCGATCTGCCGCCACCGAGCGTGCCGATCTTCCTGAACGTGGGTGTCGCCCCCAACCAGCCGCGCGCGGCTCGGTGTCTGGCGTTCGGCCACGCGTTGCGCGCCGCCATCGAGCGCTTGCCCAGTGACATGCGCGTAGCGGTGCTCGCCTCCGGTGGCATGACCCATTTCGTCATCGACGAAGCCCTCGACTGGCGCGTGTTGAATGCGTTCGCCGCGCGCGACGAGGTTGCGTTGGCCAACATTCCCGAGTCGTACTTCAACGGCAATACGGCAGAGATCAAGAGCTGGTATCCGCTCGCGGCCGCCATGCACGACATCGATTGGCACATGACGCTCGTGGACTACGTGCCGTGCTATCGCACCGAAGCGGGCACGGGCAACGCGATGGCGTTCGCCTACTGGGCGCCCGCCTGACACACGCTGCGACGCCTTCGATCCGCATTGACTTACGACTTACCCAACCTAGCAAGGACACGTCATGAACGCTCCCGCTGACGCCGTCTCACGACTGCGAAAACTCGACGCCTGCGCCGTCTCGGATGCCCTCGACAAACTTGGCCTGCCGAGCACTGTGAGCCATCTTCCGCAACGCGCCGGCTCGCGACGCATCGCTGGCCGCGCGATCACCGTCAAGCTCGTCGCTGCCGCCGACGCACCGCCCGTCAGTGGCACGCCGCGCCATCTCGGCACCACCGCTGTGATGCTCGGAGGCGCCGACGACATCATCGTCGTCGAGCAGCGCACGGGACTCGATGCAGGAAGTTGGGGCGGCATTCTGTCGCTCGCGGCAGTGCAACGCGGCATTGCAGGCGTCGTTGCCGACGGCCCCGTGCGCGATATCGACGAGGCCCGCGAGTACGACCTGCCGGTGTTCTGCCGCGATCTGACGGCACGGACTGCTCGCTCGCGCGTGGTCGAAGCGGGTACCAACATTCCCATCCATGTGGATGGCTTCGACGTGGCTCCGGGCGATTTTGTGATTGCCGATAACAGCGCCGTGGTTTTCGTCAGCGCTTCGGACATCGGTCGCGTGCTCGACGCCGCTGAACAGATCGCCGCACGAGAGGCCGCCATGGCCAAAGCGTTGCTCGCCGGTCAGCCCGTCACCGAAGTGATGGGCGCTAACTACGAACACATGCTGCATACCAGCGCCGCATAAGTGCCGAATAGGCACCAGAGCGCTCAATGCGCCAGAACATTCATCAGGAGACACGTCATGAATCAACCGCAAGACACTAACGTCGCACGTGCGGCGGCACTCGACACGGCCACGCTAAGCGATGCCCTCGATCGGCTCGGCATCGCCGGGCAATGTCATCAGGTCAAGGCGCGCGACAGTGGTTTTCGCATGGCCGGTCGTGCCTACACCCTGCAATATGGTCCGGCCAGCACGCCGCCCGGCACCGTCGGCGACTACATCGACGATATTGCGCCGGGCACCGTACTCGTGCTCGATAACGGCGGACGCGAAGACTGCACGGTGTGGGGCGACATTCTCACCGAGATCGCCCATCGGCGCGGCATCGCGGGCACGGTGATCGACGGCATCTGCCGCGACGTCTCGCTCGCACTCGAACTCGGCTATCCGATCTTCAGCCGAGGCAACTGGATGCGCACCGGCAAGGACCGCGTGCAGGTCGAAGCGGTCGGCGTGCCCGTGAACATCGGTAACGCGCGCGTGAATCCCGGCGACATCGTGCGCGGCGATGCCGACGGCGTGATTGTGATTCCGAGCGTGCATGAGGCCGCCGTGCTCGATGCGGCGGAGGCCATCGACGCGGCAGAGCGTCATATCCGCGAAGCGGTGCGCGGTGGCAAACGTCTGGACGATGCCCGCAAGGATCTGGGCTATCACCAGTTGCAAACGCGCCAACGCTAAGGAGACGGCACATGGACGTCACTTCGCACGCAGCATCGCTCAAGTCGCACTATCCGTTCGCCCGTCTGCCGACGGTCAATCTCGATTTCACACGGCCCGATCCGGCATTGCTCGCGCGAGTTGCAGCGCTGCCTGTTGCCACGCTTCACGAGGCCGCGGGCAAGGTGGGTGCGCTGCCCGCCGCCATCAAGCCGATGGCGCCGTCGTTTCGCGTATGTGGCCCGGCAATGACCGTGGATGCACCACCGGCGGACAACCTCTGGCTGCATCGGGCGCTGGCGCTGGCCAGTCCCGGCGATGTGCTGGTCGTTCGCGTCGCGGGGCATTACGACGCCGGCTACTGGGGCGAAGTGATGTCGACCATGGGTCGCGCGCGCAAGCTCGGCGGACTCGTGATCGACGGGTGTGTGCGCGACGGCGCGATTCTGGAGCGCTTCGGCTTCCCGGTCTTTGCACGCGGCCTGTGCATTCGCGGCACGGGAAAGGACTTCGATGCACGCGGGTGGATCGGCTATCCGGTGCGCTTCGAAGACATCGTCATTGCGCCGGGCGACGTGGTCGTGGGCGATGCCGATGGGGTTGTCGTATTGCCGCAAGCATCGCTCGACGCGGTGGTGAATGCGGGTCACGAGCGCGAGGCGAAGGAAGCGGACATTATTCGCCGCCTCGAAGCCGGTGAAGCGTCGTTGGATATCTACGGATGGAACCGCTGATGCGGCGTTGAATCGAGCGGGTAGCGGCCAATCTTTGAAGAAGGCCGCGCCCGATATCAGGCAGTGCTGGCCCGCTTGGGGGTGGGCCGGTTTTGCGAACCGCGTCGGGGGACGCGGTTCTTTTTTTAGCGCTTGGCAGCGGCCTTGGCGGCAGTGTCGCGTGCTGCCAGATACTTCTCGCGCAGCACCGTGAGGTTCTGCGAGACAACCTGACGTGCGGCCTCGTCATTGCGCGCGCGAATGGCATTGAGCAGTTCGCGATGGCGTTTGATCACGCCCTTGGCAACCGTCTCAGTGGTGTACGGCGTCAGCGAGCGATAGAGCACGTGCACGATCGCCTGCATCATCGCTTCGAGAAAGTGGTTGTGCGAAGCATGTGCCACCGCGTTACGAAACGCCATCGACGCCTGAGTGAACTCGTGCTGCGTCCCCACGAGCGCCTGCGCATTCTCCAGCGCCAATTCGAGCGCCTCGATGTCCTCTGCCGTGGCCGCCTGAGCGGCGAGTCCGGCGACGGCGACTTCTATCGTGAACTGCGCGTCGAAGATCTCCTCAGCCGACATCCCCACGAGCTTAAGCTGAATCGCGAGTGCTTCCGAGAAGAGCGCCGGATTGCCCTGGGCAATGCGCGCGCCGCCGCCAGCACCCGTGCGGATATCGACGACGCCAAGCGCTTGCAGACGGCCCAGTGCTTCGCGAATCGGCAGACGGCTCACGCCGAACTGTGTGGCGAGGTCGTTTTCTGAGCCGAGGAAATCACCCGGGGCGAAGTGCCCGTCGAGCAATGCCTCCTTGATCTGACGTTCGACGCGCATGGCGGTCGATTCGGCGCGGCCGAGTTTCCAGACGGGTGTTTCTGCTTTTTCGCGTGGCATGGGATTCCTGGTCGTTTTGTCGGCAACAAGATACTACATTGCGCATAGCCTATGTCGGCACGCGCTGCGCTTCGGCGAGATGCGCCAGCAAGGCTTCGCGCGGCACGTTGCGCATGATGAAGACGAAGCGTGAGTGTCGTTCGGTATTCGTCGGCTCGGCGCGCACGGGCCATGCCGCCAAGATCTCCGGCGGATGTAGACGATGCTGCACGCCGTGGACGACGACGGGGCCGTCTTCGCCCTGCACATCGACCAACCCCTTCAAACGAAGTAAGTCATCGCCGTGATGAAATGCGACGGCACCGAGCCAACTACTGAGCACGTCCCATTCGAGGGGCGCCTCTAGTGCGATGCAATGGGCGGCGACGTCTGCGCGGTGAGGTCCGTCATTGCCGGGCAATAGGGTGAGCGGCGCGCAGTCGGCGCACGCTTGCTCGCCATGGGTATGGCACACGGATCGATAGCGCTGCGACGTCGTATCGTGCCAGCGCAAGGTCGCATTCGCCACGTTGTCTGCCACGTGCATGCCTAGGCCCAGCACGTCTGACGGTGCAATGCGGCCGTGCTCGCACAGATGCTGCGACGCGGCGGGATTTCGCTGGGCGAGCGCTGCGCGAAGTGCGTCGAGCGCGTCGAGTCCGTCACTGCCGACGAGATCCGTCTTCGTGATGAGCAGCCGGTCGGCGAGCAGCACCTGGCGCTGCGCTTCCGGTTGCTGCGCAAGTTGGGACATCGCATGCACGGCGTCGACCGTGACGATGACCGCATCGAGCGTGAATCGCTTCGACAGCGCAGCGTCACGCAACAACGTCGCCACCACAGCGCTGGGGTCCGCCAGCCCGCTGGTCTCGATCACGATGCGCGAGAACGGCACGATGTCGCCTGCTTCCAACTGCGAATGCAGCGACAGTAACGTCTCGCTCAAATCGTCGCGCACGGCGCAGCACACGCAGCCGCTCTCCAGCAACACCGTATGCGCGTCGAGCGTCTCGACGAGCAGATGGTCCAGCCCCACTTCACCGAACTCATTGACGATGACCGCCGTGTCGCTCATGCCCGGGTGCGCGAGCAATGCCCGCAACAAGGTGGTCTTGCCGCTTCCGAGAAAGCCCGTAAGAAGCGTGACCGGCAAGCGTGTGTCGGTAGCAGACATGGTCGATTCGATGGGTGGTGATGACGATGAACGGGGTAGGAAATCGGACGTTCGGAACATGGTGGTCGCAGCGTAGGGCACGTCCCGCCGCGAGTCATTGACGCTGATCAAGCGGCACACGCGCCGAAGTATAATGCGCATACAGTATGTTTGTAAGCGTGTCCCGTCAATAGGCGAAACCGCCTAAATTCGGGGGTTTGCGCGAAACCTCCGGTAAATGGCAGGGGCACGGAAGGCCGTAAAGGGATAGCAAGTCGCACGACAAAGGGCGTTGACACGCCAAATAAACACGCATACAGTATGCGCAAATGCACTGTTGAAAGCGGTGCGCATCCCACAAAAAAACGGACGGAGACATCCATGCTCAGCGAGGCAAAGAACCAGTTGTTGACGCAGGTCGGGCCAGGCACGCCGATGGGCGATTTGCTGCGGCGTTACTGGCATCCGATTGGCGCCGAGAGCGAGTTCGACGAGATTTCGGTGCGGCCTGCCCGGCTGTTCGGCGAAGACCTCGTGCTCTACAAGGACCTGTCGGGCAACTACGGCCTGGTGGATCGTCAATGCCCGCACCGTCGCGCGGATCTGGCCTACGGCTTCGTGGAAAAGTGCGGACTGCGCTGCAACTATCACGGCTGGCTGTACGACGAGAAGGGTCAGTGCACCGAGCAGCCGTATGAAGACATTGCCAACCCGCAGGTCCGCCTCAAAGACCGCATCAAGATCAAGTCGTACCCGGTGCAGGTCAAGGCCGGCATGATCTGGGCCTACATGGGGCCGCTGCCCGCACCGCTCGTGCCGACGTGGGAGCCCTTCACGTGGGCGAACGGCTTCCGTCAGGTGGTGATCTCCGAAGTGCCCTGCAACTGGTTCCAGTGCCAGGAAAACTCCATCGACCCCGTGCATTTCGAGTGGATGCATTCGAATTGGAGCGTGCGGCTGCGCGGCGATACCGGCCCCTACTCCCCGACGCACACCAAGCTCGGCTTCGAGGAATTCGAGTACGGCCTGATCTACAAGCGTGTTCGCGAAGACACCGACGAGAAGCATCCGCTGTGGGCCGTGGGGCGTTTGGCGTTGTGGCCGAATGTCTTCTGTTTGGGCGATCACTTCGAATGGCGTGTGCCCATCGACGACGAGAACACGCTGTCGATCACCTGGGCCTTCAACCGCGTGCCGCGTGAGCGCGAGCCGTATGTGCAAGAGAAAATCCCAGCGTGGTACGGCCCGGTCAAAGACGAAGCGACTGGGCAGTGGATCTCCAGCCACGTGATGAATCAGGACTTCGTTGCGTGGGTCGGGCAAGGACGTATTGCCGATCGGACGCAGGAGAATCTCGGGGCTAGCGATCGAGGCATCGCGATGTTGCGTCGGCATTTCTTCGATGAACTGGACGCCGTCGCACAGGGCCGAGATCCGAAGGGGCTAGTGCGCGATGAGGCCAAGAACGTACGCATCGAACTGCCGGTTGCAGCGCGCCGTCTGTTCGTCGACGGGCTGACGCGGGACGAGCTCAAGGCGCATCCGATCATCGGCAAGCACCTCAAGGAATACGCATTTCAGGCTGGCCAGCCGGAAGCCATCAAGCGCGCGTTCCACGACGCGATGGGCGTGCGTATCGACGCGCAGGGCAATGTGGTCGATGCCGATTTGACGGGGCAAGCCGATCAAGCGGGTCAGACCAACTCATTGCACGAGTCGAGTCGGCAGACGTACCCGATTCATCCGATCCGGGACGAGCGCCATGACTAAGATCGTGCTGGCCATGGGCACGTCCCATGGGCCGATGCTCTCCACCCCACCCGCCGACTGGGATCTGCGCGTACGCGCCGACCGGGCCGAGTTAGCGCATCCGTTTCGCGGCCAGACCTACAGCTTCGAGGAACTGATGACGCTGCGTGCGAGCGAAGACCTCGAAGCTCAGGTCACGCTCCCCGCACGCGAGGCACATGCGGCGCGCTGCAATGCCGCCCTTGAAGTGCTTTCGCAGGCCTTGCATGATGCGGCGCCCGACGTCGTCGTGATCGTCGGCAACGATCAGCGCGAAGTCTTCGGGCCCGCGATCACGCCCGCGTTGTGGCTCTATGGCGGCGAGTCCGTTTTCGACGAGCCGGTGAGCGCAGCGCGTCTGGCGAAGATGCCGCCAGGCATCTCGATCTCGTCGGCGGCCATCAAGCCGGGGGCGCGCACCGAGTACCCAGCGCATGCCCCGCTCGCGCGGCATCTCGCGACGGCATTCACCGAGTATGGGCACGACATCACGCTCTCGACGGAAGTCCCGCAGCGCGGCAACGACGGCCCGACCGGCATGCCGCACGCCTTCGGCTTCGTCTATCAACGGCTCATGCATGGCCGCGTGCCACCGCATGTGCCGATCATGCTCAACACGTTCTATCCGCCCAATCAGCCACGCGCCACGCGCTGTGTCGACCTTGGGTTGGCCCTGCACGACGCACTGAGCGCGTGGCCTGACGACGTGCGTGTCGCGCTGATCGCATCCGGTGGGTTGAGCCACTTCGTCATCGACGAAGCCTTCGACCGGGCATTGCTCGACGCGATGGCGCGCGGCGATAACGCGTATCTGCGCAGCATCGACGAGACGTTGCTGCAATCGGGCACGTCGGAAGTAAAGAACTGGCTGCCGGTCATTGCCGCGGCGAATGCCGAAGCGATGACGATGCAACTGGTCGACTACGTGCCGTGCTACCGCTCGGCGGCCGGCACGGGCAATGCCATGGGCTTCGTGCTCTGGCACCCGGCCAACTAAGGCCATCCGCCGCGCACATTCCGCAGAGAGTGACGCGTCGGCCCCACCTGCAAGGAGGCAGGCATGCTTTCCAGGCAAGACAACGAAACCCTCACCCGCGTTGGCCCCGGCACGCCCATGGGCGAACTGTTCCGCCGCTTCTGGCTGCCCGCGCTGCTCTCCGACGAGATCGCCGAGCGTGACGGCGCCCCCGTGCGCTTGCGCTTGTTGTGCGAAGACCTCGTCGCGTTTCGCGATACCGAAGGACGCGTGGGCATCGTGGACGCGTACTGCGCTCACCGCCGCGCCGGCCTCTTCTTCGGCCGTAACGAAGACTGCGGCTTGCGTTGCGTTTATCACGGCTGGAAGTTCGATGTGAACGGACAGTGCGTGGAGATGCCCTCCGAGCCGCACGAGAATCCGCAAACGCATAACGTGCGGATCAAGGCGTATCTCACGGCCGAGCGCAACGGTGTGGTGTGGGTGTACATGGGGCCGCGCGAGTCGGTGCCCGCGTTGCCGGACTTCGAATGGTCGCGGCTGCCCGAGCGGCAGCACACGGCGACCAAGCGCCTGCAATCGTGCAATTGGGCGCAGGCCGTCGAAGGCGGGATCGATTCGAGCCATATCTCGTTCCTGCACAGCCGCACCGAACCGGTGGCAGGGGCGCCGAGCAATCGCTATCACGCGTCAGACCGTCATCCGGTGTTCGAAGTCAGCGACGCCGGGCATGGCCTCGTGATCGCGGCACGCCGTCATGCCGAACCCGGCACGTACTACTGGCGCGTCACGCAATTCCTGCTGCCCTGCTACACGATGATTCCGCCCGTAGGCAATTTTGCGGAGTCCAGCCAAGAGCCGTATGACGGTCACGCCTGGGTGCCCATCGATGACGAGACCACGTGGACGTGGTCGTTCAGCGCAAGCCCTGCGCGTGCGTATCGCGACGAGGAAGTCGCGTTTCGCGGTGGACGTCAGGGCTTCTGGGGCCCCGTCGACGACGGCTACCAGCCGTTGCTGCATCGGGGCAACGACTATGCCATCGACCGGACGCGACAGCGCACGTCCAACTTCACCGGCATCGAGGGCATCCCGAATCAGGACGCCGCCGTGCAGGAAAGCATGGGGCCCATCGTCGATCGGTCGCAGGAGCGGCTGGGCGCGTCCGATCGCGGCATCGTGCGCTTTCGCCGGTTGATGCTGGGTCTGGCGCGCGATCTCGCACAAGGGCAGGCGCCCGCCTGTGCGTCCGACGGCGCGGTCTATAACGTTCGTCCCGTGTCGATGCTGCTGCCGCAGGAAACACCCGTGCTCGAAGGCGCAGCCGCATTACTGCGCGGGGCACCTAGGCAGGCGTCTTGACGACGCGCCGCACAAACGAATTGCGCAATTCCTTTTTCCATCGCAACGCCGTTCCAACCTGACACCGGAGTTCAGCATGATCATCGATTGCCATGCCCACGTAAGCGCACCGACCGAACTGTGGGCCTATAAGGCCAGCCTGCTGGCGAGCCGTGGCTCGCACGGCCGCGGGCGCATCAATGTTTCCGACGACGAGATTCGCGCCGCCGCCAATCGCGCAGAGACGTGGCCGAAGGGGCATCTCGATTACATTCGCGATCACGGCACCGACCTGCAACTGGTCTCGCCGCGCCCTTTCCAGTTGATGCAATCGGAGAAGCCCGCGAAGCTGGTGCACTGGTTCACCGAAGAATGCAACAACATCATCTATCGCCAGACGCAACTGTTCCCGCAGACGTTCGCCGGTGTCGCCGGTTTGCCGCAAACGGCAGGCGACCCCATCGAACAGGCCCTGCCCGAGCTCGAGCGTTGCATCAACGAACTGGGCTTTGCCGGGTGTCTGCTCAACCCCGATCCGTTCGAGAACGGTGTCGCCGAAGCGCCGCCGCTGGGTGATCGTTACTGGTATCCGCTGTACGAAAAGTTGTGCGAGCTGGATGTCCCCGCGCACATTCACGGCACCGGATCGCGCTCGGAACGCGTGCCGTACTCGTTGCACTTCATCAATGAAGAGACGATTGCCGTGTTCGGCCTGGTGAACTCCGACGTGTTCAAGGACTTCCCGAATCTGAAGATCGTCGTGAGCCATGGTGGCGGTGCTGTGCCCTATCAGATTGGCCGCTTCGACGCACCGACGCTGCGCCGCCCGAACGGTCAGCGCTTCTCGGAGCGTCTGCGCAATTTGTATTTCGACACCGTGCTGTACACCGAAGAGGCGCTTTCGCTGCTCATCAAAACGGTTGGGGTCGATCGCTGCCTGTTTGGCACGGAATGCCCCGGCGTCGGCTCGGCGGTCAATCCGGCGACGGGCCGCTCGATGGACGACGTGCGCTCGCTCATCGACAAGCTCGACTGGCTGAGCGCAGACGACCGCCGCAAGATCTATGAGGACAACGCGCGTCACGTCTTCCGTCTGCCCGCCAAGGTCGCGGCATAACCGGCTGCGGGCGACGCCATGAACATGTCCGACTTCACCGACACGCTAATCGTTAACGTCGCGCGACGCGAGCAGGAGACGGCCGCTATTGCCGTCTTTGAATTGCATGCGTCTGGCGACAGCGCGCTGCCGCCGTTCACGGCTGGCGCTCATATCGAGTTGTTCCTGCGCGACGGATTATCGCGATGCTATTCGCTACTCAACGATCCGGGCGAGCGGCATCGCTATGTCATTGGCGTGAACCACGATCCGGCCAGCCGTGGCGGCTCGGCTTTCGTGCACGAGCATCTGCACGAAGGCGCGATGCTCAAGATCAGTGCGCCGCGCAATCACTTCCCGCTCGACGAGACCGCCGCGAGCACCGGACATACCGTGCTCGTGGCTGGGGGGATCGGGGTCACGCCGTTGTTGTCGATGGCCGCGCGTCTTGAAGCCATGCAACGCCCTTGGACGCTGCATTACTGCGCACGTAGTCGGGAGACTGCGGCGTTCGCGGCGCGGCTGGAGCGCAGCGCTTTCGCACACGGGCGCGTCGAGTGGCACTTCGACCGTGCGCCGGGACAGGGGTCGCTCGACCTCGGGCGGCTTGTCGATGACGTGTCCGCTGGCACGCATCTGTATTGCTGCGGACCGTCGCCGATGTTGAAGGCGTTCGAGGCGGAGGTGGCACGTCGCCCCGATTGCCACGGACATGTGGAGTATTTCGCGGGCGTTGGCGCGCCCGAAGGTTCCGCTGGGCAATACGAAGTGATGCTCGCCAAGAGCGGAAAGATTGTCGTGGTCAAGCCGGGAAAAACGATGCTCGATGCGTTGCTCGACGCCGGTGTGGACGCCCCGTATTCTTGTCGCGAAGGCGTTTGCGGGACGTGCGAAGTCGGTGTACTCGAAGGCACACCCGAGCATCGCGACCTCGTGTTGAGTCAAGACGAACGGGCCAGCGGTCGCACCGTCATGACCTGCTGCTCCGGCTGCCGGGGCGACCGACTGGTGCTCGATCTGTAGCAACGCCTATCACTATCAATGCGTCCGGAACAGGACGCTGGAGGAGACGTCATGCAAAGCGGTTTCACTCATACCATCGACGGTCGCGGCGAGCCGAGCGACACCTCGTTCGATGTCATCAATCCGGGGACAGGCGCGCCGTTTGCCGCGTGTCCGGATGCGTCTCGCGATCAACTGGATCGTGCCGTGGCGGCTGCGCGTCGTGCGTTCGGTACGTGGCGCGAGACTACGCCTGCCGAGCGGCGGGACATGCTGCGTGGATTTGCCGAGGCGCTCAAGGGGCGAAGCAAGGAAATCGCCACGTTGCTGACTCGCGAGCAAGGCAAGCCGTTTGCGCGGGCGCAGGATGAGCTCAATCGTGCGTTCGCCAATCTGGAAGGGCTGCTGGCGATCGATCTGAAACCCGAGTTGTTGCGCGATAACGAGCGTGGTCACGTCGAGTTGCAATATCACCCGCTTGGGGTCGTCGGCGCGATTACGCCGTGGAATGTGCCCGTGTTGCTCGCGTTGCCGAAGATCACGCAGTCGCTCTACACGGGTAACACCATCGTGCTCAAGCCGTCGCCGTACACACCGCTCACTACGCTGCTTATTGGCGAGATCGCGCGCGAGCATTTCCCGCCCGGTGTGGTGAACGTCGTCGCCGGGGGGAATGATCTGGGCGCTTGGATGACGGAGCATCCGGGCATCGACAAGATTTCGTTCACTGGGTCTGTTGCGACCGGTAAGCGGGTGATGGCGAGTGCGGCCAGCACGCTCAAGCGCGTGACGCTGGAGCTTGGCGGCAACGATGCGGCGATCGTGCTCGATGACATCGATGTGAAGGCACTCGCGCCGCGTCTGTTCTGGGCTGCGTTCGGGAACAGCGGTCAGATTTGCATGGCGATCAAGCGTTTGTATGTTCATGAGAAGGTTTATGACGCTTTGTGTGACGCGTTGGTGGAGATCGCACGCCGGGTGAAAGTTGGTGAAGGCTTCGAAGAGGGTGTGCTGATGGGACCGGTGCAGAACCGCATGCAGTACGAGCGAGTGCTGGAACTCATCGAGGACACGCGACGCCAGGACGCACGTATTTTGTGTGGCGGCGAAGCGTTGCCGCGCGCTGGGTATTTCATTGCGCCGACCATCGTGGCGGATATCGCCGAGGGGACGCGACTGGTGGACGAGGAACCGTTCGGGCCGGTGCTGCCAGTGATTCGGTTCAGCGATGTGGATGATGTGGTGCGGCGCGCGAATAGCACGCGTTTCGGACTGTCCGGGTCGGTTTGGAGTGCGGATCCTGCGCGTGCGCGAGCGATTGCGCAACGGCTCGAAGTGGGCACGGCGTGGATTAATCACCACGTCGGCGTGGAATACGACGTGCCGTTCGGTGGCACGAAAGAGTCGGGTATCGGGCGTGAGTACGGCGCGCAAGGGCTGAAGAATTACACCGAGACGCGGGCGGTGAGTGTGCCGGTTTTGCCGCCGATGGCGCCGATGGCCCCTGCGGCCCCTACCGCCCCGCAGCGCTGAGCGCGCGTACGAATCGTTCAGGAGAGGATATGTCCACTACGAATGCGCCGGGGCACCCCGGTATGAGTCTTTCAGCACGCGCCGATGCGTTAGAACATCGGATGATCGAGGAGCTCGACTGCAAGATCGTTCGCTCAGTGATTTTCACCTCGGGCGATCGCGATCCGACAGCACCGATCATGCCGCCGCCGGGCGGAAAACCCGATCCGCGGCACTTTCTAATGGGTGACGATCCGCGTCTGCAAAAGATGCCGGAACGCCCCACGCTGCTTGATTTCTTCCGTCATCGGTTTGCACCCGCGAATCACCTGCTGCAAAGCGCTACGCACGCGCTGAAGGCTGGGCATGACGAGAAGACGATTCTGGCCTGTCTGCTGCACGACATCAGCGTGTCAGGGTTCATTCGCGCCGATCACGGCTATTGGGGAGCGCAGTTGATTGCGCCGTATGTCGATGAGGAAGTCAGTTGGGCGATTCGGTATCACCAGGCGCTGCGGTTCTTTCCGGATGCTTTTGTCGGCTACGACTATCCTGAAGCGTATATCCGGTACTTTGGCGGGGATTATGAGCCGGAAGACTACGTTAAGGCGGACTGGGAGTACGCGCGGAATCACAAGTGGTATATGACTAGCCGACTGATCACGCTGAATGACATCTATTCGTTCGACCCGAACGCCGAAGTGAGCTGGGATCCGTTTATTGACATCATCGGACGGCATTTTAAACAGCCGAAGGAAGGGCTCGGGTTCGACGGATCAGCGTCGGCGCATATGTGGCGGACTATTATCTGGCCGACGAAGTTTTTGTGATGGGGTGAGAGGCGGCGGGGCTTTTGATATGGAGCCGCCGCTGCTCGTCAGGCTATTGACGGTGTAAACGCAAAAGGGGTTACGTGAAAATCACGTAACCCCTTTGCTTTATTTGGTGCCGGCTGCAGGACTCGAACCCGCCACCTGATGATTACAAATCAACTGCTCTACCAGATGAGCTAAGCCGGCGAAGTCGCACATTGTAACCGATTCATCGGTCGTTGCGACTACCTGTCAGTGCAAAATCCTTCACAACTTCGGCCGTTTGGGGGAACGCTCAGAAAGCACCGCCCCACCCGTTCGCACGCTGCGAATTACTTCACCACCTTCAGGTGGCCACGCGGCGCATTACCGCCCGCAGCCCCGTTGCCGCCAGGACGCGGCGGCTCCGGATCGTCCTCTGCCGACTCGGGCGACGACGGCACCGATTCCAACTCCGGTCCCGCCTCCGCCTGTGCCTGCTTATCCACCGGGAATGCCATCCCCTGGCCATTCTCGCGTGCGTAAATCGCCAACACGTTCGGCACCTGCACCTCAACCTTCTGCGAGATGCCGCCAAAGCGGGCGCTAAATTCAATCCAGTCGTTGCCCATCTGGAGTCCGCTCGTGGCGTCGAAGCTGATGTTCAGCACGATCTCGCCATCTTTCACAAACTCGCGCGGTACCCGGGTCTTGGCATCGACATGCACGGCCAAATACGGCGTGTACCCGTTATCGGTACACCACTCGTACAGCGCGCGCAGTAAATAAGGCTTGGTAGACGTTTCAGGAGGCATAAGACATTGCGCTCCCCACGGGCAGCCAGCCTGCCAACTTCAGCAGGCCAGCCCGCGCCAGCGGGGAATCGACACATTGGCGACGCATAGGCGACGTTTTAACGACGCATGACCTTTTCGGACGGCGTCAGTGCTTCAATGTACGCCGGACGGCTGAAAATACGCTCGGCATACTTCATCAACGGGGCAGCATTCTTCGACAACTCAATGCCGTAGTGATCCAGACGCCACAACAGCGGCGCAATCGCCACGTCCAGCATCGAGAACTCTTCGCCCAGCATGTACTTGTTCTTCAAGAAGATCGGTGCCAATTGCGTCAGACGATCGCGAATCGACAGGCGAGCCTTCTCGTGATTCTTGTCCGCTGCACGGCCCTTTTCGTTCTCGAGCGTGCTCACATGCACGAACAGCTCTTTCTCGAAATTGAACAGGAACAGGCGCGCACGCGCACGCTGCACCGGGTCTGCCGGCATCAACTGCGGATGCGGGAAACGCTCGTCAATGTACTCATTGATGATGTTCGATTCGTACAGAATCAGATCGCGCTCGACAAGAATCGGCACCTGACCGTACGGATTCATCACCGCAATGTCTTCCGGCTTGTTGAACAGATCGACGTCACGGATCTCAAAATCCATGCCTTTTTCGAACAGGACCAGCCGGCAACGCTGGGAGAAGGGGCAGGTCGTGCCCGAGTACAAAACCATCATAGCGCGTCTTCCTTAAAAACCAACGGGGCCGGGGTGGGAAACCGACGCTTCCCTGACCCTGGCCCCGTCGTACAGACGTTATTTTACTTCACGTCCTTCCAATAGGCCGCATTCAGGCGCCAGGCAAGCACCGTAAAGAGTCCCAAGAACAACAAAACCCAGACGCCAAGCTGCCGACGCGTACGCTGCGCCGGCTCCGACATCCAATCCAGATAAGATACCAGATCAGCCATGGCAGAATCGAATTCCACCGGTTTCATGGTCCCCTGCGTGATCTGCACGAACTGTGCCGGGCCATGTTCCGCGCCCTCCACATGCTTGATTCCACGCTGTCCCTGCAACTGCCAGAACGGGTTCGGCATGCCCACATTCGGGAACGCCACGTTGTTCCAGCCCGTCGGACGCGTATCGTCACGATAGAACGTGCGCAGGTACGTATACAGCCAGTCCGTCCCCCGCGCCCGCGCCTCCACCGACAAATCCGGCGGCGCCGAACCAAACCAGTCCTTCGCGTCCGCCGAGCGCATCGCCACGGTCATCGTCTCGCCAATCTTGTCGGTCGTGAACAGCAGATTGTTCTTGATCTCCGCCTCCGACAACCCCAGATCCTTGAGACGCGAATACCGCATCGATGCCGCCGAATGGCAGTTCAAACAGTAATTCACGAACAGTTTGGCCCCGCGTTGCAGCGACGCCAGATCGTCCACGCGATTGGGCGCCGAATCGAGCTGTCCGCCCTCTTCCGCCATGGCCGGCGCCACAAAACCGCTGAGGAGCGCCAGGATGAGCAACAGTTTTTTCATCTTGATATCCCTAGTCGACTTGAGTGCGCTCAATGCGCCGCAAAGGTAACGCGCTCCGGCACCGGCTTGAACGTGCCGCGTTTGCTCCAGATCGGCATCAGCCAGAAGAATCCGAAGTAATACAGCGCGCCAATTTGCGAGATCGCAGTCTTCACGGGCGTCGGCTCCTGGATCCCCAGATAACCCAGCACTGCAAAGATGACGACGAGGATACCCAACAACACTTTGTGAAACCCCGGACGGTACCGGATCGACTTCACCAGGCTCTGATCCAGCCACGGCAGGAAGAACAGCGTCACCACCGCGCCGCCCATCACCACCACGCCCCAGAACTTCGCCTCGATCAGGAACATCGCCAGCAACAGCAGCACCACACCGCCGGAACCCGCCACCTTCGTGGTCGCCGCGGCGCGCCCCTTGATCCACCACACCGCCGTCACAATCACGGTCAGCGCCATCAAGATGTGCTTGAAGTCATCGGTCGTCGCACGCAGCATCGAGTAGAACGGCGTGAAGTACCAGACCGGTGCAATGTGCGGCGGCGTCTTGAGCGAGTCGGACGGGATGAAGTTGTTCGCTTCGAGGAAGTACCCCCCCATCGTCGGCGCGAAGAACACGATCGCCGAGAACACCATCAGAAACACCCCCACGCCCATGATGTCGTGCACGGTGTAGTACGGATGGAACGGAATGCCGTCGAGCGGCCGACCGTTGGCGTCCTTCTTGTCCTTGATCTCGATGCCGTCCGGGTTGTTCGAGCCCACTTCGTGCAGCGCAATGATGTGCGCAACGATCAAGCCGATCAGCACCAGCGGAATCGCAATCACGTGGAACGCGAAGAAGCGATTGAGCGTCGCGTCCGAGACGACATAATCGCCACGAATCCACAGCGAGAGGTCCGGACCGATGAACGGAATTGCCGAGAAGAGGTTCACGATCACCTGTGCGCCCCAGTACGACATCTGGCCCCACGGCAGCAGATACCCGAAGAACGCCTCGGCCATCAGGCACAAGAAGATCAGGCAGCCAAACACCCACACCAGCTCGCGCGGCTTACGGTACGAACCGTAGAGCAGCCCGCGGAACATGTGCAGATACACCACCACGAAGAACATCGACGCGCCCGTGGAGTGCATGTAGCGAATGAGCCAGCCCCATGGCACCTCGCGCATGATGTACTCGACCGACGCAAACGCAAGGTTGGCATCCGGCTTGTAGTTCATCACCAGGAAAATGCCGGTGACGATCTGAATCACTAGCACCAGCATGGCCAGCGAGCCGAAGAAATACCAAAAATTGAAGTTCTTAGGGGCGTAGTACTCGGAAGCGTGTTCCTTCCAAAGCTGTGTCAGTGGGAACCGACGATCGATCCAGCCCAGCAAGCCCGTCGTGTCGACCTGTTTGTCGGCGGCCATGGTTACGCTTCTCCTTTTTCGTCTTTACCGATCACGATCTTGGTGTCGTTCACGAACATGAAACGAGGAACGTCGAGATTCTTCGGTGCCGGCTTGTTCTTGAACACGCGGCCCGACATGTCGTACGTGGAACCATGGCACGGGCACAGGAAGCCCGGATCGTGCCCCAGCGCAGGGATGCTGTTGGCTTCGTAGGGGCCCGATGGAATGCAGCCCAGATGGGTGCAGATGCCGACGACAACGAGCAGATCCTTATGCTCGGCACGCGCGCGGAACGCGTTCTTGCAATAGTCGGGCATCGGATAGGAGAACGTCTCCTTGGACTCCGGATCGGCAAGCTCGCCGGTCACTTTGGACAGCGAATCCATTTCCGCCGGCGTGCGGCGCACGATCCACACCGGCAGACCACGCCACGCCACGGTCATCTTTTCACCGGGCTTGAGATTGCTGATATCGGCCTCGACCGGCGCACCGCCTGCCTTGGCGCGCTCAGACGGTTCCAGGGAACTGACGAAAGGAACTAGTGTTGCAACGCCGCCCACGCCTCCAGCTACGGACGTTGCAATCAGCAGATTCCGGCGGCTACTGTCGACGGCCTTTTCTTGATTGTCACTCATCACAAGCCCCACACGGTTGATTTGGTATTTCCGTCAACCTTAAATCATACGCGAGCGTAAATGCCTGAAACAACGGCAAAACGCCCCAGTCTCCTAGTGGTTTTCGCGTATTTTCAAAGGATTAACGTACCCTGCGGGCGGCTGATGCTCACCCGGGGTTTCGCTTCTGGGATGCTGCACGAGAGTCGCTATGATCGCCGCTTTCGTTGACGCGTGCACGACATTTAGTCATCATTTTCCCTGTCTCATCCCGGTGACAGCTACAGTGCGCGCCCCCGGCCCTCATTAAAACAGCGGAGGAATGGCATGAGCTTCATGTCGGAATTCAAGGAATTTGCCGTCAAAGGCAATGTGGTCGATCTGGCCGTCGGTGTGATCATCGGCGCGGCGTTCGGCAAGATCGTCGACTCGGTCGTCAAAGACCTCATCATGCCGATCGTCGGTGCCATCTTCGGCGGTCTCGACTTCTCGAGCAAATTCATCCTGCTCGGCGCCATCCCGCCCGACTTCAAGGGCAACCCCACGTCGTATGCCGATCTGACCAAGGCCGGCGTTGCCGTCTTCGGTTACGGCAACTTCATTACCGTGGCCATCAACTTCATCATTCTGGCGTTCATCATCTTCGTGATGGTCAAGCAGATCAACCGCCTCAAGCGCCCTGCACCGGAAGCCCCGGCAGCACCGGCCGCGACGCCGGAAGACATCGTTCTGCTGCGTGAAATCCGCGACAGCTTGAAGAAGCAGAACGGCTAAGCCCGATGCAACACGCTGTCGGCCGTGCACCTTGCGTGACGGCCGACAGCGGTTCGGCTCAGACCGGGTTCGACAGGTCGAAGAACTTGTGTTCGAGGCCGAAGCGTTCGGCGATGTGCTCGCCCACCGCCCTCGCCCCGCCACGCTCCGTCGCGTGGTGACCCGCCGCCAGATAGCCAACGCCGCTTTCCGCCGCGAGGTGGGTCGTCGGTTCGGACACTTCGCCGCTGATGTAGACGTCCGCACCCGCCGCGATGGCAGCTTCGAAGAAGCCTTGTGCACCGCCCGTGCACCACGCGACCCGACGCACATCACGATCAGCATCGCCCAGCATGAGGGGCGTGCGACCTAATGTCGCAGCCACGTGAGCGGCAAGTGCCCCCAAGGTCGTGGGTTGCGCAGGGGTACCGAGCCATCCGAGCTGATCGGGACCGAAACGTCCGCCATCGTCGGCGAAACCTAACAATTTGCCGAGTTGCGCGTTGTTGCCCAGTTCGGGGTGCGCGTCGAGTGGCAGATGGTAGGCGAACAGGTTGATGTCGTTGTTAATCAACACCCCCAAACGGCGGCGTTTCATTCCGACAACACGGGCATCTTCGTTCTTCCAGAAGTAACCGTGATGGACGATGACGGCATCGGCGCCCCAATCGCGGGCGGCTTCGAGAAACGCCAGGCTGGCAGTCACGCCGCTGGCGATTTTACGGACTTCAGGACGCCCTTCGACCTGTAGGCCGTTCGGGCAGTAATCGCGAAATTGCGCGATTTGCAGGGTATCGTTCAGATACAATTCGAGTTCAACACGATTCATATAAGGTCTCGCTCTTTCATGCTCAGACGCTTCTGGCTACTGTTCGCGCAAGCGGTCACCGTGCTGCTTGCGTTGCTCTTCATCATCGCCACGCTCAAGCCGCAGTGGCTGCAACGCCAGGGTTCGTTCGGCAAACAGTTGGCAAATCCGATCATTGCCCTTCAAGAAGTCGCCCCCAGTCTGTCCGACAAGCCGGCGACCGGCTCCTATGCCGATGGCGCGCAAAAGGCTATGCCCGCGGTCGTCAGCATTTTTTCCAGCAAGGAGCAAAAGCAGAATCGCGACCCGCGCCTCGATGATCCGCTGTTCCGTTACTTCTTCGGCGACGGCGGCGGCACGGTGCGGCAAGACCCGGTCTCGAGCCTCGGCTCGGGCGTGATCGTCAGCAGTGAGGGCTATATTCTCACGAATCATCACGTGGTGGACGGCGCCGACGAGATCGAAGTCGCCCTCGCCGATGGCCGCAAAGCCCGCGCGAAGCTGGTCGGCAGCGACCCCGAGACCGATCTGGCCGTGCTCAAGATCACGCTGGACAACCTGCCCGCCATCACGCTCGGCCGCATGGATCAGGTGCGCGTCGGCGACGTGGTCCTCGCCATCGGCAATCCGTTCGGCGTCGGTCAGACGGTGACGATGGGTATCATCAGCGCGCTTGGCCGTAACCACCTCGATATCAGCACGTTCGAGAACTTCATCCAGACGGATGCGGCCATCAACCCCGGCAACTCGGGCGGCGCGCTGGTCGACGTGAACGGCAATCTGCTCGGCATCAACACGGCGATCTATTCGCGCAGTGGCGGCAACATGGGGATCGGTTTTGCCATTCCGGTGTCGACGGCGCGCTCGGTGCTTGAGAGCATCATCACCAGCGGCACGGTCACGCGCGGCTGGGTCGGGGTCGAGCCGCAGGACATCACGTCCGATATCGCGGAATCGTTCGGTTTGCAGCAGGATTCGGGCGTGATCATCGCCGGTGTCGTGCAAGGCGGACCGGCGGACAAGGCTGGCGTGCAACCGGGCGACATCCTGACCAAGGTCAACGATGAATCGATCCGCGACACGACTGAACTGCTCAACGTCATCGCGCAGATCAAGCCGGGTACGCAGGCGAAGATTCACGTTACGCGCAAGAAGAAAGAACTTGATCTGACGGTCACGATCGGCAAGCGGCCGCCGCCGCCCAAGCGTCCTGCGCAAGACGAGGACGACAACAGCGACGATAACAGCGCTGACTGACGTCAGAACAGATTCGGCGCCGGGTGGCTCCCGGCTGCACCGGATCGAAAGGCACACCGCAATAAAAAAACGGCTGCACGAAAGTGCAGCCGTTTTTGTTTGTGCATCCGAATGCCAGCCCGTCTAGGGCGCCCTGCAAGCCAGCTTACGACGCCGTCTTCTCGCTTTCTTCGCCGTCTTTCCCGTCTTCCGTCTGCCCTTGCTTAACGAACAGTCGGACAGCAATCAGCCCCAGTTCGTAAAGGATACAGAGCGGCACGGCAAGCATGAGCTGCGACAGAATGTCCGGCGGCGTCACGACAGCCGCCAGCACAAACGCCCCAACGACGACATAGGGACGGATCTGCTTGAGCTTGGCGAGGCTCACCACGCCCATGCGCGCCAGCACCACGACGACCACCGGCACTTCGAAGGTCACCCCGAACGCCATGAACATCGTTAAGACAAAACTTAGGTAATTGTCGATATCGGTGTTCATCTCCGCGCCAAGCGGCGCGTTGTAGTGCGCGATGAAGTGGAACACCGTCGGGAACACGAGGAAATACGCGAACGCCATGCCGATCAGAAACAGCGAGTAGCTGCTGATCACCAGCGGCATCACCAGCTTCTTTTCGTGCTGATACAGCCCCGGGGCGATAAACGCCCAGATCTGATAGAGCACGATCGGCAATGCGATCACGAAGGCGACCATCAACGTGACTTTCATCGGCACGAAGAACGAGCCGGTGATGTCCGTCACGATCAGCTTGCCGTCGGCCGGCAGCGATTGCGTGAGGGGACGGGCGAGCAGGCGGAAGATGTCCGGCGCCCAATACACGAGCGAGAGAAACACCACGATCACCGAAGCGCCCGCGCGAATGATGCGGTTGCGCAGCTCGATCAGGTGCGAGATGAATGTCTCTTCGGTGCCCCCGTCAGGGGTTTGCTTGTCGTCGCTCACGTCGACTTATCCAGGAATGAGGCCAGTACGGCGCAAGGTGGCGGGAAGTAAGGTGCGCAGGCGCCTCAGAAGAACTTGACCGGCCGGCGCAGTTTGGCCGGCGTATGACGCGCGACGCGTGCTGCGCCCGATTGCACTTTCGTGCGCGTGGCGCTCGCCTGCTTGAACCACACCGGCGTTGCATTCCGACGTACGCGCCAGTTGCGGCGCTTGGTCGACGCTCGAATACCGGGCGTAATGACCGGTTCGGCGAGGTAGCTGTCGGAATACCCGGTCGCGGCATCGGTGCCACCCCCGGCCATCTCGCTCGACGTCGTGCCCGTGGCGCTCGCCCAGGCTTCGTTAAGCGAGGATTCCTGCTCATGCAGATGCTTCTGAACGGTGCTCTGGGCGCTGCGTGCCGCGTCCTCGAACTGGCTTCGCATATTACGAAGTTCGTCGAGCTCCATCTCGCGGCTCACCTCGGCCTTCACATCGTTGATGTAACGCTGGGCGCGGCCAAACAGCGCGCCTGCCGTGCGGGCCACCTTCGGCAGGCGTTCAGGACCGATCACGACCAGCGCCACAACGCCGATCAGCATCAGTTTGGAAAGGCCGAGATCGATCATGTCGACGCCGACTTAGCCTTGCTTGTTGCTGCTCGTGTCCTTGGCCTGCACGTCGATGGTCGTCGAATCGCGCAGTTCCTTGGCCGTCGTCGGGTCTTCCTTGGCGGCCGGCGTTTCGCCTTCCTTCATGCCGTCCTTGAAGCCCTTGACCGCACCGCCGAGGTCGCTGCCCATGTTACGCAGCTTCTTGGTGCCGAAAACCATCATCACGATCACCAGCACGATCAGCCAGTGCCAAATACTCAACGAACCCATGACCACTCTCCTTGCGTAACTCGCCCCGGCCGCCGTGCGGCGAGGGGTCTTATCGGACGATGTCGCCCGATGCGTTGTATTTGCCCCGAGTGCGACGCGATGTGCCCCATTGTGGCACATCGAGCGTCACGTCCAGCATCGTAACCGCGTCGGACGCCGGGTAGAAATAAATGTTTCGTGAAACCTTTTCCGATGCGGTGTCGATGCATCGTATGCCCGTGAATTGCAGTGATTTTTCGCTGAACTCGCGCTTCACTCGCACTTCACCCGCATTTCACATCCTCTGGCTTACATGCGCTTCCACGGCCGCGGTCCGGCCAGAATATGCATGTGCAGATGATAAACCTCTTGCCCGCCACCCGGGCCGTTGTTCACCACCACCCGGAAGCCGTTACCGTCAACGTTCTCGGGGTCGCCGTCGTAGCGATAACCTTGTTCGGCGGCCAGCTTCGGGGCCAGCAGCAGCATCTTGCCGAGCAGCGCCTGATCTTCAGGCTGACAGTCCTGCAACGTGGCGATGTGCTTGCGCGGCACCATGAGCAAATGCATATCGGCCGCCGGGTTGATGTCCTTGAACACAATCACGTCGTCGTCGGCGTACACCTGTGTGCTCGGGATCTGCCCGGCGACGATTTTGCAGAAGATACAGTTGTCTTGCGTCATGCTGATGTCGTCCTCTCCAATGCCTCGATGCGGGTGGGCGAAAGCCGGCTCAGGCGCGCGCCGCGTACATCGGCTTGTTGTCGTTCAGATAGAGCCAGCCCTTGACGATGCGGTACAGCGTCCAGATGCCGAGCACCCACAGAATCGCGAAGCCAACCATCACCACCGCGAGCGCCACACCCAGCACGCCCCACAGCACCGACCACCAGAACGTGCGGATCTGCCACGTGAAATGCGAGGCGTAGAGCGTGCCGACGGCGTCGTCGCGCTTGATGTAGTTGATGATGATCGCCACGATGGCGGTCACGCCGCCCGTGAGCCAGAACAGTGCGTACAACGCGTAGAGCACATGCGTGAGCTTACGCAGCGCGCGCTCCTGCTCGGACGTGGGCGGGTTGACGACGTACGGATTGCTGTTGCCCGAGGCGCCAGTCGTGCCGGGCGTGCCGGGCATTTGCGGATCGTTCATGGATGGTCTCCCCGGCGGTTGCCGTTGTTCTGTCAGTCGGCGTGTTCGCCGCGCGTGCTGCGCTGCGCTTTTTCCGTCAGCCCCGAGAGCCCCTCGCGGCGTGCCAGTTCGGCGAGCACTTCGTCCGGGCTCAGGTCATGATGCGCAAGCAGCACCATGCAGTGAAACCACAGATCGGCGGTCTCGTTGACCAACTTCTGACGCAGATTGTCGGCCCCGCCGATGCGGATGTCCTTCGCTGCGAGCACCACTTCGGTGGCCTCTTCGCCGATCTTCTTGCAAATCGCGTCATCGCCTTTGTGGAACAGACGGGCGACGTACGACTTGTCCGGATCGCCGCCGCGGCGCGACGCGATCACTTCGGCAACACGCGCGAGCGTATCGTTCATGGCACTCACTTATAGATCTTGTGCGGGTCTTTGAGCACCGGCTCGACGGTGGCCCACTGGCCATCCTCGACGGTGCCCTCGAACTTCTGGAAGAAACAGGAATGGCGGCCGGTATGGCACGCAATGCCGTCGATCTGCTCGACTTTGAGCAGCACCACGTCTTCGTCGCAATCGAGGCGAATCTCGTGCACTTTCTGCACGTGACCCGATTCTTCGCCCTTGTGCCACAGGCGTTTGCGCGAGCGCGAGTAGTAGACGGCCTCGCCGGTCTCAACCGTGCGCGCGAGCGCTTCACGGTTCATCCACGCGAACATCAGCACGTCGTTGCTGCCGACTTCCTGCGCGATCACGGGCACCAGGCCCTGCGCGTCCCAACTTACCTTGTCCAGCCAGTCTTGCGTCATGATCCGTCGATTCCCGTTCAGAGCCGCACCGAAATGCCCTTGTCGGCCATGAAGCGCTTGGCTTCACCGACCGTGTGCTCGCCGTAGTGGAAGATGCTGGCGGCGAGGACGGCATCGGCATGGCCTTCGGTCACGCCGTTGGCCAGATCGGCCAGCGACCCCACGCCGCCCGAGGCGATCACGGGGATACTCACGGCGTCGGACACGGCACGCGTGAGCGCCAGATCGAAGCCGCTCTTGGTGCCGTCGCGATCCATGCTGGTGAGCAGAATCTCGCCCGCGCCGAGCGCTGCGATCTTCTTCGCCCAATCCACCACGTCGAGCCCCGTGGCCTTGCGCCCGCCATGCGTGAAGACTTCCCAGCGCAGCGGCTCGCCGTCGGCCGAGACACGCTTGGCGTCGATCGCCACGACGATGCACTGCGCGCCGTGTTTGGCCGACGCGTCGGCGATCAGTTGCGGATTCGCCACCGCCGACGAGTTCATGCTGACCTTGTCTGCACCGGCGTTGAGCAAACGACGCACGTCGGCGACTTCGCGCACGCCGCCGCCCACGGTCAGCGGGATGAAGACCTGCGCCGCCACCGATTCGATGATCGGCAGAATCAGGTCGCGCCCGTCGGAGGTCGCCGTGATGTCGAGAAACGTCAGCTCGTCGGCGCCTTGCTCGTCATAACGACGGGCGATTTCGACGGGGTCGCCCGCGTCGCGCAGTTCGACGAAATTGACGCCCTTGACCACGCGGCCGGCCGTCACGTCCAGGCACGGGATGATGCGTTTAGCGAGAGCCATGATGTAGGCACGCGAGACGGCCGCAGCCGTAGTCTCGCTTATGCCGCTCCTTCGGAAAGCTCGTCGGCACGCGTTTGCGCCGCCGAGAAATTCAGGTCGCCCGAGTAGATCGCACGGCCGCAGATGACGCCTTCGACGCCTTCGTTCTGCACGTTACACAGTGCGTCGATATCGCCCAGGTTCGACAAACCGCCGCTGGCGATCACCGGCACCGTCACGGCCTGCGCAAGGCGCACGGTCGCTTCGATGTTGATGCCTTGCAGCATGCCGTCACGGCCGATATCGGTGTAGATGATCGACTCGATGCCGTAGTCTTCGAACTTGCGCGCGAGGTCCACGACTTCGTGACCGCTCAGCTTGCTCCACCCGTCGGTGGCAACTTTGCCGTCCTTGGCATCGAGGCCCACGATGATGTGCCCGCCGAACGCGCTGCACGCGTCCTTCAGGAAGCCGGGGTCCTTCACCGCCGCCGTGCCGATAATCACGTACGACAGGCCGTCGTCGAGATAGCGCTCGATGGTGTTGAGGTCGCGAATACCGCCGCCCAGCTGCACGGGGATGTCTGCGCCCACTTCCTGAATGATGGAGCGGATGGCAGCCTCGTTACGCGGCTTGCCGACAAATGCGCCGTTCAAGTCCACCAGATGGAGGCGGCGTGCACCTTGCTCGACCCAATGTCGGGCCATAGCAGCGGGGTCCTCCGAGAAAACAGTGGCTTGATCCATGTCGCCTTGTTTAAGGCGCACACATTGACCGTCTTTAAGGTCGATGGCCGGGATGAGCAGCATAGGCAATCGTGAAACGTCGCTAGTGGGAAGTAAAAGGAATTCGCGAAAAACGCGGACAACATAAAACCGATCCCTGACCTGCAAGGTGCCGGTACATCGGGATCGGAATATTCAACATGACACAGTATAAGCTGGCTGCGCCGACAGGCCCGGGCACCAAGGCGCCGCGCGGGTCCCAATCAGGCGAATTAAGGTTTCCACTGTGCAAAATTGCGGTAAAGCGCAAGCCCTGCCTGAGCGCTCTTTTCCGGGTGGAACTGGGTGGCGAAGATGTTATCCCGCGCCACTGCACTGGTAAAGGGCACGCCGTACACCGTCTCGCCGACCGTCAGTTCAGCCTTGGCTGGCAGCACGTAGTAACTGTGCACGAAGTAAAAATAGCTGTCGTCGGGCACACCGGCCCAGATCGGGTGAGCCTGCGCCTGACGCACGCGGTTCCAACCCATCTGCGGCACCTTGAAGCGCGAGCCGTCGTCTTGCAACTGGCCTTCCAGATCGAAGCGCATCACGCGGCCCGGCAGCAGACCCAGCGCAGGCGTATTGCCCTCGTCCGAAATGTCGAACAGCATCTGCTCGCCCACGCACACGCCGAACATCGGCTTGGTGGCCGACGCTTCGACCACCGCCTCACGCAGGCCCGACTCGTTCAGGCAGCCCATGCAGTCGCGCATGGCGCCCTGACCCGGCAGCACCACGCGGTCGGCAGCGCGAATCTCGGCGGCGTCGCTGCTGATGCTCACGTCGGCTTCCGGCGCGGCAGCGCGCAACGCCTGATAGACCGAGCGCAGGTTGCCCATTCCGTAGTCGACAATCGCAATCTTATTCATCTCAAACCCGGCAGCAGTATTTTCAAACCATCGATAATGAATTCCACGGCCAGCGCCGAGAGGATCAACCCCATCAGACGCGTGCCGATGTTGATACCTGTGCGGCCCAGCCAGCCTTCGATCCGCCCGGCACTGCGCAGCGCCACCCAGCACACCGCCCCAACCCCCACGCCAATCGCCATGAGCGCCAGAATCTGCGCCCACCCGGCGGCACGGCCCGAGTAAATGATCACGGTACTGATCGTGCCCGGCCCCGTGAGCAGCGGAATGGCTAGCGGCACCACGGCAATGTTCGGCCGCTCTTCCGCTTCGTGCCGCTCTTCGGCGGTCGCGCGCGTGTTGCCGGTCTGCGCGTTGATCATGTTCACTGCCATGAGCAGCATGATCACCCCACCGCCCACTTCCAACGACGCAATCGAAATGCCGAAGAAGCGAATGATGTGCTCGCCGAACAATCCCGAGCCCGCCACCACAAGCGCCACGGCGATAGCCGCCACATTGATCGTATGGCGTTTCTCTTCGCGCGTCTGCGTGGACGTCAGACTGATGAACAGCGGGATCGCGCCCAGCGGGTTGATCAGGGCCAGCAGCGAAATGAAGAATTTGAAGGCGTCGAGCGTCATCTGGGGGCACGCGGCGCCGGCATTCCGGCCGGTCAGAGAATCGTCGCTGGGACGCCGGTCACCAAGACCGGCGGGCTAACTCGCTTGTTCCGCTTATTCCGCTTGTTCGCTTACAGGCTGCCCTTCGTGGACGGCACGACACCTGCCGCACGCGGATCGATCTCGACCGCCATGCGCAGCGCGCGGCCAAACGCCTTGAACACCGTTTCGCACTGGTGGTGGGCGTTGATGCCGCGCAGGTTGTCGATATGCAGCGTCACGCCAGCATGATTGACGAAGCCACGGAAGAATTCGATGGTCAGGTCGACGTCGAAGTTGCCCACACGCGCACGCGTGAACGGCACGTGGAATTCGAGACCGGGACGCCCCGAGAAGTCGATCACCACGCGCGAGAGCGCTTCGTCGAGCGGCACATAGCTATGGCCGTAGCGCACGAGGCCCTTCTTGTCGCCGACGGCCTTGGCCACGGCCATACCCAGCGTGATGCCGACGTCTTCCACCGTGTGGTGGTCGTCGATGAAGGTGTCGCCCTTGGCTTCGACTTCCATGTCGATGAGGCCATGGCGCGCGATCTGGTCGAGCATGTGGTCCAGAAACGGTACGCCGGTGTCGAGCGTCTTCCGGCCAGTGCCGTCCAGATCGATCTTGACGCGTATTTGCGTTTCGCTGGTATCGCGAACGACTTCCGCAATGCGCATGATGGTGAGTTCTCGTCTTGTAGCTTGTTAGAGTGATGCGGCCAGGGCTTCGACCATCGTCGCATTCTCCGTGGGGGTGCCGACCGTCAATCGCAGGCAATTGGCCAGCAATACGTGCATTTTACCCACGTTTTTGATCAATACCTTACGGGCGAGCAGGCCCGCGAAGGTTTTGTCGGCATCAGGCACCCGCACGAGCAGGAAATTCGCCGCGCTCGGGAACACCGTCACACCCGGCAGCGCCGCCACGGCGGCCGCCAGACGGGTGCGTTCAGCCCGCAATTCGGCCGCTTGAGCGTCGAGCACGTCGAGGTGATCGAGCATGAATTCGGCGCACGCCTGCGTGAGCACATTCACGTTGTACGGCGGGCGAACCTTGTCGAACTGGTCGAGCCATTCGGCACTACCCGCCAGATAGCCCAACCGAATCCCCGCCAGCCCCAGCTTCGAGACCGTGCGCATGACCACCATGTTCGGGAATTCCGGCAGACGGGGCATCCACGTCTTGCCCGCAAACGGCTGGTAGGCCTCGTCGATAACCACCAGGCCGCCGCTGGCCGCGCGCACGAGCGTTTCAATCTCGTCGTCGGCGAAGAGGTTGCCGGTCGGGTTGTTCGGGTACGCCAGATACACCACCGCGCCCGGATGCGCCGCAATGGCGTTCAGCATGGCTGGCATGTCGAGCGAGAAGTCGGCCCTGAGCGGCACGCCGACGAACGGGATGCCTGCGAAGCGCGCCGTCATCTCGTACATCACGAAGCCCGGCATCGGTGCGATGATCGCGGCACCCGGGCGTGCCGTGGCCGTCGCGATCATGGTGATGATTTCGTCCGATCCGTTACCGAGCAGCAGCTTTGCCCCCGCCGGCACGTCCATCGCATGCGCAAGCTTTTCGAGCAGCGCAGCCGGACGCGGTGCCGGATAGCGATTGAGCGCCACGTCGGCCAGACGCTGCCCCAGCGCGGTGCGCAGGGCTTCGGGCAGGCCGTAGGGGTTCTCCATCGCGTCGAGCTTGAGCAGACCGCTCGCATCGGGCACGGGATACGTGCTCATGGCGAGCACATCGGGGCGAATCACTTGATCGACAGACATGAGGGTCGGACTACCTGTGTGGGCAAAGCGCGAATCGCTTGCGGGTTTAGTCAGCTACGTCGGTGAAATCGGCTAAATCAGTGAAATCGGATGCGTCGTGTGGCAGCGCCCGATCAGTTGAACGCGAAGGTCAGCAGCCCGGCGTCGGCCCCGTCGATCTTGACGGTGCAACGGCGGCCGGTCTCGACACTGCCAAGCGCGTCTGTAATGCGCTGCACGCGCACGCCGGTTTGCCACGACAGCGCTTGCGCCACCGCTGGGCTCACTCGCGCGGGCGATTCCTCGGCTTCGCAGCGCATCGCCACGAGCCGGTTGCCCACGCGGCCGAACACGCCGTGCGCCACTTCGTCGTCGGTACCGCGCAAGGCGGTCTTGCCGTCCAGACGCAGCACATAAACATCGTTATCGAACGCCTGACGACGCACGCACACGGTCATGCGCTCAACCGACGCACCTTCGAACGTCGCGTGCTGGCAGTAGTTGCCAGCGGCGTGCGCTGCGGAACTGGCGGCAGCACCAAGCGCGAAGAGCGCCGCGATGCGAACAGCCGCACGCCACCCGGCCCGCGCGAAGCGGGCAGGCAGCATGGATGAAACTACTGAAGCTTGGAATTGAGCGGGCATTGCGCGAGCCCGACGCCGGGAAGTAGCCGGCGCCGAAGCAGTTTGCGCGGCGGGCCACAGGGCGTCGTCGCGCATGTCAGGACTCGTGGTGCAGACGGAATTCGGCGCTGCGTGCGTGGGCCTGCAAGCCCTCGCCGTAGGCCAGCTCGGCAGCGATTTCGCCGAGCATGCGGGCACCGCCTTCGCTCACTTCGATCAGGCTGGAGCGCTTGATGAAGTCGTACACGCCCAGCGGCGACGAGAAACGTGCCGTGCGCGAGGTCGGCAGCACGTGGTTCGGTCCGGCGCAGTAATCGCCCAGACTTTCGCTCGTGAACTTGCCAAGGAAAATCGCACCGGCGTGGCGAATCTTGTCGCCCCACTGCTGCGCGTTTTCCGTCGAGATCTCAAGGTGCTCGGGTGCGATTACGTTGGCGATTTCGCACGCTTCGTTCATGTCGCGCACCTTCACCAGCGCGCCACGGCCTTGCAGCGATGCAGCGATCACTTCGCGACGCGGCATCTCTTCGATCTGGCGCTCCATCGACTGTTGCACGCGTGCGATATAAGCGGCGTCCGGGCACAGCAGAATCGACTGCGCGAGCTCGTCGTGCTCGGCTTGCGAGAACAGGTCCATCGCCACCCAGTCCGGATCGGTCGTGCCGTCGCAAATCACGAGAATTTCCGACGGACCGGCGATCATGTCGATGCCAACCGTACCGAACACACGGCGCTTGGCCGCGGCCACGAACGCATTACCCGGACCGACGATCTTGTCGACAGCTGGCACGGTCTCGGTGCCATACGCCAACGCGCCGACCGCCTGCGCACCACCGATGGTGAACACTCGGTCCACGCCAGCAATGTGCGCCGCCGCCAGCACCAACGGGTTCTGCACGCCATCGGGCGTGGGCACCACCATGATGATTTCCTTCACGCCGGCCACACGCGCAGGAATCGCGTTCATCAGCACCGACGACGGATAGGCGGCCTTACCACCCGGCACGTAGATACCAACGCGATCGAGCGGCGTCACCTTCTGACCCAGCACCGTGCCGTCCGACTCGGTGTACTGCCAGCTATGGCTGCCGCATTCGATGCGCTGCTTCTCGTGATAGGCACGCACGCGCGCAGCGGCCGCTTCCAGCGCTGCACGGCGCTTCGGTTCGAGGCTTTCCAGTGCGGCTTCCAGCGCCGACGCAGGCAGCTCCAGCGCCGCCATATCGGATGCCGTGAGGCGGTCGAACTTGTTGGTGTATTCAATGACGGCTGCGTCGCCACGCGTCTTCACGTCGGCGAGAATCTCGGCAGCCGCGCGATCGATGGCGGCGTCTTCGCTCGCCTCGAACGCCAGCACATCGCGAAGCTGTTTCGCGAAGCCGTCGGCAGAGGAATCGAGTTTGCGAATATCGAGTTTCATGCTGTTTGGCGGGAGGCCTGCTCGAAGGCATCCAGAATGGGCTGCAACGACTCGCGCTTGAGCTTGAGTGCAGCCTGGTTGATCACGAGGCGGGACGAGATATCCATGATCTCCTCCACTTCCACCAGATTGTTGGCCCGCAGCGTGCCACCGGTGCTCACCAGGTCGACAATCGCGTCGGCGAGGCCCACCAGCGGGCCCAGTTCCATCGAACCGTACAGCTTGATCAGGTCGACGTGCACGCCCTTGGCCGCGAAGTGTTCGCGCGCGGTCTGCACGTACTTGGTCGCCACCCGCAGGCGGGCGCCCTGACGCACGGCGTTCGCGTAATCGAAGCCCTTCGGTACAGCCACAGACATGCGGCAGCGGGCAATGTTCAAATCGATCGGCTGATAAAGACCGCCACCACCGTGCTCGATCAGTACGTCCTTACCGGCCACGCCGAAGTCGGCGGCGCCATATTGCACGTAGGTCGGCACGTCGGTCGCGCGCACGATGATCACGCGCAAATTCGGGTCCGTGGTCGGCAAAATCAGCTTGCGCGAGGTTTCGGGATCTTCCGTGACTTCGATGCCTGCGGCAGCGAGCAACGGCAGCGTTTCCGTAAAGATACGCCCTTTCGAGAGGGCCAGCGTCAGCGGTTGGCTGAGCGGCTGGGCGGACTTGGCGGAACTCATGCAATCTCTCCCTGGCGTGCTTCGACACGCCGGATTCGCGCGCCCACGGCGCACAACTTGGCCTCGATACGATGATAGCCGCGATCGAGGTGATGAATACGGTCGACGAGCGTTCGGCCATCGGCGGTCAGGCCAGCCACGATCAAGCTGGCGGAAGCGCGCAGATCGGTCGCCATCACATGCGCACCCGACAAGCGTTCCACGCCGGAAATACGCGCGGTATTGCCTTCGATGCCGATATTCGCGCCCAGACGCAGCAATTCCTGCACGTGCATGAAGCGGTTCTCGAAGATCGTCTCGACGACCTGCGATGCGCCCTGCGCAATACAGTTCAGCGCCATGAACTGCGCTTGCATGTCGGTCGGGAACGCCGGATATTCCGACGTCTGAAAACTCACGGCCTGCGCGCGTCGATCCATCGACACACGCAGCCAATCCGCACCGGCGCTCACATTGGCACCGGTCTCGCGCAACTTCGCGATGACGGCATCGAGCGTGCCCGGCACCACACGGCGCAGCGTGATATCGCCGCGCGTGGCCACCGCCGCGCACAGGAACGTGCCTGCCTCGATACGATCGGGCACCACGTCGTGCGTTGCACCATGCAAGCGCGCCACACCGGTCACCACCAGACGGTCGGTACCGATGCCTTCGATCTTCGCGCCCATCTTCACGAGCAAGTTCGCCAGATCGGTCACTTCCGGCTCGCGCGCGGCATTGGCCAGCACGGTCACGCCGTCAGCAAGCGTGGCCGCCATCAGCAAATTCTCGGTGCCGGTCACGGTGATCATGTCCGTCACGAGCGTCTCGCCGCGCAGGCGAGTGGCCTTCGCCACGATGTCGCCGTGCGTGAGCGTGATCTCGGCGCCCATCTTTTGCAGGCCCTTGATGTGCTGATCGACCGGGCGTGCGCCGATCGCGCACCCACCGGGCAGCGACACACGCGCCTCGCCGCAACGCGCCAGCAGCGGTCCCAACACGAGAATCGATGCCCGCATCGTCTTCACGAGTTCATACGGGGCAGCGGCTTCCGTGATCTGCGACGCGTCGAGCGTCACCGACTCGCCTTGACGTTCGACCTTCACGCCCATGCGGGCGAGCAACGTCAGCATGGTGCGCACGTCGTGCAGATCGGGGACGTTGCCAAGCACCAGCGGCTCGGCCGTCAGCAGACTTGCACACAGAATCGGCAAGGCAGCGTTCTTCGCGCCCGATACCGTAATTTCTCCCGCCAGCCGCTCGCCGCCCTCGATTTCGAGGTGGTCTGCGGCCACACGCTCGCCGGCGATAGGCTCGCCGTTGCCGGCCGCGCCGGCGCTCTCTTGCGTAATCCTCATTGCGCCTGATACTCCGCGGGCGTCAGGGTCTTCATCGACAATGCGTGAATTTCCGCCTTCATGCGATCGCCCAATGCGGCGTACACCAGCTGATGGCGCGCGATGAGGCGCTTGCCTTCGAACTGTGCGCTCACGATGGTCGCAAAGAAGTGCTGGCCGTCGCCTTCGACGGCAACGTGCTCGCAAGCCAAACCGGCTTCGATGTACTGTTTGATTTGTTCTGGGGTGGGCAGCATTTGCCGATCCTAAGAAAGTTCAGTGACGCAGTTTGTAGCCGCGGCGCAGCAAGTTCAGCGCCACGGTTGCGAGTATGAGGAACGTCGCGCCGACGACCGCGAGGCTCGTGACCGGCGAGACATCCGAGACGCCGAAGAAGCCGTAGCGGAACCCGTCGATCATGTAGAAAAACGGGTTGAAGTGCGACACGGCCTGCCACAGCGGCGGCAGCGAATGAATCGAATAGAACACGCCTGCGAGGAAAGTCGCCGGCATGATCAGGAAGTTTTGGAACGCGGCGAGCTGGTCGAATTTCTCGGCCCAAATGCCCGCAATCAGCCCAAGCGTGCCGAGAATCGCAGCGCCGAGAAACGCGAAGCCGAGAATCCACAGCGGTGCGGCAAACGTCAGATGCGTGAACGTCACCGTCACCAAAAACACGCCGAACCCCACGCACAACCCGCGCACCACAGCGGCGAGCACGTACGCACCGTACATCTCCCAGTGCGAGAGCGGCGGCAGCAGCACGAACACCAAGTTGCCGGTGATCTTCGACTGAATGAGCGACGAGGAACTGTTCGCGAACGCGTTCTGCAACACGCTCATCATCACCAGGCCCGGCACGAGGAAGGACGTGTACGTGATCTGGTCGTAGACCTTCACGCGGTCTTCCAGCACATGGCCGAAGATCATCAGATAGAGCAGCGCAGTCAGCACCGGCGCCGCGACCGTCTGAAAGCTCACCTTCCAAAAGCGCAGCACTTCTTTATAGAACAGCGTGCGGAAGCCGATCATGCTGCCACCTCCTGCGCGCGCGAGCCCGACATGATCTGCACGAATACGTCCTCGAGATCGGCCTTCTGAATTTCAATGTCTTCGACGATGCCGCCAGCAGCCCGGCACGTGGCGAGAATCGACTCGACCTCGTCGCAACCGGCCAGACGCAGCGCGAATTGACGCCCGCCCGTGTCTTGCCCATCGACCAACAGCGGACGCAGCGACTCCGGCAGCGTGCCCTGACGGAAACGCAGCACCAGACGCGTGCCCGCAAAGCGCTGCAACAGCGACGCCGTGCGCTCGAGCGCCACGACTTCGCCGCGCTTGAGCATGGCGATGCGATCGCACAGCGCTTCGGCTTCTTCCAGATAGTGCGTGGTGAGGACGATGGTGTGACCTTCGCGGTTCAGGCGCGAGATGAATTTCCACAGCGTCTGACGCAGTTCCACGTCGACCCCGGCGGTCGGCTCGTCGAGCACGATCACCGGCGGACGATGCACGAGCGCCTGCGCCACGAGCACACGGCGCTTCATGCCGCCCGAGAGCTGGCGCATGTTGGCGTCGGCCTTGTCGGTCAGATCGAGGTTGGCCATCACTTCGTCGATCCAGTCGTCGTTGCGCGTCAGGCCGAAATAGCCGGACTGAATGCGCAGCGTCTCGCGTACCGAGAAGAACGGATCGAAGACGAGCTCCTGCGGCACCACGCCGAGCTTGCGGCGGGCGTTGCGGTAGTCGCGCACGACATCGTGGCCGAGCACGCTGATGTTGCCGGTGTCGGCACGGGCCAGGCCCGCGAGAATGCTGATGAGCGTCGTCTTGCCGGCGCCGTTGGGGCCGAGCAGACCGAAGAATTCACCTTCTTCGATCGAGAAACTGACGCCTTTGAGCGCCTGCAACGCCTGATAGCGTTTTTTGACGTTACGGATTTCGATGGCGGCCATGGGCTGCACGCGCCCGTCTTGGCGGACGCGCCATTTTTTGTAGCTCCGGGCACCGCGCGCCGAGCGCGCAAACCGGGGAGGATGGCGGCAATGACGGCGTCGATGCCCTGACGGAGGGTTACCGCCCGATAGACGGCAGAAAACCCCTGATTATAAAGGAAGCGGCAGTCCCCCGTGGTTTTGCCCGGTCGGCTGGCCCGCGAATCGTCTGCCAGGCGCTTACCTGCTGGATTCAACAGGCACGGCGTGCTCGCCGCGGGCAAAAAAAGCGCCGTCTCTCAACGGCGCTTTTTCTTTGGGGCGGAAACCCCGCAAACGGTGCACCGGCCGATCAACTCGAGAGCAGATGGTCGACGCCATACACCAGCGCGAGGCTGGCCAAACCGGTCGGCAAGTTAGTGAACGCCAACGTCGCCCCACGTCGGCCCGCATGACGGCGCAAGGCCAGCAGCACGGCGAGCGCCGACGAATCGAAGTGCGTGAGCCCCGCGCAATCGACGTGGGTTTCACCCGCGTCGATGCGATCGATGGCCTGCGCAAGCACTTCGCCGGCAGTGTCGTGAGTGAGATCGGTTTTCAAAGCGAGCATGCGCTTACTTACCGCCCGAGAGTTGCTGGTTGCGGGTCTTCAAGAACTGGATCAAACCGTCGATACCGTTCTTGTTGATCTGCTCGGCGAACTGGCTGCGATACGTTTGGATCAGCCATGCGTTGAATACGCTCATGTCATACAGCTTCCATTCGCCGCTGTCCGTCTTGTACAGGCGGTAGTCCAGCTCGAACGGCTGGCCATTGTTGAGCACGCTGGTGGAGACCACGGTGTCGGTATCGCCCGGCTGCATGCGGAACGGCTTGTACTGGACCTGTTGATCGCGAATCGATGCGATGGCGCCTGCGTACGTGTACAGCAGCAGCTTGCGGAATTCCGTCGTGAGTTGCTCGCGCTGCTGCGGCGTGGCATTTGCCCATGCGCGGCCGGTGGCGAGTTGCGTGGTCTTGCCGAAGTCGGCATGCGGCATGATCTTCGTTTCGATCAGCTTGGTAATGCTGTTCAGATCGCCGCGTTGAATATTCGGGTCGGCTTTGGCAGCGGCCATGACTTCGGTCACGGTTTGCTTGACCAGTACATCCGGCGCCTGAGCCTGTGCCATTGCCGAGCCCGCAGCGGTAAACGTCATGAACGCCATGACGGGAATGAGCCAGAACTTCTTCATTGTGGACTTCCTCTTTCGAGTGACGAGTGTTGCGGGTTTGGATACCCGCGTTACGTCTGGAGTTCGCGAATTATCGGCGGCGCGTTGTAACAAACTGTTGCCTGGCGGGCCTGCCGACGGCATCCCACATGGCGGGATGCTGCGCGTTTCGGATATACGCCGCACGGTTGAGCGTGCGGCGTGTCATTCATCAGCGACGGAACGGCAGACCACCCGGCACCATCGTGCCCGGCAGCGGCGAGCCTTGCGGGGCTTGCGGTTCAGCCGATGCGCCGGAGGCCGGTGCCTCTGCCGCCGGGGCAGAGGCCGAGGCCGGCATCGGTTGCCCGCCTGCGCCCATGGCACCCGCGGCACCTGCGGCACCTGCGCCGGAACCGCCAGCCGCGCCGTCCTCATCTTCGTAATTCGGCAGCGGCGTATTGCCCGATGCGCCACCGCTGATCAGGTACTTACGGCGCGCCAAATAAGCGTCACGCGTGAACGAATACGGATCGAGTGCAGCCGCTTCGAGCAGGTTCGACGCATCGAGCAGGTTCGCCCGCGTGTTGACCAGACGCACACCGTACAGCGAGTAGCTCACCCAATCCGGCTTGATATAGGACGTCGGGTCGAGGTACAGATTCGCCGCCATCCCCGCCGTGTCGCGCACCGTGCTCGGGCCGAGCAGCGGCAGCACCAGATACGGGCCGTCGGGCACGCCCCACTTGCCGAGCGTCACGCCGAAGTCCTGGCTGTGCTTGGGCAAGCCGGCCGGCGTTGCGAAGTCGAACAGACCGCCCACACCGAAGAAGGTGTTGATCGTCAGGCGCATCAAATCCTGTACGGCGGCGGTCACTTGCAGCTGCAACAGGTTGTTGGCGAAGTTGTAGACGTCGCCGACGTTCGAGAAGAAGTTCGTAACCATGTCGCGCCCGGGCTGGGGCACCACGAAGCGGTAGCCCTTGGCCACCGGGGTCATGACAGCCTTATCGAGCTTGTCGTTGAACGTGTACATCGAACGGTTGAACCCTTCGATGGGGTCGGTCGGCGTGGGGTTCGTGACAGTGGCGCAACCAGCCAGCGTCAGGGCGCCGACGGCCAGCACTGCCGAAGTACGGAAGCGGGTCATTTCTTTTATTTTCCTTGGTTAGCCGTTGCCCCTTGCCCCGGCGCGGCAGCCGGTGCAGCTGGCGCCGCAGGCGCTGCCGGAGCCGCAGATGCGTTCCCCGGTTGCGCCCCGCCGGCATCCGCCGCCTTGTTATACAGGAACTGGCCGATCAGGTTTTCCAACACAATTGCAGACTGCGTGAGCGTGATCGTATCACCGGCTTTCAACATTTGATCGTCACCCCCGGGTTCGAGCCCGATGTACTGCTCGCCGAGCAGGCCCGAGGTCAGAATCTTCGCCGATGAGTCTTTCGGAAACTTGTATTGCGAGTCGATATTGAGCGTGACGCTGGCCAGATAGCGCTTGTCGTCGAACTGAATCGACGCCACGCGCCCGACCACCACGCCTGCACTCTTGACCGCGGCGCGCGGCTTGAGCCCGCCGATGTTGTCGAAGCGCACGGTCACCGGGTAGGTACTCGAGAACGACAGCGAACTCATGTTCCCCGCCTTGAGTGCGAGAAACAGCAGGGCTGCGAAGCCGAGAACCACGAACAAGCCGACCCAGAAGTCGAGGGGGTGTTTTTTCATTGTGTCAGTGTGCGCAATCAGTCTGTGTATGTCTTAGGCGATGTCGCCCGGCGGTTTAGCTGAACATCAGCGCCGTGAGCAGGAAGTCGAGCGCCAGCACGGCAAGCGACGCCTGCACCACCGTGCGTGTCGTCGCGCGCGAAACACCCTCCGGCGTCGGCTGGGCTTCAAACCCCTGATACAGCGCGATAAAAGTCACGGCAATGCCAAACACGATGCTCTTGATCACGCCGTTGGCGACATCTGCCCAGACGTCGACGCCGCCTTGCATCTGCGACCAGAACGCACCGCTGTCGACGCCGATCATCTGCACGCCGACGAGATAGCCGCCGAAGATACCGACCGCCGAGAAAATGGCCGCGAGAATCGGCATCGCGATCACACCCGCCCAGAAGCGCGGCGCCACAACCCGCGCAATCGGGTCGATCGCCATCATCTCCATCGCCGTCAACTGCTCACCGGCTTTCATCAAACCGATCTCGGCCGTGAGCGACGTGCCTGCACGTCCGGCAAACAAGAGTGCCGTGACCACCGGGCCGAGCTCGCGCACGAGCGAGAGGGCCACGAGCAGCCCGAGCGCCTGTTCCGAGCCGTACTTATTGAGCGTGTAATAGCCTTGCAGCCCCAGCACGAAGCCGACGAACAAGCCCGAGACCGCAATGATCACGAACGAGTAGTTGCCGACGAAGTGAATCTGATCGGTCACCAGGCGCGGGCGGCGCAGCAACGCGGCGCTCGACCGGAGCATGCGCAGGAACAACCGCGCACCATACCCGAGACGCTCGACGTGACCTCGGACGAAACTGCCGATCGCCGTAATCATGCGCGGCCTCCGATACCGAAATCTTCAGCCAGCGGCAACGCAGGGTACTGAAACTTCACCGGGCCGTCCGGTTGTGCATCGATGAACTGACGCACCGTCGGGTCTTGCGACGCCCGCAACTCCTCGGGCGTGCCTTCCGCCCCGATACGGCCGTCGGTAATGAAATAGATGTAGTCGGCGATAGCGAAAGTCTCGGAGACATCGTGCGACACGATGATCGACGTTGCGCCCAACGCATCGTTGAGCTTGCGAATCAGGTTCGCCGTAATCCCCATCGAGATCGGGTCGAGACCGGTGAACGGCTCGTCGTACATGACGAGGTCCGGGTCGAGCGCAATCGTGCGCGCCAGTGCGACGCGCCGGGCCATACCGCCCGAAATCTCGGCCGGCTTCATGTCACGCGCGCCACGCAGGCCGACAGCGTTGAGCTTCATGAGTACCAGATCGCGGATCATCTCTTCGTCGAGACGCGTATGTTCGCGCAGCGGAAACGCCACATTGTCGAACACCGTCATGTCAGTGAAGAGCGCGCCAAACTGGAACAACATGCCCATGCGGCGGCGCAACTTATACCAGCCGTCGCGATCGAGCGACGACACGTCGGTGCCATCGAAATCGACGGTGCCTCGACTGGCATGCACCAGCCCGCCGATCAGGCGCAGCACGGTGGTCTTGCCGCAGCCGGAGCCGCCCATGACCGCAATCACCTTGCCGCGCGGAAACCGCATATTCAGCCCGGAAAGGACGAGACGTTCGCCATAACCGAAGCTAACGTCGCGCAATTCGAGCAGATTTTCCGTATTCGGGATAGGCACGTTTCGGGTCTTATAGTGCGGCGCAAAACGCCAATTATAGGGGGGAATGCTGATCGATGCCGTCCAAGGGGAGGCAGTGACAGGCAGTCCTGGCAGTTGCCCGCGGGATTTTACAGGCGGCTGGCTCGCCCCGCAGAATCTCGTTCCGATGCGTGTAACGAGGAAAAACGTAACCCTGCCAAGGACTTACGGATCGCCTGAGCGGCGCGGGTGTTGCGCCGTTGCTACAATATGCCGGTTTGGGCAATAAACCATTGATTGTTATGAAGTCTGTCCCGTCAGACGGTGTGCCGCGCCCGCAGGCGTTGACCACGCAATTTCAGACGCGTCCGATGCGTCCTGCCGACCTTCCCCAAGTGTTGGCGGTGCAGGCGCAAGCCTATGGCGATGTGATGCTGGAATCGGAAGCCACGCTCGGCTCCCGGCTGGCACTGTCACCGGCCACGTGCTGGGTGGCGATCGACGATGCGGCCGTCGTGGCCGGGTATCTGTTCACCCACCCGTGGCGGCTGGCCGCCCCGCCGCCGCTCGACTCGATACTTGACGCCCTGCCCGACGCCCCCGATTGCTGGTACGTGCATGACATGGCGCTAGCACCGCGCACACGAGGTGCGGGCGTTGCCGACCGGTTGTACGCCGCAGCGCTGGCGTCGGCACAGTCGCTAAGGCTCGGCGCATCCGCGCTCGTTGCAGTGCAGCAATCGCAAGGCTTTTGGGCGCGATTCGGTTACATAGTGGCAACCGATGTGTCGCCGCTCATTGCGGCAAAGTTGGCCGGGTACGGCGACGGCGCGGTGTTCATGACGCGCACGCTGTAAAACTTCGTCAGCGCACTTCCTCGCCGTCTCATCGGCACCCGTCAGCCGCACAAGCCACATCGGCAGGTCATGGTTCTCATGCCCTGCCACGCGACTCGTCACCCCCGCTGCGCAAACGCCTCCTGCATCCCCTTCACCGCAGCGGCCACATCGTTGGCCTCGGTCACGGCGCGCACGACAGCCGTGCAGCCCACGCCAGTCTCGAGTACCTGCGGCAAGTTCTGCGCATCGATGCCGCCGATAGCGACGAGCGGATAGTGCGGCGCAATCAGCTTCACGTAGCGTGCGAGCTTGGCCAAGCCTTGCGGCGCCGTGGCGATCACCTTGGTCGTCGTCGGGAACACGGCCCCTACGGCCAGATAGCTCGGACGGAAGTGATGTGCCGCGAGAATCTCGTAATAGCCGTGCGTGCTGATCCCTAGGCGCATACCGCTCGCGTGCAGCGTCTGCACCTCGTCGGCCGAGAGCGCCGCCATATCTTCCTGCCCGAGATGCACGCCGTAAGCCTCGGCCTGCATCGCCTCGCGCCAATGGTCGTTAATGAACCACGCGCTGTCGTGCGTCACACGCTTGCCCGCCGCGACCGTACGCGCAATCTCCGACTTGAGTGCCGGATGGGCAGGGTCTTTGAGGCGCAACTGCACGGTGCCGACCTGCAAATCGGCCATGCGCTCGCACCAGTCGGCGTTGGGCAGTACCGGATACAAACCCAGTCTTGCCGGGCACGAAGGAAACTCGCCGGGACTCGGCGCTTGCCCAACGACAGCCGGAAACGTCGCCAGCACGGTCGGCCAGTCGCCCAACGTGGCGGCATCTTCCGCGCGCGCGTGGCTGCCGTCGGTGCGCCACGCGCGACCGAGTATGAGGGCATCGTGCGGGGCGAAACCGCAATCGAGAAAAGCGGCGAACGCGGGGAAAAACGCGGGGTCATCCACACCGGCCACGCGATAGATCTCGCCGTTGGCATACAGCGTGTCTTCTACGCCACCGCGCGGCAGCGCACGCGTACACAGTACGACGGCGCCTGCGGCACGCCACACGTCGATCTGCACCGACGTGCCGGTATCCAATGCGCCTTGCGGCGTCAGTGGCCACCAAAACACGTCGCCTTTCGCGAACCCACCGGGCGGCACCTGCGCGTGCAGACGCCATTGCGCCGTGGCACTTCCGTCCGGCCACGGGGCGAGACGCGCACGAATGGCCGCAGCCGCCTGCTGCCACGCGAGCGCGAGTGGCGCGTCGGCGGGCAGGCACTGCACGTGAGACAACGCAGGGGCGTCGTACGTGGGCTGAAGCGCCGCAGCGCGGGCGGGTTTCGTCATGAATAGTCCTTGTCGTGCCAGAACGGCACACCGACCACCGGCGTGCTGGCTTCGGCGCTTTCACGCTCGGCCATCGGCCCGGCCAGCCAAGCGGCACGGCCAGCCTTAATCGCGGTCGCAAACGCCCCGGCCATCTCGACCGGCTGTGCGGCCAACGCCACTGCCGTGTTGAGCAGCACGCCGTCGAAGCCCCACTCCATCACCTGACACGCGTGCGACGGCAGGCCGAGACCCGCATCGACGATGAGCGGCGTGTCGGGCAGACGATCGCGCAGCAAACGCAGACCGTAGGGGTTGATCACCCCCTTGCCGGTGCCGATCGGCGCGCCCCAAGGCATGAGCGCCTGACAGCCGACATCGAGCAAACGGCGGCACAGCACCAAATCTTCCGTGCAGTACGGCAACACCTTGAAGCCATCGCGAATCAATTGCTCGGCCGCAGTCACGAGACCGAACGGGTCGGGTTGCAGCGTGTAGTCGTCACCGATGAGTTCGAGCTTGATCCAGTCGGTCTCGAACACTTCGCGCGCCATTTGGGCGGTGGTGACGGCTTCCTGCACGGAATGGCAACCGGCCGTATTGGGCAGCACCGGCACCGCGAGGCGGCGCAGCGTTTCCCAGAAGTGACCTTCCGACGTTTGCGAGCCCGAGAGTTGGCGACGCAGCGCCACGGTCACCATGCCGGGGCGTGCCGTATCGATGGAATCGTTGAGCACTTGCAACGACGGATAGCGCGAGGTGCCCAGCAAGAAACGGCTGCCGAAGCGGGTGTCGTAAAGCGTGAGCGCGTCGCGCGCGCTGCCTGCGGCCACGTTGGCCGATTCGGTAAGTGCGTTCATTTCAGCCTCCGGCGACCGGTTGCACGACGTCGACTTTGTCGCCCTGCGCGAGTTGGCGCGCGGCGTATTGCGTCTTGGGGACGAACTGTCCGTTCACGGCGGCCGCAAAGGGCGGCTTGGCGCCGTAGGCGGCGAGCGCTTCGGCAAGCGTTGCCGCATCGGCCACGCTCAGCGTCTGTTGATTGATCTGAATATCCATTACGTTCTGTTCCTTCTCAAGCCCGGCGGAACAGGTCCGGCCACGGCCGGCTTGCTCGCCACGTCTCCCAATCGAGCGCGTTCTCAACGCCCGTTGGCGCGCTCTTCGTTTGCAACAAGGTTTGCGCGAGTGCGCAGGCTTCGCCAGTCACTGCCGGGGCCAACAAATAGCCGTGGCGGTAAAGACCGTTCACACGCAGCAGCCGGTCACCGTCCCACTGCACGCGCGGCAGGTGATCGGGCAGCGCCGGTCGGCAATTGACGTTTAGCTCGACGATGCGCGCCTCACCAAACGCCGGATTGAGCGAATGCGCCGCCGAGAGCAGTTCGAGCGCGGAGCGCACGGTCATCGGCGACATGTCTTCCGATTCGAGTTCGGTCGCGCCGATCACGTAGAGATCGTTCTCTTTCGGCGCGATATAGATCGGATAGCGCGGATGCAGCAACCGCACGGGGCGGCGCAGGCCGATACCCGGCGCGTGAATGCGCACCACTTCGCCGCGCACACCGCGCAGTTGGGTGAGCGCGCCGCGCGCGCCGAGGCCGCGGCAGTCGATGACGAGCCCCGCATCGGGGTACGCACCCTCGGCAATCTCGGTGTTCCAGTGAAGTTCGGCCCCGGCTTTCGCGAGTCCGGCAGCCAGCGCGCGCAGCAACTGGCGGTTATCGAGCTGGCCCTCGTTGGGCAGCAGCCAGCCTTCCTGAAAGCGGCCAGCGAGCGCAGGCTCGACATCGGCCAACTGCGGGCCAGCGATGCGCTCGACGCCACCGCGCAGCAACTCGGGCGGGGCATTGGCACGCATTCGACGGTCGAACATGACGGCTTCGGCGCGGTCGGGCTGATGCCACACGACGAGCGTGCCGTTGCGTTGGAAGAACACGTGCTCGGGCAGGCCGTCGATCAGCCCCGGCCAGCGCTCCAGCCCGACGGCACCCATTTCGACGATGCTCGGCTCCGCCACGGCGGCTTCGGCCAGCGGCGCGAGCATGGCGGCGGCCACCCAGCCAGCGGCGGACGAGCCGTCGGCGTCGCCGCGCTCGTACAGCGCGACGCGGGCACCCGCGCGAATCAGTTGCCATGCAACGAGACGGCCGGACAGCCCGCCGCCGAGGACGGCGACGTCAGGGCGCGTGGTCGCGGCGCTCATGCGCGCAGGGCTGCACACGCGGCGGCGGCGTGCAGGCACATGAGGACACTCGATGGAAACTGCGGTGGAATCTGTGGAAGGTAGTGCGCGGGGTGCATGGGGTCCTTTCCTCATGAAAGCAAAAGGACGAAACGGTGCTAGGCACCTTACCCCACTGGAGGAGTCGGAAACTTCCCACGCCGGTATTACCCGGGTCGGGTGCAAAGGGTCTCTCTCAGCCCCGCATTTCGTCACGCATGGTACACACCCGCGTTCGATACGGAGCACCCCTGTTTCGCCCGGAGCCATTACAACATAGATGCCGACGCCCGTGCAAGCAGGCTTCCCCGGCGGGTGGACGCTCGCGGCGTCTCGTTTTTTGACGTTTTTTCCGGGCGTTGTAACAGCGCGTAAACTGAAATTCGGCGTGACATGCGCCCCGGGCCAGGATTCGTGCAACACACTGATAACGACGGCGGTCAAACGAACCGTTGAGCACTGGTGAAGCGCCGCCACGGCGTCACCGGGCACTCCCCATAACACGTTGCACCACCGCGGCAACGCCGCCAGACGATCATGGCCCACACGCCGACGCCACCTGTGCCGCCCTCCCCACCGGAGGATCTGCCGCCTTCGCGCGCTGCCGCAACGGCAACGCCTGCTCCCACCCCACCGAAATCGCCTACCGCATGGCAGTTGATCCGCCCGTATTGGGTATCGGAGAAACGCTGGGAAGGGCGGCGTCTGCTGCTATTGGTGTTGGCGTTGAATCTGGCGGTGGTGTTCATCAACGTGCGATTGAACGCTTGGAACCAGCGGTTTTACGACGCACTCGACAAGCGCAACTGGCCGGTGTTCACGTCCTCGCTGATGGAGTTCGCGGTGCTCGCGTTCAGCTTCATCATCATCGCGACGTTTCGCACGTACTTCCGGCAGATGCTCGAAATCAAGTGGCGGCAATGGGTCACCGATACGAATCTGACCAAGTGGTTCACGCGCCAGGCGTACTACCGCATCGAGCGCGATCATCTGGCGGACAACCCCGACCAGCGTATTTCGGAGGACATCCGCACGCTGGTGAGTTCGTCGCTGGCGCTCTCGCTCGATTTGCTCACGACGCTGGTCTCGCTGTTCTCGTTCGTGACGATTCTCTGGACGCTCTCGGGTGCGGTGTCGTTCGCGCTCGGCACGATGAATGTGACGATTCCGGGCTATATGGTCTGGGTTGCGGCGCTGTACGCGGTGGTCGGCTCGTTCTTTATCTTCAAAGTCGGCCGCCCATTGGTCGGGCTGAGTTATCGGCAACAGCAAGTGGAAGCCGACTTCCGTTTTCTGCTGGTGCGTCTGCGCGAAAGCGCGGAGCAAGTCGCGCTGTATCGTGGCGAAGGTGCGGAACTCTCGCGTCTGAAATCGGCGTTCGGTGCGGTGCGCGATAACTGGTGGCAGATCATGGTGGTCACGAAGCGGCTGATTTTCGCGAACTCGATTTACGGTCAGATTGCGATCGTGTTTCCGATCATGGCCGCCTCGCCACGGTACTTTGCTGGGGCCTTCACGCTCGGCGTGTTGATGCGAATCATCGACACGTTCGGGCAAGTGAGCGACGGATTCTCGTGGTTCGTGAACAGCTTCACGACGTTGGCCGATTGGAAAGCGACGATCAACCGGTTGCGTGAATTTACGCGCGTGATCGATGAACCGCCGCGTGCTGGCGGCATTGCGGTGGTCCCCGCCAATGACGGTGCCGCCCCCGCCTACACCGCCACCGATCTGCAACTCGCACTCCCCAATGGAACGCCGCTCGCCGATGTCGGCTCGTTCGCCTTCGCACGCGGTTCGCGCTGGCTGGTGCGCGGACGCTCAGGCTGCGGCAAGAGCACGATGCTGCGCGCGTTGGCAGGCCTCTGGCCCTTTGGCAGCGGACGCATCGACATTCCCGCCGACGCCCGCGTCCTGTTTCTCTCGCAACAAAGCTATCTGCCGATCGATACGCTCAAAGCCGCGCTCGCGTTCCCATCGCCTCCAGAGACTTTCTCCGACGAGCAATGCCGCGACGCACTCGCCGCCGTCAATCTCGGGCAGTACAGCGACGATTTGCAAACGGTCGCGCATTGGGCACGACGCCTCTCTGGCGGCGAACAACAACGCCTCGCTGCCGCACGCGCGCTCCTGCAAAAGCCCGACTTCCTCTTCCTCGACGAAGCCACAAGCGCGCTCGATGTCGAAACGGAAGAAGCCGTGTACGACGCGCTTCACGCCAACCTCCCCGACACCACCATGGTTAGCGTCGCTCACCGCGAGACGCTCAGCCGCTTCCATCAACACACCATGACGCTGCATCCCGTCGAGGAGATTTCGCCGCCGCGTGCCGTTGGTGCGGCTTAGGGTGTCGATCAAAGGCAGCTTAAGGGCTGCTAAGGGTGCCACCCGGCACCCTTTTTTCAACATCCCTACAACGGTATTGACCGCGACTTTGTTCACTTCCTAATTAATATTGACGCGGCTATTCCACCCCTTTCCTCGTTTGGCATAATCACACGCACCCTCCGCTCTACCCGGGTCCATTGTGATTACCCCAACTTCTCCCTCTGACGCCCCCGTCAGACGCACGGTCGTCGTGACCGGTGCCGCTTCAGGTATCGGGGCCGCCATCGCCCGACACATCGCCTCACCCGAAACGCAACTCCTGCTGCACACGCGAGGCGCCTCCGCCGAGAGCCAACAACGACTCGCCGACGTTCGCACCACATGCGAATCGCTCGGCGCTCGCTGCGCGGTCTGGCTCGGAGACCTCTCCGACGTATCCGCCGCCGCGCGACTGATCGACGCTGCACATGATGCCTTCGGCCCCGTCGATCAGATCGTCAGCAACGCAGGCTTTGCGACGCGACAGTCCTTCGCCGATATCGACGACGACGCCCTCGCCCGCACCCTCGCCGCGATGCCCGGCACCTTCGCAGCGCTCCTGCGCAGCGCCCTGCCCGACTTGCAACGCTCGTCGCGCGCGAGCATCGTCGCCGTCAGTTCGTTCGTCGCCCATCGTTTTGCCCCGAACGCCGCCGGGTTTCCCGCAACCGCTGCCGCGAAGGCCGCCATCGAAGCGCTCGCGAAAAGTGCGGCTGCCGAATACGCGCGCGCAGGCATCACCATCAACTGCGTCGCGCCCGGCTACACCCGCAAAGACGGCGGACACTCGGCCATGGACCCCGCAGCATGGCAGCGCGCCGCCGACGCCACGCCCACCGGCCGCCTCTGCGAACCCGACGATGTCGCCGCACTCGCCGCCTTCCTGCTCGGCCCCCACGCACGCCAAATCACGGGACAAGTGATTCACGTCGACGGTGGCCTCACGATCTAGCAAACACGACATTCCCACCATGCGACGGCATAGGTGAGCGCTTCACGTAGCACATGCAGTACATGCAGCACACGCATACATAACGACAAGTACACGATTCACCGAGGAGTCTTCATGGCATTCTTTTCCTGGTTCAAGGAACTCAACACGAAGGAACGCAAAGCCCTATATGCGGGCTTTGGCGGCTACGCCGTCGACGCGTTCGACTTCATGATCTATTCGTTTCTCATCCCCACACTCATCGCTGCATGGGGCATGACGAAGGGCGAGGCTGGCATGATCGCGACCAGTTCGCTGATCTCCTCCGCCGTCGGCGGCTGGCTCGCTGGCATTCTCGCGGACCGCTATGGGCGCGTGCGCGTTCTGCAATGGACGATCGCCACGTTCTGCCTCTTCACGTTCCTCTCGGGCTTCACGAACTCGTTCTGGCAACTGCTCATCACGCGCACGTTGCAAGGCATCGGCTTCGGCGGGGAATGGACGGTGGTCACGATGATGATGGGCGAAATGATTCGCTCACCTCAACACCGCGCAAAAGCGGTTGGCACAGTGCAAAGCAGTTGGTCGGTCGGCTGGGCTGCGGCCGCTCTGCTTTACTGGTTCTTCTTCGCTGTGCTCGATGAAGGCACGGCATGGCGTGCCTGCTTCTGGATCGGCATTCTGCCCGCCGTGTGGATCACGTATGTGCGCCGCAATGTGTCGGATCCCGAAATCTTTACGCAAACGCGCAAGAAGATCGCCGAGGGCAAGCTGCAAGGGAATTTCACGCAGATCTTCTCCCCCGAACACTTGAAGACGACGATTCTCGGCAGCCTGCTTTGCTCGGGCATGCTCGGTGGCTATTACGCCATCACGACGTGGCTGCCTACGTATCTGAAAACGGTGCGCGGTCTGTCGGTGTTCAATACGAGCGCTTATCTGATCGTGCTGATCGTCGGCTCGTTCGTGGGATATATCGTCGGCGCGATTCTCTCGGACAAACTCGGCCGCCGCGGTGCGTTCATCTTCTTCGCCATCGCCTCGTTCGTTCTCGGCATGGTCTACACGATGCTGCCGATTACCGACAGCGCGATGCTGTGGCTGGGCTTCCCGCTCGGCATTGTGGTGCAAGGCATTTTCGCGGGCATCGGCGCGTATCTCACGGAGTTGTATCCGAACCATATTCGCGGTTCGGGCCAAGGCTTTTGCTACAACCTCGGACGCGGCATCGGCTCGTTCTTCCCCATCGCCGTGGGCACGCTCGCCCAAACCGGCTCGCTCGTGAAGGCGATCGGTCTGGTGGCGGGTGGCGGCTATCTGCTGGTCGTGGTTTGCGCGCTGCTGCTGCCCGAGACGCGCGGCAAAGCCCTCACGACGCCTGACTTCACGCACTGACGCATCACGCGCCGCCCGGCAACACACGTGCCGGGCGCGACGCTCTGTGCCCTGAATGGCAAAACGGGATGCCGAAAGCGCTAACCACCGCGCCGCCGACATCCCGTTGCCTCACCGTGCCACCGCCTGAACCACGACGGCGGCGCCGGAACACTACCGCGGTGCGCGCCGCTTTTGCGCGGCGTCGCGACCGTTGGACCCCCGCCTACACACTCGCTACCGGCCCCGCCTGCAATACCCCTGCATAAGGCGTTTCCGGCAATCCTTGCACGCCGCATCGCACGGCAAGCACATGACCATCATGCTCGTTCGCATTCGTCCCAGGGCGGATCGACGTGACGAAAAGCGTATCGTACTCCCGTCCGCCAAACGCGCACATCGACGGCTTGGACACCGGCAAAACGATCTCCCGATCGAGCACGCCCGCCGGTGTGAAACGCAACAACCGGCTGCCGTCGTTCGCACACGTCCAATAGCACCCATCCGCATCGACCGCTGCGCCATCGGGCCGCCCCGGATGCTGATTCATGTCGACGAACAAGCGCCGCCCGCTGATCGCGCCACTGTCGATATCGAAGTCGAACGCCCACACGAGACGCCGCGTCGGATGCGAATCGCTCAAATACATCGTGCGGCCATCGGGCGAAAAACCCAGACCGTTCTGCGTCACCAACCGATCGACCAGCGGCGCAGAGAGTTGCCCCTTCGCATCGAACCGGAACAGCGCACCGGCATCGCTCGCTAACGACATATCCTGCACCATCGTGCCCGCCCAGAAGCGGCCCTGCCGATCGCTTCGTCCATCGTTGAAACGCATGCCCGATGCCGGGAAAGCCGGGGCCGCAAGGCGATGAAACTCGCTGGCATCGACGATTTCGGATGCCCCAAGACGCGCCGTGAACACGCCCGTCTCAGCACCAGCGAGCAACGCGCCCGAGGCGTCGAACGTGAAGCACGCGACCTGCTCGGGGAAGGTCCACTGTCGATGCGCGCCATCGCCCGGCGTCATCCGATGCAACTGTTTCGCCGGGATATCCACCCAGTAAAGCGCCTGCTCGTCATCGCGCCACAGCGGACTCTCGCCAACGGCATACGGCGCAGCGCGCGAAGGCTCAAGCCGCTCGACGTGCTGGCTGGGCTCGATGCGTTCGATCGACACTGTCATGCCTTTGGCTCCATCGGCCCCATCAGCACGAACGGACCGCCTTGATAACGCTGCGTCCAATCGTCCATTTGCGGGTCTGGCGCTTTCGCCGGGAACAGGCCCGCGAACTCGGCAGAACTGTCTTGCGGACGGTAGCCCAAGAACGAGGCTTTCGTGTTGTCGACCCACAGCGTCGGGTTATCCGACACGCCGTAGACGATGGCGTGCCCCACGCGGTTGGTGAACAACGAGCAACGCACCAATTCGGCCAGATCGCGAAAGCTCAGGTACGTGATCATCATGCGCGGGTTCTTCGGCTGCTCGAACGACGAGCCGATACGCAGACACACCGTCTCGAGACCGAAGCGGTCGTAGTAGTAGCGCGACAGATCTTCACCGAAACATTTCGACAACCCATACATGCCGTCAGGACGATGAGGCGCATCGGTGTCGAGCACTTCGGTGACTTCGTGAAAGCCCACCGCATGATTGGAACTCGCGTACACGATGCGCTTCACGCCCTGCTTTTGCGCCGCGCTATACACGTTGTACAGGCCCAGAATATTGGCTTGCAGAATGTCGTCGAACGGCGCTTCGACGGAAATGCCGCCCAGATGCACGAGCGCATCCACGCCTTCGAGCAGCGCATGCACCGCCGCGCGATCTGCGAGATCGACTTGCATGGCTTCTTCATGCGGCGCGTCGGCGCTCACCGGCACGATGTCGCTCACGCGAACGATGTCGGCCCACTCGGCGAGCTTGCCGCGCAATTGTTTGCCGAGATTGCCCGCCGCGCCGGTCAGCAACAGACGGCGGAAGGGTTTGCCGGAAGTCTGGCTCATGTCACTCCTTGTTCATCGGTAGATCGCAATGCCTTCGTCGACTCACTCGTCGGCGCATCGCTACAACGAAATCGACACTGCGCCGCACCCCCGTCAAGGCGTGCGGCGCAGTGCCCATCAAACTATCGGTGCCGCTCACGCATTTGCCGTGCGCCCCACCTCCATACGCTGCGCCGGTGCCGGTGTGGCCGTGCCGGTGATGTGCGGCTTGACCACGGTCCACAGAATGACTGCACCAATCAAGTCGCCCAGCCCCAATGCCACGAAGAACGGCGCATAACCGACCGCGGTCACGAACGCGCCGATCACCAGCGTGAACAGCAGGTTGCCGATACCGGCGGACAGCCCTGCCAAGCCGGTCACTGTCGCCACTTCGTTACGCGGGAACAGGTCGGCCGACATGGAAATCACGCTGATGGACAGCGTCTGGTGCGCAAAGCCGCCCAAGCACAGCAGGAAGATCGCCATCATCGGATCTTTGACGAAACCCACGCCGCACATCGCCGTCATGATGAACGCGCCGATGGTGAACACCACGCGCTTGCCGTTGAAGATGGTGATCTTGAAATGCTTGTTGAGCCACACGGAGATGGTGCCGCCCATCAAACAGCCGACGTCGGCCGCCACGAACGGCAACCACGCCGTCGCCGCAATCGTCTTCAAATCGAAACCACGCGCCTGACTCAGATACAGCGGCATCCAGAACACGATGGTGCCCCACACCGGATCAGCGAAGAAACGCGGCAGTGCGATGCCCCAGAAATTGCGTTGGCTCAGGATCGAGCGCAGATTCGGCTTGCGCGAATCGGCGGCGGCATCGACGGCATTGCCTTCGTTGATGTAATCCGATTCGGCTTGCGTGAGCGCCGGATGGTCGGTCGGGTGACGATAGAACGCGAACCACAACACGCCCCACACCAAGCCCATCGCGCCAGCGATGACGAACGCGGTTTCCCAGTTGTAACGCAGGATGGACCAGGCGATCAGCGGCGGCGCGAGAATCGCGCCGATGGACGTGCCGATGTTGAAGATGCCCGCTGCGAACGCGCGCTCTTTCGACGGGAACCAGAACGCCGCCGCACGCATGCCCGCCGGAATGAACGAGGCTTCGGCCAACCCCAGCAAACCGCGCAGCACGAACAGACCGACCCAGCCATCTGCCAGACCGTGCAACATGCACACGATCGACCACGCCACACCGCACAACAAGAAGCCCAGACGCAGGCCGATGCGGTCCATCAGATAGCCCGTCAACGGGGCGCCAATCGGGTACAGCACAAGGAATGCGCCGGTAATCCAGCCGTACTGCTGGGTGGTAATGTGGAGATCCTTCATTACCGTGGGGGCGGCAACGGCAAGCGAGCTGCGCGCGAGGTAGTTCATGACCGTGCCGAGTGTCAGCAGTCCGATCATCCACCAGCGCAGGCCTTTGATCTTCAGTGCCATGATGGTTGTCTCTCTGTTGTGGATTTTTTTGTTGCGAGTGCATGGCTCGCATGGAGAGGCATCCTACGTGAGACGATGTACGATGACAATGCCTCTTTAGGGCGTTTACGGATAATCCCTAGTGTTTTGACAGCGCAGGCATCGGCCAGCCATATGCCTTACCAGTATTGAAGTTTGCACATATTGGGAAGGATTTCCCACATGTTGCAGCGTCGCAAAGATGTCTTGTTGTATGACATCTTATATTTAGAGATTTACTGAATTTTCACGCGCCGCGGGCGTTGCACCCGACAGCTTCGACGCAAGACGAACAGGCAAGAAAAAACCGCCCGGACGTTGCCGTCCGGACGGTTTCTCCACAGCGACGCAGCTGCCTACGGCTGCGCCCCCTCCTCTCAAACTCAACTACACCCCGTATTTGTGGTTTTGGCAGGCAAAAACGCTTAGCGCGGCAGTTCCGAATGTCCCATCAGGAACTCGTCGACTGCACGGGCGCACTGACGGCCTTCGCGAATTGCCCAGACCACCAGCGACTGACCGCGACGCACGTCACCTGCCGCGAACACCTTCGGCAGATTCGTCGTGTAAGCACGCTCGCCTTCGGTCGAGGCACGCACGTTGCCGCGCGCATCCTTGTCCACGCCGAACGCGTCGAGCACGGTCTGCACCGGCGAGACGAAGCCCATCGCCAACAACACCAGATCGGCCTTCAACTCGAACTCGGAACCGGCGATTTCCTGCATCTTGCCGTCCTTCCATTCGAGGCGCACGGCGATCAGCTTTTCGACCTTACCGTTCTTGCCTTCGAAGCGCTTCGTCGCCACCGACCAGTCACGCTCGCAACCTTCGTCATGGCTCGACGACGTGCGCAGCTTGGTCGGCCAGTACGGCCACACCATCGGCTTGTTTTCTTGCTCAGGCGGCTGCGGCAGCAGCTCGAACTGCATCACGCTCTTCGCGCCATGACGGTTCGACGTGCCCACGCAATCCGAACCCGTGTCGCCACCACCGATCACGATCACGTTCTTGCCCGTAGCCAGCATCTGGTTCGCCAGCTTGTCGCCCGCGTTGACCTTGTTCTGCTGCGGCAGGAACTCCATCGCGTAATGCACGCCTTCGAGCTCACGGCCCGGCACCGGCAAATCGCGCGGCTGCTCCGCACCACCGGCGATGACCACGGCGTCGAACTGCGCTTGCAGTTGATCCGGCGAAATCGTCTCTTTCGAGAAGTTGTTGATCGTTGCGTCCGGGGCATCCTTGCCGATGTACACACCGGTGCGGAAAGTCACGCCCTCGGCTTCCATCTGACGCATGCGGCGATCGATCAGCCACTTCTCCAGCTTGAAGTCGGGAATGCCATAACGCAGCAGACCACCGACGCGATCGTTCTTTTCGAACACGGTCACGTCGTGACCGGCGCGCGCCAGTTGTTGCGCCACAGCCAAACCTGCGGGGCCCGAACCGACCACGGCGACCGTCTTACCGGTCTTGTGCTTCGCCGGTTGCGGCTCGACCCAGCCTTCGCTCCATGCCTTGTCGATGATCGCGTGCTCGATCGACTTGATGCCCACGGCGTCGCTGTTGATGTTCAGCGTGCACGCCGCTTCACACGGCGCCGGGCAAATACGACCCGTGAATTCCGGGAAGTTGTTCGTCGAGTGCAACACAGCAATCGCCGACTTCCAATCCTGGCGATACACCAGATCGTTGAAGTCAGGAATGATGTTGTTGACCGGGCAACCGTTGTTGCAGAACGGGATGCCGCAATCCATGCAGCGTGCGCCCTGAACTTTTGCCTGATCGTCGGAGAGCGCGAGCACGAACTCCTTGTAATGCTTAACCCGTGCCAGCGGTGCTTCGTACGACTCGCTCTGGCGCTCGAATTCGAGAAAACCTGTGACCTTGCCCATGTTTCTTCAGTCGGAAAGTTTTGTGGTTACCGTGCCTCACCCGCGCGCGGCACGCCGACAGGGCCCTCACCCTGTGACGTGACCGCGCAAACGGCTTCAGGCCGCCAGTGCTTGTTTGTCGTTTGCCTTGGCCATCTCGCCAAGGGCACGCTTGTATTCGCTCGGGAACACCTTCACGAACTTGCGGCGGGCGCTGTCCCAGTCTTCGAGCAACGCCTTCGCGCGCGTCGAACCGGTGTACTGGAAGTGACGCTCGATCAGCTCACGCAACAACGCTTCGTCGGTCTGGCCGCGATGCCACAGGCCCTGACTCACCGTGCGCTCCTGCTCACCGTGCGGCAGCACCGGATCGAGTGCGACCATCGCCGTGTTGCACTTGGCGGCGAAGGTGTTGTCGGCGTCATAGATGTACGCCACGCCACCCGACATCCCTGCCGCGAAGTTGCGGCCGGTCTCGCCCAGCACGACTACCGTGCCGCCGGTCATGTATTCGCAACCGTGATCGCCCGTGCCTTCGACAACCGCCGTCGCGCCCGAGTTACGCACGCAGAAACGCTCGCCGGCCACGCCGTTGAAGAACGCTTCACCTTCGATCGCGCCGATCATCACGGTGTTACCCACGATGATGTTGTCCTCGGCATCGCCGCGGAAGTCGTTGGTCGGACGCACGATGATGCGGCCGCCCGACAAGCCCTTGCCCACGTAGTCGTTACCGTCGCCCACGAGGTCGAGCGTGATACCGCGTGCGAGGAACGCACCGAAGCTCTGACCTGCCGTGCCCTTCAATTGCACGTGGATCGTGTCGTCCGGCAACCCGTCGTGACCGTAGCGCTTGGCGACTTCACCCGAGAGCATCGCGCCGACCGTGCGGTTACGGTTGCGCACCGGCTGGATGAACGAGACGTGCTCGCCCTTGTCCAGCGCCGGCAGTGCTTTTTCGATCAGTGCGTGATCGAGGGCGTGTGCCAAGCCGTGATCTTGCGACTCGACGTGCAGACGCGACACCGTGTCTTCGACTTCCGGCAGGTAGAAGATGCGCGAGAAATCGAGCCCCTTCGCCTTCCAGTGCTCCACGCCAGCCTTGGTGTTGAGCAGATCGGCGCGGCCAATCAGGTCGTCGAACTTCGAGATGCCCAGTTGCGCCATGATTTCGCGCACTTCCTCGGCCACGAAGAAGAAGTAATTGACGACGTGTTCCGGCTTGCCTTGGAATTTCTTGCGCAGCACCGGATCTTGCGTTGCCACACCGACCGGGCACGTATTCAGATGGCACTTGCGCATCATGATGCAGCCCTCGACGACGAGCGGAGCCGTCGCGAAGCCGAATTCATCGGCACCGAGCAGCGCACCGATCACCACGTCGCGGCCGGTCTTCATCTGACCGTCGGCCTGCACGCGGATACGGCCGCGCAGACGGTTGAGCACCAGCGTTTGCTGCGTCTCGGCCAAGCCCAGTTCCCACGGCGAGCCAGCGTACTTCACCGACGACAGCGGCGAAGCGCCCGTGCCGCCATCATGACCGGCGATCACCACGTGATCGGCCTTGGCCTTGGCAACACCGGCAGCCACCGTGCCCACACCCACTTCGGACACGAGCTTCACCGAGATCGACGACGAGGCGTTCACGTTCTTCAAATCGTGAATGAGCTGCGCCAGATCTTCAATCGAGTAAATGTCATGGTGCGGCGGCGGCGAAATCAGACCCACGCCCGGCACCGAGTAACGCAGCTTGCCGATGTACTCGGTCACCTTGTGACCCGGCAATTGACCGCCTTCACCCGGCTTTGCGCCCTGCGCCATCTTGATCTGAATCTGATCGGCCGAGACGAGGTAGTCGGCCGTCACACCGAAGCGGCCCGAGGCCACTTGTTTGATGCGCGAGCGCAGCGAATCGCCGTCTTGCAGTTCGATGTCGGCTTCGATGACGTCGTGACCGACGATCGATGCGAGCGACTCGCCCTTCTTGATCGGAATGCCCTTGAGCTCGTTGCGATAACGGCGCGGATCTTCACCGCCCTCACCCGTGTTCGACTTGCCGCCGATACGGTTCATCGCGACGGCCAGCGTGGCGTGCGCTTCGGTCGAAATCGAACCGAGCGACATTGCGCCCGTGGCGAAACGCTTCACGATGTCCTTGGCCGATTCCACTTGATCGAGCGGAATGGCGCGCTGCGGATCGACGCGGAACTCGAACAGACCGCGCAGCGTCATGTGGCGCTTGCTCTGGTCGTTGATGAGGTTCGCGTATTCCTTGTACGTCTGGTACGAGTTCGAACGGGTCGAGTGCTGGAGCTTGGCGATCGCGTCCGGCGTCCACATGTGGTCTTCGCCACGAATGCGGAACGCGTACTCGCCACCGGCGTCGAGCATGTTTGAGAGCACCGGGTTGTCGCCGAACGCCTCACGGTGCAGACGCACCGCTTCCTCGGCCACTTCGAAGATGCCGATACCGCCGACGTTCGACGCCGTGCCTTGGAAGTACTTCTTGACCAGTTCTTGCGACAGGCCGATCGCTTCGAAGATCTGCGCACCCGTGTACGACATGTACGTCGAGATGCCCATCTTCGACATGACCTTGTGCAGGCCCTTGCCCACAGCCTTGACGAAGTGCTTGACGGCCTTCTCGGGCGTCAGGTCGCCGCCTTGCTTGCGGGCGATCTGCGCGAGGGTTTCCATCGCGAGGTACGGGTGCACGGCTTCGGCACCGTAACCGGCGAGCAGCGCGAAGTGATGCACTTCACGCGCGGAGCCGGTTTCCACGACCAGACCCGTGCTCGTGCGCAGGCCTTGTGCGACCAGATGCTGATGCACGGCCGACGTAGCGAGCAGCGCAGGCATAGCGACTTGCTCGCGGTTCGTCAGACGGTCGGAGACGATCAGGATGTTGTAGCCCGACTTCACCGCATCGACGGCTTCGGCGCACAGCGAGGCGAGGCGAGCTTCGATGCCTTCCTTGCCCCAGGCGACCGGGTAGCAAATGTTCAACTCGTACGAGCGGAATTTGCCGCCGGTGTACTTGTCGATGTGGCGGATCTTCGAGATTTCCTTGAAGTCCAGCACCGGCTGCGACACTTCGAGACGCATCGGCGGGTTGATGTTGTTCGTGTCGAGCAGGTTCGGCTTCGGACCGATGAACGACACCAGCGACATCACCATGTTTTCACGGATCGGGTCGATCGGCGGGTTCGTCACCTGCGCGAACAGCTGGCGGAAGTAGTGATAGAGCGTCTTGTTCTTGTTGCTCATGACCGCGAGCGGGCTGTCGTTGCCCATCGAGCCCACGGCTTCTTCACCGTTGATCGCCATCGGCGTCATCAACAGCTTCACTTCTTCCTGCGTGTAACCGAAGGCCTGCTGCAAATCGATGAGCGGCGTGGCGGTGTCGTGATGCACACCGGCCTCTTCCACCTTCGGCTCGATCTCGTCGAGCTTGATGCGCACGGCATCGATCCAGCTCTTGTACGGCTTCGCGTTGGCGAGGTTGTCCTTGAGTTCCTTGTCGTCGATGATGCGGCCTTGTTCCATGTCGATCAGGAACATCTTGCCCGGTTGCAGGCGCCACTTCTTGACGATCTTCGACTCGGGAATCGGCAGCACGCCCGACTCGGAAGCCAGAATGACCATGTCGTCGTCGGTGATGACATAGCGCGCCGGACGCAGACCGTTACGGTCGAGCGTCGCGCCGATCTGACGGCCGTCGGTGAACGCGATGGCGGCGGGGCCGTCCCACGGCTCCATCATTGCGGCGTGGTATTCGTAGAACGCGCGGCGGTTCTCGTCCATCAGCGTGTGCTGTTCCCAGGCTTCCGGGATCATCATCATCATCGCGTGGGCGAGCGGGTAGCCGGCCATCGTGAGCATTTCGAGGCAGTTGTCGAACGATGCGGTGTCCGACTGGCCCGGATAGATCAGCGGCCACAGCTTTTGCAGATCGCTGCCGAGCACGGCCGACGAAATGGCGCCGGTGCGGGCGTTGATCCAGTTCACGTTGCCCTTCACGGTGTTGATTTCACCGTTGTGCGCCACCATGCGGTACGGGTGCGCCAGTTCCCAGGCCGGGAACGTGTTGGTCGAGAAACGTTGGTGGACGAGCGCGAGGGCGGACACGGTGCGCGGATCGGCCAGGTCGCGGTAGTAGCGGCCGACCTGATCGCACAGCAGCAGGCCCTTGTAGACGATGGTGCGCGCCGACATCGACGGCACGAAGTATTCCTTGCCGTGCTTGAGCTTGAGCGCTTGAATGCGGTGGCTCGCGGTCTTGCGAATGACGTACAGCTTACGTTCGAGGGCGTCGGTCACCATGATGTCCTGACCGCGCCCGATGAAGATCTGGCGGATCACCGGCTCGGTGGCCTTCACGTTCGGCGACATCGGCATGTCGCGGTCGATCGCGACATCGCGCCAGCCCAGCACGACCTGGCCTTCGGCCTTCACGGTGCGCTCGAGCTCTTGTTCGCATGCGAGACGCGACGCGTGTTCCTTCGGCAGGAAGATCATGCCCACGCCGTACTCGCCAGCCGGCGGCAGCGTGACGCCCTGACGGGCCATCTCTTCGCGGTAGAACTGATCGGGAATCTGGAGCAGGATGCCGGCACCGTCGCCCATCAGCGGGTCGGCACCCACGGCGCCCCGGTGGTCGAGGTTCTCGAGGATCTTCAGACCCTGCTCGACGATAGCGTGGCTCTTCACGCCCTTGATATGGGCCACGAAGCCGACGCCGCAAGCATCGTGCTCATTGGCCGGGTCGTACATGCCCTGTGCGGCCGGCGCCACGTACGCCTCACCCGGCAGCGCTGCTGCCGTCGCAATCGGTTGCTGTTTCTTTTCCACGAGTTACACCGTCTCTTGGCGAGGCCGCCGCGCGCATGCTCGTCACGGTCGGCCGGGTTAAGTGGGGGTTGGCCGGGCAGGCCAGGGCTGCGGTCTCGCACTCGTCGAAGGTCATTCTCGGGTGTCGCCACAGATACCGACTCAGTGCGCACGGTTTTGCGCATCGCACCAATCGGCCGAAGTTGGAATATACGCTATGGAATTCACATTGACAAAATATTTTAATAGGGTCAGATTCCATTTAAAAACCGCACCAAAAGCAGGCTTGTTTTTATTGGGGTCAGATTAATTTCACTGAAATACCGGGCGGCGTAATTTTGTTGAATTTCAAGCAGTTGGGGAAGTTTGACGGACCCGAGCGGGTCCGTCGTGCGGTGGGTTTAGCAGGACTTCACAGGGTGTCGGATGCCGATTTACGTGGACGGCCACGCGTGAGTGGACTCACTCGGCGATTCGCGGCGAGCGACATACGCGCCTGATATTCAGGGCCACCCAAGAGCCAGCCCTTCTGTGTCGCTGTACGCAATGCGTCCACTTCATAAGGCGGCAGCGGGATCGAGAACCCCTCCGCGTAGGCGCGCTGCCGCTCGAACGGCGTATTGCCCAGTGCCCAGTACAACGCATGATCGGTCACCAGGCTGTCGACGGTCAGGCCCACGTGATGGTTGTAACTCGACCACACATAGTTGCCCGGGGCGTCGACCAGCCCGGCGCGTACCGGGTTGAGCTCGACGTAGCGGCTCGCGAGCAGCAGGTAGTGCTCGGCTTCGATCACCGTGGCACGGTAGCGACCCTCCCAGAGGGTGCCGGTGCGCTGGTGCCGCCGATTGAAATACAACACGTAGTAGCGACCCACCGCCTGAAGCGTGGCGGGCAGGCTTCGCTCGTCCGTGGGCGTGGCGACCAGATGCAGGTGGTTCGGCATCATGCACCACGCATGAATCGCCAACCCATGCGCTCGTGCGGCGTCGCGCAGACGGTCGTGAAATACGCGCCGATCTTCGTCGTCCACGAAGATGGCTTGTCGGTTGTTGCCGCGCAGAATCACATGCTGCGGCTGACGGGGAATAAAGAGTCTTGGTAATCGGGCCATGCGAATTCAAATGTAATGCTTTAAAGCTCGATATCACGATTCGCGAGGAAGTTTCGACACCGAAAACCTCTTTAAATACTGATATCTAGCCAATTCCCTTTGATTCGTACAAAAACTCTAGATTCGACGATTGCGCCGAGAGACCGCTAGCGCATAATGCATCGAAAAATAAATAAATAATCTTGGGAGGATAGACAAATGACAACTCGGACCTACCGGTCCGCAGCGTGCTTATGCGCGCTCGGTATCGGCATATCTCTGGCGTCCACCAGCGCCACAGCACAACAAGCCGGCGACAACGTCGTCAACCTCGGGTGGTTCCACATCGCGCCGCAAGACTCTAGCAAGCCGATGACCACCAGCACCAATCAAGAGGGCATCACCCCAACCCTCGTACCGGCAAGCTTCACTTCGCCCGGCTCAGGCGCGAAGGTCAGCAATGCCGACACGCTCGGGCTGGTGTTCACCCACTTCGTCACCGACAACATCGCGGTGCAAACCGTTGCCGGCGTCCCTGCCAAATTTAAGCTCACCGGCGAGGGCGTGATTGCACCCCCGGGTCTTGCTGGCGCGCTCACGAGTATCGACCTCGGCGCGGCGCAAAACAACCCGATTGTGCAAAGCGTTCGACAATGGAGTCCGGCGCTGGTGTTTCAGTATTACTTCGGTCAGGCCAATTCGACCTGGCGCCCTTTTCTCGGAGTCGGCGTGAGCTATACATTCTTTACGAATGTCAGCCTCAATCCGAATTTCGAATCGGCGCTGAATCAAAACTTCGGCAGCGTGCTCGCTTTTACTTCCGGACATAACGGTCCGACGAGTGTAGAAGCCAAATCGTCGGCGTCGTGGCAGCCGGTACTCAACGCCGGCTTCTCATACGCTTTCACCAAGCACTGGGTCGCCAGCGCATCGGTTTCCTACATTCCGCTCAAGACAACCGCCAACATCAAAATCAAGGCACAAGACGGCACGGTGCTCGCGTCGTCCGATGCGGAAATCAAACTGAATCCGATTGTGACCTTCGTCTCGCTCGGCTACAAGTTCTAAACCCAACCTGCGGGACGCTAATTGCGTCGGTAATATCGGACTCCACAGGTTTTTTCCTAAAGCGTGCCTGACGTATAAAGGCACGCTTTTCTTTCGTCCAGCGCTTTTTTCTAAGGGCATTCCATGAGTCGATGCGTGGAAACAACACCTTTAGAGCGACACCTCCAGTCTCCTGCTACCCGTGAATTTCCACGGTCGGCATAATGGCCCTGAATTTCATTTACCGAAATTCTCGACAATAAAGAATCTTGAGCAGGAGACGAATCAAATGAAGTTGAAGCATTTGACCATTGCTGCCGTGGCCATGCTGACGGCGTCGGGGGCCGCATTCGCACAGAAGGCGGGTGATAACGTTGTCAGCCTTGGCTGGTTCCATCTCTCGCCGCAAGTCTCAAGCGATCCGTTGAATGTGACGGGTTCGAGCGTGCCGGGATTGGCCGCGGGCCTTAACGCCGCGCTGGGCGGCAACACGGGTGCGCAGGTGTCCGACGCCGATACGCTCGGCATCACGTTCGCGCATTTCTTCACGGATAACATCGCAGTCGAAGGTGTGTTCGGCGTTCCGCCGAAATTCCATCTCTACGGCACCGGCCGTCTGCAACTGCCCGGCAACGGCGCACTGGCCTCGGCCAAGCAGTGGAGCCCGGCGCTGTTGCTGAAGTACTACTTCGGTCAAGCCGACGACAAGTGGCGTCCGTTCCTGGGTATCGGTGCGAGCTACTTCTGGTACTCGAACATCGATCTGACGGACGGCTTCCAGGCACTGGCCAGCAACTCGCTGGCACTCGGCCCGGGCGGCACGACCACGGCCAAGCTGACCAACTCGTGGGCGCCGGTGTTCAACGCGGGTATCAACTACAACATGGATCAGCACTGGACCCTGTCCTTCTCCGTGTCGTACATCCCGGTGAGCACGACGGCCAAGCTGACGACGACGCGCGGCCCGATCACCACGACCAGCGAAGCCAAGGTCAAGCTGAATCCGGTGGTCACGTTCCTGTCGCTGGCCTATCGCTTCTAAGTCACATCGATTTGCCCGCGAGGCGCTTCAGCGCATCGCAACATGCTTTAGATGTTCAAGAAAACGCCGCTTTATGCGGCGTTTTCGCATTTTCAGCCTGGTAATCGTGACCACAATTCATCGCCGGGAAATTACTGCAACTTTCCCTTTTCCCCTGCTGTCTCTCATGGTGTACGCCCGCGAACGGCCACGCCATAATGGCCGCTCGCACAAGGTTTCCATCGGCGTGAAGTTAGCCGTCCCCGAGGGACATGGCACACGTCGCATTTCAATACCACCATCAGGGAGTCAGAAATGGGAATTGCCTCGAAAGCGGAATCTGCACTGAACAACGGCCTGGACGATGCCCGCTATGCGGGACGCCGCACGGCCCGAGCAGCACGTCTGGCCAGCGGTGACGTCTCGGCGCGCGTGCGCGACTTGCTCGACGATCTCGATCACGCCCTCTCCAACGCGAAATCAGCCTCCGACATTGAAGCGCTGCGCGCGGAAATTGGCGACAAGCTCCGTGAAGCCCGCAGCGACTTCGGTGACGCCCGTGCCCATCTGCGTCGCCGAGCCAATGAAGTCTGGGAAGAAGCGGACGGCTATGTTCACGAACGCCCTTGGCAAACGCTTGGGACCGTCGCCGCCGTGGCCCTCGTGCTCGGCTTTATCGCTGGCCGTAGTTAAGGCCGTAGCAAATTAAAACCAGCACGGCGGGTCGACATACGACTCACCAAAAGCAACAGCCGGTTAAGCGAACTGACCCCATGGCTTCATGGGTTTCAGTCTTGCGTAACCGGCTGTGTTGTTTTGTGCTGCGGAAACGGGGAGTTACAGCGTCGGCTCGATGGTGAAGAGCCGACGGTATTCCTTGATCGCGTAGCGGTCTGTCATGCCCGCCACATAGTGTGCGATCCAGCGAGGCTGGTCGGCCTCGTTCTCCGGGCGATAGTTCGGCGGCAGAAGCCGTGGATCGGCGAGGAACGCCTCGAACAACTCCTGCACGATGCGCTGCGCCTTGGCGGCCATTCGCATCACCAGGTAGTGCCGATACAAGTTCTCGAACAGAAAACGCTTGAGCTGGCCGGCCTGCTCTCGCATGTCGTCGCTGAAAGCAACCAGCGGCCCGGCCCCGCGCACATCGTCCATCGACGCGGGAGAGGCGTCCGCTACGCGGCGGCGCGTGGTGCCGATCAAATCGACGATCAGCGCATTGATAATTCGCCGCGTGGTCTCATGCACAAGCCGGCGCCCTGTGATCTCGGGCCATTCGCGTAACGCCTCGGCACAGTAGCGCTTCCAGAGCGGCACGGCGTCGAGTTGCTCAAGCGATAGCAGCCCCGAGCGCACGCCATCGTCGATGTCGTGATTGTTGTACGCGATTTCGTCGGCCAGATTCGCAATCTGCGCCTCGATGCCCGGCTGACGCCCTTTAAGAAACCGCTCACCGAGTTCGCCAAGATCTCGTGCGTTGGCGCGGGAGCAATGCTTGAGGATGCCTTCGCGCGTCTCGAAGCACAGGTTCAGGCCATTAAATCCGCCGTAGTGCTCTTCGAGTTCGTCAACGACGATCAGGCTTTGCAGGTTGTGCTCGAAGCCACCGTAGTCGCGCATGCAAGCGTTAAGCGCATCCTGCCCAGCGTGACCAAACGGCGTATGCCCGAGGTCATGGGCGAGCGCAATGGCTTCGACCAGGTCTTCATTGACGCGGAGGTTGCGAGCGATCGAGCGCCCGATCTGGGCGACTTCGAGGCTGTGTGTGAGGCGGGTGCGGAACAGGTCGCCTTCGTGGTTCACGAAGACCTGTGTCTTGTACTCGAGCCGGCGAAACGCCGTTGAGTGAATGATGCGGTCACGATCGCGCTGAAATTCGCTGCGCGTCGTCGATGCCGTTTCGGCAAACCGACGTCCGCGCGAATTCGACGAACGGGCCGCGTATGGGGCAAGCGACGCTTCGTAATCGATCATCGCCAGCCCCTCGCTTAGACGTTGGCGCGCAACGTCGCGCGCAGTTCAGCTTCGGGCACACGCGTCATAAACGCTTCGCCCAACCGGTTGAGCAGCACGAAGCGGATATCGCCGCCTTCTGCCTTCTTATCGACGCGCATCAGGTCGATATAACGATCGTCGCCGAGATCCGGGCCAACGACGGGCAGCTTGGCCGCCGCCACGAGCGCCTTGATGCGGGGCACCAGCGCTGCGTCGATGAAGCCCAACCGCGCGGAAAGATCGGCACCCATGACCATGCCGCAACCTACGGCCTCGCCGTGCAGCCACTCGCCATAGCCCAATCCGGCTTCGATGGCATGCCCGAAGGTATGTCCGAAGTTCAGCGTGGCGCGCAGCCCTTGCTCGCGCTCGTCACTCGCCACGACGGCAGCCTTGATCTCGCACGAGCGTTGCACTGCGTACGTCAGCGCCGCCGTATCCCGGGCATTGAGTGCGTCGATATTGGCTTCGATCCAGTCGAAGTAGGCTTCGTCCGCAATGGCGCCGTGTTTGATGACTTCGGCCATGCCCGCCGCGAGTTCGCGTTCCGGCAGCGTCGACAAGGTGTCGATATCGGCCAGCACGGCGCTCGGCTGCCAGAAGGCGCCGATCATGTTCTTGCCCAACGGGTGATTGATGCCCGTCTTGCCGCCGACCGACGAATCGACTTGCGCGAGCAGCGTCGTCGGCACTTGCACAAACGGCACACCTCGCATGTAGCAGGCAGCGGCAAACCCCGTCATGTCACCCACGACACCACCGCCCAGCGCGATAAGCGTTGCCTTGCGGTCGGCTTGCGCACCCAGCAGGCCGTCGAAAATCAGGTTCAACGTCTGCCAGTTTTTGTAGACCTCACCATCCGGCAGCACCACCGTCACCACCTTCTTACCCAGGCGCTGAAGCGTCGCAGTGACCTTCTCCGCGTACAAGGGCCCCACAGTCGTGTTCGTCACGATGACCGCGTGCGTGCCGCGCACGTGCGGCGCGAACAGGGCGTCCTGCGAGAGCAGATCGGTGCCGATGTGGATGGGGTAGGCGCGTTCGCCCAGTTCGAGTTTGAGGGTAATCATGCCGCGGATTGGCTCGTTATCGTGTATTCGGCAACATCAGCGTGTCACCGCGTCACGTGTCTGTGACATGGCTGAGTCCGCAGCATCGCCGGGTAAAGATTCGTTGGATTCGTTGGATTCGTTGGATTCGATGGATTCGCTGGGTTCGCTGGCTTGCATCGCACCCATTGGGCCGTGTTCGGCATCGCCCTCTGGGTGACCGGACGCATCACCGTCCTCGCCAACAGTGCCCACCGCGCCGAACTCACCAGCGCCGCCATCGTGCGCATGAGCGTCCTCGTCGTTGGTCGGCTCGTGGGGCGGTCCGCTCGGCACAATGCCGGCGACTTCCAGTTGCATGAGCACCATGTTGACCAACGCGTTGACGCTCGGCCGACCGGTTTCGATGACAAATGTCGCGCACTCTCGATACAACGCGTCGCGCTCCTGAAACAACTGCTCCAGACGAGCACGCGGGTCTGCGGTTTGCAGCAACGGCCGGTTCTTGTCGCGACGGGTACGCAGCCATAAGTCGTGCGGCGTGGCGCGCAGATAAACGACCGTGCCGCGCGACTTGATGCGCTCGCGGTTTTCCGCGCGCAGCACCGCGCCCCCGCCGGTGGCGAGAACGATACCGCTGCGTTGTGTGAGTTCGTCGATGGTATGCGCTTCGCGCTGGCGAAAGCCATCTTCGCCTTCGTGCTCGAAGATAACCGGGATGCGCACGCCCGTACGCGCTTCGATCTCATGGTCGGAGTCATAGAACTGCCGTCCGAGACGTCGCGCGACAGCGCGTCCGACCGTGGTCTTGCCCGCCCCCATCAATCCGACAAGTATTACGTTTTCCAGCATGAATCGCTGATATTTGGGTTCCAATCCCTGATGATACCGGGATATGCGTCGGGCGTGCGGAACGCGTCGCCTCCAAAGACGCCGCCGTCAGCCTCGGATGGCCTGCCGGCAGGTCGTTGACCGGCACGTCAGGATTAGCCTCCGGGGGCACCGAATGCCGCCGAAACCCCTCGCCGATGGGCGTCGCGTCTGCGCTTCCCTTTGCTGGCGCAGGGTTGGCGGGTGTCATCTCGGCGTCCACACCGCCGGTCTCCGGTACCACGCTCGGGGTGATGAACACCAGCAACTCGGTCCGCCGGTCTTCTCCCGACCGATTTCGGAAAAGCGTCCCGAGCAACGGCACGTCGCCTAGCCAAGGCACCTGAGCGCGCGAATTACGCCGCTCCTCCTGGTAGATCCCCCCAATCGCCACGGTCCCGCCGTTTTCGACCTGCACCTGTGTCTTAACGTGCCGGGTGTCCACGGCAAAGCCATCCGCCACGGCATGTCCCACACTGTCCTTGCGCACATCTACGTCGAGAATGACCTGACCGTCGGGGGTAATCAGCGGCGTCACCTCCAGACGCAGCGTCGCCTTACGAAATTGCACCGTCGATGCGTTACGGCGGTTGCTACGCGCCTGATAGGGCAACTCGGTCCCCTGCTCGATCACCGCCTCGACCTTGTCCGCCGTCACGATCCTCGGCCGCGACACCACTCGCCCTCGGCCGCTAGTTTCCAGCGCCGACAATTCCAGTTGCAGAAAGCGCGTTGCCGAGCGCCCAAACAACGTGATGGCCAGACTCGGCGGCGCCACGCCGGCCAGGACTGCGGCGGGTAAAGCGCTCTCGATCACGTCGGCGGCACCGCGTCCCACCGCATTGGCAGGGGCTGGCGGCTCGCCTCCCGCGGCGTTGCCGCCGCGCCGGGGTGTCGCACCGCCCTCATGCGCATTCGCGCCAGTTGCCGCCTTGCTTCCTTTGGCGCGCGCGTAGTAGCCCGCGAGACTCACCCCCAGCGATTCGCTGAACCTGTCATCCGCTTCGACGATACGTGCCTCGATCAAGACCTGTCGAACCGGCACATCGATGCGTGCAATAAACGCGCTCAGCGCCTCAAGCCGCTCCGGCAAGTCAGTGACGAACAGTTGATTCGTGCGGGGATCGGCGATTAGGCTGCCGCGCGATGACAACAGCCGTTGTGTTTTTCTGTCCTTTTCGCCGATGATGATCTCGCGCAATTCGAGCGCACGCGGATAATTCAGCGTGAAACGCCGGCTGACCAGCGGCAGCAGGGTCTCGCGCTTGGACGCCGCTTCCAGTTGGGTCTGCTCGTCGGCAAGCAACTCGGCTCTCGGTGCCACCCAATCCACGCCCCCTACGGAGCGCACGCCCAACCCGGCTGCCCGTATTAGTACGTCGAATGCCGTCGCTGGCGAGACGTTGGCCATTTCGACCTCAAGCGCGCCGCCAACATGTTCTCCCACCACCAGATTTCGCCCAGTCAGACGGGCGAAAGCCCGAAGGGCCACGGCCGCTTCTACGCCATGAAGTGCCACGCTAACGGGCGTTTGCGCGAGCGCCTCGGGAGGGTTTGCCGGGCCATCCCAATCCATCGACGAGGCATTGGCCGTTCGCCTGAACGTGACCCGCCGGCGTCCGGCGCGCATCGTGCCGATAGGCTCCGCCGGATCGACGGCCAACGGTTGCTGACCTGCCGCTGCCATCGCGACGGCCGGTGGCCCAGGACGGCCCGACAGCGATGCCCGAAACACATCGATCGTAGTCGCGGGCATTTGCCACGGCGGCGCAGCCTCAGGCAAACGAGGCAATGACATCGAATCACTTACCACTGTTGGAACGGCTGCGGGCTGCCAGCGATGCGCGGTCACCGTCGTCTTTAGCGTTGCTTGCACGCCGCTTGGCACTGGCGCCCCCATTTCCGGCGCCTGCAAGTGCATCCGCTCGATTGTCAGATGACGCGGCGCACGATCAATCTCCGCGAGCAGGCCGATCAGATCGGCCACAGCCCCCTTCACTTGGATTTCTGCACGCTCGGTCTCAATACCGGATTTCGAACTCGTCTCGCCGGGGCGTGCCGTCTCCAACGCCATGCCACCTCGGGCCACGAGCGATTCCAAGTCGGACCGCCACTTGTCCTCTGGTCCACCCCCGGCAGCCATTGGCAGAAGGCGCTCCCACGCGACCGTCTCAGCCTCGGCGCTTTGTAGCGTTGCACTCAACTGCGGCAAGCGGCTGGCTTGCACCACTGCACGGTCCAACGCCGCTTGCGCCGTCTCAGTATCGTGTTTTAGCGACATGCGGACCGGCAGCCCAACAAGCCACCATATCGACCAAGCCAACGTAAAGCCGATCAGCACTGCAACTGCGCCGAGCGCTGCGCGCACAGAACTAGGCCACTCCAGCGGTGACACCGAAGTCCATCGATGCCAACGCTCGACCAGATCGGCCAACAGGTCGCGGACATCGGCTGACGAATGACGCTCATTGGTCATCGAGTGGCTCCTCCTGATCCCACATCTCGTCGGCCGTCAGCGCAGAGGCTGCGGCGGGCCGATCCTCGACGCGTAGGGCGAACCGTCGGATGGCTGGCAGTGACGATGGCGGATTGGCCCCCACGAGTTGGTGAGCGACGCCCTCGGGTATCAGGCTTGATTCGACCTCCGAGACCTTCTTTACCCACGGCAAACTGCGCAATCGCTTCTGCAATTCCCGCACGCGTGATTGCGTTGTCGCGTAACCGTCGACATGCCACTGATGGCCATCGAGTTTGACGTCCGCCAGACGTACGCCATCCGCACATGCGCGGATCACGTCGAGTAGATGGCCAGCGACATCTTGCCGTCGGGCCACCAGCGCAAGCGCCGCCTGACGGTGAGCCCTCATACGCGCCAACGCCCGTTGTGCGACGTCGAACGACACAACCTTCGCATCCAAACGTTGGCGCGCCTCGCGCAGGGTCAACAACTGCGTTTTCGCGCCACGACGCAGATGCAAATCCCAAACGATCGGGACCAGCGTCAACGACACACCGGCTAGCGCGAGTCCCGCCCACACCCGCCACTGGCGGCGAAAATCCCGCTGACGGCGCTGCGCGAGCGTAGGCAGCAAATCGACGAGGGGAAGCTTGGGCATCACTGCCATGAGACCCCCTGCATCGACATGGCGCGCAACGCCAAACCGCAAGCCACGGCAAGTGACGTGCGCTCAGCGAAGCGCACTTGTTGATTGGCTGGTCCCTCGGCGGCATCGAATCGTCTGAGCGGATCAAACGGCTGCGCAGGAATACTGCAAGCCAACGCGAGCGCATCGCATATCGCAGCCAACACCCCCGGCGTTGCCCCTTGCGTCGCCACATGCAACGAGCCTGCCACGACCGGCAGTCGGCCAAGCCATTCGCGCACCACACTCGCCAAGGCGTCGGGACTACCGTTCACGCCATCGAAACGCTCGCGCACGTCGGCCACGCAGCGATGCGCGTCAAATACCGCCAGATCGAGATCGTGGTCGCTGACCTGGAGCAACGCGATCGGTGACGCGCCCCTCTTGTCCCTCGCCTCAGATGGATCGCATGAATTTCGCAGACCGGAGTCGCCCGCTGCGGGCCACGCCCACTGAAAGGCTCGACGCCCGGCGGCATGCGCCACGTCGACGGCGTGCACACGCAGGCCCGCCATTTCCAGCGCGGCAAGGCGGTCGTCCACGAGTTCGGCCTCGCAGGCATATAACCGCAAACGATGGCTCCCCGGCTCAGCCCACGTCACGCCGACGCGGGTGCGTGGGCCCGGCCCGCCGTCCCCCGGCAATAGGCGTGCTGCGTGCCGCTCACACCAGGCGTGCAAGGCGCGCACCGGCATATCCGGCGGGTAGTCGATCACGTGGGTTTTCAGCAGATGCGCTGGCAAGGCCAGCACCACCGTATCGTCGCGCAGCCCCACCGCACTCGTGCCGACCCGATCCAGCAGTTCCCCGAGCCGCCGTGCCGCGGCTTCCGGCCTTGCCAGCAGCCCGCCGCGCAGTACATCGTCCTCAAGCGCCGCCGCACCGTATGCGTCGAGACGCAGCTTTGCCGGGCCCGCGACGCGGGTCAGGCGAACAAACTGCAGGGTTCCCCCGTCAAAGTGAATACCGCATCCGCCACCATTCAGGCGCGGAAGAACGGCGGCCAAGGGGTGAGACATGTGGCGCAAGCTGCGCAGAACCGCTTCGATCATGACGTGCCTCCCATGTGGGTCGATGTCGATGCGATCGATCCTAGCCATCGCTGGCGCGGCGTCCAATCGGACCAATCCGAATCAGGAGGCGATGGCGGCGGTTCGTTTTGCTTTCGGAATCTCTGCCGCTTTTTTCTCGGCTTTGTCCGAACGCGCATGTTCCCGAAATCCCATTTCGATCATTCCCGGCAAAGGGTTGCGGGACGTTCGGGGGGACATCGCTAACCGTTCGTTATAATCGGCCCATTGTTTTTTTCGGTTCCCCCATGGCAAGCACACCCCAAACAGAGACCCCACGCGAAAAGCGCCCACCCAAGCCGCGCCGCTCCATCTGGCTGCGCATCGTTTTGTGGTTCGTCGGCCTGATCGCCGCGATGCTCGTGTGTGGCGCGTTGCTGGCGGGGTACATCCTGGTGGTGATGACGCCGCAATTGCCGTCGCTCGACACGATCGTCGACTACCGGCCGAAGATTCCGCTGCGCATCTATACCGCCGACGAAATTCAGATCGGCGAGTTCGGCGAAGAACGCCGCAACCTCGTGCGCTTTGCCGATATTCCGGACGTGATGAAAAAAGCCGTCCTCGCGATCGAGGACGACCGCTTCTATCAGCACGGCGGCGTCGATTTCATCGGGATCTTCCGCGCAGGTGTGGCGAACTTCGCACGAGGCGGGTCGTCGCAGGGCGCCAGCACGATCACGATGCAGGTCGCGCGTAACTTCTTCCTGTCGAGCGAAAAGACCTATACGCGCAAGATCTACGAAGCGCTGCTGGCTTGTAAGATCGAATCACGCCTGACGAAGGATCAGATTCTCGAGCTGTACATGAATCAGATCTACCTCGGCGAGCGCGCGTACGGCTTCGCGAGCGCCGCGCGGGTGTATTTCGGCAAGGACATCAAGGACGTCACGCTCGCCGAAGCGGCGATGCTGGCCGGGTTGCCCAAGGCGCCCTCGGCTTACAACCCGATCGTCAACTACAAGCGTGCTCGCGTGCGTCAGGAGTACATCCTCAAGCGGATGTACGACCTCGGCTACATCTCGAAGACGGAATACGATCAGGCAATTGCGCAAGAGCTGGTCGTGCGCGGCCTTGGCAGCGAGTTCAGCGTACATGCGGGCTACGTGGCGGAAATGGTGCGTCAGTTGCTCTACGCGCAGTTCAAGGACGAGATCTACACGCGCGGCTTTAACGTCTACACCACGATCAATTCGGCCGATCAGGAGGCCGCCTACGAAGCCCTGCGCGCGGGCGTGATGGCTTACGAACTGCGGCACGGCTATCGCGGCCCGGAGGCCAATATCGACTTGCCGAGCGATCAGGACGAGCGCGAGCAGTTGATCGACGACACACTGGTCGAGCATCCGGACAGCGGCGATATGGTGGCGGCCGTTGTGCTCGCCGCGTCGCCGCAGCAAGTGAAGGCAGTGCTGCTCAACGGCGACGACGTGAATGTGACCGGCGACGGACTGCGTTTTGCCGCAGCCGGGTTGAGCGCCAAAGCGCAGCCTAAGCAGAAGATTCGCCCCGGCTCGGTCATCCGCGTGACGAAGGACGCGAAGGACAATTGGCGCATCGTGCAGATGCCCGATATCGAAGCGGCGTTCGTTTCACTCGATCCGCAGAACGGTGCGATCCGCTCGCTGGTCGGCGGCTTCGACTTCAACCGAAATAAGTTCAATCACGTCACGCAGGCGTGGCGTCAGCCGGGGTCGAGCTTCAAGCCGTTCATCTACTCGGCGGCCCTGGAAAAGGGCTTCGCCCCGGCAACGATCATCAACGACGGGCCGCTCTACTTCACTGCTGCGCAAACGGGCGGTCAGCCGTGGGAGCCGAAGAATTATGGCGGCGGCTTCGAAGGACCGATGCCCATGCGCGTTGCGCTGATGCGCTCGCGCAACCTCGTGTCCATTCGGATCTTGCAGAGCATCACCCCGGGCTACGCGCAGAAGTACATCGCACGCTTCGGGTTCGAAGCCGACAAGCATCCCGCCTATTTGCCGATGGCACTGGGTGCGGGCATGGTCACGCCGCTGCAAATGGCTAGCGCCTACTCCGTGTTTGCCAATGGCGGCTTCCGTGTGAACCCGTTCATCGTGGCGCGCATTACCGACTCGAAGGGCAACGTCATCATGGAAGAGAAGCCGGCCATGGCTGGCGACGAAGCCATTCGTGCCATTCCGGCCCGCAATGCCTTCATCATGAATTCGATGTTGCACGATGTGGCGACGCGCGGTACGGCAGCGAAAACGAACGTGCTCAAGCGCAACGATCTGGCCGGCAAGACCGGCACGACCAACGATTCGCACGATGCGTGGTTCGCGGGTTATCAATCGCAATTGGTCGGCGTGGCGTGGATCGGGTTCGATCAACCTCGGAACTTGGGCGATCGGGAAACGGGGGGCGGCCTCGCGTTGCCGATCTGGATCGACTACATGACCAAGGCGCTGCGAGGTGTACCGGAATCGACTCGCCCTGTGCCGCCAGGGATCATTCAAGCGAATGGCGACTACTTCTACGACGACTATCCGCCGGGCAAAGCCGTCAGTACGGTGGGTCTGAGCGCCGAGACCGCGCCGGACGGCTCGACGACCAGCGCGCCGACGCCCGGGCCGGTCGATACGCAGGAACGGCAGCGCATTCTGGATATGTTCAACAACAAGCCCTGACGGCGGCCGCCAAGACATCGGCGGCCACGTGCAAGGGGTGCAGCGGGCGCGTGTTTAACGCCGCGCACCGATGCTAACGAAGGCAAACGAAAACGGCGCAGGTATCTCTCACGAGATCCTGCGCCGTTTTTTTGACCGGCAGCGGAACATGCAGCACCCGGTGATCTCCCGACGAAGCGGGCCATCGCCGGAAGCACACGTCGCGTGCGACTTCGTCAGTTCGCCTGGAGCGTCACCGTCTCATTGGCCTGTTGCGACGCGAAACGCGAGAGCGCCTCGAACAGTTCGGAATCGTCGCGGGTGTCGCGCCATTCGTCGCCCTTCAGACGGAAGTGATAGCCGCCCGAGCGCGCCGCCACCCAGATTTCGCTCATCGGCGTTTGCAGATTGACGATAATTTTGCTGCCATCGTCAAACTCGAGCGTCAGCACATTGCCGGTACGCTCGCAATCGATGTCCACGTCGCTGTCTTCGACAGCTGCCTCGACCCGCGCCAGTACGGCCTCGGCGAGCGCCAGGAATTCACTTTCCGTCATGCTAAACTCCACGGTTTGCGTCATCGATTGCATGCCGCACCACGCGGCGATACCCCCATGACAGCACCTATTCGAACCTGCGCGATTGTAGCCTCGATTGCCCTGCTAAGCGTATTAGCCGGTTGCGGTCAGGCTGGCCCCCTTTACTTCCCCGCGAAGCCGGTCAAACCGACCCCGCCGCCGGGTGCCCCGGTACCGCCGCCGCCGCTCGTTCCCGAGCCGCAGCGTGGCCCGTCGGTCGAAGTGCCGCCGGCAGCCTCGTTGCCCGCCGCCAAACCGGAGTAAGCTTGTCGGCACTGGTATCAGAAGCCCCTGGGTTTCCGATGGCGTGCCCGAGCACCCTCTTCCGCTTGTAGTTTGTTGTGCGCCGCCGTGCGCGCCCTTGCCGATCACCCGAGTTTCCGCGATGTCCAACGCCTTCTTCTCTTACCGCGACGACGTACTCCATGCCGAAGGCGTGGCCCTGCCCGCACTCGCCGAACGCTTCGGCACGCCTTTGTACGTGTATTCGAAGGCAGCGCTGACAACGGCTTATCAGGCTTACGCCAAAGCGTGCGAGGGTCGCAACGCGGCAGTCCATTACGCGGCCAAGGCCAACTCGAATCTGGCGGTGCTCGGCGTGTTCGCCAAGCTTGGCGCTGGGTTCGACATCGTTTCGGCCGGTGAACTCGCACGCGTGATCGCCGCAGGCGGCGATGCGCGCCGCGTGGTCTTCTCCGGTGTGGGCAAGCATGCCGACGAGATGCGCTATGCGCTCGAAAAGGACGTGTTCTGCTTCAACGTCGAATCGCGCCCCGAACTCGACCGATTGAACGAAGTGGCAGGGCAGGTCGGCAAGCGCGCTCGCGTATCGCTGCGCGTGAATCCGAACGTCGATGCCAAGACGCACCCGTATATCTCTACCGGTCTGCGCGGCAACAAGTTCGGTGTCGCGTATGAAGAGGCGTTCGATGCCTACCGCGCCGCCGCGTCGATGCCGAACCTCGAAGTCGTCGGTATCGATTGCCACATCGGCTCGCAGATCACCGAAATCTCGCCGTACCTCGACGCGATCGACAAGCTTCTCGATCTGGTCGAAAAGCTCGATGACGCAGGCATTTCGCTGCACCACATCGATGTGGGCGGTGGCCTCGGCATTCAGTACACGGACGAAGCGCCGCCGGACATCACCGCCTTTGCCACCACGGTCATCGACCATATCGCCAAGCGTGGACACTCGCATCGCCAGGTGTTGTTCGAACCGGGCCGCTCGCTGGTGGGTAACGCCGGCGTGCTGCTCACGCGCGTGGAATTCCTCAAGCCCGGTGAAACCAAGAACTTTGCGATCGTCGACGCGGCCATGAACGATCTGGCCCGCCCGGCAATGTACGAGGCCTATCACGCCATCGACCCGGTGGTGCGCCGCGCCAGCGACGTGGCGACCTACGATGTCGTCGGCCCCGTGTGCGAAAGCGGCGACTGGCTCGGCCGCGATCGCGCCCTGGCGATTGCCGCTGACGACCTGCTGGCCATCCGCTCGGCCGGTGCGTATGGGTTCACGATGAGCTCGAACTACAATACGCGCCCGCGTGCGGCCGAAGTCATGGTCGACGGCGTCGACGCCTTCCTCGTGCGCGAACGCGAGACAGTCGAATCGCTGTTTGCTGGCGAACGTCTGCTGCCGGCTTAAACGTCCGGCCGCTGGTTTTGCCGTCGCCCGCACCCACGGGCTGCAAATCGGGCGTCACCCAATAAAAAAGCCGCCTGCGCATATCGCGCGGCGGCTTTTTTACGTCTTTTGCATCGCCTCGACCGGCCGTCAACGCTCGGCCGTATCGAAGCTTTCACTACGCGTCAGAGCTGCCCGTAGCTATGCAGCCCCGACAGGAACATGTTCACGCCAAGGAACGCGAACGTGGTAATCAGCAGACCCGTCAGCGACCACCACGCTGCCACGACACCACGCAGTCCCTTCATCAGACGCATGTGCAGCCACGCGGCGTAGTTCAGCCAGACGATCAGCGCCCACGTTTCCTTCGGGTCCCAACTCCAGTAGCCGCCCCAAGCGTCGGCAGCCCAGAGCGCACCGAGAATCGTGGCAATCGTGAAGAACGCAAAACCGACGGCGATCGCCTTGTACATCACGTCGTCGAGCAGTTCGAGCGACGGCAGACGCGACGAGAAGAAGCCGCTGTCGATGGCCCGGCCTGCGGCGACGTTACGCTTTTGCTCGCCCGATTTGAGCAGGTACGCCACCGCCACCATCGCGGCCAGTGCAAACGTGCCGTAGCCGATGAAGTTCGCCGGCACGTGAATCTTCATCCACCAGCTTTGCAGCGCGGGCACCAACGGCTGAATTTCGTAGGCACTGCGCGCCACGCTATACCAGAGGTTGAAGCCGACTGCGGCGCTGATCACCAGCAGCACGAACGGGCCAAGCGCGCGGGTCTCGTAGTGTTGCTCGTAATACAAGTAGAACAGCGACGTGATCAGGCAGAACAGCACGAAGACTTCGTACAGGTTCGAGATGGGGATGTGCCCGACATCGGCCCCGACCAGATACGACTCGTACCAGCGCACCATCATGCCGGTGAACCCGAGCAGCACGGCGGCCCAGCACAGCGCCGACCCGACACTCGCGCCAAACGGCGAGCGAGCAAGCAAGCCGCCCCAGTAGAACAGGGTCGCCAGGAAGAACAGCGCGCTCATCCAGAGGATGGCCGACTGACTCGATAGGAAGTACTTCAGGAAGAACGCTTGATCGGCACGCGCTAAATCATGGTGATACAGCCCGATACCCGAGAGCGCGAGGATCGCGATGCCCGCCATCAGCCAGCGCACCGAGCGCCAGTGCCAGCCGAGCACAGCAAAGGTCGGCACCGAGAGCACCAGAATCGTGTGCTCGTAGTAATCCATAAAGTGGCCGTAGCGGTTGAGCGCGAAACCCGCGCCAATCGCCAGCGCCAGTGCGAACAGCCAGTCGCCGATACTGCGACGGCGCAGCCACGAGACGTCTGAATAGCCTTGCGATAACTCCATGTCTCTCACCTTCAACGTTTTGTGACGATCGCGTCGATCTCCGCCTTCGTGCGGGCGAATTCTTTGTCGAAATCCAGCGTACGACGCGTGGTCGACGCTGCCATCAGTACCGAGCTGCCGCCGTCCGGGGTGTCTTTCACCCACAGCCAGAGACGCCGCTCGCGCACATAGAACATCGAGAAGATGCCGAGTACCAGCAGCAGACTGCCAAGATACACGATCTTCTTACCCGGCGAGCGCGTGAGCTGGAAGACGCTCGCCTGAATCTGATCGAACGAGTCGAGTTGCAGGAACACCGGCGCGTCGTACAGGAAGTTGTCCGACAGCGCGTTGGTCGCAGTATGCACAAAGCGCTCGTTCTCCGGCGTGGACGCGACCGCCGGCTGGCCCGCCTGTTCACGCGCGACCTGCCAAAGTTGCCAGATCGTGCCGTCGAGAATACGCCGGAACATGTCGGCCGCGCTCGATTGCTGCTCTTGCGGCACCTTCTCGCTCACGAATTCGGCAATGGCTTGCAGCCCGCCAGTCGCATGACCGTTTGCGCTTGCCGGGATCGCGCCGGCGAAGAGATCCATTTCGCGCTTGGCGCTTTCCTGCAATTGAGCACGCAACTCGGCGGAGGTTTGGGCCGGCAAGGATTGCGCAGCGAAACGGCGCGCGGCTTCGGCGCGGGCGCCATCGTCCTGAAGCGCGGCGCGCAGCAGCATCCACTGCTTGACCGAGCCGTCCTCGTCGGCAGGGATGCGCAGGTATTGGAACGGGCCGTCCGGAGTGTCGCGCACACCCGTCATGAACACGCGCTGACCGTCTTCCACGAGAATCGGCAGCATGTAGTTGCGGTATTCCTTCGCCTGCCCGCTGCGATCACGCACCTTGTATTGCACCGAGGGGCCGACGTTGCGCAAGTCTTTGCTCAGATCGGTTTTGGCACCCGAACCCAGTTGTGCGCTCAGGTCGTCGCGAAACGACTTGCGAGCCACGCCGCGCACGTCCTGCTGCCCGCTGCCATTGCTGATGTTCTCGACGTTGATCGCGCGGAAGTCGCTGAACTCGACCGTGTATTGGTCTTTGGCAGCGCCGCCGCCCTTCAGTTGGGTCGACCCGCCGATATCGCCGGAGAACGCAAACGTCTTATCGGAAGCGCCCCGCATCGGGTAACCGGTGAGTTTCAGTTTGCTGCCGCCGTCTTCGAAGCTCGATTGATAAATCGCCACGCCCTTGAAGATAAACGGCTCGTTGACCTTCACCGTCGCATCCATCGACTTGCCGGTGTCCGGATCGGTGACCACGATGTCGCTGGCAAAGAGCTTCGGCATCCCCGTCGAGTAGTAGTCGACGTGGAATTTCTTCAACTCGATGGAGAACGGCAGATCTTGCACGACCGAGCCGTCTTGGAAATTGAGAATGGCCGTCGTCGACTTGCCGCCCTCGGGCACAAACGCATAGCCGCGGAATGCGGGGTTGCTCGACGAGAGGCGGTGCTGCTCGGGAATTTGTGCGATCACGGCGTTGCCTTGCAGCGGCGACTTGCCGAACAAGGCCATTTGCACGCGAATGAGCAGGTCGCTATCGACCAGACCGCCCAAGCAGATGATGACGATGGCACTGTGCGCGAAGATGTAGCCGATCTTATTGATCGCCCCGGCCTTAGCAGCGACGAGCGTCGCGCCGTCGCGATCGCGCACGACGAAACGGTAGCCGCGACGGCCGAGAAAGCCAGTGAGTCGCGGGAGCAGTTCAGCGCGCGGTGCCGGGCCGGTAAATTCGCCCCGGTGACCGAAGGCGCGCAGGCTGCCCTCACGAACGTGGTCGCGCCAACTGCGAATGTCCGCGATCATCTTCGGCGCATTGCGCACGATGCACAGCGTCGTCGACGCCATGAGGAAGAAGAGAATCAGCAGAAACCACCACGAGCTATAGACCGTATAAAGGCCGAGCGAGCGGAAAACGTCGGCCCAGAACGGGCCGAACTGATTGACGTAGTTGGGGTAGGGGTCGCCTTGCTTGAGCACAGTGCCGACGATGCTGGCGATCGCGAGCACGGTGAGCAGGCTGATGGCAAAACGCATCGAACTGACTAGCTCGACACCGTCGCGCACCCATCGCTGCGCGCCTTTGATCTGCATTCCCGAGGTACTGATGCTCATCCTGTTTCCGGCAACAAAAAAGGGCGGGAGCGCGTTTTTCACGCGCCCGCCACCCTGTGTATGCTAAACCAGTTCGATCGCGCCACTCTGCGGTGACGGCGCTGGTTTCGTTATAAGTCAGCGAATATACCCTGACGTTCACACGATGTCAGGGCAAACGTTACCGATCATCGCAAACCGGCGATGTAATCCGCGACTGCCTTGATTTCCTTGTCCGACAGTCGCGACGCAACAGCGTGCATCGGCGCGTTGTTCTGACGCGTTTCGTCGCGGAAGGCCACGAGTTGTGCAGCGGTGTAATCGGCCCACTGGCCGCCGAGGCGCGGGTATTGCGACGGCATGCCGGCACCGGCCGGTCCGTGACAAGCGGCGCAGGCGGGCACGCCCTTCTCTGCGATACCGCCACGGAAAATCTTTTCACCCAACGGAACGGTGGCTTTGTTACGCGCCGCACCCGGTTTCTCGGTCTGCGATGCGAAATAAGCGGACACGTTGCGCATATCCTGATCGGACAGCGCCGCGACCATGCCGGCCATGATGGCATTGTTGCGCGCGGGCGTCTTGCCCGGCTGCGCCTTGAAATCGGTCAGCTGCTTGTAGAGGTATTCAGCGTGCTGCCCGGCGATTTTCGGATACGCACCACCGGTGCTGTTACCGTCCGCCGCGTGGCAGGAAGCGCAGACCTGACTGGCAATCGCCTGTCCCCGGTTCAGGTCTGGTTTGGCAGGCGCTTGCGGCTCGGCGGCTTGTCCTGCGCCGCTCAGAAGGAAGCATGCCAGCGCCAATGGTGTTGCAGCGAGAGACTTCCACACTCCTCGGTTCATTCGCACACCTTATATCTGTTTTGTCGGGAAATCGGTCGTTCGAACTCACCGTCCGGCGCCGTGTTTCTCCTCCAACCTCACGGCGTGCGAGACGTTCGGACAAGCCTCGGCAAGGCCAAGGTTAACTTTCGTATTGTACAATAAAGTCTTTCCCCGACTTTAGGGGATTTCCATGTAGAAGGCCGCAGAGCGGGGCTTCCCGGGCTTTCACCGGCAACATCCCAACTCACCGTTCTGCGCCCCTGCGCCCGCGTTGCCAGCCCGCCTGCCGAGGCTGCGGCGCTCCCCGGTTCCTGTCATGTCCCTACTTCATCAAGCCCGCTTCTTTACGACCGTCAATCATCTGCGCGATCTGCCGCCCACGGCAGTGCCCGAGGTCGCCTTCGCGGGTCGCTCGAACGCGGGCAAATCCAGCGCGCTGAACATCCTGTGCAACCAGAAGCGCCTGGCCTTCTCCAGTAAAACGCCGGGCCGCACGCAGCACATCAATTATTTCGAGATCGCTCACCTCGAGCATCTCTACGGTTACCTCGTCGACCTGCCCGGCTATGGCTATGCCGAAGTCGGCGGCGGCGTGAAGGTGCACTGGCAGCAGTTGCTCGGCGACTATCTGGTGCAACGCCCGCAACTGCGCGGGCTGGTGCTCGTGATGGACTCGCGTCGCCCGTTCACGGATCTCGATTGCGAACTGATCGACTGGTTCCTGCCGACCGGGCGCCCGATCCATGTCCTGCTGACGAAAGCCGACAAACTCACGCGTCAGGAAGCCACGGTGGTGCTGCGCGATACCCAGAAGCGGCTGAATGCCATTCCACGGACTGACGGACTCCCTTCGGACGATCCGAATACCCCTGCGCAGTTCACGGCACAACTGTTCTCGTCGCTCAAACGCACCGGCGTCGAAGCCGCGCAGCGCGTGCTCGAAGACTGGCTCGCTATTCCGCCACGCGAATCGGCGAAGAAATGAGCGCGCCTCAGAAATGTCTCAGTAACGCCTCAGTAAAGCCCCAGTAACGTCTTAGTAATCGCTGTCGCCGCCGTGGGGACTAGCCAACGCGCGGCCACGGCATGGCACATCCGCCACAACGCCAAAGGTAGTTGACTCAGCATCTCGCCGGGCGCGACATATCGTCGCGGCCCAAGACTCGAGACGGCATGTGGGTTCAGATGAAATTGCGGTGGTGTGGCGTCGCCTCAACCGAACGGATGAGGGGCATGATGATTTGTCGAAACGGGCCGCAATGCCCGCGCACACCGGAGTTACCGAGACGCAGCTGCGATAAATCGAGCGCACATAAAAAAACCGCCGTGTAGGCACGGCGGGTTTAAATGAGCCTTATCGTAGAACGACAGGCGCCCGCTCAGGGAGGAGAAGCGGGGGACGCCACACACAGTGCGAACATCCGGTTGGTATGATATACCATGCGTCCGAAAGTTTCCCGGCAAGTGCCCTTTTTTGCGCGCTTTCCCCCTTACGGAATCGTTGAGCCGATCGCAACGGCAACACGTTTTCGGGACGTCTTCACGAGACGATTCACGGAATTTTCAGACGCGCTATTCCCCGTCCAAAGGACCGATCGCATGAGTTCCTATCCCCTGCTTCGCCCGCGCCGCATGCGACGCGATGACTTCTCGCGCCGCCTGATGCGCGAAAACCAACTGACCTGTGACGACCTGATTTACCCGGTGTTCGTGCTCGAAGGTCAGAATCGCCGCGAGGCCGTCGACTCGATGCCTGGCGTCGAACGCGTCTCGGTCGACGAATTACTGCGTGTCGCCGATACCTGCGTCACGCTCGGCGTGCCGGTCATTGCCCTGTTCCCCAATATCGACGCGTCGTTCAAGACGCCCGACGGCATTGAGGCCACCAACCCCGAAGGTCTGATCCCGCGCGCCGTGCGCGAGCTCAAGCGCAACTTCCCCGACCTTGGCGTGCTCACCGACGTGGCACTCGATCCGTACACCAGCCACGGTCAGGACGGTGTGCTCGACGAGAACGGCTACGTCATCAACGACGTGACGACTGAAATTCTCGTGAAGCAGGCGCTCACACAAGCGCAAGCCGGCGTAGATATCGTGGCACCGTCCGACATGATGGATGGCCGCATCGGCGCCATCCGCGAAGCGCTCGAAGCCGCCGGGTACATCCACACGCGCATCATGGCCTATGCCGCCAAGTACGCGTCGGCGTTCTACGGTCCGTTCCGCGATGCCGTCGGCTCTGCCTCGAATCTGGGTAAGGGCAACAAGATGACCTACCAAATGGACCCGGCCAATTCGGACGAAGCGCTTCGTGAAGTGGCGCTCGACATCGAAGAAGGCGCGGACATGGTCATGGTCAAGCCCGGCATGCCGTATCTCGATATCGTGCGCCGTGTGAAGGACGAGTTCCGCTTCCCCACCTACGCCTATCAGGTCAGTGGCGAATACGCGATGTTGAAGGCCGCCGCACAGAATGGGTGGCTCGATCACGACAAGGTCATGATGGAATCGCTGCTTGCGTTCAAGCGCGCCGGTGCCGATGGCATCCTGACGTACTTCGCGCTCGATGCAGCCCGGTTGATTCGCGCGCAAGCATAATCGGCCACAGCACGCCCCATCAGGTTTCGGCGGCGTGTGTGTATCGCTATAAACAAACAGCCAGTCCGGTGCCGGACTGGCTGTTTGTTTATGACGCGCCGATAGCTGGGGAGTCTACGAGGCACCCTTCATGTGGCACCTTTCCGCCTCACGCTGCCGGACCGTAAGCCTTATCGAGACTGCGCAGAAACTGGTCTGCCGATTGCGCACCGATGACGCGTGACCCCGGCACCTCGGCGCCCTTGGCGTCAAAGAAAATGATTCCGGGCGGACCGAACAGCGCAAACCGTTTGAGCAGTGCTTGATCGTCCGCATTGTTCTTCGTCACGTCAGCCTGCACGAGTAGCACCTGGTCCAGACGTGCCCTCACCCGCGGGTCGGTGAAGACAAACCGCTCCATCTCTTTGCAGCTGATGCACCAGTCGGCGTAGAAGTCGAACATGACAGGACGACCCGCCGTGGCAACCACCTGATCGAGTTCCGCGACGCTTCGCACGCGCTGGAATTTCACCTCCTCAGCGACGTGTGCCCCCGCGCTGGCACTGCCAGACGCCGCCGTCGACAAGCCAGCCAGCGGCGCGAGCGGATCGCGAGCGCCTGCGGCAGCCCCGACCAACGCCACAGCGCCCAGCAACGCAACGGCAACACCCAGCCCTTTCAACAACCGCCGCGTGCCGCTCACGCCATCCGGCAGGCTGTCGAACACGCGCATGAACGTCGCCGCCACCAGCAGCAACACGCCCCAGCCGAGCAGCAACACCTGCGTGGACAACAGCGGCCGCACAATCCAGAGCGCCACACCCAGCAGCAGAAAGCCGAAGAACCGCTTCACGCCGTCCATCCATGCGCCAGCGCGTGGCAGCAATGCCCCGCCGCCGCCCGCGAGAATGACCAGCGGCAATCCCATCCCCAGCGACAGCGCGAAGAGCGTGGCACCGCCGAAAACGGCATCCCCCGTTTTGGCGATAAACGCCAGTGCAGCGGCAAGCGGTGCCGTGACACACGGGCTGACGATCAACCCAGACAGGACGCCCATCATGGCCGCCCCCATCCATTGACCCGACTTTTGTTTGCGCGCCGCATCGTCGATCCGGTTACGGAGCGCCGACGGCAATTGAATCTCGTACATGCCGAACATCGACAGCGACAGGATCACCATCAGTAGCGCAAACGAGGCGAGCACCCAAGGGGCTTGGAGAAACGCGATCAGCCCTTGGCCAAGCAGCCCTGCTGCGACGCCGATGGCCGTGTTCACGATGGCCATGCCGAGTACGTAGGCGATGGCGAGACGCACCGCCTTGCCCCGGCTTGCCTCTTGCCCTGCGACGATCGACAGCAAGATAGGCACCATCGGCAAGACGCACGGTGTGAACGCCAGTGCTACCCCCAGTGCGAAGAAGATACCGAGAGCCAACAGGAAGCTGCCGCTGGAAAGAATGCGCTCGGCTTCGCTGTAATCGTCACGTGCCGAGAGCCAGCCTCCGCCCGTCGTCGCTGGCGCCGTCTGATTGGCATCGGGAGAATTCGCTGCGGCGGGTTTCGTCCCCAGCAACGCCTGCGTCGCAGGTCCTGCCACGGACTGCGATGACATCGACGACGCTCCCGCACCGCCACTGGCACCACTTCCAGCTGCCACCGCCGCCGAAATCCTGAACGGCTTATCCATCGGCGGGTAGCACAGCCCTTTGTCCGCACAGCCCTGCATCGTGACGGTCAGCGTGAAGGGGCCCGCTGCGTCGGCGACGGGAATACGCACGTCGATAGGCTCGTGATACACCTCCATATCCTTAGCGAAGGTCTCATCGTGCTTCACTTCACCTTTCGGAAACTCGGGGGTACCCAGCTTGATGGAGGCGTTATCGGCGGCGAACGCGAAGCGCTCCCGATAGAGGTAATAGCCCTTGGCGACCTCGAAGTGCAGCAGCACTGCGCCGGGCTGTTCCGATTTCGACACCTTGAACGCGACGTCCGGGTCCAGGAAGTCGTCCGCAGCGTGTGCGCGCGCGGTGCCGAACATCATCACCAGCGCGAAGACGCAAAACCACACGAGCGCCCAAATCCCGCTGCGCTCATTCAAATCTTTCCGATCCATCGCCAGTCCAGTCGCGACCACTGTTTCAGACATGCAACTCCCCCCGAGTCTCATCCTCAATCCAACGCGCATAAGCGGGCAACGCAGCCGTTGCTGGCCACGCCACGATTTCCGGCACGTCGTAGGGATGGTGTTCCTTAATGAACTGCTCGAGCGCCGTATAACGTGCAGCGCTCGTCTTGATCATGAGTGGCACTTCAACACTCGTCTCACGTTTGCCCTGCCAGCGATAACTGGACCGCACGGGGGCCATTTGCTGCACGCAGGCTGCTAGCCGAGCAGCCAGCATGCCGTCGATGGCAGCTTCGGCGCTGGCCTCGTCGGGAAACGTCGTCATGACGATGAGAAGGGCATCCATAGTGTGCAGTAGACCGGTCAAACGTAGCGATTGTTCACTGTACACCGGCCGTCTGCAAGTTGCGCGGGCAGCCCGTTATTCCAGAGATATCTGTGCGGCGCTTCGGACAGCACCGCAAATAAAAAAAGCCAGGTCGATGACCTGGCTTTTCTTTTACGGCTGACAGGCCTCAAAGGCCTGCTGCGCGAGTCGCTTACTCAGCAACTTCCGGCGCTTCCGTGTCGACTTCCGGACGGTCCAGCAGTTCGACGAACGCCATCGGGGCGTTATCGCCAACGCGGAAACCCATCTTCAGAATACGCAGGTAGCCACCCGGACGGTTGGCAAAGCGCGGGCCGAGCACGTTGAACAGCTTCGAGACCGAATCACGATCACGCAGGCGGTTGAAAGCCAGGCGGCGGTTAGCCAGCGAGTCCTTCTTGCCCAGGGTGATGAGGGGCTCGACAACCTTACGCAGTTCCTTAGCCTTCGGCAGCGTGGTCTTGATCGCTTCGTGTTCGATCAGCGAGTTCGACATGTTACGCAGCATTGCCAGACGGTGGCTGCTGGTACGGTTCAGTTTACGCAAACCATGACGGTGACGCATTTCAACTTTCCTTTAAACAAAGTTTTCGACCAAGCTCTTCTATCGGTGTCCATCACCGCGGGCCGGTGTCGTTACAAACGGCCGTATCGGATCGCTCCGACGCACCGCACTTTTGTTGCAACACGGCCGCCCGAAGGCGGCCATGTCTTCACAACTTACTTCTCGAGACCAGCCGGCGGCCAGTTTTCGAGCTTCATACCCAGCGTGAGACCACGCGAGGCCAGCACTTCCTTGATTTCGTTGAGCGACTTGCGACCCAGATTCGGGGTCTTGAGCAATTCGTTCTCGGTACGTTGAATCAGGTCGCCGATGTAGTAGATGTTTTCGGCCTTCAAGCAGTTGGCCGAACGCACCGTCAACTCGAGATCGTCCACCGGACGCAGCAGGATCGGATCGATCTGCGGCGCACGCGACGGCGCTTCGCTGGCGGCTTCCGTGCCTTCCAACGCAGCGAACACCGACAGTTGGTCGACGAGGATGCGAGCCGATTGACGGATCGCTTCTTCCGGCGACACCACACCGTTGGTCTCGATGTTCATCACGAGCTTGTCCAGGTCGGTACGCTGTTCCACACGGGCCGATTCGACCGCATAGCTCACACGCTTGACCGGCGAGAACGACGCGTCGAGGACGATACGACCAATAACCTTGGCCGAATCATCGCCATAACGGCGCACGTTACCCGGGACATAACCACGACCCTTTTCAATCTTGATCTGGACGTCGAGCTTACCGCCCTTGGCCAGATGTGCAATCACGTGATCGGGGTTGATCAGTTCGACGTCGTGCGGCAGTTCGATATCCGAAGCACGCACCACACCTTCACCATCCTTGCGCAGCGTAACCGTGACTTCATCACGGTTATGCAGCTTGAACACCACACCCTTGAGGTTCAGCAGGAAGTTAACAACGTCTTCCTGAACACCGTCGATGGTGGAGTATTCATGCACTACGCCGGCGATCGTCACTTCGGTCGGCGCGTAGCCAACCATCGACGACAACAGCACGCGGCGCAGCGCATTGCCCAAGGTGTGGCCGTAACCACGTTCGAACGGCTCCATCACAACTTTGGCGTGATGCTCACCGACTTCTTCAACCTCGATGATCTTGGGCTTCAATAAACTGTTTTGCATAGGTTTCCTTTTCAATACCCTCGGCTCGTTACACCGATAAGGCTGATGGATGACAAACCTGCACGGAACGAAAACGCGCCGTGAGGCGCGTCAGCGTTTGGATTAACGCGAATACAATTCGACGATCAGGCTTTCGTTGATGTCGCCTGCGATGTCGCTGCGTTCCGGCAGTGCCTTGAAAGTGCCTTCCATCTTCTTGGCGTCAACCGAAACCCAGATCGGGAAACCGACTTGTTCTGCCAGCGTCAGCGATTCTTGAATACGCACTTGCTTCTTGGCCTTTTCGCGCACGGTGATCACATCACCGGCCTTGACCTTGATCGACGGGATGTTGGCGACAACACCGTTCAGCACGATGGCCTTGTGGCCAACCAGCTGGCGCGCTTCAGCGCGCGTCGAACCAAAACCCATGCGGTACACGACGTTGTCCAGACGCGACTCGAGGACTTGCAGCAGGTTTTCACCCGTGTTGCCCTTCAGACGGTCGGCTTCCGCGAAATAACGGCGGAACTGACGCTCGAGCACGCCGTAAATACGCTTAACCTTCTGCTTTTCGCGCAGTTGGTTGCCGTAGTCCGACGTACGAGCACCCGAGGTGCGGCCATGCTGACCCGGCTTGCTATCCAGCTTGCACTTGTCGGCGAGCGAGCGACGTGCGCTCTTCAGGAAGAGGTCAGTACCTTCACGGCGGGAGAGTTTGGCCTTCGGGCCGATATAACGTGCCACGGTTGTTCCTTTATCTCAAAATTTGACGCAGCGGCGCCTTGTCCACTACGCAAGTCCGGTACCGATGTACCGGACGGTGGTCTTAGAAATTGCTTCGCGCACGGCCGAGACCGTGCGCGAACCCGCGATTATAGCAGGATTTCCTAAAGCGTCTTAGATACGACGACGCTTCGGCGGGCGGCAACCGTTGTGCGGGACCGGCGTCACGTCCGAGATGGCCGTGATCTTGATACCCAGCGCATTCAGTGCGCGAACCGCGGATTCGCGACCCGGGCCGGGGCCCTTGATGCGAACTTCCAGGTTCTTCACGCCGTATTCCAGCGCCACGCGGCCAGCCGACTCAGCAGCAACCTGGGCAGCAAACGGGGTCGACTTACGCGAACCCTTGAAGCCCTGGCCACCCGAGGTCGCCCATGCCAGCGCATTGCCCTGACGATCGGTGATCGTGATGATGGTGTTGTTGAACGAAGCGTGGACGTGCACGACGCCTTCAGCAACGCTCTTCTTGACCTTCTTGCGAACGCGCTGCGAAGCGGCGTTGTTCTGTTGCTTAGCCATGAGTTTCCTATCCTCTGGTTACTTCTTCAGCGAGACGCCGGCCTTACGCGGGCCCTTGCGGGTACGCGCATTGGTACGGGTGCGCTGGCCGCGGACCGGCAGGCCCTTGCGGTGACGCAGACCACGATAGCAGCCCAAGTCCATCAGGCGCTTGATGCTCATGGTCACTTCACGACGCAGGTCGCCTTCGACCGTCAGCTGACCGACTTGGTCACGCAGCTTTTCGAGATCGTTGTCGTCGAGGTCCTTGACCTTCTTCGAGAACGGCACACCAGCGGCTTCGCAAATCTGGCGAGCGCGCGTGCGGCCGACACCGTAAATAGCCGTCAGGCCGATTTCGGTGTGCTGGTGGTTCGGGATGTTAACCCCTGCAATACGAGCCATTCGTAATTCCCCAACTAAATAGCGTTAAAGGCCGATTAGCCCTGACGTTGCTTGTGGCGCGGATCCGAGCTGCAGATCACGCGCAGCACGCCTTTGCGCTTCACAAACTTGCAATTGCGGCAGATGCACTTAACAGATGCCAAAACTTTCATGACAATTCCCTCTCTCTAATCACTTCGCCCGGAAGACGATCCGCGCACGCGACAGATCGTAGGGCGTCAACTCTACCGTCACCTTATCTCCGGGAAGAATGCGGATGTAATGCATCCGCATCTTGCCGGAAATATGTCCGAGTACCACATGGCCATTTTCCAGCTTTACCCGGAAGGTGGCATTGGGGAGGTTTTCAAGGACCTCACCCTGCATTTGAATAACGTCGTCTTTCGACATGATCCCGGATCAGCGAAGCGTCATGTTATTGCCGCCCTTGAAATTCGCCTTGCGGAGCAGCGACTCATACTGTTGCGACATCACATACGACTGCACTTGCGCCATGAAATCCATGGTGACCACGACAATGATCAGCAGGGACGTTCCGCCAAAGTAGAACGGGACGTTCCAGCGCAACACCAGGAACTCGGGCAGCAGACACACGAGGGTGACATAAGCTGCACCAGCCAGCGTCAGACGCGTCAAGATCTTGTCGATGTACCGCGCCGTCTGGTCGCCCGGACGGATACCCGGTACAAACGCACCGCTCTTCTTCAGGTTCTCGGCCGTTTCTTTGCTGTTAAACACCAGTGCGGTGTAGAAGAAGCAGAAAAACACGATCGCCAAAGCGTAGAGCATCACGTAGATCGGCTGACCCGGCGACAACTTAGCCGCGATGTCCTTGAGCCACCGCGTATTGTCACCAGCACCGAACCAGTTCGCGATCGTTGCCGGGAACAGGATGATCGACGACGCAAAGATCGGCGGAATCACGCCTGCCATGTTCAGCTTGAGCGGCAGGTGCGAAGCCTGACCACCGTACACCTTGTTGCCGACCTGGCGTTTGGCGTAGTTCACGAGGATCTTGCGTTGACCCCGTTCCACGAAAACGACGAAGAACGTCACGAGCACCACGAGCGCACAGATCACGATCGCCGAGAACGGACCGATCGAACCGGTGCTGACAAGCTCGAACAAGCCACCCACAGCATTCGGCAAACCGGCTGCGATACCACCAAAGATGATGATCGAAATACCGTTACCGAGACCGCGTTCAGTGATTTGCTCACCGAGCCACATCAGGAACATCGTGCCGGTTACGAGCGTGATCACCGTCGTCAGGCGGAACATCATGCCCGGATCGACGACGAGCCCCGGCTCGCTCTCCAACGTCACCGCAATTGCAGCTGCCTGGAAGAGCGCAAGCACCACCGTGAAATACCGGGTGTACTGCGTAATCTTGCGTTGGCCGGCTTGGCCTTCCTTACGCAAGGCTTCCAATTGTGGCGAAACCATCGCCAGCAACTGCATGATGATCGATGCCGAGATATACGGCATGATCCCCAGTGCGAAGATCGTGAAACGCGACAACGCACCGCCCGAGAACATGTTGAACATGCCCAGGATCCCGCCCGACTGGCGCTGGAACAGCTGCGCCAGCTGATCGGGGTCGATGCCCGGCACCGGGATATGCGCACCAATACGGTAGACGATCAACGCCAGCAGCAGGAAAACCAGCCGCCGGCGCAGATCCGCATACTTCGGGCCCTGCGTACCAGGCTTAGCGAGATTAGGAGACTTGGCCAATGATGGCTCCGGGGTGTCCTAACTTACTCTGCGACCGAACCGCCAGCCGCCTGAATTGCCGTGAGCGCACCCTTGGTGACGCCCAGACCCTTCACAACGACCTTGCGGGTGATCTCGCCAGCGGCGATGATCTTGGCCGACAGCGACAGCTCGCTCACCAGACCGGCCTGCTTCAGAACCAACAGATCGATCTCGTCGACCGGCAGGTTGTTCAGGTCCGACAGGCGAACTTCGCCCACGAAACGACGCGTCAGCGACTTGAAACCACGCTTCGGCAGACGACGTTGCAGCGGCATTTGACCGCCTTCGAAGCCCACCTTGTGGAAGCCGCCCGAACGCGACTTCTGACCCTTGTGACCACGGCCGGCGGTTTTACCCAGACCCGAACCGATGCCACGGCCAACGCGGCGCTTGGCGTGCTTAGCGCCTTCTGCCGGCTTAATCGAATTCAATTCCATTTTGCCCTCGCTCAGTCGACGATCTTCACAAGGTACGAGACCTTGTTGATCATGCCCCGCACAGCGGGCGTATCCTGCAACTCGCTGACCGAATTGAGGCGACGCAGGCCCAGGCCCTTCACGGTCGCGCGATGTTCTTCACGCGTGCCGATCAGGCTCTTGACCAGCTTGACTTTCACAGTTTGTTGCTGCGACATATTGATCACCCTTAGCCGAGGATCTCTTCCACCGACTTGCCACGCTTAGCGGCGATGTCAGCAGGAGTCGATTGTTTCTTCAGGCCGTCGAGCGTGGCGCGGACCAGGTTGTACGGGTTCGTCGAGCCAAGGCTCTTCGTCACCACGTTGGTCACGCCCATCACCTCGAACACCGCGCGCATCGGGCCACCGGCGATAACGCCAGTACCGTCCTTCGCCGGCGACATCAGGACGCGCGAGGCGCCATGCTGGCCGAGAACGTTATGTTGCAGGGTGCCGTTCTTCAGGGCGACCTTGAACATATTGCGGCGGGCTTGTTCCATTGCTTTTTGAACAGCAACCGGCACTTCCTTCGCCTTGCCCTTGCCCATGCCGATGCGGCCATCGCCGTCACCAACCACGGTCAACGCGGCAAAACCGAGAATACGACCACCCTTCACCACTTTCGTGACGCGGTTGACCGCAATCATCTTCTCGCGAAGGCCGTCGTCGCGTTCGTCAGCCTGAACTTTCGCTTGCATCTTTGCCATGACGGATCCTTACCTTAGAACTTGAGGCCGGCTTCACGGGCAGCGTCGGCCAAAGCCTTGACGCGACCGTGATAGCGGAAGCCCGAGCGGTCGAAAGAGACGCTTTCGATGCCGGCAGCCTTCGCCTTTTCGGCGATACGACGGCCGATCAGCGCAGCTGCAGCAGCGTTGCCGCCCTTGCCTTCCTTGTCGCCCAGTTCCTTGCGCACTTCGGCTTCCAGCGTCGAAGCGCTGGCCAGCACTTGCGTGCCGTCTTCCGAGAAAACTTGCGCGTAAATGTGCACGTTGGTGCGATGCACGGAAAGGCGATGCACCTTTTGAGCTGCCAGCTTGATACGAGTCTGGCGAGCGCGGCGCACACGTGATTGTTTCTTGTCCATGTTTCGCACCCTTACTTCTTCTTGGTTTCCTTGAGGATCACCACTTCGTCCGCATAGCGGACACCCTTACCCTTGTAGGGCTCGGGCGGACGGTAACCGCGAACTTCCGCAGCCACTTGTCCGATGCGTTGTTTATCAACGCCTTTGATGATGATCTCCGTTTGCGTCGGGGTTTCGGCCTTCACGCCTTCCGGCATGGGGTGCACAACATCGTGCGAGAAACCCAGCTCGAGCTTCAGGTTGTTACCTTCAGCCTTGGCACGGTAACCCACGCCAACGAGTTGCAGCTTCTTTTCGAAACCCTTGCTCACACCAGCAACCATATTGTTGACCAGTGCACGTTCCGTACCATACAGCGCGTTCGCTTCGCGGCTTTCGTCGGCCGGGGCGAAGGTGATGGTGCCGTCTTCAATCTTGACGTTCACGAGGGAATTGATGCCGCGGGTCAACGAACCCAGGGCGCCCTTGACCGTCAGCACATTACCGGCCAGCGTTGCTTCAACGCCCTTCGGCAGTGCAATAGGACTCTTACCTACACGAGACATTTCAACTCTCCTCGGTTAGGCGACGTAGCAGATGACTTCGCCGCCCACGCCAGTGGCGCGTGCTTTGCGATCGGTCATCACGCCCTTCGGGGTCGAGACGATTGCAACGCCCAGGCCATTCATGACCTGCGGGATGTCGTTGCGGCTCTTGTACACACGCAGACCCGGACGCGACACGCGCTCGAGGCGCTCAATCACAGGACGGCCAGCGTAGTACTTCAGTGCAATGTTCAGCACCGGCTTGGTTTCTTCTGCCTCAACCGCGAAGTCTTCGATGTAGCCTTCGTCCTTCAGGACTTTGGCGATCGAGACCTTCAGCTTGGACGAGGGCATCTTCACGGATGCCTTCTCAACCATCTGAGCGTTGCGGATGCGGGTCAGCATATCGGCGATAGGATCGCTCATGCTCATGGTGCTTCTCCTATTACCAGCTTGCTTTGGTCACGCCCGGGATTTCGCCACGGAAGGCGATTTCACGGATCTTGTTACGGGCCAGGCCGAATTTGCGGAAGGTACCGCGCGGACGGCCAGTCAGTTCGCAACGATTGCGTTGACGCGTCGGGTTGGCGTTACGCGGCAGCTGTTGCAGCGCCAGACGTGCTTCATAACGCTCGTCTTCCGACTTGCTGGTGTCTTCGATGATCGCTTTGAGGTCAGCACGCTTGGTAGCGTACTTCGCCGCCAGACGGGCGCGCTTCTTTTCGCGTTCGATAAGTGCCAGTTTAGCCACGATTACCTCAGTTACGGAACGGGAATTTGAACGCCGACAGAAGAGCCTTGGCTTCTTCGTCAGTCTTCGCGGTGGTGGTGATGCTGATGTTCAGCCCACGCAGCGCGTCGATTTTGTCGTACTCGATTTCGGGGAAGATGATCTGTTCCTTCACACCGATGTTGTAGTTGCCACGACCGTCGAACGCACGACCCGAAATCCCGCGGAAGTCACGCACGCGCGGCAGAGCCACGGTGATGAAACGATCCAGGAATTCGAACATACGCTCGCCGCGCAGCGTCACCATCGTACCGATCGGGTAACCTTCGCGGATCTTGAAACCGGCGATAGCCTTGCGAGCCTTCGTCACCACCGGCTTTTGGCCGGCGATCTTCGTCAGGTCGCCAACGGCGTGTTCAATGATCTTCTTGTCAGCAACCGCTTGGCCAAGACCCATGTTCAGGGTGATCTTGGTGATACGCGGCACTTCCATGACAGACTTGTAACCGAACTGAGTCGTCAGCGCGGCAACAACTTTGTCTTTGTAGAACTCTTGCAAACGGGCCATTTTCTATACTCCCTGCGACTTAGGCACCGACGACCGTAGCACCGGTCGTCTTGAGGAAGCGGACCTTCTTGCCGTCTTCGACCTTGATGCCCACGCGCGACGGCTTGCCATTGGCATCCACCAGCGCCACGTTCGAAACGTGGATCGGCATCGTCTTGTCGACCACGCCACCTTGCGTGCCCTTCATCGGGTTCGGCTTGACGTGCTTCTTAGCAACGTTCACGCCCTCGACGACCAACTTGTCGCCATCAACGGCCAGGACCGTGCCACGCTTGGCCTTGTCCTTACCCGTCAGCACGATGACCTGGTCACCCTTGCGAATCTTGTTCATGTGTCGGCTCCTTACAGCACTTCCGGGGCCAGCGACACGATCTTCATGAAACGTTCGGTACGCAGTTCACGCGTAACCGGTCCGAAGATACGGGTGCCGATCGGCTCGAGCTTGGTGTTAAGCAGCACGGCGGCGTTGCCGTCGAATTTGACCAGCGAGCCGTCCTGGCGACGCACGCCCTTGGCGGTGCGCACGACCACTGCGTTGTAGATTTCGCCCTTCTTGACGCGACCACGCGGGGCAGCATCTTTCACGCTGACCTTGATGATGTCGCCAATGCCGGCGTAGCGACGCTTGGAGCCGCCCAGCACCTTGATGCACATCACTTCACGCGCACCGGTGTTGTCGGCTACTTCGAGCCGGGTTTCAGTTTGAATCATGGTGTTATCTTCCCAACTTAATCCGACACATACGCGTCGGTCAGTCTTGGTCCCCGTCAGCACCAAAGGGTGCCGTTTGGGTTGAGTCGTTCAAAAGTGGACAACCTTGCTACCTCAACACGACCCGTAGAGGATACGAATCAGTCTCGGAAGCCATCCACTCCCTTGCGAAACCAAAGACCGGTTTTGGCGAAAGAAGCGGAAAGTCCGGAATTATACATCGATAATTCCGGACTTGCAAGTCAGCCTTCGCTTCGGCGCGCCTTAGATGATGCGGGCGGCTTCCACGAGACGGGAAACCGTCCAGGCCTTGGTCTTCGACAGCGGACGAGTTTCTTGAATCTCGACCGTATCGCCTTCCTTGATCTGGTTGGTTTCATCGTGCGCGTGGTACTTCTTCGAACGCACGATGTACTTGCCGTAGAGCGGGTGCTTCATTTGACGCTCGACCAGCACGGTAACCGTCTTGTCCATCTTGTCGCTGACAACTTTACCCACGAGGGTACGCTTCAGCGAGGTCTTAGCGGTATCGTTCATTTCTGGCTCGCCTTCTCAGTCAACACGGTACGCACGCGCGCGATGTCCTTGCGCACCTTCTTCAGCTGGCTGGTGTTGCTCAGCTGTTGGGTGCCCGCTTGCATGCGAAGACCGAATTGGGCCTTCAGCAGATCCGACAGTTCTTTGTTCAAACCGTCGACATCCTTGGCACGAAGTTCGGATGCTTTCATTTCAATCTCTCCAATCAAGCGCCAAGGCGACGGACGAAGAACGTCGTCTGAATCGGCAGCTTAGCGGCGGCCAGGCGGAACGCCTCGCGAGCCAGCGCTTCATCAACACCGTCCATCTCGTACAGCATCTTGCCCGGTTGAATCTCGGCGACGTAGTACTCAGGGTTACCCTTACCGTTACCCATACGCACTTCGGCCGGCTTTTGCGAGATCGGCTTATCCGGGAAAATACGAATCCAGATACGGCCGCCGCGCTTGATGTGGCGGGTCATGGCACGACGAGCAGCTTCGATTTGACGAGCCGTCAGGCGACCACGACCGACCGCCTTCAGGCCGAATTCGCCGAACGACACTTCGTTGCCACGGGTGGCGACGCCAGTGTTACGGCCTTTCTGCTCTTTGCGATACTTTCTGCGTTTCGGTTGCAGCATGATTATTCTCCAGTCTTGGCGTCGCCTTCAGGCTTGCCAGCCGGACGGCGTGCACCACCGCGCTTCGCGCCGGCCTTATCGCCAGCATCGTCACGACGGGGGCGACGGTCGCCCGGACGCGCGTTGCGGCGCGGACGCTTTTCTTCGGCCGGCTCTTCAGCCACCGGAGCGTCGTTGCGGCCCAGCGTGTCACCCTTGTACACCCACACCTTGATACCGATGATGCCGTACGTCGTCTTCGCTTCCGAGGTTGCGTAGTCGATGTCAGCGCGCAGCGTGTGCAGGGGCACACGGCCTTCGCGGTACCACTCGGTACGGGCGATTTCGATACCGTTCAGGCGGCCAGCGCTCATGATCTTGATGCCTTGGGCACCCAGACGCATCGCGTTCTGCATCGCGCGCTTCATTGCGCGACGGAACATGATACGGCGCTCGAGCTGTTGAGCGATCGAGTCAGCGATAAGCTGCGCATCCGTTTCCGGCTTGCGAATTTCCTCGATGTTCACGTGCACGGGCACGCCCATGCGCTTTTGCAGCTCGGCCTTGAGGATTTCGATGTCCTCGCCCTTCTTACCGATCACAACACCCGGACGCGAGCTAAAAATCGTGATGCGGGCGTTACGTGCCGGACGCTCGATGACCACGCGGCCAACCGAAGCGTTCTTCAGCTTCTTCTTCAGATAATCGCGAACGCCGATGTCTTCTTGCAACATCTGTGCGAAATTCTGATTGTTGGCGTACCAACGCGAAGCCCAGTTACGGCTGACAGCCAAGCGGAAGCCAGTCGGATGAATTTTCTGTCCCATCGTGACCCCTTAGTTGCCCAGCGTCACAGTGATGTGACAGGTTTGCTTCTCGATGCGATTACCACGGCCCTTAGCGCGCGCGGTGAAACGCTTGAGCGAGGTCGCCTTGTCAACGAAGATGCCCTTAACGCGCAGTTCGTCAATGTCAGCACCTTCATTGTGCTCGGCGTTGGCGATTGCCGACTCGAGCACCTTCTTGATGATGACCGCGGCCTTCTTCGGCGAGAAGGTCAGAACATTCAGTGCACGCTCGAGCGGCAGGCCACGAATCTGGTCAGCGACCAGACGCGTCTTCTGCGCCGAGATACGAGCACCTTTATGAATTGCTTTCACTTCCATGATCGGCCCCTTATTTCTTCGCCTTCTTGTCGGCCGCATGGCCCTTGAAGGTACGGGTAAGTGCGAACTCACCCAGCTTGTGGCCGACCATGTTTTCCGTCACGTACACAGGCACGTGTTGACGGCCGTTGTGCACGGCGATCGTCAAACCGATGAAATCGGGCAGAACGGTCGAACGACGCGACCAGGTCTTGATCGGCTTCTTGTCACGCGATGCAGCAGCCGCTTCCACTTTCTTCAGCAGATGAGCGTCGCAAAACGGACCTTTTTTAACAGAACGAGTCATTTGCTAGCTCCTTAACGCTTCTTGCGACGCTGAACAATCATGCTGTCGGTGCGCTTGGTCGAGCGGGTACGCTTACCCTTGGTATGCTGACCCCACGGGCTGACCGGATGACGACCAGCAGCCGTACGACCTTCACCACCACCGTGCGGGTGATCCACCGGGTTCATCGCCACACCGCGAACGGTCGGGCGAATACCGCGCCAACGCTTCGCACCGGCCTTGCCCAATTGGCGCAGGCTGTGCTCTTCGTTACCGACTTCACCGATGGTGGCACGGCACTCGATGTGGATGCGACGGATTTCACCCGAACGCAGACGCACCTGAGCGTAGACACCTTCACGTGCCAGCAGCATTGCCGAAGTACCAGCAGCACGAGCGATTTGCGCGCCCTTGCCCGGCAGAATTTCGATGCCGTGGATCGTGGTACCGACCGGAATGTTGCGGATCGGCAGCGTGTTGCCAGCCTTGATCGGCGCTTCCGAGCCGCTCACCACTTGCTGGCCGACGGTCAGACCGCGCGGAGCAATGATGTAACGACGCTCGCCGTCGGCGTAGCACAGCAGTGCGATGTTCGCGCTGCGGTTCGGGTCATATTCCAGACGCTCAACCTTCGCCGGAATGCCGTCCTTGTTACGACGGAAATCGACGATACGGTAATGTTGCTTATGACCGCCACCCATGTGACGGGTGGTGATGTGACCGTTGTTGTTACGGCCAGCGGTCTTGCTCTTGGTATCCAGCAGCGGGGCAAACGGCTTGCCCTTATGCAGATCCTTGTTGACGACCTTAACCAGGGCACGACGGCCCGGCGATGTCGGTTTCGTTTTGACGAGTGCCATGATTACTTGGCCTCCGCTTCAAAATTGATTTCCTGACCCGGCTTCAGGCTAACGTAGGCCTTCTTCTCGTGGTCGCGACGACCCATGAAGCGGCCAAAGCGCTTTTGCTTGCCCTTGCGGTTCAGGATTTGCACCGACTCGACTTCCACTTTGAAGAGAAGCTCAACAGCAGCCTTCACTTCTTGCTTGTTCGCGTCACGTGCAACTTGGAACACCACTTGCTCGTTCTTGTCGGCCACCAGCGTCGCCTTTTCGGAGATCACCGGGGCGAGCAGGACCTGCATCAGACGATGGTCGTTTTTACGCACGTCGCTCATGACAGCATCTCCTCAATCTTGGCGATCGCGCCCTTCGTCAGCAGCACCTTCTTGAAGTAGATGAGCGACAGCGGGTCGGCGAAACGCGGCTCGGTGACGGCAACGTGAGCCAGATTGCGCGAGGCCAAGAACAGGTTCTCGTCCACGGTATCCGTGATCAGCAGCACCGACTCAAGACCCATGGCCTTGATCTTTTCAGCGAGCAGTTTGGTCTTCGGAGCATCGAGCTTGATGTCTTCGACCACCAACAGACGACCTTCACGGGCGAGCTGCGACAGAATCGAGCACACACCGGCGCGGTACATCTTCTTGTTAACTTTGTGGGTGAAGTTCTCTTCCGGCGAATTCGGGAAGATACGGCCACCGCCGCGCCACAACGGGCTCGACGACATACCGGCACGAGCGCGGCCCGTACCCTTCTGACGCCACGGCTTCTTGGTCGTGTGCTTGACCTGTTCACGGTCTTTTTGCGCACGATTGCCGCTGCGGGCGTTGGCTTGATAAGCCACAACCACTTGGTGGATCAGCGCTTCGTTGTAGTCACGACCGAACACGACGTCCGACGCGTTGACCGCAGCGCCTTCCTGACCTTGCTCATTCAGGAGCTTCAGTTCCATTGTTACGCTCCCTTCGCGAGTTTGGCCTTGACTGCCGAGGTCACGAAAACCTTGCCTTCGTTGGCGCCAGGAACAGCACCCTTCACGAAGATCAGGTTACGCTCAGCGTCAATGCGCGCGATTTCGAGATTCTGCACCGTCGTCGTGACGTCACCCAGGTGACCCGTCATGCGCTTACCCGGGAAAACACGACCCGGATCCTGCGCCATACCGATCGAACCCGGAACGTTGTGCGAACGCGAGTTACCGTGCGAGGCACGGCCCGAAGCGAAGTTGTAACGCTTGATCGTACCGGCGTAGCCCTTACCGATCGACACGCCTTGCACGTCGACCTTCTGGCCTACTTGGAACAGATCAACGCCAACGACTGCGCCCGGCTGCAATTCAGCAGCTTTAGCAGCATCGACGCGGAATTCCTTGAGGATTTCACCGGCTTCGACACCCGCTTTCGCGAAGTGACCGGCGGCGGCTTTGACCACGCGCGTGGCGCGGCGCTTACCGAAAGTGACTTGAACGGCGGTGTAGCCGTCCGTTTCATCCGTCTTGATTTGCGTCACACGGTTGTTAGACACGTCGAGCACGGTAACGGGAATCGAATCGCCGTCGTCCGTGAAAATACGCGTCATGCCAACCTTGCGACCGACAAGGCCAAGGCTCATGATTTTCTCCATTCCCGACTGCGATTGGCCGGGGCTAAATGACAAAAGGATGGTCCACGGATGTGGGCCATCTTTTCAAAACTACACTTGAGCCCGCCATTATAGACGAGCTTTTATCGCTTGACAAGTGTTGCTAAATCGCATAACAAAAGCCCCGCCGGATCCAGCATTGGCGGGGCTTTCAAGAGCAAAGTCGCCCGTAAGCCTTACTGCAGCTTGATCTCGACGTCGACACCAGCCGGCAGATCGAGCTTCATCAGCGCGTCAACCGTCTTGTCCGTCGGATCGACGATGTCCATCAGGCGTTGGTGCGTGCGGATTTCGAGCTGGTCGCGCGACGTCTTGTTGACGTGCGGCGAGCGCAGGATGTCGAAACGCTCGATGCGCGTCGGCAGGGGCACCGGGCCCTTGACGATTGCGCCGGTACGCTTGGCGGTTTCAACGATTTCGGCTGCCGATTGATCGATCAGGCGGTAGTCGAAAGCCTTCAGGCGGATACGGATTTTTTGGTTCTGCATGGAAATTCTCCAAAGAGCGTGGCAGCCCTCGTTCGGGTGCCGGGTACTTCACAAAGAGCAAACAGACGTTCGGTGGCAGGCGCCGGACCTGCCGGCACTTGCCACCTCAAAATCCGCTATTAGGCAATGATCGTAGCGACCACGCCGGCGCCGACGGTACGGCCGCCTTCGCGAATTGCGAAGCGCAGACCTTCGGTCATGGCGATCGGGGCGATCAGCTTAACGGTGATCGACACGTTGTCGCCCGGCATGACCATTTCCTTACCTTCCGGCAGGCTGATCGAACCGGTCACGTCCGTCGTACGGAAGTAGAACTGCGGACGGTAGTTGTTGAAGAACGGCGTGTGACGACCGCCTTCGTCCTTCGACAAGATGTACACCTCACCCGTGAAGTCCGTGTGCGGCTTGATCGAAGCCGGCTTGGCCAGAACTTGACCACGCTGAACGTCTTCACGCTTCGTGCCGCGCAGCAGAATACCCACGTTGTCGCCAGCTTGACCTTGGTCGAGCAGCTTGCGGAACATTTCAACGCCCGTGCAAATCGTCTTGACCGTCGGCACGATACCAACGATTTCGATTTCTTCGCCGACCTTGATCACGCCCGACTCAACACGACCCGTCACAACCGTACCGCGGCCCGAGATCGAGAACACGTCTTCCACCGGCATCAGGAATGCCTTGTCGATGGCGCGCTCCGGCGTCGGGATGTACGTGTCCAGCGCTTCGGCCAGAGCCATGATCGCGGCTTCACCCAGTTC
>NZ_CABPSK010000008.1 GCF_902459645.1 Pandoraea pneumonica
ACGGACGTGACCGGTTCGATCAGCCTGCCGGAAGGTAAGGAAATGGTCATGCCGGGCGACAACGTGTCGATCACCGTTAAGCTGATCGCCCCGATCGCCATGACCGAAGGTCTGCGCTTCGCAATTCGCGAAGGTGGCCGTACCGTCGGCGCCGGCGTGGTCGCTACGATCATTGCTTAAGCCGGTACCTTAACGGTCCGCGCTAACGGGGTCAGCTTTTGGCGGCTGGCCCCTCTGCTGTTTTAGGGGTATAGCTCAACTGGCAGAGCGTCGGTCTCCAAAACCGAAGGTTGGGGGTTCGATTCCCTCTGCCCCTGCCAAACAACTGTCTGCAAGCTGGAAATGGCGAATTCTCCCGTAGAAACTGTACGTACGACTGGCGACAAGCTGCTGCTGGCTCTGGCTGGGCTGCTGGTGATTGCTGGTGTCGTGGCGTTCTACGCTTTGGAGCAACAGGCACTCTACGTGCGCGTTGCTGCCATCGTCGTCGTTCTGGCCATTGCCGCAGGTGTTGGATTGGCATCGCAAACCGGTAAGGGCTTTATGGCCTTTGCTAAGGATGCGTATCGGGAAGTGGGTAAGGTCGTTTGGCCGACCCGTAAAGAGGCCGCCCAAACGACCGCGATTGTCTTCGCGTTCGTCATCATCATGGCGCTGTATCTGTGGATCAGCGACAAGACGATCGAGTGGGCAGTGTTCTCTTTAATTCTTGGCTGGAAGTGATATGTCTGATACCGGGGCTGCACCGAGTAAGAAGCGCTGGTACGTCGTTCATGCGTATTCCGGCATGGAAAAGAGCGTAGCCAAGGCGCTGCGCGAACGCATTACGCGTGCGGGCATGGAAGATTATTTCGGCGAGATCTTGGTCCCGACCGAAGAAGTTGTAGAAACCAAGGGTGGCCAAAAGTCGGTCACCGAACGTCGTTTCTTCCCCGGCTATGTGCTGTGCGAGATGGAAATGACGGATGAGACGTGGCACTTGGTGAAAAACACCGCCAAGGTCACCGGCTTCGTCGGCGGCACGGGTAACCGTCCGACGCCGATTCGTCAGGTCGAGGTCGACAAGATCATGTCTCAAATTAAGGACGGGGTGGAAAAGCCGCGTCCCAAGACGTTGTTCGAAGTGGGCGAGCTGGTTCGAGTCAAGGATGGTCCTTTCACGGACTTCAATGGCTCGGTGGAAGAAGTGAACTACGAAAAGTCCCGCCTACGTGTTTCCGTCACCATTTTTGGACGGGCAACTCCGGTAGAACTGGAGTTCGGACAAGTCGAAAAGATCTAAGAATAAAATGCGCCGGCGCGACGTCCGGCGCGTTTTTGCGTTGGTGACAGCCGTCGCCGAGGAGCGTCAGTAGCCCGTTTTGGTGAACGCGCGCTATGACTCAACCCCGAATATGCGCCACATATTCGTTCCGGAGTAAACCATGGCAAAGAAAATCATCGGCTTTATCAAGCTGCAGATTCCTGCAGGTAAAGCCAATCCGTCGCCCCCCGTGGGCCCGGCACTGGGTCAACGCGGCCTGAACATCATGGAGTTCTGCAAGGCGTTCAACGCCCAAACGCAGAGCCTCGAACCGGGTCTGCCGATTCCGGTGGTGATCACCGCCTTCGCGGACAAGAGCTTCACGTTCGTCCTGAAGACCCCGCCGGCAACCGTGCTGATCAAGAAGGCTGCCAAGCTCGACAAGGGCTCGGCCAAGCCGCACACCGATAAGGTGGGCAAGATCACCCGCGCACAAGCGGAAGAAATCGCGAAGACCAAGATGCCTGACCTTACCGCTGCCGATCTGGAAGCCGCGGTTCGCACCATCGCTGGCAGCGCACGTTCGATGGGCATCACGGTGGAGGGTCTGTAATGGCTAAGATCTCGAAGCGTCAACAAGCACTGGCCGCTAAGGTCGACCGCAACAAGCTGTACCCGGTCGGCGACGCTCTGGCCCTGGTCAAGGAATGCGCAAGCGCCAAGTTCGACGAGTCGATCGACGTCGCCGTTCAACTGGGCGTGGATGCAAAGAAGTCGGACCAAGTGGTTCGCGGTTCGGTCGTTCTGCCGGCTGGTACCGGTAAGTCGGTTCGCGTCGCCGTTTTCGCCCAAGGCGAAAAGGCTGAGCAAGCCAAGGCTGCCGGCGCTGAAATCGTCGGTATGGAAGACCTGGCTGAGCAAATCAAGGCCGGCAACATGGACTTCGACATCGTGATCGCTTCGCCGGACACGATGCGCGTCGTCGGTACGCTGGGTCAGATTCTCGGCCCGCGCGGCCTGATGCCGAACCCGAAGGTTGGCACGGTGACCCCGGACGTTGCTACGGCTGTGAAGAACGCCAAGGCAGGTCAGGTGCAATTCCGCGTCGACAAGGGCGGCATCATTCACGCCACGATCGGCCGTGCTTCGTTCGAAGCCGCATCGCTCCAGCAGAACCTGAAGGCTCTGCTCGAAGCCCTGACGAAGGCCAAGCCGGCCTCGAGCAAGGGTGTCTACCTGCGCAAGATCGCCCTGTCGAGCACGATGGGCGTTGGCGTGCGTGTGGACCAAGCATCGCTGTCGGCCTAAACGGCAGACGCGAGCGGCACTGCAAAGTATCGCAATCGCAGGGTGATGGCGTCCCCTGCGATGGCTTCAGATCCTCGAGATCGATAGCCAGCAGCAAAAGACTTTGGGCGGGAGCGAATTCTTCGGAAAGCGCTTCCGGTTATCAAAGACCGTTGGCGGGAATGGGCATTTACTGACGCTCCCTTAATACGCCAGCCAACGCAGATGGCGAACCCGAACAAGTTATGCAGTCACATCATGGCGCACGGATTTCCGGGCGCGGTGATAGAAACTCCAGACATGTCGGTAAGCCGTTAGTGGAACGGCATCACCATGAGGTGATGTCAATTTTGGAGGTTAACCGTGGCACTTAATCTTGATGATAAGAAAGCCGTCGTGGCAGAAGTTTCGGCGCAAGTCGCCGGTGCTTCGACCATCGTTGTGGCTGAATATCGCGGAATCACGGTTGGCGATCTGACGAAGCTTCGCGCTAGCGCGCGTCAGCAAGGCGTCTACCTGCGCGTTCTGAAGAACACGCTGGCACGCCGCGCGGTGGAAAACACCCCGTTTGCTGACCTGGCTGAACAGATGACCGGTCCTCTGATCTACGGTATCTCGACGGATCCCGTAGCCGCTGCGAAAGTCTTGAACGACTTTTCGAAGGGCAACGACAAGTTGATCTTGAAGGCCGGCTCGTACGACGGCAAGGTGATGGACAAGGCTGGCGTGCAAGCGCTCGCTTCCATCCCGAGCCGCGACGAACTGCTCGCGAAGTTGCTGGGTGTTATGCAAGCGCCGGTTTCCGGCTTTGCTCGCGTCCTGGCTGCCGTGGCCGAGAAGAAGCAAGCGGAAGCTGCTTAATTCTCGTCCCGGTTACACGATCGCTGACTTCGGTCCGAACACAATCTAGGAGTTTTACAAATGGCAATCACGAAAGACGAAATCATCGAAGCCGTAGGCGCGATGTCGGTTATGGAATTGAACGACCTGGTTAAGGCGTTCGAAGAAAAGTTCGGCGTGTCGGCAGCTGCCCTGGCAGTGGCTGGCCCGGCTGGCGCAGGCGGTGCTGCTGCTGCTGCTGAAGAGCAAACCGAATTCAACGTCATCCTGGCAGAAGTTGGTGCGAACAAGGTCGGCGTCATTAAGGCCGTCCGCGAAATCACCGGCCTGGGCCTGAAGGAAGCCAAGGATCTGGTTGATGGCGCTCCGAAGGCTGTCAAGGAAGGCGTCGACAAGGCTGCTGCTGACGAAGCCAAGAAGAAGCTGGAAGAAGCCGGCGCCAAGGTCGAAGTTAAGTAATTCGACTCTGCGCGTAGGGAAGGCTGGCGACGAAAAGTCGTCAGCCTTTTTGTGCTTTCAGGAGATGCAAAACCCTAAACCTGGGTGCGGTATTCGAAAGCCGGTGCTGCTTAGCGCCAAGTAGTTGAAGTCAAACAGATTTTCATGATGGCCGTGTGAACTGCTGCGTTTGAAACGCGCGTTACACACACAGAGAGGCCAAAGAAAAGATCGCGCCGAGTGATGGCTTGGCGGTTCTTCTCTTTGTCTTCTGAAGCGACTGCAGAAGGCAAGTTTGGTCGGGCGACGGGCAACACAGGCATCCGTCGCCGTCAGCCAGCGGTTGGTAGCGGCCAACCACCAAGCTCGTTGCTCCATGGCAAGCCCGCCGTGGAGGACGTCTGGTCTCAGTCGATGAACACCCGTTGGCGATGCCTGCCGTCGTCGTCAGCGTAGTGATTCGGAGATCGTAATGCACTATTCCTTCACCGAGAAGAAACGCATTCGCAAGAGTTTTGCGAAGCGTCCGACCGTGCACAAGGTGCCGTTTTTGCTGGCCACCCAGCTCGCCTCGTACACATCGTTCTTGCAAGCCGACGCGCTTGCATCGGAGCGGAAACCGGAGGGTCTGCAAGCGGCCTTCTCCTCCATTTTCCCGATCGTTTCTCACAACGGGTTCGCACGCCTTGAGTTCGTCAGCTATTTGCTCGGTACTCCCGCGTTCGATGTTAAGGAATGTCAACAGCGCGGCCTGACTTTTTGCTCGGCTCTGCGCGCCAAAGTTCGTCTGGTGATCCTGGATAAGGAATCGCCGAATAAGCCCGTCGTCAAGGAAGTCAAGGAACAGGAAGTCTACATGGGCGAAATTCCGCTCATGACCTCCACGGGTTCCTTCGTCATCAATGGCACGGAGCGTGTCATCGTCTCGCAGCTGCACCGTTCGCCGGGCGTGTTCTTCGAACACGACAAGGGCAAGACGCACAGCTCGGGTAAGTTGCTGTTCTCTGCACGTATCATCCCCTACCGCGGCTCGTGGCTGGACTTCGAATTCGATCCGAAGGACATCCTGTACTTCCGCGTCGACCGCCGTCGCAAGATGCCGGTCACGATCCTGCTCAAGGCCATTGGTCTGACGCCGGAACAGATCCTCGCGAACTTCTTCGTGTTCGATAACTTCAAGCTGATGCCGGAAGGCGCGCAGATGGAGTTCGTGCCGGAGCGTCTGCGTGGTGAAGTGGCTCGTTTCGACATCACCGATCGCGAAGGCAAGGTCATTGTCCAGAAGGACAAGCGCGTCAACGCCAAGCACATCCGTGACCTGGAGAACGCCAACACCAAGTTCATCTCGGTGCCGGAAGACTACCTGCTCGGCCGTGTGCTCGCGAAGAACGTGATCGATGGCGATACCGGCGAAGTGATCGCCAACGCCAACGACGAAATCACCGAAAGCGCGCTGGTCAAGCTGCGTGAATCGGGCGTGTCGGATATCCAGACGCTGTACACGAACGATCTGGATCAAGGTCCGTACATCTCGGCCACGCTGCGTATCGACGAAACCGCTGACCAAACGGCCGCGCGTATCGCGATCTATCGCATGATGCGCCCGGGCGAGCCGCCGACCGAAGATGCGGTCGAGGCCCTGTTCAACCGTCTGTTCTACAGCGAAGAAGCGTACGACCTGTCGAAGGTGGGTCGTATGAAGTTCAACCGTCGTGTCGGCCGCGATGAAGTACTCGGCCCGATGACGCTGGAAGACGACGACATCCTCGCGACGATCAAGATCCTCGTGGATCTGCGTAACGGCCGTGGCGAAGTGGACGATATCGACCACTTGGGTAACCGTCGTGTGCGTTGCGTCGGCGAACTGGCTGAAAACCAGTTCCGTGCCGGTCTGGTGCGTGTCGAGCGCGCTGTGAAGGAACGTCTGGGTCAGGCCGAGTCGGAAAACCTGATGCCGCACGACCTGATCAACAGCAAGCCGATCTCGTCGGCCATTCGCGAGTTCTTCGGTTCGTCGCAGCTGTCGCAGTTTATGGACCAAACCAACCCGCTGTCGGAAATCACGCACAAGCGTCGTGTTTCCGCACTGGGCCCGGGCGGTCTGACGCGTGAGCGCGCCGGCTTCGAAGTGCGCGACGTGCACCCGACGCACTACGGTCGCGTGTGCCCGATTGAAACGCCGGAAGGTCCGAACATTGGTCTGATCAACTCGCTGGCACTGTACGCCCGCCTGAACGAATACGGCTTCCTCGAGACGCCGTACCGCAAGGTGGAAGACGGCAAGGTCACCGACCAGATCGACTACCTGTCGGCCATTGAAGAAGGCCGTTACGTGATCGCTCAGGCGAACGCGTCGATCGGTGCCGACGGCTCCCTCACCGACGAACTCGTGTCGTCGCGTGAAGCCGGCGAAACGCTGATGGTCACGCCGGACCGCATCCAGTACATGGACGTGGCTCCGTCGCAGATCGTCTCGGTCGCTGCCTCGCTGATTCCGTTCCTTGAACACGATGACGCGAACCGCGCATTGATGGGCTCGAACATGCAGCGCCAGGCCGTGCCTTGCCTGCGTCCGGAAAAGGCGGTTGTGGGTACGGGTATCGAGCGCACGGTTGCGGTCGACTCGGGCACCACCGTGCAGGCATTCCGTGGCGGCGTGGTCGATTACGTCGACGCTGGCCGTGTGGTGATTCGCGTGAACGACGATGAAGCCGTCGCCGGTGAAGTCGGCGTGGACATCTACAACCTGATCAAGTACACGCGTTCGAACCAGAACACCAACATCAACCAGCGCCCGATCGTAGAAGTGGGCGACAAGGTGGCGCGCGGCGATGTGATCGCCGACGGCGCATCGACCGATCTGGGCGAATTGGCGCTGGGTCAGAACATGCTGATCGCGTTCATGCCGTGGAACGGCTACAACTTCGAAGATTCGATCTTGATCTCGGAGCGTGTCGTTGCGGAAGACCGTTACACGTCGATCCACATCGAAGAGCTGAACGTGGTCGCTCGCGACACGAAGCTCGGACCGGAAGAAATCACGCGCGACATCTCGAACCTGGCGGAAGTGCAACTGAGCCGTCTGGACGAGTCGGGCATCGTGTACATCGGCGCGGAAGTCGAAGCCGGTGACGTGATGGTGGGCAAGGTCACGCCGAAGGGCGAAACCCAGCTCACGCCGGAAGAAAAGCTGCTGCGCGCGATCTTCGGCGAGAAGGCTTCGGACGTGAAGGATACGTCGCTGCGCGTGCCCTCGGGCATGAGCGGCACGGTCATCGACGTGCAAGTGTTCACGCGTGAAGGTATCCAGCGCGACAAGCGCGCTCAACAGATCATCGACGATGAACTGAAGGGCTACCGTCTGGACCTGAACGACCAGCTGCGTATCGTGGAAGGCGACGCGTTCCAACGTCTGGAGCGCTTCCTGGTGGGCAAGACCGCGAACGGCGGTCCGAAGAAGCTCGTCAAGGGCACCAAGATCACCAAGGAATACTTGGCCGATCTGGATCGCTACCACTGGTTCGACATTCGTCTGGCCGAAGACGAAGGTGCGCAACAGCTCGAGCAGATCAAGGAATCGATCGAGCAGAAGCGTCACTCGTTCGATCTGGCTTTCGAAGAAAAGCGTAAGAAGCTCACGCAAGGCGACGAACTGCCGCCGGGCGTGCTGAAGATGGTCAAGGTGTACCTGGCCGTGAAGCGCCGTCTCCAGCCTGGCGACAAGATGGCCGGCCGTCACGGTAACAAGGGTGTGGTCTCGAAGATCGTGCCGATCGAAGATATGCCGTACATGGCCGATGGCCGTCCGGCAGACATCGTGCTCAACCCGCTCGGCGTGCCGTCGCGGATGAACGTGGGTCAGATTCTCGAATCGCACCTCGGCTGGGCAGCGAAGGGTCTGGGTTGGCGTATCGGCGAAATGCTGCAAGCGCACACCAAGGTCCAGGAAGTTCGCAAGTTCCTGACGAAGATCTACAACGAGAGCGGTCAGCAAGAAGATATCGAGAGCCTGTCGGACGACGAGATCATGTCGCTGGCGCGCAACTTGCAGAACGGCGTGCCGTTCGCAACGCCGGTGTTCGATGGTGCGCATGAAGACGAAATCCGCCGCATGCTGGATCTGGCTTTCCCGGATCACATTGCGAAGGATCTCGGCATGACGCCGTCGAAGAACCAGGTCACGCTGTTCGATGGTCGTACCGGCGAAGCCTTCGAGCGTCCGGTCACCTGCGGCTTCATGCACATGCTGAAACTGCACCACTTGGTCGACGACAAGATGCACGCGCGTTCGACCGGTCCGTACTCGCTGGTGACGCAGCAGCCGTTGGGCGGTAAGGCCCAGTTCGGTGGTCAGCGTTTCGGTGAAATGGAAGTGTGGGCACTGGAAGCTTACGGCGCATCGTATGTGCTGCAAGAAATGCTGACGGTGAAGTCGGATGACGTGACGGGCCGTACGAAGGTGTACGAGAACCTCGTCAAGGGCGATCACATGATCGATGCCGGCATGCCGGAATCGTTCAACGTGCTGGTCAAGGAAATCCGTTCGCTCGGTATCGATATCGACCTGGAGCGCGGTTAATCGCGTTCAGGCAAATAGGAGAAAGCAATGAAAGCTTTGCTCGATCTATTCAAGCAAGTCCAGCAGGACGAACAGTTCGACGCGATCAAGATCGGTCTGGCTTCGCCGGACAAGATCCGCTCGTGGTCGTTCGGCGAAGTTAAGAAGCCGGAGACGATCAACTATCGAACGTTCAAACCCGAGCGCGACGGTCTGTTCTGCGCAAAGATCTTCGGTCCGATCAAGGATTACGAATGCCTTTGCGGTAAGTACAAGCGCCTGAAGCACCGTGGCGTGATCTGCGAGAAGTGCGGCGTGGAAGTCACGCTGGCGAAGGTGCGTCGCGAACGCATGGGCCACATCGAACTGGCCTCGCCGGTTGCGCACATCTGGTTCCTGAAGTCGCTCCCGTCGCGTCTGGGCATGGTGCTCGACATGACGCTGCGCGACATCGAACGCGTGCTGTACTTCGAAGCGTATGTGGTTCTCGAACCGGGCATGACGCCGCTCAAGCGGTGCCAGATCATGACCGAAGAGGATTACTACAATAAGGTCGAAGAATACGGCGACGAATTCCGTGCCGAAATGGGCGCGGAAGGCGTGCGCGAGCTGCTGCGCTCGATCGACATCGATTCGGAAGTCGAGCGTCTGCGCGCCGAGCTGCAAGCCACGGGCTCGGAAGCCAAGATCAAGAAGTACGCCAAGCGCCTGAAAGTGCTCGAGGCATTCCAACGTTCGGGCATCAAGCCTGAATGGATGGTGCTCGAAGTGCTGCCGGTGCTGCCGCCCGAACTGCGCCCGCTGGTGCCGCTCGACGGTGGCCGCTTCGCGACCTCGGACCTGAACGATCTGTATCGCCGCGTCATCAACCGTAACAACCGTCTGAAGCGTCTGCTCGAGCTGAAGGCACCGGACATCATCGTGCGCAACGAAAAGCGCATGTTGCAAGAGTCGGTGGATTCGCTGCTCGATAACGGCCGCCGCGGTAAGGCGATGACTGGCGCGAACAAGCGTCCGCTCAAGTCGCTGGCTGACATGATCAAGGGTAAGAGCGGTCGTTTCCGTCAGAACTTGCTCGGTAAGCGCGTCGACTACTCGGGCCGTTCGGTGATTACCGTGGGCCCGACGCTCAAGCTGCATCAGTGCGGTCTGCCGAAGCTGATGGCGCTCGAACTCTTCAAGCCGTTCATTTTCCACAAGCTGGAAGTGATGGGCGTGGCCACGACGATCAAGGCTGCGAAGAAGGAAGTCGAGAACCAGACGGCTGTGGTGTGGGACATCTTGGAAGAGGTGATCCGCGAGCATCCGATCATGCTGAACCGCGCACCGACGCTGCACCGCCTGGGTATTCAGGCGTTCGAGCCGGTGCTGATCGAAGGCAAGGCAATTCAGCTTCACCCGCTGGTTTGCGCGGCGTTCAACGCCGACTTCGACGGTGACCAGATGGCCGTTCACGTGCCGCTGTCGCTCGAAGCGCAGATGGAAGCGCGTACCCTGATGCTGGCCTCGAACAACGTGTTGTTCCCGGCTAACGGCGATCCGTCGATCGTGCCGTCGCAGGATATCGTGCTGGGTCTGTACTACGCGACGCGCGACAAGATCAACGGCAAGGGCGAAGGCCTGTCGTTCATCGACGTGTCGGAAGTGCTGCGTGCGTACGACAACAAGGAAGTCGAACTGGCTTCGCGCGTGAACGTGCGTATCACTGAGTACACGGTTGACGCAGAAACGGGCGAGAAGACGCCGAAGATCACGCTGTACCCGACGACTGTCGGCCGCGCGATTCTGTCGGAAATTCTGCCGCCGGGCCTGCCGTTCTCGGTGCTGAACAAGTCGCTCAAGAAGAAGGAAATCTCGAAGCTGATCAACACGGCGTTCCGTCGTTGCGGTCTGCGCGAGACGGTGATTTTCGTCGACAAGCTGATGCAGTCGGGCTTCAAGCTCGCTACGCGTGCCGGTATCTCGATCTGCGTCGACGACATGCTCGTGCCGACGAAGAAGGAAGAGCTCATCGGCGAAGCATCGAAGAAGGTCAAGGAATACGACCGTCAGTACATGTCGGGTCTGGTCACGGCGCAAGAGCGTTACAACAACGTCGTGGACATTTGGGGTGCTACCGGTGACGCCGTGGGTAAGGCGATGATGGAGCAGCTCTCCAAAGAGAAGACGACCGATCGCGATGGCAACACCGTGGATCAAGAGTCGTTCAACTCGATTTACATGATGGCCGACTCGGGTGCTCGTGGTTCGAGCGCTCAGATTCGTCAGCTCGCCGGTATGCGTGGCCTGATGGCCAAGCCGGACGGCTCGATTATCGAGACGCCGATTACCGCGAACTTCCGCGAAGGCCTGAACGTGTTGCAGTACTTCATCTCGACCCACGGTGCACGTAAGGGTCTGGCGGATACGGCACTGAAGACGGCTAACTCGGGTTACCTGACGCGTCGTCTGGTCGACGTGACGCAGGATCTGGTCGTGGTCGAAGACGATTGCGGCACGAGCAACGGCGTGGCAATGAAGGCGCTGGTCGAGGGCGGTGAAGTGGTCGAAGCCCTGCGTGACCGTATTCTGGGTCGCGTGGCCGTGTCGGATGTCGTGAATCCGGAAACGCAAGAGACGGTGTATGAATCCGGCACGTTGCTGGACGAAGACGCGGTCGAAATGATCGAAACGCTGGGCATCGACGAAGTGCGCGTGCGCACGCCGCTGACCTGCGATACGCGTTACGGTCTGTGCGCACTGTGCTATGGCCGTGACCTGGGTCGCGGTTCGCGTGTGAACGTCGGCGAAGCCGTCGGCGTGATCGCAGCACAGTCGATCGGTGAGCCGGGCACGCAGCTGACGATGCGTACGTTCCACATCGGTGGTGCGGCATCGCGTGCGGCAGTGGCCTCGTCGATCGAAGCCAAGTCGAACGGTACGGTTCGCTTCACGGCAACGATGCGTTACGTGACGAACGGTCGCGGCGAGCAGACGGTGATTTCGCGTTCGGGTGAAATCCTGATCACGGACGATCACGGTCGCGAGCGCGAGCGTCACAAAGTGCCGTACGGCGCGACGCTGCTGCAACTGGATGGCGCACAGGTCAAGGCCGGTACGCAACTCGGTACGTGGGATCCGCTGACGCGCCCGATCATTACCGAACACGGCGGTTTCGCCAAGTTCGAGAACGTCGAGGAAGGTGTCACGGTTGCCAAGCAGATCGACGATGTGACGGGTCTGTCCACGCTGGTCGTGATCGATCCGAAGCGTCGTGGTCCGGCGTCGAAGAACGTGCGTCCGCAGGTCAAGCTGCTCGACGAGAATGGTGTGGAAGTGAAGATCCCGGGTACCGATCACGCTGTGACGATCGGCTTCCAGGTGGGCGCACTGATCACCATCAAGGACGGTCAGCAAGTGCCGGTGGGTGAAGTGCTCGCACGTATCCCGACCGAAGCGCAGAAGACTCGCGACATTACCGGGGGTCTGCCGCGTGTGGCCGAACTGTTCGAAGCGCGTGCACCGAAGGACGCCGGCATTTTGGCCGAAGTCACGGGTACCACGTCGTTCGGTAAGGACACGAAGGGCAAGCAGCGTCTGGTCATTACCGATCTGGACGGCAACCAGCACGAGTTCCTGATTCCGAAGGAAAAGCAGGTGCTGGTGCACGACGGTCAGGTGGTGAACAAGGGCGAAATGATCGTGGACGGCCCGGCCGATCCGCACGACATTCTGCGCTTGCAGGGTATCGAGGCACTGGCGCGTTACATCGTCGACGAAGTTCAGGACGTGTACCGTTTGCAGGGTGTGAAGATCAACGACAAGCACATCGAGGTGATCGTTCGCCAGATGCTGCGTCGTGTGCAGATCACCGACAACGGCGATACGCGCTTCATCATCGGCGAACAGGTCGAACGTTCGGACATGCTCGACGAGAACGATCGTATGAACGCTGCGGACAAGCGTCCGGCGCAGTACGAGAACGTGTTGCTGGGTATTACGAAGGCGTCGCTGTCGACGGACTCGTTCATCTCGGCCGCATCGTTCCAGGAAACGACGCGCGTGTTGACCGAAGCCGCCATCATGGGCAAGAAGGACGACCTGCGTGGCCTGAAGGAAAACGTCATCGTCGGCCGTCTGATCCCGGCTGGTACGGGTCTGGCGTATCACAAGGCCCGCAAGGCCCGCGAAACGTCGGATCGCGAGCGTCACGACCAGATCGCTCTGGAAGAGGCGTTTGCCCCGATCCCGACCTCGGTGGAAGAACCGACGGCAGAGTAAGGTGGCCGGCGGCGCTAGCGAAAGCCAGCGCCGCATTCACCGAATCTGTTGCGACAGCAGTAGAAATGAAAAACGGCACCCTTTGCGGGGTGCCGTTTTTTTTTGCCTGCGCGATTCGCTTGGCGACTACACGGGGATCAGAACCCGAAGTGGCCTTGCACGTAGACCATGCGCGGCGCGCCCACCATGATGCCGCCGTTCTGGTCGGTGTTGCGCGTGTAGAAGCGCTTGTCGAACACGTTGTTCACGCCCACCGTGACATCGGCGTTCTTGTAGAACGGCAGCTTGTACATCGCTTGCAGATTCCACACGCGGTAGCCCGGCACTTTGCCGTTCGTGCCGTCAGCCGACTGCGCTTCGGTGTTCGCCAGATCGGAGTACTGCGAGCTCTGGTGCGTGGTCGAGACGTTGAACGTCCACTGACCGATCGCATAACGTGCGCCGAGCGTATCGGTAAAGCGCGAGTAGAACGGCACGTCGAGACCGGCCGTCGTGCCCGACTTCTGAATGGCGCGCACATACGTGAAGTTTGCGTACAGGTTCAGGCCGCGCAGCGCGCTGTCTTGATCGAACGTGTAGTCGAGGGCGGTTTCGATGCCGTCGTGGTTCGTCGCACCGATGTTCTGGAAGGTCGCCGGGCTGACGTTCGGCACTTGCAGAATCTGGTTGTCGAACTTCATCTTGAAGGCCGTCAACTCGGCGCGCCAGCGGTTGTCCGTCCAACGCGTACCAATTTCATAGGTGCGCGCCACTTCCGGCTGGAGCGGGTTCGACGCCGACATCGAGTTCAACTGCGTGTTCTGCACCGGACCGAACGACGTGCTGTAGTCCGCGAAGATCGTCCACGCGCTGTTCACCAGATACGACAGGTTCACCGACGGCAACGGCTTGTTGTTGTCGGTGCGGTAGGTGCTGCCCGAGGCCTTGTCGACGCGCTGCGAGGCGATCATTTCATAACGAACGCCCGGCGTGAAACGCCAGTTGCCCCACGCCATGCGGTCGTCGATATAGAACGCGTTCGCGCTGGTGTAGTTGTAGAACGTGGTCGTCGCCGAGTTCTTGCCGGTCGCCAGGTTCGTGCTGAAGTTGTTGTCGTCCCCGCGCTCGCGAATAAAGCGATAGCCGACTGTCACGTCGTGCGCCGTCGGTCCGAGGAACAGGCGCTGCGTGTAGCGCGGCTCGATGCCGAACGTTTGATAGTTACGCGGCTGATGCGTGGTCGCGAGCGGTGCCACCGACAAGTTAGTCAGCGAGCTCTGACGGTAGCTCTCGTTGTAGAACGTGCGAATCTCGAATTCCTGCGTGTCCGAGATCGTGTTCAGGTACCCGAAGTCGAGCCCGGTGCGATTGCCGCTCCAGTAGTCGTTCGGGCGCGTGTTCTGGAACGGATCGGCGTTGTATTGCGCGGCAGTGAGGCCGCCCGGCGTCTTCGACTTGGCATCGAAGTACGAGAGCTTCCCGTAGACCTGTTGGCTCGGCGAGATGTCGTAACGCCACTTCAACGCGAGGTCGTTCACATTCTCGTTACTGCCCGTGCGCCAGTCGCGGCCCACCATGCCCGAATAGAGCAGCGCGAGGCCCAGCCCGTTATCCATCTGCGTGCCGAGGAACAGGCCGTATTGCGTGTTCGCGCCGCCGCCGGTCGTGTACATGTTCTCGCGCACGGTAGCGTCGCCGACGAGGCCCGGCGTATTCGGGATCGAGCGCGTCTTGAAGTTGATCACGCCACCGACGTTCTGCGGGCCGTAGCGAACCGCACCGCCGCTGCGCACCACGTCGATGGTTTCGATGTTGAACAGGCTGACCGGGGCGAACGACAACTGCGGCTGGCCATACGGCGCCACAGCGAGCGGAATGCCGTCGAGCAGCACGGTCGAGCGCGGGCTGAAGCGACCGGCCAGGCCGCGCACCCCGATGTTCAACGAGATGGCACTGCCGGCGCTGCTGGAGTTGTCGGTGGCCTGCACGCCCGGCACACGACGCAGCACATCACCGATGCTCGATGCGCCCGACGCTTCGATCTGGTCCTTCTTCACGACCGTGCGCGCGCCCGGGAACGTCTTCGCGCTGTTATCCAACCCGGTGCCCAGCCAATCGCCCGACACGTTGACCGTACCGAGTTCGACATCGGCGCGGGCTTCGTCCGCCGCACGAACCGTACTCGCGGAGCTGGCGGCTGCCGTGGCGTCGGCGGCTTGCTGCGCATGGGCGACACCGAGCGTGGCCATGAACAACGTGGCGGCGCAGGCAGTCGCACGGGGCAAACGGGAGGAGGGCATGACAGCGGCGGTGCGCAGAGCAGCCTGCGCCGTCGCGCGGCGACGTACGGACATCTTCATCTTTGCTGACCTTCGAAACTACGTATGAGTGGCGAGCGCGGCCTTCGCTCTTGGCGAGCCCCCGGCGCGGTCGATTGTTGTTGGTAATGCGATGTAATAAAACGTCGCGGATTATAAATGCAAATCACTCTCATTTTTGATGGGGATTGCTAACCGTGAATCGGTATTGGTGGATTGGCAGCGACGAGATGCGACGACAGGGGCGAGAACGGGCACAATGCTCGAAAAAAGCCTATAAAAGCGAAGAAATACGCGAAGAAGGACGACACGCCGATTGCCGTTCGGGAATCTCAACGGGTAGTTGAGCGTGTGGCTGCATTGCGACAGTAGGGTCTTTGGCGGGCGGCGATGATCGGCGGTGGGCCGCAGCGGATGGTGGCAGGCCGCTGACGATTATCCAGTTTTGCTTATGAATCGCCCAAAATCGATTGATTGTTCCGCAGGCGCCGAGCCGCAAGAATAGAGCGCATCGAGACAAGAACCGCGCTGCCCGATCGCCCCCGTGGCGGCCATGTCGGCGCTATGGAGACAAACGATGCTGGATGCGTCGATTCATCAAGCGCTGGCTCGCGAGTTGCACGACGCCGAGCGCAATCGCACGCCGGTCATGCAGTTCTCGCGCCGGTATCCCGACATGACGGTGGCCGACAGCTACGCGATTCAACAAGCGTGGCTTGCGCTGAAATACGCCGAAGGCCGCCGCGTCATCGGCCACAAGATCGGCCTCACGTCGCGCGCGATGCAAGTCGCCGCGCAAATCACTGAACCCGATCACGGCACGCTGCTCGACGACATGCTTGTCGCCGATGGTGCAACGCTCGAAGCGGGCCGCTTTATCGTGCCGCGACTTGAAGTCGAACTGGCTTTCATTTTGGCCAAACCGCTCAAGGGCCCGGGCGTCACGTTGTTCGACGTGCTCGATGCCACTGCATGGGTGACTCCGGCACTGGAACTGATCGACGGCCGCATCGAACTGTTCGATCGCGACACGCAGACACCGCGCAAGGTCTTCGACACGATTGCCGATAACGCGGCCAACGCCGCCATCGTGCTGGGTGGGCGTCCCGTCAAACCGGATGCCATCGACTTGCGCTGGACGGGCGCGCTGCTCTATCGCAATGGCGTGATCGAGGAATCGGGGTTGAGTGCCGCCGTGCTGAATCACCCGGGCAACGGCATTGCGTGGCTCGCCAATAAGTTGGGCGCGTTCGACGAAGGTTTGCAGGCGGGTGAGATCGTGCTCGCCGGGTCGTTCACGCGGCCGGTGGCCTGCAAAGCGGGCGATGTCTTTCATGCCGATTACGGTCCGCTGGGCGCGATCGGCGTGCGCTTCGTTTGACGCCGCCGAATGCTGCCGAATGCCCCCTGAAGGCGCCCGCCATGCGGTGCGCCGTCATCCCTATCTCGGACTGACACCATGAAAACGCCCCCGAATCTCTTCAAGCAGGCGCTGGCTAACCGGCAGCGTCAGATCGGTCTGTGGATGGGACTCGCTACGCCGTACGCCGCCGAGCTATGTGCGGGTAGCGGCTTCGACTGGATCGTGATCGACGGCGAGCATGCGCCGAACGATCTGCGCTCGATGCTCGCCACGCTTCAGGCAGTGGCGCCGTATCCGTCGCACGCCGTCGTGCGGTTGCCGCACGGCGATGCGGCCCTCATCAAGCAGGTGCTCGAAATCGGCGCGACGACGCTGCTCGTTCCGATGGTCGAGTCCGCCGAAATGGCGGCGGCGCTGGCGAGCGCCACGCGGTATCCGCCGCAGGGCACGCGCGGTGTGGGGAGCGGGCTGGCCCGCTCGTCACGCTGGAATCGCTATGAAGATTATTTGCACGCCGCAAACGACAGCACATGTCTGCTGGTGCAAGTCGAGACTGCCGACGCGCTCGCGCAAGTCGATGCCATTGCGGCCGTCGATGGCGTAGACGGCGTGTTCATCGGCCCGGCGGATCTGGCCGCATCGATGGGCTATCTCGGGCAAGCGACCCATCCTGAAGTGCGTAAAGCCATCGAAGCGGGCATCGCGAGGATTCGCGCGGCGGGCAAGCCTGCCGGCATCCTCTGTGTCGACGAGGCGCTGGCTCGCCATTACCTCGACCTTGGCGTGACGTTCATCGCCGTGGGCATCGATACGTCGCTGCTCGCGAACGCCAGCCGCGCGCTCGCTGCGAAGTTCGCGCCGTCGGCCGACTGATTTCCCCCATTCCCATACCCCCAACGAGGCAAGGCATGAGCGCTTCCCGTTTTGACGTCGCCGGCATTTCGGTGTCGCCGGATCACTTTATCGACGGACGACGCGTCGCGTCCTCGGACACCTTCGAGTGCGTTTCCCCCATCGACCAGACGCTGCTCGGACACATCGCCAGCGGCAATCTCGCCCACGTCGACGCCGCAGTGACGTCGGCGGCGCAGGCGTTTCCCGAATGGGCGGCGCTGGGTGCCGCAGCACGTCAGCCGTATCTGCAACGCTTTGCCGACGCGATCGGTCGGCGCGCCGAGGCCTTCGCCACGCTGGAGAGTCACGACGCGGGTGTGCTGCGCTCACGGATGGCACACGGCGTGGTGCCCCGCGCCATGCAGAACATCACGTGGTTTGCAGAACACGCCCTCACGCTGCAAGACCGCGTGATCGAGACGCCGCAGGCCCGCCATCTCGTGCGGCACGATCCGGCGGGCGTGGTGGCGATCATCACGCCGTGGAATTCGCCGCTGATGTTGGCCACATGGAAGATCGGCCCGGCGCTGGCATCGGGCAACACGGTGGTGTTGAAAGCGCCGGAGTGGGCACCGCTGACGTCGTCGCTGCTGGCCGATTGTGCTGAAGAAGCCGGGCTGCCGCCGGGGGTGTTCAATCTGTTGCAGGGCTCGGGGGCGGTGACCGGGGCCGCGCTCGTGAGCGATTCGCGTCTGGCACGCATCTCGTTCACCGGATCGGTGGCGACGGCCAAATGGATTGCGAAAACCGCGGCGACCAATCTGGTGCCGTGCAGCCTTGAGCTGGGTGGCAAGTCGGCGTTCATCGTGCTGGCCGACGCCGATCTGGAAGCGGCTGCGGCCACGGCAGCGCTGATGTATCGCAATGCCGGGCAAGTGTGTCTTGCCGGGACGCGTCTGCTCGTACACGCCGATGTTGCGCCGCGCTTCACCGAGATGTTGCGCACGTTGGTCGAAAGCCTGGTCGTGGGCGATCCACGCGAGGCCGCGACGGAAGTCGGTCCGATCATTCATCCGCGTCAGTTGGAGCGCGTGGAAGGGTTTGTCGAGCGTGCCGTCGCGGGCGGCGCGCGTGTGTTGTGGGGCGGCAAACGCCATGCATTCGGTGCGCAGTATTTCGCGCCGACGTTACTGACCGACCTGCGCCAGCGCGACGAGATCGTGCAGCAGGAAGTGTTCGGGCCGGTGCTGACCTTGCAAACGTTCAAGAGCGATGACGAGGTCGTCGACATGGCGAACGGCACCGATTACGGGCTGGGCGGCGTGTGTTACGGCGACGAATCGCATGCCATTGCCGTGGCGCAGCGCGTGCGCACGGGCTTCATCTGGGTCAACAGCTTCGGTATTCGCGATCTCGCCGCGCCGTTCGGCGGCATCAAGCGCTCGGGCGTGGGGCGCGAAGGCGGAGAGTGGAGTTTTGAATTCTTCTGCGACGTGAAGGACGTGGTCGTGCCGAAACAACCGTTCAAGGCGAGCTTCAGCCATCGCTGAAGCGCTGTCGTCCACATTGTCGAAAAGCAGCGACACGAAAAGAGAGATTGAGGAGAGCACCATGGGACAAATCGTCGGCGCGGCATTGGTGTCGCACCATCCCGGCTTGATGCAGTGTGAAGAATTCCGCGTATTGCAGGGCGCGGGGGCAGATTCGGATTTGATCGCGGGATACGCGCGGTTACGCGAACGCATTGCGGCGGCGAAGCCGGATGTCGTGCTGATTTTCGATTCGCACTGGTTCACGACCGGCTATCACCTGATCGACGGTGGCGCGCATTACTCGGGGATGTACATCTCCGACGAAATGCCGTGGTATCTGCATGGCGTGCCGTACGACTATCGGGGGCATCCGGAATTGGCGCTGGCCGTCGACGCGGTGGCGCGCGAGAAGGGCGTGCGTGCACGTGCCGTGCAACACCCCGATCTGCCGCGTCACTACCCGACGATTAACGTCATCAAACAGATGCGGCTCGACGCATGGCCGATCGTGACGGTGAGTTCGTGCCAGAACTGCGAGACGGAACACTTCCTGCAATCGGGCGAGGTGATTGGCGAGGCGATTCGCCGCAGCGATCTGCGTGTGGTGATGCTGGCGTCCGGCGCGTTGAGCCACAAGTTCAACGGCATCGACTGGAAGCCCACGCATCCGCGTATTTTTCATGAGAGCAACGTGTCGCGCCCGGAAAACATCGAAAGCGACAAGCGCGCGATCGAGGCGTTTCGCGAGGGGCGTCACGATCAAATTTTGGCGGACTGGGACAGCGATTACCGCAAGCGTCCGTGGGAGGCGCACGGTGCGCACTATCTGCAAATGGTCGGTGCTCTGGGTGGTGCTGCTTGCCGTAGCAAGGGCGTGGTGCTCTCCGATTACGAAAACGCGCGCGGGACCGGCAACGTGCATATCTGGTTCGACGCCGACGGCGGTGTGAGCAACGCCGCGCGTCAGGCTTGAAGGAGCAAGACGATGGATTTCGAATTTCCGTTGCGTGAACTACCGGCGGTGATGCGCGGCCCGCGTGTCGAGCGTCGCCGCATCTTGCTGGGCGGCAGCGCGTTCTGGGGCACGATGATTGAAGATGGCGCGCAACGCGGCCAACTGAGGCTCGACGACGGGCGCGTGATCGACCCGCAAACGGTGGCGCATCTGCCGCCGGTCGACCCGTCGAAGATTATTGCGGTGCATATCTCGTATCGCTCGCGCAGCATGGAGACCCGCAACAAGCCCAAGCCGACCGATACGCCGACCTATTTCACCAAACCGCCGACGTCGCTCAATGGTCACGGCGGGCAGATTCTCAAGCCCGCCGATTGCAAGTATCTGAACTACGAGAGCGAGTACGCGGTGGTAATCAGCCGGACGTGCCGCAACGTGTTGCCCGACGAGGCGTGGGATTACATCGAAGGCTTGTGCCCTGCGCTCGATATGGGATTGCAGGACTTCCGCGATACCGATCAGGGATCGATGCTGCGGGTGAAGGGCGCGGACACGCTGCTGCCGATTGGGCCGGGCATCGTGCGTGGTGTGAATTTGTTCGAGCAGACGTTGCGCACGTATCGCAACGGCTTGGTGGTGCAAGAGGCGCATATCGGTGACGAGACGATTTGGGGGCCGCATTACGTGATTGCGGATATCGCGCGGCACATTACGCTGATGCCGGGCGACGTGATTCTGATGGGCACGCCGTGTCATTCCCGCTCGGTCGATGCGGGCGATTTGGTGGAGTGCGAGATCACTGGGCTGGGGCGGTTGTCGGGGCGCGTGGTCAGCGTCGAAGCGCCGCGTGCGGCGGCACTTGGCGTTGGACACGCACCGACCGATAGCCCCGAAGTGCGGCGTGTGGCGCTGGGTTTCGATGAGCGTGTGCCGGAGCATTTCAAAGAAAACTATCGACGTGCCGCCAACAAGGCGTAAATGACGTAGGCTTTGGTGATATCCGAAAGTAGGGAGTCGATGAATGAAGGTAGCGATCGTTGGTGCGGGCGCCATTGGCGGCTTGATCGGAACGAAGCTTGCCGCGACGGGCGAGGCGCAAGTGAGCGCGTTGGCTCGTGGCGCGACGCTGGCGGCGCTGCGTGAGCGCGGCTGGCGCGTGAAGCAAGGCGAGTCGCTCGCGGCGGCACCCGTTGCGGCAGCACATCCGCTGGAAGACGCGGCGAAGCTCGGTGTGCAGGACGTGGTGGTGATCGCGGTGAAGGGGCCGGCGCTCACGCAGGTGGCCGCATCGATTGGACCGCTGCTCGGGCCGGACACGATCGTGTTGCCCGCCATGAATGGCGTGCCGTGGTGGTTCTGCAAGGGCATCGCGCCGTTTGGTGATGAACCGCTCACGAGTGTCGATCCGGGCGGCGCGATTGGGGCCGCCATTCCGCTGGCGAACGTGGTGGGATGCGTGGTGCATGCGAGCGCAGCGACGCCGGAGCCCGGGCTGGTCGATCACAAGATGGGCCGCGGGCTGATTCTCGGCGAGCCGGGCGGCGGTGTGAGCGAGCGTGTGCAGAAGCTGGCGGCGCTGTTGGAGCGCGCGGGCTTTGAAGCGAAGGCATCGGAGAATGTGCGGCAGGACATCTGGTACAAGCTCTGGGGCAATCTCACGATGAATCCGGTGTCGGCGATCACCGGCGCGACCATCGACCGCGTGCTCGATGACCCGCTCGTGCGTGCATTCTGCTCGGCGGCGATGACGGAAGCGGCGACGATCGGCGGGAAGATCGGCTGCGTGATCGATCAATCGCCGGAAGACCGGCACGCGGTGACGGCGAAGCTCGGTGCTTTCAAGACCTCGATGTTGCAGGACGTGGAAGCTGGGCGGCCGATTGAGCTCAATGCGCTCGTGAGCGTGGTGCGAGAGATGGGGCAGAAGCTGTCGATCGCGACACCGAACATCGACGCGCTGCTGGGCTTGGCTCGGTTGTTCGGGCGGGTGAAGGGGTTGTATCCGCAGTGACGCGGTGGCAGATATAAAAAACGGCGGGCTCCATTGCGGAGTCCGCCGTTTTTGTTTGTGTCGACCGTCATGCGTGGGCGAACCGGGATATCGATCGTTATCGAAGCACGGCGAGCGATACCGATGCGGCATGCGCTGGCGGGATCGCCGAGGAGACGTGATCGATGCCGTCGTTTGGCGCGTCAAACGAGCTCAGCGAATGTACCAAACGACCGAGGCCTACGGGGGGCGAAACACGGGGGGAGGATATTGTTGCTAACCGCAGGTGGTCGTCGGCTCGTGCTATCGAATGGGGTGCATCTTCCGCGCTATTGGGCGCTTCGAGGCCAAGCGACGCCAAGATGCGCCGGTTGAACGATGTTTCGTTATCGGCGCCGTCAATGGTCAATGTGCTCTCTTTAGGTGTGCCGTCTACGAGGCGATAGGACGCGGCCGCACTCAGATTCATCTTGTCGCCATCGACGATTTTGTATGTGTAGATCACGGCGACATTGTTGCCTTGTTTGTCGCTGACGCTTCGGAAAATGTGATGGTTATCCTGACGGTCTTGGCTTCTCATTTCATCGAAAGCGCGCCTGTACGACCACCTTTCAAAAAAATTCCCGGAAGGACTTTCCCGCTGTTTATCGTCGATGTCCTTTAGTGTTCGATGTAGATCGTTCCCCAGACTGCCATTGGCGATGTCCTTCATTAACCACGGGGCTTTGGCGCGAGCTTCGTTAATCGCACGGCCTATCTCGCTGAGCCTGCGTAGTGCCCTTTTTCCCATCCTTTCAGCGTGATGTCCGTTCGGGGCGTTAGGGAAATCTATGCCTAACGCGTCGTGAAGCTCGTTGACGACTTGCACGTACTCGGCTTGAGTGCCGTTGGTGGCATGAGCCATTTCGATATCTCCAGATCGTTTCAAGGAAGGCCGCGATGCCGACAATCGGATCGCTGGCCCGCCTACTCTGCGCCTCGATTTCTGAATCACTCGACACTTCAGAAACGATCTGTGAATTGGCACACCGCTTGGGGGATAAAGCTGAAGGCAATTCTTATGAAATGACTCCGGCCACCGGTGCAAGCTCTAGACGACGTTACCGAACCCCCGTATGCCGATAAATCTGACTCAACGCCGCAAGCCCAATCGCTGCCGCCGCCATCATGTAGAAGCTCGGTGCCAGCTTGCTGCCGGTGACGTTGATCAGCCACGTCAGGATGAACGGGGCGAAGCCGCCGAAGAACGTTACCGACAGGTTGTACGAGAGCGATAGGCCCGTCGTACGCGTCTTCACCGGGAAGATTTCGGACGCCAGCGCAGGCAACGGGGCAAAGTACACCGTCATCAACACGCCCAGCACCGTTTGCAGCGCAAGCATCATGCCGAAGCTCGGATACGTGGACAACATCCAGAACATCGGCCAGATCAGCACCAGCAGCGCAGCCGCCGCGATCATCATCGGCTTCGCGCGCCCGGCGCGGTCCGACCATGCGCCCACCACCGGCGACAAGAACATCTGCACCAGCCCAGTCGCCACCGTTGCCGCGAACGCCACCGACGCGGGCAAGCCCAATTGCTTGATCGCATACGTCGGCATGTACAGCACGAGGTACGTCGATACAGTGGCCACGATGACCGCGCCCACCGCCAGCAACAGACGCATCTTCTGATCGGCCAGCGTGTCGCGCAGCGGTGTCTCGGTCGGCTCCGCTTGCAGAAACTCAGGCGTCTCGTCCACGTGGCGACGGATGTAATACGCCACCGGCCCGATCAACAGCCCGAACAGGAACGGCACGCGCCAGCCCCAGCTTTGCATCTGATCCGGCGAGAGCGTGCTCGTGAGCAACGCGCCAAATCCGGCGGCCAGCAGCGTCGTCAGCCCCTGACTTGCCACCTGAAAGCTCGCGAAGAAGCCACGACGTTGCGGTGCATGCTCCGCGAGAAACGCCGTCGCGCTGCCGAATTCGCCGCCCGCCGAGAATCCCTGAATCATCCGCGCCAACACGATCCCGATCGGCGCGAGCACGCCAATGGACGCATACGTTGGCATGAACGCAATGATCGCCGTGCCGACCATCATCATCAGAATGGTCAGCGTGAGCGCCGCGCGCCGGCCCTGCTTGTCGGCATACACCCCGATCACGATGGCGCCCAGCGGCCGCATGAAGAACGACACGCCGAACGTGCCCAGCGTGAGCAGCAACGATGTCGTGTCGTCGTGCGTGGGGAAGAACAACTTCGAAATGGTGACGGCGAAGAAGCCGTACACCACCAAATCGAACCATTCGAGGGCATTGCCGATGGACGCAGATATCACAGCGCGCCAAGGGTGTTTGGCGACGTGGGTGCCTTCACGGGCGTTAGCGCCCGCTCCGGCGGCGGTAGCGGTTGTCATGGTGTCTCCTGTCGACGCGATGTCGTGTTGTCGTTATCGATTCCGCATGCGTTTGGCGAGGGGCATGCGCCCTCGTTAGCTTCAGCGGGGCGTGAGCACCTGGGCGATGGCACTCGCCACCGTGCCGACGTTGCGCGTATTGAGCCCAGCCACGCACATGCGGCCCGAGCGCAGGATGTAGACACCATGCGTCTCGCGCAGCGCGTCGGCTTGTTCTGCCGACAATCCCGTATAGGTGAACATGCCGCGTTGCGCGAGGTAGCGCGCTCGCATCTCGTCGCTCACATGCGATGCCAGTCGTGCGTGAATTTCTGTGCGCATTGCGGCGATGCGCGTGCGCATACCATCGAGTTCGGCTTCCCACGCGCGGCGCAGGGCAGGTGTCGTGAGGACTTGGGCAACGAGCCGCGCGCCGTGCGTCGGCGGATTGCTGTAGTTCGCGCGCACCGTGCCGGTGAGTTGTCCGAAGACATGCGACGCTTCTTGCGCCGACGAACACACGATCGACAACGCGCCACAGCGCTCGCCGTACAGCGAGAAGTTCTTCGAGAACGAGTTCGCCACCACGCTCGGCACGCCGGCGTCGGTGAGGGCGCGCACGGCGAAAGCGTCGGCGTCGAGGCCGTCGCCAAAGCCCTGATAGGCCATGTCCACGAAGGCAATCAGACCGCGCTCGCGCAGCACCGGGATCAAGGCGTTCCACTGCGCCGGGGTGAGGTCGACGCCCGTCGGGTTATGGCAGCACGCATGCAACAGCACGATGCTGCGGGGCGGCAGCGCGGCGATGGCCTCGAGCATGGCGTCGAACCGCAGACCACCCGTGACGTCGTCGTAGTACGGGTATGACTGAACCGGAAAGCCCGCGCTCTCGAAGACGACGCGGTGGTTGTCCCAACTCGGGTCGCTGATCCATACGGTCGCGTCGGGGAAATAGCGCTTGAGGAAGTCGGCACCTACGCGCAATGCGCCGCCGCCGCCGAGCGTCTGCAAGGTGGCGATGCGTTGCTCGCGCCGGGCGGCGCTGTCTTCACCGAAGACAAGGGCCTGCACCGCGTCGCGATAAGCCGCAGTCCCGGCCATGGGGAGATACGGGCGCGGGCCGATGTCGGCGAGTACACCGGCTTCCGCCTCTCGCACCGCGCCCATGACGGGCAGTCGGCCAGCATCGTCGAAATAAATGCCGATCGACAGATTGACCTTGTGCGGCCGGGCGTCTTGCCCAAACGCTTCGTTCAAGCCAAGGATGGGGTCGCCAGGGTAGGCGTCAACGTGAGAAAACATGGGGCCTCGCGGGGTGTCGATACCAAATTCGATGCCAAAGGGCTAATCGGAAATCGGAATAAAGGGAAATGCGGGGAATTTTTTGAAATCGATTGTGGGCGACGACCCTTTGCGGAACAATCAATCGATTTTGGTCGATTCGTAAGCGAAACTTGATAATCCAAACCTCATGCCCCTGACCCGCGTCACGCTGCGCCAGTTCGAAGCGCTAGTCGCCATTGCCGAGTTGCACAGCTTTGCCGAGGCCGGTAAGCGCCTCGGTCTCACGTCGTCGGCGGTGAGCCAACTCGTGGCCGAACTCGAATCGGTTCTGGGCTTCCGGATATTCGACCGCACCACGCGGCGCGTAGCGCTCTCCAGCGCCGGGCGCGATTTTCTGGCGTCGGCCGAATCGGTGTTGCGCCATGTGCAGGCCGCAGAGAAAACGGCCGACGATTTGCGCAATCGCGCCGCTGGCATCGTGCGTGTGGGGGCGCCGCTGGTGCTCGCTGGCATGGCGTTGCCCGCCGCCATTCGCGACTACGCGGTGTTGCGTCCGAAAGTGGTCGTGCGCGTCGTCGATACGCCGGTCGATGCGCTCATCGATCATGTGGCGAATGGCGACCTCGATCTGGCCATCGGTCCCAATCGCGCTACGGGCGCGCATGTCGCCGGTGCGCCTGCGTTCGATAGTCCGTGGGTGTTGTGGTGTGCGCCTTCGCATCCGCTCGCCAAACGGAAGCGGTTGCGCTGGCAGGATCTGCGCGATACGCCACTTGTCGCGGCGGGGCGCGATCACGAGCGAAGCGTCGAGCAAATGCGCGCGAGCGCACCGCCCGACGCGCGTATTACCCCCATCGATGTCGTCGATAACGTGACCACTGCGCTGGGTATCGCCGCACAGGGGCTCGCGTCGACGCTCACGCCCGGCTATGTGGCGGCGCTCGCGAATACGTTTGGCCTCGTCATGCAGCGGGTCACCGCACCCGAGACGATTCGTCAGGTGTGCGTGTACCGGCCCGTGTCGCGCGCGGCATCGCCCGCCGCCGAAGGCTTTGCGCAGTTCCTGCTCGACTGGCTGCCGCAGTGGAACGAACGCATCATGTCGGCGTCGCGCGATTGAGCGGATCGATCGCGCATACGCACAACGCGTTTGGCATTTAGCGGGCGGCCGCGCCGGATTGTCGTTGCTTACCGTTGCCTACTGTCTCGTTATCGGCGCTTGGCGTCGGCAGACGAAGGCGCAGGCAGTGCGGCGAGATCCTCACTCAACTGCGCACGCAACGTCGTGATCGCCGCATTGGTATCGGACGGCTTCAACTCCTCACGCGCGATGGCTTCACGCAAGTGATGCCGCAAAAGCGGATCGCGCGTCTGCGACAACGTCTCGCGATAGAACGGCAGCACGTTATCGGGATGACCACCCACGCGGTACAGATGGGCAATTTCGTCGATGGTGCGCATGGCGGCGAACGCCGGACCTGCCGGCGCGTGGGGGCCCATCGGTCCGGGGCCGCCGGGGCCTTGCGGACCATGCGGGCCAGCACCCGGCGGCGGGGGCGGCATGCCGGTGCCTTGCGGCCCGTTCTGTGCGAGGGCGATCTGGGGCGGCGTATCGGGAGTAACGGGAGTAACGGGAGTAACGGGAGTAACGGGCGGCGCGGCATGCGCAATGTTGACGACGCTGCCGAACAGCGCGATCGTCAGTGCCGTGGCCGCAGCAAGGTATTGGCGTGTGATCTTCATCCTATGGACTCCTTAGCAAAGACGTTCATTGAAATATCGAACGCGTTTGCGAAGCGTATCGCGCGACACGGGCCGCAATGGCCGGTGGTAACGGCTTGTAAGGCGCTAGCAAGGGGTGTGTTGGGAGCGTGCAAAGGGGGGCGATAAGGGATGGGCGAAAGGCGCTCGCGGCAGACGTGCTTCGACGCGCCGGGCGTGGCAGACTCTTGAACATCGAGCGTTCGTCGGGCGATGCTGCCGCGTCACGGGGTGATGGGGGCAGCGTGCGGCGATACACCCACTGCGAGTAGGAGGTCCCATGAGTACCGAATTCGTTCGTCCGGTCGCCGTCACGTCGCTGCGCAGCCCGCTGGACTTCTATGCCACGCTCACCCGCGTGATCGACGCGCTGAAGCAGCACGGCATGACGATCTTTGCCGACATCGATCAGAGCGCTGCGGCCGAAGCGGCGGGGGTGTCGCTCAGGCCCACACGCCTACTGCTGGTCGGCAACCCGAAGGGCGGCACGCCGGTCATGGCGGCGAATCCGCACGCAGGGCTGGAACTGCCACTCAAGGTGATGGTGTGGGCGGCGGCAGCCGACGAAGTGTGGGTCGATTTTCTGAACCCAGGCCCCGCGTTGAGCGCGCTGTACGGGATCGATGCGGCGCAGGTTGCGGGCTTCGGCGGCGTGGCGAAGTTGCTGGAAGGCGCGCTCAAGGCGTAGTTGGGCCGATTGCAGGGCTGGCAGGGCGGATAGCGGGGCGGGTTCAGCCGGTAAAACGGCATGCGCCGCCCAGCACGCCGCCTCGGGGCGCCGGGCACGCGAGTCCACCGCCGCGTGCCCCGGGGGCATGCGCAAAGCCTTATGCCACGGGCGTGAGCACGTTCGGTGCGTGTCGCGAAAAGTGCCTATACTGATCCGGCCTTTCTGTGCGCGAGCGCCGTCGTCAGGCGCGGCTGTTCCCCACGGCCGCCGGTGCGCAAGTTTGCCGGTCGCGAGCGCAGGCATTTCCCCTATTTCCTCAGGAGTGACTCCCGTGTCGAACAGTCAATGGATCCGCGTCGAAACCGTCGACGGCACCTTCGATGCCTATCTGGCATTGCCGCCGTCGGGCAAGACGGCTAACGCCCCCGGCATCGTGCTCGTGCAAGAGATCTTCGGTGTGAACGAGCATATTCGTAGCGTGGCCGACCAGTACGCGTCGGACGGCTACGTCGTGATCGCACCCGATATCTTCTGGCGTGCGGCCCCGCGCGTCGAACTGGGCTACTCGGGCGACGACATGGCCCGCGCGATGGAATTGCGTAAGTCGGTGGACGTCGAGAAGGCGGTTGCTGATGTCGGGGCTTGCGTGACAGCGCTGCGCGGCAAACTCGACGCGGGCGCGAAAGTGGCTGCCGTCGGCTACTGCTTCGGTGGTTTGGTGTCGTACATCGCCGCCGCGCGCGGTCTGGTCGACGCAGCCGTGCCGTATTACGGCGGTGGCATTCACAACTACCTTGGCGAAGCCCCCAACCTCAACGTGCCGACGCAATTCCACTACGGTGCGCTCGATAGCCACATCACGCCCGATATCGTGACTGCCGTCAGCGAGGCCGTGAAGTCGCGCCCGAATACGGAAGTCTTCGTGTACCCGCAAGCCGATCACGGTTTCAACTGCTGGGCGCGCGGCTCGTACCATCAGCCGTCGGCAGCGCTGGCGCATGGCCGTGCGCTCGCGTTCCTGGCGCAATGGTTGTCGAAGTAAGGCCGCGCGTGACGGTCGCACTCCCCGACTGCGATCGAAGGCAACGGTGATCGGACGACGCCGTTGTCAAAGGGAAACAAAAAGCCCGCCCCAACTTCTTGGGCGGGCTTTTTGTTGTCAGACTGTGCTAAAAAAGCCCGTCGCCAAAAGCGACGGGCAAAGTCCTGTGCGTTGAACCACTACGCACAGCGACAGGAGTCTGCGGAGGTGTCGGGTCGTCGGTGAACCACCGAGCCCGGCGAGGGTGACCGGAGAACACGCTGGGCGCCGCGAGAGGCGGACGCGTCGTTATGCGCAGAACGCGCGCCGCGCCGCCATCCCGTCAAAGGGACGTGCGGCGCGGCGATTTAGCTTACGAACCGAAGTAGGTCGAACCGGCGCGTTGCGAGCCGCCAACCGAACCCATGCTGATCGGGGCGTTGCTCGACACCGGTTGGGCGCTCGGGGCAGCCTTCGGGTACACGCTGTCGTGTTGAACCACGAGGCCGGCCTTCTGGGCTTGAACCAGTTCTTGACGAACCTGAGCACGGCTCAGGGCGCTGGTTTGCGGCACCCACGAAAATTCCGAGGGACCGTCGAATGCATCGCTGGCGAAGGCCGAACCGGCCGACGCGGCCAACATGGCGGAAATCAGGGCAGAGGTAATAAGAGTGCGCTTCATGATGTTTTCTCCTGTCTTTTGAAGGGGGCGATGTGTAACTCATCGTCGACAGTTACAGTCTATTGATGCGCGCTCTGGTGATAAAGCCGACATTTGTCAAACAACTCTTGTCAATTAAGAAATAATCGAAGACGACTGAGGAGACAGCGATGCTTTACCTGTGGATCAAGGTGGTGCATTTGGTTGCGGTGATTTCGTTGATCGCCGGGCTGGTGACGATGTCGTTCGGCGGGCGCTTGGCCCAGCCGGAATGGCGCCGGATTGCGCGGCAGGCCGACTATCGGCTGGCATCGCCCGCCCTCATCGTCGTGTGGTTGAGCGGCCCGACGCTGGCCGTGATGGCGAATTGGTGGAGTGCCCCGTGGCTGATGGCGAAGCTGGTCTTCGTGATCGTGGTGTCGGCGTTGCACGGCCGCTTGTCGGGCACGTTGCGTCGGCTCGAGCGCGATGGCGTGACGGGGCCGTCGCCTTCGCTGTTCCAGCGCGCCTTGCCGATCACCCTGATTTCGATGGCGGTGATCGTGGTGCTGGTCATCGTCAAGCCGTTTTGAGCAAGCGGGCGGCGAGCCACGCTGCGCCACCCTAACGCTGTAATGGCGTAACGCTGCAACGGCGTAAGGCAATCGGCTTGGAGCCCACGGGTGGGCGATGTTACGCTGGCGCCATCGCCTATAACGCCTAACAATGGCCCGATGCCGATCTCAAGTGCGGTAACCCTGGACGACCCAGGTCACGACCGCCCCGTCGGCGCGCTGGCGAAAGATTATCCGGACGGCTTTATCGTGACGCCGCACAGCCACCGGCGCGCGCAATTGATGTACGCACGCGCTGGGATCATGGAAGTGCGCACGGACACGTCGTTCTGGGTGATACCGCCGCAACGCGCGTTGTGGATTCCGGGGAATGTCACGCATGAAGTGCGAATGCGGGGCAAAGTCGAAATGCGCACGCTCTACGTCGACGTGGCGCGCTGCGGAATGAGCGCACCCGAAACGGCGGTGGCCATCCGTGTCTCCCCCTTGCTGCGAGAACTGATTCTGCGCGCTATGACGCTGCCTAAGGACTGGGCCGCCGATGGCAAGGACGGGTTGGTCTTCGCGCTGCTGTTGCAGGAAGTCGAGTGGAAAAGCGACTCGCCGCTGCATTTGCAGGTGCCCGCCGACGCGCGTCTGCGCAAAATATTCGATGCCTATCTGGCGGCACCGGCCGACATGCGCAGCTTGCAGGACTGGGCGGCCGAAGTCGGTGCGTCGAGCCGCACGCTGGAGCGCCGGTTCATGACGGAATTCGGGTTGCCGTTCAGGGAATGGCGGCAGCACATGCGCCTGCTCGGGGCGTTGCCGCTACTGGGGGCCGGGCGGCCCATCACGCAGGTGGCGCTCGAAGTGGGCTACGACACGCCGAGCGCGTTCTCCACCATGTTCCGCCGACTTATGGGCGTGACGCCAAGCGAGTACCTGTCGCGCGACCAGCACCCGGATTGAGCCAGTGCATGGCCTCCCACATATCGTCGTAGACCGGCACGCCCTCGGCGTAGAGTGGCGAGCGTTGGCGTTTCGAGCCGATGCCCACGAAGTCGATGCCGAGAGTGCGCGCCACCTTCAGATCCCACATGCCGTCGCCGATCGACACGATCGCGCGCGGCTTCGCAATGCCGTAACCCGCCTGCGCCCGCTTGATGGCCTCGCTCACCAGTTGTTCTCGCGAACTGTACTCGGACGCGGTGATGAGCATGGCGTCGGTGTAATCGATCGCCACTGAGCGCAGCTTGCGATGGCTCACCTGCCGGATGCCGCCAGTGGCGAACACGACGCCCCAGCGCGAACGGTGTGCCGCCTCGACGAAGGCGCGTGCGCCCGGAATTTCGGCGAGTCCGTGGGCGTTGAGCAGTGCGGTGAAGCGCTCGTCGATCTCATGCTCGAAGCGCGCGAGGTCGTGCGGCTGCGGCAGCGCGCGGCCATTCTCGGCGTGGGCGTGGATCAGAATCCCGGTATCGGTGTGATGCGGGTAGCTGCCCCAGTCGGTGTTCAGTTCCTCGAACGCCAGCGACTCCATCGCGCCCAGCAACGCCCGTTGGTGGATGCGCACCGAATCGGTGAGCGTGCCGTCGACGTCGAGAACCAGAATGCTGTCTTTTTCGAAACTCGCCTGCATGGGAGGTATGGGAGTCGGGGAGGGAGAAGTCATTACAGACGAAGTCTCGGAGTGTACGAATTCGCGGCGTCAAATAAAACGCGTCGAGTGACACCGGATACGCCGTTTGCGACACACTCGGCTACGGTATTTGACAGGTTGATGCGCATCAAGAGGGCGCGAGGCACCGGTGCCGCTTTTTTGTGCATTTTTTGCGTGGCGTCAACCGAGCCTCTAGTGCGATGTCAGGCGATTGAACCGCGCCGACCGCCGCCGCGTAAGCGTCTTGCACGAGCGGCGGGCATCGGAGGATGACGCCCGCCCCCGCTGCCGGGTCAGACGACCGCAGCGTGAATGCTTGGCGGCGCTTCGCCCAACAGCGTCTTGAGTCGCCGCAGGGCGCTGCCAAGACGCTCTGGGTCGCGTACCCCGCCCAGCGAGATCCGAATCGCGTTGGGGGCTTCGGGGCTCAGGCAGAACGCATCGGCTGGCGTGACCGCGAGGCCCTCGGCGCGTGCGGCCATCGTCAACTCACGAGCCGTCCAGGGGGCGGGCAACGACTGCCAGAGGTGAATCCCCTGTTCCGGCGCGGCTCCCGGTTCGCCCAGCACGTCGGCGGCAATCGCCTGACGCTGCGCGGCGGCGCTTCGGACTCCGGCGAGAATGCGATCGGCCATGCCGTTGTGAATCCACTGGGTCGCCAGCCCCGTCATCAGGGGCGGGGCCATCAGCGCGAAGGCATTGAGTGTGCTGAGGAACAGGTCGCGCCGCCGAATGTCGGCCAGCCGCAGGTAAGCGGTGCGCAGACCCGGCGTGAGGCACTTGGACAGCGTGGCGATGTAGTGCACGCGGTGCGGCGCGAGTCGCGCGAGCGGCGGCGGTGCCCGGTGCGCAAGGCGCCAGTAGGGATCGTCTTCGATGATCGTCAGGTTCAGTGTCTCGGCGACGTCGAGCAACTGGCGCCGACGGGTTTCCGGCATGGTCCGTGTGGTCGGGTTTTGCAGCGTCGGGTTCAGGTAGACGACACGGGCGCCATGCTCGCGTACCGCTGCGCTCAGGGCGTCGGGCAGCATGCCGTCGTGGTCGGTCGGCACGGCGACGAGCTTGCGTTCCAGCGTACGGGCGGCGCTGCGAAGGCCCGGATAGACGATGGGCTCGCACAGGACGGTCTCGTCTCGCGACGTTTCGGTGAGCAGCAACGCGGCTAGCGTGGCTTGTGCGCCCGGACATACGCAAACTTGCGACGCGTCGAGTTCGCCCAGCATCGGCGCGAGCCACAGCGCACCCGCTTGCCGGTCGGCAATGCCGCCGTCGCCGAGTTGATACGCCATGAGCATCGAGGCGTCGGTGTGCTTGAGCACCTCGTCGATGCCCTGTTGAAGCAACTCTCCGAGAAAGAGATCGGCCGGGGCGGGCGGGATGTTCATGCCAAGATCGAGCACTTGCTCAAACGTCACGCGCGGCGTGCTGACGAACGTGCCCAGCGGTCCGCGGCCCTCGATGGCGTTGCGCTCGCGCGCCCGGTTGTAGGCGCGCGTCACCGTGGTGAAGTCGATGCCCAGCCACGACGCGAGCTCGCGTTGCGCCGGCAAGCGGTCGCCGGGCCGCAGTCGGCCGTCGGCCACCGCCTGCTCGATGAAGCTGGCCAGACGAAGGTAGCGCGGGCCTTTACCGGCCGTCAGCGCCGGTTTCCAAAAGGTGGCGCGCAAGGTGTCGTGGGAGGCGTCCATGGCTGATGTCGGGAGTATGTATGGAGATTTGCCATTAATTGGCGTCGCAATGCAGTTTAGTCTGCATACATGCCCGCCGCAATGCCGGTGTCCTGCTGCCGATATCGAAGCGAGTCGCTCGGATGCCCTCGGTCGGGCCTCGGCAGGTTGCCAATGAGCCGTTAACAATCAACGACTTACCTGCTGAAAACGCTCGCGACTGCATTGACACTTGCATAGGTCCCATGTATAGTCGCAGGCTCCGGTTTTTCCGGCGGTAGGCGCGTGCCCAACCCAAAATGCTTTCGCATCAAGCGGTTAGGTGCGGGTAATCCGCAGGAGTGGCCGGAGGGAGTGCAGTAAATCTGCATGGTGGCCCGCCTTGGCTGTCATGCTTTTGACACATTTAGGAAATCACAATGCCAACGATTAACCAATTGGTCCGCAAGCCGCGCACCTCTGCTCAAATCAAGAGCAAGAGCCCGGCACTGCAGGACTGCCCGCAGCGTCGCGGCGTGTGCACCCGTGTGTACACCACGACGCCGAAGAAGCCTAACTCCGCTCTGCGTAAGGTTGCCAAGGTGCGCCTGACCAACGGTTTCGAGGTCATCTCGTACATCGGCGGTGAAGGCCACAACCTGCAAGAACACTCGGTCGTGCTGATCCGCGGCGGTCGTGTGAAAGACTTGCCGGGTGTGCGTTACCACATGGTGCGCGGTAGCCTCGACACGCAAGGCGTCAAGGACCGTAAGCAAGCCCGTTCGAAGTACGGCGCGAAGCGTCCGAAGGCCTAAGCGGCCAGACGGACATACGTTCGGTGATGGTGGTACATCGTCACTGAGTAAGTGGTCACTCGGCCCAAGAAGGGCTAGTAGGTGGCCTGGAGCCTGGCTCCGACTGAATCAATTAAGGAAGAAATTATGCCGCGTCGCCGCGAAGTCCCCAAGCGCGAAGTGTTGCCCGATCCGAAGTTCGGCAACGTTGATGTCGCTAAATTCATGAACGTGTTGATGCTTGCCGGCAAGAAGTCGGTTGCAGAACGCATCGTTTATGGTGCTTTCGAGCAGATCCAAACCAAGGCGGGCAAGGATCCGCTGGAAGTCTTCAACACCGCTCTCGGTAACGTGAAGCCGGTGGTTGAAGTCAAGAGCCGCCGTGTTGGCGGTGCAAACTATCAAGTTCCGGTCGAAGTGCGTCCGTCGCGTCGTATGGCATTGGCGATGCGTTGGTTGCGTGAGGCCGCGAAGAAGCGTAGCGAAAAGTCGATGGCTCTGCGTTTGGCTGGTGAGCTGATCGAAGCCTCGGAAGGCCGTGGCGGCGCCATGAAGAAGCGTGACGAAGTTCACCGCATGGCCGAAGCCAACAAGGCTTTCTCGCACTTCCGCTTCTGACGCTGGCAGGCAGTACCTAGAGCAGAAACCGGGGCGGGTGCGCATGAGAAATTGCGCCTCGCCCGTTTGTGTTAGTAGCCCCCTCAAAAATGGCGGCTACATTGAAAGAGGCTTAAAGTGGCTCGTACAACCCCTATCGAGCGCTACCGCAACATCGGTATTAGCGCTCACATCGACGCAGGTAAAACCACGACGACCGAGCGCATTTTGTTCTACACCGGTGTGAACCACAAAATCGGTGAAGTGCACGATGGCGCCGCGACGATGGACTGGATGGAGCAGGAACAAGAGCGTGGCATCACGATTACGTCGGCTGCCACGACCTGCTTCTGGTCCGGCATGGCGAACAATTACCAAAAGCACCGCATCAACATCATCGACACCCCGGGTCACGTCGACTTCACGATTGAAGTCGAGCGCTCGATGCGTGTTCTCGATGGCGCGTGCATGGTGTATTGCGCTGTGGGTGGCGTGCAGCCCCAGTCGGAAACCGTGTGGCGTCAGGCCAACAAGTACGGCGTGCCGCGTCTGGCGTTCGTCAACAAGATGGACCGTACCGGCGCGAACTTCTTCAAGGTCTATGACCAACTGAAGAACCGCCTGAAGGCCAACCCGGTGCCGGTGGTCGTGCCGATCGGCGCTGAAGAAAACTTCAAGGGCGTGGTCGACCTCATCAAGATGAAGGCGATCATTTGGGACGAAGCATCGCAAGGCATGAAGTTCGACTACGTCGACATTCCGGCCGAGCTCGAAGCTGAAGCCAAGCAGTGGCGCGAAGGCATGGTGGAAGCCGCTGCCGAGTCGAGCGAAGAACTGATGAATAAGTACCTGGAAGAGGGCGACCTCTCCGAGGCTGAAATCATCAACGGTCTGCGCACGCGTACCATCGCTTGCGAAATTCAGCCGATGCTGTGCGGTACCGCGTTCAAGAACAAGGGCGTGCAGCGTATGCTGGACGCCGTGATCGACTTCCTGCCGTCGCCGATCGACATTCCGCCGGTCAAGGGCACGGACGACAAGGAACAGCCGGTCGAGCGCCGCGCAGCCGACGACGAGAAGTTCTCGTCGCTGGCGTTCAAGATCATGACCGACCCGTTCGTCGGCCAGCTGATCTTCTTCCGCGTCTACTCGGGCGTTGTGAACAAGGGCGACACGCTGCTGAACTCGGTCAAGGGCAAGAAGGAACGTCTGGGCCGTATCGTGCAGATGCACGCGAACCAGCGCGAAGAAATCGACGAAGTGCGTGCAGGCGACATCGCCGCAGCCGTCGGTTTGAAGGACGCGACCACGGGTGACACGCTGTGCGACCCGACCGCCCCGATCGTGCTCGAGCGCATGGTGTTCCCGGAGCCGGTGATTTCGCAGGCTGTCGAGCCGAAGACCAAGGTCGACCAGGAAAAGATGGGCCTCGCCCTGAACCGCCTGGCGCAGGAAGACCCGTCGTTCCGCGTGCAAACCGATGAAGAATCGGGTCAGACTATCATTTCGGGTATGGGCGAGCTCCACCTCGAAATTCTGGTTGACCGTATGAAGCGCGAATTCGGCGTGGAAGCCAACATCGGCGCACCGCAAGTTGCCTACCGCGAAACCATTCGCAAGTCGGCAGCGGACGTCGAAGGCAAGTTCGTCAAGCAGTCGGGTGGTCGCGGCCAATTCGGTCACGCGGTCATCACGCTGGAGCCGAACGAGCAAGGCAAGGGCTACGAGTTCTTCGACGAGATCAAGGGTGGTGTTATTCCTCGCGAATACATCCCGGCGGTCGATAAGGGTATTCAAGACACCCTGAAGAACGGTGTTCTGGCTGGCTTCCCGGTGGTCGACGTCAAGGTTCGCCTGACGTTCGGTTCGTACCACGATGTGGACTCGAACGAAAACGCGTTCCGTATGGCCGGTTCGATGGCTTTCAAGGAAGCTATGCGTCGCGCCAGCCCGGTGATTCTCGAGCCGATGATGGCTGTCGAAGTCGAAACGCCGGAAGACTACATGGGTAACGTGATGGGCGACTTGTCGTCGCGTCGCGGCATTATCCAGGGCATGGATGACATGGTCGGCGGCGGCAAGATCGTGCGCGCTGAAGTTCCGCTGTCGGAAATGTTCGGCTACTCGACCTCGCTGCGTTCGGCCACGCAAGGCCGCGCCACGTACACGATGGAGTTCAAGCACTACGCTGAAGCTCCGAAGAACGTGAGCGAAGGCATCATCAGCGCCAAGAGCAAGTAAATTCGTTTTGAAGGGCGTCTGCATCATGTGATGCAGCGCCCGACTCTCTGTTTAAATCGTCTATTCAGTATCTGAGGATTCGGAAATGGCAAAGGAAAAATTCGAGCGGACTAAGCCGCACGTGAACGTCGGCACCATTGGTCACGTTGACCATGGCA
>NZ_CABPSK010000009.1 GCF_902459645.1 Pandoraea pneumonica
GCAAAGCAAAAACCCCTTGCTACTTTGGTAGCAAGGGGTCTTTAGGGGAGCCTGACGATTACCTACTTTCACACGGGTATCCGCACTATCATCGGCGTGGAGTCGTTTCACGGTCCTGTTCGGGATGGGAAGGGGTGGTTCCAACTCGCTATGGTCATCAGGCATAACTTGTATGTCTTGCTGCACTGAGTGCAACAAAACCAATTCAGAAGAAGCGTAGTACTACAGATATTGGGTTGTGACTGGTATCAACGTTTTGCACGCGATACACACACCAGGTCGAAACACACTGGTTATAGGATCAAGCCTTACGGGCAATTAGTATCAGTTAGCTTAACGCATTACTGCGCTTCCACACCTGACCTATCAACGTCCTGGTCTTGAACGACCCTTCAAAGGAATCGAGTTCCTAGGGAAGTCTCATCTTAAGGCGAGTTTCCCGCTTAGATGCTTTCAGCGGTTATCTCTTCCGAACATAGCTACCCGGCGATGCCACTGGCGTGACAACCGGTACACCAGAGGTTCGTCCACTCCGGTCCTCTCGTACTAGGAGCAGCCCCCTTCAAACTTCCAACGCCCACGGCAGATAGGGACCAAACTGTCTCACGACGTTTTAAACCCAGCTCACGTACCTCTTTAAATGGCGAACAGCCATACCCTTGGGACCGGCTACAGCCCCAGGATGAGATGAGCCGACATCGAGGTGCCAAACACCGCCGTCGATATGAACTCTTGGGCGGTATCAGCCTGTTATCCCCAGAGTACCTTTTATCCGTTGAGCGATGGCCCTTCCATACAGAACCACCGGATCACTATGACCTGCTTTCGCACCTGCTCGACTTGTCAGTCTCGCAGTTAAGCACGCTTTTGCCATTGCACTATCAGCACGATTTCCGACCGTACCTAGCGTACCTTCGTACTCCTCCGTTACACTTTGGGAGGAGACCGCCCCAGTCAAACTGCCTACCATGCACTGTCCCCGATCCGGATTACGGACCTAGGTTAGAACCTCAAACAAACCAGGGTGGTATTTCAAGGACGGCTCCACAGAAACTAGCGTTCCTGCTTCAAAGCCTCCCACCTATCCTACACAGACCGGTTCAAAGTCCAATGCAAAGCTACAGTAAAGGTTCATGGGGTCTTTCCGTCTAGCCGCGGGTAGATTGCATCATCACAAACACTTCAACTTCGCTGAGTCTCGGGAGGAGACAGTGTGGCCATCGTTACGCCATTCGTGCAGGTCGGAACTTACCCGACAAGGAATTTCGCTACCTTAGGACCGTTATAGTTACGGCCGCCGTTTACCGGGACTTCAATCAAGAGCTTGCACCCCATCATTTAATCTTCCGGCACCGGGCAGGCGTCACACCCTATACGTCCACTTTCGTGTTTGCAGAGTGCTGTGTTTTTATTAAACAGTCGCAGCCACCAGTTTATTGCAACCCTTTCACCCTCTTGGCGCAGGCCAATCAAGCTACAAGGGCGTACCTTATCCCGAAGTTACGGTACCAATTTGCCGAGTTCCTTCTCCCGAGTTCTCTCAAGCGCCTTAGAATACTCATCTCGCCCACCTGTGTCGGTTTGCGGTACGGTCTCGTATGACTGAAGCTTAGAGGCTTTTCTTGGAACCACTTCCAATTGCTTCGTGAACAAGTTCACTCGCCCCATATCCTTGAATTCCGCGCCCGGATTTGCCTAAGCGCCTTCTCCAATACAGGGACCGGGACTTCCAACACCCGGACAACCTTCCGCGATCCGTCCCCCCATCGCATCATACGACGGTGCAGGAATATTAACCTGCTTCCCATCAGCTACGCATCTCTGCCTCGCCTTAGGGGCCGACTCACCCTACGCCGATGAACGTTGCGTAGGAAACCTTGGGCTTACGGCGAGGGGGCCTTTCACCCCCTTTATCGCTACTCATGTCAGCATTCGCACTTCTGATACCTCCAGCATCCTTTACAAGACACCTTCACAGGCTTACAGAACGCTCTCCTACCATGCGAGCAAGCTCGCATCCGCAGCTTCGGTATATTGCTTAGCCCCGTTACATCTTCCGCGCAGGACGACTCGATCAGTGAGCTATTACGCTTTCTTTAAAGGGTGGCTGCTTCTAAGCCAACCTCCTGACTGTTTTAGCCTTCCCACTTCGTTTCCCACTTAGCAATATTTAGGGACCTTAGCTGGCGGTCTGGGTTGTTTCCCTCTTGACACCGGACGTTAGCACCCGATGTCTGTCTCCCGTGATTGCACTCTTCGGTATTCGGAGTTTGCTATGGCGAAGTAATCCGCAATGGACCCTTCAACCATGACAGTGCTCTACCCCCGAAGGTGATACACGAGGCACTACCTAAATAGTTTTCGGAGAGAACCAGCTATTTCCAAGTTTGTTTAGCCTTTCACCCCTATCCACAGCTCATCCCCTAACTTTTCAACGTTAGTGGGTTCGGACCTCCAGTACGTGTTACCGCACCTTCATCCTGGCCATGGATAGATCACTTGGTTTCGGGTCTACACCCAGCGACTGAACGCCCTATTCGGACTCGCTTTCGCTACGCCTTCCCTATTCGGTTAAGCTTGCCACTGAATGTAAGTCGCTGACCCATTATACAAAAGGTACGCCGTCACCCCTTACGAGGCTCCGACTGTTTGTATGCATGCGGTTTCAGGATCTATTTCACTCCCCTCCCGGGGTTCTTTTCGCCTTTCCCTCACGGTACTGGTTCACTATCGGTCGATTACGAGTATTTAGCCTTGGAGGATGGTCCCCCCATCTTCAGACAGGATTTCACGTGTCCCGCCCTACTTTTCTCAAGCTTAGTTCCACACCAGGGTTTTCTCATACGGGGCTATCACCCACTATGGCCGGACTTTCCATTCCGTTTTGATAACACCGGTGCTAAATCTTGAAGGCTGGTCCCATTTCGCTCGCCACTACTTTGGGAATCTCGGTTGATTTCTTTTCCTGCAGCTACTTAGATGTTTCAGTTCGCCGCGTTCGCTTCGCTAGACCTATGTATTCAGTCTAGGATGACCCATACGGGCCGGGTTTCCCCATTCGGACATTTGTGGATCAATGCTTATTTGCCAGCTCCCCACAACTTTTCGCAGGCTATCGCGTCCTTCATCGCCTGTAATCGCCAAGGCATCCACCACATGCACTTATTCGCTTGACCCTATAACGAGTGCGTCTCGCGACACATCGTCATAGGTTGAGTTATCGCGTTGTGCCGTATTCCAAGTCATCTTTCGATCACTTAAATACTGGTTGATACAATCACAACCCGTACAATTTCCACGCGCCATCTCTAACGCGCTTCCGTTGTACTACTACTTCTTCTAAATTGTTAAAGAACAAATACTGCATGACATTGCTGTCATTCAAAAACCTTCACGTGGATTTGCTACAGAAAACTGCAGAACTACTGACGTAAAGCGCTTTTGACTGACATCGATGCGATCTAAGATATTGGTGGAGGATGACGGGATCGAACCGACGACCCCCTGCTTGCAAAGCAGGTGCTCTCCCAGCTGAGCTAATCCCCCAATCAAGCCAGTTACCAACCGACTCTATCAGGCGGGTGGTTATGCTTGGTGGGTCTGGAAGGACTTGAACCTTCGACCCCCGCCTTATCAAGACGGTGCTCTAACCACCTGAGCTACAGACCCGACTTAGATCTACGCAGTCAACAACCGATAAGCGTGAACACTCAACTTCCAGTGCATGCTCTAGAAAGGAGGTGATCCAGCCGCAGGTTCCCCTACGGCTACCTTGTTACGACTTCACCCCAGTCATGAATCCTGCCGTGGTAAGCGCCCTCCTTACGGTTAGGCTACCTACTTCTGGCAAAACCCACTCCCATGGTGTGACGGGCGGTGTGTACAAGACCCGGGAACGTATTCACCGCGACATGCTGATCCGCGATTACTAGCGATTCCAGCTTCACGCAGTCGAGTTGCAGACTGCGATCCGGACTACGATCGGTTTTCTGGGGTTAGCTCCACCTCGCGGTTTGGCAGCCCTCTGTACCGACCATTGTATGACGTGTGAAGCCCTACCCATAAGGGCCATGAGGACTTGACGTCATCCCCACCTTCCTCCGGTTTGTCACCGGCAGTCTCCTTAGAGTGCTCTTGCGTAGCAACTAAGGACAAGGGTTGCGCTCGTTGCGGGACTTAACCCAACATCTCACGACACGAGCTGACGACAGCCATGCAGCACCTGTGTTACGGCTCTCTTTCGAGCACTCTCACCTTTCAGCAAGATTCCGTACATGTCAAGGGTAGGTAAGGTTTTTCGCGTTGCATCGAATTAATCCACATCATCCACCGCTTGTGCGGGTCCCCGTCAATTCCTTTGAGTTTTAATCTTGCGACCGTACTCCCCAGGCGGTCAACTTCACGCGTTAGCTACGTTACTAAGGAAATGAATCCCCAACAACTAGTTGACATCGTTTAGGGCGTGGACTACCAGGGTATCTAATCCTGTTTGCTCCCCACGCTTTCGTGCATGAGCGTCAGTATTGGCCCAGGGGGCTGCCTTCGCCATCGGTATTCCTCCACATCTCTACGCATTTCACTGCTACACGTGGAATTCTACCCCCCTCTGCCATACTCTAGCCTTGCAGTCACGAATGCAGTTCCCAGGTTAAGCCCGGGGATTTCACATCCGTCTTACAAAACCGCCTGCGCACGCTTTACGCCCAGTAATTCCGATTAACGCTTGCACCCTACGTATTACCGCGGCTGCTGGCACGTAGTTAGCCGGTGCTTATTCTTCCGGTACCGTCATCCCCCCGAGGTATTAACCCAAAGGATTTCTTTCCGGACAAAAGTGCTTTACAACCCGAAGGCCTTCTTCACACACGCGGCATTGCTGGATCAGGCTTTCGCCCATTGTCCAAAATTCCCCACTGCTGCCTCCCGTAGGAGTCTGGGCCGTGTCTCAGTCCCAGTGTGGCTGGTCGTCCTCTCAGACCAGCTACAGATCGTCGCCTTGGTGAGCTTTTACCCCACCAACTAGCTAATCTGACATCGGCTGCTCTTGTAGCACGAGGCCCGAAGGTCCCCCGCTTTCCTCCTCAGAGCGTATGCGGTATTAATCCGGCTTTCGCCGAGCTATCCCCCACTACAAGGTACATTCCGATGTATTACTCACCCGTTCGCCACTCGCCACCAGGTGCAAGCACCCGTGCTGCCGTTCGACTTGCATGTGTAAGGCATGCCGCCAGCGTTCAATCTGAGCCAGGATCAAACTCTTCAGTTTAAACCTGTTACTGTTTTCGGTTTTTCGTGATAAATCACTAGAACCGGTCGCTCTCAAAGTATGCTGACAAGTTAATTACTTAACTTACCTATTACTATGTGAGCCTCAATAAATTTAAAGCTAATCTGCCGAAGCAGACGCACCATTCATCGAGTGCCCACACTTATCGGTTGTTTAATTTTTAAAGATCAATCGCTTCGAACTTCGCTTCGTCGCATCATTACCGCGCCGTCGCTTCGTTTTCTGCGTCGCTGCATCAGCAGCAGAGAAGTGAGATTATGTCGCAGCTTCTCGTCGTCGTCAACAGTTTTTTTCGCTTCTTTTCGCTCGTCGCCGTAGCGACTCACAAGCTCCAAAACCACTAACCACC
>NZ_CABPSK010000010.1 GCF_902459645.1 Pandoraea pneumonica
CAAACTGGCGCCGAGCGTATGCCGCATGACCTTTCCCATCTTGGCTTCCTTGCTGGTCAGATTGGTCGTCTTATTACCATTTCAACTACTCCGGTTATCGCTGGCGACTCCTTCGAGATGGACGCCGTTGGCGCTCTCCGTCTTTCTCCATTGCGTCGTGGCCTTGCTATTGACTCTACTGTAGACATTTTTACTTTTTATGTCCCTCATCGTCACGTTTATGGTGAACAGTGGATTAAGTTCATGAAGGATGGTGTTAATGCCACTCCTCTCCCGACTGTTAACACTACTGGTTATATTGACCATGCCGCTTTTCTTGGCACGATTAACCCTGATACCAATAAAATCCCTAAGCATTTGTTTCAGGGTTATTTGAATATCTATAACAACTATTTTAAAGCGCCGTGGATGCCTGACCGTACCGAGGCTAACCCTAATGAGCTTAATCAAGATGATGCTCGTTATGGTTTCCGTTGCTGCCATCTCAAAAACATTTGGACTGCTCCGCTTCCTCCTGAGACTGAGCTTTCTCGCCAAATGACGACTTCTACCACATCTATTGACATTATGGGTCTGCAAGCTGCTTATGCTAATTTGCATACTGACCAAGAACGTGATTACTTCATGCAGCGTTACCATGATGTTATTTCTTCATTTGGAGGTAAAACCTCTTATGACGCTGACAACCGTCCTTTACTTGTCATGCGCTCTAATCTCTGGGCATCTGGCTATGATGTTGATGGAACTGACCAAACGTCGTTAGGCCAGTTTTCTGGTCGTGTTCAACAGACCTATAAACATTCTGTGCCGCGTTTCTTTGTTCCTGAGCATGGCACTATGTTTACTCTTGCGCTTGTTCGTTTTCCGCCTACTGCGACTAAAGAGATTCAGTACCTTAACGCTAAAGGTGCTTTGACTTATACCGATATTGCTGGCGACCCTGTTTTGTATGGCAACTTGCCGCCGCGTGAAATTTCTATGAAGGATGTTTTCCGTTCTGGTGATTCGTCTAAGAAGTTTAAGATTGCTGAGGGTCAGTGGTATCGTTATGCGCCTTCGTATGTTTCTCCTGCTTATCACCTTCTTGAAGGCTTCCCATTCATTCAGGAACCGCCTTCTGGTGATTTGCAAGAACGCGTACTTATTCGCCACCATGATTATGACCAGTGTTTCCAGTCCGTTCAGTTGTTGCAGTGGAATAGTCAGGTTAAATTTAATGTGACCGTTTATCGCAATCTGCCGACCACTCGCGATTCAATCATGACTTCGTGATAAAAGATTGAGTGTGAGGTTATAACGCCGAAGCGGTAAAAATTTTAATTTTTGCCGCTGAGGGGTTGACCAAGCGAAGCGCGGTAGGTTTTCTGCTTAGGAGTTTAATCATGTTTCAGACTTTTATTTCTCGCCATAATTCAAACTTTTTTTCTGATAAGCTGGTTCTCACTTCTGTTACTCCAGCTTCTTCGGCACCTGTTTTACAGACACCTAAAGCTACATCGTCAACGTTATATTTTGATAGTTTGACGGTTAATGCTGGTAATGGTGGTTTTCTTCATTGCATTCAGATGGATACATCTGTCAACGCCGCTAATCAGGTTGTTTCTGTTGGTGCTGATATTGCTTTTGATGCCGACCCTAAATTTTTTGCCTGTTTGGTTCGCTTTGAGTCTTCTTCGGTTCCGACTACCCTCCCGACTGCCTATGATGTTTATCCTTTGGATGGTCGCCATGATGGTGGTTATTATACCGTCAAGGACTGTGTGACTATTGACGTCCTTCCCCGTACGCCGGGCAATAATGTTTATGTTGGTTTCATGGTTTGGTCTAACTTTACCGCTACTAAATGCCGCGGATTGGTTTCGCTGAATCAGGTTATTAAAGAGATTATTTGTCTCCAGCCACTTAAGTGAGGTGATTTATGTTTGGTGCTATTGCTGGCGGTATTGCTTCTGCTCTTGCTGGTGGCGCCATGTCTAAATTGTTTGGAGGCGGTCAAAAAGCCGCCTCCGGTGGCATTCAAGGTGATGTGCTTGCTACCGATAACAATACTGTAGGCATGGGTGATGCTGGTATTAAATCTGCCATTCAAGGCTCTAATGTTCCTAACCCTGATGAGGCCGTCCCTAGTTTTGTTTCTGGTGCTATGGCTAAAGCTGGTAAAGGACTTCTTGAAGGTACGTTGCAGGCTGGCACTTCTGCCGTTTCTGATAAGTTGCTTGATTTGGTTGGACTTGGTGGCAAGTCTGCCGCTGATAAAGGAAAGGATACTCGTGATTATCTTGCTGCTGCATTTCCTGAGCTTAATGCTTGGGAGCGTGCTGGTGCTGATGCTTCCTCTGCTGGTATGGTTGACGCCGGATTTGAGAATCAAAAAGAGCTTACTAAAATGCAACTGGACAATCAGAAAGAGATTGCCGAGATGCAAAATGAGACTCAAAAAGAGATTGCTGGCATTCAGTCGGCGACTTCACGCCAGAATACGAAAGACCAGGTATATGCACAAAATGAGATGCTTGCTTATCAACAGAAGGAGTCTACTGCTCGCGTTGCGTCTATTATGGAAAACACCAATCTTTCCAAGCAACAGCAGGTTTCCGAGATTATGCGCCAAATGCTTACTCAAGCTCAAACGGCTGGTCAGTATTTTACCAATGACCAAATCAAAGAAATGACTCGCAAGGTTAGTGCTGAGGTTGACTTAGTTCATCAGCAAACGCAGAATCAGCGGTATGGCTCTTCTCATATTGGCGCTACTGCAAAGGATATTTCTAATGTCGTCACTGATGCTGCTTCTGGTGTGGTTGATATTTTTCATGGTATTGATAAAGCTGTTGCCGATACTTGGAACAATTTCTGGAAAGACGGTAAAGCTGATGGTATTGGCTCTAATTTGTCTAGGAAATAACCGTCAGGATTGACACCCTCCCAATTGTATGTTTTCATGCCTCCAAATCTTGGAGGCTTTTTTATGGTTCGTTCTTATTACCCTTCTGAATGTCACGCTGATTATTTTGACTTTGAGCGTATCGAGGCTCTTAAACCTGCTATTGAGGCTTGTGGCATTTCTACTCTTTCTCAATCCCCAATGCTTGGCTTCCATAAGCAGATGGATAACCGCATCAAGCTCTTGGAAGAGATTCTGTCTTTTCGTATGCAGGGCGTTGAGTTCGATAATGGTGATATGTATGTTGACGGCCATAAGGCTGCTTCTGACGTTCGTGATGAGTTTGTATCTGTTACTGAGAAGTTAATGGATGAATTGGCACAATGCTACAATGTGCTCCCCCAACTTGATATTAATAACACTATAGACCACCGCCCCGAAGGGGACGAAAAATGGTTTTTAGAGAACGAGAAGACGGTTACGCAGTTTTGCCGCAAGCTGGCTGCTGAACGCCCTCTTAAGGATATTCGCGATGAGTATAATTACCCCAAAAAGAAAGGTATTAAGGATGAGTGTTCAAGATTGCTGGAGGCCTCCACTATGAAATCGCGTAGAGGCTTTGCTATTCAGCGTTTGATGAATGCAATGCGACAGGCTCATGCTGATGGTTGGTTTATCGTTTTTGACACTCTCACGTTGGCTGACGACCGATTAGAGGCGTTTTATGATAATCCCAATGCTTTGCGTGACTATTTTCGTGATATTGGTCGTATGGTTCTTGCTGCCGAGGGTCGCAAGGCTAATGATTCACACGCCGACTGCTATCAGTATTTTTGTGTGCCTGAGTATGGTACAGCTAATGGCCGTCTTCATTTCCATGCGGTGCACTTTATGCGGACACTTCCTACAGGTAGCGTTGACCCTAATTTTGGTCGTCGGGTACGCAATCGCCGCCAGTTAAATAGCTTGCAAAATACGTGGCCTTATGGTTACAGTATGCCCATCGCAGTTCGCTACACGCAGGACGCTTTTTCACGTTCTGGTTGGTTGTGGCCTGTTGATGCTAAAGGTGAGCCGCTTAAAGCTACCAGTTATATGGCTGTTGGTTTCTATGTGGCTAAATACGTTAACAAAAAGTCAGATATGGACCTTGCTGCTAAAGGTCTAGGAGCTAAAGAATGGAACAACTCACTAAAAACCAAGCTGTCGCTACTTCCCAAGAAGCTGTTCAGAATCAGAATGAGCCGCAACTTCGGGATGAAAATGCTCACAATGACAAATCTGTCCACGGAGTGCTTAATCCAACTTACCAAGCTGGGTTACGACGCGACGCCGTTCAACCAGATATTGAAGCAGAACGCAAAAAGAGAGATGAGATTGAGGCTGGGAAAAGTTACTGTAGCCGACGTTTTGGCGGCGCAACCTGTGACGACAAATCTGCTCAAATTTATGCGCGCTTCGATAAAAATGATTGGCGTATCCAACCTGCAGAGTTTTATCGCTTCCATGACGCAGAAGTTAACACTTTCGGATATTTCTGATGAGTCGAAAAATTATCTTGATAAAGCAGGAATTACTACTGCTTGTTTACGAATTAAATCGAAGTGGACTGCTGGCGGAAAATGAGAAAATTCGACCTATCCTTGCGCAGCTCGAGAAGCTCTTACTTTGCGACCTTTCGCCATCAACTAACGATTCTGTCAAAAACTGACGCGTTGGATGAGGAGAAGTGGCTTAATATGCTTGGCACGTTCGTCAAGGACTGGTTTAGATATGAGTCACATTTTGTTCATGGTAGAGATTCTCTTGTTGACATTTTAAAAGAGCGTGGATTACTATCTGAGTCCGATGCTGTTCAACCACTAATAGGTAAGAAATCATGAGTCAAGTTACTGAACAATCCGTACGTTTCCAGACCGCTTTGGCCTCTATTAAGCTCATTCAGGCTTCTGCCGTTTTGGATTTAACCGAAGATGATTTCGATTTTCTGACGAGTAACAAAGTTTGGATTGCTACTGACCGCTCTCGTGCTCGTCGCTGCGTTGAGGCTTGCGTTTATGGTACGCTGGACTTTGTAGGATACCCTCGCTTTCCTGCTCCTGTTGAGTTTATTGCTGCCGTCATTGCTTATTATGTTCATCCCGTCAACATTCAAACGGCCTGTCTCATCATGGAAGGCGCTGAATTTACGGAAAACATTATTAATGGCGTCGAGCGTCCGGTTAAAGCCGCTGAATTGTTCGCGTTTACCTTGCGTGTACGCGCAGGAAACACTGACGTTCTTACTGACGCAGAAGAAAACGTGCGTCAAAAATTACGTGCAGAAGGAGTGATGTAATGTCTAAAGGTAAAAAACGTTCTGGCGCTCGCCCTGGTCGTCCGCAGCCGTTGCGAGGTACTAAAGGCAAGCGTAAAGGCGCTCGTCTTTGGTATGTAGGTGGTCAACAATTTTAATTGCAGGGGCTTCGGCCCCTTACTTGAGGATAAATTATGTCTAATATTCAAACTGGCGCCGAGCGTATGCCGCATGACCTTTCCCATCTTGGCTTCCTTGCTGGTCAGATTGGTCGTCTTATTAC
>NZ_CABPSK010000011.1 GCF_902459645.1 Pandoraea pneumonica
TGCCATGGTCAACGTGACCAATGGTGCCGACGTTCACGTGCGGCTTAGTCCGCTCGAATTTTTCCTTTGCCATTTCCAACTCCTAACGGGTTATCTATTGCCGAGTTGCTCGGCATGTTGATTGCCGCGCTTCACACTATCTGGTGGTGCCCATGGGCAGGATCGAACTGCCGACCTCTCCCTTACCAAGGGAGTGCTCTACCACTGAGCCACATGGGCGAATCCTTTACTTCTTCTGCGTCTGCGCGTCACCTGGAGCGGGTGAAGGGAATCGAACCCTCGTCATAAGCTTGGAAGGCTTCTGCTCTACCATTGAGCTACACCCGCTTGGATTCCGACTCTCGCTTCCTTGATAATGAGCGCCGGAACTTCCGGCGCTCATTACTTCCGCATTCTGGTGGAGGAGGTTGGATTCGAACCAACGTAGGCGTAAGCCAACAGATTTACAGTCTGCCCCCTTTAGCCACTCGGGCACCCCTCCGCAGAGAATTTGCAATTATGGAGATGTCGCCCCACCTTGTCAACACCTTCCACGCATTAAAAGAGCAGTTTTTGTGCCTGCTGCCGCGGATTTTTTCTATCCGTGCGGCAAGCCTTTGATTTTCCTAGGAATCGAGACGGCGAGGCAGTAAGCACTCAACCCCACTGACGGCGCTCCAATAGCCGGCGGCGCCATCCGTCTAGGTGCCGGCTCAAGCTGTCGCGTCCCATATGGAATTCGCGGCGCAGCTTTTCCGCAAGCGAGCGCCTCGCTTTCTGACGGCCTGCGATGGTCGTGCCGAGGACGTCATCCCGATGGACGACGACACCGGGAGACATCGATATCATCCGGATACCGTGCTCCCAGTTCCGATTCAACATATCGTCGACCGGGTGCACCATGCGCTCGCCATAGGCCAGCAGCGTGAGGGCAGCCTCCCTGCGAATCAGGTAGCCCTGCGTGCCGCCCGGCTGCTTCCTGTGATCGTTCAGAATGGCCCCGTCGGGCAGCTGCCCGACTCGCCAGCATCCAGCCGAGCCGCATTCGCTCAACCGCAGGATGCCCCAAGGTGTCGCGGCGTCCAGCGCGAGAGTCAATCTTTCGGCGAATCCCGCCGTCAACTCGATGTCATCCTCAAGCACGCACCAAATGTCGTCGTTTGAGCGGGCGAGATCCTGCCAAATGCGATAGTGACTGTCGTAGCAACCAATCTCACCGAGTGTCAGGTGATTACCATACGTCCGCAGACGCGTGGACGCGTCGTAAGTCGATGGATACGCCTTAATCCGCTCTGCATTGAAGAAATTGAACGGCACCCCCGCAAGCGCCATTTGATGCGTCATGTGAGCTCTACGCTCGAGGCTATCTGTCAAAGAGATGACGATGACAGGAGGAAGCTTACGCGTCTGGTCCGGAAATTGATTCATTCGAACTAATTCGGCAGCGTCACGTGCTGGTAACTCACGTTCGCTACGCCCATATTGATTTATTAAACGGGCGATATCTTAAAGGCGAATTATCTCAATCCCATCCCCTTCCTATTACTTACAAGAGGGTGTTATCGGGGGTGTAGTGCTTTTATTGCGTAGATTTTAAATGTGAGGATTCACTATCTAAGACGCAATTTAAATCGGGAGGGTAATGTATCGCGAAGGCACTGACGGCTTACGCACAACCAATTCCGCTTGCGCAAAGCAAAAACCCCTTGCTACTTTGGTAGCAAGGGGTCTTTAGGGGAGCCTGACGATTACCTACTTTCACACG
>NZ_CABPSK010000012.1 GCF_902459645.1 Pandoraea pneumonica
TCGATGGCGCGCTCCGGCGTCGGGATGTACGTGTCCAGCGCTTCGGCCAGAGCCATGATCGCGGCTTCACCCAGTTCGCCCTTGTCGCCTTCCAGCGCCAGCTTGGCCGAACCCTTGATGATCGGCAGATCGTCGCCCGGGAATTCGTACTTCGACAGAAGTTCGCGAACTTCCATTTCCACCAGCTCGAGCAGCTCGGCGTCGTCCACCATGTCGCACTTGTTCAGGAACACGATGATGTACGGCACGCCAACTTGGCGGGCCAACAGGATGTGCTCACGCGTTTGCGGCATCGGACCGTCTGCGGCCGAGCAAACCAGAATTGCGCCGTCCATCTGCGCAGCACCGGTAATCATGTTCTTGACGTAGTCGGCGTGGCCCGGGCAGTCAACGTGTGCGTAGTGGCGGTTAGCCGTTTCGTACTCGATGTGCGCGGTGTTAATCGTAATACCGCGTGCCTTTTCTTCCGGCGCTGCGTCGATTTCGTCGTACTTCTTAGCCTGGCCGCCGAACTTCGACGACAGAACCGTTGCGATAGCGGCCGTCAGGGTGGTCTTGCCATGGTCAACGTGACCAATGGTGCCGACGTTCACGTGCGGCTTAGTCCGCTCGAATTTTTCCTTTGCCATTTCC